>OZ241908.1:0-5849483 GCA_965203685.1 Candidatus Azotimanducaceae bacterium
AACCGATCCTAGGCGGCGTGCTGGCGTACTCCGAACTTGCGGCTTTGGCGACCGACTCGCGGTGACTGGCACGGCCTTCCGCACAAATGGCATCAGGCCTTGCGCAGCCGCCAACCGTACATGATGCGCCCATAGAAGTTGAACCACTTGCGCGTCTCAATGTCGTCGAACGGGTGGTCCGCTCCGAGTTGCCTCGCGGTGACGAGGCCGGTCACGAAGCAGGTCTCCTGGCTGTTGATCAGCGTGTGGGCGCCGCAGTAGCGGGTTCGCCGCTTGCCTTGGATGAAGCGGAACACGTGGATCAGGAAGGCGATGTGTCGTACATCGTGCACGATGTGCTGAAACCAGTGCCTCATGACGATCTTG
Source organism: Candidatus Azotimanducaceae bacterium (assembly GCA_965203685.1). Taxonomy (GTDB): domain Bacteria; phylum Pseudomonadota; class Gammaproteobacteria; order Pseudomonadales; family Azotimanducaceae; genus VXYL01. The sequence continues at coordinate 367 of OZ241908.1, forward strand.
CCGGCGTCGATCGGGCTCGTCGCGTTGTAGGTTACGAGGCACGGTCGGTCCGAGTTCTTCGCCCAGGGCTGCTGGTTGTGCATGATGTAGGTGATTTCGTAGTTGTCCGGGCGCGCACCGTACTGCTCGATGTGGTTGCTCCTCGTGGCGAGCGGACGCGCGTCGTTATCGGGTAGGACCGAGGCGTCCGAATGGACGATGGTGTGGTTGTGGAGTTCGCTCTCGTAGCGGATCGAGGCTAGCAGCCAGGCCTCCAGGAAAGTGGGTCGGTCGAGCATCATCAGGGCCTGGTTCGCGTTGCACGCGAAGACGACCTCGTCGAATGTCTCCGTCTTGCCCTCGGCGTCCTCGACGACGACTTCGGACCGCCGTCGGTGGACCTTGCGGACCGGTCGCGAGAGATGGATCCGATCCTGGAACGGCGCGGACATCGCCTGGTAGATACGCCGTGTGCCGCCAGCCCAGGTCTGCATCGGGGTCGCGGTCTCGATGTCGAAGAACTCCAGGTACCGGGCGAACAGCGCTGCCGGCATGTCGAACACGTTGGTCGCCATCAGGAAGTTGACGAACATCGGTTTGAGGATCTTGTAGCGGAAGTCGCCGGAGAACCGGCCGATGTTGAGCAACGTGCCCATGCTGACGTAGTTGTACGGGTTCAGTGCGGCCGCGAGCCTCGACCGTGATCGGCTGAGCCGGCCGAAGCGCTTCAGGCGTCTGAGCAGTTTCTGGAACTTGTCGATCTCGGGCTTAAGTTGCCTCCTCAAGTTCGAGTCGAAGTCGTGCGCATAGATCTCGCCGTGATACCGGACGCTGTAGCTGAACTGGGTGTCGACTAGCTCGATACCGTGTTGCTGCATCAACAGCAGGATGTGGTGGTAGACGGAGGGGATGTACGCGGTAACGGATATGTCGAACGGGATCGAGGTGCCGTCGTCCTGCGGCATGTCCGCGGTCACGGCGTTGCCGCCAATCCGGTCCGCCGCCTCGAAGACGCGGAAATCGAAACGATCGGGGTGCTTGTGCAGCGCCCAGGCCACCCCGAGTCCGGAGACGCCGGCCCCGACGATCGCGATCCGCCGCGGTGCTGCGTTGCTGGTTCCGTTCATCGCCACATCATGCCGGCTCAGCCGTCCGCCACCTCGAATGCCGCGAGATTGCGGTCCTCTTGGCTGAATTCCACGGCGACCAAGTAGATCGGTCGGCCGAGGTCGCGGTATTTGTCGGCGTAGCGTCGCTCCTGCAACTGGGCCATCGCCCCACCCTCGGGTTCCATCTCGACGACCTTGAACTCGAACAGGTAGACGCGTTCGTTGAAGACAACCGCCATGTCCAGCCGGCCGTGGTTCGTGCTGTCTTCGACCGTGATGTCGAGCCCTAGGCCGGCGAAGTAGGAGTAGAACACGCTGGCGCAAAATCCCTCGTAGTTCGCGATGTCATTGTTCGTGTACCACTGGTGCGGAATGCTGGCGAAGAACGCGTGAAATAGTCGCTGGAGCCCGTCGAAATCGTTGGCGAGCAGGAGGTCGTAAAGGCGAGCGCTGTGAGCCACCTGCCTCGACGCGTCTCCCGTCATGCGGTTCAAAAGGCTGCGGTTGAGGCTCTGGCGCACCTCCCGATTCGGGTAGCCCAATCGGTAGTAGGTCTCGCCCCCGCGCGGCTCCGTGCGCGTGATCGTCAGGTAGCCGGTCTGGAACAGCAACGCCTCGGTCGGCATGTCGTCCACGTCGAAGGTCGACAGGAGTTCGGCGCTTCCCACGGCGCCGTCGAGCGACAGTGTGCTCGTGCGACGCATGAACAGCGTATCGACGAGGAACTTCGGTGTGCCGGTCTCGAACCAGTGGGCGGCGAACTCGCGGCTGTCGAACAGCAAGAGGATGTCGTAGGGGTTGTAGACCCGGTCCTGGCCCCGCCAACCGTAGCCGTTGTACCACTCGCGTATCTCGTCGCGGTCGAGACCGGGCATCTCCGGCGCGAAAACGGCATCCAGGTCCGCTTCGGTGTAGCCGCACACGGCGGAGTAGCGCGGATCCAGCGTGATGTCCGTGAGATTGTTGAGTCCCGAAAACAAGCTCACCTTCGAGAACTTGCTCACGCCAGTGATGAAGCTGAACCGGATGTGCGCATCGCAATCCTTGATCACCGCATAGAGGCCACGCAGGAAGTCACGATTGGCGCGGGCGATTTCCGGGGTGTCCAAGGCATCGAGGATCGGTTTGTCGTACTCGTCGATCAATACGGCGCAGCGTTGCCCTGTTTCATCGTGCAGCACGTCGATCAGGTGGCGGAGTCGCGCCGCCGCACCCGAATGGCGTGCGGCAACTCCCGCTTCGTGCTCTAGGTCGAGCAGTCGGTCGTCCACTTCGCGGCGCAGGTCGTCCGCGCGCTGGAAGTGGCCACTGCCGAAGCTCAGACGCACAACCGGAAACCGGGTCGACCAATCCCAGCGATCATGGATGGCGAGGCCCTTGAAGAGCACCTCGTTGCCCTCGCACAGTTCCTTGCACGTGTCCAAGAACAGGCTCTTGCCGAACCGCCGCGGTCGGGATAGGAAGAAGTGCTTGCCCTCGTCGAACATCCGCCCGACGTAGGCGGTCTTGTCGACGTAGTAGCAGTTCTCGTCACGAATCTCGCGGAAGTTCTGCACGCCGATCGGCAGCCTGCGCCTCATGGACGCACCTTAAAGCGGTCGCCTGCCGATGTAAAAGCGCCGCTCCTGATGTGGGCGGTGCCGTGAGCTTGAGGCCGCACCGGCGGCCCTCACCTAGCGAATCTCGGCCCTGCTCACTTCCCCGCTGTTGATGCGGTCGGCGTCGTAGATCACACCCAAGCCGGGTCCGGTGGGCACGGGGACGCATCCGTCCTGCCCCACGTTGCCCACCTCGTCGCCGTAGTCGTCGGCATAGATCGGTGGCTGCAGGATGTTCGTTGGGATGTCCGGGCGTACCAGGCCGAGCTCATAGAAGTGCGTATTCACAATCGCCGCCATGCAATGACGGTGCATGGGTCCCGCCGTGTGGAGCTGGACCTCCATGCCGATCGCGTCGCAGAAGTGCGCGAGCTTCATGGTGCCGGTGATGCCGCCATCGAGTTCAGGATCGATGTGCATGATGTCCGTCCCGCCCGCGAGCACAAAGTCAGCCTTCTGCTCGAACCCGCGAATGTGTTCCGCGATCAGCATCGGCGTGCGAATGAAGTCGCGCAGCCGCTTGTGGGCCACGGCGCTTGACGAAGCGTCGCGGTAAGGGTCCTCGTACCAGAAGAAGCTCAAGTCGTCACAGGCTCGGCCCACTTCGACCGCGTCCATGAACGACTTCAGGGACGACGCCGGATCGTTCATGAGCTTCATGTCGTCACCGACCCGCTGACGCACCGCGGTCATGATGGCGATCTCGGTCTTCGGATTGCCATCGAAGAAGCTGTGGATCTTGTACGCGGGAATTCCCGCCGCCTGGCAGGACTCGGCAAAGTCGGCGTAGCGCTCGACGCTGTCCAGCCCGCCTCGTCCGGGTTGGCCCGACGTGGTGCTCGCATAGACGGGTAGCCGGTCACGAAATCCACCGAGCAGTTGAGCGATCGGGACACCGTATTTTTTTCCCGCGAGATCCCACAACGCGGTGTCTATGGCAGCGATACCGGATTTGTCGTAGTGGCGGTGGCTCAGCTTGAGCCGCTCGAAGACTTGCTCCCGTTGTTCCGGGTCTATGCCGATCAGACCCCGTGCCATCTCCTGGACCTGTGCCTGGGCGTGCGGGGTGCCGCCGAAGTGCGGCGCATAGCTGCCGGACAACCCATCGTCCGTATCAATGGTGACAAGGAACCGCGTGTATCTCGGTTTGCCACCCGGCTGTTCGCCGAGCGTGTACTGGTAGGTCTGAACGGTAATCCGGTCGATCTTGCTCATGGTGGGTCGGGTGCCGTCGCCAAGGTGCGGCACAGCATATCCGGGATGGTGAAGCGTCGGTGCAGCGCACGCGCCAGGTCGTGTTTACGCCACCGCCCCTGTCTGAAAGAATCCGCTCCTTGACTGAGGCACTGAAGGAGAGACCCATGCGGATTCGCACAACGTGCATGGCAGCCGCCTTCCTGGTCGTAGGCGGCACCGCCGCAGCGGCGCCGGAGGTTGGCGAGCCGGCCCCCGAGTTCGAGCTGGCGGCATCGGATGGCGCGACCTACACGCTGGCGCAGTTCCGCGGCAAGCAGTCCGTGGTGATCGCCTTCTTCCCCAAGGCGTTCACCGGCGGGTGAACGATGGAGTGCAAGGCGCTGCGTGACAGTGACCAGGAAATCAGGAACTACGACGTGGCCTACTTCATGGCCAGCACGGACACGGTGGAGGACAACACCGCGTTCGCGGAGCAGAACGCGGCGACCTTCCCCATCCTCGCGGATCCGGAGAAGACGGTCAGCGAGGCGTACGGCGTGTTGGCACCGCGGGGGTACGCGCAACGGTGGACCTTCTACATCGATCCCGACGGCATCATCCGCAAGATCGACAAGGAGGTGAATCCCGCCGAAGCCGGCCGTCAGTTGGTTGCGAATCTGGAAGCGTTGGACGTGCCGCGGGCACCGGAAGGAAATGCGCCGTAGGTGATCCCGGGCGCGGACATCCCGGCGTCCTTGCGCCCTGCGGCTGAAGCAGCGCTTACTTGGATCAACCAGGAGCGCGGTGCGCGGTTCACGCTCACCGGGTTGGTCGATGTGGACGAGGCGGTCGTCGATGGCGGCGTGGAGTTCGGCCTCGTGCTCTGCGAGGACGACTTGTGCGTACGCGAACAGGTGCGAGTCGAACGCACGGGCGAAGGCTTCCGCTTCAGCGCCATCGAAGCTGGGTCTTCGGCAATCCCGGCGCATCTCGACCCGCCGCCGCGTGTCCGCGCGGACTGGCTCGAACGGCAGTTGAACGAGCACGTGTTCGTCTTGCTGCTGTTCTACCGCGGCCTGTGGTGACCCCCTTGCCGCTCCGAGTTGCGGAGCTACGTCAAATCCGGGGTGGTCAAGGCCGTCCGGTCGGCAGGTGGTGAAGTCTTCGGGCTGACCAGCGAGCCGCAGAGCCTCGCCACCGAGGCAGAGAATGCTTGGGAGGTCGGTTATCCGTGCATCGGTGACCCCCACCACGAAATTCGGCGCGCGTTGCGAGAGAACGGCTTCCTCAACATCTTCGCCAACGAGAACGCCGGCCACTTGTGGATGCGCTCTTGGGCGAGCCATCCGCGCGGCTACTTCCAGCCGGCCGTCGTTGCTGTAGACCGGCAGCGGCGGGTCCTTTACCGATGGCGCTGTCGCCCCACGCGGGACAACATGAGCGGCGCCGGTCAGCGACCGACACCGCAATACGTGTGGGCGCAGATCCGATCCCGGCTCGGTGCGCAGCCTGGGGCAGTGGATGCGGAGCTCGACGAGGTACCCGAGTTCAGGCAGCAGGACGCGAGCTGGCCGGTCTTCGTCGGGCTCATGCTCGCCCACGGCTGGTTCGTGCGGGTCAGGGCATTCCCGCTCGCGCGGCCCGGCGACAGGCCCTCGGTGCAGCCCGCGAAGATGAAGCGACGCGTTGCGATCTTCGTCGGCGCATGGGTCGTGGCATTCGCCATGCTACCCACGACCTGGGTCGCGACGGCCTTGGTGGCTTGGGCTGCGGTGGCGGGGCTCGCCGTCGGCGAGGTGACGCAGCAGTTCCAACACATACCCAAGGGAGAGCCGGAAAACTGACGCCTAGTCCAACCTCCGGGGACTGTCAGGGGGTCAAGCGCAACTCGCCGGGGTGGTCGTCGAGGTCGTAGCGTAGCGGCGGGAACGCGGCGAAAGTCACGTCCTTGTAGCCTTTGCCTCGCGTCACTTGGAGCTGGCACTCGGACGGCGACAGGTCGAGCGCCTGGGCGACGTGGGTGAAGTGGAACTCCCATTGGACAGCGTCCCGCCACCCCTGCGTGGCCGACCCGTTGAGCGTCGAAGGCAGCAGCGAGGCGCCATCGCATTGCCCGGGTATCGGCGCACCGAGCCAGTCGAGCAAGGTCGGCATGAGATCGATGTTCTCGGTGAAGGCGTCGACGCGGGTGCCGCGCCGGCCGTCCGCGGCGGCGTCCGGGTTGCGGATGATCAGTGGCACAGCGTAGGACTCGTCGAAGAACCCCAGCTTGCCGATCAGCCAGTGATCGCCCATCTGTTCCCCGTGGTCCGAGGTGAACACGATCAGCGTGTCCTGCCAGGCGCCTGACTCCTTGAGGGCGTCGAACAGGAGACCGAGATTGTGATCCACCTCCGTCATCAGCCCGAAGTAGCTGGCCTGCCACCGGCGTACGCGATCGTCGTCCCGCGGAGCCCGGGCCAGCCGTTGCTTCAGCATGAAGGCCAGCCACGGATGCGCTTCACTCTCGGCTTCGATATCGGCGGCCCGCTTGAATGGTGGGAGCTCGTCCAGCGGATACAGCGCGTTGTAGGGCGCGGGCGCGACCCATGGCGGGTGCGGCCGAAAGATGGACAGGTGCACGCACCAGCCGGAGCGCGCTTTGACGTATTCGATGACTTGGTCGACTAGGAAGCGGGTGTCGTGCAACTCGGCCGGGACACGAAGCGACGCCGGTGATTGGTCCCCTTTTGTCTCGATGGTCGCCGTGTACAGTTCCATCGGCTCGTCGGGAACGGTGTAGCCCTTTCCTTCCAGCCACGCGGCCCAGGCCGTGGGTCGCCAGATGGACTTGCCGTGGCAGACGACGGGGTCCAACCCCGGGAGGATGCCGTCGGAGATGTTCCGCGCGGCGTTTTCGGGATCGGCGCCCTCGGGCGTAGTGTCCGTGTAGCCGAAGAGCGCCGGCGAGAGCCCGAGCTCGCGGGCCTCCAGCGCCCAGTTCGTGTAGCGGGAGGCGAGCGGCACGCCGTTGGCCGTGACGCCATGCCGATGCTGGCGCATGCCAGTGTGGATGCTCGCCCGCGACGGCCCGCATGGCGCGGTGTTCGCGAAGTGGTTGGTGAACAGCACGCCGTCCTGCGCGAGCGCATCGAGGTTGGGTGTCTGGACGAGGTGGCCCAGCGCCGAGAGGCAGTCGCCGCGCCACTGGTCTGCGGTGATGAAGAGGACGTTGCGCGGCACGGGTTTCTTGTTCGAACCAAGGCGCGCGCAACATAGCACGAGTTCTCGAGAATGCTATGTTTGACGGTTCTTACCTTGGCGATGGACTCAAGCGACGATGCCTCTGCGTCTCTACAGCCACGAGATCGCGTTCCACACGCCGTACCTGGCCATGCTTGCCAAGGAAGCGGCTGCCGGCTTCGCGGAGGCACGTGCACGTTTTGCGCGCGTGCCGCAATTCGCCGACCTCGACCCGTTGCGCGCCACTCTCGTCGAAGCACTCGAGGTCAGCGCTGTCGAGCACGGCTTCGCCGACTGGCGCGAAATGGAACTCCGCTTGCGCGCCATCCAGTCCGGTTCCGATGAGCGCTCGATCGACTTCTTCCACAAGGTGGAGGGTGCCGACTTGGCCGCCGTCACCGCACACCTGGACGCGGACCCTGCACTCGTCAATGCCGTGGCCTCAACGCAGAAGTCGGCGCTGCACAGCGTTGGCTCGGCGGCGATGGCCGAATTGCTGCTGCAGCGGGGCGCGGATCCGCGCATTGAGACCATGCTGCCGGGTGGGACGGCGCTCATGCACGCGATCATCTGGGGCTGGCCTGACGTCGCACGCGTCATCGCGGCCCGCGACCGAGCACCGGACAACCTGCGCGTGGCCGCGGGCCTGAACGACGTCGACGCGATCGACGAGGCCTTCGATCTCGACGGCAACCTGAACCCCTCCGCCAAGGCGAACCGCGCGTACTACCGCCCGAACTACGGTTGGTTTCCATGGGCCACCAGAGACGACGACCAGGAAGTCCTCGACGAGGCCCTGATTCTCGCCGCCACCAACGGTCACCTCGAAGCCGCCAAGGCTCTGGTCGCGAGGGGCGCTGAAATCGACGGTCGCGCCTACGAAACCACGCCGTTGCTCCGCGCCACGTTCCGCAATCGCATCGAGATGGTCGATTGGCTCCTGGACCAAGGCGCCGACCCGAACGGCACGGGTTGGCTCGGCGGTCACGCGAAAGGCGTCACGGCCTTCCACCTGGCGGCTTCAGATGGTCGCGTGGAGATCATCGAACGGTTGCAGCGTGCGGGTGCTGATCCGCGCGCGACGGACGACCTGTACAACGGCACACCGTCAAGCTGGGCACGGTTCCACGGCCACCCGCAGTTGGCGGACGAACTCGCCAAGGCGTAGAGGCGCCCTCACTCGGCGCCCAAACCCCGCGCCAGGAGATTCAGGAACAACCCTACATCGGTGACGATGCCCGTTGACTCGATGCTACCGCGGTCCGCGAGCTTGGTGGCCACGGCGGGGTTGATGTCCACGCACACGAGTCGCACGCCAGCAGGCGTCATGTTGCCCGTGCCGATGGCGTGCAGCATTGTGGACAGCATGAGGATCAGGTCCGCGCCTTCGATCAGATCCGCGTAGGCTGCCTGCGCGGCGACCAGGTCCATGTGGGTATCCGGGAGCGGTCCGTCGTCGCGGATCGAGCCCGCGAGGGCGTAGGGTACGTTGGCTTTCACGCACTCGTACATGATGCCGCCGGTGACGATGCCGTCCTCCACCGCCCGGGCAATGGAACCGGCCGCACGGATGCGGTTGATGGTCTTGAGATGGTGCCGGTGGCCACCCTGGACGCCCGTTCCGCGGTTGAGATCAACGCCGAGCGACGTGCCGAACAGGTTGGTCTCCAAGTCGTGAACCGGCAGCGCGTTTCCAGTCAGGAGAGCCTGCACGTAGCCCGCGCGAATGAGTGCCGCGAGGTGTGGGCCGCCTCCGGTGTGGATCACCACGGGCCCGGCGACCACGACGATGCGTCCGTCTCGAGACCGGATGCGGCGCATCTCGAAGGCGAGTTCCTCGATCTGGACCTCCGCCCGGCGTTCGGTGGTCACCTGGGACGACATGAATGCGAATCCGCCCTGGGCGCGGCGCGGATCCGGCATGTGTACGCGGACGCCGGCCTCGCCGCAAACGACCTTGTCGCCGCGGCGAAGGTCGCGCATCAAGGTGCAGCGGGCGCCCGCATCGTCGACCACGATCGCTGCATCCATTCGCTGGCGGGCCACGCGAACCCACTCGTTGCCGATGCGCACATCGGTCGGATAGATCGTCGAACAGCAAAAGTCGTCCGGCGCCACGCCGTCGCGTTCCACGTCGACTAGCGTCGCCGCGTCCTGCTCGCTCGCCAGCACCGCGCCGAAGGGCCGCAGTAGGTCGAGCGTCCGGCCAAGCCGTGGCTGGGTCGGGGCACTGACCGTGAACCGGACGCGGCTGGTCTGGTCGCCGCGTTCACCGGCGTGGAACCGTTCAAGACGAAAACTGCCGCCGGAACGATTGACGGCCTCGAAGGCGTTCGTCAGCACGCCCTCGTCGAGTAAGTGGCCTTCCATCTCCACCGTCTGCGAGCGGATCGGGGACGCCACGGCCGGGCGCTTCGCGAAGTCGGCGGGCTCGTCCTGATCCAGCATCAAGGTCAGGCACTTGGCGGCGCCCCCGGCCTTGATGAACTCGGAGAGCGGTGTGGTGACGACTGCGAATCCCCACGCTTCGAGGCGGCGGCGCAGTTCGGTGCTGGCGTGGCTCGTGATTAGCGTTTTGCCGAGGCGCACGGCATTGCAGGCGAAGGCGAAGGCGTCCTCGTCATCCACCTCGATGCGGGCATCGCACGGCACGTGGGATTGGATCAGGCGTTGCGACTGGTGGTCGAACGCCGGCGGGTAGTAGATCACGCGCCGGCCCGGCAGCGGCACGAAACAGGTGTCCAAGTGGTAGAAGCGCGGATCGACCAACCGCAGCGACAGCACGCGTACGCGAAGACGTTCGGCCAGTGCCCGATGGGACTCAAGGCTGGTGCGGACGCCGTAGCCGGCCCACAGCAGGGGCTCCGAGCCGGGTTGCGGCCACCAGAGCGCATCGCCTTCGCCTTCGAATGCGAGGTCGGGATCGATTTCGGCGATCTCGAAGCCCGCCTCCGCGGCCCAGTGCGTATACAGCGGCGGCTCCGGCTCGCGTTGCGCGACGCTGAACGTGGACGGCACGAAGGTCCCGTCGAGGACAAGCCCGGCGTTGGCAGCGAAGCACATGTCGGGCAGTCCCGACACCGGTTCGATCGCGGTCACCTCGGCGTGCTCCTCGAGGATGCCGACGAGCGCGTCCCATTGGCGGCGGGCGCGGGTCGACGTCGCCGCGCCAACGTTGCCCGCCATCCATGGATTGATGACGTACTCGACGCCGAAATGGGTGGGTGGACATACGAGTACGCGGCTCATGGGCTCCCCCTGGTTGTCGGCGACTCGGTGCATCGGAGAGCTATTCTGCTCGGATCGTTGACGGTTTCTAGGGCGTCCATTAGGGTGCCCATGCGTTGTTTGCCTCTTTGTTCATCGACAGTTCAGACCATGACCAGTTCCACTAAGCGGCGCCTCCTTTGCAGGCTTGCCACCATGTCGAAATCAGGGACAACTGATGGCCCAATGCTGCTAGCGAGGGAGGAATGACCGTGGACGACGAGTCTGGCAACCAATGGATCGGCAAGCGCACGATTCGCCCCGACGGCGAGGACAAGGTGACAGGCCGGGCGGCGTTCGGCGCCGATTTCACGCAGGCAGGCATGCTCTGGGGCAAGGTGCTGCGCAGCCCGCATCCACACGCCCGCATCCGATCGATCAACCTGGACCGCGCAGCGGCGGCGCCCGGGGTGAAGGCCGTGATGTCGGGTGCCGACTTGGTGGACTTCCCGCTCGACACGCCGGTGACGGTCGGTCCCGCCGACATGCGCTTCGTCAGCCGCAATGTCATGGCGCGCGACAAGGCACTCTACGCGGGTCACGCCGTTGCGGCAGTGGCGGCGACCACCGCCCAAGCCGCCGAAGCCGCGCTGGAACTCGTCGACGTCGACTACGAACCGCTGCCCTGGGTCATCGACGTCGACGAGGCGATGGGTGCCGATGCACCCGTACTCCACGATTTCCTGCGGACCGACGGCGACGATACGGCACCGGATGCGCCGACGAACGTGGCGAGCCGCATGGCCTTCACACTCGGGGACGTGGACGATGCCTTTGCGGAGGCTGATGTCGTCATCGAGCGGCACTTCAAAACCAGGCCCGTCCACCAGGGGTATATCGAGCCGCATGCGTGCCTTGTCAGCGTGGCGGCAGACGGGCGCGCAACGATCTGGAGCTCGAGCCAGGGGCAGTTCATGGTCCGCAACGCCACCGCGAAGATGACCGGCGCGCGACTGTCCGACATCCGTGCGATCCCGGCGGAAATCGGTGGCGGATTCGGCGGCAAGACCATCGTCTACCTCGAGCCGCTGGCCTATACGCTCTCGCGCAAGGCCGGTGCCCCGGTGAAGATGGTGATGACGCGCGAGGAGGTGTTTCGCGCCACGGGACCGACCGCGGGATCGTCGAATACGATCAAGATCGGCGCCCGCCGCGACGGACGAATCGTGGCTGCCGAGGCCACGTTCCGTTTCCAGGCGGGCGCATTCCCGGGTTCTCCCGTGCGTGCAGCGTGCAATTGCTCGTTCGCGCCCTATGCCATCGACAACGTCAAGGTGGTCGGCTACGACGTGGTGGCGAACCGGCCGAAGTGCAACGCCTACCGGGCACCCGGCTCACCCATCGCCGCGTTCGGGGTGGAATCGGTGATCGACGAACTGGCGCGGGAACTCGACATCGACCCCATCGAACTCCGCCTCAAGAACGCTGCGCGGGAGGGCACGCGGGCCGCGTACGGGCCGACGTTCCGCCGGATTGGCTTCGAAGAAACGCTCAAGGCCGCCCAGGCTCATCCGCACTACGCGTCGCGCAAGAACGGTCAGGGCCGCGGCGTGGCCTGCGGCTTCTGGTTCAACGTCGGGGGCGAGTCGAGTGCCAATGTCAACGTCAACGAGGACGGCACGGTAGCGGTAACCACCGGCCACCCCGACATCGGCGGTTCGCGCGCGTCCATGGTAAACATCGTGGCCGAGACGCTGGGCATCCACTACCGGAACGTCAGCGCGCAAGTTGGCGACACCAACACCATCGGTTTCAGCGCCACCACCGGCGGCAGCCGAGTGACGTTTTCGGCGGGGACGGCGGTTTCGGAGGCAACGGAGCGCGTGGTCAAGCAGCTACGTGAGCGTGCCGCGATGCTCTGGGACATCGATCCCGAAGCGGTCGACTGGAAGAACGGCCACGCCCATCCGGCGGGCGCCAACGCAGGTGACTTCGAGCCGCTGTCACTCGCGGACTTGGCCGCGAAGGCGGCGCAGACCGGTGGCCCGATCGCTGCGCAGGTGTCGGTCAATGCGCAAGGGGCGGCGCCCGCGTTCGCGACCCACGTCTGCGACGTCGAGGTCGACGAAGAAACCGGCCGCGTCGAGGTGGTCCGCTACACCGCGGTACAGGATGCTGGCCGGGCGATCCACCCGGGCTACGTGGAGGGCCAGATGCAGGGCGGTGTCGCCCAGGGCATCGGCTGGGCGCTCAACGAGGAGTACATCTTCGACGACGCGGGCCAACTCGACAATCCAGGCTTCCTGGACTACCGCATGCCCGTGGCATCGGACCTCCCGATGATCGACACCGTGGTCGTCGAGGTGCCGAACGACGCGCATCCGCACGGCGTTCGGGGTGTCGGCGAAGTGCCGATCGCGCCGCCGATGGCGGCGGTCGCGAACGCGATCCACGACGCGGTCGGTCTGCGCCTGCGGGAGTTGCCCATGTCGCCGCCGAAGGTGCTGGCGGCCCTGGAGGAGTAACGCGGCGCGTTGTCCGAAGCTGCGTTACCAGTTCTCCACCCACGGTCGCAGTACGACCTCGAACGCCCAGGTCGACCGGTGCTGCTGGTGCAACTGCAGGTACAGATCCGCGATTCGATCGGGGTCGGCCATGTTGTCGTCTACTGACGTCCCGGCCATGCGATGCGCGCGGGTGCCGTCCGGTTGCGTCCAGCCGATGGCGGCGTCGATGGGCACGCTGGCGATGTGGATGCCCTGCGGCATCAGTTCCCTCGCCATGCTCTCGGCCAGTCCCGACTTCGCTTGGCAGGCCATGGCGAAGGCGCCGCTACGCGCATAGCCCTTCTTCGCGGCGCTGGCGTTGGTGAAGATGATCGTACCGCGATGGCCGTCTCCGGCGGCATCCGCCGGACCGGCGAGCATCCGTTGCGTGGCTTGCTGCGCGACTAGGAAGGCGCTGTAGGGCGAGTTCATCATCACTTCGTGAACCAGCTTGGGATCCGCCTCCGCGATGCCTTTGCGGAAGATGTCGCGCATCCGGCCGTCGATGTTGTGGACCACCAGGGCGGGATTGCCGAGATCCGCCTCGACCGCCTCGAACAGCGCACTCACCGCGTCTGGATCAGCCGCATCGCAGGCGTAGTTGGTGACGTCGTATGCGGCTGCGAGTTCAGTGAGCGCGGGCTTGTCGGGCGTCCGCGCCGCTATGGCGACGCGCATGCCGTTGCCGCAAAACAAACGGGCGCAGCTTGCGCTGATGCCCGGACCGCCGCCGACGATCAATGCGACGTTCTTGCTCGATTCAGTTGATGCCATGGGATTTCCTTGGTTGATTCATGGGAGCGCCTTCGACAGGCGTGTCCGTGACTGCAATTCGACGACCAATCCACACGAGCACGCCGAGCGATGGCGTCACCATCAGCGCGGTAATGACGAAGAACGCTGCCCAGGCGCCGCCCAGCGCGTCGACGATGATGCCGCTGCTCGCGGCGAGAACAGTGCGCCCGGAGTTGCCGAGTGAGGCCAACGCCCCGTATTGGGCGGCTGTGTGAAGGCGGCTGGTGTAGTAGGAGATGAACGCCACGAAGGCGACGGTCGAGAACGCTGACGTCACGCCGTCGGCGACCACGGCGAAGGCCAGCACGCGCGTGTCCGGCCCGACCACCGCGATCCAGGCGAACAGGAGATTGGTGGCCGCCATGGCGATGCCTGCCAGGAACAATCCCCGGACTACGCCGAAACGTCCGGTCAAAATCGCGGCTGCTAGCGCGCAGACCATGGTGACCAGCCAACCTAGGCCTTTCGAGTACGTGCCGATGTCCGCGTTGCTGAAGCCGACCTCAATGTAGAACCTGATCACCATGCGGCCGAGGAAGGCTTCGCCGATCTTGAACAGGAAGATGAACGCCAACAGGCCGAGGGCCAGTTGCACCCCGTTGCGGCGAAAGAACTCGGCGACGGCGTCGAGGTACGTGTCCCGCACCCACCGATCCATACGATGCCAATCGAACGCCACACCGGCGGGGCGCGGTGGCTCCGGAAACAAACGCCAGACCAAGAGCGTGATCGGTACCACCAGCACCGCTAGGCCGAGGTAGACGTTCGGCCAACCGATCGGGTCGGCGAGCCAGAACGCAACTGTGCCCGGGAGGCTTGAACCCGTCACCCAGCCGCAGGTCGCCATCGCCGCCGCGTGTCCCAACAACTCGGGCTCGTCTTCGCCGATGACCGTGATCCGGTAGGCGTCGATCGCGAGGTCTTGCGTAGCCGACGCCGCGGCGATGCCGATTGCGATTAGGGCAGTCGCCGTCAGGCTGACTTGGGGCCCGGTGAGCGCCAGCAGCACCGCGAAGGCGATCAGCAGCCCTTGGCACGCGATGATCCACGAACGGCGTTGACCGAGGTGGCCGAGCACCGGTAGACGGACGTGGTCGACGATGGGCGCCCACAGGAAATTGATCGTGTACAGGACGAGGACCGCGCCGAACAGGCCGACGCCGGTGCGCGACAGTCCGACTTCGGTGAGCCAGGCGTTCATGGCGGAACCGATCAGCAACCATGGGTAGCCGCTGGCCGCGCCGAGCAGGAAGATCCGCCAGAGCCGCCGGTCGCTCAGCGCGCGCGCCAGCGCGACGAACGATGGCTTGTCGTCGGCCTCGGGTTGCGTACTAGCCGACGTGATAGACGCGTACAGCCGTGTCGTGGAACACCGCCGCCTTTTCGGTTGCCGAGAAACCCGCGGCGATCTTCTTGAAGGAGTTGTACAGCACGCGGTAGCTGCAACTCACCTTGTCGACCGGGAAGTTGCTCTCGAACATGCAACGGTCCACGCCGAAGCAGTCGATCATGTGCATGTGGAAGTCGCGCGTGGCGGCGACGAGTTCGTCCGAGGTGGCCGGGCGTTCGCGCTTGTGGAATCCAAAGCCGTTGATCGCCATGACTAGCCCGCCGAGCTTGGCGACGACGTTCGTGCACTTGGCGAGATCGCTGACGGCACCTTTCCAGTATTCGAAGATCTCCGAGCGCTTGCCCGCGTACGGGCCGATGCCGAGCGGTCCGCCGAAGTGGTCGAAGATGATCGGCTGATCGGGGAACGCCCGCGCAAGGTCTGTGAGGTCCGGGATCTGAGGGTGGTACAACCAGCCGTCGAAGGTCATGCCGCGTTTGCCGAGTTCCGCGAAGCCTGCGCGAAAGGTCGGTTCTGCCATCATGCCTTGGGCGGGTGCGGTGTGGGAGTTGCGCACCTCGTCGCTTGCATCCCAGCCCGCCGCGTGCCGGATGCCGCGGAAACGGGGACTGGCCG
The DNA here is from genome assembly GCA_965203685.1 of Candidatus Azotimanducaceae bacterium. Classification (GTDB taxonomy): domain Bacteria; phylum Pseudomonadota; class Gammaproteobacteria; order Pseudomonadales; family Azotimanducaceae; genus VXYL01. The sequence continues at coordinate 15,965 of OZ241908.1, forward strand.
CGGCGTGCGCATCAAGCACATCGCCGACCGCCGTCCCGAGGTTCAGGTCGGCGTAGCCCACGATGGCCGCGCACGCCCTCGCGTCGCCGTAGCCGCCGCTGGCGCTCATCGCCGCGATGCCGTTGACGAACTCGGTCTCGCCGACGGGTTTCAGCGCCTCGGGCCCGTCGGCGCGGTACATCGAGCCGCACTCCATGAACACCGTGGAGGTGACGTTGTGGCCGCTGCCGATGTCGCTCCGAAGCTCATCGAGCAGGTAGCGGCTCCCGGGGTAGTCCCACAGGTGGTGGTGCGGGTCGCAAATCGGCAGATCGGGCTCGATTACGTCTTCGGCGACCTGGGCGAGCCATTCATTCCGGTCCATGGGCACGAATCCCGGTGTCCTAGCCACGCTCAGTAGACGACGACCGAGCGGATCGATTCGCCGGCGTGCATCAGGTCGAAGGCGGTGTTGATGTCTTCGAGCGGCATGGTGTGGGTGATCAGGTCGTCGATGTTGACCTTGCCGTTCATGTACCAGTCGACGATCCGGGGCACGTCGGTGCGGCCCTTGGCGCCGCCGAAGGCCGTTCCGCGCCAGACGCGCCCGGTGACCAACTGGAACGGGCGGGTGGCGATTTCCTGGCCTGCCCCCGCAACGCCGATGATGATGCTCTCGCCCCATCCCTTGTGGCAGCACTCGAGCGCTTGGCGCATCACGTCGACGTTGCCGATGCACTCGAACGAGTAGTCGACGCCGCCGTCGGTCAGGTCGACGATCGCACCGACGACGTCGTCCACTTCGCCCGGGTTGATGAAGTCGGTCATCCCGAACTTCTCGGCCAACGGGCGCTTGGCCGGATTGGTGTCGACGCCGATGATGCGGTCGGCGCCGACGATGCGGGCACCCTGGATGACATTCAAACCGATGCCGCCCAAGCCGAACACCGCGACATTGGCGCCCGGCTCGACCTTCGCCGTGTTCATCACCGCACCGAGCCCGGTCGTCACCCCGCAGCCGATGTAGCAGACCTTGTCGAACGGGGCATCCTCGCGGATCTTCGCGACTGCGATCTCGGGCAACACGGTGAAGTTGGAGAACGTGGACGTGCCCATGTAGTGCAGCAGCGTCTCGCTGCCGCGCGAAAAACGGGACGTGCCGTCCGGCATCAACCCTTGGCCCTGGGTGTCGCGAATCGCACCACAAAGGTTGGTCTTGCCCGAGCGGCAGAACTTGCACTGCCTGCACTCCGGCGTGTACAGCGGAATCACATGGTCGCCGACCGCGAGGCTCGTGACGCCCGGGCCCACATCCACCACGACGCCCGCGCCCTCATGGCCGAGGATCGCTGGAAAAAGGCCCTCGGGGTCTGCACCGGAGAGCGTATAGGCGTCCGTGTGGCAGATGCCGGTGGCCTTGATCTCCACCATGACCTCCCCGTCCTTGGGCCCGTCGAGTTGTACGTTGTCGATCTCGAGCGGTGCGCCCGCTGCGTTGGCTACGGCGGCCCTAGTGTCCATGCGGCTTGCCCCACTGGCGAGTAGAACGAGGGGTCAGCGTACAAGGCTTGGTGGCGGCGCATCAACCGCGAGACGCTGGCTGCAGGTGACGGCTCGCACAAACATGCCATTTGAACTCGAGCGGGTGCAAATCTACAGTGACCCTTTGTCAGGAGTCCGACGTAGGGAGCAGTCCGTGGGCGAGATCGTAGTAGACATCGAGTTGGAGAATGTCGTTGATCGCGGCCTCTACGCACGAGGGCACGGAGACGAAGCCGACGTTCGCCATCGCACCGTGAGGGCAGTCGTGGACACAGGGGCAGCCATGCTAGTTTTGCCGCAAGACGTGGTCTCTGCCCTCGGTCTGGCTACGGAACGCACCGTGGCCGTGACGTACGCAAACAACGAAACGAAGATCCGCCCAGTGGCCGGCGGATTAACCGTCCGCATCGGTGATCGCGCCATGACGACGGACTGTATCGTGGGGCCACCAATGAGCGAGCCCTTGGTCGGCCAGATTGTGCTTGAGGCCCTCGACCTGATTGCGGATTGTGCCACTCAGACGCTTAACCCACGCCCCGAGTCGCCGGATCGACCGCTTCTCAAGGTACTGTCGCTGTAAGCGTTCGGCTGTTTTCCCAACACATCCTGCGTCAGCATCTCAGCATTCGAATGGACTGCGCCGCTAGTAACACGGCGTCGTCGAGGATGGACTTGCCGAGCCGATGAACGTTTCGCCTGCGGTACGGCTGCGAGCCACCACCGTGATCGGTGTGCTGGCTGCCTTGTCGGTTGCGGTGTCGAGCACCGCCGAGCCAGCGGCGCAATACGTTGAGGAACGCCTCGACAATGGGCTCCTGGTCACGATCTACGCCGACTCGCGGATGCCCGTGGTTTCGACCGAGGTTTGGTACCACGTTGGCGCCGCCAACGAGAATCCGGACAGCCGCGGCTTCGCCCACTTGTTCGAGCACCTGATGTTCGCGGGCACGGCGGCGTTTCCACGCGGCACCTACGCACGGTACGTCACGCGGAACGGCGGCTATCGGAATGCGTACGTGAACTGGGATCAGACCGTTTACATAACGCAGGTTGCACCCCAACACCACCGTCAGATCCTCGCGATGGAGGCGGACCGCATGGTCAACCTCGAGCTCACCGAGGAGGCCCTCGAACGCGAGAGAAAGGTCGTCACGGAGGAACTGCGGGTGCGCCTGGAGAACAACCCGGAGCAGCGCGCGTTGGTGGCCGGCCTGGCTGCGGGTCTCGCCGGACACCCCTATGCGACCTTGCCCGCGGGAACCCGGGAGGACATCGCCCGCGCGACCCTCGACCAGTGCCGGCGGTTCTACGCACGCTACTACGGTCCGCGCAACGCCCACCTGATCGTGGCCGGCCCCGTCGATACCGAGGTCCTGCTGGGCGAGGTAAGAGACCTGTTCGGCGTTTTGCCAGCGAAGGGCGAAAGGCCACAGGACGTACCAGCCCTGCTGGACTGGACCTTTCCGGCAGAGGTCGAACTGACCGAGGACATCCCTCCGGCCGAGGCCGCTGCCGTAGCGTTCGCCCTGCCGCCGGCGAAGGCCGCGGACACCGATGCGGTGCTGCTGATGCTCGACATGATCCGGGATTTCGGCGACTTCGAGGACCGGCTGGTGCGGGAGCGCCGCCAGGCGCTCTTCGCGCAGCACATCGTGATGCCGGGTCGTCGCGGCGGCGGACTGCTGCTGGCCACCGCGGCCCTGCCGTACCGCCGCAAGGAAACGGCGTTCCGCTTTATCGACGAGGCCCTCGCGGATCTTGAGTCGCTCTACTGGCTCACCGAAGACAACCTCGCGTCGGCCAGGCGCGCGCGGCTGCTGGACGAGTGGGCGCGCCCGTACCGTTCCGGCGAAATGGCCGCCGCCATCGGCGAGGCGCATTGGTGGCGTGGCGATGGACGCCAGGCCCTCGACACCAAGCGCCGGCTCGAGGCGGTGACCAGCGCCGATGTCGCACGTGCCTACCGGCGCTACATCGCGGATGCGCGGCCCGTTCGCGTCTACGTCTATCCCGAGCGGGTTCCATGGTACGTCTCGTGGTTCGGCTGGCTCTACCCACTCGCCAACCGACTGGGAATCGCACCATGAGCACTCGCAGCGGACGCCGTACTCTCGCCGGCATCCTGGCAGTGGTCGGCGTGGCGTGGGCACCGACACTCGGCGCGATGAGTCCCGAAGAGTGGAGCCTGGCCGACGGCACCCGAGTCGTCCTCGTGGAGGACCGAGACGCATCGTGGGCGTACTTGGCCGTCGACTTCCCGATCGGAACGTGGTCGCCGTGGGCCCGTGCGAACCCGGCCCGTGAAGCGTTCGAGATCCAGTTGTTCGATCCGGCGGGCGCATTGCGGCGACGCGCGGATGCCCTGGGCGTGGCCCTGACCGTGAAGATGTACAGCCGCAACGCTCGAATCTACGGATCCGGCCTCGCCGAGGACTTCGCCAACCTGGCTCGCCTGATGAAATCCGTGCTGGCCAATCGCGACTTCGACCGGGCCGAGCTCCGACGATGGCGGACGTTGAGCAACCTCGAATGGGATCGGTCGACTCGGGAGCCCACCTTCATGCGCCACCAGGCCGGGCTTCGGTCCGTGTTCGCGCCGGACGACCCGCGCCGGTTGAGCCATGAGCCGCCAACCGGCGTGGTGACCGATCCGGTTCGTCTTCTCGGGGTGCGCGAGACGCTTCTGCGCCTACCGGGGCGGACCATAGCCATAGCCGGGCGCGTGAGTCGGGTCGAGGCCAAGAAAGCTGTGGCCAACCTTCTACCGATCGCCGAACCGGGGCAGTCGTTGCGCCTAGCGCCGGACTACTTGCCGTTGAAGACGGCGTCCAGCGGCACGGTCACAGCAGAAATGCGACGCCTGACCCAGGTGTACCTCGCGATGGTCCGCCACTCGATCCCGTACCACGATGTGGACTACCCCGCCTACCGGGTCGCCGCACACGTACTGGGCGGCCACCCGTATTCCCGTCTCGCGATGGCACTGCGACACGACGCGGGTGACACGTACGATGCCTCGGCGATTGCCCCGGGCTCACCTGTTCCCGGACTGTTCCAGGTCACGACGTTCACGCACACGGCGAATGCCGCCGAGGCGGAGCGCAAGATGCGTGGCGTCCTGGCGCGCATGCATCGTGAAGGCATCGCGAATGCGGAACTTCGCGACGCGGTCGGCTACCTGGCGGGGCGGCGGTTGTTCGCCCGTCAAACGCCCGCCGATGTCCTTGGCTGGCTCCTCCAGGAGCGCCGCAATGGCCTGCCCGACGGGTTCTTCGATCGCGTTGCGGACCGGGCGGCGGAACTGTCGTTGGCCGAGGTCAACGCGTTCGTGCGACGGTTTCTCGACCCGGCCGCGTTCACGACCGTCAGGGTGGTCTCCGAGGGCGAAGCGGGTTTGCTGTTGCCGCCGTGAGGCCGAACGGTTTGCGCTACTCGTAAGCCCGTTCGGCTTCGACCAACACCGGTCGCACGGCATCGCGCCAGATGTCGTAGCCCTTGCCGTTCATATGCAGCATGTCGGCGACGAAGATCTCGGCCAACGGCTTGCCGTCCTCGCCGAGCATGGGTGTCGCGATGTCGATGAAAGTCAGCCGCGGGTCGTTGTCTGCCCGAGCCTTGAGCATCTCGTTTGTCGTGGCCATGGTCGGCCAAAGCTGCCAACGGGCGATGCTCGGCTTCACGGCCAGGATGTAGATGCGGGTCTCAGGGAGCCGTTCGGCGATCGCCGCGTCGATGGCGTCGAATTCCGCAAGGATCTGCTCGGGTGCAAGGCCCGCCGCGACGTCGTTGTCGCCCTCGTAGAGCAGAACCGCGCGCGGTTCGTGGCGCAGCACGAGTTCGTCCAGGAAGTGGCGGACATCGTGCATATTGCTGCCGCCGAAGCCGCGCGGAATGATCGTGAGCGGGGCGAGATCGTCGGCGATTCGCCCATGCCAGCCGCGCATGCTGGAACTGCCGGTGGCGACCACGGCGCCTCGGGCGGGCATGGACTCGGCTTCGGCTGCTTGGAACGCGTCGATGGCACCGCGGAATCGGTCCGGGTCGGGATACTCGGCGGCATGGGCGGCATTCGCCGCGAGCAGGGCCACCACGGCGACAGTTTGCGCTTTCATTGAACGACCCCGTGCGTTTGGGAAGTGCGCGGGCAAGGCTACAATGCAGTTTCGCCCCTCGGCAAACTGCTTCGCTTGCAGGAACCCAAACCCGGAACCCTTGACCTAGTCGCCCGGCATGTGCCAATCGTCGGGGTGGTGCGTTCGTACCGGCGCCAGGATCTCCCGCACGATCTGGTGGCTGGCTTGGTGCTCGGGATCGTCACGATCCCGCAAGCGATCGCGTACGCGTTCTTGGCTGGATTACCGGCACAGGCCGGGCTGTACGCCTGCTTGGCCCCGATGGTGATCTACGCCGCGCTCGGATCGTCTCGGCAGCTTGTCGTGGGACCCGTCGCCATCGCGGCCCTGATGGTGGCGGCGGCAGTGGGCGAGCACGCCGCAGCCTACTCGGATGAATACCTGGCCATCGTTACGGTGCTCAGCCTGCAAGTCGGCATCCTGCTCTGGGTGCTGCGGGCGGTGCAACTCGGGGGCATCGTCAACCTGCTCAGCCACCCGGTGATCTCGGGTTTCGTGAACGCCGCGGCCATTCTCATCATCGTGAGCCAGCTTGGCGCATTCACCGGCATCGAGGTCTCAGCCGATGGTGGCCCGGTCGCGCAATTGGCCGCGCTGGTCGGGTCGCTGGGCATGCTGGACGGCGGCGCTCTCGGGTTGGGCCTGGCGAGCTTGGTCGTGCTGGTCCTGGTGGCCCGGTATGCGCCTGCCATCGTCCGCGCTAAGTCTAGGGACCACCCGATCGCTCGCGCCGGTCCCGTCTTGGTCGCGGTGGGTGCCACCGCGGCAGTCGTCGTGCTAGGTCTGGATGTGGAGACCGTTGGCTTCGTGCCGGCTGGGCTGCCGGTCGTGACCGTCCCCTGGGTCGATCCCACGCTGTGGTGGGATCTCGCGCCAAACGCGCTCCTGATCGGCCTGGTCGCCTACGTGGAGAGCTATACGGTGGGCACGACCTTGGCGGCGCGCAAGAAGGAGCGCCTCGACAGCAACAGCGAACTCGTCGCCCTCGGTGCGGCCAACATCGGCGCGGCGTTCTCGGGTGCCTATCCCGTGGCCGGCAGTTTCACGCGCTCCAGCGTCAACGTCGCGGCGGGCGGTCGAACGCCGGTGAGCGTGCTGGCGTGTGCCTTCGTGATCCTCGTGACCTTGCTTTGGTTGACCCCGGCCTTCGAGCACCTGCCGCACGCGGCGCTCGCCGCCATCGTGATCGCATCGGTGTGCTCCTTGATCGACTTCCGGGCCATCCGGGAGCATTGGCGCTTCTACAGGCCCGACGTGGTGACCCACTTCGCGACCTTGGCGAGTGTGCTCTTGGCAGGCGTCGAAGCCGGGTTGCTGCTCGGCGTATCCGTCTCCGTCGTGCTGTTCATGCGCGGCTCGAGCCGCCCGCACATCGCCGTGCTCGGACGGCTTGGCGACAGCACCCACTTCCGCAACGTCGAGCGCTACGAGGTGCGGACGTGGCCACATGTCGTGGCCGCGCGGGTGGACGAAAGCCTCTACTTCGCCAACGCGAACCAGGTCGAGAGTCGGCTATGGGCGTTGTCCGGAGCAGGGCGAGGCAAGACGCAACACCTAGTACTGGTGATGACCGCGGTGAACTTCATCGACACGACCGGCCTCGAGATGCTGCACCGGCTCAATGATCGTCTGGACAAGGCCGGTGTAGCACTCCACTTGTGTGAACCGAAAGGGCCGGTCCGCGACCAGTTGGCCCACATCGCGCCGGAGGATTGGTTGACGGGCGACGTGTTTGGAACGACGGACGAGGCGTTCAACGCCTTGAGCAACTTGGGGTGAGACTGTGAGATTCGCAATGCCCCTCGCCTTGGGTGCTCACTTGATGACTTGTGGTGCCATCGCGTCCACGACCCTGGAGTTGGACGTTGCCGAAGGTGCGGCCAGGCCAGTTGACTTCTCGATGGATGCGACGCGAGTCTACTTCGCCTTCGAGAGATTCCAGTCCGTGGGCGCGCTGCTGTCACGACAGCGGAACGGACAAGCCAACGCCATGCTGGGGATCTACTCGAGATCGGATGGTGCGGAGGTGGCCAGCCTCGACTTGTCCCTCCTTTGGGATGCACGCCCCGACTACGGTCCGGGGATGTCCAAGCGAACAGTTCCCTATCGGAACGGTGTAGTCGTCGCTCTCGAGGGCGGTCAGGACATGCGAGACATGTACCTCGCATTCGTCGATCACGACGGCGGTGTCCGTCAACGGGGTCGCGTTCGGGATTTCAACATTAGCACTCTGGGCCGGATTGCCGAGTTCGCGCTGGCGACGAGCCCCGAGCGCGTCGCGTTATTCGACGAGAGTCTCGACGTGAAGCACAGCTGGTGGCCGCAAGGCTTGGTTGTGTCGGCGCAGACGACCGAGACCGACCTCGTCGTACTGGACGGTGCCACGGACCCCGACGTGTGGGCGGTCTCGGGTGTGGTCCGCTGGCTGACGCTGGGAGACGACGGGCTCTCGGAACGGATGGCGGTCGAGCTACCGAATGCCTACTCGCTCATTCCCGTGCCCAGACTGCTTGTCTGGCCGGACCGTGCCTTGGTGGTCGCTTTGGGTGCCGACGGTTGGGAGGAGTGCAGGGTGTCTGCGCAAGACGGAGAGGTCGCCTGCGGACCGGGGGTCTGGGCCGATGAACTGGCGGCGTGGAGCGACTCGCTCGCCTGGGCGCAACTGGACGTCGTGGGGTCCGGTGACGGCCACGCCGTCGTGGTGCCGAATGGCTGCGCCGTGTGGACGCGTCGCTACGACCGGCTGCGTTCGATCGCGCCGCGACAGTTCGTTCTTCCGAGCGGTCGTTCGGACCCAGGACGGATCGACGAGTACGCGGTCAAGGAACTCGATGGCGAGACCTTCATGCTCAGCTCGGGACTCTTGAACATCAGTTGGTGGGAGACGGGCGACTACCGCATCGTGTTGCGCAAGCTGGCGCAGTCCGAGTCGGAGCCGCAGCAGCCGCGTGCGCGAATCGAAGGCTGCTCCGGCTGGAGGGATGCCGGTTTCGGCACGGTGCACGGAGTGGACGGTGGTGTCAGGATGCTCAGTGGAGACGACGTGAAGGCATGCGTGGCGAGAGGGGCGGATCCGAACGAGGTGTTCAACTGCGGCCAGTGGACGCGGCCGCTGAGCCAGTCAGCGGGCTTAGCCGACGCCGACGTAGTGCAAGCGCTCATTGCGGCCGGCGCGGAAGTTGACGCGCGGGACGAGGCAGGGGAGACGGCGCTGCACAAGGCCGCCAAGTATGCGAAGTCGGAAGCAACGTTCCGGGCCCTGCTCGACGGCGGCGCGGATCCAGCGCTGCGCGACGATGCGGGAAAGACCGCATGGGAGTACGCGAAGGACAACGATGCGTTCGGCGACTCCGCAGTCTTGGGCGCCCTGCGGGCCGAGTGAGGCGACAGGTTCGACGTCCCACGGGAACGAAACGCGCCTCGCCAAGTCGACGGACGACCGACCGTGCAAACCGTCAATGGCCGCCGCGGATGTAGCCTTCGAGCTGGTCGATGGTCTCCGACTGCTCGTCGATGATCTCCATGAAAAGGTCGCGCAGGGACAGCATGCCTGAGACGTCACCCTGGTCGACGACGACGAGGTGGCGGATGTGGTGACTGGTCATCAGGTCGACGCAGTCGGACATCCGATCCTGGGTGCTGACAGTGATGACGTCGCGGGTCATGATTTCGGAGACGCGCGTGGTCTTCGACGACTTGTCCTTCAGGATGACCTTGCGGGCGTAGTCGCGCTCGGAAACGATGCCGACGAGCTTGCCTTCGATCATCACCGGCAGCGCACCGACGTGGTGGTCGGACATCATCTGAATGGCTTCGAAGACGCTCGCGATGGGCGGGATCGAGTAAACCTCACCGCCGGTCAGCCCCTCGCTTTCGAGGCGTTCGCGCTGCAGGCGCGCCTTGTGCTGCATGACGTCGCCAACGGTTTTCATGTGGGGAACTCCTTAAGTCGACTCTCGTGCGCTTTGCGACCCAAGTTTGTCGCATTTGCAGCGGGTTTTCGATAGCGTCAGCGGCCCCACCGACCACCGAGGCGAGGCATGTATCCAGGACATTGGGCAACGGTATTTCCGGACAAGCCGGCGGTCATCGATGCGGCCACCGGCGCGGTGCGCACCTACGGCGAGCTCAACGACCGCTCCAACCAGCTCGCCCAACTGATGTGGGCCAAGGGGCTGCGGCGCGGGGACCACGTCTCGATCCTGATGGAGAACAACCTCGCGTATTTCGACGTGGTGTGGGCCGCGATGCGCTCGGGGTTGTACCTGACGACGGTCAACCGCTATCTCACAGGCGAGGAGGCCGGCTACATCGTCGACAACTCGGAGTCGCAGGTGCTGATCACGTCCCGGGCTCTTGCCGAGGTCGCGTCCGAGATCAAGCCGCACGCACCACAGTGCGCGACCTACCTGATGGTCGACGGTGCAATCGATGGCTTCGAGGACTTCGACGCGGCGATCGGCGCGCACCCGGCGGAACCGTTGGCCGAGGAGCCCGCCGGCTCGTTCATGCTCTACAGTTCCGGCACCACGGGTCGGCCCAAGGGCATCCTCCGGCCGCTGGTCGAAGGCCAGTCCATCGCGGACGACAATCCAGCCATCGCGGGCTTGTTGCGCGCGCTATGGGGCGTCGACGAGAACACCGTCTACCTGTCGCCGGCGCCGCTGTACCACTCCGCCCCCGTCGGCTTCTGCCAAGGCATGCAGGCCGTCGGTGGGACCGTCGTGATGATGCGGCGTTTCGACCCCCTCCAGGCGCTCGAGGCGATCGAACAGCACCAGGTGACCCACAGCCAGTGGGTGCCGACCATGTTCACCCGCATGCTGAAGCTCCCCGAGGAGGAGCGGTCCGGCTTCGATCTCTCCTCGCACAAGGTTGCCATCCACGCGGCGGCGCCGTGCCCGCCCGAGGTCAAGCGACAGATGCTCGATTGGTGGGGACCGATCCTCTATGAGTATTACGCTGGCACGGAACTGAACGGCTTCACGCATTGCGGCCCGGAAGAGTGGCTCGCACACCCCGGGACGGTGGGCAAGTCGATCCTGGGCGTCATTCACATCTGCGACGAGGACGGCAACGAGCTACCCGCTGGCGAGCCGGGCATCGTCTACTTCGAACTCCCGATGGTGGCCTTCGAGTACCTCAAGGACCCTGAGAAAACCAGGGACGCCCAACATCCGGAGCACACCAACTGGTCGGCGTTGGGCGACGTGGGCTACTTGGACGACGAGGGTTACCTCTACCTCACCGATCGCGCGACGTTCATGATCATCTCCGGCGGCGTCAACATCTACCCGCAGGAGATCGAGGACGCGATGGTGATGCATCCGAAAGTCGCGGACGTGGCGGTGATCGGCGTGCCGAACCCGGAAATGGGCGAGGAGGTGAAGGCCGTCGTGCAACCGGTCGAAGGCGTAACACCGGACGCCGCGCTTGAGGCCGAGCTTGTGGCCTATGCCCGGGAGCACATCGCCCACTACAAGTGTCCGAAGAGCGTGGACTTCCGCGACGAGTTGCCGCGGCTGCCGACGGGCAAGCTCTACAAGCGGCTGCTGAAGGACGAGTACTGGGGGAAGACGGGGAGCCGGATCGTCTAGGTTCGTGGCAACGCGGCTGCCTCAGTCGCGGCTGAGGAGTTCACTGAGCGTCTCCTCCGTAAGTCCTTTGGCCCTCGCCGACGCCGAGACGCGGTCGCAGAACTGCTGGAACTCCGCGACGTTGAGCATGGTTAGCCGACGGTATTCGCTCGGCGACAGGACGACAGCGACCTCGCGCTTTTGCCGACGGATGGTGACGGGTTCCCGCTGAGCGGCGTCCAAAACCGCACCAAGACGTTGCTTGGCCTCTGAAGCTGACACGAACTGCATCGCCGTACCTCGTCCATTTGGTTCGTATTAGACAACTTTTCGCCACTCCGGGCCGACTACAACAAAACCCGTCCCCTTGGCGATCCTATGGTCGATGGCTACCGCGATAAGATCGGACTCTTTGGCACGGGCTTGGAGATTCCATGACAGACGCGGCGGCGACGCAGGAACTTGAAGGCAGAGTTGCGCTGGTTACCGGCGCAGGCCGGCTTCGCGGCATTGGTCGGGCCGCCGCCGTAGCGCTTGCGCGGCTTGGTGCCGATGTCGCGGTGAGTGGAACCGGTCGCGATCCGGCGACGTTCCCGGACGACGAGAAGGCCGTTGGCTGGAAGGACGTCGACAGCGTGGTTGAGCAGATTCGTGCCGAAGGCCGCCGCGGGCTGGCGCTGCGCTTCGACGTCGCCGACCGGGAGCAGACCGAGGCGGCCGTCGAGCGAATTGTGAGCGAGTTCGGCCGCATCGACATCCTCATCAACAACGCCGCCATCGCGCGGGGCGAAGACCGAACGCCCGTGGCGGATCTCGATCCCGACCTCTTCCAGCGCGTTGTGGATGTCAAGGTCCGCGGAACGTTCCTCTGCACGCAAGCGGTCATTCGTCACATCTATTCGCAGGGCGAGGGCGGGAAAATCGTCAACATCGCCTCGGTCGCCGGGAAGCGGGGCAGCCCCAACACACTGGCCTACAACGCCGCCAACTTCGCCATGGTCGGCATGACGCAGTCGATGGCGCGGGAGTTCGGACCGCACGGGGTCAACGTGAATTGCGTCTGTCCGGGTGCGGTGGCGACGTCGCGCATGGATGACGTGAGCCCGGACAATCGACCGAGACGTGAACGCCCCGGTGACCCGGTGAGCCGGTGGGGCAGCGACGACGAGGTGGGCGATTTCGTGGCGTACTTGTGCACCGAGGCGGCGTCATGGATCCACGGCCAGTCCATCAACCAGGATGGCGGCGCGATCATGGAGCACTGAGACCGGCCCGTCCGCGCATGGTATGTTGACCTGATCATCGAGCGAGCCTAAGACGAGGTCAGCCACCATGCCCCTGCGTCCCGAACCCGTGGAGCATCGACAGACCGGCTACGTGCCGTCGCCGATCTTGGATCCGCCCGACGCGCTGCCCTTGCCGCCGCTGACGCGCGATTTCGACGTTGCCAAGGAGCACCTGTCGGAGTACGGGATGTGTTTCGTGCCCGACGTGCTGAGCGCGGCCGAGATCGAACGCCTTCGCACCGCGCTCGACGAGCAGGCGGCGGCGGAGCGGAGCCTGGGCGAGTTGGCGCCGCCCGGGGCACTCGGCAATAAGCAGTATGTCGCGAACATGGTCAACAAGGGCCGCATCTTCCTCGACCTCGTCGAGCGTCCCGAGACCGACGAACTCGCGGGATTCATGCTCGGGCGCACGTTCCTAGTCTCCAGCATGACCGGCGGCATGTTTCACGCGCCGACCACCGAGCCGCAGCCGCTGCATCGCGACCAGGGCTACGTTCCGGCGATGGCCACGTTCCCGGCCGCCTGCAACCTGTTCTGGCTGCTCGACGACTTCACGCCGGAGAGCGGCAGCACGCACGTTGTGCCGGGCAGCCACCGTTGGCGTCCGGAGTACCAGATCAAGGCGCCGCCGCGGGAGATGTCGGTGCAGGTCGAAGTGCCGGCGGGCAGCGTGTTCGCGTGGGAAGGGCGGATCTGGCACGGGCTCGGCGTCAACACCAACGGCGAGCCCAGGCGCAGCATCACGACCTACTTCTGCCTACCATGGATGCGCCAGCAGGAGAACTGGGGCGTGTCGTGCCTGCAGGAGGTGCTCGATGAAGCGAGCCCGAAACTGCGCGCGCGGCTGGGCCTGCGGACCTACGGCACGCTAGGCGGCGTGAACGGTACACGAACCGGGGTGGAACAGCCGACAGCCTTTGGCAACGGCGACGTGGCGTTCCCGGACTACATCATCGGCGAGGGAGCGAAGCTGCACCCGTTGCGGCGCGTGTCGCGCCGTGATCAAGGCGCGCCGGTGTCGTGACGACCCGTCAAACGCGAGCCGTAAGCAGTTGGGGAACCGTTCGAAGACAGGCGCTGGATCACTCGCGCGGCAGCTCATCGCCCGCCACGGGTGGCGCGTCGGGCGCATCGTTGAGGTAGCGCTCCAGGTCCCCAGGCTTTGCCTTCGCGGCCCTTCGGGCGAGGAATTCGCTCGCGACTTCAACGGCGCCTACTTTCTGCGCGACGGCGACGGTGATCCATTGGTTGAGCGAAACGCCATCGTCCTTGGCAAGACGCACGACCGTGTCCTTCAGCGAAGCAGGTAATTTCAGGGGATACTTGTAGCGCGTGGTCTCACTCACTCTTCAGGCTCCTACCTGACTGCGGGTTGCCAACCGGCTGCTCGGGCTTCTGCTTCCGAGCAGAACCACCGTTCGCCGCGTGCCACGCTGATTCGCGTGTCCGCGTAGTCGGGGTCTCCCGGCATGTGGTACAGGCGTCTGCCACTGTTGTAGCTTATGTTGCCCTTGATGTTGCAGCGTCCCGGCGCGGATGCTGCTCTTTGCGAGTGTGTCCGCGCCGTTGGCGAAGGCGGGGCGGTGTCCCCGACGCCTGCGGCCTCCGCCTGGCGCCAATCCCACGGTGGCACAAAATCTCCTCGCCAGATCCCGCGCTTTGCCGACTTTGCCGTCGACTCGGCGTCTACGTATGCCAGCGAATGGCGGCGATACGCCATCGCCCATCCGTTTGTCACGAGCCAAGCGTTGACGTTCGTGCCGCCATGCCGGCACACGGCAACTACCCGTCCGTAGCTGTCCCGATCACGTTCGTCGCACACCACGACGCGACCTTCGATCAGGTTCCGGAGCGCGCGTGTGGCATGCCGACCACATGGCCACCTCACGCCGTCTAGGACACAGGTCTGCTTCGCCTCGGGTGCGTCGACGCCATGCAGGCGCACCTCGACACGGCCAACGAGAATCGAGTCGCCGTCGATCACGCGCGCCGGACCGGACAGATCCGTTTCGGAACTTGGCGAGCCGTTCAACGTCACGGTTGCCGTCAGGATCCAAAAGACCCACCTCATCGCTTGCTCACATGCGCTTGCGTCGACCAAGTCTAGCCGACCGGCCATCGGCGAGCCGGGCTGCGTTCCCGGTCGTCTGCGGGGATGCGGACGTGGACGTCCGCGTACCGTTCGAGAACGCCTACGCCTTCATGTCGAGTCGTTCGCCAATGTCTCGCCCGTCAAAGGTACGTTCCAGAAGTTCGTCGAGCTGAAGCGATGCCGCCGGTGAGATGCCAGCGCCGGGTGCTCTCACGAGGCTATGCGCGATGAGTCGCCGACGCCGGAAGATCTCTTTGCGGATGGCAACGCCTGGCTGGTTTTCGAAGACGATGAGTGGCAGGTACTTGGCGTAGATCCGCCATGCGTCGTCGACGCTGGCGTCCACCATCGCCTTGAGGATTTCGGGGAAGGCGAAACCGGTCATGAACCCGTCCGCCCCGGCCTGGAGTTCGAATCCGCCGTAGAGCGCGCCTAGGCCCGTCAGGATGGGTACGTCGCGGTGCAGTCCTGCCTTGAGGGCGCCAATCCGTGGCGGCGAAGGGACCGCCTCCTGCTTGATGCACGCGATCGTCGGAATCTCTCTCACGATGTCCAGGATCAGCTCCAAGGACATGTGAACGTCCGTGGAGCCGGGATGGTCCTGGAGCACGATGGGCAGGTCCGTGGCCGCGGCGACGGCTCGGAAGTGATCGAAGATGCGCCGCTCCGACGGCACCGGCTCCTTGTGCGGCGTGACCATCACGGCGTCCGCCCCTTGACGCTTGGCGCTCGCCGCCAGTTCAGCGGTTGCGCGGGTTCCGCTGTGACTTGCGCCCACGACGACAGCAATGCGGCCATCGGCGGTTTGAACGGCCGCGTCGACGAGTTCGGTGCGTTCCTGGTCTGTAAGCCGGTTCGCTTCGCCGAGGACGCCGAGGATCGTCACGCCGTCCACGCCGAAGCCGACCATGCGTTCGATCATGTTCCTGAAACTGCCGATGTCGATGGCTTCGTCCGGCTGGAACGGCGTCGGGAGGATCGGGAATACGCCGCGGAAATCGGGCATGGACATGGCTCCTAACTCCGTATGCGGAAGTCGACGGTGAACCCGGCTTGGCGCCACAGCAGCCAGGTCAGCGTGGGATAGAAGGTCAGGGCCGAGGCGACGTGCCACTCCGTGAGGTTCTCGAGCCACGCATCGTCCGGGATGAAATAGGTGAACGCTTCGAGGGCCAACCCCTCGATCAGCATGGCGACGCAGAGGATCAGCTTGACCCGGACAAGCGGCGTCATGCCGAGAACCGCCCGGGCGCGGTACAGGAGCAGCAGTTGGGCGAGATACGTGAAACCGAAGTACACGACGGTCCCGTACCGGCGCATCGCGCGCTCGAAGTCGCCTTCGGAGCCGAGGTACGTTGCGTAGAGAACGAGGGCCACGGCACCGATGGTCCCGATCGCGAGCATCCCGTTGCGCCATTTCCGGGGCGCATCGCCGAGTGCGACCAGCCAACGCTCACACAGGTACCAGTAGAGCATGAGCAACACGGCGACCGGGATGATCGTCGCCTTGAAGATGAAGAAACCCGCGCCGTAGCGGCCGCTGGCGCTCACGCTGGTGCAGCCGGTCAGGTGCGGCACGCAGTCCGGCAGGTATCCGCCCGCCGCCGAGGCAACGTATGCACCGATGACGCCGGCCCAACTCAAGGGCCAGATGATGAGGGCGACGTAACGGAGATCCACGCGTCAGGAGTTTACCGGTGGCGGACGCTCCGCACCGCTAGGGCGCCCGCTCGGCACCGCACGAGCGGCTTTGTGCGATAGTCCCCGACAACCCGGACGGTTGACGACCTTGCAGCACTGGATCTTCGGCTACGGCTCGCTCATCTGGCGCGTCGACTTCCCCTACCACGAGCGCGAGAAGGCCACCATCGACGGTTGGTCGCGGCGCTTCTGGCAAGGCTCCCACGACCACCGTGGGACGCCGGAGGCACCCGGCCGGGTGTTGACGCTGATTCCCGACGGCGAAGCACGATGCGTAGGCATGGCCTACCTGGTCGACGAGGATGTCTTCGAGCACCTCGACTACCGCGAGAAAAACGGCTACGAGCGCGTCGACGTCGACATCCGGCTGGCCGGCCGGACCGTCGCTGGCGTCACCTACATCGGTGCGGAAGGCAACTTCGCCTACCTGGGTCCCGCTGCGCTCGGGGAAGTCGCCGCCCAGATCATCCGCTCGCGTGGGCCCAGCGGGCGCAACATCGACTACCTCTTGGAACTCGACGCCGCACTGGCGAAGCTCGGCGTGACCGAGCCCCACGTACGATCACTCGTCAAGCTGGCGCGGGGCTAGCTAACCGCTCCGAGCCGTTGGCGGAATCCCATACGCCGTCGTGGCCTTGATCTCCGACATCGCGATGTTCGAATGTACCTCCTGCACGCCGGGAATCTGCGACAGGTGGTCGAAGAAGAACCGCTCGTAGGCGGGCACGTCCTCGGTCACGACCTGCACTAGGAAGTCCATCTCGCCCATCAACGTGTGACAGGCCTGCACCTCGGGATACTCGCGGATGGCGTCGGCGAATCGGGGCAGCGACCGTCGGCCATTGGCATCGAGCTTGACCATGGCGAACACGAGCACGTCCAGTCCGAGCTTGTGCCGGTCGAGCAGTGCGACGCGGCGTTTGATGTACCCGTCCTCCTGCAGTCGATTGATGCGTCGCCAGCAGGGGGATTGTGACAGGCCGATCCGCTCGCCGATCTCGGCGGCGGTCAGCGACGCATCGCGCTGCAGCAGGTCGAGGATTTTGGCGTCCATGGTATCTATGGACATGATTGATCTCCTCTTACGCAATATAGAGCATAAGACATTCCGTAATCCGCCGAAGTGCCGCGAAAAAGCAATCCGCTTTCACCGGGGGCGGAATACGATGCCCCCATGTCTATCTCTCTGCCGAATGGCGAGGTATTGCACGATGACGGAATCGGATTTCAGCGATTTTCATCGCATCGAGTTGCGCGCGGACCGTCGCACGGGCCTGCGGGCGGTCTTTGCCCTGCATGACCTGACGCTCGGGCCTGCGACCGGCGGCGTGCGCCGCTGGCGTTACGCGAGCGAGGACGACGCGGTCATGGACGCCATGCGCCTAGCGCGCGGCATGACCCGCAAGAACGCACTGGCCGGATTGCCCTTCGGGGGCGGCAAGGCCGTGATCATGAGCGACGGCGCGCCGGTGACCAAGGCTCAGCTTCGCGTCCTGGGCCGCTGGATCGACGAACTCCGCGGCGAGTACATATCCGCCGAGGATGTCGGGATGCGCGTCGAACACATGGTCGAAGTGCGCAAGGAAACGCGCTTCGTCACCGGCATCGGGGACCGGGGCTTAGGCGGCCACCCCGGTCCGAAGACCGCGCGGGGGGTGTTCCGCGGCATCGAGGTTGCCTTGGGTGGTTCGGTGAACGGCGCCCGGGTGGCCGTGCAGGGGCTCGGTGCCGTCGGCATGGCCTTGGTGGAACTGCTGGCCGCCGCTGGTGCGCATCTCACCGTCGCGGATCTCGACGCCGACCGGGTCGAAGTGGCCGAGCACCTCGGTGCGGAACGCTGTGGCGTCGACGACGTCCTGTTGGGCGATGTCGACGTGGTCGCGCCGTGCGCGCTCGGTCAGATCTTGACCCCGGAGGTGGCACGCGCCCTCAAGGCACGGGTCGTGGCCGGTTCCGCGAACAACCAGCTCGCAAGTGACGAGGCGGGACGGATCCTCCACGAACGCGGCATCGTCTACGCCCCCGACTACGTGATCAACGCCGGCGGCATCATCAGCGCCGGCTACGAGTATCTCGGCTGGAGCGGTGCGGAGGCCCAGATCGATGCCATCGGCCCACGCCTCGATGCGATCTTCCGCGAGTCGGCGGCGACCGGCGCGCCGACCCATGAGATCGCCGAACGCATGGCGCTCGCTGTGATCGATGAAGCCCGCGCCCGGCGCACGGCGGCGTAAGCGCATGTGACGGTACGCGGACGTCCCCATCCGCATTCGGCGGGTGCGCGGACGTCCCCGGCCGCACGGTCGAGCGATGCCGCCGGCTTAGCCGCCGATGACCGTCGCCGCGTCTTCCTCGACGACCGTGTGCTCGATGTACCCGACCTTCTCGATCTCGATCCGCACTTCGTCGCCGACCTTCAGCCACTTGGGCGGCCTCATGGCGGCGGCGACACCCGACGACGTGCCGGTAAAGATCACGTCGCCCGGCTCCAGCGTGAACGACTTGGTCAGATGCTCGACCTGCTCGAAACAGTTGAAGATCAGGTGCTCGGTGTTCGAGTTCTGGCGCACCTCGTCATTGACGACGGTACGGATACCGAGGTTGTGCGGATCCTCGACCTCGTCCGCGGTCACGATCCAGGGTCCGAACGGCGCGTGCGTATCGAAGGACTTGCCGATCTGCATGGTTCGCGACGCCGCCTGCCAGTCGCGCACGCTCACGTCGTTGCCGCAGCAGTAGCCGGCGATCACCTCGTGGGCGCGTTCCTTGGGCACGTGCTTGGCGCGCTTGCCGATCACGAAGGCCAGTTCGCCTTCGTAGTCGAGCGTGTCCGACACGGCCGGCTTGTTGATCGAGCCGTACGGCCGGTTGGTCGCCGTGGTCTGCTTGTTGAACCACATCTGCACGCTCGGGGCGGTGCCGCCCGTCTCCGCGACGTGGTCGGCGTAGTTCAATCCGATCGCGAGAATCTTGCCGGGCCTCGGCACGGGCGCCTCGAGGACGACGTCGGCGACGGGGAAGGAGACGTCGGGGTTGGTCTGGGCTTCCTCGGCGAGGGCCATCGCCTCGTCGCCCGCCTCGAGGAACGCGATCATGTCGGACGGCAGTTCCGGGACCACGGCCGGTAGGTCGATGACCAATTCGCCGACGACCACGCCGATGCGGGTGCGTTGTCCGTGCGTGAACGTGCAGAGTTTCATCGATCCCCCTTAGATTGTGTCGAGCCAAGCGCTGGCGTAGCCGGCCATTTCCTCCAACACGCTGTCCGTCCTTTGACGCGTGCGTTTCAGGACCTTGTAGCCGTGGTCCGCGGTTTCGAGCCAGTTCACCGTCGCGCCCACGCGCGCGGCCACTTCGTTCAAGAGATCCGCGTTCGCCATGCCGTCGCGGGTACCGGAGAGGAACAGCATGGGTGCTCCGACTTCGTCGAGATGGTCCGCCCGCTTGGTCGCGAGCTTTTTCGGCATGTGCAACGGGAACGAGCAGAAGATGAGTCCAGCGGGGTCGAGGCCGTGGTCGACCACGGCGTGGGACGCCATGCGCCCACCGAAGCTGTGCCCGCCGAGCAGGTAGGGGCCGTTGGCGTTCGCCTTCGCGCAGGCGAACGCGGCGGCCACCGTCGCCGTCGACACGGCTTGCGCATCGACGCGGGACCGCCCTTCTTCCTTGAACGGGAAGTTGTAGCGTAAGGTTGAGATGCCAACCCCAGCGAAGGCCTCGGCGATGCCCGCCATGCTGGGGTGGCGCATGTCGGCCCCGGCCCCGTGGCCAAGGACCAACGTTGCGCGCTCGCCGTCGGCGGACTGGAGCAGCGCGCTGACCCGCTTCTCGCCGACGTCGATGCGGAATTCGTCCATCTGTTAAGGCAAATCGGCGGACGAGTTGATCACGGTGCCGACCAGTCCGTACTCGACGGACTCTTCAACGCTCATCCAGTAGTCGCGGTCGGTGTCCTTGGCGACGCGGTCGAGCGGCTGGCCTGTTTGATCCGCGATGATCTGGTTGATGCGTTCTCGGGTCTTCAGGATTTCGCGGGCTTGGATCTCGATGTCCGACGCGTCGCCGCCGAAGCCGCCGGCCGGTTGGTGGATGAGGAAACGGGTGTTCGGCAGCGCGTAGCGGTTCTCGCGCTCCGTGGCGAGGTAGATGTGGGTCGCGATGCTGCCCACCCAGCCGGTGCCCACGATCCGCACGGTGGGCTTGATGAAGCGGATCATGTCGAAGATGGTATCGCCGGACTCGACGTGGCCGCCTGGCGAGCCGATGTAGACGGTGATGGGCTCGTCGCTCTGGAAGGACAGGGCGAGGAGTTTCTCAGCAGTCCGTCGCGCCACGTCCTTGTCGATCTCGCCAAAGATCGTGAGCGTGCGGTTCTTGAACAGCGTGCTGTCGACGAAGACCGCTTGTTTCGCGGCCTCGGCCGCTTCCTTTTCCGCATCCTCCGCATCCGGGGCGTCGGCGGCGTGGCGCATGGGGAGCCTCACGATAAGCAAAGCGCGCCATCTTAGCGGAATTGATAAGCTGACAGGAATCTCCTAGCCCACCTCACGAGGAACGATGCCAGCCGTTCACGACCGTGGCGGACTGCCTAGCGACGAGCCGATCGACCGCGCGGAGCACGAATGGGCGGACTGGGAGCATGTAACCAATGCGCTGGTGGGCGTGCTGCGTCGCCACGGGCTCATCAACGTCGACGAACTCAGGCGCGGCATCGAGACGATGGCACCCGAGGAGTACCTGTCCTCCAGCTACTATGAACGCTGGTCGGCCTCCATCGAAACGCTCCTTATCGAGAAGGGCGTTCTCAGCAAGGGCGAGATCGATGCCGCGGCCGCAACGCTGGATGCGCGATGGGGCCAACGGTCTTGAGCACGTCGGTCGGCGAGACAGTGACCGTTCGGGCTGCGGAAGTCGACCACCACCACCGCACACCGTGGTTCATCAAGGGCAAGTCCGGCACGGTTCGCTTGGTGCACGGTGCGTTCCCCAATCCGGAGACACGGGCCCATGGCGGCAACGGCTTGCCGAAACGCCGCCTCTGCCAGGTGGAGTTCCGCCAGGCCGACGTCTGGGGAACGCGCTACCGCGGCAATGCTGCCGACGTGCTCCTCGTCGATGTCTTTGAACAGTGGCTCGAGCGCTCCTGACGGTGGCGGACGAACACCCACCATTGCGCCACGCCGAGCGCGGGATGCGCGCCACCCGCATCCTGGCAATCCAGCAGTTGCTGATCGATAAGGGCCTCATCACCGCCGCCGAGGTCGATGACATCGTCATGCGGTCGCGGGAACGGACGCCGGCGGACGGCGCGAAGGTCGTGGCGCGTGCGTGGGTCGACGACGCATACAAGGCACGGCTCTTGACTGACGCCCGTGGTGCCGTGGCGGCGTTGGGCTACCGGCTTTCGCACGACTCGGCACTTGCGGTCGTGGAGAACACTGCCGAAGTGCATCACTTGGTGGTCTGCACGCTGTGTTCGTGCTACCCGACGTCGCTCCTTGGGCAGCCCCCCGACTGGTACAAGAGCCTCGCCTACCGCCAGCGTGCGGTGATCGAGCCACGGGGCGTGCTCCGGGAGTTTGGCCTCGCATTGGCGGACGATGTCCGCGTTACCGTCGTCGACAGCACGGCGGATGTACGCTATCTCGTCCTGCCCCGTCGCCCAGCCGGCACGCACGGGATGGCGGAGGATGCGCTTGCCGAACTGGTGACGCGGGACAGTATGATCGGCGTCGCCGAAGCGCGGCCTGCTGTTGCAGCGAGCCGCTAGCCAATGAAGACACAAGGAGTCTGATGTGCCCCTGAACCCCGAATACCAGGCCTTGCTTGACCAGATGGCGCAACTCGAAGGTCCGCCGTTGGTCGATCTGCCGGTCGAGGCCGGACGCGAGATGTACCGCACGATGCAGCCGGAGGCGCCTGAGATCGAGGTCGGTGCCGTGCTCGACACGGATGCCGACGGCGTGCCGGTCCGCGTCTACCAACCGGTTGGCGAAGGCCCATTCCCCGTGGTGATGATGTTCCACGGCGGCGGCTGGGTGATCGGCGATCTCACGACAGCCGACGGGCAGAGCCGCGAAGTGTGCCGGCAGGTGCAGGCGGTGGTGATTTCGGTGGACTACCGGCTCGCGCCGGAACACCGTTTTCCCGCGGCGGCCGACGACTGTTACGCGGCGACGCTGTGGGCTGCGCAGTCCGCTCACCGTTACGGTGGCGACCCGAGTCGCCTTGCACTGGCCGGGGACAGCGCCGGCGGCAACCTAGCGGCGGTCGTCGCCCAGATGATCCGCGATAGGGGCGGCCCGGCGGTCGCGTTCCAACTGCTCGTCTACCCGGTCACCGATGGCGTCAACTTCAATACGCCCTCGTACCACGAGAACGGCCAGGACTACATGCTCACCGCCGAGTCCATGCACTGGTTCTGGAACCATTACGCGCCGAATGCGGAAGATCGGAGCAACCCCTATGCATCCCCTCTCTTGGCCGAGAACTTGGCAGATCTCCCGGCGGCGCTCGTGATGACGGCCGAGTACGACCCCTTGCGCGACGAGGGCGAGGCCTACGCCGAGAAGCTCGCGAAGGCTGGGGTCGAAGTGGAGGTGGTCCGCTGCGACGGCCTGATCCATGGCTTCTTCGGTCAAGCGAGAACGGTCCAGGCGGCCGTGGAACCGATGGCTCGGGCGTGCGAGGCGCTCAAGGCGGCCTTGTCGTGAAGGACGTTGCCATCGTGATCGGCGTCGGGCCCGAGGACGGCCTCGGCGGGAGCTTGTGCAAGCGTTTTGCGGCCCGCGGCATGCACGTGTTCGTGGCTGGTCGGACGCCTGAGAAACTCGACGCGCTGGTCGACGTTGTCACCGCCGCTGGCGGCGAAGCCACGGCCCATCCGGCGGACGCCACCAGTGAATCCGACATCAAGGCGCTGTTCGATGCCGCGTGCGCGGCTGGCGACGTGAGACTGGCGATCTACAACGCCGGCAACAGCTTCCCTGGTCGCGTGAAGGACATGGAGACGGCGTATTTCGAGTCCGCCTGGCGCGTATGCTGCTTCGGCGGCTTCCTGTTCGGCCGCGAAGCGGTCCAGCGGATGACGGGGGGCAGCGTACTGTTCACCGGTGCCAGCGCCTCGCTACGGGGACGCGCCAACTTCGGCGCGTTCAACGCCGCCAAGGGAGCACTGCGCAATTTCGCGCAGGCGCTCGCCAAGGAGGCGAACGAGGCAGGCATCCACGTCGGCCACGTCGTGGTGGACGGGCCGATCGGCGGCGAGAAGATCAAGAGCCGCGCACCCGACTACGCCAAGCGGCTCGGGGAAGGCGGCATGATCAGCCTCGAAGGCATCGTCGATGCCTTCGAGTTCCTCAGCCTACAGCCCCCAACCGCGTGGTCCTTCGAGGTCGATGTCAGGACGTCGCAGGAACGCTGGTAGCGGTCCGTAAAAGGAGCCCTACTCGCTGACTTAGTCGTCGACGCGGGCCTTCGCGGATCCTTTCAAGACCTCGACGCCGTCCTGGTTCACGGTCGTGATGTCGAGATCCACGATCCCGTTGCTGACACCCACCACCGTCGCCGTGGCGTCGAGCGTATCGCCCGGGAACACCTGGCTGGTGAAGCGCACGCCGTACTCGGTCAGCCGACCGTCGCCAACATAGTTGGTGACCATCTTGCCGGTCATGCCCATCGTCAACATGCCGTGTGCGAACACGCTCGGATAGCCGGCCACTTCCTTGGTGAACACCTCGTCCGTGTGCACCGGGTTGTAGTCGCCCGACGCACCGGCGTACATGACGATCTGGGTGCGCTTCAAGTCTTCGACGAGTCGTTCCGTGTAGGTGTCGCCGACGTTCAGGTCGCTTGCTTGCAGTGACATCGCTTAACCCCCTTAGCCTTGGTCAACCGGGCGTTCGGTACGCACGCCGACGCCGATGGCGGTGACGACGAGGTCGCCGTTCTGGTCGCGGTACTCGGTGACGGACTCGCTGAAGACCAGCTTGCCTGACCGCCGGCCCTGCTTCTCCCACGTCTCGCCGGGCTTGGTGGTAGCGGACAGTACGTCGCCCGGCTTGATGTGACGGTGGTAGATGAAGCGCTGCTCAGCATGCAGGCCACCGCCTCCGCCGCCACCACCGCCGCCGCCCCCGCCTTCGCGGGGCTTCGAACCGGACGGCTTGCCGCCGGAGCCGAACCAGCCGTCGCCGTCGATGGGCGGGCGCAAGCCGTAGTTGGGATCGAACTGCGCGCTGGCCTGGGCGAACGTGGGCGGCGCGATGATGCTGCCCGGTTCGGTGCCCTTGGCGTAGTCCTCGTCGTAGTAGACCTGGTTGTCGTCGCCGACGGAGCGCGCGAACATCATGATGTGGCTCGCTTCCACGGAGAATTTCTCTACAGCCATGTTCCTCCCTTCGCTTGGGTATGAGTGACTTGGTGCGGCCTACACGCCGCAGCCGCGTAACTTAGCAAAAGTGGCCGTGCTCGGGATACGCGTGTTCGCGGTGCGTGATATGCGGGCGTGCACCTAGAAACGTACCCCCCTTTAGCGACCCTTGAATTCCGGCTTGCGCTTCTCGAGAAACGCGGCGATGCCTTCCTCCTTGTCTTCGGTCTGCACCAGCGCTCCTTGCGCGTACTTCTCGAGCATCAACGCACCGGCCAGGCTCGCCTCCATCCCGAAATGCACCATGGCCTTCATGGTGCGCGGCACGAAGGGCGCGAACGTCGCGAGGTGGTCGGCCATCCGGCGCGCTTCCGGTAGCAGTTCGTCCTTGGCAACGACCCGCGTCACAAGACCGATGGACAAGGCCCGTCCGGCATCGATGGGTTCCCCCATCAGCATCATCTCCATGGCCCAACCCTTGCCAACGATTCGCGGCAAACGTGCCGTCGCGCCGCCGCCGGGGATGATGCCGAGCTTGCCCTCCGGCGTGGCGAACCGGGAGTTCGGGGTCGCGATGCGCAGATCGCAACCGAGGGCCACCTCGAGGCCGCCGCCCATGCAGATGCCGTCGATGGCGGCAATGGTCGGCTTCGGTGTACGTTCGAGTTGCTCCGCCAAGCCTTGGACGATCGGTTCGAGCGCCTTCCTCAAGTCGCGGTCGACGACCTCGGACAGGTCCGAGCCGGACGCGAAGGCGCGACCACCGGCGCCGGTTACCGTGATCACTTTGACTGCATCGTCCGCGGCCGCTTCCGCCACGGCCTCCTGCAACTCCCGCAGCGTGTCGAGCGAGATCGCGTTATGCTTTTCCGGCCGATTGATGGTGACAAGCGCCATGGGCCCTTCGACGCCATAGCGGATTTCACGGTAGCTCAACTTCCTTCCTCCACATTCGGATATTGTGGCCTTGGGGCCAACGCGGGCCGCGTAGTTTGACACGGTTGCGGCACCGCGAAGGTGTTGTACTTTCGTTTCTGTTTCGTCTTTGGGGGTTGTCATGCTGAATCGTCCACGATGCTTCCTTAACGTCGCTGCCTGCGTCGTCGCTGTAGCGGCAACGGGTCTCATCCATGCCCACGGAACGGTGGGCGTCGGCGATGACGAGGCACGTACGATCGACTTCCCGGACACCGGGACGTACGTAACCCTGGTCACGGACTTGCATACGCACTCGGTCTTTTCCGACGGTCACGTTTGGCCGAACGTCCGTGTCGCGGAGGCGCTCCGCGATGGCCTCGACGTGCTGGCGATCACCGAGCACCTCGAGTATCAGCCACATCGGCTGTTCATCCCGAACCGCGACCGCAACGACGCCGTCGGCGAGGCGTTGCAGGCGGCCGCTGGCACCGGTTTGCTCGTGGTGGCGGGCTCCGAAATCACGCGTGATCCACCCCATGGGCACATGAACGCCGTGTTCATCACGGACGCCAATCCGCTCTGGCCGGTCGGCGACCGCAGTGGACGTGAGTTGTCCGCCTTCCTGTCCGAGTGGACGCCCGAGAAGGCCGTCGCCGAGGCCAATTCGCAAGGCGCGTTCGTGTTCTGGAACCACCCGTGGGCGTCGCCGGCGACACCAGACCTTCGCACCGAGTTGACCGACGCACACCGGGCCCTGATCGATCAGGGCCAATTGCACGGCATCGAGATCGTCAACGGTCAGACCTACAACGAGGAAGCGCATCGCATCGCGGTCGAGCATGACCTGACGTTCATCGGGACATCGGACGTTCACAACCTCATCGATTGGGACTACGACATCGCGGGCGGTGGTCACCGGCCGGTCACGCTGGTTCTCGCATCCGAGCGCACCCCGTCGGCGCTCAAGGAGGCCCTTTTCGCGAAACGCACGGTCGTCTGGTTCAAGGATCTCTTGATCGGGCGAGAGGAGCCCTTGGGCGCGCTACTGAACGCTGGCCTCACCATTGAGCGGGCCGAGCGCCAGGGCGCGGGGATCGTGGAGGTGACGTTGCGCAACAGCACGGATGCAGCCTTACGACTCCGACATCTCTCGACCGAGGCACAGTCGCTGCACCGGCGTGCCGACTTGGTCGACCTGTCGCCCCAGGGCGTTGCGGAGCTACGGGTGAAGCCAGCGACCGCGAGCGACGAAGTTGCGCTGACTTTCGAAGTCCTGAATGCGTTGACTACCCCCAACTCCCGCGCCGAGGTCACGGTGCGACACGCGGTGGAAGGGCCGCCCCTGCCCACGTCGTACACCTATGACGGCAAACCCGCGTTCACGATCGAGTTTCCGGCGGGGACCAACATCGACGCGCCGGCCGAGCTCGGCGAGGTCTTCGCCGCGCAGACGCCGGACGGCGTGACCTTCGGGGTGTTCGTCGACGAGGTCGTCGCGCTGGATGCGGTGGTCAATCTATTCATGGAGACGGTGGCGGATTTGGGGTCGGATTTCGCGGTCACTGCGAACCGCCCGATCACGCTTGCCGACGGCACGTCGGCTTACCGATCGGAGGTGACCTGGTTTTACAGCCCTGCAAGCTTGGACCTGAAGACGCAGATCGTCTCCGCCGTCAAGGACGGCAACGTGGTCTGGATAGCCGCTCACCCACGGCGACATATGCCGCACATCGGGCGACTCGTTGAGAGCTTGCGGTTTGACTGATTTGAAATGAGTTCACGCCATTGGCGCCGAAGCGGGTGCGCGCTTGCCGCGCTGTTGCTGTGCATGGCGGTCGATGCCGCCGAGTGGAGCAACACCGAGTTGCATCTTCAGGTTGGGCGTTTGGACGTACCAGCCTTCGCTGGCGGCGGAAGGGCCAACCACGTCATCTATACGTTGCAGCACGCTAGCGGGTGGAAGTACGGCGACACGTTTTTCTTCGTCGACGTGCTGGACTCGCAGGAGAGTGGGTTCCAGGACTTCGATGCCTACGGCGAGATCTATGCGAACCTGAGCCTGGGAAAGATGCGCGGTCAGCCGGTTGCCTTCGGCCCGGTGTCGGACGTCGGCCTGATCGGAGGCGGCAACTGGGCCGCAGACGCGAACGTGCGTAAGTACGCCGCCGGCATCCGCTTGGGGCTCGGCCTTGATGGCTTTGCATTCGCGAACCTCGACGTGATGGCGCTCGTGGACCGCAGCGAAGGAATCGCGTCGGGCGGCGCGCCCTCGGAGGACGACACCGTGCTCGTGGACTTCAATTTCGCGCGACCGTTCACGATCGGCGCAGCGGACTTCAGCGTTGAGGGACACATCGAGTACGTCGGCGGACGGACCAACGAACTCGGCGCCCAGGTTGAGTCTTGGATCCTCGCGCAGCCCCAGTTGCAGTGGCATGTGAACGAGCGGATCGCGATCGGCATCGAGTACCAGTTCTGGATGAACAAGCTCGGGGACGCCTCGACCGACGAGAGTGCCGTTCAGGCGCTGCTCGTCTGGGAGCTGTAGCATTGCTGTTACAAGGCGATCCTTGGGGTTCCCAATGAGCACGTTGTCAAAAGCGGCTCTTGGAGCCGTGGTACTTGTCGTGGCTCTGGCCCTGCTTGGCCGCCTATTCTTGGCTACGGACCTGAACCGAGACGAACTTGACCAGTACGCCTACAGCACGTTGACACTGCCGGACGACATGTCCGTCAACTATCGCGTGCAGGGAAGATCTGACGGGATTCCACTTCTTCTCATCCATGGTGGTGGCGACTCGCTCGACACTTGGCAGCCATGGGCGGATCGGCTGAAAGACGACTACAAGGTCATCACCGTTGACTTGCCTGGACACGGCCTGACGGACCCCGATCCGGACAAGGCGTATGGTCGATGGTTGTTCGCTCGGTTCGTGCGCGACTTCGCCGATGCGCTCGGACTCGAGCAGTTCGTGATCGGAGGCAGTTCCTACGGGGGCGAGACCGCCCTTCGTTTCGTAATCGACAATCCGGGGAGGGCGCTAGCCATGCTATTGGTCTCTCCCGGCGGCTATAAGGGCGAAATGCCGGATTCGGAGGCGGAACTGCTCAAGCTCGTGGACTCGCCCATCAGACATCTCTTGCCTTACATCACGACCAGAGGTGCGCTGCGGGACTCGTTGGCGGAGTATTTCCTGCCGACCGCGCTTACGCCGGAGTTGGTGGAGCGGATGTACCAGCTCTGGCGCTACGAGAAAAACCGCCAGACGTTCTACGACATGGTCGCCTACGCGGCCGAGACCTACAGGGATATCGAAGGCCTGGAACACATCGACGTACCTGTGCTCCTCCTGTGGGGCGTGCACGATCGAGTAACGCCGCCGGACATGGGGCGGAGATTCGACCGTGAGATCGCGAACAGCACGCTGATCGTCTATCAGAACGCCGGACATGTGGCGATGGTGGAGAACCCCGACGAAAGCGCGAAGGATGCGCGGCGATTCCTGAGAGAAAACGGCATCCGTTCGGATTGATGGACGCAGTACGTGCCTGCGGCCCGCCCGATTGAAGGCGTAGCATCGTGCATCGCGTCGCGCCAGCGGCCCGCCCAGCAGAATGCGCAGCATTCTGCATCGCGTCGCGTCAGCGACGCGCGTAGACTCGTCCGTTCAGTACGGAGGGCGGCAGATGACAGTGCGAGCGGCAGTCCGCTACCTCAGCGACGAGTGGAAAACGCGTCCTGACAGGGCCTTCATCTACTCGAAGGAGACGCGGCATCAGAACACGACGAAGCGCGACGTGACGATCACTGACGCGCGGCCGCTGGTTGCCGACGGGTCCATCGACATCGAGCGCAACGGCTTCACGTACGCGTCCTACGAGCCGGGCGTCACCGACTACGCCGACGGCGATGCGGTGAAATCGAGCTACGAGACGGCGATCGCGCCGCTGTTACGCGAGCTCACGAATGCCCGGGAGGTCTACGTGCAAAGCCACCAAACGCGCACGGAAGACCCTGAGACGTTCCTTGGCGCGTACTCGCGTTACGTGCACTGCGACTATCCGATGGCGCCGAACACCGAGCGTGTCGCCAGCCTGCTCAAGACGCACGGCCGCTCAACCTCGAATATCGAGGGCCTCGACTACCTGTGGTTCAACATCTGGGCACCGATCGAGCGGCCAGCCGAACAGAACCAGCTCACGGTCATCGACGCATCGAGTCTGGCCGACGAGGACTTCCAGGAGTACCACTTCACCCCGAACAAAGACGGCGGGTTCGCCGCGATCCCGACCTGGAACGCCAACCACCGCTTCTACTACGTGTCGAACATGCGCCCGGGCGAAGCGATCGTCTTCAAGCAGTACGACTCGCGCCCGGGCATGCCGAAAGTCTGCCCGCACACGGCGTTCTACGACCCGTCGGTCGGCGAGAACCACCCGGGACGGCGCAGCGTCGAGTTTCGGGCCGTCTGCATCCTCTAACCGCAGCTTTGCGGAGACTTCGAATGGCCTACATGGAGGCCAGCGTCCAAGACGAACGCATTCTCGCGGAGAAAAGACGCCGCGGCGATGCGCCGTTCGATGCCCGACCAGTATGCGGGGCGACCCTTGACGATCTTGACTTGGCGCGGTTCCAGTACCTCTACCTGCCGCGCGCTTTCGACGAGGAAGTCCTAGCACGGAACGACCGCACGGTGGAGGAACGGCTTGCCGCCACGAAGATGATCGCAGGCGTCGACCAGCCGATACCCACTGTACTAGGCGTCCTGATGCTCGCCGAGAAGCCCATGGACTACATCCCCGGTGCCTACGTGCAGTTCATTCGGTTCGCGGGCACGGATCGTGCGGATCCGATCATCGACAATGCGCGGTTCGACGGTCCCATGCAGGACAACATGCGAGCTCTCGATTCCACGCTGCGCGGTCAGATACGCACGTCCGTGGAGATCGGGTCCGAGACAACCGAAGTTCGCCGCTCGACGTATGCTCCCGACGCGCTGCGCGAGTTCATGCGCAATGCCGTGATGCACAGGGCCTACGAGGCGACGAACAGCCCAGTGCATCTGTCGTGGTTTGACGACCGCGTCGAGATCGTGAGCCCGGGTGGACCGTTCGGCGACGTTAAAGCCGGATCGTTCGGCGAACCCGGAGTCATCGGCTACCGGAACCCCAATCTCGCGGAAGCGATGCGCGTGTGCGGTCTGGTCCAACGCTTCGGCGCCGGCATCCCGATGGCGCGACGTGCGTTGCGCGACAGCAACCAGCCGCCGCCCGAGTTCGAGGTGGATGGCCGACGGGTCCGCTGTACCGTGCGTGTGCGACCCGACTGGCCCGGGAACCTGTAGCGACTTAGGTCCGGTGTTAGGATTTGGTTGGGTTAGGGCTATCGGTCAGGAAGGCAGACTGATGCGGGGTACGCGCAAGCGAAAACTCGAGGACCTAGACCCCGCCGAGTTCATGGCCGTGCTCGATGAGGGTGGGCGCAAGTTCAACGAGGAGTGTGATCGGCTGGGCATCTCGCGGGTGATCGAGATCGACGGGCAGACCGTTTTGTACCACCCGGACGGGACGCACACGCCGTTGCCGAGCGACCGCGCCGCGCTGGAGGCGCTCTTCCGGCGCTACAAGGTGGCGTCCGATGAAGCCTGTTGCCCGTAACCGCCCATGCTTCACCATCTTCGGCGGCCCGAACGGGTCCGGGAAGTCGACCGCCTATGATCGGTTCGTAAGAGCGGGATTCGACTCGGGCGAGTACCTGAATCCCGACGAGATCGCCAAGTCCGCGAGCGAGTCCGGTGCCGGTCGATCAGCCTTCGACATGCGCGCTGGTCGGGTGGTGCTCGAGCGCACCCGGTCGCTGGTCAATGCACGTCGGTCGTTCGTGCGCGAGTCGACGCTCACGGGCCGGGAGATCGTCCGCACCGCGGGGCGAGCGAAGGCGGCCGGCTACCGGCTCGTCCTGGTTTTCGTTGCCGTTACCTCGCCCGCCACGCCCCGTGGACGGATCGCTGTTCGCGTTGCGAAAGGAGGCCACGACATACCAGTCGACGCGCAAGAGAGACGCTTCCCACGCTCGTTCGACAACGTGCGGCGGATGGTGCGCCTTGTCGATGTGACCTATTTCCTGGACAACGCCGGGTTGCAGCACCGGCTAGTCGCGACGGCGTGCCGGGGAACGCTCACCTTCTTGGACGCGCAGGAGGCCGCGTGGGTCGAGCGAGCCACAGCGGAATCTGCCGAGGGCTCGACTGCAGAAGTCCCGCGAGGAAGCGCTTAAGGACCTGCGCTCGTCTGAACGGATGACCGAGGATCTAGAGATCCGCGAACCGCGAAGCCGGTACGTGGCTACCTCGCCGAGCGGGGCGTGACGGTGCGCGGACGTCGGCGAACGGCTTGCCGTTCGCGTCCGCATTCCGACCTTATACAGGGACAGATGCGGGCCGGGAGGCCCGCGTACCTCGATGGCGTCCAGCTAGACGTCCTCTTCGCCGCCGCCGTTCTCCGCGGAGCGGTAGAGGGCGTCGAGCATCCGCTGCACCGCTAGTCCGTCCTCGCCGGGCGCGAGGCTCGGCTTGTCGTAGAGGCAGTGGTCGACGAAGTTGTGCATCTTGCGACGGAAGATGTCGCCTTGGCCGAGCCAGCCGGGTGCCTTGTTGACCATGTGTCCGTGCTCGTCCGTGAAGATGCCGGGCGGATCCCAGCTCCCGCCGCCCGCGTCGCCCATCAGTTCGAAGTTCCACTCGTTCTTCTCGATGTGGGCGGCGAAGCAGGCTTCGATGTGGACGACGGCACCGTTGGCGAAGCGGATGCGGCCGACGGCCAGATCTTCCACGGTGTACGTCTCGTGGTCCCAGCCCTTCCACATGGACTCGACCTCGTCGGACGGCTTGTCGCCGATGTAGGTGAACATGTCGGCCGATGCGCTGATGGGTTCGGGAGAGCCCATGGTGTAGTGGGTCATCTCGAGGACGTGTACGCCGATGTCGATGAGCGGACCGCCACCCTGCAGGTCCTTGCGCCCGAAAACGCCCCAGTTGGGGATGCCGCGGCGGCGTAACGCCTTGACCCGGCCGAACAGGATGTTGCCGAACTGCCCGTCGTCGAAGGCTCGCCTGAGGAACTGCGTGCGCGGGTGGTAGCGGTACTGGAAGCCGATCACCAGCTTCTGCCCGGTGTCCCGGGCCGCGGCGAGCATGCGTTCGCCAGCGGCGGCGGAGTGCGCCAGGGGCTTCTCGCAGAGCACGTGGCAGCCGGCGTTCAAGGCGTCGATCGTCGGTTGCTCGTGCAGCCTGTTCGGCGTGCACACGGAAACCGCGTCGAGGTCCTCCTTGGCGAGCATTTCCGTCCAGTCGGCATACATGCCGTTGATGCCGAAGCGTTCGCGGTGCCGTAGCATGCCGGACTCGGCGACATCGGCCATCGCGACGAGTTCCACGTCGTCGCGCTTGACGAGTTCGGTGAGGTGCGCGCCGGCGATCCCGCCCGCGCCGATGAAGCCGTAGCGGAGCTTCTTGTTGTTCTGGGTCATGCTGTGTCTATTCTCGGTGTCCGCGGTTCAAGGTCATCCACTGGCCGAGTCTGGGGCCGGCAGCCCCTGGCAGGTTCTGGATGGGGCGTCATGCCGCGTGGAGTTCCTCCGGTGGTCTCACGAACGGCTGCGGCACCGGATCCTTCGTCATGCCGACGAGGCCCTTGTAGCCGTGGTGCTCCTCCTCGATGTGCAGCGTGCGTTGGGGAATGATGAATCGACTGCCGGGCCCGCATTCATGCAAGGTGCCGTCCGCCGGATCCTGGAACCGGAACACGCCTTCTTCGACATAGAAGTGGATGCCCACGTCGTGCCAGTGGATCGGCGTCCCGCCGCTTGGCGGCGCGTCGACTTCATGGAGGTGGAGCCCGGCCGCTTCGATCTCGGCGCGGGCTTCGCTT
Source organism: Candidatus Azotimanducaceae bacterium (assembly GCA_965203685.1). GTDB lineage: Bacteria > Pseudomonadota > Gammaproteobacteria > Pseudomonadales > Azotimanducaceae > VXYL01. The sequence continues at coordinate 49,492 of OZ241908.1, forward strand.
TGCTCGGTGAAATAGCCATGTTCGACGGAAATGCCCATCGTCCCCTCCTCGTGATTCGCTTTCAGTTGCGGTTTCGACTTTACCGCATCAGCCGGAAGCACTCGCGAAGTTCGTTGGCAAAGAGTTCCGGCTGCTCGAAGGCCGCGAAGTGGCCGCCCTTGTCGAGTTCGTTCCAGTAGACGATGTTGCCGTAGCGTTGCTCGGCCCAGCTTCGCGGCGTGGGCACGATTTCTTTCGGGAAGATGCTGCAACCCGTGGGCAGAATGATCTTGTCCCCGCCACCGCGTCCAAAGGTTCGGTTGAAGCTCTCCCAATAGAGGCGTGCGGACGAGGCCCCGGTTGCGGTCAGCCAATAGAACATGACGTTGTCGAGGAGTTCGTCGCGGCTCAAGATGTTCTCGGGGTGCTTGTTGCCGTCGGCGTCCTCACAGTCCGTCCACTCGAGGAACTTCTCGATGATCCAGGTCGCTTGGCCCATCGGCGAGTCGACCAATCCGTAGCCCAAGGTCTGGGGACGCGTGCTCTGCTGCTTCGAGTAGCCGGAACCCCACGCGTTGTAGTAGCGACCGCCTTCGAAGGCCTGCTTGTCGCGTTCGGTCGGGTTGTCGCGCGCTTCCTGGGTGGGCCCGGCGCTCGGCATGTTGACGTGAATGCCTGTGCAGCGACTCTCGTCGAGCATCGCGATGGCGGTGGTCACGGCAGCCCCCCAGTCGCCGCCCTGGGCGAAGTAGCTGTCGTAGCCGACTCGCTGCATTAGCGTGTCCCAGACACCGGCGATCTTGCCGACGCCCCAGCCGGTCGCCTCGGGCTTGCCGGAGAAGCCGTAGCCGGGCAGGGAAGGACAGATGACGTCGAACGCGTCCGCTGCATCGCCGCCGTGTGTCGTCGGGTCGGCGAGCGGCTCGATGATCTTGTGGAACTCGACGACCGACCCCGGCCAACCGTGCGTGATGAGAAGCGGCACGGCGTCCGGGTTGCTGCTCTTGCGGTGAATGAAGTGGACGTCGAGACCGTCGATGGTCGTGGTGAACTGCGGGAAGCTGTTGAAGTGCGCTTCGCGGGCGCGCCAGTCGTACTCGTTCAGCCAGTAGTCGCGCAGTTCGTGGGCGTAGGCGAGGGGCAGCCCCTGGCTCCAGTCGTCCGGCGTTTCGGCGTCGGGCCACCGCGTCTCGGCCAGGCGCTTGCGCAAGTCGTCGAGTTCATCGTTGCCGACGTCGATTTGGAAGTCGCGAATCTCGCTCATGTATTCAATCCCGTAGCAGTTCGTTGATGGATGTCTTCGACCGCGTGCTCGCGTCGACGCGCTTGATGATGACGGCACAGTAGAGGTTCGGGCGCGCCACGCCGTCATCGGGCGTCCCGGCGGGCAGCGAGCCGGGGACGACCACCGAATACGCTGGCACGCGGCCCGTGGTGATTGCGCCGGTTGCGCGGTCGACGATCTTCGTGGATTGGCCGATGAAGACGCCCATGGCGAGCACGGCACCTTCCTCGACGATGACCCCCTCGACGACCTCGGAGCGCGCGCCAATGAAGCAGTTGTCCTCGACGATCACCGGCTCCGCCTGCAACGGTTCCAGGACGCCGCCGATGCCGGCCCCGCCGGAGATGTGGCAGTTCTTGCCGATCTGGGCGCATGAGCCGACGGTCGCCCAGGTGTCGACCATGGTCCCGCTGTCGACGTAGGCGCCGATGTTGACGAAGCTTGGCATCAGCACGACCGACGGCGCGATGTAGGCGGAGTGGCGCACCACCGCCGAAGGCACGGCGCGGAAACCCGCATCCCGGAAGCGCGCCGCGTCCCAGCCATCGAATTTCGACGGCACCTTGTCCCACCAATGGCTGCCTCCCGGCCCGCCGGGGACGGTGTCCATGTCGTTCAAGACGAAACTGAGCAGAACGGCCTTCTTCAGCCACTGGTTGACGACCCATTCGCCGCCCACCTTCTCGGCGACCCGCGCGGTGCCGCTGTCGAGGGCGTCGAGCGCTTGGTTCACGGCCTCGCGGATCGGCCCTTGGGTCTCGAAGGAGAGTTCGTCACGGCGTTCCCACGCGTCGTCGATGGTGGTTTCGGGGTCGGTCATGGGGCTAGCCGTGGCGAAAGGCGTGGATATTAGAGGCTGGCGCGGACCGCGGATAGCCCCGTGCGAGGTGCGCGGACGTCCTCGTCCGCATTCCTAAGGGGGTTACGCAAGCGCGCCCGCAAACCCCTTCGGATCCTCGACGCTGAGCAGCACCGCCGTCCCGTCGAGAAGCGGCACATAGACGACGTCGCGATCCATGGCCGTCAAGGTGGCGAATGCCTGGGAGCCGTTCCGGAGACGAAACCGCCCGACGTGGTAGCCAGGAACGCTCATCCCGTTGGTCCGGAGTCGTGGCCGCAAGTGCGGGCTGCTCCCGAAGGTGATCACCCGAACGCCTGCCTTGTCGATGGAGGCCCTCGGAATGGACCGACCGTAGACCGGTACGTTGAGACGGATCGCGTCAGCGCCGACGATCGCCGTACCGCGCAGCCCGCCGTAGAGGAAGTACCCAAGCAGGCCGCTGACCGCCAAGAGGATGACACCGCCCGAAAGTCGGACCCAAAGGGGGATGGGCTGCAGCAGCACCACGACGCCAAGGGTCAGCGTCGTCAAAGCGAGTGCGGCTAGAACCGTCTTCGCCTGAGTTCCGATGGGCGGGATGGTGAAGACGGCTTGGCCCGATGGGTGCGATGGGCCGAGTGCGCCTGCCGGGCTCCTCGTCACGTCCCGCGAACCTTCATTCCAGCCGCCCGATACGCGTTGTCGATCAGGCGCATCTGCTTGACGGCGTCCTCGGCATCGGTCGCGAGCTTCTCGCCGGTGTTGAGCGCCCGAACGAACGCATCGAGCTGGTAGTCGTAGGTCGTCCGCTTGGTCAGCGTCTCCGTCGTGGTCTTGCCGTCCACCTCGAGCCTGATCTCGTGGCCCATGTGCGGCACGAGTGGATTGTTCACCGTCAGCGTGCCTTTCGTGCCCTCGGCGACGAGGTCGGTTTCGAACCGGTCGCCGCGCATCATCGACCCGGAGGCGGAGCCGGTGGCGCCGTTCCCAAAGCGCAGTTCGGTGACCAGCCGCAGATCGACGTTGGGCGGGCCTTCAACGGCCTCGGCGGAGACCACCTCGGGTTCCTCGCCGGTGAAATGGCGCATCCAGGACAGTGGATAGCAACCCATGTCCATGGTGGCCCCGCCGCCGGTCTCGTAGATCATCCGGATGCTGTCCGTCGGCATGTCGCGGTCCCCGAGGCCCACGTGGAAGCGGCCGGTCAGCCGAACCAACTCGCCGATGGACCCGGCGTGGTAGATGTCGAGGGCGCGTAGGAAGACCGGGTGGTAACGGTAGTGGAATGCCTCGATGAGCAGCAGTCCGGCCTTGTCTGCGGCTTCCGCCATCTCGATGGCCTCGCGTTCGTTCATGGCGAACGACTTCTCGCAGAGGACGGGCTTGCCGGCGGCAAGCGCCTTCAGTGTCCACTCGTGGTGATGGCTGATGGGTAGCGGGTTGTACACCACGTTGACGTCCGGGTGGTCGATCACCGCCTGGTAGTCGTCGACCACGTGTTCGACGCCTTCCTTCTCCGCCATCGCCTCGGCGCGGGCGCGATCTCGGGCGGCGATGGCGACCACGGCCACGTCGGCGTTCCGGCTTGCCGGTTGCGTCAGCGCGTTTGGCGTGATATTCGCGGCCCCAAGGGTTCCAAATCGGATGTCTGCCATGCTCGGTCCTTGCGGTTCGGTCCGCGTATGGTAACGGCTACAAGCGGGTTGGCTTGGTTGGCCGAGGTGACGCCTTGAGCACGCTGCCTTACCTGATCGAGACGGCGAGCCGCATCCCGGTGGATCGCCTGCACCAACTCGGGCACGACCTGCGCCCTTTGCTGCGGATTGCGTACCGGGGCCGGATCGTGGCCGAGAATCTGGCCTATGCGTTTCCGGACCGCGCCCCGGCGCCGCTGGTCGAAGGTTTCTACACGGCGTTCTCGGAAGTCTGCATGGAGGTCCTCCGCGGCAAGTCGATTACACCGGCGGAGTTGCACAGGCGCGTGACCTTCGAAGGTGCCGCGGCGCTCGACGACGGGCCCGCCCTTTTGCTGATGGCGCACCACGGCAACCTCGTCTGGTCGCTCATCGCCTTGGCGGGGGAGGTGTCGCTGCCGGTTTCGGTGGTCTACAAGACGCCGCACCTGTCGGTGATGCGCGATCTCTTGGTTGGGATCGCCGAGCGCTTCGGCGTCACCCCCGTCCCGGTCAAGGAGCTTCGGCGTCGATTGGTGGCCCAGCGCCAGCAACGCCGGATCTGGACGCTGGTAGCCGATCAGCGCCCGGGGCGGGACCGGCGCATGGTGCGGCTGTGCGGACGCGAGACGGCCTTTTTCGGCGGCCCGGAACGCATCGCGCGGACGTTCAACTGGCCCGTCTTCTACCTGTCGTGCGAGCGTCTCGCGCCGGCTCGCTACCACTGCCGCATCGAGAAGATTGCCGAGTCGCCTTTTGGCGCGGACGGGTCGGTCACGGAGCGCTACGCCGGGTGCGTGCAGGCCGACATCGACCGTGCGCCCGCCGACTGGCTTTGGTCGCACGACCGCTGGCGCGGTCAGTAAGGGCGCGGCGTCTATAATCCGTCGTCTCCCCCGCCAAAAGGCGACCGACGAATGCCGAACCCCTTGGATGCCTTTCTCGACCCGGTGCTGAACGTGCCCTGGGGAGAACTCGGCGCGGTCCGCCGTGCGGCACGGCTGGACGGTCGATGGCACGTGGATGCGATTGTCGGCTATCCGGTCGAGGGGTTGGTCGAAACGTACACGCGGGCACTCGAGGAGCAGTTGAACGACGCTGTGGTCCTCGACCTGACCTTCACGCCCCCGCAAGGCCGCGGGGCGCCCGGGGTCAGCCACATCATCGCGGTAGCCTCCGGCAAGGGTGGCGTCGGCAAATCCACCACGGCCGTGAACCTGGCCTTGGCGATGGACCGGGCGGGCGCGAAAACCGGAATCCTCGACGCCGACATCTACGGACCGAGCCAAGGCATGATGCTCGGCGTACCAGACGGCAAGCGTCCGGAAATCCGCGATGAGCGGAAGTTCGTGCCGTTGCGCGTACACGGCATCGAGGCGATCTCTATGAGCATGCTCACGGACGAACGGACGCCGATGGTTTGGCGGGGACCCATGGCGTCCGGGGCCTTGCAGCAATTGATCGGGCAGACGGCGTGGGGCGACCTCGACTACCTGATCGTCGACATGCCGCCCGGCACCGGCGATATCCAGCTCACGCTGTCGCAACAAGCCTCCGTGAGCGGGGCCGTGATCGTCACCACGCCGCAGGACATCGCCTTGCTCGACGCGCGCAAGGGCATCGAGATGTTCCGCAAGGTCGACATACCGATCCTCGGGATCGTCGAGAACATGAGCTGGTTCGAGTGCGGCGGCTGCGGCCAGCGCCACCAACTTTTCGGCGCCGGTGGTGGTGCCCGCGTTGCCGGCGAGTACGGAATCCCGGTTCTTGGCGAGTTTCCGCTCGATCCTGCGATTCGCGAGTCGACCGACGGTGGACGACCCACGGTGGCCGCCGATCCTGCGGGGCGGGTCGCGGCACTCTATGTCGACTGCGCGCGCCGCGCCGCGGCGGAGCTCTGGCGAAACGCCGCCAGCGTGCCCCCCGGCCCGACGATCCGGATGGACGACCAATGACCATCAAGTCGGACCGCTGGATCCGCGACATGGCGGCGGCCGGCATGATCGAGCCGTTCGAAGCGGACCAGGTGCGTCGAGTCGGCGACCGGCAGGTGATTTCCTACGGCACGTCGAGCTACGGCTACGACGTCCGCTGCGCCCCGGAGTTCAAGGTCTTCACCAACATCTTTTCCGCGACGGTCGATCCCAAGGCGTTCGACGCGCGCAGCTTCGTGGATGTCGCGGCGGAGAGCTGCATCATCCCCCCCAATGCGTTCGCCCTAGCGCGCACCGTCGAGTACTTCCGCATCCCCCGCGACGTGCTCACGCTTTGCGTCGGCAAGTCGACCTACGCACGCTGCGGCATCATCGTCAACGTGACCCCGCTTGAGCCGGAATGGGAAGGCCACGTCACCTTGGAGTTCTCCAACACGACCAACCTCCCCGCGAAGATCTACGCCAACGAGGGCGTCGCGCAGCTTCTATTCCTGCAAAGCGACGAGGTCTGCGAGACCTCCTATCGCGACCGCGGCGGCAAGTACCAAGGACAGCGCGGGGTGCAGCTGCCCCGGACGTAGACGGGGAGTTTCGGGCCAGCGAAACTCCAACCCGCGCCGCTAGGCGTGGGCCACGCCCGTTAGGGCGGGCCTACTCGAACGGCTTCTCGCCCTCGCACATCACGCGGTAAAGAACGCGCGGTTGCTCGCCATGGTCGTACACCGCCGCGTGCAGCGCACACCGGTTGTCCCACATGGCGAAGTCGCCGACCTGCCAACGATGGCGGTACATCGCGTGGTCCTTGAGCGAGTGCCTGTAGAGGAAATCGATCAGGTTGCGGCCCTCCGCCGGGGTCATGCCCTCGGCTTCGATGCAGCGGTCGGCGAAGGTGACGTAGAGCGCCTTGCGGCCGGTCACGGGGTGTGTGCGAACGGCGGGATGCCAGACCGGGTCCGGGCACTCCTCCGGCCGGTCCGTGCCGCTCACCACGTGCTTCAGGCGCAAGCCCTTGAGCCACCCCTTCATCACGTCGGACAGCGACTCGTACGCCATGTACTGATTGCAGAACATCGTATCGCCGCCGTGACGCGGCACCTCGATCGCGTTCAGCGACGAGAACGAAGGCGGTTTCTCTACGAAGCACGTATCGGTGTGGAAGCCACCTGAGACGGGCTTGTCGGGGTCGCCGCGATCCGCGACCTTGTGAACCATGTCGTACTCGGTGCGCATGTTCACCCCGGGCGTCACCGTGACCTTGCCGAGACGAGCGATGAAGTCGCGTTGCTGCATCGGTTCGAGGTGCTGCCCCGGAAATACGCCGACGCAGTACTCGCCGACCAGCCAGCGCACTTCCTCCACCTGCTCGTCGGTCATTTCCGGTATGGCCACACCGGTGATGCGTACTCCGGTTTGGCCGGTCATCAGTTCGGCGTCGAGAGATGTCGTTTCAATCAGTTTGAGCGCTGCGGACATGATCGCCTCGTCTTAATTGGCCTTTCGGCGTGGTCCAAGCATAACGCCGGTTTCGATCGGGCGACTAATGGGCGGCCGAGGCGCCGTTCAGCCGAGCGTCGCGCCGTCGTGGCCGACGATAAGGTGTCCGCTGACGGGCCGCGCGGCCTTGTCCACCATTCGCCCGATTACCAGCGCCGTTTCCCCGGCGGCTTCGAGCGCTCCACGCACGGCGTCCGCGTCGGCCTCGGCGACGCATAGCACGTAGCCGATGCCGTTGTTGAACGTGCGCAGCATCTCGAGGTCGTCGATGTCGCCGGCCTGCTGCAGGAAGGCGAACACCGCCGGCCGGGACCAAGAGTCGAGGTCGACATCCGCCGCTAGGTCCGGCCCGAACATGCGCGGCAGGTTGTCGACGAACCCACCGCCGGTGATGTGGCACATGCCCTTGCAGTCATCGAGCACGGTCATAACCGGGCGCACGTAGATGCGGGTGGGGCTAAGCAACTGCTCGATGTACGCCGTCGTGGTCGTGCCTTGGTCGTCCAGGATTCGCCGGATCAACGAGTAGCCATTGGCGTGGGGCCCGCTCGAGGCGAGCCCGATCAGTACATCGCCGGCGGATATGGAGTCCCCGGTGACGAGCTTGTCACGTTCGGCGACACCGACACAGAAACCCGCTAGGTCATAGTCGCCCGACTGGTAGAAGCCCGGCATTTCCGCCGTTTCGCCGCCAGCCAGGGCGCAATCGGCGATCTCGCAGCCGCGCGCGATCCCGGCGATCACGCGTTCCGCCACGTCGACATCCAGGGCGCCGGTTGCGTAGTAGTCGAGGAACAGGAACGGTTGCGCGCCGACCACCAATACATCGTTCGCGCACATGGCGACGAGATCCTGGCCGACGTCGTCGTGGCGATCGTAGCTGATGGCGAGGCGCAGCTTGGTTCCGACGCCGTCGGTGCCGGTGACCAGGACCGGATCGCGGTACCCCGCGGGCAGTGCGCTGGCCGCCGCGAACCCGCCGAGACCGGTCAGGAGTTCCGGCCGCCGCGTGCGCGCGACGTGCGGTTTGATGCGTCTGACGAGTTCGTTGCCGGCGTCGATGTCGACGCCCGCTTCCCGGTAGGTCAGGCGACCCATGGACACTCCTGTTCGACCTTGTAGCAAACCACCCTAGCAGGCGTCCCCGTTGGCGGACAGTCCCGGCTATTCCTTAGAATAGCCCCCGTAGCTGCGGACCCTTGCAAATCCGGTGAAAACCCCTCCGCACGGCGGCGACCGCGCCGCGCCAGCGACTCCCCTTGACGGTGCGCGAACGTCCGCATTCCGGCCTGGTGTAGTCCTGTTGGCTTGGCTGCTTCTAACGCTGGCCTTGGGCGCGGAGGGGGCCGTCGTGCCGTGGCTCTACGCCGTCGAAGTACCGGTCAGTTCGCAAGCGGAACGGCAGCGGGCCGCCCGGGTCGGGCTTCGTGAGTTGCTTGTGCGGGTCACGGGGATGCCGGAGTTGCCGCCCAATGCCGAGATCCGCGCGGCCCTTCGCGAGCCTGAGAATTACTACGGCCGGTTCGAGTTCTCGATGCGTTCGCAGCCGCACAGTGGGCAAGCGTCGGGGGCTGTCGACGACGATACGCCGGAGCAGATGTTCGTGGCGTTGCACTACGAGCCGGCCACGGTGTTGGCGCTGCTGCGCCGTGCCGCCTTGCCGGTTTGGGGCGCGGACCGGCCGACGGTCCTGGCTTGGATTGCCGTCGAAGAGGAAGGGGTGCGACGGATCGTCTCCGCTGCCAGCGGCGACGAGTTGGTCGACGCGTTCCGGCGTCGTGCACGGCAGCGTGGCCTGGAAGCGTCCTTGCCGGTCATGGACCTTGCGGACCATGCCATAACGCCGGCGACGGTCTGGGGGCGATTCTGGGAAGCCGTCGAGAGCGCGTCGCCGCGCTACAATGCGGATCTGATCGTGCTCGGGCGCGTGGCTCGGCGTGCTGACGGGTCTTGGGTCTCGGATTGGGAAACGCGGTCCGTGGTGGTCATGGATGACTCGCATCGGCGCGCGACGGTTGCACCGGATGCAGTAGCCGCAGGGGTCGACGCCGTCGCGGATGCGCTTGCCAATCGGTTTGCGGTTGGGGGCCGATTGGATGCCATCACGGTCACCATACGAGGGGCATCCACCATCGCGGCCTATGCGTCCGTGCTCGACTACCTGCGATCACGCGAATACATCGAGCATATGGAGGTGAAAGCCGTGGCGCGCGACGTGCTGACGCTGCATCTGCATTCCCGGTCGAGCGCAGCGCAACTCGAGGAACTGCTGTCGATGGGCAGCCCGCTGGCCGCGGTGCCGGTTTCGGACGAGCGGAACCCGGGGTCGCTCGTATTCGCTTGGGCGGGCGGCGGATGACCACGGGGGAGACGCGGCCGATGGGGCTGGCGACGCCGTTCCGGCACTTGCCGAACGCCATCAGCATCATGCGCATGGTGCTGGTCGTGCCGGCTGGCTGGCTGTTGTGGCAGAACGCGGTTGCCGAGGCGCTGGTGCTCATCGCGATCGCTGGTATCTCGGATGCTGTGGATGGGCTGTTGGCCCGTCGCTACAACTGGCGGACGCGCTTTGGCGCGATCGCCGATCCCGCGGCCGACAAGCTCCTGTCCTTGGTCGTGTTCGTTGTCCTCGCGCTGCAAGGCCACGTGCCCTGGTGGTTGTTGGGCCTCGTGGTGGGCCGCGACCTGGTCATCGTTTTCGGGGCCATGGCGTATCGACAGGTGCTGGGCAACTTCGACGTGGAGCCGACCCTCTTGAGCAAGGTCAACACGGGGCTCCAAGTGGTCATGTTGCTGCTCGTCGTGGTGGGTCTGGCCGACTTCGGCTGGGTGTCGACAACCGCGGCGACCGTGGTCGATCCGGTGGGGTTCATCGTGGTTGGGGTGTCCTGCGTCGTGTCCGGACTGCACTACGTGGTGGTGTGGAGCCTGCGTGCGGCGTCCGGCATCCGCGAACGGCGGGAGGATGCGTGAGCGAGCAATTGACCCTGCCGTTCGCGCTGCATGAGGGCAGGACGTTCGAACGTTTCGTTGTCGGACCGAACGACGAACTGATTGACCGCCTGCGCCGGCCCGGCCCGGGGTTCGACTGCATCTGGCTGTTCGGCGAGTCCGGCGTCGGCAAGACGCACCTGTTGCAGGCGCTTTGCCATGACGAGCCGGATGCATCGTACATCCCGGCCCGCGAGATCGGCGCCGACTCGGTGCTCGACGGCTATGCGCGGTCTGGCGTGGTGACCATCGACGAGGTCCACCGCTGGCTGGGTTCGCGCGAGCAGGAACTCGCCTTGATGGCCCTCTACAACCGGTTGTCCGCACACCAGGCACGGCTGGTGCTCACGGCCAACCGCTCCCCGCTGGACGTCTCTTTTGCCGTCGAGGACTTGGCCTCCCGGCTCCGCGCCGCGGCCTGCTATCGCGTGGCGCCCCTGCACGACGACGACAAGGTGCGCTTGCTGGTCGATGCGGCCAAGGACCGCGGCCTCGCCTTGTCCCCGGACGTGGTGCGGTTCCTGCTCCTGCGGGTCAGCCGCGAGCAGCAGGAGTTGTTGCGTATCCTGGATCGCTTGGACCGATCATCACTGGCCGTCCACCGCCGGATCACGATCCCGTTCATCAAGGAGACGCTGTGCCTCTGAACGGTCCGGCCGCGCACGCGGCTCGGGTCGTGGTCACGGGTGGCGGTAGCGCCGGCCATGTCGTGCCGGCCCTGCCGGTGATCGAAGCGTTGCGCGGTCTCGGTTGCCCCGTCGACTTCATCGGCAGCAAGTCGAGGCTCGAGAGAGAACTGGTCGAACCGCTCGGCGTGCCTTACCACGGCATCCGCACGGGCAAGTTGCGGCGCTACCTGTCGTTCGAGAATCTCGTCGACTGTTTCAGGATTCCCGTGGGAATCTGGCAAGCGTGGCGCACGCTCGGGCGCCTGCGACCGGACGTCGTGTTCTCGAAGGGCGGCTACGTCTCGTTTCCAGTCGTCGTCGGCGCCTGGCTGCGCCGGGTCGCCGTTGTCGCCCACGAGTCGGACTTGACGCCCGGACTCGCGAACCGCCTGAGCGTGCCGTTCGTCAAGGCGGTGTGCGTGAACTTCGAGACGACCACCTTCGGCAAGGCGCGGGTCGCCGTCACGGGTACGCCGTTGCGGCCAGCGTTGATTGCCGGTGACGCGGCGCGGGGCCGATCCCTCCTCGGTCTCGGCTCGGACCGGCCCCTGCTGCTCGTTGTCGGAGGCAGTCTAGGTGCTGAACGGATGAACGAGGTGGTCCGGGACTCCTTGCCGGAACTGCTGGCCGACTACGCGGTGGCCCACGTTTGCGGCGCAGGAAAGCTCGATGCGGCCCATGCGGACGAGCCCGGCTATGTCCAACTCGAATACGTGGCCGATGGTTGGGGGGACATCATCGCAGCGGCCGACCTCGTGGTCTCGCGGGCCGGCGCCAATGCGCTCTACGAGTGGCTAGCGCTGCGCAAGCCGCACTTGCTGGTGCCGCTGCCGACGACGGCGAGCCGTGGCGACCAGATCGATAACGCCGCCTACGCCGAGCGCTGCGGATACAGCTTGGTATTGGCGGAACATGAACTGAATTCAGAGACATTGGTTGGCGCCGTCGCTAAGCTCGCCGCCCTCGCGCCGGCGATCCGGGAACGGTTGGCCGGCTTCACGGCCCGTGACAGCACGGCGCTCATCGTCGCCGAACTCGAGCGTGCGGCCGGCCGGCAACTCTCAGGAACTTAAGGGATCATGTACAGGGTCAGGACCTTCAACCAGATCGCGCCCAAAGGGCTTGGGCGTTTCCCGGAAGACGGCTTCGAGGTCGGCGCGGACGTTGACGATCCGCACGCCATCCTGCTGCGTAGTCACCGGTTGGACGTCAACGAACTTGGCGCGCAAGTCAGCGCCGTCGCGCGCGCCGGCGTGGGCTTCAACAACGTGCCGGTGAATGCCTGCACGGAGCGCGGCATCGTCGTGTTCAACACCCCGGGTGCCAACGCCAACTCCGTCAAGGAATTGGTGCTTGCTGCACTCTTATTGACATCGCGGGATGTCCTCGGCGGGTTCGAGTACGTCCGCTCCCTGGAGGCGGTCGACGACGAAGCGGAACTGCATCGCCTTGTGGAGGCCGAAAAGCGCCGCTTCAGGGGTCACGAAGTCGCTGGACGAACGCTGGGCATCGTGGGCTTGGGCGCGATCGGCTCGCGCGTTGCGCGTGCCGCGCTCAATCTTGGTATGGACGTCCTGGGCTACGATCCTGCGCTCTCCGTGGATGCCGCCTGGCGGCTGCCAAGCGACGTCAAGCGCATGGAGAATCTCGCCGCGCTCGCGGCACGCTCCGACTACGTCACGCTGCATGTGCCGGCGTTGCCTGAGACGGCGAACATGGTCGATGCGAAGTCCCTGGGAAGCTTCCGGCCAGGCACGGTGCTGCTGAACTTCGCCCGCCAGGAGATCGTCGACGAGCGAGCGGTCCGAGACGCACTCGAAGCCGGTCGGCTGCGCGCCTACATCGCGGACTTCCCGAGCACTGTGCTCGCGGGCATGGCGAACGTCCACGCCACGCCGCACCTCGGCGCGAGTACCGACGAAGCGGAGGAGAACTGCGCGGTCATGGCGGCCGATCAACTGCGCGACTTCCTGCGCCACGGCAACGTCGAGAACTCGGTCAACTTCCCGGATGTGAACTTGGAGCCTGCGGGCGGCTACCGCGTCGGTGTTACCAACCTGAACGTGGCCGGGATGCTCGGCCATGTCATGTCGGTCCTCGCGGACGCCAACATCAACGTCATCGACATGATCAACAAGAGCCGCGACAACGTGGCCTACAACCTGATCGACATCGAGACGCCGCCGAGCGAGGGGGTCATCGACCGGATCGAGGCGTTCGAGGAAGTGTTGAGCGTGCGGGTGTTGGAGGCGGCCTAAGGGCTTTCGTCGCCCCGAACGGCCGCTGTCAGGCCGACACCGCGTCCGCGATGAACTCCATCGCAGTTGCCGCGCACTCCTCGGGCTCTTCGAGTTGCAGGAAGTGCGAGGTCTCCGGCACGAAGTCGTAGTCGAGCGCCAGGATCTCATGCATGTCGACGGATGGCATAAAGGTGTGCGGTGTCGCCGGGTCGCTGCCGATCACCTTCACGGGACACTTGAGCGTCTCGAGGTCGACCGCAGCGGCAAACTCGAACCCCTGTTCGTAGATGCGCGCCTCGTACTCGGGCGGACACCGTAGCTCCTGGCTTGTGCCGTCGGCCGTGGGCCGTAACGTCGTTTGCGCGAGCAGTTCCGCGACGCCTTCGCGCAGTCGCTCGAACGCCGGTGTGCGGGCTAGGCGCTCTGCGTAAGCCGCCTTGGTGTCGAACACCGTACGGCGTCGGCGCGCACCTTCGGCAAGCTGTCCCATGGTCGACCGCAAGAGTTCGCGGTCGCCCGGATCGCATCCCGGCGGGCAGATGAACGGGTCGAACAGCACCAGGCCGGCATAGGCGTCGACCGCCACCGAGGCTTCGATCGCGGCGACCTGGCCCGATAGCGAGTGGAATACGCCGATGCGGGGCTTGGCGCCGAAGTGGGTATCGATCGCCCGGGCGATGGACGCATTGTCACGAACGAAGGTAGGGATGGCGTGCGCGTCGAGAGGGCCGACGCTGTTCCAGCCGTGGTTGCGCAGGTCGTAGACCACGATGTCGAATCGATCGGCGAGCAAGGTCCAGAATGGGTAGTAGGCGTCCGCCGCGAATCCGTTGGCGTGGCTCAGCACGAGGCGTGGTCCGGTGGCATAGCCGTGGCGGCGCAACAGGATCGCGGTGCCGTCGTCCATGCGCGCTTCGGCGACGGCGAGCGGCTCGGGCACCGCCCACGTCACGGACTCATTGCCCGCGTCCACATGCCGTGGCGTGTTCAGGACGAGCGCCCGCGTGTGCCAAGAACTCGCTGGTGACAAACTCCCATTCCGACCAGTGGTCGCACATGGCATCGATCGCCGCATTCCACGGATCGTAACTGGCGTCGTATTCCAGGAACTCTCCGTCCCAACCACGGTCGGGATGGTCGCTGTCGCCGAGCACCGTGGCACCACCCGGTCGATGGCGGCGTAGCCGGAAATAGACGTTCATGCGCGGATCGGCACCCTCGTTGATGCTCGCCCCATGGGGACACGCGTGCAGGGCGATCACCGCATCGCCTTCGTCGAGGAGGATCGGCGCCGGGACGGGGACGCCGTCCTCGTCGGTGAACTGGTCGCGGATCGCGCGTGGCATGGGCGTCAGCGCAACGCCTTTGCCCCCCGCGGGCGACAGCCGCGGCCAGCCGAGACCCTCGGGACCCACGACGCCTCCCGTGTTGCGCTGCATGCGGAAGAACTGCTCGACCTCCTCGTGGGCGCCCTTCAGCAGGCACAGGTTGCCGCGGCCGAACTCGGTCTGGTCGTTGAGCGCCACGCCCACGAAAGCGGTGAAGCTCCCGAGTGCCAGGGTGCAGGCCCGGTCTTGGAAGAACGGCGTCTTGTTGGCGCCGATCTCGGTGGCACCGCCCGTGCCGAAATGCCGTGTCCGTGGTGCCACCCAGGAGTCAACGTCGTCGGCGGTTTTCGGAATGTCCGGCGAGTACCACATACCGTCGACGTGCGGGTGCCAGCCGTAGTTGGGCGCTTGCGTCTTGGGTTGCGGGTAGAGGATCGCGGCGAACGCACTCTGCGGCGGGTCGTAGGGTCCCATCGCACTGTGCATGATCTCGCCCAATGGGCTTAGGTTGACGAGATCCGGCAGCGTCGATGCGCCGCTCAGGTCGTGGTAAGGCCGCCGAACGCCCTCCTTGGCGACGTGCATGTTGATCGCCCGTCGCGCATTGAACGTGAGTTCCCTGGGCACGGCGTCGCGGACGATGACGAAGCCGTCCCGGTACAGCGAGACCTTCTCGTCGAGGCTGAGTTCATTGGCGTGCATGGCAGCCCGTTCCCGCTCGTCGCTTATGAGAACTGGAATCGTAGCAGGCTTGCCTAAAACGCCGGGAACACCGCTTCGGCGAAGTGCCGCGCGTAGTCGTAACCGCCAGCGGACAGTGGAAGCGGTGTCGGCATCGGGTGGGGCACGACGACCTCGATGGGGAGGCCGAGGCCAAGGATGGTGCGCAGTTGGTCCGTGATGGCCTCGAACGAACCGTGCAACGCGAAGGCGTCCACGGCTTCGTCGGGTAGAAACGCGACGACGTCGCCGGCGGCTTCAAGGTCGCGGGCGTGGTGGAAGTCGGGCCAGACCTTTCGCTTCAGCGATGCGACATCCTCGCCAGGCCAGTCGAGACCTATGTTGTGAAACAGGTTGGGCGAGTATTCGTAGTAGCCGGCGGCGGCCGCGCGGCCGATGCGTCCCGCACGCTGGCTGTTCTCCTCGACGATCGTGTGGAATACGCAGCCGATGCGGACGTCGGCAGGATCGCGCCCCGCCTCGGTAGCGCCCGCATGCACGGCCTCCACGGCAAGGCGCAGATTGGTCTCGTGAACGCCGACGCGGATGAAAACCCCGTCGGCAACCCGACCAGCCATCTGTAGCGTTTTGGGACCTTGCGTGGCAACCCAGACGGGAACCGGGGCCGCGTGCCGGAGTACTGCCGGCCGGGCCGCTGCGACCGGGACGGGTTCGCCTGCCGTCAGTCCCTTGATCGTGCGGATGGCGTTTTCGAGCGTCGCGACGGTTGCCGGGCGCTGGCCCATCAGGCGCACGGCTGTGTCACCCACGCCCAAGCCTAGGAGTGTTCGGCCCGGTTCGAGCCGGTCGACGGTGGCAACGGACCCGGCGATGACGGCGGGATGTCGCATCACGGGGTTCTCGATGAGCGTGCCGAGGCGGATCGTGCGCGTACTCGCCAAGGCGTGGGCGAGCATGACGTAGGGATCCTGCACCAGTAACGGCGAAGAGGGGATGAAGCCGTAATGCCAACCGAGGCGTTCGAGCCGGGCCGCGTCGTCGGCGAACTGCGCCGGCCCCCGGGTGTCGAGGCGGTTGAGACCGAATTCGAGCATAAGAGTCGACGCTGCCCAAGCAGCCGGTAGGCTACCAGCATCGCGTAACGGGTCCGTGTCGCGCGGCCGGCAGGCTTGCGATTGTCCGTCGGCATGGCGGATGATGGGTGACGGTCGCATCGCCACGGGAGGGGAAGACGTTGACCAAGTTCCACGATCTGACCATGGACGCCATCACCGGCGAGCCGTTGAGCTTCGAGAAGTACAAGGGCCAGGCGTGCCTCGTCGTCAATCTCGCGAGCCAGTGAGGAATGACGCCCCAGTACGCAGGTCTGCGTACCCTTGAAGAAAGCGGTGCCGTCGCCGTGCTCGGCTTCCCATGCAATCAGTTCGGCCGCCAGGAGCCTGGCACCAACGAGGAGATCCTCGAGTTCGCGAAGTCGCAGTACGACGCGAACTTCCAGATCTTCGCGAAGGTCGAGGTGAACGGTCCGGGCGCCTGCGAACTCTACCGGTATCTCAAGTCCGCGCAGGCCCGTCCCGACGGCCAAGCGGACGTGGCCTGGAACTTCACCAAGTTCCTGGTCGATGGTGACGGTGAGGTCATTGCGCGCTACGAGCCGGGCGTCACCCCGACCGCCATCGCCGATGACCTTGCGAGCCGCCTCAACTAAGACAGGGAGAACCCATGCCCGCCCTCGATGGAATGCGCATTCTCGACATGACCCAGTACGAGGCAGGCACGTCGTGCACGCAGGCGTTGGCTTGGATGGGCGCCGACGTCGTCAAGGTCGAGCGGCCCGGACGCGGCGACCCCGGCCGTGGCGCGAACGGCAGCGCGGAGTACTTCGTGGTCTGGAACTCCAACAAGCGCAGTGTTGCCGTGGATCTCGGCAACCCGGAAGGGCGGCAGTTGCTGCTCGACATGCTGCCGAACTACGACGTCTTCGTGGAGAACTACGGGCCGGGCGTCATGGAAACGCTCAGCCTCGACTACGACACCATGAAGGCGGTCAAGCCGGACATCATCTACGGTCGGGTGAAAGGCTTCGGCACCTCCGGGCCGTGGTCGGACTACAAGTGCTACGACATGGTCGCCCAGTCCGCCGCAGGAGCGTTCTCCATTACGGGCGAGCCGGACGGTCCACCCATGCGCCCTGGTCCTACCACGGGCGACGCCGGTACCGGCGTGCAGATGGCATTGGCCATCGTCTCCGCGTATGTACAGAAGCTCAAGACCGGCGAGGGCCAGCTCATCGAGCTGTCGATGCAGGAGGCGATGACCTACTACCTGCGCACGGCGACCTCGGGCGGCAACTACGGTGAACGCGCGGCACGACGCTCGGGCAACGGCGGCTCGCCGAACATGTCCCTGTATCGGTGCCGTGGCGACGGGCCTAACGATTTCATCTACATCATGGCGGTGACCCCGCGGATGTGGCAGGCCCTGTGCCGGGCCATCGACCGGGAGGACCTGCTGACCGATCCCCGCTACGCGGATCCGAGAACGCGCTACGAGCGTCGTCAAGAACTGATCGACGAGATCGAGCGCTGGACGAAGGCGCGCGACAAGTACGAGGCCATGCGCGAACTCGCGGAGGCTGGGGTCCCCGCGAGTGCCGTGCTCGATACCAGTGATCTGTACCGCAATCCGCACCTCGTGGAGCGGGGCTTCGTGCACGAGGTGGAACACCCGGCGGTGGGTCCGATCAAGCTGCTCGGCTGGCCGGCGCGGATGTCGGGGAGTCGAGTGCCGATCAAGGCGGCGCCCTTGCTCGGCGAGCACTCGCGGGAGGTCGTCGCCGCGGACCTTGGCCTGTCGGGGGCGGACATCGACGGCCTCGTCGACCGCGGAGTCCTCGACGTCGGCCGGGCGGAATAGCCTGGCGTAGTCCCGTGAAGCAGCCGTGCATCGCGTGGCTCGTCGTCGCGGCGTTCGTGGCGAGCGGGGCGACCGGTGACCAAGAGCCGCACGAGGACATCGAAATCGTGCGCGTGATCGCGCCCCTGACCTTGGACCCGTCGCCGGCGGCAGCGAACGTTCAAGCGGCGCTAGACGACGAAATCGAGGAGCAGCACTGGCTCACCCTCGCCGATCACTTGAGAGCGAACCTGGCAAGCGTCTTCGTCAACGAGGCGCAGAGCAACCCGTTGCAGCCGGACCTGCAATACCGCGGTTTCGTGGCATCGCCCTTGTTGGGACTGCCGCAGGGGCTCGCCGTGTACCAGGACGGCGTGCGGGTGAACGAGCCGTTCGGCGACACCGTCAATTGGGCACTCATCCCGGACTCGGCGATCAGCGAGGCGCTGCTGGTGCCGGGGTCGAACCCGCTCTTCGGTCTCAACACGCTCGGCGGGGCGGTCGCGGTTCGAACCAAGGACGGCGTTAAGCATCCCGGCACGAGCGCAACGCTCTCGGCTGGCTCGTTCGGGCGGCGGGAGTTCACGGCCGAGACGGGTGGCCACGCGCGGAACGAGGGGTTCGACTACTTTGCGACGGTCTCCGCGCTCCGCGAGGACGGCTGGCGGGACTACTCGCCGACGAACGCGGATCAGGGCTTCGCCAAGTTGGGTTGGAACGGCGCTGCGAGCGGTGTCGATGCGAGCCTGAGTTGGGCCGACACAGACCTCGTCGGCAACGGCGCGGCGCCGACGGAACTGCTCGAAGTGGAACCCACGGCGATCTTCACGCGCCCGGATCAAACCCGCAACGACCTCCTCCAACTCAACGTGGTGGGACATCGCGAGATCGCCGATGGCATCCATCTCGCGGGCAACGTCTACGGGCGCTCAAGCGACATCGCCACGTACAACGGGGATGACTCGGACTACGAGGATTGCGACGACGACGAGGAGTTACTGTGCATTGAAGACGACGACGAGGCGGAGTTGGCGGAAGGCGTGGACGGTCGTCCGATCCGCACCCGTGAAGGGTTGATCGGGGCCACCGTCAACCGGTCCGAGACACGCCAGGATGGCTTCGGCCTTGGCGGTCAGGCGAGCTGGAGCGGTCTCCTCGCTGATCGCCGCTCGCACCTTGTGGCGGGACTCAGCTTCGACACCAGCCGCATAGGCTTCAACGCCAGTACCGAACTCGGCTCGCTTGATGCGACCCGGCAGGCGGTCCCGGGAGGCGTCTTTGTGGGTGATGCATTCACCGCCGTCGACGTGGACGTATCGAGCTTGTCGCTCTATGCCGCTGCCCGCTGGGAGGCCATCGACGATCTCCATGTCGCTCTTACGGCCCGGTACAACCTCGCGGACATCACGCTTGCAGACCGCTTGGGGACAGCGCTCGACGGCGACCACCGATTCCGCCGCCTGAATCCGGGCATCGCGCTCGACTACCGACTCAACCCGGCGGTCTCGGCGTATGCCGCCTACAGCGAGACCAACCGAGCACCGTCGCCGGTCGAGTTGACCTGTGCCGATGAAGACGCCCCTTGCCGGTTGCCGAACGCGTTTCTCGCCGATCCACCCCTTGAGCAAGTGGTTGTGCGCACGTTGGAAGGCGGCATGCACGGGCGGATCGGCGCGACGGCGTGGCGGTTCGGTTGGTTCCACGCGGAGAACCAGGACGACATCCTGTTCATCAGCGCCGGTCGCTTCACCAACGAGGGCTTCTTCGACAACGTGGGCTCCACGCGCCGCGCAGGCTTCGAGGTCAGCCTGCAAGGCGAAACCGAGGCGCGGCTGAGTTGGTTCCTGAACTACACGCACATGTCGGCGACGTTCGAAGAGACTTTCCGCGTCCCGAGTGAGAACCACCCGGCGGCCGTCGGCGGCGAGATCGAAATCGTCCCAGGAGCGAGAATCCCGCTGATCCCGGAACGCCTGCTCAATGGCGGCATCGAGACCAATCTGACGGCGCGCTTGACTGTCGGCGCCGGCCTGCAGCACACCTCGCGCCACCACCTGCGGGGCGACGAAGCCAACCTTGCACCATCGATCGACGGCTACACGCTCGTCAACCTGCGTGCGACCTACCGGTTCGGTGAGCGGGCCACGGCGTTTGTGAATGCCGAGAACGTCCTCGACGAGGACTACGCAACCTTTGGCGTTTTCGGCGAAGCCGACGAGGTGCTTGGCGACGACTTCGAGGACAATCGATTCGTGTCGCCCGGGGCGCCGAGGGCGGCGTGGGCCGGCATCGAAGTTCGGTTTTGACCGCGATCAGCCGCGGTCGACGGCATCCCTCGTATGACTAGCGGTCGCGTGCTCATCGCGGGCGGCGGCATCGGCGGGCTGACGGCTGCGCTCTGCTTGGCCGAGGCGGGTTTCGAAGTAGCCCTGTTCGAGCAATCCGCCGAATTCGCGGAGATCGGGGCGGGCATTCAACTGAGCCCCAATTGCACGCGCGTCCTGCACCATCTCGGGCTGGAACCGGCGTTGGCGAGCTACGCCTTCCTTCCGGAGCGCATGGAGTTCAGGACCTGGAAGTCCGGCAAAGTGATCGGTTCCTCGGTGCTCGGCCAAGCCATGCGAGACCGTTACGGCTTTCCGTATTGCAACATTCACCGTGGCGACTTGTTGCGGGTATTGGTAGAAGCAGCGGTCGAACGCGCTCCCGCCATCGAGCTCAACACGGGATCCGCGGTGACGGGATTCGAGCAAGAGGGCCGGGTGCGCGTCGCCGTCGGCGGCACCACGTACGAAGGCGATGCGCTGATCGGCGCCGACGGCATCCATTCCGCGGTCCGCGCGCAACTCTTTGGCCACGATGCGCCGCAATTCACCGGCAACGTGGCTTGGCGGGCGCTGGTGCCCACGGAGCGGTTGCCGAGGGGTTTGGTGCACCCCACGGCCACCGCGTGGTGGGGGCCACATAGGCACTTCGTTCACTACTACTTGCGCTCGGGTGCCCTGGTGAACTGCGTTTGCGTCGTCGAAAAGGCCGGCTGGGAGGTCGAGTCCTGGACCGAGCCAGGCGAGTTCGAGGAGCTCAAGAGGGATTTCGCGGGCTGGCATGAGGACGTTCAAACCCTCATCGACAACATGGATCGAAACTCCCTGTACAAGTGGGCGCTCCACGACCGGGCGCCCATGGCCCGTTGGGGCGAGGGCGCCGTCACCTTGCTGGGCGATGCTTGCCATCCCACCTTGCCCTTCATGGCCCAAGGCGCCGCCATGGCGATTGAAGATGCCGCTGTTCTTGCGGACTGCCTGGCCACTACCGGTTCCGTGTCCGCCGGACTGGTGCGCTATGAAGACCTGCGCCGCCAACGCACGGCGGGAGTTCAGAACGGCTCGCGACGCAACGCCAAGCTCTTCCACCTCACCGGCATCAAGGCTTGGCTGCGCAACCAGGCGACAACGCGCGTTGCGGGGCGAACGACGGACAGGCTGTTCCGCTACGACGCGCTGCAAGCGGCGCGAGGCTGTGACTAAGAGGCTGATGCTGTCATCTCGCCGACGACAGTGCTAACTTGCCGGGCGCTCGCAAGCAACTCCAAGGGGTGAGGGTTCAGTGAAGATCGGCGTTTTCATATTCGCCACGGACTACGCCATGCGCATCGACGCATTGGCGAAGGAGGTCGAGGCACGGGGGTTCGAGTCGCTATTCGTTCCCGAACATACGCACATCCCGGTAAGCCGGCGGAGTGCGTGGCCAGGCGGTGCGGAGTTGCCGAAGGAGTACTGGCATACGCTGGACCCCTTCGTCTCGCTAATGGCAGCGGCCGCGGCCACGACGACGCTCCGCGTGGGCACGGGCATCACCTTGCTCACCGAACACGACCCGTTGGTGACGGCCAAGGAGATCGCGAGTCTCGACATGCTCTCCGACGGTCGCGTGGAAATCGGCATCGGCGCTGGCTGGAACGCCGAAGAGATGGAGAACCACGGCACGGAGTTCTCGACCCGGTTCCGGGTCATGAGCGAACGCGCCCGGGCCATCAAGACCTTGTGGAACAACGAGGAGCCGGAATTCCACGGCGAGTTCGTAGACTTCGACCCGGTCTGGTCCTACCCGAAGCCCTTGCAGAAGCCGAACCCGCCGATCCTCATCGGCGGCGAGTCCATCCACACGCTGCGTCGGGTGGTCGAGTACGCAGACGGCTGGTTCCCGCGCGCCCGCGGCGGCTTCGACGCCGCGCACAACGTCGCCCGCCTCAAGGCTGTGGCCGACGAGGCGGAGCGCGACATGGCGACGCTTTCGATCAGCGTATTCGGGGCGCCCCCGGACGCGGGCGAACTCGCGGGCTACGGCGAGGCCGGGATCGACCGCGCCATCCTCGCCTTGCCGTCCGCGGAAGCGGACACGCTGCTGCCGCTGCTCGACCGCCGTGCGGCGCTGCTCGGGGAGGTCTGACATGGTCTGGCAACCGGAAATCGAGGAACTCAAGCGCCGCCGGGAGTTCTCACTGGAGATGGGCGGCGAGGCCGGCATCGCCGAACAGCGCCGGCGTGGCAAGCTGACCGTCCGGGAGCGGATCGACCTCCTGAGCGACGACGGTTCGTTCCAGGAGATTGGCCAACTCACCGGTGCGGCGACCTACGACGGCAACGACCTGAAGCACGTTCGACCGTCGAACATGATCATCGGCCTCGGCGAGTTGAACGGCAGGAAGGCCGTGTTGACGGCCGGAGACTTCACCGTCCGCGGCGGCTCGGCGGATGGGTCAATCGGCAACAAGGGCGGCCATGCCCAGAAAATGTCCCTCGACTGGCGCTTGCCGTTCATCCGGCTGCTCGACGCGACCGGTGGCAGCGTCAAGACCTTCGAACAGATCGGACGCACGTACATACCCACCAACCCGGTGACGCCCGGTGTCGAGGATCTCCTGTGTCGCGTGCCGGTGGTGGCTGCGGTGCTCGGTTCGGTGGCTGGCCTGCCGGCGGTGGATGCCTGCCTTGCCCACTTCAACGTCATGGTCAAGGGCACGAGCCAGCTATTCCCGGGAGGACCGCCGGTCGTCAAGGCGGCGCTGGGCATCGACATCACGAAGGAGGACCTCGGCGACGAGCGCAGCCAAGTCTTCGACTCCGGCACCGTCGACAACTTGGCCGACACCGAGGCAGAAGCGTTCGACATGGTCAAGCAGTTCTTGAGCTACCTGCCGGACAACGTCTGGCAGATGCCACCGCGGGGCGACACGGGTGATGATCCGGAACGCCGCGACGAGTACCTGCTGTCCGCCATCCCGCGCGAGAAGCGCCGCACTTACGATGCCTACAAGATCCTGAAGGCCGTCGTCGACGAGGACTCGTTCTTCGAGATCACGCCCCACTACGGCCGCTCGCGCATCGTGGGACTCGCGCGCATGCACGGCTACCCGGTGGGCGTGATGATCAACAACCCGAAGCGCCTCGGCGGTTCCATGGACGTGGCGGCGGGGACGAAGGTGATCCGCTTCCTGCAGCTATGCGACACATTCCACCTGCCGATGGTCTACCTCGCGGACGAACCTGGCTTCATGGTCGGGCCCGAGCAGCAGCGCCAGGGGATCGTCCGCGCCGGCGCCAAGATGCTGTGCGCGACGCTGCGCACGCGGATGCCGTGGATCTCCATCATCATCCGGCAACTCTACGGCGTCGCCGGGCAATGCCACGACCGCCCGAGCGGCATGTTCAAGCGCGTCGCCTGGCCGTCCGGGCACTGGGGCTCGATGCACATCGCAGGAGGCGTCTCGGCGGCCTACCGGCGGATCATCCGCGAGTCGGACGACCCGGTCGCGAAGGAAGCGGAAATCGAGGCCAAGCTCGAAGCGTTGTCGTCGCCGTTCAAGACGGCGGAGGCGTTCAACATCGAGGACATCGTCGACCCGCGCGACACGCGGCCCATGGTGTGCGAGTTCGTCCGGATGGCGCAGCCGATGCTCGCGACCCAACTCGGGCCGAGTCCAACGCCGTACATGCCGTGAGCCGCCGTGATGCCTAGACGAATCTCAGTTGTGCGCCGCATGGCGTGGTCGGTGGCTACGGTCGCGTTGCTGTGGGCGGGATCGTCACTCGCACAGGCAGACGCGACAGCCGCGACGCTGCGCGCCACCACGCTAGGTGGCGTCGATGTGACCGTGCCGGACCCGGAGCGGGCTGCCGTACTCGTTGTCGGATTCGGTCGCGCCGCGGGGGCGCAGGTGCGTCTTTGGCGGACCCACATCGATGGAATCGAGTCCGCGCCGTCGGTGGCGTCCGTGCTGGTCATTGACGACGTGTCGCGGCTTGTTCGCGCTGCCCTTCCGAGGATGATGCGCGGCGAGGTGTCCGAGGAGAGGCAGGCCACGATCTACCTCGTGACCGAAGACGGGAATGCTTGGCGCACGCTTGCGCGGTTCGACGAAACGGACGGTGCCGACGCCGCCTACGTCCTACGCTTCGATGGTCGGGGACAGGTCTGTTTCCGTCATGTCGGGGCGGTCACCGATGCCGCCACGTCGGGTCTGCTCGCGGCCAACTGCGGCCTTGAACCCGCCAGCGGGGGCTCCGAAAAGCTGGCCGACTGACGGGTTCCCAGCAGTTTCGCCGCGAAACGCGACCGGTTTGCCACAGTCGGCGCGTACCGCCTGAAGCCCGTTTTCGACACGAACGAACGCCGCTCGTTACGGGTCACGTCTGCTGGATAACCCCAACTTGGCATTGTGGTTATCCCGTACTGCGGCGACACGGATTGCCTTTGCATTGGGCTCGGACATGGGTAGGCTCAATGTGCGGGCGGTCGGTCGTGCATGCACTGGCCTTAAAAGCATGGCGTGCATGGCCCCACCCGGCAAGTCAGGACGGGGTTGCAGGGGGAGAGGGACACAGTCATGTCGGATACTGCAGATCGCGAGTCGCGCGGATGGGTTGGCTGGGCGCAGGTTGGACTGCTCGTAGTCGTGCTGGTTGTGGGGATCTACTTCGCCCGGTCCCCGAGCGTGGCACCAATGAGCGAGGACTTGATCCGTAGCGCCGAGTTGCCCTCTGTGCGGGTGCTCAGCCCGGCGGTCGGTTCGCATTCGCTGACGGTGGCCCTCACCGGCGAAGTGCATGCGCGAGCACCGGTGACGTTGCGCCCCTTGGCTGCGGGACGCGTCCTTGAAGTCTCGCCCGCACTCCGCGCGGGCGGAACATTCAGCGCCGGCGACACGCTGCTGGTCGTGGATCCGGAGGATGCGGAGCTAAGGCTCGAGCGGGCGCAGGCGATGCTCGCGGCGGCACGCGGAAGACTGCGCCGCCACCAGGACCAGGGCGCGCTGGACGCTGCGGCATATCGCCAACGGAACCCCGGTGCGGAGGTCCCCGCGGCCGTTGCGCGCTTGGGCCAGATCGAACGTTTCGAGGGCCGTGTGCGGGCCGCCATGGCTGACGTGGAGCTTGCCGAGCTGCGGTTGTCCGAAACGCGCTTCTCCCTGCCCTTCGATGGCACTGTGATCGCCGCACCCGTATCGGTGGGCGAGGTCGTCTCACGCGCAAACAGTGTCGGTCGGGCGTTCCGGACCGGCCAACTCGAGGCGCGTGCGCCGATCCCCGTGGCGGATCTAGCGTATCTCGGTGATCCGCGCGGCCGGCCTGCGGCCGTCTTCGCCCGAGGGCAACGCTTCGAGGCCGTGGTCTCGCAGGTCTCGTCGGTATTGGCACCGCGCACGCGGTTGTCCATGCTGCTGCTGGACTTCGCCGACGAGAACGCGCCGCCGCCGGGCACGTTCGTGCAAGTAGCCGTTGACGGCCCCGCGTTCGAGGGTGCTTACCTGCTGCCGCCCGACGCGCATCGTGCCGACGACAGCGTATGGGTGGTGGACGACGGCAAACTTCTGCGCGAGACGCCGCGCACGCTGGGGCGCACTGACAACGGCTGGATCGTAGCCGCGTTCGATGCGCGGGACGGCGTGGTTCTCGGTGCGGTTCCGGGCGAACGGGCCGGACTGGCGGTGAATGCCGTTGCCGAGGGCACGGAGCGATGAACGCCGAGGACAGCGCGGGTTCGGCGGCATCGCCTACCGGTGTGGGCAGAGTCATCGCGGCCTTCGTGCGCCGCCGGGTGGCGGGCAGGCTTCTCATGCTGCTTGCGCTGGGCGGTGGGCTCCTGGTCGCGTCCGGCATCGTTGTCGAGATCATTCCGGACCTGGACCGCCGGAGCGTCGCAGTCACGGTGCCTTACCCCGGATCGAGTCCTACGGAGGTCGAGGAGAGCATCACGCGTCGGATCGAGGAGCGGGTGATCGGGTTGGCGGGCGTACGCCGGGTGGTTTCCAAGGCGTCGTCGGATAGTGGAACGGTGACGCTGTCCGTGAGTGCTTTCGCGGATACCGAGCAGGTGCTGGAGGAGGTCCGTACAGCGGTCGAGCGCATCGAAAGGTTCCCGCCTCCTGACGCCGAGCGCCCCGAGATCGGCGTGCCCTTGGCGCACGTCCCGGCGATCACGGTGGCGTTGTCCTCGCACGAGTTGTCGGCGGACGCGCTGCGCATCGCGGCAGAGCAGTTGCGTGAGGATATCCTTGCGCTAGCGACGGTCTCCAGCGTGTCGCTTGACTGGTCGCCCGAGCGGGAGATTGCGATCGAAGTCGACGAGGAGGCGCTGCGCGAGCATGGCCTGACGATCGCCGAGGTGGCGCGCAAGGTACGGCGCTCGTCGGTGGACCTCACTTCGGGACGACTGCTGACCGGTGCCGGCGGCCTCGTGGTGCGCGTCCACGACCGGCGCGTTCGCGCCGAGGAGTTCGAGGACGTGGTCCTGCTGTCGTCGCCCGGTGGTGCACTGGTCACCGTGGGTGACGTGGCGGAGGTCGCCGAGGGATTCGGCGACGCTGTGGGCGACACGGAACTCGATGGCGTGCCGGCCGTCTTCGTGACCGCGCTGGCGGTACAGGATGGCGACTCGGAGGTGGAGATTGCGGAGGACGTCCTCGGAATGCTCGCCGACTACACGCCGCCTCCGGGGGCGGCCGTGACCGTATGGCAGGACAGTTCCCGGCGCGCGTCGGCCCGCTTGGATCTCGTCACGGGCACGGGCGCGCTTGGCCTTGTGCTCGTGTTCCTGGTCCTGGCGCTCGTCTTCGATTTTCGGCTGGCGACGTGGGTGGCGGTCGGTCTGCCGGTGTCGTTCCTGGGTGCGATGTTGTTGTTTCCGGCCTTCGACCTCACCCTCAACATAGCCACGATCTTCGCGATGATTATGATGATCGGCATCGTCGTCGATGACGCTGTGGTCGTGGGAGAAAGCGTCTCGACGGAGCGAGAACGCGGCCTGGCAGGTGCGGACGCAGCGGTCGCCGGGGCGCAGCGGGTGTTCTGGCCGGTGACCGTGGGCGTGACGACAACCGTGCTGGCCTTTACCCCCTTGCTGTTCACCTACGGCGTCTTGGGCCAGTTCCTCAACGTGTTTCCGATCGTCGCCATCCTGGTGCTGGGTGTCTCGCTGGTGGAGGCGTTCCTGATCCTGCCGTCGCACCTGGCGCACGGCGGCAACTGGAGCCGTTGGCCCATGTCCGCCGTGCAGGCGCGGGTCAGGCAGGCCATCGAACAACTCCGCGACCGCGCCGCCGTACCGGCGGTGGCCATGGCGACTCGTCGCCCGGTTGCCGCCGTGCTGGTTGCAGTGGCCCTGGTCGTCGTTAGCGGTGCCCTACTTGTCAGCGGGATCGTCCGGTTCGGCACCCTGGCGCCCCTCGGCACGGGAAAGGTCGAGGCGGCCATCACCTATCCCGTGGGAACGCCGCTGGAAGTTACGCGCGTTGGTGCCGGCCAACTGGAGGAGGCGGCTAGGCGGACCAATCAGCAGTTCGGTGGGTCCCCGATCATGTCTGTTGCCACGGTTGTCGGGCACCACCCTCCGCGCAGCATCTACACGGCGGACGGTGGCCGTGCCACTCATCTCGCCGCCGTTACCCTCCAACTGAGGGAAGAGTCTGAGCGGACGGTCAGCGCTGACGAGGTCGCCCGGGCGTGGCGGCAGAACGCGGGCGAAGTCATCGGGGCTGACCGGCTGACGTTCGCAACGGCGGACCGAGTCAACACGGGCTACGACCTCTCGGTGGCTCTAGTCCACCCGGACCGCGAGAGCCTGGCGAGTGCCACGGGAGATTTGGTCGCGGCGATCAAGGCGGTTCCCGGCGTGCTGGACGTCTTCGACTCGCTGACGCCGGGCCGGCGCCACTTCGACCTGCACCTGACGCCTGCGGGACAAGCGGCAGGACTGACGGCAGGCGAGTTGGCGACACAGCTCCGGGCGCGCTTTTTCGGTACCGAGGTGCAACGGATCCAGCGCGGACGGGACGAGGTCAAGGTCATGGTCCGTTACCCCGGGGACCAGCGGCAGAGCTTCGCCGAGTTGGCGGACGAGCGCATCGAACTGCCCGTGGGCGGCGACATCCCGCTGGGGGTCGCGGCGCGGGTGGTGGAGACGCAGGAGCTCGAAACGCTCATGCGCATTGACGGCGTTCGCGCGGCGGAGGTGGGCAGCTTCGTGGACAGTGCGGTGACAACCGCGCGCGAACTGCGGGCGCACGTCGAGGAGAGCTTGCTGCCGGACCTCCAGGCGCGGTACCCCGGCCTTGGCCTCAGATGGGCTCGTGCAGGGGTGGTTGACGACGCGGACTCCATTGGCCCGCTGGCCTACACCTTGCCGGTGGCTCTTTTGGTGATCTACATGATCATAGCGGTGCAGTTCCGCAGCTACGCGCAGCCGCTGGTCGTGCTGACGGCGATGCCGCTGGCAGCGGCCGGTGCCGTGCTGGCGCACCTGGTGCTGGGCTACGACATGAACCTGACGTCGGTGTTCGGGGTGGTCGCGGTGCTTGGCGTCGTCATCAATGACACGCTGCTTCTCATGGACCGCTACAACACCCTGCGGGCGGGCTCGGCGTTGCCTGCGATCGCGGCGATCGGGGGTGCTGTGCGGGAACGTTTCCGACCGATTTTCCTGACCACCGTGACGACAGTTGGGGGCCTGCTGCCTGTGCTCTACCTGAAATCTGAGGCGACGATCACGAACTACGTGCCGATGGTGGTCAGCATCATAGGAGGGCTCGTGGCGGGTAGCGCGGGGATACTCTTCGTGGTGCCTGCGATCCTGCTGCTCGGGGAAGGCGTCCGCGAACGCGCCCGGGTCGTGTGGGGACAGCAGGCCGATGCGGCGGCCTGATGGCGTCCGCGCTGAGGTCGAAATGCGCTTTGCAATCGCCGTGCCTCGATTTCGGCCAAGGGGTTAGGGACGACGGTGCATGAGTCGCGCGTGGGCTAGCGCGACGACCTTCAAGCGCTACCTGGGGTCGGTCTCGGTCGCCGTCGTGGGGCTCGCCCTCATGGTCGTGGTCGTGGCGACGGGACCGGTGACCGAGTCGGAGACCGATTCAGTCCAACCACCGGTGGTGAGTCTCATGGAGGCGCGGCCCGGGCCGATCCGGCTGACCGTAACAACGCACGGCGTTGTGCAACCGAAAACCGAGAGCCGCCTTGTGGCCGAGGTCTCCGGTCGTATCGTGTCAGTTGCCGACTCGATGGTCTCCGGCGGTTTCTTCCGGCGTGGCGACGTGCTTATCACCATCGACCGTGTCGACTATGAACTGGCGCTCGAGCAGGCTCGCGCACGCCTGCTTTCGACGAAGAGCGAGCTTGCACAAGCGCGTCGAGCGTTCGCTCGCCAGGAACGGCTGACGGCGACGGACGCTGGCAGCGAATCGAAGCGCGACGAAGCGCAGAACCGGCAGCTTTTGGCCGCGTCGAGCGTTCGCGAGGCGACGGCCCAGGAAACGCGTGCCGCCCGGGATCTCGAGAGGACGCGCGTCATCGCCCCGTATGACGGTCGCGTCCGCAGCGAAACGGTCGATTCGGGCCAGTTCGTGAACCGGGGAGAGACCCTCGCCAATCTCTATTCGGTCGATGTTGCCGAAGTGCGGTTGCCGGTGCACGACGAGGACCTGGCTTTTCTACCGGTATCCCTCGACGGCGCGTTGGACCCCGCGGGTCGATTGGACGTGGTGCTGCGCGCGCGGTTCGCCGGTCGCGAACATGACTGGCGGGGCCGAATCGTGCGTACCGAGGGCGAAATCGATCCCGGGACGCGGATGGTGAAGATGATCGCCCAGGTGCCGCGGCCGTACGACCAGCCGGATGGCAGACCCCCGCTCACGGTGGGCCTCTTCGTCGACGCGGAGATCCAGGGACGCGAGGTCAGCGACGCCGTGGTGCTCCCGCGCGCAGCGCTTCAGTCGGAAGGACGTGTGCATGTCGTCGAGGCCGACGGTCGCCTCGCCGTGCGGGAAGTGGACGTGTTGCGCCTGCTCGGTGAGGAGGCCTACGTCGTGGGTTTGCGTGACGGCGAAAGGGTGTCACTGACGCGGCTGCCCGGTGCGGTCGACGGGCAAAGAGTGCGGACGGCGGACGAGGGCGGCGCACCGGAACCGGTGCCGTGAAACGCCTGGTTTCATGGTTCGCCACCAACCCGGTGGCGACCAATCTCCTCGTGGCGTTCTTGCTCTTTGCGGGCATCGCGTCGTTCACGCGTATATCCGTACAGATCTGGCCGGACCTCGACGTACCCGTCATCAGTATCGTCGTTCCGTACCTCGGCGCCGCGCCCGAGGAGGTCGAGACGGCGGTCTGCGCACGCATCGACGAGAAGCTTGACGGCATCGACGGCATCGACCGCGTCCGGTCTACCGCGGAGGAGGGGCGATGCCGGGTGGTGGTCGCATTGCTGTTCGATGCCAACCGGTCGGCCGTACTGGCCGATGTTCAGAACCAGGTCAACGCGATCGATACCTTGCCCCCGGAGACCGAGACGCCTGTCGTGAGCCTGCTGTCGCCAAGCGACGTGGTCATTGAAGTGGCGGTCACCGGTCCGACTGACGAGAGGGAGCTGAAGGAGTTGGCACGCCGTGTGCGCGACGATCTCCTGTCCCTGCCGGCGGTCACGCGCGCGTCTGTCGCCAACGTGCGCCCGTACGAGATTTCCATCGAGGTGTCCGACTCGTCCCTGCAGCGAAACGGACTGACCTTCGACCAGGTTGCGGGTGCCATTCGCGGCAACTCCCTCGACCTACCGGGGGGCACGATCAAGACGGATCGGGGCGAACTGCTGCTGCGCACCCAAGGACAGGCGGATCGTGGGGAGGAGTTCGCCAAGATCGAGGTGACCACGCGCGACGACGGCACGCGGGTGCTTCTCGAGGATGTCGCGCGCATCGTGGACGGCTTTGCGGACACCGGGCAGGAGTTTCGGTTCGATGGGCGCCCGGCAGCGCTCGTACGCGTCTCCCAGGTGGGCACCCAGGATCTGCGCGAGATCTCGGCCCAGGTCAGGCGCTACGTCGCCGAGTCGGAGGCCGAGTATCCGGAAGACGTGAAGCTGACGGTGTGGAACGATCAGTCGTCGTTGCTCGTGGACCGCCTGTCGACGTTGATCGACAGCGGCCTACAGGGGCTTCTGCTTGTGCTGGTGGTACTCGCCTTGTTCCTGCGCCCGCACCTAGCGCTCTGGGTTGCTGCGGGCATCCCGATCGCGTTGCTCGGCGCCGTGTTCCTGCTGTTTTGTTTCGACGTTTCGATCGACGCGGTCTCGCTCATTGGCTTCATACTGGTCCTGGGGCTGCTCGTCGACGACGCCGTCGTTGTCGGCGAGTCCGCTTACGTGGCACAGCGCGAAGGGGTGGGGCAACTGGCGGGGGCCATCGAGGGTGCCCGGCGCGTATTCGTGCCGGTCACGTTCGGGGTCTTGACGACCGTTGCCGCGTTCGTGCCGATGCTCTTCCTGACCGGCGTTGCCGGTCAGTTCATGGCGGCCGTGGCGGCGCCGGTGATCTGCTGCTTGGCGTTTTCGCTGATCGAGTGCCACGTGATCCTGCCGCTGCATCTCGGCCATCGCTCGGACTCGATGCCGCTCGGCGAGTTCGGTATCGCGCTGCTGGCCGTCGCCGTGCTCGGCGCGGTCGTGCTGGCCGCGGGTCCGGGCGACGCGATTGGCCTGTCGATCGGCGTTGCCTGCCTGGTTGTGGCTGCGCACATGAGCGGCGCGCTGCGTTGGTTGGGGGCGGCATTCGCCCGCATCCAGGTGCGTTTCGAACAAGGGCTCGAGACGTTCATCCAAGGCACTTTCCGGCGCGTGGTCAAAGGTGCGCTTCGAAGGCGTGCGCTGACCGTCACGACCGGGGTCGTTGCGTTCGGGCTCGCCGTCGCAGCCGTGGTCGGCGGCCACCTGCCGTTCTCTTTCTTGATCGCGGACCAGGGCGACCGGATCGTCGCCAAGCTGACCATGCCTTTCGGTGTGCCTCGGCACGACACGGATCGCGCCGTCGCGCGATTGGTGGGGTCGGCGCGGAGCTTGCAGGCCGAGCTGGCGCGGGAGTACGGAGCACCCGTCATCACGTACATAGCCGAGTCGCACGGCTCGCACCTGCCCGGCGGGACGGGTGGGGATGCGGTCCCCACGGGAAGCCACCTCGGCGAGATCTACCTGCAGTTGTCACCTTCGGAGGAGCGTGAGATTGCGACCGTCGAGGTGGCGGAAGCGTGGCGCACGGCGACGGGGCCGATCGACGGTGCCGAGCAGCTTGTCTTCGTGACCGACTTCAGGCAGTCCTCTCCGGACATCGACATTCGGCTGTTCGGGGACAGCATGGAGGACTTAAGGACCGCCTCCAGTGCAGTTGAGGCGGAGCTGGTTCGCTACCCGGGCGTCCACGAGGTCGCCGCCTCTTTCAGGGAAGGGAAAGAAGAACTCTCGCTATCGCTCACCGACGCCGGTGCTGCGCTTGGACTGACGCTCTCGGACGTGGGGCGGCAGGTCCGCCAAGCCTTCTACGGCGAGGAAGCGCAGCGCGTCCAGCGCGGGGAGGACGACCTGCGCGTCATGGTTCGCTACCCGGAGGACGCGCGGCGTTCGCTCGGTGCCCTGCATGCGCTCCACGTCCGCACGCCGGCCGGCACCTACGTGCCCTTTCGGACGGTGGCCGACGCCGAATGGGGGCGTGGCACACAGTTGATCGAACGCGTCAACGGCGTGCGCTCCGTCAACGTCTCCGCGAAGGTTGACTTGGATCAGACCTCCGGGAATGCCGTGCTGGCCGCGATGGGACCGTTCCTTACCGCCACGGTCGACGCGAATCCCGGACTCGGCTACGAGATTGAGAGCAACCGGGCCGTGCGGGAAACCGTGGCAAGCGCACTCCCGCTGTTCCTGGCGGCCCTTGGTGCCGTCTACGCGCTCCTCGCGATCCCGCTGCGCTCGTACCATCAGCCGCTGATCGTCATGGCCGTGCTGCCGTTCTGCTTCGTGGGCGCAGTCTTGGGGCACCTATTCACCATGGTGTTCGGAATCGTGCTCGGCTTCTCGATGCCGTCCGCGTTCGGGTTGTTGGCGGCCGCCGGGGTGGCGATCAATGCCTCCCTGGTGTTGCTGCACGGTGTGCAACGCTGCCGCGCGGATGGGGATGCGGTAGAAGCGGCCTTGGAGAATGCCGCGGCGTCCCGGTGCCGACCGATTCTGATCACCACGGTGACGTCGTTCGTCGGCCTCATGCCGTTGATGTTGACCCGCAGTCCCAGTGCCGCGCCGATGGTCCCCATGGTGGTCTCGCTGGCCTTTGGCATCGCGGTGTCCTCGGTTGCGGCCCTCGTCTTCGTACCGGCCCTGTGGCTCGTTCTTCACCGCGTCGGGACCGGTACCCGGCAAACGGCCACGAGTCTCGCCGCCCGGGTCGGCCGTGCGCCGCGCGTTGCGGCGTGGCTGGCGCGTTACCCCTTCCTGCAGGACAGCCTGCGTAGCCGCGAGTTCACGGACCTCTTGATCGAGGATGAAGAGGAACTGGATCCCGAGACCGCGCGCATTGCACGCACGGGCTTGGTCCGCCTCTACTATCGGCGCGAGTTCGACCGGCAGGTGATGGATGAGCAGTTGTCCGCGATCGCCGAAAAGGCGCCCTCGACCGATGAACTCGTCGTGGAGACGCGGAACTGGGCCCAGCAGCGCGCGTTCCAGCTTGGGGCGCACATGTTGCGCGGCGCGGTGGAACCCCGGGAGGCCGCAGGACCGCTCTCGGACATTCTCGACACCTGCCTGGTCCAAGCGCTGGCCGCCGTCCGGCGGGACGTCGCTGCTGAGCACGGTCCGGTACGCGACGGCCTGTTGGCGTTGGTGGCCTTGGACGCGCACGGACGGCGTGAATTCGCCATTGGCGGTTCGCTCCGCATATTGTTCGTGTACGACTGCGCCGGGGGGGCCGCGTCGCCGGTCGACGTGCAGGCGTGGCACACGTCGTTGCTGCAGCGCTTCGTGCGCGTATTCGGCGAGTTGTCGCCTGGTGCCGTGTTGTACAGGCCATCGCCGCCATGGCCAGGACAAGGGGACGCCAATGCGGTGAATTCCCTGGGCGCTCTCGAGGAGCACTTCAGGGATGCCCCGTCTACCGCCGATCTGCGCACCCTGGTGCATGCCCGGGTCGTATTCGCGGACGGCGATCTCGGCGAGCGCTTCGAAGCGGCTCGTCAGGCAATCCTCGGCCGCGAGCGCCAGTTCGACTCGTTAAGGGAAGCGCTCTCGGCCTCGCGCCCGCAGGGAGGCGAAGGGCCGTGGGACGTCATGGGAGCACCAGGCGGGCTCACCGACATCGAGCTTCTCGTCGAGCATCTGCGCTTGGTCGCCTCCAAAGCATCGGCAGTCCCCGTCGCCGACGGGCTGGTGGCCACCTTGGAGGCAGGTGCGCAACAGGGGTTGATCGATGCGACGGTCGCAGCCGAACTCGCCGACGCGGCACGGTTGTGGCAGAACTTCGACGGTTTCATGCGCATGGCGTCCGTCGATCAGGATCCCACGCGTCTGTCGCCGGAGGAGCAGTTGACACTGGCGCAAGCCTGCGGCGCGGTGGCGCTCGACGAGTTGGCTCGTTCGCTTGCCGCAACCCGGGAACGCAGCGCAGCGCACATCGACACGTGGTTTTCGACGCACGTCCGTCGCACCGAGGTAAACGGGTAGGGGCACAGCCGCACGTTGCCGCACCTGCCGTAAGCTTCGTACATCGCGGAACAAGGATTGGCCATGGAGTTTTGGACTTCGACGGTGGCCGCGCCGACGCGGAGCGCGGCTTTCGCCAGGCAGGCCGAAGCGGAAGGCTGGGACGGGATGCTGGTGGTGGACTCGCAGAACCTGTCCGGCGACCCCTATGTGTGCTTGGGCCAGGCCGCGACTGCGAGTGAGCGCCTGGGGCTAGCCACATCGGTCACCAACCCGGTCACACGACATCCGGCCGTCACCGCCAGTTCGGCGCTCACGCTGCAGCGGCTGTCCGGCGGGCGCATGGTGCTTGGGATCGGACGCGGCGACAGCGCGCTGGCCCATCTCGGCCGCGCGCCGGCCCGTCTCGGCTGGTTTGAGAGCTACTTGGCCAACCTGCAAGCGTATCTCCGGGGCGAAGAGGTTCCATTCGAGGATGCGCAGGTGCCCGACGAAGCCGCACCCTTGGCCGAGAGGCTCGGGCTCGCCCATGGCCCACCAACCAGTGCGATCCAGTGGATCGGGGATGGACCGAAGGTGCCCGTCGAAGTCGCTGCGACCGGTCCGAAGGTGATCGGCATCGCCGCGCGCCAAGCCGAGCGCGTCATGTTGGCGGTGGGCACGGATCCGACGCGGGTCGCGTGGGGCATCGACACGGCCAAGGCAGCCGCTCGCACTGCAGGCCGGGATCCGGATTCGCTGCGCTTCGGCGCGTACGTGAACATCGTGTGCCATTACGACGTGGCAACCGGCCGGGAACTGGGTCGGGCATCGACGGGTCTCTTCGCGCGGTTCTCCGTCATGTACGGCGAGGTGTCGGGGCCGGCGGACGAACAGCAGCGGGAAGTGTTCAGGAACCTGCATGACCGCTACGACATGACGGCTCACGGTCGGCAAGGCGGTCAGCAGACGACGGCGCTCACGGACGACTTCATCGACGGCTACGCCATCGTCGGTGGCCCGGACCACTGCGCCGCGAGGCTCGGTGCGCTGGTGGATCTTGGGCTCGACAAGTTCGCCGTCATGGGCCCGAACTTCGCGGCGAACTCGCCGGAGGCGCAGATCGCGGCGAGGCGGTTCTCGGACGAGGTCCTGCCTAGGCTGCGTTAAGCGTTCGCGGAGCCGTTCGCTGGAGGTGCGTTGACGTCCGCCGTCACTTGAACAACCGCGGC
Source organism: Candidatus Azotimanducaceae bacterium (assembly GCA_965203685.1). Taxonomy (GTDB): domain Bacteria; phylum Pseudomonadota; class Gammaproteobacteria; order Pseudomonadales; family Azotimanducaceae; genus VXYL01. Next base: position 85,695 of record OZ241908.1, read on the forward strand.
AGGAAGTCGGCGAGATAGTCGCGCCAGTTGGCCCAAGTGTGGCCGCCCTCGCTCTCGACGTAGAGGTGCGTGATGCCGTACTTCTCGAACACGGCCCGCGTAGGTGCGACCGAACCGTACAGAAAGTCCGTCTTGCCCATGGCGTAGTAGACGAGCTTCATCGATTCGGACGCCTTGGCCAGCGCGGCTGCGTTGCGCGCCTCGTACGCATCGACACGTTCCGCCGACATCAGGCCCATGCTGAAAATGCCGACGTAGGCGAAGAGTTCCGGGTTCACGAGTCCGGTCGACATCGTGTGCGCGCCTCCCATCGACAGGCCGGCCATGGCCCGTGCGCCGCGCTCGTTGACGGTTCGGAAGTTCGCCTCGATGAACGGCACGAGGTCGGTCAGCAGGTCGTTCGAGAAGTCCGTGTTTGCGAGCATGTCCGCGGCGGCCCTCGGCGGCGTGTGGCCGAGTGGCATGACGATGATCATCGGTTCGGCCTCGCCGGCCGCGATCAGGTTGTCGAGGATGTAGTGCGCCCGACCGATCGCCGTCCAGCCGTCTTCCCGGTCCCCGGCACCGTGGACGAGATAGAGGACGGGGTAGGCCGCATCGCTCGTCATGTAGCCCGGTGGCGTGTAGGCGACCGCTGGCCGCTTGACGTCCAAGGACGACCAGTATTCGATGCGCGATACCGCGCCGTGCGGGACGTCCTTGTCGTAGGCCTGGAACGCCCCGCCCTTCCTGCCGGTCTCCACGACGCTGCTAACGCCACCCGGGTAGCCCTTGATGACGCTGCTGCCAACGGGGTCGGCGACGTCGACGCCGTTGACCCGGAAAACGAACCGGAACGTGTCCACCTCGAGCGGTGCCGGCGTGGTGACGGTCCAGAGCCCCCCGTCGTCCTTGCTCAAGGCCAGGCCCGGCGTCTCGCCCCCGAACCCGACGGGGATAACGTCTGCAGCATCGCCGCTGATTACGCGCACCGTGGTGGCCTCGGGTGCGCAGAGGCGGAACGTCACCCGGCCGTCGTCCAGCACTTCAACGGACTGGTAGTCCGGCATTGGCACGAAACCGCCACCCCCTCCGCAAGTCTCAGGTTGGGCGTCGGTGGCCGGCTGGGCCCACGCTGATGCCGCTAGGGCCAACGAGGCGCACGCGACGGCCGCGGGCTGGAACGTCCTGCTCATGGAAACATCCTCCGGTTGTCTTCAATGGCGCACCCTCGTCTACAGCGGCGCGACCCAGATCGGCGACGACCAGGCACGCTCCTGGATGGTTGCGTGCAGGTCGCGCCTCGGCGTTGTTCCGGCACGGAAGGCGTCCCACGTGGACCAACGGCAGGTGGGGTTTTCCAGCACGCGGACGTAGTAGAAAGCGCGCTTGGATACCTCGAAGTCCGGATCCCGCCACAGCGCTCGCAACTCGGCTGCGCCGACGTCCTCGGTGATGCTGCAATCCTCGGTGTCGACCTCGGCACCGTTGTCCGGGCAGCGGTGGGTAGCGGGATCGACGTCCAAGCCGTCCGAGCAGGCGACGTCGTACACCTGCTCATGCGTGCGGCCGTCGGCAGCCCAGCCCTTGATGATCTGCAGTCGCTGCAGGCGCGTGCCCACCGGGTCGGCGGTCGCCCAGGCGAGGAACGTTGGTGCGTCCTCGCCTTGCAGCGCAATTTCGCCGCCTTGGACGGTGCCTTGCGAGGCGTGGTCGAGCAGATCCGGGGCGTCGACCAGGTCGTCGGTGAAATCGTAGCTCGCAGCGAAACGCACCTTCATGCGCGGCCCGGAGGTTGCGAAAGTCTCCTTGCGGCGAAACGCGTCGAAAATCGCGTCGCGCGTGTTCTCCGACGCCCAGACGCCGGCCAGGCCCGAGGCGCCGAAGAAGCGCTGGTAGGTCTCCAGGAACCCGTCGCCATCGTCCACGGGCACGGAGCCGCGCTCCGGTGCCTCGTCGGCCAGTACGCCCACCTTGCTTAAGTACTTGTCCTCGTCGAAGCGCTCGCCGACGTTGTGCGTATCGCTCGCGCCGACGATGCCGAACCGGTAGGGGTTCAAGCCATCGGTCGCCTCCATCGAGAGGCCGTTCATCCAGGCCTCGCGCACGTAGCTGCCTTGTGGACGGCTCTTTCTCCAGCTCGCGATGTGGTAGGGGAATATCTCGAAGTCCGCCCACTCGTCGTTCAGCGACAGGAACGGGTGCGTATCCGACGTCCCCTTCACCTGGGTGATTTCCACCAGCGGCTCGTTGCGCAAGCGCTGCTCGGCGTAGGCCGCGTCGAGGGGGTCTCCGGCGAACTTGACCAGATCGAACATGTTGCCGTTGGAGCCGTTGGCGTTGTGCGGCACTGCGATGGCGTCTATGCCCTCTTCGTCGCGATGCTTGTCCATCCAGGCCCACAGGTCTTCGGGGTTCAGCGAGTCCAAGCGGCTGAACGGCAGTGTCGGCACCTTGCTGCCCCGGTAAAAGACGTTGCGGTGCAGGTTGCCACCGTCCTCGGCGGACGATGTGTACTCGTAGCCGATGAAGGTGGTGAACTCGCCGGGGCGGTTGTGCCGCTCGGCGGCGTCCTGAATCGCCCGCCAGGCGGTGAGCGAGTCCTCCTGGCGACCGATGTCCTCCAGTGCGTCGAAGCAGTCCCGGAATGCCTCGCCGCGCTCGGCATTGGTCTCGGCGTCCACGCATGCCTTCACCTCGGGCCGGTCGGCGTCTGGATGTTCGGGGTCGGCCCATGCCGAGAAAATGCCCAGGTAGAAGGCGTGGTCGGTAACCGCAAAGAAGTCCAGCGGCCGGTCGAGTCGGATGTCGAAACCCCCGGCATGTTCGACGGCTTCGCCCTGGGCGAACCGATAGGCATGGTCCGGCGTGGTCAGCGTGCCGAACAGGAATGCGTCGAACGAGTAGCGCGTATGGACGTGCAGGTCGCCGAAGAGCGCGGTCTTGGCTTGGCCGAGAGCGCCGGTTGACGCGAATGCGCAGGCAAGGGCGCATGCGAAGACGGTTGGCACCTTGTTCATAGTCCCCCCGGTAGCTCGCGATGCCGCGATCGACCCAACTCTAACGCGTTTCCCCTCGGCGCTGGTTCTGTGGTGTTATGCACGCATGAGACTCGTCGTGGCCTGCTTCGTGCTGGTGGCCGCACCTGCGGGCATGGCGAACGTGGCGGACTACGATCTCGTTTTCAAGCACGGGCTCTCGTATTTCGGGACGCTCAAGTACCCACCAGGTTTCAAGCACTTCGAGTGGGCTGACCCGGATGCGGCAAAAGGCGGAACGCTACGGCTCTCGGCGGTGGGCCGGTTCGACACCTTCAACCCGTTGATCGAGAAAGGCCGCGCCCCGGCGGGCGTGGCGAACTTCGGCGACGACAACCTGCTCTACGACCGGCTGATGCAGCCCACTGCCGACCGGCCAGCCGAGAAGTACGGACGACTGGCCGAGTCGGTCGCTGTATCGGACGATCTCACCCTGGTCGCCTTCCGCCTGCGCCGCTCGGCTCGCTTCCACGATGGCGTCCCGGTCACCGCCCACGACGTCAAGTTCACCTTCGACATGATCAAGGCCCACGGCGGCCCGAGCCTGAAGACCATCTTCCGAGACGTCACGCACGCGACCCTGAACGGCGACTACGAGATCCACTTCCACGTTGGCGCCGGCAGTTCGACGAACCTCAACGTGGCGCTGTACTTGGCGAGCCTCTATGCCCTGCCGCGGCACCATTGGGTGGAGCGCGAGTTCAACCGCACGACCACGGAGCCACCGCTCGGCAGCGGACCCTACCGCATCCGCGAGACGCGCGATGGCAAGTGGCTCGTCTACGAAAGGGTCGAGGACTACTGGGGGGCGGAGTTGCCGGTCAACGTCGGGCGCTACAACTTCGACGCCATCAGCTACGACTACTACCTGGACAAACACGTGCAGAAGGAGTCGCTCAAGGGCGATGTGTTCGACGTGCTCTTGGAGGACGTCGCCAAGGACTGGTACAGCAACTACAACATCGACGAGGTGGACCGGGGGCTGCTGGTGAAGCAGTTGGTCTACCACCAGAACCCGGCCGGGTTCCCCGTCGCCTTCATGTGGAACCTGCGCGAGCCGGTATTCGCGGACATTCGCGTTCGCGAGGCGTTGTGGTGGCTGTACGACTTCGAGTGGTCGAACCGGGTTCTCTACCACGACTTCTACCTGCGCGCCGACAGCTACTTCACGAACACGGACCTGGCCCACGGCGGCACGTTGCCGTCGCCGGCGGAACTCGAGATCCTCGAGCCGTACCGCGGGCGGATCCCGCCGCGGGTATTCACCGATGTCTACCGCGTGCCGGACACGGAAGGACGGGGCGTGTACCGCCGCTCGTTCGTCGAGGCGGAACGACTGCTGTCGGCGGCCGGGTGGACTCTCGAGGACGGGCGTCGCGTCCACCGGGACACCGGCGAACGGCTGAGCTTGGATTTCATGTACGCCGGCGACCACCTCGAACGCGTCGGTCTGCCATACGTCAAGACGCTGGAGAAGATGGGCATCGGCATCACCGCACGGACCATCGAGCCTTCGAACTACGTCAGTCGTCTGCGGCGTCGCAAGTTCGACGCGACAATCCTCGGTATTGGCGGCAGCCTGACCCCTGGCGTCGAACTGCGTTCCACGTTCGGCTCCTACGCGGCCGACGTGGACTCGTCGCGAAACCTGATGGGCATCAAGGATCCCGTGGTGGATGAACTCGTCGAGAAGGTCATCGAAGCCGACTCGAGGCCCAAGCTGATCGCGGCGGCGCGCGCGCTTGATCGCGTTCTACTATGGAACTTCTACGGCATTCCCGGCTTCTACGCACCGGGTTACCGGTTCATCTACTGGGACCGCCTCTCCCGGCCGGACGTGGTCGGCAAGTACCGGCCTGGATTTCCGGACACCTGGTGGTGGGACGAACGGAAGGCGCACGAACTCGATCGTGCCCAGGGGACGCTCACGCGATGAGAGGTCCCAAGGATGTCGATGGCTAGAACCCGTAGCGGAGCGACACGACCCCCTGTGTTCCGTCGATGTCGACGAGTTCGGCGTCACCTACGATCGCCGATGACTCCGCGTAGTTGATCCCGAAGTTCACGGCGAGCCCCCGGGCGATGTCGTACTGCAATCCCAAGGCGACCGACTTCTCAGGGTTGCTCTCGATCCGGCCGGCATGTCCCTCGATGGACCAGGTGAGAACGCCGGTCTTGTGACGCACACCGCTCGACACGTACCAGCGGTCCGCGTTGGCGCCCGTCGCGGATAGCTGCTCCACGCCGGCGCCAAAGTCGACCAGCGTACTGCCGTAGATGAACTCGCCGACGCCGCTCAGCGCCTTGGAGTCCATCAGCACACCATGAGGCGACCGGCAGACACTCTCCGAATACCGCGCCGTCAACCGATAGTCGCGAACACCGCTCGGGCGCTGGAAGGTCGCGCCGAGGTCAATGTTGGACGCTTCATCGGTCGCGGCACCCACCAGCCAGGGACCGAGCCGCACTTGGTAGGCGGCCCCCAGGTCGTCGAGCTTGCCGAAAGCGTCGTCGAGCCTGAGCCGTGCGTAGCCTGCACCGTATTGTCGCCGCGTTTGCTGGTAAATCACGCGCGACACGTCGCCGAAGTGCAATAGCCCCCAGCTACCGCCAACCGACATAGCGACGTGGTCGTCGTACTCCCCTTGGGGTTGCTCGACATCCGGCGCGTTGTCGGCGTAGCGCGCCAACCAGGTCACACCGACGCGCCAGCGATTGGCTAGCTGGGTTCTCGCGCTGACCGCGGCCTCGGCATAGGTTCCCGTGCCGACATGGGGAGAATCGCCGTCGAGTTCCAGGGTGTAGGGGATGTCGAAAGCGCCTGTCGCCAGGAACGTCAGGTCGCCGACCTCGATGGCGAGCGGCTCTTCAAGGGTCGACAGCCGTTCATGAAGCGACGGTCCCGTGGAGCGCTCGTCGGCACCGGCGGTGGGGTAGAAGGCCGCGGCCAAAGCGACGGCGAACAGGATGGGGCGAGGGTTACGAGGGAGGTTCATCGTGTCTATGCCTTGGCGGATTACGCCTTCGCGGGGAAGGTGGAGTGGAAGGCTTGGCGGGCAATCTCGCGGCCGGCGCGCAATGCCTCGGTATTGTCGATCGCCCAGTGCACGCCACCGTAGAGTCGGCTGAGTCCGTTCTCGTCCGCCATGTGGCTGAAGCTCGTCCAGTGACGGGTCACACCGCGAAGCTGTGGCCACAGCACCTCGTCGGGTGATCGACCAGTGACCGCAACGCGGTCCGTGCCGTAGATCAGCGCCAGCATCTCGGCGGCGGCCGCGCCGAAGGTCGAGTGGCCGGACGTGTAGGCTGGGAACTCCGGCGTCGGCACGTAGCTCTGCCAGCCGGGTTCGCGCACGACGCGCGGGTCGGGATTGCCGAAGTTCGGCGCGCGCGACCGGATCGCGCTCTCCGGCCGGACGATGTCGTGGTGGTACTTGGTGTCCCAGGCGCAGATGGAGGCGTCGCACTGGGTCATGCCTAGCAGCGCGAAGGCGCGTGCGAGTTCGATGAAGGTCAGGTCCCGGTCCTGCAGGACCTGCATGCCGATGTAGAGGAAGTGGCCCGGGGGCGTGATTCCCCAGGGCCCATCCTCCCAGAACAGCGCGATCTCGGATTGATCCGTGGTACGCGTTGCACTGTCGGCGCCTCCTAAGCGACGGATGGTCTCGAACTCCTCGGCAAACTCGGGACTCCTCGCGTCGTGGAAGTCGCCGGAGCGGAATTGCGCACCACTCGACATGGTCCAGGGCTTGATCCGGCCGTGCCCGGGAAACAGGCCCCGGTCAAACGACGAAAAGGCGGGTCCTGGCTTCGCTGCGTAGAACGGACCGGTCGGGCGCCAGCGGAGCGCGTCGTTGCGGCGCTGGTAGCGGCCGAGGTAGTAGTTCACTTCGCTCGGCTCCGAACCGTCGTCGGTACGCAGTCGTAGCACGCGCCGCGCAACCGTTTGTCCCCATTCGACACCCAGGCTCTTGCTTTCACTGGCCGGGAAACGGTCGAGGAACATCCTCAAGTCGAGTGGGAAGGGTTGACCGAACACCTCGGCGGCGGCGATGGAGAAGGCCACACCGTAAGCGACCTCGGGGTCGGCGTTCGCCGGCCCGGTGCCGATCCCGAAGGGCTCGTCGTACGTGCTCGTAACACCGTTCGCCGCGAGGAAGCCAGCGGCGGTCGTCAGGCCGTAGTCGTAGGCTGCGCGGGGTGTCAACACGCGCTGGTTGCGCACGCACTGCATCGCCATGTCGACCCAGTGGAAAACGGTGTTGTGGTTGCCAGGTTTGATGATCTGGCTGGTGTACGACGCCCGGTGGCCGTGCGGGCTCATGCAGCCGGCGACGGAAGCGGCTGCGGCGACGGTTGCGCCTTTCAAGAGGCTCCGCCGTGAATAGGTGATCGTTTTTTCGTTTTTCGACATCAATATGACTCCCCGACACGCTTGGTGCGTGCCTCGCTCAAAACGTTGGATTGCTGGCCCGCTTTCGGGTTGTTGTTGCGGCGCAACTGCAGGATGACGGGGCGTGAAAGACAACACGCCGTTCAAAACTATCGACTAGAACACGCTACCCTCGAATCCGCGCCCACCACGGGTTTGCCGGACTATTGTCCGCCGCGCCGGCGGCGGACTGCGAACGCGCGACTTTGCCGTAGCAGATTCGGCAAGGTCAAGGGAGCGTCACATAAGTTGCGGAAATTACTTATGAATTTGGCGCGTGCGCCATATTGGGGCTACCCTAAATTGGTGCGGCTTGCACCAATCGTGTGCAAGGATCGGCCCCGCGTACGACTCGCGGGGCCGACTATGGAAGCGTTACGCTCGACCGTGTCGCAACAGTTGCCCCGGCGTGTTACCCGTGCACTCGCCGTCCTCGAAGGTGCACACGCCATTGACGAGGATCATTCGGTACCCCTTGGCGTGCTGGACACGCCGCCATTCGTTGGCCGGGAAGTCGTGCGCGACCTCGCCGACCCACGGCGGCGTTACCTCCAGCGCGTCCAAGTCGTAGACCACTATGTCGGCTGGCGCGCCTTCGCGCAGGAAGCCGCGATCGCGGAATCCTGCGGCGAATGCCGGCAGGTAGCTCAGTCGGTAATGCGCCTCCTCAAGAGACAGCTTCTTCTCGTCGCGCACCATCCACGCTAGGAAGTCGGTCGTGTAGGCACCGCCGGTGAAGAACTTGGTGTGGGCACCGCCGTCGGAGACGCCTGGGATGGAATACGGCGCGGTGATCATCTCGGCCATGTAGTCGGCACTCTGCCCACGGTCACGACCGAGGAACTCCACCTTCAGGTTGCCCTCCACGGCGAGATCGAGCATGGCGTCGATCGGGTGCTTGCCCTGTTCGTCGGCAATCTGCTGCACGGACTTGCCGACGTACCGCTCAAGGTCATCGGCGTTCGGACAGTCGTCCACGGACTGGATCAGCAGTTGCTCGATCGGCCCGCCGAGCGCCTGGGTCTTGCCGAGCTTCTCGATGGCGGCGTCGGTCTCGGCGCGGATCGCGGCGCGCACCTCCTCGTCTTGGAACTTCGCCATCTTCTCGTCGAAGGTGCCGGTCGTCGCGCGGTTCCAGGCCGGGCTCGAGTCGTAAAGGTTCCAATGCTCAAGCGTGAACGCGAAACCGGTACGAATAGTCGCGCCCTGCCCGAAGATGCGTAGACCCTTGCCATTGGCGCCGTCCAGCCATTCGAGACGATTGCGGTGGATCTCGGGCTTCTCCCGACTGACCGCGACGATGTTGTGCAGGATCGGACGACCGCTGACTTCCGCCAAGCGTTCCTGGAACGCGAGGTCTTTCGGCAGGTCGCCGGTGAACTGCGTGATTTGGATGAACCCTTCGTCGCGCTCAGCAAGCACTTCGCCGAGTGCCAGAACGTCCTCGTCGCACATGGTGTCAGTCACCATCGGCGTACCGTCGAAGTCCGCCTGCACCGAGTTCTTGCCGAGGCGTTGCACGGAGAAGCCGCAGGCACCCGCGTCCATTGCCTCGTGAAGGAGCGACTTCATCTCGGCCTGCTCCTGGCGCGTGGCTGGGCGTGTCTTGGCGGCTTCGAGCCCCATCACCCAGGTCATGAGCGGCGCGACGGGCATGTACGTCAGGCAGTTCACGCCCTTGGGAATGCGCTCCAGCGTCTTGAGCCACTCCGGGAAGGTCACCCAGTCCCAGATCATGCCGGCCTTCATGGATTCGAAAGGGATCGCCTCGGTGCGCGACATCGTGAGCATGGCGCGGTCGCGACCCTCCGGTGCCACGGGCGCGAAGCCGAATCCGCAGTTGCCGAGCACCACCGACGTGACACCGTGCCAGCCGGAAATCGTGCAGTACGGATCCCACTGGATCTGCGCGTCGTAGTGGGTGTGCAGATCGACGAAGCCTGGCGCGACGATCAATCCGTCGGCATCGATCTCGCGGGCTGCCTTGCCTTTCGAACGTCCGCCGATCTGCGCGATGCGCCCGTCCTTGATCCATAGATCGCCCTTGAAGCGCGGCACGCGCGTGCCGTCGACGATCGTCCCGTTCTTGATGAGTACGTCGTAGTCCGTCATTGATCCCCTCCCTCGCTTATCGGCACGATCCTGCGCCTACTCCGACGCGGTTGTCAAAGAAGCGTCCGCTGTTGGGCGCACGGCCACCAGTCGCGATTGCGGTGTAAGCCGGTGGCCCGAACGCTCGCGGGAGATCCGCCCCTCGCCCTGTAGGCGATCTGCCGTAGCGCGGTCGTGCCCGCCTGGCCCATCCTTTTTGGGACGAACCGGACGCCGGGCGCAACGATGGCCGCGACCAGCCACGACCAGAACTTCAAGAACCTCATCGCGGCGGAGGCTAGCGCAAGCGCCGCCGCCGCGCGTGGACTTACCCGCGCGACGCGCTGGCGTTTTTCGCCGCCGAGGAGGCACCGGCTCCCGAGGACAAGGTCGACATCGCGCCAGTACGCCAGGAGCAGTTGAAGGAGCGCCTCGGCGACCGCTTCCGCGAGCTCGACGCGCCGCTGATGGTGAAGTGGCGCGACGGTCGCCGCGAGGCCGTGGCCTTCGTCGTCGAGGAGGAGACGGAGCCGCGCCGGTTCTCCCGGCACCGCCTCGCGCACTACTGCCTCGACCTCGCGCAGATGCTGCGCACCGACCGCGTGGTGCCGGTGGCGATCTTCCTGCGCGCCCGCGGCGCGGCGGACGCGCCCGCGCCGCTCGTCCTCGGCACGGAGCGGCGCCCCTACCTGACGTTCGACCACCTCGCGTGCCGGCTCGCGGAGACGCCCTACGAGCGCTGGCGCGACAGCCGCAACGTGGCGGCGCTGGTCAACCTGCCGAACATGCGCGTCCCGGCGGAGCGCCGGGTCGACGCCTACGCGGCCGCGGTGCGGGGTCTGCAGGCGGTGGAACCGGATCCGAACATGAGGGCAAAATACATGACTTCCATCGACTTTAGTCGACGTTCATAGACGTCTACGCCGAACTCGACGAGGACGAGTACCGGCGCTACGAAAGCGACTACCCGGAGGAGAGCACGGTCATGGCAGGAGTCATTGAGAGAGCCCGCGACGAAGGCATGGAACGCGGCGTCCGCCAGGGCCGCAGCGAGGGCGAGCGGGCCGTCCTCGAACGGCAGCTCCGGCGCCGGTTCGGGCCCCTGTCTCCCCGAACCGTCGAAAGGCTGCGTGGGGCCTCCGCGGGCGATCTGGAGACTTGGGCCGACAACGTCCTCGCCGCCGACACGCTCGACGACGTGTTCCGCGCGGCCTAACGGGGTGGAAGCGGCGGAACTGCCCAAGGAGGTCATCGGCCAACGCCCGTTTCGGTCCGCGTACGGTCCGAAGGTTACGCGGGTGTCGCACATATCCTTGCCGCGGGCGAGGATCCTTCCGTAGCGAGCGGCTCCCGGCTTGTCTTGGGTCGGCAGTAGCCGCCCTTAGGTCTTGCCAGTCTCCAAGAGCGCGGCTTGTGCCGCGGCCAACCTCGCCACGGGCACGCGCGGCGGCGAGCAACTGACGTAGTCGAGGCCGGCCTGCTGGCAGAACTCGATGGACGCCGGGTCGCCGCCGTGCTCGCCGCAGATGCCAATCTTGATGTTCTCGCGCTTCGACCGACCGCGGTTGACGGCTTCCACGATTAGGCGCCCGACGCCGTGCTCGTCGATGCTGGCGAACGGGTTCGCGGCGTAGATCTCCTTCTGGACGTAGCGGTCGAAGAACGAGTTCATGTCGTCCCTCGAAAGGCCCAGAGTCATTTGCGTGAGATCGTTCGTGCCGAAGCTGAAGAACTCCGCGTCGATGGCGATCTCGTCGGCCGTGAGTGCGGCCCGCGGCACCTCGATCATCGTGCCGACCTGGTAGTCAAGGTCGACCCCGGTCGCCGACATGACCTCGCGGGCAACGCGTCGCACGATGGCCGTCTGATCGGCCAACTCCTCGCGGAAGCCCACGAGGGGCACCATGATCTCGGGGTTGACCTCGATGCCCTTGCGCGCGGTCTCGACAGCGGCCTCGAAGATCGCGCGGCTCTGCATTTCCGTGATTTCGGGATACAGGATGCCCAACCGGCAGCCGCGACAGCCGAGCATCGGGTTGACCTCGGTCAGGTCGTGGACGCGCTCCTCGACCGCGCTCGCCGAAATGCCGAGCTTGTCGGCCAACGCTTGCCGCACGTCGGGTTCGGCCGGCAGGAACTCATGGAGTGGCGGGTCGAGCAGGCGGATCGTCACCGGTCGTCCGTCCATGGCCTCGAACAGGCTCGCGAAATCCGAGCGTTGCAGGGGCAGCAGTTGGGCGAGAGCCGCGCGGCGTTCGTCCTCATCGCTGGCGAGGATCATGCGGCGCATGTCGTCGATGCGTTCGCCCTCGAAAAACATGTGCTCGGTTCGGCACAGGCCAATGCCTTCCGCCCCGTAGTCGAGCGCATCGTGAGCCATGGCCGGGGTGTCCGCGTTCGTGCGCACCTTGATGTGCCGGAAGCTGTCCGACCAGGACATCACGGTCTGGTAGAGCTTGTACCAATCGCTCTCCTTGGGGTCCAAGCCGCCTGACAGTACGCGCCGGACTTCCGACGGGGAAGTCGCGATTTCGCCGGCGTAGACCGTGCCGGTCGAACCGTCCAGCGAAATCGCGTCCCCCTCCCGCAAAACAACGTTGCCGACCGTCAACGTCCGCTCGGCGTAGTCAATGCCGACCTCGGTCGCGCCGCAGACGCAGACCTTGCCAAGCTGTCGGGCTACCAGCGCGGCGTGGGACGACACGCCGCCCCTGGAAGTGAGAATCCCTTCCGAGGTGAGCATGCCCTTGAGGTCATCCGGGCTTGTCTCCGTACGGCAGAGGATCACCCGCTCGCCGCGCTTGGTCGCGGCGTCCGCGCCCTCGGACGTGAAGGCGACCTGGCCGGAGGCAGCCCCTGGCCCGGCGGGCAAGCCGCGCGCGATCTCGTGCGCGCGGCCAAGTGCTTCGCGATCGAACATCGGCGCGAGCAGCGAATCGATGGAGTCGGCGGGAATCTTCATCAGCGCGGCTTCTCGGTCGAGCAGTCCTTCTTCGTTCATCTCCACGGCGATGCGTACGGCGGCGAGGCCCGTGCGCTTGCCGTTGCGTGTCTGCAACATGTAGAGCTTCTCGTTCTCTATGGTGAACTCGAAGTCCTGCATGTCCCGGAAGTGCTCCTCGAGCGTGGTGCGCACGTCCTCGAGTTCCTCGTAGATGGGCGGCATGTCGTCGGCCAGTTCGGCGATGGGTTTCGGCGTGCGCACGCCCGCCACCACATCCTCGCCCTGCGCATTGACGAGATACTCACCGTAAAGCGTCTTTTCGCCGGTCGCCGGGTCGCGCGTGAAGGCGACCCCGGTCGCACTGTCGACGCCCCTGTTGCCGAACACCATGGCCTGCACGTTGACGGCCGTGCCCCACGAGCGCGGGATGCCGTAGCGCTGCCGGTAGAGCACGGCGCGATCGTTGGACCACGAGCCGAACACCGCCCCGATTGCCCCCCAGAGCTGATCGTGAACATCCTGCGGGAACGGCTTGCCGACATGCTTCTCGACCAAGGCCTTGTAGCGCTCGATCAGCGTCCGCAGTGCATCGGCATCGAGGTCGGTGTCCTCGGCCGCCCCGCACTGCCGCTTGGCGGCAGCGAGCAGTTCCTCGAAGGGATCGGCCGCCTCTTCGGACTCAGCGCGCACCTCGAGGACGACGTCGGCGTACATGTGGATGAAACGCCGATAGCAGTCGTAGGCGAAACGTCGATTACCGGTCAGCGCGGCGAGGCCTTCGACGGTCTGGTCGTTCAAGCCGAGATTCAGGATGGTATCCATCATTCCCGGCATCGACTCGCGGGCGCCGGAGCGGACGGACACCAGGAGCGGATCGCCGGCGTCCCCGAAGGACTTCCCCTGCTGCGACTCGACAGCGGCTAGTTGGCTGGCGACGGTCTCGCGCAGGCCACCGGGATAGGTCCGTCCGTGGTCATAGTAGTAAGTGCATACTTCGGTGGAAATGGTGAAGCCAGGGGGAACGGGCAGGCCGATGCGGGCCATCTCGGCGAGATTCGCGCCCTTGCCGCCGAGAAGTTCGCGCATCTTGGCATTGCCGTCGGTACGCTCGCCGAACGCGAACACGTACCGAAGGCGCTCGTCCGCCATGCCATGCTCTCCGCAAGATCGACGAGCCTAACGGTAACATGATCGCTCGGGTGCCACTGTCTCGCACGGGACGTGGGCAACAACGGCCAAGGGAGAACGGATGGAAATTCACGGCTACTGCGACGAGCGTTTCGGCGCGCTCCGCGAGGAGTTCGAGCGCAACTTCGCCGAGCGCGGCGATGTCGGGGCAAGCTGCGCCGCGACCGTTGACGGGGAGTACGTCGTGGACATCTGGGCAGGGCATCGCGACGCGGCCAAGACGCTGCCGTGGGAGGAAGACACGATCGTGTGCGTCTTTTCCACGACCAAGACGATGGCCGCACTGTCCGCCCTTGTGCTTTTCGACCGGGGCGAACTGAGCTTCGATGACCCGGTTACGAAGTACTGGCCCGACTACGGGCAGAACGGCAAGGAATCGACCGAGATTCGCCACTTCATGGGACACACCGCCGGGCTCCCGGGGTTCGGCGAGAAGCTCACCGATGCCCAACTCTACGACTGGGACTACGTGATTGGCGTGCTCGAGCGGCAGGAGCCCTGGTGGCGTCCGGGAGCGGAATGCGGCTACCACGCGATCACGCAGGGCTTCCTGGTCGGCGAGATCGTCCGGCGCATTACCGGCTTGTCCTTGGGAGCCTTCTTTCGCGAGAACGTCGCCGCCCCGCTCGGGGCGGACTTCCACATCGGGCTCGATTCGACCCACTTCGAACGTACCGCGGAGATGCTGTCAGGTGGCGCGATCCCGGAGATGCCCGAGGAGATGACTCCGGAGCACATGCGCGGCCGCGTGGACGGCACCCCCGATGTCATGCCACCGGTCACGAATACCGACGGCTGGCGCGAAGCCGAACTCCCGGCGGCCAACGGCCACGGCAACGCCCGTTCGGTCGTACGCGCACAAACGGTCATCGCCAACGGTGGCACCGCCTTCGGGGTCAACCTGATGTCTCCGGCAACCATCGAACAGATCTTCCGCGAGCAGGGCGAGATGGTCGGCGGCGTCAGGCACGGCATCGGCTACGGCCTGAGCGGCTTCTTTACGGGGGACGTGCCGAAGGACGTGAAGATGTGCTTCTGGGGCGGTGCCGGTGGTTCAACGATCCTGCTCGACCTGACCAACCGCGCGTGCCTGTCATACGTCATGAACCAGATGGACATGAACATGCTGGGCGACGAACGCGGCGCCCGCTTGACGGAACGGTTCTACGAGGGGCTCAGCTAAAGCCGGCTTGTAGGGTTGGTCGCGGTCAGGCCGCCATTGCGATGATCTGTCGCGCTGCGTCCTCAGATGATTCGACACGGGAAACGCTGACGGCCCGCCTACCGGCTTCGAGCGCCAACTCTTCAATCGCGCTACCTACTTGAGGACTCTCTTCTCGAACGCCTGCCAACAGCTCAAGCCGTGCCGGCTTGATCAACAGATCAGGTGCATCCGCGAGCAAGCTAAGGTTCCAGAGGTGGGCGCGCGCCTCACGCATGGATAGCGCCATTCGTTGCGAGCTGAGAACCACGACGTTGGCTGCCAATGACGTGCCGAAGAAAGTAAACGTGATGGCGTGCTCGGTCGCGCTCAGCCTCAACTGAGCGTTGAGGGAGTTTGAGAGTTGCGGGCGGAGCTTCTTCACAACTGCGGCAACGGGCTCGGCCCAACGGCTAGCTTCCGGAGTGGCAAAACTGGTGGCTTCAAGCTGCTCGCCACCGAACGCGGAGCAGAGCAGAGCAACGCGAGCAAAGGCATCGCTGAACTTGGAAACGAAGATGGTGTTGGGCTCGCCGAGGCGGACGCCTTGGAAAGGGCTCGACCAGCGATGCAACGGGGACGCATGAACCGGGTGTTGCTGTGCGACGGTTGCCTTGAGGTGGTTCTCCAGACTGGTAACGCTAACGTCAATTACCGCCCCTAGGCTCGGGAAGCCGCCCCGGAACATGGCCTTTAACCTTCGACCGTCGACTATCCGACGACAGACGGACTCCCCGGTTTCGGTGGCGGCGGCAATCGCCGCGACGAAACACTCAGGACCGTCGGCGATGGGATGGATCAAGAGTGGCGCCCAGTGAACGGTCATGCCATCGGGCGTGGGGCTTGGGAAGGCGCTGTTCATGGTTGTGTCGTCACTCGCCCAGGTTGAATGGGTAGGTTTTGCTGGCGGTCGCCGAAGCGTCGCCCGATCAGGTCGGGCAGATTCGGCAAGCGATCATTCAGCAGACGGCAGCACTCGCGCAACAGAGCGTCGGGATCCCAGCCTCCTGCGAGCGACGCGTTCTCGATCGCGGCCATGTCGACGCGGCTGAACGCGGTAGCCGCTTGCTGAACGCGGCGCACGGCCGCGAGTTCCTCGTCGCGGCTGACGTCCGAGTACGCGAGCCTGGCCAGCAGGTTGGCGGTCGAGGCGCCGTCAGGCGCAAGATCAGGCGGTATCGCTTCGCCATGGTCGATCAGGACAAAATCGCCGGCGCCTCTGAATAGAAGGTTGCTCGGCGTCCGATCGCTGTTCGCAATCCATTCGTCGAATGCGATCGCAAGCGCCAAGTGTCGCCATCTGGCCAATTGGCTTCGGAGCACAGCGTCGTTGCGCATTCCCTGTAGTTCACGAACATCGGTAGCCAACGTCCCGAAGGCGAACCGCCCGCGGTCGCCCAAGGGTGATTCCTCCACACGCACAACACCTGGCCGGAGCGCGGGGAGACCAACATCCTGAGCGAGCAGAGCGCATAGAACTTCGCGCACAACCTGGTAAAGAGGTATCGGCTTGATGTAGGCATCCGCAAGTCGGTCCCCTACATGCACGGTGCATCTCCACACGCTTCCAATGGCCGTCGGTGTTGAGCCTGCCAGCACCGTCATCAAAGAAACGGGTTGAAGCACAGCGACTTCCTGAGCGCCTCGATTGGCTAGACCCCGTACAACGCCTTCACGTTGTCCCGCGTGATCTTCGCCCGGTGCGTCTCGTCGATCCCCTCGAACAGTTCGTCGAGGACGTCGTTCGAGCATGGCCACGTTGAGTCGGTGTGCGGGTAGTCCGAGCCCCACATCAGGTTGTCGAGCCCGATGAACTCGCGTGTCGCGAGCGCCGGTCGATCGTCCTCGATCGTGGCGTAGAACTGTCGGCGCCAAACCTCGTGCGGGGGCGTGCCGGTGAACGGCTCGTCCATGTTGCGCCGCTCCCGTTGCAGGCCTTGGTCCACACGGTCCAGCCAGTGGGCGATCCAACCCGCGTTGAACTCGGCGACGACGATCTTGAGGGTCGGGTGCCGTTCGCAGACGCCGCGGCACATGAACTCCACGATGGTCCGCTGCACGGTTCCCTGGGTTGCTGCGTAGTCGGCGATGGCGTCGGGGCGGTGCGAGGTGTTGCGGCGGTCCTTCGGCAGGTAGGCGCTGCACCCGACATGCATGGAGAGCGGGAATCCGGCCTCCTCGGCGCGGGCCCAGATGGGCTCGTAGACGTCGTCGAAGTACGGCGCATCGGCTGGCGACGTGCACGGGATGCAGCCGCCCTTGAAGCCCATTTTGATGACCCGGTCGATCTCTTCGGTGGCGGCCTCGGGATCCTGTACCGGGATTGCAGGGAGACCGAATAGGCGACCCTTGGAAGCGGTGGTGTAGTCGTGAAGCCAGTCGTTGTAGTTCTTCTGCAACGCCACCTGCAGCGGCGTATTGGCCATCCCGAACATGCCGAAAAAGCCGGGGTAGAGGAACTCCGCAGCCAACCCGTCGGCGTCTTGATCCTCGTAGCGGTGGGCGCCGTCGACCAGCCCCTTGCGCATGCCGGCGTAGCCGCTGTTGAAGAGCGCAACCAACTCCGGGTCTTTCATGTGCGCGACATCCGGCTTGTGGCCAGGCTTGCGGTTCAACGGCTCGTTGCGCGCCAGCCGCGTCGCCGCCATGCCCATGCGTGCCACGCTGACCCCGCGCATGCCGCGGGCCGGGATGACGATGGCGTCGACTTGATCGCCGACATCCATGATCCGCGGTGCTTCGTCGCCAAAGCGTTCCGCGAGCCCGGTGAACACGTCGCGTCCCTCAACGACGTGGGAATCCGCCGAAATCGGTTTCATCGCCCCTCTCCCTCAATGTGCGGTTTCGTCTCGATTCTACACACGCCTTGAGCGTACCGGCGTGTCACGCGACGAGTCGTTGCACACGTCAACGAACTGTCTCGATGGGGACGTCCAAGGGTAGCGACGACCAGACTCGGTCGGCCGTGTAGACCCGCTCTCGGCGCTCCATTGCCACGGCGATGCACGCTCGGTCGCCTAGCGAGAGCCCGAATGGTCTCGTCACTTCGACGAGCCCGCCGGCGAGTTCCGCTTGCCTTGTGGAGAACGGCAGCAAGGCGAGACCCAGTGCTTCGAGTTCGATCAACAGCCCGTTCGTGTCGACTTGCGCTGCGCGCGCTTTTCCGACGACTTCGGCCCAGTTGACCGTGGAGACCACGGCCTGGTCGATCACCTGTTTGACGGCTTGCCCACCGGGTTCCTGTTGCAGATATGCGAGTAGGGCGGAAGCGTCTAGCACCACACTCACGGCTTGTTCTCGGGGTTTGCCGCTTCCCGGCGCCGTTCTTCGATGAGTTCCGCGGCTAGGCTGCGCCCCTCGGCCTTGCGGAACCGTGCATGAACGCGGCGCTCGACGGCCTCGATCTTCTCGACAACTAGGTGCTCCTGCTCGAGGCGGACCAATAGGCGGTCGCCTGGCGTCAGATCGAGTGCCTTACGAAAATGGCCGGGTAGAACGAGCCGTCCTTGGGCTCCGAGGGTGACGCTCGCTGCTGCCTCCACGGCCATGGCCCCTGCTTCTGCCACTGCTGCCCTCTCGGGGTGAACGCTGTTTCATGACACTAGCATGAAATGTGTCACATTGTTATACGAGGGGGCGATCAGGTCATCGTGTCAGACACCCGTTTGTGGCCGACCGACGGGATAGCCGATCAGCTTCGTAGAATCCGTTGGGAACTACCTATGGGGCAATTCCATGAAAGGACTGATCTTGGCCATCGTGGCCGTTGTGGGCATGACCGCATCGGCGCAGCAGCGAGGCCCGATGCTCGACAGGCTGCAAACGGAACTCGGCCTGTCGGCCGAGCAGATGGTGAAGGTGGAGAAGATCTTCGCAGCACAGGCCGAGAAGCGCCGCGGCATGTTTCAGGAAGCCCGGCAGGGTGGCGACCGGGCTGCGATGCGCGAGGCCATGCAGGCGATGCAAGCCGAGACGGAAAAGAAGCTTGCGACCGTTCTGACCGACGAGCAGATGGTCAAGTACCGGGAAATGTCGGCACAGATGCGGGGCGGAATGCCCGGGCGTCCCGGCGGACGCGGACCTGGTGGGGGACGGCCGTCGCCTCAGGAGTGACGTCCCGCGCAGCCGCGTCCGGCTCATCGGCGCGCCGACTTACGTCGTCGTCGCCTGTTCCTGCTAAGGTATCGGGAGGCGCCCGTAGCTCAGTTGGATAGAGCGTTGGCCTCCGGAGCCAAAGGCCGTGCGTTCGAGTCGCACCGGGCGCGCCAACTCCATCATCCGACGTATACGTTCGTGTTGTGCCAATCGAGGAACTCGCGGGCCGGTCTGTCCGCGACTGCGTTGGGGAGGTAGGGCAACCGCTTGCCGTCTAGTAGGTAATAGGCCCGACCGTTCTCGAAATCCTCGCGCAGCTTCCTGCTCACCGTGAAACGAAAGCCGGAATCGACAGTCACGTAGCCCCGGTCAAAGAGCCGGTGTATGTCAGCCCTGAGCAGCAGCCCGTTCTCTGTGAGGTTTGGCCCTTGAGAGTTGTGTGCCTTGATGTGGGCGGCTTCGAGCGCCGGGAGGCTCCGCTCGCCGGTGACGGCGCAACGTCGATGATAGGCCTCCGTGACGAGCGTGCGAAATGTGCCTTGCCCAAGGCGTGCACGCGTTATGAACTCGCGGCCAAAACGCGGCGTTTTCAGCGTGTCGGCGAGATCTCCGGAGAGCCTCTCGACAACGGCTCGCCACAGCTCGGCGCCGGATGCGGACTCGGTGTCGTAGGTGAAGCCGCGCTGCACATTGCGTGGCCAATCCTTGGGGACACTGATCCACTCATGCTCGTCTAGGAAAAAAGGAGAGGCGAGGATGTTGCATCCGATCTCGGTAGCCGCCCCGTGCTGAGCCTGGCCGCGGTACCGGCCGATCCGTGCCAACAACCCACTCAAGCTCAATGCGCCGTTCTTTTGTCCAAACGCGTCCCAAGCAAGGAAGGACGGCAGAGCGGTGAACCGAACAAAGACGCCGCCACCGACGACATAGTTACGTGGCGAATGGAGTTTGAACAGGAACGGCCATCCCGGTTTCATGTTTCGGGGCCGCTTTTCGCTAGGTTGCCAAAAATTCACTTCATCCGGCTGCAGTTGCCGTAGCGTGCTGAACCAGTCGCCGTCAGTGATGGCAACCCAATACTGCATGGGGGATCCCGTGAACGAATCGACAGACCGTACTACGCCAATTATGCGTTGAACAGGCTGGAGGTTGGCCGAGCGTCCGCGTTCGCTTTGTGCCTAGGGTAGGACCGGGCGAGAATAGGCGACCCGTTTGACGCGCCCAAGCCCTCCATGACCGATTCCCCTCTCCCCGTCGGTGACCCTGTCGCCCTCGGCTTCGATCCCGAACGCCTCGCCCGTATCGTCCCCGCGATGCAGGAGTTCGTCGACACCCGACGCGTGCCGAATCTCGTCACCTTGGTTGCCCGGCGCGGCCAGGTGGTGCACCACCATGCGTGCGGCGTGCTCGATCTCGACGACGATGCGCCAGCGGGCCTCGATACGCTGTTCCGCATGTGGTCCAACACCAAGCCCATCGCCGGTGTTGCCACGATGGTTCTCTACGAGCGTGGCTTGCTGACCCCGGACGACCCCGTGTCCAAGTTCCTGCCCGAGTACGCCAACCAGCGGGTGCGTCTTGCGGAGCAGCCGATGATGACGGAGCCGGCCAAGCGCGGCATCACCATCCGCGACTGCCTCACCAACACCACCGGCCTCGTCAATCCCAGCACGATGCCGCACTTCTACCGCCAGCAGTACGGCGATGTACTGACCACGCTGGGCTGGAACGGGCGTGACGCGAACATGCTCTCCATGCCGGACGGCGAGTCCCCGCCAACCAACCGCGAACGGGTGCGCGCCCAGGCGGAGTTGCCGCTGGCTGCACATCCCGGCGAGCAATTCGGCTACCACCTCGGCTACCGATTGCTGTCTGCCGTACTCGAGGAGGCGAGCGGCCAGCGCCTTGATGAACTGTTCCGGGAAGCGATCTTGGATCCGCTGGGCATGAACGACACCGGCTTCTACCTCAAGGACGGCGCCTTGGATCGCTTCGGTGCCAGCTACGTGCCGCGGGAGGTGGACGGTGAAATGCGCCTGGTGGCGGTGGACAAGGCTGCAACCAGCGAGAAGACGGTCGGCCCGAAGGCGGAGTTCGCCGCCGGCGGCGACATGGGCGGCGTTCTCTCGACGGCCGGCGACTACGCCCGCTTCGGCCAGATGCTCTTGAATGGCGGCCAGCTTGACGGCGTACGGATCCTGGGCCGCAAGACCGTCGATCTGATGATCGGCAACCACACGGGCGACATGGTGATTCCCATGACCGGGCCGGGTTTCCACTGGGGCTTGGGTATCGCGATGTACCACGGTCGCGACCGGTTCCCGCTGATCCGTTCGGTCGGCACGTACGGCTGGGGTGGTGCGGCCGGGACGACCTACTTCGCTGACCCTTCGGAGGAACTGCTCGGCGTGTGCCTGACCCAGGTCATGTCGCACGGCACCATGCCGGGCAACACCTACCAGGAGGACTTCCAGCGGTTGGTGTACCAGGCGCTGGTGTGAACGTGAGGCCCGCAATCTATGCGCTTGGTCTTGTCGCCGTGACGTGTGCGTGGTCGTCGGCGGCCGAAAGATCGCTCGAGGTGTCGGAGTTCGGCGTCGTCGAAGGCCGCCCGGTCAAGCTCTTCACGCTGACCAACGCGGCCGGCGCGGAGGTCCGCATCACCGAGTACGGCGGCATCGTCGTCTCGATCCGCGTTCCGGATCGCGACGGCCGGCTGGGGCACGTGGCCCTCGGCTACGACCGCCTCGAGGACTACGTGTCCGACAATCCGTTCTTCGGCACGATCACCGGGCGCTACGCCAACCGCATCGCCGGCGGTCGTTTCGAACTCGACGGCGAGACCTGGCAACTGGCGCAAAACGACGGCGACAACGCGCTGCACGGCGGCGTCAAGGGGTTCGACAAGGTGATCTGGGACGGCGTGGCGCTCGAGTCGGGCGACGGCGTGGCATTCACGTACGTGAGTCCCGACGGCGATGAAGGCTATCCAGGCGAGTTGACGACCACCGTGACCTACCGGTGGGCGGACGACAACGCCTTGCACATCGACTACGAGGCCCGTACGGACAAGCCCACGGTCGTCAACCTGACCAACCACAGCTACTTCAACCTCGCGGACGGTGGCGCGGGCACGGTGCTCGACCACCACCTGACGGTCAACGCGGCGCGCTACACCCCGGCGGACAGCGCATCGATCCCCACCGGCGAGATCGTGTCCGTGGCGGGCACGCCGTTCGACTTCCGGGAACCGCAGACCCTGGGCGCGCGGATTGCGGACGACCAACCGCAGCTAATTTCGAGCGGCGGTTACGACGTCAACTTCGTACTCGACGCGCCCGGCGAGGGCTTGGCGCTCGCGGCCGTCGCCTACGATCCAACGACCGGGCGTGCCATGGACGTGCTGACCGATCAACCGGGCGTGCAGCTCTACACGGGCAACCACTTCGATGGCCGCCATGTCGGCATCGACGGTGCGCGACACCAGCGCCACAGCGCCTTGTGCCTGGAGACCCAGCACTTCCCGGATTCACCGAACCAACCCGCGTTTCCGTCCACGGTTCTGCGGCCGGGCGAGACGTACGCGACCACAACGGTTTACCGCTTCTACACGCGTTAGACCGGGACAGATGGCGCCTGGGCGGTGCGCGGACGTCCTCGTCCGCATTCGTATCTGATACAGACCCAAGCGACGGACTCAGAGCTTCATCGTCGGGACGTCACCGGAGGGCCTCAACGCGCCCATCCGTTCCTCTTCGGGCACCGCGAACGCGCGGGCCGGGCTGCCAACGCGCCCGTAGGCGTTCCACAGCCCGAAACCGAGTCGCCGCAGCAGTTCCGGCGAGCACTGCTCGTAGACCTCCGGCAGGATGCCGAGCGTGTAGTTCTCCTGGGTCCGGAACTGCGGGCCGCAGAAGGTGGCGAGCAACCCGAGGCGCACGCGGTCACTGGTGTTGGCGCCGGTGCCGTGCCACGTGCGGCCTTCGAAAATCACGGCGGTTCCGGCCGGGCCTTCCGCGGCAATCGGTTGCAGATCCAGCGTGTCGGTGGGTTGCCGACCGGTGCGGTGGCTTCCCGGCACCAGCCGCGTACCGCCGTTGTCGGCGGTGAAGTCGTTCAGCATGTAGAGGACGTTGCAGGCCGCGGGCGGCGGAATCTGCACCACTTCCGCGTCGTCGTTGTCGCGGTCGAAGTCGAGGCGCGTGATGTTTCCGGCCCGTACGGGCTTGTCGTCCGGACGGGACGGCGCCGGCATCCACCATTGGTCCGTGTGCAGTTTCATCTCGGCCCCGCCTGGCTTGGCGATGTTGGCGGACAAGGTCGAGAGCTGGAACTCGCGACCGAGGATGTGCGCGACCACCTCGGAAGTGCCGGCGTGCATCGCCACTTGGCGGAACTCCTCGCCCTTGTTGATGAGCATCCACAGGCGCTGGTTGATGCCGCCGTTGGCAGCCCGGAACGCGCCGTTTGGCTGGTCGGTGAAATTCCTCGGCATGGGTTGGGCGGCACCGCCGTCTTCGAAGGCGAGGCCCAACTCCAGTTCCGCTTGCGCTTGCTCGACCAACCGGTCTCGCACCGCGTATAGGAAGTCGCCCTCGAGGGCGCGCTCGTAGACGCAATAGCCGAACTCGTCGACGTCGCGCTTGAGTTGCTCGATGTCCCGTGTTGCCTGCGGCGACCGCTCGTTGACGCCTCGCACGGCGTTCCTCCAGTTCGACCAACGGCCAAGAGTGTACGCTCAACGGATCTCGAATCATGCGGAGAAGGCAATATGACCGTAGTTAAGAGGATTGGCGTGCTATCGGTGGCAAAGATCACGGGCGTGATCGGCGCCATCGCGGGGCTGGTCGTGGGCATTCCGGTCGCAACCGTTGCCTACTTCACGGGACCGGCGTGGGGATTGGGGGTCGCCGGGTGGCTGGGTTTGGCCGTGTTGCCCCTGCTATACGGAGCGTTGGGCTTTGTCGGCGGCGCACTCTACGCATGGCTCTACAACGTCGTCTCCGGCTGGATCGGCGGTATCGAGGTCGACCTCAGCCCCGTGTAGCGACTTCCCCCGGACGGCGTATGATTGGCCCTTGAGCAAACGGGAGGGAGACACCTAATGCCACACGATCTCGTAATCCGCGGCGGCAACGTCGTCGACGGCACCGGCGCCGAACCATTCACCGGCGATGTCGCCGTGGACGGCGCAAACATCTCCAAGGTCGGCAAAGTCGACGACCGGGGCGACCGGGAAATCGACGCCGAGGGCCACGCGGTCACGCCGGGCTTCGTCGATCTGCATACCCACTTCGATGCCCAGGCGGGTTGGGATCCGCTGTTGACGCCGGTGTCCTGGCACGGCGTCACGACCGCACTCTTCGGCAACTGCGGCGTCACGTTCGCACCGTGCAAGCCCGCCGACCGGGAGTTCCTCGCCGGCATGATGGAAACGGTGGAGGACATTCCGAAGGACGCGATACTCGGCGGCCTGCCGTGGGACTGGGAGTCCTACGGCCAGTACCTCGACTCCATCGAAAAGCTCAACCCCGCGATCAACATCACGGGGCTGGTGGGCCACTGCGCGTCCCGCTTCTACGTGATGGGCGAGCGCGCTATCACCGACGATGCGACGGAGGACGAGATCCGCCAGATCGCATCCTTGGTCGGCCAGTCGGTGAAGGAAGGCGCGATCGGCTTTTCGACCAACCGGTTGCCGGGCCACGTGCTGCCGGACGGGCGGTCGATTCCGGGGACGTTTGCTAAAGCAGAAGAGCTTGTGGCGATCTCCGAGCAAGTCGGCAAACACGGCGGCATCCTGCAGAGCGTCCTGAACTACAGCAAGCTCGACGACGAGATGGCCATCCTGACCAAGCAAGGCCGGGCGGGCCAGACGCGGATGCTGTTCAGCGCGCCGTACAACCCGGGCACGGACGGCCATGGCACCGGCTACGACGGCGCCATCGCGGCCATGAAAGCCGAAGGGATCGATATCAGCGGTCTCACCCTGCCCCGCAGCGGCGGCTTCCTGTCCGGGTTGAAGACCGACATCCTGTTCGCGCCGGGTGCCGCGCTGCGTCCGCGGGAGACCACGGCGTGGGGCGGCCTAGTGAAGCTCGACTTCGAGGCCCGCTTAGCAGCGATCCGGGATGCGGACACGCGCGCCAAGCTCATCGAGGAGGCGAAGGCCGACCCGTCGATCGAAGAGCGCGCGGCCAACTACTTCTGGCTCGGCGACGAGGACCATCCGCAATACGTCAAGCCGGCGGAGCAGAGCCTGAAGAGCCTCGCCAAGGCAGCGGGCAAGCACCCGGTGGAGATCTGGCTCGACAAGATGCTGGAAACCGACGGCCAGGCGATGTTCCACGTGCGCTTCTTCAACACCGACTTGGAGAGGCTGCCGGCCTTCCTGAAGGAAGACTGGATCCTGCCGGGCATCGGCGATGCGGGCGCACACGTCAGCCAGATCATGGACTCGGGCTGGACGTCGTTCCTGCTCTCGCACTGGGTGCGCGAGAAGGGCGAGTTCAGCATCCAGGAAGCCGTGCGGCGCATGACCAGCGCGTCGGCCCGGGTGCTGGGCTTCGCGGATCGGGGCACGCTGTCCGAGGGCATGAAGGCGGACATCAACGTCATCGACATGTCCCGCGTCCGGGAACGCCAGCCGAAACTGGTGCACGACTTCCCGGGCGGCGCGCCGCGGCTGATCCAGAAGGCCGTGGGCTACAAGGCGACGGTGTGTAATGGGACGGTGATTCTTGCCGACGACCAGCACACGGGCGACAGGGCCGGGCGCGTACTGCGCAACCCTGCAACGCCTTAAGCCTTAAGGGCCGGGCGCGCGCTTCCTCAAGCGTCGCGTCCGGCACGCCGACCCGGGCGGAGCCATGTACTCGGGAAGCTGCCTTTGCGGTGACATTGCCTTCGTCGTAGACGGTCCCATCGAGCACGTCGACCAGTGCCACTGCTCGATGTGCCGCAAGGCCCACGGCGCGGCGTTCGCGACGTACGGAGGTTCGGCACCGGAGGACTTCCGGATGCTGCGTGGCGAAACCCTGGTTCGGCGTTACCGTTCCTCACCGGTCGGTACGCGACTGTTCTGCCCGCGTTGCGGTTCCGTTGTGCCAATGAAGATCGCGGACAAGCCCGTGGCCATCGCATTGGGCAACGTCGCACAGAGTCCGGCGGCACGGCCCAAATCGCACTTCTTCGTGGGCTCCAAGGCACCGTGGCACGATATCGCCGACGAACTGCCGCGGTTCGACGAGTATCCCGCTTCTTTCGGCTTCGATGCTTCCGTGACCCGGCAACCGGAGCGAGGTGCGCCTAACCCGGGAGCCTCGGGCGGCAGTTGCCTGTGCGGAGCGGTCGCTTTCGAGTTCGAGGGCAGGCCGATTGAGATGGTGAACTGCCACTGCCGGTCATGCCGCCGCGCCATGAGCGCGGGATTCGCCACCTTCGTCACGGTCGAGGCCGAAGCCTTCCGCTGGCTCGCGGGCGAATCGAACGTCGTCCGCTATTCGGGGACCGGGTCGCCACACGCCAAGTCGGCGTTTTGTGGCATCTGCGGCTCGCCGATGCCGCGGGCCGCGCCGTCAGGGCGGGTTGACATACCTGCGGGCAGCTTGGACGACGATCCGGGCGTCCGTCCGGGAGCAAACCTCCACGTCGCGGAAAAGGCGGACTGGGTTGCCCTGAACCCCGACCTCCCTGCATTCGCCACTGTCCCCGCCGAGTGAATGAGCGTTTGCGGTATTGTTGGGTCTTCGCTTTTCGCCGCAAGGCGTGGACAAGGATCGAAGGTGGCAGCTCGCTGCGTCGGCTCCGGCTTGATCTTCGTGACTTCCCTCCTGGTATCCGTTGTTGGGCTGGCAGACGGACGCAAAGAGGGCAGCCCGACCGATCTCGAGTGGCTGCGCGGCGAAGTGGGCGATGGCGCGCTGGTTCACCATGCGGACGGGCGCATCTACCTCACCGAACTGCTCACCGGCGAGACCGTCCATGTCGGCAACGGCAACCAGCCCGAGTTTTCGCCGGACGGTGCCAAGTTCGCATGGATCGACGGAGCCACGGCCAAGGGTCGCCTGCGCAAAGGCGACTCGACCATTCACGTGATCGCCGAAGGCGTCCGGCGCGAGGGCGGCGTGCATTGGTTGTCCAACAGCGAGGTGGCCGTCGTGCTCCGCCGAGACTCAAGCAGGAAGTGGTTTCGAGTTTCCCTCACCGGCAGCTTGGCCGAGATTCCGGAGTTGACCGCCTTGGGAACGTGCGGCTACGAATGCGATGTCCGCCAGGCGGAGGACGGTGTCTGGTCGTACGTCGCCGACGAAGCGTGGCGAACTTCGGACGGACGGCGCGGTCGGGTCGCCGGGACGTGTTCGGTCAGCCTGTCGCCGGACGGTCGTTCTGTCACCTCGCTGCACGACGACCATCGGACGGCTGCAATCCAGGCCATCCGTCCCGGCGGCGTGGCGCGCACGCTCCACTGGCGCTACGAGGGCGGCTTCGACAACCACCGCTGGGCGAGTGGATCGGCGGACTACATCGTCGTGGTTGACGAAGCCGACCAGGAATCCAAGGACGTCACCTACCCGGTGGTGATGAGCGCCGACGGGACACGCAGCACGCGCGTCGGCAACAAGGGGTTCGCGCGGAATGGCGTCTACGGCGACTTCGTAGTCGGAGACGGGGTTGGCACAGGCTGGCTCGCGGACTGACCGGGAGATATGTTCGATGTTGGCCATTGACACGCGGGCTCGCGGAAGCGCGATGGCGATTTGCGCATTGGTCGCGACCTTGGCGCTGGCGGACGCGGAGACCAAGGGCAGTCCGACCGATCTCGAGTGGCTGCGTGACGAGGTCGGCGACGGCGCGCTAATCCACCACTCGGACGGGCGCATCTACCTGACGGAACTCGCGACGGCGGAGAGCGTACTGGTCGGAAACGGCAATCAGCCGGAGTCCATTGGCTATCGAACACGGAAGTCGCCGTCGTATTGCGCGGGGAGGACGGCAAGCGTTGGTTTCGCGTGTCCCTGGCCGGGGCGTCCACCGAGATCCCGGAGTTGACAGCACTTGGCACCGGCGGGCCAGAGTGCGACGTCCGCCAAGCGGCGGATGGGATCTGGTCCTACGTCGACGATGAGACTTGGCGCACGTCCGACGGTCACCGGGGCCGCGTGGCTGGAACGTGTTCGGTCAGCCTGTCGCCGGATGGTAAGTCGGTGACCTCCCTGCACCGCGGCCACCAGGTCCTGTCGATCGAAGCGATCCGGCCGGGCGGCGTGGCGCGCAAGGTACATTGGCGCTACGCCGGTGGCTTCGACAACCACCGCTGGGCTTCGCACAATCCTGATTACATGGTCGTGGTCGACGAGGTCGACGAAGAATCCGAGGGCGTGACCTATCCCGTGGTCATGCGCGCCGACGGCAGCCGGGGCGCGCGGTTGGGGAACAAGGGTCTGGCACGGCACATGGTCTACGGCGACTTTGCCGTGGGGGACGGCGTTGGCGAGGGTTGGCTCGCACCCTGACGGGGCCGTAGGTGATTGGACTCAAGCGTTGCGCGTGGTTCGCTTCAGTCGGGCTGGTCGCGGCTAGTATCACTGCCCACGCGGCGTGGCCGCCGAGCGCATCGGGGCTGGTGTTCCTCTGGGAGAACGGCGAGGCATCCAACACGGTGCCGACCGATGACGGCATTGGCCGGCTGTGTCGACTGGTTCCCGAGGCTCGCGCGACATTCAACCGCTTCTGGGGGATGGATCTGAGTGACGGCGCCTTCCGTGCAGAACCCGAGACCGACGTCTTGCTGCGGGATGCGATCAGG
The DNA here is from genome assembly GCA_965203685.1 of Candidatus Azotimanducaceae bacterium. Lineage (GTDB taxonomy): Bacteria > Pseudomonadota > Gammaproteobacteria > Pseudomonadales > Azotimanducaceae > VXYL01. The sequence goes on from OZ241908.1 coordinate 114,471, forward strand.
CAAAGCGACGAGTTCACCATCGAGGCCGTGCTGACGAGTACGGGCGAGCCTGCCTCGGGGTTTTACGAGATCGTGTCATTCGGTTTGTCGATCGGGGAGGCGGGCCAGTGCAATCAGTCCCACCCGGAGCCGGAGGCGTTCTGCGACCAGCACGGGTTCGTGCTCGGCGGGCGTTTCAACCAGGTTTTTTTCGGCTTGGCCGGTCCGGAGTCGAGCGGGTCGCGCGTTTTCGACGTGGGTTTCCAACTCGGAGAACGCCCGCACCACGTACTCGTCACGTTCGACTCGGGCGAACTCGACATCTACCTGGACGGCGAACCCCGGCAGTTCCCTCGCACCCGATTCGATCTTTCGGCGAGCGACGACGCCGCGCTGGCATTCGGCGCGCCGGGCACGTGGAACGGCCACGTCGAGGGCGTCGCGTTGTATACGCGGGCGTTCAGCGCGGCCGACGCGGCCCGCCACTACACCGCCAGCCGGGAACGGCTGGCTGGCCGGGCGGCACTGCCCGTCCTCGAGGTGCACGCGCGCCTCGTCGAGAAGCGGGCCATTCCGCGGGCCGAGGTGTACCCGGATTCGCTGGTGGTCTACGACTACCGTGTCTTGACGGTCCACGAGGGCGACTATGGTGACGAGAAGCTACTCGTCGCCCATCGTGGCAACCTGAACGGCAGCCGCAACCGCGCTGTCGGCGACCTGGTGGTCGGCCGGCTATACGTCCTGAACCTCGAGCCGTTCGAGGACCACCCGCAGTTGGCGGGCCTGCAAATCGTCGCCAACGACGAAGATTGGCACTTGCCGCTCTTCTACGCGGTCTCGGATCCCACGGCCCCGCCTTGATGTAAGACGGTGGTCTTCTCGTCCTACGTTTTCGTTTTCGTCTTCCTGCCAGCGGTCCTCGTCGCCTACTACCTCGCGCCACGGAAACTCAAACACCTCCTGCTGACGGTGTTCAGCTACGGCTTCTACGGCTGGGCCAACCCCGCGTTCGCGTTCCTCATGCTGTTCAGCACCGCGGTGGACTTCCGCTGCGGCCTCATCGCTGGTCGGCAGGATGCCGAATCCGGGGTGAGACGGGCCGCGTTGGTGACGTCGATCGTCACGAACCTGGCGCTGCTCGGCTTTTTCAAGTACGCCAACTTCGGCATCGACAACTACAACGCGTTGGTGACCGCGCTCGGCGGCGACCACCTGCAGTGGGAGACCTTCTTTAGGATCACGCTGCCGCTCGGCATCAGCTTCTACACCTTCCAGTCGATGAGCTACACCATCGACGTATACCGGCGTCACGCCGAGCCGGTGCGCAACTTCGTCGATTTTGCCTGCTACGTCGCCCTGTTCCCGCAACTGGTCGCGGGGCCGATCGTGCGCTTCCGGGAAATCGCCGACCAATTGAGCGACCGTGGCCACAGCTTTGCTAAGTTCGCGCGCGGCGTCTCGTTCTTCGCCTTCGGCATGGCGAAGAAGATCCTCATCGCCAATCCGTGCGGGAAGATCGCCGACGTCTGCTTCGAAGCCGGCTCGCTCACCGTGATCGATGCCTGGTACGGGATCGTCGCCTATTCGTTCCAGATCTACTTCGACTTCAGCGCCTACAGCGACATGGCCATCGGCTTGGGGCTGATGCTCGGGTTCGCGTTCCCGAAGAACTTCGACTCGCCCTACCTTTCGCAGTCGATCACGGAATTCTGGCGGCGCTGGCACCTGTCCCTGTCATCGTTTCTGCGCGACTACCTCTACATACCGCTCGGCGGCAACCGCAAGGGGGAGCGGCGTACCTACGTCAACCTGATGACGGTGATGCTGCTCGGCGGCCTGTGGCACGGCGCGCTGTGGAACTTCGTGATCTGGGGCGGGATCCACGGCGTGATGCTCACCGTGGAGCGGCGATTCGAGAAGGACAGCTTCTACCGGCGACTGCCTGGGCCGGTAAAGATGGCGGTCACGTTCCTGATCGTCACGATCGCCTGGGTGTTCTTCCGCGCGCCGACACTCGGCCAGGCGGTCGACTACCTCGGCGCGATGTTCGGCTTGGGCGCCCAGACCGCGGGCGGTCCGATGATCGCCGGGCTGATCTACCAGCCGTACTACGTGCTCGTGATGTTGATCGCCGCGGGCGTTGTTTGGTTCGCCCCGCAGACGTGGAATTTCACTCGAGAATTGACTTGGGCGAAAGCGGCGTGGTGTGCGGCGGCTTTCGCAGCGGCCCTCGCGGTGATGATGGGCCAAGCATTCAATCCGTTCATCTACTTCATTTTCTGACCATGGCATCGTTGTCGATCGAGCGCGAACGCCAAGCCCGGGAGGAGCTGGGCGTCACGTCGTTCTCGCGTGGGGTCAAGGGATTCCTTTTCGGTTTTTTCGTCGCGGTCGTCGGTGGAGGCACGGCGTGGCACCTCGCCGACGAGCTTGTCGACACGTCCGCGTGGCCGCGCGCGCTCGATCCAACGCGCCTGCTGCCGGGATGGGAGGAGTTGCGTGTCGTGGCATCCGAGGAGGGATGGCCTGCAGCGTTCAAAGCGGCAAACGACCGGATTGCCGTCAACATCGCCGACTACGAGGTCGACCTGGAGGATCGCTCGCCCGTGATCGAAGCGCTGGTGCCAACGGTGAACGCCCTCGTCACGTCGGGGCTGCGGGGCTCGACGGAGTCCGTCTACCCCGGCCGGCAAGGCTGGTGGTTCTATCGACCGGACATCGACTACGTCACGGGGCCCGGGTTCCTGACGGCCCGTGGACGCGCCGACGACGATCGAGCCTGGGATCCGGTGCCGGCACTTGACGAGCTCCACCGCGAGCTTGCCGCGCGTGGCATCGAACTCATCGTCGCCGCGGTCCCCGCGAAGCCCACGATCTACCCGGAACGGTTCAGCTCACGGCTGGAGCACACTTCCGCAGCGATCCAGAATCCGTCATACAAACGCTTCCTTGAACGCTTGGGCCAAGCGGGCATTCGCCACGTCGACTTGAGCCCAGTGCTCATGCGTAGCCGGGATTCCCCGGTGCCCTTGTTTCTCGCAACCGACACCCACTGGTCGCCGACCGGCGTCGCCGTGGCTGCCGGGGTGCTGGCAGCGTCGGTCAGGAACCTCGACGTGGCTTGGCAACGGCCCGCTTTGGAATACGCGCGCTCGCCGGTCGAGGTCTCGGGCTTGGGCGACACGGTTGGCATGCTGGACGTGGCCATCGGGCGCGAGACGGTCACCGTGCAGACGGTCTCTACACCGGAGGGACGGGCTTGGTCGCCGGATCCCGACGCGGAGATCCTGCTGCTCGGGGACAGCTTCGCGAACATATACAGTCTGCCGACCTTGGGCTGGGGCGGCGGCGCTGGCTTGGCAGCGCAGTTGAGCGTGGAGTTGGGCCGGCCGGTGGATACGCTGACGATCAACGACAACGGCAGCTACGCCACCCGCGCCGCACTGGCGTCCGCGATTCGTCGTGGCCGTGACCGCCTGGCGGACAAGAAGGTGGTGGTCTACCAGTTCGCATGCCGAGAGCTTGCGTTCGGCGACTGGAGGATCGGGTTTCGCTACGGCTCCTGAGAACTGGCCGGGTACGGGCGATACCGTTAAATCTCGGTGGCTGCCGCTGAGATTTCATGGTACGTCCGGCGCTATGACTGTCGGAAACCGATGGGTGGTGAATGATGCTGGGTTCGAGGAGGATGCTTGAACAGGCGCAACTTCGTCAGCCGCGGACTCGGTGCCGCGGGAGCGGGGGCCGCAGGAGCCACGCTGCCGGGTTGCGGAATCCTGCGCCCCACAACAGGGCCGATCGTGGCGCAGCAAGTTAGCGGGCGTGTGGTGATCGTCGGCGCCGGCATTGCCGGGCTGGCGGCGGCGACAGCGCTTCGCGACATCGGCCTTCGCGACGTCGTGGTGCTCGAGGCGCGCGACCGTATCGGCGGGCGCATCTGGACGGATCGGATCGGTCAAGGCTTGCCGGTCGATCTCGGTGCGTCGTGGATTCACGGCGTGGAGGGCAACCCGATCGCCCGGATCGCCGCCGAGAACGGAATCGACATCTCACCCACCGACTACGACAACGCATCCTTGCACTTCCATGGCGGCGACGAAGCGCTCCGGACGCGCAACCGCCTCGTACGGGGCTTCTGGGCATCGGCACGTTCAGCGCCCAATGCGCCGCTTCGCGCGGTCTACGAGCAGTACGCGCCGTCGCTTGCGGAGGAGGACAAGCACTATCTGGCGTACGTGCTCAACACTGTCGTCGAGCACGAGTTCGGTGCCGACATCTCGGACCTTTCGTTCGCGAGCGTCACCGGTGGCAGCAGTTTCGCAGGACACGATGCGCTCTTCGCGGCAGGTTACGGCCAGGTCATCGACTCTCTGGCACAGGGCCTGGACATTCGCCTCGAGCACCCGGTGAAGGAGATCGACTACGCGGGACCGGGCGTCGTCCTCCGCACCGGCCCCGGTCCGACGTTCGAGGCCGCCGCGGCGATCATCACCGTGCCCCTCGGTGTCCTCAAGTCCGGGTCCCCGGCGTTCCAGCCCGCGCTCCCACGCCGAAAACGGCGCGCCATCGACCAACTAGGCATGGGTGTTCTCAACAAGACCTGCCTCCTGTTCGACGATGTCTTCTGGCAGAAGGACGTCGAGGTGATCAGCTATGTGGGTGCCGAGACGGGCCAATGGGCGGAGACCCTCAACCTCTACCCCTACACGGGGCGGCCGATCCTCATGATGTTCAACGCTGGCTCCTACGGTGAGCGGATCGAGGCGTTGCCCGACGCCGAAGTCGTGTCACAAGCCTCGGCCGCACTCGCGGACATGTACGGGTCGGTGCCAGAACCTGAGGATGCGCTGATCACGCGGTGGCGGTCGGATCCGTGGGCTTACGGGTCCTACTCGTACGTTCCGGTTGGCGCGTCCTTCAGACGACACTCTGACCTGGCGAGGCCCGTGGACGGCAAGGTGTTCTTTGCTGGCGAAGCGACGCACCGGGACTATCCCGCTACGGTACACGGCGCTTTCCTGTCGGGTGTTCGGGCCGCCCGTGAAGTCGCGATGCGGGTGGATGCGCCCGTGGAGAGGCTTGCTTGAATACGGGCAGCCCCGCCATCGCCTTTGAATGCGCTCGGCGCTGACGTAAGGTGCGGTTGTGGAAAAGCGAAGACTGCCGATCGGAATTCAGACCTTCCGCAAGATCCGGGAGGACGACGACTACTACTACGTCGATAAGACCGGCTACGTGAAGCAGCTTACCGACGACGGGACGCACTTCTTCCTGTCGCGGCCTAGGCGGTTCGGCAAGAGCTTGTTCCTGGACACCCTGAAGGAACTTTTCGAAGGCAGTGAAGAGCTGTTTCGAGGGCTTGCCATACACGACTCGTGGGACTGGTCGGTGACACACCCAGTCGTGCGATTGAGTTTCGGCGGGGGCAATTTCAACGATCCCGACCAGATAAGCGCCTCGGTGACGGAGCAACTGGCATCCATCGAACGCGCCAACGACATCGTCCCGGAGTTCGAAACCTCGGGTGGCCGTCTGGCCCACCTGCTGGCGACTCTGCATGATCGGAGTGGCCACCGGGTGGTTGTGCTGGTCGACGAGTACGACAAGCCAATCCTGGACGCGCTGGAGAAGCCGGAGGTGGCGCGGTCGAATCGCGACTTCCTGCGCAGCTTCTACGGGGTCGTCAAGGATGCGGACGCGCATGTTCGGTTCGCGTTTCTGACGGGGGTGAGCAAGTTCTCGAAGGTCAGCCTGTTCTCCGGGCTCAACAACCTGACGGACATCACGTTGGAGTCTCGCTACTCGGCGATCTGCGGCTACACCGAGTCAGACTTGGACGATGTGTTCGGTCCCGAACTGCCCGGACTCGACCGGGCGCAGATACGCGAGTGGTACAACGGGTATGCATGGCTCGGCGACGAGACGGTCTACAACCCGTACGACGTCTTGCTCTTGTTCCTCAACCGCCGGTTCGATGCCTACTGGTTCGAGACGGGCACGCCCCGTTTCCTGGTCGACACGTTGTTCGAGCGGCGGGTGCCCTCGATGGCCCTGCCTGAGATGGTCGGCAGCATGGAGCTGCTGTCGGCGTTCGATGTTGGCCAGATCAGCACCGAGGCGTTGCTGTTCCAGACGGGCTATCTGACCGTCCGGTCGGTCGAGGGCGTGACGGGAGAGCGGATGTACCGCCTCGCGTACCCGAACCGGGAGGTGCGTCAGAGCCTGAACCGGGCACTTCTCGGGAACCTCGTCAAGGACGTCGGTCGGAGCCTCAAGAACAGCATCCGACTTCACGAGTTGCTGATCGCCAACGATTTCGACGGAATGCGCGACCTGATCCAAGCCTTTTACGCGAGCATCCCCTACCAGTGGTACACGAACAACGACATCGCGGACTACGAGGGGTATTACGCAAGCGTGTTCTACTCGTATTTCGCGGCGCTGGGGCTCGACATTGTCGTTGAGGACAGCAGCAGCCACGGCCGCCTCGACATGGCCGTGCGCGCCAATGGCCACATCTACCTGTTCGAGTTCAAGGTGGCGGAGCAGTCACCACCCGGCTCGGCGCTCAAGCAGCTCGAATCGAAGGACTACGCTGCGAAATACCGCGCCGCCGGAGAGCCAATCCATCTCGTCGGAGTGGAGTTCAGCAGCGCTGCACGCAACGTAACGGCATTCGAAGTGGCGCACGCTTGACACCGTCCGCGAGCGGGCCGGCCGCGTGAGCCAAGGCGCCGGAACGGAGGCCCTATTCCACGGGCACGACGACCTCGACTTCCGGCGCGTCGTCCAAATCTTCCTTCGCACTTGGCCGTTCATCCGGCCAGCGCTGCGCCACCTGGTCATCTTCGTGCTCATCTCGGTGGCCATTGCGCTCTTCAGCGCCGCGATTCTGTTCATCATCACGGGCCTGATGAACGGCGCCATCGTCGGCGGCAAACCGCTGGGTCAACTGCACGTGTCGATCTATGGATTGGACCCGGCGGTCTTCGTTGACGTTGAGGAACTCGCCCCCGACGCTCGTCGTTCGCTGCGCTGGCTGGTCATCCTGACGACGATCCCGCTCGTGGTCGCGGCGGCCGGCGGGGGCATCGCGCTCTACTACTACAGCGTGTGGATCTTCCAGGGCATCAACCAGCGCATGCGCGTGTCGTTGATCGATCGCCTGCAGGCGCAGTCGCTGACCTACCACGCCAACGCGCGGACCGGCGATGCCATCTACCGCGTCTACCAGGATAGTGCGATGGTGACGCAGATCATCCGCGCGATCTTTCTCGAGCCGCTGATGTTCGCCGGTCGCCTCCTGTTCGCCGTTGCCATCGTGGCGGCGTTCGACCCGGCGCTCGCCGGCATGCTGGCCGCCGCGACGTTGCCCATCCTGGTATTGGGGCGCGTCTTCTCGTCGCCTCTGCGGCGTGCTTTCCGCACCGCGCGCGAGCGCAACAGCCTGCTGACGTCGTGGATCCAGGAGAGCGTGCTTGGCGTGCGCGTGGTCAAGGCGACGCGTAGCGAAGCGCTGCGTGAACGGTCGTTCCGGGACTACTCCCTCGGTGCCTTCGAGGCGGCGTTCCGGTCGCGGACCATGCTGACCGTGCTCGGTATCCTGGCGTTTGTCGTGATCGGCTTGGCGGTGCTCGCGACCCAGTCCACGGCTGCCATGTGGTCGAATGCCGAGGCGCCGACGTTCGCACGCAACATCCTGCTCGGCTTCGGTTTCGCCGTGTGGAATCTCGGCTCGTTCAGCGCGGCCACGGCGCGCATCGGCGACGGCCTCGGGTCGGTGAATGCGCTGATCTCGCTGTGGGGACGGGCCCAGGACATGGCGGTCGGACTTGGGCGCGTCTTCGAAGTCCTCGACCTCCAACCGGACATCGAGGACGCGCCCGACGCGAAGCCGATGCCGCCGTTCCGAGACGCCGTGCGATTCCGGGACGTGGGGTTCGGCTACCTGCCGGGGCGGCCGGTGCTGACTGGCATCGATCTCGAGGCGCGGCCGGGCACGGTCACGGCCATCGTGGGGCCGACTGGGAGCGGCAAGTCGACCATGATGTCGCTCTTGCTGCGCCTGGCCGACCCGGACACGGGAAGCATCGAGATCGACGGCAACGACCTGCGCAAGCTTGAGATCGAATCGTTGCGTTCCGAGATTGCGCTCGCCACGCAGGAGAACATCCTGTTTTCGGACACCGTGCTGGAGAACATCCGCTACGCGGCCCCCGGTGCGCCGCGCGCCGCAGCCATCGCGGCCGCCAAGGTGGCGTGCGCCGACGAGTTCATCGAGGCGCTGCCGAACGGCTACGACACGCCCTTGGGCGAACGTGCCACGAAGCTGTCGAGCGGCCAGCGCCAGCGCATCGTGATCGCCCGCGCGGTCATCAAGGATGCGCCGATCCTGATCCTCGACGAGCCGACGGCGGCGCTGGACGCCGAGACCGAACTGCGGGTGCTGGACAACCTCAAGGCATGGGGAAGCGGGCGCTGCATCTTCCTGATCACGCACCGGCTATCGACGATCCGCCGCGCGGACACAGTGGCCTACCTGCGCGACGGCCGCCTCGGAGAGATCGGGACGCACGACGCGTTGATCGCGCGTTCCGACGGGGCGTATCGGCGATTCGTCAGCGCAGAGACCGTCGGGGCCGCCGGTGGCTGACGCCATGACAGCCGAACGGATCACCAGTGGCGAGACGTTCCGACTGCTCGGCCGCTCGCTCCGTTTCGTGTGGCCGTTCCGTCGCCAGATCGGCGTCAAGCTCGCCTTGACCCTGATCGGGCTCTCCATCGTGCTGTTCCTGCCCTGGCCGATCAAGATCCTCATCGATCACGTGGTGATGGGCTTGCCGGTCGGCTCGTCGCCGACGCCCTATCCGCCGTACGTCGGTTGGTTCGTGGACCTGCTCGACGGCCTGACACCGTTCGAGATCGTCTGGGTGATCATCGGCGTCAGCCTGCTGGGGATCGTCCTGGTCGGTGCGTTCGGCGGCGGCGTTGCGCGCGACTATGCGAGCGGCGGCCTGTCGGAGGGCCTCGATACCGCGACCCAGAGCGAGAACCAGGCCAACGAGTCCGGAAGCCGGGTTAGCGGCCTCTTGGGGCTCTTCGAGTTCCGCTACCAGTTGCGCATCACGCACCGCATCAACCACGGCTTGCGGACATTGCTGTTCGGTCGCCTCATGGCGTGGCCGCTGACGCGCTACTCGGACGCGAGCGTCGGCGACGCCGTGTACCGGACGATGTACGACACGCCGGCCATCTCCAGGGTCTGCTACGACATCCTGGTATTGCCGATCGCCAACCTGTTCGTGATCGCGACGGTGATCTGGACGACGGCGCATAGTTTCAGCGCCGTGCCGTCGGTCACCCTGGTTGCCTGCCTTGCCGCACCCATGGTGCTCCTATCGACGTTCCTCATGACCGGGATGACCCGCCGCCGCTCGCTGGCCAGTCGCGCCGCCGGCGCCGAGACCACGGCCACGGTGGAGGAGGGCATGAGCAACGTCGTGGCCGTGCAGGGGTTGGGCGCGAGTCGCCGCCAACGTGCGGCCTTCGCCGCTGATAGCCGGGAATCGTTCAAGCGCTTCCGGGCCTACATCGTGATGACCCTCCTCCTGATCACGGTGCAGTCGGTGGTCACCGTCGGCCTCGTGTTCTACGTCTTCTTCGACATCTGCGAGGCGATCATCGTGGGCCGTATGTCGCCAGGGGATTTCAGCGTCGTGTACGCCTACTTCGTGCAACTCGTCGGCAACTTGAGCGGCTTGGGGTCGATGTGGTTCAACCTGCAGAACAATGTCGCCGGCATGCGCCGGGTCTACGACGTCGTGGACGCCCCGGTGGATGCCGACCTGCAGGGCCAGGACGCCATCGACCGCCTGCGGCGCGGCGTTGAGATCGACAACGTCAGCTACCGCTACCCGGATGGGACGCAGGCGGTGCATGAAGCGAGCCTCGAAGGGCAGATCGGCGAGGTCGTCGCCCTGGTCGGGGCGACGGGCGCGGGCAAGAGCACGCTGGCCTACCTGCTCGCGGGATTCGTCCATCCGCAGGCCGGCTCGGTGCGCTTCGACGGCGTGGATGCGCGCACGTTGAGTGTCGACTGCCTGCGTGCGCAGGTCGCCTTCGTGTTCCAGGAGGCCTTCCTGTTCGACGACACCGTGGCGAACAACATCCGCATGAGCGCCCCGGACGCCACCGACGACGAGGTGGTCGAGGCGGCGCGCGTTGCGGGTGCGCTGGATTTCATCGAGGCGTTGCCGCAGGGCTTCGCAAGCCGCCTGGGACGAACAGGCGGCACGCTGTCGGTCGGCCAAAAGCAACGCCTCGCCATCGCCCGCGGCCTGGTGAGCAAGGCCCCAGTGCTCGTCCTCGACGAACCGACCGCATCGCTCGACCCGGAAACCGAGAACGCCTTGGTTGCGGCGCTCGAGGCCGGTCGTCGCGATCGGCTTCTGGTCGTCATCGCCCACCGCCTCAGCACCATCCGGCGCGCTGACCGCATCTGCTTCATGGACGAGGGTCGAATCGTGGAGTCCGGTAGCCACGAGGAGTTGATGGCCTTGCTGAACGGCGCCTATCGGACGTTCGTGGAACTGCAGGTGGGTGTGGCGGCGTAGGACGGCGTACTCGCCCACCGAAAGATGTCAGCCCAGCGTTAGAAGGATCGCAGTGGCGACAGCCAAGCCGCCGAGGCCGATTCCGATGGCGCGCAAATGGGCTTGGGCAATAGTGGCTTCGACCTTGGCAAAGCCGGTCTGGAGTTGCTGTTCGAGGACGTTGAAGTCGGTTTTCGTGACGTGCTCCGCATCAGCTTCGGCGAGAATGCCTACGATTTCGCGGGCTTGCTCTGCGGGGAAGCCGACGCGTTCGAGCCGTGAGACCGCGGCGGCCGTATCGATGTTGAAGGTCGGCATGGGGTTTTCCTCGTCGCGATAGGTCGATGCCCGGCTTGATCGGAGCTCGCGCTCGGATCGAGGTGGCGTCAACGGTTCGTTCGGTGCCGATCGAGAGGAGAATAGCACCGTGTCTGTGCAATTCGGACCACACAGGCAATCGCGGACGCGAGAACGGGCGAATCTCTTACACGCGCGGTGCTCGACGTATGCTAGGTCAAGTCAAGACACCGCACTCCCGCAGATCGTCGATTTCAGCTTCGCTAAGTCCGAGCACGTCGCGTAGTACCTCATCCGTATGCCCGCCAAGTTGCGGCGCCGGCATGCGCACGCCGTTCGGTCGTTCGGCGAAGCGCCACGGGATACCCGTGTGGGCGCGTGCGCCGACCTCCGGGTGTTCCAGCCGTTCGACGAAGCCGCGTGCGTTGAGGTGCGGATCCTCGATGATGTCCTTGCAGGTGAAGCTCGGGAAGGCGGCAATGCCGCAGGCCTGCAGCACGCCGGTGACATACCAGCGGTCGAGTCCGCCCGTCCAGGCGGAAACCACCGCGTCTAGTTCGTCCTCGTGTTGCTTGCGGGAGGCGAGCGTTGCGAACCGCTCGTCCTTGAGGCCGGGAATGATCTTGGCAAGTTCCGTGAACCCGTCGTCGGTGCACGCGATGGTCACCCACTCGTCGTCGCCCGCGGCAGGAAAGCAGCCGTGCGGCGCCATCCACGGGTCGCGGTTGCCAATGCGTTCCGCCTGCGTGCCGCGAAGCGCGTATTCCATCCAGCCGTCGAGGTTGAGTGCCGCGGTCGCTTCCCAGAGCGTCACGTCTAGGTGTTCGCCGACGCCAGTCTCGTCGCGTCGCAGCAGGGCGGCGGTGACCGCGTACGCGGCTGTGATTCCTGCCGTAGGATCGGGCATGGCGACGCCGGTCTCCTCGGGTCCTTCGCCCGGGAATCCAGACGCGGACGCCAGTCCCGACAGCGGGCCCGTTGCGGGGCCGTAACCCATGTACTCGCGGTAGGGGCCGGTCTGGCCGTAGCCGCTCACCGAGGCCAGGATGACCCGCGGGTTGATGGCCTTCAGCACGTTGTAACCCAGTCCTAGGCGCTCCAATACGCCGGTGGCGAAGTTCTGGAAGACCACGTCGACCTCGGCGACCAGGGCCTTGACGACCTCGATTCCCCGGGGATCCCTGAGATCGACGCCCACGCTGCGTTTCCCCTGGTTCCACTGGTTGAACATGCCGTTGGTGTTGAGCGACGGCTCGATGCCTTCGGGCGCGGCCGGCCCACGCCGGTACAGGTCGGGGCGCACCGACGATTCGACGCGGATCACGTCTGCACCCAAGTGCGCGAGGTTCATGCTCCCGAACGGTCCCGCCCACACCCACGTCAGGTCGAGAACGCGCACGCCTTCGAGGGGTCTCGCTGGCGACGACGTGGCGAGCGGGGCGGGTGCCGGAATCGCGTCCTGTAGTTCGGCGTTGTGCTCCCCTAGACGCGGTGCCGGTCGCCGGTACTGCGGGCGCTCGTCGTCGATCAGCAGAGCCGGCGCGACGTAGCGGGCGTCGTCACCGGGCAAGGTCGTGAAGAACCGCCGATCTGCGAGATGACGGTCGGATGCCAGGTTCTCGAACGTCATGACCGGGGCGAAGCAGATGCGCTGCTGCTGCGCGGCGTGGTAGAGGTCGAAGGTATTCCAGCCGCCGATGAACTCCTCGAGGAACGTGTGGATGACGTCCTGGTTCTGGTTGCGTCCGGCAGGCGTTGCGAACACTTCGAGTGTCGCCCACTCCGGATTGCCCATGAACTCCACCAGCCGTTCCCACTGGTCCTGCTCGATGCAGGCGAGGAAGATCGCGCCATCCTTGGTGTCGAATATGCGCCAAGGAATCAGCGACCGGGGCACGGTTCGCTTGATCACGAAGCCGTGGTAGGTGTAGACGTGGATGCCGAACTCCAGCACCGACGCCACGTAGGCCAGCACGGAGAAGTCGATGTACTCCCCGACCCCGCAGCGCATGCGGTCGCGGACCACGGCGAACACCGACATGGCGCCGGCGACGCCCGCCATCATGCTGCAGTGGTGGCCATGCATCTTGAGCGGCGGATAGCTCGGTTCGGGGTGGGCCATCGGGCATAGGCCGGCCCAGCCGCCGCCGTGGGACAGGGTCAGTTCGCTGGCCGCGAAATCGGCGTAGGGACCGGTCAGGCCGAACGCCGTCATCGCGAGGACGATGAGGTCGGGGCGGGTCGCGTGGATCGAGGCTGGATCCAAGCCGAGGGCTTCGGCTTCATCGCGCCGCAAGGAGTGGACGACGACGTTGGCCCAGCCGATCAACCGCGCGAGGCGGTCCTTGTCGTCGTCGTTACCCAGGTCCAAGCAAATGCCGCGCTTGTTGAGATTGACCGCGAGGAACAGCCCGCTGCGCTCCTCGTCGACCGTGTCCGCAAACGGGCCTAGGCGGCGGGCGGGGTCGCCCCCGGGCGGCTCCACCTTCACCACGTCGGCACCTTGATCGGCGAGCAGCCGGGCGGCGTATGCCGAGGCGATTCCTGTGCCGATTTCCAGGACGCGCAATGGCTCGGAGGTGGGCATTCTCGTTCCTCGTTCGGGTGCTTTTCTTCTGTCACCAGCCTCGGCGTGCGCGAAGCTCGGCGAATGTTTCGAGATGGCGGACGTGGTCCCCGGCGAAGCGCAGCACGATGTGCTCGACGCCGGCGTCGACGAAGCCTTCGATCCAGTCCGCCGTTTGCTCGGCGTTGCCGCCGAAGCAGGCTTGCGCCTTGCGCATGACGGGGCCGGGCACGTCGTAGTAGCGCGCGAGGAAGTCGTCTACGCGCTGCAGTGCCGTGTCGGGATCGTCGTCGACGAAGCAGGTGAGATAGTGCGCGCCGGTCGGTGTTGATCGCCCGGCGGTGTGGGCGTAGTCGCAGACATCGTCGAACATGCGGCGCCACCGGGGGCCGTCGTCCGGCCAGATCGGCAACCAGCCCTCCATCGATTTCCCGGCCCGTGCCAATGCGTTGGGATGGGATCCCGCGCCCCAGACCGGCGGCCCGCCGGGACGGTGGGGTAACGGGCCAAGGACCGCATCGCGCAACGTCCAGCGGCCGTCCCAGTCGACCGGCTCGCCACGCCACAGCGCACGCATGAGCCTCAGGCCCTCCAGCAATCGCCCCACGCGGCGGTCGAAGGGTACGCCGGCGGCTTCGAACTCCGCCCGGATGTTCGACCGGTCGGCCGCGATGCCGACGCCGACGATGAGCCTGCCCGCGCTCACTTGGTCGAGGGTGGCCAACTGCTGCGCGAGGATCACGGGGTTCCGGTAGGCGGGCAGCAGGACGGCCGTGCCCAAGGTGACGCGTTCTGTCCGCCCCGAAATCGCGGCGAGGAGCGTCAGCGGGTCGTGCCGGGGACGCGCGAGCAGGGAGTCGCCCACCCAAACGCTGTCGTATCCGGAGCGCTCGGCACGCGTGGCGAGATCGAGCAGCGGGGCCGCCGCGGGAGTGCCGCCCATGACCGCTTCCCGCGTGGGAACCAGGTAGCCGAAACGGGTCATGCGGGACGACTCATCGCCGATGGTCGGGGCTCTTCGCTGCAACCGGGACGCGAGCATAGCGCACAGGGGGCTGCGGTATGATCGAGCGCTTTCGCCAAGGATCCCCACCCATGCCCTATGCCGAGAACGCGCCCATCGAGGAGTGGCTGGCGCAGGAGACGCCGGAGGACGTCTTGGAGCCGGACCTCCCGATCATCGATCCGCACCACCACCTGTGGGACATGCGCGGGCTGCGGGCACCGTGGGAGCAGAAGGTGTACCTCTGCGAAGAGATGGCCAAGGAGATCACGGCCTCCGGGCACAACGTGGTGCAGACGGTTTTCGCCCAGTGCGGTGCGTTCTACCGCGCCGACGGGCCGGAAGAGATGCGTCCGGTTGGCGAGACCGAGTTCGTACACGGCATCGCCGCGATGAGCCGGTCGGGCCGGTACGGCGACGCCCGGCTTTGCACCGGGATCTTCAGCACCGCGGATCTCCGTTTGGGCAAGGCCGTCGAGCCGGTGCTCCAGGCACACCTCGTCGCCTCTCCCAACTTCCGCGGCATCCGCACCGGGTTCCCGGCCGACCTCGACGACGAGTTCCGCGACGGTTACGCGATGCTCGGCAAGTACGACTTGAGCTTCGACAACTACTCGCCTGACTTTGATCGGCTACCCGCTCTTGCCAAGCTGGCGGCTGCGTATCCGGAGATCCCCATCATCGTCAACCACCTCGGCGGGAAGATCGACCCCGACGCCGATCCGGCGACCATCGCTCGGTGGCAGGCGTGCATCGATTCGCTCGCCGACTATCCCAACATCGTCATGAAATGTGGCGGCGCCCAGCAGCGGGTCGGACGGTCTTGGGAGCCCCCCTTTCACATGTACCACCGCGCCGAGGGCCCTTTGGGTTCCGAGGAGCTTTGCGACTTGCTCTTCCCGTTCTATCGCCACGCCATCGAGACCCTCGGTCCCGACCGTTGCATGTTCGAGAGCAACTTCCCCGTCGACAAGGAGTCGGTCTCCTACCGCACGCTGTGGAACCTGATGAAGCGCATCGCCGGCAAGATGGGGTTGAGCGACGCCGAGAAGACGTCCCTATTCAGCGGCACGGCGGCGCGCGTCTACCGTCTGTCAGGTTGACGGTCCGCGGACGTCCTCGTCCGAATGGTGCGCGGACGTCCTCGTCCGCATCGACGGTTCAAACGCACTCGAACACCGCACGCACAAGACGGTTGCCGCGCGTATCGGCCTCAATCCCGGGTTGCATCTGGTTCATGGCGTAGCCGACGCCCAGCCGCCGTTCGGGATCCGCGAAGCCGATGGAGCCACCGGCGCCGTTATGCCCGAACGCGCTTGGGTTTGGACCGTACTGCCCTTCCGTATTGAGATTGATGCCGCGTCCACGGCGCATCGGCCGCCCAAGAACCAGATCGTCGGCCATACCCCACTCTTCAACCGTCATGGCCGCGATCGTCTCCCGCTTGAGGACGCGCTCGCCATCGGCCAACGCACCATAGATGCGGGCGATGCCGCGCGCATTGCCGTGGCCGTTCGCAGCGGCGATCTCGGCGCGGCGCCACGGTGCCGTGCACGCGTCTTGCCAGGGCCGGACAGAGGGATTCTGCAGCGCGAACCGGAACAGCGGCGGCATCTTGGCGCCGAGCAAGGATGCCGGGTCGGGCTGCTTGCGGGCATGGTTCGGCCCGATCAGATCGGCGACCCGGTGATGCTCCGCGTCGGGCAAGCCGATGTGGAAATCGGCACCCAAGGGTCCGGCGATGCGCTCGCGCAGCAGTTGACCGAGACTCTTCCCGGTGATCCTGCGCACCAGTTCACCCGATAGGTAGCCCCACAGGATGGCGTGATAGCCGGCGGCGGTGCCCGGCTCCCAATGCGGCTCCTCCGCGGCGATGCGCTCAGTCATCCGCGTCCAGTCGTACAGGTCGGCAACAGTCACTGGTTCGCGAAGGCCGCAGACGCCCGATTGGTGCGACAGGAACTGGCCGACCGTCAGGCCGTTCGCGCCCGCGCGGAACTCGGGCCAGTAGTTCTTGACGGGAGCGTCGTAGTCGAGCGCGCCGTCTTCGACGACCGTGGCCAGCGTCGCTGAGGCGACGCCCTTGGTGGTGGAGTAGACGTTCACCAGCGTATCGGCGAGCCACGGCCGGGAGCAGTCACGATCCTGGTAGCCGCCCCAGAGGTCGACGACGGTCTCGCCGCCCACGACGGCGGAGAAGCTGGCACCCACCTCGATGTCCTGCGTGAAGTTGCGCTCGAACACGTCATGGACGCGCTCGAATCCGGGTGCGGTGGTGCCGTGTACGGGAAAGTCGACCATCTGTGTCCTCGTCGGCGGTAGCCAGCGGGGCAACATACACCACCGCGCGCGTGCCTATAATCGCCGCATGAACGTTGAACCGCTCACCCCGATCATTGGCGCCGAGGTCCATGGCCTGGATCTCGCCACCCTGGACGACGGGAACTTCGCCGAAGTCGAAGCGGCGCTCTTGGACCACCAGGTGTTGTTCTTCCGCGACCAGGACCTCGACATCGACCAGCACAAGGCGCTCGGCCAGCGCTTCGGCCCGTTGCACATCCATCCGAGCGCACCGCCCGGCGCCCCGGGCCACCCCGAGATCCTGAAGGTCCATGCCGACGGGAATACGAAACGCACAGCAGGCGACGGCTGGCACTCGGACGTCAGCTGCGACCCAGAACCCCCGATGCTGTCGATTCTCAAATTGCACACGCTTCCCGCGGGCGGCGGGGGAGACACCGTGTTCTCGAGCATGTACGCCGCGTACCACGCCCTGTCGGGCGCCATGCAGACGTACCTGGCCGGCCTCACGGCGATTCACGATGGCGGGCCGAACTACCGCGACCGCAATCGCCGGATCGGCCACGACGACAGCGATCGGGTCTATCCACGCGCCGAGCACCCCGTCATCCGCACGCACCCACGTACCGGCCGCAAGGGCATCTACGTCAACTCGGTATTCACCACCGAGCTATGCGGTGTCCCGAAGGCGGAAGGTGACGCGATCCTTGCATTCCTCTACGCGCACATCGCCAAGCCCCAGTTCCAGTGCCGGTTCCGCTGGCGCGAGAACTCCATCGCGATGTGGGACAACCGCTGCGTCCAACACATGGCGATGTGGGACTACTACCCCGAGACACGCAGTGGTCTGCGCGTGACGGTCAAGGGGGACAGGCCGTTCCATTGACCTTCGAGCCGGCATGACGGTACGCGGACGTCCACGTCCGCAATTGAAGCGACCGTGGATACGTATGGCGGCGGTCAGCTATATAATCTTGGTTATATAGACGGAGGTAGTCCCATGCACTCTTTGAAGATCACAACCGTGGGCGCATCGGCGGGGGTCATTCTGAACAAGGAAGTCATGGCGCACCTGAAGGTTCGTAAGGGGGATACGCTCTATCTCACCGAGGCGCCCGATGGTGGATATCGCCTGACGCCCTACGATCCCGACTTCGCACGTCAGATGGCGCTAGCCGAGGACATCATGCATGACGACCGAGAGGTGCTGCGGGCCTTGGCGCGGTGACACGACCCGCCGCTGACTGGCGGTGGATCCGAGTCGATGTGGTCTACGCCGTCCATGGTCGTCAGCTCGCGGAGCACGGCGGCACGGAGGGGGTCCTTGACGCTGGCCGGATTGATGCCGCCCTCGCACGGCCGCCGAACCTGGCGCACTATGGTGATCCCGATGCGGCGGACTTGGCCGCCGCCTACGCGTTTGGTCTGGCGAGGAACCACGGCTTTGTCGACGGCAACAAGCGTGTAGCGTGGTTGGCTGCTCGGTTGTTTCTTGCTCACAACGGCTTTGGGCTTGAGTTCGATCCCGTCGACGCAGTCCGCACGATCGAAGGCGTGGCGAGCGGCGCGGTGGCAGAGCCTGAACTGGCTGACTGGTTTCGACAGCGGCTCTTGGTCGTTAACGCCGGCGGTGACCCTTGACCGAATAGTCGACCACGGGCTCCACTGCAGCGCTCAACGCGCCCTCGAATGTGTCTCCGGCGACCTTCAGCCAGACCTCCGCAGTGCGCAGCAATCCCTTGCCCCAACGCTGCTGCGAGGGCGGGGCCGTGTATTCGTAGCTCAAGATGCCGTCGTCGAAGCAGACCCGGGTGACCTCGATTTCGCCGTCGTCTTCGTCGAGGAGCGTCGCGTCGAGCTTGTCCCCGAGTCGTGTGATGGTCAACACGCCACGGCGCACCGCGCCATTGGCATTGGCCACCACGTCCCACGACCCGACCACCGCATCCAGGCCGGGCTGAACGCACCGGACGCCGGGGTAGTCACGCCAGAGCCATCGCAACGTGTCGGGGAAGATCTCGCCGCCGTGCGCCAGGTCGTGCCCGCCGTCCCCCATTTCGAACCGATAATCGTAACGGGCGAACATCAGCGCGGAAGCCATCGCCATGTTGGCAAGTGGCCAGTTCCCCTCCGTCAGGTTGATGTCGTTCAGCCCATCCTGCAGAAAGACCCGAATCGGTTTGGGGTTTCCGCGCGTCTGCCGGATGACATAGGGGTACTCCGAACCGCCCCGTAGCCTAGTGAAACTGCCGATATGACTGATGACCTTGCTGAAGGCGTCCGGTCGTTCCCAACCGACGGTGAATGCGCACAAGCCGCCGTCGCTCATGCCGCAGATGGCTCTCCCCGAAGGATGGTCGACTAGATTGTAGTTCTTGCCAACTTGGGGGAGGATTTCGTCGAGAAGGAAGCGTGCATACGTATCGTCGAGCGGCACGTACTGCACCTGCCGTTGGTCGTAGACTTCCTGCTTCGCCCCGGGATTGACGAATACGCCAATCGTCACGGGCATCTCTTTCTTGTGGATCAGTTTGTCGAAAGCGGTCGGCGCGCGCACGGGCCCCGCGGGGTCGAGATAGGCTTGGCCGTCCTGAAAAACGGTCACGCACGCAGGCTCGGTGGCCGTGTACTGCGCGGGGACGTAGACCCAGTAGTCGTGGGTCGCGTCGGGGTAGACGCGACTGGTCGCCCAGGTGTGTTTCGTCACGGTACCGGTGGGTACGCCGACCTGCGGCGAAGAGTCCGGATCTGGCATGTGCATTGTCCCCACGACGTCCTAGCGTTCTCGAGCAGTCGCCTCTCGGCACGCCCTCAAGGGTCGCTCACCTTGTCGAACACCGCCTTGGCAGCGCGCATGCCATCGACAGCCCGCGGGAACCCGATGTACAGGCACAGGTGTGTCATGAGCTCTTCAATCTCGTCGACGGTGAGGCCGTGGCTCAACCCCCCGCGCACGTGGAAGCCCAGCTCGGCTTCTTGTCCAAGCGTCGCGAGGATCGCGATCACCACCAGCGACCGGTCCCGCCGGCTAAGCTGTGGTCGCGACCAGATCTCGCCGAAGGCCCACTTCATCGCCCAGTCGCCCAAGCCGCCGAGGTGTTGCCGAAGCGCATCGAGGTCCACTTTGGGGTCGGGGTCGGCACGACCGTCGGTGAGCGAGGCCCGCACATCGGCCGCCCGTGCCAGCCGCTCGGCATCGGACAGGTGCTCGGCCGGTTCGCGACCGTCGATGCGCTGAACCCCTTGTGCCTCGCAGAATGCCGCATCCATGCGCCGGCTCGCCGCCATCGCCGCCGGGAACCCCGCGTAAGCCGCGATGTGCAGGTTGATCTCTTCGATCTCCGTGCGACTCAACCCGTGGCGCAGCCCGACCGCGGTGTGCAGTTCAAGTTCCTCGGCGCGCGATTGCGCCGCCAGCACCGCGATGATCATCAGGCTGCGATCGCGCCGGTTGAGCTGCGGCCGATCCCACATCTCGCCCACTGCGGCGAACGCGAACGTGCCGAGCGCACCCATGCGGCGCTCCATGGACGCCAGCACGCGCCCTGGCTCCGCGTTCGGGACGAAGCGCGAATACGTCGCGAAGGCGTGCGAGAGTCGGTCGTCCCAAGTTTGATCGTCGGTCATCGTGTCCCTGCTGGCGTCTATTGCTTGAGGCGGATCGTACCCGCTTGCCACAGTGGTACGCCGCATTCCTGCCGGTAGCCACCGTTTATCTTGCGACGGGGTTTCGCGACAATGCGCCACGGTTTCTTGACGAGAGAGCCATGGCCAACGCGAGTTCGAGCGCCTTGGGATTCGCCTACGGCCCGGTCGCGTTCCGGACCGATCAGAGGCGCGATGTCCGTCGGGCGCGTTTCCGGGTGCGCAAGGTGCTCGAGGGCGTGGTCCACGACACCGTCGCCTTGGAGGGCAACCCGTTCACCTTGCCGGAGGTCAAGACGCTCATCGAGGGCGTCACCGTGGGCGGGCATCGGCTCGAGGACGAGCGGCAGGTCCTGAACCAGGCTGCGAGCTGGAAGGCGCTGCTTGCCCTCGTCGAACATCGGAAGTTCGAACCGAATCAGGCGACATTCTGCGACCTCCATGCCTTGGTCGCCAGGGAGGAAGCCCTCGAGTGGGGCGTTTTCCGCACAGGTTCTGTGACAATCGCAGGAACGGACTTCGAGCCGCCACCGTGGCAGTCGCTGGGGTCGATTTTCGAGGCCGGGCTCGAAACACTGCTCCGGATCGACAGCATCCACGAACGTGCCATCGCGATGTTCCTCTTCGGCGCCGTCAACCAGTTCTTCTACGACGGCAACAGACGGACGTCGCGGCTCATGATGAACGGCATCCTCCTAAGTGCCGGCGAGGAGGCGATCTCGATAGCTGCGCGCCGGCGGCTAGAGTTCAACGAGGCGATGATTCGCTTCTACGACAGCCTGGACGGGACCGAGATGATGCGCTTCATGGTCGGTTGTTCGTTGGACCCGCAGTTGCGGGCGGACGTTGGAGCAGAAGGAGCCGAATGACACGCAGGGCTGCCAAACCGGCCGACGGAAAGCCCCGCCTCCTTAGTGGCGGCAATCCGCAGATCGCCAAGGGCGATGGCGATGCGCCGGTTCAGGCCTACATCGCCGCCATGCCGGAATGGAAGCATGACCTAGGGCGTCGCCTCGATGCGCTGATCGAAGGCGCCGTGCCGGATGTGCAGAAGTGCGTGCGGTGGAACTCGCCCTTCTACGGCGTTGAGGGCCAAGGCTGGTTCGTGAGCTACCACGTCTTCACGCGCTACGTGAAGGTGACCTTCTTCCGAGGCTCGTCGCTGCAACCCCTTCCACCGGGCGTGGGCAAAGGCAAGGACCAGGACTCGCGCTGGGTCGACATCCACGAGGGCGAACTCGACGAGGCGCAGATGGCGAGCTGGGTCCGGCAAGCGGCCGCCTTGCCCGGGTGGGATCTGACCTAGCCCGGCACGATGAGCGAGAACGAGATGACGCCGCCCGACGCAACGGTCGAGGAGGAGGTGCTGGCCGCGGTTCGCGCCTACGACATAGCCGTGCGCGACCGGGACGTGAATGCCCAGGTCGACTTCTTCGCGGATCGTTGGCAAGACAGCACGGGCACCACCAAGGCCGCACTCCGAAGCCGCCTTGAGACTCAGATCGCCCGGGGCGAGTACGAGGACAAGCGTTTCGCCCTCGATGCGGTTCGGGTCGTCGTGGACGGCGATCGGGCGACCGTGGACGGCGCGCGACTCCGTTCGGCAACGGGCGGCGGGTCCTTCACGTTCACGATGCACAGGGACGCCGACGGCGCGTGGCGGTGTCTCTCCGTCCGCTTGTCGGGGAGCGTGGATGGCCTGGCGGAGAACGCCCGTGCACTGCGCGAGCGTATCTTGAGCGACCCGGCGCGGCCCGGGTACCACTTCGCGAACCCGGAAGGCGTCGCCATGCCCTTCGATCCCAATGGCGCGATCTACTGGAAGGGTCGCTATCACCTGTTCTACATCTTCCAGGACTCGCGATCCGGCCACCGCGCCGACCACTGGGGCCATGTCTCCAGCACGGACCTGTTCCACTGGCGGCACCACCCGACCGGCTTGCTCGACGGCATGTACAGCGGCAATTGCTTCATCAACGCCGACGGTGTACCGACAATCTGCTACCACCAGAAAGGCGAGGGGAACGCCATGGCGGTCGCCCTCGACGACGACCTAAACGCGTGGCAGAAGCTCGACACGATCACACCGGCGACGCGCGAGGGAGACGCACACCACGACCGCTACCGGTCCTGGGATCCGTACGGGTGGCATGAAGGCGACAGCTACTACGCGATCTTCGGCGGCAAGCGACCGGGCATTGCCAAGTCGAGCGCACTCGACGGCGAATGGCGCTACGTCGGCGATCTCTTCGCGCACGGGGTCGAGGGCGTGTCGCTCACCGAGGACGTGTCCTGTCCGGACCTGTTCCGCCTTGGTGACAAGCATGTCCTGCTCTGCATCAGCCACCGCCTGGGCTGCCGTTACTACGTGGGGACGTGGAAGGACGAGCAGTTCCATCCCGAGTCCCATGCCATGATGAGTTGGGTCGACCACGCGTTCTTCGCGCCGGAGAGTCTCCTCGACGACCGCGGCCGCAGCATCATGTGGGCGTGGATCATGGATGAGCCCAAGTTCGGCGTGCGCTCGGCCAACGGCTGGTCGGGTGTATTGAGCTTGCCGCGGGTGCTGTCCATGGGCGACGACGGCCGACTGCGCATCGATGTTCCTGAGGAGATCGAGGCGCTGCGCTACGGCGCCTACCGGCAAGGCCCAGTCACGATCGAAGCCAACACGGACCTGCCCGTCGAAGGTGTTGCCGGTACGAGCCTCGAGTTGCTCATCGAGATGGACGGTATGGGAGCGTCGTCGTACGGCGTCATCGTGTGCGCGTCACCCGATGGGCGGGAGCGGACGTCCATCTTCTACGATGCGACCGAGAAGCTATTGAAGGTCGACACGCGGCATTCGGGCCCCGACGACACGCCGCGCGCCGTCGAGGCGGCACCGTTCGAGTTGCACGAAGGCGAGCGGCTGAAGCTCCGGGTCTTCGTCGACCGGTCCGTGGTCGAAGTGTTCGCCAACAGCCGCCAGGCCATCGCCCGACGAGTCTATCCGTCGCGGCCGGAGAGTGTCGGAGTACGCCTGTTCGCAAGCGCAGGTGCGGCGCGCCTGCATACGCTGGAGGCTTGGCGAATCGCCCCATCGAATGCGGCTTGACAAGCAGGCTATGTTGGACCGGCCGCGCAAAGGGGGAGCCAAGCCATGGTCGATGCAACCTTCTCAATCTTCTCGGAGACCGACAGCGCGGGTTGGGCCGACGCCTTCGCTGCGCTGCTTCGCGAAGGAGGGGCAATCCGAGTCGACGTCGCGGACAGCCTCGACGCCGCCTTCGACGGGGATGCGGATGTGCTCATCCTCAACCTGGACCCGGCCCGCGAAGCGACGCTTTCGTCTGATCGGATAGAGGCACTGAAGCGGCGCCGGATCATCGCGGTGGCACCGGGTGCCGACTGGCTTTGTGCCCAACTGGATGAGATCGAGTTTCGCGGCGCCAACTTGACGAACGACATGACGATGCTCGTCGCTGACAGCGACCTCTTGGGCGAGCAGTCGGCGGAGCCCATTCGCCCGTTCAGGGAGGTCCAGGAAACAGCGCCGGAAGCCTGGACCCCGCAAACGCCTAGAGTTTATTTCTCGAGCAGCATCGCCGACTATCGTCTCGGCGTTGACGACATCCTCGTTCCCGAACACTACAAGCACTGCGCCGTCGTCGTGCGGCAGGCGAGCTTCGTCTTCGCCGGTGTCCGGGCGCATCCCGACGAGTGGTCGGAGCAGTACCGCGCCCTGATCCGGCGGGTGGCGACCGCACTTGCGGAACGTCCGGTCGAGGATCTCGAGCCGATTGTCGTCGAGCGACAGATCCATCCCCCGGGTACCGTGCAGTTCGAGTTGACGCCGATCACGAGAGAACAAGACGGTTCCAACCGGAGTTTCTACTTCCGTTTCGAGCGCCCGACGGCCTTCACCGCCACGCTCGAGCACGCGGGCTCAAACGCGATGATGCTGATTTTCTCCGGGGGCAAGAAGCACCTGCACAGAAGCCGCGCGGACACCGAGGACGGCAAGACGCTGACCATCCACGCCAACATCGGCGAGAACGCCATCCGGGCCGTGGGTTACCGCCACTGGTTGCTTGGCGTGCAGAACTTCGACCATGAGAACCCGTGTTCGGCGAAGTTGACGGTTCGCTACGACACGGAGGACTCCGGCGAAACCGTCCGCGCACTACCAGGGAACGCGAGCTTCGAGTACGTGAACGGCGTGGCTTGGAATCTAAATCGTGCGGCAGAGACCGACACTGTCGTACAACGCCGTCTGCGCGCACTCTCCGCCTCCACCGGGGGCATCGATGCCGCGCGTCTGGCAGCGGCGCGCGAGCACGGATTCGAGACTTGGGAGGATCTTGAAGCGCACGTCGCTTGGACGCCGGGTTTCGACATGCGCGGTGGTACGGTGGGTGCCACCAGCTTCGACGCGCGGATCAGCGCGCAGTACGGTGAGTCGTACACGTTGGAGCAACTCATCGAGTATGCCGAGGACTTCACGGACGAACTTCGGCTTGCCCTAATCAGTGCCTTGCCAGATGACGAGATCTTCTCCGACGAACACCTGTTACTCGCACTATTGGACGATCGGATTTCGGCGCATGTTCTCGAATGCGTGGGTGCCAACACCGACCTCCTGCGATCGCAGTTGGGAGGACCAACCGGAGACGGGGAAGCTAGGAACGTAGCGAAGGCGGTTTCGGGCGCGGTCTACCGTGCGAACTTCATCGGCGCGCTGGGTCGCGAAGGAACCAATGCCGCGAACCTGTTGGCCGGGCTGCTCGGCGAGAGTTGCGCTGCGGCGAACCTGCTCAAGGACCAAGGGATTCGGCAGCGGGACATCGTCAACTACGTGACCCACGGGCTTCCCAGCGTTTCGGTCAAAGACCAGCAGCCAGGTGCTTCGGTCCTCGACGAACAGGTGGAGCAGGTGGCACAGGCCGCCTTCGCCAAAGCCCGAGACGACGCTTCGAAGTACGTGACGCTCGACCGCCTCCTCCTCGCCTTGCTTGGCGACTCGAGCATCGTTCGTGCGCTGCATTCGATGGAGGCCAGGGTGGACGCCCTGCGGGAAGAGCTTCAGGCGTACATCGATGCGACCCCCGTTGGCGCGGCTGACGACGTCCCCGCCCCCACGCGGGCGGTGAACCGTGTTATGCAGATGGCCCTCGCCAAGGCACGGTCTTCGGCGCGACAGCGGGCGACGACGCTCGACCTACTTTGGGCTCTGTGCGGGGAGCGCGATGTGCCGACCGCCGACCTGCTCGACCGCTTCGAGATCGCCCGCGCAGATGTGGCTGCCCGAATGCGCTAGGCCGGCTGGGTTCGTCAAAGCGCGGGTCAGGGCGGTGCCTGGATGCCGATTTCGTCGGCGAAGGGGGCGAAGTGGCGGGCGTTCCAAGTGAGGATTGTCGATGCGCCGGCCTTCAACGCCGACACGGCAATGAGCACGTCGTACATTCGGCCGCCCGCCAGCGAACGGTCCCGCGCCTGTTGCAACGCGTCCCAGGTTTCCGCCGGCGTGAGGTGTGCCACGTGCGTATCGGCCCAGTTCGCCTGGATCAGCGCAAAGGCATCGTCGACGCGCAATCGGTGTCCAGGCAGCCGCGTCAGCACGGCGTAGGTTTCAACCAGCGAATGGGCGGCGAGAACCAGCTCCTCACCGGCGTCGGTTCGACGTTGTAGTTCCGTCCGCGTGCGGTCGTGGCGTTCGTGCCAAGTGGAGACGGCTGCCACCAAAGCGCTCGTATCGCAGAGATACAGGGCCATCCGGGTTACCGGCTAGGTCTCGTCTATTCCAAGGAGGCTGTTTCGTCGCGGATAGCCGTGATTGTCTCGTCGACGTCGGACTGCGTCAGGACCGGGGGGCTATCCGCGGCAGGAACGGCAACGACAAGTGACCCCGAACGTTCGAGCGTCACCTTCATCGGCACGGGTTCGATCTCTACACGACCATCTGCCAGACGGAATCGCACTTGCGTGCCGGGGCGCAGGTTGGCCGCCTCGCGGATGGGTTTGGGCACGACCACTCGGCCGGCGCGATCAATGGTTGCGTTCATGGGGAGAAAAATACCATGGGATTTGCCATTTCGCAATTCTGCGGGGAGCGATGTAGCGAGTGCCGACCTGCTCGACCGCTCAAGGTCTCCGGCGCTGACGTGACTGCCCGGGTGGGCTAGCGCGGTCAAAGTGCTGAGAAATCGGGCTTGCGCTTCTCGCGAAACGCGGCGACCGCTTCGCGGTTCGCCGGACCCCCTGAGAGCCGCGCGAGCGCATCATTCTCAGCGTCGATCACGGCCTTCATCCGTTCACGATCTGGGCCAATGACGAGTCTCTTGGCTTCAGCCAGGGAATCGCGTGGCAGCGCTGCAAGGCGTGCCGCCTTGGCGTGCACGGCATCGACGAACCCCTCGTCGGGCAGCACTTCGAGCACCAGCCCCGCCGCTTGGCACTGCTCGGCGGACATCCACTCTGATGCCATCAGAAACCACATGGCCTGCTGGCGTCCCATGAGCGCCGGAAAGGTCCGCGTGCTGCCCGCCTCGGCAACGAGTCCGAGTTCGGAGAAGGGACAGCGCAGCCGGGCGCTGGCCGCCATGAACGCGAAATCCGCAACGCCGCAGATCGTCGCGCCGATGCCCACGCCGAGGCCGTTGATGCCAAGCACGAGCGGCTTCTCGAAGTCGACGATCGCGTGCAGCATGCCCCGAAAACCGTGCCTCGGCGGCGGACCGGCCGATCCGGAGAGATCCGCGCCGGCGCTGAAGGCGCGGCCTGTGCCGGTGAGTACGACGACGCGGCAGTCGTCATCGGCGGCGGCTTCCAGGAGTGCGTCGGTCACTTCGTCGTACTGCTGCCCGTTGAAGGCGTTCAACGCGTCGGGGCGGTTGAGCGCGATGGTGCGGACACGGTCTTCGTTGTCGATGATCAGCATGACGGGCGCCTTACAGCGGCAGGTCGCCGACGGCGTGGTTGACGCTGCCGGTCTCGTTGTACGAACGCATGACCATCTCGGCGATGCGCATCAAGTGCACCTCGTCGGAGCCGTCCGCGATGCGCGACCAGCGCGCTTGGATCAGCATCTGCGCGAGCGGCGAGTCGTTCGAGTATCCGAGCGCGCCATGCACTTGCAGCGCACGGTCGACGGTCTTCCACAGCGTATTGGCGACGTGGTGTTTGGCCATCGACACCTCGGACCGGAAGTCCATGCCGTTCTCGATCTTGTAGGCGGCATGCAGCACCATCAGCTTTGACGAATAAAGCTCGAGGGCGCTCTCCGCCATCATCCACTGGATGCCCTGCTTGTCCGAAAGCAGCGAGCCGTGTGCGTAGCGCTTCTGGGCCCGGTCGACCAGCATCTCGAGCGCCTGCTCGATGGTCCCGATCCAGCGCATGCAGTGCGCCAGGCGCGCGGGACCCAGCCGGACTTGCCCGAGCTTGTGTCCTCCGCCTTGCTCGCCGAGCATGTTGGCGTGCGGGACGCGCACATCGTTGTAGCGGATCTCGGGGTGGCCCCCACCGCCGCCCATGGTAGAGATGTCGCGAACGATCTCGAAGCCGGGCGTGTCGGTGGGCACGATGAAGGCGCTGTTCCTGGCCTGCGCGATCTCCGCATCCGGGTCTGTCTTGGCGATCACGATGGCGAAGGTGGCGCCGTGGGCGCCGGAGGTGAACCACTTGTGGCCGTTGATGACCCAGTCGTCGCCGTCGCGGACGGCGGCCGTTTGGATCTGCGTCGGGTCGGAGCCGGCGACCTCGGGCTCGGTCATGGAGAAGCAGGAGCGCATCGTGCCCTCGCACAACCCTCGCAGCCACTTGTCCTTCTGCTCGTCCGTGCCGAAGTGCAGCAGCGTGTGCATATTGCCTTCGTCGGGTGCTTGGCAGTTGATCAGGTACGGGCCCATGTTGGTCTTCACGGCTTCCGCCGACATGGCGGCGACCGCGGTGATGCCGAGGCCCATGCCGCCCCATTCCTCCGGCATATGCGGTGCCCACAGGCCTTGGTCCCTGGCGGTCTGACGGAGTTCGTGGATCGCGGTACGCCACTCGTCGCCTGAGGCCCGGCGGGCGCTCAGTTCGGCCATCTTCGGCTTGGCGACGTCCGCCATGAACCGCTTCACCAGGAGGCGCGCGTCCTCCACCTCGTCGGGAAACGTGAAATCGATCGCCATTAGAATGTCCGCCTCAAACCTTGGGATTCGGCGGGAGCATACATGACGGACGCGGCGTTGCTTGTGGAGAAAACGGAACACGTGGCGGTGCTGACGCTGAACCGCCCACAGAAACTCAATGCGCTGAACGGCGAACTTCGCGACGCCATGCTGGACGCGATTCAAGGCGTGAAGGCGGACGACACAGTGCGCGCCGTGATCTTCACCGGCGCCGGGCGTGGCTTCTGTTCTGGGGCCGATCTCACCAGCGGTGGCGGCGGCCAGAACACGGCGCCCACGCAGAACGAGCACCTCGACGATCTAGGCTGGGTCGGTCGCCAGGCGCTGTCCGTCTACGGGCTGAACAAGCCGGTGATCGGTGCCGTCAACGGCGTGGCGGCGGGTGCGGGCATGAGTCTCGCCTTGGCCTGCGATGTTCGCGTGGGGACGGAGAAGTCGCGCTTCAAGACCGTGTTCATCGAGCGCAGCCTGTCGCCGGATTCCGGCATGAGTTTCTTCCTGCCGCGCATAGTCGGCTACTCCCGTGCCACGGACCTGATCTACACGAGCCGAGCCGTGGACGCGGAGGAAGCCCACCGTATCGGCCTCTTGGACCGCCTCGTCGACCACGACGACCTGATGGAGCGCGCGTTGGAACTTGCGGGACAGATGACCGCGTGGCCACCGCTTGCGCTGCGCATGTCCAAGCGCGTCCTGCAGCACAACATGGAGTGCGACCTCGAGACCGCGTTGCGGTACGAACTGACGAGCATCTCGTTCGGCAACCGCGCCGTGAACGACCGCCGGGAGTCCATCGCCGCGTTCGTGGAGAAGCGCAAGCCGAACTACACCGGCACGTAGGCCATACAGGTGAGGTCCGCCTTCTTGTAGGCGTCAGGCGGCTCGGCTCCAGCCCCGGTCGGTGTCCTCGAACTGCACGTCGCCGAGATGATCCGTGTCGTCGAGTTCGGCCAACTGCGCCAGCAACTCCGGTATCCCGCGCTCGCGGCCGGTGCCGGTGGCGTGGCTCTCGTAGAGTAGCCGCAATAGCCGATCGGCCGGCCCGTCCATCTTGGTCTGGTCCTTCTCCCATCGCGCGATGGACTGCGCACTCTTGTCGAGCAGCTTGCCCAGCATGTTCTGCGACAGGTCCATCTCGTGCCTCAAGAAGCGTATCTCCGTACCGTCAAGCTGTTTCTTTTCTTGGATCAAGTACATGCCAATGGCCCCGTGCAAGCCATCCATGTCGTGAATCCTGATCGCCTCCCCGTACTTCGTGGACACGACCTCGAAGCCGTTGCGCAGGTACACGTTGCCTAGACCGCATTGCGCATAGTGATGTGGTGTTCCGGTTTTCATCTCTCCGGGTACAGCGGCTCGGTGTCGAGCGCGTGTAGCGCCGGCATCACCTCGTCGGCGAATAGCTGCACGCTCCTCTCGGCTTCGGCCAACGGCAGTCCGCCGTACTTGAAGATGAACATCAACTCGTCGGCGCCGAAGGCCGTGGCGAGCGCGGTCGATGTGGCGATCACCTCGTCGGGTGTGCCGATGGGGTGGCCGGCAAGAAATCCCTTGCGGAAGGCATCCGGGTTGGCGCGCAACGCCTCCGCGTTGGCGGCGTAGGTCTCGTAGCCCTTGATCGCCTTCAGGTGCGTGCCGGTCATCTCGTAGTGGCGGAGCGCCGAGTCCGAATAGCGGTGCACGTATTCCCGGGCGCGCCTCGCGTCCGCCTCGCGTTCGCACACGTGCGTCCATAGCGCGAGCTTGGTGTGCACCGGTTCGTGACCGGCAGCTTGGCGCAGGTTCGCGTAGTTCCTGACACCGCCGAGCGCTTGGTCGAGCGACGACGTCGGGATCGCCAGCGGCTTCACGTCGTAGCGGGCGATGATCTCGGTCGTCTCCGAGGTGCCGCCCGCGCAGTAGAGTTGCCCGGACAGGTCGCGCTCGGGCTGCGGCCGCAGGCGGACGTCCTTCGGCTGCCAGAACTCGCCGTCGTGGGTGCAGTGCCCGGTCTTCAGCAACTGGTGGACGATCTTCAGCCCGTCGTCGAACCGACCGCGCGCCTCGTTCTGATCGACCGACAGGCCTTGGTACTCGCGGCGCCCAAGTCCCCGGCCTACGCCGCACATGATGTTGCGATCCGGTCCGAGCAGCGCATCGAGCATGTTCACGTCCTCGGCCACGCGAACCGGGTTGTGCCAGGGCAGGACCACCACGTCGGAACCGAGGTCCACGTTGCGGGTCACGCCCGCCAGGTAGGTCAGTAACTGCAGCGGATTGGTGACCATGGTGTAGGGCGTGAAGTGATGCTCGATCGTCCATACGCTGTCGAAGCCCAACGCATCCATCTGCACGGCGAGTTCCACCTCTTCGAGAAAGATGGCGCGATCCGGGGTCTCCGGGCGCGACGCGACGTCTTCGCCGCGTTCCTCCGCTTCGAAACGGTCCCAGTCCGGGTAGTTCTGCACGAGCAGGTTGCCGCCGACTCTCATGGGTTTGCTCTCCTTGCTTGGGCGTTTGAGGGACCTCAGTCCGCCGGTCCGTCGGTCTGGACGAGCTTGGTGGCGAAATCCCCACCGCGGAAAATCGACAACTTGTCGAGGTCGATGTGGCGGCGCATGGCAGCGAGGATCGCGTCGGGCGTCAACGCCGCTATGGCGGCCTCGTGCTTCGCCGTGAACTCCATCGTGCGCCCTAGGAACAGGTTGCTCTGCAGGATGCCGGCCACGGCCGTGTCGCTCGACCGGCCGTTCTGCATGCTGTCCAGGAGGCCCTTCTTGGCGGCTTCGACCTCGTCGTCCGTGAAGCCCGACTCGAGCGCCTTCGCGACCTCTTCCTTGAACGCGACGACGACCTTGTCGGCATTCTCCGGTGCGAAGATGGCATAGCCCCCGAATCCGCCGACCTCGTCGATGGAACCGGCGTTGAACTGCGAGCCGACGCCGTAGGAGAGGCCCTCGTTCTGACGGATGCGCACCGCCAGCCGCGAGTTTAGGAATCCGCCGCCGAGCATGTAGTTGCCGACCACGAGTCCGGGGTAGTCGGCGTGATCGTCACGTATGCGCAGGCGCTGCGTGGCGAACATGATGGCGTTGGCCTTGTCGGGCGTCTCGATGTCGACGGCGACCGCCTCGAGATCCCTGTAAGGTGTCGCAACGCGTTCGTAGGGCACGTCCGTGCGCCAGTCGGCGAAGAGTTCCTTGATGAGAGCCAGGGTTTCGTCGGGGTCGAAGTCGCCGACCGCGGCGATGTCCACGTGGCCGGCCCCGTAGAACGTGGACCAGAAACTCCGAACCTCGTCGAGCGTCACCGCCTTGTGGCGCTCAACCTGCTCGTCGAATGTCGGCACGTAGAAGATGTGGTCCGGCTCGTAGGCGCGGGAGAGATGCCTGCTGAGAGCGTTGTTGGCCAGTGCCTGGGGCTCCGAGCGTTGCGCCTCGATCCCGGCGAGGTTTTCCTCGCGAAGGAGTTCGAACTCGTTCTCGGCGAAGGCGGGCTCGCGCAGGATCTCCGCAGCTAGGCGCAACCCCGCCCCCAGGTTCTCCCGTACCGTCGTCAACCCGATGCTCGCCG
This sequence comes from Candidatus Azotimanducaceae bacterium, assembly GCA_965203685.1. Classification (GTDB taxonomy): domain Bacteria; phylum Pseudomonadota; class Gammaproteobacteria; order Pseudomonadales; family Azotimanducaceae; genus VXYL01. Next base: position 146,562 of record OZ241908.1, read on the forward strand.
CGGTGACGCCGCCGCTGACGCCACCCTGGATCTTCAGCCGGTCGAACTCGTCGCTGATCTCCTGGCGAGAGCGCTTCTCGGTGCCACGCATCAGCAACGCTCCCGCGTAGCTCGCGGCGGTCGACTTGCCAAGGAGCGCGTCTTCCGTGCCGTGGCGGAAAATCAGCCGGATCGTGACCGCATCGCCGCGGTTTTCCTTGGGCAGTAGCGCCGCGCGGATACCCTCGGCCACCTCGACCTTGGTCGTGCGGCGCTCGATGTTCTCGGGAGTCGGGTCGAACGCCTCCCCCTCGGCAAGTGCCTCGCGGCCCTTGTAGTCGGCCACCAAGGCCGCGACGTCGGGGGGCGGCGGTACCTCGCTACGCGGCGGCATCTCCTTGGTCGGATAGAAGAAGCCCAGGGTCCGGTTGGACGTCTTGAGGTATTTGTCGGCCGCGGCCAGGACGCCTTCGGGTGTGACGGCGGCAACGCGGTCCCGGTGCAGGAACATGAGCCGCCAGTCGCCCATCGCCGCCCACTCGCTGAGCTGCAGCGCGATGGACTGCGGATTGTTGTAGGCGAGATCGAATGACGAGGCGTACTCGGTCGCGGCGCGGTTGACCTCTTCCTCGGTCGGCGGCGCGTCGACGACGCCGTGCAGCGTCGCCAGCATGGCGTCGGTCGCGGCATCGAGGTCGTCTTCCTCGCGAACCTGTGCCAAGGCGAGCAGGAGGCCGGGTTCCCTGAATTGCATGGTGATTGCCGCCGTCGCAGCGGCCAGGCCCGGCTCGACGACGTTTTTGTAGAGCCTTCCTGCCGGTCGGGTCGACAGCAAGTGGGCAAGAACCTGCACGGCGGGGTACTCCCCGTGGGAGCCCGCCGGGATGTGGTACGCCGCCATGGCAAGCTGGAAGTCGCCGACCCGGCGCAGCGTGACGGTACGTTCGCCGTCTTGGGCGGGCTCGGCGGTGTACGTCTCGAAGAGTTGGTTGGCCCCCGTGCGGTCGGGGCGCGGGATGACGCCGAACTTCTCCTCGATGATCTCGATTGCCCGTGCGGGCTCGAAGCGGCCGGCGACGACGAGCACGGCGTTGTCCGGCTGGTAGTACTTGCGGTAGAAGGCCTGCAGCCGGTCGATGGGCACGTTCTCGACGTCGGCGCGCGCACCGATCGTGGAGTTGCCGTAGTTGTGCCAGAGGTAGGCCGTCGACGCGACGCGGGCTTGCAGGACGCCGACCGGGTTGTTCTCGCCGCTCTCCATCTCGTTACGAACCACCGTCATCTCGGAGTCGAGGTCGTCCTCGGAGACGAAGGAATTGACCATCCGGTCGGCTTCGAGGTCGAGCGCCCAGACCAGGTTGTCGTCGTTCGCCGGGAAGGTCTCGAAGTAGTTGGTGCGGTCGAGCCAAGTTGTGCCGTTCGGGAAGGCACCGCGTTCGGTCAGTTCGGCCGGAATGTCGGGGTGGTTGGGCGTCCCCTTGAACAGCAAATGCTCGAGGAGGTGGGCCATGCCCGTCTCGCCGTAGCCCTCGTGGCGCGATCCCACGAGGTAGGTGATGTTCACCGTGATCTGCTGCTTGCTTTGGTCCGGGAACAGCAGGAAGCGCAGGCCGTTGGCAAGCCGGTACTCCGTAATGCCCTCGACGGAGGTCACCTCGGTGGCCCCGGCGGACTCCTCCGCGAGGGCGATGAAGGGCGCCAAGCACAACACTAGGGCAACGAGCACGGCGCGTGCCGCAGCGTTTGTAACGTTCGGTCTCATCTCAGCTCCAAATGTCAAAAAGCGGTAATGCGACTGCCGCCGCAGCCTAGCACGCCGGGTGGCGGGCGCAGCGCTAATACCCTTGGGCGAGCAGCGGAAACGCGGACATCATGTCGTAGGGTCCGGGGAGCATCGGCGCCGCCTCGACGAGGTCCGGGGAAAGGTCGTCCACGTCTGCGATGCCCATGAGACCCATGGTGAGGTGGATCTCCTGCTCTAGGATCTCGAGCGCCCGCACGACGCCAGCGGGCCCGGCGGCGGCCATGCTCAAGCCGAGCAACCGTCCCGTGCCGACCGCGGTCGCGCCTAAGCACAAGCCCTTGACGACGTCGGCGCCGCGTAGGAAGCCACCGTCGACGATCACCGGCACGCGCCCGGCCACCGCCTCCACGATCTCCGGCAGGACGGCGATGCAGCCGCGCGCGTGGTCGAGTTGGCGACCGCCGTGGTTCGACGTGTAGACGATGTCGACCCCGGCGTCCACGGCACGCGCGGCGTCATCGGCGCGCGCGATGCCCTTGAGAATGAGCGGAATGTCGAAGGTCTCCTTGACGTGCGCGACCGTGTCCCAGTCCATGCGCGCTTGGGCGTCGAAGACGCTCCCGGGTGTGGCGGTGCGGCCGGACCCGGGCACGAAGCGCTTGTGGATGTCCCGTTCGCGACGGCTGTAGAGCGATGTGTCCACGGTGAGGCAGAAGGCGTCGTAGCCAGCGGCGATCGTGCGTTCGATGATGTCGTCCATCCACGACTGGTCGCCCGCCAAGTACAGTTGGAAGATCTTCGAGCAGGATCCGACCTTGGCGACCTCTTCGAAGGCCGGGAAGCAGGCGGAACTCAAGATCATCGTGGTACCGAACTCGGTGGCTGCCTCGGCCACGGAGGAGCCCCCGCCCGGGTGGAACTGCTGGACGGAACCGATCGGGGGCAGCACGACCGGGATGCGCATCGGTTTGCCGAGCAACGTGCGCTCCGTGCGGATCGTCGAGACGTCGTTGAGGACCTTCGGCCTGAAGGCGAGCGAAGCCAGCGCCATCCGGTTGCGGATCACGGCGGCCTCCGAGTCGGCTCCGCCGCGCAGGTAGTCCCAGAGGTTCTGGTTCAGATTGCGTTCGGCCTGCTTGGCGATCTCGCCAAGCGTCATGAAGTCCGGCATCGGTGGGTCCGTCGGTCGAAAGGCGCGGATGATACTTAGAAGCGCTCCGGGTCGCCGCAAGGCGATGCGCCGGGTCGCCCAAGGCGACGTGCCTTCGCATATGCTTGCCGTTCTCCCACACGTCGAGATCCCCATGGACAACCGCCAAGTCGTCATCGCCGCACTGCCAACGGACAAGCTTGAGCCCGAGCACTTCGCCCTGCAAACCGCGCGGGCACCAAAACCGGGCGAGGGCGAGGTGTTGTGTCGCACGCTCGTGCTCACGGTCGGCGCTGGCCAAAGAGCGGGCCTGCAAGGAAGCGCGAGCTACGCCGGGGCGCCGCGCAGCGGGATCGTGATGGGCGGCTCTGCGGTCGCTCGCGTCGCGCAGTCGAACGACGAGGGCGTTCCGGTCGGTTCGCTGGTGACCTGCCCCGCGGGTTGGCAGGACTACTCCGTCCACAGGGCCTCCGGCCTGCACGTGGTCGATGGCGATGGCGACCCGGCGCATCACCTCGGTGTCTACGGCACCAACGGGCTCACCGCCTACTTCGGGCTGTTCGACTTGGGCGAACCGAAGCCGGGGCAGACCGTCGTGGTCTCCGCCGCGGCGGGTTCCGTGGGCCACTTGGTGGGCCAGATGGCCAAGATCAGCGGTTGCCGGGCCGTGGGCGTGGCGGGCAGCGACGACAAGTGCCGCATGTTGACGGATGACCTAGGTTTCGACGCCGCCGTGAACTACCGGCACGGCGGGTTCCGCGACGAGTTCAAGGAGGCGTGCGGCGACGGCATCGACATCTATTTTGACAACACCGGCGGCGAGATCCTCGGCGGTGCCCTGCGCCGCATGAAGCCGCACGGTCGCATCGTCTGCTGCGGCGTGGTCTCGCAGTACGACACCGGCAGCCCGGCACCGGGACCGCGCGGAATCCCGGGACTGCTGGTGAACAACCGCGTGCGCATGGAAGGCTTCCTGGTCTTCGACTACGCCGACCGCTACGGCGAGGGGCGTGCGCAGATGAAGGCCTGGGTGGACAGCGGCGAACTCAAACCCCTGCAGGACGAGTTCCACGGCCTCGAGGAGGCACCGAGGGCGTTCATCGACATGCTCGCTGGCGGCAACGTCGGCACGCGGATCATCCGCGTGGCGGACTGACGGGGGCGTCAGCCCTTAAGGCGGCGGAGTTCCTCTTCGAGGGCCGCGACTCGCCGCGTTGCGGCACGCCGCATGTCGTCCAACTCGGTGTAGTCGGGGATGATCGCGCCGGTGTCCACTTCGCGGAACCGGAACTCTTCGCCCACCATGCACAGCTCGAGGTCGAGGATTTCGCTCCGCAGTCCACCGGATGCTTCGGTCGGGATTTCGACGTACTCGCCTCCGCGGAGCCGCCGCCCGACGATTGGCGGCGAGAACCGGCCGAGTAGCTCGACAGTCCAGTACTCGCGTATGCCGAGGTCTCGATACAGACCCGGCTTGACCTCGAGATCCCTTCGCCACGTGCGCTCGGACAGGAGTTCCAACGCCAGGTCCGGCACGCGGCCTTCGTCCCAGACCTTGAACGATAGGCGGTCGCCGCGGCCATCGGCGTCGAAGGCAATCATGAAGTCTGGAGCCATCAGCGCGGCACGGTTCCCGCGCTCGAAGAACAGGCCGAGACCGGAGGCGACGCAAACGTCGGCTTGGTTCCGGTAGCGCGCGCGCATGACGGTGCCGAGATAGGCAGCCGTGCGGTCGTGCTTGGTGCTCTCCACGGTCTTGCTGTCGTTGAACGGGTAGCCGTCGGCGTCACAGTCGACCGGCGGTACAGGTCGGTACAGTGCCTCGGCGTGCACGGCAGCAAGGCCCGGCGATGGAAGCGGCGGGCGCTCGGCGACGGTGCTGGGTGCGGGTCTCGTCTGCATCATGGCACCGTATCACAGGTGTCCGCAGTGGCAGGATCCGCGATCCCGTTCTGCCGACGCACAAATGCCGGATCGTGCCGGGCGCGCTAGAATCGGCGGTTCGCTTGAAACACCACTACTGAGGGGAGTGCTGTGGAGATCGAAGACTGGAAATCCGTCGGTTCGGCGGCGCCCTTGCTGCGCGAACTACGGCAACTGGGCCTCGAGACCAACATCGTCGAACTCGAGGCGTTCGGGTTCACGGTCGTACCGCCCGAGAAGGTCGCGCCCCAGGACTTCTGCCGCGACGTGCGCGAAGCGTTGGAAAGGACGATGCTCCGCCGCTACGGACCCGACGGCCTATCGGAAGAGCGTTGGACCAACGTCAACGACATCCAGCGCTTCATGCTCTGGGAGGATCCGATCTTCGAAAAGCTCAGCTACAACCCCGCCGGCCTGGGGTTGGCTGAATGGCTTCTAGGCACCGACTGCGTATTGAGCCTCTGCGCGGCCTGGGTGAAAGGTCCTGGCGAGGTGCGGACCGGCATCCACGGTGACTACCTGGACCCGGCATTGGTGGCCCAGCCGGAGCAGATGAACAACTGCAACATGCACTACATGCTCACGGACTACACCAAGGACGACGGATCCATTTCCTTCGTGCCGGGCAGCCACAAGTGGCGCCGCCAGGTGACGCCCGACGACTCGCGGTACTGGGCGGACCGAGCCGTGGCGGTGGAGGCCCCGGCCGGGTCCATGGTGATCTGGGGCAACCACACCTGGCACGGCTCCTACCCGAAGAAGACGCCGGGCTTGCGCATGACACTGCAATGCGAATACATGCGCCGCCGCCGGCAGACCGAGGAGGCGTATCGCGAAACGGTGACCCAGGAGGCGCTGGACCGCAATCCCGTCCGATTCGCGGGACTGATGGACGTCTACAGCCTGTTCCCCTTCGGCAAGAACGACTGGGACCTCGATCGCATGGGGGCTGCCGAACCGGGCACCAAGAACGGGCAGACCATCGATCAGTACCGCAGTCTGTTCGATACCGAGCCCGCGAACGGCCGGACGACGTTGCGCCCGAAGTACGACTACCACTACCACGACGGCAAGATGACCTCCGAGCGCAACGTGGAACGTGCGGAACGGATGAAGGCGGAGCAAGAACGATCCGACGCGGATGCCAACAACAAGGTCGCTGCCGGGTGAATGCCAGCGCCCCCGCCACCGAAGCACGTGATGACCTAATCGTCGACGGGCTGAACATCACCGAGCGCGTCGCCGAGATCGAGGATCAGGGCTACACGATCATCCCGGACTTCATCACGCCGGCGGAGATTGCTCGCATCCGGCACGCATTCGACACCGAGGTTCTGATCACCGAGATGCGCGCCATCGGCACGAACACCGGCAAGACGTTGCGTGCCCACAACCTGCTGGCCAAAACGCGAGCGGTCGACTACCTATTTCTCGATGCGCGCCTGCGGGCCTTGGTGGAAGGCGTGCTCGGCGAACGCACCCAGGTCAATGTCACCACGCTCTTCAACCTCCTGCCGGGCGAGACCCGCCAGTTCCTGCACCAGGACGACGGCCTTTGGCCGATTCCGCGCCCGCATCCGCATTTCGTCTGCAACGCCCTGATCGCCTTGGACGATTTCGACATCGAAAACGGCGCGACCCACATCGTTCCGTACAGCCACAAGTGGCATGACCGCCCGGTGGACCAGGACATCGAGACCACGCGCGTGGTCATGCCTTCGGGCACCATGCTCATGTGGGAAGGCGGACTCTGGCACGGCGGTGGCGCCAACGTCTCGAAGGACCGCGAGCGCCTAGGCTTCTTCATGAGCCACAACGTCGCCTACCTGCGACCGCAGGAAATCCAGCTTCTGTCCGTACCGCGGGAAGAGGTCCGCAAGATGCCGAAGAAGCTGCAGCGCCTGCTGGGCTACCACCGCTTTGGCCTTGGCGTGGATGGCCGCGATCCGGTCGACGTCCTCTACGACGGCGTCGTTGCGCACCCGGCCGCACGAACCGCCTGGTGGCGCGAGGACGGCGAAGGCGAGTAAACCGAGCGGTCACCGCGCGGGTACACTGCGGCCTTTTGAGTGGAAGGCACCCGCATGGCCTACGTGACCTACGAGAAGCGCGACCACGTCGCGATCATCACCTTGAACCGGCCCGAGCGGATGAACGCGTTGGGTCGTGCCTTGAGTGCTGAACTGCGCGAGGCCGAGGCCGAGTTCATCGGCGACGACGACGTCTGGATCGGGATCTACACGGGCGCCGGCGACCGGGCGTTCTGCGCCGGACGCGACCTCAAGGAAGCGGCCGAAGAAGAAGCGGGTGCAAAGACGAGCCCGAGTGCAGCCACGACGGGCCCCATCTCGCGCTTCGAACGCATCGCGGCCGACCACGGCAAGCCGACGATCGCGGCGATCAACGGCGCGGCCTACGGCGGCGGGCTTGAGAAGGCGCTCACCTGCGACATCCGCATCTGCTCGGAGAACGCCCGCATGGCGCTGGCCGAGGTCAAGGTGGGCCTTTGCCCGCCGGGCGGGTCGTTCAACCTGCCGCGCCTAGTGGGGCTGTCCAACTCCATGTGGCTGCTCCTTTCAGGCGAACCGGTGGGTGCCGAGGAGGCGTTGCGAATGGGCCTGGTCACGCGCGTCGTGCCGTACCCGGAGCTTCTGGACACCGCGGTCGAGATGGCGGAGACCATCGCCGGGAACGCGCCACTTGCGGTGCGAGCGACCCGGAAGCTCGCGCACTTGGGTCTGGAAATGCCTCTGGACTACGCGCGGCGCATGGGCGCGATGCTGATCGAGTCGGTGTGGTCGTCGGAGGACGCGGTCGAGGGTGCCCGGGCGTTTGCGGAGAAACGCCCTCCGGAGTGGAACCTGCGCTGACGGTACGCCGTTCCCCGTAGCACGCGTCTTGCGTAAACCGCAACCTGCTATGGTGCGCCCATGGAGATGAAATCGCGGTTTCGCGGCTTCCTGCCCGTGGTGCTGGACCTCGAAACGGGCGGCTTCGAGAGCGCGAAACACGCGGTGCTCGAAATAGCCGCGCTGACGCTCGACTTCGACGGGGAGCGACTGGGGATCGTCGGCCGCCATCGCTGGGCGGTGGCGCCGCACCCGGCGACGATGGTGGAGACGGCGTCGTTGAAGGTCACCGGCATCGACCTGGATGATCCCGACCGCTGTGCGGTAGCCGAGGACGTTGCCCTGCGCGAGCTATTCCGCGTGGTGCGGCGGGAGATCAAGCGCCACGGTTGCCAGCGCGCCATTCTCACGGGACACAATGCGCACTTCGACCTCGGTTTCGTGCACGCGGCCGCCCTGCGCAACGGCATCAAGCGCAACCCCTTTCACCCGTTCTCGGTGATGGACACGGTTGGATTGGCGGCGGTGGCGTACGGTCATACCGTCCTCAGCGAAGCCTGCACCCGCGCGGGCGTTGTCTACGATGCGGATCTCGCGCACGCGGCCGCGTACGACGCGGAAGTGACCGCGCAGTTGTTCTGCGCCGTCGTCAACACGGTTGGCCCCGTCTGATCGGCCGGTTTCGCGTCCGCATTGCGGGCCGGGAGGCCCGCGTACCTCGTCCGCGCAGCCTGCTAGCCCTCGTCTTCGGCCTGCGTAGCCGCACCCTTGATGAGCGGCTCGAGTTCGCCCGATTGGTACATCTCGGTGATGATGTCGCACCCACCGACCAGTTCACCCTCGACGTAAAGCTGCGGGAAGGTCGGCCAGTCGGCATAGCTTGGCAGGGTCGCGCGGATTGCGGGATTGGCGAGGATGTCGACGTAGGCGAACCGCTCGCCACACGCCATCAGGCACTGCACGGTCTGGGCCGAAAAGCCGCATTGCGGCGCTTGCGGCGAACCCTTCATGTAGAGGATCACGGGGTTGTTGGCGATCTGCTCCCGGATCGTGTCCAGCACTTCCTGGCTCATGGGTACCTCGCTTGTTTCTGCAATAGAGAAGTGTAGCCGAAGGGGCAAGGTTTACAATGCCGCGCTTTCTTGTCCCGGGCGGCGTCATGGATGCGGAGCGGTTCGCAACCGTCGACCGAAGCGGCACCTACAGTGAGAAGTGGGAGAAGTACGCTGGCCGCGACGTACTCCCGTTCTGGGTCGCCGACATGGACTTGCCGACGGCGCCGTTCGTACGCGAGGCCGTGCGCGAACGTCTTCAGCACCCGATCTTGGGCTACACGCGAACACCGGAGCCCGCCGCGCAGGCGTTTGTCGACTGGGCAAGTCGCAGCTACGGCTGGCAGGTTCGCGAGGACTGGCTGGTCTGGATTCCGGGAGTCGTACCCGGCTTCAACGTTGCCGCGCGTGCGCTCCGCGATCTCGGCGACGACATCGTGATACCCGCACCGGTCTACCCACCGTTTCTTCGCGTACCGCGCCAAGCGCAGTTGCGCGGCATCGAGTCGCCGCTCACGCTGGAGGCCGGCCGCTGGGTGATGGACTTCGACCACTTGGAAGCAAACATCACGCCCGCCACCGCCGCGGTGTTGTTCTGCAACCCGCACAACCCTACCGGCCGCGTGTACGGCCGGGACGAGCTTGATCGGCTGGCCGGGCTCGTGCTCGCCAGGGACACCGTACTCATCAGCGACGAGATCCACTGCCCGCTGATCCTGGATCCGGCGTGCCGGCACATCCCCATCGCGAGTCTCGACACCGAGATCGAGGCGCGCACGATCTCCCTATTTGCGCCCACCAAGGCCTACAACTTTCCAGGTGTGGGTGTCGCCGTGGCCGTGATACCGAACGCCGACCTGCGCATGCGTTTCGAGGAAGTGGGCAAGGGCTTGCTGGGCGGTGTCTCGCCGCTGGCTTACGCCGCCGCTACCGCAGCGTTCAACGACCGTTCGGACTGGCTACGCGAACAGAACGCATTTCTCGCGAGCAACGCGGAAACCTTCGCCGGGGCGATGGCGGACATCGAAGGTGTAGCGACGACCCACGTGGAAGGCACCTACTTGGCCTGGCTCGACGTGCGCGCCCTGGATGTGCCGAACCCGGTCGCGTGGTTCGAGGCGTTCGGCCTGGGCCTATCCGACGGCGTGGAGTTCGGCGGACCCGGTTTCTTGCGCTTCAACCTGGGCTGTTCGCGCGCGATGTTGGACGCGGGAGTCGAGCGGCTGCGACGCGCGGTCGAAGCGGCCTGAGGACGGCTGCGGGCCTCAGTCCTGGCGGGCCGACGCAATCGCATTGACTCGCCGCCGGGCCGCGATAGTATTGGCGGTTTTTTCCGGCCAAGCGGCCAACGCGCCGCAGCCCGTTCCGCACTGCGGATCGTCAACTCCAAGGGGGCGTGATCGATGGCCACCGAGAATACCCAGGACATTCCTGCCGCGGTGATGCCGACCTACGGTCGCATTCCCGTGTCGTTCGTCCGCGGCGAGGGCAGCTACGTTTTCGACGACACCGGCAAGCGGTATCTCGACGGCTTGACCGGCATCGCGGTCTGCGGTCTCGGGCACGCGCACCCGAAGGTGGCGGCGGCGCTTGCGGAGCAGGCCTCGACGTTGTTGCATACCTCGAATCTCTACCGGATTCCGAGTCAGGAACGCCTCGCGGTGCGGCTCACGGAAATCGCCGGGATGGACAACGTCTTCTTCTGCAATTCCGGGGCGGAGGCGAACGAGGCGGCGATCAAGATCGCGCGTCTCTACGGCCATAGCCGGGAGGTCGATGCGCCCGCCGTCGTGGTGGTCGAAAACAGTTTCCACGGTCGCACCATGGCGACATTGACGGCCACCGGGAATCGCAAGGCCCAGGCGGGATTCGAACCGTTGCTGGCCGGCTTCGTCCGTGCACCGTACGACGACATCCCGTCGTTGGAGAAGATCGCCGCCAACAACAAGAACGTCGTCGCGGTCCTGGTCGAGCCCATTCTCGGCGAGGGCGGCATTCGGATCCCCGACGCCGGCTATCTCGATGGCCTGCGCGCGGTGTGCGACGCCAACGACTGGCTGCTGATGCTCGACGAGGTCCAGACCGGCAACGGTCGCACGGGTCGCTACTTCGCCTTCCAGCACACCAACATCGTTCCGGACGTGGTCGCCACAGCCAAGGGCCTCGGCAACGGCATGCCGATCGGTGCCTGCATGGCGCGGGGCGTGGCGTCGGAAATGCTGGTCGCCGGCACGCACGGCTCCACTTTCGGCGGCAATTTCCTCGCCTGCGCGGCAGCGAACGTGGTGGTTGACGAGTTAACCGAAGGAGGCGTGATCGAGCGCGCCGGTGAACTCGGCGAGCGCATGCAGGCGCGGTTTCGTGATGCTCTACGTGGCAACAACCGGGTCAAGGAGATTCGTGGGGTCGGGCTGATGCTGGCCGTCGAACTCGTCGAACCGTGCACGCAACTCATCAATGAGGCCGTCGAGCGCGGCTTGCTGCTCAACGTTGCGGCCGACACGGTGATCCGCCTGCTGCCGCCGCTGACCATGTCCGATGGGGAGGCCGACACGATGGTGGACATGGTGGTCGGCCTGATCGAGTCACTCGATACCTAACGCCACGATGCCAGCGCGTCACTTCATCACCCTTGACGACTTCGCGCCGGATGAACTGAAGCGCATCGTCGCGCGCGGCGCTGCGCTCAAGGAACTGCACCAGGCGGGCACGCCCTACCAGCCCTTGGTCGGCAAGACCCTGGCCATGATTTTCGGACTTCGATCGACGCGGACGCGGGTCGCCTTCGAAGCGGGCATGAGTCAACTCGGTGGCCACGCCCTGTTCATCGGCCCCGCCGACTCTCAACTAGACCGGGGGGAGCCGCTCGAGGACACGGCCAAGGTGCTCGCGGAAATGGTCGATGCGGTGATGATCCGCACACTTGACCATGCCCACGTGGAACGCTTCGCGGCGGCCTCGCGCATCCCGGTCATCAACGGCATGACCAGCACGTCGCATCCATGCCAGTTGCTGGCCGACGTACAGACTTTCAACGAATACCGGGGCGACATCGCTGGCGCGCAGGTGGCCTTCATCGGCGATGGCTACAACATGTGCAACTCCTATGTCCGGGCAGCCCGCCTGTTCGGCTTCGACCTCAAGGTCGCGACGCCACCCTGTCATCAACCCGACCTCAAGCTTCTTGGCGGTGCGAACAACGTGCGCCTGGTCAACTCGCCGCGTGAGGCCGTCGCGGGTGCCGACCTCGTCGTTACCGATGTCTGGTCTTCCATGGGCCACGAGGGCCAGGAAGACGATCGCCTGCGGGCGTTCGCGGGCTTCCAGGTGTCGCGGGCGCTGCTTGACCTTGCGGATCGAGACGTGCTGTTCATGCATTGCCTGCCTGCGCATCGCGGCGAGGAGATCAGCGGCGATCTGCTGGACGATCCGCGTTCCGTGGCATGGACGGAGGCTGGCAACCGCCTGCACTCGCAGAAGGCGTTGCTGGAGTTCCTGCTCTGTTGAAACAAATGGCGCTTTAGGAGGATAACGGTGCCCCGACTCGTGATGCAGACGAGCCTGAATCTGCCCAATAGGCGCAGTGGCAAGGTTCGCGATTTGTACGACGTGGAGATGGCCGACGGCAGCCAAGCCCTGTTGATCGTCGCGACCGACCGCGTCAGCGCCTTCGATGTGGTCCTCGGCAACGGTCCGGCCGGCAAGGGCGTCGTCCTGACGCAGATCTCGAAGTTCTGGTTCGACCACTTCGCGGGCGTCGTCGACCACCACCTGATCTCCACGGACCCGGCGGACATCCCGGGCATCAGCGATGCCGAGCGCGAGCAGCTTGCCGGGCGCATCATGCTCTGCCGAGCGGCCACGGTCATTCCCGTGGAATGCATCGCCCGCGGCTACCTTGCCGGTAGCGGCTGGAAGGACTACCAGGCGAGCGGCGAAGTGTGCGGGATCGCACTTCCGGAAGGCTTGACCAACGGCGACCGCCTGCCGCAGCCGCTGTTCACGCCGTCCACCAAGGCCGATACCGGTCACGACGAGAACATCAGCTTCGACGAAGGTGCGGCCATCGTTGGCTCGGAGACCATGTTGTGGCTCAAGGATGCGACCTTGCGCCTCTATGGCCTCGCGCGCGACTACGCGTTCGAGCGTGGAATCGTACTGGCGGATACGAAGTTCGAGTTCGGCATGGTCGAGGGTGTGGATCAGCCGATCCTGATCGACGAGATCTTCACCCCGGACAGCTCCCGGTTCTGGCCGGCGGACGAGTGGAAACCAGGTGGCGAGCAGCCGAGTTTCGACAAGCAGTACGTGCGCAACCACTTGGAGACCGTCGTCTCTGCCGGAAACTGGGACAAGACCCCGCCAGGGCCGGAGTTGCCGGAACACGTCCTTGAGAACACGATCGCGCGCTACCTCGAGGCCTACCGACTCCTGACCGGGTCGGAGCTGGTATTTCCCTAAGGCCACCGGCCGGGTCACCAACGTGCGCCAGAGCCTGAGATACGGGTGCAACCCGCACCAGGACCAGGCCGACTTTACATGCGACGACGACGGTCCGGTACGCGTGCTGTCCGGCAGCCCGGGCATGATCAACATGCTCGATGCGCTGAACGCCTGGCAACTGGTTGCAGAACTCCGGAGCGCGCTCGACCTCCCCGCGGCGGCGTCCTTCAAGCATGTCTCGCCTGCCGGGGCCGCTGTTGCGACGCCGTTGCCGGACGATCTATGCCGCGCCTACGAGGTCAGTGACCGCTCACTCACTCCCTTGGCGACCGCGTACGTCCGGGCGCGGGGTGCGGACCCGAAGTGTTCGTTCGGCGATTTCGTGGCGCTGTCCGACCGCGTCGATGAGGACACCGCCGACTACCTGCGCGGCGTCGTCAGCGACGGCGTGATCGCGCCGGGCTATGAACCGCGGGCGCTCGAGACCCTCAGCCGAAAGAAGGGCGGCAGTTTCGTCGTGATCGAAGCGGATCCGGGATACCGCCCGCCGGCCGAAGAGTCGCGGGAGGTCTTCGGCGTCACGCTCACGCAGACCCGCAACAATCGCGCCGTGACGTCCCAGGATCTCGGTCGCGTGGTGTGCGGCACGCTCACCGAGGACGCACGACGCGATCTGCTGCTCGGTCTCATCACCATGAAATACACGCAGTCGAACTCGGTGGGCTATGCCTTGGACGGCCAGATGATCGGCATCGGCGCCGGTCAGCAGTCGCGGGTGGATTGCACCAAGCTCGCCGGCGCGAAAGCGGACACCTGGCACCTCGGGCGGCATCCGAGCGTGCTGGACTTGGCCTTCGTGCGCGGCGTGCGGCGCCAGGACCGCGTGAACTGGCGGGTACGCTATATCGAGGGCGACATGACGCCGTCGGAACAGGCGGCGTTCGATGCGGCAACCGGCTCGTCGGCCGCGCCGCTCAGTGCTCGCGACCGCTCGGAATGGACGGCCCGGCTGTCTGGCGTCTCCTTGGTCAGCGATGGCTTCATCCCGTTTCGGGACAACGTCGACCATGCCCGCCACCACGGCGTCGGGTTCATCGCCCAACCGGGCGGTTCGGCCCGTGACGACGAGGTGGTTGCGGCCTGTGAAGAGTACGGCATCGCCATGGTGCACACGGGCTTGCGCCTCTTCCATCACTGACACCCGTCGCCGCATGGACTGGCAGCGCTACAAGGCCTTGTGCGACCGCCCCGACGTGATGTCGCGCTGGATGCTTGTCGAGACCGCGTCCTTGGTCCCGGTAGCACTGCGGCCACCGCTGCAAGCCGCCATCGGGCAAACGCCCCTTCCCAAGCCACCCGACCACAAGGGCGGCGAACAGACGGACATGTTCGAGGTGGCCTTGGACGAGTTCGCCGACGAGATCCTCGCCGCCGTGGAGGCGGCTGTGGCACGCGGCGAGACCACGACGCAAGGGCGCGGCCTTGGCGGCTTCGTGGCCGCGTGGCGCGAACTCAAGGACCGTCGTGTTTAGCCGCGTCTTCGTAGCGAATCGTGCGACCGTCGCCCGCCGCGTGGTCCGCGCCTGCAATGATCTGGGTATCGAGAGCATCGCGGCCTATGCGGACATAGACGCTGCCGCGCCCCACCTGGCGGAGGCGACCGGGACGGCGCGCCTGCCCGGCTACACGGCGACGGCGACCTACTTGAACGCGGACAAAGTGATCGCCGCGGCCAAGGCGAGCGGCGCGGACGCGCTGCATCCCGGATACGGGTTCCTGGCCGAGAATGCCGACTTCGCGCGTGCCGTCACGGCGGCCGGCATTCGCTTCATCGGACCTGATGCGCAATGGATCGAAGGGCTGGGCGAGAAGACAAGGGCTCGAGCGACGATGTTGGCTGCGGGATTTCCGGTTCGCGATGGCAGCGGCGTGTTGACGGACGTCGACGCCGCAGTGGTCGCCGCGAACCACCTCGGCTATCCCGTACTGCTGAAACCCGCCTCGGGCGGAGGCGGGATCGGCATGCTGAAGGCGGATGACGAGGAAGAGTTGGCATCCGCGTTCGCAACCGCCGGTGCCTTGGCCAGGAGTGCATTCGGCGACGGCGCCGTCTACTTGGAGAAGTACCTCAGCGAGCCGCGCCACATCGAGTTCCAGGTCATCGGCGACGGTGAGAGCACGGTTGGCGTCTTCGAGCGGGAGTGCTCCGTGCAGCGGCGCCATCAGAAGGTCATCGAGGAAGCCCCGGCGCCGCTCGCCGACCGGGAACCGGTTGCCGCCGTCGAAGCAGCGGCCGTGGCGGCCCTAGCCGGGTACGACAGCCTGGGGACGGTCGAGACCCTGTACGCCGACGACGACTTCGGGTTCCTGGAGGTCAACACCCGTCTGCAGGTCGAGCACGGAGTCACCGAAGAGATAACCGGCATAGACTTGGTGGCTACGCAGATCCGCGTCGCGGCCGGCAGCCGACTGGCGGAAATCCTGCCGGAAATCATCGAGGCTCGGGGCTTCGCGGTGGAGGCACGCATCTACGCCGAGGATTCCGAGCGCATGCTGCCGTCGACCGGTCGGCTTGCCGTGTTCCGGCCGCCGGCACTGACGGGCGTGCGCGTCGAGACCGGCTATGCGGAGGGTCAATGGGTCACGCCGTACTTCGATCCCCTGCTGGGCAAGGTCATCGGCACGGGTACGACCCGCGAGCAGGCGATCGGGCGGGCGCTCGTCGGCGTCAAGGCGTTCGAGATTCGGGGCGTGGCCACGAATCGCGCGTTGCTCGAGACGACGCTCGGCAGCGAGGCCTTCATCGCAGGACGGTTGCACACCGGGATGTTGGCGCGGTAACGGGCTTACAATGCGGCCATGACCGCTGTCCTAAAGCTCCTGTTCGGCATCTGCCTGTTGCGCAATGGGCCGGAATCAGTGCCAACGCAGGCGTGGTTCCTGGTCGCCCTAGTCGCCGCGAACCTGGCATCGGCCGTGTTCCTCCTGGGCGCTGTCCCGCCTGGGTTGTCGGCGGGCCTGGCGCTCAATGTCGCGCTGATCGGGATCACGACGACGGCGGCGCTGACGTGGTTCGCGCTCTACGTGCGCAACCTTGAACCTCGCTTTCCTGCCACCTTGGGCGCGACGCTGGGAACGCAACTGATCATCGGGACGGCGATGTGGATCGGCATCAACATCGTCGGTGCTGAGAGGGTGGGTGCCGGGACGATCGTGTTCCTGATATGGGCCGTCGTCGTGTCTGGGTTCATCCTGCACCGCGCGCTCGGCTGCAAGCTCTGGGTGGGCATCCTGCTGGCGCTCGGCATTCGAGCCGTCGGGGAGATCATCACCATGGCCGCGTTGGGGTCCGCCATCGCCGCGGCGGTTGGCGTGCCGGTGGGGTGACCGCCAAGCACGTCTACTTCCTAGGCATCGGCGGCACGCTGATGGGCAGCTTGGCGTTGCTGGCCAAGGAACTCGGCTGGCGCGTCAGCGGTTTCGATCGCAAGCTCTACCCGCCGATGAGCGATCAACTCGCCGACGCGGGCATCGATGTCCACGAAGGTTTCGCCCCCGGCCAACTTCATCCCGAGCCGGACCTGGTCGTCATTGGCAACGCGCAGTTGCCCCGCGGCCACGAGGCCGTGGAGTACGTCCTGGATCGCGGTTTGCCGTACACGTCCGGCGCCGAGTGGCTGGGGGATACGGTGCTGCCCGGTCGGTGGACGATCGCCGCGGCGGGAACCCACGGAAAGACCACGACGGCGAGCATGGTCGCGCACATCCTCGACTGCGCGGGGCTCGAACCGGGATTCCTCATCGGTGGCGTTCCGGGCAACTTCGGCGTGTCGTCGCGCTTGGGCGTCGGCGTGCACTTCGTCGTGGAAGCCGACGAGTACGACACGTCCTACTTCGACCGGCGCTCGAAGTTCGTCCACTACCGGCCAAAGACGCTGATCGTCAACAACCTGGAACTCGACCACGCGGACATCTTCGCCGACGTGGCGCAGATCCAGGCGCAATTCCATCAACTCGTGAGAACTGTCCCTGGGGCCGGCCTGATCGTGGCCCCGACCGGGGACCGCAACGTGAACGAGATGCTCGACAAGGGTTGCTGGACGCCGGTTTCGCGGTTCGGCGTCGACCGGGCCGAGGCAGAGAACCGGGATCGTGGCGATCCGCGAGGCGACCTTTGGCGGGCCACGGATTTGGCACCCGACGGCAGTGCCTTCACGATCACCCTGAACGGCCAATCGACTGGCACGGTGCGCTGGCCCTTGATGGGCGATCACAACGTCGCCAACGCACTCGCCGCCGTGGCGGCGGCCCGTCATGCCGGTGTCTCGCCGGGAGAGGCCGCAACAGCACTGGGGTCGTTCGAGGCACCCAAGCGGCGCATGGAAGTCATCGCCGACGGGCCGCGCTACAGGATCTACGACGACTTCGCCCATCACCCCACGGCGATCCGCTCGACGTTGCAGGGACTGCGCGCGCGTGTCGGCAATGAGCGGATCGTGGCGGTTGTCGAACCCGGCACCCACACCATGTCCCTAGGCACGTTGCGCGCCGATCTCGCGACCTGCTGCGCTCCGGCCGACGAAGCGATCTGGTTCCAGGGCCCGAACATCGGCTGGGACGTCCGCGACGTCACGCGCGCGAGCCCGGTACCAGCGAGTGTCGCGCACGACGTGGACCGACTGGCCGAACGACTGGCCTCGGTAGCGAGGTCGCAGTCCCACGCCGGGGGCATGTGCCACATCGTCCTGATGAGCAACGGCGCTTTCGGCGGGATCTACGCCAGGCTCACGGATCTCTTAACCTGACGGTACGCGGACGTTGAGGCGGTGCGCGGACGTCCCCGAACCGCTTGCGGTTCGCGTCCGCAATTCCGGTCTCGTACAACCCTCGCTAGAACTGCGACTCGGGCAACTCCATCACCGGGTCGGCCCCGTTGACGATGCCTTGCGCCAGCGCTTGGGTCTTCGGCAACAGCTTGGCGTAGAAGAACCGCGCCACCGCCAGTTTCGAGGCACCGTGATCGCCGTCCTGGGCGGCAGCCGCCATCTTGGCCCAGAGCCACGCGTAGATGCCGAGGCCCGTAAGTTCGAGGAAATCCGAGGAACAGGCGCCGGGCAGGTCCGGGTTCTTCGCGGCTCCGGCAAGCAGATACCTCGCAGCGCGCTGGATCGTGTCCAACGCGGCACTCAACGGCTCCCGGAACTCATCCGGCACCACATCCGCCCGACATCGGTCGAGGAACCACCCGAGCGTCTGTGCGCCGTCGCGCAGGACTTTGCGTCCGGCGAAATCCAACGCCTGGATGCCGTTTGCACCCTCGTAGATTTGCGTGATCCGTACATCGCGCACGATCTGCTCCATGCCGTGGTCGACGATGTAGCCGTGACCGCCAAACACCTGTTGCGCCATCAAGGTGGACTCGGTGCCGCGGTCGGTCAGGAACGCCTTCACCACCGGCGTCAGGAGATCCACGAACCTCTGTGCGGTTTCGCGATCCTCGACCTCGGCCGCAGATTCCGCTTGGTCGAGCAACAGGCCCACCAAGGCGGCGAACGCTCGGCCGCCCTCGGCGAAGGCGCGTTGGGTCAGCAGCATGCGCCGCACGTCGGGATGTACGAGGAGGGAGTCCGCGGCCGCATCGGGGTTCTTGGGGCCGCTCGGCGCTCGTCCCTGCAGGCGTTCGCGGGCGTAGATCGCCGCGTTCTGGTAGGCGAGGTCGGCTAGACCCAAGCCCTGGATGCCGACCGACACCCGCGCGTGGTTCATCATGGTGAACATGCATCGCAAGCCCTTGTGGGGCTCGCCGACCAGGTAGCCCGTGGCGTCGTCGTAGTTGATCACCGATGTCGCGCTGCCGCGGATGCCCATCTTGTGCTCGATGGAACCGCTCGAGAAGCGGTTGCGGCTCCCGTCGGGCAGGAACTTCGGCACGATGAACAAGGAGATGCCGCCCGTGCCGGCCGGCGCATCAGGCAGCTTGGCGAGCACCAAGTGCACGATGTTCTCCGCGAGGTCGTGCTCGCCGCTGGTGATGAACACCTTGGTCCCCGTGAGCAGGTAGTTTTGCCCGTCGGGTACGGCGCGCGTGCGCATGAGCCCGAGGTCGGTTCCCGCGTGCGCTTCCGTCAACGCCATGGCGCCGGTCCACTTGCCCGCGTAGAGCGATGGCAGGTAACGGGCCTTGGCGTCGGCGTCGCCATGGGCGTTGATGCATGTCGCGGCACCGGTGGTCAGTGCGCCGTAGAGGTACAGGTTGCTGTTGGCGGCCCAGAACATCTCCTCGACGAGGCCCGTGAGCGCCTTGGGCAGGCCCTGGCCGCCGAAGCTCGGGTTGCCGGAGACGCCAAACCAGCCGCCCTCGGCGAGGGCGCGGAACGCATCGGTGAAGCCGCTCGGTGCGGTCACCGTGCCATCTTGCCAATGTGCCCCTTCCGCATCGGCGCTTTGGTACAGCGGCGCCATGGCCTCGCTTGCGAGCTTGCCGGCTTCGTTGAGCACGGCAAGCGCAAGAGACCGGTCGACGTTGCCGAACGCAGGCATTCGCGCCCACTCGGCTTCGGCGTCGAAGACGTCGAACAGGACGAAGGCCATGTCGTCGACGGGGGGCGAATAGCTCAGCATGTCATGCTCGACCGTGGGTGACGCATGGAAGTCTGGCCAAATGCGCCACGCCCGGCAAGCGCGCCCGGCGCGGGTATGATTCGCGCATGTTTCGATTGCGACCTTCGGTGCTGTTCGGCTTGGTGGCCAGCATGGCGTGTGGCGTCATGCTCGGCACGTTGGCGTTCTGGAAGCTCACCGACTACATGGACAAGGTGCGCGACGAGTTCATGCTGCTGTCGGTGGTGCGTGAGATCCGGGAGGCCTACATCGACGAAGTTCCGCGCTCGGTCCTGGTCGACAACGCGATCCGCGGGGTCGTTGCCGGCTTGGACAACCACTCGAGCTACCTCGACGAAGATGCGCTGGCGTTGATGGAGGAGGACACGCTCGGCCACTTCGGCGGCATCGGCGTCGAACTCGAACTGGTGGGCGGCTACTTCATGATCGTGAGCCCCTATGACGGCGGGCCTGCGGCGCGGGCGGGAATCCGTGCTGGAGACAGGCTGGTCGAAGTGGATCACGAGTCCTTGAGGGGGCGTTCTTTGACGGAGACCATCAACGGCCTGCGCGGCGAACCGGGCACCGACGTGCACGTTCGCGTCCGCCGGAGAGCTGGCATGTCCCTAGACTTCGATCTCACGCGGGACACCATCACCGTACCGAGCGTGCATGGTCGCGCCTTGCCGGACGGCGTCGGCTACGTCCGCGTGTCGCAATTCAACGACACCACGGGGGACGACCTCGCCGTCGTCGTCGCGGGCCTGCGCGCGGAAAGTGACCTGACTGGCTTGATCCTGGATCTGCGCAACAATCCGGGTGGGTTGCTGAACGCGGCTGTAGACGTCGCTGATGCCTTCCTGGCCGGTGGCGTCATCGTGTCCACGACGGGTCGACAGCCGTCGAGCGAACGCCGTTACGATGCCAAGCCCGGGGATCTTCTGGAAGGCGCACCGTTGGCGGTGCTGATCAACAGCGGATCCGCGTCGGCATCGGAGATCGTGGCGGCGGCGCTCAAGGACCACGACCGGGCCACGGTGTTGGGGACCAAGAGCTACGGCAAGGGCTCCGTGCAGTCGGTGATGTACTTCCGGGACACCAGCGCGATCAAGCTCACCACCGCGCGCTACCTCACGCCCGATGGGCATTCACTGCAGGCCAACGGCGTCGCACCGGATGTCGCCGTAGTGCCCCGCGACGACGAGGGTCCCCGCGCCTACGACGAACGTCTGCTGGCAGCGGCAAAAACCGCGGTCAAAGGCGGTTGAGCGCGTTCGGGTCGCCGTAGCGCGAAGGCGAATCTCCCGTTTTCGTGTAGGACATCGGCTCGGCGGCACCAAAGGCGGTTCCGCGATGCCTATCGTCTCCTCCGGATTTCATCAGACCACCAGAGGAGAACGAGATGAAGAAACGACTACTGGCTGCCAGCATCGCAGCAGCCGTCATGGGAGTTGCAGCGGCACCCCAGGCCGAAGTCGCGCCGCCGAGCGCGGCGGTGGCGATCTTCCTGGCTGGCGTGCCTGTTTGCAGTTTCGCGACCCGGCCCTCGGATGAGCGCATCCCGGATCGTTGCGACCACCTTCTGCCGCCACCCACGCCGCTGCCGAACCCGTTGGCGCTAGGCGCATCAGCGTTCAGAACGGTCTCGGCGTTGTGATGTTCCAAGGGGTTCGCGTCCGCAATTTCTGGCCTTGCACATGGGCTGCGGGCCGGGAGGCCCGCGTACCGATCGCGTCGCCGCAAGGCGACGCGCCTAGCCGTCGTCGAGCAACCGCTGACCGCGTGTGAAGTCCAGCGTGCCTTCATACAGCGCGGAGCCGCTGATCGCCCCGAGCAGCCGTGAGGGGTCGAGGTCGAGGGCCTTCAAGGCGCGTAGATCGTCGAGGTTCTTGACACCGCCCGAGGCGATGACGGGTGTCCCCGCGACTTCCGCAAGCTGCCGTGTCGCCGTGGCATTGACGCC
Source organism: Candidatus Azotimanducaceae bacterium (assembly GCA_965203685.1). Lineage (GTDB taxonomy): Bacteria > Pseudomonadota > Gammaproteobacteria > Pseudomonadales > Azotimanducaceae > VXYL01. The sequence continues at coordinate 168,265 of OZ241908.1, forward strand.
GCTCAGCATCCCGTCGCGGGCGACGTCGGTATAGACGATCGCGAACAGGTCCAGTTCGCGAATGCTGTCGGCGAACGACAGCACGTCGACGCCGCTGGTCGTCGTCCATCCGCGCGTCGCGGCCCTGCCGTCCTTGGCGTCGAGGCCGAGGATGGCACGACCGGGAAACTCGGCTGCCAACGCGCGTAGAAACTCGGGGTCTTCGGTGGCCCGGGTGCCGGCGATCACTTGCGACACTCCAGTCGCGATGTAGGCGTGTGCGGTCTCGATACTGCGAATGCCACCGCCGATCTGGACCGGCACGTCGCCGGCGGCTTCGACGATCTGCTCTACGAGGCGTTGATTCACGGGCTCGCCGGCGAAGGCGCCATCGAGATCCACGACGTGCAGGCGGCGCGCACCAAGCTCGCACCAGTGTTTGGCCATTGCCGGCGGATCGTCGGAATAGACCGAGGCGGACGCCATGACGCCCTGCTGCAACTGCACGCAGCGACCGTCCTTGAGGTCGATGGCCGGGATCAGGAGCAACTACAGCGCGCCCTTGGTGGAGGGCGTATCGCTGGTGCGCGGATCCCTTGCGAGCGCCATGCGCAGCGCGCGGCCGAACGCCTTGAAGATGGTCTCGGCCTGGTGGTGGGCGTTGACGCCCTTGAGGTTGTCGATGTGCAGCGTCGCCAACGCATGGTTCGTGAACCCTTGGAAGAACTCGCGCAGAAGGTCGACGTCGAAATCGCCGACACGCGCACGGGTGTAGTTCACGTTGTAGTGCAGGCCGGGTCGGCCCGAGAGGTCCACGACCACCCGGGACAGGGCCTCGTCCAACGGCACATAGGCATGCCCGTAGCGGTAGATGCCCTTCTTGTCCCCGACCGCCTCGGCGATCGCTTGGCCTAAGACGATGCCCACGTCCTCGACCGTGTGATGCGCATCGACCGCGAGATCGCCCCGGGCTTCGACGGCGAGATCGAGACGGCCGTGACGGGCGACTTGGTCGAGCATGTGCTCGAAGAACGGCAGCCCGGTGGCGATCTCCGCCACGCCGTTGCCGTCGACGTCCACGGTCACCTCGATGGAGGTCTCGAGCGTCTTGCGGCTACGCGACGCCGTGCGGTTGGTGGTGGGGGGCATGGGGGATGCAATGCCAGTGAAAGACGCATTATACCTGCGCCCTCTCGCGGCAACGTCCTGAGCCGGCCCCTCAACTTGCCGTTCGCGCGGCATTTCGACAGACTCAACCGGGTTCGCTTTGGTCTAAGGACGCGTTATGTGCACGCCTGTCGTACGACGCGGCATCGGGATCGCGGCCTTGTTGGCCGCCGGCGTGGCGATCGCCGACGGCGTGACTCCGGAGACCGTCTCGGAGACGGTGCTGCCATCGCCCGAGCCCACCTGGTTCATCGCCAAGGGCGGTCTCGGCGCCGCCTACGTGTTCGACGCAGCCGACGGAGAAATGCGCGGCACGCTGTCGCTCACACCGTGGACGCCGACCGTGCGTCGCCACCCGGGGCGCAACGAGATCTACGCGGCGGAGACCCACTATTCGCGTCAATACGGCGGTGAACGCGACGACGTGCTGCGGATCTACGAGCATGCGACGCTCAACCCGGTCGCGGAGATCGACGTCCCGGACAAGATCACGGCGCTGCATCGGCACTACCTCGCGATCCTGTCCGGCGGTCGCTATGTCACGGTGTTCAACATGACCCCGGCCCAGTCGGTGAGCGTGGTGGACGTCGAGGACCGGCGCTTCGTCGGCGAAATCTCGACGCCCGGTTGCGCGATGACGCTGCCGGCGGGTGAGCGCGGCTTCCTGATGATGTGCGGCGACGGCACCTTGCAGTGGATCGGCCTAGACGAGGCGGGCGCGGAGGCGGCGCGCGTCCGCAGCGAGTCGTTCTTCTCCGTCGAGGAGGATCCGCTGTTCGACGAGCCCGTGCAGACGCCCGTCGGCTGGCAATTCTTGAGTTTCGAGGGGCTTGCCCTCGAAGCGTCGGTCGAGGACGGGCAGATCGCCGTCGGCGATTCCTGGTCCATCCTCGGAGAGGACGACGAGGGTTGGCGACCCGGCGGGGGCCAGCCGATCGCGTTCCACGCTGGCCACGACCTGCTGGTCGTGCTCATGCACGAGGGCAAGAAGGACACGCAGAACCAGGACGGCACCGAGGCGTGGGTTTTCCATCGCGAGGCAGAACGTCGGATCGGCCGGATCAAGTTCGAGGAAGGCATGACGGCGGGTTCGTTGCTCGTGGTCGAGGAACCGGGGGACGAACCCTTGCTGCTCGCGGCCATCGCGGGCGGCGTGCGCGTCTTCGGGCTGCGCACCGGGAAGCGCGAACGGATCATCGAAAGCACGGGCGGCGGCTCGCTGCTGCACTATTGACGGCAGTGGACGCCTCGCCAATGCTCGGTGCCGCGTTGGGGTTCGCCTTGCTCCTCGGCACGGCCGCATGGCGGAAACTCAGCGATTTCGGCGCCTTCAACGCGGTGATCGCCGACTACCGGATCGTGCCCCAAGTGTTGCTGCGCCCTACGGGCGGCATCGTTGCCATGATTGAAGCCGCACTTGCCGTGCTCTGGCTCGCCGCACCTTGGTACGCCGACGCCGCAAACGCTGCAGGGATCGGCACTGCCGCCCTGATGGCCGGATACGGCGCGGCAATCGCCGGGAACCTGGTACGTGGGCGCTCCTGGATTGACTGCGGCTGTGGCGGCGGCGACCAACTGACGTGGGGACTCGTGGCGCGCAACGCGGTTCTCGCTGGACTGGCCATCGCCACGTTGGCGGTTCGTAGCCTTGGCTCGCCGGACTGGGGCGACGTCGCGGTCGCCGTTCCGGTACTGGGCCTCGCGACATTGCTGTACCTCGCCACCGGCACCTTGCTCGGCAACAGTGCGGCGATGCGCACCTGGCGCGAGGCCTGAGCGATGACCGCCGCGCTTGCGCTCGACATCCTGCTCTGGGTATTCGTCGGCGTCTTGACCGTGGCGGTGCTGGCCCTCGCCCGCCAGGTCGGCGTGCTCAACCAGCGCGTGGCACCCGCGGGCGCGTTGATGCCGACCTCCGGGCCCAAGGTCGGCGAACTCACCGAGGCCGTAGACGCGGACGATCTCGCCGGTACGAGCCACAACATCGGCGGTCCCTCGGCGGACGACACGCTGGTTGTGTTCATCTCGCCCACGTGTCCAGTGTGCAAGACACTCCTGCCGGCCGCGAGGTCGTTGGCGGCAGCAGAGAGCCTGCGACTGGTGTTTGCAAGCGACGGGTTCGACGCCGCTCGGCATCGGACGTTCGCGAGGGACGTCGGGCTTGAGCGGTTCCCTTACGTGCTCTCGCAAGCACTCGGGATGCGCTACGGTGTTAGTCGACTGCCGTTCGCGGTGCTCATCGGTGCCGACGGCGTGCTGCGCGGGCGAGGACTCGTGAACTCCCGGGAACACCTTGAGAGCCTAGTGGAATCGTGGCGTACCGGGGTCGCAACGCTGCAGGACTATGTACAGGAAATCGGCGGGGTCGGCGTCTTCGACCCTGGCGCGAGTAAGGAGAGCGGATGATGAAGGCGCAGATGCATGGCCAAGGAGGCTTGTTGGCGCGCATGCTCGATGCGGTCGCGCACAAGTCCACGACGGGCCTCGCCGAACGCACGTCCAGGCGCGGCTTCCTCGGTCGCGTGGGCGTATTGCTGGCCGGGACGGGCGCGTTGCCGCTGCTGCCGGTCGCCCGATCGTTCGGTGGCGAGGCAGCGCCCGAGACCGAAGCCGCGGATGACGCGCCCGGCGTCACGGCATTGCGCGAGTTCGGCGACCCGCAGAGTTGCGACTATTGGCGCTACTGCGCCTTGGGCGGCTCGCTTTGCGCTTGTTGCGGCGGCAGCGCCAGTGCCTGTCCGCCGGGCGCCGAGGCGTCACCGATCACCTGGGTTGGCACCTGCCGCAATCCCGCGGACGGCAAGCAGTACCTAATCTCCTACAACGACTGCTGTGGCAAGGCGTTCTGCCCGCGCTGCTTCTGTAACCGGACCGAGGGTGCCAAGCCCGTCTACTTCCCGAGCAAGAGCAACAACGTGCTGTGGTGCTTCGGCGTCGAGAGCAACGCCTACCACTGCACCGTCTCCGCGGTGCTGGGCGAAGCGCCGGACGAGGAGGCAAGCGGCGACACCGCGGAAGCGTCGGCCACGCAGTGACCGCGCCGATGGCCCGATTGTTCGTTGGCCTGTTCGTCGCGACGATCGGCTTCGCCGCCGGCGAGGAGCAGGGCGATGACGGGCTGTCCGACGTTGCGCGTGCCGCAGCACGTTTCGACTACCTGCTGCACTGTTCCGGCTGCCACCTCCCAGACGGCAGCGGCGCGCCACCGGAGGTGCCGTCGTTGCGAGGCCCGATGGGCGCCCTGGTGGCGACGCCGGAGGGGCGGGACTACATCTCCCGTGTGCCGGAAGTAGCCCAAGCGCCGCTGACCGACAACGCCTTGGCGCGCGTACTGAACTGGGTGCTTCTCGAGTTCAATGGCGAGACGTTGCCAACCGACTTCCGGCCCTTAGACGCCGCCGAAGTGGGTGGGGCGCGCGTCAAGGTCCTGGCTGATCCACTGCGCGCCCGCGAGGCAATCGTCGGTCGCTACCTAGACGAAGCTGACTAGCTCTGCAGCCGGTCCATCAAGCTGCCATACGGCAGGAAGCGATTGCTGCTGACCCGTTTGATCCATGGCGTGAGATCGTGCGGATAGTCGCCGCGCGAGCGCAGTAGGCGCGCGAGCGCGATGACCGGCGACTTGGCGCCGCCTTCGCAGCCAGGGATGGTCTCTTCAGCCAGCGTTAGCGCACGCGCCCAGCCAACGAGGCGCGGCGATGGCTCGTCATCGAAAAGGCCGGCGCGCTCATCGGCTGTGGCAAAGAAAACCTGGCGCAGACGAGCGGCGACGGCATCGTCGACGGCGAGCGCATCCTCGGCTACCTCTGCGGCCGCCGCATCCAGGGCCTCCGCATGACTGGCGCCAAGCTTCGCGGCCGGTTCCCAAGCGCCCACATCGCTCATCGTTCGATCCGGTCTCAAGGAGACGTGGCAGTGTAATGTACATGGCCGCACTGAGCCGCGACGAGCCTGTGGAATCCCATTCGACGGAGGCTAAAGACCGCTTCGCAACGCGCCTCCTGGCGTGGTGGGACGACCACGGTCGCAAGGATCTGCCATGGCAACTGAACCGCACTCCGTACCGGGTCTGGGTGTCCGAGATCATGCTCCAGCAGACCACCGTTGCCGCGGTCGTGCCGTACTTCGAGCACTTCATGGCGCGCTTTCCAGATGTCGAGACGCTGGCGGACGCCGACCTGGATGAGGTCCTGCACCTCTGGAGCGGCCTCGGCTACTACGCCCGCGCACGCAGCCTGCATCGTGGCGCGGGGATCGTGATGGCGGACTTCGACGGTCGTCTGCCCGACTCGGAGGAGGCGTTGATGGCGTTGCCGGGGATCGGCCGGTCCACCGCCGCCGCGATCGCCGCACAGGCCTTTGGTCGGCACGCCGCCATCTTGGACGGCAACGTCAAGCGGGTGCTGTCGAGGATTCACCGTGTCGGCGGCCAGCCATCGTCGTCCGCGACCCAACGCGTTCTGTGGGACTTGGCGGAAGCGCATACGCCCGCCGATCGCGTTGCTGACTACACGCAAGCGATCATGGATCTCGGGGCCACGTTGTGCCGGCGCAGGGATCCATCGTGTCCTGATTGCCCGGTGCAAGACATGTGTGCCGCATTTGCCCAAGGCGACGTCGCGCGGTTCCCGGAACGTGCCGTGCGACGCGAACGGCGGGCGGAGCGGCGCCGGTTCTTCGTACTTACGGCACCGGATCGGACGTGCTACGTCGAACAACGGCCCGCCGCCGGCATTTGGGGCGGCCTCTGGTCACCACCGGAGCGGGACGCCGACGAATCGGTCGCGCGATTCCTCGAGGTTCTCGGCGTGGAGTCGGTCCTAGTTGAGCAACACAACAGCGCACCGACGATTCACCACGGCTTCACCCACTTCGACCTCGACGTCGAGCCGGTTTACATCCGCCTGGTGGAGAAGCCGTCCGGCCTTCCGGGGCGTTGGATCGGCCCCGACCACCGTCTTGGCGTTTCCGCCGTGGCCGCTAAACTCTTGGCCGCGACCCAGCCGATCGGACTCGAACCATGAGCCGCACCGTGTATTGCCGCAAGTACGGCAAGGAATTGCCAGGCCTCGCCGCGCCGCCGTTGCCGGGAGCGGCCGGCGAGGACATCTTCGAGAATGTCTCAGCCAAGGCGTGGCAGGAGTGGCAGCATGTGCAGACGATGCTCATCAACGAGCATCACCTGTCCATGGCCGATCGCGAGGCGCGCAGCTACTTGAGCGAGCAGATGCGCCGTTTCTTGGCCAACGAGGACTACGACCGGCCGGCCGGATACGTCCCGGAGTAGCCTTATGTCGGTACGCGGACGTCCACGTCCGCATTCCTGCTACGCGTTCGAGCTCGGCCGAGCCTTGACAGCGTTGTACCAACGCTGCAGGTGCGGATGCTCGTCACCTGCCCGGATCTGCACCCACTTGGCGAAGTCGACCACGCAAAACGCCGTGATGTCCGCGATGGAGAACGTATCGCCGGCCACGTATTCGGAGTCGGCGAGGGTCGCATTCAGGGAGTCGTAGAAGCGCCCGGCGAGACTTTTGCCGCGATCAACCAACTCCGCGATCACGGGCACGCCTTCCGTGCCGGACACCGCGCGGTCGGCGAACGCCGGGTTTCCGTTGCGGAACGCGTCGGCCACCGGCATCAACCCGTCCCACTCCATGTGCCTCTGGGCGGACTCGATCACCGCCTTCGACTTGGCGTCGGTGCCCATCAACGGCGGTTCGGGATGCAACTCTTCGAAGTAGCGGCAGATCGCCACGGACTCGTCGATCACCGTGCCATCGTCGAGGACCAGCGTCGGCAACAGGGCGCGCGGGTTGATGGCCCGAAACTCGGCGGCGATGTTCTGGCCGGCCGGGATATCCACCTGTTCGGTTTCGACGTCGACGCCTTTCTCGGCGAGGAAAATCCGCACCCGCCGTGGATTCGGCGCCATGGTGAAATCGTAGAGCTTCATTCGCTTGTCCCTGTTGCGGTAAGGGCGCGTAGCATACACGCGTAGGCAAAAGGGAACGCAGCCGTTGGGAGGTATGCGATGCGCGCAGAACCCGTTACCACGTCCCGGTTGGCCCCATGACGATCAACATCGGCGCCGTCGCGGTCACTTTCATCGGCCTGGTCGTCGGTCTATGCGGCCTTGGGCTCGCATGGCGCATGGTGCGCCGTCTGCCGACGGACCAACATCCGAAGCCAACGGATGCGTCGGACGCGGAAGAGTCCGACAGGTCGGAGGACAAGGATTGAGCACCGCTGATCGCGCCAAGTGGAATCGGCGCTACCGCGAGGGCGCCTATCAAAGTCGGACACATCCAAGCGCTTTCCTTGAGGAGTGCGTCCCCACGCTTCCGCCACCAGGGCGAGCCCTGGACCTCGCCTGTGGAACCGGGCGCAACGCGATCTATCTTGCGGGCTTGGGCTTTGCCGTGGACGCCGTCGACATCTCGGCGGAAGCGCTCGCCATCGGCCGAGCGCGGGCATCCGAGTTGCCCATTTGCTGGCTCGAGCGCGATCTGGATGCGGGCTTCGCCCCCGATGCGAGCTACGATGTCATCGTCAACATCCGCTTCGTGAACCTGCCGCTCCTCGATTCCCTGTTGCCGTCGCTGCACCCGAACGGTGTGCTGATCGTCGAGCAACACTTGGCCACCTCGCGCGACGACGTGATCGGCCCCAAGAACCCGGCGTTCCGCGTGGCGCCCGGCGAGCTTGCCCGACTCGCGTCGGCGCTCACCATCGAACGCGCCGAGGAGGACGTTTTCGAAGACCCGGACGGGCGCAAGGCGGCGCTTTCACGGCTCCTTGCGCGGAAGCCCAACGCTGGTTGACGGACGCCTCAGTTCTGCCGCTTAATACGCGCCGCCCTCGCGTAGGGCGTCCCTTCGGCCAGGTAGCTCAGTCGGTAGAGCAGTGGACTGAAAATCCTCGTGTCGGCAGTTCGATTCTGCCCCTGGCCACCAACTTTGCAGTCGCATGTAGGTCTAGGTGCTTCCGAGTGGCCGGTAGCGGGCGTGCGCACTCGTGGCCATACTTGCCCGACCTGAATCCGGGCTCACGGGGTTGATGGGGGCTTCAGCGGTCTGGCCGGCGGAGTCGCAACGCGTCGCAGGTCGCCGGCCCAACCGGCACCAAAGTGGCCGCGCCTGGGCGCGGCGCGCGTCGCACGCGCTGACGTCGTGTGTGGCGGTCGCAGCCTTGCCGTGTCTCGCGGCGATCGACCCGCCACCGGTGTCCGCGTTTACCGACCCGCCGCGATTCGACCACGCGGCACTTTCCCCACTCGGCACCTGGTTTGCCCGCAGCGGTCTCGACGGCGACAGGGGCCGGCTGAAGGTCATCGCCTACCCGGGCGGTGAGGTCCGGCTCGACCTGGCGCTTCGCGACGGCGGCAGGATCCGTAGCCTGCAGTGGAAATCCGACGACATGCTCGTCTTCGAAGTCCGCGGCCGTCCCGTGCGTTTCGGCGAAGGTTGCGGCGCCTTCGACTGGCGCGGCGATGCCAGCGTCGTTATGGTCTTCGATGCCAAGGCACGCAGTCACCGCAGACTAGCGTGGGGCACGGTGGTCGACATGCTCGCCGCGCACCCGTATGCGGTCTTGGTAGCCTGCGATACCGTCAACCGCATCGACACCCGCAGCGGGTGGGGGCGGCGGGCCGCAAGTCCTTCGGACGCCGGTCACGGGGCCCGGTATCGATTCCCGACCCCGCTGTTGGCCCTCGACGGCTACGTTGCGGACCGGCGCGGAAACGTCGTGTTCAACGTCGTTACCGCCGAGACGTTGGAGCAGATGGTGTTCCGCCGCGAACGCGGCGCATGGCAACGGGCCGACGCGTGGGCGGACAGCCCGGGTTGGCTGCCAATCGCCGCCGGACCCGAGGCCAAGAGCTGGTACGCTCTGGCAACGGGTGCCGACGGAACCCTGGTTCTGGCCCTGCACCACGGCGCCGACGGGCGCAGCGAGCTTCTCGCCGCGAACCCGGTAGTGGACGTCTCAAGGGTGCTGTTTGCCGGCGGGCGGGCCTACGCGGCGCAGTTCGACGCCGGGTATCCGACAACCGAGTACATCGACACGTCCCATCCGCTCGCACGCCAGCACGCCGAACTGGCGCGCCTGTTTCCCGGCCGCCGGGTTACGTTAACGAGTTGGACCGCCGACTACGCACGGTCCCTCGCCGTGGTGGAGGGCGACCGGATGCCCGGCGATCTCGTCCTGGTTGACGCCGTCAGCGGCAGCGTAGAACGGCTGATGGGTCGGCGCCCCGGCCTCGAGGCATCGGTTCTCGCGCCGATGACGCCGGTCGAGTTCAGGGCCAGGGATGGCGCGACGGTCCACGGCTACGTCACGGGAGAGGCCGGGCGAAGGCCCGGTGCAACCGTCGTTCTCGTTCACGACGGACCCCACGGCGCGCGCGACACGTGGGGGTTCCACGCCCTCGGGCAGCTACTCGCGAGCCGCGGATACCAGGTGCTCCAGGTGAACTTCCGCGGGTCGGGCGGGTACGGTGAGCCTTACGCGCGCCGCGGCTTCGGCGAGTGGGGCGGCGTCATGCAGGACGACCTCACTGACGCCACACGCTGGGCCGTCGAGGCGGGCATCGCCGATCCCGACGCCATCTGCATCCTGGGCGCGGGCTACGGCGCCTACGCCGCCGTCATGGGCGTGGTACGCAACCCACGTACATACCGGTGCGCGGTGGGTATTGGCGGCGTCTACGACCTCGAAGCGGCCGCCAAGGTCCCCGAGTACAGCTACCGCTTCCCGGGGCTACGCCAAACCCGCGACCGGGCCGGCTCGTCGGGACTCGCCGCGCGGTCACCGGTGCATCATGCCGCGTTGATCGATGCCCCGGTGTTCCTAGCGCACGGCACGGACGACGGCCGTTCGCCCGTGCGCCAGTCGCGCCGAATGCAAAGGATATTGAGGCGAGCGGGCAAAGTAGTGGAGTTCTTGCCGCTTGAAGGCCAGGGCCACGAGATCAGAAATCGCGAGATGCGGCGTGGTCTGTACGAGCGCGTCCTGCGATTTCTCCGAACCCACGCGGAGCCGAAGAAAGGGGAGCATCGAAGGAGCGCGGAAGCCGTCAGTGAGGGCCGCTGAGGGACAGCAAGGTGAGCTAGGCGTAAACGGCCGTGGCGCTCGGCGATGACCTTGAGGTCCGTTGTCCTGTTCAGCCCCGAGCCGCCTTTCATGAGTGACGTCCAGCTACTTTGCGTGCCACGGCTTAGTCGCAGTGGCGGGTTCGCGCGTTTACGCGTATACGAGAACCAAACCGGAACAGAGCGCTTCCATGCTCACGAAAACTGTCGGCATCCTGTTCTTGGCGATCGGCGTGGCCGTAGCGCTCCACACGATCATCGAGCCTGTCTATCACACGTCCACCGACGCCCAGCCGTACAGCCCAGCATGGGACGTCCTGAATCCGCTGATGGCGCTCGCCATCGTGTTCGGGATTGTCTATGCCGCGTTGCGCAAGCGCGAGGTCGACGCCGACGACGAGCCGGGCGTTACGCGTGCCTATCTCGCTGCCAATACACTGTTCTACGGCTTTCTGTTCGTCGGCATCCTGTTCTTCTGGAGTTGGGCCAACCTACTGAATCTGGGCTTCACGGCATTGGGAGCCGACGCAGCCTCGGCGATCTGGGGCATCGTGGATGCGTCGCTGCCACTGCTTTGCGGCCCTATGGGCATAACGCTCATCAGGGCACGCTAACCCGCCCAAGGGGCGACTGTGGAGCCTACGAGGTACCGCGAGGCTGGCGCACTCTGTCCGATCGCCCGAAGAAACGCGTCCTCGTCCGGCGGGGAGACGTTGACGGCGACCTCACCGCCGCAACGGATCGCCAGGACGTCCGTTCCGAGCGTGTATTCGTTGCCTAGGGTGTCGGACAGCGCCCAAAAACTGTCGTAGTCGATCCGGTCCACTGCCGTGATCGTGTCCAGGGGGATGCGGCGCGAGCCCCAGCGGCGGCGAACGATCAGGGCCCCGTCCTCGACCGTGTATCGCACCCCACGGAACACCCAGTGGCTTAACTCGACACTGGCGGCGGCTACCGCGATCGCGAGCAGCGCGAGTTCGGGGGCATCGCGTATGTGGAGCATGCCTGCCGTCGCGATCCCAATGCTGGTGAGCCCCAGGACCGGCCCTGTCATCAGGAACCGGTGGCGTTTGCCGATTACGGAGCGGAAGCACGTCGGCGGGCTGTCCGTGGCCTGTCCCGAGGTGGCAGCCGCTTGGCGTGCCGCCGACAATTCGGCGAGAAACGCTGTCTCGTCACGGGGCGACACTAGGGTCGTCCGCCCCGCATCGTCGATCTCGATGTGTGCCGTTCCGAGGGCGTAGTTGCGGGGCCACGAGGGTCCCCTGCGCGGGGATGCCGCCGTGCGCGGGTGGGCACCAGTGCTCGGCGTCAGCGGGATGTCCATGCGCCTGAAAGGCTGCCGCAAAACGAGGGTGCCGCTTTTGATTCGGTAGGTGGTTCCCAGCAGGATCCATGCGACCAGCGCGGCGACACCTGCCGCAATGACCACGCTCCCCGTCCAACCCCATGGCGCCTCGGGTTGCCAGAACACGAACGCCGCCGCGGCTAGCGGGAACGTCTTCCAGAACGCGCCGCGCCCGAGCGCGGACCGGTAGACGCGGTGTTGCGGTTCGTCGACTCCAGCGCGTTCGGGGATCACACCACTTGGAAGCCGTGCTGCTTGACGTGGTAGGGCCCGTCCATCCGCTGCGTCGTCTTGTACAACTCGTAACGCCCGTCGCCGGCGACGTCCTTGACGCTTGCGAGCAGGGCCGCTTGGTCCGTGTCGGGCATCGGCGTGAAGCTACGCGCGGTCGCCGCGTTCTGCTGTAACTCGTCCATCGAGGTGATGCCGACGACGATGGACGACACCGGCTGGCTGAGCGCGTAGCGGATGCAGGTGTCCGCGCTGATGCCCGCTTGGCCGGTGATCACGCCGCCGCCCAGGGTCTTCATACCGATGACGCCGGCGCCACGGTCGACGCACTGCGGCACGATCTCGGTGAGGAAGCTGCGGAACTGGGCATCCATCATGTTGATGGGTAGTTGGACGGTCTCCCAGTCGAAGGGTTTATCCAGCATGGTTTGGTGGATGCGGGGATCGCGGTGACCGGTGAAGCCGATGTGACGGATCTTGCCGGCCTGCTTGGCCTCGATGGCCGCCCGGATGCCATCTTGCTCGAATACCCAGTCGGGATCGTTGTCGTAGACGATCTCGTGGAACTGCCAGAGGTCGAGGTAGTCGGTCTGCAGCCGCTTAAGGCTCTCGTCGATGCAGCGCATGGCGCCTGCGTAGTCGCGGTCGCAGCCCTTGGTCATCAGGAAGACCTTGTCGCGGCGGCCGTCCGTTGCGAGCGCCTTGCCCATGACGATCTCGCTGTAGCCGTCGTGGTAGTCCCAGGCGTTGTCGAAGAAGGTCATGCCCTCGTCCACGGCGGCATGCATGATGCGGATCGCCTCGGCTTCGTCCTGCTGCGCCGAGAAGCCGATGTGCCAGCCGCCCAGGCACAGCACGGAAACGTCCGCGCCCGTCTTGCCGAGCGCCCGCATGGGTAGTCCGCCGCCTTGGGCGTTGGCCGGTTGCGTCAGGATCGGTGCCGCGAGTGCCACCGCCGCCGCGCCCTTGACCGAGTTGCCGACGAAGTCCCGCCGGGACAGTTCGCCGTCGCCGCTGTTCGTGTCTCGTCGTGCCATCGTTCCCCTCCTTATCACCACGTGTTCGACATGGCCTGCGTCTACTATAGCGGCATCGGAAATCTCGAGGAGTGACCATGCCGGATTCGCGGCGGGGCAATGTGGACTACATCATCCCCATGGACGGCCTACACAACCTGCGTGCCGTTGAAGGCTATGCGACGGCGCACGGCGGTCGGATGCGCCCAGGAAGGCTGTACCGCGCCGGTGCCTGGGAGCGGATCTCGCCGCGCGACCGGGACTGGTTCCGCGCGAATGTGAGAACGGTGCTCGATCTCCGTCACCCGGACGAGGTCGCGGGCGCAGCTTCAGCCCGTTCGGGCGAGCCGCCGGATGTCGTGGTGCACCGGTCGGTGTTCCGCCCCGACGTGCCCATGGCGGAGTTCATCGCAGAACTGAACGCCGTGCGCGGCCCCGGGATCACGTCGGGACGCTACCTCGACTACTTGAAGGTCGGCGCAGCGGACCGGTTCGCGCGCTGCGTGGAACTGTTGGCGGAGGAGGCGCACTACCCGGTGCTGGTGAACTGCACGGCGGGCAAGGACCGCACCGGGATTCTCGTCGCGATCGTCATGGACCTCCTCGGCGTGGACGATGAGTGCATCGGCGAGGAATACGACCGCAGCAATGCGGCCATCGACGGCCTGATCGCCTATCTCAACGCGATTGGCCGAACGCTGGAAGGTGATCTCGACGAGATCCGGGCGCGCATGGCGACGCCGGCGGATCGCATCCTCGGGTTCCTCGACGGTGTCCGCGCGGAATACGGTTCGGTACGCAGCATGTTGTCGCGCGAAGGGGTGGCCGATGCGACGTTCGATGCTTTGGAAGAGCGGCTGGTCGCTTAGTTGGTACGCGGACGTCCTCGAACGGCTTGCCGTTCGCGTCCGCAATTGCGGGCCGGGAGGCCCGCGTACCAAGCGCTAATTCCGCGTCCCCATTGACCGCAGCCAACTGATGTAGCCCCACACCGCCATCGGGATGTAGAGCGTGTACAGGAACGCGTACGGGTAGACCCCTTGGGAGAAGTACAGGGCGACGGAGATTATGTTCACGACGAACCAGACCAGCCAGTTCTCGATGTACTTGCGCGCGGTCAGCCACATGGCGGCGAGGCTCATGGCGAACACCGCGTTGTCCCAATACGGGAAGGCGGCGTCGGTATTCGTGGCGAAATACCAACCCAGGGCGAGGGCGGCCACCATGCACAAGGCCGCGAGGAGAATGGCCGTGCCACTGCCGACGCGGGTGACGGGCAGGTCGTCACGATCCTCGCCCCCGAACAGCCAGTGGTACCAGCCGTACAGGTTCAAGGGCAGGAAGCCGACGATGTGCAGTGCCAGGTTGGCATACAGCCTGGCCTCGAGGAGCGGCGTGATGGACACCAGCACGTAGGCGACGCCGAGCGGCCAAGCCCAGACCTTCTCCCGAATCAGGCACAGCACAACGAGAACGCCGAGCGCAGCGCCGATCCACTCGTCCACGAGGAGCCACGTGGTCACGATCCAATCCATCGGGTAAGTGTAAGCGCCGGAGGTGCGGTGGCGTAACATGCCGCCATGGACGATGCGGACACCCGACCGAGCAGGCTGCAGCCGGTGATCCTCGCCGGCGGATCGGGTACCCGGCTCTGGCCGTTGTCGCGGGAACTCTATCCGAAGCAGTTCCTAAGCCTGATCGGCGACAAGACTATGCTGCAGCAGACGCTCGCGCGCCTCGATGGGTTGCCGCACGTGGCACCGGTGATCGTGTGCAACGAGGAGCATCGGTTCGTTGTCGCGGAGCAGTGCCGCCTGGAAGGAATCACACCCGGTGCCATCGTGCTTGAGCCGGCGCGACGCAGCACGGCCCCGGCGGTGGCTCTCGCGGCGTTGCGTGCGATGCGCGAAGGTGCGGACCCGCTCCTCTTGGTCTTGGCGGCCGATTCCCATGTCGCCGATGGGGACTCATTCCGAGGAGCGATCCGCCGCGCCATGCCCTTTGCGGAGCAGGGCAAGCTCATGGTGTTCGGCGCGTCACCCACGCACCCCGAGCCGGGCTATGGCTACATTCGGCGAGGGGCGGCGAGTGCGGATCCGTGCATAGCCGAGGTCGCGGCGTTCACGGAAAAGCCCTCAAAGGCCCTTGCCGAGCGGTACCTGGCGGAAGGCGGTTACACCTGGAACTGCGGCATGTTCCTGTTCCGCGCGAGCACCTTCCTGGACGAGTTGCAGGCCTTCCGACCGGACATCGTGGCGGCGTGTACGGCGGCTGCGTCGGACGAGACCTTGGATCTTGGATTCGCGCGGCCGGGAAAGGCATTCCTCGACTGCCCGGCGGACTCGGTGGACTACGCGGTGATGGAGCGAACCGAGAAGGCCATGGTGGTCGCCGCCGACATGGGCTGGGCCGACATCGGCTCCTGGGATGCTCTCGCGGCGAACGTTCCCCGCGACGACGCTGGTAACGCCACGCGCGGAGACGTGATCGCCTTGGACACGCGCAACTCCGTCCTGCAGTCCAGCGACCGCCTCGTGGCTGCACTGGGGTTGAAGGACGTTGTCGTGGTGGAGACTTCGGACGCCGTCCTGGTTGCCGATCGCAAGCGGGCGCAGGACGTGAAGGCGCTGGTCGACGCGATGGACTCAAGCTCCCGCGCCGAGCACCGGCTGCACACCACGGCGTATCGTCCGTGGGGACACGCGGAGACCATTAAGGGCGGCCCCGGCTTCCTGGTCAAGCGCATCACGGTGTCGCCGGGGGAGTCGCTGTCGCTGCAGTTGCACCGGCATCGCGCGGAGCACTGGGTGGTGGTCCGTGGCCAGGCCGAGGTGACATGCGGCGACGAGCAGTTCACCTTGCGCCCGGACGAGTCGACATACATTCCTGTGGGAACCCGGCATCGCCTCGCCAACGCGGAATCCGAGCCGCTCGTGGTCATCGAGGTCCAAGTCGGCGAAACGTTGTCCGAGGACGACATCGTGCGTTTCGACGACCGCTACGGCCGCGCACAGCCGGATGGGCGTGGCGGGGCCGTGTAGGCGCTGTGATAGGGTTCCCCCGGCAAGAGACGAAAACATGACCCAGGATCTCCCGAAACCAACCACGGACCTCGCACACGCCAAGCGGGACATGGACGCCTGGGGCTACTGCATGCTCAAGGATGCGCTTGACCCGGAACAGCTTGCGGCGTTGCGGACGCGCCTGTCTGAACAGCTCGAGGCGGAACGGCAGCGCGGCATCACCCGCCGGTTCCCGGACGGCAAGCAACTCGTCGTTTTCCTGCTCAACAAGGGAGAGGTGTTCCGCGACATGATCTTCCATCCGGGCCTGCATGCCGTGGTGGAGCATGTCCTCGGCAATGAGTACCTCCTGAGTTCCTACCATGCGCATTTCGCGCACTCGGGGAGCAAGACGGCCTTCCACACCGACCAGTTCTGGATGCCGCCGCCGACGAATGAGGACAAGGAGACGCTGCTCAAGCCAGGTTCGGTGACTCGCGCCGGCAACCGGGGCCACCACGTCGGTGGCGATGCGTTGATGCAGCCGAAAACCATTGCGCCGGCGGTGGTCTGCAACGCCATGTGGATGCTCACCGACTATACGCCCGACAACGGCGCCACCTTGTTGGTGCCGGGTAGCCACCTGAGTGGACGCCAGCCCGACCACGACCTCGACGGCGATGCGCCTTGGGTTCCCGCGGTTGGCCCTGCGGGCACCGTGGCGATCTTCGAGGGACGGACGTGGCACTCGACCGGCGAGAACAGGACCGATGAGCCGCGCATCGGGCTGACGACCAACTTCTGCGCGCCACAGTTCCGCCAGCAGGAGAACTACCTGCTCGGCACCCGCCCGGAAGTGCTTGAGGCGGCGTCACCGGAGTTGCTGAAGCTCATCGGCTTCAAGCCTTGGCAGGGCTACGGTGGCTACGAGAACGGCGCCGAGTGGAACAAGCGCGGCGTTTATGCGCTCGGCGAACTTGTGCCGGAGGAGGGTGCGGACCATGGGTGAACTTGACGGCAAGATCGCCGTGGTGACGGGTGCTAGTCGAGGCATCGGCGAGGCCAGCGCCCGTGCCTTGGACGCGGCCGGCGCGCAGGTCGTGCTGACCGGTCGCACCGTCGCGGACCTCGAGCGCGTGGCGGCGGACCTGGCGCACGATCCGATCATCATGGAGTCGGACCTGGCACCACCAGGCGCCGGTACCGAGTTGGCGGACCGCGTCCTTGCGGCGGTTGAGGGCGTCGACATCCTGGTCAACAACGCGGGCATCCCGATGCGCCGCACGCCGGACCAACTCTCGGAGGAGGACTTCGATCTCGTCTTCTCCATCAACGTTCGCTCGCTGCTGATGCTCACGCTCGGTCTCGGACCATCCATGGCGGCACGCGGCGGCGGTTCGGTGATCAACATCTCGTCCATCGCGAGCCTCCGCGGTCCGCTGGGTCGCGTGGCCTACGCGGGCACCAAGGGCGCGGTCGACGCGATGACGCGGGCGCTAGCCGCTGATTGGGGTGCGGATAGGATTCGCGTCAATGCCATCTGCCCGGGCCTGATCGCGACGGCGATCTGGGAGGGGGATCGGCAGAACATCCCGGGCCTTATCGAACGCCTCGAGGACGGCATCGCCCTCAAGCGTTGGGGATACGGCGACGACGTCGCCGACGTGGTGCTGTTCTTCGCGAGCGATGCGTCGCGCTACGTCACCGGCGAAGTCGTGGCGGTCGACGGCGGCATGGCGCGCGTGGGCGCGGCCCCGCGGCGCAGGGACTGAACGAGCCCTACCGCGGGCGCTTCAGGCAGCCCGAATGTCAGTTCACGCCTGGCGCCCGCGCGGCGCGAGGTGCCGAGCAGGCGATCCCAGATCGCCAAGTAGGAACCGAGGTTGACGTTGCCGTGGTCACGGCTGTGGTGCAGTTGGTGCTGTGCTGGACTGACGAACCACCGCTCCAGCGGACCAAACGACAGCCAGACGTGGGAGTGGCGCAGGTTCGCGCCCGCCATGTTGAAGAGGAACCCTAGGAGGTCGACGCCGAGGATGTCGAACGTCGACAAGTGTCGCCCGAATAGCCAGATGAAGAAGCCGCTCACGACGCCGAAGACCAGCGTGCCACGGGCGAAGTAGAGGGCCTGCTCCACGGGATGCTGCCGGAACAGCGTCAGCGGGTTGAGTGTTCGCGCGCTGTGGTGGACGCGGTGAAACCGCCACAGCAGCCGCGAGCGGTGCATGGCGAAATGCAGACCGAAGCGGCTCGCATCCTCGGCGACGAAGAACGTCAGCCCGTAGATCGTAGCGATGGCGAACCATGGGATGTCAATCGTCGGCGCATCACCTAGGTTCGCCTGCAGGAACCGGCCGGTGGCGAGCGTCATGGCGAGATGACTGCCGACGATGGGTACCAGGACGAGCACGCGGATCGCGTTGTTGAGAAATAGCAGACCGACGTCCTGCAACGTGGACCGGTTCAACCAGTAGTCGCGGTCGAAGAGGGCACGCAACTGTGCGCGCAAGTCGAACCGCCCCGAATGGATGGTCACGGCTACCGACGCGAGTAGCAGCGAACTCAGAAGGCATCCCCAGAACAGCCGCTTCGACGGATCGAGTGGTGCCGAAAGCGGCCCGAGCAGCAGATCCCACATGACTAACGGGCTTCACTCATCGCGGTACGCGTCGGCTCACCGGCGGTACGCGGGCCTCCCGGCCCGCACTGGCCTTGTACCAGGCCGATTGCGGACGTGAACGTCCGCGCGCCGACATGGCTCGCTGCGGTGCCGCGAGGTCAGAATGCGTACTTGATGCGTGCAACGAGAGATCGCGGCCGGTTGGGCCGGGCGCCGAACGGGCGATGGGACACGATGGCTGCCTCGTCGGTCGCATTGCCGACCAGGAACTGCACCAGCGTCGCGTCGCCGAAACGCCGGGCCAGGGCCAGGTCGAGGACGACGAATCCGTCGGCGTGCAGACCGTCCTCGAGATCCTCGTAGCCAGGCTCCTCGCGCATCTGCGCTTGGCCGCGGATCGCCGCGGAGGCTTCCCAGCGACCGGTGATGAGCCTGGCTGCCGCACGCCCGATGTGCTCGGGTAGATACGGCAACTCGTCGCCTCGGCGGACCAGGCCCCACTGCGGGAACTGCGACAGGAAGCTGGTCTGGAAGGCGGACTCCGAGTACGTGTAGGTGACGTCCAGTTCGAGCGAGACGCTTTGCGTCAATGGGAACCGCGCCCAGCCGACGATCTCGGCGCCGGCGATTTCGACGCGCCCGCCGTTGAACTCCTCGCCGGCCTGGCAACCGCTGTCGCTGACTCGGCAGCGACCGAGAAGGTTCTCGTAGTCGCTGAAGAAGCCGATGGCCTCGAAGCGCAGCGACGGCGTCGCGTAGCGCATGCCGTACTCGAGATTCACGCTCTGTTCCGGATCGACGTCGCGAGATCCAGGCCCGGCGGGCGAGAAGCCGCGGTAGACGCCGGCGAGGAAGCTCAGGCGTTGCTTCGTCTGCCAGTGGACGCCGATCCCTGGCGAGACCACCGACTGCGTGCCGTCGCGGCGAACTCCGGCGCGTAGATCCTCGAACGTGCCGGAGATGTCTTCGTAGCGGACGCCCATGGTGACGCGCCAGTCGCCGCGGGTGATCTCGTCGGCGACAAACACCGCGTAGGCGCCGGTGTTCGCGTGGTTGGTCGCCTTGGAGCCGCGTGGGATGCCGTCGGAGACCAGGTTGCCGGCCGTCATGAAGTAGCCGCGCTGGCGATGGTCGCGATCGACCTGGTCGCGGTGCACGCGCACGCCTGCGGTGGCGCGATGCGTGAACCCACCGAGGATGCCCGTGGCCGTTGCCGTGAGCTGAAGGCCCTTGACGTCGAACGCACGGTCGTTGTTGGTGACGTCTATGGTGTCGGCGTCGGTTGGCGTCGAGTCGATCTCGCCGCGCAAGAGTTGGATCTGGCGGGTGTAGTTGCCGGGTCGAGTCAGAACAGAATGCACTGCGGGCCCCGACATGAAACCGTCCAGCTTGTTCCACTGCCTGTCGAACTGGTTCCAGTACGCCTTCGCGTTGAGACGGAGACTCTTGTGGAAAGCGACCCCGTAGTTGACGTGGGCAAGCACGTGGGAGGATTGGAACCGGGCGAGTTGCGAGGCGCTGTAGCGGCGCACGGGATTCCGGTCGAAGTCCCGGTCGGACAAGCCAAGGTAGGTCTCGTCCGCATCCTCGTCCGCGTAGCCGAACTTTACGGTCAATTGTTGATCGCGTTCGCCCCCCGGTTCCCAGCGCCATTTCACGTCGAGTGCGTGCCGGACGAAGCCCGTGTCTCCGCCGCTGTCGAGGTCCTTGAAGCCGGTGCTGCCGTAGCGCATGGCCTCGATCAGGTAGGCGGTCGTCTCGAGCGGCCTCGCATAGGCGCCCTGGACCTTGTGGAAGCCGTGATTGCCGGCGCTCAAGTCGATCTCGGCGAGCGGCTCGTCCGGCACCGGGCGTGTCACGAAATTGACCGCGCCGCCGACGGTGTGCGGTCCGTGACGAATGGCCGCGGGCCCTTTGAGGACCTCGACGGCGTGGATGCGGCTGATGTTCGGCACGTAGTAGGCGGCCGGCGCGGAGTAGGGGGCCGGCGTGATCAACACGCCGTCTTCCATGATGGCGACCTTCTGGCTGCGTTCGGCCGATGCGCCGCGGATGCCGATGTTGGGGCGCAGACCGAAGCCGTCCTCTTCGCGCATGTACACGCCGGGCACGGTGGACAGCACCTGGTTGAGATCGACGTAGTCGAATTGCTCGAGCGTCTCTTGATCCACTAACGTTCCGGCGCCGGCAACGGCATCGGCGTCCTGGCGGGAGCCGATGACGACGACTTCCTCGATGCGCGGTTCCGCGGCGTCCTGCTGGGCACCGGCGGGCATGGCCATGACGATCACGGCTGATACGAGAGCGCAACGCAACGCGCAGGATTCCATCAGTCGTTGTCCGTTTGGGCGCCGCCGGGCAAGGCCACGCCGACGATTGTCACGAAGTCGATTTTCAGATCGTCCGTCACGCGTTTCACTAGGCCGACGAGGGTGCAGGCGGACAGTTCTGCGCGAAGGTCGGGGCCGGAGAACGCGTTCAGGCACTCGGTGCCGCGGTCGTCTTCCTGGATCGAGAGGACTTGGTCGTAGAGCGCGGCATCCATGTCGTCGATGTAGCCGATGATGTCTTGGGTGTTCGTGGCGAATCGGTCGGCGACGTCCGCGAACTCCTCGTTCACGATGAAGTCGTCGAAGCCGAATCCGTCGCCGCCTTCAAACAGGGTCTTGAACGACGCTGCATTGGCGCGGATGTTGGCGAGCGAGTTGCGCGCATACGGCGACTCGACGAGGTCCGGGCAGGCCGCGGAGGAGCAGTCATCGTGGATGCCGGTCGGGATTCCGAGCTTGCGATCCTTGACGAGCAGATCCATGGCGAAGATGCCGTCCGTGAGATGCTGCAGCGCCTCCCCGGTCGTCTCGGGATCCAGGAACGTCGCGCGGTAGTCGCCGCCGTCCGGATCCCACCGGTCTGCGACGCTGGCCGCGGCGTCGGCGGCATCTTCGGCGATCACCTGGGCTAGTTCGCAGCGCGCCTGGCGCCGCTCGGTCTCCCCGAGCCCGTTCCAATCGGCGGTCGCGGGCACTTGGGGTGCGCACGTATGTGTAAGGTCGTCTTTGAACAGCAGGTATTCGATGGCCCCGTAGCCGCGCTGGTTGAGCGACCGCGACTGGATGTCGAAGCCTTCGTCGCCGGCCAGGACCACGGAGATGTCGACGCCGCAGGTGCTCAAGGGAGCGTCGGCGTAGGACAGGATGCGCTTGCGCAGTGCCTCGCCATTGTCCGCCACTGGGCCGAAGACGTGCATTTCGGTGGTCTGCACCGCGGTCATCGCGTCGCGCCAGCCGTCGCGGGCTTCGGTGAGTGCCGCGTCTTCCGTGTCACTGCCGATCGCCTCGCAGTAGCCGGCGAGCACGCCGTCGTCCGCCGCGAACGCCTCAGTTGCGTCCGCTAGCGCGACGTAGTTCGGCACGACAACGGCGTCGGCGAGGTTGGCGAGCATGTTGAGGGTCGTGAACTCCTCTTCCTCCTCGACCTCCTCCTCTTGTTCCTCGTCCCCGCCTCCGGCGGTTGGTGGGGGTGGCGCCGGGCGTGGCTGCTCCGGCTCGCGGGAGCTGTCGACGCAGCCCGCGAGCGCTAGGGCGGCGACAGTGGAGAGGGCGCCCAGCAGGACCCGGAATCCGGGCCGGCTGCGGGCGCCCGTTGTCCCCGACAGGGCTACCAATTCTCCACCACGACGGGATCGAAGCCGTAGGCCATCTCCAGGATGTCGCGGGCTTCCATGAGGCCTTCGATGTAGTCGTCGATGGCTGCTTGTGCGCCGTTGGCTGCGGCAACGCCACCTTGCGAGCCGTCGGCCAGGACGGGCGCATCGCCCATCAGCGAAAGGACCCTCTTCAAGCTGTCGACAGTAATGCCATCCACCGAACCGTCGCGGAACGGCGAGAACGGACTGAACTGCAGGCCGAGCGCGAAGCCTTTCATTTCGCCCCAGTGCTTGGCCATGTTCTTGAAGTTGTCGAGGTCCGCGAACTGCGGCGCCACGTAGTTGCCCATGTCGCCGGCGGTGTCGTTGATGTAGTGCACGACCGTGGCCGCGATGCACTTCTCCCAGGTCTTGGCGGCGATCACGATCTGGTCGTGCAGCGCGACCAACTGGTCATCGCTCAAGCCCGCTCCCGCCGCCGCAGCGTTGCTCAGAATCTGCCGGCCGACCAGGAAGGCATCCACGGCTTCCTTGGAGTAGTCGGTCGCGCCGTTCGAGCCGCGGTCGCGCTTGGCGCAGTTCTGGGCGTGGCCGAAGACGAACTCCCCACGCAGGTCGATGCTGCCGTCCTCGTTGGTGTCGTGATAGCCAAGCCCCCAGCCTTCGCGACCACCCTTTGCGGCGGCCTCATCGTCCGTGTACTCGTTCATGTCGCGCGCAGCACCGTAGTAGCCGAATGCCTCGTCGAACTTGTGCTCGGCGCCGGTGTAGTCCTTGCCCTCGACGGTGGTGAGATAGTCGCCCCACTTGGTCTGCAGGTAGTCGGTGGTGCCTTGGGAGAACGCCACCGCACCGCCTAGGAACTTCTGCATCAGTTGCTGGTAGTCACGACCGTGGGCATCGACGTAGACGCCGTCCACTGCGACTTGGCCGTCGACGGTATCGATCAAAGGCGTATTGCCGTCAGTCGCCTCTACGACCAGGCGTTCGATGAAGTAGTCGGCAAGGTCGATCGGCATCGAACCGTCAGCGAGTTCCGCCCAGCCGAAGAACTCGCCGCCGAGCACATGCTCGGGCTTGTCTTGGCCCGCGGTTTTGCTGCCGAGGTTTTTGCCGGTGCTTACGTCGCCGTAGGTCGGTCCAGGTATCACCGGCTCGCCGCCCGCGACCGTGAAGCCGTGCGGCGTGTCGTCGACGCCGTCGCCGGTCATGTAGAAATTCAGCCGCGCACGCACGGTGTCCTCCATGCCGATGGCCTCTTCGAGGTTCCCGATCTCCGCCTTCATCGCCGAGATCAGCATCTGGCGCGCGGTTTGGCCGGTGTAGCTGACGGAGGAGCCGTCGCTGGCACCCCCCATATAGTTGTAGGTGAGCGCGATCGGTTGAGCGTTGTCGCCCACGCCGTTGGCGTCTGCGTCGGTGGTCTCCGTCGGATCGTCCGGGAAGGCGTCTTGATCGTCGGGGATCCCGTCGCCGTCCCGGTCGTTGTCGCCGCTGCTGGTTGTACCGCCCGCGTCGCTGCCGGGAGTGCCGGAGTGCTGCGCGAGTACCCGGTACGCGCCGCGCTCGGCTGCGCTGATCTTCAGATAGTAGATGCCGGTGTCCAGCATCGCGGACATCCGGAAGTTGTCATCCCCGTCATCCGCCATGAGCTCCACGTCGGCGCTGTCGACCAGGCTGCCGTTGACGTTGGCGGTTCCGACGGCGCGCAGTACGACGTCGGCTCCGTCGTAGGGCACGTCGATGCGAAACACGTCGACGTCGGGGGCCGGGAGTATCCGTCCGGCCGTGGACAACAGGACTGACGGCGTGACGGCGGCCACTTCGGCATCGCTCAGGAGGCGTAGAAGGGTCGAGGACTCCAGCGTGTCGCCGTGCAGGTCATCGAGTTCCCCGACGGTGCGGACGTCGATCGCGTACCTGCCGGTGCCGCTCACGTGGACGTAATAGACGCCACGACCGAGATCCTGGCGGATGCTGAAGTTGTCGCCGGGGCCGCTGTTCTCGTCAGTGGCTAGGCTCACGGCTGCGCTGTCCGTGAGTTCTCCGGTGGTGTCGGTTTGACCCGACGTGCGGATCTCGACTTGCGTCTGCCCTACAAGGTCGAAGCGGAAGACATCGACGTCGCCGTCATCGCCGAGTGTTCCGCCCACGGGTGCGCCGAGGGCTATGACAGTTGCAGTACGCGGTCCATCGCCGTGATCGTCGTGGCCGTCTGCGACCGTCGGGAATGTGAGGACTGCGCCGAGTGCCATGGCACAAAGCGCCGTCCGCCGACGATGTTGGCTCCTGGTCATGGTCTATGCTCCTGATTTCGATGGTTGACCAGCCGCCGGAACGTATAGGAAATGAAAATCGTTTGCAAATGCGTTTCCGTTGTTGTCTGCTTGACCTTGGGCGCAGAGGCCGGCACGCGGCCGGCGGAACTGTCAATTCTGAGCGGAATGTAGGCCTATTACAAATGTTAACGATTACGATTTTTGCACACGTTCTCAAGGGTGCTGCAAGAGCCGGTGGCCGGGGAGCGCGAGGGCTGGTTGCCGTCGTGTGCGCGTTGGCGGCCCTTGGGGCGCTGGCGTCGCCGCCTTCGGACACCGGATTCGGCGAGCCCCTGTCGGACGCGACAGCCGTTCGCATCGCGGAACTCACGGCGAATCCAGACAGCTATGTCGGACAACACGTCAAGGTGGTGGGGCTGGTGGACGACGTCTGTCCGATGAAAGGCTGCTGGGTGGACATCCTGGATCGCCAGTCCAGCGAGACGATTCGGCTCAAGGTGCAGGACGATGTGATCGTCTTCCCGGCCGAGGCGAAGGGGCACGAGATCGTCGCCGAGGGCACCTTGCGGCGAATAGACCTGTCCCCGCGTCAAGCCGTGGCCTGGTTGCGGCACGCGGCGGTGGAACGCGGCGAGGCCTTCATCGAGCCGGCGGAGCCGGCGCCACTCACCGTCTACCAGATCGAAGGGCGCGGCGCGGTGGTGGCCGGGTTGGCGGGACCGTCGCCGAGTGACTGAAGCCGAGGCCCAAGCCGCGATTGCGCACATGAACGCGGATCACGCCGACGCGGTGCTGCTCTATGCACAGGTGTTCGGGCGGATCCCGGACGCCACCGCTGCGACCATGACCGACCTCGATCAGCACGCCATGCGCCTTCGGGTGCAGACTGTCGACGACGTTCGCCACATCACCATCCCTTTGGCGTGCGAAGCGCGGTCGCTGGCATCGGCGCGCGACGTACTCGTCGACATGGTGCGCGATGCTAGGGCCAAGGCCCGTCTTGATAAAAATGCAAATCATTCTTGTTTGCGTTATCGTGTAGAGAACTCGAGTGAAAGGGTTCATGTCACATGCGCAACCGATTCCTACTCGCGACTGCGACCGCCGCTTTCTGCGCGGTGCCGATCGTGGCCGAAAACGAGGGCGACGATGATGCGGGCGACCAGGACGACGATCGGCTGGAGACCGTCACTGTCGTAGGCACGCGGACGGCGCGCGATGCCGCCGATGTCGCGGCGACCATAACGGTCATCGACACGGCGCGGATCGAACGCGAACTGGCGCGCAACATCGCCGACCTCGTGCGCTTCGAGCCCGGCGTGTCGGTCGGCGGTACCGGCAGTCGGTTCGGCCTGACCGGCTTCAACATCCGCGGCATGGACGGCAACCGCGTACTCACCCTTATTGACGGCGTCCGCGTACCGGACGAATTCAGCTTCGGACCGTTCTTGAGCGCGCGACGCGACTTCGTCGACGTCGACAGCTTGAGCAGGGCGGAGATCGCCCGCGGACCGATCTCGGCGCTATGGGGAAGCGATGCCATCGGCGGCGTCGTAGCGTTCACGACGCTTCAACCCCAACAATACCTCGCGGACGGGGACCTCCACGCGGGCGTCAAGGTCGGCTACTCGAGCGCGGACGAGGGAGCGAACGGCGCACTCACCTTTGCCGTGGGCGACGAGTCGGTCGCGGGGCTGCTCCGGCACACGCGCAGGGACGCCAGCGAGCAGGCCAATAGCGGCGTCGTCGGCGGCTTCGGACCGATGCGCGAGAGTCCCGATCCGCAATCCATAGTCGCGAACAACACCGTTGCGAAAGTCAGTTTCGCGCTGCGGGATGCACATCGCGTCACGCTGAACGTGGATCGCTTCTCGAATGTCACGGACACGCGCATCCTGTCGGACTACGGGACCGTGGTCTTCGGCACCAGGGTGGACAGCCGCGACGCGACCGATGAGCGCGCGCGCGAGCGGCTCTCGGTGGACTACCGCTATGCTGGCGAGGCAGCGCTCGCCGACCGAGTACACGCGGGCGTCTATCGCCAGGCGAGCGACACGGAGCAGTACACCCGGGAGGGGCGTACGACGCCGGCGCGGCAGACGCAACAACGCCGCAGAGACTCGTTCTTCGACCAGCGCATCCTGGGCGTCTTCGCGCAAGCGGAGAAGTCTGCGACAACGGGTGGTCTCGCGCATGTTCTGAGCTACGGCTTCGAATACAGCGCCACCGAGAACAAGAGCCTTCGCGACGGCGGCACCTTCCGAGCGGATGGGACGCCGGTGCGCGAGTTCTCTCCGCTCCCCACGCGCGACTTTCCGCAGACCGACGTGACCCAGATGGGTGCCTACCTGCAGGACGAACTCTCCTTCCTCGACGGCCGGTTGACTGTCACGCCGAGCATCCGGCACGACCGTTTCGACGCCGATGCAAAAGCCGACGACGTCTACCTGAACGGCAATCCCGGCGCGGCGACGCCGGCCGACTACGAGCAATCCGAGACGACTGGAAAGCTCGGCGCGGTTTGGACCCTCACCCAGACGGTGGCGGCCTATGCGCGGTTGAGCCAGGGGTTCCGGGCGCCGCCGTATGACGACGTGAACGTCGGGTTCTCCAACTTCCTCGGCGGCTACAAGACCATCGCCAACGCCAACCTGAAGTCCGAGCGGAGCGTCGGCGTCGAGGTCGGGCTGCGCGCGACGGGTGACGCCGGCCAGTTCTCGGTGGCCGTGTTCCAGACCGACTACGAGGACTTCATCGAGTCGTTCGCCATTGCGCCCGCCTTTGCGGCTTCACGGGGCATCGATCCGGCGGACGGGTTGCTCACCTTCCAGTCCGTGAATCGCGACGACGTTCGGATCGACGGGGCGGAGATCTCCGCGGCGCTTGCGCTGGGCAGTCTGCACAGCGCTCTCGCCGCGTGGTCGATGCGCTTCGCCTTGGCCCACGCCGAGGGCGAGGACGTGGCCGCGGAACAGCCGCTCAACAGCGTCGATCCGCTGACGGGCGTCCTGGGCCTGAGCTTCGCCCCCGGCAACGGCCGCGTACGCGTCGAAGCGATCCTCACCGGTGCGCGGGGCAAGGACGAGTCGGACATCGACGAGACCGCACCACGCTTCGCGAGTGCCGGCTACGGCACGTTGGACCTCTTGGCGGACGTTCGCGTGGCGGAACGCGTGCGTGTCAACTTGGGCCTCTTCAACCTGACCGACAAGGCCTACATCCGTTGGATCGACACCGCGGGCATCGGGGGCGACGCCCCGGCGCGTTTCAGCCAGCCCGGATTCAACGGCGCCGTGACCCTGCATGTGGAGATCTAGCGTGTCGCGCTGGCGAGCCCTCGCGGCACTCCTTGGCGCATTGAGCCTGCCTGCGCTGGCCTGCGAGCCCGCGCCCGACGCGTCGCGCATCGCCGTGGCGGGGGGTTCCCTTACGGAGATCGTCTACCTGCTTGGTGCCGAGGACCGCATCTTGGCCGTGGACACGACGTCGAACTACCCGCAAGCCGCCACGGCCCTCCCATCGGTGGGCTACGTGCGCAACCTTTCGGCCGAGGGCCTGCTTTCGTTGGGTCCCACCTTGATCCTCGGCGAGGACGACATGGGCCCGCCCGCAGTGCTGGACCAGTTGGCGCAAGCGGGTGTGGCGACGGTTCGCGTTGCGGAGCAGCACGACGCTGAAGGCATCCTCCAGAAGGTCGCCTGCGTGGGCGACGTGCTGCGCATGGCGAACCAGGCCGATGCGCGCATCAAGGAGTTGCGCGCCGTCGCGAACCGGCTGGCTGCTTACGGCGATGTTGGGCAGGGGTCACCCCGCGTGGCGATGCTGCTCAGCCTGCGTGACGGGGCGCCCGTCGCGGCGGGCGACAACACCTCCGGCGGGGGATTCCTGCGCATGGCCGGGGCGCGTAACGTGTTCGGTTCGATCGATGGCTGGAAGCCTGTCAGCACCGAAGCGTTTGCCGCGGCCAACCCCGAGGTCATCGTGATCCCGGAACGCGGAGTGCGGGCACTCGGCAGTGTCGCCGACGTCGCTGCACACCCGTCCCTGCGCCTCACGGACGCAGCTAAGAACGACCGCATCGTCGTCATGGACGGCATGGCCATGCTCGGGTTCGGACCGCGGACCCTCGAGACCGCATTGGACTTCGCCATCAGGCTGCGCGGCGAGAGCGAGTGAGGCGTGTTCACGGCAGCACGTTCCGGCGAGCGACGACGTCCGGCTTTCGGGCGGCGCGCCGGGGCGGCGGCCGGCAGTCTGACGGGACGCCGGGCCCGCATCATGGTCCTCCTCGGCGGCGCATTGGCCGCGGCGCTGTGGTACGCCTTGGTGACTGGCGCCGTGCCGATCTCGCTTGCGACGCTCTTCGAGGAGTCCGACTCGGGCACCTTCCAACGCATGGTGTTTGCGGAGATCCGCAGTCCACGGGTCTTGCTGGCTGCCTTCGTGGGCTCGTCGTTGGCGCTCGCAGGTGCATCGCTGCAAGGCCTGTTCCGCAACCCCTTGGCCGACCCCGGCTTGATCGGCGTGTCCTCGGGCGCGGCGTTGGGCGCGATCGCCATGATCGTGGTCGGGAGCGCGCTCGAAGTGCCGGACTGGCTCGACCCCTACCTGTTGCCGCTGGCGGCCGTTGCGGGCGGGGGTCTGGTCACCGTCTTCATCTATCTCTTCGCGCAGCGCTTTGGCCAGTTCAACATCGTCACCATCCTACTGCTCGGTATCGCCGTGAACGCCTTGGCAGGCGTCGGAATCGGCGCCTTCCAGTACCTGAGCGACGATGCGCAGTTGCGCACGCTCACGTTCTGGATGATGGGCAGCTTTGGGCGCGCGACCTGGCCGACCGTATTGCCCGCCGTCACGCTGATGGTCCTCGCGGCCGCCTTTCTCCTCGGTCAGCAACGGGCCTTGGACCGGTTGCAGCTTGGCGAAGCCGAGGCGCGCTATGTGGGCGTCGATGTCCTGCGCGTGAAACGACTGATCGTCATGATGTCCGCGGTCGCCGCGGGCGCTGGGGTCGCGGTGGCCGGAACCATTGGCTTCGTCGGCTTGGTCGTTCCGCACTTGGTGCGACTGATGGGGGGTGCGGCGCACGGCTTCGTGTTGCCGGGATCCGTCCTTCTCGGAGGTGCCCTGATGGTCTCGGCCGACCTGGTCGCGCGTATGGCGGTGATCCCGGCGGAACTGCCGGTCGGTTTGGTGACCAGCGCCATCGGCGCACCGTTCTTCCTCTGGTTGATCGCTCGGGCGAGGCCGAGATGACGCTCTACGCTGATGGCGTCACGGTGCGTCTCGGCGACAGCATCGTCCTTGCCGGTGTTTCGATCGCCCTGCGTCCGGGGCGTATAACGGCGCTTATAGGACCGAACGGAGCCGGCAAATCCACCCTCCTGCGCGTAGCGAGCGGGGACGTCGAACCACAGAGAGGTTCGGTGACCGTCGGCGGTCGACTGATTGGCGACTACAGCGTGCAGCAGTTGGCCGAGGTTCGCGCGGTCATGGCGCAGACGCCCACGGTGATGTTTGACTTCACGGTGGAGGAGGTCATCCGCATGGGTTGGGTGCAGGAAGGAATCTACCTCCACGACGCCGCCGAGCGGGCGTTTGCGGAGGTGACGCAGGCGAGCGGGACCGAGGCGTTGCTGGGGCGGACCTACCGGACGCTCTCGGGCGGTGAACAGCGACGCGTCCAGTTTGCCCGGGCGCTTTTGCAGATCTGGCGAGAGGGCAGCGGTGCCGCGGTGCCCCGCTACCTGATGCTGGACGAGCCGACGGCTAACTTGGACCTGGCCCATGAACTGGCTGTTCTGCGGCTGGCGAGACGGGTTGCGGACGAGGGGGCCGGCGTGCTGGCCGTGCTGCACGATCTGAATCTGGCAGCCCGGTTCGCGGACGACATGACGTTGCTGAGCAATGGCAGCATCGTGTCGTCGGGAGCGCCGAGCCAGGTTCTCGATGCCGAGACGTTGGGCATGGTCTACGGCACAGACATCACCGTCGAGCGCCATGCGACACTCGACCGCCTGGTTGTTTATTCCTGATTGGGAGGAGCCATGTTCATCGCGATGAACCGTTTCAAGATCGCGCCCGGCTTCGGCGAGGGCTTCGAACGGGTGTGGCGCGAGCGCGAGTCCTACCTCGACGAGGTGCCGGGGTTCCGGTCGTTCCATCTGCTGCGCGGGCCGGAGACCGAAGACCACGTGCTGTACGCCTCGCACACCGTGTGGGAATCACGCGCGGCCTTCGAGGCATGGACCAAGTCGGAGAGCTTTCGTCGCGCGCACGCACAGGCGAGCGCACCGAAGGGGACGTACCTGGCACACCCGCAACTGGAGCTATTCGACGCCGTGTTGTAGGAATCGGGCGCGGCGGCGAAGGTGGTCCCTCTGACTCCCTACTACCGCCTTCGTCGCCGCGACCCGGACCTGAACCCTAGAGTTCCGCTGGCGTCCACGAACCGCTTGCGGTTCGCATCGGCTTGCCGTTCGTGGACGCCGTTTTCGGCCTCGCGGGAGGTCCATTTCGGGCGAGGACGGTAAGCGTGCCCTACTGTGCGAAGCCCGCTAGCGCGCATTTCTCACCACGGAGCGTACGGCAACGACGCTGCAGTCTCACGGTCTGGCGGACGCCGCGTGTACGGGCTGTTCGACGGCGGCGAGATCACCTCGGACGCTGGCGGCGGATCCGCAGGCGTACTGGATCGAGCGGTGCCGGCGTCCTGGACAAGGCGTGGACAACCCAGCCAACGGCGGTGCCAAGAAACCGGACGAGGATTGGTTTTGGTGTCGCCAAAGGGGTCAGTTCCCTCAGTTGCCGGGGTCGTCGAGGAAGCGAACCGCGCCCTCTTCCATGCGGGTCAGCCCATGCGGCGGGCTAATGCGCGCCCGCGGCCGCGCGAGTCAGGGGGCGGCCTCACGGCCGCATTCGAAACCCAGGGTCGTCAGCGTGCCCGACGAGTCGCGGCCCACGGAGGTCGAGACGACGTCGCCCTCGCAGGTCTCGGCCGCGATCCTCTGCAGCAACTCCTGCACGGACGCTTCCGGGTCGTCCCGGCAGACGAAGTCCACACCGTCAGTCAGCCCCTCGGTCGCAACGCGCACGCTCTCGACGCCTCCGTCTCCGCAGGCCTCCGCGGCCCGGGTGGCGGCCAGCATCAGTTGCTCGGCGTTCACGTCCACGGAAGCGGCGCCGGCCTCGGGCGTGCTGCTCGCCTCGTCCGCTCGGCTCGACCCCTCGATGGAGGCCGCAACGCATCCTGCCAGCACCGGCAACACCGCCAATGCCGCTACGAACCGCCACGCGCATCCCGCCGCCGCGCGCTTCGACTCCGATGTGCACAAGTTCATGCCTCGCATCCTCCGCGTTGTTCTCGTTCGACGGGCACCCACCATGCCTGAGCGGCCCGCGCACATTGACGCCCAGCGGTCGCGTTCGCTGACCTGGTTGCGCCCCCTGGTTTCCCTGGACCTCGGCGAGTCGCACCTCAAGGGCGCCGCCACGTCTCGCAGCTTGCGGCATGGCCGCCACGTTCCTCCCGGCCGGCCGCGAGGTGTCGCGCAAGCCCCGTTGCGGCGCTCGACCGGCCGGGATGGAGGATCGGGAGATCTGGCCCATCAACGTAGCGAGCCGCCGGTGGTTGCGGACCAGCAATAGTCGCAAAGGCTCCGATGGTGTCCGTGGACGCAGACATCGCCACTCCTGACCCGTTGGGGAAGTAGCTGGAGTCTCGCGGGCGGCTTTGGCGCCGGGCGTACCCCGCGGTTCGGCGCCTTCCTCTCGGCTCCGCACCGGGCAGGACGGGAACCGTTCCTCCTTGCCTTGTAGGATGTCCCGACCCGAACGCGGCCGCTGTCGGCGCAGACGACCGGGTCGCGTTCCCGCTGCAGGCGCCGGAGGTACTTGCTCCACGTCTTCTCGTAGATCGTCTTGGCTTCGCGTCGGTCGTTGGCAACTACCACGAACCGGCGCTGGGCGGCCGTTTCCGGTCGCCGTAGTCCGCGGCCGAGGCGGTCGAACGCACGACCGAAGTCCTCCAGTATGCGGATCTCATTGTCGGAGAAGTCTTGCCGGGAGCAACGCATGAAAGGGGTGGCCGATCCCGCCATGGCCGAAACTCGCTTTGTTGGGTCGAGAGAGCATTGCCTTGGGCGCCTGAACGGAAGCTGAACCTACAGGCGCCGCGCCGCGCTGTACGGTCAGGGCACCCGCACCCTGAGGCCCGCGTCAGCCGCCTTTGGTTTCGGATCCGTACCAAGTTGTGGAGCCGATGCGGCGAACCTTGACGGGACCCGGGCGTCCACGACCGCTTGCCGTTCGCGCCCGTCGTTTCGGCCCCGCGCGAGTTTCAATTGCGGGCGAGGACGCCCGCGGACCTCGTCTACGAAGCCCCGTTAGACTACCCAAGTGTGAGGCCTAGCAAAACGTAAAGGACCGTCGACCGTATGACCCGTCCAGGACAGGAGCAGTTTGCAGGTGCCCTCATCGGGTGTGCGGTGGGCGATGCCCTGGGCGCGCCAATCGAGGGGAAGTCGCGCGAGG
The DNA here is from genome assembly GCA_965203685.1 of Candidatus Azotimanducaceae bacterium. GTDB lineage: Bacteria > Pseudomonadota > Gammaproteobacteria > Pseudomonadales > Azotimanducaceae > VXYL01. Next base: position 201,180 of record OZ241908.1, read on the forward strand.
AGATCGCTTCGCTTGACAGCGTAACCGATCGCTTTCGGCCGTTGCGGGGGAGGAAGGCCGGTCGCGAGATTCGCCATCCGCTAGGGCAGTACACCGACGACACCCAGCTCACCGTGGCCATCGTCAGGAGCCTGCTCGCGACGGGGCGCGTGGACGGCGCGGCGATTGCCCGCGAGTTCGTGAGCCTTTGGCAATCCGGCGAAATCGTCGGTGCCGGGCCCGTGGCGCATCGGGCCGTCAGGCGACTGATGGAAGGCATCGACTGGCAGGATGCGGCGCTGCCCGACGACTTGCCGCTCAATGGTGCGGCGATGCGCATCGCACCCATCGCATTGTGGAACTGTGATCGCTTGGACCGACTCGCCGACGACGTCGCGACGGCCAGCGTCGTCACCCATCGGCATCCCCTTGCCATTGACGCGGCGATCGCGGTGGCGACGACCGTAGCGCATGCCGTCACCTCGAGCACGATCGAGACGCCGGCCCTCCTCGAAGCGGTGGCCTCTTCGGTCGAAGGCGGGAGTGCCGGGTTCGCGGATCACATCCGCCGCATCGACGATTGGCTTCGGTTGGCGGACGAGACGGCGCTGGACGAGATCGCCAACACCGGCGGTCGTCGCGAGGCAGGGGGATTCGGCATCCCCGCGCTGGCGGAGCCGACCGCCCTGGTCTCCCTGTATGCCTTTCTGCGGTCGCCGCGTGATTACGTAGCGACCATCGACTTCGCGCTGCGCACCGGCGGCGACGTGGACACGATCGCCGCGATTGCCGGTGCCATGAGCGGTGCCCACAACGGCGTGGACGCGATTCCCGGCGACCTCGTTACCCGCGTCAAGGACGGCGCGGAAATCCTGGATCTTGGACGACGCCTCTTCGCTCTTCGTTTCGGCGGTTAGGTGCGCGGACCAATGGAAGGCCCGCGCACGCAGGCGTAGCTCAGTCGAGATCGAAACGGTCGAGGTTCATCACCTTGTCCCACGCCGCCACGAAGTCGTGCACGAACTTCACCTCGGCATCTGAACATCCGTAAACCTCCGCGAGTGCGCGAAGCTCCGAGTTCGAGCCAAAGATGAGGTCGACGCGGGTCGCCGTCCACTTGAGATCGCCACTCGCACGGTCACGGCCCTCGAAGAGGTCGTCCGACTCGGAAACCGCCTCCCACTTCGTGCCCATATCGAGCAGGTTGACGAAGAAGTCGTTCGTCAATGCCCCGGGTCGCTTGGTGAACACGCCGTGTTGCGACTGCTCGAAGTTCGTGTCGAGGACACGCAAGCCCCCGACGAGAACCGTCATTTCCGGTGCCGTCAGCGTGAGCAGTTGGGCGCGGTCGACCAGCAGTTCTTCGGCCGAGACCGCGTAGCGCTTCTCTTGGTAGTTGCGGAAGCCGTCCGCGGCGGGCTTGAGCACTTCGAACGAGCCCACGTCGGTCTGCTCTTGCGTCGCGTCCGTTCGACCCGGCGAGAATGGCACGGTCAGGCGGTGTCCCGCGTTCCTTGCCGCTTGCTCGACCCCCGCGCAGCCGCCGAGGACGATCAGGTCGGCCATCGACAAGCGCTTGGTGCCGAGGGCCGATTCGTTGAACTCCGCCTGGATGCCTTGGAGAACTTGGAGAACGGCGGCCAGCTTCGCGGGCTCGTTGACCGCCCAATCCTTCTGCGGCGCGAGGCGGATGCGCGCACCATTGGCGCCGCCCCGGAGGTCGGAGCCGCGGAAGGTCGACGCCGACGCCCACGCAGTCGACACTAGTTGCGACACGGTGAGGCCCGAGTCGAGCACCTTGGCCTTGAGCGTCGCGACGTCCTCTTGGTCGATCGGTTCATGGTCGGCGGCGGGCACGGGATCCTGCCAGATGAGTTCCTCCTCCGGCACCATCGAGCCGAGATAACGCGGGCGCGGACCCATGTCGCGGTGCGTCAGCTTGAACCACGCCCGGGCGAACGTGTCGGCGAACGCGTCCGGATCCTGGTGGAACCGCCGTGAGATGGGCTCGTAGGCGGGGTCCATCCGCAAGGCGAGATCCGCTGTGGTCATGATGGGCGCGTGCCGCCGCGTTGGATCGTGTGCATCCGGGACAGTGTCCGAGCCGGTGCCGTCCTTCGGCACCCACTGGTAGGCCCCGGCGGGACTGGTCACGCACTCCCACTCGTAGCCGAACAGCACATCGAAGTAGCCGTTGTCCCACTTCACCGGGTTCGTTGTCCACGCACCCTCGATGCCGCTGGTGATCGTGTCGGCGGCCTTCCCCGTACCGTGGCCATTGGCCCACCCGAGCCCTTGGCTTGCGATGTCCGCTCCTTCCGGCTCCGGGCCGACGAGGGCGTCATCCCCAGCACCGTGGCACTTGCCGAACGTGTGGCCCCCGGCGACCAGCGCGACCGTCTCTTCGTCGTTCATGGCCATGCGCGCGAAGGTCTCGCGAATGTCCCGCCCCGAAGCGACCGGGTCGGGGTTGCCGTTCGGGCCTTGGGGGTTGACGTAGATCAAGCCCATTTGCACGGCGCCGAGCGGATTGTCCAGTTCACGGTCACCGCTGTAGCGCTCATCGCCGAGCCACTCGTCCTCGGGCCCCCAGGTGATGTCCTCTTCCGGCGACCAGATGTCCGGGCGCCCGCCCCCGAAGCCGAACGTCTTGAGACCCATCGACTCCAGCGCGCAGTTCCCGGCGAAGATCATGAGGTCGGCCCATGAGAGCTTGCGACCGTACTTCTGCTTGATCGGCCACAGCAGCATGCGTGCCTTGTCGAGGTTGGCGTTGTCGGGCCAACTGTTCAGCGGCGCGAACCGCTGGTTGCCGGTACCGCCGCCACCCCGGCCGTCGGCGACCCGGTAGGTGCCGGCACTGTGCCACGCCATGCGGATGAAGAGCGGCCCGTAGTGACCGTAGTCGGCAGGCCACCAGTCCTGGGACGTGGTCATGAGTTCGAAGACGTCTTGCCTGAGAGCCTCGAGGTCGAGCGTCTTGAACGCCTCGGCATAGTTGAATTTCTCGCCCATGGGGTTCGAGGCGGGCGGGTGTTGTCGCAGGATTTCGAGTCGCAGCCGATTCGGCCACCAGTCCTGGTTCGATGTCTGCCGGCGGGCGGCGCCGGCGTGGCCCGTCACCGGGCACTGTCCTTCGCTCATGGTTCTCTCCTTCGCAGCGGTGTGCATCTGTTTGGAGCCGTCGTGGCATACGACGGTTCACCTCGGTTGCTTTGGAGAGTAGATCGCGTCGCGTTTCGCTAAAAGCGATCAATTCTTGATGTAATAATCGCTTTTGCGAATCAATGTTGGCGTGGTGGGGAAGCCTGATGAAACGTGTGCCGACCATGAAGCAACTCCAATACCTGGTCGCGCTCGCCGATGCGCGACACTTCGGTCGTGCCGCGGAGGTCTGTGCCGTCACCCAGTCGACGCTGAGCGCCGGGATCCGCGATCTCGAGTCCGTGCTCGGAACGGAGGTCGCGGAACGGTCCAACCGGCGGGTCGTGATGACGCGGCTCGGTGATCGGGTTGCCGCGATGGCGGACGAGATCTTGTCGCAGGCCGAAGCGATCATGGCGCTGGCCAGGGCGGATCGGGAACCGATGACGGGGGAGATGCGTCTCGGCGTCATCCCGACGATCAGCCCGTTTCTGTTGCCACGGGTCCTACCGGTGCTCCGGGAGAGATTCCGAAGGCTTTTGATCTATCTCAGGGAGGAGCAGACCGCGGGCCTTCTCGCCCGGCTGGAAAACGGCGACCTGGACGTTGTCCTGATCGCGTTGCCGTACGAGACCGGTGATCTGACCATCGACATCGTGGGCGAGGATGAGTTCCTGTTCGCCTGCCAAGGGGATCATGCCCTTGCAGACGCAAGCGAGGTCACCCGCGAAGCCTTGGTGGGCGCGGACCTCTTGCTGCTCGAGGAAGGGCACTGTCTACGCGGCCACACACTCGACGCCTGTCGCATTGGCGATGTGAGGGCGCGGACGCAGTTCGAAGCGAGCAGCCTGCACACGCTCGTGCAGATGGTCGCCGCTGGGATCGGCGTCACGCTGATCCCTCGCCTCGCCATCGACGCCGACATCACCCGTGGCGCGGACATCTCGCTCCTGCCGCTCGCGACGCCGGCTTCCCGCCAGCTTGGACTGGCGTGGCGGCAGACGTCGACACGGGGCGCCGAATACCGATTGCTTGGAGAGACGCTGCGCGGAGTGCTTCGCGCCTGACGGGGGAGTTCACTTTGAGCTGATCAGGGAAGCTCAAGCTCCTTGCAGAACGTGCGGAAGGGCAGGACACGGGTTCCGTTCGACCGATAGTCGCGTTCGCCGAGATGCACTTGGTAGAAGTCGGCGATGCCGGTCCGTTGGCGGAAGTAGCCGATTGCCGGACTCGGTGCCTTCTGACCCGACTTGCACTCCACGGCGAAGAGCGGCCGGTTGTCCTGGATGACGACGAAGTCGACCTCGCGGCGGTCGGTGTCCCGAATGAACCGAAGCTCCATGCTGTGCCCTTGCGTGTCTTCGACATGGTGACAGAGCTTCAAAAGGTGGCTCGCGACCATGTTTTCGAAACGTGCGCCCGTACCAGGAACCCCGGACCAATCCCATAGGTAGAGCTTCCTCTCCTTCTTCACGGCGCGGATTCGCGGCGCGCCGAACGGCGGGATTCGAAAGCACACGTACAGACGTTCGAGGATGCGCAACCAACGCTCCACCGTCTCGTGGGCCACTTGGAGACCCTCTCGCAGGCTCTGCACGGAAAGCGGCGAACCGACCCGTTCCGGCAACGCCCCGACGAGTAGTTCGACCAGCGCGACTTCGCGGACGTTCTCGAGGTCGCGCAGGTCTTCGTAGACGACGCGGGAGACTCGTTCACGCTGCCACCGACGCCAGGTCCGCTCACTGTTGGCGAACAGCGGCTCCGGGAAACCGCCGAACCGCATCAGCGTTTGGAGGTGGTCGGATGTCGCGTCCCCACTCATTTCGCCTAGGGTCACGGGGTGTAATCGATAGTAGTGGTAACGGCCCTGCAAGGAGTCTCCGCCCTTTCGGTAGTGATCCAACCGGGCCGAGCCCGTGACTAGGAAAGACGTCCGGTCGCCTTGTGTGTCGTAGAACCCCTTGACCAGATTGCGCCAGCCGGGGAACTTGTGAATCTCGTCGAGCACGACCAGCTTCTGCCCTGCGGGAAGCTCGCCCCGCAAGAGGCCTTGGCGCGCCCGGACATCGTCCCAATTGAGGTAGCCGGGATGTCGTCGGCCGCCGCCGAGGAGCGTCGTCGCCAAGGTTGTCTTGCCGACTTGCCTCGGCCCGCCCACGAACACCATCTTGCGGGTGAGATCTTCTTTGATCGGCTCGGTGAGATATCTGGCGATCGTCTCCGGCACGGCTGGTACCACCTTGTTCAGAGCATGAACGAAATCACCCTAACTCGAATTTACTCATGAGTAAATCAGATCTGACAAGAAATTACTCATAACCAGCCGGGCCAACGCGAGCTGAGCGTGAAGCGAAAGCCAGGACCGCAGTCCTGCAAACTAGGAGAATTCCGTCCACTCCGAGACGACATCCCCGTAACAGGGCCTGACGCGTTCGTTTGGCGAGTCGGCGTTGCCGATGTAGAGGAAGCCGGCCACGCGGTCGCCGTCCCGGAGCCCGAGCGCGTCGCGCACTTGCGGGTCATACGCGTACCACTCCGTGAGCCACTGCGCCGCGTAGCCCATCGACAACGCGGCGATCAGCATGGTCTGGCACGCGGCACCGGACGACAGGATCTGCTCCCACTCGGGAATCTTGTGACCCTTGTGGACGGAGGAGATGACGGCGACGACCACCGGTGCGCGCACGAAGCGCTGCTGTTCGCGCAAGACGCGTTTTTCGTGCGCATCCGGGTTGTCGCGACGGAACGACTGGCCGATCACGGCGCCTAGCTTCTCGCGTCCCTCGCCGCGGATCACGATGAATCGCCACGGCATGAGACGACCGTGGTCGGGAACACGGATTCCGGCCCCGATGATTCGCCGCAGTTCCTCGTTGTTGGGGCCGGGCCCGTCCATCGTGTCGGCAAGGACGGAGCGTCGAGAGAGTAGGAAGTCGATCAGGTCGCCGTTGCGGACGTTGAGTTCGGTCTCGGACATGGGCCTCTCGTTGGATTGCAATTACAAATGATAATGATTAACATTTTTAGAACGGTCAGTGCAAGTCAACGAGGAGCGTTTGATGGACGGCTCGACACCAAGCCCGGCCGTCGCCCGATTGACCGAGCTCATTGTCCGGTTCCGATGGCCCTGCCTGGGCGTCGTCGCTTTCGTGACCTTGGCTGCGGCTACTCAACTGCCCAGGCTCCAGATTGACAACTCGAACGAGGCGTTCTTCGTCGAAGGTGATCCGACGCAGCAGCGCCTTGACGCGTTCCGGGAAACCTTCGGCAACGACGACTTCGTCTTCATCCTGGTCGACGTCGACGACGCTTTCGCCCCGGCGACACTCGCTCGCCTTGCCGAGTTTTCCGATCGCCTCGAGTTGGAGGTCCCCCACCTCTCGGACCTCACCTGGATCGGCAACGCGGAGTGGATCGAGGGGGTGCCGGGCGGCATCGTGATCGACGAACTCGTGCCGGACATCGCCCTCCCGGCCGGGGACCTGGATGCCTTGGGCGACAAGGCGGCCAACGACCCCCTGTACCGGGACCGCCTGGTGTCTGCGGACCGGGGCACCGTGGGCATCCTGTTGGAGTTCGAGAACTACCCGGAAATCGGCATCGACCCGCGAAAGGACAGCCCCCCGGTCATCGACGCCATCGTTGCCGAGTTCGCCGACCTCGACGCGCACGTCGTCGGCGGTCCGATCGCCGACTACGCCATGGACGCCCGCACGGCCACCGAAGGACCGCGCTGGGCTGTGGTCGCCCTCCTTGGCATGTGTCTCGCGCTGGGGTTCACCACGCGTAGCGTCCGCGGCGTGCTGGTGCCGGCCGCCACGGTGATCCTGAGCGTCGTCTGGACCATGGGCCTGGTTGCCGTCCTCGGCTTCAAGCTGAACTTGCTCGGCGTCCTCGTGCCGACCTTGCTGCTGTGCGTGGGGATCGGCGACAGCATGCACGTCGTCGCGGAACTCCGCCAAGTGCGCGGCGAGGGTTTGGGTCTGAAGGCAGGCTTGGCTCGCACGCTGGACCTCGTAACCCGCCCCATCGTCATCACCACGGTGACCACCGCGGCGGGGTTCCTCGCGTTCCTGGCGACGGACTTGGCACCGCTGCGTGAACTGGGCTTGCAGGCCGCCGTGGGTGTCGTGATCGCCTTGGTGATGACCTACCTGTTCGCGGTTCCCGTGCTCTCGTTTGGCCGCGACGAGGCGACGGACAGCCAGGCCGAGCCCGAGCAGGATGTCTTCGACCGCCTTTTGTCCGCGACCGTGGGATTCGTCGAGAAGCGTCCGACCGCCGTCGGCGTCGGATTCCTCCTCGTCGCGACGGCCGCTGGTTTCGGCATCACGCGGCTGCAGGTCGAAACGAACACGGTCAAGGCCATGGCCGAGGACTATCCCCTGCGCGTCGCGTTCGAGTACGTGGACGAAGCGATGGGTGGGTCGATGTCCATCGAGATCGTGATCGACAGCGGCCAGGCCGATGGCATCAAGAACTTGGAGCTCCTTCGCAAGGTCGATCGCCTGCAGCGTTTCCTCGAACAGCATCCACTGGTGACGCAGACGTCGAGCGTGATCGATCAGCTCAAGCAGATGAACCGGGCGGTCTACGAGGACCGGCCGGAGGCCTATCGCTTGCCGGCGAGCGACTCGCAGGTGGCCGAGTACCTCCTGCTCTACGAGAGCGGTGGCGGCTCGAAACTCGACCAGTACGTGGCATTCACGTATGACCAGTTGCGCCTGCAAGCGCGGACCAAGTCGATCGCCTTCGGCGAGACCAGGGAGTTGCAGTCCGCCTTGGCCGAGTTCGTGGCGCGCGAGTTCGCACCGTCCGACGACTCAAGCGTCGATGTCGAGGTCTATGCGACGGGATTGCTGCCCATGTTCCAGCACATCGGTGATCTCATTGCTGAAGGCCAGGCGCGGAGCTTCACATTCGCGTTCTGCGCCATCGCCGTGATCCTGATCTTGAGCCTCCGCTCGGTCGCGCTGGGGCTGATCGCGATGATCCCGAACGTGCTGCCGGTCATCATCGCGCTTGGCGCCATGGGATGGGCTGGCGCCGAGTTCAACATGATCATGCTGGTACTCGCCCCCATGGTGTTGGGGGTCGCCGTGGACGACACCGTGCACTTCTTCGTGCGTTACCGGCGCTACTTCGACGAAACCGGCAGCTACATGGGTGCGTACCGGGAGACATTGCGGACGGTCGGGCGCCCGCTGTTGTTTACCACCTTGGTACTCGTCATCGGTTTCTCGGGCTTCCTGATCACGGTGTTCGACGGACCGCGGGATTTTGCCTTCGCGTCCTTCGTCGCCTTCACGTCCGCCCTTCTCGCGGAGTTCCTGCTTGCGCCTGTGCTGTTGGCGTGGTTTAGGCCCTTGGGAAGCGAAGATCGAACGGAGGCGGTGGCGCCAGCGATGGCCGCGACAGGAGACGCATGAGGTGGGACTGCACCTGGTGAACAATGCCGAACGGTTGGCGGTCGTCGCGCTGCTACTGGCAGCAGGTTGGACCGGCGCGGGCGTAGCGTCCGGTGCCGATCTGCCCACGGGTCGCGACATCATCGCCCGGGTCGACGCAGTTGATACCTCGTCGGACGGCGAGCGCCGCGCCACCATGGTGATCGAGCGAGGCAACCAGAGCTTGGTGCGCGAACTCGCGATGCGCAGCAAGAAGTTCGGCGTGGACGAACGCTCACTGATCCGCTTCGTCGAGCCCGCCGACGTCCGCGACACCCAGTTCCTGTCTTGGACCTACGAGGCGGCCGACGTCGAGGACGATATGTGGGTGTTCTTTCCATCCGAGAACCTCGTCCGGCGCATCAGCGGTGGCGGCAAGAAGGGTTCGTTCATGCGCAGCGACTTCGCCAACGAGGACATCGAGCCGCGGGCGGTCGACGACGACGTCCACACGCTGATCGAGACGACCACGCTTGGCGACCGGGAGGCCTATCTCGTCGAATCGCGACCGATCCCCGCCAAGGCGAAGGACTCGAACTACGCCAAGCGCCGGATCTGGGTCGACACCGAGTACTGGCTCCCCCTACAGATCGAGTACTTCGACCGCCGCGACCGACTACTCAAACGCCTGACACAAGGCGGCATCGAAGAGATCGACGGCATCTGGACGGCGACCAAGCTCATCATGGAAACGCCGCGGCGCAAGTCGCGTACGCTCATGCAGTACGACGACATCCGCTACGACGTCGACATCCCGGACTCGGCGTTCGAGCAAACGGCGCTCAAGCGCTAAAAGGCGTGCATCGTTCGGTCGCGCACCTCGTGCTGGTCACGGGCTGTGCCGTGCCAGCGCTGGGTGGAGACGACCCGTTCGATTTCGATCTCACCGAACAAACCATGGCGCCGGGCGCGGCGTGGCAGGTGGGCGGATTCGTGGAGTTGGGTGGGCGCTACTTCACTGTGTCCGACGACTGGCTCTCCCAGCGCCTCTTGGCGCAAACCGAAGTCAAGTGGTCGCGGGGACGTTGGCAGACGTTCGTTCTCGGGACCGCGGAGGTGGATCCTCCAACCGGGCGCTACCGCGACCCGTACCGCGCCGAACTGCGCGAAATCTACCTTCGATACGGTGGCGACGGCTTCGATCTCACCGTCGGTAAGCATCGCGTGGCCTGGGGTACAGCGGACGGCATCGGCACGATCGACCGCATCAATGCGGTCGACTTCCGCGACCCGATCCTGAACGCGCGCACGCCGTCGCGGCGACCGTCGTGGCTCGTTCGAGCCCAGCAGAGCACGCCGCTCGGCATCTTCGAGGCCGTCTGGCTACCGCGCGGTCGGGACCGTAAGTTTCCCGAACCGGGGAGCCCGTGGGCCACGGCCATGCTTCGGCGCTCGGGTGACCAAGGCGTCGTCGCCATCGACGATCCCCATGGCCACGAAGGCGGCGTACGCTATTTGCGCTACGGCCGCGGCTTGGACTGGGGTGCGGCGGTCTTCGACGGCTTCACCGACGCGCCCGTGGCCAGTCGGCCCGACGGCACCGTGCTGAGGCTCCTGCCGAAGCGCAGCCGAACCTGGAACGCCAATGCGGCGCTAGGTCTCGCGCAGAGTACATGGCGCAGTGAGGTTGCCTACACCGCGACTGCCACCGAGAGCGAGGCCGGACGTACGGGACGCTGGCAGGCCGTCGTCGGTTGGGACCGGACCTTCCTGGTCGACCTGTACGTCAATTTGCAGGTGTTCTACGAACGCTCGGATGGGGCGGAGGCGAGCCGTGGGGGAACGTTCGCCCTGACCAAGCCCGTAATCGACGACGCCGCGACGCTGGCTTTGCGCGGCCAGTGGGCGGAGCAGGGGCAGCACGCCGTCGAGGCGTCGTTCGAGATCCACGTCAACGATGAGTTGACGGTCTCGTTGCGCGCGCTGGCGTTCGCGGGGGAGCCCGGCTCGCCGCTCGGTGACCTCGCGGGCCATGATTTCGCGGAGTTGGCGGCGCGCTGGCTCTACTGAAGGGCGCAACGAGAGGTCATTGCCCGTGTTGGGCGGCGAGGTCTGACGGCACGGGAACAGTGTCCGGGAGGATGTCTTCGAATCCGACGCAGGCTTGTTGCGAGCCAGCACGCCGGTCATTGCGTTGGCGGCCAGTACGGATTAGGGGAACTACCACGGCTGAACCGCGTTAGCCGCCTTGGCCAGTTCGGTTCAGAGCGCGCTCGAGCGTTTCAACCCGGTTCCGGCTCAGGACGGCAACGAAAGTTGCTCTTGACCTCCGCCAACTGCGAATCGGACATCTCCGAAACGACGTCGGCGAGTAGCGTGCCGGTATCGGTGCGAGTGATGCGAAGTTTCCCGTCAGGCCCTTCGAGCCAGATGAAATAGCCGCAGACGATCAAGTTCTCGTAGTGAACTTCAAGGTCGGTGGCCACATAGATTCCCGGTTCCGGCGCGCCGGGCGGGTCGACGTATACGGTCACCTTCCACACGTCTACCTCGGCGAGCTCGCCGGCCGTCGCCCGAAACGCGGCCTGACCTTTGCGCCACTCCTCGGCGGCGGTTGTCGAAGGCGACGAGCCGGGCAACATCGCGAGGGCTGTTTGGTGGTCCCCGGTGGCTAGGGCCTCGTGGTAGGCCACCGTGCGTGCCTGGGCGACTCGCTCGATTTCCGACCGCTCCAGCTCCTCAAGTTCCCGGCTCGGCAGCTTATCTTCCTGGCGTTCATTGCTGCCACACTCGAAGTCCTGCACTAGCACGAACGACTCCTCGAGTCCCTCCCCATCCACGGGTTCGCTCGCCATGAACTCGTATGTGCCAAACCGGGGTGTAAGTCCATCGCACAACCGGACGGCCGTCGGGAACAGCAAGCGCTGGCCCTCGCCGACGTCCAGTGCTTCGTCGACTTCCAGCGTAAGCTGAAAGGTCCGACCCGTCTCGCGAGTCACCTCAATCACGGGATCGGCAACCACGGGCGAAGCCACAATTGCAGCAAACCCCATCAAGGTCACTAGGTGGATCTTGCGCACACGCGCCCTGCTCGCGCTGTTCACGCCCAACCCTCGATCCGGACCCCTACTATACCACTCCGCGCCTTCGGCTAGCCCCCAAGGAACCTGCCCCCGCGCCTCAAACGGAATGTCGGCCCCCATCACCACGAAGCCCGCGGCCGTGCGAACGGTCGGGTTGAGTACCGTCGGCCAGGGAGCCGCCAGGGTCATTGCCCGTCTTGGGCGGCGAGGTCTGACGCCGAGGGAACCGTGTCGGGGAGGATGTCTTCGATCCGACGCAGGCCTGTTACGAGCCAGGACGCCGCGGCCAGCGCTAGCGCGGCGACGGCGACGACGCCGTACATCAGGCCCATTCCTCTCCCGGGACCGACACCGAGGATGCTCCCGACGCTACTCGCCAAGGCGCCGCCGCTCGCCATCAACGGCTCGAAGACGCCCTGTGCAAGAGGGGCGGCCAACATCAGGCCGAGGCACTGGGCGCCGACGCCGAAGACGATGCGCAGCGAAAAGACGCGCCCGAGGAAGCTCGGTGCCACCTTGACCTGCCAGATCACCCGCGACAGCGCCATCATGGTCGTGAACGACATGCCGATGGCGGCCACGCCGATGGCCGTGACAATCACGCTCTCGCGCAGGCCGATCAGCACCATGGCGAGGGCGGCGCCGACGAGGGCCACCAGCACGCCGTGCATGCGGCGTTGCGGTCCGCCCCAGGCCGCTAGGAGGACTCCCGAGGCAAGCGCGCCGAATCCGAAGCTCGCGAGGACCATCCCCGCCGCCTGCTCGTCCGCGAAACTCAAGACCAGCGGTGTGCACAAGGCGAACCCGAACCCGGGCATGAGCAGCATCGACGTGGTGACCAAGCCAAGCAGCAGCCGCAACGGCGGGCGTTCGTTCAAGAGCGCCAGCCGGCGGCGAAGTCGCCGGCGATACTCCCTGAGGGTTCTTCGTCGGATTCCCGCGGCGGTCGCGGAATGACCGCCAGCAGCAAGGCGGCGATGCTTGCGCCGAAGGTGACGAAGTCGATGATGAAGATCGCCCCGAGTCCAATGGCGCCTAGAACGACGCCGGCCAGGGCGGGGCCGAGGATCATCTCCAGCCCGGCGATCATCTGCGACAGGCCAGCGGCGCGGCCAAGCTGTTCCTTGCGCACCAGCAGGGGGACACTGGCATCGAAGGCCGGCAGCACGAATGCGTTCGCGACGCCGTTGACGAAGAGGGCAACGTACAAGTGCCACGTCGACAGGCTGTCGAACACATAGAGCGCGGCGATGGCCAACGTGCTGAGGCTGGCCACCATGTTCGCGACGATCATGACCTGGCGCCGGTCCAAGCGGTCGACGAGCGGCCCGGCAACCAGCGCGCCGAGCCCGAGAGGCAGGAAGGAGGCTAGGAGCAGCAGGCTGTAGGCGGTCGTGTCGCCGGTTTCCGCGAGCGTCCAGATCACCAGGCCGAAGCGTGTCATGGCCGAGCCGACGGTGGACACCATCTGCCCGGCGAGGATGCCGCCGAAGGCGCGTTCTCCCGTTAGACGCACGTTCACCGGTTGGTCCTGACCACTCGTAAGTGGCTACGCGGCGTCGAACCGCAGCCGCATCGGCGAGGTGGGCTCGACGGCGCGGCAGGTCATGAGGTATTTCGCGGGGTCCGGTGCGAACGACAGCCGGTGTTTGTGGATCGCGGCCTCCGTGCGAACACTCACGGCACAGCTATCCAGGCGGTCGAGTTCGCACTCTACTGACAGCGCATCTGCCGCCCAGATGTCGTAGTGACGCCTGGCGAAGGCTTCGGCAGCAGCGGTGGGGCCGTTCTGGCCGATGCGGCCACGAAACCCGTGCTCGTAGACGCGCCCGTTGCGTTCGGCGTCGACGAGGGCATCGACGTTCTCCGGCGACACGTGCCCGTAGCAATTGCCACTCGGCAGGCACCAGACGTTGGCGGCGAACCGGCAGCCTCCGAAGTGCGCCCCGTGCCACATCTCGATGTCGCCTCGGCCGCGCAGGTGCCGATACACGGCGTTGCCGTCCACCGCACAGCACGGGTCCACCTTGCCGTGTGTGCACACGATCACCCGGAAGGTCGGATCTTGGTTGGCCGCGAAATCCAAGGGGCGGTCGCGCATCGCGACGAATGAGGAGTCGAAGTCGCAGAGCGACTCGTAATCCGCCAGGTCATAGCGCAACTGCAGGGGAGACTGGCCGGGGACGGGAAGGCTGAAAAACACCGCGAACGAGCCGCCCTTGGGTGGCCGGTCGCGACGGATGGGCAGAATCCGCGGGTGCAGCCCTTCGCCGGTTTCGCTGAACCGTTGCCATGTCTCGAGATTGAACGCGTAGAGCCGCGGCGCGATCGACTCGAGTGCGAGCTGCGGGAACGGCGCAAAACCTTCGATGAACACCCCGATGTCGAAGTGGCCCAACGTCCCGGCGGTGGCTTCGCCCCGGCGCCGGCTTGCAGCAGCGCAACGTTCATGCTCGCCCGTGGGCGTGAGACGTGCTGACGCGCCCATTCGCTATCCAAGAGGAAAATTAATGCAAATGATTCTCAAATGCGTTTGAATGCTTTGTCAAGGCGCGACCGCTTCGCGGTCGCGTTAGAGTTCGCTTACGCGAACTCTCGCGTGCAAAGCCAAACGGCAGTCACGCAAAACACCGCGAGGGCAAGGGGAACTGCATGGAAACGATCAAGACCGAGCAAGAGTTGCGCGCCGTGATCGGCGAGGAGATTCCGGGACTCAGTGAGAAGGTGGAAGCGCGGCTCAATGACTTTGCCGTCGACTTCATTGCGCGTTCCCCGTTTCTCGTCCTATCGACGGCGGACGGGGCGGGTCGCCTGGATGCCTCGCCCAAGGGTGACGCGCCAGGATTCGTGGCGGTCGAGGACGACCGAACGCTGCTGATCCCAGACCGGCTCGGCAACCGCCTCGCCTATGGGCACCGCAACATCCTCGTCAACCCCCACGTCGGCGTGCTGTTCATGATCCCGGGGACGTCCGAGACGGTCCGCGTCAACGGCCGCGCAACGCTCACCGCCGACGGCAGCCTGGTTGAACGGCTCGCCGCCCGCGGCCGCCCCGCCGTGCTGGTGATCCGCGTCGAGGTCGAGGAGGTTTTCTTCCACTGCGCCAAGGCGTTCCTGCGCTCGCGACTCTGGCAGCCGAACGCCTGGGGCGAGCCGCACAAGGTCTCGTTCGGCAAGATGTACGCGAGACGCAAGAACGCACCTGCCGAGACCGCCGCCGCCGTGGATCAGGCGATCGAACGGGACTACCGCGAGAACCTGTAGCGCGGTTGCGTCGCCTATGTCCACGATCATCTGCCGGCACCTGGCCTTCGGCTACCCGGGTGCCGAAGGCGACATCTTTGAAGACCTCGATCTCGTCATCGACACCCAGTGGCGGTCGGCCCTGGTGGGCCGCAACGGTCGCGGCAAGACGACGCTTCTTCGCCTGATCCAAGGCGAACTCGAGCCCGACCGGGGTGCCATCGAGCGAAGCCAGCCAACGGCGTACTTCCCACGGACGGTGGTCGATCCCGACGAGGCTGTCCGCAACGTGGTTAAGGATGCCATCGGTCCATTCCGCCGATGGGAGGTCGAGATGGACGACCTGCTCGCCGATGGCAGCGAAGACGCGCTTGCCAAGTACGGCGAGATCCTCGATGCCTACCAGGAGGCTGGCGGCTATGCAGTCGAGGCGGGCATCGAAGCGGAACTCGCAGCTCTCGGGATCGGCGAGACGTACTGGGAGCGGCCGTTCTCGAGTCTCTCCGGCGGCGAACAGACGCGGTGTCTCCTGGCGAGCTTGTTCGTGCCAGGCGGTTCGAGTGGTCCCGACGCAAGCACGTTCGCGCTGATCGACGAGCCGACGAATCACTTGGATCGGGACGGGCGGCGTTTCCTGGCGGACTACCTGCGCGCCAAGGCCGGCTTTCTCCTGGTCTCCCACGATCGGGCTTTTCTCGATGCCTGCTGCGATCACGTCGTGGCGCTGAACCGCGACACTGTGGAAGTCGAGCGCACGTCGTTCTCGGCGTGGCGCGAGCGCTTCCGGCAGCGACTGGCAAGGCAGCGGGCGGAGAACGCCGCGTTGAAGCAGGAAATCGCCAGGCTCGGGCAGGTGGCGACAGACCGCCGCGCTGGTGCGCTGAAGCGCGAGAGCGAGAAAGGAGCACACGTCGACAAGGGCTTCATCTCGGCTCGCGCCAAGCGGCAGATGAGGAAAGCCGTCAGCGCCGAACGGCGCGCGGAGAATGCAGCGGAAGAACGACGCCTCACGCTTGTGGACGTGGAGAAGGACAGGCGCCTGGCCCTGCCGGACTCCCCTCGGAAGGTCGGGCCACTGGTCGTTGCGAACGACTTCGGCCTTTGGCGTGGCGACAACGCGGTGTTCGACAAGGTGTCCTTCACCGTTGCGCCGGGCGACCGGATCGCCGTCGTCGGACCCAACGGCTGCGGCAAGACTAGCCTGCTCGACCAGATCGAACGGGCGCCGTACCGGCACACCGGGACGCTACTTAAGCCTGGCCACGTCACCGTAGCGAGGACGTTCCAGCATCCCCAGTGGAGCGCGGGGCTGCTCCGTGACCACCTTCAGGATGTCGGCATCGACGAATCCCGGTTTCGTCAGGTCATGGCCGTTCTCGGGGTGCGCGGTGGCGTGCTGGACGGACGCATCGAGGATTTGAGCCACGGACAGCGGAAGAAGATCGATCTGGCGCGGTCGTTCCTCGCGAGCGCCGACCTCCTGCTCTGGGACGAGCCGCTGAACTTCATCGACATCGACGCGCGCGAACAGATCGAGGAGGTGCTCCTCGGTGACGAACCCGCGGTTGTGTTCGTCGAGCACGACGCCGCATTTGTCGAACGCGTGGCGACCGAGGTGATCGATCTGTCTGGCTGAGTTGCCCGTCGCCGGAACTGCGGTACATTACGGACAGCCGGATGTGCGGAGGAGCGACGTGGGTATTCTCAGTTGGGTCGTGCTCGGATTGATCGCCGGTGCCATCGCGCGATGGGTGATGCCGGGGAAAGGCCCCAGGGGCATCTTGGTGACCATGGTCATCGGCATCATCGGCGCGTTTCTCGGCGGCTTCATCGGTACGGCCTTGGGGATGGGTTCGGTGGACGGGTTCGATCTACGCAGCCTGTTCCTTTCGGTGATCGGCGCCGTTGGGTTGCTGCTCGGCTACCGGGCCTTGGCGTCAAGGGACACTGGCTAGCCCCGCGCACTGATCGCTCAGTCCCAGAGCGGCGTGTACCGGTGACCGTTTCGGTCCACCGTACGGGCGTCCATGTAGCAGACGCTAAACGCGCGTCGCGGCTTGTCCGTCTCGTTCACGCCCGAGCGATGCAGCAGCCAGTTGTGGAGCAACCAGACCTCGCCAGCGGGGATGTCGAGTTCCGTACGGCCGGGTTCACCGTCGCATTGCGCTTGCTGTTGGTCGTCCAGGAATGCGCTTGCATGCGTTGGATTGACGACGCCTCGCCGATGGCTCCCGGGGATTACTTCCAGGCCGCCGCTCCTAGTGTTGGCGTCGTCGAGCGACGTCCAGATCGTCACTAACGGGTCTCGATCCAGCGCTCGCCAACGATCCTGGTGCCAGGGCAGCTTGGTCCCCGCGCCTGCCGGCTTGATCATGGCCATCGCACGGAAGCAGGCGACGGGGATGTCGCCATAGACGTGCCGGCAGATGCCCCGGAACGACGGGCCCTCCAAGTAGCTCCGGAAGGTGGCGACGAGTTCCAGGTCCTGGATCTTCCGATAGTTCAGCGTGGCGCCCTTGAAGCCCTTGGTCTGGCGTCCGAGGTCGCCGTAGTTACCGCTCGACGAGTCAAGCTGCATGAGCAGTCGGTCGTAGGGGGCCTCCGCACGGCCGAGCATGATGTCGTCGAGACCCTCACGCAGTCGGGAGAGTGTCCCCGCGTCGAGTCGACCGATCCGGACCTTGCCCTCGGCCTCGAACCTACGCCAGCCGGAACGGCCTAGCACGGCGGGCAGTCCGTCAGCCCGGATTGGCGCCATCGGTAGCACGACGCCGCGCGTGGAGCTTCTCGAGGACCTCGGCGTGCCGCTCCTTGGTCAGGTCGTAGCGCGTATAGCACCAAAGGGCAATCACCGAGAACCCGGCGACGATCGGACCGTAGAGCAGGCCGAGATTGAACAGGGTCTCCGGAGGAACGTCCGCCGCCGTCTGGATGTCCGTACCACGCGGCCAGGAGATGATGTCGAGTCCGATGCCGCCGATGAAGTTGCCGAAACCCGCCGTGGCCTTGCTCGAGAACGCGATGGCGCCGAAGAAGATGCCTTCCTGGCGCGCGCCCGACTCTAGCTCGTGCTCGTCCGCCACGTCCGCCATCATCGAGCCGAAGGCGATGAACGCCTGTTGCAGGATCAAACCCTGGATGAAGCGGAATCCGAGCAATGTGTAGAACAACGTGCTCGTACCGTTGTCGGGGAACGTCTCGTTCAGACGCAGGACCACGGGGATGACTTGGCAGACCGCCCACGCCGCCGTGCCGAGGATCACGCCGAAGATCTTGCTCGTCCGGCGCAGTAGCGGCGTGGTGATGAAGACGCCCAGGATCAGCCCTGCGATGGACGCCATCAGCAGGGCGAACATCTCCCCGCTCGTCAACTCCCAGAAGTACTGGAACATGTAGAGGTCGAGGGCGCCGTTTACGCCCGCCATGATGAAAACGATCAGCACGCCCGAGAACAGCCACCGGAACGAGCGGTTGGTGAAGCCTTCGCGCAGGTCGAGGAACATCTGCGTGAGCGGGTTGCGCTTCGGCTTCTCTGCGGGCTCGGAAAGATAAGGCACCTCCTTCTGTGTGCCGAACGCCGAATACCAGATGGTGATCAGCATCAGCACACCCAAGGTCAGGGCGAACGGCGTGTAGTTGTCGACGACGAGGCGTCCGCCGCGGTCGTCGGCGAAGAAGTACCCGAGGCCGATGGCATAAACGCCGGCGGCGCCGAGCGTGCCGAAGAATTGCCGGTAGGCGACGATGCGCGTCCGCTCGTCGAAGTGTTCCGTGAGCTCCGCGCCGAGAGCGAGGTGCGGGACGTGGTAGAGCGTCATCGCACCGCGCGTCAGGATCGCGAAAACGGTGAGCCATGCGAACAGGCCCCACTCGCCCAAGCCTGCGGGCGGCGAGAAGAGCCCAATGAAAGCCAACGCCAAAGGCAACGCCGAGGCGTACATGAACGGATGACGTCGGCCGAGTCGCGACTTCGTGTTGTCGGACAGGGAGCCGGCCAACGGGTCCGTGACGGCGTCGAACATCAGCGCGATGAAGAGCGCAAGTCCCGCGAGCGTGCCCGGGAGCTCGAGCACCTGGTTGTAGTAGAAGAGGATGAAGAACCCGAAGCCGGTGTTCTTGAGCCCCTCGGCGAATTGCCCGACGCCGAAGGCCAGCTTGCTGGAGAACGGGACGAGCCGGTTCCGGGGGTTCGCGTCGGCCATGGCGGTCGAGCATAGCAAGATAAGCGCGCTTTACATCGCGGCGCGTTTGGTCGCAGTCTTTTCGGACGGCAATCGGATCGGGAGGGGTCATGAACGTCCGTCAAATCACAGTCATCGTGCTCGCCGCCGTCGCTACGGGTTGCGCTGCGGAAGAGGCCGAAGAAGGTCTCGGCGAGGTCTCGGCCGCGCAGTTCGAGAGTTGGATGGCGGAGGTCTCCAACTGGGGCCGCTGGGGCGAGGACGACGAACTCGGCACGCTCAATCTGGTCACTCCCGAGAAGAGCAAAGCGGCAGCCGGACTGGTTCGGGAGGGCGTTACGGTGTCGATGGCCCATGACCTCAACACCGTGCAGGACGAATTCAACGCCAACCCGTTCCAGCACGTCGTCACCACGGGAGAATTCGGTGGCCACCAGGTTGCGGGCGATGCCTACAGCGTCCAATACCACGGCTTCGCGCACTCGCACATCGACGGCCTGCCGCACTTCGCCCACAAGGGCAAGCTGTACAACGGCTACGGCTTCGACACCATCGAGCCGACCGGCGCGACCAAGCTCGGCATCCACAACCTCAAGGACGGCATCATCACGCGCGGCGTCCTGGTGGACATGGCGTGGCTCAAGGGCGTCGACTACCTGGAACCCGGCACCGCCATCACCGTTGACGACTTCAATGCCTGGGAGGAAAAGACGGGCATCACCGTTGGCAGTGGCGATGTTCTCCTCGTGCGCACGGGACGCTGGGTGCGCGTCAAGGAAAAGGGCGTGTGGAACTTCGTCATGGCCGCGGCCGGGATGCACGCGTCGGTGGCCCTCTGGCTGAAGGAGCGCGACGTCGCCTTGATCGGCTGCGACGGCGTCAGCGACGTGATGCCGTCCGGCGTCGAGGGCCTCGCCAACCCGCTGCACGAACTGGTGCTGGTGGGTATGGGCATGCGCATCCTCGACAACCTGAACCTAGACGATGTCGCGGCGGCAGCGAAGAGCCGCGACCGCTGGGAGTTCATGTTCGTGGGCGCGCCGCTCCGCGTCGTGGGCGGAACCGGGTCACCGCTCAATCCGTTGGCGGTCTTCTAGCGGCGGCTCCGACCTACCGATGGCACGGCAACGGGACGTCGGGCGAAAAACTTACAAAAACTCTGGGCGTTTTGCTCTTTGTTTCCTGCGGACAGGGGGCTAGCTTGGTCGATTCGCAATTGACGGCACTAGAGACGATTCCGGCGCGGTATAGTCATCGGTGCAAGGGACGAAGAGACCAATGGGCATGACACACGTAGACGTGACGGTGACCAATACGCAGGAACCGGCGCGGAGTTGGGCGGGACGCTTTCTCGTTGATACGGGCGCTTTCCACACGCTGGTGCCGCGGCGGCATCTCGAGGCAATCGGCATCAGGCCGGACCGACAAAGAACCTTCGAGATGGCCGACGGGACACGAATCACCCTCGACATCGCCATCGCGCGGCTCGATTTCCTGGGTGAGTTTGGCGCGGACGTTGTGGTGTTTGGCGAGGGCGATGTCGAACCGCTGCTCGGTGTCACGGCCTTGGAGTCGGCGGGAATGGTGGTCGATCCCAGAACGCAGCAGTTGAAACGGCTGCCGATACTTCCCCTCAAGCCCGCGGCTCCCCGGACATCATTGGCTCTCGCATAGCGGACTCCAGTCGGCGCAGTTTGCGCCGTCGACGGCGACGCAGGGCCGATGGCGGCGGTTGACAAAGACGGGAGCGAGTCGCGACGGTGCCCGCGATGACCCGGCTCAGGCTGCCCATCGGCATCCAGACCTTCCGTACGATCCGGGAGGAAGGCTACTACTACGTCGACAAGACGCCCGACGTGCGGCGGCTCGTGAAGGACGGCACGCACTACTTCCTGTCCCGGCCCCGGCGGTTCGGCAAGAGTCTGCTCCTTGACACCCTTAAGGAGCTGTTCGAAGGCAGCGAGCCGCTGTTCCGCGGGCTTGCGATCCACGATTGCTGGGACTGGTCCGTACGCCACCCGGTGGTGCGGCTGAGCTTCGGAGGCGGCCCGTACAGTTCGCCCAAGGATGTTGCGACCAGCGCCCTCGCGCAGCTAGGAGCCTTGGCCGACGAAGCCGGGGTCGAAACCCGCCATGACAGCGCTCCTGGACGTCTCGCCGACCTCCTTCGCCAACTGCACCACGGCAGCGGGCAGCGCGTAGTCGTGCTGATCGACGAATACGACAAGCCGATCCTGGACGCGCTCGGCACGCCGGAGACCGCGTGCGCCAACCGCGACTTCCTGCGCGGACTGTACGGGGTGGTCAAGGACTGCGACGCGCACGTGCGCTTCGCCTTCGTCACCGGCGTGAGCAAGTCCTCGAGCGTCAACCTGTTCTCCGGCCTCAACAACCTCGTCGACATCACCTTGGATCCGACCTACGGGACGGTCTGCGGCTACACCGAGCAAGATCTCGACTCGGTGTTCGCGCCGGAGCTCGACGGCCTGGACCGGGCGGCGATCCACCGGTGGTACAACGGCTACAGGTGGCTCGGGGAGCAAGCGGTCTACAACCCGTTCGACATCCTGCTGCTGTTCCGCAACCGGGAGTTCGAAGCCTACTGGTTCGAGACGGCGACGCCGACGTTCCTGATCGAGACGCTCGCCGCGCGGGGCGTCCGCTCCGTGGACTTGGACGGCATGGTCGCGAGCGCGTCGCTCCTGTCGACCTTCGACGTGGACCGGATCGCACCGCAGGCGCTGCTGTTCCAGTCGGGCTACCTGACGATCACCGGTCGCGAGCGGCGCGGCGGCGCAACCCGCTACCGGCTCGGCTACCCCAACCAGGAGGTGCGCCAGAGCCTCAACGAGAGTCTGCTAGACCATCTCGCCAAGGCGCCGGGGGTGCAGTCCGAGCGCCGCTTCCGCCTCTACGACCTGCTCGAGGCCGGCGACTTCGACGGACTCAGGACCCTGTTCGAGGCGCTGTTCGCGGGCATCCCCTACGAGTGGCACGTCCGGAACGACATCGCGGCCTATGAAGGCTACTACGGGTCGGTGGTCTATTCCTGCTTCGCCGCGCTGGGCCTCGACATAACCGTGGAGGACAGCTCGAGCCGGGGCCGGCTGGACATGGCGGTGCGCATCGGAGGACGGCTGTACCTGTTCGAGTTCAAGGTGCTGGAGTCGTCCGGCGAGGGGGCGGCCCTGGCGCAGCTCAAGGACCGGGACTACGCGGCCAAGTACCGGGGCTCGGACGAGCAGATCCACCTCGTGGGCGTCGAGTTCAGCCGCGAGCGACGCAGCATCGTCTCGTTCGACGTCGCTTCGGACTGAGGAGGGTTGGTTCGAGCGCGACGTGCTTGCGAACGCCACCGCGTTGAATCAGAGTAGCCCGCTTTACGACTAACGGGATGATCTGATGAGGCTTGGAGTTCTGGCGGGGGCGGGCGCCGATTGGCGCGAGTCCGTGGAGAAGGTTCGCATCGCCGAATCGTTGGGCTACGAACTGGTTGCCACCGGCGAGGCTTGGGGTCCGTCCACGGTACCGTGGATGACGCTCTTGGCGGCGCACACCGAAAAGATCCAGATCGGCACCTCCATCCTCAACGTCTACTCGCGCTCGCCCGGGGCGATCGCCCAGGAGTTCGCTGCCCTGGAGACGATCTCCGGCGGTCGCATGGTGTGCGGCTTGGGGTCCTCCGGCCATCGGGTCATCGAGCACTTCCACGGCGTGCCGTTCAAGAAGCCGTTGCGGCGCATCCGTGAATACGTCGAGATCATCAATACGCTCATCAAGGGCGAGCGCTTGGAATACGAAGGCGAGCTCTTCTCGCTGCAGCGCGGGTTCCGCTTGGACTACGACCGTCCGCGCGACCACGTGCCGATCTACATCGCCGCCATCACGCCGAAGTCCATCGTCCAGACCGGCGAGATTGCCGACGGCATCTTCCCCATCCACTGGCCGAAGGGCCGTTTCGCGTCGCTGCGCCAGGCCTTGGGCGACGCGTCCACGGCAGCCGGTCGCCCGGCCGACTCGGTGACCATCGCACCGTTCACCAACGTCTATGTCCTCGACGGCAACAACGACGACGCGCATTGGCAGGGCGCGCGGCAGCCGCTCTTCCACTACATCAACCGCATGGGTGACTTCTACTGGAACATGCTTGCCGACAACGGCTTCGAGCCAGAAGTCGCCGCGTCCAGGGAGGCCTGGCGTGCCCGCGACCGGGACGGTGCCATGGCGGCCATCTCCACGGACATGGTGCGCGAGATCCAAGTCATCGGGCCCATGGAGTCGGTCGCGGAGCAGCTTGCCGAACGGTCGGCTGCCGGCGCTGAACTGCAGATGGTGCAGATGCCGGGCGGCTCGGCCGCGGATGCCGGCAAGCGCCTCGAGGCATTGCTCGGCGGCTAAACGAACGGCGACTGGATACCGAGGCACCGATCGGCTTCAAGTCTCCTTGCGCGGGTCGAAGGCATCCCGGACTGCCTCGCCGGTGAAGATCAGCAGAGTCAGCATCACGGCCAGCGTGAAGAAGGTAGTCAGCCCGAGCCACGGCGCGTGAATGTTGGTGCGGCCCTGGGCCAAGAGCCGGCCGAGGGACGGCGAGCCCGTTGGCAGGCCGAAGCCGAGGAAGTCCAGCGACGTCAGCAACGTGATCGATCCCGTCAGGATGAACGGTAGGAACGTGATCGTCGCGACCATGGCGTTCGGCAGGACATGGCGGACCATGATGGCGGCGTTGCTGACCCCCAAGGCGCGTGCGGCGGTGACGAAAGGCAGGCTCCGTGCCCGCAGGAACTCCGCGCGCACCACGCCCACCAGCGACATCCAACTGAACGCCACCAAGATGCCGAGCAGCCAGAACACGTTGGACTCGACCACGCTCGCCAGGATGATGAGGATGAAGAGCATGGGCAGCCCGGCCCAGATCTCCACCAGGCGTTGGCCGAAAAGGTCGGTCTTGCCGCCAAAGTAGCCCTGCAGGCCACCGACGAGCACGCCGATGATGGAGCTTGCCAGCGTCAGCACGATCGCGAATAGGAACGACAGCCGTGTGCCGTAGAGGAGCGCGGCCAGCACGTCCTTGCCGTAGTTGTCCGTGCCTAGGAGGTGCTCGGGTGAAGGCGGGTAGGGTGTCGGTCCCGGGATGTCGTAGTCGATGGTGTCGTGGCTGAACGGGATCGGGGGCCAGAGCATCCAACCGCCGGATGTCTCGATCAGTTGCTTGACCTCGGCCTCGCGGTAGTCGGCCTCGACCTCGAACACGCCGCCGAACTCCACTTCGGCGTAGCGTGTGAAGATTGGGAAATGCAATCGTCCCTCGTAGGCGACGACCAGTGGCTTGTCGTTGGCGATGAACTCCGCGAACAGGCTGATCGTGAACAGTGCGCCGAACAGCACCAGCGAGTAGAAACCGCGCCGGTTGCGGCGGAAGTTCGCCCAGCGGCGACGGGTGACGGGGCTCACGTGGTACGGCTTTCGAAGTCGATCCGGGGGTCGACCAGGGTGTAGACGATGTCGGTGATCAACTGCGCGACGAGGCCTAGGAGCGTGAACACGAAGAGCGTGCCGAACACGATCGGGTAATCCCGTGTCAGCACCGCCTCGAAGCCGAGCAGGCCAATGCCGTGCAACGAGAAGATCACCTCGATCAGGACGGCGCCCGTGAACAGGATGCCCAGCAGCGCCGCGGGGAATCCGCTGATGATGATCAGCATCGCGTTGCGGAAAACGTGGCCGTAGAGGACGCGCGTCGGACGCAAGCCCTTCGCCCGCGCGGTCATCACGTACTGCTTGTTGATCTCGTCGAGGAACGAGTTCTTGGCGAGCAGCGTCAACGTCGCGAAGCTGCCGACCGCCATGGCAGTGACCGGCATGGCGAGATGCTCGATCCGATCGAGGATCTGCCCGCCGAGGCCGAGTTCTGCGTGATTCTCCGAGACCAGTCCGCGCAGCGGGAACCAGTCGAAGTACTCGCCGCCGCAGAACAGGACGATCAAGAGCATGGCGAGCACGAACGCGGGAATCGCGTAGCCGACGAGAATCACGAGGCTCGTCAGGACGTCGAAGCGGCTGCCGTCGCGAACCGCCTTGCCGATCCCCAAGGGGAGCGAGACCAGGTAGACGATCAAGAGCGTTGCGCCGCCGAGCGACAGCGACACCGGGAGCCGATCGACCACGAGGTCGACCACGGGCACGTCCTGGTAGAAGCTCTCCCCGAAGTCGAACGTGAAGTAGTCGCCGAGCATCTTGACGAAGCGGACGTGGGCGGGCTTGTCGAAGCCGAACTGCCGTTCGATCTCCGCCAAGAGGTCGGGGTCGATGCCGCGGGAGAACTCGTAGCTGCTGCGTGCGCCCGGATCCGTATCGACGGGACCGCCGGCGCCGCCAATGCTCTGGGTGACGGCTACGCTTTCGCCGGTGATGCGGGCGATCGCCTGGTCCACGGGGCCGCCGGGCGCGACCTGCACGATGATGAAATTGATCAGCATGATGCCGATCAAGGTCGGGAAGATGAGCAAAACCCGGCGGGCGATGTACGACCCGGCCACCCAGCCGAACAGGGCTCGAACCGCTTTCACAACCCGCACGCTAGCGTTCTCGTGGGTGCGCGGACGTCCCCGAACGGCGTGCCGTTCGCGTCCGCGTTTCGGTCTCGTACGACGCTCCTCAAGCCGAGCCCTAACCGTCCTTCAACGCCGCGATTCCCGCATCGACGCGGGCGTTGCGGACCTCGTCGATCCACCAGAGCCTTGGGAAGCCCGTCCAGTTCATGTGCGGCACCCCCAGCGGCGGGTGCCCGAATCGGTCCCAGTAGACCAGGTGGCGGCCGCGCGGATGGCCGTCGGGAATCATGTAGAAGTTCCACAGCAGCACGCGGTCCAAGGCGCGCCCCGCCGTGTTCATCTCCGCTTCGGTCCTCGCCTGGGCGACCTTCTCGACCAAGGCGTCGACGACCGGGTTCTCAATCCCGGCGTAATTCAACATGTTCGGCATGTCCGCGTAGCGTGAGGTGAACTGGCTGCGCATGCGCGCCGGGAATGGAATTCTGAACGTGTAGAACTTGCGAACTGTCACGTCGTAGTCGTACTTGCGCAGCCGGTTGACCATCAGGTTGTTCTCGATCTTGCGCAGCGGCGCGCGGATGCCGAGCCGCCTGAGATTGTCGACGAATGGCACGAGCATGCGTTCAAGGTCGCCGCGGGCGACCACGAACTCGAAGCGCAGCGGCTCGCCGGTGTCCTCCCGGACGCGCTCGAAGTCTTTGACGACCCAGCCCGCTTCCCGGAGCAGCCCGTCCGCCTCGAGCAGCGTTTCGCGGTTGCGCCCGTACGCCGGGTTCCGGGGCAGCGGCACGGGATGTGTGAACACGCGTGTGGGCAGTTGGTCGCGATAGGGCGCGAGCAGTTCGATCTCCGCCTCGGACGGCCTACCCGTCGCCTGCAGGCCGGAGCGCATGAAAAACGAGTTGTTCCGTTCCATGCCGTCGTGCCAGTAGACCCGGTTCGCCCACTCGAAGTTGTACGCGAGCGTCAGGGCTTCCCGGACGCGGATGTCCTGGAACAACGGCTTGCGGGTATTGAAGACGACGGCATAGTGCATGCCGTACGACTGGGCCATGGTGTAGGTTTCCTTCTTGAAGAGGCCCTCGTGGAACGCGTCGAAGTCGTACGCGGTTGCGAAGACGCTCTCGTCCTGGTCCCGGTAGTAGTCGAGTACGCCGGCTCGCAGCGCCTGCAGCATGACGCTCGTGTCGAAAAAGTAGAGCGCCTCGACGCGGTCGAAGTTGAAATGCCCGACGTTGATGTTGAGGTCGCGGCCCCAGTAGTCGTCCACGCGCTCGAGGGCGACCTTGTGGCCCGGGTCGACATCCGCAACCCGGTAGGGACCGTTCCCGAGTGGTGGCTCGAGGGTCGTTGCCTCGAAATCCCGATCCGCCCAGTAGTGCTTCGGCAGCGGCGTGAATCCCCCGGTCTGGATGACGAGATGCGGTGTCTTCTCGACGGACTTGCGGAAGTGGAACCGGAACGACCGGGGCCCCGTCCGTTCCAGACTCACGATGTCGCTGTAGCTGCTCTTCCAACTCGCGCCGCCACGCTCCTTGATCGTGTCGAACGTCCACAGGACATCGGCGACGGTAACGGGTGTACCGTCGTGCCAGTAGGCGTTGTCGCGCAACGTGTAGGCCACGGAGCTCAAGTCATCGGCGACCTCCACGGTTTCAGCGAGGCTGCCGTAGTAGGACGCCAATTCGTCCTCCGACTGGACGAGGAGCGGGTCGTAGATCAGTCCGCCCAACCTGGGGTCGAGGTACACGGCGAGGATGCCTTTGTCGACGAAGGCATGCAGGTTGTTGAACGTGCCAATCATGGGCATGCGCGCCACGCCCCCCTTCGGTGCAGCGGGGTTCGCGTAGTCGAAATGGGCCATGTCCTTCGGATACTTCAGGTCGCCGAAGTAGGAGAAGCCGTGCTTGGGTTCGCCGGCCGACACGGCAAACCCAGCGAGCGTCGCTACGACCGCCCACCAAAGCGCAGGGGGCTCCAACCTTGACCGGTCTCCTGTGCACATGCTAATTCCGGCATTGAGTCCGCCCACCAGGGAACCGCGTGAGACCGAAAGCCACATTTGACGTGGATGTTACACAAGCGCAGATCGCTGCCTTCCGTGACAACGGGTTCTTGAGCATCGAACGCATTACGACCGACGAAGAGCTCGCGTGGCTCAAGGGGATCTACGATCAGCTATTCGCGGAACGGGCCGGCGAGAAAGAGGGTCTGTATTACGACCTGGCAGCGCCACGCGCGCACAAGGGACGTGAATTGCTGCCGCAAGTGCTTGGCCCGGATTTGCAGTTCCCGGAACTCCGCGAGAGCCAGTACTACCGGAACGCGCTCAAGCTCGGCACGCGCCTGCTTGGGGTCGACGAAAAGGTCACCGCGGGCGGACACATGATCTTCAAGCCTGCGCAGTACGGCGCCGAAACACCCTGGCACCAGGACGAAGCCTACTGGAATCCTGATGTCCACCTGACGAGCTTAAGCGTCTGGATGCCCTTGGACGAAGCCACCGTCGAAAGCGGCTGTATGCAGTTCATTCCGGGCTCGCACAAAGAGGAAGTCCGTTGGCATCGCCACATCGACGACAACCCGTTGATTCACGGGCTGGTGACGGACGACGTTGATCCGGCCGAGGCGGTTGCTTGTCCTCTGTCCCCGGGTGGCGTGACCTTTCACCACAGTCGAACCTTGCACTACACGGCCCCAAACACGACGGAGAGTCCTCGACGGGCGTACATCCTTGTGTGCTCCGGGCCAACGCGGAAGCGGGCTCGGTCGGCGCACCGCCCGTGGCAAGCCGACGAGCGGGAAGCGCTGGCAAAAGCCAACATCGACGTGGACGTCTTCTGACCGGCCTGAGTTTCGGGTGATCTTCGCGGGGGCTCCTTGCGCCGTTCGTTGATCGGTCGCCGAGCGGTTCCTTATGATCGAGCGTTCCCTTTAAGCATCGAGTGAGCCATGTACATCACGGCCCTTAACGCCGAGCCGCGTCATGCCGGCCTCGAAATCGTCGGTGGAAAAGGACAGTCGCTCGCGAAAATGGCAAGCGCGGGCTTCAACGTTCCGGGCGGGTTCGTGGTTACAGCGGACGCCTACCGTGCATTCGTTGCGGCGAACGACATGCACCGGGAGATCATCTCGCTCGCTATACCCGCCGTGGAAAATGGTCGGGTGTCCTTCGAGCAGGCCTCCGAAGCCATACAGGCCCTGTTCGCCGAACACGATCCGTCCGCGGAAATCACCGCGGAGATCGGTGAAGCCTATGGCCCGCTGGACGGCGCGGCCGTCGCCGTGCGCTCCTCCGCCAATGCCGAAGACCTGCCCGGCTTGTCTTTCGCCGGCCAGCAGGAGACCTACCTGAACGTCAGGGGTGCCGACGAGGTGATCGCGGCGGTGCGCAACTGCTGGGCTTCCCTTTGGACGCCGCAAGCTATCAGCTACCGGCATCAGAACGGCATCGACCAGGCCTCAGTGGCGATGGCGGTGGTCGTTCAAGTCATGGTTCCCTCCGAGGTGTCCGGGATCCTGTTCACAGCCAACCCCGCGACCGGGGAGCGCTCAGAGATCGTCATCAATGCGAGCTTCGGTCTTGGCGAAGCCGTGGTCAGCGGGCAGGTAACGCCGGACACCTACATCGTCGATAGAGAGACGTTGCAGGCCAAGGACACCATCATCGGTCCGAAGGCGCAGCAAGTCGTCGCGGATGGTAGCCAGGGCACCCGGCTCGCCGACGTCGACGAAGACAGTCGGGGCCTATCCTCGTTGACCGACGACATGCTGCGGCAGTTGTCGAGGACTGCCATCGACATCGAGTTGCTCAACGAGGGCGTCCCCCAGGACATCGAGTGGGCCGTCGTCGGCGAGGATCTTCACCTGCTGCAGTCACGCCCTGTCACCAACCTGCCGGTGCAGCCCATCGAGGTGGCCTGGGAACCCACGCCGCCCGCCAAGATCCTGTGCCGACGCCAGATCGTCGAGAACATGCCGGATCCCATCTGCCCGCTGTTCGAAGAGCTTTACTTAACGGAGGGGCTCGAGGCACCGCGCAAGGGCCGGCCGAGCTTCCTGGTCGGCGGCGGCCCGCTGTTCATGACGTGCAACGGGTATGCCTATTGCCGGGCCGATCACCCCGACAACCACGTCGATCCGAACAGTCCCGAGGAGGAGTTGAAGGCTATTCACAAGCGGATGATCGATGCGATTTGGGAAAGTCGCGGGGATCAGTCCGAGGAAGAGCAGTACGACATGGCGCTCTTTCGTTCGGAGCTGTCCGCAGAAGAACAGGCCGAGTTCGATGCCGTGGCCGAGGCCTACGAAGGCGACAAGCTGGCCCATGACCTGACCTTGCCGCCTTCGGACAACCCGACCTACGTCGCCAACAACAAGACGCGAGACAACGACTCTCGCTGGCTCGCCTGGCAAGAAGACGCCATGCCGCGGTTGGTCGGGACGGCCGAAAAGTGGCGCAAGGTGGATCCGCAGTCCGCCACCGACGAGGAACTACTCGCCGGTATCCGCGACATGGGCATCGCGGAAGGCTACTACTGGACGAGCAACACCAGCCACACCTTCGGAATCGCCAAGTCCACCGACGATCAGTTGCAGTGCTTCCTTCACGAGAACCTGCCGGAGGATCGCTACATCAGCGGCCAGTTCCTTACCGGCTTCGAGTCCAAGACCTTACAGGCGAATGCGATCCTGTTCGAGATCGCGAAGCTCATCCGCGCAAGCGAAGACCTGGCCTACGTGTTCATCACGACGCCGGCTGCATTCCTGTCACGCGCTTTGCAGGAACACGCTGAAGCAGCCCCGGTGCGCAAAGCGCTGGCGGATTACTTCGAGGTTTACGGCCACCAGGGCTACAGCCTCGACTTCATCGAGCCGACCCAGGCCGAAGACCCATCGGCGACGTTCGCAACCCTGAAGTCCATGGTCCAGGACGAGAACTACGATCCCAAGAACCAGGAAGCTCGGGCTACTGCCGTCCGAGATTCCAAGTTCGAGGAAGTCTCAGAGAAGCTCGCCGGCCTCACCTACTGGCAGTTCCGATACCGCCTGTGGTTCGCACGCCGGTACAACAACATCCGCGAAGAGACGTCGTTCTACTTCGGCTACACCTGGTCCGTGTTGCGGCCGATGGCGTTCGAACTCGGTCGGCGCCTGGTCGACGCG
This sequence comes from Candidatus Azotimanducaceae bacterium, assembly GCA_965203685.1. Taxonomy (GTDB): domain Bacteria; phylum Pseudomonadota; class Gammaproteobacteria; order Pseudomonadales; family Azotimanducaceae; genus VXYL01. Next base: position 231,917 of record OZ241908.1, read on the forward strand.
GGGACGTTCCTCGACCCCGAAGATACGTTCTTCATGGTGACCGAAGAGCTCAAGAGGGGCATCGAGGCGCGCAAGTCCGGGACCGGTGTTCCCGAGTTGGGCAAGCTCGCGGCCGAGCGTCGGGCGCTGAGGGAAGCGCGCAAGCTCCTGCACCCGCCTGGGACGATCCCCGAGGAGGCCAGCAAAATCCCCGCCGTCAGGTTCAAGGAGACCCAGGTCCGGAACGACGAGTCCGGCGACGCGCTCAACGGCTTTGCCGTGAGTTCGGGCACCGTGACCGCACCCGCCAGCGTCATCCTGTCGCCGAACGACTTCGACAAGATGGAGCCCGGCTCGATCCTGGTCGCCCCGAACACCACGCCGGCTTGGACGCAGCTCTTTTCCCACGCCGTGGGCCTCGTGACGGACATGGGCAGCATCCTGGCGCACGGGTCCATCGTGGCGCGCGAGTATGGGATCCCGGCGGTGCTTGGCGTGGGGAACGGCACCGTCCGTATCAAGCACGGACAGTCCATCACCATCGATGGCGACGCCGGGTCGGTGACGCTCAACGAGGAGGCGACCACCGCTCACGCCTAGGCCGTCTGCGGCCCTGCGTACGGCCATGTGCGGTGGACTTCGGCCGCACACGAAAAAAATTGAAAAAAGTGCTTGCACCGCATTTTTCTGCGGGTATAGTGCGCCGCCCTATGGTTGAGATAGCACGACATAAAGGCGTCGCCGCACGCTGGCGGAGGGCTGGTAAACAGCCCGTCTCCGTCGCGACCGCGGGCACGGAGCCCCGTCTCCCGACGTCCACTTAGGTTGTTGCGCCGTTGTCTCCCGGTGCAACGCCGGCGAGATGACGATTACTCCCTCCCCTCCCCTCCCTCAAGTCATCGTTGTCTCGTCGGCGTTCCCGGCCTTCCCCAACCCCTCAGGCGTTGGCGCCGTGGCGCGTCAAGTTTCGGTAACGCCGGTGGGAGAACGCGGAGCGTTCTCGATCGAGTCGCCGGTAGGCGACTCGCCTAGTCAGGTGGCCCCGTTGCCTGCATCGGCGCGAGCTGCGCATCCGCTTGGGCGCGCGCGACGCGCTTCGCTTCGCCGGGCCCACGCAAGGCGCGGCCGACGAAGTCCAGTGCCGAGAGCAGGCGTTCCTCTGCGACCGGGACGTGTGCTTCGCCGAGCACAAGGCGGTACTCGTGGGGCACGCGCTGCTCGGTCAGGACACGGTGCAGGAACTCGTTGCCGATGGCGTTGTGGAACTGATCGTCGGCACCGCACTCGACGAGGATCGCGAGGCCACTGTCTCGTAGCCGACCGGGATCGGCGGCGGCGATGCTCGCCGGGTTGTTCGCCGCCCAGAACGCCGGGTCCACGGGCGTGCCGAAGCGAGTCCCCAAGCGCGGTCGTTTCCACCCTTCGTACCAAGGTGGGAGATCGCCGAACTCGAGAGCAGGCTCGACGCCCGCCGCCATGCCGGCCACCGCGAAGAATGCGTCGGGGTTCTTGAACGACACCCGGAGCGCACCGACGCCGCCCATGGAGTAGCCCGCGATTGCCACGCTTGATGCGTCGCCGCCATGCCGCTCCCCGACCTTGCGCGGGAACTCTCCCGCGAGGAGCGTCGTCCATTGCTCCGAGCCGTCGTGGAAGTCCATGTAGTAGCTGAGCGCCGTGGAGGACGGCGTGGCGACGACCATGGGTGGCAGCACGCCGTCGCGCCAAGCCCGCTCGAACAGGTGGCGGCTCCGCTTGAGGAAGGTCCGATCGCCGCCGCCGCCGTGAAGGAACAGCAGGATTGGCAGGTCGCCGTCGCTCGCATCGTCAGCCAGTGACGCCGGTCCAGGGCGCAGCACGCTGTACTCCAGCGGGCTCGGGACGAGCGTGGTGTCGAGCGTGGCTTCGCGGTACGCCGAGGCCTGAGCGCGGCGGAGCAGGAACCGGACGATCTGTGCCGTGGCGCGGTCTCCCTTTGTACCGAGCATGTTGTTGAGTTCGCCATGGTTGCGGCCGATGGCTTCGACCGCGGTGGCGACGTGGCCAGCATCGTTGAGCCTATCCGCAAACGGAATCGTCTGCGTCGCCGCCGCGGGACGGCCTTCCGAGTAGAAGATCAGGAAGGCGGGGTGCGGTGCGCCGTATTGAACGTGATGCCACGGCGAGACGGCTTCCGGGTTCTGCTCCTCGCCGAATACCTGCTGGTGCAAGGCCGCATCACTTGTCGCGAGTAACTTCGGGAGGTCGTAGACGGCGGTGTCGAGCGAAACCACGCCGCGCACCGAGGCCGGGTGGACGCCGGCGTTCTGCAGGAACGTGGCGTTGGTTCCGAGCAGGGAGACGAGGTGGGCACCGGCCGAGTGGCCCACGAGGAAGAGGGTGTGCGGGTCGCCGCCGAACTCGTCGGCGTGGCTCGCAAGCCATCCGGCCGCGTCGGCCACGCTCTGCGCCATCTGCGCCACCGTGGCATCCGGTCGCAGGCGGTAGTTGGCGCTGGCGTAGACGAAGCCTCGCGGGACAAGGGCAAGCGGCTGCAGGAAGGACTGGGCCTTGCTCCCGGCGATCCAGCCACCGCCATGGACGTAAAGCACGATCGGCCTGCGAGAAGCCGAGGCGGCGGTCGCACCCGGCAGGTAGAGGTCCAGGCTCAGGCGCCGTGGATCGACACCGGGCACGTCCGCGTAGACGACATCCCGCCGGATCACGATGCCTGCGCCCTCGATCCGCTCGTTCGCTTCTGCGGCCAGTCTCTGCGCCCGTTCCTCGGCTTCGACGAGGGTGCCGGCCATCCCGACCGCTACCACCGTGCAAATCCATTGGAGAGCCGTGTAGTCAAGTCGCATTCCTCAAGTCCGACCAATGCAAAGCCATCGACAATAGCATGCATGCCGGACGGTAGCGGTTGGTGGTACCGGGTCTACCGGCTGACGCTACTTCGGCGACATGTATTGCGGTTGCGCCGCGCGACGGCGATTCTCAAGAACGTGGACTCGAGATCAGGTACACCCATGGACAGTCGTTTGCGCTCCTTGCTCCCGGTTGCGGCCCTTGCCTGCTGCCCGGCGGCGTCCGGTATGGACGGGCCCGCCCTGACGGCGCTCCTTGAAGAGGCTCGCGGAACGATGAAGATGCCGGGACTGCGTGCGGCGGTACGCTACCCCGACGGTCGGATCGTGTTGGCCGCCACGGGTCTAGCCGATGTCGAGGCCAGTATCCCACTCGACAACGAGGTCGGCATGCCGGGCGGCAGCACCGGCAAGACCTTCGCCGCGGCACTCACCATGCTGCTCGTGGAAGACGGGCTGCTGTCCCTCGACGACCATGCTGCCCGTTGGCTGGATGACGCGGACTGGTACACCGACCTCCCCAACGCGGACGAGATCCGCCTTCGCCACCTGCTTTCCCACTCGGCGGGCCTCTCCGACTACCCGCAGACCATGGGCTACCGCGTGGGATCGGTCTGGCGCGTTCTGCGCCGCGGTTCGGTGCAGTTCGAGCCGGAGGAACTGATCGGCTTCGCGACGACGCGCAAACCGCTGTACCCGGTCGGCGAAGGCTTCCGCTACACGGACGCCGGCTACCTCGTCCTTGGACGCGTGATCGAGGCTGCGACCGGTCGTCGCTACTACGACCTGCTGGCCGAGCGCATCCTCGAGCCGCTCGACCTCGACGGAATCCGGCCCCAGGATCGCTCGATCCTCCCCGGCATCACGCCCGGCTACACGTTCGGCGCCCGCAATCTGCGCGACGACGGCACCATGAAGATCGACCCGTCCTCGGAATGGACCGGCGGTGGGCTTGTCACGACGCCCGCCATGCTCGTGCGCTTCAATGCGTCGCTCGCCGCCGGCGATGTGGTCCAGCCCGCGAGCCTCAAGACGATGCTAGACGGCGGCTGGCGTGATCCGGCGAACCCGGGCGAGCGCTACGGCTTCGGGCTATTCGTGCACGACGACGGTGCCCGATTCAGTCACGGTGGTCTCTGGCCCGGTTATCGCACCCACGTTATGCACGACATGGGTACAGGGATGACAGTCGCCGTGCAGACGAACCGCGATGGGCGCTTGGACATGGCCGGACTCGCGGCGCGCATTGCCGAGGCGGCGGAGGGCCGGTAGACGCACGACGCAGGCGGTAAGCGACGTGGTGCTTGGTGGGGTTCGCGACGGTATATTGCGTAAGAACACTGTACGCATTGGCGTAAGGACGTCCCGACGACCATGCCCTCGATCCGTAGCGGCCGCTTGTGGCTGTGGCTTGCGCCCATCCTCCTCTGGCTGGCGTTCTGCTTCTGGTACACGAATACCGCAGGGCCGTTCACGCCGGACGAGATCGCGGATCTGACGACGCGCTTCGAGCAAGACGGCACGCCGCCGGAGCGCGTGGAACTGATCAGGCGCTTCATGGCCGAGGACGACGGCGATCAGTTCCTGATGGTGAACCTGCTCGAACAGGCGTCGTCGCCGGACGCCGACGCGTCGATGGACCGGTACATGGCGCACATGCTGCCCGCGATGCTGAAGCGCGCGAGCCATCCGATGTTGTCCGGTGCGATTGTTGGCGACGCCATGGATATCGCCGGGATCGAGGGCGCCGAGACGTGGTCGAGCGTAGGCGTTGTGCGCTACCGGAGCCGTCGCGACCTTATGGCCATCGCAACCGATCCCGCGTTCAGCGGCGAGCACGATTTCAAGCTGGCGGCGCTCGCCAAGACCATCGCCGTACCGGTGCAACCCGACATCTATCTTTCCGACCTGCGCATGCTGCTGCTCCTCGTGCTGCTCGCGGTGGTCGGCCTCGTCAATGCCCATTGGAGACCGCGTCCCCGTGTTTGAGAACCCCATTGCCATCCGTGGCGCACCCGGCTCGCCGTATGCCCGCAAGATGCTCGCAGTCCTGCGCTACCGGCGCATCCCGTACCGGTTCCTCGTGGGCCTGTGGACGAAGGACGAAGTCGATAGCCTGCCGTCCCCGAAGGTCGACCTCCTGCCGACCTTCTATTTCGAAACGGACGACGGCGTGGAGGCGGTCGTGGATTCCACGCCGATCATCCGCCGCCTGGAGGCGGACGTGCTTGGGCGGTCCGTGATCCCTCACGATCCCGCGTTGGCGTTCATCGACTACCTGCTCGAGGACTACGCCGACGAGTGGTTGACCAAGGCGATGTTCCACTACCGCTGGCAGTACCCGGCGGACATCGAACTTGCCGGGGAGATCCTGCCCCGATGGCGCGACCTGACCGCCAGTGCGCAGGAGATCGCGCCGCGGTCGCGATTCATCCGCGACCGGCAGATCGGCCGGTTGTACGTGGTCGGCAGCAACGAGGTGACGCTGCCCGTCATCGAGGCGAGCTATAGGCGTCTTCTCGGCCTGCTCGATGCGCACATCGACAACGGTCCATTCCTGTTCGGCCAGCGCCCGGGCGCGGCGGACTTCGGCCTGTACGGGCAATTGACCCAACTCGCGACTTTCGATCCGACGCCGTCCCAACTGACCGCGGAGGTTGCCCCGCGCGTTCTGGCCTGGGTGCAGACGGTGGATGATCTGTCCGGGTTGGATCCGGCCGACGACGACTGGATCGCCCGCGACGAGGTCCCTGAAACGCTTACCGCCTTGCTGGCCGAAGCCGGCAAGACATACGTACCGGTGCTTCTTGCGAACGCGAAAGCCGTAGACGCAGGCGCGGAACAGGTCCAGGCGGAGGTCGAAGGAGACGCGTGGGTACAGCAACCGTTCCCGTACCAGGCCAAGTGTCTGCAATGGGTGCGCCAGGAATACGGGCGCCTTGACGCGGCCGACCGCGCGGCGGTGGACGGGATTCTCAGCGGGACGGGCTGCGAAGCGTTGTTCTGACAAGACCTCCTATTGAGTGGTTAGGAGGCAGGGCGCGCGGCGTTGAAATGGATGGCTTCGTGCTCGAGTCGCTCGAACTCCGGCTCCCCCTCGGTGATCGCGATCATCGCGTCGAGCGGCACGTCGCGATACTCGCTGCGCGTGTCCGAGGCAGGCCACCACAGCGACAGTCGCCTGATCCGGGTTGCGTCACCGAGGCCGATCTCCTGGCGCGCGACCGAGGATCCGCCGAATCCGCTGACGATGCCAGCCGCGCGATGGATCACGCGTGGGCCATGGGGCGTATCGAGGTCAACTTGGATGCGGACGCCGAGCCCGAGGCGATTGCTGCGCGTGCCGTGTAGCAGGAGCTTCATGAATCGGCCTCCCGCCCCGGGGTTCATCTGCAGCGCATTGCCGGACCGGTCGCCGGGAAACATGCCGCCCAACTGGTGGTAGACGTCCGTGTCGCCATCGTGGTCGATGTCGTTGAAGGCGATGCCGTGACCCTTCTCCAGTCGGTCGAAGCCGCTCTCGACGCTGACGTCCTCGAATCTTGTGCCCTCGATGTTGAGGAGCATGGCGTTGGGCACCGCGGTCTCGTAGCTCGGCTTGCCGGTTCCGAGATAGATGTCAAGAAAACCGTCGCCGTTGAGATCCCCGAAGTTCGCGCCCATGGCCAGGTAGACATGCTGCAAGCCCAACTGCGCGGCGACATCGGTGAATGTGCCATCGCCGTTGTTTCGATACAGCGCGGGCACCGTCCCGCCATGGGCGAGACCGAGCGTGTCACGGGCTACGTCGTGGACCGTGCCGTCGTAGCCGTTGACGAAGAGATCGAGCCAGCCGTCGTTGTCGTAGTCGAAGAACCAGGACACGAAACTGAAATGCGGTCCGGTGACGCCGGCTTGTGCCGCGACATCGTCGAACGTGGCGTCGCCCGTGTTGCGGTACAGGCGATTCACGCCCCGGTTCGACACGTAGAGGTCAAGGTCGCCGTCATTGTCGTAGTCGCCGGTCGCGACGGCCTTGGCGAAGCGGTCGTTGGTCACGCCCGCGCCCGCCGCGACTTCGACGAAGGTGCCGTCGCCGCGGTTGCTGAAAAGGCTTGACGGTGCCGAAAGCGCGGCGGTCGTCTCGTTGCCCACGTAAAGGTCGACGTGGCCGTCGTTGTCGAAGTCGCCCCACACGGCGGCCTGTGTGGGTAGGTATTCCTCCACGCCGGAACTGCGAGTCACGTCGACGAAGTTCCCGTTGCCGTCGTTGCGCAACAGCGAGTTGCGGATTCGTCCGTAACGCTCCATCCACGCGCCACGCAAGGCATAGATGTCCACATCGCCGTCATTGTCATAGTCGGCGCCCACCACGTTGAGTACGCCGAGTTGCTGGTCCAAGCCAGAGCCCGCCGTGCGCTCCGTGAAACCTCGGGCGCCTACGTTCTGGAAGAGGCGTAGGGACCCGAAGGTGTCCATCGTGGACGTCGCGATGTCCAGCAAGCCGTCGCCGTCGAAGTCCTCCACCATGACACCGCCGGCTTGATCGTACGCGTCGATCCCAAGTATCGGTGCCAGGTCCGGAAAACCGGGCAGGGACGGCTGTCTGCGCCCTGAGAACAGGCTGATCCGCAAGGCCTCCGGCACGGCGTCGGGGTGGCGATTGAGCACGTTCGCGCTGACGTTGGCGAGCCAGCGCGCGGAGATGTCCTGGGGATAGTGCTTGAGGTACGTGAGGAAACTGTCGAGCGCCGTTCCGTAGTATTGGGCGTGGTGCTCCGGACGGCTCCACGCTGGCGCAACGGTGCAGTTCTCCGGCCCGCGCTCGACGCCGCAGCGGACCTGTTCGGCGAGGTGCATGTAGGCGATGCCACGGCGCTTGTACACGAAGTTGAGCTGCGCCTCCCACGCCGCGCCGTTGTCGATCGCTCGTTGCAGCAGGCGGAGAATTACCTCGATCTGCTTGGCGGCTTCCTCCGCTTCGCCGCGGATCATTTTCTGATGCGACAGGGACAGCCGGGCGTCGAGTTGCTCTACCAGGGACAGCCCGGGATCGGCCAGTGTGCGCTCGACCTTCTCAAGGTGGACGTCGGCGAGTTGGTAGTCGCCGTCACGCAGTTCCCGGGCCACGGCCAGGAACTCATCCAGGATCGCGGTGGAGTCGGCAGCGACGCAACAGCAGGACCAGACAACGCCACCGAACAGCGCGGCGATCCGCAACGCGCGGCCTTCACCCGTTGACGTGCCCAAGGGTCATTCCCGCGCCAACGCCTTCTGGATCTCCCGGCCCACCAGCCAAAGCCGGTCCTGGCCCCAGACTGCGAGCAAGGTCCCGCCGTCTCTCCCGATCAGGTGGAAGCTCGGCACGCCCCAAAGGCCTACCTCGTACATGGCGACCCGGTTGCCCTCGATCTCATCCTGCCAGTCGGCGTTGTCGATGATCGGCTCGGCATCCAGCCACGAAAGGCCCGCAGCTTCGACGACCTGTCGCATGCCTGCATCGCTCCCGGTGTTGACACCCTCGCGAAAGGCCGCCTGCATGAAGGCGCTCAATAACGCGACGCCGCGACCTTGGGACTCCGCCCAGGAATAGAGCGAATAGCACCGCCGCACCGGGTTGCCGATCGGGTCAGAGACCTTGCCCCAGGGCTTGTCGGCGGCGAGCGCGCGCGCCTCGCGGCTTGAATCGCTGAAGATGTAGACGCCTTTTTGCCGCGGCACGGACAAGCCGCGCATCACCATCGGCAGCACCGGGCGCACGATGAGTTTCACCCCGGTGTCCCGTGCGAGGGCCACGGCGGCATCGAACACGGCCGCCGTGTACGGACTGCGTGCCGACGGGTAGATCTCAAGGGTCAGCGACTCGTCGTCCTTGCGTGGTCCGGCTTCGACCGCTGGTCGCGGCGCGAGATTCTCGCCGTCGGCACGGCGGGCACCGAGGTCGCGCAGCCGGTCCTCGAGGTGATACATGCGGTCCACGCCCCAGTACCACTCGCCGCCGTAGTGGAACATCGCGCCGGAGTAGTGGCCGAGCCTCGCGCGCCGCGCATCGCCCGCCGCGATCCGTTGATCGGCCACGGCGGGATCAACGGGCGGATAGCGCCGCGCCAGTCCCGCCATGGCGTCGGGCGAGGCGGCCCACAAGGCCTCGCCAACGAGCGGTGCCACGTCGGGGAAGTCCTCGTTGTCGAGCCCGGCGAGGATCCGCTGTGCCAGGCCGAGCAAGACGGCTTCAGCCTTGCTACGGGATCGTTGTGCGCCAGGGACGCCTGCATCGGCCGGGAAGCGCAGTCCGAAGTGGGGTGCAATCTTGGCGGCGTCGTAGCGGGAAAGGGCGAGCAGCAGTTCCGGTTCCGGCGCGCCTTCGCTGTGCCCACTCGGCACGAGGTGGCATTCGATCTGCACGTCGTAGGTGTCGAGGAGCGGGCGCAGAAGCTGGACGGCGAGATGGCTGTAGCCGTCGTCCAACTGGTGGAAGTACTCGATCACGTGCCCTCGCCCCGCCTTGCGTCGGCGCCGTTCGGCCTTGGCGCGTTTCTTCCGCACCCGGGCGCTGCTTGCCATGCGTCGCAGGAACATCGAGATCGCCCAACGTTGCAGCGCCGAGGGATCCATCGTCTCGAGGCCACCCTGATCCTTGTATTGCGGCGTTGGCGGCGCAGTGGTCATGGTGGGCCCATGTGGTAAGGTCGGTCGATTGTGAGGCACCCACCCGAAGGAAGGAAGCCATGCCGATTCAGTCCCATGACCTCTTGATTTCCGGCGGCACCGTCGTCGACGGCACCGGCGCAGCCCCGAAGCGGGCCGACGTCGCCCTCGACAATGGCCGGATCACCCGTGTCGGCGATCTCGCCGGCGCCCAAGCCGGCAAGACCATCGATGCGACGGGCAAGATCGTCACCCCGGGGTTCGTTGATCTGCATACGCACCTCGACGCCCAGATCGGTTGGGACCCCGAGATGCGTCCGAGTTCCTACCATGGTGTCACGACGGCGCTGATCGGCAACTGCGGCGTGACGTTCGCGCCTTGCGGCGAAGAAAACCGCCGCTACCTCGCGGAACTGATGGAGGCGGTGGAGGACATCGCGGCCAACGCCATCATGGACGGCCTGCCCTGGAACTGGACCACCTTCGGCGAGTACCTCGACTGCGTGCAGTCCCTCAAACCCGCCCTGAACGTGGTCGGCATGTGCGGCCACTCCGCGATCCGCTTCGAGGCCATGGGCGACAAGAGCTGCGACGAAGGCGTCCAGGCCGACGAGCGCGAACTCAAGCGCATCGTCGAGTTGGTCAAGGAATCCGTCGAAGGCGGCGCGGCAGGTTTCTCGACGTCCCGCTTCCTCGGCCACCGCGTCCCGGACGGCCGACTCACCCCGGGTACGTGGGCCGATCCGCGGGAAACCCGCGCCATCCAGGAAGCAGTGGTGGAAGCGGGCGGCCGCGGCGGGATGTTCCAGGTCGCACCGGACATGCGCACGCGCTACGACATCGAACGGCAGATGTTCGAGACCGGCGCCGAGATCGGTTGCCAAGTGCTGTTCTCAGGCGGCACCGGCCCGGACGGTGACGGCGGCGTCTCGCGCTGGGCCGAGTTTTTCGAACGCAACAACGAGAACGGCAAGCGCGTCACGGGCATCTGCCACACGCGGCCGAGCGGTTCGTTCTTCGGCCTCGCCCAGCAGGCCTTCCTGAGGACGCCGGCATGGCGCGAGATGATGACGCTGCCTACCATCGAGGATCGCGTGGCGGCACTCAAGGATCCGGCGACGCGCGAAAAGCTCGTCAGCGAAGCCAAGGAGGCCGGCGGCTTCGGCCAGGTAGCGCGCATCCTGCACCCGTTCGGCACGGACGAGTTTCCCGACTACGACCTCGAGAACGAAAGGAACCTGCAGAAACTGGCAGACGACGCGGGCAAGGATCCGGTGGACGTCTACGTCGAGCGCTTGATAGCGTCCGAGGGCCGCGAACTGTGGAACCTCTGGGCGTTCGGCGGCGCACTTCAGAACCAGTGGAACTACATGCGCCTACCGCACGTCGTGCCAATGCTCGGTGACGCTGGCGCCCATGTCGGCCAGTTCACCGATGCCGACTCGCCGACATTCCTCTTGAGCGAGTTGACCCGCGACCGCGGCGTCTACTCCCTGGAAGAGGCAGTCCATCGGATCTCCGGAAAGTCCGCCGAAGTGCTCGGCTTGAAGGAGCGCGGCGAGATCCGCGAAGGCTGGCATGCCGACATCAACGTCATCGACTACGGCGAACTGCGCTCCTGCCATCCCGAGTACGTCCGCGACTTCCCGCACAACGGCGGCCGGCTCGTGGTCAAGAGCAAGGGCTACGACGCGACGATGGTCGCCGGCAAGGTCGTCATCGAGAACGGCCAATACACGGGCGACCGTCCGGGTACGGTGATCCGGGATTTCATCCGGGGTTAGCGGGGTACGCGGACGTCCTCGTCCGCATTCGGGTGGGCCGGGTTTCCCGGGTCCGCGGCCTCGTCGACTCAGCTCTCGAGGAACGGCCCGGTGACCTCGTAGGTCAGCCCGTCGCTAAGCTCGCCCGACCTGCCGCGCTGGGAACTGAAGTACAAGCGCGACATGTCGGGGCTGAACGCAGGCCCGGTAATCTCCGAATTCGGTTGCCCGGTGAGCCGCAGCAGCGGCAGGACGTCACGCTCGGTGGTGATGACCACGATTTCCAGATTGTCGCCATCCTCGGCGACGAGCAGGTGCCCGTCATGGCTGGCGTCGATGTTGTCCGGGCTGCCAAGGCTGCGGACATCTGCGGTCGCGCGGTCGTAGATGATCTCCATGGTCCGATCGGCGATCTTGTAGCCGTACACGCGGTGGTCGCCTGTGGTCGTGAAGTAGACCGTGCCGTCGTGGTAGACCATGCCCTCGCCACGGTTGAAGGCGGTGCTGCCGGAGACTTGACGGCGGGTGGATATGCTGCGTCCTGCGGCATCCGAAAGCGCCGCCCACCTCACAGCGTCGTCGGCGTCCACGATTGCGACTTCCAAAGTGCCTGAATCAAGATTGGACCGGCCATCGCTGTCCACCTCGTCCGGCGTGAAACGATAGAAGCGACCGTCGCTTTCGTCTTCCGTGAGGTACACCATGCCGGTCAAGGGGTCGACCACCGCAGCCTCGTGGTTGAAGCGCCCCAACGCAGGATAGTTCCGTGCGTCCTCTCTGCCCAAGGGGTCGCACTCCCACACCCGGCCGTTCGACACTTCCTCGCAAGATAGCCAGGTACCCCATGGTGTCCGGCCGCCCGCGCAGTTGCGCCGGCCGCCGGACATGATCGAGTAGGCATCGACAAGCTCGCCGGCGCCATCGAAGCGCAATGCGCCGACGCCGCCGGCACCACTGTCCAGTTCGCTGTTGCTGACGTAGATCCACCCGCCGTCCGGGTGCTCGAACGTGTCGCCGTCGTCGGGGGAGCCGTGCCAGCGGTAGGTACTGCCGGCGACCGGCCTCGAGCCAGCCGTCGCGATCACCCGGGACGAAAACCCCTCAGGCAGTTGAATCCCATTCTCGTCGGCCGCTTGGAGGGCGCCGACATCCGGCAATCTCGACGCCGGGAGGCTGGCCCTTTGGTTGTCCGCCAGTCGATGCCATAGCGCGTACCGCAGCGCATTGGATCGGGGTGATTCCTCGTCCTCCGCCGCGAAGGCCCCGAGTAGCGACGGTGGGGCGAGCAGGCACGACGCCGTTCCGGTGGCGAGCCGCAGGAACTCACGTCGCCGCATTGCCCTTGGATTTCGCGCCATACGAGTCATTCCGTCGGACGGCCCTGACCATAGCACGGTGCCCGCGTTTACTCATCGAGCACCAGCGGCTCGTGGGTCACGGTTGGCACGCGCCGTGCGAGCGGACCGAGCCATAGCGTCGGGGCGGAGCGTGTCCACCAGCGTCCGACGTCCGGCCCATAGGCCGCGCCGGGGGGCGTGAACCGGTACCGGTAGGAGATGATGCGGATGTACTTCGGCGGATCCTCGCCGAACGGCGACTCGACCCACTTGAGTACCGCGGGTTCCGCCTGGAACAGCCGGAATACGAGGTCGTGTATCCAAGGCGCCCGCTGCGGCACCGTGAGTGCTGCGAACCACATCTGCCAGTCCAGTCGCGGCTGATGCGGCGTTGCCCATCCGGGGACCCGGTCGACATCGCCGGGCTTGAAGGGGAACTCGTACTCGCGCCAGGCGTCGCCATCCATCGAGCCCTCGATCACCAACTCCCGTCGTTCGGTCGTCATCACGGCGAACAGGCCGTAGCGGTTGACCACGCGAAGCGGATCCACCCATTGCGCTGGATTGGGGAAGCGCACGAAGGCGGCGGTGGTCTGACACAGGCCGAGGACGATGACCAAGCCCGCCAGCCAGCGCGCGCCGTGCCTCGGTGTTCCGGGCGCGGCCACACGTTTGCGCCGCAGGAACCGGTCGTCCAGCAGCGCGATGCACACGACGATCGTCAACAGGTTGAAGAAGTTGTAGTTGCCGGTGACGAGGATGAGAACTTCGAGGAACACGAAGCTCACGGCTGCGAGGGCGCGAACCTTGCGCGGTGCGAAGATGAAGAACGGCAGCACGAGTTCGATGGCGAAGGTCGCGGCTACGGCGAACGTCAGCGTGGGCGCAGGCAACTGGTGCGCGAACCAGGCGAACAACGTCGGCAGCGGTTGCGTCTCGAAGTGGTACTCGAGCGCGAACAGGTCGGCCCACACCGGGTCGCCGGAGAGCAGTTTCACCGCACCGGAGAGGAACATGAACCGAAACGCCAAGAGGCGCAGCACCCAGATTCCCGCGACGGGCGAGCGTGCGAGTATGGCCACGGCGAAGAGGCACTCCACGAGGAACGTGTCCCATTGGTAGGCCGTGAACGTCTGGCCGACGCCGAGGATGGACAGGTACGCGGCATAGGCCCCCAGGGCGGCGGTGGTCTTGAACTTGCCCACGACCCCGACGACTGCGCACAAGACGCCGAAGCCGAATACCCAGTGGGCGGACATGCCGAACCAGAGCGCGGTTGGTACGGTCCAGTAACTCGCCGCACCGAACGTCGCACGGACGGCGTCGAGGAACTCGTGTGCCGGCAGCACGCCGTTGTCTCCGATCAGCGCGTCGGCCTGTAGCCAAAGCGACGCGAACGCGAAGATCGCCATGACCATGACGCCGCGGTAGACGATGTCGGCGGTCAGTTGGAACGGCGCAGGCTTGAGTTCTCGGCCGAAAAGCCAGCGAGAGATGTGCAGGCAGAGAACGCGATGCCGGGAGACCCAGCGGTAGAGGCACTCGGTGACGAGCGCGAATCCCGGCACGTGCCGATAGGCCCAGAGCCACGACCTCCTGCCGCCGACGGCGAGCGTGCGGAAGGCGGCGTCGGCGCCTGACGCCGTCGATCCGGGCGCAAACAGCCAGATCGACCTCGCGAAGTCATCGGGCGTGTGACCGGGGTATTGGTCCGCGACGTCTTGGTACCGGAGGTATTCCACGTCATCGCCGGTGATGGCGTGGGCGTAGTCGACGGTGTAGCGGCAGAAACCGCATTCGCCGTCGTACACCAGCCGCGGAGACATCTTGCGCCCGGATGGTAGCATCGCGGTCGATGCCTGCCCCTGACCTGGCGTCCCTCGCTGGCGTCCTCCGGGCCAACACGACGGACGGCGCCGCCGTTCTCGCCCGCCGTGCGGTCGCTCTGTTGCGCGACTATGTCGCCCTCGCCCCGACCCATGGGCTGCGCGCCGCGACGGCGGATTGCGCGCACTTGCTTGCCGAGGCGCGGCCCGACATGGCGGCGGTCGGCAACTTGGTCCGATGTTGGCACGATTCGTTCGCGTGGCCACGCAAGGACTTCCGGGTGGCGGCGTTGGTGCATTGCAGCGTGATTCTCGACCGCGCGGATCGGGCGTTGGAGGAGACGGTCGGCAATGCGCGCGGCCGCCTCGCCGGCATACCCGCCGATAGCGAGGTCCTCACCCATAGTGCTTCTTCGACGGTGCGTGCCACGGTCGCCGGTCTGCCAGTCCGGCTGCTGGTGACGGCGTCGGAGCCGGGCGGGGAGGGCCGTCGCTTCGCCGCCGAGCTTGGCGCCCGGTGCCTGGAGGACGCCGAGGGTCCAGCGGCGGCCGCTGCTGCGGCAGCGGTGGTCGTGGGTGCCGACGCAGTCGGCGCGGACGCCTTCGTGAACAAGGTCGGCACACGGGCTCTTGCCGATGCGGCGAAACGGGTGGGCACGCCGTTCTTCGTCGTGGCGGAGAGCTACAAATGGCTTCCAACCGCGCAACCCTTGATCGCCGGCGGGGCGTTCGAGGCCGTGCCTAACGCGTTGGTGACCGCGTTTCTCTCCGACGCGACGCCTGGCGTCTCCTTCCGCCCCGTCTAGCCCCTAGGCGAGGTAGGCGGGCCTCCCGGCCCGCATCAACCTTGTGCTGGGCCGGGATCCGGCGAGGACCCTACGGCGAAGCGATTCCTGCGCGCGCCGCCCAGATGGCGTTCAGCTTGTCGACCGCGGCCTTGCGCAGACCGCTGCCAGCCTTGATCTGGTCCCCCAGTTCCAGGTGCTGGTCCGATTCCGGATCGTATGCAGGCCAGGCCGGCAAACCGCCGACATTGGGGTCGCCTGTGGCGGCGAATTGCACCCAGTAGCGGATCATCGCATCGGCGAGCGCCTGGTCGGTCCCGTTGCCAGCCGCAGGACCGGTCAGGTTGTTGAACGCGTAGGCGATCTCGGCAGCGTGGGCAGCACCCATCATGGGATTGGCGATCGAGCGGCGGCTGAAGTGGTACTGCCAAGCCGTCGACGGCACCTTGGCCATGCCGGCGAGCATGTTGCGCGTGCCCCACACGAACCAGGTATCCGTGATGAACTGGTTCTTGGCCTGGAACAACGAAGCAGCATCGGTGGCCGGGTACAGCGCCAGGACGGCGTCGGCGTTTTCACCCAGTGCGGCCTTCGTTCCGGCCTCGTAGTCGGCGACGGTGTCGAACGGCAGTGCGCCGACGAACATCGTGCCCTCGTCGGTGTTGGTGCCCGCCATGACCGGCACGTCCATCTGCTTGCCGGCCGCGAAGATCGCCAGCACGTGTTCCGGCATGAAGTCGCCGTCGATGGTCACATGGACCCCGAAACCCGCCTGCTGGGCCGTGTTCATCGCGTCCATGTCCACGGCGCGGAGACGCTCAAGCGAGTCCGCTTCGGGAAACTGCGCGCTCACCCAGGTCGCTCCGCGTTCCTCGGCGCTCGGCCCGGCCGGCGAGCCCTCGGTGAGCGCCGCGTAGTTGGTATCCGTCAGCCATGCGCTTTGCACGATGGCGCGGTGGAAGAGGCCCTCCGAATGCGGCGAGGCGAGCAGTGCCTGGACGCTCGTGCCACCGGCCGACTCGCCGAAGATCGTGACGTTGCCCGGGTCGCCCCCGAAGGCCGCGATGTTGCGTTGCACCCACTTGAGCGCCGCGATCTGGTCGAGCAGGCCGTAGTTGCCGGAAACGCCGCTCTCTGCCGAAAGCAGCGGATGGGCGAGGAAGCCGAGCGCCCCGAGCCTGTAGTTGATCGAAACCAGGACGACCCCGCGCTTGGCGAGATTGCTGCCGTCGTAGAGCCCTTGGTGGCTCCAGCCGAGCGACAACCCGCCGCCGTGGATCCAGACCATGACCGGGCGCTTGGCCTCGGCGCCTGCGGCCGTCGTCCAGACGTTGAGATAGAGGCAGTCCTCGGAAAGCGTCGGCAAGTCCTCGCCGGTCATTTGGGCAAGGCCCGAGCCTTGCGGACAGATGTCGCCGAATTCCGTGGCCGAGCGGACGCCTTCCCACGCGGCGGAAGGCATGGGCGGCTTCCAGCGTGCGTCGCCGACGGGCGGCGCGGCGAAGGGAATGCCGCGGAACACGTGGACGCCGGCATCTTCGTCGGCGACGACGCCCTCGATGATGCCCGTGTCGAGTTCGATCTGCGCCGCGAGTGCGAGAGGTGCCAGCAGGATCGAGGCGAGCGCGGCGAAGCGTTGTGCGATGGTTGAAGACATAGCGAGAACCGTCTTTGGGGTGGGCGTAGCATATCGGGATCAGGCGCGGGGAACGCTATGAGCCAATCGTCAATGTGGCTGACCGTGGCCGCGGCGGTTTGGGCCGTCGGTGCCTTGCCGACCTTGGTGATGGGACTCACGGGGTGGGATCCCGTGGGGCGCCTTGGGAAAATCCCGGTCGGCCGAAGTGTAGACGCCCGTTGGGGATGGTTCGCGCTTGAACTCCCCGCCCTGGTCACCTTTCCGGCAATCTACCTGGCGAGCGACAACCAGCACCTCGTTGGCAATGTCGTCGTCGGCCTATGGCTTGCCCACTATGGCCACCGCGCTCTCGTCTGGTCTTGGCTGGTGCCGAAACGCAACGCCAAGGTGTCCCTGGGCATGTGCGGCGCATCGATCGGCTTCAACCTGGTCAACGGCGGGCTTATGGGTTGGCTCATGGGATACGCCGCCGACTACTCCCAGCAGTGGCTGTCGGACCCCCGCTTCATCGTCGGCTTGGCCCTTTTCACGGTCGGGGCCGGACTGAACGTCTGGGCGGACTACCGGCTCAGGTGCCTGCGCAAGGTGAGCGGCCAGGACCGGTTGGTCCCGACCGGCGGTCCTTTCCGATTCGCCTGTTGCCCGAACCTCGCGGGAGAGATCATCGAGTGGGTTGGCTTCGCCTTGCTGACCTGGTCGCTGCCGGCACTCGCCTTTGCGCTATGGACAATCGCCAACCTCGTCCCTCGGGCTTTGTGGCGCCGGACTTGGTACCGCGAGAACTTCGACGACTTCCCTCGTGAACGGGCGGCGCTTGTTCCAAGACTGCTGTAAGGTTGGCCGCTCTTCATTGTGGGCGTGCGCTTGATGTACCAACGACGTATCTGCGTTGTCCTCATGAGACTGGCAACGGGCGTTGCGGCCGCCATGCTGCTCACGTCATGCATCCTGATCGTCGCTGATACCCAGGGCAACCGACCCGTGCGCCTCGAGCTACCCACGCCGGCCAACAACCCGACTGTCTCCTACATGACAGTCGACCTCGATGAACTGTCGTGCGAGCAGTTGAGGGTTGCGCTCGACGCCCTCCCCAAGTCCGCGAGGGCACGGATGCCATCGGGTGCGCGTGCAACCTACATGCAGAGCAGTCCGCGGGAATGGCAGATCAGGCGCCGGGTGCGCGAGATCGAGAATGCGATCGCCGCCCGGTGTGCCCCAGTGGAACTCCCGCCGGGGCTATAGGGTCACGCTGACGCACGGACGCCGGGCTGCTCCGGCAACTGGTCGACCATGGCCCGAATGTGATGGATGGTCGTTCCGCAACAACCCCCGATGATCTGCACGCCGTTCTCGACCCAACCGCAGCAGTACGTCGCGAAGTCGTCGGGTTCGACCGGCAAGGGGCCACGGGCGACAGCGTCGTAGCCGTTCGCTTCGGGGTAGGCCATGACGGGGCCGCTCCAGCGCTCGAAAAGGACCTCGAGTGCTGGCCCGATGGACTTGACCGAGCTGTGCATGATCCCGAGAACCTGCGGGCCAAAGGCGCTGAGCGCATCGATGATCGTCTCGAGCGGCTGGGTCGGTCCCTGCTCGTAGTCGTCCGGTAGCAAGTGGGGATCCTCCTCCCCTTGGTGCCAGCCGACCATCTTGCCGTCTGGTCCCCGGCTAGCGCTGATCCCTGTCCACACGGGCAACCCGGTGGCGATGGCCGCCTCCATGAGCCGGACCGAATGCTCGGTCTCGAGCATCATCTCCATGAGGAGCAGGTCGCATCCCGCCTCGGCGAGCGTATCGGCGATCTCCCGGTAGTTCGCGGCTTCCTGCTCCGGCGACGGAAGGTACTGGGGATCGGCCGCGACGGTGTCGGGCACCCAAGCGACGTGGTTCGACAGCGACCCTGCAATTGCGACCTCCCGGTCGGGTGCAACGCTGTCGCGCGCTTCTTGGGCGAGTTCGACCGCGCGTCGGGTGATGGCCACCGTCTGATCGCCATAGCCAGCCGCGGCAAGCACGTGCCGGCAGTTGGAGAACGTATTCGCGGTGATCACGTCGGCACCCGCTTCCAAGTAGGCCTCGTGCACTCGGCGCACGACGTCGGGATGCGTCACATTCGCTACGCCGCACCACGCCACGGGATGCATCTTCCCACCGAGACGGTCGATCTCGGAACCGATGGCGCCATCAAGCACGATGGTGTCGCCGCGGGCGAGTTTGTCGTCGAGGATCATGGTCGTCTCCGGACAGTCTTGCCGTCGCCGTTTGGCATACATCGTACCTACAAAAGCCGGCGGACGACGGCCGAGGGGTCGGTGCCACCGGGCATCAGGCGGGCGACAGGCTCCTCATGGCGTTCGACAGTGCCCATCACGCGCTGCCGTTCGTGCTCCAATTCGGCGATGTCGTTGGAGGTAGTTCATAGCCTGATGAAAGGAGGCCTTTGCGGCGGGATCCAGCCCAATCAGCCGCTCAGGAGGTTCGCAGTACCAAACCCTCAAGCTCGGCGATTGACATGCTGCCCGGCTTTAGGTTCTCCCGCACCAACCGATTCCCGATCTCCTGGACGATCTCGTTGGCCCGCACATCGATCCCGTATTGCCGGCCCAGCAGCACAATCTCCCCGTTGAGGAAGTCCGTCTCGATGTCCCCCGTCCCGCGCATCATGCTCTGCAGCGATGACCCGCCGTGGCGGTCGTGGCCGGGCACCGGGGCACCGTTGATGGTGCCGCGCCGGGCTCGTGTCTCCTCGACGGTTGCGCAACGGATTCCCGCAGCGGCGTAGCAAGCGAGCGCCTCTTCGCGGAGGGCGCGCGCGATTTCCCGCGAACCTTCGCCCGTGGCGGCGTTCACCGCGTTGCTCAGGTTCGCCAGGAGCTTCTCGTACTTGTGGCGCATGATGTCGGCGTCCGGCTCGGCACTGAAACCGGCTTTCGTGAGTGCAGCCGTCACCTCGGTGATGTAGTCGTCTACGCCGCTCGGATAGCAGCCGGCGTCGAGGCCGCCGGCCGTGTTCTCGGCGAAGTTGACCACGATCCCGGGTTCGAGGTGCTCGGCGGGGAGCCAGACGACCATGCCGTAGGTGTGGGGGAACCGCCTGAGCGCCAGTCGCTCGTTCTCGACCCCGTTCTGGCAGCAGATCACGTGCGCGTGACCGCCGGTTGCGGCGTACAGGTCGCGCAGGGCTTCCTCGGTGTGCTGGCCTTTCATGCACAAGATCACGGCATCGTCGGGCGCAATGTCCGCATCGCGCGGATGGTCGGCGCATGGGATGTCGAGGAACACGTCCTGGGTCGGCGACACGAAGCGCAAGCCGTCGCGCTGAATGGCTCGATAGTGGTCGCCTCGCGCGATCAAGCAGACGTCGAACCCAGCCTGATGCAGGCGCGCTCCGATGGTGCCGCCGATTCCACCGGCGCCGTAAATCACGTATCGCATCAGTCGGCAGCCGCCTGCAGTTCCTCGACCGAGCGCGTCTTGAGCCGCACGGCTCCCACCGTGTCGCCACGTGCTAGTGAAGGCTCGTTGGCGAGGCGCTGCCGGGCAGCGACGACCTCGCCGGCGTACTGGGGCAGCCATTCCGCCTGGGCGACGAGCATCTCGTCGACCATTTGCCAGACCTCGGGTGGATTGCATACCGCGCCGACTAACGGGTCGAGCAGGATGGCCTGCTTCAGCAGTTCAAGGTCGCCGGTGACGGCTGCCTGCGTGGCCATGCGCTGCACTTGGATGGAGTTGTTGCAGATCGCCTCGCAGCCGAGGGGCAGATCGCCGACACCGGGAATCGAAAGGCCGTTGCGGTCCACGTAGCCGGGCACTTCGACGATCGCGTCGGACGGCAGGTTGGTCACGACGCCGGCGTTGCGCACATTGAAGTGGCCGCGGTAGATGCGGCCCGTTGTCATCGATTCGATGATGTAGGAGCCGTGTTCGTCGCTGCGCTTCTCAGGCGCATAGTCCCACGCAGGGCCGTCGCGCCACTTGGGGAAGTCCGTCTCGAACCAGTTGCGGTTCTCGGTGCAGACGCGCAGATAGCCGCCAGTCTCGCCGAGGATCCACGCGTCGGTGGAAATCCAGTCGCGGATCTCGTCCGGGCGCTTGCGGTACCACGGTAGGTACTCCGACAGGTGGCCATTCGACTCCGTGCTGAAGTAGCCGAAGCGGCGGATGATGTCGATGCGCACCTTCTCGCGCTCGCGGATCTCCGGGTCCGCTTCGAAGAGTTCAAGAAGGTCGTTCGCCCAGTCCCGGCCGTCGAAGAGCACCTTGGCATACCAGGTCTGGTGGTTGATGCCCGCTGCGACGATGTCGACGTCGGCCTTGGTGATGCGGTGGAAGTCAGGGTCGTCCTCCGTCCGACCGTCATTGACGTGGCGCTCGAAGAGCCGCGCAAGCAGGTGATGGCCGCCTTGCACACCGTGGCACAGACCGATGGTCTGCACGGGCGAGTGATCGAGGGCTGCCCAGGTGTTCATGGCCATCGGGTTGGCGTAGTTGAGGAGCACGCGATCGGCGCCGGCGTAGCGCTCGATCTCCTCGACGAGTTCGAGAATCATCGGCACGGTGCGCTGGCCGTACATCAGACCGCCCGCACAGATCGTGTCGCCGACGCATTGGTCGACGCCGTATTTGAGCGGGATTTCGACGTCCGTACGGAACCCTTCCAGGCCGCCCACGCGAGCCGTGTTGATGACGAAGTCGGCACCCTCGAGCGCGGGTTCGCGTTCGGTCCCGGTGACGACGGTCGCCTGGACGCCGTTGGCGTCGATGTCGCGGCGGCACAGCGTCGCCACCATGTCGAGGTTCGCCGCGCTGATGTCCTGGAACGCGAACTCGGTGTCTTGAAGTTCCGGCACCGACAGGATGTCGCGCACCAGGCGGCGCGTGAACCCAATGCTGCCGGCTCCGACGATGGCAATCTTCACGGGGTACCTCCTAGTAGGTGGAAGCGGTCAACGAACTCGCCCTTGGCTTTCATCCGCTGGTAGCGCCACTCCCAAGGCGACTCGCGCAGGCGATTCGGGCCGTTGCGGATGTCGTAGCCCATGTTGGCGGCCTTCGGATAGTGGCTGTAGATCATCATCCGTCGCGGTGCGCCGGACTCGTTCGGCATCGACGTGTGGATCAGGCAGCTATGGAAGAACATGACGGATCCCGCCGGGGCGTCGATGGGCACGGCATCGGCGAGGTCGACGGACCCGGGCGGCACCTCGAGCCCGTTGCGCACCCGCAGGTGCTCGATGTGGTTCTTGTGGCTTCCCGGGAACACCTTGATCGTGCCGTTTTGCTCGCTGCACGCGTCGAGGGTGAGCGCCGAGGAGATGATCTCCTTCGGATAGTCGTTATGGCGGTAGTACGCGTAGTCGTTGTGCACGGGGAACCGGTCGTCGTCCTCGGGCGTGCGGAAGAAGTCGACGTCGTTCAGCGCCGGAACCGGCTGCTTGTAGTTCAGCTTCTCCTCCATGAGAACGGGCTCGTCATCCATGAGTTCGGCCATGGGCTTGAGGAGGCGATCGTCGTTGGACGCTTCGGCGAGTTGCAGGGCGAGATCGATGATCGGCTGGATCTTGCGCACCACCATCGTGCCGTCCGTTTTGCGGCGGATGTCGAGGCGACGACTCTGCCGCTCGTTGGCGAGCGATGAGTTGATGATGAGTTCCAGAATGAAGTCGGCATCGCGGCGCAATGCGGCGATTTCGTCGGCGTTGAACACGGCCGGCAACACGACGTAGCCGTCGCGTTCGAAGGTCTTCAGGAGGCGTGATGGCATCGCCACGATGCTAGCCGCTTGAGAAAATGAAGAAAGTATGGAACGCGACTCTTTAAGCGTTTGATGTCGCTTGCAAATGTCAAATCGGACCCTTGGGAACCCCGGCTTTTGGCTGTTCGACGGTTTGGTTCTGCTATATTTCTAGGCCTCACTAGTCGGGGCTGCGTCGCAATTTTGCGACGTTCGCGCAGCCGCAGATTGCGACCGGCGCGAACCGTGCAACGTGCAGTTCTCCTCGGCAGGGCGATCTCACTAAACACTCAGCCCGACTAGTGAGGCCACCCTCCGAAGATCCAACAAAATCAACCGATTACGGTTGTTGATTCGTCATCACAATGCAGCCGCTGGCGGCGAACATCCCGCCGACACCGAGGCATACGGAGATCTCAGCACCGGGCACCTGGGCGGGTGCCGTGCCGCGCATCTGGCGCACGCTCTCCTGGAGCGCGTACATCCCGTACATGCCGGAGTGCATGTAGGACAGGCCACCGCCGTTGGTGTTGAGCGGCAGCTTGCCGCCGGGCCGCGTATTGCCGTCCTCGATGAAGCCTGCCGCCTCGCCACGTTCGCAGAATCCGAGGTCTTCGAGGCCCCAGATCGGCAGGTGAGCGAAGGCGTCGTAGACCATCAGGTGGTCGACGTCGTCGTGGCTGATGCCCGCCGAGCGCAACGCTTCGCCGCCGGCGATCCGAAACGCCTGCGAACTGGTCAGGTCCTTCATCTGGCTGACCATCGGAGACTCCACGGACTCGCCGCTGCCGAGGATGTACACCGGCTTGTTGGGGAAGTCCTTGGCGCGTTCCGCCTTGGTCATGATTAGCGCGCCGCCGCCGTCGGTGACCAGGCAGCATTCGAACAGGTGGAACGGGTAGGCGATCATCCGCGAGTTCATCACGTCTTCCACGGTGATCGGATCGCGGAACGAGGCCCGGGGGTTCATGCTGGCCCATTCGCGCTGCACGACGGCGACCATGGCCAGTTGCTCGTGCGTCATCCCATACTGCTTCATGTAGCGCAGCACGCCGATGGTGAACATGGTGGTCGGCCCCATGCCGCCGTATGGCCCCTCGAACTGAGCAGGTAGCGATGCGCGTCCGCCGCCCCCGCCACCCCGGCCGACGCCGGAGCGTCCGCTCTCGCCGTGGGTGATCAGGATAGTGTCCGCGTAACCCGCCTCGATGGCGGCCGCCGCGTGACGGACGTGCAGCATGAACGAGCAGCCGCCGACGGAACTGCCGTCCACCCACCGCGGCGCGATGCCGAGATAGTGGGCGATGGCGATTGGCGATTCGCCCGCGGTCGCGACGCCGTCGATGTCCTTGGCCTGCAACCCGGCGTCTGCGAGCGTGTTGAGGGCGGCATCGGCATGGAGCTGAATCTGGCTTAGGTCGGGAATCTTGCCGAGTTCCGTGGTCTCGGCGGCACCGACTATGGCTACGGTCATGGCTTAGCTCCCCTTCGGCCGAAACAGTGGGATGGCGACGTCGCCGTTGTCTTCGAAGGTCACCTCGAGGGGCATGTCGAGAACCAGTGCCTCGGGCGTTTGTTCGCAGTCGACGATGTTGCTCATCATCGTCGGCCCTTCGTCGAGCTTGACCAGCGCGATGGCGTAGGGACCGGCGAAGGATGGATGCTGGCGGTAGTTGATGACGTAGCTCAAGAGAGACCCGTTTCCGCTTGCCGCGAAAGTCGCGACATCACGGGAACTACACGCTGGGCACACCGGCCTTGGCGGAAAGTAGACGTGGGCGCAGTTGCGACATCGCTGCAGGCGCAGTTCCCCCGCCTTCGTGCCGTCCCAGAACTCCTGGGTCTCCGGCGTCGGCTGCGGCAACGGTCTCGGCCGCAACCCTTGAGATTCCGCCATGGCGTTTCCTTGTTCGTGAAAGTGCGCGAGTATAGGTCAAGCGGCGAGGTCAGCGTGCCGGGAGGTCGCGATGCGAGAACGCGCACACCCGAGTTGGGACGGCAGACTCGGCGGCTGGGTGGGTAGCCAGCTTGGCGGCACCGCGTGGATGCTGCTGCTGGCGTTGATGGTTGGCGTGGAAGGATCCTTGTTCACCGCCACCTATGTTGTCGCGCTCTTCGCCCTCGCCAATGGCATCGGTGTCGCGCTGTGGGCTCTGCGTCACCGGTTGCGCTTCTGGACCGCCCTGATCTGGCTGGTTGTGGCTTGTGGTGCGACAGGTGCCGCGTCCATATACGTCCTTCAGACTGCGGCCGCATGGGAGGCCGCCCAGATGGAACCCTGGGTCTACTCGGCACAGGCTGGTTACGTCGCTTTGGCAGCCGTCTGCATCGGTGTGATCGCCATGCTTGTCAGTCGTGCTCGCCGGGAGGTGGTCCACCGTAACGGTACGCGGGCCTCCGGCCCGCAATGATCGCAGGCCGGAATGGGGATTGAGCGCGCCTGTCAGTTGGGCAGGTAGCGGCGCGAGGGAAAGCGGGGGTCGCCGACCGCGGTAAGTATGGATTCAGAACGCCTCCCTGAGATTCGTCGCCAGCGTATTGCGTCGGCGACGACGAGGCCGGACGTTTTGTCGGAGACGGTCACACGGGCGTGCCCGGCCGGGAGGTCGAACATGCCGAGATCGTTCCAACCCGTCTCGGCTTCTAGACCGTCGAGCGGCAAGGGCGTCTCCACGCCGTCGACGACGAGCCTGATGTCGAGCGTGCCGATCCGATCTCCACGGAGCCGTCCGAAGCGGACATGGCGCACCGCGCCGCCAGGCAGGTGGTAGGCCAGCCGCCAGCGCCCCGTCCGGGGCAGGACTGCATCGAAGTGCGCCAGGGCCGTGCCGTCGCCAGGGCGTTTGCGCACTATCGTCCGCCGGTACTTTCCCCAGGCGACCGCGTGCGGGCTCGCCAGCCGCCGCCAGCCGTCGTAGAACGCGCCGTACTCGGGAATCCGTGCGCCCGGCGTCGCCTCCGCCGATGGCCGACCCCAACCGAACACACTCCGCGTCGGCGCGGTCACGGAGAAGCCGGTGTCGAGGTCGTCCACCACGATGCCGTCCCGCCGCGGCGTCCAGGCGCTTGGACGTGTGCCGTTCAAGGCTTCGGGGCCCGCGGCGGCCGAGCGGTCGAAGTCCGGCAACGGCAACCGCAAGGCTCCCCTGTTGAGCGAGGCGTACGTCTCCAGGCGCACTTCCAGCGGCACCGCCGGGCTGGTCGCGCCGATCTCGACTGACTCGTGGCCCGGCACGATGGCATGCGGACCCTCGTGCCATTGCGGCGAGCCGTCGGTTTCCGTTCGCCATCCGATCGCCACTAGGCCCGGCGCCTGCTCGTCGTTGCGGACGTCGACGCTGATCTGGTAACGCGGTCGGCCGCGCTTGTCGTCCCGGATCCGCACCACGCGAACTTCCGACGCCAGGAATCCGGGCAGCGCAGCCTGCTCGAAGAAGTGGGCGACCAGCGGTTCAAGCGTCGGCTCCACGGTCCGCAACGCGGCCATGAAGTCCGCTTTCGTGAAGGTGCCGCCGGCATGGCGCTGCCTCATCAGGGCTAGAAACTCCCGGGTTCCCTGATGTCCCATGACCCTTTCCATCAGAGTGGCGACCTGGTCTCCCTTGTGGATCAGCACGCCCGCATCGCCCGAGTGGCCGAGGGGGTCGATGCGCTCCAGCGACATGCCCTCGCTGCGCGTTGCCACGGATTCCGGGAGGTTTTCGAACCATGCCGACCGGACCGTCGCCGTCCCCGTGGCGCGTACCAGGCCTTTCTCGAGGGCGCTGTTCGAGGGAACGGCAGCTGCCAGCCAGCTGGCGGGAGCGACGGTGTGCGCGCCCAGCACGACGCGGGCCGTCAGCGCTTCGAGCAGATAGTCTAGGGCGAACGCGCCGTCGCCCGCGGCGCCGGCGAGGAACGGCAGCGAGTTGCGGGCGAAGCCGGCCGACAGCGGAATCCGGTTCGCGCCGCGGTCGTCGATCCACTCGAGCAGGGCGCCCTGGGCGCGAACCGAGGCCACGTCGCCTTCCGGGGGCCGCAACCGCGCGGTCGGAAGCCCGTGTTCGGCCAGCAGCTGCACCCCGGGCCACGCCTGCAGCGTACCCATCCGCCAACCGCCGCCATAGCGGCGCAGCTGGGCAGGGGCTTCGACGACGCTCAATGTGCGATGCGGATACTCGAGACCCGCCGTAGTCAGGGCTTCGCGCAGAAAGTCCGAGACCGCGGTCTCCGCCACCTCGGCGGCGAGCAGTTCGAACTGTCGCACGTGTCTCGGATGCACGAGCAGCTCGCAGTCGACGCTGGCGACGGTCAAGGCGCGCCTCTCGAACGGAGCGGCGAACAGCGCGAAGTCCGGGATCGGCGAAGTCGTCCGGAAGCGCCACGGTGCCGACGCGCCCGTGCGGCCCGCGCCTGCCGGCCACCAGCCGGGCGGTAGCGACACCGTGAGGTCGATCCGGTGGAAGTCGCGCATGTCGTCGCTGCCCCAGTTGGCGCCGGGACGCGGTAGCCACCGGACACCGGGCGTCAGCGCCACGTAGTCCGGGAGGAACAGCGAGGATTGCTCGCCGAGTAGCGCGAGCGGATTGTCCATCATGCTTCGGCCCGCGGTGTCCACCGCGCTGTCGAGGTACGCGAAACGGTGGTCCGGGACGCCGCGCGCCTCGACGTGAACGACACTCCGGGTACCGGCGGAGAGCGAACGGGACGGCACGACTTCGAGCAGGCCGAGGTCGTGCGAATAGGTTGCGGCGGCACCGTCCACGCGCAACCTGCCCACGCGCATGGCTGGATTCAGGCTGAAGACCAGGACATCGAGCCGTTCTTTCGCCACCACATGGAGATCGACGCTGACCGCAAGCTCGCGCCCGGGATCGATGCGGACGTTCCCTGCGACATGCTCGAGGTCGATCCGGGCGGCCCCCTCGGCAGCGTGGGCGGCCGCCCACGCCGAACGTTCGGCGCGCTCGTCGATGGCCAGCCACGCCAAGGAGCCCAGCGTTCCCAGTCCTGCCACGGCGAACAATGCGCCCCACCGGGCAGGTCCCGGCGCATCCCGGCGGGGCTGCCGACCCGACGCGAGCAGAAGGCAGGCCAGCGCCAGCACGACCGTGGCCGCGCGCTGCATGAAGTCGGCCGCGCCCGGCGCCCGCGGGAGCATGTCGGAGCCGGCGAGGCCGAGATTGGCGATGCCGGAAAAGACCGGGAGCAGGAAGAGCGGCGTATGGAAGAGGGCGACGACGTACGCGGCGAGGAGCGAGGCGGCAAGGAGCAGTGTCGGCATCCGATGGCGCAGCACCGAACCGAGCAGGATCGCAAGAGCGCCCCAGAACAGCAGTGCAGGCGGCGCGTCGAGCAGCACGAAGGTGACCAGCCCCGCGCCGGGTTCGGCCATGCCGCCGAACAGGCGGTGGTCCGGGGCGTCGGTCAGACTCGCCGCGGCCCAGCTCTCCAGCATCAGTACGAGCAGCGCGACCGCGGCCAGGGCGAGCCACACCGTGGCGGCAACGGCAAATAGCCGGCCGGCGTGGAGTTCGAAGTTTGAGAACGGTCGCGCATCGAGCGCGTCGGCGATCCGAACGCGCCGGTCGCGGTGGGAGCTGTCGAAGGTCAGGGAGAACGCGCCCGCGAGGAGCGCGAGGAGCGCGAGACCGCCGAAACCGGGCACGTTCAGGCGTGGCGCCGACGTCTGGCCGAACAGGTGGGCTCCGGAGAAGAATACATAGAGACCGAAGGTCAGGCCGACGGCGACGGTCGCGAAGACCCAGGTTCGCATGCTGCGTCGCGCGGAGCGCATCTCCTGGACCAGGAACGCCATAACGTTCGTAACGGACACTTGCATTCCGGTGCTCGAGGTCGCGTCGGCACGTCCAAGGGTTGGCAAAAGGCGCCAACCTAACACGCGTGACAGCGTCACGCCGAGTCGTCTCTCGTCGAGGACGAACCCGAGGCCGGGCTTGCGGACGGGTTGTTGTCGCGCACGATCGCGTTGTAGGACGAGCCCACGTCCACAGGGTCGACTGGTAGGTAGGGCACCTCCCACGAATCGCCGCCACAGTGCGCCATGCCCTTGCGGATCGCGGCGTCCTGATGCGATCCGGAGAACGCCGTGAACACGAGGTCCCCCGCGTAAGGGTGGCGTTCGTGGACGGGCAGCTTGTTGATCTCCTCCACGGTAGAACGGATCCGCGGCATGTCCCGGAAGTCGAGCTCCGGGTCGATGCCCTGCGAGAAAAGGTTCATCGCGACGGTGACGATGTCGCAGTTGCCGGTCCGTTCCCCATTGCCGAACAGCGTGCCTTCCACACGCTCCGCCCCCGCCATCAACGCGAGTTCTGTTGCGGCGACCCCGGTGCCCCGGTCGTTGTGGGTGTGCAGGCCCACCACCACGCTGTCGCGCGCCGGGAAGTGGCGGCAGAACCACTCGATCTGGTCCGCGTAGACATTCGGCGTGGCAATCTCCACCGTGGATGGCAGGTTGACGATGATCTTCTCTTGCGGCGTCGCGCCCCACTCGGCAGCGACGGCTGCGCAGATGTCAACGGCGAAGTCGAGCTCGGTGCCTGTGAAGCTCTCGGGGGAATACTCCAGCACGATGTTCGTTCCCGACAGCGCGGAGAGGCCGTCGCGGAGGACGCGCGTACCCTCGACCGCTAGGTCGACGATGTCTTGGCGGCCCATTTCGAAGACCAACCGGCGCTGCAGCGACGAGGTCGAGTTGAAGAGGTGGAAGATGACGTTCGGCGCGCCCTCAAGGGCCTCTACCGTGCGCCGGATCAAGTCCTCGCGCGCCAGGCAGAGCACCTGGATGGTAACGCCCGGCGGAATCCTGCCTTCGCCTACGATGCGACGGATGAAGTCGAAGTCCGGTTGCGATGCCGAGGGGAAGCCGACCTCGATCTCCTTCAGACCGATGTCGAGCAGCAGATCCCACATTCGGAGCTTCTCCGCAGCGTTCATTTGGTCAATCAAGGCTTGGTTGCCGTCACGGAGGTCCACGCTGCACCAACGGGGCGGCGCTTCGAGGACGGTGCCCGGCCAGGTTCGATCGGGCAGGTCGACCGGCTGGAACCGGCGGTACTTGCCGGACGGCATGGCGCCGGCACGATTGCCCGCTGCGCCGACGGGGTGTGCGTGGCGGGCTGTAGATTCCAATGGCGGAAAAGTCATAGCGAAACCTCTCGACACACGGGGGAGGGCGGTCTTGGAGTCGGGTCGAGTGGGCGTAAAGCCCTTGTAGGTAGGTATATGCCGGCTAACCCGGCAGGAGCAGGCGAAAGGCGCGAAGCGAGGTTGTGGAGAGTTCGCTCATGTCGGCGGCGCACTATACGCGGCTCGCGGTGATTGTCCAGCGCCCAGCGCATGCGACGTTGACGTACCGGGACGGTGCGTGGGTACGCGGGCCTCTGGCCCGCAATGGTGCTTACAGGCCGGAATGCGGACGAGGACGTCCGCGCACCAGTCAACTAGGCAGGTATTCCCGCCAGGGAAATCCGGGATCGCCGACCGCGACGAAGTCCGGATTCAGGAACGACTCCTTCGTGTTGTATCGAAACGGCGTGCCGTTCGTGTGGATCACCGCGCCCCCGGCAGCTTGGAGCACGGCGTGGGCCGCCGCGATGTCCCACTCCGACGTCGGCCCCAAGCGTGGATAAAAGTCGGCCTCGCCCTCGGCCAACAGGCAGAACTTGAGCGAACTGCCGATTGGCTGGCGCACGATCTCGAACGACTCGGCCAAGGTGTCGAGGTACCTGGCGAGGCGATCGCCGCCGTGGCGGCGGCTGGCGACAACGGTAAGCGTGCCGGGATGCATGGCCCGAGTTTGGAGCGGCTCGCGACCGGGTTCACTCACCCGGTATGCCTGGCGTGCCCGGCAGTCGCCTACATAAATGTGCCCCCTAACGGGCACGCCGACGACGCCAAGCACCGGTTCGCCGGCTTCGATCAGCGCGATGTTGACCGTGAACTCGCCGTTCCTGCTGACGAACTCCTTGGTACCGTCGAGCGGGTCGACCAGCCAATAGCGTTGCCAATGCCGACGTTCTTCGAAAAGTGGCGGCTCGGCTTCCTCGGATATGACCGGAACCTCCGGCGTTAGCTCCCGAAGGCCGTCCACAATGACGCGGTGAGCGCGCAGATCCGCCTCGGTCAGCGGGCTGGCGTCCTCCTTCGTCGTGACGTCGAAGGACGTTCCGTAAACCTCGAGAATCTCTCGACCTGCTGCTCCGGCAAGGTCAATCAGGGCATCCTGCATGCCGGTAGTATAGGGTGATGATCGACTGGTCCCGGATCGACACCGTGCTGCTCGACATGGACGGCACGCTCATCGACCTGCGCTTCGACAACCACCTGTGGAACGTGGTCGTGCCGGACCGCTACGGAGAACGCGAAGGCGTAGCCCGCGAGCGGGCGGTCGAGATTCTCTACCGCGACATGCTGGCGTCCAAGGCGACGCTCGACTTCTACGACCTCGACTACTGGGCCCGCGAGACGGCGCTCGACATCGACGCGATCCACGAGGAGTTGATGCCGCTCATCCGCTACCGGGAGGATGCACCGGCGTTTGTCTCCGCAGTGCGGGAGTCGGGTCGCCCAGTAGTGCTGGCCACCAATGCGCACCCGAAGAGCCTGGCCGTCAAGCACAAGGCCATCGGCCTGCTCGACACGGTGGATAGCTTTGTCTCCGCCCATGACATCGGCGTTCCGAAGGAAGACGTCGCCTACTGGCAGCGCCTCGCGTCCGACTTGGGCAATGCGCATTACGATCCGGCAAGGGCGTTGCTCGTCGACGACAACATCCTCGCGTTGGAGGCGGCGGACCACGCGGGCATCGGCCACCTGATGTGCGTGGCCCAGCCGGACTCCGGCGGACAGCCACGTACCGACTTGCCATACCCCGCGTTCACACGTTTCGCGGAGATCATGCCGTGAGCGCGGGCCAGACCGACGAACAGGTTCGCGTCCGCTTGGATAAATGGCTGTGGGCGGCCCGTTTCTACAAGTCGCGAAGCCTCGCCAAGACCGCCATCGACGGCGGCAAGGTCCACCTGAACGACGCGCGGGTGAAGGCCGCCAAGGAGGTGGGCGTGGGCGACACGTTGACCATCACCCGCGGTGACGCCGTGCAGACGGTGGTTGTCACCGGCGTCGCCGAACGGCGTGGCAGCGCCACGGTCGCCGCGACGCTATACAACGAGACGACGGAGTCGATCGATGCCCGCGAGTCGATCCGCGCGCAGCGGCGCATGGAACGCGCGGGCCTGACCATGCCCAAACGTCGGCCGAGCAAGCGCGATCGGCGGCAGTTGCGGGCGGTTAAGACGTTGCCTGAAAGCCAGGACTGACGCCTATACGGCTGCGAACGTCACGATCGCCGAGCGCTTGCTAGTACTCCCGTTGGCTGACGTAAATGGCGCCGCTCCTACCTGTTCTCGAGTCAACGCGAATCTCCCGCCGACCGCGTTGCGTCGTGGACCGCCTCGATGAAACCGTCAGCATCGCGAGGCGAGACGTTGAGGGCGTTGGCTCCGTATTCGATGCCGATGAGGTCAGAGGCCAATGCGAATGTCACGCCACGATCCAACGCGCGACGATGCACCGCCGTGATAGCGCTCAACGGTACTCGCAGACGAAGTGGTCCACAGTGTGCGTAGAGAAAGGTGTGGTCGATGACATAGCGCGTCCCGAGCACCATCCAGGCGCTCAGGCACAGCACGATCGCGGACAGAACCACCATGGGCCAGACGCCGATAGACCAGAAGCTAGCCGCAGCCAACACCACTCCGGTCTGGCCCACCAGGAGATACCAAGCCTGCTTTCCGAGCCTCGTGCGGTAGCGTCTTGACTTACCCATAGACATCAAGCCACGGGCTCCGAGCCCGGGTAGGCACCATCATAGCGAAGTGCCAAATCGCTCGCGGGCATTTGGCGCTGTACGCTTCGCGTTTCGCACCGAACCACGGGAGCCGTACCTCAATGTTCGCCAGCCACGCCTTGGCTGCCTGCCTCGCCGAGTTGCGATCCTCTGTCCGACGCGTGCGCACATTCGTCTTTGTCGCGGTGGCAGCCGCTGGGATCGTCGCGACGCTGGTACTCGCGTCACAGGCGACGAGTGCGGTGGCGCCGTTGGCGGGTGCCTACGCGCCGCGGTTCGTTTTGTCGGTCGTGGGCAACGCTTGGCTGTGGCTGTTCCTGGTCGCCACCGTGTTCCTTGCCTTCGACGCCCGGCAGCAGGACGAACGGGCGCGCGTGGCCGAGGTTCTGGATGCGCGGCCGACGTCCAACTTGTCGCTGCTCGCGGGGCGTTTGGCCGGAACGGTACTGATCGCATGGCTGGCCCTGGTAGCCATCGCGGTGCTGGTCCAGGCGACTGGCACCGTCGCTCGCATGATCCACGAGGCCAGTGGCGACGAGACGACGACGCTCGCGTGGTGGCTTGCGGTCGTCGTCGAGCCGACCTCGCTTGTGACGCTGTTGACCGTCGATGCCGTGCCGGCGCTCGCATTCATTGGAGCGCTGGTGCTGTTCGTGGCGACGGTGGCGCAGCGACGCATCTTGACCGTCCTCGCGTTGCTCGCGCTCGTCGGCGTGCACATCTACGCGGTGGCCATGGTGCCGATGTTCCTGCTGCCTGTCGTGTCGTTGGTCACGAGTTATGCAAATTTCGCCTCGGACGTAGTGCCGACGTTCCCCGAACCCGCCGTCCTCGCACAGCGGGCGGTGTTGGTGTTGTTCGCGGCGGGCCTCTTGTTCGCGTCCGCGGCGCTGCATTCGCGCGACGACGGTGGTTCTCGGTCGCGACGCGGGATGACAGCGATCCTGTTCGCCGCCGTGGGTGTTGCCGCCATCATCGGCATCGTTGCCGCTTCCGCGAACGACTTTTCGGTCCGCGGACGATGGCTCGCGGCACAGGAAGAGGCTCGCCAGCTACCGTTCCCTGATCTCCGCAGCGTCAGCGGCGAGGTCCGGATCGAACCCGGCAGGAACCTGACCTTGGATCTGGATCTTGGGATCGGGGCAACGTCCGAGAGGACGCTCTCACAGTTGCACTTCAGCCTGAACCCGGGCATGACCGTGGACTCGGTCGAAGTCGCGGGCGCAGCAGTGAGCGCCGCTCACGTGGACGGCATCCTCACCGTTGACCTGCCCAAGCCCGTGGATCCCGGTACGGACCTCGCGATGTCGCTTCGCGCAAGCGGCATACCTGACAACCGTTTCGCCTACCTCGACAGCACTGCGGACTGGCGCCGCCTGCCCGCGTCCAACAGGCTGAACCTGCTCGGGACGGACGCAGCGGTGTTCTCCCGATCCTACGTCGCGCTGATGCCTGGCGTGGCATGGCTCCCGACGCCCGGGCCGAACCTGGCAAGCCGCGCATCGGGCGCATTTGACGCTGATCTCACCGTGCACGTCCCCGAAGGTTGGCTGGTGGCCGGCCCGGGCCGTCGCGAGCCAGTCGCCCCCGGCATCTTTCGATTCAAGCCAAAGGCGTCCGTGCCCGAAGTCGGCCTGTTCGCTTCGCGCTTCGAGCGCCGCGCCGTGGAGGTCGCGGGCGTTCTGCTCGAAATCCTCGTCGTGCCGGAGCACGCCGGGCAACTCGACGGCCTTGTCGAGGTGATGGAGGACGAAAACGGCATCATCGGCCGCGTCGAGGAGATGCTCGAAGAGGCCGAGGACAGCGGACTGCCGTACCCATTCGCGGGGTTCAGCATGGTCGAAGTGCCTGCTCGGCTGCGTGGCTACGGCGGCGGGCGCGAACTCGACACCGCGCTCTTCCCGCCGGGATTGGCGCTGGTGCCGGAATACGGGTTCCCGACACGGTTCGAGCGGGTCTACATGGACCGGCGCATGGACATTAGGTCAGGACCGACCCTCGCAACCGAGTCGGCGAACCGAAAACATGGCATGCTGTGGCGACTCTTTGTGGGAACTGAGGGTGCCGTCGGCGGATTTCATCACCTCGCCCGGAACGCCTTCTCGGTTCGAAGTGCATCGGGGCAGGAGTCCGCGGCTCTGAACGCATTATGCCGCGCCCTGGCTGCCCGGATCGTATGGCGGCTCTACGAGTTGGAATCGAACGCGCTGTTTACCGCGCACCGTTTCACCGACGAGTCGACGCGGCGGGACAACCCGTTGCTGTCGCTCGTGTGGGGCGGAGGTCCTGCCCAACTACGCACGGCGGCGAGCCGGCCGACCGTCTGGGAAGCCGCAGAGAGCAAGGCGCTCGTGGAACTCGATGGTCTGGTGGACGCGGCGCTTGCGCTCGATGTCCTCGCGCTTCGCATCGACCATGCCGTCCGCGCGATCCAGGACCGCTACGGTCTAGAGAAGGCAGCAGCCTTGCTGGTCGCGTTGGAGAACGGTTACGCGGCTACCGGCTTCAGTGCGGAAGATCTCGCCCGAACCAGCCGCGAGGCGGACATGGACATCAACGCCCTGCTGGGAGACTGGCTGGGGGCCACGACCATGCCGGGCTTTCGAGCGTCCGCTGTCGAAGCGTTCAGGATCCACGACACGCCCGACGGCGAGCCGCGTTACCAGGTGCTGCTGGACGTGCGCAACACCGAGCCGACGCCGGGCTTGGTCCGGCTGACCTATGCCACCGAGCCTGGATCCGGGCGTTGGGAGAACTCCGACCCGATCCCGATCGCGGGTGATAGCGCGGTGCACATCGGAGAGATCCTGGCGCAACCGCCGGCGGGGGTATGGGTGCGTACGTACCTGTCACGGAACCGGGCGGAAGTGGCCCTGCCTGTCGGCTCGCTCGATGCGGAGAACATCATTGATCGGGAGGCCTTTGTGGGCGTCCGCCCGAGCGACTGGCTACCTGAGGATCGTGGCATCGTGGTGGACGACTTGGACGATGGCTTCAGCATAGCGTCCACCGATGACGCCTCGCGTGTGGGCGGCGGCATGGGCGCGGCCGAGGGGGTCGAGACGGACGCCGGCCTGCCTGTCTTCCGGCTCTTCCGTAGCGATCTTCGACCGGGCTGGAGGCGGCAGGTGTTACCCACCGCTTGGGGACGATATCGGCGCACAGTCGCACGCATCGTGGCGGGTGCCGGCATGGCCCGAATTTCGATGCAGAACTATCCGCAGCGGGCCGATGGCGGTTGTCTTACCACGTACCGGATCTTGAGAGGGTGGGGATGTATCGCCAATACGGGAGCCCCAACGATAAACAAGGTGTCCACACCATCGGGATCTCGAGCGGCGGTACGGTGACGACCGTCGACTTCGACGCGGCCTCAGCGACGCCGGGCTGGAACGAGATCGATGCCTTCGACCTTACCGCGGGCCCCGTCCGGGTTGCCGTCTCGGACGAGACCTCCGGCAACGCCGTGGTCGCGGACGCGATCCGCTGGGAACGCAGCGATCTGTGACGTACTCTCGGGTTATGAAACTGGCGATCGATCCCGAACTGCTCAACAAAGCGTTGGCAGTCGGCGGCGAAAAGACGAAAACGGCAACGGTCAACAAGGCGCTTCGGGAGTTCATCGCTCGGCGCGAACGGGAAGGCTTGGTCGAACTGTTCGGAACCTTGGATTGGAATGACGGCTACCGCTACAAGTCGGAACGCAGCAGGTAACGCTGCCCAGCGTCAGATCCCCCGCCGAAACTGAAGCTAGCCGCGACCGGCCCCGTTAGTGCCGCTCAGCTAAGCGTTCGTCGTACACGGACCCGCGACTCGCGATTGCATCATCGGCATCCCGGCACTAGGCTCGCCGGTTCCGCTCAGGAACCCAAGGAGCCGCGATGAAGCTCGGCGTCGTCTTCCCGCACCACGAAATCGGCACTGACCCGGGTGCGATCAAGGCCTACGCGCAGGGCGCCGAGGAACTCGGTGCCGACCACATGCTCATCTACGACCACGTTCTCGGCGCGGATCCCGACCGGCCGGGCGGCTGGACTGGCCCCTACGACAAGGACGTGGCCTTCCACGAGCCGTTTACGGTGTTTTCGTTCATGGCTGCAGTGACCGAGACCATCGAGTTCGCCACGGCTGTCTTGATCCTGCCGCAGCGCCAGGCCGCTCTAGTCGCGAAACAAGCGGCGGAGCTTGCGATCCTCTCGGGTAACCGTTTCCGGCTCGGCATCGGCACGGGCTGGAACGAAGTGGAGTACGAGGCGCTCGATGTGCCGTTTGCGCGCCGTGGCAAGCGCCAGGAGGAGCAAGTCGACCTCATGAGAAAACTCTGGGGGTCGGACAACCTAACCTTCGGCGGCGACTTCCACACCGTGACAAAGGCAAGCATCCTGCCGCGACCGAGCAAGGCCGTACCGATCTGGTTCGGTGGCGGCGCGCCGGCGCTGCTCAAACGCTGTGCCCTCATCGGCGATGGCTGGGTCCCGCTTGGCGGTCCGGGCGAAGGCTCGACCAACGCGTTGCGCCAGATTCGCGCCCACCGGGAGGCAGCGGGCCTGCCGTGGGACGGCTTCGGAATCCAAGCGCAGGCGCAATACCGCGGCGGCACCCCGGAGCGTTGGCAGAACCACGCGTCGCGCTGGGTGGACCTCGATTGCACGCACATCGCCATCGCGACCCACAACGCCGGCAACCGCACGGTAGACGACCACCTGGCGGCGGCACGCGCATACTTCGACGCGGTAGGGGAAGTCGCCGCCTGATGCCATGCTGCAACTCACCGACGTCACCCTACATCGCGGCGACAAGGCGCTCTTCGAACGCCTGAACCTGACGATCTACGACAGTCACAAGGTCGGCGTTGTCGGACGCAACGGTGCCGGCAAGACCACGCTGTTCGACGTCATCCGCCGTCGTCTGCAGCCGGAGGAGGGCACGGTCGAGTGGCCGCGGAGTTGGCGGCTCGCCGCCTTGGACCAGTACGTGGAGCCGTCGCCCAAGTCCGCGCTCGACTTCGTGCTCGACGGCGATGCCGAATTGCGGCGCGTGGAACGGGCCATCGAGGCGGCGGAGAAGCGCGGCGACGATCACGCGTTGGGGATGCTCTACTCGGACTACGAAGACGTCGGCGGCTACGACGCCCACGCTCGCGGTGGCGAGATCCTCGGTGGCCTCGGCTTCGCCCGCGACGACTTCGACAAGGCTCACCGCGAGTTCTCCGGGGGCTGGCGCATACGCTTGCACCTTGCCCGCGCCCTGATGACGCCTTCGGACTTCCTGCTGCTCGACGAGCCCACCAACCATCTCGACCTCGAGGCGACGCTGTGGCTCGAGTCCTGGGTGCGCAAGTACCGAGGCACGCTCTTGACCATTGCCCACGACCGCGACTTCCTCGACCGGACGGTCCAGGAGATCGTGCATCTCGACGGTGGCCAGGCGGCGCTTTACTCGGGCGACTACAGCGGCTTCGAGCGCCAGCGCGCGGAGGCCTTGGTCCGGCAGGCGGCGGTCTATAAGCACCAGCAGCAACGGATCGGCGAGATCCAGCGCTTCGTGGACCGGTTCCGCGCCAAGGCCAGCAAGGCACGCCAGGTGCAAAGCCGGGTCAAGACGCTCGAGCGGATGGAGAAGGTGGCACCGGTGCATGCGGAGTCGCCGTACCGGTTTGCCTTCACGCAACCGAAGAAGATCTCCAACCCGACGTTGATGCTCGACGACGTGTCGCTGGGCTATGACGGGAACGCGGTTCTCGATGAGGTCACGTTGCGCGTCTACCCCAGCGACCGGATCGGAGTTCTCGGCGTCAACGGCGCGGGCAAGACGACGCTGTTGCGCTGCCTCGCGGACGAACTGCGGCCCTTGGACGGTCGCTTCACGCGTGGTCGACACTCGTCGGTTGGCTACTTCGCTCAGCATCAACTCGAGTCGCTCGATCTGGACAAGACGCCGCTCGAGCATATCGACGAAGCGACCGGCGAACCGGGCATGACCAGCCAGCAGGCGCTCGACTATCTCGGCGGCTGGGGCTTCCACGGCGACGACGTCCGTCGACCGGCCGAGACGTTCTCAGGCGGCGAGAAAGCGCGCCTGGTCCTCGCGATCATCGCCTGCCAGGAACCGGCCGTGCTCGTTCTCGATGAGCCCACGAACCACCTCGACCTGGAGATGCGCGAGGCGCTCTCCATCGCCCTGCAACAGTACGAGGGCGCGCTGCTCCTGGTCTCCCACGACCGGCACCTGTTGCGGGCATGCGTCGACGACTTCTGGCTCGTCGCCGACGGTGGTGTGAGTCGGTTCAAGGGGGATCTCGATGCCTACGCCGCGTTGCGCCAGGCACGACCGTCCAAGGTCCGGCGGCGCAAAAAGGCAACGACGCGATCCGCTGTTCGCCCGCTGGTGCAGAAGCAGCGCAAGATCGAGGCCGATATCGAGACCCACACGAAGTTGGTCGACGACCTGGAGCGCCGGCTCACGCTCGCATCGGCCGAGAGCAAGGTGGACGAAATCAATGCGCTCTCAGCAGAGCGTAAACAGACGGGTGCGGCGTTGCAGCGGCTCGAGGCGGCGTGGCTCGCCACCCAGGAGGCGATCGACGCGGCGGGCGGCGCGGAAGCGTTGCGTTGACGGCCTTTCCTAGCGCCGGGGCTGGTCAACCGGCGCCATTACCGGGTCGTGCAGAACTGCCGTGGTACCTCGCGAGTTCGGGGACTTGGCTCGCCGCGATGACGCTGCAGGGCTTCCTGCTGCAGTGGCTCCTGGTCTTCCACCTGGAAGTCGAGGCCATGGAGCTTGGCATCAGCCGCGCGCTGGTGGAGACGCCACCGCTTGTGATGCTGTTGATCGCAGGCGTGGTCGCTGATCGCATCGACGGACGCCGCGTACTGATCGCACTCTCCATCGCGGCGTGCATTCCGCCACTGTTGATGGCTGGGGCCGCGAATCAAGCGAGCTATTGGATCGTCGTCGCCTTCGGGATGGTCATGGCATTGCTGCAGTCGGCGACGGACCCGTCGCGTGCCGCGATGATGAACCGGATCACGCGCATCGACATTCAGCGCACGGTCACGCTGACGACGGTGGTGACGATGTTCATCTCGCTCGGCGCGATCTGGCTCGGCG
Organism: Candidatus Azotimanducaceae bacterium; assembly: GCA_965203685.1. Classification (GTDB taxonomy): domain Bacteria; phylum Pseudomonadota; class Gammaproteobacteria; order Pseudomonadales; family Azotimanducaceae; genus VXYL01. The sequence goes on from OZ241908.1 coordinate 271,416, forward strand.
GCCGGTTGGAGACCGTGGGCATTGGCACGGTGCTGGCATTGCAGGCGACGTTGTTCGCGGTCTCCGCGGGTGCGGTCACCCGGTTGACTCCCCAACCGCCGGCGGCCGGCGGGGGTCTCGACTTGGGTCCCGGACTCCGGGCCCTATGGCGACTGCCGCTGGTGCGCAACGTCATCGCGATCAACTTCGTGTCCGCAATGTTCAACGCTGGTGCCTACGCCGTCGTCGTGCCGTTGATCGTGCGCGAGGTCTACGCCGGGGACGCCAGCTTCCTCGCGAGCATGTTCATCGCTTTCACCATCGGCAGCGCGGGCTCGAACGTCGTGCTGCTCTTCTTGATGCCCTTGCGCCGGCCCGGGCGCGTATTCGTCGTCATGCAGTTGACCCGGTTGGTGATCCTCGCCGCGCTGTGGGCCGAACCGCCCGCCTGGGCCTTTTTCGTGCTCATCTCCTGCTGGGGCGTGAACATGGGCGTCACCTCGACGCTGGCACGCACCACCGTGCAGGAACTCGCGCCGGGCGAGCACCGCGCCAAGATCCTCGCCATCCTGCTCGCGAGCTTCATGGTTGCGGCGCCCGTGTCGGCGCTGATCCTAGGCTTCGTCGTCGAAATCGGCGATGCGCCGGCCGGGCTGCTGCCCGGCGTGGCCGTGTCGCTGGTGATCTTCCTGGTCGGGAGGTACTCGAGCGGGCTGTGGAGCTTCGAATCGCCGAGCCACCCGGGTACCGCGTCAGACTCCCGCCAACAGCGCAGCCAGTAGGGCCGCATCGACGGGCTTGCCGTCGAAGAGCAGTTCGCCGTTACCGTAGGTCGCGTGGACGTGGTACTCGTCGCCCGACTCACGCACGAGTTCGAGCCGGGCCATGGCGGGGAGCAGATTTGCGACCATGTCGATGCCGAGCACATCGAGCAGGTCCTTGTGAAAGGACAGTTCCAACTCGGCGGAGGTCGAGCGGGTGAGCTCTCCGAAGTCCGGCGCAATGGGCTCTTCGGCCTCGCGATCTCCGTGGTATTCGACATCGAGCGTCGCCCGGAGAGGCATGTCTCGGTAGTTGAACGCCAGCGGGTCGATGCGCAGGGTGGCCCGATGCCCACGGATTGTGGCCAGCATCACGCTCGTCAATGGCATTTCGATCAGCGAACCGCTGGCCCGTTCGGCCAGAGACTCCATGGCCGCGACCGGACCGGTCCCGGTCATGTCGACCTCCAGGTCGTCGAGTTGATGCTCGCCGAAGCGTACGCCGACAGCGGTCGCGCGGAGCGCGCCGACGACCTCGCCGCCGTCGATGTGCGTATCGCTCTCGATCTGGACGTCGTCGACTTCCAAGCCGCTTGCCGTGTCGCCGCTCGACGCGACGACCTTGGCGAGCCGACCGGACCCTTGGCCGAGCCAAAGGCCCGTGTCCGGCTCCTTGTCTGCGCGGACGCCCCACGTGGTCTCGCCGATCTCGAACGTGACATCGTCCGGGACGGTTGCAGACAGCCCTTGGAGCGTACCCGTCGATGCGGTCCTACGACCGTCCTGCGCGAGGCTCAAGGTTGCCTCGAGCCCAGCGAAGTTCACTTGCGTGCCGCTGTTCGGTTCGGTGGTGCTGATCGGGGGTACCGAGAGACCGATTGTGGTGTTGCCGAGGAATCCCACTAGGGCGGTCAGTCGTGCGACCTCGCTGACTCCGGTCTCGGCATGGAAGTCCTGCAGTTCAGGGATGGTGGCCGCGTCGACGACGAATTCCGCGCTGCCCCAGCCGAATCCGCCGAGGCCGCCGAGTACGCCAAGTGGCACGGGGCCGTGGTAGAGCGTCACGACGCCGGGCAGCGTGGTCCGGTACGTCTCTTCGAGGTCGGTTGAGACTGCGGCGACTGCAGGCGGCGTGCGGAAAATCGCCTCGAAGGAGACGGTTGCGGTGCTGCTGAACCACCCGGCATCCCAATCGTCGAACGACACGACGAAAGCGGCGTCGGGTGCGAGCGACGCGCCCATGGCGCTCAGGCCAGGCTCGAGCAAGGCCCTGGCGCGCGCGCCGAACACGGGTGGGAGGACCAGGACGGCTGCGACGATGATGATCGCCGCGGCGAGCGCGATGCGTCTAGCCATGGAAGGCGGCCTTGGGAGCGGAAGGTCAACGTACGTTCCTAGTCGCGCGGACGCAACTGGCCGGACGCCGTCGTCGTGTGCCGGCGCACGCGCATGTGTTTAGATTGCGCTGTCTCGTCCCTATAGGGAGGCGCCATGGTTCAGGGCCGACGGCAGAAGAGCCGGGATCTGCCCCCGCTCGACGCGGAGATCGAACGGCTGTCCCTCGGCGAGCACGTGCGCGAGCTTGACGACCAGGGGTTGTGCGTTGTCCCGCCGGAGCGCACGGGATTCGGGCCGGACTTCGTCGAGCGGGGCCGGAAGGCGCTCCTGGCGGTGGCGGAGAAGCGCACCGGCGCCCGGTTCGACCTCGCCCTGGGTTGTCTCGACGAACTCGAAGATCCGGCCGGACGGGTCGGCCAGTTCCTGCTGACCCACCTCATCTACGTGGGTCAGGAGGACGGAACGGAGGCGGGAGGCATCTTCGAGGAGATCGCCGTCAACCCGGTCAAGAGAGCCTTCTTTCGCCACCTGCTCGGCGACGTGCATCGCATGTCCACCAGCAACGGCTGGGTGAAGTTCCGCACGCCGGAGCGTCACGAGGGCCCGTTTACGACGCCGTTGCACGCGGACACGGGTGCGCCCACGCCATGGCCTGTGGATACACCCCACGTTTCGAACATGAACTGGCTGTTGACCGACTACCGCCGCGAAGACGGGGCGTTCTGTTACGTGCCGGAGAGTCACCGCCGCGGCAAGCCCCCGCGATTCCCCGAGGGGGCGGAGGCGGCCGTCGCGGTCGAGGCGCCCGCGGGCTCTCTGGTCGTCTTCCACGGCGCGACATGGCACGGCGCGTTCCGCAAGGAGACGCCGGGGCTTCGGCTGAGTATCCATGGCCTGCACTGTCGCCCGCACTACATCCCGCAGCAGGACTACCGCGGCAACGTCGCAGCCGAGACCTACGCGCGCAGCCGGGATCCGGACTACCTGCGCATGCTGACCCGCGCAGACGATCCGTGGCTGCAACCCCGTCCGGGCGGCACGTTTGCCATTCCCAAGGTCAGATCCGCGCTATCGGGGGCTTAGGCGACTAGCGCTGTACGCGGGGCCTCCCCGGCCGGCATTGTCCTTGGACGAGGCCGGAAAAGCGTCGGTAGACCGCGTGGCGTTTACAATGCCCTTCGCTTGCACGGGAGTTGCGCCATGCCGTTGCCCGATACCTTGGAGATGCTGAAGACACTCGTTGGCGAGCCTTCGGTGAGTTGCATCGACCCGGCGATCGATCAGAGCAACCAACGGGTTGTCGATCACCTGGCGAACTGGCTCAACGACCTTGGCTTCGAGGTCGAAGTGATCCCGGTGCCGAACAAGCCCGGCAAGAGCAACGTCATCGCTCGGCGGGGCAGCGGCGTCGATGGCTTGGTGCTGTCCGGGCACACTGACACCGTGCCGTTCGACGAGGCGCTGTGGCAGACGGACCCTTTCAAAGTCAACGAGCGCGACTCGAAGTTCTACGGCCTCGGCACGTGCGACATGAAGGGCTTTTTCCCGCTGGCGCTGGCGGCCGCGGCACGCCACGCCGACAGCAAGCTGAAGAAGCCGCTCACCATCATCGGTACGGCCGACGAGGAGTCGACGTTCTCGGGCGCTCGATACCTCGCAGCGCGCGGCGAACCGAAGGCGGCGGCCGCCGTCATCGGCGAGCCCACGGGGATGACGCCGATCCGCGCCCACAAGGGATTCACGAGTGCATCCATTGCCATCCATGGTTCGTCGGGGCACTCGTCGAACCCGGACCTCGGCGACAATGCCCTGGATGCCATGTACCGGGTGATGGGAGCGCTGATCGCGTTTCGCCGGGAACTTGGCGAACGATACGTAGACCCGAGTTTCGAAGTCCGCGTACCCACGATGAACCTCGGCTGTCTGCACGGCGGGGACAACCCGAACCGAATCTGTGGGCATGCGGAACTCAAGATCGACCTGCGCGTACTGCCCGGCATGGACACGGGGGCGGTGCTCGACGAACTCGACGGGCGCGTGCGCGACGCATGCGCCGCCACACCGGTGACGATTACCACGTTGAATCAACCGGTGCAGCCGTATGAAACCCCGGCCGACGGCCAGTTGGTGAAAACCCTCGAGGGCCTCTCCGGCAAACGGGCAAAAACGGTGGCTTTCGGAACCGAGGCGCCGTTTTTCCAGTCTCTCGGGATGGAAACCGTGGTGTTCGGTGCAGGCTCCATTGACCAGGCGCATCAACCGGACGAATACCTTGACAGCGCGCAGATTGAGCCCATGGAAGACGCGCTGACCACGCTGATCGCGCAATATTGCTGCTAAGACCGTGAGCGACTCGTATGCGCAGTGGTTTCGCGCCTCCACGCCATATATCCGCGCTCACCGTGGACGCACATTTGTGGTGATGCTCGGCGCGGACGCGCTGACCTGCGACAACCTCGTCAACATCGTCCATGACCTTGCACTCCTGACCGTTCTGGGTGTGCGCCTGGTGGTAGTCCACGGCGCGACGACGGAGGTGGTCGGGCCATTGAACGACGACGCTCTCAACGCCGCGCAGCGAGGGGCGAACGTGGTGCGGGCGAACCTCGAGGCGCTGTTCACCACCGGGATTCCGCAGAGCCCGTTGCGGAATCGCCACATCGGCGTCGTGAGCGGCAACTTGGTCACGGCGCAACCGCTGGGCGTGGTCGACGGGGTGGACAAACTCGGCGGCGGCCAGCCGCGGCGGGTCCAGGTCGATGTGGTTCGTGGGTTGCTGGACGCCGGCAACGTGGTGTTGCTGCCCCCGGTGGGATACAGCGCTTCCGGTGCGACCTACTTCATCGCGCCGGAGATGCTGGCCGTTCGCGTGGCAGTGGATATGAACGCCGACAAGCTGATCGTCTACCACACGGACTCGAGGATCGACGAACGTGGCGACCTGACGACGCGCGCGTTGACGCGAATTCGCGACGACGGGGACTTCGATCCAGTGACAGACCGGCGGCTCGCCGCCATGGCGCAAGCCTGCCGACACGGTGTCGAACGCGCGCACCTCGTGGGGTTCTCCGAGGACGGCGTCTTGCTGAAGGAATTGTTCACGGCCGAAGGCGCGGGGACGCAGGTGGGCGACGGCGACTACCGGGTGATCAGGCGTGCGAGACCGGGAGACGTCGGTGCCATCGTCGAACTGATCCGCCCACTTGAGGACTCCGGCGTCCTGGTACGACGCCCGCGGGATCGCATCGAACGGGATGTCGGCGATTTCTTCGTCGCGGAACTCGACGGTGCCTTGACCGGTTGCTGTGCCTTGGTCGACCTCGGTGACGGCAGTGCGGAACTCGCCTGCCTCGTCGGGGGCAACGCCGTGGGTTCCCGTCTGCTGGCCGCGGTGGAGGATGCCGCGAGGAACTTGGACATCAGCCGGCTGTTCGCGTTGACGACCACCGCGGCGGACTGGTTCGTTGAGCATGGGTTCGCGATCAAGACGGTCGCGGAACTACCGGCGAACCGACAAGGTCTCTACAACTATCGCCGCAACTCCCAGGTCCTCCTTAAGGAACTCTAATGTCTCGAAAACTGCTCACCGTCCTCATGGGGACGGCGGTCGCGCTCGTCCCGGTCTCGGCAGCGGCCGCCGCTGACGAGTCGCCCTCCTTCGCATTGCGGCACGCGGCCAGCGTCGCGGGGAGCGTGCTCGTCCTTCCCGCTAGCGCCGACGGCGTGGCTTCCGCGGATCGCGTCCGATTCGAAGTCACGACCGAGGATGGCATACGCACGTACAAGGCGACGGTTGGCGACCGGACCGCGATTGCTCATGCCGAAGCGGAACGGCTGGCCCGCTACGCATTCGACCCCGAGGATGGTCGGTTCCGGGAACTGACCAGCACCGTTCTGGTCGAGTTGGACGACTACGGCGGGTTGCCGGCGCTCGTGAGCGAACTCGGCGCGGTCTCCGGCAAGCCGTACCCGCATCTCGGTTTCGCATTAATTCGCTTGTCGCCGGCGACGGATCCCGCGCTGGCAGCCCGCCGCCTTGAGGCCGTGCCCGGCGTCAGCAAGGCGCTGCTTCAGTTCAAGCCGCCGCTCAGACGGCCCATGCTGCCGCGACCCGCGGCCGCTGCTCCGGTGGCGACGAACAAGGCGGACTTGGCGTCGGATCTCTTGGTGTTTTTCGACGGGATCCGGGTGGTGGACGAGAGCGCCGTCACCGCGGAAGTCACCGTCTTGAACTGGGGCGCTGCCTCCACCAACGCCGGGACGCTGACGCTGGTCTTGGCGACGGACCCAAGCTTCACGCCGGCTCTCCGCCGTGTGTCGCGTCGTGTACCGGCTTTGCAGCCGAAGGGCAGCTACCAGTTAAGCATCCGCTTGAGCCTGCGCACGTTGGCGGCCGGCACGTACTTCGTGAGCGCCGAGATGCCGGTGCAGAATTCGGAGCTTGCCGGGCGCAGCTACACGAACAGTGATCGTGCCGGGTTCACGGTCGACGGGATGGATCCGATCCGCCAGCGCTGCACGGAGCCCGGGCGCGGCGGATCGCCGAACGTCGTGGATCCGCTCTACCAGCACCAGTGGCACTTGCGGAACACCGGCCAGGCCGCTTTCGCGGATAGCGGCGGGTCGCGCAACCAGGACTTGCGCTTGGGAGGCATCCTCAGCCGCGGCCCGTTCGGGGACGGCGTGAGGGTGGCGGTCGTCGACACTGGCCTCGAAACCTGCCACCCGGACCTCGCGGCCAACATCGAAGTCGACGCGTCGTACAACTTCAACGCCCCGTTGGCCGCGGCGGACGACGCGCAAGCCGCCTGGCCGACGGCCGAGACGGCGGATCCCTTCAATGTCCATCCGACCGGCGATCACGGCACCAGCGTAGCGGGCCTCATCGCGGCCGAAGCTCGCAATGGAATCGGCGGTCGTGGGGTAGCTCCAGGGGCGCGGCTTCGCGGGTACAACATGCTGAACGCCCTCGACTACGACACGGGCGTGTTCCTCGACGCGATGGGCGCGAGTTTCATGGCGCCCGACTCGTCCGACGTGGACGTTTTCAACATGAGCTTCGGCTCACTGGGCTATCCGGCGAGCGCGGGCCTTGCGGAAGAAGCCTTGTTCGCCTACGGCGTGCGCCGCTTGCGCGGGGGGCTCGGCGCGGTCTACGTGAAGTCGGCGGGGAACGGCTTCGGCGAGTGCGGCGCGCTCCACGATCCGCTGAACGACCAAATCGGCTGCTCGAACGCCAACGGCGATGACGTCAACAACCTGCCCTACGTGATCGTGGTCGGCGGACTCGACGCCAACGGCAGGCGCGCCAGCTACGCCAGCGCCGGGGCGAGCCTCTGGATCAGCGCGCCCGCTGGCGAGTTCGGCGTCTTTTCACCGGCGATGCTGACCACTGACCAGGCCGGTTCGGAACTCGGCTACGGCGTCACGTACGGCGACCGCATCGCCGGGCGGCTCGACGTGAATCCGGACGGCGACTACACCAGCTTGTTCAACGGCACGTCTTCGGCCGCGCCCAATGCCGCGGGCGTGGTGGCGATCCTGCTCGACGCTAACCCCGAACTGACCTGGCGCGACGTCAAGCACATCCTCGCGGACACGGCGCGTTCGGTGGACTCATCGGTGGGTACCGTCAGGGCGACCTTTGGGGGAGTCTCACGCGTCGTGCAGGATCGGTGGGTGAGAAACGGCGCAGGCTATCGATTCCACAACTGGTATGGCTTCGGCGGCGTGCACGCCAACGCCGCCTGGCGGGTCGCTCGGCGCTACGTGCCGGGTTCCCTGGGTCCGGCACGGCGAACGGGATGGTTCAACGCATCGGGTGGCACGGTCGCGATTCCAGACAACGATGGCGGCGGCGCCGAACAGTCGCTCGCCGTGGCCGGGATGTCGGACACCGCCAACATCGAAGCCGTGATCCTCGAGGTGGGCATCGACCATCCGTTTCCGCACGACCTCGGTATCGAGCTGACGTCGCCTGCGGGAACGCGCAGCATAGTCAACCCGGTCTACAACGACGTGTTGGCACTGGACCGTACCGGCGTGCCGCTGACCTGGCGCCTGCTCAGCAACGCCTTCTACGGCGAGGGTCTGAACGGCGACTGGACCATTTCGTTGTTCGACGGCGCGGAGGAGGATGCCGGCACGCTGAACGGCTGGCGGTTGCGGTTCCACTACGGGGAGCACCCCCAGCGTCCTTGAGCACCTCCGTACTTGACGGTTGTACGGAGTTTGGCGGAGACGATGCGGCGAACCTTGACGGTACGCGGACGTCCTCGTCCGCATTCGGGCCTGGTAAAACGATCCGTGCGGGCGAGGACGGTAAGCGCACCTCGATGGCGTAGCCCGTTAGGCGGCGCCGCCCAAACTGCCAAACCGACTTGGCCGCGGAGTCCCGGTCCTTCGTGAGCTAAGGTGCGGGCGTTGTGTTCGCCGTCGCCGCCGGTGCCGTCGGCGGTGGGTCACCGGACCTAACGGCTGCGCCCGTGTTACCCGTGAAGTGCGGCGCTGCGGCGTTGTACAGCCCAAGCGCAGCGATCACCGCAAGGGTGAGGAACAGGTAGCGCCCTTGGGCTTCGAACTTGCCGTTCTGCGCATCGAGCTTTGCGGTGACTTCGGCCCTGAGGGCGTCGATGTCGGCTCTCAGCTCCGCAAAGCCGTGTTCCATGTCGGACCTGAGTTCGGTCACCTCATGACCTAGATTGCGCTCGACCGCGCCTACGTCATCTCTTGTCGCCACCCCGACGGACAGTTCGTCGTTGATGGCACGCGCCATCGCCTCGGCTTGACCAGGCTCGACGCCAGCCTCGCGCAACCGATTGGCGTATCGCAAAGTGTCGATCACCGTGGCGTCCATCGTCGTGCCCGTTCGCGCGGAAAAATACCACTATGGACCGTCGAACGGTCGGTGTATGTAGGAAAACAGCCCGACGTGGCGAAAAACGCGAACTCCAATGCGGCGGTCAGCGGTTAGCATACGGCCCGCCGACAGCTAGGGAGTCGACATGACCGATACGAAACGCCCCTTCTCATCCATCGTCGTCGACGGCGTGGAGCAGGCGCCGAGCCGCGCGATGCTCTATCCGGTGGGTTTCAAGCGCGAGGACTTCGCGAAGGCACAAGTCGGCATCGCCTCGACGTGGTCGATGGTCACTCCCTGCAATATGCACATCAACGACCTCGCGGACGCTGCGGCCATGGGCGCGGACGAGGCCGGCGCCAAGAGCGTGGTGTTCAACACGGTCACCGTGTCCGACGGGATTTCCATGGGCACCCCGGGGATGCGCTACTCGCTGGTGTCCCGCGAGGTGATCGCGGACTCGATCGAGACGGTCGTCGGCGCGCAGGGCTTCGATGGCTTCGTCGCCATCGGCGGCTGCGACAAGAACATGCCGGCGTGCGCGATGGCGATCGCACGCATGGATCGCCCGGCCGTCTTCGTCTATGGCGGCACGATCCAGACCGGCGAACAACGGCGCGACATCATCTCCGTCTTCGAGGCCGTGGGCGCACGGGCGGCGGATACGATCGATGACGACGAACTGCTCGCCGTGGAGCAGACCGCGATCCCGGGCCCCGGCTCCTGCGCTGGCATGTACACGGCCAACACCATGGCATCGGCCATCGAAGCCATGGGCCTTTCGCTGCCGAACTCGTCCGCGCAGGAGGCTGTCAGCGACAACAAGCGCCGCGATGCCTACGATGCGGGAGCCGCGGTGGCGCGCCTGGTCCAGGCCGGCATCAAGCCGTCGGACATCCTTTCCATGGAGGCGTTCGAGAACGCGATCACGGTGGTGACGGCGCTTGAGGGCTCCACCAACGCCGTACTGCACCTGCTCGCCATCGCTAGTGCTGCCGGGACTCCATTGACCATCGACGATTTCACGCGCATCGGCGCCAAGGTCCCGGTGCTGGCGGACATGCGGCCGGCTGGCAACTACGCGATGTCGGAACTCATCGAGATCGGCGGCATCCAGCCGTTGATGAAAACCTTGCTCGATGCCGGCATGCTCCATGGCGACTGCTTGACCGTGACCGGCAAGACCTTGGCGGAGAACCTGGCCGACGTTGCGCCGTATCCCGCGGACCAACGCATCATTCGACCGTTGAACGATCCCATCAAGCCGGACGGCCACCTCGTGATCCTGCGCGGCAACCTTGCCCCCGAGGGAGCCGTCGCCAAGATCACCGGCCACGAGGGCCTGCGCTTCAGCGGCACGGCGCGCGTCTTCCACGGCGAGGAAGCAGGCATGGCCGCCATCATGGACGGCACGGTACAGAAGGGCGACGTGGTGGTGATTCGTTACGAAGGCCCGAAAGGCGGCCCGGGCATGCGCGAGATGCTGAGTCCAACCAGCGCGATCAACGGGCGTGGCTTGTCGTCGGACGTGGCGCTTATCACCGACGGCCGTTTCTCCGGCGGCTCGCACGGTTTCGTCATCGGCCATGTCACCCCCGAGGCTTTCGAAGGCGGCCCGATCGGCTTGGTGGAAGACGGTGACATCATCACCGTTGATGCCGAGCGACGCGAGATCAACCTCGTGGTCGATGCGGACGAACTGGCCGCGCGCAAGCAGCGCTGGCAACGCCCGGCACCGTACGCGGAGCGGGGCACACTCGCCAAGTACGCGAAGCTGGTCTCGTCCGCGTCCGAGGGGGCGGTGACCGACAAGTATCTGCAGTAAGGCGCTAACCGGTTGTTTGGTGCCACAGATGTCAAAGCCGCCAAGCAATCCTGGGATATGCCACATCGTTCACGTGGATCGCCTTCCCTGGATCATCGAAGACGGGAAACTATGGTGCGACGCGGAGGTCGTTAGGCGTGGTCTTGCGGGAACGACAATCGGGATGCACGGCATCAAGCGGCGCCGACTGAAGAGTTGACGCTGAGAACGCACCCGGATCTGCACGTTGGCGACTGTGTTCCGTTCTATTTCTGTCCCAGATCCGTGATGCTCTTCGTGATTCATCGCGCCGATCACTCGGACCTCACATATCGCGGCGGGCAGGCGCCGATCGTACACTTAGTAGCGGATATGCGCGGCGTCGTATCGTGGGCGGAGCGGAAAGGTCGGCGATGGGCGTTCACCACCTCAAACGCTGGATCTCGCTTCTTCGACGACTATGGTGACTTGGCTGAGCTTGGAGAGATTGATTGGGACGCCGTCAACGCGACGCAATGGACCAACTGCAAGGAGGAGAAGCAAGCGGAGTTCCTACTTGAGAGGTCACTGCCGTGGAAGTTGGTCTCGCGCATTGGCGTTATGTCGAGGTCAATCTTGCAGGAAGTCCATCGGGCGCTCGCATCAGCGGACCATCGTCCCGCTGTCGAGATCAAGCGTAATTGGTACTATTGACTGCGGAGGTTTTGCCGAGGTGATCGAGTACAAGGTCGGTGACATCTTCACCTTTGCCGAGGATGCAGAGGCGCTGGTGAATTCGGTCAACTGTGTCGGGGTGATGGGTCGTGGCGTAGCCCTCCAGTTCAAGAGAGCATTCCCCGACAATTTCGAGGCATACGCGGCGGCTTGCGGACGGAAGGAAGTCCAGCCGGGTCGGATGTTCGTCTTCGATACCCGGCAATTCACCAATCCGAAGTACATCATCAATTTCCCGACTAAGCGGCACTGGCGAGGAAAGAGTCGCATCGAGGACATTGAGGCAGGACTTGCCGACTTGGCCAAGGTGATACGGGAGCGCGACATCCGCTCCATTGTAGTGCCGCCTTTGGGCAGTGGCTTGGGTGGCTTGGACTGGCCGGATATTCGCACCCGAATCCAAGCTACGCTAGCCAATATCGAGAACTTGCGAGCAATCGTATTTGAGCCGGGCGGCGGCCCGACCGATGTTCGAGCCAACCGCTCTACGGCAGTCCCCAACATGACACCGGGACGCGCAGCCTTGGTTGTCTTGATGGATCGTTACCTGCGTGGACTGCTCGACCCGTTCGTCACATTGCTCGAAGTCCACAAGCTCATGTATTTCATGCAGAGTTCCGGCGAACCGTTGCGGTTGAAGTTCGTCAAAGGCTTCTATGGCCCGTATGCTGAGAACCTCAGGCATGTGTTGACGTCCATAGAAGGACATTTGGTGTCTGGCTACCGTGACGGCGGGGATGCGCCGGGCAAGCCGTTGGAGTTGGTGCCAGGAGCGCTTCAGGATGCGCAGGCTTTCGTCGGCACGGAGACGAAACACAGGCTTGATCGCGTGAACGAATTGGTTGATGGGTTCGAGTCCCCGTTCGGCCTTGAGCTACTCTCTACCGTCCATTGGGTTGTATGCGAAGAGGGCGCTCGGACGGCGGAGGAAGTCGCCAACCATGCGTACAAGTGGGGTCCGCGAAAAAAACAGTTCTCTACTCGCCAGCTTGCAATCGCTTACGACGTCCTGTCTGCGCAGGGGTGGCTCCCATAGCGGTTCCGGGTTGGGCGCGTGCGGTTGCAATAGCGTTCGATCCCCAGTCGGCTTGCCTTGTGCTTTCAAGGCGAACAGCACACCGACTTGAAACGACCCGTCACCGCCGACAGAATCGTTGCCAAAGCGCGCACGGGGTCTCGGGCGCGCGACGAAGCGGGAGGGCAGATGAAGATCACCAACGTCAAGGTGGACGTTTTCAAATGGCAGGTCGAACCGTGGCGGGTCGGTGCCGGCATGCGGTTCGGCGGGCCGCGTCAGCTTGGCGTCGTGACCGTCGAGACTGATGAAGGCATCTCCGGCAACGCCTTTCTTTCCGGGCCGAATCACCATGCCCAGCCGCTGATCGACATCGTCAAGCCTCGGGTGATGGGCCGGAATCCGCAGGACATCGGCGCGATCTGGCCCGGGCTTTGGCGGCAGACCCGGGGAGTATCCACATCGGTGATCGGCGCGGTCGACATCTGCCTGTGGGACATCAACGGCAAGATCGCCGGACAGCCCATCCACCGCCTGCTGGGCACCTGCAAGGACTCGGTGCCGGTCTATTCCAGCACCGCCTACTGGGAGACCAAGGAGGAGTACCAGGAGGAAGCGCTGCGCTTCAAGGAAGACGGATGGACGGCGCACAAGATCCACCCGCACTCCGACCCCAAGGCTGACGTTGAGATCTGCGCGGCCGTCCGCGAGGCGGTTGGCGACGACATGAAGCTCATGCTCGACTCGATGTGGGCATATGAGTACGAGGACTCGGTCCGCGTCGGGCGCGCGATCGAGGATCTCGACTACTACTGGTACGAGGACCCGCTGGCCGAGGAAGATCTCTACAGCTACGTCAAACTGAACGAGAAACTCGACATCCCGATCATGGCCACCGAGTTCGCACCCGGTCGCTACTACGGCATGACCCAGTGGATCACCAACTACGCGACGGACATCCTACGCGGCGACGTCGCGGTCACCGGCGGCATCACGCCGCTTGTGCGCCTCTGCCACCTGGCCGAGGGTTTCAAGATGAAGTGCGAGATCCACCACGGCGGCAACTCGCTGAACAATGTCGCGAACTTGCACGTGACCATGGCCGTGCCGAACTGCGAGTTCTACGAGTTCTTCCCGTGCACGGGTTCCAACGTCTACGGACTCGTCGAGGACATCGACATGTCGGGCGGCGTGGTGCATGCGCCGACAGGCCCGGGCCTTGGCTACGAGATCGACTGGGACCGGCTGCGCAAGGACCACGTTGGGACGATCGGCGGGTGATCTGAAAGGGCGCCCCCGGCGTGCGGACACAGTGATGTCCCATTCGCCGTGCGTTTCGCCCTGCTAAAGGCTGCTTGCGGGCCGGGAGGCCCGCTCACCCTAGCCGCCGCCGGACTCAGCCGCCTCGGATTGTGCCTGTTGCCGCGCATTTTCACGCCGCATCGCCCATGCACGTTCGATCAGTTCCATCTTTTCTAGGCGCAGGCCGCTCTTCGCGCCGATGTCGGCACCGAATTCCATGTAGGCCTTGTTTTCGACCGTGTACGCCGGCCACTCCGGCAGCCCTTCGCCGTTCGGGTTCCCGGTGCGGGCGAAATGCGTCCAGATCGTGGCCATCTGATCGGACAGGGCGTGGTCGGCATCGGCGGGTGTGGCGCCGAACAGGTCGACGTTGCCAAAGACGTAGCCGATCTCAGCGGCGTGGAAAGCGCCGTAGCGCTCACTTTCTTCGATCGGCGGCGCCCACGTGAACCAGTAGAGCCAGGCGTCGCTCGGAACCGTGTGCATGGCCCTTGACCACGCGCGCATCGACCAGGTGAACAGGGCATCGCCCAAGAGGTCCATCCAGGCCTTGGTGGCCTCGGCGTCATCTGCCGCCGGATAGTGCGCGCGGACGTCATCGGCGACCTCGCCCAGCGTCGCCGCGACATAGGCCTCGAACCCGGCCATGCCCTCGCCGAACGCTGTTGCCAGGTACGAGAAGAGCGCCGTCCCCTCATCGGCGTTGGAGCCGATCATGACGGGCACATCCGCCTGTTCGCCTCTCTCGAAGATGGCTGCCACCTCGTCCGGAAGGACCTCGCCGTCGACGATGCCGAGCGCGCCGGAGAACGAAGGGTCGGACAGGAAGGTGGCGAGGACGTGGTCGGCGGGGTGCGTTCTGAGGGCGGCCAGCGAGGCGTCACCGTCCTCGCCGGCGAGCGCTGCCGCGAACTTCGCGCCCGTGGTTTCGGCGGCGTCCCCGTAGGGCGTTGCCCGGTCCCGGAGCGTCATGGGGCCGAATGCGCCGCCGCTCTGGCCGATGACCCGATGAAACAAGCCCCGCGCTAGCGGGCTTGCCTGCAGGAAGGACACGCTCATCGACCCGGCGGACTCGCCGAAGATGGTGACGTTGCCCGGGTCGCCGCCGAAGCGGGCGATGTTGTCCCGCACCCACTCGAGCGCGGCGATCTGGTCGCGGATCCCCTGGTTGCCGGAGACGCCGTTCTCGCTCTCGGCGCCGAGCTCCGGCAGCGCCAGGAAGCCGAAGGGTCCGAGGCGGTAGTTGATCGTCACGAGCACGACGCCCTTCGAGGTCAGCGTTTCGCCGGGATAGGCATCGCCGGAGCCGACGGTGAGACCTCCGCCGTGAATCCACACCATCACCGGTGCTGCCTCGTCGACGTGCTCGGCCCGCGTCCAGACATTGAGCAAGAGGCAGTCCTCGCCCATCGCTGGCACAGCGGTCGCGGCGTCGTAGAAGCCTCCTTGCTCTCCCTGCTGTACGCAGCCAGGTCCGGGAGCCGTGGCGTCCCGGACGTCGGGCCAGGGCTCCACCGGCGCGGGCGGCGCCCACCGCCTGTCGCCGACGGGCGGGGCAGCATAGGGAATGCCGTGGTATTGCTTGAGGCCATCAGAGCCGATCAAGCCCCGAATGGTGCCGCCGGTGACGGCAACCTCGGCACCGACGCCTGCCGGTCCGGGCGGCTCGGCGACCTCGGTGCCGCAGCCGGCCGCGGCAACCGCGAACGTGGCGAGCGCGAATGTAGTGCGAATCTGCATGGCTAAGTCTCCCTCCCGTCGGCGGATGTTGTGCGACCGGCCACAAGATTGACGCGGCTCGCGCCCGTCCGCTGACACATCGTTACACTTCGGTCAATGAAGGTCTTTTGGGGCGGCTGACCGAGTGGGCAGGATACGCGAGCTATTCCGCGACCGCGCGATTCTCTCGTGGGCGCTTTACGACTGGGCGAACTCCGTCTTCGCGACCACCGTGATCGCGGGTTTCTTCCCGGTGTTCTTCAAGCAATATTGGAGCGTCGGCAGCGACGCCGTCACCAGCACGGCCCAGCTTGGCTTCGCCAACTCGATCGGCAGCGCCTTCATACTGATCGCGGCGCCGGTGCTCGGTGCGATTGCCGACAGCGGTGCGGCGCGCAAGAAGTACCTCGCCGCCTTCACTGGTTTGGGCGTCGCCATGGCGGCGGGGCTGTGGTTCGTTCCCGAGGGCGATTGGTCGTCGGCTGCCATCGTCTACGTCCTGGCCACGGTCGGTTTCTCGGGTTCGATCATCTTCTACGACGCCCTGATCGTTTCGGTAAGTCCCACCGACCGCGTGGACGAGGTCTCTGCCTTCGGCTTCTCGCTCGGCTACATCGGCGGCGGCATATTGTTCGCGCTCAACGTCGCGATGACGCTGTCGCCGGCCACGTTTGGTTTGGCGAATGCCGCCGAAGCGGTGCGACTGTCCTTCTTGACGGTCGCGGCTTGGTGGCTGCTGTTCTCGCTGCCGCTCTTCCGCTACGTGCCGGAGCCAGGCCGGGTCGCGCAGGCCGCATCGGTGATCGGCACCGCGTTTCGTTCGCTCGTCAACACTCTGCGCGATTATCGTGGCAACCGGATGGTCGGCCTGTTTCTGCTCGCCTACTTCTTCTACATCGACGGCGTGCACACGATCATCCGCATGGCGGTGGACTACGGCCTGTCGCTCGGCTTCCCGTCCGAGAGCCTGATCGTCGCGTTGCTCATCACGCAGTTTGTCGGCTTCCCAGCCGCGTTGGCGTTCGGACTCGCGGCGCGGCGCTTCGGGCCCAAGCCGGCGCTTTACATCGGCGTGTTCGTGTACGTGGCCGTGACGATCTACGCCTACTTCATGGACTCCGTGGTCGAGTTCTACGTCCTGGCTGCGACGGTGGGGCTGGTGCAGGGCGGCGTCCAGGCGGTGTCGCGTTCGCTGTACGCTCGATTCGTGCCGCCGGGGCAGAGCGGCGAGTTCTTCGGCTTCTTCAACATGCTCGGCCGCTTCGCCGCGATCATCGGGCCGGCGCTCGTGGCGGTGACAGGTGTTCTCACGGGCAGTTCTCGGCTGGGCATTCTGTCCGTGGTCCTCGTCTTGGGCGTTGGTCTTGTACTGCTCACGTTCGTGCGGGTACCGAAAACCGCATGACCTTGGATCTACGCACGAAGATCCGGGCCGTTCCCGACTTCCCAGAGCCGGGGATTCTGTTCCGCGACGTCACGCCGCTGCTCGCCGATCCCGAGGCGCTGGCGTTCGCCGTCGCCGAACTGGTGCGGCCGTTTGCCGGCGACCGCGTCGATGCGGTCGCCGGAATCGACGCGCGGGGCTTCATTTTCGGTGCGCTCGCCGCTCGCGAGTTGACCGCTGGATTCGTACCGATCCGGAAGGCCGGGAAGCTCCCGTATCGGACGCTCTCGGAATCCTATGAATTGGAATACGGTGACGGAACGCTCGAGATGCATGCCGACGCCGTCGCCACGGGCGCCCGCGTCCTGATCGTCGACGACCTGATCGCGACCGGCGGCACGGCCAGCGCAACCTGCGCTTTGATTGAACGGGGTGGCGGCGACGTGGTGGGCCTGAGCTTCGTGATCGAACTCGAAGCGCTGGGCGGGCGAGGCAAGCTTCAGGACCATGTCGTGCATGCCCTGGTTGGCTACTAGCCGGGGCATCTCAGCGTCCAGCGAGACGAGCCAGCCATTCAGCCATCGACGGGATTGCCACCTCGTATCGCTCGTCCGCACGGGGGGACAGAACACCCCGCTCGACTAGCGCCTTCGCGAATTCTCCGCCGGTCGCGGACTTGAGGCCAGGATACGCGGGTTGCGAACCCGCCAACCGGTTCTCACACAGGCCGATCAGATCGCCTGGATCGACGGGTTGCTCCCGTTGCACGGTGGCGACCACGGTCGCAGTGAAGGGACGGTGGATGCCGAGCACCGAGCCAGACAGGCGGGCGTTGTAGTAGTCGTGCCGATTCCGGTCGGATTCCGACCGGACACGCTCGTAGTCCACTTGCCCCAAATCGCCGTGCGCCCGCAGCAGCTCCCGGCACAGGGCGTTCTGCGCTCCCTTGAGGTGTTGAGGCCAGCCCAGCGAGAGCTTCGCCACCACCTGCCCAGCGTGCTCGCGGTCGCCGTTCGCGCCGACGGCAACGAGCATGTTCCTGGTCGATTCCGCGCATTCATCCTCGGCCATCGCGCCCATGTTTACGACGGCGTTGGCTGCCAAACGCGTAAGTCCTTCGATCTGTTGGAAACGGTTGGCCGTGTGGCCCAAGCCGGTGAAGAGGCAGACCGTCGGTATGCTTACTCCGTCGCGATGCAGAGCCGTGAGTCCCGGGCGCTCGGACGGACCCACGGATTGGGCTTCGTCCATGTACAGGACGAGGCGGTCGGTCGACTCCTCCGCGATCGCATCGCTCAACGCCTCGCCAGTTTCGCCCACCCGAAGGCGCGAGCCGAGGGCGCGTACGGCTCTGGCCAAGACTTTTTCCCCGATCGGTCCCTCCTCGAGGGCAACCTGCCGGACCCTTTCCATCAACGCGGTCTCGCTGGACAAGTGCCGTTCCTGGATCCCCACGAACATCACGCCATTGGCATGGTTTTCGCGAAGGTGGTGAAGCAACGCCGTCTTGCCGCAACCCGGGGCGCCTTGGTAGATGCGGAACACGGCCTGTTCGCCAGGTTGAGACCCGAGTTCCGTGAGCGCCCGGCCGAAGTGGTCGATTTCATTAGCCCTTCCCGCAAAGAACGGGGTGGCATCCCTGTCCCGGTGGGTTGAGAATTCGTCCGCCTTTCGCCTGTCGAAGGCCATCTCTGCATTCTATGCGGGAGACCGCGGTTCACACTGGTCGCCCGCCGATGCTGCATCGTGGCCGTCACAGAGCCCACAACGCACCCGCCGTATCCTTTCCCCGCCGGTTTGGGTCTTTCCCAAGCAAGCGCGTGCTCGGCAACACCGCCGCACGGAGAAGGAAACCGCCCGACAATGACGTCCCAACACAACAATTCGCCGCTCGCTGACACCGTTCAGCGTGCACAGGGCGGCGAACTGGCCGCGTTTCGCGAACTCGTGGTGCGGTTCCAGGACATGGTGGTTGGCTACGCGTTCTCGCTGCTCGGGGACTTCCACCTAGCGGAGGACGCCGCCCAAGAAGCGTTTCTCGCCGTCTTCCAGGATCTCGCGTCGTTGCGGCAGCCCGGCGCCTTCGTGCCTTGGCTGCGGACGGTGGTCGGCAAGCACTGCGACCGCATCAGCCGCCGCCGTCGCAGCGCGGAACCCCTGGAAGCCGATGACGAGCGCTTGGTCGTCGAAGCCCCTTCGCCTCTCGATGCGATCGAGCGCGACGAAGTCGAGGGTCTCGTCGGCCGTGCCATCGCGTCCCTGCCGACGAAACAACGCGACGTCGTCACGCTGTACTACATCGGGGAGCAGTCGGGCCGCGAAGTGGCCACGTTCCTCGACCTGCCGCTGACGACCGTCAAGAAGCGCTTGCACGACTCCAAACCCAGATTGAGAAGGAGCATGGCGACTATGGCCAAGCAGTTTTTGGAAGACCACCGACCGTCCCGCGACAGCGACTTCAGCGAACGCGTACTGCGGCTGGTGGCACCGGATCCGAGCACCGATGCGACGGCGGTGTACCGCCTGTTCGAGGCCGAAGACCATCCGAGTCGCCACGAGTGGCGAGCCGGGCGGCTGGCGGACAGCCACGTCGACTGGGGCGTGTCGCGAATCGCGTTCGCGCGCGACGGGGAGGCCGAGCGCCTCGTGGCCGCCCTGAACGTCTACGACCTGACGATGCGTATCGGCACGGCTGAAGTGCGCGCGGCGGGGATCAACGGCGACGTTCTCGATGCGGACATGGCGGGTTCGCGCGGTGACATCCTGGACCGTATTGCGAGGGAAGCACTCGGCTCGATGGGTGACGAGGGCTACGACATGGCCGTGACCTTCGACGACGAGGCCTTCTGGTTGCGTCACGGTTTCGCTCTCGGCTGGCGGGCGCTGCAGTGGCAGGTCCTGGTGGCGGACCTGCCGGTGGCGAAAGTGCCGGAACTCGAGCGCATCGACGCTGCCCATGACGACGACTTGGCCGCTGTGTACAACGAGGCGACGCGGGGGCTGACAGGCACGGTCCGACGTCCGACCTACCGGCGCAATAAGCACCCGGGGGAGTTCTCGACGTACTTGTGGCGTGGCGCGAACGGTTCGCCGGCTGGCTATGTCAGTGGCAACCCCGGACCCGGGCCGTGCTTCTGGGTGGATGAGGTCGCCGGCGATGCGGCCACGTGCCTGGCTGTCCTACGGTCCGTTGCCGAGGCCGAGCAATGCACGGAGGTCTACTTCGACCGCCTCCATTACAAGAGCGCCGTCGGCGTCCTACTGCGGCAAATGGGCTCCTGCCGCCTGTTCACGGGCACGAGGTCGGGTAAGGCGCGCTGGTACGTCGTGAGGATCGTCAACCTGAAGGCCACGATGACAAAGCTCGCCCCGATGCTCCACGAACGCCTGCTGGCTTCGCCGTTGGCGGACTGGCGCGGGTCGCTGTCGATCTGCCTCGAACATGGCGACTCCACCGAGGCGGTAACCCTGTTGGTTCAGGACTACGGGGTGGACGTGCGCGACGGGGCGGATGGCAGCAATGCCCTGAGTGGTGGCCAAGCCATCGTGCAGCTTCTGCTCGGCTGCGAAGACGCCGAGGAAGTGGTTGCCGTGAACGGCATCAAGGTCCGTGGCGATGCCGCCAAGGTGCTGCCGGTGCTGTTCCCTGCGCTGCACCCGCAGATGGAGAACCAGGCACTCTAAATCGCGGCAACGGATGGGGCCGGAAACGACCACCGGCAAGGTCCAAGCGCGGTAACTCGCAAGGGAACTCACCACGCGCTGACTCGGAGCGGTCGGGTTCACGGTGAACCTTTTGGCCGAGCCGTCCGCCTTGGCAAATGCCTAGCCGCAAGAATCTTGTTCCGACATCTGGACGCCGAAATCTGCTGACCGGATCGAGTTCGGTGGCCGCTGGATCTATCCAATGAGCAAACTTAACGCAACGTCGTTTTCCCCATCGTCGTGGGTCGTCGTCCTGCTCCTCCTGTGCAGCGCAGGCGCTGCCGACCCCAACACGCCGCCCGCCGGTCGGGCCACGTACCTGCCGCAGACACCCACGTTGGATGGGATCGTGGAAGACGATCCGGTTTGGCACGATGTCACGCCCTTCTCCGGTTTCACGCAGCTGAAACCCGACAACGGTGCTCCCGCCTCGCAACGAACCGAGGTCTACTTCGGCTTCACCGACGAAGCGGTTCATGTCGGCGTGGTGTGTCACGAAAGCGACCCTGCCGACATCATCGTTTCCAATGAGGGTTTCCAGTCCGATTCGTTCGCCATGGTGCTCGACACGTTCGGCACGGGCCTGGCCGGGGTGGTGTTTGGTACCAACCCGGTCGGCGCGGAGTACGACGGCCAAGTCGCCGACGAGTTCGCGGACTGGAACTGGAGCACTCTATGGAAGGTGCGCAGCCGGACGCACGACCGAGGATGGAGCGCCGAATTCGAGATCCCCTTCGAGTCGCTGCGCTACGGTGCCGGTGACCTGCAGACCTGGCGCGTCAACTTCGCCCGCGTCAGCCAACGAAACAACGAAATCTCATACTGGTCGCCTGTCCCGCGGCAGTTCAGCATGTACCGGCTTTCGCTTGCAGGCCGGATCGATGGGATCGGTGTGCCGCGACGCCGGCCAAACCTCGAAGTCACGCCCTATGCCCTCGGCAGAGCTGGTGCAGGCGACCCCCGTCGGGACGACTTTGGCCTCGACGTGAAGTACTCGATCACCCCGAGCCTGACGCTCGACCTGACCTACAACACGGACTTCGCCCAAGTGGAGTCGGATCGGCAACAGGTCAATCTCGGTCGTTTCAGCCTGTTTTACCCGGAGACACGGCCGTTTTTTCTGGAGACTGCTGGCGCCTTCCAGGTGGGCGTGCCGGGTACCGCGCAGCTCTTCCATAGCCGGCGCATCGGGATCGCCCCGGACGGTCAGCGCCTCCCCATTGAAGGCGGCCTGCGAATATCGGGCAAAGCCGGCACCGCGACCAACGTTGGGTTCCTCCACATGCGCGCCGACAGCTCACGCCAAGTCGACGGCAACGACTTCACGGTGGTCCGCCTCAGCCGGGATCTCGAAAACCGTTCCGCGGTCGGATTCATCGCCACCGACCGTCGGGCCGCCGACTCCGACAGCCAGAGCTACGGCGTGGATGGGAGCCTTGGCTTCGGAGCGAACACTGAGATCGGCGCCTTCGCCGCACGTACGGCGACAAGCATGAACAACGACGATGTTCACGCGTACGCGCTCTTCGGCAGTTACAACTCGGGAACTTGGCAACTCACCGGGCGCTACAGCGAAGTCGGTGCCGGGTTCAACCCGGAAGCGGGTTTCGTCACGAGGCGCGATTACCGCAGCGTCACCATGTTCGCCGGGCGCACTTTCGTCGACAGGGAGACCTTGAGGGAGTGGCGCCC
This sequence comes from Candidatus Azotimanducaceae bacterium, assembly GCA_965203685.1. Lineage (GTDB taxonomy): Bacteria > Pseudomonadota > Gammaproteobacteria > Pseudomonadales > Azotimanducaceae > VXYL01. The sequence continues at coordinate 293,688 of OZ241908.1, forward strand.
GTTCGTCACCTATGAAGGCTACTGGGATTTCGATGGCTACCATGAGAGCGGTAACCTCCACCTCGAGAGTTGGTGGACTTGGAAGAGCGGTGCCGACATCTGGCCACCGCTGAACGTGTCCCGCGAAGGTGTCAAGCACCCGTTCGACATTGCAGGCGTCGTCGTGCCCGCAGGGGAATACGAAACTCGCGACTTCGAAATAGGCATCGGTTCGGCCACCAATACGCCGTGGAGTGCGGGCGCGCACATCGTGGCGGGCGGTTTCTACAACGGCAGACGCATGACCGTGTCGCCTTACCTCAACTACCACCGGAGTGAAACGCTCACCGCCTGGGCGGGTTGGGACCACAACACCATAGATCTGGGCAGTGACCGTGGTCCGTTCAGTGTCAATCTGGCGAGGGCTGGCTTCTCCTATTCGTTCGCGCCGAAGATCAACTTTCGCGTACTGGTTCAGTACAACGACGCCGACGACGTGCTGGCCGCAAACGTTCGCTTTTCCTGGCTTCGCTCGGCGAACGCGGGGCTATACGTGGTCTACAACGAAGTCGACGCACGCCATGGGCTTGGACGAGCCGGGCGAGAACTCGTGCTGAAGTACAGTCGTGTTTTCGACGTCTTGTAGCCATTGCCGGAGGCGTGTCACAAAGGGCTCAAGGCAATCTCAGAACCTCCGTTCCCTCGTGATCCAGGACCCGGATGGCAGGGTCTCCCTCGCGCGGCGCTTCGATGACGACGCGAGGGCGTCCCTCGCCGTCGCACAGCTTTAGGCCCACTTCGCCCGCCGGAGTCGATCCCACAAATGCTCGGGGTGTACCGAATAGTTCCCGCAGCCGAGCGCCCCTACCGTCTTCGGGAATCTTCGCCACCGCGGCTTGAATCTGTTGCCTGGACGCTCCTGCAGAAAGGCCGAGTTCGGCTAGCGCGTCCGGCAACGAAAGTGCTGGTCGCTCGGTGATGCTGAGGCCCGACGTCGAGCCATCCGGGGCTTGATAGTGCATGAGGACTACGGCCTGATCCTGATTGTGGGCATCGAGCGCGAAGTGGCGGACTGCTTGGTAGCCATCGCGGGTTTCCTTGACGCCGAATGCAATACCGCCGACCTCATCCCCTTTGCCGTCGAAAAAGGTGATCGAGGGGATTCCCCGTCTCTCCTCCTCCTGTCGTTCCATGATGACCTCCCCGTCGATGGTTGCCACCGTGGGTCGCTCCGAGTTGGCCAGCACGATGGCAAATGAACCGTTGGGTTCGACGATTTCCAGTCGTTCGGCGGTCAGCACCGCCCGCGTCGACGTCTTTGCGATCCAGGTCACAATCGCTGCCAACGCGACCGCGAGGATCACGATCGCGGTCCACAGCAACGTCGCCTGAGTGCTGAGCCCGTCCATTCCGTCCTCCTGTCGATCGGATGAACTAAAGGAAGGGCAAGCGGCGTGCCAGCCTAGACCGCCATCTCGCTCAACTGTTCGCGAATCCGTTTGGCGACGGCGAAGCGCTCAGCTACCGGTACGCTTTCGAAGTGGGCCTCGCCGAAGATTGCCGGTCCGTGGTCGTCCTCGGCTCTTGGCACGACGTGGACGTGGACATGGGCCACGGTCTGTCCGGCGCTAAGCCCGGTGTTGTGGAAGATGTTCACGCCGGGTGCTTCGTAGGCTGCGCACGCGGCGGCTGCGAGGCGTTGGGCCTCGATGGCAACTGCACTCCACTCCGCGGCCGTCATGTCGAAGACCGTGACAACATGCCGGTTGGGGATCACCAGCAGCGCGCCGGGGCGGTACTGCCGTGGGTTGACGAACGCACTGACGGTGTCCGATTGGCTAACGAACGCGCACCGTGGATTCCCCGCGAGGTTGCGGCAGAACGGGCACGTAGGGTCATAGTCGGGTGGCGCACTCATGGCAGGTCCGAGAGGATTGAGCCGCGGCGATTCTAGGGGCGTTGCCGGGCACAATCGACAGCGTCGCCCGGAGTCGAACGCCGACAGTCCGTTTGCGGACGCCGACTGGCCGTAGGAACCGGTCGTGAGGTCGTAGGCTCGCGTGGCACGGTATTGGCATGGCCAAGGGCAAGGTCAGACGACACGCGAGGGACCTCGAATGACACCGGGCATTCTCATCGACCTCCGTCAAGCCGCCCGGAGCCTCGCGCGCGCACCGGGTTTCACGGCTGTGGCCGTTCTCACGCTCGGTGTCGGCCTTGGGTTGGCGACGGCGATCTACGCGGCACTGAAGCACATCGTGATCGATCCGTTGCCGTTCCCCGACGCCGATCGCCTGATGGTGCTGTTGAGCGAGGTGCCCGGTTCCGGAACGGACGATGTGTGGGGTGCCTCGACGGCCCAGTTCTTCCATTTCCGGGACAACGCCGAGTCGCTCGAGGAAATCGGCGTGATGCGGGGGGCGATTCCGGTCGACGCCTCGATCGGTGACGCCGAGATGCGCCTCGGCGTCATGCTGGCCTCGGCGAGTGTGCACCGCATGATGGGTGCGCGCGCGATCCTCGGTCGCACCTTGACCGACGCGGACGATCAGCCCGGCTCGCCCATCACGGCGGTTCTGAGCGAGGGCTTTTGGCGCTCGCAACTCGGCGCCGATCCCGACCTCGTCGGCAGGACCCTTGCTGCGCAAATCGGCGCGGAGACACCACTCGTAGTCGAAATCGTCGGCGTTGCGGCAGCGACGGGCAGCGGCTGGTTCGACACGCCGGACGCTTGGTCGCCGAACCAGTTGGATCCGGCAGGCCCGCACTACAACCAGCATGACCTGATCCTAGTAGCGAAGCGTAGATCAGGCGTGTCGGCGGTAGGGGCTCAAGCGGAGGTCGATGGCCTGACGGATCAGCTTGCGGACGTTTACCCGGATGTCTATGGGACTTTCGAACTCGAAGGCGGCAAGGTCGACTTCATGGAGCAGTTCGGCTTCCGCAGTCGCTGGACTCCGCTCAAGGACTACCTCGTGGGCGAAGCGTCCGCGCCGTTGTGGATCGCCCAAGGCGCGATCGTGCTGCTGCTCGTCGTTGCGTGGGTGGCCATAGCCAACCTGTTCTTGGCGCGCGTCGAGACGCAACGGCCGGAGATCGCCGTGCGCGCCGCCCTCGGGGCGGGTCGCGGGGCAATAGTCCGGCAACTGGCTTGGACGAGCACATTGATCGTTGCGGGGGCATGGCTCGTCGGCTCGGGGCTCGCCTGGTGGCTCGCGGAGACGTGGGAGGTCGTGGATCCCATTGATCTGCCCCGCTCCGAGGACGTTGGCATCGACGGCGGAACGATGGCTTTGGCGGCGGGCGTCGCGTTGCTGTTGGTGTCGTCCCTGGTGGCGACGAGCGTGTGGCGACTGCGCGGCGTGGCGGGTCACCTTACGGACGCCGGTCGGGGTGCGACCTCAAGCCGAACTCGCCAGCGTACTCGATCGTTCTTGATCGTGGCACAGGTCGCCTTGGCGTTTGTGCTCCTGGTCGGTGCCGGCTTGTTGCTGTCGAGCTTTCGCAATCTCGTGGTTGCGGATCCGGGCATCGATCCGCGTGGCGTGGTGAAGGTCAACCTCGTTCCGGACAACGACGTTGGCAGCGGCTGGTGGCCGCTCCTGAGGGAAGTGCAGGACACGATTGCGGCCCTGCCGGGGGTCAGCGTGGTTGGCGCATCGCAAAGGCTGCCGTTCGAGCGCGACCGCTTCGGCTGCGTCGCCCAGCGCTTCGAGGATGCGACGGTCGTCGAGCGCTTGAACGCGTCGGGCGAGTCGCTGTGCGGTGTACAGGACTTCGTCACGCCCGGCTACTTCGCGGCAGCGGGCATCCCCGTGCTTCAGGGCCGGACACTGACCGTGGCCGATTTCGACGACCCGTCCGCGCGTGGCGCAGTGGTGAGCCGATCGTTCGCCGCCAAGTTCTTCCCCGGCCAGAGCGCGATCGGCAAGCGGCTCTCGCCCTATGGATGGGACTGGTTCACGATCGTCGGTGTGGTGGGCGACATCTACGCCAAGTCTGTGTCGGAACCGCCCACGCCGCATGTCTACTACCCGCTTGCGCGAATTCCCTTAGAGGCGGGCTGGGATCCTCTTTCCGTGGCGTTGGTCGTGCGGACGAACCTCGGCGAACCGGAGTCGCTGCTCCCGACACTGCGCCGCACGATCGCTGCGTTGGACCCGGACATTGCCATGACAGGTGCCGAGCCATTGTCGGCAGTCGTCGAGAGATCGACGAGCCAGGATCGCTTCATGGCCGCGCTGCTAGGCTTTGCGGCCGCCGCCGCGCTCATGCTCGCCGTTGTTGGCCTGTACGGCATCGTCAGCTACCTGGTCGCACGGCGCACCAACGAGATCGGGCTGCGCATGGCGGTTGGCGCAATGCCGGATCGCGTCCGGCGGATGATGATGATGGCTTCGCTGAAGCTCGTCGCGGTTGGGCTCGCTGTCGGCTTGGCGCTGAGCTTGACCGTTGCCGAGGTGCTACGCGGCCTACTCTTCGGGGTCACGCCGACTTCTCCGGCGGTCTACGCGGCATGTGCGGTCGTGTTGAGCCTGGCGGCTGGTCTCGCGGGTTGGGCCGCGGCTGGTCGAGCGTCCCGGATCACCCCGATGGACGCTTTGCGCGTGGAATAGCCGCGAGAGCACTAAACTCGGGATAAGCAATCGTTTGAGAGGGAAGGCGTTGGCCGACCGCATCCTGGTCGCGGACGATCAGACCGACATCGTGGACGCGTTGCGCCTGCTGCTGAAGGGCGCCGGATTCACGGTACAGGCTGCGGACTCGCCAAACGCCGTGTTGGAAGCCATCGCCGGTCGTGAGTGGGACTGTGTGCTCATGGACCTCAACTACACGCGCGACACGACGTCGGGTACGGAAGGCATGGATCTGCTGCGCGCGTTGCGGGAAGTCGACGGCACCTTGCCCGTCGTCACGATGACCGCTTGGGGCAGCGTCGAGGGGGCGGTGGCAGCCATGCGCCGTGGCGCGGGTGACTACATTGAAAAGCCGTGGGACAACCAGCGGCTCGTGGCCACCCTGAAGACGCAAATCGAACTGGGTCGTGCGAGGCGGCGGGGCCAGCGGCTCACCGACGCCAACCGGCGTGCGGAACTCGTCGAAGGCGACGACTTCGTCGCGACGTCGTCGGCCATGCGCCCGGTGTTGGAGTTGATCGCGAGTGTCGGGCCATCGGACGCCAATGTGCTGATCACCGGCGAGCACGGCACCGGCAAGGAAGTCGTCGCACGACGTCTACACGCCGTGTCGAAGCGTGCCGGCCAGGCGTTGGTGACGGTGAACGCCGGTGGTTTCAGCGAGGGCGTGTTCGAAAGCGAACTTTTCGGCCATGTCCGCGGCGCGTTCACGGACGCCAAGACCGACCGGGCGGGCTGTTTCGAACTCGCCCACGAAGGCACGTTGTTCCTGGACGAGATCGCCAACCTGCCGTTCGGTCAGCAGGGCAAGCTGCTGCGCGCGCTCGAGAACAGCGAGATCCAACGTGTCGGTTCCACCAAGGTGCGCAAGGTGGACGTCCGGGTGGTCTCGGCGACCAACGCCGACATCGCCGACGCTGTGGCGAAGCGGGCGTTCCGCGAAGACTTGCTGTATCGGCTGAACACGGTGGAAATCCACTTGCCGCCACTACGAGATCGCCCGGAGGACATCCGCGAACTCGCAACCCGGTTCCTGGCCAAGGAGGCCGCCCACTACGACAAGCCCTTGGACGGGTACAGCGACGAGGCCTTGGACACGCTTGCCCGACATGCGTGGCCTGGCAACGTGCGCGAACTGCAGCACGCCGTCGAGCGTGCCGTGTTGGTCGCCCGCGGTGCGGTGGTGTCGGTCGGGGACCTCGGGCTTCGAACGCCCAGCGGCGAGCCGAACCTTTCCGCGATGACGCTCGACGAAGCCGAGCGCGTGCTCGTGCGCAAGGCCCTCGACCGCCACGCTGGCAATGTGACGCACGCGGCACAGGATCTCGGCGTCAGCCGTGCCGCGTTGTACCGGAAAGTCGAGCGCCACGGCCTGAGATGAACGCCCCCAGGCTGCTGCCGCTCGCCTTGGTGTTGGCGGTTGGCCTACCCGGTACTGTCGTTGCGCTGGTTTTGCTTTGGACCGGTTCCCACGCCGCCGCCCTGCGGTGGACGCTGAGCGGTGCCTTGGTCGTCGCTTGGCTGGCCGGGGCCTTCTTCCTGCGCGCCCAGATCCACCGCCCCCTGCGAACGGTGTCGAGCATGCTCGCGGCGCTGCGTGCCGGCGACTACTCGATCCGTGCGCGTCACGCGGGCGCCGGCGACCCGCTGGCGCTGGTGTTCATGGAGATCAATGCGTTGGAGGAGCAGTTCCGCGAACAGCGCTTGGGTGCCGTGGAAGCGCAGAACGTCCTGCAGCGGGTGCTGGCCGAGATCGACGTGGCGGTGATGGCATTCGATCAACGCAACGCGTTGCGCGTGGTGAACCGCGCCGCGGAGCGCCTGCTGGGCGACACGGAGGCCCGCCTGCTCGGCAAGACGGCGACCGAGCTTGGGATCAACGATGCGCTTGAGAGCGACGCACCACGCACCATGGCCCGGAGCGAGCCGACTGGCCCGCGCCACTGGCAGGTGCGTAGGAGCGTAATCCGTCAACAGGGGGAGCGCCTGACCTTGGTCGTGATGACCGACCTGGAACGCACGTTGCGCGACGAGGAGCGCCAGGCATGGCGACGACTGGTGCGCGTGCTCAGCCACGAGATCAACAACTCGTTGGCGCCGATCAAGTCGATCACGACCAGCGTGCAGGAACTGATTGCGAAGACAGGCGCGTCGGACTGGGCGGCCGATGCGCAGAACGGTTTGGCGATTGTCGCCACCCGGGCCGAGTCGCTGCGCCGCTTCCTCGCCTCCTATGCACGGCTCGCCCGCTTGCCACCCCCGAGCCTGGCCGAGGTCGACGTCGAAACGTGGGTCCGGCATGTCGCCGGCTTGGAGACGCGTTTACAGGTGACCGTGCGGGACGGCGAGTCCATGCGTGTCCCGGCGGATCGCGATCAACTCGACCAGGCGCTCATCAACCTGGTGACCAACGCGGTCGACGCGACCTTGCAGACGGGAGGTGCTGTCGAGGCCTGTTGGCGTCGCGAGGGGCACAGCGTCGTTGTGACCATCGACGACGAGGGCCCAGGGCTCGCGGACGGCGGCAACCTGTTCGTGCCGTTCTATACGACCAAGCCAGACGGCTCGGGAATCGGCCTGGTGCTCAGCCAGCACATCGCCGAGAACCACGGCGGCTCGCTCACGCTCAAAAACCGCGACGATGGGAAAGGTGCGCGAGCACGCCTGTCTTTGCCAATGGCCTGATGCCCGGCGTCCGAACCCTGGCGAGGTGCGCGGACGTCCCCGTACCGGCCCATGTACGGCGTCCGAACCCGGACGGCAACCTATCTGCAACCGGACGCCGTGATCTCCTTTCTAGCCCCAGATGGCCTGCGGCCGCGGGTTTTCCGAGGTGGCACGGGATTCGCTTAGCTACCGACATGAACGACAAAAGCCCTGCCTCGGCGACGCCCATCCGCTCCCCTGACGCCAATGTTCGCGAACTTCCGGGCATCGGTGAGGCGGGCAGCGGCATGGACAGACCGCGCGGGACGCGTCGCTGGTCGCAACGCAACAAGCGCATCGTCCTGATCGCGGCGTCGGTGTTGGTCGCCGTGGCCGTGACCGTGCTCCTGGCGACCTTGGAGCCTGCCGTCCAGACCGTTCGCGCCGACACGCTATGGATCGGTACCGTGGAGCGGGGCGAGTTCGTGCGCCAGGTGCGCGGACCGGGCACGCTGGCACCGATGCAACGGCGTTGGATCACCGCGGACACGTCCGGCCGGGTCGAAGAGATCCTGGCGCTTCCGGGTGTCGAGGTCACCGCCGACACGCCGCTCCTGCGGCTGGAGAACCCGGAACTGACGGTGCAATTGCTCAATGCCCAACAGCAACTGTCCGACGCCGAGGCGGGGTTGGTGACGATGCGCTCGCAGGTGGAATCGGACCGCCTGGCCCAGCAAGCGCTGATCGCGAACGTCCGCACACAGTACCTGGAGGCCAAGCATCGCGACGAGATCAACCAGGAACTCATCCAGAAAACGCCGGGCCTGGTCGCGGAGTTCGACCTGGCCCGCGGCAAGCAGATCGTGCAGGAATTGGCGAACCGTCTGCGCATCGAGTCCCGGCGCTACGAGGTGCTCGGCAATTCGTCAAAGGAGCAGATCGCCGCACTCGAGGAACAGGCGGACCGGCTGCGCGCCATCGTCCGCTTCAACGAGGATCGGGTCGCGTCGCTGGACGTGACCGCGGGCGTCACCGGCGTGCTTGCGGAACTGCCGATGGAAGCCGGGCAGTGGGTGCGTGCCGGGGACACTCTCGGACGCGTGGTCGAGCCCGGCCGTCTCAAGGCGGAGATCCGCATTCCACAGAGCCAGGCGGAGGACATCGTCGTCGGCCAGCAGGCCATCGTCGATACCCGCGGCGACATCATCGAGGGACAGGTGAGCCGTATCGACCCGACCGTGCGTTCCGGAACGGTGACCATCGACATCGCGTTGCCTGCACAGTTGCCGAGGAGCGTCCGGCCGGACATGAGCGTCGACGGCACGGTGGTCCTCGACCGGACCGCCGATGTGATCAAGATGGGCCGTCCGGCGCAGGCGACGGCCCACAGCACCGTTGGCATCTATCGCTTGACCGACGACATCGCGGAACGCGTCCAGGTGGAACTCGGGCGCATTTCCGTGAACGAAGTCGAGGTGGTTCGCGGTCTAACCGTGGGAGACGAGGTCGTGCTGTCGGACATGACCCAGTGGCAGGATTCCGCAAGCGTGCGCGTTGTGGGTAGGTAGGAAAACAAGGAGGCAAGAATGGCAGAGGCTGTTGCACCGCTCATCCACCTGAGCGATCTCGGCAAGGTCTTCTACACGGAGGAGTTGGAGACCCACGCGCTTAGCGGTTTGCATCTCGACATCGACCGCGGCGAGTTCGTCTCGATCGCGGGACCTTCCGGTTGCGGCAAGTCGACGCTGCTGTCCATCATCGGCCTGCTCGACACTGCCACCGCCGGCGAGTATCAACTGGACGGCGAACCGGTGCAGGGGCTGTCCGTCGGGGACCGGGCGCGCATCCGCAACGAAGCCATCGGTTTCATCTTCCAGGCGTTCAACCTGATCGGCGACCTGACGGTTTACGAGAACGTCGAGTTGCCGCTGGTCTACCGGGACATGCGAGGTTCGGAACGCAAGACGCGCGTCCAGGCGGCCCTCGAGCGGGTCGGCATGGTGCATCGCGAGAAGCACTTCCCGGCGCAACTCTCGGGCGGCCAGCAGCAGCGTGTCGCCGTCGCCCGCGCCATCGTCGGCGAACCGCTCATCCTGCTGGCCGACGAGCCCACCGGCAACCTCGATTCGACCAACGGCCAAGCGGTCATGGACCTCTTGGGTGAGCTACACGGCGATGGCGCGACCGTCTGCATGGTGACCCACGACCCCCGCTACGCCGACATGGCCGAGCGCACGGTGCACCTCTTCGACGGGCGGATCGTGGACGAAGAGAGCGCCTGAGTGGCGTCGCTTCAATTCGGACTGTCGTGGCGCCTGGCGTTGCGGCATTTCAGCAAATCACCGAGCTCGTACCTCTACGGCGCGGTGACGTTGGCGCTCGGCCTAGGAAGCGCGACGCTCGTCTTCTCGACGGTGCAAGGCCTCACGCAGCCGCTGCCCGTGCCCGACGGCGAGGATGTCTTGCGCGTTGTCGTCGCCGACCCGATCCGCCAACACCATCGCGTCACCGTTGACGATTTGCGCGCTTGGCGGGAGCACGCGCGGTCATTCGAGAGCATCGCTGCAGTCGCGGTCGCCGAACGGTTGGTCGGGATCGGCCGTTACGACTTCTACGCGCGCGTAGCGCATACGACAGCCCAGACCTTCCCGCTTCTTGGCGTCCAGCCATTGTTCGGACGGTGGCCGGCCGATGGCGACGGCACCGAGATCGCCATCGGCGAAGACCTTTGGGCCAGTTCATTCGAGAGCGACCGGGCGGTTCTCGGCAAACAAGTGCGCTTGGACGACGAGATCACCACCGTGGTCGGCGTGATGCCCAGCGCGTTCCGCTTTCCGTATAAGCAACAGATCTGGCAGGTCGTGGGATCGGACTCGTCTCGCTTGGGCAACGGCGAGGTCGTGACGCGGCTTGCGCCAGGCGTATCGCGGGCGGCGGCGAGCAGTGAATTCACCGAGCTCATGCGTGCCTCGCGAACGGATGCGGAGGGCGTTCCGACCGCCGCTACTGCTCGACTGGTCGGCTTCACGGAAGAGCGGGCTGAACAGACCGACTTCGCGATCCTCACTGCCATGCTGCTGGTGGTGATCGCACTGGTATTGCTGTCCTGCTCGAACGTGACGGCGTTGATGCTCGAACGCAACATCGTGCGTGCGCGAACACTCGGGTTGCATCGGGCGTTGGGCGCTAGACCGGCGCAGGTCGGCTTACAGATATTGGTCGAGGCGTTGTTGGTAGGCGGGCTCGGCGTGATCCTCGGCTTCGCCGTCGCCTTTGCCGGTTTGCGGTTCCTGACGAACTCGCTCTCGGACCATCTTGGCTTCTACTGGGCCCAGCTTGAGCTGGACCTTGCGTCTGTCGTCTTCGCCGGCGTTCTTGGGCTTGTCGTCGCGCTGGTGTGCGGGGCAGTGCCTGCATGGCGAGCCTCAAAGACGGACGTCGCTTCGACCTTGGCGGAACAAGGGGACGCGGTCCGGAGCGTGCAGAGGACACCGCTCTCCTGGATACTCGTCAACGCACAGGTGGCGCTGGCCGTTGCCGTGGTCGTGGCCGCAGTGGGGATGACGATCATCCTCATGGACAAGCCGTGGCTGATCGAGCTGGTCGACGAGTACGCCGGAGAACGTGCGGTTGCAGCAATGATCGTCTTTGAAGGTGAGCCGACTGAGGAGGGCCTGACGCGCATTGGGGTGATCGAGCGACTACTAGACCGGGTGCGCGAACTCCCCGGCGTGGCAGACGCGGCAGTTAGCGCAGGGGATTGGCTGGGCGGCTACTCGGCGCGTGGGTTTGCTTGGCGCCGTGTCGCGCTGGACGACGAGCCGTTTGGCGACGGCAAAGGGACACCCATCCTGCACGTCACGCCCGGCTTCTTGGATACGTTCGGCGTTCGAGTCATCGACGGACGCGGCTTCAACGCTGGCGACATGCGGTCGACGCCTTCCACGGGCGCGGTTGCCATTGTGACCGAGCGATTCGTGCGCGACAGGCTTCCCGGCCAGGCGGCAGTGGGGCGTCAGATCCGGCTGGACGTTGGAGGTGGGGCGGAGCAGGCATTCCGCCTCGTCGGCGTCGTATCGAATCTGGCCGTAACGAAAGGCCAAACCGAGTACCCGCGTGCGCATGTCCTGCTTCCGATTACAGTCAACGCCCCTCGGACGTTCCAGCTCACTGCGCGTACCGAGGGTTCACGTGGCATTGGTGCGCAGCTACTGCAGATCGCACGCGATACAGATCCGGGAGTTGCCGCCATGGCCTTCTCGCTCCCCGAGTACGTGCACTGGACGAACGACTATCTGGGGCGCTTTCCCGAGACCATCGGCCTGCTTGCGATCCTCGGCGGTACCGGTTGTGTGCTGGTCGTCGCGATCGGCATCTACGGACTCGTAGGATTCGAGATGCGGCAGCGGCTGGGCGAGTATGCCGTTCGCGTGGCATTAGGAGCCCGCACCGGCCGGCTGTTGAAACTGGTCGTGCGACGCGTGTGCCTGCTGACCGTGCCGGGTGCGCTGGTCGGCTTCGTGTTCGCCTGGGTCGGCTCGCCCTTGCTGCGCCTTTTCGGCAGCACGGAGATCAACGTGGTTCCGACCTTCTTGACCGTGATCGCCTTGTACGCGGTCGTCGTCGTGATCGCTGCTGGCGTGCCGGCACTCAGGGTCCTGCGAGCCAACCCCGCTCGCGTGTTGAATGGCTAATTGCGGCTACGAGAGCTATGGTCCCAGAGTCGTGGTGCCTGTTGAGTCAGCATGACTGTCCTTGCGTATGTGACATTGCAGGTCGGGGACATCCCTCACGTTCGCGACTGGTACGTCAACGTGGTGGGTTTGGCGGTGGAGCAAGAGACGCCGGGCCAGATCGCCGTGCTCCGCGGCGAAGGCGACTGTCGGCTCTGCTTGGAGAGCGGCCCGCCCGTAACCGAACGGGGTCGGGTTGATCTCCTTTTCGAGGTGGCGAGCGTTGACGAGACCCACGCTCGCCTCGTTCGACAGGGTGTTACGTTTTGGCGCGGCCCCACGGATGAGGTTTACGGACACCGCAATGCGATTCTGTTCGACCCTGTCGGTCACAAGGTTGAGTTCTTCGAACATCTCGCCACGAGGTCTGGCGAGGAGTAGTCGCTAGCGCTCGATATCGGAACGTCGGTTGTCCAAAACGACCCTCACGAACGTCGTGCGGCGCGAGAGGCGACGATTTCGGCGTCAATCTCGTCGAGAGACAGCTCGGCAGCACCGGTTTCCCGCGCCCTTTCCCGGATCGACGCTATGGCTTGCAGCGCATCTGCTTGTCGCAGCGCTTCAAGGGTCCGGTCGAAGGTCTCTGGGGATGTGGCCGTAAGAAACGCGATGGGTTTGCCGTCAGAGGTGACAGCCATGTGCCGCTGAGTGCCCAGCGCCTCCCAAACCGCGTCTGGTTCACTTCGGAGTTCTCGGACGCTGATGAAGTCCACGGCTCCTGACGTGGGGGGTGTTCTGCTATACGACATGGCTCACAGTGCGGAAAGCCGGGGGTCAGACCCGCCCGCAGACGATGCCGTTGCGGATTGCCGGTTGGCCGTCTTCGGTCACAGTTCGAAACAGCACGCGCTTCTCGCCATCGACGACTTCCTCGGCGAGCGCTTCGATGGCGATGGTCGTGCCCATCAGCACCATGGCGCGCAGTTGGCCACAGAGCCTGGTGATGCGCGTGGCGTCGCCACCGAAACAGCGGTTGATCACCACGCTCAAGGACATGGCCTTGGTCGCGCTACCGTGCAGGATGATGCCGGGCAGGCCGGCTGCCTTGGCGATGCTGGGCTCCGTGTGGATGGGGTTGTAGATTTGCGCACACTCGGTGTACTGCTGCGCGGCATGCAAGGCGACGGGGACCTCCTCGCGCCAGATCGCGGTCCCGGCGGGCGCGGATATCTCGGGCCATGCCGGCTCCTCGTCGACGATGGCGGCGGGTCCGGCAAGGGTCGCGCCGCGGGTGATGCCGTTGTAGTACAGCTCCGCGATCAACTCGCCGTTGCTGGCGGTCATGCGGTAGCGGTCGACGTTGTAGACCCCGGGGCGGGTCTGGCGCATTTGGATGGTCTTGCCCTGCGTGGTGACCGCCTCGCCGGTCCTGAATGGCCGGTGGATCGTCAAGTCGGTGGACGCGTGGACGCCGTACGGCGCAGCGCGGGGATTCGGCTTTTGGTCGGGTCGGAAGCGGCTGGGCCATTGCAGGGCGAAGGCGATGCCCGGGTGCACGTTGACGCCGCCCGGGGCGAGGTCGTCGTAGTACGACGGGTTGGCGTCGTTGACAGCGGCGGCGTAGGCCATCGCGTAACGCGTGTCGATCAGCGTGGTCTTGGCGATCGAATTCAGGCCGACTCCGTCGGTGCTCAGGATTCCTGGTCCGGTCTCGTCGCGGGACACGGCTCACCACCTGTTCGAGACTGAATGCGTGATCGTAACATCGGCCCCCGGCGGATCGCTTGCAACAGCCCGGATGCGGACGTGGACTTCCGCGTACCGCCACGGTCAAGCGGACTTGCTTGGTTCGTTAGCGGACACCACTGGCTCGTTTGCGGACGCTGGCTGTGACGCCGCAACGCCTTCCGGCGGTTTGGCGCCACGCTGGCACGTCGTTCGCATGTTCGGGTCACGGGCAGGTGAACGCCTTGGAGTCGGGACATGAGAACGGTGCTATCTCGTTGGCTCGTGGAGTGCCGCCAAGCCGCACAGGGCCTGATGCGAACGCCCGCGTTCACGGCGACTACGGTGTTGACGCTTGGCGTCGGTCTCGGCGCGGCAACCGCCACGCACACCCTAGTCACGGATATCGTGCTCGACCCGCTCGGCTACCCGGATGCGGAACGGTTAGTGGTCCTCCGCAGCGAGGTGCCGGGGGCTGGCACTGACGCCGAGTGGCAGGGATCGTTTGCGCAGTACTACCAGTTCCGAGACAAGGCACGGACGTTGGCGGGCATCGGCCTCTACGCGACGGTTGGGATGAACGTCAGCACGCCAAGCGGCGCGAGCCGGCCGCTGGTCGCGTTGGTCAGCGCGAGCACGAACGCGCTAATCGGCGGGCGGACAGTGCTCGGCCGGCCCTTGCAGGTGGCGGACAACGACCCCGCCGCACCCAATGTTGCCGTGCTTTCGCATGGCTACTGGCAGCGCCGATTTGGCGGCGACCCGGACGTCGTCGGTCTGACGTTTCCCCTGGACGCAGGACCGTATGCCCAGGTCTTCGATCTGCCCGACACGCGCTACGAGGTGGTCGGCGTCCTTGCGCCCGAGGCGGCGTTGCCCGGTACTGGACGCGGGGCCGACGCCGAGCGCCCGGACATCTGGCTCCCCGTGCGGCTCACCCCGGGAGCGCAAGGCTCGCACTCCTGGAACCTACTCGCCAAGCTCTCGCCCGATGCGTCGCTCACCGAGGCCCAGGCGGAGTTGGACGGACTGACGCGGGGCCTGCTCGATGACTACCCCGATCAATACTCGGAGGCGCTTTTCGAGAAGTACGGTTTTCGCACGCGGGCCCACGACCTGAAGTCGTTCGTGGTCGGGCCGATGATCCGCAATCTGTGGGTGGTCCACGGCTGTGTCGTGCTGTTGCTTCTCGTCGCCGTGGTCAACGTCTCCAACCTGTTCCTGGTGCGGGCGGAAGTCCAGCGCCGGGAAATGGCGGTCCGGACGGCGTTAGGTGCACCGCGGGGCGCCATCCTGCGCCTCTTCGCCGCACACACCGCCCTGGTCGCGCTGGCTGCAAGCGTGATCGGCCTTGCCGTCGGCAACGCGATGGTGAATTGGCTGACGTTGGCCTCGCCTTGGCGGATTCCTCGCATGGAGGAGGTGGATTTCGGGGGCGGAGCGTTCGCTTTCACCTTGGCCTTGGCGTTTGTCGTCTGCGTCGGCGTGGCGACCTTCTGCGCATGGCGTGTCAAGGATTCCGGCCTCGGCGACGGTCGAGCGCCCGTTGGGCGGGCCGTGCGCGGCGCAGGGCGCGAGAGCCATCGTCTGCGTGCGGCGATGACGGTCGGCCAGGTGGCTCTTTCGCTGGTCCTCGTCGTCGCCGCCGTGCTCATGATCGAGAGCTTCCGCAACCTGCGCGGCATCGACACGGGGATCCAGGCTGAAGGTGCGGCGACGCTGACGGTTTTCCACGGCCAACCGAACATGTCGAGTTGGTGGCCCTTCGTGAAGGAAGCCAAGCTGGCGATCGATGCCCTGCCCGGCGTCACGGCGGTTGGCGCAGCGACGGCGGTGCCGTTCTCCCGGTTCACCGGGCACGGCTGTGCACACCAAGGATTCGACGATCCGGCCGTGCACGAGCGCATCGACGCCGGTGGCTTGACCTACTGCGCGGCTCAAGCCGTGGCGACGCCCGGGTATTTCGAGGCTGCGGGCATCCCGATGATCCGGGGCCGCGGCTTTACTGATGTCGATCTCGATAGCCCGGACGAGGGCGTTGTGGTTGTGAGCAAGACCTTCGCCGAGCGCTTCTGGCCCGGGCAAAACCCGCTCGGCAAGCGCGTCTCTCCGTACGGCGGCTCGACCTTCTACTATCGCGTGATCGGCGTGGCCGGCGATGTCTACCGCGGTTCCGTCGAGGAGGAACCGCACAACCTGATCTACTACCCGCTGGCGCCCATCCCGGGTGACGCGGGCTGGTATTTCCCGGGCATCGACTTCGTGGTGCGCGCCGAGCAGCAGGCACCGGGCGCGGTGCTTTTGGAAGTCCGCGAACTGATCGAGAAGATGGATTCGTCCGTCGTGGTCGGGCAAGCGTGGACCCTGTCCGCGTTGGTCGACCGGTCCATGGCGCGATCGAGCTTCACGCTCGCAGTGGTCGCACTGGCCGCTGTCGTGACCTTGGGGCTGGCCGCGCTTGGCTTGTATGGGGTCGTTGCCTATCTGGTGGCCCGTCGCACCGGCGAAATCGGCTTGCGCATGGCTGTCGGTGCGAGCCCGCGTCGAATCCGCAATGCGACGGTGGCCACCTCGAGCAAACTCGTGCTGGCCGGCCTCGCAATCGGCGTACCCGCGAGTCTTGCCGCTAGCGCAACATTGCAGAGCCTGGTGTTCGGCGTGTCGCCGACCAGCCCCTTGGCATACGGCCTTGGCGTGCTTGTCGTATGCGGGGCAGCTAGCCTCGCGAGTTGGCTGGCGACCGGTCGCGCCGTGCGGATCACGCCGATGGATGCGTTGCGGACGGAGTGATGATTTCGGCACCGCCTTAAGCGGTGCAATGCACCAGACGACAGCCCTTGCCCGGAGTAGCGCAAGCGTTGATGCTTCGCTTGCCCCGCGAAGCTCAACGATCACCCGGTGACCAGCTACTTCATTCGCCGCTTCCTACTCATCGTGCCGACCTTCATCGGCGTGACGATCCTGGTGTTCGCGGTGACGCGCCTGGTGCCGGGCGGGCCCATCGAGCGCATGCTGCAGGAAGCGGCTATGGCGGGGGCGGACGTCAGTGCCGCGACGAGCGGTTTGGGCGGTCACGGCGCAAGCTCGCTGTCCGACGAGCAGATCGAGCAACTCGAGGCGTATTACGGCTTCGACAAGCCCGTGATCGTGGGCTACGTCGAGTGGTTGGGCAAGGTGGTCCAACTCGACCTCGGCACGTCCACGCGGTACTCGGAGCCGGTCTGGGACACCATCAAGGACCGCTTCCCGATCTCGATCTTCTACGGCGTCACCACCTTGATACTCACGTACAGCGTGTGTATCCCGCTCGGCATCATCAAGGCGATCCGCCACAGGACGACGTTCGACAACCTGACCTCTGCGGTTGTCTTCTTCGGCTACGCCATCCCCGGCTACGTGGTCGCGATCGCGCTCCTGACCGTGTTCGCGGGCAACCTCGGCTGGTTCCCCTTGAGTGGCTTCGTCAGCGACGACTTCGACGACTTGAGTACGTTGGGCAAGATCGGCGATGTGGCCTACCACGCCGTCCTGCCGTTGATCGCCTACCTGGCCGGCAGCTTCGCGGTGACCACCATGCTGATGAAGAACTCGCTCATGGACAATCTCGCGGCCGAGTACGTCCGAACCGCGATTGCGAAAGGCATGGCGTTCCGCCGTGCCGTGTTCGCCCACGCGTTCCGCAACAGCTTGGTGCCGATCGCCACCTCCTTCGGGAACAACATCACGTTGATCGTGACCGGGTCCTTCCTCATCGAGCAGATCTTCAACATCGACGGCTTTGGCCTGCTCGGCTGGGAGTCGCTGGTCGAGCGCGACTACCCGGTGGTCATGGGCATCCTCGTGATCTCGTCGCTGCTCTTCATGGTCGGCAACATCCTTTCCGACATCTGCGTGGCGCTGGTCGATCCCCGCGTGAAGTTCGGTAGCGGTGAGTCTTCCCAATGATCGCGAAGGCGCCGATGCTGAACCCGCTGACCATCAAGCAGTGGCAACGTTTCAAGTCCATCCGTCGCGGCTATTGGTCGGCGATGGCGCTCGGTGCCGCCTTGCTGCTGTCGGCGGGCGCGGAGCTCCTCGTGAACAGCCGGGCGCTCGTCGTCTCCTACCAGGGCGATTGGTACTTTCCCACGTACGGCGACTACATCCCCGGACGCACGTTCGGTCTCGACTACGACTATGAGACCGACTACCGCGAACTCAAGCGCGTCTTCGATGTCCGCAACGTCGGGGACTGGGTGCTCCTACCCGTCGTGCCGTACGACGCCTTCGAGAACGACCTCGAGGCCGGGGTCTATCCGCCGTATGCACCTTCGGTCGCGAGCCGACACTTCCTCGGCACGGACACGACCGGGCGGGACGTCGTCGCTCGCCTCGTGTACGGCTTCCGTCTCGCGTTCGCGTTCGCGGCGATCCTCTTGGCGTGCAACTTCGTGATCGGCATCGCGGTGGGCTGTGCGATGGGGTTCTGGGGTGGCGCGTTTGATCTCCTGTTCCAGCGCGTGATCGAGATTCTGAACAACGTGCCGTTCCTGTACGTCATCATGATCGTGGCCAGCGTCATCGTCCCGGGCTTTTGGACGCTGATGGCCGTGATGGTGTTCTTCGGCTGGACGGGGATGACCTGGTACATGCGCACGTCCACGTACAAGGAGAAATCGCGGGAGTACGTGCTGGCGGCCAGGGCACTCGGCGCGTCGAGCAAGCGCCAAGTGGCGAGCCACATCATCCCGAACACCATCTCCGTGATCGTCACGTTCATCCCGTTCTCCATTGCGAGCGGGATCACCGCGCTCACGGCGATCGACTACCTCGGCTTCGGCCTGCCCCCGCCGACGCCGAGTTGGGGCGAATTGCTCTCGCAGGGCACGCGGCATCTCGAGTCGCCATGGATCGGCGGCTCGGTCGTCGTCGCCATGGTGCTGGTATTGTTGATGGTGACCTACGTCGGGGAAGCGGTCCGCGAAGCGTTCGACCCGAAACAGTTCACCTACTACGAGTAATGCGAGGAACCGTCATGCGCAACCTGTCCGCTTGGTTTGTGGTGATTGCCTTGGGCGCGCTGATGGCGCTGGCTGGGTGCGAAGGGGAAAGCGTCCCGGAACCG
Organism: Candidatus Azotimanducaceae bacterium; assembly: GCA_965203685.1. Classification (GTDB taxonomy): domain Bacteria; phylum Pseudomonadota; class Gammaproteobacteria; order Pseudomonadales; family Azotimanducaceae; genus VXYL01. The sequence goes on from OZ241908.1 coordinate 312,452, forward strand.
GAAAGCCGCGCGGCGGTGCTGCCGCCGATCGAGGTTGGCGAAGGAGACGGCCTGCCCGACGAACTGCCCGCCGGGTTGGTGTGGGAGACCAACGACCAGGATCCGACATTCGCATCGCCGAATGCACAGCGTGGTGGGACGTTCCGCACCTCCATGCTGTCGTTCCCGCTCACGATCCGCCGCGTGGGGCCCGACTCCAACGGGTCGTTCGCTGGACCATTGCGCTACAACCAGTTGGGCCCGGTGACCTTCCACCCGGATACGCGCCGGCCGATTCCTTCGCTCGCGACGCATTGGGCCTACGGGCCCGACGGTCGCAGCCTCTACTACCGGCTCAATCCGGAGGCACGTTGGTCCGACGGGGTACCTGTGACCGCGGACGACTTCACCTTCGCGGTGCAGTTCATGCGCTCGAAGCAGATCGTGGCGCCTTGGTACAACAACTACTACACCGAGCGCATCCGCGACGTGAAACGCTACGACGAGCACACGATCGGCATCCAAGGCGCCGACCCGAAACCGTTGCCGGAGATGCACTACGAGTACGCGTTCGGCCCGGTACCGAAGCACTTCCACGAGCCCCGTCTGACTGAGGACTGGGTGCAGGAGACGAACTGGGAGATCGAACCCAACACCGGCCCCTACCAGATCAGCAAGGTCGACAAGGGGAAGACCATCGAACTGACCCGCAAGGCTGACTGGTGGGCGAACGATGACCGCTACGCCAGGCACCGCTTCAATCCCGACAAGATCCGCTACCGCGTGATCCGCGATATCAACGTCGCCTACCAGCACTTCGTCAAGGGCGAACTGGACACCTTCGGCCTGGTACTACCGCTGTATTGGCACGAGAAGGCGAAGGGTCCAGAGTACGACAACGGCTATATCGCGAAGTACTGGTTCTACAACGACCTCCCGGTGCCCTCGGCCGGCATGTACTTGAACACGGAGAACCCGATCCTTGCCGATGCGCGCGTCCGTTTCGGCCTCGCCCATGCGATGAACGTCGACCGCGTGATCGAGACCGTCCTGCGCGGCGACTACGACCGGCTGCCGACCTTCCAGCTCGGCTTCGGCGACTACGACAATCGGCAGATCCGCGCCCGCGAGTTCGACATCGACAAGGCCAACGCCTACTTCGACGATGCCGGGTTCACGGAGCGCGGCGGCGACGGCATCCGCGTGAAGGACGGCCAACGCCTGTCGTTGCGCGTGACCTACGGCGCACCGCACCACACGGAGCGACTGGTCATCCTGCGCGAGGAGGCGAGGAAGTCCGGCGTGGAACTGGAACTGCAACTGCTCGATGCGTCGAGCTCCTTCAAGACCATGCAGGAGAAGAAGCACGAGATTGCCTGGATGTCCTGGTCATCCCTGGGCCTGTCGCCGCGTTACTGGGAGCACTTCCACTCGGCCAACGCGGGCAAGCCGCAGACCAACAACCTAGCCAACCACGCCAACCCGGAGATGGACGAGTTGATCATGACCTTTCGCGGATCGTCCGATCTCGATGAGAGGATCGCGCTGGCGCATCGGCTGGAACGGATGGTCCACGACTCGGGAGTTGTGATCCCGACGTTCCAAGTGCCGTACACGCGCGAAGGCGCGTGGCGCTGGGTCAAGCTGCCAAGGTGGCTCGGGACGCGCACGACCGGGGCGCTGTTCAATCCCCACCGGCTGTCCGCGGGGATCTTCTCGAGCGGCGGCCTGTTCTGGATCGACGAGGTGGAGAGGGAGCGCACGCTCGAGGCCATGGACGAGGGCGTGGCGTTCGAGCCGGTGACGATCATGAACGTCGACTACCGGGCCGAATAGCATGCGCGTTGCGCCAGCAACGCGCCTGCTGGCTGTCGAGGAGCTCTCCACGGCGTTCGACACCGAAGGCGGCGAGGTCACGGTCGTCGACCGGGTCAGCTTCGAGATCGATGCGGGCGAGACGCTGGGGTTGGTCGGCGAGTCCGGCTGCGGCAAGAGCGTAACGGCCCTGTCGATCATGGGCTTGTTGCCGAAGCCGGCCGGGCGCACCGTCGGCGGCAGGATCTCCTTCCGCGAAGAGGACTTGAGCGCGGTTCCAGTCGAGCGGCTGCAGCAGATCCGCGGCAATCGTATCGCCATGATCTTCCAGGAGCCGATGACCGCCCTGAACCCCGTGCATCGCGTCGGCCGTCAACTCGCCGAGGCCTATACGCTGCACGCCCCCAATGCGAGCGTGAACGAAGCGCGGGGCCGGGCGCTTGAACTTCTCGACCAAGTGGGCATCCCCGCGCCGGAGCGCCGCCTGACCGAGTACCCGCACCAGTTGTCTGGTGGCATGCGCCAACGCGTGATGATCGCCATGGCGCTTGCCAGCCGACCGGACCTGTTGATCGCCGACGAACCGACGACGGCCCTCGACGTGACGATCCAGGCGCAGATCCTCGAACTGCTCCGCGATCTGCAACGAGAGACCGGCATGGCGATCCTGTTCATCACGCACGACCTGGGCGTCATTGCCGAGTTGTGCTCGCGGGTCGTCGTCATGTATGCCGGGCGCATCGCCGAACAGGCGACGGCGACGTCGCTGTTCGCGAACCCGCGGCATCCCTATACGCGCGGGTTGCTGGCGTCGATCCCGCGGCTTGAAGATGACCCCAAGACGTTGCTCAGCACGATCCCCGGCACGGTGCCTGGTATCGGCGACCTGCCCACCGGGTGTCGGTTCGCGAATCGCTGCCCACACGTCCAAGACGTCTGCCGCGACCGGGCCCCGGAGCTGGAAGAAGCCGCAGGGACGCACCGCGTCGCATGCCACCACTGGCGAGCCGTGGAGGCCGCATGAGCACGGATGACCAGCCGCTGCTGCAGGTCCGTGGCCTGACCAAGCACTTTCCCGTGCGCGGCGGGGTGTTCCTGCGCACGGTCGGCCAGGTGCATGCCGTGGACGGCGTGTCCTTCGACCTCGACGTCGGTGAGACCTTAGGCCTCGTGGGCGAATCGGGTTGCGGCAAGAGCACTGTCGGCAAGACCTTGCTCAGGCTCTACCAACCGACGGCCGGCACGGTGCTTTTCGAGGGGCAGGACGTCGTGACGATGAAACGCGCGGAGTTGCGGCGGCTGCGGCGGGACATCCAGATCGTCCTGCAGGATCCGTTCGAGTCGCTGAACGCGCGCCACACGGTCGGCAAGATCCTCGAGGAACCGTTCGTCATCCATCGCCTGGGGACGCCGGCCGAGCGCCGACGGTGGGCGGCGGAGTTGCTTGAACGGGTCGGGCTCGAAGCGGCGGCCGCCCACCGGTTCCCCCACGAGTTCTCGGGCGGTCAGCGGCAACGCATCGGCATCGCCCGCGCGATCGCCTTGCGGCCCAAGCTCATCGTCTGCGACGAGGCGGTCTCGGCCCTCGACGTCTCGATCCAGTCGCAGATCCTCAACCTGCTCTTGGACCTGCAGCGCGAGATGCACCTGGCGTTGATCTTCATTGCCCACGACCTCGCCGTGGTCAAGCACGTTTCCGACCGGATCGCGGTGATGTACCTCGGTGAAGTGGTGGAGACCGCGACGGCGGAGGACATCTACGCCTCGCCCCGTCACCCGTATACGCAGGCGCTCATCTCCGCGATCCCGGTTCCGGATCCGACTGCGCAGATCGACCGCATCGTCCTCGAAGGCGACGTGCCGTCGCCGATCGATCCGCCGCGGGGCTGTCGCTTCCACACGCGGTGTCGCTACGCGCGCGACGACTGCAGGCAGATCAAGCCAGTCCTTGACTCCGTGCACGATGGCGCTTCGGTCGCGTGCCACTATTGGGACAGCGTCGCGGACGTAGAGCGACTCGGAGGAGCCACGGCATGACACTCGGGATTCGACCGTTCACGCACGGGCTGCACGATGTCGGCGATCGCTGCTACGCGTGGATCCAGCCCGACGGCGGCTGGGGCTGGAGCAACGCGGGGCTCGTCGTCGACGGTGACCAAAGCCTGCTCGTCGACACGTTGTTCGATCTCAAGCTGACGCGCGCGATGCTCGCCGGGATGCGCGACGCGGAGCCGGCGGCGACGCGGGCCTTCGACAAGCTGGTCAATACGCACGCCAACGCCGACCACTGCAACGGCAACGAGTTGGTGGCGGAGGCCGAGATCATCGCCTCGAAGGCGACGGCGGACGAGTTGGCGGCGGAGAGCCCGGACCGGCTCGCCATGCTCATGCGCCAGGCGCCGGCCATGGGCGAGACGGGCGAGTTCCTGATTGAGGCGTTCAGTGCCTTCGATTTCGAGGGGATCACGCAGACGCTGCCGACCACCACGTTCGAATCCGACTTCGAGACCGGCGTCGGCGACAAGCGCGTTGTCCTCAAGCAGGTGGGACCGTGCCATACGACCGGCGACATCCTGGCGTACGTGCCCGACGAGGCGCTGATCTTCACCGGCGACATCCTGTTCATCGAGGGCCACCCGATCCTGTGGGTCGGACCAGTGGGGAACTGGATCGCCGCCTGCGACTACATGCTCGGTTTGACGGTCGACGTCGTCGTCCCCGGGCACGGTCCGATCACGGACAAGCGCGGTGTTCGGGCGATGCGCGATTACCTTGTGTACGTCCGCGACGAAGCGAGGTCGCGCTTCGATGCCGGCCTATCAATCTACGATGCCGCGATGGACATCTCGCTTGACGACTACGACTCCTGGGGCGATGCCGAGCGCATCGTGGTCAACGTCGCGACGCTCTACCGTGAGTTCGGCTCCACCGAGCGGCCGGCGAATCCGTTCGAGTTGATGGCGAGGATTCGCAAGGCTCGGCGCTGAGATCGAGGAAACGTCGCCGAACGGTGGGTACGCGGGCCTCCCGGCCCGCAGTTCTGGGTAACCGCCCCGTCTGTTCAGCCGGACCGGATCAGCCGCTGAACTAGGTCTTGGCGGAACGCCGGCAGGTCGCGCCAGCCAAGGGCTGCGTTGACCGGGCGACCATCGGCTGCTTCGTAAGTCAGTCCGTCGTCGCGCACCGCGAGGCGAATCGTCTCCATCTCGACGAGATCCTGCGCAAACGCGAGGTAGATGGCGACCGTATCGAAGAGAGTCGTGCTCCGGTGCTCCGCAAGCTCGGGACGGCCGAGGACCTCGGCCCAGGCCCGGTAGTTCGCCATCACCGCACGCATCAGCGGGGTTTGGGCATCGCGCACCAAGGCGTATTCGTCGTCCTCCAACGTCACGATGCCGCACGTATCGAGCGGGGTCAGTGTGACCGGCCACGGTGCGTCGAGCACGGAGCGAAAGGCTGGAACGTCAATGAACACGTTGTATTCGGGCACCGGTGTCGTGCTGCCGCGATAGCCGAAGCGGACCGCGCCGTGCATGCCGACGAAACGGGCCTTCGCGGCGATCGCGGGCGCCATCGCCAAGGCTTGGGCCGTTGTGCTGGCCGGACCGATGCACAGCACGGTGACGGTCTCTTCCGACGAGTTGATGGCGTCCACCATGAGCTGGGCGCCATCGGTCCGATACACCCCGCTGTAGGCGTCCGGTTCGTAGCCTTCAAGCCACGCCTCTTGGCCGCGGCGGTTGGCCGCGAGTTCGCCGTGGCCCGTACCCTCGCCGACGGGGACGTCCTCGCGACCGGCAACAGCGAGCATCTTGGCGGCGAGCAGCGCTCGGTAGCGGGTGTCGCCGTGGCTCGTGACCACGGCTTCGAGCTTGAGTTCGGGCGAGTTGAGCAGCATGGCGAGCGCCCACGTGTCGTCGATGTCCGTGCCGATGTCGGTATCGAGGATGACCGGTGTCATTCTTGGCGCTCCTGCATGGCTTCCAGTTCCGTGCGGAGGTCGATGATCCTTTGGTCGAGCCGCGCGAGTAGTCGGCGTTCGTCGTCGTGTACCAGCCGCCGGGCGTAGTCTAGGTGTTGGATGGACATCCGGAACGCGCCGACGCGCGCGAAGTACTCGGCGCGCGCGCGGTGCACGTCGACGGTATTCCCGGCGAGCCCCTCGGTCTCCGCCAGCAGTTCCCATACGTCGATGTCGTCGGGGTTGTCGCGCGTGTGCCGCCACAGCACGTCGGCCGCGTCGGCGTGCCGTTCGGCCGCGTTGAGCGCCTCGGCGTAGAGGTAGGTCAACGGTTCGTTGTCGGGATTGATGGCGAGTTCTCGCGTGAGGAGCTTGATGGCCTCGTCGGTGCGACCGGCGTCGGTCAGGATCTCGGCGAACGATGCCGTCATCAACAGGCTCTCGGGGTGGTCCCGGTGTAGCAGACGGGCCGCGTCGGCGGCGTTTTCGTGCTGTCCGTCGCGCGCCAAGGCAAGGGCGATGGCGTACCTGTCGACCGTACCGCCACCGGTACGTGCGGTCGCCTCGGCTACCGCACGACGGGCGGATCCCGCGTACCGGGTTTGCGCTCGGACCCGCATGAGTTGGTAGTCGAGGGCCGGCTCCACCGTCTTGTCGTCGAAGCGTTCGGCTTGGTCCTTGGCGTCGGAGATCCGGCTCTCGGTCAACGGGTGAGTGAGCAGGAACTCGGGGGGCCTGTCCACGAATCGGTAGGCGCGTTGCATGCGCTCGAACATGCGTCCCATGCCGTCCGGGTCGAGCCCGGCATTCACCAGTGTATTGAGACCGATGCGGTCGGCCTCTTGCTCGCGGCTGCGGCTGAAACGCAGCCCCTGGTCGGCGATCAGCGCCTGCGTACTTGCTGCTGCGGCCATCCCCGCCTCGCCGCCTCCAGCGGCCGCGATGGCCACAGAGGCTAAGAGCCCGGCGATCATCAACGGTGTCATGGCCCGTTGCTGTTCGATCCCGCGAGCGTAGTGGCGCTGGCTCAAGTGAGCGAGTTCGTGGGCGACAACGGACGAGTACTCGGATTCGTCCCGGGCATGCAGGAACAAGCCGAGGTTGATCCCGACGATGCCCCCGGGGACCGCGAAAGCGTTGATCTGCGGGCTGTCGATCAATACGGTGGCGAGCGCCGCCTCGGTCAGGTCGGATTTCTCGGCGAGTCGGAAGACGTTCAGACGCACGTAGTACTTGAGGATCGGGTCGTCGACGGTGGGCGCGCCGGCGCGGATCTGCATCAAGGCTGACCGTGCGAGTTCGCGTTCGGCCGCCGGGGACACGATGGCGGACGAACCGTCGCCCAAGGCAGGCAGATCCGCAGCACCGGATCGGTCGTTGGCGACGGTGGCTAGCGCGCAGATCAAAGCCAATTGCGCACGCATGGGTGCCGGTACTCCTTGGCGCTTTAGCGTTGAACGTGGCGCGATCATAGTACGCTTAGGCCTTGAATCGCTGCTGGCGTTCACCGCAGCGGTTTAGGGGGCTGTGCCATAATCGCGGCATGCCCAATGATGTCTCGGCGCGCCTCGACGCCACCGGTCTCAATTGCCCGATGCCGCTGTTGAAAGCCAAGAAGGCTTTGAACGAACTCGGCCCCGGCGATCGGCTCGAAGTGATCGCCACCGACCCGGGGTCCGTGCGCGACTTCCAGGTGTTCTCGGAGCAGAGCGGCCACGCGCTCTTGGTCTCGCGCCAGGAGGATGACCGCTATTACTACCTGTTGCAGAAAGCGTCGGCGTAAGGCGCACGCGGCGCTGGGCTGGCTCGAGGGGATTCGTTCGAGCGGACCATGAAATTCGTCGAGGTCATCAGCGGCTGGGTCAACCGGTACTTCTCGAACGAGGAGGCGATCTTCCTGGTCATCTCCATCGTGGCCGGAATCCTGGTCGTCATTTTCCTTGGCACGGTGCTCGCACCGGTGCTCACCGGGCTCGCCTTCGCGTTCCTATTGGAGGGCACCGTGGCGCGGCTCGCGGCGTGGCGCGTGCCGAGGCTGCTGGCGATTTGCGTGGTGGAGGTGTTGTTCCTCGGCGTGCTGATCGCGCTGGTCGTCGGCATCCTGCCCGTGGTGTGGGCGCAGTTGGGCGATCTCGTCAACGCCTTGCCGGGTGCGATCGAAGGGCTTCGGGACTTTGCCACCGAGTTGTCGCGGCGGTATCCCGACGTGTTCTCGGAGACTGCGGTGGACGACTGGTCCGCGACCTTGAATCAGCAGGTGACCGAACTCGGGGCCACGGTGGTTCAAGGGGTCCTGACACAGTTGCCGAATGTTCTTGGCGTGTTGATCTTCCTGATCCTGACCCCCATTGCGCTGTTCTTCTTCTTGAAGGACAAGGATCGGCTATTCCGGGGCCTCAAGGTGCTGTTGCCGCGGCGGCGCCGTCTGCTCGGTCGCATCGGTGCGGACATGGGCGTGCAGATCTCCAATTACGTGGGCGGCAAGCTCATCGAGATCGTTATCGTGGCGGTGGTCACGTACATCACGTTCTCGCTGCTGGGTCTGAACTATGCGGCGCTGCTGGCGCTGCTGGTGGGGGTCTCCGTGCTCGTCCCCTATGTCGGCGCGGCGGTCGTGACGATCCCCGTCGCGGCTGTCGGCCTGCTGCAATTCGGCTGGACCGTCGACTTCCTGATCGTGATGGCGGCCTACGCGATCATCCAGGCGCTGGACGGCAACGTGCTGGTGCCCCTGCTGTTCTCAAAGGCCGTCAACTTGCACCCGATCTCGATCATCCTTGCGGTGCTGGTATTCGGCGGCATCTGGGGAGTTTGGGGCGTATTCTTCGCGATCCCGTTGGCGACGTTGGTCAAGGCCGTCTACAACGCTTGGCCGAAGGTACCGGCGGAGTCCGCGGAACCTGTCGGCGCGTGACGCCCGGCGCGCGAATTCAGTACCATTCGAGTCCTCTTTCCTCCCGATCGGGGGCACCATGTCGCAGGCGACGGACGATCTCAGGGGCAGCCTCGTAGCTTTGGTCACGCCGATGACCGGAACCGGGGCCGTGGATTGGGCGGCGCTCGACGGCCTGGTCGACTGGCACTTGGAGTCGGGCACCAACGGCATCGTGCCGGTCGGGACCACCGGCGAGTCGGCGACGCTCACCCACGCGGAGCACAAGCAGGTCATCAGCGCAGTCGTGCGGCGCGTAGACGGCCGCGTACCGGTGGTTGCCGGCACGGGAGCCAACGCGACCGCGGAAGCCGTGGAGCTGACCATCGCCGCCAAGGGCGACGGTGCGGACTACGGCCTGTCGGTGACGCCGTACTACAACAAACCGACCCAAGAGGGCCTCGTGCGCCACTACGGCACGATTGCGGAAGCCTGCGATTTGCCGCTGGTGCTCTACAACGTCCCGCCGCGCACGGCTTGCGACATGCGTGCTGAAACGGTCGCGCAACTGGCCGAGGCGGACAGCATCGTGGCCATCAAGGAAGCCTGCGGCGACGCCGCTCGCGTGCGCGAAATCAAGGCCTTGGTACCGGACGACTTCGTGCTGCTGTCCGGCGAGGACGCGCAAACGCTGACCATGGTCGGCTACGGCGCCACGGGTACGATTTCGGTGACGGCCAACGTGTTGCCGGCGCAGATGGCCGAGTTCTGCAAGGCGTTCCTCGACGGTGACGAAGCCAAGGCGGCCGAACTCGACGCGCGCCTGCAGCCGATCCACGACATCCTGTTTTGCGAGACGAGCCCGATTCCCGCCAAGTGGGCGCTCTCCGCCATGGGCCGGATCGACAGCGGCATCCGCCTGCCGCTCGTGGAACTCACGCCACCCTCGCAGGTCGAAGTGCGTCAACGGTTGGAGGTCGTGGGCGCCTTGTGAGGACAATCGTAGCGGCAACGCTTGTCGTGCTCGCATTGGCGGGATGCCGCTACATGCGCGACGACAAGGGCTTGTTCGTCGATGCGCGGGACGACTACCTCGAAGCCGAGCCCTCGAAACCACTGGTGGTGCCCGACGACCTGAGCGGCATGCGCATCGAGGACTCCTGGCCGATTCCCGAACTTGCGAACCCGAACGTCGCCGCCCGGCTGTATCCGAAGCGGGTGCCGCGCCCTGAGGTGCTCGTCGGCCAGGAATTCGACGCGGTGAAGATCCAGAAGCTCGGTACGCGGTCTTGGATGGTGCTCGGCGACTCGCCCGCGCAGGTCTGGCCGCAGGTGAAGCAGTTCCTCGCCGACAGCGGCGTGGGAATCGGCCGGGAAGATGCGCCGGAGGGTCTGATCGTGAGCGAGTGGATCGTCGTTCGGGACGAGGAATACGGCGACGTCGTGCGCGGCGCGGTTCGCGATGGCCGGGCCAAGCACGTCGCGGACGGCGGTGCGGCCGTCGAGCCTGGTCGTGACCGTCTGCAGTTCCGTGTCGAGCGAGGCATCCGCCGCGGCTCGTCCGAGGTTCATATCAGCCATGTCCGCGCGATCGGCTTGGCCGACGAGGAGTCGCCCGCGATACCCGAAGTGGAAACCGAAGTGGTCACCAAGCTCGCGGAATACTTCGCCGTCGGGGTCACGGACGGCGCCGTGTCCATGGTCGGGCGCGAGATCGCGGCGCGGAGCAAGGCGGAAATCATCAAGGACGCGAGCGGCTACCCGTCGCTGTACCTGAGCATCGGTTTCGACCGTGCGTGGGCGACGGTTAGCCAGGCGCTGGAGCGCGCGGAGGTCGTCGTGCAGGATGCCGATGTGACTTCCGCGGCCGTGCGCGCCGTGTTCCCCACCGCGGGGCGGCGAGGCTGGCTCAAGCGCATTGTCCCTGGCGGCGAGACCGGCCAAAACGCCCGCGTCGTGATCCGGGTGGAAAGAGACGGGGACAACCGCGTGGTGGTCCGCGTCGAGGAGCCTGACGGTGGCCGGATTGCACCGGAACTTGCCGAGGAGGTCCTCATCACGGTGCGCGCGTTCGCGGCGTAGGCGCCTGTGGCGGCCTCTCCGAACGTCGTTGCGGAGACTTTGAAGGCCAAGAAGATGGGACGTGCTCAAGCATTGTCTGTCGCCTCACTCCTCATCCTGGCTGCGGTTGCCGGTGCCGATGACTCCTTGACGCCCTCACCGCCGGACGTGGACGTCACGACGCGCTCTCTCGCCCGGTACGAGGTGGTCTTCGAGGGCGCCTGGAATGCACAAAGCACGCCGGGTGGCATGCCCGGGAATGCTCACTTCACATCGCTGATCGGCGGAATCCACGACGACCAGGTGGTCTTCCTGCGTAGCGGCGAACGCGCAAGCGCGGGCGTCGAATCCATGGCGGAGTTGGGCGGGACCCTGCAGTTGGCCAACGAGGTCGAGGCGGCGGGCGCCATCGTTCTCCACCGTCCCGGCAACATCGGCCCGGAAGGTCGGGTGACGCTCGATGCCGTAGAACTCTCCACGGACAACCCGCGGATCACGCTGACCACGATGATTGCGCCGAGCCCGGATTGGTTCGTCGGTGTCTCCGGCCTGTCGTTCCTGGATTCCGCGGGGAATTGGATCGCATCGAGGCAGGTGAACCTGTATCCGTGGGACGCGGGTACCGAGGACGGCACCGAGTTCTCGCTCACCAACCCCGCGACTTCGCCCCAAGGGGTCATCACGAGCCTGCGCGGCCAGGGCAAGTTCACCAATGCGCGGATGGCATCGTTGTCGTTCACGCTGCAATCCGTGCAGCCGGCGGAAGGTGGTCCGGAGATCGTCGACGCCTTCCCCGAGCAGAACCTGGTGAGCGGTGGCCAGGAGCCGATCGATCTGGGAGCGCATTTCCGCGCAGCCGCAGGCGGGACGCTCACCTATGGTGCCCGGTCATCCGACCCCGAAGTGGTGACGGTCGCGATCGAGACCGACCGGTTGTGGCTCACCGCGGTCGCGCCGGGTTCTGCGAAGGTGACCGTCAGCGCGGTCGATGCCGAAGGGGATAGTGTCGGGCAGTCATTCCCAGTACAGGTCACCGGGGCGCACCGCGTCTGGGTGTTTCCGGCGGCTGACGATGCCGACGGCCGACAGGGCTTCGTGCGCACGATCAATGCCTCGGCGTCCGATGCCGTCGTGTCGGTCTTGGCGATCGACGAACTCGGTCGCGAATACGGACCGACAACGCTCAACGTGCCGGTGGGTGCTGCCGTGCAGTTCAACTCGACCGACCTCGAGGACGGCGCGTCGGCCAAGGGAATCGCTGACGGTGTGGGGCCGGGAACGGGGACGTGGCGCCTTGAACTCGAGAGCGAGGCCGACATCGAGGTGCGGTCGTACTTGCGCACCACGCAGGATGGCTTTCTGACGCCGATGGACGGTGCCGTCCCCCGGATCGACAATGTGCACCGCGTGGCGTTCTTCAACCCGGCCAAGAACGTCAATCAGGTGAGCCGGCTGCGGATCGTCAACCCGGGCCCGGAGGACGCGTCCGTAACCATCGGCGCGCTGGACGACGCGGGACAAGCAGCCGAGGCAGAGGTCCAGACCACGGTCGCTGCCGGACATACTGTCGAGATTCCCTCTGCCGATCTTGAGAGCGGCGAGGGTCTCACGGGCGCGTTGGGCGAACGCGAGGGCAAGTGGCGGCTAACGGTCACGGCCGATCAGCCGGTGACCGTACTGAGTCTCCTGGAGACGCCAACCGGGCATCTCACCAATCTTTCCGGTGTCCCGGTGCCACCTCCTGACGGTGCTTCGCATCCAGTCTGGGTGTTTCCCGCGGCAAGCGATCCTCATGGCCGGCAAGGTTTCGTTCGGATCATCAACCACGCGGATGTGGGTGGTGATGTGATGATCGAAGCGATCGACGACGTCGGCGGCAGGTACGATCCGCTAACCCTGCGCGTCGAGGCGGGCGCCGTTGCGGCGTTCAATTCCGAGGACGTGGAAGACGGCAACCTGGAGAAGGGGTTGATCGGAAGCACGGGAGCGGGCGTTGGCGACTGGCGCCTCATCCTGGCCAGCGACCTCGACATCGAGGTGCTTCCCTACATCCGAACCTCGGATGGATTCGTGACGTCGATGCACGGGGTCGCACCGACCGACTCTACTCGCCATCGCGTGGCGATCTTCAACCCGGCCAGCAATCCCAACCAGGTGAGCCGCCTGCGCATCATCAACCCGGGCGCTGAACCGGCGGCGGTCGTCATCGCGGGCATCGACGACGACGGACGTTCCTCGGCGGAGAGCGTCCAAGCTGAGATCCCGCCCGGTGAAGTCCGCGAATTCCGGGCCGCCGCACCGACGGGCATGGGCGTGGTGCTCGTACCGAGCGGACTGGAAGACGCATTGGGAGACGGCGAAGGCAAGTGGCGGCTCGACGTGGACTCCTTAACGCCGATCACCGTCGTGAACCTGCTGGCGAGCCCGACGGGGCACGTGACGAACCTGTCGGCAGCTAGAGCGCCCTAGAGGCTATGACCGACCAGTTTCGCGGCCGTCGCCAGTTCGGCAGTGGTATACACGGTCTTGGCTACCCGACTGCGTCTGAAGTCCTCGCGGATCATCACCAAGGCGGGTACGACGAACAGGATCACCACGCTCGCGAACACGATCCCGGTTGCTAGGCTGATCGCCATCGGGATCAGGAACTGTGCCTGGGTGCTGGTCTCGAACAGCATCGGCGTCAGGCCGAGGGCGGTCGTTGCAGTGGTGAGGAAGATCGCGCGGAAGCGGTGGCGGGCGGCCGCCACGATGGCTTCTGCAACGGGCGCGCCCATTTCACGGCGAAACCGGTTGTAGCGGTCGATCATCACCAGCGAGTCGTTCACCACCACGCCGGAGAGTGCCACCATGCCGAAGATGGAAATGAACGACAGGTCCTTACCTAACAACGCATGCCCGATCACCGCGCCGGCGGCGCCGAGCGGCACGCCGACCAGGATGATGAACGGCTGCGCGTAGCTGCGCAGTTGCGCGGCGAGTAGCACGAAAATCACCAGCAGGGCGACGAAGGCCAGATTGCCGAGTTGGCTCAAGTCCTGCTGCTGTTCGCGGCCGAAACCGGACTGAGTGGCCTGCAAGCCCGGGTACCGGGCTTGCAGCTCCGGCAGGATGGTGTCCTGGACAATCGCATCGACCTCGCCCGGAGTAGCCAGCTCCGTATCGACGTCCGCCGACACGGTGACGATTCGCAACCCGTCGATGCGGTCGATGGAGGAAAAGCTGCGCGACTCGGTGACCCGGGCCACGGCGGACAGCGGCGCTTCGGCGCCGTCCGCGAGCCGGATGCGGACATTGAAGAAGTCGCTCGAACTGCGGCGCTGTTCCTCCGGATAGCGCACCATGACCTTGAGTTCGCGGCGGCCACGCTGGATGCGTTGGACCTCGTCGCCGAAGAAGTTGCGCCGTAACTGCCGCGCGATGTCCGCGGGGGTGAGTCCCGCCGCTTCGCCGGCGGCGGTCAGTTCGATGTCGTATTGCCGCTTGCCGAGGCTTTGCGAGTCCTGGATCTCGTACAGGGATGGAATGCCGCGGTAGCGTCGCTTGAGATCCTCGACTGCCTCGGTGAGCGTATCGGTGTCCTGGTGCGTCAGTTCGTATTCGACGTCGGCGCCGGGACCGAAGAACTCGGCGACGTAAGAGAGCCGTTCCGTCCCGGGGATGTCGCCCACCTTCTGCCGCCAGATGCGCTCGAGTTCGCCCGCCGACAACGTCCTCAACGGTTCGTTGTTGAGTTGGATCTGGATCGATGCGATGTTGCTCGACGCGTTGAGCTGGCTGCCGCCATCGGGGCCGCCGCCAGTGTTGATGCTGCCACCGATGGTCGCGCTAATGGAACGGAAGGACGTGCCGCCTACCTCCTCGTTGGTGGCATAGGCGGCATCGACCACCTTCTCGGCCGCGGCGCGGGTGACCTCAAACGGCGTGCCGACGGGGAATCCGATGTCCGCTCGCATCCGGTTCGACTCTAGGTCCGGAAAAAAGATGAACCGCACAACGCCCAGCAGCACCAGGGCGGAGGCGACCGCCAACAGCCCGAGACCGCCGAGCAAGGTCCAGTACCGGTGCCGGACGGCGGCCGCGATGGCGGTGACAAGGATGTTGTCGCGGAAGCGTTTGACACCGGCGCTGACCTTGGCCTGGAACACGTTCAACGGCCAGCCGCTCCACGGGCGCCCGTGCGACAGGTGCGCTGGCAGGATGAAGAACACCTCGATCAGCGACATGGTCAGAACGGTGATCACCACCACGGGTACGACGCCCAGGATCTGACCGAACGTCCCGGTAACGAACAGGAGCGGCGCGAACGCCGCCATGGTCGTGAGCACGCCGATCGTCACCGGACCGCGGACGCCAAGTGCGCCTTTGATGGCGGCGGCGGGCCCCTGGCCGCCGGCTTCCTGCTCGGCGACGATGTTCTCGCCCACCACCACGGCGTCGTCCACGACGATGCCGAGCACGATGATCAGCGCGAACAGCGACACCATGTTGATGTTGACGCCGAAGAAGTCGAAGAACAGGAACGCGCCGAGGAAGGAGATCGGCACGCCCATGGCGACCCAGACCGCTAGGCGCAGGTCGAGCATGACGAAGAGGAACAGGAACACCAGCGAGAATCCGAGGACGCCGTTGCGGACCAGCAGGTTGATGCGGTCCTCGAGGACCTCGGTCTGATCGTCCCAGACCTCGACGTCGATGCCGGGCGGTGGCTCGAAGTCGGCGAGCATCGCCTTGATCTCGTCGGCGATCAGCAGGACATCCTCGGCTTCGGATTTCTGCACGCGCACGAAGACGCTCTGCCGGCCGTTGTATTCGTTGATGAGGTCGGTGTCGACGAAGCCGTCGCGGATGTGCGCCACATCGCCCAGGCGAAGGATGGACCCATCGGGCAGGGCGCGCAGCACGATGTCCCGGAACTCGTCGCCGCGTACGCGCTTGGTGTTCGTGCGCAGCAGCAGGTCGCCGGCTTCGGTGCGCAGTTCGCCGGAGGCGAGGTTGAGCGAGGACATCCGCACGGCGGTTGCCACTTGCCCGATCGACAGGCCGTAGCGGCGTAGATCCTCTTCGCGGACTTCGATGGCGATCTCGTAGTCGCGTGCGCCGAGCATGCTGACGAGCGAGACCGTGGGCAACGCGAGCAGCGCCTCCTCGAGCAACTCCGCGCCGCGCATCAACTCGGTCTCGGGCAATTCCGTCGACACTACCAACGACATGACGTCGCTCAAGTTCTCGACGCGCACGATGTCGGCCTGTTCGGCGTCCTCGGGCGGGAAGTCGGCCAGCCGGTCAACGGCGGCCTCGATGTCGTCGCGCACGCGCATGGCGTCGACGAAGTCCTTCAGTTCGGCGGTCACCGCGCCGAGGTTTTCCGATGCGGTGGAGAGCACGCGGTCGATGCCGTCGATGCCGAAGATGGACTCCTCGACACGGCGCGTGATTCCCTCCTCGACTTCGGTTGGCGTGGCGCCGGGGTAGGTCACCGTGACGCGGATCTGACCGGGGTCGATGGTCGGGAAGATCTGCGCGTGCAACCGCAGGCCCGCGAGCAGCCCGCCGACGAGCATGAGTCCCATCATCAGGTTGGCGGCGACCGGATTGTTGGCGAAATAGCCGATCAGTCCCTGGCCGGTGGCGATTGCGGGCAGTGGGCCGATGCGTTGGACTTCGCTCACCCTTCACCTCGGGGCGCATCGCCGAAACGGTCTCGCGCCTCGCTGCCGATGTCCACCGGCAGTCCGGCCTCCGCCCCCGGAACGGCGCCGAGCACCACGCCGTCCTTGTAGTCGAAGGCGCCGACCACCCAGCCCTCGGCGGTGTTGCCGAGCGTCCGGGGCAGCACGGGCTCGAGCACGCCTTGGGCGACAACCCAGACGCTGCGGTTGATCTGTTCGGCGGCTGCCGGCAGCACGAACGTGCGTTCAACGGCGGGGCCGTCGACGACCACGTCGACGAATGTGCCCGGCGGCGGCGGACTGGTCTCGGGGCCGAATCGGAGGTAGAGCTCGGCAAACCGAGTCCGCTCGTCGAGTTCCGCCGAGACGCGCTCGACGGTCGCTTCGATCGTCTCCGAGTCGGCGCGGACCGTTGCGCTGCGTCCGATCGCCGGCTCGATGCGTTCGAGTTCGTCCGCGGCGATCGGCACCACGACCTCCAAGGCGTCGAAGGCGAAAGCCCGGCCGAACGACTGCCCGGCAAGAAGCACTTGGCCGACCTCGGCCGTCGACTCCGTAACGCGGCCGTCGAACGGCAGGGAGAAGCTGGTCCGCTTGAGGTTCAGGGCCGCGATTTCGCTGCGCGCCCGGGCCGCCGAGAGTTGCGCCCGCGCCTGGGCGATCTGCGGAATGCGCGCGACCAGCGGCGGTACGGCGTCGTTGGGATGCAGCAAAGCGTAGTTCGCCCGCGCGGCGTCGCTTTCCGCCCGTTGCAGCATGAGAGTCGACTGCGCCGCCGCGATGTCCGCCCGCGCCTGGTCGAGGGCGAGTTCGAAGTCGCGTCGATCTATGACCAGGAGTTGCTCGTCGGCAGCAAAGGTGCCACCAGCGCGCAAGGCCGGGGAAATCGACACCACCCGTCCGCCGACTTGCGGCGTCAGTGAAACGTAGTTGCGCACATTCACGGTGCCCGTGGCGTCGACCTGGATTTTGGTCGGCGACGCCAGCGGGCGGACGATGTTGACGATCGGCAACGGGTCGTCCTGCAGATTCGCGAACACGGGCGTGGCGCCCGCGTCCCGACCCGGTGCCCGGGCGTAGAGGAACGCCGCGACGATGATGGCCAACACGACGACGATCTGGATTGGGCCGATCCAACGGCGGCGCTTGGAAGTGGCTTCCGGGGAATCGGCGGGCGCGTCAGCGTCAACCGCCACCGGACGCTCGGCGGGCTCGGAGCCCATGGAGGGCTCGACTGGTGGCGCAGCGGCAGCGCCGCGTCTCCGAAACAGTCTAGCCATCGTCCGGCTCCCGGCTTGCGGGGCCTAGTCGGGCAGCCCGAGGACGCGTTTGGCGATGATGTTGCGCTGAATCTCCGAACTGCCGCCTTCGATCGAGTTGGCCTTCGAGCGTAGCCAGCCCCGCGTCGAACCGCGCTCCGCACCGTTGAAGCCGTCGCCGGCCCAGCCGAGGCCCTGGACGCCGAGGATCGACATCAAGAGGTCATTGCGCTTCATGTTCTGCTCCGTGCCGTAGAGCTTGAACATGGACGACAGGAAACTCGGCGCCTTGGAGCTACTCGCTTCCTCGAAGGAACGGCGGATCGTCAGTTGGTAAGCCTCGTCGCCGATCCGCTGGTCGATGACGCGGTCACGGACGGCGTGGTCGGCGATGCGTCCGCTGTCCTCGCCGACGTACTCCTTGGCCCACTCGTCGACCGTCTTGGCCTTCTGGCGCGTGCCGCCACGGCCACCGATGGAACTGCGCTCGTACTGCAGCAGGCGCTTGCCCACCGTCCAGCCCTCGCCGGGCTTGGCGATCAGGTGGCGCTTGGGGACGCGCACGTTGTCGAAGAACGTCTGGCAGAACTCCGAGGAACCGCTGATCAGTTCGATGGGGGATACCGTGACGCCCTCGGTGTCCATGTCCAGGACGAGGAACGAGATGCCCTCGTGCTTCGGTGCCTTGGGATCGGTTCGCACCAGGCAGAAGATCCAGTCGGCGCCGTCGGCCCCCGAGGTCCAGATCTTGGAGCCGTTGACGACGTAGTCGTCGCCGTCCTCGACCGCCCGCATTTGCAGACTCGCGAGGTCCGACCCGGCCCCCGGCTCGCTGTAGCCTTGGCACCAGCGGATGTCGCCGCGCGTGATCGGCGGCAGGTGTTCACGGCATTGGGCTTCGTTGCCGAACTCGAGGATCGCGGGTCCGATCATGGTCAAGCCATGGCCGGACAGCGGAGCCGGCGCGTTGATGCGTCGCATCTCTTCGTCGAGGACCATGTTCTCGGCGACGCTCAAGCCCCCGCCGCCGTATTCCTTGGGCCACATCGGCGCAGTCCAGCCGCGCTCGGCCATCCGGTCCAGCCACACCTTCGTGTCCGGATTGGCGTACACGGCCTTGCGGCCTCCGGCCGTGTAGCCGCCCATGCCCCTACGCAGACTGTCCGGGCAGTTGTCCTCTAGCCAGTCGCGTGCCTCACCACGGAAATCCATTGCCATATCCCCTTGTCTCGTCTTTGTCCTTTGCGTCCCAACTGGTGACTTGACGGCTCGAGACCTCGACGCCTGCCTCGGGGCAGAGCGTCACGACGGCGACCATGCCGCCCCCGGCACCGGCATAATGCGCCACCGGCGAGCCGCAATAGTAGGCTTTGGTCGAGCCCTCGCTGTGGTCGGCCCAGACGTGGATGTGACCGAGGGCCAGGTAGTCGAAGCCGGAGGTGCCGATCTCCGCGCGCGTAATCGGTGACGACCCTTGGTCGACGCGTTCGTCGACGACTTGGCCATGCGCCATCCCGAGATGCCAATGGCCGTCATGGCGGTCCGGCGTGCCGTCGAGCGGGTAGTTCTCCGGCGCATGTTCGAACATCGCCTTGCCCCACACCGTGACGCCGAGCTCGTCGAGCCTGACGCTGGTGCCGCCGTGGGCCATCAATCCGTGGACGTGGTCGCCGGCCGCGTCGAAGTCGAATCGGTTCCACACCGAGGTGGCGTCATGGACGTCGTGGTTGCCGGGCAACATCACCACCTGGCAATTGCCCGGTCGCAGCCGGGCGAACTGGTGGTAGACGAAGTGAATGTTCGAGTCGTCGACGCGATTGTTGTCGAACAGGTCGCCGGCGATGAGCAGGAGGTCGGCGTCCTCGTGGAGGGCGGCGTCGACGACCCCGGAGAACGCGTACTCGGCGCGGCTACGGAAGCCTTCCACGGCGGCGTCCGAGCCGCGGCTGTCCAAGTGGACGTCGGAGGTGTGGACGATTTTGATCTGTCTTTGCACGATGGGCGGCAAGCTTTGAGGACCTATTCGTCCACGGCGTCGGAAAGCCGTTCCACGGCGTTCGCGAAATCTTCCATGAACTCGTATACGACAGTCCGAGCCGAAACCGTCTCGTTCATGAGCCCGACGCCTTGTCCGACGTAGTAGTTGACGAGTTGCTTGGCGCCCGCGTGGTCGGACTGCGCGAGTTGGTTGATCTTGCGGAACGCTGCACCCGCGAGCACGCCTTGCAGCGGCATCGGCAACGGGTCCGGTGCCTCCTCGGCGGTCCAGGCATCGGTCCACGCGGATTTCAACTGGCGCGTGTACTTGCCGGTGCGGCTGCGCGAACGCACCGTTTGGCGCGAATTGGCGGCTAGCATCTTCTCTTTCACGACCGGGAGCGTCTCCGCCTCGGCGGTTGTCAGCCAGACCGATCCCGTCCATACGCCGGCCGCGCCCATCGCCATGCACGCCGCCATCTGGCGGCCGGTGACGATGCCGCCGGCGGCGAGGATGTGGGATCCGTTGTCCGCGTAGGGCTGCAGCGCTTCGAGCACTTCCGGCAGCAAGACCATGGTTGAGACTTCACCGCAGTGACCGCCGGCTTCCGTGCCCGCGACGATGATGACGTCGACGCCGGCCTCGGCGTGCTTGATCGCGTGCTCGCGGGCACCGGCCAGTGCGCCGACCTTGATGCCGTGGGCGCGGGCGCGGTCGAACATGAACGCGGGCGGCACGCCAAGGGCGTTGACCACCATCTTGACGGGGTGCGCGAACGCGGCGTCGAGGATCTTGCTCGCGCCGACCTCGCGCATGTTGTCGCCGAGACCCTCGCGCACGGTGCTCTCCCACAGGTCGGCGGTGTCGATGTCGTGCTCGGCGAGCATGTGTTCGATGTAGGCCTTGTGCTCGGCGGGGATGCGCTCCTCGAGTTCCGCGGCGGTTAACGCCTCCGCCTTGCTGTCCATGCTGGTGGGGACCAGGAGGTCGACGCCGTAGGGCTTGCCGCCAACGTGGTCGTCGATCCAGGAGAGCTCGATGTCGAGCGTCGCCGGCGAGTGCCCGGCCGCGCCGAGGACGCCGAAACCGCCGGCGTTGCTGACTGCCGCGATGACGTCGCGACAGTGGCTGAAGGCGAACAGCGGAAACTCGATGCCGAGTTCGTCGCATAGGCGCGATTGCATCGGGGAAACCCTCCTCCCGTGGGGCGGGCGATTCTAGCAGCCCGACGCGCGTCCCGTCCTATTCGCTGCGCGCCGTCGTCGTCCGTATCCGGGGTGCGCGGACGTCCTCGTCCGCATTCGGCGGTTCGCGAGGGCCTGCTGGCCAGAGGCCCGCGACCCGCTTGCCATAGCCAACGGAACCGCCCCAAACTCTCCCGCACCACATGCCGTCCAGGATCACGCCATGAGCACGCCCGCCCGCGTCGTCGTCTGTCCCCAGGAACAGGCCCCCCTCCAAGTCCAGGAGATCGACTTGCCCGATCCGGGGCCGACACAGGTCGTTGTCCAGCAGTTCGCGTCCGGCATCTGCCATTCCCAACTCCACCAGATGCACCGCCCACGCCGTCGGCCTACGCTGCTCGGCCACGAGTCCACCGGCGTGGTCATCCAGAAGGGCTCGGCCGTGACCCATGTCGACGAGGGCGACATCGTGCTCGTCACCTGGGTACCGCGCGACGCGGCCAACGCCACGTCGAGACCGGCCGCTGCGGCCCTGGAGATCGATGCCGGCACCGCCGTTTCGCAGAACGTGTTCACGTGGGCCGACCACACGATTGCCGACGAGCAGTACGTGGTCAAGGCACCGAGCGACATCGCCAAGGACGTCACCTCCATCATCGGCTGCGCCGTGATGACCGGCGCCGGTGCCGTGGTCAACACCGCCGACGTGCAAGCCGGCAACTCGGTGGCCATCTTCGGCGTCGGCGGCGTCGGCTTGTCGGCCGTGGTCGGCGCAAAGATGCGACGTGCCGACCCGATCATCGCCGTCGACCTCGACGAGTCGAAACTGGAGTTCGCCAAGCGGTTCGGTGCGACCCACGGCATCGACGCCTCGAAGGTTGACGCGGTGGAGGCGATCCACGCCATGACCGGGAATCCGAACCAGACGATGATGGGTGGTCGACCTGTCACCGGCGTTGACTTCGCCTTCGACTGCATCGGCCTCAAGGTCACGATGGAGCAGATCGTCCCGGCCTGTCGCGGCGGCCACTTCGGAGTCTGCCAAGGTGGCACGGCGGTCCTGGTGGGCGTGCCGAGCACCACCGTGGAGTTGAACGCGGGCGAAATTCTCGGCCAGGAGAAGCAGTTCCGCGGCTCCATCGGCGGTTCGTGTTCGCCGGACCGGGACTTCCCCATGTTTCTCGACTGGCACACCCACGGCGACCTGGACCTCGAGGCGCTCGTCACCGAGCGCTACGCCATCGACGACATCAACGAGGCGACGACGGCGTTGGAGGAAGGTCGGATCAGCGGGCGGTCGATCCTCACGTTCGACTAGCTCGCACGTCGGGCGTGCCTAAGGGCCTCAGTCGGGGAAGGCACCTCCTGCTCGACACGCGGGTCGTGCAAGACGCCGAGAACGCGGAACTCACCCTGGGCGCCATCGAGAAGCATGGCGCCAATCCGCTATTCGGCGAAGACAGACCCTGGGAGATGCGCTTCGACAACCTCTACGCCAACGTCGTCTACGACGACGGCGAAGGGATCTACAAGTGCTGGTACAGCCCGTTCGTGGTCGACCATTCGTCGGGGGGAATGACCCTAAGCCAGCGCCGGGAATCGAAGTATGCGGCGCCACGCAACCGGGAAATGGCGATCTGCTACGCGACATCCAAGGACGGTTTGGCTTGGGACAAACCCGACCTCGGCATTGTCGACTACGACGGCAGCAAGGCGAACAACATCCTCATGCGCGGCGGCGAAGGTGAGGTCGTACGCGGTGGGCCGCATGGCTCAGGAATCCTGAGAGACCCTTCGGATCCCGATCCCAATCGCCGTTACAAGGCCTTCTTCAAGTCCAAGGCCCTATCGGTCGCCTTTTCCGCCGATGGCGTTCATTGGGACCCGGCCGCGGCCCGCGCGGTGGCCAAAAGCAGCGGTGATACCCACAACAACGCCTTCTGGGCGCCGACGCTCGGACGCTACGTGGCGATCACGCGCCAGTGGGGGAAGCCGTTTGGCCGCCAGGTTGCAAGGACATCGAGTGCCGATTTCGTGGATTGGGAAGAGCCTCGGGTCGTGCTGCAGGGACTCAACGAGAACGAACAGACCTACGCGATGCCGGTGTTCTTTCACGGCGGCGTGTACATCGGCCTCTTGGCCATTCACGACCAGGAAGCAGACCGCGTCTGGAGCGAGTTGGCGTGGAGTCCCGACACGGAGACCTGGCATCGTGTCCTCCCCGGGACACCGCTGATCCCCAATGGGCGAGCGCAGGGCGACTACGACTGGGGTTGCGTATACGCGGCTGCGAGCCCGGTCTTCCTCAAGGACGAGATTCGCCTGTACTACGGTGGCAGCGATGGGCTGCACACGAGCTGGCGAAACGGCTTCCTGTGCCTGGCCACCTTGCGTCCGGACGGTTTCGCCGGGTACAAGGCCTCGTCCGTTTCCGGACAGGCCGTTGTCACGACCAGTGCTGTCGTTGACACGCAGGTCCCGCTCCGGATCTCAGCGGACGTGGCCGAGGGCGGCAAGGTCATCGCGCGCGCCTTGGGCGAAGATCGGCTGGTGTTGGCCGAAAGCGAGCCGCTGATGACGAGCGGATCGGACGCCCTCGTTCGGTGGCGGGACGGCAGCGCCACGTCCGAAGTCCGAACAGCCCAGCTTCAATTCGCGTTCGACAGGGCAACCGTGTACTCGTTCTCGCTGGGATCGGGTCTGCGGGCGCTCAGCGCCAAGCGGCCCGCTGAAGCACTTCCCGCGCCACGTCCGTGATGTTCCGATCGGGACCATTGCTCACGGCGAAGTCCTCGACCCGCGCATCGCTCAGGATGCGTTCCAGCTCCGTGGAACGGTCGAGGAACTTCGGCAGGTAGATGCCGGGTTCGCGCAGCCGCAACCGGTCGTGCATCGTCTCGACCGGCGCGGTCAGGCGGCAGAGGACGATGTCGGCACCCGGTATGGCGTCGCGATAGGCGCCAAGTTCCTCCCGCGTCTCGACGACGCCGGCGATCACCAGCCGGTTGATGCCGACGGCACGGTGATTCGCCCATATCGATCGTAGATTCCGGAACGCCAAGCGGGTTCCGAGCGGATCGTCGGCGGTGTGGGGGTGGATCAGGGCAAGGCCGTCGAACTCTACGCAGGCATGGGAGACGTTCGCCTCGATGAGGAGGTCGGCGATCTCGCCCATGACCGTCGTCTTACCGGCCCCCATCGACCCCGACAGGAGCAACACCGGTACGCGTTCGGTCATGGCGACCTAGCGCACGATCTGCCGGGCTCTGAGGTCGGTGATCTCTTCGGCCGAGTAACCCGCTTCGCCGAGTACCTCGCGCGTATGCTCGCCGAGTTCCGGCGAGCAGCGGAAGATCTCGGCGGGCGTCTCGGTGAAGCGCCCTGGCGGTCGTGCTTGGCGCATCGGCCCTGCGATCGGGTGTTCGAACTCGAGCAGCGCGCCCATGGCCTGCACCTGCGGGTCGTGCATGACGTCGTCGCGCGGGTTGATCCGGGCGAAAGGCACCTCGTTCTCCTCGAGGCGCTCGGCCAAAACCTCGGTGTCGAACCGGGCATAACCCTCGTTGAGCGCTTCCTGGAAGCGTTCCGAGTCGAGGCCGTCCTGGGTGCGGAAACGCTCGTCCTGGAACAGGTTCGGCAGGTCGAGGGCGCGGAACAGGCCTTCCCACTCGGCGGCCTGCACCGGCATCGTGCAGATGTAGCCGTCGCGCGTCTGTCGGACCATGCCCTCGTGGGTGCGGCGGCCGGTGTGGGGTGTCTCGTCGCCGACCAGGCTGTAGTTCAGCATATTGTCGGGCCAGAGGAAGAACAGGGCAGCGTCGAGCATCGAGATATCCACGCGCTGACCCGTTCCGGTGCGTTCCCGGGCGACCAATGCCGAGGCGATGGCCTGGGCTGCGGTCATGGAGGTAATCTTGTCGCAGATCAGGGAGTTGATCAGAATCGGCCGTTCGCTGCCGGGATCGGATTGCAGCGAGCCGATCCCGGAAATCGACTGGATGATGGCGTCGTAAACCCGTCGGCCGGCGTACGGTCCCGAGTGCCCGACGCCGTTGATGGACGCAAATACGATGCGCGGATTGGCGGCGGCGAGGGTGTCGTAGGCGAGCCCTAGGCGCTCCATGACTCCGGGCCGGTAGTTCTCCATGACCACGTCGGCGTCCTCGAGGAGTCGCATGAACACCGCCTTGCCTTCGTCCTGGCGCAAGTCGATTACCACCGAGCGCTTGTTGCGGTTCATCATGGCGAACGCGGCGCCCACGCCGTTGCGTTGCATCATGCCGGGATGGCGCATGAAGTCGCCCTCGGGCGATTCCACTTTCACCACGTCCGCCCCCTGGTCGCCGAGGATCGAGGCGGCGATAGGTCCCGAGTAGATGGTGGTCAGGTCGAGGATCCGGATGCCGTCCAAGGAACCGGCCATGGCTTAAGCCCCCGCCTCGGCCTTGCCGCGAAGTTCGAAGCCCTCGTAGCCGTTGGCGACCACGGCGTCGCACTTCTCGACGTAGGGTGGGAACCCGATCAGTGGCATGAAGACCTGGGGCTTGCCGGGGATGTTCTTGCCGAGGTACCAGGAATTGCACGTCGGGTAGAGGGTCTGACCGGCAACCGCATTGACGTGGGCAACCCAGTCGTTCTCCGCGGCGGGCGTCGCCTCGATGGCGGCGAGTCCATTGTCGCGCATGTGCGCCATGCAGTCCGCGATCCACTCCACGTGCTGTTCGATGGAGACGATCATGTTCGTGAGCACCGAGGGACTGCCGGGGCCCGAGATCATGAACAGGTTCGGAAAGGCGCTGGTGGTGAGGCCGAGGTAGGTCACGGGACCCGCCGACCACTTCTCGCCGAGGGTCAGGCCCGCCCGGCCGCGGATGTCGATGTTGAGCATGGCGCCGGTCATGGCATCGAAGCCGGTGGCGAAGACGATGCAGTCGACAGCGTGCTCTGTACGGTCGACCACGATGCCCGCCGGCGTGATCCGCTCGATCGGGTTGGTACGCACGTCGACGAGGCTCACGTTCGGCCGGTTGTAGGTCTCGAAGTACCCGGTGTCGAGACACGGCCGCTTGCAGCCGATGACGTTGTCCGGGCAGAGCAGTTCGGCCGTGGCCGGATCGTCCACCACCCGGCGGATCTGTTCCCGCACGAAACCGGCAGCCGTCTCGTTGGCATCGCGGTTCACGATCAGGTCGTTGTAGGCGCTCAAGAATCCGAAACCGCCCCGGTCCCACCGCTTGGTGAAGTTGCTCTCGCGGCTCGCCTCCGTGTCTTCCAGGGCGGCGACGTCGTTCTTCGGGATCTTGGAGCCGAACCCCGCTGCCTCCTTGTAGTTGCGGGCGCGGAACGCCGGGTACTCGGCCTTGATCTCGGCGACGAGTCCTTCGTCGATGGGTGCGTTGCGCGCCGGGATCGAATAGTTGGGCGTGCGCTGGAAGACGGTGAGGTGCGCCGCTTGGGCGGCGATGATGGGGATGGCCTGGATCGCTGAGGAGCCCGTGCCGATGATGCCGACGCGCTTCCCCCGGAAGTCCACGCCCTCGTGCGGCCACCGGCCGGTGTGGTAGGTGTCGCCGACGAAATCGTCGCGACCTTCGAAATCCGGCAGGTTCGCGGATGAGAGGCAGCCGGTCGCCAGGATGCAGAACCGGGCCGACACGACCTGCCCGGCGTCGGTCTCGATCCGCCAAAGGGCCTTCGTCTCGTCGAAGTGCGCCTTCACCACCCGGGTGTCGAAGACGATGTCGCGCTTCAGGTCGAACCTGTCCGCGACGTGGTTGGCGTAGCGCAGGATCTCCGGCTGCCCCGCGTAGCGTTCGGTCCACGCCCACTCCTGCTGGAGATCGTCGTCGAAGCTGTACGAGTACTCCATGCTCTCGACGTCGCAGCGCGCGCCCGGGTAGCGGTTCCAGTACCAGGTGCCCCCCACACCGGAACCCGCTTCGAACACTTTTGCCCGGAAACCGCAGCGGCGCAGGCGGTGGAGCATGTAAAGGCCGGCGAACCCCGCGCCGACGATGACCGCGTCGTAGCGCGGATGACTGTTCTTGGACACCTTGCACTCGACCCCGAACTTCGCCCGCTCAAGATTCTACACACTCACTCGTGCCCTGAAGGTCCGGGTAGAGGGCGTGGCTTCCCAGCTCGCGTGCCTTCAGCGTCCTTTAAGAAGTTCAAGGTTCCAGCGAGAGGATAGTTGAAATAATCCATATGTGACCCCAATATCCCCTCATCACAGTCGTGGAACGAACCCATGCGCGAAGAGATCAACCGTATCTTGAAGCTGGTGGAGGACGGCAAGCTCACGGGCGACCAGGCGAGCGCCATGATCGACGCCCTCGACGCGGCCGACCGACGGTCTCGCAACTCCGAGCGGCGCCATCAGTCGAGACACGCTCGCCATCGGCATCGGCGCGGGGGCTCCAGGGCGTTCGGCGGACTGCTCGATGAACTCGGTGTCGACATCGGTCGCGCGGTCGAGGACGCCTTGCGGGGCCTGGGCGACGTGGGGGGCTTGGCGCAAGTGTTCGGCGGCGCCGACGGCGACGACTGGGTCGACGATACCAACAGGGCGACGCTGGCCAAGGTGGAGGAACCCACCGGCCAGGATTACAAGGCCGAAGGCAATCGCATCGTCGTCTCGGAACTCAAACGGCTGGACCTCACGCAGGCCGAGTTCTGCGACAACACGATGCACGCGGCGGCACTCCAGGACGTCGAGGTGGCGAACGGACCCTTGAGCCGCAATACGCTGCGCGGCTCGTCGCTGAAACGGGCGTCGCTCACCGCCTCGGAAGTGACCGGCAATACCCTCAACGGTGCGAGCCTGTCGCGCCTCTCCGTCACGTCGTCGGTGTTCGCGGACAATACCGTCAACGGCGCTCAGATCCGGGAACTCTCGATGCAGAGCGCCGAGATCCGGTCGACGAAGGTCAACGGCTCGAAGCTCAAGGCCATGGCCCTCACCGGCGGCAGCCGGCTCGACCATGTCAAGATCAGCGGCGTCGTCGCCGACGGTTGGGAGTTTGCCGGGAGTGCGCTTGCTCGCGTGAAGTTCGCGGGCTCGAACGACGAACCGATGCGCATCCGCGATCTCACGCTGGACGGCGTGAATCTAAACGCCTGCGAGTTTACCGGGTGCAAGTTCGACGGCACGACGATCAAAGGTGTGGACGCGGAGAACCTGCGCTTTGACGACGTGGACTTCACCGGAATGACCATCGACTCGGCGGAGCGGCTTCGGGCCCTGGCGAGCGCTGATGTCGGCTGAGCCAGAGGACCAACCCGGCGGTCGGCTGACCGTCTGCCCGGCTTGCGACGGTCGGCTCGTGCCGCGCGAACTGGCCTGCAAGGATTGCGGCCTGGTGGTGAAGACCCAGTTCGCGGGCAACGAGTTCATCGGTCTCGACGAGGACAACCTGCACGTGCTGCGCATTTTTGTCGCGTGCGAGGGTCGCATCCGGGACATGGAGCGAGCGCTTGGGGTCAGCTACCCGACGGTGAAGTCGCGGCTCGCAGCGTTGCGTAACGCCCTAGGTGTTGGACGGGCCGCGACCGAAACCGCGCGGGCACCGTCAACCGATCAGCGCGCAAGCGCTAGCGAACGCCCGGCGGACGTGCTCGGCCGCTTGGAGGCGGGGGAGATCGACTTCGATGAAGCGCTCGAGTCGATCAAGCAACTGTCGCCGGGTGAGAAGCGATGACCTCGAGGAAGGCATCGGCGTAGCGGTCGAGCTTGGCTTGTCCGACGCCGTGCACGGCGATCATGGCGTCGCGCGACTGCGGGCGCAGCCGTACGAACTCCTTGAGCGTGGCGTCGTGGAAGACGACGTAAGGCGGGACGGACGCGTCGTCCGCTAGGCGCAAGCGGCATTCGCGCAATGCCTCCCAAAGCGCTTCGTCGGGGGTGGTGATCTCGAACCCGTCATCGCGGGATTTCGCGGGGGACCGCTCCCGGGCCCGGTTGGCCACGGCGTCCTCGCGGACGTTAAGCGTCGTCTCGCCGCGCAATAACGGGCGCGCCGCCTGGGTCAGCCGCAGTGCGCCGAACCGGGCCGCGTCGGCCAGCACGAAGCCGCCGGCGATCAACTGGCGCAGCAGGGACCGCCACTGTGTCGCGCCGACGTCCGCGCCGATGCCGAAGGTCGACAGCTTGTCGTGGCGATGCTGCTGCACCTTGGCCGTGTCCTTGCCGCGGAGCACGTCGATGACGTGGCCGGCGCCGAAGTACTGTCCCGTACGCACGATGCACGACATCAGCTTCTGCGCCTCCACCGTGCCGTCGTAGGTCTTGGGCGGATCCAAGCAGATGTCGCAGTTGCCGCAAGGGTCGGGCAGATCGTCGCCGAAGTAGCGGAGCAGGGCCTCCCGCCGACACTCCGTGACCTCGCACCAGCCGAGCAGCGTATCGAGCTTGCTGCGTTCGATGCGCTTCTGCTGCTCGCTGGCCTCGCCCTGGTCGACGAGCTGCCGCACTCGGACGACGTCCTGCAGGCCGTAGATCATCCAGGCATCGGCATGCTCCCCGTCGCGGCCTGCCCGGCCGGTCTCCTGGTAGTACGCCTCGACGCTCTTCGGCAGGTCGATGTGCGCCACGAAGCGGACATCCGGCTTGTCGATCCCCATGCCGAAGGCGATCGTGGCGACGATGACCACGCCGTCGTCGCGCAGGAACCGCGCCTGGTTTCGGGCGCGTTCGCCGTTCGGCATCCCGGCGTGGTAGGGAAGCGCGTCGTGCCCTGCCTCCTGCAACGCCGCAGCGGTCGCCTCCGTCTTGCGCCTCGACAGGCAATAGACGATGCCGGGCTGGCCGCGGTGCTCCTCCATGAACCCCAGCAACTGATCGTTCGCGTTGGACTTGATGTGCACCGCGTAGCGGATGTTGGGGCGGTCGAAACCGCTCACGAAACGTGCGGGTTTGCGCAAGCGCAGGCGGTTGACGATCTCGGTGCGGGTCCGCCCGTCCGCGGTGGCTGTCAGTGCCATGCGCGGCGTGTCCGGGAACCGATCGGCGAGGACGTCGAGGCCGAGGTAGTCCTGGCGGAAGTCGTGACCCCACTGCGAGACGCAATGCGCTTCGTCGATCGCAAACAAGGCGACGTCCGCACGCCCGAGAATGCCTAGCGTCTCTTCCTGCAGAAGGCGCTCCGGGGCGACATAGAGCAGGTCAAGGCGCCCTTCGGCGAGTTGGCGGGTGATGTCGACCTGTTCATGCCAAGGCACGGTCGAGTTCAAGAACGCCGCGGCCACGCCGAGTTGCCTGAGTGCGGCGACCTGGTCCTGCATCAGCGCGATCAGCGGCGAAACCACCACCGCCGTGCCCGGCCGAATGAGCGCAGGGACCTGGTAGCACAGCGACTTGCCGCCACCGGTCGGCATCAACACCAGGCAGTCGCGGCCAGCGAGCACGGCTTCGATCACCTCCTCCTGGCCTAGGCGGAAGTCCTCGTAGCCGTAGACGGTCCGTAGGGTGTTGCGGGCCTGCTCAAGCACGTCGGCAATTATAGGTGCGGCGTTTTCGGCGGATGGCCCCGATCGGGCATTCCGCACTGACGAATGGGCGATTTCCTACATACACCGCCCGATCGATTGTGCACAGTGGTATTTTCTTGGAGTACCCGGACAGCAGCGATGAATCCCACGGTGATCGACACGCTGAGGTATGCAGACCGGCTCAAGGCGGCCGGTGTCGAGCCCGGTCAGGCTGAAGCCATGTCCCGTGCCCTGAACGCCGAGCTCACCGAAGAGCTAGTGACAAAGACGGATCTCGACGCCTCGACGGCCGCATTGAGGACGGAGTTGGGCACGGAAATTCGAGAACTGGCGCGTAAGGTCGATGCAGGCTTCGCTGCGGTGGACAAAAGGTTCGCTGCAGTGGACAAGAGGTTCGCTGCTGTGGACAAAAGGTTCACTGCGACTGACGGCAAGTTTGCTGCCATGCGAGCGGAGTTGGCCACAATGGATGCGAAGTTCGATGGCTTGAGTAGCCAGTTTGCCACCCAGGGTCGCTACGTGTTCCTCGTCCTCGCGGTGATTGCCAGCCTGGGGCTGTACAACGCGGTTGCCCCGCACGTCGTTGGCAAGGCGTCCCAACAGACCGGATCAAGCCAACCGGTTGCGGCGAAGATGGAGGGCGACACCGCGCCGGCGCCGACTGGGCACTGAACGCCCCGGTCGGTCCTACGACCGCACCCCAACCGGCGCGTTGTCGGCAGCGGACCGATACGCCGCCTCCGTGAGGCGGGCCACCTGCAGGGCGAACGTTGGTGGCTCGTAGCCGGCGAGGCCGGTTCGGATGTGCTCGAAGAACGCGCCGTCCGGCGTCTGACTAGCGACGGTCTCGGGAACGTGGACGGGCGCGTCGTTGTGCAGCATGGACCGGACCTGCCACTGGTGCAGATGCAGCACGAGGGACCCCTCGCTGCCGGCGATGGCGAGCCGCTCGTCGTGGGTGCGCGTATTGCCGATGGTGGTGAGCGTGCCGACCGCGCCGCCCTCGAACTCCACGGTCACTGCCCCGTTGACATCGACGGCGAACCCGGCGTTGTCGAACGTCGCCGATACGGTTGTCGGGGCGAGACCGGTGACCCAGAGCAGCGACGCTACGAGGTGGCTGCCGGTGTCCATGAACATGCCGCCGCCTGACAGTTCGGGGTCGAGGCGCCAGCCACCCGCGCCCGTCCAATGCTGGGTGACATAGGCGACGACGCCGCGAATCTCGCCCAGCGCACCGGTCTTGACCAACTCGCGGGCGTGAACGAAATGCGGCATCCAGTGGCGCTGGTAGGCCACCCCGAGGGCGAGTCCTCGTGCAGCCGCGAGTTCTAACAACTGGTGGGCATGGTCCGGCACGATGACCATCGGCTTTTCCACCAAGACATGAAGGCCGCGCTCGAGGCACGCGCGCGCCTGCTCGAAGTGGTCGCGATGGGGCGTGCTGATCAGCACGGCGTCCGCGGCCGTCTCGTCGAGCATGGCGCGCCAGTCGGCGGCGTACGGGATCTCGACGCCCGCCTTGTCCATGAGTAGCCGTGCCTGGGATTCGACCGGGTCGGCGACCGCAACGATGCGTACCGCGCCGTCCCTTTGCATCCGGGGCAAGTGCGCATTGCGCATGTTGCCGCCGGCGCCCATCAACATGACCTCGAGTTCTCTCTGCTGCATCGAGCCGCCGCTCCACGTTGGTTCGGGTGTAATCTACTCGTTTGCTCGCTAGGAGATGCAATGAAAATCGGAATCTACGGCGGTAACGTGCGCCGCGGGAAGCCCTTGTCGTCGCTGGTGGACGAGATCGTCGAGAAGGAGCAGGAGGGCTTTTCGAGTTACTGGACCCCCCAGGTGGGCACGTTCGACGCCTTGACGATGCTGGCCCTGGCCGGGCAGGCGACGAGCAGCATCGAACTGGGCACGGCCGTCGTGCCGAGTTACCCGCGCCATCCGAGTGCCCTTGCCCAGCAAGCAGCGACGGTGAACGCGCTTTGCGGCGGTCGCTTGGTGCTTGGCGTCGGGCCTTCGCATGCGCCGGGAATCGAGGCCCTCGGCCTCGCCTACGACCGGCCGGCTCTGCACATGCGCGAATACGTGAGCGTGTTGAAGGCCCTTGGCGAAGAAGGGCGCGTCGACTTCCAGGGCGACATGTACCAGGTGCGCACCGGGTTTGCCTGTCCCGATGCCACGCCGTTCGCGGTGGTCATCTCCGCGCTCGCGCCGCTGATGCTGCGGGCGGCGGGAGAAGTCGCCGACGGCACGGTGACTTGGATGGTCGGCAAGAACACCATCGCCGGCAGTACCGCACCGCGGATCACGGCGGCTGCCGCCAATGCGGGTCGTGACGCACCGCGGGTCATCGTCGGCTTGCCGGTCTGCGTCCATGACGACAAGGCCCAGGCCACGGCCCGCGCGGTGCAGATCTTCCAAGGCTACGGCCAGCTTCCGAACTATCGCCGCCAACTCGACGCGGAGGGCATCGACCAGGCCGGTGAGATCGCGGTGGTTGGCAATGAGGACGAAGTGAGCGCGGAGCTTGAAGCGTACTTCGACGCCGGTGCCACGGAGGTGATCGCCAGCGTCTACCCGGCCGGCGACGACAGCCGCGGCTCGTTCGCCCGTACCAACGCCTTGCTGAAGTCGCTTGCCGCGGCCAGCTGAACGGACGCGTCGTTGAGGGTTCGTTCATGAACGCACGCATCAGTTGGCTCTTGGCCGCCGTATTGGTGGCGGGTTGCTCCGAGGCGCCAACGCCTGCCGAGGACGATGCCGCGTCTTTGCCGCCGGGCGTCACCTTTGTCGATGCCGTCGAGCGCAAGCCGGACGATGCGAACTCCCAGGGGAGTTCGGTCGTTATCCCGTATCGGCGATTCCGGCTCGACAACGGCCTCACCGTGATCCTGCACCGGGACTCCTCGGATCCGCTCGTGCACGTCGACGTCACCTATCACGTCGGCTCCGCGCGCGAAGACGTCGGCAAGTCGGGCTTTGCGCACTTCTTCGAGCACATGATGTTCCAGGGCTCGGAGAACGTCGGCGACGAGCAGCACTTCAAGATCGTCTCCGAGTCTGGCGGCACGTTGAATGGCACCACCAGCACCGACCGCACCAACTATTTCCAAACGGCACCGTCGAATCAGCTTGAGAAACTCCTCTGGCTGGAAGCCGACCGGCTGGGCTTCCTGCTCGACGCCGTCACCCAGGAGAAGTTCGAGGTCCAGCGCGACACCGTCAAGAACGAACGCGCCCAGCGCGTGGACAACGTGCCCTACGGTCTGCTCAACGAGCGGGTCGGCGAGGCCATGTACCCGGAAGGCCACCCGTATTCGTGGCTGACGATCGGCTATGTCGAGGACCTCGACCGGGTCGACGTCAACGACTTGAAGCAGTTCTTCCTGCGCTGGTACGGGCCCAACAACGCCGTGTTGACCATCGGCGGCGATTTCGACGAGGCGCAGACCTTGGCTTGGGTGGCCAAGTATTTCGGCCCTGTTCCAAGGGGACCAGACGTGGCCAAGCCGGACAAGCCGCCGGTCATCTTGGACGAGACCCGCTACATCTCCCTTGAGGACAACGTCGCGCTACCACTGCTGTTCATCGGCCGTCCTACCGTCTACCTGTACCACGAGGACGAAGCGCCGCTTGATGTGCTGATGTTCATCCTCGGGCAGGGCGAGACGTCGCTCCTGTACAAGAACCTAGTCAAGAACCAGATCGCCGTGCAGGCCCAAGCCGGTCATGGCTGCCGGGAGCTGTCCTGCACATTTTCCGTCATCGCCTTGCCCAATCCCGCGGCGGGCAAGACGCTTGCCGATCTCGAGCGGATCGTGGACGAATCGCTGGCCGAGTTCGAGGAACGGGGCATCACGGACGACGACTTGCTGCGCACCAAGATGGCCATCGTCTCGGGCAAGATCTACGGCCTTGAGAGCGTCGCTGGCAAGGTCAGTCAACTTGCCGCCTACCAGTACTTGACCGGGAAGCCGGATTTCGCGCCCCGCGACGTCGCGCGCTACGAGAACGTGACCAAGGCCGATGTGATGCGCGTCTACGAGCAGTACATCAAGGACACGCCCGCGGTGGTCATGAGCATCGTGCCCCATGGACAGGCGGCCTTGCGCGCCAGCGAGGACACGTGGGAGCGCTACGAGCGCACGTTGCCGGACTACGAGAAAGTGGCGGCAGAGGAGCTTGACTACCGGCGCGCCGAAGACGACTTCGACCGCAGCGTGATACCGCCTGCGGGTGCCAATCCTGTCATCACATTGCCGGACATCTGGCGTGGCGAACTCGACAACGGGATTGCCGTCCTCGGTGCGCGCAACGTGGAGACGCCGACGACGGCGATCCGACTACGCATCGCGGCGGGGCAGCGCCACGAGAGCGTCGAGCAACTCGGCCTCGCCGCACTCACCGCGAGCATGATGGACGAAGCGACCGAAGAGTCGAGCAACGAGGAGTTGAGCGACCGGCTGCAGAAGCTCGGATCGAGCGTGTCCTTCGGCGCCGGCAACGATGACACCGTCGCCACCGTGCGTTCCCTCACCAGGAATCTCGACGAAACGCTCGCGATCCTGGCCGAGAAACTGTTGCAACCGAAGTTGGCTCCCGAGGACTTCGCGAGGGTCCAGGCGCAAACGCTGCAAGCCATCGAGCAAAGCAAGAAGCAGGCGGCGGCCACGGCGCAAGTGGTGTACCAACAGCTCCTCATGGGTCGTGACAACCCGATCGCCTACTTGGACATGGGCACCTCCGCCACCGTTGCCGCGTTGACCCTCGACGACGTCCGCGGCTACTACCAGGCGCACTACTCGCCGAAGATCGCGTCCATCGTCGCCGTCAGCAACCTTGACCGCACGGAGCTGCTCCCCAAGCTCAAGGTTCTCGAGCAGTGGCAGGGACCGGACGTGCCCGCGCCACAACTCAAGCCGTTCCCGGAAACCGGGGGAACCCGGATCTACCTGGTCGACAAGCCGAACGCGGTGCAGTCTGAGATCCGTATCGGTAGACCGGCGCTCAGCTACGACGCCACGGGCGAGTTCTACCGCGCCGGGCTCGCGAACTTCGTGCTCGGCGGCGCCTTCAACAGCCGCATCAACCTGAACCTGCGCGAGGACAAGGGCTACACCTACGGTGCCCGATCGATGTTCGTGGGCGAAATGGACTACGGCGTGTTCACGGCCATGGCCGGCGTGCGCGGCGACACCACGGCGGCGTCAATCGTCGAGTTCGAAACGGAGATCCGCCGGTACGCCGAGGACGGAATCCAAGCCGACGAGTTGGCCTTTACGCGCAATGCCATCGGCCAGCGCGATGCGCTGCGATACGAGACGCCGGGGCAGAAGCTCGCGTTCCTGTCGCGCCTCCAGACCTACGGTCTCGACGATGATTTCGTCGATCAGCAGAACGCCATCCTTGAGTCGATCCCGGCCGAGGAACTGAACGCCGTCGCCGCCAAGTACCTCACCATGGACGAGATGATCATCGTGGTGGTCGGAGACCGGGGTACCATCGAGGAAGACTTGGCGGGGCTCGGCTACGAAATCGTCCACCTCGACGCCGCGGGGAACGTCGTTGTCGACACTTAAGGTCGCCGTCGAGCACAACGTCGTCGTTGGGACCGGCGGCGGGCGCGACCTGCATGCGGACGTTTATCGTCCGGCGGACGGCAACCGCGCGGGCGTGCTCATGATCCACGGCGGCGGCTGGCGCATGGGATCGAAGGACATGATGCCGCCGCAGGCAACCGCGCTCGCCCGAGCCGGCTTCACGTGCGCGGCGATCGAGTACCGCCTGACCCCCGAAGCGTCGTGGCCAGCGCAGATCCATGACGTCAAGGCGGCGCTGCGCTGGTTCCGCGCCAACGCAGACGCCTTGGTCGTGGACTCGGACAAGATCGCCGTGTCGGGCAACTCGGCCGGCGGGCACTTGGCGCTCCTGCTGGCAGGCACGGTGGGACACCCGGACTTCGAAGGTGAAGGCGGCAACCCGGGCGTGGACACTTCCGTCGCGGCGGTGGTTGCGGTCTATCCTCCGGTGCTCTTCCACGTCGGGGAACGGCCGTCCGGCGCCAACGCGGCAACCGCGCTGCTCGGTGCCGACCCCGACCCGGCGGAGGCTGCAGCGGCGAGCCCGATCGAGACGGTACACGGCGACTTCCCGCCGACCTTCTTTCTGCACGGCAATGCCGACCGCGTGGTGCCGGTGACCGCGAGCCTCAACATGTACCGGCGCTTGAGCGAGGTCGGCGCCCGGGCCGAGATGCACATCTACGCTGAACAGCCGCATGGCTGGGCGCGATGGGCGGCTTGGGTCGAGCCGACGATGGCCGAAGCGGCGGTGTTCCTGGACCGGTATGTGGTGGCTCCCGAACGGTACGCGCCACCGGACGACGGGGCGGGATGACGACTGTGAAGGCGACGGTTCAGGCCGCTTTGATCGCCATCGTGGTGGGAGTAGCTGCGGACTCCTCCGGCTCGTCCGAGGGCGAGGTTGTCCCGCCGGCCGACGATCCGTTGGCCCCGCTGAACCGCAAGGTGCTGGCGTTCAACTACGTCCTCGACCGCGCCTTGCTCAAGCCCGCGTCGGTCGTCTACCGCCACGTTGTCCCGCGTTTCGCCCGAACGGGCGTGCGCAACGTCCTGAACAACCTCATCGAGCCACGCACGGTCCTCAACCAGTGCCTGCAGGGCAAGTTCGGGGTCGCGGGCGCGGATGCCGGACGTTTCCTCGTCAACTCGACCCTTGGCATCGGCGGCTTGTTCGACCCGGCCACGGCGATGGGTTTGCAGCGCCATCGCGAAGATTTCGGCCAGACGTTGGGACGGTGGGGCGTCGGCACTGGGCCGTACCTTGTGCTGCCGATCGTCGGCCCGTCTACGCTGCGCGATGGCGGTGCCAAGCTCGTCGATGTCGCGACCGGCCCGTTGCGCGCGGTGGACGATGACGGGGTCCGCATCGGGGTCGGCGTGCTCGATCGCGTCGACGCGCGGGCACGTCAACCGGACCTGTCCGGCCAGTGGGGCGACGACCCGTATGTCTATTTGCGCGAGAACCACCTCGCGCGGAGAGCGGCTGACATCGAGGACGAACTTCCACTCGAATAGCCGTTCGGTGCCCAACATGGGCGATTTCCTACGCGAAGACGCGCATAAGTCCTACGCGCATTCGAGAAATCTGCCCTAAACCTCGCGCCTCCCGGGCTCTAGGGTTGTCATGCCACGCCGCATGAGGGCCGAAAAAAATGGACCGGCCGACGCTCGGGGATTTCGCCGACGCCGCTTTGCTTGAGGACCTGATCCGCGTTCTGCTGGCGAAGCGGTTTCCGCGGGCCTGGCTGAATCGACTCGGCTTCGAGTCCATGGTGCGCGTCCCCGATGCCTGGGTCGCACCGCGGTGGCGCTGTGCGGACGTGGTGGCGAGCATCCCCCTTGCACCGGATGGACCCGAGCCGCAGCCGACCCACACGGTGGTCGCGGTGAAGTTGACCGCATTCGTCGCGCCGGAATTGCATGAGCGCTTGCGCCATCACGTGGCGCTCTTGGAACGCGAGTTCGACCGTCGACGCGCATTCGGAGCGCCCGACCATCCGCCGCTCATTACCGCCGTCGTCATGGTCGAAGGACGCAGCGTGCCCAAGGGTCCCCGCGCCGCAAGCGCAACCCGGCGTGTCGTCCGGTGGCGGCCCGGCGCCGTGCGCTTCATACGCTAAGGAGTCGGCCCCTCATACGACTTGGAGGCCCCGGGCAATTGGCCCATTTGCGGCCCTGATGGCCGGCAATAGCGCGCCGACAAGTCCGATTGCACACGCCCAGACGACTCCGAGGACCATGTGCTCCACCCCAACGTTCAGACGCAACGTCAGGTGATTGACGCTTGCGCCGGGCCCGAGATATTGCGTCGCAGCGAACGTGTTGCCGTCGACAAAGATCCAAGCAAGCACCGCTCCCGCCAACGCACCGACGATGGCCAGCAAGGTGGACTCCACGAGAACCGAGACGGTGATCGGGAACACGCCAAATCCGATGGCGCGCAGTGTCGCAACCTCGACGGTTCGCGCATCCACGGCGGAATAGGTCATGTTGAGGGCGCCGCACGTGGCCCCGAACGCCATGATCGCGCCGACGACGTAGGCAACCACGTACGCCAGCCGAGACATGGTCTCCGCTTGGCCCCGGTAGTAGGCCGATTCGCGCTCCGCCTTGAGGTTCGCTCCAGGGATGGCGGCAACCGCGGACCGGAACCGCTCGAAGCCGTCGGCCGACCGGAGCCGGACCGTCGCTGAACTGAGTTCGTTGCGGCCGACGGCGGCCATCAGCGTCGGACCGTCCGCGAGCAGCTCCGACTCGTGCGCGTCACCACCGCTCTCGAAAACCCCGACGATTCGCCAATCGACGCCGCCGACCTTCAGATCGCCGCCGACGGCGAGAGACGGCGCCGACCGCTGTGCGAGTCGTCCGACAGCCAACTCGTGCCGGCCTTGCGTCGCCATCCTGCCCTCAACCACGCGGAGCTCCGGTCGCAACTCGAACCCGGCGGCGGTGAGTCCGCGAATGAGCACCAGATTGTCTGCGTCATCGAGCATCACGTTGACGAGGACCTCGGGCGAGACGGCGATGTCGCCGTCTCGCTGGCGTGCAATGCCGGGAAGGGAACGCAGCCTTGCAGCGTCCTCCCGGCTGAGCGAACTGAGCGATTCGACAACGGCGCCGTTCCTGAGCACCAGGACGCGATCTGGATGTCCCGTCGTGGCGACGGCATCGGTCAGGCTGGACGCGAGGCCAAGCGTCATGACGAGGACAAAGACCACACAGGCGATGCCGACCGTGACCACCGCAGATTCGCCTGCCCTGCCGGGAATGCTGCGCAGGCTGACCGACGTGATGTGCAGTATCTCCTTGATCCCGGGCATCACTTGCCACCGATCGCCTCGGTTACCGACACCCTTCGAAGGTAGGTCATCGGCCACAGGGAGATCAGGCCCGCCAAGGCGATGGCCAACGCAATGGCGGTCGCGTACACCTCACCCGGCAGGTCCAGACCCGGGGCACCGGCGAACTCCAAAATGGGCGGAAGCGAAAGAGCACCCGCCAGCAGGCCAGTGAAGGCGCCCCCGGCACAGACAACGAACGCCTCGGCGAGGATCATCATCGAGATGGAGCCGTCCGAAAAGCCCATGGCCTTGAGGATGCCGAACTCCGGCCTGCGCGACCTCGCGGCCTGAACCATCATCGTCCCGGTCAGGAACAGCAGTGAGAAGAACACGGCGCCGACCACCAGTTCGACAAAAAGGCGGAGATCCTCAAGCTGCCTGAGTT
This sequence comes from Candidatus Azotimanducaceae bacterium, assembly GCA_965203685.1. Taxonomy (GTDB): domain Bacteria; phylum Pseudomonadota; class Gammaproteobacteria; order Pseudomonadales; family Azotimanducaceae; genus VXYL01. The sequence goes on from OZ241908.1 coordinate 352,033, forward strand.
GGCCGGAAACCCATTGCTTTTCGCTCAGAGCACGCGTTGGGTGCGACGAGTTGGCGAAGAGTCCGTCTATGGCCTTCGCCACCGATGCGGCACGCGTCGGCTCCTCCAGGGCAACGATGAAGTGCCCGACGGTGTCCTTTCCCGCCACCCGGGACTCGTTCAGGTAGGCATAGTCGAAAAACAGACCGTCCGCGTAGAGCTTGTCGTCCTCCGGATGGCTGTTGGCAATCGCAAGGACGTCGAAAGTCCAGGTCTCGTTGCCTTGGTCGTTGATCCAGAACGCAGACTTGATCGGAACGCGGTCACCGAGGCGCCAGCCGAAGCGACTTGCCGTCGAACTCCCCACAATCGTGCCGGTTCGCGAGGCTAGTACGCGATCGAGTTGATCTCTCGACACCCTGATTTCCGGCACCACGTCCAGGAAAGCCTCAAGGTCGACGGCCGCGGCACTCACAGGCTGGTTCAGGTTTTGGTGGTAGCCCCCGAGAAGGGTCGCATGCGTGACTCTTCGAACGTCGTCCAGGTTCGCGATCCGCGAAATGTTTCCTATGGGTAGAGTTTCGAGCGGCCCCGTACGATGCAGGACGCGAAGCCTCGTGTCGCTCAGCCTGTCGAGTGCCCCGTCGAGTCCCAAGACAACGCCGTTGAGAACGGTGTAGAGCATGAAGGCCACGAATGTGGCCAGGAACGTCAGGGTCCACCGCAGCGGGCTCCTAAAGGTGTTGTCGACGGCGAGCCTGAACGGGATTGTCATTGCGACTTCCAGCCGTGAAACGGCACAAGGTCAAGACCGAGGTCAGCGCGGGAATCGTCGGGCATCCAATCTAGCATCACCTATCGTTGGAAGTACGTACGCGGCCCTTGATGCGTGTGATCGCGGGCGTATGATCTTGAGTGGTAAGCGACGGTCCTGGAGCGGCGTTGGTCGATCCGGTTGACATCCATCGTATAGCGGGCGCCGCGCTGCTCGGCGGCGCGATCATCCTGTTCGGTGCGGGCTACGCGATCCTCCACGCCCTGTCGCGCCTGTCCGCGTCTCCGCTTCTCGCCGCCTTCTCCCTCGTGTGCTACGCGGCACTCGCGGCCTGCGTTGCCGGCTTGGCCGTGTTGCTGAACCTGTGGGGTCTCTGGCTGGTGTTGGTCACGCTCATGTTGGTCGGCTACTTCGTGGCACCGCGGTTCATCTGGCGCTTGTCGGAGGAGGTGCACGAGGAGGATCCCAAGGTGGAGGGATCCCATGTCTGAAGGGAGTCAGGACGAGCAGACAAGCGGTCCCGAGTGGTGGGCCAGCGAGGACTTCTGGCGCAAGTGCGCGATTTTCGTGACCGCCGGCATGGCCTTCGTGCTGGTGGTGCTCACCTACCACACGCACACTGTGATCCTGGCCGGCGCGGAGGCGGGGCGCGTTCCGGCCTACTCGGTCATCAACCATCGCATCGGCTACGCGTTCGACGATGATCGCAACATGATGGTGCCGGTCATTGGGCCGGTCGCGCCGCTGTTCGGCGAGGAACTGAGCGAGGAGGAGGCGCGCGCCCTAGTTGACCACGGCAAGCTTACCGTCCAAGGCCGCAACTGCATGAACTGCCACACGCTGCTTGGCAACGGCGCCTACTACGCACCCGACCTCACCAAGGCTTGGCTGGATCCCGGCTGGGGCAACGAGGACGCGCGCGAACTGTTGATGACCTTGTTCCTGAAGGACCCCGTTGCCAACGCGCGCACGTTCGGCACCGGTCGACGTATGCCGAACCAGGATTTGACCGACGCGGAGGTCCGGGCCGTGATCGCCTACCTGAAGTGGATGTCGGCGATCGATACGAACGGCTTCCCATCGGGGTTCACGGTGTTGCCCCAAGGTGACTTGACGGCGGAGGACGCGTGAGCGCCGGCCGCGTGGACTACGCTGCCCTCAGTGCCGGGCAACGGCTGGCCATCAAGTATTTCGTGGTGGCGCTCGCCCTGTTCGTGGCGCAGATGCTCTTCGGGCTGCTGGCCGCATGGCAGTTCCTCGCCCCGGACTTCCTGTTCGGATTCCTGGACTTCAACGTCAACCGCATGGTGCACATCAACGCCATGGTGGTCTGGCTGCTGTACGGGTTCATCGGTTCCATCTTCTGGCTGGTGGAGGACGAGTCCGGTGTGGCGCTGGTCGGCCAACGCATCGCCGACCTCACTTTCTGGGTGTTGACCGTGGCTGTCGCCGTCGTGGTGGTGGTCTACCTCGTCGTGCAGAGCGGCCCGGGCGACAAGTGGACGCTGTGGTTTATCAACGAGGGCCGGGAGTACATCGAGGCGCCGCGCTGGGCAGATATCGGCATCGTGCTGTGCATGGCGGCGATCTTCTACAACGTGGCCGGGACCTTCGTCGCTGGCAAGTGGAGCGGCATATCGGGCGTGCTGGTGCTCGACCTGATCGCGCTGGCCGGCCTCTACCTTGCCGGCATGTTCTACACGACCAATCTGCCCCTCGACCAGTACTGGTGGTGGTGGGTGATTCACCTCTGGGTCGAGGCGACCTGGGAGGTGCTGGTCGGCTGCATCATGGCCTGGGGGCTGATGAAGACGCTCGGCACGCCACGCCGCATCGTGACCACTTGGCTCTACATCGAGGTCGCGTTGATGTTCGGCTCCGGCATTCTCGGCCTCGGCCACCACTACTTCTGGATTGGCACACCGGAGTACTGGCTCGGCGTCGGGGGCTTCTTCTCGGCGCTGGAACCGATCCCGCTGGTGGCGATGGTGGTGCATTCCGTCTACGACGCGGGTCGGCACTCGTTCCGTTCCAACAACCATCCGGCGCTAGCGTGGCTGATCGCCCACGCGTTCGGCAACTTCCTCGGTGCCGGCGTATGGGGCTTCATGCAGACCTTGCCGCAGATCAACCTCTACACCCATGGCACGCAGTGGTCCTCGTCCCACGGGCACCTGGCGTTCTTCGGCGCCTACGTCACGATCATCGTTGCCTTCGTCTACATCGCGCTGCAGAAACTGCGGGGCGACGTGTGGATGTCGGCGGACCTGCGCGGTGGCTGGCGCTGGAAGTGGTCGCTTGGACTGCTGCACGTCGGCATGGTCGGGATGTCCATCGCCTTGCTGATCGCGGGCTATGAACAGTCCTTCATCGAGCGCGCGGTCGGCGGCTCGACGTGGCAGGCGTATTTCGACGGCCAGACCCAGCCGTGGTTCGTTGAGGCCATGTGGTGGCGCATGGGCTTCGGCGTGTTGATGACCGTGGGCCTAGTCATCCTCTTGGTCGACCTGCTGCGCATCGGCGCCGGCGAGACCCGCTTCAGCAAGTCACTAGAACGGCAAATTCCGTAACGCATGGTGCGCGGACGCCCCCGTCCGCATGGTGCGCGGACTCGCCCAGGAGCCCCACGCACCCGTTGCCCGACGGACGTTGTGCTACTCTGACGTTGCGCTCGCAATAGGCTGTCAGCACATTGCTGCCTTGGGCGCATTACCTGGTACCGAGGGAGTCAATGAAGAAGTCTGCAGCGGGCAATCCGCCTTGTCACCGATGGACCCCGCACCTGTTCCGACGTACCGCTCTCGGCGTGCTTGCCACGGCCGCGGTCGCTTTCGTGCCCAAGATCGGTGAGCGCGATGCCGCCGCGCAGGGCGTTGCCGGCGATGCGGCGGCAGGCAAGGCGAAAGCCGCTGTTTGCGCGGCTTGCCATGGCCCCGCCGGCGTTTCGGTCAACCCCGCTTGGCCCAGTCTCGCCGGGCAGCAGCCGGTCTACCTCGCCAAACAGATTCGCCTGTTCCGAGACGGTGAGCGGGTCGAGCTAACGATGCAGCCGTTCGTGCAGAACCTCTCGGACCAGGACATCGATGACATTGCCGCCTACTACGCGAGCCTGTCGCCTTGTCCTTAAGCGCGCAGCCGCTTGACGACACGCCGTCGCGCGTCGCCACCGCGTCGATCCCATGGACCGCACGCTAACCCGCTTCATTGCCGCGTTGCGCAACGCGGAGGTGCGAATCTCCCCGGCCGAGACCTTGGACGCCATGAATGCGTTGGAGTTGGTCGGCTTCGCGGATCGCGAGTTCCTGAAGGACTCCCTGTCCCTCGTGCTGCCGAAGACGCCGGACGAGAAGGATACGTTCGAGACCACCTTCGATCAGTTCTTTTCCTTCGATGACGTGTCGAGTCAGTCCGCGTTGGCTGGCGAGGACGAGGACGAGTCGGGCGAAACGGGCGGTGCCGACGGCGAAGGCCAAGGTGAAGGCCTCGGCGGCGGCAAGGGAGGCGGCAAAGGCAAGAAGGGCAAGTCCAAGCTCGCCGCCCTCGAAGAGGACGAAGAAGAGGATCTCGGCCCCGGCGAGATGGCCGACCCGCGCTCCGAACTCGGTCGCCTGCTCATGCAGAACAGCACGGTCGAGTTGACTGTCCGCATGGCCGACGCGGCCCGCGACGCCAAGCTCGAGGACATCCAGGTGTTCACCCAGAAGGGCCTCTATACGCGCAAGATCATGGACGCCATGGGACTCGCCGACCTGATGCGCGAGATCGGCGATGCGCGCTTGAGTCCGCGGATCCCGGAGCGGCGCTTGGGCCAGGAACTCAAGAAGCGCCGCGACTGGCTGCGCGAGCAGGTGCGCGACTACGTGGAGCGGCAGTTCCTGTTGCACGCCGACGTGACGGGGCGCCGGCTGCGCGAGGAACTGCTGCAGAAGGTCAAGCTCTCCAACGTCGAACACCGGAACTTCCGCCTGATCCAGGAGATCGTCTTCCGCATGGCGAAGAAGCTCGTCGCCCTGCACTCCAGGCGCCGCAAGGTGTTCAAGCGCGGTCAACTCAACGTGCCGCGCACGCTGCGCTACAACATGAGCTACGACGGGTCCATCTTCGACCTGCACTGGAAGTCGGTGAAAGTCGACCGGCCGAAGGTGTTCGCCATCTGCGATGTCTCAGGGTCCGTGGCGAGCTATGCCCGTTTCATGCTGATGTTTCTCTACTCGCTCGACGAGGTCATGCCGAAGGTGCGTTCGTTCGCGTTCTCGTCGGACTTGGCGGAGGTGACTGACCTCTTCGAGCGCAGCAAGATCGAGGACGCCATCGCCAAGGTGCTGCGCGACTACAGCGGCGGCTCGACGGACTACGGCCAGGCGTTCGCGGACTTCCGCAAGCTGTGCATGGATGACGTGGACAACCGGACGACCATCGTGATCCTCGGGGATGCGCGCAACAACTACGGCGATCCGCGCACGGACATCCTGAAGGAAATGTACGACCGGGCGAAGCGCGTGATCTGGCTCAACCCGGAGTCGCGCAGCACCTGGAACGTCGGCGATGCGGAGATGCGCAAGTACACGGCCTACGTGCACCAGGCGGAGGAGTGCAACTCGCTGATGCATCTCAACCGCGTCGTGGGCAACCTGCTGCGGGCGGTGAGTTGACGCGATGAGCGAGATCACGGAGCCGTCCACCGCCGGCGGATTCGACGACGCGCGGGACACCACGCGGGCGGGCGGCCTGGACTGGGACGCGTTGTGGCAGCTTCTGCGCCTCGGCTTGATCGGCTTCGGAATTCTGGCCGTGATCCTCTGGTTGCTGGCGCAGTGGAACGAAGGCGGCGCCGGCAACGCGGTGGACGCCGCGACGGGCACCGTGACGCTCACGCTCTCGCAGGAACCGCCGCAGATGGATTCCACGCGGGGCACCGACCAGGTGAGCTTCCGCATTCTCGGCCACGTCATGGAAGGCCTGCTCCGCTACGACGCCAACAACCGCCTCGTGGGCGGCGTCGCGGAACGCTGGGAAGGCACGGAGACGCGCTGGACCTTCCATCTGCGCGACGAGGCGCGCTGGCACACCGGGGCACCGATCACGGCCCACGATTTCGTGTTCGCATGGCGCAAGGTGGTCGATCCGGCCAATGCCTCGCAATACGCATTCATCATGTTCGGCATCGAGAATGCCGAGGCGGTCAACGCCGGCGAGTTGCCGCTCGAGTCGCTCGGCGTCGAGGCCCTCGATGAGCGCACCCTGGAAGTGCGCTTGGCGCGCCCCGTGCCGTACTTCGGCAAGCTCACCGCGTTTGCCACCTACAACCCGATCAACGAGGCGTTCTACGAGTCGCGTGACGGGCGCTACGCGGCGGACGCCGAGGACATGCTCTACAACGGGCCCTTCGTGATCTCGAAGTGGGTCCATGGCGCCAGTCTGCGGTTGGAGAAGAACCCCAACTACTGGGATGTGGACCGCATCAAGCTCAACGCCATCGACCACGCCTACATCACCACCGACACCAACGCCGTGCTGAACCTCTTCAAGGACGACAAGGTGGCCTTGACCAGCCTCAATGCCGAGAACCTGGACGATGCCCTGCAGCAGCGCTGGCGCATCAACCGCTTCGCGGACGGGTCCGTCTATTTCATGGAGTTGAACCACGCGCCGGATCGGCTGACGAGCAACTACCACCTGCGCAAGGCCCTGCAGGCCGTCAACGACCCGGCGGAACTGGTCTACAAGGTCATCAAGCTGCCGGGCAACCTGCCGGGCAAGTCGCTGTTCCCGGTGTGGCTGAAGGGCGTCAACGGCTACTTCCGCCAGGAATACCCCGCCCCGGAGCACGTGCCCGACGAGGCCTTGGGTCGACGCCACCTGGCGCAAGCGCTCGATGAACTCGGCCTCGAGGCGCCGCCGACGCTGGTCATGCTGACGGGCGACAGCCCCTCGGCCAATAAGCAGTCCGAGTACTACCAGAACCTGTTCAAGCAGAAGCTCGGCATCGACATCAAGATCGACCGGCAGATCTTCAAGCAGCGCCTGGCGAAGATGACCGCAGGCGACTTCGACATCGTGATGGCCGGCTGGGGTCCGGACTACGACGACCCGATGACGTTCGGGGATCTCTTCGCATCGTGGAACGAGAACAACCGTGGCCGGTACGTCAACCCGGCCTTGGACGAGGCCGTTGAGATCGCGCGGTCGTCTTCGGACGCACGCACGCGCATGGACGCCCTGGCCCAGGTCCAGGACATCATCCACGAAGACGCGGTCATCCTCGTCAACTACGAACTCGGCTCGGTCTACGTGGCGAACCCCCGGGTCAAGGGCCTGGTGCGCCGCGCGGTCGGCACGGATCCCGACTACACCAACGCCTGGATCGAAGAGGCTTAGGCGAGGGGGCCGAGCGATGTTGGCGTACACGCTCAAACGGTTGCTGCAGGGCGTCATCACCGTCTGGTTCATCGCCACGGCCACCTTCTTCGGCATGCACGCCGTTCCCGGCGACCCCCTGGCGGCCGACAAGGAAGTCCCGCCCGAGATCTGGGCGAACCTGCAGGCCCGGTACGGCCTCGACAAGCCGGTCCCCGAGCAGTACGTGATTTATCTCGGCAACATGCTCAAGGGCGACTTCGGCATCTCGTATACGCAGCAGAACCGCGAGGTGAACGACATCATCGCCGAGCACTTCAAGGTCTCGGCGACACTCGGCATCCTGGCGATCGTGTTCGCGGCGTTCGGCGGCATCCTGTGGGGTGCGCTGACGGCCCTCTACCGCAATCGGGCCCCGGACATCGTCATCGTCTTCCTGGTCATCCTCGGCATCTCGGTACCGAGTTTCGTGTTCGCAGCCCTCGGCCAACTCGGCGTGGTGAACATCAACAACGCGCTGGGCTTCACGCTGTTCCCGGTCGCTGGCTGGGGGACCGTGCAGCACATGATCGTGCCGTCGATGGTCCTTGGCCTTGGCACGATGGCGTTTCTTACCCGGCTGATGCGCTCGTCGATGCTGGAGATCGCCAATTCGGACTTCATCCGCACGGCGCGCTCCAAGGGTCTGCCTGCGACGCGCGTATTCCGCAAGCACCAATTGCGCAACGCCATCCTGCCGGTGGTGACCGTTCTCGGACCGTCGATCGCGGCCATCACCACGGGCGGATTCGTGGTGGAGATGGTCTTCGCCATTCCGGGCCTCGGCCGCTACTTCGTGCAAGCGGTGCAGCAACTGGACTACACCGTGATCATGGGCACCACGGTGTTCTACGGCGCCTTCCTGGTGTTCATGGTCATCCTGGTCGACCTTGTCTACGGACTGATCGATCCGCGCGTGCGGCTGGAGTAGACCCGTGGCCGAGACGCTGTCTTTCGAACCTGTACGCATCGAGCGCGAAGTCGAGACGATTTCCCGTCCGTCGCTATCGTATTGGCAGGATGCCTGGATCCGGTTGAAGGCCAACCGGCGGGCGCTGATCTCGCTCTACATCGTCATCGGTCTGCTCGTGTTCACCGTGCTCGGGCCTTTCGCCTGGCAGGTCGATCCCGCCGCGCAGGACCTCGACCAGATCAGCGCGCCACCGGGGGCCGACCGAACGGCGACGGTGGTCGACGACTACATCCCTTGGCGCGGCGTGACCGTGGACGTGCCGGCCGGTGGCTCGCCGCCGGCGGCTGAACTCGGGGCACCAGGCTCCGTCACCGTGCACGGCGCGGCCGAGACGCGCGCGGTCCGTTTGGCCTGGGACCCGGTCCCGGGCGCTGCGGCCTACCGCGTGTACCGGAACATCCTCGATCCGGAACCGGATGGTGCCCTGGGCCTGCCGATCGCGGACGTCCTCGATCCCGCGAACGTGAGCTTCGAGGATCGGCTGGACCTCAAGCCCTTGACCTACTTCTACTCCGTGGTCGCCATGGATGCGCTCGGCAACGAGTCGCCGGCGTATCGGACGGTGCCCGTGGGCGTCACGCGGGTGATCACCGCGGCCGAGGCCGTGGCCAAGGGCCTGGTCGAGGATGGCGCGACCCTTGAGGCGGGCGACACCCTGAAGCTTGCCGCCCATCCGCTCGGCACGGACTACCTTGGCCGAGACCTCCTGGCCCGTCTGATGCACGGCGCGCGCGTGTCGCTTTTCATCGGCATCGTCGCGCCGTTCGCCTTCGTCATCATCGGCATCGTCTACGGCAGCGCGGCCGGCTTCGTCGGTGGCCGCTTCGATCAGTTGCTCATGCGCTTCGCCGACTTCGTCGTGGCGCTGCCATTCCTGCTGTTCATGATCCTGCTGCGCATCCTGTTCGGCGTCCAGGCGGGCGAGAGCGGCATCTACCCGATGATGGTGGCGATGGTGCTGTTGAGCTGGCCGGGGGCGGCGCGCCTAGTGCGCGGCCAGATCCTCCAGATCCGCGAGGAAGGCTACATCGGCGCGTCCCGCCTGCTCGGCGCCAAGACCAACTACCTGGTCCTGCGCCACATGATCCCGAACACGATGGGCGTCATCCTGGTGACGCTGACGTTCGCCGTCCCGAGCGCCATCTTCACCGAGGCGTTCCTGTCCTTCATCGGCATGGGCGTCGCACCCCCGACACCGTCCTGGGGCAGCATGTGCAACGAAGGTTTGAAGACCATGCTGACCACGCCCCACGAACTGATTGCGCCGGCGGCATTCATCAGCATCACCGTACTGGCGTTCAACCTCCTCGGCGACGGCTTGCGCGACGCGCTTGATGCACGCATGAGGTCGGCGGAATGAGTGCGCTCCTCGAGGTCGACGACCTGCGCGTGGAGTTCGACACCTACGGCGGCACGGTGCAGGCGGTGCGCGGCGTCTCGTTCGAACTCGACCGCGGCCAGACGCTGGCCATCGTCGGCGAGTCCGGGTGCGGCAAGTCCGTGACCGTGCAGAGCATCATGGGATTGATTCCGATGCCCCCGGGACGGATCACGAGCGGCACGGCCAAGCTCGACGGCCAGGATGTCATCGCGGACAAGCGCATCGACGGCAAGGACATCCGCGGGCGGCTCGTGGGCATGATCTTCCAGGATCCCATGAGTTCCCTGAACCCCACCATGACCATCGGCGAGCAGATCGCCGAGACCTTGCAGGTACACCGCGGCTATAGCCACAGACGCGCGATCGCACGGGCCATCGAACTCATCGACATGACCCGCATTCCGGAGGCCGCGAAACGAGCGAGCCAGTACCCGTTCGAGTTCTCGGGGGGCATGCTGCAACGCTCCATGATTGCCATGTCGCTCGCCTGCGAGCCCTCGGTCCTGATCGCCGACGAACCGACCACCGCGCTCGACGTCACCATCCAGGCGCAGATCCTCGACCTCATGCGCGACCTGCAGCGCGAGAACGGCATGGCCATCATCCTGATCACCCATGATCTCGGCGTGGTCGCCCGCATGGCCGACGAGGTGCTGGTGATGTATGCCGGCGAAGTCGTCGAGCGAGGCAGCGTCGACGACGTGTTCTACCGGTCGGCGCACCCGTACACGCTCGGCTTGCGGGCCGCGATGCCGTCCAACCGCGACGATGCCGCCCAGGAACTGACGCCGATCGAAGGCAGCCCGCCGGACCTGTTCGCACCGCCCGAGGGCTGTGGCTATTTCGCCCGCTGTCCGCACGCGATGCAGGCGTGCGAGAACGGCCATCCGCAAGCTTTCGAGATCGGCGAACGCCATCAGGCCCTGTGCTGGCTGCACCACGAGGAATGCGACGTCGAAGCGGCGGAGGTGTACCGTCCGTGACCGAGCCGATCGTCGCAGTCAAGGGACTCACCAAGCATTTCCACATCGGGCGCGGACAGGTCGTTCACGCCGTCGACGACGTCTCGCTCGACATCGCGCCGCGGGAAATCGTGGGCCTTGTGGGCGAGAGCGGCTCCGGAAAGTCGACGCTCGGCAAGACCGTGCTCGGCCTGCACGACAAGACCTCGGGCGAGGTGGTCTTCAACGGCGAATCGTTGCCGGCCAAGTACTCGCCGGGCGACTTCCAGCGATACGCCCAGGCCATGCAGATGATCTTCCAGGATCCGTACTCGTCGCTGAATCCGCGCATGACGGTGGGCGAAATCGTCGGCGAGGGCTTGCGCCTGCACAGCGATCTCTCGCGGTCCGACATCCGCGACACCGTCGCCGACTGGCTGCGCCGGGTCGGCCTCAACCCGGACCACATGTCCCGCTACCCGCACGAGTTCTCGGGTGGTCAGCGGCAACGCATTGGCATCGCGCGGGCGCTGGTGCTCGAGCCCGAATTCGTGGTCTGCGACGAGCCAATCTCGGCCCTCGACGTCTCGGTCCAGGCGCAGGTCGTCAACCTTCTCGACGAACTGAAGGAGTCGCTGGGACTTACGCTGTTGTTCATCGCCCACGACCTGTCCATGGTCCGCTACGTCTCGGATCGCATGGCGGTGATGTATCTCGGCTCGCTCGTCGAACTCGGCCCCGCCAACCGGGTGTTCTTCGCGCCCAAGCACCCGTATACGGAGCTCTTGATCGGATCGAACCCGGAACCGGACCCGGTCAGCGAGCGGGATCGTGACTCGACCGCGATCCGCGGCGAAATCCCGTCACCGGTGAACGTACCGCCGGGATGCCGGTTCGCCAACCGCTGTCCGAAGGTAATGAACGTGTGCCGCGACAACACGCCCGAGCTGATTCCCGTGGTCGATGCGGCGTACCCGGATAGACTCGTCGCTTGCCACCTCTACGACGGCGAGGCAAGCTGACCTCGACACCCGATTAGGAGAAGCGATGCCTTGGTGGGCTTGGATTGTCGCCGGTCTCGGCTTGATGGCGTTGGAACTCGCCGCTGTCGATGCGGCGTTCTATATCGTTTTCCTTGGTGCGGCAGCCATCGTCGTGGGCGTCGCGGAGTCCGCCGGCGCAGGGCTGCCCGTGTGGGGACAGTGGGTGCTCTACGCGGTCCTGTCCGTCGCCTTCATGGTTCTCTTCAGGCGCAAGCTCTACGAGCGCCTTCGCGGCAGCGCACAAGGGTTCGACAACTCGACCGTCGGCGAGACCGTCGATGTAACCGAGGATGTGCCAGCCGGAGGCAGGACCCAAGTCGCCATGCGCGGCAGCCGCTGGCGGGCGAAGAACGTTGGCCCGGAGGCCATCGGTGCTGGCGCGCAGGCGCGCGTGGTGGCTGTCAGTGGTACGACCGTCGAGATCGAGTTGGTGCCGTCGGCGGGCCGAAACGCCGACGAGAACCCGTCAAGGACCTGAGGAGGCTCAACGTGGATGCAGGACTGATCGTTGCCATCGTGCTGGTGGTGCTCGCCATCGTCGTGGTGATAAAGACGGCCGTGATCGTGCCGCAGCAGAGTGCCTACGTGGTCGAGAGCCTCGGCAAGTACTCGCGAACCCTCGCGGCCGGCTTCCACATCCTGGTCCCGTTCATCGACCGCGTGGCGTACAAGCACACGCTGAAGGAACAGGCCATGGACGTCGAGGAACAGATCTGCATCACGTCCGACAACGTTCAGGTCGGCGTGGACGGCGTCCTCTACATGCAGGTCCTCGACGCCCGCAACGCCTCGTACGGCATCGGTGACTACGGGTTCGCGATCTCGCAGCTTGCCCAAACAACCTTGCGTAGCGAGATCGGCCGCATCGAGCTCGACAAGACCTTCGAGGAACGCAATCACATCAACCTACGCGTCGTCGAGGAACTCGACCAGGCCACCGACCCATGGGGCGTGAAGGTGCTCCGTTACGAGATCAAGAACATCAACCCGCCGGGGGACGTGGTCTCCGCCATGGAGAAACAGATGCGCGCCGAACGGGAGAAGCGCGCCACGGTACTCGTCTCCGAGGGCGAACGCGACGCCAAGATCAACGAGGCCGAGGGCGAAAAGCAGCGCGTCATCAAGGAGTCGGAAGCGGCCAAGGAACAGCAGATCAACGAGGCCCAGGGTGAGGCGGCGGCTATTCTGGCGGTCGCGGAAGCCACTGCCGAAGGCTTGCGCAAGGTGGCCGACGCGTTGAACAGTGAAGGTGGCGACAAGGCCATGCAGTTGCGCGTCGCTGAGGACTATCTGGAACGCTTCGGCAACTTGGCCAAGGAAGGCAACACGCTGATCGTGCCAGCGAACTTGAGCGACGTCTCTTCGATGATCGGCGCGGCAACGAACGTGCTGGCGACGTTGCGGCCGCCGTCTGGCACGGCACCGAGCTAGTGTGACCGCGGGCCAAGAAGGAAGAGGCCATGGCCGATGACACCGTAGACGTCCTGATCGTCGGGGCCGGCGCCTCCGGTGCTGCTGTCGCATGGAGCCTCGCCGAGACCCGAATGCGAATCGTCTGCCTGGAGCAGGGCGGCTGGATGAACCCGGCGGAGTACCCGAGCAATGGCCGCGACTGGGAAATGCGCCAGTACAGCGAGTACCAATTGAGCCCGAACCTCCGCAAGCGCGCGGCCGATTACCCCATCAACGACGACGACTCGCCGATCGCCATCCTCAATTTCAATGCCGTCGGCGGCAGCACGATTCTCTATTCGGCGCACTTCCCGCGCTTCCACCCCTCGGATTTCCGGGTGAGGACACTCGACGACGTCGCCGACGATTGGCCGATCGACTACTGGGCACTCGAGCCCTACTTCGCCGAGAACGACCGCAACATCGGCGTCTCGGGTCTCGCCGGGGATCCGGCCATCCCGTTCCACGAGCCGCCGCTGCCACCCGTGCCGATGGGGCGCATGGGCGAGGCCATGGGGCGGGGCTTCAACAAGCTTGGCTGGCATTGGTGGCCGTCGGATACGGCCATCGTGACGCGCGACTACAACGGCCGCGGCCGGTGCCTGAACCTGGGCCCGTGCAACGCCGGCTGCGCCCAAGGTGCCAAGAGCAGCGCCGACGTCACCTATTGGCCGATGGCGGAGCGCGCCGGGGTCGAACTGCGCACCAACTGCCGGGTGCGCGAGATCACCGTCGACGACCGCGACATGGCGACCGGCGTCACCTACTTCGACGCCGACGGCGTCGAGCGCCACCAACGCGCCGAAGTGGTGATCGTCGCCTGCAACGGCGTCGGTACGCCGCGCCTGCTGCTCAATTCGACGTCCGCCCGTTTCCCCGATGGCCTTGCCAACCGATCAGGCCTCGTGGGCAAGAACCTGATGCTGCACCCGTTCGGCCATGTGCGGGGCATCTTCCCCGAACCGCTCGCATCGCACTTCGGGCCGCAAGGCTCCTGCATCCTGAGCCAGGAGTTCTACGAGACGGACTTGAGCCGGGGCTTCGTGCGCGGCTACGACCTGCAGGTCACGCGCGGTGCTCCCCCGGTGGCCACCGCGCGCGGCGGCATCGCGAGCGGGGCGATCCCCTGGGGCGAGGGCCATCACGCGGCGTTCGAGCGCATGTACGACCGGGACATCAACATCGGCGTCCTGTGCGAGGATCTCCCGGAGGAGCACAACCGGGTCACCCTGGACCCCGAACTGACCGACTCGGACGGCATCCCGGCCCCGAAGGTCAGCTACACGCTCTCCGAGAACAGCCGGCGGATGCTTGAGCACGGCGTCGCGCGCGCCTCCGAGGCCATGGTCGCGGCCGGTGCCACGTCGGTACACCCGTCGCCATCGCCGATCCGGTACTGCGGCTGGCACCTCCTGGGCACCGCGCGCATGGGGGACGATCCGGCACAGTCCGTGGTCAACTCCTGGGGCCGCAGCCATGACGTGCGCAACCTATTCATCGTCGACGGCAGCGTCTTCGTGACCTCGGGCGGCGTCAATCCCACGACGACGATCCAGGCTGTTGCCCTCTACATCGCCGACTCGATGAAGAAGAACCTTGCCAACCTGTTCGATTGACCACGGGAGGAAGACAGGAAGTGTCGGCTGACATGATTGGCTCAGACAACCCGATGACCGCGGCTGAGCGTGCAACGTTCGACGTCGTGGTCGACATGATCGTTCCGGCGAGTGCCGATGGCCGCAAGCCGAGTGCCGCGGCGGTTGGCGTACTGGATTTCATCCGCGAGCGCGAGCCGCGGGACCTCGCCGCGATCGCCCGGGACATCGGCCGCCTGGATGCGGCTGGGCGGGATCGCCACGGCGCGGCCTTCACCGATCTCGATGCCACCTCGAGACAAGCCATCGTCGACGCCATGCGCGCAGACGATCCGGCCTTCCTGCGTACGCTCGCGATGCACACGGTCACCTGCTACTACCAGGACGACCGCGTCCTTGCCGCGATCGGTCTCGAAGCGCGCCCGCCGTTTCCGGAAGGCTACGACGTGGTGGCTGGCGACACCGATCTCCTTGAGCCGGTCAGGCGCCGCGGCAACTTGGTCCGGGACGCGTAAGGGCCGCGCTATCGCCCCTGCAAGGGCGGGCGACCCAGGAAAGCTAGGGTTTTGCGCGCAAGGCGCAGGATCGACTCCTCCCGGGTTACGGCCTCGACATCGGCAAGCGGCACCCAGGCCAACGCCAAGGACTCGGCAGTGGCCTTGAACGCCTCGGATGCCTCGACCTGCACCAGGAAACGCACGTCGTAGTGGAAGTGCCGCGGATCGCCGCCGCGCGCGGGGATGGCGTGGATGTCGAGGTCGATGGGCCATGTGCAGCACGGCCGCACGCCAAGGCCGGATTCCTCGACGGCCTCGCGACAGGCGACGGCGAGAGGGTCGGTCTCCCCGTCTGCGTGACCACCGAGTTGTAGCCAGCGGCCGAGTTTGGCGTGGTGGGTCATCAGCATCGCCGTGCCTGCAAGGTTCAGCACGACCGCCGAACCCGTGACGTGACCGTCGTCGAAGCAGTCGCGGTCGAAGCAGCGCGGCTGGCGAACGACAAGGTGTTCGAAACGCGTGATCGTGGCTGTGGACTCTTCCGGATGTCGCACCCGGTACTGGTCCAAAAGGTCAAGGAGTTTGTTTCGATGCATGCTGCCCGTTATGCTGCCCGGCCTGACTCCAAGAATCCAAGGACGCCAACATGATCGCGTTACTCGCCCGCCTCAACGTCGCCGAAGGCAAGGAAGCGGAATTCGAAACCGTGATGCTAGAACTCGCCGCGCAGGTACGCTCCAACGAACCCGGCAATCAACTCTATACGCTCGTGAAGGACGACGAGGGCTACGCCGTCATGGAACTCTACGATGATGACGAGGCCCTTCGCGCGCATGGTGCGAGCGACCACTTCCGAGCGGCGGGCGCGAAGTTCCGCGGGTTGATGGCCGGAGCGCCGGATCTGCAGCGGTTCGAGGTCGTCGGCTAACAACGAGGCGCTTCGCCCGCGCACATAAAGATGGCGGCGCGCCGACACAAGGCCCTTCAGCTCAGAGTCGAACTGTTGGACATCCGACCCCCGATCTGGCGTCGGATCGAGATACCGTCGACGTACAGCTTCTGGGATCTCCACGTTGCCATCCAGGACGCCATGGGCTGGATGGACTGTCATCTCCACGAGTTCACGGTGGCGGACCGCGGTCGACGCAGGCCGATCCGGATCGGCGTCCCGCACGAGGACGACGAGCTATTCGGCCCGGAGGTGCAGACCGAGTGGAAGGTTCCGGTGACACGCTACCTCGGGGTTCCGGGCGACAAGTGTCACTACGAGTACGACTTCGGCGACGGGTGGCTTCATCGAGTCACGCTAAAGAAAGTTCACGCGCTGCAGGCTGGCGCGAGGTACCCGATCTGTACCGGCGGCAGACGTGCGTGCCCGTTCGAGGACTGCGGTGGCGTTTCGGGCTACTACGAGCTGCTCGAAGCCCTCGCGGACGAAAACCACGAGGACCACGATGAGATGGTGGACTGGACGGGCGGCCGAGAGTACCGACCGGATCACTTCGAAGTTCAGGATGTGGTGTTCTCGGATCCGGCCCAGCGCCTCAAAGCGCTCAAGGCGTCGTTTGTTTGACCCATGGTCCGCGGCGAAGACCCTACCCGCCGTATTCCACCAGCGGCTCCACCACCCCGCAGGCGACGCCCGTTCCACCGAGTCCGCAGTAGCCGTTCGGCACCTTGGCGAGGTACTGCTGGTGGTAGTGCTCCGCGTAGTAGAAGGGCGGCGCGTCGATGATTTCAGTGGTGATGGCACCGTAGCCCGCGGCGGTCAGGGCGTCCTGGTAGGTCTCCTTGGACGCCAGGGCCAGCTCCCGTTGCCGATCGTCGTAGACGTAGAGTCCGGAGCGGTACTGCGTACCGAGGTCGTTGCCTTGGCGCATGCCCTGGGTTGGATCATGCCCCTCCCAGAACACCTTGAGCAGGTCCGCGTAACCGACGACTTTCGGGTCGAAGACGGCTAGCACAACCTCGTTGTGCCCGGTCATGCCGGAGCACACCTCGTAGTAGTCCGGGTTCTTCGTGAACCCGCCCGCGTAACCGACCACGGTCGTAATCACGCCCGGTGTTTCCCAGAGCATGCGTTCGGCGCCCCAAAAGCAGCCCATACCCGCCAGGAAGTGCTCGCTGCCGGCGGGGAACGGCGGCATCAGAGGTGCGCCGTTGACGAAATGCCGGGGCGGGACGGGGACCGGCGTATCGCGCCCGGGCAGGGCTTCGTCGGCGTTCGGCAGCCGCAGCTTGTGCATCAGACCCATCGCAGTGAGACCGTGGTGGTGACGGTGGGCCAAGAATAACGCATCGTCGGCGCCCGGGTCCGTTGGTGTCCGGTCGTGCGGTGCGCGTTGTGCGGCTACGTGCGGGGTACGACAATGGGCTAAACTCGTCGGATGAAACGTCACCTTGGCCGGCCGGCCAGTCGCCCACCCGGTGTTCGGCGTGGAGTCCTCGGATACTTGGCCACGACCGTACTGATTGGCGTGCTCAGCGCGTTGCTGACCGGTTGCGCGACGCAGGCTAGGCCAGCAGTGTCCTATGACGACCTGGTCGCCCAGGCCGCCGATGTGCCGGTCGACCTCCAGGAACTGCGCCGAGCATTTCTCGCCCGGCCTGATTTCGATGAGCGCCTGCGCCAGCTTGTCGACCTCGAGGCCCAGGTCTTGGTGGCCATTGACGAGCGCCCGCTACGGCTCGGGGCGGTGGGTTCCGCGATTCTCGACCTCTACTACGGCAGCTTGGCGGGTCACCAGGCGCTGGCCCGTTTCTACGACTTCGTCGACTCCGCCGACCAGGCGGCGTACCACGAGCGCTGGATCGCGGCGATCTTGGCTGACATCGAGGGTGCGGGCGATGGTTCGCTCGGCTCGCCTTACCCGGTCGTGTTCGCCAATCAAGCCAAGGCCTACCTAGTCGCTCGTGGGCTCACGTCCGTAGGTACCACCTATGAGCAGACGGACTCGTACGCGTTCATGCTGCTCGCGGCGGCCCGGCAGGATACGGAGCGCATCGAGTTCGTGCGCTTCGATCTCAGTGATACCTACATGGCCTACGAGGCAGCCGTTCGGGAGGATAAAACCACTGTGCTACCGGTCGCCGGATCGCAGGCGACCTGCGTCGACCTAGGAATCTGCGAGGCGTTCAACACCTACGCGTTCGTTCACCTCCTTGGTGACGGCGGGGATTCGGCGGCACAAGTGCTGATCGGCCGGACCCTGATGGGTCTGCCTAACGGGGAACGTCTCGAGAGTGCAGCGGAATGGCTCCTACAGGCTGCGCAAGGGGGCAACGCGCTCGCCAACCTGTGGTTGGCGGACCTCTGCCTGGGCTTGGCCTATGGCAGCACGCCTTCGTCCGCACAGATCTGGATCGAGCGGGCCGAACGCCCCTTTCTACTCGCGGTCGCCGCTGGCTTCGACGGAGCCATGGTGAAGTTGGGCCTGCTCTACCTGACTGGCGAGTACGGCGACGACAAGCGCCCCGCAGGCATTGGCCTGCTGGAACGGGCGGCGCGACTGGACAATGTCGATGCGTTGCGGAACCTCGCTGGCCTGCACATCGAAGGGACTTTCGTCGACCGGGACTTCGATGCTGCGGAGGGCTACTACCTGCGCGCGGCGGAAGTCGACGATGCGGCGAAGATCGACTATGCCCGGTTTCTACTGCAGCCCAACTACGGGCGGTCGTTCAATGACCGTGCCTACGGCTGGGTCCGGGAAGCGGCGAAGGCCAAGGATCCTCATGGAATGCTGTTGTTGGCACAACTGTTCCACACCGGATCCCACGTCGGTCAGAGCACGTCGCGCGCCCGATCGTGGTTCAAGAGGGCCGTCAGGGTGGCCCCGGACGATCCGTATGTCGTCAACCAGGCGGCCTGGACGTTCACGGTGACCCGGATTCCGAGGCTGCGCGATGCGCGTTATGCGCAGAAGATCATGGACCGGGTCATGGCCGACGAGGGTACCGATGCTCGCAAAGATCCGGCCTACCTGGACACTTGGGCTGCGGCCTACGCGGCGAATGGCGACTTCGAGCGCGCGATTGCCATCCAGCAGGAGGCGATCGAGCAAGCCCAATCGGACAGCGGGCAGCGACAAACCTTGCCCATCCTGCTCGAGCACCTGGCGGCCTTTAGGGCCGGTGAACGCATTAGCGACGAAGCGATTCCTTAAGCTGGCTACGCCATGGCGGGGCGCCTTGCGGACGACTGCGCGGAAATCCTCCGGGAAGCCCGGCCGCTGATCGATGTCCGTGCGCCGAGCGAATACGCCCGCGGTGCGCTCCCCAGTTCCGTCAATCTGCCGCTCCTGAACGACGAGGAACGTGCCGCCGTCGGCACGACGTACAAACGCCGTGGCCGCGCCGCCGCGATCGAACTCGGCCATCGGCTGGTCTGCGGCGAGGCGAAGCGTGCGCGCATCGCGCAGTGGCGCGCCTTCGTCGCGGCGCACCCCGACGCGGCGATCTACTGCGCCCGCGGGGGGCTCCGATCCGAGATCGCGCAGACGTGGCTCGCCGAGGCCGGATCCCGCCAGGCGCGCGTCGCTGGCGGGTTCAAAGCGTTGCGCCGCCACTGCCTCGACGTTCTGGAACGCGCCGGCGAACGGCGGTTCGTGCTCGTGGGCGGGCGGACCGGTTCCGGCAAGACGGCGGTGTTGCAGTGGGCGGCTGCGCACATCGACCTGGAGCAGCTAGCGAACCATCGCGGATCCGCGTTCGGCGGGTTGCCAACGCCGCAACCACCGCCGGTGGCGTTCGAGAACGCCATCGCGGCCGAACTCGTGAGGCTGCCGCTTGATGGACGGATCATGCTGGAGGACGAGAGCCGCACCATCGGTCGCTTGGCGATCCCTGAGCCGCTGTACGCAGCGATGCAGCGCGCGCCCATCGCCCTCATCGAGGTGGACGACGAGACACGGGCGGAGAACATCTACCGTGAGTACGTGCTCGAAGCGGAGCAGCCGCGCAGCCACTTGGCGGCGTCGCTCGAGCGGATCCAGCGGCGCTTGGGCGGCGTTCGGTACACCGAGATCAAGGCGCTCATGGACCAAGCGTTCGATGCCGGTGCGACTGCCTGGCCACTGCACCGGCGCTGGATTGTCCGGCTGCTCAACGACTACTACGATCCGATGTACGACTATCAATTGGCGGCGAAGGCGGATCGCGTGCGGATGCGCGGTACGGCGCAAGAGGTTGCGGCGGCACTGCGCAACTGGCGGGAAGGAGGTGACGAATGCGAGCGGCGGTGATGGAACGGGGAAAGATCTGGGTGGACGACGTGCCCGACCCATCGCCGCAGCCCGGCGAGGTGGTCGTGAAGTCGGTCGCCTGCGGCATCTGCGGCTCCGACCTGCATGCCGCCCGGCACACGGAAGAGTTCGTCGCGACCAGCATCGAAGCCGGGGCGCGTTCAAACTGACCACGTTCGATCCGGTCGTGCTTGGCCACGAGTACTGCGCCGAGGTCATGGAGTCGAACGCCCGGTTCCCGGCGGGTCAACTGGTCTGTGCCGTGCCCGTGCTGCCGCGGGGACCGAACGTGCCGGTGGGCTATGCGCCCGAAGCACCGGGCGGGTTCGGGCAATACATGGTGTTGTCGGAAAGGCTGCTGGTGCCTGTCCCGGCTGGCCTCGACGCCGAACGCGCGGCGCTGACGGAGCCCATGGCGGTCGGCCACCACGCTGTCAACATGGCCCGCCTCACCGGGCGCGAGGCGATCATTGTCATTGGCGCGGGCCCGGTTGGCCTCGCCGTGACGGCGAATCTCGTCGCCGGCGGTGCGGCACCGGTGGTTGTCGCCGAGTTCTCGCCGAAGCGCCGGGAACTGGCCGAAGCGATTGGCGCGGACATCGTGCTCGATCCGCGCGAGGACGATCCCTACGCCGGTGCCGAGGTGACTCGCCGCGACGACGTCGTGATCTTCGAGTGCGTCGGCGTTCCGGGCATGATCGACGACATCTTCCTCCGTGCGCCGCGGCGAGCCCGCATCGTCGTGGTCGGCGTCTGCCTGCAGATGGACCACGCCCGGCCGCTCATCGCCGTCAACAAGGAACTGAACGTGCAGTACGTGCTCGGCTACGACATGGCGGAATTCGAGGGCACGCTACGGCGCATTGCCGACGGCAGGCTGGATGTCGGGTCGTTGATTACCCACTCGGTCGGCTTGGACGAGGTCGCGGATGCGTTCGACGCCCTTGCCGAGCCGGACGCCCATGGCAAGGTCGTGGTGCGGCCCTGGTTGGGGCACGACTGATCCTTCCGCTCGCTCGCGTTGTGATGCCAACCCTGTGGCCCGGTGTAGAATCCGCGCCCCGATCCGTCTTCCGCGGTTCCGTACCTCCCGTCAGTAATCTCTGAGCGAGCTCAAGATCTTGGAACAGTTCAAAGGCACCACCATCGTCTCCGTTCGTCGCGGCGCCGAGATCGTCATCGGCGGCGACGGCCAGGTGTCGGCCGGTCATACGGTCATGAAGGCCAATGCGCGCAAGGTCCGTCGCCTGCACCAGGACCAGGTGCTTGCAGGCTTCGCGGGCGGCACGGCCGACGCATTCACCCTGTTCGAACGCTTCGAAGGCGCCTTGGAGAAGTACCAAGGCAATCTCACCCGGGCCGCGGTCGAACTCGCCAAGGACTGGCGATCGGATCGCGTTTTGCGCCGCCTCGAGGCGATGCTCGTCGTGGCCGACCGTGACAGTTCGCTGATCGTCAGTGGCAACGGCGATATCGTCGAGCCGGAAGACGGGGTCATCGCCATCGGCTCGGGGGGAGGGTATGCGCAGGCCGCGGCGCGAGCGCTTATGAACGAGACCGAACTCTCGGCCAAGGACATCGTTGCGAAGAGCTTGAATATCGCCGCCGACATCTGCATCTACACCAACCACCACCTCACCATCGAGACGTTATGACCCTGATGACGCCGCGTGAGATCGTTCACGAACTCGACAAGCACATCGTCGGCCAGGACGACGCCAAGCGAGCGGTCGCCATTGCGCTGCGCAACCGATGGCGCCGCATGCAGCTTGAGGACGGCCTGCGCGAGGAGGTGACGCCCAAGAACATCCTCATGATCGGCCCTACCGGCGTCGGCAAGACGGAGATCGCACGTCGCCTCGCGCGGCTCGCCAATGCGCCGTTCATCAAGGTCGAGGCGACCAAGTTCACCGAGGTGGGCTACGTCGGTCGCGACGTCGAATCGATCATCCGCGACCTCGCCGACTCGGCGGTGAAAATGCTCCGCGAACAGGCTCTCGAGCGCGTTGGTCAGCGTGCGGAGGATGCCGCGGAAGATCGGATTCTCGACGCGCTCTTGCCGGAAGCCCGCAGGACGTTGGAGGAGGACGCGTCGGGTGACGACGCGCGCGGTACGGCGACGACGCGCCAGGTGTTCCGCAAGCGCCTGCGCGAAGGCAAGCTCGATGATCGCGAGGTGGAAATCGAACTCGATTCGCCCCAGGTCGGTGTCGAGTTCATGGCGCCGCCCGGCATGGAAGAGTTGACCGGGCAACTGCAGAGCATGTTCTCCAATCTGCACGGCGGCAAGAAGCGCACCATGCGGCTGAAGATTGGCGACGCGTTCCGCCGGTTGCGGGAAGAGGAGGCGCTGAAGCTGGTCAACGAAGAGGAGCTCAAGACCCAGGCCGTGGATGCGGTCGAGCAGACGGGAATCGTCTTCCTGGACGAACTCGACAAGGTCGCCAAGCGCAGCGAGAGCATTGGGGCGGATGTCTCGCGGGAAGGCGTGCAGCGCGATCTGTTGCCACTGATCGAGGGATGCACTGTCAACACCAAGTACGGGATGGTGCGCACCGACCACATCCTGTTCATCGCCTCGGGGGCGTTCCACTTCGCCAAGCCGTCCGACCTGATCCCGGAGTTGCAGGGGCGGCTACCCATCCGCGTGGAGTTGTCCGCGCTCACGGCTGAGGACTTCCGCCGGATCCTGTCCGAACCGGATGCCTCCCTGACCTCGCAGTACAAGGCATTGCTCGCGACGGAAGGTGTCGACATCGACTTCACGCCGGATGCGCTGGCCCGGGTCGCGGAGATCTCCTGCGCGGTCAACGAAAACACGGAGAACATCGGCGCCCGGCGGCTGCATACCGTGATGGAGCGGCTCCTCGACGAGGTCTCCTTCCAGGCCAGCGAGGGCAAATCGGCCGTCATCGACGCCGCCTACGTCACCGAACACTTGGCGGACATCGCGCAGGATCAGGACCTGTCACGCTATATTCTCTGACCACCGCTGGTCGACACTTCTCAAGGCATCCACGTGAATCCCACCGGCATCACGTACCACAAGACAGCCAAGACGCTGGAGCTTAGCTATCCCGACAACGTGGCCATGACGCTGCCCGCGGAATTGCTCCGGGTCTACTCGCCCTCGGCGGAGGTGCGCGGCCACAGCGAGTCCGAGCGCGTCTTGCAGACCGGCAAGAAACACGTCGGCATCACCGCCATCGAGCCGGTGGGCAACTACGCGATTCGCATCGTTTTCGACGATGGCCACGATACCGGCATCTACTCCTGGGCGTTCCTGCGCGACCTCGCTCAGAACCAGGAGAGCTTTTGGGAGCGTTACATAGGCGAACTCGAGGAGAAGAACGCATCGAGGTTGCCGGCGATCCCGGTCGGCAGTTGGACGCCGCGGCGCTGACCTTCGTTAGGTGAGCGGGGACATGGCCGGAAAGACCGTCGACTTCGGTGCCCAGCGCGTCTCGCCCGCCGAGAAGGACAGGCGTGTGCGGGGCGTCTTCGACGCCGTCGCCGACCGTTACGACCTCATGAACGACCTGATGTCGCTGTCGACGCATCGGTTGTTCAAGCGCATGGCCGTGGAGATGGCGAGGCTGCGTAACGGGCAGAATGTCTTGGATTTGGCCGGCGGCACGGGTGACGTGGCGGCCTTGGTGGCGAGGCGCGTCGGCAGCACGGGGCGCGTGGTATTGGCGGACGTCAACGCCGCCATGATGGCCCGTGGCCGCGACCGGGTGCTGGACCGCGGCGCGGCGAACGTCGGCTTTGTCCAGGCGGATGCCGAGTCGCTGCCTTTCCCGGACGCGGTTTTCGACGCCACGCTGATCGCCTTCGGCTTGCGCAATTTCACCGACAAGGAGGCGGCGCTCGGCGAGGTACGGCGTACCCTGAAGCGAGGCGCGCCGCTTGTCGTGCTTGAGTTTTCAAAGGTCGTCAACCCGGCGCTCACACGTCTCTACGGAGCGTTCAAGGGCACTTGGCCGGCCCTCGGGGCGGCGGTGGCCGGTTCGGCCGAACCGTACCGGTATCTCGTCGAGTCGATCGATCAGCATCCGGACCAAGGGGCGTTGAGACTCGTCATGCTCGACGCAGGCTTCCGCGACGTGGAATATCACAACTTGGCCTTTGGCGCGGCCGCACTACACAGGGGATTCAAATGAACACTTTCCAAATGGGGGCGGTTGCCAAGACCGTCGAGGTCTCGCTGACGGCGGCGCTGACGACGAGTAGCGATGCGCGCGACTGCTGTGAGCGCTTGGCGGGCAAGGCGATCGCGTTCGAGTCGCTCGACGAACGCTTGGTCGTTTGCTTCGAGTCGTCGAGCGTGCATGTCGAGACGCAGGCCGACGAGGCCGACGCAACCATTCGCGGTTCACCGACGGCGGTGCTTGGTGCACTGTTCGGCAAGGGCGGCGACACGGTGGCGGTCCTTGGCGATGTGACGGTTTTCGAGGACTTCCGCGACTCGTTCCGCCCGCACCTCAAGCTGCCGCCCGCGGTCGAGCGTTTCATGGAAGACGCCGGCGATGCGGTACGAGTGGGCGCCAAGGCGGTGAAGTCGGCGATCGAAGGCGTCGCGGCTGCCACGCGCGACCATTGGCCGGACTGGCTGCATCGCGCACATCCCGACACCGGTGAACTGCGTGGCGAGGTCGACGAGTTGAAGGCACGGATGGCTGCTCTCGAAGAACGCCTCGCCGCGGTGGAGTCGGACGACCAGGCGCCGTCGGACGAGGCGGCTTCCTCGAACTAGAAACGCTGGCCAAAGCCGGAGGCCAACCGTGAACCGCGTCGGCCGCGTTGCCAAGATCCTCGCGACGGTTCTGCGCTACCGGCTCGACTGCAACCTGTCCCGCTTCGTCGGCCAGCGGTGGTGGATTCGGTTGTCGCCGCTGCGCCTGCTGCCGAACCCGAAGAAGCCCGACGCCGAACGGTTGCGTGAGGCCCTGGAGCATCTCGGCCCGATCTTCATCAAGTTCGGTCAGATTCTCTCTACGCGTCGTGATCTGCTGCCACGCGACTACGCCGACGAGTTGGCCAAGTTGCAGGATCGCGTGCCGCCGTTCGACAGTACCGTTGCTGTAAGACTGATCGAGGAAGCGCTTGGCGGCAGCATCGACGAGAAGTTCGCGACCTTCGAGCGCGAACCCCTCGCGTCGGCGTCCTTGGCGCAGGTCCACGCGGCGACCACCGAAGACGGCGACCACGTCGTGGTGAAAGTCATCCGCCCGGATATAGAACAGACCATCGCCAAGGATATCCGGCTGATCTTCACCATGGCGACGCTCCTCGAAGCGCTGTCCAAGGAAGCGCGTCGACTCAGGCTGAAGGCCGTCGTCGCGGACTATGAACGCACGATCTTCGACGAGTTGAACCTGCTCAAGGAAGCCGCGAACACGGCGACGCTAAGGCGCAACTTCGCAGGTTCCAAGCTGCTCTATGCGCCGAAGGTCTACTGGGAACTGTGCACGGAGACCGTGCTTGTGCTCGAGCGCGTTTACGCGCCGGCGATTTCGGACATGGACGCGCTGGAGCGCGCCGGCACGGACTTGAGGAAGCTCGCGGAGCGCGGCGTGGAGACGTTCTTCACGCAACTCTTCAAGCACAACTTCTTCCACGCCGACATGCACCCGGGCAACATCTTCGTGGACATCACCGATCCGCACGACCCGAGCTACATTGCCATTGACTGCGCCATTGTCGGCAGCCTGACGGACGCCGATCAAAGCTACTTGGCGCGCAACGTGGTGGCGTTCCTGAATCGCGACTACGCACGGATCGCACGGCTGCACATCGAGTCGGGTTGGATCCCGCGCACGACGGATGCCGCCGAGTTCGAGTCGGTCATCCGCCAACTCGGCGAGCCGCTCTTCCAGCGGCCCCTGAAGGACATCTCCTTCGGCCACTTCCTCGTCACCCTTTTCCAGACTGCCCGGCGGTTCAACATGGAGGTGCAGCCGCAACTGGTGCTGCTGCAGAAGACGCTGCTGAACATCGAAGGCTTGGGCCGTCAGCTCTACCCGGACCTGGACCTGTGGCACACCGCCAAGCCGTTCATGGAACGCTGGATGCGCGAGCGCTACGGCCCGGCGGCCGTCGTGCGCAATCTCATCGACAGCGCCCCGGAACTGGCCATCGAACTGCCGCGACTCTTGCCGCAACTGCCCGACTTGGTCACGACCGCGGCAGCGAGACTCGGTGAACTCGATCGCCTGCTGGTCGACCAGAAGGAGGCCCTCGAACGGCTGACTCAGGCGCTCGAGGGCCGACGGCGATTCGGCACATGGCGTCGCGCCTTCGGGCTGGTGCTCGTCGGGTTGAGCGTCGCCGTCCTGTGGCGGTGGTCCGCCCTGGTCGTGCCGGACGGCGACTCGCTCGCGGTCGCGGTCGGCGCTGGCCTCGCGCTCGCCGGTTCTTGGCTGGTCGGTCGCGGCTGATCGAGAGCAGACTGGGCGGGCGATCGTGCCCGTACAGAGCCGTACGAGGCGCGCGCACACCTTTGTCCCGTTGACAGTCTCGTTTCTCAAGGTGATGATTTGACGAGAATATTCGACGTCGAACCGTTGGGGTCGAAACGATGGCAGCAACTCAATCAGCGACGGGGCATGAACCCCCGAGCCGGCGAGGTCGGCCCACGACGGGCGGCACAGAGCCTAGGGAAAGAGGCATGGACAACGACGAACTGCTGGCGGTGCTGCAAGGCTACTTCGCCGGTGTGAACCAGCGCATCGACGACATGAGGGTCTACCTCGGTTCGCGGATCGACGGAACCGACAAGCGGATCGACGAAGCGAAGGCCGACCTCGGTAGACGGATCGAGAAAACCGACAAGCGGATCGACGATGCGAAGGCCGACCTCGGCGGACGGCTCGACGAAGCCAACAAGCGGATCGGCGAGGTGAAGGCCGACCTCGGCGGGCGGCTCGACCAAGCCAACAAGCGGATCGATGAGGTGAAGGTCGACCTCGGCGGACGGCTCGACGAGACCAACAGGCGGATCGACACCGTGGGTCGGTTCAAGTACCAGGGTGCTGCCCTCGTGGTCGCGTTGGCGGCCGCCATCGCCGTCATCGGAACCTTCGCGCTCCAGGTGCTCGCCGCGCTGTAGCGTTTGTTGGCGGGCCCCGACGATGGCCGCGCCCACGGTCGCGATTCGCCCACGCGCCGCGGTCTGAACGCAACGGGCGGCACGGAGGCAAGGAGAACGGAGCATGGACAACGACGAACTGTTAGCGGCGCTGCGAGGCGACATCGCCCGTAT
This sequence comes from Candidatus Azotimanducaceae bacterium, assembly GCA_965203685.1. Taxonomy (GTDB): domain Bacteria; phylum Pseudomonadota; class Gammaproteobacteria; order Pseudomonadales; family Azotimanducaceae; genus VXYL01. The sequence goes on from OZ241908.1 coordinate 379,572, forward strand.
CAACCAGCGCATCGACGACACGAACCGGAGGATCGACGGAGCGAAGTCCCATCTCGGCTGGCGGATCGACGCGACCAACAAGCGGATCGACGATGCGAAGTCCCACCTGGGCTGGCGGAACGACGCGACCAACAAGCGGATCGACGATGCGAAGTCCCACCTCGGCTGGCGGATCGACCATGCGAAGTCGGAGCTCCGCTGGCACATCGACCATGCGAAGTCCGATCTCCGCTGGCACATCGACCATGTGAAGTCCCGTCTCGGCTGGCGGGTCGACGCGACCGACGAGCGGGTCCCCGCCGCTGATGTGTTCAAACCCCAAGGGGCTATGCTCGTGATCGGGTTGACGGTCGCCATCGCCCTCATCGGAACTTTCGCGCTCCAGGTGCTCGCCGTGCTGTAGCGTTTGCTGGCGGGGCTATCTGCGACGGCGGCGCCGATGGTGCGCGCACGTCCACTCATGTGGGAAGATGGGACTCGCACAAAGGCGCTAGGGGGAAGGCGTTGGAGTTCGCCAAGGTCACGCTCGAGTTCGAAGACAACGTCGCCGTATTGACGTTCAACCATCCGGAAGTCCTGAACGCCATCGGCGGCGAGATGCTCGAAGGCTTGGTCGCCGCCTTGCGCGAGATCGAGGATCCCAACAACGGCGCGCGGTGCGTGCTGCTGACCGGGGCGGGTCGTGGCTTCTGCGCCGGCGCGAATCTGGCCGATCAGGATCGACACAAGGGTGTTGGTTCGGGCGGTTTGCTGCGTGGCTCGTACCATCCCTTGCTACTTGGGCTGCGCGACCTCCCCATGCCCCTCGTCACAGCGGTGAACGGTGCCGCCGCCGGCGTCGGCATGAGCTTCGCGATCATGGGCGACATCGTCTGCGCCTCGGCCAACGCCTTTTTCCTGCAGGCGTTCGCACGCATCGGTCTGGTGCCCGACGGCGGCTCGACCTTCTTGCTTCCGCGCCTGGTCGGGTGGGGACGGGCGATGGAACTGTCCCTGCTCGCCGAACGACTGCCGGCGGCACAGGCGCATGAGTGGGGCTTGGTCAACCGCTTGTACGACGACAACGACGCCTTGATGGATGGCGCGATGGGGATCGCTCGGAAACTCGCGGCCGGCCCGGCATCGCTCTCGCTCATCCGCCGGATGTACTGGGCGACGTGGCAGAACGCCTACGAGCAACAACTGGACTTGGAAGCCCGCATGCAAACCGAAGCGTCCCGCACCAAGGACGCCGGCGAGGGATCGCAGGCGTTCCTGGAGAAACGCGACCCGCGCTTTACCGGGAAGTAGTAGGCGATGTCGTTGGCGGGACGTGTGGCACTGGTCAGCGGCGGCGGCCGTGGCATCGGGCGTGCCGTCTCCTTGGCGCTCGCGGAGGACGGGGCCGCGGTCGCGGTCAACTACCGGCGCGACGAGGACGCCGCGCGCGCAACGGTCGACGAGATCGTGGCCAAGGGCGGCAAGGCGAGGATGTACCTGGCCACGGTGGCCGAGTACGAGCGCGTCGACGCGATGGTGCAGATGATCGAAAGCGACTTCGGCCCGATCAGCATCCTGGTCAACAACGCCGGGATCGCGAGCCGGGGCTTGTCGGTCGTCGACACGGATCCCAACGAGTTGATTCGCGTGGTCTCGACCCATGCCTTCGGCTCGCACAACCTCTGCAAGCGCGTCATTCCGAACATGCGCAGGCTGCCGCGAGGGGACATCGTGATGATCTCGAGCATCGCGACGCGCACACTGTCGGCCAACGGTGGGCCCTACAACATGGCCAAGGCCGCACTGGAAGCCTTGGCCGTCACGCTGGCCCGGGAGGAGCGCGAGCACGGAATCCGGGTGAACACGGTCGCGCCGGGCCTTGTGGAAACCGAGATGGGGCGCCGGCTCGTGAAGGCGACGGCCGGCATCACGGATATGCGCGACCTCGATGCGCGCATGCCGTTCGGCAAGGTCTGTCAGCCAGAGGATGTGGCCCGGGTCGTTCGTTTCCTGGTGTCCGAGAGCAACATCTACATCACGGGTGAACGGCTGTACTGCGACGGCGGCGCCACGTGAGCCGGGACGCCTCTGGGGCGTTGCCTACCAACGTCGAGATGGTCGACCCGATCCTGTGCGTGAGCGATCTCGACCGTTCGGTCCGCTACTACACCCAAGTGCTCGGCTTTGAGGCTGCCGACTGGAACACCGGTGACTTCACCGCGGTGTCCCTAGGTGGCCACGGCGTCTACCTGGCCGAGAACATCCAAGGCCAGCCGGGCGCATGGGTTTGGATCGGCGTCGGCGACGTCCGCGCACTGCACGAACTCTACGCGGCCCGTGGAGCCCACATCCGGCTGCCGCCGACCAGCTATCCGTGGGCGCTCGAACTGCAGGTTGAAGACCCGGACGGCAACGTGTTGCGCTTCGGGTCGGACCCTTAACGACTGAAGGCGCCCGGCTGGCCGCGCCTTCGCGATAGCCTACGTCGCGGCGCGCATGCGGACGAAATCGGCAACCGCATCCTTGTCCGCCGGCAAAACCGTTCGCCGTTCAGGGGCCGTGCCCAAGGCGTCTAAGGTTGGATGCCGAGCGGTTGGCTTGCCGATCGCCGAGTCGACGGACTCCGGGAACTTCGCCGGGTGCGCGGCCGCCATGCAGAACGGAACGGCACCATTGACCGCATGCCTCGCCGCCGCGATGCCGACGGCGGTGTGCGGATCCACGACGTAGCCGTCCCGCTCATACACGTCGCGGATGGTTCGGGTGGTGACCGCGTCGTCGATCGCCACCGCGGTGATGCGCTCGTCGGGAACCCCGCCGCCGAGGGACGCTTCCCCCGTTGCCGCGAAGTCGGCCATGAAGGCCCTGACGCGGTCGGCATCGTGACCGAACCGGACAAAGAGGAAGCGTTCGAAGTTGCTGGCGATCTGGATGTCCATCGACGGGCTCAGCGTGTAGCGCACCGGGCCGCGGCGATACACGCCGGTCTGGAAGAAACGCGCGAGGATGTCGTTCTCGTTGGTCGCGAGCACGAATCGGTCGATCGGTACCCCCATCTCGCTGACGGCCAAGCCGGCAAAGATGTTCCCGAAGTTCCCCGTCGGCACCACGAAGGTCGGTGGTTCGGTGGACTTGAGGGCGGCGTAGACGTAGTAGGACATCTGTGCGAGCACGCGCGCCCAGTTCATGGAATTCACGGCGCCGAGTTGATAGCGGGACTTGAACGCCAAGTCACCGAAAATCGTCTTCACAATCGTCTGGCAGTCGTCGAAGCTGCCGTCGATCGCCAGGCAATGGACGTTGGCGTCCGGCACCGTCGTCATCTGGAGTTCCTGCAGCCTCGACGTCTTGCCGTTGGGGTAGAGCACGAAGATGCGGATGTTCGCGCGACCGCGTACCCCGTGGATGGCGGCGCTCCCCGTGTCGCCGCTGGTGGCGCCCATGATGTTCAGGCGCCCGCCGGACTGGCTGAGAATGTGCTCGAAGAGCCGCCCCAGGATCTGCAGCGCCACGTCCTTGAACGACAGCGTCGGCCCATGGAACAACTCCAGGAGCTTGAAGTCGCCGAGATCCACCACCGGCACCACATCCGGATGGTCGAAAGTGGCGAACGCGTCCGCGATCAGGCGGTCGAGGTCGTCGCCGGGAACGTCGTCGACGTAAAGCCGGAAGATCTCCTGCGCGAGTTCCACGTAGGACAGCCGGCGCCAGGCGTCGAGTCGGTCGCGGACATCGGGAAACCTTTCCGGCACCAAGAGACCACCGTCTGGCGCGAGGCCCGTGAGCACGGCTTCGGTGAACGGCATCGGCGGCGATTGGCCGCGGGTTGAGACGTAGCGCATGTCAGCGCCCCATAGGCGGTCCGGTACCTCGCATCCGCTCGGTACCGGCGCCGCCTCCGGCCCAAGGCCACACCGACCTTCCATGGAACAAGCGCCACGGTCGCAAGCTCTCTTTGGCGTTTGTTCCATGGAAGGCGCGTAACCCGGCTGGATCGACGTGATGATGGATCAGGTTCTCGAAGGCGTAGTGGGCCTGCTCAGCCGTCGCGAGGTCCGCCTTGGCGAACAGCGCCGCGTTGTGGGAGATGGGCTTCGGTGAGCGCACTTTCATGTGCGCTTCAGCCACGCGCTCCATCATCACGAACCAGGTCACAGCCTGTTTGACGGTCGCGCCCACGGTGAGAAGCCCGTGGTTGCGCAGGACGGCCCCGCGATTGCGCCCCAAGGCGTCGGCGATGCGAGCGCCGCAAGCGAGGCTCTGCACCTGGACTTCCTCGTCGTCGAACAGCGCATGGTCCTCGAAGAAGACGCAGGCCTCCTGCGTGATCGGCTCGAACAGCCGCGCCTCCGCTGCGAACGGCGTGCCGAACTGGGTGTGCGTATGGGCAACGCTGACGATGTCGGGGCGGGCATCCAGGATCGGCCAGTGGATGTAGTGCGCGGGCCAGTTCGTGCCTGTGCCGCCAGCCAGGAGATCGCCGTCCGGACCGGTGAGGACCAGGGTGTCGGGCGTGGCTTCGCCAAACGGCACGCCGGTGTCCAAGAGCCAGTAGCAGTCCTCCCGCTCGGGATCGCGCGCGCTGATATGCCCATCCCCGAGGTCGCCCCAGCCAAGTGCTGCGAATACGCGGTAGCCGAGCGCGACTTGGCGCTTCCGCTCGGCCCGTTCGGCAGCGATTTCCACGCGCGGTTCACTTGGATCGGCCATGGCCCGATTTTACGCGGTTCCCCGGACCCGGTGGTCCGTTTACGCACCTCCGCCCTTGCCGCACAATCCGATGCCCGAGGGACATCGAGAGCGAAGCCGACGTGAACAAGCCCGGTATGACCGAAGAGCAGCGGTACCTGTTCGATACGTTCGGCTACCTCGTGTTGCCGGACGTGTTGACCGGCACGCAGGTGGAGGAATTGCGGACCACGCTGCGTCAGCCGACCGAACAGTTCGAACCGGTCGCGCAGGCGGAAGGGCCTCTGCACTGGGGCAAGGTCTGGCGTGACCTCCTGGACCTGCCGACGCTGACGCCCGTTCTCGAAGAGGTCATCGGCAACCACGCCGTGCGCGAGCGCCGGGCCAGGGCCGAGCTTCCCGACCTGCCGACGTTCCGCCTCGACCACGTCAACGTCCATACCCACGTGGGCGAGGGCTTCCCGGGCGGTTCCCTGCACGGCGGCTGGAAGGGCACGGGTGGCGCCCAGTTCTCGTCCTACCACGACGGGCGCTTCTACAACGGCTTGGTGTCTGTGTCGTTCGAGCTCTACGACACCTACCCCAACCACGGTGGCTTCGGCTGCATCCCGGGTTCGCACAAATCCAACCTGCGCCTGCCCGAAAGCTGGCGTGACCTGACCCGCGCCGTGCCGAATTGCGTCACTCGCGTGCCCGCGAAACCGGGCGCAGCGATCGTGTTCACCGAGGCGCTGACCCACGGCACACTGCCTTGGACATCCCCCGCCAAGCGGCAGACGCTGTTCTACAAGTTCTCACCGAACGGCTCGACCTGGTCCGCCGACTTCTTCAATCCGGACGACTTCCGCGACTACCCGGACATGGACGACCGCAAGCTCGCGATCCTGGAGCCACCGAACGCCCGCTACCAAGGCCGTCCGACGCAACCGCGGCCGCTGGCCGTGGGCTGAGACCGCCAGCCCGGACGTGCCATCAACCAGGGGCACCGGCGCATGCACCCCTTCCGCAGACGCGCGACTCGGGGTCCCCAGACCTTGGACGCGGCGTCGATCCGCGACCTCATCACCGATCCCGTACAGCGGGGCGCATCACCCGGACTGATCGCTGCAGTGATCGACCGGCGGGGTGTTCGGGCCGTCGCGGCGGCGGGGGTACGCAAGGCGGGACATTCGCAACCGTTGCTCGCCACGGATTCGGTCCACATCGGCTCGAACACGAAGGCGATGACGTCAACGATGTTGGCCGTGCTGGTCCACGATGGAGCGTTCGCCAGCGGCTGGAACACGACCATCGCGGAGGTTTTCCCAGAGCTGCGCGCCGACGTGCACCCGGCCTACCACCCGGTGACCTTGTGGCAGCTTGTCACCATGACGGGCGGCATCAAGCCTGACGCGGCGGATTGGCATGCACATGGGGATGCGTGCCTCGTGCAGCGACGCTACAGGATCGTGCGCGACAACCTGGTTGATCCGCCGGCCGCAGCCGTCGGGAAGCATCTCTACTCCAACCTGGGCTATGTCATTGCCGGCGCCATGGCCGAGAGGGTCACCGCCAGGAGTTGGGAGTCGCTGATGCAGGAACGGCTATTCGAGCCGCTCGGCATCACGAGTGCCGGCTTCGGCGCACCGGGCGCGCCCGGGGAACTCGACCAGCCTTGGGGCCACCAACGCGATCCTGACAATGGGAATTGGGTGCCCGGTCAGCTTGACAACGCCGCCGCGCTTGGCCCGGCCGGTACCGTGCACATCACGATCGGAGACTGGGCAAGATTCGTGGCCCTTTGGCTGGCCGATGGACCGCCAGCTAGCCTGGACCGCGAGACGCTGGACAGGCTGATCACACCGGTGGCTGGGCGCTACGCTGCAGGCTGGCGGGTCGTGCGACGACTGTGGGCGCGAGGTCGGGCGATCACGCACGATGGGAGCAACACGTCCTGGTGCACGATCGTGTGGCTTGCCCCGCGAGTTGGCCGCGGCTACGTCGTGGCCGCAAACTCGGCCGAGCCAGATGTCAGTCAGACGTTCGCGCTCCTCGACAGTGTCGTCTCGGGTTTGATCACCCGGGAATCAAGATAGCCAGCTACACGGCGTACGTTTGCGCGGACCCGGCTTAGCTGCCACACTGGAACTGCTCGGATGCGACAAGTCGCCACTCGGGACAATAAGAACGGACGTGCGGAGATTCTGATGAGTGTTACAGCCGCCACCTTGGGCGAACTCAAGGACTCCGGCTACGAGATCCTGCCGGTCAAGGCGGAAATGCGCCGCAACCTGATCGGCAAGCTCAAGCGTGGCGAACCGCTGTTCCCGGGCATCGTGGGCTACGAAGACACGGTCATCCCGCAGATTGCCAATGCCATTCTCGGCGGCCAGGACATCATCCTCCTCGGCGAACGGGGCCAGGCGAAGTCGCGCCTCGTACGTGGCCTTGCCACGCTGCTCGACGACGAAACGCCGGTGATCGATGGGACGGAAATCCCCGAGAACCCGTTCCGCCCGATCACCGCCGAAGGTCGCGCGATCCTCGCCGAGGGCGGCGACCGCACGCCCATCAAGTGGTTGCCGCGCGAGGACCGGTACGCGGAAAAGCTCGCGACGCCCGACATCACCATCGCCGACCTCATCGGGGAGATCGACCCGATCAAGGTCGCCGAGGGACGCTACCTGGGCGACGAACTCACCATTCACTTCGGCCTGGTGCCCCGGGTCAACCGCGGCATCTTCGCCATCAACGAACTGCCGGACCTGGCCGAGCGTATCCAGGTCGGCCTGCTCAACGTCCTCGAGGAGCGAGACGTACAGATTCGCGGCCACAAGGTGCGTCTGCCCCTGGACGTGTTCCTCATCGCCACGGCCAACCCCGAGGACTACACCAACCGCGGCCGCATCATCACGCCGCTCAAGGACCGCTACGGCGCGCAAATCCGCACGCACTACCCGGCTGATCTGGACCACGAGATCGACATCATGGAGCAGGAGGCGGCTGCGCTCGATATGGGCGACTACCGCGTCCACGTCCCGGGTTGGATGAAGGAGATCATCGCCGAGATCACACACCAGGCGCGGCGTTCGCCGGACGTCAATCAACGCTCGGGTGTCTCGGTGCGTGCCTCCGTCGCCAACTACGAGGCGCTGCTCGCCAATGCGTTCCGGCGCGCATTGCGCTTAGGCGAAAAGGACGTGGTCCCACGCATCTCCGACCTGCCGTTCATGTTGCCGTCGCTGCAGGGCAAGGTGGAGTTCGAAGCGATGGAAGAAGGCCAGGAAGATCGCATCACTGGCAGACTCCTCGCGCAGAGCGTCAAGGCGGTGTTCGATCGCCGCTTGGACGTCAACGACTTGGAGGCGGTCGTCGTGTCCTTCAACGAGGGCGTCAGCGTCGAGACAGGAGAAGGTGTAAGCGCAAAGGCCTACAAGGCCATTATGACGAAGCTCGAAGGCCTTGGTGCGGCGGTCGAGCAGTTGGCCGAGAAACGCCAGGCCGTTCCTTCCGCTATCGAGTTCGTGCTTGAGGGCCTCCACCTGCACAAGCTACTCAACAAGGCGAGCGCCGGCGGGCGGTCCACGTTCACCGGGTAGCGTCGAAAAGCAGGCCAAGCCGGACCAACCGAGAACGCGAGGAAAGCGATGCGCCTATTCCCTACTCGGCACCGATTCTCGCAATGGGACGGGACGCAGGACTTAGGCGTCGCCGCGGACGACGTCCTCGGCGCGATGGTCGACGACCTCATGGAGTACGGCGACCTGCGCTGGGCCATGCGCAACCTGATGTCGCGCGGCATGGACATCCCCCAGGGCGGGCACAAGCAGGGCTTGCGCGAGATGCTGCGCAATCTGCGTGATCGGAAACGCGAAAACCTCGATCAATTCAACCTGTCCGGGATCTTCAAGGATATCGAGAAAAAGCTTGACGAGATTCTTGATATGGAGCGCGGATCGATCGACGAGTTGCTTGACGGTAAAGACGATGACTTTTCCAACCAGGTTCTCCAACAGATCGCGGAGAACAACAAGGAAAAGCTCGATGCGTTGCCGGACAATCCGGCGGGGAAGATGCAACAGTTGGAGAAGTACGAGTTTCTCAATCCGGATGCGCAGAAAAAATACATTGAGCTATTGAACCAGTTGCGCGAGGCCATGACCCAGACGTTCTTCAAGGACATCGAGCGCATGGTCAATAACATGTCGCCGGGTGACATTGAACGCATGAAGGACATGCTGAAGTCGCTCAATGATTTGATGTCGAAGAAATCCAAGGGCGTCGACCCCGATGTTCTGCAATCGCACTTCGACAAGTTCATGGACCAGTTTGGCGATATGTTCGGCGACAATCCGCCGAAAAACCTCGACGAACTCATGGAGCAGATGCGCCAGCAGATGGCCGCAGCGCAGTCTCTGTTCAATTCGCTAAATCCGGATCAGCGCCAGCAACTGCAGTCTTTGCTCTCCGATCGTTTCGGCGATCCAGAGCTGGAGTCCGAATTACAGCGCCTTGCGCAATCTATGTCGTCGTTCAATCCGCGCGGATCGCGATACCGTTTCGGTGGCCGGGAAGACATCGACCTCGAAGCCGCGATGCGCCTGATGGCGGAAATGCGCCAACTCGATGAACTGATCAGCCAGGTCCAGGCGGCGGAACGGGGTGGCGACCTGGAGCGGATCGACGAGGATCTGCTCAAGGAATTGCTCGGCGACGAGGCAAGCGACTCGCTGGACGACCTCAAGAAGCTGCTCAAGGCACTGGACGAGGCGGGGTACATCCGTCCCAACGGGGACAAGTGGGAGTTGACTCCCCGCGGTTCGCGCATGATCGGTTTGAAGGCCCTCGGCGAGATCTACGCGCGCTTGCGTCGGCAGAGTCTAGGCAATCACGCGCTGCCGGAGGAAGGTCGATTTGGCGAAAGGCTCGAACAAACGAAAGCCTACGAGTTCGGCGATCCGTTCCACCTGCACATGCCGCGCACGATCCGCAACGCCATCGATCGCGACGGCCCGAAGACGCCCGTGGACTTGCGCCACGACGACTTCGAGATCTACCGCTCGGAGCTCATTACCTCGACGGCGACCGCCATGCTCGTGGACCTGTCCTGGTCAATGGCCCTTCGGGGCTCCTTTCAGGCGGCGAAGAAGGTGGCACTGGCTCTGCACAACCTGATCACGTCGCAGTTCCCGAAGGACTCGTTCTACATCATCGGCTTCGCCGCCTACGCCAAGGAACTCAAGGCGCACGACCTGCCGTTCCTGCAGTGGGACGAATACGTGCTCGGTACGAACATGCAGCACGCCCTGCTACTCGCCGAACGCATGCTGGCCAAGCACTCCGTTGGCTCCAAGCAGATCATCATGATCTCGGACGGCGAGCCCACCGCGCACTTGGAAAACGGCCGCGCACGCTTCGCCTATCCGCCAACGGCCGAGACGTATCGAGCGACCTTCCGCGCCGTCAAGCATTGCACGCAGAAGTCGATCGCGATCAATACCTTCATGCTCGACGCGGACTACCACCTAAAGGCCTTCATGGACGCCATCGCCCGCATCAACGGCGGCCGCGTGTTCTACACCTCGCCGGAGAAACTCGGCGAATACATCCTCGTCGACTACGTCCAGCACAAGCGCACGAAAATCGGCCGGTAAGGGCGGTGCGCGGACGTCCTCGTCCGCAACCTGATTGAGGGACCATCGCCGGTGCGTTATGCCCGGGTCCGCCAGACCGCCCGCCGTGACACCAGGATCACCCCCGTCGTGACGAGCAGCGTTACCGCCAATGCCGGGAACAGCACCTGGAGCGAGATCACCTGCCCGAGCGCCGCGAGCGGTAGAGTGATGATCTGCGCGATCCCCATGTTCAGGTTGAGGACGCTCATCACCCGGCCCCGGAAGTTGCCCGGCGCGATGAGTTGGATTAGCGCCGTTCCTGCGATCTGCGATGCCGCCATTGACACGCCGAGCCCGAAGTTGCCGATCGCCGCATTCGCCACGGTGTGACCGCCGCCGAACACGAGGAACGAGGCGCCGAAGCCTAAGCTCGCGAGGGCAACCATCACACCCTTGCGGTCAAAGTGTGCGAACCGTGCGAGGAAACCGGACGCGAGCAGGGCACCGATTCCCCAAGTCGCGGCGACTAATCCGAAGTCCCGCACCGGCACACCGACCACGGTGGTAATCCAAGTGGGGCCGAGATTGGCAACGGCCGGAAAGCCGAGCCCCATCATGGCGACCAGTAGCAGCACCACGGTGAGGATGACCGGCTCGCTGCGCGTATAGGAGAGGCCTTCGCCGATGTCCCGCAGCGCGACGCCTAGGCCGAAGTGCCCGCCGGTATGGTGCGGCGTTTTGTGGCGCATCATCAGCAGGGCCACAATTTCAGCGACGTGCCCGAATGCGCCGATCAGGTAACCGCCGCCCGGGCCGAGCGCGTCGATGGCGAATCCTGTGCCGACCAAGGCGACGGGAAGCGCGATCTGGCCGCCTGCGGCATTGACGGCGATGCCGGCCGTGGTGAGGTCGCGACCGACGATGTCGGGGACGATGGCCTGGCGGGTCGGCAGATCGATCGATGCCAATGCCGAGGACAGGAACACGAGCACGTAGAACACGATCAACAGCGCACCCTCGGCCGCGCCGAAGATCATCAGGCAGCCGATGGCCACGTTGAAGGCGAGTGCTGCGAGTTGCGTGACGATGAGCAACTTGCGGCGGTCGAACCGGTCCGCCAGTGCGCCGCCGTAGAGCCCGAACACGAGCATGCCCACGCCACGCACAGCGGCGATCAGCCCGACCAGGACGATCCGCACACCTTCGTCGGCGCTCATCTGCACCCAGATGATCTGGGCGACGAACTGGAACGGGCTGAGTGCTTGACCGATCAGGAGCCCGAGAAAAAGAAGGCGGAAATCGCGCAAGGCAAGCGGTGCGAACATGCCGCGTCGGCGCTCTTGCGCATTCGCGCCCGTTACCGGCAACGCGTTGCTACTCGCGACGGGCCAGTTCGGCGGCCCGTGCGACCGCCTCGGCGACGGCTGCACGGTAGTGCACGGAGCCGAAATCGTCGGTGGGGACAGTCAACGGATCGCCGCAAACCTGGGGCGCGGCAAAGATCTCGCTCGCGCTCAAGTTTGCGAGATCCGCATGGCTGGGATGGCGCTCACCCTGGACTGCGCGCCGGTGCACGCGGGCACAGAGCGTGGCATGGGTCGCGTCACAATGGATGTGCAGCACGTCGGCACCAGCAAGCCGTTGCCGGAGCGCCGGACCGTCCGCCGTCCGGAACGCGTTCTCGACCACGAACGCACCGCTGCCACCGGCAAAGTCACCAACGAGTTGCATCAGCAGTTGGAAGCTCGCGCGGCCCAGCACGTCGGTCCGCGCGTCGTCGAGGGCATCGAAAAGCGTCTCCTTGATGCGGTCCTTCGCGAGCACCGGCAGATTCAACCGGTCTGCCAAGTTGCCCGCCAAGGTGGTCTTCCCGGACCCCGGTGGTCCGGTGATCAAGACGACGGCGGCCACGCGCGAGCGCTCAGTACGACCGCGGCAACCCCAGGACGTGCTCGGTCACGTAATTCAGCACCATCTCCTGCGAGATCGGCGCAATGCGCTGCAGGCGCGCTTCCCGCCAATAGCGCTCGACGTGGAACTCGCGGGCGTAGCCGAAGCCGCCGTGGGTCTGCACGGCTTGGTCGGCGGCCTGGAAGCAGGCGTCGGCGGCGAGCCATTTCGCCATGTTGGCCTCCGCGCCGCACGGCTGGCCGTTGTCGAGCAGCCACGACGCCTTGCGGATCATCAGTTCCGCGGCATCGAGCCGCATCTTCGCTTCGCCCAACGGGAAGGACACGCCCTGGTTCATGCCGATGGGTCGATTGAAGACGACGCGGTCGTTGGCGTAGTCCACCGCGCGGCGCATGGCGGCCTTGCCGATGCCGAGGGCTTCCGAGGCGACCAGGATGCGTTCCGCGTTGAGACCATCGAGCAGGTAGCGGAATCCCATGCCTTCCTCGCCAACCCGGTCGGTGACATGGACCGGCAGGTCGTCGTAGACCACCTCGCAGGTGGCGACGGCGTTGCGGCCGACCTTGTCGATGGGGGAGATGGTCACTTCTGGGCGCTGCAGTTCGGCGAAAAGCAACGTCATGCCCTGCGTACGCTTGGCGACCCTGTCACGGGCTTCCGTGCGCACTAGGAGAAGGACGCGCTCGGAGTCGAGCGCCTTTGTCGTCCACACCTTGCGTCCGCGAACGACGTAGTTGTCGCCGTCCCTACGGGCCGCGGTCTTGATCGACGTGGTATCGGTGCCGGCGTCCGGTTCCGTGACGCCGAACGCGACATGCAGATCGCCGGCGGCAACCCGGGGGAGGTACTTCTGTTTCATCTCCTCGGAGCCGTGCCGCACCACGGGATGCATCCCGAAAATGGACAGGTGGACGCTGCTCGCACCGTTCATCGCGGCCCCGGAAGCAGCCACTTCCTCGAGGAGGATGGAGGCCTCGGTAATCCCCCGGCCGCTGCCGCCATAGGCTTCGGGGATGGCGATTCCGATCCAGCCGTCCTTGGCGAGCGCGTTGTAGAAGTCCCACGGAAAGCGGTGCTCGCGGTCGCAGTCCGACCAGTACTCGTCGGTGAACTGCCCGCAAACCTTGCCGATGGCGTCGCGGATGAGTTGGTGTTCGTCGTTCGTTTCGAAGTCCATGTCGATAAGGTTAGCATGGCGTTTTGGAGGGACGATTCATGGCCGGGCTTTACTTCGAGGATCTGGTGGTTGGGCGCACGTTCGCGCACGAGCCCGGGCGCACGGTGACCGAGACTGACAACCTGTTGTTCACGACGCTGACGCTGAATCCGCAGCCGCTGCACCTCGATGCCGAGTTCGCGAAGCAGAGCATCCACGGACAGATCCTCGTCAATAGCATCTTCACGCTAGGCCTCGTGGTCGGCTTGTCCGTCGGCGACACGACCCTTGGTACCACCCTCGGCAATCTCGGCTTCGACAAGACGGTCTTCCCCAACCCGGTATTCATCGGCGACACCATTCGCGTCACCTCCACCGTCGCCGATCGGCGCGAGAGCCGTAGCAAGCCTGACCGCGGGATCGTCACGTTCGAGCACATCGGCACGAACCAGCGTGGCGAGGTCGTGTGCTCATGCCAACGCGGGGCGATGATGATGCGCCGCCAAGCCGCTGCCGAGGCGGCTACATGACCGGCCTGCGGCGGTCTATGCATTTCGTCCCCGGCGGCAACGAGAAAATGCTCGCCAAGTCGCTCGAAACGAACGCGGACTGCCTGATCCTCGATCTTGAGGATGCGGTGACGCCGGCCCGCAAGGCCGAAGTGCGCGACATCGTCGCCGAGTGGCTTAGCGACGTGGACTTCGGTACGAAAGAAACGGCCGTGCGCATCAATCCGCTGGACACGCCATGGGGGTATGCGGACTTGGTGGCGACGATGGGGTCGCCACCGGATCTCTACGTCGTGCCCAAGCCGGAAACGCTGGAGGGCGTCAACCTGATCGACGAGGAGGTCGGCCGCCTGGAACGCGAGTACGGGCACCCGCCGGGGCAAGTCGGCCTAGTCCCCATCGCTGGCGAGACCCCGCGAGGTGTGTTGAACATACCGGCCTTGGCCAGGTGTCCGCGCGTGGTGGCCATGACTTGGGGGGCCGAGGACTTGGCGGTAGCCTTGGGCGCGTCGCGCAACCGCGACGATGACGACCAATACCTGCCGTCGTACCAGCACGCCCGGGTGACGACTCTGTTGAGCGCCGTTGCGGCGGACGTCCAGCCCGTCGACACGGTTTACGCGAACTTTCGCGACCACGAAGGATTCCGTGCCGACTGCGCGCAGGGTGCGGCGATGGGGTTCACCGGCAAAATGTCCATCCATCCGGACCAGATCGACCCGATCAACGCCGCTTTCGCGCCATCGCCCGAGCAGGTCGCCGAGGCCAGGGCATTGACCGAGGCGTTCGAAGAGGCGCAGGCGGAGGGTCGCATGGCGTTTGCCTTCAACGGGGCGATGGTGGATGCGCCACACCTGAACCGCGCGCGGGCCGTGCTTGAGCGAGCGCGCAAGATCGAGGAGTCCAAGACATGAAGATCGAGATATCGACCGAGCGCATGCTCGCCGAAGTGGACGAACACGGCATCGGCCGCATGGTGTTCAACAATCCCGCCAAGCGCAACGCTCTGTCGCTCGACATGTGGCAAGGCGTCGCCGACATTCTCGAGCACTTCGAGGCCGACGACCACGTACGCGTGGCGGTGATGTCCGGTGCTGGCGGCAAGTCGTTCGTCTCCGGCGCCGATATCAGCGAGTTCGACTCCAAGCGCTCCAATGCCGAGCAGCGCCGCGAGTACGGCCGCACTTCGGCACGCGGGGGCCAAGCGCTCGCCACGTTCCGCAAGCCGCTGATCGCCGAGATCACCGGCTACT
Organism: Candidatus Azotimanducaceae bacterium; assembly: GCA_965203685.1. GTDB lineage: Bacteria > Pseudomonadota > Gammaproteobacteria > Pseudomonadales > Azotimanducaceae > VXYL01. The sequence continues at coordinate 394,663 of OZ241908.1, forward strand.
GCATCGGCGGCGGCTTGGCGACGGCGCTGAACGCGGACGTTCGTTTCGCGACGCCGGATTCCACTTTTGGCATACCCGCGGCGAAACTCGGTCTTGGCTATCAATACGGCGGTCTCGCGAAGCTTGCACGCGTGGTCGGACCTTCACAGGCGCGTGACATCCTGATCTCAGCCCGGTTTCTCGATGCCGACGAAGCGCTCGCGATCGGCCTCATCAACTTCATCGTCCCGCGCGACGAGATTGCGGGGCGAGTGACCGAGTACGCGCAACGCGTCGCGGCGAATGCGCCGCTCACCGTTCGGGCGGCGAAAGCAGCGGTCGACGCCTGGGAGGCCGGCGCATCGGCGGATGATCTTGCCAACGTGCAGGCGATGGTGGACGCGTGTTTCGAGTCCGACGACTATCGCGAGGGCCGCCGCGCCTTCGCGGAGAAGCGCAGACCGGTGTTTCGCGGCGGTTGATGGCTCTAGTCGACGTCTACGCGGCCGGTGGGGAGGGCGTTCACACCTACCGGATTCCGGCGCTCACGGTAACCCGAAACGGGACGTTGCTCGCGTTTGCCGAGGCCCGACAGGATGGCCCGGGCGACGCGGGCGACATCGACCTCGTCGTCCGGCGCAGTACCGATGCGGGGCGCTCCTGGGGTGCGCCAACGACGGTCTGGGACGACGGCAAAAACACGTGCGGCAATCCGGCGCCCGTCGTAGATGCCGAGACCGGTCGCGTTGTCCTGCCGATGACCTGGAATCACGGTGCGGATCTCGAGCGCGACATCATCGCGCGCCGTAGCATCGAACCGCGCCGGGCGTACGTCACCACGAGCGACGACGATGGCCTCACCTGGGCGCCGGCGCGTGAACTGCCGGAACTCCGACGACCCCAGTGGGGCTGGTACGCCACCGGTCCGGGCAATGCCATCCAGGTTGTCCGGGGCGAACACAAGGGCCGCATCGTGGTTCCGGCGAACCACTCGGATCCTACGGGCGAGGGACACTTCTACCGCGCTCACGTCATCTGTTCGGACGACGCCGGCGAGTCGTGGTTCTTGGGAGGCGTTGCCGGCCCAGCGACCAACGAGTCCACGATCGCCGAACTTGCCGACGGCTCGCTGCTGCTCAACATGCGCTCCTACGCCGGCCGCAACCGGCGCGCGCTTTCGGTGAGCCGGGACGGTGGCGCGACCTGGTCTGCGCCGAAACTGCACGACGCGCTCGTCGAGCCGGTCTGCCAGGGCAGCATGGTCCGCCGCGATGCCGGTCCAACCGGCCACCTCCTGTTCTCGAATCCCGATTCCGAGACGACACGCGCGTGCCTGACCGTACGCTCAAGTGCCGACGACGGCGCCACTTGGCACCGGGCCAAGGTGGTCTATGCCGGCTCCGCGGCGTACTCCTCGATGGCTGTCTTGCCGGACGGGAGGGTCGGCATCCTCTTCGAGCGCGACCGCTACACGCGAATCTCGTTCGCGGCGTTCGACGCCGAGGAACTGATAGCATCGCCGCTTCCCGGGGGACAGACTTGAGGCATGGCTGAACGCATCTACACCGCCTGTGTGCTGATCATCGGCAACGAGATCCTGTCGGGACGCACCCAGGACGCCAACCTGAACCACATGGCGACCGTGCTCGGCGAGTCCGGCGTGCGTGTGCGCGAGGCCCGGGTCATCCCCGACGTCGAGGACGTCATCGTCGATACCGTCAACGAGGTCCGCGCCGCCTTCGACTATGTCTTGACCACCGGTGGCATTGGCCCCACGCACGACGACATCACGGCGGACTGCATCGCCAAGGCGTTCGGCGTCCCCCTGGTGATGAGCGAGGAGATCGCCGTGCGTATCCGCGGTCGTCCAGCACCGCCGGAGGTCATGGCATCCCGACTGCTCATGGCAAGAGTGCCCGAGGGAGCGACGTTGATCGACAACCCGACCGGGGGGCCGCAGGGATTCCAAATGGGCAACGTCTACGTCATGGCCGGGATCCCGTCGGTCATGCGCGCTATGCTGTCCACCATCGTTTTCGAGGGCGGCGCGGTGGTCCGCTCGCGCTCCGTCACCGCTTACCTTGGCGAGAGCCAGGTGGCGACGGGACTGACGGCCATCCAGGACAAGCATCCCGGAATCGACATCGGCAGCTACCCGTTCATGCGCGCTGATCGCTACGGTACGACGCTCGTACTCCGCGGTACCGACATGTCCGAACTCGACGCCGTGCTCGAGGAGGTCAAGCAACTGATCGTCGATGCGGGCGAGACGCCCGTCGTCGAGGCGGCGGCGGTATAAACCAGTTAAAGGAGAGAACATGGACCTAGCGGGCAAACGCGCGATTGTCCTCGGCGGCACGTCGGGCATCGGTCTTGCCACGACGCGCCAACTCGAGGCCGCCGGCGTCACGGTGACCGCCGGCAGCCGATCGCCGGCCAACGTTGAAAAGGCGAAGGCCGTGACGGGGGATGCCGTCACATTCCGCACGATTGACGTCCTCGACCGCGGTGCGCTGACGGCGATGTTCGAAGAACACCACGGTTTCGACATCCTCGTGAACGCCGCGACAGGGGGCGAGCGTGCGTCGGGGCCGTTCCTTTCCATGGACCTCGATGGCTTCCAGGGCTCGTTCCGGAAGCTCTGGGGCTACACCAACAGCGTCAGGCTCGGTACCGAGCACTTGGCCGAGGACGGCGCAATCACCCTGGTGAGCGGCTACCCCGCCCGCAAGGCGAGGCCGGGTTCGCTCGCCATCTCGACGGTCGGCAACGCCGTGGAGGGCTTTGTCAGGGCGTTGGCCCCGGAGATCGCCCCACGCCGCATCAACGTCGTTTCGCCAGGCATCATCGACACGCCTATGTTCGCCGTCGAGGGCGACGCTCGCCAGCAGTTCCTCGTTGGCGCCACGCGCGACATGCTGATCAAGCGGGCGGGCACGGCGGACGAGTGCGCCGCCGCCATCCTGTTTACGCTGCAGAACGATTACATGACCGGCGGGCGCATCGACATCGACGGAGGCGCCACGCTGCCCTGAACCGCCGAGTGGTTCGGCCACCGCGCCCGACGCAGTGTTAACCACCGTAGCACTTGTCTATGGGCTGACCATGCTCGCGTTGCTGGCGGCGATCGTGGTGCGCTGGTTCTCGTGGCGCGAAAAGATCAAGGCGTTCACGAGGGTGGCGCTCTACATGGCGGCGGCGTACGTGTCGCTTGGGATTGTCGGGATTGCTCTGGAGGCGGGGCCGGACGTCTCGCCGCTCGCTGTTGCCTGGGGTTTCGCCGTCGACTTCGTGCGCGTGCTGACCTTTACCGCAGTCGGCGCGTATTGTTGCGTGCTTGCGGGTTGGAGGCCGTTCGCATCGCCGCTAGGACGTGCCTTGCCCCAACCGGAGGTGCCACGGGAGGGACTGTCAGCGCGCTTGGCACTGATCGGGGTCTTTGTCGCGTGTTGGGTAGGCTACACGCAACTGCTTCTCACGGCGTTCTCACCCCAGCCGTCTGAGTTCCTCCTTCGTGCCTGGGGGTTGGATGGCGTCGATCACACTGCGGACCTGACCCCCATCGGCGTGGGTTTGGTCGGCCTGGTGGCGATCGGCGAGGAGTTAGTGTTTCGGCTTGGCATCCAGAACTTCCTAGCGACGGCGTGCAACTGGTGGGGTCGCCGGTACTGGCTGGCGATTGTCGCAACCTCGGCCATCTGGACGCTCGGCCACGCCGGTACCCTGGACCCCGACTGGGTCAAGTTCCTGCAGATTTTCCCGGTCGGCATCGCGCTCGGCTGGCTGTTCAGGAAGCACGGTATCGAGAGCTGCATCGCGGTGCACGTTCTGTTCAACGTCCTCGCCGCGTACTGGCTCGAGTTGCCCTAAAGCGGCCTACCTGGACGGCCGCTCGTCGCAGAGCACCGCGACACGGTGCAGTTCGCGCACTTCGTTGCCGAAATCCGGCACCGCCGAGTGCTGGACGCAACGGTTGTCCCAGATCGATAGGGTCCCAGGCTCGTAGCGCACCCGCGCCTGGTAGCGCGTGCGCGTGCAGTGCTCGGCGAGGAAGCCCAGGATGGCATTGCTCTCGCCGCGCGGCAGCCCGGCGATGCGCCGCGTGAATCCCTGGTTGACGTAGAGCGCCTTGCGGCCGGTCTCCGGGTGGCGAATGACCACCGGGTGGGTCGCGGGCCGCCGGATCTCCTCGATGTTGAAGTTGCGCCCGTCGTGTTCGGCGTCCAACGGCTCGAGGAATGCCTTCATGCCGTCCGACAGGTCCTCGTAGGCGCGGTACTGGGAACAGAACAGCGTGTCGCCGCCGACCGACGGGACCTTGCGCGCATGCAGCATGGAGATCTTTGGCGGAATCACCTTCCAGCTCACGTCCGAGTGCCATCCCTCGGCGGTGCCCGGGTGCTCGGGATCGGAGCGGATCCTCAGCACGTCGTCGTACCCGGGTACGGTGGGCGAATAGCCGTGGATGTCGAGCTTGCCCCAGCGCAGGCCGAAGGCACGCAACTCGTCGTCCGTGAGGTGCTCCTGGCCATGCAGTGCGATGGCGCTGTACTGCATCAGCAGCGCATGTACGGTCGCGAAGCCGTCATCGTCCAACGACGCGACGTCGATGCCGCGCACTTCCGCGCCCATGGCGCCGCTCAGTGGGCGCACATCGAGATCCGCAGCATCGCAGCCGAGATCGGCTTGGTCCAATACTGTTGCTGGCTCTGCCATCGGCTTGACCCCTGGGCATTGACCGTCTGGATTGGTGATCGTATCGCATTGCAGCGTGCGTGGCGGTGGCGCGGTTTCGCCAACAGATTGGACACGGTAAGGTCGCTTGGTCGATGGGGTCGGGGTATTGACGGTGTTCAAACGTGTTGCGACGTTCTGGCGGATCCGGGGCAGGCGCAAGAGGTTCACCTTGCTGCGGGATGCATCGGTTGGTGGACGCGGCTTACAGCCTCATCTCCGGGGTGCGTCGTGGGCGCGTATCCGTGAGGCCGCCTACCAAGATGACCCAACGATGCGGGAGGACGCATGAGTTTAGGGCTATCGAGGCGGCGCTTCGTCATCGCATCCGGGCTGTTCGCTGGCTGCGCGTCCGCGATGGAGGTCGAGACCTACCGGCGCTTGGGGTTGGATCGCCCGTTCACTGACAACCCGTTCGACGCGGAGGTCAACGGGCGCAGCAACATGGAGATCCTGGATGCGCTGAACGTGCCGGAGGATGCGCAGTACAACCCCTGCGAGGAAGCGTTCCCGGGCGATGACGTACCGCGTGGTGAGTTGCGCCAGTTCCCCGGCTGGGACCAAACGGAGATCTTCCCGGGGACGGTCCGCGATGTCTCGATCTACATCCCGCGCCAAATCGCGAACACCGATGAGCCGAACGTGATCGTGTTCAACGACGGCCAGGCCTATGCCGACGTGACCGGTCCGGTACGAGCCCCGCTCGTGCTCGACAGCCTGATCCACGCTGGCGAGATTCCGCCCACCGTGGGCGTGTTCGTCATGCCGGGGCGTGCGGCGGACGCCGATCCTGCCGCGCCGAATCCTCAGCGCAGTTTCGAGTACGACAGTCTCACCGACGATTACGCGCGGTTCGCGAGGTCCGAACTGCTGCCGTTCGTCGAGCGGGAGATCGGGACGAAGCTTGCCTCCGACCCGGCACGGCGAATGATCGTGGGCATCTCGAGCGGCGGAATCTGCGCTTTCAACGCCGCCTGGCACGACCCGACGTGCTTCGGACGCGTCCTCAGCCACTGTGGTTCGTTCGTCAACATCCGCGGCGGCCACAACTTCCCGTACCTCGTAAAGTCGACGCCACGCAAGCCGATCCGCGCCATGCTCACGAGCGGGGCCAAGGACGCCAACATCATCATCGGCAACTGGCCGCTCGCCAACAGGATGATGGCCGCGGCGCTCGAATACGCGGGCTATGAGTCGAGGTTCGTGTTTGGCGAAGGCGGGCACAGCCTGAATCACGGCGGTGCCATCTTCGCGGACTCGCTACGCTGGCTGAACGGCTGATGACGATCATCGAGACCGTAGTCGGCAACGGCGTCGCGGGACGTGCCGAAGAAGGGTCGGCCGGAACGGACGCACCGATCGCCGAACCGTTCGGCGTCGTTCTCGGCCCCGACGACGGCCTTGTCTTCTGCGACCTCGGCAATCACCGCGTCTGCCACGTGGATCTCGTCTCGCGACGGCTCAAGGTCCTCGCGGGTAACGGCGAGGCGGGTAGCGATGGCGATGGCGGCCGCGCCCGCGAGGCGACGATGCACGAACCCTACGAGGTGCGTTTCGACGCCGCCGGCAACCTGTGCATCGTCGACATGGTCGGCCATGCGATCCGCCGCGTCGACGCGGCGACGGGCACCATCGACACTGTTGCCGGCACGGGCGAGGCGGGTTTCGGCGGCGACGGCGGGCCAGCAAAGCAGGCGCTCTTCAGGCAGCCGCACAGCATCGAAATCGCGCCCGATGGTGCGATCTTCGTCGCCGATATCGGCAACCACCGGCTGCGCCGGATCGACGCGGCGACAGGCGTCATCGAGACGTTCGCCGGCACGGGCGAAGCTGCACCTACAGTTGACGGCGCCGGCATTCTCGCGACGCCGCTCAACGGCCCGCGTACGCTGGCGTTCGATGTAGACGGCGACCTGTTTCTCACGTTGCGCGAAGGCAACGCGGTCTACCGGATCGATATGCGAGACCGCACCATCCACCACGTCGCCGGCACCGGCAAGCCGGGCTACTCCGGTGACGGCGGTGATGCCAAGGCCGCCGATCTCGCCGGGCCGAAGGGCATCTCGGTGGACGCCTCGGGCGTTTACATCGCGGACACCGAGAGCCACACGATCCGCCGCATCGACCGGGGCTCCGGCGTGATCACGACCGTCGTCGGCAACGGCAAACGCTTCGACGGCGCGGACGGCGACCCGCTCGCCTGTGGGCTCGCCCGCCCGCACGGGGTGTTCGTCGCGTCGGACGGGCGACTGTTCATCGGCGATACGGACAACCACCGGGTTCGGGCGCTCTAGCCGACCCGACATGGTGCGCGGACGTCCCGTCCGCTTTTGGGCACCGCTTGGGCGCGTCTCGATCGTGCACGGAGTAACCTCCGGCAAGGGGGACTTTCGAGAACTACACGTAAAATCCCAAATAGTTAACGATATCTTCACGTAGTGGGGGGTGCGCTCTGCAGCGTTCCGTGGCAGGCTAGGGCCAACGGTTCGACCGGAGTGGGTCCGGCGTGCTCGCTGGAGGGCACCGAAGTGGAATCCGCCCGGCCACATCGCCTATGCGGCGTTGGTGAGGTGGCATCGAACCAGCCAGCGGAAGTGGCGGCGACCTAGTGTCTGACAAGGATCAGTGGTCCGCGACCGAGGATGGTTGAGGTCCGTAGGCTCGGGGTCCGAAAGAGAGTGAGGATGTCAGAACCAATCGAGACACCTGGTAGCGAGGTGCTCACGAAATCGCTTTTGGAGGTTGCCGTCGAATCGTGGCGCTTCGGTAGGCTGTTTGATCGACTGTTGCTGAAACTGGACGCTGGGGAACAGGGTCGGTATCGGGGGCAGTTCCGGTGGTTCCAGAGAAGGGTCGAAGACTCACTCACGGATGCCGGGATGCGGATCGTGAACGTTGAGGGGCATGCGTATGACCCGGGAATGGCGGCGACGCCACTGAATATCGAGGAGTTTGGATCGGACGATACCTTGGTTGTGGATCAGATGCTTGAACCAATAGTCATGGGACCCGAGGGGGTGGTTAGAACCGGGTCCGTCACGCTTAGGAAGGTGGGAGCATGAAGAACTTCGTTGGCATCGACCTAGGCACCACCAACAGCGCAATCTGCTCATACGACGGTGAGGAGACTCGCATCTGGAAGAGCCCGGAACAGAATGATGTGACACCGTCGGCGATCTATATCGACCGGCGCGGCAACAAGTACGTCGGCAAGCGCGCGTACGACACGGCGCCACACAGCCCGGACAACGCAGCCACGCTCTTCAAGAGGCTCATGGGGACGAGTACGCCGATCGAACTGTCCGCCGTGGATGTCACGATGAGCCCTGAGGAGTGCTCATCTGAAATCCTTCGTGTTTTGTTTGGCTATCTACCAGAGGAACTTCGGAATGATGACGATGCAGGAACCGTAATCACGGTGCCGGCAGCATTCAACCAGATGCAGAAGAACGCGACGACGCAGGCCGCGGAGCTCGCAGGCATTGGCCGCGTTGCGCTGATGCAGGAGCCGGTGGCGGCAGTCATGAGCGTGATGAAGGCACGCAACGCGGACGGCATCTTCGTAGTCTATGACCTTGGTGGGGGTACTCTTGACATTGCGTTGGCGGAGAGTCTAAGCGGCAGGATCAACTTGCTCGCGCACGGGGGTATCGCAATGTGCGGTGGTCGGGACTTCGATCGCGTGCTCGTCGACAACGTTGTCAAACCCTGGTTGTTCGAGAGATTCGATCTCCCGGAAGATCTCGCATCAGATCCCGGCTACAAGTCGCTGCTGCGACTGGCGGCATGGGCGGCTGAACGGGCAAAGATCGAACTTTCCGCGCGAGAGGAGGTAATCATCAGTCTGTCCGAGACCGAGGCCCGTGTTCGGGACCAAGGCGGACGGGAGGTCTACGTCGACATCGCGGTTGCTCGGAGCGTATTGGATGACTTGATCAAAGAAAGGGTGAAGGAGTCGATTGAAAAAGCGCGGGAGACGCTGGTAGACGCGGGTCTGACTCCACAGGACGTGGAGCGTATCGTGTTTGTTGGCGGACCCACCAACTACAAGCCGTTGCGTGACAAGGTTTCGTTCGAACTTGGGATACCTGCGAGCGCGGAGGTGAATCCAATGACCGCCGTCGCTGAGGGAGCTGCGCTCTTCGCAGAGTCAATCGAATGGCGTTCTGAAACCCGTGGCCGGAAGAGCCACCGCGGACGGCTCGCGTCGACGGGCACGGCCGACCTAACGTTCAACTATACGGCCCGCACGCCAGACACGCGAGCCAAGATAGTCGTTCAAGTGGGCGGAGAGGTCCTGTCAGGGGCCGAGTTTCAGGTGGACAGCCTAGATACTGGCTGGACTTCAGGTCGGATTCCCGTGAAAGATGGTGCGGCGGTCGCCGTGTCGCTCTCAAAGAACGGCGAGAACACCTTCAAAGTGTTCCTGTTCGACACAGCAGGGCACCCGTTGGCGCTCCCGCAGGACAGGATCGAGATTACGCGGACTGCAGCGACGGTTGACGCGATACCGGCATCTCACTCGGTTGGGATTGAGGTGCTCGAGAGATTGGGGGGCTCCCCGACCATCGACTGGCTTATACGTCGCGGCGATCAGCTGCCGAAGAAAGGTATGCGGGTCTTCAAAGCTGGCGAATCCTTGAAGACTGGTAGCACAGGTTCACTGAATTTCAAGCTGATGGAAGGTGAAAGCGACGAGCCTTCTGACAACCGGTTCATTGGGCTTCTCAAGATCACCGGTAACGATTTCGATGACGGAGTGATTCCGGCGGGTGCAGATCTCCAGTGCGACTTTGAGATGCTCGACTCCGGGAATATCGTACTGGCAGTGTCCGTTCCGAGCGTTGGTGGGACGTTCCATTCCGGGAGAAACTTCTACTCACCACAAGAGGGCCAAATCGACTTCAGCAAGGAATCGGCGCGGGTATCAGAGGAAGGCGAGCGGACCCTTCAGCGTCTCGAGGAGTTTGATGGCGTCGTGGACGACCCGAAGCTTGAACAGGCACGGAGGAAGCTCACCGCGTCCTCCCAGCTCGACCCGGATGAACTAGATACCGAGCGTAGCCAGGAAGCCATGGACGGCGTGCTAGAGGCACGCCGACTGTTGGCTCAGGTTCGTAAGGAGAACCTGAAAGGGATCAGGCAGATTGAGTTGGATCGCGCGGTCGAGTTTTTCGACGAGCACATTCGCCAGCTGGCGCGTCCAAGCGAGAAAACGGCATTCGACAACCTTGCTCGAACGGCACAACGTGCGATGGACAGGAGCGATAGGGACTTTGAGAGTCACCTGAACGAGCTCAAGGGGAAGAGCTTCGAGATTTTGTGGCGGCAGGACTGGTTTGTCGTCGAGAGATTCCGTTGGATGGCATCGGCGCCGCACCACTTCTCGGATCCGGCTCGGTTCAAGGAACTGGTGGTGATGGGCATGAGCGCTCTTGAGGAAGATGACATCGATGGGTTGCGGCAAGTCGTCGGGCAGCTTTGGCAGATCCAGATAGATACGGGGTCAGATGCCGACGTGCTCGATATGACGAACATCATTCGAGGGTAGCCCATGACGAAGGAGCGTTGGTTCCCCGCAAAGCATCAGTTGCCTGACGGGTCCACGCTCGGCGGGTTGTTGTACAGCGGTCCGCGCTGGCAGATCTACCGACTGGACAAGGACAGCTCCATCCTGATCGCTCGTGACAGCCTTGCGATCCGATGGGTCGAACTGAACCTTCTCCCAGACACTGTGCTGGCCTCGTTTCGATTCGGCAAGGAGGAGTACCGAGCGGCAACTTCTGGGTCCGGACACAGACTTGAGCCGATTGCCGAGAGTGGTTCGCTGGAGACGAAGGCAGACGGACTCGGATTCGCGCTCAGTGTGAGAGAAACGAGAAGGATCGTCGCAGACGTACCGCTCCACGACGCGATATACGTTGAGCGCTACTCAAGGCTGCTTCCAACTTGGACGGTGTCCGAAGCTAGTACCGACGAAGAAATCGTCGGGCGCTGGCTGACTGGTGGAGTGACCATCCCGGCAACGTCGTTCCGCCGTCTTTCGGGCCTTCTCGGATGGCTCGGGGAGCAAGACGTGGCGGACTTGGTTGAAGCCGCCGGGTTCGATGTCCCGCACGACTCACGCGTTGCGAGAACCAGGCGAAAGACCCATCGACAGGAACGTCAGCCGACTCGGTCCGTGGTTGCGCCTCGACGGCCTGCTCCGGACAACGAGCCGCGCGGGACTATTCATCCGCGTCGGTTCCGTTTGTCGGGACGCCCAATCCTAGAAGGCTTCTTCAACGAACATGTCATCGACATCATCGAGAACACAGAACGGTACAAGGCGCTCGGGATCGACTTTCCGACTGCCATCGTCCTACACGGGCCACCGGGTTGCGGGAAGACGTTCGCCGTGGAACGGCTGGTTGAGTACTTAGATTGGCCGATCTTCCATGTCGACTCCAATAGTGTAGGCAGTCCATACATTCACGAGACTAGCAGGAAAGTCAGCGAGATCTTCAACAAGGCGATGGACTCGGCGCCGTCAATGGTTGTCATCGACGAGATGGAATCGTACCTATCAGATCGTCAGATCCATGAGTCGACCGGTTTGCATCACGTTGAAGAGGTCGCGGAATTCCTGCGTCGAATTCCGGAAGCGAACAAGAACCATGTATTGGTAATCGGTATGACGAACCGGCTCGAGATGATTGACTCGGCGATCCTTCGGCGTGGGCGCTTCGACCACGTCATAGAAGTCGAGATGCCTTCCGGCCCAGAGGTTTTCGACCTTGTCGAGTCACTGTTGGCCCGGGTGCCGGTTGAGGGTGAGATTGATTACGACGACGTCGCCAAGTCTTTGGCGGGTAGAGCGTTGTCGGATGCCGCTTTTGTTGTTCGTGAGGCAGCTCGGCTGGCGGCGCGCGCTGGAAAAAGTGCTCTGGATGATGAGTCGCTACGGCAGGCGCTAGGGAGCCTCCCACCAACCGAGCCGGAACGACGCATCGGCTTTGGTTAGGTTCCACCGTGGAATTGACTGACAATCCGTTCTTCACGCTTGGCGCTACCATGCGGGATGGCAGGCGCCAGATCATGGACTTGGCGGAAGAGAAGAGTCTAGCCTCTGACGAGGCGGGCGTACGCGACGCAGCAGCGGTCTTGACAAATCCTAGGCGCCGCCTCGCAGCCGAGATCGGGTGGCTACCAGGGCTAGGGCCAAGACGCATATCGGAGGCTATCTCAACGCTGGAACTGGAGCCTGCCAAGGTGCGACATCTGGGAAACCTGCCGAGCCTCGCTCGGGCGAATCTGCTCGCGGACGGACTGGTACGGGTCGTCGAGCAGTTACCGCAGCGCGAAGTGGCCCTGTGGATTGTTGAACTCGCTCACGTGCACGACGAAGTCGTAGCCGATCAGACCGTGGCATCGTTGAACGAGGAGCGGGCGGTGGCTGGATTTCCAGCCATAGCGGACGCGCAAGTCGTGGATGTCGAACTTCAGGCACGGCGTCAGTACTACAGACAAGCAATTAAGAAGGGTCTCGACAAGCTGGCTGCTCCTTCGCTTGTTGAGGTGGTGACGACAACGGTCGAGGAGGCGACTGATGGCGGTGACCGGCAGGCGCCGATTCTGATAGACGACCTAGTAGACAGTTTCGAGGTCGAAGCGCAGGGGTTTCTTGAGGCTGAGACGAAGAACATCACCGTTCTTGTGCAAGGTGTACGTAACGCCGTCAAGCGTGAAGACCACGGTCAAATTGACCGCCTCGTTACGCAGCTCGAAATGGTCGTCAAGAACTGGGATCGGGTGGCCCAACCGATTCAGGTGAGCGCGCACAGTCGCGGCACCGGTCACAGCTTGAGTCATGATGTAGCCAGCGAGATAAGAGGCCTGGCGGTGGACATGCTCAACGAGCATGGCCTCCTCGATGTCTCGAAACGACTGACGGCACTTCAGCAGGAGGTCTTTGCAGAGATTGATCGGATTGTGGAACAGTCTCAACAGGACGCCTCCGCACTCGACGAAATCGCCGAGCGCCGAACGCAGTTCCTTGCGGAAATGGAAGCGCGGGCCGACTCGTGGAAGAGAGAGATCACCTACGAAGCCGACATTGGAGTGGTATTCAAAGACAAGCTGCGAATCTCACCCGACGGCGTGCAATGGAGGAAGGCGAAGATTCCGCTGAACGAAATCACGCGACTTCGTTGGGGTGGCACTAGACACTCGGTGAATGGCATCCCGAGGGGTACGACCTACAACATCTTTGTTGGCGGCGAGCGTAGTGGCACGAGCATCGAGCTCCGGAAGAAGGACATCTACTCGGAATTTGTCGACCGGTTGTGGAAGACGGCGGGTACGCGTCTTCTGACAGAGATGCTCGAGGGGCTTCGCGCCGGGAAGCGCTACCGGTTTGGCACGGCCGTCGTTACCGATCATGGTGTTGAGTTGGAGCGGCGCAGGTTCTTCGGGACGAATGAGCGTGCGCCCTGCAAATGGACGGATTTGGTCATTGGAAACGGGGCTGGCACGTTCTACATCGCGAAGAAGGACGAAAGGAAGGTTGCCGTGGTGTTGCCGTATCAGGAGATGGACAACGTCCACATCTTGGAGGCCGCAATGCGGATGTTCTGGAAGAGCGCCAGTCTCCGGCTGAGTGACTTGCTGGAACGGTCGAGTTAGCGGGCATTGGGTGAATTGGCGAGGATTTCGGTGAACCGTGACAAGGACAAGATGGGATTCTCCGGGCTGTCTTCCCTTGTGTCGGACGTAGACGAGGCCGTGGCCGACCAGGCTGGTCCGATAGATCAGGCAGGAAAGGCTGCCGACAGAAAGGGGAAGCGCAATCCAACCCGCCGGGCCACAGCTCCGACGCCCGACCGCGCGTCTCAGCCGAAATCAGACCAAAAGGTCGTTTCATCCGGGGCCTCGCGGACGTCCACACGGAACTCGTCCGGGGCCAAATGGTTCTGGGCGCTTGTTGTTGGGATAGTCGTACTGATCGGGCTGCTCAACGTAGAGCAGGATGACGAAGGCAAATCCGCCGCAGTCCCTTCGTACTCACAACCTGCTTCGTCACCAAAAGACGCTGCTTCAGCAACGTCGCGTGCGCAGCTCTCCGACTTGGACTTCTCCCGACCGCCCTTAGGAGACAGCAATGTGCTTTCGGTTGGACAGATTCGATGGTGCCTCCGAGAGGACATTCGGATTGAGGTACTGCGACCACTACCGATGTCGAATTCACAGATCGACCAGTTCAACGCTGTCGTGACCGACTACAACGGCCGCTGTGGGAGCTACCGGTACCGGCAGGGAACCTTGACCCGTGCTCAAAGGGAAGTCGAACGTGTGAAAGCGCGGATTGTTGCGAGCGTGCAACCACCCTGGCTGGTATCAACTTCGCCCGACCGAAGCGCTCCACAAGGCCGAGAGGCGCCCCGTCCCGCCGACGGTCACAATTGATTCTGAGTTTCTGAATGCACTGATCGCGTTAGGTTGCTAACTAGGATCATCTCCCAATGGACTCTGCGAGCATGTACGGCGACGGTGGCAACGCCAAGGCCACCGATCTCGCGGGGCCGAAGGGCATCTCGGTGGGACGCGGCGGCCGTTCTACATCGCGGACACGGAAAGTCACACCATGCGCCGCATCGACCGGGCCTCGGGCGTGATCACGACCGGGTTCGGGTGTTGCACCTTAGCGCGCCGTTCACCGCTGCCGACGAGCGCGGAGATGCCGAGATCGTTGCAGGATCGATGCAACGATGTCATGCTGTGTCGACCTTTTCACAGCAATTTCCACAGGTTGATCGGTTCACGAATCGTTTCATGGCCCTCTCCGAAAAGGCAATCCTCGACTTCGTCCGGCTAAACCCTGAGGTTGCCCGTGGCCAGATCCGCGCTGCCGTTGCACCCGATCACAGCGAGGCCACGGTCTGGCGTGCCCTCAGGACGCTGGTCGAGAAAGGAACCCTGACGGTAGCGGGCCGCGGGCCCGCGACTCGGTATCGGTTGGCCGACGTCATTCGAGTCCGTGCTCACCTCGAGGTGCCCTACTATCAACGCGAGCCCGTCGGGTACCGTCGCGAGTTTCTCGACGCCTATATCCCCGGCAGAACCGCCTATCTCAACGATGCCGAACGCGCGCGGCTTGTGGCCGCAGGCTCGCCGCCAGAGATGCTACCGGCCGGAACCTATGCGAAACGGATTCTCACGCGCCTGCTGGTTGATCTCGCTTGGGCTTCGTCCCGTCTAGAGGGCAATACGTATGAAGTCCTGGAAACGGAGCGCCTGATCGAAGCCGGAGAGGAGGCCGATGGCAAGGACCGAGCCGAGGCGTTGATGATCTTGAACCACAAGGACGCGATCCAATACGTCGTGGATCACCTTGAGGACGCGGACATCGACCGGCGAACACTCTTCGATCTCCATGCACTGCTCGCCAACGGCTTGTTGTACGACCCGGGCCTTGGCGGGCGATTGCGTCGCCTTCCGGTCAGCATTGGCCGTTCCACCTACCTGCCGATCGAGGACGAGTTCGACCTTGCTGCGGAGTTCGATGTGTTCCTGCGGAAAGCGGCCGCCATTGCGGATCCGTTCGAGTTGTCCTTCTTCGTGCTCGTCCACCTGCCGTACCTGCAGCCATTTGCCGACGTCAACAAGCGCACGTCTCGGATCGCCGCCAACGTTCCGCTCCTCAAAGCGGGGCTCGCGCCGCTGTCTTTCGTGGCGACGGACGACCGGGAATACGTCGATGGGCTGCTTGGCGTGTACGAACTGAACGAGGTCGGTCTCCTCAAGCAGGTCTATCTCGACAGCTACTTGGCTTCCGCGCGCACCTACACCGCCTTGCGAGCCCAGATGGACTCGCCGCACAAGGCGGCGCTGACCTACCGCGACTTCGTCCGCCAGGCCGTTCGCCGATGCGTGCTCGACTGGCGGATGTTCCGGCACGACGATGTGCTCGCCATGGCCGCTAACGCGGGCATTCCGGCGAACGACCGCGGTGCCGTCGCTGCGTACGTGGAAAGCGAGGTCGACGGACTGCATGAGGGCAATGCGATCCGCTACGGCTTGACACGCGAGAGCGTGGTGGGCCTGCGTTCCGGCATGGTGCGCGGACGTCCTCGTCCGCATTCGGGCTTGGCCTAGGGTTCAGTTCGGAGTACAGAGCGCGTCACGACCGCACCGGATCCAATCGATCCCAGAAGTCCTCCTCGTGGCTGCACACGCGAGCCGTGTCCAGCAGTTTCTGCGCGGGCCATTCAGCCCACCGGGCAAGACCGTCGTCGAACTGTGGCGACAATGCAATGCCGCGGGTCGCGAAGGCCGCGCGCAGGATCTCCCGCAACACCTCGACACGACCTTCGCTGCGGCCCCGAGTGCGTCCCTCCGCTTGACCCTGGATGCGGCCCTCCATACGTCCTTGGACCAGACCCTCGGCTTGGCCTTGCATGCGGCCCTCGGCCCGCCCCTCGTCTCGACTCTCTTCGCGTTCGGCCCGCAAGAACGGGTCGTTCTCCGGTCCCGACCCCGCCGCCAGGCCCATCAGCCGCCCGACGCGCCGCAGCACGGTGGCGGTAGTCTCGGAGATCGGCTGCCCGAACCGGTACTCGTTCATGCCGACGTGAATCTCGGCACCCATCCATGTCGGGAACGCGACGCTCTTGTCGATCTCGCGGTAGCCGTTCACGCCGAGGCGGTAGATCGTGAGCCCGGAGCGCCGCTTCGGTCGGCTTGGTGCGCGTTCCTCGGGGACCTCGACCCAGACCTCCGGGAATCCCCAAGCCTCGTACAGCTTGAGCTTGCCGCGGCGCACATCGGTGGTGAGGTCGACTTCGAGGACGACATCGGGGATCTCATCGGCTGCCACCTCGACGGCGTGGCCGAGCGGGCGCGCCATGATGGGCCGCGTGTAGACGATCTGGTCCGCCTGCATGATCCGATGGCGATTGCCGTCGCCGTCGCGAAGCAGGAGATCGGAAGCGCCGAGGACTTCGATGTCGATGCCGGACGCGGCGGCGATGCGGTCTGTCATCCGCGCCAACCGGACGGATGAGCGCTCGTGGTATGGGCTCGTCGGTTCGCAGACCATCAGGGCGGTCTCCGTCCCTGCGTCCCAGAACTCGTAGCGCCCTTCGTAGTCGGCAATCTCGTCGCGACCGATGCGCACGCGCCGGCAGCCTGGGAACTCGTAGACCGCGTCATCGAGCACGATGGATGTACCGGTCTCGTGGGCACGGACGTCGCTGTCGACCGCTTGCTGATTCTGTTCAACGTCGTGTCGCGCTGGTCGCATGGCCGGTCTCGCAGATTCCCTGAGTGCGATGAAAGAATAGCGAATACAGTGACTTGCGACCACCAACATACGTGTACGAGGCCCGCCGTCGGCAAGCTGCGATAATGCCGTACACCTAAGTTCGAGTCGGAGACCCTATGCCCAAGACCGTGCTACTCACCGGTGCAAGCGGCTACATCGCCTCGCAACTGCGCGACGAGCTGGCAGCCCGTTACGACCTGCGCATGCTCGACGTGCGTGCGGAGGATCGTGGCGGCAACCGGGTACCGGGCGTCGAAGTCGTCGACCTGATCGACCTCGACCGTTCGCGCTATGCGCCTCTCTTCGAAGGCGTCGATACCGTCGTGCACCTCGGCTACAAGCGCTCCGGCACCGGTGGCGAACGCGGCATTGACGCCTTCGACGTGGAACTCGAGAACGTGCGCATGGCGGGGAACGTCTACCGCACCGCCTTTGAGGCCGGTGTGCGACGCGTGGTCATGGCGAGTTCCAACCACGCTGCCGACTGGTACGAGCACGCGCTCATCCACGAGCGCAAGAAGGAGATGGTGTTCCCGGAGGAACTGCCCCTGTCCGACAACTTCTACGGCTGGGCCAAGGCGTCCTACGAACTGCTCGGCTTTCCGTACGCCTGCGGCATCTTCGGCCGCAAGCTCGAAGTCGTGCAGATCCGCATCGGCGCACCGCGCGACGTGTCGGGCTCGCACTACGAAGGCGACTTGTCCGAGCAGCACACAGGCGGCACGGGATTGAGCAACTTCAAGCGTGACCTCGGCGCCCACTTGAGTCCGCGGGACCTGCGGCAGCTGTTCGTCCGCGCTATCGAGACGCCCGACATCGAGCGTGCCGACGGCGTGCCTTGGCTCGTGGTCTACGGTATTTCCGGCAATACGCGGGCGTTCTGGTCCTTGGAGTCGGCACGCAACGTGCTGGGCTACGCCCCGGAGGACGACGCCGAGGTGAAGTACGCGGCGGACGTGGCCCGACTGCTCACTGGTGCCGACGCCAAGATCGGTGGGGGACGCGTCGGCGGTTGACCTCGGCGCGCGCAACGCGTTCAATCCGGCGCTTGCCGTGATGTCTTTCAGGGGGGAGGCATGGCCAAGCAGGGCGTTGTGCCCGACGACCTGACGCGCCCGTTCTGGGAAGCCGCCAACGAAGAGCGGCTGGTGATCCAGTACTGCACGGTGTGTGACCGCCTGCAACATCCGCCGGCACCGCGCTGCCACAAATGTGGCTCGGATGTTGGGCTCACGTGGAAGGAGTTGAGCGGGCGCGGCACGATCTACAACTACGGCGTCGTCCACGACTGCCCAATCCGTCTGCTCCAGGACGACCAGCCGTTTAACGTCGCGGTGATCATGCTCGAGGAAGACCCGGGTATACAGATGTACTCCCACCTGCCCGGGACACCGGTGGACGAAGTGCCGGTGCATGCCGCGGTTGAGGTCGTCTTCGAAGAAACTGCAAACGGCCAGAAGGTGCCGGAATGGCGCGTCGTGGCGGGAGGTGACCGATGAACACGCCGACCGCGCCCCCGTCGATGTATCGCCCCGACGAGGGCGTGGGTTTATGGGAGCACCGCGGCAAGGTGGCCGCCGTCGGCGTCGGCCACTCCCCGACATCGCGCCGCTGGGACGGCAAACCGGAAACCTCCGTCGGCGCCATCAGCCTCATCGCGTTGCGGCGGGCGATCGCCGACGCCGGCGTGTCGCCCGCCGAGATCGACGGCCTCGTCCTCGATGCGACCACTACCACGGGTGCGTATTGGCCACCCGGCAAGCCGGTACCGCCCGACGTCCTCAATGCGTACAACAGGACCGACGATCCGCTTGACGGCGTGGCCAAGCTGAGCGCCGAGTGGATCCTCGCGAACATGCCCGAACTCACCAACGTGAAGTTCACGATGTACGGTCCGGGCTGCATGTCGAATGCCATTTGCGTCGCCGCCCAGGCGGTGGGCGACGGGCTCGCCAACACGTGCCTCGTGCTCAAGAGTTGGCACAACTACGAGGGGCGCTACTACCAAGGTGGCGCCAATGCCGGCGATGCCCTGCCAGGCTCTGCGGCGATTCGAGCACTCTGGGGGACGCCCGCGTGCTACGGCACGGCCCTGCAGTTCGCCGAGTACTGCCGCAAGTACGGCAAAACGCACGACATGATGGCGCCGTTCATCGAGAACTCACGCAACAACGGGCTCAAGTTCCCGGAAGGCTACTGGGCGGAGCATCGCCCGGAGCAGATCACGCCGGAGGACTACAAGGCCGCCCGGTGGATCGCCAAACCGGCGAACCTCTTCGACAACGACCTGCCGATCATGGTCTCCGCCGCCTATCTCTACACCACGGCTGAACGGGCGCGGGACATGGATCAGAAGCCGGTGTACATCCTCAACCACGCATGCAGCCGAGGCAGGCCGCGCAGTCTCACGCCGACGCTCGACGAGGTCGAGGAGGAGACGGCGCGTACGGCACGCAAGATCTACGAGGGCGCCGGCATCACTGCGGACGACCTGTCGTTCGAGAACATGTACGACGGCTTCGCCCAGTTCCACCAGTTCCACATCGAGGGCCTGGGCTATCGCGGCATGAAGTTCGGGGAGGCGCTCGATTTCTACCAGGGCGACATCAGCATCTCCGGCCCCAATCCCATCCTGCCGAGCGGCGGCAATGTCGGCTGCGGGCGCAGCCGCTTCTGGATGCACACGGACTGCATCCAGCAATTGCAGCAACGGGCTGGCGCGCGGCAAGTCACCGGCGTGAAACCGGAAATCGCCGTTTCGGGCGGCCCGATGCCCCTTGGCGGACACTTCACCGTTTGGAGCGCTTCACCGGACTGACCCATGAAACTGATCAGCTTTGACATCGACGGCACGCTCACCGAAGGCGACCCGCCCGGCATCCTCACCATGGACCTGGTACGTGAGGTCAAGGCGCAAGGCTACCTGGTCGGGAGCTGTTCGGACCGGCCCATCAGCGCCCAGCGGGCGATGTGGGAACGCCATGGCATCCCCGTCGATTTCGCCGTCTCGAAACACATGCTGGCGGACGTCAAGAGCCAGTTCGACGCATCGGTCTACATTCACATCGGCGACCGCGAGGACCTCGACAAGAAGCCGGCGGAAGCGGCGGGGTTCGAGTTCCTCTGGCCCCACGAGGCCGTCGACATGCCGTGGCTGGATTGAGCGTGCGCTAGCCCGACATGAACCTTCTTTTCGTCTTCTCCGACCAGCAGCGCTACAGCGCACTGGGGGCGAACGGCAACCCGGTGGTGCGCACGCCGAACCTCGATCGGATGGCGGCGGAGGGTTTGGTCTGCGACAACATGTTCTCGAACCACCCGCTGTGCTCGCCGTTCCGAGCGATCCTGCTGACCGGCCGCTACGGCTGGCGCAACGGCGTCATCGACAACGAGTACGAGCCGTTCCGGGACATTCCCACGCTTCCCGGGGTACTCCAGTCTGCTGGCTACCACACCGGTCACATCGGCGTCTGGCACCTAGGCGTCGGACCGTACCCGGCCGAGGATCGCTACGGGCTGGACTACTTGGCCGCGGTTGAAGGCGTTGGCGGCAACTATTTCGATCAGCGCTACTTCGAGAACGAACGTGGTCCAACGCTGCATCCAGGTTGGTCCCCAGCCGCCGAGACGGATTTGGCCGTTCGCTTCTTGGAGCAACACACTGCGGAGCGGCAGGACGACCCGTTCGCGCTCTTCGTGTCCTGGCGACCGCCCCACTGGCCGTATCCGCAGTACCCGGATGAGTACGGGGTCTACGACCCGGCCGAGGTGGACCTGCCTGCCAACGTGCCGCGCCAGATGGCTGACTTCGCCCGACGCGAAATCGCCGACTACTACGCCTGCTGTACGGGTCTCGATGCCCAGATGGGCCGGCTGCTCGACGCCTTGGAGCGCTTAGGTCTCGCCGAGGACACCGTTGTCTGCTACTCCTCCGATCACGGGGATCATCTCTCCAGCCACGGCTACGGCAAGCCCATGGACGGCTGGATGCACCACTCGATGCGTGCCTCGAAGGCGACGCCGTACGATGAGTCCGCACATATCCCGTTCCTGGTCCGCTGGCCCGGCGCCATCAGTCCCGGCTCCCGGAGTACCGCCTTCATGGGCGCGATCGACATGGTCCCGAGCCTCCTCGGCGCGTGCGGCGTGCCGCTGCCGGACGGTCTGCAGGGCAGAGACCTTTCCGGGGTGTGGTGCGGCGGACCCCTCCCGGACGAGACCGACTCGACCCAGGGCGCCAACGAGTCGGTCTACCTCATGAACATGGGCAACGGCTGGCCGAACCGTCATGGCTGGGTCGGGCGCTGGCGTGGCGTCCGAACGGAGCGCTACACCTATGCCCGTTGGTTCGACAACGAGCGCGGACCGTGGCTATTCGATCGCGAGGAGGATCCGCTGGAGACGCGCAACATCGTCGATCTACCGGAGGCCCGAGGTGCGGTGGAAGAGATGGAGGCCCGCCTGCACCGTTGGATGGAAGCGACCGGCGACCCCTTCGAGTACGGCAAGCGGGGCCCTCGCGGCTTCATCGACGTCGGCCAGCGTTGGGCCGACCCGGATCGGTGGAAGGACTGGGGCACGGCTTAGCGCCTGCTTACGCCAATACCAGTACGACCACACCGACCATGATCAATGCGATGCCGAGCGACTCCGCCGGCGTCGGTCGCTCGCGGAAGAACAGCACCGAGGCCGCGAACGCGAAAACCAGTTCGATCTGACCGACGGCCCGAACGTAGGCGGCGTTCTCGAGCGTCATCGCCGTGAACCAGCCGGCAGATCCGAGCATCCCCACCAGCCCGACGGGCCAGGCGCTGCGCCAGTTCTGAAGCACGCGCACGAGTTCGCCGGACTCGCGGGCGCGAATCCACAAGCCCATGCCGACGGTTTGCAGAGTCACGGTGACCGCGAGCGTGAAAGCCGCGCGCATCAGCACGCCGCCATCGGTGAGCGCGAGAGCGCCGGCCCGGTAGCAGACCGCGCTCAAGCCCAGGAGGCCACCGCTCGCGAGTCCGACGAGCGCCGCGCGGCCCGTCCACGCGGGTCTCGACGTGTCGCGCACGAGCGAGATCAGCACCACGCCCACTAGGCTGACCGTGATCGCGACGGCCCCCATGGTGGTCACCATTTCGCCGAGGATGACGAGGCTGAAAACGGCCGTCTGCACGACCTCGGTCTTTGAGTACGCGACGCCGGTCGCGAAGTTCCGTAGCGAAAAGAGGTACACCAAGAGTGCTGTGCCGACCGCTTGGGACACGCCGCCGGCCGCCGCGAACAGGACGAAAGGCGCGTTGGGCGTCGGCAACGTGGTCTCCGGCCCCAAGGTGAGCAGCAACGGGTAGGCGAGTGCAAACGGTGCTGCGTAGATGAACCGGCAGTAGGTTGCGCCGTTGACGGACAGCCGCACGAGAAGGCGTTTCTGCAGCGCGGAGCGCAGGTTCTGCAGGAACGCCGCCGCGATGGTGATCGGAACCCAGAGTTCGACAAGCATCAAGTCATTGTATGGTCGTGGAAAAATGAGTTCGCTCCCCGGTTGACAGGGGAACCCGCTACCGGTCGCACCTCGGTGGTAGGCTCACTGCGGAAAGGACAATTCCGGGGAGGTCGCATGCCGAGGGAGCGTCGTCGCCCGTGGGTGGCGAGGGGGCCGGCGGCCTCCGAAACCACCGACTCCCGCGCGAAAATCGTCCGTCGACTGGACATGGTGTCCGCGCCGCTCATCCTCTTGTCCGTCGTTTCCCTGGCTTTCAGCACGGAGATCGATACGGCATCGCCGCTGGTGGCGTATCTCGATCATTTCGAGACGGCGCTGTCGGTCCTTTTCACGGCCGAGTACCTCACCCGGCTCTACCTCGGTGGCCGGCGCTACGCGTTCAGCTTCTTCGGTTTCGTGGATTTGTTGGCCGGCCTGCCGGGCATGCTGGTGCTCGGCGGCAGCCACGACCTCTTGGTGTTGCGGACGTTGCGCGTCTTTCGCCTAGTGTCGCTGTTGAAGATCGGCCGCTACGGCGGTGCGGCGGCTAGGCTCGGGCGTGCGCTGCACTCGGTTCGTGAGGAGTTCGCGCTCTTGGCGGGCGTGGCCGCGACCGTGCTCTGCCTGGCGGCGTTCGGGATCCGTTACTTCGAGCACGAGGCGCAGCCCGAGCACTTCTCCACGTTCGGCGATTGCCTCTGGTGGGCCGTGGTGTCGCTGACCACGGTGGGCTACGGGGACATCTATCCCGAGACGGCGGGCGGGAAGGCGTTCGCTTCGGTTGTTCTTCTGCTCTCGGTGGGGATCGTGGCCGCGCCCGCTGGCTTGATCGCCGCCGCGCTGTCGACCCAAAGACGTGCCGACGACGAGAGTTAGCCCCCGCGCCGAGGCTCGATTTCCGCCATTAGGGTGTCGCGCATCCGGCGTGCGACTGCGGGGCGTGACGCGGCGATGTCCCGGCTTTCCAACGGATCCTCGGCCAAGTCGAAGAGCATGCAAGGCGCATCGCGGTCGGTGTTGAAGGAACCAGCCACACCCCGGCCGGCAGCGGGGGAGAAGTTGTGCACGTACTTCATGGTGCCGTGGAAGACCGCCCGCCAGGTTCCGAGCCCGGTCGACTTGTGGCCATCGAACCCGTCCGCCGTCAGGTTGCGGCCCGTGCTCCCCGTGGGCCGCTCTGCACCGGCGAAGTCTGCAAGCGTCACCGCGAGGTCAACGAGGTCCACCCAGTCGTCGCACGCGCCGTTTGGGTCGATGCCAGGTCCGGCCATCACGAGCGGGATGTGCACCGACGGCTGGTATGGCACCACCTTGCCCCAACGCTCGTGGTCACCGAGCATTTCGCCGTGGTCGGACGCGTAGACGATGATCGTCTCGTCCAACGTGCCGCGCTTGGACAGGGCGTCCACGTAGCGCCCGAGGTGATCGTCGATGTTCTCGATCATGGCCGCGTAGCAGGCGCGGATGGCCTGATGGGTGTCCGGCGTGTATTGCGTGCTGGCGTGCGGCCCGGGGAACTCGCGACCCGTCATGCGCTCGTGCATGGCGGCCGTGATGTCCATCGGCTCGTGCGGGCCGTTGAAGTTCACCTGCAGGAACCACGGTTGGTCGCCGGCTTGGTCAAGCAGGGCAAGTCCATTGCCCGCAATCCAATTGTCGCAGTAGGCGTAATCCGGCAGCGGCGTTGGCTCGGTATTGGTGTACATGCCGTTGCCGACGCCTGTCCGGTCGGCGTAGTCGTCGAGATGGGCGTCAAGCAGACCATGCTCGCTGAGGAAGGCTTGGAACGGTTCCGGGCGTCCGCGGTCGTGCGCTGTGACGAAGTCATGCTTGCCGGCACTGTCGATGCCGCCGGTGAAGCCGAGATCGTCCAACCGGCCGTCGTGGCGACCGTCCTCGCCCCAATCCATGGCGCCTTTCAGCAGGTCGAACTTGCCGCAACCGAACACCGCGTAGCCCGCGTTGCGTAAGGCTTGGTAGACATTGGGCTCTGCCGGATCGACGTCGTGCTGGTTGTGGCGCACGGCTTGCGCGTCATAGGCCTTGCCCGCCGCCAGGCATGCTCGGGCGGGCGAACATAGCGGCGAGGGCGTCAGGGCGTTCGTGAACGCTTGGCCACGCGCAGCCAAGGCGTCGAGGTTCGGTGTCCGGACCGGTCCGCCCCGATAGCCGGTCCAGTCGCCCCGATGCTGGTCGGGGAAGAACAGAAGGATGTTCGGCTTCTTGGTCATGAAGCCGCGCAACGAAACCCGGCGTTGCCGGTCGTCGAGTCCGGGGTGTTGGCGTAGCGTGCCGCGATCCGGTAGCGGTTGCAGTAGCTGTCGTGGCAGAGGTAGGAGCCGCCCTTCAACACCCTCGAGCCGCCGCCCAGTTCGCCGCTTGGCGGTCCGGTGGGATTTGCGGTCGTATGTGACTGATGCCAGTCCGGGCTAAACCAGTCCGCGCACCACTCCCAGACGTTGCCGGCCATGTTGTAAAGGCCGAAGCCGTTCGCAGCGAACGACTCGGCGGGCGCCGTGCCGTAATGGCCGTCAGCCAGGGTGTTCGAATCGGGAAAGCGCCCTTGCCAGATGTTGCAGCGGTGCTTGCCGCCGTCGAGCAGCGCGTCGCCCCAGGGGAACCGCTTGCCGGCAAGGCCGCCCCGGGCCGCGTATTCCCACTCGGCCTCCGTGGGTAGTCGCATGCCCGCCCATTCGCAATAGGTACTGGCGTCGTGCCAGGACACGTGGACGACGGGATGATGCAGGCGCCCTCGCAAGTTCGAGCCGGGGCCTTCCGGTTTGCGCCAGTACGCACCCTCAACGGCCAGCCACCACGGCACCGCCTTGACGTCGTGGGTCTGCCCGAGGCGGCGTTGCTTGGACCGCGGAAGGAGCCCCTTGAACACGTACGACCAGCCGAAGGACTCGGCCTCGGTCCGGTAGCCCGTGGCGTCGACGAAGGCGCCGAATTCGCCGTTGGTCACGGTGGCGCGACCGATGCGGAAGGCGTCCACGGTGACTTCGCGTACCGGCCCCTCGCCGTCTTCCGGGCGGGCGTCGGCATCGTCGGAACCCATGAGAAACCTGCCGCCGGGCAATTCGACCATGGCGCCGGTGTCACGCCGCATAGCGCTCCCAGAAACGCGCGCCGCGACCGGCGTGGCCAGCTTCCCAAGCCTCTCGATAGCGCTGCATTTCGGCCCTGAGGTCGGCGACGATGGACTCGGTTCCCGGTGTGCCGAACAGGTTGCGCGTCTCCCAGGGATCGGCATCGAGGTCGAACAACTGCGTCTGCCGGTCGCGGTCGCGGACGGCGTACTCGATGAGCTTATGCGTGCGGTTCTTGACAGCGCGTTGCGAGGCGACATAGGCGAAGTACAGTGCGTCGCGCACGCCTTGGTCAGGATCGTGCATGGCTGGTACCAGGCTCTCGCCCTCGACGCTCTGCGGCACGGGCGTTCCCGTGAGCTCGCAAACGGTGCGGAAAATGTCGAGCAGGTAGACGTACGCGTCGCTCTGCCGCCCTTCAGGAACGCCGGGGCCCGCGAAGATCAACGGCACCCGAACGCTGTGCTCGTAGCAGTTCTGCTTGCCCATCAGCCCGTGCTGGCCGACGGCGAGACCGTTGTCGCCCGCGAACACGATCAGCGTGTCGTCCGTCAGGCCGTGCTCGTCGAGGGCGTCGAGCACGCGGCCGAATTCGTGGTCGAGGTGCGTGATCATCGCGTAGTACTCGGCGATGTGCCGTCGCGTCTCCTCCGGTGTGCGTGGAAACCGGGCGAGCAACTCGTCGCGGATCAACAGCGAGCCGTTGTCGAACGGGTGGCCACCGAGGAAGTTGGGCGGCAGTTCGACCTCGTCGAACGGGTACATATCGAGGAACTGCTTCGGCATGGTCCGTGGATCGTGGGGCGCAAGGAGCGCGACATAGGCGAAGAACGGCTGCTGGCCGTCGCGCTTCGCCAAGTGGTCGATCACGGCATCGCAGAGAACCTCGCTGGAGTGGACGCCCGCATGGATGTGGTCGCAGTCGCGCCACGCGATGTCGTTGTTGCCGAAGTTCGGCGGGTCGGGAATGTAGGCCAGTTGCTTGTCGTAGCGGCCGCTTCGATCGTAGTGGTAGCCGGGCACGTTCCAGTGGTCGGCCATGCCGCCGAAGTAGATCTCGTCGCCGTCCTCGAAGCCGCGGTTGAAGGACTCACGGCCGTTGTGCCACTTGCCAGCACCCCAGGTGTGATAGCCCTCGGCGCGCAGCGCCTCGCCGAGCATCGTGTGAGCGGCCGGAATGCTGCTGCCGGAGTCGTGCAGGTGGAACAGGGTGCGCCCCGTGTGCAGCATCGCGCGGCTCGGCATGCAGATGGCGCCATGCGTGCCGCAAGGGATGTGGGCATGGGTGAACGTCGTGCCGCGTGCGACCAAGCGGTCGATATTCGGCGTGTGGACAGCCGTACTGCCAAGCGCGCTGATGGTGTCGAAGCGCTGGTCGTCGGTAAAGAAGACGAGGACGTTGGGTTTGGGCATGGTTGCTTTGTTGACTCGGGATCAAGCGGGCGATTGAACCATGAAAAGCCGTTTGCGTGACTTGACCGACGCCCCGTCCTTCGGTCGCGGTTAGAGCGTTGCGCGTTCAACTTGCGCCGAGCTCTTGACGACGACGCGTAAGTACGTACAGTGTAGCTGTACAACTTGGTGGTAGTGATCCCATGGTTCACGAGACGACTTACACGCGCGCACGACAACACTTGGCCACGCTTATGGATGAGGTCACGGATACGCGCGAGCCCGTGCTGATCCGACGGCGGGGTCGCGAGCCGGTGGCGCTGGTCGCTGCCGATGAGTTAGCTGGATGGATGGAGACTGCATACCTGTTGCGGTCTCCGGCTAATGCGCGACGCCTTCTCCAGGCGGGCGTACGCGCGACCCGAGGCGAGGGTGACCCCTTCGATGTGGCGGAATTGCGCGGCCGCTTGGGTCTGGCGGATCCGTGAGAGACAAGGGGCGGCGTTCAGCAGTCATGGACCCCAACTTTCTGGAAGACCTTCAACACTGGACCCGAACTGATCGCCGACGTGCATTGCGAACGCTCCGGCTTGTCGAAGACGTGCTTCGCGACCCTTTCAGCGGACAAGGTAAGCCCGAGCCCTTGCGCGGGCAACTTGCCGGAAAGTGGTCGCGCCGGATCGACCAGGAGCATCGCTTGGTCTATGAGGTCGACGAGGATCGCGTGTACTTCATTGCGGCCCGGTACCACTACTAGCGGTGATACGCGCCATTGAGGTACGCGGGCCTCCCGGCCCGCATTGACCCATAACAACGCACGTATCCGGGCGC
Organism: Candidatus Azotimanducaceae bacterium; assembly: GCA_965203685.1. Taxonomy (GTDB): domain Bacteria; phylum Pseudomonadota; class Gammaproteobacteria; order Pseudomonadales; family Azotimanducaceae; genus VXYL01. The sequence continues at coordinate 422,459 of OZ241908.1, forward strand.
GGACGCCCGCGCACCTCGTCAACAGCCGATTTTTTCGTTGTGCCCGACCCGTGGAGTATGCTCCCGGCGATCAGGAGGCCCACGAGATGCCCGAACCCACCCGGATCCTGCCGTGCCCGACGTGCCGCAAGCCGGTGCAATGGTCCCAGGCGAACAAGCACCGGCCGTTTTGCTCCGAACGCTGCCGGCTGATCGACTTCGGCGATTGGGTGGACGAGCGCAACCGCATCCCGGGCGAGCCCTTTGAGGACGTCTCGTCCGGGGACCTCGAGCAACCCTGAGACCCCTCGGCCTCCCTACGCGCGGTGGGCGAACCCCTCGCGCAGCTTCGGCTTCACCTTCGCCACGCTGAGCAGGGATTCGACACAGTCGCGCAACGACTCGTCGAACGGGCGGAACTCGATGTCGGTTACCGCCCGGATCCGGTCATTGCGCAACTCGCACCCAGCCCAGATGCCGCGGTACTTGGCCTCCCGCTCCTTGATGTGGTCCGGGAAGTTGTCGGTCACCTCGGGCGTGTCGTGGCCCAACTCCGGCAGCACGCGGTCGATTCCGGCGCAGATGTCCTCGACCTTCGGCGTGTCCGTCGACCAGGCGATGTAGCGTTCGCCGTTTTTCACATGCACGCTTTCCAAGAGCCCGATGTGGCAATCGGCATCGTCGCGTACGTCGACGGTCATCCACGGGCGATAGGCGCCGTTCTGGAAGTACTCGCCGAGCAGCATCATCTCGATGTTGTGCTGCCATGGCCCCATGTTCTTCTGGTGCGCCGACTGGATGGGTCCGACGTTGTCGGCCGGACAGCAGGTGACGGCATCCCAGTCGCCGCTCTGTTCGGCGGCGTCGGAGAAGGCCCGCTGGGCGATGATCTTGGCCATCGAATAGCCTTGGCGGTCGGGCGTGCGTTTCGGGTTGTGTTCGTCCGGGTAGCGGTCCTCGTAGAGCACGGGACGACGCACGAACTCGTTCATGTCCGCTTCGGAGATGACGGCGGCGATGCTGGACGTCACGACGACGCGGCTCACCGTGCGGGCCTTGTTGACGCTGTCGATCAGGTGGTCGCAGACCATGCGCACGTATTCGTGGTCGCTGTAGTCGCTGACGTGAGCGACATGGGCGATGCCGTGGCAGCCGGCGAAGATGTCGTCGAACGAACCGGGGTTGTCGAGATCCGCGGAATGCAGGGTCAGCCGCCCGGACGCGTAGCCGGGCATGGCCTTCAGGAAATCGGTGCGTGCGGCGTTGTTGGCATCGCGCACGCATGCGCGTACGCGGTAGCCCTTGTCGAGCAGGCGACGGACCACCCAGCCGCCGATGAATCCAGCGCTGCCGGTGACGGCGACAGTACCGTCCTTGGGAATCGGAGCCATTTGAACCTCTTTTCGTGGGCGAAGGGGCCAGCATAGTGCGATCCCGCAGCGAGGCACAACCGCGGTGCGGTGTCGCGGACACGCGTTGAAAGGTTATCGGCGGATTCCGTACCTATAATGACCGCAAAGCGTCACGGAGTTTTGCCATGCGTTCTGTTAGCGGAATCTGCGCTGGCCTCATCCTGGTGACGGGTGCGGCTTGCGACCGGGGTGGCTCGAACGACGATACGACAGTCCCCGCATCGGCGGAGGAGACCCCGGAAGTCGTCGACCGACTCGACCCGCGGCTCGACGCCCTGCTGGCCGCCGACGCGACGGTCGAGCAGGTCGCCGAAGGCTTCCAGTTCATCGAGGGGCCGGTTTGGGTCGGCGACGCCGATGATGGCCACCTGCTGTTCAGCGACATCCCCGGCGACACGGTGTACCGCTGGTCGGAGTCCGAAGGCACGAGCGTGTTCCTAAACCCCGTATTCCTCCCCGAACTCGAAACCAACGGTGTGGGCGGTTCGAACGGCCTCACGCTGGACTTGGAGGACCGGCTGATCTTGTGTGAGCACGGCAATCGGCGCGTGGCGCGCATGGAAGCCGACGGCAGCCGTGTCACCTTGGTCGACCGCTACGAGGGCAAGCGCCTAAACAGCCCCAACGATATGGTCTACCACTCGAGCGGCGCCGCGTTCTTCACCGACCCGCCCTATGGCCTGGCCAGCCCCGAGGCCGGGGAACTCGGTTATCAAGGCATCTACCGGCTTGACCCGGACGGCACCCTGACACTACTCGCGGATGGCATGAGCCGCCCCAATGGAATCGGCCTGTCTCCCGACGAGACCACCCTCTATGTCGCCAACTCCGATGTGAACCGGGTGTGGATGGCGTATCCCCTCACCGAGGATCTCAACGCTGGCGAGGGGCGCGTGCTGCTCGACCTCTCCGCCAGCGAGGACCCGGGCGCGCCGGATGGTTTCGCGGTCGACACGATGGGCAACATCTGGGCCAGCGGACCCGGCGGCGTCGTGATCATCAGCCCGGAGGGCGACCATCTCGGTACGGTCCGCACGCCCGAACTGCCGGCCAACGCGGCCTTTGGCAACGACGGCCACACGCTCTACATGACGGCGCGCACCGGGCTCTACCGGATCGATACGTTGGTCGAAGGCATCATGCCCTGACCGTCTAAGTCGCGCGTTTCGCTCCCACGCCGGATGGGGACGCGAGAAGGCCGGCTTGTGCTGCGAAGCGCATGGTCGCACGCACATCCACCACGCGCGGTCCGTCGCGACGCAGAGTGACGTGTGCGCCCCGCCCGGGGCCGAGCTTGTAGTCCCGGTCGCCGTCCAGGGCCAGCACTCCTGTGCCTTGGAACAGCACCGGGGTGCCGAACGGCACGACGTCGGCGTGCGCTGCTGAGACGTCGCGAAACAGGCCAGGCGAAACCGGTGCGCTCAACGTGCGTCCGGGCCCCATGCGCAGCAGCAGCCCATGGTCGTCGCCGGACTCGACGACGGCCAGATAGCCGCCGATGGGTGACATGCCGATGGCATCCGGTTCGGCGCGCGTCAGCATGACCTGACGGAGCTTGCCGGTATCGAACGGGCGCATGTTGCCGGTGAAGTCCTCGGCCAGGTAGGCCGCATCGACCAGGGCGAGATCGACATCGCCGTCCTGGAACTCGACATGGAGCACCTTGCAGCGCGGCTTGTGGACATCGTCAAGCAGGCCGCGCGCGGCGAGACCCGCGGCCATGCCAGCGACGGTCGGTTCGGCGAGCACGGGAAAGACGTTGTTCGTGCCGGTGGACAATGGCACCAGGTCGATGTCGCTGGTGGCGCGCGCGATCGCGCGGTTGGTGCCGTCGCCGCCGAGCGAGACGAACGCACCGACGCCGCAATCGAGAAACGCGGCCACCGCGGCCTCGGTATCCGATGCATCGTGGTTGACCGGCGTCTTCAGCCGGTGGACACGGGCACGGAGCGGCAACCACTCCAGGGCGACGGAGGCGATGCGGAACGGTTCGTCGACGACGTAGATGTCGGTCACACCGACGGCGTCGGCACCGGCCGCGATGCGCGCGACGGCGTCGCGCTTGGCTTCGAACGTCATGGTGGACGCGCGCGCGGCGAGGCGCCGGACGTCGCGTCCGGCCATCGGATTGACGCAGATCGCGACCTTGGCGCTCGTCACTCGCGAGTGCCCAACCGCCCCTTGAGGAACTCCACGGTCACCGCTGCCAAGTAGTCGCGGTTGGCCTTCCTGCTGAATCCGTGGCCTTCGTTGTTCGCCAGCACGTACCAGACCGGCACACCGCGGTCCTTGAGGGCGGCGACGATCTGCTCGGACTCGCTCGCCGGTACGCGCGGGTCGTTCAGGCCCTGCGAGATCAACAGCGGGGTGTCGATCTCGGCGACGCGGTTGAGTGGCGAGATGGACTCGAGGAAGGCGCGCATGTCGGGGTCGCGCTCGTCGCCGTACTCGGCGCGACGGAGATCCTGCCGGTAGGGCTGCGTATTCTCGAGGAACGTCACGAAGTTGCTGATCCCGACGCGTTCGACGCCAGCCCGCAAGCGGTCGCCATAGTGGACCAACGAAGCGAGCACCATGTAGCCGCCGTAGGAGCCGCCCATGACCGCGACGCGATCCGCGTCTAGGTCCGGCTGCTCGGCGATCCAGTCGAGCAGCGCCCCGATGTCCCGCACCGAGTCTTCGCGCAGCCGGCCGTTGTCGAGCTTGAGGTAGGACCTGCCGTAGCCCGACGAACCGCGCACGTTCGGGTAGATGACGGCTGCGCCAAGTTCATTGAGGTAGAACTGTGTCGTTGGCGAGAAACCGGGTCGGGCCTGGCCTTCCGGGCCGCCGTGAATGTTGACGATCACCGGGTGCGGACCGCCTTCACGGGGCTTGTAGACGAAGGCCGGGATCGAGCGGCCGTCGAAGGACTCGTACGCGACGAGGGTCGGTTCCGCGAGTTGCCGACGGCGCAGTCCGCCGATCTCGCTCATCGTCCAGCGGGTCAGTTGACGGCTCGCGAAGTCGACGCTGAAGACGTCCGACGGGGTCGTCGGCGAACTCACGGTGAAGCCGAGCCGGTCGCCATGGGGATCGAAACGCAATCCGGAGACGATGCCCGCAGGCAGTTCTGGTAGGGCGGTGAACCGGCGGTCCGCGGTCTCGAACGCGTAGAGGCGGCTCAAGCCGTTCTCGTTCACGATGTAGGCAAGCCGCGCCTTGTCGCGCGAGACCGCGAAGGTGGCGACGTCCCAAGGCACGTCGGCGGTCAGAACGGCGATGGCGCCGGTGGCGAGGTCGAGGCGGTGCAGGCGCATGAACTCGGCACCCATGTCCGTGGTGAAGTAGACGTCGTCGCCGGCGCCGTAGCGGACATTGCCGAAAGCGGCGCTCACCTCGCCGAGCAGCCGTCGTCGAAACCCGGTATCGAGGTCGATCTCGTAGAGTCGCGACTCGTTGACGGAGATGTAGCGGGAGATCAGCAAGCGGGTTTCGTCGTGGGACCAGTCCTCGATGCTCCAACCCACGCCCTCGCCTTGCTGCACCACGCGCCGCTCGCCCGTGAGGTCCTGGATGTGCAGATCCCAGTCGACGCCGTTGCCCTCGGTCGTCGAGTAGCCGACTTGGCGTCCGCTCGGCGACCAGGAGACGCCGATGTAACGCGACTTGCCGTCGCTCAATCGGGTTGACGTGGCGCGTTCCCGGTCGAAAAAGAACAGTTGGTAGAACTCCGAGCCACCGGTGTCCCTGAGATACACGAACCCGTCGCGGGCGCCAGGGTTAACGCCCGCAGCGCTGACCGGTTCGTCGAAGAAGGTGATCTGCGCGCGCATGCCTAGGGGCTTGGCGACGTGGTGCAGTTGCGTGGTGTCGCCGAACCGCGTCGAGACGAGCACGCCACTGTCCATCCAGCCGAGCAGTCGGGCGGCGCGCGTGTTCTGGTAGCGGCGCAGTTCGGCAAAGACGTCCGCAGGCACGGCCGGAACCCCGTCGACGACGATACTGGCTGGTATTCCGGGCTGGGGTGGTCGAGGCCCCGGAGCCTTACGCTCGACCTGCGCGCAGCCGCCGAGGAGTAGCAGGGCGACGGCTAGGTGACGACCGTATGTCATGTGGAACGCTCGTAGACGTGGATGTCGTAAGCATAGGCGTGTCGGTCGTCCATCGGATGGTGTTCGCTCTCGATGACCTGCCAACCCGCGAAATCGAATGGCGGGAAGAAGGTGTCCCCGTCGATTTCTGCGTCGATGAACGTGGCGTGCAGCCGGTCGGCGTGCGGCAAGGCGGCGACGTAGACGTCGGCACCACCGATCACGAAGCACTCGTCCGCCGGATCGGCGGCGGCCGCGGCGAGGGCGTCGTCGATGTTGGCGACCACGGTCACGCCGTCGGCGGTGAAGCCGCGTCGCGACAGCACGATGTTGAGGCGGCCGGGCATCGGGCGATTGATGGACTGATAGGTCCGGCGCCCCATGATGACGGGCTTGCCGGCCGTGGTGTTGCGGAAGTAAGCCAACTCGTCGGGCAGGTCCCAAGGCAGCCAATTGTCCTTGCCGATCACCCGGTTTCTGGACATGGCCCAGATCAGCGATACGCGCTGCTTCAAGCCTTCGCTCCGCGCATGGACCACGCGAGTATTGCGATCCCGGCGGCGGCCATGGGGGCGGACAGCAGTTGGCCCATGGTTAGCCAGTCGAATGCGACGAAGCCCATGTGGGGATCGGGTTCGCGCACGAACTCGGTCGAGAACCGCAACACGCCGTAGCCGAGGAGGAACACGCCGGACACCTGCCCGGCGCTGCGTGGGCGAGCGGCAAACAGCCAAACCAAGGCGAACAGAACGACCCCTTCGGCGAGCGCCTGGTAGAGGCTCGAGACATGCCGGGCCGCGTCTTCGTAGTCGGCGAAGCAGGTCAGGTTCAGCCCGCGGACGCTCGCGCACGGGAAGTGAACCCCGAGGCTTGACTCGGTTACGCGGCCCGGGAGTTCCGCGTTGATGAAGTTGCCGAGGCGCCCCAGGCCGAGGCCGATCGGTGCCAGCGGTGCCGTGAAGTCGGTCACGTCGAGGAAAGCCCGCGACGTCTTGCGGGCGAACAGCCACATGGCGGCAATCGCGCCGACGAGGCCGCCGTGGAATGACATGCCGCCTTCCCAGATACGCACCAAGGACAGCGGATCGCGCAGGAATTCGTCAAAGCCGTAGAACAGCACCGACCCGAGCCGGCCACCGACGACCACGCCGACGACGCCGTAGAACAGGAGATCGGCGACCTCTTGGGACTTCCAGTTTGCTACGCCCGAGCGAATCCGGTACTTGGCGAGCAGGTAGAACGTCGCGAAGCCGAGCACGTACATCAGCCCGTACCAGCGGATCGCCAACGGGCCGAGGTGGAAGATCACCGGGTCGATGAGCGGGTAATTCATCACTGCCTTTTACTTATACACTGTGCCGCTTTGTCGACCGGCGCGGTTCGCTTGACGTGTGCCTGATCCTCTTCGCCTATAGGCTACATGCTGACCGACCCTTGGTGATGGCCGCGAACCGCGACGAATTCTACGCGCGGGAGGCGTTGCCGGCACATTGGTGGAACGGCGTTGACCCCTCGCGCTCCCCGGCCGAGGGCTCTTACATGCGAGGGGCAGGCCCCTCGCGCTCCCCGGCTGAGGGCTCCGAGGGCGTGCGCGTCTTCGGCGGGCGCGACGTCGAGGCCCACGGTACATGGCTCGCCGTCGCCGACAACGGTCGCGTGGGCGCCGTTACCAATTGGACCGAAGACCGATCGGCCCCCAAGGCCCCGGGATCCCGCGGAGATCTGCCGCAAGGTTTCCTGTTCGGCGACTGCTCGGCCGAAGACTTCGTGGCAACCATCGACGGGCCGCGCTACGCCGGGTTCAACTTCCTCGCCTACGATGGCGACGAACTGTTGTACACGTCCAATCGCACGGGCGAAGTGCGCGTACTGAGGCCGGGCGTGTACGGCTTGACGAACACCCGTCTCGGTCCGGGCTCGATCCGCGGGAAGCGGCACCCCGAGGTGGGGCACCCGCATTCCTTCGACGAGTGGCCGAAGGCGGTGTTCGGAGCCGCGGCGCTCGAACGCATCGCGGGAACGGCGAGTACCGACGATCTCATCGACCTGCTCGGTCAGTCGCACGTCCCGCTCGAGACGCCCGCCGACCGCGAGTTGGCCCCGGAACGCAGCTACTCGCCGTGCTTCATCCACGGTGCCGAGTACGGCACCCGGGCGAGCACCGCCGTCATCGTGGGTGATGGCTCGATCGAATTTGCTGAACAGGCGTACGGGCCTTTCGGTGAACCCGGTTCCCGCGCGAGCGCCACCATCCCAATCTGACCCCCATCGTAAGCCAGTTAAGGAGATTCCATGGACCTAGACCTCGCCGGCAAGACGGCCTTGATCACCGGCGCAAGCCTCGGCCTCGGCCGGGCCATGGCCGAGGCGTTCCACGGCGCCGGTGCGAACGTGGCTCTGCTCGCGCGCCGGGAAGACGTCCTCGCCGCCGCAGCGGCCGAGATCGGTGCCGCCGGTGGCGGCAAGGTGGGCGCCTATCCTTGCGACGTCACCGACGCCGGCCAGATCGAAGCGGCCGTGACCCAGGCGACGAGCGAACTCGGCGACATAGACATCCTCGTCAACAATGCCGGGCAGTCGCAGACGGGCCGTTTCGAGGACCTGACCGACGAAGTCTGGCAGTACGACCTCGACCTCAAGCTGTTCGCGGCCATTCGCCTGTCGCGGTTGGTTTTCCCGGGCATGAAGGAGCGCGGTTGGGGCCGGATCGTCAACATCCTGAACACCGCGGCCAAGGCGCCGCCACCTGGTTCCGCGCCGACGTCCGTGTCGCGCGCGGCGGGCATGGCGCTCACCAAGGTGCTGGCGGGGGAGGGCGCGCCGCGCAACGTCCTGGTCAACGCGCTGATGATCGGCAGCATCAAGTCCGACCAGATTCGTCGCGCCTACGACCGCTCCGACAAGTCCCTGGGCTTCGAGGAGTTCATGGCCAACGCCGGTAAGTCGCTGCCGATGGGGCGCATGGGCGAGGCCGAGGAGTGCGCCAACGTAGCGCTCTTCCTGGTCTCCAACGCGGCGTCCTACCTGACCGGCTGCGCGATCAACATGGACGGGGGCGTCTCGCGGGTGGTCTAGGCGGCCCGATCCTCCTCGGCGGCCGGGTTGTCGAACACCAGCACGCCGTCGTCGAACGGGGCTTCGGCTAGCGTGTCGCGCTCGGCGTAGTAGTCCTGGCAGTTCGTCCACGGCTCGACGTCGCCCTGTTTCGGCAACCGCGGTGCGCCGCGGCGGATGTAGCCCGGCGCGAAGTCGTCCGGGTCGATGAACGCCTTGGCATTCATACCCCGATCACCGGCCCGCAACCGAGGCGTGCATTGCCGCACCCCGTTCGCGTCCATGTGCTTGAGCAGTCGACAGACGTAGTGGGCGATGAGATCGGATCGCAAGGTCCACGAGGAGCGGATGTAGCCGAAGATCCACGCCAGGTTCGGTAGGTCCGAGATCATGACACCCTTGTAGGTGAAGGTGTCGGGGATGCTGATGGCAGCACCGTCGACGTCGAATGCGATTTCGCCGAGTCCGCACAGCTCGATGCCGGTGGCCACGACGATGATGTCCGCTGGCAGGAATTCTCCCGAGGCGAGTTCGATGCCGTCGGCCCTTAAGCGCCGGATCTCGTCGGTGACCACTCCGGCCTTGCCGGAGCGGATGGCCTGGAACAGGTCGCCGTCGGGGAGCAGGCATAGCCGTTCCCGCCAGGGCCCGTAACGCGGCGTGAAGTGGGTCTCGACGTCGTAGCCTTCCGGCAACTCGGCTGCGGCCATGCCGATGAGTTCGCGGGCGACCGCTTCGGGCTCGCTCAAGGCGCGCTCGGTCAGGACGCGGCCGAACTCGAGGATCTTGCGTTTCTTGATGCCGTGGATCCATTCCTTGGGCACGTCGAGGGCGCGTAGTTCCTGGATCATGTCGTCCTCGACGCTGTTGTCGAGGGAGATGTAGTAGGTGGGCGAGCGCTGCAACTGGGTGACCGAAGCGACCTCCTCGGCGACCGCTGGGACGATGGTGGCGGCCGTCGCGCCGGAGCCGATGACGACCATTCGCTTGCCGCGGTAGTCGAGATCGTCCGGCCACTGCTGCGGGTGGACGATCGTGCCTTTGAACGCTTCTTGGTTCGGGAACTCGGGCCGATAGCCCTCTTGGTAGTTGTAGTAGCCCTGGCACATGAAGAGGAAGTTAGCCGTCAACGTGGCCTCGCCTTCGGCGGTGTTGGCGCGCACGGTCCAGCAGGCGTCCGCCGTCGACCACGAGGCATCCGTCACCCAGTGGTTGTAGCGAATGTGACGCTCGATGTCGTGCTCCGTCACGACTTCGTCGAGGTACGACATGATCTCCGGCGCCGTCGCGATCGGCTGTCCATGCCACGGCTTGAAATCGTAGCCGTAGGTGTAGAGGTCGCTGTCGGAACGGATGCCGGGGAAGCGGAACAGGTCCCAGGTACCGCCCTTGGCGTCGCGACCCTCCAGGATCACGAATCGCTTGGTGGGGCAAGCAGCTTGGAGGTGGCAGGCTGCCCCGAGTCCGGAGACGCCAGCGCCAATGATGATGAGGTCGTAGTGGTCCGCTTGCGGCATCACGCGTTGCTCGAAGTGACGGGAGGCGGCGCATTGTAAGCGAAAAGCGCCGCTTACCGATGCGCCCGCTTTGGCATTAACATGGGGTAAGCAGAACTGACCAAGGGGCGCGCAAGTGAGCGAAGGGAACGGGGAGCCGTATGTCGGCAAGACACTCAACGAGAAGCAGTTCGTCGTCGCGGACCGGCTGATCGACGACTATTTCGACGGCCTCGAGCTGGATCGCGGCGCATTCGATGCTGGCAATGCGCCGGTGCCGTCAATGATCGCGACGGACGCGGACAACTATTTCGGCGAGACCGCCTTCAGCCAGCAGCGCGGCCACCTTTGGATGCGCCAGGAGTGGCGTTTTTCGAAGCCGATGGTGGCTGGCGCCGCGTATACGACCACGGGGCAAATCGAGGACATCTACAAGAAGCGCGACCGCACGGTGGTGAACACGGCCTTCACGATGGTGGACGGGCTTGGCGAGGAGGTTCTCAAGGGGAATCACCACCAGTCCTTCCTGCTCGACGCCCCCGTGGACCAAGTGGAGTTCCGCAAGCCCACCCAGAAAGCTGGTGCCCGCAAGTTCGTTGTCCCTGAAGGCAAGGCCCTCGACGGTTTCGATCGCACGATCTCGCTCGAGATGTGTGGCCAGTACTTCCACGGGAACAAGAACTACCACACGGACCTGCAGGCGTCGAAGGAACTCGGATTCCAGGAAGTCGTCGTCGGCGGGCGCATGACAATGGCCTATCTTGGCCACCTGCTCGACGGCTATTTCGGCGACCGCTGGTTCGAGACCGGCGCGCTCGACGTCAAGTTCACGAATCCCTGCTGGCCGACCGACCACATCACCATGCGTGGTGTCTCGAGCGGTGTGACGGACGCCCGAGAGGAGGTCTTCGCGTGGATCGAAAAGGACGACGGCACCATCGTCCTGATCGGCAACGCCAGCGCGGCGGCTTAGGGGTGCGCTTAAGTCGTCGGCCGCTGCAGTATCACTAGGAGAGCATGGCCGGCACCTCGTGATGCGGTACCGCTCGCTCGAGCCCGGCCTCGACAAGTTGATCGCGCACCCAGGTCAGGATCTCCTCGCTTGAGCGCATCCTGAGCGCCCGGGCGAGGATGCGTCGGCAATCCCGGAGTGACACGCTGCGGATGACCCACTTCACCCGCGGCAAATTGGCGGCATTCATCGACAACACGTCGTAGCCCATGCCGACGCACAGGACGGCACCCTCGGGCGTGCCCGCGAGTTCCCCGCAGATGCCGACGGGCTTGTCCTCGGCATGGCAACTCTTGGCGATCTCGCGTAGCGCGATGAGCATCGACGGGTGTACTTCCTCGAACAGGTCCGCAACACGCGGATTGTTCCGGTCCACCGCGAGCATGTACTGCGTCAGGTCGTTGGAGCCTACGGCCAGGAAGTCCACCATGCGCGCGATTTCTCGGGTCAGGTAGATCGCGGCGGGGACTTCGATCATCACGCCGACCATCGGGGTCTTGACGTCGTAGCCCTCCTCGACAACTTCCCGGTGTGCGCGGCCGATCAGCGTCTGGGCCTCGGCGATCTGTTCGATGCGGCTGACCATCGGCAACATGATCCGCAAGATGCACTCGAGGCCGGCGTTGGCCTTGAGCATCGCGCGGACTTGGCCGAGGAAAATCTCCGGGTGGTCGAGCGTCACCCGGATGCCTCGCCAGCCGAGGAAGGGGTTCTCCTCCTCGATCGGGAAGTACGACAGCGGCTTGTCGCCACCGATGTCGAGTGTGCGCATGGTTACCGGGCGGGGATCGAAGGCCTCCATGTGTTCCCGGTAGGCGGCGCGCTGTTCCTCCTCGGTGGGGAAGCGGTCGCCCATCGCGAACGGTACCTCGGTGCGGAACAGGCCGATGCCCTCGGCGCCGCGGTCGAGGGATCGCGTGATCTCGCTGACGAGGCCGATGTTCACCCACAGGTTGATCGCAACCCCGTCGCGCGTTTCGCTCGGCAGGTCGCGCAAGCCGTCTAGCTCGCGGGCGAACTCCTCCTCCTCGGCCTGGAACTGGCCATAGGTGTCGCGCACCACTGCGCTCGGATTGACGAAAACCTCGCCGTAGTAGCCGTCCACGATCACGGTTTGGTTTTCCACCGTGTAGATCGGCACGTCGATGGCACCCATGACGGTGGGGATGCCCAAGGCGTCGGCGAGGATCGCGCCGTGCGAGTTTCGGGATCCTTTGAGGGACACGATGCCGCGCAACTGCTCAATGGGGAAGTCGGCCATCATGGGCGCCGTGACCTCTTCGGCCACGAGCACCATGTTGTCCGGGTGGGGAGGTCGTTCGCCGCCCACGTCCTGCAGGTTGGCCAGTACCCGTTGGCCGAGTTCTCGAACGTCCGCCGAACGCTCGCGCAGGTAGGAGTCCTGCATCTGCTCGAAGGTTGCGGCCTGTTCCAGGATCGCCTGCTTGAGCGCGCCTTGTGCCCACTGACCACCTCGGATGCGGTCGCGGACGTCACCGCCCAAGGCGGCATCGTCGAGCATGTGCAGGTAGGCGTCGAACAGTTCACGTTCCTCGGGGCCGAGGTTCTTGGCCATTTGTTCGTTGATGCGTTCGATGTCGGCCCGGGCTTGGCCGATGGCGCGCTCGAAGATCTCGAGTTCGGCGTCGATGTCCGTGGCTTCCTGGTCGGGTACCAGTTCGAGGCGTGCGGCGGGGAGCACCACGTAGGCCGTGCCGACGCCGATACCGGGTACGCCCGGCACGCCTTGGAACCGGGCCTCGGGAGATTCCCTATCGCCGCGTCGGGCGAGTCCGTGGACGTCGCCGGTGGCCTCGGCATGACTGACATGGCTCGCGATCTGGGCGGACAGCGTGGCGAGGAACGCCACCTCGTCCTCGTCGTAGCGTCGTTTTCGGCGGTCCTGGATGACGAAGACACCGAGAACTTCGCGCACGTGCACGATGGGCACGCCCAGGAATGCATTGAAGACGTCTTCGGGCAGCCCGGCGACCTTGAGATAGCGGCTGTGCGAGGGTGCTTGGTCGAGGTTCACGGGCTCGGCGCGTTCGGCGACGAAGCCCACAAGACCCTCGTGGGCGGCCAGCGACACCTGGCCGACCACGCTGGCGCTGAACCCCTCGTTGGCGACCAGGTTGAACCGGCCTGTCGTACGATCGCGCAGGTAGATGGAACTGATCTCCGCGTCGAGGATCATCGACACGCGGGCCACGAGGAGATCGAGGCTGGCGCGGAAGCCCGGCGCGGCGCCGAGGTCCTGGACGACTTGGCGGAGGGCGTCGAGCATGGCCTTAGGCCGCGACCTGCAAGGCGGGTGCGAGTTCCTTGAGCGCCCGGCGATACACCTCGCGCTTGAACGGCACCACCTGCCCGACGGGGTACCAGTAGCTGACCCAGCGCCAGTAGTCGAACTCGGGCGTTGCGGTGCGGCTCACATGAACGGCGTCGTCATCGGCAGTGAGCCGCAGCAGGAACCAGCGCTGCTTTTGCCCGAGAAAGTGCGGCGTCGAGTTCTTGCGCCGCAGGTGGCGTGGCAGTCGGTAGCGCAGCCAGCCCCGGGTCTTGGCGCGGATTTCCACGTTCGTCTCGACAAGACCGACCTCTTCGTACAACTCGCGGAACAACGCGTCTTCCGGTGACTCCCCCTTCAGAACGCCACCCTGTGGGAACTGCCACGCGTCGTGCCCGCCGACCCGGCGTGCCCAAAGCAATCGGCCGGTGTCGTTCTGGATGATGATGCCGACGTTGGGCCGGAAACCGTCGCGGTCGACGTTGTCTGATCGCTGAGCCATCGCCGCCATTGTTCCACATCTCGCGGCGCTAAGAGCAGCGGACGTAAGCCATCGCATCAAAGGTCGGTTTCACCACGCAGGGCGGCCAGTATCGCCTCGCGTGTCTCGGCGGCGTGTTCGGTGACGCGGTCGACGGCCTCGGCATCGAACCCCAACGCCGTCATCACCTCACCGGTGTGTGCGCCCAGCGCCGGCGGGGGCATGGGCGGCGGTGTGGGCGTTGCGCTGAAGTCCATCAGCGTGCCGACCGTCGATGTCTTGCCGACCAAGGGCAGTTCGAGGTCGACGACGTAGTCGTTGGCGACATTCTGCGGATCGTGCTGGACATCCGCGTGGTCGCGCACCCGTTCCCAGATCAGTTCCGGCTGCGTGTTGAGAAACGGCTCCCAGTCGGACCAGGGTCTGCTCGCGAAGGCGCCGCCCACCAGCGCGCGGATCTCCGGGACGCCAGCGCCGGACCCGACGGCGCCGATCCGTTTCCCGGGGCTGTCCCAGTCTTCGAGGAGGATGACGTCCGGGCGGTCGACGAAGATCCAAAAGTCGCTCCACGCCTCGTTGGTGACCGCGGTGACGAAGAGGATATGGACCCCGTCGCTGGTCGTATAAACGCCGTACGGCGCCTTGATGTTGGGATGGTGCACCCCGTCCCGGGAAAGCGACGTTCCGGTGAGGAACGAATGCTGGAGTTCCCACATCTGCAGCCAGAGTTGCGCGCCGAGAGACGATGTCCTGACGACCTGGCCGCGGCCCGTGGTCGCCCGCGTCACCAAAGCCGTCATGCAGGCCAGCGCCAGTTGCATCGCGCCCGCGTGATCGGCGACGGTTGCCCCGGGCGGCGTCGGCGTACTGTCCGCGTGGCCGCTCAGGCTCGCCAGGCCGCCGCGGGCTTGGGCAGCGCCGTCGAGCATGGCCTTGGCGGCATCGGGACCGCGCGGCCCAAAGCCGTTGACGTGGCCGACCACGAGTCGCGGATAGCGGGCCGCAAGTTCGTCGAGGTCCAGTGACATGCGGGCCAAGGCCGCGGCGCGGAAGTTGCTCAAGAAAACGTCCGCGGTCGCGAGCAGTGCATGCATGACCTGCGGGCCCGGCTCGGCGTGCAGGTCGAGGACCACCGACCGCTTGCCCTTGTTCATGGCGATGAACTGCGCACCGTCGACTTCGCTTGGCAACGTGTTGTTGACCCCCCGGTGATACCGGCTGCCATCGCCTATCGGGGGTTCGACCTTGATCACGTCGGCGCCCATGTTGGCGAAGTGCAGACCGACCGCCGGTCCCTGGATGGCGGTCGCAAGCTCCACGACTCGTAAGCCGCTCAACGGGCCGGGCATTGGATTCTCCTTGTGCGGCACATGGGTCGGCAGTTTACGGCGCGTCGCCGCACGTCGGCGATGGACGTATCATCGGCCAGGCTCATAAAGCACTTAGGCGACGCGACCGCATGAACCGGCTCGGGGACGAGACCAGCCCCTACCTCAGGCAGCACGCGGACAACCCGGTGGACTGGTACCCGTGGTGCGCGGAGGCGCTCGACGCCGCGCGCGACGAAGACCGCCCCATCCTCCTTTCGATCGGCTATTCGTCGTGCCACTGGTGCCACGTGATGGCGCACGAGTCGTTCGAGGACCCGGCAACGGCCGAGGTCATGAACGAGCGCTTCGTGAACATCAAGGTGGACCGCGAAGAACGGCCGGATCTCGATCGCGTCTACCAGCTTGCCCACCAGTTGCTGAACCGGCAAACCGGCGGATGGCCGCTGACCGCCTTCCTCGATCCGCATACGATGCTGCCGTTCTTCACGGGGACGTACTTTCCACGCAACCCCCGCTACGGTCTTCCGGGTTTCACAGACCTCTTGCGGCGAGTCGCCGAGGCCTTCGAGGCGAAGCGGGAGGATCTAGGGACCCAAGGCGAGAAACTCACCGGTGTCCTCAAGCAGCTCGAGAACCAGGCGCGCGACAGCGAGGCCGATGACCGGACGCTGCTTGAGGCCGCGCGCGAGGAGCTCGAACGCCAGTTCGACAAGGTCGAGGGCGGATTCGGTTCGGCCCCGAAGTTCCCGATGCCGACGGCCTTGGAACGCCTGCTGCGGCATTGGGCCCATGCGCGCGCCGATACCTCGCGCAAACCCGATCGCGAAGCGCTCAGCATGGTGACGACGACGCTGACGAAAATGGCGCGTGGCGGCATCTACGACCACATCGGCGGCGGCTTCTGCCGGTATGCAACGGACCGGCGCTGGGCCATCCCGCACTTCGAGAAGATGCTCTACGACAACGGCGTCCTGCTGGCCTTGTACGCCGACGTGCTGGCCCTCGCGCCAGACCCCTTGTTCACGGGTGCCGTGCGCGAGACGGCGGGTTGGCTGATGCGCGAGATGCAGCATCCCGAAGGCGGCTACTTCACCGCCCTGGACGCGGACAGCGAAGGCCAGGAAGGCAAGTTCTACGTCTGGCGGCGCGACCAGGTCAGGCGGCTGCTCGACGAGGAGGAATACCTCGTGGTCG
The DNA here is from genome assembly GCA_965203685.1 of Candidatus Azotimanducaceae bacterium. Taxonomy (GTDB): domain Bacteria; phylum Pseudomonadota; class Gammaproteobacteria; order Pseudomonadales; family Azotimanducaceae; genus VXYL01. The sequence goes on from OZ241908.1 coordinate 438,781, forward strand.
AGACGCTGTACGGTCTCGACAAGCCTGCGAACTTCGAGGGCAAGTGGAACCTCTACCGCCGCGACGCGTGGGCGGCGGTGATCGAGCGGCTCTACATGGAGCCCGAGAACGCCAACGCAGTGCTCGCGCGTGCCAAGGCGAAGCTGTTCGAGGCGCGGAGCAAGCGCATCCCGCCGGCCAAGGACGACAAGGTCTTAAGCGGTTGGAACGGCTTGGCGATCCACGGCATGGCCAAGGCTGGCGTCCGACTCGGCGAGGCAGGCTGGGTTGACTCCGCGACCCGGGCGGCGGACTTTGTGCGCTCGCACATGGTCGAGGACGGTCACCTGTACGCGACTTGGAAGGACGGCGTCGCCAAGTATCCCGGCTACCTCGACGACTACGCGAACATGCTCCAGGGCTTGTTGTCTCTGCTCTCGGTGCGTTGGCGTGATTCCGATCTGATGTTCGCGACGTTCCTGGGCGATGAGCTTCTCAGTCGTTTCCAGGACCAGGAGTCCGGCGGGTTCTTCTTTACGGGCCACGATCACGAACGCTTGATCCATCGCCCGAAACCCACCGCCGACGACGCACTGCCTCCGGGCAACGGCGTCGCCGCATGTTCCCTGGCCGCTCTTGGCCACCTCACGGGCGAGAGTCGATACCTGGAGGCTGCGGACCGCACCGTGGCTTGGGCGCGGGGCTTCGTCGAACAGCATCCGGCCGGACACTGTTCCCTGCTGACCGCGTTGGAAGGCGCCGTGTACCCGCCGGAACTGGTCATCGTTCGCGGCCCGACGACGGATCTCGACCCTTGGCTCGCCGCGGCCCGTGGCGGCTACCGCCCGTCGCGGGCGGTGTACGGCATCCCCTACGACGCCACGCTGGTGCCGAACTACCTGCCGCGACTCGTCTCGGCGGAGACCCGGGCACGGGTCTCGGCATTCTTCTGCAGCGGCCTCCAGTGCTCGACGCCGATCACGGACTTCGAGGAATTCAAACGGGCGGTGGGCTAGCGGGGTGTCGCTGCGGGCGGCGGGCCGAGGTCGACGTGGGGTTGCCCACCCCTTGCCCACACCGCCTCTTGGATCGAAGGGGGACCGGCGCCATGGACAAGGCGTGGACAACCCCGCCAACGGCCGTGCCGCTTGGAAAACGCAGCCCAAATGTCAAGATGGCGCCTGCTTAAGAACACTGGAGGAACACTGATGAACGACTCCCGGATTCGAACCCGTACGGCGCTTGTTGCCGTCTTTTTCCTGCTCCAGGTCGGCATCGCTGCGAACGCACAGGATGCACAGCCAACCGATTTGGCCCGCGCCGCACCAGCCGATGTGGGCTTAAGCGAGGCGAGGCTCGACAAGATCGGCGCGCTCATGCAGACGATGGTGGACGAGGGCGAACTCGTCGGCGCGGTCACGCTCGTGGCGCGGCACGGCAAGGTCGTGCACCTCGCAAGCGCCGGCAAGCAAGGCCGGGACCAGGATGCGCCGATGTCCGCAGACACGATCTTTCGCATCTACTCCATGACCAAGCCGATCGCCGGCGTCGCGCTGATGACGTTCTACGACGAGGGCGCATTCACGCTCGACGACCCCGTCGCCAAGTTCATTCCGGAGTTCAAGGGGCTGAAGGTCGCCGCCGGCGACGGGCCGGAGGGGCAACCAGTAGTCGTGGATGCCGATCACGAGATGACCATCCGCGAACTGGTCAGCCACACCGGCGGCTTGACCTACGGGTTCTTCTCGCGGTCCCAGGTCGACACGCTCTACCAGCAAGCCGATATCCTGAACCGCGATTCGACGCTCAAGGACATGGTCGTCAAGCTCGGTGCCATTCCCCTGCGCCAGCAGCCTGGTAGCGCTTGGCACTACAGCGTCGCGGTGGACGTGCAGGGCTACCTGGTCGAAGTGCTGGCCGGCAAGCCGTTCGACGAGGTGCTGCGCGAGCGGATCTTCGAACCCTTAGGGATGGTGGACACGGCGTTCTGGGTACCGCCGGACAAGGCCGACCGCTTGGCGTCGCTCTATCAGCAGACGCCCGGCGGCGAACTGGTGCCGATGCCGTCGGAGTACCTGACGAAGCCGAATTTCCTGTCGGGCGGCGGTGGGCTGGTGTCCACGGTGATGGACTATGCGCGGTTCTGCCAAATGCTCCTCAACGGCGGCGAGTTCGCCGGGTCGCGGATCCTCAAGCCGGAGACCGTGGCCTTGATGCACGCCAATCAGCTGCCTGAGCACATCGACTTCATCAATCCGCGCGTTGCGACCCCGGGCAACACGTTCGGCATCGACTTCGCGATCGTCGAGGAGCCCGACGGTACGACGGACCATGCGTTGGCCAAGGGCGAGTTCTGGTGGTACGGGATCGCCGGGACCTGGTTCGGCATCAATCCCGTCCAGGACACCTTCATCGTCGGCATGATCCAGAACTTCGGCGGGCTTGGCAGCGGCAAGGCGCGGATCGCCAGCAAGCGGCTTCTCTACGAGGCTATCGCCGGCGAATAGGGTCCGCTGGGACGACGACCGCGTTAGGGACTCGCGGCAACGCCCCGGCGGCGATGAACATGGCGAGCGCCGCGGCGGACGCGACGGCGGCGGCACCGAACGAACCCGCGTAGCTCGACGCGTCGTGGATGATGCCCATCGCCAGGGGGCCACCGGCGACGCCAATGGTGGAGCAGGCGTGCGATACGGCGAACAGTCGCGGGTAGTGTTGGACGCCGAACGCTTGCACGAGTAGCAGTGGTTGCAGCATGAGGAGGTTGCCGACGCTCAACCCGAAAACGGCGGTGCCGAGCAGGGAAGCGAACGGGGTTTGAGCGTAGCCGAGAACGCCCAGGCCCAATCCCTGGATGGCAAGGCTGATCCCGGTGAGAACGCGGATGGGGAAACCAGCCGCCAGCAGGAAGCCGCCCAATAGGCGACCGACGATGCTCATCAGCGCGAGCAAGGACACGGCGGTGGATCCGACGATGTGGTCGGTGACTGTCGCGACGTGGTTGAAGAGGTGAGCGATGCCACCCACCTGCGCCGCCATCAGGGCAACGTAGGCGATCGTCGCACCGACGAAAAAGCGGCTGTAGAGATCGCCGCCGATGCCTCGCGGCGGCGGGGTGCCCGCGGTCGAGGGACCTTGGCGGCCAGGAGCGCACGAGAAGCAACGCCGTCGGTGCGATCACGGCCAGGTACACGACGGCGAACCAGGGCATCGCGGTCGCAACGCCTAGGAAGTGAATGGCCTGGGCCGAGGCGGGCGCCAGCAGAACACCGCCCGCGGACAGACCGGTGGACGCGATCGACATGGCTATGGAGCGGTTGGCGCCCGGGAACCAGCGGGTGACGACTGTCGTCGCCGGCACCAGGGAGACGCCGCTGTTGCCGACACCGAACACGGCATAGAGAACCCAGACCTGCCAGACCTCGCGGGCCAAGCCGATCAGCCCTAGCGCCACCGCGCCGATGACCGCGCCGGCCACCATGACCATCCGGACATCGTGGCGCTCGATCACACGCCCGACGACAACGCCGGCGACGCCGCTCACGATGAACAGCAGCGCCACCGCCGTCGAGACATCGGCAACGGAGAAGGACCGTTCGGCGACGAGGGCATTCATGTACACGGACAGGTTGTGGAAACCGAATCCGGACGACATGGACAGCACGACGAAGACGCCGGCGATCAGCCACCAAGGTGAACGAGGTTTCACCGGCGCCTAACGTCAACGGCCGGGAGCGCAGCCCGACATGTCCACCGCTGGGTACGGCGTGTCTCGATGGCGTGATTCCGCAACGCGGGAAGCACGGATTCGTACCACGGTCGCGCGCCGAATGAAACGGGCCTTGGCGGCGTCGCCTAAGGCGGACGGACCGCTCCTTGCGCGTGCCAAGGTTCTTCGCCGTTGTAGACCACCACGGGCGTCACCAGGGGTGGCTTGGTCGGTGCGCCGAACGCCTGCCGGCGGTTGACCTCCCGGCATAGCGACGCGGCGTGGCGGTCCAGGCGTTGTCCCATGTCCGGCACGACGGTGGACTCGCACTTCAGCAGCAACAGCATGTGCGTCGCCTGCGACTCCGGTTCGTGCGTGCGAAACGGGATGCACCAAGTGAGGTCCGCGTACCGCGGCCCGTCGGGCACCCAGTCGTCGGGCACCCGGGTCATGCTGTCAAAGTCCAGGTGCTCGAGTTCGGGCCTGTCCTTGAAGATGAAGCCGCGGAGCAGGTCTTCGACCATGCGGGCGTGGGCGAACAGTGGTACGTAGGGATGTGACATCGACGGTTCCTCGAATGTGAGTTGCTGGTAGGAACCGTAGGCCCCGCCACACCCCGAGAAACAGGGCAAAAATCTCGATGTCGTGTAGGAAATCGACCCCTATGCGTGTAGGAAACTTGACCGTCGGACCCGGGAGCGTGCCGCTACCGCCGTCCTGACAGCCGGGCCAGCGTGGGTGGCAGGTCTTGGAGGCGGGTTACGGTGGCGGTGGCTGGCGGTTCGTCGTCGGCACCGGCGAGGTTCACCCAGATGGTGCCCATCCCGACCGCCGCGGCGCCTTGGACGTCGTCCACGGCGTGGTCGCCGACATGCACGGCCTCGTCGGGATTTACGCCGGCGTGGGCCATCGCACGCTCGAACATGGCGGGATCGGGCTTCTTGGCGCCGACCTCCGCCGCGCTGTAGCCGAAGGCGAAGTAGCGGTCGAGGCCGAGCCGCGCGAAGTTCGCGTTGCCGTTGGTCAGCGCCGCCAGCGTGTAGTTACCGGCCAACACGGCCAGGACGTCGATGGCGGCGGGGAAGAACTCCACCCGGTGGCGCCAGTCCATGAACTCGGCGAACGCGTCCGCGGCCAACCGTGCCGCGTGGTCCGGGTGATAGCCGCAATGCTCGACGGTCTCCCGCAGCACGGTTTCGCGCAGCCGCGAGATGTCGTGGATGATGTCCGGGTCGGCGGCGGTTACGGACTTGGCGATGCCCTTGCGCGAGTCCGCAGGGAGCCGGTTGTATTCCGGCACGCGCTGATCGAGCCAGTCGTTCAGGGCACTCTCGGCACGCCGGATCACCGTGTCGACCGCCCATAGCGTGTTGTCGAGATCGAAGGTGACGAGGCGAATCACGCTGCGTCTCCCTCGCCGGTCAAGTTTTCGCCGTGCCGTCGGTTCGGGCCCGGGGATGGGCGTCGTCGTAGACCTTGGCCAAGTGCTGGAAGTCCAGGTGGGTGTAGATCTGGGTCGTCGAGATGTTCGCGTGTCCGAGCAATTCCTGGACGGCCCTCAGGTCGCCACTGGATTCCAGGAGGTGGCTCGCGAAACTGTGTCGCAGCATGTGGGGATGCAGGGCGTCGTTGCCGGATGTTTTTTGGCCCAGCCGCTTTAGGCGCAACTGCACGTTGCGCGTGGACAGGCGCCTGCCTTGCCGACTTGTGAACAACGGCTCGTCGCCGCGCAAAGGCTCTCGGGTCGCAAGCCAGGCCTCGATCGCGAGGCGTGCAGCGCGCCCGACCGGAACGATGCGGACCTTTTGACCCTTGCCGGTGACGGTGGCGAAGCCGTTGGCCAGGTCCAGGTCGCGAACGTCCATGCCCACCAGTTCGGCCAACCGGAGTCCTGAGCTGTAGAACAGTTCCGCGATTGCCCGGTCGCGGATCTCGAGGGGTGTATCGGCGGCGCTCGTGAACAGCGTCGCTGTCTGATCGACGTCCAAGGTCTTGGGCAATCGCTGCCGGAGTTTCGGCGCGCGAACGCCGCTTGCGGGATTGGCACCGGCGTCGCCTCGCGCAACTAGGAACGCGAATAGACCGCGGACGCTCGACAGGTGCCGAGCGATGGATCGAGGCGACAGACCCTTTGCGTGCAGGCGCGCGGCAAACCGGCGGATGTCCGCCGTGCTGATTGCGGCGCTTGGGGTGTCGCCGACCTCTCCCGCGAATCGCTTCAGGTCGCGGGCGTACGCGGCGATGGTGTTCGGCGACGATCGGCGCTCCACGCGCATGTGCTCGAGGTAGCGATCAACGTCGACGAGGACGCTAGCGGGACTACGCCCCATCAAAAACCGCCAAGCTCATCCGAGCCCGAGCCGAATCAGCGTCCGGGCAAGTACGTCACCGATGTAGAACAGGAAGACCTTGCCCATGTCCGGCGCAAACCGCCGCGGATCCTTGGCGCCGATCACGAGAGTCGCGGTTAGGTCGCTATTCGTGCCGGTGTTGCCGACGTGCATTGGAACCTGCGCGATGGACCCTGGTTGCTTGATGTCGGCATCGGGGAACAACCGCCTGAAGTCCTCGGGCCGGCATGCGCTGCAGGATGGATCGTCGATCTCGAAAAGGCGCGCTAGGGGTGGTTCGGCGTCTCCTGGTAAGCCCGCGAGGTGGGCGAACGGCGAGCCTCCCCGGTCGCCCGGTACCGGGTTCCAGTCGCGCACGAAGCAGATGGCGTCGTCTGCTTCGAAACCGTCCACCAGATGTTTCGCCAAGGTGCGGTCCAAGGCCGAGAGGTCCGCGGCATCCATCAGGGCCAACGTGAAAGTCCGCGTCTTGGCAAACGTGCCGTCGTTGTCCGTTGCGTTGGTCAGGATCTCGTTCAAGTGTCGGCGCAGATCCTCGTTGCGGGTGCGTAACAGTTGCACCTGCCGATCCACGAGCGACACGGTTCCGTCGGCGGCATGGCGCAGGTCCAGTTCGGTCAGGAGCCGCGGGTGTCGGGCGAAGAAGTCGAGGTTCTGGGCGAGGTAGTCGGCGACCTCTTCTTCGCCGAACGCGGCTTGCGGAAGAGAACCAGCACCTTGCGGCGTGTCGGGCTGCGTCATAGCTGGACTCGGCCAGTGAACACAAGATTCGCGGGTCCGGAGAGTTTAACGGCGGCTCCTGCTCCGTGCCACGTCAGACCCAGTTTGCCGCCGGGAAGGGAAATCTTGGCGCGGCGGTCGAGGCGTTTGTGCAGCCTTGCCGCGACCATGGCGGCGCAGGCGCCACTCCCGCAGGCCAAGGTCTCGCCGACGCCGCGTTCATAAACCCGCAAACGCGCCAGCCGCCGTCCGACGACCTCCATGAAGCCGACGTTGACTGCTTCGGGGAAGGCGTCGTGGCGTTGCAGGGCCGCGCCGATGCCGTCGACGTCGGCCGCATCCACGTCGTCGACGAACAGCACGGCGTGGGGATTGCCGACCGACACCGGGGTGAGATCGATGCTCGAGCCCGCGACGTCGACCGCGTAGGCCGATGCGCGGTGTTCGGCGATGAACGGCACGTCACGGGGGTCGGTGCTCGGCACGCCCATGTCGACTTCGACATCCCCGCTGTCCAACAGGCGCGTCCGAATCCGTCCCGTGACCGTCTGGATGTCGAGGCGACGCTTCACCGTCAGGCCTTCGTCGACAACGAAACGCGCGAAACAGCGAGCGCCGTTGCCGCATTGCTCGGCTTCGCTGCCGTCGGCGTTGAAGATGCGGTAGCGGAAGTCCGCGTCGGGATCGTCCGGGGGCAAGACTTCAAGGAACTGGTCGAAGCCGATGCCAGTGCGCCGATCCGCCCATGCACGGATCTGCTTCGGCGCCGGCTCGGCGCGCTGCGTGACCAAGTCGACGATCATGAAGTCGTTGCCGAGGCCGTGCATTTTCGCGAATTGGAGCTTCTTCACTGAGCCCGGCTCTTTCGCGCGTATGGATACATCATACGACTGCCTCTAGGCGCAACAGGTCGTTGATGCTCTCGCGCTGACGGGCGATGGCGAATGCGTCGCCCTCGACAAGCACCTCCGGCGGCCGCGGTCGCGAATTGTAGTTCGAGCTTTGCACGAACCCATACGCTCCGGCGGTGCGCACGGCGAGCAGGCTGCCCGGTTCGAGGGCCAGTTCGCGGTCGCGGGCGATGAAGTCAGCGGTCTCGCAAACCGGGCCGACGACGTCCCAGCGCATCGGCGTGACCTCGTGGTCAACGACCGGTTGAACGTCGTGCCAAGCCCCGTACAGCGGCGGCCGGATCAGGTCGTTCATAGCGGCGTCGACCACGGCGAAGTTGGGCATGCCGGGGGCCGGAGCCGGTTTCAGGTACTCGACGCGCGTCAGCAGGACGCCGGCCTCGGCCACGAGGTAGCGCCCGGGTTCGACGATGAGTTCGACGGGCCGGTCGCGGAGCGCCGCCTCCACCACACGGCCGAATTGCGTGACGTCGAGACACTTTTCGTCGCGATAGGCCACGCCGAAGCCGCCGCCGATGTCGACGTGGTTCAGCGTGATGCCCTCGGCCGCCAACGTGTCGACGAGGTCGATCAACGTGGCCAATGCATCCTGGAACGGTTCCACGTCGGCGACCTGCGAACCGATGTGGCAGTCGATGCCAACGACGTCGAGCGTGGGCGACGCGTGGGCACTACGGTACAACTCGTGTGCGATCGGTCCCGGCACGCCAAACTTGCTCTCCTTGAGTCCCGTCGAGATGTACGGATGCGTATTGGCGTCCACGTCGGGGTTCACCCGTATGGAGACCCGGGCGCTACGGCCGATAATCCGGCTCCTCGCCTCGATCCGCTCGAGTTCGGCGGCGCTTTCGACGTTGAATGTGCCGATGCCGCACTTGATGCCGAAGTCGATTTCGGCATCGCACTTGCCGACGCCGGAGAACACGATGCGCTGTGGGTCGCCGCCGGCGCGCAACACGCGCTCAAGCTCGCCGCCCGAGACGATGTCGAAACCGGCGCCAAGCCTTGCCAGGCGCGCGAGTATGCTCAAGGTGCTGTTCGCCTTGACCGCGTAGCAGATGCGGTGATCGATCCCTTCGAGCGCGGTCTCCAGCGCCTGGTAGCGGTCGTGCACGTCGGTCCATGAGTAGACGTAGGCGGGCGTGCCGACAGCATCGGCGATACGCGTCAGCGCCACGTCGTCGGCGTGGAGTTCGCCCTGTCGGTGCTCAAACGGCACGGTGTGCCATGTGCGTGTGCGTGAAGGCGGCCTGCTGGTCGTCGGGAAGCCGCAGCGGCCCCTTCTGTCCACAGGTGGCGATGGTTGTGCACATCAAGAGAGCGACTAGCCAGCGCATTCCTTGCTTCCGCTTCGCGGTTGTGGCGGCGCGCTCGTAGGGCCGGGCGCAACGGGGCTTGCGTCGCAAGCGCCGTCCGATTCTGTCAAATGCGTCGCCGCCCGTCCATGATCGCCCGGCGCACGGCCTCGGGTGCCGTCCCACCGAAGTGCCGGCGCGCGGCGACGGATCCCTCGAGGCTCAACACCTCGTAGACGCTTGCGTCGATCTCGGGGCTTAAGTTTTTTAGCACGGCGAGGTCGAGGTCCGCCAAGGCCGTGCCCTTCTCGATGGCGATCGCAACGGCCCTGCCGACGATGGCATGTGCATCGCGAAACGGCACGTTCCTACGCACCAAGTAGTCGGCCAGGTCGGTCGCCGTGGCATAGCCCTGTTCCGCGGCCGCGCGCATTGCCGAAGGATTGGGCTCCAGGGCGGCGATGATTCCGGCCACGGCCTGCAGGCAGTCGAGCAAGGTGTCGGCCGTGTCGAAAAGCGGTGGCTTGTCTTCCTGGTTGTCGCGGTTGTACGCGAGCGGTTGACTCTTCATCAACACCAGCAGCGCATTGAGGTCGCCGATGACGCGTCCGCTCTTGCCGCGCACGAGTTCGGGCACGTCCGGGTTCTTCTTCTGCGGCATGATGCTCGAGCCGGTGCAGTAGCGATCGGGCAGGTCCACGAATCCCCACTGCGGCGACGCCCACGCGACGAGTTCCTCGCACCACCGCGATAGGTGCACGGCGGTGATGCTCGCAGCCGCACAGAACTCGAGGGCGAAGTCGCGGTCGCTGACGGCATCTAGCGAGTTGGCCGCGGGGGTGTCGAAACCAAGCTCTTGGGTGGTCATCGCGCGGTCGACGGGGAAGCTCGTTCCGGCGAGTGCGGCACTGCCCAACGGCGAGACGTTCACCCGTTTGCGGCAGTCGCGGAAGCGGTCGCGGTCCCGGTGCGCCATTTCGAACCACGCCATCAGGTGGTGGGCGAATGTCACCGGTTGCGCGGACTGCAGGTGGGTGTAGCCAGGCATCACCGTTTCGGTGTGGGCGTCGGCCAAGTCGACTAGGCGGGTGAGGACTTCGGACAACTGTGCGTCCACGGCGTCGATGGTCTCGCGCAACCACAGGCGGATATCCGTCGCGACTTGATCGTTGCGCGAGCGCCCCGTGTGAAGCTTCTTGCCGGCCTCGCCGATGCGTTCGACGAGGCGCGACTCGATGTTCATGTGCACGTCCTCGAGTGCCGGATCCCACGCGAACGTGCCCTGCTCGATCTCGGTGCGGATTTCGTCAAGACCGGTGATGACGGCGTCCCGCTCGGTGGCGTTCAGGACTCCGATGGCATGGAGCATGTTGGCGTGGGCCTGCGATCCCGCGATGTCTTGACGGTAGAGGCGTTTGTCGACGTCCACCGACGCGGTGAAACGGGCTACGAACGCGTCCGTCGGTTCGGCGAACCGCCCGCCCCACATCCGGTTTGCGGCATGGGGCTCGCCCTCGGAGGGCGAGCCAGCGGCGTCGTCCGGGCCGACACCGGGTTCGGCCTTGGTCGGATCCTGTTCGTGCTGCATCGTGGAGGCGCCAGAGGTCGGAGGCGGGTCCGGCGTGTCTTGGATGGGCGTGTGTTCGGTAGTATAGCGGCGCATTGAGAACCTTTGGATGCGGCTTCCACGCCATGCGCAGGATCCGGATCGCTACCCGCCGCAGTCGACTCGCCATGACGCAGGCCGAGTTCGTAGCCTCGCGCCTGAAGGCCTATGAACCGGGGTTGGCGGTGGAACTCGTCGGTCTCACCTCCCAGGGCGACCGCGACCAGTCGCCGTCGCTAGCGCAGGCTGGCGGCAAGAGCTCGTTCGTGGGCGCCCTCGAGGAGGCGGTGGGCGATGGCCGGGCGGACTTGGCCGTGCACAGCATGAAGGATGTCGCCGTGAGCGTGCCGGACGGGTTCGCGCTGCATACCTTCGGCCCCCGTGCCGACGTTCGCGACGCCCTGGTGCTGAACGGATCGGTTCATGCATCCGCCGCGACGCTGACGGGGTTACCGAGCGGTGCTCGCGTGGGCACGGCCAGCATACGGCGCCGGGCCCTGTTGCTGACATTGCGCCGCGACCTCGAGGTCGTGCCGGTCCGGGGCAACGTGAATACGCGCCTCAAGCACCTCGACGCTGGCGGCTACGGTGCCTTGCTGCTCGCCTGTGCCGGCTTGGACCGGCTGGACTTGAGCGACCGGATCGGGCAACGCGTCGACGCCGACATCCTAGTCCCTGCCCCGGGGCAGGGCGCCTTGGCCGTCGAATTCCTGGCCGAGCGCGAGGATGTCGCGGCCATGGTCCAGGCGGGTGTAGACGGGGACGTGGAACGCGCGGTGGCGGCGGAGCGGCAGGTCACGCGCCGGTTGGGCGCGGACTGCGCCATGCCGTTCGGCGCCTATTGCACGGTGCGCGAGGGCGAACTTCGGCTGACGAACGTTGCGGCGGCCGTGGATGGTTCACGCATGCTGCGCGTGGAGCTTGCGGGCGATGACCCTATCGCGCTCGGCGATGATTCGGCGGAGCGCTTGCAGAAGCTGGGCGTCGATGACCTACTTGGCGCCAACGCCTTGGAACAGTAGCCGGTTGATGCGCGTCTGGGTGACCAGGACGGAGCCCGGCGCCAGCCGCTTGTCGCGACGCTTGGCCCGTGCGGGGTACGCGGCTCTCAACGCGCCGGTGCTGTACATTGAAGACACCGCCAACCCGGCCCCGAAGGGTTGCTTTGACTTCGTCCTGTTCGTGTCGGCCCATGCCGTGGAGCGAGCCTTCGCGGCTGGTTGGGGCGCTGCGCTGCGGCCCGGCGTGGCCGCCGGTATTGGCGCGGCAGCCGAGACCGCGTTGAGCAGCCGCGATGTCCGGATGCGGGTTTGCGGCTTGGCCGATGCCGTGGCCGTGACGCACGCCCTGGGGACACCGCCGGCGTGGACCTTGATCGTCAAGGGCGAAGGCGGGCGCGATGTCGTGCAGAATTGGGTGCGCTCGCATGGCGCATCCATTACGGAGTGGGACGTCTACCGGCGCGTACCCGCGAGGCCGAGCTTGAGCGACGAGACGATCGATGCTGTCGTCGCGGCGAGCGGTGACGGCTTGCGCGAACTCGCCGAACTCTGGTTTGCAGACGGGCGCAACGGTAGTGTGCCCCTGCTGGTGCCGTCGTCCCGGGTGGCGGGGCTCGCCGTCGCTTACGGGTTCGACAACGCCATCGTGACCGATGGCGCTGCCGACGACGCCGTCGTTGCGGCGCTTTCGAAACTGCGGGAGGCATGAGTTGGCGGAATCCGAGGACATCGATGCACCGACGCCCACACCGCGCGCGCCGCGCAGCGGCTTGGGGTTGTTGGCGTGCGTCCTGGCATTGGCGGCGTTGGCGAGCAGCGGCTACCTCTATTGGCAACTCGTTTGGCGGGCTGGCGACGACAACGGTGCGCGTTTCGCAGAACTGCAGGCCAACGTCGCGGGCGAGCGGGACGAGCGTGCCGCTGCCGATGAGACGGCGCGTGCGGAGCGCGAGCAACTCGCCTCCGACTTGGCGGCACAGGTGCAGGTGTTGGCGGCGATGCGCGCAGCCTTGGCGGCGCGGTCGACTGGGAGCGATACGGCGCCCGCGCCCGCGGCACCGCGAGATTGGCAACTCGCGGAGGTCGAGTACCTGCTTCGTCTCGCCAACCACCGCGTGCGCTTGGAGCACGATGCCGATGGGGCGACTGACCTGCTCACGGCCGCCGACGAGATCCTTACCGCGCTCGACGACTTCGCGTTCCACGAGGTGCGGGCGCTGTTGACGGAGGAAACGGCGACCCTGCGAGCGTTCGAGGGCGCCGATGTGCCGGGGGTGTTCTTGCGGCTCGAGGCGGCCAAGGGGTTGATCGACCAACTGCCGCTGCGGTTGCCGGAGTACGTCGGTGAAGCCGACGGGCACGTCGATGCCGCGCCGGTTGCTGCGCCGTCGGAAGGCGAGCGCTCACTCGTCGAAGCGTTGCTTGCCCGCGCCGACGGGCTGGTTCGGTTCCGTCGCCATGACCTTGAGGCACGCCGCGCATTGCCGGCACCGGATGAGGCGGAGGACTTGGAACGACACTTGCTCATGGCCTTGGACCGCGCACAACTCGCTGCCTTGCGGCGTGATCAAGCGATCTTTATCGCCAGTCTGTCAGGCGCCCGCGATGCGCTGGACGCATTCGTCGACCCAACGCGCGACGCGGCTGTTGCGTTTGGTGCGGAAATCGATGCCCTTCTGGCCGTGGATCTCGCCAAGCCCATGCCCGACATTTCCGGGTCGCTGACCAAGCTCCGAGACCTGCGCCGCGTGACGGCCGAAAACGGCTGATGGTGATCTGGCTGATCTTGCTGGCCGCGGCCTTGGCCGTCGGCGGCGTGTTGGCGGCGGCGATGCTGCACGACCCGGGCTACGTGCTGGTGGCGTACTCCGACTTCACCATGGAGACCAGCCTGTGGCTCGCACTCGGCACACTGATCGCCTTGTGGCTCGGGGTTGCCGTCGTGGGCTCGCTCGTCCGACGCTCTCGATCCGGCGGAGTCCGGTTGGCGGGCTGGGTGCGTCGACGCCGATCCACGGCGGTTCACGCGCGATCGCTGCAAGGCACGATGCTCTTGGCAGAGCAGCGCTGGCGCGACGCCGAACAGGCACTGCTCGAGGCGGCGGAGCGAGGCGACGCTGCACTCGCCGACTACCTGGGCGCGGCCCGGGCTGCCAACGCCGGGGACCGATTCGAACACCGTGACCGCATACTCGACCAAGCGAAGGCCGCGCTGCCCGAGGCGTCGTTCGCGGTCGACTTGGTGCGATCGGAACTGCAGCAGCAAGGCGGCCAGTGGCGGCGGAGCGTTGCGACGCTGGAGACCTTGCGCAGCCAAGCCCCGCGACACCCGGTCGTCCTGATGCGCCTGTTCGAAGCCCACAGGGCGCTGGGGGACTGGCAAGCGGTCGCGGAACTCGCGAGTGCATTGCCGTCGGAGGCGGGTGCGGATCTCGATGCCGTGCAGGTCGCGGTCTGGCGAGCCCGGCTTGGCAGTTCCCGGCACAGTGGCGACGTCTCGCAGCACGTTCGCAACACCTGGAAGGCGATGCCCAAGCGGCTTCACGATGACGAGGCCCTGCTGCTCGAATACGCGGAACTAGCCGCGCCGCCCGACGCCGAGGCGGCCTTGCGCCAAGGACTGCAGCGACACTGGCGGCCGTCGTGGGTGCGCCGCTACGGCACGCTTGCCGGTGATGTCGCCAAGCGACGCAAGGCGGCGGAGGGCTGGCTCGCCGCCCATCCCGGGGACGCGGACCTGCAGCTCACTCTGGGACGCCTCGCGATTGCCGACGACGCGGTCGATCAGGCGCGCGAATATTTCGAGGCTAGCCTGGGCGCTCGACGGGATGCCGAGACGCTGATCGAATTGGCCGAGCTAGCCACTCAGTCGGGCGATCAGGCGCAGGCCAATGGCTATTACCGACAAGCCTTGGACGATCGTGCCGCCAGCAACGCCCCCTGACGGTGCCACGCCGGGGTGGTGGAAGCCCTAGCGTCCCCGCATGGACGAGAAGAACTGCTCGTTGGTCTTGGTTTCCTTGAGCTTGTCCACCATGAACTCGATGGCGGCGATGTCGTCCATGTCGTGCAGGAGCTTGCGCAGGATCCAGACGCGCTGCAGTTCGTCTTCGGGCAGAAGCCGCTCCTCGCGCCTAGTGCCGGACCGGCGGATGTTGATTGCGGGCCAAACGCGTTTCTCTGCGATCTTCCGCTCGAGGTGGATTTCCAGGTTGCCGCGGCCCTTGAACTCCTCGTAGATCACCTCGTCCATCTTCGAGCCGGTGTCGATCAACGCGGTGGCGATGATCGTCAGGCTCCCGCCCTCCACGAAGTTGCGCGCGGCGCCGTAGAAACGCTTGGGCCGCTCGAGGGCATTGGCGTCCACGCCCCCGGTCAACACCTTGCCGGACGACGGCACGATCGTGTTGTAGGCGCGCGCCAATCGCGTGATGGAATCGAGCAGGATGACGACGTCCTTCTGGTGCTCGACAAGGCGCTTGGCCTTCTCGATGACCATCTCCGCGACCTGGACATGGCGTGACGGCGGTTCGTCGAAGGTGCTCGCCACGACCTCGCCCCGGACCATGCGGCGCATGTCCGTCACCTCCTCGGGCCGCTCGTCGATCAAAAGCACGATCAGCACGACGTCCGGGTTGTTCGCGGCGATGGAATCGGCGATGTTCTGCAGCATCAGCGTCTTGCCCGCTTTCGGCGGCGAGACAATCAAGGCCCGCTGACCCTTGCCGATCGGTGCGATCAGGTCGACGATCCGCGATGACAGGTCCTGCGTCGTCCCGTTGCCGCGTTCGAGCGTCAGTCGTTCGTCGGGGAAATCGGGGGTGAGGTTCTCGAAGAGGATTTTCTGCTTCTTGGAGTTCGGCTCGCTGAAGTTGACCTCGTCGATCTTGAGCAGCGCGAAGTAGCGCTCGCCGCCGCCCTTGGGCGGTCTGATCTTGCCGGCTATGCCGTCGCCCGTGCGCAGGTTGAAGCGTCGAATCTGGTTCTGCGATACGTAGATGTCGTCCGGGCCGGCCAGGTACGACCCGTCGGCCGAGCGTAGGAAACCGAATCCGTCGGGCAGGATTTCGAGGGTTCCTTCGCCGTAGATGTCGTCGCCGTTCGTGGCCTGCTTGCGCAGGATGGCAGCGACGACCTCGTTCTTGCGCGACCGCGCCAAGTTGTCGAGGCCCATGCCGCGGGCCATTTCGACGAGTTCGCCGACGGGTTTGCGTTTCAGGTCTGTGAGGTTCATGGGGGGTCTTTCAGTGCTTCGGGGGGCTGGTCGATTGGCCGGGGGGCGCGTCGACGCGCGCTCACCTTGGGAGCCTGGGTGGGAGCCGGCAGCGCTCGGGCCTACCGTTGGGGATGACTTTAACACCGGGAAATCGACCGCGTCCACAGCCCGGTCGTGACTGGTTTTCGGCACGCGCCTAGATGTTGCTGTCGAGGAACGCCGCGAGTTGCGACTTGGACAGCGCGCCAACCTTGGTCGCTTCGACTTCGCCGTTGCGGAACAACATCAGCGTCGGGATTCCGCGAATGCCGTACTTGGGTGGCGTCTGCGCGTTGGCGTCGATGTCGAGCTTGCACACCTGGACGCGCTCGGAGTACTCCTCTGCGATCTCCTCGAGGATCGGCGCAATCATCTTGCACGGGCCGCACCACTCGGCCCAGTAGTCGACGAGTACGGGTTTGTCGGCACCGAGGACTTTGTCGTTCCAGTCGGCGTCGGTGACGTGTTGAATGTGATCCGACATTGCGGCTCTCCTTGACGAATGGATCGTGAGGTTTGGGGTGCGATCTGCGCTGGACGAACGGCGCTCGAAACGCTTTAGGGGCGACTTCGGATCGTACTCCAAAGAGTTGTCGGCCACCGTTCCTCGCGAACTATAAGCAAAAGCGGCGGTGAACCGCAACGCGTGCGAAGTACGCGCCGCGTGCCGGGCACGCGCCGCGCGGACGCAAAGGGCCGCGTGCTCTGTCTCCCTAAAGCGTCTGTGCAACGCGCTTTGCGAAGTACGTCAAAATGCCGTCGGCCCCGGCGCGTTTCATGCCGAGGAGGGCCTCGGTCACGACCCGTTCCTCGAGCCAACCGTTGCCGATCGCCGCCATGAGCATGGCGTACTCGCCGCTGACCTGGTAGACGAACGTCGGTGCGCCGAAGGCGTCCTTGACGCGCGCAACGATGTCGAGATACGGCATGCCGGGCTTCACCATGACCATGTCCGCGCCCTCCTCGAGGTCGAGTTCGATCTCGCGCAGCGCCTCGTCGCTGTTCGCCGGGTCCATCTGGTAGGTCATCTTGTCGCCCTTGCCGAGCGTCGCCGCCGAGCCCACGGCGTCCCGGAACGGCCCGTAGTAGGCCGACGCGTACTTGGCCGAGTACGCCATGATCCGCGTATTGTGGAATCTCTCCGCCTCGAGGGCTTCGCGGATGGCGCCGACCCGGCCGTCCATCATGTCGGACGGGGCGATCACGTCGGCGCCGGCGCGCGCGCAGGTGAGGGCTTGGGCGACAAGCGTCTCGATCGTTACGTCGTTCAGGACATAGTGATTGTCGTCCAGGATTCCGTCGTGGCCGTGCGTCGTGTAAGGATCGAGGGCGGCGTCGGTGATGACGCCGAGCGTCGGGCAGGCCGCCTTGACGGCCGCGACCGCGCGGGGAACCAGGCCGTCCGGGTTGACGGCCTCGCTGCCGTCGGCGGTCTTGAGGTCGGCGTCGACGTGTGGAAAGAGCGCGACGGCGGGAATGCCGAGGCCGGCGGCAGCACGTGCTTCTTCGACCAAGAGGTCGATGCTCAAGCGGTCCGTGCCGGGCATGGACGCGACGCCCTCGCGGCGGTGGTCGCCGTCGATGACGAACATCGGGTAGATCAGGTCGTCCACGTTAAGCGTGTTTTCGCGCACCAGCCGGCGCGAGAAATCGTCGGCGCGATTGCGCCGCATGCGGGTCATCGGGAAGCTCATGGTGGGGACTCTACCAAACGGGCTCTTGCCATGGTCCTGCCCGTGGTGCTTGCCGCTTGCATTCTGCGCCGCAACGCTCTTGACTTACGCGTTCGTTTCTTCGCGATGAACCAACCATGAAGTTCGGCATTTTCTACGAGCACCAACTGCCGCGGCCGTGGACCGACGGCGAGGAACAGAAGCTCTTCAACGACGCCTTGGAACAGGTGGAGGTCGCCGACCGGCTCGGCGTCGACTTCGCCTGGGAAGTGGAGCACCACTTCCTCGAGGAGTATTCGCATTCCTCCGCACCGGAGGTCTTCCTCGCGGCCTGTTCGCAGCGCACCAAGAACATCCGCTTGGGTCACGGCATCCGGCAGGTCATCCCGGAATACAACCACCCGGCGCGGACGGCTGAGGTGATCGCGACGCTGGACCTCGTCTCCAACGGTCGGGTGGAGTTCGGGACCGGCGAGTCGTCCGCCGAACTCGAACTCGGTGGATTCCGCATCCCCGTGGAGCGCAAGCGCAAGATCTTCATGGAGGCCGTGGAGCAGATCTGCAACATGCTGGCCATGGATCCGTACCCGGGCTACAAGGGCCAGTACTTCGAGATGCCGTGCCGCAACATCGTCCCGAAGCCCGTGCAGCGTCCGCACCCGCCGCTGTGGGTCGCATGCTCGCAGCGCGAGACGATCCGCATGGCAGCGCGCCTCGGCATCGGCGCTTTGACGTTTGCCTTCGTCGACCCCGCGGAGGCCACCGAGTGGGTCGACGAGTACTACGGCATCATCAAGAGCGAGGCGTGCGTGCCGATCGGCCATGCCATCAACCCGAACATCTGCATGGTCTCGAGCTTCTCCTGTCACCAGGATCGCGAAGAGGCGGTCCGCCGGGGTCTCGATGGCTTCGAGTTCTTCGGTTTCGCGCTCGGCAGCCTGTACGCCTTCGGCGAGCACCAGCCGGGTCGGACCAACCTCTGGGAGCAGTTCCAGGGCCTCAAGCAAAGCCGCCAGGAAACCCAGGACATCACCCAGGCGCTTTCGGGTAGCCGGGGCGGGATCGGCACGCCCGACGACCTCCGGGAACATCTGCTCAAGTTCGAAGAACGTGGCGTCGACCAGGTGACCTTCATTCAGCAGGCCGGTCGAAACCGCCATGAGCACATCTGCGAGTCGCTCGAACTGTTTGCCGCCGAGGTGATGCCGGAGTTCAAGGAGCGGGAAGCCGAGCGCGAACGGCGCAAGATGGAGGAACTCGCGCCTTACCTTGAGGCCGCGATGGCCCGCAAGGCGAACATGCCGTCGCTGGCGGACAGCGACATCCCGGTGTTCAAGTCCCTCGGTCGCAAGGTGTCGGAGGAGTCCGAGCAGGAAGAGTCGATCTACGAACAGCCTGCGAAGGCCGCGGGATAGCCCTATAGGCCATGCGCGCCGACCGGCGCGGCGCGCATGGCTTGCTCAACTCAAGAGGCACCTGCGGGTGCAACCTTTTTTCGCGCTGGCGCATCTAACCCGACATGTCCCGCTTTGGCGACATTCGACTTGATGCGGCGATCGTACGCCGCCTGATGCGCGGCGAGCGCAAGGCCCAGGAGATCGTCTACCGGGCCTACGCCAACCCCGTCTACACCATGGCGCGACGGATGCTGCGCGACCCCGGCCTCGCCGAAGAGGCGACACAGGACACCTTCGTCGACGTCTTAACAGGTGCGGCGAAGCTCGAGCGCGTGGAGGCGCTCGGCGGTTGGATCCGAACCATTGCGGTCAACCAGTGCCTGATGCGCCTGCGTTCGCCCTGGCACCGGCGCCGGGACGAGTTGGTTGACGACGAACCGACGGACGACGTAAGCCCCGGTCGGGCCATCGACATCGACCGGGCACTGGGCCAACTGTCCGGCAACGCCCGCATGGTGGTCTGGCTGCACTGCATCGAGGGCTACACCCACGACGAGATTGCAGCCGCCTTCGGGCGGTCGGCGAGCTTTTCGAAATCACAACTGGCCCGCGCCTACCGCGTGCTGGCGAAGCGCTGCCACGCAGTAGGCGAAAGCGGCGATCAGCGAGGAACGGAAGATGAGCGATCACGAGCGGCGTGCGCAATCTGACGACCGCGACGCGGCCGAGGTGAACAAGGCGCTCAACGCGCTGCCGGAGCTTGTTGCGCCGGATCGCGTCTGGGACGACGTCCGCCGACGCATCGACGCGGCGCCCAGCAAACGGGCGCGGCACCGGTTCGTGCCGTCCGCGGTGGCTGCGAGCGTGCTGGCCGCGGCGGCGTTGGGCGTCTTGCTCGGCGTTTTGCCAGCGGACCAAAGGACCACCGCCCCGGAAATCGCTGCTTTGCTCGAACGCTCCCGCGCGGTCGAGGCCGAGCGGCGTGCCACGCCCATCGTGCTCGCGCCGAGCGGCGTTGAGCGGGTCCTGCAGGTCCGCATTGGCGGCATCGACGCGCTGCTCAACGAGCAGTTGCTGCGGGGAACCGACCCGGGCGCGCGGCAGGCGTTGTTGCGCGAGCGCGTCGAACTGATGGAAGACCTGAAACACATCGAACATTACCGCCGGGACGAACTGTTCCAGCAGGCGGTGTTCTAGGAGCCCACGCCCGTGAGGGCGGGATTGCGAGGAGAGAACGATGAGGAAACTGATCTGTGTGTTGGCTGTTGCGTTGGCGGGGACTGCCGTTGCGCACGAGGAAGAGACCCTGGCCGAGACGCGCGCCAAGTTGGAGGACGCGCGGGCGAAGTTAGCGGAGGCAGCGCGGGAAATGGCGGAGGCGACGCGCGAGCAGTTCGTCCACCGCTCCGACCGCGCCATGCTCGGGGTGCTGATCGCGGACCAGGACGAGCAAGGCGTCATCGTTGGCGGCGTCGCACCCGACGGTGGCGCCGAGGCCGCGGGCGTCCTGGCCGGCGACGTGATCACCGGAATCAACGGTGAACCGCTCACCGGCCTCGACAGGCCCGGTGAAAGGCTGCGCGAAATCCTCGACGACGTGGAATCGGGAGACCCGGTGAACGTCGTGATCCTGCGCGACGGCGAGTTGAGCGAAATCGAGGTCGTCACGACAGACGTCTACCGCGGCGACCTAGTCCCGCGCTTCGACTTCGATTTCGATTGGTTGCCGCGGGTCGACGTGCCCGGTCGTGTCATAGCTCTACGGGACCGGTTTGAGCATCGCGACTCGGATCTCAAGCTGGCGGACATCGGCGAGGATCTCGGCGACTACTTCGGCGTCGATGCAGGCGTCCTAGTCTTGGACACGCCCTCAAACAGTGACTTGCGGCCCGGCGACATCCTCAAGCGCATCGACGATGCCGATGTCGGATCGTCCGCCGAGGCCTATCGACTGTTGGCCGGCGAAGGCAATGCCGCCGTCGAGGTGCGACGCAAGAATCGCTCGGTGGACTTGACAGTCGCGAAGCACTCGCGGCGTGGCGGCGTCTTCGTCCTCAAGTCCAGGGACGGCGGAGACGATGAGGACGTGGAGGTTCACGTCGAGGTGGAGGAGGCGCAATAGCGAGCGCCAACGGTACGCATGAGCGGTGGCGCCAGTAGGTGATTGTCGTGATCGAGCGATGCCGCGACAGGATGGTGCCTCGTCGTAGAACCCTTCCCGCTCGCGGAAGGCGCCTCGCAGTCAGTTCGCATGCTCATGGCGTGGTCACGCCGTGGAGCCTTTCGATGAAGCGTTGTTTGCGTTCGTGGCGCTTGCGGAGCGTGTTCAGGCGATTGGCGAAGTCGGCCATCGCCTCGTCCTCCTCCGCCAGTGCGCGCAGATCGACGATCAAGGTGGCCGCGCGGTCGTAGCCGGATGCGTTGCGTTTTCCGACTTCGGCTTCGATCTCTCGCCAGGCATCTTCTCCCCGCCGCCGAAGAGCGGTCAGGCGCATCCGCCTTGCCTTCTCCGCCAACTGCTCCTGCCGCAAGCGTTCGGCACGGCGACGCTCCGCTGCGGCGACTTCGCGATCCTTGCGGATGGCCGCGGCGCGGTTCCGCAGCGACGCTGCCGAGCGCAGCGTTGGCGTCTTGTGCGGGACTTCCGCCGACAGGGCGTGTCGAACTCCGCTCTGCAGCTCGGCGGCCACGTGCGGGTCGCCTTCGGCCAGCCTGAGGAGCAATGCGGTTTTCCGCGACTCGGGCATCGCCGTTATCGCCGCGCGGAATTCCGCGGACGCAGGTTTCCCGTTCCGCGTGTCCGGGGGTGCCTCGGCCGCTGCCTGCAAGAGATCCCGGTCGATGCGGACGAAGTCGGCGAGGGCCTGGAGACCGCCGCTCAGCGGCGCTATTCCCGGCAGCGGCTCTAGCGCGGCGTCGCGGAGGCTGCCATTCCGCACGCCTGTCAGCCAGAGCACGTAGAGAAGCCGCCAGTCGCCTGACAGCAGGTCGGCCCTGAGCGGTGCCATCGCGCCGAGCCAGCCGGTGCCATCATCCCAGTCGTGTCCCATGGCGTCTCTATCGTCGCAGACGTCGAGGATCAGGTTGTCTCCCGCGTCGATCACTTCCGCGATGTCCGTGCGCATCAACCAGGTGTCGAGCCGGTCCTGGTCGATCAGCCGCTGGGCAGGCGGATCATCAACCGCCGCGTTCCCCAGTTGGCGACGTGGAGATGGAGGTCGAACCAGCGTTCCATGAGCTCGCAGGGGGAGCCCCTGAAATCGCCCCACTCGTAGTGGTTGGTGAAACTGGTGGCAGTAATTTGGGCCCGCGAGGAAAGGCTCCGCAACGCCTTCCGGTCCGCCTCGTCGAGTGGCCTGTCGATGGCTTGGAACTCGTAGTACTGGTACTCGCTCAACTTGACTCCTGCCGGCTAGCGTTGGACGCGTCACGCCGCAGCGTGCTCGAACGCCACCACGTTGCGCGACGCGCTGCTGAATTCGACGCCGATCAGATGGACATCCACATCGACCGCACGGTACTTCTCCGCGTAACCCCGGTTCTTGAGTTGCGCCATCGCGCTGCCTTTCCCGGCCTGCTCCACTACCTTGAACTCGAACACGTACACGCGGCGCTCGAAGCGTACCGCCATGTCGAGGCGACCGTGGCTCGTGCTCTCCTCCACGGCCACGTCGAGCCCGAGGCCGGCGAAGTACGAGTAGAACACGCTCGCGTAGTATCCCTCGTAGTCCGCGATGTCGTTGTTCGTGTGCCACTGGTGCGGGATGCCGGCAAAGAAGGCGCGGAAAAGCTCCTCCATGCCTGCGACGTCGTCCCCCTCCAGCAGCCGGTAGAGGGCCACGCTGTTGGTAGTCTGGCGACCCCCGTCCTGTCCCAGCCGCCGTAGCAGGCTGCGGTTCAGGCCCTGGCGCACCTCCCGGTTGGGGTAGCCCAGTCGGTAGACGGTCTCGCCGCCGAGATCCTCGCGCTCTCGGATTGTCAGGTAGCCGGTCTGGAACAACAGCGCCTCCGGTGCGATCTCGTCGACATCGAAGGCCGACAGCAACTCGTCGCTCGCCAGCATGCCGTCGAAGTCTACGGAGCGCACTCGCCGCCGGAACAGCAGGTCCACAAGAAAGGCCGGCGAGCCCGTCTCGAGCCAGTGCGCCTTGAACTCGCGGCTGTCGAACAGGAGCAGGATGTCGAACGGGTTGTACACCTTCTCGCCGCCCAGCCAGGAGTAGCCGTTGTACCAGTCGCGGATCGCCGCCCGGTCGAAACCCGGCAGTTCGGGCTCGAACACGCTGTCGAGGTCCGCTTCCGTGTAGCCGCAGATGCCCGAGTACCGCGGATCCAGCGTGATGTCCAGGAGGTTGTTCAGTCCCGAGAAAAGGCTCACCTTGCTGAACTTGCTCACCCCCGTGATGAAGCTCAAGCGGATGTGTGCGTCGGCGAACTTCAGGGTCGAATACAGGCCGCGCAGGTAGTTGCGGTTGGCCCTTGCGAGTTCCGGATCCTCAAGAGCGTCCAGTATCGGTTTGTCGTACTCGTCTACCAGCACGACAACGCGCTCGTTCGTACATTCGTGCAGCGTCTCCAGAAGATAGCTGAAGCGCTCCGGCGCGGTGTCGTAGCCGGTGGTCACGCCGGCCCGCCGCGCCAGGCCGTCGAGCTGCGCCATCACATTGCGGTGCAGGTAGCCCGGAACGGTGAAGTCCCCCTGGCTGAAGTCCAGGCGCACAACCGGGTTGCGCATCGACCAGTCCCACTGCCCATGGATGGCGAGCCCCGTGAACAACTCCTCGCTGCCCTCGAACAGCTCCTTCAGCGTGTCCAGGAACAGGCTCTTGCCGAAGCGCCGCGGACGCGACAGGAAGTAGTGCTTGCCGCCGGCGACCAAGCGCCCGATATGGCGCGTCTTGTCGACGTAGTAGCAGCCGTCCTCCCGCACCTCGCGGAACGTCTGAATGCCGATGGGCAGCCGGCAGCGATTCATTGCCGAATGCTAGCAGGCTGTTGAGGTGGAGGAGGCGCAAGGACGAGCGCCAATGGACACTTCAGCGCTGGCGCCAGTAGGTGATTGTCAAGGCGACCATGCCCACGAAGCCCACGAGTGCCGCCGCTGGAATCATGAACCCCTGCTCGTGGCACTCCCCGGTGCCCTGCGCCATGTGGCGGAGAATGTCCAGCACGGGAAACACGTCGATCATGTAGTCGAAATCGACACCGCAGCCGGGCACCTGGTCAGCAGGAAGCGTCAGTAGATAAAGGTGGCGGATCGAGAACGCGGCACCCGCCAGGCTGGCGCCAACCACGAGCAGCGGGTAGATGCCAAGGCGCGGGTTGTGCGCGAAACCGGCTGCGGCGATGAGCCCCGCGAGCATGATCCAGGCACGCTGATTCAGACACAGTGCGCAGGGCAGTTGACCGAACCCGTGCTCAAGCACCAAGGCACCGGCCGACAAAACCGCGGCCCACGTAATCGCGACGAGGTTCCACAACTCCTTGCCGCGCCAACCATCGAAGTGCATGGCGGGCAATGGTGGAACGTAGCTCAAATGGCGTCAACCCGGACTGGTCTCGTGGCGAGTTGCGGGCTCAAGAACGTTAGCCGCCTTCGACGTCGAAGTGGACGATCTCCACGAAGTTGAACGACTCGAAGTTCCCGGCCCGGTCCTGCGCCGTGATCTCGGCAAGACCCCACACCCCGGGCACGGAGCCAACCGGGAGAATTACGACCTCCTCCATCCACTGCCATTCGGTCGGGTCCCTTTCCGGGTAGAGCAAGCGGCGATCGCTGGGATATATGTAGTAGGGATGCGTTCCGCCTTGGGGGTCGCGGAGCAACAGGCTCGATACGGCGAGACCGGAAATGTTGTCCCGCCAAGGGAAACGGACGGTGACCTCCGTCTCCCCGTCCGGTGCCTGGGGATTGGTCGGCTCGGCGGCGACTTCGATCCGGTTGACGTCGACATCGGGCGGTTCCGTGTCGGGATTGGTTGTCTCAAGCTCGACGGAGACGGGCGGCTCGTCGGTGTCGCCCGTGAACTCGACGTCCGACACGTTGCGGGCGACGTCCGTCATCCGGATGCGGTTCGCGGAGTAGGTCGAGGTGGGCATGTAGTTGGGCATGAAGAAGTCGACCCTGCAAGCGTCGCCCGCCGTGCTGGAGCGTCCGTACCGCTCTCGGGAGTAGGTGTCTGCGCGTGCGTCGTTGATCACGGCGTAGCAGCCATTGGACTCCAAGCCCGTATCCTCTGTTACGAGCCAATCGAGATGGATCACCTGAACGGTCTCGTCCTTCTCCCAGACGGAAACGCGTGCCGACAACGTGCCGGGCAGGTACTCCGGAGGCGTGTAGTCCTCCAAGAGGTTGTGGACGTACATCCGCCAACCGAAGTCGCTTGCGCGGTGGTAGCGTTCGTTGCCGGCCGTGTCCACGAGGCGGAACTGGTTCGGCACCCAGTAGCCGGCTTTCAAATGCTTGCCGAGGGTGGATTCACCGCGTAACCGCGTTCCAGCAACGTCGGACGATGGCAAGCCGTGTTCGTCGACCGGGTACAGCCTTTGGTCGAAGAACGTCCCGACCTCGCTCATGATGCGCGTATCCGCGAACGATGCGCCTTCCCGCAGACTGTCCGACGCATGCAGCTCGAGTTCGAGGATGAAATGCTTGTCGTCGCCCGGTCCGCCCGCCACGGTGATGTCCACCTTCCTGACCTTTCCGGGATAGACGTAGTCCGGGAAGAGGTTGTAAACCTCGAACGTCAGATCCTCGCGAATGAGCGCCACGTAGATGTCGCCCTGCATGATCCGGTCGCGCACGAACTCGTACTTGGCCATAGACCGCGCTCGGAGCCGGTCGGGGTTGATGATGAAGAACGAGATCGTCTCGGCCATGTCCTCGTTCGGGTTCTTGAGGTGGGCGTACGCCGACACGAACTCGGCTGTCTTGGTCGTCGACCAGCCGCTCTCGGCGTCTGGATCCTCGTACCAGCCGCCGAGCTCGATCCAGTCGTCCTTGAGCTGGTCGTCGAACAGGTGCGACCACATGAAGTGCGCCTTCTCGTGGATGATCAGCCGGTGCATGTAGTCCTCGGGCCGGGCCTTGAACGCGCTCTCCATGAACTCCACGTACTCGGCGTGCGGCCACGCCACTGCGGGCGCGGTGGGGTACAGCGGGTGTAACAGTCCGTTCAACCGGCGTACGAGGTAGCGCATGCCATCGAGCTTGTGCATGCCAGCCGGCATTTCCTCCAGCATGTTGATCAGCAGCACGACCTCGTTGGACTGGAACGGCTGGAAGTTGTCCTCCGGCTCGTTGCCGGTCGGGGCGGTCAGCGCCGCGTAGTCGTCGATCAGCGTGGTGAGTCCGTAGCGCTGCTGCAGAATCCACTCGTAGGCCGCCTCGTCGCGACCCTCGTCGGTGACGAAGCGCACGGCGGCGTGATGAAGGCGTTTCGAGAACCACACGCCGCGCTTGCCGTCCACGCTTGCGATGCGTGGCGCCGCGTTGACGAACGCCGCGGAGGAGATCGTGACCTCGCGCGTGGCGTCCTCGGCAGTCGAAACAAGGATGTCGCCGTCGATGAAGTCCTCGGTGAGCCGCCATGCACTCGCAGGCAGCGTCGAGCCGTACTCAAGGTTCTGGGTAGTCTGCGGAATGTCCTCCATGGTCTCGAGCAGTCTGAAGGCGTGTTCTTGGGACCAGTCGTCGCCCACGAGGAGGATGTTGTAGTTCTGTTTCAGGTGCTCGGCGGCGGCGGCGTCCGCGAGTTCCACCGTGCCGCCTTGGAATTCCACGCTGCGTGGCTCGACCACGTGCGACGAATACTCCGTGCCGGCCGTCGTCTGGTCTTCTTCCCAGTGATAGGTGAACGGGTCTGTCGGCAACTGCTCCACGTCGTACGCCCGACCGTCGTAGACG
Organism: Candidatus Azotimanducaceae bacterium; assembly: GCA_965203685.1. Classification (GTDB taxonomy): domain Bacteria; phylum Pseudomonadota; class Gammaproteobacteria; order Pseudomonadales; family Azotimanducaceae; genus VXYL01. Next base: position 465,584 of record OZ241908.1, read on the forward strand.
TTCGCGAATGGGAACTCCAAGACGCGCGCTGGCGTCGCGGCGTGGCCGTCGGCGTTGACCTTGATGGCGTGGCGTCCTTTCGGAACACCGTGGAATGCGAAACATCCGCTGCTGTCGGGGTGTGCGACCTGGAGCGTGCCACGACCGGTCAGCACGACTTCGAGGGCGTCGACGCGGCCCGCGAACCCCGTGACGTAGCCGACGTACGAAGCCGCCTCGTCGCCCGTGCCGCAGCCACTGACGGGCCCGGTGTTGGGCAGCCGCGCGACGCCGGAGCGCCCCCCGCCGAGGCGGCGGCGTCCGTCCATGGCGTAGTAGTACCACCTGCCCTCGACGTGCCGAAGCAGCACGTCGTCCTTGCCATCGCCGTTCAAGTCGCCGACCCCGGCAAGCTGCCACTGGGCGCCCGTGGTGATCGAGGCCCGGCCGTGTTCTTCGGCGATCACCTTCCGGCCATCCATCGGGTAGTAGTGCCAGCGCCCGTTTGGACGCCTAAAGAGCAAGTCGTCGTTGCCGTCCCCGTTCAAGTCCCCGATCGCGACGAGGCGCTCGTCGCTGTCGTCGGGCAATACCGGCTCGCCACTGGCCGGCGGCGGTTCGTAGCCGATTCCGTGGATGAACCAGCGACCGTCGACGTGGCGGAGAAGAACGTCGTCCCTGCCGTCGCCGTTCAGGTCGCCGATGCCCGCGAAACGCCACGCGAGGCTGCTCGGCAGCGCCACGCGACCGCGGGCCGCAATCCGTCCGTCGGCGTCCGCCGCGTAGGACAGCCAGCGTCCGCTCTCGTGGCGCACGAGCACCTCGCCATCGCCGTCGCCGTCCAGATCGCCGATGCCGCGGAACTCCCACGCGAGCGTGCGCGGCAGCGGAGCCCGGCCGCTTTGTTCGCGGATCGTCTCGTGACCGTTCATGGCGTGGTAGAACCAGGTACCGGTGGTATGCCGGAACAGCACGTCGTCGTTGCCGTCACCGTTCAAGTCCCCGACCCCGGCCACGCGCCAATCGGCATCCTGCGGCAAGTCGGCGGCTTCCGTTGGACCCGGCAGCCGCTTGGGTCCATCCATCTCGTAGACGTGCCAGGCGTCCTGGTGCCACAGCAGCAAGTCGTCCTTGCCGTCGCCATTGAAGTCGGCGACGTGCGCTCCGAGTACTGGTAGGGAGGCGGTTGCGAGCGCGGCGACCGCCCAGCGCCGGCAGGACGTCATACGCCTCGTCCAGATGCTAGCCAACTCGGGGCTTGCGTGTGACCGCAGGGACGGGTGGGCGTCAGGCGTACAGTTAGGCCAAAAGGGGGCGCCGCCGACCGGCTCGGCACCTACGCCTCCCCTCTGTCCCACCATTTCCTAAAGGCCTCGGTGTGTCCTTCGAAACGCGGGTATGCAACTGCTTGCTGTGCATTAGGATGGCAGACTGCATGAGGGAATTCATCTCATTTTTAATGAAAATACAATTAATATTTGGATGCTTACATTAATTATATATGTGATAGATCGAGGTGGTGGCTAAGTTTCACGGCTTCCAACCTGGCTCGCCTCGATTGCGGCGGCATACACACCGGAGTCGCGGGACAGACGCGGGACAGTTCCGATGCGCGGGTCTCAGCTCTTGTTAGTCCCGTCCAAACGCCGGCTCCGGATCGTTGCTTGCGCATATCGCAAGCGGTACGATTCGCCAGATGAACAGCAAGCAGCGCCGGACTCTTGCTGCCGTCTTCGCCGACCCTGTGTCCGGGAACATCGCGTGGGCGGACATCGAGGAGCTGCTAGTCGCTGTCGGTGCTAGGGTGATCGGAGGTCGAGGGTCGCGCGTGCGGTTCGAAAGGGATGGCGAAGTCGAGACGTTCCACCGCCCTCACCCGGCAAAGGAAGCGAAGCGCTATCAAGTCCGTGCCGCTCGAGACTTCCTGCAACGGATTGGAGTCAAGCCATGACCAATACCATGACGCATAAGGGTTTCTCTGCCCGAATCGAGTACGACGACGAGGACGGCATCTTCACCGGTCGGATTGCAGGGATTCGCGACGGCGTCGGGTTCCACGCCGACACCGTTGCCGGCTTGCGCGAAGCGTTCCACGAGGCGGTTGACGACTACGTTGAGACCTGCGCCAAGATCGGCAAGCCTCCCCAGCGGGCGTTCTCCGGCCAAGTAATGTTCCGCGTCAGACCGGACGTGCACCGCAAGGCCGCGTTGGCTGCCGAACTCGCCGGCAAGAGCCTGAACCAGTGGGCGGAAGACGTTCTGGACCGCGCGGCGAACGATCTCGCGAGGCGATAGGCGGCGGCGCTAACGCTACTTTCTGCCCAGCCAAGCGATGCCATCGCGACATCGTCCTGCAAACCCGGCTGTGCTGCTCGAAACCAGCTAGCGTGTGACGGGTCCCCGCCGTCGCGGGCACGGTACCGCAGGGCTCGCGACGAGACCACGCAATCGTCCAGGCGTAGGAACTGGCTGCCGCGTTCGGGGTGGGTGATCAGTCGGCGCAAGATCGCCAAGTCTTGGTATCGACTTCCCGCGACAAACTCTCCCATTCCGCTCGCATCGCCTTTTTCGACGCCGGTGTGGGGTTGCCCACCCTTTGCCCAAACCGCGCCAGGTACCGCAGGACCGGCGCGCTGGACAAAGCGTGGACAACCCCGTCGGTGGCGTCGGCACTTTTGAGCGGTGGGGCTGCGAGGGCGGTCGCGTGGAGCCGAGCGTTGTGCGGTCGCGTAAGCGCCTTGTACGCGGCGCGACAGCAGAGCAGGACATAGCCCTTTCCTAACCAGGACGCAGCGGAACGTGGCGACGCGGCAGGAGACTGACTCGTCGGGGCGCCGCCTGAAATCGGGCGGCCCGCATGAAAGGGGCGATGTTCTGTTCAGTGGGACACATAGAATCTCGGCGGTTGTTCTGCGCCAATCCAACGAGGCGCTGTGGTCAAGGGGTGGACAACCCCATCTCCGACCCGTGCCCGTGGAAAATCCGTAGCCGAAGCTGGCGGGGCGTGAGGTCAATGGCAACTGGAACTGCCCACTCTCGAAGGGGGTGTCGGAGCAATTGAATGTCTCCGGACGACCGGCACGCGCGCGGAGGTGCGCAGTCGCTTGAGTCTCAGGAATGGCTGGGCGGCGCTCGCTGCCGGGAGCGTCTACTGTCCGGTCTGATTCCGCTGCACAGGGTCGAAGCCCGCCATGCGTGGCTTCACAAAACATCGCCCCATTCATATCGGGGCAGCCAATCGCCGGACGGCAGGCGAGGGAGGGGTCGTGGGCCAGGCGGGCAACGTTGGATCCGCCAATGCTGGCCTCAGCCTGCCGAGCCGGTGAAGCGATGGCCCGGCCGTCGGGAACCGGCGACCGGCGTTGAAAGGCCGATGTTCTCTCACAGGGCTACCTCGCTCCTGCCCACCGCAGGTGACTTACGATTGCGCTTTACGCATGGTCGCTATGCACCGCTGATTCCGACTCGGCAATGAACCAGCCCACTGACGACGTGACATGCACTCTGCGCACGACGGTCGCGACCGTGCCGCGCGTATTCGCCTTCCTCTGGGAGGTCTCGCCCGGGTTGCTGGTCGGCCTTGGCCTCATTCTCGTTTTCAACTCCGTGGCCCCGGCGGCGCTGGCGTGGTTGTCGATGAAGGTGCTCGTCAACGGCGTCATCGAAGCCACGACGGACACCGCGGACTGGTTCGCCTTGGCGGTTCCCCTTGGCGCCGTGTTCGCCATTTGGGTCGCCAGCTCGGTGCTTTCCTCGCTCGACCGCATCGTCCGCCGACTGCTGCAGGAGAAAACGGAGGTCCTTGAGTCCGGCAAGCTCCTCGGCAAGGCCGGCACGCTCGACATCGCGTTCTTCGAGACGCCGCGCTTCTACGACCAACTCCATCAGGCTGTGGCGAACCGCTGGCGCGTTCATGACGTAGCCAATAGATCCTTGAGCGTCTTGCAGGAGGTCGTTTCGTTCGTGGCGATGGTCAGCTTGCTCGCGGTACTGCACCCCGCGGCCATTCTCCTGCTGCTGGCGACCGCTTTGCCCAGTTTGCTGATGCAGGCCCGCTTTGCACGGCTACGACATGGCTACTACGACGAAGTTGTCCGCGGTAGCCGGGTCCAGGAGTATCTGCACGAACTCCTGACGAGCCGACACTCGGCCAGCGAGGTTCGCATCTTCTCGCTCGCCGACCACTTTGTCGGCAGCTTCCTACGCTTCGCCAACGCGCAGATCGAAATGTTCTGGAACCGCGAGCGCGTGATCCTCAAGGTCGACATCTGGCTGAACCTGCTTTCGCTGACCGGAACCGCCGCAATCTGGACGTTCGCTGTGTTCCAGGCGGTCGCGGGCCAGATCACGGTAGGCGATCTCACCCTGGCTTTCACCGCATCCATTCAGTGCCGAGGGCAACTTGAAGGACTCGTGTCGGCGATTGGCGACGTCTTCGAAGGAGTCCTTGGCGCATCGAGCTACTTCCGGTTTGTCGACCTCGATCCGGAGTCCGTCGCGGGGACGTTGGCGCCCCGTCGTGATCCAGCCCGGCGCGTTCCTAGGCCCATGGTCGATGGCCTGGCGCTTGGCGAAGTCTGCTTTTCGTATCCAGAGTCCACAGAGTCGGTGCTTGACGGCCTGACGCTCACGATCCCCAGCGGCTCGAAGGTCGCGATCGTGGGCGAGAACGGTGCCGGCAAGACCACGATCGTCAAGTTGCTGATGCGCCTCTACGACCCGACGCACGGCCGAGTGGAACTCGACGGCCACGACCTGTGCGACTACGAACTGGCCGACGTCCGCCGATCGGTCAGTGTCGTCCTCCAGGGGTTCGTTCGCTACGAGTTCTCCGTGGCCGACAACATCGCGTTTGGGGATATCGATGCAATCGGTGACCGGGACCGAATAGAGACGGCCGCTCGCCGCACCGGCGCCCATCGGTTCATCGAAAAGCTGCCCAAAGGCTACGACACGGTGCTCGGCAAGACGTTCGACGAGGGCGTCGACCTGTCAGGCGGCGAATGGCAGTTCCTCGCCATCACACGCGCGCTCATGTCGGATGCACAAGTGCTGATCCTGGACGAGCCTACGGCCCACCTCGATGCGTTGAGAGAACAGGAGCTCTACGAGCGGTTCGCCGCGCTAACGGAAGGTCGAACGGTGGTCTTCGTCTCCCATCGGTTCTCCACGGTGCGCATGGCCGACACGATCGCCGTGATCGAAGGCGGGAGGATCAGCGAGTCGGGATCCCACGACGAACTCATCGCACAGGGCGGCAAGTACGCCCACATGTATCGGGCCCAGGCGGCCCGGTACGCGTAGAGCCCCTAGAACAGCTCCTCCGGCCTGACAACGCGAGGCCCCTTGCTGACAGTCGGAGTAACTCCTCGCCGCGCCTGGCGCGGCACCGCGTCGTCGAAGAAGTACTCGAAGGTCGCGTTGTTACTGCCCGCCGATGTCTGCCCGCTGCCCGGTCCGACCTTGACGCTGACCACGCCCTCTGGGATGGGCCGGGTCACCTCGGGTTCGTCGGCGAGCGCCTCGCGCATGTAGTCGATCCAGATCGGCAAGGCCGTGGAGGAGCCGTATTCACGTTCGCCCGCCGCTCGCCGGTCGGAGAAGCCCACCCACACGGTGGCGACCAGATTCGGGTGGTAGCCGTTGAACCAGGTGTCCCTCGCGAGGTCCGTTGTGCCCGTCTTGCCCGCGATGTCGGCGCGGTCCAGAGCCCGGGCGCGGCGCCCCGTGCCGCGGCGGATGACGTCGCGCAGCATCGAATCCATGATGAAGGCGTTGCGCTCGCTGATCGCGCGCGGGGCCGGCTCGGGAGCCGGCGCACCGGTTTCCGGGGCGGGGCACGGGTCGCAGGCGTGGGTGTGACGCGGCTCGAGCACCACGCGGCCGTCGAGCCGTTCGACGCGCTTGATGATGTGCGGCTCGATGCGGAAGCCGCCATTGGCAAACGCAGCATAGCCGGCGGCCATGTCGATGGGCGCCAGGGCCAAGGTGCCGCCGCCGATGGCGAGCTGGGTGTTCCTGGGCATGATGCTGGTGTCGAAACCGAAATGGCTGGCGTGGTCGATGATCGACGTCGCACCGACCCGCTGCATGACCCGGTGGGACACTGCGTTGCGGGATTGGTAGAGCGCTTGCCGGAGCGGCATTGGTCCGCGGTAGTCGCCGCTGTCGTTGCGTGGCCGGTAGGTGGTCTCGAGGTTGGCGTCCTCGAAGACCAGCGGCGCGTCCCAGAAAACGGTCGCGGGCGTGACGCCTTGTTCCAGGGCCGCCGAGTACACGAACGGCTTGAATCCTGAACCTGGTTGACGACTGGCTTGCAAGGCGTGGTTGAACTGCAGGCTGTGAAAGTTCCAGCCGCCCACGAGCGCACGCACCGCGCCGGTTCGCGGGTCGAGGGAGACCAGGGCGCCTTGGATCTCCGGCACTTGGCGCAGTTGCCAACCGTCGTCGGCGGGTTCGATGCGGACCACGTCGCCCACGGCAGCAACGTCGGCTGCCTCGCTCGGCAACCGCCCGAGCGCGTCGGTATCGAGGAATTCCCGTGCCCAGCGTAAACCGCCCCACTCGATCCTGACGAGGGCATCGTCCTGGCGGCGGACGGTGATGGCGCGCTCCTCGACCGCGACGACGACGGCCGGCTCCAGGCCCGAGACGACGTGGAAACCCGCGAGCGACTCGGCTGCTGGCGCGTCTGCGTCAGCGCTGCCCTCGGGGCCCCGGTAGCCGTGGCGACGGTCGTAGTTCATTAGCCCGGCGCGGATCGCGTGCTGCGCCGCGGCCTGGTGCTTGGTGTCGAGGGTCGTATATGCAACGAAGCCGGAATAGAGGTCCGCGCCGTAGCGTGCCTCGAGTTGCTGGCGTACCCACTCGGCCGGGTAGGGCGCCGGCAGGTCGATCTCGGGATTGAACTGGGCGGCCGTGATGGGCGCCGCCGTCGCTTGGCCGTACTCGGCTTCGGCGATCGAGCCTTGCTGGAGCATTCGACGCAGCACGAGATTTCGCCGGTCGAGCGCCCACTCCGGCCCGTTGATGGGGTTACCGCCGCTGGGCTTCTTCATGATTCCGGCGAGCATGGCGAGTTGCGCCAGGTTCAACTCGTCAACCGGCTTGCCGTAGTAGGTGTGGGCCGCGGCCTGGACCCCGTAGGCCCTTTTGCCGAACGACATGATGTTCACGTAAAGCTCGAGGATCTGCTCCTTGCTGAGCTCTTGCTCGACCTTGAGCGCAAGCAGCATCTCTTTGAATTTACGTATGAATTCCTGCTTGGGCGAGAAGGACACGACCTTCGCGAGTTGCATCGTGATGGTACTGGCCCCGGTGCGTTCCTCGGGGAAGGTCAGCAAGTTGATGAAGTCGTTGGTGAAAGAAATCAGGTCGATGCCGAAGTGATCGTAGAACCGCTTGTCTTCGGTGTTCAGCAACGCGTCGATGAATGGCTGCGGCACGTCGGCCAGCTCGATCGGGATCAGCCGGTCTCCGAACTCCGCAATCAGCGCGCCTTCGGCCGTGTAGATGCGAAGTGGCGTCTTGAACGAGTACCGCGTGTAGGTCTCAGTGGACGGAATCTGCGGGTCCAAATAGAGAAATGCTGACGCCAATCCGAGAGATATGCCAAAGACACCGGCTGCTGCGAGCCACAAACTGACCCCCGCAACACGCTTCCACCAGCGTCCTGGCGGCAATCGATCGTGGCGGGGAGCGTTGCGCATCGTGTTGGCAGCTTTCAAGAAAGGAGGTTCATGTGAGGTTGCTCAAAGGGAGATCCGCTGCTCCGCTTGGTCTCGACATCGGCTCGGCGTCGGTCAAGGTCGTCGCCCTCTCAGGTCGCGGGACGCGCTGTCGCGTAGACGGCTTCGCCATCGAGCCATTGCCCGCGGCAACCGTAGACAGGGGCAATATAAGCGAAGCCGCGGTCGTTGGCGAAGCCGTCCGTCGTGCCTGCCACAAGGCTGGCACCAAGCGCAAGACCGCGGTCTTGGCCGTGGCCGACTCTGCGGTGATGACCCGGACGCTGCTGCTCGACGCGTCCTTGGCCGAGGACGAACTCGAGGCCGAGGTCGTCCTGGAGGCGGAACGTTGCGTTCCGTACCCCATCGAGAGCGTCGCCCTGGATTACGCGCGTCTCGGCGCCTTCGAAGGGGACGCCGCACTTCCCGCGTCCTGCTCGTCGCTTGCCCCAGGGAACAGATCGCTGCCTGCGAGACGGCGTTGGCGCTCGCGGGGCTAAAGGCCTCGGCGGTTGAAGTGGAATCCCTCGCGCAACGGCGGGCGGCGCGCTTTACCGCCGATGCCGACGGTGAGCGTGCCGCAGTGGCACTCTTAGACGTCGGCGCTTCGGCGCTCCGACTCCTCGTCTGCGAGCAGGGCGAAGCGTCCTTCATCAAGCATGAGCCGCTGTCCGGCATGTTCGGGGAGGACGACGAACAGGCGTTGCTCGAAGTGGCAGCGCGCTTGCTCGCCGCCCACGCGGCGGCCCGACCCGCGCACGCCATAGGGCGGTTGCTGTTGGCGGGCGGCGGCGCAGTCCGCCCGGACTTCGCTGCCGCGGCGGCGGAACGTCTTGGACTCGCGGTCCGTCCGGCCAACCCGTTCGCCGACATGCCGACCCATCCCGACCTCGACGCCGCGGCGTTGGCGACGGCTGCGCCTGTCTACGTGACGGCCTGCGGCCTTGGACTGCGTAGCGAACCATGACGACGATCAACCTACTGCCGTGGCGCGAGCGGCGGCGCGGACTCAAGCGCCGTGCCTTCGTGGTCGGCATGGCCGCATCGATCGCCGGTGCGGCGATGGTGCTGGCCGTCGCCTGGCTGCGCATCGAGGCAGAGATCGACAACGTCCGTGTAGCGAACCACGGCACCGCGGCTCGGGTCGCGGACCTCGACGACCGGCTGCAGGCGGCTCGGGAACTCCGCGACAGGATCGCCGGGGTAGACGCGCGGATCGCCACGGTTCGCGGATTGCACGGCGCGCGTGTCGACACGGTGCAGGTTTTCGACGAACTGGCGGGCACGGTCGCCGCCGGCGTGCGATACACCTCCGTGGCGCGACGTGGCCGGGCAATCTCGGTGCGCGGTTTCGCGGAAGCCGAGAGCAGCGTCTCGGCGCTGATGCGCAACCTGGACGGGTCCGCGCGGTTCGGCGCGCCGACCCTCAGGAACATCGCGGACGCGGGAAGTCAGGGCACGCTGGCTTTCGATCTCACGTTCGATACGACCGGCGTACTGGGTGACCGGCGGCCCGCGGGCACGGAGCCGGAGGCAACGCATGCGGGCTGACGGACTGGAGCCAACCGACGTGGCGACCTGGCCTAGGTGGTGCAGGGTGGCTGCATGCCTGGCGGGCGCTGCGTGCGCGCTCACCGTCGGCTACTGGCTTCTGCTCGCCGACCTACGCCAGGAGTTGGCGAGGCTCGTGGAAACCGGGCAGGACCGGCGTGGCGAGGCGGCGGCCAAAACGCAGGCAGTGGACGGCTTTGCCGGTTTGCAGCAACGCCTCGAGCACCGCCAGGGCATGCTGGCGGCGCTGATGGCCGGGGTGCCGGGCACGATCGACCTGCCCGCGTTGATCGAGGGCTTGAGCCGTGCCGCCGTGGCGAGCGGACTGGCGATTGACAGCATCGATGTCTCGCCCGAGCGCGACCATGGCTTCTACGCCGTGATGCCGATCGCCGTCGTGCTCACCGGCCGCTATCACCAGTTCGGCACTTTCGTCGCGGTGGCCGCGAACCTGGAGTTGCTGACCTTCCACGACTTCCAGATCGACTCGCGGGGCGGTCGGCTGACGCTCAGCCTCGCCATGCGGGCCTATCGTACGGTCGACAGCGCCGCCGAGGGCGTCGTCGTCCAGGCCCGACAGCGCACGCCGGAACGCGTCGAAGCGACTTACGACGCGACCGGGCGCAGCCCCTTCGAGGAAGATCGGGCGCCGCCAGGCGAGCCGTCGGCACCTCGCAGCCCGGAGAACTTCGCGCTTGCGCGGCTGCAAATGGTCGGCGTCTTGGCGCGCCGCGGCGTTGCCTACGCCCTTGTCCAGGATCCGACCGGCCACGTGCATCGCGTCGGCGCGGGCAGCCGCCTGGGTTTGCACGGCGGTCGCGTGGCCCGCGTCTCGTTCGACGGCGTCGAGGTTTCGGAGACGCGCAACGATGCGGCGGGCGGCTGGGTTCGCCGGCAGCACCGAATCGAACTGGCGCCGGTCGGCAGCCGCAGCGACGCGTCGGGCGAACCGGACGCGCCGAACGCCGAGCCGGACGCGGAAGCGTCGGAAGAGAACGGTGATGAGAGTTAGCGGCGCCGCAATCATCGCGGCCGCCTGGTTTGCGCCGCTCGATGTGCTGGCGAGCCCCGAGGACGCCGACGCGGCCGTTGCCGCGGCGATCACGCTGGACTTCCAGGACGTGGAGATCCGCACAGCGCTGCAGCTCATCGCGGACTTCGCGGGCTTTAATCTCGTGGCCGGTGACGAGGTCGTCGGACGCATCACCATGCGCCTGGTCGACGTGCCATGGGACGAGGCGCTCGATCTGATCCTGGCGACCGAGGGCTTGAGCAAGCTGCGCACGGACAACGTGGTTTTCGTGGCGCCGGTTGCCGACATCGCGACGGTTGAGAAAACGGGCATCGAGCGTCGGCGTGAACTCGACGAACTTGCCCCGCTGCAGACGGCCTTCATTCCCGTGCGCTACGCCGATGCGGCAGCGCTGGCGGCCTTCGGCCGGGACGACGGTGCGCCGGCCGCACTCTCGACGAGCGGCTCGGTGCGCGTGGATGCGCGCACCAACTCGCTGATCGTCCACGACAACGCCGAGAACCTGGCCGCGTTCCGCCGAATGATCGAGCGTCTCGACGTGCCGGTGCGCCAGGTCTGGATCGAGGCACGGATCGTCACCGCCAATAGCAACGCCTCCGAGGAACTCGGCATCCGCTGGCGGGCCCGCGTGGATTCGGAAGAACGGACCGATGAGCCTAACCGGGCCCTGCGTCTCAGCGACGACGCCGACGGCGCGAATGTCGGCTACGGCATTCTCGGTGCGGATTACCTGCTGGACGTTGAACTGTCTGCGTTGGCGGCCGCTGGCCATGCCGAGATCGTCGCGCGGCCGAAGGTCGTTACGGGCGATCAGCACACGGCGCTCATCGAATCCGGCGTCGAGATCCCCTATCAGCAGGCGACGCGTTCTGGTGCGACTTCGATCGCTTTCAAGGACGCCGTGCTCCAGCTTGCGGTGACGCCGCGGATCACCCCCGAGGACGACATCGTCATGGAGCTCGACATCAAGCAAGACACCGTGGGGCGCATCTACCACGGCGTGCCAAGCATCAACACGACTCGCATCGAAACGCGCGTTCGCGTGGCCGACGGGGAGACCGTCGTGCTCGGCGGCATCTTCCAGACCGACCGTTACCGCACGGCGACGCAAACCCCGCTGCTCGGTGACCTGCCGCTGATCGGTTCGGTGTTCCGGCGCACCCTGGAGCGGGACGACAAGCAGGAATTGTTCATTTTCATCACGCCGCGTAGCGCCGACGGCATGTCGCCGCCGGAACTAGGGGGCCATGGCGTGTCGGCGGCGGCGGTGCCGCCGTTAGACCGCGTGGAGTACGCATTGCCGGTCGCTGCGAATTCACCAGCGGAAGATGACGGGGACGTCGCGGCGGGCGGCGAGGATGGTCCCCGCGACACAGTCGTGGTGGACGTGGACGCAGTTCCCGAGCCGGAGGCGGATGCCGAGAACCGGGATGCCGTTGGGGACGCGCACGGGGCGCTGTTCGCGTTGCCCGCCGCGGAGCCGGCGAAAGACCTGGCGGAGGAGACGGAGGCTGCGGTCGGGCCGGCCGAAGCGGAGGACTGGGCTCTCTACAGGGTGTTCCGCGAGGCGGCGGGCTGCGCTGCGGTCTCGGTGAGGCCGGGATCGCTGCGCGGGAACGCGGCGAGGATGCTCCGTGCGTGCGGCTACGCGCTCGGCGCGTGGCCGCTCAAGGACGACGAGTACTTCAGGGATTGGGTGGTGTCCGAGGGCTTTAGCGCGGACGTCGAAGGGGTCGCGGGTGTCGTGGAACTCGTGACGGGTCTTACCGGGTACGAGATCCGCGCCTCGGTGGTGGGAGCGAACAGGGTTGTGGACTTCGCGGAGGTGGCGCGATGAGGGCGGTTCAGGGATTGCTGGCGGTTTGGCTGGTTGGGGGTTGCGCGGTCGCAGGTCCGGGCGCGGAGGACGCCGGGACGGAAGCGCCGACGGCGGTCGCGGTTGCCGAAGCAGCGGTCGATCCCGTCGAGGCCGTGGCGCTGGGCGAAGCACTGCCCGGGGAGCGCGAGGGGCTTGCCCTTCGCATGGAGGAGGAGGGGGAAGAAGAAGGGGCGGCGCCGGCTCCGAGGTCCGCCGGGGTCGCCCCGGCGCGCGAAGTGCGCGTGCCGCGGGGCGCCGCGTGGCTCGGGGATCCGGTGACGGTGCACTACTCCGGGATCAGGGCCTCGATGGTGATGCGACAGCTCGCCGGGCGCCGACCGATCCGGCTGACGTTCGACGTGTCGGCGTCCGGCGACCCGCTGGTGGCTGCGCCGCCCGAGGCCGTGACGATCCAGGACCACCTCGAAGCGGTCTGCGGGCAGGCGGATTGGACGTACTCGGTGTCGGGCGGGACGGTGCTCGTGCATGACATGGAGACGCGGGTGTTTCCGCTGTCGGTGCCGCCCGGGCGGACCAGTTCGCGGATGGTGTTGCGGGGTCTTGGGGCCGGTGCCGGCGGCGACGCGGCCGGCCTGGGACCAGGGAACGACGTCGTAGTGGAGTCAGAGCCGTACGCCGAGGAGATCGGCGGATTCGTCGAGGCCCTGCTTGGGATGGATGGGGATGGGGATGAGGACGCGGAGTTGGCGACGGTGGATCCGAGGACCCGGGTGTGGGTGCTGCCGAGTGCGAACGCGGTCGCCGTGAAGGCGCGCCCGCACAGGATGCGCGTGGTCGAGCGGGAGCTCGCAGCGTACAACGAGACCGCGGCGCGCGTTGTCCGTCTGCGCATCGTGGTCTACGAGGTCGACGTTTCGGACACGGATGAGCGGGGGCTGGACCTGCAGGCACTGCGGAGCGCGGGAACGGCGCTGGGGTTGCGCATCTCGCCGGTGAGCGATGCCGGGTCGGGCGGCGCGGTGCGTCTGGACTTCGTCGCTCACGACCGGTTCGACGGCAGCCGTGTGGTGCTCGAATGGCTGCGGACGGCGGGGCGGACGTCGATCGAGTTCCAGGATCAGGTCGAGATCCGGAACAACCAGATGGCATCGGTGGACGCCACGGAGACCCGGCAGTACTTGGAGCGGTTTAGCAGGCAGACGCAGTCGGCGGGGGCGACGTCGTTCGAGACGCCGACGGTGGAGTTCGGGCAGTTGCGTCTGGGCTGGTCGATCAACCTCCAGCCCACGATCGAGGGCGACTCGGTGACTGTGCGCGTCGGCCTGTCGCGCAGTTCGCTCGTGGAGGAGCGGCCCTATTCCTTCGACGGCGGTTCGGTGCAGGGGACGATGCATGTGACGGACGACTACAACAGGCGGACCTCGGTGACGCTGGCGTCCGGCGAGACGCGGCTGGTGACGATGCTCGCAGACGAGAACGAGCGGAGGTCGGCGCGGCGGGTGCCGTGGCTGCCGTGGGTGGGGGACGGACAGTCGCGCAAGTCGCGGGACCGCGAGACCGTGATGATGCTCACGGCGGAGGTGCTCTAGATGTTCTCTGTCGAGGATTCAATCGACGGTTCCGAGATCGTGGTCGTGTGCGGTGCGGCGCAGCTTCCACTACCGCTCGACGCGGGACGCTGGGCCGTCGGCAGGATGGTCCGGCAGCAGGCCGAGGCGTCGGAGGGCTCGCGCGTGCTACGCACGGTGCAGGAGTCGACGGCGGAGCAGACGTGGTGGGTCGGCGACGCCGGGATCGTGGTGGCGGCGGCGGTGGACGCCTGGGCGGAAGGGCGAACTGGGCTCGGGGCGCTGGTGGCGGTTGCCGTGCCTTTCGACGCGCGGGTCTACCTGGCGCGGCTCGAGGACGGCCTCGTGGCGGAAGAATGGGTGCTTGCCGGCGATGCGGCGCGAGAGCGTGCGGCGGCGCTGCGGGCGGAGACGGGCCGGCTCCTGGGTCTCGACGTGGGCGGGCGTTCGGAGACGGTGGCGGACCTGGTCGAGAACGAGGCTGTGGATCTCGATCTCGACCGGTGCCGGCTGGAGCCGATGTCCGTGCTGTTTGCGAAGCGGGGGCTTTTCCATCCGCTCTACCCGCTGGTCCTTGCGCTCCTTTTGGGACTCACAGCGGCGGGCTGGCATTACTGGGAGCAGGGCCGCCTGGCGGCTGCGGCCGCGGCGGCCGAGAGCATGCTCGAGAGCGCGGCGGCGGGCGAGATGACCACGGAGTTCGGGGGCGCGGCGAAGCTGGAGGCGTTCGCGGGGATGCTCGGCGAGGACGCCCTCGTGGCATTGCACCGGGAAGGCCTGGACCGCGCGGAGTATGTGCCTGCGCTCAATACGGTGCGCATGCGCGGGGTAGCGGCGGGCTTCGTGCCCGGAGCACGCGAATACGCGCGGGTGCGGGGCGGCGAGTTCGTGATGACCGGCGGTATTTGGGAGGTCGTGCGGGCTGTCGGCTCGGTGCCCGACAGCCGGTCGGTGGAGGGCATCGGCATCGAGGCGGTTGCGGGGCGGCTGTTCGGGCTCGAGGCGCACGGCGCTAGCGTGATGTTGTCCTCGCGGGCTGCCAGGGAACGGACGGTGACGTCGCGGTTCGTGGTGGGTCTGGTGGCACCGACGGCATTCGACCTCGCGGAGCTCGCGCGGCGGCTGCAGGGCGAGCCGGTGGCACTCGACAGGGTGGAGTGCAAGTACGCGCGGTGGGTCATGGAATCGTGCGACGTGGAACTGACGGCCAAGGGGGTGCCGGGCGAATGACGAGGATTTGGATGGCGGCCGTCGCTGCGGCGGCGGGAACGCTGGCGCACGGTGGCGAAGCGGAAGGCGGGCAGGCCGTGGCGGTGGGCGCGACGGCGCCCAGGCCGCTCGACCTGGTGCAGCGGGAACTGGCCCGCCAGGGCCAGGTCGTGCAGTCGCTGCGGGAGGTCGTCGAGGGGCTCGACGCTGTCGCGGAGCACGATGCGGCGGCGGTTCTGCTGGGACACGAAGGCGATTCGGCGGAACGGCTGAGGAGCGCGCTGGAAGCGGCGCAGGAACGCAAGCGGCGACCGGCCAAGACGCCGGTTCCGGTGGTGAAATCGCCGGCGCCTGCGCCTGCGCCTGCGGCGCGCCGGCGGCTCGAACCGCCTTTGGATATCTCGAGCGCGCAGGTTCTCTACGCGCAAGCCGGGGATCCCCAACGCGGTCTTGGCGGGGTGGCGGTCCTGCGGGTGAGAACCGCGGAGCTCGAGGTCGTCGCGGGGCAGACCGTCAAGGCCGGGTCGGACAGGATCCGCCTGGTCGGGGTGTATAGGCACGAGGACGGCACGCTGCGCCTGGAGCTCGTCGTGAACGGCAGCGCGGTGACGCTTAAGTATCCCGCGGTGGCAATGTGAACGCGAAGGGGCTTGGCGCCGTGCCCGGCCGCCTGGCCGCGGTGGCCGGCATCGCCCGCAGGCGTGGCGACGGAGAGGTGTGCCCCGGCGAGGACGGGGTGCCGGAAAGTGCTCGGGCAGCGGTCGAGGAGAACGGCCACGAGGAGGTGCCCGCCCTCGACGACGTTGACCGGGCGGCGGTGTGCGAGGACGTGCGGGTGCGGAATTTCTTGGCGACGCACAACGATCCGCGCGTCGTGGTGTCGGCAGAGGGTGTCTGCTTCGCGGTACGGGGCGAGCTGGCGCCGCGGGTCGAGCGGGCCCTCATGGCGCTGGTGGCGACGCGGGTGGGGAAGGCGCGCATGGTGCATGTCACGCCGCTCGACTATCAGCGCTGGCAGGGGCAGGACGACGATGGGGCGGAGACGGGCGAGGTCGCGGCGGCGCGACGCTCGAACCTGACGGTGCAGTACGTGTTCGAGGAGGCGATCGCCGTGGGCCCGAGCGACGTCTATCTCGACGTGATCGACGGCGGGGCGACGCTGGCGTTCCGGACGTACGGCTTCAAGCGGCGATTCCAGGAGATGTCGAAAAACGCTGGCTTGGAGCTCGCCCGGGCGATGTGGACGCAGGGCGGCGGGTCGCTGAACGAGGCAGGCACCAGCGGGGTGTCGTTCGACGTTTACAAGGAGGGAAAGGTCTACCGGGTGCGGGGCAGCAGCCTGCCGGATGCGCGCAACGGCCTCTCCGTGGTGTGCCGGGTGCGCGACCCGTCGTTCGTGCTGCCGCTGGCGGCGAGCGGATATGCGCCGACGCAGGCGGAGCACATCGCACGCATGTGTCGCGCGCCGGGCGGGATCATCTTGGTGACCGGGGAAACCAACAGCGGCAAGTCGACGACGCTGATCTCGCTTTTGAGCGATCTGCCGGACACGCAGAAGGTCATTTCGATCGAGGATCCGGTTGAGGTCTACCTACCGCACGTGACGCACTACGAGATCAACTACCAGCACAACGACGCGGAGAAGATCTTCCAGGAGGTGATGGCCGAGACGGTGCGGCAGAACCCGGACACGCTGGCGCTGGGGGAGATCCGCGACGCGATGACGGCGGCGGCGGCCGAGAAGATGGCGATTCAGGGCAAGCGGGTGTTCTCGACGCTGCATACGCAGTCGTGCGTGGCGGCGATCCCACGGCTTGCGAACCTTGGCGTGGGGCGGGAGCTGTTGGGGCTCGGCAGCTTCCTCGCGGGGATCGTGAACCAGAACCTAGTGCCAGTGGTGTGTGCGGAATGCGCGCTGGATAGGCTGCCCGAATGGGAGAGGGACGAGCGGTACCGGAAGCTGTTCGGCGCTGCGGTACCGCTCAGGTTCCGCAACCCCCGGGGGTGCGAAGCATGCTCCGCAGGGGTGAGAGGCCAGACTTTGGTGGCGGAGGTGTATCCGCTGTGCTTGGACAGGAAGGGCGTGGCGCAGGATTTCATCCTGGAAGGCCGGCTGGCGGGTTTGGAAAGGCACATGCAGAAGGAGGGCGTTGGCGGGATGCCGTGCATGACGAAGCACCAGCACGCGGCCGCGAAGGTGGCGCGGGGCGAGATCGACCCCGTGGAAACGGAAATCATCATCGGGGAGTTCCACGAAGACGATGTGGCGAAGTCTGACAACGTGGTGGCGCTGCGCGTTTGAGTTCCCGCGCGAGCAGCGGGGCCTCTTCTACCAGATTCTCCGCGCGCAGCTCGGCGCGGGGGTCGCGCCGGCGGCGGCGTGCGAGATGCTCGCCGAGGGCGTGCGGGTGTCGAAGCGGATGTCGCTGGTGGCGGCGGCCGGCGCCCGGGCGGCGCGGGACGGGCGGGGTGTCGTCGAGGGCTTGAGCGGGACGCTGTGCTTCCCGGCGGAAGACGTCGGGATCATGCGGATCGCGGAACGGGCGGCGGCGTTGGAGCAGGCGCTCGCGGATCTGGGGAACGCGCAGGCCGAGCGGCTGGGCATCGTGTCGCAGGTCCTCGCGCCGAATGCCTACTTTCTGATCATGCTCGGACTGGGGGTGTTCTTCGGGGCGCAGGTGGCCGACCTGCTGTCGGTGGTGGGCGACCAAGCGGCGCTGGACGCGAACGACGCGTATGTGCTGAGCGTGGGGATCCGGACATACGGCCCGCCGTTCGGGGTCGTGTTCGGGATGGCGGCGGCAATCGTGGCGTTCGGACGGCTGCGCTGGCATGGGCGTATCCGCAAGCTGCTGTGGGCGTTCGACGGCGTCTACCGGGCCCAGACGGGCATCCGCTTCGCGGACTTCGCCGCCGGGCTCTACGAGCGCGGGGCGTCGCATCCGGCGGTGCTCGATGCGGTGCAAGAGGCCTTCGGCAAGGGTGGGTTCGTGGGCCGTGGCGTGGACCGCGCGCGGCGCGACCTGGCGGGCGGCATGGTTTTCGAGGACGCAGTTGCGCACCGGCTGCTGACCCGAGACTTCACGGAGATCCTCAAGGGCCTCGTGCCCGGCGGGGACATGAGGCTGTACCCAGCGGGCATGCGGGCTGTCGCGGCAATGCAGCGGGCGCTGTTGCGCCGGCGGCTGGGTGTGGGAAGGACTGCCGTGCGGACGGTCGCGCTGGCGGCGGTTGGAATGCTCATAGCGATCATGGCGCCGGGGATCTACTCGGCATTCACGGTGGCGATCTGAAGAGGAGAGAAACGATGACGATTGCTAGGAAACAGGGTGGCTTCACGCTTGTGGAGCTCGGTATCTATCTCGCCGTTCTGGCGGTGGTGGGAGCGTTCGTGGTGACGCAGTGGGGAAACATCAACTCGGGGCTCCGGGTTGAGCGAGCGTATGCGGAGCTTGAGCGTGTGAAGACGGCGGCGGAGGCCTATCGCTCGGCGGCGGCGAACGCGGGGCTCTATACCGGTATCACGATCCAGGAGTTGTCGGACAACGGGTACAACGTGGAGCCGTTCACCTCGGGGACGAACGAGAACACGTACGGGCTGAACGTAGCGATCACCCCCGCGGGGTCGCCGACGGGAACGGATGCCACGCTGACCTACGGGTTCGACAACACGGAGGACTGCAACCAGATGATCCAGCGGTTCGACGACAGTGTGACCGGGATCAAGACGACGCCGACGTGTCCCGGCGATGTTCTCACGGTGACCCTGGAGTGAGCCTCGATGACGATGACGGAGGCTCTCGTTGTGATGGCGGCCGGGGCGGTGATGGTGTCCGCAGCGTATGTGCCGTGGGCGGGAGTCACCGCCCGCGCGGAGGCGGCGGCGGACGTCGAAGAGGTCTTGGCCGTTGCGGGGGAGTATCGCCGCCGGAACTGCACGGCGCTGCCCCTGGCGGCGACGCAAGTGCAGACGCTGGCGGCGGGGATCGGCTGGACCCTGGGCGTCGAGGAGCCGGCGGCGTGGACGGTGCAGTACCGGGGCGCGATGACGGGCACGGGTGGCTCGGGTTCGCGGCAGGGCGGCACGACGATGGACGTGGCGTATACGTCGACGCTCGAACGCAACCGAAATGCCCTGCTGGCGCGGGGCGGCCGGTCGACGGGACCGACGACCGTAGTGCTGACGGTGGCGCCGGCGCGCGCCGGCGAGCATCGCGGCCGGCGGGCGTTGGCGTGGCTGCAGGACATGTCGCTGTGCTGAGAGTGCGCGGATTCTCGCTGATGGAGCTGATCGTCGTGGTCGCGGCGGCGTCGATCCTCGTTCAGGGGTGGTACATCTGGAAGCGCGCGGAGGCGCGCGACGCGGTCGTCCAGCGGACAATCGACGCGATCCTGTCGATCGACGAGGCGGCACTGGCGTTCCGGACCGACAATCCGGGAGTGTGGCCGGCGTCGATATCGCCGGCGCTGGGGACCGGTGGGTACATGCCGGCCGCGGGAGCCTCGCGGCTGGTGGGCGCGGGCTACGCGTTCGGGTCGACGGTGGCGACGGCGCCGCTGCAGATCCAGGTGGGGATGCCGACGGAGGCGCTCGCGGAGGCGGTGGCGGCGGCCTTCGGGCCGTCCGGGACGTCCGCCGCCGCGCTGGTGACGGTGGTGGTACCGATCCCGGGCCACGAGACCTGGCACTCGGGTCTCGTGCGGCGGGACGGAACCGCGGTGCTGACGGGGACGCTCGACATGGACGGCAACGATCTCTTGATGAACGGCGGCAACATCGACATGGACGGTGGCGAGATCGACCTTGGGGGCGGTGACGTGCTCGGCTCGAACCGGACGGAGGCGGAGACGCTGGAGTTCACGACGACGGTGACGGCCGGGGACGCGTGCACCACTGGCTCGATGGGCGTGGACGCGTCCGGGGTGCCGGCGGGCTGCATAGGCGGCGTCTGGGTGGCGGATCCGCCGTGCATGGTGGAGGTGCCGGGATCGCGCGCGGATACCGCGGGACCGGATCACTGGCTGATCATCGAGTCGGACTGCGGGGTGCTGCCCGGAATCCAGTTCGAAGGGAGCAACGCATGAGGACGGTGACGGCGAGGCGCGGCAGCTGGGGCTACACGCTGGTGGAGCTGCTGGTGGTGCTGGCCGGCGTGGCGGTGCTGGGGCAGAGCTTCTACGCGTGGAAGCGGGCCGCGGTGGCGGACAGCATGGTCGAGCGCGCAATCGAGGCGTTCGTGGCCGTCGACGAGGCGGCGTACGGGTTCAGGATCGACAATCCGGGGGTCTGGCCGACGAGCGTGGATCCGGGTCTCGCGGGCTACCTCGGGGCGACGGCCGCAACGGAGCTCGCGGCGAGGGGCTTCAGGCTGCAGGACGTGCCGCCGAACAGTTTCCGGATCATCGGGGACATGCCGACCGAGGCCGAGGCGGCGGCGGTGGCCCGGGCGTTCCCAGGGACGGGGGCCGTTGGGACGGCGGTGAACACGCGGGGTTTGTGGCCGGTGACGGTGACGATCACGGTGCCGGGCCAAGAGAGCTCGCGCGACGCGCTGCTGCCGCGGGACGGGAGCCGGCCGATGTTCGGGAATCTCGACGCGGACGGGAACGACATCGACATGGGCGGTGGTGCCATCGACATGGACGGCGGCAACATCCAGTTGAGCGGCGGCGATGTGATCGGCGTCCGTACCGCGCAGGCGGACGTCCTCGTGTTCACGGCGGCGGTGACCGCTGGCGGCTCGTGTCCGGCGGGCGGAGTCGGGCGGGACTCGGCAGGCGTGTTGATGACGTGTCAGGGCGGCGTATGGACGCAGGTGCAGGCGTGCAACGTGACGGGGGGCCGGGCGGAAAGGGCTGGTCCCGATCACTGGCTGATCTTGGTGACGACGTGCGGGGAACTGCCGGGGATCCAGTTCGCGGGTAGCAACGCGTGATGGACGATGCGGTGCCGAACGGCCTCGCGGTTGTTCGGCTGCACGCTTGCCACTCTTGCCAAATCCCGCCACTTTGGTCCTGTCCGCTTGGTGCGCGCAAACGGGTGGGGTATGGTGCGCGGACTTCGCGGGCGAGCCGGCATGGCGGACAACGTTTACCTGGTAGGCATGATGGCGGCGGGCAAGTCCACGATCGGTCGCCTCGTGGCCGCCCGCCTTGGGCTCAGGTTCTACGATACCGACAGGGTGATCGAGGAGCGGGCCGGGGCCGACATCGCGTGGATCTTCGACCGCGAAGGCGAGCCGGGTTTCCGGCGTCGTGAGGAGCACGTCGTCGACGAATTGACCCGCGCGGAGCGTGTGCTGATCGCGACCGGCGGCGGTGCCGTCCTGTGCCCGGACAATCGACAGCGGATGAGAAAGCGGGGCACCGTGGTCTACCTGCACACGTCTCCGGAGGTCATTGCCGAGCGCGTCCAAGGCGACCGGCACAGGCCGCTCCTGCAAGTGGGGGACGTTCGTGGCCGTGTCGACGCGCTGTGCCGGGAACGCGAGCCGCTGTACCGGGACGCTGCGCACATCGTGGTCGAGGTGGGCCGACGCCCGGCACGCGTTGTGGCCGCGGATGTGATCGACGCGCTCAAGGACCAGGAAGGCACGAAGCCGTGACCAAGGATCGGCACGAGGAACGAGTGACTGTCCGCCTTCCGGATGGACGCTCGTATCCAATCGTCCTCGGCAGCGGCTTGCTGGGCACCGACGGGTTGCTCGATCCCTTTGTCGGATCGCAGGTTCTCCTGGTCAGCAATGCCGCGGTGGCGGAACACTACCTGGACCGAGTTCGCGCACGGCTGCCAGCGAATTGCGCGGTGGACGTCGTGCTGATCGGCGATGGTGAGCAATTCAAGACCTTGGACACCTACGCGTCGATCCTCGATGCGATGATCGCCAAGCGCCACAGCCGCGCCACCACCGTGGTCGCGCTTGGTGGCGGGGTCGTCGGGGACGTTGCGGGATTCGCCGCCGCCACCTATCAGCGTGGCGTCGGCCTGGTGCAGATACCGACAACGTTGCTGGCCCAGGTGGACTCGTCCGTGGGCGGCAAGACGGCCGTCAACCACGCGACGGGCAAAAACCTGATCGGTGCCTTCTACCAGCCGCGCGCCGTCATCGCCGACGTGGACGTGCTAACGACGTTGCCGGAACGCGAGTATCGGGCCGGGCTTGCGGAGGTGGTGAAGTACGGCGCGATTGCCGACGCCGGTTTCTTCGCCTGGCTCGAGCGATCGATGGAGGCGTTGCTGCGGCGCGAGCCGGACGCCCTGATCCGGGCGGTGCGCCGCTCCTGCGAGATCAAGGCCGAAGTCGTCGCCAAGGACGAGCGCGAGCAGGGCCGGCGCGCGATCCTCAACTTCGGCCACACGTTCGGTCACGCCATCGAAGCGCAGACGGGGTATACGACGTATCTCCACGGCGAGGCGGTGGCGATCGGCATGGCCATGGCCGCGAGGCTGTCGGCCGACTTGGGCCGCATTCGGGAAGCCGACGTCGACCGGTTGCGGCTGCTGCTACGGCGTGCCGGTCTGCCAACGGAGGCTGTCGGCATCGAGGCCGCCGCCACGCTTGCGACCATGGGCATGGACAAGAAAGCCGTGGACGGACGCATCCGGCTCGTGCTCTGCGACCGGATCGGCAGCGTCTCCGTCACCGCCGATACGCCCGATGAGATGATTGCGGAAGTGATCGCGGCCGGGGCCGGGTAGTCCACCGCCGGCTAACCGCCCAGCGTGCCCTCGGCGAGCGCGACCGCAGCCCGCAATGCGGCCACGGCGCCGGTCGCGTCGGCGATGCCCGAACCGGCGATGTCGAACGCCGTGCCGTGATCGACCGAGGTGCGGATCAACGGGATGCCCAGGGTGGCGGTAACGCTGTGATGGAAGTCGTGGACCTTGATGGCGATGTGGCCTTGATCGTGGTACATCGCGAGCACGGCGTCGAAATCGCCGCCGATCGCCCGGTTGAACACCGAGTCGGCCGGTAGCGGACCGGCAGCGTTGATGCCGGACGCGCGCGCGGCGTCCACGGCAGGGCCGATCGCTTCGATTTCCTCGCGGCCGAGGAGGCCGCCCTCGCCGCCGTGCGGATTGAGCGCCGCGACGGCGATCCGGGCACCCGGCAAACCCCACGCGGCGAGCGACTGCTGGCAAAGTTCGAGCTTGGCGAGCACGTTGTCGCGGGTGACGAATCGCGCCGCCTCGATCAGCGACTTGTGCGTCGACAGGTGCACGACGCGCAATCCGGGCGTCATCAGCATCGTAGCCGTGGTCGACGCGCCGGTGAGGCGCGCGAGGATTTCCTGGTGGCCGATGTCGTCGACGTAGCCCGCGGCATGGATGGCCTCCTTGTTGAGCGGGCAGGTCATCATCGCATCGACCGTGCCGACCATGGTGTCTCGGGCACAGCGCTCCACGCTCTCGACGGCTGCTTTGCCGCAGTCAGCCGAAACGACGCCAACACGGAATTGCGCCGGCTGCGCCACGTCGATGTCGACGGTCGCGCAGTCCGGTACCGGCAAGCCGCTTTGCTGCGCGCCGAGTTCCAACGCCCATCGGGGCCCGTAGACGACGAAATCGGCGGCCGGCCGGTTGCTATCGTGCAGGGCCTTGACGGCGACTTCCGGACCGATCCCCGCCGGATCGCCCAGCGTGATGCCGATCCGGGTCACAGGAGTTCGGTGGCGGTGACCGTGAGGCCGAATCCGTCCAAGCCGACGAAATCGACCTCGCGACCGGCGAGAATCCTAAGCTTCGTGACGCCGAGGTCGCGCAGGATCTGCGCGCCGACCCCGACTTCGAGCCAATCCTGGTTGCGCTTCCCGGCTCGGCTGCCGTCGCCGTCCGCTTGCGCGAGGTGATCGAGGGGCACCCCGGCGAAGCCGCTGCGCAGGTAGATCAGGATGCCGCCGCCGAGTTCGTCCAACCGGTTGAGGGACGCATCTAGCAGGCTGCTCGCATGGCTGCTTTGGGGGCCGAACAGGTCCTCGACGAGCTTCTCCCGGTGGATGCGCACAACGACGCCCTCGGATCGAGCCGCGGCGCGGTCGCCGAAGACCAGGGCCAAGTGCTCGGCGTCCTCGAACTTGGTGCGGTAGGCGAATGCCTGGGCTCGGCCGATGGCGGTGTTGACCTGGAACTCGCGGGTGCGGATGACGAGTTGCTCCCGGCGTTGCCGGTAGGCGATGAGGTCCGCGATGGAGATGATGCGCAAGCCGTGCTTGGCCGCGAACTGCTGCAGTTCGGGCAACCGCTGGACGGTGCCGTCATCGTTGACGATCTCCGCGAGAAGGCCGATGGGCGGGCACTGCGCGGCCACGGCTAGGTCGATGGCGGCTTCGGTGTGGCCGGAGCGAACGAGCACGCCGCCCTGGCGGGCGACCAGCGGGAAGATGTGACCCGGGCGCACGAAATCGTCGGCCGCGGTGTTGTTGCTTGCCAATGCGAGGACGGTGTTGGCGCGTTCCTCCGCGGAGATCCCGGTGGACAGCCCGACCTTGTAGTCGATGCTGACCGTGAACGCGGTCGCCATCGGCGCATCGTTGCGGGCGACCATCGGGTCGAGGTGCAGTCGTTGCGCCTGCGGCTCGTTCACCGGCGTACACAGGATGCCGCTGGTGTGACGGATCATGAAGGCGACCTTCTCCGTGGTCGCCTTCGATGCGGCCATGATCAGGTCGCCTTCGTTCTCGCGATCGTCGTCGTCAACGACGACCACGAGATCCCCCGCGGCGATTGCGCGGATCGCGTCGTCGACGGAGTCGAAATCTGCGGACATGCTTGGCGTGCGCCATTCCTTGCTACATTCGGCCGACAGAGTAGCACTTGTTCTAAGGAGACAGCGTGGCGCCACCCGCAACGCGATTGCTTCTGCACTCCCGGTTCACGGTCGACGAGGTGAGCCCGTTGATCTTCGGCGGCTTCCTCGAGCAGATGGGGCGATCGATCTACGAGGGAGTCTACGATCCGGCAAGCCGCCACGCCGACGCGGACGGGATGCGTACCGACGTGATCGCGGCCTTGCGTGAACTGGACATGACCGTCGTGCGCTACCCGGGTGGGAACTTCGCATCGGGCTACCACTGGCGTGACGGCATCGGTCCTCGCGAGGATCGGCCGGCCGTGCGCGAACTCGCCTGGCAGTCCCTCGAGCCCAACCGGTTCGGCACGGATGACTTCATCGCTCTGTGCCGCAAGGTCGACTGGCAACCGATGATCGCGGTGAACCTGGGCACGGGGAGTCCGGAGGAAGCCCGCGACTGGGTCGAGTACTGCAACTCGCCCACCGGTACGCGGAACGCCGACCTGCGCGCCGCCAACGGTTGCCCGGAACCGCACGCCGTTCCCTTCTGGTGCCTTGGCAACGAGATGGACGGCCCTTGGCAGCTTGGTCACGTTCCGGCAGCGCAGTACGCGATCCGGGCGCAGCAGGCGGCCAAGATGATGAAGGATTGCGACCGCAGCATCGCGACGGTCGCCTGTGGATCGTCATCGCCAGGCATGCCGACGTTCCTCGAATGGGATCGGACGGTGCTGGAGCATCTCGGGGCTCTTGCGGACTACGTGAGCCTCCACCGCTACGTCGGCAACCCCAACGACGAGCCCGCCGACTTCCTGGCCGTGTCGAACAGCATTGATCGGCAGATCGAAGCCGTCGACGCTTGCGCCCGCTACGTGCAGGAAAAACTGCGTCTGCCCAAGCGGCAGCATCTGTGCTTCGACGAGTGGAACGTGTGGTATCGCGCCCGAGGCGGTACGCACAGCGACGGCCAAGGCCAGTTCGCGCCGCACCTGATCGAGGAACGCTACAACCTCGAGGACGCCCTCGTGGTCGCCATGTTCCTGATGAGCTTCATCCGCCACGCAGACAGCGTCAAGATCGCCAACCTCGCCCAGTTGGTGAACGTCATCGGCCCGTTGTTGACGCGCGGGGACGACCTCTTGAAGCAGAGCATCTTCTACGCCTTCCGGATGATCTCGGCGCGCAAGACCGGGATCGCGCTACGGGGTGTCGTGGACGGTTCAGGCTATACGAGCGAGCGCTACGGGCCGGTGCAAGACCTCGACCAAGCCGCCGTGATCGACGCAGACCGCCTGCACGTGTTCGCCGTGAACCGCAACCTCGAGCAGCCGATGTCGCTCACCGTCGACTGCGCGGATCGGCAGATCGTGGGCGTGCAGGACTCGGAGATCCTGCATGCGGACCTCAAGGCGGAGAATACGTTCGAAGCGCCCAACGTCGTCACGGCGAGGGACTTCGAAGGCTGGCGCACGGATGGCGTGGCGGTGGCCGAACTGCCGCCCCATGCGCTCGTGGCGACGACCTTTCGACTCGGCTAGGCGAGTCGGGGAACGAGCTCGACCGGACCGTCTTGGTCCGCATCCAAGGGCAGGAGAGTCGTCATTCCACGCCCAGTCGCCGCAGGAAGTCACAAACGTCGCGGCATTCGAGCGCGGCCTTGATGACGGCCTCGTGCGGGAGCGCCGCGATCCGGTCCAGTTCGTCGCCGTCCAACCGGTCGGCAGCGCGGATGCCTCGTGCAGCCAGAAGGCTCTCCACCGTGGACAGCCGCTCCCGGCGCAGGCCTTCCCGGCGGCCCCGTTCCAGTCCTCGCACCTCTCCTTCGCGCAGGCTCGTCCGCCGTTCGACGCCTAGGAACGGATCGTTGTCCGGGCCGGTGCCCGTCAAGGCGCCCATGGCCTCGCCAACCCGGCGCATCGTGGCGACGGTGAACGAGGACGTCCACGGCTCGTTCAGCGCCCGGTGGATCTCCTCCGCCGACAGCGTCGGGAACGCCTCGCTCTCCGCGCGCTGCCGATACTCCCCGTCCTCCAAGACGTGGATGGTCAGCCCCGGCCGCTTGCGCTTGCTCGGCATGCTCGCGTCGGGGACCTCCACCCACAGCTCCGGAACCCCCCACGAGGCGTACACCGCAAGCTTGCGGTCCCGCACGTCCGTCGTCAGGTCCACTTCGAACACCACGTCGGGCAGCGGGAAGTCGCCGACGACGATCACCTGCGGCGGCGCTACGGGACAGTCGAGGTAGATCAGTTGGTCCGCCCGCGCCGCCTGCACCCGCGTGCCGTCGTGCTTGCGCTCCTGGAGGTCGGCCGTGCCGTACAGCGAGATGGGCCTGCCGCGCATCTTGCCGATGTCCTTGACCAACTCGACGAGGCGGCCGCACGGCTCCTCGTGCCTGGCACTGACGTCGCGCACCTCCCAGGCAATTTCGGTCGCGCCGTCCCAGTACTCGTACCGGCCCTCGTAGGAGCCGATCTCGCGACTGGACATCGGCAAGGGGCGGCAGCCGCTCAGCGCGTAGGTGGCGGCGGGTTCGGATGCTTGCTCGGCGGCAGTTGCCATGCGGTCTCTCGACGGTGGCTCGGGTGACTCGAAGCATAGCGGCGGGGCGAGGGAACGCAAGCCGTCGACGTAAAAAAATACGTAGAAACAATATAGTTAGTACACTTTCGTGCGAGGTAAATCTGGCGCAGCCAACGGACTCCGAAGGCGCTGCACGAGGTTCCTTGCTTACTCGGGAGGCTCGCCAGATCTGGGGAGACGGTACTGAACGTCCGCACCCCGCAGGCCTATATAGCGTCCTCGGCGGCGAGCTGACGTACGTCGTCCAGCGACAAGCCAAGCAGTTCGCCGTACACCGTCTCATTGTCGGCACCCGCGCCGCGTGGCAGCTTCACGCTAGGCGGTTCGACATCCTCGAAGCGCAGCGCCGTGCTCGGTAGGACCACCTCGCCATAGTCCTCGTGGGCGAGCTTGGCGAGCGCGCCGCGCGCCAGCAGGTGGGGATCTTGGAGGACGTCGTGCAAGGACTGCACGGGTGCGCAGATGACGTCGTGCCGCTGGCATATGCGGAATACCTCGGCCTTGGGCAGCGTCGACGTCCAGGCCTCGACGACATCGTCAGTGGCTTCCATGTGCCGGGCACGCGTCCGCATGTCCGTGAATCTCGGGTCGTCGGCGAGGTCGGCGCGTCCCATCGCAGTCAGCAACGATGCCCAGTGCCGCTCGCGGATGCAGATGATGGCCACGTGCCCGTCCTGGGCGGCGTAGACGTTGTACGGCGCGACCGCCATTCCCTGGTGGTGGTTGCCCGTTCGGCGTGGCTCGCCGCCGCGCAGGTAGTAAGCCCCGAGCGCCGTGGTCAGCGTCGGGAACACCGCGTCCTGCATGGCCACGTCGAGCGTGGCGCCTTCGCCTGTCCGCTCCCGGCGGAACAGGGCCGTGGTGATGGCCGAATAGAGGTGGACGCCCCCGAGGATGTCGCAAAGCGCAGGCCCGGCTTTCAGGGGCGGTTCGCCCTCGTTGCCCGTGATGGCGACCACGCCGGTCATGGCCTGCACGGTGATGTCCATGGCGAGGTAGTCGCGATGCGGCCCGGTGCTCCCGAACCCTGTGCCCGCGGCGTACACGAGGCGTGGGTTGATGGCGCGCAAGGCGTCGCTGCCGACGCCGTGCCGGTCCATCGTGCCCGGCGAGAAGTTCTCCAACAGGACGTCCGCCTTGGCTGCCAGCCCGCGCAGCAGTTCGCGACCGCGTTCGGATTTGAGGTTCAGCGTCACGGCTTCCTTGTTACCGTTGAGCATCATGAATGCATAGCTCTTCAGCGGGCCTCCGGCGCGCCCGCGCATGCCCTCCCCACCCGGCGGTTCGACCTTGATCACCCGGGCGCCGGACATCGCGAGCAGGTAGCCGCAGTACGGGCCGTTGTAGATCTGACCCAAGTCGAGAACGGTGATGCCGGCGAGCGGCTGGTCGGATAGAGCGGTCAAAACTCGTACCTGAGATTCCACGTTTCGGGC
This sequence comes from Candidatus Azotimanducaceae bacterium, assembly GCA_965203685.1. Classification (GTDB taxonomy): domain Bacteria; phylum Pseudomonadota; class Gammaproteobacteria; order Pseudomonadales; family Azotimanducaceae; genus VXYL01. The sequence goes on from OZ241908.1 coordinate 494,280, forward strand.
GAGTACAATGCGGGCAACGCGCCCGTAGCTCAACTGGATAGAGCACCAGGCTTCGAACCTGGGGGTTCGGGGTTCGAGTCCCTGCGGGCGCGCCAGTTCCTGTTTGGCACAATGCGACGTCATTCACCGTTGCAGGCAGAAGCCCTTGTCCATAGCCGCCTTCGACCACGCCGCCATACCGATCGCCGACGTCGACGCCATGCTCGGCTTCTACGAACGCCTCGGGTTCAGAGTTAGGGAAGTTCAGCCGGGGGTGTTCTACTCGGTCTACTTCGGTGCCAACAAGATCAACTTCCACGCGCCGAGGGCGTGGCAGTCGGAGAGGTTCACCTTGCGCGGGCCGACGGCCCAGCCCGGTTGCGGGGACTTCTGTTTCGTATGGTCGGGAACCGTGGACGAACTGACCGCCAAGCTCGCCGACCTCGACGTCGCCGTGATCGAAGGGCCAGTCAGTCGCGAAGGTGGCCGGGGCCAGGATGGCATGAGCACCTACGTCCGCGACCCCGACGGCAACCTGCTCGAGTTCATCGTCTATCCCGCCTCAGCGGGCTAAGCGCGACCTCTATCCGGACAAGACCTCGGCCGCGGCACCGGCGACCCGCGTGCCCTCGAAGAACGCCGGGTTCGTCTTGCCCCAGAAGTTGACCGGGTTCTCGAAGACGAAACGGCGGAAGCCGCCGGCATCGATCCGCCCGTCCTCGACCAACTCGAAGGCCTCGGTCACGACTTCCGACATGTCCTGCACGTCGAAATGGCCGATGTCCGACCCGAAGAGCGTCTTGATCTCGGCGCCGCCCGGGTTGTAGTCGCGGTTGAATGCCCAGGCGTTGTTGGAGTCGTCCGCCTCGCAGCCGAAGTAGAAGGGCTCGACGAACAGGTCCTTGAAGTCCTCCTTGCTGCTGATGTGGCACGCCGAGTAGTCGTCCAACTCCTCGATGCCGCCGGTGGTTCGCTCGTTGTTGGACGTGCTGATGCCCGTTCCCGCGCGGATCGCGTCGGCCATCTCGGGGCTCGCGTATTTCTCGGCCAGGGACAGCAGCATGGCCGGATCGAGGTTCGCCGGGTTGACTTCCTCGAGCGCTTCCCGGTTGCGGATGTTCCAGTGGCCGATGAGGTCGGCGTAGAGGAGGCAGGCGAATCCCACACCGCCTTCGAGGAAGGCGAAGTTGAGACCGGGGAAGCGGCGGGTCACCCCACCGAGGAAGATGGCCTTGCACACGGCCTCGGACGCGGCGGCGAAGTGGCCGATGTGGTTGTAGCAGAAGTTCGACGGCGACATGCGGAATGCGCGCCCTCTTGAGCCGCGGTGGAATGTGGGCGATACCTTGAGTTCCTCGCACTTCCGCCACACGGGGTCGTAGTCGTGGGCGCTATCGAGGCCAATCATGTCGTACCAGGTGCCGAGGTCGGCGGCGTCGGGGCGTTCCTCGGCCACCTTGCCGATGGGGCGGTCGATCATGCTGTTCAGCATGACCGCCTTGAGGCCGAGTTCCCCCACCGCGTGTTCCAACTCGGCGATCGCCTCGTCCGGGCTGTGCATGGGAATGACGGCCGCGGGCGTAATGCGGTCCTTGAGGGGGTCGAAGAGTTCGGCTTGGTAGACGTTGAAGGCCCGGCAGGCGGCGAGGCGTGCCTCGGTATCGTTGACCCGGGGCAGGCCGAGGCCCATGGTCGGGAACAGAATGGCGAAGTCGATGCCGAACTCATCCAGCCGCTCGTAAAGAAGGTGCGGCATCATGGCCGTGGCGCGGTCGCGCGTGTTCTTGGTCGGTGCACCCCAGAAGGATTCCTGGGCGATGTTCTCGTGGCGTCGCTCGGCTGGGGTCATCTGCAGGGAGCGACGAACCCGCCCACCGTTGATCTGCATTGCCCGAACCGCGGCGTCGCCGCCGATCTTGCGCATGGCCTCGCCCACGACGGGGGCGTACTCCAGCCAGTGACCGTCGGCGTCGATCACCGGGTGGCCGAGTTCCGACCGCAGTTTCGCACCTTCGCTTGCCATGATTCCTCCCTCCGAAGCAGCGTTGCCGATCCGAGTGTCCCCGTTTGCTGCCGTCGGGGCAAGTAGCCCATCGCGACCTAGGGCGGTAGGCTTCGCGCGAGCTTGGGTGACAGCGAAGTTGATGGTCTTGACGCTTAGGAGTTCGCTATCGGCGGCCCTCGTGGCTTTCGCCTGGGGCTCATGCGCTGAAGTGCTCGAAGCGGACGACGACGGCTTCGTGTCCGCGCATGAGGTCGAGATCGCGGCGCCGCCGTCCCGTGTGTTCGGCGCGCTGGTCGACGAGGTCGACCGGTGGTGGGATCCGGCGCACTCCTATTCGGGCGATGCTGCGAACTTCCTGTTGGATGAACTCTGCGGCCTGTGCGAGGCACTTGACTCGGACTCGGGCTGGGTCCGCCACATGCGCGTGGACGCCTGGCGGCCCGGCAAGTGGCTTGTCCTCAGCGGCGGCCTTGGACCGCTCCAACGCCTCGGCGTGGCGGGCAGCATGTCGTTCGACTTCGAGGCAACGCAAGCGGGTACGCGAGTAACTTATCGCTACACGGTCAACGGCCGCAACGTCGGTGCTTGGGCCGAGCCGGTGGACCGCGTGCAACTCGGCCAACTCATGCGCCTCAAGCACTACGTGGAGACCGGCTCACCCGTTGCGGAATGACCCCAATTTGGGGCCGAACAGTCGCCGGCGCCGCGCCCTCGACACACCCCCGTGTTGGGGTCGGGACAGCCAATTATGTTACGGTCGGACTTTGGTCATGAACGCCTTCCACGCCGGAGAATCACCGTTGTCGCGCTACCGGTTCGCAGCCATCGCCCTGTGTGTCGCGATCACGGCGAGCGCGCTCTCGCTCGCCGGCTGCGGCAGCGACGATGCCGCTGCGGCGACCACCGGCGGTAACCCGCAGCGTGCCGGCGGCGGGCAAGCGTCGGGCAGCGGCTCGCAAGCGACAGCGGGGACGTCGACGGAGCAGCGCGCCGCGCGGTTTCGCAACATGGCCAACAGCCGGCTTGCGGATGACACCCCAAGGGTGCCGGTGGCGGTCGCCGAGGTCAGGCGTGGCGTGGTCGAGGCCTTCTATCGCGGCTCCACCAATCTGAGCGCGGCGGAAGAGGCGGTGGTGGTCGCGCGCACCCTCGGCGTGGTCGAAGCCCTGTTCGTCGAGGAGGGCGACGTCGTCGAGGCGGGCCAGCCGCTCGCGCAGCTTGAGACCGAACGGCTGCAACTCGAGGTGGAACGCTCGCGCACGCAGCTCGCCAACCTCAAGGCGGCGTACGAGCGCGCGGAACGCCTGAACGCCTCCAAGATGATCTCTCCCACCGAGTACGATGCCGCCCGATTCGGCTACCGGACGGAGTTGACCAACCTCCGCCTGCGCGAGTACGAGCTCCGCGAAGCCACGATTCGGGCGACGATCGGCGGCGTGATCACCCGACGGCACATCAAGGTCGGCCACACGTTGAACCAGAATGCGCCGGCGTTCGAGATGAAACGCCTCGACAACATCGAGGCGGAACTGAACGTGCCGGAGCGGGAAATCCGGCGTATCCGCCCGGGCCAGTTCGCGCGGGTGATCGTGGACGCCTTGCCCGACGACGGTTTCGAGGGCGAGGTCACGCGGGTGGCCCCCGAAGTCGACCCGACCTCGGGTACCTTCCGCGTCACGGTGACCATCGAGAACACCGATGGCCGTCTGAAGCCCGGCATGTTCGGGCGCGTTGATGTGCGCACGGACATTCGTCCCAACGCCTTGCTGACACCGCTGGAGGCAGTCGTGACGCTGCGCGACCGGAGCAGCTTGTTCGTGGTGAGCGACGATGTCGCCGAGCGCCGCCCGGTGACGACAGGCTACGTTTCTGACGGGAACATCGAGATTCTCACCGGTGCCCAGGAGGGTGAGCAGGTGGTGATGACGGGGCAGGACGGCCTGCGCGACGGAACCCGGGTCAGCATCGTCGAGGGGTACGCTGCGCCGGAGCCCTCAGCTGGGGAGCGCGAGGGGCTTGCCCCTCGCATAGGAGAGCCCAGTTAGGAGGCCCGCATACTGCGGAAGCCCTGCTTGGAAGTGGTGACCACGTGAGCGTGATCGGTACTGCCGTCGCCCGCCCCGTCACCGTGGCGATGGGCACCCTCGCGGTGGCGCTCTTCGGCGGACTGTCGCTGGATCGCCTCGGGCTCAACCTGCTGCCGGAACTCGCCTACCCCACGCTCACCGTGCGTACCGACTTCGAGGGCGCGGCCCCCGCGGAAGTCGAGGAGCAGGTCACCCGACGGCTCGAGGAGCGCGTGGGCGTCATCAACGGCCTGCGGCGCATGCACTCGATTTCCGCCGCCGAACGATCCGACGTCGTGCTCGAGTTCGCGTGGGGCACGGACATGACCAACGCGGCGGTCGAAGTGCGCGAAAAGCTCGACCTCGTGCAACTGCCGCTGGACATCGAGCGGCCGTCGATCCTGCGCCTCAACCCAAACCTCGACCCCATCGTGCGTGCTGCCATCGTCCTGCGCTCTCGTGACGGCGGCGTACGCATAGGAGACTTGCAAGAGCTGCGGCGGTTTGCGGAGGACGTGGTCAAGAAGCGTCTCGACCCCGTGCTCGGCGTTGCGGCCGTGCTGGTCAGCGGCGGCTACGAGGACGAGATCGCCGTCAACGTCGATCAGGAACGGCTGTCGCAACTCGACATGAACGTGCAGGGCCTAGGTCAGCGGCTGCAGGCGGCCAACATCAACCTTTCCGGCGGTCGGCTTACGGACCGCGGCCAGGAGTTCCTGGTGCGCACGATGAACGAGTTCGAGACCGTGGGCGACATCGCGGACATGATCGTGTTCCAGCAGGACGGGCGCATCCTGCGACTGAAGGACGTGGCGGATGTCTTCGAGAGCCACAAGGAACGCGACAGCATCATGCGCGTCGACGGTCTCGAGGCCATCGAAATCGCCATGTACAAGGAAGGCGACGCCAACACCGTCGCCGTGGCCGCGGCCATCGACGAACGCATGATCGAGATCGCCGAGGAACTGCCGTCGAGCTACGAACTCGTCAAGATCTACGATCAGGCGGAGTTCATCTCCGCAGCCATCGACGAGGTCCGGTCGGCCGCGATCATCGGCGCGATCTTCGCCGTCCTCGTCCTGTACCTCTTCCTGAAGGACGTCCGCAGCACGTTGATCGTCACCGCCACCATACCGGTGTCGGTGCTCGCGACCTTCGTGCTGATGGACGTGTTCGACATCACTTTGAACATCATGAGCTTGGGCGGGATCGCGCTCGCCGTGGGCATGCTCATGGACAACGCCATCGTGGTGCTCGAGAACATCGCCCGCCACCGTGATTCGCTGCGCAACGACCCGCGCGGGACGTTGGCCGATGCTGCTCGGCTCGGCACATCGGAGGTCGGTGGCGCGGTGCTGGCCTCGACACTCACCACGATTGCCGTGTTCCTGCCGCTGGCTTTCGTGGTGGGCATCGCGGGCCAGTTGTTCCGGGACCAGGCGCTCACCGTGACCTTCGCGCTCTTGGCGTCGCTGGTCCTGGCGTTCACGCTGATCCCCATGCTCGCCGCGCTCGAGCCGCGAACCGGTTTGCAGGCCGGTCCCGAGGTCGCGTCCCGACGCGGTTGGCGACGGCTGGCGCTCGCACCGGTGGGCGCCGCCGTACGCGGCGGCGTGGCCCTCTGGCGCCTCGCCTCCCGTGCACTCGCGATGCTGTTGCGCCCGGTGGAATGGGTTTTCGACCGCGCCTACGAGCGGACCTTTGCCGGCTACGACGTGCTACTCCGAACGGCGTTGCGCTTTCGTACGCTGACCCTGGTGATCGCATTCGCTGGCTTGGGCGGGGCCGCAGCGTTGGCGCCAAGCTTGCCGCTGGAGCTGATCCCGCCCCTGTCGCAAGGCGAGTTCCGCGTGGACATGGAACTCGAACCCGGCACCCGGCTCGAGCTAACCGACGGTGTGCTCGCGGACGTCCAGGAGCAGTTGCTGGCCTATCCGATTGTCGAGCGGACCTACTCGGTCGCCGGAACAGGCGGCAAGCTCGACGCCAGCGCCACCCGGGGCGGCGAGCAGGTGGGCGAGTTGAGCGTCGTGCTCTTCGACGGCACGAATCCCACCGACGAGGCGCTCATCATGTCGCTCGCCCGGCAGGTCGTGGCGACCGTGCCCGGCGCGCAGTTCAAGGTTGACCGGCCGCAACTTTTCACGTTTGCAACACCCCTGGAAGTCGAGGTGACCGGCAACGACCTCGCGGCGATCGAGGCGGTGGCGAACCGCTTGGTGGCGGCCATGGGAGCATCCCCGTCGTTCAGCGACGTGGAATCCAGCATCCGCCCGGGCTACCCGGAACTGCAGATCGAATTCGACCAGGAACGTACGGCGGCGGCGGGCCTGTTCGTGCCGGACGTCGCCAACCGCGTAGTGCGGAAGATCCGTGGCGACGTGCCGACCAAGTTCACCTGGCGCGACAAGCGCGTGGACATCCGGGTTCGCTTGGGGGAGGGCGAACGCAACTCGTTGGCCGACGTGGAGAATCTGCTCGTCGACGCCGGCGACCGACAGATCCGCCTGGCGGCGCTGGCCGACATAACGCTGGCTGCGGGCCCGGCGGACATCCAGCGCATCGGCCAGAAGCGGGTCGCCGTGGTCAGTGCCCACGTCGAGCATGGCGACTTGGCGCTCGGCGGCGAGGAGGCGTTGCGGCTGCTGACGGACATCGCGCATCCGCGGAACGTCTCCAGCCGGATCAGCGGCCAGGCGGAGGAGATGGACGCATCGTTCGAGTCGCTCCAACTCGCGTTGCTCCTAGCGCTGATCCTCGTCTATCTCGTGATGGCCTCGTTGTTCGAGTCCCTCCTGCACCCGTTCGTCATCATGTTCACGGCACCCCTGGCCGCCATCGGTGCGGTGCTCGCCATCTACCTCGCCGGCATCTCGGTTTCGGTCGTGGTTTTCATCGGTGCGATCCTGTTGATCGGCATCGTCGTCAACAACGCGATCGTGCTAGTCGATCGGGTCAACCGCCTGCGCCTCGGGGGCCTCGACCGGCGCACGGCGGTTATCACCGGCGCCCGGCAGCGCTTCCGGCCGATCATCATGACCACGGCGACGACGGTGCTGGGCCTCCTGCCCATGGCGATCGGCTTGGGCGAGGCCGCGGAACTGCGTACGCCGATGGCGATCACGGTGATTGGCGGACTGCTCGGCGCGACCCTTCTGACGCTGGTTGTCATCCCCGTGGTCTACGACCTAGTCGACCGGAAAACGATCCACGGCGATGTTTTCGAAGAAGGACAACCGGCCCACGCTTAGGGCGTGACGGTACGCGGACGTCCACGTCCGCATCCGCTGAGCGTAGCTGGCCCGCGTGCCGCAATTGCGCTCGGCCCGGGGCCGCCCTATGCTCAGCCGATGATCGTTTCCCGCGCCGCGATCCGCCGCCCCGTCACCGTGGCCATGGGCTTCATCGCGCTCGGCATCATCGGCGCGTTTGCGGGCTCCCGCATGTCGGTCGAGGAATACCCCGACGAGGAGCGACCCTACGTCGGCGTCGGCATCCCATACGCCTCCACCGCGCCGCAGGAAATCGAGCGCAACGTGACGCGCCCGATCGAGGAGATCCTGTCCACCATCGGCGGCATAGACCGCATGTTCTCCAACACCCGCACCGGCCGCGTCTGGGTGGGAATCTCGTTGGAAGAAGGCCAGAACATGACCGCTAAGGCCATCGAGGCCAAGGAACTGATCGAGAGCATCCGCCACAGGCTGCCGGACGACATCCGCCACATCCAACTGCGCGGCCAGGACGACGGCGACGAACCGATCCTGTCCTTCGTGATCTCGGCGCCCAATCTCGACGAGCAGGATGCGTGGCGACTCCTGGACGCGCGGGTGCGCATGGTTCTCGAACGCGTGCCAGGGGTGAACTCGGTGCAACTGTTCGGCGCCGATCAACTCTACGTGCGCATCGCCCTTGACCCGTCTCGCTTGGAGGCCCATGGCCTCGATGTGCTCGACGTGCAACGCCGCCTGGCCGATGAGAACTTCTACCTGTCCGCGGGCAGCATCGAGCAGGCGCGGCTGGAAACCCAGGTCCGGCCATTGGGCAGGTTCACCGACTTGCAGGACATCCTCGATCTGCCGGTGCGGGCCGGTCTCACGCTGGCCGACATCGCGGAGGTGTCGTACGTCCCGCAGGAGGAGGCGGACCAACACAGGTTGAACGGCGAGGACGCGCTGGGCGTTTCCGTCTACAAGAAGCCGGAGGCGAACCTGGTCGCGGTGGCGGCGGACGTGCAGGCCGCCATGGAGCAAGCGGCGAAGGATCCTGAACTGCTCGACGCCGCGTTTCTCACCGTGAGCAACCAAGCGGAATCGGTGATCGAGGCGCTCGAGAACCTGATTCAGAACGGCGTCATCGGCGGCATCCTGTCCGCCCTCGTGCTATTGGCCTTCATTCGTCGGCTGACGCCCTCGCTGTTGATCACGGCCACGGTGCCGTTGGCACTGATCGCGACGCTCAGCGTCATGTACTTCGGTGGGCTCACGTTGAACGTCCTGTCGCTGGTTGGCCTGATGCTGGCTGTAGGCCTCCTCGTGGACAACTCGGTCGTGGTGTCGGAGTCGATCGCCTTGAAGCGCCGCGAGCATGGCTTGAGCCCCTACCAGGCGGCGGACCGCGGTGTTACGGAGGTGGGCATGGCCATCACCGCGGGCACGTTGACCACCATCGTCGTGTTCGTGCCAACGCTGTTCTTGGACACGGTGGAGACATCGACGGCGATGCGCAACGTGGCGCTGCCGCTGTGCACGTCCATCGCCGCATCCCTGGTGATTGCGACGACGTTGATCCCGGCGCTGCTTGCGCGGATGCCGGAGGGGAAAGGCGAGCCGCGCCATCGTGTCTTCGAACGGTTGGCGGATGTCTACGAACGCGTCGTCCTGTTCACGTTGCGGCACCGTTTCACAGCCCTGTTGGTCGCCCTGGTTCTTGCGGGCGTCGGCTACTACGCCTACACGAAATTGGACGTCAACATGGCGCCGCAGGAAGACAGCCAGTCGCTGCAACTGCGTTTCTGGGTACGCGGCACGATGACTCTCGAGCGCATGGAGGCGATCGTCGACGACGTCGAAGCGGCGATCATGAGCAACCGGGACGAACTGGGCATCGGCGATGTCTCGACGGAGTTCGACTACGACCGGGGCGACGTCTTCATGACCATGCGTGAGGACGGCAAGTACGCCGCGTCAGTGGTCCAGGAACGCATTCTCGAGATGATGCCGGCGGTGCCGAACGTCAATTTCTACTTCCGCTCAAACAGGCGCGGACGCTACTACCGCGACGGTGACGGCGGCATTGGCGTGCGCCTGCTCGGCGACTCGACCGCCCAGTTGGTGGAGATTGCCGAGAGCGTGATCGAGATCCTGAAGCCTTTGCCTTACCTCACCAATGTGCATACGGAATCCGAATCCGGCCGGCTGGATCTCGCGGTCGTCCTGAAGCCCGAACAAGCTGGCCAACTCGGAGTCACCGCGCAGAGCTTGGCTCGCAGCGTCTCGGTGGCCCTCGGTGGCGTGCAGCTCCGGCGCGGCCTCGACCAGGGCGGCTGGGAGGACGCTGTGCACCTCGAGATCGAGGATCGCGAGGACATCACCATCGAGGATCTGCGCCGCCTGCCGATCTTCTTACCCGACGGCGGCACGGTGGCGTTGGAAGCCCTCGCAGACTTGGAGTTCCGGCCGACGTTGCGCGGCATTCGGCGCGAGAACCGCGAGACGGCCGTTACCGTGGAGTTCGACCTCAAGGACGTGGCACCGATGGAGGCGCGGGCCCGGGTCGAGGCCGTGATGGCGAACTTCGAGATGCCGCCCGGCTACCGCTGGGAGATGGGCCGCGACTTCGATTTCGAATCCGAGCAGTTCCGCGACATGCTGATCCTGATCGCTGCGGCGATCGTCCTCGTCTACATGCTCATGGCGGCGTTGTTCGAGTCCGCGTTGTTCCCGAGCGCCGTGCTCTTCTCCATAGCCTACTCGGCCGTCGGCGTCATGCTGTTCCTTTGGGCGACCGACACGCCACTCACGCAGATGGCGATGACGGGAATGGTGCTGCTGGCGGGCATCGTAGTGAACAACGGCATCGTGCTGCTCAACCGCACGTTCCAGCTCATGCGCGAGGGCGCTTCCCGGGAAGCGGCCATCGTGCAAGCCGGTCGCGACCGCCTGCGCCCGATCATCATGACCGCCGCCACCACGGTCGCCGGCCTGATCCCGCTCGCCGTTGGCGATGTCCGCATCGGCGGCTCCGGCGAGAGCTACATGCCGATGGCGCGAGCCATCATCGGCGGTCTCACCTTCGCGTCCGCGGTGACCCTGTTGCTGACACCGCTGTTGTTCGTGCACTTCGACAACCTGAAACGCGCCGTGGTGGGCTTCTGGCGCAACACGGTGCCCGCGTCGGGTTAGCGACCGCACCACGGCCCGCCATGTGGGTACGCCGTAGACTCGACATCCGATGGTCGGACCTCGCGTTTGGCCTTTGGCGCTCCGTCTTTCCCGGCGAGAGTCGACGTTCTGCGATCGAACGCGCATGGGCGGGCGATGCGCCGGTACTCGTCTGCCTGTCCGTACGCACGGGCTTCGACCTCTGCTTGCAGGCGCTCGAGCTGCCTAGGGGCAGCGAGATCTTGATGAGTGCCGTCAACGTGCCGGCCATGTTTCGCTTGGTCGAGGAACACGGCCTGGTACCGGTGCCGCTCGATATCGATGCCGGAGGTTTGCGGCCGGCGTTGGCGGACGTGCGACAAGCCATCACGCCCCGAACGCGGGCCATCGTGGTCGCGCACCTGTTCGGCACGCGCGCCGACCTGGACGACATCGCGGCGTTGGCGCGAGAACAGGACGTGCTCCTCATCGAGGATCACGCGCAAGCGTTCAGCGGCGTCCCGGACACAGCGCCGGCGAGCGCGGACGTTGCGCTCTGGAGCTTCGGTCCGATCAAGGCGGCCACGGCGCTCGGTGGCGCGGTCGTGACGGCGCGCAGCCGGCCGCTCATCGAACGGATGCGCGCCATCGAGAGCGCCTACCCGGTGCAGTCGTGGGCTCGCTACGCCTCGCGGCTGCTGAAATACGCGATGCTCAAGGCGACCAGCTACCGTTTCCCCTTCGGTGTTCTCGTCAGGGCGTTGTCATGGGTTGGCGTCGACACCGATGCTTGGCTCACCGCGCGGGTACGCAGCTTCGGCGATGCCGGGCTTTTGTCGGCCCTTCGTCAACGCCCCCGAGAGTCGCTCTTCGCGTTGTTGGACCGCAGGCTGCGCGACTTCGATGCGACGTGCGTGGCTCGTCGGCGGCGACGGGGCTTGGAGTTCGAGCGGATGATCGGCGGGAACGCGTGTATGCCTGGTGCGGCCGCGGCATGGCGTGGCTTCGACCTGTTTCCCGTGCGTGTTGCCGACACGGAGAGGTTGGTGGCCGCGTTGCGGCGCCACGGTTTCGACTCGGGCACACGGGGGAACCTCGTGGTTTTTGACGAGAACGGGGCCGGATCGGTAAGCGCTCGCCGACTGTTGGCGAACACGGTGTTCATACCGTTTTATGCGGCCATGCCGGAGGGCGAACTGCGTCGTCTTGCGTGTGTCATCAAGCGAACCGCGGCAGGCAAAACGGCGTTTCTGTAGGGCGTCATAAACGGCCAACGTCGTCCGGGCCATACCTCGAGCGGTCGACCGCCGGAAGCGCCCCGTCGCTAGTCGCTGCCCGCGAAGCGGTAGCGCTCGGCGCGTTCGGGATCGCGGCTCTGGAACAACGCGTAGAGGATGGTCGCGGCGCTTCGCCGGGCCTCGGGATCGGCGATGCCATCGTAGAGTTCCTCCGCCAAGGGTGGATCGTTGTACGCCAACATACCGCCCTGGATCAGCGCAACCGCCATGGCGTCGCGTTGATGGTCATCGCGCATACGCCGGATATGCGTCACGGCGGCCTCGGCGTCGTAGCTGACCCAGCGCCGCAGCACGCGAGTTGCCAAGTCCGAGCGCGTATCGGCGTCCGAAAGGCCAGCGACCCAGCGCAGGGCTCGGCTGGGGTCCGTCTCGCCCCAGGTATATGCGAGCGCCTCCCGCCCGGCTGTGCGTACCTGGTCGTCACGGATGCGCGCGACGGCGCGGGACGCGGCGAGGGGGGCGTCCCGGGCCCACGAGTGCACGACGGCTCTGATCGCTTGGCGCTGGATTCCGAGAGGCTGCGAGAGAACCCAATCCATGGCTTGCCGGGGGCTTCGGGTCGCGTAGTGTGTTGCGACCGCAGAGAATGCGGTCGCGGAAGTTAGGTCCGACGCCTCGACCCAAGCCATGGCCGCGAGGGGGTCGTCGCGCGCCCAGGTGCCGAGTGCATTGCGCAGGTGCTCATCGCGCTCGCTCGAGTCGTTGTCCGTGCGCACCGCCCAGTTCGCCGCGGCCCGGGCATCGTTCGAGGCCCAGGTCTGTACGGCAATGTCCATGGCTTGGCGTCGTTCGCGGCCGCGCAAGCTACCGGCCAGCAAGGTCGCTTCTAGCGGGTCGGTCTGCGCGATTGCCCCCAACGGCATCCAGAGGAGCATGGCCCTGCTTGGCGACGGTGACTGGGACACCGCCCAGTCCCAAACTGCACGAGGGTCTTGACGCGCCCAGCGGTTAGCGATCTGCCGTTGCCAGTACGGGCGTCTGGTGTGGTCGTCCAACTCGTCGAGTGCGGCCAGTGCGGCCCGCGGGTCCTTGTCCGCCCAGGCATTCAACGCCGCACCGATCGCCCGTTGGCGGGCATCACCACCCAGAGTCTCCGCGAATGCAATGAGTCCAGGTGTGCCCAGTGCTCGACAAGGGTGGACAGCCACGACCTTCGCTGCGTCGAAGCTGGCAATGCGGCGACGGCTGCCACCGCGGAACGCGGATCCGAGTCCGCCCATCGTTGCGCAATCCGCCAGAGCGCCTCACGACCTGTTGCGTCCGGACTTTGACCGTACGAGGCGATGGCATCGCGCCAGGCTGCCACGGGGTCGTCGAGGGCGCTCTCCTGCGCCTGCATCCGCACGAACGTAGGCAACACCGAGAACGACTCGGCGACCTCGAGCTTCTTGTCCGCGTCGAGCTCAGCGGCGCCAAGCACCGCCACAGCGGCGTAGCGCCTCTGGGGTTCTGGCAGTCCGCGCGCGTGGTCTAGCGCCGCCGGGTGGTCGTACTTGCCCCAAGCGGCAAAGACGGCTCGCACGAGGGCATCGTCGCTGCCCGGGGTCGCCAATGCCACTGTCACGGCGGCAGCGGGGTCGAGTTCGGCGTAACGGGCAAGGATGATGGATTTCTTAGTACGGACATCACGTGCCGCGTCGAGCGCGTCGGCTTCCACGAGCAGCCGATCCAGCGTTGCAGCGTCGGCGCCACGGAGAAGTTGGTAGAGCGCCGCGGTCTGCTCGAAGTCGCCCGCAAGTCGGGTAATCTCGCTGAGGCTCCGAGGGGTGGTGCTTGGGGGTCGTTCTGCACTCGCCGTCGGTAACTCAGCGGCGGTTTCAACGAATGGGAGATCCGGGGCCTGCTCGCGCAACACAACGAAGGCGGCGGCGATGCCGACGAGGAATCCGGTCGCAACGGCGAAAGCGACCTTCATCGTTTCAGTCGAAGAGGCCCGTGAAAGCCGGCGCTTCGTTGCTCGTCCGCGCCTCGCGCAGGCACTGGGCCAGGATCGGAATGCCGTCGCGGATGTCGTCGTCCGGCACGTGTCCGAACGCCAGTCGAAGGTAGGGGACTTCATCGCCGTGGATGTGGAAGTTCGCGCCCGAGGCGTAGAAGAACCCGCGCTCCGCTGCAAGCTTGGCGAGCTTCGCCTGGTCCACGTCGTCCGGGAAGCGTACCCAGACGAAGAGGCCGCCCGAAGGGTTCGACGAGGCGCAGATGTCGCCGGCCGCATCGGCAAGCCCGTCCACGACCAGGTTCTTCTTTACCTTGAGCGACTCGTTCAACTCCTCGGTCAGCGACCAGACGTCGTCGCGGTAGAGCTCCGCGACCACCGCGGCCGCGAGGTAGTTGCCGCCGGCGTCGTGGCGACGGGCGAGGATGGTCTCGAGTAACCTGGGCTGGGCGTACAGGTAGCCGAGGCGCATGCCCGGCGCGAGGATCTTCGACAGCGAGCACATGTAGATGATGCTCTCGTAGTCCGTGAGCGCGTAAAGGGCGGGCGGCTTGTCGCCGTCGTAATGGACGTCGCCGTAGCAGTTGTCCTCGATGATCGGGATGTCCCTCGCCCGGGCGATGTCGATCAACCGGTGCCGGCGTTCGAGCGACAGGTTGGTCCCGGTGGGGTTCTGATAGGTGGTTAGCGCGTAGATGAACTTCGGCTTGCGCGCCTCGCCAAGTTCGTCGAGCGTCTCCTCGAGGAGTTCGACGCGCATGCCGTCCTCGTCCACGCCGACCCCCACCATGTCGATGCCGAGCGTGCGGTAGGCGCCGATGGTGCCGGAGTAGGTGACCTCCTCGCAGATCACCGTGTCGCCGGGCCGGGTGAGCGCCTCGGCGGTGAGCGTGACCGCCTGCATCGAGCCGTTCATCAGCGCGAGCGCGTCCGGATCCACCTCGACGCCCTCGCGCTCCGACTCTCGCCGCGCCATGGCGGCGCGCAACCCCGGGTGGCCGAGCTTGCCGGGGTATTCGGTCAGTTGTGCGTACTCGTTGGCAATGGCGGTCGAGGCTGCGCGTTGGACCCGATCGACCGGGAAGGTCTCCGGATTGGTCCGCCCGACGGCGAAATCGAATCTGCGCATGCCTATGCCCCGTTCCGACCGGCCGCGAGACCGTTGCCCACAAGATACCGGTAGCTCCGCTCCACCGCCGTCATCATGTCCGTGTCACAGGCGTCGAGTTCGACGATCACCCACTCGAGGACACCGGGGTCGGCGGCGTCGATGACGCCCGCGATATCCATCTTCCCATCGCCCACGGCGACGTGGGCTTGATCGCGCACGAGGGGGCCGTCCTTGATGTGTAGGAGCGGTACGCGGTCTTTCACCTTGGCCACCTCGGCTTTGACGTCGACCGCACCGAAGTTCGCGGCCCAATAGGTGTCGATCTCGAAGTGGACGCCGGGGCAGCGCTCGGCGATGTGTTCGTAGCCGAGCTTGCCGTCGATCGTGTTGAACTCCCACCAGTGGTTGTGCAGGAACAGGTCGATGCCGTGTGTGGACAGCGCCTCGACCAGGCCGTTGATGGTCTCCGCGGTCAATCGGACGGCGTCCATGTCGGCGAAGTCGTCGGGACCGAAGCCTCCCGCCGCGCGGGCGAGGCCCAGGGCGCTCACAGTGTCGACGACCTCGTTGACCGATGCACGGTTGGCCCACGGGTGGTGGCTCGAGGAGACCGACATGCCGAGATCCTCTACCTGCGCCTTGAAGGCTGCCGGGCTCTTCCCGTACAGGTTGAACGGTTCGACACCGGCGTAGCCGATCTCGGCAAGTCGCCCGAGCACGGCGTCGAAGTCATGCGCCGACTCTTCGCGCAGGGAATAGAGCTGGACGGAAATCGGTTTCATGGGGTCTCTAAGGCGGTGAGAGCCGACAATGCTACCGAGGCCCATCCTTGCCTGCTATCCCAAGTGGACCGCGTTTCTGGTTTGCAGTGGGATCAGGTTTTCTGGCTGTCGGCCGGCGGTGCCTCTTGCTGGGCCATAGCCCCGCTAGCCCCCGACCGGCTCGACGCGGACGATCCGCGCATCGGGACCGTCCTCCACGACGTACAGGTAGCCGTCGCGGCTGCGCACGTCGCGGATCCGTCGCCCGAGTTCACCGAACAGGGCCTCCTCGGCCACGACCGCGCCGTCCTCGATGTCGAGCCGACGAACCTCGCGATCGACGAGCGCACCGACGAACAGGTCGCCACGCCATTCCGGAAACCGGTCGCCGGTGTAGACGGCGAGGCCCGAGGGCGCGATCGACGGCGTCCACACGTGCATGGGTGGCTCCATGCCGGGGGCTTCGCGGAACGGCGAGATGTAGGTACCGATGTAGTCGATGCCGTGGGTCACCGCCGGCCATCCGTAGTTGGCGCCAGCGACGACGCGGTTCGTCTCGTCCCCGCCTCGCGCCCCGTGTTCGTGGAGGTACAGGGTCCCGTCGGGCGCGAGCGCCAAGCCCTGCGGATTGCGATGACCGTACGAATAGATCTGCGGCAGCGCATCGTCCCGGCCGATGAACGGATTGTCGTCGGGAACGCCGCCGTCGACGTCGATGCGCACGGTCTTGCCCATCAGGCTGGTGAGGTCCTGCGCCGCTTCGCGGAAGTCGAAGCCGTCGCCAGTGGTGAGTAGCAGGGTGCCGTCCTCGAGAAACGCCATCCGGCCGCCGTAGTGGACGGGTGTGGGCTTGCGCGGGGTGACGGCGAAGATGACCTTGGCGTCGGTCAGTGCGCCATCGACGAGGCGAGCGCGCAGGATCTCGGTCGCGTTGTCCTCGACCGGCAGGGCTGCGTAGGACAGGAACACGGTCTGGTTCTGTGCGAAGTCCGGATGCGGCAGTACGTCGAAGAGGCCGCCTTGGGCCTGGCGATGCACTGCCGGCACACCGGGGATCGGGTCGCCGACGTCGCCGTTCGGCGAGATGCGCCGCAGCGTGCCGCCGAGTTCCGTGACCAGCATGGCGCCGTCGGGCAGGAAAGCGACGCACCACGGGAAGTCGAGCCCCTCCGCTACGGTGACAAGCCTATAGGGTGATGCGCTCGCCGCCACAGCGGACAGCATCAGCAGCACGCCGGCCAGGGCGGCTTTCGTTCGCATGGGGCTTAAGAGTATGTTCGCGTTACGACTCGCGGGAGCTTACATGATCAGACGCATCGCAGCCTTCGTGGGCGCCGTGTTGACCACCTACGTGCTCGGCGCGTTCGCGTCGACCCAGATGGTCCTGAACGCGGTTGACGCGCTCGGTGTGCCGGTCGGTGTGGCAACACGCGCGACGGCCGTGCTGCACGACCTGCCGGGGATGGCACCCGTTTACGGCCCGATGATCACGATCGCGTTCCTGGTCGCCTTCCCCGTTGCCGCGCTGGTCATGCGATTCGTGCCCGGTCCGCGGACGCTCGGTTACGTCCTCGCCGGGGCATTAGCACTCCTCGCGCTGCACATCCTGATGCCGTCCCTGCTCGGTATGCACATGTTCGCCGCGACACGGTCGTTGGCTGGCCTGGCGTGGCAGGTTGCCGCGGGTGCCGTCGGCGGCTATGTCTTCGCGCGCTTTCGCGTGATGCGCGTGTCTGATCCCGAATCGGCATAGCTCCCGGAGCAACGATGCGATCGAGTCGATGGGCGGTGGCGATCGCCTTGGCATGCTCGGCGGCGACCGCGGCACCGGACGAGTTGCCACCGCCATCAGCCTCTTCGACGGTGGAGGAAGTGGTCACCGTGGGCACGCGCGGCAAGCCGCGGGCCGCGGTGGACACGGCCGTTCCCGTTGACGTCTTCAGCGCCGAAGAGATCGGAAGCGTTAACTCGTCGGACTTGATCGACGCCATCAACGCGATCGTGCCCTCCTTCAACGTACGTCGCTATGCCATCGCCGACGGGGCGACCTTCGTGCGTCCAACGGAACTCCGCGGTCTCGATGCGCATCACACGCTAGTGTTGATCAACGGCAAGCGGCGCCATCGCTCGGCGCTGTTGCGGCTCGGCGGGTTCGGTGCCCACGGCCCCGACCTCGGCAGCTTGCCGTCCATCGCCATCGACCGGCTCGAGGTACTGCGCGACGGGGCGGCGGCGCAGTACGGCTCCGACGCCATTGCCGGCGTGATGGACCTCAAGCTCGCGGGCGAGAGTCGCGGGTTCGAGTTACGCGGACGTGCCGGTGGTTACAGCGCTGGCGACGGCGAGGAGGTCGTGGTCGAAGCGAAGGCTGGCTTCCCGCTTGGCCGTGGCTTTCTCACGTTGACTGCCCAGGTGGCCGAAGCGGCACCGACCAACCGGTCCGAACCCTACGACATCCCGATCGGTTCCTCGGGGCTCACGCCCGCCCAGGCGGTGATGAGTCGCCTCACGGTGGACGGCACGACGTACCACGGCCCGGACGCGTTCACCTACCGCTACGCCGCGAACGGCGACCTCGTACAGGTGCTGCCCGGCAGTGATGGCGTCCCCGACGACCTCGACACGCGCTATCCCGAGAACTTCCATCGCGTTGGTGGCGATCGTGAGTTCTCGCACCCGGCCCAGATCTGGGGCAAACCCGAGCGTGAGCAACGGCTCGTCGTAGCCAACGCTGGGTTGCCGGTCGGCAAGGCGGAACTCTACGGGTTCGGCAGCTACGCGCTGAAGGACTCGACCGGCGGCTTTTTCTATCGGCGCCCCGGCGTCAGTCAACTGTTGCCGTTGCGCCTAGCGGACGGGTCCATCTACGACCCGCGCGCCGCCTTGTACCCGGCAGGTTTCACGCCGCAGTTCAGCGGTGAGGTCAGCGACTACGCCGTGTACGGCGGAATGCGGGGAGAGCGTGAAAACGGTTTCACCTACGACCTGTCGGCAAGCTACGGCAACGACCGCATCGACTACCGGATCGCCAATACGCTCAATCCGTCCTTGGGCCCGGATACGCCGACGCGATTCCGGCCCGGGAGCCTAGTGAACGACGAGATGGCGTTGAACGCCGACTTCACGGTTCCGGTGGCGGTCGGCCTTCAGAACCCGGTCAACCTTGCCTTTGGCGTCGAAAGGCGCGTCGAGGGCTACGCGATCGAGAGGGGCGACCCGGCGTCCTTCGCAGTGGGACCGTTCGCACAGCCGGATCCGTTCGACCTCGAAGTCACCCAGGCGGAGGTGGACGCGGATCCGAACGACGCCTTGACCACCATGGCCTGCCGCATCCCGGGCTTCGAAACACGCGGGTCTCTTTGTCCGCCCGGCGATCCGGTGAACAACGCTGTGCCGATCGGCAGCAACGGGTTCCCCGGCTATCCCCCCGCGTTCGCCACCAACGTCGACCGGCGGAGCGTTGCTGCCTATCTCGATCTCGAAGTGGACGCCACGGCGAACGTGCTCGCCAACGCCGCGGCGCGGTTCGAGCGCTTCTCGGACTTCGGTGATGTCGCGACTTGGAAGCTCGCCGTGCGATACCGGGTCAACGAGAGCGCCAATCTCCGGGGCTCCGTCGGGACCGGATTCCGGGCGCCGACGCCGGGACAGATCTCGACCACCAACGTGTCGACGCGAATCGACGCCGACGGCTTCCCGCGCGCCGAAGGCATCTTCCCGTCCCACCACCCGGCGGCCGAACTGTTCGGCGGGCGACCACTCGATGCCGAAAGCGCACGGTCGTTGACCTTCGGCGTGGCGATGCGGCCGACCAACGGTTTGACGGTCACACTCGACGCGTACCGGATCCGCCTCGACGACCGGATCGTCCTGTCCTCGCAGTTCGCCGTCGGCGCGCCGGAAGCTGCTCGCCTGGTTGCCTTGGGTGTACCGGGCGGCAACGACATCGCCCAGGTCCGGTTCTTCACCAACGACGTGGCGACGCGAACGCGCGGCGTCGACCTCGTGGCCGCGTGGACCTTCGACACCCGTCGCGGTACGACGTCATTGCAGGCTGCCGTCAACGCCAACCGCACCCGCATCGTCGAACGCGGCCGCTTTGTCGATGCGGAGGGTGAGTACGACCTGGAAAACGGACTGCCGAGGTGGCGTGCCGTGGTCACTGCCCGGCATGCCTGGCGCAACGTGGATGCCCTGCTGCGCATGCGCTACTACGGTGAGTACAGCAATGCGGACACGGCCGCGCTCGTGCGCACCCAAACCTTCGCGCCGGAGATCATGGTCGACGCCGAGGTCACTTACCTGCTCCGCGAGCGCTACACCGTGAAGGCGGGCGTCGAGAACTTGTTCGACAGCTACCCCGACCCGGCCGAGTTCGAGAACTGCTGCGGTCGCATCTACTGGCGACGATCAGCGGTGTCCTGGCAGGGCGCGTTGCTCTATCTGCAGGTGGCCGTGTCGTTCAACTGATGTGGCTTGCCACCTTGCTGCGCGGAAGTTCGTGCTAAGTCAAAGGGCTGAACTTCCCTATGTCCGGACTCAAGATGACCCGTTTTCGGCGGCTTGGGAGCCGCGGAGATTGGCGACGGAGAGATGGCTGACCGCACGGCAGGCGGACCGGCTCGCGGTGGTTCGGACCGACGGAATGCACTCCGACCGAACATCGCCTTTTTCAAGGCCGGTTTGGGGTTGCCCACCCTTTGCCCACCGCGCCTCTTGGATCGAAGGGGATCGGCACCATGGACAAAGCGTGGACAACCCCGCCGCGGGCGTCGGCACTGTTCGGCGCACAGGCTGGGAGGGCAGCTATGCCACGGCCGACCCCCGAGTGCGGCGGTGCTCGCGGGGACGTAGCAGAACATCGCCCCTTTCAATCCGGGCGGTTGGTCAGGCGAGCGGCTTGGCCGACAGGACCGGTCAATCCCCATACGACGTTGGCTCGGCTAGGCCCGGCCGTGAAAAGGGCGATGTTCGATCCCGGATCCGTCGGAACGTCTTTTTTGAATAGGGCGATGTTCCGTCCGCACACCCTCGAGCCGGTGGTGCGCGTCAAGCGGTGATCCGAGTCAGTCCACGTCGGCCACCACCCCGCCGGCTTGGCGGACGAGTTCGCCGGCGCTTGGGTCTGCGTCCGATTCCGTCTCTGCGACCGGTGCGGCGCGTTCCTCCTTGACGAACAACATCAGCACGACGCCGAGGCCGAGCAGGATCAGCACCGAGGCGAAGCCGACGCGCTGGCTGGCGAAGTAGCCCGTGAAAGCCGCCACCATGATCGGCGCGATGAACGTGGTCACCTGGCCGGAGAGCGCGTAGAGGCCGAAGAACTTCGTCATCTCGGTCTCCGGTGCGATCCGGGCCAGCATCGTGCGGCTATTGGCGTAGGCCGACGTGATGAACAACGCGAACAGTACGGACACGCATAGGTAGGCGATCTCGGGCAGCGTTTGGAAGAACGCGAAGCCCCAAACGGGTTCGGTCAAGCCCTCGAACTCGATGAAGAAGATGGTCGTCGGCGTGATCGACACGGCGGCCAAGAGGGCCACGAAGTTCCCCGTGATGGTGAACACGATGGCTTTCTTGGAACCGACGATGTCGTCCAGCCAGCCGCCGATGAAGCCGGCGGCGATCGCGAAGACGGTGAGGAAGACGCCGACCAGCAGGCGCTCGGCACCGCCCCAGTCGAAGATGCCGGTGGCGTAGATCATGTAGAAGGTCATGATCGCCACCTTGCCGTCGTTGAAGAACATCCGCGCGAGCAAGTAGGTGGCGATGTTGCGGTAGGCCTTCAGCCGTTGGATGGTCCGCCACACATCGCGGATGCCGGCCTTGACGGCTTGGCTTGCCGTGACGCCGGTATTGCTCTGATCGGGCGTGAAGAAGAACAGGGGCAGGGCGAATATCACGAGCCAGACCGCCGTAATGGGCGCGGCGATGCGGTCATGCTCGAACATCTCGGTGTCCATGCCGAACATCACCTGGTCGGGCAACCAGCCCCAGTCGAGCAAGCCAGACGCGGGCAGTGCGAAGGCGTACAGCATGCTGACGAGGATGATCAACGCGCCGCCGTTGCCGAGTGCGAGCCCCCAGCCGGAGACCGTGCCCAACCGCGTGTACGGCACTACCGACGGCAGCATGGCGTTGTGGAATACCTCGGTGAAGGCGAAGCCGGTGCCGGCGACCGCGAGCGCAACCGCAAGGGTGACGATCCCCCAGCCCGCCTGGCCGGGTACGGCCAGCCACAACAGCAGAATGGCCGGGACCATCATCGCGATGAAGCAACCGATCCACGGCTTGCGCCGCCCGACCTTGTCGGCGACGGCGCCGAGGAACGGGGCAAGGCAGGCGGTCACCGCGCCGGCAAAGCCGTTGATATAGCCCCAGATCTCCTGGCCGCGGACGGGATCGCCGATGACGTGGGTGGAGAAGTACGGCCCGAAGATGTAGATGACGATCAGGATGTAGTAGGGGTTGCGCGCCCATTCGAACAGCGCCCAACTGAACTGGCCGAGGGTCGAGGCGTGTTGCTGTTCGCTCATGGCGATGGCACGAGCCGGCTTAGGGCGACCGGACCACGGTCGCGCGTGTGAGGGTTGCGCATGGGAACTCCAAGCGGCGTCGCAGCGAAGCTTACCCTAGGGACAGCGGCAGATGGCTTGGCTGCTTGGCGTGCGGCCTCACCCGTTGACACTTCGAGTTGAGCTCTTTCGACCAGTTTGCCGGCGCTTGACACTCGCGGCCCCGTCTACGTTCAATCGTCGTCGCGGGATCGGAGGCGGCATGGCGAAACTTCAAATGGGCCTGGTCGGCGGCGGCGAGGGTGCCTTCATCGGCGCGGTCCACCGTATGGCCGCCGAACTCGACGGGCGCATCGCCCTCACCTGCGGCGCGTTCTCCAGCGACCCGGCGAAGAGCCGGCGGGACGGTGTTGCGCTGTACGGGATCGACGCGGACCGCAGCTACGGCACCTACGACGAGATGATGGGGGCCGAAGCCGGTCGACCCGACGACGACCGCATGGATTTCGTGGTCATCGCCACGCCGAATCACACCCACCATCCGATCGCTCGGGCGGCCCTGGAAGCGGGTTTCCACGTCATGTCGGACAAGCCGGCGACGTTCGATCTCGCCGAGGCGAAGAACCTCGCCACCTTGGCAGGCGAAAAGGACCTGGTCTTCGGACTGACGCACAACTACACGGGCTACCCGATGGTGAAGGAGGCGCGGCACCTCGTTCGCTCCGGTGCCTTCGGCGATGTGCGCCGGGTGGTGGTCGAGTACATCCAGGGTTGGTTGGCGGGCCACGAGGAAGCGACGGGCAATAAGCAGGCCGAGTGGCGCACTGATCCCGCACGGTCGGGCGCGGCGGGCTGCATGGGCGATATCGGCACGCACGGCGAGAACCTGGCCGAGTACGTGACGGGCCTCAAGATCGAGTCACTATGCGCCGATCTGACCACCTTCGTCCCGGGCCGGCGCCTCGAGGACGACGGCAACGTGCTGCTGCGTTTCGCAGGCGGCGCCAAGGGCGTGCTGTTCGCCAGCCAGATTGCCGTCGGCGAGGAGAACGGGCTGAAACTGCGCGTCTACGGCGAGAACGGCGGCCTCGAATGGTCGCAGATGGAACCGAACTCGCTCATCGTGCGCTGGCCGGACCGGCCCTACGAGGTGCGCCGTACTGGCGGTCCCGGCGTCGGCGAGGCGGCCACCGGCGCAACGCGGCTGCCGGCCGGCCACCCGGAGGGCTTCCTCGAAGCGTTCGCTTTGCTCTATCGCAACTTCGCGGACACCCTGCAAGCGAGGCGCACGGGCAAGAAGCCGACCGAGGAGAACCTCGACTTTCCGACCATCGCCGACGGCGTGCGCGGCATGGCCTTCATCGAGACCGTGGTTGCCAGCGCCGAGGCCGGCGCGACCTGGCTCGACTTCCGCACTTAAGAGGACGACACGATGAAAACGCTCAAGGGGCCCGCGATCTTCCTGGCCCAGTTCATGGCAGACGAGGATCCGTTCGACAACATCGAATCCATGGCCAAGTGGGCCGCGAACCTAGGCTTCGTCGGAATCCAGGTGCCGATCGGCAACCCGGCCTTCATCGACGTCGCGAAGGCGGCGGAGAGCAAGGACTACTGCGACGAACTCGCCGGCCGGGTGCGCGACTGCGGCGTCGAGATCACGGAACTGTCCACGCACCTCGAGGGCCAACTGGTCGCCGTGCATCCGACCTACGATCGCTTGTTCGACGGCTTCGCGCCAGCGCACCTGCACGGCAAGCCGGCGGAGCGCACCGCGTGGGCCATCGAGCAGGTGAAACTGGCGGCGAAGGCCAGCCGGAACCTGGGTCTCGACTCCCACGTGACGTTCTCCGGAGCGCTCCTGTGGCCGATGATGTACCCGTGGCCGCAACGGCCTGCGGGACTCGTGGACACCGGCTTCGCGGAACTCGCGGCACGCTGGCGCCCGATCCTCGACGTCTTCGAGGACTCAGGCGTCGACTGCTGCTACGAGATCCACCCCGGCGAAGACCTCCACGACGGCGTGACGTTCGAACGGTTCCTTGCCGAGGTCGGTGGCCATCCCCGGGCCAACATCCTCTACGACCCGAGCCACTTCATCCTGCAGCAACTCGATTACTTGGCGTTCATCGACATCTACCACGAGCGCATCAAGATGTTTCACGTCAAGGACGCCGAGTTCAATGCGAACGGCCGCGCCGGCGTCTATGGCGGCTACCAGGACTGGGTGGATCGCCCGGGCCGCTTCCGCAGCCTAGGCGACGGCCAGATCGACTTCCGTTCGATCTTCTCCAAGTTTGCCGCGTACGACTTCGACGGTTGGGCCGTGCTGGAGTGGGAGTGCTGCCTGAAGCACCAGGAGGACGGTGCCCGCGAAGGCGCGGAGTTCATCCGCGAGCACATCATCCGGGTCACCGACAAGGCGTTCGACGACTTCGCATCGGCCGGGACGGACGACACGGCGAATCGGAGCGTGTTGGGTCTGGACTGAAAGTGCGCGGGCCTCGCGGGCCGGGACTTCCTTGCCCTTATGGCCCGTGGCTGACGGGTACGCAACGCTGTCTGTTCCCCATTCGTAGTACAGTTGGTCGAAGAGCCGAACGTCCCATCGAAGTGCCCAAGACAGCCATGATCAGAGCACGGGTCGACCCATCGCTGAAGCGCGATGCCGAGAGCGTCTTCACGCAACTTGGCTTGACGGCGACGGACGCCATCACGTTGTTCTACACCCAGGTGACCCTGCAAAGCGGGCTGCCGTTTGCCGTGCGCATCCCGAACGCCGACACGAGAGAGGCTTTGCGCCGGGCGGCTATCGGGGACGACCTCGTCGAATACGCCGGTCTCGATGATCTTGAGGCCAAGTTCGACTGACGTACGCGACATCCGGACTATTTCGAGAGGTCGGAGTGACAACTTGCGGGTACGGCGACGTACGAAGGACGGCGCGCGGACCAATGAACAACCGTTGTTGCCGTCTCGCGGGGACGCAGGACCGATGAACCTGCGCAGAACCGCTTGGCGGCTGGCATGGCTGGCGCTGTTCGCGCCCTTGGCGGTCTCTTGGTCGGCATCGGAACGAACCACTGGGGCGAACGCTGCTGTCGCTGGAGAGACCGTCAGCTGGATCGACTCCTTCCAGTGGTCGGACTGGCAGTTGGTTGACGAGGTGGTCGAACGGGACGGCGAACCGTTTGCTGGATGGGAGTCCGTGCGAGCGATGCGCGAGGTCGACTCTTTGTTGGCGAAGGCGATTGTCGTGCCGGTCGAGAATGGTGCGGAGTGTCTGCTTAGTTACGGCTCCGCAAGAGATTGGGACGGCGACCCTACGGGTCGTTGGCTGCGGTTTGTACCGGTGGGTGCCATAGCCCACATATTCACATTTCCAGCACTGCCCCAGGCTCTGAAAAGCTGCCAGGAGGCTGTTGATCGAAAGTTGACGCAGCAGTCCGCGCTCAAGCGGTAGCGTTAGGCAGCCGGGGCTCTCATTCGACGCTCTCCCGGTACCCCGTCGCGAGGGATTCCTCAAATCGGACGAACGCGGCCTCCAGCATGGCGAGGCGTTCGCCTTTCACGTCCTCCGGCAGGAAGGAGTGCGCGAGGCAGTCCCGCGAGATCGTCTTGATGTCGTCGTAGTCGAGGTCGTAGCGTTGCACGGCCTTGACGTATTCCATCGTCAGGTTTGACCGGCTGACGCCCTCGTCGTCGGTGGTCAGGCACACCGGCACGCCGGCGCGGCGGTAGAGTTGGAACGGGTGCGCGTCGTCGCGGACGCCGAGGATGCTCTCGTTGCTTGTCAGGTTGATCTCGACGAGCACCCGGTCCTTCGCCATCTGCGCCAACAAGCCCACGAGGTCGCGTTCCCAGGCGATGGAGATGCCGTGTCCGATGCGTCGGGCGTGCCCTTCGTCGATGCTGCGCCGGATCCGGTCCCACATCGACGCAACGGGCGCGTAGCGGAGCGTCAGTTCGCCGGCGTGCAGCGTGATGGCGGGTTTGTCGAAGCGCTGCCACAGGAAGTCCAAGACCTTCATCTGGTCGTCGAACTGGCGGCGAGACGCCGGGTGGTCCTCGGGGGCCACGATGTTCAGCCCGACGACGCGCTCGTCCGACCGCATGGCGGTGAAGGTGATGACCGCATTGCGGAAGAAACGCTCCATGGTGCCGGTCCGGAGCAGCGATCCGATGTAGGCGACGACGATCTCGCTTTCCGGCTCGCCCAGGGCCGGTGACAGCGCGAGTTCCCGGGATGCCTCGGCCTCGAGTTCGTCGATGTACGCGGTGAAGGAACGACCGATCTCAGGGTCCTCGATGAGGGGTTCGAAGGGAGCGAGGCTACCGGGCAGGTCGTCGAGATCGAGTTCGCTCATGATCGCGTAGAACTCCCCCCATGTCGCCGGCGGAATCGGGGCCATCATCAACTCGACGTAGTTGACGTTCTGATAGTGGTTGCGGCGGACGATCTCGGCGAGCACCTGGGCTTGCGTTCGCTCGGCGGAACCGAGGTGCGAGAACGTCTGGAAGAAGTGGTGGTGGCCGTCGCCGGTGTTCGGATACCAGCCGCGCATGCTCACGGTCTCGAAGAACGCCTTGAGCATGGCCGCATCGGCTTCGAGTTGGTCCAGGCTGACCGTGTGGTCCTCCTCGCTGTCCGTGAAGCCCCTGCCCTCGGGGTCGTAGCGCAGCCCCTTGGTCCGCGCCTCGTCGATGACGTAGTCGCTGTAGACGGCACCGCCCGCGTGGTTGTGCAGGTCCGCGCCCTTGGGAAAACGCCTCAGGAAGGCGACGAGTTCCGGTTCCGTGCGTTTGGCCAGTTCGAAACGCTCGGCGGTCGATCCGATGTCGGGATGCCAGAACGGACGATCATCGTCCGCGGCGGCGACTTGGACTCCCGCGGCTAGCACGCTGGCGCCGAGGAGCGCAAAGGCGGCGCGGCCACAGGGGGCCGGCCTGTCCCGGCTCGCGAATCTAGGAGGCATCCGTGCCAGCTTCAGGCCATGTGCGTCGACTTCACGGTTCCCCGATGTCCCTTTTGAAGGACTCGGTTGCGAAGTCCCATTCCGACCAGTGGTCGCACAGCTTGTCGATGGCCACCTGCCACGGGTCGTAGTCGTCCGGATACTCGAGAAACTCGCCGTTCCAGCCACGGTCCGGGTGATCGCTGTCGCCCACGACGCGCGCACCCCCGGGGCGTTCGCGGCGTATTCGGAAGTAAACGTTCATGCGCGGTTCGGCACCGAGTTCGTTGCGCGTGCCGCAATGCGGTATGGCGTGGAGGGTGATCACCGCATCGCCCTCGTCCATGAGAATCGGGGTGGGTTGCGGCCACATGGAACCGTCCGGCGTGTATTCGGCGCCTTCCCGGTAGAGATCTCGAATGGCATCCGGCAGGTGGTTGATCGCCACGTGGCCGTCGCCCACGGGCTTCAACCGTGGCCAGCCGGCGCCCTCGGGGCCGACCACCCCGCCGGCGTCGCGCTGCATCTTGAAGAAGTCCTCCACGGCGTGGTGCGCGCCGCGCAGTACGGCGAGATTGCCCCGGCCGAACTCGGTCTGGTCGTTCAGGCAGACGCCGACGAAGGCCGTGAAGCTGCCGAGGGCCAGGCGACACGCCGGATCCTGGAAGAAGGGCGTGTTGTTGCCGCCCCGGGCACGGGCGTCGCCGGTGCCGAAGTGCTCGGTGCGGGGCGACTCCCAGTCGTCGACCTCGTTCTGGTTGCGCGGCAGGGCACCGGCCCACTGACCGTCCAAGTGCGGGGCAAAGCCGAAGTTGGGGATGTCCTTGTCGGCGACGCCGTAGCCACCGATCTCCGGTGACGGGTCGCGCGGGTAGAGCACCATGGGCATGGCGCGCTGCGGAGCATCGAACGGCCCCATGGTGTTGCGCAGGATGTCGCCCAAGGGCGAGAGATTGACGAGGTCGGGGAACTCGTGGGACGAGGCGAGTTCGCTGTAGTACTTGAACAGGTGCCCGTCGCGGCCGGCGAAGATGTTGATGCGCCGCTTTGCGGCCCAGGTCAGCTCTCCCGGCACGACGTCCTTCAAGACGATGAAGCCGTCCCGGTAGAGATCCCGCTTCTCATCGAGTGTCAGCTCCGGTGGATGCATGGCGATTCCCCTCGCGCGTCAATGGGAAAGTATGGGATTTGTGTGGCTGAATCCGCAACCGCACGGTACGCTAGGCGGTGCCGGTCGGGGCGCCAACCCCGTCCCGGCCCCCCAAAACGGCTGACACAGAGCATCGCTGTGAACCATCCCGGCACCGCAGTCCGCGCCGTCCGATACCGGGTACTCCCCGGCACTCAGGCCAAGGCCCACCGGCTGAACCGCATCGCCGGCGCGTGCCGCCACGTTTGGAACCAGATGCTCGCGGATCAGGACGACCTGCTCCGCATCGCCCGGATGAACGGGGCTCGGGCGCCGAGCGTCACGTTCTTCACGCTCGGCAAGGCGTTCACCGAACTGCGCCACTCCGATGGCCACGAATGGCTGCGCGAGCTTCCGTTCGGCGTGGTGCGCTACACGCTCAAGCGGCAGGCCGACGCGTGGCGCCGGTTCTTCGACGGACAGGGCGGAAGGCCGAAGTTCAAGGGACGGGGCGACAACACCACAGGCTTCACGATTCCCGAACGTGTCCGGCTGACGAGCGACGGCATCGCGGTTCCGAAGGCGGGCCGGTACCGTTTGCGCCGCCGGGGAGGCAACCCGTGGCCCGAGGGCAAGCCGAAACAGGCCGTGTTCACGCGGGAAGGCCGCAAGTGGTACTGCACGGTGTTCTACGAGGTCGCCGCGCCACACCGCGTTGACGACGGCACCGCGGTCGGCATCGACCGCAATGTGGGCCAGTGCGCGTTGAGCGACGGCAAGATCGTCCGGCTGCCCGACACGTCGCGCCTCGAGGCCCGCCGGAAACGGTACGAGCGTCGCATGGCCCGGCAGACCAGGGGAAGCAAGCGGCGCGAGCGCACGAAGGCCAAGCTCGCCGCAACGTCGAGACGGCTCGCCGACGTCAGGTCGAACTGGGCGCACCGGGTGTCGCGGGGCATCGCCGACAGCTTCCACACGGTCGCCGTCGAAGACCTGCCGACGAAGGGCATGACGGCCAGCGCCGCAGGCACGGTCGAGAAACCCGGAACGAACGTCCCGGCCAAGGCGGGACTCAACCGGGCCGTCCTTGCGAGCGGATGGGGCGCGTTGGAACGCAACCTGGACTACAAGGCGGGGCGCGTCGTGCGCGTGAACCCGGCGCACACGTCGCAGACCTGCCACCGGTGCGGCCATGTGGACGCGGCCAACAGGCCGACGCAATCGACTTTCCGATGTCAGGCCTGCGGCCACGCGGCGAACGCCGACGTGAACGCGGCCCGAAACATCATGGCGTCAGGGATCGGCGCAACTGGACGGCGAGGGGCGTTGGCGTTGGCCACCCCTGCGACCCGTCAAAAAGGTGGCGTGGTTCCGCTGGCCGCTTAGGCTGCCATGCGGATTCTGCTACACAATTCCCAATAGGGCCTGTTCGATCATCGGCATCGCATCGAACAGACGTCATAGGCGTGTGGCGACCTCGCGGCTGGTCGAAACTCTCGTTGGATATCCTTGCATACCGTCCCCGTCTTGGACAATATGCAAGGATATGGTTCCGAGAAACGCCCACGCCGCCCTCCTGACGGCGCTCTCCGAGCAGCCAGCCGTTGCCATCATTGGCCCGCGCCAATGCGGCAAAACTACCTTGGCGCTCACGATCGCCGAGGAGCGGGACGCCGTCTACCTGGACCTTGAAGACCGAGACGACCGCAGCCGCCTAGCTGAACCGGTCCTGTATCTCGACAGTGTCGATGATCGCCTGGTCATCCTCGACGAAATCCACCGCGCACCGGAGCTCTTCGGTACGCTCAGAGGTGTGATCGACCGCGGACGCCGACGCGGCGAAGGTGTCGGTCGCTTCCTCGTACTCGGCTCGGCCTCGCTCGAACTGCTTAAGCAATCCGGCGAGTCCCTCGCGGGTCGAATCACGTACCTCGATTTGACGCCGTTCACGCCCCTGGAAGTTGAAGCAGGCCGACCGGCCCGGGAGCGCCTGTGGCTGCGTGGCGGATTCCCCATGAGCTATCTCGCGCCCGACGACGCCTCGAGCCTCGCGTGGCGCCGGGATTTCATCCGCACCTACCTCGAACGTGATGTCGCCGCGTTCGGCCCTCGCATCCCCGCCACCGCCCTCGACAGGCTCTGGACCATGCTGGCGCACCGGCAAGGGCAACTCCTCAATGCGTCCGCACTCGCCCACGCGCTCGACGTCAGTCCGCAATCCGTCACGCGCTACATTGATCTGCTGGTCGACTTGCTGCTCGTGCGACGCTTGGCGCCCTTTGTGGCGAACGTCGGCAAGCGGTTGGTGAAGTCGCCGAAGGTCTATGTGCGCGACAGCGGCCTGGTTCATGCGCTGCTGGGCGTGCCGACGCTGCAGGCGCTGGCTGGGCATCCGGTCGTCGGTCGCAGTTGGGAAGGCTTCGCCATCGAGACCTTGGTCACGGCGCTCCCTTGGCCAGCAACGGCGTCGTTCTATCGCACGAGCGGCGGTGCCGAGATCGATCTCGTGATCGAGTTCGCGCCCGACGAGATCTGGGCCGTCGAGGTCAAGCGGTCGCTGGCCCCCAAGGTCAGTCGCGGGTTCCACGCGGCATGCGCGGATCTCAAGCCCGCCAAGGCGTTTGTGGTCCATCCCGGGGACGACCGGTTCCCGATTCGACAGTCTATTGAAGGCATCGGCCTAGTGGAGCTCGTGACCATGCTTCGGGCGGCGCGGTGACGTTCAGCATGGCGTAGACCGGGCGCTATACGCTCGCGGGTGTCTGCCAGTCCATGGCCACCCGCCACGGGCACTCCCAGAGCACAGCGTTAGCGATGCGGTGGGTCGACCGTGGGCACTCAAACCGAGTGACGCACGGATTCGGTGCACCCGGCACCACATCGGGGCGGGCGCCGTTCGATCCGGGTGCATGCTGCCGCGCGAAACGCCGCACGGCGGACATTGGCACGGTGATTGCCTAGTTCGTCGCCATTGATCGCGATGCGGTCGGTCACGTTTCAAAAATTGCGAGGTATGCACATGAATTATGGCAATCCAAGGCGTGGGCTCATTGCTTTTGCCTGCGCTGCTGTGTTGCTAGTCGGGGCGCCCATGGCGAGCGCGGGCGGCACAATCGAGGTGGGCGAACACCACTCGGTCAGTTTCGGGGCCGGCATGCGCGCCGGCTATGCCAATTCGGACGCCGGTTCGGATTACAGCCTTCAGAGCGTGCGCCTGTATGTCAACGGGCAGATCCACGAGAAGGTCAAGTTCACCTTCAACACGGAGTGCGAAAGCTGCGTCTTCGGGCAGGACGCTGGCGACCCGGTCGGCGCCGCCGGCGACATCGACGTGCTCGACGCGATCGCGCAGTTCGAGTTCAGCCCGGAGTTCAACCTCTGGATCGGCCGCATGCTGACCCCCGCCGACCGGATCGAGTTGAACGGACCGTACTACGGCCTGTCCTGGAACCAATACACGGTACCGCTGCTGCCATCCGATCAGCTCGGCCAGGCCGGCCTCTTGGGACGGGACGACGGCGTCACCGTCTGGGGGACCTTGGGCAAGCTGCAGTACTCGGCGGGCCTTTTCGACGGTGTCGATGGCGGGCCCAACCAGGACGGCAACAGCCTCTTCGCGGCGCGGGTCGCCTTCAATTTCCTGAGCATGGAAGCCAATCCCGCCTACTACACGAGCAGTACGTACTACGGTGGCGGCGGCGACGTGTTCACGATCGGCGCATCGTTTCAGAGCCAGAACGACGGTACTGGTACGTCGGCATCGCCCGCAAACTTCAGCGCATTCATCATCGACGCCCTGCTCGAGAAGCCATTCGACAACGGCAGCGCGATCACGCTGGAGGCGGAGCACAAGTCCTTCAATGCGCCGCCGCCGACGGCTGGCAGCGATTGCTTCTGCCTCTTCGACGGCAGTGCCTGGTTCTTCACGGCGGCCTACCTGTTTCCGGGAGAAGCCGGCATCGGCCGCGTGCAGCCGTACTTCCGATTGACATCGAACGAGCCGTCCGACGCCGCGATCGGCGACAGCGAACTCACCGAGTACGGCATCAACTACATCATCAACGGGCACAACCTGCGCCTGAACGTCCACGTCACCGACGGGGACGCCAACCTCACCGGCGCGCCCGGCGCGGACGAAACGCGCTTCGGGTTCGGCGTCCAAGTCCAGATCTAACTGAACGGAGCTATCGCGGATATGAGATCAATCATGCAACTACCCAAAGCAATCGCCGCTGCGGCCATCGCCGTGGCGACGCTCGTCACCTTCAACGCCTCGGCCCAGGACGAGGAGACCATCAAGGTCGGCGTCCTCCACTCCCTCTCGGGCACGATGGCCATCAGCGAGACAACCCTCAAGGACACGGTCCTGATGCTGATCGAGGAGCAGAACGCCGCGGGCGGCCTGCTCGGCAAGCAGCTCGAGCCGGTGGTCGTGGACCCCGCGTCGAACTGGCCGCTGTTCGCCGAAAAGGCGCGGGAACTGCTCGACTTGGAGAAGGTCGCGGTCGTCTTCGGCTGCTGGACATCGGTGTCGCGCAAGTCCGTGCTCCCCGTGTTCGAGGAGCTGAACGGGCTGCTGTTCTACCCGGTGCAATACGAGGGCGAGGAGTCCTCCAAGAACGTCTTCTACACCGGTGCCGCTCCGAACCAGCAGGCGATTCCCGCCGTCGACTACCTGATGAACGAACTCGGCGCCGAGCGCTGGGTTCTTGCCGGTACGGACTACGTCTATCCCCGCACCACGAACAAGATCCTGGAGGCCTACCTCAAGGCGAAGGGCGTGGCCGAGGAAGACATCATGATCAACTACACGCCGTTCGGCCACTCGGACTGGCAGTCGATCGTCTCGGACATCAAGAAGTTCGGTTCGGCCGGCAAGAAAACGGCCGTCGTGTCCACCATTAACGGTGATGCCAACGTGCCGTTCTACAAGGAACTCGGCAACCAGGGCATCGCGGCGGAGGACATCCCCGTGATCGCCTTCTCCGTTGGCGAAGAGGAACTCTCGGGCATCGATACCGGCCCCCTGGTCGGTCACTTGGCCGCTTGGAACTACTTCATGAGCGTCCCAGCCGAGGTGAACGACGACTTCATCGACGAGTGGCTCGAGTTCATCGACGACGAGGATCGCGTGACCAACGACCCGATGGAAGCGCACTACATCGGGTTCAAGATGTGGGCGGAGGCGGTCGAGAAGGCCGGCACCACGGATGCGACGGCGGTCCAGGACGCGATTATCGGCGTTACCGTGCCCAACCTCTCCGGGGGCATGGCGACGATGCTGCCGAACCACCACATCACCAAGCCCGTGCTCATCGGTGAAATCCAGGACGACGGCCAGTTTGATATCGTTTGGGAAACACCGGACCTGGTGCCTGGCGACGCGTGGTCGGACTTCCTGCCCGGTTCCATGGATATCGAAGCGGACTGGGTGGAGCTCAAGTGCGGCAACTACAACACCAAGACCAAGGAATGCTCCGGGCAGAACTACGAGTAGGCCTGTCGTCCAGCGTGGCTAGGTCTAGACCCTAGGCTTAGGCCCAGCCATGCGCACGCGCCGCCTCTTCTCGGCGTGGCGAGTTCTTCTCGTCACGCCGCTTTTTTTGTTGTTGCCCATGGCGGCCGCCTTCGCTGCTGACGCCGGCGACGTGCAGGCGGCGGTCGATGCCCTGAACACGCGGTCCTTCGACGACAAGCGGGCTGCCGCCACCGAACTCGCTGGCATCGACCACCCGCGTGCCGCCGTGGTGCTCGACGCCTTGCTGGCCGGGGAACTCTTCACGGAGCGGGGTACGGGCCGACTGGTGATCGCTACGTTGGTGGACGAAGCAGCCGGCGCCAGGGCGGGCTACGCCTTGCGCGACGCGGTCACCGACGAGGATCTTGGCGAAACCGGTCGCCGCGGCGCGCGCCGTGTGACCGTCAACAACGCCCTCAGGCGTTACCTGCGGGGTCTCGTCGCCGGGCTGCGGCTGCGCGATGCGGATCCTGACAACCGGATCGCGGCGGTACGCGCCGTGGCCGACGCCGCGGATCCCGGCCTAGGATCCCTGTTGCGGGATCGCTTGGCCGTCGAGACCGAGGCCGACGTCCGCGACGCCATCGACACGGCACTGACGGTCTTCGACCTCGACTCGCCGGACGAGGCCACGCGGCTTGCCGCGATCACGGCGTCTCACGGCAACCTCGACGGCACCGTGCGCATGAAACTGACCGCGCTCGCGAACGACGATCCCGACGCCGGCCCGGTCGAAAGCGAAGCCGTCCGGAATGCGGCCAGGGACGCGCTCGCGGCGATCGAACGCACGGTGGCAAGGTTCCAGACCGTCGAGACGATCCTGTTCGGCTTGAGCCTCGGTTCGATCCTCGTGCTCGCGGCCATAGGGCTGTCGATCACGTTCGGCGTCATGGGCGTCATCAACATGGCGCACGGCGAACTCATCATGCTCGGCGCCTATACGACGTACGTCGTGCAGACGTTGATGCCCGGGGCGCTCGAGTACTCCATCATCGTTGCCATCCCGGCGGCGTTCGTGGTCTCAGGACTCGTCGGCATCGCCATCGAGCGCGGCGTCATCCGCTTTCTCTACGGTCGACCGCTGGAGACGCTGCTTGCGACGTTCGGCGTCAGCCTGATCCTGCAGCAGGCCGTGCGGTCGATCTTCTCGCCGCTCAACCGGGCCGTGGCGACCCCGGAGTGGATGAGCGGTTCCTGGGAGATCGTGGCCGGCTTGTCCTTCACCTACAACCGTCTCTACACGCTCATCTTCGCGGGCCTGGTCTTCGTGGCGTTGCTGGTCATCCTGCAACGTACGCGCCTCGGGCTCGAGGTTCGGGCCACGATGCAGAACCGGTCGATGGCGCGGGCCATGGGAATCCGCAGCGCCCGTGTCGATGCGCTGACTTTCGGGCTCGGCGCGGGAATCGCGGGGGTGGCCGGCGTTGCCCTGTCGCAACTGACCAACGTCGGCCCCAACCTCGGCCAGGGCTACATCGTCGACTCGTTCCTGGTGGTCGTGTTCGGGGGCGTCGGCAATCTCTGGGGCACGCTGGTAGCCGGCCTCTCCCTGGGCGTGGTCAACAAGTTCCTAGAGCCGGTGACAGGCGCCGTGGTGGCCAAGATCGTCGTCCTAGTGTTCATCATCCTATTCATCCAGAAGCGCCCGCGCGGACTGTTCCCGCAGAAGGGCCGCGCGGCGGAGACTTAAATGCTGCTGTCGCGACTGCTCAACCACGAGCGCGGAGGCTGGATCCTCCTCGCCGTGCTGGCCGTGGCCGCCGTGGTCGTGCCGGTCGCCAACTTGGCCGTTCCGCCGGATTCCGTGTTCCACGTCTCAACGTACACCGTGACGTTGCTTGGCAAGTACCTTTGCTATGCCATGCTCGCCGTTGCGCTGGACCTGGTCTGGGGATACTGCGGCATCCTGAGCCTGGGCCATGGTGCCTTCTTCGCGCTGGGCGGCTACGCCATGGGCATGTACTTGATGCGCCAGATCGGCGAGCGCGGCGTCTACGGCCACCCGGAACTGCCGGACTTCATGGTGTTCCTGAACTGGGATGCGCTGCCCTGGTACTGGTTTGGGTTCGATCAGTTCTGGTTCGCGATGCTCATGGTGGCGCTGGCGCCGGGCCTGCTCGCGTTCGTATTCGGCTGGCTCGCGTTTCGCTCCCGCGTCACCGGCGTCTACCTGTCGATCATGACCCAGGCGCTGACCTACGCGCTGATGCTGGCGTTCTTCCGCAACGAGATGGGCTTTGGCGGCAACAACGGCCTGACCGACTTCAAGGACATCCTGGGCGCCAGCCTGCAATCCGATTGGACCCGCGCGGCCCTGTTCATGGTCTCCGCGCTCGCGTTGGCGCTTACGTACGTTTTCTGCCGGCTGGTGGTGACCTCGAAGCTCGGCCGCGTGATGACGGCGTTGCGTGATGCCGAGGATCGGACGCGGTTCATCGGCTACCGGGTCGAGCGGTTCCAGTTGGCGGTGTTCACCGCGTCGGCCGTGCTCGCGGGGATCGCCGGCGCCTTGTACGTCCCGCAAGTGGGCATCATCAACCCGAGCGAGTTTCAGCCGCTCAACTCCATCGAGTTGGTGGTCTGGGTGGCCGTGGGCGGTCGGGGCACGCTGTACGGCGCGGCTCTCGGCGCGGCGGTGGTCAACTACGCCAAGACGGTGTTGACCGGAACGCTGCCCGAGGTGTGGTTGTTCGCTCTCGGCGCCTTGTTCGTACTCGTCACGCTGGTGCTGCCGAAAGGCATCGTTGGCCTTTGGCAACGCCGTCGGCAGTCGCCTAAGGGTCTCGCCCATGCCTGATGCGCCGAGCACCCGCCCGCCGCCACGCCCGCGCGCCCGCTGGCAGATGCTGGAGCGTGACCGCGTCTGGGACTTCCTGATCGAGAAGCCGACGCGCGACCAATTGCTGAGTGCGGACCACGGCTACATCCTCTACCTCGAGGACGTCACGGTCAGCTTCGATGGCTTCAAGGCGCTCGATGCGCTGACGCTCTACGTCGAGATCGGCGAATTGCGCTGCATCATCGGGCCCAACGGCGCCGGCAAGACCACGATGATGGACGTCATCACCGGGAAGACGCGCCCGGATGTCGGTGCCGCCTTCTACGGCCAGCGCCTCGACCTGACACGGTTGTCGGAGCCCGAGATCTCGGCACTTGGCATTGGCCGCAAGTTCCAGAAGCCGACCGTGTTCGAGAACCACACGGCGTTCGAGAACCTGGAATTGGCGATGTCGGCCGACAAGCGCGTATGGCCGACTCTCAAGGCGCGGCTCAAGGGTGAGCAGCGGGATCGCATCGACGCCACCTTGGCCACCATCGGCCTGATCGACCACGGCGAGGAGCGTGCCGGGACGCTTTCACACGGCCAGAAGCAGTGGCTCGAAATCGGCATGCTGCTGATGCAGAACCCGCTCGTGCTCCTGGTCGACGAGCCCGTGGCGGGGATGACGCGGCGTGAATCGGAACTGACCGCGGAACTGCTTACGCGCCTCGCCGGCGACCACTCGGTGATCGTCGTGGAGCACGACATGGACTTCGTGCGCTCGATCGCGCGGCGGGTCACTGTCCTCCACGAGGGCCGCGTGCTGTGCGAGGGACCGTTCGATGCGGTGCAGGACGACGAGCGCGTGCGCGAGGTCTACCTCGGCGTGGACGCTTAAGGCCAATGCTCGAAGTCGAGGGCCTCAACCAGTCCTACGGCGAAAGCCGCACGTTGTGGGATGTTGCTCTCTCGATCCCCGAGGGTGCGTGCCTCTGCATCATGGGCCGCAACGGCGTCGGCAAGACCACGCTCTTGAAGTGCCTCATGGGGCTTCTTCCCGTCGACACGGGCTCGATTCGCTTGGCCGGCGCGGACTTGCTGACGATGCCGCCCGAGCGGCGCGCCCAACTCGGAATGGGCTACGTCCCCCAAGGGCGCATGATCTTTCCCTTGCTGACGGTGGAAGAGAACCTGGCCGTGGGCTTGGGCGCGTTGCCCCGGGCGGAGCGCGAGATCCCGAGCGAGGTCTACGAACTCTTTCCCGTGCTCGACGACATGCGATCGCGTCGCGGTGGAGACCTGTCCGGTGGTCAGCAGCAGCAACTCGCGATCGGCCGGGCGCTGGTCCTGCGACCGAAGTTCCTCATTCTCGACGAGCCCACGGAAGGCATCCAGCCGAACGTGGTTCAGCAGATCGGCGACGTCGTCGTGCGTCTCAACCGGGAGCTTGGGATGACCGTGCTGCTCGTCGAGCAGAAGCTGCCGTTCGTACGCCGGGTCGCGGATCGGTTCGCGATCATGACCAAGGGATCGATCATGGCGGAAGGCCCGCTCGCGAAGCTGACCGATGCCTTGATCGAGGAGCACCTAACGGTATGACGCCATGGCGAGGCCGGTTGCGGCTGGAATTTGAGCGACACAACGGGCGCACGATCCTGGCGCGTCGAGAACAGGCAGGCCCGGTGGCGGTGCAGCGCCCGTTCCATCCCCCTGACGGTGCGTGCCACGTGTACATGCTGCATCCTCCCGGCGGCCTAGCCCGCAACGACCGCATCGAGGCGCACATCGACGTGCGCTGTGGCGGCACGGCCCTAGTGACGACGCCAGCCGCGACCAAGGTCTACCGCGGTCCGCTCGAGAGTTCCGTTGCGCAGTGCCTCGACGTCGGCGCGGGGTGCGGCCTCGAGTGGTTGCCCCAGGAGACGATCCTCTTCGGCGGCAGCCGCTACCGGGCGCACACCCACGTGCGGCTCGCGCACGATGCGCGATTCGCCTGCTGGGACATCGTGACGTTGGGACGACCGGCCTCCGACGACGGTTACGAGACGGGCGCCGTGCGCCTCGAGACACGCATTGACGTGGGGGAAGAGCATCGCCTGGTCGAGCGCCAGGCCTGGAGCCGGGGTGCAGGCGAGTCAGCCTCCGTCCTTGCTGCGCCATGGGGGCTCGACGGCAAGCGGACGCTTGCGAGCTACTACGCGTACCCGGCGGATGGGGACACCCTGGACCGCGCGCGCAACCTTCTCGGCGACTGCCCGGCGACCGGGGCAACGTTGTTGGACGATCTGCTCGTCGTGCGCATGTTGGCGGGTGACGTGGAGCGTGTGCGCGGGCTCCTCACGCGCGTTTGGCAGGGCTTGCGGCGCGCCGTGTCGGGCCTCGCGCCGTCACCGCCGCGCGTGTGGGCGACGTGACCGCCAAGATCCCCGCCCCGGGGTGCAGCCCGCTGGTCTGCTTGACCGCGGTTGATGTTTACATTTGGATCAACACAATGGTGACCCCGTGAATCTCACCCCCCGCGAGAAGGACAAGCTCCTCGTCTTCGTCGCCGCCCAAGTGGCCGAGCGACGGCGTGCCCGCGGCGTCAAGCTGAACTACCCCGAGTGCGTGGCGCTCATCTCCGCGGCGATCATGGAAGGCGCCCGCGACGGCAGGACCGTCGCCGAACTCATGGGCGAGGGGGCGCGCATCCTCGACCGCGACGAGGTCATGGACGGCGTGCCCGAGATGCTCCGCGAAGTCCAGGTGGAGGCGACGTTCCCAGACGGCACGAAGCTCGTCACCGTTCACGAGCCGATCCCATGACACCCGGCGAGACTCTTGTCGCAGACGGCGACCTCGACCTCAACGCCGGTCGAGCGACGGTGGAAATCACCGTTGCCAACACGGGCGACCGGCCGGTGCAGGTGGGCTCGCACTACCACTTCTACGAGACCAATCCAGCCTTGGCCTTCGATCGCGAGGCGGCCCGCGGCTTTCGTCTCGACATCCCGGCGGGTACAGCGGTGCGCTTCGAACCGGGTCAGCGCCGCACCGTGACCCTGGTCGCCTTCGCGGGCGCTCGGCGCGTCTTCGGTTTCAACGCCCGGATCATGGGCGACCTGGAGGAGGGGAAGCGAGGGACTTCGCCATGAGCACCATCTCCCGACGTGCCTACGCTGAGATGTTCGGCCCCACCACCGGTGACCGGGTCAGGCTCGGCGACACCGAACTCGTCATCGAGGTCGAGTCGGACCACGCCGTCTACGGCGACGAGGTGAAGTTCGGCGGTGGCAAGGTCATCCGGGACGGCATGGGCCAGAGCCAGCGTGGTGCGGCCGACACCGTGGACACCGTGGTCACCAACGCACTGGTGCTGGACGCGAGCGGCATCTACAAGGCGGACATCGGCATCAAGGACGGTCGCATCGCGGCCATCGGCAAGGCCGGGAACCCGGACACCCAACCCGGTGTCGACGTGGTCATCGGGCCGGGCACGGAGGCCATCGCGGCTGAAGGCCAGATCGTCACCGCCGGCGGCATCGACGCCCACATCCACTTCATCTGTCCGCAGCAGATCGAGGAGGCGCTCATGTCCGGCATCACGACGATGCTCGGTGGTGGCACTGGACCGGCGACCGGCACCAACGCCACCACCTGCACGCCGGGACCGTGGCACATCGCGCGCATGCTGCAGGCTGCGGACGCCTTCCCGATGAACTTGGGTTTCCTCGGCAAGGGCAATGCCAGCCTGCCGGCGGCGCTCGAGGAGCAGGTGGCCGCCGGTGCCATGGGGCTCAAGCTCCACGAGGACTGGGGTACGACGCCGGCCGCCATCGACACCTGCCTCAAGGTGGCCGACGACTTCGACGTCCAAGTCGCGATCCACACCGATACGCTCAACGAGTCGGGCTTCGTCGAGGACACGCTCGCCGCGTTCAAAGGCCGCACGATCCACACCTACCACACCGAGGGGGCAGGCGGCGGCCATGCGCCGGACATCATCAAGGCATGCGGGCTCGCCAACGTGCTGCCGTCGTCCACGAACCCGACGCGCCCGTACACGGTGAACACGGTCGACGAACACCTCGACATGCTCATGGTCTGCCACCACCTCGACCCCGGCATCGCCGAAGACGTGGCCTTCGCGGAGTCCCGCATCCGCCGCGAGACCATCGCCGCCGAGGACATCCTGCACGACCTCGGGGCGTTCTCGATGATCGCCTCGGACTCGCAGGCCATGGGTCGGGTCGGGGAGGTCATCTGCCGGACCTGGCAGACCGCCCACAAGATGAAAGTCCAGCGCGGCCCTTTGCCGGCCGACTCCGAGCGCAACGACAACGAGCGTGCCAAGCGCTATGTCGCGAAGTACACGCTGAACCCCGCGATCACGCACGGCATCGCCCACGAAGTGGGCTCGATCACGGTTGGCAAGCTCGCGGACCTCGTGCTTTGGCAGCCAGCCTTCTTTGGCGTGAAACCGTCCCTGGTGCTCAAGGGCGGCATGATCGCCGCAGCGCCGATGGGCGATCCCAACGCCTCCATCCCGACGCCGCAACCGGTCCACTATCGACCGATGTTCGGTGCCTTCGGGGGTGCGGTGGCATCGACGTCGGTAACGTTCGTCTCGGCCGCCGCCGCAGCGGCGGGGGTCGACCAGGCATACGGGCTGGCGAAGCGCCTCGTGGCGGTCCGCGACACGCGCAAGGTCACGAAGGCGGACATGGTTCACAACGCCGCAACGCCGAGCATCGACGTGGATCCCCAGACCTACGACGTGGTTGCGGACGGGGAACTGCTGACTTGCGAACCGGCGGCGACGCTGCCGCTCGCGCAGCGCTACTTCCTGTTTTAGAAGGCCGCATCGTTGCAGCGGTTCACCCACCTCGCCGAGTCCGGCGAACCCAGCGGCCGGCTGGTATTGCCGTTCGAGCGTCGCCGCAAGGCGCGCCAGCGGGCCGTGCTGGAGTCCGGCGAAGCGGTAGCCGTGGTGCTGCCACGAGGCTTGGGCCTGCGCGACGGCGACCTGCTCGCCGCCGATGACGGCCGGATCGTCGCCGTGGTCGCGGGTCCGGAGGCGGTCTGCACCGTGAAGACGGACGACCCCAAGGCGTTGGCGCGGGCCGCCTACCACCTCGGCAACCGCCATGTCCCGGTGCAGGTGGGCGACGGCTGGCTCCGCTACCTGGCCGACCACGTGCTCGACGACATGCTGCGCGGGCTCGGACTCGAGCCGAAATCCGAACAGGCACCTTTCGAACCGGAGTCCGGAGCCTATGGGCACGTCCACTGACCAGGTTCGCCTGTGGCAATTGATCAGCCCACTGTCGCCCGTGGGTGCGTACCACCACTCCCAAGGGCTGGAGCAGGCGGTCGAGGCCGGCTGGGTGACCGACGAAGGGACGGCGCTCGCGTGGATACAGGGTCTGCTTGGGCGTTCGATCGCCAATCTCGACTTGCCGATCGTCGCGCGGGCCCGGGACGCGTGGCGGGATGGCGATGTCGCGGGATTGCTGCGCTGGGATGCACTGTGCCGCGCTTGCCGGGAAACCAGCGAACTGCGCGCCGAAGAGCGCAACATGGGCGCTGCGTTGATCGCCCTCATGGCGGACCTGGGAGAGCGACCGGACGGCGTGCCGCGGCTCGGCTACGCGGCGGCCTTCGGCGTCGCCGCCGCCAATGCCTCGCTTGGTGCCGACGACACGCTCACCGGCTACGCCTGGGCCTGGTGCGAAAACCAGGTTGTCTGTGCGGTGAAGTTGACGCCGTTGGGCCATGGCGCGGGACAGCGCATGCTGCGTCACCTTGGCGCATCGCTCGACGCCGTGGTCGCGCACGCGGTGGCCGTTTCGGACGATGAAATCGGGTTGGCGAGCCCCGGCCTCGCCATCGCAAGCGCACAGCATGAGACACGCCACACGAGGTTGTACCGGTCATGAATGATCCACAAGCGGCGACGAGCCATGCGCTCAGGGTTGGCATCGGCGGTCCCGTGGGCGCGGGAAAGACCACGTTGGTCGAGGGCCTGTGCCGGTCGTTGCGGGGCCGCTTCGGCATCGCGGTCGTGACCAATGACATCTATACGCGCGAAGACGCCGAGATCCTTTTGCGCTCGCAGGCCCTGCCGGAGGAACGCATCGTCGCGGTCGAAACCGGCGGCTGTCCGCACACCGCGATTCGCGAGGATGCCTCCATGAACCTGGCCGCCATCGCGGATCTCGAGCACCGGTTCCCGGGCTTGGACATGGTGATCGTGGAGTCGGGCGGCGACAACCTGGCGGCAACGTTCAGCCCGGAGCTGGTCGACTTGACCATCTACATCGTCGATGTCGCGGCGGGCGAGAAGCTGCCGCGCAAGGGCGGCCCAGGCATCACGCGCTCGGATCTGCTCGTGGTGAACAAGGTCGACCTGGCACCCTACGTCGGTGCGTCCCTCGAGGTGATGGCCCGCGACACCGAACGGATGCGTGGCGGCGCGCCGTTCGTGATGGCGAATCTGAAGGCCGGCGACGGGTTGTCCGACGTAAGCGGCTTCATCGTGAGGGAGGGCCTGCTCGCGGCGTGAGTGTGCTCGGGCCGTCCAACCTAAAGGATGGTCACCGGTTCGACCATGACTGCCTGGATTTCGCTCGCGTTCATCAGGCCGCGCTCGACGCCGGCGACGTTGGCGAACCCGGGCGATGCGAAGAACGCGCCTGCCGAACCCTGGTCCGGAAACCAGAGGCTCGCCGTGCCGTCGAAGGCCGGCTCGCGGCCCTGGCGGTAGGCGCCGGCCCGGGTGTGGTCCTGCTCGTAGCGCGTCGGCGCGTTTGGCTCGTCGGCGAGTGTCGCCATCGCACCGCCGACCTCGTCCCGCCACGCACGGTGGAAGCGCTCGG
Organism: Candidatus Azotimanducaceae bacterium; assembly: GCA_965203685.1. GTDB lineage: Bacteria > Pseudomonadota > Gammaproteobacteria > Pseudomonadales > Azotimanducaceae > VXYL01. Next base: position 537,530 of record OZ241908.1, read on the forward strand.
GCTCGACCTCTGGGTTGCGCTTGACGAGCACGATGAGCTTCGCGCCCGTGGCTTCGCCGTCGATGATCGTGGCGGGTTCGACGATGATCGAATCCATCGTGTCCACGTCGATGAAGTTCCGCTCATCGGCGCGGATGGCCTCGAGCGCCGGATGGCCGACGTTGGCACGCATGGCGTCGATGTCGTCGAACCACACTTCGGCGATGCCGTCGACGCCTGCGCCCGCGGCGGCCATGTGGTTCTGAACGTAGCGCCGCAAGCCCGGCAGCTCGCACACGACCTCGGCGTGCCGGGTGCGCCAGTGCTCCTCGAAGGCGTCCGCGGACAGGTCAGGACGCTTCTTGATGATCGTCACCTGCTTAAGCAAGTCGCATCTCCGCTATGCCGTGCTCCGCGCCAGGCCGCTACCGTGAGCGAATCTTCAACCGCAAGCCGATGGTGCGCGGCTGGTTGGTCGTGATCCGCGAGTCGTAGTAGCCCGAGTTCTGGAAGATCTGCGCCCGTTCGTCGGTGGCATTGGTCACATAGGCTTCGAGGCCCCATGCGCCGTCCCGGAAGTCGGCGCCCGCGCGCAGGTGGACCAACGAATACGCATCCATGATGACCGGCGGCTGCTCGCTCTGGCGGGCGAGCAGATTCCAGCGCTCATCGGTGTAGGACCAGTTGAACTGACCGTAGACGTTGGTGCCGGTGGCGAGCGTGCGGTCGTAACGGAGTCCGAGTGCGGTCGACCACTCGGGCGTGTGCGCCAAGCGTCGGCCCTGCTCGGCGTAGACGAAGCGCGGCTCGCGCGCGATCGTCGCGAAATCGCCGACCAACTCGGCGTTGTTCCGTGCTAATCCGCCGGTCACGAACCAGTTCTCGTTGAGCCGCGCGATCATGTCCACCTCAACGCCCGTGACTGTCGCTCCCTCGACGTTGCGGCGGAAGTTGAACGGCACCGTCAACAGGTCGTAGAGCACCGTCTGGAAGTTGTCCCAGGCGATGTGGTAGGCGGCCCCGTTGAGGACGAGGCGCCCGTCGGCGAGCGTGGATTTCCAGCCGACCTCGTAGGAGTTCGTGAAGTCCGACTCGTAGAACTCGGGCACTTCGTCGTGGGTGACGTTGGGATTGCGGCCGCCGCGCCGGAACCCCTCGCCGTACGAGGCGTACACCAAGAGATCCTCCGAGACGTCGTATTGGATGCTGGCCTTCAACGTCTGGTCGGTGTCGGACTCGCCCTCCTGGTCGGCGGTGTAGACCTTCTCTTCCCACGGGTAGCCGCACGACCAGCTACTGCCCTCGCCGTCGTCGGCCCGGAATATCCGCATGCCGACGGCCGCGGTGAGCCGGTCCGTGAAGTCCCAGGACACGTCGCCGAAGGCGGCGGCGTAGGAGTTCGTGCCCTTCCAGCCCGGACAACTCCACCACTCGAGCGGCAGCGGCGTCACACCCGCCCCGTCGCTGTAGAAGCCCGCCGGGCCGTTGTCGAAGTTGATGCCGGGCATCTCCCAGAACAGGTAGCCGTTGTAACGGCCCTGTTCGTAGTAGGCGCCCGCGATCCAGTTCAGGCGGCGATCACCCGTCGTCGCGAAGCGCAGTTCGTGCGACCAGCGGCTGGCGTCGGCCTCGCTCTCGAAGAAGATGCTCGGATCCGCGCAGCCGCTGAACCCGTACCAGTAGTAGTTCTCGCAGGCGTGCTGCTGGATCCAACTGCCGAACGAGGCGTACTCGACGTAGTCCGAGTAGTCGTTGACGGCCAGGTCGTCGCGTTCGAAGTAGCTCGTCGCGTAGACCAGGTCGCCGATGTCCATCTCGCCGGTGAGCGTGAAGGCCAACTGTGAGAAGTCGAGGTTGGTGTACTCCGGTCCCCGACGAACCACCTCGAGGTCGCCGCGCCGTGTCGGGTCGTGGTCCCAGGCACCGATGGTGTCGGTGGTCTGCGTCATGGCGGACGCGACGATGCGCCACGACTCGTTGAGATCGACGAGCAGGGAGCCGCGCGCACCGGTCGTCTCCTCCTCGTTGTAGTCCTCGCCGGCCCAGCGGCGGTTGTTGATGGTGACGCCGTTGGTATAGGTGAAGTCGGTGTGCAGGTTGTCGACGAAGCCGTTCGACTTGTCGTGCCAGAACACGCCGCGGACCGCGGCGCGCTCCGACAGCGGCAGGTTCACGTGTCCCTCGGCGGTGTAGGCGGTGTCGCCGTGGGCGATCGAGCCGCCGCTCAAGTCCATGCCGAAGCTCCGGGCCTCGGGATCGGGTTTGTTGGTGATGATGCGCACGGTGCCGGAGACGGAACTCGCACCGTAGTAGGTGCCTTCCGGGCCGCGCAGCACCTCGATGCGCTCGATGTCGTAGAGGTGCAGGTCTGGGGCGCCGCCGGCGCGACCGTTGACCGGCTGCTCGTCCAAGTAAAAGCTGGTCGTGGCTTCGTTGGTGCGGAAGACGTGCGGAATCCCCCCGTCTGAGACCCCGCGGATGTGCATCAACTGGGTACCGGGTCCGGCGCTGACGTAGGAGATGGACGGCGACTGGTCTGCGAAGTCCTCGAACCGGTCGAGGTCCATGCGGTCGAGGTCGTCCTCGGTGAACGCCTGGATACTGACGGCCGTATCCTGGATGTTCGCCTCCCGCTTGCGGGCGGTGACGATCACTTCCTCGATGGCGGGCGACGCGCCCGCGGACTCCTGCGCAAGCACCGGGGCCGGTGCGGCCAAACCCGATGCGGCGGCGATCGCCGCGGCGAGCTTGGTCTTGGTGAACGTGGGCATCTGGGACCGATCCGTCTTGGCCATGATGAGCTACTCCACTTTTGGTGGCGCGAAACGTACCCCGTGGCGCTGACAAAGGGAAGCCCCGAGCTCGCGTTTCTCATCGGGGGCGGCGATGGTCGGCGAGGACCTGGCCTGTGCACCGGCGTGACCCGGTGGTCGCCAGCGAGGCCGGCACCGGCGTCCACGGGCCGAGGTCGACGTGGGGTTGCCCACGCCTTGCCCACAGCGCCTCTTTGGATCGAGGGGGACCGGCACCATGGACAAGGCGTGGACAACCCCGCCGGCGCCGTGCCACGCGCGGATGCCGGCTGCCATTTTCAACTTTTCAACGCCGGCATCGCCGAACGACATTCGGCCGCCGCATGAGCCCGACCCACCAGCATGGAAAAGGGCAATGTTTCGTTTCCGGGGTTCCGTGACGGGTCGACTTCGGTTGAATTGGGCGATGTTCCGGGCACCTTGCCCGTACGGCTTGCCTTTCGCCTCCGCCATTCCGCCCGATACCTGGATGTGTGCAACCCGCCTGACCGCAGCGGTCAAGCGTCCCAGGTGTCTAAGGCGTCGCCGAGCGCTTCGGCGAGCGGCGCCAACTGCGTCTCGAATTGGCGCCATTGCGACTTGCCGCTCTGGTAGATGGGCTGGCGGACCTGTTCGGCGCTCGCGGTGCGAACGACGCGGTCGGACTCGAAAAAGCGCAGGCAGCCGGGCTCGAAGGGGAGGTCGCAGTGGGCGAGCAGCCGCCGGGTCTCGCCCTCCGTGTCGTCGACCAGGCGTTCGTAGATCACGCGGTGCACGCGACCGGGCAACACGGTCTGCCAATGGCGCATCAGGGTGAGGTAGTTGCGGTAGTAGACCGCCAAGCTGTCGAGGCCGTAGCCAAAGACCTGCCCACGGGCGAAGTTCTGCTTGTAGATGCTGAAGCAGCACGCCATCGGGTGGCGCCGGCTGTCGACGAAGATCGCTTCCGGCAGCATGGCGGCGATCAGGCCGACGTGCAGGAAGTTGTTCGGCATCTTGTCCACGAAGTAAGGGGCGTCGCCGCGGTAGGCGGCGGTCTCCTCAAGGTAGCGCTCCCCGAGGTCGGCCAAATCGCCCGGCGTCATGCGCGCAACGCAACCGGGGTACCCGTCGCGGCCGCGTTCGAGTTCGCGGACGTAGCCGAGCACGTGCGGCAGTTCCATCGTGCCCTGGACGCGGCTGTGCGACGAGAGGATCTGGTCCACGAGCGTGGATCCGGAGCGGGGCAGGCCGACAACGAAAATCGGGCGGGGACGGGCCGCCATGGCACTTGGGGCAGCCGGTACCGACGCAAACGCCTTGCGCAATCTGCCGCACTGCGCGACGAACCGGTCCGTCTTGAACGCCTCCTGGCGGCGGCGCAGGTCGTTGCCTTGGCGGTAGTGGTCGAACGCCGTGTCCGCGGCGCCGCGGTCCTCGAACGCCTTGCCGAGGGAGAAATGCGCGGCGGCCCGATCGCGCGTCGTCAAATCGGGGTGCTCCAGCGTGCCCCTCATTGCTTCGACCTCGTCGTCTGCGAACCGATAGGTCTTGAGGTCGGCGAGACTCCACCAGGCTTCGCCGAGCGCGGGATTGGCGGCCACGGCTCCGCGGTAGGCGTCGACGCTCGCTTGCGCGTTGCCGAGCGCCTTGTGGACGTGCCCGAGCGAGAGCTTGACCCGCGCCGCCTTCGGGTCGATCGCGAGCGCGCGCTCGAAGGAATCGACAGCCTCGGCCTGTTTCAGACCCCACGCCTGCACGGTGCCGAGCGTGGTCCAGCATTCGGCTTGTTCGGGGTTCAGCGTGGTCGCCCGCAGCGCCGAGGCTTCGGCCTCGTCGTAGCGCGATCGACTCATGGCGAGCCGCGCCAGGGCGCGGTGCACGTGGCTCATGTTCGGCGACACGGCCATGGCCCGGCCGAGCAGGCGGTCCGCGTCGTCCGGAGCGTTGCGGTCGATGGCAACGGTGGCGAGGCCCACGAGGGCATGCACGTGGTCGGGGTTCGCCTTGAGGATGTCGCGGTAGGCGGCCTCGGCATCGCGGGCTCGACCCTCGGCGGAGGCTTGCGCGGCCCGGCGCACGGTATCGAAGGATGGATCGCAGGCGATGGCTTGCCGCTGGGCATCGCGCGCTTTGTCGGCCCGCCCGGAATCGAACAGCACGTCACCGTAACGCTGCCAGGCTCGTACAAGGTCGCGACCGACATCGACGGACCGCGGCGCGACGGCCAGTGCCCGTTCCAAACGCCTGATGCCGGTTCGGTAGTCGCCGGCGCGCACATGCAGCAGGCCCAAGAGGCGCAGCGCATTCGGCTCGTCCGGACTCGCTCCGAGGACGCGCTGCACGGCGGCCTTCGCGTCGGCGTCGCGCCCGGACGAGGCCAGGGCGGCCGCTTGGTTCAACTGCTGCGCGATGTTCACGGCGACATTATCGCGCACCGAGGCATCTTGCTTGGCGGCACACCCCGCTAGAATGTCGCCTGTCTTCACAGCGGGAGCCAACATGGGACAGGCCGCAATCGGGCTGGCGCTAGCCGTTTCCATGGCAGCGACGGCGACCGCCGTCGAGATTCCACGGGCCGCGCCGGAATCCGTCGGCATGTCGTCGGCGCGACTTGACGCCGTGGCGGCGAAGATGGATGCCTTGGTGGCCGCGGGAGAGTTCCCCGGCATGACGGCGATGATCGCGCGCCGCGGGCAGGTCGTCTTCCAACACAGCACGGGCCTCTTGGACGTCGAAACCGGCGCGCCACTGCGCGACGACTCGCTATTACGCATCTACTCGATGACCAAGCCGATCACCAGCGTTGCCGCCATGGTGCTGGTGGAGGACGGCGAACTACTCCTCGATGCCCCGGTGACGCGGTTCTTCCCGGAGTGGCGAGACCTCGCCGTGCTGATCGATGGGGACAGCGTACCCGTGACCGGCGCCGTCACGGCGAGGCACCTCCTCATGCACACCTCCGGCTTAAGCTACGGCTATTACGGCGATACACCGGTCGACCGCATGTACCGCGAGGCGCGGCTCATCGACGACTGGGACTACCTGACCCACGACACGCGCGAGCTTGTCGGAAAGCTGGCCGACATACCCCTCCTGTTCCAGCCCGGCTCGCGGTGGCACTACGGCTTCTCGTCCGACGTGCTCGGCCATCTCGTCGAGCGTGTCAGCGGCAAGCCGTTGGACGTGTTCTTCCGCGAGCGGCTGTTCGAGCCGCTGGGCATGCATGACAGCTTCTTCGACGTGCCGCCGGAGGTCGTCGACCGGTTCGGAACGGACCACTATGTCAACGACGGCGAGGTCGTCGTCCAGGACAGCCCGCGCGAGGATCCGGAGTTCATCGGCGTGACGTTCCTGTCCGGCGGCGGGGGCCTCGTCATGACCGCTGAGGACTACCTGCGCTTCGCACTCATGATGCAGGGCGGCGGACGCTTGCAGGACGCGCGCATCCTGAGCCCGACCACGGTGGCCCTGATGACCACCGACCTGCTCCCCGACGGTGTTTCCGCAGGCGGGGCCGGCTTCGGTCTCGGCTTCGCCATCGTGCTCCCGGGCGCTGGTCAGGATGCCCGGAGTCCCGGCTCGTACTACTGGGGAGGCGCCGCGGGGACGTTCTTCTGGGTGGACCCCGCGCAGGAACTGGTCGCTGTCTTCATGCCGCAGCGCATCGGTTCGCCCGGCTGGATTCAGCAGACGTTGCAAAACATGGTGTACGCCGCGATTGAGCGGAACTGAGCGAGGATCGTCGTGACAGTCGTCCCTCCGACCGTCTTTCAAGAGTAGTTTTTGTTCGTACAGATGTGTGCGAAATGGTGTTTTTTTGCTGGTAAACGTAATCGACGTGGCGTCTTGGTGGCAGACTTGATCTAAAATACCGCTCATCAAAGAGACGATGGATTAGAAAATGTCGGAAGCTGAAGAACGCCCCGCCGAGCAAGCGCAGCCACCCCAACGCGCCGATGGCCGCGCATACGAGTTCCCCGGCTGCCGACCGATTCACATCCCGCGCTCGGAGATCGCCGACTACGACGGACGTTACGAGTACTGGGAGGCGAGCACGGAGACCGCGTGGGAAGTCAACGAACCCACCAGCCCCTACCACGAGTTGCCGTCGCAGCGGCTTGCCCGGCTCTCGGATCGCATTGCCGCCATCCGCGGTTCGCCGATCGAGACCTTTGGCACGTCGGATCTCCTCGTTCGCGACGCCAAGGGCGACCGCATGAGCATCCTCCAGGCGGATCAGATCCTGTACCTGGATCCGGCTCGGTCGCGGCCGCCCGGGCATGCGGTCGAGATCGGCCAGGACGACTTGCCGGATGTCATTCTCGAAGTGGATCTCACCACCGACGTCCGTCGCGGCAAGCTTGCCATCTACGAGTCCTGGGGGTTCCCGGAGGTCTGGGTGGATGTGCCGGACAAGCGCTCGCTCAGCACGGGAAAAAATCGGCCTTCGGAGCTGACGATCTACCTGCTTGTGGAAGGCCGCTACGATACCGCTTCGGCAAGCATTGCGTTCCCGGGCTGGACGGCGGCGGAAATCCACGTCGCCCTGAACGAGATGGACTGTTCGGCGGCGACGCTCGAGGCACTGACCCGTGTGGGAGGCGTGCTCGGCGCGCGCTTGGGGACAGGGCCCGACGACGATCCCTTCCTCGGTGCGCAGCGGCGGGAGAGCCGCGCGGAAGGCGCGAGGAAGGTCTTCGAAGTCGTACAACTCCTGGGCGCGCGCGACATTGCCTTGACACAGGCCCTCATCGACGCGCGCGAGGTGATCGTCGAGGCGCCGTTGCCGGTCGTGCAGCGGGCGGCCCTTGCGTGTGCGGACGCGGACGACTTTCTGCGTCGGATCAGGGCGCTCACTTGGGGAATTGTGTAGCTGAATCCGCAAGCGCACGTTACTCTGGGCGGTGTGGTCGGCGTGCCAACCCCGTCCCGGCCCCCGCAACGGCTGACACAGAGGCATCGCTGTGAACCATCCTAGCACCGCAGTCCGCGCCGTCCGATATCGGGTACTTCCCGGCACTAAGGCCAAGGCGCACCGGCTGAACCGCATCGCCGGCGCGTGCCGCCACGTCTGGAACCAGATGCTCGCGGATCAGGACGACCTGCACCGCATCGCCCGGATGAACGGCGCCAGGGCGCCGAGCGTCACGTTCTTCACGCTCGGCAAGGCGTTCGCCGAACTGCGCAACTCAGACGGCCACGAATGGCTGCGCGAGCTTCCGTTCGGCGTGGTGCGCTACACGCTCAAGCGGCAGGCCGACGCGTGGCGCCGGTTCTTCGACGGACAGGGCGGAAGGCCGAAGTTCAAGGGTCGGGGCGACAACACCGCTGGCTTCACGATTCCCGAACGTGTCCGGCTGACGAGCGACGGCATCGCGGTGCCGAAGGCGGGCCAATACCGGTTGCGCCGGCGGGGAGGCAACCCGTGTCCCGACGGCAAGCCGAAACAGGCCGTGTTCACGCGGGAAGGCGGCAAATGGTACTGCACGGTGTTCTACGAGGTCGCCGCGCCGTCCCGCGTTGACGACGGCACCGCGGTCGGCATCGACCGCAACGTGGGCCAGTGCGCGTTGAGCGACGGCAAGATCGTCCGGCTGCCCGACACGTCGCGCCTCGAGGCCCGCCGGAAACGGTACGAGCGTCGCATGGCCCGGCAGACCAGGGGAAGCAAGCGGCGCGGGCGCACGAAGGCCAAGCTCGCCGCGACGTCGAGACGACTCGCCAACGTCAGGTCGAACTGGGCGCACCGGGTGTCGCGGGGCATCGCGGACAGCTTCCACACGGTCGCCGTCGAAGACCTGCCGACGAAGGGCATGACGGCCAGCGCCGCTGGCACGGTCGGGAACCCCGGAACGAACGTCTCGGCGAAGGCAGGACTCAACCGGGCCGTACTCGCGAGCGGATGGGGCGCGTTGGAGCGGAACCTCGACTACAAGGCGGGGCGCGTTGTGCGCGTGAACCCGGCGCACACATCGCAGACGTGCAACCGATGCGACTATGTGGACGCGGCCAACCGGCCGGACCAATCGACTTTCCGATGTCAGGCTTGCGGGCACGCGGCGAACGCCGACGTGAATGCGGCCCGAAACATCATGGCGTCAGGGATCGGCGCGGCTGGACGGCGAGGGGCGTTGGCGTTGGCCACCCCTGTGACCCGTCAAACAGGTGGCATGGTTCCGCGAGCCGCTTAGGCTGCCATGCGGATTTTGCTAGACAACTCCCATCACTTGAGCGTTGCGATCCCGGCTTCGACGCGCGCCGCCTTCTTGGCGTCCCACCACCAGGCGTCGACGTAGGGCACGTGCGAGAGGCCTTCGCTGCCCACTTCGCCGAACCGGTCCCAGAAGGCGAGGCGTAGCCCGGGCGCGGACGGCCCGGGGATGAAGTAGAAGTTCCACAGCAGCACGCGGTCCAGGGCGCGCGTCGCGGCGTAGAGTTCGTCCGCCGTGCGCGCGGTGTTGACGGACTCGATGAGGCTGTCGATCGCCGGGTTCTTGATCCCGGGCCAGTTCTGGCCGTAGTCCACGTCCGCACTGGCGCTGCCGAAGCGGTTGCGGAGCTGCAGCCCGGGCATCGGCGTGGGATCGTAGTTCTGCCCGTTGCCGTCGAAGGACCCGGTACGGCTGCGGTAAAGCCAGTTCGAAACCTCCGGTGCCCGTGCTGTCGTGGCGATGCCGAAGCGGTTCAGTTGCGCCATGAACGGCATGTTGGAACGGATTCCGAAAGGCGAGACGAACACGAAGTTTATGGTGAAGGGCTCGGCCGTCTCCTTGTTGACCATCACGCCATCGCGAATGTGCCAGCCGGCATCGTTGAATAGCTCGAGGGCACGCTTGATGTGCGCGCGGTTGACGCCGTAGCCGTCGTTCGGCGGCTGGCGAAACGGCTCGGTGAAAACCCGTTCCGGCACAAGGGCTCGCCACGGCCGCAGGAGTTCGAGCTCCTTGTCCGACGGCGGCCCGCTGTGCGCCATGTCCGAGTTCTGGAAGAAGCTGACGCCGTGGTTGTAGAAGCTGTAGAAGTAGACCCGGTTGATGTAGTCGAAGTCGCGCAGCAGCCAGAGGGCCTCGCGCACCCGGATGTCGCGAAAGCGCTCGCGGTCGAGGTTCCAGAAAACCGGCCACCACAGGCCCCAGATCCGGGTGACCTGCCGCAACTCCGCGCGGAAGAGCCCCTCGCGCACGGCCGGAAAGTCGTACTGCGTGGCCCAGTTCTTGGAGATCGACTCCTCGCGCACGTCCACCACGTCGCCCTTGTGCGCTTCAAGCTGCACGTTCTCGTCGCGAAAGTAGTCGAACTTCAGGTTGTCGAAGTTGTAGCGGCCCTTGTTCACGGGCAGGTCGCGGCCCCAGTAGTCGGGAATCCGCGCGTAGGTCAGGCTGCGGCCGAAGACGGCCCGTTCGAGTCGATAGGGTCCGCTGCCCGGCGGCGCCTCGGCCGTAGTCTTGGTGATGTCCCGGGACTCCCAGTAGTGCTTCGGCAGGATCGCGATGCGACCGTAGATGAACGGCAGGATCGGGTTGGGCTCGGCGCCGGGGCGCGTAACGAAACACACTTCGCGCTCGCCGAACGTGAAGACCCGGTCGAGGTCGGCGAGCGCGGTGCGCAGCGCGACGGAGCCGTGCTCGCGAATGGCGTCGAAGGTGAACAGCACGTCCTCCAAGGTGATCGGTCGCCCGTCGTGCCAGCGTGCCCCCTCGCGCAACCGGAAGGCCGTCCACCGGTAGTCGGGCTCAATCGCGACGCCGTCGGCGAGGCGGACGTAGGCGCTCGCGGGCTCGTCGATGCTGTCTTCGAGCAAGCGGTCGTAGACGAGGCTGCCCATGGCGCCATAGCCGGCGGCGAGACGGCCGATCTCGACGATGGCGTTGTAGTTGTCGAAAGTTCCCATCTGCGGCAGCCGCATGGTGCCGCCTTTCGGGGCCGCGGGATTGGCGTAGCCGAAGTGGCTGAAGTCGGGGCCATAGCGCAACGGCAGGACGTAGGAGATGCCGTGCTGGTAGGCCGGGTCTTGGCATGGTGCTTCGGCGAGCGCCCCGACGCTCGCGAGCGCCGCTGCCGCCGCGAGGGCGCGTTTTCGCACGATCCTACGACGCCGCTTCGCCGACCGGTAGGAGCAACCGCTTGGCCGTTTCGCGCAACTCCACCTTGCGGATCTTCCCTGAAGCGGTCATCGGAAACGCGTCGATGAAGACCACGTGCCGCGGCAGCTTGAAGCTGGCCACCTTGCCGCGACAGAACGCGATGACGTCCGCTTCATCGATCTGCGCGTCCGCCTTGCGCTCCACGAAGGCCACCGCCACCTCGCCAAGCCGCACATCGGGCAAGCCGACCACGGCCACTTGCTGGATGCCGGGGTGCGTCAGCAGCAGCCCTTCGGCTTCCATTGGGTCGACGTTCTCGCCGCCGACTTTCAGCATGTCCTTGAAGCGGCCGAGGAAGCGGAAGTAGCCGTCCGGGGCCCGCTCGCCCATGTCGCCGGTTCGGAACCAGCCGTCCTCGTCATAGGACTCGGCCGTCTCCTTGGGCTTCTTGTAGTAACCCTGCATCAAGGCGTAGCCGCGTACGCGGATTTCACCCGGAACGCCGTCCGGCAGATCCTCACCGGTCTCCGGGTCTACCACCTTGATCTCGTAGCCAGGCGCGGGGTAGCCGGACGATTCGAGGCGATGGGGCGGGTCGTCGTCCAGCGCGCTCAAGCATGCGCCGACCCACACCTCGGTCATGCCGAACGCCGACAGAGCCCTGAGCGGTCTGAGTACACGTTCGCCCCGGTAGGCGCCAGGCGTGGCGCTGTGCATGCCGGCGGCGAACAGGCCGGTGCGCAACGAGCTCAAGTTCCGGGGCTTCGCCTCCTGGGCATCGCAGAGTCCTTGGACATGCGCCTCGAAGCCATGCGCGATCGTGCCACCTTCGCTCTCGATCAAGTCCAGCACCTCGCCCGGGTCGAATGTCTCGGTGAGGATCTGTCGTGCACCGGTGACCATGGACATCAGTGCGGCTTCGGAGTAGCCGAAGGCGTGGAACAGGGGCAGGTAGCTCATGATCGTGTCGCGCTCGGTCACCGCCATGCGGAAGGCCCGTTCCTCCACGTTGCGGATCAGCCGGTGGTCATGCACCACGCCCTTGGGGAATCCCGTCGTTCCGGAGGTGTACATGATGAACACCGGCTCGTCGGGATCCACCTGGGCGGCCCGGGCGGCGAGTGCCGCATCGGACACCGAGTCGGCCTGCGTTAGGGCGCTATCCCACGATGTCGTCCCCGGGTACTCGCCGTCGCCCACGATCACGACGCGCTTGAGCTTGGGGAAGTTGGGATCGTCCAAGACGTCGGCCTTGGGCAGCACGACCACCTCGCGCACCATGTCCAGGTAGTCGACAGGCCCGGACACGTCGTGAGTGATCAGCATGGCGCTGTCCGATTGGCGCACCACGTACTCGAGGTCGTTGGTGCGGAAGCGGGTATTGACCGGCACCATGACGGCGCCGACCTTTGCCAGCGCGAACATCAGGAACAGCCATGCCGGACGGTTGTTGAGCCACAAGGAAACATGGTCTCCACGCTGCACGCCGAGAGCGATCAACGCCTTGGCGGCGCGGTCGGCCTCGTCCCTGACCTCGGTGAACGTGAAGCGCGCGTCGTTGAACACCAGCGCCTCGCGGTTCGGGAAGCGTCGCGCCATGTCGTCGGGAAGGTCGCCGAAACGGCGCTTCGGGTACCACTCGGCCACGGGGCTCTCCGCATAGGCGTTGCCACGGGATTCTACCGGCATCGACCCCATCTGGATGCCCGGCCCGTCCGGATGACGGCGCGTCCGCTACTATGTCGCCACTGGCTTGCTGCGAAGGAAGAGCATGGCGGCGAATCCGCTCCCACAACTGACCGTCAAGGCCATCATCCTCGGGGTCGTGCTATCCGTGGCGCTGGCTGGCGCCAACGCCTACCTCGGCCTCTTCGCGGGTCTGACGGTGTCGGCCTCGATCCCGGCGGCCGTGATCTCGATGGCGATCCTAAGCCTCTTCAAGCGCTCCAACATCTTGGAGAACAACATCGTCCAGACTGCGGCCTCGGCGGGCGAGTCGCTGGCGGCGGGTGTCATCTTCACGCTGCCGGCGCTGATCCTGCTCGGCTACTGGGAGGTCTTCGACAACCTCTGGGTGATGGCGATCGCCGGCCTTGGCGGGCTGTTGGGCGTGTTGTTCACGATTCCGCTGCGCCGCTCGCTGATCGTTGAAGAGGGCTTGACGTATCCGGAAGGCACGGCGACCGCCGAGGTGCTCAAGGTCGGCGACAGTGCCCGCGCGAAAGAAACGGGCACCGGCATTGCGTACCTGGCCTGGGCCGGCGTTTGCGGCGCGCTCGCCAAGCTCTCCGAGACCGGTTTGCGGATCTGGGAGGGCACCGCGCAGGCCGCGGGCTTTCTAGGTCAAAGCACCATCGCCTACGTGGGCGCGAATCTCTCCCCCGCGCTCTTGAGCGTCGGCTACATCGTGGGCCTCAACATCGCCGTCTTGGTTCTGGCCGGCGGCGTCATCTCGTGGTACGTGGCGATTCCGATCTACAGCACGTTCTTCCTCGACGGCAATGCCGCCCTGCAGGCGGTGGCGGAACAAGGCGCGGTCGACCTCGCGTTCGCGATCTGGACCTCGCAGATTCGCTACCTCGGCGTCGGCGCCATGCTCGTCGGAGGCATCTGGGCGCTTGTTTCGATGCGCGGCTCGATCATCTCCGGCGTCAAGAGCGGTTTGACGCAATACCGGGAGGGCACGCTCGCAACGACGCTGCACACCGAGCGGGACACGCCGATGCCGTTCGTGCTGGGCGGCATCGCGCTGTTCATCGTGCCGATCTTCGCGCTCTACGTCGTGGTGGTGGACTCGGCGACGATCGCCTTGGCCATGACGCTGGTGATGGTGGTGGCAGGATTCCTGTTCTCGGCCGTGGCGGCGTACATGTCGGGCCTCGTCGGATCCTCGAACAACCCCGTATCCGGGATCACCATTGCGACCATCCTGTTCTCCGCGCTGTTGCTGCTCTTCCTGCTGGGCCAGGCCGATACCGGGCCCGTGGCGGCGATCCTGATCGGTGCGGTGATCTGCTGCGCGGCCGCCATCGCCGGCGACAACCTGCAGGACTTGAAGGCCGGCTACATCGTCGGCGCGACACCTTGGCGACAGCAGGTGATGCAGGCCGTTGGCGTGGTCTCGGCTGTGCTGTTGATGGCGCCGATCCTGAACCTCCTGCTGCAGGCCTACGGCATCGGCGCGCCAACGGCGGAGCAACCCAATTCACTGCTGGCGCCGCAAGCGACGCTGATGGCGTCCGTGGCACAGGGCGTCTTCGGCGGCGGCTTGCCGTGGTCCATGGTGGCTGGGGGTGCGGGCATCGGGATTGTCATCATCATCATCGACGAGTGGGCGAAGCGGAGCGGTCGCGCGTGGCGGGCCCCCGTCTTGGCCGTGGCCGTGGGCATCTACTTGCCGCTCGAACTCGCCGTCCCGATTGCCGTGGGCGGCGTCTTGGCGCACATCGTCGGCCGTCGCCAAGGTATTGCGGAGCGCGGTCGCACCGGCATGTTGTTCGCCGCCGGGTTGATCACGGGCGAGGCGCTCGTCGGCATCGTCATGGCTATCCCGATCGTCGTCGCTGAGGATCCGGACGTGCTGGCGCTGCCGTTCAACCTCGGGAGCCTCGGCGGCATCGTGGTCTTCGTAGCGCTGGCCGCGGCGTTGTACCGCGTCGCAGGGCGACGCGCGGTCGCAGGTCGAGGCGAGGGTTAGAGCGCGCCGACGTAGTCGAGGTGGTGGACGTAGGCCGCGACGCCGTCCTCGAGTGCCGTGAACGGCCTTTCGTACCCGGCGCGGCGGAGCTTGCCAATCTCGGCTTGCGTGAAGTACTGGTAGCGGTCTCGGATGGCGGCCGGTATGTCGATGTACTCGACCAGCGGCTCTCGACCGAGCGCCGTGAATACGGCCGTCGCAAGATCGGCGAAGGTCCGCGCCTTACCCGTACCGACGTTGTATAGGCCGTTCACCGACGCGTCGCTCACCAGCCAGTCAACGACGGCCACGCAGTCCTCCACGGTCACGAAGTCCCGCCGCTGGGCACCGTCGGCCACGTCCGGTCTGTGCGAACGGAACAGTGGCACGGCTTTGCCGGCCTTCGCCACGGGAGCCACTTGGCGGACGACGCTTCGCATGCCGCCCTTGTGCTCTTCGTTGGGCCCGTAGACGTTGAAGAACTTGAGCCCGGCCCATTGCGCGGGGTGCGCTTGGCCGGTGCTGATTGAGCGCTGAACCCAGCGGTCGAAAAGGTGCTTGGACCAGCCGTAGGGATTGAGCGGCCGTAGTCGGGCCAGCGCGGTCAAGCTCTCGTCGTCGTCGAAGCCGACGGCGCCGTCGCCGTACGTGGCGGCGGACGACGCGTAGATCAGCCGGCTGTCGTTCCGCGCGCACCACCGCCAAAGTTCCTGCGGCAGTTTGAAATTGGTGCGCATGATGAGGTCGACGTCCCGTTCGGTGGTGGAACTGATCGCGCCCATGTGGACGACGACGTCGAGCTGTCCGGCGTTGCCGGCGAGGAAGTCTCCCAAATCGTCGGCACCGACAAAGTCGGCGATTTCGCATTCGCCGATGTTCCGCCAACGGTCGTCGTGATCGAGCCGGTCGCAGACCACCACGTCCGCGCGGTCCGCGAAGTGGGCCACGAGGTTGGACCCGATGAACCCGGCACCGCCGGTGACCAGGATGACCGGCGATCCCGGCACGGTCAGCTTAACGCCGCGTCGGCCGAGTCGATGGCGTCGATGACGACGCCGGGTAGCAGGACCTGCGGCAAAACCGCGGCCTCGTTCAGCGACGAGCCTGCGGGAAAGTAGAGGTACAGCGGCACGCCGGCGCGGTCGTAGCGGGCCAGCCACTCCGTGATCACCGGATCCTCGGTCGTCCAGTCGCCTTCGATCACCTTGATGCCGCGGTCGTTGAAGGCGTCGCCCACCTCGTCCGTGGCGAGCGCGATGCGCTCGTTCACCTTGCAGCTAATGCACCAGTCCGCGGTGAAGTAGACGAACACCGGCGTGTCGCTCTCCACGTAGCCGACTACCCGGTCCGGCGTGAACGCTTCGGGCGTGAGCTTGCCGAGGCGGTGGGCCGATCCGGTCGGGGCGTTTTCCGCGGTCGAAGCGACTGCCCGATCACCGATGTTGACGCCGGCGGCGATGCATGCGACCAGGCCGGCAACGGCGGCCGTCCGCCAGACCGCGGTTCGCTGGCCGCCTGCACTGCGCCCGTAGGCCCACAGCGCGAAGGCAAGGAACAAGCCGGCGAGCAGGGCCACGGCCATGGCCGTGGCGCCGAGTTGGCGGCCGATGACCCAGAACAGCCATAGCGCTGTCGCCAGCATGGGGAACGCCAGCACGTGTCGGAACGTCGCCATCCACGGGCCGGGCCGCGGCAACACGCGGCCGAGCGCTGGCAGAAGCGTCAACGCGAGGTAAGGCAATGCGAGGCCGAAGCCGAGTGCCATGAACACCGCCAGCGCCACCGGCACCGGCTGGACCAGCGCGAAGCCGAGTGCTCCCGCCATGAACGGTGCCGTACACGGTGTCGCGACGACGACCGCCAAGGCGCCGGTGAAGAACGCGGCACGGCGCTCGTTGGACGCCGTCAGCCCCTGCCCGAGGCCCATGGCCCGCGTGCCGATCTCGAAAACGCCGGCGAGGTTCAGGCCGATCGCCACCATGGCGAGACCCAGGATGACGATCACCCACGGCGACTGAAGCTGGAAGCCCCAGCCCACCGCTTCGCCGGCCCGACGGAGCACGATCAAGAGGACCGCGATGACGAGGAAGGTCGCCAGCACCCCAGCGGTGTACAGCAGCCCGCTCTCACGCGCGGCCTTCGCGCCTGCCTTGGAAAGGTCCGCCAGTCCCAACGCCTTCAGGCTCAGGATGGGGAATACGCACGGCATGAGATTCAGCAGGATGCCGCCGAGCAGGCCGAAGATGATGGCCCGGACAACCTCGCCGGCGCCGGCGGCCGCGACGCCTGCGGCGACCGACGGTGCCGCGACGGCGGGCAGCGGTCCATCGTTCCTGGCAAACGTGAGCGACGCGCTCGCCTCGTCGCCGTTGGCATCCCGGTAGCGCAGCACGGCATCGACGGCATCGAAGTCCGCCGCACGCCGACCCGCGTCCATGGTGAAGCGCAAGCCCGCCGCCGTGCTCTCGATGGCCTGCCCACCGTAGCGAACGAACCGCTTCGGCGCGACGAAGAGCGTGGCGGGCGGGCCGGCGCCGGTTGGTAGCGGAACATCGAAATCGATGCGCTCGTCGACCAAGGCGAACCGTGCGGGCCAGGTCACCTGTTCCGGTAGTGCGTTCCGCGCGGCCGCGAACCTGTCCGCTACCTCGGCGTCGACGCCACCGTCTCCGACCACCATGGAGAGTTCGACGTCGGCATCTTCGGGCACGCACAGGGCGTCGTCGCAGACGACCCATCTCGCCTCCCCCGAGAAGCGGATGGCGGTACCGGGTTCGAGGCCGGGGGGGACATCGACGTCCGCGAGCAAGAGGATCGCGCCCTTGTAGCCGTAGGTGTTGAAGTCCCCGAATGGGATCACGTGCGGCGCGGGGAACTGCAGCGGGTGCGCGGCGAATCCGTCGGGTAGCGCCCACTCGATCGACGGCTCCTTCCCCGCATCACCGGGATTGAGCCAGTAAGCGTGCCAGCCTCGATTCGGCCGAAGATGGAAGCCGAGTGTTAGGCGACCGCCTGTCGCCGGCACGGTGGCCTGTTCGGCGATCAGTTCGATGCGCGAATAGTTGGTCTGCTGCACATCGGCGGCGACCCCGGGCGCGAAGCCGACCGCGGCCAGCAGCGCAGCCACGCGGAGCGTTCTCAATGGCATCCCAGTGGTGCCTCGTCGGTCGTCGATGGCGGGATTCTCAACCGTTGGCCGACCACCCGCAAGCCAGCGGTCTCGCCGTCCGGAGCCCCGTTCTCCCAATGGCGTGACAAAGTGCAACCCAAAT
Source organism: Candidatus Azotimanducaceae bacterium (assembly GCA_965203685.1). Taxonomy (GTDB): domain Bacteria; phylum Pseudomonadota; class Gammaproteobacteria; order Pseudomonadales; family Azotimanducaceae; genus VXYL01. The sequence continues at coordinate 555,315 of OZ241908.1, forward strand.
GTGAGCATTCGGCGCTCTTAAAGCGTCGAGGCGATCCCAATGGACTGCACCCGCCACGAGCCGATCGGCTGGTCGTGATGGACACGAAAAGGCCGACAGTCCCCGAAGCCGAGGAGATCCTCGGTGGCTACTTCCCCGTCCTCGACCATGGCTTCGTGGCCCTCGTCGACTACATGGGCACGGATCGGGACATCGAGCGGGCGGCGCGCGTCAGTTACGGTGCCGGGACGCGCAAGGTGAGCCAGACGCGGGGACTGATCCGCTACCTGCAGCGCCATGCGCACACGACGCCGAGCGAAATGGTGGAGTTCAAGTTCCACTGCTGCATGCCGATGTTCGTGGCACGCCAATGGGTTCGTCACCGCACCGCGTCCGTCAACGAACTGAGCGCCCGCTACAGCTTGCTGCCGCTTTTGTTCTACCGTCCGGAGCAGGCTAACTTCGCGCACCAGAGCAGTGTCAACAACCAGGGGCGCGAGGCAGAGCCCGCGCCGACGTTGCTGTATCGCGAGGCGGTCGAACGCTGGGACGCCCTGCGCACCGGCTCGGCCGACGCCTACGGCTGGCTGCTCGAGGAAAACGTCGCCCGAGAGTTGGCGCGCATCGACCTGCCCCTGTCCACCTATACCCAGTGGTACTGGAAGATCGACCTGCACAACCTGCTGCACTTCCTGACGTTGCGCGTGGATGCCCACGCGCAGTGGGAGATCCGCGAGTACGGTCGCGTGATGGCCGGGATGTTGCAGCGCGTGGCCCCGCTGGCCTACGAGGCTTGGCTGGACTACAACGTGCTCGGCACGCAGTTGAGCGGCGCGGAACGCGCGGCGCTCGCACAGCTCCTGCGACCGGACGAAGGCGGCTTGGCGGTGCGTGACGGCGCAACCGGCCTCACGCGCCGGGAACTCGGCCGCCTCGGCCTTGCGGGGCGTGAAATCCGAGAGTTGTTGGCCAAGATCGAGGCCCCGGAACGCCCGGATTTCAGCTTGGACCTGGCCGACATGCGCGATGCCAAGGAGATGGAGGCGAAGATGGACGCCGCCGTTCCCGTCGTGGATCGCCGCGAGGTGTAGGCGTTTCGATGTTCGTAAACCCGGAGGTGGCGCTCGAGTCGCTACCGAGCGCGACGGAACTGGACTGGCGCGCCCTTGACCCGGCCTTCGTGCGCTGTCTGCAGGCCAAGGCGCTGCTGCGTTGGGCCGTCGTTGCGATCGTAGCGGGGATCGCGAGTGTGCTGGGGCTGGTGATCGAAACACCGGCGCCGGCACTTCCACTGATCCTCGCGGGCTGGGGCGTGATCGTCCTTGCCGCGTCGCGCGCTCTCGCTTGGCCGTTGTTGGACGTGCCGCGGCGTGGCTACGTGGTCCGCGACAAGGACCTCGTCTACAAGGCGGGCGTCCTGTGGCGATCCGTCAAGGCGGTGCCGTACAACCGGGTGCAGCATGCCGAGACCGCAAGTGGGCCTATCGACCGTCGCTTCGGACTTGCTCGGCTCACGGTCTTCACCGCCGGGGGTAGTGGTGGCGACCTGCGCCTCGACGGGTTGAGCAGCGATACGGCGGAGCGTCTGCGGGCCTACATCGCCGCGAAGCTCGGGGTCGAGGCGAAGCCGGACGCGGTGGCACTTGACTGACGGAACCTGGCAGCGCACGTCGCCTTTCGGCGTCGTGTTCTTCTTCACCCGCGCCATCAAGCAACTCGCGGGCGGCGCCATGCAGATGGCCGCATCCGCGGGCGCGGTCGTGGTGGCCCTGCAGAGCGGCTACCTGGGCTGGGCGTTGCTCGGTGCGCTCGCGGTGGTGGTGCTGCTGCTCGGTACGGCGATCCTGCGCTACTGGTTCTTCCGGTTCACGGTCGACGACGATGGCTTGCGCATCCGCCAAGGCGTGTTCAGGAAAACGCATCTCGAGATCCAGTTCGGGCGTGTCCAGGGCATGGACGTTGAACGGTCGCTCGTCGATCGCCTACTCGGTCTCGCCACGGTGACCTTCGACACGGCGGGCTCCGCGGCCCGCGAGGGACAGTTGCCGGCCATTCCCCGAACCTTTGCCGACACGTTGCGCCAGCGCATCGAGCAGCAGGCGCGGCTGGTGGCACGACCCCCGGCCGTGGATGACAAGGCAGCGCCGCTCCTCAAGCTCGGTGCAGGGGACATGGTCCGCATTGGCGTCACGGACCGTAGCGTCCTCGTCGGCTTGGCCGCCCTGCCGATCCTGTTCCAAGCCTACGGCGAGGCGGCCGAGGAGTTCGCGACCCGCGCCGCAACCGCGGCTGGCGAGGAACTGCTCGCTCTCGGTCTTTGGTTCGGCGTCCTCGTCGTCCTGCTGCTGATTGTCGCCGGCATCGCACTGCTCACGCTTTTGACCATCGCATCGGCCTTCCTGCGGTTCCACGACTTCGAACTGCTCCACGACGGCTCGGCGTTCCGGTCCCGTGCCGGGCTGCTGACGCGCAAGGAGGTGGTGGTCGAACGCGCCAAGATCCAGCAGGTGTCGGTGGTGCAAGGCCTGATCATGGTCCTGATGGGGCGCTGTCGCGTCAGGATGCTGCCGGCGACGAGCGGCAACGACTACGGCGACTCCACGCCGGGTGGCTCGCAGACGATGAACGTGCCGCTTCTCGAGGTGCCCCGGCTCGCCGACCTCGCCACGCGGGTATTCGGCGAGGAAGGCAAGCGTCTCGGCCTCGTTCTGGACAACGATGCCTTCACGGCGATCTCTCGCGTCTACATCCGCGCCCGGGTGCTGACCGTCGGCATCCTCCCGGCGCTTTTCGGGACGGCGGTGTTGGTGCCCGTCGTCGGAACCGCGGGGCTGTTGGCGCTGGCTTGGCCGCTACCGGTCCTGCTGGTGGCCTGGCAGACCTGGCGCCGACGCGGCTACCTCGTTGACGACGACGCCTTGGCGAGTCGACGCGGCCTGCTCGGCTATTCGGTCGATGCGTTCCTGTTCCGTAAGGCCCAAGGGGCGACGGTGAGCCGCTCGCCACTGCAGCGGCGCAACGGGTTGGCGAGCCTGACCGTGCACTTGGCCTCGGGCGATGTGACAGTGCCGTACATCGACTTCGACACGGCGTGCCGCCTGCGCGACTACCTGCTGTTCAAGGTCGAATCAAGCCGCAAGCCGTGGCACTGACCTCAAGCAGGCTCGGCAATGAACACGGGAATCTTGCGCGAGGTCTTGGCCTTGTACTCGGCGTAGGGCGGAAACGCCTCGACCGAAAGCGCCCAGACGCGCTCGCGCTCGTCGTCATCCTGGACCTCCCGAACCCGCATGGTGTGAACCTCGGTGGCATCGCGGATCTCCACGTCGGCGGCGCTGCGCAGGTTGTACACCCACACCGGGTTCTTCGGCGCACCGCCTTGCGAGGCCACCAGCACGTAGCTGTCGCCGTCCTTGACGCGCATCAACGGCGTCTTGCGGATCGCACCGGTCTTGTTTCCCTTGTGGGTCACGATGATGCACGGCAGCCCGGTCTGCATGAGGGAGACGCCCTCGGTGCCGCCGCTGCCCTCGTACAGTTCCACCTGGTCGCGGACCCACTTGACGGGACTCGGGATGTACTCGGCCATGAATGTTCCTCGTGTTGATCGGGGGAGGCGGAAGAGTCTAGCCCGCATTTTCTCACCACGAGTGGAAAAAGGTCGTGGCCTGTGCGATGAACGAGATGCGCCATCAACGACTTTGCGTAGGGAGGCGCACGGCCTCATCGGGCGGAGTGTACGGCAAAGAAGCTGTTGTCTCACGGTCTGGCGGGACGCCGCATCGCCCGTCGGGCAGAATCGCCGCCGACGGCCATGCGGCCAGCACGAAACCCCGGAACCGAACATCGCCCTTTTCCATGCGGCCAGGCCCCATGCGGCTGGCCAACTTGACCTGGTCTCCGCGGGCCGAGGTCGACGAGGGGTTGCCCACCCCTTGACCACAGCGCCTCTTTGGGTCGAGGGGATCGGCACCATGGACAAGGCGTGGACAACCCCGCCAACGGCGGTGCCACGCGCGGACGTCGGTTGCAACGCCAAGTCGTCGCAGGGGCGCAGCGCTCCCACACGAGTCCGAAAACATCGCCCGATTCAAAGGGCGAGTCTGCCGGGCCGGCTCCAAGTAAACATCGCCCTTTTCATGCACCGCGGGCGGGGGCGCCCGGCACAGTCCTACGGCGGTTGGACTCGGTTGGGCGAGCCGTCCCGCCCGCTAGGTTGAAAAGGGCGATGTTCTGTTCACTGGAAACCCAGGGTCGCGGTGCCGTTCTGCGGAAATACTGTTGACATATACAGTAGTTCGGAGTAGCCTCTTCTCTGAATGCAGGACCACATAAGGTGACGCCTCGTGCAAGGGAAACGTCGTCTCAAATCCAAAAGCAAGCGACGATCTCGGCAGACCCGCCGCCGCCAGCCACGCCAGACCAGCATCGAGTTCAGACCCACCGGCCGCGGCGGCGCACGGCCGGGAGCGGGACGGCCGCGCATCCGCCGCTCGCGGGTCGCGCACCGCACTCGCGGTGCCATCCCGGCGCGCTGCCCGGTTCTCATCACGCTGCGCGTCCTCGACGACGTGCCGCCGCTGCGCCGCGGGTGCTTCGTGCGCGCCTTCCGGGAGACATTGCGCAAGTGCGCGACGCGTCCCGGGTTCCGGGTGATCCACTACTCGATCCAGGACGACCATGCGCACTTCATCGTGGAGGCGGCGGGGGCCAAGCGCCTGGCGAACGGCATGAAGAGCCTGGCGGCGCGTTTCGCGCGCTGCGTGAACGCCGGCGGCTTTGCCGCCGGTTGGTGTTCTCCCGCAGTGGCAAGGTGCTGGCCGACCGCTTCCACCACGTGCTGAAGAGGACGCCGACGGAGGTTCGCCGCGCGCTGGCGTGCGTTCTGCTGAACGCGCGCAAGCACTACCGGCAGCGTCGCCGGCGCGTGCCGCCGGTGGTTCTGGACGGGGCGAGTTCGGGTCTGTGGTTCGACGGCTGGAAGGGCCGCGGTCCGCCGCCGGGCCGCTATGCGGACGCGGACCGTCCGCCGGAGGTTGCGGCGCCGCGGACGTGGCTGCTGTCGAAGGGCTGGCGGCGGATCGGGCTGGTGGATCCGGCGGAGGTGCCGGGCGGCTGACACACCGGATGCGCGAGCACATCGACCGGAACGCCTTCGCGACCGTTCGGCTTGGCGACATCGGAAAGCCGACCCGCCGCCGAATTCTTCGCGCTGGCATGGACTGGAACGGCCATGGCAGCCAGCATCGGCGCGTGGCACGACGCTGGCGGGTTGTCCACGCCTTGTCCATGGTGACGATCCGCCGATCCAAAGAGGCGCTGTGGTCAAGGGGTGGGCAACCCCCGTCCCGACCCCGCGCCGGTGGAACATCCGGTCACACCGGCGTGCCCGGCGAATTCGATCTCGAGTCCGCCGGGATGGCAGGTTCCGGTTGCCCGGCCCGCATTCTCACCAGTCGCTCCCTCATCGGTCGCGAGCGCGCGCACGAGGTCGGACGTGCGCAAGAACGCTGGTCAACGGCGCTTACAATAGCGCCGCCTTGAGTGGGAGTCTCCGTTGAGCGAGTCGTCGGTCGCCGCCGCATCTTGGCGCGACTACCTGGAAATGACCAAGCCGCGCGTCGTGCTGCTGATGCTGCTCTGCGCGCTGGTGGGCATGTTCGTGGCGACGCCCGGGGCGCCGCCGCTCGACGTTGTCCTATTGGGCCTCGTGGGGATCGCGTTGGTTGCGGGATCGGCGGCCGTGGTCAACCACATCGCCGACGCCGAGATCGACGGGCGCATGGCGCGGACGCGCGACCGACCGGTGGCGGTTGGGCGCGTCCGACCGCTCTCGGGAGGCGTATTCGCAGCCGTGCTGGGTATCGCCGGGATGGCGGTGCTGCTGATCTGGGTCAACCCGCTCACCGCCTGGCTGAACCTGGCCTCGTGGATCGGCTACGGGCTGATCTACACGTTGTATTTGAAGCGGGCGACATCGCAGAACATCGTCATCGGTGGTCTGTTCGGCGCGGCGCCACCGCTCTTCGGGTGGACGGCGGTCACCAACTCCCTGGAACTCGGCGGCGTCATCCTCGTGCTCATCATCTTCGTCTGGACGCCGCCGCACTTCTGGGCGCTCGCCCTCGATCGGCGCAAGGACTACGAAAACGTGGACGTGCCGATGCTGCCGATCACCCATGGCGATGCCTATACGCGCCGACAGATCCTCTACTACACGATCGCGCTTTGCGTGGTCAGCCTGCTGCCCTACGTGATCGGCATGAGCGGCGTCGTGTACTTGGCCGGCGCCGCGGCGCTCGGCGCCGTGTTCCTGTTCTACGCCATCGCGGTGGTCCGCGGGCAGCAGCGCGCGCCGAAGGCCACGTTCCGCTACTCGATCATCTACTTGGCGGCCCTGTTCGTCGTCCTGCTGGTCGACCACGGCCTCGTAACCTAAGCGCCCCAGATTCTGGAGGACACCATGGATTATGTTGAGCCCGCCGTCGCGCGCGACATGGACGGTTTGCGCTTGGCGCTGACCGCACACGCACCGGCGCCCTATGGCCTATCGGCCCGCGCGATCCTCGATCACCACGGCGTGCCCTATGTTCCCGTGCTGCAGGTCGGTGCCGGCCAGAACGAGGATCTCGTGTCCTGGACCGGACACCGCAATGCACCGGTGGCGGTGTACAACGACGAGACGCCTCGCGTCGGCTGGCTTGAGATCCTCAATCTCGCGGAACGCCTCGGGTCAGGACCATCGCTTTTTCCCTCGGATATTGACGAGCGCATGTTGATGGTGGGCCTCTCGAACGAACTGATCGGCGAGAACGGTTTCATCTGGAATCTACGGCTCGCCATGCTCGGACTCGGCGGCGCCGAGCGGGCGGCCCGCGAGCGCCTCCGCAACCCGATGTACGACCAGTATGGGTACAGCGAGGAAGCGGCGGCCGGCGCCGTGGATCGCGCCAAGGCGGTAGTGGACCGGCTGACCGCGCAACTCCTTGCACAACGGGAGGCGGGCAGCCGTTACATCGTCGGGGAGGTGCTCAGCGCGGCGGACATCTACTGGGTGTACTTCTCCCAAGCCGTGCGGACGTTTTCAGATGCCGTCTGCCCGATGCCGGCGGGTATGCGGCGCACCTACGACGCCGTTGGGAGCATGCTCGGGGAGGTGGATCCCATCCTGGTCGAGCAACGCGACTGGGTCCTTGCCGAGCACGACCTGCCGCTGGACTTTTGAGGCGTCCGCCCGGGTTCCGCTAGCCGACCTTGACGCGTCAACTCACATTGATGCGTCAACTCACGTTGACGGACGGAATCTCGTTCTTGACGAGTGCGCGGCGTCGCTTGCGTTCGTACTTCCGGGCCGGCGTGTTAACCACGTCGGCCAGTTCCACGGCCTCGAGACCGCGACGCGCCACCTCGGGCGTGACGTCGTCGTAGACGGTATTGCGCTGCCGGGGTTCCCGGCCTGCGGACTCGATCATCGCGATCATCTGCCGGGGAGACGTCTCCTGGCCATGGGCAGCCCCGGCCGCGCGCGTGATGCTCTCGTTCATCAACGTGCCGCCGAGATCGTTGCACCCCGCGTTCAGCGCGGCGACCACGCCCTCGTGGCCCATCTTCACCCAACTCGCCTGGATGTTGGTGATGTGCGGATACAGGGCGAGGCGGGCCACGGCATGCACGAGAATCGCCTCACGGAAAGTCGGCCCGCGGCGTGCTCGGCCCTTGAGGTACAGCGGTGCCTCCATGTGCACGAACGGCAGCGGCACGAACTCGGTGAACCCGCCGGTGCGCTTTTGCAGGTCGCGAACGCGGATCAGGTGGCGGGCCCAGTGCTGCGGCTGGTCGACGTGGCCGTACATGATGGTCGCCGTGGTCTGGAACCCGACGCCGTGAGCCGCTTCCATGACGGCAAGCCACTGCTCGGTGTTGATCTTGTCGGGGCAGATCACGGCCCGGACCTCGTCGTCGAGGATTTCCGCGGCGGTGCCGGGCAAGGTGCCGAGGCCCGCCTCCTTGAGCTTGGCGAGGTAGTCGGGTAGCGACAGATTCGCAGTGGCGGCGCCTTGCCACACCTCGAGCGGCGAGAAGGCGTGCACATGGATGTCGGGCACGGCTTCCTTGACGGCACGCACGATCTCCAGGTACGTCGCGCCCGTGTACTCCGGGTGGATGCCGCCCTGCATGCACACTTCCGTGCCGCCGCGCTGCCACGCCTCCATGGTGCGGCGCTGAATTTCCTCGTGGCTCAGGTCGTAGGGACGGCCGCGCAGGTTCTCCGAGAGCTTGCCCTTGGAGAAGGCGCAGAACTGGCACTTGAAGTAGCAGATGTTGGTGTAGTTGATGTTGCGGTTGACGACGAACGACACCGTCTCGCCGCAGGTGTCTCGACGCACGGCGTCGGCGGCCTGTGCGACGGCGGCGAAGTCGTCGCCGCGGGCGCGGATCAGGCGCACGATCTCGGCCTCCGCCAAGTCTGCGCCTTCGCGGGCGCGCTCGAGTATGGCGCGGACGTCCGCTGACACGGCGCGCGGTGCCGTGGAGATGTGCGACAGGACGTCCGCCGGCGGTGCACCGTCGTCGCCGGGGCACCAGTCGTCCGTGCGCGGCAGCCCTTCGCCGTCGATCTTGTCCAGCACCGCCGAACGCAGCCCGTCGGCCACCCAGGTGTTCACGTCGCGCGCGAAGCGTGGGTAGATGGTCAGGCGCTCGTGGAGTTCCTTGCCCGCAGCCGCCGTCTCGCGGCGTAGCTCATCGAGGTGAGGCCAGGGCGCTTCGGGGTTGACGAAGTCCGGCGTCAGCGGCGAGACGCCGCCCCAGTCGTCGATGCCGGCGGCGACGATCTGCGGCAAGACGCCGGGGCTCAAGTTGGGCGGGGCCTGGATGCTCATCTCGGCACCGAAGATGAGGCGCGCCACCGCGATGGTCCACAACAGTTCGTCGAGGTCGGGTTCCGGCGCCGCGCGCATCTTCGTGCCGGGCTTGGCGCGGAAGTTCTGGACGATGATTTCCTGGATGTGCCCGTGGCGTTCGTGGATGCGGCGAATGGCCAGCAGCGACTCGATGCGTTCTCGCCGGGTCTCGCCAATGCCGATCAGGATGCCGGTGGTGAACGGGATCTTGGCGGCGCCGGCATCGGCCAGGGTCTGCAGGCGCACGGCGGGAATCTTGTCGGGCGAGCCGTAGTGCGGCATGCCCTTTTCGGTCAGGCGCTCCGATACCGACTCCAGCATGATGCCCATGGATGGGGACACGCCTCGCAGCACGGCCATCTCGTCGGGTGTCATGTTGCCGGGGTTGAGGTGCGGCAGCAGGCCGGTCTCCCTGAACACGGCCGAGGCTGCATCGTGCAGGTACTCAAGCGTCGTTTCGTAGCCGTGCCCGGCGAGCCATTCACGTGCAGCGCGATAGCGCAGTTCCGGCTTCTCGCCCAACGTGAAGAGCGCTTCCTTGCAGCCGTGGGACGCACCGTTGCGGGCGACCTCCAGCACGGCGTCGAGGTCCATGTAGGGGACCTCGATCTTCGACGGTGTCTGCGCGAACGTGCAGTAGTGGCAGACGTCGCGACACAGGTGGGTGAGCGGGATGAACACCTTCTTCGAGAAGGTGACCAGGTTCAGGAAGCCTTGGTCGCGGATGCGCGAGGCTACGTCGGCAAGCGCTCGCGTGTCTTCGAAGTCCGCGAGCGCGAGCGCCGAGGCGTCGCTCGGCCGTTCCCCGTTTTCGAATCGTTGCAGGTCCATCATCACTTTCACGCCGTGAAGATTGCCACTCCCGTCCAGCATATCGCGGCCAACACGGCTGCGACCGTCGCTTGCGGGATTTGTGTGCGCACATGGTCCATGAGGTCGCAGCCCGTGCAAACGGAACTGAGCACCGTTGTATCAGAGATCGGCGAGCACTGGTCGCCGTAGACGCTGCCGTCCATGACGGCGGCGAAGCAGAGGGTCATGTAGAGCTCGGGGTGCGAAAGGCCTTGGCTTTGCGCCACCGCCCACGCAAGCGGCATGGCGAGTGGAAAAGCGACGGCGTAGGTCCCCCAGCTTGTCCCGGTCGAGAAGGCGATCACCATCGTCATGACCTGCAGCAGGACTGGCAGCAGGAAGTAGGGGATGCTGGCACCGAGTTGCTCGACGAGGAAGATGCCGCTGCCGGTTTGCTTGCTGATGCCACCAATCGTGATGGCCAGCAACAGGATCACGGAACCCAGCACGACGCCCTTGATGCCGTCCTGAAAGCCCGAAAGGAGGTCCTTCAGCGACATCCCCTTGCCGAGCGCCATGCCGGCCGCGAGCAGCAAGGCGCCGCCGAACGCCCAGTGGACCTCGGGTGCGCCGTAAAGGACGAACGTGCCGACGGCAATGCCGATCAGCAGGATGAGCGGCAGGAAAAACTCGAGCACGTGCGCCTTGTAGCCCTCCGGGACGTTGCTGCCCTGCAGTTCGGGGGCCGCCAACGGGGCCGCCTCGTCGCCGTCGAGCTTGCCGGTCGTTCGGGACCGTTCCATGGCGGCGCCGAGTTGCTTGCCGAGGAACAGCGGCTTCTCGATGCTCAGCAGAAACGTCCCGAGCACCGCGAAGATCGCGTAGAAGCAGTACGGCACCGACTCGAAAAAGAAACGGATGCGGTCGGTCTCGGTCGCGAGAAAGCTGACGCCGCCGACGAAGATGAACGCCTGGACGTAGCCGGGCCAGGCATTGAAGGCGAGTTGCGAGGCGATCGGCGACGCCGTCGAGTCGACGACGTAGGCCAGTTCCTCGTGGCTGATGCGTTCCTTGTCGGCGATCGGTCGGACGGTCGTTCCCACCAAGACCGTGCTGACGGTTCCGCCCTGGAAGAAGACGACGCCGAGGGACCAGGCGACGAACTTCGCGGTGCGCGGTCCGCGAACGAACTTCACGGTCATGAACTCGGCAAACGCCTGCGCCGCGCCGGTGCGCGACCAGACCCCCATGAGCCCGCCGAGGAGCCACAGGTAGAGCACCACGATGGCGGCCGAGCCGGTCGTCGCAACCGACGGAATCAATACCTCGCCCGTGATGTCGTAGCTGCCGAGGATGAATGCACCGGACACGATGCCCCCGAGCAGCGCCGTCACCGGTTCCTTGGTCAGCCAGCACAGCAGCACGGCGACCAACGCCGGCAACAGCGACCACCAGCCCCAGTGACGCTTGGCCTCCAAGCGGTAGTAGGCCGTTTCCGGCTGTCCGTCGACGGTCTGGGTCGTCGTGACGTATTCCTCCGTGATTTCCGGCGTGCTGGTGCTGCCGTCTACGCGCTCCGGGCTCAGTACGGCTTCGGCGAGAGGGCGCGCGGTGAAATACTCGTTCTCGCCTTCGGCAACGTAGTACGTGCCGAGCACGTCCGTTTGCACGTCGAGGGAAACTTGCTCGACCGTCCACGTCGGCGGCACGTAGATGCCCACCAGCGCGGAACCGGCCAGCAAAAGGACGAAGAGCGCGAACGTGCGGATGCGGGGAGAGATCGGGAGGCCCCCGAGCGGCGAAAGGCGCGATTATGCGTCCGGGGGCATGGCGGTGTCATCATGGGGACGCTGTCGAACCCCTTGTAGCGAGTCCCAGCCGGCGGGACACTGCGGCAAACGCTTCGATCCTCTCCATGACGATCACGATCATCGGCGGCAACGGGTTTCTCGGCCAGCGGCTCTGTGAGCGGTTGGCAGCCGAACGTCCACCGGGGGACGTCTGCGTCGTCGCGCGTCGGCCCGTAGGCGGAGACGTGCCTCACGCGGTGGCGGATGTCCGCGACGTCGATGCGCTGGCGGCTGCCGTGCCGCCCGGGGCGGCGATCGTGAACCTGGCAGCCGAGCACCGCGACAATGTCGAACCGGTGGAGCGCTACCGGGAGGTCAACGTCGGCGGGGCGCGCAACGTCTGCGACGTGGCACGTCGTCGTGGCGTGCGGACGATCGTCTTCACGAGTTCCGTCGCGGTTTACGGCTCGGCGGCGGACACCGGCGAAGGCGCGCCATGCCAGCCGCAGGACCACTACGGCATGAGCAAGCTCGCCGCGGAGGGCGTCTACCGGGAGTGGCAGGAGGAGGCCCCGCAGCAACGCACCTTGGTCATCGTTCGGCCGGCACCGGTCTTCGGGGAAGGCGGCGCGGGAAATGTCGGCTGGCTGATGCGCCGGATGGCCAGTCCCCGGTTTGTGCTGATCGGCAACGGTCGCAACGTCAAGTCGCTCGCCTACGCCGACAACGTGGCCGCGTTTCTCGCCTTCTGCCTCGGATTCCCGCAGGGTGTCCACGTCTACAACTACGTGGACAAGCCGGACCAGACTGTCGCCGCGCTGGTCGCCTTGGTGCGGCGGGAGTTGGACCTTCCCGTGAACGACCGGCTGCGGATCCCCTACCGGGTTGCTCTGGGTGCAGGCACGCTGCTGGATGCGGTGGCGCGGTTGACCGGTCGCGAGTTCGCCGTCACGGCGTCCAGGGTGCGCCGCTTCAGCGCAGCGACGGTCTACGAGACATCCGTCGCGAAGACCGGGTTCGTTGCCCCGGTGCCGATAATTGCAGCGCTGGCCCGTACGGCCCGCGCGATCGCCGGACCTTGAGGCTTTGGTCGAGCAGCCTACTCGGTTGCGCAACCCAGCTTGTCGCGCACGCCACTGGCATCCAGGAACATCCCGGTTCGCGTGCCCGCCGACCGGGCGGCGACCTCGATGAGTTCCGCGATGGTGTCGACGTCGAGGCCGAACGCGGCGCGACGCACGATGCGGGCCTCGATGCCGGCGCGCTTTGCGCTCGCGATGTGCGGCTTGAAGCTCTTGCCGTCGAACAGGTATTCGAAGGCGTTGGGCGGCGAGGAGGCCGCTGCGTTGGTGCCGATATCGTAGGCATCGGGAACGAGCGTCACGCGGTCGTGGTGGGCGAGGACGGCATCGACATCGTCGGCGCGGATAAGCGGCACATCGCCGGGCACGAACAGGGTTCCGGACGCACCGCGATCGGTCTGCGCAAAGCGGCTCGCCTCCCAGACGGCGCCGGAGAGATCGTCGGCGTTGTCGGCGTAGACCTCGGCCCCGAATTCGCGCGCCAGTTCCTGCGCGATCGGATCCCGCGAGACCACGAGTACGCCGGCGAGCGATGCGCTTGAAGCCAGGGCTTCGAGTACGTCCCGCACCATGGCGAGAACCAGTCCCTCGCGTTCGCCCACCGTCAAAACGGGGGCAAGGCGCCGCTTGGCGCCCTCGGCACCCTTGAACGGGAGCAGCGCCCAGACCCCGCTCAAGTGACGAAATCCAGCACCGTTCGCGCTAGGTCGACGCGGTCTTGAAGGGTGGTCATCACGGTTTGGGCGACGAGAGTTTCGAACCCGAGCGCGCGCACCGCGCCTTCCGCGGTGGCATCGACTTCGTCGATCACGAAGTGCGTCGCCCGCCCCACGTAGTGGCGGGCGACTTCTAGGGTCGTCGCCGGCATGCCCATCTCGCGCATCATCTTCGCGGTAGGCCCTTTGATCGCTCGTCCGCCCACGATTGGCGACACGGCGACGATCGGCGCAGCCGAGCGCTGCAACGACTCGCGCATGCCGGGCACGGCGAAGATCGGATCCACGGAGACGAACGGGTTGGACGGGCAGATCACTGTCGCGCGAACGGTGTCGAAGGGGATCGCGGGGTTCACGGTAGCGGATTCGGCGCCGGCGAACTCGAAGCCGGTCGCCGTCGGCTGACAGCGGTCGCGCACGAAGTAATGCTGAAACGCCAACGGGCCGTCGGGCGTGTGCACCCGCGTCCTGACGGGGTCGTTCGACATCGGCAGGATCCGGTGCCGGATTCCGAGTGACCGGGCGAGGAGCGCCGTGACCTCGGTCAGGTCCTTGCCCTTTGCGATGAGCGCGCGTCGGCGGACGTGCAAGGCCAGGTCGCGATCACCCAGTCGAAACCAGGTCTCGCCGCCGAGTTGTGCAAGAGCGTCCATGAAGTGCCACGACTCGTTGGTGCGCCCCCAGCCGGTCTCGGGGTTGGCAGCGCCGGCCAACGTGTAGGTCAGCGTGTCCACGTCGGGGCAGATGTGAAACCCCAGGTGGTCGAAATCGTCGCCGGTGTTGACGACGAGAACGAGTTCGTCCGGGTCGAGCACGTGGGTCAGCCCAAGCGCGAGCTTGGCGCCGCCGACGCCGCCGGTCAGTGCCAGCACCGTCATCGGAACAAGTCGTCTTCCAAGGGGCGCACGATCATGCCAGCGTTGTCGTCCGTGTCGCTGGCAGGCAACCCACGCACCAGTGCGGCCGGCGTCCGCTCGGTCGTCTCGCCCATGGCGAGCGTCGCGGCGGCGGCGATGCTGTCGGCCCGATTGACCAACGTGACTTTGAGTTCGCGCCCGTAGAGGTCGTGGCCGCCGCGCCGGTCATCGAGAACGGTGAGCCCGGCGGCACCAATGGCAATCCCCACCGTTCCCAGTCGCCACGGTCTGTTCGCGCTGTCGGTGATGAGCACGCCGACGTTGCGCCCGGTCGCATCGCAGAGTCCCGCCCGGAGCGCTTGCGCGCTTTCGTCGGGTGCCTCCGGGAGCAGCAGGGCGGCGTTGCCGTCGCCGTGGTCGATGTTGGATTGATCAACGCCGGCGTGCGCGCCGACCAGGCCAAGCTTGTGGCGAACGATGAGCACGCCCGGCTTCTTGCGCATCACCGTGGTGGACTCGTCGAGAATGAGTTGCACCAGGCGCGGGTCCTTCTCCGTGTCTTCGGCCAGGGCGACGGCCTCCGCCGATGCGGACACGCCGGCGAGGTCGACCTGGCGCCCCTCGGCCTTGGAGACGATCTTCTGCGCGACGGCCACCACGTCGCCATCTTCGAGCACGAAGCCGCAGGCGGTGATCGCGTCGAGCAGGATTCGCGGTAGGTCGTCGCCGGGCTCGACGAGCCCGATGCCGCGAATCGGCTCGACAGAGAAGCCGCTCACGGGCGCTCAGTCGGCCTTTGCTTGCGAGGGGTTCCCCCTCGCGCTCCCCGGCTGAGGGCTCTCACCGACGATCTGAAGCCCGGAATGCGAGATCTCGTGCCGTCTGTTGATCTGGATCAGGACGCTAGTCAACGCCTCGGCAGCGGCCGAGTTCTCGATGGGTCCTGCGTGCCAACCCCGCATGCCGGCCTGCTCCGCGAGTTGAATTACCTTGTCGCGGGCGGCGCGCTTGTTGCCGGCCACCAGGACGTCGCACTCGATCGCGACGTCTTCCTTGAGCAGGTGCGCGGCGACATTCTGGAACGCGGTGACCACCATCACGTCCTCGCCGAGGAAGTCTTGGGCGCGTTTGCCGGCACTGCCTTCCGGGGGTAGCTGCACCGTGCCGACGCGCGGGGGAACCAGCGGGACGGTCACATCGATGAGGATCTTGCCGGTCAGGCCGCCCCGTACGGTCTCCAACGTGGAGGTCTGGTGTTCGGCCGGGACGGTCAGGACCACGATGTCCCCGGCCGCCGCGGCGTCGGGATTCACCATGGCATCGGCAGGCGTCTCGGGGCTGATCGCCGTGAGATTGGCCACGGCGTTTTGAGCCTTTTCCAGCGTCCGGGATCCAATCACGATCCGGTAGCCCGCCTTGGCCCAGCGAATCGCGAGCCCGGTGCCCAAGTCGCCGGTGCCGCCGAGAATGGCAATGGTCTCCCTGTCCGCCACGTTGGTTTCCTTGTAGGGCAAGAATTGCGAAGCGGCGCATTATCCGCCGATTGCAGGCGTGGACGCCATGGTGCGAACTGTCCAACGACAAGTGATGGTGAAGCGAAGAGCCGATTCCAACGTGAAGTGATGGTGAAGCGGATGTCCGGCGCACCATTCGGTGATGATCGTGGACATCCAGACGCGGCGGCTCCGCACAATCGAGCAGCTTCGCGCCTTCGTCGAAGGCAGCGAAGCGGTGGACTTCCATCCCCGGGACCGGGAGGAGGCCAACGGCTTCGTCCGGGACACGCTTGAGCGCTTCGGCTTCCGGCGCCTCGGCAGGCGCGACAAGGGCGTGGTCCTGGCGTTCCTCGTCGCCGCGACGGGCATCTCGCGTCCGCAGATCGAGCGCCTGGTGCGCCAGTGGCGCGACACGGGGGAGGTCCGCGACCGGCGCGCCGACGGCCCGGGCCGGCCGTTCGTCCGCCGCTACACGCCGGCCGACGTGCGCCTTCTGGCGGATGTCGACGAGGCCTACGGGCAGATGTCCGGGCTGGCCACGCGCGAGGTTCTGCGCCGCCAGTTCGAGGTGTTCGGGGACGCCCGCTTCGAGCGCCTGGCGGCGCTCTCCAACGGCCACCTCTACAACCTGCGCGGCTCCGCGACCTACCGCGCGAAGCGCACGGTGTGGACGAGGACGCGGCCGACCACGGTCGAGATCGCCCTGCGCCAAGCGCCGGAGCCCGACGGCAAGCCCGGCCACGTCCGCGTCGACACGGTCCACCAGGGCGACCGCGACGGCGTCAAGGGCCTGTTCCTGATCAACCTCGTCGACGAGGTCACCCAGTACGAGCTCGTCGGCGCGGCCGCCGCCATCTCGGAGCGCTTCCTGCTGCCGCTCCTCGAAGGCCTGCTGCTGTCGTTCCCGTTCCGCATCCTCGGCTTCCACGCCGACAACGGCAGCGAGTACATCAACCACCGCGTCGCGAAGCTGCTCGACAAGCTGCGCGTGGAGCGGTTCACCAAGTCCCGCCCCCGCACCTCCAACGACAACGCCCTCGTGGAGGGCAAGAACGCCCACGTCGTGCGCCGCTGGTTCGGCCACGACCACATCCCGCGGCGCTTCGCCGGCGACGTCAACCGCTTCGCGCAGGGCACGCTGTCGCCGTTCCTCAACTTCCACCGCCCCTGCCTGTTCGCCACCGAGTACCGCGACGCCGCCGGCAGGATCCGCCGCAAGTACCTCGCCCGCGACGTCATGACCCCCTACGCCAGGTTCCGCTCGCTCCCCGGCGCCGAAGACCACCTCAAGCCCGGCGTCGACCTCGCGCTGCTCGACGCCGCCGCCACCGCGGAGACCGACGTCGAGGCCGCGCGCCGCGTGCAGGCCGAACGCCGCGCGCTGTTCCGGCTCATCGCCGACGGCATGGCGCCGGCGGCCGGATGAGGAACGCGCCGCCGTGCTTTGGTTCGGCAACCGGGGGCCAGCCCCCGGACCCCCGCCCTCGCCGGGAGGCAGGGTTCGGCGGTCGGGTGCGCGCCGCGAAGGCGTGTCGGGTGTCCTGCGCCCGTCTCCGATCAGCCGCGGCGACCGCCGATCCCTGCCCGACAGGGTACTTCCCAAGAGGCGCGTCAAGGGTCCGCTGCGCCGACCGCGACGCCTCGACGCCGTGCCTCGATCCGCCGCCCCGCTCCGATGCGCACGTCCCGAAGGCCCCGCCGCCGTGCCCGCGTCGCGTTCGCCCTTGACCCGCCGCCGACGTCCGTCGCACAGCCCACGCCTTCCGTTCCCCGACGCCGGCCCACCCCCCCTTGACCGCCAGCGAAGGTCGCTCAATCATCCCCGCCATCGCCATTTGGACACCCGACACCGGTCGCTTCACGGATCGGTCGGTTTCACCATCACTTTCTCATTGGACAACGGGTGGTGCGCGGCCTCCTCAGCCGCTTCCTGGTCGGAATGACGAGGGAAGGGCCACCGGAGGGGTGATATAAGTCGGACATGGATGGGGAATCCGCCAAGCCCGGCGTTGCGCGCGCGCGTCCTAGGTTGCGCCTGCGACTGCGCACGGTGCTGCTGACCCTGAGCCTGTCGGTCCTCGTCCTGCCCGTTGCCAGTCTTCAACTGCTGCGCATCTACGAGAGCGTCCTCATCCGCCAGACGGAAGGATCGCTGGTCGCCCAGTCCGCGTTCACGGTGGCAATCTATCGGTCCGCGTACTCGCGTGAGGTCGGGCGCGTCGACGCCGGTTCCGGCTTGGCGGCTGGTGACGAACAGCCGACGCAGACCGCAACGCTGGACTTGGCCGTGTCCGAACTGCTGCCCCCCTTCGCCCCAGCACGCTTGGCCGAAGGAGCGGATCCCGTCGCGCGGCGCGTGGGGACAACGCTCGGCGGTGTACTGCGGGACGCGTCCGCGGCGACCGGCGCGACGTTGCGGATATTCGATGCCAATGGCGTTGTCGTCGCAACGACGGAGGACGACGTTGGCCTATCGTTGGCCCACAACGTCGAGGTCGGCGTCGCGCTAACCGGGCGCCCCACGAGTCGCTTGAGGCGCGTCGCCGTTGAAACTGCGCCGATTGCGGCGATCAGCCGCAACACCGCGATCCGCGTGCACGTGGCGAGCCCCATCGTCGTCGATGGGCGACTGGTCGGCGGCGTGCTGGTTTCGCGCTCGCCGTCCACCATACTCGGCGCGCTCTCGGGCAAGTATTGGCTCCTGGCGCAGGCTGCAACGTTGGTGGCAGCGGTCGTGGTTGGAATCGCCCTGGTGGCGGCGCGGACACTCGTGCTGCCGATTCGCCGCCTACGCCGCGCCGCGGGACGACTCGCCAGCCAAGAGACCGACCGGTTCGATGGCGGGCGACCCTACCGCGTCATCGAGTTGGCGGAGTTGGCCGCGAGCGTTCAGGCGATGGCCGAGAGCCTGCAAGAGCGCGCCCGGTATGTCCGGGACTTCGCCCGCCATGTCAATCACGAGTTCAAGACGCCAATCGCGGCGATGCGGGGGGCGGTCGAACTCCTGCGCGAGCACATCGACTCCATGAGCAGGGAGGAGACTCGTGGTTTTCTCGCCAACCTCGACGTGGACATCGAGCGGCTTGAACGGCTGACCTTGCGCTTGCTGGAACTGGCCGACGCGGACATGGCCCGCCCGAGCGACGAGGTGATCGACGTGACGGACGTGGCCAGAGCACTCGGCAGGCCGGAGTTGCGCGTCGCGACCGACATGCCGGCCGCGCCTGTGCGCATGGCCCGTGCCTCGCTCGAGGCTGTTTTGCAGAACCTCGTTGACAATGCGGTCGAGGGTGGTGCCAAGTCCGTGGAGTTGTGCGCGTCGGTCGTGGGCGAGCGCGTGCTGGTCGATGTTTCGGACGACGGTCCGGGTGTTTCTCCAGGGAATCGGGGACGCATCTTCGAGCCCTTCTTCACGACGCGCCGCGATGCTGGCGGTACTGGATTGGGCTTGCCGATCAGCCGTTCGTTGATCCGGCATGCCGGCGGCGACATCGAACTGTCGGCGTCGAATCGGGGCGCATCGTTCCGGATTACATTACCGGCGGAACCGGGCGGCTAGCGCTTCGACCGTCGGCGGAGAACTTGGGTCATCTCGGCCGTGGGAACACGTTGCACCTCGGGTTCGGCTCGTCGGCGGTATTCCACGACGCCGTCCCGCAATCCACGATCGCCCACCGTGATGCGGTGCGGGATGCCGACTAAGTCCGCATCCGCGAACTTCACGCCCGGACGTTCGTCGCGGTCGTCGAGCAGTACGTCGAAGCCCTCGTCCGCAAGCGCCTGGTGCAGGGCCTCTGCGGTCTCACGGACCTGCGCCGACTTGGTGTTGTTCACAGCGACAATGTGGACATCGAATGGCGCGATCGCATCTGGCCAGACGATGCCGTCGGCATCGTGGCACTGTTCGACGACCGCCGCGACACAGCGCGAAACGCCGAAGCCGTAGCAGCCCATCACCGGCGGTACCTCGGCGCCCCTCGCGTCCTGGATCGCCACGTTCAGCGAGTCCGTGTACTTGGTGCCGAGCTTGAAGATGTGGCCGACCTCGATGCCGCGCATGAACCGCAACGGGCCGCTGCCGTCCACCGCCGCGTCCCCCTCCTCGACGTTGCGAATGTCGGCGCTCGGTATCGTTTCGCCGACATCGCGGGCCCAGTTGGCACCGGTGTAGTGGTAGCCGTCCGCGTTGGCACCGCAGACGAAGCTCTGGAGCGTTGCGGCGCTGCCGTCCACCAGGAGCGGGATCGTCAGCCCGACCGGACCGATCGAGCCCGTTTGGACGCCGAGCGCCCCCTCGATTTCGGCATCGGTGGCGAACGTCAAGGGCCGCTTGACGCCGGGCGCCCGCGCGGCCTTGGCTTCGTTCAGTTGATGGTCGCCGCGCAGCACCAGCGCGACGAGTGCGGGTTGTTCGTCCGTGCCGTCGTCGCCATGGACGATCAACGTCTTGACGCAACGTCGAGTCTCGACGCTTAAGGTGTCCGCCACGTCCACGATCGTGCGCGCCTCGGGCGTTGCGACCCGGCTCAAGCTCCCGACTGGCGCGTCGTCTTCCAAGGGCAGCGCGGCGGCCCGCTCGACATTCGCCGCGTAGTCGCTCGCGGGGCTGTAGGCCAGGTGGTCCTCGCCGGTGTCGGCGAGTACGTGGAATTCGTGTGAGTCACCGTCACCCATCGCGCCGGGGTCCGCCTCCACCGCGCGGAATTCCAGACCGATGCGCTCAAGGATGGCCGAGTAGCAGCCGTGCATGGCGGCATAGGTCTCCTCGAAGGACGCCTCGTCCATGTGGAACGAATAGCCGTCCTTCATGATGAATTCCCGGGCCCGCATCAGGCCGAAGCGGGGCCGGATCTCATCGCGGAACTTGGTCTGGATGTGGTAGAGGTTGCGCGGCATCTGCCGATAGCTGCGCACCGTGCCACCGAACAGTTCGGTGACGACCTCCTCCTGGGTAGGGCTCAGGCAGTAGTCCCGGTCGTGGCGATCCTTGAGGCGCAGCATCTCCGGGCCCATGACGTCCCAGCGCCCGCTGCGCTGCCACGGCTCGGCCGGCTGCACGACCGGCATGAGGATCTCCTGGGCACCGGCGCGGTCGAGTTCCTCGCGCACGATCGCTTCGACCTTGCGCAATACGCGCAGGCCCAGGGGCAGCCAGTTGTAGGAGCCGGACGCGAGGCGGCGGATGAAGCCGCCCCGCGTCAGCAGGATGTGGCTCGCGATCTCGGCGTCGGCTGGCGCGTCCCGGAGCGTCGGGATCAAGAGGTCGGTGAATCTCACTGTTGGCGACGAGGCTCCGGCGGCGCCTAGAGCGCCATCTCCTTCAGGCGTTTGAGCGCCGTGATCCGCACGCGCGTGGTGGCGGGCTTGGCCGGGACGACGATCTCTTCACCGGTGGCGGGGTTTCGGCCCGTGCGCTGCTTGGTGGCCGGGCGCTTGACGGACCGGATCTTCAACAGGCCCGGCAAGCTGAACTCGCCGACCGCGCGCTTCTTGATGTGGCGCTCGATCAGGATTTCGAGTTCGGACATGACCGACGCCACCTCGACGCGGGTGAGTCCGGTTTCCTGGGCTATGTGCGTCAGCATGGCGGCCTTGGTCATCTTGTTGCGCAGGGCGGTGACCTTTTTGGCCTTGGGGGCGGCTTTCCGTGCCATTCGATTCCTCCGTGTGTGGATGCCCCTATATAGCCCAATCGCTCCGGCGATGCCACGATCCGCGACGTCGAAGGTCGTCTCCGCCCGCGCCGCTCTTCAAGAGTGCCCGGCGCTCTGCTACGCTGCCGCGCGAAAACGTAAGAGCGAGTGGATCGGAAGGTGGTCTTGGACATCGACGGCGTGGTGCGGCGCATACGGGAGGACGGTTACGCGGTCGTGCCGGACTTTCTCGACGACGAGACGACCGAGCGGCTGCGCGTCGGCCTTGCGCCGGTTTTCGACGCCGTGGGCAGCCGTATGACGGACGACCACGGCCAGCAGACGATCCACACGCACAACCTGCTCGCCAAGACCCGGGCGGTCGACGAGATCCTCGTCGATGATCGCTTGCTTGACCTCATTGGGGCCGTGCTTGGCCCGGACTTCCAGGTGTCCGGGGTCGCCGCCATGCGCCCTGGGCCGGGCGATCGCCGCCAGCGCATGCACCAGGACGACGGCCACTACCCGATTCCTCGCCCGCATCCGCCATTGATCGTCAACACGCTCATCGCCCTCGACCCCTTCACGGTCGAGAACGGGGCCACCGAGGTCGTCCCCGGGAGCCATCGCCGAACCGACCGCGTAGACCCCGATGTCCCGACCGTCAGCGTGGAGATGCCGCTCGGCGGATTGCTCCTCTGGGAGGGCGCGCTGTGGCATCGGGGCGGCGGCAACTCGACGACGAGCGCCTATCGGCGCTCCATCAACGTCAACTTCAACCTGGCCTGGCTGAAGCAGCGCGAGAACCAGTTCATCGGCGTACCGCCCGAGGTCGTGGTTCAGATGCCGGAGAAACTGCAGGCGCTGATCGGCTACAAGCTGACCAACGTCGGCCTGGGCACGGTGGACTACAAGAACCCGATCGAAACCGTCAAGCAACGCCTGGAAATGAGCAACGCGGCTTGACTGCCCGCGGCCGCCCACGTCCGCATGTGGGCCTACGCCGCGTGTCTTTGGCAGTGTTTTTCATTATGCTTCGCCGCCGTTCGACACACGGGAGTTAGGCACCGTGCCCATCTACGAGTACGCCTGCGGCGCTTGTGAGCATCGGTTCGAGACCATCCAGCGTGCCAGCGAGGAGCCGCTCAAGGACTGCCCGGCCTGCGGTGCGTCCGCTCTGAAGAAGCTCCTCTCGGCCCCGGTATTCCGCCTCAAGGGCGGTGGCTGGTACGAAACCGACTTCAAGACCGGCAACAAGAAGAACCTCTCCGGATCGGGCGAGAGCAATGGGAAGGACAACGGGCAAGACAGCAGCGAAGGCCCGTCAAGGAAGGCAGCGGATGCGGGCAAGGCCGGCGACTCGGCTTCGAAGGCAGCGAACAACGACAAGACGGCAACGACGGCCGGTGCGTGAGCGCCGACATGCGTACCCACTATTGCGGTGACCTGACCGCAGAGAACCTTGGCGACTGCGTAGAGCTGACCGGCTGGGTACATCGTCGCCGCGACCACGGCGGCGTCATTTTCTTGGACGTTCGTGACCGCACCGGCATCGTGCAGGTGGTCTACGATCCCGATACGCCGGAGAGCTTCGAGATCGCCGACCGGGTCCGCAACGAGTACGTCTTGAAGATCGCAGGGCGCGTCCGGCCGCGCCCCGAGGGCACCGTCAACCCGGACATGCCCACCGGCGAGGTGGAGGTGCTCGGTAGCGCGCTCGAGGTGCTCAATGCCTCGGCCACGCCACCGATCCAGCTTGACGAGTACTCGGATGCCGGCGAGGACGTCCGGCTCAAGTACCGGTTCCTGGACCTGCGTCGACCCGAAATGCTCGAGCGCCTGCACCTGCGCGCCCGCGCGACGAGCGCAGTCCGCCGGTTCCTTGAGGCCGAAGGCTACTGGGACATCGAGACCCCGACCTTGACCCGCACGACCCCGGAGGGAGCACGCGACTACCTCGTACCGAGCCGCACGCATCCCGGCCAGTTCTTCGCGCTTCCGCAGTCGCCGCAGTTGTTCAAGCAGCTCCTGATGATGGCGTCGGTGGACAAGTACTACCAGATCGCGCGCTGCTACCGCGACGAGGACTTGCGCGCCGACCGCCAGCCCGAATTCACCCAGATCGACATCGAGGCGTCGTTTGTCGACGAAGCCGACGTCATGAAGTTGGCGGAGCGGCTGGTCAAGTCGGTGTTCAGCACTGTGGGCGGTGTCGAGTTGCCGGACTTTCCCGTCATCACCCACGCCGAGGCGCTCATGCGTTTCGGCACGGATGCCCCGGACTTGCGCAACCCCCTCGAGCTGGTCGACATCGCCGACTTGGTCGCGGACTCGGGCTTCAAGGTCTTCAGCGCTCCCGCCAACGATGTGGGCGGCCGCGTCGTCGCGCTCAACGGTCCCGGCGCGAACGATCAGCTCACGCGGCGCCAGCTCGACGACTACATCGGCTTCGTCGGCCGTTACGGCGCCAAGGGGCTCGCCTACATCAAGGTGAACGACCTCGCCGCGGGCATGGACGGGCTGCAGTCGCCGATTCTCAAGTTCCTTGACGCCGAGACCGTGGCGGCCGTGCTTGACCGGGTGCAAGCCAAGACCGGCGACATCGTCTTTTTCGGTGCCGACAATGCGCGGACGGTATGTGCGGCGATGGGCGCGTTCCGCGACGAACTCGCCTCCGAACTCGGGCTGTTCGAGGACCGCTGGGCACCGCTGTGGGTCACCGAGTTCCCGATGTTCGAACAAGGCCGGGAGACCTTGATCCCGGAGCACCATCCGTTCACGCAGCCGGCGTGCACGACCGCGGAACTGGTTGCGGATCCGCATTCGGCGACGGCTCGGGCGTACGACTTCGTACTCAATGGCAGCGAGGTTGGTGGCGGCTCGATCCGGATTCACGATCCGGTCATGCAGCAGGCGGTCTTCGACTTGCTCAACATGGGCCAGGAGGGTCAGGCCAAGTTCGGCTTCCTGCTCGACGCGCTGAAACTCGGCTGTCCGCCGCACGGCGGGATCGCGTTCGGCTTCGACCGGATGATGATGTCGCTCATCGGCTCCGACAACATCCGCGACGTGGTCGCGTTTCCGAAAACCCAGTCCGCCTCGTGCCTGATGACCGCGGCACCGAGCCACGTCGACGAACATCAGTTGCGCGAACTGCATCTGCGCAGACGGCAAAGCCCTGCCGAGAGCGCTTAAACTCCGGTTGCGAGGTGTTGTGCCGCACGGGTTTGCGTAGCGGGAAGAGGCGACATGGCCGGTCATTCGAAATGGGCGAACATCAAGCACCGCAAGGCACGTCAGGATGCCAAGCGCGCGAAGGTCTGGACGAAGGTCATCCGTGAGCTGACCGTCGCGGCCCGCCTCGGCGGGGGTGACCCGGCGGACAATCCGCGATTGCGCGTCGCCGTCGACAACGCGCTTTCGGTGAACATGCCCCGGGACACCATGAACCGTGCCATCGCCCGCGGTGCCGGCGGCCTCGAAGGCGGCGATGTCGAGGAACTGGTCTACGAAGGTTACGCGCCCGGTGGCGTGGCGGTCCTCGTCGAGGTGATGACCGACAACCGCAACCGGACCGTGGCGGAGGTGCGACACGCGTTCAGCAAGCACGGCGGCAACCTCGGCACCGGTGGTTCGGTCGCCTACCTTTTCCACAAGCAAGGCGTCGTCAGCATGCCCCCCGGGGCCGACGAGGAGACGGTGCTCGATGCCGCGCTCGATGCGGGCGCGGACGACATCGAAGACGACGGCGACTTCCTGTCCGTGGTCACACCGCCGGAGAGCTTGAGCGCGGTGGTCGACGCCTTGAAGGAGGTCGGCCTCGAGCCGGAGCACGCCGAGGTGGCCATGGTTCCCGCCACGACCAGCCCATGCGACGAGGCGACGGCGGAGAAGGTCCTGCGGCTGATCGACGCCCTCGACGATCTCGACGACGTGCAGAACGTCTACTCCAATGCGGAGTTCCCGGCGGGGGCACTTGGCTAACGTGCCCGAGCGCGTGCTCGGCATCGATCCGGGTTCGCGGATCACAGGCTACGGCATCATCGACGCGACAGCCGGCGCCGCGCGCTACGTGGCGAGCGGCGCCGTCACCACGTCAAAGGGTCCGTTTACGAGCCGCCTGGCGGACATCTACAGTGGCGTCGCCGATGTCATCGCCGAGCACGCGCCGACGGCGCTCGCCATCGAAGAGGTGTTCTTCGCCCGCAACGCCCAGTCCGCGCTCAAGCTCGGCCAGGCGCGTGGTGTGGCGATCGCCGCCGCGGTCGCGGCAACGCTCGAGGTGCACGAGTATGCACCGCGCTCGGTCAAGCTCGCGGTGGTTGGCAGCGGGCGGGCCAGCAAGTCGCAGGTGCAGTACATGGTGCGCGCGATTCTCGGCCTCGACGCCGAACCCGGGGCGGACGCCGCGGACGCCCTTGCAGTCGCCATCTGCCACGTCAATACTCGCGGAACTGCAAAGGAAGGCAGGTGTAGGAAGTGATTAGCCGACTGCGTGGCAGCGTGCTGGAACTGCACGAGTCTGTCGCCGTCATCGACGTCGGCGGCGTCGGCTACGAAGCGGAAATCACGACCGGTGCGGCTGCTACGTTGGCAGCCGCCGAGGGCACCGTCGAACTCTTCACGCATCTCGTCTCGCGCGAGGACGGCCAGGCGCTGTTCGGATTCGCCAACGCCGCCGAACGCGATCTCTTCCGGTCGCTGATCAAGGTGTCCGGGGTCGGTCCGAAGCTTGCGATCACCTTGCTCTCCGGCGTGTCCCCGGAACAGTTCAGCGCCGCGATCGCCGACGGCGACATCGGCATGCTGACGCGCGTCCCGGGAATCGGCAAGAAGACGGCGGCACGGCTCGCCATGGAACTGCGCGACAAGATCCCGGTCTTCGCCGCAGGCCCGCGGTTGGCCGCCGGCAGTGAGGCCGCCGCCGATGCGGTGCAACTGCTGATCGGGCTCGGCTATCGGGACCGCGAAGCCACCGACGTCGTCCGCGCCGTCCTCGACGAAACCGGTCCGGGCGCCGAGGTCGAGGATCTCGTCCGCCATGCGTTGAAAAGGATGGCCGCATGAGCGTGGAGCCCGATCGCATCACCGGGGCATCGGGCGGCGGCGACGATGGCCCCTTCGATCGAGCGCTGCGGCCGACGCGACTCGCCGAGTACGTCGGTCAACGCGCGGTCAAGGAGCAAATGGCGTTGTTCATCGAAGCCGCACGGCGGCGCGGCGACTCCCTCGACCACACGCTGATCTTCGGCCCGCCTGGCCTCGGCAAGACGACGCTTGCCCACATCGTCGCCAACGAGATGGGCGTCGCCCTCAAGGCGACGTCCGGACCGGTCCTCGAAAAGCGCGGCGACCTCGCGGCCCAGCTCACCAATCTCGACACGGGCGACGTGTTGTTCATCGACGAGATCCACCGCCTGCTGCCGGCGGTCGAGGAGATCCTCTACCCGGCCATGGAGGACGGCAAGCTCGATCTCCTGCTCGGCGACGGCCCGGCAGCCAAGTCGATCAAGCTCGAACTCAACCGCTTCACGCTGGTTGGCGCGACCACGCGCGCAGGGCTCCTGACCTCGCCGCTGCGCGACCGCTTCGGCATCGTGCAGCGCCTGGAGTTCTACAACATCGAGGAGTTGGCCGAGATCGTCACGGTGTCTGCCGGCAAGCTCGCCATCCCGGTTGTCGAAGCTGGCGCGCGGGAGGTCGCCCGCCGCTCGCGGGGCACGCCGCGGGTGGCCAACCGCCTGCTGCGCCGCGTGCGCGACTACGCCGAGGTCAAGGCCGACGGGCGTGTCACGGAGCGGACGGCGGCCGCGGCGCTCGCCATGCTCGAAGTGGACGACCGGGGTCTCGACGGCATGGACCGGCGCGTCCTCGACACCATCGTCGGCAAGTTCGACGGCGGCCCCGTCGGCATCGACTCGCTCGCGGCGGCGATCAGCGAGGAGCGCGACACCATCGAAGACGTGATCGAGCCGTTCCTCATCCAGGAGGGATTCCTGATGCGCACACCGCGCGGGCGGGTGGCGACGGAGTCGACCTATCGCCACCTCGGGCTGCTGCCTAAGCGCGACGACGGCGCACAAGCGGAGCTGGAATTGCAATGACCGACCCGATCTCGATCCTCGACCTGATCCGCGGCGCGAGCCCGCTGGTGCAGGCCGTCATGCTGCTGCTGGCGGTGGCGTCGGTGGTGTCCTGGGCGCTGATCTTCCAACGCTGGTTCGCCTTGAACCGCGTGCAGCGCGAGATCGACGACTTCGAGGACGAGTTCTGGAGCGGCATCGACCTCAACGAACTGAAGGCCGAACTCGATGGCCAGGAGGACACCCTGACCGGCATCGAGTCGGTGTTCGTGGCCGGATTCGGCGAATACGGACGCTTAGCCGGCCAGGCTGACACCGACCCGGATGCGGTCATGCAGAACGTGCAGCGCGCCATGCGGGTGGCCCTGACGCGCGAAGAGGAGCGGTTGGGGCGCCACCTGCCGTTCCTGGCAACCGTCGGTTCCACGAGCCCGTACGTCGGCCTGTTCGGCACCGTGTGGGGCATCATGAACTCGTTCCGGAGCCTTGCGAACATGACCCAGGCCACCTTGGCCGCGGTCGCGCCGGGTATTTCCGAGGCCTTGATCGCGACCGCCATGGGCTTGTTCGCGGCCATCCCGGCGGTGATCGGCTATAACCGCTTCGCGTCCCGTGTCGAGGGCATGATGAAGCGCTACGAGGCGTTCGCCGACGAACTGGCATCGATCCTGCACCGCGTTGCGCACGCCAGCACGGGATAGGTCGCACGCACCATGGCAACCCGTCGCAGGCCGATGTCCGAGATCAACGTCGTGCCCTACATCGACGTCATGCTCGTGCTGCTGGTGATCTTCATGGCCACTGCGCCGCTCATGATGCAGGGCGTCGAGATCGACTTGCCGAACACCGACTCCAAGCCGCTGTCCAACGAGCAGGACGACCCGTTGGTGATTACCGTGGACGGCGAGGGGCGGATCTTCGTCAACACCGGCATGCCGCGCGCCGGCGAGGAGGGCACCCGGGCGACGATCTACTCGCTTGCCGACCAGGCGGGCAAGATCATCGATGCGCGCCCGGACATCGCCGTCTACGTGCGCGCCGACAAGGCCATCGCCTACGGCGAGGTGATCGAGGTGATGACCGTCCTGCAGCGTGCCGGCGCCGAGAGCGTCGGCCTGGTCACGGAGCCCGTGGAGGACCTGTGAGCGCCCTGCGCGAGTACGCCGGACCGCTGCTGCTCGCACTGCTGTTGCACGCCGGCGTTGCCGCGGCCCTGATGCGAGGCTGGCAGCCCGAGGGCGACGACATGCCGCGCATGGTGCAGCCGCGCATCATCGAGGCGAGCATCCTGGTGATGGAGAAGCCCGCGGCGAGGCCGCCGCTGCCATCAGCGAAGCCGGATCCCGTCCCACCGCCGGTCGAGCGTGATCCGGAGCCCGTCAAGCCCGAACCGAAGCCTGAGCCCCCGCCGAAACCGGATCCGGAGATCGAGCGTCGTGCGCAGGAAGAAGCCGACCGCCAACGCCGTCTGCGCGAACTGGCGGAACAGTCGACGGCGCAGGCCTTCGAGACCGAGGCCGCCGACTTGGCCGAGGCGACCGCCGACACCCAGACCATGACCTATATGGATGCGATCAACCGGGCGATCGTCCTACAGTGGTCGCGACCGCCGAGTGCCCGGAACGACATGAAGGCGCGGTTCCGCGTCGAACTGGTGCCTTCCGGCGAACTGCTGGGCGTAACGCTGCTGGAGACGAGCGGGAACGCCGCCTTCGACCGGTCCGCGGAGATCGCCATCCGCAAGGCCAGCCCTTTCGAGATGCCACCCGATCACGATGTCTTCGAGGCTCATTTCCGCCGTTTCACGTTACTATTCAACCCGCAGGATCTGTTGCGCTGACACGCCCCCGAAGGGGGCGTGCAGGAACGCTTGCGCGTTTTCGGCGCAGCAGGAGTGCTAGCAGGCTTGTAAGGGACGGCGGCGGCAGCTATGAAAGGACTCATTAGGGCGATCGCAATCGGGCTCGTGCTGGCTGCGGGCTTAAGCGCGCGCGCCATCGAGATCGTCATTTCCGAGGGTTGGGACAGCCCGACCAAGATCGCCGTGGTGCCGTTCGGCGGGCCACCGTTGCGCGATCAGCCCGGGCCGGTCGCGCCGCTCGACCTGGCCGGGATCGTGTCCTTCGACCTCGTCCGCAGCGGTCAGTTCGACACCCTGTCGAGCGACAACATGCTCTCCCTGCCGACCGTCCCGGACGAGGTGTACTTCCGGGATTGGCGAATCCTCGGCATGGACTACGTGGTCATTGGCCGCGCCGAGATCCTCCCCGACGCGCGGATTGCGGTGACCTACCGCCTGTTCGAAGTCGCCTCGGAGCGGGAGGTCCGGTCCACGACCTGGACCGCGCCGGGGCCGCAGCTTCGGGATGTGGCGCACTGGATCGCCGACGAAATCTACGAAGAGATCACCGGCGTACGTGGTGCCTTCGCCACCAAGATCGCCTACGTCCTGGCGCGGAACCCGAACGCGCCCGATGCCAGCTACGAGTTGACCATCGCCGACGCCGACGGCGAGCGTGAGCGCGTCGTGTATCGATCAAGCCAGCCGATCCTGTCGCCAAGCTGGTCGCCCGATGGTCTCCGGCTCGCCTACGTATCGTTCGAGACCGGGCGGTCGACCATCGTCGTGCAGGAGTTGAGCACCGGCGTACGTCGGAGGGTTGCGGAATACCCCGGCATCAACGGCGCGCCCGTGTTCTCGCCGGACGGCACCAAGTTGGCCATGGCGTTGTCGCGCGACGGCAATTCGGAAATCTACGTTAAGGACCTGGTCACCGACGAACTGCGCCGCATCACCCGCCGGCCGTCGGCCATCGACACCGAGCCCGGCTGGGGACCGGAAGGCAAGAGCCTGATCTTCACCTCCGACCGGGCCGGTCAGCCGCAGATCTACCGCATCGAGCTGGCGACGTCGTTGCCTGATCGGCTGACCTTCCAGGGCGACTACAACGCCCGGGCGCGGCTCTTGCCGGACGGCCGCCACCTCGTCTACGTACACCGTAGGAACGGCGTCTACCACATCGCCTGGCAGGACCTGGAACGCGATGTCGTACGGGTGCTGACCGAGACATCGCTGGACGAATCGCCGTCGCTTGCGCCGAACGGCATGATGATGATTTACGCCACCCGGCTCCGGGGCCGGGGTATACTCGCCGTGGTATCGGTCGATAGTCGCGTCAAGTACAACCTGCCGTCAGGGTTGGGCGATGTCCGGGAGCCAGCGTGGTCGCCGTTCATGACAGTCGATGCGCAGACGCTTGCATCCCGCGCTGTAACTGCCCGGTAGGTCAGGGTGCGAACTGTTCCGGCAAAACGAAATGCTGAAAATGCGAATGGGGAAAGGAGATTAAGACAATGCGTCCAGCGTACCGCACCTTGATTGTGGCGATTTTGGCCGGCGCGGTTCTCGCGGCGTGCAAGCAAACGCCGGAAGTCGAAGAGGTCGAGCCAATCGAAGAGCCCGTGATCGAGGAGATAACGGCACCGCCCGAGCCAGCCGAGCCGCCGCGAGTGGACCGCGAAGGCAACCCGGTCGATGTCGCCACCGGCCGCCCGCTTGGTCGTACGTTCTACTTCGACTTCGATCAGGCGCGGCTGTCCGAGCGGGATCTGCGCGTTCTCGCGATGCATGCCGAGTACCTGCGCGACTTCCGCAACCGCAGCATACTGATCGAAGGCCACTGCGACGAACGCGGCACGCGCGAATACAACCTCGCCTTGGGCGAGCGCCGCGCGCAAGCCGTGCAGCAATACTTAGCCTCCGCAGGCGTCCGGTCGAGCCAGATCGAGATCGTCAGCTTCGGCGAGGAGCGCCCCGTGGATTCGGGGAACACCGAGAGCGCATACGCGAAGAACCGTCGTGCGGAGATGATCTACCGCCGCTAAGGGTGGTCCCGACCACCCTAATGGGGGTCTGTACCGCAACCCGATCAAAGCGCCGTGAACCATGGACCGGTGTGCCAAGAGGCCACCGTACCGATAGCAGGTCGACAGGGTAGGCGCATGTACAGTGTCCGAATCAGCGCGGTTGTCGCGGCGGTCTTGGTCGTCGCGGCCGCCGCGCCCGTCGAAGAGGCGCGACCCCGGCAGCCACCGGGCGCGACGAGCCAGGCCGATCCCGAGGAGAGCGCCGCCGACCGCGCCGCCGGCATCGGGCCGCTTTTCTACCAGTTGCAGATCCTCCAGGACGAGGTCCGCCGCCTCCAAGGTATCGTGGAGGAGCAGAACTACCGGATCGAGCGCTTGGTGCGCGAGCAACGCGAGCGCTACATCGAACTCGACCAACGTCTTCTCGCGCTGCGACCGGACGCGGCACAGCCGCCGGGTGAAGACGGACCCGACGGGCCAGGTGGAGGCGCTTCAACAACGTTGCCCGGTGCTGTCTCCGTCCAAGGCGAAGCCTACAACCGGGCCTACGCTGTCATGGCCGAGGGGCGCCGGTTGCCGCCCTCGGAACGCGCGACCCAATACCAACGGGCACTGACGCTGTTCGAAGCGGTGATCCAGGATCACCCGGACGGCGAATTCACGCCTAACGCGTATTACTGGACCGGCGAACTGTACTTGGCCATGGACGTGCTCGAAGAGGCCCGCCAAGCGTTTGCCCAGGTCACCAATCTCTACGCCGACCACGCCAAGATGCCGGACTCTCTTTACAAGCTCGGGGTCACCTATCACCGGCTGGGCGACAACGTCCGTGCGCTTCAGTACCTCGACCGTGTCACGGACGAGTACCCGGGTTCGGCCCAGGCTGGATTGGCGCGGTCGTACGCGGCGGAGTTGCGTTGACCGGCCAACGCCTAGCGGTCGGGGCTTCCCTCCGCATCACCGAGTTGTTCTTCTCCCTGCAAGGCGAGGCCCGTACCGTGGGTCGGCCGACGACGTTCGTGCGCCTCACCGGGTGCCCGCTGCGCTGCGGCTATTGCGACACGGCGTACGCGTTCTCGGGCGGCAGGATGATGTCGCTGGAGGCCATCCGGGCCGAGGTCCATACCCATCCGACCCGCTTCGTGACGATCACGGGCGGTGAGCCACTCGCGCAACCCAACGTTCACGGGCTCATGACCACGCTGTGCGACGACGGCTTCGCGGTATCGCTGGAAACCAGTGGCGCGTTGGACGTCGCCGCGGTCGATGCCCGGGTCTCGAAGGTCGTGGATTTCAAGACCCCGGGCTCCGGCGAGGCCGCGCGCAACCACTTCGAGAACGTGGCGCACCTCGGTGCGGATGACCAGGTCAAGTTCGTCATCTGCGACCGCGCCGACTACGAGTGGGCGAAGGCGTGCTGTGCCGAGTACGACCTGACCCGCTTGGTTGGCGATGTGCTGTTCTCGCCGGCCTGGGGCCAAGTGGAGCCGCGCGACCTCGCGGCCTGGATACTCGCCGACGGCCTCGACGTACGCTTGCAGATCCAACTGCACAAGGTGCTTTGGAACGATGAGCCAGGTCGATGACGCGGCCGCGCGCAAGGCCGTGGTGCTGGTTTCCGGCGGCTTGGATTCCGCGACCGTGCTGGCAATCGCCAACCACCGGGGCTATGCGTGCTACGCCCTGTCGTTCGAATACGGCCAACGCCACCGCGTCGAGATCGAGGCCGCGGCTCGCGTTGTTGCGAGCGTCGGGGCGGTGCAGCACCGCACGATGCGCATCGACCTCGCGGCGTTCGGCGGATCGGCCCTGACCGATCACGCCTTGGCCGTGCCCGACGCCCCAACGCCCGGCATCCCTATCACCTACGTCCCGGCCCGCAACTCGGTGTTCCTGGCGTTAGCGCTTGCTTGGGCGGAAGCCCTGGACGCCCGCGACATTTTCATCGGCGTCAATGCCGTGGACTACTCCGGCTATCCCGACTGCCGCCCGGAATTCATCGCGGCTTTCGGTGAACTCGCCAACGTGGCGACGCGGGTCGGCAGCGAAGGAGGGCGCTTCGAGATCCACGCGCCGCTCATCGAACTGGGCAAGTCCGAGATCATCAAGCGCGGCGTCCAACTCGGCGTCGACTACGCCGAGACGGTGTCCTGCTATCAGCCAACGCCGAGCGGCGAGGCCTGCGGTCGGTGCGATAGCTGCCGGCTGCGCCGCGCTGGGTTCGCTGCAGCCGGCCTCCCCGACCCGACGCGCTACGTTGTGCCCGGAGGAACCGGGTGACGTCGCGCGCAGTCCATTCCAATACGGAGATGAGCCTGAAAGAGGGCGTTCGTGAGTCGTGCCGGGTTGGTCGGGATCACTGTGTCTGCGGTAGGGGAACGTTGCCGGGAACCGGGGTCGCGGTCAACGTCGAGACGCGGGGGTGGACTGCGTGAACCGGCCGGTCAGTGACGACCGGAAGTACCCTTCCGGTCGTCGCCAACCTCCACGACGCGGGATCCGGCGTGTCACCCGAAGGGCCGGAGCGAAGCGGAGGACCCGCGCAGCGGGTTGACACGGCGGATCCCGCGGCGTTCCCGGCCGCATTCCCGACGGGCCTCAAGCCGCCGGCTGTGCGTCGGACGCGAGTCCGATCGTCCGGAACAGCTCCGCGCGGGCGAGGTTCACTTCGCGCAGGGCGGCGAGGTCGCTGGCGGCGTGGGCGGCGCGGTCGAGGTCCGCGAAGGCGACGCCGGGCTTGAGGAAGCGCTCCGCGCCGTCGATGCGGCGGAAGCGCTCGTACGGCGTGGCGACCTGGTCGTGCGGATAGCGGCGCCGGACGCGCCCCTGCTCGTCGACGTGCTCGACGGCGAACATGCAGGGCCGGTGGTAGTTGACGGCGGGGGAGAGGACGCCGCGGGTGAACTCGTGGACCAGCGGCGCGAAGCGCCGGGGTATGTGGACGTGGCCGAGCCAGCGGCGCACGACGTTGGCATTCTTGCCCTCGACGAGGGCGTTGTCGTTGGAGTGCCGCGCGCGGGACTTGGTGAACTCGGCGTGCAGCTTGGCGAGCAGGCGGGTGACCTTGCGGTTGATGTACTCGGAGCCGGCGCGTCTCTGCGCGACGCGTTGTCGGCGTGGAAGCCCATGACCGCGAAGGGGAAGAGGTCGAGGAGCCCCTCGAGCACGGGCAGCAGGAAGCGTTCGGAGATCGCCGCCACCGCACCGATGAACTCGTACTGGGTGACCGCCGACCGCAAGCGGTCGGGGTCCACTGTGTTGATGAGGTAGACGCCCTTGCTGCCGTCGAGGTCGCCCACGTGGACGAAGTCCACGCGTGGACGGTGTCGACGCGCAGGAAGCCGGGCCGGCCCTCGGGCCGGGGGCGGCGGCGCTCGGCGATGGCCACCTGCACCGCCCTGGTAAGGTCCGGCGTCGTGCGCTTGCGGCGGTAG
Source organism: Candidatus Azotimanducaceae bacterium (assembly GCA_965203685.1). GTDB lineage: Bacteria > Pseudomonadota > Gammaproteobacteria > Pseudomonadales > Azotimanducaceae > VXYL01. The sequence goes on from OZ241908.1 coordinate 589,947, forward strand.
GTGGTCGAGGCGCGCAGGTTGTAGAGGTGGCTGACCGAGATCCGCGCCAGGCGCGCGAAGCGCTCGTCGCCGAACACCTCGTGCTCGCGGCGCATCACCTCGCGGGTGGCCGGCCCGGCCATCTGGCCGAGGGTGGCGTCGACGTCCGCGAGCAGGCGGACGTCGGCCGCAGTGTAGCGACGCTCGAAGGGCCGCGCCGGCGGCCCGCCGCGGCGGTCGACGATGCGTCCGGTGTCCAGGTACTGGCGCACCAGGCGCGTCAGCTGCGCGCGCGACAGACCGGTCGTCTTGGCGAGGAAACGCCGCAGCGCGCCCTTGTCGGCCTTGCCAAGCCGGGCGTAGCCGAAGCGCGCCAGCGTGCGCCGGACGAAGGCGTAGGCCTCCTCGCGGGAGCGGGGCTTGAAGTCAACAGGCTCGTTGCCGCCGAGAAAGGCACGGACCTGGTCCAGGGTGTGAAGTCGTTCGACGTCTAGGCTCAAGATCATCCTCCGATGATCTCCGACGCCACCCTTCAGGCTCACTTCTCGTTGGAATCAACCCATCCGTTCAGGCCCATCTCTCATTGGACAAGGCTCGCGCTTGTCGTCATCCGGGCACACGCATACAATTCGCCGCCCCGCGCGCCGCGCGCGGTCATGCGATAGCCTCGCAATCGCGGGTCGTTAGCTCAGTCGGTAGAGCAGCGGGCTTTTAACCCGTTGGTCCTGGGTTCGAGCCCCAGACGGCCCACCACATCCGTACAATCGCGCTTGGGTTGGCGCCAAGGGAGTTCAAGCGCGACATGACACTTACGACACTCAGCCGTTCCATCGCGGGCAAGGTGGCCGTGGTCACGGGAGCGGCCAGCGGCATGGGCCGCGCGACGGCCCACTTGTTCGCCGACGAGGGCGCCTCGGTTGCGGCTCTCGACATCAACCGCGAACCCCTCGACCTCGTTGTCGCGGAAATCGCCGGTGCCGGGTATCCCGCAAAGGGCTGGACGTTGGATGTCGCGGACGCCGATGCGATCAACACCGTCATACCGGCCGTGGCCGAGCACTTCGGCGGCATCGACATCCTGGTCAACAATGCTGGCATCGGCGCTGGTGGCCCGGTGGACGGCGACGACTACGAGGACAAGTGGCGGCGCGCTTTCGATGTCCTGATCACGGCGCACGTGCGCATCATCCGAGCGGCGCTGCCGTACCTACGTCGTGCCGATGGGGGCCGCATCGTGAACATCGCCTCCACGGAGGGGTTGGGAGCGACGAAGTACGCGAGCCCGTACACCGCCGCCAAGACCGGCGTGATCGGCTTGACCCGCTCGCTGGCCGTTGAGTTGGCCGGCGACGGGATCACCGTGAACTGCATCTGTCCGGGTCCTGTGCGCACGGGCATGACCGACGACATTCCCGAGGAAGACAAGCGCGAATACGCCCGTCGGCGCGTGGCGTTGAAACGCTACGCGGATCCTGAGGAGGTCGCGCACGGGACGTTGAGCTTGGTCCTGCCGGCGTCGGCGTTCATCACCGGCGTCGCCCTCCCGGTCGACGGAGGTCTGACGATCCGCAACGCGTAGCGCGCGCAGCGGGGTCAATCATGGGGGTACTGGTACAGCGGGAATTCACTGTCGCCATGGACGACAGGGCCGAATTCGAGCGACAGAGTCGGCTCGGCGTCTGGGAAGACCAGCGCAACAACGGTTCGCAGATGATCGCTTTCGGCAGTTGGGCCTTCGGCGGCGACGCAAGCGTAGTCGTGACGCATTCGGTCTACGCCGATTTCGACCACTGGACCGCCACCCGCGGCTGGGGTGTCTTTCGGCAGCAACCGGAGCGGGAACAGGAAGCGCGGCATTGGCGCCGGGTATTCGCGGGCCGCAACCGCCTGATCAGACACTCCCGGGCGACCATCTACAACTACGACGACGCGTTGTCGGAACCGCAGCCGAAGTGGCGCGAAGTCGGTGAACCAAGGGTGCCCGCACCACCGACCTTTGGACCGCAGTCAATCGTCGCTGAGACCACCTATCTGCTCGCGCCCGGTACCCGCGATGCCTTCCGCGAGATCACGGCGGACACCGTCTTCCCGTGGTTGCGCGACAACGGCGCGGGACCGGTGATCTACGGTACGAATGCGCTGGGGAGCCCCGACAACGTGGTGCTCATGGTCGCCTATCCCGACATCACGGCTTGGCACGAGAAGGCGCGCCCGGCGTCGGACCCGGTCGTGTCAGGTTGGGAGCAGCGGGACGCCCTGGTCGTGTCCGAGGCGACCCGCTTGCTGATGGTACAGACCACCTTCGGGGAGACGGTCTCCTCTTAGCGACCGACGAAGTTGCCCGGCCGCCGCTCCGCCACGGCGCGTACACCCTCCTTGTGATCCTCGGTCTGGCTCAACCGCGCCTGCTCGACGTTCTCGTGATCGGTGGCGGCCTGCACCGCGGCGGCTAGGCCCTCGTGCGTGGTTGCGCGCACCGATTTCAGGGCCAGCGGCGCGTTCTCGGCGATCTCGGCGGCGAACGCCTGCGCCTCGGCGCGCAGCTTGTCCTGCGTGGTCAGCACGTCTGCGAGACCCCACTCGTGCGCCGTCTCGCCGTTGATGCGGCGTCCCGTGAGGAACATCAGGTTGGCCTTCTGCTGGCCGATGATGCGTGGCAGCGTGTGCGTAAGACCGAAGCCGGGGTGGAAGCCAAGCTTCACGAAATTTGCCGTGAACCGCGCTTCGGGAGAGACAACCCGGAAGTCCGCCATGACCGCGAGCCCGAATCCACCGCCGACGGCGGCGCCTTGGACCGCCGCGATGACCGGTTTCTTGGCGTCGAATAGCCGTACGGCTGCCGAGTACAGCGGGTTACGGCCCTCGGCCCTGGCCCGTTGCTCGGACTCGCTGCGGGTGCGAGCGAAGTTGTTGCCGGCACAGAAGTGCTTGCCCTCCGAGCACAGCACGACGGCCCGGCAATCGTCGTCGGCGTCCAGGTCCTCGAAGACGCTGGCCAAGTCGGTGATCAGGTCCACGTCGAAAAAGTTGTTGGGCGGACGCTGGATCTCGACAGTTGCGACATGGTCGTCGCGGGCGACCTCGAGGTCTGGGTATCCCATCGGTTGCTCCTTCGTGCTTGCTTGCCTAGGGCAGGACAGGGGGATGTTACCGTAGCGGTCGCGTCGTACTGCTCAAAGGACTTGGATATGACGGACGGCCCGTTACGCTGGCAGGTCGGCGACGTGCGGATCACGCGCGTGGTCGAACTCACGTCGGCCTCCATCGGCCACTACATCCTGCCCCAGGCCAACGCGGACAACATCGGCGCGGTCGACTGGATCGGCCCGTTCCTGACCGCCGACGGCAAGCTCCTGATGTCCTTCCACAGCCTCATCGTCGAGTCGATGGGACAGACGATTGTCGTCGACACCTGCATCGGCAACGACAAGCCACGCGGCTACCCGCGCTGGGACCGGATGCAGTCGACGTTCCTCGACGATTTCGCCCAGGCGGGCTTCGCGACCGACGGCGTTGACACTGTTCTGTGCACGCACATGCACGTCGACCACGTGGGTTGGAGTACGCGCCGGGTGGACGGTCGCTGGCAACCGACGTTCGCGTCCGCCCGCTACCTCTACGCGCGCGACGAGTGGGAGCATTGGCGCGAGCAGCCGTCCGACGACACGGGGCCCATTGTCGAGGACTCCGTGCAGCCGATCTTCGATGCGGGACTTGCCGACCTGGTGGACGCGGACGCAACGATCAACGACGAGGTCCGCCTGGTGCCAACGCCGGGCCACACGCCGGGCCATGTCAGCGTGGCGATTCGTTCCCGCGGCGAAGAAGCCATGATCACCGGGGACATGATTCACCACCCGTGCCAGATCGCCTACCCGGACTGGTCGACCACGGCGGACAGCGACCAGGATTGGGCGAGGGACACGCGCAAATCGTTCCTGGATCGTCACGCCGACACGCCCATGCTGGTCATTGGCACCCACTTCGCGGGACCGACGGCGGGGCGCTTGGTGCGCGACGGGGACCGCTACCGCCTCGACATCTAACGGCCAAGCCGAGAACACGGACGTGGACGTCTTGCGCCAGGCAAAGCTTGGTGAAGTGGGAAGAACATGAACTGACATGGCGGAAAGCTTCTCAGCGATCCAGCGCCGTTCAGGCCCGCTGCCATGCGTTCTGACGCCTCCGTCCACGTCTAGCCGCCGACTCGCACGAAAGTGTACTAACTACACTGTTATAACTGTCTTTTTTTGCGTCAACAGCTTGCTTTAGGTCACACGGACGCTATGCTTCGAGGCCACCTTCGCCACCCTTGAGGCTCCGGATGGCCTCCACCGCCGAGCAAGCGTCCCGACCCGCCAGCATGTACGCGCTGAGCGGCTGCCGCCCCTTGCCGATGTCCAATCGCGAGATCGGCTCCTACGAGGGCCGCTACGAGTACTGGGACGGCGCGACCGAGCTTGCCTGGGAGGTGCGCGACGTCAGCGCCAGGCACGAGGAGCCGTGCGGCCGCCTCGTCGAGTTGGTCAAGGACATCGGCAAGATGCGCGGCAGGCCGATCTCGCTGTACGGCACGGCCGACCTCCAGGAGCGCAAGCCGGACGGCACGCGGGTGCAGGCGGCGCGGGCGGAGCAACTGATCTACCTCGACTGTCCCGCAGCGCCGCCGCAGGTGATCGTCGTCGGCGACTTCCCGCTGCCCGACGTGGTGTTCGAAGTGGACCTGACGACGGACGTCCGGGACCGCAAGCTTGCGGTGTACGCCTCGTGGGGGGTTCCCGAGCTGTGGGTGGAGGTCCCCGACGCGAGCATGCCGAGCAAGCGCAAGCAGCCGGGCCTGACCATCCACGTCCTAGCGGATGGGGAGTACCGAGAGCACGCGGAGAGCGACGCGTTCCCGACGCTGTCGGCGGAGGAGATCCACCGGGCGCTGAACGAGCCGTGGACGTCCTCGTTCACCGTCGCCACGATGCGCCGGGTCGGCGAGGCCATGGGCGCCTTGACGGGCAGTGGCCCGGACAACGATCCGTTCTTGGGTGTCGAACGGCGGATGAGCCGCGACGCTGGCTTGCGCGAAGGGCTGCGCCGGGAACGGTTATCCACGGTGGAGAGCCTCCTGGCCGCACGGGGCATCCGCGTTGCCGACCAGTTGGGTGATGGGCTGGACCGCATCGTCGCGCTTCCGCACGAAGCCGTGATCAAGGCCGTGCTCGAGTGCCGCGACCTCCGTGACTTCCTGCGGCGACTTGGCGCGGAATGACGATGGTCGAAGGCCATAGCCCAGCGGCGGTGAGGATGGCGCGCCGCATGTGAGTCAGCACCCGGGCTGGGTACCGCCATGGCTCGTCCGGATCTGCGGGAGCCGGTGGCGGGCAACCGCCCCCGGCCACCCGGCAGCGTACCCCGGCTACTCGAGCCCGGCTCGCCTGCGCAGGGGGGCGATCGCGTTGCGGAACTGAACGACCGCCTCGTCCGGCGGCCCGGGCGAGAACTGCCGGCCGATGAACGCGAGCGCGTAGCGGAGTCGCTCAGTGAGGCTCTCCCCGACGTGGTCGGCGCCGAGCACGAGGCGGTACTCGTGCTTGATTCCCCGGTCGCTCAAGGTCCGATGCAGGAACTCCGCACCGCGTTGGAGTTCGAAGCCGTCCTCGGTGCCGGCCTCGATGAGGATCGCTTGCTCCCCTAGCCGCCCCGGTGCGTTGGTGGCCACGGTCGCAGGGTTGTTTGCCGCCCAGTAGGCCTCGTCCACGACGCCGTCGATGCCGAACTTCGCGCCGTACTGGTCCGCACGGTAGAACGTGTCGGCGGGCACCAGGTCCGAATAGGTCAGACTGGCCTCGATGGCAGGCTCGAGCGCAGCCAAGATCCCAAACCGGTCGGGGTGCTTGAAGCCCATTCGCAAGCAACCCATGCCGCCCATGGACACCCCGCAAACGGCGACCTGGCGGCGGTCAGTTGCGACGTGGAACTCGCGGCGGACGGCGTTGAGCAGTTCCGCGGCGATGAGTGTCTCCCAGGACTCGGTCCCATCGCCGTAGTCCATGTAGAACGAGCGACCGGCGTTCGCACAGACGGCAACGCATGGCTCCAGATACCCTTGGCCGGCCTCCACCGCCTCTTCGGTGGGGCTGTGCCAGAGGTCCTCGATCAGTGGCAGCACCGTGGTGAGGAAGTCCCGGCTGCCGCCCCCGCCATGCAGAAGCAGCAGCAACGGGTACGCGACATCACGGTCCGCGCGATAGCCCGGCGGCAACGCGATGCGGTACTCGCAGTCGCCCGGTACCAGTTCCGTTGTGAACGACCGATCCAGGGATGTCGCCCCGATCGGTTCTTCTGGTTCGGGAGTCGCCGACGTAGCTCCGCCCGCTCGTGCCGCGATTGGCGCCGCCGCGGATAGCGCCACGGCTCCCTTGATCGAGTCGGCAACGAAGGTTCGGCGCGACACGTCGCCGGTGACTGTCCGGACATCGCCGGCCGGGTGGTCTTGGTGTTTCATGGCGCAAATCACCGGTGTTCGGTCGGCGGCGACCATACCGGGTATACCCGGACGCGATCCGTCCGGGGGCGGACACCGTGCTAAGCTCAATCGTTTTCCGCGAGGCACCCCCTGGCCTTCCGCGACATCTCCGTAGCGCTGTCGGTCCGGGACTTCCGCCGTGTCTGGGTCGGCAATCTCGCCGCCTCGTTCGCGATGAACATGCAGATGCTGGCGCGGGGCTGGTTCGTCTACACGCTGACCGCGTCGCCCCTCGACCTGGCCTGGGTGATGATGTCCTTCACCGTCCCGCAGATCGCGCTGTCGCTGTGGGGCGGCGTGGTCGCCGACCGACTGCCGAAACGCCTCATTCTCGTCGCCTCGCAGTTGATGAACGGCATCGCCACGGTCGCGATGGCCATCATCATCCTGCTCGGCATTGCCAACTTCTGGCACTTCATCTGGTTCGGCGTCTTCAACGGGGCCGTGCTGGCGCTGTCCATCCCGGCGCGCAACGCCTACATCGCAGACTTGGTCGACCGTTCGTATTTCATCACCGCCATGGCGCTCAATACGTCGGGCATGAACCTCGCGCGCATCGTGGCACCGATGCTTGCGGGCCTGCTGATCGCCTTGCTGGCCGGCGGGGACACGACGGACAGCTTCGGCGTCGGCGTCGTCTACCTGGTCATCACCGCCTTGTACCTGGTGGCGGCGGGCGCCACGCTGCTGATTCGCACGAAAGGCACGCGCCACGGCGACGCGACCGGCACGCGCCACGTCGACGACATGATCGAAGGCCTGCGCTACGTGATCCAAAACCCGCCGGTGTTCGCGCTGATCCTGCTGTCCATCGTGCCGTTCCTGTTCGGCATGACCTTGAGCACGCTGATCCCGGCCTACAACGAGGACATCCTGGGCGGCGGCCCCGACGATCTCGGCTACCTGATGTCGGCGATGGGAGTCGGCGCCATCGTCGGGTCGCTCATGCTGGCCGCGGCCGGCGATTTCCGCCGCAAGGGTGCGTGGGTCATTGGAACCTGTTTCGCCTGGGCGGCGTCGACGACGCTGTTCGGCCTCTCGACGGGCTTCGTGCTGGCCGCCTGCGCGGTCGCGGCCTACGGGTGGCTTTCGTCGGTGAACATGTCGCTCAACCGCGGACTGATCCAGACCGTGGTGGAGCCCCGGATGCGCGGCCGGGTGATGAGCATCGACATGATGTCGCACGGCCTCATGCCCCTCGGCGTCATTCCCATCAGCATCATTGCGGAGTACACCGACGTCGCGGTGGCTCTTGTCGTCAGCGGTGTGGTGTTCGCCGCCGCGCTCGGCATCCTGCTCTGGCGGTCGCCGACCGTGCGTCGGCTGGACCGCTGGCTGCGCGTGGGGTCGCGGGGCGAACGCCCTAGCCGGATGCCAGGATCCGATCCAGCACCGGCCGGATCTCCGTGAGGAACCGCTCCGGATGCTCGCTCATCGGGAAGTGGCCGAGCCCCGGCATGGTCCGGTAGCGCGCGCCGGGGATCATCGCCGCCAGCTCCTCGCCCGCAGCCGGTGTCCCGCTCCAGTCGTACTCGCCGTTCAGGATGTCCACCGAGCAGATTTGGGTATCGATCGTCGCCGCCGTATTGCGCACATCGTGATCCACCGAGTAGTAGTAGAGGTCGCCCTTGAACACCGGCGGTGCCCCTTGGCTGTACACCCACGCGGTCTCGTGTCGGTAGGCTTCGGGGCTGGTCGGCGCCATCATTCCGTACATCAGCGAGCCCTTGAACTCGTTGCCGATCCGCGGGTGGTTGAACTCGTCGACGAAGCCGCCGGGCGTGAAGGCGGCCGCTTCCAGTCCCACCACCGCCCGGAACTCGTGAGGGTGGTGCAGGGCGAGGTCGACCGCTAGGTGGCCGCCGATGGAACTGCCCATGTAGACCGGCCGCCCGAGTCCCAGCGCTGATGCCAGGGCGATCGGCACGCCCATGAGGAAGTCGCGCGTCAGTCGGTATTCCTGTTGCCACCAGCGGACGTCCGTCGGCGGCACGGACTTGCCGTGGTAGGGCAGGTCGTAGGCGATGAGGCGGAACTTCGACTGCAGGCCCACATCCTCGAGAACGTGGCGCCACTGGCGCGCGTCGGCGCCAGCCGTGTGCTGCATCAACAGTCCGACTTCGCCCGTGCCGGTTTCCTCGAAGTACACGCGGTGCGTCGAGCCGTCTAGGGGTAGGTGCACGTAGCGTCCAGTGGCGGCTTCGAACTGCCCGACGGGCGGTGTCGAGGGTGCGGCTTGATCGCGAGCCCCCGCGTGGATCTCGCGCATGATCTCGATGAGCCGGCGGATCGCGGGGTAGTGGGCGCAGTAGTCGGCGATGCTGCCCACCACGTCGAAGCCGTGGTGCAGGCTCGCCGGATAGAGATCCTGGTAGAACGGCGGCGGCAAGGCGGCGAGCAACGCGTCCCAGTCGGCGTCGGGCGCTTGGATAGCGAGGTCGACGCCCATGCCGCCCGAGAAGCGCTCGATCCGGCTCACCGTGCCCTTGTCGACCTTGAGGCGGAAGTTCTTGGCCCCGATGCCGAGGCGGATCGTCGCCTCCCAGAACTTCGCGTGGCGGGCGAACTCGCCGTCGCCGTTGGCCTTGCCCCGAACCGCCGACCAGTACGCCTCGTCCGCCCAATCGAGCATTTTTGTCCCCCTCTTTTTTCATGCGAGGGGCAAGCCCCTCGCGCTCCCCGGCGCGTTTCGGGTAGGGTAGCCGATTCGCCTCAAGCGGTCCGAATGCCATGGCAGAGAGAATCGGCCTGATCGCCGACACCCACATCCCGGAAGCGCGCGCCACCCTCTGGCCGCAGGTCTACGACGCCTTCGCCGGCGTGGACCGCATCTTCCACGGCGGCGACGTGCACGATCTGGCACTCCTCGACGAACTCGAGAAGGTCGCGCCGGTGTACTGCGCCCGGGGCAACGGCGAGGACGGCTCCGGCGGCCGACCGATCCAACCGGAGGATCCGCGCGTCAAATACGTCTGGAGCATGGAGATCGAATCGCTCACCGTCGGCCTGACGCACTACGTCCCGGTGGAAGACGGGCCGCCGGGCCTCACGCTCGACAAGTTCGTCGCCCGCTACTGGCCCGAGAAACGCCCGGACGTGATCGTCTCCGGCGACAGCCACACGGAACTAATTGCCGAGGTCGACGGCATCCTGTGCGTGAATCCCGGCTCGCCAACCTATCCCCACAACTACGACACGCAGTACGGCACGATCGGCTTTCTCGAACTCGACGACGGCAAGGCGGACGCCTCCGTGTGGCTCATCACCGACGACGGCATCGAGCCGTTCGACTGGGAGGCGATCCCGCCATGGAAGCTGCGGTGAGCGGTTCGGCGGACTCGCCGTAGCTCGTACGGGAGCGCGACGCGCGGAAGCGCGGGAGTTCAGGAAGGCAGCGACAACCCCGGCAAACTCCCCACGGTGGCGAACATCGCCCTATTCAAAAGCCAGTGGCAAGCCCGTCGTACTCCCGTAAGCGGTCATTCTGAGCCGTAGTTCCGCCGGTCGACGGCTCCTGTTCCCATTCGCGGTTCGGAACAGGAGATCCACATGGACGAGACGACGACGCGCAAGCGGACGCAGCGCACGGCAACGGAATGGCGTTCGATCATGGCCCGTTTCGAGGCGAGCGGCCTCGCCGGCGAGGCGTTCTGCGCCGCTGAGGGCATCGGCAGCAGCGCGTTCTGGCGCTGGCGGCGTCGCTTCGCGGACGAGGACGCTGCGCGCGCCGGGAACGGCGCGCCGGCGTTCGTCGAGCTGTCGGGCCCTGGCGCCGCGGCGTGGGACGCGGAGCTCGACCTCGGCGCCGGCATGGTGCTGCGGGTGCGCCGGCCGCGGTGCTGATCCCGGCCGCGGAGCGGCGCATCTGGCTGTGCGTGGCGCCGGCGGACATGCGGCGCTCGTTCGACGGCCTGGCGGCGCTGGCGCGCAACCACCTCGGGGAGGATCCGGCCGGGGGCGACTGGTTCGCGTTCGTGAACCGGCGCCGCACCATCGTCAAGGTGCTGTCGTTCGACGGCGACGGCTACTGGGTGTGGGCGAAGCGCCTGGAGGCCGGGCGGTTCGCCGAGCCGCGCGGCCGGGGCCGCAAGCGGGCGCTGGACCGGACCGCGCTGCTGGCCCTGCTGGAGGGCGTCGACATGGTGGTCGAGGGTCGCCGGAAGCGCTACCGGAAGGCTGCGTGAGGATCGCCGTCTGGTGTAGGCTTGCCGCCGTCGAGGACGCCACGGAAGGCCATTGCCGAACGCCGCAGGGATCGCGGATCTGCGCCGGGAGAACGCGGTTCTCGCCGAACGGCTGGAGACGCTGGCGGCCGACCACGCGGCGCTGCAGAAGACCGTCTCGGCGCTGCGCGAGACCGCGGCGTCGCTGAAGGACCAGGTCGACTGGTTCAAGCGCCAGCTGTTCGGGCGGCGTTCCGAGAAGCGCGTCGAGTTCGACCTTGCCGAGCAGGCGAACCTGTTCGAGTCGCTCGGCGCCGGGGACGTGCCGACGCCCGAGGTTCCCACCGAGGAGATCAGCTACCGGCGTCGGCGGAGGAAGAACCGCGCCGGCGCGGTGAACGAGTCCGGCCTGCGCTTCGACGACACGGTGCCGGTGACCACCATCGAGGTGCGCGACCCGGCGGTGGAGTCGATCCCCGAGTCGGAACGCGTGGTTGTCGGGGAGAAGGTGACGCACCGCCTGGCGCAGCGTCCGGCGAGCTACGAAGTGCTGAAGTACGTGCGCCCGGTGGTGAAGCGCCGCGACACCGGGGAGCTGGCGTCGGCGCGGGCGCCGGCGAACGTCCTGGAGCGGACCGCGGCGGACGTCAGCCTGCTCGCCGGGATGCTGGTCGACAAGTTCCGCCACCACCTGCCGCTGCACCGCCAGCACCGGCGCATGGCGGACGCGGGGATCGCGGTGAGCCGGGCGAGCCTGACGAACTGGACGGGGCGCGCCATCGACCTGCTCGAGCCGGTCGCGGCGGCGCAGACGGCGCACGTCCTGGAGAGCCGCGTGCTGGCGATGGACGAGACGCCGGTCAAGGCGGGGCGCGCGGAGCCGGGCAGGATGCGCCAAGGGTACTTCTGGCCGATCTACGGGGACGACGACGAGGTCGTGTTCCCGTTCGCGCCGACGCGCGAGCACCGGCACGTCGAGACGTTCCTCGGCGACTTCGAGGGGGTGCTGTCGAGCGACGGCTACGAGGCGTACGCCCGTTACGCGTCGAAGCGCGCCGGGGTGCGGCACGCGCAGTGCTGGGCGCACGCCAGGCGCGGCTTCGAACAGGCGCGGGACGGCGAGCCGGAGGCGGCCGCCGCGGCGCTGGCGCTGATCGGCGCGCTGTACGCGAACGAGAAGGCGATCCGCAGGGGGAAGCCGAAGGGCGCCGCGAAGCTGGCGTTGCGGCGCGAGCGGAGCGTGCCGGCGGCGGCGCGGTTCTTCGCCTGGTGCCGGGAGCAGCGCGCGCGGCCGGACCTGCTGCCGCGCAGTCCGCTGGCGAAGGCGCTGAAGTACGCGCTGGACCGCGAGGCCGGGCTGTCGGTGTACCTGTCCGACGCCGACGTGGCGATAGATACGAACCACCTCGAAAGGGTTCTCAGGCCGATCCCGGCCGGACGGCGCAACTGGCTGTTCGCCTGGACGGAGGTCGGCGCGGAGCGCGTCGGCGTGATCCAGGGCTTGCTGGCGACCTGCACGCTGCAGGGCGTGGATCCGTACACGTACCTCGTGGACGTGCTGCAGCGCGTCGGACGCCACCCGGCGTCGCGTGCGGTGGAACTCACGCCGCGGGTGTGGAGGACGCTGTTCGCGGACGACCCGCTGCGCTCGGACCTCGACCGCGGCCGCGATCCACCCGGAAGCTAGGCGCTCGGAAACAGATCGACCCCGGCCGGCTTCGCCGCGCCTCGCGGGATACCGTCACGGCACCGCTCAACTGCGGAGACGCCTACGTCCCAGTTTGACCGCTTACGTACTCCCCACAGTTGCGAACATCGCCCTATTCAAAACCGGATGGGCAGGTAGCGGGCGAAGCCGCGGTTGAGGTGACCCCCCCTGGTCGCCAGTCGCAATGAGTCGGGCCGATGGTGTCACGGGGTTGTGCCACGAGCCCACCCCGACCCTTGGGAAGGAAACATGGCCCTTTTCGAACTGGTCGCGGCCGACACGCCGTTGGTCCGACTGGCCCTGCATGAAAAGGGCGATGTTCTGTTCACTGGACGCCTAGTTCTCGGTCGCCGTTTTCAGTAATACTGTTGACATATACAGTAGTTTAGAGTAGGCTCCTTTCCGACTGCAGGACCACAAAGGTGACGCCTCGTGCAAGGGAAACGTCGTCTCCAATCCAAGAGGAAGCGGCAGACTCGGCAGGCCCGACGACGCCGCCAGGCGCGGCAAACGAGCCTCGAGTTCAGGCCGACCGGCCGCGGCGGCGCACGGCCGGGAGCCGGACGGCCCCGCGTCCGCCGCTCGCGGGTCGCGCACCGCAGCCGCGGCGCCATACCGGCGCGCTGCCCGGTTCTCGTCACGCTGCGCGTCCTCGACGACGTGCCGCCGCTGCGCCGGGGGTGCTTCGTGCGCGCCTTCCGGGAGACGCTCCGCAAGTGCGCGACGCGTCCGGGGTTCCGGGTGATCCACTACTCGATCCAGGACGACCATGCGCACTTCATCGTGGAGGCGGCGGGCGCCAAGCGCCTGGCGAACGGCATGAAGAGCCTGGCGGCGCGTTTCGCGCGCTGCGTGAACCGTGTCTTCGGCCGCAGCGGCAAGGTGCTGGCGGACCGCTTCCACCACGTGCTGAAGCGGACGCCGACGGAGGTGCGGCGGGCGCTGGCGTACGTGCTGCTGAACGCGCGCAAGCACTTTCGTCAGCGCCGCCGCCGGATTCCGCCGGTGGTCCTGGACGGGGCGAGTTCGGGACTGTGGTTCGACGGCTGGAAGGGTCGCGGCCCGCCGCCGGGGCGCTACGCGGACGCGGACCGTCCGCCGGAGGTCGCGGCGCCGCGGACGTGGCTGCTGTCGAAGGGCTGGCGGCGGATCGGGCTGGTGGATCCTGCGGAGGTGCCGGGCGGCTGAACCGGCGGATGCGCGAGCACATCGACTGGAACGCCTTCCCGACCGTCCATCCCAGCGGCATCGGGAAGCGCGGCGTCCGGGGCTGGCACTCGGACTGAACCAGGCCACTCAGCCCTCGGGCTGTCGTCGACCGACCTAATCCGTCACCACCTCCGCGCGTGGCACGGCGCCGGCGGGGTTGTCCACGCCTTGTCCACGGTGCCGATCCCCTTCGATCCAAGAGGCGCGGTGGGCAAGGGGTGGGCAACCCCATCTCCAGCCCCTGCTCGTGGAAAACCTCCGTCACAGCCACCTGTAACGCGACTCGACGTTCACGAACATCGCCCTATTCGATCCGCGCCCCTCCGAACCAGCCTTCGAGGGCTGTCGTTGATGGTTGAAAGCTCTCGTGCGCCCGACGCCAGTGTGGATGACCCGCCAGCGGCCGTGGCAGCGCAGCAGGCGCGATAGAAAAGGGCGATGTTCTGCTCTCGCCGCTAGCGGACAGGCTCCTGCCGCCCCGTTCTGACGACGCGGTGCAGGCGTTCGAGCGAGAGGAGGATGCGCTCGGGCTTCCAGGCGGTGGAGAATCCGTTCGCGAAGCCAGCGGCCGGCAACCACCTTCGGCTACCCGGCCTTGACCCGATGCTTGCGGAGTGCGCCGCGCCGCACCCCCTCAGTCCTTCGGCAGACCCAAAATCCGCTCCGCGATGATGTTGCGCTGGATGTTCGGCGTGCCGCCGCCGATCACGACCCCCGGCCAGCCGAGCGACGAGCGAGCCCAACTGCCGCCGTCGGCGGCGTCGTCGCCACCGAGCTGGACGCCGGCCATGCCGGTCAGTTCGACCGCGAAATCGGCCATCTCGATCTCAAGGCTCGCGCGATGCAGCTTGTTCACGGACGTCTCGCTCGACAGCGGCTCGCCGCGCAACTGCTTGGTGAGATAGCGCAGGCCGTTGTACTTCATTGCGGCGATCTTCGCCTCGAACTCGCCGATGCGGCGTTGCACGGCCGGGTCTTCGGCGGCGGGCCGCCCCTGGCGTCGCGTCGCTTGGACGAGGGCCTTCAGGGCGTCGAGGCGGGCGAACATCTGGGTCACCTCGCCGATGCTCGAGCGCTCGTTGGCGAGCGCTGAGATGGTCACCTGCCAGCCTTTGCCTTCCTCGCCGAGGCGGTTCTCGAGAGGCACCTCCACGTCGGTGAAGAACACCTCGGCGAAGTTGCGCTCGCCCGCCATGTTCTCGATTGGACGCACCTCGACGCCGGGCGCGTCCATGGGGACCAGCAGGCAGGTGATGCCGTCGTGCTTGCGTTCGACGTCGAATTGCGTGCGCGTCAAGAGGATGATCCAGTCGGCCCACGGCGCGCCGGTGGTCCAGATCTTCTGGCCGTTCACGACGTAGTGGTCGCCGACGCGCTCGGCCTTGGTCTCGATGGCGGCGAGGTCGCTGCCGTGGTTGGGTTCCGAGTAGCCCGTGCACCAGTTGACCTTGCTGTCCAAGATGTCGGGAATGAAGCGGCGTTTCTGTTCGTCGGTGCCGTACTGCATGATCCCGGGGCCGACCCAGGCGAGCCCCATGAACGACGTGCCGAGCGGTGGCGCCCGGTGTAGCGCCATTTCCTCCTTCAGGATCGCCTGCTCGGTCAGGCTCCCTTCGCCGCCGCCGTATTCCTTCGGCCACGAGAAGCCGACCCATCCCTTGGCGCGGACCTTTGTCAGCCAGTCGGCCATGAAACCCCGCCCGCGCTCCGTCGGAGGTGGCAGGTTCTCGGCGAGGAATTCGCGCACTTCGTTGCGGAATGCCTGTTCCGAAGGGGTGTAGTCGAAATCCATGCCGGTCTCCCGCTAACGCATCGCGGCGACGCGCCGGTAGTGGAAGTCGGCGTCGCCGAACGCCGAGCGTACCCACTTCGAGCGCTTGAGATAAAGCTGGGCGTCGTACTCGGCCGTATAGCCGATGGCACCGTGCAGGCCGACGCCGTCGATGCCGATGCGGGCGAAGGCGTCCGAGGCGTAAGCCTTGGCGAGCGAAGCGGCACGGGGAAGTTCGTCGGCCGCGTCGTCCACCGCCCAGGCGGCGTAGTAGGCGAGCGACTTGAACGACTCGATGTCCACGAACATGTCCGCCAGGCGGTGCTTGACGCCCTGGTATTTGCCGATGGGGTTGTCGAACTGGATGCGGGTCTTGGCGTACTCCGATGTGAGTTCGAGCACGGCTTCGGCGGCGCCAATTGCCTCCAGGGTCACACCGACGGCCCCGCAGTCGGTGAGGAAGGCGAGATCGGTGGCACTGATCGGCAGCGTGTCGAGGGGTCGCGCGGCGTCCAGGTTGGCCTTGGCCGTGGGCTTGGTGCCATCCACGGCGGGCTGCGGCGTCACCTCGACATCCGCGGTCGCGACGATGGCAAGTGCCAAGGCGTCGTCGCTGCGCGTGGCGATCAAGAGGTGGGTGGAGGCGGCACCGTCTTGCACGAACGGTTTGACCCCGGTGAGCGAATCACCGCCAGCGAGGTGGATGCCCTGCGGGTCGATCCAGTTCGGCTCGTCGTAGAGGCCGATGCCGAACACCGCCTCACCGCTCGCGATCCGGGCGAGCCATGCCCGGCGCTGGTCTTCATCGCCGCACCGCGTGATCGCGGCAGCGGCCTGGGCGGTGGAAAGAAGCGGCAAGGGACACAGCGCCCGGCCGCACTCTTCGAGCACAACGGCGAGATCGATCCACTTGAGCCCGACGCCGCCGTAACGTTCCGGCACGATCAGGGCCAGCCAACCGAGTTCGGCGGCCTGCTTCCACAGCGCGGCCCGTCTCTCGGTGTCTTCGCCGCGTGCGAGTGCGCGTACCGTCGAGGACGGCAACTCGTCCGCCATGAAGCGCCGAACCTGCTCGCGCAGCAGGTTCTGTTCCTCGGAAAAGCCGAAGTCCACGCGCTTGGCCGGCGAGGCCTTTAGCCGCCGCGCATGGGGTTGATCGGTGGCCAGGACTCCTTGGTCGCGAGGATCGCCTCGCCGACTTCTTCGACGTCCCACGGCCCGTCCGACTCGTCCTTGTGGGCGACCGGATTGAGTTGCCAGGACAACAGCGACACCCGGTTCCCGGTCACCAGCCAGGTACGACCGGTGACTTCCTTGGCGTCGTCCGTACACAGCCAAACGACGGTCGGGGACACCTTCTCCGGCGGTACGGCATCCTTGGCCTGCTCGGGCAGGATGTCGTCGGTCAGCCGCGACAGGGCCGTCGGCGCGAGGATGTTGACCGTGACGCCGTACCGGGCGCCCTCGAGGTAGAGGCATCGTGCGAAACCGGCGATGCCCGCCTTGGCGGCGCCGTAGTTGGTCTGGCCGAAGTTGCCGAGCAAGCCCGACGTGGAACTGGTGACGATGATCCGTCCGCCCTCGCCCTGCTCGAGCATCTGGTCGTACGCGGCCTTCGCTGAGTAGTACGTGCCGCGCAAATGCACGTCGTTGACCACTTCCCACATGTCGTCGGTCATGTTCTTGAACGACTTGTCACGCAGGATGCCCGCATTGCAGATGCAGATGTCGAGGCGGCCGAAGTTGTCGACCGCGGTCTTGACCATGGCTTGGGCGTGGGCCTTGTTGCTCACGGAACCGTAGTCGGCGACCGCTTGGCCGCCGGCCGCCTGGATCTCCGCCACGACGCCATCGGCCATGTTGGTTCCGGATCCCGTACCGTCGCGAGCGCCGCCGAGGTCGTTGACGACCACCGAGGCGCCCTCCTGGGCAAGTAGCAAGGCGTGGGTTCGTCCTAGCCCGCCGCCAGCACCCGTGACCAGCGCCACCTTGCCGTCCAGCATCCCCATCGTCGTGTCTCCTCAAGTCTTGGCTATGCCTGAAGGCGCGTAAGTGTATTGCGGCTTGTCACAAAGGCAATGGCGGCGGTCGCGCGCCAGCAGTTCTTTTTTGGGCTCTTGCCCCGTTGTTCGAACGGGGCGCGAGCTGATGTGGCCCGACGAGCGACCGTCGCCGCCAATCGTCGTACTCCAGCTCGGGCGATCGATGCGCGGCTCACAGCCACGCCGACCCGGCATCAGCGGTAGACGTCTGGCACGAAGTGGTAGGGGGCGGTCGACAGGTTCGTGATGTACCCCGACGCGTCCTCGAGGAGGTTGACGGCCGTGACGCGGCCGCCGGACGACCGGACCAAGAGCTCCCACGTCCCCGCACCCTCTCTCAGCCGGCCGCCGAGGCCCTCGCCGCCTTCGATCAGTTCCTTGGCCGTCAGTGTCCGTGCCACGCCGGCGGCCAGCGTCAGGTCCACGGGTCCCGCCCGGCGGCCGCGTTCGTCGACCCGCCAGATGGCGATGGTCGCGTCGCTATCACCGTCGTTCAGCAACCGTACGGAACTGACCAAACCATCGCCTGTCGCCGGCATGAACGGAGCCACCACATGGGAGGTGGCGTGCGCTCGGCAGGGGCGGTGCCGCCGATGCCACGGCCAATGACAGTAAGATCCCGATTCGGGGGCAGCCTGCACCCGGTCGTGCATGCTCGACAGGAACCCGTCAACCGTCTCGACGTAGGCGACCACCAGGATGTCCCCTGCACTGGACAACTGCAGGCGCCAGTCGCCTGTTCCCGCGCCGACGCCCTGAACGAGCCCCTTCGAAGCATTGCCGTGCTCCCAGTCGTGCGAGTTGAAGTCCACGGCATGGCCCCCGGCCATGGGGACGGTGACGGGGCCGACCACGGCTCCGGCGTCATCGACCCCGGTGATGTGCACTTCCGTGGCAGCCCCGCGATTCACGACGCGTACCCAGCCCTGGCGGCCCGGGTGCGATGCCGAAAGGAACAGCGGCACGGTGTTCTCAGGGGCGCTCGTCGACAGGTTCGTCAGGTGGCCCGTGGGGCTGTCGACAAGGCCCATCACGGCGAGGCCCCTAGCCGCTGACACGTACAGGCGCCACCTCCCTTCGCCGTCGCCGAGGCGCCCCGACAGTCCCGTTCCCGAACCGCTCTCGAGCGCGTCCGCGCCCAGAACGGTCGCCGTGCGGGCGGCGAGCACGACCTCTACGGGTCCTCGTCGCGTACCCGCGTCGTCTACGCCGGTGACGGACACGACGATGTCCTCTCGGCCCAGGTTGACCAGGCGCAGCAGGCTGCGCTGCCGGGTGTTGCTCGCCGCATTGAAGAACGGCAGTACATGACGCTGGCCTAAGCCGTCGAGGCCGGCGGTGTCGTGCATGCTCGCGAGGAATCCGTCGGCGGTCCGGACGTAGGCGAACGCTTCGATCCGTCCCGACGTGTAGACCTCCAACGCGGCATCGCTGGAACCGATCTGGAGCTGTCCGTAGACGCGCTTGTCGCGCGCCCCCTGCTTGATGTCTCCCGCGTTGACGTTCACGACCGACCGCCACGGCACGACGACCGCGGCTGGCCGAGTGTCGTCGCCGAGTTCCGGCGCGTAGAGCCATGCGTCGATTTCCCAGCCCAGGTTCACCAGCCGCAGGACGCCGCGTCGGTCCGCACGCCCCGGTACGGCGGCATTGGCGAGAAACGGAATCAGTTGGCCACCGCCGACGAGCCTCACTCTCGGGTTCACCAGACCCCGCAATCTCGGGATCTGGCTCTCGCGGGCTAACCTGCTCAGCGGATTCCCCCAGATGCTGACGTTGACGGTGGCGTAGAAGGTGTTTGCGCCCGCGTAGCGGCCGTGGTCGTCCAGCAGCGACGTGATGTCGCCGATCGCGTTCCCCGCCAGGTAGAGCGGCTTCAGGTCCAGCGGGCGGGGCGGCGGGGCGGTCAACAGGTTGCCCTCGACGTTCAGGGAGGGCCACGACCCCTCGGCGAAAAGCGTGTCGGCGGCCGTCGCCGACCTCATGCCCGCAATGCGGTTGCCTGCGAGATCGAGGACAGCCGGCAGGACGGAGTAGCCCGGCACTCGGACGAGCGCGTTGTGCCCGAGGTCGACGAGGCCATTCCGGGAGAACTGTCCGGCAAACTCCACCAGCGGCGACGGGTCCGAAATCCGGTTGCCCTGAAGGTGAAGCTCGGGGGATTCCTCATCATCGGGAATCGAAATGTGCGCAAGAGGCGAGATGTCGGAGATCTCGTTGTGCGAGAGGTTGATGCCGCGCATCGTCGAACCCGACAACGGCCCCAGATCCGAGATGTTGTTGTCCGACAGATCGAGGTAGCCACCCCGGATCCGCCGTAGGCAGTCAACGGTCGTCGAAGAGATAATACGGCGGCCATGGGACGGTTCTCTACACCAGAGCCCTACGCCTCCGGGGAGCATCACACCGGACAGAGGCGAGATGTCGTCGATCCGGTTGTTCGCCAGGCCAAGCCCCTCGATCCGCATGCCCGCCAGGGGTTTGATGTCCGCAATCTCGTTGTGGGACAGGTCGAGCCTACGGAACCATCTCGAATCCGACAGCGGCGACAGGTCCTTGATCCGGTTGCCCGACAGATAGAGAAAGGGCGCGGTCGGGTGCGGCAACGGCGCTATGTCCGAAATGCGGTTGTCCGAAAGATCGAGCAAGCTCACTGTGGACCCTGCCAGCGGTTTAAGATCGGAAATCCGGTTGCCCGAGAGTTCGAGCCGCCACAGTCTCGAGAGGCCAGCGAGCGGCTGGATGTCGGAAATGTGGTTGTCCGAAAGTTCGAGCCGCCAGAGTCTCGACAGACCCGCCAAGGGCTGGAGGT
Organism: Candidatus Azotimanducaceae bacterium; assembly: GCA_965203685.1. GTDB lineage: Bacteria > Pseudomonadota > Gammaproteobacteria > Pseudomonadales > Azotimanducaceae > VXYL01. The sequence goes on from OZ241908.1 coordinate 610,148, forward strand.
TGGCGATCCGGTTGTCCGAAAGGTCGAGCTGCCAGAGTCTCGACAGACCCGCCAAGGGCTGGAGGTTGGCGATCCGGTTGCGCTCAAGCGAGAGGTCCCGCAGGCCCGTCAGGCCGGCCAGCGCCCTTAGGTTCGAGATCTCGTTGCGGTCGAGGTCGAGTTCCGTCAACGAGGTCAGGCCGGCCAGCGGCGAAAGGTCCGAGATGCGGTTGTGCCCCAGATTGAGCCCGGCCAGGTTGGCCAGCTCCGCCAGCGGCAAAAGGTCCGAGATCTCGTTGTCCCGGAGATCGAGCCACTTCAGCCCGGTCAGACCCGCCAGTGCCCCGAGGTCCGCGATCCCGTTTCTAGGGAGTGCGAGGTGCGTCAACGACGTCAGCCGTGACAGCGGCGACATGTCGTGGATCTCGCCGTGACTAAGGCTGAGTGTCGTCAACCACCTGGCAAGGTCGAGACCGGTGAGATCCGTCACGGCAAAGGCATCCAAGGACCTCAGGTTGGCCATCTCGCCAAGCGTGACCGGTTCGCTGCCGTCCGATGGCCTACGCAGCGCAACCCGAAGGTGACGCGCCAGGTGCCGGTCCGGAATGTATGCGGGGGCCTCGCCCTCGAAGATCGCGTATTCCGAGGTCCCGGCCGATCCGTCGTAGCACGAGACGTCCGCCGTCCCCGTGTAGGCGGAGTCGAACGCCAGGTGGGCCATGCAGCGGCCACCAGGCAGCCACACCCACTCGTGGTCCCAAAACCACTCGCGATACTCGAGCTCGAGCCAGCCGGTGTCCGGACACGAGCTTCTCTCATAGGTATAGCTGCCACGCTGGGGTATGCGCGTCGGTGCGCCGAGGAACTCGCGTGCGCCGGTGAAGCGGACAGTGAAGGACGCGCAGAACAACAGACCGAGGCAGTGCTCGTCGCCGTGTGGATGCCCATAGGGTCCGTGGGGCCCGGGGCCGTAGAGCCACTTGCCGGCGACGAGCGTGTCGAAGGCGGCCTTGTCGGGCGGCGCCAACCCCGGCTCGTAGCCCCACGCCAGCAGCCGGTAGGTGCCGGTATGGTGGCCGCTGACCACCAGGTAATAGACGCCTGCGTCAAGCGGCGTTTCCAGGTCGATGTCGCCACCCCGATCGTCGGATGCGACCTCCGCCGACGGTTCGCCGGCGTGCACCAGGCGCGCGTGCAGCGCGGTGCCCCCGGAAGTCCGGACCCTAACCACCATTCCGTCCCGGGCAACGTCCAGCCTGAACGCGTCCACGTCGGCCGTCGAGGGCCAGATGCGGCCGGCCGTACCGAGAAGCATGTCGGGCGTCACGCGGGCCAGATCCAAGGCGTCGTGAACCCGCAGCCGCGTTGCGTTCCGCAGGACGTCGGGGTGGTCGAACGCACCGCCTGCCCGCGCGGTCACCGCGTACCGGCCGCGCGCCCCGGGCGCACCCGTCACGGCCACGTAGTGGATGCCCGCCGCGAGTTCCGCCACGATGCGGAAGTTGTGGCCGCCCGGGCCGCTCGCGTCGTCGGCGGCGATCAGATCGCCGCGATGGTCGTACAGTTCGCCCCGGGTATCCGTGCCCCCGCTCGTGCGCACATCCACCTGCGCGCTGCCTTCCAGATCCAGGCGGAAGACGTCCACGTCGGCATCGTCGGCGATCGTCCCTGCGGCCGGAGGCCCGCCGACCTTGAGCACGGTGGACGACTCCGGCGAACCCCCGTCGTCGCGTGCCACGGGCGAACGGGCGCACGGGTCGCTCGTCGCAACGCCCGTGGCAAGCAGCCGGTATGCGCCGACCTCGTCGCCGCCGACCACGGCGTAGTAGGTGCCCGCGTCGAGCCGCCGAGCCATGCGGATGTTGCCGCGCCGGTCGGACGACGCGATGTCGGCCCCCGAGCTGTCCAGCAGGCGCGCCCGTAGGGCCGTGCTCCCGGAGCTTCGAACGGTCACGTCCGTCGCGTCGTGCGGCACGTCCAGGCGGAACACGTCCACGTCGGAGACCGACGGCCAAATGCGGCCGGACGCCCCCACAAGGATCGGCGTCGCATCTCGGACCCGCTCCTCGTGGAGCGTCAACAGCGTCGATGCCGCCTCGGTTTCGCCCTGATCGAGCGCATCGGCGAGTCGCGCCGTCACCGAGTATTCGCCGGGCGCTCCCTGCACCTCGACGTAGTGGGTGCCGGGCTCCAGTGCCGCGACCAGCCGGAAGTTGTCGCCCGGGCCGCTGTCGTCGTCTTCGGCCCTGGCCGCCCCGCTGCCGTCGAGCAGGCGACCCCGGGTATCCGTGCCCCCGCTCGTGCGCACCTCGACGCGTGCCGCAGCGACCAGGTCGATGCGGAACGCGTCCACATCGTCCATGTCCGACAGCCTTCCGGCAAGCGGGCGGTCGAGCGGCAGCAGCGTCGCCGCCAGGCCAGTGTCGTGGTCGTCGTCCACGGAGACCGCGCCTGCAACCGTGCCGGCGAACGTCATCGCCCCCGCAAGGAAGTGCCGGGCGGATGGCCACGCTCGCACAGCGCTCAGTCCTTCGGCCACGAGAAGCCCACCCATCCCTTGGCGCGGACCTTTGCCAGCCAGTCGGCCATGAAGCCCCGCCCGCGCCCCTTGGTCGGCGGCAGGTTCTCGGCTAGGAGTCCGCGCACTTCGTTGCGGAATGCCTGTTCCGAAGGGGTGTAGTCCAAGTCCATGCCGGTTCGCCGCTAATGCATCGCGGCGACGCGCCGGTAGTGGAAGCCGGCGTCGCCGAAAGCAGAGCATACCCACTTCGAGCGCTTGAGATGGAGCTGCGCGTCGTACTCCGCCGATCCTCTTCGATCCTTAGAGGCGCTGTGCGCAGGGGTGGGCAACCAGGGCTTCCACCCCTGCCCGTGGACCGTCCGGTCACGCCGCCCGCCCGCCTTCAATTCCGGAGGACCACCGGAGTGGCCGGCCGGCCGCTGCAGACGGCGCCACCGGCCAGTCCGCTTCGCCAGAGCCCGCGCGCAACGGGGGCTGCCGGTCTGGGCAGACCATGGCCTCGTCTGCTGTATGACTCTGGCCCACCCCGCACGCGAGTCGGCCCAATCCCGCCAACGCTCGCGCTCGGGAATATCGCCCAATTCATTCGGAGCCCGACCAACAACCGGTTCCGCGCCGCTACGGGACGGGCGCTGGGCACGTGGCGGCAACGCAAAGGACTCGAGACGCCGCCGCCCGGCCCCCGGTCCTGTCGGCCGCTTCACAGGCAACCCGACAGCAGCGGAATCTCGCCCGGCGCTGAAAAGGGCGATGTTCCGTAGCGCACGCCTGTCAAGCGACACACGAGGAACGGCCGCCAACGACACCGAAACCGCCTCCCCGGCGACAGCGAAACCGACCCCGTCCGGATCCATGGCACCGCCGCCGGCGGGGTTCTCCACGCCTTGTCCATGGTGTTGACCCCTCGACCCAAGAGGCGCAGTGGGCAACCCCTGGACGACCTTGGTCATGGGCGCCCCGTCGGATCAGGTGGCTGCTACCGAGAGTCGGCATCGTCGCACGGGACCGCTGGCCGGTTTCGTCCCAACGGGTTCCGTTGCCGTGGTGTTTCGCCATCCGGATCGCTAGCGCGGCTGGCGCGCCTCCGTCGGGGTTGAAGGCCTTCGGCGCGGTCGGCAGCGACACGTATGGCGGCGGTCGCGGGCCAATGTCACCGCCGTTTGCCATAGACCAGGAACGGGACGTTGGCGTGGGCGGCATGCCCTTGCCCATCTGAGGCCGCGACGTACAGGCGATAGGGTCCGGGCGTGGTCGGGGCGTTCAGCACCACGTCCGCCTGGTCCGCGTGCCCGACGAATAGGCCATCGACATCCGCGATGGCGGACTCGAGGTCGCCGCCGACGGCGGTCTCTGTGCTCTCCGGTTTGACGCGCCACCGATAGACGACGGGGTCGCCGTCCGGGTCGGCCACCTCGGCCTTCGCGGAGTATCGCCTTCCCGCGGCGAGGCGAATGCTATCGGTGGCGAAGCGTCGAGCGAGGCTAAGCGACTTAAGCATCGGTGCCTGGTTGGGCGGCGCCCGTCCTGTCCAGACGAACTGCAGCACGTCGACGGCGGCTGTCGACTCGCCACTCTCGGTGAACAGGCTGAACCACGTGTGTGTCCGCTCCTGCTTCTGGCCCCAAAGGAAGGCGTAGGAGCCAAGACCGGGGCCTAGGAACGGCTGGATCAACGTCCGGTAGCTCGCCAGGTAGTGGCGCGCCTTCTCCGTACTGTTCGGCTCGATGGACGCGCCCCATCGGGTCTTGGCGACTTCCCAGTGGCCAAGCGGACCCCACTCGGTGACCATGAATGGACCGGCGCGCAGGTGGCGGATGGCCTGCGGCATCAGCGCAAGTGCGCCGTAGGCTTGCACGCTCAGGAAGTCCAGGTTCGGTGCCCGTTGGCGAACCAGATCGACCGTCTCCTTGTCGAGCGCCGAGATCGTGGTCGTCGTCGGATGGTTCGGATCGAGTTCATGGACAAGCCGCGCGAGTTCGTTGACCTCGTCGTAGACGCGCGGATTGGTCGAGCCCATGTCCAGTTCGTTGCCGATGATCCAGGCTAGGAGGGCGGGGTGATCCTTGTAGCGCCCGACGGCGTCGTGCACGTTGCGCCGCTGCGCGGCGACGCGTGGCGGATCGTCGTAGTCGAAGCCAAGGCGCTCGGGTGCCACGGGCAAGCCGACAGAAACGGTCAAGCCGTGGCGGTGCGCCGCGTCGAGCATGGCCTCGGCGCCCTCAATGCCCCAGGTCCGAATGGAGTTGCCGCCCCGGGCGGCGAGGGTTGCGACGTCGACTCCTGCGACCCCGGCGCCCTTGATCAGGTAAGGCTCCCCGTCGCGCAAGAGTGTGTAGCCGCCTTCAACGGCGACGACCTCGACCCGGACGGCACCGTGGGCGATTCCGCACGCCAGGGTCAGGGATAACAAGAGGCTCCTTCGAATCACGACGCTACCCGCCGATCCATGGATGATCGCGCAACGAGTTCGCAGTCGAAGGTTTCCTGGCGGGGTGGTTCGCCAGCGATGTTGGCGATCAGGAGTTCCGTGGCGCGGTGGGCGATTGCTGCGATGGGCTGGCGCACCGTGGTCAGCGCGGGCCAGGTGTGGGTGGCGGTCGGCGAGTCGTCGAAACCGGCCACTGAGAGCGTCTCCGGCACGCGGATACCGCGTTCATGTGCGCCGACCACCACCCCGGCCGCGGTATCGTCGTTGCAAGCGATGATGGCGGTGGGCGGTTCCGCGAGTTGCCAAAGTGCCAAGAGTCCGCGCTTTCCGGAGTCGAAGTCGAAGCGCCCGTCGACGACCAGCGCCGGATCAGCCTGCAGGCCGTGGTCGCGAAGACATTCGAGATGCCCGGCCAGCCGCTTGTGGCTGGCGCCATGGCGAGGATCGCCATTGATGAACCCGATGCGGCGATGACCGAGGCCGAGTACGTGCGCCGTCAGGGCGCGGCTGGCCGCGACGTCGTCGGGGCTGACCGATGTCCAGTCCGGATTGATGTCGCGGGGTGAGATTTGGGCAAACGCCGTGGCGCTCTCGACCAAAAGCGATGTCACGTCGCCCCGGTCGGCGATCGGTGCCGTCAGCAGCACGCCGTCGACGCGCGTCTGGCGCACGAATTGGCGGACCATGGCGGGTGTTAGATCGTCGGTACAGGGACGCAGCAGCAACGCGTGCCCGTGTCCCGCGCACGCGGCGTAGGCACCCTCGAGCAGTCGTTGGATGTAGCTGAACTCGTGGGGGTTCTCGTAGACCAGGCCGATGGAGAACGTCCGCCGGCCGGCCAGTCCACGCGCGGCGGGCAGCGGCTCGTAGTCCAGCGCGGTTACGGCATCGCGTACGCGTTCGCGGGTCTCTGGGCGGACGTTCGGCTCGTTGTTGACGACCCGCGATACCGTCTTGATGGACACGCCGGCACGGTCCGCGACCTCGCGAATGGTCGCACCGCGCCGACCGGCGGTCGAGGTTCCCCGTACCATGATCGATCCGCGTTGCCGGGCGGTCTACAAGTCGCCGAATCGATAGCTGAGGCGGACGCCGGCCAGTCTCGGCCGTGTGAAGAACCGCGTGTTGTCGAACTGGGTAATGATCTGCGCCGCTTCGTGAACGTCGCCCGTTAGGTTGCTGACGAATCCCTCAATCCGCAAGCGCCCGTTGTTGTGCGAAAACCCGATGCCGGCGTCGATGGACACGAAACCGTCCACCTTATCGTTCAGCCGCAGCCTGGGATTGTTCGGCTGCAGGAAGTCGATGCTGTTGAAGATGGTCCGGAACTGATCGTCGCGCCAGCCAACGGAGACCACGTAGTCGAGCATCCCCCACGGGGTGCCGATGGCCTGCGACAGCGAGCCGTTGAGCTGGAAGCGCGGCGTATGCGGCAGCCGGCGCCCGTCGATCGACCGGAACACGGCCTCCTCCGGGGCGACGTCCGCCTGGAAGCGGAAATCCTGGATGGGCTGCGCTTCGGCGATGCTCGCTTCGAGCCACAACGCGGTCCAGTTGAAGCTGAAGCCTGCGGGGAGCTGAAAGCCGCCATCGAGCTGGATGCCATAGATGTTGGAATCGGCCGCGTTGTAGCTGAACGAGACCACCAGCGACCCAGCGCCTGTTTCAGTGGGGTCCACCAGCGTTGCGCCGCCGACGGTGAAGTCGAGGGCCTGTTCCACCGACAGGAGCGACGTGAAAACCTGATCGGTGTAGTCGTAGTAGAAGGCGGACGCGTTAAACCGGGTGGGCACGCCGCCCAGGTCGAAATCGTTCTTCCATCCCGTCTCGTACACGACCACCTGCTCCTCGTCATAGGTCGGCGCGACGCCGTGGCCGGTCTCGCCCGTGAAGGTGTCGTTGAAGCCGCCCGACTTGTGGCCCGTGGAGACCATGGCGTAGCCGAGTGCCCCGTCGAAGTCGCGCTCCACTCGCAAGCGCCAGTCCACGAAGTCGTTCTGCATCTCGCCGAACTGCGGTGTGATGGACGTGTTTGGATTGATAATCGCGACGAAGCTGTACAGGCCATCCGGCGGGCAGTAGAAGTCGTCCTGGTTCAAGGTGTCGACACAGGCCACCTTGTCCTCCTGGGCGGTGCCGCCGCCGTACGTGCCCTTGGCGAAGGTGGCGAGTACGTTGTCGCGGGCGCCGAACTGGGCGATTCCGTCGTAGTAGAAGGCGAGGTATTCCGCGTCGGAAACGGTGCCGTCATTGTTCTGGTCGGGGTTGAAGATCGACCGCTCCCGGGCGGCGAAGCGGAAGCCCTCGGTGCCGAGGCGAACACCGCCGCAGCAGGAGAAGTTGCGCCCGCCGAGAGCGAAGGCGTAACGGGCGTTCACCCCGACCCGCGACTTCTCTTCCTCCGTGTAGCGCACTCCGAAGGTCACCCGCGTCGCCTCGGTCAGGTGGTAGGTCACGTCGCCGTAGGCTGATGTCGAGCTCGAATCCGTGTTCGGCTGGTTGAATTCAATGCCCTGGAAGTAAAGCCCCCGGTCCCCAACGGAGCCGAGGAACGTGTACTGGTTCTCCTCGAACCAGAACAGGCCCGCCGTCCACGTCCACGGCCCGGTGTCGCCGAAGAAGCGCAGTTCCTGGATATCGGAGACGCTGTCGGTGATGAATTGGAACCTCGAGAAGTTGTCGAACACCTCGTCCACCGGCTGCAGAACGTCGGCGACGCCGCGCCAGTCCGGCGACAGGGGTGTTGCGGCGTCGTAGTCGTACAGCAGGTCGCGGCGGCTCGCCGTGTACTCGAGCGTTCCCCAGTCGAAGTCGTAGGTGACCTCGACCTTCGCACCCCAGTGGGTGGTGTCGAGCGCGGGAGCGAAAGCCCGTGCGTAGACGTCGCGCGGGTCGTCGATGGCGGCCGGTTCGATTCCGTTGCCGAGCGGGTTGGCGTAGTTGGTGCCGGTCCAGCCAGTGCCTTGCTCGTGCACATTGTCGTAGGCGACGAGAACGCTCAGGCGGTCGCTCACGTCCATGAGGAACTGCGCACGATAGCCCACGTTGTCCTCCGCTTCCGCCGTGTCGAGCCCGAGTGGTCCCACGTCGTTGTAGTAGGAGTCGTGTTTCGAGGCGTAGCCGGCCAGGCGAATCGCCGCGGCGGCTCCGAGAGGCACGTTGACGACGGCCCGGTAGACCTCGGCGTCGTAGTCGCCGGTCTCGACTTCCACGGCCAGTTCCTTGCGGCCCAAGCCGGGCCGCCAGGGAATGATGTTGACGGATCCGGCCGTGGCGTTGCGACCACGCAGGGTGCCCTGCGGTCCCACGTTGACCTCGACCCGGCCGATGTCGAAGAACGCGGAGCCGATGCCGTTGGTGCGTGGAATGTAGACACCGTCCAAGTGCGTTGCCGCTGCCGGGTCTCCGAGTTCGGTGTTGTTGGACGAACCGACCCCGCGGATCCACACCTCCACGTTGCCACCCTTGTTGCCGATCTCGAGCCCCGGGGCCAGTTCGCTCAGGTCCGTAAGGTCCTGTACGCCCTGCATCTTCAGATCTTCGCCCTCGAAGCTGTACGCCGTGACCCCCAGGTCCTGCAGGTTCTGTTCGCGCCGCTCAACGGTAACCACCACTTCCTCGTCGTAGACCAGCGCCGGGCCCTCGGTCTCGTCCGCCTCGTCTTGGCCCGCCGCGGGCAGAGACAGCGCGATGGAACCGGACAGCAGGGCGGCCAAGGTTCGGCGCCCTGCGCTTTGCGTTGCCTTGCTCATCGTTTCGCTCCTTACCTGCCGAGCCGCACTATTGGGGTGGCACAAGGCGCACGTTGTCGATGCGCGCGACGGCCCCGTCGGCGTTGTCCCAGTCGGGGAAGAACAGCACCAGCTTGAGATCGCTGAGATCGAGCTCCGCGAACTCGGTGTCCAGATCGAAGCTGTAGGCTTGCCAGTGGGCATTGGGAATCGGATTCCCGGCCGCGGTGACGAGGATGTCGACAGCGGTTGCGGCGCCGGTACTCTCCAACTTCACATGCCATTGCGAGCCTTCCGGCGGCGGCGACACTTCCTTGAAGTCAAACGCCAAGGTGCCGCCGGCGGCACCGCTCGCGTCCACGCCGGCCGTGGCCTGCAAGCCTGTCACCGTGCCGCCGGCCCCGAACGCGAGCTCAATCACGTTGCCGTGCTCGGCATCGTCGGGAACCTCGGCGAAGGTGGCCGCGCCGCAGCAGTCCCACAGGAACCAGCCGTCCGCCGGCGCGTCGCGGTAGAGCTCGATCGGACCGCTCGGGGGGACGAAGCGGACGTTGTCGATCCGGCCCACGGCGCCGTCGGCGTTGGCCCAGTCCGGGAAGATCAGGACAAGCGTCACGTCGCTGAGGTCGAGACCTGCGAGGTCGTCGCTCAACGAGAAGCTGTAGTGCTGCCATTCCGACCCCGGTGTCGGGTTGCCGGCGGCCGTCAACAGGACCTCGACCGCGGTCGCCGCGTTGCCGCTCTCGAGCTTCAGCCGCCAGCTTGAGCCCGTGGGCGGGGGACTCACCTCCTTGAAGTCGAACTGCAACGTGCCGGACGATAGGCCGCTCAAGTCGATCCCTTCCCCCGCCTGGAACCCCGTCACGGTCCCGGTGGCGCTGAAAGCCAGTTCAACGACGTTGCCGTGGGAGGCGTCGTCGGTCACCTCGCCGAATGTCGCGCCGCCGCAGCAGTCCCAAAGGACCCAGCCGTCGGCGAGGGCTTCGTCGTACAGGACGACGGCCGCGGCACCGCCGCCGCCCGGTGAATCGCCTGGGAGCCATTGCACGTTGTCCAGATGGAGTGTCAACGCACTGCCCTGGTCGGTGGGGAAGATGACGATGCCGGTGTTGACGGTTGCCAGGTTCAGGCCGCCGCCGAGCAATTGGGCGACCGGGATCCGGACCGTCTCCCAATCTCCGTCGCCGACCTTGCCAATCGACTGGTCGCCGCTGGTGCAGGGGAAGATGCAGTCGATCTTCATGGTCATGCCGACGTCGTTGGCGCCGTAGTTGTCCACCTTGATGTCGAAACTCACCGCCCCGGGGGCATACGCGGAGAGGTCGACGCCCATGCTGGATTGGATGAACCAGACGCCGAAGGCGTCGCTGTCTGAGAAACTGACCTCGAGGATCTGTCCGCGCGCGGTGTCCGCGGCCGCGATTTCACGCCATTGCACCTTGTTTGCCGGGTTGGTGCCATCGGCATAATTGGCCCAACCAGACCCGGAGTCGGCGGCGTTGATGCCGACGTCCCAGACCGGATCGACGGCATCGACGTAGACGGGCTGCGGTTCGCCTGCGGGCGGCGGCGCGGGGGCCGGTGGTGCGATGCCGCAGTCGCCTTGACCGATATGTCCGCACAGGATGCGGATGTTGTCGACCTGGAGGTGCGCGAAACTCGTGGGTTCGAGTACGAACAGGCTCAGCACCTGTCCGAGGTCGACGGGTCCACCGCCGAAATGCCCGGGATTGTGGGCGATGTCGCTGATCTGAACCGTTACGGTGGTCCACTCGTCCTGGGGTAGCGATGCAAGCGGAAGCTCGACGAATCCGAGGTCGGGAAAGCCGCTGTCGAGCTTCACCTGAACGCTGCCCGAGGTGTCGGTTTGGCCGCCGAAGACGTACAGGTCGAACTGCACCTCCCCGGCGTAGTCGCCCGGGTCGGAGGCACTGCCCATGCCGAACAGGGTCTGGCGCTCGAGGTTGGCGGGGTAGATGGAGAAGTTGCCGCCGCCCGTTGTATTGACGTCGATCACCATGCCGCGCTCGCCGCCATCGACCTCGGAGAGCGCCAGAGCGCCGCCGGCGTCGTAGACCCCGAAGTCGAGCGCCACGGCGTCTTCGGTGTCCGGGAAGAGCAACGGACCGACCGCGTCGACGTAGAGGTCGTAGACGGCGCGATAGACGTCCTGCGGTGGCGGCGGTGTCACCGCGGGGGAGGTGGTGTCAGTGAAACCATCGCAGCCGACCCCGGTATCGAGGTTGATGTTGCACGCGTAGACGCGCACGTAGTCGATCCTAAGCTCGCCGGGCAAGGCGCCAAGCGCCGGCGCACCCGGCAGGTTGCCGCCCACGGCGAGATTGGCCAGCAGGTGGAACGGCCTGTCGAACGGCGCCGAGTCGGACCCGGAGACGTGGGCGTTGGTCGCCTCGTCCTTGTAGTAGCTCCAGTAGGTGGCGCGTCGCACGGTGTGGAAATGAACGCCGTCGACGAACCAGCGGATCTCTTGCTCGTCCCACTCCAAGGCGTAGACGTGGAATCCGTCCGCCGGGTCGACGTCCGAGTATTTCGCGTAGGTGAAGGTATTGAGCGGCCACGCCATGCCGTAGTGCAGGGCTGCCTGCGTGAAGGGGCTCGGATCCCGGGAGAACACTTCCATGATGTCGATCTCGCCGCTCGCCGCCCATGTGCCGTAGGCGGAGTTCGTCGGCAACATCCAGAATGCGGACCATAGACCTTGCCCACCGGCCGCATGGATGCGCGCCTCGACGCGACCGTAGGAGATGTCGAGCTTGCCCGACGTGTTGATGCGCCCGGAGGTGTATTCCCGGCCGTCGTCGGCGGACTCTTGCCGTGCCGTGATCACGAGGTTGCCCCCGGCGACGGCGACGTTGGCTGCCTGGTAGCTTTGCAGTTCGTTGTTGCCCCAGCCGGGAATGCCTTGGGCCGTGCCGTCCCCGGTCTGGATGTTCCATTTGGAAGCGTCCAGCGCCCCATCATCGAACTCGTCGGACCAGACGAGTTCCCAGCCCCTCGGCGTGAGTAAGGTCGTCGGCTCGTTGCCACCCTCGGCGGAATCGGTGTTGCCGCCGCTGCAACCGACAAGCGCGACCGTTGCCAACAAGACCATGCCGAACGTGGGGGTCGCGTTGCGACCGAAGCGTCTGGCGAGTAGGCATACCACGACCGAACTCCCCTTCGAACATGATGACCAGCCCACCGTATGCCTTGGGTGACAACGTTGTCAACCGGCCGTTCCCGTACCACTGATGGCGCCGACCGGGACGTCGTCCCGGCCTTCCCGGACGCCGGCCGACGTTGCGTCGACGGGACGGCTCTCATCCACGGCGTGCCGGTGTCGACACGGGTGTGGCGCTGTGCTTGACGGCGGGGGACCGGCACACCGTACTGACCAAGGGCGGCGGCATTGGTCGGGAGGACACGCTCGCGAAACAGCTCTCGTGAGATGGGTTAGTCTCACTTGTCGTCGCGGTTGGCGGCACGTCCTTGGCAATACGTCCTTGGCAGAAGGAGCAACGATTAACGCATGGCGGTAGCAGAACTTTTCGATTTGAGCGGCAAGGTTGCCCTTGTCACCGGCGGAAGCCGCGGCCTTGGACGCGCGATGTCGCTCGCGTTCGCGGAGTGCGGCGCCGACGTGGTTGTGACCAGCCGCAAGGCGGACAATTGCGAAGCAGTGGCGGAGGAAGTCCGCGCCTTCGGCGTGCGCGCTTTGCCCTATGGCTGTCACGTCGGCCACTGGGACGAACTCGACGGGCTCGCGGAGGCAGCCTACGGGGCGTTCGGCAAGGTGGACATCCTGGTCAACAACGCTGGCATGTCGCCTCTCTATCCGAAACTGTCGGCGGTCACCGAGGAACTGTTCGACAAGGTGGTCGGCGTGAACCTCAAAGGCCCGTATCGGCTCTCCGCCTTGGTGGGCGAGCGCATGGCGGCGGGTGAGGGTGGTGCCATCATCAACGTCAGCAGCAACGCGGCGGTGGATGCAACACCCGGGTCGGAACCCTACGGGGCGGCGAAGGCGGGGATCAACTCGCTGACCCTGTCCCTAGCGCGGGCCTATGCGCCCAAAGTGCGGGTGAACTGCATCCAGGCCGGGCCGTTCCTGACCGACATCTCGAAGGCCTGGGACATGGAGGCGTTCGAGCGGAACGCCAAGACCGGGATTGCCCTGCAGCGTGGCGGTCAGCCCGAGGAAGTGGTCGGCACGGCGCTGTACTTAGCGAGCCGGGCCGGCAGCTTCACGACGGGGGCGATCATCCGCGTCGACGGCGGCTCGTTCTAGGGACGACGCCCAGCGGGTCAACGCGGCGACGACCATGGGGGCGAGGTCCTTGCCCGCTGCGGCCTGGTAGGTCTTGAGCCAACCGGGGTTGGCGACGTTGATCTCGAGCACGTGACGACCGACCAAATCGACGGCCGTGAAACGCACGCCCAATGCGTCGAGCCGCGACGACAGCCGCCGCAACGTCGCACGTTCGCCTTCGTTGAGCGTGGTCGGGTGCGCGGACGCCCCGGCGTCGAGGTTGCCACGATGGTCGGCCGGGCGCTTGCGGTAGGCGCCGACGATGGTCCCGGCCGCGATCAGCACCCGCTTTTCCCCGCGCTGAACGGCCGGCAGGTACTCCTGTAGCAGCGCGTAGCGCCGGTCGCGGGTCAGGTGCTCGAGCACGGCGTGGGTATTGGTGTCGCCGCGATGCAGGCGGAACACATCCCGGCCGAAACTCGATGCGGCGGGCTTGGCGATCCAGTCGCCGCCGGCGCGAATGACCGCTGCCAGCTTGTCCGGGTCGTTGCCGAGGTGGCTCGCGGGCTGCGGCACGTCGGGGCATGCGAGCAAGAGCGAGATCTTGCCGTGCTGGTAGACCAAGGCATCGGGGGTGTTAACGAAGCGCCGCTGGTCGAGGGTGCGCAACATCTGCATGCGGTCAAGGAACGAGGCCTGCGTGCCGAAGCCAAGCTGGCAATACAGGTCGAACCCGTCCAGGGCGACCGTAGCGCCCGACGACGACTCGGCAAATACGCCGCCGTCATGCGCCGCGATCGACTCGCGGTCGAAACAGACGACCTCCCAGCCGGTCGCCTCGAAGGCGTGCGGCAACCGCGTCTCGTTGTCGTTGCCGACGACGCTCGTGGGGGCCGTGGCACCGGCCACGAGGAAGGCGATTCTTGGCATGGCGGCGGAGGTTTAGGGACGGTGTATGATCCGTCTATGTTACGCGACTACAGCCTGCAACCGACTGCGGTACCGGTCCATGCGCCGGCGTTGCTGAGCGACGTTCGTCGCCAGGAACTCAAAAACGAAATCAAACGGTTGCTGGTCGAACGGGACGCCGTGCTGGTCTCCCACTACTACGTCGATGGCGACATCCAGGACCTTGCCGACGAAACCGGCGGCTGCGTTGCCGACTCCCTGGAGATGGCCCGGTTCGGGCGCGACCATCCCGCACAGACACTCATCGTTGCCGGCGTACGGTTCATGGGCGAGACGGCGAAGATCCTGTCGCCGGAGAAAGGCGTGTTCATGCCGACCCTGGAAGCCGAGTGCTCCCTGGACCTCGGTTGTCCGCCGGACGAGTTCCGCACCTTCTGCGAGGACAACCCGGATCGCACGGTGGTGGTCTACGCCAACACCTCCGTGGCCGTGAAGGCGCTCGCCGACTGGGTCGTGACCTCGAGCGTCGGGCTCGCCATAGTCGAAAACCTGGCGGCCAGGGGCGAGAAGATCCTCTGGGCACCCGATAAGCACCTCGGTGCGTTCATCCGCGCCAAGACCGGCGCCGACATGCTGCTCTGGCGCGGCGCCTGCGTCGTGCACGAGGAGTTCAAGCTCGAGGCGCTGCACGACATGAAGCGCGTCTACCCCGACGCCGGCGTGCTCGTCCATCCCGAGTCGCCCGCGGCGGTCATCGACATCGCCGACCGCGTGGGCTCCACCAGCCAGATCCTCCGAGCCGCCCAGGAGTTGCCCCACGACACGTTCATCGTCGCCACCGACCGCGGCATGTTCCACAAGTTGCGCAAGGCCGCGCCGGGCAAGCGTTTCATCGAAGCCCCGACCGCCGGTGACGGCGCCATGTGCCGCAGTTGCGCGCACTGCCCGTGGATGGCGATGAACGAACTCGAAGCGCTGCACGACACGCTCGAATACGGCAACAACGAGATCCGCATCGACCCGGAGATCGGCGCCCGCGCGATGAAGCCGCTACAACGAATGCTGGATTTCCAGGCCTAGCGGCACGCGGGCGTCGCCGCCCGCAATGAAGCCTCCTACCAGGCCGGATGCGGACGAGGACGCGACAGGCGGCGGTCAACCAACCGTCCGCACCGACGCCATCGTGTAAAGTCCGCCTTTTGGCACGGCAAACGAGATTCCTCGATGAGCGACCTCCTTGAAGCGATCCACGACATCGTCGGCAAGGGCGGCGTCCTCACCGGCACCGATGTTTCCTCGCGGGCCAGCGGGATCTGGCGTCCGCAGGGCATCGAGGCGCAGGCCATCGTCCGGCCACGCTCGACCGAGCAGGTCAGCCGGATTCTCGCGCTCTGCAACGCCGCGGGCCAATCGGTGGTCGCGCACGGCGGGCTCACGGGCCTGGTCGAGGGCGCGGTAACCGAATCCAGCGACATCATCGTCTCCCTCGAGCGCATGAACGAGATCGAGGAGGTCAACGGCGTGGAACGGACGATGACCGTGCAATCGGGCGTCGTCCTCGAAGCCGTCCAGGACGCGGCCGAAGAGGTCGGTCTCATGTACCCGCTCGACATCGGCGGTCGCGGTTCATGCACCGTGGGCGGCAACATCGCCACCAACGCCGGCGGCAACCGGGTGATCCGCTACGGCATGACCCGCGACATGGTGCTCGGCGTCGAAGCGGTCCTGGCCGACGGCACGGTGGTCTCCTCGCTGAATCGAATGATCAAGAACAACGCCGGCTATGACGTGAAGCAGCTTTTCATCGGCAGCGAAGGCTGCTTAGGCGTCGTCACCCGCGCCGTGCTGCGCCTGCGCGAGAAACCGCGGAGCCAGGAGACGATGCTCGTGGCGGCGACCAGCTTCGACAACATCGTCGCCTTGCTGAAGGTCATGGATGGCAAGCTCGGCGGAACCCTGTCGGCGTTCGAAGTGCTCTGGAACAACTTCTACCGCTTGGTCACCACGCCACCGGCGATGCAGAAACCACCGCTCAAACAGGACTATCCGTACTACGCGTTGATCGAAGCCATGGGCGGCGACCCGGCCGCCGACCATGAACGCATCGAGCAGGCGGCCGCCGAGGCCTACGACGCCGGCCTGATCGCCGATGCCGTCATCGCCGGCAACGAAGCCCAGCGACGCGAACTGTGGGCGATCCGCGACGACGTCGAGCAGGTCAACCAATACGAGCCGATGTTCATCTTCGATGTCAGCTTGCGGATCTCCAAGATGGAGGCCTACGTCGAGGAAGTGAACCGGCGACTCGGCGAGACATTCGGCGACTACGTCAACTTCACGTTCGGCCACATCGGCGATGGCAACATCCACTTCGGCACGTCGGCCGGTGATAGCGAGGAAGCCCAGGACGGCGTCAAGCGCGCAGTGTACGAACCGCTGGAGTCCATCGGCGGGTCCGTATCGGCCGAGCACGGCGTGGGTCTGGACAAGAAGAAGTACCTCAAGCTGTCGCGCAACGATGCCGAGATTGCGCTCATGCGCACACTCAAGAAAGCCCTTGATCCGAAGGGCATCCTGAACCCAGGCAAGGTCTTCGACCTGGCCGCCTGAAGGCCCGCGGAGGGTGGACGTTTCCATGGAAGGGGCAGGCACCTCGCGCTCCCCGGCTGAGGGCTCTTCCATGCGAGGGGCAGGCCCCTCGCGCTCCCCGGCTGAGGGCTCTTCCATGCGAGGGGCAGGCCCCTCGCGCTCCCCGGCTGAGGGCTCTCACACGCTGTCGCTGTCGGACGTCACGCGCCGGGTCAAGAGCGGCGAGCTGACCGCACGCGGCGTCACCGAGGCGATGCTCAAGCGCATCGACCGCCTCGAGCCTCGACTGGGCGCCTACGTCACGGTGCTCGGCGAAAGGGCGCTGGTCCAGGCCGATGCACTCGATGAACGCCGCGAGCGTGGCGAGCTCTTGGGGCTGCTGCACGGGGCGCCGATCGCGCTCAAGGACTTGCTGTTCACGAAGGGCATTCCGACGTCCTGCGGCACGACCATCCTCGCCGACTGGTGCCCGGAAGAGGACGCCACCATCGTCACTAGGCTGGAGGCGGCCGGTGCCATCGTGCTCGGCAAGGTCAAGCTCACGGAAGGCGCATACGGAGAGCACCATCCGGCGGTCGAGCCGCCGAAGAGCCCGTGGAACGAGGAGCGCTGGACGGGTGTATCGTCCTCCGGATCCGGGGTGGCCGTGGCCGCCGGCCTCGCCCACGGCGCGATCGGTACGGACACCGGCGGCAGCATCCGCTTCCCATCCGCGGCGTGCGGCCTGGTGGGGATCAAGCCGACGTACGGCCGGGTCAGTCGCCACGGGGCCTTCCCACTGTCGGAGACCTTGGACCACGTCGGCCCCATGACGCGCTCGGTCGAGGATGCCGCACGCATGCTGCAGGTGATGGCCGGCCACGACCCGAAGGATTCCACGTCGCTGGATGCGCCCGTGCCCGCCTACGCGGCGGCGTTCCGGGAGAAGCTCGACGGGGTGAGGATCGGCGTCGATTGGGCCTTTGTCGGCGACGGTGTCCACGAGAGCACTGTTGCCACGGTACGCGAGGCACTTGACGTGTTGCACGACCTCGGCGCGCAGGTCGTGGAGGTCGATGTGCCGGACACGACGGCGTTGGTCGCCGGCTGGCGCCTCACCTGCGGCGTCGACTGCACCCGCGCACACGCCGCCACCTACCCAGCCCGCAAGTCCGAGTACGGCCCGGCGCTCGCCGGCCTCCTCGACGCTGGTCTGCAGGCATCGCCCGATGCCTATGCCCGACTCGAGCGCGTGCGTGCCGTATTCCGAACCGGGCTCGAAGCTGTCCTCGACACCGTCGACGCCATCATCGCGCCCTGCATGATCGGCCCGATCCCGCCCGCGGAGCGCCTCCGTCCGCGGCAGTCGGTCGACCAAGGCCGACCGACCATCGCCTTCACCGCGCCGTTCGACTACTCCGGCCACCCCACCATCACCTTGCCACTTTCGCTCGACGCCGACGGCATGCCGCGTGCATTCCAGCTCGTTGGCCCCTTGCTGGGCGAGGACCAACTGATCGGTATCGCCAGCGCCTTCGAGCGTGCGGTCCGTTTCACCTACCCGACCCTAAACCTCTAGGCCCCCCTGAGAGGTAAGCGGGCCTCCTGGCCAGCATTGGGCCTTCACCAAGACCCGATGCGGACGTGGACGTCCGCGTACCGACCGACCTCGCCGAATTGCGGACACACGCGAAATCGGTCCTACACACGGTAGGGCGGGTTGCCTACGCGGAGAACACACAACAGGGGAGCTACGGGGTCAACGTCGTGAACGCCTCGACGGACGACAACGGCGTGCCATCCCGTGCGGCGCCGCCAGCCGATCCCGGGCTGTAGACGGTCAGCCGATTGCCGCGCGCCGGGTCGATCAGTGTTTCGTAGGCACGCGCGACCTCGGCGGGCGTCAGCCGGGCCACCGCGCTCGC
The DNA here is from genome assembly GCA_965203685.1 of Candidatus Azotimanducaceae bacterium. GTDB lineage: Bacteria > Pseudomonadota > Gammaproteobacteria > Pseudomonadales > Azotimanducaceae > VXYL01. Next base: position 628,458 of record OZ241908.1, read on the forward strand.
CAACCGTTCCCGCTCGTCGAAGGTGAGCACGCGGGCGTCGAGATCCGCCACCAGGCGCCACATGCGCTCGTAGTTGTTGCGATCTGCCTGCGTGAGCGCAGCGATGTAACCCCGCTTGTGTTGGTCGAGTTCGTCGTCCGCGAGTCCCGCGAACCACGATCTCTGGGCGTCGAGGAAAGCCTTGGTGAGCGCCTCGATCTCGTCCGCGCCCGCCGTTGACGCCTGCACAACGCAGACGAGTCCTGGACGCCGTGCTATGGGCAGCGCATAGGCGTGGACGATGTAGCCGAGCTGCTTCTCGGTGCGCAGCGCCGTGAAGTACCGGGCTCCCAGCATGCTCCCGATGAGCCCGATACGCGCCCGTTCCTCGATCGCGCCGCTCGTTCCCTGGACGTAAAGCCCATACGCTGCGTCGGCGTGGTCGACAGCGTGCTCGAAACGGCGGGAGCCAGACAGTCGCCGCGCCGTCGGCTTCAGGTGCGGCCGTTCAACGATCCCCAACCGCTGGTCGGCCATGGCAGCGAGTCGGCGCGCATCGTCCGCAACCAGGTTGCCGTGGACAAGCAACGTCGCTCCCATGCCAGCGAGACGGGTCTGCCGCCATGCCGACATGGTCGCCGGCGTGACGCGCCGCGCGGCGTCGAGCAGGTCGTCTGCGGGCCACATCGACGGATGCAGCAGGATCCAGAGCGCGTCTACGACCTGTTCGTAAGGCCGGCGGCTCTTTTGGTCGGCATACGCCTTGGCAAGCTCCGTGCGCGCAACAGCGAACTTCTCGGCGTCGATCCGGATGTCCACGAAAGCACCAAGGGCGTCTTCGAACAAGACCGCAAGGTTGTCGCTGTAGCCGCCGACGTAGATGCGCAACCCGGTCCATGTCGGGCTCACCGCGTGAACCAGGCCAGCCTGGCCCGCGGCGTAGGCGCGGGCATTCATCGACTCCCCCACCAGTTTGGCGTGCAGTGTCGCCAACACGACGTCGTCGGCCGTGAAGGGCTCGGCTGCCCGCAATTGGAGGTCGACGCGCGCGGTAGGCGTGCGGAACTCCGTGTCCGGTGCATGCCAAGTTTCCACGGCCGTACCGGTTGCGAGCTTCTCAGGTTTCGCCGGGATGCCCGGCTCAAGCGCGAGGTCGAGATTCTCCGGGAGGTACCGGTTTGGCTCGGGTAGTTGGAGTGGTGCGTCCACTTGCCGCGGCAGAAACGGCGGTCCAAGCCGCCAGGCGGTGCCGAAAACCGGTTCGATCCGATCCCCGTCGACGTCCGGACCGGAGATCGAGACGAGCGCGTTGTTGGGCCTCAGGTATTCGAGGAATTCGCGAATCAGCGGCTCGTCGAACGCGTCGAGCCGGTAGCCGTGGCGCAGCACGTCCTCGACCGGGTAGTACGCCAGGGCCTCGGCGGCTGCGACGACCGCAGAACTGGGCGCAGTCCGCTCTTGGAAGCGGAAGCCGAGATCGGCCCGGCGAGCGTGCTCGCGATAGCGCCACGCCTCGATGCCGTCGCGACGAGTCAGGTCGATCCATGCGTACGTGAGGTCGACGATCTCTGCCGTCCGTGCCACGCCGGCCTCGGTCAGCACAATGGAAATCGAGAAGGTCGCGTTGTGTTCGTCCGCGGAGAGAGGTCCCGCGGACAGCGCCTCGATCCAACCGCGGTCGCTCAGCACGTCGTGCAGGCTCCCTGGTCCCTCGTGGCCGATGAGCGTGGCCAGGTGACTCGCAGGCTTCGTGCGGTAGTGCGGCATGAGCGGCGGGATGGGAAACGTGAACCGAAGCATCCGGGTGCTTTTCACGGTCCGCCAGGCGTAGCTGCCGGGCAACGTCTCGGGATTGTAGAGCGCTGGGTTGCCGGGTCGCGGGCCCAGCCCCCGGTCGGGAACTGCGCCCAAGCGTTCGACGACCAGGGCCTCAAGGTCGTCGAGACCCTGGGGTCCGAGCACGGCCACCGTGATCGTGTCGGCGGAATAGTTCGCCTCGTAGAACGAACGGACCGCCGCCACGCCGGCACCACGAAGCGTCTCCAGGCTTCCGATGTTGAACCGGGACTGCGGATGCGCCGGGTTGAGCAGTTGCTTGCGCACCGAGTCACCGCGCCACTCGTCCTGCTTGCTCTGGAGCTGGTACTCGCTCTGCACGGACTCCTTCTCCCGCTCGACATAGTCGGGATCGAAGCGCGGGGCGATGAAGAACTGGGCGAATCGATCGAGCGCCTCGGACAGACGGTCGGCCTTGAGTTCGAAGGTGTAGGTCGTGCGGTCGGTCGCCGTATAGGCGCGGTAGCTGCCGCCGTGGGTGAGTACGAAATCGGTGAAACCGTCGACTTCCGGGTACTTCTCGGTGGCAATGAACAACATGTGCTCGACGAAATGGGCGAGGCCGGGGTGCGCGTCCGGGTCGTGGTCGCTGCCGCGGGCCACGCTGGCCGCAGCGGCCGCGCGGTCGCTTGCAGGTGCGTGGATCAGGAGCGCGCGAAGGTTGTTCGGCAGCACGACGTGCCGGTACTCGCGATCGTCGTTGGGGCTCTTGACGGGTTGTGCCGGCGGGGCTGCCTGGCAGGCAACGAGGGCGATGACGGCGAGTGGGGCCCACCAAAGGGTTTTCATCGGCGCTCCTCGGAGATGCAGTCAAAGTTGCTACTTTTGTAGCACTTAGACGGCGGTCGCCGCAACGACTTTATGCTACGAATTTAGCAGGTATGGAATGCCTCCGTTTCAGCCCCGGAATGCGGACGAGGACGTCCGTGCACCGCCAGGCCCCGCCGCCGTGGGGCAGTACGCGAACGCCTACGCGTGGCTGCGCAGCACGCGCCCGGAGCGTTCTCCCGTGTGTTCGTCGTCGCGCAGGATCACGCGCCCGTTCACCAGCGTTGCCTTGTAGCCGGCCGCGCGTTGGATGAGCCGGCTCTTGCCATGCGGGAAGTCCCGCACCACCGTCGGTTGACGCTCTTCCACGGCAGCGGGGTCGAGGACGTTGACGTCGGCCCGTTTGCCGACGGTGAGGACGCCGCGATCGCGCAGGTCGAGAACCTGTGCCGCGGCGCTGGTCATCCGCCGGATCGCCTCATGGAACGCGATCCGGCCCTCGTCGCGCACCCAATGGCTGAGCAGGAACGACGGCCAGCCGGAGTCCATGATCTGCGAGACGTGGGCGCCGGCATCGCCGAGACCCGGCACGACCCACCCACGGGACATCAGTGACTCCACAGCGTCGAAGTGCATGTTGAAGAACGGCCGGTGGAATACCGCCTCGCCATCGCTCTCGAGCATGACGCGTAGCCAAGTTTCGCCGGGGTGTTCGCCCGCCGCCTCCGCCATCGCCAGGAGGTTGTCGTCGCTATCGCGCGTGTACACGGGCCGCGGCGCGTCACCCATCCACCGCAGCCCTTTCGCGAATGCCTCGCTCGTCGGGTCCGCCTTGGCCGCCGCGACCAACTCGGCCCGGAACGACTCGTCGCGAATCGCCTCGAGCCGCCGGTCCACGTCCATCTCGCGCAGCTTCGACCACGCGGGGAACAGCATGTTGGTCTTCAGCGTGGACACGAATCCACCGGCGCGCGGCACCGTGACGCCATAGATCTGCAAGCCTTCGTCACGCAGGTCTTCGACGATCTGGTGCGGATCGTCGAAGTTGAAGCTTTCGGTCTCGACGACGCTGAACAGCACCCGCGAACCCGATGCCCGGGCCTGGTTGCCGAGAAGCTCCAAGTCGCCGCGGATCGCGTCCTTCGCGTACCACGGCACGTTCTGCATCAAGCCGTTGTGGGCGCCCACCGCGCGGGCGATGGCCTCGAGTTCCGCACTCTCGGCGAACGTGCCGGGGATGGGTCGGCCGTCGGGAAGCCGATGCGCGGGCAGCCGGTTGGTCGAAAACCCGATGGCGCCGTCCCGCACCGATTCCCCGGCGACCCGGGCGATCTCGGCCATCTCGTCCGCTGTGGGGTTGTTGTCGATGCCGCGATGGCCCATGACGTAGAAGCGCACCGCTCCGTGGCCGACCATGCCGGTGACGTTGATCGCGGGTTCGAGTCGCTCGAGCGTCTCGAGGTACTCGCCGTAGGTCTGCCAATCCCAGGGCAGCCCGTCGAGGATGGCCTCCCGGGGGATGTCCTCCACGGTCTCCATCATCTCCGCCAGGAACTGGCGATCCGCCGGCTTGCAGGGCGCGAACGTCACCCCGCAGTTGCCGAGCAGGGCGGTGGTCACGCCGTGCCAGGAGATCGGTGTCAGGTACGGGTCCCAGCCAATCTGCGCATCGAGATGGGTGTGCAGGTCGATGAAGCCGGGCGTGACGGCGAGGCCGTCGGCACGGATCTCTTCCTTGCCTTTGCCCGGCACCGTGCCGAGGGCGGTGATCGTGTCGCCGTCGATGGCGAGGTCGCCGGCATAGGGTTCGGCGCCGGTGCCGTCGACGATCTGTCCGTCGCGGATGACGAGGTCATGGCTCATGGTCGTTCTCCCAAGCGTTCGAAGTCCGGAAAGTCCGGAGGGCGGTTATGCGAACGTGCAGCGACCCTGGTCGATGACCACGTCGCCGTCCTGGTTCGTGGTCCGGAATAGCGCTTCGTTGCCGTCGGCCCACATCGACACCGTCAGCGTGTCGCCTGGGATCACGGGCCGCGAGAAGCGCGCGTTCATGGACCGGAATCGCGAGGGATCGCCGTTGCAGAGGCTGTGCAGCAGTGCGCGCCCGGTGAACCCGTAGGTGCACAGGCCGTGCAGGATGGGCTTGTCGAAGCCGCCGGCCGCCGCGAACGCCGGATCGGAGTGCAGCGGGTTGCGGTCCCCCGAAAGCCGGTAGGTCAGCGCTTGGTCGTCGCGCGTCGCGTACGTGACCTGGTGAGTCGGCTCGGCGTCCGGGAACTCGAGCTTGGCCGACGGACCGCGGTCGCCGCCCCAGCCGCCTTCGCCGCGGCAAAAGAGCATCGATCGGGTCTTCAAGAGGCGCTTGCCGGTGGACTTGTCAAAGGACTCGGACTCGGACTCGAGCACCGCCGCGGCGCCCTTGTCCCAGATTCCGGCGATCCGGCCGGTGCTTTCGATCTCGCCGTCCGCCGGGATCTCGTCGAAAAGCTCGAAGCCCTGTTCGCCGTGGACCATCTTGGTCCGGTCGTAGGTCCCCGCCTTGTGCATCGGGGTCCCGCCGCCGCCGATGATGACCGCGAAGGTGGGGAATACCCGCTGGGTCACTCCTCGCGTGTTCTCGGTTGTGAACTGCAGTTCGTCGGTGCCGGCGCCGATGCCGACGGCATAGAGGAGGGCGTCCTTGGAGTTCCAGGAGCGCTCTACGGGGCCGCCGGTCTCGCCGACGGCGTCTGGGTTGATGGGCATTGCGGGTCTTCCTCGGGCTAATCGTTAAGTGGCCGTCTATTGAACCACGACCGGTTGCGGCGCTTGCACCGCACACGTTAGCGCGCACTACGCCTTGAAAACACGCGCTGCGGGCCGCTATGGTGGCCCGTCGATAACCGGTAGGTCGAGGGGAATCCGATGTCACGAACCTTGAGGGGCACCACCGCCATTGCCGGCGTTGGTGAGACGACGTACTACAAGCGCGGTCAGTCGCCGGACGCCGAGTTCAAGCTGGCGCTGATGGCCATACTCGCCGCGTGCGAGGACGCGGGCATTTCGCCCAAGGAGGTCGACGGTTTCGCGTCGTTCTCCAACGACCGCAGCGACCCGTCGCGGCTCGCCAACGCGCTTGGCTGCCACGACCTGCGCTTCTCCAACATGCAGTGGGGCGGCGGCGGTGGCGGCGGCTCGGCGGCGATCGCCCACGCGGCGGCCGCGGTCACGACGGGCCTCGCCGAATGCGTGGTCGTCTTCCGGGCACTCGCGCAAGGCCAGTTCGGCCGCTTCGGCCAGGGCCCGCGCAGCAACGTCGTCTCCGGCGGCGGCGCGTTCACGGTCCCCTACGGCCTGATGTCGCCGGCGCAGAGCTTCGCCATGAAGGTCATGCGCTTCATGCATGAACACGGCGTTGGGCGCTCGGCGTTGCGGGCGATCTCGCTCGCGTCCTACCACCATGCGCAGAACAACCCGCGCGCGGTGATGCACGGCCGCCCTCTCGACGAGGAGAAGTACGACGCCTCGCGCTGGATTGTCGAGCCGTTCCGGCTCTTCGACTGCTGTCTCGAGAACGACGGTGCCGCGGCCATGGTCGTCGTCCCCGCGGAACGCGCCAAGGACTTTCCGCATCCGCCCGCGTACGTCCTGAGCGCCGTCACGGGGTCGCACTACCGGGCCGGCGCATCGGTGCACAACACCCCGGACTACGCGACCTCGAACTTCAAGACCTGCGTGCCGCGCCTGTACGACATGGCGGGCTGCAAGCCCGACGACGTGGACGTCCTGCAGTGCTACGAGAACTTCACCGGCGGCGTGTTGATGAGCATGGTCGAGCACGGCTTCGTCGAACCCGAGGAGTGCAACGAGTTCCTCACCAAGGAGAACCTGATCGCGCCGACGGGCAAGCTGCCCACCAACACAAGCGGCGGCAACCTCGCGGAGTGCTACATGCACGGCCTTGAACTGAACATCGAAGCCGTCCGGCAGATTCGCGGCACGTCGCCCAACCAGGTCGACGACGTCGACGTCTCGCTGGTGGTGTCGGGGCCGATGGTGACACCGGTCAGCTCATCCATCTTCGGCTCGGAGGCAACCCTATGAGCGACGCGTACCTGAACCCCGGCCTGCCGAAACCCGCACCCGCGCCCGACGGCCTCGACGCGCCGTACTGGGACGCCGTCGCCGAAGAACGCCTGGTCATGCAGCATTGCCGCGACTGCGGCGCTTGGCAATGGGGCCCGGAGTGGATCTGCCATCGGTGCCACAGCCAGAACCTCGCCTTCGACGAGGTCCCGTTGGTCGGGCGCATCTATAGCTACGAGCGCGTGTGGCACCCGGTGCATCCGGCGCTGAACGAGCAAGGCCCGTACATCATCGTACTGGTGGAGTTCCCCGACCACGACGGCGCCCGCATGGTCGGCAACCTGCTCGGCGACCCGCGGCAGGACGTCGAGATCGGCGGCCGTGTCCAAGCTGTCTTCGAGCACCACCAGGACGACGATCCAGCGCACACGCTCGTGCACTGGGAAGCGCTGTAGCCAGCGCAGGCCGAGAATGCCCGCCAGGACCAACGCGTCGGTCGCCCGCCGTGTTCAGGCCAACCGTCGGCTCGTCAGGGACGGCGCAGCCGTCGAGGACGTCGACCGGGCGAAGGCACGGCTCGACGCCGTGTTCTCGGCCTATCCGGGACTCGAGGCAGGGAGCTGTTTCGACGCCGACGGGGAAGGCTTCACCGTCACTTGTGTCTTCGGGCCCGGCGATCTCGGGCGCGCCGCGGCGTTGGCCGTCGACTTCATCGCGGCCCGAGTCGGCGCCGCGGTGGAGCCTGGAGCTGATTCAACGTGCGTTCGCTGCTCGGCCACAGAGTTCGTGCGGTTCCAGCACTACCTGTACTACGGATCTGAACTGCAGGTCGCACATCGACCGGCGGCACGGCTGACCCGGACGCCGCTGCCAACGCTTCTCGGTCGCGCCTTGGGTACGTTCACACGGGACTACGACCGCGCGCGTGGCGAGGACGGGGCCATCCCGCAACTCCCCGCGTGGGCCAACGTGCTGCGGGTGATCGACGCCGAAGGAACGGACCAGAATGACATCGTCCGGCGCGCCGTCGTCGCCAAGCGCGTCGCCCGGATCGCCGTTCAGCGGCTCGAACGTCGCGGGCGGCTCGCCGTGGAGGCTCGCACGATCCCGGGCAAGCGGGGCAAGGCCAGGATCGTCATGTTGACGGCCGATGGTGCCGCGGCGAGAGCCCGCGCGGAGAGCTTGGTTGCGACCCTGCAAGACGAGTGGCGCCAACGCTTCGGCGGCGATGCGATCGACCGCTTGCGTGCCGCCCTCACGAGCGTCGCCAACCGGCTCCCCATCGAGTTGCCGCACCACGTCACCGGGTACGGCGAGGGCGACCCGAGCGTCACGGGCGGCGACTACCATGCTGAGCAGCCCGGACCGCCCCGGATTCCGGCGCACGGCCAGGAGTGGCCCGTCGTCCTACGCGAGATCGGCGGCGACCCCGGGGCCCTGCCGTTGCCCGCGCTGCTGTCCCAAGTGCTTGCGGCATTCGCGATCGACTACGACCGCGAGCGCTTGGGCGGCCTGAACCGGACGTCGAACTTCCTGCGCTTCGTTGGGGACGACGGCATCCCACTCGAGCAGGCGGCCACTCTCGGCCGCGTGTCTGGCAACGGCAAGACGCTGCACGAGCGCCACCTCGACGTCGTCGTCGAACCGGGCCGGCCGAGCGACATGGCTAGGCGCGTCTATCCCACGCCGAAGAGCCGGCGCGCCCGGGACGCCTATCCGCACCTGGTCATGGAGATCGAGGACGGATGGCGCGAGGAGTACGGCGACGCCATTCCAGCGCTTCGCGCGGTGTTGGAGACGATGAGCAAGGAGCCTTCAGCCGGGGCGCGCGAGGGGGCACCCCTCGCGTGGAAACAGTTCGACACGGACTTGCCGGACTACCCCGATACGAACGGGTGGATCCATCGGCTGTGGCACGACTGAAATGGCTGCCTAGTGGCGGACTATGGCCCCGAGTTCCTGCAGCCTGTACGCCATCGCCTTGACGGACACTTTGAACTGCTCATGGAGCGGTACGACCTGACGGCGCTGCAGATTCCGGCGGCACCGCGCGAGCGCGAACTCGCCCGTCCTGTCGCTCAAATCCCAAAGTAACTCCTGGTACTGGTCCCCGGCCAGCCAAAATGCAGTTTCGTCGTTCATGGTCACGGGCACGTCACCAGCAATTTCGGCGACTCGGTCAAGCAGTAATCGTCCTGGCATCAGCAAGGATGCGGCGAAACGATCCGCTCGCCGTTCAATTGGATCCTGCAACTGCTCCCTCGGACCTTCGATTGGGCGTTCTCTGAACTGCCTCCCTCGATCAAACCGCACGTGGCCGATCTCATGGGCGGCGGTGAACCGCATAGATTGACCGCCAAACTGTTCGGAGAGCGTAATGAGTTTGCGCGCCGGGTCGACGATCCCAGCTAGTGCCAGCTTGCGGTTCGGGGGCCAGTTCGGGATCTCGGGAACCACTTCGATTCGATATCCGAATAGGTGGGCGACCTTTTCGAGGTCGATGATGTCCACAGGATCGTCCGGAACGCCCGCTGGCCACAGGGCATGGCGATTGCGCCAGATTTGGCGTAGGAGGTCGGACGCGGCGTCAGCGGGATCCATCGAACAGCGCTTCACTACATATGGTGTTCTGTGCGTGAGACTTATACTACATATGGACAAGATCGGTCAATGGTCTGACTTGGCCAAGGAAGACTGCAGTTGGGTGAAGATGTCGAATCGGCAGGAGTCGTCCGCTCATTGATTAGGGCGATGTTCTTGCTGCTGCCCGATGTCCGGCACCGGTTCAGGCTCGGGTGATCGAGCGTTGTGCGGCGCTGCTACAATCGCGCCGCCAAGGGGGGATCGATGACCCAAGCTCCGCGCGAGCGCCGACGCTCGTCGGCGAGCGCAATAGCGACTCGGACAGCGCCAACCGACCGTGAGCCTACCCGTTTAGGCGAACCACCAATCGGAGACTCCATGCGTTTCAACGCCCTATTGATCGCCAACCGCGGCGAGATCGCCATCCGCATTGCCCGAGCGGCGGCCGATCTCGGGCTGCGTACCGTTGCCGTCTACTCCGAGGACGACGCAACGAGCCTGCACACCCGCGTTGCCGACGAGGCGTACGTGCTCGGCGGCACGGGCCCGGCCGCATACCTCGACGAGGAAGCGATTGTTGAGGCCGCCAAGGCCAGCGGTTGCCAAGCAATCCACCCTGGCTACGGGTTCTTGGCCGAACGCGGCAGCTTCGCGCGCCGCTGTGCTGCGGCAGGGATCGTCTTCGTCGGCCCCGACCCCGAGCATCTCGAACTGTTCGGCGACAAGGGCCGTGCCCGGGCTGCCGCCGTCGCTGCCGACGTCCCAGTGCTACGCGGCGTCGACCGCGCCGTGTCGCTCGACGAAGCGCGCGCGTTCATGGCCTCTCTCGACGGTCGGCCGATGATCATCAAGGCCATCGCGGGCGGCGGGGGGCGGGGCACCCGCGTCGTGGCCGATGCCGCCGAGATCGAGTCCGCCTACGCGCGTTGCCAGTCCGAGGCGCAATCCGCCTTCGGCGTGCCCGACGTCTACGTCGAGGAATTCATCACCCACGCGCGCCACATCGAGGTGCAGATCCTCGGCGACTCGAGCGGGGCCGTGGCACACCTCGGCGAGCGCGAGTGCAGCGTCCAGCGCCGCCACCAGAAGGTCGTCGAGGTGGCCCCCGCGCCCGCGCTCGCCGAGGACATCCGCGACGGCGTGATCGGCGCGGCCGTGCGGTTCGCCGAGAACGAGCGCTACTCGAGCCTTGGCACGTTCGAGTTCCTGGTCGATGAGACTCGTCCGGATCAGCCGTTCGTCTTCATCGAAACCAACGCCCGCCTGCAGGTCGAGCACACCGTCACCGAGGAGGTGACAGGCGTGGACCTGGTGCAATCCCAGGTTCGCCTGGCCGGCGGCGCGACGCTCCAGGAGTTGGGCCTCGACGGCCCCGACATCGCCACGCCGCGTGGCTATGCGATCCAGGCCCGCGTCAACCTGGAGACCATCGGCGAGGACGGCTCGGTGCGGCCCGCAGGTGGAACGCTCAAGGCCTACGAGGCCCCGAACGGCCCCGGCGTGCGCACGGACGGCTTCGGCTATGCCGGCTACCGCACCAGCACGGCCTTCGACTCGCTGCTGGCCAAGGTGATCGGGCACTCACCGGCAACGGACTTCGCGAGCGCCATTGCGCGAACCTCGCGGGCGCTCTCGGAGTTCCGCCTCGAAGGCGTCGGCACCAACATCCCGTTCCTCCAGAACGTGATCAACCACGACGACTTCGCCGCGGGCCGCGTAACCACGCGCTGGGTGGACGAACACCTCGCGGAACTGGCGACACCCCCTGCGACAGCGCGAGCACGCTTCATCGCGGCCGAGCCGGAAAAGCCCGACCCGGGCCAGGCCGGTTTCGCGGGCGCCCGGGTCGACACCAGCGACCCGCTGGCCTTGTTCGACCACGACGCGCGCGTCAAGGCGGAAGCCAGCCAAGCCGAAGCTGAGCCGCCTCCCGATTTCGACACCCCGGAAGGCACATCGGGAATCGGCTCGCCAATCCAGGGCACGATCGTGTCCCTCGACGTCGCGGCCGGCGACGAGGTCCGCGAAGGCCAGCAGGTCGCCGTCGTCGAAGCCATGAAGATGGAGCACGTCATCGCCGCTGACCGCGACGGCATCGTCCGCGAGATCACAATGGCGGAAGGCGACGTGGTGCGCGAGGGCTACCCGATCGTGTTCATCGAAGAGGCGGACGTCAGCGTCGACGCGGTGACCATGGCCGAGGAACAGGACCTCGACTTCATCCGCCCCGACTTGCAGCAGACCTACGAACGGCACGCCTACATCTACGATGAGAATCGCCCGGAGGCCGTCGCCAAGCGCTATGCCCGTGGCTACCGCATGCCGCGGGAGAACATCGACCAGCTTATGGACGAGGATTCGTTCAAGGAATATTGGCCGCTGATCGTCGCCCGCCAGCACCGCCGCCACGACATGGAAACGCTGCGCAAGAACACCCCGGCCGACGGCCTGATCGCGGGCATCGGCACGGTCAACGCGCCGCTCTTCGGCGAAGAAGCCGCGCGCACGATGCTCGTCCACTACGACTACACCGTGCTCGCGGGCACCCAGGGCGGGCGCAACCACTACAAGCAGGACCGCATGTTCGAACTGGCGAATCGCTTCCGGATCCCGCTCATCCTGTTCGGGGAAGGCGGCGGCGGGCGACCCGGCGACGACAGCGGCGGACCCGGCGTCGCCTTCGACACCCACACCTTCACCCAGTTCTCGAAGCTCTCGGGCCTCGTGCCGCTGATCGCGGTCATCAACGGGCGCACCTTCGCGGGCAACACCGCGCTCGTCGCCTGCTGCGACGTCATCATCGCCACCGAGCGCACCACCGTCGCCATGGGCGGCCCCGCCATGATCGAGGGCGGCGGCCTGGGCATCTACACGCCCGAGGAGGTCGGCCCGATGTCCTTCCAGGTGCCGAACGGCGTCGTCGACCTGCTCGCCAAGGACGAGGAGGACGCCGTGGAAGTGGCCAAGAAGTACCTCTCCTACTTCCAAGGCACCGTCGAGCACTGGGAAGCACCGGACCAGCGTCGACTGCGCCACATCGTCCCGGAGAACCGCCTGCGTCTCTACAACATGAAGGACATCATCGAGACCATCGCCGACGTCGGCTCGGTCCTCGAGATCCGCGAGAAGTTCGGCATCGGCGTCATCACCGCCTTCATCCGCGTCGAAGGCCAGCCAATGGGCGTGATCGCCAACAATCCGCACCACCTCGCCGGCGCCATCGACTCCGACGGTGCCGACAAGGGCGCACGCTTCATCCAACTCTGCGACGCCTTCGACATCCCGGTCCTGAGCTTGATGGACTGCCCCGGCATGATGGTCGGCCCCGACGTCGAACGCACCGCCCTGGTCCGCCACTGCGTGCGCATGTTCAACGCCGGCGCCAACCTCACCACACCACTGTTCGGCGTCGTCGTGCGCAAGGCCTACGGCCTCGGCGTGCAGGCCATGTGCGGCGCGAGCGCCCTGGTCGGCTTCTTCACCGTGGCCTGGCCGACCGCCGAGTTCGCCGGCATGAACATCGAGGGCTCCGTGAAACTCGGCTACCGCAAGGAACTGGCCGCCATGGAAGACCCGGAAGAGCGCCGCGTCGAATACGAACGCCGCGTCGCCGCCTCCTACGAGAGCGCGAAGGCGATCAACGCCGGCGTCGGCGGCGGCCTCGACGACGTCATCGACCCCGCCGACACCCGAAGCTGGATCGCAAGCAGCCTGAAACGCCTCCCGCCCAGGGCTCCGAGGACGGAGAAGAAGTACCCCTACATCGACACCTGGTAGCGGTACTCTCTAGGTTGACAGGTGGGAGCGCTCGTGCGAGCACAGTTGTGTTTGGTCGCCCGTCCAATCGCGCGCTTTGGTGGCTTGCCGTCGCACTGACGGCCGCACTCGGCGTTTTGCTCGCGATCTGGCTGCGTGGTGAATCCGCTGCCCCGGAACCAATGACCGGCGACGACGTGGACGGCACGCCGCGCACCGACGCCTACCTGGACTCCGCCGAGTTCGAAGCCCGAGTCGGAGCATCGCCCGCCGGCGAAGGGTTCGCGTGGTCGGTGGCGGAGTCGGCGCAGGTCGAGCCGGACTGGGTGCCGTCGCAAGGCCCAGAGGTGGCGGGGGCCGTCTTCGTTGCGTTGGGCGAGGCCATGACAGCGTGGCGCCAGGGCGACACCGTCCAGATCACGATTCCGCAACTCGACGCTACCTACCCGGCGGTCATCGACCGGATCGATAGCGCGATTGCCGGCAATCGCTCATACATTGGCAAGGTCGAAGTGGGGGCGCGGCACTTCTCGTTCGTGATCACCGTCGGCGCGCGGAACGTCTTCGGGTACGTTGGCACGCCTAACGGCACCTACGAACTGGTGGCCAACCGCCGTTTCGGTTGGCTGATGCCCACGGCGAACATGGACGAACACGTCGACTACAGCAAGCCGGACTACCTCCTGCCCGGCGAAGCCAGGCCCGGGGCGCGCTAAGTGGTACGCGGACGTATCGCCGGCCTCGCGCTCATTGTCGTGGGCGTGGCGAGCGCGCCCGTGGCATCCGGCAACAGCCAGAACCTCTACTTCGACTGCCCGTGCCGCCTCGCGGGTGACGGCACGACGTTGACGGTCACAGTTGGCGTGCGCAGTTTCCGTAGCACGGATAGCGGTGCGGTGCGCGTCTCGGTACGCAGGCAGGCGGAGAGCGGCGTGACGTTCGAAGTTGTTGCCGTGCAGATTGCGGACTCGGTGGCGGCGGAGTCGCGGTTGGCCAGCGGGGCCGTGGAGGTTGCGCTCGAGTCCGAGACCACGGAACACGGCACAGTCGGACTGATCCTGGAGGAGCAACGCGGCGAGTCGTGGGCGCGGCAGGACAGCATACAGATGGATCCGCCCGTCGCCTTGTCCGAAGCGTTCGACATCGGCGACCTCGACTACCTCAAGGACACCGACGGCGACGGCGTGGGCGACGTCAACGAGCGCGCCGAGCAGACGGATCCCGACGATGCGGGGTCCACGCCGGGATCGTCGACCATCGATTTGCTGGCGCTCTACAGCCAGGGCTTCCCCGACCTGTACGACGGGGATCCGACGACGCGGATCCAACATGTCGTCGCCCAGGCCAATACCATCTTCGCCGACAGTGGAGTCGCGTTGGAGCTGCGCTTGGTCGGCATGGCGCAAGTCGAGGTCGACGAGGCGGAGGAGTTCGATCGCGTCGACCCGGCGATGCTCGGCCGGGAAGTCGACCGGCACGGTTCCGACTTGAGCGTGCTGTTCCGGCCCCGGGCACCGAACGCCGGGTCGTGTGGATGGGCGCACATCGGTGGGTACGGGCAACGGGGCCGGCTTTCCCGGGAACGTGCCTTGTCGCGCCATGCCACGGTCATGGGCTCCTGCAGTGGTCGGACGCTTGCCCACGAGTTGGGTCACGTCCTGGGCCTCGGCCATGCGTTTTGGCAGAACAGCACAGGGACATGGCGGTGGTCGCGAGGCCACGCCGTCGATGGCGATTTCGGGACGGTGATGACCTACGGTCCCAAGGGAGGGGGTGCCCGCGTCAATCTGTTCTCGGCCCCGGACTCGACCTGCCGCGGCGTGAAGGAGGTCGACCAGCCGTGCGGCTTGGCCGGCGACGAAACGGCGGGAGCGGATGCGGCCGCAAGCCTCGAAGCGGTGCGCTTCCAGGCGGCGGCCTTTCAGGAGGGATACGCGGATACGGATGGCGACGGCTTCGTCGACCCGGTGGACGACTTGCCCGACGACGACACGGACTGGCGTGACACCGATGGCGACGGCATCGGCGACAGGACCGACGCGGACGATGACGGCGATGGCGCGGCGGACACGGTCGATGCGTTTCCGTTGGACCCTTCGGAGACTGCCGACACGGACGGCGACGGGGTCGGGGACAACGCCGATGCCTTCCCCGACGATGCTAGTGAGACGTCGGACGCGGATGGCGACGGGGTCGGGGACAACGCCGACGCGTTTCCCGACGACCCCGACGAGACGACCGACACGGACGGCGACGGCGTTGGAGACAACGGTGACACGTACCCGGACGATCCCGCCGAATGGGTCGACACCGACGGGGACGGGATCGGCGACAACGCGGATCCGGACGCGGACGGCGACGGTGTGGCGAACGAAACCGACCTCTTTCCGTTCGACGCTGCGAAATCCGACATCGCCTCGTACGTCTTCTTGGCGGAGACCCCGGGCGACTGGGCTGGAGATGCCTTGTTGGCCGTGGGGGGCGATAGTCCGGGCTTCCTGATTGGCGCGCCTGGAGGGCCGCCCTGGAGGAGTCCGGTGGCCCGCTCACCTGGCGTTGCGTACTTCATCGCGGGCAGTGATCTGACGACATTGGATGCCGCCGACGGCACGGTTGACCGCGTCGTGAGCTTGGCCAACGTCGGTGCCGGCCCGTCCTCTTGGAAGTTCGTCGGCGAAAAGCCATACAACCGGGCTGGCGACGCGTTGGCGTCAATGGGGGACATGGACGGCGACGGGCTGGTGGATTTCGCTATCGCGGCCGACAACAAGGACACCCATGCGGGGGCCGTGTATGTCGTGGCGAGCAAGGACATCGCGGCTGCGGACGCCGCGGACGGTGTTGCGGACCGGACCGTTTCCCTCGGTCGCTTGGCCGCGCGGCCCCATTCCTGGGAAATCGTCGGAGCACGTTGTTCGGACGTCGGCACCAGTATCGCCGTAGACAACTTGGTTGGGGACGACCGGGTCGAGTTGATAATCGCCGCGCCGTCGCGGACCTGCTACATCGCAGGCGAGAGTCGCCGCCCCGGCGCTTGGTACATCTTGTCGGTGCAAGACTTCGGGACAGCCGACGCCGCCGACGGAAACAAGGACGGCGTGATCCATGTCGACAACGTGGCCGCGCAGCCCCGTTCCTACAAGCTTGTCGGCGGAGTCCAAAACGTCCGGGGCACGGTTGTTGCCGCTCTCGGTGACATCGACGGCGATGGGCACGCTCACGTCGGAATCGTCGTGCCGAGTCACAGCTTCGTCGAGGAAGTCCCTGTGGGTGCCGTCTTCCTGGTGTCCGCCGCCGACCTTCGACGCGCTGACGAGGCGGACTCGAGGCGCGACGGGGTGGTCGAACTGGCGAACGTGGCCTCGCAACCGCGCTCATGGCGGATCCTCGGCGGGCGGATCGCGCAATCGCTCGGGGTAGGGACCGCACCCGATGTAGACATGGACGGTGCCGCCGAGGTCGTGTTGCGGTGGCACCGCTCCGGCGTTGCGACCGTCGTCATCGTGGCCGGACAGGATTTGGCCGGACTCGACGCTTTGGATGGAAGCGCGGACGGGACTGTGGCTACGGACTCGCTCCCGGGCGCGGCGAATCCTCGCCGCACTCCGTTGGTACCGAACGCCTGGACCATGCCTTGGTTCAGTTCGATCGGCTTCGTGGGCGATGCGGACGGCGACGGGGAGACTGATCTCCTGGCCAACTTCAGCGGTTCCTCCGATGTCCATCTGGTGGCAATCGGAACTTACGCAGCGTCCTCGCGCGGCGGCGATGCGCTGCCAAGGGAACTCAAGCCCTCGGCTTTGCGGCGCGACGGACGAACCTGGCGCCTTGCGGCTCCCGACCGCTGGTCGACGCCCTTGGGTTTGGCTAGCGCCGGCGATGTCGATGACGATGGACTGGCCGACATCCTCGTGGGTGTCCGACGGTCGTGGCGTGCGGAGGCCGCGCAAGAGATTCCCGATTGCGTCGAACCCGGCCACCATTGCGCCGCCTACCTGCTGCTCGGGGGTGACCTTGCCGCGCTCGATGCCGTCAACGGCAACCGGGACCGCGACCTTGGCCTCGGCGACGTTGCGGGAGACACGGACGGCGATGGCATCGGCAACACGCTCGACCGGGATGACGACGACGATGGCGTCCTCGACCCGGATGACCACTTCCGGCTCGATCCGACCGAGTGGGTGGACAGCGACTCAGATGGCTATGGAGACAACTCGGATGCCTTTCCCGACGACAGCTACGAAGCTTTCGATACCGACGGCGACGGCGTTGGCAACAGGGCCGATGGCGACGACGACGGTGATGGCATCCCGGATGACGAGGACGAATATCCGCTCGATACGGACAACGACGGCATCGACAACAGCGCCGACCCGGACGACGACAACGACGGCGTGGCGGACGCCGAAGACGACCTGCCGCTCGACCCCAACGAGTCGGTGGACGCGGACGGCGACGGGGTCGGCAACAATGCCGACGATGACGACGACAACGACGGTGTTGCGGACGACGAGGACGATCTGCCGTTGGATCCCACTGAGTCGGTGGACAGTGACGGCGACGGCACCGGCGACAACGCCGACGCCTTCCCAAACGACCCGGACGAGCAGGCCGATGCGGACGGCGACGGCACGGGCGACAATGCCGACCCGGACGACGACAACGACGGCGTCCCGGATACGGAGGACGCGTTTCCCTTCGACGCCACCGCCTCGGCGGACACTGACGGCGACGGCGTGCCGGACAACCGCGATGCCTTCCCGGAGGACGAGACGGAGTCGGTGGACACCGACGGCGACGGCGTTGGGGACAACGCCGACCCGGACGACGACAACGACGGCGTCGCCGATGCCACGGACCTTTTTCCCAACGACCCGGACCGCTGGAGTTTGACTTCGCTCAAGTTCGTTCCGGAGTCCGGGTCCGACCGGCTAGGCGTTGGCCTCGCTACCGCCGGCGATGTCGACGGCGACGACCGGCCGGAGTTGCTGCTCGGCGCGCCAGACCATGGCTCCGATGGTGCTGTCTACCTCATCTCGTCCCGGGACTGGGCGAACGCCGATGCCGCGGATGGCGTCCGCGACGGCGAGATCGCCGTCGAGCAAGTTGCGGCTCAACCTTACTCGTGGAAACTGGCAGGCGAGGCGGGCCTCACGGCTGGCGTGGCGATGTCCTTCGTGGGCGAGCTGAACGGTGACAGTGTCCCCGAGTTCATCGTCGGCGCGTCCGCTCGGGTTGGGGCCGTGTACGTTGTGTCGGCACCCGATCTTCCGGGTGCGGACGCGGCGGACGGAGAGGCCGACGGGGTCGCTCTGCTCGACGCTGTGGCGGCGGGTGCGGGCTCTTGGCGGGTCGGCGGGAACTGGGGCGGCTGGACCGGCTCCCGCGTTGCGACGGTGCCGTCTGGCGACCGCGAAACCGCGAGCGTCTTCGTTGGCCAGCCGGGCCCGCGCTCCGGTGACGGTGCCGGAACGGCTCACCTGATTGCGGGTGCCCAGCTCGCGGTTTTCGACGGCATGGACGGCGAGGTAGACGGCAAGTTGTGGCTTTGGCGGCACACCGGATCGGGGCTCTTCACGGGCGAGAACGACTTGGACCGGGCGGGCTCCAGCCTGGCAGCGGCGGATTTCGACGGCGACGGCAAGGCTGACGTCGTGATCGGGGCGCCGGCACTCGACGAGGTTACGCTGGACGATGGCGCGGTGTACCTGGTCGGCAGCCTGGACTTCGAGACCGCCGAGTCCTTCGAGTTGACGGATGCCGCCGGCGCGGAGAACTCGTTCAAGATTGTCGGCGAGGCCGTCGGCGACCGACTCGGTATGGCCGTCGCGGCGGGCGACGTGGACGGCGATGGGCAGGCCGATCTGGTTCTGGGCACGGCGTCGGGCCTCGACTCGCGGGCAATGGTCACCGTCTTGTCGGGCACGCGCGCCAACCTGGTGGGACTGGATGGCGCCGATGGGAGAGAGGACGGTTTGATCGAGCTCGCCGACCTCGCTGACCAGCCTGGCCATTGGCGCATGACCTACCCGCAGTGGTGGAGTACGGGGTCGGGCCCGCGCGGCGGCGTGATTGTGGCCGACGTCGACGGAGATGATCGCGCGGATCTCGTCGTGCCGCTTCTAGGCACCTCGCCCCGACCGACCTTCTACCTGTTGCCTGCGGTTGCTGTCGTGGCCGAAGGGGACACTGGCGGCACGACGGCGCTCGATGCTGTCGCGGCAGCCGGCTACGCGTTTCACGTGGACGTGAACTCGCCTTCGCGCTTGACCGCTGCCTATGCCGGCGACGTCGACGGCGACGGCCGGGACGACGTGCTCCTGGGCGCTTCTTCAAGCCAGGGGAGTGCGGCGTACTTGGTGGTCGCGGCCGATCTCGAGATACTCGACGGCATGGACGGCGCGGACGGCGTGATCGATCTGGCCAACATCGTAAGCCCGCGCTAACCCGACTTCCGCAAGTCGGTAAGCGAGCGTCCTGCCCGTGTCTCGGAGGGCGCGAATCGGCGAGTTCGCAAGGTCCGAGCCCGTGGAGTTGCAGTTGGCAGACTGCGAGGTCGTCCGCCGTGGGGCCTCAAGGTCGCAACGACCTGCGTAGCGTCTGGATGTCCTTGACCAGCGCGTCGTCGCGTCCGGGAAGGCTGGGTCCATCGCGGCCAACAGCTCGACAATGATCGTCGCGATGATGACCCGCGCGGCCGGCTTGCTGTCGGCCGGGATGACGTACCAAGGCGCCGTCGCCGTGCTCATCGCCTGGAACGCGTCCTCATAGGCACGCCGGTAGCCCAGCCTTCAGGCTGTCGTCGCGGCGCGCCACGTCCTGCCCCGTGGCGACATACGGGAACAGGCTCACCTCCCGCGTCGGCGCCACTCCCCCAAGCACGATCGGCTAGAGCAGCGAGATGTACTGCGCCCCGATGTCCGGCGTCGCCGGCCAGGACCAGATTTCGTCGCGCCGGGCAAGGTAGCGGGTGACCGCGACGGCCATCCGTCGCTTCCGCCCGGCAGCCGGCATGTTCAGCATCGCCCACGGCAGGAACATCTCCACCGTCCAGCCGCTGCCCGTCTCCCGCGTCCGCGCCCGCCACGGGCCGTCCCAGTTGGCCTCGAACCGCCGCTCCGGCAGCAGCGTGCCATCGGACATCGAGCCACCCAGCTTGACCAGAAACCAGTGCCCGTAGAGTCCGTTGCCGGAACTGTCGACGGCCACCTGGAAGGCGTCCGAGGTCTCCTGCACGTCGCGCCCGGAAAGCCGATCCACCATCGTGCCGGGTGGCTGCTCGTTCCATGCTCCAACATAGAGCCCCCGCTCGGTGTGGAACAGGAGTTCAACGCTGGCAAAGGAACCTTGCACGAGAACGGAAAAGCGGATGGGGGCGCCTGCACCCCAACTCGCACAGAAGTGTACTAACTATCTTGTTTACAAAAGATTTTTTGTCAATTTTGGTTGTTCTTGGCATCGGGGATGGTATGTTCGGCGTCCTCATACGGTGCCCGGAGACGTACTTGCATGGCTGCACTTTCTGCGCAATCGCCCCGACTTGCCGGCATTAAGACGCTGAGCGGCTGCCAAGCGGTTCCGATGTCTCCCGACGAGGTCGGTTGCCACGAGGGCCGTTTGGAGTACTGGGACGCCGAAACCGAGCTTGCCTGGGTGTTGCGCGACGTCAGTCCCAGGCGCGAGGAGGCATGCAGCCGCCTGGAGGCCTTGGTCCACGACGTTGCCGAAGTCCGCGGGACCCCAATTTCGATGTACGGCAACGCGAACCTGCAGAGACGTGAGTTTGGTGGCAGGCCGCTCACCGCGGTGCAGGCTGACCAAGTAGTCTACCTCCAATGCCCCGAACACCCGCTCCAGGTCATCGTGGTCGGCGTTTCCCCGCGGCCCGACGTGGTGTTCGAGGTAGCCCTGACCACCGACGTCCGGGAACGCAAGCTCGATGTCTACATGTCGTGGGGTGTTCCAGAGGTGTGGGTCGAGGTTCCCGACGCGGGCGGGCTGAGCAAGCGGCAACCGGCGGGCCTGACCATCCACGTTCATCGGGGCAAACGCTACGAGGAGAGCGCGGAAAGCACTGCCTTCCCAACCTGGTCCGCGCGCGAGATCCACAGCGCACTGAACGAGCCGTCGACGTCGACGATGACGGTGGCCACCGTGCGCCGGGTTGGCGAAGCCATGGGGCGGCTGGTGCGCACCGGGCTCGAATACGATCCCCTCTTCTTGGGCGCTGAACGGCTCGCTGGGCGACGCGAAGGGGAGGCCAGGGGCATGGAGGCGGGTCGCAGCGAGGGCCGCGAGGCGGACCATCGGCAAGTCCTGCTCGAGGAACGGCTAGCCACGCTCGAAGGCTTGCTGGCGGCACGGAACATCCCGGTCGAGGGGCGGTTGGACGACGAGGCCGAACGGATCGCAGCGATGCCACGCGACGCCATGTTGAGAGCCGGACTCGAATGCACCGATGTGGCCGACTTGCTGCGGTGCCTTCGTTCAGAGCACTGACCCTCGGGAGGTACGCGTGCCTCTTGGTCCGCGCGCTTGGCAGCAAGGACCGAATGCGGTCGAGGACGCTCGCGCACCCACGACCGTTCTCGCACAGTAGTGTACTAACTACATTGTTTGTAAAAGATTTTCTTATCCGCGACGGTTTGCGACCGGTCCTTTCCCCAGTATGCTTCGCGTCCCTGACCACCACCGCCGAGCTACGCATGGCTGCATCTCCCGCACAACAAACACCCGTCGGCACCAAGACCCTGAGCGGTTGCCGTCAGGTTCCGATGTCCGCCGAGGAGATCGGCTGCTACGAGGGCCGTTACGAGTACTGGGACGCCGACAGCGAAGTCGCTTGGATGGTGCGCGATGTCAGTCCCCGGCACGAGGAGCCGTGCAGCCGCCTCGTGGCACTGGTGAACGACATTGCCAAAGTCCGCGGGACCCCCATCTCGATGTACGGCACCGCGGACTTGCAGGAACGCGACGGCCAAGGTAGGCGGCTCATCGCCGTGCAAGCCGACCAACTGGTCTACCTCCGCTGCCCCCAACACCCGCCCCAGGTCATTGTCGTCGGTGCCTTCCCGCTGCCGGACGTGGTGTTCGAGGTGGACCTGACCACGGACGTCCGCGAACGCAAGCTCGAACTCTACGAGTCATGGGGCGTTCCGGAGTTGTGGGTCGAAGTTCCCGACGCGACCATGCCGAGCAAGCGGCAGCGGCCGGGCCTGACCGTTCACGTCCTTCGGGATGGGCGCTACCGGGAGAGCGCGGAGAGCATGGCATTCTCGACGTGGACCGCACGTGAGATCCACAGCGCTCTGAACGAGCCGTGGACGTCGACGATGACAATGGCCACGGTCCGCCGGGTCGGCGAAGCCATGGGACGGCTAATTGGCACCGGACCGGAAGACGATCCACTCCTGGGCGCCGAACGACGCCAAGGCGAGGCTAGGGGACTAGAGGTGGGTCGCCGCGTGGGCCGCGAGGAAGCCTTGCTCGAGGAACGGCTAGCCACGCTCGAAGGCTTGCTGGCGGCGCGGAACATCCCTGCCGAGGGCCGGTTGGACGACGAGGCCGAACGGATCGCAGCGATGCCGCGGGAAGCCATGCTGAAAGCCGGACTCGAATGCGTCGATCTGGACGATTTCCTGCGGTGCCTTCACTCGGAGCGCTGACGCCGGGAGGTACGCGGGCCTCGCGGCCCACCCCGGTAGAGGGCCGAATGCGGACGAGGATGTCCGCGTACCTCCCAGGGTTCGGCGTTAGCGGGTACGCGGGCCTCCCGGCCCGCCTCGATCTGACGGAGAGCCTGACCGCCAACGAGGACGTCCTACCCACGGTCTTCGTACAGAAGTGTGCTAACTGTATGGTTGTAAAACAATTTTCTGTCCTATGGCCCTCGCAAGCGGTATGCTCGGCATCTCTCACCGCCACCAACGAGACACCACATGGCTGCATCCACTGCGCAAGCGCACCGGTTCATCGGCCCTAAGACGCTGAGTGGCTGCTGTCCGGTTTCGATATCTGCGGACGAGATTGCCCGTTACGCCAGGGGGTACGAGTACTGGGACGCCGACAGCGAAATTGCCTGGACGCTGCCCGACATTACCGTCGGGCACGTGCGGGCGCTTAATCGCCTCGTGAGGCTGATCCGTGAGATCGCCAAGATACGCGGGAGCCCCATCTCGATTGATGGCCGCGGCCTACGGGAGCAAGACGCCAACGGCCGCCGACTTTGCGTCGCACAGGCCGACCGTTTGATCTACCTGGACCACCCCGAACTCCCGCCCGGGATGATCGTCGTCGGCCATTTCCCGCTTCCCGACGTGGTATTCGAGGTGGACGTGGGCACCGACGTCCGCGAGCACAAGCTCGGTGTCTACGAGTCGTGGGGCGTGCCGGAGCTGTGGGTCGAGGTCCCCGACGAGGACACGCCAGACAAACGGCAGCGGCCGGGCTTGACCATACGCGTACTTCGGGACGGGCATTGCCAGGAGAGCGGGGAGAGCAAGGCTTTCCAACGTGGTCCGCACGCGAGATCCACGGCGCCATCAACGAGCCGTGGCTGTCAAAGATGACCGAGGATGAGCTGCGGCGAGTCGGTGAAGCCATGGGACGGCTGTCACCGGGCGGTCTTGGCTCAACCCAAGCCTAGATCGATGGGCAGAATCGTCGCACAGACAACAGTCACGAACCTGTTCGACGAGAGCAAGTCGATCCAGTGCGGCATGCTCGTCGATACCGGTGCGGGAGCGCTCATCCTGCCCGTCTCCTGGAAGGCGCGACTCGGTGAGTTCGGACGGTCCGAGCCCGTGGAGTTGCAGTTGGCCAACCAGGAGGTCGTCCGCGGTGAAGCGTGCTGGCCCGTGGAGATCGAGATCGACGGCTTCCGGCCCATCTCCAACGAAGTGGTGTTCTTGGACTGTTTGCACGAGGACGACGACTTCGAGCCGCTACTTGGCTACGTCATCCTCGAACAGGCCCAGGCGGCCGTGGACATGCTCGGGCATCGCCTCGTACCCGTGCGTTACATCGACCTGAAACAGGCTGGGACCGCGGAATCCCCAACCCCTGCCGTCAAGGCCGCAGCGCCCTGCGCAGCGTCTGGATGTCCTTGACCAGTGCGTCGTCGGCGTCGGGGAACGCCGGGTCCATCGCGGCCAACGTCTCGACAATGACCGTCGCGATGATGGCGCGTGCCGCCGGCTTGCTGTCCGCCGGTATGACGTACCAGGGCGCGGCGGCCGTGCTCGTCGCCTCGAAGGCGGCCTCGTAGGCGCGCCGGTAGGCGTCCCAGTGCTGCCGCGCCTCGAGGTCGGACGCGTCGAACTTCCAGTGCTTTTTCGGATTGCGTAGACGGTCGGTCAGTCGCCGCTTCTGTTCCCCGGGCGACACGTTGAGAAAGAACTTGAGCACCGACGTCCCGTTGCGCACCAGGTGATCCTCGAACGCCACGATGTCCCGGAGGCGCTCGTCCCAAAACGACTCGTCCACCGGCCGCGGTGGCAGCTTGCGGCCCTGGAGGTACTCCGGATGCACCCGCAGAGTGACCACTTCCTCGTAGTGCGAGCGATTGAAGATGCCGATCCGGCCGCGCTCGGGAAGCGTCAGCCAATGACGATGCAGCCAACTGAACTCGATCTCCTGCGAGGACGGTCGATTGAAGTTGGTCACCCGGAAGCCCTGCGGATTGACACCGGACGTGACGCGCTTGATCGCGCTGTCCTTGCCGGACGCGTCCATGCCCTGGAACACGAGCAGGAGGGCACGTCGATCCTCGGCGTAGAGCAACTCCTGCCACGTGCTGAAGCGCCGCACCCGGTCCCTCAACGCCTTGCGCAGCTTGTGCTTGCCGAGTTCCGCGAACGCCGGCAGCGTCGGCAGATTCGTCAGGTCGACCGGCGCGCCGGGCGCGACGCGGTAGTCCTTGGTGTGGATGGCCGGGTCCATGGGCTTCAGTTCCGGTAGTGGCGATGGATCATCGTCACGTCGTCCCCGGGCGGCGGCGCGTTGCGTTGCCAATGCCCGGGTTCGCCGCGGCAGACGACGGCGTTGCGCAACACGGCCCGTTTCAGCGTGCCGGGTCTGAGACCGCGCCGCTTGAGCGCACTCGGGTGTTCGACGGCGCCACAACTCGACGGAATGTAGCGCAGCGCCAGGCCGCACCGGCGCCGTGCAGAGGTGTTCGCATCGGAGCCGTGCAGCAGCGTACTGGTGTGAATGGAGACCTGCCCGGCGCGCAGCGTGTTGCGCACCGGTGTGCCGAAACGGTCGATGCCCTGGACCTCCTGGTAGAGCACGGTGTCTCCTTTCGCCGGTTCCCACTTGATCGCGCCAAGCCGGTGGCTACCGGGGAGGAACTGCATGGGCGCATTGCCCTCGTCCACGTCGTCGATGGCGAGCCAGACGGTCACGGTCTTCGTGGGACGCACCGGCCAATAGGTCGCATCCTGGTGCCAGGGGACGCGTTTCGGATCGCCGGGCAGCTTGCAGAAGTAGTGGCTCGACCAGCACACGAAGTCCGGGCCGAGCAGGTCTTCAACGTAGTCGAGGATCACGGGATGCCGTGCCATCTCCCAGATGCCGCGGCAGCGGTTGTGATAGCCGTCCAGCGTGTAGGCGTTGCGACCGTCCTTCAGTGCCCGGACACGGGCAAGGAGCGACTCGAAGTACTCCCGCGCCGCGTCGACCTCCGCGCCGGTCAGCACGTCGAGCGGACGCACAAAGCCGCGCTCGTTGAAGCGTTCGACGTCGGCATCGGCGAGCGTCTTGGCCCGTTCCGGCGGCGACGGGTAGAAGGCGATCGCTTCGTCCATGCCTAGGCGATCTGCTTGCGCAGCGCGCGACGCGGACCAGCGAGGCCGGTGGCGCGATCGAACCAGGCGTCCGCGTCGTCCGTGTTGTAGGCGCGCAAGGTGGCCTTGATGCGCGCGAGCGCCCCCTCGGGGTAGGCCGCCAGCGTGCTCGTCAACTCGCGCGCGGTTTCGACGACCGTGTCGTCGGGTACGGCTTCGTACGCGACGCCGAGTTCGGCAAGTTCCTGTCCCGGGAAACGCCGCCCCGTAATCGTCAGCTTGGCGGCGACGTTCTCGCTGTGGCGCAGGCGCAGCCAGGCCATGTTGTAGGGCGCCGCCATGCCCATCTTGACCTCGCCGACCTGCAGGAATGCCGTCTCGCCCGCGATGAGGAGGTCGGCCGCAAGCGCCAACGCCGCGCCGCCGTTGATCGCGTAGCGTTCCAGCGCGGCGACAATGGGCTTGCCGCACTCGAACATGGCCTTGTGGGCGCCGCGCCAGATCGCGTTGAAGCGCGGCAGCCACTCGGGCGGGGGATCGGCATTGAAGCCCTTGAGGTCGAGGCCTGAGCAGAACGCCCCCTCGGCGCCACGGAACAGCACGGCCTGCACGCCGTCGTCGGCGTTGGCCGCCCGAAAGGCCTCCGCCAAGCGCTCGCCCAACGGCCCGTTGATGGCGTTGCGCCGTTCCGGGCGGTTGAGCACGACTTCCGCCCACCCGTCGTGGTCGATTCGCTCGACTTCGGCCATGCCCTCCCCCGACACGTTGTCCTGGTCAAGCATACCAGCGGGTACGCGGGCCTCCCGGCCCGCATGGTCTTGTGCAAGTTCGGGATGCGGACGTGGACGTCCGCGTACCAACGACGGTCAGCGCAGTCTTAGGACGGCCACCCGTGCGGGGTCGTTGGAGATCAGCCCGAGGCGGCCGTAAAGCGTAAGCGCCGCGACGGCGAGCCCCGCGACGAGTCCCCACCAGATGCCGTGGACGCCGATCGCCTCGATCCCCGGCGCGCCGAAGCACAGCGAGGCGCCGAGCGGGAGACCGACCACCCAGTAGGCGATCACGGCGATGAACATGGGCGCGCGGGTGTCCTTGTAGCCGCGCAGCGCGCCCATCAGGGTCGCTTGGCTGCAGTCGAACACTTGGAACAGGGCGCCGAGCATGAGCAACCCGGCGGAAAGCTGAAGCACATCCCGCTCGGTCGTGTACAAGGCGACGATGTCGTGGCGCAGCGTCAGCAGCAGGATGGCGAAGCTCGTTCCCCACACCAACGTCGTGCCCGCGGCGACCCAGGCCGCTCGACGCGCACCCGCGAGATCGTCCGCACCGACGTTGTAGCCGACGCGGATCGTGGCCGCCATGCCGAGCGCCAGCGGCACCATGAAGGTCACACCCACCACGTTGAAGGCGACCTGGTGCGCGGCCACGGTTTCGACCCCTAATCGCCCGATCAGCAGCGTCGCCGCCGAGAAGCAGGCGACCTCGACGAACAGCGCAAGCCCGATCGGCAGCCCGAGCTTGAGGATGCGTGCGATGGCCGCCGGGTCGGGCCATGAGAAGGCGGAGAAGACGCCGGATGCCCGTACCCGCGACACCGACACGGTCACCGCCATGGCGATGAGCGAGTAGGTCATCACGATCGCGGTCGCCCAGCCGCAGCCGACACCGCCCATCGCCGGGATGCCGAGCCTGGGTTCGCCGTAGATGAACAGCCAATTGAGCGGCACCTTGATGGCCAGCATGCTGAGCCCGATGAACATCGCCGGTCGCGTCCACGACATGCCTTCGCATAGGCAGCGCAGCGACATGTAGGCGAGCATGGCAGGCAGGCCGAGACTCGCCGCGCGGAGGTATTCCACCGCGACCGGAATGGCCCGTTCGTCGACGCCCACGAACCGGTACGCCGGCTCCACGTTGCGCAGCAGGATGGCCAGCACCACGCCGCCGCAGATCGCGATCCACAGCGCTTGGCGGACCAGCGCGCCCGCCGACCGAACCTGCCCGGCCCCGTGCAGTTGCGACACCGACGGCGTCACCGCCATGACGATGCCGGAGAGCAGCAGCATCAGCGGCCAATACAGGTTGCCGCCGAGCGTGATGCCGGCGAGGTCGGTGGCACTCACCCGTCCCGCCATGATGGCGTCGGCCACGCCCATGCCCATCTGCGCAAGCTGCGAGATGATGATCGGCACAGCGAGCGCGCCGAGCGTGCGGAACTCCACGAGCGGAGGGACACGCCAAACCGCGGACAAGCGACTGACCGAGCCGGACACGTGGGAACCCAAGCCTTGCGAGTGGCGGCGCATGGTACAACGAAGTACCGGCGGCGGATGCTACCCCGGCGAGACGTTTGTATACTGCTCGTCACCACTTGGACTGAAAGGGAGTCAAAGCGTGGAATTAGCGGACAGCAAGACGCTCCAGAACTTGAAGGACGCGTTTGCGGGGGAGTCTCAAGCCAACAGGCGTTACCTGTATTTCGCGGCCAAGGCGGATGTCGAAGGCGAGAACGACGTGGCGGCGGTGTTCCGCTCCACGGCCGAGGGTGAAACGGGCCATGCGCATGGCCACCTCGAGCACATGGAAGGCGTGGGCGACCCGGCCACCGGGCTTCCCATCGGCAATACGTCGTCAAACCTCAAGGCGGCCATCGCCGGCGAGACGTACGAGTACACCGACATGTACCCGGGCATGGCGAAGACGGCGCGCGACGAAGGCTTCGACGAGATCGCCGACTGGTTCGAGACCTTGGCCAAGGCCGAGCGTTCGCACGCCAATCGTTTCCAGAAGGCTCTTGACGCGATGGAGTGACGCGGTCGAGAAGCTTGCGACTCGAAGAAGAAGCGCCCCAGAGCCGGCCCGGCGCTTCGCTGACGCTATGCGCCGGGTGCGCCTCCGGCCCAGCCACGCCGACCTCCCATGGAACAGCCGCCGCCGGTCGCTCCGCTCCCTTTGGCGTCTGTTCCATGCGAGGGCCTCCGAGCGAGGCCCTTTGTTTTGCCCAACCCTAGGGGAGGTTCGCCATAAAGGGCATCACGGAAGGTAGCCTCGAGGCGCCCAAGCGACAGCCGATCGACTGGCAAGGCCCCGACTTCCGCGACCCCAAGGCCGTGGAGACGGAACTCGAACGTGTCTTCGACATCTGCCACGGCTGTCGCCGGTGCGTGAGCCTCTGCGCGGCCTTCCCGACCCTGTTCGACCTGATCGACGAGTCCGACACCTTCGAGGTGGACGGCGTCGACAAGGCCGACTTCGGCAAGGTCGTCGACCAGTGCTTCCTGTGCGACCTGTGCGCGGAGACGAAGTGCCCCTACCTGCCGCCGCACGAGTGGGCGGTGGACTTCCCGCACCTGATGCTGCGCGCCAAGGCGGCCCGCTTCAAAGAGACGAAGCCGCGGTGGCGGGATCGCCTCATCACCAGCACAGACCCCGTGTTCAAGGCACTGTCGACGCCGGGCGTGGGCCAAGTCGCCAATGCAGCGGCGAAGAGCGGGGGCTTGCGCAAGGTCGGCGAGCGCATCGCCGGGATTCACCAGGACGCACCGCTGCCGAGTTTCCATTCCGGCGGTGCAGCGCGGCGGGCGCAACCGTCCGCGACTCAGCCCACGGTCTCGGCGGGCTCGACCACGACGGGGAAGGTGGCGATTTACGTCACCTGCTACGGCGAGCACAACGACCCCGACGTCGTTGGCGATCTGGTGCGCGTGCTCGAGCACAACGGCATCGCCGTCAAGTTGCTCGCCGACACCGCCTGCTGCGGCATGCCGAAGTTCGAACTCGGCGATCTCGATGCCGTCGCCGCCAAGAAGGATCGCAACCTGCCTGTCTTCCTGGCCGCGGTCGAGGACGGCTACGACCTCATGTCCATCGTGCCTTCGTGCACGTTGATGTACCGCCAGGAACTGCCGCTCCTGTTCCCGGACGATGCCGACATCGCGCGCGTCAAGGCCGCGTTCTTCGATCCGTTCGAATACTTGATGCTGCGCAACCGCGACGGCCTCGCCAACCTCGACTTCAAGAACGCCCTCGGCAAGGTGACCTACCACGCCGCCTGCCACCAGCGCGTCCAGGCCATCGGCCAGCGCACGTTCGAATTCCTGAAGCTGATCCCGGAGACCGAGGTCACGCTCATCGAACGCTGCTCGGGCCACGACGGCACCTACGCGGTCAAGGCCGAAACGTACGACGCCGCCATGAAAATCGCCCGCCCGGTGGTGCGCCGCGTTCGGGAATCGGAACCGGACGCCTACGGGTCGGACTGCCCCATGGCAGGACGCATGATCGAACATGGCCTCGACGACGGAACGAAGGCGCTGCACCCGTTGTCGATGCTGCGTCACGCCTACGGGATATGATTCCGCCATGGAGAAGCTCTCGCGCGAAAAGCTGATGACCCTTGAGCGGTACGCGGTTGAGCGGGAGGCGTTCCGCGCCGAGGTGATCGCCCACAAGAAGGCGCGACGGGTCGCCGTGGGTCCGCATGCCACGCTGCTCTTCGAGGACTCGTTGACCATGCAGTACCAGGTGCAGGAGATGCTCCGTGTCGAACGCATCTTCGAGCCGGCCGCGATCGAGGAGGAGGTCGCGACCTACAACCCGCTGATTCCCGACGGGCGCAACTGGAAAGCGACCTTCCTGATCGAGTACGAGGACGTCGATGAGCGTGCGGCGGCGCTCGCGCGCATGCCGGGGGTCGAAGACCGCGTCTGGCTCGAGATCGGCGCCACGCCACGGACGTACGCGTTCGCCAACGACGACCTGGAGCGTACCGACCGTGGACGAACCGCCGCCGTGCATTTCCTGCGCTTCGAACTCGACGACGGCCAGATCGCGGCCCTCGAAGGCGGGGGAGCGGTCGCGCTCGGCATCGACCACGACGAACTGCGCTGCCAAGTGACGCTTGGCCCCGAGACGGTCGCGTCACTGGCGAACGACTTGGACTACGTGGAGGCGACATGACCACCGATCTCCTTGAGGCGATTGCCGCCGACATCCGTGGCTGGGACGCCATCGACGACCACCGGACCGGCACCGTCGGCGACCGAACCACCGCGCAGTGGCTGGCCGACAGCATCCGCGCGGCCGGGCTCGAGCCCGAGCAGGACGCCTTCGATCTACGCCGCTGGGTACTGCGCGACTGCGCCGTCACCGTGAACGGCCATGCGGCCACCGGCGTACCATTGTTCGACGGTGGCACGACGGAAGCCGCTGGGGTCACCGCGCCGCTTGCGCTCTTGCCGGGCGAAGGGGAGGGGATCGGTCTCGCCGGCCTGGGCGCCGCCGCCGGCGCACCCGCGAACCAGGCTTTGGCCGCGGCGCGCCGAGGCAACGGCCGTCCGGCGTTGGTGGCGGTCACCAAGGGACATGCGGACGTACCCGGTTTGGCGCTGCAAAACGCCGATCGTTTCACCGCGCCCTTCGGCCCACCTGTTCTGCAAGTAGCCTCCGAGCACGAAGCATGGCTCCGGGAAGCTGCGGCTGCGGGCGAGCCGGCAAAAGTGACCGCCCATGTCGAGTTCGAGGCGGCGCAAGGCTGGAACGTCCGTGCCCGCGTGGCGGGACGTGATCCCGCGTTGGCCCCGCTGGTGGTGATGACCCCGAAGAGCGCCTGGTGGGTCTGCACGGCCGAGCGAGGCGGCGGCATTGCCCTGTTGCTCGCGTTGTTCCGTCGTTTCGCGGCCGAGCCGCCAGCACGGGATGTGCTGTTCGTCGCCACCAGCGGACACGAACTGGGCCACCTAGGCCTCGACAGCTTCCTCCGCGACAACCCCGGTCTCGGCGCTGCCGCCCACGCGTGGATTCACCTCGGCGCCAACTTCGCGACCCGGGGCGGCGGCACGCGCCTGCAGGCATCCGAGGCCGCCTTGTACGCACTCGCACGTAACGCAATGGACGAAGCGGAATGCCCGCCCGACCAAGTCACGCCCCTCGGCGAGCGCCCCGGCGGCGAGGCGCGGAACATCTACGACCTTGGCGGGCGCTACGTCTCCTACCTTGGCACCAACCCGTGGTTCCACCATCCCGACGACCGCTGGCCCACCACCGTGGATGTCGACAAGACGGCGCGGCTGGCGACGGCGATGTTGTCGGTCGCCGATCGGCTCGCGGCACCGTAACCGTTGTTCGACATCGTCCATGAGGACGCCGGCCTTGTCGTCCTCGACAAGGCGAGCGGTGTGTCCGTGCTCGCCGACCGCACCGGCGCACCGTGTCTTTGGGACGCTCTGAAGGAGCGCTATCCGCACCCGCGCCTCGTCCACCGAATCGACAAAGGCACCAGCGGCCTCCTGCTTGTCGCCCTGACCCGTAGTCGCCAAAGGACGCTCGCACGGGCGTTCAATCAGCACGCCATCCGCAAGCATTACCTGGCTGTCGTCGCCGGACACATCGCCGCCGGCGCGACGCTGCGCATAGCACTGCCCCTCAAACCCGGCCGCAAGAGCCGCTACCGGGTCGCCGGCCTACGCGAGGAGATCCGCTCGTCGCGACAAGGCTGGTCCTTGCCGCCGGAAGAGCGCCAAGGCGGGCACGAGTCGGTGACAAGGATCCGCGTGGTCGCAACGTCGGAGCACCGCTCGCTGCTCGCCGTCCAGCCGCTCACCGGCCGCGCACACCAGATCCGCGTCCACCTCGCCTGGATCGGGCACGCCATCGTCGGCGACCACCTCTACGGCACACCGGCAGCCCCCGAGCAAGCCGCGCCCCGGCTCGCCCTGCACGCCCATCGCCTGACCGTGCCAGGCATCGGGACGTACAAAGCCGCCCCGGACGCCGCGTTCGCAACGTTGCTCTAGGCACTACGGTGGCCCAAGGGCGGTGCGCGGACGTCCAGGTCCGCATTGGTGTTTCGTTTGGGTACTCCAGATCCGCGTGCCACAGCCTGTCAGCCATGTCGCACGCGACGGTTCCGGGATTCCGCGGCCACGGCGGGCGGATCTCCTACGCATCGCCGGGTCGATCGTCCATCGACTCTGTGGATTCGACCGGTCACGATGCGCAGCATGGCGGTTCCGCGACGACTTCTGTTCACCCCCGAGGTCCCTTCCGGGGTCCCGGTCGTGGGCCTCTATCTGGAGACACGCGCATGAGTCGGACAAGACGGCGTCGGCGGGACTCAGGCAAGGCCGCTTTGGAGTTCAGACGTCTCCACGCGGAGACGCGAATCGCGGAGCGTCAGCTCAAGGAAATGCGTTTGCGGCTGGGGTACGAGACCGTTAAGGTCGGTGTCGCGCTCGTGATTGCATTCAATGCGACCGTCGTCATGCTCAAGACCATCGGGCTGTTCTTCTGAGTAGGAGTTGACCATGTGGGAAACGAAGGAAACCCTCGAAGGGGGTCTGCAAATAGACCGCTGGTGGTGGGTGATCGTGAAAATCGGCACAGTCGTCGCGGTCAGCGCGCTGGTCGCCTTTGGCATGGCCCTGGCGTTCTTATAGTCCCGCTGGAACGAGACCCTCGCTCGATCATTTGGTACGCGGACGTCCACGTCCGCATCTCAACTCGGCAAGAAAGACTGCGGGCCGGGCGGCCCGCGTACCACGGCTAGTCGTCGAGCGCGTCTCGGGCGGTCCGGCGCACCAATTCGAGCGCGCGCGGCCCGACGCTGGCACCCAAGGCGAACCCGGCGGCAGCCAAGCTCGGACGCCGCGTCGCAGCGAAAGCCAACGCGCCCAATCCCAAGCCCACGGCCCACGCCTCGAGCTGTCGGCTAGTGCCTTCGCCTGTCCGGGCGCGCGAGACGGTGTGTTCGCAGTTGTTGGTCAGGAGGTTGTAGCGGCGCGGGTTCTCGGTTCGCGCGGCACCGACGGTGCGCCGTCGTTCGTCCGAGGGCAGCCGCTTCACGTACATCCGGTGACCGGCGCGGAAGCTCTCTTCCGTGCTGACGTGTTCGCCCTCGATCGGCGTGTTGTGGAACACCCGACCGTTGCCTAGCGCAATGCCCTTGTGCAGGACGAACCCCTTGCGCCGCAGGAGGATGTCGCCGGGCAAATGACGTGTAACCATGACCAGAAACTAGCAGTTTTCGTTCCACCCGTGCAAAACATCCGGGAATCAAGGCATTACGCCTGGTCGGGACATCGCCCAACGGTCGAACTCGCCAGCTATTCGGCGTGAAGCACCATGTAGTCCACCGCCACTTCGAGCGCTTGGTCCGTACACGCGGGGCATGCACCGCGCGGCGGCATGCCGGGCGTCATACCTTGCTTGACGTTCGCGTAGAGGGTCTCGCGCCCTTGGGCTAGTCGCGGTGCCCATGCCTCAGCGTCGTTCAAGGCGGGCGCGCCGGCGATGCCGGCCTGGTGGCAGGCGTAGCAGTAGCGCTCGTAGACGGCCTGGCCGGGATGGGGCGGCTCGTCGGGGGCGTTGCCGCAGCCGGCGAACCAGGTTAAGGCGGCGGCGAGCACCGCCGTGCGTGCTTTGTCCTGCATGTCTAGACGGCGATCTCGAAACCGTCGGCGTCGCGCCAGGCGGGAAACTGTTGGCGGTAGGCGTCGAGTTGGTCGAGGTCGAGCGACACCGTGACCACCGCTTCGCGATCGAAAACCTCGGCCAGCGCATCGCCTTCGGGTCCGTAGACCCCCGAGCCACCCCGGTAGTCGACGCCGTTGCCGTCCCGGCCGACCCGATTGACCGCGATCGTGTAGCACAGGTTCTCGACCGCCCGGGCACGCAGCAGCGTATTCCACGCCGTCTGCCGCGCCGCGGGCCAGTTGGCCACGCACAAAAGCGCGTCGTAGTCGCCCCGCGAGCGCAGCCAGACCGGGAAGCGCAGGTCGTAGCACACGGAGAGTCGGATCCGCCAGTCCCCGAGTTGGACATTCACGCGCGACTCGCCCGCCGCGTAGTGTTCATGCTCCCCGGCCATGCGGAACAGGTGCCGCTTGTCGTAGATGGTCTCCCGGTCGTCCGGCGGCATCCACACCAGGCGGTTGTAGCAGCGGCCGGCGTCGCGGATGACCACGCTGCCGCTAACCGTCGCACCTTTCTTCGCCGCGAGGGCTCGCAGCCACGCCACCGTGTCGCCGTCCATGGTTTCGGCAACTTCGCGGGACGCCATCGTGAACCCGGTGCTCAGCATTTCCGGGAGCACGATGAGGTCCGCCTCGACGTCGCCGATCAAGTCGTCGAACAACGCCCGGTTGGCCGTAGGGTCGTGCCAGTGGAGGTCCGCTTGGACGAGGGCGACGTTCAGAGTTCGCATAGTGTCTCGGCGGCCCGCTCAAGCGTGGCGTCGTCCTTGGCGAAGCAGAATCGCAGGTAGTTCTGCCGCGGCGGCTCGTCGTAGAAGACCGAGATCGGGATGGAGGCGACCTTCTTCTCCACGGTCCAGCGCCGCGCCAGTTCGGCGTCCGGTTCGTTGGAGATCTGCCCGTAGTCGACAAGCTGGAAGAAGGTTCCGGCGGACGGTGTCAGGCGGAACCGGGAGTCCGCGAGCAGCCCGCAGAACAGGTCCCGCTTCGCCTGGTAGAACGCGCCAAGGTTTTCGTGGTGCTCGGGGCAACTCTTCAGGAAGTCCGCGATGCCGTACTGCAGGGGCGTCGCGGTGGTAAACGTGACGAACTGGTGCACGCGGCGGAACTCGGCGCTTAAGTTCGCAGGGGCAACGCAATAGGCCACCTTCCACCCCGTCGTGTGGTAGGTCTTGCCGAAAGAGGACACGACGAAGCTGCGCGCGAAGAGATCCGGGTAGCGACACAGGCTCACGTGCATGCGCCCGTCGAAGAGGATGTGCTCGTAGACCTCGTCGCCCACCACGTAGACGTCCCCGCGCGCCGTCACCGAGCGGAGTCCGGCGATGTCGTCCTCATCCCAGACGGCCCCGGTGGGGTTGTGGGGCGTGTTGACGATGACAAGCCGGGTCTTGGGGCCGACGGCGTCATGCACGCGATCCCAGTCGACGCGGAAGTCGGGCGCGTAGAGCGGCAGGTGACGGCAGACGCCCCCGGCGAGCGTCACCGCGGGCTCGTACGAGTCGTAGCAGGGGTCGAAGACGATCACCTCGTCCCCGGCACGGACAACGGCGTTGATCGCGCAGAACAGCGCCTCGGTGGCCCCGGAGGTCACCGTGACCTCGGTCTCCGGGTTCACCTTGACGTCGTAGAGGTCCGCCACCTTGCCGGCAATGGCCTCGCGCAAGGGCTCGATGCCAGCCATCGGCGGATACTGGTTGTAGCCGTTAGTCAGGTAGTAACTCACCCGCTCGAGTAGCTCAGGCGGTCCGTCGAAGTCGGGATAGCCCTGCGACAGGTTGATCGCGCCCTCGTCGGCAGCCAGCTTCGACATGACCGTGAAGATCGTCGTGCCGACGTTCGGCAGCTTGCTTTCGAGCGGCACTCGCACGGGTCCGGGCGGTTGCGAAGGCGCGATTCTGCCACAGTGGCCCGTGGTCTCCACCCGCAACCGGGCATTCGCTTGCAAGGCCGTGGCGACTCGATCAAGTCGTCCGGGCGATGCGTGACTCCTTGATGCAAGTGCGACGGACCAGTTCGTCGTCGACGAACCAGTGCCACGTCCGTCCGCGCCTGTCGTTGCCATCGTTGATCTGGATCATCTCGTAGAGGTAGCTGCCGGGCAGGTCCTTCCGGGACCAGTTCAGCACGATGGTGCGGTCGTCAATCTCCCAGGCCGAGCCGACGATGCGCTTGTTGTCCCACCAGATACGACCGTTGCGGTAGTGCGCAGGGAAGTCCATTTCCTCGCGCCGACCGTCGGCCCAAGTGTAGATGTTCTTCTGAAAGTAGTCGTACGCGCCGCCGTCTGGGAACGCGCAGATCAAGTGTGAAGCGTGACGGTCGATCAGTCTGTTGTCTGGGGCGACGTGGATGTACTCGCCTTGCCATTCTCCTTCGTGCCGCGCCAGAACCGGCATGCCGGTCCGGATGTCTTGCGCCATGGTTCCCTCCTTGCGTCCACCGTCGAGACCGCAGTTTGAAAGCACGTCTGGGCTCTTGCAATAAGTCATAAAGATGTATCAATATAACAATAGGTCACGACTGGTACCAGTTGTGCCCCCGCTTCGCACCGTCAAGGTCGCAGGGGCACGACGGTCCAATGATCGGACAGACGGACAGGAGGGCAACCATGAACCGTCGGACACTCGCCCGGGCCATGCAGCCGTGCGTTCCCATCGCTTTGATTCTGCCCCTGGGCCTCGCCACGGAGGCGTTGGCCGAGGAATCCGCCGAAGCCATCGAGGAGGTCGTCGTGACTGCGCGCAAGCGCAGCGAAGGGCTCCAGGATGTACCGGTGGCCGTCACCGCAGTCACGTCCGATCAGATTGCCGATCTCGGCATCATGGATCTCGCGGACGTCTCGAAGATCACCGCAGGGCTCATCTTCGACTCGGAGTTCGCACGTGGCAGCAACCGCCCCGTCATCCGGGGTCAAGCCAACATCCTCGGCGATTCGGGGGTCTCGTACTTCATCGACGGCCTTTACGTGTCCGGTTCGATCGACGACTACGACCTCTCCAACGTGGAGCGGATCGAGGTGGTCAAGGGACCGCAGAGCGCCCTTTACGGCCGCAACACGTACTCCGGCGCAATCAACATCGTGACACGCCGCGCCGATGAGTCCATGGGCGGGGAAGTTTCGCTGCAGATTGCGCAGTTCGACCAGTACCAGGCAACGGCGGCCTTGGCGGGACCGCTCAGCGAGACCGTGTCGGCCGGCGTCAACGTACGCCACTACGAACGCGGTGGCCCGTTCACGAACGAGTACGACGGCTCGGCGATCGGCGCTCAGCAGTCCCAGTCATTCTCCGCTTTCGCCGAGGTGAACCCCAATGACCGCCTGTCCATCGTTGCGCGCGCCTACCTTGGCAAGCGCGACGATGGACAGCCCCCGGTGACTGCGACCCGCTACTTCGCCAACAACTGCTATACCGACGACGGCAGCTTGTACAGCGGGGCGGGCCGCTACTACTGCGGCGTTGTCGAGCCGGGACGCATCAACACCGACTGGACCGTTCAGGTTCCCGAGGCGGAAGACACTGACGACCACACCCGCCTTGGCATCCGGGCAGATCTGAACCTGACCGACTCCGTGCGGCTGACCTGGATTGGCGGCATGAGCGAGCGAGACGAGACCTTCGTGATCGACGGCGACTACCAGCCGACATCGTTTCACGTGGCCAACTTCACACCCAACGGCTTCCCGTTCGGCGGCTTCGCGGACGGCCCGCCGTTCCTCTACGGCTACGTCGGCACCATGAGCGACTTCACCTTTGCCAACGCCACCGAGAGCGACACCGTCTCGCAGGAACTTCAGCTTGCGTTCGACTCCGACTCGGTCCAGGGCATGCTAGGCGCCTACTACTACAGCGAAGACCGCGCTACCCGGGACATCCGCGAAGTGTCCGCGGCGCAACAGGCCCTGGCGACCGCCAACTGGGCGGCCGAGTTCGCCCGAATGCGGGCCATCTGCGACGCGAGTTTCCTATGCGAGTCCATGGCGCCGTTCTTCGACGCCACGATCGCCGTGCCGCGGGACGTGAACGACATCACCGTCGTCAATACGGCGGTATTCGGCATGGTCTCGTTCGAAATCGGCGATGACGTCGGCTTGACCTTCGAGGGTCGCTTTCAAGACGAGGAGATCGAACAGCACGCCATCGTCCAAGACCTCGGTTCGCCGCCATCGGATCCGGTCACGGCCGAGGCAACCTTCGACGGGTTCCTCCCCAGGGTGACACTAGACTGGCGTCCCAACGACACGAACCTCGTCTACGCCCTCTATGCGGCGGGCACCAAGCCGGGCGGTTTCAACAGCACGGTCGCCATCGAGGCAGGCATTCCGACCTATGACGAGGAGGAAGCCCGCGGTTTCGAACTCGGCTACAAAACGGTTTTCGCCGACGGCCAGATCACCGCCAACCTGGCGTGGTTCATGAACGAGATCGAAGGCTACCAACTGACCCAGAACGTCCAAGCCGGTCAGAATGCAACCTCGGCCACGGTGAACGCGGGCGATGCGGACATCACGGGGCTAGAGGTCGAGGTAACCGCAAGGCCGGAGGCCATGCCTGGGGTCACGCTTCGTTTCAACTACGCCTGGACCGATCCCGAGTACTCCAAAGGTGACGACCAGAACGAGGGGCTTCTCCTCGACGTCGCTGACGACGGGCTCACGAACTGTTCAACGGGCCGCCAGTTCCCCGAGGTCGAATCTTGCACCGGAAACGCGAAGTTCGGCTCAATCGCCGGCAAACAGGTCCCGCGAACCGCCCGCCATCAGGTGTTCGCCGATGTGGAAATCGGCCGGCCTGTGGGCAACGGCTGGGAATGGTACGTCGGCGCCAACTACGTCTTTGAATCGAGCAAATTCGCTCAAGTCCACAACGAGGCCGAAACCGGCGACGCGACGTTGATAAACCTCCGTGGAGGCTTGGTCAGCGACCGTTACGACGCTCGACTGTGGGTTCGCAACGTTGGCGGGGAAACCACGCCCTACAACGTGCTTCGCTATGCCGAGCCCGAGGCATTCCGGCGCAATTTCGCGGTTGCCCATCGTCCGGATACCCAAGTCGGAGTAACGATAACGACACGTTGGTGACCGGCCGGGCGAACGCTGCCCGGCCGTCGTCCCCCTTAACGGCGGTCGGGCAGCAACCCATGAGACATCGGCACGCCATGAGACGCCTGGGACGACGATCATTCATCAAGACCGTGGCGGTTGGCAGCCTAGCCGTCGCGTGGGCCCGGGCAGGAGCTCGCCGCGATGCCGATGTGGTTGTCCTTGGCGCGGGTCTGGCGGGACTCGCTGCGGCTCGGCGCCTGCTTGCTGCCGACCGAGACTT
Organism: Candidatus Azotimanducaceae bacterium; assembly: GCA_965203685.1. Classification (GTDB taxonomy): domain Bacteria; phylum Pseudomonadota; class Gammaproteobacteria; order Pseudomonadales; family Azotimanducaceae; genus VXYL01. The sequence goes on from OZ241908.1 coordinate 668,028, forward strand.
CGTCGTACTCGAGGCGCGAGACCGACCCGGCGGCCGGGTCCATACCGCCTTCGATCTCCCCGACCGGCCGGAATACGGCGGCGTCGAGGTCGGCGATTCCTACGCGCGGATCCGCGATTTGGCTGGCGAATTCGCCTTGCGCTTGGAGCCCGCCGACAGGCGGTTGTTGCGTGCTGCAACGTTGCACGTCAACGGCCAGACCATGAATGCCCGGGATTGGTCCACCGCCGCGGCGAATCGGCTTGCGAAGGCCGAAAAGTCACTAGTCCCGGCGCGAGTCGAGAGCCACTACCTGGCCCGAGAGAACCCGTTGCGCACCATCGCCGGCTGGGACGGCCCCGATCAAGGCGCACACGACCACTCCATCGGCGACGTGCTGCGCCGGCTTGGGGCATCCACCGAAGCGCTCCGCCTGGTGAACGTCGCTGGTAACCACAACCACGCCGACGAAGTGAGCGCGCTCCCGGCTTGGAAGACCGCGCTGGCTCTCGGCCAGGAGACCGGCGTGCGTCAATTTGTCGATGGCGCCGGGACCTTGGCCGAGCGCATGGCGGGGACGCTGGAACCTCACGTTCGGTACGGCAGTCGTGTCGCCGCGATCGAAGCCGACACCGGTGGGATCACTGTCCGTTTGGCGGACGGCGGGACGCTGCGCGGCCGTCGCTGCGTGTGCACGCTGCCGATCCCCGCACTCCGCGGTATCGCACTCGACCTACCGATGGCCGACGACCAGCGCCGGGCGATCCGGGAGGTCCACTACACGCGGGTGACCGTCGCGTTCTTCGACGCAGAGCCGTTTTGGGAAGACGACGGACTTCCGCCCTACATGTGGACCGATACGCCAATGGAGCGTCTGTTCCCCCGGATGTCTGCCGACGGGACACGATGCATTGGATTCAAGGCCTTCATCAACGGTCGGGGTGCGGCCAAGGTTGACGCACTCGACGAGCCGGCTTTCGAACGCATCGCGTTGTCGACGATCGCGCGGGTTCGTCCCGCCTCGCAAGGCCGGGTGCGCTACGTTGCGCGCCACCGTTGGGGCGAAGACCCCTTCGCCGGCGGCGCTTACGCCGCCTGGTCGCCGGGCAAGGTTGCCGAACAGCGACGGGCAGTCCGGCGACCAGCAGGCCCGGTACGTTTCGCGGGCGAACACACAGCCGCCGACGCGCCTGGCATGGAAGGCGCCGTTCGTTCCGGGGAACGGGCTGCGCAGGAGATCATCGAAGGAGACCCAGCATGACTCTCGAAATCGACAGGGGTTGCCAACGCCAACCCCGGCATCGCTTGACGGCAATGGCGTGCAGCGCGGTGACGCTAAGCCTGGCCATCGCCCTTTCCGGCCAAGCCCGCGAACTCGACCCCAACGATCCCATGGATTCGTTGACGATCGCTCGCAAGATTGCCTGCTCGACAGTGGATGGTGTCGCCGCAACCTACTGGTGGCACGGCCGCGCCTACTCGCGCCGACAAGGGGAACAGGATCGACTGCTGTTCCACGTTGAAGGCATGAACACTCGCGCCTGCGCATCGGTGCAAGACCCCGATCGCGGTACCGGCTACCGGATGGTGTCCCGCGAACTCCTCATCTACCGTGACCCGGTGACAGGCGGGGCGCTTGCCACGTGGGACAACCCGTGGACCGGCGCTACGGTTCCGGTGATCCATGTCGCGAACGACCCCGTGAACTTCACCTCCTACGAGAACGACCTTGCTGGCCAACCCAACCGCTGGACCGGTTCCGTCACCGAAGGCAAGTGGCACCAGTCCACGACGGTGCCCTTGTTCTATCCGAACCCCCTCGGCGGCGACTTTCAGCTTGAGGTGGGCGGCATCTACCATGCGACCGAGATGTTCAACTTCATGGGCGACGCCGCCGACCTTCTCGACCCCGAGACCGACTCCGCCCGCGCCCACGTGGGCTGGTCGCGGTTGTCCGACTGGCTCCCGTGGATGAAGATGGGAGGACGAGAAGGTGCGGTCTACATGCACACTGCGGGGTTGAAACTGTCCTCCTGGGATGCGCTTCCTGACAACATGAAGGCCGAGATCGAGGCCCACTACCCGGACTACCGGGAGCCGCCGCCGCTCACGGACGACCGCCCCAACGTGACGAGTTGGATCTACTACAGGCGCGTTAGCGAAGGTGTCGAGGAGGCACCCGACAGGTAGCGCGTGGCAGACTCGTCGACGTCGTGGCCGCAGCCGGACGTCAGGGTTTGCGCGTCATCCCCGCCTGGACCCAGCGCAGGTTGACTCCGATCCGCTCGGCGCCAGGGCCCGCCCAGCCATAGTTCACGGTTTCGCCGGTGGACTCGTCGACGATCCCAAGCTTGAGCACGGCCGTGTGCGTGCGCTGATAGGTGAGGCGGGCGAGTTCGACCGCGTAGCCCGTGGGTTCACCGTCATCGGTGATCGAGACGACGAAGCCTTCGTTGTGCAACACCAGACCGCGCATCAGGATGAAGTCGTCGGTGGCGGCAGCCGTGTCGATGTGGCGCCTCGACAGTGCGACCCAACCGGTATAGTGGATCACACGGCGGGCTCGATGGATCACCTCGTCCACCCCGTCGACGTAGCTCGCCACGAGGTAGTCCTTCGTCAAGTGCCAAATGGCCGGCAGCTCGGCCGGGCAGTCTCCATTGCCAACGGCAACGCCCGTGTAGCCGCCCGTGTCTGCAGGGCCCCATCGGTAGGCGCATGCCTGTTCGACCCCACCCGCGGTCGCGACCGACGACGTCTCTCCGTCGAAGGTGAGTAGCCAGGCAGGCTCGACGGGCGCCGACTGTCCTGCGGCCCGGGAGACGCCGATGCGCGCGTCGCCGAGGCGCCCGAAACGCCAATGCACCCGGGCCCCGGGTGCGGTGCCGTCCTGCCCTTGCTGCCACACCTGTTCGTTGTTGTTGTATTCGCCGACAAGGAGGTCGGCCAAACCGGTCGGCGTCCGTGCCGCGGCCGTGGTCGCCACGACGAGTGCCGTGGCCAGAACAGCGGAACGGGTCAGCTTTGCCGTCGCTGCCACTCGTCGACGATCTCATGGGCCGATGCCGACCAGACCCCGCGCTGGGATGCGATGTGTTCGAGTACGGACTCGAATGCGCTGATGCGGTGCGGCTGGCCGATCAGCCAAGGATGGATGGAGAGTGCCAACAGACGCCCGTGGCCGGTGGCTCTCGCCTCGGCGAGCAGGTAGTCGCAGGCGTCCTTGACCTGGACCGCGTACTCCCACTCCGAGTGCAGGTTGTTCCGGATGATGAACTCATCGTCGAGTTCGAGCGAGAGCGGCAGCGCGACCAGGTCTCCGGCGCGGGTCCGAAACGGATACGGCAGCTCGTCGTTGATCCAATCCGCGATGTAGCGGATCCCCCTGTCGGCCAACAGGTCCGGCGTGCTGCGGCTCTGCGAACCCGCCGGACTCTGCCAGCCGGTCACCGCGCATCCCCGGGATCGCAAGACATCCAGGGACTTGTCGATGAGCGCCGCCTCCTGCGCCTCCGGCATGTCGCCGTGGTGCAGACTGTCCATGTGCCAGGAACTGGCGAGGATCTCGTTGTTGCGAGCGAGCAGACGCTCAAGCAAGGCCGGAGCCCGCTCGCCGATTGCTGCATTGACCGCGAATGTGGGTGTCACGGCGTAATCGTCGAGTGCCTGCAGGCAGCGGCATATGCCCACTCGGTTGCCGTAGTCCCGCAGCGTGAAATGGCGCAGATCGGGGTAGGCGGTGCTCATGCCGCCTGGCGGAGCGAACGGCTTGCCGCTCTGGTTTAGCGGGAAGAACTGCACCGCGACGTTCACCCAAAGCGCGAGGTCGGCACCGCCGGGCCACTTGACGGGGGAGCGGTTGGCCAGCATCGACCAGTCGTAGCGATCATGGTCCATGCCGTAGCCGCGATGGGCGTAGTCGAGGTAGCTGGGATCGAGCGGCACGCCTATCCCCTAACGGGCCGGGTTGGTCTCGTGCTGCACCGACAATGCCGCGTCGTAGTAGTTGTCGATGAAGAACTGCGCGATCTCGCGTCCGGTGGTCACCCACACGTCATCGTGCCCAGTCACATACGCCAGTGCATCCTCGAATGCCTTGATCCGGTGCGGGTGCGCAACCTGGTAGGCATGCAGGGGTACGCACATGACCGTGCCGCCGACCTCTCCTTCGCGGTAGAGACGGTCGAATGCCTGCCGGATCATGTCCCCGTAGCGGCGGGGTTCGATGCGGTTCACCACGTAGGCGATGGTGTCGTTGAGTTCCAGCGAGTAGGGCACGGACACGAAGCGCTTGCCCGAGCGTACCCGGACCGGCGTAGGCTGGTCATCGTGGAAGAGGTCGCACGTGTAGATGCCGCCTGCCTCCGCGAACAGGTCGAGGGTTCTTTCGGTGTGGGTGAGCGCGGGTGCCAAGTATCCGGCGCACCGCTGACCCGTATGCCGGGCGATGCTCGCCACCGAGTCCTCGATCATGGCGCGTTCCTGGTCCTCGTCCATTCCGTAGGTGTAGCGGGTGTTGTAGATGCCGTGGCTGAAGAACTCCCAGTCGCGGGCCTTGCACAACTCGATGATTTCGGGGTGGTGGTCGCATAGCGCGACGGACAGGCTGATGGAGCCGCGCACGCCGTACGCATCGAGGAGTTCCATCATGCGCATGTGGCCGACGCGGTTGCCGTAGTCACGGGTGCCGTAGCCCTGGATATCCGGCACGGGTCGGGGCCATGCGGACCGGTGCGGATTGCGCGGCGGATCGAGTTCGTAGAATTCGATGTTCGGCGCGACCCAGAACGCAATCCTGGCGCCGTTTGGCCACCGGATCGGCAGCCGCTCGTCCCAGGCTCGGTAACGGTAGAGATCGAGGTCTTCGCGCATCGCGTCAGAAGCCGCAGCCACGCGCCTCGCGGATCGGCGCGCAACCAGGGTGCGTCGCAAGCCAGGCTTCGACCGCGTCGAACGGCTCGACGTCGGCATATTTGAGCATCATGTCGCAAAGGTTCGAGAAATGTGGAATCTCGTGCTTGTCGGCGACACATTCCTCGACCACTATGGTTCTGTAGCCGTGTGACAGCGAAGCCACGGCCGAGGCGCGCACGCAACCCGAGGTGCTGCCGCCGGTGAGGATGACGGTGTCCACCTTGTGCCAGACCAGGAGCGACGGAATCAGGCTGTCGTGGAACACGCTGGCCATGCGCTTGTTCACGACCGCGTCCCGCGCCCGGTCGACCGTCAGACGCGGATCGAGTTCTGCGCGTCCGCCGTTCTCCTTGATGTTCTGAAGCGAGTTGTCGGTGTTGGTCCGGGTACCCCAGACACCGGCGTCGTCGGCGTTGTCCATGTAGGCGACGAACGTCCAGATCACGGGCATGTTCTTGTTCCGCGCCAGGCTCGACAGGCGGTTGATGAAATCGAGTTGGTTCGGATGCGTCTCGTAGGCCGTCGAGAAGGTCTGGACGTCGGTATAGGCACGCTGCAGATCGACGTTGATCAGCGCGGCTTTTTCGCCGAACCCGAACTTCGCGCGGCTGGGGTTTGATTTCACCGCCTCCCAGTACTGGCGCGGCGTCAGGTCCGAGGTTTCCATCACGGGCATCGCGATCGTCGGGGAGGAACCAAAGCCATAAAAGCATATTGATATATCAATAGCAACTCAGAAGCGTATACTGCCGTTGGGCCGGATGGAACCGTTAGCAGATGCAGGACTCAGCGCCGTCGGCGCACGACTGTGACTTCGACATCCTTCGGCAACGGCTCGCGTCCGGCGACGTGCTGACCGACCTTCCTTCGCGCGAACTCTATGGCGAAGATGTCGGTGGCCATGCCGGGGCGTTGCTCGCCGTGGTTAGACCGCAAGACACTAAGGCACTTGCAATCGCCGTACGTTTTGCCACGGAGCGCGGCTTGGCGATCGTCCCCCGCGGCGGCGGCATGTCGTACAGCGGCGGCTATGCCTGCGCCGACCAGCCCGCGGTGTGCGTCGACCTCGGTCACATGGACCGGGTTCTCGAGGTCAACACCGAGGACATGTTCGTCATCGTCGAATCCGGCTGCACGTGGCAGCGTCTGCATGCGGAATTGGAGCCCAAGGGCGTGCGTACGCCGTTCTGGGGCACGCTGTCAGGGCTCGTTGCCAGTGTCGGTGGCGGTTTGTCCCAAAACAGCCTGTTCTGGGGCAGCGGCCGGCACGGATCGGCGGCGGACTCGGTGGTGGGTTTCGAAATCGTGCTCGCCAGCGGCGCAGTGTTGCGAACCGGCGTCGGCGCCCAGTCGAACGCCGAGCCGTTCTTTCGTCACTACGGTCCGGATCTGACTGGCTTGTTCACGTGCGACAACGGCGCCCTCGGCATCAAGGCCAAGGTCGCACTGAAGCTGATTCCGACCGCCGAGGGGCGCGGCTACTCGAGCTTTGCCTTTGCCGACCACGCGGGCTTGATCCGCGCCATGTCCGCGGTGTCCCGTCAGCGCCTCGCGGAAGCCTGCTTCGCGTTCGATCCCACCTTGCAGCGTCAGCGGCTGAAGCGCGAGTCGCTCGCTGCCGATGTGAGGGCGCTCGGCAACGTGATGGCCAAGCAGAGGGGTGTGCTCCGTGGACTTCGGGAAGGCGTCAAGACGGCGGTCGCGGGCCGTGGGTTCGTCGAAGAGGATAGCTTCTCGGTCCACTTCGTCGTCGAAGAAGCGACCCTGGGTGCGGCGGAAGAGGGAGCGAAGCGTATCCGGGACATCTGCGTCGATGCCGGTGGCCGCGAAATCGAGAACAGCATCCCGAAAATCACCCGCGCCAATCCGTTCGGCCCGCTCAATTCCATGGTCGGGCCCCGGGGCGAACGATGGCTTCCGGTCCACGGCCTGGTTCCCCACTCCAAGGCAGTCGCCGCCTTCGAGGCGATCGAGGCGTTGTTCGAGCGCAACGAGGTCGTGCTCAAGGCCCACGGAATCGTGCACGGCGCGTTGCTGACCTTCGCCGACACCAACTGCCTTGTCATCGAACCCGTCCTCTACTGGCCCGATGAACTCAACCCCCTGCACCGGCACACCGTCGACGAGGCGGTGCGCGCCAAGTTCACGGCATTCCCCGAGAACCTTGCCGCACGCGCCGAGGTCATGCGCCTGCGGCAGGAGATCGTCGCCGTGTTCGAGGAGGTGGGTGCGGCACACCTGCAGATCGGTCGTCTCTATCCCTACCTCGCGGGTCTCGAGGGGCCGCCGCGACGACTGCTGGAGGCGATCAAGGCGCACCTCGACCCGGACGACAGGATCAATCCCGGGGCACTCGGGCTATGACCGTCAGAGCCGTCCCGGCGATAACGAAAGCATGCGTACGACTCGCGCTGGGGCAGTGCACCCTCGACCTGCACTATCGGCTCGCGGGTGCGGGCCCGCCGTTGTTCCTGCTGCACCCATCGCCTTTGAGTTCCGCCTTCATGGAACCCTTGATGCGGCGGCTTGCCGGCCGGGCAACGCTGGTTGCGCCGGACACTCCGGGTTTCGGCGACTCCGCCGCAATTGCCAGCGAGACGACCGGCCTCGCCCCCTATGTCGAGGCGATGATCGCCTTGAGGCTCGCACTTGGCCTCGAGCGGGTGGCGGTCTACGGCTCCGCCACGGGCGCACAGATTGCGGTCGAGTGGGCGAAGGCGGATCCTGACGGCGTGGCCGGCGTAGTTCTCGACAACGCGGCAATCTTCACCGACACGGAGCGCGAGCGCATCATGGCCGGTTACTTCCCGGACGTTACGCCCGTTGCAGACGGTTCCCACCTCGCGCGGGCGTGGCAGGCGGCTCACGACGCCACGATGTTCTTCCCGTGGCAGTTCCCGGCCACCGAGAACCGCATCGCCCAACGACTGCCTGCCGCGGAAGCCATCGATGCGACGGCCAGGGGATACCTGCGCGCAGGCCCCGGTTACGAGACCGTCTATCGCGCGGCGTTCGGCAACGAGCGGGCCGAGCGGCTCTACCCCATACGCGCACCGATCGTGGTGATGCGCTGGCAAGGCAGCATTCTCAGGCGCTGGACCGACCGCTTCGACGACCACACCTGGGGCGCCAACGTCGTCATGGCTCACTGCGGCCCGGCCATGGCGGAGCGCTGGTCGTGTCTCGAAGCACACCTCGCCCCGGTCCTACCCGATTCGCCGACCGACGCTCGGGCGCTTCGTGTCGATACCGGCGCCATTCGCTATGCGGACACCGAGTTCGGCCAGATCCGTTATCGAGTGCCTCCCGAATCGAGGCCCGCCGGTGTCGGGGGTGCCATCGTCCTCGCTGGACTCGGCGCTACAGGCGCCTCGCTGAACCAACAAGAAGCTGCCCGGCAGGCCTGGGTCTTCGATTTGCCCGGACACGGCGGATCGGCCCGGCCGGCCGAGGCGGACGTCGAGAGCTGCACGCGGGCTCTCGCCCAGGCGCTCGAGACCCTCGGCACCGGACGCTTTACGATCGCCGGCGCCGGCTGCGCCAACCGCATCGCCGAACAGCTGGCGGCGGCTGACGGCCGGCTGACCGCGGTGTCCAAGCCGCTCTTCGGCTACCGTGGTCCAGTGCCTGAACTCGCGCCGGAGTCGTCCGGCGCCCACCTGTGGCGCGCCTGGTACTGGTTGCGCCGACAATTCCTCGATCGTGACACGCGACCGCCGGAGCCTGCTCTCCTGACGCATAGGTTGCTGGACCTGCTCGATTCCTACCCGGTCTACCGCCGACTGCAGACGGCCTTGGAAGGCGACGTCGGTTGTCGGAAGAATGAGCGATAATGTCCGAATCGACACTATTGGAGTTTCGACGCCGCATCCCGTGAACGCGATCGAGAGGTACTTCACGCCCGTCGAACTCGGCTCCCTGCAAGCCGAAGGGCCGATTCCGCTCTACCACCAGCTCTACCAGTTGCTGAGGCAGCGTATCGTGTCCGGCGAACTGGCGCTCGGCGCCAAGCTGCCGACGGAGGCGGAGCTCGCCGACGGCTTCAACGTGTCGCGCGTGACCGCGAAGCGGGCCATGGACCTTCTGGTCAGCAACGACCTCATCAAGCGCAAGCGCGGCAGGGGCAGTCACGTCGTGTTCCAGGCGCGCGAATCGGACCTCGATGCGCCGCTGGTGGGCATGCTCGAACGCTTAGCGCAGATGTCCAGGAGCACCAAGGTGCGCGTGCTGCACATCGAGAAGCGTCCGGCACCCGCGAACATCGCGCAGGACCTGCGTGCGGTGCCCGATGAGGAGGTGCACTACGTGGTGCGCGTGCGCTATCGCGAAGACGGCGTGCCCTTCGCGTACTACGAGAGCTGGACCCGGGGCATCGAACGCGGCTTCACCGCCGCGAACATCGAGCGCCGCCAGCGCTTCGCCATCATGGCGGAGAACGGCCACCGCATCGCGCATATCGAGCAATACCTGAGCGCCGCGGCGGCGACGCCGCCGGTAGCCGAGCAGCTACGCCTGGTGACGGGAGATCCGGTGCTCACCCTGGTGCGGCATTCCTTCGACGAGGCGGGCGAGCCCATCGACCTCCTGCACTGCCAGTACCACACCGGTCACTTCCACTACCGGATGAACCTCAGCATGGAGGACTACGCCGGCACATCGACGTAAGGGCGGCGCCCGAGGCCTGAAGCGTGTCGGATCGTGGTGCTAGGAGATGATCCCGCGCTCCATCATCTTCGCGATGACGTGCGCTTGGGTTTCGAGAAAGTGGCTGCGCACCGGGTCCTTCGCCCGGCCGTCCGCATCGAGCAGGCTGTTGGCGGGATAGGCGTCGTCGTCGCCGTAGACGTCGGCGAACAAGCCGAGACGTTGACGCGACAGCAGGTTGAACATGCCGGGGCGACGCCGGTAGTCGCGCAAGGCGTCGATGTGGATGGCCGCATGGGCCGCCATCGACTCGCCGGGGGCGGATTCCACAAGCGTGCGCCCCTCGTAGTCCACGATTGCCGATCCGCCGTCCACGGACCGGTTGGGGAGATCGATGCCCAAGACGCCGGCCGAGTTCGCCGACACGCAGTAGAGGTGGTTCTCGTAGGCGCGAGCCCGTTTGGCGATGGCCTTGGGCGTGGCCGTCGATGCGGAGACTTCCGAACTCGAGTGGCAGATGAGCTCCGCGCCGTTGAAGGCGAGCGCGCGGACGATCTCCGGGAACAGGATTTCCTCCGATGCCACGGTGGCGAGACGTCCCAGGGGCGTGTGCGCAACAGGAAACAGGCTGTCCGCGCCGTAGATGTCTAAGTACCTGTCAAGCACGTCGTGGGGCGTCGGCGCGAACATCGAGACCAATCGCCGGTAGCGCAGCACGCAGTCGCCGTTGTCCCCGATGACGAAGCTCGCCTGGAAGTACAGGTTCGGGAAGTTCCGGTCCGTCTCGTAGAGATTGCCGGCCAGGAATACGCCGTTGTCCTGGGCGATCCGGCCGAGTTGCTCGTACTCCGCGCCGTCCGGTGCGACGCAGGCGCGTTGCCGCCACGCGGCGACGGTCTCGCCGACCGGGTAGCCGGTCAGGAAGTATTCGGGCAGGACCACGAGCTTGAGATGGTCGCCGATGAACTGCTTGCTGCCCGCGATCCGCGTGGCGGTGCGCTCCAAGCCAGCGGCGATGTGGGCGCGACAGGCCGCCGCATCGGGACAACGGTTGATGGCATGGACCGCGACCTGAAGGGCGAGGGCGGTGTAGGTCTCCAAGTCGACGCGTCCAGGTCCGGCTATTGATTCCGGGCGTAGGCGAAACCTTTGGGCAAGCCGGCGTCCGGCAGGAATCCGTACATCGCCTCGTTGGGCAGTGCTGCCTGCACGTCGGCCCGCACGGCGAGGAGCTTGTCGATGTCGATGCCGGTCCGAAGTCCCATTGCCTCGAGGAAGAAAACCAGGTCCTCGGTGACGATGTTGCCACTTGCACCGGGCGCGAACGGGCAGCCGCCGATACCGCCAAGGGAACTGTCGACCGTCGTCAGGCCGGCCTCAAGGGCTGCGAGGACGTTCGCCAGACCCTGGCCACGCGTATTGTGCAGATGGATGCCGTTCAACCGGTTCGCGCCCACCGCGGCGTGTATGCCGGCGACGAGGCGTTTGACTTGCGCCGGATTCCCGTAGCCAGCCGTGTCCGACAGGCCGACCTCGTCGGCACCCGACTCGATCGCGTGTTCCGCCAGTCGTACCACCCTATCCTCGTCAACGGCGCCTTCCAGCGTACACCCGAAGGCCGTGGACAGCGAAACCTCGAAGGTCGGACGCTCGATCGTCGGTACCGCGGCCAACGCCTCGTGGATCGCCTCGATCTGCTCGAACATCTCGACGTGCGTCTTGCGCACGTTGGCGAGGCTGTGGGTCTCGCTCACGGACAGGGGGATGGAAAGCTTGTCGACGCCGGTTTGGATCGCCGCTATCGCACCCTTCAGGTTGGGGACCAGCGCCGCAACCCTGAGCCCCGGCAGCCGCTTCGCGTAGGCGACGAGTTCGGCCGTGTCCGCAAGCTGGGGTAGGAGCTTCGCGGGCACGAACGAACCCACTTCGATCTCGGGTACTCCCGCGTCCGCTTCCGCGGCGATCCAGGCCTTCTTGGCCGCGGTCGGCATGATCGTCTCGATGCTTTGCAGCCCGTCGCGGGTCCCCACTTCGCTGATTTCGATATCGATCACCGACACTGACGCCCGCCGCCTCGCTCGTTGAAAAGTATTATTGATATATCATAATATCATTTGCTGGCGACCCGGCGCGACTCGTCGCGCGCTCGGCGTGACCGCAAGGGAATCGAGATCGACGCATGACGGACTCATTGCCGTTGGCAGATATCCGGGTGATCGAGTTCTCCCACATGGTGATGGGACCCGCCGCCGGTGTGATTCTCGCCGACCTCGGTGCCGACGTGCTGAAGGTGGAGCCCGTCGGCGGCGACAATACGCGCCGGCTCGCCGGTTCCGGGGGCGGCTACTTCCCGATGTACAACCGCAACAAGCGCAGCCTCGCGGTCGACCTCAGGGAGCGACGCGGCGCCGCCCTCGTGCGCCGGCTGGTCGACGACGCTGACATCGTCATCGAGAACTTCCGCCCGGGTGCGATGGACAAGCTCGGTTTCGGCTACGACGATCTTGCCGCACGCAATCCGCGGCTGGTCTATCTGAGCCTTAAGGGCTTCCTGCCGGGGCTCTACGAGCGTCGCACCGCGCTCGACGAAGTGACGCAGATGATGGGAGGTCTCGCCTACATGACCGGGCCGCCGGGCAGGCCGATGCGTGCCGGGACCTCGGTGGTGGACATCACGGGCGGCATGTTCGGCGTCATCGCAGTGCTCGCGGCGTTGAACGAACGGTTGGCAACAGGCTGCGGCCAACGGGTCACGAGTGCCTTGTTCGAGACCACCGCGTTCCTGGTCGGCCAGCACATGGCCCAGCAGGCGTCGCTCGGGGAAGAACCGCCGCCGATGTCGGTCCGGTCCTCCGCGTGGGGCGTCTACGACCTGTTCGATTGCGGCGGCGGCGAAAAACTGTTCGTGGCGATCGTCAGCGACACCCAGTGGCGGCAGTTCTGCGCTTCCTTCGACGTGGGCGAACTTGCATCGGACGACGATCTCGCGACCAACGCCGGCCGCGTCCGCCATCGCGACCGCGTTCTGCCGGCATTGACGGCTCTCTTCGCTGGCATGACGCGCAGCGAGGCATCGGTCAGGCTCGAGCGGGCCGGCCTGCCGTTCGCGAACGTGGCCAAACCGGCCGATCTGTTCGACGATCCCCACCTTAAGCCCGACGGACTGACCGAGTTGCACCTCGTGGAGGGTGCGAATCGGGGGGTCGTTGCCCGGCTCCCCAAGCTGCCGCTCGACATGGGCGGCCGCCGGTTCGGCGTCCGGCTGGACTTGCCGCACACGGGCGAGCACTCCCGGTACGCGGCACAGCGGTCCGGGTGCGGTCGCCGGGACATCGACGAACTGCTCAAGGACGGCGTGATCGATGGTTGAGGCGTCTCGAGCCAGGGAGTGCCGATGCCCGCCTACCTGGTGATCAGCGCACAGATTCACGACCGCGGCCGGTTTCTCGCGGGCTACGCGCCGGCTGCCGCGGCGTTGACGAAACACTACGGCGGCGAATACGTGCTCAAGGCACCGGGCGCGGAGATCCTCGAGGGCGAGCACCCGGGCGGCTCGGTGGTGATCTCGAAGTGGCCTGACCGCGCCGCCGCAGAGGCCTTCTGGCAATCGCCCGAGTACGCCGAGGTGCGCAAGCTGCGTGCAGGTATCGCCGACTGCCAGGTGCTGCTCGTCGACGACGTCTCGGCGGCCGAGCGACTCCGCGAGAACAACCCTGCGCCGGAGCCGGTCCCCAACGTGGTCAAGCGCACCACGTTGCTGGTCCGCGACATGGACCGGAGTCGGCGGTGGTACGAGTACGTACTCGGCATGACGGTCTGGATGCACACCGAGTTTGTCCTTAGCGGGCAAGGCCTGGCCGCAGGCCGCGCGGGCGATCGTACCGATCTCGTGATTCTGCGCGCGAACGATCCCAGGATCGGCATGATCGGGCTGTTGCAGTGGCTGGACCCGGCGAAGCGGCCACCGGAACCGCCCACGGCGGTCGATTACGGAATGCCGGTGTTCGTGGTCGAAAGCCAGGACGCGCGGGAGGTGGCCCGTCGTGCCGAGGAACTCGGAACACGGGTGCATTCACCGCCCCGGGAGTGGTCCACCCGTGGTGCGCGGGGCGAGCTCAGGCACTTGATCGGCACGTCGGTGTTCGACCCTGACGGGCACTTCTTCGAATGCAACCAGGTCATCGGGATCGACGAACCGAGCCCGTGACGCCGATGCGCGCTGCCGCGAAGCCCGCGGGTGGCGCAAGGAGGACACATGAGCCTGCGATTTCAACGTGCGAACTTCCTCGTTAGCGACATGGCCAAGGCGCTCGGTTTCTACCGCGACGTGCTCGGGTTTAGCGTGGCGTTCACGAAGCCGCCCCGTCCGCGAAGCTACTCCCACACCGTGTTCGGTATCGATCCCGGCGCGACGGTCGGGTTCGCTGCCCTGAGCACGCCGGGCGAACCCCGCGTCATGGCGCTGACGGAAGTCCCGGGCCTCGCACCGCACCCGACGCCCCGACGGGGAACCATCGTGCTCCATGTGGACGATCTGGATGCTGTCGTTGCCAAGGCCGAAGCGGGCGGCTACAAGGTCCACCCCGAGGAGAAGCTGTTGACCCACGATGGCCGTGTGGGCCGCGAGGTCGGTCTGCACGACGCGGACGGGAACCTCGTGGTGATCTATCGCATCACCGGCCGGGTCGACGACGACGCGTGAACGCGCCAACGCCTTACCCGGCGGCGGCGCGGGCCTGGTACACGGTCAGCCTGCTGACCATCGCCTACGTCGTCTCGTTCGTCGACCGCAACATCCTCGGGCTCCTCATCGACCCCATCAAGGCCGACCTCGACCTCACCGATTTCGAGATCGGCCTTCTCCTCGGCCCGGCGTTCGCGATCTTCTACGCGACGATGGGGCTGCCCCTCGGGTACCTCGCGGATCGCCGACGACGTACGTGGATCGTGGCGGCAGGCGTGGCGCTGTGGTCGGCTGCAACCGCCTTCTCGGGGCTGGCGCGCAATTTCGTGCAGATCTTCATTGCCCGAATGTCCGTCGGCATCGGCGAGGCGACCTTGAGCCCCTGCGCCATGTCGCTGATTTCCGACTCGTTCCCCGAGGAACGGCGCGGCAAACCCATTGCCCTCTACTCCAGCGCCATCTCCGTGGGGAGCGCGCTGGCGGCGCTGCTCGGCGCGGCCGTCCTGACCTGGGCCAACGCCAGCGAGGGCTTGGCGCTGCCTTACGTCGGTCCGCTGGCGCCTTGGCAGGTCGCCTTCCTCACCGTCGGACTGCCCGGACTCCTGCTGGCCGTGCTTTTCCTCTTCGTCTCTGAGCCTAAGCGCATCGTCCCGATCGAGGGCGGCCGCGGCTCGCACCTCGGGCACATGTTCCTGCACGTCGGCCGTCACCCGACCGTCTACCTGACCTTCGTCTCGATCTTCTGCGTCATGACCATCGTGGCCTACAGCCACGGGTGGCTGGCCGTGACCTTCGCGCGCACTTACGGTTGGGCGGTGGAGGAATACGCGATCGCCAACGGCATTGCCTTGATCATCGTGGGTCCGCTTTCGGTCAACTTCGCGGGTTGGCTGTCCGACCGCTACACCGCCCGCGGCCATCGTGACGCACCTCTCAAGATCGCGGTCCTGGGTCTCGTGATCGGCCTACCTCCCTCCATCGTCGGTCCCCTGATGGACTCCCCATGGCTCGCGTTCGGCCTCCTTGCATTCGGCAACGTCGGCCTGGCCTTCGTGTCTGCTACGGGCGTCACCGCGTTGCTCAACATCGCGCCGGCGCGCATCCGGGCGCAGTTGGTCGCGCTGTACTACATGGCCATCAGCCTCGCGGGGCTCATGCTGGGGCCGACGCTGGTGGGCGCATTGAACGACCTCGCGTTCGGCGTTGACGGCGTTCGCTACAGCGTCGCGTTATTGCCGCTGATCTTCGGCGTCCCCGTGTTGGCGATCGCACCTTGGACCTTGCGTCTCTACAGGCGCGCACTCGAGGCCGATGTCGGCGAAACCGCCCGCTGACCGCTAAGGGAGTCGCGCCCAGGGATGGGTTCCGTAGCGGGCCGCCTCGAAGGCATCGATGTCGGATGCTTGGGTCTCGGTGAACGCGATTGGGTCGAGGCCCTCGAGCAGACGCCGTCGGTCTGCAACGCCGATGTCGAAACGGTAGCTGCCTTCGTGCGATGCGATGGTCATCATGGCTAGGTCGACGGTCAGGCGGTTGGCCTGGGGATCGGGCGTGGTGGAACCCGCGAGCGAGCGAACCGCGCGCGCGTCGAGCGCCGCCGGGAGGAGACCGTTGGCGATGCAGTTCTTGTGGAAGATCGGGCTGAAGCTGGGCGCCACGATGGCGCGGATCCCGAACTCCGACAGCGCCCACACCGCGTGTTCGCGGGACGACCCGCAACCGAAGTTGGCACCGGCGAGGAGGATCGAGGCGCCGGAGTAGGCCGGTTGGTTGAGCACGAAACCCGGATCGGGAATCCGCGACGGCACGTCGAGGTAGCGCCAGTCCGCGAAAAGGCCGGCCCCCAGTCCGTTCTTCGAAACCCGCCGCATTTCCCGGGATGGGATGATCGCATCGGTGTCGATATTGGTCCGTAGCAGCGGCGCGGCCACGCCCAGGTGCAAGGTGAACGGCTCCATCGTCTATAGCTCTTTCGGATGCGTGATCCGACCGCGCACCGCGGACGCCGCCACGACCAACGGGCTTGCCAAGTGCGAACGTGTGCCGGGGCCTTGGCGGTTCTCGAAGTTGCGGTTGGTCGTGGTCATCACCCGCTTGCCCGTGCCGAAGGTCTCGCCGCCGGCGTAGAAGCACATCGAACAGCCAGGTTCCCGCCACTCGAACCCGGCATCCCGGAACACCCGGTCGAGACCCTCCGCCTCGGCCGCGCGCTTGACCTTGCCGGAACCAGGCACACAGACCGCCGAGACCCCCCTCGCGACCCGCCGGTTGCACAGTACGCTCGCTGCAGCCCTGAGGTCGCTCAACCGCGAGTTCGTGCAGGATCCGATGAATGCCGCGTCGACCGGGATGCCGGCGATTGGCGACCCGGCCTCCAATCCCGCGTAGGCCAATGCCTGGTGCGCGGCGGCGTCGGCCGGCTGGGGAACTCGCTCGTCGATGTTGATGCCGTGTTCCGGCGACGTGCCCCAAGTGACCCGGGGTTCGAGCCGACCGACATCGAACCGGATGGTGCGATCCGGCTCGGCTCCCCCGTCCGAGGCGAGCGACCGCCAATAGTCGAGGGGTGGATCGCCGGGGCAGTAGGCAGCCCGTGTCGACTGCGCGAACACCTGCTCATCGGGATTCACCAAGGCCGTCACGGCACCGAATTCCGCCGCCATGTTGCACAGCGTCATTCGACCGTCGAGTGACAGCGCGGTCACCGCATCGCCGCTGAACTCCACCGCTGCCCCTTTGCCGCCGGCAACGCCGTGCTCGGCGATCAGGCCGAGCGCGAAGTCCTTCGCGGTCACGAACGGACCCGCGGTACCGTGCATCACGACCGTTAGGCTGCTGGGTTTTTGGAGGCGCAACGTCGACGTGGCGAGGACATGCTCGGCCTCGCTCGTGCCGATCCCGAGCGCCAACGCTCCCAGCGCGCCGAGCGTGCAGGTGTGGGAGTCCGAGCAGGCGATGCTCAAGCCCGGCAACGCAATGCCCTGTTCGGCGCTCACTAGGTGGCAGATGCCCTGATCCTCGTCCCCGACGTCGAACAACCGCAGGCCGAACGCATCGGCGTGATGGCGCGTGGCGACGATGAACTCGCGACCGCCGGGAACGCGGGTCTCGTCGCCGCGACCGGTCGTGGTGTCAACGATGTGGTCGACAACGCAGAACGCGTGTTCCGGGCGACGGACGGTCCGAGAGTCGTTCCGGAGGGCATCGAGGGCGATGCTTCCCGTCCGCTCGTGCACCACGACCCGGTCGATGTAGAGCAACCCTTCCCCGTTGTCGTCGATGGCGATGCAGTGGCTGTCCCAGAGCTTGTCGAAGAGCGTCCGCGCGCCCCTCGGGCGGGCAACCCGCTGCATCGATCCGCTGGCTTGCCGGATACCTCTCCGGACCGGACCCATCGTGCCCACCCCCGACTTGCGGGAACTAGATAGATATAATGATACGTCATTATGAGTAATTGGATGGAGGTGGCGCCGCCACGCCGCGATGCGGCGGCCTACCGATACGAACCGCACACGCCTGACGAGGTGGCGAACGTCGCCGCCGAGTTGTGCACGGCGGCGGCGGCATGGTGGGCCGCGGGCGTCGAGCATCGCCTCGGCGTTCTCGCCGCTTGGCAGGCCGCGCTCGCCGATGCACGCGGCGCGATCCTCGATGCATTGGTGGCGGACACCGGGAGAGCCCTGCTTGCGGCCTCGGAACTCGATGCGGCGCTGCGGAGGATCGACCACTGGGTGGCGAAAGCGCCGGCCCTGCTGAACGAGAGGTCGTCTGGCGCGTCGACGATGGCACCGACGGTCGAGTACCGACACCGCGTCTCGCCGCTCGGCCTCGTGGGTGTGATTGGTCCTTGGAACTTCCCCCTCCTGCTACCGCTCATCGACGCCGTACCGGCTCTCGCCGCAGGGTGCCCGGTGCTGGTCAAACCAAGCGAGTTCACGCCGCGATTCGTCGAACCTCTGGCGCAAGCATTGTCCGGCGTTCCCGAGCTGTCCAAGGTGCTCGCCCTTGTCCGCGGCGGGCGCGAAACCGGCGAAGCCGTCGTGGACAACGTCGACGCCATCTGCTTCACCGGCAGCGTGCCGACCGGACGCCGGGTAGGCGCCCGCGCGGGCGGGCGACTGATCCCGGCGTTCTTGGAACTCGGCGGCAAGGATCCGCTGATCGTCCTCGCCGATGCCGATCTCGGCACGGCAGTCGCCGTTGCCCTGCGGGGCTCGGTGATTGCAGCCGGGCAAGCCTGCCAGTCCATCGAGCGCGTTTACGTTCACGAGTCGCTGTTCGAGGAATTCGTGGCACGCCTGGTCCAAGCCGCAGATCGAGTCGAACCGAATCTCGAACGCGTCGACGCGGGCCACATCGGGCCGTTCATCGGCCCCCGGCAGGGCGAGGTGGTCGCGGCGCAACTCGAAGATGCGCGGGCCCGGGGAGCGGTACAGCACTGCGGCGGCCTCGTCCGTCGCGGCGGTGCCGTCTGGTGCCGTCCCGTCGTTTTGACGGGCGTGGACCACAGTATGCGCCTCTACCGCGACGAGACCTTCGGTCCCGTCATGCCCGTCATGCCGTTCGCCGACGACGCCGAAGCGGTCCGGTTGGCCAATAGCTCGACCTTCGGGCTGTCTGCGGCAGTCCTCGGAGAACTAGGCCACGCGCTCGCGGTTGCCGGGCAACTGAACGTCGGCGCGGTCAGCGTCAACGACGCTGGGCTCACAAGCTCCGTGGGCGACGTGGAGAAGGACTCCCGCGGCGTCTCGGGGGTTGGGCCCTCGCGCATGGGCGACAGCGGGCTCAAGCGTTTCCTGCGTCGGCAGGCACTTCTCGTCCAGACCGCGACACCGCTGCCGATCGATGCGTTCAAAGAGACCCCGTCCGGCTGATGAGGGTTGGCCGCGCCGGCGTAGTGCCTACGGTGCGACCCTGACGAGTGTTTTGCCGAACGTCTCGCCCGCCATCAGGGCGCAGAAGGCGCCGGGCGCCTCGGCCAGTCCTGCAAAGACATGCTCCTTGAAGCTGAGTGTGCCGGCCGCGACGCGTGCGCCGAGATCGGCTTCCATGTCCGCACGCAAGTCTTCGTGGTCGTAGACCACGAGGCCGCTGACGGTGGCCCGGGCACGAATGATCAACCCGGGATTGGGGCCGGGCGGGGCCTCGTCACCGTTGTACTGGTCCATCAGGCCGCAGAGCACAACGCGGGCGTTCGTGGCGAGCCGTTCCATGGCGGCTTGGAGCATGTCGCCACCGACATTGTCGAAGTAGGCGTCGATGCCGCTTGGACATGCGGTGTCCATGGCTTGGCGCAGGCTTTGGCGCCGCCGGTCGATGGCCACGTCGAAGCCGGCCTCGTCGTGCAGCCAACGGCACTTCTCGGGACTGCCGACGACACCCACGACGCGTGCACCGGCCGCCTTGCACAACTGGCCGACCGTGGCGCCGACGGGGCCCGAGGCGGCTGAGACGAGGATTGTCTGCCCCGGTTGCGGTCGCAATAGGCGCGTTACGCCGGCGTAGGCAGTCAGTCCGGGCATGCCGAGTACGCCGAGGGCGAGGGACGGGGGATCGATCCCGTCCGGAATGGGCGCGAGTTGTTCGGCGCCAAGCCGTACGCGGAGCTGCCAGGGGCCGAAGGCGCGTACTAGGTCCCCGGTACGAAAAGAGCCGGCATCCTCCACGATGCGCAGCACGAGTTCGCTGGACATCGATTCGCCTGCGGCGATGGGGGAGGCGATGTGCCTCCCGCTCAGTCGGCCCCGCAGGTAGGGATCAACGGAGACGTAGAGCACCTCGCAGAGCACGCCCGGACCATCCGTTGGCGGTGCTGGTTGCAAGGCGAAGTCGGACAGTGCCGGTGGCCCTCGCGGCGGGCGGGCGACGACGACCCGGGTGTTCGCGTCGGTCATCCGACCTCCACGACTTCGAACAACGTGCCGTCGGGACCGGCAAGCGTGAAGCTTCGTCGACCGTCGTAGATCCTGCCTGCCTGGACACTCGGGGTGGCGATGCGCGAACCGTCGCCGGCATCGATCCTGGACTGGAGCAGCGTCGTGATGGCGATGCCGGGTGGAAGTTGTCCCTCGTGCCGGGGTCGCGGGCCCGCTCGGCAGGGCATCTGGTCCACCTGCAGGAAGACGTCCCCCCGGTCGGCCATGGTCGAGACCGTGAAGATCCGCGACGGCGATGTACCGAAGGCGTTGGCGAGCATCGTGTATGCGATCTCCATTTTCGCCCGGCCCACGACGATGCCGAGGTGGCGGACCATCCACCGTTGCGCCGCCGCCATGTCGCTCGCGGCCAGGACGGTGATGAAGAGGCGGTCGACGAGGGACCGGGCCCGGGGCAGGTAGAACCCGGGCGGGTCGGCGTCGATCTGGGTCAGGTAGCAGACCTCACCGTCCGGCCCCTGGATCTGCATTGCCTGGATGCCGTCGAGACCGTCGATGGGACGGGGCTCGCCGAGAACGGTGAATGGCGAGTCCCGCAGGCGTTCGGCCACGGCAATGACGTCGGTGACGCAGAACTCGAGGGCGGCCCAGCCATAGGTGACGAGCGGGACGAATCCCGCGACCGGCGACGACTCGACAAACCGTAGGTAGACGTCGGCCCCGGACACCGGCTGCAACACCGCGTAGGCGCTCCCTGCCGCCCTCGGCGTGCCCCAGGCTTCGGCGAGCGCGGGCGCGATTGCCCCGGTTTCGACGGTGCAGTAGCCCAGGTATCGCTCGTAGAGTTGGCGGCTCGCGTCGAGGTCGGCAACGCCGACCGTGCCGGCGCGCAGGCGGTTCAAGGGCACACCTTCTCGGATCCGCCGACGGCGCCTGTCACTCGTCGTCGACCATGGCATCGCCCGCTTCTTCGGATGAGGGCTCGTCCGTGCCCAAGGCCTCGACCTCCTGCTGAACGATGCGCAGCACCCGGGCGATGTATTCCTGCGTCCAGCGACCCCGTTCGGCCTGCTGCGCGGGCGTCGGCTCGAAGCGTTCGACATCGGCCTTGGTGATGCTGCCCCGGGCTTCGAGCAGCGCCTCGAGCGTGTCTAGCCGCTGGCGCAGAACAGCGAGCTCTGCCGCCACCGCCATGGTGATCGACAGTACGCGTTCGACGTCGGGGTCGCGGAAGAAGTACGGCCGCTTGCCCTTCGCCTTGGCGCCGGCAAGCCGGATGGGGTCCTCGAGTTCGCGCCATGGGGATTCGTCGGGCATCGCCGCTTGCCGCGATCGTCAGGTGCGGATCCGAGCGCCGGTGATCTGCCAAGCCGGTTTTCGACCGTAGTCCTCGGCGTCGTCGCATGCGACGTCCGCGAAACCGTCGCTGTCGACCACCGCCACGACGTTGCCGTGGATCAACTCCTCAGGGGCGAATCCGGCGGCCACCATGAGGGCGTCGAGGTCGATCTGGTGCAGCTTGGTCCAGAAAGGCTCGTTGTTGTTGAACGCGTCCCAATCGCGCATGGCCTGCTCCAAGAGCGGCATGCCGGCGTCGTAGCGGGGTTGTTCGAGGTGGATGACGAGGCCGCCGGGCGCGATCAGCCGTCGACACTCGGCCATGATCCGGCGTAGTGCCGGCAGCGAGGTCTCATGCAGGAACATCGTGCTCTGGATCCAATCGAAGCTCCCATCGTCGAATTCGGCCAGGTCGGTCGCATCGGCCTGCACGAAAGCCACGGTCGCGATGCCGAGCGCCGCCGCGCGTGCCGCTCCGTAACGCAGCATCGGTGCCGCCACGTCCACCGCGACGACTTCGGCGTCCGGAAACGCCGCCGCGATGGGCAGCACGTTGTGCCCTAAGCCGCAGCCGATGTCGAGGATGCGCGCCGGCCGGAATTCCGGGAAATGCTGGGCCAGGTAGCGCACCACGCCGCGGCCGCCGCCGTCGGTGTAGCGGCCGAGCATTCCGGCCGTGGTGACGAACATGCCGGAATCGTAGTTGGCAGCGGCGCTCACGTCGTCCGCGCAGCGTTCGCCGTGATAGCTGCCCGGCATGCAGTGGTGGTCGACGGCGGTCAGGTAGTTCGGCATGGGCAGGTCGGCGTTCAACTTGAGCCTTTGGCCGGCGACCGCAGCACGGGTCTTCGCGACCAGCGTGCCAAGCTGTGCGAGGACCACCGACAGGCCGGCCTGTTGGCGCATCTCCATGGAATTGCGGCGTAGCGCACTCCAGGTCTGGTAGATGGCATTGTCGGCGAGCGACTTGCGGACCTCGTGGCGGTCCTTCGGTACGCGACCGTTCTCGGCAGCGAACGTCGGCTCGACCTGGCGACGGTAGGCCGTCTCTACGCCCGGCATCACCCGGGTTGCCAAGTGGCGGTTGAGGTGCGCAAGGAAGTTGTAGCGCTCGGTCTGATCGTGGCCGGTGACTGGAAACACCGCGTGTCGCCCGACCAAGCGGTAGTCGGGAGGTCCGTCGTATTGCCCGTGCGCCATGTGCCTGACCGAGAGTCGCGGGGCTCGCGTTGCACTAATGTCCTATTAGTATATCATTATGTCCAACACGCGGCTCGGAGCGCATCAGCAACGCTGATCCTTCACCGGGGGTAGAGGACGGTGTCAACCGAGACCACGACCAGCTTGCCGGGTGACTTTTCATGGCCCAACGGGGCGCGTCTCGCGTTGTCGATCGTCGTCAACGTCGAAGAAGGCGCGGAGATGAATGTGGCCGACGGCGACCCCGTGCCGGAACCGGTCGACGAACTCGGTTCGATCCCGCGCCGACCGGTACGCGTACACGGCAACGAATCCAACTACCGATACGGCATCGACGTCGGCGCCCCACGGGTGTTCGGCATGCTGGCCGAGCGCGGCCTCGCCGCCACCGCGACGGCGGCCGCATTGGCCCTCGAACGCGCGCCTCGCCTCGCCAGTCGCCTGGTCGAGGAGGGTCACGAGATCGCCTGCCACGGCTATCGCTGGGTGCACCAGTACCGGATGGACGAAGCGGCCGAACGCGCGTTCATCTGCCAGGCGCGGGACAGCATCGAGTCGACGTCCGGTATCAGGCCGGTCGGTTGGCTGTCGCGTTTCCTGCACACCGACTCGACGCGCCGGCTCCTCGCTGAAGAGGGATTCGTCTACCACATGGACGACTATTCGGCCGACATGCCGTTCTGGGACACGGTCGAGACCAGCGACGGGAAACGGCGCCCAATCCTCGTGCTGCCCTACGCCGTCGACTCCAACGACATCAAGATGTGGACAGCGCCTTCGCTGACTCCGAGAAGCTGGGCGGATTACGCGATTGACTCGTTCGACTGGCTGGCGGAAGAGGCGGACCACAAGGGCGCTCGCATGATGTCGCTCGGGCTGCACTTGAGGATCGTCGGTCGGCCGGGACGTGCCGGCGCGTTGCGCCGCATCCTCGATCACGTGTGCGAACGGGACAACGTCTGGGTCGCCCCGCGCCGGGCCATCGCGGCAGCCTACGCCGACGCCGTCCCGGCAACGGCGGCGGACTAACGGTCTTGGCCGCGTTTCGAACACAGCAGGTGGGCCGATGACGCACCGGACCAAAAAGGTCGGACCGAACCGCTACCGGGAGACCTTCGGCCGCTATTACGAAGACTTCGTGGTCGGCGACATCTACGAGCACCGACCGGGCAAGACCGTCACCCAGGCCGAGAACCACATGTTCACGCTGCTGACGCTGAACACCCATCCTCTGCATTTCGACGTCGAGTTCGGCAAGGCCTCGGAGTTCGGCCGCAACCTGGTCGTGAGTTCCTACACCTTGTCCCTGCTCATGGGCATGAGCGTCAGCGACGTCAGCCAGAAGGCCATCGCGAACCTCGGCATGGACGAGGTGAAGTTCCCGGCGCCCGTGTTCGAGGGCGACACCATCTACGGCGAATCGGAGGTGCTCGCAAAACGGGAATCCAGGTCGAGACCCGGGCAGGGCATCGTCACCGTGCGCACCCAGGGGCTGAACCAGGGCGGCGTCCTGGTGTGCAGTTTCTCGAGGAACATCCTCGTGCCGGCCACGGGTCACGCGGTCGAGGACCGCTTAGGCAACTACTAGCGAAGCGCACGCGGAGGAGCACCAACGTGGAGCGACCGACCAGCACGGCTTCCTCGTACACCCAGGCCGACGAGGAAGTCATTCTCGACACGATCGCGCGCTGGGTCGAGCGCGAGGTCAAGCCCGTGGTCATGGAGATGGAGCACGACGACGTCTATCCCCATGGGCTCGTCGAGCAGATGAAGGAACTCGGCCTGTTCGGCGCAACCGTCTCGCAGGAACACGGCGGTCTGGGGCTCAAGGCCAGCACCTACGCGAGGATCGTCACCTTGATCTCCGAGGAGTGGATGTCACTCACGGGGATATTCAACTCGCACCTCATGATGGCGCGCATCGTGGAGCTGCACGGGACCGCCGATCAAAAGGCCTACTGGCTGCCGAAGTTCGTGAGCGGCGAGATCCGTGGCGGGCTGGCGCTCACCGAACCCGATGCCGGCACCGACCTGCAAGGCATCCGACTGCGCGCCAGGGCCGACGGTGGCAACTACCGGATCGACGGCACCAAGACATGGATCAGCAACGGCATCGAGGGCGGCGCCGTCGCTCTCCTGGCGAAGACCGATCCCAACGCCGTGCCGCCTCGGCGCGGCATGTCCATGTTCATCGCCCCCAAGGTGGATCCCGACACCGGCACGCCGCACCCCGGTTTCCGCACCGGGCGCCGGATGGAGAAACTCGGCTACAAGGGCATTGACTCAGCCGAGCTGATCTACGAGGGCTACACCCTCGATGCCGAGCGGCACCTCATCGGTGGCGAGACCGGGCGTGGGTTCTACATGGCGGTCGGCGGCCTCGAACTCGGTCGCATCAATGTCGCGGCCCGGTCCGTTGGTATCGCTCGCCGCGCCCTCGCCGAAGCGACGGTCTACGCCCAAGGACGCAAGACCTTCGGCAAGCCCATCGCGGAGCACCAGGCGATACAACTGAAACTCGGCGAGATGGCGACCCGCGCACGGGCTGCCGAACTCCTGACCCAGGACGCCGCGCGGGCCTTCGATGCGGGCGAACGCTGTGACATGGAAGCAGGCATGGCCAAGTACTTCGCTTCCGAAGCGGCCGTCGAAAACGCGCTGGAAGCCATGCGCATCCACGGCGGCTACGGCTACTCGAAGGAGTACCCCGTGGAACGCCTGTACCGGGAAGCGCCGCTCATGTGCATCGGCGAGGGCACCAACGAGATGCAGCGCATCATCATCGCCCGCCAACTGATCGAGCGGAATCCCGCTTGACGCGCTCTTGGGCAAGGCGATGGGCGGGATGGAATGAAGCTTGAGGGGATCCGGGTGCTCGACCTGTCGGCGTTCCTGCCGGGTCCGCACATGACCATGATGCTCGCCGACCATGGCGCGGACGTCGTCATGGTCGAGCCCGCCAACGGCGTCGGGGAACCCACCCGCATCGTCGGCTACCGCGACGCGGAGGACGTCTCCGTCTGGTTCCGAAACATCGCTCGCGGCAAGCGGAGCCTCAAGGTCGACCTTAAGGACGAGGGTGGCCTCGCGCTCTTCCTGGCCTTGGTCGAGACCGCCGATGTACTGGTCGAAGCGTTCCGCCCCGGCGTGGTGGCGCGACTCGGCATCGACTATCCGACCCTTTCTGCAAGCAACCCCGGCCTCGTGTACTGCTCCATCTCGGCATTCGGCCAGGACGGGCCGCTCAAGGACAAGCCGGCGCACGACCTCACCGTTCAGGCGCTGGCTGGCGTCGCGGCGCTGAACCGCGGGCTCGAGGACGGCAAGCCGGCCGCGCCGAACATGCCGGCCGCCGACGCGATCGCGTCGCTGATGGCGATGTCGGCGATCCTGATGGCGCTCCTGAAGCGCGTGCAAACGGGTCGCGGCGACTACAT
Organism: Candidatus Azotimanducaceae bacterium; assembly: GCA_965203685.1. GTDB lineage: Bacteria > Pseudomonadota > Gammaproteobacteria > Pseudomonadales > Azotimanducaceae > VXYL01. The sequence goes on from OZ241908.1 coordinate 694,100, forward strand.
CGACCTATCCATGTACGACGCGCTCCTCGCTTGGACACCCAATGTGACCGGGCCCGTGTTCGGCAACGATGTCCACCCGGAGCCCGCCGAAATGCGCTCCTTCGGCGGTGCTGCCATGTACCGGATCTACGAGACCGCCGACCACGAGTTCATCGTGCTCGGCGGCTCGGAGGCGAAATTCGCGCGCAACCTGCTCGCGGCGTTCGACCGCCTCGACCTTCTGCCATCGGCGTTGGTCGAACCGGGGCCCGAACAGGAACCCCTGCGCGCCTTCTTCAAAGCCGAGTTCGGCGCCAAGCCGCTGGCCTATTGGGAAGCATTCCTTACGCCCATCGACTGCTGTTGGGCGACGATCAGGTCGCTCAAGGACGCGTTCGCGGACCCCCATACGCACTATCGGGACATGCTGCTCACCGACGCCAAGGGCAACCTCAACATCGGGGTTCCCATCAAGTACCGCAACGAACCCGCGAGACCGGACTTGGCGATTCCGGGCTACGGTGAACACTCGCGCCAGATCGGCGAATCGCTCGGCATCGCCTCCGCAGTCCTCGACGACCTTCTCGAACGCGGCGTGATCTAGAAGTGGTGCCGTCGACCACGAGCCCCAACTTGCTGGACGCATTGATCCGTCTTGCGATCGAGACGTCGTTCGATCAGCTACCGGCGCAGACGGTCCGATCGACCCAGGCGTTCCTGCTCGACAGCCTCGCGGTCGGCGTGGCCGGCCGCCGCGGTCCCGATCGCAATGCGGTCGTCGAGGTCGCGAAGCTCTGGGGCGAGGGCCGCGCGGCGCGCCTCCTGGGAGATGGGCTTCGCCTGCCGGCACCGTCGGCGGCATTCGTCAACGCGTTCCAGATGCATTGCCTGGAGTTCGACTGCGTACACGAGGGCGCGGTCGTCCATGCCATGACCGCCGTCGCGGGCGCGGCGCTTGCCGAGTGCGATCGGTGCGCTCCCATCGATGGGCCACGGCTTCTCGTCGCCACGGCGCTCGGCACCGAGGTTGCCGCGGTGCTGGGGCTTGCCGCCGCCGCGCCGCTCACGTTCTTCCGCCCTGCGACCGCTGGCGTATTCGGCGCCGCTGTGGCCGTAGGAGTCCTGCGCGGATTCGATGCCGGCCAACTGCGCGCCTGCTTCGGCCACGCGCTCTGCCAAGCCGCCGGCACGATGCAGGCCCACGAGGAGGGCAAGTCCACTTTGGCTGTGCAACTCGGTGGCGCCGCGCGCGGCGGATTGGTCGCGGCTGATCTGGCCGGCGCCGGCGTACCCGCACCCGCCGACGCCCTCGAAGGCCGCTACGGATATCTTCGCTTGTTCGAGCGTTGCCACCGGGCTACGGGCCTTGCCGAGTCCCTCGGCGAGGCTTGGCGCGTTGACGAACTGAGTCACAAGCCCTATCCCAGCGGTCGGGCGACGCACGGTGCCGTGGAGGCCGTCATCATGCTGCGGGGTCGCGGCGTCACGGTCGAGAACCTCGCTCGCGTGACGTTGTCAGCGCCGCCCTTGATCCATCAACTCGTGGTTCGCCCGCCAAAGGCGGACATGACCGCGAACTACGCTCGGCTGTGCTTCGGCTACGTCGGCGCAGTGGCCTTGGCCGATGGGGACGTTGGCCTCGACCGGTTCGATTCCCGCGCGCTTGCCGATGCCGAAACGCTTGCGTTGGCGCAGCGGTTCAAGGCCGTCGTCAACGACGTCGGAAACCCCGCCGCCTTCACCCCGCAGTGTGTCACCGCTGAACTGCGCGACGGTGCCGAACTGAAGGAGCGCATCGATACGCTGCCCGGTTCGCGCGAACGCCCGTTGACCGCGAACGAGGTTCGGAAAAAGTTGGCAGCGTGCGTGGGCAGCGTCTATGGCGGCCCCACGCGGACCGCCGCGCTCAACGCCGCCGTGGGCGCACTGCCCGACGCGACGGATGCGTCGAGCGTGCTCGACGCGGTCACCGGCACCCCCTAGGACCGCCGTGGCCAGATTCCCGCACTACTTCGCCGCAGCCAACGTCGAGGATCTCGTCGCCGATCATCCCATCGGAGCCGCCTTCGACAGTTTCGCCTGCAACACCAGCCGGGACGCGCTCTACGCGCATCAGGACAGGTTGTTTCGCCGCTGCGTGGACCGGGCGTGGCGCACCGGCTTCTACCGGCGGCTCTGGTCGCGCCACGGCATCGAACCCGCCGACATCGCGGGTCTCGAGGACATTGGCAAGCTTCCCGTTTTCAGCAAGTCCGACTTGATGGCAAGCGTCGCAGCCTACCCGCCGTTCGGGGATTTCGGCGGATTCGACCCCACTGACAGCCACCGCGCCGCCGTCATCTTCCACACGACGAGTGGCACGACCGGACGCCCGCAGCCGCTACTGTTCGGGCCCAAGTCCCGGGAGGCACAGAACCTGCTTCTCGCCCGCCTGTACCGTCTGCAGGGGCTCGAAGCGGGCGACGTGGTCCACTCGGTCTACGGCCACGGTCCCATCAACGGGGGCCACTACATACGCGAGGCTGTCCTGCACTGGACCAACGCCACGTTCGTGTCCGCCGGCACGGGCATCGAGACCCGCTCCCAGCGCCAGGTCGAACTGATGCGCGATTTCGGCGCCTCTGTGCTCGTTGGATTCGCCGACTACCTCAAGCGCCTGGCCGAGGTGGCTGGGAAGCAGGACATCGCAATAGGCGAGGATCTCCGCATCCGCATGCTAAGCGGCCAGATGGGCCGGGAGGACAAGGCGGCGCTTGCGCGGGCGTGGGGCGGTGCCGCCTGCTACGACTGGTACGGCGTCGGCGACACCGGTGCCGTTGCGGGCGAAGGACCGGACCAGGACGGCCTGTACGTCATGGAGGACGCCCACTACCTCGAACTCGCCGACATTACGACCGGCGAAGCGGTGCCACCGGGCACGATGGGCGACATGGTCTGTACTTGCCTGTTCAAGGACGACGTGTATCCCGTGATCCGGTTCAACACCCACGACGTCAGTCGCGAATGCACCGGCACCTCCGCGCTGGGCTTCAACCTGCGCCGAATCGAGGGCTTTCTCGGCCGCAGCGACAGCATGGTCAAGATCAAGGGCATCAACGTGTTCCCGCAGGCGATCGGCCCCCTGTTCGAGGACATTCCGGAGTTCCTCGGCGAGTTCCTGTGCCGCGTCACGCCGGTCGGCGCCCTCGTAGTCGTCGCGGAAGTGGCTCACGGCGACGGAGCTCTGCGATCCCGCATGCGTGCGGTACTCAAGAACGCGCTCGGCATCGAGGTCGATGTCGAGTTGGTCGGCAAGGGGGAAACTGCCCCATTCACCGAGGTCGAGCGGCGCCAGAAACCCATCCGGCTGATCGACTATCGCAACCCGAGAGGCGATGCGTCATGACCGACGACCTGTTGGCTTGCGATGCCATCGCGTTGAGCAACGGCTTCGCCACCGGGATGGCCGATCCGCGGGAGGTGCTCGATGCCTGCCTGACGCGCTTGGAAGAATGCGATCCGGTCGTCGGCGCGTGCAATCACTTGTGCGGTCTCGCGGCGATGCGCGAGGCGGCTGCCCGTTCCGCAACCCGTTGGCGGCGCGGCGAGGCCTTGTCCCGATTCGACGGCGTCCCGTTCGGGGTCAAGGCCAACATTGCCGTTCATGGGATGCCTTGGCACGCGGGCATCGCCGCGTTCAAGAACCGCGTGGCGCAACGCGACGCGGCATGCGTCGCCCAGTTGCGGGTGGCCGGCATGGTTCCGATCGCCATCTTCAACATGCACGAGGGTGCCCTCGGCGTGACCACCGACAATCCGGCGTTCGGTGCCACGCGCAATCCCCACGACCCCACGCGAATCGCCGGCGGTTCGTCGGGCGGCTCGGCCGCCGCGGTTGCAACGGGCGTGGTCCCGGTAGCCTTAGGAACCGACAGCCTGGGATCCGTGCGGTTGCCGTCCGCGCTTTGCGGAATCGTCGGCTACAAGCCCGCGCGAGACGAGATTCCGTTGGACGGCGTGGTGCCCCTGTCGCCGCGCTTGGACCACGTGGGCGTACACACCCGGAGTATCGCCGATGTCTCCGCCGTAATGGCCATCCTCAGCGGTCGCAGGGACCGACCGACCGTCGCGACGGTTCCGGCCTTGTCGCGATGGCAAACCGAGACTGCGCTGGAACCCCGGCTGGCGTGCGCCTTCGACCGGGTCGACGTGCGTCAAACCGTGGACTGGTCCGATGTCGACCTCGGCAAGGTTCGCCGGGCCGGACTCTTTGCCTGCGAGCGAGCCGCCGCCTGCCACTTCGCAGATGCGCTACGCGACAACCCGGACGGATTCAGTGACGAGTTCCGCAGCCTCATGGCCTGGGCGGCGGATCAGCCGGTGGCCAAGATCCGCCAAGCGGACGAAGTCCTGGATGACGTAGCGGTGCGCATGGGTGGGGTACTTGCGGGCACGCTCCTGCTTGGCCCGACTTCACCGTGTTCGGCGCCAGCTCACGATACGGCGGTCGACGCGGACATCGCCAACCTGACAGCGCCTGCGGCAATCGCGGGCGTACCCGCGGTGAGCGTTCCACTGCCAGCCAGTTCGGGTCTGCCCATAGGCATGCAGGTCACGGGCCTCGAAGGCGACGACGTGCTGCGCGCGGCGCAGGCGTTGTTCCCCGGCACGGCGCCGCTGGCGTTCGTCTGAAAGCGGGACAGCATATGGACATTACCGACCTGCCACGCATCTCAAGCCGCGAATTCATGGGCGGCCAGGTGGTTTCCCTTGCCGATGGCGGTGAACGTGCCGAGGTCCGTTTCGTGCCCCCCAAGGGGATGACGAACCCGCATGGCACGGTGCAAGGCGGTTTCGTCGCGGCCATGATCGACGACGCGGTGAGCCTCGCGACCTACTTCGCGGGTGGCGAAAGGCTGTTCGTGACCACCAACCTGAACTGCTACTACTTGAACCGGGTGCCCGCGGGCGTGGCGTTGGTGGTCAGGTGCGACCGCGTGAAAGCTGGGCGGCGGCTGGCCATCTTCGAAGCGGTGGTGACGGAGGAGGGGTCGGACGTCGTGCTGGTCAAGGCCGTGCAGACGCAGCAGTACATTCAGCGATGACGACCGGGCGCCTAGCGGAGGTGGGCTTCCTCAAGGGAAGGTCCTGCGCGGTCGTTGCATGGCTACACCTCTTCGTGCTGCTGCCGTGGTGCGCCGACGCCGAGCCCCTCGTGGGGCGCGCGGTAGCGTTCGCGCAGCCGAACTCGGTCTGGGACCAGGAGTGGCAGCGGGTCAAGGCCGGACTCGCCGCCCGGGACGAGGTCGAGCTCGAGTACTTCACCCGGGGCGAACGTGGCAGCGAGGAACAGATGCTCTACGACATCCGCCGTGGTCGCGCCCACCTTGGCGGCATGTCCCTGCAAGGCCTCGCGTCGGTCGTACCGGAACTCAACATCGCGATGGCACCTTACGTCTTCGGCAGCGCGGGTGAAGTGGATCACGTCTACGACAACTACCTGTTCGACGTATTCGACCCGCTGTTCGCCGACAAGAACCTGGCCCTCCTGCAGTGGGTCGAGGTCGGCTGGAGCGGGATCTACTCGCGGCGTCCCATTGCCGTGCCGTCGGACGCCCGGGGGATGCGCCTGCGCGGGTCGCCGAACCCGGCCGCGCAGGCGTTCCTGACCGCCATCGGCGCGGACTCGATCCCCCTCGGCAGCGGCGACGTCGTGCCTTCCCTGCAGACCGGGTTGATCGAGGGCGGCGTCTCATCGGTGATCTTCCACTTCTTCGTGACGCGCAAGTACGCCGGTCACCTGACGCTGTCGCGCCACTCCTACGACACCGGCGCGATCATCGTGAATCGGCGGTGGTTCGAGTCTGCGACCGAAGTCCAGCGCGACGTGCTTCGCCAAGCCTGGGGCGATGCCGCAGCGGCGCGGGCGGCGGTGCGCTCGGTCAACAGTTTCGCCGTCGACCAGATGCGCCAGGAAGGCATCGCAGTGCGCGACCTGACCCAGGCGGAACTCGGCCGCTGGCGGGAGGTCACCGGCAACATCGTGCCGGAACTGGTCGCGCGCATCGGTGGCGGGGCACAGGCGGTCCATGCCGCGATCGTTGCCGGCAAGCGCGACTACGCATCGGGCGGCATCGACGACTGACCAAGATGCTGCTGCGTTGGATGTCCCGCATCGAGAAGGCGCTTTGCGCCAGCGGATTCCTGGTCATGTCGCTGGCGCTCGTCGCCGACGTCACGTCCCGACTGACCTTCGGCTACGGCATCGTCGGGGCGCCGCAGCTTGGGCTCGTCGGCATGCTGGTCACGGCGATGTTCGGCGTCGGCCTTGCCGCCGACGCGGGGGAGCATTTCCGGCCGCGCGCGCTCGACAAGTACCGCCCGGCCTCGTGGGAGGGTGCCATGGGTCGGGTCGGCTATGCCCTGACCTCGGTTTTTTTCACGCTCCTCGCGGGCGTGGCCGCCTACGTCGCGTGGGAGAGTTGGCTGCTGTCCGACGTGACCAGCCTGCTGCGTTGGCCGGTCTGGCTGCTGCAGGGCGTGATCGTCGTCGCGCTCGCGTTCAATGCCTTGCGCTACGCCTTGTTCTGCCACCGCCCCGACGCGGCACCGTCACTAAAGGTCGACGAGTGACGGGTTGGATCCTGGTCGTCGGGCTGGTCGTCCTGCTGTGGCTGCGCCAGCCCATCATGGTGCTGCTCGGCTCGGCCGCCCTTTTCGTGTACACGGCGTTTGACGGCGGCCACCCGGAATACGTCATCTACGACATCTGGGAAGCCTTTAACAAGGAAGTCCTGCTGGCGATTCCGCTTTTCATGTTCGCCGGCGCCGTCATGAGCCGCGGCTCCATCGCGCGTCGGTTGATCGACTTCGTCGTGGCCGCCACCCGGTTCGCGCCGGGCGGTCTCGCCTTCGCCACGGTGGTCTCCGCCGCCGGCTTCGCGGCCATTTCGGGCTCGGCGACGGTCACTTTGCTGGCGGTCGGCGCAATCATGTACCAGGCCTTGATCGAGAACGGCTACGGAAAGCACTTCGCGATCGGCCTGATCGCTGCGAGCGGCGTTCTGGGCATCGTGATTCCGCCCTCGATCCCTCTGATTCTCTACGGCGTGATGACCGAGACCTCCATCGCGGACCTATTCATCGCGGGCTTGGGGCCCGCCCTCGTGATGATCGCGGTTCTCGTCACATACACGCTGATTCGCTACGGACGGTCCCGCGGCGGGGCATCCGACTGGGCCGAAGTGGGGCGCACGGCGCGCCGGGCCCTACCCGCCATGCCGCTGCCCGTGGTGGTGTTGGGGGGAATCTACGGGGGTTTCTTCACTCCTACCGAGGCGGCCGCTGTTGCCGTGGTGCTTGCTGTTGTCATAGAACTCTTGGTGAACCGCGACATGGGCTTGGCGGACCTGTGGGAGGTAAGCCTCGAGACGTCCCGCTTGATGGGCAGCCTGTTTCTCGTGCTGGCATTCGCCGTCTCGATCAACGTCTTCCTCACCTACGAGCAGATCCCCCAGCGGACCGTCGCCGCCATGGAAGGAGTCATCGACACGCCGGCCGAGTTCCTGGTTCTCGGCAACCTCGCCCTGCTCGCTGTGGGGATGGTCATCGACATCGGCTCGGCGATCCTGATACTCAGCCCCTTGCTCGAACCGCTGGCGAACCGGCTCGGCATCGGCTCCGAGCAACTCGGCATCCTGATGATCGTGAACCTCGGCATCGGCTACCTGACGCCGCCGATGGGCCTCAACCTAATCGTGGCGATGGCCGCGTTCCGGGAGGACTTCGTCACCGTCACGAGGGCGGTGCTGCCGTTCATCGGCCTGTTGCTCCTTGCGCTCGTCGTGATCGCGCTCTTCCCCGCGATCAGCACGTTCCTGCTCTGACCCCGGTTCCGTCAAATACAGAGCGGCAGCGTTCGCTCAAGCGTCCGCTGGCCCGCGCGAAGGACATCGAGCGTCATCTCCTGCAACAGGTCGGGTGGCGGCACCCCCACCCGCCGCCGCATTCCCGGGCCGCGTTCGGACCAGACGGCGTACTGGGTGCGAAACCGGGCGAAATGCCAGGCGGCGAACAGGTGGCCACCGTCCCACCGGGGTGTGATGTCGGGCACCTCCACAGCGCGGGACTCGAACCGGTCGATGCGCCCCGCCAACAGCGCCGCGACCTGGTTGCCGAGTCCGCTACCGTCGAAGGTGCATCGGTCGACGTCGACACCCGCCGCGGCCAACCCTCGGGTCAAGGCATCGAGGAGTTCCTCCGGGCTATCCGGCCAAGGCATCGTGCTCAAGCCGTGACCGGGCAGATCCAAACCGAGCGCGCCGGCCGCATGCATCGGCCGTTGTCGAGACGACTGGCCCGCATCGTGAAACCAGGCGCGCCTGCCCCGGGGGTCCCCGTCGATCAGGAGTTGTCCATCGCCGGTGTCGACGAAGCGCCGGATGGTTGCTTTGAAGCGGGGCTCGGCAACGGGGGGTGGGTATCGGCCGAACCATTGCCGGGCCTCATGGTGGATCTGCGTCGCGTCGACGGCGCGCCGGATGGTGAGCCAACGGTGATTCGGAACGCGGTCGAGGTGGCTCGCCAGGATGTCCGCCGGCAACGCGGTCAAAAGCGTGGGCGTCGTCAACGCCTCGAGCCGTGCCGCGCCGTCCGCCTTGAGCGCGGCGCCATATGTTGCCGCGTAGTGGGCGCCGGCTTGCAGCAGCTCCACCGCCCGGGTGTGCAGCCGGTCGACGTCGTCGGTACCGCCCTCGATCCGCCGATCCGCATGCTTGATATGCCATGGGAAGTACCAGTTCTGCTCGATCACCCGCGACCACATGCTTGCCAGGTGGCCACCATCGGAGGCCGGGGTGAGGGGAGGCAGATATCCGTCGGCTAGCTGCCGGGCCTCTCGTGGGGTCCACAGGGGGTAGCCGTCGCAAACCACGCACGACACCCGCGAACCGTGCCGACGCGCCAGTTCCGCCGCGAACACCGCTCCCGAGTGGAAGCCGTACACCGCGACGACCGGAAGGTTCAGGGCATCGAGCAACTGGGCCAGCGCGTCCGCGTAGCTCTCCGCGTCGGGCGCGGGATCAGTCAGCGGATCGGATGCACCATTACCTGGACTGTCGGGAGCGATCACCAGGAAATCCCGTCGCAGGGCATCGATCAGCGGGCGCATCGTCTCGGCGGTATTGGGCGAGCCGTGCAGCAGCAGGACCGGTCGCCCGTGGCCAGCCGTGAGCAACCGGGCGTAGCGGCTTCCGACCGCCACCATCGCTTGCCTCACGTGGCCATCACCGAGGTCGGGAAGGACCGTCGAGGAACGCGGCCTTTGGTTGAAAGGGGTCCGCCCCAGTGCAGGAGCAAGCTCGCCCACCAAGGAACCGTGCCGATTGCGCTGCGTGACCATGACCTACACACCCCGGCAAGCAGGCCAGTCGGGCCGTCACAACGGGCCCGAGTGAGGCCCGACCTCACACGTGGGTCGCCGACCTCTCGATAGTGACCCGAGTGGCGTGGGCCGTCGGGGCGTCCGTGCTTTCTTGGTTGGGCGTGGCCCCGCTAGCCGATCCCCCATCAGGGAGCGAATTCCGGCCGTATGACCCGGACGGTCCGCTCTTCGTAAACGCCGGCCCCGCCCGACGAAGCCCCGGTCGCGTGCCTTAGACGTTCTTCGCGGGCCATCTCGAACAGTGCGCGTCTCACCCTCGCCGCGTCCCACGCAGGGTTCGCGACGGCGAGGTTCGTCGCATACGCGGCCAGCACGGGCGTCGCCTGCGAGGTCGAGCCGTTCGGCGATCCGACGTAGATCGCATGCTGTGCGAACACGCCGTCCCCGCGAATGCCTGCCCTGGCGGTTTCGTCGCCGCCGAGGTCGTAGATTGCGCCGACGAACACGACGCGGTCCAGCCCCACGCCGGAATGCGCGATGTAGTCGTCGAGTTCGCCACAGAGCGGTGTCCACCCGTCTGGGTCGTTGTCGTAGTCGTCGCAGTACACGGCTTCGAAGCTGCCGTCGTCGAGTCGCCGCGCGCTAGGATTCTCCAACGAACTGACGTACAGCACGTTCTGGCGACGAGCCCACCGGGCGAACTCCCTGGCTCCCTCGGTGAATGGCCGGCCGTCAGCCACGAACCACCCGCTTCTGCCGGGCAGGTATTGCGGCGACTGGTCCGAGGCGGTCCAGAAGATGACCGTCGCAGCGCCGCCGCCCGAATAGTGCAGTGCATGCCGGACGAAGCCGCAGGTGTTCCGCCCGCCTACCGTCACGCCGGCGATCCGGTACCGGCACCACCCGTCGATCTGGGCCAGTCGCACGCGTCCGGGATCGCGCAGGTTTTCCGTGTAGATCGCCGTGATCCTGCCGCCGTGGTCCTCTGGGCCGAAGCCTTGGGCGTCGACCACGGCACTGGCCACCGCCGTCCGCCCCTTGTCCGGGGTCAGCGCGCGCGTTTCCTCGAAGTGGTCCTCAACCAGCGCGGGTTGCCGGCCCTGCCCAGCGGTGGACAGATTCGAGATGTGTCCCGTCGGACTCTCCAACAGGCTCATCACCGCAAGCGGAGCGGTCGAGGCAACATCGAGTCGCCACTTGCCCCGGCCATCGCCGATGACATCCTCCAGTTCCGGGGACGCGACTGTACGGGTCGCGCCCGCCTCGACCATGACGGTCGCCACCGAGCCGGACGGCGAGGCCCCGGCGTCGTCCGTACCCGCGATCGTGACCTCTGCCGCGACATCGCCGAGGTTCACCAGTCGCAGCAGGCTCCTCTGGTTTGCGTTGCTCGCGGGATTGAAGATCGTCACGACGTGGTGATTGCCGAAACTCCGTACGAGGTCGTGAAGCGATGTCATGAACCCATCCACCGTGCGCACGTACGCCGCCACGTCGATGTCGAGGTTGCTGGTCAACTCCAGTCGCCAGTCTCCATCGGTCGTGCCCGCACCACCGGCGAGCCCTTTGGTCACGTTGCCGTTTTCGAGATCGTGGCTGTTGAAGTGCTTCGTCTCGCGTGCTGCGATCGCAAGCGTCAGGATGCGAAGCCGCTGTCCCGATTCCGTAATCGGCTGAATCCAGACTTCGCCTGCCCACTTGGAGTGATTGACAACGCGTACGTATCCCTCGCGGACGGACGCCACCGCCGTCGATGGGAAATAGTGGACATGGCGCGCAGTTTCAGTGGTCTGACCGTCGGCCCCAAGGGCGCCGCCCGCGACCAATGACATCGAGGCCGCGAATGACGCTAGAACCGGGACCCGCACTCTCACTCCCGGTGCACATGCAAGGTCTTTGCGGCAGCGTTCACCTGACCGTACCCGACCGCATCCGAAAACACCTTCCCACCTTGGGCCCAACGAAGGCCGCCAAACCGACCGAGCCACCATCGCTCGCAAAGTAGTCATTTTTTGATGACTTTAGGGTGATGAAAGATGCTTATTTGGTGAATAGCGTGCTAGTGTCATTCACTCTGGGAGGCTTAATGGCGTCCAGCGTGACGTCTTGCCATCCCCCAATCGGCCTCGCCCCGGGGCGTGAGGACAAACCCGCCGGCGCGCGCCCCAACGAGGAGTTCAGCTTTTGGCAGCCGACGATCACGACCAGGAGGAGGCGGAGGCGCTGCGCCAACGCATCTCGCGTCTCACCGCTGCAATCCTGCGCATCAGTGGAAGCCTCGAGATGGACACCGTGCTGCGGGAGGTCGTCGAAACCGCCCGAGCGCTTACCGGCTCCCGCTACGGCATCATCATCACCGTCGACGCGGCAGGCGAGGTCCAGGACGAGTTCTATTCCGGGATCACCGCGGAAGAACGACAGAGCTTGAGGACGTGGGCGGACGGCCCCGGGCTCTTTGCTCACTTCCGCGACCTCGACGGTGCGATCCGGCTGGACGACCTGCCGGCCTACGTGCGATCGCTCGGCTTGTCGCCGGACCTGATGCTCTCGACCACCTTCCAGGGCACGCCCATGCGCCACCGGGGCGTGCACGTGGGCAACTTCTTCCTCGGCGAGAAGGAGGCCGGCCAGGCGTTCACCGCCGACGACGAGGAGATGATGATGCTGTTCGCCTCGCAGGCGGCAGTTGCCATCGCCAACTCGCGCGCGCACCGCGACGAGCAACGGGCCCGGTCGGACCTGGAAACGCTCATCGAGACGTCGCCCGTCGGCGTCGTCGTCTTCGATGCGAAGACGGGTAACCCGCGCTCCTTCAACCGCGAGGCGTCGCGCATCGTCGACAGCCTGCGGCTGGCGGGTCAGCCACCGGAGAAACTGCTGGAGGTCATTACCTGCCACCGCGCGGACGGGCGCGAGGTGACGCTCGGTGACCTGCCGCTCGGGGAGCGATTTCGCGATCCGGAGACGGTGCGCGCGGAAGAGGTCGTGCTCTCGGTGCCGGACGGCCGCAGCGTCCGCACGCTCGTCAATACGACGGCGAACCGCGCCGCCGATGGCGCGGTGGAAACCGTGGTCGTCACCATTCAGGACCTCGCCCCGCTCGAAGACCTCGAACGGTCCCGGGCGGAGTTCCTCGGCATGGTGAGCCATGAACTGCGCGCGCCGCTGACGTCTATCAAGGGGTCAGCCGCCACGGTGCTCGAGTCCGTGCGCAGGGTCGACCCCGAGGTGTTGCAGTTCTTCCGGATCATCAACGAGCAGGCCAACCAGATGGACGGCCTGATCAGCGATCTGCTGGACGCTGGGCGGATCGACGCGGGCACGCTTTCGGTGTCGCCCGAGTCTTCCGAGGTGGGCGCGCTGGTCGACCAGGCGCGCAACACCTTCCTCTCGGGTGGCGGTCGCCACGTCATCCTTATCGACCTGCCTCGGGATCTGCCGCGCGTGATGGCGGACCGACACCGCATCGTGCAGGTCCTGAACAACCTGCTGTCTAACGCCGCGCGGCACTCGCCGGAGGCGTCGCCCATCCGCATCGCGGCGGAGCGGGATGGCGTGCACGTCGCGGTCTCGGTGGCCGACGAGGGCCGGGGCGTCGCGCCCGAGTTGCTGCCTCGACTATTCCAGAAGCACACCGGGGGCGACGGGCTCGCGCAGACGGGCCTTGGGCTCGCGATCTGCAAAGGTCTGGTCGAGGCCCACGGGGGCCGCATCAGCGCCGCGAGCGATGGGCCGGGCAAGGGCATGCGAGTTACGTTCACCATCCCCGCGGTGGCGGCTGCCGATGCTCCCGAATCCACCCCCGACGCGGGAACCGCCCGACCCCAACTGCGCGAACGACCACGCATACTGGTCGTCGACGACGACCCGCGCACGCTGCGCTTCGTGCGCGACGCCCTCGAGACGGGCGGTTACGCCCCGGTGGTGACGGGTGACCATACGGATCTCTCCGCCATGATCGCCACCGAGCAACCGCAACTGGTCCTCCTCGATCTGGTACTTCCCGGGACGGACGGGCTCGAACTGATGGAGACCGTGCCCGAGCTCGCTGAACTCCCGGTCATCTTCATCTCGGGCTACGGACGCGGAGAGACTATCGCCAGGGCGCTAGAACTCGGCGCTACGGATTACGTGGTCAAGCCGTTCTCGCCCTCGGAACTGACGGCGCGAGTCTCGGCGGCGCTTCGCAAACGCGCCGGGACCCAGCCTTTCGTCTTGGGACCGCTCACCATCCACTACGAGGCACACCGTGTCAGCGTCGATGGCCGCGCGGTGCGGCTCACACCCACGGAGTTCGAGCTACTCCGCGTGCTCTCCGTGAACGTGGGACGCGTCGTCCCCTACGGGTCGCTACTGCGCCAGGTGTGGAGCGGCAGACTGTACGCCGACGTGCGGACCCTGCGGACGTTCGTGCGCAAGTTGCGACGGAAACTCGGCGAGGACTCGTCAAAGCCCATCTGGATCGTCAACGAGCGTGGCGTCGGCTACTGCATGCCCCGGCCCGACGGGTCGTGACTTCTCACGCTCTAATCAATCTGCGGGCCGGGAGCCCGCGTACCGGGGTACGCGTTCAGCTTCCGTTCAGAACGCCGCCGCTACGGTCGCCGCGCCAAACCCATTGGAGACAGACCATGCGACATTTCAGCATCATCGCCCTGGTCCTCGCCCTCGCGGCCCCGGCCCAGGCACAAATCCCCGATCTCACGTACAACGCCTTCTCGGCGACCTTCACGCGCAGCGACATTGACGATGTCACCGACGACGCCGACAGCTTCACGGTGGCGGCGTCCTACGAGATCAGCGACACGCTCCACCTGTGGGGCCGAGCCGACCGTACGACACTCGACGAGGCCTTCGAGTTTCCATTCGCCACGCCCGACGCCGTCGGCTTCCCCCGTATCGAGACCAAGGTCCGGTCGCTTGGCCTCGCGGCCGGCGCCGGCGTTCACCGCGACCTGGCGGACAACCTGAGCGGCTACGCACGGTTGGGCATCGCCTACGCCGACAGCGACGTCAAAGTGAGCGCCACCGGCATGGCGTTCGAGGGTGCCCCGGTCACCTTCGAAGGCGACAGCTTCACGGCGAGCGACTCCACCACCGACCTCGTTGTATCAGCCGGACTGCGCTACAACGCGGCAGAACGGGTGGAGTTGTTCGGCGGACTCTCGCAGGTGGGCGGCGACAGCACCAGCGGCCACGCCGGCGTCGAGTTCCGGCTTGCGGACGGCTGGGGCATGCAACTCACCGGCGTCTTCGGCGAGGACTCGCAGGGGCTCTCGCTCGGCGTCGTCCGGCGGTTCTGACGAGCAAGGACCCCAGCGCCGGCGGGCGGACGCCCGCCGGCGTCCCTCGAGGCCCGTGTACCGCCTCGGCTTGCATCGTTGCCCTCCCGTGCAAAGCTTTGCTACGTTTGGTTCGCCAGTAGTGTGGTCGCGCTGCGCGCCGAGGTCGGCACTTCCCGGGTAGATCGGAAGTAGGCGAACCTTGGTCCCATAGACGAACGGGAGGAGAGCCGATGACGACTACGATTCGACGCGCTGGTAGGTACGTGCTCGTCCTAATCCTGGTTGCGATGCCGATGCCCCTAACGCAAGCCACAATCGTGAGCATCGAAGCGAAGATCACTCGGACCTTGGCGGCAGCGAGCGGCTTTGGTGGCTGCATGGCGGCGCTGGACGTGGCGCCGTCGGACAGCGGTCTCGATTGCCCGGTCGGCAGCAAGTGGGTGACGTTCAGTTGCACGGGCGAACATGCGGCCAAGGCGGAGGCCCTGCGCATGTTTGACTCGGCCCAATTGGCGTTCGTCACGGGACGCCGCGTACGGGTTTGGGTGGACGACACCCGCAAGCACAACGGGCACTGTTTCGTCTCGCGGATCGACGTGCTGAGTTCCTGAACCCGCGGATCGCCCCGGACGGGACTTGGCCGCAGCGGCTCGCCACAGCCCGATCGGGCGGATCTCCTACAGAACTTTCAGCTTTTGCCCGTAGCGCGTCCGGTCGGACCTGCCCGATGCTGCGGCTCACGCAATGCCGGACGCAGCACGATGGCGGACGCCGTCAGCCACGATCAGAACTTCAAGAACCTCATCGTCGAGTACCCCCGCGACGCGCTGGCGTTCTTCGCCCCCGAGGAGGCGCCGGCGACGGAGGACGACGTGTGCATCAAGCCGGTGCGCCAGGAACAACTCCAGGAGCGGCTCGGCGACCGCTACCGGGTGCTCGACGCGCCGCTGATGGTGAAGTGGACCGACGGCCGTCGGGAGGGCGCGCTGAAGCGCGGTCGTGTTCGCGCTGGAGGAGGAGTCGGACTGGGGGCGGTTCTCGACGCACCGGCTGGCCCGCTACTGCCTGGATCTCGCCGAGATGTTCGACACCGACCGCGTGGTGCCGGTGACGATCTTCCTGCGCGACGCCGAGAGGGCGCCGGCCTCGCTGGCCCTCGGCACCGAGCGGCACCGCTACCTGGTCTTCGACTACGTGGCCTGCAAGCTCGCCGCGATGCCCGCGGAGCACTGGCTGGACAGCGGCAACCTGGTGGCGCGCGTCAATCTGCCGAACATGGACAGCGGAGCGCTCGACCGGGTCGACGTCTACGCCAGCGCGGTGCGCGGCCTTCTCGATCTGGAAAAGGACCGCGCCAAGCAGGCCAAATACCTGGACTTCATCGACATCTACGCTGAGCTGACGGACAATGACAAGCGCCGCTACAGGCGGCGGTACCCGGAGGAGGCCGACATCGTGACAGGATTCCTACAACGGGCCCGCGACGAGGGCCGCGAGCAAGGCCGCGAGCAGGGCATCGAACAAGGCATCGAACAGGGCATGCGGCAAGGCCGTGCCGAAGGCGAGCGCGCGGTGCTGGAGCGCCAGCTCCGGCGGCGCTTCGGTCGGCTGCCGGCCAAGACGGTCGAGCTGCTGCAGAGCGCGCCCGAGGCGGACCTGGAGGCGTGGGCCGACAAGGTGCTGGACGCCCGCACGCTCAACGAGGTCTTCGGCAACAGACGCTAGCGGACTGCCGATCGCGGGAGCGCGGACGTCTCGACCGCATCCGGCTAACGCAGGCACGACCGCAACGCTGCGCCCCGTTCGATCACCTCAGCGGTACCGTTCAGGAGAGACACAAATGACGCAGGAACAACGAGCACCGAAGAGCCGTTGCCAACGCGCGCGCATCTGGCTCAAGCGCAAGTTCGACGCTTTCATGGACCGCATGGTGAAGAACACCCCGCCGGCGGAGAAATGGTGTGGGTGAACCGGCCCCGCAGGGTAGACGCCTCACTCGCCCGAGCCGTCAGCGGCGCGGAGTGCAAGCCCCGCAGGATCACTCTCTTTCTCTTGCCGCTTTAGTCGGCTGATTTCGAGTAGACGGCCCCGCCGCTGCCCGGTGGCTCCGGCTCGACATCGTCGATGGTCCAACTGTCGTCGCTGTTGCGCGCCGCGACGAACGTGATCGTCTCGCCGTTGATGGTCGAGTTCCGCCAGTTCTGTGACGCCCCACTGCAGCTCGTGAACCCTCCCGAGCGCAGACAGCCCAGTCCGCTGGCGCTGACATCGAAGGTCACGTTGGTGTCGTAGACGCTGCACTCGCCGGACGGAGCAATATCGTCGTCGTCGCGACAGAAATCAGCCGCGGAGCCGCCACCGTCGCTTTCCGTCGTCGCGGATCCGATCCCGACCAGGGTCCTGGCGTTCCCGACTCGCAGGAACCGGACGGGCGGTGGCGGTAGCGAACGTCGTACGTCGTGTCAGGGCTCAGGCCCGACACGGTCCAACGGTAGTCGTATCTGCCGGATGGTCCGCCGCCGTAGTCGGTGCAGAAGACCCGCCAATCGCCGCCGCGCGGACGGATCTGCTGGTTGAATAGGTCCGAATCTCCGGCTCGGTAATCCCACACCCACTCGGCGCGTAGCCGGTCGGGGCCGAGCGCCGTCACGGTCGGCGCATCCGGCGCCGTGCCGCCAACGGGTTCATCCACTGGGTCATCCACCGGGTCGTCGCCAGGGACGATCTGCCCGAGGATGCGGTAGGCGCCGGCGTCGTGGCCGGAGACCTCAACGTAGTAGATGCCGGCGTCCAAGGTCTGTTCGATGCGGAAGTTGCCGGCACCGTCATCGGCAAAGGCAATCTCGTTCTCCGATGTGTCCACCAGTCGCGCATAGGTGTCGACGCTCCCCGAGGTGCGAACCCTCACCCCGGACCTTTCCCCAACATCGATCCGAAACACGTCGCGATCATCTGTCGAGGGCCATATGCGCCCCGCGGTAGCCAGTAGCACTTGCGGGGTAACCGCGGACAGTTCCTCGGCGGTGTGCAGCTTCAGCAACGTGGACGTGCCGATGGTGTCGCCGTGGTCGCGCGAGCCACCAAGACGCGCGTTGATCGCGTACTCGCCGGCGGCGCCCGAGACATGGACGTAGTACACGCCGGGGGCAAAGTCGTACTCGATGCCGAAGTTGTCGCCGGGGCCGGTGTCGTCGTCCGACATCAGCCGGGCTCCCTCGCCGTCGAGAAGCTCGCCCTCGGTATCAGTCTGCCCGGAGGTGCGGATCTGGATGAGGGCCTGCCCCAAGATGTCCAGCCTGAACGCGTCGATGTCGGACGGACCGTTCAGACGCCCTGGAACCGTGCCGCCGATCGGCAGCAGGCTCGCGCTATGCGAGTCGTCGCCGTGATCGTCCTGCGCCACGGCCGTCGTAGCCCCCCACACCCCCAAACAGACCGCAGCGATCACGCATCTCATGGAACTGACTCCACCGGGGAACAGCATCTGACGCTAGGCAGCTACGGTTGCCTACCGCAATACGCGCTTGTACACATCGGGCGATGTGACGCACGCCGTGGCGGCTGGTTCGCTGCTTGGGACGCCTCTAGTCGGGTGGGAGGCTCGCGTAACGACGGGCGGATCGGTCGCGGACGTCCACGTCCGCATTCCGGCCTGGTCCGGAGCCCATTGCGGGCCGGGAGGCCCGCGTACCGCAGACCACCTACTCCGGTCGTTTCGGCTACAGCAGACGAGATCGCCGCCGAGAACCAGCGTGCGCGGCTCGCAGCCGGGACCTGCACTTGATCTGCTATTCTCGGTCGAGCGCGATGCGGTTCCGCGGCGAGGCGCATCCGCCGGAGTCCGCTCAACAGCATCTGCCACGGCGCTCGTCTACCCGAACGCAGAGCGGCTGCTTCCAGGCGCGACGACATGAACTGGCATGACCACATACACAGCGATCCTGCGATTCTCGCGGGGAAGCCCGTGGTGCGGGGAACAAGGCTGTCCGTGGACTTCCTGCTCGACCTGCTCGCGAACGGCTGGACCCTCGCGGAGGTTCTGGACAACTATCCGCAGCTATCCCGGGAGGCGCTTTGCGCCTTGTTTGCTTTCGCTGCGGAGTGTGCGCGGGACGAGCAGGTCTACTCGTTCGGCGACTAGCCCGGCATGAAGCTACTCGCGGACGAGAACGTCCCGCTCGGGACGGTCACGGTGTTGCGGCGGTCCGGCGCGGATGTTCTCGCGGTGGCCGAGGTCTCGCCGGGCGCGGCCGATGAGGATGTCTTGCGGTTGGGCAGGACGCAGGGGCGAGTCATCGTCACCTTCGACCGGGACTACGGCGACCTCGTGTTCCGGCGAAATCTCATGCCGCCGACAGGCGTCTTGTATCTGCGCTTCGTCCCGGATTCGGCGGAACAGTTGGCCGCGCAGGTCATGGAGTTGATGGCGAGCGGGGTTCGATTGGATGGATGGTTCACGACGGTGAGCGGGAGCGGTATCCGGCAGCGCCCAATACATCGCGTCGACCGCGCCGCGACCAGATCCGATCCGTGAGTGCAGTCCCATTGCGGGCCGGGAGGCCCGCGTACCGCGGACCACCTACTCCGGCTGTTTCGGCTCCAGCAGCAGCATCTCCCGCTTCCCCGCCTTCAAGCTCATCCTATCCTCGATCGTGAACCGCTTCGCCACCTCTGCCTGGAAGTTCTCCGGCGTGTAGTCCGCGTAGTCCTCGCGTTTGTTCTCCGCGAGCTTGACGAACATCTCGTCGTCGCGGTCGATGAACTCGACGATGACGGTGGCGTTCAACCTCCGTAGCCACTCAATGAAATGTGACACCGGGATGTTCGCCGAGACTCGCAGGTGGTGGATGAGCGCCAGGCAGAGCGCCATGTCGGGGCTTCGCCTTTCATCGAACGGGGCGCGCTCCCGGCCCGCCCAACCTTGGCCTGGCGAGGGGTTCGCCAGGTCCATGACGAGGGGGATGATGTTCCGCTGGTTGCCGTCGATCGTCTCGAGGTAAAGGGCGTCCACGGCGTCGTGATCACCGTCGACCGCAACTACCGTACCCGCGTGGCGGGCCGCGATGCAGGAGTACTCGCCGGTGTTCGCGCCGAGATCCCATAGCAGGCGGGGGTGCCGTACTGAGGTGTGCTCCTCGACGAACGCCATCTTTCGCTCGAGATCGCCCGCCTCGTACGAGTGCGTCTCCGCATCGCACGACCACTCCGACGGGCTCGCTTGGGAGTAGGACAAGCCGCTCACGAGCCGGCCTAGGCGGTCGAGCAACGCCAAGAGGGCCCTGGTGGATTGCCGTCGCGTCGAAGCGGCCGACCCGTCCGCTGCGGCAAGCCGCGCCCATGCCTCCATCCGCACCGGAAACCAGACGTGAGAAGGAACACCTTTCTTGAGTAGTCGCAGTCCATGGAAGTACTTCGCCGCCTCTTCGCGTGGGATGCCCCCGGGGTTCGATCGCAGCAACGGCTGGTACGGAATGCGCAGATGTGCGGTCAGCATGAGCGGGATCAGGAACAAGGAGCAGAACTGTCGGTAGCCCTGCCAATGCTCGCCGTCTTCCCGCGGCACGAACGAAGGAATGTCTACGAAGATAGGCCTGGTACCCACCCATTGGATGTTGAAGGGCGTGGCGTCCGTGAGCATCCATCCGGATTGGACGCACGCTTCCAGCAGCCGCAGTTGCAGCAGTGCCGCGTCCTGGAGCATTGAGAACGGCCACTCGTAGGGCCACGTCACGAACTCGACGGGAAAGTGCTCTACCGCTGACGCCCAGCCATCGTCCATCACCGCAGCCGCGACGGGGTCGTCGGGAGACGGAAAGCGCGTATGTGCCACATCGCCGTCGTCGCGCATCCGCTGGAAGAAGGACTCTGCCAGTAGCCTCTCGACCGTAGCGGCCGATGCGGCTGTCAGTCCCCGGACCACGCGCTGTTCGCCGGCCCTGTCCTCGAACACGTAGACCCGCCCGGACGGGTCCCTGAAAGACCCGGCGTCCGCCGTCAGCAATTCGCGGCCTCGCCGTTCAGATGAACCTATGGCGCCTCGGCTCAAGGAGAGGATTCTGCCCGTCCGACAAGCATTCGATAGTCGCTTGCACCACGTCCAGAGACGTCATGTAACCCGGGCGCTCAGCCTCGTCCAGTTCGGGGAAGCACCTATGGCGCGCGCAAACGCTGCCTAGGGTTCCGAAACGGTCTTGCAGGTAGAACCTGCAAATGCTGCCAACGACACTACGTATATTCGCGTAGTCTATTGTCGAGCCATCGGAACGAAACCCACAGGAGGGCAGGCATGGAAAACATCGTACGAGCGCTCATTGCAGCGCCTTTGGTTGCCACCCTGGCCCAAGTGGCGACCGCGCAGGACGACCACGGCGACACCTACACAGACTCGACCGTACTGGGGATAGGCGCGGTGGTGCCGGGCGCTCTCGACGCGGGTGACACCGACGTCTTCCGCCTAGAACTGCTCGGGACCGCCGAGATCCAAGTGCGGACGTCCGGGCAGACGGACACTAGGGGCGAACTGATCGACAGCACCGGGGCGCGCTTGATGTCGGATGACGACAGCGGTCCGGGCGACAACTTCTCGATGACCGCCGAGTTGCAGCCCGGCGTCTACTACGTCGAAGTCCGAGGCGAACCCGGGACCTACGCTGTCGGCGCCCGGCTTGGCGGTAACCGTGACCACGGCGACACGCCGGAGTCCTCGACGGTCCTCAGGCTCCACACCGCGGAAGAGCTTGATGCAGTCGATCCGTCCGTGCTGCTTGCCACCAGCGCCCGGATCCACCCGTCCACGGACGATGTGGACGTATTCAGGCTGGACGTCGCGCACAACGCCACCGACGTGACGCTGCGGACGTCGCCGGCCGCGTTCGACACACGGGCCTCGCTCACCGACGCGGCAGGCAATGAGATCACGGCGGCGGACGGCAGCGGCGCGTTCCGCATTGAGACGACGCTGGACGCCGGAACCTACTACGTATCCGTCGCCGCAACTGCAGTGGGTGCATACCGCGTCCTCGCCCAAGGCGATTACGACCTCGACGTCATGCCCCCGCCTGTGGAGGCAGAGAGCCTGCTCGGGGTCTGGGCCGGCGCGTTCCGGTGGCCGTTCGGTGGCTTCAGCGCGGATGCGTGGTCGCTGACCCGCATCATCGAAGACGGCGGTTTGGGGATCGCCGTGGAAGAGGACTTCACGCCTGATGTGATCAACGACCTAAGCACTTACTACTACGTTGGCGTGCCGGTGTCGGCCTTCGACGGCGACGACCCGTTCGGCTACGACTACCTGGTGACGTACCGTGGATTCGACATCCTGTGCTATGCGTACCTCTTCGACCTCGTCTCCCCTGACGCGAGCGCAGCCGGCATCATGCTGTTCGGCGACGTGATCGACGGAGAGTGCGACTTCGAGGCTGCCGACGTGCATGAGTTCCGGGTTGCCCGCCTGCAAGAGCCCGGGGTGTGGTTCTCTGCGACCGGAGGCGGCGATCCGGCGACCAGGCGCCAGATGGCCATCGCGGAGCGCGACATGCTCCGCGCCGCTGGCGCGGGCAGGCCTGCGCCAGCCGCCGTGTACGAGGCACTGAGCGACCTTAAGTCAGCCATCCGCTAGCCCGGCGAGCGGACATCGCTGGGCACGCGGACGGCCACGTCGGCGTTCAGGCCTGGCACGGAGCACATGCGGGCCGGAGGCCCGCGTGCCACAGTGAGACAACGGCCTACGTGGTTTTCTCGGCGCCAGTAGCAGCACCTCCCGCTTGCCCGACTCCAAGCCGACCCTGTCCTCGATGGTGGATGAGCGCCAGGCAGAGCGCCATGTCGGGGTTTTGCCTCCCATCGACCGGGGCGCTCCCCCCCGCCCAAACCTGGCCGGGCGAACGGTTGCCAGATCCATGATGATCGGGGTGATGTTCCGCAGGCTGCCTTCGCGCGTCTCGCGGTAAAGGGCTCCACCGCATCGTGATCGCCGTCGATAGCGACCACCTTGCCCGAGTGGCGGGCCGCGATGATGAAGTAGGTTGACGCGGGCGCCCCGAATCCGGACGCGGAGTTCCAGGAGTGGCGCTACCAGCAAGGCGATCTCAAAGTGGTGCTCGTAATCCGAAAGTCGACCCGGTCGGCTACGTCCGCCAACTGGAGGCGAAGCCGCTCTTGAGCGGCGTGGCGCCGGGACCATCGTGCCGCCAAGGCGTCTCCGCGCATTCTCGTCGATCTTTCGCCGGACGCGTGAGTCGGGGGTCAGCGCACGCGCGTGCTGGATTCTTGGCAATCCTGGTCGTGTAGTCTTGCCACCCGGTTGATCGAACTCTGTGGAGACCAACTGTGTCGAACATCGTCGTGTGTGCCGACGGCACGTGGAATCGACCGGAGGAAGACCTCACCACAGACGAGCCGAGCAACGTGCTCAAGCTTGCGCGAGGCGTCTCACCGAGCCACAACGGCATCCGCCAGCACGTCTTCTACGACTGGGGCCTCGGCAGCTACCACCACCGGACATCGGCGGGCCTGGCCGGACGTGGCATCCACAAGAACATCGTTGACGGCTACCGGTACATTGTCCACAACTACGCGCCTGGCGATCGCATCTTCCTTTTCGGCTACAGCCGTGGTGCCTACACCGTTAGGGCGCTGTGCGGATTGATCAACAACTGCGGGATCATCCGGGTCACCGAAGCCCGGCTGATCACCGAGGCCTGGCAGATCTACAAGAGCCCGGAGCCGGAGCACCATCCGAACGGTGCCGCCGCTCGAGTGTTCCGCAAGAAGAACAGCCACGAGTCGCGCCTCGTGCACTTCGTCGGCGTCTGGGACACCGTCGGCGCCTTGGGCATCCCGTTCAGCCTGATGGGCCTCTTCGACGGCAACGACGAGTTCTACGACAACCGTATGGGGGCCAACGTCGCAGCCGCCCGCCACGCGCTTGCCATCGACGAGCAGCGCCAGGATTTCGAGCCGACCTTGTGGCAGCCACGAGACCGCGTCGACCTCAAGCAGATATGGTTCGCCGGGTGCCACGGCGACATCGGCGGCGGCCATGCGCCCGATCAAGACGGCGCATGCATCTCCGACGTGGCCCTCGAGTGGATGTTGGATGAGGCGTCCAACGCCGGACTTGGCACGGAAGACCACGTCGACGACCTCATGACCGACGGCACGCTTGCCCAGATCCACCCGTCACGCACGGGCCTCTTCCGCGTGCGCCCCGCCCTCGGGCGCCCACTCGACCCCCTCGGCGTCGATACCCGCCTACACCCAAGCGTACGAAAACGGTACGAGAACAACGACGCCTACCGACCTCCCAACCTCGTGCGGTTGTTACGGAAGCACGACAACAACTGGAACACCTTAGTCGGCACCTGAGGCCCCATGGTTACCGAGTCACCCGGGTCGAGTTGGTCAAGGACATCGGCCAGATGCGCGGCAAGCCCGTCTCTCCGTAACGGCACGGCCGATCTCCAGCCGCGCACGACGGTCCGGCCGGGCGGATCGCCCCCGGGACTTTCAGCCCGTTGCCCGCAGCGACACTGGTCGGACGTGCCCGATGTTGCGGGGACAGGCACGCAAGACGAACGCTCGCGAGCTATGATGCCGCCATGAAATCGTTGGGCGACATGCTCGTCGAGCGCGGGGCCGTCACGGCCGACGATCTCGCCAAGGCCCGGCAGATCCGGGAGTCCGCCGGCGGGAACCTCGGTGCGCTCCTTGTCGGCATCGGTGCCGTGTCCGAAGACGTACTCCTGCAGACCCAGGCCGAGCAGCTTGGCATCGTCTACCTGCGTACGCCGGAGGACATGCCGGACAACCTCGCCGTGTACCAGTTCATGGTGGAGTCCCCGATCAAGACGGATTGGCTGCTCGACAACCACGTCCTGCTCTGGCGCGAAGACGACGGGCTCAAGTGCCTGGCAAGAGACGTCCAGGATCGCGCCTTGCACGAGACCCTCGGCTACTTCTATCCCAACGAGTCGACCACGTTCTATCTGGCCGCGAACCACCAGATCGACCGTCTGCTCGAGGGCGTGCGCAAGGAGCGCGCGATGGAGACGCTGTTCTCGGGCGACGATGCGCGCCAGTTGCGGGAGCTAGCGGAAGAGGCGCCGATCATCGCCTTGGTAAACAACCTGCTTGCCCAGGCCGTCGACCTCGAAGCCTCGGACATCCACGTCGAACCGGCGGAAGAGCTGTTCACGGTGCGCATGCGTGTCGACGGCGTCCTGCACACGCGCCTGACGCAGCCCATCGAGCGGTTCCCGGCCGTCGCCTCCCGCATCAAGCTCATTGCCGGCATCGACATCGCCGAGCGCCGGCTGCCGCAGGACGGACGGATCGGCGAGCGGATCTCCGGGCGGGACATGGACATCCGCGTCTCCACGGTGCCCTGTGCCTTCGGAGAGTCCATCGTATTGCGGCTGCTGGCGCAGGAGCGAAGTGATCTCTCACTCACCAACCTCGGCATGGAGCCGGACCACCTCGCGATGTTCCGCGGCTGGCTCCACGCCAGCAACGGAATCGCGCTGGTCACCGGCCCCACCGGCTCGGGCAAGTCCACGACGCTGGCCGGCGCGCTCGAGGAAGTCGACGACGGCGTGAAGAAGATCATCACTGTCGAAGATCCCATCGAGTACCAGATTCCGAGCATCACGCAGATTCAGGTCCACGCAGAGATTGGCTATACCTTCGCGCGCGCGCTGCGCCACATCCTGCGGCAGGATCCGGACGTCATCATGATCGGCGAGATTCGCGACCTGGAGACGGCGGAGATCGCGATCCGATCCGCGTTGACGGGCCACGTGGTGCTGTCCACGTTGCACACGAACGACGCCGTATCGAGCTTCACGCGGCTTACCGACATGGGCGTGGAGCCATTCCTCGTGGCCGCGCCGACCCGCGGCGTCCAGGCCCAGCGCCTGGTGCGCCGGGCCTGCCCGCACTGCGCGAAGCCGGCACCGCCCTCGCTGCTCGCGGGCGACCTGCTGCGCGACACTGCCGAGGGCCTCGTCGGTGACAGTTGGCTCACCACCGAGGGTTGCGATCGTTGCCAGTACACGGGTTTCCGGGGCCGAATGGGCATATATGAACTGGTGCCCATGGGCGACGAACTACAGAACATGATCGTCGGCGGCGCAGCGCTCAACGACCTCAAGCATTTTGCCCACCGCAAGTCCGGCTACCGGACGCTGCTCCAAGACGGGCTCATCAAGGCGTCGCAAGGCAAGACGACCGTAGAGGAAGTGATGCGGCTGACCCTCACCGACATGGAAGGCCCAACGCAGGAGTAAGGCGAAGCCCCGGCTGGTCTCTGCGGGGTACGCGGGCCTCCCGGCCCGCACTGGGGGCTTCGTACCGTGGTTTCGGAAAAAGCGTGTGGGTGTCAAGATGTGGCGCGCTGGCGCAAACTTACCGGCGTAATGGAATACGACTACGAAGTCATTGACGGCAGCGGCCGCACCGTCACGGGGCAGTTCGAGGCGGAATCTCCAGCGGACGTTGTGCGGGCGTTGAGCCGTGACGGGCAGACGGTGGTCAACGTTAGCGAGCGGGTGCCGTCTGCGTTGCCGACGTTCCAGCGGCGGCTGCGGCCGGTGGAAATGGTGGTCGCGTTCCATGAACTGGCGACTCTGCTTGAATCCGGCGTTTCCTTGGGCGATGCGATCCTCGCCCAAGGGCGGGGGACGTACCATCCGACGCTGGCCAAGGCGTTCGCCGCCATCGGCCGCGACCTCATGCGGGGCTTGAGCTTCCTCGAGGCCCTGCGCGCCAGCGGGCTGCCGTTGCCGGACTACGTCTACCAACTCGTCGAAGCCGGCGAGCTCAGCGGCCGGTTGCCGCAGTCGCTTCGCGAGGCCGTCGATCAGCTCGAGTACGACCAGCGGGTCGCTACCGACATCAAGAGCGCCTTGGTCTATCCCGCGATCCTGATCGCCTCCGGCATCGGCGTCGTGCTGCTCGTGTTCATGGTGGTCGTCCCGGAGTTCGCGAACCTGCTCGAGGATGCCGACGACCTGCACTTTCTCTCCGAAGCGGTCCTGAGGTCGGGCGTGTGGTTCAACGCCAACACCTGGCTGGTCGTGGGCATCGTGGCCGGCGTCGCGCTGATCGTCGCCGCGCTGCTTCGCCGCCGATCGGTGCGCCAACGCATCGTCGACGCCGCCGCACGGTTGCCGGTCGTCGGTGCGTGGCTCACGGAAACCGACACCGCGAAGTGGGCCTCGGTGATGTCAGCCATGCTGAGCGCCCGCGTGGAACTCATGGACGCGCTGGTGCTCGCCGCGCGCGGCGTGCGCATCACCCGACGCAAGGCGATGCTCGACGGGGCGATCGGCGACGTGCGCGGCGGCAGCGCGCTTTCTGAGGCCCTTGAGAAGCAGTCGGCGCTGACGCCCACGGGCTACAACCTCGTCCGCGTCGGCGAACAGTCGGGGCAACTCGCGCAGATGATGCGCGCCCTCGCAACGCTCTATGAGGACAACAGCGCACGACGGATGAAGCGCGTGGTTGCCTTGATCGAGCCGGTTGCCATCCTGTTGATCGGTGGCGCGCTTGGCACCATCATGGTCGGCCTCATTCTCGCCATTACGAATGCCAATGCTGTTGTTTGACCGCATCAAATCGCGCGATACGACCAGAGGCTGGTCGTTGCTCGAGTTGATGGTCGTGCTCGCCATCATCGCCCTGATCGGCGCACTTGTGGGGCCGGCGCTATTAACACAGACAGAGGGAGCCAAGGCCAAGGCTGCGGACGCCCAGGTGAAGATGTTGCGGGGCTCGTTGCTAACCTATCGCCTGGACGTCGGCCAGTTCCCGTCCACCGCGCAGGGCCTCGCCGCACTCAACACGGCCCCGCAAGAGGTCGCCGAGTATTGGCGCGGGCCGTACCTCGACGACGAGGTGCCGCTTGACCCATGGCGCAAGCCGTACGTGTACGAGTTCCCGGCCGAGACCAGGCACGGATTCGCGCTCTATTCGCTGGGCGCGGACTCGGCGCCGGGTGGGGAGGATCTCGACGCCGATATTGGGTTGTTGCCTCAGGCGGAGACCCGGTAATCCGCAGCGGTACGCGGGCCTCCCGGCCCGCATCGAACCTTGAACGCGGCCGGAATGCGGACGAGGACGTCTGCGCGCACGAAGGGTCGATGTCATCGTCGTTCATTCCGGAGTACCGACCTGGACCGCGCCCGGCGCCGCCGAACGCGTGGCCATTTCGGCGGACGGCGAGGTGCTGGCGTGCCTGTCGGAACCCTACGCCGCGCTTGGCGCGCGCCGGCTTCCTCGGGAACATCTGCCGTCACGCAACCTGGTTTCGACGCTGTTCGAACTCAACGGCATCGAGGACGTCGACGACGCGGCGGCGCCTTTGGAGCAGCTCGGCGAGTGGCTGCCTGGTCTGGGCGTTTTCGCGGGACTGGTCAGGGCAGTGTATGCCGAGTGGCTGGCGACGACGATGCCGACACTGTTCCCGGGCGGTGACGCGGCGGCAATGGTCGAACAGTTCACGGTGGCGGGCTTCGAGGAGGAAACCATGGCGGTAACGGTTCTGGAGGAACGGCTGCAGCGGCGAATCAGGCGCGAGCGCCGGGATGGCGAGGCGGTCGGTGAACGGCGGGGCATCGAGCAAGGCGCACGACGGGCGCTTGCCGACACCCGGAGTCTGCTCGCCGGCCAGGTGGCGCCGAAAGTTCGGCGCAAGCACGGCAGACCGCACCGCCGAGCTGCTGGCCGGGATCGGCGACGCCGAGGGTCTCCGCCGCGCCGGCGAATGGATCATCGACTGCGCGACGGCTGACGAGTTGGTCGCACGCCTCGAGAACGGCAGCCCGTAGCGGTTGATCCCCCACGGGCGGCGCGCGGGCGTCCACGTCTGCAATGGGCTTGGTAGCAGGCCGGAATGCGGACGTGGACGTCCGCGTACCTCCAGGGTTCTGGCGGAGGCATGGTACGCGGGCCTCCTGGCCCGCATATCTCTTGCGGACGTTCGGGACGTGGACGTCCGCGTGCCGCCCGGTCGGCTAAGATGCTTGGGATGACGTGCGGTGTTGTCCTGCGGAACGGGTTCAGCTTGCTAGAGCTGCTCGTCGTTCTCGCGTTGGTTAGCCTTGTCGCGGCGTTGGCGCTTCCGAACCTTGTGGGCCTCTACGACAGTGCGACGCGGGCGACCGAGCGGGATTCGATCCTGGATCAGTTCGCGGGCATTGGTCGGGAGGCCATGCTCAAGGGCCATGGCTATGCGGTGTACAGCACAGCGGATCCGCAGCCCAGCGATGTGCCGAATGCCGGCGTTCATGCCTATCCACTGCTCGTCCCGGAAGGCTGGCAGGTCGAATTGGACCGGCCGCTGCGGGTGCGCCCCAACGGCGTCTGCCTCGGCGCGACCGTCACCCTCAGCCATCCCGATTCCGCACCGGTAGAGGTGGCCTTGGAGCCGCCTTACTGCCGAGTAGAAGATGGTGCTTAGGCGCACCCGCCCAAGGCCAGCCGGCTTCACGCTGCTCGAAGCGGTGGTTGCGATGGCGATCTTCGCCGCCGCGGGCATGGCGCTGTACGCACTTTTCAACACCAACCTGAACTCCCTCGGCCGCGCGCAGGACGTCACCGCCCAGCTTCCCACCGTTTACAGGGCCATGGAGTACCTGTCAGTGATAGACCCGGCGCAGCAACCGACCGGGCAGATGGAGCTCGATGGCTACGGCGTGACCTGGTCGTCGCGCCTGGTGGAACCGGTACGCGAGAGCCAGACTGCCCAGGGCTTTCGCGGCTACCACGAGCTTGGCCTGTACGAGATCACTTTCGACATCAACCGCGTCGACGAGGTGGTGGCCAGCCACCAGCTTCGCGTCATCAGTCAGCGCCAAGTCCGCTGGCCATCGCTCGAATGACGGACGGGCCTATGCGTACACCCAGATTCGCCGGCTTGACCCTCCTCGAGATGCTGGTTGTCTTGGCACTGGTGGCCCTGCTTGGCACGCTGATCGCCCAAGGCTTGGGCTTCTTCCTCGCCCGCTACGACACCGTGCAGCGCGTGGCCCGGGATGCCGGGCAGGCGGGCCTTCAGCAACACTGGTTCGCGTCGTCCGTCGAAGGCATGGTTCCGTACCGTCAGTTGGAGCTCCAGTTCACGGGCGATGCTGCCACCTTCACTGGCATCACCACCCAGCCCTTGGCGGCGGAGTCGGGCATGCCGGTGCGCGCGCGGTGGAGCATCGAGGACGACGGTGTCGCTAGCCATGTCCGCTATCAGGAGGACGCCGCGCCCACGAATGCCGGCGTATCGAGGTGGACCGTGCTGCGCACGCCCGAGGAGGTCGCCTTCCAGTACGCAGGCGTGGACGGCACGTGGCTCGATGCGTGGCCGGCGCGCGAAGTCGGCGAGCGGATCCCGCGGATGGTCCGGCTGGTCGGCCCCGGTGGCGTCATCTGGCTTGCCCGCTTCGACCTATTCCCCGAACCCGTCGCTAACTACAGCGAGTTCTGATGGCAAGGTCCGGAGGTTTCGTACTGGTCGCCACGCTTTGGGTGCTCGCTGGGCTCGCCGTCCTGGCCAGCTACATCGATGGCGTGACCACCGACAGCGTCGAGCGTGCGACGGCGGCCCGGCTTGCGCTGCAGCGCGAACTGGACCGTCGCAACACCGAAACGACCCTGGTCTACATGCTGGCAACCAACCGCAAGAGCCACCGGGCGCTCGTCGTCGAAAACGAGCAGCGCTTCGTCGAGTTCGTCGACGAGCAGTTGCCGCAGACGGGCGATGCCGAGTTTGCGCTCACCGGCCAGGCCTATGCGGGGCTGGGTGAGATAGGCTTTGCGATCCAGGACGAGGCGGGCATGGTGCCCGTCAATACGCCGAACGCACCGCAGCTTGCGGCGATGCTCCGCCACGTGGGCGTGTCGGCCCAGGATGCGGTTCGCGTCGTCGCCCGCGTCTCCGACTACGTGGACATCGACGTCGATCTAACGCTGAACGGCGCCGAGCACTTCGACTATGTACGCCGCGGCCTGCCGCCGCCGCCCAACTGGCTGATGGCAAGTCCCTTGGAACTGAAGAAGGTGCTCGGCGTCGAGCAGATCATCACCGACGAGCAATGGCGTCGACTGCGACCGGTTCTCACGATGCGGCAGGGCATCGGGCTCAATGTCAGCACGATGCCGCCGGACCTCATCGCGGCGCTGCTCGATGCGGACGAAAGGGCCGTTCAGGACATCATGGGGGAGAGCGCCATGCGTCCCCTGCGCGCCAACCGTCTCATGCAGCTTGCCGGTTGGGCCGCGACGATCGACCCGGAAGAACTCCGGGTTCTGCCGGCGGACCACCTGCGGATCACCACGTGGCACCCCGGCGGTGCGCGGCACGTCGCTGGCATCCACCTGACGCCCTATGTCGACGGCGCCGCGTACCGCCACGACTACCGCTACACGGAGTCGCCCGCCGACGCCGCCGCCGCGCCGATTGGCGTACCCACAGCGCCACTACTCCAGTAGCGCTGTGGGTACGCGGGCGTCCCCGCCCGCACTGGACCCATGCAACGACGCCGAATGCGGAGACGGACGTCCGCGCACCTCCCAGCGTTCGGCGGCGTCGGGGTACGCGGGCCTCCCGGCCCGCATTGGGCTTGCACCGGACCTGGAATGCCGACGCGGACGTCCGCGCACCTCGACGGCGCAACCCACTAGACGATGCACCAGGGCATGTCGTCCCCCGGCCGCGTACCTCCCGCTCCATCCGAGCCGTTAGAACTCCGTATACTCCCCCAACCGGCTTCCAGTTAACGCCTCGCAGGGATGAAGCGCCTCCGCGTTGAAGGACGATCCGCACACGGCACCGGTACGATGACGATTCAAGACACCTTGGGAAACGGCCTGGCCGCATTGCGCCGGCGGTTTTCAAACCACGTCAACGTCATCCAGACCGCGGCGGGCGTGGAACGGCTGTCGGGCCAATCCCTTCACGCCAACTGGATCGTCGGTCGTGGCCTGTGCCTTTACAGGTGCGAGGATTTCTCCAACGTCCCCAAGAACCGTCGCCGTGCCGCGATGGAACTGCGCATCCCCGTGTGGAGCCCGTTCGAGCACACCGGCCACCACTGCGTGTGGTCGCGCGGCACCGCCATGGTCTGGCTGTGGAACGCCGATGCCGTGGCCCAGGCGAACGGCGGCCCGGGCGCGCAACCGGATGCTCAGCGCGAGGTTCCGGAGACCCTCTTTCTGGCGCGCCAGTCGGATGGCACGTTCGTGCAGGCCTGCCGGCACGGCTTCGACCTCCAGCACTGGCGCGACGGCGTCCTGCGCGACTCCTTCTGGTCCGCGGAAGAGCCAACCCAAGCGGTCCTGTACGACTTCCTAATAGCCCACGGCGAATCCGCCCCCGAAGTCGAGGCCATCGCGTCGCCTCCAACCTTGAAAGTCGACCCTTGGGCCACGCCGATCAATCCGGCGGACTGGCTGGCCACCAACGAAAAGACCCTCGTCACTGCGGCCGTGTTCGTCCTTCTACTTGCCGCCGTGTGGTTCGAAGCCCGCATCTGGCACGCGTACTGGGAGGCCGATGCCGCGGCCACCGAATTGACTCGCCTCGAAACCGAACTAGGCCCCCTGCTCGCCGAACGCGCGGAATTCCTACGCCTGCGCCAACTCAACGAGGGACTCGCGGCCTACCTCGCCGAACCGTCGCAAGCCTACCTGATGAGCGTCGTCGACGGGGCCATCCCCAACGCCGACGCCACCTTCGAGCAGTGGAGCTACCAGCAACGCGAACTCACCGTGGTGGTGGAGGATCCCGATCTGGACCCCATCGCCTACATCGAGAGCCTGGAGGCCGAACCGCTCTTCAGCCAGGTGCGCACAGAACTGGCCCGCGACGCCGACCGCCTGGAGATCACCCTTGAGGTGCAGCCATGAACGCCTGGCGCCAAGCCCTCGCCCGCATGCGCACCGAACTCGAGCGCAGCCCGCGCCTGCGCCTCGGCGTATGGCTGATCGCCGGCCTCCTGCTCGTCCTCGGCCTAACCGCCCAATCCGACCGTCTCTCCGCCGCCGCCACTGCCTACGCCGAGGAAACCCGACTGCTCGCCGGCGCGCAAACCGCGCTTGCGCGCACGGACTGGCCCGAGTTGCTTGCCGCCGAGCAAGCCATCCATAGCACACTAGCCGCGCGTTTCTGGCAAGCCGAAACCGAGGGCCTGGCCCAAGCGCAACTCCAGCAGGCGCTACGCGAAGTCGCGGACCGTCTCAACTTAAGAAATACGCGCATTCGCGCGGGCCTCACCCGCACTGTGCCAGACCTCCCAGGCGTCTGCCAGGTGCAGGCCCGTTTCCGGAGCACTTACCGCGGCGGTGACGAACTCCGCCTGCTGTACGCCCTGGCGACCTACGACCGGAAACTCGTCGCCGACAGCCTTCTACTCAATGACCGCAACGCCGTCGTCACCTTCATCGTCTCCGCGTACTACATCGGCCTCACCGCCGAAGCCTGCGGAACCGAACCCGCCGCCGCATGATCAAAGCAAGCCCCAACCTGTGGTGCGCGGGCCTCCCGGCCCGCCTTAAAGCCGTCACCGCACGATGAAGTAGCCCATGACGACCCAAGAACCAACGCAACTCCTCCCCTGGCTCCACGCCCACCGGCGCCTGTCGATCAGCTTCGTCGCCACCGCCGCAGCCCTGGTCGTCCTCGCGTGGCTCCTCCCGATCCCCAACCCGGCCGCCGCGGCCGCCACCGCCGAGCGCCCGTTCACCGACAGGCCTGAGAATCCACCCCCAGAAGACCTCACCGCCTTCCTGGACGTCAACCGCTGGGGCATGTCGCTGCGCGAAATCAACGCCCGCATCGCCGACGAAGAGGCGCAGCGTCAAGGCCGCAGACCGGGCTTGAACCCCGCGCTGAAAGCACTAGGCTACGTCGGCCTGGTTGTAGAAGCCGACGCCAACACCGTCCTATTGACCACGGCGGAGGGAACGGTCGCGCGCCTCGCCGTAGGTGACGCTGTACCGGACGGCCGGATCCTGGACGCGGTGGCCGGCCACAGCATCACGTTGCGTGGGTCGGACGGCGGCGCCGTGGAGGTGCTGGAACTGTTCCCGCGACCCGCGGCGTACGCTGGCAAGGAGGCCCAATGAGTAAAGACCGCGACAATCGTCCGTCAAGCAAGCGCGGATCGCTGACAGGCCGCAGCCGGCGCAGCGCGATCCTCCTGCCGCTACTGGTCGCTGCCTGTACGCAGATCACGGTGGATCCCTTGCCAGAGCCCCTCCGCCCGGCTCGCGAGAGTGCCCCGGCGTCTCTCCCGGTGGAGACCGACGAGCCGCGCACGGCGCTGCAGACCGCGAGGCCGCCCGGCGTGGTCCTCCAGCAATCTCTGGCGGAGGGCGCAGCGGATCGCTTAGGCGAAAAACTGACCGGCCCGCCGATCGAGATGAGCTTCAACGACCTGCCCCTCGTCACCTTCATCGACGAGGTCTTCGCCGAGCAGCTTGGCATGTCCTTCGTGATCGCCCCGGAGCTGAGAGAGACCGATGAGTCGGTCACGTTGCGGTTGACCGAACCGATTCCGCCCCGGCAGTTGTTCCACGTCGCCCGCAACGTGCTCAGCGAGTACGGCGTGGCATTGCGCGAAGAGAACGGCGTGGTGACCTTTGCCCGCCGTGCGGACGGCACCGCCGGCGTCCCGCTCGTGACCAGCGGCGGCCGCGCACTGCCCGATGTCCCCGACTCGCACCGGACGATCTTCCACTTCGTGCCCCTGCGGGTTACGGACGGCCGCGCCATCGAAAATATCGTCGAAGACGCTTTCGTCGGCCAGGACTTAACGGTGGACAACAACCGCGACCGGGGCGGCATGCTCCTGGTTGGCCGGCGCGCCTTGATCGAACAGGCACTCGCGATCGTCGAGGCGCTCGACCAGCCGCTCCTGCGCAGCCGACAGGGCGCCATCCTGGCGCCCGCCTTCATCGAAGCGGACCTGCTCGTGGAGGAGTTGAACAGGGTGCTGAGAGCGGAAGGCTACGCTGTGGATATCAGCGTCGTGCTGCTTCCCATCGAACATATCAACAAGGTCGTTGTCTTCGCCGCGGATCGGGCGACCCTGGCGCACGTCGAGGAATGGGCCGAGATCCTCGACGCCGCCCGGCAGGACGCCATTGAAGACGCGTGGTTCACCTACGAAGTGCGCAATACCCAAGCGGCTGCACTCACGGGCACGCTCAACCTCATGCTCGGCGGCCGTGACCGCCGCCGCGAACCGACGGGCGGGGCGGCTGGCGCATCTGGCATGCGTGCCGCCCAGACTTCGGACGTCGGCCGTACGGAAACGGGTGTTACCTCGGTGGGAGGGATCGTCGTGGACGAGAACCGTAACGTTCTCCTGTTCCGTGGCTCCGGCAAGGAGTGGGCGGAGATCCTGTCGGTCATCGAGGTCCTCGACCAGCCCATCCCGTCCGTGCTGATCGAAGTCATCATGGCCGAGGTGACGCTGTCGGACATCCAGAACTCGGGTTTCGATTTCGTGCTCAAGGCGGCGTTGGACCGCTACGGTATTACCGGCGGCACGCGGGGCACGTTGGGTGTGAGGGCCAGCGGCCTTTCCGCAACGTTCGACCGGCGCGGCGAGACCCGGGCGCTCCTAGGTCTCTTCTACGAGGACAGCCGCGTGGTGATCCGTTCCCGACCGCGCGTTCTGGTGAAGAGCGGCCAAACGGCAACGATCGAGGTTGGCAACGAGATTCCCCTGATCTCCCAGGTGGCGGACAGCGGCACGCAGACGGGCGGCGGCACCAACTTCCTTCAGGAGGTCACGTACCGCAAGACCGGCGTGCAACTGCAGCTTACGCCCGTCGTTCAGGCCAGTGGTCGCGTGGACTTGGAGATCTCGCAGTCCGTCAGCGAGGCGCGCCCGACGGCGGTCACCAGCCTAGACGGCAACCCGACGATCCTGAACCGTCACTTCGCGACGAGTCTGACGCTGCAGGACGGCGGCGCGCTGCTACTGGGAGGCCTTATCTCCGGCACCCGGAGCGGTGGCGACATCGGCGTACCGGGCATTGCCAAGGTGCCGGTGCTCGGCCGCCTGTTTCGCAGCGACTCCTACCAGGAAGACCGCACCGAACTGATGGTCATGGTCATACCGTACGTCGTGGTGGACCACGAGGAAGGGTGGGAGCTCACGGAGCGGATCAGGGACCAGTTGGAACTGCATGCTGAGATGATGGAATGACATCTTGCGGTCGATCGGGACGGGAACTAGCGGTACGAGTTGGCGGTCGCATCACGCGCTCGCACGAGAAGCCGCGAAACGGGCTTGACACCGTGCGGACGCCGCCTATGATTCGACTTATGCTCTGCGGGGGCAGGACGTTGATGAGGGACATTTTGTACAACCGACTCGGCATGCACCGGCCCGCAACGACGAGGCTGTTTCGATCTGGCGATCGTCGGCGGCTTCCAGTGGCGGGCGGCGACCTCGCCCGGCAGCGCGACTCCTGCAAAAAAGGCTTTGACAGCCCGGACTTCAGGGGGTAGGGTTCGCCACGTTCCTTCTTTGGAAGGTCGTCCCGTAGGGCGAGCGGCAGGGAGGGGCAGGGCAAAAATCATCTTGAATGGAGAGAAAGAGAGATGACCAAACTGAGAAACGCGACTCTGGCGCTCGCCGCGAGCCTTCTGGCGACCGGGGCGCTCGGCCAGGCTTTCATGCAGGACAGCGAAGTCGTCACCGTCGCGGAGGAACTGTTCGGGCCCGGCAGCGATGTCGAGCTTGAGTTCCTGCCGTTCGAGGACGACACTTTCACGCCGAAGGCGAAGCTGATCTTTACCGGATCGGCGACCATAGCCGCCAACACGGAGTTCGACGTGACCTACACGTTGGTGAACGCCAAGTTCGCCAGGTCGGCTTCCATCTACGACATCATGTGGGGTACTTGGGGTGCGGATCTCGGAGACGACGCTACCACGGGCGGCACCGACGACAACGAAGACGACTTGACGAAGCTCCGTTTCTACGAAGCGGCGACCGAAGCGAGCGTAACCGTCAAGGAAGGTGGCGCCAAAGGGTCGTCTTCTGTGACCTACACGTTCAAGGTCCCAACGGAAATCCCCAGTCTGGCCACTCCCACGGCTACCGACGCGGACTCTGATCCGGCGACGCCTGACACGTACGACGCCGCGGTCACGACGCGGAAGATCGTGTTTGTGATGCCCGAACTGAACGCAAGCGGCCTGACTGCCCCCACGATGACCGGGCCCGGCAAGAAGGTCTGGGTGCGGACCGCGGTCACGCAAGCAACGCGCGGCGGCGGTGGCGGTACGGCGATTGATCGCGACCTCGACACGAAGACCGAGTGCGGGGCCTACAAGCCCGAAGACGCGACGACGACGGTCGCCTGTCCGTTGGTCAACGTGCACAAGGTCCTCACCGGGGTCTCGGTGTCGCCCGGCGGTGGGAACATCTCCCTCGCACCGGCCGACATGCGGAAGAAGCTCGTTGACGGCACGGGCAAGGCGCTCGACCCACAACGGGTTCGGATCGCGACCGTCTCGACGTCCAGCGATTTCGGCAGCGAAGTCATGGACGCCGAGGGCAATGTGCTCACGGACTTCACGGGCGGCGCGCTTCGCGGCAACCTGACCGTGAGCGTCACGTCGGAAGGACTGCGTGATGGCGATGTCGTCTATGTGGACGCCAACGACAACAAGGCAGCCGATGGCACCGAGCCGTTCGAGAGGGGTGCGGGGACAGCGGCCGACACCTTGCCGCTCGGTGGCACATACACCGTGTACTATCAGCCGAACGGCGAGGATGAGTTGAAGCACCGTACGACCTTCACCATCGGTGCAAGCAGCGAGTTCGCCGTCCCCAGCAACAAGAACCGTAGTGCCATGGCACAGAAGGCGACGCTCACGCTGCATGGCATCATGGCCTCGACGCTCAAGGCGTACGCGATCGCTCCGCTGACGTCGACGGACGAGAGCAACGTCCGCGTCAAGTGCGAGAACGACGCCGACGCTGGCTGCAACGTGTTCCTCGACTGCACGGATGGCATGGGCGAGAGCACGTTCGGTGAAGGCGGCGCGATGATCGCCGCGGGTGCCTCGGTCCGTTGGGACCAAGAGGATATCGCGACGGCGTTGGGTATGATGCCGGGCGAAAGCTGGACCGGGCGCTTGTCGTGCGAAGTGCTCTCCACCGCCCACGTCACCGTCCAGGTTCTCACCCGTACCAATGGCGTGCTGGTCAACAACACTTACGTAACCTCGACGGAGCCGTAGACCGGCGCAAGCCATCACGTCCTGACGAGGGACCACTCTTTAATGGCCCGGTTTCCCGATGGGGAACCGGGCCTTTTGTTGTGCTGGGCAGACTGGGCGCTGGCTCCCAACAGGCGTTGGCACGTGCGGGTTTTCGATGGGCTGGACGGCGCTTGGCTTAGCGGTGCGTCTTTGTTACGTTGCGCTTTGGGTGGCCTGTTGTTGCAGCGCACACGACAGACGTACAGTTCGTGACCGATCCGAGTGGAACGAACTCCGGTCACATTGAGCGAACGGTAGGGAGACACGATGACCACTGCGATTCGACGAGCTGGTAGGTACATGGCCGCCTTGGCGCTGATGGCCGCACCGATGCCGCTATCGCAAGCCACGACGGAGAGCTTCGAAGCGCGCATCACCCGGACCTTGGCGGCAGCGGATGCCTTTGGCGGCTGCATGGCTGCGCTGGACGTGTCACCGTCCGAAAGCGGCCTGGACTGCCCCGTTGGCGGCAAATGGGTGACGTTCAGTTGCACGGGGGAG
Source organism: Candidatus Azotimanducaceae bacterium (assembly GCA_965203685.1). Taxonomy (GTDB): domain Bacteria; phylum Pseudomonadota; class Gammaproteobacteria; order Pseudomonadales; family Azotimanducaceae; genus VXYL01. Next base: position 732,498 of record OZ241908.1, read on the forward strand.
CACGCCACCAAGGCGGACGCGTTGCGCATGTACGACTCGGCACAGTTGGCGTTCGTCACTGGGCGCCGCGTACGGGTCTGGGTGGACGACACCCGCAAGCACAACGGGCACTGTTTTGTTTCGCGGATAGACGTCCTGAACTCGTGATCGTGCCCCTGACCGCGAGCCCGACGGACACGCGCGTCGGGGACATAAAGGTATGAGCGCAGCGTTGCTGACGCTCGTCGGCAGCGTCGTCCGCCGGTCGCTCTTGTGCGCTCCGCTTCTGCTCGGCGTGGCGGCAACCGGGGCACGGGCGGAAACGGGTCCGAGCGGCGAAGTTCACATCGTTGACCTCAATCTCCGCGCGGCCGTCGAGAAGGCGCTCGGCGTGCAGCCGGGCTATGCGATACGGCGCTTGGACGTGGAGCGTTTGGTTTCGCTGGACGCCTCCGGGGCCGCCTACGATGTTCTCGAACTCACGGGCCTCGAGTACGCCGTCAACTTGGAACGATTGGATCTCCGCGACAATCGGATCGGCGACATCGGGCCACTCGCGAGCTTGCATCGCCTCAAGCGGATTGAGCTAGACGACAACGCGGTGACCGACATCGCGCCGCTGACCGCGAACGAGGGAATCGGATCCGGCGACGTGGTGTTCCTCGGTGGAAACCCGCTCAGCACAGCATCGATGGCGGAGCTGATACCGGAGCTCGAGTCGAGGGGCGTATTCGTCGGCTACCTCGACGATCACGGCGGCACCGTCGCGACTGCGACGGATTTGGACCTCGGCGCCGCGCTGCGGGGCGGCATCGACAGCGATACGGACGTCGATTACTTCGGATTCGAGGTGTCGTCCACGGCCGAAGTGGCGGTCTTCACGACGGGCGCGGACACGCAAGGCCATTTGCAGACCGGGTTCCCGCGGACGTTGGCTTCGGACTCCGGCAGTGGCGCGCTCGACAACTTCCTGATCCGCCGGCATCTCCAGCCCGGGACGTACTACATCCGTGTGACCGGCGCTCGGGGACCATACACGATCCACGCCATCGAAGGTGTGGAGGTGGCTTTCCCGGATGGCAACCTCCGGGCGCGCGTGGCCGAGGCATTGGGCGATGCGGCCAGCGATGGCTTCACCGCGTCGGAGTTGGCGACCCTAACAGGCACGCTGGACGCCGGAGGCCGGGAAATCCGCGACCTTGGCGGGTTAGAGTTCGCCGTCAACCTGACCGATTTGAGGCTCGACTGGACGAGGCTCCAGGACATCACGGAGCTCTCGAGCCTCATTGGCCTGGTTCACCTAGACCTCGAACGCAACGCGGTCACGGATTTGGCGCCTTTGGTTGCCAATCCCGGCATCGACGCTGGCGACCAGATCTTCCTGGGCCGCAATCCGCTCTCCGAGGACTCGGTGAGTGTCGCGATCCCGGCGTTAGAGGGCCGGGGCGTCTTCGTCGGGTACGCGGATGACCACGGCAACAATCGCGCCACCGGGAGCACGCTGATGCTGGGTGGTTCGGCGACCGGTGCCATCTATCCGACGCGCGACCAGGACGTCTTTCGGTTGCGGATCCCTTCGCCGACCGACGTGGTCGTCTACACGACCGGAAGCGTGGAGACGGTTGGCGTGCTCTACGATGCCGCAGGACGTGAGCTGGTGGCCGATGCCAGAACGGACGACCGGACGGGGTTCTTGATTGCGCGGTCGCTGGAGGCGGGGGACTACTTTGTCCAGGTCCGCGGCGCCGACGCCGAGTCCGCTCGCGGCGCTTACGTGATTGCAGCCTACGAGGATCCGAACGCGGCCGTCCTGCCGGACGTGAACCTGCGTGCGGTCGTTGCGGACGCGTTGAACAGGCCACCCGAAGCGGAGATCACCGCGGTCGACCTTGCGGCATTGACGTCCCTCCAGGCAGCCGGGCGTGGCATCGCCAACCTTTCCGGCCTCGAGATGGCGGTCAACCTGACGCATGTCGACCTCGACCACAACAGGGTCGCAGATATCGGACCGCTGTCGGGCCTGCGGGCGCTCAAGGAGTTGCGCCTTGCGGCCAACGCCATTACGGACTTGGGCCCGCTGATCATGAACGCGGGCCTCGGTGAAGGCGACCGGGTCTTCCTGCAACGGAACCCGTTGTCCCGCACAGGGCTCAACGAACAGTTGCCGGCCCTGGCCGCTAAACGCGTATCCGTGGTGTTCGCAGACGAGCATGGCAGCCATCGTTCAACGGCGACCTTGCTGGACCTCGGCCGAAACAGCGCGGGCTCGATCCACCACGAATCCGACCGCGACCTGTTTCGGCTGAACGTGGCTGCCGAGACGGACGTGGCGGTCTTCACCATCGGCGACGCGAACCTTTCCGGCAGGCTCTTCGATGCCAACAACGTCCGGTTGGCGGTCCAAGACTACCGTGGGGCGGACGGCAACATCTTCTTCCGCACCACGCTGGCACCTGGGAGTTACTACGTCGAGGTGGACGGAGACGGCGATTCGCTGGGGACGTATGTCATCCATGCCGTCGTCGACGAGCCGGCCCGCATCCCGGACGATGCCCTGCGCGCCCAGATCGCGCTTTTCTTCAGCGCGGCAGCCGGTACGTCGGTGACCACGGGGGACTTGGCGTCCTTGCATATGTTCGAGGCCTCGAACGCGCGAATTTCGAACCTCGCCGGGCTCGAGGGCGCTGTCAACTTGCGCCGTTTGACGCTGCGCGAAAACAGGATTGAAGACGTCCAAGCGTTGTCGCGGCTCACCAAGCTCGTCGAGTTGGACCTCGAAGGCAACGCCATCTCGGACATTGCTCCGCTGGCGGCCAACGCGGGATTGGGGCAGGGAGACAAGGTCGTCCTGTCGAACAATCCGCTGGACCAGACTGCGCAGGGCACCGATCTGCCAGCGCTTGAAGAACGTGGCGTATTCGTGGGCTTTCTCGACGACCACGGTGATCGGCCGGGGACCGCAACGGCATCGGCCCTGGGAGGTCTTGTGGCAGGCTCTCTCTCGACGATCGACGACGAGGACGTCTTCCGCCTGGCAATCGCCGAGGCCACCGACGTTTCGATCTTCACGACGGGGCCCACCAGCACGCGCGGCCTTCTCGCGGGTGCGGGCGTGCGGCGATTGGCGGCGGATCTGGGCAGCGGCACTGCGGGCAACTTCATCATCCGGCGACGCCTCGATGCCGGTGTCTACTACATCACCGTGAGCGGGTCCGGTGGATTCACGGGTGTCGGCCCATACGTCCTTCACGCCGCCGTGGCGCCGACGGCTTCGCCGACCAACATAGCCGTCATGCGTGACGGCTCGTCCCTCGTAGTCACCTGGGATTCCGTTCCCACCGACCTCGCCGGCGGCCCCATCACCCGTTACCGCGTCATTGCCACACCATCGGACGCCAGCGAACCGATCGGCTGCACGGCGAGCCCCGACGCTGGCGGCTGCACCATCGTCGGCCTCGCCGACGGCGTCGACTACGTCGTGAGGGTCCATGCGGTGAACGCGGTCGGATTCGGGCCGGCCGGGTTTGCAACGCCAGGTCAGGTCACGGCGGTGGACGAGCCGCTGACCAGTTTCTGGCGCGGCTGGCGTTTGAGCTTGGCGCCGCCACGCGAGGAGGTGACCGGCACGGATTGAATGCGCAACGGCGCGCCCAGGATCGCGATTCCGCGCATCGCCGAGACGCGAACGGACGCGCTCTTGGTTGCTCGGTGACGGCCTAGGCGGTGAGGGTCTCGAGCAGGTTCGGAGCTTTGGCGTGGCTCGCAACCGCTCCGGCACATGGGCTAAGCTGCCTCTGAGCGAGACGAAGCGGCATTGTTCGCCAGTGCCACGCTGAACGCGCGGGTCTCCTCGTAGTAAGTTCAACGGCGTAGCCGTATCACGGAATCGGACAGACGGGCAAGCATACAAGCCGCAGCATGTCGTAATGGCGGGCTGCCTCCACGATCATGTTCTCTTTGGACAGTACGATCGTAATTCGTGCACGGTGGTCTCGCGGTAGGATGATTCGATGTGCTGGGCGTGCCACCACGCTTACGTGCGGAGGCATCTTGAAGAAGACCGATCACGAGCTCGAAGTGGAAGTCGACCGTGTCCGGTCAGCAGTGATAGGCCACCCCGAATACCTTGACCAAGGTTGGGTGGCGAAGGCCTATGCCCGATGCGGCGTAAATGTAGAACCGGGCCGCTGGAAGGCTCACACCGCCCGTATCGCGGAGACGCTTCGCGAGCGGCTGCCGATGTCCGTGATCCGTATCGGCGACGGTGAAGTGCATCTGCTGCAGCACAGCGACCACACCCCGAACCTAGACGCGTATCTCCTCCGACGTGTCGTGGACACCCACCTCGACACGTTCCGCCTGTCCGAAGCGTGGGAGTCGAGGCTTAAGGATCTGATGCGTCAGAGCATCGCCTCGGCGGACGTCGTAGGCGTGAGGGGAATCGACGTCGGTCCACGGCGAGATGTGACGGATGTGCTATCGGTCATCAGCAAGGACCTACGGGGCGGCGTGGGGATGTTCCGCTCGATCCACACCATGCTGGGGCTCGCACGACAAGGGGCGCTGTCAGGCAAGGTCGTTGCGTCCGCACACCTGTATTTTGGCGTTCTGCAATGCCTTGCGGATCTTGTCGAACCGGCCAGGGCGGTCGTCTGCATCACCAGCCGTGCGGCTGTCGCGGAGGCAATCGCAAGGAGGTACTGCAAGCCCGTTGTGCTGATCGAGACGGGACGATTTCGCGGCGGCGCGGAACCCGAGTTCCTGGAGCATGTGAAACACCGACTCCAAACCGACCTCAGGGGCGTTTTGTGTCTCGTTGGTGCGGGGGTGTGGTCGGAGTTCTATTGCCATTGGGCAAGGGAACGTGGTGCGGTTGCCGTAGACATCGGCAGCGGGTTCGACTTGCTCGCGGGCGAACAGACGCGACCGATTCACAGACGGCTGCTCGGTGCCGACTCCGCATTGTCGATACTGTAGAACCCTAGTCGGCACTGGACGCCCCGGCGGGGACGGAGGGACAGGCATAGCGACGCTGGCGACCATACGGGAGGTCTGTGGAATCCAATGATCGGCTACCATAGGTCGAGCGTGTCTCTTGGGTTGCGTATGCGGACGCCGCCTCGGCTTTCTTGGACATTGGCGGTCGCGCTGCCGGCTGCCTCGTTCCTTGCAGTCTCCGCGGTGTTCGTACTCGGGGACTACCAGGGTGTCGGCGGGGACTTCGCGCAGTACATGACGCACGCGCGGAATCTCACTCTCGGCCGACCGTACAGTTGGCTGATGGAGGGGTTTCCGTCTGTCTTGCCAGGTTACCCAGCCGTACTGGCTGGACTGACGGCGACTTTCGGCGTGGACTATTTCGTGTACGGGCTGTTCAACAGCCTGTGTTGGGCGGGATACGCCTGGCTCGCGGTGGTCCTGTTCCGTTCGCGTTTCGAGACGCCCTGTCAAGCGTTCGTCTACTGCTCGATCATCCTCTTCTCCCCCCTCGTGATCCATTTCCAGCAGCATGTCCAGCCCAATCTGCTGTATGCGCTGGTCGCGATGGCCGCTCTTGTGTCGACGCAGCGGCTGGTGGATGAACCCGTCCGGCCAAGCGTCCGGTGTTTCCTGTTCTGTCTTGTGCTCCTGCTCCCGGCACTAGTGCGCAAGGAGGCGCTCGGCCTCTACGCTGTTGTGCTCGTGTACTTTGGCATGAACCGGCGTTGGTGGCTGGCCGGCTTACCCGTCCTGGCGATGGTCGGCATTGTCGCATTCGACCTGGCGGCGGTGGACGTGCTGGATCAGAACTCCGCGTTCAGGAACTTCGCGCGCCGTTATTTCCTAGATGCGGCACCGGCAGGTGGGATTCCGCTGGCCGGGCGGGAAATGGGCCCGATGGGCGCATTCATCTTCGCGATTCTGACCTATCTGGCCGCGCTCGTCGACTTTCTCCTCCCGGAGAGAGTCGCCCGTTGGGCTGCATTTCCTGTCGAATTCGGCTCTGGCGCCGTCCTGAGCTTGTCGCCCGTATCGATCGGTGTCGTTGCGCTTTTCGCCTGGTCGTACTTCCGCAAACCGCTTGCCCTCGACAGGCTGTACTTCGCGGCGCACTTGGCGCTCGTGTCCCTGTTCTCCATCTTGTGGATCTCGACCGGTCAGATTCCAACGCGGTATGCGTTGCCGGTTTACGGGATCTTCTGGTTTCACGTCGTCATGGCCGTCGTTCCCTTCGTCCGACGGATCGTGCCGTTCGACAAGGCACGCGCTGCCTTGGCTGGGGGCGTTGCAGTGGCGGCGCTGTGGGCGACCGCAGGGCAGTGGCAAACGCCGAAGCGCACGAATGACACGCGTACGCCCGAAGTCGTCGCGCTGGTCGACTGGTTGGCCGAGAGCTACTCGGGTGGAGAGATCGGCTATTTCAAGAACCGGGTGCTCATCATGCTCCTCGACGAGGCTGGCCATCCTCGCGCCACCGTTTCGCGACTGCGCTCGGAGACCGATGCCGAACGGTTGTTAGGGGAACCGGGCAGCGTCCTGGTCGTCCGAAACATGGCGGGGTACGGACAACCTGCAGCGAAACGAGCCGTAGAAGCCGGGAATGCCGACTTGGTACTCTCAAACAAACGGCTGGACGTCTACGTCGCTGGTGAATCGCGGACGGCCCCGTGAAACCGAATGGCGTTCAAGAGCCGCTCGTTGCGGTGGTCATCCCGGCATTCAACGTTAGCCGCTTCATTGTCGACGTGCTCCAACGGATCGACCGTTCGGTGGCCACGGTCATCGTCGTCGACGACTGTTGTCCTGAGGGCAGCGGCGAACTGGTCCGTCGCGTCGTCGATGACGAGCGGGTCATCGTCATTTCGAATGCGTCCAACCTCGGGGTCGGCGGAGCCACGCTGGTTGGCTTCCGATGCGCACTCGACGAAGGCGCGGACATCGTCGTCAAGCTCGATGGCGACGGGCAACACTTCCCGGAGTGGATTCCCCAGCTCGCGCGTCCTATCGAGGACCGGGACGCGGACATGGTCAAGGGGAACCGCCTGTACGACGTCGAGAACGCGCGGCGGATGCCGATGGGGCGACTGCTGGCCAATGTCGTCTTGTCGCTGCTCGCCAAAATGTCCACCGGCTATTGGGATTTGTTCGACCCCGCCAACGGATTCGTGGCAATCCACCGTAAGGTTCTGGGGCGCTTGCCGCTCGACAAGATCGACAACGGCTACTTTTTCGAGACCGATCTGCTGTTTCGAGTCGGGATCTTGATGGCGAAGGTCGTCGAGGTGCCGATCGAGGCGGTCTATGGTGACGAAAAGAGCGGCGTCAGGATGTGGCGCGAAGCCGTGCCGTTCCTGCTCAAGTGCATGCGCAACACCTTCAAGCGTGTCTTGTACTGCTATTTCCTACGTGGATTCAGCGTCGCGTCCATGCTTCTGGCGGTTGGTGTCGCGGCCGTTGTGTTCGGCTTCTCGTTCGGCCTTTGGCAGTGGACAACGTCGGACGACGCCGTCACGGCGGGCACGGTCATGCTCGCCGGCCTGCCCATCATCTCCGGCCTGCAAATGCTCATCAGCTTCGTCGGCCACGACATTTCGCGCCAGCCCGCGTCGCCCATCTTCCCGCGGCTTTATGGAGATGGTTTGGCCGCCCAAGCCGAGCCGAGCCAGGCCCAATCGGGTTGAAGCGGATCCTGGACCGGACACTGATGCCTAGGACCGGACGTTCAACTTCCGCCATGAAACCTGCAGGCGACGGCTATTGCGCGGGTGTGACCGTGACAGAACCGACGTGTTCCCCCGGCGGTCAGGTTCAGGTCGGTGAAGTCCATGTCGACCTTCGGGAGGACGGATCCCTCCGCTTCCGCAACATTCACCTCCCGGTGTCGTACCACACCGGGGCGCGAATAGGACGGGCATCCGCGCACCTTCGGGGGTTAGGTGGGATTGAGGCGCGGGAATGGCTTGTCGGGGACGGGTAGGTCGAGGAAGGCGCAGAGTTCCGGCCAGGCGTGTCCGCGTTCCAGATCCAGCACTAGGCAGTCGTCGCGCTCTGCAAAGTACTCGAGGACTTCCGCGTTGTGTTGACGGTACCGCGCGAGGTATGTGGCCTCGTTCCCGCGCGGCGTGCCTGCGCCGTAGATCCACCGGCGCATGGGTGTGTCCTCGGCACCGAAACACTTCACCACGCTGCGCAGCCAACGTTGTTCGTCCCGCACGGTCAGGATGAAGCGGCTCCCCGGAAACGTGAGGTCGAGCGTTTTGTGGAGCAATGGCCAGGGGTTGTTGTTGAAGGCGTCGTGATCCGTGGCCAGCGCCAAGGCGATTGCGACGGCTTGCTGGGCGATCGCCGGGTTTCGCGTTCCCACAGGCCCGGCGACGCGGTATCCGAGCAGTCTCAGCGCGCGGGCGAGCGACATCGTCCCCGTCTCGTGAAATCCGATGGCGAACACCTTGTTCCTGAGTGACGGTCGCTGCCGTGCGCGCGTGTCCGGACCGCGCAATGCCGGCTGCAACGCCTGCCAGCCGATGCGCCCGAGGCGCTGGGCGAGTTCTCGCTCGTGGTCCTTGAGGTGAAAGCTCGCTGAACGCTCTCCAATGATGCTGTCGATGTCCCGAACGAGATCCACAACCCGGGCCTGCTCGGTATCGTCGAGCGCGTAGCGGTTGGCGATGCGCATGAGGTCGACGCCTGCGTGTCCTAGCGACGTGTTTCGGCGCTCCGCTTGGGCCGGGATGCCCGGTACGTTGTAGTGTTGAGTGAACGTGTTCACCGTGTCGCCGGCAAACCGGAAAGCCTTCACCCGGCTCGCGCCGAACAGGGCCTGCGCCTCGCGGTAGAAGCCGAGATAGTCGAGGTGGTTGCGGAACCAGCCGTCGGCCATGGCCGCGGTGAAGTCGATGTCGCGACCGTAGACGTTGCCCATGCTTTCGGACTCGCGGCGCGGATTGCGTAGGTATTGCGCGTATGCCGCTGTCGCGAACTCGTCTGGCTGGCGGAACCACACGCACAGTTCGAAGTCGAACAGCGCTGCTAGCGTGCGTAGGATGCCCTTGGACTCGGCACCGTAGTCCCACCAGTGATTGAAGATGCCCTCGGTCGTCATCACGATGGTGTGGGCGATGTCGGGCATGTCCACCAAGGCGTCCTCGACGTACTTCGCGAACGCGGCCGGGTCGCCGCGACGCAGCAGGCTGTTGAACTGCTGGTGTTTTGGCTCTGGCGTGTCGGAGGGGGCGGGGTACCACCAGCCGGCGGCTGTGAGTTCGCGCCGATGCGCGCCGAGGTGGTGCTGCAGGGACGACGTGCCGGTCTTGGGCGTACCGGCGTGCAGGATCAGCCGTCGCTTCCTTGTGCCTATCCAAGTTCGTGCAATGAACGCCTGGGAAAACGTCGATGCCGGTATCGGTGGCACGGCGCTGATGGCCTGTAGAGCCAAGTGCTTGCGGTGCAGGTCAAAGAATCGAGATGGTTCGCTTTTCTTCGCCAGCGCGTCGTTGACGCGGCTGACGGCGCTCTCAACGGCTTGGCAATCGGACGCAACCGCATCGATCAGGCCGAACTTGCCCAGACGGTCGTGGTAGTGCAGGACGTGAAGTGGTTCTTCCGCCACGTACCCGCGGGGGACTCGATCCTTGTGGCCCGGGTAGTTCCAGTTGGTCGACAGGTGCTTTAACGGAATCCGCTGCGATGCCAAGGCCATGGCGAAGGCGATCTGGTCGGTGTGTCGGCGGACGGTCGGATGGTCGAAGAGCTCCGGCCTTGCAAACAGGAACTCGGCCCGGCGCCGCCACGCGTTGCGCACCGGCACGATGTGGTCGCGCGGAATGTACAGGAACCCGCCGTTGAGATTGGTGGCAAAGGTGTCGCCGCGGCCGTCCCAGTCGCTCGGGACGGTCGCCGGTCGGGGGACGCCAGCGGCGTCGAACAGGGGCGCTAGCCGCTCGAGTGACGGATTGTCGCCATCGACCACCTTGCCGCAGACGACTTGGGGGTCTGGGATGTCCAGCGCCGATACGACCACCATGTCGAGGTCAAATAGGAAAACCCCGGACGCATCGGTGCCGACGAGATGGTCGAGTTGCGCGATCTTGTTGCAGTAGGCCTGGTCGAGATACGGCTCGATCGTGGTGACCGTGTAGCCCTCGGCGTCAAAGGCATCACGGACCTCGTCGGTGACACGGCTGGTGCACTGCACGACCATGTGCTGCCTTGGCACGTTGGCGAACGTCTCCAACGTGAACAGCAGCACTTCCGCCTGGTAGGGATGGCTGCCTAGCCAGTCCACCACCATGGAATACCGGTATTCGTGCGCAGCCGTCATGCGAGCCACTGAGCCAGCAACCGTCTCAATGAACGCCCGACAGGTTGTGGGTACCCGCATGCGTAGTCAATCCACGGTCCGAGCCGGATGCCCGAGCTGGGAGGGCCGGAGCCGAGCAACCGCGCGCGGCCACCCGGGCGCGCGGCGGGAGCGGCTTGGGATTCTCGTTGGTCTAGGGGTAGCATGTGACTCCCGAACCTCGCACAGACTTGTTGGAACTTCTTGATGTCAATAAGAAAATAACACCAAACCGTCGCAAGATGCCATCGGGGTTTGGCCGGGCGTCTGGGTTGCGCGGGCCGCTGGCCCGTACTGGTGAGGTGGTCCTGGTCCGTTGGACAGTCCGAGGGCAGAAACAAGGTGTACGCCGAGTGGTCTTGAACCGTCGATGAACGGAACCTGCCGAGCTGGCGGGGCGATGTCAACACCATCGTCGCCGAGGTCGCAGCCGTGGCGTTGCCGGTGCGCATGGCCTCGGGCCGGCTCACGAACTGCTGGCCGGCCAGGACGCGGCGGAGGTATTCCGCAGCGGCACGCTGATCGACGATCTGAAGAAGGCCGTCGCGGAGCGCGCGTTGGACGCGGAGATGGAGGCGCACCTCGAGCGCGAAGGCGAGGAGGACGCCGACAACCACCGCAAGCGCGTTCTGACGGACTCCGGAACGATGGACCTGGAAGTACTGCGGGACCGGCTCGGGAAGTTCGAGCCGCAACTCGTCGAGAAGTACGCGCGGCGGCTGCCGAGCTTCGACGACAAGGTGATCTCGATGCGCGCGGCATGGCGACGCGTGTTCGGGACAGGTGGGAGATCCAGGGGCACGGGCTTTCCGGAGGCAATCGAGTCGGTGTATCCGGAGGCGGTGGTGCAGACCTGCATCGTGCACCTGATCCGGCACTCGCTGGCGTACGCGCTTTAGCGCGCCGCGTCGTGGAAGGGGCGCGAGCCCCTGGCGTCGGCGCTGAAGGTCGTCTACCAGGCGCCGCCGGAGGCCGGGGCGGCGGCCGCGCTGGAGGCCTTCGAGGCGGGGCTCTAGGGGCGGAAGTATCCCGGGATCGTGCGCTCGTGGCGCTCGGCGTGGGACCGGGTGGTGCCGTTCTTCGCGTTCTCGGCGCCGAACCGGCGGGCGATCTATACGACCAACGCGACCGAGAGGCAAGAACAGCACGGTGCGCCGCGGGCCATGCTCGGTATGGCTACGCCCTCCCTGCGCGTGGCGCGCGCCGATGGCGGCCGGATCCAACGCCGCTCATCGACGAGCGCCGCAGTACAATGGCATGAATCGGCTGGCTGGCGACGGCTCAGCCAGCGGTGGTTCTCACACGGAATTCCTGACACTCACACTATGCGTACGGTCTGGTTCCATCGCGACTACCAGCGCTTCACGGGCGGCCACGTGAAGCACGCCCACTACGTCGACCACGTTGCCCGTCATGCGCTCCACAGCCCTGCGATCACGTTCAGCAGCGAACCGGCTTCGGCGTCGCTGCGCGAGGAACAACAACGGCTCTGGCCGTTCGATGGCCACATCGCACCGGACTGGCGACCCGAACCACGCGACATTCTGTTCGTCGCCGGCACGGACTGGCGCTATGTCGATGCGGGCTGCCTGAACGAGTTGCCGAATCCGCGCATCAACCTCATCCAGGGTGTGCGGCATGCTGACGCGGACACGGAGCTTTATGGCTACCTCGCACGGCGCGCGGTGCGCATCTGCGTCAGCCAGGAAGTAGCCGATGCCATCGCGGCCACCGGGCGGACCCGGGGACCTACGCTGACCATCCCGAACGGTATCGACATGGTGCCGTTTCGGCCGGGTGCGGCTATGCCGGAGGGCCGGACCACCGGGGTCACCATCGTCGCCTACAAGGCGCCCGGCTTAGGCCGCGAACTCGCCGCGACGTTGTCCGCGCAAGGCATCGCGCACAAGGTGGTGTTCGACTTCATAGACCGCGGCGAGTTCCTGGCGCTGCTGGCGGATACGCGAGTCGCGGTGTGCCTGCCGCTCGCGGAAGAGGGTTTCTACCTGCCGGCACTAGAGGCCATGGCAGCCGGCTGTATCGTCGTGACGATGGACTGCATCGGCAACCGCGGCTTCTGCAAGCCTGCGGAGAATTGCCTGGTCGGCCACGATGCGGCGACGCTCGCGGATGCCGTGGCCTCGGCGGTGGCGATGGCACCCAGCGACCTCAATGCTCTGCGGGAACGCGCCGGAAGGACCGTTGAGGCGCATTCCCTCGATGTCGAGCGGGCGCGCTTCCACGCCGTGCTCGAGGATGTCGACCGCCTTTGGCGGGAGGACGGTACGCGTCCGTTGCCACCGATCAGGCGCAGACCGAGCAAGCCGCTCGTGGATTTCATGATCGTCGGCGCGCAGAAGTGCGGCACCACGGCTCTCGGTCAGTTCCTGGCCGAGCACCCGGAAATCGGCATGTCGTCGCAGAAGGAAGTGCACCTGTTCGACGCGCCGGACTACGTGGCCGGGACCAGCGCCCGTGACCTTGACTCACGCCAATCGCAGTACTTCGAGCACGTTGCGCACGCGACCATTCGCGGTGAGGCAACCCCGATCTACATGTTCCTGCCGGACGTTGCCGGCGAGTTGAAGCGCTACAACGCCGACCTCAAGCTGATCGTGCTCGTGCGTGACCCGGTGGAACGCGCGCTCTCGGAGTACTACATGCAGAAGGCAAGGGCGCGCGAGACGAAGCCGCTGTGGCTCGCATTGCTGCTCGAGCACTGGCGACTCGGCCGGGATGGATACCCTCGCCGGATGCGTTCGGCGACGCGGGAGCACGCGTATCGGAGTCGCGGGCTCTACAGTCTGCAGTTGCAGCGGCTCTACCGTCATTTCGACCGGGAGCGCGTGCTCGTCGTGCGCCGCAACGACCTGCTCCATGAACACGACGCGACGATGGAACGGGTGTTCGCTTTCCTAGGCGTGTCGACGGAGTTTCGGGTTGCGCGCGACGTGGTTTTCGCGGGCGACGAGGTCCGCCGCCCGCACCTGGTGACGTGTGCACTGCTCAGGCTGTCCTATGCGGCCGAGCTCCGCCGACTGCGACGTCTTGGCATCTCGTTGGAATAGCAGTAGCCAGTGGCTCATGGCTCCTCGTGCAGATGTTTGCGGACTTGTCGCCTGCGCCAGGTGGAGGACTGGGACGGCATCCGCGTTGTCCGGGTGGTGACCTTTCTCGCGGCCAATGCGGGCACTTGGCGGCGGACGCTCAACTACGTGTCCTACATGGTCTCGGCGACGTCATCATGGCGACGTCGCCGCAGTTCTTCTGCGGCTGGGCCGGTGTGCTCGTGTCGAAGATCCGGCGAATCCCGTTCATCCTGGAGATTCGGGATCTGTGGCCGGAATCCATCGCGGCCGTTGGCGCAATCCAGTCCAGGATGGTCATTGGCTTGCTGGCGAGGCTGGAACTCGCGATGTACCGGGCGGCTCGTCAGATCGTCACGGTTGGCGAAGGCTATCGGCAGCGACTACTCGAACGCGGCGCCGATAGCACACGGGTCGCGGTGGTGATGAACGGCGTCGACGATGAGCTGTTCTCGCCAAGGGACCGGGATGCGCGGCTCGCGGAGCGACTCGGGGTCGCTGATCGTTTCGTGGTGGTCTACTGCGGCGTCATTGGCATGGCGCATGGCTTGGAGGTCGTGCTGCGTGCGGCGTCACGCCTGCGGGAGAAGCCTGATGTTGTCTTTCTACTGGTCGGCGATTGCGCTTGCTTCGACGATTTGAAGGCGACCGCCGAACGGGACGGTCTCGACAACGTCGTCTTCACGGGCAATGTCGCGAAGGATTGCGTGCCGGGGTTGATTGCACTGTCGGATGCGTGCCTCGTTCACTTGCGTGCTTCGGACACGTTCACCAGCGTGATGCCGTCGAAGATCTTCGAGGCTGCGGCCATGGCCAAGCCGGTGGTCCTTGGCGTACGCGGATTTGCAGCCGAGTTCGTGGAAACCGCCGGTTGCGGGGTGTGCATCGAGCCGGAGAACGAGCATGAGCTTGTCGATGCGGTCCTTCGGCTTTCGGCGGACCGGGCGTTGTGCGAGCGACTTGGTCAAGCTGGCCGCGCCTACGTCGCGGGGCACTTCAGCCGGGACGAGTTGGCGCAGGACTATCTCGACGTGATCGAACAGACGGCGGCGGCTTGATGGTAGATGTCGTCGTTGTCGGCGGGAGCGGGTTCATCGGGACGCGGTTGTGCGCGAGGTTGAAGGTGGCTGGCCGCACATTTGCGATCGTCGACCGCGGCGTGAGTTCGGCCTATCCGAATGAGAGTTGCGTTGCCGAGGTCGGCTCGCCGGCGTTTGGCGAGGTCGTGCCGCCGAGTACGGCGATCGTCAACCTCGCGGCGGAACACCGTGACGATGTCCGGCCCACGAGCCGCTACGAGGAGGTCAATGTCGGCGGTGCTCGTGCGGTGTGCGCGGTCGCTGTTCGAAACGACGTGCGGTTGATCGTGTTTTCGAGTTCCGTCGCGGTTTACGGCGACGTCGCCGAGTGTACGGACGAGCGGGCGGCCCCGAAGCCGGCCAATCCGTATGGTCGGAGCAAGTTGGCGGCGGAGCAGGTGTATCGACAGTGGCAGGCCGAGGATCCCGCCAAGCGCACGTTGGTGGTCGTGAGACCGGCGGCGGTGTTCGGCGAGGGTGGGCGTGGCAACGTGAACCTGCTGTTGTCGCAAGTGGCCGCCTCGCGGTTCGTGATGGTGGGGGCGGGTCGCAACGTGAAGTCGTTGGCCTATGTCGAGAATGTCGCAGCGTTCATCGAGTTCGCGTTGTCTTTCACACCGGGCGTCCACGTCTACAACTATGTCGACAAGCCGGACTTGGCGGTTCATGAACTGATCGCGCTCGTTCGCGCCGAGGCGGGTCGCGCGCCGCGGGTCAGGCTGCGCATACCTTACGCGGCGGCGTATCTCGTCGGTGGGTTTTTCGATGTCGCACGGTCCGTGAGCAAGCGGCCGTTTTCGATCAGCGCGGAACGGGTGCGAAAGTTCGCCGCGAGTACGCAGTTTGGGACGGCTGTTGGAGAGACCGGGTTCGTGCCGCCCGTGCCGCTGCGCGACGGACTGGCGGCAACCGTGCAGCATGTGATGGCCCAGCGGGGCAACGGGGCCGAATGATGTCGACCAGGGACGCGCCTCTGCGAGTGTTGAACGTCGTCGGTGCCCGGCCGAACTTTGTGAAGATCGCCTCGTTGATGAAGGCCTATGCTGCGACGGATGCGATCGAACCGACCTTGGTGCACACCGGTCAGCACTACGACCAGGCATTGAGCGACGTGTTCTTTCGCGACCTGGCGATCCCGAAGCCGGACGTCAACTTGGGCGTCGGGTCCGGAAGCCACGCCGTGCAGACGGCCGAGATCATGACGGCCTTCGAGGAGGTCGTGGTTGAGCGGCCGCCGGATGCGGTTCTGGTGGTCGGCGACGTCAATAGCACGATTGCCTGCGGCCTCGTGGCGGCAAAACTCGACATCCCGGTGGTCCACGTGGAGGCGGGCCTGCGCAGCCGGGACAGGACCATGCCCGAGGAGATCAACCGGGTGTTGACGGACGCGTTGAGCGACCTGCTGTTCTGCACGGAGCAGGCGGGCGTCGACAACCTCGCCCGGGAAGGCGTCGACCCCGGCAAGATCTTCCTAGTCGGCAACGTCATGGCCGATACGCTGCTTACGCACCGCGACCGGGCGGAGGACTCCTCGGTACTCGAGCGGTTGGACTTGGATGCGGGGAACTACGGCGTGTTGACGCTGCATCGGCCATCGAACGTCGAGGACGCAGTGGTGTTGAGGGGCATCGTCGACGCGATGGAGACGGTTCAGAGGACGTTGCCATTGGTGATTCCAATTCACCCACGCCTGGAGGCGGGCTTGGTGCGGGCTGGCCTCGATGGACGGTTGCCAGCGATGGCGGGCGTGACAGCCACGTCGCCGCTCGGCTATCTCGACTTCCTGAAGCTGATGGCCAATGCCAAGGTGGTCCTCACCGACTCCGGCGGCATCCAGGAGGAGACAACGATCCTGGGCGTGCCCTGCCTGACCTTGCGAGACAACACCGAACGGCCTGTGACCGTCGAGATGGGCACGAACCAGTTGGTGGGCAACGACCCGGCCCGGATCCTCGCCGCGTTTGGTGACGTGCTTGCGAACCCGCCTGGCGGCACCGTTCCGCCGCTCTGGGATGGCAAGAGCGCTGAGCGGATCGTCGACAAGCTTGTCGAGGGGTTGTGACTGGGTACGTGGGCCTCCCGGCCCGCACGTTGGCCAGAGTGTCAGCCCGGTGTTGTCGTACAGTTCTGTACTAAGATACTGTTTTATAAGAAAAAAATCACTTAAGATCCTTCACAAAACCACGGTGACGGGCTATGCTGACTCGACTGTTTTGACCTTGGGGCGCAGGCGGTGGCGAAGAGACGACATGAGGGCGGACCCGGCTCGCCGCAACCGGAGGCATCGACGGCGGATGCGGGTTCGCGCTCCGGACGCTGCCGCGTGCGCGTGGCGGCGTCAGCGGCGTGCGTGGTTGCGTCGGTGGTGCCTGCCGATCCCGTGCGTATCGACGTGATCGATGTTCATATCGAAGAAGGACACGCCGTGCTGAACCTGAGCCGCGAGCATTCAACAGCTTGGTACCGCAAGTTCGCCGCAGTGATCTTTGGCGACGACTTCCACGATCGGGTGCCGGACGGATGGCTGCACAAGGGAAAGCGCAGTGTCGGCGTCCAGGCGTTCGACCTGTATGGTGGCGTGCTACGGGTCAGGAACGTGCCTAGCGACGAGGCCTCGTTCCGGCAGCTCATGGTTGCCGTGCGCTATGCCCTCGAACAGACGAATGCCGCCGAGCCAGCCGAGGATCCGCCGATCGCGGACAGCAGTCTGACGCCAGTGCTCGAGGACGTGTTCCGAACCGACCAAGGTGGGGCAGCCAATGAACCAACGTGACGGGTTGTCGCCGCCCGGATGGCTGAATGGCCAAACGATCGCCATCGTCAGCACGGTGCTCACGGTGGGTGTCGGCATCGGCGCCATGGTGTTCGCGTCCACTTCGAGCATCCGTGGCGAGATCTCGGGCGTCCGCGGCGAGATCTCGGGCATCCGCGGCGAGGTCGATGGCTTGACCACGAAGCTCGAAAAAACGCGCGAGCGTCTCTCCGCCGAGATCAAGGACGTGCGCTTGGAGTTGAGTGCGAAGATCGAGGGGCTCGATGCGCGGCTGCGTAACGTCGAACAGGACGTTGCGGTCATCAAGGACCGCCTTGCTGTCAGGGGCCCAGTGACTCGGGGTGCCAGCCCTTTTCCCCACGACGAGGACGACGCCGGCGCTTGATGCTGACAGCTCCACAAGTACGGTGACGAGCAAGTCCTATTTCGTCCAGCGCGACGACCAGGGCCGCGTGTGCTGGCTATGCGGAGGTTGCCCCCTTGCCGAAGGGGAAGCGACGGCAAGCGGCGCGAACCGCAAGCGTTTCATGGCGTCCACGTACCGTCAAGCCAACGTGGCATGATGCCTGCCAATCGGACAACGCCGAGTCGGCGTAGCGGGTATCGAAACAGTGGACCAAGGGTCTCCGACATGGTTGCTCACGGGCATTCCGCGTTCCGGGAGTTCCCTGTGCTGCCGGCTCGCCGACAAGTTGCCAGGGGTGGTCGCCCTGTCGGAGCCCATTGGTCGCGATCTGTCATCGTCGGTTGCCGATGCCGAGTCCGCATGCGGACTGATCGAGCGGTTTGTCGAACGCACCCGCGCCCGGGCGATCGCCGAGGGCATCGTGCCGACCGTCCATGTTGACGGGCAACTCGACGATGATCGTGTAGAGGAGGACGCCGGCGACGATGGCCTGCGCAGGCGGCGCGGGGAGCAGGGCGAGATCGCGGTCACGACCGCATTGGCACCGGACTTCGGCCTGTTGATCAAGCACAACGCCCTGTTCGCCGCGTTGCTGGCGCACTTGGCCCCGCGGTTCGACTGCCTGGCCATCGTGCGTAACCCGCTAGCCGTACTGGCGTCCTGGCAGACGGTCGACTTGCCCGTCGCACGCGGTCGCATCCCGGCGGGCGAGCAGTTCGACGATGCGCTACGCGCCGCCTTGGACGCCGAACCGGACCTGCTGCTGCGGCAAGTCGCGGTCTTGCACTGGTTCTTCCAGCAGTACGACGCGTACCTCGACGCCCGCAAGGTCATCCGTTACGAAGACCTGACCGACACTGGCGGACGTGTGCTCTACCAAGCGCTGGGGGATGCCCAGGCGCCATCCGAGGTGCTGGTGAGCCGGAACGACAACACCGCCTACGACGCGGTCGACTTCGAGCGATTGCTCGAGGCGTTGCTCGAAAAGAGCGGCGCGTGGTCCGCGTTCTATGCCGCGTCCGAACTAACCACCCTGGGCGAGGCCATGTCCTTGAGGCGATGACGGTACGCGGCCGAGTTCCGCCGACTGCGACGTCTTCGCATCTCGTTGGAATGGGAGCCGGTGGCTCCTCGTGCACATGTGTACTAAGTTATTGAATTTCAACGAGAAAATATCCGAAACGGTCGCAGAATACCGGTCTGGGGCGTATCCTATTTGGACTCTGTGGCGGGGTCCCCGAGAGGTTTGGCAATGAGGGGTGATGAGGTAAAGGGAACGGGCCTACCCGCGTGGCTTGACGGGCAGACCATCGCCGTCATCGGCACGGTACTCACCGTCGCCGTTGGCATCTCGGCCATGATCTTGGTGTCCACGGTGGGCATTCGCACGCAGATCAATGATATGGACAAGGGGCTCACCGACCGGCTCAACGCCCTCGGTGACCGTGTGCGAAAAGTGGAGCAGACCGTCGTGGCGATCCAGTCCAGTGTCAATCGCTTGGAGGAGCGCGTGCGCGACGTGGAAGTGCATATGGGCGAGTCGCTGGAGACGGCGCACGTGGTCCAACGACCAGCCGGATAGTCGCTCAGCCGTGGGTTAGGACTCCGACATCGACCCAGAGGTCCGGCTCGGGGGCCACGGAACACGGTATCGGGTAGGATGGGCTGATGCCGTGCATGGTCCGCAGTCGAGAAACTGGGACTTGGACCAAGCTCCTGATCAGCGAGCAGGATGCGGTCGTGGTCGCAAGCGCCACTTTGAATGCCATTGCGCGCCACGGCGACGACCTCCACGACGGCGTGGTCTACATCGCCGACGACGAAGATGCGGATCGTCTGCTCGTCCTTCTCAACGAATCCACTGAACGGCGGTAAACGGTACGCGGGCCTCCCGGCCCGCAAGGGCCCGAGCCCGCGTACCGTGGGCGTCGGGGTTCGCTTATGCTTCGTGCACCTTAAGCCCGTTGGACGCGATGTTGTACACCGTCCTTAATGCCGCTTTCGCGGCGCTTTGTGCCATTGCCGGGGCGAGCATCGCGCTGGCCGTGGGGGTGCCGCTGTGGGTTGGTGGCCTGTTGGGCATCGCCCTAGGCTCTCTGCCGATCTGGCTCCCGCGCCTTGACGGTGCGCCGGAGCCGGGGCGGTGTGCCGAGGTGGTCGGCCTCGTACTCCTCTTGGCGATCGCGGCCACGCTTTCCGCCAGCGCCCTATTGCCGACCCTCGCCGATGAGCCGGTGCTGATCGAAGCGTCGATCCCGTTGCTGTTGATGGCGCCGTCGGTGTACGTCGTCTACCTGCTGTTGAACCGACGCGAGGGCGCTGTCGCGCGTCAGGCGTCGGTGCCGGATCGCCTCTCCGTCGCACTCTCCGGCCCACCCATGGTATTGACGCTCGCCCTGGGCGTCACGGTGGCCGTCGGCGCGGTGCTGCTCATTCACTACGTCGGCCTGCGCGTGCCGTCCTGGTCCTACGTCACCGCGAAATTCGTCGACCGCGGCATCATTCCGCCGCTGACGCTGATGCTGTTCTTCTGGGGTCTCCTGCTGCTGGCCAACAAGGCTTGGGTGCTATGGCGCGAGGGCCGCTTGATGGACCGGCCCCGCCAGGGCAGCGAGTCCGTGCTGCTCCGCGCGCACGGCCAGGCGGTCGCCGGCGGGGAGATCTCGGGCACTAACGAGTTCCTGGAACTGGTGTGGAAGAAGTCCGCGGACTTCTACATCGTGCCGCGCTACATCAACTGGGCGATCCCGATCCTCGGTTTCATTGGCACCGTGCTCGGCATCTCGCTCGCCGCCGATGGCATCCAGAACATCATCGGTTCGCGCAGCAGCCTGTCGGACCTGTCCACGGAACTCGGCCAGGCCATAGCCCCGTTGGGGATCGCCTTCGACACGACGCTGATCGCGCTGTCGCTCAGCGTCTTCCTCACTCTCCTGCAAACGGCCCTGCAGCGCTGGGAGGACGGTGTGCTCGTGGCCTATGAGGGCCGCGTGCGGGCGGAAACACCGCGTCCGGCGGACGCGGCGCGTCCCTTGGACGCGGCGCGCTTGGAGGACTCGCCATAGCATCGCCCAGGGCGCTGGAACAGGAGTCCAGCGGAGCCCCGATGGTGGAGATATTCGGCGGCATCTTCGCCCTCCTCCTGGTCCTCTTCCTGCTCATGAACTTGCTCTCGCAGGCGGCCCTGGTGGAACGCCTGGAGACCGCATCCGAAGAGGGCCTCTACCGGGTCGGCTGGGGGTCGAGCGGCGAGGGCTACGTCGTGCTCGCCTTTCCGTCCGAGTTGCGCATCGTGGAGACCGGCCAGGCGATCTCCGCGGGCGCCATCTGCCGCCCCGACAGCCCATTCGTGCCGTACGTGCGGCGCGTGTACCAGGCCGATCGGCAACAGATCGTCTTTGCGATTCTCGAAGACGGCGTCGGCACCATGGCCGAGGCGCGCAACTGCATCATGCGCGTCTTGCCGGAACGGCTGCTGTCGATCGGCTGGATCATCGCCAACGATGAACTGCTGAAGTCCGTGTCGCTCGGCGACATCCCCGCGTTCATCCGCCAGGCCGTGGCCCCGGACACGCTCGAGACGCTGCGCTGACCCATGCCCCCGGAACGTCCCGGCATGTTCCCCGCGTTCGCGGGCGTCGCGCTGGCCGACATCCTGGCCAACAGCGTGGCGATCGTCATCATCATGATCGTGGTGACGCTCATGGCGCGCTACGAGGAAGAGCAGGACAAGCTGGAGCAGGCCGAGGATGTCGCGGTGCTGCTGAGCCGGGAATTGGCCAGTTCGTTCGTGATGAACGCGCTGCCCACCAGTCCCCCGGCGCAGTTGCACGACTACGTGACCTCGCCCCTGGACCGCAATCCGCAGCGCTCGATCATGCCCATCATCGAACTGCACGCGGACTTCATTCGCGACTACTACACCGGCGAGACGTATACGCGCGATGAGCTACTCCGTTACGACAACGCTTTCGACGCATACCTTAAAAGCCTGACGCCGGCGCAGTTGTTGGCGACGCGCGTGGATGTCTACGCGATCGATCAGTTCTACGTCACCATGTCGATCTTCAAGGCGCACAACCACCGGCCGCGGCATTGGCACTTCCTGGGTCCCACCGGCGGGATCGGCCTCGGTGGCCAAGTCGGTGGCATCGCGCGTGCGGACGGCGATGGCATCGCGGTCGGTACGGAACGCCGGGACGGCCAGCCGGGGACGGGTCCGGCGCAAGCGGGCGACGCGTTCGGTGCGGGGGCGGCGTTGCCGGAGGACGTAGCCTTGGCGCGCGCCGGCGGTGTGGACGCGAACTATCCGGCGGATGCGTTCGCGGCCCGAGGCGGTGCCGGTGCGACGTCCCAGGAGTTCTTCGACTTGCCCGGCGGGCCGGGCGACGAGAGTAGCGACGATGCCGGTCGACCACCTGCCAGCGCGACCGCCGACACGGGCACATCCGCAGCGGGTGGTAGCCGCAGCTTCCGCGCCGCGCGCCCCGCTGCCCCGGCGGCGGAGACCATTCTCACGTCGGACGTCGACCTGTTCCTCCTCCTGCGTGCCTTGTACGCGTACATGCGGGACGTGCAGGCCGACGCCGATGCCGGGCTGCCGTCCCGGCTGCCGCGCTACGACTTCGAACGTGACGTGCTCGGTCGCATCCCCAATCTGCCGGAGCCGACGCCGACGGGAACGGGCCTGCTGCACAGCGTTCGGTTCCTGATGGAGGATCCGCGAGGCGCGTCATTGCTGGACGGCCTGGGGATCCGCCTGCAGGGGGCTGCGGACGTGCGCGGTCAGGCCGTGGCGCTCTTCGCCCACGAACCGCTTGGCGTCGTCCTCTGGCGGCGCGATGCCGACCAGCCCGCGCTGCCCTGGGTGCATGACCGCGCCACCGTGACCATGCGCCTCGGCACGCACGCGGAGATCCACGAGGGCTTGCGCGTCGGCTTGCCCCGGGACGGCATCGTGCTCATCCCCGGATCCGAGCCCGGCGCGGCCCGTGACATCAAGTGGCGCGTGGTGACGCTGGTCAACCCGGAGCGTACGGACTTCGTGACGGGCTTCGTCTACGCCGGCTTCGATGCCGCGGGGCGGATGGTGCTGCCCGTGGACGAGAACGCTGTCGACATCGGTGGCGTCCGCGTGGAGTCGGTGCTGCCGAGCATTGCCTTTCGCAGCGAGACGCGCCAAGTGCTGCTGTACGGCCTGATCGCCCTCGTGTTCGCCCTCGGCATCGTCGGCCGGTACTGGAAGGCCGCATGACGCTCCGCCCTTGGATCGGTGTCGTGGTGGCGCTGTTGACCGTCGCCGCCTGCGTCAACCTGCGCCCGCTGTTGCGGGACTTCGATACCGTGCATGTGCGCTTTGCGTTCCCGGACCCGTCGTTGACGGCAGGGAGTCGGTTTGATGCGGTGTTGCTGCGCAATCTGGCGCACTTGGGGTACCTGCGGTCCTTCGATCACGTGTTCACGGCGGGTCGGCGCGAGGTCCGCATCGCGGAACCGTTCTGGCTCGATCGGTGCGAGGTCCGCCAGGGCGACTTCTACAAGTTCGTCGGCTGGCAGCCGTTCCACCCGGAGATGGCGATCGCCGCGCCCAGCGAACCGGTGGACTGGCGGTACTTGAGCAATACGCGCGATCACGCGGTGAGCGGCCGCCTCGAGGGGCCGTCCAACGGTGTGACCTTCTACGACGCTTACGCCTACTGCCAGGCTGCGGGTGGTCGTCTGCCCCGCGTGACGGAGTGGCTGGCCGCGGCGGTGGGGCCGGCGGGGCACCTGTATCCGTGGGGCGACGAGTTCGACCAGGCGCGGCCGCCGCCCTACCTTGATCCGCTGCTCAATGCGGCGCGCACGTGTGGGGAGGATGCGGACTCGGCCACGCCGGAGGGGATCCTGGACATGGGCGGGGTCGTGTCCGAGTGGGCCGTCCTTGACGACCCCACCGTGGGCGGGGTCATGGGCGGCAACGCCTACAACGCGCCGCGTGATCTGTACGCACTCGCCGCCTTGTACCGGCACACGACGCTGGACTATCGCTCGCAGTACCTGGGGTTTCGTTGTGCCTACGATGCACCGGTCCCGGCGACTCCTTGGCGGACTGCGGTTAGCGCCGTGCCGGTGTCGCCGGGGAGCTACGACGTGGGCGTGCCGGACGGAGCGCGCATCCCCAGCCTGCTCACCGCGTTACCTCGGGAACGCATCGGCTTGATCGGACGGATCCTCGAGCGTGGCGATCGGCCGGTGGCGACGGACGTCTACTTCACGGCGCGCGAGGTCACGCGCGGCGAGTACGCGGCTTTCCTACGCGACCCGTTCGTGCTTGCAGGCTTCCACGCCGAGGACAACCAGCCGGCCGGGCACAGTCATCGTCCGCCAGACTGGGACGTCCAGAGCGAGACGCCGGACTTGCCGGTGGTGAACGTGGACTGGTGGTCGGCTTACGCCTTCGCGTCGTGGGCGGGCGGGCGCCTGCCGACGGCGGAAGAGTGGGAGAGCGCGGCGTCCGACCAGGGTCGGCGCTTGTACCCGTGGGGCAACGGCTTCGATGGCGCGAGCCCCGTCACCGGCGAGCAGGCCTTGGGCGCCGCGCAAGTCACCTTGGCGGACACCAGCGACCGGTCCGCCCAAGGCGTGCTGGCGTTGGGCGGCAACGTCTCCGAGTGGACGCGCAGCGTGTCCACCGTGAGCGGCGGCTACGCGGTGGTCGTCAAGGGCGGCAACTACCTGCTGCCGGGGGTCTCGACGGCGCGATTCGACTACCGCAACCACCTATCGCCGAACTACCGCTCGCCGACCGTGGGTTTCCGGGTGGTGTTCGATCGGGAGCGCTAGGAGACCTGGCTGGACTCGTAGCGCGCTAGTCGCTGCCGGAGACGGGCATTCTCTTTCTCGGCTGCGGCCTGTCCGGCTAGGGCGTCCGCTAGTCTCCTATCGGCGTCGGCACGGCGTTGCGCGGCCAGCTTGTCGATGTGCGCCTCGAGGTGGCTTTGCAGATCCTCCGCGGCTATCGGATCGTGTATGCGAAGGTTGCCGTCCTTGGCGCGGAACTCGAGCCCAAGCACTTCGCTGGCGTATCCGCGCGCCTTCGGTAGTGGCGGAATCGGGCGGTATCGGCCATTGTGCAGCCGGTAGCCGGCGACGTGTCCGCGTATCCGGCCGGCGAAGGGGTCGAACATCCAGTATTCCTGGACTCCCATCCCGACGTACTTGTCGCGCCTCTCGTAGAGCTTATTGTCGGACGCCGAGCCGGATAGGATGTCCAGGACGAAGGCGGGGACAGGCTCGCCCTTCCAAAGCTTGTAGCAGAGGCGTGCCTGGTTGCCCGCGCCGAACGCCACGAACACGCCGGGTGCCACCGACGCCTTGAGGTCCTTCGGTCTCGGATATCAGCAGGTCGCTCGCCACGAATACGTTAGGGAACCGCTCGTGGAGGAACGTCTTCAAAGCCGGATAGGCGTAGAAGAACTGGTCGGCCTGCCGCGTGTTCTCGGAACGCCGGACGCCGTCCGAGTGGGGATAGCCCTCGTGGTCATAGGCGACATGCGGAAGCCGTGGCGTACCGTCCGCCGCCAGCCCTGGATCTGGATCGTCCGGACCGTGTTGAAACGCAGAGGTCATGCCAACAACGTACCACTCATGCCGTGATCTTGGCCGAGACCGGCGCTACGGCACCTGGCCGGACTCGTAGCGCTCTAGTCGCCTCCGGAGCCGGGCATTCTCGGCCGCGAGTGCATTCGCGCGTTCCGCCTCGGCATCGGCCCGCTCCGCCTCGGCATCGGCCCGGTCCGCCCCGGCGTCGGCCTCTTCGTGGCCGCGCAGATCCCTCCCAGTTACCGGATCGTGGATGCGCAGCTCACTTTCATGGGCGCGGAACTCGAGCCCAAGCACGTCGCTCGGCAGGACGTGTGTCTCGGGTAGCGGCGAAATGGGTCGGTAACGACCACCGCGCAGTCGGTAGCCGGCGACACGGTCGGGTATCCGGGAACCGAACGGGTCGAATACCCAGTACTCCCGGACGCCCATGGCAGCGTACTTGTCGCGCTTCTCGCCGAGGTCCTTGTCCGCTGTCGTGCCGGATAGGATCTCCAGCACGAAGGCGGGGACGGGCTCGCCCTCCCAGAGCTTGTAGGACAGGCGTGCCTTGTCGCCTGCGCCGAATGCTACGAACACGTCGGGCGCCACCGACGCCTTGAGGTCGTGCGGTCTTGGATAGATCAGCAGGTCGTTCGCCGCGAAGGCGTCCGGGAAGTGCTTGCGGAGGAACGTCCTCAACGCCGAAAAGGCGTAGTGGATTTGGTCCGCCTGTGGGGTGTTCTGGGCCAACGGCGCGCCATCCGAGTGGGGATAGCCCTCGTCGTCATAGGCGACGTGGGGGAGTCGCGGCGTACCGTCCGCCGCTAGCAGCGGCGGCTCTGCCGCCGCCCGGTCGTGGCGAACCAGAGAGGTCATATCCATAACGTACCACACCCATGGCCGTGGCCCTGTCGTCTTGTCCAAGAGGACAGTTTCGAGGGTCGGACGAGGGGGTGGAAGTGGCGATCTGCTACACGTGATGTAGGAAATTCGCCATTGCGGAGGTTTTTGATGGTACGCGGGTCTCCCGGCCCGCATGGAACACGTCGCCAACGCGGAAATGCGGACCGGACGTCCGCGTGCCGTCTAGGCGGCGGCGCTGACGAGCGTTGGTACGGGTTGGTTTTGCGCCTCGTAGGGGAAGACGTCGTCGAAGCCGATCAGTTCGCGCATCATCGCCGGATTGTCGCAGTCCTCCCACGGCTGGTCCCGCATGGTGACCTTCATGTTCTCCTGCGGCAGAACGGCCTGGTGGCGGTAGTAGGCCACGGCGTTCAGCCGCAAGCCCGGTGTCTGCTTCGGGTACGCGCCGTGCCAGGTCGAGCCCGGCCAGACGATCACCGAGCCGCGCGGGCATACCACCGGCTTCGCGGCCTTGGCGGCACCGGGCCCCGGGTGGGCGTTCGACCGATGCGAGCCCGGTACGTAGGCCAGCGCGCCGTCTTCGAGGGTGTACTCGGTCAGGCACCAGGTTGCGTTGGCGGTGAGTGCGCGGCTGCCCCAGGGCAGGGGGTTGGCGCCTTGGTCGCAGTGCAGGCCGAGGTTCGGGCCGTAGCCGAACTCGCCCTGCCATTTGACGAAGGAGTTCGTGCTCGACAGGCGGCGCTGCTTGCCGCCCATCATCGGGCGACCGCCAACCAGGTGGTCGATCAGTGCATCGACGACGGGATTGACGAAGAGGTCACGGAAACAGCGGTCGAGTTGCAGCAGTTGCTGGATCAGCATCTGGGTCGGTGGCGGGGCGTCCTTCGGCACGAGTCCGCTCTGCGGTCGTTCCGGCCAGGACAGTTCGCCTTCCGGGCCGGCTTCGAGGGAGATCGGGCAGCCGCCGGTCATCGCCGTGAACTGCGTGAGCAGGACGTCCGTGCAGCGATCGAAGAACTCTGCGTTTACGCCGGTGACCTCGGGTGGTACGACGGTGAGACCGTCCGCCTCGAGTTCCAATACGTAGGACTCGAGATTGAGTTCTTTCACCTCGTCACTGATCTGGGTTGCTGCGGTCTCCATTGCCGTCCTCCTCGAAGGGCTCGTGTGGCGCCGGGTCGATTCTATACAACCGGTTGCGGCTAGGCCCGGCGTGGAATGAAGCGGCCCGTGCGGGTCACGTACCTGCGGTAGTCGTCACCGAAGCGTTCGCCGAGTTTCGCCTCCTCGATGGGAGTGCGCCGCACGACGACGACCAGCGTCGCAATGCCCGCGAGCGCGATGAACCAGTTGGCGGTGGCAAGGGCGTTGCCGGCGTACGCGAGGGCGGCGGCGACGTAGAGAGGGTGTTGGACGTGGCGATAGGGACCGTGGGTCACGAGCGTGTGCTCGCTTCTGGTGACGACGGTGTTCGTAAGGTTCGAGCCCAAACTGCGCAAGGTCCAGATGCCGAGCGCCACCCCGGTCAGGCGGCTTGCGGCACCGAGCCACCGCAGCGGGGTGGGCAGCGACAGGCTGGCCCACGCCATCCACGCGGGGTCGATCACGAATGCGACCACGCCCAACGTCGCGGCAGCGCCCAGCACCCTGACCGCAATCAGGATGAAGGGGCCTTCCTGGCGACGGTCGAGTTGTTCGCCGCCCGCTCGCGACCGGATCCGGTAGAACAGGGAAACGGGTAGGTACACCGCCATGGCGGCGACGAGGACAAGCCGGAAGATCTGGTCGTCGGTCATGGCGCTTGACAACTCTAGGCCAGACGCGCGGGCGCCGCAAACGGCTATGCTTGCTCCCTTTACTTTGACGGGAAGCGACGATGTTCGATCTGACGGGGAAGGTGGCGCTGGTCACGGGCGGTAACGGCGGCATCGGCCTGGGGTTTGCCGAGGGCTTGGCGGAGCACGGCGCGGGCGTGTGCATCTGGGGCACCAATGAAGACAAGAACGCCGCCGCCAAGGAGACGCTTCTCGGCTACGGTGGCCAGGTCGAGGCGCTGCGCTGCGATGTCAGCGACGAGAACCAGGTGGTCGAAGCGTTCGCCAAGACCGTGGAAGCCTTCGGTCGCGTGGACTCGTGCTTTGCCAACGCCGGGGTCGGTGGTGGCGGTGCCCAGTTCGACGCCATGACGCCCGACGAGTGGCACCGCGTGTTCAAGGTCAACATGGACGGTGTGATGTTCACCTTCCGCGAGGCGGTCAAGCATATGAAGGAGAGCGGCCGTGGCGGGTCGCTGGTGGTGACCAGCAGCGGCACGGCGCGGTTCGGCGCGGCCGGCAGCGAGCACTACTCGGCGACCAAGGCCGGCGTGATCGCGCTGATCCAATCCTTGGCGGTTGGCCAGGCGCGCTACGGGATCCGCGCCAATGCCATCATCCCCGGGTGGATCGAGACGGCGATGACCGAACGGGCGTTTGCCACCGAGGTGTTCCAGACGCGGGTGATGCGGCGCATCCCGCAGCGACGCTGGGGTACGCCGACGGATTTCCGCGGCATCGCCGTGTACTTCGCGAGCGACGAGAGTTCCTACCACACCGGCGACACCATCGCGATCGACGGCGGCGTCTCGCACTTCTAGGCAAGGCGACGTCAGGAACGCGTCAAGGCGCAGCCGGACAGTTCTCGGCGAGAAAGCGCGACGGCACCGGGGCCGTACCGTCGCGCATGCCGATCTGGCGGTAGCGCGCGTCCAACGCGTCCCGGTCGCCGACATGGTAGCGCTCGGGTCGGCGCTCGTAGTCGTCGCATAGGCGCAGGATCCGCCGCTGCATGTGGGGAACCAGGGCGGCGGCATACGCGTTCGGATTCAGCGTTTCGTCCCAGAACTCGTTGACGTGGTCGGCCCAGGAGAACGTGCGCTGGCGTACCGGCCGTCCGTCCTCCCACCGGAAAATCGCCGCCTTGTCGCCGACCACGCCGTCCTGGAACAGGCCCTTGTAGAAGAGGAAGCCCTCGTAGTTGGCGACCAGGTCGGCGTTGGAGAAGATTCCCGACAGCAGGCGTCCCCAGATCAGTCCTTCCCAGGTCGCCGTGCGCTGGGCGGCGCGCTCGATACTGCCGAGGCGCTGGTAGCGCGAGTAGAACTTGCGTCCCTGGGAGAGGAAGTGGCCGAGCTTGTCCGTGCCGATGTAGATCCCGTTGACGTTCAGGGTCCGGCCGAGCCCCCAGAAGCGCGCGCCGCGGGCGGCGTGCAGCGGCAGTTCCGCGAATATCGACTCCCGACGGCTGATCGGCAGCTTGTCGACCTCCGGCGAGTGCATGGCCCAACGTTCGAGCTTGTCGATCCAGTGCAGGCCGCCGACATCCCAGTAGACCGCCGTGATGAAGGCCCACTCGTCCTCGCCGCGGGACCAGGATGCGGCGATGCGGTCGAGCGCCGCGTTCATCTTTTGGTCGAGGAGCGGGAGGCTGTCCGCGAGGTCGACGTCGCGGTTGGTGTACGGGTCGGTCTCGTAGGCGAACGCGGAACCGGCGCTCAGCAACGTCCCCACTGCTGCGCCGAGTACCGCTGCTGTGGGCCGGATCCGCATCGTAGGCCGTTCAGTCGAAGAACGGATGCGACGCCACGGGCGGCAGCGGCACGTTGCCGACCGGCTTGCGCAGCGTCAGTTCCTCGAAGAGGAGATCCGGCACCGCGATCGACATCGCCGGTTGCGTGGCGGCGGCCCCGTACTGGGCCGTTGTCACCGCGAGGCTGTAGGCGATGGTGGGGACGAAGCCGAGGGTGTAGTTGGTGGTCGTATCCGAGGTGGCGACGATGTCCCGGAAGTCCGACTCGCTTAAGCCCGACAGTTCCGCCTTGCGGATCGCTTCCTCCCGACCATCGGAGTAGACCTTGTAGGCGCGCGTGAGACGGTCGACGGCGGCCTCGCCACGCGGTGTTCGCGCCATGTCGGAGCGGTCGAGTTTCGCCATCGAGTTGGCCAGCCGGCGCACCACCACGCCGTAGTCGTTGCCGCGTTCCTCGATCAAGAGCCTGAACTCTTCGGCGACTTCCTCGTGGCTCACGCCCCGGTTGGTGGCGACGAGGAGGTTGCTCGGCAGGGGTACGCCCATCATGCGGCGGTTGCCCGTGCTGCCCGCGATGCCGTCGATGGGGTTCCGGGTGGCAAGCAACCGCTTCAGGACGCCGTTCTCGATCAGGGCCGTGGGCGTGGCGGGGATGCCGTCGTCGTCGATGCGGTAGCCGCCGTAGAGCGGCGTGCCGGCGTACGAATCCAAAGTTGGATCGTCGTGCACGCTGAATCCCCGCGGCAGAACACGTGCGCCGATCTTGTCCTGGAACGGGTTGCGCAGCGTCGCTGTGAAGCCTTCCATGCGGGAGTCCTCGGCGACCGGCACGCGCACCGCCAGGAGCTTCGGTGCCAGCACCTGGGCGAACAGTTCCGCCGCCGCCTGGCCCTCGAACAGCACCGGCCCACTGTAGCGGTCGACGAACTCGGCCGTGCGCCGCGCGGACAGCGTTGCTGCCATCGTGCGGACGCGCTCGGCCAGCGTCTCGGCGGGCGGAAGGTCCTCCCAGCGCCGGGCGTGGAACCACTCGAAGTCCTGCAGTACGGTGCCGTCGTCGGCTTGCGTCTTGGCGAGGGACTCGATGAAAACGGATGGCCGCGCCTGGGTGAATGCCGTGCCTTCGCTGTTGACGTAGTAGGAGCGCGTGAAGACGTGGCGGGCGCGCGTCTGCGAGGCATGCACGCCGGGGAAGTCCCGGAAGACACGCGAGAGCGTGCGCACCAGGTCCGCCACGGGTTCGACCGGCGGCCGTTGCGGCACCGCGTCGGCGAAGCTCAAGTGCGCCTCGGCCGGCACGAAATCCGGTAGTTCTTCGCGGGTGCGGTTTTCCAGCGCTGCCCGTTTCTTGGCCATGGTCTCCAGTGCGTACTTGTACGCCGCGTCGGTGTGCAGCCACAGTTGTCGACGCAGTTCCCGGTAGTCGTCGTCGAGGGGGAGGGTCAAGGTTCGTGTCGCCGGGGAACCACCGACGCGCGAGGGCATGAAGTTGGTGTTGTCGAGGTCCGGGCTGCCAACGCGGACCTCGATGGACAGGATTCGGTTGCGGGTACTCGACCTGTCGGTCAGCGCCCCGAAGTTGGCGACGGCCTGGGCCGATACGACGTCGTCGATGCGGTAGGACAGGAAGTAGGGCTTCTCCAAGCGGTCCATCTGCAGGACGTCGACAGACCGTGCGAGTTCATCGCGCATGGCCTGCATGACGACACCGCCGGGATCGTCGTCCGTCCACGCGGGCAGGCCTACGCCCACCAGCGCCGCACAGACAGCCAGGCGCCGGGCGATCACTCGGCGGCCCCGCCGCTATCGGCGACATCCGGCGTTTCGTCGAGGGGCGGGGGCAGGATCGGCGTGCGTTCCTGGGACTTGCTCTTCTTCTGCACCTCGATCTGCGAGACCAGCACGGCCGGCGATGCGGCGGCGACCGGTACGCCGCCCGACTCGGCGCCGCAGATGCCGTTGAACACCGCGATCTGGTCGTCCGCCGCGGTGACCCGGCTCAACGTCGTCAGCGGCGTGCCGATCAGGTCGACGCCGCGCACGAGTTCCTCGCGACCGTCCGGGTAGATGCGGTAGACCAGGATCGGCTGCACGTTGAAGGCGTTCGGCATGAAGCGGCCGGTCGTCGTGACACCGCCCTGGATGTCCTCGAACAAGAGGCCGAACGGCTTGTCCTGCTCCTCGAGCATGGCCATCAGGCGAGCCTTCAACTCGTCGCGCGTCAGCGGGTCGTCGACTTCGACGATCAGGTTGGATTGCCGGGCGACGGTTTGATAGCCGGTCTGTTTGCGCCCGTGGCCGTTGGAGTTGGAGAAGCCCTCGATGGGCGTGCGCGACATGAGGAAGTTTTTGAACACGCCGTCCTGCACGACGTCGACGCGCTGCGCGGGCACGCCCTGGTTGTCGTAGGCATAGGCGCCGACGAGATCGATGTCGTGAAGCGTGCGCCGGGTGGGGTCGAACGATACGGTGAACCCGGCTGGCAGGATCTGTTCGTCGATCTTCTTCTTGAACGTCTGGCCTTCGTCGACGCGCTTCTGCCGATGGCCTTCGACGCGATGGCCGAGGATCTCGTGGAAGAAGACGCCGCTGGCCCGTCCCGAGAGGATGGCGGGGCCGGTGTAGGGCTCGACCACCGGGGCGTCGCGCAGCGCGTTGAGGTCGGCGATCATGCCGTCAACCGTGGCCAGCACCGTCTCGTCGTCCGGCAATCCGTCGAGCGTGAACGACGAGAACGACTCGTAGCGCGGCAGCGTCATGCCGTCGTCGGCCTTGGTCGTGGCACTGATCGACAGGCGGTAGCGGATCTCGCTGGTCTGGATCGCCGCGCCCTCGCTGTTGACGAACCAGCGGGTCTCGGTGCTCCCGGTCAGGCTGGCGCTGGCGCGGTAGATCTCGCCGTAGGCGCCGAACGGCGCGGTGTAGCGCCGCACCTTGGCTTCCCAGTCGGGAAGGTCCACCTCCAGGTGCGCGGGCGTGTCCACGCTGCTTTGTGCTTGTTCGCGGGAGAAGTCCGCCGACTGGTCCTCGGCATCGACCTTCACCTCGATGTCGGTGCGCACCCGCGTCAACTGCTGCAGCGCCTGCTTGTAGCTTAAGTCGGTCTGGTTCCAGACGACGCTGCGGATGGCATCGACGTCGTCCTCGATGGGCACGCGGGTATAGGTCCGTCGCGGTCGCCGCGCATTGCGGATGGGTCGCGAATTGTCGAGGTCGTAGTCGCCGACGCGCAGGTCCACGTCGAGGACGCGGCTGCGTCGCTGGTAGCTGTAGGTGAGCGTGCCGAAGGACGCCGAGGCGGCGGCGGAGTCCTGCTCCGTGACCTCGTAGCTGAGGAAGTAGGGGGGCTCGGGGCGTTCACTTAAGATTTCCATCGAGCGCGCGAGTTCGGCATTGAGCGCGACAAGGACCGGCGGCTCGTCGCTAGCCGCGGCGGCCGTGACGGTGGCCAGTGCGATGCCGGCCAGTACCGCGCGCATCATGTGTCGACCCTCTGCCGATTCACGACGTCCTCGTCGAGTTCGAGACCCAAGCCCGGGCCGGTGGGGAGTTCGATGAAGCCGTTCGCGAAGCGGATGGGATTGGTGAACAGTTCCTCGTGCAGGCCGCCGCCGTTGTACTCCTGGATGAGGAAGTTGGGCGAGCAGGCGTCCACCTGCACGGCGGCCGCGGCGGCGATCGGCCCCACGTACATGTGCGGGGCGATCATCGCGTAGTGGGCCTCCGCGATGCCGGCGATCTTCTTCGACTCGAGGATGCCGCCGCATTGGCCGACGTCGAGTTGGATGATCTGCGCGGCCTGCTTCTCCAGGAGTTCCGAGAACTCGTAGATGCTCACCAGGCGCTCGCCGGAGGCGATGGGGATGCTGGTGTGGGCGGCCACCCGGGCCATCTCGTCGACGTTCTCCGGGGGTACGGGTTCCTCGAACCAGAACGGGTTGAACTGCTCGAAGACGCTCGCGACGCGGATCGCCCCCGCCGTGCTGAACTGGCCGTGGGTGCCGATGCCGATCTCGAGGTCGTCGCCGACCGCGTCGCGAATCGCCTCGAAGATCCTCGCGGCGTGCTTGATGGTCTTCAAGGGGAAGTCGCGGGGCAGGGGGTAGTAGGGCATGAAGGGGTCGATCTTGCAGGCGGTGTTGCCTTCCGCCACCAGCTTGGCGGCGATGTCGCCTGCCTTCTTCGGGTCTTCCCAGACGCCCTGCGTCGGCATGTAGGCGTAGGCGCGGAGCTTGTCGTGGCAGGGGCCGCCGAGGAGGTTGTAGATCGGTTGGTTGGTGGCCTTGCCGACGATGTCCCAAAGCGCCATTTCGATGGCCGAGAGGGCCGGGGTGCCGTACAGGCTTGGATGGCGGTAGTCGTGGTTGGAGGCGTAGATGCTCTGCCAGATGCGCTCGATCTCGAACGGGCTCTTGCCGACCACGAAACGGTTCACGAGGTCGTGCAGAAGGGCGATCTGCGAGGTCAGGTCGGGGGTATGGCCGGTCGGACGTTCGCCGAGGCCGACGATGCCCTCGTCGGTGCTGAGTTTGATGAACAGGAAGGTGCGCCCGCCGTGGTACGGGGGATTGTTGTTCAGGAGGATCGTCTCGATACCCGTTACTTTCATTGGAGTTCCCTGGTGGTGGAGCGAGAACGCGCTTGAGGCTTTGACTGTAAGGCGATTCGCCTAGATGGTTGTCAAGAACGCAGGCTGTCCTTCCGTACGCGGCCGTCGTCCCCGCACCATGAGACCCGGGCGTCCGAGCGACTGGCCGGCGGTCTGCTCGTTGGCGGGGTCGCGGTAGCCGACGCGCACGATGCGTCGCACGGCGTCCGTCTGATTGATGCGTGAACCATGCACCATGTGGATGCTGAACGCCACCACGTCGCCGCGGTTGGCGGGCACTGGCACGGTGTCCTCGAGGTGCCAGTCGGCGGTGGGCAGGTGCGGCGTGCACGGCGACCCGTCGGCCTGGGTGACGACGTGGTCCAGGGCACCACCTTTGTGGGAGCCATCGAGGAAGCGGATGCAGCCGTTGTCGTCGTCGGTGTCGTCGAGGTGGATCAGGCAGTCGACGTAGCGGCCGTCGGCGTGCTTGTAGAACGCCCAGTCCTGGTGCATGGGGAACGGGTGGCCGGTCTCCGGCGGCTTGGCATGGAGCGTCGTGTGATGCAGTTCGACGTTCTCCCCGATGAGGTCGGCCATGGCGCCGGTCAACGTGGGGTGGGTGACGGCGTCGCACCACGCCTTCGAGTAGCGGTGCAGGTCGTGCAGGGCGATGAGCTTCGAGCGGCGTTCCACGTCCGCGGGCATGTACACGCGCCGCCAGCCGCCGCTCCAGCCGGGGCCCTTGCTCGCCCACGTGGCGATCTGCCAATCGAGTTCATCGGCGAGTTCGTCGGTCTCGGGTTCCGTGAACACGGCCGGGAGGTGCAGGTAGCCGTGGGCGTGGAAGAAGTCGACCTGGGCGTCGGTCAGTTCGTTGTTGGCCGGGTTGGACGCGCGCATCGGCTCTCCGGCGTGTCAAAACGGTGAAATCGGACTCTACGATAATTAGGCCGATGGGACAGGACTATCGGTGATAAGCGTGGAAACTGGGCTGGCTGAAGCGCCGCGAGACCCCGTGTCTCGCTTGCAGAACATGATCGTCTTGGACCCCGCCGCCATCGACGGCTACCTGGCGACGCTGTCGGGTCCGGACGTCGTGCGCACCATGTTCCGTTTAGACGAGGACGAGCGCCGTGCGGTGCTCGTCGCGCTTACCCCCGAGACCGCGGCGGAGTTTATCGAGGACGTGCCCGACGAGGTGGCGGCCGACCTGATCGAGGGGCTGCCCGTGGCGGACGCGGCGTCGATCGTCACCGCGCTGCCGCATCACGAACGGGCCGACGTGCTGGCCGAGGTGGAGGACGACGATCTCGACCGCATCCTCGACGCGCTGGCCCCGGAGACGGCGGCGGACGCACGGGAACTGATGAGTTTCCCGCCGGAGTCCGCCGGCGGTCTCATGGTCCGGGATTTCCTCGCGTTCCCGCCGCAGACGCTCGCGCGGGAGGTGCTCGAAACCATCACCTCTGGCGAGCGGGACCTGTCCCGCTACTTGTTGCAGTACTGCTACGTGGTCGGGCGAGGCGGGCGTCTGCTCGGCGTCGTGCGCACGCGCAACCTGGTGGCGGCCGATCCGGGGGCCGAAATCGGCGGCTTGATGACGCGGCCCACCGCGGTCAACGCCGACGCGGATCTCCCGACGGTGGACGGCTGCCTGGAGGAGGCCGAGGTGCTGTCGTTGCCCGTTACCGACGATCTCGGCGTGATGCTCGGCGTTGTCGAACGGTCGCACGTGGATGACGCGCTGGTCGAACGCGCCACCGACGACCACCTGAAGTCCCACGGCATCGTCCGTGGCGAGGAACTGCGCAGCATGCCGGTCCGGGAGCGGTCGGGTCGCCGGCTGTCCTGGCTCAGCATCAATATCGTGCTCAACATGATCTCGGTGAGCGTCATCGCCGCGTTCGAGGAGACGCTCGCGGCGGTGATCGCGCTCGCGGTGTTCCTACCGATCGTGTCGGACATGAGCGGCTGTTCGGGCAATCAAGCCGTCGCCGTCAGCATGCGCGAACTCGCCCTCGGCATCGCGAGCCCCCGCGACATGGCACGCGTCTGGTGGCAGGAAGCCAAGGTGGGAGTCCTCAACGGCTTAGCACTCGGCGTCCTGCTCGGCGCCGCCGCGTGGGCGTGGAAGGGGAGCCTTGGGCTTGCCGCGGTGGTGGCCACGGCATTGGCGCTGAACACCTTGGTCGCCGTGTCGATCGGTGGCACGGTGCCGCTACTGCTCCGCCGCTTCGGCGCCGACCCCGCCGTGGCCTCGGGCCCCGTGCTGACCACGGTCACCGACATGTGCGGCTTCTTCCTGGTCCTCGGCCTCGCCACACTGGCCCTCGGCTGGCTCTAGGCGGTACGCGGACGTCCACGTCCGCATTCTCAGGTCGTGGGTTGAATGTGCGAGCCGGGGGCGCCTACGTAAGGCTATGGGCCGGATCTCAGCGAGCGGGGGTAGACGGAGTTGCGCGCCTTTCGTGACATGCACGCCGGACAGTAGCAGTCGGCTGTGTCGACGGCGCGGTGGCATAGCCCGTGAATCACGCCTCCTTCGGCGTCGAAGCGTCGGACGACCCTGTTGAAGTAGCGTGCGTCGGCGTGCTCGTAGTAGCGCCAGACGGCCCATGCGAGGAGATCGGCGAGTTGGATCAGACGCGATGCCGTAGAGTCGACGAACAGGGGGACCTCCGCCATGTTGCGCAAGTCTCCCCAGCGTGTGCCCTGTTCTCGGTATCTGGCCGCGAGTCCTTGGAGCACTTCCTCGTAGTGGGACTCGTCCATGACGACCAGTCCGCGGTTGGTGTCGCCGTCGCGGGAGTGGAGACGCCTCAGGAACAGGTCGAACCGGTTGCAGATCTCCTCGAATGCGTATTCGACAGGATCGTCCGGCGACACAGCGCGCTTTTCGACCGCGACGGCGAAGGCGACGACACCGCGCTGAGCGTCACGGAGAATGTCAAGCGCCCCCTCGATTGCCGCCTCGCGCGTTGGTCTGGGTATTCCTTTCCATGCCGGAGCCTTAGCGCTCGCCATGGCGCTTCCGTGGAGTTCAGCGTCGGGTCCGACCTTGAGGTCTTCAACGTATTGGTCAGTGCGCCTGATCAGGTGGAAGATCTGGCGCTCGAAAACTGCGATGCCGGCCAGGATGAAGTGGCGCTCGTTCGGATTTTTGACGGATCCCGATCCGTCCAGATACAGGAGGTACATGAGGTCACGAAAGTTGGGAGCGGGGAGGGAACAGCCGGGGGGGGCACCTGGCCCCCGCAGACCGCGAAAGCAGCCTTCCCAACCGTTCGGGAAGCCTAGCCGCTACGCCGACCGGGAGTCAACCGTTTCGCTTGCCGCGACGCGCTCGGCTGGCTCGAGGAGGTTGCGCGGACGTCCCCGCCCGCATCCGTCAATCGTCGTCCGACACGGCATCGATGAACGCTTGATCTAGCCCGTCGTGGGGACTCTGCGCAACTGCGAGCGACTGACGATGTGCCTCGGCGCGGAAGCTCTCGGATCGCGTGTCCGGGACCCAGATCTCGACGGGGCGCAGACCGGCGGCTCGCATCCTCGCCCGGTGGTGCCGCACTTGATCGCCTGAAGCAGGGAACTCGTTCTCGCTGGCCACCGGTTTCCGTCCAACGGCAAGGTTACCCGGAACGTGCCCGGGCTACGCCACCGATGTCAATGGAGGGAACTGTCCACGCGTAGCGAAGTGATCGAGCGCTTTGTGAGGTACGCGTACCCTCTGGAGTACACGGACGTCCCCGTCCACACTTTCGGTCGTGGGTTTGAATGTGCGGGCCGGGAAGCTCGCGTACGTCCGTTTGACGGGCGTGCGGCAAGTGCAGTAAACATCGTGTCAATGACCTATTGCTTGGCAATCAGCGTCGACCAGGGCCTGGTCTTCGCGTCCGACTCGCGGACCAACGCGGGCGCCGACCAGATCAGCACCTACAGCAAGATGCACCGCTTCGGCGCGAACGGCGAGCGTACGCTCGTACTGCTTTCGGCGGGCAACTTGGCCACCACCCAAAGCGTTGTCGCCGCCATCGAGCGCGACATTCGCGTCGAGGCGAAGCGCAACCTGATGAACGTGGAGGACTTGGGCGCGGCGGCGGAGTACATCGGAGCCATCAGCGCCGAAGAGCAGCACAAGCATCGTTCGGGACGCCCGAGCGACGGCTTCCAGCCGGAGGCGTCGTTCATCCTCGGTGGGCAGGTTCGGGGCGGACCGGCCGGGATCGAGCATATCTACCCGGAAGGCAACTTCGTGCGCGCGTCGGCGTCGACGCCGTTCCTGCAGATCGGCGAGGTCAAGTACGGCAAGCCGATTCTCGACCGGATCATCGCCCACGACACGACCCTCGACGCGGCGCTCAAGTGCGCGCTCGTGTCCATGGACTCGACCATGCGCAGCAACGCAACCGTGGGGCCGCCCGTGGAGTACCTCGTCTACCAGGCCGACACCTTCGCCCGGGGAACCTACGATGTCTTGGAGGAGGACGCGCCGTACCTGCTCGAGCTGCGCCACGCGTGGTCGGATAACATCCGCATCGCCTTCGAGAGCCTGCCGAGTGCGCCGACCGTGATCGGGACGGACGCCACCGTGCGCCACATCTGAGCCGGTTAAGCCGGTGGATCGCCTGATGTAACATTCCGCGTCGGTCGCTTGCCGTCCGAATAGCGAGGTGTGTCCATGAAACGAATCGCGAGCGCGCTGATTCGCCGCATACTGGCCCCGGTGGCGGTCTCGACCGAACTGCCGTTCACGATCGTGCTGCCCGATGGGTCCACGATCGAGGGTGCAGGCGACGGTGACGGCAAGCGTGTGGTCGCGCATTTCAAGACCCTGCGCTCGGCCTGGCGGACGCTCGCCTACGGCCACATCGGCGTGCTCGAGTCCTATTTCGACGGCGATGTCGACATCGATGGCGACCTTCGCGAGATCATGGCCATCGGCTTCGACTCGGGCTTCGACCAGTCGGCCGGGCTCTTGGTGTCTATCCGTAATCGCTGGCATGGACTGCGTTTCAACAACCGTACCGGTGCGAGTCCCAAGGAGAACGCGCGCTTCCACTACGGCCTCGGCGCCGAGTTCTACTCCAAGATGCTCGACGAGCCCTACCTCATGTACACCTGTGCGTACTACGAGGATCCCGGCAAGAGTGTCCTCGATGCGCAGATCGCCAAGATGGAACACGTGGCCCGCAAGGTCCGGCTCGCACCGGGCGAGCACGTCATCGACATGGGCTGCGGATTCGGCGGCTTCATGTTCTACGCGGCCGAGCAGCACGGCGCCCACGTCACCGGCGTCAACACGACCACGGAGCAGGCCGATTGGGTGAAGGCGAAGATCGCGGCCCACGGTCTTCAAGGCCAGCTCACCATGCACGAGGCGGACGTCCGCCAGGGCTTCGGCAGCTACGACAAGGTCGTCTCCATCGGCGTCCTCGAGCACGCCGGCCGGCACCAGTTGCGCGAGGTCATCCGGGCACACGCCAACGCGCTGAAACCGGGGGGCTTAGGGCTGATCCACTTCATAGGCCATGTCGCCGATCGCTCGACCGACTTCTTCATCCGCAAGTACATCTTCCCCGGGGGCTGGATCCCGAGCCTGTCGAAGGCGCTCGATGCCATGGAGGCGGAGGGTCTCGAGATCCTGGACGTGGAGAACCTGCGTCGCCACTACGCGCTGACGCTCGACGGGTGGACGGAGAAGTTCGACGCCAACTGGCCGGCCATCCAGGCCATGGATCCGGAGCGCTTCGACGAACGCTTCCTGCGCATTTGGCGCACCTACCTGATCGGTTGCGCGGAGATGTTCCGCGCCGAGACCAGCCAGACGAACCTGTTCCAGGTGGTCTTCAGCAAACCCAACGTCAACGTCGAGAACTACCCGATGACTCGGCGGCACTTGTACGAAGAACCCGTGCCGGC
Source organism: Candidatus Azotimanducaceae bacterium (assembly GCA_965203685.1). GTDB lineage: Bacteria > Pseudomonadota > Gammaproteobacteria > Pseudomonadales > Azotimanducaceae > VXYL01. The sequence goes on from OZ241908.1 coordinate 772,646, forward strand.
GTTGGGTGAGCAAGCCGCCGGATGACGGACTCCTACAACGACCACGCGCGCAGGGCGCGCGCGTTCGCATCGGCGTTGGCGGAGGCCAGCCGGCACGACGGCGCCGTGCGCTCGCTCGACAAGCCGCTGTCGAACCTGTTCCGCGACCGCGAGGTCAAGCAGCGAGGACTGCCCGCCGGCGATCTCGTCCACGTCCTCAAGGTGGACACGGCGAAGAACCAGGTGGACGTGGAGGGGATGATCCCCTACGACGCGTTGCTCGATGCGACGCTCGCTCACGGCCACGCGCCCCGGGTGGTTCCCCAGCTCAAGTCGATCACGGTGGGCGGCGCGGTGGCCGGCATCGGCATCGAGGCGACGTCGTTCCGCCACGGCCTCGTGCACGAAACGGTGCTCGAAATGGACGTGGCGCTGCCCGACGGGCGCATCGTCACCTGCACGCGCGACAACGAGCACAGGGACCTTTTCCTCGGCCTGCCGAACAGCTACGGGACGCTCGGCTACGCCACCCGGCTGCGCATCGAGACCATGCTCGTCAAGCCCTACGTGGAAGTCACGCATCGCCGCTTCTCGCGGCCGGAGGCGCTGTTCGAGGCGATCCGGGAGTCCTACGACGCCGACGTCGACTTCCTGGACGGCGTTGCCTTCTCGCGCAACGACCTCGTGCTGACGTCGGCGCGTTTCGTCACCGAGGCCCCGTACACCAGCGACTATACGTACGAGCGCATCTACTACCGGTCGCTTCGTACGCGCGAGACCGACTACCTGACCACGCAGGACTACTTCTGGCGCTGGGATACGGACTGGTTCTGGTGCTCCAAGAACATGGGCGCGCAGCATCCCCTGGTCAGGCGCCTCTTCGGCCGCGAACGCCTGAACTCGCGGTTCTACCAGCGCGTCATGCGCTGGAACAGCCGCTGGCGACTGCTCGAAGGCGCCGAACGGCTGGGCGGTTACCGGCGCGAGTCGGTGATCCAGGACGTCGACCTGCCTATCGAGACGGCGCGGGAGTTCCTGGAGTGGTTCATCGCCGAGATCGGTGTACTCCCGGTGTGGATCTGCCCGGTGCGAGACCGGAACGGCGCTGGCGATACCTCGCCGCTGTTCCCCGCGCCGGGCGAGCGCTACGTGAACTTCGGATTCTGGGACACCCTGCGGTTCGACGTCGGTTACCCGGCTGGCCACTTCAACCGCAAGGTCGAGCGGGCGGTGGCGGACCTTGGGGGCATCAAGTCGCTGTACTCGTCGTCCTTCTACGACGCGGAGGAGTTCGACCGCATCTACGGTGGCGAGGCCTACCGGGAACTGAAACGCCGCTACGACGCGACCGGCGCCTTGGGGGAACTGTATGCCAAGTGCGTTCGCGAGCGCTGACCGGATTGCCATGCCACGGCGACTGCTCGCGGCCGCCGTGCTGTTCGGGGCGCTTTTGCTGGCGGTCGCCGCGGCTTCCGACGACGGCCTTGCCGCAGCGGAGGCGGCTTATGCGGAGGGCCGCCTCCTTGAGGCCGCCGACCTTGCCCAGGCGCTCGGTACCTCTGGCGGTCATGCCCTCGCGGCATTGTGCCTGGCGTTGCAGGCGGAGTACCTCGCCGCGGAAGACGACAAGCCGGCCTTGGTCGAGCGGGCGGTGGCGTTGGCGGATGAGGCCATCCGCTTGGATCCGGACAGCGCGGAGGCCTACCTGCAGTCTGCTCGCGCGCTCGGGCTGCACGTGGCGCTCATCGGCAACTTGAGGGCGCTCCGGCAAGGTCTTGGCGGCAAGGCGCGCGACTTGGTCGCCACCGCACTCGAGCGGGATCCGACTCGAGCCGAGACCCACCTGGGTTTTGCCAGTTGGCATGCGGACGTTGTGGCGGCGGGCTTCATCGCCCGGGCGATGTTCAAGGACGCGAACAAGGAGGATGCTGTCCGGCACTACGAGCGGGCGCTGGAACTGGGAGGCGACTCGAAGGTGGTGCGCCTTGAGTACGCGCGACGGCTGCCGAAACTCGACCGCAAGGGTGGACGCGAGCGAGCGCGGACGCTCCTCGCCGAGGCGGCAGCGTTCCCGGTGCGCGACTTTTACGACGGGCTCGTCCACGAGGACGTGTTGAGGGAACTGGCTGCCCTGAAGTAGCGACGCCGCATTTGGTTGCGTGGGCATCCCGGGTCGCCGTGCCGTTTGGGTCGGTTAGAATCGGCGTTTGCGCATCCGCCGGGCCCTTTTCCATGGACAACGCTGCCAGCGTATTCGATGTCGAACTGCCGTCGTTCCAGACCGACGTGGTGGAGCGGTCCCGGCAGGTACCGGTGGTGCTGCTGTTCTGGACGGACCAGGTGGCGCCGGCGGTCGAGACCAAGGCGACGCTGACCCGCTTGGCCGAACAGTACGGGGGCAAATTCACGCTTGCGCTGTCGGACATCGCCAAGGACCAGACCTTGGCGCAGCAGTTGCGTGTGCAAGGCATTCCGAGCATCCGGGTTATCCGCGACGGCCAATTGGCCGAGCAGTTGGAGGGACCGCAGGGCGAGAGCGTGTTACGTCGCCTGCTCGATCAGTTGACCCAATCGCCGAGCGACCGGCTGAAAGCAGACTTGGCGAGCCTCCTTGAGGCCGAGGACTACGATGCCGCGTTGGCCGTGTTGCAGGAGGCGATCAACGCCGAGCCGAACAACGCCGGGTTCAAAGTCGAGTGGGCCGACGTCCTCCTGCTGCAAGGCGACCAGGAGGGGGCACGCACCGTGTTGGCGACGATTCCCGAAGGCACGGAGGAACGGGAACGCCCAGCGACGCGCCTTGAGTTGCTCGAGGAAGCGACCTCGTTGGGAGACCTCGCCGATGCGCTTCGGGAGACCGATGCCGACGACGGCGACCTCGGCGCGCACTACCGTGCCGCGGTCCTGCTTGCGACCGCGCGACGATACCCGGAGGCCTTGGATCACGCCATGACCATTCTCCAGCGCGACCGCGAATTCCGGGAAGACGCGGGGCGGTTGACGATGATCCGCATCATGGCGTTGATGGGACGAGGCTCCGAGGTCGCCAAGCGATATCGGCGGCGAATGTTCAATTTCCTGCACTGAGAAATGCGGGGTTTCGCTTCGCACAAGTCCTGCGGTGGAAGTGTTCACTTACTTCCACACACGCTTTATGCACAATCGTCACGGAACCGTCATGCACGCTTGGTAGGGCCTCCAGCGCGCATTCTTCCGGTTACTCCTGTGCATAAGATATTGAAATAGCTTACGAAACATGCGGATGATGAGGCTTGAAGCAGCTTTCGTGCACAGGCCGCTCCACCGGGACGCAGATGATTCGGGAGAGTTTTCCCAAAAGTTATCCACAGGGCGACAAGGCAAAACGGATGTGCAGGGGGTGAAAACGTGGCAGGAACAGCCGAAGGGGGCGTAGGCGGCCCCGGCCGGGCGATGCTCGGCCTTACCGACATCGACGGTGTGCTGCGCGGCAAGTTCGTCAGCCCCGAGAAACTCGCAAGCCTGATGACCAAGGACGGCGGGTTTTGCGACTGCGTATTCGGATGGGACATGGACGATGCGCTGTACGATGGCGGCGCGGTCACGGGCTGGCACACCGGGTTTCCGGACGCACGCTATCGATTGCTCGCGGCGACGGAGCGTGCGCTCGCGACGGACGGGACGCCTTATTTCATCGGCGAGTTCGCGAGCGCCGACGGCGGCGATCACCCGGTGTGCCCGCGGACGCTGCTGAGGCGCGTTCTCGACCGCGCAGCGGGCTCGGGGTTGTCGGCGCAGGCCGGGTTCGAGTACGAGTTCTTCGTCTTCCGCGAGAACGCCGCCAGCGTGCGAGACAAGGGGTATCGGGACATGCGCCCGATCACGCCGGGCAACTTCGGCTATTCCGTGCTGCGGGCCGCCACGAACGCCGAGGCGTTCACGGGGCTGATGGACTATTGCGCGGACTTCCGCATGCCGCTTGAGGGCCTGCACTGCGAGACCGGTCCGGGCGTGTGGGAAGCGGCCCTTGCCATCGCCGACGGCTTGGAGTCAGCCGACCGCGCCACGTTGTTCAAGACCTTCGCGAAGGTTTTCTTCCAGCAACGCGACCACATCGCGACGTTCATGGCCAAGTGGTCGATGGACTACCCGGGGCAGAGCGGGCACTACCACTTCTCGATGCTCGACGACGATGGACGCAACGCGTTCGCGGGACCGGACACCCCCGATCGGGCGCGATGGGCATTGGGGGGACTTGTGCATTACGTCCCCGAGTTCCTGTGCCTTCTGGCACCGACCGTGAACAGCTACACCCGGCTGGTGAAGGGGGCTTGGGCACCGACGGCGTCGACGTGGGGCATCGACAACCGGACGGCGGCGTTCCGCTTCATTCCGGGCGACGACAAGGCCCAGCACATCGAGTGCCGGGTTGGCGGTGCCGATGGCAATCCCTATCTCGTCGCCGCGGCGAGCATCGGCGCGGCGCTGCTCGGCATCGAGCAGCGGATCGAACCGCCGGAGCCGATCGCGGGCAACGCCTACGATGCCGAGGACCGCGTCGTGCCCGAGTGGCGCTTCGCCCCGACGCTGCGCGATGCGGCGAATCGCCTGGCGAGTTCGGCGGCGGCGCGGGAGTTGTTCGGCGACGTCTTCGTCGAGCATTTCGTGACCACCCGGCTGTGGGAGTCCCGCGAAGCCGAACGCCATGTCAACGACTGGCAGCTCGGTCGCTACTTCGAGATTGTCTAGGTGCGGCTGGGGCTGCGGACGGCATCCGCGTACCGTCAAGCGGGGATCGCGTGATCGAGCGGCATCCGGATAGCGATGCGCTTTCGCTGATCGCGGGGTATCGCGATCGGGGCGATGTGCCCGACCCGGCGATGGGTCTTCGCCGAATGGTGGTGCTCGCTTGGCGTACATGGCCGTACATGCGGCCAATGCTCGTTCACCTCATCGGTCTGGTCGCCGTCATGCTCGCCGGTGGATTGGCCGGCCTCGTTGCCGCCTTCGTGGGCGTCGACCTCTTCGCCAACAAGGTTCTCGTGGGCGAGAAGTTGCAGCCTCTCCAGGCCACCGTGCTGTTCGTCGGCGAGGAGTACGTGACGACGGATCCTACGGGCCTGGGGAACGGCGAAGGCGCGACGGACGGGGAGAGCGTCGAGCCCGAGCTGACGCCGGAGCAGCGGCGCACGGTACGCAACCGGCTGGTCATCTGGGGCATCGTCGGGGGCGTGTTCGGGGCCCTTGTCGGGTCCGCGTTCTGGTACTACAGCACTTGGGTCTGGCAATGCATCAACCAGAACTTGCGCGTCGCCATGATCGAACGGGCGGAGGCGCTGTCGCTTAAGTTTCACGACTCGAACCGGGTAGGCGATGCCATCTTCCGCGTCTACCAGGACAGCGCGATGATCGTGAACCTGATCCAGAGCGCGATCTTCTCGCCGCTGACGACGCTCTACGGCGTACTCACGGGGGTGGTGATCGTGGCGGCCTTTGATCCCTGGTTCGCCGTTCTCGTGCTGCTGGTCGGCCTTCCGACGACTTGGGTCATCGTCAAGTCGACGCCACGGATCCGCCGTCGCGCACTGGCCAATCGCGTCGCCAACAGCCGACTCACCTCGCGCATCCAGGAAGCGTTCGGGGCGATCAAGGTGGTCAAGGCGAATCGCGCCGAACGGCGCATCTTCGATCAGTTCGACGAGGACTCCCGCGCCGCGCTCGATGCAGCCTACTTCCTGCGCCTGGACATGGTGCTGGTGACCCTGGTGGTGGCCGTGCTCGGAACGGGCATGGTCATCGTGTCGGAGTACATCATGGTGGCCTTCGTCATCGAGAACCGGGAGACGTTCGCGGGGGCGGTGCTGGCCGGCTTCGTGGGGTTCGTGATCTGGAACTACGGGGCGGTGCAGATCGCCCGGGGCTTCGTGGGCAACCTTTCGGGGAGCGCACGCGGTCTGCTCAGCATCTGGATGCGGATGCAGGACCTGTTCATTGCCTTGGAGCGCGCGTTCTACCTGCTCGACCTCGAACCCGAGATCACCGATCCCAAGGATCCCGTGCCTTTCCCAGTACCGGTCGAGAACGTGGTCTGGCGCGGCGTCCATTTTGGCTACGACAAGGACAAGAACGTGCTGGCCGGCGTTGATCTCGAAGCGCACGTGGGCACGGTGACGGCGATCGTCGGCGGCACGGGGGCGGGGAAGTCCACGCTGATGTCGCTCTTGCTCCGGCTTTACGACCCGGAGGCGGGGACGGTCTCGGTCAACGGCGTGGACTTGCGGGACATGGCGGTCTCGGACCTGCGCGCGAACGTCGGGATCGCGCTGCAGAAGAACGTGCTGTTCGCCTCAACCGTGGCCGAGAACATCGCCTTCGGCACGCCGGGTGCCGAACGCGTGGACGTCGAAGCGGCTGCGCGGGTGGCTTGCGCCGACGAGTTCATCCGCACCATGGCCGACGGCTACGACACGGAACTCGGCGAGCGCGGTGGCAAGCTCTCCTCGGGCCAGCGACAGCGGTTGTCGATCGCGCGGGCCGTCGTGCGCAATACGCCGGTGCTGATTCTCGATGAGCCGACGGCGTCGCTCGATGCGCGGACGGAGCAGCGGGTGCTTGAAAACCTGGCGCAGTGGGGCAGGGGGCGGATCATCTTCCTGATCACGCATCGGCTGTCGACCATCAAGAACGCCGACCGCATCGCCCTCGTCGAAGGCGGTCGCATCGTCGAGCACGGCACGCACGACGAAATGATGGCGGATGCCGCCGGCCGGTACCGGGCGTTCGTTGAGGCCGAGACCACCGGGAGCGCTGCCGCGTGACGGAGAGCGTGGCCACGCCCCCGGACGCCGCTCGGGGTGCATCGTCCGGCGACACCGATCAGGGCAAGACCCTCGCGCTGCTGAAGGAAGTTCTCGGCCGGAACCGTTTCGACGACCGCATCGACACGCAGCCGGACGTGACGACGGCGCAGGCGCTCGGCGTCATCGGTCGCAGCATTCGTCTCATCGCCGAGGCCAAGGGGCTGTTCGTGGCCAAGTTGGCGTTCGGATTCGTGGCTGTCTTCCCAGCGCTGCTGCTGCCGTGGATGGCGAAGATCCTCGTCGACAACGCGATCCTGGGCGAGCCCTTCGGCACCACGGCAGTGAGCTATCCGCCCTTCATGGATCCGATTCTCGACGCGGTCCAGGGCCGGGGCCCGCTCGGGATCGCCATGGTTCTCATGGTCATCTACTTCGCCATGCTGATCGTCTTCGGCGGCCGCTCCGGCGGCACCGGCGCTGGCCTGCTCCAGGGCCGCGATGCTGCCACCCAGGCGGAGAACCAGATCAGCGGCGGCTTCAGCCGGGCCGGCGGCGCGTGGGGTCTCGCGGAGTTCATGGTTCACGTGCGGCTGACGCAGACGCTGTCCAATCGCCTACGCGCCAGGCTCTTCGACCGGCTGACGCACCTGCCTATGACGGTCCTCGACGACCAGCGCGCCGGGGACAGCGTCTACCGGGTACTCTACGACACGCCGATGGCACCGGATCTCGCCTACCGGGTGACGTCGGAACCGTTCTTCATGCTGCTCGGTGCCGCGCTGAACCTCTACATCCTGCAGTACTCCTACGGCGAGGTGTCGCCGGAGTTGGTCTGGATCGCCTGGGCGGCGGTCCCGATCGCCTTCGTCACCACGTTTCCGTTCTCCGGGGCGCTGCGGCGGACCAACCAGAACAAGCGTGCGGCCGGTTCCGCGACGACCAACGCCATGGAGGAGTCCATGAGCAGCATCGCCGCCGTGCAGAGTCTCGGCGCCGGTGAGCAGGAAAAGGCGCGCTTTGCCGAACGCAGCCGCGAATCGTTCCTACGCGAACGCTACTCGGTGGCGGTGATCATCGTCGCCGCGTCCGTCGCCGGGGCCGTGGGAGGCGTTGCGGCCATCTACGTGACCATCCTGGTCTCCGACCGGATCATCGACGGTGTGATGTCGGTGGGCGACTTCGCGGTGCTGATGGGCGTGTACTACGGCATCGCCGAACCAGCCGGCTATTTCGGGGCGATCTGGATCAAGCTGCAGGAGACGATCGCGGCGGCGCGGCGGGTGTTCTTCTTCGCGGACTACGAGTCCGAAGAGACGCGCCGTGGCGGTCGATCCTTAAGCCCCGTCACCGGGGGTGTCCGCATGGTCGACGTCGGCTTCGACTACCCGGACGGGCACCGGGCGCTCTCGGGGGTAAACCTCGATCTGCGCGTGGGGGAGTTGGTGGCCTTGGTCGGCCCGACGGGGGCTGGCAAGACGACGCTCGCGTACCTGATTCCGGCGTTGCTGCGGCCGACGTCAGGGCGGGTTCTCGTCGACGGCACGGATGCGGGCGACATCGACCTCGACAGCCTCCGCCGACAGGTGACCTACGTCTTCCAGGAGCACCTGCTGCTGCCGGAGTCGATCCGCGAAAACCTCAAGCTGGCGAACCCGGAAGCCAGCGAGGAGCGCATGATGGCTGCGCTCAAGACCGCAGGCTGCATGGACTTCATCGGCGAACTGCCGGATGGCATCGATACCGTTCTCGGGCGCTCCGGCGATACCTTGTCCGTGGGGCAGCAGCAGCGACTGTCCATCGCGCGGGGACTGGTTCGCGATGCCAGCATCCTGATCCTTGACGAACCCACGGCGGCGCTCGACCCGCAGACCGAGAACCAACTCGTCGCATCGCTCCACGAGGCCGCAGCGGATCGGCTGGTGGTGGTGATCGCACATCGCCTGTCCACTATCCGCAACGCGGACCGGATCGTGTTCTTGGACGCGGGGCGCGTGCGCGACATCGGCACCCACGACGAACTGATGGCGAAGCCTGGGAGTGCCTACCGGGAGTTCGTCGAACTGCAGGGGGGCGCTGGCTCCGACGAAAGCTGACCTTGGGGCTTGGCGCGCGTGCCCCTTAAACCTCGCTGTCCTCCCGCTTGCGCTGATAGAGCAGCAGCCACAGGAGGACGTAGGCCACGATCACCGTCTTCGGGAAGAACACGGCGACGATCACGACGCCGCCGCGTACGTAGATGGGCTCGATGTTAAAGAAGCGGGCGAAGCCGGCGCAGACGCCGCCGATCCAGCCGCCGGCCTTGTCTAGTGTCAGCTTGTTGCGGATGCGCTGAAGCTGTTGGCTCATGTCGGGCGTCCTCATCACTTACGGTGTGGTTTCGCCCTGCGAAGGCGCGTGCGGGCAAGGGCTCGCCATGGGCGGCTGGCACTCGCCGGTGGTGGCCGCGGCTTCGCCCGCAAGCACGCCAACGCTTGCGGCCTCCTCGGCAGAAAAGGCACCGAACGTCAGCATCACCACGGTCAGCAGGGCGATCGCGAAGAGCGTGGCCCGTGGGGTGCTGATTCTTGAAATCCTGGTCATCGGAAGACTCCTTCGACTCCGTCGACTTATGCCGGTCTTTGTTTCAAATCGCGTGCCAAGGTTCAATCCATTGAGCGTCCACCCCGTAAGTCATTGATTGTTTGAAGATGCTGCGGGGGAACGATCACGCGCACTTCACAATATGGGGACGTGATTGGCGAATTCCACCACCGTGGTTGGTGAAACGGGCAACGGTAGGGCCAAACGCGAATTGCGCCGACCTATCCAACGCTCTAAGGTTCGCCGTCGTTAGGGGGGACTGGAACAGGGCTGCTTTGTGACGTTGCCGCTCGATGGCTTGCGCATCGTCTCCATTGAGCATTGGGCCGCCGGGCCGTATGGCAGCGGTCAGCTTGCCGACCTCGGCGCGGAGGTGATCAAGATCGAGAATCGCGAGCGCGGCGGCGATGCCTGCCGCGCCGCGGGGCCGTACTTTCTCGGCGATGCGGACTCGCACGTCTTCCAGACCTTCAACCGCAACAAGCGCTCGCTCACGCTCGACCTCAAGCATCCCGAAGGGCGGGCGGTCCTGCTTCGCCTCGTCGCCACCGCTGATGCGCTGATGCACAACCTGCGCGGCGACCAGGCGGGGAAGCTCCAGTTGACCTACGATGACTTGGCCGCTGCCAACCCGCGGATTGTCTGCGCGCACATTTCTGCATACGGTCGCGAGGGGGAACGTAGCGCTTGGCCGGGGTTCGACTACCTCATGCAGGCGGAAGCGGGCCTCTACTCGTTGACCGGCGAACCCGACGGGCCGCCGGCGCGCTTCGGCCTGTCCATGATCGACTACATGACCGGCGCGACCACTTCGACGGCACTGCTCGCGGGCATCCTCGGTGCGCGCACCACGGGGAAGGGACGGGACATCGACGTGGCGCTGTTCGATGTCGCGATGTACCAATTGAGCTACCCCGCGGCCTGGTACCTCAACGAGGGGTACGTGACCGAGCGCGTCGCCCGATCCGCCCACCCGTACGCGGTGCCGTCGCAGCTTTTCAAGACCGGCGACGGTTGGATCGTGGTGATGGCCCAGGAGCAGCAGTTCTGGGAGCTATTTTGCGACCTGGTGGACCGTGCCGACTTGAAGCACGAGCCGCGCTTCGCGGAACCCCAAGGCCGATTCGAGAATCGCGACGCGCTCACGCCGCTCCTGGATGCGCACTTGGGCGAGCACGACACGGCGCATTGGATGGCCCTCTTGGGAGGCCGGGTACCGTGCGCGCCGGTGTATGACTTGGCCCAGGCCCTCGACAGTGACTTCTTCCGCGGGCGCGGCCGGATCCGCACCGTGGCGCACGCGTCGGGCAAGGATCTCAAGCTGGTCGCGAACCCGGTGCAACTCGACGAGCCGCTACCTGATCGCCCCGGGCCCGCGATTGGCGAAGACACGGAGCGCATCCTCGGCGAACTCGGCTACGACGAGGCAGAGATCAGGACGCTCAAGGACACGGGCGTCGTCTGAAGGACTAAGGGCATCGAGGTAGAACCGAATGGCTATGCAACACACCCCCCTGTTGATGTCGAAACTCGTCGACCGGGGTGCCACCATCGCGCCGGACGCGGAGATCGTCACCGCCACGGCTGATGGAACACGGCGGCAGACGCTGGCCGCGACCCGCGATCGTGCCCACGCCCTGGGGCACGCGCTTGCCGACGCCGGCATCCGTCCGGGCGACCGGGTGGGGACGTTCATGTGGAATGGTTCGCGCCACCTCGAGGCATACCACGCGACCGCCGGCATGGGTGCCGTGCTGCATACCCTCAACATCCGCCTGTCGGCGGCCGACCTCGAATACATCATCGGCCACGCGGAGGATCGGCTGATCATCGCCGACGCCGACACGCTCCCTCTCCTCGGCGCGCTCGCGGGGCGCTTGCCCTCGGTCGAACGCGTCGTGGTTGCCGTGGAGGAGGGCTTCGAAGACTGGTCCACCGACGTGGCCGACGCCGTGGACTACGAGGAGTTCATCGCCGGACAGCCAAGTCGCTACCGGTGGCCGGAACTGCCTGAGACCGCGCCGCTCGGGCTCTGCTACACCAGCGGCACGACGGGCAACCCCAAGGGTGTCGAGTACGAGCACCGCTCGCAGTACCTGCACACCATGGCCCAGTGCATGACCGACAGCATGGGCTTGTCCGCGACCGATACGCTGCTCGGCATCGTGCCCATGTTCCACGCCATGGGCTGGGGTCTGCCGTGGTCGGCGCTCATGCTCGGCTGCAAGCAGGTGATGCCGCATCGCTTCATGACCCCCGAGCGCCTGGTCGCGCTGATGGCGTCGGAAGGGGTGACGGTCTCGGCCGGCGTGCCGACCATCTGGCAGGGTGTCAAAGCGTTCGTCGAGGCCAACCCGGACGCCTTCGACCTCTCCGCCCTGTCGCGCGTCACCTGCGGGGGCTCTGCGCCGCCGGCGTCGCTGATCCGGTGGTTCCACGAGGCCTTGGGCGTGGAGATGATCCAAGGGTGGGGGATGACGGAAACCAGTCCGCTGGCGACCTTGTCCCGTCGCCACATGAAACATAAGCACCCGGGGCTGTCGTTGGACGAGCAGTTCGACAACGTCGCCAAGGCGGGCTTGCTGATGCCCGGACTCGAACTCGACATCTTCGACGAGGACTTCAACCGCCTGCCGCACGACGGCGAAACGGTGGGCGAGATCCTGGTTCGCGGGCCGTGGATCTGCTCCGAGTATTACAAGAACCCGCAGCCCGACCGCTTCCACGACGGTTGGCTCCTGACCGGTGACGTGGGGAAGATCGACCCCGAGGAATATCTCGTCATCGCCGACCGGTCGAAGGACCTGGTCAAGAGCGGCGGCGAGTGGATCAGTTCCGTGGATCTCGAGAACCACATCGTGGCGCTCGACGGCGTCGCACAAGCCTGCGTCGTCGCACAGCCGCATCCGAAGTGGGACGAGCGACCGGTGGCGCTGGTGGTCCTCGACGCCGACGCCCCCGTCGATGCGGAGACCATCCTCGACCACTGTGCAACGCAGTTCGCCAAGTGGCAGTTGCCCGACGACATCCTGTTCGTGGACAGCATTCCGCTGACGTCGACCGGGAAGATGGACAAGAAAATCGTCCGCGGTGAACTCGACGCCGAGGGGTACGTCTTGCCCGATTTGCGCTCCGGCGGTGCGGGGTCTGCCCGATGATCCGCTACCAGCCGGACGAAAGCCCGCCCGCGCCGCTGGCGCTCGGGCTGGGCTTTCAGCAGGCCGCTTTGTGCATCGCCGGCATCGTCCTGACACCGCTGATCGTGATTCGCGCGGCCGGCATGGGCGAGGACGGCTACCTGGTCTGGGCGGTGTTCGCCGCGCTCGCGATCAGCGGCTTGACGACGATCCTGCAGGCGCGCCGTTTGGGTCCCGTCGGCGCCGGCTATCCCCTGCTGATGGGCACGTCCGGGGCCTTCATCGCGGTCTCGGTGACGGCCCTCGTCGAAGGTGGGCCGGGGATGCTCGCGACACTGGTGTTCGTCTCGGCATTGTTCCAGTTCCTGCTCGCGGCGCGGCTGTCCTGGGTGCGGCGGGTGATCACCCCGACGGTGGCAGGCACCGTGATCATGCTGATCGCCGTGACCGTCATGCCGATCATCTTCGACATGTTGGCGGACGTGCCGGAAGGCACGTCGCCGGCCGGTGCGCCGGTCAGTGCCGCGGTGACCCTCGCGGTCGTGGCGGGCTTGGCGCTACGGGCTTCCGGCGCGCTGCGGCTGTGGGCGCCGGTGATCGGACTCGTCGCCGGTTGCGTGGTGTCGTCGTTCTACGGCCTCTACGACGTCGACCGCGTGCTGGCCGCCGACTGGATCGGCATGCCGCTCGGCTGGCCGGGCATCGGTTTGAACCTCGGCCCGGAGTTCTGGGCGCTCCTGCCCGCGTTCGTCTTCGTGACGTTGATCGGCGCGATCGAGACGGTGGGCGACTCGATGGGCGTGCAGACCGTCGCATGGCGCAAGCCGCGCGCCATCGACTTTCGCGAAGTGCAGGGTGCCGTTGCCGCCGACGGCGTGGGCAACCTGCTCTCGGGCCTGGCCGCGACCGTGCCGAATACCACCTACTCGAGCAGCATCGCCATCACCGAACTCACTGGCGTCGCGGCGCGCAGCGTCGGGGTGTGGATCGGCGTGGTCTTCGTCGTCGCGGCCTTCATGCCCAAGGCGGCCGCCGTGCTGCTGGCGATTCCCGCGCCCGTCGCCGCCGCGTACATCACCGTGCTGCTCGCCATGCTCTTCGTGCTCGGCATGCGCATGATCGTCCGGGACGGTGCCGACGCCCGCAAGGCGGTCATCGTCGGCGTGTCGTTCTGGATCGGCGTCGGGTTCCAGAACCAGGTGATCTTCGCCGACCAACTCGGCGGCTTCTGGGGCACGCTGCTCGGCAACGGCATGACCACCGGCGGCTTGACCGCCATGGTGCTGACGGGGTTCCTCAACTTCACGAGTTCGCGCTCGCGACGGATTCGCACCGGCTTGGACGCCGACGCCGTACCCCGCGTCGTCGCCTTCCTACGCACCTTCGCCGAGGCCCGCCGATGGCCCGACGAGGCCGCGGACCGGCTCTGTGCGGCCGGCGAGGAAGCCTTGCACAGCTTGCTGCCGGCGGACGGCACCGGCGATGCGGGCGACCCCCGCGATCTCCTTCTGACCGCGCGCAGCGACGGCCACGATGCCGAGCTTGAGTTTGTCGCGGCGGCCGGCGGTGCCAACGTGGAGGACAACCTGTTGTTGCTGTCGGAGCGCCCGGAACAGCCCGAACCCCATGAACTCTCGCTACGGCTCCTGCGCCACTACGCGTCATCGGTGCACCATCAGCAGTACCACGGCACGGATATCGTGACCGTGCACGTCAGCGGACGCGGCGCGACACTGCCGGCGGACGACGAGACGACGGCGGAGCACGGCTAGCCTGCATCTCTCACCAAGATGGGAAAGGGCCGTGGCCTGCGCGATGAGCGCGATGCCCATCCACGATCTAGCACACGGCGGTGCACGGCCTCATGGGGACGGCGTGTACGGCAACGATGCTGCAGTCGCACGGTTTGCCGGGACGCCGCGCGGAAAAGCTGTTCGACGGCCGCGAGATCACCTCGGACGGCGGCGCGATGTTGCGGCGGGAGGTGGAGCGGGCCAGCACGGAACCCCGGAACAGAACATCGCCCTTTTCCATGGGGCCAGGCTCATGCGGTTGGCCGATCCCCTTCGGCGATGCCCGCGTTGAAGTGGGCGCTGTCCACGAAAGCTGGCCTATCACTGGATCCGGAACCGAACATCGCCCTTTCGTTGGTGGCGGCCCGGCACCTCCGAACATCGCCCCTTTCATACTCGGTGGCGCGGGCTTGGGCGTGAGCGGGCGTTGCACGGGCCGAGGTTGACGTGGGGTTGCCCACCCCTTGACCACAGCGCCTCTTTGGATGAAGGGGATCGGCACCATGGACAAGGCGTGGACAATCCCGCCAACGGCGGTGCCACGCGCGGACGTCGGCTGCGACGCCAAGTCGTCGCAGGGGCGCAACGCTCCCACACGAGTCCGAAAAACATCGCCCGATTCAAAGGGCGGGTCTGCCGAACCGTCTGCAACCGAACATCGCCCTTTTCACGCACCGCGGGCGGGGCTGCCGGCGCAAGTCCTGCGGCGGTTCGACCCGGTCGGCCGAGGCGTCCCGCCCGCCGGGTTGAAAAGGGCGATGTTCTGTTCACTGGAAACCCAGGGTCGCGGTGCCGTTCTGCGGAAATACTGTTGACATATACAGTAGTTCGGAGTAGCCTCTTCTCTGAATGCAGGACCACATAAGGTGACGCCTCGTGCAAGGGAAACGTCGTCTCAAATCCAAAAGCAAGCGACGATCTCGGCAGACCCGCCGCCGCCAGCCACGCCAGACCAGCATCGAGTTCAGACCCACCGGCCGCGGCGGCGCACGGCCGGGAGCGGGACGGCCGCGCATCCGCCGCTCGCGGGTCGCGCACCGCACTCGCGGTGCCATCCCGGCGCGCTGCCCGGTTCTCATCACGCTGCGCGTCCTCGACGACGTGCCGCCGCTGCGCCGCGGGTGCTTCGTGCGCGCCTTCCGGGAGACATTGCGCAAGTGCGCGACGCGTCCCGGGTTCCGGGTGATCCACTACTCGATCCAGGACGACCATGCGCACTTCATCGTGGAGGCGGCGGGGGCCAAGCGCCTGGCGAACGGCATGAAGAGCCTGGCGGCGCGTTTCGCGCGCTGCGTGAACGCCGGCGGCTTTGCCGCCGGTTGGTGTTCTCCCGCAGTGGCAAGGTGCTGGCCGACCGCTTCCACCACGTGCTGAAGAGGACGCCGACGGAGGTGCGGAGGGCGCTGGCGTACGTCCTGCTGAACGCGCGCAAGCACTACCGCCAGCGTCGCCGGCGGGTTCCGCCGGTGGTCCTGGACGGGGCGAGTTCGGGTCTGTGGTTCGACGGCTGGAAGGGCCGCGGTCCGCCGCCGGGCCGCTTCGCGGACGCGGACCGTCCGCCGGAGGTTGCGGCGCCGCGGACGTGGCTGCTGTCGAAGGGCTGGCGGCGCATCGGGCTGGTGGATCCGGCTGAGGTGCCGGGCGGTTGAACCGGCCGGTGCACGAGCACGTCGACCGCAACACCTCGGCGACCGCTCGGCCTCGCAACATCGGGCGCAACGTCCAGGACGGGCATTCGGACTGACCCGGCCGCCGAAGCCCTCAGGCTTTCGTCGACTGAACTGTCCGTCACCACCTCCGCGCGTGGCAGGGTGCCTGTGGGGTTGTCCACGCCTTGTCCATGGTGCCGATCCCCTCCATCCAAAGAGGCGCTGTGGTCAGTGGTTGGCAACTAAACCTCGACCTCGGCCCGTGCAGACCCCGGTCACACCGGCGTGCCCAGCCAACTCGATACCCGAGGTCCGCCGGGTTTCAGTTGCCTTGGCCCGCATCGACGAAGTCCGCGTTGACGGTAACCTGGAACGCGTGCCTTCGTCCTGGATCAGACTCCAATCGCGGAGAAACCACTTCGGCTCCCTGCGTAGCGACCGGGAGACGTTGTTGAACCCAAGGACGCAGCCGCAAACCCAAGTGCAGGTTGCAGCGCGGCAACCCAGCGGCGCACGGTATCCGGTGCCACGGCGGTGAACGTCCAGCCGGTGCCGAATGGTCAAGACCATTCGGCGATGCATCGCCTTTTGGTCGGACTGCGGTCTAGCGGTCGAATTCCAGTGCCATCCCGCGATGCGTGTCGTCGAGGTGACCGTTGTCGAACACTAGGTTGCCGTTCACGAAGGTGTGCGTGATGCGCGAACGGAAGGCGATTCCGCGGAACGGCGTCCAGCCGCACTTGGCGTACACGGGCTCGTCGTCGACGACGGTGCTCGCATTCGGGTCGACGACCACGAGGTCAGCCCAATAGCCCTCGCGGAGGAAGCCGCGTTCACGCACGTCGAACAACAAGGCCGGCGCATGCGCGGTCTTATGCACTACTCGCTCGATGTCGAGCTCGCCGGCTTTGACGTGCTCGACCAGGCTTAGGAGGGCGTGCTGTACGAGGGGCATGCCCGCTGGGGCTGCGTAGCCGGGTGCGGCTTTCTCCTCGCGGGTGTGCGGTGCGTGGTCGGTGGCGATGACGTCGATGCGGTCTTCGGCCACCGCGCGCCGGATCGCGAGCTGGTCGGCGTGCGTCTTGATGGCGGGGTTGCACTTGATGTCCGCCCCGAGTGGCCCGTACCAGGTGTCGTTGAAGAACAGGTGATGGACGCACGCCTCCGCAGTGATGCGCTTGCCCGTGATCGGCCCGGGCTCGAACTGGTCGAGTTCCTTCGCCGTCGTCAGGTGCAGGACGTGCAGGCGACTGTTGTGGCGCTTGGCCAGCGAGATCGCGAAGGACGACGACTTGTAGCAGGCCTCGACGGAGCGGATGCGCGGATGCGCGTGGACGGGGATGTCGTCGCCGTATTCCTCCCGCGCCGCGGCCTCGTTGGCGAGGATGGTCGGGGTGTCCTCGCAATGGGTGGCGATGAGCAGCGGCGATGCGGCGAAGATGCCTTCGAGCGTCGCCGGGTCGTCGACGAGCATGTTGCCCGTGGAGGCGCCCATGAACACCTTGACCCCGCAGGCCTTGGTGATGTCGACGGCCTTGATCGCCTCGAGGTTGTCGTTGGTGGCGCCGAAGTAGAACGCGTAGTTGGCGCGCGAATGCTCGGCGCCGCGCGCGTGCTTGTCGAGCAGGGCAGGCGCGGTGATCGTCTGCGGCGTGCAGTTCGGCATCTCCATGTAGCTGGTGATGCCCCCGGCAACCGCTGCGCGCGACTCGGTGGCGATCGTGCCTTTGTGCTCGAGACCGGGCTCGCGGAAGTGCACCTGGTCGTCGATCATCCCGGGGAGCAGCCAGGCGCCGCCAAGGTCGATCTCCCGGGTCGCGCGGCGCGTCGTGCGACCGCCGACCTGCTCGAGGCGGCCGTTGGCGATGGTCACATCGCCTTCGAGCCGCTCGCCTTCGTTGACGATGGTCGCGTTCTTGAGGACGGTCGTGGTCACGGCGGCTCGACTGGGGATTCGAGACGATTATAGTACCGGCTATGTCCGATGCCCGTGTTCTCGACAGGCTCCGTGCTGCCCTGCCCGCGCAAGGGCTGGTCACGGACCCGCAGGCCGTGCGTCCGTTCGAGACGGATGGCCTGACGGCGATCCGGGAGCGTCCTTGGGCCGTGGCCCTGCCGGAGACCGTCGACCAGGTGCGGGCGGTGCTACGCATCTGCCGGGAGGGCCAGGTGTCCGTTGTCACGCGCGGCGCCGGCACCGGCTTGTCGGGCGGTGCGCGGCCGCTGAAGGACGGCGTACTGCTGACGCTCACCAAGATGCGGCGCATCAAGGAGATCGACGTCGATGCCTGCACGGCGACGGTGGAGCCGGGGATCACCAACCTCGCGATCAGCCAGGCGGTGGCTGAACACGGCCTGTTCTACGCGCCGGATCCCTCGTCGCAGATCGCGTGCAGCATCGGCGGCAACGTCGCCGAGAACTCCGGTGGCGTGCACTGCCTGAAGTACGGCTTGACCGTGCACAACGTCCTCGGATTGCGCGTTGAGACGTACGAGGGCGATGAACTCGTCCTCGGTGGCAAGGGCGCCGACGCACCGGGCGTCGACCTGCTCTACGCGATCATCGGCTCCGAAGGCATGCTCGGCGTCGTCACCGAAGTGACGGTCAAGCTGTTGCCGCTGCCGGTCAGCAAGCATGTCCTGCTCGCCGCCTTCGACGACGTGGAGACGGCGGGCGATGCGGTCAGTGCCATCATCGCCGAGGGCATCGTGCCGGCGGGGTTGGAGATGATGGACAACCCGGCCATCCGGGCCGCCGAGGACTTCGCCCAGGCGGGCTATCCGCGCGATGCGGCGGCCATCCTGCTGTGCGAACTCGACGGCACGGAGGAGCAGGTGGCGACGGATGCCCGGTGCGTGCGCGAGGTGCTGGAGTCACGCGGCGCGAAGGTCACTTCGGCGGCCGATGCGGCGACCCAGGAGCAGCTCTGGAAGGGCCGGAAGTCCGCTTTTCCGGCCATGGGGCGGATTGCTCCCGACTACTATTGCATGGACGGGACGATTCCACGTAGCGAGCTGGGACGCGTGCTCGGGGACATCGCGCGGTTGGCCGAAGAGTACCGGTTGCGCGTGGCGAACGTGTTCCACGCCGGGGACGGCAACCTGCATCCGTTGATCCTCTTCGACGCCAACGAGCCCGGCGAACTCGAGCGTGCCGAGGCACTCGGCGGGCGAATCTTGAGCCGTTGCGTGCAGGCTGGGGGAACGGTGACGGGCGAACACGGCGTCGGAGTGGAGAAGCTCGACGCGATGTGCGAGCAGTTCGACGCGGCGGAGTTGGCGCAGTTCCACCGGCTCAAGGCGGCCTTCGACCCAGCGGGCAGGATGAACCCGGGCAAGGCCATCCCGACCCTCGCGCGCTGCTCGGAGCTGGGCGGCATGCACGTGCACGGTGGCAATCTGCCCCATCCGGAACTGGAACGCTTCTAGTGGAGAGCGCCGATGCTCTCGTGGCCATGGTCGCGGATTGCCGGGTGGCCAAGCGTCGGCTCTTGACCGTCGGCCACGGGAGCAAGCCGAGACGCATCGCGGCGAATCGCTTGAACGATGTCGAGGAACTGTCGACGTGCGACTATCGCGGAATCCTCGAGTACCGGCCCGAAGAACTCGTGATTACCGCACGCAGTGGGACGCCGCTTGCGGAACTCGGGGCCGCAGTCGCCGCGGAGGGTCAACTGCTGCCGTTCGATCCGCCCCGGTTCGGCGGCGAGGGGACGCTCGGCGGGGCGGTCGCGAGTGGACTCTCGGGTCCGGCGCGGCCATGGCGGGGCAGCATCCATGACGCTGTCCTGGGTGTGGAGCTCATCAACGGTTTAGGCGAACGGTTGCGGTTCGGCGGCAGCGTGATGAAGAACGTGGCCGGCTACGACGTGTCGCGATTGGTTACGGGGTCCATGGGTTCCCTGGGCGTGGTGCTGAGTGCCAGCGTGCGCGTGCTGCCGGCGCCGGCCGCGGAACAGACGGTTTGTCGGCGTTGTTCCGCCGCCGAGGCCGGGGATTGTGTTCGACGCTGGGCTCGTGCGCCGCTGCCGATCACCGGGACGTGCTACGTGGACGGGGCGCTGTCGATTCGCCTCTCGGGTGGTGCCGCCGCCATCGAGCAGGCCAAGGCCGATATCGCCATCGCCGAGGCCGGCGACCCGGAGATCTGGGCGGCGGTTCGGGATCACGCTCACCCGTTCTTCGGCAAATGCGACGTGATCACGCGTCTGTCGTTGCCCCGCGGGGCGGTGTTCGACGACGATGCTGCCCTGATCGAGTGGGGAGGCAGCCAGGCGTGGATCGCGGGTGAACCCCGGTCCGTGCCGGCGAACGCGTACGTCGAGAGGTTCCGGCGAGAACGGGACGGCTGGACCGCGACCCAGCCGCCGATCGATGGGGTTGCGGCGAAGTACGTGGAGCGTGTCCGGCGGGCCTTCGACCCGGACGGCGTTTTCGTGGCCACCGGCTCGGGCTGATATGCAGACCCACATTGATCCCGACGTGCTCGCAACCGACCGCGGGCGTCGGGCCGATGAGATCCTGCGCTCGTGCGTGCATTGCGGATTCTGCAACGCGACGTGTCCGACCTACCAAGTGCGCGGCGACGAGCTCGACGGGCCGCGCGGGCGCATCTACCTGATCAAGGGCTTGCTGGAGTCGGGTCCGAGCGGGAGCGTGGGGGTGGCGCGTACGCATCTCGATCGCTGCCTCACCTGTCGCGCCTGCGAGACGACGTGCCCCTCCGGTGTGCGCTACGGGGAGTTGGCGGAAATCGGTCGCGAGGTGTTGGAGGAGCGGGCGCCGAGCCGCGGCCTGCTTTTATGGCTGATCCTGGCGATCGTGCCGCGGCCACGGCTGCTGCGGCCGCTGGTCGTGCTCGGGCGCCTGGTCCGGTGGCTGCTGCCGCGCCGCTACCGGCGTTTGCTCGAACCGCCACCTCCGCACGGGGCCGGTGCTCGGGCCGTCGGTCTGGATGGGTCTGGTGTTCATGGTGTTCAGGACACACACCAGACCGTGGTTGGGGACACACGCGGTCGCGCCTTGCTTTGGCAGGGCTGCGTCCAGCGTGTCGTCACCCCGGAGGTGAATGCGCACTTGGCGGACCTGTTGCGCGAGCGTGGGTTCGAACCGGTCGTGGCCGCCGGGGAGGAGTGTTGCGGCGGGCTGGCGCTGCATCTTGGGCGGACCGAGGAGGCAACGTCCTTGATGGCGCGCAACGTTCGGCGCATGAGCGCGCTGCATGGTGACGTCATCGTCTCGTCGGCAAGCGGTTGCGGCGTGACGTTGAAGGACTATGGCCGACTGGTCGACGCACCGGAGGCGGATACGTTCGGGAAGCGGGTCCGCGACGCCGCTGAGGTGCTTGCTGGCTTCGACTTTCACAAGCGTGAGGTCAACGGGCGCGAAGCGCAGACCGTGGCCTGGCATCCGCCGTGCACGCTGCAGCATGGGCAGCGCGTGACGGGCTTGGTCGAAGGGCTGCTACGCAAGACGGGCTACCGGCTGGTGCCGGTGGCCGACGCCCACCTCTGTTGCGGCTCCGCCGGCTCCTACAGCCTGTTGCAGCCGGAGCTTGCGGGCGAACTGAAGGCGCGCAAGGCGGCTGCGCTCATGGGCCATCGGCCGGACGTGGTGGCTACCGCCAACATCGGCTGCCAGACGCACCTCGCGGATGCCGTCGACGTCCCCGTGGTGCATTGGCTGGAGTTGCTGCGCTAGCGCCGCGCGTTGCCTAAAGGATGTCCGCGTCCCGATACCGGACGAAAACGTGTCGCCTGCCGACCGGTGCGTGTTAGTCTCTGCTTGCGGCTCACAGACCTTCCGGGAACGACCAACGGTACGATGACCGCCCGACGCCAACAAGCTTGCCAACCTGATCGTAGGCATCTGGAACTGCGGCCTGAAGTAGGGTACGCCTCCCGCCTCGTGCGACAAACGGACACGTAAGGAGACCGTTCGCCACGACACGGCGGTGGCTATTGCGTACAAGACCGCGGCGGCGTTAGGACGCCGACTCGCTGACATCGCCCCCGGGGCTCAGGTAAGAGCCGCGCGGACGGATGCACGAGGAAAGCAATGAACAAGCTAGTCAAACTTGCCGCGGCGGCCATGTTGTGGGCGGGGGCTTCGGCGATTGCCGCTGATAGCGACCCCCTGCGCGAAGCCGCTGAAATCGCCGGCGGGATCGAGCCCACCACCCAGAGCATGATGGAGAAGATCCCACGCACCTGTCGGCTGTTGCGGCGCGCCGCGAGGGACGCGGAGGGCACGGCGGATGCCGAGCGCATCGGCGATGCGATGCAGCATTGCCGCCGTGCCATGGAGGCCCTGCGCAACGGCAATCCCAAGCACGCGGCGCAGCGTCTGCGGCGGATGGTTGCGCTGATCGACGGGCCGACGCCTTCGTAGCCTGAGACGGCCGACGCGTTCGTGGCCTGAGGGGACACGGGGCGAACATCCCGGCGCACGACCGGGGATCTCAATCCGGTCGTACCAGCCGGTCCAGAGCGTTCGCGTGGCGTTCCACGTAGCGGATCACGCGGTCGAGGCCGTTCGCGAGGCGTTCGTGCGACTGCGCGAAACATAGCCGGAAGTGCGCTTCGTTGCCGGGGCCGAAGGCATAGCCCGGCGCGAGCCCTACGTCCTCCTCGGCGAGGACGCCTTGCACGAAGGCGAGGCTGTCCATCACGCCCTCGACTCGCGGAAAGGCGTAGAAGGCACCCTCGGGCATGCGTAGGTCGATCAGCGGGTGCGCTCCCAGACGCTGTTCGACAATCCTGCGCCCGCCCCGGTACTGCTCGCGCAATTCCGCGACCGTGCGCTCACCATGCTCCAGGGCGGCCACCCCGCCAGCCTGCGCGAACACGGTCGCGCCGGTGTTGAAGCACTCCGACAAGGCCGTCCACGCGGTGCAGAGTCGGGGCGGCGCGACGACCCAACCCAAGCGCCAGCCCGTCATCGCCCACGCCTTGGAGAAGCCGTTGACCACCACCAGCGGATCGTCGTGGCGCGCCACCTCGAGAAAGGACGGCGCGTATTCGGCGTCGAAGTAGGTCCGGTGGTAGACCTCGTCCGCGATGAGCAGGATGTCGCGTTCGCGACAGAACGCGAGCAACTCCGATTGCGCGTCGCGGCTCATGACCCATCCGGTCGGATTGCACGGGGAATTGACGTAGATGGAGCGCGTCTCGGGACGCACGGCGTGGATGATCTCCTCGACGTCGAGTTGCCAGCCTGCCGCCGTCTCCCGCTGGCGGACGGCGTCGGTTCGGGCGCCCGCGACGCGGTAGGTGATCTCGATGTTGGGCCAGTGCGGGCTCACGATCAGGGCGTGGTCGCCGCTGGTCACCGCGGTCTGTGCGGCGATGGTCACGCCCATCATCGCCGAGCCGGGCACGGTGATCCGGTCCGGGTCGATGTCGAGACCGTAAAGGTCGTCCAGGTACCGTTTTATGGCATGGCGCAGGCTGGGGGTTCCGCGCGTGTAGGTGTAGAACGTCTGCCCGGCGTCGAGAGCCGCCTTGGCCGCATCGCGGATGAAGGCGGGCGTCACGGTGTCGCCTTCCCCGAACCACAGTGGGATGACGGAGGGATCGCCCAATCGTGCGAACGCCACCTTGGTGATGCCGTTCTGCTCCAGGGCCTCTATGACGGGCCTGACCACGGTACCCCTTTTCCGGCTCGCCATCGCCGGATGGTGCGAGGTGCCGACCCTCCGGCTCAGCGTAAGAGGCGCGGAGCATAGCACCCGACTGGCTCGGCATGGCTTGGCGTGTGCTGTCAGGCCATGCAGCGCACAAGTTCGCTGGGACTCTGGCCATTCGCTAGCGTCAGGTTCTCTAGGAACCGGGCCGCGATGGCCTGCCAGTCGTTTCTCGCGGCGTACGCGCGGCAGGCTGCGCGGTCAACTTCGAGCGCCGCCTTGACGGCCGTGGCCAAGTCCTCGTGCAAGGCGCCCGTCTCCGGCGTCACCACGTCTACGGGTCCTGTCACGGGGTAGGCGGCCACGGGGGTTCCGCACGCCATCGCCTCAAGCATCACGAGTCCAAAGGTGTCCGTGCGTGATGGAAAGACGAACACGTCCGCGTCTGCGTAGCAGCGGACCAAGGCGGTGCCGTGGCGGTAGCCGAGCCACCGGACCTCGGGATACTTGCGTTGGAGTTCGGGACGCTGCGGACCGTCGCCGACCATGATCTTCTCGGCATCGATGTCGAGGCCGAGGAACGCCTCGATGTTCTTCTCGGGGGCGACCCGGCCGACATAGAGCAATCGCGGTCTCCTGCGCGGTCCGCGCGGCATGGGGCGGAAGAGGGCCGTATCCACGCCGCGCCGCCAGACCACGAGGTCGTCTAGCCCCCAAGTGGCGAGTTCCCGGCGATGGCTCTCGGTCGTGACCAGCGTGCGGGCCGCCGGGCGGTGGAACCAGCGCAAGTAATCGTAGCCCCACTTCACGGGAACGGGCAGTCGCTGCGAGACGTACTCCGGGAACTTCGTGTGTAGCGATGTGGTGAAGGCAGCGCCCCTGCGCATCAACGCGGTTCGCGCGGCGAGGCCAAGGGGGCCTTCGGTCGCGATGTGAATGGCATCCGGGGATTCCTCATCGAGGACACTCACCATTCGCCACGGATTGGCGACGAGGCGAATCTCGCTGTAGGTGGGACACGGAAACGTGCGGAACGCGGCCGGTTCGGCGACGACCACTTCTGTGCCGTGGTCGCGGATACGGCTGATGACGTTGGTGAGTGTCCTGACGACGCCGTTGGTCTGCGGCTCCCAGGCGTCGGTGATGAGCAGGAGCTTCATGCAGCCGCGCGGGTTGGCTCCGGGAACGGCACGACGGGGTTGTCGAGCGTAGCGGCGGACCAGTCGATGATCTTGAACTGGCCGGTTGCGTCTTCGACCAACGCGGTACACGACTCGACCCAGTCGCCGCAGTTCATGTAGGTGACGCCGTTGTAGGTGGCGATCTCCGCATGGTGGATGTGGCCGCAGACCACGCCGTCGAATCCGCGCCGACGGCATTGGTAGGCTACCGCCTCCTCGAAGTGGCTCACGTAGTTCACAGCCTGCTTGACACGCCGCTTGATCCAGGCCGAGAGCGACCAGTAGCCGTAGCCGAACCGGGCGCGTGCCGCGTTGAGGTGTCGGTTGAGGCGCAGCAGGACGTTGTAACTCACGTCGCCGAGGAACGCGAGCCAGCGGTGGTAGCGCGTGATCACGTCGAACTGGTCGCCGTGGACGACGAGCAGGCGTCTGCCATCGGCCGTCTCGTGGTTGGCCTGGTCGACGAGGCGGAGGTTTCCGATCTCTAGGTCCGAGTACTTACGCAGGAACTCGTCGTGGTTGCCCGTGACGAAAACGACACGGGTGCCGCGCTTCATCAGCGTGAACAGCCGGCGCAGGACGTTGTTATGCGACTGCGGCCAGTAGAAGGTCGACTTGAGACGCCACCCGTCGATGACGTCGCCGACGAGGTAAAGGGTCTCGCTAGTCGTGCGCCTTGAGGAATCCTATGAGCCGTTCCGCCTGGCAGCCTTTGGTGCCGAGATGGATGTCGGACAGGAAGATCGCGCGGTACCGGGTCTTCCGCGGTTCGTGCAGTGTCTGCTCGTAGTCCATGCCGATCCTGCCCACTGGTTCCGCGAATCCTAGACGGGGCGGGTGACACTCCAGTGACAGCGTTCGTCCGGTTGGACACTCGCCTGGTTTGGCGTTCGCCCGGTTGGCGCCCGGTTGGGGACGCCCGGTTGGGGACACTCACGGTTTTGGGGACACTCACTCACGGTTTGGGGACACTCACCAGTTCCATGGGGACACTCACCAGTTTGGGAACACACGCGCAGTTGGGGCGCTTTTCGGGGCACATGCCGTCCGGTTTGCCGGTTTTGTCGGTGCGGGCGCTGCCCAGCCGGCGAGAGACGAGGCATCGCGGGGGAGTGAGGCCTTTGGGACAGCTACGTTGGTGAGCTAGCTAGGTGCAGGGTGGCTGGCCAGCCGTCAACGCGGGATCTGCGTTGGCCGACGCATAGTTGGCCGGAGGCCCTGTGTGGACCCGATCCGTCGCTCGGGCGGCTGCAGTGGCGTGCTGTCACGCCGGCAGGGGTATCTCCCTCAGTTGGAGTCCGCGCTGGCGTGTCCAGCTTGCCAAGCGCTCCTCGGATCCGTAGGCACGTTGCCGTTTGCCGAGCACCGCCATCCGGGCCAGCCAACGGGCCAACCGGCTGGTCCGCCGAGGCGAGGGTGTCGCCACGGCATCCGCCATGCCGCGCACCATGTCCACGTAATCGCGAAGCGTGATTCCCGGCCGCGGCAGGGGCGGGGTGGCCTCTGGATGTGCCGATGTGTCCAGCTCAGACCGCAGGGCGTTCTCTGCGAGTTCCGGACCGGGCTCTGCCAATCCCGACATCAGCGGGGCCAGGTACGCCTGCAGCGCCTCGGCGCTGTTCTCCCTGACCCGTTCCGCGATCGATGTGTGACGGCACTGCTCGATCCGCTCGGCGATGCCGGCGCGAACCGGGTTCAGGTCTACATACGCCATCGCCGCTAGCAGCGCCGCCTCGGTCAACAGCGCACCAGAGTAGTAGCGCTGGTCCCATGCGTGGCCCGACGTGCCGCTTTCCAGGTTCGCGCGGCGCGCGATGGGCTGCTTGAGGTGCTTCATGAAGTCAGACAAGGAGCCGAGCGTCCGCCGTGCGCGCAAGAGACGGTTGGGACTTCCGAGCAGCAGCTCGCGTGCCTCGGGCTTGCGCTCCTCGAGCACCTTGCCCTTCTTGGTTGGCGGGAACGCGTCCACCCAGCGCCGCGCCACCTCCTCGTCGCTCCAGCCCCAGCAAGCCAGCGGGTCGTAGCGCGCGATCAGGTGGAAGTGGTTGCTCATGATGCAGTAGGCGTAGATCTCGACGGCAAAGCAGCATGCCAGCAGCTTCAGCCGATCCACCAGCCATTGCTTGCGGTGCGAGTTGTCCCTGCCCGTGGCCGGGTCCCGGCCGAACAGGAACGCCTGCTGCACGCAGCGCGACACGAGGTGGTAGTCGCAGGCGTTCACTGGGTCGACCAGAAGTCGTCGGGCAGTCGTCATGCCGGGCATCGTGGCCGGTCCAACCGGCGCTGTCGACGGACGATCGTCCCGACTTGCTGTGCGACATCACCCCGTCGTCGCCGCGGAATCCCGGAAGCCCCACGTAAGAGCCGGCCTACACGTTGTAGGACGCCGAGCGCGAGTGTCCCCAACGAGAGTGTCACACGTTGTAGGACGCCGAGCGCGAGTGTCCCCAACGAGAGTGTCAGAGTGCCCCAACGAGAGTGTCCCCAACGAGAAGTGACCGACAGCGGCGAGTCTCGCGGCACGGGCGTGCGTCGATGCTTCTCGCGGTCACGCGGAGCGGCCGACCTTTAAGCCGACCGATTAGCCTGCGGCGCGGCCTATGCGCCCGAGTCGGCCCCCCCTGAACCGCCCCGTTGCGCGATCAACTCGCGGACCAAGTCGTCTGTCGCTGCGAGCGCCTGTTTGCGCCCGCCGCTCATGTTGATGACGTACTTGTCGTCCACGACCACCGCGGGAACGCCAAGCAGCCCGAGCGAGATGAACTCCTGCTCGTCCGCGCTGACGGCCTGCGCGATGCGGGGCGAGGCGAACGTGCGCAGGAAGGTGGCGCGGTCGATGCCGAACCCGTCCACGTAGTCCGCGATCGCGTCGACGGTGTCGAAACGCCGGTTGCGGTCGTGGATGGCGCGGAAGATGCGCCGTTGGTTGGCGTCCGCCGCGCCGTGGCGGTCCAAGGCAACGTATGCCTTGGCAAACATCCGGTTGGTGGGCGACGAGGCGATGTGGATGCGCTCGACAGTCACGCCGTCCGGCAAGTCATCCGCCCAGTCTTCGAGGGCTTCCTCGAAGCGCTGGCAGATCGGGCACGTGTAGGAAAAGAAGACGGCCACCTCGACGTCACCGCTGCCGTCGGGGCGGTCGAGGGCTACGTAGGGCTCGTCGCTGCCGAATCCGAGGCTGTAGTAGATGCCGTAGACGGCGACAGCGGCGATGAGCACGGCCACCCCGATCAGGATGCCCCTTCGGATCTCCGCGATCCTGTCCTTGCGTTTGGCCATAGCCTCGGACCGAACTCAACCTATGGTGAGTTTATACTGCCTCTCGCGAGATTCTTACCGTGCCACGGAGCCTTCACGAGGGGGTACCCCTCGCATGAAAACGATGCCGAACCGCCACGTCCTCTATCAATACGACACGTGCCCCTTCTGCGCCCGGGTGCGCCACTTCCTCGAAGCCGAGGGCATCGACATCCCGATGAGGGACACCATGCGCGACCCGGCCGCCTTCCGGGAACTGCTGATGGGCGGTGGCCGCGCCACCGTGCCGTGCCTGCGCATCGAGGACGACGCCGGCGACGTTCGCTGGCTGTACGAGTCGAACGACATCGTGGATTACCTCGCCGGGCAGTCGCGCGCTTAGGCGAGCCCCATTTCACGGTAGGAACGCTCCACCTTCTCGAGCGCCACGGCAAACGCGGCGGTTCGCAGATCCTCGATGGCGTCGTTCTCCAGCATCACCTGGCGGACGTCCCGATACGCACCGCGCATCGTGTCGTCGAGGCCCGAGCGAACCAGGTCCAGTTCCTCCGTGCCACGCAAAAGCGGCGCCTTGAGTTCGTCCGGCACCGGGTTGCCGGTGGACTTCTCGATCATCTCGACGATGCGCAGGCTGCGCTGCACGTCGAGTTGGCGCGACAGTCGGCCGAAGCGCATGTGCGAGACGTTGGACACCCACTCGAAGTAGCTGACGGTAACCCCGCCTGCGTTGACCAGCAGGTCCGGCAGGACGACCTTGTTGCGCGCGAGGAGCATTCGCTCGGCGTCGAAGGTCACCGGGCCGTTCGCTGCCTCGACGATCAAAGGTGCCTTGATGTCGGCAGCGTTGGCCACGGTGATCTGGTTTTCCATGGCGGCAGGGATCAGGATGTCGCAGTCGTAGGTGAGCGCCCACGCGCCGTCGGCTAGGAAACGCGCGCCGGGGAATCCAGCGACGCCGCCGGTCTCTGCGCGATGATCGGCCAGCGCGTGGGGTGATAGGCCGGTATCGGAGAGTACCGCGCCGTCACGTTCGATGACGCCAACCAGGACGACGCCTTCGTTGTCCACCAGGTATTGGGCGGCGTTGAAGCCGACGTTGCCAAAGCCCTGCACGATCACGCGCTTGCCTTCGAGCCCGCCGTCGAGGCCGCATCGGGCCACGTCTTCGGCGTGCTCGAAATACTCGCCGACCACGTACTGGACACCGCGCCCGGTGGCTTGCTGCCGACCGGGAATGCCGCCCTGGGTAGCGGGCTTGCCGGTGACGCACGCCAGGGCGTCGATGTCGGACGGGTAGAGGGCCCGGTACTCGTCGGCCATCCATGCCATCTCCCGTTCACCGGTACCGAGGTCCGGCGCGGGCACGTCGCGACTCGGGCTGATGAAGCCACGGTCGGCGAGTTCCTGTGTGAAGCGCCTAGTGATGCGTTCGAGTTCCTCCTCCGTGTAGTCCTTCGGGCGGATTGCGAGGCCCCCCTTGGCGCCGCCGAACGGCACGTCGACCAAGGCGCACTTGAAGGTCATTAGCGCTGCGAGCGCCTCGACCTCCTGTTGGTCGACCATGGGCGCGAAACGGATGCCGCCCTTGACGGGGAGGCGATGTTCGCTATGCACGGCCCGCCAGCCGCAGAAGGTCTGGTAGCGGCCGCGTAGACGAACGGGGAAGCGCAGTTGGATGACCGAGTTGCACTCGCGAATCGTCTCGACGAGATCCGGGCCAACACCGAGCGCCGTTGCCGCCTTGTCGAACATCCGCCGGACGCTACCGAGAAAGCCCGCTTCGATTGCCGGTTCCATCAGTGCGCTCCTGGCGAGATCCAGACCAGTGTATAGCGTGGGCCTCAGGTTAGTCATCGGGCGCAGGCCGGAGCGCCAGACGGCGCTTGACGGCAGGCAGCGGCCCGATCAGACTCCGCCGCCTTCCCGGACCTCACCGTTGAAGCGATGACGAACACCACCGTCGTTCGCCGCGGCGTGGCGCTGGTGCTGGCCGCTTGCGGTTTCGCGGCGTTCGCCGACATGGCCACCCGGCCCGAGGGCATGGCGTTCCGCCTCGCCCAGGCCCCGATCCTCGATGGCGACGTCGCGGCCGATCCGGCTTGGCGTGGCCTGGTGCCGATGTCCGACTTCCGGCAGTGGCAGCCGGACAACGGCCAGCCGGCGACGCAGCGCACGGAGGTGTTCATCGGCTTTACCGAGGATGCGCTGTACATGGGCGTCGTCTGCTACGAGACCGATCCGGCAGCGATCACGATTTCGAACAATCCGATGCAGTCGGACACCTTTGTCGCCGTCTTCGATACGTACCGCACCGAGCAAGCGGGTGTCGCGTTTGGCACCAACCCCCTCGGGGCCGAATACGATGGGCAGGTGTCCGACGGTTTCATCGACTGGAACTGGAGCACGGTCTGGAAGGTCCGGGCGGCGACCCACGAAGACGGTTGGAGCGCGGAGTTCGAGATCCCGTTTTCGTCGCTCCGCTACGGCCCGGGCAAGGAACAACGCTGGGGCGTGAACTTAGAGCGCGTCACTCGGCGCAACAACGAGACCTCCACATGGGCGCCCGTGCCGCCCCAGTTCACGATGCTCCGCATGGACCTGGCGGGCGAAGTCGACGGTTTGCACGTGCCTTTGAGACGGCCGCGGAACCTGAAGTTCATGCCCTACGCGCTGGGCAGCGTCGAGCGCATGCCGGCGACCGATCGCGCCGCTGATGAGGATGCGGGGTTCGACGTCAAGTACTCCCTCACGCCGAGCCTGACCTTGGACCTGACCTACAACACGGACTTCGCGCAGGTGGAAGCGGACCAGCAGCAGGTGAACTTCGGTCGTTTCAGCCTGTTCTTCCCGGAGACGCGACCGTTCTTCCTGGAGAATGCGGCGGCGTTCGAGGTCGGCATCCCGGGCGCCACGCAACTGTTTTTCAGCCGCCGGATCGGCATCGCGCCGGACGGCCGCCGACTCCCCATCGACGGCGGCGTACGCCTGTCCGGCAGGCTCGGCACGGCGACCAACGTCGGTTTCCTACACATGCGCGTGGCGGGTGCCGACACCGGGGCACCGGGCGACGACTTCACCGTCGCCCGGCTGAAACGCGACCTCCCCAACCGCTCGTCGATCGGTGCGATCGCCACGAGTCGCGACGATGGCTCGGCCGTGGGGCGCACCTACGGTATTGACGGCACGCTCGGCCTTGGCTTCAGCACGACGCTCGCGGGCTTCGTGGCGCGCACGGACTCGGATGCGTTCGACGGCGACGACTACGCCGTCAACCTGTTCGGTGGCCACAACTCGCCCCGTTGGCAGTACAACGCCGCCTACACCGAGGTGGGCGCCGGCTTCAACCCGGAAGTCGGCTTCGTGGGTCGGCGCAACTACCGCCGATTCGGGGCCTTCCTGCAGCGCACCTACGCCGTGCGTGACTTCATCGGTCTCAACGAGTGGAAGCCGCATGTGGCCTACACCGGCTTCTGGGATTTCGATGGCTACCACGAGAGCGGATTCCTGCACATGGATAGCTGGATGGTGTGGAAGAACGGCGCCGACCTCTGGACCGCCGTCAACGTCATGCACGAGGGCGTCAAGCAGGCGTTCCCGATCGCTGGCAATACCGTGGCCGCAGGCGAGTACGACTATGCCGAACTGAACGTCGGCGGGTCCGTCCCGCGAACAGGGCGCTGGCAGGGCGGCGGCGGCTTCGTGGTCGGCGGCTTCTACAACGGCAACCGCGTGTCTCTGTTCCCGTTCCTGAACTACCGTCAGGGCGAAACCCTGACCGCGTTCGCCTCATGGAACTTCAATGCCATCGACCTGCCCACGGGCGAGCCTTTCAAGGTCAATCTCGCGCGCGTGGGCTTCAACTACTCGTTCACGCCGAAGGTCCAGTTGCGGACCTTGATCCAGTACAACGATGCCGACGAGGTGCTTGCCGCGAACGTGCGGTTCTCGTGGCTGCGCACGGGCAACGCCGGGCTGTTCCTCGTCTACAACGAGGTCGACGACCGCAGCGCGCTGGCCGGTGCGCCCACGCGATCACGACGCGAGGTGGTCCTCAAGTACAGCCACCTGTTCGACGTGCTGTAACTGTCATTCGGGCTCCGGCAGCCAACGGATCGCGTCGGCCACGACGACCTCCCCGGACGTGCGGTCCGACAGCGATACGTCCACGGATCCCGACGACAGGTCGAACACGCCCACGTCGTTCCACCCGGGAACCGCATCGCCACCCTCGAAGGTGACGGACTGTTTCCGACCGCTATTGGACAGTCCGAGGTCGAGGCTGCCAAGGGCGTCCCGCTCCAACGGTGACCGAGGCCGCCAACGACCTTCGGATACCGCGACGCCCGGGAGGTGGATCGCCAGCCGCCAGCGCGCGGTCGTCGGAACCTCGGCCGAGAAGACGGCGCGGGTCGAACCGTTGCCCGCGGGTGTGCGGGCGAGCGTGCGCCGGTAACGGCCCCACGCCACGACGTTCGCCGATGACGCCGGGTCGGCTTGTCGCTGCCAACCCGACCGGTTCCACGCGTACGGCGGCAGGGCAGTTGTCGTCACCCCGTTGGTCACTCCACCCGCTGTCGGCGTATCGGCGACGACCGAGAAGCCAGCATCGAGGTCGTCGACCACGATCCCCGGAATCCGCCAGGTGCTCGGCCGGGAGCCGACAAAGGGTTCGCCTGCGGCCGCATCGCGTGGTGGGCGCGAGTCTTGCGCGAGTCGCATTTCGAACCGGTTCCGCGACACGAAGGGATCGAGCCGCAGCTCGATGGGCGGCGCATCGACGACCACGCCTAACTCGACGGCTGAATCGGCTCCCACATGGACCGCGGGGCCGCGATGGAAAGGCGGCGAGCGGGTGTCGAAGAACCCGGCGGATGCCTCGTCGCGCCACGCGAGGGCGACGACTCCGGCGACGGCTTCGGCGTTGCGCACGTGTACGCGGATCTGGTAGCGCTGTTCCCCATCGGGTCCGTCGGCGATCCTGGAGACCTCCGCCGCAGACGCCGTGAAGCCGGGCGCACTCGGTTCGTGCAGCCACCGGTCGACGAGATCGCCAACAGATGCGTCGATCGTCCGCACGGCAGTCACGAAATCAGCGGTGGTGTAGGTGGATCCCTCATGTTCGCTGCGGAGCCGCACAAGCAGATCGAGCGTCCGCTCTTGCCCGAGAAGGCTGTGCATTGCCCTTGCCTGTTGTTCGCACCGTTGCGCGAGGAATGCGAAGGATCCCCGCTGTGCGCTCGGGTCGACCTCGACGAGGGGAACCTGTTCCAGACGACGCCAGTCCGCTTCGCCCACGTGGCGATCAGTCAGCGGCCGCAGTGCCGTGCGACCGCTCACCCGTTCTATGGTCAGCTCGGGTACGGTTTGTGCCGGGAGGCTGATCGAGTGGGCGGGAGGAACCACCGCGTGGTAGCCCGCCCACTGCGGCAGCCCGGCCGAACGCACCAGGAGCATCTCGACCAGAACGTGGACGGCATGGGCACCCTTGCCGGTCGGAGTGGCTAGGAACGGGAGCAGGTTGCGGAGGATTCCAGCGCTGGCATGGATCGTGTTGGGCCCCGTGCGGTCCAGATCCATCATTTGACGACGCAGTCCGTCCTCGTTGACGCGCCAGAAACGACGCGTCGGGAATCCCTGCTCGGATAGGAGTTGCACGCCCGGCAGCGCCTGCAAGGTATCCAGTCGCCAGCCGCCGCCGTAGCGACGGAGCCGCGCCGGGACTTCGACCAGACTGAAGGTCCCGTACGGATAGTCGAGGCCCCGGGTGAGCGCCGGTTCTAGGTATGTCGCCGTGAGCCAGCTCGCGAACGCGGTGCCCGGCTCGTTGAACCGTCGCACGTTGCCAATGTGCGCTGGATGGATCAGCAGTTCGTACTCGGTGCCGTCGAACGCCAAAGCGCGGCGTTCGAACGGGCCCGCGATCAACGCGAAAGCGGCGACCGGTACGCGGGGCGCGAACCGCCAGGTCCCGCTTCCACCGCTACGTCCGGGTCCGGCGACATGCCAGTGGGACGGCGCGTGAACTTCGAGATCGATCGTCCGGTAGTCCGGCGCTCGGTCATCTGCGCCGAGGTTGGCACCGCTCGACGGCAGCCAGTGCACCCCGGGCATGAGGGCCACGAAATCCGGATCGAAGATCGAGGCCTCGTCGCCGAGCAGGACCAGGGGGATGCCGAGCACGGCTTCGTCGGTGGCGCGAACCGAACTGTCGAGGTAGGCGAACCGGGGGTCGGGGACACCGACTGCCCGCACGGACATCGCCACCGGCGCCTGCGCGATGACTGGTGTTGGCGGTGTCACGACGAGAGCGCCGGCCTCGTGCTGATACGCCGCGTCCTGGCCGTCTAACCGCAACGCCTCGATGCGCATCCCGGGATTGAGGCTTAAGCCTATGGCAGCGAGTGGCTCCGACGACGGCGAGCGCACTGTCATGGCCACGTCGATCGCAAGTCGCCGACCAGGCTCGATGTCCACCCGCCCGGATAGGTGCGTGACGTCCGGGGCCGGCACGTGCGCGATCGCGGCATGGCGTTCCGCCCAGTGCAGGCGTTCGGCGCGTTCGGCGGTGGCGTCGAGCGTGAGCAGCCCGATCACGAGGGTGCCTGCGGCGATGAGCGCGGCTCCCACGGCGGCTTGCGGCCCCCGTCGAGACGAGTCTGGCCGCGCGTCGAAAGTGGCCGCCAGCGCGAGGAAGCCCCCCGCCAGCAACAGCAGTCCGCTCCGCTGGGCGATGTCTCCGGCGTCAGGCAGCCGTGGCAGGATGTCCGATCCGGGGAGGCCGAGGTTGGCGACGCCGGAGATCGCCGGCAACAGGTACAGTGGTGCATTGAAGATGAGCCACGCGTACAAGCCACCTAGAGCCAACGCGGCCGCCGCGGCTAGCAAGGGCCAACGTAGGATCGAACTCAGCAGCATCACCAGCGCAACCCAAAGCACGACCAACGGCACTGCGTCGATGGCAAGGAAGGCGACGACGGACAGCGGGACGGCGGCCTCGCCAAGCCAGGCGATATCCAGGGCCGCTGCGAGTAGCCCAATGGCCTGGATGAGTCCGAAGATGCCGGCGAGCAGTAGCAAGACGATCAGCGCCACCCCGAGGCATCGCCCGCCGAGGAGTTCGAGGTTGCTGACGGGCTTGGCGTCGAGCGCCTCGGCGATCCGGGCGCGCGAATCGCGCCGACGCATGTCGAAGGCGAGGAAGACCGTCCCGAAGAGAAGCACCGCAAGCGCCAAAGCGCCGAAACCCTGGATACCGAAACGCGGCACCGGCTGTTGGTAGGCCAGTTGGAAAAGGTGGAGGGAGGCGCCGAGTTGATACAGCCCGACGCCGACGATGGATGCGAGCAGCGCGAACAGCCAAGTACGCGACAGTCGCTTGGTCCGCAACAATTCGGCCCGCGCCGAGGCAAGAGTGACGTCGACACGCATGTCGCTATGTGGACCCGGACATCGCGTCGCCCCGTCGCGGGCGACTATAGCAGACGGTCTCTTGCGTCCGCCTTGGCTCGCCGCCGTCGCAGCGATTACCCTTGCCACCAACCGAAACCGAGGGAGCACTCGTGAAACGAAAGCGCATCGCCCTGACGCTGCCGATGGGCCCGGACATCAACGACACCATCACGCTCGTCAAATGGGCGGAAGAGCATGGTGTCGACGACATGTGGTTCAGCGACGCCATGGCGCCGGACAGCCTGACCATGGTGGCGGCGGTCGCGCCGTATACCCAACGGATGCGCGTCGGCGTTGCTGTCACCCCGGTGTATACGCGCACGCCCGCCGTGCTCGCGGCAACGGCCACCGTGCTCTCGCAGTTGCTCCCGGGACGTTTCGTGCTCGGTTTGGGTTCGTCGAGCCAGACCATCATGGAACGCTTCAACGGCATCAAGCTCGAGAAACCGTTGACGCGCTTGAAGGAGACGGCCGTCATGG
Organism: Candidatus Azotimanducaceae bacterium; assembly: GCA_965203685.1. Taxonomy (GTDB): domain Bacteria; phylum Pseudomonadota; class Gammaproteobacteria; order Pseudomonadales; family Azotimanducaceae; genus VXYL01. Next base: position 808,555 of record OZ241908.1, read on the forward strand.
TCCGCTCGATGCTCGCCGGCGAGCGATCGGATTTCGCCCTCAACACCCTGTCCAGCCGCGGCTATCGACAGGAACTCATCGGTGAACCGCCACCGATCTATCTCGCCGCGCTACGCCCGAAGATGATCGAGATGGCGGCCGAATATGGCGACGGGGTGGTATTCAACCTGTGGCCGAAGAACGCGCTGCCGAAGATGATGGAGCATGTGGAGATCGGCGCACGGCGCGCCGGCAAGCGCGTCGAGGACCTTGAGATCGTCAACCGCTACCTGGTCATGGTGACCGACGACGTCGAGGAAGGCCGGGCGCTCTTCCGCCTGCACTACACGCCCTACTACGCGAACCCCGTCTACAACGAGTTCCTCAAGTGGGCGGGCTACACCGACGAGGCCGAGGGCGTGCTCGCCGGCTGGGCGGCGCGGGACCGTGATCTCTCCACCGGCTCGATCACCGACGAGTTGATCGACTCGGTAGCGATCATCGGCACAGCGGATGAGGTTTACGCGCGGCTCAAGGGCTACGCCGATTCGGGGATCGACACCAGCATCATCTCCCCGATCGGGCCGATACCGATGGCGGACGCCATGCCCACGTTCAAAGCCTTCTCGTCGGACAAGTTCACCTTCGCGTGAATCCAAGGCACGCACGATACAATCGCGCCCTTTTGCGGCGTTGCAGGGCGAGGAGATTGCAATGAAGGTAGACGGCGGCGTTGGCTGGAACTTGAGCACAGTAGGTGCCCAGGCGCGCGAACTCGAGGAGATGGGCTACAGCGGCATCCAGACTGCGGAGACGGCCCACGATCCGTTCCTGCCGTTGGCGTTTGCCGCGCAGGACACCGAAACGGTTGATCTCATCACCGGCATCGCGGTTGCGTTCTCGCGCACGCCCATGCTGCTCGCGCAACTCGGCCATGATCTCAACGCCGCGGCGGAAGGCCGTTTCGTCCTAGGCCTCGGTTCGCAGATCCGCCCGCACATCACCAAGCGCTTCAGCATGCCCTGGTCGTCGCCGGCGGCGCGCATGCGCGAGTTCATCCTGGCGATGCGCGCGATCTGGGCGACTTGGCACGAGGGCGAGCCGCTGCAGTTCAACGGGAAGTTCTATACGCATACGCTGATGACGCCGTTCTTCACCCCCACCAACAACGAGCACGGCGCGCCCAGGGTGTTCCTAGCCGCGGTTGGACCGCTGATGACGGAAGTGGCGGGCGAAGTTGCGGACGGCATCATCGTCCATGCGTTCACCACCGAGAAGTACCTGCGCGAGACCACGGTGCCGGCCTTGGAACGCGGCTTCGCGAAGGCGCGTGCGGCCGGGGTCGAGAAGTCCTTCGACAACTTCGAGGTCTCCTACCCGTGTTTCGTGGTGACCGGACGCGATGAGGAGGAGATGGCGGCGGCGAAGGTGGCAACGACGCGCCAGATCGCCTTCTACGGGTCCACGCCCGCCTACAAGCCCGTGCTCGACAGTATCGGTGCCGGCGAACTGCAGTCGCAACTGAACACCATGTCGAAGCAAGGCCGGTGGGCGGAGATGGGGACGCTGATCGACGAATCGATGATGCGCCAGTTCGCCGTTGTCGGCGAGCCTGCACGGATCGCGACCGAGATCAAGACGCGCTTCGGCGACATCGTCGACCGCACGTCGGCTGCCTATGCGCAGCTTCCCAAGGACGACCGCGCCCGGATCGTCGCGGAACTGACCGCGTGAAGCTCTACCAATTGGCCATGTCCGTGCCGGACCTGGACGTGGCCGAGGCGTTCTACCGCGACGTGCTCGGGGCCCGGTTCGTGGCGCGCTTCGATCCGCCCGGACTGGTGTTCTTCGACTTGGACGGGGTGCGAATCCTCTTCGAGCGTGGCGAGGGCGGTGGCAACTCGGTGCTTTACCTGTGGACGGACGACATGGAGGCACGCGTCGCTGAACTGGAAGCCAAGGGCGTTCAGTTCACCGGCGCGCCGCACGCCATCCTCCGGGACGAGGACGGCACGTTCGGCCCCGCTGGCGAGACCGAGTGGATGGCGTTTTTCGAAGATCCGGCAGGCAACATACTGGCCTTGGTGACACGCAGAGCCTGATCGCGACGCGGGTTCCAGGCGCTCAAGTATTCCTCCATTTTTTCTTCACCTTTGTCGCCGAAGGGGGTAGACTCCGCCGCCCTTTCCGTGGAAAACGGTCGAGGAGCAAGGGTTCGTGCCGAGTGCGCCCGGCAGAAATTGCGGTTATTCCGTGAGCGGCGTCGCCAGCCTAACGGGCTTGGCCGTCCTGGCGTTGGTGGTCGGCGTCACGTCGACCACGGTCGTTCGGGCCAATGACGGCGCGCGCGACGTGGTCAACCTAACCGTTCCTGCGCAACCAGCCGAGCCGGGTTGGGACGCACAACGACGCGCTTTCGCAGCCCGTCTGCAACGGGGTTACGGGATCGACCACGACTCTGCGGTGGAGTTCGCAGGCTGGATCCTTGAAGCGTCCGTCCGCCAGGACCTCGAGCCGGAACTGCTGGCGAGCGTGGTGATGACCGAAAGCAGCTTCCGCAAGGAGGCGCGCTCGGTCACAGGGGCCGTGGGGCCCGCGCAAGTCCGCCCCGACCTCTGGCGCCAATTCTGCGGCGGGGACCTACACGACCCGGAACAGAACCTGTACTGCGGCGCGCTGATACTCGGCCACTACCGGGATGTCTGCGCGGGCAGCAGCCAGGATTCGCTGACGCTAGCCGAGGAGTGCGCACTGCGCGCCTACAACGTCGGCTTTGGCAATCGAAACAACGTCTATTTCCTAGCAGCGGCGTCCCGCTACCTCGACAAGATCGACCGCTACCGCGCGTCACTCGAAAGCTGACGTCCTTGGCGGCGCCCTGCGTCGCCCGTTCAACTCACCGAAAACGAAAACACCGTTCGCGCCGTGAATGGCGCCTCCGGACGTACGATCGCGTCCGGATAGCCAGCGTGGTTGGGGGCGTCGGGGAACTGCTGGGTTTCCAGGCAGAAGGCGCCGCGTTGCGGATAGCGGCGCCCGTGGCGGCCCGCGGTGTGCAAGGTGTTGGCCGTGTAGAACTGCACGCCTGGCTGGTCCGTGGTCACGGTGAGCGTGCGACCCGATTCCGGATGCCGCACCACCGCGGCGCGCTGGAAACCAGGCTTCAAGACGAAGGTGTGATCAAAGCCACCGTCCGCGAGGCGCATCTGCTCATCGGCGGCTTGGAAGGCACGCTTAAGGACCACGCCGCCGCGCAGGTCGAAGGGTGTTCCGGACACAGACCGGGTCTCGCCAAGCTGCGTGAGAGCGGCGCTCACAGGCAGGAATGCGTCGGCTTCGATGGCGACCTCGTGGTCGTCGATCGTCGACCCGGCTACGCCACTCAAGTTGTAGTAGTGGTGCGAGCTTAGGCTGACCGGGGTCGGCGCGTCGGTGACGGCGCGGAACTCGAGGCTTATGTCCGAGCCGGTGAATCGGTAGCGGGCCTCGACGTTGAGATTGCCCGGGTAGCCTGCGTCGCCGTCGGGGCTCAAGAGCTTGAGTGAGACGCCGTCGTCCTCGGCGGTGCCCGTCCACCGGCGCAGCCCGAATCCGGTCCGCCCGCCATGCAGGTGGTGCGGCGGCAGATTGGCGTCAAGTTCATGCAAGGTGCCGTCAAGCTCGAAGCGGGCGTTGGTCATGCGGTTGGCATAGCGTCCCACCAGGCAGTTGAAATGCGGATGGGGACCGAGGTAGTCGGCAATCGTCGGGCAGCCGAGCAGGACGTTGGCGAAGTCGCCGCGGCGGTCGGGGACCTCGATGCGGGTCACGATGCCACCGAGTTCGATGACCTCGGCGGTCAACTCGCCGGTGTCGACCCGGAACCCCAGGAAGTCGGGATGGGCCTCGTAGACCTCGGTCAACGCGCAGGCACCCGCGGATCCGCAACCTAAAGGCGTGCGTCGCCGGATCGAATCGTCTCGAGGTACTCCGCATCGAGGGGCTCGTAGGACTGGCTGCCAGGCTTCATCACGTAAACCGGGTCGGCGATCGCGGTGATGTCGTAGCCTTCGCGCTTGAGGTCGCCCTTGACCATCTTGAAGGTGCCGGTGAGATCGAGCTCCGTCTGGATGCGCACGAAGACCGGCCGGGCGAACGCGGGCAGTTCGCGCTGGACATAGGCTGCGAACCCGGCGAGGTCGAGTTCGGTCACACCGTCGCTCAAGGCGATCGCGGCCATTCCCGCGCGGCCATCGGCGCCGGGCACTTCAACGCCGTAGACGTTGGAGAAGTCTACGCCGGCAAAGCCGTTCAGAATCTCCCCGACTTCGTTGGTGGAGACGTTCTCGGACTTCCAGCGGAACGTATCGCCGGTGCGGTCGACGAACTGGTAGTGCGGGTAGCCGAGCGAGAAGCCGACGTCCACCTCGCGGATCAGGTCGCCCGTGTTGAACCAGGCGTCGCCTTCCTCGAGCACATCGCGAACGACCTTCTTCTCCGTGGCTTCGGGGTCGGTGTAGCCCTCGAAAACCGCGTTCGGGTTGATGTGGCCGAGCAGCAGTCCGGGCTCGCCTTCCGGCACCTCGATGCAGCGGCCGCCTGCGTCGCGGACGATTTCGTCGGCGTCCACGTCGTAGCGTACGAGGGCGATCTTCGACGAGGTCATGCCGATCGTGCAGTCCTTGTTCATCAGGTTGGCGAAGGCGACGTTGCCTTCGCTGGCACCGTAGAACTCGGTGACCCGCTTCAAGCCGAAGCGGCGCTTGAAGTCGAGCCAGACGTCCGGCCGCAAGCCGTTGCCCATGGCGGTGGTCAACGGCGTGTCGGCGTCGTCCGCCTTCTCGGGCGTGTTGATCAGGTAGCGGCAGACCTCGCCGACGTAGACGAAGCACGTGCAGTTGTGCTCGCGGATCTCCGGCAGGAACGCACTGGCCGAAAATCGTCGGCGTAGGAACATCGATGCGCCGGTCATGAACGCAGCGCCCGCGGCCACCAGCAATGCGGTGCCGTGGTAGAGCGGCAGGCAGATGTAGATGCGATCGCTGGGCGTGGACCGGAACCCCGCCTTGCCGGCCAACGCGGCGTTCATCAGGAAACGCCGGTTCGATACCACCGCCGCCTTGGGCAGGCCGGTGGTGCCGGAGGTGAAGATGTACATCGCCGTCTGCCCGAGGGTGATGTCGTTGGTCTCTTCCGGGTTGGCGTCCGACTGATCGGCGCTCGCGGCCGAAAGATCGATGGCCCAGTTGGCGAGCGGCGTCTCGCCGTCGGGCAGCACGTAGTAGTCGGAACCCTCGCTGAGATCGAGTTCGCCCTTGACGGTCTCGATGGCGTCCTGCAACTCGGCCCCGAAGATGCACTTCTTCGACTCCGTCACCGTGATGCAGTGGGCAAGCGGGCGTTCCCGCAAGTTGGTGTTGATGAAGCCGGCCGTGATGCCAAGCTTGTTGGTGGCGACCATGAGCGGCAGGAACTCCAGCCGGTTCTCGAGCATGATGCTCACCGTATCGCCGCGCTGTAGTCCCGCCGCCTTGAGCGTGTGGGCGTAGCGATTGGCCATGGCGTTGAGTTCCGCCCAGGTCAGCGTCCGGCCTTCGCTGACGACCGCGGTGAGCGGTCCGAACTGCTCGACATTGCGTTCGAGAACGGCGCCGAGGCTGTCCTTCTCCTCCATGGGCCGGGGCACGAGGCCCTTCTTGAGCGCCAGTAGCGTCGGCACGTCGGCCAATGTCGAAAAGACGTTGCGGATTCCCATCACGCGCCTCTTGTTACAGTTGCCCCAAGCGGCTTGAGAGCATACAGCAGGGAGAACGTAGTGAACGAAGTCTGGCAGATCGGTGGTGTGAAGGTCAGTCGCGTGGTGGAGATGGAGGTCACCGGCGGCTCACGCTTCATCCTTCCCGATGCGACCCGCGACGCCTGTCGCGGCTACCGCTGGATGTTTCCGCACTTCATGGACGACGCCGGCAACCTGGTCATGAGCATCCATGCGCTCGTGGTCGACACCGGCGATCGGCGGATCGTCGTTGACACCTGCATCGGCAACGACAAGGAACGGGACATCCCGACCTGGAGCCACCTGCAGACGAGTTTCCTGGCCGACCTCGAGGCCGCGGGCTATCCGCGCGAGACCGTCGACACGGTGTTGTGCACTCACCTGCACGTCGACCACGTCGGTTGGAATACGATGCTGGTGGACGGCGAGTGGCTGCCGACCTTCCCCAATGCCCGTTACCTGGTGGGCGAGACGGAGTGGCGTTACTGGGACGACCGCGACCCGGGCACCCAGGTGCTGGCCGACTCGGTGCGACCGGTCATCGATGCCGGGCTGGTGGACTTCGTTCCCGTCGACCACCAGGTTTGCGATGAAGTCAGGCTCGAGCCGACGCCGGGCCACACACCGGGGCACGTCAGCGTACGCATCTCGTCCGGCGGCGAGGATGCGTTGATCACCGGCGACTGCATCCACCATCCGTGCCAGATGACCCGCACGGACTGGTGCAGTTCCGCCGACTCCGACCAGGCGCAGGGCCGCGAGACGCGCGAGTCGCTGCTTGAACGCATGGCTGACACCGACGTGCTGGTGATCGGCACGCACTTCGCGACGCCGACCGCTGGCCACGTCAAGCGACGCGAAGGGGGAGGGTTTTGGCTCGAGGTTTGAGTGTGCGCTGGATGTGTCCTCGGAACGTATCCTCCCATGGAACAAACGCCACGGTCGCAAGCTCCCTTAGGCGTTTGTTCCATGGGAGGCGGCCCGGCAAGCCGCTGTTGACGATCCCGCGGGCTTCGTGGCGGACCTCTCGCGCCGGGTGATCCTCGACGAGGTGCAACGCGTTCCGAACCTTTTCTCGTCGTTGAAACTGGCAATAGACCGCCGTCGCGAACCGGGTCGCTTTCTGCTGACTGGGTCGTCGAATCTGCTGCTGTTGCCGACGCTCGCGGACTCGCTCGCGGGACGCATGCAGGTTCAGCGCCTGCATCCGCTGTCGCAATCGGAGTTGGCCCGGGGGACGCCTGAGTTCCTTGATCGGTTGTTCGAAGGCCGTTTCGAGACAGCCTACTGGCGAACCGCGAATTGCTCGGCCAACTTCTTGAGACGTTCGTACTCCAGGAGTTGCAAGCGCCGTGCCATGGACTCAAGCTCGCGTTCTTCCATTATCGGGACAAGGACAAGCAGGAAGTTGACATCGTCGTCGAACGTGGCGGCGGCGCCTTGGCGGGTATCGAAGTCAAGGCGCGGGCGACGGTCAGGACCGACGACTTCCGCGGATTGCGCAAACTTCGCCGGGCCGAGCCGGACCGATTCGTTGCGGGCGTCGTGCTGTACGACGGCGAGACGTGCGCCAGCTTTGGCGAGGGCCTCCACGCCGTGCCGATCCGATTGCTTTGGGAGCCTGCTGCGGTCAGTCCCCCGCCTTAGCCTTCAGCGTCACCATCCAGGCTTCGATGTGATGCCGGGTCCAGGGGATGTCGAGCGCAACGAAGGCCAGGCCGAGCGGAAACATCCAGAAGCCGAGAATGGGCAGGAAGCCCAAGATCCCTCCGCCCATGAACAGGACGCCGACCACCGAGCGGATGCCGAATGGCACATGGTCGTCTCCCCACTTGAGGATGCGGTAGGTAATCTGCGCCAGGCGCCTGGCCAAGTGATGTTCGCGATGCGGTGCGTCGATGGCGACGGCCCCTTTGGTTGCGTGACGGTACCCGGCCGGTCAGACCAGGATGGGCCGGTCGTCCGGTTCGTCGTGGCGGTCGGGGTGGGCCCGTCGTTCGAGGTCGGGATCGACCGACAGGAAGCGGAACCGACCGTCTTCGTCGAGGGAGCGTTCGAGGCGATTCCGGTGCATCAGCAAGTGGCAATGAGCGATGGCCTCGCCAAGCGCCATCATCATCTGCCGGGCGTCCAAGCGCCGCCTGAACAGTACCGGCAGGAGATCCTTGGCCGTTTGCGGCTCGACGCAGGTCTCCTCGATCGCCAGCATGCGGTCTTCGTGGTGGCTGATGAGATCCCGGAGCCGCTCGCGGACGCCGTAGAACGGCAGGTTGTGCGCCGGCAGCACGAACGTATCCGGTGGCGTATCGAGGAACTTGTCGTGCGACTCCATCCAGATCTTCAAGGGGTTGGCCTCGGGCTCGGTCGGATGGACGCTGACATTGGAGGTGATCCGGGGCAGGATCTGGTCGCCGGAGATCATCACGCTCAAGCTGTGGCAGTGTAGGCAGGCGTGTTCCGGCGAGTGGCCGGCCCCGACGACGACGTGCCAGTCGTGGCCGCCGATGGTCAGGATGTCGCCGTCCTCCAGGCGATGGAAGCCCATCGGCAAGGCGCTTGGCATGGTCATGGACGATGTCTGCGCGCGGGCGTTCTTTCGTGCGGGCTCGCGCTCCCGCCAGGCGTTCTGCATCCGCTCCATGTGGTCCGTGGGCATGCCGTAGCGGTGATAGAACTGTTCGCCCTGCCAACTCCCCTGCGACGATGAGAAGCCCATGGTGGTGTACGAGCGGGCTTGGTAGTACTCGGCCCGGGTCATGTACAGCGGACACCGGAAGTGGTTGACGATCATGCCGGCTTGGCCGATGTGGTCGGGATGCATGTGCGTGCAAATCACGCCCTTGACGGGCTTGCCGCCAAGTTCGTTGCTGAAGATGTCGTGCCAGAGCCCTTCGGTCTCCTGGTTGCCGAGGCCCGTGTCGACGACGAACCAGCCGTCGTGATCCTCGATGAGATACAGGTTGATGTGCGTGAGCGACCCGCCCATCGGCATCGTAAGCCAGCGTACGCCGTCGGCGACTTCCACCGTCGTGCCAGCCTTGGGGTGGGAGTCGTAGGGGTATTGGAGTGCCATGCGAATCAGTATACCCGACGGCATGTTGCGCTCTGAGAGCCCTCTCCCGGGGAGCGCGAGGGGCTTGCCCCTCGCATGAAAAGAGCCCTCAGCCGGGGAGCGCGAGGGGCTTGCCCCTCGCATGGGAGGTGTTGCGATGAACGCGCCTTGGGCTACCATCGCTGCCCATGAAACGGCGCGACATGATTGCCGCAACGCCGGTTGCCGTCCTATCGGCGCGCATCCACGCGGCCCGCGCGACCCGGCCCAACCGGCTGAAGCCGCAGGTGGACGACGTCCTCGTGCACGCCTTCGGCGGCAGCGCGGGCGAGCCCATTCGGCCTGCCGATTGGAACGGCGAGCGCCTTTTCGCGTTCCCGAAGGCGCCCGACGGCGTGGTCCGCGATGGCTCGCTGCACAACCAGTTGGCGATCGTTCGCCTGGACGAATCGGCGATGACCGACAAGACCCGCGGGTTCGCCGCTGGCCCGTTCGTGGCCTATTCGGCGGCCTGCACGCACACCGGTTGCGAGGTGAGCGGCTGGTTGGCCGAGGAGCAGCACCTGGTCTGCCCGTGCCATGGCTCACAGTTCGATATCCACGACGCGGCCCGGGTCGCCGTTGGCCCGGCACCGAAGCCGCTCGCCATGCTGCCGATGGCCTTGGAGAACGACCGTTTCCGCGTGACTGGCGCATTCTCGCGGCGGGTCGGGCCGGAACCGCTCTGACACAACCCCGGGAGGGATGCGATGCCGATCGCTTACGAGACCACCGAAGAGGCCAAGGAACTCAGACGCTACCTCTATGATCTCCATGGGGTTCTCGTTGTCGAGAACGTACTGAGCCCGGACCAGGTTGCCCAACTGAACGCGATCCTCGACGAGAAACTCCCGGAGTTTCCCGAGGACTGGCGCGACCGGGCCAAGAATGCGCCCCAAGGGCTCTACAACTTCTATCGCTTCGGGGCCGCTGGCGGGTCGCACGGGACACACGCGGGGTTCCTGGACTTCGGTCAGCCGTTCTGCGACCTCATGGACCACCCGCTCACCATGGAGATGATGCGCACCCAACTCGGCGACTGTTTCCGCCTCGACCGGATCTTCGGCATGCGGATGCGCGAAGGGATGCCGAGTGGGCGACTGCACTCGGACTACGGGCCGTCGCATCCATTCACCGGCGCCAAGCCCGGCGAGTACTACCCGCAACCGGGTCACCAGGCACGGCACGGATTCGCCGTCGCTGCCTTCAACCTGACCGACAGCGGCCCGGAGACCGGCGGCTTGTGCTGCATTCCGGGCAGCCACAATACGCACATCCGGCTGCCGCAGTGCATCCGCGATGAACGGTTCGACGATGTGGTGCACGTGCCCACGGCGCCCGCCGGGAGCGTGACGTTCTTCACCGAAGCGGCCACGCACGGCACACGCCGCTGGACGGCGAACCACGAACGGCGCTCGTTGCTCTACAAGTACTGCGCATCGCAACTGGTCTGGTCACGGGCCAGGGTGCGGCCGCCGGAAGGCATCGAACTCACCGACCGCCAGCAACGCCTTCTCGAAGAGCCCGCCGGCGCCCACTGGTTCTTCGACTCCTTGTTCGACGACGGCTGACGAGTCCGCGCTTAGTCGGCGAGCGCCCGTTTCGTCAGCAGGCAAGCATTCCGCGCCCACGGGATGCCTGTCGGTCGAGTGATCTGGACGATCTTCAACCCGGACGGCGTCTCGAAAGTCTCCCGCCAGTATTCCCGCCCGGCGCGCGATCGCGCGCATGCCCGATCAACGGGCTGCGCGTGGGCGCCGGTCTTCTCGCGCACGAACTCGGCCGCTCCTTTGTACAGGCAGAGCACGACACGGATACCCAGACCTTTGATGACCGCTTGGTGGAACGGCCAGCACAGGTCCACCAGCTCCCTCTGGTTGGCCGTGTGATGCGCTTGCCGGGAGCGTGTGAAAAACACGTCACTTGCCGGGACACCTCGTAGGTCGAGACCGAGGCAGTCCGCCAACTCCTGCATCTCCAATTGCAGCGGCGCCTTCCCCCGCGCGTAGTATCTGCCGCCAGGCCTCCAGTCCTGGTCTAGGAACGCGCACCAGTCCTCCGCCTCGCGCCGCACCTGCTCGATATTCGACGCGACCGTTTCGCTCCGGTCTTCGGGATCCCCGCCGGGATTGAGTCCGAGGATGTAGAGATCGCGGGGGGCTGAAAAGGCGAGGCGTCCGGAGTGGAATGCCTTGCCGGACATGTGGAGCAGTCCAGGAGAAATCCGGCGGATGAACTCTTCGATCAAGCTCGGTGGGCCTCAATTGACCACAGCTTGCCACCCATACTACGGTAGCGGCATGGTCGTTACGATAGACAGCGTAGGCCGTCTTGTCGTGCCCAAGCCGCTTCGCGAGCAGTTCAACCTCACGCCGGGGTGTGAATTGGAAATCGAGGTGACTGGCGACAGGATCACCTTGCGTAGAGCGGACGCCCGATCGGCCCTAACCCGGAAGCTCGGCATTCTCGTGCACCATGGCACGACGCAGACTTCGTTGGATATCGGCGATTTCGTCCGCGCGGAACGCGAAGCGCGGCACTCGCGGATCGCCGGGAACACCGGCTGAGTGTGCCCGCTGTTCCCACACGTTGGTCAAGGCGCTAGGTGCGCAGACAGGTCGCCTGCGGTGACCAGTGCGGACGCGATAGCCGGACTCGACTGACGCGAATCACTCTCTCGCCGGATGACTGCCGGGATGTACTCGGCGAGGTCGCCGGGCTCGGACTCCGCAGTCGTGCGGTCTACGACACGCTGCACGCCAGTTGCGCTCGCAAGAACAGGTCGACGTTAGACGCGGTCCGACACGCCCCGCACGAAAAGCGGCTCCGCGCCCAGCGCAAGACAGTCCGCCCGCAGCTCGTCATCGCTCGGCGCTGCCCCGGCGTTGGCCGCGGTCTCGAGGGTTGCGCGCAGGAGCGTGGTGTCGCTCGACGTGTTCAGGAAGGCGCTGGGCCTGGAAAGGACGAAGCGCACGGCGCGCTGCAACGCGGCGAGGTCGCGGATCGGTCGATACCAGGAGTGCCGCGGCTCGTCGTCGCCGTCCTGCCAGCGGCGGCGAGCGATGCTCTTGATGGTCTGGAAGGCGACATCGCGTTCCATGCACGTGGCGTGGAGTTCCTCGAAATCGTGGGCGTACTCCGGTTGCGCCAGCATTGCGAAGTTGCACGGCACGAGTACGGTGTCGAAGGGGAATCGGCGCAGGCTTTCAAGGTGCCTCTTGGGCGCAAACGTGCCGTGGCCAGTCACGCCAATGAACCGCACCAGTCCATCGTCGCGCGCGGCCACCAGGGCCTCGAGCGCGCCGCCAGGGCCCAATGCGACCTCCTGTTCTTCGGCCTCGACCAGGTTGTGCAGTTGGATCAGGTCGACTTGGTCGACGCCCAGTCGGTCTAGTGATCGCGCCAAGCTCTCTCGCGCGCCCTTGGCGTCCCGCGCGCCGGTTTTCGTGGCGAGGAAGAAGCGGTCCCGGTGAGCCGCCATCCAAGGTGCGATGCGCAACTCGGAGTCGCCATAGCCGGCGGCCGTATCGATGTGGTTGACGCCGAATTCCAATAGCAGATCGAGCACCTCGTCCGCCTTCTCCTGGCGCATGGATCCGAGCGCTGCCGCCCCGAAGATCGTGCGGGTGCTCATGTGGCCCGTGCGGCCGAAGGGGATGCGCTCGATCATGGTCAGCCTCTGTCCGGGGTGTTGCCCTGGCGCGGTCGAGCGCACTGTGCGGACCTCGCCCGCACAGTGCTTGGCATGCTCTCGACCTACGCTTGGTGCCGCAGCACGTGTCCCGCGCGAGCCCCGGTGTGCTCGCCGTCCACCACGTTCACCTCGCCGTTGACGATCGTCGTCTTGTAGCCCTTGGAACGCTGGATGTAGCGCGGCGCGCCGCCGGGGAAGTCATGCACCAGTTGCGGCTGGCACTCGATGACGGCGTCGGCGTCGAACACGTTCACGTCGGCCCGCAGACCGGGTTTCAGCAGACCGCGGTCGGTCAGGCCGATCACGCGGGCCGGGCCCGAGGTGAGCCGGCGGATGCCTTCGCCCATGCTGTAGCGCCCAGCGTCGCGCACCCAGTGCGACAGCAGGAAGGTGGACCAGCCGGCATCCATGATCTGCGAGACGTGCGCGCCGGCATCGCCGAGACCGGGGAAGACGTGCTCGTGCTCGATCAGGTCGCCGAGAGCGTTCATGTTCGGCGCGAAGGCGCGGTAGTTGAAAAGGCCTAGGCCCTTGCTCTCCCGGGCCAGGCGCAGGAACGTCTCGCACCAGTGCTCGCCGGCTGCGTCCGACATCGTTTGCAGGCTGGCTTCCGGCCCAGCCGTGTAGTCCGGCGTCTCCGCCGTGCCGAGGTAGAACAGGTTCTTCACCGGCAGGCGCATCGCCTTGTCGCGCTTCGACTCCTCGACGAGCTTGGCGGCGAAGTCCGCGTTGCGGATCGCCTCCAGCCGCCCGGGAAGATCGAGCTTGCGGAGCGCGTCCCAAGTCTCGCCCGCCACCGGCAACCGGGACTGCATCCCGAACATGGAGCCAGAACTGCGAACGTGGGTGATCGCAGTGACATCCCCGGCTTCGGCGCGCAACTCCTCGAGGGCTTGCTTGCGCTCCAGTCCGGACTCCCCACCGGGGCCGGCGCCGTAGCTGAATAGCACGCGGCCATGGGTCGTGCTGGCGATTTGCTTCAAGACGTCGAAGTTGGCACCGACGGCCTGCATCAGGGCGTTGCGCGGTCCGACCGCCCTGCCGATCTCCACGAGTTCGGCGGGGTCCGCGAACGTGCCCGGCACGGAGCGTCCGTCGGGCAGCCGATGGGGTGCGTGGCGGTTGGTCGAGAAGCCGACGGCGCCGCGGTCGATGCTGTTGCCGACGATGTCGGCCATCTGTCGTCGCTCGTCGTCGCTCGCCTGCTCTTCGACGGCGCGCTCGCCCATCACGTAGAAGCGCACGGCGCAGTGGCCCACCATGCCGGCGACGTTGATGCCGGGCTTGAGCCGCTCGATGGCGTCGAGATAGCCGCCGTAGTCCTCCCAGTCCCAGGGGAGCCCGGTGAGGATCGCGTTCTTCGGGATGTCCTCGACGGTCTCCATCATGCTCGCGAGGAGTTCCTGGTCGCTCGGCTTGCACGGCGCGAAGGTCACGCCGCAGTTGCCCATCAGGACGGTCGTCACGCCGTGCCAGCTCACGGGCGTGAGTGCCGGATCCCAGCCGATCTGCGCGTCCAAGTGCGTGTGCAGGTCGATGAAACCGGGCGTGACGGTCATGCCCTCGGCATCGATCTCCTGTCGTCCCTTGCCGCTCACTTCGCCGAGTTCCGCGATGCGTCCGTCGCTGATGGCGAGGTCGCCGTGTACCGGTTCCGCGCCGGTGCCGTCCACGAGGTCGCCGCCTCGGATTACGATATCGTGCATTGGATTGCCCCTTCCCTTGATTCCCTCTCAGGTTGGAACTTAGCGCAACGGTGGTGGCGTGGCCAGCGACATCGGGCTGCTAGTCGAGCGCTCGCTCCCAAAGCTGCTCCACAAACGCGCGGGCGGGCAAAATGTCGATGTCGTCGTCCGTTCGTCGCGCGCGGGTTTCCAAGCAGACGACCACGCGCTTGCCGACGGCAGGATGGTCCTGCCCCAGACTGCGCAGACCCTTGAGGTGCCTCGATGCGATCCTTGCGCTGGCCTTGGCCTCGACGGCCAGACGCATGTCGCCTACCACGAAGTCGACCTCGGTGCCGCTGGAAAGCCGCCAATAGGACAGGTTGTCGCCCCTGTCGGCGTAGTCGAGATAGGCGGATAGCTCGTGGAACACCCAGTTCTCGAATGCCCGTCCGTAGGCTACCGATCCGGGCGATAGCCGCCCGCGTCGCGCCAAGCGATTCACGACGCCAACGTCGGAAAGGTAGAACTTGGGTGCGACAGTCACCCGTCGCTTCGGTTGTTTTCGGTAGGCGGGCAGCCAACGCCCGAGCAGCGTGTCCTCGAGGATGGCAAAGTACGACTTGGCCGTCGGGCCTGTCGCGCCGCAGTCGGTGCCGATGTTGGCGAAGTTGATCAGTTCGCCGTCGCTCAAGGCCGCGGCATCGAGGAAGCCCGAGAACACGGGCAGATTGCGCACCAGCCCCTCCGCAGCAACTTCCTCCTTCAGGTAGTCCGCCACGTAGGCGTCCAAGAGTCTGTCCGGTCGCCCGGACTCGAATATCCGCGGCAGGTAACCGTGGTTGAGCAGGCGGTCCAAGTCAAAGTCCGGGCCGATCTCGCTGGCTGTCAGGCCATGCAGCTCGTACCGGACTGCCCGTCCGCCGAGCAGGTTGGCCGCACCCCGGCGCACCTTGCGGGCGCTGGAGCCGCAAAGGGCGAAATGCAGGCCGCGGTTCTCCATCAGCCAGTGGACCTCGTCGAGAAGCGCTGGCACCTTCTGCACCTCGTCGATCACGATTTGCGTGCCAGGCTCGGCACCCGCGGCCTCGGTCTCTTGGCGCAGGTATTCCGGGTTCGTGGCGTAGCGGCGAAACTGGTCCGCTTGCAGGAGGTCGATCCAGCGGCAATGCCCGTAGCGGGCCTTGAGCAGCGTCGTCTTGCCGGCTTGCCGAGGCCCCCAAAGGAAGAAGGTCTCGGTTCCGGGTGGCGGCAATCGCAGGCTTCTTGTGAACATGCGCTTTAGAATATCACGATATTCCAAAGTAGTGATATGGATTACACGAGTAGCTGGGTCTTGAGTTGAGCGTGCGGGTCAAGGGTTAAGATGCGGTCACTCTTGTGTCCACAGGCGTCGGTGGCTTGAAGCTCCATCAACTCGTCGCCGTATCGGCATCGGTCGCGGCGACACGCAGCCGGAACGCCAAGCGCGATGCGCTGGCGGAGGCGATCCGCGCGATGGCACCGGACGAACGGGCCGTGGGCGTCGCCTACCTGTCCGGCGCGCTGCCGCATGGCCGGATCGGGGTGGGCCCAGCCGCGCTCCAGGACAGCGCAGATGGCGCGAAGACGCCGGCGAGCGGTTCGCCGACGCTGTCCGTGGCCGAGGTCAACGAGACGTTGGAGCGCGTACGCAACGCCTCGGGCCCCGGCTCGGCCGCTGCCAAGCGGGACGCGCTGCGCGGGCTCTTCACGCGTTGCGTACCGGACGAGCGACTGTTCCTCGTTCGCCTCCTGGTCGGCGACGTGCGGCAAGGCGCGCTCGACGGCGTCATGGTCGAGGCCATCGCCAAGGCATCGGGCTGCAGTGCCGCCCGAGTGCGCCATGCCCACATGCTGCAGGGCAACTTGCCTCGTGTTGCGGATGTCGCGATGACCGAGGGGGAAGCCGGGCTTAGCCGTATCCGCTTGGCTGTCGGCACCCCGGTGCAGTCGATGCTCGCGCAGACCGCGACCGAGGTCGGCGATGCGGTCGCGGACATGGGAAGCGCGCTTCTCGACACGAAGATGGACGGCGCCCGCGTGCAGGTGCACAAGTCGGGGGCCGACGTGGCGGTGTTCTCGCGCCAGCACAACGATGTCTCCGCGAGCGTCCCCGAAGTCGTGGAGGCGGTCGCGGCCATGCCCCCGACGGATCTCGTCCTCGACGGGGAAGTGGTCGCCTTTGACGGCAATGGTCGCCCACTGCCGTTCCAGACGACGATGCGCCGCTTCGGCCGCCGCCAGAACGTCGCGGCGCTGCGCCGCAACCTGCCCGTTCAGCCGTTCTTCTTCGACTGTCTGTTTGCGGACGGGGAGGACGCGATCGGTTCGCCGCTCGCCGAGCGCATCGTGCTGCTCGACACGTTCGTCCCCGAGGCGCTGCACATGCCGCGGACGCTGACGAGCGATTCCGCCGCCGCGCGCGACTTCCTCCAGGCCGCGCTCGATGCCGGGCACGAGGGCGTGATGGTGAAGGATCCCGAGTCCGCCTACGCGGCGGGCAGCCGCGGCAAGGCCTGGCTTAAGGTCAAGCCGGCCCACACCCTCGATCTCGTGGTGCTGGCGGCGGAATGGGGCCATGGCCGGCGCCAAGGCTGGCTCAGCAACCTGCACCTCGGCGCACGCGACCCGGACGGCGGCGGATTCGTGATGCTCGGCAAGACCTTCAAGGGCTTGACCGACGAGATGCTCGATTGGCAGACGCGGGCGCTGCTCGACCTCGAGGTCTCCCGTGATCGGTTCGTCGTCCACGTCGAGCCGCGCCTAGTCGTCGAGATCCTCTGCAACGAAGTCCAGACAAGCCCGCACTATCCGGCTGGACTGGCGCTCCGCTTTGCGCGAGTCAAGCGCTACCGCCCGGACAAGGCCGCCGATGCGGCGGACACGCTCGACGCGGTTCGGGCGTTGCATACGGGAGCGCCGGCAGGAGCATGAACCCGTCGCCCGGGCACCAAGCGAGACGTCGCGCGGCGCGCCTATCGTTGTGCGGTGAGCCGCCCGCGGCCGCTCTCTAGGGCGAATTGCGCCTCGAGTTCCTCGGCGCGTTTCTTCGCCGCCTCCAACTGGGCGTACTGGGTGAGGTAGCAATACAGGCAGCGTTCGTCGATGTCCGGGGGCAGGACGTCGGTCGACAGCCCTCGCGCCTGCATGATCGTGCGCAGGAACTTGGCTGTTTCGGGTTTCGCGGAGATGCCCATCTTGTAGTACACGCCTGTTGCGACGGACAGCGGCGTCAGGCCGCGGCTGTCGACGGCATCGAGCCGGGCACCACGACCAACCAGCAACCGCACCACGTCGACGCTGCCGCGGTAGGCGGCACCGTGCAGGGCCGTGTCGCCGACCGCGTTGACGGCGTTCACGTCGTTGTCGTGCTCGAGGCAGACCTCGACCGCTTCGAGCACATCGGCTTCCCAGCCGCGCTCGCGGAAACGGTGTAGGTTGCCCGTATCGCTGTACAGGCCCGCGGCGGCCATCAACGGGGTTGTCCCGTCCGTCGTGGCGATGGTTGGGTCGGCGCCGGCGCCGAGCAGCAGCGCCATCAGTTCGAGATCCGCTTCTTTGGCGGCCAGCAGGAACGGCGTTGCGCCGACGCGGAACAGCACGTCGCGCATGTTCACGAAGCGCTGTTCCTTGAGACGGTCCTTCGCCATGCGCGCGTCGACGTCGGCGCCGAGGGCGATCAGCTTGGCGACGAGGTCGAGGGTGATGTCGAGCGCGCCGATCGGGATGTCCGCCTCTTCGCTTGGCACGACGCCGCGGATGATTGCGCGCTGGACGGCCAGCCGATGCAGCGCGGTGTAGCCGGCGTCGTCTTGGTCCGGATCGGCACCGCGGTCGAGCAGCAGATCGGCCAAGTCCCAGTGGGTGTTGACCAGCGCCAGTTCCAAAGCGCTCTCGCCCGTGGCGAGGGTCGCGCCAATGTCGGCGCCGGCGTCGAGCAGGGCGGTGGTGGCCTCGATGCGCCCGGCGCGTACGGCGAACAGGAGCGCATCCAAGCCCTTCTCGGTGCGCGTGGTGAGGTCCGCGTCACCGGCGACGAGCGCGGCCACGGCCCCGGCGTTGTTGGCCGCGGCCGCCCACATCAGGGCTGTCTGACCGGCGTCGTTGATGGCGTTCGCATCCGCCCCGGCGTCTAACAATGCACCGATGGCTGCCGGGTCACCGGTTCGCGAGGCGGTCATCAGCACGGTCTCGCCGCCGGGGACGGTCGTGTCGGGGTCGGCCCCTGCCGCCAAGAGCCGCTCGACGACGGTCGCGTTGCCATTGACGGCGGCGAGATTCAGCGGCGGGATGCCGTAGCGGTTGCGCAGGTTAAGCGTCGCGCCCGCGTCGAGGAGGCGATCGACCATGGCGGCGTCGTTGCGGTAGACGGCCCAATGCAAGGCCGTTGTGCCGTCGATGGAGGCCTGGTCGACGTCGGTGTCGCCGAGGATGCGCTCAAGGCCGGGCCGGTCGCCGGTCTTGGCGACTTCCACCAATGGTGCGTCCGATTCGTTAGCCGTGCCGTGGAACGCCCCGCACACGGCAACCAGGGCCGCTAGGTGGCGCGCCTTGGTCACAGTCCGGCGAGCCGACCGGTACTGTCGCCGACGTGGTCCAAGTGCACGCCGACCTTGTCGAGCAGGGACAGGCCGGCGTTCATCAGCGGCGTGTCCATGGGATAGGTCAAGTGGCGCCCGCCCCGATGCCCGCCCGCGCCGCCGGCGACGACCAGCGGTAGATTGCTGAAGCTGTGGGTATTGCCGTCGCCCAAGCCGCCGCCGTAGACCAAGAGCGCATGGTCGAGCAACGTGCCATCGCCGTCGGGCGTGGCCGCCAAGGTTTCGATGAAGTCCTTGAAGAGCGACACGTGGTAGGTGTCGATCTTGATCTGCTGCGCGACCTTCACGGGATCGTTGCCGTGGTGCGTGATCGCATGGTGTCCACCGTTGACGCCGATCCACGGATAGCTGCGGTTGCTGTTCTCACGGGCGACCTGGGTGCAACCGACGCGGGTGATGTCACCCCGGAACGCCACGAGCAGCAGGTCGAACAGGAGCAAGACGTGCTCTTCGAAATTCTCGGGAACGCCCGTCGGCGGTGTCATCTCGGCGGCGAGGTCGCCCTGCTGGCTGCGCTCGATCTTCTGGATCCGCGATTCCACGTCGCGAATGGCCGTCATGTAGTCGTCGACCGTGCGCCGGTCACCGATGCCGAGGGACCGGGTCAGGCGGTTCAGTTCCTCGCCGACCGAATCGAGGATGCTGCGGTCGTTGGCCAATTCGCGCCGCCTCGCCGCGGGCGTCGCCTCGCTGCCGAATAGGCGCTCGAAGACACGCCTGGGGTCGTTCTCGTGGGGCAGGGGCGTGGTGGGAGTGAGCCACGACGTCGAGTTGCGGTAGACGCAGCTATAGCCGAGTTCGCAAAGTCCGGAGACGATGCTGGACTCGGTCGTCAATTCCAGCGAGCGTAGGATCGTGTCCGCACCCAGGGAATCGGCGGCGTACTGGTCGAGGGTTTTGCCCGCCCGGATGTCGGAGCCCTCGGTCTTCTTCGACGGTGCGCCGTTGAGCCACCCGGAGTGTGCGCTGGAGTGGCCGCCGCCACCGCGGGCCGTGGCCAGGTTGCTCAAGCCCGTCAGCACCGTGACGTGGTCGCGGACCGTTTCGAGCGGCGCGAGCACAGGCGCCATGGCGTAGTCGCGACCGCCCTCGCCCGCCGGATGGAAACTCGCGGGGACGATGCCGTTGGGGACGTAGAAGAAGGCGAGGCGCGGCGGCGTTCGCGGTGCGGCACTTGCGTTCAGCGCTGGCACCATCGCGCCCAGGAACGGCAGTGCCACCGCGGCACCCGTGCCGCGCAGTAGTTGGCGTCGGCTGATCGCCTTGTTGGTGATGAACATGGTTGCGCGTACGTGCGCGACGGCGTAAGCCGTGACCTATACCACAGTTCGCGTGCGAACGCCCGTCACTGGGCCTCGACGACCACGTCCGGGTCGGACCCGCGCATGCGGAATGGATAGCTTTGTGCGACGTTGACGATCAGGGACTGCATCCGGAAGCCGTCGTCTGCCGAACGCGCCACGATCTCGCGCACGCTTGGCCCGTCGTAAGGCTCGAGTCCGCGACCGAGCGCGTAGGTCAAAAGGCGCTCGGCCAGGGTGGTCGCGAAGCGTTCCGGCTTGGCCACGATGGCCTGTTTCAGTCCGACGATGCCGCGCACCCGGGTGCCGTCGGGCAGCACGGCGGCGCTGTCGATCGCGTTCCAGGACGCGTCGCGTTCGCGGTAGCGGCCGATCGAGTCGAAGTTCTCGAGAGCGAAGCCGGGCGGGTCGATCACGTCGTGGCATGCGGCGCAGGCCGGGTTGTCGCGGTGTTCGCGCAGTTGCTCGCGCAGGGTCGGGGCCTTCGTGCCGGGCTTGCCAGCCTCGAGATCCGGCACGTCGGGCGGAGGCGGTGGCGGTGGCGTACCAAGCAGGTTGGCGAGCACCCACTTGCCGCGCAGCACGGGCGAGGTGCGGTCCGGGTGCGAGGTGATGGTCAGCAGACTGCCGTGGCCTAGCAGACCACCGCGCAGGCTGTCCACGGGTAGGCGGACCCGGCGCAGGTCTGGGTGTTGGATGCCCGTGATGTCGTAGTGGTCGGCCAGGCGCTTGTTGAGGAACGTGTAGTCGGCGCCGATCAACTCCGTGACTGGACGGTCGTGGCGCAGGAGGTGGTCGAAGAACAGTTCCGTTTCAAGCTGAAAGGCATCGCGCAGCGTCTCGTCGTAGTCGAGGCTCGCCGGTTCCGTGGGCCGGTGAAACGCCAGGCTGCGCAGTTCCAGCCATTGGCTGGCGAAGTTGCTTGTCAACGCCCAGGCCTTGGGGTCGTTGAGCATGCGCCGCACCTCGCGCTCGATGTCGGCCTGGGTGCGCATGCGTCCACTCACCGCCGCGGCGAGCAGCTTGTCGTCCGGGATGGTGCTCCACAGGAAGAACGAGAGTCGCGAAGCGAGTTCGAGGCCCGTCGCCGGCCGCGGGTCGGGGGTGGGATTGGGCTGCTCGATCCGGAACAGGAAGTGCGGGCTCACGAGCAGCCGGCGGACGGCCAAGCCGATGGCCGCCTCGAGGTCGGCACCCTTTTCCCGCGCCGTCGCGTAGGCGTCCCGCAAGGCCTGCCGTTCGGCGGCGGGACCGGTACCGCGAAAGCCGCGTTGGGCAAGCTGATCCAGGATCCGACCCGCGCAGGTCTCCTCGTCGTGCTCTCCTGCGGGCGTACAAGTGAAGATCGCTTGGCGGCTCGGTGTATGGCCGATCCGGCCGCCACCGAAAGGCCCGGCAACGGCAAGCGAGTGCAGGCGGGGTAGGGCGCCGCTCGCGCCCGCGATGTCTCCTTCGCCGCGCTCGTTGACGAGCGGTTCGAGGATCCCGTCGACGAGATTGAGCGGCATCTTGTAGAACCTTGCGGCGACGGCGTGGCTACCCGCCGTGATGCGAAGGCGAACGCGGTGTTTCGGTGGATCGCGGACCTCCTGCAGCGGCTTCGGCACGGTGAACGCGCCGGCCTGCGCACCGTCGACGGTCACCTCAAGCCGGTGGTCGATGAGGAACGGGATGGTCCGCCGGGCACCTGGACGGTTGACCGGCTCGAGGGCTGCCGTCAGTTCGTAGACGCCGTCGGCCGGGAAGGTATGGCGAACCTCGGTGCCGCCCTCCGCGCCGAGTGGCAGATTGCCGGTGCGCGCACGGCGCTCGGCCTCGGTGCCGACGAGGTAGGTCGTGGTCTCGAACGTGCCCGCATCGCCGATCGCCAACCGGGTGATTGCCTTGGCCGCTGCCAAGTAGCGTTCCATCAACAGGGGCGATAGGCGCAGCGTACCCGCCATGTTGTCGAAACCGTGACTCGAGTCGTCCGCCGGCAGGTACCGCGACGCGTCGATGTCGAGGTGCAGGAGGTCGCGCACGGCATTCTGGTACTCGTTGCGGTTGAGGCGCCTGAACACGGGGGCGGGGCCTGGGTTCGGCTGGGCTGCGGCCGCGCGATCGAGTTCCTTCGCCAGCCATGTGCGGAACCGGTCGGTCGTTGCGGAACGTGGTCTCTTGGCATCGAGCGGCGGCATGGTGCCGGCGCGGAGTCTGGCCACCACCTTCTCCCAGGCCGCGGGATATTCGCCGACGTCGGCGAGGTCGAGATCGGCGAACTTGATCTCGCCGTTCTCCTCGTGGCAGCGCTGGCAGCGGACGTGCTGGGTGCGTTCGGTGTGGCAGGCCGCGCAGAAGGTGCGCACGAAGCTGCGAGCCTCGTCGAGGCCGGTCACCGGGGTGGCGAGCACTGGCGGTGCGAAGCCGAGGACGAAGAAGGTGCAGAGCGCCCGGAGGCGCTTGGTGCATTGAGTTGGCGATGTCGTCGATGCCGCCATTCCAAACGGCTCCGCCGGATATGTGGGCTACTCCGTCCCCGTGTAGGTCGCCCGGTAGATCCGCCCTCCTTGATCGTCCGAGATGAGCAGGCTGCCATCGGCCGCTACCAGGACGTCGTTCGGTCGTCCTGATGAGCGCTCATCCGCTAGCCAGATGTCGACGAACGGCATGTAGGCCGGGCCATCGGCGCCGAAGCGCACGACGCTGACGCGGTAGCCGACCTTCGACGAGCGGTTCCACGAGCCGTGCTCCGCGATGAACAGTGCGCCCGCGTATTCCGCTGGAAACGCGCTGTGGGTGTAGAAGGCGAGGCCCAGCGCTGCGGAGTGGGCCTGGATCTCCACCTCGGGTGGTACATAGTCGGCGGGGTCGTGGCCGTCGCCGAACCCCGGGTCTAGGATCGCCCGCCCGTGTACGTGCGGATAGCCGTAGTGCGCGCCGACATCGACGGCAACATTGATCTCCTCCGGCGGCACGTCGTCGCCAAGCATGTCGCGACCGTTGTCGCTGAACCAGAGCCGCTTGGTGTCGGGATGCCAGGCCATGCCGACGGAATTGCGCACCCCGTGGGCGTACACGGTAGTCTCGCCGGTGGCCGGGTCCATGCGCAGGATGCTCGCGAAGCGCGGGTCGTCGGACTTGCACACGTTGCACGGCGCGCCGACCGGCACGTAGAGGAACCCGTCCGGGCCGACGGACAAGTACTTCCAGCCGTGGTGGCGTCTATCCGGCAATTCGTCCGTGACGATCTCGGGGCGCGGCCTGTCCCGGTAGGTCGCCTCGATATCGGTATAGCGCAGGACGCGGTCGAGCGCCGCGACGTAGAGATCGCTGCCGAGCAGGGCAACGCCGCTCGGCATGGCCAAGCCGGACGCGAAGGTCACCACCTCGGGGTCGGCGTCTGCATCGTCGGGAGGTACGACCGCGTACACCTTCCCGGCGCGGCGCGTGCCGACGAACAGGAGGCCCGAGTCGGCGAGGGCCATCTGCCGCGCATTGGGTACGTCGTCGGTGAACACGGATAGTGTGAACCCGGGCGCGACGGGATCGGCCGCGACGCAGAGCGCAGCAGCGCACGCGAGTGCGGCGCCCATCGATTTGGCTACGAGTGTCATTCGTCTAGCGCCGCCGTAGGCTTAAAGCACGATGCCCCACCGTAAGAGAACTGCATCCAACTGTAAACATGAACCGCGGGCTTGTGAGGCACGCCCCCGGGTCCGGTTGACCATCTTCGGCGTGTCGCGCACAGTTGTCCGCTGCTCAAGAGCGGGGAGAACACCTG
The DNA here is from genome assembly GCA_965203685.1 of Candidatus Azotimanducaceae bacterium. Classification (GTDB taxonomy): domain Bacteria; phylum Pseudomonadota; class Gammaproteobacteria; order Pseudomonadales; family Azotimanducaceae; genus VXYL01. The sequence goes on from OZ241908.1 coordinate 832,421, forward strand.
TGCCGCCACTGTCGCGCTTTCGCATCGTGGAACTGGGCATCGGCCCGGTTTCCGGTCTCGCCACCACGGTTCTCGCGGATTTTGGTGCCGACGTGATCAAGGTCGTCCCGCCCGACGGTGACCCGTTCGCGGACATGGGTTCGTGGCCGCTGTGGACGCGCGGAAAGCGCATCGTTCGCGCCGACTTGCGGGAGTCGGACGCGGCGGACAGGTTGCGGTCCCTGATCACGGAATCAGCGGATGCCGTGTTGACGACGCTCAATGCCGAGCAGCGCGAGCGGCTTCGGCTCGATCCCACCTCGCTCGGCCGGGACGACTTGGTTCTCGGCGTCGTCTCGGGCTTCGGCGAAGAAGGACCCTACGCGAACTACCCCGGCTACGAGCCGGTCGTCGCCGCCAAGTCGGGACGCATGCTGAGCTTCGCGGGTGTCGCCGACCGCGACGGACCCAACTACTCGGCGTTGCAGGTCGGGACGCATGCCACCGCGCAGAGCGCGGCTGCAGCCTTGCTGGCGGCGCTTCTCGGCCGGGAGGCGACCGGCGCCGGCTTCACCTTCGAGACTTCGCTCCTGCGCGGGATGATGCCCTACGAAATGGGGATCATGGCCATGTCGCAGTTGTGGGACAAAGGCATCCTCGAACGTCCCAAGGCGACGCGCGATCGCACCAAGTCCATGCCGACGTTCAACTATCACCCGGTACGGACCAAGGATGGGCAGTGGCTGCAGCTTGGCAACCTGTTGCCGCATCTCCTAGCCAATTTCTTCCGCGCCTCGGGGCTTGCCGACGAACTGAAGGAGCCGCAGTACAAGGGCGACCCGCTGCGTTGGCCCCCGGACGTGCGCGAAGCGTTCCGAGAGCGCCTCTTCGAGCACATGCAGACCAAGACGCTCGCCGAGTGGACGGACATCTTCGTCACCGACGGCGGGGTCGTCTCCCACGCCTACCAGACCACGCAGGACGCTCTTTCGGACGCGGACGTCGTGGCCAACGGTCACGTGGTCGAGCAACACGGCATGAAGCAACTCGGCTTGGTCGCGAACTTGACCGAGTCCCCGGGCGAGGTTGGCGGACCGGTGGCGGAGACGACCTTCGACGCCATCGAAGCACGGCCACTGGCCTCGACGTCCCGGACGTCGGAAAGGCCGAGCAAGCCGTTGGCGGGGGTCACCGTGGTCGAGAGCGCGACCATCATTGCCGCCCCGTTGGGCGCGTCCGTCCTCGCCGACCTCGGCGCCCGGGTGATCAAGCTCGAACCGATCACGGGCGATCCGTTCCGCAGCATGTTCCACGGTTTCGGGGCGTCGAAGTGCAACGCCGGCAAGGAGAGCATCTGCCTGGACCTGAAATCGGTCGAAGGTCAGAAAATCGCGCAGGCCTTGGCGGCGAAGGCTGACATCTGGATCCACAACTACCGCATGGGCGTGCCGGAGAAACTCGGCATCGGATATGCGGATCTCAGCGCCGTGAATCCGAACCTCGTCTACGTCTCCGCCAACGGCTACGGACCGGGTGGCCCTGGCGCCAAGCGACCGTCGACGCACCCGATTCCGGGAGCCGCGTTGGGCGGCGTGGTATGGCAGCTCGGTGGTCTGCCCCCGGCCGACGTGGCACCCGACATGGACGGGTTGCGCGAAACGGCCCGCAAGCTGCTGCGGGCCAACGAGGTCAACCCGGACCCGAACACGTCGATGGTCGTCGCAACGACGGCGCTCCTTGGCCTCGCGGCGCGCAAGGCGCACGGCAAAGGCCAGAAGATCTTCGTCGACATGTTCGGGGCCAACGCGTATGCGAACTGGGACGATTTCCTGACCTACGAGGGCAAGCCCGAGCGACCGGCCGTCGACGTGGACGGGTTCGGCGTGTCGCCACTACACCGGCTTTACCGGTGCGCGGACGGCTGGGTCTTCCTGATGATCGTCAACGACCGCGAGTGGGCGACCCTGGCCGAAGAGTTGTCACTCGATGTGGCGCGGGACGATGCGGGCCTCGCCGATGTCCTCGAGCGTGTGTTCGAGGCCGGGAGCGCCGACGACTTCGAGGCGCGGCTTGCGCCGAAGGGCGTCGGCTGTGTTCGCGCCGATGGCTCGGCGCCGCCCGACTTCTTCTTGACCGACGCGCACTGCGGCATCGAGGAACTGCGCACGCCGGCCGTTCACCCCGACTGGGGCGACTACCTGCGCAACGGCCCCATGGCACGGTTCTCGAAGGGGGATCGCTATGGCGGTGCCAGTGCGATGGGCGACTCGACGTTGACGCTGCTCGACGAGCTGGGCTACTCGGCGGAGGAGTCCGCGGCGCTGGTCGCAGGCCGCAAGGTGTACGCTCGCGACGCGGCATGACTGCAAACGGGGGCGTCCGCGCACCGCTGGGACGCGTCGCGGTCGCGGTCGTCCTGCTCGCCGGATGCGCGCCGGGGTTGCCGCCCGCGACCGAGCAGGACGTGCTCGCCGCGTTGGCGACGGACCTCCTGTTGCCGATGGGCGATGTCCGCATAGCCGGTTGGCCGAGCGACTGCCGCACGGACGGCGTGACAGATGCGCCGGTCGCCGCCGCCCTGTTTGCCACCTTTGTGGACGCCAACGCCGAGGTCGGGCCGGTGAGCCTGGCGTTCGGCGATCGGGCGGCGCGTTTGCGCGTGGACGACAGTGGCCTGCACCCGAGGCGCTTGCGCGCTGAACGCGGCGAACCGGTGGTCGCGGTGTCAAATGTCGGCATGCTGGACGGCTCGGCGCTGGTTTGCGTCGAGGTTTTCGGTGTGCAGGAGCGGGCTTTCCTCGTGCTGCTCAACCGTGATCGCTCGGGGGACTTCTCGGTGCAAAGCGAGATCCAGGTCTACTCGGAGTTGCCGCCCGAGGAACTGCCGGACGGGGAACTGTACCGGTGACGAGAACGGTGCGAACGCTTGCCTTCGTGCTCGTAGTGATCGCCGTGTCGGCGTGCGAGCGCGGGGCGGAAGTCGCGACCCGGCAAGCGGCTGTGGTGTCCGAACAGTCCACGGGAGATTGGCCCGAGATCACCGAACGGGGCACGATCCGTCTGGCGCGACGGTCTTGGGCGGGGTTCGAAACGCTGCCGTCGCAGGGCCTGTCGACCGAGCAGTACCGGCGTTTGGCCGAGGGCTTCGCTGCCCGCCACGACCTGGCGGTGGACTGGGTCATCGCTGGGGACATGGCCGAGATCTTCGCGGTCCTCGAGGAAGGACGGGCTGACATCGCGGTGCACAACATCACGGTGCTGCCTTCGCGCGCGGAACGCGTGGCCTTCTCCGTGCCGCTCACGCGCTCGCGGGAGTGGGTGATCGGGACGCGCGAGAACGGCTCCTTCGGTGTCGCGACCGGCACCGCCTACGTCGAATCCCTGGCGGCCCACTATCCCGATGCTCGCCGCGTGCCGGTACCGGACGACGCCGACCCGCTGACGTTCGGCACCCTGATCGAGACGGGCGAGATCGACGCGACGATCATGGACGAGGCGGCGGCACGCGTCGTGGTGAGGACCAGTCCAGGCGTCGAGAAACTCCGCGAACTGCCGGAGGTACACGAACACGCCTGGGCAATGCGCAAGGCCAATCCGTTGCTCAAGGAAGCTCTAGACCACTACCTGCGAGAGCGGCACAGCGTCGACGAACCGGTCACGGCACACCGGGACTGGGCCGCGGTCCTAGCCGCCAAGCGGCTGCGCATGCTGACGATGAACGCGCCGACCACGTACTACCTGTGGCGCGGCGAACTAGTGGGATACGAGTACGAACTGGTGCGGCTGTTTGCCGAGGCCCACGACCTCGAGCTGGAGGTCGTGGTCGCCCGCGATACCGACGCCCTGATCGATGGACTGCTTGCGGGGCGCGGCGACTTGATCGCGGCCGGTTTGACCCCGACACCAATGCGCGTCGCGCGTGGTCTCGAGTTCTCGCGGCCGTACCTGACGATCCGGGAGACCTTCGTGACCGCTGCGGCGCCGATCACGGATCTGGCCGGCCTGGCCGGACGCCGGGTCGTGGTGAATCCGGTGACGAGCCATGCTGCCACCTTGCAGGCGTTGGCCGTCCCGCAACCGTTCACCATCGACCACGTCGAGAAGTCCACGGCGATGATCTTGGACGGCGTCGCAGACGGCAGCTACGACGCGACCTTGGTCGACAGCCAGCATGCGGAACTGGCCGCCACTTTCGATGAGGAACTGACCCTCGGCCTCGCGCTGGAACCCGCCCAAGGCCTGGCTTGGGCCGTGCGGCAGGGCAACGACGATCTGCTGAGTGAGATCGACGCGTTCATCGCCGAGAACTACCGAGGCTATGCCTTCAACGTCCTGCGCAACAAGTACTTCGTCAACAAGCGGCGCATGAGCCGGCAGCGCGAACACCGTGTGGTTTCGGACGTGCTGTCCCCTTACGACGACATCGTGCGGCCCTTGGCGCAGTCGGCCGGCTTCGACTGGAGGCTGGTCATAGCACAGATGTACCAGGAGAGCGGCTTCGACCCGAAGCAGGTGAGTTTTGCCGGGGCGCGCGGATTGATGCAGGTGCTGCCGTCGACGGCCGAGGAAGTGGGCATCGATCCCGCGCACCTCGAGCAACCCGAACCGGGCATCACCGCGGGCGTGAGGTATCTCGCGTGGACCCGCGAGCGATTCCCGAACCTGCCGGTCGGTGAACAGCTCTGGTTCGCGCTGGCCGCCTACAACGCAGGGCCCGGCCATGTCCGCGACGGGCGCCGCTTGGCGGCCAGGCTGGGCCTCGACGGCTCGTTGTGGTTCGACAACGTTGAGACGGCGATGCTCAAACTTGCCGAACCGGAATACGCAAGCACCGCTGCCCACGGCTACGTGCGGGGCACGGAAGTCGTCCAGTATGTCGGCGATATCCGCGACCGGTTCGGTGCCTACGTCGAGCACTTCCGGACGCTCGACGGCGGCTGACTTCTTCATGCGAGGGGCACACCCCTCGCGCTCCCCGGCTGAGGGCTCTTCCATGCGAGGGGCACGCCCCTCGCGCTCCCCGGCTGAGGGCTCAGGCCTTGCGGTATACGCGGCGCGGATCTTGCGGACCCTTGCCGATGGCGACTAGCCGGCCTTGATCGACGAGCCGTGACAGCCGGGTCCGAGTCGCGCGCGTGGATCGACCGATGGCACCGGCAATCTCGCTCGTGGTGCGATCGCCACTGTCCAGCAGATCAAGGATCGCTTGATCGATTGGATCAGCCGTTGCGGCATCGACCGGTTCCGTCGACATCGTGACGCGCAACCGCGTGCCGATTTCTTCCCAGTTCGGCGCCGGTACGCCGGCCTGTTGGCAGGAGGCAATCATCCGTTGGACGCCGCTCCCCCAGTGCTCGATCAGCCCGAGTTCATGGAAAACGCGGCCGATCACACGGTTGCGGAGTTTCGAGACGCCGCGCGGAAGGTCCTCGATGGTCAGGCCGAACGGCAACAGTCCCGGGTTCTCGACCTCGAGCCTGTCGTCGAACACCGCCACACGAATCGGCGCACCGCGCTGAGAGTAGTCGGCATGTACGACGGCGTTGATGATTGCTTCACGAACGGCCAAAGGCGGCACGGCTCGCCGGGTGCGGTGTCGAACGGCGCCGATTTCGAGGCCGCGTTCGGTGTGGCGCTCGACAAAGGCAATCGCGGCCGGAATCGCTTCGCCTAGCGGCATCGTGAGTTGGACGTGGTCGGCGATTCGAGACCTGTCCAAGCCGTCGAAGCGACCCGCTTGGATCCACGCATCGGGGAAATGGTCAAGACGATCTTGGCCGTACAGCAAGACGCCGCCAACTGTGGCGACCTTGCGCCCTTGGTGCATGGTGCATAGCCCCAGGATCTCGAGGTCGTTCTTTTCGAGCGTCCTGAACTCGGCGAAGGACTCGGAAGCAGCTCGGAAGTCCAACGCTTCCGAGTCCACGTCCGGCCACGGTCGTTCGTCGAACGACTCGCCGCGGACGAACCGCCGCATCTCCTCGATCAAAATTCCGTCAGCCCGACGATTCGTGGAGCCGACCCGGACGTACGTGCCCGACTCCGGCAACGGTCCTAGGTGGTGTGGGCGACTTGCACTCGGGTGGACTCGTACGGCGAGCACATGGGTGTCGCGGTAGCACAGCAGTTCGATCTCTGGAACTAGGCGTGGCGAGATGGAGTCGCTGATGAGATTGGCGGCGCGTTCCTCCAGCGCCAACGGATCGCCAACGCCGACAACGTGCCGCGTCCGGTCTTCAACACCGATGATGATCGTCCCCCCGGCGGTGTTGGCGAAGGCTGTGACGGCGCGCAGGAACCCGGCTGGCGACGACAGATCGCGCTTGAACTCGATGGTTTTGCCCTCTGGTTGGGCAAGCAGGGCGAGTAGATCCATAGCTCGGAAGTATACTCGGAAGTGCTCGGCAGCGCACTGGCTTCCTAGTACTGTGCCGAGGCGAATCGCCTAGCGGCGACTCGCCTCATCACTGACACTTGACCAATCGTGAACAGCCGCCTCAACGCATCTAGCGGTCGGGGAGTGCGACGCTCGCCCTATGGGCCCTTCTGTAGTCCCCGGAACAAGCGTCCCGCCGTGGCTCCCGTATGCTCGTTGTCCTCGAGGAACAACTCGCCGTTGACGATGGTGTTCTTGATGCCGCGGGCGACCTGCTTGAGCCGCTTGGCCCCGGCGGGCAGGTCGTGGACCACCTCCGGCATCTCCGGGCCGACAGTTTCGGGATCGAACACCACGAGGTCCGCGTTTAAGCCTTCGCGGACGAGGCCCCGGTCGTGCATGCCCCACTGCGTCGCCGTGTTGTAGGTGAGCTGGCGCACGGCGTCCTCGAGTGTCAGGGCTTCCCTGTCGCGGACCCAGTGACCGAGCAGGTGGGTCTGCAGGGAACTGTCCATGATCTGCGAGACGTGGGCGCCGGAGTCCGAGAAGGTGACCACGGACCGGGGATGGCGGATGAGTTCGAGGACGTCGTCCTGGTTCTCGTTGGCGGCGGGTTGGCGGAAGAACTGGTTGAAGTCCTTCTGGAGACTCAGCTCGATCATGAGATCGACCGGATCCATGCCACGTTCCGCCGCGACATCGCGCAGCAGGCGGTCTTCGCCTGAGACGTCGTCCATGATGTAGAAGTGGTCGTAGTCCGGCGGCCGTGCCTCCACGCCGACGATCTTGCCCCCGGGCGCCTCGCCCTTGGCCGCCTCGACGAGCTTGGCGCGCAGATCGGGATCGCGCAGCCGGGTCTTCTGTTCATCGATCGGCAACGCGCGGATGTCCCGCCAGGTGTCCCAGCGGTCGAACGGCAACTGCGTCTTGAACGAAAGCAGCATGTTGAGCGGTCGCGAATGCACTTGGACGAACATCCGTCCGCCGGCCGCACAGGTCTCATCGACAAGGTCCACGAAACCGCGCCAATAGTCCGGCGCGTGACGGGAGCTGAACATGCCCCAGGTCTGCGGGACCCCGGATTCGACGGCGAGGTCGCGCAGCCGGTCGAAGTACTCGCGCAGTCGGTCGGGGCGCCGGCCGACCTGTTCGTGGGCGATCTCGAAGATGCCTCGGCCGGTTTCGCCGACGGCGTTGACGATGGCGCGGACTTCGTCCCACTCGGCGGCACGGCTCGCCACGGGTCGGTCGTCGGCCGTGACGTGGTTGACCGTGCGGGACGTGGAGAAACCGATGGCGCCAGCCGTTACGGCTTCCTTGGCGAGCCGGCACATGGTCTCAAGTTCGTCCGGCGTTGGCGGCTCCGTGAACGCGCGCTCGCCCATGACGTAGGTCCTGAGCGCCGAATGCCCGATGTAGCCGGCGTAGTTGATCCCCTTGGGCAGCGCGTCGATGGTGTCCAGGAACTCCGGGAATGTCTCCCATGTCCAGTCGATGCCGGCGAGCATGGCGTCGCGCGAGATGTCCTCGGCTCGCTCGAGGTTGCGAAACACGAGGTCCGCGTCCTGTTCACGGCACGGCGCGATGGTGAATCCGCAATTGCCCATCACGACGCTCGTGACGCCGTGGTAGCACGAGCACGACCCGAGGCGGTCCCAGAAGATCTGGGCATCCATGTGCGTATGGCCATCGACGAAGCCGGGCGAGACGACGTGGCCCTCGGCGTCGACGGTGCGCTTGGCGCGGTCGCGAATACGCCCGATAGCGGCGATCCGGCCGTCCTTGACCGCGACGTCGGCGACGTAGCGCGGTGCGCCCGAGCCGTCGATCACCGTGCCGTTGGCGACAACTAGGTCGTAGGCCATGGCCACCTCACCGTTCAACGCGTAGTCAGTGCGCGAGTATAACGGCCGGGCTCAGTCGCGTTACGATGGGACGTTTGTTGCGGGAAGCGCATCGATGATCAAGACCATCGCCGTGATCGAAGGCGACGACGCGGCCCCGGAGGCCATGCGACCGGTCGTCGAACTCCTCGACTCGCTGAACATGGGCCTGGAGTGGACCTACCCGGAAGTGGGCGAAGCAGCGGAGGAGCGGACCGGCTCGGCGTTTCCGGCCGCTGCGAAAGCCATGATCGACCGCGCGGACAGCACCTTCTTCGGCTCGACCAGTGGCAAGACGGGCGTCGCCCTCAACTACCTGCGCTGGGGCAAGGAGACGTACGCCAACGTTCGTCCATGCCGGTACCTGCCGGGCTGCGCGAGTCCGCTCGCGAAGCCGGACGGGATCGACTTCGTGATCGTGCGCGAGAACCTGGAGGATCTCTACGTCGGCGTCGAGGGCCCGCTCGAAGACTTGGCACCGCTGAATCTCACCGGTCGGACGATCAGGAAGCCCGTGCACGAGGTCGGCGAAGGGCGGTATGCGATCAAGGCGATCACCCGGGAAGGCACGGAACGCGTGGTCCGCTTCGCCTTTGAATTGGCGCGCAAGCGCAACGGCAAGCGCAAGCTGACGTGCGCCACCAAGCACAACATGCTGCGTGGCACCGACGGCTTCTTCCTCGAGGTCGCGGGGGATCTCGCGGCGGACTACCCGGACGTGGCGTTCGAGTCCTTCATCATCGACGACTTCGCCTGCCGGATGATCCGCGAGCCGCAGAAGTACGACGTGGTCGTGATGCCGAACCAGTATGGCGACATCCTCTCGGATGCGGCTGGCGGCTTGGTCGGCAGCCTGGGACTGGCCGCCAGCGGCTGCTTCGGCGACGACTACGCCTACTTCGAGCCGGCACATGGAACCGCACCGGACATCGCCGGCCGGAACATCATCAATCCCACCGCGGCCATGCTCTCCGCCACCATGATGCTTGACTACCTCGGCTTCGAGGCGCAGGCCAGGCAGATCGAGGACGCCGTCGCGCGGGTCTATGCCGAGGGCGTCGCCCTGACGCCGGACCAAGGCGGCGAGGCGAGCACGACGGCGTTCTGCGCCGCAGTCGGCCGGGCGCTCTGAGCACGCGTCGTCCAGCAACGACGCGTCGTCCGGTGACGACGCGGAGGATGTGCGAGAGATCCGTGGCACAACCGCACTGGGAAGTCCACGACGGCACAGGGCCGTACCTGCTCTTGATCCACGGCTTTTTGTCGAGCGGCGCCCAGTGGCTGCCCAACATCGAGGCGCTGGGCGCGGTGTGCCGACCGGTTACGCTGGAGCTCTATGGCCATGGCCGGTCTCCTTCGCCCGCAACCTTGGGCCCGTACCAGACGCCCCGGTACGCTGAGGTGATCGACGATATCCGGGTGCAACTGGCGGTCGATTCGTGGTTCGTATGCGGCTACTCGCTCGGTGCCGCGGTCAGCATCCGCTACGCGCTCGACTACCCCCACCGCGTCCGCGGTCACATCTTCACCAACTCCGCTTCGGCCTTCGCCGAGCGGCGCCTGGGCGATGCGTGGCGCGCCAACGCCCGCGAGTCGGCGATGCGCATTCGCGCGGGCGGAAAGGACGCGGTGGAGCGCATCGCCGTGCACCCGAAGCGCGCCAAGCGGCTGCCCCACGACGTCTACGAGGCCCTACTTGCCGATGCTGAACGGATCGATCCGGAAGGGATCGCCAATGCCATGGAATCCATGATGCCGACGGCGTCCGTACGCGACGAACTGCAGCACAACCAGAAGCCGGCGTTGTTGGTCTGCGGTCGGTTCGAGAAGCGCTTCGCGCCGCACCGGGCCCACGCCGAGGCGGTCATGCCACACCTCGAGGTGGTCGACGTCGACAGCGGTCACGCCGTCAACATGGCGGCCGCGGACGCGTTCAACGCCCACGTGGCGGCGTTCATCACCGCGCATTAGGGCCGATGGCGCACATCGTCGATACCCTGATCGAAGAGCGCGCCGTCCGATTGATGCGCCATCCCGCGCTGTGGGAACCCTTGAAGCGCGGCCTCTACCCGCTCCTGCTCTACGACACGGCGCGGCGGATGGTGGATCTCGTCGCGCCGATGTCCGCGGAGCAGGTTTTCGACTATCTCCTGGAGACGCTCGCGATGGACATTTCCGTCACGGGTCTCGACAACATCCCCCGCGAAGGCCTCGTCTTCGTGACTCCCAACCACCCGGCCGGAATCGCCGACGGGATTGCCGTCTACGAGGCCCTGCGGCGCGTGCGTTCCGACATCACGTTCTTCGCGAACCGCGACGCCATCCGCATCTGTCCCGCCTTGGCCGAAGTCATCGTGCCCGTGGAGTGGCGGGAGGAGGAACGCACACGGGCCAAGGCTCGGGAGACTCTACGTGCCGCGAACCGCGCCTTCCGCGACGGGCGGTTGATCGTGGTGTTTCCGTCCGGGCGGCTGGCGCGGCCGACACCGATCGGCTTGTGGGAGCGGCCCTGGCAGGTGACGGCCTTCGCCCTGGCGCAGAAACACGATGCGCCGATCGTGCCGATGCACATCCGCGGTCACAACTCGCTGCTGTACTACTGCTTCTGGTTCCTCAACCGCGAGCTCAAGGACATGACGTTGTTCCGGGAGGTCGTCAACAAGCGCGGGCGCAGCTACCGGATCGACGTTGGCGAGTTGTTCGAGCCCTGCACCGAGCCGAACGAGCTTGCCCCGGCGCTACGCCGTTTCGTGGTGCGGGACATGCGTCGGGGCGCGCGTCGGTTCGAGGCGGGGTAGTGCTCGAGCACGTCCCGTCGCTATAGGGCCGTTTGCGGGCGAGGACGTCCCCGCACTTCGATAGGCGGAGCCCGTTAGCTTCCTACGCGATGCCGATCAGCCCGCCGCAACCCAAGGAAACACGGCTTCGGTTTCGGTTTTCCCGCAGCTTGCGATCACCTCGAAGGCCGTATCGGACTCGCGCACCTTGACGCTCCGCGTGCCCGCGGTAGTCTCGAAGGTCACCCGGTCGCCGTCGATGCCGCACAACGTGCGCGCGCCGTCGATGAGGGTCTCGGCCACTTGGGCGGCCGGTGGCAACGCCGCGCGCCCGCGCAGATGCGGCAAGGCCAGTTCGCCGGACTCCACGGTCGTGAAGAACGCGTCGACGTCGTCGGCGAAGACGCGACCGTAGAGTGCGCCTTGGGGCAACGCCAGGACGTTGGGCGCGAAACGGTGGCCGCCGACGTGGGTGGTCTGCCAGACCCGCCCGCCCGCCAGTTCGCGCAGGCGCGCATAGACCGGTAGCCCGTAGCGCGCACAGCAGAGGTCACGCTGACCGTTGGTGCACACGAAGTACTGCGGCTCGTCGATGCGTGTGAAACCGCCGCCATGGAGGTCTGACAGGTCGAGTGTCGCGATCGTCGAGTAGTCGCCGGCGAAGTGCTGCAGTTCGCCGTCTGCACCCACGAACAGCGAGACCTCGGTCGTGTCGAGTTCGGGACGGCGAATGAACTGGGGGCGCGCCTTCTGCCCTTTGGCGGCATAGGCGGCGACGGTTCGCTCGAGCCAGGTTTTCATCGGCCCGGCGAGATCGTTGTCTTCCGTCGCCTTCGCTCGCCAGACGGGCTTGTACTCGAGCATCAGCCAGACGTCGACTTGGCCGGCCGTGCCGAGCAGGGGCTCGCCGGATGCAAGGCAAAGGTCTGAGCAGTAGACGCGCTCGGTCATGGTTGGCTTCCCCGTGACAACCCAACGATTGTACCGGTCGCGTCGCCGAGGGGGCGATTCGCTTAGACTTCGGCGCGCTGATGACACTTTGAGGAACTTTCATGGCCGATGAAGACTTGGTGCTCCAGGAGCGCCGCGGCAACAAGGACGGCATTCTTATGCTGACGCTCAACCGTCCGAACAAGCTCAACGCGCTGACCTTTCCGCTGTTGAAGCAATTGCGGGAGATATTCGTCGACGCGCGCTTCGACCGCTCGGTGCGCTGCGTCGTGATTACGGGCGCCGGTCGTGGTTTCTGTGCCGGCATGGACATGGGCGGTGCGGCGAACCCGGATCGCGAGCCGCCACCGACGGACGGGCCGGACCCCGAAGGCTATCGCCTGAATTTCCGCCACGAGACCGAGACCTACATCGCCTTCCGGCGCCTTGAAGTGCCGGTGATCGCGATGATCAACGGACCGTGCGTCGGTGCCGGCTTCGACCTGGCGAGTCACTGCGACTTGGCCGTTGGGTCGACGGCGGCGCGGTTCCAGGTGGCCTACGTCAAGCGGGGCGTTTACGCGGACTTGGGCGGCTTCTGGTCGCTGCCGAAGATCCTCGGCTGGCGCAAGGCCATGGAACTGATGATGACGGGACGCTTCATGAGCGCGGAGGAGGCGCACGAGTCGGGGCTCACGAACTACCTGGTCGAGCCGGACGAACTCGAGGCCAAGACGATGGAGCTTGCCCTGGCGGTCGAGGCGGGCCCGCCCATCGCCCAGAAACTCGGCAAGATGCTGGCGCTGCGTACCGCACACCTCGATTTCGACAGTGCGATGCAGTGGTCGGAATCGGCGATTCCGGTGGTCGGGCTGTCACGCGACTCCGTGGAAGGCATGCGCGCGTTTGTGGATCGGCGGGAGACGGACTTCCAAGGGTTCTGATTCTCGAGCTCCCTGCTGACGCTCGATCCCGGGCACGTCTGGCGGTTCGCCTTGATGCGTGTAGGTTAGCCGACGCGCGCGCGACCGCCTATCGGCAGGTCGCGCGCGTGCGTCGTGGCCTATACTCGGACGATGGCTTTCGATCGCGATCAAACGCGCAAGTTTATCGACCTCGGTGATCGCGACATTGCGCCGTTCTTCGCCGGTAGAGCGGCTGAGATCCGGCACTTCGAAAGCTCTTTCAACACTCTCGATTGGGCGAACAAGAGGTCCGCTGCCTTCCGCATATTCCAGGGAGCGCCGGGCTGCGGGAAGACGTCACTGGTCGAACACTTGCGGCAACGCCACGCGGACGACACGCTTTTCGTCGACATTCGCAACAGGCACTTGGTTGGCGAGGAGTTGCTCGTCGAACAGGTCAGACGGACAGCGGTCTCGGTCGGATCGGGCGCTGGCAAAGCAGTCGCGGCCTTCGGTCAAGCTGTCGGCGCGTACCTCCGGGTTGTGAAACCCGGTGGCGACGAGGCGCGCAATTTCGTTGCCGATCATGCTGCTAGGAATGCCAAGATCGTGGTGTTCATGGACGAAGCCCAGCTTGTCGGCGAAGAACAACAGCCGGGACTCGGACTGCTACACACGACCGGACTGGGGTTCCCGACAGTCGCCGTGTTTGCGGGCTTGAGCCACACGTCCGGCAGGCTGAGGAGCATTGGCGGGCTGTCGAGACTACCGGACAACGCCATCGTCAACATGGGGGCCATGGAAAACGCTGAGTGCATCGAATCGACCGCGCGTCTGCTGGATGCCTACGGTGTGATCGGCGACGATGTCGAGAGACAGCGTGCATGTGCGACGGTGGCCCGGCTTTCGCGCGGCTGGCCCCAGCACTTGCACGGTGCCCAACGGGCGTTGTGCAGGCAACTCTTGCTCACCAACGGCCTCTTGGCCGACGTGGACTTCAACGTGGTGCGTTCCGAGTCCGACCAGACACGCCGCGACTACTATGCTGCCCGGCTGTCGGACACGGTGCTCGACATGGTGCCGGATGCGACTGTCCAGGTTGTGTCGAGGGTGGGCGAGGCCCGCCCGCGCGGCATGTACGACTTGGAGGGTCTGTGCGAAGACGTGATCGTCGGCATGGGGTTGGATAAGGACCACAGGTTTCGGGCGGGCCCTGACGAATTCGCCAACGCGCTGGTCGAGCGTGGGGTCTTGGCGATCGGATCCGAGGGTTGCTACGGCGTAGCAATCCCCTCGATGGCGGAGTGGCTCCGCACCTCGCTACGCTAGTCCGAACAGGCGCACGGCGTTCTCGCCGAGGACGCGTCGTGTCTGTTCGGCATCGAGTCCTGCGACCGAACCCCGGATCAGTTCGGCGGCGTCGAGGCGCGAGTCGACGTGCGGGTAGTCGCTGCCCCACAGGATGTTGTCCTCGCCAACGAGTTCGAGCATGGCACCGATGCTGCGCTCCTCGGGTTCGGCGACGAAGTAGCAGTTGTTGCGAATGTACTCGCTCGGCTTGCGCTTGATCGGGACCATGGCCTTGAAGAAGTGGTGCTTCTCGTCGAGCCGGTCCATCAAGTAGGCCGCGTAGCCGCAACCAGCTTCGACGCTGACGATCTTTAGCTTCGGGAACCGCTCGAAGACGAGATCGAGGACGAGGCTCGCCATGGCCGGAATGAGCTGCCCGGTGGCGCCGAGGCCAAAACCGAAGACCGGTCCGGCGCCGGTCTTGTGCCACGCAGAGAACGGAATGGCGGCACCCTCGAAGCGTACGATCACGTGTAGGCAGCCCGGTACGCCGGCATCCTGCAGACGTGCCCAGATGGGATCGAAATGCGCATCGCCCGGGCGTTTATCGCCGACCGTCTCCGGCGGCACGAACAGGCCGCGGAAGCCGAGCTTCAGGCAGCGGTCCAGTTCCTTGGCTGCTTCGTCCACGTCGAACCAGTTCACCGCGGCGATGGGCACCACGCGGTCGGGGATGGCGCGGAAGAAATCCGCTTGCCAAGAGTTGTAGGCCCGGCAGTAGGCGTTGGCGAGTTCCACGTCCTCGGTGGGGAAGGGCAGGATGCCGATGGTCGGGAACAGTACGCCGCGATCCACGCCCCACTCGTCGAGTAGCTGCGCCCGGGCGTGGGGTTCATAGCTCGCCGGCGGGCAGCCATCGACGTACTTGAGGCCGCCGGTGAAGAGCTTGACCCGGTCGATGTGCGCGCCGCCGAGTCCGGCGAGCACGCGCTCGAGCACGACCTTCTCGCCGATGATGAGCTTCTCGACGCCGTCGTCTTCCTCGATGCGGATCGCGCGGTCCCGGTACTTCGGCTCGAGGTAGCGCAGCCAAAGGTCTGCGGGTTCCATGACATGGGAGTCGCAGTCGATGACGGTCATGGGCAAGCGTCCTAAACTGATTCGCTTTGCGCGTGTGGCGTGTAGGATACGCGTTCACGGAGGATCCTTGAGATGTTCAATACCCGAGACGGGCAGTTCGATGCGGGGCAAATCCCGACGCGCTACCGCACTTTCGAAGTCCAATCGCTGACGCCGCATATCGGCGCTGAGGTCCAAGGCGTCGATCTGGCCGCGCCCTTGTCCAATGAGCAGGCGCAGGACATCCACGATGCGTGGCTCGACTGGAAGATCCTGGTGTTCCGGGACCAGCATTTGAACCGCGACCAGCACAAGGCCTTCGGACGCCGCTTTGGGCGCTTGCACGTGCACCCGATGCAGCACAAGTACGGCGGCGACCCCGAGATTCTCACCGTGAAGACCACGGCGAAGTCCCCGTACACGGCGGGCGACGGCTGGCACACGGACGTCACCTGCGACCCCATTCCGCCCCTCGGGTCCATGCTGTACGTGACCGAGACGCCGGAGTCCGGCGGCGGCGACACGCTGTTCGCCGACATGTACCTGGCCTACGAGTTGCTGTCCGACCCCATCAAGGTGTTCCTGGACGGGTTGACGGCCGTCCATGACGGCGCGATTCCCTACGTCGGTTCGTACAAGTCGACGCCCCCGGAAGGCGGCTATCCGCGCAATGAGCACCCGGTGGTCACCCGCCACCCGGGCACGGGCCGCAAGATCCTCTACGTCAACCAGGGCTTCACGTCGCACATCGTCGGTTTGAGCCGGCCTGAGAGCCGCGCCGTGCTGGATATGCTCTACCGGCACATCGCCTCGACGCCGAGGCTGTGGTGCCGGGTGGCTTGGGAGCCGAATACGCTGACCTTCTGGGACAACCGCTGCACGCAACACCACGCGGTCTGGGACTACTACCCGCATTCGCGCTATGGCGAGCGGGTGTCGATTCTGGGGGGTGAGAGCCCTCAGCCGGGGAGCGCGAGGGGCCTGCCCCTCGCAAACGAAAGCCCTCAGCCGGGGAGCGCGAGGGGCCTGCCCCTCGCAAACGAAAGCCCTCAGCCGGTGAGCGCGAGGGGCTTGCCCCTCGCAGGAAAGAGCAGCGCGAGGGGCTTGCCCGTCGTACAAGAGGAGAGCGCGACATGATCACACGCAGGAGAATCGTCGGCGGTGCTGCCCTGACCTTGGCGTGGCCCGTGTTGAGCCGTGTCGCTTGGGCACAGGATGCGGAAACGGGCCTTGCGACCTCGGGACTGATCTATGTCACGCCGCTCAAAAGCAGCGGCGAAGAGAGCCGGTGCAAGGCCGAGATCTGGTTCGCCTACCACGATGGCGCCTGCTTCGTGGTCACGCCGCCCGACGCCTGGCGTGCCCAAGCCGTGGCCCAGGGTCTGACCCGTGCCCGGCTTTGGGTGGGAGAGTTCGGTATCTGGACGGATGCGGACGATGCGTTTCGGCAAGCGCCCGAGCTGATGGCGACTGCCTCCTTGGAGACCGACCCAGGCGTGCATGCCACGGTGCTCGAGATCATGGGTGGCAAGTACGCAGACGACGGCTGGCGGCGCTGGGGGCCGCAGTTCCGCGCCGGCTTGCAGGACGGTGCGCGGGTGATGGTCCGCTACGCCATCGACGCCTGACCCGTTGATGCGCCTTTGGATTCGAGCCCTCTTGGGGGCCTCGGCGCTGTCGCCGCTACTCGCCGTCGGCGCGGAACTGGAGCTGGTCGGCCGGCTTGCCCACGAGGCCCTCGGGGAAGTCAGCGGCATCGTCAAGTCGGCGCGCGGCGACTTCTACTGGGTGCACAACGACAGCGGCGACTCGCCCCGGCTGTTCGCAATCGACGGTGAGGGAACCCCGCTGAAGCCGCCGTGGATGCCCATCGACCTGGCCGACTGGCCGGGCCATGCGATCGACAACGCAACTCACTTCGACTGGGAGGACATCGCCCTGGCGGACGGCGTGCTGTACGTCGCCGATGTCGGCAACAACGGCAACGCGCGCCGCGACCTCGGCGTCTACGTCGTCAACGAGCCCGACCCATTGGCGATACCAAGGATGCGGGCGCTCAGTTACCTGCCCGTGCGCTATCCCGACCAGGAGGAACACCCGGGCGACGTGTGGCATTTCGACTGCGAAGCCGTGTTCGTAGCCGACGGTGTGCTGCACTTCCTGACCAAGCACCGCCAGTCGCGGCGGATCGGCGAGGCCGCACCGGGCACGAAGCTCTATCGGCTCGATACGCATCACACGGACGCCGAGAACGTGCTCACGCTGGTGGGTCGGCGCGACGACGTCTCCCAGGTGACCGCGGCCGACATGTCGCCGGACGGTAACCGGCTCGCGGTCGCCACCTACACCACGTTGTGGTTGTTCGACCGGCCCGCGCACGACGATGACTGGTTGTCCGGCAAGACTTGGCGTCTTGACCTCGACACGACCCAAGCGAAGCAGTTGGAGGCCCTCGCGTGGGCGGACGCCTCGTCCTTGCTCTTGACCAACGAGCAGCGCGACCTCTTTCGCGCACGGATCGGGGACTTCGTGCCCATTTTGGATTGACCCTTGCTCCTGCCGTTCGAGCGGCCGTACCACTCGGGCTGGGTGACGACCTTCCTGGCCGGACGGGCGATTGCCGGCATCGAGTCTGTGCACGGCCTGCGTTACCGACGTCGGCTCGCGAACGACGTCTGGGTCGAGGCGGAACTGACCCGTGAAGGCCTTCGCGTGAACTTGCCGACCACGGGCGTGGACGCCCCCGAAGCACGGCAGCGGTTGCGGCGCTTGTTCGACCTGGATGCACCGGCGGCTGTCATTGACGCCCGCCTCGTCGAACACGCTGACCTCAAGGACCGGATCTGCCGTTTCCGCGGAGTCCGAGTTCCGGGGTTCTGGGATCCCCTCGAAGGTGCCGTGCGGGCCATCCTCGGTCAGCAGGTCAGTGTCTCCCGTGCGACGGTGTTGGCGGCGAACCTGTGCGAGCGGTTCGGTGGTGGCCTGTTCCCAAGCGCCGAGGCGCTCGCACGGGCCGAGGTCGCCTCCATTGGCATGCCCGGCACGCGCGGTCGTGCCGTCTCGAGGGTCGCGGAGCGCGTGGCCGACGAAGGCGAGGCATGGCTCACGAAACCGGACACCCTACGCTCGGGCTTCGCCGACATCCCGGGAGTCGGGCCTTGGACGACCGAGTACACCGCGATGCGGGTGGCGCGTGATCCGGACGCGTTCCCGGACAGCGACTGGGGTGTCTTCAAGGCGCTCGGCTGCAAGGGGCGGGCGGCGCGTGAATGGGCGGAGCCTTGCCGTCCATGGCGGGCCTACGCCACCATGGTGTTGTGGGCCACGGGGAGGGACGAGTAGATGCAGTATTGCCACGTACCGAGTCCGATCGGCGATTTGCTCCTCGCGGGTTCGTCGGGCGCCTTGGAGCTGATCAGCTTCCCGACCGGGCCGAAGGCGCGCACACCGGATCCGGATTGGGAACGTTCCGAGCGTACGTTTGCCGAGGCGGTCGCGCAGTTGGACGCCTATTTCGCCGGGGAGTTGCGCGAGTTCGACTTGGACACCCGGTTGACCGTCACGCCGTTCCGGGAGGCGGTCTTGAACGAACTTCGCCGCATCCCCTATGGCGAGACCCGGACCTACGGCGAGATCGCCGCGCGAATCGGGCGCCCGAAGGCCGTGCGTGCGGTGGGCGCGGCCAATGGCAGCAATCCGCTACCGATCGTGATCCCCTGCCATAGGGTCATCGGTGCAGGTGGCCAATTGACCGGTTTCGGTGGCGGTCTCGGGACCAAGCGCTACTTGCTTGGCTTGGAGCAGGGCGCCGGCGTTTAGTCGTCTCGATCGCGCTCGTCGCTGCGTCGGCCGCGATGATGGCGCGGGTCGCGCATGTGCTGAATGGACTCCACGAACTTGCGCCGCTCGTCGGGGGTCAGCCTTTCCATGATGGACACTAGGCCCGCGTGGCTGCGCTGTTGGTTCGATGCGAACTGGGCGCGGAAGTCCTCGAGCGCGGCGGCGAGTCGATCTGGATCGAACGGCTCCGCGGCCAGCGCCTCCTCGATGTTGTGCTGTGCTCGACGCATGGTGCGCAGCGACTGCCGGATTTCGCGACGCAGATCGTCGCCGTTGCCGAAGACGGCTGCGCGTCGTTCTTCCGGGAGAAAGCGAACGAGCCTGCTGAACCCTGCGGTGGCATCGAAACCGGGGCTGCGCCATGGCGGCGGTCGGCCAGCGGCGCCGACCAGGAAGCCAACCAATGCAAGGTTCAAGACCAGCGACACCGCTAGGGCGATCACCAGCCAACGAGCTTTCATCACTCGTCCTCCGGTAGCGCCAAGGCTTCGAGCGTGTCCGCGTCGGCGAATGCGATGAGGACTTGATCCTCGAGGTCGGTGGGGTCGTCGGCGAAGTTGGCGCCAGCCGCGAACCCGAGGGCGAGCGGGAGGCAGCCCAGCGCGACCGGGCGCCAGATCCTGACCGTGAACCAGTCGAGCCACGGATCGCGCCGCGGGGTGTTGGCAAGGACCCGGGTTTTCAACCCCAAGGGCTGGGGTGTCTCGGCGAGGATGGTGTCCAGGGTGTCGTCGAGCAGGCGCGCCTCGTCGTGGCGGCGCTTCGCGTCGGCAGAGGACTCGAGCAGCTTCAAGGCTTGCTCACGCAATGCGTCAGGCCAGCCGGCCGGTTCCGCGCCGTGCCGGTCCAGAAGCGCCTCGAAGCGGTGCTCGTCGAACTCGGTATTCATGCTCTTGAGGTCCCTTGTAGAAGTGTCGCGCCGTTACCGGTAGGCGCGCAATGTTGTTCGCAAGGTCCGACGTGCCCGGGACAGCAGCGACTCCAGGGCGTCGACGCTGATGTCGAGCACCTCGGCCGCTTCGCGATTGCTCATGTTCCGACGGTGACAGAGCAGGAGCGCGGTTCGCTGCCGCTCTGGCAAGTCCGCAAGCGCGCGGTCGACGGCCTCCCGCAAACGTTCGTTCGCCGGTAGTTGGTCGACCTCCGGCTCGGAACTGTCCAGGGTGTCGACGTCGACGTCGTCGATGGGGCGACGCCGACGGTGTTGGTCGATGCACAGGTTGTGCGCGATCCGGTGCAGCCAGGTCGTGAACTTCACGCGGTTGGGCCTGTAGGTTGCGGCCTTGCTCCAGACCCGCAGGAATGTCTCTTGGGCAAGGTCGGCGGCGTCCTCCGCATCGCGCGTCAGCCGGTAGTTGAACGCGTGGATCGTCGCGAGGTGGCGTTCCACCAGGATCGCGAAGGCGTCGCGGTCCTGGGCTTTCACACGGGCCATGAGCGCTTCATCCGTAACTTGCTGATCCAATGCTCAATGAGCCCAAACGGCACGCTAGCGACGCCCGGGGCGGTATCGACGCGGCATCTCATCGCGTGTCACTTGACCGTCGCTGTTGGCGTCGAGCGCGGCGAGCCGATTGTACCGGGGCGAGAACTCGTCGCTGCTCAAGGACTCGTCGTCGTTCTCGTCGAACCGGTTGAACAGGCGGCGCTTGGCGAGCCGACGGACCGCGTCGGGAACGGCCTCGAACTCGGCCTTGGAGAGTTGCTCATCGTCGTCGGTGTCGGCCTCGACGAAAACCTCGGCACGGTTGTCGCCGCGGCCCGCGCCGCGGAACGGCCGGGGACCGCCCCGGTCTTGGCGGGCGAAGCGGGGTTGCGGGGTGACGTCGGCGGCCTCGAACTCGCTGCCGGAGACGCTGCCGTCCCCGTCGGCATCCGCTGCCGCGAATCGCTCCTGGGCTTCGGCCTTCAATTCGTTGAGGTCGATCGCGGTACCGCGGTCGTGGGCGTTGGCGGAGATCGCCATGAGTGCGGCCGCGGTGATGCAGGCGGCGACGGTGATGGTGACGCGCAGGTCGTCGAGTTTCATCGGTGGATTCTCCACGGTGGTCGTTACCCGCTTCTACGCGACGACACACCCGAATCCGTCGGCCGTCGGCAGGATGCCCTTGTCGGTGATGTAGGCGGTGACGAGCGCGGCGGGGGTCACGTCGAACGCGGGATTGCGGGCCCGGACGCCTGCCGGGGTGGGCAAGGGGTCGGTGACTTCGCCGCTTGGACGCTCTTCGATGGGCACATCGCGTCCGGCGGGCGTATCCGGATCGAACGTGGACGACGGGCAAGCCACGTAGAACGGCACGCCGTGGTAGTCGGCGATGATGGCGAGCGCCCGCGTGCCGATCTTGTTGACGGTGTCGCCGTTGGCCGTGACGCGATCCGCGCCGACGATCACCAGGTCAACGCCGCCTTGGTCCATCAGGTGCGCGGCGGCGTTGTCGCAGACTAGGGTGTGGTCGATCCCGGCTTGGGCCAGTTCCCATGCCGTGAGCCGTGCGCCCTGCAAGACGGGTCTCGTTTCGTCGACGTAGACGTGGAAGCCCACACCCGCGCGGTGCGCGACGTACATCGGTGCCGTCGCCGTCCCGAGAGCCGACACCGCCAAGGCGCCGGCGTTGCAGTGCGTGAGCAGGTTCGCTCCCGGTTGGATCAATGGCGCGCCGTGGCGACCGATCGCCTCGCACATGGCGCGATCCTCGTCATGGATGGCGCGCGCTTCGACCAGCAGATCCCGCCCGCCGGCGGCCGCGCGCAGCATACGGTCGACGGCCCAGGCCAGGTTCACCGCCGTCGGACGTGCCGCACGGAGTTGCGCACCACTGCGGGCAAGGTCGCTGCCTGCCCGTTCCGCGAGGACCATGCCGTAGGCGGCGGCTATGCCGATTGCCGGGGCACCGCGGACCTGCATGTCGCGGATCGCGCGCACGACGCTGGCGACATCGGGTTGGTCTTCGAACACGACGCGGCCCGGCAAGAGGCGTTGGTCGAGAAGCTTGAGCTTGCCATCCTGCCATTGGACGGGTGAGGGGACGCTCACGGGACGGCGGCCATCAGTGTGCGGCCATGGCCTCCCGGTAAGGCGTCATGTCCATGCCCGGGTAGCGTGCGCTGACGCCGGCGAGGGTTTCCTCGGTCCAATACGCGTGCCCCGGGGCCGGGAAGCCGAACAGCTCGCGTTGCTCGAGGGTCGCCGTCTCGATCCAGGCACGGTACTCGGGTTTGATCGCCTGCACCGACCAGCCCATGATGCCCAGCCACTTCCAAGCGGCGGGCGCGTAGGTGATGAAGTGCGCAAGCCGGCCGCCTTCGGCGAGAAAGGGCGTGCCGCGGTGGAACGTGCGCATGCTGTAGACGAACAGCGACCCCGCCGGTACCACGACCTTCACCTCGTTGTCGTAGATCTCGGGACGGTCTTCGCGCTTGTAGTGCGCCGGCCACAGCACCTTCTCCGGGTAGTGGCGGCGAGAGCAGACGGCCGTCGGCGCATGGTTGGCGGTCACCTCGGTGTAGTAGAGGAGGTACGCGGTTTGCCAATAGGCCGGATCGTCAGGCGGGTAGGCGAGGGTGTGGTTGCCGTAGTCGCAGTGCATGCCCTGGTCCTGGTCCGCAGGATGGCCCTTGTACTTGAAGCTCAAGTGGGACTGCTCGCAGAACATCTCGCTGCCGCCCGCCATGCGCGCCGCCAACTCGATCAGGTCCGGGTGGTGGGTGACCGCGTTCAAATGCTTGCCCGGGAACGGGAACCGGTAGGCAAGCACGTTCATGGGACGACGACCGTCACGACCGTGGTCGGGCTTTGGCTGGCTCGGATCACGGCAGTACTCCACCCAGCCGGGCAACAGTTGCTGCCACTCGGTGAGCGCGCCGGCTATCTCCCCTTCGGTGAGAAAGTTCGGGACGATCGTGTAGCCGTGTTCGCGGTAGTGCTCGGCATGTTCTTCTGTGATGCGCTGCAAGTCCGTTCCTGCCGGCGAGGTGAGTTTCGATTGTACAGGCGTCCGTACCGTTGCCGCCGTGGGGCGGTTCACTTAGGCTAGCCGTGTGACCCGTGAGAACTTGCAGACGCCTTGGGGCTATGCCTTGCTCGTGGCGTGCCTAGGCTGGCTCGCCTTGGTGCTTGCGCCGCCGTTGGCTGCCGTCGCCGGCTGGCCGCACGGGGAGTTGCTGCACTGGTTGCTGCACCCGGTGTGTCACCAGATCCCGGAACGCAGTTTCCACCTGTTCGGCGTGCCCCTTGCGGCATGCGCGCGATGCACAGGCCTCTACCTCGGCTTCACGCTTGGTGTGGCCGCGTGGCCGCATCTGCCGCGACTTGCCGGGGCGCTTGCCGCGCGGCCGAGATTGGTCGCGGTGTTCATGGTGCCGCTGGCGATTGACGTATGGCTCGAGAACACCGCGCTGTCGCGGTTCGCAACAGGCCTCGTGGCGGCGTTCCCATGCGCCCTTCTGCCACTCTTGGCCATCGCTGAACGCAGAGAAACGCAAAACGAAACAGGAGGCGAACCCGGATGATGGACAACCCCAAGTTCAAGGCCGCGCTGATGGGCGGCGGCATCTTCGGCGTGCTGGCCGCGCTGCCTTACATCAACATGCTGAACGTGCTGTGCTGCGCGCTCTTCATCGGCGGCGGGGTTCTCGCGGCCTATTCCTACATGAAGGACCAGCCTCGCCCCGAGAAGGCACCGTATGGCGACGGCGCACTCGTCGGGCTGATCGCGGGCGCAATCGGAGGGGTGGTCACGACGATCGTCGGCGCCCTCGTGCTGGCATCCGGCCTTGGGCCGGACATGGGTGATCCTGGCGCAGCGCTTGAGCAGGCGGGCATCGAATTGCCGGACATGGTACGGGACATGATGGGCGTGGACGGTGTCAGCCCCGCGATGCTCGGCACGCAACTGGTGATGAACGTGATCCTGTTCGGCATCTTCGCCACCCTGGGCGGCCTCGTGGGCGTTGCCATCTTCCACAAGAAAGAGGCTTGAGTACCGGTCCAATGCGCATTGCGACCTGGAACGTCAACGGTCTGCGCGCGCGGATCGACTTCATCGTCCACTGGCTGAAGAACCGGGAGCCCGACGTTGTCGGCATGCAGGAACTCAAGGTCACGGACGACGAGTTTCCCCACGAACCGTTCAACGACCTTGGCTACACGGTCATCACGCACGGGCAGAAGGGCTGGAACGGTGTTGCGATCGCCTCCCGGCTGCCTATCGAGGTGACGGATCGCGGGTTGCCGGGCGAAGACGACGCTGGCGCCCGGCTGATCCGCGGGCGGATCGGCGACGGCGGCCAGTCGTTGAGTTTCGCAACGGTGTACTGCCCGAACGGCAAGGATCTCGGCCACCGCGACTTTCCCGTGAAACTCAAGTGGTACGAGAGCCTCGCGGGATACTTGGGAGGACTGGGCGTTGATGGGCCTTTCTTGATTGGCGGCGACTTCAACGTCGTACCGGAGCCCGTGGACTGCTGGCGCGGCGAGGCCGCCGACGGCACGATCTTCTGTACCGCGGACGAGCGCAACCGTTACCAGGCGCTGCTCGACTGCGGGCTGGTGGATCTCTATCGGCGCGTGGAACCGGAAAAGCAGGCGTTCTCCTGGTGGGACTACCGCGGCGGCGCCTTCCATCGCGGCATGGGTCTGCGCATCGACATGCTGCTCGGCAACGAGGCGCTTACCGACCGCGTGCAGGACGTGGTGATCGATCGCGCCTATCGCTACAAGAAGGACGGGCTCATCGCCTCCGATCACGTGCCGGTGTACGCTGACTTGGATTGAATTGCCTTTGGCGGAAGTCCGAGATCCCTGGCGGTGGCGGCCGTTGACCGGGATTCCGCCCGACGCCCACGAGTGGTCGGCACCGGAATACGAAGCGCTCGCCGCGGAGTGGGGCGGCCTCAAGGAGCGTCTCGCGGAGGACACTCGGGCCGCGGCGTTCGTCGGGGAACGACTTCTGAAACGCCAACGCGCGTTCGCTGTTGAGACGGGTGCGATCGAACGTCTCTATCACCTTCGCCGCGGCGCGACACAGCACCTCGTCGCGGAAGGACTCCACACAGCGGTCGCAGCACACACCGTGGAAGGCGTCCGGACCGAGACCTTGCGCGGTCTCCTCGCCGATCAAGAGGCTGCACTCGAGAGGGTGCATCGAGACACGGCAGCCGACGCGGACGTCTCGCCAGACATGCTCAAGGCTTGGCATGCCTTGCTGGTCCAGCACCAGGAAACCGTGACCGGCGTGACCAAGGACGGTGTTCTGGGGCAGGTACCGTTTAGCGAAAAAGGCGTTAAGGAAAACGCAACCCAACAACCCGTCGATCCCCGGCAAGGGTGTCTTCGAATACTGTCCGCCGGAACGCGTGAGCATTGAGATGGACCGGCTGTGCACGTTGTACAGCCGCATCCGTCAAGAGCGCTACCCCGTGCATGCAGAGGCGGCATGGCTGCACCACCGATACGTTCGCACGCATCCCTTCCAAGACGGCAACGGGCGCGTGTCTCGTCTGTTGATGGCCTCGTGCTACTCGCGGCGCGGCCTCGTGCCGCCGCTGCTCCGCGCCGAGGGTCGGGAGGACTACTTCGATGCCTTGCAACGGGCCGATGCCGGCGATCTTCGGAGCTTTGCACGCTACATCGCCCTGCAGGCGTCGACGGCGCAGTTAGCCGCGGACACCGCGGCGCAGAACGCCCTCGCGGGCCGTATGGACGATCCGCCACCCAACGGTGGCCGGACAGTCGGCGAGACGTATCACGAACCGCCGTAGCGGTGCACCGGCCTTAAGCGGCAAGCAGCCCCTTGGCCTCTTCGTAGACCTTGTGCTCGCGACCTAAGTGGATGATGGCGGCGGACTTCGCGGCCGCGGCCATGTGCAGCCAGCGGTACGGCTCCCGCGTGGACTCGTACTCGTCGGCGATCGCCTGGAAGTGCTTGAGCGCGTGCATTTCCGTGAAGTCGTCACGGCACGCGATCTCGCCCAAGCGCTCGAAATAGGCCGTCGCGTCGTAGCCGCTCTCGGCGTATTGGCGGGCGAGGGCGACGGTCTCCTTGACGCTGTCGGGCGCCACCGTCATGGCGACGCCGATCTTGCGCCAGTCGAGCCAGGGCTGGCCTTCGATGCTCTCGACGACGGCATCAAGCAGGTCTGTTTGGCTCCGTGGCGGAAGCGCGGTCGTTGAATCGCCGTCGAGGTTCTCGCCCCAATTCAGCAGGCGTTCGGCGAGCAGGACTTCCGGCCCGGTGAAACCCGTAAGCAGGGCCTCGATCTTGTGCTTCACGCTCACACCTTCGGTGCGCAGCAGGTAGCGGCGGTTGGTGGTCCCCGTGTGCAGGTGCGAGTCCATCGGGTTGCCGTAGCTTGTCGAGATATAGGCCGCCGCGGCACCAACGGAGAGAGCTTCGCCCGCGCCTTCGAGGGACAGGCCTTCGGCCAACGCCTGCGCCATCGGTTCCATGTTGTCGAGGTAGTTCTTGCTGCGCCCCATCTGCAGGCCGAGGTCGCCGATGCGCGCCGTCTCGCCGGCATGGGTCGCCGCCGGGATGTCGCCTTCGAGCAGCTTGTAGTCGTCGATGAGGGCTTGGACTTGCGCGAAGTCGTAACTGTTGCGGACCAGTCGCGAGGCGCGCCGCGCCTGGTAGCGCACCGCGGGGCGAAACACCACGTTCGCCCATTCCCAGCCGATGCAGTCGAGGGCGCGGGCGCTGTACACCGGAAACAGGAAGTTGTGGTCGTCGAGGCCGTTGCGGGCGACGGCGATGGGCAGAAGCTGATCGAGGGCCTTGCCGGGTGAGAGCCGTTCGAGCAGCCACAGGAAGTAGTGCTCGGCCGCTGGCGGCGCAAGCGCCCGCAGGCTCTTGTGGAACGCGCCCTTGGTGGCCTCGATGCTGTCGCTCGTCTGCCGCGCGTCCGCCGACATGCCCTCGGTGAGTTCCTCGTCGCTGATGTGGTAGCTGCCGATTTCCCCGGGCGTGCCTTCCATGGGCTCGATCGCGGGCATCAGGTAGGGACCCATCTGCGGCGAGTGGACGTGGTTGTT
Source organism: Candidatus Azotimanducaceae bacterium (assembly GCA_965203685.1). GTDB lineage: Bacteria > Pseudomonadota > Gammaproteobacteria > Pseudomonadales > Azotimanducaceae > VXYL01. Next base: position 859,549 of record OZ241908.1, read on the forward strand.
GCACAGGGCCGTGTGCTGAATGATGGGCAGGAAACCGGTCTCGCCCGGCAGACGCTTGGCGACGTTGTGGACGGCGTGCACGCCGCAGACCGGGTGCAAGGGACCACCGTGGTGCTGGGGCGGCAACTCCGTGGACCGGACCACCGCCAACGTGCTCGCGGTCAGTAGCTCGACCGGGGGCGTGCCTGCCTTGAGTTCGTTGTAGGTCGCCTGGACGATCTTTGCCGGGTCGGTCTCTTCGACCCAACGGACGCGCGCCTCGACCTCGGGACGGAATTGCACGGGTTTGAACATGTTGCCTCCCCTTTCCCCGACAGCGATGGTAGCACCGAAGAGGTTGTGCCTCGCCGGTTGGCCGTCTTAAGTGCGTGGTGCCCGGGCGCGCATCGGCGTCGCGTTGCGGTCCACCTCGAAAAGTCCGGTCTTCTCAAGCAGGTCGGAGAGCTTGGCGCAGCCGTATGTGCGCGAGTCGAAGTCCGGATTCGCGGCGTGGATGTGGTTGCCGATCACGCTGAGCTGGATCCAGTCCTCTTCGTCCTGGCCCCGCATGGCGGCGCGAATCAGCGGCACGGCCTTGGACGGCTGCTGTTTGCGTCGCGACTGGGCGGCCTTGTTGGCCTTGCCGTCCTCGAGGTCGTCCTCGAGCAGGTTCTCGACGAAGATGAACCGTTTGCAGGCCTTGCGGAATGCCTCCGGCGTCTTCTCGCGACCGATGCCGAAGACGTCGAGCCCCTGTTCGCGGATGCGGCTGGCAAGGCGCGTGAAGTCGCTGTCCGAGGACACCAGGACGAAGCCGTCGAAGCGCCCGGAGTGCAGGAGATCCATGGCGTCGATGACTAGCGTGATGTCGGACGAGTTCTTGCCTTTCGTGTAGGCGAACTGCTGGTGCGGGAGCACGGCGAAGTTCTCGAGCTTTTTGTTCCAGCCGCTCAGTTGCTGGTTCGAGAAGTCGCCGTAGATCCGCCGGACGCTGGCTTCGCCGAGCGTGGCCACCTCCTCGAAGATCGCCTCAGCCCAGGCCGGCGACGTGTTGTCCGCGTCGATGAGTACGGCGAGGCGGGGGACGCTCGCCGGTGCCGCGGAGTCGTTTGTGGACGCCATCGTATCGCTCGAATCGCGGATGTTCAGCACCCGGGTGAAGAGTCCTTAATGTATGCCACCAGCCGCCAGATGTCTGCGTCGCCTTCCGGCAGCTTGCCTTGGAAGCCAAGCATGGCGGTGTTGGGTACGCCGTTGGCGATGACGTCGAATAGCTCCTGGTCCGTGCCGCTACCGTGCAGCCAAGTGCAGTCGAAGAGGTACGGGGCCGCCCGCTCGACGGCGGGGCTGTGGCAATAGCCCGCGCACGTGCCCACGAACAAGGCCTTGCCGCGCTTTAGCGCTTCTGCGTCCTCGAGGTAGGCGTCGGCCGGTGTCGAGGACCCGCAGCCGCCGAGCAAAAGCGTCGCTGCGAGGGCGGCGATTCGCCTAATGTGCTTCGATCGCACGCAGCGTCTCTGGCGAATAGACGGACTCGAAGGGCGGGCGCGGGGGGACGCGGTGGCGTTCGAGGATCGCACTGATTCGCGAGGTGAACACGGGCTCGCCGAGGACGCGATTGACCTCGTCGAGCAACGGGCTATCGAGGCGGGTCGCGGCGTGCAGGTTCCAGCGCAGAACGGGCGGCGGCGCGAACGTGGCGGCGCGCGACACGTCCAAGACGCTCAAGTCCGGTCCCCAGACCAGCCCGATGGCCGCTTCGCCCGTTGCGACGGCCCGCGCGATGTCCTCGGTATTGGGCCGCATGGACCAGGGCAAATCCGCCGCGTCGATTGCGACGTGGGCGACGGAGTTCGCCATGACCGCGATGGTTCCAGGTGCCTGCGTCCCCCACTGCCAAGCAGCGGATTCCGGGATGAGTTCGTACGCCGCGCCGTAGTAGGGCGTGGACAGCGACAACGCGCGTCGGAAGGGTCCCAGACCCTCGATCCCGGGAACCGACAGGTGGATGTTGCAGGTGCCGGCGAGCAACGGGCGGAAGTTGAAGTCCGAGACCTCGTCGATCTCGCCGAGTTCCGGCAGCCACACGAGTTGAAGCGGTCGGCCAAGCTCGCGCGCGAGTAGGCGGGCGACGTCCACATCGAGGCCGGCACCGCGGTCGCGGTCCGAGCGGGGGGCGTCGTCGGACGGGAGGCAGACGCGAAGCGTCGAGGCCCCGGCGTCTGCCGTGGTCTCCGCTTCCACCGAGAGGGTTGTCACCGCCAGCATACCGGCGGCAACGAACCGGGCCGCGGCGTTCAATCGGGCAGCGCGAATACGAACAGGTGGCCGCCCTCCGGGATGTCCGCCGGCCCACCGGCGAACGACACGAACGTCGTGAAGTTGCCCGACCCGATGGCGACGTAGCTCTTGCCCTCGGCCTGGTAGGCCACAGGCTGGCTGCGCATGCCGCCGCCCATGCGGAACTTCCAGAGCAGTTCGCCGGTCGCGGCGTCGAGGGCCAGCGCGAAGCCTTCCTGGTTGCCGGTGAAGACGACGCCGCCGGCCAGCGACAAGGCGCCTCCCATCATCGGGTCGGCATCCATGTAGCGCCACTTCACTTCGCCGGTGTTGACGTCGATGGCCGACACGTGGCCGTGCGCGACGCCGTTCTCCACGTCGACGGGGATCGGCGTGCCGCCGGTGAACGCCTGGCCTCTCTGGAAGATCGTGATGCCTTTCTGGTAGTACTGGCACGACTCGACGGTCGGAATGTACGCGAGCTTGAGATCGGGGTTGTAGGCCCCCGTCCAAGCACCGTTCATGCCGCCGAGGTTGCTCGGACAGACGCGGTAGTCCGGCTCCTCGACCGGGTTGGCCAGTTCGTTGACGACGGGTCGGCCGTTCTCATCCAGGGTCGCCCAGTTCAACTCCTCCACGTAGACGGTGCCGTCGATGAACGCGCCGGTGGCGCGGTCCAGGATGTAGAAGAACCCGTTGCGGTTCGCCTGCACGATCGCCGAGACGGTTTCGCCGTCGCGTTCCACGTCGACGAGGAACAGTTGCGTATTGCCGTCGTAGTCCCAGACGTCGTGCGGCGTGAACTGGAAGTGCCACAGGCGCTCGCCGGTGTCCGTATTGACCGCGAGCAGGCTGTTCGAATACAGGTTGTCGCCGGCGCGCAGGTCGCCGTTCCAGTCGGGCGCGGGGTTGCCCGTGGTCCAGTACAGGACGTCGGTTTCCGGGTCGTAGGCGCCGCTCGTCCATGCGGGTGCGCCACCGGTCTTGTAGGAATCCCCGGCCCACGTCTCGACGCCGGGCTCGCCCTCCTCGGGAATGGTGTAGTGACGCCAGCGCAACTCACCGGTGGCGACGTCGTAGGCGTCGAAAAAGCCGCGAACGCCGTATTCGCCGCCGGCGATGCCGATGATGGCCATGTCCTTGACGATCATCGGCATGGAGGTGGCGCTGAAGCCGTCGGCATAGGGGGCGAGCGTGGTCTCCCAGAGCACTTCGCCGGTCAGGCGGTTGAAGGCGACCATCTTGGCGTCCAGCGTGGCCATGATGATGGTGTCGCCAGTGATTGCGACGCCTCGGTTGACGATGCCGCAGCAGAGGCGCAGGTCGTCCGGCAAGGTGTGGTCGTAGCGCCAATACAGCTCGCCGGTGGCGGCGTTCAGCGCGAACAGGCGGTTGTTCGAGGAACTGACGTACATGATGCCGTCGTAGACGGTGGGCGAGACCTCGAACTGCTGCACGGTCCCGGTCGGGAATGCCCACGCGACTTGCAGGCCGGCGACGTTGCCGGCGTTGATGTCGTCGATGGGCGAGTGGCGATAGTTGGCGTAGTTGCCGCCGTAAAGCAGCCACTTCTCCGTGTCGGCGGCCCCGGCGAGCAAATCGTCGTTGCTGACCGGGCCGAGCCCGTTGCCGATGTTGCCGTCGCTTGTCCAATGGGTCGGCGTTGGCGGGAGCGCCGCGACTTCGGCTGCTGTTTCGCCCTCGGTGGGGGCGACGGCGTCCGCCGCGGGTGCCTCGGTTCCCGTTTCCTGTGGCGGCTGGCAGGCGAAAAGCAAGCCGCACGCGGCTATTGCCGCGAATTTCCCGTAGCGCATGGGGTACATCCCTCCTCTCAGTCAGCGCAGATTATGGCGCAGTTCAGCCGGCGGATGGCGGCTTGGAATGCGGACGCGAACGGCAAGTTCGGGGACGTCCGCGTACCAGCTAGAGTGCGAGCTTCGAGGCTTGGGCGACGCGCTGGGGTTCCGCCTTCCAGACGTCCGACGTGTCGACGTAGAGTTCGACCTGGTTGCCGTCGGGGTCGGCAAAGTACAGCGACTGTGTCACCTCGTGGTCGACCGGCGCGTTCGCGATCCCCTGCGCGTCGAGGTGGCCTTTCGCCTCCTTCAACTCGTCGAGCGAATTGCCGATCTTGAAGGCGACGTGGGCGAGTCCCACCGCCTTGTCCCCGGGACCGTGGGCGTCCTCACCGAGCGCAACGATGGCGAAGTCGTGATGGTCGCCAAGTGAGAAGAACGTCATCGGCGCCTGCGTGCTGCGGGCGACGATGGGTAGGCCGAGGACGCCGTTGTAGAAGGCCTCGGACCGGGCGATGTCCCGAACCTTGATGACGACGTGGCCAAGCGACTCGATCTGCATGATGGCTGGCTCCCAGCGGTCTTGGTTGCCAACACTAGCATGACCGCAAGTGCCGCGGCGGCCGGGCCTTGCCGGATGCGTCGCGGTGGCTTGTAATGGGCATGACGTTGGAGGAGACCGACACCATGAAGGCGATCTGGAACGACCAAGTCGTTGCCGAAAGCGACGACACCGTGGTCGTGGAGGGCAACCACTACTTCCCGCGCGCGGCCATCGACGACGAATTGTTGACGGCGAGCGAGACCACCACCTTCTGTCCGTGGAAGGGAACGGCGCATTACTACCACCTCGCGGTCGCCGGCGAGACCAACCCGGACGCGGTCTGGTACTACCCCGATCCGAAACCCGCCGCCGCCCAGATCGAAGGGCGCGTGGCGTTCTGGCACGGCGTTGAAGTGACCCCTTGACGGGAACCCGTATGCGGTCGCTTGTGGCGGCGGCGCTTGCCGCCCTCGCGGCGCACGGGGCCGCCGCTGCGGACGAGATCGTCGTCGCCTTCGGCGCGGAACCCCAGCAGGTCGATCCCACGCGTTCCTCGGCGGGCGTCGACGGCTACTACATGGATCTCTTCTACGAGAACCTGCTCGCGGTCACCCCGGACTTCGACCGCGTGAACTGGCTCGCGGAGTCCTGGGAGGTTCTCGATGACGCAGACGGCTTGCGCATCGCCGTCAAGATCCGCGAGGGCGTGAAGTTCCACAACGGCGATGAGCTGACTTCCCACGATTTCGCCTACGCGTACGAGCGGCAGAGCGACCCGACGTCCCGCACGGCGGGCCGTTTGCGCCACGTGGACGGCGTCCGCGTCCACGACGACTACCGCTTCGACATGGTTCTCGGCAACCCGGACGGTTCGCTGGAGCCGCTCAACCTGATCCTGGCGGCGATTCCCCGCAAGTACTTCCAGGAGGTGGGCGACGACGGCGTCCAGGTCCACCCGATCGGCACGGGCCCGTGGAAGTTCGTGTCGCGAAAGGTGCGCGAGGAACTCGTCGTGGAGCGCTTCGAGGACTATTGGAACCGGGATGCGATGCCGGTGGCGAAACGCCTGCGCATCAAGATCATCCCGGAAGACACCACGCGTGTCGCGGCGTTCAAAACCGGTGCGGTGGACTGGATCGATGCCGTCCCGCCCGCCCAGGTCGAGGAGTTCGAAACGACCCCCGGCGTGCGTGTCGCGTCGCTACCGACGCCCAACAACCTGTTCGTGGCGTTGAACGCCATCGACGCCGCGAGTCCGTTCCGCTTTCCCAAGGTTCGCCAAGCGGCCGCGCACGCGGTGAATGTCGACGACATCGTGCAGTACGTTCTCTACGGCCAAGGCATCCGCACCGCGCAATTGGCACCCGGCACGCTCGGCTACGATGCTGCCCTCACACCGTATCCCTACGACCCGGCGCGTGCCCGCGAACTGTTGGCCGAAGCCGGGTACCCGGCGGGCGTCAACGTCAACTGCTACAACCTGACCACCCCGCGTGAACCGTACTTCAAGGAAGTCGGGGAGACGATCTTTGCCTATCTGACCGAAGCGGGTATCCGCTGCCGGATCGTGCAGTTGGAGTACGGCGCGTGGATCAACCTCGGCCGCCGCGACGTGCGGCCGCACATGGACGGCATCATGAGCACCATGTGGGGACAGGGCCTGCCCGGTGACCCCACGGACGCCTGGTCCGGCCACGTGCACACGACCGGAGACGGCTGGGGCTCGTATTCCTATGAGTCGACGCCGCAACTGGACACGATGATCGAGACCCTGCGGACCACTATGGATCTCGAAACACGCACCCGGCTGATCGAAGAAATCGCACGCGTGAAGCACGAGCTTGTCGCCGGGGGGTTGCCGACGTATCGGCCGATGATCAGCCTGGCGTGGCGCGAGGACATCGACTTCGAGCCGTGGCCCGGGGCGTTCTGGCGCTCGATGCGCGGCATGCAAGGCCGGCAACCTTGAAGGGCTACATCGTCCGTAGGCTCCTGCAGGGGGTCGTCGCCATCGTTGGCGCGCTATTGATCGTCTTCGTCGCACAGCGTCTATCCGGCGACCCCGTGGCGCTGATGCTGCCCATGGATGCGACGGAGGAGGACTTCGCCGCGATGCGCAAAGCGCTCGGTCTCGACCGGCCGCTGCCGGTGCAGTTCGTGGTGTTCATCGCGAACGCCGTGCAAGGCGACTTCGGGGATTCGTACCAGTGGCAGGCGCCGGCGATGGCGCTGCTCCTGGAACGGCTTCCCGCGACCCTCGAACTGGCGCTCGCCGGCCTCGTGTTCGCTTTGCTGCTGGCTGTACCGCTCGGCGTCATCTCCGCCGTGCACCGGGGAGGCGTCGTGGACCGCGTCGCGAAACTTTTCGCCATGCTCGGCCAGGCGGTACCGGGCTTCTGGATCGGCCTGCTCTTGATCCTGTTCATCGCCGTGGAACTTCAGTGGCTTCCCGCATTCGGTCGGGGTGGGCTTGCAAACCTCGTGCTGCCGGCGATTGCACTCGGTTGGTATCCCGTGGCCGCGATGACCCGCACGTTGCGCTCGTCAATGCTCGACATCCTCGATTCGGACTACGTGCGCATGGAACGCGCCATCGGCCTGCCGGAGCGCTGGATCATCTGGCGCTTCGCGCTGCGCAATGCGTTCGTGCCGCTGGTGACCATGATCGGCGTCTACTTCGCCAACATGCTGGGCGGCGCGTTCGTCATCGAGGTCGTGTTCGCCTGGCCCGGCATCGGCCGGGCCGTGGTCGACGCGGTCTTCGCCCGGGATTTCCCGGTCGTGCAGGCGGGCGTCGTGCTGGCGGCGGTGGTCTTCGTGGTGGTGAACCTGATCGTCGATTTGTCCTACGGCTTCATCGACCCGCGGATCCGGCATGGCTGAGGTGGTCCTGCCGAGACCCTTGCTCGGTCGTCTGCTGCGCGCGCGGGAGGGCGGGTTCCCGTACATCGCCGCGACCGTGCTCGCGCTGGTGCTGGTGTGTGCGCTCCTCGGCCCCTGGATTTCGCCCCACGACGCCGGTCGCATTGCGCTCAGCGAGGCGATGACGCCGCCGGCTTGGCTCGAGGGCGGGAGCATGAGCCACGTCCTGGGGACGGACAACCTGGGCCGCGACATCCTGAGCCGCATCATTGCCGGCGCCCGCGTTTCCGCCAACGTCGCGCTCTACGCGATCGTGCTGTCGGGTTTCATCGGCGCGGTTCTCGGCATGGCCGCTGGCTATTTCGGCGGCGTCGTGGATGCGGTGATCTCGCGGTTGATCGACGTGCAGATGTCGGTCCCGTCGATTCCGCTCGCGATGCTGTTTGCCGCCGTGCTGCCGCCGGGCGAGGCGATGGTGATCTTCATCATCGTCTTAAGCTATTGGACGTGGTATGCGCGGCTGGTGCGCGGCGAGGTGCTGAGCCTGCGCGAGCGGGACTTCGTCAAGCTCGCGAAGGTCGCCGGCGTCGGCACGCTGACGGTGTTCTACCGGCACTTGGCGCCGAACCTGCTGAATATGCTGCTGGTGCTCGCCACGCTGCAGTTCGGCAGCGTCATCGTCTTCGAAGCCGGCTTGAGCTTCCTCGGGCTCGGTATCCAGCCGCCGAACGTGTCGTGGGGCGGCATGCTTGCCGATGGACGCAACTTCATCGAAGTGGCTTGGTGGCTGATCACCATGCCGGGACTCGCAATCATGGCGGCGTGCCTCGCATCGAATCTGCTCGGCGACTGGCTGCGCGACACGTTCGACCCGGTCAGGCGGCAACTGTGAGTGCGGCCACGCTGCTCAAGGTCCGCGACCTCAAGACCCACCTGTTCCTGAAGCGGGGCGTCTTGAAGGCGGTTGACGGCGTCAGTTTCGACCTCGCGGCGCGCGAGACCCTTGGTCTGATCGGCGAATCCGGCAGCGGCAAGACCATGACGGGCCTGTCGCTCCTCGGCCTGCCGCCGAAACCAGCCGGTCGGATCGTGCACGGCTCGGTGAAGCTCGATGGTCGCGAACTGGTCGGCTTGGACGAGGACGTGCTGGTCGACGAGGTGCGCGGCCGGCAGATCGCCATGATCTCCCAGGATCCCATGACGTCGCTCAACCCGGTGTTCACGGTCGGTGCGCAGGTGGCGGCGCCGATCCGTGCCCACGGCTTGGCGGAGGCGTCCGCGGCCCTCGGCATGGCCGTCGACGAGTTGGACCGCGTGCGCGTACCGTCGGCCCGGGAACGGGCGCGCGACTATCCCCACCAGTTCAGTGGCGGCATGCGGCAGCGGGTCGTGGCCGCGATGGCCATCGCGTGCCGTCCGCGGCTGTTGATCGCGGACGAACCGACCAGCGCTCTCGACGTGACGATCCAGGTGCAGTTCATGGACCTGATCGAGCGGCTGCAGGCCGAAACCGATGCGGCGTTGCTGTTCATCACCCACGATCTGGGCGTGGCGGCAAGCCTCTGCCATCGCATCGCGGTGATGTATGCAGGAAGGATCGTGGAGTTGGCGGACGCGACCCAACTGTACGCCGCGCCGAAACATCCATACTCGCAGGGTCTGCTGGCGTCCGTGCCGAAGCTCGGTCAGCGCGGCCAGCGGTTGACCGCCATTCCGGGCAACCCGCCCAATCCACTCGACCTGCTGTCGGGCTGTCCCTTCCACCCCCGCTGCCCCCATGCGACCGAACAGTGCCGGCGCGAGGCGCCGCCGACCGTGACCGCCGACGGTGGCAGCGAGGTCGCTTGTTGGCTGCACGCATGACGCCGCTTCTGAGCCTGGAGGACGCGGCGTGCCACTTCCGCACGCGCGGTGGAACGCTGAAGGCGGTGGACGGCGTCACCTTGACGATCGCGCGTGGCGAGACCTTCGCGCTGGTGGGCGAATCGGGCTGTGGCAAGAGCACGCTCGCGACCTTGATTCTGAAGCTCAACCCCTTGAGTGGTGGTCGCATCACGTTCGGTGGCGAGGACGTGGGCGGGCTTCGCGGCCGGGCTGCCAAACGTTACCGGTCGCGGGTCCAGGCCGTGTTCCAGGATCCGTACAGCTCGCTCAACCCGCGCCTCAAGGTCAGGACCATCCTGGCCGAGCCGCTGCTCGCGCACGGTGCCCCCCGTCGCGAAGTGGCCGCCAAGGTCAGCCGCGCGTTGTCGCTCGTGGGCTTGGCACCGAATGCCGCGGGCCTCTATCCGCACGAGTTCTCGGGCGGGCAGCGCCAGCGGATCGCTATCGCGAGGGCGCTGATCCTGGAGCCGGACCTCGTTGTCCTGGACGAGCCGATCTCGGCCCTGGACGTGTCCATTCGCGCGCAGATCTTGAACCTGCTCCAGGATTTGCAGGCGGAACTCGGCCTCACCTACCTCCTGATTGCCCACGACCTAGCGTTGGTCGAGCACGTGGCGGATCGCGTGGCGGTGATGTACTTGGGCCAGATCGTCGAGACCGGCGACAAGGTCGAGATCTTCGACAATCCGCGCCACCCGTATACACAGGCCCTGCTGGCCGCGGTTCCGCGGCCCGACCCAAAGGCTGCGCGCGCCTCGGGCCAGGTCCATGGCGAGATCGCAAGCCCCTTGGCGCCGCCGTCGGGGTGTCGATTTCACCCGCGCTGCCCGCATGTCATGGACGTCTGCCGAACGTCGGTGCCGCGTTTCGTCAAGGCCGGTGAGCACGCGGCGAGTTGCCACCTGTTGGCATCGTAGCCACATGACGGTACGCGGACGTCCACGTCCGCATCCTGCTTGCCCGAGCCAGACCGCTCTCAACGCCTTGATCTAGGGCCACGTCGTCTCAGTCGTCGTTCCATAGGCATACTTGTGGCGTCGTTACTCAGTCCGGCTTCGGGAATGCTCAACTTGCGCAGACAGGCATGACGGTGCCGCAAGGGGACGACATGCCTTCTTCTGAATGCGCGCATCGGGTGTTGGTGCTCGGGGCGACCGGGTTTATCGGCTCCGCGATCGTCGCAGCATTGCAGCGCTCGGGAATAACCGTCCGATGCATCGTGCGCGATGTGGCGCGATTCGGGCGACGCTTCCCGAACGCCGAGGTATGCGCGCTCGATCTCACCGACGCCCAAGCTCACGACGTTCGTCACTGGACCAAGTTGCTTGCTGGCGTCGACGCGGTCATCAACGCGGCGGGAGTGCTGCAACCCCGGACCAAGTCGGAGGCGTGGGATGTGCATAAAGCTGCGCCGGACGCTCTTTACGCGGCTTGCGAGAAGTCCGGCACTCGCCGGGTGGTTCACGTTTCGGCAATCGGTATCCAGGAAGCGGAGACGGCCTTTGCGGCGTCGAAGCGCGCAGGCGAAGCCTGCCTGATGTCGCGTGACCTGGATTGGACCGTGCTGCGCCCAGTATTGGTCATCGGCCACGACTCCTACGGGGGCACGTCGCTTGTGCGCGCGTTAGCCGCGTTTCCATTCCTGGTACCCGTGCTCGACACAGGCTCAACGCCGGTCGAGACCATTCACAAGGACGATCTCGCCGCCGGCGTCGTGCGACTGGTTCTTAACGCACGGGCTGTGCGAGAGGTCCTCGAGCCGGCAGCCCCGGGCCGGCTCACGTTCCTGGAACTCATCATTGCCTATCGAGAGTGGCTCGGATTGCCCAAAGGACGTGTGTGGCAGCTGCCGATGAGGTTGGCGAAATACGTTGCAGGGGTCGGCGACTTCAACCGGGATGCAACCCGTGACCACGACAGCGCTCACGCAACTCGGGACGCGACTGACCGGGGATGGTGCAAGTTTCCAGAAGGCGACGGGAGTGGCGCCTCGCAGTTTCACCGCCGTGCTGTCAGGTCGGCCGAGCGGCAGCCAAGACCTTTGGCATGCGCGTCTGTTTCTCCTTCGCCCGCTCGTCCGAGTGGCACTAGCGATTCTCTGGGCGGTTTCGGGAATCGTTGGGTTGCTCGCGAACAAAGCGGCGTACGAGTCCGTCGCGCCCCTCCTCGGCAGCGCAACCAAACCGCTCGCGACCGCTTTCAGCCTGGTTGATCTCGCGATCGCCGCAGCGTTGGTGCGTGGATGGCGCCTGAAGATGATGGCGGACGTGCAACTGGCTTTGGTTCTCACGTACACGATCGGGTTGGGGCTCATCGCACCGGAGCTTTGGAGCGACCCGTTCGGGGGACTGCTGAAAAACCTCCCGGTGGTCGTCCTTGTCCTGGTTCACCGCGTTCTCGAAGAAGAGCGATGAGCGACGGCTACCTCTGGCTCAAGTGCTGCACGTACTGAGCGCGACCGTGCTGTTTGGCACTGGGCTTGGCACGGCGTTTCACATGTACGTTACCCACCTGCGCGGTAGCACGGCGGAGATCGTTGGGGCGTCCCGCAACACCATCTTGGCTGACTGGTTGTTTACGCTTCCCTCGGGAGTCGTCCAGCCGGCGACCGGCCTGGCGCTGGCGTGGATCGCCGGCTTCGATCTGCTCGCTGGGTGGCTTACTTTGAGCTACGCGCTGTACATCGTTGCGATAGGGTGTTGGGTACGGGTCGTAGCGCTTCAGTATCGCGTGCACGCGCTGGCCCAGGATGCGTTGAAAGACTCCGAAACGCTGCCACCGGAGTATTTTCGGGCAATGCGCGAGTGGTTCGGTCTCGGCTGGTCGGCGTTTCTCTCCTTGGTCGTGGTATTCGTGCTGATGGTGATGAAACCTCCGCTCTGGTGATGAGGTGCGTTTGTCGACGTCTTGTTCGGTACATGGCACAGCCCAATGGCCATGGACGGAAGCGTGAGGGCGCGTTCCGACTGTTCAGGACCGCAGGGACTACGTTACGTTCGGGATTAGACGGGCTTGCCGTACGACCGCCTTCTGCGCTTAGCGTCCGCGATCAGTTCCGCGAAGATTGGATTGGCGGTCCTGTGGTTGAAGTAGGGTTCGCGCGTCCGAGGATTTGCGCCCGACGATGGATGGTAGATACGAGCCTTGGCAATCTGCTGCGGGAAGTCCGCCGGGAGATTCTGTTCTAGCGCCTTGCCCAGAACAAGAACAGCGTCTGGGTTCAACTCCCTCAGGATGCCGAGAAACGATGGTGCGGCCGCTGTCCACATTTGGGCCGTTGGCCGCCTACGGGCACGGTCGCCGACAAGCTCCTGTACGTAATTGTAGAACGCGACGTGCTCCCAGATCTCGGCCCGCGGCTCGGGTGCAAGCCACGTGTTCTCGTCGAGTCCCAAAAGCACTTTCGAAACCTTGGTAAAGAAGCTGTCTCGGTGCGCCTGTGCCCAGCGTCGTACGACGTCGGTGGTGAACGCTGTGCACAGTTCGCTTGGCTTGCCGTAGTGCGACTCGCCGAGCACCAGGACACGGACGCCAAATACGTCGCTAGATGCGTACTTGCTGCCAACCCATGGATCGAAGACAACGCCAACGAGGTTCTCCTTGCCTTCCGCGTACAGCGTGTCGTAGCTCAAGTCGATCTCGCCGGGCCACTCGACGGACCCGGCAACCACTCGCGCCGCCCGGAACCGGCTGCGGTTCCTCAAGGCCGCGAAGACTCCTCGCGCAAGATACGGCGTTGCGTCGAAGCGACGGCGTTCGCCCGTTCGAAAGGTGACGTTCAGGGTGAAGTTGCCCTGCGCTTCGACCTGTGTCACGCGTGGATTCATGCTCAGTTACCGCAAAGGGTCGATCTTGAAGACTTCCTCACCACTGACGGCTAGGTTCCAGTCCGCAAGGAGCTCTTCACGGTGTCGCAACTCACATCCGAGGACCGGATCTGATGCGGTTCCCGGTTTACTCCAACTGCTTGCGGACCTCTTCGGCGAAGTCCTCGTCCTTCCTGTCGATACCTTCCCCGACTTCGAAGCGCTCGAATCCCGTGCAGGTTGCGTTGGCGGTCTTCAGCAGCTTGCCGACTTTGAGCGAACTGTCCTTCACGAAGGGCTGCTCGAGCAGGCTCGACTCGGCGAGGAATTTGCGGACGCGACCGGTCACCATTTTCTCGATGATCTGGGCCGGCTTGCCGCTATCCGCGGCCTGCTCTTCGAAGATCGCCTTCTCCTTGGCAACGATGTCCGCAGGCACGTCTTCGGGCGAAACGACAAGGGGCCGCATCGCCGTGATGTGCATCGCGATGTCCTGGCCGAGGCCCTGTGCGTCGTCGCTGCCCCCGATGGCAACCACCGTGCCCTTCTTGCCGTCGAGGTGAAGGTAGCCCACCACCGTGCCGCCGGGCTCCGCGCTCAAGCGGGTGGCGCGGCGGACGTTGATGTTCTCGCCGATTTCCTGGACGAGCGACTGACGCTCGGCTTCGAGTGTCGCGGCCAGTCCATCGGCTCCGTCTTCGAGCGCCTTGGTGACCGCCCGCTCGACGAACGCGGTGAACTTCGGGTTGCGGGCCGCGAAATCGGTTTCGACGTTGACCTCGACCATGGCCGCGCTGTCCCCGTCGATCTTCAAGCCCAGCAAGCCTTCCGCGGCCGTGCGGTCGGCCTTCTTGGCGGCCTTGGCGCCGCTTTGCAGGCGGACGATGTCGACGGCGCGGTCCATGTCCCAGTCCGCTTCGACGAGTGCCTTCTTGCAGTCGCCGAAGCCGACGCCCGTCCGCTCGCGTAGTTCCTTGATCAAGCCGATGTCCATGGTTTCCTCTCCTTAGGCTGACGGTTCCGAAGCGTCGGTCGCATCGGGACCGGGCTCGGCGTCAGGTGTGGGCTCGGGCTCAGGTGCAGCGGCCTCGGCCTCCGTCCCAGGTGCGGCCCCGGGTGCAGCGGGCGCGACCTCGGCCGCCGTCTCGGCCACCGTCTCCGTCTCGGGTGCGGCCGCGGTTTCGGGTGTGGGCTCGGCCGCCGGCTCATCCTGGCTCTGTTCGACGATCTCGACGACTTCCTCCATCTCGGCGTCGAGAGAGCCTTGGGCCTGCCCGGCTGCGATGGCGTCTGCAACCGCCGTGACGAACAAGCGTACGGCGCGGATCGCATCGTCGTTGCCGGGAATCACGAAATCCACGCCGTCCGGATCGCTGTTGGTGTCGACGACGCCAATGACCTTGATGCCGAGCTTGTTGGCTTCGGTCACCGCGATGCGTTCGTGGTTGACGTCCACGACGAACAATGCGTCGGGGAGGCCGCCCATGTCCTTGATGCCGCCGAGGCTCCGTTGCAGCTTGTCCATCAGGCGGGTTTTCTGTAGGGCTTCCTTCTTGGTGAGCATGTCGAAGGTGCCGTCCTCGGCCTGCGTCTCGAGGTCGGTCAAGCGGCGGATGGATTGGCGGATGGTCTTGTAGTTCGTCAGGGTGCCACCCAGCCAGCGCTGGTCGATGAACGGCATGCCGACGCGCTCGGCTTGTTCACGAACAACCTTCGATGCGGCGCGCTTGGTCCCGACGAAGAGGATCTTGTTGCGCCTGGCGGCGAGCCGCTGCACCTCGGCCAAGGCGGCGTCGAGGGCCGGGACGGTCGCCTCGAGGTTGATGATGTGGATCTTGTTGCGGGCGCCGAAAATGTGCGGCGACATTTTCGGGTTCCAAAAGCGCGTCTGGTGGCCGAAGTGAACACCTGCGGCCAGCATGTCGCGCATGCTGATTGCTGCCATGGGACTTCCTCTTGGGTTGTGTTGGCCACCTTGACCCCGGCGTTGAATCCGTCGCCACACGCTCAGCGAGTAGCGACCACCCGCAACGACGTTGTTGGGCCAGGTGGGTTTATTGCGGCCGGACCGACGCCCGAGCCGCGTTCGAGCGGGCGGCTTTATACCACAACGGGGACGCCGCCGTGGTGGTTAGGGGAGACGGTCTGCGGCTAGCTCCCTCCGGTCATCGCAGTCGCCACGCGGTGGGTGCGTTCCGCCAGCGCCGAGATGCGGTTGTCGTTGCAGTCGCGAACGCAGGAGAGGAGCCGGTCGCCGAGAACGCCGATCCATTTCTGGGGCAGTTCGCCTGCGCCCGATCGAGCGCCCAGGATCGAGCCGACGGTGGCCCCGTTGCAGTCGGTGTCCCAGCCGCCGCGGACGGTGACGACGATGCCGTCGCCGTAGTCGCGCGCCCCGAAATACAACCCCATGACCACGAGTGCCGCGTTGTTGATCGTGTGCACCCGGTGGTAGTGCCCGAAGCGCTCGTTGATGCGATCCCAGACCTCCTCCCAATCCGCGGACGCGTGGCACCAGGCGCGGGTCTCGCGCACGGCTTCGGCGAGCCGGCAGTTCGCGGGGATCTCGGACAGGCCCACGTCGACGATCACGTCGATGTCAGTCGTTGCGAAGGTCGCCGCCAGCATGGCGGCCACGAACATCTCGCCGTAGATGCCGTTCTTGACGTGCGACATGCACGCGTCGCGGAACGCAAGCTCGGCCGCCCGCTCCGGCCAGCCGGGGGAGACATAGCCGAAGATGTCGGCGCGGATCTGCGCGCCGATCCACTCGCGGAACGGGTTGCGCCAGGTCGCGGACTCGGGCGGCCAGCGACGGTTGACGAGGTTCCGGTAGGCTGCGGACTCGGCCGTGTAGAGCAGGTAGAAGGGCATCCTGCTGAGCCAGGTGTTGGCCATGTTGCGGGATGTCAGGTCCGAACCGTGGCCCTCGAGGGCCAGCAGTCCCAGGATCGGGTAGTCCATGTCGTCGTCACGCGCCATGCACTCGATGTTCCCGCGGGTACTGCTCTTGAGGCGGGGGTGGATCTCGCCCTCGGTGTAGGGGATGTAGTCGTCGAGGGGCAGTGCATCGACGGATTCGAGGTAGGCGTCGATGCGTTCTCGCAGCCAACCTTCGACCGGTTTGCCGAGAGAACAGCCGGCCGCCCGTCCGAGCCATGCGCCGAGGATGCGGTTGCGCATCTCGTCCTCGCCGAGGCGTACCTCCATTCGGCGCGGGCCGTCGGGGCGGCAGGCGCGGATGGCGTCGAGATCCGATGGCTCGTCGTAGGCGAACGACGGATCGGGTTCAAGCTGGTCAAGCCCGTCGTAGAGCGCGGCGAACACGGCGTCCGGCGTGTCCTCGTCGGCGACGGCGGCCTCGACCCTCGCCTCGAAGTTCCCAACGTCGCAGCCTTCCTCGCGCCGCTGGACGAGTTCCACGGCGATGAGCGGGCGTTCTAGGTTTTCCAAGATGTGCTTCCTTGAGTGTTCTTAAGCAGTTCGTTGGGCGATCAAGCGAACCGGTCCGGGTCTCCGATGACGCCGGCGTTCCGCAACGACGAGAGCGCGTCGTCGTCCAGGGCCAACTCCCTGGCGAGCACCTCGTCGGTGTGTTCGCCGAGTCGCGGCGGTCTGGTCATGGGGACGTCGGACCCCGACATCCGGGGCGCGAACCCGAGCATAGGCACCTCGCCGTGCACGGGCAGGTCCAGGTGATGGACGAAGCCGCGGGAGGTCAGGTGCTTGTCGTGGTGCAGTTCGGCCGTGTCGAGGCAGGCCGCGCAAGGCACGCCGGCGGCCGCGATCGTTTCCATCGCCTCGTACTTGGTGCGCTCCCCCGTCCAGTTGCTGATCTCCGCGTACAGCACCTCGCCGTTTTGCATGCGCTTACTTGTGGTTTCGAAGCGTGGGTCGATCAGGAGGTCGCCGCGGTCCATCGCGGCGCACAGGCCGTCCCAATGGCCTTGGTTGACGGGCATCAGGTAGATGTAGTCGTTCGGGCCGAACGGCTTGCACGCGTAGATGTTGACCGGCGGCAGGCCGCCGGCGTTGCCGGAGCGGGGCGTCGCGCGCGTTCCCCAGGCGGAGCCGATGAAAGCCCGGGTGCGTACGTAGTAGGCCATCGCCTCCTGCATGGATAACTCGATCTCCTGCCCCTCACCGGTACGCTGCTTCTGCACGTAGGCGGCGAGGATGGCCATGGCAGCCTGCACGCCGGTGCCTGAATCGCCGGTGGTGGGGCCGGGCATCATGGGCGGACCGTCCGCTTCGCCGGTGATCGAGAAGGCGCCGGCCGCGGCCTGCGCGACCATGTCCATGCAGCGGAAGTCGGCGTAGGGTCCGCTGGTGCCGAAGCCCTTGATGCGGGCATAAATCAGGCCGGGGTTGGCGGCGCGCAGGACGTCGTAGCCGATGTTCAGCCGCTCGATCACCCCGGGCCCGTAGTTCTCCACGAAGACGTCGAAATTCGGTGCCATGCGGAGCAGCAGGTCGCGGCCTTCGTCGGTGCGCAGGTCCAGCGCCACGCTGCGCTTGTTGGCATTCCAGGCGCAGAAGTACGCCGAGTAGTCCTTGTTCGCGGAGCGGCCGACGCCGCGGCCGGGGTCGCCGTACTCGGGCGCTTCGATCTTGACGACGTCGGCACCGAGCCAGGCGAGGGCCTGCGTGCACGAGGTCCCCGCCTCGTACTGGGTCATGTCGAGCACCCTCATGCCGTCCAATGCCGCCATGCGCCGTCTCCCTTGCTCCAACTGCGCGAAGAACATACGCCAACAGGGCCACGGTGGCCAGCGTGGCACCGGCTGCGTGGCCCGTCGAGTCACTTTCGCGCATACTTGGCAACTTGGTTCGGCGGGCGTGTACGGCGCACGGGAACGTCCGAACCGAGCGCAATCCCAACCAGTTCAACTCCCGTCATGCGGAGGGATGAAGATCGATGGCGGATGCCCAGGGTGGCGCCGGAACCGCAAGGCCGAAGACTCCTGACGAGATCGCCAAGATGCGCGTCGCTGGTCGGCTGGCCGCGAGCGTCCTTGAGATGATCGGCGATCACGTCAGGCCCGGCGTGTCCACCGAAGAACTCGATCGCATCTGCCACGACTACATCGTCGATGAGATCGACTGCATCCCGGCACCGCTCAACTATGGTGGGCGTGGCAATCAGCCGCCGTTCCCGAGGTCGATCTGCACGTCGGTCAACCACGTCGTCTGCCACGGCATCCCATCGCCGAAAAAGGTGTTGAAGGCCGGCGACGTGATGAACATCGATGTCACTGTCATCAAGGACGGCTACCACGGCGACACCAGCAAGATGTTCCTGATCGGTGAGCCGAGCGTGCTGGCGCGACGGCTGTCGGAGGTGACCCAGGAGTGCCTGTACGCGGGCATCCGGGCGATTCGCCCCGGTGCCCACGTGGGTGACATCGGCTATACGATCGCAAAGCTCGCACATGCCAACCGCTTCTCGGTGGTCCGCGAGTTCTGCGGCCATGGGATCGGCGACGTGTTCCACGACGACCCGCAGATCCTGCACTATGGCCGCCCCGGCACCGGCGTGGAACTTCGCGAAGGCATGACGTTCACGGTCGAGCCGATGATCAATGCCGGCCGCCGCCACGTGAAGATATTGCCGGACCAGTGGACCGTGGTGACCAAGGACCACAAGCTCTCCGCGCAATGGGAGCACACGTGCCTCGTCACCGCGGACGGGGTCGAGGTGTTGACCTTGCGCGGGGAGGAAGACTTTCCTTGACACCCGTGCCGCCGTTGCGTGAGGACACTGCGACTCGCGCGCCCCCTGCTCACGAAGGTAGCGCGGCTGCCTCCGGGCTCGGCGACGGGCGTTCGCCGGCGCGGCGCGGTGGATCTCTGCCCGACACGGCCGACCTGCGCCGCCGCATCGGACAGGCGGACGCTGAACTCGCGCGCCAGTTCTGGGCCGGCGGCGATGTCGAGGACCTGGTCGCTGAACGGGCCCGCTATATCGATGCGTTCCTCGCGGAAATCTGGCAGCACTGGTTCCAGAACAACGACGGTCTCGCGCTGCTCGCAGTCGGCGGCTACGGTCGCGGCGAACTGCATCCGCACTCGGACATCGACCTGTTGATCCTGGCCCGGCGACCGCAGGCCGTGCGCGAGGAGATCGCAGCCTTCGTCGCCCTGCTTTGGGACTTGCGGCTCGACATCGGGCACAGCGTGCGCACGCTCGCGGACTGCAAGCACGAGGCGCAGCGCGATGTGACGGTGGCGACCACCATGCTGGAGCGGCGCCGGCTTGCCGGTTCCGCGCGTCTTGTTGCCAAGCTCGAGCGGATGCTTGCACGTCGGTCGTTCTGGCCGAGTCGACGGTTCTTCCGCGCCAAGCAGGACGAGCAAAGCGAGCGCCACCGGCAGTTCGACGACATGGACTACGGCCTGGAGCCGAACATCAAGGGCTCGCCGGGCGGCTTGCGCGACATCCAAACGGTGCTATGGATCACCCAGCGTCACGGTGGCACGGCCGAGGTCGAGTCCCTGGTGGACAAGGGGTTCCTGACGCCACTCGAGAGTCGTTGGTTGGTCGAGGGACGCCGGTTCCTGTGGCGGGTGCGGTTCGGGCTCCACTTGATCGCGGGGCGCCGCGAAGACCGCCTGCTGTTCGACCACCAGCGCGAACTCGCGCGTCGTTTCGGCTATCGCGATACCGAGGCGCAGCTTGGGGTCGAGCAGTTCATGCACGACTACTACCGCCACGTTTTGCTGCTGCGCGAGGTCAACGACATCCTGCTTCAGCACTTCGACGAGGCGATCCTGCGTGCCGGCGAGCGGCCTAGGATCGAACCGATCAACGACCGCTTCCGCATCCATAACCGCTACATCGAGGTCGCCCACGATGGCGTGTTCCGCGACTCGCCGCCGGCGATCATGGAACTGTTCGTGCTGATGGCCAACCGGCAGGACATCCAGGGGGTACGGGCCTCGACCATCCGCCTCGTGCGCGAACACCTGCATCTCATCGACGAAGGTTTTCGCACCGACCCGCGCGTGACCGGCTACTTCATGGACTTGCTGCGGGCGCCGCATACGCTGGTGAGCCAACTGACGCGCATGCGCCGCTATGGCGTGCTCGGGCGCTACATCCCCGAGTTCGGTCGGGTCGTCGGCCAGATGCAGCACGACCTGTTCCACATCTACACGGTGGACGCGCACACGATGATGGTCATTCGACAGATGCGCCGTTTCCACTACGACTCGGCAAGCGAGGAGTTCCCGGTGGCGTGGGCGGTCGTGCACAAGCTTCCGAAGATCGAACTCCTTTACATCGCCGGCCTGTTCCATGACATCGGCAAGGGTCGCGGCGGCGACCACTCGGCGCTCGGCGCTTCGGACGTCGTCGCCTTCTGCCGTCGTCATCGACTTGACGACGCGGACACCGGCTTGGTCGAGTGGCTGGTGCGCGAACACCTGGTCATGTCCGCGACGGCGCAGCGCAAGGACATTGCCGATCCCGCGGTGGTCAACGAGTTCGCCGAACTCGTGGGCGACCAAACGCGATTGGACTATCTCTACGCGCTGACGGTCGCCGACATCAATGCCACGAACCCGACGCTCTGGAACGGCTGGCGGGCTTCGCTCATGCACCAGCTCTACCACGGTACGCGCCAAGCCCTGACCCAGGGCCAGGATGCCAACGGGTCCAAGGATGCGGATGCGCATCGCAGCGAGCGGGCAGCGCAGTGTCGCGAGGCGGCGCTTGACGAACTCCGCACTGCTGGGATTGGGCGCGAACGCGCCTTGGCACTGTGGGACGACCCGGGGGATGGCTTCTTCCTGCATCACACGCCGAGCCAGGTCGCGACCATCACGCGAGCGATCGCCGAGCACGATCTGGATGCTGGGCCGCTGGTGTCCCTGCTCGACCTCGGCGCCCGCGCGAGCGCTGACGCGACGGGCGTTTTCCTCTACGCCCGCGACCGGGACAACCTCTTCGCGGACAGCGTCACGGGGATCGAGAGTGCGGGCTTGAGCATCGTTGCTGCGCACGTGGCCACGGGCGCTTCCGGCACCTGCTTCAACTCCTACGTCGTGCTTGGGCGGGGCGGAACGTCGATGATCGCCAACGACACGTTGCACAAGCGTCTCGTCAAGCGCCTAACGGGGGCGGTCGCGGCCGGCGCTGTCGCAGACGTACCGGCGCGGCGCGTGTCGCGCCAGCTCAAGCAATTCGTGATGCCGACAGAGGTCAGCCTGGAGACGCGCCTGGGGGCGGCGACCTCGATCCTGCGCATCGTCGCGTCGGACCGCCCGGGCCTGCTGGCGGCGCTGGGCGGCCTGTTCGCCGAGTTGGGCATCAGCGTGACGCGGGCCCGCATCACGACCCTGGGGGAACGCGTGGAGGACGTCTTCGAAGTCACCAACCGCGCGAAACGGGCGATCACGCACTCCGGTCAGGCCGACACCATCACCGAGACGATCCGGCGCAGGCTGGACGCGGAAGTCGCCGGAAGTTAGAGCGTGAACCCACACCTGGACCACCTCCAGCCGTATCCGTTCGAGCGCTTGAACGCCCTGCTTGAGGATTTGCAGCCCAACCCGGCGCGTTCCCGCGTGTCGCTGTCCATCGGCGAACCCAAGCATGCCGCGCCGGACTTCGTCCTGCGCGCGTTGACCGACCGGGTGAGCGTGCGGGACAGCCTGGCGACGTATCCACCGACACGTGGCAGCCTCGAGTTGCGCTCCGCGATTGCCGCCTGGGTGGCGCGCCGCTTCGGGGCCGCCCTCGACCCGGAGACCGAGGTGTTACCGGTCAACGGCACGCGAGAGGCGTTGTTCTCCTTCGGCCAGGTCATCCTGTCCGGGAAGCCGGGTGGCCGCGTGCTGATGCCGAATCCCTTCTACCAGATCTATGAAGGGGCAGCGCTGTTGCGCGGCGCGCAGCCGTACTACGTGCCGGCCACCGAGGTGCCCGATTTCGATGCGGTACCGTCGGCAGTGTGGCCCGACGTCGAACTGGTCTACCTGTGCAATCCCGGCAACCCCAGCGGGGCGGTTCTCGGCGAGGATGCCCTGGTGGCCTTGATCGAACGGGCCCACGAGCACGACTTCGTGATCGCGGCGGACGAGTGCTACTCCGAGATCTACCACGACGAGGCGCGACCGCCCGTCGGCCTGCTGCAGGCGGCCGCAAACGCGGGCTTGGGTCTCGATCGCTGCATTGCCTTCAACAGCCTGTCCAAACGCTCCAACCTGCCGGGGTTGCGCTCCGGGTTCGCGGCCGGGGATGCCGGCTTGGTTGCGCGCTACTACGACTATCGGACGTACCACGGCTGCGCCATGCCGGCCCTGGTCGCCGAGGCGAGCGCGCTGGCGTGGAACGACGAGGCGCACGTGGTGGCCAATCGGGCCGTCTACCGGGCGAAGTTCGACGCCGTGCATCCCATCTTGGCGGCGGCGTTGGACGTCGCCATGCCGGCTGCGGCCTTCTACCTGTGGCCGCGCACGCCCGTGGACGGCGAGCGGTTCGCGGCCGCGCTCTACGGGCACGAACACATCCTGGTGTTGCCCGGGAGCTACCTGGGGCGCCGGCAGGATGGCGTCAACCCGGGCGCGGACCGCGTGCGGATCGCGCTGGTGGCGCCGCTTGCAGACTGCATTGCGGCCGCTGAACGCTTGGCGGAATTCGCGCATCGCCATGACTTCGCCTGACGCCGCCCTGGCTGACGATGTTCTGGCGCTGACCCGTGCGTTGATCGCGCGGCCTTCGGTCTCGCCGGAGGACGGTGGCTGCCAGGATCTGCTGATCGAGCGTCTTGGGCGCGCGGGCTTCGTCGTCGAGCGCATGCGCTTCGGCCCGGTGGACAACTTCTGGGCGGAGCATGTGGGCAAGCCGGGGCACCCCGGCACCGACGCGCCGGCACCACGGCTGGTTTTCGCTGGCCACACCGACGTCGTGCCGCCGGGTCCGCTTACCGACTGGAATACGCCGCCGTTTGAACCGACGCTGCGCGACGGCTACCTCTATGGACGCGGCGCGGCCGATATGAAGTCCAGCCTGGCAGCCATGGTCGCCGCCGCGGAGCGGTTCGTGACGGCCCATCCGGCCCATCGTGGTGCGCTCGCCTTGCTAATCACCAGTGACGAGGAGGACGTGGCGGTCGACGGGACGCGCCGCGTGGTCGACGCGCTCCTCGGTCGCGGCGAACGCCTCGACTATTGCGTGGTCGGCGAGCCGTCCTCGAGCACATGCCTCGGCGACGTCGTGCGGGTCGGCCGGCGTGGTTCGTTGAACGGCGTGGCGAAGGTCAGGGGCGTCCAAGGGCACGTGGCGTATCCGGATCAAGCGGTGAACCCGATTCACGCGGCGGCGCGCGCGCTACGCGACTTGGTGGAGGTCCGCTGGGACGAAGGGGACGACGATTTCCCGCCCACCAGTTTCCAGGTCTCCAATATCAACGCGGGTACGGGTGCCACCAACGTCGTCCCGGGTGAACTCGAGTGCCGTTTCAATTTTCGCTTCAATCCGAGACAGACGCCGGACGGTTTGCAGGCCGCCGTCGCCCAGGCGTTCTCGTCGGTGGGCGCCGATTGCGAGCTTGAGTGGCGGCTATCGGGCCTGCCGTTCATCACCCGCGGCGGCGAACTGATCGACGCGGTGCGCGAGGCCATCGCCGCAGTGACCGGCACGACGACCGTGACCTCCACGTCCGGAGGGACCTCGGATGGTCGTTTCATCGCGCCGACCGGTGCCGAGGTGGTGGAGGTCGGTCCGGTCAACGCCACCATCCACAAGCGCAACGAGCGCGTGGCGGTCGCGGATCTCGCACCACTCGCACGCATCTACGAGCGGGTCATGACTAACCTCTTGATGTAGGCCTTCGCGGGTTCGCGCGGCGAGATCCCGGCATTGCGCAAGTACATACTGCTCGGCGTCCTGGCCTTCGTGGGCTTCGCCCTGGTCCTGATGCCCGCGAGCGTGGCCCGGTTCGCCACGAATCGAGTGGATGGATTGGTGATGCGGACGGTTGGTGGCACGTTGTGGGACGGACGGGCGAGCCTCGCCTATCGCGGCGAGGGCATTGGCTACCTCGAGTGGAGTTTGGTGCCACTCGGTGTGCTCGACGGCGAGATCCGCGTGCGGTGGCGGCTCGCGGACGCCGATGTCGACCTCTCGGGCATCGCGACGCAAGGTTTCGGTCGGGCGGTCTTGCACGCCTCCGGGCATGTCGGCGCGGCAGCGGTCAATCGCGTCCTCGGACGCTACGACATCGCGATTGCGGGCGACTTTGAGGCCACGGAACTGGCCGTCGTCGCCGACGGATCAGCCCGGGCCTCGGGCGCAATCACCTGGTCGGGCGGGCGAACCTTTTACCGGCTGTCCGGTCAGAACTACGACACGGCACTTCCGGCGATGGTCGCCGAGGTGCGCACGGTCGATGGGGAATACGCACTTGAGGCCAAGTTGGCAGACGATCCCGCCGCGCCACTCATCCATGCGCGGCTCAAGCCCAATGGGTGGATCGAGGTCGGTCTTACGAGGCGGTTCACGGCGCTCGCTGGCAAGGCGTGGCCCATCCCGGGAAACGACGACGCGGTGGTGCTTACCGTCGAAGAGCATTTGTTCCGCTGAGTGTCGCAGGGCGCGCCGTCCGCCGCGAAGCTGCATCGGCCACGTCGGCAGGGGGGGCTGGTAAAATCCGCTACGCCCGGCACAGCACGAGAGCGACCCTCACTTGGCCGACATCCACAAGCCCCTGATGATCGCCGCCCTCTGCGTGATGGTGGTCGGCATCGGTTTCACGTTGGCCAACGCATGGTTCTTCTTCCTAGCCGATCCCGCCTTGCCGCAGGCGTCGGCACGGACGCTCGATCGCGCCGACGACGACCGTGCCGTGCCGCTTGCGGACGTCACCGCGTTGCACCTGTTCGGCCGGCCCCGGGCTTCGGCGGGCGGTGCCGCGGGCATCGCGGCGACGGAGAATCTGCGTGATACGCGGTTGTCGCTCGAGCTGGTCGGCGTTTTCGTGGCGACGCATGCCGACGAGTCACGGGCATTGATCGCCCAGAAGGGCCGCGACCCCGATCGCTACGCGCCCGGCGATCGTCTGCCGGGCAACGCCAGGCTTGTCGACGTGTATTGGAACCGGGTGGTCATCAGCCGTGCCGGCCAGCACGAGTTGATTCGCTTCGAGCACGACACGGGGAACATCCAGCGGAGCAGCAACGTGCCGCCCCGCGGCGCCGCACCACAGGTCGCGGAACCGCAGGCCGCCGCGGTCGTGGAGTCGGCGCGGCCGCAGCGCGCGACCCGTGACGCGCAGCAGGCCGTGACCCGTTACCGGGACGCCTTCGAGCGAAATCCCGAGCGAGTGCTCGCGGACGCGGGTGTTGCTTTGGCGCCTGACCGGGAGGGCTACGTGGTCGGCGCGCTCGCAGACCTGCCTGAGCTCAGCCACACGGGGTTGCAGGCCGGCGACCGGATCTTGTCCGTCAACGGCCTCGCGGTAGGCGACCCGGGTGCCGATCGCCTGAAGATCGAGGACTTTCTGGCCAACGGTGCCGCGCGGCTGGAGATTCAACGCGGTGACCGCCGCTTCGTGGTCACCGTTTCCGTCAACTGACCGCCGATAATGGACCTAACCCTTTGTCTATAGAACTGAAAAGCTCGCGTCATGGAAGAGCGCAGAGCGCTCGCCACGGCGCGCTCGCTGTACTCCTCGCGGCGATCCTGGTGTGGCCGGCGGGCGCCCAGGAGCCGGCGACTTGGACGGTTAACGGCGACGAAATGCCGCTCAAGGAGTTTATTGCCCAAGTCCAGGAGATCATCGGCAAGACCATCGTCGTGGACCAGAGGTCGCGGCAGAGCAACCAGGTGGTCACGGTGCTGTCCAACGTTCCCCTGGAGGCCGACGGCGTCTACGAGTTGTTCCTCGCCGTGTTGAAGGTCCACGACCTAGTGGCGGTGGAGCACGAGGGCATCATCAGCATCGTGCAGAACGTCCGGGCCAAGACCGAAGGCGGGGCGCTGAAGCTGATCACGAGCGTCGTGCCGCTCGACCACGTGCCTGCGTCCGAGGCGCTCAAGGTGTTGAGGCCCCTGGTTCCGCAGACTGGCCACGTGGCGGCGATCGAGAAGCCGAACGTGCTGATACTCGCCGACCACGAGGCCAACCTAGGGCGGCTGATGGACGTCCTCGAGCAGATCGACGTCCTCGACCGCGACGAGATCGTGCACCGGGTCCTCGAGCATGCCTGGGTGGGGTCTGTCGCGGCCGTGCTCGAAGAGATCGCGCCGGACGAACTCGGTCCAAACGCCACCGGCCCGCAGCGTGTCCAGATCGTCGCCAACGAACGCAACAATTCGCTCGTGCTGCGCGGCAAGATGCGACCGATCGCCGAGGCGTTGCGGCTGATCGACCAACTCGACGTGCCGGAAACCACGACCGGTGCAGCGCAGGTCTTCTACCTGAATCACGCGGATGCCACCGCTGTGGCCGAGTTGCTCAACAACCTGGCCCAGAGCGGCGACGATGCCAACACGCCGGTGGCGAGCATCCAGGCCGACGAATCTCTCAACGCACTCATCATCCGGGCGGATCCGGGCACCACCAACGAGTTGCTGTCGACCGTTAGCCAGCTTGATGTGCGCCGTCTGCAGGTGTTGATCGAGGCCGCCATCGTCGAGGTCTCCGTGAACGAGGTCGACACTTTGGGGGTGGAATTCGCGGCTGGCGAAAGCCGCGATGGTTCGGCCCCCCTTTTGACGACGACGATGAACGGCATCGTCGGTGCCATGCTGAGCCGCGTCGGAGACGACCAAGCGTTCGACGTGAGGGCCGCGGTCGCGGCCGCGACGTCGCCGACGCTTGCGGTTGCCGAGCTCGACCCCGACGGTGTCTCGTTCGCCGCGGTGCTCAACGCGCTGCTGTCGGATACGCGCGCCAACCTGCTCTCCAATCCGAGCGTGCTGACGCTGGACAACGAGGAAGCCAATGTCGTGGCCGGCGACAAGATCCCGTTTCGTACTGGATCCTTCACGACCACCACCGACGGTGCCAGCAACCCGTTCCAGACGATCAACCGGGAGAACGTCGGCGTGACGCTCACCGTGACGCCGCATATCCACGAAGAGGGCTCGATCCGCATGGTGGTGTCGGTGAAGGCGGGGAACGTCGTCGATGCGGCCGTTGGCGCCGGGTCCTTTGCCGACGTGGTGACCAGCGAGCGCGAGCTGACCAGCACGATCCTGGTCCAGGATCGCCAGATCATCCTGCTCGGCGGCTTGATCCAGGACGACTATCGCGATGTTTCCAAGAGCGTGCCGCTACTCGGCAACGTGCCGGTGCTCGGCCGGGCGTTCCGATCCGATACCCAAACGCTCACTAAGCGCTACCTGCTCATGTTCCTAAAGCCCACGATCTTCCGTACTGCGGACGAAGCGGAGCGGCTGGCGCGCGACCGCTACAACGGCATTTACAGGCTTCAGCGAGAGACCGAGGTGCCCATGCCGGAAGCCTTGGATGACGTTTTCGAAAGCGGGGATTAGCGCGGGCGCTCGAAGGTTGGGCTCGGGAACGGTCCCCGCGCTGTCTCGCAGGCGGCTGCCGTGGCGAGGAGCGTGCGCTCGGTGAACGGCTTCCCGATGAGCGCGATCGCCATCGGTAGACCATCGATCAGCGTCCACGGCAAGGCGAGGCTCGGGTAGCCGCTCAGCGCTGCGATGGAGGAACTGCTGACGGTCGGTGCCCTCACGCGGTCGGTCCTGGGCGCCGGCCCGTCGGCAGGCACGAGCACGATGTGGAGTGAGTGGGCGGCAAACGCACGCGCCAGTACTCGCCTCATGGCACGGACGCTCTGCTCCCGCACGGTGGCATAGGCGCGACGGTCCAGAGTGCCGGTCACGGCGGCCTCGAAGAGATCCTGGCCGAAGGTCGGCAGCACGTGCGCAGCGTGGGCGTCGTTGTAGGCGATCAACTCGGCGAGGTTGGCGAAACCTGTCTGGTGCTGGCCCAGGTAGCGGTTCAAGCCGGCGTTGAACTCGTGCAACAGCAACTGCCGTTCGGCGGCCTGCCATCCGTCATCGACGGCCATTGCGACCGGGTCGATGACTTCCGCGCCAAGCTTTCCGACCGCGTCGATCGCCGTTTCGAGCCGTGGTGGCCAGACGGCTGTTCCAAAACAGCGGACGACGCCGATACGAATGCTCGCCAGCGGCCGTGACCCGTCGGCGAGCGCGGGGGCGGGAACGAGCGGCGCGCTCGGCGTCGCCATCGCGGCGAGCAACGCCCCCGCGTCGCGTACGCTGCGCGCCAACGGTCCGGCGGTGTCCAAGCTCGCGGCGATCGGGATGATGCCTCGGGCGTCGACGACGCCGAGCGTCGGCTTGATGCCAACGACCCCGTTGACGCTTGCCGGCGAGACGATGGATCCGTCGGTCTCGGTACCCACCGCCAGCGGTGCGAGACGCGCGGCCGCTGCGACGGCGGAGCCGCTCGAGGATCCGGACGGGCTGTGATCGAGATGGTACGGGTTCCTGGTCTGTCCGCCGAGGCTGCTCCAGCCGTCGATCGAGCGCGCGGAGCGGAAGTTCGCCCACTCGGACAGGTTGGTCGTGCCGATCAGGACGGCGCCAGCCCTTCGCAGGCGGTCGAGCACGGGTGCGTCGCGGGCGGCCCGGTGGTCCGCGAGAGCCCGTGAGCCGGCGCTTGTCGCCATCGGGTCCGCGTTGTCGAGATTGGCCTTGACCAGCACGGGAACACCGTGGAGCGCGCCGAGGGCGCCAGTCCGCGCATGCCGTGCGTCCAACTCCGCGGCGATGTCGAGCGCGCGCGGGTTGGTTTCGAGTACGGCGTTCAGTCTCGGGCCGTCGCCATCGAACGCCCGGATGCGGTCGAGGTGGGCGTTCACGGCCTCGACGGCCGAACACGCGCCGTCGTGAATCGCCTGCGCAAGTTGCACGGCGTCGAGTTCCGTGATGTCGGAGACCAGGCTGGCCACGTAGTCCCTCAAGCGCGTCACGAAGCGAACTCGCCCAGCCTAGCGTTTTTTCTGCGCGAAGCACCGCTAGTTTGCTTGACCGCGGTTCGTGTTTGCAGATGGTTCAGGTTCTCTGGCCGTAGTACGTCCGTGCTTCTTGCTGGGGCGGAACACCGCTAGTCTGCTTTGACAGCGGTTCGTGTTAGCAGATGGATCAAGGTCTCTGGCCGTAGTACGTCCGTGCTTCTTGCTGCGGCGGAACACCGCTAGTCGATACGCGTGTAAAGTCTGCGTTTCGACTTGGACGCGCGTCGTCGGACGCATGGATTTGCGCCGTGCAAGCATTCGTGAAACGGTTGAACTACGGCCTAGCGCGTCGCTTCCTCCGCATTTGGGCTCGACCGACGCTGATCGGTCGGCACCGGCCCCCGGACGAGGAAGTCGTCTACGCGTTGGCATCGCAATCGCTGACCGACGTCGTGCTGCTCGATATCGTGACGGCGGAGCGCGGCTGGCAGTCGCCGATGTCGGCCTTGGAAAGCCTCGGCGAGGAGCGGCGTTTCTTTTTTCTGAATCGACCGGCGGGGTTGTGGCGGCGCAATACCATGCGGGCGTTGCCCCCAAGGCTGCTGCGCCTCGAAACCAAGCTCTCTGACACCGATGCCAGCTTGGCGCTGGTTCCCGTTTCCATGTTCTGGGGTCGCGCCGCGAACAAGGAACGGTCGCTGATCCGTTCCCTGTTTTCGGAAGGATGGGCCGTGTCGTCCCGCTTCCGCAGGTTCATGGTCCTATTCCTCAATCGCGGCGACATCCTCGTGCATTTCGGGGAACCTTTGCCGTGGCCGGGGGCAGGGGGTGTGTCGCCGGAGTTGGCCGCTAGGCGCACCGCGCGGCTGCTGCGCACGAAGTTCCGCAACCAGAAAGTAGCGACCCTCGGCCCTGACCTCTCGCACCGGCGCACGCTCGTGGAGTTGATCCTGCGTTCGCCGCAAGTGACCGCCGCCATCGAAGCCGAGGCCGTGGATGGCGCACAGGTAGCCACGTTGAAGTCGGCCCGCAAGGCCGCGAAGACGATTGCCGCCGACCTGTCGTACCTGACACTGCGCTTCCTTGACGTGGCGTTGACCTGGTTTTGGCATCGCATCTACGACGGCATCCGTGTGCACGGGCTCGACCGGGTCGCCGCGTTGGCGGAGACCCACACGGTGGTCTACACGCCGTGCCACCGCTCGCACATCGACTACTTGCTGCTCTCCTACGTGTTATTCCATCGCGGCTTCATGGTTCCGCACGTTGCGGCCGGCGACAACTTGGACCTGCCGATCGTGGGGGCGTATTGCGACGCGGCGGCGCATTCTTCATGCGTCGGCGGTTTTCGGGTGACAGGCTTTACAGTGCCGTGTTCGCCGAGTACATCTACCAGGTCTTTCGCCGTGGACACGCTGTGGAGTATTTCGTGGAAGGCGGTCGGACGCGCACCGGGAGGCTGCTCCCCGCGCGCACCGGCGTCTTGCAGATGACGATCGATGCACACCGGCGCGGCGTGCCTAGGCCAATCGTGTTCGTGCCGGTCTACGTCGGCTACGACAAGCTTGTCGAGGCAACCAGCTACGTCGACGAGTTGCGCGGTGCGGCGAAACAGAGCGAGTCGGTTTCCGGTCTATTCCGGAACTTGAGAATGGTGCGGCAATCCTTCGGCAGCGCGCAGTTGTGCTTCGGCAAGCCCATCTCGTTGGACGCATTGCTCGATAACGGTATGGAACGTCCGGCGCGCGTCCTCGGTGCGCGAATCGGTCGCGGAATCAACGCCTGCGCCTACCTGAATGCGACTAACCTGGTGGCCCTGACGACCTTGTCGATGCCCCGCCAGGCCATCGACGAGTCCGCATTGGTCGAGCAGATCGACCTGTACCGGGACCTCATCCATCGTGATGCCGAGCACCACGATTACCGAGTCACGGACATGCCGGCAGAGGACGTCGTCCGACACGTGGAAAAACTCGGGCTATTGCATCGCGACACCAGCACCGGGACTGGGACGGACGGACAGGTTCTGAGCCATGACGAGTTCACCGCGGTCCTGATGACGTGGTACCGAAACAACGTGCTGCACGTGTTGGCCGCCCCCGCATTCGTTGCCTGCCTGATGGTCAACCGACGCATGGGGATTCGCCGCGTGGACGTCAATCGGTTTTTCGCAAGTGTGTATCCCTACGTGGAGCACGAAGTGCAAACCGACGGCTGTGACGACGTGAACCGTTGGCTCGACCATTTGCGTTTGGAAGGGCTTGTCGAATTGCGGGGCAATGTCTTCGTCGCACCAAGTGATCCCGGTGCCCGTTTCCGGCTGAGATTGCTGGCGAACGCGGTCATGCCTGTCCTGGAACGGTTCTACATCTGTATCTCGTTGCTGTGTCGCGCTGGCTCGGGGAATCTCGACCGGACGGCTTTGCTCGGCGATTGGACGGCGACCGCGCGGCGCATATCGCGCCTTTACGGCTTGAATGCGCCGGAGTTCTCCGATCCGCGACTGATCGATGGTTTCCTGCAGCACCTATCGGAAGCCGGCGTGCTGCAAATTGACGGGGGAAAGCTCGTCTTCGACGAGCGCGTCCCGGAGATCGTGCGCGCGGCACAAGGCGTCATTGCCGTCGACTTGCGCCAGGCCATGGAACGCCAGGGCTCTTGAGCAGGCGCAAGCCACGAGAGCGCCGGGTGTTTACGGTTGGGTGAAAGTCCCTGGCCGTCGGCGCGTTGCCCCAAGGCGACGCGCGGAGCCTTACGGATCCGTCGGTTGCCAAGGGCTGTCACCGTCGACGTAGTACGGTTGCGCGAACGCGGGCGTCACCGCATCGGCGAGATTGCGCAACGCAAGTGTCCCGACGATGTGGGCAGAGACGGGAAGCTGATCGGCGTCGATCACGTTTTCATCGATTTCCTGTACCGCGACCAGGCGATCGAAGTCGACGCAGCGCACGCCGGTGTCGCCGAGTTGGTAGCGCGCCCGGTACCGCCATCCAGGTCTCGATGCCCGTGCTATGTCGATCTCTCCGCGCAGACCCCCGATGCGGCGTAGCGCCTCTGCCGCGACCGCCGAGTTGGCCACCGGGATCAGCTTCGCATCGGCCGCCAATGCGATGCCTTGCGACACGGCTGCGCCGATCCGTACGCCGGTAAACGACCCCGGCCCGGCTCCAAAAGCGATCAGGTCGAGGTCCGGGGCTTTCACGCCGGCCGCGTCCAGGACGCCGTCGATCATCGACAGGACGTGGCGATTATGCAGGCGCGGTGCCAAGCGGTTATGCTCGAACCATCGATTTGGCCGATGCACGGCGAGCGCGCAAACGTCCGTCGTCGTATCGATTGCGAGCAGGTTCATTCCGCGATGCTACTAGTTTGCTTGTCCGCGGTTCACCTATGCAGTTGAAGGAAGTTCCTGGCCGTCGGACGTTGACAGATTCTGGATTGGGCGAAGCACCGCTAGACGTCGATGTCGCGATCCGACGTCTGCAGGGGCTTGTTCGCGCGGTTGGCGAGCGAGAGGAAGTGGAGCTCGCGGAGGCGGGGGGACGGATTGTCGCCGAGACGATACTCGCGCCCGTGGACTTGCCGCCTTTCGACGCGTCGGCGATGGACGGCTACGCTGTCGACGGCGCGGGTATGGGCGGGGGTGGGCGAAAGACTTGGCAGGTGGTCGATGCCAGCTTGGCCGGTCATCCGGCGACGAAGTCGGTCTCCGCCGAGACGGCCATCCGCGTATTCACCGGGGCCGTCATGCCGCAAGGTGCGAACGCGGTCGTTCTGCAGGAGGATGTGACCAGCGATGGTGCCACGGTTTCGTCGGACGAGCCGATCCGACCGCTCCAACACGTGCGGCACCGAGGCCATGATGTGCGCCGCGGCGCACCGCTGTTTGCGGCTGGCACACGCCTCAATACCTTCCATCTGAGTTGGCTCGCCGCGTGCGGCATCGCGCGCGTCGTCGTGAACCGGAAAGTCCGCGTCGCGGTTTTCTCAACGGGAGACGAATTAGCCGAACCGGGGCGACCTCTTCGGCATGGCCAGATCTACGACTCGAACCGGTTCTCTATTTCGATGCTACTGCGCGTAAAGGCGGCGACTGTGATCGACTTTGGGCGCCTGCCGGACGACCGCGATGAGATCCGTCGCGCGTTGCACGAGGCGTCGGCCGCGGCCGACGTGGTGGTCACCAGCGGCGGCGTGTCCGTCGGCGAAGCGGATTACGTGAAGGACGTGGTCGACGAGATCGGCCATGTGGATTTCTGGCGCATAGCCCTGAAACCGGGCAAGCCCTTGGCCGTGGGCCGCATTGGCAAGGCGCTCTTCTTCGGGTTGCCTGGAAACCCGGTGTCGACGATCGTCACGTACCTGCTGTTCGTGGCGCCAGCGGTAGACGCGCTCGGGGGCACCACGCCTGAGCCGCCGTTGACGCTTCGGGCGCGCGTCCTCGAAGGCGTTCGACACACGGTTGGACGCCGCGAGTACATGCGTGGAACCGTGCGTAGGGAAGATGACGGCTTGGTCGTTTCGATTACCGGCGACCAGGGCTCGAATCGACTCGCGACCTTCGCCAACGCGAACGCGCTCGTGATCATCGATGAGAATACGGGTGACGTTCGCGCGGGCGACCGGGTCGACGTGTTGTTGTTGTCGGCGGATGCGGGCCACCCCGTTGCGGCGCGGGCGCCGTTCGTGAGTTCGAACTAGCGCCACCACCACGCCCTGCGGCGCAGACTCCTAGGTCGACCGCGCCTTCCGTCGGCGTCGCTTCTTGCGCTCCTTGGGAGCCAAGGCGTCGTCGGCCGCTTGCACTGTCGCTTCGTATTTGCGCTGCAATGCGGCGCGATCCGACTCCGCCTTGCGGGCACGCTTCTTTCTCTTCCGGGCTTCCACCTTGTCGAGCTTGTCCAGCGTGGTGGCACGGAACTTCTCCGTCTGGCGGTCCAGCTTGGCTTCGATCCGCATGGTCGCCGCTTCCTCCGCACGACGAAGGCGAACTTCGATGTTGTTCATTCGGGCGTCTAGGAGATCTTGTGCCTTGAGTTTCGCCACGTTGGCCTTGGCCTCCCGCGCGGCGGTACGTCGAACGGCAACTTTCTCGCTCAGCCGCTGGGCTTTCTGGCGCGCCTTCTTCGCCAGAGTCTTATCACGCTTTTGGCCCGTGGCGCGTGCCTTCGTTCGCGCCGTGGCGGAGGCGTCCACGGCAGCGGCGAGTGTATCGCGCTCTTTTCTGAGCGCGTCCGAGGCGCGGGAAGCCGCGGCCAGCGCACGTGTCGTTGCCGCAGAGACGGGAATGCGTCGGCCGTCGTCTGCTGCGACGGCCTTGCGCGGTCTGCCGACGCGCTTCCTCGCCGCCGCGGTCCGGCCCGTGGATTTCGCTTTCGCGCTAGCGGTTTTGGGCGGACGACCGACACGCTTCTTGGTGGCGGCCTTCGCTGACGTCTTTCGCGTGGACTTGGCCGTGGCCTTTTTTGCGGCTTTCGCGGCTTGCGACTTCGGTGGTCGACCTACCCGCCGCTTCCGGCGCCCGTTGGTTGGTGCTGCCTTTGCGGCGCTACTACCGCTTTCGCTTTTCGGGGGTCTGCCGCGTCGCTTTTTCGGCGTCGACGTATCCCCGGCAGGACTCGCCTTGGCGGTAGTGGATTTCGCCTTTGACTTCGCGCGCGCCATCTGCGTACTCCTAGGACGTGCCTGAATGAAACCGCGGAAATCATATTTGATTCCAGCACTGTGTGCACATCAGCTGGCGCTGGCCTCTTCGTCGAGAGGCATACGCAGAACGCGGCTGATTTCACGTTCTATTTCCACGACCGTGGCTGTGCCGTCGATGACGGAAAACCCGATTTCCCCCGATGTCGCAAGGCTGCTGTAAAAGCCGACCAACGGATGTGTCTGCTGGCGGTAGACGCGTAGGCGCTCCCGAACGGTAGCTTCCCGGTCATCGTCCCGTTGGATGAGCGTATCGCCGGTTTGATCATCGGTGTCCGGTACGCGCGGCGGGTTGAAGCGCACGTGATAGGTCCGTCCGCTGGCTTCGTGCACGCGGCGCCCGGAGATTCGCATGACGACGATGTCGTCGGGGACGCGGATCTCCAGGACATGGTCGATCGCGACATTGGCTTCGGCGAGTGCCTCGGCCTGCGGAATCGTGCGCGGGAACCCGTCGAACAAGAAGCCGTTTCTGCAGTCGTCCGCTTGGATTCGTTGTCTCACGAGGTCGACGATCGTGTCGTCGGCAACGAGTTCGCCGGCGTCCATCACCCGCCGCACCCGTTTGCCGAGCGGAGTACCCGCGGCGATGGCTGAACGGAGCATCTCCCCGGTGGAGATCTGGGGAATGGCAAGCTTGCGACAGACGAAGGCCGCTTGGGTTCCCTTGCCGGCGCCGGGAGGGCCCAACAGGATCAGTCTCATGGAAGGCGGAAACCGAGAAAGGCGATGGGCGCGAATTGTAACCAAGGCGTGCTGTCGGGGGTGTCTTGGTTGCGAGAACGCGCGAGCGATGGCGCCCGTGGCGCGCGCCTAGTCGTCCTCGGCGCGCAAGCGCTGCACGTCCAACACGTCGGGGATGCGCTGGATGTCGTCCACGGCTTGGGCGAGCGAGGACAGTTCGGCAACGTGCAACTCCATGGTGATCGTAGCGGTTTGCGTGGCGACGTCCACGCGGGCGTTCGCGGCGACGACGGAAATCGATCGCTCCGCGACGGCACTCGTGATGTCGCGGAGCAGTCCGTCGCGATCATTGCCCCGAACAACGAACCCGTGGAATGACCCGGTATTGGCACCTGGCTCTCGAGGTCCCTGGCTTGGGTCCTCGGCGCCAGCATTGGAAAGAAGCCTGACCAAGTCGATCACCAGCCGGTCGCCGACACCAACCGCCATGAGGAGATCCGTTTCGCTCGCGTAACCCGCCAGGGTTGCCAACGCCTCGAAGTCGTGGGGCAAGTCGAGGCGCGTCAGGGTCTCTTCGAGCAACGCTTGTCCGGCATTGATGTTGGACTCGGCGAGTTGATCACGAAACCAAGCTTGGATCTTGGTTCGCGCGCGGGCGGTGTTGACGTAACCGAGCGCCGGATTCAGCCACTCGCGACGGGGGGCCTCTGTGTCGCCGGTGTCGATTTCGATGCACTCGCCGGTAGCAAGGCGGCGATTGAGTGGTACCCGCCGGCCGTTGACCCTTGCGCCGCGACAACGGTGGCCGACTTCCGTATGCACCCGGTAGGCGAAATCCACCGGCGTGGCGTTGGGCGACATGTCGAGCACGTGTCCGGCTGGCGTCGTGACAAAGATGCGGTCTTGTCCGACGTAGCCGCCGTTGAAAACAGCGCCGACCTCATCGTGCCACTCGAGGATGCTGCGCAGCCATTCCGCCTTTCCCGTTTCCAGTCCGGCATAGCCGTTGCCGTCGTCCTTGTAGGCCCAGTGCGCGCAAACGCCGAGTTCCGACTCCTCGTGCATCTCGCGGGTTCTGATCTGGACCTCCAGCGTGATGCCTTTGGGCCCGATCACCGCGGTGTGGATGGAGCGATAGCCGTTTTCCTTAGGAACAGCAACGTAGTCGTCGAGTTCCCCCGGGATCGGTGGCCAGGAGGTGTGTACGACGCCGAGCGCCAGGTAGCACTCCTCGACGTTGTTGACGAGCACGCGGACGGCTTGCACGTCTCGCACCTCGGAGAAGTCGATGGACTTGTGGTTCATCTTCCGCCAGATGCTGTAGATGTGCTTCGCCCGTCCTTGCACTTCGGCGTCGATGTTCACGGCGGCTAGACGAAACGCGAGGTCTTGACGGATGGCCTCGACGTGGCGTTCGCGTTCGTCGCGACGCGTGTCCAACTTGGCGGCAATCTCGCGGTACTCGACCGGATGGAGTACGCTGAATGCGAGGTCCTCCAGGTTCCACTTGAGGCTCCAGATCCCGAGTCGGCCCGCCAGCGGCGCGTAGAATTCCATCGCTTCTTGCGCAACAACCCAGCGACTCGGATCATCGCGCTGCTTTGCGTCGCGCAAGGCGACGACGCGCTCGGCGAGCTTGATGACGGCAACACGCGGGTCGTCGATCAGGGCTATGAGCATGCCACGGACGTTGTCGGTCTGGCTTTTCGATTCGCTCGCCAAGACTGCCGAGTTGCTGAACGCCAGTACGTTCGTGGCCGCCAACGGGAGAACCGAACTCACCAGCGCGCCCGTCTCGGGGGGCAATTGGTCGACCTCTATGGTGCCTCGCTGCACGGCGAAGATGGTCATCCCGGCCATCACGGTGGTGATGTCCATTTTGAGTTCGAGGAGGAGTTCGACCACGGCCAGGCCCAATTGCCGCGACTCGGGGTCGGTGAACAGCTCGAATACGGCCACCGCCTTCTGGCGGGCCGTCGGGGAGAACTGCGAGGCCTCGTCGAGCCAGACATCGATATCGGGTTCGCCGTTCGAAAGGCGTGGCAGCGCGGGGTTGAAGCTAGACATTGGCGTGGTGGCCCGCGCGATGGGCGAAAAGCTCTCGGGTGTTGAGCCGCTTGCCGGCGAGCCGCTGGCGGAGGGCACGGCGCAACACCAGCTTCGCGGCGGCGCGTGCACGGGACTCGGTAAAGTCGCCGTTGGCGATGGCGGTAATCTCGGCGCCGGTGTAAACCCCGTCGCGCGTCGTGGCGCGCGGATCGCCGCCGTTGGCGACCTCGTGGAAGCCTTCGCCATCGACGGCCTGGTAGGTCTTGTGGGCTTCGATGGGCAGTCCCGTCTTGACATCGACATCGAACACCAGCCCGTAGCCGAGTTCGTCGAGTAGGCCTTTTTCGAAGAGCCGTAGGGCGGGCTCGAGGTTCTCGTCGGCGGCCAGCGCCGTCAACGTGGCGCCGTAGGCACCAAAGACCGCTTCGACGGGTTCCTGCGGTTCCAGGGTTTTGATGAGCAACTCGTTGACGTATAGCCCCGCGAACAGCGCATCGCCCTTGAGATGCGTGGCTTGGACGGGCTCGCTGCCAATCACCGTCACCATTTGGCCGCGACCGCGCCAAGCGACTTCGACCTTCGTGAAAGGCTCGATGCTCATGCGCTGTCGGCCGCCGCCCTTGACGCCCCGGACCACGGCTGCGACGCGTCCATAGTCCTGGGTCAAGAGTTCGACGATCGCGCTCGTCTCACGGAATGCACGTCGGTGCAGGACGTAGGCAGGCTGGTCTTTGGCAGCAGGCAGCATCAGGGCTCTTTTTTGCGAGGGGCAAGCCCCTCGCGCTCCCCGGCTGAGGGCTCTTTCATGCGAGGGGCAAGCCCCTCGCGCTCCCCGGCTGAGGGCTCCGCCGGATAGCCGAAGCGATTCAAGGTCACGGGTCGCTCGCTCCAGCGTGGTGCGACCTTGACCCACAGCCTCAACATGGCCTTTCCGGCGAGCAGCGCTTCGATGTCTTTGCGGGCATCTTCGCCAATTGACTTCAGCATCGTGCCCCCCTTGCCGATGGCGATCCGCTTCTGCGAAGCACGCTCTACGTATATTACCGCATGGATATCCGTGCATTCTTGTTCGCGCTTGATGTGCTCTATCGTCACGGCGGTCTGGTGGGGCAGTTCCGCCCCGAGACGGCGCATGGCCTTCTCGCGGACGATTTCGCCGATCAGGAACTCCACCGGCCGGTCGGTGACTTCATCGTCGCCGTACAGGCGGGGCCCTTCTGGCAGACGCTGAATGATCTCGGCGGTCAGGACATCGAGGGCGGCATTGCGCAGCGCCGAAACCGGGACGATGGCTTCGAAGCCGTGCCGGTGACGAACATCGTCGATCAATGGCAGCAGGCGCTGCTTTGAGCGCAGGCGGTCGATCTTGTTGATGGCACAAAGGCACGGCACGTCCGCCTTGGCGATGCGATCGAGGACAACGTCGTCGCCGCTTTGCCACCCCGACGCTTCGATGAGCATCACGGCGAGGTCGACGCCACTGAGCGAGCCGACGGCCTGGCCGACCATGTAGCGGTTCAAGGCTCGTCGCGGGACGTGGATGCCGGGGGTGTCGACGAAGATCACCTGGGCGTTCTCGTGGTTGAGAATGCCGATCAGCGCATGGCGCGTGGTCTGTGGCTTGCGGGACGTGATTGAGAGCTTGACGCCGAGAAGGTGGTTCATCAACGTCGACTTCCCGACGTTGGGGCGCCCGGCGAGAGCGACATGCCCGCAACGGGTCATGGGTCTAGTTGATCAAGCACGGCCTTAGCGGCGACCTTCTCGGATTCGCGCCGGCTTCGCCCCGTGCCTTCACCCCGCAAACCGAGACTGTCGGCTCGGCAAACCGTGGTGAAAAGCCGCTCATGGTCCGGCCCCGCGCTGTCGATGACCTCGTAGGTCGGCGTATCGAGGTGGCGGCTTTGCAGGAATTCCTGGAGCTTGGTCTTCGGATCCTTGAGGTCGTCGTCTGCGATCGCTGCGAGTTGGTCCGCGAAGAGCCGACGCGCAACGGCTTCTGCGCACTCGATGCCGCCGTCGCAGACAACCGCACCGAGCACGGCTTCGAGGGCGTCGGCCAGAACGGACGTGCGCGTGGCAACACCCGACTTGCGCTCGCCGACGCCGAGTTCGAGGTATGCGCCGAGATCGATGTGCTTCGCCACCGCCGCCAGGTTGCCACCCTGGACCAGGCTCGCGCGCATGAGCGTGAGGCGGTGTTCGGTGGCATCGGGCAGGGCGTCGAACAACATCCGGCCGACGACGAAGCCGAGCGCGGCGTCGCCGAGAAACTCGAACCGTTCGAAGTTGTCCGCGCCGGCGCTCTTGTGCGTGAGCGCCCTGTTGAGCAGCCCCTGGTCCCGGAACGCGTAGCCGAGGCGGCGTTCGAGCGCGGCAAGCGGACCGCGTTTGGCCGCCAAGGACGCCTCTCTTGGGAGGGGCACGCCCCTCGCGCTCCCCGGCTGAGGGCTCTCTTTTGCGAGGGGCACGCCCCTCGCGCTCCCCGGCTGAGGGCTCTTAGCGCTCGGCATTGATCGCCGCGAGGAAGGCGTCCTGGGGAATCTCGACGCGACCGAACTGCTTCATTCGCTTTTTGCCTTCCTTCTGCTTCTCGAGCAGCTTCTTCTTGCGCGTGACATCGCCGCCGTAGCACTTGGCGGTGACATTCTTGCGCAGGGCCTTCACCGTTTGGCGGGCGATGATCTGTCCGCCGATCGCGGCCTGCAAGGCAACGTCGAACATCTGGCGCGGGATGACCT
Organism: Candidatus Azotimanducaceae bacterium; assembly: GCA_965203685.1. GTDB lineage: Bacteria > Pseudomonadota > Gammaproteobacteria > Pseudomonadales > Azotimanducaceae > VXYL01. Next base: position 899,837 of record OZ241908.1, read on the forward strand.
TCTTCATGGCCTTGACCAGTTCCCGACCCTTGGTCTCGGCGAGGGCGCGATGCACGATCATCGCTAGTGCATCGACCTTCTCACCGTTGATGAGCACGTCCAGGCGGACTAGCGGTGCCGCCTCGAAACGCGTAAAGGCGTAGTCGAGCGAGGCGAAGCCGCGACTTGTCGACTTCAGCCGGTCGAAGAAATCCAGGACCACTTCCGCCAAGGGAATCTCGTAGTCGATCGACACTTGGCCGCCGGTGAACTGCATGCCTTTCTGGACACCGCGACGTTCGACGCAAAGGCTGATGACGTTGCCGACGAACTCTTGTGGGGTCAGCACGTTGACGGCGGCAATGGGCTCGCGCATTTCGGCAATCCTCGTTGCATCCGGCAGTTGCGATGGATTGTCGATGCGCACGGTGTCGCCCGAACGCGTGGCGACCTCGTAGACGACGGTTGGTGCGGAGGTGATGAGGTCGAGGTCGTACTCCCTTTCCAGGCGTTCCTGGACGATCTCCATATGCAGCATGCCGAGGAAGCCGCATCGGAAGCCGAAACCCAGTGCATCGGATGTTTCAGGCTCGTAGAAGAGGGAAGCGTCGTTCAGGGTCAGCTTGGCAAGCGCATCGCGGAAGTTCTCGAAGTCTTCGGAGTTCACCGGGAACATGCCTGCGTAGACTTGCGGCTTGACAGTCTGGAACCCGGGCACGGCGGGCTGGTCGGGCGCATCCGCCGAGGTGAGCGTGTCGCCGACCGGCGCGCCGCGAATGTCCTTGATGCCGGCGACCAGGTAGCCGACTTCGCCGGCTTCGAGGAAGTCCTTTTGCGTCCGTTTCGGCGTGAAGATCCCGACGTTGTCGACCGTGCGGACCCGGCCGACGCTCTTGGCGATGATCTTGTCGCCCGCGCCTACGCGGCCGTCGAACACTCGTATCAGCGAGATGACGCCGAGGAAGTTGTCGAACCAGGAGTCGACGATCAGCGCCTTGAACGGCGCCTCCGGGGAACCGCCGGGCGCGGGAATGCTGGCCACGAGCGTCTCTAAGAGTGCGGCCACGCCCTCGCCGGTTTTGGCGCTGACGCTCAAGATCCCGCTGGCGTCGATGCCGATGATGTCCTCGATCTCCGTCGACACGCGGGCTGGATCCGCTTGCGGGAGGTCGATCTTGTTGAGCACCGGCAGGACTTCGAGGCCCTGGTCGATCGCCGTATAGCAATTGGCGACCGACTGGGCCTCGACCCCTTGGGCGGCGTCCACCACCAGCAAGGCACCCTCGCACGCTGCCAGCGACCGGGAGACCTCGTAGCTGAAGTCGACGTGGCCCGGGGTGTCGATGAAGTTGAGCTCGTAGGTCTCGCCGTCTTCGGCGGCGTACTGGAGCGTGACGCACTGCGCCTTTATGGTGATGCCGCGTTCGCGCTCGAGGTCCATCGAATCGAGCACCTGGTCTGCCATTTCACGCTCGCTCAAACCGTCGCACAGTTGGATGAGCCGATCCGACAGGGTGGACTTGCCGTGGTCGATGTGGGCGATGATCGAGAAGTTGCGGATGTTGCGCGTGCCAGCCACTGTCTTTCCGCTCTACGCGGCTGACGTCAAGCGTGCCAAGGCGGGCGATACGGCGATGCCGAGGGCGGTGGCCCCGGCAAGCACCCAGTCGCTCCAAGCACCGAAGTGGGCGAGGGCCGTGCAGGCGGCTACGACGAGAAGCGGCGGCCCGAATACCCGAACCGCACCGCGGCGAAGGGCGCCGGCCGGGGCCGTCACGAGTACCTCGGTCCCTGCGGGTAGGTCCAAGGCTTCGGGGACGCACAGGGGCGACGCGCTAACGCCGACGCCGCACCGGCCATCGCAACCGGGACAGAGCTGAGTGTCGAAATGGATGAACGGGAGGCCGTCGGGATGGCCGCGCTGCAGGACGCCCCTGCGGTGCAGCGTGTCGAGAGCTGCCCGGTGGGCTGCAACGACGTAACGGGTGGGCGACTCGCGGGCCACTTTGGCGCGCCGTTTAGGGCGTGGACTTGTGATCGACGCTGGCGGCGATGCGACGCGCGGTGGCGATGGGCACTTCCCCGACGACGGTGACGAGGTGTTTGCCACGCGCGCTGGCCGCCATGTGGGTCAGGGCAACCGTTGCTCCGCTGCGTGACACGACATGGCCGGCACCGGTTTCGGGCATCGCCTCGATGAACACGGAGAACGCCGCCAAGCCGTCGCTGAAAGTTAGCACGCTCAACTCTCGGGGGTCCTCGGCATAGCGGCGGGTATTCGCGCTTGTCAGCTCGAAGCCGGCGGGTACCCACGCCGCGCGCCAAGGCGATTCGGTGCGTGTTGCCTCGTCGGTGACGATCGCGAGTTGACGGGTCAATGCGCCTTGGGTCGTCGAAAGGAGGTTCTTCGGGTCGACGTCATCGCCCACCAGGAGACTGGTGAACTGGAAGATCTCCAGGTTCGTACGGCTCGGGTCGCGCAACTCCGAGCGTAGGAGCAGGCCTGTTGCGTCGTCCAACCAAAGCCGATAGCCCAACCGCTCCTCGTCTCGCGGTATGACCTGCAGATGGGTGGCGGGACGCCCGGCGACCCGGTCGCGGCCTTGGACAAACACATCGTAGTGTTCGGCGACGTTTTCGAAGCGTCGCGCGAATACGCGTCCGTACGCGCCGCCTGGAGTTGCACCCTCGAGGTCGAGGAGCGCGTCGCCCGGGGTGAGCACGTAGGCCACGTCTTCGCCCGTACGCAGGATCTCGCGCGCCGGACCGTTCAGATGCACGATCCGCTCGCGTTCGATCCCATCGATGACCATGTGAACGATGCGGAAGGTCGCGAGTTTCGCCGTCATTCGCGAGCCGGCGCGAAGCGTGCTCGTCACTTGGCCTGAGCGCGGCCCCGGAACTTCGACCAAGTCGACCTGCGCGGAATGGCTGGCGGCGTAGTAGCTGAAGACCCCGTCGTAGTCCAACGTCCGGAAGGCGCCGTCCATCGCCTGCAGCCACTCGGTGGGTGTGCGCTGCTCGCCATCGACGGCTGTCTGGGCGTGTGCGGCGAGCCCCGTAGCGGCCAGTAGAAGCACCAGTGGGGCTGTCCCTCGCCGTGCGCTGGCTTCCCGGCCTGTCCGTGCGCGCGGTTTCACGAGTCTGCTTGTCCGCGGTTCATGTCTGCAGTTGGATCGGACTCTCTTACCCGGCGCGTTCGTGCTTCTTGCCTACGGCGTAGCGCCGCTAGCGTTGTTGGCTTCCTGCCCGTTCGGATCGGACGCCTGCATCTTCCTGTGCTGCCGCGGCGGGTGCCGTGGACAACTCCTTGACGAAAGGCATGGCGGCCGGTCGTGCGCCGATCGAGGTGTCGCGAGCGTGTTGGTAGATGTAGGCGTTCGCCCGTTGCAGGTCCAAATCGGTCGGTACGCTTGCCAAGCCGTGCGTGGGCTGCTGGGAGGCATCCGCGACGGCCGGTTCGGCCTCGGTCGGCTCTTCCGGGCCGAAGTAGAGTACGACCATCAGGGCCGCGGCCGTTGCCAGGACGGCGCTGCCGGCGGGTGCCAGCCAGCGACCGCCGAAACGGCGGGTCTCGGGGCCAGGTATTGGCCCGGGCGCCTCGTGTTTGTCGACCGTGTCGCCGCCTGCACCGCCGGCCTCGATGTCGGCTGGCCACACCGGGAGCGTCGAGCCGACGATGGGTGGTGTCTGGCGACGCATAACGCCGCCGATCAAGTGCAGACGCTGCCACTTCGCGCGCAGGTCGGGGTTTTCGCCGACGGCGTTGAGAACCCGCCGCAGCTCCAACTCCTCGGCCTCGCCGTCGATTGCGGCGGACAACGACTCGTTTAGCGACTGCTCCGATTCGGTCATCAATTACTTCTCCGCTCGGTTCGTGGCTGTGCCGCCGCGATCGAGCAGCGGCCGGATCGCGACGTCAACTGCCTCCCTGGCGCGGAAGATACGCGAGCGCACCGTTCCGACCGGACAGTCCATGACGTCTGCGATCTGTGCATAGCTTAGACCATCAAACTCGCGAAGAGTTAGCGCAATCCGTAAATCTGCTGGTAAGGCAGTAATCGCGGCATCGACAGCTTGGCGCAACTGGTCACTTCGCAAGGCACCCTCGGGGTCGTCCGGATCGGTGAGCGCACGTGCGATTTGGCCTGTGTCGGACCCGTCGGTCTCGATCTCCACCTCTTGCAGCCTACGACTGCTGGCCGCGAGGTGGTTCTTCGCGGTGTTGACGGCAATGCGGTAAAGCCAGGTATAGAAGGCGCTCTCGCCGCGGAACCGTGGCAACGCTCGGTAGGCCTTGATGAAGGCGTCCTGGGTGATGTCCTCGACATCTTCGTTGCTGCGTACGTATCGCGCGACGAGGCTGCTGATCTTGTGCTGGTAACGCATGAACAGCAGATCGAACGCGCGGGCGTCCCCAGCCTGCACGCGGCGCACCAGTGCCTTGTCCGTGTCTCCGCTCAACGCGTGATTCCTTGTTCCTACCGGGCTTGAGCCGCCGTAAGAAGCTCGACCTCAACGGCACTCGGCCCGGTGAACTATGCGGCGGCCCCGTCCTCGTGCGGGTGCATTATCCCGGAGCCGGCGGGCACTTGCGAGCGTCCGGCCTTGCGGCCTTGCGCAGCCTTAGGCGGTGGATTTCCGCATCGGCGTGAAACCCAATACCATCGTCGCCGCAAGCAAGCCCGGCGCTCACGAGGCGTCGGCCTTGTCCCACGGCTTCTCACGGTGGACAAACGATGGACGGAGACTCCGAGCAGACCCAAAGCCGGCGCGAGGCTTCCGCGATGGCAGCAGGCCAAGGCCGCTCTGGTCGCGAGTCGATCGCGCGCATGCTCCTGAAACTCTCCGGCGAGGCCCTCGGCGGTCCGTCGGGCGTCGGCATAGACGCGAGCGTGCTGGAACGGGCCGCTTCCGCAGTCGCCGAGGTGGCGGCGTCCGGGACGGACGTTGCGGTCGTGGTGGGCGGCGGCAACTTGGTGCGTGGGGCTGAGCTTGCGGCCGCGGGAATCGACCGGGTCACCGGGGACCACATGGGCATGCTCGCGACCGTGATGAACGCATTGGCCTTCCGGGATGCCCTGGTCCGCGCCGGCCGAGCGGCGCGCGTCCTTTCGGCGCACGCGATCGCCAGCATAGTGGCGGGCTACTCGATCGAGGCTGCCCGGGCGAGCTTGGCGAGCGGGGAGATCCTCGTGCTGGCCGGTGGCACCGGCAACCCGTTGTTCACGACGGATACCGCGGCTTGCCTGCGTGCCATCGAAGTCGGTGCGCACGCGGTCGTCAAGGCAACCAAGGTTGACGGGGTCTATTCTGCCGACCCCGAGGAGGACCGGCGGGCACAGCGGTTGCCGGAGTTGACCTATCGGGACGTGCTCGACCGGCGATTGCGGGTCATGGACCTGACCGCCATCACGCTGTGCGAAGAGCACGACCTGCCGATCATTGTCTGCGATGTCGGCGAACCCGGCGCGTTGACGCGCGTGGCGCGTGGTGACAAGGTTGGCACGCGCATACACGCGGGATCCTGAGGTGCTTGACGAGTTCATCGACGATGCGGCGGAGCGGATGGAGAAGTCGCAGCAGGCGTTGCGTGGCGCGTTCTCCCGGATCCGCACCGGTCGCGCCAATCCAGCGATCCTGGACGCCGTTGAAGTGGACTACTACGGCACGTCGACCCCAATCAAGCAGGTGGCGACGATTACTGTCGAGGAGGCCCGCAGCCTGCTCATCTCCCCGTGGGAGAAACGCCTGGTGCCGGATATCGAGAAGGCGATCCTGAAGAGCGATCTCGGATTGACGCCGTCGAGCACCGGCGACGTGGTCCGCCTGCCGATGCCGCCGTTGACCGAGGAGAACCGCCGCGACCTGATTCGGTTGGCCCGCCAGGAGGCCGAGAACGCCCGCATCGCCATCCGCAACATCCGCCGCGACGTGATTGCCGATGTGCGGGAACTGGTGCGCGAGAAGGAAGCGACCGAGGACGATGGGCGACGTTCCGAGGACGACGTCCAGAGAGTCACCGACGAGCATGTTCGTCGGGTCGATGACGCATTGGCGGACAAGGAAGCGGACCTGCTCGCGATCTAGTGGGCGTCGTGAGTCACGGGCCGCACGTGGACGAGAGCTTGCCGGCACGGCTACACTCGTCGTCACGGGCCTATAGCTCAGTTGGTTAGAGCAGTGGACTCATCGGTGCGAGTGGCGTGAACGCTGCTCGCCAAGCTGGTGCGCCGGCGCAGAAATGCGCCGGATGAACGGGATGAACTCAGGGGAACCGTCCGGCCAAGGCGCGCTGATCTCAAAGCGTGACGCCACGGCAACCCTGAGCCAAGCCGGCGGTACACCGCCGGAAGGTGCAGAGACTACCTGAGGGCTGGCGCGGTGTTCGCCGCGCCGAGTGCCCTTGATGACAGGCTTGAGCGTCCCGCACCCTAGCCGCGGTTCACACGACTTGGTCTGCGGCCGCAGCGGGTGGTGAGATAGTCCGCCCCCGGGGGAAACCCCGGGATCAGCGAATCCATCGGTCCCAGGTTCGAATCCTGGTGGGCCCACCAGTCGAGGACGCCGCTCGGACGTTTGGGCGGGAGGCGGGGCGGCGAGGCGGCGAGGCGAGAAGTGACGAGACAACATCCCTTGCAGGGTGGTATTGTTCGCGTCTCATTTCGGTAGCTGGGCGAGCGAGCAATGGAACTCAATGTCGAACGGCAGGGCGGCACGCTAGTGGCGAAGGCGGCGGGCCGCATCGACGGTGTTAATGCCAGCGACTTTGAACAGAGTTTGAGCAGTGCGATCGATGACAGCGATACGGCGGTCATCGTGGATTTGGCTGATCTTTCGTATATCAGCAGTGCAGGATTGCGTGCGGTGCTACTGACCGCCAAGGCCCTTTCGCGGCGCTCGGCGAAGTTCGCGCTCTGCTCACCGTCCAAGCCGATCCGCGAGGTTTTCGAGATCAGCGGATTTGACAAGATCATCGACATTCACGATAGCCGCGAGGCTGCGCTGTCGTCTGTCGGCTAGCGATTCACGCGGTGCCACGCACCGCGTAGCTCCCCGCTGCTGCTTGAGCAGCGATTCCTTCTAGGACTGAAGTACGGAGCGTCCGGCGACTCCGGCGCTGGTGGGCTCCCACTTCCCCTGCGCCTACAGGGGAATGGTGACGACCATCTCGGTATGGCTGCCGGGTTCGGAATTCACGCGAATCTCGCCGCCGTGTTGGCGGACGATGTCGTTGGACAGCGCTAGGCCCAAGCCGGTGCCCTGGTCGGTTGGCTTGGTGGTGAAGAACGGGTTGAAGATCTTGTCGATCACGTCGGGCGGGATGCCCGTGCCGTTGTCGCGGATGCTGATTTCCACCCGCGCCTCGTGGCGCTTGGTCGCGATCCGGAGCTTCGGGCTGTAGCCGGAGTCGGCGTCCTCGGAACGGCGTCGCGCGTCGGTTGCGTGACAAGCGTTGCCGACCATGTTCAGGAACACCCGGCCGAGGTCCTGCGGGATCACCTCCACTTGGCCGACGGCCGGATCAAGGTCCTCCTCGATTTCAAGCTGGAAGTCGGGGTCCGCTGCCCGCGCGCTGTGGAAAGCCAGTCGGGCGTGCTCCTCGAGTAGCCCGTTGACGTCGGTCGGCTGCTTGTCGCCGCTGTCGCTGCCCATCTTCAACATGTCGCGCACGATCCGATCCGCGCGTTCGCCGTGGTGGCGTATGCGGGTCATGTTCTCGATGAGGTCGTCGCAGATCTCGCGGACTAGGGATTGCTGCTCCGTGTCCATGGCCTCGGTGCTGTCCGCGAGTTCCTCGTTGAGTTCGGTGACAAGCTCTTGGGACGCCTCCGAGAAGTTCTTGACGAAGTTCAGGGGATTCTTGATCTCGTGGGCGACGCCCGCGGTGAGTTCGCCGAGTGCGGCGAGCTTCTCGCGTACGACGATCTGGTCCTGGGCGCGATGCAGTTGCGACAAGGTGGACTCAAGCTCCTCGTTCTTGTCGCGCAGTTCGTTCGCGAGCTTTTCCACCAGGTTGAGTCGCTGTACTTCCAATGCGTGGCGTCGGAACACTTCGAGGGCCGCGGCCATGTCGGCGACCTCGTCGTGGCCTCCTATGTCCACTTCCCCTTCGAGGTCGCCACCGGCCATGGCGCGCATGCGTTCCGACAGCCGCGCGAGGCGACGCAGCAGTACGCGGCCGACGAACAGCCACGCGATCATGATTGCGCCGACGATGCTCACGGCATTGAGGCCGATGAGCAGGCTGCGGCCGGTGTCGATGGCGTCCGTGGCGGCACCCGTGGCCAGGCCGGCACGTTGGCCGGCAACGCTCACGAGGTTCTGTGCCTGGATCACGAGTTCGCTCACGAGGCGCCGGTTGTCGGCCAGCAATCCGGCTTGCGTCTCGCCCAGGGTCAGTTCTTCGGTTCGCAGCGCGATGCCGCCATCCGGGTCGAGGCCGAGTTGACGCAACCGGTCCAACGTGGGTGCGAGGTCGACGTGCATCGGCGTGTCAACGAGGGCGTCTAGGCTCCGCGCGATGCGCTCGGACGTCGCTTGAAAGCGGTCCCGCAGGGGATCGAGCCGGGCTTTGTCAGCGAGGTCGAAAGCACTCGCAAGCAACTGGATGGCCATGGTGGCGTCGGCGTAGAGGTCGGCCAATTGGCGATAGCGGTCGACCTCGGCTTCCGACAGCCGCTCTTCACGTGCTGCGGGTGGCTGACCGAGACTCCGGAAACCGGTCATGGTGTAGAACAACTGGTCGTCGATGGCGGGCACCAGCGTGCGGACAAGCCCATCCTGCAGGGCCGAGACTTCCGTGAGGATCGTGGTCCCGCGCTCGGCCAGCGCCAGGCGTTCTGCGACCGACGTCTCGATCGCCGCGATGTTGTCGATCAGCGCCGTTCCGCTCGTGCGGATATCCGCATGGTCGGCCGTACCCACGCCGAGTGCGTTCAACTGTGCTGCGAACTGTTGGCGCTCGTCGGCGATGCTCGCCGACAGGGTCGCGAGTTCCTCTTGGCTCGCCGTCGCCACCAGTCGGGGTGCTGCCGCAACCAAGGCACCGGCCCGTTGCGCGAGGCCGAATGCCGCCTCCATGTTCGGCACAACGTCGTTGACGCGCTCCTGCGCATCACCGACGCGGCTGAATGAATACCAGGCCACCAGGCTCGCGATCATGGTCGAGGCGACAGCGCCGAAGATCCCCGTGTAGAGCTGGCTCGATATGCGGAACCGGCCTTCGGAGATGCGGCGGACCAGTCCGGCGATCATCGCTGCGCCAGAGAGGTGATCGGCCGATAGCCACCGCCGTCGTCGATCATGGTCAGGAAAACACGATCCGAACCCTGGTTGTCGTCGCTACCGTAGCGGAGTTCGAACCCGTCGATGTCGACGCGGTCGCGTTGCCGCATCGCACTTAAGAAACAATCGCGGTCGACGTCGCGACCGCAAAACTGAAGGGCTGCGATGGCCAGCCGGCCAGCGAGGTAGCCTTCGAGCGATACGAAGCCGGGCGTGCTATCCGGTGCCAGCGCGGCGAGGGCGCGGCTGTACGTGGCAACGACCGGCGGTTGGTCGCCACGGGGAAACGGCACGACCTGGGTCACGAACACCCCCGCGCCCGCCTCCCCAAGCTCGCGCGCCAGCGCGTTGCTGCCCACGAACGAGATGGTGATGAACACGGGGCGAAAGCCGATCGCCCGCGACCAGGCGATGAGGGCGGCGACCGGCTCGTAGGCGCCGACGAGGATCACCGCCTCCGGGTCTCCGGCCCGGACGTCGAGTAGGGCGGTCTTGACGGCCGTGGTGTTGCGCGGGTAGACGCCGACCGACACGGGTGCCATGCCGCGCTTGGAGAGCGCCTGTTCGGCACCGGCATGGCCGGCTCGGCCGAACGAGTCGTCCTGGTACATCACGGCAATGCGCTTGATCCCGAGATCGCCGATGAGGTGGGCGACCATGGCCTCGGTCTCGTCATCGTAGGATGCGCGCAGGTTGATGACGTGCGTACCTCGGCCCGCGGCCTCGCGCAGAAACGCGGCGCCGGTAAAAGGTGCCACGTAAGGCACGCCGGCCTCGGTGGCGACGGGCACTGCGGCGACCGACGTCGGCGTGCCAACCGCACCGATGAGCGCGAAGACACCATCGTCGTGGACTAGGCGGCGCGTATTGGCGATCGCTGCTTCCGGCTCGTAGGCGTCGTCGAGGGTCTTGAGTTCAAGGCGACGACCGTGGACGCCGCCCCGTTCGTTCTGCTCGTTGAACGCGGCCTGGATGCCGAGGCGCATGTTCTGGCCTAAGTCTTCGGCGGGCCCCGAGAACGCGGCCGATTGTCCGAACAGGATCGCCGTGTCGGAGACCCCCGCGTTGCCACTTGCGGAAACGGCCGCGAGCAGGGCGATGCCAACCAACGATTCGCGCGCCCGGGGTGCACGGCGGATACGGGCTAGGATCGGCGTCATTCGTCGCTGCGGTGTTTGACCATCTTCAGGCGGTTGCGGCCATCTTCGCGCCGGTATTGGAGCTCGTCCATGTACTGCTTGACGAGGTAGACACCGAGTCCGCCGATCGGGCGATCGCCGACCGCCGAGTCGAGATCCGGATCGGGGGTTTCCGTCAGGGGGTCGAAGGCGCGACCGTTGTCGACGATCTCGATCGTGAGCGCTTCCGGTTCGGAATCCACGATGACTTCGATGGCATGGTCGCCGCCGTCGTCTTCGAACCCGTAGTTGACGACGTTGACGCAAATCTCCTCGAGCGTGAGTTCGACTTGGAAGGCCATATCCGGCGGCCAGTTCTCGGCCTCGCCGAACGCGGTTACGCGTTCCTGGAGGCCCGTGAGTTGGTCGAGGCTGGCCTCGACGGTAAGCGCCAATCTCATCGCCTCGGAAGTCCTTCCCTAGATCCGCATCAGCGTGACACAGGTGATGTCGTCGGACTGCGGCGCCCCCGCTGCGAAGGCATGCACCGCCTCGAAAGCGACATCGTTCGCGGTGTGCGCATCCGTTGGCGGGGACGCGGCATAGACCTCTTGCAGACGTTCCAGCCCGAACTCCTCGTTGTTGGGATCCATCGCCTCGGTGACGCCGTCGGTGTAGAGCACCACGATGTCGCCCGGTTCCAAGTGGGTCTCCGCCTGGGCGTACGGCAGACCGGCCGCAACGCCGAGCGCGATTCCCCCGGTAGGCTCCAGGATCGAGGAACTCCCGTCCCGATGAACGACCAGCGGCGGATTGTGCCCGCCGTTGGCGTAGGTAAGGGTGCCGGTCCCCGGGTCGTACACGGCGTAGAACACCGTGACGAACATCGCCGAGTCGTTGTCGGCCTCGAGCAGGTTGTTGACCTCGGCGAGGGCGTCCCCGGGTTCCCGGTGTCCAATGGCGGCACCCTTGAGCAGGGTTCGGCTCGACATCATGAACAGCGCCGCCGGCACGCCTTTGCCCGAGACATCTGCGATTGCGAGACCGACCCGGCCACCTTCGAGATTGATGATGTCGAAGAAGTCGCCACCGACCTGGCGGGCCGCCTCCATGTTGCCGAACACCTCGAACGTGGGCTGCTTGGGGAACTGCCGGGGCAGTATCGATTGCTGCATGTCGCGAGCGACACCGAGTTCGTTCTGCACGGCAACGAGTCGGTCCCGGGTTCTTAAGGCTTCGCGCAACGCCATCAAGTGCTGGCGCGTCTTGTCGATCGTGATGCGCAGATCCGCGAAGTCGATGGGCTTGGTGACGAAGTCGAACGCGCCGCGATTCATTGCCGTGCGGATGTTCTTCATGTCTCCGTAGGCAGACACGATCACGGAACGGATGTTGGGATCCACGCTCGGAATCTGTTCCAAGAGTGTCAATCCGTCCATACGCGGCATGTTGATATCGGAAAGGACCATGTCGATGTCACGGTCCTTGGCGAGCATCTCGAGCGCTTCGACGCCGTCGTGTGCGAATGCCAACTCGAACCGGCCGGCCCGGACATCGCGGCGAAGCCGCTGCCGCATCAGGTGCTCGAGGTCAGGCTCGTCGTCCACGACGAGGATCTTGCACTTGGCTTCCGTGCTCGGCGCTTGATCGCCCGGTTCGCTCGGTTCGCTCACATTCGCTCCGTCGACACTCGGAACCTGCTCAAGAACGCTAGCGCCGATTCTCGGTCCATTCGTCGAGGAAACTGCGCAGGTGGTCGCTGCGGCTCGGGTGGCGCAGTTTGCGCAACGCCTTGGCCTCGATCTGGCGGATCCGCTCGCGGGTGACGTCGAACTGCTTGCCGACTTCCTCGAGCGTGTGGTCGGTGTTCATGTCGATGCCGAAACGCATGCGAAGGACCTTGGCCTCGCGGGTCGTCAGGCCGCCGAGCACGTTGCGCGTAGCCTCTTTGAGCCCTTGGCCGGTGGCGAGTTCGGCTGGCGAGCCGATGGTCGCATCCTCGATGAAGTCACCGAGATGGGAGTCCTCGTCGTCGCCGATCGGCGTCTCCATCGAGATGGGCTCGTTGGCGATCTTGAGCACGCGACGGACTTTCTCCTCGGGCATCTCCATGCGTTCGCCGAGTTCCTCGGGCGTGGGTTCGCGGCCCTTCTCCTGGAGCATCTGCCGAGAGATGCGAATGAGCTTGTTGATGGTCTCGATCATGTGCACGGGGATGCGGATCGTGCGTGCCTGATCGGCGATCGAGCGCGTGATCGCTTGCCGGATCCACCAGGTCGCGTAGGTCGAGAACTTGTACCCGCGCCGGTACTCGAACTTGTCGACGGCCTTCATCAAACCGATGTTGCCTTCCTGGATGAGATCGAGGAACTGCAGGCCGCGGTTGGTGTACTTCTTGGCGATGGAGATCACCAGGCGCAGGTTGGCCTCGACCATGTCCTTCTTGGCCCGGCGGGCCTTCGCCTCGCCAAGGGACATGCGGCGGTTGATGTCCTTGATCTGCTTGACGCCCAAGCCCGTGCGCTCGGTCACGGCCTGGATCTTCTTCTGCGCGCGCACGATGTCCTCGCGGACGCGGGCTAGCCGACGGCTGTAGTCGTGGCGAGCGGCGATCCGTTCGTCCACCCATTCGATCGAGGTTTCGTGGCCGTGGTATTCGGCAAGGAAGTCCCGGCGCGGCATGCCGGCCTGGTCCACGCAGGTGCTGAGCAGCAGCCGCTCCTCGCGGCGGATGCGCCGCAACGCCGCGCGCGGCATGTCGACGATGTGGTCGTAGTGCTTGGGCACGAGCTTGAAAAAGGAGAACACGTCGGCCATGGCCGACACGGCTGCCGCCGCGCCCGGCTTGGTGCGCCCATGCTTGGCGATGCTGCGGTTAGCTTTCTGGAACGCTTTGCGCAGTTCGGTGAAGCGCATGTCCGCGACCACGGGATCGGGACCCTTGCGCTCGGGCGTCTCGTCCTTGTCGTCCGTTGTGGCCGTGAGGTCCACTTGTGCGGCCGGAGGCACGTGCTCGGCGGGATCGAGGTAGCCGACGAGGAGGTCGGCGAGCTTGTCCTCTTCAACCGACTCGGCGTAGCGGTCGAGAATGTACTTCACGGTTCCCGGGAAGTAGGCGACGGCGTTCAGGACGTCGCGAATGCCCTCTTCGATGCGCTTGGCGATGGCGATTTCGCCTTCGCGCGTCAGCAACTCGACCGTGCCCATCTCGCGCATATACATCCTGACCGGATCGGTGGTCCGCCCGGTCTCGGTTTCCACTTCCACGAGGGCTGCCGCGGCTTCTTCCGCAGCCACCTCGTCGGCGGTGTTTTCGCCCGTGTTCAGCAGTTCGTCCGCGTCTGGCGCGGCTTCGGCCGACTCGTAGACCTTGATCCCCATGTCCTCGATCATGCGGATGATGTCTTCGATCTGGTCGGGGTCGCTGATGTCGGCCGGAAGGTGGTCGTTCACCTCCGCGTAGGTCAGGTAGCCCTGCTCCTTGCCCTTGCCGATCAGATCCTTGAGTCGCGATTTCTGCTGTTTGGTTTCTGTGGCCATGTCACCTCGTTTGGATGTTTGGGTGCGAAGCGTGGCTTGGGCGGGCGTACGCATAGACTGGCAACTGCCTTGGGTGCAGCGCAGATTATAGCCCCTCCGGTCAAGGAAGACCGCTCGCGACCGTCGTGACGCCCTTACATGGGGACGGTTGCGCGATCAATCAACCCCGGCTGTTTGCTGGCGTTTGGCGTCGAGATGGCGCCGCATGGCGTCGTCGGTGCCCACCTGTCTATAGGCGTCGAGCAAAAGCTGACGATTCCGCTCACGCATGTAGCGCCGCGCGCAGTCCCTGCAGTCGCTGTCCGACGCCTCGCCCGGGAGGACGTCCTCGCCGGCGCACAGTGCCGCGAGTTGTGGGTGCACGGGATCGCCCACGAACCGCCCGAGGAGCATGGTCGTATCGGCTTCGGGCTGCTCCACGAGGAACCCCAAGACCTCGCGCAGTGTTCCCTCGGCGGCGTCTAGGAGTTGCTGCCGTTCCGAGTCGTCAAGCCCGGCGAGCGCGCGTGGCCGGCGGACCAGCAGGCGGAGCAACGTGGTTGCCAGCTTCGACTCGGTCTGGGTCGGCACCACGACTGCACGTGCACCGCGTTCGCCAGCCCCTACAGTACGGTGCTCGAGATGAGCGAGGTCGGTGTGGGTCAGTCGAGCCAGTTCACGGAGCAGGACAGCGCGCAGTTCCCCATCCGGGAGTTGGCCAACCAGGGGCAATGCCAACTCCGCGAGCGTGGCGCGATCGTCAACGGTGCCGAGGTCGAGCCCGGCCTGCAGGCGTTCCAGGAAATAGCGCCCGACCGAACAGGCGTCGGCGACGAGCGCGTTGAAGGCGTCGGCACCTTGTTCGCGGACCACGGTGTCCGGATCCTCGCCTTCCGGGAGAAAGACGAAGTCCAGTCGGCGGCCTGCGGATAGCGTGGGGAACGCCGCGTTCACCGCCTTCCAGGCCGCTTCGCGCCCCGCGTCGTCGCCGTCGAAGCAGCACACGACGCGGTCGACGACCTTGTAGAGCCTCGCGAAGTGAGCTTCGCCGATGGCGGTGCCGAGCGTGGCGACCGCGTTGTGGATGCCGTACTGCGCGAGTGCGACGACATCCATGTAGCCCTCGACCACGATGACCGTGTCGAGGCGGTTGTGCGCTCGTCGCGCCTCGAACAAGCCGTACACCTCCTGGCCCTTGTGGAAGACGTCGGTCTCGGGCGAGTTCAAGTACTTCGGCTGCCCCTGGGTGTCCGGGCCGAAAATCCGGCCCCCGAAGCCGATGACGCGTCCACGGGCGTCGCGGATGGGAAACACGATCCGTTGCCGGAACCGGTCGTACGTCCGGCCCGCATCGCTCTTGGCCAGCAACCCGGCGGCGACCAGGCGTTCTTCGCCGAAGGAGGACAACGCCGTCTTCAGTCCGTCCCATCCGGGTGGTGCGAAGCCGACGTTGAAGTCTCGCGCGACCTCGCCGGAAAGGCCACGCTCCTTGAGATATGCCACGGCGGCCGGCGCCCCGTCGTGGTTCCTGAGCCAGGCCTTGAACTGGGTGCTCGCCGCGTTGAGTACGTCGTAGATGCCCGGGTCCACGCGGCGAGCGTCACCGCCTTCGCGGGGCACCTCGAGCCCGAGCATGTCCGCCAACGTCTCCACGGCCTCGGGGAAGGTCAAGGCGTCCACGTCCATCAGGAAGCCGATCGTCGTGCCGTGAGCGCCACAGCCGAAGCAGTGGTAGTGACCGTCCGGGTAGACGTGGAACGACGGGGTTTTCTCGTCGTGGAATGGACACAGCCCCATGTGGTTGGCGCCAGCCTTCTTGAGTTGTACGCGGCTGCCGACGACCTCGACGATGTCGACCCGCTCGATCAGGCTGTTGACGAACGACTGCGGGATCAGGCCGGCCATCGGGATAGCATAGTCCTTGTACTGGCCGGTGTCGCTCCTTGCGCTGAGCGCCTCGCAGTCCCGCTAGCTCTGCAACGCGGCCCGTACGAGCCGGCTCGCTTCTCCCATGTCGGCGCGCCCCGCGAGCGTCTCGCGCAGGGCTGCCATGACGCGGCCCATGTCGCGCATGCCGGTGGCACCGACCCCGGAGATGGTCTCGGCTACGGCGGCTTCGAGTTCCTCCGCCGACATGGCCCGCGGCATGAACTCGTCGATGACCTCGATCTCGAACCGCTCTATGGCGGCGAGATCCTCCCGGTTGGCCGCGGTGAACTGCTCGAGCGAGTCGCGGCGCTGCTTGCGCATCTTGGTGAGGATGGCGAGTACGTCGGCGTCAGCGAGGCTGGCGCGGCCGTCGATCTCGGCCTGCTTGAGCGCGGCATTGATGAGGCGCAGTGCCTTCACGCGCTCGCGCTCACGAGCGCGCATTGCGGCCTTGGTGGCGGCAGCAATGGCGGATTGGATCTCGGACGTGGCGGTCATGTGGGCATCGTCGAACCGCCGTACGTTTCGGTGGGAGTCGGCGCTAGAACGCCTTCTCGAAGCGTCGCGCCTCGCGTTGCAGCTTCTTCAAGTGACGCTTCACCGCGGCGGCGGCCTTGCGTTTGCGGACCGCCGTTGGCTTCTCGTAGTAGACGCGCTTGCGAACCTCGGAAAGCACGCCGGCTTTTTCGCAGGATCGCTTGAAGCGCCGCAAGGCGACGTCGAACGGCTCGTTTTCTCTGACTTTGACGAACGGCATGGGTTGTCCCGAAAGTGGGCGCGAGATACTACTCCGCAGCCGGGCGTTTTGCCACCACAGGAGAACGCCGGCGATTAGCTCTCGACTCGCGTTGAGGGATCAATCCCCGGCCGAGTCCTGCTGTTGTGCGCGCTGCCTTTTCCTCTCGCGCTCCGCGGCGTAGTACTCGTCGGCGGTCAGTTCGCCGTCGGCGTTTTCGTCACCGGTCTCGAACGTACTCGCGAACCGCTCGCGCAGCCCCTCCGGAATCTCGTCCATGCTGACCCCGCCGCTCATGTCGCGGTCGGTATAGCCCACCCATTGCACGGCCTCGGTGTGCTCATGGTCGTGCAGCGGCGCATCGGAGCGCTCATCGACCCAACTGAAGACGAAGTCGCCGTAGAGCATTTCCTCGTGCGACTGCAGGCCCCAGACCACGGTCCTCGCCGGATCCGGATTGCCGGGGTTGCGGCTCGAGTTGTCGTACACCGTGCGATGGATCAGGCGCGTGCCGGCCGCGATCTCTCGCGGCTCCACGAAGTCGTAGCCGCGTTGCCAGTTGAAGTCGTAGTTCGGCACGGAGAGGATGGTTTCGCGACGCCCGTCGGGGTGCACCAACTCGAAGGTCGAACTGCGGCCCCGATAGTGGGAGTGCGGCAGGATGGAATAGAGGATCGCGTCGCGCTTGAACTCGAAGTACGCGGACTCCTCGTGGGCCGGTGCGTTCGGGGGGATGCTGATCGCCGGGCTCAGTACGACGCTGTGACGCAGGAAGTTGGCGGGCGGCTCGTCGTGGAAGTACAGGCCGATCTCGGTTTGGTCGGTCGCTGGCTTGCCATAGGGCGTGTAGTGCATCTGGACCATGAACGCGGTGTCCTTCGGCAGAAAGACGCCGGTTCCCTCCGGCATCACCTGGGGCTGGGTGCCAGGAGCGTAGCCGCCCAAGTAGTTGCGCATCAGCGCCTCGCCGGAATACCTGGCGTCCGCGCCGACGTCGGTGGTCCCCACCAGGACGTGGTGCACGACTTCCGCCGAACCCGGCTTCACGCTCATGGCGCGCACCCACACGTCTCGGTCTAAGGGATTGGCAACCACGGGGAACTGGTAGTCGACGATGCCGGTCGCCGGCACATCGAAAGCCGGTACCTTCACGATCAGGTCGGGTTGTCCCAAGGGCCACTCGGGCGCCTTGGTGGTCGTCGCCGCCAGTGGATCGGATCCGCTGCCCCGGGGCGCGCCTGCCTCGATCCAGTGCACAAGGGTCTGGCGCTCTTCGATCGACAGGCTGCGGTCGCCCTGCCATTGCCCGATGTGCGGGTCGGCATGCCAGGGTGGCATGCGCTTGGTACGAATGACTTCGCGGATCATCGGCGCAAAGCCGCGGACCATGTTGTAGTCGGTCATGGCCCAAGGTGCGATGCCGCCAGCCTGGTGGCAGGCGACGCAGTTCTCTTGGAGCATCGGTGCGATCGTGTCGCTGTAGGAGATGCCAGCGTGGTCGGCGTCGGCGCCGGGCAGATTGATCAGGCAGCCCATGGCATCCCGCGAGGCGACCGTGACCGCCGTGCCGTCGAGCAGGGCGTCGAGGGCGTCGCTCAGGTAATGCTCCGATGCGGACTGTTTCTGGCGCTCGTAGCTCAAGCGGTCGTTGACCGGTCCACGATAGGCGATCTCCCAAGTCCGGGGGTCGATGACTAGCACTTCGGCCGTGCGCGTCAGACCGAGAGACTCCGCGACGAGTTGCGTCTCGTCGACGAGGATCGGGTAGGGAACTCCCCACTCCTCGGCCTCCGCGGCGACCGTGGCCCGACCGTCTTGGAGGTTGGCGTTCAGCATGAAGAACTCGACGCCCTTAGGTGCATAGGCTTCGCTGACCGCGGAATAGTCGGTCAGGGCATTGCGCACGATGGGGCAGCCGTTGCCCTGCACGATCAGCACGACCGCGGGCGCGTCGGCGTAGTAGTACAGCTCGTGCGCAGCCCCTTGGTGGTCGAGGAGCATGAAGTTGTCAACGCGCGTGCGCGTCGACGCGTGCGCGGTGATCGCGATCAGACAGGCGATGATGGTCGCAGCCGCCAAGGCAGGTCTCATGGGGCAAACCTCTTGTCGAGACGGTTCGGCTGCGCAGTGTAGCGGTTTACAGGATGTGCGGGCACGCCTATGATGCGCGCGCATATTCGCTGTTGCCCGCCGCACGAGCGACGCCTCGCTTTGGCGGTGGCCATAGAGGAAATGCAATGCTCCGGATCGCGCACGAAGCACTCACGTTCGACGATGTCCTCCTCGTGCCGGCCTACTCCAAAATCCTGCCTTCCGAAGTCGACTTGGCGACCCGCCTGACGCGCGACATCGCCCTCAACATCCCACTCGTATCAGCGGCCATGGATACGGTCACGGAGTCCCGCCTTGCCATCGCCGTGGCCCAGGAAGGCGGCATCGGCATCGTGCACAAGAACATGCCCCTCGAATCCCAGGCGCGCGAAGTGCGTGCCGTCAAGAAGTTCGAGACCGGCGTCATTCGCGATCCGATCGTCATCGCGCCCGAGGCGACGGTGCGCGAGTTGCTCGAACTGACCTCGGAGCATCGCATCTCGGGGGTTCCGGTGGTCCACGGGAACGACCTCGTCGGCATTGTCACGGCCCGCGACATCCGCTTCGAAAGCCGCTTGGATGCGCCGGTCTCGACGGTCATGACGCCGAAGGAGCGGCTGATTACGGCGGGGGAGGACGCGCCCCTGGCCGAGGTCACCGAGTTGCTGCATCGGCATCGGATCGAGAAGGTGCTGCTCGTCAACGAGGGCTTCGAGCTCAAGGGCATGGTAACCGTCAAGGACATCGCCAAGTCGCAGGCGTATCCGAACGCCTGCAAGGACGAGCGTGGGCAGTTGCGCACCGGCGCTAGTGTCGGTACCGGGGCGGACACCGACGACCGCGTGGCGGCGCTGGTGGAGGCCGGCGCGGACATCATCGTCGTCGACACGGCGCACGGCCACTCGCAGCGCGTCTTGGACCGGATTAGCTGGATCAAGCAGAAGTACCCGGGCGTGCCCGTCATGGGCGGCAACGTTGCCACGGGAGATGGCGCACGGGCGCTGCTCGACGCGGGTGTGGACGCTGTCAAGGTGGGCATCGGGCCCGGCAGTATTTGCACGACGCGCGTGGTCACCGGCGTCGGCGTGCCGCAGGTCACGGCGGTCTCCGAAGCCGTGGCGGAAGCCGAGGAGGCGGACGTGCCGGTGATCGCCGATGGCGGGGTGCGCTTCTCCGGGGACATCGCCAAGGCCATCAGTGCGGGTGCCTCGGCGGTCATGGTCGGTTCGTTGTTCGCTGGCACCGAGGAGGCGCCGGGCGAAACCGAGTTGTACCAGGGCCGCACGTACAAGGCCTACCGGGGCATGGGCTCGCTCGGCGCGATGTCGGAGCGTTACGGATCGAGCGACCGCTACTTCCAGGAACCCTTGAGCGACGGTGGCAAGTTCGTGCCGGAAGGCATCGAGGGACGCGTGCCATACCGCGGTCCGCTTGGGCCGATCATCCACCAGTTGATGGGCGGTCTGCGCGCATCGATGGGCTACACCGGTTGCGTCGACGTGGCGGAAATGCGCACCGAGTCCAAGTTCACCAAGGTATCCGCGGCCGCCATGGCCGAGAGCCACGTCCATGATGTCGCGATCACCAAGGAACCGCCGAATTACCCGGCGGGTTAGGCGTGTCTCAGACGGCTTTTGGCGACCGCATCCTGATCGTCGACTTCGGCTCGCAATACACCCAGCTCATCGCCCGCCGCGTCCGCGAGCAAGGCGTCTATTGCGAGATCCACCCGTTCGACATCGGTGACGATGCCATCCGTGGTTTCGCGCCGAAGGCGGCGATCCTGTC
This sequence comes from Candidatus Azotimanducaceae bacterium, assembly GCA_965203685.1. Classification (GTDB taxonomy): domain Bacteria; phylum Pseudomonadota; class Gammaproteobacteria; order Pseudomonadales; family Azotimanducaceae; genus VXYL01. Next base: position 920,285 of record OZ241908.1, read on the forward strand.
GGGCGGGCCGGAAACGGTCACGGAAGGTTGGACACCGCGGATTCCGGACGCCATTTTCGACCTCCGTGTGCCCGTACTTGGCATCTGCTACGGAATGCAGGCGATGGCGTCGCAACTCGGCGGTGTCGTTGCCGGTTCGATGCGCCGTGAATTCGGCCATGCAAGCATCCGGCTGGCGGACGAGGGCTTGCTGGCCGGCTTGGGTGAGGCGCTCGACGTCTGGATGAGCCACGGCGACCGGGTCACGGAGTTGCCGCCGGGCTTCGTCGGCACGGCGGAAAGTGACAACGCGCCGATCGCCGCGATGGCGGATCCGGTCCGGCACCTTTACGGCGTCCAGTTTCATCCGGAGGTCACCCACACCGCCCGGGGCGGGGAGATCATCCGCCGCTTCGTGCGTGAGATCTCGGGCTGTCGCGGCGACTGGACGGCGGCGAATATTGCCCAACGTGCCGTCGCCGCTGCGCGCGAACGGGTCGGCGACGGGCGCGTCATCCTCGGTCTTTCCGGGGGTGTCGACTCCAGCGTCGTCGCGGCCTTGCTGTCACGGGCGATCGGCGATCAACTGACCTGCGTCTTCGTGGACAACGGGCTGCTTCGCAAGGACGAGGTGGCGGAAGTGCAGGCGGCCTTCGGCCCGTCGAATGCCCTGCCGATCAACTTGGTCACCGTTGATGCCGGGGCGGAGTTTCTTGCCGCGCTTGCCGGGCTCGCGGACCCCGAGGCGAAGCGCAAAGCCATCGGCAACACGTTCATTCGCGTTTTCGAACGCGCCGCATCGGCGATCCCGGGGGTCGGCTGGCTCGCGCAGGGCACGATCTACCCGGACGTGATCGAGTCGGCGGCATCACGCTTTGGCAAGGCCCATGTCATCAAGTCGCACCACAATGTCGGCGGCTTGCCGGACCGCATGCACCTCGAGTTGATCGAGCCGTTGCGCGACCTGTTCAAGGACGAGGTCCGTGCCGTGGGCCTGGAACTTGGCCTGCCCGAGCGCCTGGTGCATCGGCATCCGTTCCCGGGTCCCGGTCTGGCCGTCCGCGTCTTGGGGGAGATCCTTCCTCAATACCTCGACGTGCTGCGCGAGGCGGACGCCATCTACATCGACGAGCTACGCCAAGCCGGCTGGTACGACCGCGTTGCCCAGGCGTTTGCCGTCTTCCTACCGGTGAAGTCGGTGGGCGTGGTCGGCGATGCGCGTCGCTATGCCCACGTGATCGCCTTGCGTGCGGTGGTCACGACAGACTTCATGACTGCCGGATGGGCCGAACTTCCGCACGATCTCATCGCGCGGATCAGCAACCGCATCGTCAACGAACTGGCGGACGTGTCGCGCGTGGTCTACGACGTGACGAGCAAGCCGCCCGGGACCATCGAGTGGGAGTGAGTCGGCTGACCGCGCCGGACGCGGCGGCGTGCGCGCACGACGAGCGCTGGATGCGCGAGGCACTTGCCTTGGCCCGCGAGGCGGGCTCTCGGGGCGAAGTCCCCGTGGGCGCGGTGGTCGTCCGCGATGGCGTGATGCTGGCGAGCGGGCACAACCAACCGATTGGTAGCAACGACCCCACGGCCCATGCCGAGATGGTCGCCTTGCGGGCCGCTGCCGCAGCCGTGGGGAACTACCGCCTGCCCGGGGCGGAACTCTACGTCACCATCGAACCATGCCTGATGTGCGCGGGGGCACTGGTTCATGCACGGATTGCCCGGTTGATATACGGGGCGCTGGAGCCGAAGGCCGGTGCCGTCGTGAGCAACCACTGCGTGCTGGCCGCGGCGGGTCTGAACCATCGCGTGACCGTGTCGGGCGGCGTTCTTGCCGAGGAGTCCGCTGCTTTGCTGCGAGCCTTCTTCGCGGCCCGCCGATGACCACGCCTACCCAAACCGATGAGCCTTGGGCGTGGCCCGAGGGACTCTGGCGGCCGATTGTCGAGAAGGTGCGTGCGGGGCGATCCTTGAAACCGGCCACGTGGCCGGATGGGGCGCGTTGCGCGGTGGCGCTGTCGTTCGATTCGGATCACGAGACCTTGACCCTACGTGCCGGCGAGTCGTCGCCGGGCAGGCTCAGCCAGGGCGAATACGGCGCCCGTGTAGGCGTGCCACGGATCCTCAAGCTGCTGGACCGCTACGGCGTGCCGGCGACCTTCTTCGTGCCGGCGGTGACCGCGATGCTGTACCCGGACGAGCAAAGCGCGGTGATCGGCGGCGGCCACGAGATCGGGATTCACTCCTGGATCCACGAGCGGAACGCCACGCTGCCCCCGAAGGACGAACGGGATCTGCAGATGCGCGCTGCCGACAAGCTCGAGGAGATCGCCGGCGTGCGGCCCGTGGGCATCCGCACGCCATCGTGGGATTTTTCGGCGCACACCCTGGCCATTACGCGGGAAATGGGCCTGCTCTACGACTCTTCGCTGATGGCGGACGACGATCCCTACGAACTCGTCGAGGACAACGAGCCGACCGGCGTCGTGGAACTGCCCGTGGAGTGGATCCGCGACGACTACCCGTACTGGGCCATGGACCGGTTCGGCGGGCTCCGTCCCCACACGTCACCGTCCGGTGTGCTCGAGGTGTTTCGTCGGGAGTTCGACGGCGCCTACGCCGAGGGCGGGCTGTTCCTGCTCACGATGCACCCCCACATCATCGGCCATCGATCGCGCATCCAGGTCCTGGAGGAACTGATCCGCCACATCCGCGCGCACGCTGCGGTGTGGTTCGCGACGCACGCCGACGTCGCGCGCTATTGTTGGGCCGAGCGCTTGTAAGCCGTGGCAGCTAGAACGCCTGTCATCGGAAGCGCCCGCCGCGTGGTTGCTGGTGTGGCCGTCGCGTTGTCGTACGCGGTCGTCGTCGGCTGCCAGCCGGTCGAGGGCCCGCGGAAGGAGACGAGAGTGGATGATGGTGGGGAGTCGGTGGTCGTCGCGACGAGCCTCGGGCAGGTTCGGGGCGTGCGCGAAAGCGGCGTTCTGCACTTCCGGGGCATGCGCTACGCCGAGCCGCCGACGGGCGAACGGCGCTTCCTCGCACCGCTTGCATCGGGCGCGTGGGCGGAAAACCTAGATGCCACCCGACTCCCGAGTCGTTGCGTGCAGCCGGACAATGGCTTGCCGGGTGCGCCGCCGGGCACCCCGACGAGCGAGGACTGCCTGTTCCTGAACATCGTCACCCCGTCCGTGACGGGCGCGCAACGGCCGGTCCTGTTCTGGATCCACGGCGGCGGCTTCACGAACGGCTCGGCCAACGAGTACAACGGCTCGGTGCTGGCAGCACAAGGGGACGTGGTGGTCGTCACCATCAACTATCGCCTTGGCCTCTTCGGCTTCCTGGATCTCGGTTCGCTCGGCGCGGAGTTCGCGGGGTCGGCCTCGAACGGCATCCGCGACCAGGTGCTTGCGCTCGAGTGGGTGCGCGACAACATCGCGGACTATGGCGGCGATCCGGGCAGTGTCACGATCTTCGGCGAGTCGGCTGGCGGGCATTCCGTGCACGCGCTGTTGGCGACGCCCGCGGCCGATGGGCTCTACCACAAGGCCATCGCGCACAGCCCGGGCACCGCGGACCAGCCACCGACAGACCTCGTGACGCCGCTCCTGGCGCAGCTTGGCGAGTCGCGGGAAGGCCTTGTCGATGCGCTGCGCGGCATGACCGCGGAGGACCTGCTGGCGATGCAGGCCACGTTGCCGAGCGTCGGGGCCCGCGTCGACGGCACGGTTGTCACGCGCGCGACCGATGCCGCGATTGTCGAGCGGGGCGCGCGCGGCGTGCCGTTGATCGCCGGCACGAATCGCGACGAAGGCACGTTCTTCACGGCGCTCTTCACAACGTTCGTGCCCGAGGCCGCGGCGCAAGAGCAGATGATCGCGGGGATGAACCCCGGGCTTGCCCGGGCCGTCGTGGCAGGGAAGGATCCGGCCCCCTACCTCGACGCCCTCAACGCCCGCTATCCGGACGCGGATGCGAAGCAGATCCAGGAGCACATCTGTTCCTCAAGGCCGCGATGGGTAGTGCGGCGAGCGCCACTGCGGCCGGGCCGGGCGGGTGGTTGTACCGGTTCGACCTGCCGACAACGGTGGATTTCCTCGGCCAAGACGTCGGCGCAACCCACGGTGCGGAGATTCCTTTCACGTTCAACCGGTTCAACAGCGATGACCCCGGGGCGCTGGTTTTCTACGACCCGGAAGACCCCGTGGTGCGCGACCTGTCCCAGCGTTGGTCGGACACCATCATCGCCTTCGCGAGAACTGGCGAGCCCAACGGGGCGGGGTTGCCGCATTGGCCGCGCTACGACGGCGCAAGCCGGCAGACCCTGGTTCTCGACGGCGAGGCGCGAGTAGAGGGTGATCTGAACCGAGAGGAGCGGGAACTCTGGGAAGGCGTGCTGGGTGGAAGCGCCCCATAGCCGGTCCGGCACCTCGCATCCGCTCGGCACCGGCGCCGCGCCGCTTGCGGCGCGCCGACTCCGGCCCAAGGCCACACCGACCGCCCATGGAACAAGCGCCACGGTCGCAAGCTCCCTTTGGCGTTTGTTCCATGCGAGGGAGGCACGTGCGGTGTTCTGAGAGCCGCCGACCGTCAGCTCGCACATAAATGTACTAAGTGCATTGTTTTAAATAGCCTTTTCGTGTCCAAGCGGCTTGCTTTGTCGGTCACGGTCGCTATGCTTCGAGGCCACCCGCGCCACCATTGAGGCCCGCATGACGTCCACCGCCGAGCAAGCGCCCCGCCCCGTCACGTGCGCGCTGAGTGGCTGCCGCCCCGTGCCGGTGCCGAGTCGCGAGATCGCCTCCCCACGAGGGCCGCTACGAGTACTGGGACGGCGCGACGCGAGCATGCCGAGCAAGCGCAAGCGGCCGGGGTTGACGATCCACGTCCTGAAGGACGGGGAGTATCGGCAGCGCGCGGAAAGCGATGCGTTCCCGACATTGTCGGCGGAAGAGATCCACCGGGCGCTGAACGAGCCGTGGACGTCCTCGTTCACCGTCGCCACGATGCGCCGGGTTGGCGAGGCCATGGGCGGCTTGACAGGCACCGGACCGGACAACGAACCGTTCCTAGGCGTCGAACGGCGGATGAGCCGCCAGGCCGGCCTGCGTCGGGAACGGCTGTCCACGGTGGAGAGCCTCCTAGCTGCACGGGCCATCCACGTTGGCGGCCAATTGGACGACGAGGCCGACCGGCTCGTCGCGATGCCACGCGGCACCATGATCGAGGTCGCGCTCGAATGCAGCGATCTTGGTGACTTCTTGCGGCGTTTGAGCGCGGTGTAACGACGGCTACTTCTGCTACGGTGGCTGCGGTACGCGTCAGCCCCGCGCCACTTCATCGCGATGCGACTGATCGGCGTCGATGATCGCGAGTAGTGCCGAAGTGTCTACGAACAGGCACATGGGTCGAAGACATCGGCCAAGTGGTCATCGTGGTGTTCTGCGAGATCCGGTCGGTTCGAGTGAAACCGACCGACGATCGCCTGTGCCCGCTGCACGAGGTCAGCGCGGGTTCGCCCGGGGTGTCGTGCCAGGTACTCGACGACACTGGTGCGTACCAGGTCGGCGACCGAACGGTTTTCCTGCCTTGCGCGTTCCTTCAATGCCGCTGCTTGCGCTTCCGTGAATTGAATCTGGGCTCTAACCATGATTGGTTTGCATCATTTCTCGCATCGTCAGGGCATCGTGGCTGGCCACGGTCTGGCGGTCAACGCCAATCCTTGAGACGGTGACAGCCGATGAACGACACGCAGGCCGTCCTTTTCGACCTCGACGACACGCTGGTCGACTTCCAGTACTCGCGCCGATGCGGTCTGCGCGCCATCCAGGAGCTGCTCCCCGCGCTGGCCCCCGTGCCGCTCGAGGAACTCGAACTCGTCCACGACGAACAACTGCACGCCAACTATTTGCGCACCTTGGGCGGCGACCTGTCCGACGACGCTGCCCGCCTCGAACGCCTACGCGGCCTCTGCCGTCGGTACGGCCACGAGCCGGACGAAAGGGCGGTGGTACGGGCGGCCGCGGCATACGCTCGTTCGCAGCAGTCGAATGCGCGCCTCGTCCCGTGCGTTCGCGAGTTACTTGATGCGTTGCGAGGACGGGTGAAGATTGGCGTGGTCACCAACGGCCCGTCGGCGGGGCAGCGGGGCAAGCTTGAGCGCTTCGACATCCATCCCGATGCCGTCGCGATTTCCGAGGACGTGGGAGCGACCAAGCCGGCCCCGGCGATCTTCCGGTTCGCCCTTGCGGGCTGGGGGTAGCCCCGGCACACGCAACGATGATCGGGGATTCCTGGGAGAACGACGTCCTCGGGGCGCTTGGCTGCGGTATGGCCGCAGTATGGCTCAACCGTTATCGGCTCACCTGTCCCGACACGGCACTCGCTGTCGAGATACGCGGTTTCGAACCCCTCGAGGATGTCTTGAGGATCCTTGGGGTTCCGGCGGACGGGCGCTGACGGTTGCGGCGGGTACGCGGACGTCCTCGTCCGCATTCTCAACCCCTAGGCGTGCCGAGGCGTGTATGGATCGTCGTCGCAAGTGTTCGGCCCGGCTCGCTGTGGCCGAACCGTGCGTTTTGCTACACACTCCATGGAACGCGGAGCGGATGAGCCCCCGTCGGCTCGAGTGTTATGGAGGACACCGTCAACACCGACCACGACGTCGCCGGCAATGTGAGCTGGACGATGGCGACGGCCGGCCCGCCACCGGACTACGAACACTTTCCTGAGGTCCGTGCCGGCATCAACGCCAAGCCGTTACCCGCACGGATTGGCCCTAGGCTCGAAGTCACCGAGGAGCAGAAAACCCGCCTCTACCGGGATGGCTACCTCGTCATCAGGCACGCCGTGCCCCTGGAATTGACCCGTGATGCACGCGAACGGGTCTATGCCTTGCGTGCAAGCGGCGGCACCACCGACTTCCAGCGCGGCTTCCAGTTCTTCGCGACCACGCCGCGGTGCCAGCAGGGATTCGTGAACATGTTCGAGGGCAGCCGCCTCGGCGAGTGCCTGAGGGAACTCATTGGGCCGTTCTCTCCCATCATCGCCTGCGACGCCCACAATACGCCGGGCGCCGACGACAGCGGTTTCGTCGGCGGCGACCAGGGCGAGATGGGCCACATCGACGGCATGATGGCGCCGCCGCCGCAGTTCTATCCCGAGACCGTCGAGGACATCGTCGCGCTCGGCAAGGACCCGGCGGACCCCGAGGCCATGCACCGTTACATGAGCCACCTCGACCACACCGCCCACAACCCGATGGGGACGCCGTTCTACCTCGATCCGGAACGAACGCTCACCCTCGGCACTTTCACGGCGTTTGTCGGAATCGCCTTCAGCGATCAAACGCAGATGGGGTGTGGACAACTCGGCGTGCGACGCGGTTTCCATCACGACATGGAGCAGTTCTTCCGGATGCAGCGCGCCGCCGGTGGCCCGATCGGATACGAGGGCCCGGGTTGGCCGCGCGTGGACCCTGCGTCGGTGGCGCGCGGTACGCCCCGGATGGGCATGCCGGCCGCTCTCTTGCAGCCGCCGCGGGCGCGCCACGGCGGCTTGGTTGACATCCCGGGTTGGCGCGACGGTCGCGGGAAGCCCTATACGTGGATCACGCCGGTCGTGCTCGAGGAGGGCGACGCCGTCGTTGCGCTTCATGGCTTGCCGCATGCCGGCACGGCCAACCATTCCCGCGACACCCGCTACTCGGCCTACTACCGCGTACGCCGCTTTCGCCCGAAAAACCCTTACGAAGGGGATCCGCGGTGGCTGCACGGAACCCGCGACCAGAACGACCGCTTGGCGGATGCCTCGACCGTCACGTTCGATTACGAGTGCTACAACCCGTACCAGATGACCATCGACCACCTTTGCGACATGTGGTCGCAATGGGATGGCATGAAGGAAACGGTCGAGCGGGAGCGCGCGAATCAAGGCGGCCGATACCCGGTGCACCTTGAGTTCCCGGTCAGCCGGGCGTGTCCCTTGGGTCGTCTGCCGCCGGAGGAGGTCCGGCGGGAGGTGTACGCCGATCCCAGCTGCAGGGCCGTCGATGCCTGACCGCACTGGCGGGGCACGCCCCGGGTTCCTCGACGGCTATCCTCTCGATGAACGGTTCTTCGACGAGGTGTTCGCCGCGTCCGACCGCCCGCGGCCGTACTGCGAGGCGCTGATCGAGGCGCTGGCGGAACTTCCTGCCGACGAGCTAGGCAGCCTGCAGCAGCGGGTCAACCGCGCGTTGCTGCACGAGGGCATCACCTTCACCGTCTACGGCGACGACGAGTCCATTGAACGGGTCTTCCCGGTCGACTGTGTGCCCAGGCTGGTACCCGCTCGCGAATGGGAACGCATCGATCGGGGCCTCGTTCAGCGCGTTCAGGCTCTGAACCTCTTCCTGGCCGACGTCTACGGCAGGGGGCTGATCCTGCGCGACGGCGTGGTCCCGCAGGATCTCGTGCGCGGCTGTCCCAACTACCGGCGTGAAATGGAAGGGGTCAAGGTTCCGCTCGACGCCTATGTCTCGGTTTGTGGGAGCGACATCGTCCGCACCCGGGACGGCTTCATGGTCCTCGAAGACAACATGCGCGTACCGTCCGGGGTCTCCTACATGCTCGCCTGCCGGCAGGCGATACGCCGTGCTTGGCCGCGCGTGTTCCGCAGCTACCGCGTGCGTCCTGTCGATCAATACCCCGCGGAACTCTTGCGTGCGCTGCGCTCCTTGGCCCCCGAAGTGGAGTCGCCGACCATCGCGCTGCTGACCCCTGGCATCTACAACTCGGCCTACTACGAACACGCGTTTCTCGCCTCCGAGATGGACATCGAACTGGTGCGCGGCGGCGACCTGACCGTTCGCAACGACCGCCTCCACATGCGCACCACGCACGGGCTGCGTCCTATCGACGTGCTTTACCGGCGTCTCGACGACGATTTCATCGACCCACGCGCGTTCCGAGCGGACTCCGTGCTTGGCGTTCCCGGCCTCTTCGACGTGTACCGCAAGGGCAACCTGGCCATGGCCAACGCGCCCGGCACCGGCGTAGCGGACGACAAGGCCGTCTACGCCTTCGTGCCCCGGATGATCCGCTACTACCTTGACGAGGATCCGATCCTGCCGAACGTGGAAACCCATCTGTGCCGGGAACCGGCCGGCCTCGCCTACACCCTTGAGCACTTGGACACACTGGTGGTGAAGGCGGTTGGCGAGTCCGGCGGCTACGACATGCTCGTCGGCGTTCATGCCAGCCGAGCGGAGCGCGATGCCTTCGCGGACAAGATCCGCGCGCGTCCCGAGAACTACATCTCGCAGCCGACGCTGGACCTGTCACGGGCGCCGTGCCTCATCGACGGCAAACTCGAACCGCGCCACGTAGACCTCCGACCCTTCGTGCTGCACGGGGCGGAGACCCGCGTCGTTCCCGGCGGGCTGTGCCGGGTCGCGTTGCAGAAAGGCAACCTGGTGGTCAACTCCAGCCAGGGTGGCGGCGCCAAGGACGCTTGGGTCGTCGAGGAGCCCGAGTGCTAGCCCGGGTCGCCGACAGCCTCTATTGGATGGCCCGTTACCTAGAACGAGCGGAGCTCACCGCGCGCCTAGTGGGTCTGCAGATCCAGCGTCTGCCCGTCGGCACGGCCACGGAAATCGCCGCGGGCTGGCGGCTCCTCTTTGCCGGCATCGGCAACGATCCGCCGGAGTCCGAGTCGCTCGGCAACATGGAGGACGACGACTTCCTCTTCGTGGACGGCTACACGCTGACCGACATCCTGACCTTCGAGAAGGGCAATCCGGCAGCGATCGCGAACTGCCTCGCCGTCGCTCGCGAGAACGCGCGGGAGGTGCGCAGCGCCATCGGCCCCGGCATCTGGTCGAGCATCAACCGGGAGTACCTGGAGCTTCGCCGCACACGGCTGGTCGAGATCTGGAATCGGGAGCCGGAACTGCTCTACCGGGATGTCGCCGAGGGCATCCAGCGGTTCCACGGCATCTGCGATGCGTCGATGCGCCGCGGCAGCGAGTGGTGCTTCATGCAATTGGGCCGATACGTCGAGCGCGCACAGCTCGTGGTGTCCATGCTCGTGGCGCACTGCGGCGATGCGGCCGCCCGTGAACATGGTGGCGAGTGGCCGGTGCTGCTGCGCGCCTGCAACGCGTTCGAGGCCTACGGGCGGGAACGCGGTGCCGTGTTCGAGAGGGACGCCGTCCTCGGGCTTCTCGTGCACGAAGGGGACCTGCCGTACTCGCTGCGTTTCTGTTTGCAGCGCCTGCGAGAGAACCTGGACGTGATCGGGCCCGCGCCGTCCGACGCGCCGAGGGTAGGGCCGTTCGAGGTCTTGGTCCGACTCGACGAGCAGTTCGGCGACGGCCCGCAGATCGCCGGGAGTCATCAGCCTGTGGCGTCTAGCGACCTTCTGCTGCTCGGCGAGCTGTTCCGGACGTTCCACGAAGCTCTCGAAGGGAGCTACGCGTTCCGCGCTTCGGATGCTTGACGCCTCCACGCGCCTAGTCCTTCCCTCCCGAGCGCCACTTGAACCCCTCAAGATGGTCCGGGCCGTCGGTCTGCTCCCGCTCGGTCAAGGGCGCTGGGTGCGAACGCTCTTTATCGTTGTCACTCAGGGAGGCACCGCAGAAGCTCGCTTGCCGGCTCGGGTTCGCTTCCTCCCGTGCTGCATCGCCTCGATGAAACCGTCAATGTCCGTTGGCGAGATGTTGACCGCCCGTTCGCCGCATTCGATGCCGATGAAGTCCGAACCGAGTCCGAACATCGGGCCATTCATCATGCGATGGCGATGGATCCCTTGATGTCAGGAAGGGGAATCCGCCTGTGGATGGGACCAACACGGACATCCAGAACGCTCTGCTCGACGACGTAACGTGTAGCCTGTAAGCCAGTCCATCCGCCAAAGCCTCGACGCGCGACCTAGATCACGATCTCGATCTCTGCCACAACGCTCCCGTCGTCGGCCGGCTCCAAGTCCACCGTCTGCAGCGCCGCGGCTTCGTCCGACCTGGCGAGCCCGCGCGTACCGCCCAGTTCCGCGAAATAGATCTGGCTGGTCAGCAGTTCCCGGTCGCCCTGCCAGACCTTGTAGTGGATGTGTTGAGCGGGCCGCGCCGCGTAGCGCCCCGGCACGTATGTGCGGAACTCGAAGCGCGCCTCGGCGTCGGCCGTCGCCTCGCCCCAGTAGAGGAACTCGGCCATGAGGCTGTCTTGGCCGCTGTCGCGCGGATGCTTGTAGCGACCGTTGGGGTCCGCCTGCCAGATGTCGACGAGGACGCCCGGATGCGGGCTACCGTCTGGTGCCACGACGAGTCCGCGCAAGTGCAGCACGTCGGCCTTGGGTTCGCCGACGATCAGGTCGCTGGTGCCGATGCGGGGCCCACGAGGGTAGAACGGCCCGGTGAAGTCGCGAGGCGTCTTGGGACGTTCTTCGCCGGCCGCGACCGGCACGGTGGCCAGCACGCCCGCGGAGACGACGGACTGGAGTACCTTGCGTCGGTTCATGGGTCACTCCTCTCGGCTGACGTCATCGGGATCATACGCCGCTGAAGGGGGTTCCCGTCGTGGTTGGCGACGAGGTGCTCTCGTATAATGCGCGCCTCCATGACCCCTGTCGTCGAGATACTCACCGGCCCGCCCGCGTTCTCGGCGGCCCGGCTCGGGGTGAAGCACGCCGAAATCTCGGCCATCGCCCCGGGAGTCGACGGCGTTTTCGCCGAGTTTGTGCACTTCCTGTTGCTGGCCGGCACGTTGGACGACCGGGACCGACGGCTAGTCGAGGCGCTCCTAGCGTATGGTCCGCGCCGCAAGCTAGCGAGGCGCGTCGGCGAGCCGTTCTGTACGGTGATCCCGCGCCCCGGGACCATATCGCCGTGGTCGAGCAAGGCGACGGATATCTTCGGTCGCTGCGGGATGGCGGCGGTGACCCGCGTCGAGCGGGGTGTGCGCTGGTACCTGGCCGGCGCGTGCCCGCCAATGTCGCGTAGGGCGGTTGCCGTCGAACTCCATGACCGCATGACCGAAGCTGTGCTGTTCGATGAGGACTTCGGCGTGCTGGCCGAGGAGGCCACGCCGCGGCCGCTGCGCGTCGTCGGCCTGGGTGACGACGCATCGGCGGCCCTTGCGGATGCGAATGTGCGCTTGGGTCTTGCGCTGTCCACGGATGAGATCGACTACCTCGGCATGGCCTACCGGGACCTCGGTCGGAATCCGACGGATGTCGAGTTGATGATGTTCGCGCAGGCCAATTCCGAGCATTGCCGGCACAAGATCTTCAATGCGGACTGGACGATTGACGGCGAGGCGCAGTCGAGGTCGTTGTTCGGGATGATCCGCAACACCTATCAGCGGACCAACGGCGAGGGCATCCTGTCCGCCTACGCGGACAACGCCGCGGTCGTCCAAGGTCACACGGCGTCTCGCCTGACGCCGGACGGGGACCGGGTGTACCGGCGGCGTCGGGGCGCGCTGCACGTCTTGATGAAAGTTGAGACGCACAATCACCCGACGGCCATCGCGCCCTATCCTGGGGCGGCGACCGGCTCGGGCGGCGAGATTCGCGACGAGGGCGCCGTTGGTCGCGGTTCGAAGCCGAAGGCCGGCCTAGTCGGGTTTACCACCAGCCACCTCAACCTCGGTGAGCGTCCGGAACCCTGGGAAACCGATGTGGGGAAGCCTGACAGGATCGCCTCGGCCGCCGACATCATGCTGCAGGCGCCGATCGGTGCCGCGGCGTTCAACAACGAGTTCGGCCGCCCCTGCCTGACTGGCTACTTCCGCACGTTCGAGGCGCCGAACCCGCAGCCGGGCGAGACCTGGGGCTATCACAAGCCGGTGATGATCGCCGGCGGTGTCGGCAGCATCGTTGCGGAGCACGTCGACGCATCACCGGTGCTGCCCGGGGCCCGGCTCGTTGTTCTCGGTGGCCCAGCCATGCTGATCGGCCTCGGCGGCGGGGCGGCATCGAGCATGGCCGCAGGTGCGAGCGACTCGGAGTTGGACTTCGCGTCGGTGCAACGGGACAACGCGGAGATGCAGCGCCGCTGCCAGGAAGTCATCGACCGCTGCTGCGCCCTGGGTGCGGACAACCCGATCCGCCTGGTCCACGACGTCGGCGCCGGCGGGTTGTCCAATGCGTTGCCGGAGTTGGTCCACGATGCCGGGGTCGGCGGGCGCTTCGATCTCCGCGCGGTGCCGAGCGCCGACCCGGGCATGTCACCGATGGAAATCTGGTGCAACGAAGCCCAGGAGCGCTATGTCTTGGCCGTCGGCGGAGAACAGATGGCGGCGTTCGAGGCCATTTGCGCTCGGGAGCGGTGCCCTTACGCCGTCGTCGGCGAAGCGACCGCGGAACCGCGTCTGTTGGTCTCGGATTCGCCCGGCAAGGAGACCCCCGTGGACATGCCCCTGTCGACGCTGTTCGGCAAGCCGCCGAGGATGCACCGCTACTTCAGTCCCGCTGAGCGCTCCACCACGCCGTTCGAGCACGGCGCCATCGATCTCGACGAGGCGATCGATCGCGTGCTGCGCCTACCGGCCGTGGCCAGCAAGAAGTTCCTGGTCACTATCGGTGACCGCAGCATCACGGGACTCGTGGCCCGCGACCAGATGGTTGGGCCGTACCAGGTGCCTGTTGCCGATGTGGCGGTGACGCTCGCGGATTTCTTTTGCCATGCCGGCGAGGCGATGGCCATGGGCGAGCGGTCGCCGGTGGCCGTGACTAGCCCCGCGGCAGCGGCTCGGCTGGCGGTCGCCGAAGCGCTGACCAACCTCGCGGCAGCGCCCGTTGTCAGCCTTGGGCGGACGGTGCTATCGGCGAACTGGATGGCGGCCGCGGGGCACCCGGGTGAGGACCAGGCGTTGTACGAGGCCGTGCACGCGGTCGGCGAGGAACTGTGTCCGGCGCTCGGCATTGCGATTCCGGTGGGCAAGGACAGCCTGTCCATGCGCACCGGCTGGGACGGGAACACGGTGGTCTCTCCGGTGACCCTCAACGTCAGCGCGTTCGCACCGGTGGCGGATGCTCGACGGACGCTCGAGCCGTCCATGGGGCCAGGTACGGACGGGCTGTATCTCGCGGAGCCGGCGTTCGCCCGCGATCGTCTTGGCGCAAGTGCGCTGGCGCAGTGTTTCGGCGCCCTCGGCGATGTGCCGCCGGATGTGGACGACGCCGCCGGGCTCAAGGCCTTGCTCGAGTTCGCGGCAGCGTTGCACGAGCGCGGCTGGCCGACGTGCTACCACGACCGCTCGGACGGCGGGCTGCTCGTGACGCTGCTGGAGATGGCGTTCGCGACCCGCTCGGGCCTCGATATCGTGGCCGGGGAGGATGCGTTGGCTGGCCTCTTCGCGGAGGAAATCGGCTTCGTCGTGGGGCTGCGGGATGGACATGCCGAAACAGCTGCAGCGTTGGCGGCGCGGTTCGGGCTGCGCTGGACACGCGTGGCAACGCCCCGTCGCGACGAGCGCATCGTCATCGCGGGCGGAGGTGGCGAACTCTTTGCCTCGACGCGCCCGGATCTCGAACGGATCTGGGCATCCACCAGCCACGCGATGCAGCGGCGACGGGACGATCCGACGTGCGCCGACGAGGAGTTCGCCGCGATCGCCGATCCGGAAGGGGGATTGACGTTCGCGGCACCTTACGACCCGGCGGACGACATCGCCGCACCGTATATCGCGACCGGCGTACGGCCACGTATCGCCATCCTTCGCGAACAAGGCGTCAACGGCCAGATCGAGATGGCGGCGGCTTTCGATCGCACCGGTTTCGACGCCGTGGACGTACACATGTCGGACCTCTTCGCGGATCCGCAAGAGCTTGGCGGCTTCCAAGCGTTGGCCGCGTGCGGCGGCTTCTCCTACGGTGACGTGCTCGGCGGCGGCGGCGGCTGGGCGAAGTCAATCCTGTTCGAGCCACGCCTGCGCGACGCCTTCGCGGAGTTTTTTGCCCGCGACACGTTGACGCTCGGCGTCTGCAACGGGTGCCAGATGCTCGCGGAACTCAAGGTTCTCGTGCCGGGCGCTGAGTGCTGGCCGAGGTTCGTCGGCAATCGCTCGGAACGATTCGAGGCACGGACGGTGCAGACGCGGGTCAACGACGTGGGCTCGCCCTGGCTCGCTGGCATGGCGGGCGCGCTGCTGCCGGTGCCCGTGGCCCATGGCGAAGGTCGTGCCGAGTTCGACGTGGACAAACACCTCGGGGAGTTGACCGCTCGCGGCGCCGTCGCGCTGCAATACGTCGATGCCAGCGGCAAGCCCACGGAGTCCTACCCGAAGAACCCAAACGGCTCGGTGCGTGGCCTGGCCGGTGTCATGGCCGCCGATGGGCGAGTGCTGATCCTAATGCCGCATCCGGAACGCGTTTTCCGAGCGGTGCAGAACTCCTGGATGGACGCGTCGTGGGGCGAGGATGGTCCGTGGCTGCGGTTGTTCCGGAATGCCCGCGTGGCGCTGGGGTGACGGCTTGGGCGTTTACCGGCGCTGGATGACGATGTCTTCCACGCGCACCGGGAAATCGCCGCTTTGCCGATCCGAGAAATAATGTCGCAGCGTGTTGGTGATGACCGGGAAGGCCAGGGCGTCCCAGGGAATGTCCTGCTCGTCGAAGAGGGCGACGTCCGTGGTCTCTTCGCCGGGCGAGAACCCGTCGTCGATGAGTCGAGCGCGATAGAACAGGTAGACCTGCGAGATGTGCGGCAAATTGAACACGGTGTACAGCCCGAGAGGGTCGACCGTGGCACAGGCTTCTTCGCGGGTCTCCCGCAAGGCGCCCGCGAGGGTCGTCTCGCCGAGTTCCAGGAAACCAGCGGGCAACGTCCACAGACCCTTGCGCGGCTCGATCCCGCGTCGGCAGAGGAGCACGGCCCCGTCGTACACCGGCAGGCACCCCGTGACGATTTTTGGATTGATGTAGTGAACCGTCTCGCAGCGCTGGCAGACGAACCGTTCGCGGTTGTCGCCGGGCGGGACTTTTCGCACGATCGGACCGCCGCAGGCGCTGCAGAATTTCATGAGGCGATTATAGGGGTCGAACTTGAGGGGCGACCCTTGTGGTCGCCGGTGATTCGGGGAAACAATGGGACTGGTCGGAGGATTCGGAGACGCCATGATCTACACGCTTGACGGTCGCACGATCGAGACCGAGGGCGATGTCTTCATCGCGGCGACCGCGGTGGTCATCGGCGCGGTACGCCTGAAGCACGAGTCGTCGGTATGGTGGGGTGCCGTCCTGCGCGGCGACTACGACACGATCACAATCGGCCGGCGCACGAACGTTCAGGACAATAGCGTCATCCACATGGACGAGGATTTCCCCGTCACCCTGGGCGACCAGGTCACGGTCGGGCACAAGGCCGTTTTGCACGGCTGCACGATCGGCAACAACAGCCTCGTCGGCATCAATGCGGTGGTCATGAACGATGCCGTCATCGGCGACAACTGCCTGATCGGCTCGAATGCGCTCATCACCGAAGGCAAGCAGATCCCCGAGCGAAGCTTGGTGTTGGGGTCGCCGGGGAAGGTCGTACGCGAAATCAGCGACGACGAGGTCGCGGAGATCACCGATTTCTCGGATCGCTACGTGCGCAATTTCAGGCGCTACCAGGCGAGCCTGGTAGCCGCCGAAGGACACGGCCTAGTTGCCCCATGACGGTGATCGGCACCCCGTTGTCGGCACGCCCCACCCGCGTGCTGCTGCTCGGATCGGGCGAACTCGGCAAGGAGGTGGTGATCGAACTGCAGCGTCTCGGTGTCGAGACGATCGCCGCTGACCGCTACCCGAATGCGCCGGCCATGCAGGTCGCGCACCGCGCCCATGTGCTCAACATGCTCGATGGCGACGGTCTCAAGCGGCTGATCGAAGCGGAGAGCCCGGACCTCGTGGTCCCCGAGATCGAGGCCATCGCGACCGACGTGCTCGTCGACCTCGAGGTGGCAGGCCGGCGCATCATTCCCACGGCGCGCGCGGCCCGGTTGACCATGAACCGCGAGGGCATCCGCCGCCTGGCCGCCGAACAGCTTGGGGTCGCCACCTCGCCGTACCGGTTCGCGGCGACGGAAGCCGAGTTCCTGGCCGCCGTCGAGGCCGTCGGCACCCCGTGTGTGGTGAAGCCGGTCATGAGTTCGTCCGGCAAGGGGCAGTCCACCGTCAACACGGCAGCGGATGCGCTTGGGGCTTGGGAATACGCCCGGGCCGGCGCTCGGGGCGGTGCTGACAAGGTGATCGTGGAGGGCTTCATCGACTTCGACTACGAGATCACCTTGCTCACCGTCCAGCACCTCGGCGGGGTCAGTTTCTGTGCACCGATCGGGCATCGGCAGGAAGGCGGGGACTACCAGGAGTCGTGGCAGCCACAGCCGATGTCGTCGGCCGCGCTCACGGAGTGCGAGCGGATCGCGGGTTTGGTCACCGGCGAACTCGGCGGCCATGGCCTCTTCGGTGTGGAGTTCTTCATCAAGGACGATGCCGTCTGGTTCAGCGAAGTGAGCCCCAGGCCACACGACACGGGGATGGTCACCATGATCAGCCAGGATCTGTCCGAGTTCGCGCTACACGTGCGCGCCATTCTCGGCCTGCCGATCCCCGCGATCCGTCAAGTTGGTCCATCGGCGTCGGCCGTGATCCTGGCCCACGGCGATTCGGATCGTGTCGCCTACGGCAATCTTGACGCGGCGCTTGGCGAGCCGGACACGCAGATTCGGCTCTTCGGCAAGCCGGAGGTGCACGGCGAGCGGCGCATGGGCGTGGCGCTGGCGCGGCGGGACAGCATCGACGCGGCGCGCGCGGCTGCCAAGGCAGTGGCGGCGGCGGTCGAGGTGCAGGTGTGACGCGCGCGGGTCTCCCTGGTGGTACGCGGACCTCCCGGTCCAGAAACGCCACCATACCGGTCGAGACCCATGGACTCCGGCTGACAAACATCGCCCTTTTCGACACCGAGTTGGGGTTGCCCACCCTTTGCCCACCGCGCCTCCTGGATCGAAGGGGATCGGCACCATGGACAAAGCGTGGACAACCCCGCTGCCGTGGTCGGCAATCTTCGGCCCTGGCTCGGCGGGTGTCCAAGGAAGAGGCTGGCTCGGCGGAGTGTATTGCGGTCGCGCAGCCGCCTGCTCGCGGCACCGCTGCAGTGTAGAACATCGCCCTTTTCCAACTGGGCGCAGCGGGACACGAGACCATCGTTGGAAGGTTCGACTTGGCCCGTTGTGACAGAACATCGCCCATTTCAACCGAGCCTCCCGAGTCGCGGTACCGGCCCTTGACGTGGCTGGACGCCGATGAAAAGGGCGATGTTCTGTTGAGCGGGTGGCGGCCTTTCGTCCCGAGGAAGTTGGGGGCCGGCAAGACCGTCGTCGACATCTGTCCTTTGCCTCACCCTTGTATCGTTGGACAGTTCGACTTGGTGTTCTAGCTCAGACACATCTGGCAACGTCGCGGCCATTCGGCTATATTTCGCGCCGTTCACCCACGGCGGCGAATTCTCAGTGAACGCCAAGTCGAACATTCTGCGTTCCATGCGAGGGGCAGGCCCCTCGCGCTCCCCGGCTGAGGGCTCTTCCATGCGAGGGGCAGGCCCCTCGCGCTCCCCGGCTGAGGGCTCTTCCGCATCGGCCAGCCCAGCGCTGTTCGCCCGCCTTCTACTGCTGCTACTGCCGGCTTAAGCCGGCTATACCTCATCCACAGGGCTCAAGTCCGCCCACCGTCCAAGACCAAAACCCACCAAGGGACGTTTCGTGATGACCACGCAGCACGCAAGACCGTTACGTGGCAGCCGCAAGGGTGCCATGCCTTTCCAGAAATACCGGCCGTTTTCGCCGGTCTCGTTGCCGGATCGCCAGTGGCCGGACCAAGTGCTTACGGTGCCGCCCCGCTGGTGCAGCGTCGATCTGCGCGACGGCAACCAGGCGTTGATCGACCCGATGAACGTGGACGAGAAGCTGCGCCTTTACGAGTTGCTGCTCGAAGTCGGCTTCGTGGAGATCGAGGTGGGATTCCCCGCCGCGTCGCAGCCGGATTTCGACTTCATCCGCCACATCATCGAACACGACATGGTGCCGGCCGAGGTGACCGTGCAGGTGCTCTGCCAAGCCCGGTCCGAACTGATCGCGCGCACGGTTGAGGCCCTCGATGGCGCGCCGAATGCCATCTTCCACCTCTACAACTCGACCTCGGAACTGCAGCGACGCGTCGTCTTCAACATGGATCGTTCGGGCATCGTCGACTTGGCGGTGCAGGGCACGGCGTTGGTGAAGGAAGGCGTTGCCGATCTTGGCGAGACGAACGTGCAGTTCGAGTACTCGCCGGAGAGTTTCACCGGTACCGAACTCGACTTCGCGGTGGACATCTGCGCGGCGGTGGCCGACGAGTGGGGCGCGACCGAGGACGCGCCGATCATCATCAACCTGCCATCCACCGTCGAGATGGCCACGCCCAACGTGTATGCCGATCAGATCGAGTGGTTCGCTCGCCACTTCCCCGGCCGCGACCGCATCGTCATCAGCCTGCACACCCACAACGACCGCGGCACCGGCGTCGCGGCCACGGAACAGGCCTTGATGGCGGGAGCGGAACGGGTGGAAGGGACGCTCTTCGGCAATGGCGAGCGCACCGGCAACTGCGACCTCGTGACGGTCGCCATGAATCTCTTTTCGCAAGGCGTCGACCCGGAACTCGACTTCCGCGATATGCCGCGGATTCGCGAGACGGTGGAGGGGATCAACAAGCTGCCCGTTCACGAGCGCCATCCGTACGCGGGCGACCTCGTGTTCACGGCCTTCTCGGGTTCCCACCAGGACGCGATCAAGAAAGGCGTTGCCCGGGTGGACCAGGATCACTGGGAAGTCCCGTACCTGCCCATCGATCCTGCGGACGTGGGCTCGTCCTACCAGGAGGTCGTGCGCGTCAACAGCCAGTCCGGCAAGGGCGGCGTGGGCTTTGTCCTCGAACAGCGCTACGGCATCTCGCTGCCCCGGGAGATGCTGGTCGAGTTCTCCAAGGTGGTGCAGACGCTGACCGAGGAACTCGACCGCGAAGTGCGCGCCGACGAGATCATGGGCGCTCTGGTCAAGGAATATCTGGTCGACGCGGAGCCTTACCGCCTGATCGAGTACGACCTTGCGCATGCGGCCGACGACGCCCAGCGTTGCATAGCGCGCGTTGCCGTACCCGATGGCGAGGTCCGCGTCGAAGGGGTGGGGACGGGGCCCATCGAGGCGTTCGTGAACGCCATGTCGACGACGCTGAACGAGCCGCTCAACATCGTTCACTACCATGAGCAGGCGGTCGGTACGGGCAACGACGCGCGCGCGATCTGCGTGGTCGGCTTAGGCGAAACCGGCGCGACGAGCTTCGGGATCGCCTTGAGCCGGAACACGGTGACCGCGGCCTTGACGGCGATCGTATCGGCGGTCAATCGGCGCTGGCGGGTCAGGTAACGTACCGCCCAAGGCACGACGATGAGCGCTGCGGACGCCGTCGTACTCCTCCATTTCGGCTTCATCGTGTTCGTTGCGGCTGGCGGTCTTCTGGTGCTCTGGTTCCCGCGCGTGGCGTGGGTGCACATCCCAGCCGCCGTCTGGGGGGCCGCCGTCCAGTTCGGGGATTGGGTCTGTCCCTTGACCTACCTCGAGAACGCTCTGCGCGGCGACTTAAGCGGCAGTCGTTTCATCGAGACGACCTTGATGCCGCTGATCTACCCGGACTTGCTCCAGGACGGCCTATTGACGCCGACCGTGCGGGTTGCACTGGGTGTCGCGTTGCTCGTGCTCAACGCCGTGATCTACACGGTCGCCGTGCTGCGCTGGCGAGCCCGCCGCCGCTAGGCGGTACGGCTCTCAAAAGTTCAGTCGCGCTGAATCCGCCGCGTCGGCAGGCCCTGGCTGACCCGGATCTCCATGGTGTGGGCGGTTGCCGGCTGCGTGGCCAGGAAGACCGCGGCATCGGCGATGTCCTCGGCTTGAATGATCGAGGCCGGATCTTCGTCTGGAAAGCCTTCGCTGCGCATTCTCGACACCGTGGCGTCCGGCAGAATGACATGCGAGCGGATGCCCTGACGCAGGTACTCGGCCACGAGCGTCTTCGTGAACCCCATCACGCCGTGCTTGGATGCCGCGTACGCGGATCGATTCGGTGGTCCGACCACCCCGGCACCCGACGAGACGTTGATGATGCAGCCGCTGCCTTGGTCGAGCATCGCCGGCAAGGCGTACTTCGTGCACAGGAACAGGCCGCGCAGGTTCACGTTCATGACCATGTCCCAGTCCTCGACGGGTAACTCGTGGACGGGCAGTCGCGCCACGGCACCGGCGTTGTTGACGAGGATGTCGATGCGCCCGAACTCGTCGCGCGTGCGATCCATCAGAGCGCGGATATCGGTTTCCGAAGCGACGTCGCAGCGCACGGCCACACCGCCGGTTTCGGCGGCAACAGCGTCCAGTTCGTCCATGCTCCGGGCTGCGCAAACGACCTTCGCGCCGTGACCGGCATAGGCGATCGCAATCGCCCGACCGATCCCCCGTCCCGCGCCGGTAACGACAGCCACCTTGTCTTTGAGTTGCACGCTTGAGGCTCCCTTTGATGTCGGCAAAACGGGCGAGTCTGTCGAAAAGAGGTGCTGGCGGTCAATGTCGTCGCCGGACCGCGCGGTCGACCCAGATGCGTTGCGCCGCGGCGTTGTAGCGGGCGTGGAACGGCCTTGAGAGCGACTCGCAGAAATCCCGCATCCTCGCCCTGGCGTCCAGCAACGAGTCCGCGACCCGGTAGCACGGCTGAAACTCGGTAATCGGATAGTCCTGTCGAGCGGCGGCCTCCGGATCCCACGGCTTGAACGCCTCGTCGGGCAGATCGCCGTCGCAGGCCCGTTCGAGTTCGCCGACGCTGGACAGCACACCGGCGCCGTAGGCCTTCAACCGGCCGTCTTCCCGCAACAGGCCGAATTCCACCGAGTACCAATAGCAGCGGGCTAGGCGCTCGATGTCCTCGTCGCTGGCACCGAGGCTTGCGAGTCCGATTTCCTGCGACAGGTCCGCGAAGGCGTGATCGGCGAACATGGGCGCGTGGCCGAGTAGCTCGTGACAGACGTCGGGCTCCGGCGTGTAGAACGGTACGGAGTGGTGGCGCACGTACTGGGTCGAAAAGAACACGCGGAAGGCCAACGCGTTGAGGAAGTCACGCGGTTGCAGGAGGCCCGGTGCGGGCCGCAGCACGAAGCCGGTACGCGCTTCGAGGAAGGCGCTGACGGCGCTCCCTTGGGGCACCGTATCGGGGCTGAATCCGCATTGCGCCTCTAGGGCGCGGAAGGCGGCCAGGTAGGCGCCACACGCGTATTGCTGCCGGAGCGGTGCGAGGCGTCGGTAGACGTGCCCCCAGGTCTCGGCCTCTTCGGCGGTGTAGTCGACGGTCGGGAACGGTCCGCCGTGTCGATAGCGCCGGGCCATGCGGTCGATCTCGGCGCGCCGTTGGCGGTAGCTTTGGTCCGAGAACCCCGGGTGGTCGGCCTGCAGCGCGCCACCCGCATCGAGGGTGTTGTTGGCCACCAGGTCCAGTTCGGCGATGTGCCGCGGGAACCAAGGGACTTCCTTGTCGTCGAGCACCATGACATGGACGGTCGTCCGCGACAGGTCGGCGATCGTGCGATCGAGGGCGGGATCGCCGCGCCGACCCTCGCAGTCGACATGGAAGTCGAAGGTAGGACCGTGCCGCGGCCGCGACTCGATGTGCGTCAAGTTGACCCCGTGACGGGCAAACGGCCGCAACGCCGACTCCAAGGCACCCGGGCGATCCTCGAGTTCGATGAGGAGGGTGGTGCGACGTTCGGCGTTGTCGGGGTCGGTTGTCATCGGTTCTAGGAGGTCTGGGTCAATTGTGCGCCCGCGGCGAAGGTGTCGGAAGGCCCGCCTAACCTATAGACTCGCCGGCCATCGTTTCGTGCGGTTCACTCGCCATGTTCGACAGCCTCGCAGAGCGCCTGACCGGCGCGTTGAGGACGGTATCCGGTCGCGGTCGTCTCACCGAGGACAATATCCGCGATGCGGTCCGGCAAGTGCGCATCGCCCTCCTGGAGGCGGACGTCGCGCTCTCGGTCGTACGCGGTTTCACCGCGGATGTTCAGAAACGCGCCGTCGGCCGCGAAGTGCTGGCCTCCCTCGACAGCGGCCAAGCCTTCGTAAAGGTCGTGCACGAGGAACTCGTCCACCTGATGGGCGATGCCAACGATGCCTTGGACCTCGCGGCAACCCCGCCCGCCATCGTGCTGATGGCGGGACTGCAGGGCGCCGGCAAGACGGCGACGGTTGCCAAGCTCGCGCGCTACCTCAAGGAGCGCGAGCGCCGCAAGGTCGCCGTGGTCAGCGCGGACGTCTACCGTCCGGCGGCCATCGACCAGTTGCAAACGCTTGCCGCCGAAGCGGGTGCCCGTTTCGTACCGAGCACGTCCGACGAACGGCCGGTCGCGATTGCCAAGCGCGCCGTGGCCGACGCCAAGACCCAGTTCGACGACGTGCTCATCGTCGACACGGCGGGACGTCTCGCCATCGACGAGGAGATGATGCAGGAGATCGCCGCCGTCCACGCGGCGATCGACCCGGTGGAGACGCTGTTCGTCGTGGACGCCATGACCGGCCAGGACGCTGCCGTTACGGCCAAGGCCTTCCACGAGGCATTGCCGCTGACCGGCGTGGTGCTCGCCAAGGCCGATGGCGATGCACGGGGCGGTGCCGCGCTCTCCGTGCGCGCGGTGACGGGCAAGCCAATCAAGTTCCTAGGCGTCGGTGAGAAGACCGACGCCCTCGAAGCCTTTCATCCTGACCGGATCGCATCGCGGATCCTCGGGATGGGCGATGTGCTGTCGCTCATCGAGGAGGCGGAGCGCAAGGTCGATCGGCGCAAGGCCACGCGACTTGCCAACAAGATCAGTCGCGGCCGCCGGTTCGACCTCGCCGACTTTCGCGACCAGTTGCGGCAAATGTCGGACCTCGGCGGAGCCGAGGGCATGCTGGACCGCTTGCCGGGGGTCGATCAGCTTGCACCCGCCAAGCGCGCGCAGATTGACGACGGGATGTTCCGCAAGATGGCCGTCATCATCGACTCCATGACGCTGAAGGAACGCCAGTACCCCGATCTCATCAACGGCTCGCGCAAGCGCCGGATCGCGGCCGGCAGCGGCACCCGCATACAGGACGTCAACCACGTGCTGAAACAGCATAAGCAGATGCAGAAGACGATGAAGAAGGTCACCCGCAAGGGGGCGATGAAGCGGATGATGCGCGGCTTGGAAGCGGCCCAGGGCGGCGCCCCGGTGCGTGGGGGACGGCGGCGGCGGTAGGTCTCGCCCCAACAACCAGCGGACTATGCCCACCATGGGTACGCGGGCGTCCTCGCCCGCAATGACCTTGCCCGAGGCCGGAATGGCCGACGCGAACGGCAAGCCGACGCGAACCGTCAGGCCCGTCAACCGCCACCGGTTGACTCATCATGACTAGTCATTGATACTAGTCATCTATGGAGACAATAAACGCCTCAGATTTCAAGGCGCGTTGCCTAGCCATCCTTGATCGGGTCCGGGACACCGGCGAGCATGTCGTGATCTTGAAACGCGGTCAGCCCGTCGCGGAATTGTGGCCGCCTACAGGGTCGAAAACGACGTTTCCCCAGTTGGAGTTAGCGGGCACCGTCACGGTGGTTGGCGACATCATCGGGCCCGCTGTCCCGGAGACCGACTGGGAGAGCTTGGCTTAAGTGATCCCGCTGCTCGATACCCACATCCTGATCTGGTGGCTGACGGACGCCACGCAGCTTTCAAAGGCACAACGCGAGGTCGTGAACTCGGCGAGCCCGGATGCCCCACTCCATGTATCGGATATCTCGCTTTGGGAAGTGGCAACTCTCTATAGTCTCGGTCGCATCCGTCTTGGGCTGCCGCTGCGGGATTGGCTCGACAAGGCGGTGGCGCCGCCGCTCGTGCGCCGACAGCCGATCTCCCCGGCCGTGGCGGCCGAGGTCGCGGCGTTGCCGGACTCGTTCCACCGGGATCCCGCCGACAGGATCATCGTCAGCACTGCCCGGGTTCTCGGCGCGACCTTGCTGACCCGGGACTATCGAATTGTCGCGGCTGGACTCACCGCGACGTTGCGCTGACTTAACCCGGCTGCCGCGAGAAGCCGCGGAGAAGCCGCGCCACCGTGGTATCGCTCACCGTCCCGATCCGCTAGAATCGCGCGCCTTTCGCTCAAGGGCACTTCAAGACGTGGTCACCATCCGACTGGCCCGCCACGGGGGCAAGAAACATCCCTTCTACCACGTCACCGTGGCTGAGAAGACCGCCAAGCGTGACGGTCGCTTCATCGAGCGCGTTGGGTTCTACAACCCGCTGGCACGCGGCGGGGAGGAAGAACTCCGCATCGATCTCGAACGCGTCGACCATTGGCTGTCCGTCGGGGCGCAGCCGACCGAACGGACGACCCAGTTGATTGCACGTTGCCGCAAGGCGCAGTCGGCGGGGGCTGAGGCCGAACCCGAGGCGGCTGAGGCCGAGCCCGAGACGGCCGAGACGGCGTAAGCGTGGTGGCGCAGGGTGGATCCGGTGGTCATTGGTGCCGTAGGCGGCCCGTTCGGGGTTCACGGATGGGTGCACGTGAAGTCGTTCACGCAGCCGGCCGCGAACCTCTTGACCTATCGACCGTGGCAACTCCACCGCGGTACTAGCTGGCAACCCGTCGAAGCGGCCGCTCGGCCGCACCAACGCGGATTCGTTGCCTGTATAGACGGCTGTGCCGATCGCGACGCTGCGGCCGGCCTGCGTGGTGCCGAGATCGCTGTGTCGGCAGACGTGCTGCCAAACACCGACGCTGACGAGTATTACTGGCGGGACCTCGTCGGCTGCCGGGTTCGCGGCGAGGATGGCGACGTAGGGACCGTAATCCGGGTGTTTGAAACGCCCGCCCACGACGTGCTCGTCGTGGAAGAAGCCGAGAACACGCACATGATCCCGTTTGTGCCCTCGATCGTGACGGCGGTGGACATCGGTGCCAAGACCATCGCCGCGAACTGGCAGTCCGCCTGGTCGGACGGAGCGTGAGCATGCAAACTGCCGTCGTGACCCTGTTCCCGGATGTGATCGAGTCGACGCTGGCTGCTGGTGTCACCGGGCGGGCGTTGCGAGACGTCAAGCTCCGCTGTGCAACGGTCAACCCGCGCGATTTCGCCGACGACGCGCGCAACACCGTGGACGACCGGCCCTTCGGTGGCGGACCCGGAATGGTCATGATGGTGGATCCGCTCAAGCGTGCGTTGGATGCCGCGAAGGCGCTGGTCCCCGAGTCCGCGCCGGTGGTCTTCCTAACCCCGCAGGGCGAGCGTTTCGACCAGCGCGTCGCCGCCGAATTGGCAGCCCTGCCCGGATTCGTGCTCGTCGCTGCCCGTTACGAGGGAGTCGATGAGCGCTTCGTCGGCACGCAAGTCGACTGCGAACTGTCCATTGGCGACTTTGTCCTGTCCGGCGGCGAATTGGCCGCGCTGGTGGTTCTCGATGCGGTCGCGCGGATGTTGCCGGGCGTTCTCGGCAACCCCGACTCGGCAGCGTCGGACTCGTACATGGACGACTTGCTCGACTGTCCCCATTACACGCGTCCGGAAATCGTCGACGGCGTCTCGGCGCCGAGCGTCCTGTTGTCGGGCGACCACGGGGCCGTGGCCGATTGGCGGCGCCGCGAAGCGCTCGGGCGCACTTGGCAACGTCGCCCGGAGATGTTGCTCGACCGTGAATTGAACGCCGCCGACCGGACGCTGTTGGCGGACTACATCGAAAAGTCCCGACCGAATAGCCTGACGGAGGATGCCCATGCGCCGCAATGAGATCATCGAGGAAGTCGAAAACGCCCAGTTGAAGGCCGATCTCCCGGAGTTCGCTCCCGGGGACACGGTGGTGGTGCAGGTGCGCGTCCGCGAAGGTTCCCGAGAGCGCCTACAAGCCTTCGAAGGCGTGGTGATCGGCAAACGCAACCGCGGGCTCAACTCGTCCTTCACCGTGCGGAAAATCTCGCACGGGGTCGGCGTGGAGCGCACGTTCCAGACCCACAGCCCCATGATTGCCAGCATCAGCGTGAAGCGGCGGGGCGATGTCCGCAAGGCGAAGCTGTACTACTTGCGTGAGCGTCGGGGCCGGGCGGCCCGTATACGCGAGAAGATCTAGGCGTCCAAAGGACCGGTAGGCTGGTTAAGCGGCCAGCCTGCCAGGGGGCAATAAGTGAAGGGGAGAACTGCCCGCCTGGCAAGCTGGTCCGTCCAGGCTCGGGAGAGGCGACCGGGCCTGAACGGTCCGACAACGCTTTAGTCTCGGATGACCGAGGGCTTTCGCCGGACTCGCCTTGGCACCCCTTAAGCAGACTTTGTGCCAAGTTTCGCGTCCTGCTCACTAGCGGTTGAATCTGGCCTGAAATTTCAATAAGTTATCGGTGAACGCATCGCCGTCAGGCGATGCGCCTTGGCGTGACGCCAATCGTGGCGGCGGGTTGCCGCCGCGCGGGAGTGCAAAGGAATGCGCCAATCTGGTGCGCCGGACAGTGCGATCGATTCCCACTTGGACCACCTGTGGCTTGAGCACGGCTTGAGCCGCGCGACGCTTGCAAGCTATCGACGCGATCTAGCCGGCTTTGCGGTCTGGCTCGAGGGGGATCTGTACACGGCGACCGAAGCGGACCTGCATCAGTACCTCGCGGACCGACTTGCTGCAGGTCGTTCGCCGCGAACCATCGCCCGCTTCTTGTCGGCGGCGCGTAGCTTCTACCGCCGTGCGGCGGAGGCGGGCACTGTGCCGGCTGATCCCACGGCGAATGTCAGTCGTCCGCTCCTCGGCCGCCCGTTGCCGGGTTCGCTGACGGAAACCGAGATTGAGAGCCTGCTGGCGGCACCGAAGTGCGATGAGCCGATCACGGCGCCCGAGGGATTCCGTGACCGGGTCATGCTCGAGCTCCTCTACGCCACGGGTTTGCGGGTGAGTGAACTCGTGGGCCTCACCGTCCCGGCGCTCAACCTGCGGCGCGGGACCGTGCAGGTGATCGGCAAAGGAGGCAAGGAGCGCCTCGTGCCGGTGGGCGAAGTCGCCTTGGAATGGGTTCGCCCCTACCTCGCCGATGCGCGACCAGCCTTGCTCGGTCACCGGTCGAGCGATGCGCTGTTTCCGAGCAACCGGGGTACGGCGATGACCAGGCAGACGTTCTGGCATGCCATCAAGCGTTATGCGGCAGCCGCGGGGATCGCCCGCTCAATCTCGCCCCATACGCTGCGCCACGCCTTCGCCACGCACTTGGTCGACCACGGTGCGGATTTGCGCGCCGTGCAACTGATGCTCGGCCATGCGGACTTATCGACAACGCAGATTTATACTCACGTCGCCCGCCAGCGCTTGCAGGAACTGCACGCGGAACACCATCCGCGCGGCTAAGGTCGAAGCAAGTGCGATTTCTTGAACGAGGAGTAGCGTCTTGCCCCGTGTGCACAAGGTCACAGGCCTAGCCATCGTTTGTCTCTGTGTTGCGGCCTTCGCCGTGGTGGCGGCCGCCGAGGAGGACGTCGCAACCTCGATCGCCGAGTGTATGGCGGCGCAAGGCTTGCCGGCGGAAAGCGTGGTGCCGGCCGAGGCGCCGGGCCTCTTCGAGGTCGAGGTGCAAGGTGGCGACTACCTGTACGTGACGCCTGATTGCCGCTACTTCATCTTCGGCAACCTCTACGAGATCCAGGACGACCACCGCCTTGTGGCCGTTACCGAGGCGCGTCGCAGCGCCAAGCGACGAGAGATCGTCGCCGGAATCACCGACGCAGACATGCTGGTGTTCTCACCCGACGGCGATCCCAAGGCGAGCGTGCTCGTGTTCACCGACACGGATTGCGGCTATTGCCGGCAACTGCATAAGCAGATGCCCGAGTACCACGCCCTGGGCATCGAGATCCGCTACGTGGCCTATCCCCGGACGGGCGTTGGGTCGCCGAGCTACGACCGCATGGTGTCGGCGTGGTGCGCGACGGACCCCCTGGATGCCCTGACCAGGCTCAAGAATGGCGAGGAGATTCCGCCGCGAACGTGCCTGAATCCAGTCGCCGCCCAGTACCAACTGGGGCAAGACGTGGGCTTGAGCGGCACGCCGACCTTGGTGCTTGCCGACGGTCGCATGCTGCCTGGCTACACCCCACCGGCTCAGCTCGCCGCCCTCCTGGAGCTCTAATCGATGGCCAAATCGTTGCGGGTCGGCATCGCCGGCCTAGGGACAGTCGGTGCCAGCGTCGTCGCGTTGCTGCGCGACAACGCTGCGGCGCTGGCCGCGCGGGCGGGTCGTCCGATCGAACTGGTGCGCGCATCAAGCCGGACACCCAAGCCGGATCTCGGACTGGACGCCGTGTTCGACACCGACCTTCGAACCCTGGCATCGGACGACGTGGACGTGCTCGTCGAACTGATCGGCGGCGACACGACAGCCCGGGAGATCGTCGCGGGCGCGCTGGACGCGGGGAAGCACGTCGTCACGGCCAACAAGGCCCTGCTCGCGGCCTTCGGCGGCGAGCTTTTCGACAAGGCGGAGCAAGGCAACCGCGCGCTGGGTTTCGAGGCCGCGGTTGCGGGCGGCATCCCAATCATCAACGCGTTGAGGAACGGCCTTGCGGCCAACGAGATCGATGTGCTGGCCGGCATTGTCAACGGCACGTCCAACTACATCCTCACGGCGATGGAAGACGACGGTTGGGCATTCGCGGACGCGCTGGCCGAGGCACAGCGCCTAGGCTACGCGGAAGCCGACCCGACCTTCGACATCGAGGGGATCGATGCGGCACAGAAGCTGGCGATCCTGGCCGCACTCGCGTTCGACACCGGCATCGACTTCGCCGGCGTACACACGGAAGGAATCTCGCAAGTCGACATCGAGGACATCCGCTACGCCCGCGAACTCGGCTTCTCCATCAAGCATTTGGGCATAGCCCGCCTCACCGACGCCGGCGTTGAGGCGCGCGTCCACCCGGCGCTGGTCCCGGAGACGCTGCTTCTCGCCAAGGTCGCTGGCGTCATGAACGCAGTGATGGTGCATGGCAGCGCCGTCGGTCCCACCCTATACGTCGGCCCGGGTGCGGGCGGCATGCCCACCGCCTCCGCCGTGGTGGCCGACTTGGTCGAAGTGGCGCGCGGCAGCCTCGCGGTTCCCCGCGCGCCGAAGCATCGCCTGCCGAGCCTGCCCATAACCGGCGTAGTGTGTCCCCACTACCTGAAGATCCCGGCGATCGACCAGCCCGGCGTCTTCGCCGAGGTCGCCGACATCCTGAGCCGCCACGACATCTCCATCGAAGCCGTGATCCAGCGACCCCAGGCGATTCGGGCGGGTGCCGAACCATGGGTGCCGATCGTGATCCTGACCAACGACGTCGCCGAGACCGTGGTGGAGGAATCCGTCGCCGAACTCGGCCAACTGCCGGGCGTGACCGGCGACATCACGCGGATTCGCGTGGCGGACCTTGGGGCGATGATGCCGGCCGCGTAGCACGGCGTAACGCTTCACATGTTAGGGGTTTAGCCGGAGTTGATCGGAGCGACGCAACCTCTATCGCGTTCCTGTTAATCATCCTATTACTCGGCTCGTCGCATCATGAGGGGCTTAGCCGGAGTTGATCAGAGTGTTGCGATTTCTACCGCGTTACGTGTCGACCATCCTATTGCTCGGCTCGCTTCCCACCCTCGGGGAAACCGCGTCCGAGCCGAGGATCGAAGCGATCCTGAGCACGTGGGCCAACGACGACGTGGCATGCGACTACGTGTACACGCATAGCCGCAACGGCGAGCCCGAGATCGTGGAGCAATACTCGATGTCTGACGGGTGGAGTTTGCTCGCGGTCGACGGCCAACCGCCGTCGTCGGAAGAGGTCCACGCATATCACTCTAACGAGCGTAGGCAGTCGAGGGCGCGACGAAGCGTGCCGCGACTCAACCTGAGCGAGCACATAGACCCCGAATCGGCAACGGTGACGTCGGAGAACGATGAAACGCTCACGATCGAATTCCTGCCGCGGTTAAGAGATAGCCAGGAGGACATGCTGGCGCAGAAGATGAACATCAAGATGCGGGGGCATCTGACGGTGGCGAGGGTGGGTCTGCAACCACTGGCGATAAAAATCGAGCTTGTGGAACCTGTTGCAGTCGCGGTGCCGCCTGTTCGCGTATTCAGCTACGAGGAGAGACGGTCCTTTGTCGTCGATCCTGACACAGGTGTTCTTCTTGTGGGATCGGTCGATTGGGCATCGAGGGGAAGAGCTTTTTATATCAAGAAGATATCCAGCTCGTCTTCGCTGAGGCTCGACTATGGTGGATGCCGCTTTGTCGGCGAGGACTGACGAACCGTCTACAACCTCGACCACTACGATAGAGTCGGACGGCGCGGACTGCGATCGACCACCAAAGGAGCCCGATCAAAAGGAATAGCCCTGTTCAAGCTGACCGACGAGCCCACCGGTCGCTTGCACAGGCTCCCGCGCGACTTGGTGGCGCGCCACTCGCCAAGGTTGACGTGGGGTTAGCCACCCCTTGTCCACAGCGCCTTTGGATCGAGGGGGACCGGCGCCATGGACAAGGCGCGGACAACCCGCCGGCGCCGTGCCACGCACGGACGCGCGGCGGTCGTCCGTGCTCCAACCTGCTCCGCGAAAGTGTGCAGTTGTCAGTTGCCAGACGTGCGCAGTTTTCAGTTGGCATCGACGTTGGCATTGTCGTCGGGTCGGTTGGGAGCGCCGCGTTCACTCCGGAGCCAGAACATCGCCCAATTCAACGGGATCGCCCAGCATGGGACTCCGGAACCCGAACATCGCCCTTTTCGAACGGGGCAGGGGCTGGTATGGCCGGACGAGGCACCGCGCAGCCCAGTCGCTGTACCCCGCTTGGTCCGATTGACTCCGCTGGAAAAGGGCGATGTTCTGTCTATTGGAAAGCCCAGGGTCGTGGTCGCTTTCTGAAAGAAATACTGTTGACATATACAGTAGTTCGGAGTAGCCTCTTCTCTGAATGCAGGACCACAAAAGGTGACGCCTCGTGCAAGGGAAACGTCGTCTCCAAACCAAGAGGAAGCGGCAGACTCGGCAGGCCCGACGACGCCGCCAGCCGCGGCAGACCAGCCTCGAGTTCAGGCCGACCGGGCGCGGCGGCGCGCGGCCGGGAGCGGGACGGCCGCGCGTCCGCCGCTCGCGGGTCGCGCACCGCAGCCGCGGCGCCATCCCGGCGCGCTGCCCAGTGCTGATCACGCTGCGCGTCCTCGACGACGTGCCGCCGCTGCGCCGCGGGTGCTTCGTGCGCGCCTTCCGGGAGACGCTGCGCAAGTGCGCGACGCGTCCCGGGTTCCGGGTGATCCACTACTCGATCCAGGACGACCATGCGCACTTCATCGTGGAGGCGGCGGGCGCCAAGCGCCTGGCGAACGGCATGAAGAGCCTGGCGGCGCGTTTCGCGCGCTGCGTGAACCGGGTGTTCTCCCGCAGTGGCAAGGTGCTGGCCGACCGCTTCCACCACGTGCTGAAGCGGACGCCGACGGAGGTGCGGAGGGCGCTGGCGTACGTCCTTCTGAACGCGCGCAAGCACTACCGCCAGCGTCGCCGACGGGTTCCGCCGGTGGTTCTGGACGGCGCGAGTTCGGGTCTGTGGTTCGACGGCTGGAAGGGACGCGGTCCGCCGCCTGGGCGCTTCGCGGACGCGGACCGTGCGCCGGAGGTCGCGGCGCCGCGGACGTGGCTGCTGTCGAAGGGCTGGCGTCGGATCGGGCTGGTGGATCCGGCGGAAGTACCGGGGGGCTGACGCGCCGGACGCGCGAGCACATCGACCGGAACACCTTCGCGACCGTCCGGCCTGGCAACATCGGGAAGCGCAACGTCCAAGGCTCGCACTCGGACTGACGGGCCACTACACCCAACCGACTGTCGATGGTCGAGTAATCCGTCACGACGTCCGCGCGTCGCCCAGCGCCGGCGGGGTTGTCCACGCCTTGTCCATGGTGCCGATCCCCCTTCGATCCAAGAGGCGCTGTGGTCAAGGGGTGGGCAACCCCACCTCGACCTCAAAGCGTCCGACCGTACCCTCGCCGGCCACGTTCGGCATCGCACGGTTCGTGTGTCAATGGCAACTGAATACTGCACGAGATCCACGTCGCCACTCGAATCCAAACATTGCCCTATTCAAAGGGCGAGTCGGTCCGACCGACGCCGAGCCGAACATCGCCCTTTTCACGTGCGGTGGGCGGGTCTGTCAGCACATGTCCGCAGCGACTGACACTCTGTCCGCCAACCCGTCGTGTTGTCTGAGCAGATTGGAAGGGGCGATGTTCCATAGGCGTGGAAAAGGGCGATGTTTCGGTCGGCGGTAATGGTGTCAAACCCCGCGGATCAGCCCGTTCGTAAAGAGCCCGGGCCGCCGCGCGCCGTCCTCGCTACCTCCCGACTGACCCGGCCGAGTACCCCGGCGGCCGCCCGCGCTCCCACACGTGCGCTCGTGCCACCTCCTCGTTGAGGTCCGCGCCCCACCCCGGCCGTTCGGGGATGGACACGCGGCCGTTGTCGAACACGAGGCGTTCGGTGACGAGATCGTCCTTCCACGGGACGTCGTCGATGTCGATCTCGCAGATGCGGACGTTCGGGATGACCGCGCACAGATGCAGAGAGTGCAGCGTGGACAGGTGGCTGTAGTAGTTGTGCGGCGCGCAGTTGATCTCGAACGTCTCGGCCATCTCGGCGACGCGCTTGGAGTTCGCGAAGCCGTTCCAGGGTACGTCGACCATGCACACGTCCATGGACCGGGCCTCGAAGTAGCGTCGGTAGTCGCGGGCGGTGAACAGGTTCTCGCCGGAGCAGATCGTGACGTTGGTTGACTCGCGCACTTCGCGCAGTCCGTTTGGCTCGTACATGTCCACTTCGACCCACATCATGCGCATGTCCTCGAGGGCTCGACAGATGCGCTTGGCCGCCTCGACGCGGAAATTGAAGCTGAGGTCGAGGGCGATGTCGACGTGCGGGCCCACGGCGTCTCGGAACGTGCCGATCAGGGTGCGGATGTGGTCGAGCATCGCGTTGTCGACGGTGCCGTCGGTCGTACCTTCACCGCCGCCGAAGCCGCCACGGTAGGTTCGTGCGACCTCGCCTGGGTAGATGATGTTGGTCTTGAGTGCCGTGAAGCCGCGCTCGACGACCTCGTGGCCGAGGTCGGTGATGTCCTGCCAGGTCTTGAGTGGCGGCACGCCGATGATCTCGTGGTTGCCGGCGCGTGACGAGCCACAGTGCGACCAGTACACGCGCTGCCGGGTGCGCATGGGTCCGCCGAACAGTTCGTAGACCGGCACGCCGAGCGCCTTGGCCTTGATGTCCCAGAGCGCCAGTTCGACCCCGGCGATCGCCTTCGCCGCGATGCCGCCAGGACTCTGGCGCGCCAT
This sequence comes from Candidatus Azotimanducaceae bacterium, assembly GCA_965203685.1. GTDB lineage: Bacteria > Pseudomonadota > Gammaproteobacteria > Pseudomonadales > Azotimanducaceae > VXYL01. The sequence goes on from OZ241908.1 coordinate 954,688, forward strand.
CCGGTACATGTCCCAGTAGCGCGCTTCCACGGGACGCGGATCCTTGCCCTTCAGGATGGTTTCGAATTCCTGGGCCGTGCCGACCACGCTGTAAGGCATCCGGCCGTCGGAACACTCGCCGTAGCCGGTGATCCCTGCATCCGTCCGCACGGCGACGAACTGCCACGGCCGCCAACCGGCGTCCACGACAAAGGTGTCAATAGCCGTGATTTCCATGATCCCTCCACCGGGTAGTACGAAAGCGGCCGCAGACGCCCGCGCTTCCCCAAGCATACGCTTGATTCGCGCCGCCACTCCCGACAGAGTGACACGCATTCCATGGAAACTGCCGAGCGAAGTTGCTGATCGAAACCAGGCCGAAGCAAGAGGCTGACCTGCCGGAGGACATACCAGTCTTCCTGCGGGAAGCCTTGGCGGCGCGCGGGGTCCGCACCGCGGCGGACCTCGACCTAACCTTGGCGGACCTGCACCCACCGGCGACGCTGCCCGGCATTGACGTTGCGGCGGAACGCCTCGCCAAGGCGGTGGTCGATGGCGAACGAATCCTCATCGCCGGCGACTTTGACGCCGACGGCGCCACGGCGTCGGCCCTGTGCGTCTCGGTGCTGCGAGCCTTTGGTGCACGTGCCGACAGGGTGGACTTCCTAGTTCCTAACCGGTTCGAGTTCGGCTACGGCTTGACGCCCGAGTTCGTCGAAGTGGCGCTCCAGGACAAGCCGGATGTGATCGTGACCGTGGACAACGGCACCGCCAGCGTGGACGGGGTGGCGCTCGCCCAGTCGCAGGGCGTGGACGTCGTCGTGACGGATCATCACCTGCCCGGGGATACGCTGCCGCAAGCGTGCGCCTTGGTGAACCCGAATCTTGACGGCTCGTCCTTCCCCAGCCCGAACCTGGCCGGCGTCGGCGTCGCCTACTACGTGCTTGGCGCCATCCGCAGCAGGCTGCGAAGTGCGGGGTATTTCGAGCGCTCCGGTATTGCGGAACCACGGCTTGCGGATTGGCTGGACTTAGTGGCGATCGGTACGGTGGCCGATGTCGTCCCCTTGGATCGCAACAACCGGATCCTCGTCCATCAAGGTCTGCGACGAATCCGCGCCGGCAAGACGAGACCTGGGATCGCCGCGCTGATCCAGGCGTCGCGGCGTGCGGGCGGGAGGCTGACCGCCAGCGACTTGGGGTTTGCCATCGCACCGCGGCTCAATGCGGCGGGCCGTCTGCGCGACATGGCCATCGGCATCCGCTGCCTGCTTGCCGAGGATGCCGCCGAAGCGCGCCGCCATGCCTGGACGCTGAGCGAACTCAACGACGAACGCCGCGAGATCGAGTTGGCCATGAACGAAGATGCGCAGCTGGCCGTCGAAGCCGGCGACGCCGGGGAAGGGGTCGCGATCTGCGTCTACGAGCCGGGTTGGCACCAAGGCGTCGTCGGCATCGTCGCCGGACGACTGCGCGAGCGCTACCACAAGCCCACGATCGCGTTCGCGGACGCGGGCCCGAACGCCCCCTTGGTGTTGAAAGGGTCCGCGCGCTCGATCCCCGGCCTGCACATTCGCGACGCTCTCGCGGACTGCGCGGCGCGATATCCCGACCTGATCGAAGGCTTCGGTGGCCATGCCATGGCAGCGGGCTTGAGCCTCCGGCGGGCGGCCCTGCCGCGCTTCCGAGACGCGTTCAACGACGCGGTTGCACAACGGGTCACGCCGCGTGACCTAGCAGGCATCGTCGTGGTTGATGGTGAACTCGGCGGCGGTGACCTGGTTCTCGACAATGCGCAGTTGATCGCGGCCCACGGCCCTTGGGGGAAGGACTTCGAGGAGCCGCGGTTCCACGGCGAGTTCGAAGTCGTGGCGCAACGCGTGGTCGGAGAGCGGCATCTCAAGCTGGTCCTGAGGCGGGACAGCCGGGTCGCCGATGCCATTGCGTTCAATCGGGAGCCCATCGCGGCGAAGCAGGTGCGGGCGGTCTACCGACTTGCGGTGAACGACTACGGCGACGCCGACACCCTGCAACTGGAGATCGACGACTTGGAGGAACGGACATGAGCGCTCTACGCGGTCTAGGGCCGCTCGCGGCCTTCGGCCTGTTCTTCGCGTGGACTTGCGGGGAAGTGCAGGCGTCAACGGCGACGATCGAGGAGATCGTGGTCGTCGCCAAGACCGGCAGCCGCATTGGTCGCCAGGCGGACTTCGCCTCGCCCTTGGCGGAATACGATGGCGAGACTCTGGATCGCTACGCCGCCAAGGACATTCGGGACCTCGTCGGCTTGCTGCCCACGGACAACGGTGCCGAGAACAACTCCGACAACCTGACGCAGAACTTCACCGTCGGCACCGCGAACGTCAATCTGCGCGGGCTGGGCGTGGCGTCCACCCTGGTTCTCCTGAACGGCAAGCGCCAGGTGTCGTCCGCCGTGCAGACCGACGACGGTTCGAGCTTCGTGGACCTCGCGGGGCTCGTACCATTGCTGGCGGTCGAGCGGGTCGAGATTCTCAAGGACGGCGCATCGGCCGTTTACGGCTCGGATGCGGTGGCAGGGGTCGTCAATTTCATCACCCGACGCGACCTCGACGGTCTCGACCTGCGGGCCGAGTACCGCACCCGCGTCGGCAACGGCAGCCAGGCCGACGTCAACCTCGACGCCGCCTTCGGCGGGCCAGTGGGCGACACCGGTACGGTTCTGCTCGCGGCCAGCTACTTGGACCGCAGCGGCCTCGTCCTCGGCGAGGTGGATTGGCTGCGTCCCGCGACCAGCGGATTCGGCAACCCTGGCAGTTTCACGCTGCCCTCGTCGGGGGCGACCGTGGCCGATCCGGGATGCACGGCCAACGGAGGTTTGCTGCAGAACCTTGCCGGCGGCAACACGATCTGCCGCTTCGACTTTGGCCCGCAGATCACTGCCGTGCCCGTCGAGGACCGGCTGCAAGGCTATGCGCGACTCGACTGGGATTGGGTCCAGGGCGCACGACTCTGGGCCGAACTCGGCTTCGGCCGCAACGACATAAGCCGCGAGGTGTCGCCGAGCTTCCCGGTGCTCAATACGCCCCTGGTGCCGGCCCGGCACCCCGGCAACGTGTTCGGCGAAGACGTCTTCTTTCAAGGCCGTCCGTACGGCGTGGGCCAGCCTACGGAGATCAACTACTACCAGCACCACACCGTGCGCGCGGCTTTCGGCGCCGAAGGGGACTGGTCGAACGGTGGCGGCTGGAGCCTGTCGTACGTGCATGGGGCAAACGACGCCGTCCTCAATCCGCGCGACATCGTGGCAGCGAACTTCCAGGCGGCGCTCCTCGGTTTCGGTGGCACGGATTGCGACACCAGCCCGACGGCCGCGGTGCTAGCCGTGCCGGGGGTCGGTCCGTGCTGGTACTTCAACCCGTTCAGTTCGGCATTCGCCGCCCGCCCTGGCGATGCGACCTACAACGATCCCGGACTACGACAGTTCATCGTTGGCGATTACGTCGGCGATGCCGAGTCCACGCTGGGCGTGCTCGATGCCAACGTCACGGGCCAATTCGGTAGCCTTGGCGGCGGTCCGGCCGGGTTCGCCTTCGGCGTCCAGCGGCGTGACCAGACGCTCACCTATGTCTACGACACGATCACGCGTCACGACGGCTTCGCCTTCCTGATCGGCAATCCGAACTTCGCCGGCGAGACCGACGTGGTCGCGACGTACGGCGAGGTGTTCCTGCCGTTCTCGCCTTGGCTCGAAGTGACCGGGGCGTTGCGCTATGCGGATTACGGCGACGGCGTCGGCAACACGCTTGACCCCAAGTTGACGGTGCTCGCCGCCACTTCGTCAACATGGTCACTGCGGGCGTCGGTGGGAACGTCCTTCCGCGCGCCGTCGACGTTCCAGACCCAAGGCGTGCAGACCAACTTTGTCAACATCACCGACCACGACGGTTCGACGACCTTCGCCGGGCGCCGCACTGTGGGCGATGCCAACCTGCAGCCGGAAACGTCGCGTGCCATCAACCTCGGCGCCACGTGGCAGCCGCGCACCGACGTCGCGTTGTCCGTCGACTATTTCGACTACGCCTTCGAGGACGTTTTGCGCAAGGACAACGCCCAGGCCATCGTCAACGCCGACCCCTTCGACGCCCGTGTCGAACGCACGTCGGCCGGGACCATCTCCATCGTCAACGTCGCGTTCATCAACGCCGACGCCATCGACGTGCGCGGCATAGACATCGCCGCCCGTGGCCGCTTCGACTCAGGCTTGGGCACGCTGCGCGCATTCTTCGACGGCACCGTGTTGCTGGCCTACGACGTCACCAACGCCGGCGTGGTCAGCGACGGCCTAGGTCGCCTCAATCGCGCGAACGTCGGCGCGCCGACCCAGGCGTTCAAGGCCGTGGCGGGCGTTGGCCTTTCCCGGGGACGGGCCGACGCCAACATCCTTCTCCGACACATCGGCGACTACGAGGACGACCGGGGGCGGGCGATCGACGCGTTCACCACCATCGATGCGAACATCGGCGTGGACCTGTGGGGAGGCGGTCGAACGCGCGTTGCGTTCGGGGTCGTCAACATTGCGGGTACCGCGCCCCCGTACGTGAACATCGCGGGTAGCTACGACCCGCGTTCGGCCGATCCCCGCGGCCGCCGGGTGTTCTTGCGGTTCGAGACTGGGTTTCGCGGCATCTGAATGACGAGACTGTCGCGGCCATCGACATAGTGCGTCATGCAGCCTGGCTTCCCACACGACTACGACCCCGGCATTGCCGGGGAAATGCCACCCGGTTTCTCTCCAACCGATTTCGCCGTGGGTAGCTGGTTCCTCGACGCATTGGGGGGCTCGCTAAACAGCGTTGGAGAGATCGTACCAGCCGGATACGAAGCTTACGTCCACCTCCCCCATCCCTATTGGGCCGAGGTCCCACCGCACACGGAAGGGTCGTTCCACGACCCGCCCGACTCCGAAGCCGAACCCGGTTATTGGTGCAAGCCGATCCGCAGATCCGAGGCTGCTCGGCTCAGGCGTCCCCCTGGCAGCGGGCCACCCCTCGGATCACCAATCGACTCAGCGATGGGAGCGCCGCCGCTGATTCGCCCTCTGATCGGCGTGCTGCGCAGGCACACACCGGAGGACATGACATGCCTCTGCGGTTCTGGGAAGTCCAACTCCCGACCTTTGGCGGCATGGTCACGTATCGAGCCGAACCTGCAGCAGGTTCCAGGCTCCGCAGCGTGGTGAGGCCGAAAGGCGGGTTAAGTCACGCTTACGGGTCCGTCAAGTCGATGGTACGTGCCCTACAGGCTCGCGACCGGGCACGGCGCGTGCAGCGCGACATGACCGCGGCTGCCGCGGCACACGGATCGCCGGGTCAAGTCCTGCTCTACCGAGGGAGCCTCGATGGGATCGAGCACTGGCTGTCGGACTTCGGCCCGATCAAGGCTCACTACCATCCGCCGTCGGTGTTCTGGCCCGAAGATCGTCGCTGGTGCGTCACCATGCCGCAGAACAAGCCCCTGTCGATCGTGGCTGGCACTCGCCTGCTCGTCGAGGACATTCTCGCGCTGACCGACATAGATGCCTTCGAGGCAAGCCGGTCCGACGACGTCTGGGACATTTGATCACTCGCCGTTCGACTGGTTCGAGGGCCGAGGTGCCGACTCAACGTCCTGTTCCCGAATCCGCAGTCGATCTTCGACGGCATGCAGGTCGGGTCGTCAACGTGGGGACCGGGAACCTCAGCTTCAAGCGCCATGACATGGTCGGCGGGATCGAAGGCTGCTGACCGATGCTTTTCTACGAATCCGGCGAAGCCATCCGCGTAGGCGACGAGGTCATGGAGCCGGTCAACGGCAACCTGCACGGCCTAGTGGTCGAAGTGCTGGCGCCGGGTTCGCCCGAGGCGCACCGCGACGGGTTCCCGGGTGGCGGCATCTACGTCAAGTGGCAGGGGAAGCTGATGGGCCTTACCTTCATGTCGCCCGGGGTCATCCTCCAACCCGGCGTTCTGTGGTTCGTCGGACGCGACACGGGGTTCGTGCCGAGCGAAGTCCCGCTGCTCTACCGGAGCGCGCATTCGATCGAGAAGGGCGACGTGGTCATGCAGCCGAACGCGCCGGACGAACCACGGGAGACGAGGTTCAGCGGCGGCGAGCGCGTGGGAAGGGTGGTCGAGGTTCTGCAACCGAAGTCGGTCGAGGCTGCGAACGCCGGGCACCCGGACGGCGGCGTAGGCATCGAGTGGGGCGACGACCCGACTCGGTGCTTCATGGCGCCGGACATGATCGTCGCTCCCGCCCGCCTGTTCTTCTGCTGTCGAGCCGCCGAGGCCGACTCGATGCTGCGCTACCGGACAGGCCGGATCGTTCACCCGGGCGACCGGGTGGAGCGCCTAGTCGGAAGCAAGCCTCGTGGCGACGTGCATTGGGTCATGCAACCCGGCTCGCAGTTCGCGTCCGATCAGGGGCGCCCGTCGGGCGGGGTCTTCGTTCATTGGGACCACGCGAACAACTCGACGTTCTGTCCTCCGGAGGACATCGCGGGGGACGGCGCGGGTTGCCTGTCGTTACGTTCGCGGAATCCGCCCAACTAGGGCACGGTTCGCTTAGAATCGCGCCTTACGGCGTCTCGCCGCGTTCTCCTCGTCAATCTGCCATGGCCGAAATCACCTCGATCCGCGACTCTTTGAAGGCCCTGTCCGGACGTGCCGACGCGTTACGGGGGTACCTTTGACTACGACGCCAAGAAGGAACGCTTGGAAGAGGTCGAGCGCGAGCTAGCGGAACCCGCCCTATGGGACCAGCCGGAGCGTGCCCAGGCGCTCGGTCGAGAACAGACGGCCTTGAACGCGGTGGTCCATGGGCTCGCCACGGTCACCGCGAATCTCAAGGACCTTGCCGAACTCGCTGAACTGGCGGTCGCGGAGCGGGATCCGGATGCGCTAGACGACATCGAATCGGAAATCAACGCCGCGGACGTCATCGTCGCCGACCTCGAGTTCCGGCGCATGTTCAACGGTGACCAGGACGAGGCCAACGCGTTTCTCGAAGTGCAGGCGGGGTCCGGCGGGACGGAAGCCCAGGACTGGGCGGAGATGCTCCTACGCATGTACCTGCGCTGGGGTGAGAAGCGCGGGTTTTCGGCGGAACTGATCGAGGCATCGCCCGGCGAGGTGGCTGGCATCAAGAGCGCGACCGTGCAGTTCGGCGGCGAGTACGCCTACGGCTGGCTACGCACGGAAACCGGCGTTCACCGCCTAGTGCGCAAGTCGCCTTTCGACTCCGGGAACCGCCGCCACACCTCGTTCGCATCGGTCTTCGTCTCCGCGGAGATCGACGACAGCATCGTGATCGACATCGATCCGAGCGACGTGCGCACGGACACCTACCGCGCGAGCGGTGCGGGCGGGCAGCACGTCAACCGCACGGACTCCGCGGTTCGCTTGACGCACCTGCCGACGGGCGTGGTCGTACAGTGCCAGAGCGAGCGGTCGCAGCACCAGAACCGCGATCGTGCCTACAAGCAGTTGCGGGCCAAGTTGCACGAATTGGAGTTGGCCAAACGGCGCGCCGAGCAGCAGGCCATCGAAGATGCCAAGGCGGACATCGGCTGGGGGAGCCAGATCCGGTCGTACGTTCTCGACCAGAGTCGAGTCAAGGATCTGCGCACCGAGGTGGAGCGTTTCGACCCTGGGAACGTGCTCGACGGCGACTTGGACGAATTCATGGAAGCGGGACTCAAGGCGGGGCTATGAAGGAAGTCGAGAACGAGTCGGACGTCGTTGGCCACCGCCGCCGCAAGCTCGCCGCGCTGCGGGACTTGGGCGAGGCGTACCCGAACGCCTTCCGCCGCGAGGACACGACGTCGGATCTGCACCATCGTTATGCCGACGCCACGAAGGATGCGCTGGAGGCCGCCTCCGTGCGGGCGGTGGTCGCCGGCCGGGTCATGCTGCGCCGCGTCATGGGCAAGGCCAGCTTCCTGACGTTGGAGGATCCGAGCGGACGCATCCAGTGCTACCTGCGGCGGGACGACGTCGGTGCCGAGGACTACCAGGCGTTCAAGGACCTGTGGGACTTAGGCGACATCGTCGGCGTCGAGGGCACGCTGATGAAGACCAACAAGGGCGAACTCACCGTCCAGGCGAGCGCCGTCCACCTGTTGGCCAAGTCGGTCAGGCCATTGCCGGAGAAGTATCACGGCTTGGCCGACCAGGAGACTCGATACCGCCAGCGCTACCTCGACCTCATGGTCAACGGGGAGTCACGCGAAGTGTTCCGCGTGCGCGCCCGGCTCGTGGCCTTGATGCGGCGTTTCTTCGACGAGCGCGGCTTCCTCGAAGTCGAGACGCCGATGATGCATCCCATTCCAGGGGGCGCTACGGCCCGGCCGTTCGTCACCCACCACAACGCCCTCGACGTGGACTTGTACCTGCGCGTGGCGCCGGAGTTGTACCTCAAGCGACTCGTGATCGGCGGCTTCGAGCGCGTCTACGAGATCAACCGCTGCTTCCGCAACGAGGGGCTGTCGCCGCGCCACAACCCGGAATTCACGACGGTGGAGTTCTACCAGGCGTTTGCCGACTACCGTGACCTGATGGACCTGACCGAGGAGTTGCTGGTTTCGCTTCTCGACGAGATCGTGGGCGCGCGGGTGCTGCCGTTCGGCGATTCCGAACTGGATTTCCGCCAGTTCGCGCGTCGAACCATGGCGGAAGCGGTGAGCGATGCCACGGGCAAGACGCCGTCAGAGGTCGCGGACCCCGAGGCGCTCGCGGCGCTCGCTCGAGGGCTGAACATCCCCGTGGAACCCCATTGGCAGTGGGGACGGCTGTTGATGGAGGTCTTCGAGGCGCGCGTGGAGGAAAACCTCGTGCAGCCGACCTTCATCACGCAGTATCCCGCGGAGGTGTCGCCGCTGGCCCGCCGCAGCGCGGACGATCCACGGCTGACGGACCGGTTCGAACTGTTCGTCGCAGGCCGCGAAGTCGCAAACGGGTTCAGCGAGTTGAACGACCCGGATGACCAGGCGGAGCGCTTCCGTGCCCAGGCGGCGCTCAAGAGTCGCGGCGATCTTGAGGCCATGCACTACGACCAGGACTTCGTCACCGCGCTTGAGTACGGCATGCCCCCGACGGCGGGCGAGGGCATCGGTGTCGACCGCTTGGCGATGCTGCTCACCAACCGCACCACCATTCGCGACGTCGTACTGTTCCCCCAGATGCGGCCGGCCGGGCCGGACAGGGCACCATGAGTGCCGCCGACCGCGTCCGTCTCGAGGCGTCCTGGAAGGATGCACTCGTGGACGAGTTCGAGGCCGGCTACATGAAAAAGCTGCGCGCCTTCCTCGTCGCGGAGCGTCAAGCCAGGAAGGTGATCTACCCGAAGGGCGACAGAATCTTCGCGGCCTTGGACGCGACGCCGCTCACCAACGTCAAGGTCGTGATCATCGGCCAGGACCCCTACCACGGGCCGAACCAGGCGCATGGCTTGTGTTTTTCGGTCCTCCCCGGTGTCGCCGCGCCACCGTCGCTGGTCAACATCTTCGAGGAGATCAACACGGACATGGTCGACGAGAGCGTGCCCTTCGGCCGGCACGATGGTGCGATTCCCGCAGGCCGCGCTTGTCTGGAGCCGTGGGCACGCCAAGGCGTGCTGTTGTTGAACGCCGTCCTGACGGTGGCTGCCGGACGCGCGGGCTCGCACCAGGGCCGCGGCTGGGAGACGTTCACGGACCGCGTTGTCGAGACCATCAACCGGGAGCGGGAGCACGTCGTCTTCATGCTCTGGGGCAGCTATGCGCAGAAGAAGGGTGCCGTCGTCGATGATCGCCGGCACCTCGTGCTGAGCGCACCGCACCCGTCGCCGCTATCGGCACACCGCGGTTTCTTCGGTTGCCGACATTTCTCCCGGGCCAACAAGTACTTGGTGGAACACGGCATCCTGCCGATCAACTGGTTCGAGGTGGCCTGACCGCCGATTACGTGGGCGTCCACGCCCGCACTTTGGGGCACCGTCGCCTAATGCGGACGAGGACGTCCGCGCACCTCGCGTACGCCAATCCTTGCCCGCCACGGCTCCTTTGCGCCAAACTGCTCAACCTATGGAGAAACTCAAGCTATTCATCGACGGAGAGTTCGTCGACAGCGAGGCGGACGGAATCCCGGTTACCGACCCCGCCACCCAGGAAGTGCTCTGCGAGGTTCCGTTCGCGACTGGCGCGGAGATGGACCGCGCCGTCCAGGGCGCGCAGGCTGCCTTCGAGGGCTGGCGCGAGACCCCGGTGCCGGAACGCGCCCGCGTGCTCTTCGCCTACCAGGAACTGCTGAAGCGGCACCAGGAGGACATCGCCGGAGGTTTAAGTCGGGAGACCGGCAAGATCTTCGATGACGCGATGGGCGAAGTCTGGCGCGGCATCGAGGTGGTCGAACATGCCTGCAGCGTGGCCTCGCTCGGCATGGGCGAGACCGTCGAGAACGTCGCCCGCGGCATCGACACGTACAGCTTGGTGCAGCCGCTCGGGGTCTGTGGCGGTATCACGCCGTTCAATTTCCCGGCCATGGTGCCGCTGTGGATGTACCCGATCGCCGTCGCCTGCGGCAATGCGTTCATCCTGAAACCGTCTGAGCAGGATCCGATGACGCCGAACCGGTTGATGGAACTCCTCGCCGAGGCCGGCGCTCCGGACGGCTTGGTGCAAGTCGTACACGGCGGCAAGGACCAGGTGGACGCGATGCTCGAGCATCCCGGCATCCGCGCGGTCAGCTTTGTCGGCTCGGTGGCGGTCGCCCGGTACGTCTATCACAAGGCGGCGGCCAACGATAAGCGCGTGCAGGCCCTGGCTGGCGCGAAGAACCATCTCGTGATCCTGCCGGACGCCGACAAGGACCAGGCGATCGCGAGCCTAGTGGGTGCGGTGTGCGGAGCCGCCGGGCAGCGGTGCATGGCCATCAGCGCCGCGGTGCTGGTCGGCGAGGCTGCGGATTGGCTCCCAGACATCAAGGCCGCAATGGCGGCGGTACGACCGGGACCGTGGAACGACGGCGAGGCCGGGTACGGGGCGCAGATCAGTCGCGCATCCCGCGACCGGATCCTGGGCTACATCGAGAAGGGCAAGGCGGAGGGCGCCCGTTGCGTGCTCGACGGCAGCGACTGCGCTGTGGCGGGGTACCCGGACGGCAACTGGGTCGGACCGACGCTATTCGCCGACGTCGAGCCGACCATGTCGATCTACACGGACGAGATCTTTGGCCCCGTGCTTGTGACCACGCCGGTGGCGACCCTCGGCGACGCCATCGACCTGATCAACGCCAACCCGTTCGGCAACGGCGTGTCGATCTTCACGTCCAGCGGGGGCGCGGCGCGCCGTTTCCAGCACGACGTGCAGGTCGGCCAGGTCGGCATCAACATCCCGATCCCCGTGCCGCTGCCGTTCTTCTCGTTTACCGGCTGGAAGAACTCGTTCTTCGGCGATCTGCATGCCTACGGCAAGCAGGCCGTGCGCTTCTACACGGAGACCAAGACGGTCACGGCGCGCTGGTTCGACGAGGAAGGGGCGCGGCCCGACGCCAATATGACGATCAGTCTGCGCTGACGAGGGACACGCCTGACGCGGTGGCCGGCGTCGTATCGCTGCGCGTGCAGGCCAGCGCGACGCCCGCGCCGACCGCTGTGACAGTGCCGACCTTGGCGCCCTCCTGCACCACGTCATCGCCCGCAACGGGTGGCGAACCGTCGAACCGGTAGCGCCGCAGCCTCCGCTTCACCTCGCCCCGGTGCTGGGCGCGCGCGACCACTTCCTGCCCGAGGTAGCACCCCTTCGAGAAACTCACGGCGCCAACGTCGGTCAGCCCGATCATCTGCGGCAGGAAGGTCTGCGACACCGGCTTCGAAACCACGACGAAGCCTGCTTCGACACATGCGTTGGCGAACGCGTCGTGGCCTTCGTCGACATCCGCGTCGGCGTGTAGCCAATACCCTGTAGCGGGCAACTCGACGGCGCCTGGCCCAACGGGTTCTGGGGCGAACCGCAGCCCGCCGGGGGCGTCGGCCAGCTTGGACTTCGCGAACAGCAGGTACTTGCCCAGTTCGCCGTTGATGTCGGCCACGACGCTCTCGTGCGCGATCAGGCGCACGTGGCTGGGCTCGCCGAAGGCCCAGCCGCTGGCGACGGCACGTCCCTTGATGTTGCAGAGGGCCATGGGCAAGCCACGGTGCGTTTCGAGTGCATCGAGGTCCGCAGTCAGGTAGCCCTGCAGGAAGGAGGACGCGTCCGGCCCGATGAAGTCGAGGCTGGCAAACTGCTTGACGGCTGCCATGTGGCAAGTCTAGCGAAAGGCGCGCCCCGGTGGCGCGTTGACGGCATCATTGCTGTATGGATGGCCGCGACTTGGAGCGCGTGCTGTGGCGCTCCCGCCGCGGCATGCTCGAACTCGACCTCCTGCTCGTGGACTTCGCGCGAACCCGCTACCCGCACTTGGACAAGGCACAGCAGCAGGCCTACCGGGAGCTTCTGGGCGAGGACGACTGGGTGCTGCTCGATTGGCTGCGGGCTCGTGCCACCCCCGAGCCGCGGTTCGCAGAGATTGTGGCAGCGGTCGTTGCGTTCAATCGCTGATGGATCCCCACCACGACGACACCGAAATGCTGTGGTCGCCGGGTTGGGAGTGGCTGAGCGCAGTGGTTGCGATCCACGCGCTCGTGGCGGTGCCGTGGTCCCACTTCCTCGGCGCCTGGCCGCTCATAGTGGTTGGCCTGTCGCTCCTTTACCACGTGCACGTCTTCGCTCGCGGCGAGGTGTGGCGCTTTGCCCTGGTGGAAGAGACCGCCGTGCTCTTCGCCCCCGACGGCAAGCCAGCAAAGCTCCGCGGGGGTCCGTGGATGACAGCGAACTGGGTTGTGGTTCGGACCAGTCGCCGCATCCTGATGCTGCGTTCGGGACGCTACGATGCCGACCGGTTCGCCAGGTTGCGGCGCGCCCTGCTCGGACGTGCGGGGAACGGTTGAAGGACGTCCAGCGGATCGGCGGCGGGGAAGACGATGCTCGGTTGCGGATTGGGAAGGGGCTGCGGGTAGTCCAGGGTGTAGTGCAGGCCGCGGCTTTCCTTGCGCATGGCGGCGGAGCGCACGATCAGCGCGGCGACGTGGACAAGGTTGCGCAACTCGATCAGGTCGGCGCTGACCCGGTGTCGGGCGTAGTAGTCGTGGATCTCGCGCCTCAAAAGGTCGATGCGGCGCTCGGCGCGTTCTAGGCGCTTGTTGGTGCGCACGATGCCGACGTAGTCCCACATGGCGCGCCGCAGTTCCGTCCAGTTGTGGTTCAGAACCACCTGCTCGTCCGAGTCCGACACCTGGCTCTCGTCCCAGTCGGGCGGCACCGGACCGACGGGTCGCGGCGCGCTGCCACGGGCAGACCGGATGTCCTTGGCCGCAGCTTCGGCGAAAACGAGGCACTCGAGAAGCGAGTTGCTTGCCAGCCGGTTGGCGCCGTGCAGACCGGTGTAGGCGGTCTCGCCTACGGCGTATAGGCCGGGGACGTCCGTCCGGCTGTTGAGGTCGACGATGACCCCGCCGCACGTGTAGTGCGCTGCGGGGACGACGGGGATGGGCTCCTTGGTGATGTCGATGCCCAGTTCGAGACAGCGCCCGTGGATCGTCGGGAAGTGCTTGGTGATGAAGTCCGCGCTTTTGTGGCTGATGTCCAGGTAGACGCAGTCGGCACCGAGGCGCTTCATCTCGTGGTCGATGGCGCGCGCCACGATGTCCCTCGACGCCAACTCGGCGCGCTTGTCGAACCTGTGGATGAAACGGCTGCCGTCCGGCAGCAGCAGGCGGCCGCCTTCGCCGCGAACGGCCTCGGAGATCAGGAACGAGCCCGACCCCGGCTCTTGCGCCGACGCCGGGTGGTAGAGGCAGGTCGGGTGGAACTGGTTGAACTCCATGTTTGCGACCCGGCAGCCGGCCCGCCAGGCCATGGCGATGCCGTCGCCGGTGGCCCCGTCGGGGTTGCTCGTATAGAGGTAGGCCTTGCTCGCCCCGCCGGTGGCCAGCACGACGAAGTCGGCTTCGAATACGTCGACGGCGTCGGCTTCGATGTCGTAGACGAAAGCTCCCAGGGTCCGATTGGTGCGCTCGCCGAGCTTGGCGGCGGTGATCAGGTCGATCGCCACGCGACCGCTCACGATGTCGATGTTCGGGTGCTGCGACGCTCGGTCGATCAGCGTGCGCGCGATGGCGGCCCCGGTCGCGTCAGCCACGTGGAGCACGCGCCGGTGACTGTGCCCGCCCTCGCGCGTGAGGTGCGGTGCGTTGCCATCGCGGTCAAACTCAAGCCCAAGGCCTACGACGTGCTCGATCGCCTGTGGTGCCTTGGCGACGGTCATGCGCACGGCGGACTCCACGCACAGTCCGGCACCCGCGGCCATGGTGTCCGCGACGTGCGCCTCGACGCTGTCGTCGGGTGCCGTGACCGCCGCGACACCGCCTTGTGCGCGGTTGGTCGAGCCGCCGCGCAAGGCGTCTTTGGACAGAACGGTCACCTTGGCGCGGTCGGCCAGGTGCAGCGCGGTCGCCAATCCCGCGGCGCCGCTGCCAATGATCAGGACGTCGGCGCGGTATCGCTTGGCCACACTCGTCCCACGTGTCAACTCCGTGACAGCGGAGTATAGCCGTGAACTCGGAGACCATCGCGGTGAGCGCGAAGGTCGAAGGTCTACCCGAAGGCGAAGGGGTAGTATTCGGCGCAAACAACCTGCCAACCAGTGTCATGCTCTATAGCGAGTTGCAGCGGCTGATCGACATCGGTGAAGGAGCCAAGATCGAGTTCAAGCGCGACGAGCTGCGTCCGGAGCAACTTGCCCGCGAGATAGTCTCTTTCGGCAACATGAACGGCGGCACCATCCTCGTTGGTGTGGAGGAAGACGGCTCGGTGTCGGGTCTTCAACGGCCGAATTGGCAAGAGTGGCTGATGGATGTGGTTGTATCGCGCCATGTCGTTCCGCGCCTTGTGCCGGACTACGAGGAGGTGCACACCCCAGATGGCGTGGTTGCCGTTGTCGCCGTTCCGACGGGCGCGGCCAAGCCCTATGCCGTGCAGCAGCGCCATCGGCTCGACTACTACCTGAGGCTCGGCAATACCTGCCAACGCGCGACGCGCGAACAGATGGCGCGGCTGTTCCAGATCGGAGGCCTGCTGTCCGTCGAGCGATTGCCCATCCACGGCAGCACGATGGGCGAACTGGATCAGCGCCGCCTCGACGAATATTTCGTTGAGTTAATGGGCGAAGAGACCGTGACGGACTGGGCAACCAAGCTTGGACACCGAGATCTGCTCGTTCCGACGAACGGCGACGAGGCACCGTGTTGCTCCTATGCCGCCTATGCGCTATTCGCACTCGTGCCGCGTCGCCGCCTGCCGCAGGCCGGCTTGCGTCTGATCGTGTACCGGGGTTTGCACGCGGAGTACGACGCCTTGCTGGATGAAGTGCTGGACATCCCCTTCGTGGGCCTCGGCGAGCAGAAGCCGGGGCGCTTCGTCGAACAGTCGCTGCCGGACCGCGCGCTTGCCTATCTGCAACCGCACATTTCCCAGGAGCGGCTCGACGGAATGACGCGCAAGCGGTTCTGGGACTATCCACAGGCCGTGATTCGCGAACTCCTGGTCAACGCCTACGCGCATCGGGACTGGACGCGTCAGAACGACGTCCGGCTCGTGGTTTTCGGCGACCGCATGGAAGTGACGAGTCCGGGCGCGTTGCCGAACGGCATGACGATCGAGAAGGTACTCGCGGGGCAACAGTCGCCGCGCAACAGCAACATGGTTCGCATCCTGCGGGACTACGGGCTGATGGACGACCGTGGCATGGGCATCCGGCGCCAGGTGGTGCCGTTGATGCGAGAGCAGAACGGCGCGGAACCGCATTTCGAGGCCCACGAGGAGTATTTCCGCGTGGTGTTGCCGAAAGGCGGTGATCAGCCGTTCAGGCCGTAGGCTGCTGCGAGGAGTTCGTACGACCGCAGCCGGTCCTCGAAGCTCGGCGTGATGGTCAGGACGATCACTTCGTCCGCGCCCGACTCGCGGACCAGATCGTCGATGCCGGCCTTGACCTCGTCCGGCGTGCCGACAATCTGCCGAGAGCGCTTGCTGCGCATCCCTTCAAGTTCCTCGTCGGTGAACGGGTGCGCGGCCGCTTCCTCCAACGTGGGCGGCGGTCCGCGCTGTCCGCGGTCGCGGCGAAGCCGCTGCAGTTCGCGCAAGCGGCGGAAGATCTCGGCCTTCTCCGGGTCGTCGGCGACCACGGCGAAAACACCGATGGAGGAGTAGGGCGCTGCAAGGTGTTCCGGCGCGAACAGGCGACGGTATTGCTGGAGGGCCTCGACGGCCGGTTGCGGCGCGATGAAGTGGGCATGCGAGTAGGCGAGCCCGAAGCGCGCGGCGTAGGCGGCGCTGTCGAAACTTGAGCCGAGCATCCACACCTCCGGGGCCGTCGGCGTCTTCGGCGTCGCCTTGAGATTGCGGAAGGCCTCGGTGAGTGGCTCGCGGCCGTTCACGAAGGCGATCAGGTCCTTGACCTTGGCGGGGTAGTACTCGATGCCGAGCGGATTGCCGTAGGCGAGCGCTGCGGCCGTCAGGCCGTCGCTACCTGGTGCGCGGCCAACCCCTAGGTCGATGCGACCGGGATAGAGGACCTCGAGCAGCCGGAAGTTCTCCGCGACCTTGAACGGCGAATAGTGGGAGAGCATCACGCCGCCGGAACCGATGCGCATGTGGTTCGTCTCGGCGGCCAGGCGCGTAATCAGGATCTCCGGCGAGGAACTCGCCAACGTATCGGATGCGTGGTGCTCGGCAACCCAGTAACGGTGATAGCCGAGTTCCTCGCAGCGCTTCGCCAGCGCCGTGGTATGGGCTATGGCATCGGCCGCATCTTCGCCGCGGCCGATGGGTGACTGGTCTAGAACGCCGATGCGCAGGGTCAAGGCGCTTCTTCTCCTGAGTTCAAGTAAAGTAAATTAAATCAATAGGTTGTTACTGTACAGCCGGGCGTCTTGGGGGCTTTTCCTACGTCGCTCGTGGGCGATTTCCTACACCGGTGTTGGCGACTGTCCCATGTCGGCATGGCCAAAGGCTTACGCCAATTTAAGCCTTCTCTTACGTGTTGGCGAGCCGATGTCCTAACGACGCGCGATCATAAGAGAAGTCAAACTGCCGGGCATGAGACTCGCATATCCCGCAAAAATACGAACCCGCAACGGCGTTGTGGTGGCCACCTTTACGGATCTCCCGGATCTGTCGGCCCGAGCCGGAAACCGTCGCCATGCCATCGATGCCGCTCGTGTCGCGCTGGTTGCATCGTTGCACGGGCACGCCCGCGACCATCGCGACATGCCGCGACCGTCCGCTGGCCGCCTGCGCGACTTGGTGGACCTACCGATCCTGATCGCGGCGAAAACGGCGCTGTATCAGACCATGCGCGATCAGAACATCTCCAACGTCGCGCTTGCGCAGCGTCTCGACACGGTGGAAGGCACCGTGCGCCGGCTGGTGGATCTTGGCCATCGTTCCCACGTCGATCAAGTCGAGGCGGCGCTGCATCTGCTCGGCAAACGTCTCATCGTCGATCTGCACGTGCGCTAGCGCGCGGACGCGTTTGGGTGGATACTGAAGAGAAGCTGAAGGAACTGGAACTCGGACGGATTGAAGTCGAGATCTCGAAGCTGCGGGCTTAAAACGAAGCGCATGGATCGCAGCAACACCATTGACGGGGTGAAGCTGGTTCTCACTGCCGCGGGCGTCGCCGCCGCGATCGTGGTCGCGCTCGATACGGTTGGCCTGATTTAGGAGCGCACGATGTTCGAAAGGTACTACACCGTAGCCGGAGGCATCCGACTGGAGCGTGGGTGGTGGAAACTGCTCAAGTACGGGATTGCGCTGCCGCTCCTCGGCATCGTGCCCACCGTGATCGTCTTCTGGCTCTGGATACTCTGACCCGAACCACGCTTCGGCGGACGCGGACGTCCGGGTACGGAGCGCCTACCCCCACCGCCCTACGCTAGGAAGCCATCCTCCTCGCCCCGGCGTACTTCGGCTGCCGACAGTTCGAGCCAGTCGGCCAGCACGGCGGCGTTGTCTTCGCCGATCCGCCGCGCGCGCCGGTAGATGTTGCAGGGCGTGGCTTCGTAGTAGATAGGCAGTCGATCCACGAAGACTGTGCCCGGTCCGGGGTGCGGCTCGTCGAACTCGGCCAGGAAGCCGCTGTTGCGGAGTTGCGGGTCGTGATCACCCAAGTCCGCGCCGGTCTGCACGACGCCCGCGGGCACGCCGGCATCCTGGCATCGGCCCATGACCTCGGTTGCCGTCAATGTCCGCGTCCACTCGGCGATCCGCGCGTCGAGGTCCGGGTCGGCGGCACGGCCTGTTGCGGTCTCCAGCGCTTGGTCGTGCGCCCACCCGGGGTTGCCCATGACCGCTCGGAGCGCCCGCCACTGGGCGTCGGACAGGCAGGCGATGGCGACCCAGCGTTCGTCCGCGACCGCCTCGGATGCGGCGCCCGCGCACGGGTAGCAGTTGTGGGGTGCCGCGACGTCGTAAGGCAGGCGGTTGCCGGACGGTTCCGCGGCGCGGCCGTTGGCGAAGTAGTCGAGCAAGGTGGGGCCGAGGAGGTTGACGCCCACCTCGAACTGGGACATGTCGATGCGTTGACCTCGGCCGGTGTGTCGCCGTGCCTCGATGGCGGCGAGGATGGCGCAAGCCCCGTGCAGCCCCGCGCAGTGGTCGTTGTATGAGAAGCCGATCCCGATGTCCTGGCGTCCCGGGACGCCGGTGAGGTAGGTCAGCCCGGCGAGGGCGTGAATGGTCGGTGCATAGGTGACGAAGTTCGACCATGGTCCGCCGTCGCCCATCCCGGACATCTGCACGTAGATGACCTTCGGGTTGGCGGAATGGACGTCGTCGTAACCGACCCCCCAGCGGTCGAGGACGCCCACTGAGAAGTTGTCGATGACGACGTCGGCTTTTTCGGCGAGGCGTCGGCAGATGTCGCGACTCTCGGGCCGTGACATGTCCAGTGCGAGCCCACGCTTGTTCCGATTCCACATGATGTAGTACGTGCTGTCCGGTCCGTTGGGACCGGCCCTGGCCGTCGAGTTGACCTTGACCACGTCGGCGCCGAGGTCGCCGAGGATGCGGGTGGCGAACGGGCCGGCGAGGACGTGCGTGAAGTCGAGGATGCGCAATCCTTCGAGTGGGCGTGCGTCGGGTCGGGCGTCCGAGGGTGATCCCGGTTGGGGTCGCTTGGGCTCGGTCCACGGTTCGCGATCGTCCCGGGGCGGATTCAACGACCAGGGCGTGGCGCTCAGACGATAGGGCGTGCCCGGTCCACGGACGTCGCGACCATCGACCTGGTAGTCGGTCCACCAGTTGCGGGCCTCGAGTTGTGGGTTTTCAGCCACCTTGTCGACCGGCAGCACCCAGCCGTATGGCGCATGGTGGGCCTGCGCCTCGAAGAACAGTTCCTCGACATCGCGCTTCGCCACCCATGCGCGCAATACCGCCATCAGCCGGCGGATGAACGCCCGGCGGTTCTGCGGTTCCTGGTACTCCGGGTCCAGCAGATCCTCGTGCGCGTCCTCTTCGACCAGCCACACAAGCTGGTTGTCGATGGACGGCGTGGGCGTAACCATGATCGTGCCGCCCTGCGCGGGCATGACCACGTAGGCGTTGGACCAATGCAGGCTGCCGCGCCGCTCCAAGGCGGCCCCTGCGGCGTTCGGCAACCGCTCGTGGTACCAGTACCACATCAGGACGTGTTCGAGACAAGAGGCTATGCACTCGTGGACCGGGACGTGGCCACGTTGTCCGGCGCCCGTTGTGCGAACCCGGTTGACGGCCGCCAGTGCCGCGACCGCGGTATAGGTCCCCGAGAGGACGAAGTTCAGTTCGCCGAACGTCTTGAGCGGTGGCGTGTCTGCGTCTCCCGTGGTCGCGACCGCGCCGCCGAGTGCGCCGGCGACTAGGTCGGGCGCAAGGTAGTCGCGCCAGGGCCCGTCGGGTCCGAAGGACGACGTGTCGATCACGACCAATTCGGGTCGCCGGGTAAGCGCGTCGGCGAGGGCGGCTTCCTGGACGCCGAACGCGCCATCGCAGGCCAGGACTACGTCTGCGCGCTCGACCAGCCTCGCGAGTTCGTCCTTGCCCTCGGGCGTTGACGGGTCGAGGCGAACGGTGGTGCGGTTGGACGCGAAAAAGGCGTACCAGAGGGAACTCGGCGCCACGTTGCCGACATGCGGCCCGCGCATCCGCAGCGGATCGCCGTCGGGTGGTTCAGGCCGTACGACATCGGCCCCGAGGTCGGCCAAGAGCTTGGCACCGTAGATCGCCCGTTCGTCCGTGAGGTCGAGCAAGCGCAGTTCTCCGAGTGCGCTGGGTTGTTCTGGCACGAGTGGGAGCCCCGCTAAGTTGTTGTTGGGGGGCGATAATAGCCGGTGGTCGTTCGACTACAATACGGCTTGGATTGGATCGGACGGACCGCGCCGTACCAAGGAGACGAATGCCGTGACCCGCTACGCCATCGCCGCACTCGTTGTCGCCGCCTTGGTTGCCTTGCCGTCCCGACCTGCGTCGGCGGATCTCCGCCAAGCGATTGCTGACGGCAAGGCTTCACTGGGTTTCCGCTACCGGTTCGAAGAGGTCGACCAAGCCTACTTCGGCAAGGATGCGAAGGCGTCTACCGCCCGGGCACGCATGACTTGGAACTCCGCCGCGGCGGGGGCGGTGACATTGGGGGTGGAGGCCGATTACGCGCTCACCCTCGGCCTCGACAGCTTCAACTCCACCACCAACGGTCGAACGCAGTACCCGGTCATAGCCGACCCGGAGGGCTTCGATCTGAACCAAGCCTTCGTCAAGTACGCCGACGGTCCCCTGACGGTGACCGCGGGGCGGCAGCGCATCAACCACGGCACCCAACGGATGGTCGGCGGGGTCGCATTTCGCCAGAACGAACAGACCTACGACGCCGTGCGGGTGCAGCGCGATGGCGACGGCGTGGCCTGGGAGTACACCTACCTGCACAACGTGAACCGCATTTTCGGTCCGGGCGATGGCGCTCAGCCGGGCGACTGGTACGGTAATTCGCACCTGTTCCGCGCTACGGCAGATCCGGCCGACAACCACGCCATTTCAGCCTTCGCGTACCTGCTCGACTTCCAGAACGCCAACGGTCCGCAATTCTCGAACGCCACCTACGGTGTCGAGTACCAGGCCAGCGTGGATGTGCTGAACCTGCATGCGTCGATCGCCCGGCAATCGGACTGGGGCGACAACCCACTCGCATTCGACGTCTTCTTCTATTCTCTGCAAGGCGACTTCGCCCTCGATCCGTTCTCAGTCACCCTGGGACTTCACCACTTGGGCAGCGACGACGGCGCGATCGGTTTCCGCACGCCCATCGGCACGTTGCACAAGTGGCAAGGCTGGACGGACAAGTTCCTGTTGACCCCCAACGATGGCGTGCAGGATCGGTGGGTGGCGGCGGGAACGAAACTCGGCAAGGGCAACGTGACGCTCGTCTACCACGACTTCCGGGGCGACGAAGGAGGCGCGGACTACGGCTCGGAGTTGGGACTGTCGCTGACGTATCCGGTCCGCGACAACTTGAACTTGCTCGCCAAGACGTCGCGGTACAGCGCCGAGGCGCATGCCACGGACACCACCAAGTTCTGGCTGATGCTCGACTGGAAAATGTAGCCGCCGTGCGTGCGCTGATGCCGTGACCGGGCGGCACCGTCCGCCGCACGCCGCTGCCATCAAGCCCGCTCATTACCGTGTAAGCTTGCTGTTTTGCTTGAGGGCCGGCCATGAAGCTCGGACTGGGGATTGGCGCGTTCGGACCGCCGGGCGGCGAGCGCATCGTCGCGCTTGCCAAGGAAGCCGAGTCGCTCGGCTACGACACGATCTGGGCGCCCGAGATCTACGGTGCAGACTGCTTCACGCCGCTGACTTGGATCGCGGCGCACACTGAACGCATCAATGTCGGTTCGTCGATCATGCAGATTTCCGCGCGCACGCCCGCCAGCGCGGCGATGCACGCGGTATCGCTCGACTACCTGTCCAACGGCCGCTTGATCCTCGGCATCGGTGTATCCGGCCCGCAAGTCGTTGAGGGCTGGTACGGTCAGCCTTACCCCAAGCCGCTCGCGCGAACCCGGGAGTGGGTCGCGATCTTCCGCAAGATCGTCTCGCGCGACGGTCCTGTGGCCTTCGACGGCAAACACTACCAGCTCCCCATGCCCGGCGGTACGGGCCTCGGCAAACCGCTGAAGCTCATCCTGCATCCTGTGCGTGAACGAATTCCGGTCTATCTCGGTGCCGAGGGGCCGAAGAACGTCGCGATGGGCGCCGAGATCTGCGACGGCTGGATTCCGATGTTCCTCTCGCCGTACCGCATGATGGACATGTACGCAGACGCCATGCGCATCAAGAACATGGACTTCGAAATCGCCGCCTCCGTACCGGTGATCGTTGACGACGATGTCGACCGCGCGCTGATGCAGATCAAGCAGAACGTCGGCTTCTACGTCGGCGGCATGGGGGCCAAGTCCTTCAACGTCCACAAGGATCACATCTCCCGCATGGGATTCGGCGACGAGGCGCAGCATGTCCAGGACCTGTTCATGGCCGGCCGTCGCGACGAAGCGATGGCCGCCGTTCCGGATGAACTGTGCGACGAAATCTCCCTCGTCGGTCCCAAGGAGAGAATCCGGGATCGACTCGCGGCCTGGAAGGAGAGTCCCGTCACGATGCTGAACGTCGGCGCGTCGGATCGCGACACGCTGCGCTTCATGGCCGAAGAACTGCTGTAGCCCCAACCCAACACAACGAGGAGCCCA
Source organism: Candidatus Azotimanducaceae bacterium (assembly GCA_965203685.1). GTDB lineage: Bacteria > Pseudomonadota > Gammaproteobacteria > Pseudomonadales > Azotimanducaceae > VXYL01. Next base: position 977,530 of record OZ241908.1, read on the forward strand.
CGATGCGCGACATCAAGTTCGGTGCCTTCCTGGCCCCCCACCACCCGATCGGCGAGAACCCGTTCCTGCAGATGCGCAGTGACCTCGAACTCGTCGAACACATGGACCGCCTCGGATTCGACGAGTTCTGGTGCGGCGAACACCACTCCACCGGTTGGGAGGTCATCGCCTCCCCTGAGCTGTTCCTCGCGGCCGCAGCGGAGCGCACGCACCGCATCCGCCTAGGCACGGGCGTCGTCTCGCTGCCGTACCACCACCCGTTCATGGTGGCGCAGCGGATGGTCCAGCTCGACTACCAGAGCGGCGGCCGGGTCATCTTCGGTTCCGGCCCCGGCGCGTTGCCGTCGGACGCGCATACGCTCGGCGTTGACCCGATGGTGCTGCGCGACCGGCAGGACGAGGCCATGGGCGTCATCCGTCGGCTGTTCGAAGGCGGCGATCGGTTCAGCTACGAGAGCGAATGGTTCACCCTGAACGAGGCGAAGCTGCAACTGCTGCCGCTGCAGCGGGACATGGAATTCGCCGTCGCCTCCATGGTCAGCCCTTCCGGCATGACGCTCGCGGGCAAGCACGGTGCCGGCGTGCTGTCCATCGGCTCGACGACCAAGGCCGGTCTGCAGGCGTTGCCGTTGCAGTGGAGTTTCGCGGAGGAGTCCGCCGCCAAGCACAACCGCTCGGTGGATCGGAGCACCTGGCGCATCGTGATGAGCTGGCACATCGCCGAGACCCGCGACAAGGCACGCGAGGAGGCGAAAGAGGGCCTCTTCCGGCACAACAACGAATACACCGTGGGCACCCTGGCGGCGGGCGAGGGGACGATCTTCAAAACCCCCGATGAAGCCGTCGACGTCACCGCGTTCAGCGACGACAGCGTCGCCGTCATCGGCACGCCCCGCGATCTCGTGGAGCGCATCGAGAAGATGATCGATGTCACGGGCGGCTTCGGCACGGCCATCGGCTTCGTCCATGACTGGGCGAACCGCGCCGACACGCTGAACAGTTGGGACTTGGTGGCCCGGTACGTGATGCCCGAGGTCAACGGCATGCTCGACAACTACCGCGAGTCCAACAAGTTCGTCATCGAGAACCGCGACACGTGGATGCGTGCCGGCGCCGCGATCATGAGCAAGATCCAGGAGAACAAGCGCGCCGCCGAGGCCATGGAAGCGGCGGCGGGCGCGGGACCGGCCAAGACGGCGCTGTCCGCCCCGGTGCGGGCGAAAGCGGACGCGAAGGAGGAGGCCGAGTGAAAGTCGCGCTGCCGAACAGTCCCTACAACCGCGTCGACCTTTTCGAGGCGGCCGGGCTCGAAGTCATCGAGGGCCCCGTGCGTAGCACGGAGGACTTCATCGCGTTGATGCGCGATGCCGATGGTGCCCAGGTCGGCGTGATGCCGCTCACCACCCGCGAGGTGATGGAAGCCTGCCCTAAGCTCAAGGTGGTCAGTCGCTTGGGCGTCGGCGTTGACTCCATCGACCTCGACGCCGCGACGGAACTCGGCGTCCTCGCCTGCAATACGCCGGGCGTCAACACCACCGAGGTCGCCGACCACGCGGTCGCGCTCCTGCTGTCGCTGACGCGCCATCTGCACGACGCCATCGTTACCACGCGACAGGGCCACTGGCGGGACATCCCGGGCTCGAGCCGCACGTACCAGACGACCGTACGGCGGATCGCCGGACACACCGTCGGGATCGTCGGCTTCGGCAACATCGGCCGCGCCTTTGCCACCCGCATCCGTGGCTTCGGGCCCGCGGAGATCGTCGCCCACGACCCCTACGTCGAGCAGACCATTGCCGATCTGTACGGCGTGCGCATGGTGTCCTTCGAGGAACTCCTCGAGCGCGCCGACTACATCACCATCCACTGCGCCGCCACCAGCGAGACGACGCACATGTTCGATTCGAACGCCCTCGGCAAGCTGAAATCCACGGCACTGTTGGTCAATACGGCCCGCGGCCCGATCATCGACGGCACGGCGTTGGCGGCGGCCCTCGAAGCGGGGCAACTCGAAGCAGCGGCGCTCGACGTGACCGAGATCGAGCCAATCGACAGCCAAGACCCGCTGCTCAAGCTGCCGAACTGCGTCGTCACGCCGCACGTCGCGGGGTTCTCGCCGACCTTCCTCGAGGAGTGCCCGATTCGCCAGGCCGAGAACATCATCCGCGTGCTCAGTGGCCAGAAACCGCACGGCCTCGCGAACCCGGAGGTGATCAAGACGATCGCGGTGATGCACGCGACCGATACCGGACGCTGGGCAGGCGTGCCGGACTTTTCCACGGCATTGGCGGTTTGAGGGAGGCTAACGATGGGCAAGGTCGCAATCGTCACCGGGGCGGGGACGGGCATCGGCAAGTACACGACGCTCGCGCTCCTCGCGAAGGACTACTCGGTCGCGCTGGCGGGACGGCGAGCGGAGCTACTCGAAGAGGTGGTCGAGGAATCCGGCGCGGGGGATCGCACCCTGGCCGTGCCGACGGACGTCGCGGATGCGGACTCTGTCGCGGCGCTCTTCGCGAAGACGAAGGAGGCGTTCGGGCGTCTCGATCTCCTGTTCAACAATGCAGGGACCGGCGGACCCCCGGTGCCCATGGAGGACCTGACGCTTGAGCAGTGGCAGCGCGTCGTTGACATCAACCTGACAGGGTCCTTCCTGTGCACGCAGCACGCGATCCGGCTGATGAAGGACCAGGATCCGAAGGGCGGCCGGATCATCAACAACGGCTCGATCTCGGCGCACGTGCCGCGACCGAACTCGGCACCGTATACGTCCACCAAGCATGCGCTCACTGGCCTCACGCGCTCGACGTTCCTCGACGGCCGCGAGCACAACATCGTCTGCGGCCAGATCGACATCGGCAACGCGCTGACGCCCATGACCGGCCGCATGGGTCGCGGGGCGAAGCAGCCGGACGGGTCCCTCAGGCCGGAGCCGACCATGGACGTGCAGAACGTCGCCGACGCCGTCGTCTACATGGACAGCCTACCGCTCGACGTGCCAACGTCGCCGACGCCGTCGTCTATCATGGACAGCCTACCGCTCGATGCCGCATGGCATCGTCGATGCCGTACATTGGGCGCGGCTAGCGGCGCCTCTGTAAGCGAGGACTCACACATGCTGCAAATGCAATCCACGGTCACCGCCGATGGACACTCGGAACTCGCGGTTGCCGAGGTCGCCGAGCCGACGCCCGGATCCGCCGAAGTGCTGATTCGGGTCGAGGCCGCCCCGATCAATCCGTCCGACCTCGGCTTGCTCTTCAGCGGTGCCGACATGACCGACGCGAAGGCGATCGACTCCGGTGTCCGCGCCCCAATCCCGGCCGAGGCCCAACCCATGATGGCACCGCGCGTCGGTCGGTCCCTGCCGTGTGGCAACGAGGGCGCCGGCGTCGTGGTCGGCGCGGGCGACGATCCCGCGGCACAGGATCTCGTCGGCAAGACGGTGGCGACCTGGGGCGGTGCCATGTACTCGCAGTTCAAGGTTGCCCGGGCGGACCAGTGCATCGTCCTGCACGAGGGCACGACGCCGGCCGAAGGCGCATCCTGCTTCGTCAATCCACTGACCGTGCTCGGCATGGTCGGCACCATGCGCTTGGAAGGCCACACCGCGCTGGCGCACACTGCCGCGGCGTCGAACCTCGGCCAGATGTTGCAGAAGGTCTGCACGGACGAGGGCATCCCCTTGGTGAACATCGTCCGGCGCCAGGAACACGTCGACCTGCTGCGCGGCATCGGTGCCGAGCATGTCGTCAACTCGAGCGCGGATTCGTTCCCCGCCGACCTGACGGCTGCGCTCAAGGACACCGGCGCAACCTTGGCGTACGACGCCACCGGCGGTGGCCGCCTAGCGGGCCAGTTGCTCGCGTCCATGGAGGCCGCGCTGGCCGGCTCGGGTGCCGCCGGCAACCGCTACGGCACGGCGACGCACAAGCAGGTCTACATCTACGGCGGACTGGAACGCGGACCGACCGTCCTAGACCGCGCTTTCGGCATGGCGTGGGGCCTCGGTGGATGGCTGCTGCCGATCTACCTGGATCGCGTCGGTGCGGAGGAGAGCGAAAAACTGCGCCAACGTGTGGCCGACGAGATCAAGACGACGTTCGCGAGCCACTACTCGAAGGTCGTGTCCTTGCGGGAGGCCACCTCGCTGGACGCTGTCTCCATCTACGGACGCCAGGCGACCGGCGAGAAGTACCTGATCAATCCGCAGTTGTAGACCCGTTTTGGGTGCGCGGACGTCCCCGTCCGCATTCGGCTTCATGCAAGGCCGTTGCTCGCTGTCACGTCCGCCGGATTCTGGATGCCCCGGCGGTGGCCTGACGGTGGGCTTATACTCCGGAGTGTTGCCAGCCACCTTCGCAAGCCGTGGGACAAGAGCGCCCCGCACCTGTAGCCGGTCGCGTCACGGAGCAGGATCGCGAGTACATGCGCCGTATCGGCGCTGCGATGGCAGAGCCCCCAGGCAGAGGGCACGGCATGACCTTGAAGGAAGTGTGCGACGAGGTCGACCGTCTGAACCGCCGCATCCCCGCAATTCACGACTACGACACCGAACGAGAACTCGATCGACTCGCACACCAGCGTGTTCACGAGGCCATGCAACGAAAACGAGCCGAGTGGAACGAATAGACCCCAGGGGTCTGAGTCTTGTCTCGGCCAAGCCCGGCGGCCCGACGGTGGACTTACCGTCGGCACTGACCGACAATCGCCGCCCCCCGGAGAGGTGCCAGAGCGGCCGAATGGGCCTGACTCGAAATCAGGTGTGTCCTTGCGGGCACCCAGGGTTCGAATCCCTGCCTCTCCGCCACTCGCCTGTTTTGCCCACGCCCACCGTCGCAGGGAGCACACGCATGGTTCACGCGCTCTCGAACGGCAGACGTTTTCCTTCGAGCAGTTGGTCGATTAGCTCCGCAACTCCGTCGTTGAACCGGCAGGCCAAGACGGCTCGGCACATCAGGTAGAACTCGGCTTGGGGACCCTGTTCGGCTCGCACCGTCGCGAGACGGTTGTACGTCGCGCAGAAGTTCGCCCAACCGTCGAGCTTGCGATTCAGCCACAGCCTGAGATAGATCAGCGTGATCTCGAAGATGCCGTCCCCCTGGGTGACCTGCTCCCAATCGAGCATGCCGGTGATGGTGAATTCCCTAGGGTCCGCGAGGAAGTCGCGCAAGTCCTGGTCGGTTTTGACCAGTGACGGGATCGCGGGGCTGGTCACCGTAGGCAGGCGTGCATCGACGTAACGTCGCACGGTTGCGGTGTCGATATCGGCCATGCCCGAACCGGACCCGCTGACGACCTCTTGGAGCTCGGCCATTGTCCGGGTGTAGAGCCACTCGGCGAACCCGTTTTGCGCTATCGCGACGAGAGCAAGATGGGCAGGATCGTGGAAGGTCGCCAGGCATGCCGCGAGGCTGGCGCACAGTTTCTCCAGGTCCTGACCGTGGGCCGTGGCAAGCACCGTGCGAAGCTGGTCACCGCGGAGCCATTCCATGACCATCAGGGGCAACCGGTCGCCTTTCTCGGCGCAACAGTAGTGTCGCGGAATGGGTAGGTCCGTCGCATCGCGGAGCGCGTTCGCAACCGCGAGCTGGCGACCGAGCGTGTCGGGGTGCCTTTGGGTCACCTTGACGACGTACTTACGCTCACCGGAGTGCGCGATCACCACGGGGTTGGCCGTGTCGCCGTCGGACCCTGGCACTAGGGCGTTACACATTGGCAGGTCGTTCTTCGCTAACAGCCGGTTGGTTTCCTCGAGGAGCATTGACTGGTCTGGAAACGGACTTCGATGGGGAGCCCTCATCGTTTAGACCCCAGATCCGCTACGCGGGATCCCGTGTTCCCCTGAAGCTGGCGAGGAGGTCGCGCACCGGCGCCCAGCCAATGAATGATCGTTCGCCGGGTGATCGCGGACACGCCCCGGCCGATCAGCCCTGTGCCGCATTGATTGATGGCGGATGTGCGGCTTCCGCGGGCTGCCGCGCATGTGCTTCGAGTTCGCGCACGCGCGCCTGCAAGTCGGGAACGCCGACTCGGGTCGCCTCCATCGACTGTTCCACGACGCGCACGCGGGCATCGAGTCCTGCGATCTGTGCGCCGAGTTCCTTGCGTACACCCTCGATTTTGCCCGTCAGCTCCTTGCGCACGTCGTCGATCCTAGTGTGGAGACCGTTCATCTCGGCCCTCATGGCCGAAGTGGACGCGAGAACCATCGCGCCGATGCCAACGCCGACGGTGAGCACCGTGCCGATGATCGCGATGGTCTGGCCGTCGAGCCAGGGTGGCAACGTCCTTGCCACTGCTTGACTTCCCTCTTGCGGCATCTCTCGCCCTCAATGCGCGCGACGGCCAACAGAGCATACGCCCAGCCGACGGGAATGTTAAGCCTCGACGTAATGTTTTATATAAAATAACAATAGCTTATCGAACATCTCTGTGCGACCTTGGCGCCCTGATGGCCGAGGCCGCTCGTCGCGGCGTCTGGCACGTTGGCGGCGGAGGTTCCCGCAACGCGGGCGCCGTGGCGTCGCCCCTGAGTTTCCGGTACAGCTCCGCGTACGTGTGCTCGCTCGGCGGACCTCGGCGCGCGCCAGTTCTATATGATGCCCACCGCCGCCCGTTGCCTAGTTGGGTTCAAGTAGTGGACGAACCAGAGACGCCGACCGCGACCGCCGAATACGCGGTGTACACGAGCAAGCTCGGCCGGGTGTTCGGAAGCCTTCGCGCCGTGCAGGAGCTTGATCTGAGGGTCGAACCGGGCACTCTCTACGGTTTCCTTGGCCGCAATGGCGCGGGCAAGTCCACCACCATCAAGATGCTGACGGGGATCCTGGCTCCGAGTAGTGGCTCAATCGAACTGCTCGGCGTGGCGGTGACCGACGAGGCCGAGGCGGCCGAGGTCCGACGCCGAATCGGTGTCGTTCCGGAAGATCTCGCGCTGTTCGAACTGTTGACGGGGCGTGAGTACCTGGATTTCGTAGGCACGATCTATCTGCTCGACGAAGCGGTGGCCCGGGAACGAGTGGACGAACTGCTTGACGTGCTCAACGTTGGCGCGGGCGAGAAGCAACTGGTTCTCGAATACTCCCACGGCATGCGAAAGAAGCTGGCCCTGGCCGCGGCGCTGATCGGGGATCCAGCCCTGCTATTCCTCGACGAACCTTTCGAGGGTGTCGACGCCGTCTCTTCGCGCGTGATGCGCGACATCCTTGTGCGGTTCGTCGAACGCGGAGGAACGGTTTTCATCACCTCCCATGTTCTCGACGTCATCGAGCGCCTGTGCACCCACGTCGGCATAATCGATCGCGGGCACCTGGTGTACGAGGCGCCATTGTCCTCGTTGGGAGGGCGAACCCTCGAATCCGTGTTCATCGAACGTGTCGGCGATGCGCAAGGCATGCGCACGGAGCTTAGCTGGCTGCGAGAGCAGGGCATCTAGCGGGGTTGCGCCCCATCAGAGACCCGCCAAGTGCCGACGGCCAGAAACTTCGCTCAACTGCAAAGATGAACCGCGGTCGAGAAAACTAGTGAATCCGCGTCAACGCAACGCGGTGTTCGCGTTGTACCGAACGTTGCTTCGTCGCCGGTGGCACCGACTGGGTCCGGCAATGAAAGGCCTTGGCGCGTTGCTGATGACGATTGGCGTGGTGGCCGCCGGATGCACCTTCGTGGCGGCGTTGTTGCTGGGAGTTGTCTTGCTGCCGGACGCTTCGCCGGTCGGTGTCCTATGGGCGTGGGATGGCGTGCTGCTAGCGTTCCTGTTCTTTCGCGTCTGGGGCATCGCTACGGACCTGCGGGTGGACGACGCACTCTCGATGCAGAACTTTCTCCATCTGCCGCTGGCCCCGAGCGACGTCTTCGTACTGAACGCCGTCGCCCTGCATTTGCAGCCGTCGCCGCTGATTTTCGGGGCCGCGCTTCTGGGGTTGTCGCTCGCTTCGGTTTTCGCGCTGGGGCCTGGCCACGTGATCCTGTTGCCGCTCGCGCTCGCGACGCTCTGGTGCGTCATCGCGTTGACGCGCCAACTGCAGAGCTACTTAGCGGCTTTGATGGTGAACAAGCGTCGGCGCGGGACCATCGTGGCGGTCTCCTTCCTGGTTGCGATGCTGCTGATTCAAGGGCCGAACATCTACATGCAGATTGAACTCTGGAGTGAACGCGATCAGCCGGATCGCGTATCTGAGCATGTGAATGGCAAACCGTTGGATCCGGGCGCGACACCGCAATGGTTGCTGATCCCGAACTTGGCATTACCGCCGGGTTGGCTGGCCTACGGTGCCTACCAGGCGAAACAGGATCGCTATTGGCCAGCCGCTCTTGCCACGCTGGGGCTTTTGGGGATCACTGGTTGGAGTTTGAGACGGTCGTACCGATCGACCTTGCAGGTATACCGACGCATGGAGCGGGGGCGCGCGGCTGGTGGCGCCGCGCCAGCGTCGAATCCGCTAGTTCGGCGCCTACGGCGCCGGGTCTCTGACGCTTACTGGGATGTCTTCCCAACGGTATCCGCGGCGATCGGTCGCGCGTCTCTTCGACAGTGGTTTCGTTCACCGCACGGCAAATACGCGCTCTTGGCCCCGCTCCTCGTCCTGCTGTTCGTCTTGTTGGCGGCACTGCGGCTCGAGGGGATGGCGAAAGCCCAGCCGTACCTCGGGGTGGGGCTGGCCGCTCTCTGTTCTGCGCCGGTCGCGTTCGCCAGCAACGTCTTTGGTTGGGACCGGGGCGGGTTCCGAGTGCTGCTCGCCGCGGATCCGCCTCGCCACCTGGTCCTGCTTGGGAAGCACCTCGGGCTGATCCCGATGACCCTGGGTCCAGGCATCGCCGCATTCGTCGCCGTGCAGTTGCTTATGCCACAGCCCGTGCTCCACGTACTCGCGTCCATGCTGCAATATGCAGCGTTCTGCCTCGTGTTGTTCATGGTGGGGGCCCACTTCTCGATCACCAATCCGTGGGCCGCACCCTTCAACTCGCTGAAACAGCGTGGCGAGGCTATAGCGTCGAGCTTAGGCGCATTCTTTGCTGCCGCTTTCGCCGTTGGGTTGATCATGTTGGCGATCGCGGGATTACTGGCCCTCGAGCGCCTGATTGCCGGCGTGGCGTGGCCGATTCCCGTCTACCTTGGCGTCTCGCTCGTGGAAATCGTGTGCGTTGCCATGTGGTACCGCCATGTTGTGCTACGACAGGCGGAGGCGTTGCCACGAGAGGAAGGCAGGATCCTCGAGGCGATCAACACTCCGGTGGACTGAGGTAGAAGGACTTGGGCGGGCTTGCATTAGTTCGGCCACTACGCCGGATCTAGGATTCTGCTGAGGCTCCCGAGGATGTCTCGGTCCCCGCCCGGCGCCCAGCCGATGATGATTGCTTGCAGCGGTTCGCTGCTGGTCACTCGCATCGCATGGGACATGTTTGGAGGACAATGGGTGACCGTTCCGGGCTCCGCCGTGAAGGTCTCGTCCCCCCACTGACATTCCGCCGTCCCGCCGATGATGATGTAGATCTCGGGGTGTGCGTGTGCGTGGCCGCCATAGACGGTCCCGGGGTCAAGCTGGAAGGCCGAAAGCCGAATGTCTTGCTCCGGTATGGCGCCTTGCGGCCCGATCAGGGACCTGACTTGCATGGCTTCCAACAGCGACGGAGGGTAGTTGCTGTACGCGGTCATATGGGCGACCGCGTAGTTCTTGATGAAGTACTTGCCTTGTTCTTCCGTTGCCACGCTGACCTCCCGGCGGTCTATCTGGAGCCGAATCCAGCTACTGTACGCCATGCGGAGACTGACCACGGCATCTTGGGTCCCATCTGGCCGCTCGGAGTTTGTGGAGGTCCGCGTACCGTACGCGGCTGCCGGTGCTGGTGTACATTGGCTGCAGTCCGGCAAGAACCAAAGAGGCACCTATGGCCAGTGACAGCCCGATCACCGTCGTCGTGGAGTTCGAAGTGCAGAACCGCGACGAGTGGCTAGCGGCGTGGCAGGGGCGGGCCGACGACGCCTTCGAGCACGAGCCATTCGCGCCGGCCTATGAAGCCGCAGTGAGCGTCGAGGACGCCTCAAAGGTGCTGGTCTTCGAGCGCTACGAGAACGGCGACGCGGGCCTGCAGGCGCACATGGAGCGCCCAGCGCATCGGGAGCTTGGCGAGTTGATGGGTGCGCGGGGCATGATCAAGCGGCGCGTGGTGGCGAATATCGCCGACGACGTTCCGAACTATGGATGGTGGGCGCGGCCCGAGCATGCGTCGCCAGCCCAACTCGCGAATCACCCGCTGACGTTGCTGTACATGCGCTTCGGCAATGATGCTCAACGCGAGGCGTTCATCGAGCTGTCTGGCGAGCACGCGCGCTATTGCCTGACAGCAGAGCCGGACACCTTGGTGTATTCCGGCGCGATTGCGCGCGACGACCTGGAGTCGACCTCGCCGCTGGCGGCGGGCGATCTCGTGTTCGTCATGGTCTGCACGGACGATGCCGCCGTGGAGAAGCACGCGACAGACCCCAACCACCTGGCTCTTGGCGAGAAGCTCAATGCCGCGGGCGTCGAGATCGAGAGCGCCGTGGCCTACCAGTACCGGACGACCGGTCGTGGATTCCTCTGGCGGTAGGCGACGCCTCCGTCCTGCCGCGCACCTCTTAGCCCGAGAACCGGCTTAGCCGGAACTCGTGCAGGTCCAAGCCGACGTCGTTGCCGGTGAGGAATGCCGCGATCGCCTTACCCGCTCCGGGTCCGATGCCGAAGCCGTGACCGCTGAACCCGGTCGCGATGGTGAACCCCGGCAGTCCCGGCGCTTCGTCGATCACCGGCACGACATCGGGTGTCGTCTCGATCATGCCCGCCCAACTCTCAACGATCGGCGTCCCGCTCAGTTGCGGGAACGTGGCGTCCAAGTGCTTTCGAATCCGACGCAAGACCTTCGGATTCGGCCTAGGATTCAGCACGCGGCATTTTTCGAAGGGCGAGGTCTCGTCGAGAGACCACCGCTGCGGCGTTGCTAGTTCCGCGAAATAGTCCCGTCCGATGGACAGTCGCATGCCCCGTGCTTCCTCCCGCAACGCCCGCGCAAAAAGGGGACCGAAGCGGAACGTCGACGGCGTGATCGGGTGGTCGATGATGGCACCGCTTGCGACCGTGTAGCCGCCGTCCTCGCGCCGCCGCAGCGCCAGGTTGCGGTCGCTCAAGGCGCCCTCGAAAACCGGCTCGGCGGGAGCCGTACGGGCCACCGTGCCGCGTACGCGTAGCTGCGGCACGCGAATGCCGAGCGAGCGGCAGAACATCGATGTCCATGCGCCTGCGGCGCAAAGGACGGTCGATGTCCCGATGCGCCCATGCTCCGTAATGACGGCCGATACGCGCCCCGCGGTGGTCTCGATGCCACGCACGGCGCAGCCCGTCAGTACCGTACCGCCAGAACGCGACACGGCACGGGCCAGCGCCGGTGTCGCCAGGTGCGGTTCCGCGCGACCGTCGCTCTCCGTGTAGAGCGCGCCACGCCACTTCGGGGGCGCGCAGGGCACCAGCGCTTTGAGTTCGGCCGCTTCGATCAGGCGCGACCCGGTCCCGTAGGTCTTGGCCATATCCGCCCAAGCCGCGTAGCGTTCGAGCTTGGCGTCGTCGTCGATCAGGTACAGGATGCCGTGTTGCCGGAATCCCACGTCCTCGCCGATCTCCTGCCAGAGTTCCCGCCAGATGCGCAGCGACTCGACGATCATGGGCATTTCGCGGACGTCCCGGCCCTGCTGACGCACCCAGCCCCAGTTGCGGCCCGATTGCTCGCCGGCTATGTGCCCTTTCTCGCAGACGACGACGGATAAGCCCTGTTTGGCGAGGAACCAGGCGGTCGCGATGCCGACGATGCCCCCGCCGATGATGACGATGTCGGCGGATGCGGGTGTCGCGGCGGGCGGTTCGGGTTCGCGTGTCCACGTTCGGGACACGAGATCGGCTGGGTGGGAGTCAGGCACGACGGGACGATCCTATCATCAGGGGTAACCGTGGCACCGCTCGCCAGTACACTTGGCCCGCGATGACAGACCCAGGCAAAAGAACAAGCGGGGCCGCGGCGTTGGCCGTACTCGTGGCCCTGTCCGCGACCGCGGCGCAGACTGTTCAGGACGACTCCGGCGTCATCGAGGAAGTCGTCGTTACGGGCACCTGGATACCGGGCACGCCGGAGGACGACGCGCTGCCGGTCAACCGAATCGACCGGGAGGATTTCGCGGCCGAGGGTTCGCCGGGCGTCATCGAGCTCGTCCGCAACCTGTCGTTCAGCCAGGGCGCGGACGGCGAGTCCGATCAGTACGGCTCGCGGACAGGCGCCGACCGGGCCACCGTGAACCTTCGCGGCCTGGGACCGAGCCGGACGTTGGTGATGCTGAACAACCACCGGTTGCCGTGGTCGCCGGGGTCCGTGCCGGACCAGGCACAGTTGGTGGTGGACGTGAACCTGCTGCCGATGGCGGCCCTCAGCCGCATTGAAGTGCTGCGCGACGGTGCCACGGCGACCTATGGCTCGGACGCGGTCGCGGGCGTGGTCAACTTCATCACGCGGGCCGACTTCGAAGGCGTTGAGGTCGAGGCGCGCCACAAGTTGGTGGACGGCTCCGGCGGTGACCAATGGCTTGGACTGATCGGCGGTCGCGCCTTCGGCGACGGGGCGGGTTCCGTGGTGTCGTCCCTCGGCCTTGCGCGGCGCTCGCCGCTGCCGATGATCGAACGGGACTGGGCGGTGCGAACGTACGACGAGAATCGCCGCGGCGGCTGGTCTGGAACGGGAACGCCCGCCATCTTCGTGCCGTTGGCGGCGTTTGCCCAGACGGCGGGCGACGCCGTCGGCATGCGCGACGTGGCCATTGTCGATCCGAACTGCGAACGCCTGGGCGGTGCGCACACCAACGCGCCCGCGGGCCGGCCAGCCGGCGGCGTCTGCCGTTTCCAATACACGCCGTTCGTGAACCTGGTCCAGGACACGCGGCGATGGCAGTGGTTCACCGAAGCATCGTGGCGGTTCGACGCCGACACGCGCTTGTCGGCGGAACTGCTTCTGGCCGAGACGAAGGTGCCGAGTTGGAAGACGTCGCCATCCTACCCGCCAAGCGACGTCATCGATCCCGCGCGGCGGATACTCGCCAATCACCCGGCCCTCGTCGACATGGCGTCGAAGTACCCGGCGCTCTACGGCGACTACGCGTACTGCGATGCGGACTACTGCCGTTGGGAGGGCGACGGCGCCGACCAGGACGCGTCCGGTGTGCCGCCCGGGTGGCAGCACGTGGCGTGGCTCAACGGTCGCCACTTCGGGCAGGGCGGGCCGATCCGCGGCCATCCGCGTCGCTCGACCACCGAGCGTGCCGTGGTGAAGGCGGAGGGCGCCTTGGGGAGGGCGTCCTGGGACGCGGCGTTGACATATGCCCGGTCGCGCCGCTTGGAGGAGGACGGTGCCGGGCTCCACTACCGGAGTTTGCGCTCGTTGCTCGGCCTAGGTGGTTTCGAGTGCGAGGCCCTGGTCCCGAACGGCTTCGACGACGCGGGCAACCTGCACTTCGACTGGCGGACCGTGCGTGACCATGCAGGTCGCGGTCCGTGTCGCTACTGGTCGCCGTTTTCCAACGCCATGCCGGCGCACGCGAATGTGGAAGGCTCGAGCAACCCCGCTTACGACCCCGCGTTCGAACAGGCAGACCTCGCGAGCTATCTGCTCACCGCCCGGGGCTTCAAGGGTTCTTCCGCGCTGGCCGCCCTCGACGCCGTCGTGCATGGCGACTCGGCCTGGCAACTCGGCGGTGGACCGGCGGCGTATGCTGCCGGGGTCCAAATCCGCCGGGAGGACTACGTCCGGCGTGAATACTCGGCCGGGACGGGACCGCGCGGCGGTGCGTTGCAGAATCTCGACCTCTATCCATGTCGTGGAAGTCCGGCAGTTGCCGACTGCACCAGCGGGCGTACCGGCGTCTTCGTCTACCTGCCGCCGGGCTACGACGTGGACGCCAACCGCCTCGTGTACGCGGCCTTCGGTGAAACATCGATGCCGCTCACCGCGCGTCTTGAGGCGAATCTGTCGCTTCGCTACGAGCGCTACCCGGACCAGGGCTTGAGCAGCCTCGATCCCAAGCTCGGGTTGCGTTGGCAGGCGGCACCGAGTCTCGCGGTGCGAGCGTCGGCCGGGACGGCTTTCCGGGCGCCGACGATCAACCAGATCGAACCGGGAATCGCCACCACCTCGCGGCAGTTCGTGACCCGGATCGCCACGTTCAAGCCGATCCTCGCGCTCGGCAATCCCGACCTCGAACCGGAAGCCGCGGCGACCTTCAACGTGGGCGCGATTGTCGACCGTGACCGGCTGTTTCTCAGCGTCGACTACTGGCGTTACGCGTTCGAGAAACCGCTTGTGCTCGAACCCTATGTCCGTGTGCTCGACGAAGCTTGCCCACCGGCGTTGTCGCTCTGCGACGCCGGCTCCGCCTACTTCGACCGCATCGATTTCGGCGGCCGGACGGCGGTCTCCGACATCTCCGCGATCTCGGTCAGCGTGGTCAACGGCCCGGACGTGGACACCGACGGCGTCGACTTCAAGGTGGAGTACGTGGCTCCGACTGGCTGGGGCGAGTGGAGTGCTGGCTTTGCCGGTACCCGAACCTTGTCCTGGGAAATCTCAGGCTGGCGTTTCGGCCCGGCCTACGACGCGATCGGCCGGCTCAACTACGACACCTCGCTGGCACGCACGGTTGTGGATTGGAAGGCGAAGGCTTGGTTGGGTGCCCGCATCGGTGGCGTCGACCTGCGCTGGACACTCCGGCACATCGCGGCCTATCGGCACGATGGTGACGCGGAGCCTGGAATCGATGCCCAGACCACCCACGATGCGACGGTCCTGTGGACGTTGGCAGGCGGACGCTTCGCCGTCGATGCGACGGTGGTGAACGTCACCGGCGAGCCGCCGCCGCGCGTCTACAGGCAGATCAACTACGACCCGTTGACCCACGACCCGCTGGGACGGATCGTCCAGGTTGGCATGCGTTGGCAGCCGTGACGGGTGTCTCGGCTTGACGCCAAAATCCACGGGGCGTGACAATGCCGGCCTGCTTTTCGACGGGGGTGGTCATGGCGGCAGGCACGTTGCCGCGGGCACTGGCGTTGGTCGTCGCGATCTCTGCCGCACCGACGTTGGCCGACGAACGCGACGGCTTGTATGTCGGCGTCACCGCTTCGGCGGCGTTCTACGATGTCGACTATCGCAAGGGTGTCGACAATCGGCATGCTGGCAACGTGTCTGCGAACGCAGGCCGGATCCTGTTCTCGAGCGACTCCGCGGACCAGACCACCTGGGACGCGGGCGTGCTCGTCGGCTATCGCCTAGGGCGGTCGCCATTCCTCGACATCGAAGCTGACCTCGTGACCCATCGCGGTACCGCGTCCGGGCGGTTGCCGGGCGAGGGGCCCTCGGCGGGGAACAACCAACTCGGCGAGGTCTGGCCGGAGGACTGGTCGCAGGCGAAGGATCAGAGCTACGGGCTGACGTTACGCGTGGGTACCGAAGCGGCCGGGCTGGGGGCGGACTTCTACGTGCTGGGTGGGCTGCGGCGTTTGAACGCCGACTTCCGCACGGGGTACACAGGCTGTCTACTGGCGGACGGCTGCGGTCCTGGCGAACTCACGACGGGACGTGAACAGCACGATGAGGACTACGACGCCTGGGTCGTCGGCGCCGGATTCGAGAAGATGCTGGGCAGTATCGCCATCCGGGGCGAGATCCGCTATGCCGACCACGGCAATTCGGAGCGCATCGTCCCGTTCGACGAGGTCGCGATCACCGTCCCGGTGGAACTCGCGGCGGGGGAAGTCGGGTTCGGTCTCGGCCTGATCTGGCGCCCGTAGCGCCCGGTCAGTGCTCGCTGCCCGAAAGGGCATGGGCCCAGTCGGGAAGCACGCCAGGTTCGATGCCGAAGACCACGAGACCCAGCGTGTAGACAACGCTCGCGATCACCAGCGCACCGATCAGGTTCAGGATGATGCCGGCGCGCGCCATCTCGGCTATGGTCAGCCGGTTGCTGCCGAACACGATCGCGTTGGGGGGCGTCGCGACCGGCATCATGAAGGCACACGACGCCGACATGGTCGCCGGGATCATGAGCATCAACGGATGCGTGCCCGTGACCACAGCAACCGATGCGAGGATCGGCAGGATCATCTCGGTGGTCGCCGTGTTGCTCGTGAGTTCCGTCAGGAACGTGAGGCTCAAGCACACGAGCAGGATCAGCACGAACACCGGCAGCGCGCCGGCCGCCGCGAACTGGCCGCCGATGAACTGCGCGAGCCCGGTTTGCTGGAAGGCGGCGGCCAGCGTGAAGCCGCCGCCGATCAGGAGCACCACGTTCCACGGCAGTCGGGGGATCACCTCGGTGCCCATGAGGCGCGTGCGCTCGCCATCCGGGTTGCGCCCCGGCAGAAAGAACAGCAGCGACGCCATGGTGATGGCCACCGTGCCGTCGTCCACCAGGCCGGGCCATGGCAATAGGCGCGACCAACCGGGCAGCGTGAAGGTGCCGAGGTTGAGGTCCACGCGAAACACCCAAAGCAAGGCGGTCGCCGCGAAAACGGCGAGCACGGCCCGTTCCTCGAACGTGATCGGGCCGAGCCTCGCGAGTTCGGTTTCGACGACCTCCTTGTCGACCCTGACCTCTGGCGGTGCCCGGTAGAGCACACGCGTGATGACGAGCCAGGCCGTGACCAGCATCACAGCGCCGACCGGGAAGGCGACGATCAGCCATTGTCCGAAGGCGATTCCCGGTGCCTCCGGGAACAGGATCTCGAAGATGCGCACGAGGGACAGGTTAGGCGGCGTGCCGACTAACGTCGTCATGCCGCCGACCGAGCAGCCGTAGGCGATCCCGAGCATCAGGGCGACGGCGAAGCGATGCGCGCCGGGGTTGTCGGCGCTCATGCGTTCCTCCACCTGCAGCACGATGGCGAGCCCCATCGGCACCATGGTCACCGCGGTCGCCGTATTCGAGATCCACATCGAGAGAAAGGCCGCGGCGATCATGAAGCCCAGCACGATGCGCGCCGGACCGCCACCGACCAGGCGGATGATGTTGAGCGCGATCCGCCGGTGCAGGTTCCACCGCTGCATCGTCAGCGCAATCATGAAGCCGCCGATGAACAACACGATCGTGCTGTTGATGTAGGACGGCGCCGCCACCTTGCCGGACATGATCCCGAGGAGTGGGAACAGCACCAGTGGGAGGAGCGCGGTCGCGAACAGCGGGATGGCCTCGGTCATCCACCAGATGGCCATGAGGGCAGCGACGGCGGCCAACCGACTCGCCGGGTCGTTGTCTGGGACCAACGGGAAAACCGTCAGCAGGGCGAACGCGACGACCCCTAGCACCAGCCCGACGCTGCGCGTTCTGTTCGACGTGTTCGGCCCCGATGGCGCCGTGGCCTGCGCTTCCACCGCAGCCATCCTGACTTAAGATCAGTGGGCAATCATACAGTCGGCGCGTCGCCGTGCGTCCCACGGTCCGGGCGCGAGGGTTCGCGACGAAGGCCCCGGCCTCGGTCTTGATCGAGTACGATTGCGCGTCCAGCCGCGCCAACCCCGGAGTACCTCCATGAAATCACCGTTCGCAGACTTCCTCATCAGACCACTATATGTTGTGGTTAGACGGACGAATAAACGCAACATGAACTGTAATACCTTGATAAAGAAGGGTCCTTTTTTGGCATAACGATTTGTCGTACGATATCGGCACGAGACGATGACGCGGAGCGAATGCCTACCAACCGACTCAAGCCGAAGCTCCTAGCCAAGCTGCCACCGGGGACGCACGGCGACGGGCACGGGCTCGCCTTGCTCGTGAAACCGACCGGGGGCCGGTCGTGGATACAGCGTCTGGTCATCGCGGGCACGGGAAAGCGCGTCGCGATGGGGTTGGGTGGCTATCCGTTGGTCTCACTTGCCGAAGCACGAGCCGCAGCGATCGAGAACCGACGCAAGGCGCGCACGGGTGAAGACCCGCGCAAGCCACGACTACCCCGCTTTGATGCCGTGGCGGAAATGTGGGCGAAGGAACGGGCGAAGAAATCCTGGACGGAACGCCCACTGTTCGAGAACCGGATGACGAAGCTCATCGGGCCGAAGATCGGGCGGTCGACAATCGACGCCGTGAACGCCGCTGGCCTTCGCGAGGTGGTGGATGCTGCGGGAAGCGTCAGCCAAGCGAAGAACGCCATCCGCGAGGTCGGACAGGTGCTCGCGTTCGCTGTGGCGCATGGATGGCGGACGGACAACCCGGCCCCGGCAATCCAGCGCACCATCTCGCGCCCCGCAGTCACGCACCGCAAGCACCTGGCTGATTGGGCGTTGAAGCGTGCGTTCTGGAAGATCGGAGACAGCGACATTACTCCAGTGGGCCGCGTGCTGCTGATGTTCCTTTGCATGGTGCCCGTAAGGACTAGGGAAGCTCGAGAGGCGCGATGGGAGGAATTCGACGCGGAAGACTGGCTGATACCCGCCGAGCGCGTGAAGAACCGACAGCCTTTCTTTCTGACCATACCGCGACAGGCCGAGAAGCTGCTGCGCGACTGGGGGAACACGCTTTTCGTCACGGACGACGACGACTTCCAGTCTGTGTTTGCCCTGAATGGCGACACGCCGCCAACGCCAAAGACCATGACCCGTTGGAAGAACGCCATCCCGGAACTCCGGGAGATGGACCTCCATGGCATCAGGGGAACCTTCTTGTCGTGGTGCGCCGAGAACGGTGAGAGCGTCGAGCTTGGCGAGCGATGTTTGGGGCACAAAATCGGAACCAAGGTCACTCAGTCCTACAACCACCACGAGTACCGTGAGGAAAAGGCGGCGCTGCTACAGCGGTGGGCGGACTACCTCACGACGCCGAATGAGCCGCTCCAACTGTTCAAGGAGGACCAAGTCGCCCAACCGGTGTGAAGCCGTCCTAGGCGAGAATGTCGTCTGGCGAACCGCCACATCGTGCCGTTCACTCGCAAACCACTCCGTCCCCGTCGCCATCGCGCATGTACTTGTAGGCCGGATGACCCCTCGGCACCGGCGCAATCCCATGCCTTCGAGCTTCGGCGCAGGTGATCCGCCCGTTCCGGTTGTCATCGTAGAGGGCCAGCGCGTCCACGTCGCCCTGCTGGGAGGCCGGCTCCCTGGGAAGCGGTGTCGACGATGCTGTCGCGTTGCCGCACTCCACGACCACCATCTCCGTCGAGTCGCACAGCGACAGGACGCCCTCGACGGCTTCGGCTTCGCGGCGGTCAATCGTCAGCCCGTACCTTCGTCGCACCTCGAGCGTCCGTGCCGCGAACCAGCACGCGTTCATGGCGGGTGTCCACTCTGCCAGGTCCTTGCCGCTCTTGCTGTGCCGGTTCACGCTCGGGCTCGCGAGGGTCAGGTTGAGGAGATCCGACGCGAACGCCGCCTTGGTTTCGGGACCGGCGGCGCACAGTCCGCTGTCGTGGGCTTCGGAGGTGGCCACCATGTGCTCGATGTCGGTTTCGCCCGTGGTGGCGAAGCACGAGCCCGTGTAAGGCCCGTAGATCGCGCCCAGGGCCGCCACGATGCGTTGCTCGACCGATTGGCCGTACGGGTAGTCGTCGCGGTCGTAAGGCGCACAGCGGCTCTCCGGGGCGATTTGGATGCCTCTGTAGGTGTCGGCGAGAGCGGTGGCAGAGGCCGCTAGCGTCGCGGCCAGCAAGATCGTCGTCAGTGCGTTTCCGGGCATGCGTCTTCCGTGTCGTTGGTCACTCGAACCCAGACCATTTCTTCGTCGTCCCATCGCCACCGGAGTCCGTCCTTGCCCACGGCGACAAAGTGGAAATCGTCGCGGTCCGCGGGGCTGGGGATCGTCGTGGGCATGTCTGGTCCGATCATTGGCTGGTGTTGGGAATGACGTGTCCCGATTTTAGTCGGGCGCGTCCTGGTTGACGCGTCATATGGGGTGTCTAGCGGGCGTCGCACTTAACTGTACGTTACAACAGGTCAGGTGTTTTTGCTGCAGTACACATCTACCGGATTTTCGCTCATCTAGTAGGAGAATGGCCTTCGGGCCCACAAAATGTCGCGGTGGATGGCTAACCAGCGTATTGGGACTATGTCTTGACTGCCGCACCTTTCCGCCGTAGGGTTCGCGTTGGCTCATTGAAGTCGAACCCCGGCACGAGACCCACTCTCGAAACCGGGGTTCTTCAACCGCGCACTTGCTTTGGTGTGCCGCGCGGAAGCCACCCGATATTGGGTCTTCCCAAGCGCATTGGCAAGTTCCGGTTAGACGTGGGCACGCGACACCTGTGCGAGTGGTGTGGCAGGCCGGAGAGACGGCCACGACATACCTCTAATGATGGGAGACCCCACATGAAACGCTACGTGACGGCCACAGGGAAGAACACCGATCATGACATCACCGCGCTATGCAACGCCGGGAGCACCTGGTCACCCCGGCTCAAGTCGGACGCCATCTACGACATCGAGCACGGCATCCACGAGTACTGGGTCAACTGGCGTTACAGCGCCGAAACGAGGATCCACGTCGTCAATGGGCCGCATGGCAAGTACCTGCGAACAGACCGGGACAGCACATCGAAAAACAACCTGGACGACCTTCCCGACTGCTGATCGTGTGCCGGACGTTGCGGCGATACGCTGGCGCTGCGTTTGGTGACGGGTTGGAGGGACGGTCGAAGGCTGGAGACCAAACACACGATGATGAACGATCCACACGTCGTAGCACTGATCTACAGTGTCCGTCACAGCGAGACAGTCGACTATAGCCGCACACCGCCGTTCGAGTTCAAAGCCGGTGCGTTCGAGGGGACGATCGCCGACAACAAGGTGCGGTTCGAAATGACCGAGCACTTCGACTCGGAACGGGCTGCACGCGATGCGGTGGAGCCGTTCATCGGGAGGTGGGAGTTTCACGCCTATCTGCAGTACGGGCCGGACTACCTGAGCCTGGAGTTCGAGGATTCGGAGATGGTTGACCGCCGCCCGACCCAGGGGGTCCACACACTTAGCGTACGTTCGTGTCTTGGTCCCGTGACCGCCACCGTTCGGCTGACGACGGCCCCAAAGTCCTATCCCTCGCTGCCAGCGAGTGACCTCGTTGTCGACCATCCCGACGTCCAGACGCTTTTTCAGCGCTATCGAGGGTTCCGCGAGGGCAGGGAACCGCTAGGGTCGTTCGCGAATTTCTGCCTGACGGTCTTGGAGCATTCCGTGGGACGAACCAAGGGTCGTCGTCCGAAGGCGTCCGCGAAGTACGATGTCGCGGAGACTGTCCTCGACCGGATTGCCATGCTGTGCGATGGGAAAGGCGGCGACGAGGCGCGGAAAGGGAAGGGCGTCTCCGAGCCGTTCACCGCCGCCGACAAGCGGTTTCTGGAAAGTGCGGCTCGCAAGCTCGTCTACCGCGTTGCCGAGCACCACGGCGGATGCGGCGCCGCACTTCCGCTGATCACGATGGCGGACTTCAGCTAGTCCGTACACGGGCAGTTCGCGCCCACGTTTCTGGGCCGATCGAGCGTAGGTCCCGGACTTCAACCAGGGAGCAAGCCATGGCCAACAAGCGGGTGCGCATCCAGCCCAAGCAAGTCGTGGTCCGCGAAGACTGCCCGTTCATCAACGACCTGCTTGACCGAGAGGAGTATGCCGAGGCACTAGCCGACACGCTTGCCGCCATCGAGGGTCCGGGCGTGTTCGCCATCGACGGTGGTTGGGGCACGGGCAAGACGACGTTCGTGCGGATGTTCTCGCAGCACCTGCGGAACCAAGGCTTCCGCGTGGTGGACATCAACGCTTGGGAGACGGACTACGCAGACAGTCCTTTGGCAGCATTGGTGTCGAAGATCGCGGAAGAGGAACCGGATCGATCACGTCGCGACAAGTTCAAGGTGGTCGGAATCCAGGCCCTCAAGGCTGCGTTGCCCGCTGCAGCGAAGATCGCGACTTACGGTTTGTTGGACTTCGGCGCAGCGTCCGAGCGCGCTGTCGGTGATGCTCTGGGCAAGTTCGCCGAGAGTGGGCTAGCGCGGTTCGAGGAAGACGCCGAGTGCATGGCGAAGTTCAAGGAAGGTCTGGAAGCCCTCGCCGCTCGGGACCAGGACAAGCCGCTGGTGGTGGTCGTTGACGAACTGGACCGCTGCCGCCCGACCTACGCGGTCGAGATGCTGGAGACGATCAAGCACGCCTTCGACGTTGACAACCTGCTGTTCGTGCTCGCAGTGAATAGGAATCAACTAGACCAGTCCGCCAAGACGATCTACGGCGAGTTCCTCGACCCGGAAACCTACTTCAGGCGCTTTTTCGATTGCGAACTCAAGCTGCCAGAACCCGAGAAGAAGAGTGTGGTGCGCCACCTGCTTGGCTCGGTTGGCTTGCCTTCGCGCGGGATCGACAGCGATTTTTTTGCGGATGTTCTCGGACAGAGCCCTTACGGCATTCGGCGGCTTGAACAGACAGTGCGTCACTACGGGCTTGTGGCAGGCCCGCTGCGGTCGCAGTTGGATCGCCGGGATTGGTGGTGGTTGCTGCAGTTCGTCGTGCTGTGGAGGCTCGTGGCGGAGGGGCCCTACCACGCATTCATTGCCGGAACAGAAACCGACGCGGCCCTGATGGATGGCTTCTTTTCCGTGCCATGGACGGATCGGTTGAGGGGCGGCAACATGGCCAACCTCATGGCGGCGACGGCCATAGTCGCGACTGAGACGCGGCCATCGGAGGATGGAGTGAGGCAGCCAAGCCAGCTCTTGTCGCGTTACCGGAGCGAAGAGCCGGACCGCCCGGAGACCGCTTCGGACCAAACCGTCCTGGGGCACTACGCCTTATTGAAGGAAAAAAGGACCTTGGCCGGGTGGCCATTCTGGACAGTTGTTCGGAAGGTTGAAATGCTCGACATCGGGCGGGCCGCAAAGGCGTGAGTTGCGGGGTCGAGCGAAAACCGAGCCCTGCGGATGTCAGGGCGAGGCGTGCCTACACAGGAGCTGGAAAGTGGTGACGGAGAATCCGCAGTCGACTTGGTCTTTCGACCGGCAGATGAACCATGCGCAGACAGCCTGGCGAGAGACCCATGTGGCGACGCGCGAGCAAGGCACGCAGAACCGCAAGCGACGCCCGTGGATCCTCCCGAAGGACCATTGGCGGGAAGGCCTGTGGCCAGGCATCCGTCCCGGATCCGAGCCCGACCTCGAGGAGTACCTTGCGGACGCCGCGGTCCAGAAGCACCAGGGCGTCCACAATCTCAAGAGCTCATGGATCCTCTGCGCCAACCTGTACTTCGCGCACAGCGCCGACACCGAACTCCTCGCGGGCTTCCTGGCGCAGTCCGTGGACGCGCGGATCGCGCGAGTCCATGCGGTCGAGCTGGAATGGGCCGAGGATCCGCCGCTCGACCCGGGGTCTCTGCTGGGCGAGCCGGACGGGCGGCGGGGCGCTGGCCAGACTTCCCCCGATGTCGCGTTCCTGGTCGAGTTGACGGATGGCGGTCGGGGCCTCGTGTTGACCGAGGTCAAGTTCACGGAGCATTCCTTCTACGGCTGCGCTGGCAGGAAGCGCGAGAACGGGAACCCGCGTCCCGAACGGTGTCTTTCGGCGCGCAACGTCCTCGAGGATCCCGCCGGACACTGCCACCTGGTGAACTGGGCGCAGGGCCGCCGGCGGAACAGACGCTACTGGGAGCACCTGCCCTTCAGCGAGGCGGCCAAGGACAGGTTGCGGTCGTGCCCGGCGGCCACGTCGGGGTACCAGCTGCTCAGGCAGCACGCTCTGGCGGAAGCCATTGCCAAGAGCGGCAAGTACGATCTCGTGTACTCGGCTGTTGCCTACGATGCACGGAACGACGTGTTGCTGGGATCCATGCGGACGGCCGGCGTGCCGGACGTCACCAGGGATTGGGGCGACCTGTTCGACGGGAGGGCGCGCTTCGCGAGCTTCTCGCACCAGCAATGGGTCGGCTGGGTCAGCGAAAACGGCCAGGGCGACCGCTGGAGGGGCTGGGTCGACTGGGTGAACGAGCGCTACGGCTACTGAATCGGCGACCCGCCCTGAGCGACAGCGCCGGCAGTGGCGTCTATCGACTCGTCCATTGCGGGTTGCGCGTCCACGATCATCCCCGATCAGCGCCATCTTCGACCTCCCTCGCGAGTCGGCCCGAAACCACACGCATCACCCCGCGACGGCCGTGTCTCGCGCCCGTCTCCGTGCGGTTCTGCCGGTTGCGCATGACACGGACTTGGCTGGAAAACGTCCCAGATTGGCTCTCAGACGCCGCTGGGGGCATCGACGACAGCGGCGTGCTGCCGCGGTGGCCACGTAGATGCACTCCGCAAGGTGGCTTGGAGGCCGGGGGGAGAGAATCTGGGCGCGTTCGCGCACTTCTGCCTGACTGTGGTGGAACACTCCTGCGGCGAGAAAGGCAGCGGTGCCCGTGCAAAGGCGGCGGATGCCTACAGGATCGACCGGGCTCTCCTCGACAGAGTCGGCGACCGCTGCGATGCCAAGGGCGGCAACGAGGCCCGGAAGGGGAAGGGAGCGCGAACGCCCTTCACCAGCGAAGAGCGGGAGTTCCTGCTCTGTGCATCGGAGAAGATGATCTACGGATTCGCGCAGTGCCGAGGTGGTCACGTCGACCTGCCGGTGATCGCGATCAGCGACTGCGTACGGACCTGGCCCGTCGATGCCGTCCGCGAAACCACGGACGATTCCCGGCAGCGGCTCGCCGTCGTGCGTCTGGTCCTCGGCGGAGGGTGTTCGGGTTCGGGCTGGCGGACGCGTTGCCTTGACATTGAGCCGGGCCGTGCAGCTTGCGACCCTCGCCTATGGCGGGGCGAGCTCGGCGCCGAGCGGCAAGGTCGGTATCCTCGTCCATCCTCGACTAGCGCGACCCGCCCGACCGGCAAAGGCGCCATGACGTAGGGCCGTCGGCCAGTTCCTGCCACAACAGCCCGCCGGTGACACGTCGGGATCCCCAGCCGTCCGTTTGCGCAAAGGGCTGCGCTCCGGCATCACTCGGGACATTCGACGGGGAGGCCCCGGCAAGATCGCACGGGAATCGGACCGACCGCGCGACTCGACGTGCGGGGCACGGTTCCCGGGCCGGCGTTGCTCAATCTTCGTCTGTCCGAAGCCGGTGTCCGACGCCGATCGGTGACGACGTAGGCGCGTCGCCGGTCGGAGGATGGCGGATGGCTGCTCGCGCCCGGGAAGACCGCACGAACCGCACGAGCCGCACGAGGTCCGCCTGCCGGGTGATCTCGTGCTTGGCGAACATGTTCTTGACGTGGAAGCGCACGGTGCTCTCCTTGCGGCCGGTTGCCGCGGCGATCTCGCGAACGGCCATGCCCCGGGCGAGGAACACGGCCACCTGGCTCTCGGCACGTGTGAAACCCAGGGTCCGCGCGACCGCGTCGGCATCGACGTCGTCCGCTTCCGCGGCACCGGGCACAAGGACCAGCGCGGCGACCGGCCAACCCGTGGGGTCCGTCTGCCGACCATCGACCGGAACCACGTGCAGCATCAGCGGCGGCGGGCCCGACGGACGGGTCGCGATCATGGAGCCGCCCGCGGCCGGGGTTCCGGCCGGGGGCAGGGCGCGGGCCAGCAGGTCCTGCAGTTCGTCGTTGGCGGGCAGCGTGCGGGCGAACAGGCCGCCGCCCTCGTCGTGGAGGACGTCGCCGGTCCGCAGCAGACGCAGGGCCGGGTCGTTCGCCGCGACGATGCGCCCGCGACGGTCCAGCTGGACGATGCCCAGTCCGCCCGCGTCGAGCAGGTTCTCCAGCGTCGTGCCGACGGTCTCGGCCCTGCGCAGCGCCACCTGGACCCGCACCGTCTGGCGGATGTGCGGCAGGAGGCGGCGTATCCCGTCGACGCGCGTGGACAGCCAGCCGTCCCGGTCGACGGGATCGTGGACCATCCACAGGATGCGCGAGCCGGCGGGCCCCTCGAGGCGCACGTTGACGGCTTCCGCGCAGTTGTACGTCTTGAATATCCGGTAGGCCGGCGACGTCTTCATCTCCGAGTCGGTCATTACTTCGCTGTTGTGGAACAGCTGCGCGTTGGGCGCGAAGCGCAGGCGCGGCACGCGTTCGTCCAAGGCGTAGTAGGTGCGGAGGTAGAGGCGCTCGATGTCGGGCCGGCGCTCTCCGCGCAGGCACGTCCAGTGGAAGACGATCCGGGCGTCCTCGTGGGTGTCCCCGTCGCCGAAGATCATGCTGCTGCCGTGGACGCCGAGGGCCTCGTCGGCGGCCGCCGAGAAGCCCGGCCAGCGGGCGGGGTCGAGCGCGGCGTCGTGCAGCGACGCGAGGATGCGGGTGAAATCCGCGTCGTTCATCGTGCCGCGACCGTGCGGGCCCGCACTTCCGGCAGCCTGCCGGGGCCGGATGCGGGGGGGTGCTGTCGGTTGGGTTCCTGCGCTTCGGGGCCGCACGGGCGCGGGGCAAACGCCATGGCGCGCCTGAACAGGTGTGTCGCGTCCGCCATGGCGGCGCGCATCGGCTCGGTCTCCTTGAAAAGCGGCATCGTTCCCGTCCTCCGGCTGTTCCAGCTTGTGCGGCGCGGTCCGCGGCCCGAGGGATCGTTGGCGATCCGGCGGTATCGAGGGGCGCAGCGAAGGGGGAGCCGGACAACCGTCCTGTCCCCCTAGTGTTGGGGAGAAGAGTAGGCCGCGCCCAGCGGGCGGCGCACCCCCAATGTTTGGGGGGGGATGGTCGCGCCAGGGGCGCTCCGTCGTGTCGGAGCCCGCCGAGGGGGCGAAGGTCGGACACATGTCCCCCAATCTCGGGGGGCAGCTGCGCCTGATTGGCGGCCCCGGCTCGGGGTGTAGCTGGCAACTGTAAATCTCCCACTTCTGGCAATCGAAAACTGCACACATTGGCTTTTGCCGAGCGGTGTGCGGCACTCCAACCTGTTGGCGAAGCCACCAGGGAAGGAGGGTCGAGAGGATGCATGGATGGGGGACGAGGATGCTGTTGAAGCACTACTTGGAGAGCGGCGTTTCGAAGGCCGAGCTGTCGAGGCGGTTCGGCATCAGCCGGCGCACGATCCACGCCTGGATCGAGGCCGGGGAGCTGGACCGGGATCTGGCCGCGGGGGCGACCCGTTACTCGCCGCGGCCGCGTCGTGCGCACAAGCTGGATCCGTACAAGGGGATCATCGACGCGCGCCTGGCGGAGTTCCCGCGGCTGTCGGCGCAGCGGCTTTTCGACGAGGTGCGTGCGGCGGGCTACGCGGGCGGCTACAGCCGGGTGCGCGACTACGTGCACGAGGTGCGGCCCCGCGATCCGGCCGAGCCCGCGGTGCGCTTCGAGACGCCGCCGGGGCGCCAGGGCCAGGTCGACTTCGGCACGTTCAAGCTGCCGTGGGGACGCCGCCACGCGCTGCTGGTGGTGCTCGGCCACTCGCGCCTGCTGTGGCTGCGCTTCTATCCGCGGCAGACCATGGCGGTGCTGTTCGACGGGCTGGAGAGCGCGTTCGCGCGCTTCGGCGGCGTTCCGCAGGAACTGCTGTTCGACCAGATGCGCGCGGTGGTGCTGTCGGACGACCGCACCGGCGGCGGCGAACTGGTGATGAACGCGGAGTTCCTGCGCTTCTCGGCGCACTGGGGCTTCGTGGCGCGGTCGTGCCGGGCGTACCGGGCGCAGACCAAGGGCAAGGTGGAGCGGCCGATCCGCTACCTGCGCGACGGCTTCTTCTACGGCCGCGAGTTCGCCAACGACGCGGACCTCAACGAGCAGGCGGCGCGCTGGCTGGAGGACACCGCCAACGTGCGCGTGCACGGCACGACGGGGGAACGTCCGGCGGACCGCTTCGAGCGCGACGAGCGCAACGCGCTGCGGCCCTTGGCCGCAGGATCCTACCGCCGGCCGGGCGCGGTGCCGGCGAACGCGCCGGCGCAACGTCCGCGGCCCGTCGTCGAGGTGGAGAAGCGGTCGCTGTCGGTCTACGCCGGGGCGGCGCGGTGACGGCCGCGAAGGACGGCCGCCGCGACCGGGTGCGGGCGATGCTCGCGGACCTGAAGATGCCGGGCGCCCTGGAGGCCGTGGACGGCATCCTGGCGCGCGCCGACGGCGGCGCCGTGACCGCCACCGGCGCCATCGAGGAGCTGCTCGAGGCGCAGATCGCGCTGCGCAACAACCGCCGCCTGGACTCCGCCATGCGCTCGTCGCGGCTGCCGGCGGTGAAGACCCTGGCGCAGTTCGACTTCGCCTTCCAGCCGAGCATCAAGCGCGAGCAGATCGACAGCCTGCACGAGCTCGGCTTCGTCGAGCGCGCCGAGAACGTGGTCCTGCTCGGTCCGCCGGGCGTCGGCAAGACGCACCTCGCGATCAGCCTGGCGATCGCCGCCGCCGAGTCCGGGCGCCGGGTCTACTACGGCACCCTGGCGGACCTCGTCGAGTCGCTCGCCGAGGCGAAGACCGCCGGCAACCTCGCGCGCCGGCTCAAGGTGCTCACCCATCCGGCGGTGCTGGTGGTCGACGAGATCGGCTACCTGCCGGTGAGCCGCGACGGCGCGGTGCTGTTCTTCCAGCTGGTCAACGCCCGCCACGAGCGCGCGTCGACGGTGCTGACGTCGAACAAGGGCTTCGAGGAGTGGGGCGGCGTGCTCGGCGACGAGGTCATGGCCGCGGCGCTCATCGACCGCCTGCTGCACCACTGCCACATCGTCAACATCCGCGGCAACAGCTACCGGATGCGCGAACACCAGGACCTGCTGCGGACGGGGTCCGAGGACGGCGCCGAGGGGGTCCCGGCGTGACCGCCGCGCGCGCTGCGCTGCGTTCGCTACGCTCACTCCGCGCAGCGCGCGGACACCCGGAGGCCGTCGATGCCGCTCCGACGTCCTCCCGAAAAGTGTGCAGTTTTCAGTTGCCATTGACACGGGGAACGGCATCGTTTCGGGGTAGCGCCGCCTCGGGCCGTATCCGCGCCCGCGGAGAAACACGGTTCCGAGTCCCCACAACTTTGGGTGCGCGCGGACAGGCCCGTCTCGCATAAGGTCGCGCGGTCGCGCAGTCCGGTCTCTGCCGGATGCGCCTATGGAGTGCCCCGGGGAGAGAATGATGGTGTCTGTGTTCGAGAATGCCTGGTCGACGACGTGTGCGTTGGCGACCGCCGCCGTGGCGGCTCTCGGGAAGTCGCGTTTCCGGGCAGTGACGCCGGGTCTGGCGGGACGGGGGCCGGTCCGCCGCGGAGTCTCGGCGGACGTGCCGAGCGGCATGGCCCGGAAACCGCCCCCCCCCCCCGCAAAAACACGGCTCCCGGCCGCTTGACGCGGGGCGTCTGAGGGCCCCTCTCGCCCTGCCACTCGGCGCGTTCCTCGCCGCCGTCCTTTGGGCGAGCCCTGCGCAGGCGCAGACGGCCGAGACCCTGGTCAGCAACACCGGGCAGGCGAACTTCTCGGCGACGAGCGCGCTGCACGCCCAGCCGTTCACCACGGGCAACCGCCCGAGCTCGCTGACGAGCGTCGGCGTCCACATTAGCTCGACATTCAACCCCCTCGTTCGCATCATGCCGAGCCTGAGCAACGGACGGCCCGACGAGAGCGACCCGACCGCGTTCATCACCCTGACCAATCCGGGCACGGTGCAAGCCAATCGCGTGAACACCTTCACGGCGCCGGCCAACTCCCTGCTCGACGCGAATACGACCTACCACGTGGTCGTGAGCAAGTCGGACGGGGGCAGCACCAGCCCCGGCGGCGTGATGCGCACCGAATCCGATGCCGAGGACAGCGGCGGCGCCTCGGGCTGGAGCATCGGCAACACCCGGTACTGGCGAGCCACCTCCTCCGGCGCGTGGAGCACCAGCACCGCCAGCAACATCAAGATCGTCGTGAAGGGCGTCGTCAGCTCCCGAGCCACCGGCAGGCCGCGGATTGGCGGTGGGACCAATGCGCAGGTCGGAGTTACGTTGACGGCCCAAAGATCGAACGTCGCCGACGACAACGGCCTGCCTTCGTACCCGGGCGATTTCACCTTCGAGTGGGTGCGGATCGACAGTTCCAACGATAGGACCGTCATCTCGGGGGCGACGTCGCACGAATACACGCTGGTGGACGCTGACGAGGACCACACCATCAGGGTAAGGGTGTCCTTCACCGACCTCGCCGGATTCGAGGAGGGGCCGCTGGAGAGCGGCGCGACCCAGGCGGTCGTGGGGCGTCCGACGGATGCGGACACCGCCAGCGCCGACGCGCTCGTGAGCAACCTCGGCGAGAGCCAGAGTGCCGCTGTCACCGTAGGCAACGTTCTTGGCGATGATCGCAGCCAGGCCATCGGATTCACCACCGGCAGCAACCCGGGCGGGTACGAACTCAGGTCGATCAGAGTCGTGCTGGGCGCTGCGTCCAGTAGCGACGGCATACGGGTCCGGATCTTCGACTCCTCCGGCACCACTCCGGGCAGCAGCGTGGCCACGCTCACCAACCCGACGATCGGAAACGGCGCCAGGGAATTCACCGCGCCGGCGGACACCGTCCTCGAGAAGGACACGCTGTACTTCGTGGTGTTCGATAGAACCACCACCGGGCTTGCAAGCTACACAGTTTCCGTGACGAACACCGACGCAACCACCACCGCCGCGGCCGGCTGGAGCCTCAACACCCAACGGCATAGAAGGGAAGGTAGCGACGCCTGGGGGACCAGCGCTTCGGAAGTGCGAGTCGAGATCAACGGCAGCCCGGTCCCCAACAACCTCCCGGTCTTCACCGACGGGACGAGCGCGACCCGGAGCATCCAGGAGAATTTCGCGGCCGGGACCGACACGAGCGCCCGGAACGTCGGCGACCCCGTCGCGGCGACCGACGCCGACACCGACGACACGCTGACCTACAGCCTCGGGGGCAGGCACGCGGCGAAGTTCGACATCGACTCCTCGACGGGTCAGATCAGGACCAGGGTGGGGCAGAACTACGACGCCGAAGGGGGCGCCCTCTCCGTGGCCGTCACGGCGGACGACGGCACCGGGACCACGACGATCCCGGTCGCCATCGAGATCACGGACCACCCGACGGCGGAACCGCCCCTCGCGCCCGCGGCGCCGACGGTGCGGGGCTCGGGCCTGGAGAGCCTCGCGGTGAGGTGGGACGCGCCGGACAACGCGGGCCGGCCGGCGATCGACGGCTACGACCTCCGCTACCGCGAGGGGACGAGCGGACCCTGGAGCGACGGTCCGCAGGACGTGGCGGGGACGTCGGCGCAGATCACGGGCCTCGTCGAGGACACGGAGTACCAGGCGCAGGTGCGTGCGCAGAACGCGGACGGCGACGGCCCGTGGTCCCCGGCGGGAACCGGGTCGACGTACCATCCGGGCACGGTCGGCGGCGTGCTGCTGCAGACGACGCTCACGACGGCCGAGTCGAGCCAGATCGGCTATGGATGCAGCAACACCAGCAACCACGAGTGCGTCGACCAGATGGGCCAGAACGGCTTCGTCAGCACCAACACGCTCGGGGTGGCGAAGACGTTCCAGATCGGCGGCCTGCAGCAGGACAAGGTCTACAACAACCCGCCCTCCTGGAATTTCCACATCTGGTTCGAGGGCGTGAGGGAGCTCAGGGACTACGAGGTCAAGTATCTGGGCGTCGAGGTCGACGGCCAGGCGTTCTGGTTCCATGAGGCCGACGCGGGCGGGTTCCACCTGCGCTCGTGGCGGGGTGTCGAAAACTACGATCCTCCCATGCCGGAGTGGGAGCTCGGCCAGACCCTGGACATCCGGATCCTCGACGGGCGCACCTTCCCCGGCTTCCCCGGCTTCGACATGGGCACCATCAGCTCCGTGCCGGGCGCCGTCGCCGCGCCGCTCGTGTTCGCGGCGGGCAGCGACGGGCTGAGCGTGCTGTGGCAGGTTCCGGCCGGACCGGAGCCGACCGGCTACGACGTCGAGTACCGCACGGGCGCCGGCGCCTGGGAGTCCTGGACCCACGCCGGCACCGGCACGACCGCGACCATCACCGGGCTGCAGCCGGACACGGCCTACGAGGTGCGCGTGCGCGGCACCAACGGGGACGGCGACGGCGAATGGTCGCCTTCCGCGTCGGGGCGCACGGAGGCGGACCAGACGGACTCGCCGCCGGAGCAGGCGGGAACGCCGGCGCTGACGGCGGGGACGACGTGGCTCGAGGCGTCGTGGACGGCCCCGGCCGACAACGGCTCGGCGATCACGGGCTACGACGTGCACTACCGCGTGCCGGGCGGCAACTGGCTGGACGCGGCCCACGCGGGCACGTCGACGACGAAACGCATCGAGGGCCTCGACGCGGACACGGCCTACGAGGTGCGCGTGCGGGCCGTCAACGGCGGCGGGCCGGGCGCCTGGTCGGCGGAGGCGTCCGGCCGCACGGCGGCTTCGGACGCCAACGCGCTCACGGCCCGGTTCGAGAACGTGCCGGACGCCCACGACGGGTCGTCCCGGTTCTCGCTCGACCTCGCGTTCAGCGAGGCGGTGTTCGACGGCACCGAGTCGTTCAACCTGAACCAGCGGATCCGCAGCAAGGTGTCGGTGGCGGGCGGCACGCTGAGGGGGTTCCGGCGGGCGGCCCCCACGCAGTACGACCGGTGGGTGCTGAGGGTCGAGCCTTCGGGCAACGGCGACGTGACGGTGGCGCTGGCGGCGGACGGCGCCGCGTGCGACGCGGGCGGCATCTGCACGCCGGGCGGCGTGCAGTTCAGCGGCGGTGCGACCGCGACCGTGGCGGGACCGGCAGCGGATGTGCCGGACACCCCGTCCGCGCCGACGCTGACGGCCGGGACGACCTGGCTGGAGGCGTCGTGGACGGCGCCTGACGACAACGGCTCGGCGATCACGGACTACGACGTGGAGTACCGCGAGTCCAGTGGCTCGTGGACGGACGCGGGCCACGCCGGCACGTCGACCACGAAGCGCATCGAAGGTCTCGCCGCCGACACGGCCTACGAGGTGCGCGTGCGGGCGACGAACGCCGAGGGCACGAGTGGATGGTCGCCGGCCGCGTCGGGCCGCACGACCGCGGCGGACGGCGTGGCGGAGGGCGACGTGCGCCTCGTGAACGGGAGCAACGACCTGGAAGGGCGCGTGGAGATCCACCACAACGGCGAATGGGGCACGGTGTGCGACGACCGCTTCACGTCGGACGATGCCGCGGTGGTGTGCCGGCAGCTCGGGTACAGCGGCGGCGAGGCGCACACCCGGGCGGCCTTCGGCGCGGGCACGGGGACCATCTGGATGGACGACGTGAGCTGCGCGGGCAGCGAGTCGCGGCTGGCGGACTGCCCGTTCAATGGCTGGGGCCTGCACAACTGCGGGCACAGCGAGGACGTAGGCGTGTCGTGCGGGGCGGGATCGAGCATGTCGCTCTCGAACGCCACTGTGTCGGGGGCGTTGCTGACGCTGCGCTACGACCGGGCGCTCGACGGCGGCTCGGTTCCGTCGCCGGGCGACTTCGTGGTCGCCGCGGGCACATCCGGCGCGGAAGCGGTGCCGGTGGAATCGGTCGGGGTGGTCGACGGCGCAGCCGTGGTGACGCTGTCGCGGGCCGTGGACGGGTCGGAGCAGGTGTCCTTCAGCTACCTGCCGGCGGCGATGCATCCGTTGCAGGACGGGTCGTACAACCCGGCACCCCCGCTGACCGGCAAACCGGTGCGGCACGCATGGGCGGCGCCGGGACCGACAGATGGCGCGGGCGCGTCGGAGCTGGTTGGATGGGCCGGAGTGCACGTCCCGCTGCCGGACGCGGTTTCGCCGGGCGTGGTGAAGATCGAGGTCCTGGATCTGTCGGCGCAGGGACTCGCCGACCTGTCCGCGCTGTCGGGACTGGCGGACCTGGAAGTGCTCGACCTCGGCGGCAACCGGATCGCAGACCTCTGGCCGCTCGCGGGGATGGGGGGCCTGGAACGACTCGATCTGGGCGACAACGCCGTGGCCGATCTCTCGGCGCTGGGCGGACTCGCGGGCCTGCGCGTGCTCGACCTGTCGGACAACGCCGTCTCGGACATCTCGCCGCTGGCCGCGCTGACCGGCCTGCGCCGCCTCGACCTGTCGGGGAACCGCGTGGCCGACCTGCGGCCGCTGTCCGAACTGCACGGCCTGGAGGTGCTGGTGCTCGACGGCAACGCGGTGTCGGACCTGGTGCCGCTGTGGGGGCTCGCGGACCTCGCCCACCTGGGCCTCGGTGGCAACCGCGTGGCCGACGTCGGGCTGCTGCGGGACGCGTGGTCGCTCCGGCGGCTGGACCTGTCGGGGAACCGCCTGCGGGACGTGGCGGCGCTCGGCGGCCTGCCGCAGCTCGTGTGGCTGGGCCTGTCGGGGAACCCGATCGCGGACTACCACCCGCTCGGACGGCTGACGGCCGTGCGCTGGCTCATGCTCGACGCCGGGATGTCCCGCGCCGATGCGGCTCCGGTGCGGGGTGGCGGCAGAGGGGCAGCCTTGGTGCTGATCGAAGCGGTCGACGGGGCGTCCGACGGGACACGGGAAGCCGGCGATGCGCCCACGAAGCCTGCGGAGCCGCTCGATCGTTGAGTCGGGGGCTCGGCACTGCGGAAGCGATGGGGCGAATGGCTGGAGGCAGGCGCGGTGGTGGTTGGACGGCAACGGGTTCCGCCGCGTCTACTCCGAGCAACGCCGTTTCGCATGGAACACCGGTCGATGACTCGTAGCTCTCTTGTCGTATCGGTCGTGCTCGGGCTGGCTGTCAACGCAGGTGGTTCGGCAGACCATACGGAAGCGCGGATGAGGGAATTCGGCCTCGTCGGAAGGACCTCCGCGCCATCGACCTCGGCCGCGTACGACGATGCGAAGAAGGTCGCCAGCGCTTTTCAGAAGTCCGCGCAGAGTGGCGCGGTCTGTCGGGTCAAGAAGGAAACGGCGACTATCGCATGTGCGGTGAACGCGTCTGACGCCGATGCGGACAAGCTGGCGCATGGCTTCGTGCGAACCGTCAAGGCGCAGGGAATCCGGCTGACGGGATGGAAGGTGACTCTGGTCACTCCCAACGACTACGTAGTCAGCCAGCGCTTCTAGGTCACCGGGACGATGATGCGCGACATACCCGAACGGCGGGGCTTCAACGAAGACACGAAGGCGCGCGGCAGTTGCGCAACTTCCATTTCATTTGGGAAGCCCCGCCCAAGCAGTCTGGCATGGGCCGTGTTCGTGCGGAAACTCGGCGCGTCTCCGTTCTGCCGACCGGCCCGCATGGCACTGGCGATGCTGCTGGTCGGCTCGATGGCGGTTGCCGCCCGCGAAAGCGCTCCCACCATGGACGAGCTGGAGGCCGCTGCCGAGAGCGTCCCGACGGAGGATCTGGTGACCGACGCCAAGCGCTATGTCGAGTCCGGCATGGCCATGCAGCTCGACGCGATCGACGGCCTGATCGGGGAGACGCAGGCCCAGGCCAGGCGCGGCGTGACCGACGCCCAGCTGAAGTGTCTGCGCACGTTCCTCGCCAAGGTGCGGGAACAGCGCCGGAGGATCGAGGAGTCCCGCGCTCTCAAGACGACGGGCCGTGTCGGTGCGCCCATGATCGACCTGATCGGACTTACCGACAAGCAGCGGCAGCGCGAACTGTCCAAGGACATTGTGCTGCTGTCCGTGTCGGTCAGTCAGCACCTGACGGTCGGCCACAACAACATGAGCCGTTGCTTGGCGGGGAGATAGGACCCGGGTTCTCCTCCGCGAAGGCTCTACCGAGGTCCGCTACGCTTCGGAGGCCGAACGGCGCGGCGGAGGGCCGTGCACGACCGGGCACGAAGAAGCGGCCGCCCCCCGCGGGGCGCGCTTGATCGACCGCTGGCATCGCCTCGTCAGTTCCCGCCTTGGCAGCGACTCGCCTCGAACGCCAGCACCGCGCCACCGGAGAAAAACCATCTCGATCCGGGTGAGCGCCCTCGCCTTGGACGTGCCGGCGGCGATGACGAGCCAGGAAGGGGACTATGCCCACAAGATCACGAGGCGATGGGCGGCGTATTGAGATTGCCAAGGCGCAACGGCGGGATGGAACATGGCCGCGTGGTTCATTGCCTTGCTGCATCCGGTTGCGGGAGGCCCGCCCACCGTTGCGCGGCTTGTCGGGCTCCTAGGCCACCGCGGGGATTCGGAGTCGTCCGCCTCGGTCGGGTAGCGGAAGCAGGAGATTCATGAGCGTGGCGGCTTCGAGGTGGATCAAACGGGCGGCCGGTGAGACAGCCGCTACCTTGCGAACGCAGTTCCCGGTGCAGACGAGCCGCCCGCACGACTCGCTCGATGGTCACGCGCGCATCATCGTGGCGAGTTGCGGTGCCGATGCCGTCCGCACGGTCAATGGAGCCATCGCGACCGCCGACGACTTGGCCCGACAATCGAATCCCGACGCAACCGCCGCCTGCAGAGTGACCGAGATGATTGCCGTCTACGACATCGAATCCCGGGCATTCGACTCCATCTTCCTGCATGGTCTGGACTTCAGGCAACGACGCTCGGCCGGGCCGGGGAAGGTCGTGGTCTTCTCCAAACCCCCTTACGCTCCCGATCGGACGGAGAAACTCCAACTCGCCACGCCCGGCTACTATCGGGACCACGAGGATCTTCAGCCAGCATCCACGACCCGTACGACGGCACGCTTGCGAAGGATGGCTCGCAGTGGGCGACCGCCGTCGTGGGCTGGGCCGTGAACGCGCGCCTGACCTTCGCCTCCTCGGAGGAGCCTTGGATCTACTGCGCCTCGCACTACGGCTCCAACGAGGAGTTGCGCCGTCTGCAGAGGGAGTTCGACGTGAAGTACGGCTACTCTGTCGCTACCCGGGTTCTCGACCCGAGCGCTTTCGCTGCGTGGCTAGGCGTCGACTTCGCCTTGGGGCTCGACAAGGCCACGGACGTCTCACTCGGTTCCTCGGCCGCTATCGGCTACGCACGCAGCAGCTACTCCACTAGCCTGTGGGACGGATCACGCCCGGTCGACACCTTCGTCCATGTCTACTACGGGCCGGTCGACTACGGGGACGTATCCGGACGCGTGGCCAAACGCGAACAGTTGTTCGATCCAAGGCCGGTCCGAAGGCTTGGTTCACCAAGAAAACCGCCTTCGCGAGCCAGAACGAGTATCGCTTCGCAGTCACGACGCTTGGCGCTCCCGTAGCCAAGACGCACTACATTGCGGTCTCGCCGGAATTGCGTGCGCTCACATGCGGCGTGTGACGCCGACCACTCGTGGATGGCCTTGCGGTTCCAGTCTCGTTCGACCCTAGTCGCGCCATTCGGAGATCACTCCGTGACGGCGCGTCTGGCGTCCGTCTTCGTGCCGTCTCGCCATCCGTGTACGGACACCGGGTGGGCTGGAAAAAGGCCCCAGAGGGCTTGTTAGGCGACACG
This sequence comes from Candidatus Azotimanducaceae bacterium, assembly GCA_965203685.1. Taxonomy (GTDB): domain Bacteria; phylum Pseudomonadota; class Gammaproteobacteria; order Pseudomonadales; family Azotimanducaceae; genus VXYL01. The sequence goes on from OZ241908.1 coordinate 1,014,853, forward strand.
TAAAACTGACCCCCAGGCGACACAAAAACTGACCCCCATTCGAAGGGGTCAACAGGAGTCGAGAAGCATGGGGAAGTGTCACGATGTGCCGCGGTCAGGAGGATCGCGGAGGCCAGGGATGAGGAAGCCGGACGAGGTGGAGGCCATGCTGGGCCTCTACGAACTCGGCTGGGGGACGCGGCGGATCGCCCGGGAGTTCGGGTGCAGCCGGAACACGGTGAAGCGCTACGTCGAGGCGCAGGGCTGGGTGGCGTACGGCGGCCCGCGTCGGAACGGCAAGCTTGCCGGTCTGGAGGCGTGGCTCGAGGAGCGCCTCAGCCGGCACCGCGGCAACGCGGAGGTGGTGCGCCAGGACCTCGCGCGCGAGCTGTCGATCGACGTCAGCCTCAGGACGGTGGAGCGTGCGGTGGCGCCGTACCGGCGTCGGCTGGCCGCGGAGGCGAAGGCGACGGTGCGCTTCGAGACGCCGCCGGGGCGGCAGCTGCAGATCGACTTCGGCACGAGCCGGATCCCGGTGGGCGGGGAACCGGTTCGCGTGCATCTGTTCGTGGCGACGCTGGGGTACTCGCGCCGCACCTACGCGCAGGCGTTCGCGCACGAGCGGCAGTCGACGTGGTTCGCGGGCATCGAAGGGGCGTTCGGGCACTTCGGCGGCGTCGCGGACGAGGTTCTGGTGGACAACCCGAAGGCGCTGGTGGCGCACCACGACGCGGCGACGCGCGAGGTGGAGTTCAACGCGCGCTTCGCGGCGTTCGCGTCGCACTGGGGGTTCCGGCCGCGGGCGTGCGCGCCGTACCGGGCGCGGACCAAGGGCAAGGACGAGAACGGCGTGCGCTACGTCAAGCGCAACGCCATCGCCGGCCACGCGTTCGACAGCCTCGGCGCCCTGCGGGCACACCTGGCGTGGTGGATGCGGGAGGTCGCCGACGTGCGCCGGCACGGCACCACGGGCGAGGCGCCGCTGGCGCGCTTCGAACGCGACGAGGCGGACCGGCTCGCGCCGTGCGCCGGCAGGCCGCCGTTCGGCCAGCTGCGCGATCTGGTGCGCACGGTGCACGCGGACTGCGCGGTGACGGTGGACACCAACGCCTACTCGGTGCCGTGGCGGCTGATCGGCGAACGCGTGCAGGTGGCGGTGAGCGGCGGCCGGGTGCGCGTGCGCCACGGCCGCGAGCTCGTCGCGGAGCACGACGAGCATGTCGGGCGCCACGGGCGGATCGTCGACCGGACGCATCTCGACGGCATCAACACGGGTCCGCGCGATGGCGAAGGACAAGCCGCGGCCAGCGCCGAGCCGGCGCTGCTGCGCCCGCTCGACGAGTACGCGGCGGTCGCCGGCGGGAGCTTCTGACATGGACCACGAGACACTGGTCGAGCACCTCACGCGGCTCAAGCTGACCTGCATCCGGGACCAGCTCGACAGCCTGCTCGACGAGGCGGCCGAGAAGCAGTTGACGCTGCGCGAGGCGGTGGCGTTCCTGGTCGGCCGGGAGGTGGCGCGCAAGGACGAGCGGCGCCTCGAGATGGCGATGAAGATCGCCCACTTCCCGGCGGTGCGCGAACTCGCCGACTTCGACTTCAAGGCGCAGCCGAGCGTCGACAAGCGCCAGATCCGCGAACTGGCGACGTCGCGCTGGGTGGCGCACGGCGACGCAGCCCTGCTGCTGGGTCCGCCGGGAGTCGGCAAGTCGCATCTGGCGATCGCCCTGGGCCGGGAGGCGATCCGCCAAGGCTACTCGGTGCTGTTCGCGACGGCGCAGGCGGTCATGGCGTCGCTGGTCAAGGCGCACAGCGAGGGCAGTCTCGACGAACGCCTGGCGTTCTACGCCAAGCCGAAGCTGCTCATCGTCGACGAACTCGGCTACCTGCCCTTCGAGCGCCATGCGGCGCACCTGTTCTTCCAGCTGGTGTCGCGCCGCTACGAGCGCGGCAGCATCCTGGTCACGTCGAACCGCTCGGTGGCCGAGTGGGGCGAGGTGTTCGGCGACGCCGTGGTGGCCACCGCCATCCTCGACCGCCTGCTGCACCACAGCCATGTGCTGACCATCACCGGGGAGAGCTACCGGCTGCGCGAGAAGCGCCGCGCCGGCGTGCTCAACGCCTCCACGAAGCCGCTGGCGCAGGCATCGGCGTGAGCCTGCTCCCCGGAGCCGACGTCCAGGCTCGACGAGGCCCGCCGCTCGCAGCCGCACCGCCGCGGTCCACCGTGCTCCGGAGGGTGCACGCCGGCAACGCCACGGCAGTCGCCGCGTCAAGGCGCTACGCGCCTCCTCCACTTCGTTCCGGCCCTGCGGGTGACGCGGCGACTGCCGCGGCGAAGAGGTTGACGACGACCGGAAGGGTACTTCCGGTCGTCACCGACCGGCGCGCGACATCGAGGCCCAGCCGGGCCGGCGGCGGAGTCGAGTGCGGCGTCCACCGCTGCTGTCGCGGCCAACCCGCCAGATTCGGCGCGGGTCGTCGGCGGAAGTGCATTCAAGGCGCAGGTTCAACGACAAAAGGGGGTCAGTTTTCGTGTCGCCAAGGGGTCAGTTTCTGATGTCGCTTGACAGCAGGCGTATCGACGTACCCGGCCGGTAGGCTCGCCGCACCGTGCTGCATCGCCATCGTCGGCCAAGATCTGGTCAGGGCCCGCAATCGCTTTGCGGACTGCCTGTGGTTCAGATTGGACGAGCGTAGTCCCCGACACCCGGCCATCGGTAGGTCCTGCGTCCTTTGGGCCTTCCTGAATCTCCTTTTGACGGAGTCCGCAACACCGCAGCCCGATATGCTGTGCCTTGATCAGGCAAACGAGGTGTGCAACGGTGGTCGAACGACCCAGTTGGAACGTTGAGGAGATGGTACAGGCTAGCGGTCTGCCGGAATTCACGATCCGCAGATTCCTTCGGGCGGAGGAACTTGTGGCGGCGGCCAAGAGGATGGCTCGTACTAGGCCCAAGGTTCCCTATTTCTACAGGAGCGCCGCGCAACTGCTCTACGCGATCGTGTTGGAGACTGGGCTCAAGGCTCTATGGGAGATTGACAACGGAGCACGAGCGAAACGCACACACGACCTGGTAGAGGTCTTCTTGGGGTTGCATTCGTCCCGACGAGAAAAGCACCGCGTGACAGTGCGACGCGATCGCTGCAGCGGCTCGCAGCAGAATGCCCTTGATGGAGGCGTTGGAGGCGAACGCCGGCGTAGTCACCGGCTACAAGTACGGCGACACCGACGGCCGGGTAGGGAGTGCCGTTGGGGGCGAAATAGTGCGGGGCGTGCTGGTCGGCGGCCACGGCGCGTTAATGCAGCTATGCCCAATACGTGGTGGACGACCTCGACGTGACGATCGGACAACGCGCGAGGTGGGAGAACCCACAAGGCTAGGGGCGCGCTGGAGGGACCTGCGCGGAGCGCGCCACCGCGAACTTGACCTGCATCGCACGAAAGCCGGGCATCGTGGGCGGCGTAAGCGCCTCGGCATAGGAGTCCGCCAAGCGGGAGAAACGCGAAGCGGCGTTCGAGTGCGGCTAGCGCCGAGGGTCCGCGCAAGACGGCGGCGCTTCGAGGAGTTGGCGGTGCGTAGCGGTGAAGTCTAGCTTCTTGCGAGTGGTGTAGATCTTGCCCCGCGGGCCATCGACCAGCGTCTTGTTTGTGAAGTCCGAGTGGAGATCCTTATCGTTGCTGTAAAGCAGTCTGGCACCGCTGATCTGCGCGAGGGCTATGACGTGTTCATCATTGGACACACAGGCCTTCGCCTTTTTTAGCGCGTCGGTCAGTAGGTCGACTCCGGCCGTAGGAACGATACGTACGCGACCCACTTTGCTGGCGACCGCGCGCCACTCGCGAAACGTCGTGTTTCGGTCGAGTTCTTTCAGGAGATGGCCCCCGGCAATGAGTGACAGCCCATCGTGGATTGCCTTGTGGAACTCCACACCAGCCGGCGGTCGCCCTTGCTGTTTCTTGGAGAAGACCTGGGCGACAACATCGTTGTCGAGGATCACACCGCACATTCAGTACTCCAACGATCGGTTCGTTTCATCTAGGAAGAACCTTCCATAGCTGGGTGGGGCATTCAGCAGGTTGCCCGCCTCGTCAATTCGCAACGAGTGAATGTCCACTCCGAAACCGTCGCGCTCGAAATAAAGGATGGACACATCTTCCGGTCGCAGGGGCACTCGCTTGTCTCGCACGTCCATGCGCACGCGGTTGATCAAGTAGTCACTATGGGTCTCGACGATCAACTGATGATCGTTGGTGGCGGCCTGACAGAACAGAGTGCCGAGAGCAGCCTGCGCGGACGGGTGCAGGTGGACCTCTGGCTGCTGCAGCAGGAAAAGCGACGGGGCGTCATCTCTCAGGATCTCGGTGACAACCGGCAGCACTTGGCTGACTCCGTAGCCCATGTCGATAAGATTGCGCCACCCCCCTTCCGCCCCTTTCGCGTCCCGACGCATGATCTCGATTTGGAATGGGCTCGCAGCCCTAGCCCCAAGAGGGGCAACTTGGATTGCATCGAACAAGCCTGCATCGCTTGCGAAGGCCTCCAGGCGACTCTTCAACGAGTCCCATTGGCGCTTGCTGCGACGGGAAAGGTTGGCCAGATACCTGGGCACCGAGTCTCCTTCCGGGTCATGCGTTGGCTTTCCCGTCTCGTAGGTACGCTGGCCCTTTGATCGCACCGGCGCGCCAGCGAACGGCTGAGGCGTGTGCACGAACGGGCTCGCGAAGCTCACGAGATCGAGCCAGGAGTCCCTAGCCTCGTCCGACAGGCGGAGTTCAAAGATGATGAAGACTAACGGTGCGAACTCGGCACCGCGCGAGGCAAACGGAAACGCGTCCTTCGGGATCTTCTGGCGTTTCCACGGCTTGCCGGCGCCGTCCTTGGTTCGGACGGAGACACCGCTGCCGTTCGATTGCGTGACAACAATCGCCTTGCCGTCGGCTGCCTCGACGTGGCGGCGCCACGGTACCGGCGCGCTGCCGACGGATGACTTGAACGCGGCTGTAAACGACGAGCCACCAGCGATCCGGAAACGGCCTTCGAACGTGTCTGTTGGGCTCTCGCCAGGACCGGGGTCGTGGATGATCTCTTCAAAGCTGCCGAGGTTGTACGGTGCCTCCATGAAATCGGGCTCTCGATTTGCAAAGGCGACATCCCAAAGAGCCCGGATCATGGCCAAGAAAGACGTCTTCCCGGTGCTGTTCTCTCCCACCAACAGAGTGAGAGGTGCCAGCGTGGCCGGCTTCGTCCGACCAAAGGGTCGGAAGTTGCGGAGGGCTACTTGATCGAAATACAACGGAATCCCCAAGGGCGACTTGATCGCCCTTTACCGACTGTGCAATCGCGCAGGTGCCACTGCGCTCCAGCCGAGGACATTACTCGGCGAGTGGCGTTTCGGCAAGGAGCGACGACCAAGTCTGCTCAGGTGCGCCGCTACTCCGATCGCAGCTCGGCCGAGAACTGCGTGACGTAGCCGGTTTCGCGGCTGATCCGATGGCTGGCGGCTGATCACCCGGTCCCCGTCGACAGGCTCTCCCATCCACGCATCTCCACCACGTCGTCGGCGACCACTACAGGATCGCCCGGGACGGACAGCTCGAGCGTGGCCGTGCGCCCGGTCACTAAAGGCCCACGGAAGTCGGCGGGGCGGACCAGCGTTCGTCGCGACGCAGCCGTGAGTTGCGTCGCACGAACGTCGCGGGGTCGTCGACCGCGTAAGCGCCTGCGCGGCACAGCCCGTTGAGCGGGCCAAGGGGCTGCTACACGGGACCGCGCTTTCGAAACGGGTCACGGCATAGGCCGCCGCCAATGTAGGTTCATAGTAAGGTTTGGGGGAGGGGCCGCCGTGCGGGTCGGTTCGTTCGAACGAGGAGGATTCACCATGCGCGCGCTCAAGCTGCTTGGATGGGGCTGTTTGGCCTTGGCGGTCGTCCCGACCTTTGCCTCGTCGGACAGACGCAAAGCCCATTGGAGTACACCCGAGTCGAGGACTGTCGCCCGTTGTGCCGAAACGAAAGCGACGTGCTGCGCCCGCTTTACGAAGAAGCCCGGGACGTCTCTGAAGCCGCGCCCTGCGGCCCAATCGCCATAGCCCATGCCATGGCGCACATGTGCTCCTCGGAGGGGCTGGCCTTGCTCGAGCAAGTCCGGCCCAGATATTTGGCCCTCTGGCACGTGGGGACCCCGCCGGTCGATGTCGTGGATGATCTGAACGACACTTTCGATGCCTTCGATCGCCAATGCCCGTTTGGCTGGTGGAGCTACACGGATGTCGACGACCGCGGCAGATCCTACCGCCGCTACATTCGGGAACTCCACGTCGCTGCGAAAGGCCTGGACCGGGCGGCGCTTGCGGTCGTCAAGCCGGCAGACAAAAAGCCCCACTGGTACATGGTGACCCAGGTCACCAAGCCACATTCCATCAAGGACCGCATGGTCCACGTGCGCGACGAGGCGGGGCGCGGGGAAATCAGTTGCGCTTCCTTTCACGAGGCGGCGGCCGCCGCCCCTTCGTATGTCGTGTTCGACAGCACGCTGGCCATAGTACGGTTCGACCAGCTCCCACCGCCGATCCTCAAGGGCGGCTTGGGCGGGTCTGGCCGGGCCGCGGCCGGAGTGGCGCTGCGTCCAATCGGCGCCCAAGGTGGCTTGAGCTACGCCGGCCGTTAGGCGACGACGCGGGCGTAGGACGTCCGCAACTCGGCTGAAATCTCAGTGGCGTACCGGGACGGCGCACCGATCCGGTGGCTTGCAAGGCTCGCCACCCATTCCCCGTCGATTGGCGTGCCCAGCCGCGCATCTCGACCGTCCCGCCGACGCGGATGGCCGAGTCCCCGGCGCCAACTCGAGCGTTGCGGTCCGCCTAGTCAGCGCGGGCGTTTGGCGGTGGCGTGGTCCGAGGGGCCGAGGCCTTGGCGGCTCGAATGGGCGTATCCCACCGAGAACGTCAAGTTGCAGAAGACCGCCCGGCTGGCTCCAGCCGAATATCATTGGCGCGCTGATGGGGCAAAAAGGTGTCCACTCGCAGGTCGTAGACATCGGGGCGACCATCGCCGTAATCGAGGATCCGTAGGGCTGCCACTCGGCGCGAATTGACGCCCTGATCGCTTGTCGACAAGAGGGAGGAGGGGGGCACCTTTTTTTCGACCCGCCACAACGGCCGAAAATTTTCCGTTGCCTTACGGACAGGTTCCACTCGCCGATAGGGCGGAAACGGCTGCCTACTGCGCCTGGCGGCCATGCCTCGAGCCGAGAAATCAGGCCGAGAACGGTCGTTTGCCGGGATCGCCGATTCCCCGAATGTCGATAGTGCGTGTGTAACCCTCGGATTGGGTGTGGATGCCCGGACGGGAACCCAGGGGGAACTACCGCGTTACATCGGATAATGTCTTTGGGAACAGGCTTCCGAGCGCTCTCGGCGGCATTTTGGCCCCGCCACGTGCGCAGCTTGCCCGTCCCTTCTCCGTCTCAAGAGTGCCGCATCTTGGCGCCCGCCGTTCGCTTCGAGTCGTTGTGACAGTCAGCGGAAGGTCTTGCCGTAGCCCACCTTTTCGTTGACCCCGAGAGTGCGCTCAGTGCCGACGCGACCCGCGAATGCCTTCGGCCGCCGACATGCCGTCATCCGCTCGGAGACCCTTCTCCCGCGTGGGGCCAACTACCAGTTCAACAAGCCTTCTCGATTAGGTGCTTGGTGTACGACCACGGCATGCATCTGACGAGTCCGACGTGCTGTTTGACCTCTCCTACTGGTGGACCGTCGGCTGTGTCGAGAACATGCCTGCGGATCGTCGGAAAAGCTGTGATAGTTCCGGCGAATGCCCACCTGTTGCTATCTGGGACCGGATACACCATAGCTCCGCCGGAGTAGCCGTCATTCACGTACGATGCGCTGAACGATGCATCGATGCCCGGCTTGAGGTTGAGGACTAGCATGGTCGCGATCGCTATGGGCAGGCCGTCTATCTCGCTAATGTGCCCAGTCAGGCGCTTGCGGTCCTTATCGAAGATGCTCGGAAAACCGACGGCGAAACCCAGCTGTCCGTGCATGGCACCGCGTACCAGTCCGTACTCCAAGGGAAGCGCGCCACCAAGATGAGGCATGTCGATGCACCGGAGCACGGTCACGTCCGCGTCCGCATCGTCGGCCAGAACGTCCCAATCGTGCTGTTCCCACTGCCCGTCGCTGCGGACATGGGGTTTGTATTCGCAGCCTTTCGCCACATGGTGTGCTGTCACCACGTAGTTGTCGCCATCCACCGTAACCGCGAAGCCGCTACCACCGGACTCGATTCCACTGTCTTTGCGGCGCCCGAACCAGATCGCGCGAGTCAGCACGTTTGCTGTTGGTACGGACATGATGTTGTTCATTTTGCTCTCGCCTCCGGCAGTGATTGGGTGAACTGGGAAGTGCGAAGGGGCGCTTGCGCGCCCCTTTCGTGGGTGTCGCGCCTGTGGACTCGGGGGCGCGATGGGCCGAACCCTACCAGCGCCCGCGTCCCCGCACCACGCCCGCCTACATCAGCAGTATTCCCGCCGACTGGCACCCGTGCACGACTTTGAGCGGCCAACGTTAGTGATACCGCTACCGGCGTACGAGGTGCGAAAGTCAAGCTGGCGACGGTCGTGTCGTCCGCGGGTAAAGGCACGCGGTAAGTTTAGTGCCAAGAGCGACTAGTCAGCATCGAGCGTGATCTCGTAGTTTGAACGGGCTTGGCAGGGCCGCCCTGGTGCTGAGTCGCCCGGCTGCCGGCCACCGTCCCCACCATAGCGATTCCGAAGCTGCAGTTCCGCGCCAGCGACACCGTGGCGGGGCACGTGCCCACGATGCTGTTCTCCGGTGCCCAACCCGAGCGCTGCACTTCGCCAAGTGCTAGAGTTCCGGTCCGCTGGTGGCACGCGTCAATGAGCCAAATTGGCATAACGATTTGTACTTTTTCGCGTCTCTAGAACAATAACTTATTGACAGTGAATGAATTTTTAGGGAGACGAAATGAAATCACCGATCTGCGACATGCTTGGCATCGACTTTCCGCTCGTGGCGTTCACGCACTGTCGAGACGTCGTCGTGGAGGTGTCCAAGGCTGGCGGATTCGGGGTATTGGGCGCTGCGGGTTACGGGCCGGAGACGCTGGAGATCGAGCTCAACTGGATCGACGAGCACATCGACGGCAAACCCTACGGCGTCGACCTGATCGCACCGACCAGCATGGCGACCACCGACGAAACCACCGCGGATGAGACCCTCGACATGGTGCCGGACGAGCACCGCGACTTCGCCCGCGGCATCTTGGCACGCCACAACATCGACACCAGCGACCTCTACCGGAACCAAGTGGGCAGCGGCGGTGGCTTCCTGACGGAGAACCGCGCCACGAACATCATCGACGTGGCGTTCTCGCATCCCATCAAGTTGATTGCCAACGCACTTGGCGTGCCGCCGCGTTACATGCTCGACATGGCGAAGGCGCGCGGTGTCGTGGCGGCGGCACTGGTGGGCGCGCGCGAACACGCGATCAAGCAGGTCGAGGCCGGCGTCGACGTGCTGGTCGTGGCAGGCACGGAAGCCGGCGGCCACTGCGGCGAAGTATCGACGATGGTGCTGGTTCCCGAGGTGCTCCAGGCAATCGAGGAACACGGCCGCAGCACGCCCGTGCTGGCCGCGGGTGGCATCGTCACCGGCCGCCAGATGGCCGCTTGCATGGCCATGGGCGCGGCCGGTGCGTGGACGGGCTCCATGTGGTTAACGACCGCGGAGGCCGAGACCTCGCCGGTGATCAAGGAGAAGTACGTGCAGGCGAACTCCCGCCAGACGGTTCGCTCGCAGGCGCGTACCGGCAAGTACTCGCGGCAGTTGCGCTCGCCGTGGACGGACGCTTGGGAATCGGAGGAAGCACCAGCACCACTGCCGATGCCGCTGCAATCGCTGGTGAGCGAACCGGCGCTCGGCAAGGTGACCAAGCTGGCCGAAGGCGGCCACGAGGGCGCGCGGATGCTGGCGACGTCGTTCGTGGGCCAGGGCGTGGGTCTCATGAACTCGATCCAGACCACGCGCCAGGTGGTGTACGAGTTCATGGAAGACTTCCTCAAGGCCTCGGAGCGGCTGGCCACCGCGGTGGGCGAATGACCCGGGGATAACCGATGGCTGAAACCGCGCAGGTGGACGCACGGCTGAACAGCCTGTTCGAGCCCGGTTTCGTGGCCGATAAACGCGTCATGATCGACGCGACGGGGCGAGCGCCCACGCCGGGCGTAGGGGCTGATCCGGTGGCGGTGAAGATCCGCAACGCGCGTCAATTGCAGGGCGCGGCTGAAACTTCCGGCTCGTTCGGCGAAGCGGAGTTTTTCGCGGAGCACAGCTTCGTCGTCCTCGACCATCGCTCTCACTTTCGGGACTGGGACGCCGACCCGGCGGGCAACGTCGACAGCGGTCTGACGCGCACCTATTTCCCCGAGATCGAGTCGATCATCCGCGAGAGATTGCTGCCGGACCAGCGCCTTGAGATCCCGCCTGTCGCCAACCTGCTGCGCCGGGGACCGGACTCGCCGAACCCGTTCTACGGCACGGTCGTGCACCAGGACTACGGGCTCAGTGCAGACGACTACGAAGAGAACGTCGCGGCGTACGGAACGGATGCCGCGGCCCAGGCCTGGCGCAGCCAGTACGATCGTGACGAGGTGGCGGGCTTCTTGGTGATCAACTTCTGGCGGACGGTCCACATGGACGAACCCCTGCGCCACCTGCCGCTCGCGGTGTGCGATCCCTACAGCGTGGCGCCGGACGACGTCGTCGCGACGGGATTGCTGAACTTCACGCCGACCGGTCGCCCGTCGAACCAACTCGGGTTACGCCACAGCCCCGAACAGCGTTGGTACTACTACCCGGGCATGACCACTGGCGAGGTATTGGCCTTCAAGAACTTCCAGTGCTTCAAGGACGACGCACGGCCAACACTGCGGACCTGCTTCCATTCGGCATTCGACGAGCCTGAGACGCCCGCGGGCGCTACGCCACGGCAGAGCTGCGAATACCGGGTCGGTGTCTTCTTCCTGAAGTAACGCCGCCTGGCTCACTCGTCGGCTGCGGCTGCCTTGGCCTGCTCACGACGCAGCCGGTCGAGTTCGACCTGTTCCGCTTGGAGCTTTCCCCAGATGTTGCGGCTGTATTCGTGGTACCCGAACGCGCTCGGCGGCATCAGCAGGCCGCGCTGCCGTTCGCTCAAGTTCCCGTAGCGGTCGGCGTTGTAGTAGCAGGGGCTCCAGGCCACCGCGTGCGGGCAGTACTTGTAGAAGATCGTCCGCCGCTCGCCGTCTCCCTCCCACGGCACGGTGCCGTGCGCACAGGCCTCGGTGAAGATGATCGCGTCGCCGGCCTCGGCTTCGACGCGATGGACACATTCCGGCAACTCGTCCTGGGTTTCGCTGACCTTCCAGTCCGACGGCAGCTCGAAATTCACCTTGTGGCTGCCGGGCACGCACGCAAACCCGCCGGCGCCCGGCGGCACGGTGTCGAGCTCGAAGCCCACCGCCACCAGGCCGTTGAAGAACCTGCCGTTGTTGTAGCGGTAGTAGCACTGGCCGCCGTCGGTGGGGCCGACGAGGTCGGTTGCGCCGCCCGCGCCCTGGCCGCCGCCATGCAGGTAGAGCTTCGTCGCGTTGGCGGCGTTGTCGATCTTGATGTAGTCGTGGTCCAGCCGGTAGTTCGGACCGATGAGCGCCTGGAGGTAAGGCGCGATGCTCGGCAAGTCGATCAGGTCGACGTAACCACCGCCCCACTCGATCAGCGACTTGGCCGAGAACGCGCCACTTTCGCCCTCGGGATACCGCGTGCGGTCCGACCCGAACAGCCGTTGTCGGTCGTTGCGGTGCTCCTCCAACCGGTCGGATAGGTCGGCGACCTGCTCCGGTGTCAGGGCGTTCTTGACCACGAGGTAGCCGCGCAGGTCGAAAAGGTACTTCTCTTCCTCCGACATGCCGTCGGCCACGGATTGTTCGTCGATGCCTTGCCTGTCCATATTCGCGTTGTCGTTCGGTGTTGCGGCTGATGGTGTCGAAATCGCCGACCGCGATCAAATCCGATCAGTCCGCTGGTAGACCAAGGCGTTGCCTTCTTTGCCACAGATCTCCGCGACGCCCGCTTCACGCAGGCAGAACGCCGCCTGCTGACCTAGGCGCCGGGACGAACCCATCGCGTCGGCCAAGTCGCGGGTCGTGAACTGCGCCGGGAGTTCCGCGTCGAGCAATGCGAAGAGATCGGCCATCCGGTCGACGTGCACGGTCTCGACCACGTCGACCAGGCGCCGGTCCACGGTCACCCAGCCGCCGCGTCGGCGGCGTGCACGGTCATCCCAGGTGCGCACCGCGTCTTCCACCACCAGGGCGACGTGCAGGGTCAGGTTGGGATGGTCGAGCAGCGTCGGAATACTGGCGAGTGGTTCGAACACCTGGTAGACCGAGCCGTGCTTTGGCGACTTCCGCCGGGTGGTCTTGCCGCCGGGGCCGTCCGGGACCTTCACGATGTAGCGGTCCTTCGCGATGGGGTAGACCAGGGTCAAGGGGTACTGCGCGAGCAGCCGCGGCAGCTTGCGTTTCAAGGGCGAGAAGTTGCCGGTGTGGATTTCGACGAGGCGGTCGCCGAACTTCACGTCGGCGACGAAGCCGTCGACGGCCTGTTCCGTGGCGCTTCCGGGCGCGGCATAGCGAGCCTTCAAGGCCCGGTGCAGCGAGCGTTCGTTGAGTTCGCCGATCCCTGGCGACACGGATCCTCCGGCAGCGGTCAGTGCACGTCGTAGACGCGCGCGGCGTTGTCGTGGAGAACCTTCGCGACGGTGGATTCGGGTAGCGCACCCAACGCCTGGGCGGCGAACTCCCGTGGCGGCAAGGCCGGCGTCGCCGGGCCTGGCGACATCGATGTCGGATGCGGAAAGTCCGTCTCGTAGAGGATGTTGTCGGGATAGAGTTCCAGCGCCCGGCCCATCATGCCTTGCTCGAACCAGAAGCAGGCGTAGACCTGGCGCCGGAAGTACTCGCTCGGCAGCAGGTCGTACTCGGGGTGCTCCTTGCTGACGCCGCCGTTGCGCCATTGCCAGTCGAAGGCCTCGAGCAGCGATGGGATCCAGCCCGCGCCGCTTTCCACGGACACGAAGTCGAGCTTCGGGAAGCGGTGGCAGATGCCGCCGAAGAGCAACTCGGCGAGTCCCTTGCAGTTCTCGATGAACGACAGGGACGACATGCGCGCGAAGTTCGCCTTGGTGCCGATGTCGCCGCGGTCCTTGGCGAGCCCGGACAGGTCCTGGCCGCCGATGTGGAAGCTGATCGGCAGCCCGGCCTCCTGGGCGGCGGCCCAGAGCGGGTCCCAGTGCTTGTGGCACAACGCTGGCTGGTCCGCGAAATCGTGCGGCTGGCTGGGGAAAAGCACCGCCTTGTGCCCGTTCGCGGCACTCCGCTGCAACTCCGCGATGCTGGCCGGTAGGTCCCAGAACGGCAGCGCCATGACCGGAACGAACCGGTCGGCGTCGGCACTCGCCCAGTCGATCAGGAAGTCGTTGTAGGCGGTGACGCATTCCAGCATCAGGGCCGGCTCGTCGAGACGCAGGAACGTCTGGGAACCGAAGCCGCCGACATTCGGGTAGAGCACCTGCGCGTAGATGCCGAGGTCGTCCATGTGCTGAAGCCTTGCCTTGGCCTCGAAGCAGGCCCGGGGGATGTCGTCGTAGGTGGCTGGGTGTTCCGGCACGGTGCCGTCGAAACCGGCCATGGAGACGAAGCCGGGCTTGAAGATCACCTTGTCGCCGACGACCCAGGCGTCTTCGCCGTCGCGGCGTTCGATGTGCGGCACGAGGTCGCCCCACTTGGACGCAACGCGCGTGGTCCAAACGTCGGGCGGCTCGGTCAGATGGGTATCGACGTCGATGACGCGGTAACGATCGAACAGGTCGTTCTCGGTACTGGCAATGGTCATGGCAAATCCCCTCCGTCGCGGCCATCATACGACTTCGATCGAACAGATTTGGAAAAAACGGAACGCGCATGCTGACCGCCGAAGAGAACGCGACTCTCACCCAAACGGGCCCCGGCACGCCGATGGGGGACACCTTTCGGCGCTATTGGCAGCCGGCGCTGCTTTCGCGCGAGTTGCCGTCCCCGGACTGTCCGCCGGTTCGGGTGAAGCTGCTCGGCGAGGACTTCATCGCGTTCCGAGACTCGCGTGGCGAGGTCGGCATCGTCGAACCCCGGTGTCCGCACCGTGGTGCCAACCTGTTCTTCGGTCGCAACGAGGAGTGCGGGCTGCGCTGCGCCTACCACGGGTGGAAGTTCGATGTCGCCGGTCGGTGTGTGGACGTGCCGACCGCCACGCCCGAGGTCGCCGAGCGTCTGAAGCCGCGCGCGGCTATTCGGGCACTGCGAACGGCCGAGGCGGGTGACATCGTCTGGGCGTGGTTCGGCGATGGCGAGCCTCCCGGGTTGCCCGACTTCGAGTTCATGGCGGTGCCGGAGAGCCATCGCTTCGTCGGCAAGAAGTACCAACAATGCAACTGGGCCCAAGCCTGCGAGGGCGGCTTGGACACCGCGCATTTCTCCTACCTGCACGCGGCCATGAGCGAGGGCGAGAAGGTGGGCCTGCACCTCGCGGGCGTACCCAAGGCCGAGCGTCGGGGCGACAACGAACCGGTGCGCCTCAAGCGGTTGTCTTGGATGATCGACGATGGCGCGCCGCGCTTTACCGCCCTGCCGCACGCAGCCGGGATGCTGCTCTGCGCGGCACGCACCGCCGACGACGATCAGCTTTATTGGCGCATGACCCAGTTCCTGATGCCCAACCACTCGCTGACGCCGGGCAACCTGCCCGAGGACACGGCGCTCGCGAATACGTGGATGCCCATCGACGACACGTCGTGCTGGATCTTCTGCTACGCCTGGCACCCGGATCGGCCGATCCGTGAACCGGAACGCGAGCGACTCGCCGCCGGCGTCGGCATTTTCGCGGAGGTGGATGCGCACTACATGCCGATCCGGCGGCGCGAGAACGACTACCTGCTCGATCGCGATGCGCAGCGCACGCGGAGCTTCACGGGAATCGACGGCATCTCCGAGCAGGATCAGGCCATCGCCGACAGCCAGGGTTTGATCGCGGATCGTACGCGGGAACTGCTCGGCCAGACCGACCTCGGTGTCGTGCGTTTCCGACAGGCTGTGCTGCAGGCCGCGGCGGCGGTAGCACAGGGCGGGATGCCGCTCGGTGCGGACGATCCCGGTGCGTACCGCGTACGCTCCGGCGATGCCGTAGCCGCGGGTGATGCGGCCCTCGAAGACGTCGTTCGCGAGCGTTTCGGGGAGCGTTGGGGCAAGGCCTTGCAAGAGGTTGCAGCCGGAGGCTAGGCCAACCCCAATGACCGCGTGGCGTGGCGTAGTATTGGCATTACGCGGAGTCAATTTGTATAAGCAGAGGACGCCATGCAGTTGAGCATTACCGGACGTCATCTCGACGTCACCGATGCCTTGAAGGAATACGTTACTAGCAAGATCACCCGTCTCGAACGCCACTACGATCACATCACCAATGTCCAAGTCGTGCTTGCCGTGAACAAGGTGGTGCAGACCGCCGAGGCCATTGTGCGGGCGGGCCATCACCATGAAATCTTCGCCGATGCCGAGTCGGACGATCTCTACGCGGCCATCGACGCGTTGTCCGACAAACTGGACCGTCAACTCATCCGCCACAAGGAAAAGCTCGCCGACCACCGGGCCTGATGATCGACTTCCACGCGATCCTATCGCCGGCCTGTACGCGGGTCGGCGTCGTCGCTCAATCCAAGAAGGCCGCTCTCGAGGAAGCGAGCGTGCGGATCGCGGCTGTCGAGCCTGCGATCGAGGCCCGCGGTCTGCTCGAAGGCCTCTTGGAACGGGAACGGCTCGGATCCACCGGGCTCGGCGAAGGTGTCGCCATCCCGCATTGCCGCTGTGCTGAGTGCCGTACGCCCGTGGCCGCGTTTTTCGCGACCGACTCAGGCATCGACTTCGACGCACCCGACGATGCGCCGGTCGACCTCTTGTTCACCCTCGCCGTGCCGGTCGACGAGCACCGCCAGCACCTAGAAATCCTCGGCGCGCTCGCGCGGGTATTCGACGACCCGGCCAACCTAGCGGCACTGCGTCGTGCACGCAGCCACGAGGCACTCTTCGACGCGTTTCAACGCCAGCTTGCCTCGGTGCAGCGGGAGTGACTAATCTTCGCGGAATGCTGGCCATCGTTGCAGTCGGATCCGGCCTTGCCGCCGGGTGATCGCGCAAGTGGCGAGGAGCCCTCAGCGGGGGAGCGCGAGGGGCCTGCCCCTCGCTTGGAAGAGGCCGGGTGGGGATGAACCTTGCGATTGATCGTCATTAGCGGGCGCTCTGGGTCGGGGAAGAGCACGGCCCTCAACGCGCTGGAGGACGAGGGATTCAACTGCATCGACAATTTCCCGGTGCGGCTGCTCGGCTCGCTCGTCGCAGATGCCGACCCGAGCGAGCGGCTGGCGGTCTGTATCGATGCCCGGAACAGGCGTGCCGACCTCGAACGTTTGCCCAGCGTGCTCGATGACATGGGCGTGGCCGAGCCTGGAGTCGACTGTCGGATCGTCTACCTGGACGCGCGGTCGCCGACGCTGGTCAAGCGGTTCAGCGAGACGCGCCGGCGGCATCCGCTGACGGACGCCGCCACGGACCTGCGCGAAGCGATCGACTTGGAGCGCGAATGGCTCGCGGAACTCGCGGGCCTCGCGGATCTGTCGATCGACACCACGACGCTGTCCGCGCCGGAACTGGCGGCCCAAGTCAGGGAACGCCTGGCGATGGACGGCACCGTGGAACTCATCCTCCTGTTCCGGTCTTTCGCCTACCGCTCGGGTGTCCCGGTCGACGCCGACTTCGTCTTCGATGTGCGTTGCTTGCCCAATCCGCATTGGCGCGAGGACCTGCGCGACTTGAGCGGTCTCGACGCTGCGGTGTGCGAGTACCTGGACGACCAATCGGAAGTCTCGGCGCTGTGCGGGGACATCCGCGATTTCCTGGCCGCTTGGATTCCGAGGTTCGCGGCCGGGCGTCGGCGCTACCTGTCCATCGCCATTGGCTGCACCGGAGGACGTCACCGCTCGGTGTACATGGCCGAACGGCTTGCCGCGCACTTCCGCGACCACTCGGCCAAGGTGCTTCTACGCCACCGGGACTTGCCGATGCCTGCCTGTCGCGAAGCCACTGGCGCGGCCCAGCGGGGAGCTACGCCGTGAAGTCGGGCAGCGTGGAGATCGTCAACAAGCTCGGACTGCACGCTCGCGCGGCGTCGAAGCTGGTCAACGTCACGAAATCCTATGCCGCGCGCATTGAGCTCGGTCGATCCGGAGCGCCGCCGGTCGATGCCAAGAGCATCATGGCGGTCATGATGCTGGAAGCCATCGAGGGCACCACGCTTGAAGTCCGCTGCGAAGGCGATGACGAAGACGACGCCTTCCGGGCCGTCTGCGACATCGTTGCCGACGGCTTCGGGGAGGACGAATAGGCACGGCCCACCCCGGTCAGACGGTTCGAATCCGAATCTTGTCCACCTTGGCGAAATCCTCGAGGGCGTTCAATGCGGGCTTCACGCTGGGGAGTTCAAGGCGCAGGCGGGTTGCCCAGGAGGCGCTGTCGACGTGGATGGTCATTCGATGGCCATCGATGCTGGCAACCCGGCAGTGAGGCGCGACGTTCGGGCTTAATAGCGCCTGCAACTGCTGCGTCCAGGACTCGCGTGCGGCCGCGCGCCTCACCAGCCGTTCAAGCGTATTCCGCGGCCGGCGCTTCTCCGCGAGGATCTCGCCGACCTTGCGGTGGGGCTTACGTGGAGTAGCAGCCATAGTTACGCGAACTTGGTTCGGCTTGGCATCGTAGCGCAAGGCGTGGTGCTCCGCTGTCCGGCCTCACCGAGGCGAATTCCGCTCAATGCCGTGTAAGCGTTACAATCCGCCGTCACGCCATCAGCACGTCCTGTTCAAGGACTATCCGCCGACATGATCGCTAGCGTGGTCCGCAAAGCCTTTGGCACCAAGAACGCCCGCGACCTGAAGCGCATGGGTCGTACGGTGGTCCGCATCAACGCGCTCGAAGAGGCCATGCAGGCGCGGTCGGATGCCGAACTCAAGGCGTTGACCCCGGAGTACCGGCAACGGTTCGAGGCCGGCGAATCGCTCGAAGACCTATTGCCCGAGGCCTTTGCCGCCGTGCGCGAGGCATCGCGCCGTAACCGCGGCGAGCGCCCCTACGACGTCCAACTCGTCGGCGGCATCGCGTTGCACGAGGGCAAGATCGCCGAGATGCGCACCGGCGAGGGCAAGACGCTGGTGGCGACGTTGCCCGCGTATCTCAATGCACTCGCGGGCGCCGTCCACATCGTGACCGTCAACGATTACCTCGCGCGTCGGGACGCGGCGTGGATGGGGCCGATCTACGAGGCACTCGGCATGACGGTCGGGGCGCTGCAGTCGCACCAGGAACGGGAGCCGAAACTCGCCGCCTACCGGGCCGACGTCACCTACGGGACGAACAGCGAGTTCGGCTTCGACTACCTCCGCGACAACATGGCCTTCACGCCCGGCGACCGGGTCCAGCGCACGCTCGACTTCGCCATCGTCGACGAGGTCGACTCCATTTTGATCGACGAAGCGCGCACCCCGCTGATCATCTCCGGCCCCGCGGAAGAGAGTACGGACCTCTACGTCAAGATCGACCGCCTCGCGCCACGGCTCAAGCGCCAGGAAAAGGTCGAGTCCGGCCTGCCGGCGATCCTGGCCGGCAACGAGCAGCAACCGGAGGAGACGGGGGACTTCTTCGTCGATGAGAAGAACCGCCAGGTTGAACTGACGGAGCGCGGCCATGAGTTGGTCGAGAACGAACTGAAGCGCCTTGGGCTCCTCGACGAGAACGACAGCCTCTATGCCGCCGTCAATCTGGGCCTGTTGCACCACGTGCACGCGGCGCTGAAGGCGCACTTCCTCTATCAGCGCGACGTGCACTACATGGTGCGCGACGGCGAGATCGTCATCGTCGACGAGCACACGGGCCGGGCCATGCCGGGACGACGCTGGTCGGACGGCATCCACCAGGCCGTGGAGGCGAAGGAACGCGTTTCCATCCGCAACGAGAGCCAGACGCTCGCATCGACCACGCTGCAGAACTACTTCCGGCTCTACGGCAAGCTTGCCGGGATGACCGGCACGGCGGACACGGAGGCGGCTGAGTTCAAGCAGATCTACGGTCTCGAAGTCGTCGTCGTGCCGACGCACATGCCGATGATCCGCGACGACCGCAACGACCTCATCTACATGACCGAGGACGAGAAGTACGACGCGGTGGTCGAGGACATCCTCGAGGCCACGGAACGCGGCCAGCCGGTCCTCGTGGGCACCGCGTCGATCGAGTCCTCCGAACGGCTGTCGCGGGAGCTCAAGCGACGCAAGCTCAAGCACAGCGTGCTCAACGCCAAGCAGCACGAGCGCGAGGCCGAGATCGTCGCCCAGGCGGGGCGCGCCGGTGTCATCACGATCGCCACCAACATGGCGGGCCGTGGCACGGACATCGTGCTCGGCGGCAATTGGCAGGCGGAAGTCACGGGGTTGGGAGAGGACCCTAACCCCGACGAGGTGGAGGCGATCAAGGCAGCGTGGGAGGAACGGCACCAAGCCGTTCTCGACGCCGGCGGGCTGCACATCATCGGTACCGAACGGCACGAGTCGCGACGGATCGACAATCAGCTCCGGGGCCGCGCGGGCCGCCAGGGCGACCCCGGTTCGTCCCGCTTCTTCCTCTCGATGGAAGACAACCTGATGCGCATCTTCACGCCGGAACGGGTGCGCAACTTCATGCAATCGCTGGGGCTCGAGAAGGGCGAAGCGATCGAGCACCGGATGGTGAACAACTCCATCGAGAAGGCCCAGCGCCGTGTCGAGGGACAGAACTTCGACGCCCGCAAGAACCTCCTCGAGTACGACGATGTCGCCAACGACCAGCGGCATTACGTCTATCAACAGCGTAACGAGTTGATGGAGGTGGACGACATCTCCGAAGCCGTCGCCGAGATGCGTGAAGACGTTGTGGCCGACTTGGTGGACGAGTACGTCCCGCCGGAGAGCATCGACGAGCAGTGGGACATCGCCGGCCTTGAGCAGTCACTCGTCGCGGAGTTCGCGGTCAAGGCGCCGGTCGCGCAGTGGCTCGAAGAAGACGACTCGTTGACCGACGATGGGTTGCGCGAACGGGTGGTTGAGGCCGTGGTCGCCGACTACGCATCCAAGGAAGATGAGTGGCGGGCAGCCGGCATCGACATGCGCCAGGTCGAGAAGCAACTGATGCTGCAGGTCCTCGACCAGAAGTGGAAGGAACACTTGGGCGTCATGGACCACCTCCGCCAAGGCATCCACTTGCGCGCCTACGCGCAGAAACAGCCGAAGCAGGAGTACAAGCGCGAGTCGTTCGCGCTGTTCCAGACCCTGCAGGACAACATCAACCGCGATGTCATCCGCCTGTTGTCGCGGGTCCAGTTGGCCGCTGACAACGAGATCGAAGAAGCCGAACGCCGTCGTCGCGAAGCGGCCGCACGCCGCATGGCATTCAATCGGGCGGAACCTTCGGCTGAGCGGCGCAACGGGCAGCCGCGTCCACGTGCCGTGGAGACCTTCGTGCGGACCGACCGCAAGGTCGGTCGCAACGAGCCTTGCCCCTGCGGATCCGGCAAGAAGTACAAGCACTGCTGCGGCCGGGCCGCCTAACGTGGCGGTCAACCTACCGCCGATGGGCGACCTTCTGCCCATCGACGGAATAACGATCGGTGCCGCCAAGGCTGGCGTGAAGTACGCCGACCGGCTCGATCTCGCCGTGATGATCCTTGACCCCGGCAGCGTGACCGGTGGCGTGTTCACACGCAGCGCATTTGCCGCGGCACCGGTCGTGCTGGCCCGGCAACACGTCGGCGCGGCGCGGGCCTTGGTGGTCAACAGCGGTAATGCGAACGCGGCGACGGGAGAGCGTGGGCTGGCCGATGCCCGCGCCACGTGCGCGCATGTAGCGAGAGCAATCGGTGTGGCGGAGTCGGAAGTCCTTCCGTTCTCCACGGGCGTGATCGGCGAGTTCCTCGACATGGACGCCATGCGGCGTGGCGTCGATGCCGCCACGGCGGCGGCTCGCCCCGGGGGCTGGGCGGATGGCGCGCACGCCATCATGACCACCGACACGGCGCCCAAGGCGGTGTCGCGCGCGGCGACCGTGGCCGGCGTCCCGATCCGTGCGACCGGCATGGTCAAGGGCTCGGGGATGATCCGTCCAGACATGGCCACCTTGCTGGCGTTTCTCGGTACGGATGCCGGGGTTACGGCGGACGTGGCCGGGACCTTGGCGCGCGACCTGGCGGAACGCAGCTTCAACCGGGTCACAATCGACGGCGACACCTCCACGAACGACTCGTTCGTGGTCATGGCGACAGGCAAGGCGGGCGGGCCCGTCGTCGACGACGTGTCGGGCTTGGCCTATCGCGAGTTGCGCGATGCACTCGCGCCGGTGGTGGTGGAACTTGCTGAACGCACGGCGCGCGACGGCGAGGGGGCGACCAAGTTCATGACGGTTCGCGTCGATGAGGGCGCGAACGCTGCCGAGTGCCTCGAGGTGGCGTTCACCATCGCCCATTCCCCGTTGATCAAGACCGCGGTGTTCGCGGGCGATCCGAACTGGGGACGGTTCTGCATGGCCATTGGTCGGGCGCAGGTGCCGGGATTGGATCCAGGCGCGGTCGACCTTTACCTCGACGACGTCTGCGTCGCACGTGGGGGCTTAATGGCCGACGAATACACGGAGGAAGCCGGGGCGGCAGTGATGGCGCGGGACGAGTTCACCGTACGGGTGCTCCTCGGCCGCGGATCGGCAAGCGAGACGGTCTGGACCTCCGACTTGTCCTACGACTACGTGCGCATCAACGCCGAGTACCGGACCTGAGAGCCCTCAGCCGGGGAGCGCGAGGGGCTTGCCCCTCGCATGAAAGAGCCCCAGAGCCGACGCGGGGGCCAACCACGCGCAAGACCTGGGCCGGCCTCCTTGCCGCGGTCGCATTCGCGGTGGCCGCGGGGGCCGATGAGGCCGTCAACGTCTATTTTGGCGACCTGCACGTCCACACCAGCTACTCGTTCGACGCCTATATCTTCGGCACCCGGGCAAGCCCGGACGACGCCTACAGGTTCGCGAAGGGCGAACCGATGCAGCATCCGGGCGGTTTCGAGATGCAGATCGACCGGCCGCTCGACTTCTACGCCGTAACGGACCATGCGTTCTTCCTAGGCATTCTGAACGCGGCCGAAGATCCCGGGCACCCGTTGCACGACCACCGCATGGCGAGGCGGATGCGCGACCCGGCATCCAACCGGAAGAGACAAACGTCCGCATTCATGCCCTACTATATCTACCTGCGGCTGCACAATCGTCCGCAGGACTCGCGGCACGCATGGGCGCGAATCATCGAGGCGGCGAACCGCCACTATGTGCCGGGCGAGTTCACCACCTTCATCGCCTACGAGTACTCGGCGAACTATTCGATCAACGGCGGCAACCTGCACCGCAACGTCATCTTCCGCGGCGACGCCGGACCGCCGGCCCCGTTCTCGAGGATCGACTCCATGGATCCGGAGGCGCTGTGGGCGTGGATGGATGCGCAGCGCGAGGAGGGTTTCGACTCGCTGGCGATCCCCCACAACGCGAACGCGTCGAACGGAAAGATGTTCGCTCTCAGGACGCGCCGTGGCGAAGAGTTCGACGCGGATTACGTTGCCACGCGGATGCGCAACGAGCCGCTGGCGGAGATCGCGCAGGTGAAAGGCACGTCGGAAACGCACCCGCTGCTGGATCCGGAAGACGCGTGGGCGGACTTCGAGATCTACCCGTACCAAGTGGGCAACAGGCGGCGTAGCCGGCTCGCGGGGAGTTACATCCGCGAGGCGTGGCTCAACGGCCTCGGCGTCGGGGACAGGATCGGGGTGAACCCCTTCGCGTTCGGCGTGATCGCGAGCAGCGACACGCACAACGCGGCAGAGACGTTCGACGAGAGAGACTACGTCGGCAGCCGCGCCTATCTCAACGACTCGCCGGCGGAGCGCGGATCCGTGGCCGCGGCGTCGCCGAACCGGCGTGATCGTAAGCAGTCGGCGAGGGAACTGCTCACCAGTTCGGCCGGACTCGCGGCGGTGTGGGCGACCGAGAACACGCGTGAGGCCCTGTTCGACGCCCTGCGGCGCAAGGAGGCCTACGGGACGTCGGGTTCGAGAATCCGCCTTCGGTTCCTCGCGGGGTACGACCTCGCGGAAGGTGATCTCGAATCGCCAGGCTTGGCGGCTGCGCACACGGGCACCGTCCCCATGGGCGGTACGCTGCCGGCACACGCCCGGTCCCCCGGCTTCGTGGTGTGGGCCGTCCAAGATCCGATGCGGGGCAGACTGGAACGCCTCCAGATCGTGAAGGGATGGCTCGACGAGAACGGCAGCGCGCACTCCAGCATCCACGACGTCGCGTGCGCACCGCGGTTGACGCTCGATCCGCGCACGTCCCGGTGTCGGGGCGACCCGGTGCGCGTCGATCCTGCCACCTGCGCCGTGGACCGTTCCGGCGGGGCCGCGGAGCTATCGGTTGTTTGGAGCGATCCCACCTACGACAGCGCACGGCCCTCGTTCTACTACGTGCGCGTGCTCGAGGACCACTCGTGCCGCTGGTCGACGTGGGACGCGATTCGTCATGGCTCCGAACCGCCCGCGGGTGTCCCGAGACTCATCCAGGAACGGGCGTGGTCGTCGCCGATTTGGGTACTGCCTTCGGCGTAGATCGCCAAACGGCTGAGTCGGTCAGGCCCATTCGCATGCGGCGAGTGGCAGCGGCTGCGGGCGCAGGACATACTTGTTCGTGTCCGCCAACCGAGGGTTCCAGCATGATGCGTGCCATTCTGGTGCTCGCAACGTTTGGCG
The DNA here is from genome assembly GCA_965203685.1 of Candidatus Azotimanducaceae bacterium. GTDB lineage: Bacteria > Pseudomonadota > Gammaproteobacteria > Pseudomonadales > Azotimanducaceae > VXYL01. Next base: position 1,038,833 of record OZ241908.1, read on the forward strand.
CGTTGCCAGCGATGGCGGCGGAAACCGCCCCGGCGCACTTGGCCGGCCTTGGCTCCATCACGTTCCCCACCTCGGCGACCGGGGCAGCGCAGGAGCACTTCCTAAGGGGTGTCACCATTCTGCACAGCTTCGGCTGGAAGCAGGCGCGCGTGGAGTTTCAGGCAGCACAGGAACTCGACCCGGACTTCGCGTTGGCGTACTGGGGCGAGTCGTTGTGCTACAACCATCCCTTGATCGCCGAGCAGGATCGCGAGACCCCGCAGGCAGTCCTCCAGCGACTCGGCGCGACCCGGGAAGCGCGCCTTGAGAAGGCCCCGACGGATCGCGAGAAAGGCCTCCTGAGCGCCGTCGACGTCCTGTTTTTCGGCGAAGGCGATACTCTCGCGCGGCGTCGAGCCCACATGGAGCAGATGCGTGACCTCCACGCCGAGCACCCCGAGGACCAGGAAGTCGCCGCCTTTTATGCGCTGTCGCTGTTGATGTCGGCCGGCGCTGCCAAGGATCCGCAACGGCGCAACGTCTTAGCTGGTGCGATCGCTTTGCGCCTCCTCGATGACAACCCAAATCATCCTGGGGCGGCCCATTACGCCATCCACGCCTTTGACGACCCGGTGCATGCGCCGCTTGCGCTGCCGGCCGCGCACGTCTTCGCCGAGATCGCCGAGAAAGTCTCCCACGCGCGGCACATGCCCTCGCACATCTTCATCCAGCACGGCATGTGGGACCGCGTCTCCTCGTCCAATCAGTCCGCCTACGAGGCGGCGGTGGATCAGTGGGAGCCTGGCGACAGCCTCGGCGACATGCTGCACTCGCTCGACTGGGGCCAATACGGCGACCTGCAGCGTGGCGACTACCGGAGAGCGGAGCTGTGGATCGAGCGCTTGGAAGGCATCGCCGAACGGACCGAGCAGCAACAGTTCACCAAACACATGCTGGCGCAGGCTCGCTCTCGCATGGTGATCGAGCGCGAAGCGTGGCAGCCGGAAGCGGTCACGGAGGAGTCCCCATCCACGCGGTTGCTTGCGGCAGGCTTGAGCGCCGTGCGGGTCGGCGACCTAGCGCTCGCCGAGGAGGTGGCGCAGATGCTCGCCGATGCGGCCGCTGAGGCAACTTCGGGAGACACGGACCGTTCCTACTATGCGAGGAACAGCAAGCCCCTGCAGATCATGGCGAAGCAGGTTGGTGGCCTACTGGCGATCGCCCATGGGCAGACCGACACCGGCATTGGCCTGTTGGCGGAAGGCGTCGCCATCGCCGAGTCGATGCGGCCGCCCAACGGCGCTCCGAACCCCTTGAAGCCCGTCCACGAACTCTATGGGGAGGCATTGCTCGCCGCGGGGCGCGTAGCGGAGGCGCAAGAGGCTTTCGAGACCTCGCTGCTGCGCACACCCAACCGCCCGTTGTCGCTGCGGGGTCTCGCGCGCTCGCAGGCGGCAGACGGGCAGGATGCTGCGGCGCGCACGACGTACAAGCGCCTTGTCGACGGGTGGCAGGGGCGGGACGTGTCTTGGTGGCGGGAAGCCGAAGCCTACTTGGCGAGCCGGCCATCGTCACACGCGTCGGCGAACTCCAGGTAGCGTGGATGCAGGGCGTCCACGGCGGTATGCAGTTCGTCGATGCTGCGGTCGTTGACGATCACGTCATCGGCGAATGCGAGCCGGGCGTCCCGCGCCAACTGGTTGGCCATGATCGCCTCGGCCTGGGCGCGGTCGACGTTGTCGCGCGCCATCGTGCGCTCGATCTGTACGGCCTCCGGCACGTCCACGACGAGTATGCGGTTCGCGCGTGCATCGCGGTTGCGCATCAGGGGATTGACGAGGATGGCGTACGGCGACCGCGCTTCGGCCAACTGATCGCGCATCAAGGCGTTGATGCGCGGATGCAGGGCGCGCTCTAACCAGCGGCGCTCGTCGGGATGCTTAAACACGTGCTCGCGCAGCGCCCGTCGATTCAGGCGACCTTCCTGATCGAGGATCGTCCCGCCGAAATGGTCCGCGATCTCCGCCAGTGCGGGCTGGCCCGGCTCGACGACTTCCCGCGCGGCAACATCGGCGTCCACGACGGCGATGCCGAGCGCGCTGAACCGGTCTGAGACGGCGGACTTGCCGCTACCGATGCCACCGGCGAGGCCAACTACGTAGTTCGCCACGTCCTAAAACGCCCCATCCAGGTGATGTGTGAAGAGCAATGCGGCGGCGCCGCCCAGGCACAGGAACGGCCCGAACGGGATGGGCGTCGTGCGTGTCGCCTTGCCGCGTAGTAGCCCGACGCCGGCATAGAGGATCCCCGCCGTGCAGGAGACGAGGATAACGGGCAGGATCGCCTGCCAGCCGAGCCAGGCGCCCAGCGCCGCCAGCAGTTTGAAGTCGCCGTAGCCCATGCCTTCGCGCCGCGTGACTAGCTTGTGCCCCCAGTAGAAAAGCCACAGCACGCCATATCCGGCAACTGCGCCGATCAGCGCATCGGTCAGCGTCGGTGTCGCGTCGAATGCGACGGCCGCCGCGAGCCCAAGCCAGAGCAGCGGCAGCGTGATCTGGTCCGGGAGCAACAACCGGTCGAAGTCGATGAGCGCCAACGCGAGGAGAGCCATCAACAGGACGTAGTAGGACGCCGCCAGCCAGTTCACCCCCCACAGTTCGACCACCGCGACCAAGAGCGCCACGCTGGCCAACTCCACGATGGGGTATCGGGGCGAAATGCGGGTTCCGCAGTCCCGGCACTTGCCGCGAAGCGCGAGCCAGCTCACGACCGGCACGTTATCCACCGCGCGAACGGTGGCAAAGCACCGTGGACAGTGCGAGCGAGGCCAAGCAAGGTTGTATACGTCGCGTGCTGGCGGTTGCAGGTCCAGCATGGCGATCGCATCGTCCCGCCAATGTCGGGTCAGCATCACCGGCAGCCGGTATACGACGACGTTCAGGAAACTCCCGGCGATCAGCCCGACAGGGACGCCGACCACGTAGGTCGCCCAGGTGGGGCCGAGGAGCAGGTCTGCGATTGCGTCCAATGCGTGGCGTCGAGGCGCTAGCGGCGTTCCGCACCCGCGAAGGGCACGGACGTCCAACGGCCAGAGAAGCTTGATCGGGCTGCAGACATGAACCGCGGTCAAGCAGACTAGACGCGAAACCGATGTGGCCCGAAATCAGCCTCGTAGTAGGGCGCTACCATACGACCGGGCGGGATGACGGCGTCGACGCGCTCGAAGTCTTCGGCGGTCAGCGTTACGTCCGCGGCATCGAGATTGTCGTCGAGCTGTGCCATCGTGCGCGGGCCGATGATCGGACTCGTCACCCCCGGCTGGGCCATCACCCAGGCGAGAGAGAACTGCGACAGAGGTACGCCCCGATCGGCGGCGATCGGCTCGAGACCATCGATGACGTCGAAGATGTCCTCGTTGAAACGCTGGCGCTGATTTGGGCGCATCCGGGCCCTGTTCGCGAACCGCGTTCCCGCAGGGGGCTCTTCGCCGCGTCGGTATTTGCCGGTCAACAGCCCACCGGCCAAGGGGCTCCACGGGATGGTCGCCACGCCGTAGGTCTGCGCCATCGGCATGAGTTCCCGCTCGACGCGCCGGTCGACGAGGTTGTACGGCTGCTGTTCGCACACGAACCGGTTCAGGCCGTGCCTCTCCGCCGCCCACAGCGACTCGACGAATTGCCAGGCGGCGAACGTCGACGTGCCGATATAGCGGACCTTGCCTTGGTGGATGAGGTCGTCGAGGGCACGGAGCGTCTCGTCGATGGCCGTATCCGAGCGCGGCCTGTGCATCTGGTAGAGGTCGATGTGGTCGGTCTGCAGGCGTTTGAGACTTGCTTCGCAGGCCGCCACGATGTGCCGTCGGCTCGTCCCGCGCATGTTCGGATCGTCGTCCGCCATCGCGCCGTGGAACTTGGTCGCCAGCACGACGCGGTCCCGCTTGCCGTTGCGCTTCAAGGCCTCGCCGGTGATGGTTTCGCTTACGCCCCGCGAGTAGACGTTGGCGGTGTCGATGAAGTTCACGCCGCGCTCGATGGCGCGATCCACCATGGCGTAGGAGTCCTCGGGTTCGGTCCGCATGCCGAACATCATGGCGCCGAGGCACAGGTTGCTGACCTGGACGCCGGTGCGGCCGAACAAGCGCATTTCCACCGCCATGTGGGTCTTCCAGTGATCGTGGGGAGACGCGATCTTAGGGCAGTCGACGCTAAAGCGCGAACCTGCTACGGTCGAGGCAACGGTGCGTCAGGGTGCCGCCGATCCGCGGGAAGGGCGCAAGCCCATCTGATGAACCTTTGACATCGCCTCTTTTCAGTCCATGGGCGCGGGTACGGGACGTGAACGGAAGGAGGACCACCATGTCTACACCTACCAAGCTGTTGCCGGACGGCGTCACCCTCGAGACCCTCAAGGTGCAAGCCAAGGAGTTGAGATCCGCGTTCGCGGACGGCGATGTGGATGCCGCGACGAGGATCGAGCCTTACTTCGCCGATCTCGCGGCATCCGCGGTCCGGCTGCACCATACGCAGCTTGTCGTAGCCCGGGAATACGGCGTGTCGAGTTGGCGCAAGCTCAAGGGGTTGATCGAGGCGCGCGATGCCTACGGCGAAGCGCTGCGAACGGTGGCGAGCATTCGGGACCGCATGCCGAGACCTAGCCGGGCCTTGCTCGACGAGATGAAGGCGGCGCAACGCAAGCTGCACGGTGTGCGCAGACGGTACGAGGCCGCATCGCCGGAGCCGGTGGCTGAACCGGACGACTCGGTGCACTGCTCGTTCTGCCACAAGTCGCAGCACGAGGTCGAGAAACTCATCGTGGGAGGTGGCGAGGTGTACATCTGCGACGAGTGCGTGGCGATCTGCAACCAGGTTCTCGACAGCGAGCGACGAAGAGGCCAACGGGCCGGATCGTAACGGTCGGGACCGTTAAGGCGGTTGCGAGAGGCGGAGCGGTTGGGTGCGCGGGTCTCCGGGCCGGCATGGATTGAACGTTTGAAGCCGAAACGGTGAACGCGAAGCGCGAGATGTTCTGACGTCCGCGCGCCGCTGAAGAACGGAAGGCGTTGGTAGACACAGCCACAAGTGTGCTATGACGATGTCAGGACATGGTGTTGTCAGCGATGATCAAGACCCTCCAACGCCACGGCAACAATCAGGCGCTCGTACTCGAAAAGCCCATCTTGGAGATGCTTGGCGTGCGCGACGACACGCGATTGCAGGTCTCCATCTCCGGCGGCTCCCTAATCGTGACGCCGGTAAACGTCGGTATCGGACGCGAGGAGATCGACCGCGTTTTCGACGACCTGCAACCACGCTACGGTGACATGGCGCGTCGCTTGGCCGAATGATCCGCTTCCTGTCGGTTGACGGGCTTCACGGTAGACACGGTTTCCACGGAGACGATGCGATGAACCGTCACGGTGCGCGGACGTCCACGTCCGCATTTGGGCCTCGAGCGACGTTCACTGCGGGCGCGGACGGTAAGCGCACCTCGAAGGGCGCAGCCCGCCGGATCCGTGTAGTCGGGCGCCTCGGCCGGTCAGGCCCTCACGGGAGCGTGTACCGGAACCCGACGGTAACCGTTGCCCCTCCGAGGTCTTCGAGCGTCTGTTCCGTGGTGAACGGCGTGACGCCGTCGGCCTGCACGGGCGCGTGGCTGCGGACCGTTGTCCAGACGTCGCTGCTCTCCACGTCGGCGAAAGCGCTCCAACGCGCCATGGCGAACAGGGCCGACCGTTCCGTCAGGGCGTGGTCGACTCCCGCGAAGAACTGGTAGCCGAGTGCGTATTCCGTGATCTCGACATCGAGAATGCTGACGCTGCCCGCCGCCGCCAGTCGCCACTCGGCCGGTTGAGCGGGGTCGCCCCCGGTGGCCGCGACATAGCCCTCGGCGACGGTGCGACGCAGATACCTGCCGGAGTAATCCGTCGTCACGCGCGCGAAACCGACTCCGGCACCGACGTACGGCGTCCACTTTGACGCGCGGGTCAGTACGTAGTGGGCGTTGACGAACAACTGGTACGTGCTGAAGTTGTCGACCTCGTATCGCGGTGGGGAATGCGCGCTCCATTCCGACTGTTTGCCGAGAATGGCCGTGTTGTCCGCCCCAGGGATCGCGGGCGCACTCGCCCCGGAGTGGGAACGACCCAGGAACTCGGCTTCGATGCGCCATCGAGTCCAAGCTCGGCCGATGCTGGCCGAACCGGCGAACGCGCCACCGAGATCGAACGTGCCGCCGAAAATTCGCCGGGGCGTGGTGTCGCGGCAGTCGGCATCGGAGGGCGCGTCCTGGGGGTTTGCGTAGAGAAGCCGGTCGCACCGCGTGGGATGGTTGACTCCGGTCGTGGCGGCGTTGAACTCCTCGCCGCCGTAGCCGACGCCGAGACTGACATAGCGTCCCTCGGCGTGGGAGATCTGGAGCCCGAGGACCAACGCCGCAGCGCCAACCGCGAATTGCGTGAGTGCTTTCATTTTGGGTTCCTTGGTGCCGGGTTCTTGGTGGTCGGGATCACGAGCGCGGCATTAGCCGATCAGGTGCCTACTGCATCCCACTGGCGCATCGTCGTCTCGTCGAGCCCTTGCTGGCGGTAGAGCGACGCGTAGTGGCCGTCCGCGCCCATCAGCTCGACGTGGCTCCCGGTCTCGATGATGCGGCCGTCCTCGACCACCACGATGCGCGTCGCGTTGCGGATCGTCGACAACCGGTGGGCGATCACGAAGCTGATACGGCCTTGGAAGACATGCTTCATCCCTTGCTGGATCTTGAGTTCGGTCTCCGTGTCCACGGACGATGTCGCCTCGTCCATGACCAGGATCTGCGGCTCCGCCAAGATCGCCCGCGCGAACGACACGAGCTGTTTCTGCCCCGCTGACAGCCGACTGCCGTTCTCGCCGACCTCGGTGGCGTAGCCGTTCTCCATCTTCGTGATGAACTCGTGCGCTCCTGCGAGCCGGGCGCACCATTCGACTTCCTGGTCGCTCGCCGTCAGCCGGCCGTAGCGAATGTTGTCCATGATCGAGCCGCTGAACACGTGGGCGTTCTGCAGCACCATGCCGAGACTCGATTGCAGCCAGTGCAAGCTGCGGCCGCGATAGTCGATGCCGTCGATCAGGACCTGCCCGGAGGTCGGCTCGTAGAACCGGCAGATGACGTTGACCAAGGTGCTTTTGCCGCCGCCGGTCGGGCCGACGATGGCGATGGTCTCGTCCATGCCGACCTTGAGGTTGACGTCGCGCAGGACGGGCTTGTCGGGGTCGTAGGCGAAGGACACGTTCACCAGTTCGATCTCGGTGATGCGTACCGGGCCGCCGTCGGGGGCGATGTCGCTGCGCGGCGGCGCATCACGCTGGACGGCCAGCGCCCGTTTGACGCTCGGTGAGTCCTCGATTGCGGGCTCGGCCTCGATGAGCGACAGCACGCGTTCGGCGGACGCTTGTGCCATCTGCATTTCCGCGAACCAGTGGCCCATCACGTGCACCGGCTCGAAGAAGGTGCGCGTCAGCGTGAAGAAGGCGATCAGCGTCCCGGCGCTGATGGCGCCGATGTACAGCAGGGCGCCGCCGACACCGAGCGCCAGGTTCACGGCGATGGCGGACAGGGTCAACACGAGCGGCAGGAAGACGGCCGCCAGTACGAGGTTGCGGACCGATGCGCGGTACATCGTGCGCGTGAGGCCCGCGAAATCGTTCGCGTTAGCGTCTTCGCGGACAAACGCCTTGCTTGTGGTCATGCCCATGATCGACTCGTTGTAGGAGCCGGTGATGCGCGAGTTGGTGCTGCGCACGAGACGGGCCGTGGTCAGGATGCGCTTGCGGAACTTCGCGGACAGCCAGCCAACGGCCGGCATGACCGCCATCGCCACCAGGGCAAGCTGCCAATGCATCACCAGCATGGCGGCGGCGATGCCGACCATCATGGTCGTGCCCCAGACGAGATCAAGGAACGCCCAGGCGAGAATGTCCGTGAGCTTGCGGCAATCGGCCGTGAGACGCGCCATCAGCCAGCCCACCGGGCGGTGGTCGAAATACGAGAACGACAGCCGCTGCAGGTTCGCGAACGCATCGCGGCGGATGTCGTGGCTCGCGAACGCGTCGATCTTGCCCGCCATCCAGATGAATATGGCGCCGCCGAGGGCGAGCAGGAGGTTCGCGCCGGCGTAGGCGGCCGCCCACAGTCCGAACGAGGCATCGATGCCGTTCTGTTCAACGTCGTCGACGACGCCCTTCGCAATGAGCGGCAGGGCGATTTCCATGAGCGCCGTCAACGCCCCGCCAGCCCCGAGCAGTACAAGCTCCTTCTTGTAGGGCAAGGCGTAGCGCAGTAGACGCTTCCACAGTTCGAGCTGGATGCCGTCCGCTGCCGCGTGCTCGTCGAAGCCATCGGCCTGATCGTGGTCTTGCATCGCCTATCCCCTCAACGCCCGACGGTAAGTTGGCTTGGCGCGCCGGTCGCGTCGCCGAGATCCGCGCGGATACTCTCGTCGAGCGCACCTTGGATTTCGCAGAGCCGCTGATACGGCCCTGGCGTTGTCGCCAACGCGGCGTGGGAGCCGTCCTGCACCAGCCTGCCGTCCGCCAAGACAAGGAGGCGGTCGGCGTCCTTCACCGACGACAGCCGGTGTGCGATGACGATGGTCGTGTGGCGGCCGCGCCGCTGGGCGAGCGCATTGAGGATGCGTCGCTCCGTGTTCGTGTCGACCGCCGAGAGCGAGTCGTCCAGCACGAGGACGGGCGGGTCCTTCAACAGCGCCCGGGCCAGCGCGAGGCGTTGCCGCTGGCCGCCCGAGAGCGTGATGCCGCGTTCGCCGACGGGTGCCTCGTAGCCGGCTGGGAAGTCGGCGATGGCGTCGTGGATGGCGGCCTCCTGAGCCACTTCCACGAGATGCGCCTTGTCGGCATCCGGGCGAGCGACGCGTAGGTTCTCGGCAATGGAACGCGAGTAGAGGAAAGGATCCTGCATCACGACGCCGATCTGGTGGCGCAGCCACTGGCCATCGACGTCGCGGATGTCGGTCCCGTCGATCAGGATGCGACCGTCGTTGACCGGGTACAGCCGCATCAGCAAGCGGATCAGGGTCGACTTGCCGGAACCGGGTGCGCCGACGATGCCGACGGTCTGGCCAGCGGGGATGTGCACGGAGAAGTCGACCACCACGGGCTGGCCCGGCTGGTAGTCCGCGCTGACGTGGTCGAAAACGATGTCGCCGTCGGCGCGCTCGCCCGGATGGAACGGGGTTGGGCTGCGACTCGCCGGCTCCACCTCGGCCTCCAGGATGTGGTTGATGCGCTTGAGCGAGATCACGGCCTTGCCGCTGTCCGCCAGCACGTGGCCTAGGCGGCGCACGGGCCAGATCGCCATGGACACCAAGGTCAGGAACGCAAACAGTTCACCGACGCTGATCGTGCCTTGGGCGAGGAAGATGCCGGCTGCGATGACCACGACGCTGATCTGGCCGAGCGAGACGAAGTCGCTGATGCCCCAATACAGCGCTTCGAGCTTGTTCAAACGGTACAGGTGGTCTCGGAACGCGTGGTTGCAGGCTGCGAAACGGGCGATCTCGTGCTCGTCGCGCGCGAAGGCGCGCACGACCCGGATGCCTGTCAGGTTCTCCTGCAGGACGGCCGTCAGCTTGCCTTCGGCTTCGTCGGCGACCTTGAACTGCCGCTTGACGAGGCTGAAGAAGAGATACGCGCCGACGGTGATGAACGGCATCAGGCACAGGCTCAGGGCGGCAAGCCGCGCATCGCGCCAGAACAAGATCGGTGCCATCGCGGCGATCAGCAGGATCGAACGGCCGATCTCCACGACGTTCGTGGCGAGGAAGACGCGCACGGTCTCCACGTCGGAACTGCAACGCTGGACGAGGTCGCCGGTATCGGCCTCGTCGAAGAACTTGGCCGGGAGGTGGTGCAATCGGTGGAACAGCGCGTCCCGCACGCGCCTGGCGATGGCTTCCGTGGCGATGGCCGACCAGCGGCCACGAAAGTACATGAACAGCGCGCTCAACGATGCAAGCAGCAGTCCAGCGAGGGCCGACACCGCCAGATAGACGAGGAAAGCGTCGCCTTGGTCGAACAGTCTGGTGATGGAGACCAGCCACGGCGAACCCTTGTCGAAATCGCGTTCGACGATGACGTCGATGGCATACATGCCGACCAAGGGCGCGAGCAGCATGAAGCCGCTCGAGACGCCGGTGGCGGCGGTTGCGGACAGGTAGCGCATGCGTTGGCCGCGCGTTATGTGCCATAGATTTGCGTGAGTTTTCGTCCTGCCATCCTGCATGGCGGTGTCCTCGTTGGTCTTGCAGTAGGACGCGTCGTCTGCGCCCACGGGCGCTTACATACGAGCGCGTCGTCGGGACGGTTCGAGTGATCGAGAACGCTTTGATGCTCGAACCCGCGTGAAGCGGGTCGGCGGGCGGAGCCGCCTTAGGGCGGCTCCAAGAAGGCCCTTAACCTCGCTTCAAGCTTGCGCGGCTCTCCCATTGGGGATGTCGCACGACGCGTTTTGGTTGGAGAAGTGCATCGGAAATCTCCTTAGGGCCGGTTTCGAGAAGGCGCGGACTATACGCCCCTTTGGTGACGAGCGGTAGTGCCGACTCGTTCCTTGCGAAGGGTCGGCACGCATCTCCGTCCTTAGCGAATCTGTACGACCATCTTGCCGGTGTTCGCGCCCGTGAACAGCCCGATGAACGCCTCAGGCGCTTTCTCCAGCCCGTCGAACGTCGTCTCCCTGTACTTGAGCCGACCACTCGTCACCCAGTCGGTCATGTCGCGCATGAAGTCGTCGCGGAGGTGGTTGTAGTTAGACACGATGAACCCTTGCAGGGTGAGCTGCATGCCGATGGCGATGGTGAGGTTGTTCGGGCCCGGCACCGGTTCCGTGGCGTTGTACTGCGCGATCGCGCCGCACAGCGGGATGCGACCGTTCGGCTTCATGCAGTTGAGCGCGGCTTGCAGGTGGTCGCCGCCGACGTTGTCGAAGTAGACATCGAGACCCTCCGGTGCACCGGTGCGGATCTGCCGCTCGAGGTGGCCGTCGTGGTAGTCGAAGGCGTGGTCGAAGCCGAGGTCGTCCACGAGGTGGCGCACCTTCTCGGCGCTGCCCGCGCTGCCGATGGCCGTACAGCCCTTGATCTTGGCGATCTGGCCGACGGCGCTGCCCACGGCACCCGCCGCCCCGGAAACGAACACGGCATCCCCTTCGGCGAGGGCGCCAACATCGAGCAGGCCGACGTAGGCGGTCATCCCCGGCATGCCGAGCACGCCGAGGTAGGCGGACGCCGGTGCCTTGAGCTCGCCGAGCCTGCGCAGACCGGCGGCCCTGGCGACGAAGGCGTCGCGCCAGCCGAAGTGGGATTCGACATGCTCGCCTTCGGGCAGGTCGGGGTCGTTCGACCGGACAACGCGCCCGATTGCGCCGCCCGTGAGGGCCTCGCCGATCTGGAATGGTGGCGTGTAGGACTTGCGGTCGACCATGCGACCACGCATGTACGGATCCACCGACATGCACAGGTTCTCGACCAGCACCTCGCCGGAGCCGGGTTCCGGCAATTCCGCCTCGCGGACGGTGAAGTCCTCGACCTTGGGGAGTCCGACGGGGCGGCTTTGCAGCACGACCTCTCTGGATTTCATGCGTTGTGTTCCTTGGGCCACGGCGCGCATCTTAGCGCATCCCCGCACGGTACCCCGGCGGGCGTGGTCGTGGGTTCAGTACACCGCCTCGACCACCTGCAAGCGGAGGTTCGGCAACTCCGCGATCAAGGCGAGGGCAAAGGCCTCGGGCAGACGCAGGTGCGTCAGGTCTGCGGAGTCTTGGCCCCAGGTGGGATCGACACCACGCCAGACCCCGCCCACGGCGACCTCGTTCCAAGCATGCAGCGCGAATGCACCCGGGCTGTCGCTGGGGCCGTCGCGGTAGGCGAGTCCGACGACCGTGCGGGCCGGGAGTCCAACGGCGCGGGCTAGCGTCGTGTAGAAGTCGGCGAACTCGGTGCAGTCGCCGACCCGCCGGCGCATGGTCTCCAGGACACCGCCCGCGTGATCGGTGTCGCGGTAGCGCAGGTGTCCATGCACGAAGCCGGCCAGCGCCGTCGCCCGGTCGACGTCGTCCACCAAGCCCGCGACCGTCCGTTCGGCGAGGGCCACCAGGTTCGGGTCGTCGGCGGGGTAACTGACCGTTGCCGCTGATGCGCGCGTGACATCGGCGGGATCGGCGACGAGCGGGGCAACCGTGTCGCTGGTGAGCACCGATGGCATGGCCGCGATCCACGACGGGGTCTCGTCGTCGCTATGAGTGAGGGCCACGACGAGGCGCGTTAGCGCATGGGGTCGCCGAATCGGGCGGTCCACGGCGACACTTTGCGAGCTTGAGAAGACGGGGGGGCGGCGTTCCCACAACCGGGCGAGGCGTTCATCGGCGACGGCTTCGAGGGAGAACAGCGCACCAATCTGCATCCGTTGCGGCACGAAGTCGTTGTCCATCCTGACGAAGGTGGAATCGGCGAGGGAATCCTTGCCGACCTCGACCCCGTCCGCGTCCCTAGCGAGAAGGCGCCAGGTGTCGGCGACCACCGCAAGCCGGTCGAAGTCCACGGCACGCGCAGACCGGGTCTCGCCGACCCCCGGCTCGTCCTCGGCGAGCCAGCGCTCGATGGCGAGATAGTCGTCCATGGGTAGATCGCCGGCGAAGACGCTCTGCCTCTGTTGAGGTCCGTCGGAGATCGCTGCGACGCCGGCCTCGATCACCACGCGCGTTTGCCGGGTGTTGCCCGCCGAAGCTGCATGCTCCGCGCGGACCAGCGGATGCGGAGGATCCCGGTGGAATACGAGGCTGTCCTCCATGCGCGTGGGGGTATCCCCGGCCAGTCTGAAGTGCAGTTCCGTCTGGAACTCGAAGTGGCCGAGGGGGGTCCGCCCCGTGTTGGCGTGGTAGTGCCCGACCGGCCGATGGCGGAACATGACCGCATACCAGCGCTCGCCGGCAAGTCGCTCGGCGATGTCAGCGGCTGAACTCGGCCGCTCGGCGAAAAAGAGGACGGCTGCGACGACCGCGGCGAGTCCGGCTCCTAGGCAGACGAGTCCGAGGACAACGCGCCCGGAGGGAAAGCGCGGACCTGGCAGGCCAGTTGGCCGGTTTGAAGCGATCTGCGGCATGAGCGCGACGAGTCCGCACACGACGGGTCGAAAGAACCTAAGGATTCTCGCACGCCCCGCTCGCTTTGACAGCGAGCGGACGGCTTGTTACAAGGCTTGCCGCCAGCCGCTCCCGAGCCGCTTGGCGCAGGAGCTTGATCCCATGGCCGCCGATCTACGCGACTTCATCCGCGACCGTATCCGCCGCGACTTGGAGGGTGGCGCGACCGGCGTGGTGACGCGGTTCCCGCCGGAGCCTAACGGGTATCTGCACGTCGGCCATTCCAAGTCGATCTGTCTGAACTTCGGTGTCGCGCAGGAGTTCGGCGGCAAGACGTACCTGCGCTACGACGACACGAACCCCGAAAGGGAGAGCACCGACTTCGTCGAGGCGATCCAACGCGACGTCGCCTGGCTCGGGTTCGACTGGGAGGGTCCCACCTTCGCCTCGGACTATTTCCCGGAGCTGTGCCGGTTCGCCGAGCAGCTCATCGAGCGGGGCAAGGCCTACGTCTGCAGCCTGACGGCGGACGAGATTCGCCGTACCCGGGGCACGCTGACGGAGCCTGGTACGTCGAGCCCGTACCGCGACCGGACGATTGCCGAGAACTTGGATCTCTTCCGCCGTATGCGGGCTGGCGCGTTCGCGGACGGCGAGCACGTTCTGCGTGCCAAGATCGACATGGCGTCGCCCAACCTGAACATGCGCGACCCGGTGCTCTACCGGATCCGTCACGCCACCCATCATCGGACCGGCAATGATTGGTGCATCTACCCGATGTACGACTTCACCCACTGCATCTGCGATGCGCTCGAGGGGATCACCCATTCGCTGTGCACGCTGGAGTTCGAAGATCACCGGCCCTTGTACGACTGGGTGCTGGACAACATCTCGGTGAACTTTCACCCGCCGCAGATCGAGTTTTCCAGGCTCGATCTCGAATACGTCGTGATGTCCAAGCGCTTGTTCGCGGCGCTCGTGGACGGCGGCCACGTCAACGGCTTGGACGACCCGCGCATGCCGACGCTTGCCGGCATGCGCCGCCGCGGCTATACGCCCGCTGCCATCCGGGAGTTGTGCCGTCGTGTCGGCGTGACCAAGTCCGAGAACCGGGTGGAGTACGAGTTGCTTGAGTTCTGCGTACGCCGGGACCTCGAACGCGCGCCACGTGGCATGGCCGTGCTCGACCCGTTGCGCGTGGTCCTTACCAACTACGGTGATCACACGGAAACGCTGTCCGCGGCATGGCATCCGCAACATCCGGACCTCGGCGTCCGCGAGATGACCTTCTCGGATACGCTCTTCATCGAACGTGACGATTTCATGGAGACGCCGCCGCGCAAATACCGCCGGTTGACGCTTGGCGGCATGGTTCGATTGCGCTATGGCTACATCATCATCTGCGACGAGGTCGTCAAGGATGCGTCCGGCGAGATCGTGGAATTGCATTGCCGCTACGTACCGGAATCTAAGAGCGGTAGCGACACCAGCGGTTTGAAGCCGAAGGGCGTGATCCACTGGGTGGACGCGCGGACTGCGCTGCCGGCGAGCGTCCGCGTCTACGAGCGCTTGTTCACCGAGGCGAATCCCAACAGCACCAACTACCTCGAGGTTCTCAACCCGGATTCCCTGCGCGCCATGGACGGTCGGGTCGAACCGGCGGTCTTGGCGAGCGAAGAGTCCGCCTTCCAATTCGAGCGGCTGGGCTATTTCGTCAAGGATGCGGTCGATTACGCACCGACGCGGCCGGTCTTCAACCGGACGGTTGCCCTGCGCGACAGCTACAAGCCAAAGGTTGCATGACGCCGACGCGGGCCGACGTGGTCGCTGCGGCCACCCGCATTCGCCACCATGTACACCGCACACCCGTTCTGACGAGCCGGACGGTCGACTCCCTCCTCGGGGCAGAGTTCCACTTCAAGTGCGAGAACCTGCAGCGCATGGGTGCCTTCAAGATCCGGGGTGCGACGAATGCCGTGCGCCTGTTGCCGGACACCGTCGAGACCGTGGCAACGCATTCCTCGGGCAACCACGGGGCGGCCTTGGCCCTCGCTGCGGCGGAGGTGGGACTGCGCGCGATCATCGTCGTGCCGAACGACGCGCGGGAGTCGAAGCGCAGTGCGATCGAACGCTACGGTGCCGAGGTCGTCACTTGCGAACCGACGTTGGCAAGCCGGGAGGCAACGCTGCGACGGGTGGTCGCGGATACCGGCGCGGTGTTCGTGCCGCCCTACGACCACCGGGACATCATCGCGGGTGCGGGGACATGCGCGTTGGAACTGCTCGAACAGGTTCCCGGCCTCGACCAGGTTTGGGTGCCAGTGGGTGGCGGCGGCTTGGCGGCCGGCACGGTGTTGGCGGTCGGTGACGCAGCGCAGGTGGTCCTAGCCGAGCCCGAGCTCGCGGCCGATGCCCAACAGTCGCTCAGTTCCGGCGTCTTGCAAGGCGCGATGCCGCCGGTCTCGGTGGCCGACGGCTTGCGGACGGCCCTGGGCAAGCTCAACTTCGCGATTCTCGACACGGCCGGCGTGGCCGTGCACTTGGCGTCGGAACCGGGCATCGAAGCGTGGGCGGCGCGCCTGTCGGCGATCCTGAAGGTCGTCGTCGAACCGTCCGCCGTGGTGACGCTGGCGGCCATGGCCGAGAACCCCGGCGCGGCGAGCGGTCGCGTGGGCGTGATCCTGAGCGGCGGCAACGTCTAGGCGAGTCGCGGTGCGCGGACGTCCCCGTCCGCATTCTTCCCGGCATAGGAGCCTGATGCTCACCGGGGTTCTATGATTGCCAACATCGTCTGATCCGGAGTGAGCCATGAAGAGCTTTGCTGGTTATGTCTTCGAAGTGTTGATCGTGTTCCTCGGCGTCTACCTGGCGTTCGTGGTGACGGACTACCAGGATGACGCCCGCGAGCGGATGGTACGGATCAAGTACTACGACAGCCTGATCGCCGAGTTTCAGGGCCTGATCCGGCACTTGGACCAGGAGGAAACCAAGCTCCGTCGCCACCTGGCGGTCGTCGAGGACATCGAGAAGGGCAACCGTCCGCGCATCCCTGCCAGTGACCTTCACTATGTCTACCCGGCCGCCGTCGTGGCCGCCGCGTGGGAGGGACGGAACTTCGAGTCGCTGCGTACCGGCGACCTCCGCTCGATCATCGGCGGGACGCCGGCGCTTACCTCCCTGGAGGAGTTCGTCCGCATGCTGAACCAGCTTTCTGCGACGGTGTTGCTCCCGGCCCAGATCGCCTCCGAGTACTGCTGCTACCGGGACGACGGCACGTTGCGGCAAGAGTTCGACTGGTACCCGCGCTTGGTCAAGGAGATCCACGAACTCAACCGGGCACTCAGAACGGTCGTGGCCGACCAGGCCATTCCCGACCTCACGTCGAGCAAGGAAGCGTTGGCCGAGGGCGGCTACTGGCCGCTATAGGGAGGTTGGCACTGCCATCGCGGCAGAGCTGCGTTTCATGCGTACGGCGGGCCGGCGTTTCAACCGCTGTGACGCCGGATCGATTTCGATGCCAACGGATTCGAGCGCCGTTAGACCCAGGATCGGCTCGACCCCGGCAGGGCCGAAGCAGACCGTGGCGCCGACGATCTCGCCCATGAACTCGACCTCTGCTGGCGCTATGTCCACGGTCTCTTCGCGTCCGTCGGCGAGTTCGTAGGTTCTGTTGCCCCTCGGCACAAGGCCTATGCCGCGCAATGCGTCGGCCGGTACGACGCAGTCCGTGGACCCGGTGTCAACGAGGAAAAGCCCGTCCCAGGACCGGTCGTGGTCAGCGGGATTGCGAACGGTGGCAGTGACTTGGATTTTTCCCATTGGCGGCGCTCACCGGCACTCAGGTTGATGTCAACGCGCCGTATAGCCGCCGTCCACCGGCAACACGATACCGGAGACGAAGCTCGCGTCGTCGCTTGCGAGAAAAGCCACGGCCGCGGCGACCTCGTCGGCTTGTCCAAGACGCCCTAGGGGATGTAGCGACTCGAGGAATCGCTGTCCGGCCTCGTTCTCGCGAATGCCGGCCGTCATTGGCGTCTCGATGTACCCGGGCGCCACGGCATTCACGCGGACGTTGCGCCGCCCGAAGGAAATCGCGTACTGCCGTGTCAACCCCGACACGCCGTGCTTGGCGGCGACGTAAGCGCCAGCGCCGGGGCTCAAGGGTTCGTTGGCCGGTGGGATCGCGTCCGTATCCGCGACGCCTGTGAGACCAACGAGGCCGGCGATGGACGCGGTCGAGATGATCACGCCCCCGCCGCGCGCGGCGAGAAAGGGCGCGCCGTGGAACAGCCCGTAGTAAACGCCGCTCAAGTTGACGGCGATGGTCCGGTCCCAGTCCCCGCCACCGCCGATCCCGGCGTTGTTGAACAGGATGTCCAAGCCGTCGAGACGATCCGCCGTGGCGGTGAGCGCCTCGGTGACCGCGGCTTCGTCGCTCACGTCGAGGGCCATGGACGCGCTTCTGCCGCCACTCTCGGCGATCGCTTGGGCGACTTCGTCGGCGCCGGATGCGTTGATGTCCGCACACATGACGGCGGCACCCTCGGCGGCTAGGCGCACGGAGGTGGCCTTGCCGATCCCGCTCGCGGCGCCCGTGACCAGCGCCACTCTTCCTTCGAGGCGAGTCACGGCCCTAGTCTCCGTACCCGGCGCCCTTGCCGTCGCCGGCCTTGGGGTCCATGCCGGCGACCGCGCGGTCCTTGGGCGCGCTGGCGTAGGCGCCGCGGAAGTCCCGGAACGGCCCGTCGCGCCACTCGAGTGCCGCCTTCAAGCCCTCGTCGCGCACCCGGCGACCCCACTCGGACGCCGCGGCGCGTTGGGCCGACAAGGCCTGGATCTCGGTGCCGGAGTGCAGGCCGTCGCGGATCCCTTGGGTCTCGTATTGGCGGTTCACGGCGCGCTTGGAGTACATCAGCATCTCGTTGTCGACATGCGCCATGCGCCGGGCGAACTTCTCGGTGAAGTCGCCGAGTTCGTCGGGGTCCACGGCGTAGTTCGCCCAGCCGAGGCGGGCCATCTCGGTCCCGGAGAACGAGTCGCCGACGTAGGCGAATTCCCGCGCCTTGCACGGCGGCAGATGCCAGGGCGTCCACATCATGTCCATGGTGGTCATGGCCCGCACCGGCGGATAGCCGATCTGGGCGTTGTCGGCGCAGATGCGGAAGTCGCACACCGTGGCGAGTTCGGTTCCGCCGGCGAGGCAGTGGCCCTGGATCTGGGCGACCACCGGCTTCGCCAACTCCCAGATGATCCAGTTGGTCATGACGACATGGCGTGCCCACTGCGTTGCACCGGGATGGGTGGAGCCGGTGTCCGGCAAACCGGAGCGGGGGCTCACGAAGTCGAAGTTGTCGGCGGCGCGGGCCGGCGACAGGTCGTAGCCGGCGGAGAACGAACGGCCTGCGCCGCGCAGCACGATCACGCCGACCTCGTCGTTGCTCTCGGCTTCGCGCATGGCGTCCATGACTTCGCCGCGCAGGTTGTTGCTCAACGCGTTGAGCTTCTCGGGACGGTTCAGGGTGATGTAGGCAAGGCGCCCGTCGGTGTCGTAGAGGATGTCGGTGTAGGCCATGTCGGGGTCTCTCAAAGGCTCGGTAAGTTGGTGATGGTGAGAATCTTATCCGCTTCCACTTTGCGTAGGGCGTCGAGATTGAGGTCGATCTTCGCCTGGGCCGACCACTGGGCCTGTTCCGAGTTGACGGCGTTGACGTTCTCGAAGGTCTGCAGGAGGCCGACGCGGCGCTTGCCGCTGAACACCTTCAAGGTGCGTCCAACGACCTCCCAGTGGAAATCGCCGTAAACGCCGTTGTACTCCATCATGCGGGAGCCCTCAGCCGGGGAGCGCGAGGGGCTTGCCCCTCGCATGGATCGGCCCGGTAGACAAAGCTCCGCAGTTTGCGGGGTTGGCGCACGGCGATGCAACCGCGGGGTGGCTGTCCGCGGCGGCGCCGTGGCATTCTTGGGTGGCAACTCTTGAGCGGCGAAACGTCATGCCCAATCCAAGGACGCCCGTCATCGTGGGCGTCGGCCAGTTCCTGAACCGCATCTCGGCGCTGGACGACGCCATCGAACCGCTGGAGATGATGATGCGTGCCGTGCGCCGGGCGGAGGCGGACACGGGCACCGGCGGTTTCTTGGGCCAGGTGCAGTCGGTTCGCGTCGTGCGCGGCATGTGGAGCTACGAGAACCCGGCGGCAGTGATCGCCGAGCGGATCGGCGCGACGGGAGCCCAGACTGTCGGCACGCTGGTCGGCGGCAACCAGAACCAGGCGCTGATGAACCAGACCGCGGCGGAGATCCTGGCCGGCAAGTTTGACCTCGTGCTGATCACGGGGGCCGAGAACGGCAACAGTAGCGGCAAGGCGCGACGCGCGGGCGTGTCGCTGGAGCAGACACCGGCACCGGGCAAACCGGATCTGGTGTTCGGCGCGGAGCAGCGACCCGAGCACCACGAATACGAGGTCGCGAAGGGCATCCGGCGCGCCATCCAGGTCTACCCGATGTACGACAACGCCTTGCGTCACGAGCGCGGCGAGTCCCTCCAGGCGCACATCGAGCGCGTCTCCGAACTCTGGTCCCGGTTCAACGACGTCGCGCAGGACAATCCGAATGCCTGGGTACGCGACAACATGACTGCCGAGGAGATCCGCACGCCTTCGTCGCGCAACCGGCAGATCAGCTTTCCGTACACCAAGTTCATGAACGCCAACATGTCGGTGGACATGGCCGCCGCGCTGATCGTGTGCAACCTCGAGACGGCCAAGCGCTTGGGAATCCCGCAGTCCAAGTACGTGTATCCGCACTCGGGGGTCGAGGGCTACGATCACTTCTCCGCGTCGGTGCGCGACAACTTCCATACCTCGCCGGGGGTGCGCATCACCGGCACGCGTGCGATGGCGCTGGCCGGGATCGACGTGGGCGATCTCGATTTCGTCGACCTCTACAGTTGCTTCCCGTCGGCAGTGCAGGTCGCCGCGGCCGAGCTTGGCCTGGGCGAGGATCGGCCGTTGACCGTCACTGGCGGTCTTACGTTCGGGGGCGGGCCGCTCAACAACTACGTCATGCACAGCATCGCACGGACCGTCGAACTATTGCGTGAGAAGCCCGACGGCTACGCGCTCGTCACCGCCAACGGCGGCAACCTCTACAAGCATGCGCACGGCATCTACTCGGGCCAGCCGCCCGAGGGCGACTTTCAGACGGACGACGTCAAGACGGAAATCGCGGCGCTCCCGTCCCGCGAGTGCTTACCCGAGTACGATGGCGACGCAACCATCGAGTCGTATACCGTCATGTACGAGAACGACGAGCCGCGCATCGGCCACGTGTCTTGCCTGACGCCGTCCGGACCGCGCACCTGGGTCAACACCGAGGACGCCGACCTGGTTCGGGCCATGGTCAGCGAGGAGTTCTGCGGGCGTTCGGCTCGACTGAGCGGCGGCGAACTCAAAGTCACAAACTAGGAGACCTTCAGATGGCGCGATTCGATCGTGGCGATGTCAGCCTGTACTACGAAATCCACGGCGAGGGATTCCCGATTCTGCTCTTCGCACCCGGCGGCATGCGCTCTGCGATCCCGTTCTGGCGCGGCTCGGAGTGGGATCCTATCGAAGCGCTGTCTCCGCATTTCCAGGTGATCGCCATGGACCAGCGCAACGCCGGCCAGTCGACCGCGCCGGTATCCGGCGACGACGGCTGGCACACCTACACGGCGGACCACATCGCGCTGCTCGACCACCTCGGGATCGAGAAGACGCACTTGATGGGCGGGTGTATCGGCGGTCCTTACAGCTTCGGCGTCATCCACGACGCACCGGATCGCGTAGCCGCCGCGGTACTGCAGCAGTCGATCGGCGACAACGGCGAGAACCGGGAGCTATTCCACGCCATGTTCGACCAGTGGGCTAATGACGTGAAGGTGGCCAAACCCCAGGTCCCCGAGGCCGACTGGGTCAGCTTCCGGAGCAACATGTTCGATCACGAGTTCGTCTACAACGTCTCGCGGGAGTTCGTTGCGGGCTGCGAAACGCCGCTCCTGGTGCTGATGGGTAGCGACCCGTACCACCCGGAGGCAACGTCTCGGGAGATCGCCGACATCGCGCCCAACGCCCGTTTGGTGGAGCATTGGAAGAACGCTGACGCGGACGGCACCGTGGCCACCGTGGTCGACTTCCTGAAGGAGCATACCCCCGACTGACGGTCGACGGTGCCCGGTCGAGTGGGCGAGCCTACGCGCCGCTGAAGAACCGCTTCGGGTTGTCGACGAACAGCGTGTCGATGGTGTCCTCGCCGACACCCATGGACTTGAGGTCGGGGATTACGTGGCGGTGCATGTAGAGGTAGCCGTCTGGATTGCGTAGCGCCAGCGCGTGCTCCTCCGGCAACGTGCCGTCCGCCCGCTCATTGAGGATGTGCAAGCAGATGCAGTCGTGCGCCGGGCATAGGCGCTCGGCGTAGCCGTCGTCGATCAACGCCTTCATCGTCACGGTGCGCATATGCGGACTCACCAGGTGCCCGGGGTACCGGTCGAGGCCGAGGAAACAGCCTTGGTCGAGGATCCACTTCAGGTACTCGGTGTCCGTAGTGTCGTTGGAGTGGTCGATCTTGACGCGCTCAAGGTCGACGCCTTCTTCCTTGAAGATGGCGATCTGCCGACGCGCCACCTGACCCGTCGGGTAGGAGTGCACCATGATCGGCACCCCGGTTTCGTTGTGCGCCCGGGCCACGGCCCGGGCCATGATTTCGAGGTCCGGCGTGACGCCCTCGAAGTCGGCTGCGCACTTCAGCACGCCCGCCTTGATGTCGGTGCCCCGGAATCCCTCTTCGATGTCGCGGACGAACTCGCGCGCCATCTGGTTCGGCGAGGCGTTCCTTATGAACCGCGGCACGTCCAGCCACCAGCCCGTGACGTTGATGATGTTGACGCCGGATGCTTCCGACACCGTGCGGAGCAACTCGGGGTCGCGGCCCAAGTCGAAGGTCGTGGCGTCGACGAACGTGTCGATCCCGGCGGCCTTGGCCTCCTTTAGCCGTTCGATGGCGCGCTGCTCGCGGTTCGGCCCGAGCAGGTCCGGATAGCTGCGGTACATGCCGCTCGCGCTCACCATGACGTGTTCGTGCATGAGCGTGAACCCGAGGTCCTCTTCGGAGAGCGGACCGGCAACGGAATTGATCATGGCGCATCCTCGGTGGTTGTCCGGCAAAGGGCGGGGCCGTCGACATTGGGGAGAGAGTACCCAGCCGAACGGATGCTATTCAACAGACGAACAGACCAAGCGATGTCCAAGTGCCGTCCAATGGTGTACAGTATCTGGCCGCGTTGTGAGACGTGACGTGACCGAGGATCTCTACAGGATCGGGGCCGTAGCCAAGCGGACGGGCATCTCTCCGGAGTGCCTGCGGGCGTGGGAGCGCCGTTACGGTCTCGAACCGGCGGAACGGGCCGGCAAGACGCGGTTCTACGATGCAGCCCAGATCGAGCGGTTGACGGTCATCAGGGCATTGCTCGACCAGGGTCACCCCATTAGCCAGGTCATCCACTTGCCGGCCGAGGTGCTATCGCGCCGATTGGCCCCCGGACGGGCGTCGTCGTCGCAGGCGGCATCGCCAACGCCGAAGGTGGCGTTGGTCGGGGCTGCACTGGTCCGGGCCCACCAAGATGCCGAGCATGAGCGGCGTGAACGCGCCCGGTTCGACGTGGTGGCCGAGTGGGCGGGCGTTGCCGACATGTACCGTGACGCCGTTGCGTCGCAACTGGACTGCGTGGTGGTCTACCTGCCATCCCTTGATCCAGAAGAGATTGAAAGAGTTAGACAATTCCTGCAAGGACCGCACATCGTCGTCGCCTTCAAGTACGCCACGGCAGCAGATTTGGCCGCGTGCCGAGACAGCGGCTATCCCATGCTTCGCTGGCCTACCGACTGGGATCGGCTCGAGGCGATGGTGGTTGCCAGGGGAGTCCGCGAGATCGACGACACGACGCGGCGCTTCAGCGACGAGGAGTTGCTGCACATCTCCCAGGCGACGTCGAGAGCGGCGTGTGACTGTCCACGTCACTTGGCGGCGCTCATCGGCGAGTTAAATGACTACGCCGCCCATGCCGCGCGGTGCCGGGCCGACGACAGTCACCATGAGATTGAACGCGAGGTCGAGGTGGCCCGTGCGCACCTCGAGCGTGCCCTAGAGGGTCAAGTCGAGGAGTACGGCCTCCTAGTCACGGCCAATTGAACAAAGATTAGACAAAAAGTTGTTGACAAGCCCGATTTGTCCTGTACAGTGTCTGGACAAACAGCAAAGGGCGACGTAAGGACGCGTTGCCAAACCGGTATTCGGGCGTGACCACAGCAACTTCCTCCTCCCATCGACCCTTCCCCCTACGGGGTTGAGTTGCTGCCAGCGGTTGTCTGACCGCTGGCACGCCCTTTTTCTTCCAACTCCTCAACGACGACCACTTGATGGTACGCGGATGTCCGCGAACGGCTTGCCGTTCGCGGCCGCCATTCCCGCTTGGACGAATCCGCTGGCCGACCCACTCACTCCGTGAGCAACCGCAGCGCCGACTCCGCCCGTTGGTGGATGCCGAGCTTGTACTTCTCGAGGTCGAAGTCCCGGTTCTTGCCCATCGCTCCCACCAAGTAGCGCTTGTAGACACCTTGGGTAATGGCCCCAAGGCGCCAGTGGGAGAACGCCCGGTAGTAGTTGATGCGGCCTAAGTCGCGCCCGGTCCGGCGTTCGTAGACTTCACAGATGTGATCGCGGTCGGGGAAGCCGCCGACACCCACCGGACTACCGTCGGCGCCGTTTTCACCGGGCAGCACCCAGTTGTTGAGCAGGTAGCCGACGTCCGCCAGCGGGTCGCCCAGGGTGCACAGTTCCCAGTCCAGCAACGCGACCATGCGGCCGTCGCGGATCATCATGTTGCCGATGCGGTAGTCGCCGTGGACGATCCCGGCACCGATCTGTTCCGGCATGTCCTCGTGGAGTAACCGCTCGCTCTCCTCCATCTCGGGGATCTCGTGGGTCTTCGTGGCTTTCCATTGGGCCGTCCAGCGTTTCAGTTGCCGGGCGATGTAGCCCTCCTTGCGCGCGAGCGTGCCAAGACCTACGTCGTCGGGATCGATGAGGTGCAACGTGGCCAGAACATCGATGATGTGCTCGCCGGCGGAGGCGCGTTCGGCGATCGGGATCGTCGCCGACACCTCGGGTTCGTGGGGCACGGTGCCTTCCACGAACTTCATGAGAAAGAACGGGGCGCCGTTCACGTCTGGATCTTCACACAGCCCGTAGGTTTTCGGCACCGGGACGTCCGTGTCCGCCAGGGCGGCGATGATGCGGTGCTCGCGTCCCATGTCGTGGGCGCTCTCAAGGACGTGTCCCAGCGGCGGACGGCGTAGCACATAGGCCTCGCCGGCCGAGTCCGTGAACTTGTAGGTGAGATTGGAGTGCCCGCCGGCGATCAGGCTGAAGGTGAGCGGGGGCTGCAAGCCGTCGATGCAATCGGCTGCCCAGGCGGTGACCTTGGGTCCATCGATGCCTTCCACTGCGTCTGCCGCTGCCATGGGCAACTCCTTGTCTGATGCGCCGGTCCGACGCGGATGAAAGTCCCGCGCCGTTCCGCGACGCGCCACGCTTGTGTTTTGATAACCGTTTGGGCCGCGTGGCGTCAACACCGGTCGTACGCGCCACCGGGTGCCGTGCCCCGCTCGGCAAGACATGAGGAGGTACAGACGTGAGGTGGCCGTTCTCATTCAAGGCCATGCAACCGACGCGGATTGTCGAGGCCCGCGGTGCCGAACTCGTCCTCGACGACGGCCGGCGCATCCTCGATGCCGCTGGCGGTGCGATCGTTACGAACATCGGCCACGGTCGGCCCGAGGTCGCCGACGCCATGCGAGACGCGGTCTTGCGTTGCTCGTACGCGGTGCCGCCTTGGCTGACCCCGGAGCGAGAGCGGCTCCTCGAACGCCTCACCACGGACTGGCTCCCCGCGAACTTGACGCGGGCGCACCTGACCTGCAGCGGCTCCGAAGGCGTCGAGGCGGCGCTCAAGATTGTCGCGGCGTACCAGGCGGCCCGGGGTCGACCTCGGAAGGCGAAGGTCATCGCCCGCACGCCGTCGTACCACGGCGTCACTCTTGCCACGCTCGGGATCGGTGGCCACGAGGCGCGCAAGGCCGGTCTTCGTCATGTGCTCACCGATGCACCGCGCGTCCCGGCACCGTACCCGCTGCGTAGCCCTGCCGACGGCCTCGCGGCGTACGTGACGGCCATCGAGGAGACGATTGCACGCGAAGAACCCGAAACGGTGGCGGCATTGCTTGCGGAACCCATCGTCGGGTCGAGCGGCGGCGCCCTCGTCCCGCCGGCGGATTATTGGCCGGAGGTACGGGCTCTCTGCGACCGTCACGACGTACTCTTGGTCACCGACGAGGTGATGACCGGGTTCGGGCGGACCGGGGCGACGTTCGCCCTCGAACACTTCCCTGGTGTGAGCGCCGACGTGATGGTCGCCGGCAAGGGCATGGCCGGTGGCTACGCGGCGATCACCGGCGTGTTCGCAACCGAGGAGATCGGTAGCGCCATCGCAGCCGCTGGCCTCGACGTCATGTTTCACACGTTCGCCGCTCACCCCGCGGCCTGCGCCGCGGCGGACAAGGTGTTGGCGATCTTGACCGACGAGGACCTGGTCAGTCGCGCCGAGCGTACGGGAAACCGGCTGAAAGGCGACCTTGAGGCGGCCTTCGGCCAGCACCCCCACGTCGCCGAGGTGCGCGGCGCGGGGCTGCTGCTCGCCATCGAGATCGTGGCGGACCGCGCGACGCTCACGCGTTTCCCGGCCTCCGCCAAGGTTTCTGGACGCGTGCTCGGCGAAGCCTTCACGCGCGGCGTGTCGTTTTACCCGGGCGGGAACGGCGAGATCCGCGACGTGGTGGTCATGGGTCCGCCGTTCACCATCACGGACGGCGAAGTGGATCGCATCGTCACGGCGCTCGCGGCCGCTGTGGACGCGGCGACCTCGGCCAGTCGATGACCGTCGGCCTCGGCGCGGCTTGCTTCCTCGACGGCGCCAAGCTCGCACGAAGCAAGCCGCTGCGGCGGTTCGTGTGGGCGCCCCTTGCCACGAGTCTCGTGTGCGTCGCACTCCTGCTCGGCGTCGGCTATGCCTGGGTTGCCGAGGCGTCGGCGTGGGTGGTGGGGGCAACGCCGGCTTGGCTGAGTTGGCTGGGCCGCGTCGTCGCGGTACTCCTCTACGTCCTCGGGCTGGTCGTTGCGGGCTGGCTTGTCGGCCTGATTGCGATCCTGGTGGCCAGTCCCTTCCTCGGCGCCCTGTCGGCGGGCGCGGAGCGAGAACAGTTCGGCACGGCACCGGGTTACGCGCCAAGCGTGCTGGGGGCTGTTTCCGACGCCGTTCGCCGCGAGGCTCGCAAGTTGCGCTATCACCTGCCGCGGCTGGCGGTCGTGTTCCTGCTCACGCTGATCCCGGTGGTGAATGTCGGGGCGCCCGCGTTCTGGTTCGTGTTCGGCGCGTGGATGCTGGCCGTGCAGTTCGTCGACTACGCTGCGGAAAACCGTGGCTTGGACTTCGCCGAGACGTTGGCCGTGCTCCGCGCCAACCGCGCGACCGCTCTCGGATTCGGTGCCGTCGCCGGCGTCTTGCTGGCGATCCCTTTCGCCGCGCTCGTGGGGATTCCATCCGCCGTCTGTGGCGGTGCGCTGCTATGGCGTCGTCTCGATGCGCCTGCCGGGGAGCGGCGCGCCGGTGGCGGCCAACTCGGGGGACACGGGGAAGCCCGCGGTGGCGAACGTCCGCTTGAGGGACCAAAGGAAGCTCGCGAAGCCCCACGCGAGGCCGATGATGACGCCGACGTCTAGCACGGCGCGCCACGGTTGCGGTAGCGCGTGAACGACGACGATGGCCCCGACCACGAACGCGGTGAGCCCGTAGACGCCCGCCATCCGCCGTCGCGTGGCGTTGAAGTAGCCCACGGCGAAAAGCGGTGCGAGCACGGTTGAGACGGTCGCAGCGTGGTACACAAGCCACTTCACACGCGCGGCTGAGCGCGGCGAAAACCTCAACTGGAAGCCGCGGTAGCCCTCCGACCATGCCATGAACAACGCGTTGGCGGCGGCGACCGCCCAATGCCGCCAGTCCCAAGAACCCACGGCGCCGTCGGCCACGACCATGGATAGGCGCACGATGGCGTACAGCAACAATGCGCTGAGTCCGATCGTGGCCCAGCACGCGGCCACGACGCCGAGGAGCGTGACCGGCGGTTCCCCCGGTGTCGCAGTTGCTTCTGCCACGGGCAAGTCAGCTTGTTGAGCCAGCGCTTGCCAACGCGTAACGCGCCGCGATGGCGGCCCCCAGATCGGCGAGGAACGAGTCGGCGTCGGCATCGAGGGACGCGACGATCTCGACGAGGTGCTCGTTGTCCTCCCGGCCGTCGTGCCACCGCTTCCTGTAGCTGCCGTCCTGGTAGCCGTGCTCCTGCCGAAACGCGTTCAGGATGTTCTTGGCGACGTAGCCGCGGTACAACTCATCGAAGGTCATCGGCAGCGCCCGCATCACGGTGACGAACGCCTCGAGGTCGAACTGCCTCGTGGCAAGGCTCTTGAGGGCCAGGTCCTCGACGCCGGCACGGAAGTCGACCGCGTCGGCGTTCGCCAGAACGTCGGCGAGACGTGCAGCCAGTCGTTCGTCCAATTGGTCCGCGCGCAGCAACTCGGACAGGCCGAAGTGCCAGATGTCGATGATCTCGAGCCTCACCTGCTCGAGATCGGCCTGCTGGCGCTTCCACCACTTCCAGCCGAAGTGGTCGAGGAGTTCGGCGCACTCGACCCACACGGCGCGGTAGTAATCGTGGCCTTGATGGCGCCAGCGCGGATGCACCAGGCGGTTGTGGTGATCCTGCATCTCGGCCATGGCGGAGAGTTGCCGCCAGATCCTGGCCGCGTCCATCGGGGCTCCTTTTGCCGTGGTCAACGAGTGGGCAGCGTACGCGAGAGGTCGCGCCCGTGCCACGCGATCGGGGTGCGGTAAGCGGTCAACGAAAAAAACGATGGAGAAGAGGGCGGCAAGGGCGTATCGTCGCGTTATTCGCGCGGCGAGCAGGATCGGCCCCCGCGGTCCGGCCAGCGCTAGGAGAACGCATTGAAGATTTACGTTGGGAACATGCCCTATGGCGCGACGTCCGAGGATCTGTCGGAACTGTTCCGACAATACGGGCATGTCGCAGAGGCCAACGTCATCATGGACAGGGAAACTGGCCGCTCCAAGGGTTTCGGCTTTGTGGACATGCCCAACCAGACCGAAGCGTCGGAGGCGGTGGATGCCTTGAACTCGAGCCAAATGCAGGGGCGCACTTTGCGCGTCAGCGAGGCTCGTCCAAGGGCCGACCGAGGCGGTGGCCGCGACGGTGGCCGTGGCCGTCCTGGTGGCCGCGACCGGAGCTGGCGCTAACGCATTTGAGCGTCGGCTTGGGTTCGCGCCGCGCGCCTAACCGTGCGTTGCCGCGACCATCCGGATCGACATAGCGCGAGATTGCGGTAGGCCGCCTGTGCGCGGCTGGCCTTGAAAACGCCCGGCCGCGAACCCACATTGCTACACGAGCGCGACCGCCGGGGAAATCCTCGTCGCACGGTTTCGTGTGATTGGCCTACACTCGTCGTCAACCAATCCGCGCTCAAGGAGTCCGAGCCTTGACAACGCAGACGCTGCCCCGTTTACCCCTGCTGCCGCTCAAGAACGTCGCGATCTTCCCGGAGTTGATCCAGGCGCTGATCGTCGGCCGGCCCGCTTCGCTGGCCGCGGTGAAGGTCGCCATCGACCACGACCGCAAGCTGGTCACGGTCTTGCAGAAGGACCGCGACCAGGAGAACCCGGACCGCGACGGGTTGTTCGATATCGGTACGCTGGCGACCGTGACGCGCGTCGAGCAGCGCGACGGCGGCGCACAAGTCATCGTCCGCGGTGTCCGCCGGGTCCGGGTCCAGGGCTTGAGCGCGCCGACGGCCGAGGATGCACCCGCCGAGGTGGAGGTGGCGGAGTTACCGACGCCGGTCCTCCCGGAGGATGGTGAGGATCGGGCCAAGGCCACGGCACTGATCCGCGAGAACCTGGACATCGCCCGCCAGGTCGCCCACATCATGTCGCAGAACCCGGACCAGCTCTTCCAGCAGATGGTCGGCTCGATCGAGGATCCTGTCACGCAGATGTACCGGCTCGTCGAACTGGCCCGGAACATCGAGCAGAACGACAAGCAGCGCATCCTCGAGATCGACGACATCCAGCCGTTCCTGGAAGCGATCCATCGCCTCCTCCGCCAGGAACTGGCGGTCGTGGAGATGCAACGCGACCTGCAGTCCCAGGCCCGCGAGGAGGCCGAGCACGGCCAGCGCGAGCACCTGCTTCGGCAGCAGAAACGGGTGATCGAAGAGGCGCTCGGCGAGGACGGCGACGATGAGGACATCGCCGAACTGCGCAAGCAACTGCGCAACGTCAACCTGCCCGATGATGTGCGCAAGGAGGTCGACCGCGAACTGAAACGGCTGTCGCGGATGTCCGCCAACGCCGCCGACTACCAGGTCTCGCGGGGCTACCTCGAACTCGTGGCCGAACTGCCTTGGAACGTGATCACGGAAGACACGTTGGACCTTGCCAACGCCCAGACGGTGCTCGATGAGGACCACTACGGCCTAGAGGAAGTGAAGGAGCGCATCCTGGAGGCGTTGGCCGTGTTGCGGCTCAATCCCGACGCGAAGGCGTCGATCCTGTGTTTTGTGGGTCCGCCCGGGGTCGGCAAGACCTCGTTGGGTCAGTCAATCGCCCGTGCCATGGGGCGCAAGTTCGAGCGCATGAGCTTGGGCGGACTGCACGACGAATCGGAACTGCGCGGCCATCGGCGGACCTATATCGGAGCCATGCCGGGACGCATCCTGCAGGCCGTCCGACGTGCTGGCGTGCGCAACCCGGTGCTCATGCTCGACGAAGTGGACAAGCTCGGCCGCGATTTTCGCGGCGATCCCGCGGCAGCGTTGATGGAGATCCTCGATCCCGCGCAGAACCGCGAGTTCCGCGACAACTACCTGAACCTGCCATTCGATCTCTCGAAGGTGATCTTCATCACCACGGCCAACCACTTGGACGGCATTCCGAGGCCGTTGCTCGACCGCATGGAGGTGCTCGAGCTGACCGGCTACAGCGAGATGGAGAAGCTCGAAATTGCCCGCCGCTACCTGATCCCGCGCCAGCGTGAGAACGCGGGCCTCGACGACGACCAACTCGGCTTCACCGACGAGGCCTTGTCGTGGGCCGTGCGGCGGCACACCCGGGAAGCGGGCGTGCGCGAACTCGACCGCGTCGTCGGGCGCGTTGCTAGCAAGCGCGCGCGACAGATCGTCCAAGCCGAGGGGCCGTCGTCGACTGTCACCGTGGACGATTTGCCGGAACTGCTCGGGCCGGACAAGTTCAAGACCGACCGTCAGCGCGAGAACATGGCGCCGGGGGTTGCGCCCGGCTTGGCCTACACCGAGGCCGGAGGCGACGTGCTCTACGTCGAAGCGACGCTTACCCACAAGGACGACAAGACCATCACCACCGGCCACTTGGGCAAGGTGATGCAGGAGTCCATACAGGCCGCGCGTTCCTACATCTGGTCAGTCGCGGAACGGCTCAACATCGACCGCAGCACGATCGAGGAGAACGGCATCCATGTCCACGTGCCGGCTGGCGCCGTGCCGAAGGACGGCCCGTCCGCCGGCATCACGATGGCAACGGCGCTTGCGTCGCTGTACAGCAACAAGCGAGTGCGGGACGATGTCGCCATGACGGGCGAGTTGACCTTGTCGGGATTGGTTTTGCCGGTCGGCGGCATCCGCGAGAAGGTGTTGGCGGCGCATCGGACCGGCATCCGTCACGTCATCCTGCCGAGGGACAACGAGTCGGACTTCGCAAAGCTGCCGCAAGCCGTCCGTGACGACATGGAGTTGACGTTGGTGGACTGCCTTGAGGACGCTGTGAAGGTGGCGATTCCGGGCCTGCAACCGCCCGCGTAGGACGTGGTACGCGGGCATCCCGGCCCGCATACCGCAGCGGCAAGCTCTACGGAACGTTAAAGCTCCCGCACGATGCGGAATCCGCGCGCCGGACCGGCACCGGTGCTGAACGACCGGAAACTCACGGTCGCCTCCTCCGGCGCGGAATCCCAAGCGCCACCGCGAACAGCGTACGCGCTGCAGTTGCCATCGTAGGGTCGCGGGGTGCCGTCGGCGCCGCTGTAGTTGCGACGCCAACAATCCGCAACCCATTCCTCGGCGTTGCCGAGCATGTCGTGCACGCCGAATGCATTGGCCTGGAGGCGCCCGACGGGCCCCACACCGAGTACGCCGTCGTCACAGGCGGCGGTACTGTACTTGCGATACCGCGCCGCGAGGGTCTGATCGGCGACATTGGCATGCCGGCACAACTCGCGGGGATCGTCGCCGAACGGATACCGGGTACGGCTGCCGGCCCGCGCCACGTATTCCCACTCGGCCTCGCTCGGCAGACGGTACGTGTAGCCGGTCTCTCCGCTCAGCCAGGATGCGTACGCTCCTGCCTCGGACCACGTCACGCCGGTCACCGGGTGGTCGGCGATGGTTTCCGCGGGCACCGGCAGCGCCGGCTCGCCGCGGACCGGCTGCTTCAACATGGGCGTCCGGCCGCGGTGCTCGTCGTACTCGGCGTGCGTCACCTCGTAGACGCCGATGGCAAACGGCTGCGTGATAGCAACGTCGTGGACCGGGCGCTCGTCGCGGGAGCCGTCCGGCGATCCCATGCGGAAGGTGCCGGCCGAGATGACGACCAGTTCCGGCCCATCGCTTCCCGATGCCAAAGCGTCACGGAATCGGCGTCCAGGCTCCACGTCGAACGCCTGCATGTGGATGGTGTGCGCATGCGGCTTGCCGGCCAGGGCTAGCCGTCGAACGTAGTTGCGGTAGCCGACCGCGCGGGCCTCGATGGTGACCTCGCCAGCCGGCAGTGTGAGTGGCCCGGTGTAGCGGACGTCGCGCCACGACTGTCCGGCCCGGTAGGACACGTGGACGATCGCATCGCTTGGGGTCGATGCGATGGTCAGCCTGGCCTTGAGTTGGGTGAGCCTCACGCTTCGCTGATTGCGCCCGCGCAACACCGGCAGTCGGAAGCTCTCGCTGGCGTAGCCGTCGCGCTCGACACGGAACTCGTAGGTACCGCGAAGCAGCCGGATGCCGCGGTGATAGGGCTCGTCGGAACCGACGATGACGACCTTTGCGTCCGCTGGCGCGAGGTCGAGGAATACCTCGCCAACCGGCAGGCGCTCGAGTTCGAATGCGACCTCGGTGCGTGCGTTGGCCAACACCTCGACGGCAAGCGTCTGGGGGTGCCAGCCGTCAATCGAGGCGGATACGGTGTAGGTGCCTGCGGGATACGGCGCAAGGAGCACCGGCGCCCGGTCATCGAGCGGTTGATCGTCGATGGCAATGGCGGCGCCGCGTGGATTGCTTACGATCTCCAGCGTGCCGCTCGCCGCGGGCAAGTCGACGTGGATTTCGTGCACTTCATCACGAGCAAGGCGAAGGCGCTGGGCGACGGCCTCGTGGTAACGGTCTTGGACGCGAACGACGACCTCGCCGGGGCGCACATCGTCGTGGCGAAGTGGCGTCGTCCCGACCCGGTCGCCGTCGAGGAGCACGTCGGCGCCAGCGGGCGTGGACGTCACGCTGATTGTCGCCGAGCCTAGGACGAGTCGTGGACCGAGGCCCCCCGCAAACCAATCGGCCAAGGCGACAAATGCAATCAGCCCGGCCACGAGAACCCAGCGCAAGGCCGGGCTTTCGGCGCGACGGCGATGTCGACGTGCTGTCCGTGGTGCGTCCACACAGCTAGTTTGCAGCCAGCGGCGACAGTTCGCCACGTACCATGGCTGGCCCCGCGCGCCGTATGGCACGGTACTCAGCGGCGCGTATGTTCCATGCTGCGGCGCTCTGTCATACTCACTCGCACACTCCAACACAAGGAAACCCCGATGAGCGATGTGGACGGCGTCTGGGACACGGTCACGGACACCCCGATGGGCCAGCAGAAGGGCACGGCGACACTCAAGGCCGACGGCGACAAGCTGACCGGCACGTTGTCCGGCGCGCAAGGCACGGTCGACATCCAGGACGGCAAGGTGGACGGCAACGACGTGTCGTGGAAGCTGGATATCACCCAACCGATGCCACTGACGCTCGAGTTTTCCGCCACCGTGGACGGCGATGAGATCAGCGGCAGTGTGAAGCTCGGCGCCTTCGGTACCGCGAGCTTCAAGGGCACCCGTACCGGATAGCCAATGCCGGACAACTATGTGGTCATCGGCTCGGAGGAATCGCCGTATTCGGTGAAGGTGCGTTCGTACTTCCGGTACAAGGGCATTCCGCACGCATGGCAGGACCGTTCACAGGCGGCGGACCTCTTCGCCAAGCACGCGCGGCTGCCACTGGTCCCCTTGGTCGTGACGCCGGAGGACACGGGCATCCAGGACTCGACCCCGATCATCGAGGCGATGGAGACGGCGTTCCCGGAACCCGGCATCCATCCGCCAGGTCTCGTGGCGCAGTTCGTCTCGGCACTGCTCGAGGAATTCGGCGACGAGTGGGGCAACAAGTGGATGTTCCACATGCGCTGGTGGCGCGAGGTCGATCAACTGGCGGTGTCCCGCCGTTTCGCGGCGAGAGCGCCGGCGGAGGAGCGCGAAGCCAGGGCGCTGGAAATCCGCGAGCGCATGGTGCCCCGGGTGTGGTTCGTCGGCTCCAACGACGTGACGGCTCCGCAGATCGAGCAGAGCTACGCCGATGTGGTTGAGATCCTCGAGGCACACCTCGCGGATCGTCGATACCTCTTCGGTGCCCGACCCGCGTTCGCGGACTTCGCCCTTTGGGGCCAGATCTACGAGGCGGGACGCGATCCGACGGCCGGGGCGGTACTGCAGGGCCACCCGCACGTCGTTGCGTGGACCGAGCGCATGCTTGAGCCGACCAACGACGGCGACTTCGAGGACTGGGTGGCCTTGGCGCCGACACTGACCCCTCTGCTCACCGACCAGGTCGGGGCGATGTTCCTGCCTTGGACCGCTGCCAATGCACAAGCGATCGCGGCAGGCGAGGACGAGTTCGACGTAACGCTCAAAGGCAACCGCTGGACGCAAAAGCCGCAGAAGTACCACGCTCGGTCTTTGAGCGTTTTGCGTGCGAAGTACGCGGAAGTCGCAGCGGACGCCGATCTTGACGCGCTGCTGACCGCCACGGGCTGCAAGGGCCACCTGGCCGCGTAGCGACCCATCACAACGGAGTAGAAGCCATGATAGCTGGCGAAGGCCATCATTCGGTCGTGTTGGCCGCGATGGCCGATGGCATTGGGGACCTCACCTTCGCAGCCGAGGAGTGGGTGCGTCTTGCGGCCGACGTGTTGACGGCGTCCGCAGCCAAGCGCGCTGGCGGCCTGGCCGACCTCGGAACGTTCGCCTTCTGCGAGGTGGCGCACAATCCTCCCGCCTATCTCGAAGTTGGTGGGCCGCTCGCGTGGCATGCAAGGTTCGACGGTGCCGAGGTCAAGGTTGGGAGCGGCGAACTCGCCGTCGGGGATTGCGATCTCAAGATCGAGGCCGACCACTCGATCATGAGCAATCTTGCCCGCCTCCAGTATCAAGGTCGGAACCCCGTTGTCGTCGCGGCTGCCCGGGCCCGGCTGATGAAGTTGACCCGGATCGAGATGCAGGGCGCCTTGCCGAGCCACCCGGTGCTCGGTGTCGTACTACGCGACTTGCATGACGCCATGGCGCCCCGGACGATGCCGCGGTTCGTGTTCATGACGCCGGAGTGGGTCAACTCCGCACGGCACGTCCTAACCGCCCGCGCTACCTCGGCCAAGTACGCGGACAGCCTCAAGGAGGTGGTGTACACGTTCTCCGAAGAGTTCACGGAGACGCCGGCATACGCGTTCCCCGACGGCAGCCACGGCGGTTTCTGGGTGCACGTCAACCACGGCCAGATCACCGTCGGCGCGGGCCCGTTGCCGACGGAGTTCGAGCCGGCCGACCATCTCACCAAAGGCCTCTACACGCCGGTGGTACCCGTAGGTCGGACCGTGAATGCTGCCATGAGCGACGCCGACAAGGCCGAACAGGCGACCTACAGCAAGGCTGCCTTTGGGCGTGATCCTGCATCGGGCGCATTTCCCGTGAACCAGACCTCCCCGTCGGGCCGCGGGCCCATGCCGAGTGACTTGGGCCGCGTCTTTCTACCCTTGCACGACGAACTATCCAAGCGCACGTCCGGCGAGCTGCCGGCGGATTTCGACGAGAGCATCAGAGACGAATGGGCAACCCCGCAGCACTTCGACCGCCGTCCCGACTACGATCCTTCCTGGCTCAAGTACGACGAGGTCGACATCTACGGCAATCCGCGGCGGTGAGCGGCGGCCGGTTCCCGGACCGGGTCGAGACCGATCGGTTGATTCTGCGTCCGCCCACGGCGGCGGATGTCTCGGAAATCGTGGAGGCCGTGAACGCATCGTACGCGGAACTCAACGAGTGGATGGCTTGGGCGCACGGGCCGTACGGCGCGGACAGTGCGCAGGCGTTCTGCGACGCCTCGCTCGAGGCGCTGGCGGCCGACCGGGAGTATTCCACGCTACTGGTCCACCGGGACGACGGCCGGATCATCGGCAGCATGGGTCTGCTCAACGCCAGGTGGGACGTGCCACGGTTCGAGATCGGCTACTGGGTGCATACGCACTACGTCGGGCAGGGGTACTGCTCGGAGGGCGTGCGTGGCCTGACCCGGTTGGCGTTCGAGCAACTCGGTGCGAACCGCGTGGAAATCACCATGGACGATCGCAACCGTCGCAGTTGGGCGGTCGCGGAACGCGTCGGTTTCCAACTCGAAGCCGTCCACCGCCACGACAGTCGGGACAACCAGGGCAGGCTCACCGACACGCGCGTATACGCCATGTTGGACGTCGGCCAGTTGCGCTGACCCTTAAGGACTGAGTCGGACCGAGACCGCCGGGATCACCCGCCGGTCGACGCGCAACCGGTTCGGCCAGGCCTGTTTATGGGCGTCGTCGTAGCGGAAGGCCGCTAGCCGCGCAGCGAGCCGGATCTCGACATGATCCCGCAGGCGGTAGGTTAGCGACGGTTCGACGGTGTAGCGCGCGGCGGATCCGTCGAAGGCGGGTGCGATGATGGCTTCGGTTCCCACACGCCAGCGCCTCCCGAGGGGCTTGTCAAGCGTGGCGTTGGCGCCGAGGGCGTACACCCGGTAGCTGCGGTCTACGCCAGCGGTCGCCCCGACGACGTCCAAGTCGAAGGCTGTCCAGCCGATCCACGGTCCCATCGCCAGCTTGGTGTCCCCGGCGAACTCGAAGGACCGGCTGAATGCCAAGGACAGCCCATCCAGGCTCAGCACTGTGCGTAGGTCGCTGCCGGCATCGAACGCGTTGCCCTGGCTGACAAGCGCCCTCGACAGTGTCGCGCTGCCGGAATCGCCCATCGCCGTGTAGCGAATGTCTAGAGCATACCGTCCGAACCCCGCCGTGCCGGCGACCCAGCGGTAGTGGCCGTCGCCGACAGCCAGTTCATCGAGGGTTGGTCGACCCCCGCTGGCCGTGCCGGGTTGACCCCCGGCGGGGGTCTGCAAGAAGCCCTCGTGCGAGACCAGGCCCATGCCGGCCTCGAACGCGAAATGGCGGTCGGGAAGGTCCTCGGCGCCCGTACACGCGGCGGCGAGGGCCATCAGCAACATCTGGCTTTGTCGTCCCATTGCGTCGATCATAGCCAGCGAATCCAGCTTGGGAAGGCATCGCTCAGAAAATGACCATACAACTCCGCCAGATCTGCCTGGTCGCCCGCGAACTCGACAACACCATCGACGACCTGGAGCAGATCTTCGGCATCCAACGCTGTTTCGTCGACCCGGGCGTCGGTCGATTCGGTCTCGTCAATACGCTGCTGCCCATAGGCCGCAACATGCTGGAAGTCGTCGTGCCCGTCGAGGAGAACACCGCGGCCGGCCGCTATCTCGACCGCCGCAACGGCGACGGCGGCTACATGGTGATCTGCCAGGCCGACTCCAAGGACAACCAGCGTGCCGTCCGCCAGCGCGCATTGGACAACGACGTGCGCATTGCCTGGGAGGTGGATCGCGGCAACTGGAACATCTGCCAGATCCATCCCGGCGACATGCGCGCCGCGTTCTTCGAGATCGACTGGGACGAGGTCAACGACTTCAACGGCAATTGGGAACCCGCGGGCGGAACGCAGTGGGAGGACAAGGTGGACCAATCCGTGACGGTGGACTATGCGGCCGTTGAACTCCAGGGTCCGGATCCCGTTGGCCTCGCGGAACTCTGGGGCAAGGTGGCGGGTCTGCCGGTCCGGCGCGAAGGTTCCGTGCTGATCATGGCGCTCAACAACGTCGACATCCGCTTCGTCGAAGCGACCGATGGCCGCGGCTACGGCCTCGGCGGTCTGGATCTGAAGGTGGCCGACCGCGGTCGGATCCTCGCTAAGGCCAAGGAGCGCAACGCCTATGTCTCGGACGAGCAGGTCGACGTCTGCGGGGTGCGGTTCCGCCTGCTGGACGCCTAATCCCAGTGTCCGAAGGCCAGGTTCTCGACGAGTCGAACATCGCCGGCCGCAAGCCGGTGACGCCGTCGCTGCTGGCGCGAGATCTGCGCAAGCTGGGCCTGCGCGCTGGCATGACGGTGGTCGTGCACACGTCGATGTCGCGTCTCGGCTGGGTGCCCGGCGGGGCGCAAGGCGTAATCGATGCGCTGTTGGGCGTGCTCGGCGACCAAGGCACGTTGGTGATGCCGACACATACGGGCCATCTCACCGATCCGGCGAGTTGGGTGGCGCCGCCGGTACCCAAGGGGTGGTGGAAGACCATTCGCAAGGAGATGCCGCCCTACGATCCGGCGCTGACGCCGACCCGGCAGATGGGCGTCGTCGCCGAGACCTTCCGCAAACACCCGCGTGCCCGCCGCAGCGCCCATCCCCACGTCTCTTTCGCCGCCCTCGGCCCGAAAGCCGAGCAGGTCGTTGGCGAGCATCCCTTAGGCGACATGTTCGGCGAACGCTCACCGTTGGCCCGGCTCTACGACCTCGATGCGCACGTGCTGCTCGCCGGCGTCACCCACGCCAACAACACGTCCATCCACCTCGGCGAGACGCGCGCCGATTTCCCTACGAAGCTCAAGGTCGAGGAGGGCGCGCCGATGGTCGTAGACGGCAAGCGGCGTTGGGTGACCTTCGAGGACTGGCGGCCGGTCGATGACGACTTCGAAGACTTAGGCTCGGACTTCGCGCTCACCGGGCGTGAGCGCCGCGGCCCGTTGGGTTGGGGCGAAGGGCGCCTGATGCGCAGTCGGGAGATTGTGGACTTCGCGCAAGCGTGGCTCGCGACGCACCGTCGCTAAAGCCCGGAGCGCGACCCCGCTAGCTTAGGTCTGCGCGAAGCTCGGCCAGGAAGCCGTCCTTGCCGTCGCCGTCGAATTCGACGTGACAGACCGGGTTCGTGACGCTGGTGTTCGCGAGCAGGACGTCGAACTCGATGCCGTCGAGGAGTTCCAGGGTCGCTAGCATGGTCGGACGGTTCCGCTTGGACGCCAGCGCCCGCCACTTCGTCCCGTCGTGGTAGATCGAGTCGCCGGCGAAGAGGCACTGGCGGTTGCCGATCGTCACTAGGTAGCTCACCGCCCCCGGTCGGTGGCCGGGGGTGGGGATGACCTCGACGCCGGGTGCCAGTTCGTGGCGTTCGAAAGGAAACGTCGAGACGTTCTTCACCTTGCGCTTGACGTCCGGTGCCTCGACCTCGCTACAGCGGGTCGGTACGCCGAAACGAGCGAACACGTCGTCGCTGTAGCGCGCGGCGAAGTGCATGTCCCCCAAGAGGTGCATCGCGACACCGCCCCGGGCCTCGATGGCGTCGAAGCTGCCTTCGATGCTGCTGTGCCCGCCGAAGCAGGAGAACAGCAGGTTGCCCGCCGTACGCTCGGCAAACAGGCTGACATACTTAGACGGCGTGACCTTGGTGGGCTGGATGCGGGAGACGCCCTCGAACAGCTCTTCCATCGTTCCCCCTTGGATCAGTCACGGTATCCTGCAGACGACGCTGCAGATCGTGTTGAACCTTATTGAGCACGGCATGAATGTGCAAGCCGCAATTGAAGCACCACGTGTTCGCTTGATTGATCCTGGGACGCATGTGAGTATGGAAGGACGCATTCCAGTCGCGGTCCGTGCGTACTTCGTTTGATGCGTGTCAATTATTGTGCATGAGCGAAAGTGAGAGTTTAGATGGTTCATCCCAAGCACATCGTTGCTGTTTCTGCATTGATCAGTCATCCCAACGGGGAAATCTTGGTCATACGAAGTCCACGCCGTGGGTGGGAATTTCCGGGTGGTCAGGTTGAAGAAGGTGAAAACCTCATTGAAGCGTTACAGCGTGAAATTCAAGAAGAGTCTGGTATTGACGCATCAATTGGTCCACTGGTTGGTGTCTACTCAAACGTCAAGTCCCCCACTAAGTTGGCGTTTGGTTTTTTGGGAGATTATGTTTGCGGTCAATTAACTACGAGCGACGAGAGTCTGGAAACCGAATGGATCGCACGCCATTCGGCACTGGAACGTATATCACATCCCGCCATTTATGATCGAATGAAAGATATGCTTGATTTTTCGGGACGTGTCATTTATCGCGTGTACGCTAACGACCCATATCAGGTTCACGAACAGTACTTGTTATGAAATCGAGACACCCTGAACAAGCATCTTCTCTTGGGATTAAGCCTGCTCAGTCCTCTTCGCGCTCGATCACCGCGCCTAAGTGGCCTAAGCGTCTGTCGAGCCGCTCGTAGCCACGGTCGATCTGGCCGATATTGTGGATCGTGCTCTCGCCGGATGCGCATAGCGCGGCAATCACCAAGGCCATGCCGGCGCGGATGTCGGGCGACACGAGGCGGGCGGCCCGCAAGCGCGTCGGCCCCATGACGAGTGCCCGGTGCGGATCGCAGACGACGATGCCCGCACCCATGTCGATGAGGCGGTCGACGAAGACTAGGCGTCTGTCGAACATCTTCTGATGGATCAGCGTGGTGCCCTTGCTCTGCGTGGCAAGTACCAGGGCGATGCTGATGAGGTCCGGCGGGAAGCCTGGCCAAGGCATGTCATCGATTTCTGGCACGGTCCCGTCGAAGTCGGGCTGCACGGCGAGATCTTGGTCTGGCGGCACGACGATGTCGTCGCCGTCGTTTCGCCAGTCGATCCCTAAGCGCCCGTACATGATGCGGGTCATGCGGTGGTCGGTCGGCTTGGCGTCGGTGATTCGGATTCCCGAGCCCGTGGCCGCGGCGAGGCCGATCAACGACCCGACCTCCATGTAGTCGGGGCCGATGTCGAAGCGCGTCCCGTGCAGCGCATCGACACCCTCGACGGTCAGGTCGTGCGTACCGATTCCTTGGATCCGCGCGCCCATCGCGTTGAGGCATCGGCACACGTCCTGAACATGCGGTTCCATGGCCGCGTTGGAGATCGTCGTCACGCCTTCGGCGAGCACGGCGGCGAGGATGGCCTGTTCCGTCCCCGTCACGCTCATCTCGTCGAGGAACATGTCGCAGCCGACGAGACGATCCGCGGTCAGTTCATAGTGCGTGGGCGTGACCCGGACCGTCGCCCCGAGGGCCTGCAGGGCCAGGAGATGGGTGTCGAGGCGGCGGCGGCCTATGCGATCTCCGCCGGGACGCGCCATGACGGCGCGACCAAAGCGCGACAGCATGGGGCCCGCAAGCAGCACGGAGGTGCGGATGTCGCCCGACAGACCGGCGTCGGGGGGCTCGTCACGGACTCGCGCAGCCTGCAAGCCGCAGACGTTGTCCTCGAAGCAGGTGCGCACGCCGATGCTGTCCAGCAAGGCCAGCTTGGAGCGGACGTCGCCGATATCGGGGACGTTGCCGAGTACTAGTGGTTCGTCGGTCAACACCGAGGCGGCGAGCAGCGGCAGCGCCGAGTTCTTGTTTCCCATGGGAGCGATGGTGCCGGCCAGCCGGTTCGCTCCCTCGATCCGAAAGAATGCCATTGGGGGCCTATTGTCGCTGCGGACGCTGGAGAGAAGAGTGAGAAAAAGGGGATTTGCCTAGGCGGGCCCCAGGACCTTCGGTACGCGGACCCTAGCCGCGTGCGATGCGATGGCGGAGCGTGCCGATGGGGTCGATTTCGACCTCGACGACATCGCCGTCATCCATGAAGACCGGCGGATTGCGCGCCGCGCCGACCCCGCCCGGCGTCCCCGTCACGATCACGTCGCCGGCGGCCAGTTCGGTGAAGGTCGAGCAATAGGCCACCAAGTCGGCGAATCCGAAGACCATTTGCGCCGACTTCGCGTTCTGCATCACTTCGCCATTGAGGCGGGTGGTGATCTCGATGGCGTCGAGATCCGGGATTTCGGCCGGGCTGACCATCCATGGCCCGAAGCCGCCGGTCGCGGCGAAGTTCTTGCCGGGCGTGAACTGGCTGGTGTGACGCTGGTAATCGCGCACGCTGCCGTCGTTGTAGCAACTGAAGCCGGCGACGTGGTCGAGCCAATCGTCCTTGGCGATGCGCCGGCCGGGTTGGCCGATGATCAGTGCGATCTCGCCCTCGTAGTCCAACGAACTCGACTCGTGGGGGCGCAACATGGTGCCCTCGTGGCCCACTTGCGCCGCGGCGAAGCGGACGAAAATCGTCGGGTTGTCCTCGCCGCCGCGTCCCGTTTCCTCCTGGTGTTCGCGATAATTGAGCCCGACGCAGAGGATCTTGTCGGGGTTGGTGATGGGCGGCAGGTAGGTGATCTCGTCCAGGCCATGGTCGGGCGTGTCGAAGGCCGCGGCCAAGTCGATCAGGGCCGCGTCCGCGATCGCGGCCTTGAGGTCGGCGTAGCCGGCGCCGCCCGCATCCGCCACGCCACCCTCGACGACCGGGCCGAACGTGGCACGGCCATCGACCTCGAAGGACATCCAGCGCATGGCGGCTAAGTGCCGAGCTTTAAGCGTCGAAGACGATGACGCTGCGTGCGACCTCGCCCTTGTCGAGTGCGAGCAGGGCGTCGGTGACGTCGCCAAGCTTGATGCGGCTCGAGATCATGTCGTCGAGATGCAGCTTGCCCTGCAGGTAGAAGTCCACGAAGCGGGGCATGTCCACCCGGAACCGGTTGGAGCCCATCATCGAGCCTTGGATCTTCTTCTCCGACAGGAAATCCGGACCGTGCAATTGCACCATCTCGCCGGGCGGGATCATGCCGATGATGGTGGCGGTACCGCCCCGGCGGATCATCCGGAAGGCCTGTTCGGCGGTGACCTTGAGCCCGATCGCCTCGAACGAGTAGTGGACGCCGCCGTCGGTCAACTCGCGCACCTGCTCGACCGCGTCACCGGCACTGGCGTCCACGGTGTCCGTGGCGCCGAACTTGCGTGCGAGGTCGAGCTTTGACGCGACCATGTCGACGGCAATGACCTTGGACGCGCCGGCGATCGCCGCACCGTTGACGGCGGACAGGCCGACGCCGCCGCAGCCGATCACGGCAACCGTCGCGCCGGGTTCGACGGCCGCCGTGTGGATCACGGCACCGACGCCGGTGGTCACCCCGCAGCCGATCAGCGCCGCACGGTCGAGCGGCATGTCCTTGCGGACCTTCACCACGGCGTGTTCATGGACCAGCATCTGTTCGGCGAAGGAGCCGAGGTTCGCGAACTGGGTCACGCTGTGGCCGCCCTTGGAGAGCCGCGGCGCTTCGTCGTGCCCACGCCGGACTTCGGGTTCCTGGCAGAGCGACATATGGCCCGTCAGGCAGTATTCGCAGTGGCCGCAGAACACCGACAGGCAGGTGATGACGTGGTCGCCGGGCTTGACGTACGTCACCAGTTCGCCCACCTCCTCCACGATGCCCGCTGACTCGTGTCCGAGTACGCACGGCACGGAACCTGGGTAGGTGCCGTTGAAGAAGTGCATGTCGGAGTGGCAAACGCCGGCGGCGGCCGTTCTGACGAGCACTTCGCGTGGTCCCGGCTTGTCGATCTGGACGTCCTCGACGTCCATGGGGGTGTTGACGGCGCGGAATACGGCTGCCTTCATGATCACATCCTCCCTCGACGGTCCGGCACGGACCGCTCAACGTCTCCGAGTGTGCCACTAACGGGCGGGTTTCGTAACCGTCGGTGCGCGGACGTCCTGGTCCACATGCGACGCTGGCCCGACGGGCATTGCTCACCGCGGACGGCAAGGGCACTTGTT
Organism: Candidatus Azotimanducaceae bacterium; assembly: GCA_965203685.1. Taxonomy (GTDB): domain Bacteria; phylum Pseudomonadota; class Gammaproteobacteria; order Pseudomonadales; family Azotimanducaceae; genus VXYL01. Next base: position 1,082,263 of record OZ241908.1, read on the forward strand.
GATCGCAGCGCGGCTAGAATGTCTTGCTCGCGCGGAAACCTGAGATGCCCATGCGTATTCCCCTTGTGTTCGCCTTGAGCCTGCTGGCCACATCCGCTGCCGGTGAGCAGATCGATGCGGAGACGCCGGAGGCTGCCACACCGTGGACTTCGCTCGCCGCCAACGACGCCGCGGAGGATTTCCATTTCGTCATCGTCAGCGACCGTACCGGCGGTGAGCGCCCGGGCGTCTTCGAGTCCGCCTTGCCGAAGGCGAACCTCCTCGAGCCCGCGTTCGTCGTGAGCATCGGCGATCTCATCGAGGGCTATACCGAGGATCAAGCGCAGATCGACGCCGAGTGGGACGAGTTCGAAGGGTTCGTCGAGCGGTTGGAAGCGCCGTTTTTCTACGTGGCTGGCAATCACGACATGAACAACGCCGTGATGGCGGAGACCTGGCGGGAACGGTTCGGTCCCTCCTACTATCACTTCGTCTACAAGGACGTGCTCTTCCTTGTCCTCAACTCGGAGTTGTTCGGCATGGTGAGCGAGCCGGACACGCCGTTGCCCGGGCCATGGACGCAAGCCGAGCAGCTTGCCTTTGTCGAGCGGACGCTTGAGAGTTTTCCCGACGCGCGATGGACGATCGTGCTTGTTCACCAGCCACTGTGGGACTACGCGAGCGGTCCGCGCGGGGACTGGCCCGAAGTCGAGCGCATGCTTGGTTCCAGGGACTACACCGTGTTCGCCGGGCACTTCCACCGCTACGTGAAGCTCGTGCGCAACGATCGCCGGTACATCACGCTCGCGACCACGGGTGGCGGCAGCAGCCTGCGCGGCACGGCCTACGGCGAGTTCGACCATGTCGCCTGGGTGACGATGACCGCTGACGGCCCGCGCATCGCCAACCTCCTTCTCGACGGGATCCATGACGAGGACGTGATCACGCGCGGGCGACGCGATGCGATTCGCACGCTCTCCGGTGCGGTGCGTTCGCTGCCCGCGATTGCCAACGAGGGCATCTTCGAGGCGGGCACCGTCGCGTTCGAGATCGCCAACCGCGGCCGCGAGGATCTGCAGGCGTCGTATGCCATCGCGCCCGGCCCTGACCTCGCTTATACGGACCGACCGCGCCCGGTGACCGTGGCGCCCGGCGCGCGGCAACGCGTCGAGATACAGTTGTCCAGCCCGGTACCCGTGGCCCATACCGCGATCTCGCCCGGACGCGTGATCTGGTCGTTGTCGACGGGCGCGGATCCGGTCACGGTCAAAGCCGTGTCAGGTCTGCTGCCAGTTGGCACGCCAACGATTCCGCGCGGTGATGCCCCGACCCTCGACGGTCTCCTCGACGACTGGGACGAACTCCCCTTCCGCGCCGTCGCGCAAGGCGACGTCGCTTCGCCGGCAACGGCCGCCACGGACATCTCGTTCGCCTTCGCGTTGCGCGAGGCGGGCGGCAACCTCTACATCGCCGGCAACGTCGTGGACGACAACCTCGTGGCGTCGGAGGCGCTGGGTCCGCGGGTCCAGGACGCGCTGGTCATCAACGTGGATTCACGGCCGGAACCACAGCGGTCCGCCAATGTTCCCCTTTACCCGGCGACGCGCGACGGCCATGTCGCGCGCATGGCGCGTGCCCACCTGACGGTCGTGGACGCGCGCCCGGAGCCGCCCGACGACTTCCTGCGGCAATCGGAGGCGGATGTGCGTTGGCGGGCCACGCGAACGGAACGCGGCTACCGCGTCGAGGCCGAGATTCCAGGGTCGTTCCTGGACGCCCAGGCCAACGGCCGCTGGGACGTACTGCGCATCGCGGTGACGGCCGTGGACTGGGACGAAGGCGAGATCGCGAACGAGATTCCGTGGGATGCGCGCGGCTCGAGTGGCGTGGCCTTGCACTGGCAACCGGATCGGTTCGGCGAGGCGCCCGTCGCGGGCTCGGGCACGTTCGTCCGACAAGGCGGGCCGTAGGGGGCGAGGCTCACGCGTCGCCGCGCCGAGCCATGGGGATCGGCGGGAAGCCGCGCGCCCTTGGCGCGTTGGGGACGCCTACGGAAGGCTCGCGGCGACCACCGGGCGGATGCCGTGCTCTAGGCCGTCGTCGTAGAACTGGCTGAACCAGCGCCGGTACTTGGCGATCGGGCCGTCGCCGTCGCAGAGGATCGGCGCCGAACGGCAGATCTTGTGTTCCCAGATGGGGATGTCCTGCTGTACCTGGCGGACGACCTCGGCAATCAGGCCGTCCATCAGCATCGCGAACTTGGCACTGATCGCCTTCGGCTTGGTGAAGGCGAAACGCAGCTTCATCCGCGTTGCGGTGATGGGTGTCACGGCGCCGAGCATCACTGTCTTGGAGCCGAGGCTGAATGTCTGCGTGCTCATGCCCGGGCCGCAACTGCTGGTGATGAGTTCCAAGGGGGCCGTTCGCGTGAGGTCCACGTTGCCGTGGTCGTCTATGGCCGGCGCTTTCACGGTCAGATGCGTGGCGCGTCGGTGACCGTCGAGCGTGATCGTGGCTTGGGGCATTTCGGGAACCCCGTGGACGGTCACGAAGTGCGCGATGTCGACCGCGTTCTCCCCGGTCTCCTGGATCGGCGCGTCGACCTCCCACTCGTAACGGTCCGCTTCGCCCCACTCGGGGTCCGAGAGCTCGGCGACTTCATCGAGGTCGAACAACGGCGGCCGTCGCCGCGGATGGTGCCACGCCCAGACCATGCCGCTTCGCTCCTGAACGGGGTAGCTGAAAAGGCACGCACCGTCGGCGGCACGGCGCGGCATGACGGAGGCGTACGGGATGTCCACGCAGACGCCGTTGCCGTCGAATCGCCAACCGTGGAACGGGCAAACGAGGTCGTTGCCCTCGACCCGGCCACCGTGCCCGAGGTGGGCGCCCAGGTGCGGGCAGAACGCAGCGGTGGCGTGAGCGACACCATCGTGACCACGGAACAACACGAGGTGTTCGTCGAAGGCATACAAGGGCTGCACGTCGCCGGGTTCGAGGTCGGAACTGAAGCCAAGCGCGAACCAGCCAAAGGGAATTGGCAGATCCAGCGTCGCGTCATGGCCGGCGGCGCCGCCTAGCCCCGCCGACGTGTCAATCGGCATGTCGGGTTCCTTCATCGCGACGGCGAACTTGCTTGGTGTTCCACACGATCCCCAGCCGACCCAGCGGCACCCGATTACGGAACATGTGAGGATTATTTGTTCCTTAAATCGGGATGTAAAGGGGTAGATGTGCTTTTTTTGTTCCGAAATGAGGCTTGTCCTGGCTCAGGAGTCGCCGCTGCTTCTCGGCGGCTTCGGGGGAGGTGGTGGCGGCGGGGCGCGGCGTGCCCGGCGCAAGCGACGTAGCGCGGCTTCCTCGACGCGACGGATGTGCTCGCGCACGTCGAATGCGGAGTCGTCGCCCTTCGGTGGTCCGGCTCGATCCATCGGCCCGAGCCTAAGCGATGGCGCACGATCGCGCCAATGCGCTGGCCGATCGGGCGGGCGAGTTTGGCCACCCGCGGTCATTTCTGCTAGTTTGGGAGGTATGGACGCCACACGTACGCCAACTCCTCTCCAGGCGCGTGCGGAAGACACGCGCCAGACCATCCTCGACTCGGCCGTGGCGCTCTACCTGAGCCGGGGGGCCGAGAACACCACTGTCAGCGCGATCATCCGGGGTGCCCGTGTTGGTCGCACGACCTTCTACCGCTACTTCAAGGACGCCGACGACGTCTTGAACCAGGCGGTGATCCGCGACTACCAGGTGCTCATGGGCGAGTTTGAGACTCAACGCTACGAGCACGCCGGTCTGGACGAGCAACTTATCGAGGACATGATCTGGTTCATCCGGCAGTTTCGCCGGCGACCGGCGTTGAAGCTCCTGTTCGCCGACAACAGCCGCCAACTCTACGAGCGCGTTGACGAGGCGCTCGCCGGCGCCTCGCGGGCGGCGCTGGCCTGTACGCGGCCAAGCTACGAGCGCGCGCGGCGGCAGGGACGGTTGCGGGACGGGATCACCCTGCACAAGTACGTCGAGTGGTGCATGTTCATCGTGATGTCCTTGCACACCGTGAATTTCCCCTTCGCGGCCAACGAGTTCCGCTTGCGCGAGATGCTCAAGGACTTCGTGGTGCCGTCGCTGATCGTGACCGAGGGCGAGCGTGACGACGCGGCACCGCGTGCGGGGGACCCGAGTCCGACGGTGGAGCGTTTGTTCGGCAGGGACGGGTAGTTCGGTCCGCCTAGCCGATCAGTCGTTCGTCGAAGACGAACGCGCGGATGTTCCCCGTCGCAATGGCGTCGAAGTACCGATGCCTCGGGTTGATGACAACATTGCGTTCAAGTGGATTCACTGCGCTCGGTGCTGACATTGCGAGGCTGTCCCGAAGCAGTTCCGCACCTAAGCGCTGGGTGTCACCCGTCGACAGCTCCGCAACGGCGATCGCCTCGTCAGGAACGTCAAGGTCAATGATGTTGTGGGCTGGAAACGTCGAAGGGCGTGTGAGGTTGGCCAGTACTTCGAGTGCCGCGAGCGAGGAGTTCTCACTGCAGTAGATTGCCGGCACTCCTTTGGGATTCCACCGACCACCGAATCGGGCGGCCCCGTCGCCACTGAGCATTTGGCTGATCGTGCGCGCGTATTTGGCCTTTGCTATCCGCCATACCTTCACGTGGGTATTCCATGCTCCAGTCGACCAATCAGGTCGAGTACGTCTTGCGTGCCTTCCGGCTTCTTGGCCCGATCAAGCGGCGTCTCCCCGCCAAGTGCCGCACTCGGGTATCCGAGCCACTCGAAGGCGTCGTAGTGCTTGCCGTCGAAGTAGGCCAACGCGGCTTCGTAGATACCCCACGACCCACATCCGACCGGTACACAGTGTTTGGCGGCAGCCGCCGTGACTTTGACCTTTCCCGCTGGCGACAGAGGTGTGACCATGTAGCCGCGCCAATCGCCGAGGACCGTGGTAGCCGCGTCTCGTTGGCGCCACTTCAGCGCGACCACGAGGCAGATCAAGGCATCAAGACGATCTTGGTCGGCCTTGCTAGGCTTCGTCAGCCCCGATGCGTCCGCCGCCCAACTGGAGAACGCGGGCATGCCCAGATCATTGGTCTGTGCGGATGTGCACTCGGCTACGAGGCGCCAGTGGTCGACGGTGAACTTTGATCCTTTTGGGTTGTAACTGAGGCTAGCCGGTGGTCCAGACAACAGGCCCCGGAGCGCCAGCCCAGGGAACACCTCTATCAAATGAAGGCCTTCAGTCGCTCGCTGGGCTTCGAGCGGCTCCTCTCTCGGGTCGAGATCATCCAGGAATGCCCAGATCGGCGCGGTCCGGTTGAACATGTTGGAGTTGAGATAGGCGGGCTGGACGCCTGGTTGGATCGCACCAGCGACTCTTTCCACGGGCCGCATCCCTGTGTGGTTTGGCACCATGGTCGGCTGATCGATCGCCACGAGTGTGTAGTCGGCTTCCTCTCGGCACTGCTCAATCACGCCCTTGGCATCCTCGAAAGTGGCAAGCGTGGGCGTGGCGGATTCGCATAGGCTACCGTTGTCCAGGACGGCGTAACAAAGGCCGCCGGGCGCTTTCCCGCCCCACGCGGAATCGAAGCCGATGTAGGCGCAGCGCACGATTCACATTCCTCAGGGCAACTCGGTCGTTCCAGTCAGGAACCGGTCCACTTCACGCGCCGCCTCGCGTCCTTCGTTGATGGCCCGGACCACTAACGACTGCCCGCTGCGGCAGTCGCCGGCTGCGAACACTTTCGGGTTACTCGTCCGGTAGTCGCCCTTCTCGGCGAGGTAGTTGGAGCGCTGATCGAGTTCGAGGCCTAACGGCTCGCTGACGTATGGCTCCGGCCCGCGGAAGCCCATGGCGAGGAGCACTAGGTCCGCTTCGAACGTCTGTTCCGTGCCGTCGATCCTCTGGAAGTTCTCGTATTCGGCGGCTGTGAGCGACGTGACCTTGCCGTCGCCGTCGCCATGGAATTCCACCGCCGACGTTCGGTACTGCCGGGGGTCGCGGTTGAACTTGGCGGCGGCTTCCTCGTGGCCGTAGTCCACGCGGTAGATGAACGGCCAGGTTGGCCAAGGGTTGTTCCCCGCGCGGTCGGGCAACGGCTCCGGGACGATCTCGAAGTTGGTCAGCGTCTTGCAGCCGTGGCGCATGGCGGTGCCGATGCAGTCGGTGCCGGTATCGCCGCCGCCGATCACGATGACGTTCTTGTCCTTGGCGTCGATGTAGTCGCCGTCTTGGTGGTTGCTGTCCAGCAGGCTCTTGGTGTTCTGGGTCAGGAACTCCATGGCGAAGTGGACGCCGTCGAGTTCCCGGCCGGGTATCGGAAGGTTGTTGGGCACGGTGGCGCCCGTGGTCAGCAGCAACGCGTCGACGTCGTTGATGAGATCGGTGACGGACACCGTGCCGTTGGTGCCGTCCCCCACGTCGGCGCTTGTCACAAAGGCGATCCCTTCCTGGCGCATCAGGTCGACCCGACGCTCCACGATGCCCTTGTCGAGCTTCATGTTCGGAATCCCGTACATCAGGAGCCCCCCGATGCGGTCCGCGCGTTCGTACACGGTGACTTGGTGACCGGCCTTGTTCAGTTGCGCGGCGGCGGCCAGTCCGGCGGGTCCGGAGCCCACGACCGCCACGGATTTGCCGGACCGGACGGCGGGCGGCAGAGGGACGACCCAGCCTTCGGCGAAGCCGCGGTCGACGATCGCCATCTCGATGTTCTTGATGGTGACCGCCGGGTCGGTGATGCCAAGGACGCAGGAACCTTCGCATGGCGCGGGGCAGACGCGGCCCGTGAACTCGGGGAAGTTGTTGGTCTTGTGCAGCCGGTCGAGGGCATCGCGCCATTGACCGCGATAGACCAGGTCGTTCCACTCCGGGATCAGGTTGTGGATCGGACAGCCGCTGCGCCCGTGGATCATGTCCGGCGATTGGCAGAACGGCACGCCGCAGTCCATGCACCGAGACGCCTGGGTGGTGAGCCGCGCTTCGTCGTGTTCGGAGTAGATCTCCTTGAAGTCGACGATCCGCTCGACCGCGTTGCGGTATGGGGCGGCCTGGCGTGCGTACTCCTTGAAGCCGGTCGGCTTACCCACCGCTTGCCGCCTGCGCTACCTTTCGTGTGCGAGGGGCAAGCCCCTCGCGCTCCCCGGCTGAGGGCTCATCGACCTCGGACTCGCTCTGGGCCGGTGCGCGTTGCGCCGCCCGTTCGGCGAGCACCCGCTTGTAGTCGCGCGGCATCACCTTGATGAAAGACTCCTGGGAGACCGCCCAGTTCTCGAGCACGCGTTCTGCCACGGTCGATCCGGTGTACGCCAAGTGCTTCTCGATCAAGGACCTCGCCTCGGCGACATCATCGGGTTCGACCAGGGGTTCGAGATCGACAAGGCCGGGGTTGCAGCGGCCCGCGAACAGGCCGTCCTCGTCGAGGACGTAGGCGATGCCGCCGCTCATCCCGGCCGCGAAGTTGCGCCCCGTCGGTCCCAGGATCACGACCCGGCCGCCGGTCATGTACTCGCAGCCGTGGTCGCCGACACCCTCGATGACCGCGGTGGCGCCGCTGTTGCGCACGCAGAAGCGCTCGGCCGCGAGGCCGCGGAAGAAGCACTCGCCGCCGGTGGCACCGTAGAGCACAACGTTGCCGACCAGGATCTGCTCTTCGGGGCGGAAGGTCGATGCCTTCGGCGGGTAGATGATCACGCGCCCGCCGGAGAGGCCCTTGCCGACGTAGTCGTTGGCATCGCCCTCGACTTCCAAGGTGACGCCCTTGGCGAGCCACGCCCCGAAACTCTGTCCGGCGCTGCCCGTGAACTTGAAGTGGATGGTGTCGTCGGGAAGCATGTCCGGGCCGATCCGGCGGATGATCTGGTTCGAGAGCATCCCGCCGACGACGCGGTTGACGTTGACGATCGGCAGTTCGCGGTACACGTGCTCGCCACGCGCGAGCGCCGGTTCGGCGTACTCGATCAGGCGGTTGTCCAGGGCGTACGCAAGACCGTGGTCTTGGTCGTGGATGCGATACACGCCGAGACAGTTCTCGGGTTGCGTCGCGGGCTCGAGGATCGCTGAGAAATCGAGCCCCTTCGCCTTCCAGTGCTCGATCGCCGCGTCCGGCACGAGGGCGTCGGCACGGCCGATCATGTCGTTGACCGTCCGGAACCCGAGCTTCGCCATGATCTGCCGCAGTTCCTCGGCGATCATGAAGAAGTAGTTGACCACGTGCTCGGGCGCGCCGGTGAACTTGGCGCGCAACTCCTCGTCCTGGGTCGCGATCCCAACCGGGCAGGTGTTGAGGTGGCACTTGCGCATCATGATGCAGCCCAGGGCGACCAGCGGGGCGGTGGCAAAGCCGTATTCCTCAGCGCCCAGGAGGGCAGCGACCGCCACGTCCCGCCCCGTCTTCAGTTGGCCGTCGGTTTGCAGGACCACGCGCGAGCGCAGGTTGTTCATGACCAGCGTCTGGTGGGTCTCCGCGATGCCCAATTCCCACGGCACCCCGGCGTGCTTGATTGAAGTCAGCGGCGAGGCGCCTGTCCCGCCGGTGTCGCCGGCAATGACCAGGTGATCGGTGCGCGCTTTGACGACCCCGGCCGCGACGGTGCCGACGCCGATGGCGGCGCCGAGCTTGACGCTGATCCGTGCTTCAGGGTTGCCGTTCTTGAGGTCGTGGATGAGCTGCGCGATGTCCTCGATGGAGTAGATGTCGTGATGCGGCGGCGGACTGATGAGTCCAACTCCCGGCGTGGAGTTGCGGATCCAGGCGATGTAGTCGTCCACCTTGCGGCCGGGCAACTCGCCCCCTTCGCCTGGCTTCGCGCCCTGGACGATCTTGATCTGCAGTTCGTCGGCATTGGTCAGGTAGTTGGCGGTGACGCCGAAACGCCCGCTCGCCACCTGCTTGATCGCCGAGCGCTTCGAGTCGCCGTTGGCGAGCGGGATGAAGCGTTCGGGATCCTCGCCGCCCTCACCGGTATTGGACTTGCCGCCGATGCGGTTCATGGCGATCGCGAGACCCTCGTGGGCCTCCTTCGAAATCGAACCGAAGCTCATGGCACCGGTGGCGAAGCGCTTGACGATCTCCTTGGCGGGCTCAACGTCGTCGAGCGGCACGGGACCGCCGTTGGCGTCCTCGTTGAACTGGAGCAGCCCGCGCAGGGTGGCATTGCGCGTACTGACGTCGTTGGCCTGGCGGGCGAAGCGCCAATACGCGTCCGCGTCCTTGCCGCGCGCCGCAACCTGCAGGTTGGCGATGGATTCCGGGTCCCACATGTGGGTGTCGCCGTGGCGGCGCCAGTGGAAGTCGCCGGGGTTGGGAAGCACGGGCAGCGACACGGTCTTTGCGGCATCCGCGTCGGCGACCGGGAAGCCGATCGCGTGGCGGCGTTGCATCTCGTCGGCGAGCACGTCGAAACCGACGCCCTGTACGCGGCTCGCGGTGCCCGCGAAACAGCGTTCGACGACATCGTCCGCTAGGCCCACCGCTTCGAAGATCTGGGCGCCCTTATACGACTGCAACGTGGAGATGCCCATCTTGGCCATCACTTTCAGCATGCCCTTGCCAACGCCCTTCTTGTAGGCATCGACCACGTCGGCGTCGTTCGCGACGTGGTCCGCATCGGCCAGGTAGCCGTTGCGCCGGGCATCCATCAGGGCCTCGAAGGCGAGGTAGGGATTGATGGCGTCGGCGCCGAAGCCGATCAGCAGGCAGTTGTGGTGGACCTCGCGTGCTTCGCCGGTCTCCACGACCAGGCCGACACGGGTTCGACTGAACGTCCGCACCAGGTGGTGGTGAACGGCCCCCGTCGCCGCGAGGGCGCTGATCGGCACCTGGTCTGCGTCGATGGCGCGGTCGCTGAGCACGATCAACTCGATGCCGTCCGCGATGGCTTCGGTGGCCTCGGAACAGATGCGATCGAAGGCGGCGAGCAGGCCGTCGCGGCCGGAATCGCGGGGGAAAGTGATGTCGATGGTTCGCGCTCGCCAGCCGTTGTGGTCGATCCCGGCGATGGCGGCGAGTTCTTCGTTGGACAGAATCGGGTGTGGAATCTTCAGGCGCTGAGCGTGCGCCTCGGTGACGTCGAGCAGGTTCCGTTCCGGCCCGATGTAGCATTCCAAGGCCATGATGACTTCCTCGCGGATCGAGTCGATGGCCGGGTTGGTGACCTGCGCGAAGAGTTGCTTGAAGTAGTCGTAGAGCATGCGCGGCTTGTCGGACATCACCGCGAGAGCGCTGTCGTTGCCCATCGAGCCGAGCGGGTCGCGCAGTTCGGTCACCAGCGGGAGCAGCATGAACTGCATGGTCTCCGCGGTGTAGCCGAACGCTTGCATCCGCGGCAGCAGCGTCGCCGTGTCGAGCCCCGGTGCCGTCGGGCGCGGCAGTTCGTCGAGATCCATGCGCTGGCGCTCCAGCCACTCGCCGTAGGGTCGTCGACGGGCCCACTCGGACTTGATCTCCTCGTCCGGGATCATGCGCCCGGCCTCGAAGTCGATCAGGAAGATCTTGCCGGGCTGCAGGCGGCCCTTGGTGACCACGCGGGCCGGGTCGACGTCGACGACGCCCACCTCGGAGGCCATGATGCACTTGTCGTCGTCGGTGACGTAGTACCGCGATGGCCTCAGCCCATTCCGGTCGAGCACGGCGCCGATGTACGTCCCGTCGGTGAAGGCGATGGACGCCGGGCCGTCCCACGGCTCCATCAGGCACGAGTGGTACTCGTAGAACGCCTTTTTGGCCGGATCCATGTCGGTGTGCTGCTGCCAGGCCTCCGGGATCATCATCAGCACGGCTTCCTGCAGCGTGCGTCCGGTCATGCGCAGGAACTCGAGCACGTTGTCGAAAGTCCCCGAGTCCGAGCAATCCGGCTCAACCACCGGGAAGAGCTTTTCGAGATCGTCGCCGAACAGGTCGCTTTCGACGACGCCTTGCCGGGCGTTCATCCAGTTCTTGTTGCCGAGCAGCGTATTGATCTCGCCGTTGTGGCTCATGAACCGGTTCGGCTGCGCCCGGTCCCACGACGGGAAGGTGTTTGTGGAGAACCGCGAGTGCACCATGGCGAGGTGCGACTCGTAGTCGGGATCTTCGAGGTCGGGGTAGAAGGGGAATAGCTGGTGCGGCGTCAGCATGCCCTTGTAGATGATGACCTTGGCGGACAGGCTGACGAAGAAGAGCAACAGTCGCTCGGTGAGCGCGGGGTCGTTGCGCAAACGGTGCGTGGCCGTCTTGCGAATCAGGTAGAGCCGGCGCTCAAGGGCATCGCCCTCGACGCCGCGCGTGCCGATGAACAGTTGCTCCATGGCGGGCATGGATGCACGGGCCGCGTTGCCGATATCGGCCTCGTCCGGCCGATGGGGCACGGGGCGCCAACCGAGCAGGTCCTGGCCGGCGGCGGCGACCTCTTCCGCGATGACGGCTTTGCAGTGCGCCCTCTCGTGGGCGTCACGGGGCAGGAAGACGATGCCGGCGCCGTAGCGCCCGGGTCCGGGCAAGTCGATGCCGAGGTCTGCCTTGGCGACCTTGGCCAGGAATCGGTGCGGCAGCGCGGTGAGGATCCCCGCACCGTCGCCCGTATTCTTCTCGTAGCCGAGGCCGCCGCGGTGGACCATGCAGCAGTTCATGTGTCCCGCGGTGTCGACGATCTCGCGGCTCGCCCGGCCCTTGATGTCGCATATAAAGCCGACGCCGCACGAGTCCTTCTCCAGCGCGGGGTCGTACAGCCCCTGGCGTCGGGGCAGCCCGTAGGTGAGCTGTTTGTCTAGGCTAGGCAATGGCCTGTCGCGTCGGGTGCGCATCGCCCCGGCCAGCGCGGCCATGCGGCGCGGCGCGCGGTCCCGATCCTTACACTTTGCAAGCCCGCAAAAATGGCAGAAATGCCCCGGGCTATCAAGTGGCTATGCCTTCCCGGGCTGGCACGCGGGCCTGCGGCCCGCAGACTGCCGTGCATCGGGCCGGAGTGCGGACGCGAATGGCAAGGGATTGCCAGCGTAGCCCCGCGAGGCGACGTCACGAGCCTTGGGGTCGCTGGGAAGCTCGGTACCAATACTCGTAAAGCGTGCTGAAGCCGAGCCCGTCGTAGAGCGCCAAGGCGGGGGCGTTGTCCGCCAGCACTTGGAGATAGGCGTGGCTTGCGCCCATCGCGGTGGCATGGGCGAGGAGGCTCTGGACGAGGATGCGCCCGTAGCCACGACGGCGACTGTCGGGGTGGGTGACGATGTCGAAAAGGCCTGCAAGTTCGCCTTCGACCACGGCCATGCCGCAAGCCACGGGCTGGCCGCCGTCGGAAAGCAACCCGAAGACCGTCTCGCCGCGGATGGCGCGTAGAACGCTGCCGTGCAAGGCGGCCGCGGCTTGGCCGTCGAGTCCGCTGTTCTCCAAGTGCCCCTTGAGCCCAGAGAGTTCCGTATAGGTCGCCAGGAACGAGCCAAGCGGCGCTAGCGTGAATCCGGGGCCGGGCGCCAGCGTGCCGGTGGCGAGGTCGCGATGCAGAACCCGGGCGCTCTCCTCACGCGCATAGCCGCGCTCGGCGAGCACTTCGTCGAGGCCGTCGGCGCCCGGGAGCGTTGTCAGCCGGAAGTACGTGGGCAAGCCCTCCCGCGCGTAGAGATTCTCGCAGTAGCGAACCTTCTCCTCCATCGGTTGGGTCGACGGATAGACCGGTGTCACGGAATTCGCGCGCCGCGTGAAACCCTTGGAGAAGCGCAAGACCCAGCCGTCGAGCAACACTTGCTGCAGGGCCGGCCAGGCATTCAGGGACGCCTCCTCGACGCGCCGCGGCAGCGCGTTGTCCGCGGTGGTCTCGCCAAGGGCTTGTAGGACTTCCGCCACGATCGACCCATCTCGAAAAGGCGGGGGAGTTTGCCACGGCTCGGTGAACGTCGCATTGCGGATTGTGACCTCATCGACTGCGGTATGCTGGCCCGATGGGTTCGGAGTTCACGCTCGCGCCGCTCGACGGCAACTTCGGCATGGTCGCCCGGGACATCGACCTGCCGGCCTTATCGGACGCCGGACTCAAGACCCTGTTGCTTGTGCTCTACCGGAACCGGTTCGTCGTCGTCGAGACTGGCGGGCTCACCCCGCGCGAGTTCGTCGCCTTCGCGCGGCGTGTCGGGGAGCCGATCCGGTTGAGCGGGCACGAGGAGTTCCCGGAGATTGCCCGGATCACCAACATCGGCAGCGATACGCTCTCGACCAAGAAGGGCGCGGCGCATTGGCACACCGACCAGTCCTTCCGGGAGGAACTGTCCTCCGTGACGATGCTGTATTCGGTGCAAGCGCCGAAGCGTGGTGGCGAGACGCGCTTCTGCGACATGGCGGCGGCATATCGTGCGCTGCCGGAAGCCCGAAAACGCGACATTGCAGACCTGATGGTCGAGCACCGCCACGGCGTCTCCATCGCTGCGCGCCGCGAGGACCACGCGCCGATCCCGCCGAAGGGCTGGGACTACCGCACGGTCTATCACCCCCTGGTGCGCAATCACCCGGTCACCGGTGAGAAGACCCTTTACGCCGTAACGGGTACCAGCCAGGGCATCCAGGGGATGGACCGGAGCGCGGCGAGAGACCTGCTGACCGACCTTGGCGACCACGCCTTCCAGCAGCGTTTCATCGCGACCCATGCGCATCGTGTCCACGACCTGCTCATGTGGGACAACCCGACCACCATGCACAGCGCCTCGCCGATCGGCCGAGCAACCGGCCCCGACGACACGCGACTGATCCAGCGCATCAGCTTGCGCGGCTACCCGCCGCTGGTACGAGGCTCGGTCGGTGGGGCTTGAGTCGCCGGCCCCTGATGGCGAGGCGGGAACGCGTAGCGTTGTCGAACGCGATCGCAGGTCGCGCTTCGTCGTCATCGTTCAGACGCTGGTCTTCGACGACGCGGATCGGCTCTTGCTCTTGCGGCGCAGCAAAACCGGGTTCATGGATGGCTGGTTCTCGCTCCCCGGCGGCCATCGCGATGCCGGCGAAAGCGTCCTCGACGCAGCGCGGCGGGAGTGCATTGAAGAGGCCTGCGTCACCGTCGAGCAGATCGAGCCGGTCGTAGTGATGCCTTACGCGGGGGGCGTGGACTTCGTCTTCGAGGCCACGCGGTGGTCGGGCACGCCGTCGATCGGCGAACCGGACAAGTGCGACGCACTGACATTCGCGGCGCTCGATGCGCTGCCGGAACCGACGACCCGGTTCGTGAAGGCCGCGCTCGAATGCCGCGGCAGCGGGGTTTGGTACCGGGAGTTCTAGCGGGTTGCGGCCCATCGGCGTGCGCGGGCCTCCCGGCCCGCAATGGACATTGTGCTCCGCCGGAATGCGGACGAGGACGTCCGCGCACCAGTCCGCGCACCACAGCGAGGATGAACCCGGGTCCGGCAACCTAGTAAGATGCCCCGCCATTTGCTTTGCGGCTAAGGAACCACACATGACCGACCCCGTGCGCGTCACCGTGACCGGTGCAGCCGGACAGATCGGCTACGCCCTCGTGTTCAGGATCGCTTCCGGGGCGATGTTGGGGCCGGATCAGCCGGTGATTCTGCAACTCCTGGAGATTCCGCCGGCGATGGACGCGTTGCGCGGCGTCACCATGGAACTCGATGACTGCGCGTTCCCGCTGCTGCACGGCATGGTGCCCACGGACGACCCGAACGTTGCGTTCGCCGACGCCGACATCGCGCTCCTGGTCGGTTCAAGACCACGAACCGCGGGCATGGAGCGCAGCGACTTGTTGGAAGCCAACGCCGCCATCTTCTCGGTGCAGGGCAAAGCGCTCAACGATCACGCGTCGCGCGACGTCAAGGTGCTCGTCGTCGGCAATCCGGCGAACACGAACTGCCTGATCGCCCAGCGCAACGCACCGGATCTGGACCCGCGCAACTTCACCGCCATGACCCGCCTCGACCACAACCGGGCGCTCGGCCAGCTTGCCGCCAAGACCGGTGCCGCGGTGGATGACATCGCGGGCCTCGCCGTGTGGGGCAACCACTCCCCGACCATGTACCCGGACCTGACGCACGCCACCGTTGGCGGACGACCGGCCCTCGAGGTGGTGGACCTGGACTGGGTCGAGGACGATTTCATGCCGACGATCCAAAAACGCGGGGCGGCGATCATCGAGGCACGCGGCGCATCGAGCGCGGCTTCCGCGGCCAACGCGGCCGTCGACCACGTTCGCGACTGGGTCGCCGGAACCGAAGGCGTCGTCAGCATGGGCGTCGTGTCCGACGGCCGCTACGGCATCGCCGAGGGTCTGATCTTCTCCTACCCGGTGACCTGCGCGAACGGAGACTGGCGCATCGTCGATGGCCTCACCGTCGACGACTTCAGCCGCAGCAAGCTCGACATCACCGAGGCGGAACTCGTCGAGGAACGCGACGAGGTGGCGGGACTACTTGGGGACTAGTGGTACGCGGACGTCCCCGTCCGCATTCCGCATTTTGACTTAAGCCTACTCGCCAGCGAGCCACCGTCGCGCGCGTTCGACGTGTTGCCGCGGGCGAAGCATGGCTGAGTACACGTCGCGTACAACGCCGTCCTCGTCGATGAGATAGGTCACTCGGCTTGGCAGCCGCCACGTAAACGCACCGTAAATGCGCCGCACGTCGTCGTCGGCGTCACTTACGATCGGAAACGGCAACGCGTTGTTCTCGGCGAAGCGCTGGTGGGATTCGACGCTCTGGCCGTTGATGCCGACGACTTCGGCGCCGTGGCCTGCGAGTTCCTCGTAGACGTCCCGGAGCCCGCAGACTTGGATCGTGCAACCGGGCGACGAGTCGGCCGGGTAGAAGAACAGCACCACCTTGCGGCCGCGTAGCGAACTCAGCCGGAGCGTCTCGTTGCGCGTTGTTTCAAGCAGGAAGTCCGGCGCCACATCGCCGACTGAAACCGCCATTTCTGCCGACCTCCTTAGCTGTTACTCCAGCCAGTCGTTGAACTTGGCCTGACGCTTTTCGTGGAAGGCCCTGACGCCTTCGCGGGCGTCAGGGTGATGATCCGAGATACCGGTCTTGGCGGCAATCTCGTCGAGGCTCTGTTCCCAGTTCATCTCGGCAGCGTTGTAGACCGAGCGTTTCAAGAGCCGCATCGACACCTGCGGGCCGTTGGCGAACTCCGTGGCGAGTTCCATGGTTCGCGCCTCGAGTTCGTCCGCATCAACAACCTCGCTGACGAGTCCGAGCGCCAGTGCTTCGTCGGCGTCGACGATCTTCTTCTTCATCAGGAATTCCATGGTGCGTGCCACGCCCATCAACTGCACCAAGAGGTACTGCCCGCCCTCGTCCGGCAAAAGCCCGAAGCGGAGCGTCGCGCTACCCATCCGCGCGCCGCGTGCGGCGATCCGGAAGTCGCAGGAGAGCGCCAGCGAGAACCCGGTCTGGATGGCCACCCCGTTGACGGCGGCGATGGTGAGCTTGTCGAGCCCGCGTATGGCGGTGTTGACGCGTTGCGAGATGGTGCGTAGGCCGTTGTAGGTGCCGATTCCGCTGTCGTGACCGTGACTGATCTCCGGGACCAGGGCATCACCGGGGATCTTGGCCCCGTAGCCCTTCAGGTCGTCGCCGGCACAGAAGGCGCGACCCGAGCCGGTGAACACCACCACGCGCACGTCGTTGTCCATTTGCGCCTGGGTCACCGCTTCGACTAGGTCGCGCTTGATGGTGGCGGTCATGCCGTTGAGCCGCTCGGGCGTCGAGAACTGGAACCACGCGATGCCGGGATCGCGCAGCGTGACGTTGAAACCTCTGAATTCGCCGGTGTCCATGATTTTCCTTCTCTTGAAATTGCGATCTACGTTCCGCCCATCACCTGCTTCCACGTCGGCAGGTCCTTGACCGCGAGGTAGGCGTTCATCCGCTTAGTATCGCCCAGCGTGGCATTTGGCACCGTGCTGTAGTTGTGGCCGGGAAGCAGTAGCGTGTCGTCGGGGAGCGCTTTCAGCTTCTGCAGGCTGTGGTACATCTGCTCGGTGTCGGAGCCCGGTAGATCGACCCGGCCGCAGCCGTCGATGAACAGCGTATCGCCCGAGACCAGGGTGTTCTTGATCCGGAAGCACTGCGACCCCGGCGTGTGCCCCGGGGTATGAAGAAACTCGATCTCGATTGGGCCCACGCGCAGCGTGTCGCCGGAGTCGACCTTGACCATGTCCGACTCGGAGATGGTCGTGACCTTGCGCACGCCGTCGGCCTCCTCGCGGTGCGCGTAGACCTTGACCGGGTTGCGCTCGAGCAGTTCGGTGACGCCGGCGATGTTGTGACTCCCCATGCCGCCGCCGATGTGGTCCGGATGGTAGTGCGTGGCCAAGGCCGCGGTGAGGGTGTAGTCGCGTTCGGCGATGTGGTTCAAGAGCCCGTCGATGTCCCACGCCGGGTCGACGACGACGACCTCGCGCGTGGACCGCGAACCGACCAGGTACGTGAAATTGAGCATGGGACCAATCTGGATCTGCTCGACGATCAGTTCGTTGTCCGTGGCCATGGCGGCTCCTTGGGCGCGTGCCGCTATTTGAACACGAACGGTTGCTTGGCCGTCAGCGCTCGTGGGCGATCAACGTCTCGCAGTCGGCCTCCGCGCGCAGTTCCGCCGCCTCGGGGGTGATCCACGCGCTGCGTGCGCCGAAGGCGACATCGCCGTTGCGGAGGACACCGTCCACGACCCATCCGACCGACCATGGCGCGACGGCGAGCCTATCGCCAGCGCTCAGCCGGTGCCGCGTGACGGTGAACGTATCGCCAGCGCCGAGCGTTTGCGTCGGTTCGCCGTTGCGGGGCGTCACATGCGGCTCGGCTTCGAGATCGATCAGGTCCACGGCCTCGGCGCTATCCCAGCCGGTCTGCGTGGCGACGCGTTGGCTGGCCGCGAGAATCTTGCGCTCGAATACCGGTGTCTGGAACTCGACCACGCTGACGCCGCGCAACAGGCTGTGCGGCACGCGGGGCGCGATGGCGACGGCATCGCCGACCTCGAGAGGCACCGTCCGCATCAAGGCGGCCACGCCGTCGACTCGGCAGGACGCCTCGGCGGCGCGGGCTCTGGCTAGCAGATGCTCGCGGAACTCGCCCTCGCCGAGACCGCTGCGCTCGACGCTCGCGCCAAGCAGCATTTGGCCGGTTGCCGGCCAGCACTCCGCATCCACCGTGTCGACGATGTACACCTCGTGCTTGCGCTCGTGGACTTCCAGGTAGAGGTTTCCCGCGTCGGGATGCAGCGTCTTCAAGAGAGTGACCGGCCGGCTACGGCCTAGCGTCGCCAGGAAACGGCTAAGCGGGGTGCGCTCGCCGTGGTGCCGAACGGTGCTTTCGCCGCGTTCCTCGATCCCGCTGTACCAGACCTCCCGACCCCAGGGCTTGCGTACGGTCACCGGCTCCAAAAGCGCTGGCGGGGTGGGCATGGGTAGGCGGGTAGTCGGCGTTGCGCCGGATTATAGTCGGCGCCAGCGTTGTGGCATCCTTGTTCGCCACGTTGTTGCGGCAGGGGGTTCAAAGTGAAAGTCGAACCGGTGAACGGTGGGTGCGGCGCTTTCGTGGTCGACGTCGACCTCAATGCGCTTTCCGAGGTCGAGGTGGATGCGGTGGCCACCGCGCAGGCGGAGCATGGCGTGGTGTTCTTCCGCGACCAGGAATTGACGCCGGACGGCCAGTTGGCCGCAGCCCGCAGGTTCGGGGCCATCAACGTCAACCGTTTCTTCACGCCTGTCCCCGAGCAACCGAGCGTAGCGATGGTGCTCAAGGAGCCGCAGCACGAGACCAACGTCGGCGGTGGCTGGCATACCGACCATTCCTACGACGATGTGCCCGCACTCGGCTCGTTGTTGTACGCGCTCGAGGTCCCGAGCCGTGGCGGCGACACGATGTTCGCCAACATGTACAGCGCCTACGATGCGCTGTCGCCAGGACTGAAGCGCACGCTCGAAGGATTGCGAGCCGTCCACTCAAGCCGCCACGTATTCGGCCGGGCCGGGTACCACGCCGGACGCAAGGACGACCGCTACCACAACCCCGAAGCGGCCACGCAGGACGCCGTCCACCCCATGGTAATCCGGCACCCGCGCTCGGGTCGCGCCGCGCTCTACGTCAACCCGGGTTTCACGGTACGCATCGACGGCTGGACGGACTTGGAATCACGCCCCCTGCTGGACTACCTGTACCGGGTCGCGTCACGCCCGGAGCACACCTGCCGATTTCACTGGGAGGTCGGCAGCGCGGCGTTCTGGGACAACCGGGCCACTTGGCACTACGCGTTGAACGATTATCCGGGTGAGCGTCGGTTGATGCATCGGGTGACGGTGGACGGCGGGCCGCTACCGGCGTACGAATCCTGATGTGAGCGATCACTTCGATGTGATCATCGTCGGCGCCGGGCTGTCCGGCGTCGGTGCCGCATGTCATCTGCGTCGCGAGTGCCCGGACAAGACGTTCGTTCTGCTGGAGGCCCGCCAGGCGATTGGCGGGACCTGGGACCTGTTTCGGTTTCCCGGTGTGCGCTCCGACAGCGACATGTACACCTTGGCCTTCGACTTCAAGCCTTGGCGGGGTGCCAAGGCGATCGCGAAGGGCGAGGCGATCCGCGAGTACGTCATCGAAACGGCCCGCGAGTACGACGTGGAGCGACACGTCCGCTTCGGTCACCGCGTGCTCGGCGGAAGCTGGGACACGCCCACGGCCCGATGGACTCTCGACGTCGAGTCGGAGGAGGGGCGAAAGCTGCTGACGGCCGGCTTCCTTCACCTGTGCGGCGGCTACTACCGCTACGACAAGGGTTACCAGCCAGACTTTCCCGGCATGGCCGAGTTCGCTGGCGACATCGTGCACCCACAGCACTGGCCCGAGGGATTGAGCTGCAAGGACAAGCGGGTCGTGGTCGTCGGCAGCGGGGCAACGGCGATGACCCTAGCACCGGCCCTGGTCGAGCGGGGCGCGCGCGTGACCATGGTGCAACGCTCACCGACGTACGTGGTCTCGGCGCCGGATCCGGATCCCTTGACGGAAATCCTGCGACGCTGGCTGCCTGCGAAGTGGGCTCATGCGCTGACGCGCCGCAGGAACATCGCCCTGCAAGGTCTGTTCTATCGCTGGGCACGGTGGCGACCGCGGCAGGCGACGAAGTTCCTACTGAAGCGCGTCTGCAAACACCTCGGCTTGGACGACACCGTGAGCCACTTCACGCCGTCGTATGCACCCTGGGACCAGCGCCTATGCCTGGTGCCGAACGCGGACCTCTTTCGAGCGATCCGTTCGGGCGCGTTGGAGATGGTGACCGACCAAATCGAACGCTTCACCACGGCGGGGCTGCGCCTCGCGTCCGGCCGTGAACTTGCGGCCGATACGGTCGTAACGGCCACGGGTCTCGAACTCTTGCCCATTTGCGGCGTACGGCTCGAAGTTGACGGAAAGCCCGTCGACCCGGCGGAGTGCTTCACCTACAAGGGCATGATGCTCTCGGGAGTCCCCAACATGGTGCAGACCTTCGGCTACATCAATGCCTCGTGGACGCTGCGCGCCGATCTGATCGCGCGTTACGTGTGCCGGCTTCTCAAGGGAATGGATGCGAATGGCATGCGCCAGTGCACGCCGCGGCTTCGACCGGGGGACCGGGATATGCCGGCCTTGCCCTGGGTTCGGGGCTTCTCGCCGGGCTATTTCCGACGCGCCCTGGAACGTCTGCCGAAACAGGGCGACCGCGCGCCTTGGGTCAACCCCCAGGACTACGCCCGTGAGCGCAAGTCGATTGCCACCGCGCCGCTCGAGGACGGCGTACTCACCCTCGACAATCCGCCCCCGGCACGGGACTACGCGAACCAGAACCGCCGGACCTCGGCATCGAGGTCGTACGCAATCCGCCGCTCGGCATCCAGCGTCAACACGGGCCGTTCGGGCACGGTATAGGCCGGCCAATCCGGCTCACCGTCGGCGAACGGCGTGCCCGTGCGCGCGAAGTTGGCCCAGTACGCGCGCATGGCGGGACCTAGGTCGGCCGGCGGGTTGGACCCTGCGAACGCGCGCAACCCCGGGGCCGTGAACTCCCAGAGAAACGGCAACTCGATGGCGTGCGTTGCGCGCAGGGCGCCGCCGAAGGCATCGCTCTCGTAGGTGCACATCCACGACCAGCACGTCGCGCCCGACTCGGCGGCGGCATCGAGAATGCGGACCATGGAGTTGCGGAACATGGTGTCGGTCAGCGCGTAGACCAGCTTTTCTCGGGGTGATGAGCCGGGGGCGAACTGCTCGTAGACGGCCATGGCGCGGTCACCGTTGACGCCTTCGCGGTCGAACAGGGCGCGGGCCTCGTCCTCGGAGCACTCGGCGCCCACGATGGCGGCGAACAGGGTGCCCTCGTGGCGGCAGCCGCCGCCAAGGAACGGCACGTTGTCGGCGCCGCGCTGGCGGATGGTCTCGGCGATAGGCCGCGGAATCAACGTTCCGTCGATCGCCGGCGAAAACGACACGTCGTCAGCGCGGCGGGAGGCTAGGTTGGGTTGCGGGACGACATCCGGATCCGGGTTGGACAGCGCGACGAGTTCGTCGGTGGTCGCACGCGTGAGCGTCGCGAGTCCATCGTTGTCCGGATCGCCGCCCAAGCGTTCAATGCAACGGTTGGTGAACGCGATGTGGCCGTCTCCGACGGGAATCAGGTCAACGTGCGGACTGTGGACGCAGGCCTTGTGAAACAGACCTTCGGCACGGGGGCAGCCAAGGAGCATCGCTGTCGAGGTGCCGCCGGCGGACTCGCCGAAAATCATCACGTTGTCCGGGTCGCCGCCGAATGCGCCGATGTTGTCCCGGGTCCACTCCAGCGCGGCAATCTGGTCGAGGATGCCGTTGTTGACGGACTCGTCGAGCGTCGCGTCGAGATGGCCGACATGCATGAAGCCGAGGGCGCCCATGCGGTAGTTGATGGTCACCACGACGACGTCGTGGTCCCGGGTCAGCAGGCCGCCGTGGTAGGCGCGGCCGGAACCGGCGACGTAGCCGCCGCCGTGGATCCAGAACATCACGGGACGTTTGCCGTCGTCGGCGGCCGGCGTGTAGATGTTGAGGAAGAGGCAGTCCTCGTCGGTTGGCTCCACCGGCATCTGCAGGGCCGCGTCGTCGCCGCCCATCTGCGGTTGCGGCGCCGATGGACCGAGGGCCGTTGCGTCGTACGGATCGGTCCAGGCCGGAACGGGTTCGGGCGGCCGGAAGCGCAAGGGGCCGACTGGGGCGCGCGCGTAGCGGATGCCGAGGAACTCGAGGCACTCGGCACCTTGCTTACCGTGCACCACCCCGAGCGGCGTTTCAACAACGGGCATGGTTTTCCTTTGCTTACGGTGTGTCGGGCAGGCCGTCGTCCGCCTGTACGCCTAGCGAATTCAAGGCCATGGCCAGCATGTTGTACTGACCGACCGTGAACACGATGTCCATGATTTGGCGCGTGTCGTAGTGCGTGGCCAGCGCGGTCCAGGCGGCGTCGGAAAGGTGCGTGTCGTGCTTGAGTTCGTCGGTGGCGTTGATGAGGGCACGTTCGTTCTCGGACCAGCAGGCGGCGTCGGCCCCCTGGCGGACCGCGCCGATTTCCGCGTCGGTCATGTTGGCCTCGCGGGCAATCTGGACGTGCTGGCGCCACTCGTACTCGCAGTCGGCAAGATGACCGATGCGCAGGATCAGGATCTCGCGATCGCGCGTGCCGAGCGTGGACTTGAACAGGATGTGGTTGGCGAACACCAGCCAGCGCCGGAACAGGTCGGGATGGTTCACCATCGTGGTGAACACGTTGAACGTACGCCCTTGGGCGAGGAAGGGCTTCATGATCTCGCGTTGGGCATCGTCGAAGTCGTCGACCGCAACCGGATCGACTCGCGGCTTCTCAAGGCGGGGCATTGCGGCCTCCCGTTTTGGCGAGCGCGTACTATAAGCGCGAAACGCCCTACCAGGGCGCGTCCGGAGTGCCGCGGGCGCGACTCCCGGATGACAGACATGCGGTCGTGCGGTAGGCTGACTCATTCGCCGTTGCATCAACGGCGTTCCCTTACAAGCAGATGTGCCGCGGCGAGAGGCGTCTCGCTCCGGTGCCGTTAGGAGAGAGCAATTCCATGGGCGCCAACGGATCAGTCCTAGTTCGCACCGCCGGCAAGCGCGGCGAAGCCAATGAAACGCAGGTCGACGTTCCCGACTACGACCGCCAACGCTTCGAGGACGTGGGCTTTTTGACGGCCATGACCTTGACGTTGCTCGGCAACTACCAGCAGACCGGTCACTTCGGCGGGCCGCTGGCGTACACGCCCTACAACATCGCCTTGCACTTGGCCGGCCCCGAGAACGGGGGCTTAAGCTACGACTACCGCCGCCCGAAGCATCCTTTCGGCGACAAGCTCCTCCTCGCAGGCGGCCACAACATACCGACGCTCTACGCGCTGTGGATGATCATGGGCGAGGCCATGGCGCGCCGCCACGCGTCCTCCGGCGATGCGCGGTTCGAGGTCGATCCCAAGGTCGCGATGCTGCCCATCGATTGCCTCGGGTTCCGTCGCGGGGCTGGCGTCTTGGAATCGTTGCTCGAGGACAACGGTTTGGCGAACGATCCACTCTTCGCGCAAGCCCGCCTGCGCGGTATCCGTTCGCTCGCCGGGCACTCGGAGACGACCGACCTGATCAACGACGTCAACGGCGGGCCCTCGGGGATCGGCATCGCCACCGCGGCCGGCAAGGCTGCGTTCTGGGACTTCATGGGCGCGGGCGACTCTCCGAAGATCGTGGCCCTCGAAGGCGAATTCGCCATGACCTCCGGGCACTCGCAGGAATTCAAGACGCAGGCCGTGGCGCAGCGCGTCGGCAAGCGGCTGCGCATCATGCTGTCGTTCAACAACGCCGGGATCGATGACTCGTTGATCGGCGGCGTCGTCCCCGACACGTTGGACGGCTACCGAATCGCCGATCAGTGGGCGTCGTACGGCTGGAACGTGCTCTCGCTCGACAACGGCAACGACTACGACCAGGTCCTCGGCGTGCTCAAGGCCATGGAGGACTGGGACCCCGACGACCGGCGGCCCATGATCGTGGTGGGCCGCACCGTGAAAGGCTGGTGGCCGGCCGCCGAGAACGGAACGATCCCGGGCTTCGGCGACCAAGTGGTGAGCTACCACAGCCACCCGTACGACATGAAGATGAACGTGCCGTACTTCGTCGCCTTGGCCGAGACCTTCGAGAACCGCTTCGGGGTCAAGTTCGAGGGCATTCGCGATGGTGCCGTCGGCGACGAAGCTGAACGCCTGCGGCAGTTCAAGACCAACATCGACGTGGTCATGTCGGTGCTCGACCAGGACGGTCTCGGGGCTTGGCTCTCGGATCGGCTAGTCGCCATCGGCGATGGCGTTCGCGACGACGCGAAACTGCGCGTCGACAACCGCCGGGACCCGTTCCAGGACGATCGCCTGCGCGTCGATGCGCTCCCGGTGCTGCCGCAGACGGTCGAGACGCGCATGAACGGCACCGAGCAAACCGTCGGCATCGAACTCTTCAAGGAGCCGGGCGAAGTCGCGGGTACGCGGCGGGCCATCTCCGAGGTGGTCAAGTGGATGAACCACGTTACCGACAACCGTTTCATCACCCTATCGGCGGACCTTTCCGGTTCGATCAATGTCGAGAAGGGCTCGTTAACGGGCCACTACGACCCCACGGACAACCAGTCGGGAACGCGCTTCAAGGCGGCGATCCAGGAAGCCGGCAACGCGTCGTCTGCGGTGGGTCTCGTCGGGCAGAGCGCATCTCTCGATCCGAATGTCCACAGCGGCGTCTGGGCGATGTCCGGCAGCTATGGCGCTTTCACGCCGTTCATGTACCTGCCGGCCCGCGTATGGAGCCAGCAGAACCAGGACAGCCCGTTCCGCCTCGGCGTTCTCAACATCCTGGCCGGGCACTCGGGTCCGGAGACGGCGGCCGATGCCCGCACCCACTTCGGCATCTTCGCGCCGCAGGTGTGGAAGCTGTTCCCGCGCGGCCAGGCCATCGTCCTCAACTTCTGGGACTACAACGATGTCGCGCCCGGGTACTTCGCGGCAGCCGAGATCGCGGCGCGGGATCCGCTGGTGGGCGTGATCGTGATCGAGGTCGCGCGGCCGGACTTCCCGGTGGCGGACCGCGCGACATTCGCCGACGACGACCTCAAGGCCGCCGCCAAGGGCTTCTACGTAATCCGCGACTTCGCGCCGGACCAGCCGCGGCACGGCTACGTCGTCGCACAAGGCTCGAGTTCGACGGTCAACCTGTTGAGCGCGCTACCGGATTTGGAAGCCGCAGGCATCAACGTCAAGGTGGTCGCCGCGATCAGCGAGGATCTCTTCGACCGGCAACCGCAGGCCTACCGGGACAGCGTGCTGCCGGCGGAAGCGAAGCACGACATGATGATCGTCACCACGGGCACGCGGCGCATGTGGCCGGTGCGCGACGTCGGTCCCTTGACCACCGAGTACTCGCTGGTGTCCGACTGGCACGACCGCTGGCTGACCGGTGGCCTTGAGCCGGACGTGATCGCCGAAGCGCACTTGGACGAGGCGTCGATCCGGGCCGGGGTCGAGCGCTTTGCCGCGGATCGGGATGCGCGCCTGCGTCGTCAGAGGGAGGCGCTCGCGGCGCTGTAGCGTGGTACGCGGGCCTCCCGGCCCGCAGCGGTGCGTCTCGGCGTAGGAATGCGGACGAGGACGTCCGCGTACCGCCGCCGTTTCCGGTTCATCTGCTACTCTACGAGGCGACTAAAGCCAATCCGAGGTATTCGCATGCTGGGCGCTGGCGATTCTGTTCCCTCGTTCACGCTCAGAAGCCACGACGGCGAGTCGATCTCTCTCGACGAGCTGAAGGGCGACTGGGTCGTGCTGCACTCCTTCCCGTTCGCGTTCACCGGCGGCTGAAGCAACCAGACCTCTACTTTCAACCGTGCGTTGAAGCAGTTTGACGATGCTGGTGCCAAGCTTCTCGGCTTGAGCTGCGACTCCACCTTCTCCCTGAAATCCTGGGCCACGGCCATGGGCGGGATCCGCCATCCGCTGTTGGGCGACTTCTGGCCGCATGGCGCGGTGTCGCAATCCCTGGGGATCTTCAACGACCAGGTGGGCATGGCGATGCGGACCCTGTTCATCATCGACCCCGACGGCGTGGTCCGGCACAGCGAGATGCACACCTCGACGTTGCCCGATCCCGATGATGCGCTGGCCCGGTTGACCGCGCTCAAGTCCTAATTGGCACGCTAGCGTTGACAGCGGTCGCTCGCACTGATGCCTATCCCGATCTCGATCGGGACCTCCGCTTCTTTCCGCTTGGCGTGGACGAGCCGAAGGTGCTGACGCGGAGCGACGTCGATCGCTACAACGCGCAAGGGTTCCTGTTTCCGTTCGACGTGTTCGACGCCCAAGAGATCGGCGCGATCCGCGCGGACTTCGACGATCTCCTGGCGCGCGCCCTGGACGCCGGTTGGGACAGCTACGAAATGACCAATTGGCACAAGACGTGCCGGGTGGTCTGGGACCTGGTGACCCATCCCAGGCTCGTCGGGTTCGCGAGCGACCTCCTGGGCGACACCGTGATCTGCCGGCACAGTCACTTCTTCTGCAAGCTGCCCGGCGACGGCAAGCGTGTCAGTTGGCACCAGGATGCCTCGTACTGGCCGCTCTCGCCGAGCAAGGTGGTCTCGATTTGGCTCGCCATCGACGACTCCACGCCAGCCAACGGCGCGATGCGTGTCATTCCGCGCTCGCATCGTCAAGCCCAAGTGCCATTCGCCGATTCGCTGACGACCGAGAACAACGTGCTCAACCAGACCGTGCGCGACCCGACGGCCCACGGCGACGCGCCGGTCTCGCTGGAACTGAAGGCGGGGCAGATTTCGCTGCACAGCGACTGGATCCTGCACGGCTCCGAGCCCAACACCTCGGATGCGCGACGGTGCGGGTTGGCGCTGCGCTACCTGGCCTCGGATGTGCGCGCGTTCAACGGCTGGAACGCGCACTCCGTTGTTTGCCGCGGCATCGACCGCAGCGGCCACTGGGCCAACCACCCGCGGCCCGCGGGCAACGCCATTCCCGGACGGCCTTAGCTGCCGCTCAAGCCGAACTGCGCCCGTAGAGCGAAAGCTCCACGGCCTCGAACTCCACGTCCTCGCCGAACTCCACGTCGCGCATGAAGTCCGGGTTGCGCGCGGCGCGCTTCTTGGCGTGCTTCTCGAGCGCATTGGGCATGGGCGTCGTGGGGCCGTAGACCGCTTCCAACTCCCGCACCTCGTCGGCGTCGAGTTTCCTGAGCGAGCACGGCATGCCTTTCATGTGCGGAATGCCCTGCTCGAGGTCGATGAAGTCCGGGTCGTCGTCGGGCGTGATCTGCGCGTCCGAGAACGCCCAGGCACCCGACAAGTGCGGCATTCCGCGCGTCGACTCGGGCTTCCACCAGCCGTGGGGTACGCGCACCAGGCCGGCGGGCATGCCGGAACGGACGAATGCCCGGCCCACCATGGCCCCGGTTGGGGTGGCAACACGCGCCCAGTCGCCTTCCTCGATGCCTTGTGCTTCCCGATCCGCGGCACTGATGTAGAAGGTGGGATCCTGGGCCCGCTTGCGCATCTCCGGGATATGGCGATGGCCGGTCCTGTAATACTCGTCGTCGGGCAGACCGATGAACATCGTCAGCGGGAACTCGGCGTCGGGCCGTGGCGGTTCGCGGTAGTAGGGCAGGGCGTCGAAGCCGAACCCTTCGAGCACGGAGGAGTGCAGTTCCACCTTCCCGGACGGCGTCGCGAAACCGGCTTTCTCGTACTTCCGCTCGGGGTTGTCGGCTTTTGGCAGGGAACCCTTGGCGACCACCTCGGCCCAGGTCGTGCCCGCCGGCTCCAAGCGGTAGTCGAGAAGTGCCTCCTCGCTACGCCACGGGAACTCGTCGCCCAACCCCAGGCGACGCGCCAATTCGCACCAGAAGTAGACGATGCTCTTGCAGTCGCCCGGGGCGTCCATGGCGCGGTCACTGATCCCGGCCATCATGCCGGGACGTTCCAGCCACGCATCGCCCGGCAGCACGTAGTCGGCGAGTTGCGCCGTCGGCGTCAGCATGTGCTCGTAGGCGACGATCAGATCCTGGTTCATCAGCGCCTTGTAGATGCGGTCGGTGTTGGCGAACGACATCAGCGTGTTGTTGGCGAGCGCGAAGAACGCCTTCACGGGATAGGGCTTGCCGTCCGCCATGGCCTTGAAGACGGCCGCCGGGTTGGCCATGTAGCAGCCGCCGACGAGGTTGGCGTAGCGATGTCCCCAAACGCGCTCGGTGGCGTCGCCGAGGGGTTCCATGCCGCGATAGGTGAAGACCGGGAACTCGTCGGCCCCAAGCTGCTTGGCCTGCTGTTCCAGCGGCAACCGATGGTGCATCTCCACTTCGGTGTCGGAGCGCACGCCCGGGTTGAAGCCCGCGAACATCTCGCCACCCTTGATGTCCAGGTTGCCGGTGATCGCCCGCAAGGCGCACTGCAGCCGGATCGCCGAGGTGCTCGAGACCTGTTGATCGGTGATCGGCGACCACGGAATCGCGGCCGGCTTGGCGGTGGCGTACATGCGAGCAGCGCGTTGGATCAACTCGCCATCGACGCCGGTGATGTCGGCCACGCGGTCGAGGGGGTACTCGCGAACGCGCTCTGCGAAAGCGTCGAAGCCGACCGTCCAATCGCGCACGAAATCCTTGTCGTACAACTCCTCTTCGAGGATGACGTTCAGCCAGCCGAAGGTCATCGCGGCGTCGGTCCCGGCCCGCAGCGGCAGCCAGATATCCGCCGCTTCGGCGTTCTCGCTCTTGCGCGGGTCGAGCACGATGAGCTTAGCGCCATTGGCCTGGGCCGTGCGGATCGTCTTGTACTCGATGGTCCAACTGTGGCGCCTGGGGTCGTGGCCGAAGAGCACGATGCACTGGGTGTTCAAGAGGTCGCCACGCGGATACCAGCCGTACACCATCCGGCTGACGGCGGCCGTATTGCCCATGCAGTAGGCGATGCCGCTGATGAAATTCGGCGTGCCGACGAGGTTCATGAACCGGCGTGTCAGCCCGTTGTCGAGCCCGATGTTGGCATTGCTACCCGCGATCGCGAGGGCTTCCGGCCCGTAGCGGTCGATGACGGTGGTCAGGCGTGCGGCGATGTCGTCCAGGGCCTCGTCCCAGGACACCGCGCGCCACTTCCCTTCGCCACGCTCGCCGATCCGTTTCTGGGGCTGCATGAGACGGTCCGGGTGCGCGAAGGACTTCGGCGCGTAGGCGCCCTTCATGCAGATCACATCCTTGAAGAAGGGATGGTCGCGCGTGGTCACCTTGGTCACCCGCCCGGTGGCGGTGTCCACCTTGGCGGCAACGGGACAGAAGGCGTCGCAGCTATGGCAGACGACGGACTTGGTGATCGTGGCGGGTTGGCTGGGTTCCATGTCGAGCGCTGTCGGTGGGAAGCCCCGGAGTGTAGCTGATCGCTTCAGCGGGTCGAAGGTCGGTTTGGGACCGGACTACACGGGTTTTGCTCCCTTGGCCGTCGGCGCTTCCTGTTTGGGGCGTAGCCCCGCTAGGTCGCCTACGGCGGGGAAACACCCTCCAGCCACCGGGCCATTGACGGAATCGCCACGTCGTAGCGGCGGTCGGACGAGACGGCCAGCACGCCCCGTTCGACCAGCGTGGCAGCGAACCCTTTCGGGGTCGCATCGAAGTCCGGATCGTCATCGAGCCCCTGCCGTCCTACCTCGTCTCTGCAGAGCTTAGTCAAGGCAGGCGTTGTCGACGGTCGTTCGCGGATGACCCCGGCGACGATCGCAGCGGTGAGCTCGGGCCAGTCGGCAAGTACCGTGCCGTCCAGCCGGCCTTCGTAGTAGGTCGTGCGACGTCGGTCCGACTCCTCCCGCACTCGGGCCGCGCTCACCTTGCCAAGCGCGCCATCCGTCCGCTGCAGTTCGCGGCACAAGGCCTGTTGGGCGCAATGGAGATGCTGTGGCCACCCGTACGATAGGGTTGCGACCATCTTAGTGAAACGATCCTTCTCCGATTCGCTCCCGACTGTACGTAGTTCGTCAAGCATCATCCGGGTCGACTCGGCGCATTCGGCCTCGCTCATCGCGCCCATATTGACGGTGACGTTTTCGCCGAGTCGAGACAGACCTTCTATGCTCCCGATCTGTCGCGCCGTGTGGCCGAGGCCGGTGAAAAGGCAGACGGCGGGCACGCCCAGACCGTGTGTGTGGAGGCTTACCAGCGTCAATTGCTCCGTCCCGTCGATCAACTGCGCTTCATCCATGTGCAGCACGATCTCCGCCTTATCGACAGCCTTGTCCAAGACCGTGGACGCCAACGCGTCGCAGGCCGATCGGATTCCGGGGCGTGCCCCTATCGCCTTGAGCGCGATCGAGGCGACTTTGGCTCCGGCCGGCCCCGCAGCGGTGGCAGCGTCTCTGACCCGCCTGGCCAGCGGGCCCTTGCCCGCCAAATGCTCCTTCTCGATGTCGACGAACAGGACATCTTCGGACCTGATCTGCCGAAGCCGGTCGACAAGGGAGGTTTTGCCGCAGCCAGTGGCGCCTTGATAGATGCGAAACACCGCCTGTTTGCTGCGTCGCGACTCTCGAACGGCTGCGTCGAACCGTTGGATCTCTTCGCCGCGACCGGCGAAAAACCGGGCGGTGTCGCGGTCCCTATCGTCTAGAAATTCGCCGGCAAGTTCGCGATCAAAGCCCATAGCGCGACTATACGCTGCGGTTGGTTTTCCGGCGATGCTAGCGGGCAAAAGCCCAGTGGTCCCCTTGGTTTCAGCCCCTTGGCTAGGCCTGCCGATATTCGCGGTACCGGTTGAAGGCAGTCATATAGTTAGGCAGTGCGCGAGCCACTTCATGCTGCGCGCATTCATCGAGGGCTTTGCCGAAGTACGCTTCGATGTGCCTTCCATCGCTTACGTAGGTGTCCACCGATGTTTGGGCGAGTGGACGGCCGTTAGCCATCGTGTACTCGCACTCAAGCCATCGCTTGAAACCACGCTCATTCAACGCAATTCCTCCGCCGCCGAAGCAGCCTCGACCTTACATGGGGCATTGTGAGCCTGCTCCGGCAGCAGTCACGCCCATTTCGCGCCGGCGCGGCCATGTCCCCGCTGCCGCAGTTTGATAGGCTGAATCCTCTACGTTTGACCCTCCGCCCCGATGCTCAAGCACTTCCTCGTTCCCGAGGCCGATCAGGTCCTGGTTTCCGAACAAGCCGCGCGCACCGGCACCCAAGCATTGTTCGAGGCGATGGGCATGCGAGCGGACGACGCCGCGCTGTGCGCCGACGTCCTCATCACGAGTGATCTGCGCGGCTGCGAATCCCACGGCATCTCGAACATGGTGCGGCGCTATCTGGAGATGTACGCGGCCGGACGCCTGAACGCGACGCCCGACGTCAAGACGCTGCGCGAATCCCCCGTCAGCGCCACGCTCGACGCCGACAACGGGATCGGCCTGCAGGTTGGGCCCAAGGCCATGGAAATGGCCATGGACAAGGCCGCCGAGTTTGGCATGGGCGCCGTCGGCGTGCAGAACTGCGGCCACGTGGGGATGCTCGCCTACTATCCGCTGATGGCCATCGAGCGCGACATGATCGGCGTATGCATGGTGTCGGCCGGGGGCGGGATCATGGTCCCGACGTTTGGCTCCGAGCCCGCATTCGGAACGCACCCGATCGCGTGGGCGGCACCCGCCGAGGAGATGCCGCCGTTCGTGTTCGACGTCGCGACCACGCAGGTGGCGGCGAACAAGCTCGGTCTGACGCGGCGGATCGGCTCGAAGCTGGAACCGGGCTGGATCTGCGACCTCGAGGGCAGGCCGATCATGGAGCCGGTCGACACGCCGGACTACGGCCAATTCCACATGCTGCCGTTCGGTGGCACGCGCGAGAACGGTAGCCACAAGGGCTACGGCTTCGCGGCGATCGCCGACATCATGTCCGGCATCCTCTCGGGCAACGGGCCGGGGTTCCTGGCGGGCGGGGTCAGCACGTCACAGTTCGTGATGGCGTTCAGGATCGATGCCTTCACCGACCTCGTTGCGTTCAAGAGCGACATGGACGCGTTACTCAAGAAGCTATCCGGCATGAAGCCGGCGCCGGGCCATGAGCGGGTCTACTACGCGGGGCTGATCGAGCACGAGGAGGCCGAGCGCCGGGCGACGGACGGCATCCCCTACCACCGCGAGGTTGTCGACTGGTTCAACGGTGCCAGCGAGGAACTGAACCTGAACCTGCGCTGGCCGTAACTTGACCTCCACCCGCAAGAAGATCTCCGTCGCCACATCCGGCTTGTGGCGGGGATTGCATCCCGGCATGGCGCTGGCCGCCAAGGGCATGGTCCTGGCCTTCGTCGTGTTCACCGTGCTCAACGTTGACCTCGCGGGCGACGTGTACGGCACGGTGCGGCGTTGGATCGAGGCGACCTTGAGTTGGTACTACGTGCTCGTGGTCTGCAGCATGCTGTTCGCCTGCATCTACCTCGTCTGCTCGCGGCATGGCCGGGTGCGCTTAGGCGCCGATTCGTCGCGGCCCGAGTTCGGGACGTTCTCCTGGCTCGCGATGCTGTTCTCGGCAGGCGTGGGCATCGGCCTGCTGTTCTTCTCCATCGCCGAGCCGATGGTCTACTTCGACAACTCTGGCGTCGTCGGCTATCCGAACAATCCCCACGCCGACCGCGCCGGGGCGTTAGCGCTCGACGAGCATCGCGCTGTGCATGCCTTGAGCGTCACCTACTTCCATTGGGGCTTCCACGCGTGGGCCGTGTACGTGATCGTCGGCCTCTGCTTGGCCTACTTCGGGTTCCGCAAAGGACTGCCGTTCACCTTGCGCTCCGCCTTGTACCCGGTGATCGGGGATCGCATCTACGGCCCGGCCGGCCACGCGGCCGACCTGCTCGCCGTGTTCGGCGCGGTTTTCGGGGTGGCGACGTCCCTTGGACTCGGCGTCAAGCAGATGGCGACCGGGCTCAACGTGCTGTTCGGCCTCGACCCGGGCGTCGTCACGCAGATCATCCTGATCGTGGTGATCTCCGCAGTCGCCACGTTGTCGGCGGTGTCCGGCGTGGGCCGGGGCATCCGCATCATCTCCGAGTGGAACATCTATATCAGCGTCGTGCTGCTCGGCTTCTTCCTGTTCTTCGGTCCGTTCGAGTGGCTGATGGGGCTGTTCGTGACTTCGGTCGGCGCCTACCTGTGGGACCTGGTGCCGATGGGCCTGTGGACAGCGGCCGAGGGCGGCGGCGCATCGTGGCAGGGCAACTGGACGATCTTCTACTGGGGCTGGTGGATCGCCTGGGCGCCATTCGTGGGCCTGTTCATCGCGCGGATCTCCCGCGGGCGAACGATTCGCGAGTTCATCCTGTGCGCGATGGGCGTGCCGACGTTCGTGGGCATGGGGTGGATCTGCCTCTTCGGTGGCAACGCCCTGTACATGGAACTCTATGCCGAAGGCGGTCCGGGTACGGCCGGACTGCTGCAACTGGCCAACGACTGGCAACTCGAAGCCGTGCTCTACGGGACCATCGAGCGGATGAGCGACTACGGCTGGCTGACCATCACGATGGCGGCGCTCGCCACCTTGCTGCTGGCCACTTGGTTCATCACCTCCTCGGACTCCGGCACGCTGGTGATCGCGACGCTCCTGAGCCTCGGCGATGACCATCCGCCGCAGCGGTTTCGCGTCGTATGGGGCGCGGCCCAAGGATTCGTCGCCGCCGTCCTCCTTGTCGCCGGGGGGCTGGAAGCACTTCAGGCGGCCTCGATCGCCGCAGCGCTGCCGGTGAGTTTCGTGATGGTGCTGATGACACTCGGGGTCATCAAGTCGCTGGCGGAAGATCCGTCAGCCGTGACCCACGAGGCCAAGAGTCCCGATTAGGCGGTGCGCGGACGTCCCCGACCGCATTCCTTAGCCGTCAGACGCTCGCCAACGCCTCATCGATCGGCGTCGACCCTTCAAGCAGGCTGAAGCACTTGCCGACCGTATTGTCGAGGTCGAGACACCGCACCAGCACTTCAGCCAGGTTCTCGCGCGACGTCAATCCGCGGCCGTCGCAGTCCGGACTCACCTGCACCAACCCCGTGCCCTGTTCATCGGTCAGACCGCCGGGACAGACGATCGTGTAATCGAGGTCGGTCTCGCGCAGGTGGATATCGGCGTACGCCTTGGCCTTGTGGTAGTGGGCGATCGGCGAGGTGCTGTGGATGTCGTTGTTGATCGAGCTCAGCATGATGTAACGCCTAGCGCCGTTGACCTGCGCGGCGACCATGGACCGGATCGCACCGACGTGATCGACGAGCACGGTCTTGTCCTTGCCGGTATGCCCGCCGGAGCCGGCCGCGAAGATGACGGCATCGCAGCCGGCGACCGCGTGGTCGATCGGGTATTCGAGGTCGGCGAGGACCGTGGGCACGCCCAACGCGTCGAACTTCGCACGCTGATCGGGATTGCGGATCATGGCGACGGGTTCGTGCGAACTTGCGGCGAGCCGTCGCAGCACGCGCGTTGCCGTGTTGCCGTTGGCGCCGATGACGAGGACCTTCATTAGATGGCTTCCGCGAACTTCGCCTCGGTGCGGTGATAGTTCTCCTGGCCCGGATTGGCGGCCATGATCTCCCGCCACTCGTCGCTGCCGAATACCTCGCCCATGACCCGGTGGCGCGTCTCGACATCGGGCCAGCGGATGATCCAGGTCACTGTGGCGGAGCCCAACTCATCGAGAGGCTTGCCGCCGATCTGCGCCGGTTCGTCGACGTTGACCCAGAAGCCCACGAGGTCCAGGTGGTCCTTGATGTACGGTACGGCGCGATCCGTGGCCCAGGCCCGGTACTCGTTGATCAGGCTCGGTTCGTAGTGGTAGTTGCGGATCTCAAAGATCATGGCGTGCTCGTTCCGAAGGACCGCCGGACTCTATCACACGGACTTTGGGGCACCGTGTCGTGGTCGAGAGTTCCTTGAAAATCCTTTCTTGAATAGAGGATTTTCAAGGATTATGGTCGCGATATGTTGCTTCCCCGCTCCAAAGCCGCTGGCCGGATTGCGCGCTCCTTCCGCGTACACCCGGCCGTTGCGCTCACCGGACCACGTCAATGCGGGAAGACAACGCTTGCCGAACAGCTTGGCGCCGAACACGCGGAAAAACACGGGTCTGACCGCATCACGCACTTCGACTTGGAGCGTGCGACGGATCGCCGTCGGCTTCAGACGCCCGAGCAAACCTTGTCTCCGCTGGCAGGCCTCGTCGTCATTGACGAGATCCAGCGAGAGCCGGCGTTGTTCGAGACGCTGCGCGTGCTTCTCGACCGACGCGACGAGCCTGCACGGTTCCTGCTCCTGGGAAGCGCTTCGCCGGCGCTGGTCCGGGGCGCGTCCGAGACGCTGGCTGGCCGCGTGGGGCTTGTCGATTTGTACGGATTCGACTTGACGGAGACGCCCGGAGCGGCGTGGCGGTCGCTCTGGCGGCGCGGCGGTTTTCCGCGCAGCTACCTTGCCGCGGACGAGGATGGCTCAGCGCTATGGCGTGAGACGTTCGTAGAAACGTTCCTACTGCGCGACGTCGCGGAACAGGGCTTCAACGTGCCGGCCGAGGCCCTCCGTCGCTTCTGGACCATGGTTGCCCACTACCATGGCCAAGTCTGGAACGCAGCGGAGTTTGCCCGTGCGATCGGTGCCGGGGAAGCGGCCGCTCGCCGTCATCTCGACATCCTGGCGGCTGCGCGGATGGTTCGCGTGTTGCCGCCGTGGTTCGAGAACCTGAAGAAACGCCAAGTGCGCGCACCGAAGATCTACGTCCGTGACACCGGCCTTTTGCATAGCCTCTTGGGCCTTGCTACGGCGGACGACTTGCACGGTCATCCCAAGGTGGGTGCCTCTTTCGAGGGCTTCGGGGTCGAGCAAGTCCTGTCGTGTAACGGGCTACGCGACGCCTACTTCTGGGCGACGCACGCGGGGGCGGAACTCGATCTCATGGTCACCGTCGGCGGCCGACGCTACGGATTCGAGTTCAAGTACAGCGATGCGCCGGGCACGACGAAGTCGATGCGAACGGCGTTACGGGATCTCGGCCTCAAACACATCTGGGTGATCTATCCGGGCGGCGAGAGCTACGCCCTCGACGAGCACATCACGGTGTTGCCGATCCGTGATGTCCCCGACTTGGACTTCTCCTAGGGAGTTAGGCAGCGGCGGTTTGATCCCGTAGGCGGTCAGAACGCTTTCACGCGCCCCATCAGCGTGTCGTCCCAGCGGCGCTGCGAGAGGAAGCGGATGGCGCTTGCGTTCGCACTCGGGGTGCCGATCCGAGTCAATGCCTCGGTGGCGATCGCCGAGACGTAGCCGTTCTTGTCGCCTAACGCGGCACCCGCGATGCGCTCGATGTCGTCGAGGTTCTCGCCGGTATTGACGGCGTTCAGCAGCACGGCGGCGGCATTCATGCGGACCTGGTCTTCGGCGGTCCAGCCGCGCATGACCTGGGCTTCGAGCCACTCGAGGTTGGTCGTGGTCAGAAGCCGCTCGATCTTCGGCAAGGCCGGGGCGAGGTCGCAGCCGATGGCACCTAGCGTATCGAGCGCTTGGCGCACGACTTGGCTCACCGGGCTGCCCAGCAACTTCGCGATGTTGGCCACTGAACCGCGCGCCAACGGTCCCATTTCGCCAAGTGCGAACACGGCGTTGATCTGGATCCAGGGATCGTCGTGGCGGAGCAGGTCCTCGAGTGCGGGAATGGCACGCTCGCCGCAGGCCGAAAGGGCGTAGGCGGCGTCCTCCATGACCACGGCGCGTTCGTTCCACCGTCGCGGGTAGCCGGCAATGTGGTCGCGCGGGATCGGTTGTCCCTTCTCGTCCTTGGCCAGGGTCCGCTCGTGCTTGCCGCCGCCAGCGCAGGCGGTCAGCGCGTCGACGAGCGGTGGGACCTCGGCGTCGGCGGCCAAGGCATAGATGCTGCGCAGCCGGGCTGGCTGGTCCTGGCCGTTGAGGTTCTGAAGGTGCTCCGCGGTGGACAGTCCGTTGGCGATGGCCGCGGGCGAGCCGCGCATCCAATTCCAGATGTAGGTCCACGTCTCGGGCAGGTCGTAGTTCGGGATGCAGCCGTCGGGTCGATGCCAAGCGGGATCGACGTGGTCCCAACTCGGCGCGGTCGGGTGGCGCGTGCGCGCGAAGACGAACTTGACGACGTAGCGGGTATCGTCGGTGCGGTTCGGGAAGCCCGCGTGCACCATGTCGAAGTGCACGAGCATGAACGTACCTGCGGCTACGCCGTCGAGCACCACGGCGTCCGGCTCCACCGGGTTGGAGTACAAATGACTGCCGGCTTGGATGCGGGTCGGGCCCATCTCCAGGGGCGTGTCGTGGGGGAAGTAGAACCCGATCAGGTAGCGCGGCAGGTGATGGCGCGCGCGCGACAGCGGGCTCTGCGCGTCCTGGTGCCACCCCGAACCGGAGATGGAGCCCTTACCCATCCTGGGAGCGTTCACCTCGGGCGTCAGTTCGACGTTGCGGTCCTCAACTGGCCTGTTGACGTGCACGGCGCGGTGCGGGTGCACCGTGTAGTCCGGACCTGCGATGGAGGTGAGCGCGCCGTGCACCACGGGGCAGTCGAGGACGCGGTACATCTTCGGTATCCGCGACAGGATGTTGTTGCCGTACCAGCTTTCCTTCTCGATCGCGAACTGCAACAGCGCGGCGACCTCGACGTGGGTGCTCGGGTCTACGTCCGGCGTCAGGCGGAGGAAGCCGTTGGTGATGAATTGACGAACCTGGTCGTCGGTCAGGAGCTTGGCGTCGTTCATGGCGAAACCGATAGGGCTTGTTGGAAGGGGAGGTCCACGGACGCGAGTATGCGCGCCTTGGTCTCGGCGTAGGTGTCGGTGTCCAGCGTTGCGAGTTGCTGGAGAAAACCCCGCGCCGCCATGCGCAGGTCGGTGCCCGCCGGGTAGACGCGATGCACGAGCCCGCGAGCGTAGGCGGTGGCGCCGTCCATGGTCTGGCCGAGGTAGGCGATCGGGGTCACCAGCGACTGGTTGGTCAGCTTCGGCAGCTTGTACGACCAGCCCTCGGCCGCCCACAGCGCGCGATGGATGCGCGGGTCGCCGTAGTTGACGTCCTCCGTGGCGAGGCGGAAGTCGCACGAGAGGCTGTAGTCGTAGCCGGACCCGAGGGCGTGGCCGTGCAGCAGGACGACGGTCGGCTTGGGGCAGGCGCGCAAGACGGCGGCGGATTCGAGCAGGAACGTGGGACCGGACCCGAGATCCAGGTCCACGCGGCGGCCTACCGATGGATCGTCCCCAACCGGGGCGTCGGCGCGCAGGTCGTCGCCGGCGCAGAACGCCCGGCCCTTGCCCGAGAGGACCAGGACGCGAACCGAGGAGTCGTCCTGGGCTGCTTCGACGGCGTCCTTGATGCGCACGTGCTGATCGAGGTCGAGGGCGTTCAGCTTGTCCGGCCGGTTGAGGACCAGGTGGCGGACCGGTCCGTCGTCCTCGACGGCGAAGGCGTCGGGTTCGCTCACCGGCCCTTGAACTCCGGGTCGCGTCGTTCGCGCCACGCCTTCATGCCTTCCAGCCGGTCCTCGATGACGTGGGTCTGGCGGACGCCCAAGGAGTGGACCATGGCGGCGTCGAAGGGCAGGTCGAGTTGCGGCAGGACCTGGAGTTTGTGGACTTCCCACGCCCGCGTTGGCATTGCCGCCAGTTCGGCGGCGAGAGCTTCCGCGCGCGTTTCGAAGTCGGCGGCGTCGACCACTTCGTGCACGAGGTGAGTCCGCTCGGC
The DNA here is from genome assembly GCA_965203685.1 of Candidatus Azotimanducaceae bacterium. Taxonomy (GTDB): domain Bacteria; phylum Pseudomonadota; class Gammaproteobacteria; order Pseudomonadales; family Azotimanducaceae; genus VXYL01. The sequence continues at coordinate 1,120,988 of OZ241908.1, forward strand.
CTCGAGGGCATCGATGGTCTCGCCGAGCAGGAGCAGGCGCATGGCCTGAGACTGGCCGATCAGCTTAGGCAACAGGTAGGCGATGCCGGTGGCTGCCGCTCGACCTTGATGGATGCGTGGATCGCCGATCAGCGCATCGGACGAGGCGAGGCGGATGTCGCAGACGCAGGCCAAGTCGAGGGCGAGGCCGAACACCTCGCCGCGCAGGACCGCAAGAGACGGTTTCATGAAGCCGCGCAACGCCTTGATGGCGTCCTGCTCCGGCAACGGTCCGGGGCCGTGAGAGCCGCGGGGCCGGCGATGCTCGAGCCGGGCGGGCCACTCGCCCATGTCGGTCCAGTTGTCGCCGCCACTCTCGCAGTCGAGCACGAGGGCGCGTACCGCCGAATCTGATGTTGCTGCCACGACGGTGGCCCGCAACGCCTCTAGGCCGGGGTAGTCAATCAGTCCGCCACCGAGGCTGATTCGTGTGACTGCGCCGTCGGCTCGGATGTCGATCATTGGTGGCTATGTCCGCGGACGCTTTCCAAGAATCATAACCGACGCTGCACGCCGCAAGCGGTCACACCGCGGTCAGGCCGGCTCGCAGTTGTCTCGCAGCCAAGCCGCAAATGCAGTCTCGTCGATCTCGTTCGCGGCGAGAAGAGTCACGACCCGCACGACATCCACCTCGGCGGCTGTCAACTGCAATCCGTTGAGCGCCAGGAAAACATAAGCGGACATGAAGCCCGCGCGCTTATTGCCATCCACAAACGGGTGATTGCGGATGATCCCCCCTGCATAGGCGGCGGCCATCCCGCATGTATCAGGCTCCCCGTAGGCATGGAGTTGCCGTGGACGTGCCAACCCCGAGTCCAGTAAGACGGGGTCACGAATGCCCGCCGCCCCGCCATGTTCCGCTAGGAGGAGATCGTGCATCGCCAGTACGGCAGCCCCGCTCAACCAGGTTGGCGGCACTATTTCGCCAGTTCACGCAATGCGTTGCGATACTGTCTCATGCCTTTTTCGGCAAGCGTCATCTGACGTGCGAACTCGGGATCGAATGGGGTGATCCGATAGTCCCCGTTCGCCGTTTCCGTCAGATAGACGATGTCGCCTTCGCTGACGCGCAGCGCATTGACGGCATCCCGGGGGAGACGCAGATTCAGCGAGTTTCCAACCTTGTGAACCTTGAGCGTGTGCATGGCACTCACCTTGATTGTTTATACAGAAGTATAAACAACTTGCCGGCGCATGGTCGGGGCTGACCTCAGACGGACGCGCCTTGACTTGGCAACGGCGTGCCGCTCCAATCCCCCCATGCAGGCCGTGGATCGCCAATCCGTCGCAATCATCGGCACCGGCGCCGTCGGTTGCTACTACGGTGCCCGGCTTGCCGAGGCGGGTCACGATGTGCGGTTCCTGATGCAGCGGGGCTACGACGCCGTGCGCGCCAATGGACTGCGCGTGGCGAGCCACCTCGGCGACATCCACCTGCCGACGCCCACGTTGGCCCGCTCCGCGGAGGAATTGGCCGGGTTCGGCGCACCGGACTGGGTCCTCGTGGCCCTGAAATCGTGCGACCTCGATCAGCTTGCGCCGCTCGCGGGTCCGTTGACCAACGGCGAGACCCGGATCCTGGCGATCGTCGACGGCATCGGCATCGAGGACGACATCGTCGACATCCTGCGCCGCTACCGCGTGTTCGGGGGCTTGGGCTTCATCGGCGTCGGCTTGCCGACGCCGGGCAACGTGCTGCACCGGGAGTTCGGGGCGCTGGAGATCGGTCACCGGGACGACGACGGGGAGGCCCTGGATGAGGCTCTCGCGCTGTGGGAACCCACCGTCGTCGGCGTGCGCCCAGCCGGCTGCTTGGTCCGCGCGCGTTGGGTCAAGATGCTATGGGATGTGCCGTTCAACGGCCTAAGCGTGGTGGCTGGGGGTGCCAACGCGGAGACCATCCTCGAGACCCCGGCGCTAGGGGCGTTCGCGCGGAACTTGATGGCCGAGATCGCGAGGATCGCCAACGCCGATCTCGCGGCCCGGGGGATGCCACCCATCGAGGATCCGGACGCGGCCTGCGAGCGCGCCATGCGCCTCATGGGGACGACCGAGCGCCACATCCCGCCCGCCGGCGTGGACTTCGTGCGCCGTCGCCCATTGGAGGCGGAAGCAATGTTCGAGCGTCCGGCGGCGCGTGCTGCGGAACTGGGCGTCGATGCGCCGCTGACCGCCTTCCTGGCCGCGCTAATCCACCGCCTGAACCCGGTCTCGATGATCTGAGCGGGTGCGCTTTTAGAGCAACTCGCGGATGTGGGCCGCGACCAAGTCCGGCCGCTGCATCGGGATGAAGTGCGTGAGGTCCGGCAAGTAGACATCCCGCCCGTTCGGCAACGCCGCCGCGAGCCCCGGCCAGGTGGGCGACTGCGTGAAGTCCATCTCGCCGTCCCGCTCCGATTTGCGGTGCCCGCGCAGCACGACGGTGGGATGCGGCAACGCGGCGATGATCTCGCTGATGTCGCGCCCCGCACTGCCCATGTAGATCGACGCCTCGACCAGCGGCGGACAAGCCAGCACGAAACCCTCACCGTCGGCGACCAAGCCGTGGCGGCAATAGTCCATCAGGACGTCGCGCCGCCAGAGGCGGAACGGCTGGCGATCCACGAACCGGTCGAACATCGCGTCGACCGAGCCCCAAGCGTTGCGCCGCCGTGCGACGGGATGCTCCGTGGCCGAGCCGGCCGAGAACCGCGCGTTCCCGTCCGCGTATTGATCGGGGTCCATGATCACCGGGTCGACGAGCAGCAGCTTGCGGAAGCGGCCCGGTTGGCGCCCGGCCGCCTGCACGATGGAGTGGCCGCCCATGGAATGCCCGGCGGCGACGAGCCCGGTGAGGTCCAAGGCTTCAACGAAAGCCGTCACGTCCGCGCCGAATTCGCGCCAGTCGTAGGGGCCGCGCTTGGTCGTCCGTCCGTGTCCACGCAGGTCGGGCGCGACGACATGCACGCCGTCACCGAGTTCGCGCGCCACCGCGTCCCAGCAGCGACCGTGGAAACCCGTCGCATGGGCGAGCAGGACGGTTGGCGACTCGCCGGATCCCCACTCGACGTAGGCCATGTCGATGCCCCGCACCGTGACCGTGCGTTGTTGGGGGCCGCTCTTCATCGCACGGCCATGGGCTGGAACCGGCCGTACGTCAACGACCGCCACAGCCACTCCAGCGGCCCGAACCGGAAACGGCGCAGCCACCAGATGCTGAACTCGATCATCACGGCCCACTGCGCGAACACGATGACGTAGAGCTCGCTGCGCGCCAGGTCGTTCCACAGGCCGAGGCCGAACTCGTGGAAGAGCACCAGGCCGAAGATGCTCTGCAGGATGTAGTTGCTGAGCGCCATCCGGCCCGCGGCTGCCAGCCCATAGCGGACGCGGGCGAGCCAGCCGCGCGTGCAGACGATCATCACCAGCGCCGCGTACCCGAGCGCCATGCTCACGCGGCCGATGTCGTTGGTGGGGACGGATGCCCCCGAGACCCACTTGAGATCGAAGCCGCTGGTGACCTTCATGGTGACTTCAAAGGCGTTGATCGCGAGCCCGACCGCGAAGCCGCAGATGGCGAGCACGACGTAGAAGCGTAGGGAACGTCGTCCCTGCAAGACGCCGGTCTTGTACAGCGCCATGCCGAGCAGCATGCAGGCCAGCGCGTCCCAGAACATCACCAGCGGCAGGCCTTGGGCGTACACATTCAGCACAGCACCGGCATTCGAGACAAAGGCGGCCGGGTAGGCGCCCTCGAACTTCAACCGTTCGGCGGCGAGGGTGGCTTCGGTCGGCACGAAAGTCGCCTTGGTCTGCCGCCACGCCTCAAGGGCGGCGGGATCGTCGGTGAACGCAGGGATCGACAGGGCGAGTAGCAGGCTGCCGGAGATGGCCGCGAGATAGAGGAACACCAACGCCGCGCTTGCCACGAGTGCCCGCGGGCGCCAGTTCCGGCACAGGTACAGCACAAGACCTGCAAGGGCATAGGCGACGAGGATGTCGCCAACCCACAGGAGCAGGAATGCGTCGAACAGCCCGAACGCCAGCAGCAGGAGTTGCCGACGGTAGTAGACGCCGGCGCTCTTGGCGCGCTCGCCCGTGGCGAGAATGACGATGCCGGCCCCGAACAGCATGGAGAACAAGGCCCGCATCGCGCCCTCGGCGAACAACTCGACCCCGGCGTAGACGCCGAAGTCGATGCCCGCGACCGCACCATCCACCGACGGGTCGAAGTAGGCGCGGTACGGCAACGCGAAACCGAGGATGTTGAGCAGCAGGATGCCGAGCAGCGCGAAGCCGCGTACGACATCGATGGACTCGATGCGTACCGACGGCGAGACGGGGGCGGCCACGACCGCCAGCGACGCATCCGTCATGCGGTGCGCAGACGTCCCCGTCCGCATCCTCTTTTGCTTGGTCGCCCGCGCACGCGTTCAGCCCCCTTGCAGCGCCACGAAACGCCGGTACGGCCCCCCGGCCTTCGCCATCAAGCTGTCGTGGTCGCCGACATCCCGAATCCGCCCGTCTTCCAGGAACACGATCCGATCGGCGTGCCGGATGGTCGACAGCCGATGTGCGATGACTACCACCAGGCGATCTTTCGCCCCGGTCTGCAGCCCCCGCACCAGTTCGTTCTCTGTCTTGGGATCAAGCGCTGCCGTCGGTTCGTCCAGCACTAGGATGCGGGTATCCCGAATCAGCCCGCGGGCGATGCACAGGCGCTGCTGCTGGCCGACGGAGAGCGTATCGCCCGATTGGCCGAGGACCGTGTCGATGCCGTCCGGCAGATCGCGGATGAAGTCCATGCAGGCGGCGCCTTCCAAGGCACGCACGATGTCGTCGTCGCTCGCATCCGGCTTGGCCAGCAGCAGGTTGTCGCGGATCGACGCCGACAACAGGACGTGCTCCTGGAAGACGTAGGCCACTTGGCTGCGCAGCGAGTCGAGGTCGACCGCGGTGACGTCGCGGCCGTCGATGAGCACGCGCCCGGCCGTAGCCTGCAGGAACGCCGGGATCAAGTAGGCGAGGCTCGTCTTGCCGGAGCCGGTGGGGCCGACGACGGCCACCAGCTCGCCCACCTTGAGGTCCAGGTTGACCTCGGAGAGTGCCCGGCGTCCGTCCGGGTAGCTGAACTCGACGTCGCGAAACTCGACGCCTTGCCGGATCCTCTGAAGTCTCGGCCCTTGGATTCGGTCCTCGTCCACCGGGTAGTCCATGAAGAAGAACACCCGGCGCACGGCCGCGACGGGTCCTTGCAGCACGATCCAGAAGCCGCCGATCCCGGTGGCGGTCTCCAGGATGCCCCACACGAGGCCGAAGATGACGAAGAAGTCCCCCGGCGACATCTGTCCGTCAATGATCTGGTCGGTCACTAGGCGGACGATGTAGATCGCCGCCACGATCATCAGGCCAAGGACGACGACGAGCAGGCCGATGCCCACCGCCAAGGCAAACCGCTCGCGCAGGAACGACTCGCGACTGCGCTCGGCGAAGCGTTCGGCGTCGCGGCGCATGCCCCCGAGGCTCTGCACCGCGTAGACGTTGTCCATCGTCTCTTCGATGGCATTTGTTGTCGCGGCGCCTGCTGCGCGCTTGGTCTGGTTCATGCGCCGCACCAGGGCGGACGCCGGGAACGTGACGATGAAGGCGAGGGGAAACGCCGACCAGGCGATCCACACCAGTTCCGGTGCGACCTCGCTGTATGTGTACTGGATCAGGTAGAGGTTGACCGCGCCCCAGAGCAGCGTGAACGTCGGCTCCAAGGTCAGCTTGTAGCAGATCTCGGGTACTTGCGGCGTGTCGTAGAGCACGCGATAGATCGAGTCGCCGATGCGCTGGTCGTCGAGGGTCGTCATCGGCAGGCGCGTCAGCCTCGCGAAAAGCCTCGTGCGCAAGGTGTTCGCGAGGCGTTGCGTCAGACGGACGTTGACCATGTACTCGGCGATCCCCCACAGACCGCCTGCGCCACTGCGCCCCGCGCTGATCTGGTTCTCGCCCTGGGTGGCGGCATCCGCGCCGGCGAACAGGCCGACCTCCTCGAAGCTGCCCGCCCGCGTGCCGAAGATCAGCAGCATGAGCATGAGCAGCACGGCCAAGGTCAGCATGATCTCCATCGGGGCCATGCCCTCGACGACGGCGATGATCGGGTCCATGAACGGCGGGTAGGGGACCTCGGTGTCCCCGAAAGGACGTTGCAGCAGCACGTTGTCCGTGATGATCTTGCCGAGCCAGGGCAGCAGCAGCGACGGCCCCATGAAGCCGAAGCTGAACAGGAACTTCGCCGCAAACAGTCCGCGGGCCTCGGCGAGGAGCCTGAGCGAGCGTCCCATGAGAACGGCGGCCTCGCGGGACGACACCCGGGTGTCGAGATCGATACGGTCGTCGTAGCGCAGGTGACGTTCGCGGGCTTCGCGGCGGCTCTCGTCGGCGCCCGGTTCCGTGATAGCAGATTCGCTCATCCCGCCGCCTGCAGGCCGACCGTTTCGGCTTCCACGAAGCTCCGGTAGCGACCGTTGGGGCGCGCCATCAACTCATCGTGGCTGCCGTTCTCGACGATCCGCCCCTCGTCGATGAACGCGATCTGGTCGGCATTCTTGATCGTGGACAGCCGGTGCGTGATGAGGAACACCACCTTGTCAGCACCCCACTCCGCGAGGTTGCCGAGCAGTTCTCGCTCGGTCTCGGCGTCCAACGAGGCGGTCGGCTCGTCGAGGATCAGGATAGGGGTATCGCGTACGACCGCGCGGGCGATGGACAAGCGCTGGCGTTGCCCGGTGGACAGCTTGCCGCCGCGCTCGCCGAGTTCGGTCTTGTAGCCTTTGTCCATCGCCGTGATGAACTCGTGCGCGCAGGCGACCTTGGCCGCGGCTTCCACGTCGGCGAGCGTCTTGCCGTCGGCCGCGTAGCCGATGTTGTCGGCCACGGTGCCGGCGAACAGCACGTTCTTCTGCAGCGCGATGGCGGTGTTGGCCCGGATGTCGTCGACGCGCAGCTCCTTGAGGTCGATGTCGTTGAAGCGGACCGTCCCGCGCTCGGGGTCGTAGAGGCGCAGGATCATCGACATGAGGGTCGACTTGCCGGAGCCGGTAGCGCCGACGATCGCGGTGATGGTGCCGGCACGGGCGACAAGGTCGACGCCGCGCAACACGGGGAACGGTTCGGCATCGCGCATCTCGTAGGCGAAGTGCACCGCCTCGCAGGTGACGTTGTGCAGCGGCACCGGGAACGCGCTCGGATCGTCGCCGTCGACGATGTCGGGCTCGAGGTCGAGCAGGAAGAACGCGCGCTCGAGGCCGATGAAGAGATCCTGCGACATGCACCAGATGCGGATCAGCCAATGACCGTTGCCCAAGCCCTCCTCGACCTGGTCGCGGGCGTAGTTGAAGGCGCCTAGGTTCCACACGGTGTAGCTGATCAACACCGCGGCCGCGGCACCGAGATACGTCTCGCGGCCTTCGAGCACCCAGCCAGCGAGCACGTACTCGGCGAAGATGGCGACACCGCCGCCGACCGTCATGGCCAGCGCGCTCAAGAGCACGATCTCCAAGCGCAGGAAGAAGGCCGCGTTCAGAGCCCGGTGCGAGTCGTCGTCGAAACGGCTAAGGATGCGCCGCTCGGCCCGGTTCGCCTTGACCACCTTGATGGCGGCGAACGACTCCTGCAGGCGCGATGTGAGGTCGCTGTTGGCCAGCCGGTTCTCGCGCGCGCGGCGGCGGATCCGCGGCGTGTACTTGGCGGTCAACCAAACGACAGGAACAGCGACCGCGATGCACGCCAAGGCGACGGCGGGCGTGAGGAGGAACAGGGTCACCAGCGCGAGCCCCATCCAGAAGAGTGTCGTTAGCGGCCCGAGCAGCGCCTCTTGCAGGAGGTTCACGATCATCGCGCTGTCCTGGTAGACGCGGAACACGGCATCCCCGACCCGCGCGTGGCTGTGGTACTTGAGCGACAGGTGTTCCGCCCGTTCGACCATCGCCACGCGCAAGTTCTGGTTGATGTTGTGGCGGATGAAGGCCTCGTAGTAGGGCAGGGTCGCTAGGCCTCCGAGGAACACGAGGCCCCCGATGCCGAACCAGATGAGCAGCCGGTCGCGCACGATCCTGCGCTGCTCGACGGTCATGAGGTCTTCGTCCTCCGCCTCGGTGGTGACGTACTCCTCGCCGACGTTGAGCAGCACGGCCTGCAACGGCTGCAGGCGTTCGCCGACCAGGACCTTGTTCATCAGCAGATCGCCCGCGACCGCCGCCAAGGCGACGATGAACACGGCGGTCACCGCGTTGATTGTCAAGAGGGTGATGATGTGCATGAGCATCGGCCGGATGAACGGCCAGGCGCGCAGGATGAGTTCGCCGAACCGGCGCGCGCTCATCGTGGGCGCGTCGGCGCGATCCGCCTTGGCGATGGCGGCGAGGAAGTCCTCGGCGATCACGGGCTCGCCCGGCGTCCGGGCATCCGCCTCGATCCGTGCGCGACGGTGCCGCCCCTCTCAAGGCCCGTGACGTCGATGCCGCGTGCCATTCCTTCCCACCGAAGACAAGGCAAGCGCGCAAGCATTCCATAGATCGGTCGCTGGTGCGACCGACGTGTTGTGTTTCAGTCGGCGCGTTTGAGCTGGGCCTCCAACTCGGCGATTCGGGCCTCGAATGCCGCACGCTCAGCCTCTCGTGTCTGGTTCGCCTCGTCGCCCGCCCGGATCGCTTCATCGCGCTCCCGATTCGCCTCTCTGTTCATCTGCAGGATCTGCAGGAGCGATGGGATCGGCTCGCCGGTACGCAGATCTAAAATGCGCATGTCCTTGCGGTCGTACGAAAGCTCCGCGTACAACACCTCGCTCCGCAAAGCCCCGGAGGCACTCGGTTGGATCCGCCTATAGACGCCCTTGCTGAGGCGGTAGCCGGCGATGGGGGTCGACAGCCGACCGAGAGGGTCGACCTGCCAGAACTCGCGGACGCCCAGGTCTTGGTACAGCGCCGGCTTGACGTCGACGTCTCGACGCCAGGTCTTCTCGGACAGTCCTTCGATCGCAAGGTCCGGCGGTTTGCCTTCGACCCAGAGCTTGTAGGAGAGCCTAGGGTGCCGGCCGACGCCGAGCGACACGGTGACGTCGGGCTCGACGGCCGCCGTCGGGTTGCCCTGTTCGAAGAGCATCAGCAAGTTCCGTTGCACCATGGCGTCGGGCTGGTCGAACACCAACGCGGTGGCGGCGTTCCTGAAATCGGTCAGGACATCGTCATGCAGAGTGCTCTCCGACAACTTGGCGTCCTCGAAGGGATAGCCTTCGTCGTGGTAGGCAACGGGCGGGCGCGGTCGGTAGAGCGCTTCGGCGTGGATGATGGACAGCGGAACTGGCGTGTCTTGCATGCTGGCAACCTACCACAAGCCCGATGCGCGACATTGTGCGCGCGATATGCCACGATGCCGACGACATTGACGGGTAGGGGTACTCACCATGAACCACACGACCGTCCGGCTCGGCGGCGCACTGGCGCTGTCGGCCTTCGTCGCCGTCGGCGCAGCCGCGGACGAAGAATGCGCACCGTCGCGCTGGGGTGCCGACGACGAGATCGGCTCCGCCAACCTGATCTCGGCGGCCTCCGTCCTGGCCGCGTCCAAGCTCGTCACCCAGGGCAAGGTCTACAGCCTCGGCATCACGATCGACAGCACGACGCCGGCTTTCCCGCCTCGGGGCCTGAGCCTGCAGGTGGTGCAGCCGAACCAGCAGGAGGGCGCGCGCCCGTTCCCGAACGCGGTCTACAACGACGATGTCTTCCAGGGCTGGTTCGGCATCGGTCCGCAGATCGACGGGCTCGGCCACATCGGCGGTCCCGACGGCATGTACTACAACTGCAACCACGCGGTGGACTTTGCCGGGATCACCGGGTTGACCAAGCTCGGCATCGAGAAGGTCCCGCCGCTCGTCGCCCGTGGCATCGTGCTCGACATGGCCGGCCACTTTGGCGTGGAGAGCATGGAAGCCGGGGAGTTCTTCACCGTCGAGGATGTGCAGGCAGTCGAGGCCAAGCAGGGCACGCCCGTCGAGGCCGGCAGCGTCGTGCTGTTCCACACCGGCTGGACCGACGCCAAGCTCCTCGCCGCCCCGGACGAGTGGGTCGCCGCGGAGCCGGGACAGCACGAGGATGTCGCGGTCTATCTCGCGGGCAAGGACGTGCTGGCCGTCGGGGCGGACACCTGGGGCGTGGACGTCGTTCCGCCTCCGGATCCGACGCGGCCGTTCCAGGGTCACGTGACGCTGTTAAAGGAGAACGGGATCTACATCCTGGAGACGATGAACACGGGGCCGCTGGTTCGCGACGAGGCGTTCGAGTTTCTGTTCGTGCTCGGCCACGCGAAGGTGAAGGGCGCGGTGCAGATGATCATCAATCCGATCGCGATTCTTTGAGGGTGGGAGTGGCTTTCACTAGGAGTGCGGACGGGGACGTCCGCGCACCGACGTAGCATGTTCTCCACGCGCGCGACGCTTGTCTTCGCGGCGGCTGCCTTTGTTGCGGGGGCGGTCGTCACGCTGGCGATCCGGCCGCCGGGGTCGGCTTCACCGCAAGTTGAGGCCGCGATGTCGGAGTCGGGGGTCGCGGAGCGCATCCGCTGGCGAGTCCCGTTGAGCGCGCCGCGGAACCTTCCTGGCAGCGGCGAGACGCCCGTGTGGATGGCTGAGGCGATGCTCGACGCCACCGGCGGCGGCATCCGCTTCGACCTCTACGATCCCGGCGAACTCGCCCCAGCCTTTGCCATCGGCGATGCCGTGCGCGACCGCAAGGTGCAGGCCGGCTACACCTGGCTCGGCTACGACCAGGGCAAGATCCCGGCGTCGCCGCTATTCGGCGCGACGCCGTTCGGCCTCGACCCGTGGGCTTACATCGGCTGGTGGTTCTTCGGCGACGGGGAGACGACGGGTCAGCAACTCGCCGAGGCGATCTACGCCGAGCACAACACCATGCCGGTGTTCTGCGGCATCTCCGGCCCCGAGACCGCGGGCTGGTTCCGCGAGCCGCTGACCTCAAGCGACGACCTGAACGGCCTCAAGATCCGCTTCGCCGGCCTTGGCGGCCGCGTTATGGAGCGCGTCGGTGCCTCGATCACGATGCTGCCGGCCGGCGAGATCTTCCAAGCGCTCGAGACCGGCGTCATCGATGCCACGGAGTTCGCACAGCCCGTCACCGACCAGGCGCTCGGTTTCAACCGCATCGCCAAGTACAACTACTTCCCCGGCTGGCACCAACCGTTCAGCGCCTCGCACCTGATCGTCAATCTCGGCATCTGGAACGACCTCGCCCCAATGGACCGGGAGCTGATCCGGTCTGTTTGCATGGCGTCGGTTGCCCGGAGCCTCGGTCTTTCGGAGTACCTGCAAGGCCCGGTGGTCGCGAGCTTCGAGGACATCGGCGTCACGGCGAGCTACATGTCCGACGACCTCCTGCAGACGCTCAAGGAAGCCGCCATTGCCGTCCTCGACGAGGAGGCCGCAAAGGACGCGGACTTCAACACCGTCCTCGAGTCGCAGCGGGCGTTCCAGGCTCTCAATCGAGAGTGGCGGCGACTCGCGTACCTGCCCAAGGACTTCAAGTGACGGACGCGGAGGACGCCGACCAGAGGTCCGGCGACGAGCTAGCCCACGCGATCTCCTCCGCCGAGGGCATGCCCACGACCGGCCTTGCTCTACCCGAGACCCGCTTCTCCCGCGCCGTCGACGGCGTCCTCTCCACCATCGGCAAGGCGGCAAGCTGGCTCTGGGTCGTCCTCCTCGTCGTGATCGTCTTCAACGTGATGCTGCGCTACATCTTCGGCGAGGGTCGCATCGAGTTCGAGGAACTGCAGTGGCACATCAACGCGCTGGCCTTCATGCTCGCCATCGCCTACGCGTACCGGGTCGACGCGCACATCCGCATCGACCTCGTGTCCACCAAGCTGCGGCCGCGGCTGCAGGTGTGGATCGAGTTCTACGGCACGCTGCTGCTCCTTCTCCCGTTCATCGCCGTGGTGGTGTGGTTCGGCTGGCCCTTCGTGGCCCATAGCTTCGCCGTCTCCGAGATCTCGCCGTCGCCGGGCGGACTGCCGTTCCGCTGGCTGTTGAAGGCCGTGCTGCCGATCGCGTTCGTACTGCTCCTGGTCGCCGTGGCGTCACGGCTGAGCCGCATGTGGGCGTTCCTAGTGGGTAAGACCGAATGACCGGCGCCGAAGCCCTGGCGCTGACCATGATCGTCGCCTTTATCGCCCTGGTGTTCACCGGCTATCCCATCGCCTGGATCCTGGGCGGCCTCGCCATCGTCTTCACCGCGCTCGCCATCATCTTCGAGGTGGACTTCGCGATCCCCACCAGCGTCGACTGGTTCTACACGTCGATGACCGTCGACCGCATCTGGGACGTGATGGAGAACTGGGTGATGGTGGCCTTGCCCATGTTCATCTTCATGGGTGTGCTGCTCGACCGTTCCGGCATCGCGCGCAGCCTCCTGACCGGCTTCGCACGCCTGCTCGGCCCGGTGCGTGGCGGTCTCGCGATCACCGTGACCATCATCGGCGTCCTGCTCGCCGCCTCCACGGGGATCATCGGCGCGTCCGTCGTGCTGCTCGGGTTGCTGGGCCTGCCGGTGATGCTGGAGAACCGCTACGACAAGCACTTGGCATCGGGCACCGTGTGCGCGGTCGGGACGCTGGGCATCCTCATTCCGCCAAGCATCATGCTCGTCGTCATGGCCGACCGCATGGCCATGAGCGTGGGCGATCTCTTCCTCGGCGCGCTGTTCCCCGGCATGCTGCTCGGCGGGCTGTACATCGTCTACCTGCTCGGCGTCGGCTGGCTGAAGCCGGACAATGCGCCGGCCGTACCCGCAGAGCGAATGGACCTGCGCGCGGCGTGGGAACTCTTCCTGGCCGTGGTGCCGGCGGCACTTCTCATCTTGGCCGTCCTCGGCAGCATCTTCTTCGGCCTGGCGACGCCCACGGAAGCCGCCGGCGTCGGCGCCGCGGGTGCCCTGGTGCTCGCGGCCGTCAAGGGCTCGCTCAACCGCAAAGTGATGGCCGAAGTGGTGGAGGAGACCTCGCGTACGACGGCCTTCATCTTCGCGGCGATCCTGGGCGCCGTCTGTTTCACGCTGGTGCTGCGGGGGCTCGGCGGCGACGAACTGATCGAGCGGGCCCTGCTCGGTCTGCCGTTCGGCCCCACCGGCATCGTGATCTGCATCCTAATCGCCACGTTCCTGCTCGGCTTCTTCCTCGACTGGCTGGAACTGACCCTCATCATCCTCCCGCTGGTCGGCCCGGTGGTGGCGGCACTGGAGTTCGACCCCGTCTGGTTCACGGTGATGTTCGCCGTGTGCCTGCAGACCAGCTTCCTGACCCCGCCGGTGGGCGGCGCGCTCTTCTACCTGCGCGGCATTGCGCCGCCGGGGATCGACCTCGAGGTGATCTACCGCGGCGTCGTGCCGTTCATCGTCATCCAGCTTGTCGGCCTCGCCATCATCTTCAACTGGGAAGCACTCGCCACCTGGCTCCCCGCCCAGGCGTACGGGTTCCGGTGAGCGAGGCCAGCGCAAGGGCCGACGGCGTGGCCGCGGTGGGGACATTGGACCGCCTGCCACGCACCACCGTTTTCGCCTACGGGCTACCCGGCATCGGTGCGGGCTACATGTACTTGCTGGTCGGCCTGTATGTGATGAAGTTCTCCACCGACGTGCTCTTGATCTCGCCGCTCGTCATGGGCCTGATCTTCAGTGCGTCGCGCATCTGGGACGCCGTTTCCGACCCGCTAGTCGGCTATCTCTCGGACCGGACGCGTTCCCGATTCGGACGTCGCCGAACGTGGATGGTGGCCAGCGTCGTACCGATCGCCGGTGCCTTCGTGATGATCTTCGCGCCACCGGCCGGCCTGTCCGGCACCGGCCTCGTGATCTGGATGGCCGTTGCCATCATCGGCTGGTACTCGATGATGACGGCGTTCTTCGTGCCGCACCTGTCGCTCGGGGCCGAACTTTCCACCAACTACCACGAGCGCAGCCGCCTCTTCGGCTATCGCCACGGGTTCTACACGGCGGGCTCGATCCTGTGTCTCGTCACCATGCAACTCCTGATCGGCGCGGAAGCGGAGGGTCCGGAGGCCGCTCGCGCACGGGCGCTGGAACTATCGCTGCCAGCCTGCCTGGTGATGGGCGTGATGATCCTGTTCGCGGTGACGCGGTTGCGCGAGCGGCCGGAGTTCCAAGGCCGCGTCTCCGACAATCCCCTGAAGGCCTTCGCTGACGTCTGGCGCAACGAGCACGCCCGGCTGCTCATCATCGTCACGCTGATCGAGAACATCGGCTCGGCGGCCATCGGCGTGCTGACGTTGTACGTCGCGCAGTACGTCGTCGGCGCCCCGGCCATGGCGCCGCTCGTGATCCTCGCCTACATGGTCCCGTCCGCCGGTTCCGTGCCGCTGTGGATTCCGCTGTCGCGCCGCCTCGGCAAGGTCCGCCTGTGGATGTTCTCGATGCTCCTCACCGGGTTCTCGTTCGGCGGCATGTTCGCGCTGCCGTTCATCGACATGGACTTCCGCCTGCCGCTGATGTTCATCCTCGCGGTGTTCGCCGGGATCGCCGCGGGCTGCGGCGGTACCGTCGGCCCCTCGGTCCAGGGCGACGTCATCGACTACGACGAACACCGGACGGGCGAGCGCAAGGAGGGCTCCTACTTCGCGGCCTGGAACTTCGTCTACAAGAGCGCGTTCGGCATCATGCTGGCGCTGACGGGCTTCGTGCTGGACCTCTCCGGGTTCGTGCCGAACGAGGAGCAGACGATGACCACGCAAGTGTGGATGGTGGGGCTCTATGGGATGTTCCCGCTGATCTGCTACATCGTGGGGGCCGCGCTGTTCTCCAGGTTCAAACTGGACGAGGCGGCGTATCGGGAGATCCGCAAGGGGCTGGACTCGGGTAGGGAACGCGCGTCGGCTTGAGGTACGTGGGCGTCCCCGCCCGTAATGGACGTTTGTGCAAAGCCGAATAGCGGACGCGAACGTCCCCGTCCGCACAATGACGTTGCACGATGCCGACCCGTTTAAGATGGCCCCTGCAAGGGAACAGCATGCAAGTGCTGACGCAGGAGTCCAATGACCAATCGACCCGAAGCGCTGGCGCTACTGAGGCGCCTGCTCGGCAACGCCGAAGCCGACTTCCGTGATGGACAGTGGGAGGCCATCGATGCCTTGGTCAACCGCCGCGAACGGTTGCTGTTGGTCCAGCGAACGGGCTGGGGAAAGAGTGCCGTCTACTTCGTTGCCACACGGATGCTTCGCGACAGAGGTCTCGGGGCGACCCTGATCGTGTCTCCCTTGCTGGCCCTGATGCGCAATCAGGTCGCGGCAGCCGAACGGATGGGCGTGCGTGCGGTCAGCATCAACTCCACCAACAGCTCGGAGTGGCCGGAACTGCGACGTGCGGTGTTGGCGGATGAAGCAGACGCCCTGTTGATTTCGCCGGAACGCCTGGCGAACGAGAGGTTCATGGAGGAACTGCTGCTCCCGCTTGCGGAACGCATAGGACTCCTGGTGGTGGACGAGGCCCACTGCATATCGGACTGGGGCCACGACTTCCGGCCGGACTACCGACGGCTTGCCAGCGTGCTGCGGCGAATGCCTGCGAACCTGCCGATCGTCGGCACGACCGCAACGGCAAACGACCGCGTCATTGACGACGTCCGGCACCAACTCGGCGAGCTCACGGTCCAACGAGGACAACTGATGCGCGACAGTCTGCATCTGCAGATGATCCGCCTTTCGACGCAGGCCGAGCGTCTCGCTTGGCTCGCGGACCACATCAACGAACTCCCCGGCACGGGCATCATCTACACGCTGACAGTGCGGGACACGGAGCAGGTGTCCGAGTGGTTGAACAGCCGCGGCATCCTCGTTCGCCCGTACCATGCCAACGTCGAGGACAAGCGCTTCGCCGACTCGAACGCGTACCGTCAGCGCTTGGAACTCGCTCTCGACCAAAACGAAGTGAAGGCGCTGGTCGCAACGACGGCTCTGGGCATGGGCTACGACAAGCCGGACCTCGGCTTCGTGGTGCACTACCAGGCGCCGGGTTCGATCATCGCCTACTACCAGCAGGTGGGGCGTGCGGGACGTGGGATTGCGAAGGCGGTCGGCGTGCTCATGTCGGGCGTCGAGGATGCGCAGATCCACGAGTACTTCAGGCGAACCGCGTTTCCCGAGGAGGCGTGGGTAAAGGCGGTTCTCCGCGCCCTCGAAGATAGCGAGGAGGGCATGGGCATTCGAGACCTTGAGCGGTCGTTGAACCTTCGCTACGGCCAGATCGAGAAGGTGCTCAAGATCCTGTCCGTGGACAACCCTGCACCGATTCTTCGGGACCGCGCAAGATGGCGGAGAACGGCCGTCCCCTATCAGCTCGATACCGAGCGTATTGCCCGGCTGACGGCGCAAAGGGAGTTGGAGTGGCAGGAAGTCCAGTCCTACATCGACGAACAGGGGTGCTTGATGCAGTTCCTGGCGGAAACCCTGGACGACCCGGATCCGAAACCTTGCGGACGATGCGGACGCTGCTTGGGAAACCCCATCGTCGAGTTGGCGATTTCCAGGGAAACGGGGATCGCCGCCACCCGGTTTCTCCGCCAGGCCGAGATGCCGTTGACGTGCAATAGACAGGTCGCGAAGGATTCGTTTCCCGCATACGGCTGGTCAGGCAACCTCCCCACGGAGCTCCGCGCGGAGCCCGGGCGGGTGCTCTCCCGATGGGGCGATGCCGGATGGGGAACAGTGGTGGCACGCGACAAGGGCAACGGGCGTTTCACGGACGCCCTCGTCGACGCGGCCACCGAGATGATCTTGGAGCGTTGGCAACCGGACCCAGGACCGGCCTGGATCACTTGCGTGCCTTCGAATCGCCATCCGACGCTGGTCCCCGACTTCGCTGGACGACTCGCACACGCGTTGAAGCTACCCTTCGTCCCGGCGGTGGCCAAGGTGCGGGACAACGCCCCACAGAAGGAACAGGAGAACAGATTCCACCAGTGCCATAATCTCGACGGCGTTTTCGCCGTTGAAGGTCCAATTCGTGAGGGGGCGGCCCTTTTGGTGGATGACGTTGTGGACTCAAACTGGACGTTGACGGTGGTCGCAGCGTTGCTCCGGCAAGCCGGCTGCTCGGCGGTGGTGCCGTTCGCGCTCGCCTCCGCGAGCGCAGGAGGCTGACATGGATGTGAGTCGCCAGGCAGAAGCGGTCATGCTGCTCACGGTCTCGTTCGGCAAGTCCGACGCCAATACCACACGTCCGCTGACACCGACGGAATGGGGTGCGTTCGCGGGTTGGCTTAAGGACAACGCGCTTGCGCCGGACGACCTGCTGAAGCCCGATCTCTCGGGTCTGTTAGGAAACTGGGAACACCCCAAGGTGACGGTTGAGCGCGTCCAAGCATTGCTGAACCGGGGGGCGGCGCTCGGATTCGCGTTGGAGAAGTGGCAGCGAGGCGGACTGTGGGTGCTGACGCGATCGGACCCCGACTACCCGACCCGACTGAAGCAGCGCCTGGGGCGGACGACGCCAGCGATCCTTTTCGGCTGTGGCAACAGGAACCTGCTCAACGGGAACGGTGTCGCCGTGGTCGGCTCCAGGCGTGCTAGTGACGCCGATATCGACTTTGCCGAGCGCGTGGGCCAAAGGGCCGCTGGATGCGGAAGGCTGGTCGTCTCCGGCGGTGCGGCGGGCGTGGATCAGGCGGCGATGCGCGGTGCGCTCCATGCTGAAGGCACTGCCATTGGCGTCCTGGCTGACGGCCTGCTCCGCTCCGCGACGTCGTCAAAGTACCGAAAGCACCTCATGTCCGGGGATCTAGCCCTGGTCTCGCCGTTCAACCCGGAGGCACGCTTCCAGGTCGGCAATGCCATGGCGCGCAACAAGTACATCTATTGCATGGCACAGGACGCCATCGTCGTCAGCAGCACACCCGATAGCGGCGGCACGTGGAACGGCGCCGTCGAGAACCTGCGGCAGGGATGGGTGCCGCTCGCGGTCAAGGAGACCGACGCCCCGGACTCCGGCAACGCTAGGCTTGTCGAACAAGGCGGTCGGTGGTTGGCGGACGTCGACGATCTCGTGTTTGCGATCGCCGGTCATGATGTGGAGTCCGAGTCAGGTCCAAGCGACGACGCGCCGAGAAAATCGACCGGTGGTGGGCAGATGGAGTTGGACCGCACAGGCGCAGATCGACTCGCAGACTCCCTTGAGGCCGAGGCTTCGGTTTCGGGCCAGGTCGACACGCCGACGCGCGGGCTCCCGCCGGAAGGCCAGGGCGTCGCCGTGGATCCTGCCGAAGAACTGTACCAAGTGGTTCGGTTGCTGGCGGGCGTTCTCTGTGCGGAACCGAAGGAAGCCAAGGTGATCGCGGAGGCCCTAGGTGTGACGAAGCCGACGGCCGCCGCCTGGATCGGACGGCTTGTTCAGGAGCGTGTGTTGGAGAAGGTCGCGAAGCCTGTGCGTTACGTCGCCCGGCAAAAGGACCTGCTGGGGTGAGATGGCCGCCTTGGTGTGCCGGCCTCTACGAAACCCGGAACATCGTCGCGTGGGTGACTGAGGCCCGCTTATTCTGTTATTCTGCCCGGTCAGAATAACTGGTTAGAAAGAGATGCGCGCGATTGCAGCAACCGACGCCAAGGCACACTTGGCAGAGCTGCTGCGGGCAGTGGAGCACGGGGAGACCGTTGCGATCACCCGCCACGGCAAGACGGTTGCACACCTGTCCCCGCCCGGGGCCAGCGACGACAACGCTCGGAAGACGGCGGTTGAACGGCTGCGAGCCTGGCGTCGGCGGCGGCCACCCGTGGGGCTGACGACCGCAGAGATCCTCGCCTTGATGCATGAGGGTCGCCGCTGGTGAGCTTCGTGCTCGACGCGTCCGTAGTGGTCGCTTGGCTGCTCGATGACGAAGACGACCCGCGCGCCGGTGCGGCGGTGGATCGGCTGGAGGTTGAGGCGGCCCTGGTGCCGCAGGTTTGGCATGTAGAGGTTAGGAGCGCTCTCTTGGGCGCGGAGCGACGGGGACGGATCAGCCCAACGGACGTAGACGACTGTCTGCGGCGTGTCGACGCGTTGCCCGTGCAACCGGACTCCGAACCGGACTTCGACGCGGCCTTCGCGCTAGCGCGCGCACGCCGTCTATCGGTCTACGACGCGCTGTACCTAGAACTGGCAATCCGGACTGATGCCCCGCTCGCGACCTTGGACGGTGCGCTGTCGGCTGCCGCCGCGGCGGAAGCGCTTCCACTGATTGGCGCGTAATGTCGTCGAAGCCAGATCAATGGGCCTTCGCCCGCGCATCGATCTGGACGACGTCGGCGGCCTGATCGACCCGCTCGATGCCCGCGCAGGCATGACCGTCCTCGCCGACCCAACCTCCTACCCTACTTACACGACGGCTAGCGCCACAGTCGGTACATCTCACCGCAGGACGAGGTAGAGCTGTAGGACGAAGGTGCTGGCGACTGCCAACGCTGTGGCCGAGCCTACGGCCGCGGTCCAAGCTTGCACTCGGCGACTAGAGGCGTCTCGGATGTCGACGCGAACCTCGTCGATCCGCTCGTTCACGGCGTCTAGACGTTTGCCCAGATCAGTTCGGACGTCGCTGACTCGCTGGCCCAGATCCGCCTTGACCTCGGTGATGCGGCGCTCGAGTTTGTCCTCGTTTTGCAGGAGGCGGGCGTGGACCTGCTCCTCGAACCGCACCAGCCGCTCGTCGACCTTCTCCTCGAACCGTACGAACCGCTCGTCGACTTTCTCCTCGAGTCTCTCGATGCGCGTGTTCACGCCCCGGATGTCGCCACGGAGGATCTCGAACATCTCGGTGATTTCCATTGCCTGTGCCCTTTCTTCCTGTTCTGACGGCTTCGTGTCGTGGGATTGCTGTGCCGGGCGCACCGGTTGTGGAGCGGCCTCCGTCGCCAGCCCTTGTGGTGCCAAGGCGGGGCTCGTTTTCGGTTGCGCTGCTGCCATGGCACTGGCCTTTTTCCTTGTTATTTCATGCTGAATCATGGTGTTGCAGGAGGCCTGTGTCAACGGAGCATAGGTGTACGACGGCGGACGTTCGACCGTGCGTGGCAAATCGCACACCGGTGTTTTGGCTTGCCGTGAATGCGGACGAGGACGTCCGCGCACCAAGCTACTTCTTGGCGCGGAGTAGCTTGGCGATCTCGGCCTTGCCTTGCTTCATCGCGTCCGGGTCGAGGAGCGGGACCCCGAATGCCTTCGCGATGGTTTCGGTGGACTGCCAATCGAGTTCCGCCAAGGTCACTGCGTCGACGCCGTTGTAGTCCGTGGCATGGACATCGGCCCCTGCGGCGATCAGCAGGTTGGCGATCTCAGCGCGGCCAAAAAGGGCCGCGAAGATCAGCGGCGTGCTTCCTTGTTCCGCATCTCGCGGGTCGGCATCGGCCCCGCCGGCGAGGGCGGACTTCACGGCCGCGACGTCGTTCCTGACGATCGCAAGCGCGTATTCCTGGAAACCGTACGCGTTCATGCTGGGCGGAGTCTCCGGTGCGGGCGTGGGGGTGTGCGTTGCGCAGGCGGCCAGCACGAAGACCGCCAACGCCGTTGGCACCAGGGCCGCCACCCGACGGTGCTCAACCATTTCTCAACCGAGTCGCGATCTGCCACGTGTTACCCCAGCGTACCGTCAAGCTTCGCACAAGGCCGTTCCGGCCTGCTGTCAGATCCACTTCGGGTAAGATCGACTGTCCGTCATGCCCGCGTCGGCGTGGAGTTGGGGTTCCAGGTGTCCGTTGTTGTCTGCTGCCCTCCCGCAGCCTCCCGGCTATTGCGTCGCGCCTCGCGGCACCACCCGGGTCCGCAACTTGGGGCTCGATGATGGCGTCCGTCGAGGGGGTGATCGGAGCCCCGGCAAGCACCGCGCCGAATTTCGGCAGAGACGTCCTCGTCGCGTGGATGCACCACATGGAGTCCTACGGCGAGGTCTGGTACGACGACATCGGTCGCGACTATTTCAACCAGGAGTACTGGTACCTGCTGGTGATCGCCATGGTGCGGTACTGGCGGGACGAGCCGCTCTACATCGGCGATGCATGCGACTGCATGAAGACCGGTTCAGCGCGCACGCGCGAAAACCGGCTGCGTCGCCTGTTCGACGCGCGTTGGCTGGAGAAGGCGAAGAATCCCGCCGACCGGCGCCAGACATGCGTCTTGCCGACAGCCGACATGCAACGCGTGGTCGGCGCCCATCTCCGAAGAAGCCTGATCCAAGCGTCGCGCTTCGCGCACGAGGGCGGCTTGGCGGCCGACGCGGACGCCTTGGCCGTGGCACTGGAGTCGGGCGGGCTCTCGAACGAGAAGGTCTACTTGGTGCCGTGGGCTCGGTTCCTGGTTGACTACACCGACGACTGGAACGAAACGCTCGGCAACCGTTTCCACACCGAGGAGTATTGGCACCCGTTCGTACACTGCCTGGAGGCGTGGTGGGCCGGCCAGCCGCTCACCATGGGCGAAGCATGCCAAACCATGCGCGTCGGCTCGAACCGAACGCGGGAGAACCGCGTCGTCATCGCCATCACGCGCAAGCTCCTCGAGAGGCGCAAGAGTGCCGCGGACATGCGCACGACGCTGGTGTTGCCGACACCCACCCTGGAGGGTCACCTCGTGGGCCACTTCGGGCGCACGCTGGCGCAGCTTCAGCGTCTGTTGGAGGGCCTCGTCAGCCTCGCGGCTGATTCGCGCGCAGAAAGCCGGTAAGGAGGCGCCTGAACTCGTGGGGCTTCTCGATGAACGGCGTATGCCCGCAGTCGCCAATGACCCGGTCCGTGACCCGGCCGCCGCGGGCCGAGTATTCGGCTAGTACGGCGCGCGTCTGGCGAATCATCGGCTGGGGCGGGCAGCGGTCCATCCCGGGCCATCCGGGCACATTGCCGAGTGCGCCCTGGTTGGCGACGTCCAGCACGCTTCGGTCGCTGATGATCGCGTCGTCCGCCCCGCGCAGCCAGAGGATCGGCGGCTTGGGCGTGGTTTCTGCGATGCCCGAGGCATCGAAGTAGCGTCCCGACATGGCGTTCACCAGCCCTGAGTCGCCCGGCGCGAAGCCCGGCCAGTTGTCCGACGGTGCGACGTTGCCCGGATACCACTCGTCGCCGATGCGCGTACTCAACATCCCGTCCAGCAGCCCCTCCACGGCGTCCGGCACGAAGGGCGGCTTGAAGTAGAGCTGTTCCATCACGGCCCGCGGCCCCGTGGCGTCATCGCGACCCCGGTTCCCGGCGGCAAGCCCCGCGACGAAGTCCGCATCGACCGCGCCGGCGCCAGCCCCCGCGCCGTCCGCGAAGCAAGATTGGCCGCGCTTGTCCTTGGTGCCGCCGTAGCCGAACGGCGAGATCGGTGCGACCAGCGTGACGCTGGCGAATGCACCAGGTCGCGCGAGCAGCATCTTCATCGCTACGCCGCCGCCCATGCTGTGTCCGACCAAGTGAGGATGTTCGAGCCCTAATGCGTCGCAGACGCCCAGCACGTCGCCCGCCATGTCGTCCAAACCCGTACGCGCGCTGATCGCGAGCGCTTGGGTATCGCCGAAGCCGCGCAGGTCCGGTGCCACGCAATGGAACTCGTCCCCTAAGGCGGCCATCGTGGACTCCCAGAAAACCGACGAGGACAGGTTGCCGTGGATGAACACCACCGGCGGCAGAGCGCCGTCGCCAACCGTGCGCACGGCCACGTCGATGCCCGGCGTAGGCACCACGCGGGTCGCGGCAGGCGATCCGGCGGCGCTGCTTCGCTGCGAGTCCGTCACGGCGCTCTCAGCGGAAACGGTAGCTTGCCGTCGCGCGAACCGTCCGCGGCGCACCATGGTAGGCGAGCCCGACGCCCGGGAAGGCGGTGAGGTCGAAGCCGTGCGTGATGTAGGTCTCGTCGGTCGCGTTGCGGACGCCCAGGGACACCGTCCAGCGGTCCTCCTCGTCTTCAAGCGCAACGGCGACGTTGTGCAGCCCGTAGCCGCCCTGGGCCAGTGCGGGATGGTTGTTGACCTCGACGAAGTAGTCGGAGCGCCAGGTCATGTCCCAGGCGAGAAGAATGCGCCCGAAACCAGTCGGCACTTCGTACTGCGCGGCGAGACTGCCGGTCTGGTCCGGCGCGTGAATGGGTGTGCGCTCGTCCGCGACATCGCGTTGCGTCGCGTCGATGAACTCCTGGTACTCGGCGTTCAGCAACCCGAGGCTCGCACTCAGCAGCAGCCTCGGTGTCGGACGCATCATCGCCTCGAGTTCAAGCCCGCGCGCCTCGGCCTTGCCGGCGTTCGTGAACACGGTCGCGAAGCCGCCGCTCGGCGTCGCGGAGAAGCTGCTGAGCTGAAGATCCGTGTAGTCGTTGACGAACGCCGCCGCGCTCAGCCGCCAGGAGCCGTCTGACCCGCCGACTTTCCAGCCGACCTCGTAGGTGTCGGCGAACTCGGGATCGTAGGGCTCGGCCTGCGTATCCACGGCCTCCGGCGACGAGGCGCCGTTGTAGCCGATGCGTCCATCGAAGCCGCCGCTCTTGAAGCCGCGCGCCCAGTTCAGATAGACGAGGCCTGCCGATTCCGTGGTGTAGGCGATGCCGAGCTTCGGTGTCAGCGCATCGAAGCTGTCTTCGAGATCGAGACGCAGCGCGAACGGATTCAGCGATCCCACCCCGGGAGTGCAGGCATCGATGTCGAGTGGGGCGGGGCTGAACGCCTGGCACGCCTTGCGCTTCAGGTGCCGCGTCTCGTCGGTGTAGCGCAGACCCGCCGTGAGTTCGACGCGCTCGCCGACCGGCCACGACAGTTCGCCGAAGACCGCCGCGGCATCGATCCGCTGATCGTTCTCGCTGACGGTGTTGTACGGCAGGAAGAATCCGCCGCCGAACGCGAAGTCGATGGGTTCGGCGTTGCGGATGCCGTCCGGCGTCACGTCGGTCTCCGAGAACCAGTACGCGCCGATCAGACCGCTCAGCGCATCGCCAGGCGCGAAGGCCAGTTGCACCTCCTGGCTGAACTGCGCCTGGTCTTGGTCCACCAGCACGCCGAAAACGGGAAAGCCCGTACCGTCGAGATCGATGTGGGTCTGGTGTGCCACCGTCCGGTAGGCCGTGATCGACTTGACGTCGACACTCGGGCTTAGCGTGCGGCGCAGGACCAGGCTCGCGCCTTGAACGGTCAATCGCTCCACATCGTTGAAGTCCGCTTCGACCGCGAACGCGTCGGACGCGGGTGGCTTGGTCGCCGTCGCCGCGACCAACGTCGGGCCGACGGTCACCCGCGCCGGCGTTATGGAACGGCTCGGGTCGCTGACGGAGCGGTCGATGGCCAGGTGCGCTTCCCAGGCGTCGCCGGGGGCGTAGTTGAGCTGCGCTCGCCAAGCCAGGCTGTCGCGGTCGCCATCGGTGGCCCCGGCCTGGGCATGGACGTTCTCCGCGTAGCCGTCGTGTCCGCTCCAGGCGATCGTCAGACGTCCGAGCAGGCTGCCGTCGTCCGCCATCGGACCGCTCACGACGCCTCTGACAAGGCGTTCGCTGTAGTTGCCGAGCCCGGCCTCGATGTCGACAAGGGGCGTCGCCGACGGCGCGGCCGAGACGTATTTCACGGCCCCGCCGATGGTGTTGCGACCGTACAGCGTCCCTTGCGGTCCTCGCAGAACCTCGATGCGATCCACGTCGATCACATCGAGAAAAGCGCCCTGGGCGCGGCCGAGGTAGACATCGTCGAGATAGATGCCGACGCCGGGGTCGGCGAACGAGAGGGAGTCGCGTTGCCCCACGCCGCGGACGTAGACGACGGCGTTGGCGGCGTCGCCCATGTTCAGCGCGAGATTGGGGACGATGCCGGTGAGGTCGCCGAGGTCGTCCACTTGCCGTCGGGCGAGGTCGGCGGCCGTCAGTGCACTGACCGACAGGGGCGTGTCGAGCAGACCCTCTTCGCGCTTGCGGGCGGTGACGACGATCTCCTCGATCGTAGCGGCTTCGTCGGTGGCCGCCACCGCGGGCTGCGGCCCAACGGCCAGAGTCAATAGTACGGTGATGGTGACGCAGCCGGAGGGTCTCATTGGTCTCTCCCGTGGTGGTTGCAATCGCCCTCGGCCAGATCGTCAAATCGGCGCCGGGCAGCTAGAGCTTGACGCCGCAGGGAGTCGAATCAACGGCAATACTTGCCGCAATAGTGGCCGTTGATTTTGCGTGTCTCGATAAGCGGTCGACGGAGGCCCTGCCGGTGTCTAGCGAACCGTGGGGACTGCTGCTTCTTGCGCGCGGGCTGTCGCGAAAGTGTCAACCATGTTCTTGACCATCTGCATTTCGACGCCGGCTTGCGTGTAGTAGTTGTCCTTGTCCTCATCAAAGAAAGGCCAGAATTCCCAGCACCCGTACGGATTGACGTCGTCCTGCGCGGTCCCGATGTTGTGGGCTTGCGGGTACAGCATGATGATCCCGTTCGCCTCGGCGATTCCGTTGTAGGGACCGTTGTAGAAGAGATCGCCAAAGGTGATCTGCTGGCCAGCCTTCTCGCTGCCCGCCTTGCCGACGAAGGACCATTCGGGAAACTGCTGACAGCCGTGCAGCGCCACATGCAGCTTGTCGCACTTCGATGGGTCGTCCTGGCAAGTGCTCGGCATGTAGGCGTACATCTTCTCGCCGATTCCGTGCTTCTTGAGGTCGTCCACGGTCTTGATCCTCGGGTCGTGGACGAAGTCGAGCTGATCGTACGCCTTGATCGTGCCTTTCGGTTCGACGGGATCCTCGATGTCCCCGTAGATGTGGTCGAGCATCTCCTTGGCCAGGGAATATCCCTCGATCACCGGGGCGTACTCGTTGGGATACGGGCAGTGGTAGATCCACGGATCATTGCCGCGATAGAACGGGTTCGGAAACCAAGGGTATTGCTGCGAGTTGGCGGGCGCGCATGGGAAGCCGCGATCGGTCTCGTCCAGGTAGGCGTCGAATTTCGCGTTGGCTGTCGGCAGACCGTGTGCAACGGTATAGCCCGCGTAGCCAGGGATGGCGTTCCAGGCCGCGACGTCGTTCCCGGGATCGTCCGAAAAATACTGAAAGAACAACACGGACAAGTAGCCCAACCCAGGATTGATTACCTGATCCTCAATGGAGTTGAAGATGAAAGCCCTAGTCTTGCCCAAGCTCGAAACGGGGTCGATCTGACCGTCTTTCGCCAATTCGATGGCCTTGTCTCGGTAAGGCTCGTAGTCGCCGGGGACAATGCCGAGTCCAGCCATGCACTTGGCCTTGATGGCCGTGATGTCGGTCATGTCTTCGGCGCAGTAGTACGGTCCGCCGGCAATGGAGCCCACGCCCATGAACGTGTCTGAGAAAGCGACCTGCAGTTGGGTAGCCATGTAGGCGCCAGAGGAGACGCCGGAGACCGACACGAGCTTGCTGCTTTCCTCTCCGGTCTGGCCTGCCGCGGCGCACGCGGCGGCGAGAGAGACAGCGCAGACCGTGGTCAACAATGTGCGGTTCATGCTTGGCAGGATCCTTGTACCGGACTATTGATGAATGGCGTAGTGCGCCGAACGACGTGGCACCAGAGGCTGCCAGTCGTCCGAGGAGAGGACGGCGACTGCATGTCGGGGATCGCTTCTTCGGCCGGTTTCGAGGGACACCTGCCGGAATGGCGACTGATCGACATGAGCCGCGTCCTTCAGCGACCCAATGTGCTCGGCGGACTTGCTCCGCGCAAAAATTGCCTAGATGTCCGGATTCGTACAAACGCAAAAATGCACGGGGTTTTTGCGGGTATTTCCTGATGTGAGCGGGACGCCGTGGATCACTTGGGATGCGGACGTGGACGTCCGCGTACCGTCATGTCCGTGCACCGGCTACGAACTGTCTGTAGGCGCTGTTGGGGTTGGCCATCAGGTCGGCGTGGGTGCCGGTCTCGACGACGCGTCCTTGGTCGACGTAGACGATGTGGTCGGCGCGTTCGATGGTTGACAGCCGGTGGGCGATGACGATGGTCAGACGGTCCTGGCGGGAAGCGGACAGGGAGTCCAGCAAGGCCCGTTCCGTCTCCGGATCGAGGGCGGCTGTGGGTTCGTCCAGGATCAGGATCGGCGCGCCCCGCAAGAGGCCGCGCGCGATAGAGAGGCGTTGTTTCTGGCCCGTCGACAACGCGCCGCCGCCGCGGCCGATTCTCGTGGCGAGTCCATCGGGCATGGCGCGGACGAAGTCGAGGGCACCGGCAACCCGGCAGACAGACTCCATCTCGGCGATGCCGGCTTCAGGGTAGGCGATGCGCAGGTTCGCAGCGACGGTGTCGGTCAACAGTTGGTGTTCCTGGAAGACGTAGGCCACGTTGCGCCGTAGGGTCGTCGTGTCCAGTTCGGCGACATCGACGTCGTTCAACGTGATCCGACCGTCGCCAGGCTGTAGGAACTTGGGAATCATCTGGGCGAGCGTCGTCTTGCCGGCACCGCTCGGCCCGACGATTGCCAAGGTCTGGCCGGTGGTGGCATCGAAGCTGACCCCATCGAGAGCCCGGCGCCCGTCTGGGTAGCGGAAGCCCACGCTCTCGAACCGCAACGTGAGCGGGTCGGACCATTGGATTTCCGTCTCGGGTCGAGACGCCGCCGCCGACTCGGCCTCGTGGTCCATGGAGAAGAACACCCGCCGGGTGGCCGCCGCGTTGTCCTGCTGGTCGATCCAGATGCGGCCGAACTGCATGGCGGTCTCGTAGAGCAGGCTGTACATGCGGATCACTACCGGGGTGTCGCCAAGGGTGAGTTCGCCGCGGACGATGCCGCTGAAGATCACCCAGAAGCCCGCGGTCGCGAAGACGAGGTGGACGTTCTCTGCGATCCACTCCACCGCGTTCGCCACCCAGACCAAGAGCAGGCTCTGGCGGAAGGACTCCCGGCTCGCCGCGGCGAACTGCTCGCGCTGGCGTTCGCTGCCGCCGAGGCTCTGCACCGCCGCCACGTTCCTGAATCCCTCCTCCAACTCGTCCGTCGTGGCGCTGCCCGAGGCGCGGCTCGCTTGGCTCACGCGCCGTGCCCACCGGGCCAGCGGCGATGTCGCCACCAGGGTCAGGCCGACCGCAGAAAAGCCGATCCACACCAACTCGGGTGCAACGCCGCCGTAGACGGCGGTCAGAATCCAGAGATTGGCAGCGACACTGACGACCATGGCGAGCGGACTCAGCGTCAGCGCATAGCAGATGCCCGCGATGGACGGCGCGTCGTGCATCACCCGGAACATGGCATCGCCGGAGCGTTGCAGGTTGAGGCTCGTCAAGGGCTGGCGCGACAGGCGCGAGAACAGTTCGCCGCGCACGTGATGGGTGATGCGCTGGGACAGGCGGATGGCGAGGCACAGGTCGAGCAGGCCGACAAGCCCGCGGGCGGCACTGAACCCGGCACTGATCTTGTTCTCGGATCGCGTGGCAACGTCCGCACCCTCGGCCAGGTTCGCCTCAAGCAACGTGTTCCCGGAATAGCCGACGAACAGGAACATCACGGCCAGGACGACCAAGGCGTAGAGGGTGACCGCGAGCGGATCCATGCCCGCGGCCGAGTCGAGAAACCCGGTCATGAAGAACGGGTACAGGAGACCTTCACCGTCCGGCGGAATCGGCTGCTGCATGACCCCGTGGTCGATCAGGACCTTAAGGAACCACGGCAGCGGCAAGCCCAGCCCGTAGATCAGCACCATGAGTCCCACGCGCGCCGCGAACAGACGGCGTTGCGGCCAGAGGTAGCCGAGAGCCCGTCGGAAGAGCCCAATGACGTCGCCGCCGGTCAGCGCCGTCCGGACGTCGAGACGGTCGTGGTAGTGCTCAGCCATGGGTCGCCTCGGCGGCGGCCACGAGATCGCGGTAATGGCCGGAGTGCCCCACGAGTTCGTCGTGCGTGCCGGACTCCGCCACGACACCGTCGGCGAGCACGGCGATCCGGTCGGCGGTTCGGATGGTGGACATCCGATGGGTGATCACGATGACGACGCGACCCACCGCCCAGGTTCTCAAGTTCGCGAAGACCTGCCGCTCGGTCTCGGCATCCAGGGAAGCCGTCGGCTCGTCCAGCACCAGCACGGGCGCGCCGCGCACCAGCGCCCGGGCGATGGACAGCCGCTGCTTCTGCCCGGTCGACAGCAACGCGCCGCCGACGCCGAGCACGGTCTCGAACCCGTCGGGCAGCGCCTCGATGAATTGCGTTGCGCAGGCCACGTCGGTCGCTTCGCGAAGCTGGGCGTCGGTAGCCCCGGGGGTCGCGTAGCGCAGGTTGTCGGCGATGGACGTGGGGAAGAGCACGTTCTCCTGCAGGGCGATGGCGACGCGCCCGCGGAGGTCGACGACGCGAACCGACCGCAAGTCGACGCCGTCGATGGCAACGCTGCCCTCGTCCGGGTCGAACAGCCGCAGGAGGAGGGCCATCGCGGTGGATTTGCCGCTCCCCGACTCGCCGACGAGCGCGGTCACCTCGCCGGTCCGCGCGGCGAACTCGAAGCCGCGGAGAACCGGCGTTTCCGGCGCATAGCCGAACCGCACGCCGTTGAACCGAACGCCTTCGCGTACCGCCGGAAATTCCACCGGTTCCGCGGGATCGTTCACCTCGGGCTGTTGCGCCAACAGCCAGAACGCCCGCCCGAGGCCCACCGCCATGTCCTGCGCGAAGCACCAGACCCGGACAAGCTCCTCGAAGTGCAGCGCGAACGCATCGATTCGGCTGCGCCGCGCCTGGTGAACGGCCACCGTCCACTGCGTCACCGACATGCCGAACAGCACCAGCAGCGACGCACCGAATACGGCCCCTTCCTCGAGGACGAAGCGGGTCGCGAGGTAGTCCGTGGTGAACAGGAGCAGCGCTAGGAGGTAGGAGACCGCCACCTTCAACGCCGCGAAGTCCCGTCGCAGCGCAAACGCCGTATCGAGGGCCGCGGTGGACTCGTCGCGGAATCTCGCCAGGTTCGCATCCTCGAAGCCGTAGGCCTTGATCGCCTGGATCCCCTGGAACGTCTCCTGCACGCGGGTGAAGAGTTGCGCATTGGCGCGACGGGCAGCCTGGCTCCAAGTGCGCAGCCGTGGCGTCACGACGATTGCCAGAACCACGACCACAACGCTCGCGACAAGCATCAGCAAGGCGAAGTAGGGGCTGAACAGGCTTGCGACGGCAATCTGCAGCGCCATCATCGAGATCGCGATCACCGGCTGGACGACCACGTGGTCCACCACCGCGGTGACCATGGCGCTGTCCTGGAACACACGGTAAATGCCGTCGCCCGCGGACGTTCTCGCGTGGAACCGTAGGCTCAGATCCTCGGCGTTGCGCACCATGGTGACGCGAAGGTCCTGGTTGACGCGCTGCAGGATCCAGACCTTGTACATCGCGAGCAGCGTGAACGCGGTGGTGGTGGTCGCGATGATCACCGCCGAGACGATGAGGAAACGGAACAGCACTTCGAGGCGCGCGGACTCGCTCAACGCCTCGACACCAACGTAGCCGGCCTCCGGCAACAGCATCACCGCCGCCTGCATCCCGGAGAGCGGCTCCGCGCGGCCCACGGAGTCCATCAGGACATCGAAGCCGAGAAAGCCGACCGCGGTGCCGAAGCCGAGCAACAACAGGTTCAGCGCAAGGAGCGCAAGGAAATGCCCGATCTGGGCGAAGATGTAGGGCCAGGTCGCAATGTAGATGCGACCGAGGCCCTTCAAGTCGAGGCGCAGCGCGTCGAACTCCGGTGTGCCCAACTGACCTTGTCCGAGGCCGGGATCCAGACGCGGGTGTCCGCCTACCATCACGGGCGTCTCAAGCGGTACGCGGGCGTCCTCGCCCGCAAATGGACTCTTGCACGAGCCCGAAATGCGGACGAGGACATCCGCGTACCGCATCACTTGGGGAGGATTGCCTCGCTGGCATGCGCGCGGCAGCGTAAAGTCCGCGAGGTCGCCGCGCAAGTTGTGCACTAGCGTTGGCCACAGGTGGTGCGCGGACGTCCCCGTCCGCATTCTGAGTTGGTACAAGGGCCACGCGGGAAGAGGCCCGTATGGAGGAGGTACGCCCTCTAGAGTGCCCGGAATCGTGGCACAACTACCACTAATACTGGTAGTGTTACCCCGGAATTGAGGTAAAGGAGTGGGTCCCGTGACACCCACACTCGAGGCGATCTGCGGCAACCGCTCGGCAGCAAAGGTGCTGCTATACCTCGAAGCCTACGGCACCGGCTACGGCAAGGGCATCGCTGACACGTACCAGGTCGCCGTGTCAGGCATTCAGCGACAGCTACAGCGGTTGGAGGCGAATGGCATCCTAGTCAGCCGCATGGTCGGCAACAGCCGCCTGTTCGAGTTCGAGATGCGCAATCCCACGGTACGAGCACTCCGGGAGTTGCTCCGCACGGAGTTGGACGCCCTTCCCGAGTCCACCACGAGGCGCTATTTCCGCCAACGCCAGCGGCCCCGAAGGACAGGCAAGCCGCTGTAGACGAAACAGGTCCCGCCCTTGGGAAGTGGCCACGTAGCATTGCGGCCCGGCGCAATGCTCATTGCGGGCAGGGACCCCCGCGCACCCGCAGACGCCGAACCCTAGGAGGTGCGCGGACGTCCTCGTCCGCATTCCCGCCGCATGGACCGCGTGACGACCCTACCCCCCAACCCCAGAGTTGCCGCCGCTCGGGACAAAGTTCAGCGTGTCGTCATCATCTGCCGGCTGGCCTCCCTCGCGCCGGAGGATGCGCAACGCCGCCTCCACGTCCGCCACGCCACCCCGCCCAGCGAAGAACTCCGCAGTACGCATAGCCGAGACCTTCTCGGCCACCGCCATAGCGACGAATTGGTTCATGCTGGTTGCTTCGGCACGACTGATCTCAGCCACGGCCGCCTTGAGCGAAGCTGGCAACCGTAATGGGTAGGTACTTGTCCGTTCCATGGTCGAATCCTCGCGCGAAGGACGCCGAGCATCGATTGAGGTCGTTGCCCTCCAGCCGGAAGCCGCTTCGGGTCAGCGACCTTGCTCCAAGTGCGCCACGGCCTCCTTATTCAAGGTTAGCGCAAAGCCTTGAACAAGAGTCGCGGCTACTCACGGCTTGGACGCCCTTTGCGTTGGACAAACTGGGACACCTCTGAGTTGCTCTGATACCCAGGGGTACTTGTTGTCGGCTGTCGCACATATCTGTACGTTTGGTCGCTGGGCTGGACCTCACGGGAGGAGCAACGCCGACGTTTAGGACGGCGGCTGTTTCGACAGAGATTGCCGATTGAGCGAGCCATGGGAACGCAGTCTCGGGCCGCGGGCCACCGACTGAATGCACGTGAGTGTGCTCGTGTAACGCCGCCGTACATCCTTCAAGCGATCAAGAGACTGGAGGATGGGATTCAACATCGCTTCGGCGAGGCGCGGGTGTACGAGGTCGTCGGCCCAAACGGCTTCCGTGCAGCGCCTACGGCCGTTTTCGGCTTGGCTGCGTCGGAGGCGCTTAGTATCGAAGTCAAACCGGCTGACTTCAACGCGGGGCAGGGAACGCCGTGTTTCAGGGCTATCAGGGCCGCAGGCCTGGCGATTGAGCCGATTGCGCAGCCGGCTATGGCGCTTTCCGATGAAGACGCGACTTGGGTGGAGGGCAATGCGCGCCGCGTGTCGCACATCCGACTGGAAAGGGACCCGAGAGCAGTTCAGCAGAAGAAGGAGCGCTACAAGGCCTTGCACGGACGCCTAGAGTGCGAGCGCTGCGGGTTCGTTCCTACCGAAATGTATGGCGATGCGGATGGGGAAGCGTGTATTGAGGTGCACCACAAAACACCGCTAGCGAAGCTAAGAGGGAATCGGGCCACGCGACTCAATGATCTGCAATGCGTGTGCGCGAACTGTCACCGGGTTTTGCACCGGAAAATGCGCGCTCGGCTCTAGGTGCCCGGGTTGCCGGCTAGTGTGCCGTCCCACTCGGGGATCTGCTGGTCGTGGCTGAGCCTGAGTCGTTGGAACGCCACGGCAGCGAAGACATCCTCAAGGTCGTCGGTCGATTCGATGGCAGGCAACCTAGCCTTGGCCTCGAGTGTGAAACGCTCTTGAATGGTTGGCTTGCTGCAATATGCGGCGTCCCACCAATCGATGATCAGGTCCTCCGCTCTGCGTAACGTGCGGTCGTCAGGGAGCAGATCGCGCTTTTGATGTTGGTTGACTTGACGCTTCGCAGGCAAAAGGTTCCATAGGTCGCCGCAAGGCCACGCCGACCACGGGAAGCAATGGTCGATGTCGAGGTCGCTCCTCCGGAGCGGTTTACCCGTCCAAACGCAGCGCAGCCTGCGCCGATCGTCCAAGAGTTCAACGGCACGTCTCCGTACGTCTTCGACATCCCGCTTGGGCTCGCGCCATTGCATCGCTGCGCGTACGCTAGGTTCGTGGAGCTTGCGTTCTTGGCGCTCTGCGTATTTCAAGGTTAGAGACAGCCACTCCTCGACCAGCGCCGGTTCGATCCACACTGCGTAGCGCTGCATGGCACGCCAAAGATGTACGGGTACGGATAGCGTCCCGAACGCGCGTAGGTACTCGTGGCTCAGTGTCAGGTTCCGCGACGGCCTTGGGGTCTCCCGAGCGACAGGGAAGATCCGTCTGCCGTCCGGGTAGGTCAGGTAGGTAGCAGGCATGTTGTCGATGGTCCGGCAGGCGTCGCGCAAAGCGCCGTGCATTGCGCGACGGTGATCCGGACCGATGCCAAACCCTGAACGTAGGTCGACCGGCGACAGATCGCCGAGATTGGCCAGGGGTTCCTTGGCGAATCCCAAGCGATGGAATCCGACGGTGTTTGTAGGACTCTGGGGGATGTCTTGGCGCAACAACGGAACATACAGCCGCAGCCAGAAAAGCGCCACGAGCCCGAGCGGTACGTGAACGAAATCTCCCATTTCCTGTGCATACCCAGGTGCACTGTGCGCGACCCGGGAAATGGTCCGAATCAGGGCCAGCTTGTAGGTCGAGGATTTGTCATCGTTAAGCACAATGCGCCGAATCAGCGGTAGCGCGCCAGTACCGTCGTCTGGGACGCGCACCAGGACCTGTACCCACCTGATCTGCCGCCTGCCAAGGAAATCCGGCGCGTTGGCCGTGCGGTCAACATACGCGCCGTGTCGGCGCGCGAGATGTTCGATCTCGTCTAGCGACACCGCGTGCGTCCCGCGATCGAGGTCAGCGGGACCCTGTCGTAACGTCAGCGCGATTGCGCCGCCCGGCTTCAGCAATGTCACCATTTTACGGAATGCCCGTTCACGCTGACCCGGGGCGACGAACATCCAGACGGCGTTCAAGAGGATGAAGTCGAACGAGAGTCCAGTACGGCAGGTCGCGGCAAGCGTGGGGAGGCTGTCGGCGAGTAGCCGGTAGGTTCCGTCGGGGTGCCGCCGCTCGTTCTCCTGCCGTAGCGCCGTGTCGGGTTCGATGGCGACCACATCGTGTCCGAGCGCTGCGAGCCACGCTGCGTCGCGACCGCTCCCGGAGCCGACATCGAGGATGCATGCCTTGTTGTTAGGTAAGAGGTCAATGAGCCAACGGTTGACTCGTTGGGCGTCGATGCCCTCGTAACGTGCCGCGGCGTCTCGTGCCTCCAAATCCGACAGCCAGCGTCGCCCTTTGTCGTCGTTTTCCGCCATTCCGCACGACTGGTTGGCCAAGGCCACGAAGGTAACCGAAGTTCGTACGCATGTGTGAATCCTGAGGGCCTGCCGCTGCCATGCCCGGCGGCAACTCGGTGGTAGCAACTGCGTCTTTCGATAGGATCACACTGACTGGATGTCAGCTCTCGGTCCTTGACATTGGACCGAAAAACACGTTGCTTAAAGGTTTCGACAGCGGTTCGTGGGATACGCAGTGACGAATAGCACCTCAGGTCTGGCCAGGACGCGTTTCGGTCCCTTGGAGGTCTCGGTTTCGACGCGGGGCACTCGTACGTTCCGTCTCGAACTCTGGCACGAGGGCCTCAACAAGCACAGGCTTGTCAGAGGCAGCGACAGCGACGTCGTCAAACGGACCGCCGAGTTGCAGGCTACCGAGTGGGAAAGACGATGGGCGGACCGACAGTCACGCGAGGGTGAACGCCACCGACGAGAGGCGAGCAAGGCTCTTGCCGCTGAGAGAACCGCGGAGGCAGGCCGCGCACTCGAAGCGCTGGACCGCACGCTTGCTCACACGCTGTCCGTTGACGACGCTATCGACTGGGAAAAGCTGAAGGACACTTCGGCGTTCGCAACGCCTCCTCCGGTTGCACCCCCTGCGCCCACGAACTCGCCAGAGCCTTCGCGCGAAGATGATCGCTACCGGCCCAACCTAGGTTTTCTCGATAGGCTCTTTGCCACACGTCGGGCAGCCAAGGAGGCCCGTGCGGTGGCAATGTGGCAGAAGGACCGCGATGAATGGAACACCCGCAAACAGCAAGCTGAGGAGGCCCACCGGGGTGCGGTGCGGGAGTTCGAGGAGCAGCACGCCGAGTGGAAGGCTGAGAAAAGTCGGTACCTGGAAGCCCAACGACAACAGAACGCCGCAGTCGACGAGCAAAGGCAGCGCTACCGCGACCGCGACCCACGCGCCATCGAGCAATATTGTGACATGGTGCTTTCTAGGTCTGAGTATCCGGACTGGATGCCGAAGGAATTCGAACTCAGCTATGTAAAGGAAACCGGAACGTTACTTGTCGCCTATTCATTGCCCTCGATTGACGTGATGCCCCGGCTCCGCGAAGTCGCGTATGTGCAGAGCCGAAACGAAATGAGGGAAAGAGAACTGACCGACGCGCAGGCTAGGAAGCTCTACGACGCCGTGATCTATCAGATTGTCCTGCGAACGGTGCACGAGATCATCGAGGCTGACCAGGTGGAGGGGGTCCGTTCGGTCGTCTTCAACGGCTACGTGACGGCCGTTGATCCGGCGACGGGCCGCACCGCTACGACATGCATACTCTCGCTACACGCCTCGCGTGAGGAGTTCGTAGAGATAGATCTTGCTCACGTCGATCCGAGGGCCTGTTTCAGGGCACTCAAGGGCGTCGGCAGTTCGAAGCTCCACAGCATGGCCGCCGTCGCGCCAATCATGGACATGCAGCGCGACGACGGTCGGTTCGTCGCGGCGCGCGAAGTGGCCGACGGGCTTGACGACTCATTCAACTTGGCTTCGATGGACTGGGAGGAATTCGAGCACCTTACTCGAGAGCTCTTTGAACAGGAGTTCCGCGCCAGTGGCGGCGAGGTCAAGGTCACCCAGGCAAGCCGGGACGGTGGCGTCGACGCCATCGCATTTGACCCAGACCCCATACGCGGGGGCAAGATCGTAATCCAAGCCAAGCGGTACACGAACACCGTTGGCGTCGCTGCGGTCCGGGACCTTTACGGGACCGTCATGAACGAAGGTGCGAACAAGGGAATTCTGGTGACTACCTCGGACTACGGACCCGACGCATACGGGTTCGCAAAGGACAAGCCGCTCACGCTCCTGAACGGCGCGAACTTGCTGCACCTCCTCGAAAAGCATGGCCATCGCGCACACATCGACTTGAGTGCTGCGACCGACTAAGGCTGACAGCATGACCGCTGAGACGGCCTACACTCGCCCCGGACCCTGGCCGGGTGCCGCCCCGACACGTAGCCGCGTGGCGTAGCCTGCGTTCCAGCTGTCACGAGCGTTTTCTCCCTTGCCCGACCAGCCCCAGCTCCTTTTTGATGACGCTGACTCGGTGACGCGTCGCGATGTCCTGAACGTGGTCCACGCGCGGGCCGAGTCTGTCGGAGACTTCGGATCCGATTACTTCGACGGTTTCGATACCTTTCGTGCGCTAACCTACACCTCAAGCATCCCCATGATCGCCGCCTTGTTGCGCGAGCATGACTTCCGGGATTTCGAGTGCATCTTCGGCCACGGAGGCGTGTTGTCGCGGGAGACCGAGGACATACTCGCATTCCAAGCCGTCGTTCGCGGCGACCTTGAGCGGCAGTTCCTGCTCAAGGACACGGGTGATGAACGACGGCAGACACTCTACAACCGTATCGCGGCAGGCTCGGTTAGGTTTCTCGTCGTCAAGGACACGATTGCGCACGCCAAGATATACCTACTGTCCCATAGCGCGTCCGCCGAACCGGCGTCCAGCGGTGCCGCCGTTCACCGAGTGATCGCCGGTTCGGCCAACCTATCTGAGCGCGCCTTCTCCGGCCGTCAGGCGGAGACCCTGATCGTGTTCGACGACGACGAAGTCGCGTGGGTGCATTACGGTGCGCAATACCAAGCGGTGCGCGACGCCTCGACAAGCCCGGTGCCGATCTCGCCCGATCCGGCTCCCGTCGAGCAGGTGCGCATCGAACGTACGCCGTCGTTGGTCGAGGCCGAAAACAGTCCCGACGGAACTACCTTGTACGTGCCGGCGCAAGCCATGGAGGAGGCAGAGTCGTCCTTTCCGTCCGTCGTCGCACGCATGGAAGCCATCAAACCGGCGATCAAACGCGGCATGGCCGGCGCTCCCAGCCCCGACCGCCGTGGCAACCTCCGGCTCACGCCGCGTGTCGTTAAGGAGATCGTTCGCGTCGTGCGGTCGCGCGCCGCCGAAGCGGTACCTCCCACTTTCCTCTCGCGGAACGGCGACGCGTTCACACTCAGCGGTGAGCCTTTCCCCCTTCATGCCGACCACGGTACGCTCCGAGGGGACGTCGCAGCATGGCTCGCCTTCTACGACAACTACGAGCATGGATTTGTCGGTGACGTTCCGCGGCTGCAGCGTGACTACTTCACGTTCATGTGCTGGTTTTACTTCGCGCCGCTCATGTGCGACCTCCGAAACGCCGCACTGCGCAGCAACTCCTTCAGCTTCGACCAGCCGCTGTTTGCGGTCCTCTACGGGTCAAGCAACTGCGGTAAGACGAGCTTGGTCGAGGCGCTGATGGCGTCAATGTTCGGCCACCCGCGAATCGTTGACACGCAGGACTTCACGCCTGGCAAGCTGCGGGGGCTGCAGCAGTCCTATAAGCGCTTCCCCGTCGTGTTCGACGACGTTACACGCGACCGCTTCAACCGGTACGCCGACGAGATCGTGAAGGACGAGACGATCCCCTTCGCGGAGTATCCCTGCTTCGCTCTTTCGATGAATGCGGACGCACGCAGCTTCAAGTCGGAGATCGTCAAACGCTGCCTAATGATCTACACCCGCACAGCGCTACCTGGTGACAACACGGCCGCGCGCCGCCGGTTGCAGCGGTCGGTGGCGGCGATCCGTGACCGCATGACCACTTCGCTTTATCGCGAGTACCTCCACCGGATGCTCCAAGAGCTCAACGCGGAGGCGACCGTTCCATCGGAGAACGACGCAGACTCAGCGGACGCGTTGTTCCTGTCGTCATCAGTTCTGTGCGCGCTGTTTCGTGAGAATCTACCTGCCGACCGCCAACCCCCGGCTTGGTGTGCACCGATGACTCTCGCCGAGTACCAACAGCGCGCCTTCGAGCGTCCACGTAGACTGCTCGCGGGGCTACTTGGGCCAGACCGTTACAGTTCGGAGCGTCGGCCTCCGGAGCATTGCTGGACGACATCGGGGGATCTGCTTCTTGTGGCGGTCTCACCGATTGAGTTCACTCGGACACGCGCAGATGTCCCCGACTGGCTCGTTGACGACACGGGGAGCGCGTCCGGCCGAATCGCGCTAAACCGGAAACTGACAGAGGACTTTCTCGGTCGCCCAATTCGCCGCCCTGGCCGGTGGGGGTGGTGGCGCCGGTGAGGACTCGATACACGTCGACCGGAGTTCACCCAATGCTAGCTCCACACGTCATGTCCAGTTTGATGTAGAGCCGGGGTGGCGAGCAGATCGGTCTGGGCACTTGGTGTCCCGCGACTCCACCGACGTTGCGCAAGCTCAACCTACTGGCCAAAACGTGGCGCTTGGCCTGCATCGTGCGCGTTGGACAGTTCGGCCGGCAGGTTCTCGGCAGCGGATTCCTAGCGAAGGAGCCCAAGGGTGTCGTGCGTCCACACGTCGTGGGTTCGATCCGATTTTGGCGCGCATCGTGTCATCTTGCGCATCGCCTCGGCGTGGGCGGGCGTGGGTGAGAACCCGTACCAGTTGTGGCGCTCGTGCAACAATCCGAAAGCGTGGCCTAGCTCGTGGCCTAGACAGTCCTCCTTGACCGAGCACGTCAAGAAACCGGAGTTGCCGTTGCAGAATGACACGAACTGGACGTCGGGGTCCGGCGAGCATGTAGCTGCCGTGGTCTCGTCCCGTGGGCCACTCCGAGACGCCGCCGACGTACACCAGCCCATGTCCTTCGGGCTGGGCATAGGAGGTCGCCTCGAGGATGGATTTCCTGAACACGTTGGTCGCGGGTCCAGAGGACTGCTTGTCGAGCACATCGGCTGCAGCGTTGGTGATGTCCCAGTCCTGATCGTGCACGATGATGCGGTAGTCGTCGTGCTCGACGAATCCCATTTGCCCGAGGACGTCCCGGGTCAGTTGTTCCAAGTCGGGCATGTAGACAGGTGCCGCCCCGTTGACGACGCGGGCGTCCATGAGCACGACGATGAACGGTTGCTGCTCGCTCAGTTCTCGATCAGGTGTATTTTGGGCGATGCCGCCGAAACGGCTGACCGGGACTTCAGACACGCCCGCGTAATACATCGTGTCGTCCCTGGTCCTCAGCTTCATGTAGCGCAATCCGGTGATCCGAGCCGCGCCCTCGACCCGTGCCACGCACACTTCATTGGTTCGCCACTTGCGGCTGGTTTGCAGGATGCTGCCAGCTTCCACATGACTGCTGTCTGCGAGGTCGTAGTCCTCGAATCGGGCGGGGAGATCTGTGGTACAGGCGGTCGCAACCGAGCATCCGTCTGGGTCAGTGCATTCGATCATTGCATTGGTCACCGTAAGTCCCGTTGGTCTTGGGAGCTGGTAATCCGCTCCCGAGGCGGCTAGGGCTATCGCGGACATTGTTGTTGCGACGGTCGCAACTCGGGAGAGACAGCTCCGCGTTGAGATCCGCTGGCGCGCCGAGCGTCTGAGTGGACGGACCTGGGCATGACTCGCAATGTGGACTAGGTTGCTGGCCTTGGTGCCAGCTGCGTTTGGGACCGCGTACTGCGCCGTGCGCGGGGTTGAGCTCAGTCGTAGGTGGAGTGTGGGTCGCGATTCGGTTGGACAAAATACCACTTGGTGTTCCGGTGGACGAGTCGAGCGCGCGAGCATACCAACGGCTGACTATGGGCTGGGGCGTCGACGAGGCAGCCACGGTCCCGCGGTGATCGGCCATGCGCCCTGACGCGACTCGAGACGCGCAATACGACGGAGGTGATGGTATCGACAAAGATGACCTACGAAGAGATAGAGGCCCGATTCGAGTCGGAATGGGTTTTGATTGGCTCGCCGGAAACGGACGAAGCGTTGAACATTCGGCGCAGCGGCGCAGCACAGTGCTACACCACAGCAAGGAACGCGACGAGGTGTACGGTCGGGCACTCAGTCTACGTCCGTCGCGCTCTGCGGTGATCTACACCGGTGCCATACCGGAAGACACCGCGATCGTGCTGTGAGCCATCCGTCCGACGTCCGGCTCGGCTGATCGTTGCTTTGTGTGACTCGGTGCTTGGACGCACCAGCGCAATGTCAACGGCGCAGCGCTGGCTACTTGAGATCGTCGAGCCGAGGACCACGCTTTGCTCAGTCTTTACTCTTCCCTTCATGCCGCACAACGACGCCTTGATCGCCATCCACCGTAACAGTCACTCCATCCGCAATCCGCGAAGTCGCGTCCCCAACCCCCAGCACCCCCGGAATCCCATACTCCCGGCACACGATGGACCCATGCGCCAGCACGCCGCCGATGTCCGTGACCAACCCCCGCGCCAACGGGAATAGCTGCGTCCACGCTGGCGTCGTGGTCGGACACACGAGTATCGTGCCGGGGCGCATCTTGCCGAACTCGGCGGGCGAGAGGATGACGCACGCCTCGGCCGTGACACGGCCCGGACTGACGGCGGCGCCCTTGAGTTCGTTAGGCTCGACCGCGACCTCGTCAGTCTGCCGCTTTCGCGCCCACACCGGCGGTGCTGGAATGTGCGTCGGCGGCACGAGGAACCGTCTCGCCGCACGCAAGGCACGCCGCGCAGCGACCCGTTCGTCCAAACCCGGCAAACGCACGCCATGCGGCCACTCCTCCCCGAAGCCGCGCTTGGTCAGCGCTTCGATCGAGACGATGGCGCGGACGCCTCGCGTCAGTTCGTCAGTGCGGAGGTAGAACACGTCGTCGCGCTCGGACAGCGTGCCGGCTTCCGTGAGCCGCCGCCCTAGCTCGCGGGCGAACGGACGCAGCACCGTCCACGCGCGCCCCATATGGAACATGGCTTCCTCGCGGTTCGGATAGAACCATCGCGCCACCCACAGTCTCCAGAGGAATCGCACCCGGGCGCGGCCGCGGAGTCCGTTGAGGGCGTGGCGGACGTCACGCCTTCGCTTGATCGCGCGCTCGCGTTGCTCAGCATCGGGGTCGTAGTCCGCGCGCAGCACAAGGGCAAGCAGGCTGCGCATCACGTTCGTGGTGACTTCACCGTGCGACGGTTCCGCGAAGTCGAGGGTGTAGATCTGATGGCCGTAGTCGTCGAGATACGCATCGATGGCGCGCACGACCTCGGTGGCGCCATCGTGCTTGCGGAGGCGATCGAGGAGCCGGGGCACTGGTGTGCTGACGACCTCGTCGAGCAGCGCGGGTTCATCGCGGATCATCGCGGCAATGCGCCACAAGCGTTTGTGCGCTTTGACGGCCGGCGAGGCTTGGCCGTTCAAGAATTGGCCAGTGGTGAACTGCCCCGGTAACTCGGCGTCCAGGAAGTTCTGGAGTTGGAGTTCGGTGCCGCGGGTGAGGGAGAACGCGTTCCAGGCGCCGTTGTCGTACCAGTAGCGGGCGTCGGCCATCGACAGGGCTCGAATGCCCGCGAGTAGCTGTTCAGCCGTCGCGTCGCCGGGACTGAGCGACGACCAGGCGCGGATCTCGCGCCGGTAGCGGGGCAGGGCGGCGTAGCGCCAGCGCGGCACGAAGGTGAGGTACAGGCGCGCCAGGGACCACAGTCGCGGTGTTCGACGGCGCGGCTCGTGCATCGGCGTCGGCCGGCCGGTTCGCGGCGGCTCGCCCAGGTGCCGGTACGCATAGCCGTTGACGGTCGTGCTGGTCACGAACGAGTACGGTGGCTGGGTGTCGGCATAGTCGTGACGGCCGCGCCGCGCCAGGTTCCGGCCCCAGAAGTGCTGCAGCGACCGGCGCATGTGCAGATTCTCGAACAGCGGGCTCACCGGGTCCGGGATGTGCT
Organism: Candidatus Azotimanducaceae bacterium; assembly: GCA_965203685.1. GTDB lineage: Bacteria > Pseudomonadota > Gammaproteobacteria > Pseudomonadales > Azotimanducaceae > VXYL01. The sequence continues at coordinate 1,163,277 of OZ241908.1, forward strand.
CGACAAGCTGGGAGCGGCCGAGATAGGCACCGGGTTCCGGCGGCTCCCAGCGGACGTCCTTTAGGGGAGGCGGCGGCAGGCCGGTGATGGGCCGCGACTGCACCAGCACGAATGCGCCGTGGGCGTGCAGCCATTCCATGTCCTGCGGCTGGCCGTCGAAGCAGGCCTCTACCTCGATGGCGATGGCGGCAAGCTCGCGGAGTTGGGCCGATGTGAGTGCGGGGGTTTCGCGCGTGGCGTGGGGGACGTCGCGCGTCTTCGTTCCGCTGTCGCCATCGGCGACCACCATGCGCGCCTTCACACCGAGGGTCGTGCTTGTGACGTCACGCGACGCGCGGTCGATCACGAAGGTGTCGGGCGTGATCTCGCCGCCGACGATGCCTTCACCGAGCCCGTAGCTCGCGTTGACGACCATCTCGGCGCGCTCGCCGGTCATCGGGTTCGCGGTGAACAGCACGCCCGAGACATCGGCCGGCACCATGCGCTGCACCACAACGGCGACGGCAACGTCGGTATGGCTGATTGCACGCTCGTGCCGGTAGCTCAAGGCGCGCGACGACCAGGCAGATACCCAGCACTTGCTGATGGCTTCGAGGATTGCCTCGAAGCCGGAGACGTTGAGGAACGTGTCGTGCTGGCCGGCGAACGAGTGCTCGGGCAGATCCTCGGCGGTAGCGGACGACCGGACGGCCACGGCGATGCCGCGCATTCCCGGCTCGTCGCACGCTTTGCGCAGCGCGGAGGTGACGGTGTCGGGGATGCGTGAATCGGCGAACAGCCGCGCAATGCGATCTGCGGCTGGCGCGAACGTCAGGGATTCACCTTGGATTTGGGGTCGAGCGAGGGTGTCGAGCCGGTCTTGGATTTCGTTCAGGGCGATGAAGTCGCGATAGGCCCGGGTGGTCAGGACGAAGCCGTCGGGGACTGTGAAGCCGCCGCGCTTAAGGTGGCCTAGCGACTGACCCTTGCCGCCGACGACGGCCAGCGGCTCTTCTGCGCTCAAGGGGACGATGTGACTTGCGGTCACGGCTTGTTGGAGATCATGCGCCGGGGGTTGCGATGGGTCGCATGGTATGGCCGGTTGCGTGGGGTCGGGCGACGGGCACCCCACGCAGACGGGGGTGTGGGCAGTACGGAGTTGGTGGTGTCGGCGTTTGGCGGAAGCACCGCCCGGCGCGGATCAATGAGATCTACGTCGGAGGTCCGCCACGCGTGCGACGAGGTCCGGTCCGTTGTCGACGCCCATGATCTGCTCCTCGACGGCGGCGAGTTGGTCGGCGTCGGTGATGTCGGAAAGCAGTTCCCCGACCCGATCGCCGACTGCGTCGCCGAACCGGACTGTGGCAAGCCGGCGCAATAGGGCGCGTTCGCGCGCCACGCCTTCCTGCCGTCCCTCGGCGCGCCACTGTTCGGGCCACTGCGCCACTCGTTCTACCAGCGTCATCGTCGCTTCCTCCAGCGTCTCTCCAAGTTCCTGTCCGATCCCTTGCGCGCCCAACCTTTCGACCATCTGCCGGATCCATGCCGCGAAGGCACGGCTCAGTTCCGAGTCCTGCGGCGTGCGCAACCAGCCACGCAATGCAGCGGCTACCTGGGCGATGTCGGTCGGTGTTCGGCTCTGCTCGAAACCGACCACCCCGCGGATCAGGTTCTGGAGGGGTAAATCGTCAACGGCGACATGCCGTTCGTCAAGCAGTAGCGAGCGTTGCGACGGCTGGTAAGGCATGAGTGTCGAGTCGACCGGCGCGATCAGGTTGTGCATCTCAAGCTCGGCCGTCCAGCGCGCGTCGCCGTTGTAGAGCACCACGGGCAGCACCGGCGGCCAATGGCCGGGCTGGCCGAGTTCGCCGCGGCGGCCGAGCTCCTGGTAGAGAAGCGCCGTGTATTCCAAGTTGCGCAGGGCCATGCGGGGGTCGTTGGCCGACTGGAACTCGAGCACAATCAGCAGGTAGAGCCAGCCGTTGCGGAAGCGCGCTCGCCACACGGCGTCGCCACGGCGCTGCTGACCGTGGTCGCCGACGCGCTCACCGGGTAGCTTCTCGAGTGTCCCGAGGTCTATGTCGTCCAGCCAGTCGCCACGACCGACGGCGCGCAGGAGATCGGCCACCATGCGCGGGGAGTCGAACAGCCGCTTGTAGATTGGGTCGTGCATTGCGACCACCGTAGGCGGGGCCGGGACGTGTGTCGTTGGCAGATGTCTCGTGTCGACGTAGGCGATCCGCCATTCGTCGCGTAGGTCTTGCGCCATTCCTGCTGTGGGAAAGATCTGGGTGTCTGGAATCGGCCCTGCGATATCGCCGATATGCCTCCGCCACACCGTTCGCGTTAGGCTATGGGGAACCGCGCATTGCACGGAGCGGTTCCTTGGCAACAACCGTACTCGGATCCATTCCGACCTACATCAGCCTGTCGGACCACATCGGTTCGCGGAGGTTTGACATCGACCCAGGTGTTTGGGTCGGTCTCACCCGCGCTCTGCAATGAACCGCCAACCGGTACTTCCTGGACGCTATGTTCGGCGCCGGCGACAGCATCCTCCTGGCCTCCGAACCCGCTCTTGCGCGGCCGGGCTCCTGGTTGTTCCATGAACTGCACCACCTGCGTTCCCGAGGTGCCAGCGTGCCCTTGTCACCGTCGCGGCGGACCTCGTTTTGGGCTGCTTGACCGCAACCATCGGTAAACCAGTGGCGATCGAGCGCACAGATCGAACCCCCGACGCAGTCGAGCACTTTCGGCTGGACCTCGCGGATGCCCTCCAACGGCCGTGGGTAGTTTCCGTCGAAGACCACCTGACGCCGACGGCCGACGGCAAAGAGCAACTCCATTCGCTGGCTTGCCTGGCATGCTACGGGCGCCATTTGGTCGCGCGGCTCACCCTCGACCGGGGTCGCCACTCGTTGCTGGTGGGTAGCCGCCTGCCCGGCGATCTATATCCGTTTGAGGACCTCGCGGTCCACTACGGCCTCATCACCAGCGAAGACCTACATGCAATGATCGTCGGCGATCCGGGCGCAGACGGGTTCGCACCGCCCGTGCCGATGGCGAGTGCGATCCGGTTTCTCAGAGAACATGCGGACGAACTGGACCGCGACTTCGCGCCAAGTGCGAACGAACTCCGCGATCACCTAAGGGAAATCGCGGATTCCTTCCGGGCGGCTTGGGACTATGCGATCTCAGCCGCGCCAGCGCGCCGCTAACGCCGCAACTGGTGGCCTTGTGACGAACGCGCCGGCTATGGGGAAAGGCTAGCCATGACAGGTTTGGTGATCGGTGTCCTCGTCATCGTGGCATTCGTCTGCGTCGTGTTCTCCTTGTCCGTCAAGACGTCCGCAGAGGACGAACGGAGATTCGCGGCGGAAGAGCGCCGTGTCCGAAACTGGCGGCGTAAGGGCGTGCCGAAATGGATGCCGCGATGGATGGTGTGGTTGGCCGAGGACGAGTTGGGAGAGCTCGTGCCGCCGGAAGAACGGAAGGGTGGTCGTGGCGCGGACGTCATCCGCTTCCCGGAGTCCGATGATGAAGATCGTGCTCGGTGATCGCTTAGACCAAGCCAGGCTGGAATGCGGACGAGGACGTCCGCGCACCGCCGAGGGTTCGGCGTCTGCGTGGTGCGCGGACGTCCCCGTCCGCAATGGACCTTGTGCCAGGCCGGAATAGCGGGCGTCCGCGTACCGCGTCAGTGGTTGGTCTCTACGATGGCTTGGTAGACGGCGGTCTTCAGCTCTGCGCCCCAGGTGAACGCGCCGAGCACTTGTGTCAGTCCAAGCCCCACGATTCCCTCGGCGCGGTCGACCCAGAAGATGGTTCCGGCGGCACCGTCGTGGAAGAACTCGCCTGCCGAGCCGCTGACGCCGCGCGCGATCGGGTCGGTGAGTACGAGGACGCCGAGGCCGAAGCTCAGTCCGGTGACCGTGCCGGGGGGCACTCCCGCCGCCATGACCTCGGGCGGCACGTGAGCGGACGCCATCATGTCGACCGAGGTGGGGCTCAGGATGCGAACGTCCCCGAGACTGCCGCTGTTGCTTAGCATTGCGCCGAACCTCATGACGTCGCGGGCCGTGGAGACGAGGCCCGCGCCGCCCGAGAACAGCGTGACGTTGGCGTAGTCGCAGCCGGAACCGCAGCCGTGCTCGAAGAGGCCGCCCGGCAAAGTGCCCACATCGAGGTTGTCTTGGTCGACCGGGCGGGTGCTGCCGCCCACATGGACGCCGAGGACATGGTTCGGCAGAAGGCGCTGGCGCTTCTCCGCCGGGACCGAAAACCCGGTGTCGCGCATGTCGAGTGGCCCAAAGACGTTGTCCGCTAGGTAGCGGTCGAAGCGCTGCCCGCTCAGCCGCTGTACGACCAACCCGGCGATGTCCATGCCGACGGAGTAGCTCCACTCGGTGCCGGGGTGCGTCCGTAGGGGCAGCTTGCCGATCTTCTCGGCGAACGTGTCGAGGTCCACCGTCGTCCACAGCGCAGCGTCGAGGTAGAGGCGGTCGACAGGGTGGGTCGGGTCAAGCCCGTAGGACAGCCCGGACGTGTGAGTGACCAACCGCCGCATCGTGACCGGTGTCCGCGCCGGGCTCGCCTCGCCGCCCTCCAGCACGACGAGGTCCGCAAGCTCGGGCACGAACTTGGCGACGGGATCGGACCACTGGAACCGGCCCTGCTCGTACATCTGCATGACGGCGACCGAGGTCACGACCTTGGTGGTCGAGTACAAGCGGTAGATGGCGTCCGCCGACAGTGGCCGGTTGTCGTCGGTGCCACGACTGCCAACGATTGCCGAGTGAACGATCGTGCCGTTCCTTGCCACCACCGTCATTGCACCGGGCAACTCGTCGGCTTGTACGTACCGCCGTGCGACTGCGGTGACACGGTCGAGCCTGTCCGCCGACATGCCTTCGGCCTCGGGCTGCGATGAAGGCAGTTCGGCTCCCGTGGCTGTCCACGCGAGCCCGCACGCAATGGCGGTGATTCCTCTTTTCATCGTTGGCGACTCCTAGGTTACGGTCCCGAGGCTAAACTGCTGAAGCTGGGCTAGCTTAACGGCTGGGAAGAAGTGAAACGCTGGACGATTCGGCTATCGCTGGGTTTGCTGGTTCTGCTGGTTGCGGGGTATGCAATCCGCAGCTTGGTGCTGCCTGCCCAGTCGGCCGCCGTATTCGTCAAGTATGCCGAGGACGCATCTTGGCCGCCCGCTCCGGAAAGTCCTCTCTTTCAGAACGGCCAGCTCGTATTCGCTGGCTTCGAGCCCATTCAATTGGCGGGCCAAGCCCTCGGCGCGTGGGATGAAGTGGTGATCGTGAACTTCGGCCGCACGGCCGACTATGGGGAGTTCGTTCGTAGGATTGCAGCCGAACAGCGCATAGCTGGGTACCACCTCATGGAGATCGCGCCGCAGGCCCCCGAGCTTTTGTACTTCGCGAACTGGCGCCTGCGCGGCTTTCGCGATGACGAGTCGATTGATCCCGGGGGACGAGTGCCAATCGACGACGTGGTGCCGGATGCCGCGTACTTAGAGCAGTGGCGGAACCTGTTCGGTGGCGCCCACCGCGACGGGATCGTCATGCTCAATCTCCTGTCCCACGAGGATGATCCGCAAGACCCAACAGGCGGTCCAGATAGCGATGCGAGCGCCGAGGAGCTATACGAGCGATACAGCCAGAAGGCGACTCGTGTGCTCGGTCGGTTGGGAGGACAGATCTCGGTGCTAGGTGCGGTTGACCGTGTCGTCGTTGGGCCCGAAATCCGAAACTACGACGTGTATGCCTTCGTGTTCTATCCCTCGGTGGACGTCTTCGAGGTCATGTTCACGGCCAGCGAGCGAGTTGAAGCGCAAGTCCACCAACGGGCAGGACTGAACGCTGAGCGTTCCGCTGGCTACTGGGTGAAGCCCTACCCGCAGTTCACGCCGGGGTAGGGTGCCCGTCACCGACGGTACGCGGACGTCCACGTCCGCATTCGAGCCGACTGGCGGCTGTGAACGGCTTTAGGATTGGTGCAGTCATTCATGAGGGAGACCGACCACATGGTCAACGGAATGCGCATTGCTCCAACCTGGTTGCTGGCGACGCTACTCATGGCATCCGCCGCGTGGGCCGACGTGCGACAGACAGACGCTGGGTTCGTCGTCGTTGGCGGCGAGCAGATCTACTACGAAAGCACGGGGAGCGGCGAGGTCGTGGTCTTCAGCCACGGTGCGGGCGGCAACCATGCCATCTGGGTGCATCAGACGCCGGTGTTCGCCGAGACGTACCGCGTCGTCACGTGGGATCAGCGTGGTTGGGGCAAGTCTACGGACGTGCGCGGCTTGGCTGGCGATTCGGAGACGGCGGTCGAAGACCTGCGCCGCTTGCTGGACCACTTGGACATCGATAGAGCGCACTTGGTCGGCCAGTCGATGGGTGGCTGGGCGGTGGCCGGATTCGCGTTGCGTTACCCGGAGCGCACGCGCTCGCTCGTGCTTGCGAACACCTACGGCGGCCTCTCGACCGAGCCGATGCGGGAATGGATCACCCCCGACCGGTGGGCGGAGGTTCGCGAGCGTGCCGCGAAAGCGGGCCGCGATTTCGACATCATGGACCCGGTGCTGGCGTTCCGATACGGCCAGATCAGTCGGCTTGCACCGCCGCGGGGACCCGCGAATCTCGGTGAAATGCTGTTCGGCACACACTGGGATCTGGACGAAGCGCGGAAGTCGACCGTCCCGATCCTGATCGTGACCGGACCGTACGACATGATCTTCGCGCCGGAAATGATGCGCCTCTTGGACGCGGAACTGCCGACGAGCAGGCTAGTTGAGATTCCGGACAGCGGCCACTCACCCTACTTCGAGAAACCCGACGCCTGGAACCGAGCGGTACTCGAGCACCTCGGCGGCTGAGTTGCGCGCGCCGAATACTGGCGGGGCCACGTCCGCGGTGCGCGGGCCTCCCGGCCCGCAATGAACCTGGCACTAGGCCCGAAATGCGGACGAGGACGTCCGCGCACCTCCTAGGTTCGGCGGCGTCGCGGTGCGCGGACCTCCCGGTCCGCATTGAAACCTTGTACGAGGCCGGAATGCGGACGAGGACGTCCGCGCACCTCCCAAGGTTCGGCGTCGCGGGGTGCGCGGGCGTCCTCGCCCGCAATTGACCGTGTGGCGGGCCTGGGATGCGGACGGGGTCGTCCGCGCACCTCCCGGGTTCGGCGTCTGCGGGGTGCGCGGGCGTCCTCGCCCGCAAATTGACCGTGTGACGGGCCTGGAGTGTGGACGAGGACGTCCGCGGACAATCGAGGGCCGCCGGGCTAGTGAGGCGAGTCGTCAAGCTGTCTCAGGTATGCCACGAGTTGCGCTTTCTCGGTTGTCGTCAGGTGCGATGTCATCCCATGCCGATCATCCGGGTTGCGTGTCGTGATGACGTCCATCAACGTCGGTGCGGAGCCGTCGTGGAGATACGGCGGCGTCTCCCAGACGCCTTTCACCGTCGGTGTGTCCAACGCCAGCAACGTGTTCGGCCGGAAGTCGCCGGAAGCCTCCGACAGCGTCCCGACGTCATGCATCAGGAAGGGGAGGTCGCCCGACTCAGTCGACGCGCTTGTGGCTGTGAGCGAACTGTCCGTAAACCGTGGCGGCACGTGACACGTCGCGCATCCCGTCTCCTCGGAGTGAAAGATCGCCTCGCCCGCCAGTGCCTCTGGCGTCATCTTGCCGCCGCGCAACCGGTACGGACTCTGGCGAACGGTCTCGAACGTCGCCACGTAAGCCGCTAGCGCGTCAAGTTCCGGGCTCAACCCGGCGTTGGATGGCCCAAACACCCAGTCGGCCCGTCTCGCCTGGAACACTTCGTCACTCACGAAGCCGTGCCCCTGCAACGTGGTCCGCAGCAGGATCTCGAAGTCCTGGATCTCGTCCATGTCCGCGCGCCAGTGGATCGGCCCATGGCTCAAGCCCGCGCGCCCGAGGAGCGCGATCGTGTTCCGCACGCCGCCGCCGTGGGCGCCGCGGCCGCTGTAGTCCCAGGCGCGGCCATCGCTGCCGCCCTCGATGTGGCAGCTTGCGCAGCTAACGTAGCCGTCGCGCGACATCCGCGGGTCGGCGGCGTTGTAGTAGATGCGCTTGCCGAGCAGCACTTCCGGGGTCAGTGGCTCGTGTTCAGTTGTCGGAATGCTGGTTACCCGCCGGATCGGTTGGTTCCACGGCAGGCCGGAGACGTCCTAGACGGCCACGTTCCGGGACAAGTAGTTCTGAACGAACAGGCGCCCTTGCGCGTTGACGACGAGGCCCTGCGGCGCGAGGCCCGTTTCGAAAGAGGCGGCCAGCGAACCATCCACGGCATCCAACACGTCGACCGTGTTGCTGCCTTGCAACGCGACGAATGCGTGCTGACCCCGTGTGTCGAAGGCGACCGCCACCGGCATCGCCCGGTTGTCGAGGTCGCGTCGCGCCGCCGGGATTTCGGCGTTGGCCAGCAGGTCCACTTGGGAGACGATCGCGCGGACCGTGTTCTCGAAGTTGAGCGGCTCGCCGCTGACGGTGAGCCCGCGCACGGTGTTGTCCTTCTTGGACGGGAACCAAGCGCGCTTCCCGTCCGGGGTGATCGTAACGGCCGCGAGATGGTTGGGCACGCCGCGACCGCTCACGGGGGTGTCCGGGCCGGGATCGATGGCCAGCGTGACCCGCCGCTCCACGGTCAGTGAGTCAGCGCTCACGACGACGATTTCGCCGTGCGTGGCCGGGGAGATCCAGCGGGTGACCAGGATGCGCTGACCGTCCGCGGTGATCGCGATGCCGCGGGGTGTCGGACCGACGTCGACGACGCCAGTCACCGCGCGGGTCCTAGCGTTGATCCGTAACAGGCGGCCAACCGCTTGCAGCGTGACGTAGGCCACATCGGAACGCGGGGCGAACGCGATGCCGTAGGGACGCGACGCGTAAGGTAGTTCGAGCGTGTGCTGCCGCTCGCCGCTGAGCAAGGTAATAGTCGCGTCGTCTTGGTTGACGACCCAAGTGCCGCCGGCGGGCCCGATTGCGACAGTGCGCGGATTGGCGCCGACTGGGCGTTCGAAAAGCTTGGCCAGGCGGCGCCCGTCGATGGCCGTGACGGTGTCGTGGTCGGGATTCACGGTCCAAACGCGCGCCGTGGCGCTGTCGACGACGATCGTGCTCGCGTGTGTGGGACCGAGCGCTGTTCCTGCTGCGTTGCTCGGCGCGGCAAGCGCCCAGGCGAGTGCGGCAGCCGCTACGTACGCAGTGTTCAGGGTTGACATCGCTAAGGTAGTCGGGTGTTCTCGGCGCACCGGTCCGGACTTGCCGGATTAGGTCGGCGCGCGGTTGTTCTTGGCGTCATTGGGAGTCTCCGCCATTATGCGCGACTACACGATCGGGATCATTGGCGGTGGCGCCTCGGGCGTCGCGTTGGCCGTCAAGATGGTCGAATCCCTGCCAGTCGGCTTGAGCACCGCGAACCTGTCGATCGTCCTGTTCGATACGCGTGGATTCAACGGCGGCAACGCCTACGCGCCGGATGTCCACACCAACCTGATGAACACCACGTGCGGCGCGGTCGACCGCAACTTCGGGGGTGACTTCGGTCTCCTCGAGTGGGCTCGCGAGAATGGCAGCGTCTCGTCGGACGCCTACCTACCGCGACCGCTCGTCGGCGAGTACCTGGCGGACCTGCTGGCTCGCACTCAGCGGCGCGCAGCGGAACGAGGTGTGCGCCTGGACCTGGTGCGGGCCGAGGTCGTCGACATCGCGGCACCGCGTGAGCCCGGGGAGAGCTACTCCTTGCACACGCGCGAGGGAGACCGCTACGCGGCGGAGTACGTGTACCTCGCCCTCGGGCACTTGGAGCCGGTGCGGACCGAGGCGTACGAGCACGCGCCGGGCTACTACCACAACGCGTACCCGATCCGTCGCCTGGTCGATGAGATCCCGAAGGACGCGACCGTCGGCGTGCTCGGTGCCCGGTTGACGGCCATCGATGTCGCCTTGGGGCTCGCCGGCGGGGGACACACGGGTGGCATCCACTGTGTCTCGCGGCGCGGGTTGTTGCCGGCCGTGCGCGCGGACCGTGGGAAGTACACGTTCCAGCAACTCGAGCGTGAGGACTTGGTCAAGCGCCTTGCTGGCGGGAAGCGCAAGCTGCGGTTGACGGAGGTGGCGACGATGCTCGGTCGCGAGATTGAGGTCGCGGCAGGGCAGCGCGTGGAGCTTGGCGATGTGGTGAAAGGGGATCTGCCCCCGATCGCCTACTACGAGCAGGAGATCGCCCTCGCCAAGGGGCGGGCGCGGCCGTGGCAGGCTGTCTTGTACGCCACGAACCGTAACATCGACCTTTTGTGGCATCACCTCCACGAGGACGACAAGCAACTCTTGATGTCGGAGTGGTTGAACGAGTGGCTCACCTACCGTGCGTCCATCCCGCGCGAGAACGCGGAGCGGATTCTGAAGCTGATGAAGTCGGGCCAACTGACTGTCCAGGGCGGTGCACGGGGTGTGGTCTGGAATCAGGAGAGCGGAACCTTCGGCATTCGGCTCGCCGACGGGCCTCCGGTCGACGTCGACTACCTGGTCTCGGCGGCCGGGTCAGCCAATCGCATCGAGGAAGCTGACAGTGTGTTGGTCAGGAATCTGCTAGCGAAAGGGCTGATCGTGCCGCACCGCTACGGCGGCATCGACTGCGTCTTTGAAACCGGGCAGGTGGTCGGCCGAGAGGGTGGCGAGTCGCGCATGTTCGCCTTGGGCCCGATCACCAGCGGCGTCTACTTCTTCACGACGGCGCTCGAGATCATCGAACGACAGGCGGCCCAGAGGACGCGCGACCTCGCATTCACGCTTGGCGTTGAGTGGCTGGAACGTCCAGAGACGGAGGCCTGGGTGGACGCCAAGCAGGCGCAGCCGGGCCGGACGGATCGCGAGCGGAGCGTTCCGCGCGACGAAGGTCCGGACCTCCTCGAACGATTCGTGCTGACCGATCAGACGCGCCTGATCGACTTTGAGCAGTTGACGCTATTGAACGACCAAATCAAGGGCGGCGGGGAATCTGCCGCGGGTTGAGTTCGTCGGCGGCCGTCGTGTTGCTTGCCTCGGCTCGACGCTCCTGGCCTCAATCGGGAGTTGACTGCCCAAGAACTCGCATCGCGTCATGGATCTGCTTGACCGTCGTGTGGAGGTACGCGGGCCTCCCGGCCCGCATGGGAGCTTGTACTAAGCCGGAATGCGGACGTGGACGTCCGCGTACCGTCCGCGCGTACGCGTGCTTCCCAGCCGGCATGGGAGCTTGTCCTTGACGGAATAGCGGACGCGAACGGCAACCCGTTCGCGGACGTCCGCGCACCGCCTAGGCCCGCCTGCATGTTGGCCCCATCCCGGTTACAGTCCGTGCTCCGACCTTGACCGAGAAGCCGATGAGCGAGTTGAGCGAGTTCCGCGCCGAGACCAGGGCGTGGCTGGCGGAGAATCTACCGGAGCGGGTCGTCGGTCGTGGCGATGGCTTTGCGGGGGGTACCAAGGCCGGTCCACAGAGCGCCGACCACCGACGCTGGTTCGAAGCGTGCTACGAACGCGGCTTCACCGTGCCGTCGTGGCCGGCGGCCTACGGCGGCGCCGGTCTCGACCCCGCGTTCGGCCGGGCGCTGCGCGAAGAGATGGCCGCTGCACGGGCGCCAGCACCGCTCGGCGGCATGGGTGTGACGATGATCGGTCCGACGCTGCTCGAATACGGCACCGAGGATCAGAAGGAACGTCATCTCACCAAGATCGCGAGCGGCGAGGTGCGCTGGTGCCAAGGCTACTCGGAGCCCGGTGCCGGTTCGGATCTCGCGTCCTTGCAGACGCGCGCCGTGGATCACGGCGACTACTATCTCGTTAACGGCTCGAAGATCTGGACCTCCGGCGCGACCTTGGCGGACTGGATCTTCTGCCTGGTGCGCACCGACCCGGAGGCACCGAAGCACGAGGGCATCAGCTTCGTGCTGTTCCCGATGGACGACCCCGGCGTCACGGTCACGCCCATCGTGCTGATCTCCGGCGACTCGCCGTTCTGCCAATGCTTCTTCGACAACGTCAAGGCCGCCAAGAGCGACCTCATCGGGCGCGAGAACCGTGGCTGGACGGTGGCCAAGAGGCTGTTGCAGCACGAACGTTCCATGATCTCCGGGATGGGCAACACGGCGGGCGGGGGCGCACGTGGGCCGACGTTCGCCGACCTCGCCAAGCAGTGGTACGGCGACCAGGGCGGGCGCATCGCGGATCCGTCGGGCCGTGACGAGGTCATCGGCATCGATCTTGATTCACGCGCGTTCGGCCTGACCGCGCGCCGTGCGGCCGAAGAGAACGCCTCCGGGTCGACGCCGACCTTCGTCACGTCGATGTTCAAGTACTACGCCACCGAACTCGGCTCCCGGCGTTCGGAGGCGACGGTCCGCATGTACGGCATGGAAGGGACTGGCTGGGAAGGCGGCAGTTTCGACCGGCGGGCGCTCCAGGAGACGCGCGGCTGGCTCGGCGGCAAGGCGGGCACGATCGCCGGCGGCAGTTCCGAAGTCCAACTCAACATCATCGCCAAGCGGGTGCTCGGTCTGCCCGATTGAGGAGCCTTGAGCGGGCGTTGCCCCGGCTACGCCACGTCGAGGACCGCTCGGGCTGTGGGGCCTAGCCGCTCGAAAACCGCCCGGTCGAGAAGTGCCGGTACGTCCGTCTGCGTGGGTCGCACCGTGCGCGTGAAGAAGGCGTGTTGGGCCCGTCGCAGATCGGTCGAGAAGTTCTGTGTGCCGCTATGCCACAAGTGGGCGTTGTAGGCGATGCAGCTACCGGCCAACCCTGTCAGGTGCACTTCGCCGGGCACCCGTGCGGCAAGATCCCTGGGGACGCCGTTGACCGTCGATCCTGCTGGGTGTTCGCGCCAGCGGTGAGAGCCCGGGACGACGCGCGTGGGGCCGTTCTCGACCGTGAAGTCGTCGAGCAGCCAGATGGCGTTTACGACCTCCGGGTCGCGCACGCCCCAGCCCCAGTCGGCGTGGATGGCTTGGTGGCCGTACCCCGGCAGCGGGCAATGGAAGTTGCTGCTGGAGTAACGGAAGCGCGGGCCGAGGACATGGCGCACCGCGGCTAGGAGCTTGGGGTGGAAGGCGAACGGGTCGAGCAGGCCGTCCGCGTTCATGGCCTTGATGACCGTCCCGGAGACCCTGGCGATGCCCCGTGTCTGCGACACCTCGTGGCCGGCGGTCGTGCCTTCGCGCGCGACCGCGTCGCCTAGGCGGCTGCGCATCCCGTCGAGTTGAGCGGGTGTCAAGAGCACGCCGAGGTCGACATAGCCATCCTCGTCGAGTGCGCGGCGCTCGGCGGCGCTCAGTAGAGCGTTGTCCTCATCTTCGATGCCAAGGTCGCGGCAAGCGGCCTCGATCGGGCCTGGAGGGAGGCGGTTCGCGGGTCCGCGCAGGTGCCGGTTCAGATTCTTCCGTACGGGCTCGAGGACGGCTGCGTCGACGTCGCAGGCCGCCAGCAATTCGCGGCGTTCCGCGTCCGTTGCGCCGCCGCACCAGATCTGCGTCGCGAGGGCCGAGCGTACCTGGCCCGCGGCTCGCAGGGCCCGATCGACCTTGGGGAGGCGCGGCGTTCGGCGGTCGGCGGGGATCGCGTCCAAATGCGCGGCCGCCAGGTAGCGGGCGATCCCGGCGCTCGGCCCGCTCGGCCTAGCCTCAACAGACGCAGTTCCGTTATTGGAGCGCACTTGCAGCACTACCTGACCATTCTCGAGGTTTGCGACGGAGCCTAGCAGATGTGGTCGGGCCGGGGTTTGCCGACCCGCGCGCCTCGGGTCGTTTGTCTTTAGACTCCGCGCCTTCGTGAGCCCCGACCTTCAAGGAATCCGCATGTCCGCACTCCCCTCAGGCGACGCCGCTGCGCTCGGCTTCGACCCGAAACGCTTGGCCGAGATCGGCCCCGCTATGCAGGCCTACATCGATGACAGACGGGTGCCGAACCTCGTCACGCTGATCGCGCGGCGCGGCGAGATCGTCCACCTCGACGCGCGCGGGGTGTTGAGTTTCGAGACGGGCAAGCCCGCGACGACCGATAGCCTTTTCCGCATGTTCTCGAACACGAAGCCGGTGGCCGGCGTCGCCACGTGCATCCTCTACGAGCGCGGACTGCTTAACCCGGACGATCCGATCTCGCGATTCCTGCCGGAGTTCCACAACAACCGCGTGCAGGTTCCGAACGCTCCCGGCATGACCGAGCGGGCAAGGCGCCGGATCACGGTGCGCGACTGCCTGACCAACACCACCGGCTTCGTCAATCCCGGCACCATGCCGGCGGCCTACCGCGAGCAGTACCCCGATGTGCTGAAGACGCTCGGCTGGATGCGCCGCGACGAGGACGCGCCGACGCCGGCGCCCCGGGACCGCGTTCGCGCGCTCGCCGAACTGCCGCTGATGGCGCATCCCGGCGAGTACTTCGGGTATCACGTCGGCTACCCGGTGCTCACCGAGGTCATCGCCGCCGCCAGCGGCCAGCCCGTCGACGTGTTCTTCAAGGAGAACATCTTCGATCCGCTTCGTATGACGAGCACCGGCTTCTACGTCAAGGACGGCCTCGCCGAGCACTTCGGCGACAGCTACGTCCCGCGCGAGACGGATGACGGCGTGCAACTGGCCGTCTTCGACCGCAGCGAGACCTCGGAGAAGATCACCGGGTCCGGCGAGTTTTGCGTCGGCGGTTCCAGCGGCGGCATCGTCACCAACGTCGGCGATTACGCACGCTTCGGGCAGATGCTGCTGAACGGCGGCGAACTCGACGGCGTGCGCATTCTCGGTCGCAAGACGGTCGCCCTGATGGTCGGCAACCACACCGGCGACATGGAAATCCCCATGACCGGGCCCGGCTTCCACTGGGGCCTCGGCGTCGCGACCTACCATGGCCGGAATCGCTTGGCGCCGCTGATCCGATCGGTCGGCACCTACGGTTGGGGCGGGGCCGCCGGGACCACCTACTGGGCGGACCCGAGCGAGGACTTGATGGGCGTGTGCCTGACGCAGGTGATGCAGGCCGGCATGATGCCGAACAACGACTACCAGGAGACCTTCCAGCGCCTGGCGTACCAAGCGCTCGTGTAGCGCGTCGGTACGCTCTCTGGCTGACCTACGGCCGGTTCGCATTCTCGAGTCAAACGCGCTTAGATGGGGGCGTCCTCTCCTGGTTAACGAACGATGAAAAACGCCTTGACGTGCCGGGCTGCGTCCATCGCTGTCCTGGTTTTCGCCTTGCCGGCGCTTGCCGGTGTATCGACCGAACGCCTGCAGCGGCTCGACGGCTACCTCGAGCGAACCGTGGCCGCGGGCGCAATCCCGGGTGCCGTGCTGCAGGTCACGCACGACGGCGAGACCGTCTATCACCGGGCGGCGGGATTCCGCGACCGCGAGGCGAACGCGGCCATGCGACCCGACACGATCTTCCGCATCGCCTCGATGTCGAAGGCGGTGGTCAGCGCAGCCGTGCTGATGCTCCAGGAGCGCGGCGCGCTGCTGGTCAACCAGCCTGTTGGCGACATCCTGCCCGAGTTCGCCGAGACGACCGTGGCCGCGACCGACGAGGACGGCAACGTGCTCCTCGTCGATGCCGAACGCCCCATCACCGTCCGCGACCTACTCACGCACACAGCGGGTATAGGCTACGGATACGGTCCGGCTGCCGAGCAGTGGCAGGCGGCGAACCTGCAGCACTGGTACTTCGGCCACCGCGACGAGCCGATTCGCGAGACGGTGCGCCGCATGGCGGACTTGCCGATGGATGCCCAACCCGGCGAGCGGTTCGTCTACGGCTACAACACGGACATCCTCGGCGCGGTCGTGGAAGTGGCGAGTGGCGAGCCGCTGGACCAGTTCCTGCAAGCCGAAATGTTCGATCCACTTGGCATGGTCGACACGTCGTTCTACCTGCCGACATCCAAGGCCGAGAGGCTGGCCGTCGTGTACTCCGCCTCGGCGGATGGCGGATTGGCGCTTGCCGCCGAAGACACCCCATTCCACGGACAGGGCCACTATCTGAAAGGCCCGCGCGCGAGCTTCTCGGGTGGCGCGGGACTGCTCTCGACCTCTGCCGACTACACGCGCTTCCTGGAAGCCATCCGCCTCGGCGGGGGTGCCATCCTCGGCCGCAAGTCGGTGGAGTCGATGCTCACCAACCACATCGGGCAGTTGACGACCTTC
Source organism: Candidatus Azotimanducaceae bacterium (assembly GCA_965203685.1). Classification (GTDB taxonomy): domain Bacteria; phylum Pseudomonadota; class Gammaproteobacteria; order Pseudomonadales; family Azotimanducaceae; genus VXYL01. Next base: position 1,179,456 of record OZ241908.1, read on the forward strand.
ATGCCCGGAACCGGCTTCGGTTTGGGTTTCGCGCTCGTCCAGGATACGGGACCGCGCGGCGAACCCGGGACCCCCGGGGAGTTTGGATGGGGCGGCGCCTACCACACGAGCTACTGGGTTGACCCTGTCGAGGCCTTGACGGTGGTTTACATGACCCAGATCCTCCCCGCATCGGGCTTGGACGACTTCGGGAGGATACGGGCGTTGATCTACCAGGCCCTGGATTAACCGCTAGGTCAGCGCCGAGCGATATCAGACGCCGAAACCGAGTTCAGCCCGCGCGTCCTCGGCCGACGACTCCCTGGGCCTTGTTGTTGGGTGCCACTTCGCGCGATGGGGCCCGGGCAGGGTAGCTCGCTGTGGCGAGGGCGTCGCCAAGACGCTAATGTCCGCGGGATTCGCGGCGCTGGCGTGCCTGCCCATGTCGAAAACCGTGTTCATGCGAACAGCACTGGACCTCGCTCGCGAGGGCGTCGGTCGTGGTGACGGTGGCCCGTTCGGTGCCGTGGTCGTGCAGGCCGGGACCATCGTCGGGGAGGGATGGAACCGGGTGCTGAAGACCCAGGATCCCACGGCCCACGCGGAAATGGTGGCGATCCGCGATGCCTGTGCGCGGCTCGGCACGTTCGACCTGTCGGACTGCGAGATCTACGCAAGCTCGGAGCCGTGTCCGATGTGCCTCGGGGCGATTTACTGGTCGCGCCTTGCCCGTGTCTACTACTGCAACCGGAGCGCGGACGCGTCCGAGTACGGGTTTCGCGACGACTTCATCTATGCCGAGTTGAGAACGCCGCCGGAGCGGCGGACGGTGCCGACGTCGCGCGTACCGATCCCCGATGGCATGGACGTCTTCGACTACTGGCGCGAGCAGAGCAAGAAGCGCGGGTCGGGCTACTGAACGCGCGGCGCGCTAACTTGGGAGATGTGATGACAGACCGTACGAAGGTTCGCACGTGCCTTTGGTACGACGACAACGCACTGCAAGCTGCCGAGTTCTACTGCAGCCTGCTGCCCGATAGCCGCGTTGAGCGCGTCGAACGCTATGCTGAAGGGGGCATGGGCGAGCCGGGCCAAGTGGCCGGTGTGGACTTCACGCTTGCCGGGACGCCCTACCAGGCGATCAACGGCGGCGACCATTTCAAGCTCGACGAGGCCGCCTCGATCGCCATCGCGACCGAGGACCAGGCGGAGACCGATCGTCTTTGGGCGGCGTTGACCGCGGACGGCGGTGCCGAAAGCCAATGCGGTTGGCTGAAGGACCGGTTCGGCCTGTCCTGGCAGATCGTACCTAGGCGGGCGACAGAGTTGATGCACGGACCCGATGCCGCCCAGGTCTGGGCCGCACTCAACCAGATGAAGAAGATCGACGTCGCGGTGCTGGAAGCGGCCGCTGAAGGTCCGTAAGGCGCGCCGTGCGTGTCGCCCCCGCGCAAGACGCGGTAATTGGTTTTCGATTACTCTGCCTCGTGACATGCGAGTTGGCTTCACACACGGTGAGACCGTCGGGCTAGCGCTGCGGGGAACGACTGTGGCCATCGTCTGTGCGGCAGCGTTGTTCGGGTGTGCGGCGCAGCCGGAGACCGGCGAGGAAGGGAAGAGCCAAGCCAGCGAGACCAAGTGTCCCACGTTCACCAGGCCCGACACGGTGCGCCTGATCGGCGGGGTGACGGTGCGCGGGTGTACGGACCGGCACGGCAACATCGTCTGTTACGAAAGAGGCGGCACCTTGCGCTGCCGGACCAGCGACGGCGCATCGCTCATCAACGAAGGTCCCGATTGGTAGGGTGCGGGGCCTCCGGCCCGATGCATGATCTCGCTTGGGCATACGCTGAACTGCGCGCGAGTGGTCGCGGCAAACACGTGCGTTCATTCAGCTACTACCACGCTCGCCTCGTCACTCGGCGGACGAGCGTCGCGACCTTTCTGAGCGACCTTTGTGATGGATTCGGCGGGCCGTTCGAGGACTACAACGTCGTGAAGCTCGATGCGCGGAGCCGGGTGAGTTTCCTGCGCTACGAGGGCTTCGATGCACCGTTCCCGGCCTTGCTGTTCGCGCTGTCCTGCGACTGCCAGCGCAGCACATGTCGATTGACCGACTACTCCGGTCGGCGCAATCCGCCGATCCTGCACCGTAAGGAACTGCTCTTGCCGGGCGATGATCCCCGCGTGCCGGGGGCCGAACGGCTCACCCGTTGCCTCGAAGTACGGGGCGCGTTTGCCGATGCTAAGTCCATCGGGACGCGTGAGGGTTGGCGCCGGCGGCTGGGCGACCTCGGCCTCGACGGTTTGGTCCCGGTGTTATGACGCCCATCGAGCGCGAGCGTACGGCGCTGCACCGGACGGCGTTGTCGTCGCCGGTCCAGCACCTGCTGCGCTTCGGCTTCCTCGACGGTACCGCATCGCTCTTCGACTACGGTTGCGGGCACGGGGACGACGTGCGCCTCCTCACCGAGATGGGGATTGCCGCAGACGGTTGGGATCCGGTGTTTCGGGCCGCGACGGAGCGCCGACCGGCGGACGTGGTCAACCTCGGCTTCGTACTCAACGTCATCGAGGATGCGCGGGAACGCGACGAGACGCTCAAAGGTGCTTACGCCCTGGCGCGCAAGGTGCTGATCGTCAGCGTCATGCTCGGCTACGAGGGCAAGCGCGAGCAGTTCGCGTCCTACCAGGATGGCGTCAGAACACAGCGGAACACGTTCCAGAAGTACTACGCGCAGGACGAGTTGCGGCGCTATGTCGAAGCAACCTTGGGCGCGAACGCGGTTGCCGTGGCACCGGGGATTTGCCTCGTGTTCCGCGACCCCATGGACGAGCAGTTGTTCCTGCTCGCACGCCAGCAGGTCCGGCGCGAGTGGCGGCTGCTGCGGCGCGAGGTCAACGATTCGGCGGTCTCGGCGCTGATCGACACGCACCGTGAGCAGATCGACGCGTACTGGCTGAAGGCCCTCGAACTCGGTCGCCCGGCGACGCCCGACGAATGTCCCGAGGCGCAGTCGCTGATTCGCTTGGTCGGTTCCTGGCGCCGCGTCCACGAGTGGGTCGGGCGCTTCTTCAGCCCCGAGGAACTCGAGGCCGCCGCCATCGGTCGCCAGGAAGACCTCCTTGTCTACTTCGCGCTCGGTCACTTCGGGCGCCGCAAGCCGTACCGGGAACTGCCGGATCGCCTACAGCGTGACGTGCAGTTCTTCTTCGGCAGCATCACCAAGGCCCGCGCGGCCGGCAAGCGCGCCCTGTTCGCCACCGGCGACCCGGAGCGCCTCGCGGAGGCCGCCGTGTTCTGCCACGACGAACTCGGCATCGGGAAGCTCACCGGGGACCACGATCTCACCTTCCACCAGTCCGTGCTCGGCGAGTGCCTGCCGCTGGTGCGGATCTACGTCGGCTGCGCGCTGCAACTCTTCGGCGATGCGGGATCGGTCGATCTCATCAAGGCCCACCTCGGCTCGGGCAAGGTCACGTTCCTGGTCTACGACGACTTCGAGGGTCCGCGGACGCCACGCCTCGTCGAGCGGATCAAGGTGGACCTCCCGCGGCTGCGCGTGGACTTCTTCGATTACGTCGGCGAGCACGAGCCACAGGCGCTGGAGGAGGAACGGGAGGTGTTCTACCAGCGTTGAGGTGGGAGGATGGGCTCGTGCTCGATCGAACTCGGCTCGAGCAAGCCGTGTAGGTCGGGTTCAACCCCCGGGGAGATCCGCCACTGGCGCGTCCGTTCGGTCGCGGGCGTGCTGCCCCACGGTGGGGCCCTGGTCATCGAAGCCGACCACCAAGGTCCGAATCGCGGCGACGTCTATCTCGACCGCGCGCAGTCGGTCATCGAGTTTGGCGATGTCAGCCCGCAGTTCGACGCGAAGCCCGTGGATTTCGCCGCGCAGTTGTTCGCGTACGCCATCGATCCGCGCGGTGAGTTCCTTGCCCAGCCGGTACATTTCACCCCGCATGGCACCGATCTCGCCCTGCACTTTCCCGATCTGGTCGCGCATGGTCCCCATCTCGCCCTGCACGGTCCCCATCTGGTCGCGCATGGTCCCCATCTGGTCGCGCATCGTCCCCATCTCGGCCCGGAAGGTCCCCATCTCGGCCCGGAAGGTCGATAGGTCCTGCCGCATGTCTGAGAACGATGTCTGGATTAGGGCGCCGAGGGCGATGAAGGCAGCGAGGAGGGTCACTGTGCGGCCGTCGAGCCACTCGGGGAGCATGGACCTTTTGCTCTTGTCGTTCACTTGCGAGTCATCCAGGCAACGGTGCAAGCGCTCAGTCTGCCGACCGTGTCGAGGGATGTATGTAGGCCATAAGCCCGTCGTGTTGTAGGACTCTAGCACGTCGTGATGTGAGACATCGTCCATTGGTGAAACGCGCCCGGGTCCACGATTGGGATGTTCCGGAACGGATGCATGGCGAGCAGATCAAGGTCGCCTGTCACGATGCAGGTCGCATCGCCGAGCAATGCCGTCTCGAGGATTTTGTCGTCATCCGGGTCGCAGCATCCGAGCTTCGCTTGGCTGATCGACACCAATTCGGACACGGTGACTAGGTGGCCGAGAAAGGAAACTCGGCTTTCTACGGTCACGTAATGATCGAATTTCGGTTTGAGGAGCCGACTGTGCACCTCGGCGAAGGTGTCGTCCGAGAACAGCAGGACACCGCCGGCGTCAGAACGGCGTCCAGCACTTGTCGCGGTGGGCTACGCTCCCGTAGGGCAGCGCTGATCAGGACGTTCGTGTCGACGACGAGACGGTCAGCTCTCGTCGGCAAGGAGTGCCTCTAACGTGGTATCCGTCAGCCCTTGGCTCGTCGCTTCCGCGGACATCGTGTCCATCGCGCGCGCCAAGCGGTCCCAGGCTGCGCCCCGGAGTCGCTGGTACTGGTCGATCGACAACATGACCGTCACGACGCGACCGTTTTTCGTGATGCTGACCGGGCCGCGTTGAGCGCTGTCGAGCAACTGTCCGAACCGGTTCTTGGCCTCTCGGGCGGTGGTGGTTTGCATTTGTGTACGGGGATTGGAAGAGCTGAAGTAGCTATTTTAGCTCGTTTGCTAGTCCTGAGTGCACGGGGCCTCTAAGCGGTGGACGTTGCCCGCCGTCCGCGCACCTCCCGGTTCAGCGTCTGCAGGGCGCGCGGACCTCCGGGTCCGCAATGGGCTTCGCGCCAGGGCCGGAATGCGGACGAGGACGTCCGCGCACCTCCCGGGGTTCGGCGTCTGCGGGGTGCGCGGACCTCCCGGTCCGCAATGGAGTTCGCGCCAGGGCCGGGATGCGGACGGGGACGTCCGCGCACCTCCCGGGGTTCGGCGTCTGCGGGGTGCGCGGACCTCCCGGTCCGCAATGGAGTTCGCATCAGGGCCGGGATGCGGACGCGAACGGCAAAGCCGTTCGCGGACGTCCGCGCACCTAGGGCGTTCTACGTGATGCGTTCGGCGCCCGCGTAGACGTTGAAAGTCCCGGCCTTCAGGAAGCCCACCAGCGTGATCCGCTCTGCCACCGCCAACTCGACGGCGAGGCTCGACGGTGGGCCGATGGCGGCGACGAACGCCGTGCTCGTCATGGCGGCTTTCTGCATCAACTCGAAGCTGGCGCGACCGGACAGCAGGACGCCGCGGTTCGCCAAGGGTGACTCCCCGGCGGCCAAGTACGAGCCGATCAGCTTGTCGAGCGCGTTGTGCCGGCCGACGTCCTCGCGCAGGCGTTGGATGGTGCCGTCGGTGTCGAAGCACGCCGAGGCGTGCAGGCCCCCCGTGCGGTCGAACTCCGTCTGCTTGGCGCGCAAAGCGGCGGGTAACCCCTTGAGATAGTCCGCTGACATGCGGAAGACATCGCGGTCGCCGTCGGGGATCTGCACGTGGACCGCGTCGAGGGACGCCTTGCCGCAGACGCCGCAACTCGATGACGTGTAGACGTAACGGGTCAGGCTTTCGGTGTCGACATTGACGTGGTCGGCGAGCGTCACCTTGACAGTGTTGTACAGGCCCTTGTCGGGACTTGGCGGGCCGCATGTCTCGGTGCCGATGACATCGGCGTCGGACTGGATCACGCCTTCCGAGAGCAGGAACCCGAGCGCGAGGTCGAAGTCGTTGCCGGGTGTGCGCATCGTGACGGACAGGGCTTGTTCGACACGCTCGTCGCCCGCCCGGTAGCCAAGGCGAATCTCAAGTGGTTCCTCCACCGAGACCAGGTCGGTTTCGGCGTCGGTGAGGGACTGGCCTCCCCGGTGAAATCGAACGCCGACGCGCACGCTCTGTGCCGGCGTTGCGAGAGTGGGGATGTCGGGGCCGGACGCACGACTACCCGTGGCCGTGTCCGCGCCGGACTCGGCGGTCATCCCGCCGGCAGCGCTTCGGCCTGTACCCGGGCCCGCTCTGCGAAGCGTTCCTGCCACTCGGAACGGTGGTTGGCGGGGCGCACTTCCACCGCCGTGACCTTGTACTCGGGGCAATTGGTGGCCCAGTCGGAGAGTTCGGTGGTCACCACGTTGGTGCCGGTCTCCGGGTGGTGGAAGGTCGTGTAGACGACGCCCGGCACGACGCGTTCAGTGACCTCCGCACGCAGGGTGATCTCGCCCTTGCGGCTAGTGACCGAGACCCAGTCGCCGGTGATGATGCCGCGCATCTCGGCATCGGCCGGGTGGATCTCGAGCGTGTCCTCGGTCAGCCACTCGAGGTTCGATGTACGTCGTGTTTGCGCCCCGACGTTGTACTGGCTGAGCTTGCGGCCCGTGGTCAGGAGCAGCGGGAACTTGCGGTTGGCGCGCTCCGGCGTGGGCTGGAACTCGGTCAGCACGAACAGGCCCTTGCCGCGCACAAACTTCTCTTCGTGCATGACCGGGGTGCCTTGGGGCGCATCGGCGTTGCACGGCCACTGCACGCTGCCTTCGCGGTCGAGCACCTCGAAGTTGACCCCGGAGAAGGTCGGGGTCAGTTCGGCGATCTCGGCGACGATCTCCTCGATACTCGCGTAGTTCATCGGGTAGCCCATCGCCTGCGCGAGCGCCTGCGTGGCCTCCCATTCCTGCATGCCCGCCTTCGACGGCATCACGGCGCGGACGCGGTTGATGCGCCGCTCGGCGTTGACGAACGTGCCGTCCTTTTCGAGGAAGGACGAACCGGGCAGGAACACGTGGGCGAACTTGGCGGTCTCGTTCAGGAACAGGTCCTGGACGATGACGCACTCCATGGAGCCGAGGGCTGCTTCGACGTGCTGGGTGTTCGGATCCGACTGGGCGATGTCTTCGCCTTGGACGTAGAGGGCCTTGAAGTCGCCGGCCACGGCGTGGTCCAGCATGTTCGGAATCCGGAAGCCCGGTTCCGCATCAAGATCGGTGCGCCAGTGCTTCGCGAAAACGCCGCGTACCGCGTCGTCGTTGACGGGGCGGTAGCCCGACAACTCGTGCGGGAACGAGCCCATGTCGCACGAGCCCTGGACGTTGTTCTGGCCGCGCAGTGGGTTGACGCCGACGCCCGGGCGGCCGATGTTGCCGGTGGCCATGGCGAGGTTGGCCATCGCCATCACCATCGTCGAGCCTTGGCTGTGCTCGGTCACGCCGAGACCGTAATAGATAGCGCTGTTGTGGGTTCCTGCACAACCTGCATAGAGCCGGGCGGCGCTGCGGATGTCCTCCGCGGGCACGCCGATCACGTCGGCGACGTTCTCGGGCGCATTCACGTCGTCCGCGGCGAACGCTAGCCAGTCACGGAACGATTCGAGGTCGCAGCGTTCATTGACGAAGTCGTGGTCGATCAGGTCCTCCGTGACCACGACGTGCGCGAACGCATTCATCAGCGGCACGTTGGTGCCCGGCTTGAGTGGCAGATGGTGGTCGGCCTCGATGTGCGGCGTCCGCACGAGGGCGATCTTGCGCGGGTCGCAGATGATCAGTCTCGCGCCCTGCCGAAGCCGTTGCTTCATGTGCGAAGCGAAAACGGGATGGCCTTCCGTCGGGTTGGCCCCGATCACCATGATCACGTCGGCGTGCGCGACGGAGTCGAAGTTCTGCGTGCCGGCGGATGTGCCGAAGGTCTGCCTCAGCCCATAGCCGGTAGGGGAGTGGCAGACCCGGGCGCAGGTGTCGACGTTGTTGTTGCGGAACGCCGCGCGCACCATCTTCTGCACCACCCAGACCTCCTCGTTGGTGCAGCGCGACGAGGTGATGCCGCCGATGGACTTGCGCCCGTACTTGGCCTGGATGTCCTTGAGGCGGCTCGCGGCGTAGTCGATGGCTTCCTGCCATTCCACTTCGCGCCAGGGGTCGTCCGTGGATTCGCGCACCATCGGCGTGGTGATGCGGTCCTGGTGATTGGTGTAACCCCAGGCGAACCGTCCCTTGACGCACGAGTGGCCGTGGTTCGCCTTGCCGTCCTTGTGCGGGACCATGCGTACGACCGTGTCGCCTTTGACCTCGGCACGGAACGAGCAGCCGACGCCACAGTAGGCGCAGGTGGTGTCCACGCTTCGATCCGGGACCCCGTGCTCGACGACCGACTTCTCGATCAAGGTCGCCGTCGGGCAGGCTTGTACGCAGGCGCCGCACGAGACGCATTCCGAGTCGAAGAAGCTCTCGGCGTTGGTCGCGACCTTGGAAGCGAAACCGCGACCGTCGATGGTCAGCGCCAGCGTCCCTTGGACCTCGTCGCAGGCGCGCACGCAGCGGGAGCAGACGATGCATTTCGAGGGATCGAACTGGAAGTAGGGGTTCGAGGTGTCGATGGTTGCGTCGAGATGGTCCGCGCCGTTCTCATAGCGCACGTCGCGCAGGCCAACCGCGCCTGCAACGGTCTCGAGTTCGCAGTCGCCGTTCGCCGGGCAGGTCAGGCAGTCGAGGGGATGGTCCGAGATGTAGAGTTCGAGCACCCCCTTGCGCACCCGTGCGACCTGGTCGGTCTGCGTCCGCACGACCATGCCCTCTTGTACGGGTTCGGTACACGACGCCGTGAGGCCACGGCGGCCTTCGATCTCGACGAGGCAGACGCGGCAGGAGCCAAAGGCGTCCAGGCTGTCGGTGGCGCAGAGCTTGGGGATGTCCAGCGCGTTCTCGCGGGCAGCGCGCATGATCGAAGTGCCGGCGGGGACCCTGACCTCTTGGCCGTCGATCGTGAGGTCGACGACCGGCGCATCGGTCGCCGCGCCGTTGCTTGCGACGGCCGGCGTTCCGAAATCGGGAACGGCGATGCTCATGGCCGGAAGTCCTCGGGGAACCGCTTGATCGCGCTGGTGACCGGTATGGGCGTCATGCCGCCCATCTGGCAGAGGCTGGCGGTCTCCATCACCTCACAAAGATCGTCAATCATAGCCAATTTGTCTTCGGCGGCGCGACCTTCGCGCCGGGCGGCGATGACGGCGTCCATGGTCTCTTTGCCCCGCACGGCGCCGAGCCGGCACGGCGTGCACTTGCCACACGACTCGACCTCGCAGAACTCGAACGCGTAACGGGCCTGCGCGGCCAGGTCCACGCTGTCGTCGTAGACGACGAGGCCCCCGTGGCCGATACCCGCGCCGATCGCCATCATGTTCTCGTAGGTGAGTGGCGTGTCGAATTCGCCCGGCTTCAGGTACGCGCCCAAGGGGCCACCGATCTGCACCGTGCGCACGGGTCGCCCGCTACGCGTGTCCTCGCCGTAACCGTAGACGAGGTCGTTGATCGTGATGCCGAACGGCACTTCGACCAGGCCGCCGCGGCGGATGTTGCCGGCCAGTTGGAATGCCATCGTTCCCGTGGAGCGGCCGACGCCCAGGTTCGCATACCAGTTGCCGCCGTTGCCCATGATCGCGGGGACGCAGGCATACGAGATCGCGTTGTGGACCAGCGTTGGCTGGCCGAAGAGCCCCGCGATCGCCGGCACGGGGGGCTTGACGCGGATCTCGCCGCGCTTGCCTTCGAGGCTTTCGAGAAGTGACGTCTCTTCGCCGCAAATGTAGGCGCCGGCACCGATGAAGAGTTCGAGATCGAACGCCTCGCCCTTACCGAGTATGTCGTCGCCGAGCAGCCCTGCGTCGTAGGCGTTGTCGAGCGCAGCCTGGAAGATCCGGGCAGCGATCGGATACTCGGAGCGGAGGTAGACGTAGCCTTTCGTCGCCCCGGTGGCGAGACCGGCAATGGTCATGCCTTCGATCAGCCGGTATGGATCGCCTTCCATGAGTATCCGGTCGGCGAATGTGCCGGAGTCGCCCTCGTCGGCGTTGCAGACGATGTACTTCTGCTCGCCGGGCGTGTCGAACACCGTTCGCCACTTGATGTGGGCTGGGAACCCAGCGCCGCCCCGGCCGCGCAGGCCGGAGGTCTCGATGGTGTCGATCATCGCCTCGGCCGCCTGGTCCAGGCAATCGGCCAGCACCGTGGTCGTCGGCAGCGCAAGCGGTGCGTCCTCGCCGGCACGGTCGAAAACCGCCCGGGTCTGTCCTGCGAGGTACGGGATGTCGGAGACCGGGCCGAGGCACTTCGGGTGCCGCTCCCGTTGTGCGACGAGGTCCGGCACATCCGCGCCAGTGACGTTGGCGAATGCGATCCGGCCGCCATCGTCGATCTCGACGAGCGGCTCGGCCCAGGCCATCCCGCGCGAGCCGTTGCGCACGACCTCGGCGCCTGCGTCGGCTAGGGCGGACGCCACCGCGTCGGCACCCGCCGCCACCGCCGAGGTGTCGAGCGGAACGTAGGCCTTCACGCGCCGATTTCGCTGGAAAGATCGCACTGATCGGCGCGTGCAACCGGACGCTCGCCGACCATCATCGATGGGCCCTGGGCGCACAGGCCGAGGCAGTAGACCGGCTCCAGCGCCACGCGCTCGTTGGCGTCGCCGAGATCAATGCCTAGGTGCGTCTGTACGCGTTTGGTCAGTTCCCTGCCGCCGACGGCTTGGCACGCCTCGGCCTGGCAGACCTTGACGGTCACGGGCGGCTGCGGCGTGGTCTTGAGGTCGTGGTAGAAGGACACGATCCCGCGCACTTCGGCTTGGCTCAGGTTGAACACGTGAGCCACGACGTGTTCGTCAGCGCGCCCGATGTGGCCCTGTTCGAGGACGACGTCCCGGAGCGCCTGCAAGACGCCGCCAACGCGGTTCACATGGCGTTCGGCGATGATGCGGGTGAGGGCGTCGCGCGAGAGGTCGGATTCGGCCATCGGGCGAATATAGCATCACGCTGTCCGGCCCCCCGCGGCTAGCCTGCCCGGAGTGCGGTAGGGACCGAGTTGCGAATCGAAGGTCGTCTCGCCAGACACGATCTCAAGCGGACTGCTGGCCCTGCCCGATCGCTGCTAGGAAGGCATCCGGGTCGCGGGGAGAAACCGCGACGGAGCCGCCCGCGTAGTCGATCTGAATCAGGTCCCAGCCAAGCCCGAAGTGCGTGCCGAGCTTCGGCCCCTCGGTACGTACGCCCGTGATCGACGCGAGAGCGATGCGTTTGCGCAGCGGTCCCATGCGGAGGTGGAGGGATTTGCCAACGACGCGGTAGCCCGTGTCAATGAGGGCCCAAAGCGCGAGAGCGCAGACGAGCCCCGAGAGCGCGCGCAACGCCGCTTGCCACCAGGACCACGTCTCGGGGTGGTGGGGGAGGATCCAGAGAGTGACCTGCAAGCCGATGAGAGCGACATACGCCCAGCCCTGGAAGCCAAATTCGGTTCGGAAGGCACGCTCGATTTCGGTCGACTCAGGCATGCTCGTCCTCGGTCGGCGTGTCCCGATCAATACACGCCGGGCACGAGCCTAAAGCGCGTCTTGGCACGATACTCCGTCCACAACTCGCCGTATTTCTCCGCGCAGCGGCCATCGTCGATGCGTTCCCGGATGACGAAGAACACGACCAGGTAGACGAAGTAGATCCAAGCCCAGAAGTTCATGAAGTGCCCGAGCGCGAGCGCCATGCCGAGTGCTTCAAGGATCTCGCCGAAGTAGTTCATATGTCGGGAAGCGCCCCAGAAACCGCCGCAGAGGATGGTCTTCTTGCCGTCGCTGATGGTCGTCGGCTGCATGAAGCCGAGGAATGCCCGGTCCGGCGCGCGCTTGAACGTGTATTTCTGCAGGTTCGCGCCGCGGGTGATGACCCAGCCGGCGAGGAACACCACCGCGGCGCCGCCCAGCCAGAGCACGTTGTAGGCCGGGTCGACGTCCGGTGCCGGCACGTCGGCGAGAAACCACAGCGCCACGGGGTAGAGGCAGGCGTAGACGACGATGCAGCCGCCGATCAGCTTCATGCCGACGCGCTCCTCGATGATGTCGAACGTGAAGAGCTGCACGCGCTCGAAGGCGAAGTAGTCCGCCACGAACCAGACCCACATCGCGGCGTGGAGGTAAAGACCGAGGTTTGCCGCGTCGCCGAACTGGCCTTCGTGGTACGCGGCGCTGGCGACGGCGTTGAGGGCCAGGTAGGTCCCGCCGAAGATGTACAGGAACATCTTCGCGTCAACGTGACCGCGGAACTGCATGTTGCGGGCCCGCCCGTCGAGCCATTGCACCACGGGATTGCGCTCGTCCGCGGGAGCCCGAAACACCCACCAGGTCGTCAGCACGGCGCTCAGCGCGACCCCGCCGGCGATCGCGTGCCACTTGACACGCCACAGCCAGTCGAGTGGTGCCGCCGTGAGCTCGAACCACCAGATCAGCAAGGCCGCGATGAACACGAGGCCGCCATTCAGGCGGTACTGGGCGGGCTCAGTGTTCGCGTGCGCGTAGCCGTCGACGCGCCGGGCCGGAATGACGCTGTGGAGGACGACGAGAATGATGAACAGCACGGTGGGTGAGAGAAACCCTGCGACCGCTTGCAGCGTGGTCAACTCCGTCATGCCCGACCTCCGTATGCTCTTGATTGATAACGACCATAGCGGCGCTCTGTCCGCCGGGCAAGGGACGGTACCCGTGCGGGCTTTTTGTCAATCTTCAGGTGCAGGGCCTTGTCAAGGAAGTCGCCTTTCGCAAGGTCCTCGTTGGGACTATCGTAACGGCCGACCGTGGTCGTATGGGTTAGGTATCCACCTTGAACAGCATCGAGACTTCCGAATTCAAAGGCCAAGTGCCTCGCACTCGTGGACGAGGTGGCCCGCACGGGTGACTCGCTCCTTATCACGAAGAACGGCAAGCCCGTCGCAACGCTAGCGCCCTACGTCAACAAGCGGGCGTCCTTGGCGGGTCTGCATCGCGGCGACGTGGAGATTCCCGGCGACATCGTCTCACCCCTCGACGAGCCCTGGGAGGCCGACGCGTAGTCCGCCTTGGTCCCCAAGGGAATTACTAGCGACGTTGCCATCCAAAGGGCCTTGACTCGACGCGTGGCAGAACTGCGAAAAGCGGATTCGCTCCAAGGGTTGCGGACGTGGACGTCCGCGTACCGTCAGAGCGCTAGCCGGCGAGCGGCGACTCGATACCCAACTCCCCCATCACGCCGTTGAACCACTCGATCACTTCGGGGTGGTACGGAATGCCGTTGGCGGAGCGGTCGATTTCCGCCTCGTGCTCCGGAATCCCTGGGTAGACGACGCGGGTCTCGCCAGGCGCGGGCTTGCAGTCGAGAATCGAACGCAGGTAGGCGTCCATGTCGTCCTTGAACGTGTCGATGTCGGTGAACGCCGCGACGTTGTAGGCCATGAAGTAGTGCGCGGAGCGTTGCCGGCGATGCGGCCCGGCGCCGGTGCCGGTGAGCGCGCTGCACAGGACTTCCACCATCATCGACAGCCCGAAGCCCTTGTGGGAGCCGATCTCGCGCGTGCCGCCCAGTGGGAGCATTAGGAACCGGTCGGGAACCGGTCCTTCGGACATGATCGGCGTGCCGTCGTCGGCGGCGATCCAGCCGGGGAGGGCGTCCCCGCCGACGCGCTTTAAGAGGGAGATCTTGTTGCCGGCCACGGAACTCATCGAGGCATCGAAGATGTAAGGCGGTTCGTTGCGGGACGGAGCCGCGATCCCGATTGGGTTCAGACCGAGGAGTGGCTCCGCACCTTGGGTCGGTGCGACCTGCAGGCCACCCGCCGTCATGGATACGCCGACCATGTCGTGGGCCAGGGCCAGGTGTGCGTAGTAGGCCGACGGGCCGTAGTGGCCGCTGTTGTAGGCCGTCACCACGGCGACGCCGTTGGTTTTCGCACGCTCGCAGGCAAGTTCCATGAGTTCCCGGCCTTGCCCGAGGCCTAGGCCCCCGTCGCCGTCGACGGACACGGCGGCGGGCAGATCGCTCGTCCGTTTCATCGTGGGCTTGGGATTGATGTAGCCGCCCTTCAGGCCCGCGACGTAGGCGCGCATCATGTTGCTGACGCCGTGCGAATCAATTCCGCGAACGTCCGCGTAGATCAGCACGTCCGCGCACTTGGCGGCGTCGCCATCGGACATGCCGAGCGTGGTGAAAATCGACTCGACGACGCCGCGCATGGTGTCCGCAGGTAACCGGACGGCCAGGTTGTCCGGCACCTTGAATCGTTCGAGCATCGTTTATCCTCCTCACCACTTGGCGCAAACGGCTAAGCATAGACCGAACGGGAGCGACCATGGCGAATGCAAACCCATCCAACCAGGCGGTGTTCGCGATGCTGCCGCCCATTGACGACGACATGCGCAGTTGGGCCGATCGACTGCGCCGAGACGTGCCCGGCTTCGATGTCGTCGTTGCCGAGGATGAGGCCAGCGCCAAGGCCGCGATCGCTCGCGCTGATGCGGCCTATGGCTGGGTGTCCCCGGAACAGCTGCCGAATGCGGCCAAGCTGCGCTGGTTGCAGAACCCGTTCGCGGGGCCATTCCCCGGCTACTACTACCAGGGGCTGATCGACCATCCGTTGACGATCACCAACCCGCGCGGCATCTATTCCGACCACATTGCCCACCACATCCTGATGTTTCTTCTCGCCCTGTCCCGTGGCTTGCCGTACTGGGTCCAGGCGCAGTCGCGGGGCCAGTGGGACCGCCGCGTACGCAAGCACGGCTACGTCAACGTCGTTGGCTCGACCGTGCTCATCAACGGCGTGGGCGGTATTGGCTCAGAAGCAGCGCGTCTGTGCGCCGCGCTCGGGGCGAACGTCGTCGGAATCGATCCGCGCCCCGAACACGACGCCCCGGCGGAGATCCACCCGCCGTCGCACCTCGACCGGTTGCTGCCCGACGCGGACTTCGTGATCACCACCGTGCCGCATACGCCAGAGACCGAGTTCATGTGGAACTCCGAGCGGTTCCGGCTGATGAAGCGGTCCGCCTACTTCATCAACATCGGGCGTGGCATGACGGCGAAGCTCGACGACCTGACCGCCGCGTTGGCGACAGGTGAGATCGCCGGCGCCGGGCTCGACGTCTTCGAGATCGAACCGTTGCCGGTGGAGCATCCGCTGTGGCAGCAGGACAATGTGCTTATCACACCGCATGTCGCCGTGGCCGATGCCGAGGACATCCCGGAACGGCGCTATGAGCTCTTGGCCGACAATGCACGCCGATTCCTGGCCGGGGAACGGTTGCGCAACGTCGTGGACAAGGCACGCTGGTATTGACGGCGCTGGGGCGCATCAAGGCGTTCCAGCACGGGAAAAGGCTGTATTCGCTTGCCCGAACGGCGTCGAATGCGCGACACTGACTGTACTCGAGACTCTTGAGAGGTCCGATCGATGAGTGTGCAGGCCGAAGTCCGATACTTGAACGAAGAGTGGCGGGCGCGGGACGACATTCCGCGCATCGGCGACCGCGATTCCCGGCGCGCAAACACGTCCAAGCACAACGTGGCCATTCACGACGCCCGCGACCGGCTTGCGGCAGGGCGGGTCGACTTGGACGAGAACGGTTTCGCGCTGCTCGGGCTAGCTTCGGCCGTTGAGGATTTCCGCGACGAGGCTGAGGTGAAGGCCGTCTACTACCCGGAGATCGAAGCGCTCGCCAAGCGGACGACCGGCGGTAGCGAGGTTTTCATCACCCAGCACGTGATCCGCACGGAGGACACCAGCGATTTCAACAAGGCCTACGCGCGCTTCCTGCATTGCGACTACAGCCTTGCGGACCCGCGCGACATGGCTGTACGCGCCCTCGAAAAGCAGGGCTTGCGCCCGACCGATTATGCCGGGCGCGAGTTCGCCTGGTACAACTCCTGGCAGCCGTTCGACAATTCGGTGTTCAAGAATCCGCTAGCCGTCGTGGACGCCGCCACGCTGGCGGACGACGATGTCGTCGACTACTACTACACGGGCTACAACACCGCAGGCAACAGTGGAAAGTCGGCGATGCCGATGCGCAACCCGGCGCACCGCTTCTACTACGTCTCGCGCATGGCGACCGACGAGGTGCTCTTCATCAAGCAGCTTGATACCCGCGGACGACGGGCCGCCGTGTGCCCGCACACGTCGTTCGACGATCCGTCGTCGCCGCCCGGCGCGCCGCCACGCCGTAGTATCGAAGTCAGGATGATGGTGGCGTTTGGCTGAGGGCCGTCGCGGCGGGACCACCACGGTCTTCCTGCTGCGCCACGCCGAAAGCACGGTCGATCCCGACCTTCCCGAGTCGGACTGGCCTCTGTCCGAGGCCGGCTTCCAACAAGCTCGCGAACTGTGCACGACCCTTGCGTCGCTCGGGATCGAACACGTGGTCTCGAGCCCCTTCGTTCGTGCCGTCGACACGGTGCGGCCGTTCTGCAAGGCCGCGGGCGTCGACCTGCAGATCGACCGCGACCTCCGCGAGCGTCGTTTGTCGGGACGTTGGATCCGCGACTTCGAGGGATTCCTGCGCGAGACGTGGGAGGATTTCGAACTCGCGCTCCCGGGCGGCGAGTCGAGTCGAGAGTGCCAGGACCGCATGGTGAAATGCGTCTCCCGGCTTGCTACTGCTCGACCAGGCGGGGTGCTACTCGTGAGTTCGCACGGCAACGCGATCGGTCTGTTCCTGAATGCGCTCGATCATGCGTTCGGCTGGGCCGAATGGCGGGCGATGCGGAATCCGGACCTGTTCCGGATCGTGTTCAACGGCCGCCCGTGCTGGGACCGCCACTTCGCCAACACCGGTTGATCGGCTGCGGGTCTCGCGGTCCGGACTGTGTCGGCAGTGTGTGCGGACGAGGACGTCCGCGTACCGCGCTGGACGTACGCCTACAGCAGCCCTAGCCGGTAGTACGAGTCGCCGGTGGCCTTCAGCGTGTCGTCGATGGGATAGGTCGTGAGCCCGAGTTCCTGCATGGCGAGTAGGCAGTACGAGCGCGGCGAGTCGTAGGTCTTCTGGGCCGGTGCGCCGTCGGCCATCTCCTCGCCGCCGATCTCGGCGATTCCCGGGAATAGCTCGTTGAGGCGCGCCTGCATCTCCCAGGTGAACAGTTCGCCGGAGCGGTCCGCCGCCGAGAGGATGTAGCGTGAGCCGTTCTGCGCCACCGTACTTTCGGCGCACAGCCGGTGCGCACGGGCAACGTCGCGGACGTCGACGTTGTTCCACAACATGCGCCCGCCGCGCGACTTCTTGTAGGGCTTGCCCATCAGCATGTAGCGGATGCAGTTCTGCCAGCTCCAGCCCTGGTCGTGGTTGGCGCACATCAGCGGCCCGATGACGTGCAGCGGCAAGATCGACATGGCCGCGAACGCGCCGTCCTCGGCCGCCGCCTCGTAGAGCATGCGTTCTGCCGCCGCCTTCGCCATGGCGTAGGCGAGATCGCGGTTCTTGGGAATGTTGTCCTCGGTCCAGCGTCCGCCGTAGCCCTCGACGTTGTCGCCGCACCAGTCCTTCTCGGTGAATACGTAGCCCTCCGGTCGCGGGTGGCCGACCGCTGCGAAGGAACTCGTGAAGATGAAGCGCTTGAGGGCGTTCGACTTGCGTGCCGAGTCGAGGACGTGGCGGACCTCGGTAAAGCAACCGTCGTACACCTCCTGCGGCGTCTCCCGGTTGTACCCGACGGCCGCGCCCGCGTGCATGACCGCCGAACAGCCGGCGAACGCCTCGTCGTAGCTGCCGGCTTCGAAGATGTCGCCGACGGCGAGCGTCGTATGCCCGCGCAGGCCCTCGTCGTTGAGTGCCAGTAGGTGGTCGACCTTCTCCGGCTTGGCGACATCGCGCACGCAGGCGCGTACCTCGTAGCCTTGTTCCATGAGGTCGCGAACGATCCAGGAACCGATGTAGCCGCTGGCACCGGTTACCGCGACCGGTCCATCGGCGGGGGAGATGGCGGTGGCGGCGGACGAGTTCTGTTCGGGCATGGGGAGGTCTCGGGAGTGGCAGTGGTGCCCATCTTGGCAAGTGTCGGCGTCAGCGGTCAACGTGACAGCAGCCGGCGAGTCGTAGTTGACCGGCTCTGCGGCGTCTATAGGAGCGCGCAGACAGTCTCACGGTTGCTCGTGGATCGCCTCGCCAACCACTCTTGCCTCGACGACATCGTCGCCGTCGATCTCTGCGAGGGCCGTACGGATCCGCTTCGCATTGCGCGGCGAGCGCAGCAGTTGGAATGTCTCCATCAACGCGTCGAACTCCGACTTCGCAATCATCATCACCGGCTCGCTTGTGGTTCGCGTGATCACCACGGCGACACGGTCCTCGATCACGGTGTCCATAAGCGACTTGAGCTTCCGACGCGCTTCGGTGTAGTTGACGACCTGCGGCATGAGGGATCGATCCTATCGATGCAATGAACGGGATATTGTGCGTACAGGGTTCTGTTCCACCAAGCCCGTTGACACACGGCCTAGGACCCGAGGTCCACAGGCACCGGAGACGAGGAGCAACGATGACGAGTGAAGATCAAGATGGCGAACGTGCCATGTACGAGGAGTTGCTACGCGATACGCCGGGATCGAGCGCCGAGAACGTAAGGCGGGAGCTTCTCGAAGGGGACATCGACGTGTCGTTGCGCGCGACTGTCAGTGCGGCCATCGATGACACAACATTCGGAGAAGCCGTCACCGTGGCGGCCGTCATGCTGACCGCATACTGTCAGATCGTGACGACCTTCGCGGTCGGCAATGTCGGCGAGGCGCTGAAAGCCGCGGTCCTCGATGGCGAGCCACGCCTGATCGTTGGGAAGATGCTGGTTGGCGACGGCGGCGGCGACCTGCTTGCGGTTCACGCCATCTTCGCTGCCGACGTGCGCGTTGAGTGACTGGGTTCGCTCAGCCCGAGGAGACTCTTGGCCGGTTCGGTGGCGCCTTCATGTTCGCCCGTGCGACATTCGCGTTGGCGGGAACCACGATTGGCGTCTGTGTTGAGGGAGTCGCGCCGTGCTCGACCAAGTGCGCAGAGTCGTCCGGGCGTCGGTTCCCGCGGCGGCGGTCAATAGCCGGCAAAAGCTCCAACTCGACAAATGTGCGCACGATTGGCCAAACTCGCGCGCGTTTAGCGTGTTGGTGGGAGACCCATGCCGGACAGTGAACCGTCGCCAGGAGACGAGGCGCCGCAGGCGTTATCGGCGTTTCGCATCTGCGACTTCACCGGCCAATTGGCCGGGGCGGGTGCCACTCGGTGGCTGGCGTCGTTCGGCGCGGAGGTCATCCGCATCGAAGATCCCGTTCGCGAGGGCCGCTGGGACATCCTGCGTGGTACGCCGCCCTACGTGGACGACCGTCGCGGCATCGATATGGGTGGCGCGTTCAACAACCACAACGCTGGCAAGTACGGCATCACGCTGAACCTGCGCGACGATCGCGCCAAGGACATCCTGACCAGCTTGATCGAGGTCTCGGACGTGGTGAGCGAGAACTTCGCCAAGGGGGTGCTCGAGCGCTGGGGTTTTGGCTACGAGCGTCTGAAGGAGATCAAGCCCGACATTATCTATGTCTCCAACTGCGGTTTCGGCCACGTCGGACCGTACAGCGACTTCAAGACCTGGGGACCGATCGTGCAGGCGGTGTCTGGTCTCACCTTCACCTCGGGACTGCCGGGGTTGGAACCGGCGGGGTGGGGCTACTCGTACATGGATCACACCGGTGCGTACTACATGGCCATGGCGATCCTGCTGGCCCTGATCCATCGCCAGCGCACGGGCGAGGGCCAATGGGTCGATCTCGCCTGCACGGAGTCGGCGCTCTCGCTCCATGGTCCGGCGCTGCTGGACTGGACCGTCAACGAACGCCCGAGCCGGCGACCCGGACGGCCCGATGCGAACCGCTCGTTCTGGCCGCCCATGGCGCCGCACGGCATCTACCCGTGTGCGGGCGACGACGACTGGGTGGCGATCGCGTGTCGCGATCAGGCCGATTGGGACGCGTTCGTCACGGTCGTGGGCGAGCCGTGGTGCGACGATCCGGAGTTCGCGACGCCCGAGTCGCGCCACGCCAACCAGGATCCGCTGGACGCGAACATCACTGCATGGACGGCCCCGCAGGAGAAGTTCGATGTCCAGGAGATGCTGCGCGGTGCCGGCGTGCCGGTCTCGGCGGTGATGAAGCCGCAGGAGCGGATCGACATCGACCCGAGCACCGCCGACTTCGGCCTTTGGCCCACGGTACGCCACGCCAAGATGGGCGATGTTCGCGTCGACGGCCAGCCGGTGCACTTCTCGGAGACGGACTGGCGCTTTGAGCGCGGCGGGCCATGCTTGGGCGAGCACACCGCCGACGTACTCACGCGGCTCCTCGACTACTCCTTGGACGAAGTCGCGGCGCTGCATGACGAGGGCGTGGTATGAGCGCATTGGCCGGACTGCGCGTCGTCGAACTGGCGCGTGAACCGATTGCCCTCGCGGGCAAGTTGTTCGGGGACATGGGGGCTGACGTCATCCTGGTCGAACCGCCGGGCGGCGACCCGAGTCGGGACTACCCGCCGTTCGTCGACGATGAACCCGGCACGGACCGCAGCCTTTATTGGTGGCATTACCACACGAGCAAGCGCAGTGTGGTGGTCGACCTCGACGACGAGGCCGGTCGCGAACGCTTCCGCTCGCTGATCGCCACGACGGATGTCCTCGTGGAAGCGGAGCCGCGTCATCGGCTCGGCGCACTCGGTCTCGACTACGACGACCTTGCGGATCTCCGTCCGGAACTGATCCACGTCGCCGTCACGCCGTATGGGCGACACGACGCGAAGAGCGACCTGCCGTTCACCGATCTCACCATCATGGCGGCGTCCGGCCCGCCCTGGAGTTGCGGTTACGACGACCATGCGCTGCCGCCGATCCGCGGACCGCTGCAGGGCTATCAGACCGCGGCCCACTTCGCCTTCATGTCGGCGCTGACCGCGCTGCTGTACCGGTCGGTGTCCGGTCGCGGCCAGTTCATCGACGTGAGCATGACCGCGGCATCGAACGTCACCACCGAGGCCGCGTCCTACTCCTGGCTGGTGGCGCAACGGACCGTGCAGCGCCAGACGGGTCGGCATGCGTCGGTGTCGCCTTCGCGGGAGACCCAGCAGCGTTGCGCGGATGGTCGCCACGCCAACACCGGCGTCCCGCCACGCCAGCCGAGGGAGTTCGCGGCGCTTCATGGCTGGCTGAAAGAGCTTGGCCTGGACGCGGAACTGCCGGAGGCCGTGTTCCTGGAAATGGGGGCCAACTGGGAGGGGCCGTTCGACCTGTCCAGGATCGGCAGCGACGATGAGATTACCGCCATCTTCGGCGCGGGCCGGGAGGCGCTCAAGCTCATCGCGTCGCGCGTGTCCGCGCAGGATTTCTTCCTTGGCTGCCAGCGTGCGGGGTTGGCCGTTGGGGTCGTGAACGCCCCCGAGGAGGCGTTCGAGGACGACCACTTCAAGGCGCGCGGCTTCCAAGTGCCCGTGGACCATGAGGACATCGGCCGCACCGTGGTTTACCCGGGCGCCCCGTACACGCTGAACGGCAGTCCGTGGGCGATTTCGCGCCGCGCGCCGAAGCTGGGCGAGCACGACGACGAGGTCTTCGGCGAACTGGCTCGCTGAGGCTGCCCTCGCTACGGGTCAAGGCGAAGGCGTAGTACGCCGTCGGGAAACACCGGCACGCGGATGCGAATCCGCACCGGGACCTCGCGGTCGCCGATTTCGGCCGTCCAGACCGTTATGCGGCGGGCGCGGCGCCCGTCCTCGTAGAACCGGTACGCGCATCGTCTTGCCGGGCCGGCGTACGAGTTCGGCCCGCCCTGCAGTCGGCTGGTCGACGAGGAGAGAAGGTCCACGCGATACGTGTCTTCGCCGTCGTGGACGATCGTGCCGTCCGCCAGGCAATGCGGGGCCAGGAAGGTCGCCGACATCAGGTCCGAACCGGGCGGCCGCTCGACCTCCTCGGACTCGCGATCGGTGGCGTGGATCGTGGTCTTGTCCTGGAACGCCAACAGCACTTCGCGGGTCTCTCCATCGTCTTCGAGGAGCAGGTAGGCGTTGGTGACGGGGTAGCCGTCGACGAAGCGTCCCGTCGCTGCGAAACGCCCTTGCCAGCGGAAGAAGCGATTCATCGCGCCGCTCGTCGCGACCATGCCGCCGAGTTCGTAGCCCTCGCCGTCGCGTTCGACTGAGAGATCCACGGTGCCAGCGCGTATCCAGGCGACCTGGGCGTCGTAATGCAACTGCTCGGCATGGCCTGTGACGCCCAACACCAGGGCTCCGGCCAACAACACGAGCCGCGTCATGCGTAGCACACCGGGACGGCGTCCACGAAAACGCCAGCCGAGGCCCGGATCGGCATGGGGACGCTTTCGTCCGGACAGCGAACGAATGGCTGGTAGCGCGCATCCACCTCGTCGGAACCGATGACCTCGATGCGACCGAAGTGGGGCTCGAGGCGCGCGAAGTAGTCGAGGCCTGGTTCGTGCATCACGCGGGTAACCGGGTCGCGGGTGGTTCGGTCGACCGTGTACTCGCCCATCAGGGGCACGGGGAGGAACGCGACGCCGTTTGGCCGCAGCACGCGACGGACTTCGGCAATGGCACCGACGTCGTCGGCCGGATACTCGAGGACGTGGGAAGCGAACACGCAGTCGAAGCTCCCGGCGGCGAACGGCAGGCGTTGGATGTCCAGTACGACGTCGACGTCGCGGCGGTAGAGGTCCCCAGTTCGGTAGCCGCCGAACCGCTCGCGCAGGTAGCGCCGCAGGATCGGCTCCGGGGCGATGTGCAGGATGTCCCGCGACGCTGGATCGACCTCTTCGAGGACGCGTTCGAGTACGGCGAAGTGCAGCCGCGTGCGCTCCAGGGCGCCACACGCCGGACACTTCGCGTCGGTCCGCGCGCCCTTGTTCATGAACGGCCCGGCGTAGCGGCACGCCGGGCACACGAACGCCGGGCGGCTAGGGTGCAGGGCTCGGAACACGGGCGCTCGGAACGCCTTCAGTGCCAGTTCGGCATCCTTGGCGCGCCTTGGTGCGAAGCCCTTCAACACCGGGGCGCGATCCTGCGAGCGAGTTCGTCGATCTGGGGCTCGACCAACCCCGCGAGCGACGGGGGCGTTTGGGGGTGTTCGGCGACGGCGGCGCCGACGTCGTGATTGCGGCACAGTCCGAGGCGTTGGTATTTCTCGAGCGCAGCCTGGTAGCGCTGGTTCGGGGCGCCGTCGCCGGTGTGAACCAGGGTCAGCGGCTTTGCCGCGGCGATGCACTCGCTGATCATGGACATGCTGTCCACCGTGACGAACAGGCGTTCGGCGGCGCCCATGAGGTCGCCGAGGATGCGTTCCTCGCGCTGGCTCCACCAGACGCCGTAGGCGACGTTGTCGGGTGCGAGGGACGAGCGCAACGCGTCCTCGGCCGCGCGCCCCGTGCGCCGCGAGGTGGAGATGAGCCAGCGCACGTCGTGCGCGGCCGCCAGGTCGTTCATCCAACGCCCGATTTCGCGCCAGTGCGCGGCTCGATAGGTCTTGCCAGCGCCGTCGCCGCCGCAGGCCATCAGCCACAGGCGTTCACCCCCCATGCCATGCCGTTCCACGAACGCGTGTCCTCGGGCCGCCATGTCCGCGTGCGTTGATGGGCTCGGCGCCACGTTCATGACGATGTTCGACGCATCGCCGGTGGGTTCGAGCGTGAGGTGCGCGGTAAAGCAATGGCCGGGCAGCCGGCGTCGGGACCCTAGGAAGACGTTGGGCCGGCGCAGGTGTCGGGCCAACAGGACGTTCGCGAAGGCCGTGTTGCCTCCCGCGGAGACCACGGCGTCGATCGGCGCGTCAGGCTGCGGCGGGTCGCCGTAAAACAGCCGATACGCAGCGAGGCCACCGGACCCACGGCCTAGCAGCGGCGGGAGTGCGACGCGTGCCAAGGACCTGGCACGCAGGACCACCCTGTGCTCGTCGGTGCGCGTTTGATATCGCGTCGCGAGCCAACGCACCAGGCCGCGTGCTTGGCTGACATGGCCGGGGATGCCGTCCGAGACGATGAGCACGGCGAGGCCGGGCTTGGGGTCCGTCATCGCACCACCGACTCGTAGACGGCGCGCGTCGCCTGCACCATGTGTTCGACGTTGAGCACTCGACCGGCGTGCTCGAAAGCGCCTTCCATTCGGGCTCGTGTTGTGTCGAGGTCGGCAACGCTACGGGCGATGACAGCCTTGAGCTCCGGGATCGGCGCGAGATGCTCCGTGGGGAGGAGGTCGACGGCGCCTGGCACCGGCGTCGATACGACGGGCAGTTGCGCCACTAGGGCCTCCGCAAGTGCATAGGGGAACCCCTCGCGTTCCGAGGCGAATACCATCAAGTCGGCACCGCCCATGATCGCCCGCGCGTCGGCCCTGAAGCCGGCGAGGGTGACCGGCTTGCCTTGCGCGAGCGCCGCGAGCCGGCTTCGCTCAGGGCCCTCGCCGACCAGGAGCAGGTGTCCGAGGCTTCGATCCCACAGGTCGATGAGTCGGTCGTATCCCTTGACCGGCACGAGCCGGCCCACGGCGACCACCACGGGCTGTCCGGGCGCGATGCCGAAACGCCCGCGGAGCTCGGCGCCGGTCATGGCCGGCGGCGCGCCCGGCACGCCGTTGTAGATCACCGTCTTGTTTGGGTGGGCCAGGTTCGTCAGGACCCGGGGACTCACGCCGATCACGGCATCGAAGCGCCGGTACGCGGAGAGATCCTTCTTCATGCCGTGGATGGTGCCGACGGTCGGGACCCTGACGTCGGCGCCGGCTACGAGCGCGGCCGCCTTGCCGGCATGCGCGTGCACGACTTGTGCAGTCGCGTCCTGAATGCGCTGCTGAAGGCCGCGTCGCAGCGAAGGGTTGCGGCGTGATCGGGCGAGGTCGAGGGGTGAGAACCGTACCGTCGATGCGAAGCGCGGTCCGTAGCGCGCATGGGCCACCACCGTGACGTCCTCGCCGAGTCGCGCGAGGCCGTTCGCAAGGTCGACGACGTGCGTTTCAAGCCCGCCTTCCTCGTTGCCAGCCAGCACCAGGCAGACGTTCATTCGATCAGGCCCCGCCGGCCCGTGCGCAATCGTGTGAAGAACCCCAACCGGCCCTCCTTGCCACTGATTTTGACGCGCTTGAGTTCAAGCGCTTCGGCCTCGACGTCCGTACTGATTCCGGCATCTGTGGTCACGGCGAAACGGTATCCCGCCTCGTCGACCGCGGCCACCTCGTCTTCGGTGTAGATCCCGAATGGGTAGGCGAACGCGGTCACGTCGGTGTCGAACTGGGCCTCGATGGCGGTCTTGGCGTCGGCGACCTCGTGCCGCCGGTCGGAATCCGAAAGGTCCGGGAGCAGGGCGTGCGTGAGCGTATGCGCGCCGAGTTCCCAGAGGCCCGAGTCGAGCATCTTGCGAAGTTCCGCGTCGCTGAGTTTCTGCTCGCGCAGCAACTCGCCGGAGTCGTGGTGGGCCTTCTTCGCCGTTGACCAGTCCCGGTCGAAGCGGTCCACCACCAGGAACAGGGTCGCCTTGGCGCCGTATTTGGCCAGTAGCGGATGCGCGGCCAAGTAGTTGTCGCGGAATCCGTCATCGAACGTCAACACGACCGTCTTGGACGTGTCGGCAATGTCGGCGAGCTCGGAGAGGAAGGCGAAGCGCCAGCCGTGTTCGGTCAGGTATCGGAGTTGCTGCTCGAACTGCTCGGGTGCGACTCGGAGCTTGTTGAAACGCCCGCCGGGCAGGCGCGGCCGGATCATGTGGTACATCAGGATGCGCGGGTGGCGATCGTCCACCGCCGGCCGCCACCAGGCGTATCGGAACGAAAAGTAGGCCAAGGCCAACGCGACGACGACGGCGGTGATTGTCATGGGGCAGCGCTGTTCGCAACGGTGAGTGGATGCCCCGCAAGCTCGTCGTAAACGGCCAATGTCTGGGCACACATGCGGTCGACGTCGAAATCGTGGTCGCGCACTGCTTGGCGCGCTGCGGTCGGGTTGACGAGGACTCCGGCCAGCCGGTCCGCAGCCCCGGCTTGGTCACCGACCCGCACACGGCCCTCGGGGTACACGGCCGCAAGGATCTCGCCCACGCCGCCATGGTCGTAGCCGACGACGGGTGTGCCGAGGGAAAGGGCCTCGAGCACGGTTCGGCCGAAGGACTCGGGACGTGTGGAAAGGGAGACGACTGCCGCGGCGTGCGCCATGACTTCCCGCACGTCGGACCGGTGGCCCGTGAACACGAGATCCGGCGCCCGTTTCGCGAGTGTTTCCTGGTACGACCGGTGCTTGGGCTCGACGCCACCCACGACCACGCCCACGGCATTGACGCCCTTGGTGCCGAGGTGCGACATCGCCGCGGCGAAGTCGGCATGACCCTTGAGCCGCGTGATCCGCCCGGGCAGCACGACGATCGGCCGATCGCCCAAGGTTGGGTACGCTGCGCGCCAACGCCGAAGCCAATCCGTGGACGGCCGGAAGCCCTTGTTGAACCGCGCCCGGTCGACGCCACGGTAGATGCGCGTGACACGGTCTGCGTCGAGGCCAGGGTAGTTGTCCAAAGCGTAGCGGCGCGCCGTCTCCGATACCGCGATGACGCGCTCGCCGCGGGTCATCACGGCGCTGTAGCGGCCCACGGTGTACAGGCCGTGGACGGTGGTCACGAAGCGCGGCCTGTCAGCCGGTGGCATGCGACGCCAAGCCAACCAGGCCACCCACGCCGGCATCCGCGAGCGGGCGTGGATCACGTCGGGACGTTCATTGCCCAGCCAGCGGCGGAACTTGCTGACATCGAAGGCGACGGAGGGTCGCTTGCGGCCGATGTCCCAGGTGACATGCCGCGAGCCCTCGGCGCCTAAGGTGTCCACCATTCGCCCGCCATTCGACACGACGATCGACTCATGCCCTGCGGCGACAAGCGCACGGGCGATCTCCAGGGTGCCTTGCTCGACCCCGCCGCCGTCCATCGCGGGCAGAACTTGCACGACCTTCAACGCAAGCGACCTTATGCAAACGCTCGGCGCAACTGTAAAGATGAACCGCGTTCGCGCAACCCGGATCCGGCGCGCTGCTACCATCGCGCCATGGCCACGCGACGGCAACTGCTCGCTTCCGCAGTCAGCGGCACGGCGTTCGCGGTCTCCGCCTTCGCGTTGAAGGGTCGTGCGGCCAAAAGCCGAGCGGTTCCAGAACTGCGCCCGGTTGCCGATCAGACCACGGGAGCGGCGCTGCTCCGACTGCCGCCTGGCTTCAGCTACAAGTCCTACAGTTGGTCGCTCGATGCGACGGACGACGGCAACGTGGTCTCCGGCCTGCACGACGGCATGGGGGCGTTTCCGGCCGCGGATGGACGCACGGTCACGCTGGTGCGGAACCATGAAATCACTCTCGCGCCGCTGCTGGCCGACAAGCCGGTCTACGATCCGACCTGCGGCGGGGGTACTACGACGTTGACCTTCGACACGGTGGCTGGCAAGTGGCTGGACTCGCGGGTGTCCCTCGCCGGTACCTACAAGAACTGTGCGGGCGGGCCGACCCCTTGGGGAAGCTGGCTGACGTGCGAGGAAACGCTCGCAGACCCGTCCACGCACCGCGTAACGCGGCGGCACGGTTTCGTCTTCGAGGTTCCCGCCGATGGCGTCGGCGACGCGCGCCCGATCCCGGGCCTTGGGCGATTCGAGCATGAGGCGGCGGCCGTGGATCCCGTTACTGGCATCGTCTACCTCACCGAGGACGAGCGCCGGGCCGGCCTCTACCGGTTCGTGCCCGCGGGCGGCGTGACCGGGTCCGGGGCGCTGCGTGGCCCGGGCCAACTCCAGATGCTGGCGATCGACGGTCGAACCGACCCGGAGGATCGACCCGGAGCCGCCGTGCCGGTAGCGTGGGTGGACATCGACGACCCCGAGGCCATCGATGGTCGGAGCGTCTTCGATCAGGGCGATGCGCGTGGCGGGAAAAGGTTTAAGCGCTTGGAAGGCTGCTGGTTCGACGGCGGGCGCCTGTATTTCGTGTCCACCACCGGCGGCTCGGCCGGCAAGGGCCAGGTCTGGGAACTCGGCGTCGCCGACGACCGCCTGACACTGCTTTACGAGTCGCCCGGCCGCGAGACGCTGGACATGCCCGACAACCTGGTCAGCGTGCCCGGCCTCGGGCTGCTGCTTTGCGAGGACGGCGGGTCGCCCACCCGGTTGCGGCTGCTGACGGCGGCTGGCGAGATCGTCACCTTTGCCGAGAACGCAGTGGTGCTCGATGGGCTGCGAGGCTTCAACGGCGACTACCGCGGCGGCGAATGGTGCGGCGTTTGCCGCGCCGGCGATTGGATCTTTGTGAACCTGCAGTTGCCTGGGATCACCTTCGCCATCACCGGACCGTGGGAAACGCTCGCCGGCTGACCTCGGACATTCGCAAAAGCCGGACGAGGGGCGTAACCTTGAATGAATTTGCGCGATTTCCGCATTGGGGAGGAGTGTCATGGCCAGTGTCAAGGTGTCCACCAGTCGCCGCGGTTTCCTGCGTACGAGCGCGGCCGCATCCGCCGCATTGCCGCTCGCAAGCGCATGGGCCAACGACCCGACGCAACCCGGCGAGGTGCGTCGCTATGCCACGTTGGGTCGCACCGGTTACGAGATCGCGGACGTCTCGTTCGGCACCGCGAGCCTCCGCCCGGGCCAAGAGGATCTGGTGCACCACGCCCTGGACCGCGGCATCAACTACTTCGACACTGCGGAAAGCTATACCGGTGGGAACTCGGAGATCGCGCTCGGCCGTGCACTCAAGGGGAAGCGCGACCAGGTCGTCATCACGTCCAAGGTGATGCAGACACCGGACAGCAGCGCCGAGTGGCTCATGGAGATGCTGGAAGGATCGCTCCGCCGTCTGCAGATGGACTACGTCGACATTTTCATGAACCACGCGGTCAACGACCTGGCCGTCGTCCAGAACCCGGAGTGGCACGCGTTCATGGACCGCGCCAAAGAGCAGGGCAAGATCCGCTTTTCGGGCATGTCGGGCCATGCCGGCCACCTCATCGATTGCCTCGACTACGCGTTTGACGAGGATCTGGTGGACGCTGTGCTCGTCGCCCACAACTTCGGCCAGGATCCGAAGTTCTACGAACGTGTGACCCGGTCCATGGACTGGGTGGCCACCCAGCAGGATTTGCCGCGCGTTCTCGCGAAGGGCAAGGCCAAGGGTGTTGGCGTCACGGTGATGAAGACCTTGCGCGGCGGACGCCTCAATGACATGCGGCCGTTCGAGAAGGACGGTGCCACCTACGCCCAGGCGGCGTTGCGCTGGGTGCTGTCCAACCCCGATGTGGACAGCGCGGTGATCACGATGAACAGCATCGAGAAAATCGACGAGTTCCTCGGTGCCTCCGGGTGGGAAAAACTCGCCTACGGCGACATGGACCTGCTCGAGCGCTACGCCCACCTGAACAAGGAAACGTACTGCAACAACGTCTGCAACGACTGTGCTGGCGCCTGTCCCTACGGCGTGCCGATCCAGGAGGTGCTGCGCACGCGGATGTATGCGGTCGACTACCAGGACGTCGACTTCGCCAGGCGCGAGTACGCGATGCTGAAGACCAACGCGGCGGCGTGCCTGTCCTGCGATGGGCAGCCGTGCGCCAGCGCTTGCACGCACGGCATCGCCATCGACCGGTTCTGCGGCCCGACGCACACACTCCTCGCCTAAGCGCTTCGCTCACGCGACTCGACGCGACGTGAGCCAGCGCGCGCTGTTCTACGAGTGCTTCGCCGGGATCGCCGGCGACATGCACTTGGGCGCGCTGATCGACGTCGGTGTGCCGGCGGCCTACCTCAAGGCTGAACTCGACAAGCTCGAGTTGGCCGACGAGTTCGAACTCGTCGTCGAGCCGGGCAAGAAGATGGGCATCACCGGCACGCAAGCCACGGTGCGCTTGCGCGAAGGCATCGACCGGCCGCACCGCCACCTGTCGACGATCAAGGGCATCCTCGGGCGCGCGGGGTTTGCGCCCAAGGTCTGCGAGCGTGCCGGCGCGATGTTCGAGACCATCGCGGTGGCGGAAGCGAAGATCCACGGAACCACGGTAGAGGCGATCCACTTTCACGAGGTGGGAGCGACCGACTCCATCGTCGACATCGCCGGTGCCGCCATTGGTCTCGACTACCTCGATGTGGACCGCGTCTTCTGCGGCGCGATCGAACTCGGCAGCGGCATGGTTCGTTGCGAGCACGGCGTGATGCCGGTGCCGGCGCCGGCCACGGCGGAGATCCTCAAGGGCGCGCCTTGCCGTTACGGTGGCGTGGACGGGGAGGCCACGACGCCCACGGGTGCCGCCATCCTCAACTGCGCGGTGGATCAGTTCGATGCGCCGACCGGCTTCAAGGTGGCGAAGATCGGCTACGGCGTCGGCATGAAGGACTTCCGCGTCCCGAACGTGCTGCGCCTGTCCCTCGGAGAAGTGTCGGCCCAGATCGACGCGGAGAACAATATCGAGGTGCAGTGCAACATCGACGACATGACGCCCGAGGCCTTCCAGCCGTTGATGGACGCACTGTTCGCCAAGGGCGCACGGGACGTCTTCCTCACCCCGATCGTCATGAAGAAGGCGCGTCCCGGCACGCGCCTGTCGGTACTCGTCGACGAGGCGCGCCTCGATGCCGTGCTGGACGAACTCTTCGCCGGATCCACCACCATCGGCGTGCGCCTGCACGAGGTCGCCAAGCGGATGCTGCCGCGGCAGGAACGCACCGTCGACACGGCGTTGGGACCGGTGCGCGTCAAGGTCGTCACGCTGCCAAGCGGCGCGACGCGCTGGAAATCGGAGCACGACGACGTCGCGGCCTTGGCCGCGCGCAACGGCTTGGATTATCTGAGCGCCAAATCCGCGGTGGACCGCGACGTCGACAAGGTGCTCGGACCGTGAAACCCATTGCGGAGATCCTTGACGACTTCGCTCAGGGGCGCATTGACCGGGACCAGGCCGCGGCGGCCATAGACGGCGCCTACTTCGAGGACTTGGGCCACAGCACGATCGATCACGACCGCCTGCGGCGCACGGGTTCCGCCGAGGTCGTCTACGGCGAGCACAAGACGCCGGAACAGGTGGCGGCGACCTTCCAGGCGATCGTCGCCCGCGGCCACAACGCCTTGGCCACACGGGTCGACGAAGCGGCTGCGCGGGCGGCGCTCGCCGCCGTGCCGCAAGCTACCCACCATGCCGAAGCGCGCTTGCTGATGTGTCGACAGAGGGCGGACGAGCCGGTCTCGACGCAGATCGCGGTGGTGACGGCCGGGACATCCGACCGCGGCGTGGCCGAGGAGGCGGCGTTGACCGCCGAGTTCTACGGCAACCCGGTCCTGCGCATCAGCGACGTGGGCGTTGCCGGCGTGCATCGCTTGCTCGCCCGCATCGAGGAGATCCGCAAGGCCCGCGTGGTGGTCGTCGTCGCAGGCATGGAGGGTGCCTTGCCGAGCGTAGTCGGGGGCTTGGTGGACAAGCCGGTCATCGCGGTACCGACCAGCGTCGGCTACGGCGCGAGCTTCAACGGCGTCGCCGCGTTGCTCGGCATGCTCAATAGCTGTGCGTCCGGGGTCGCGGTGGTGAACATCGACAACGGCTTCGGCGCGGGGTTTCTCGCCAACACGATCAACCGACTCTAGGAACCTGCGTGCAAGCCATCGACGCGATCGAAGTCGGCGGGCTGCTGCGCCCCGGCATGCGTGTCTGGGTGGCGGGTAGCAGCAACGAACCCCGAGCCTTGGTCGAAGGGCTGAGCCAAGCTTGCGAGCGCGACCCCACAACCGCGGAAGGGGTCACCTTTCTCCAGTTCGCATTCCCGGGCATGAACCGGTTCGACTTCTCGTCGCTCGGCGACGGTACGCGCATGGAGGCGTTTTTTCTGACGCGCGACTTGCGCGAGGGCCATGAAAACGGTCGCGTGCAGTACCTGCCCATGCATATGCGCCATGTCTACGACTACCTGGCGCGCGGGATCGACATGGCTCTCATCCAGTGCACGCGGGACACCGCCGGCGTCTTGCGCGCCGGGCCGAACGTCGATTTCCACAGAGCGGCCCTTGGTGGCGCGAAGATCGTGGTTGCCGAACTGAACACGGCCTTGCCTGCGCCAGCGGGGGCACCGCCCATCGACGAGGCGTCCATCGACTACCTGGTGACGAGTGCCAACGGGCCGATGACGTTGCCGCCGGCCGAACCGGACGACGTCGCGCGCACCATCGGGGCGCATGTCGCGTCGTTGATCCACGACGGCGACTGCATACAGACGGGGATCGGCGCGATCCCGGCGGCCATTCTCGCGGCGCTCGCGGACAAGAACGACCTTGGGCTGCACGGTGGTTTGCTCGACGACGGCGGCCGCGCATTGATCGACGCCGGCGTCATCAACGGGGCCGCCAAGAGCCATATGCAAGGTGCCCACGTCACGGGCATGCTGGTCGGCAGCGCTGAACTCTTCGAATGGGCTGCCTCGCGGGCCGACGTGTTCCTCGTCGGCGCGGATGTCACCCACGAGAGCCGCACGATCGCGCTCATCGACAACTTCGTGTCGATCAACTCGGCGGTCGAGGTGGACCTCGACGGCCAAGTCAATGCGGAGGTCGTCGCTGGCCGTCAGATCTCCGGCGTGGGCGGAGCGGTGGACTTCATGCGCGCGGCACGCATGTCCAGCGGTGGGCGTTCCATCGTCGCGATGACCGCCACGGCCGCGCGCGGCAAGGTGTCACGCATCGTGCCGCGCACCGCCGTCGTGACGGCGCTGCGTACCGACGTGGACATCGTGGTGACGGAGTACGGCATCGCCAAGCTGCACGGCGCCAGCCAAGACGCACGGGCCGAGGCCCTGATCGCGATTGCCCATCCAGACTTCCGCACCGAGCTCAGACGCGCTTGGCAGACCGGTGCGGCTTCGTAACTCGGCCGTTGGCGCCCGTTTGGCGCGATTCAGGTCTCGGGCCGGCCGAGGCGATGGGCGAGGATTTCTGCCGGCGTCACAGTTCGACACCGTACCGGTCGACGATCTCTCGGAACGCAGCGGTCAAGGTCTCTAACGGCATCAGATCGAGATTGAAATCGGTCAATCTCGCTGCGCTGGCGTACGCGGCGAAGAATCTTCGCGGGTCGATCCCTTCGGCGACTAGGTCGATGTCGGAGCGATCCGTGAACGGTCGCGTCGTCTCGAAGGCGGATCCGATGCCCACAACGCGCGTCGCGCCTTCGTTTCGCAGGTGCGCGACGATTCGACGAGCGTCCGCCAACGCTCGCTCGCGGTCGCCGGACTCGAAATGCGTGGCCCGGAGGTGGTTCAGCAACCCGGCGCGGTCCATGGGTGAACTCTACCCGATCCGCGCGCGCGGACGTCCACGAACCGCTTGCGGTTCGCGTCCGCCATTCCGTCCTCGTGCAGGGCTCGTTGCTTACCGAGGACGGTAAGCGTACGTTGCGGTTGCGCACGAAGTTGATGCGCGTCGGGAACGGTGAGACGATGGGCCGCTATGGCCTCGCCCACACTCAGCGACGACGTTGCCGGCAAGTACGCCGCACTCCAGACCAATGTACGCGACTTGGAGCGCGTGATCGTCGCGTTCTCGGGCGGCGTTGACAGTTCGCTGGTCGCCTATGTCGCCGCCGAGACGCTCGGTGAAGACGCGTTGGCCGTCACCTCGGGCTCGCAGAGCCTGAAGCGTAGCGACCTCAAGCTCGCCGGCGAGTTGGCCGAGAAGTGGGGCATGCGCCACCGGGTCATCGTCACCGACGAAGTCTCGAAACCCGAGTACCGTGCGAACCCGGTCAACCGCTGCTTCTACTGCAAGACCACGTTGTATGACGCGCTGGCGCGCATCGCGACCGACGAGGGCTACGATCACGTCCTGAACGGCACCAACATCGACGACCTGGGCGACCACCGGCCCGGACTGATCGCCGCCAACGACTTCCACGTGATTTCGCCCCTCGTCGATGCCGGATTCGACAAGGCGGACATCCGCGCGCTTGCCGCACACCTCGGACTCGACAATGCCGCCAAGCCGCAGTCAGCGTGCCTGTCGAGCCGCTTCCCCTATGGATCGCACATTACTGAACAGCGCCTCGCACAGGTTGAGGCCGCCGAGGATGCGCTCGCTGCCCTCGGCTTCTCGCAGTACCGCGTTCGCCACCACGAAGAGGTGGCACGGATCGAGCTGGTCGCCGCCGAGTTGCCGCGGGCGCTTTCGATGCGCGAGCAGATCCAGGCGGCCGTGAAGGCCACGGGCTACCGCTTCGTGGCTGTAGACCTTGGCGGGTTTCGGTCCGGATCCTTGAACGAAGGGCTGATCGACGTCGTCCAGGTTTTCGACGCGGGATCTGGCGCTTGAGGTAGCGAGTCGGGCGTAAGTGGTCCGACCGTTCAACGAGATTTGGAACAGGGTCTCGAACTGCGCGATCAGTCCTGACCACTGTATAAGGTCGTCATCAGCGACAAAATTGCATTGTATTTTGTCGTCGTTCTAGACATTATCCAAGGATATGTGCCGTTGATGTAACCGTCCCGACCATGGCGGACTTAATGACGAACATCCTCGAACGTCACGAACTGGGCTATTTGCAGGAGTGGGCCGGGCGGGAGTCTCGGAAGCCCCTCGTAATCCGTGGCGCGCGGCAAGTCGGCAAATCGACACTGGTACGCGAGTTCGCTCGCGTGTCGGGCATGCCCCTGGTGGAAATCAATCTGGAGCGGGATCCTCAGTTGGGCCAAGCCTTTGCCACCAATGACCCAGCCCAGATCCTGTCCACGCTCGCTCTGATGACGGGCGAAGCCATCGCCGCGGGCGAATGCCTGCTCTTCTTGGACGAGATTCAGGCCGTGCCGAGTGCCTTGGCGGCGCTCCGCTATTTCTACGAGGAGATGCCCGGCCTTCACGTTCTGGCTGCAGGTTCGCTGCTGGAACTGGCGCTCGGGGAGAAGGGGTTTTCCATGCCCGTGGGGCGCATCGAGTTCCTGCACCTAGGGCCGATGGATTTCGAGGATTTCCTGGTGGCCGTCGGGCGGCCGCATCTGGCGGAACACCTCCGGACTTTCTCACTTGGCGATGGCTTCCCGGAGCCGGTGCACGCGCAATACTTGGACCTGCTCAGGCAGTACTGGGTCGTCGGCGGGCTGCCCGAGGCGGTCTCTGCCTATGCATCAACTACCGTTGGCGAGCCGCGAGACTTTGGATCCATCGCGCGGGTTCAACAGACCATGCTCGCGACCTACCGGGACGACTTCGCCAGGTACAGTCACGGTCGCCTCAAGGAACGGATGCAGTTGGTCTTCGATCGCTTGCCGGCGTTGGTCGGGCGCAAGTTCAAGTACGTGGCTGTCAGCCGCGACCACCGCGCGAGTGAACTGGGCGACGCGCTTGTACACCTGTGCATGGCGCGCGTTGCGTGGAAGGTCGAACGGACGGCCGCCAACGGCTTGCCGCTGGGCGCGGAGGTCGACGAGCGCCATTTCAAGTGCCTGACCATGGACGTCGGCATGATGTGCGCTGCCCTGCACCTCAACACGATCGACCTCGGCAAGGAGAGTCCCGTGCTCGTCAACGACGGTGCAGTCGCGGAACAGTTCGTGGGACAACACTTGCTCACGAGCGGGCTGCCCTACGAGGCGCCGACGCTGCACTACTGGGCGCGCGAGGCGCGCAACGCCGCAGCGGAAGTCGACTACGTGCTCCCGGTCGGTCGGCACGTTGTGCCCGTCGAGATCAAGGCCGGGACCACCGGGTCGCTCCGTTCCCTTCACCAGTTCCTTATCGGGAAGCGCCGCGACTTCGCCATCCGGCTCAATGCCGACGTCCCGAGCCTGCTGCACGACACCCGGCGGATTGCCGACGGCTCTGCGGTCGACTATCGCTTGTTGTCGTTGCCCCTTTACCTTGCGGGCCAGGTGCGGCGACTGGCCGCCCAGTGCCTGGAGTCCGAACAGGATCGTCTCTGAACGAAACGTAGTGGTCACCGTTCGGGACTGAGCAAGCCACGGCGAGCGCGTGTGTTTCCGCAGGCTGGGAGGGGTGTAGACTCTACGACATTCGACGGAGGAACCAGCCAAATGCGTCGATGCTGTCTATTGGTCTTTGCCGTGCTGCTGGCTGGCTGTGCATCGGTGTCCGATGAAGGCGCCGTGGCGAGCACCGCAGCGACCGCGCCGCTAGAGTCCGCCCCTGCGGAGCAGGTGGCGCCGGTGCCTGACCCGACCGTGGCGCGCTTTGCAGCGGACCCGGAACCGTCAACGTCCAGTTCGTACGTTACGGAGGCGGACGAGTCGGATGTGCCGTTGGAGGTGATGACGGTCATCGAGGAACGCATCCAGACGCTTGAAGATCGTCGCCGGATCTATCGCGACTTGGCGAAAGGCAAGCGGCTTTATGCCCTTGACCAGATCGACGAAGCCTTCCCTTACCTGCTCGATACCGCGCAGCGCGGCTTCAAGGATTCGCAGGCCCGCGTCGGACACATCTACCTGCAGGGACTCGGCGACGTCGAGCCGGACGCGACCCAGGGCGTGGGCTGGCTTGGCGTGGCGTCGACCGGCGAGACTTCTCCCGGCATCCGCAACTACTTCAACGACATCTGGCGACGCATACCGGAAACCCATGTCGCATACTTCGAAGAGGTGGTCGAGGACTACCGGTCACGCTACGGCGAGCAGGCCACGGGCGTTGTCTGCGACTTGAACCGGCCGCTACGTAGTTTCGTCAAGGAGTTGCACTGTTTCTTTGAGGCGCCCCTCCCTGAAGAGATTCGCATACTGCTGAAGGACTTTCAGGGCAGCGAGGAAGCGCGCGAGTTCATCGAGGAGCGCATTGCGGCCGCGCGCCAAGCGATCGAAGACGCGGAGCGCTGCGCGAACCCATCGCAAGGCGGCGCCGTGGGTTGCTAGCCAACGTCCAGCATACGCAGCCACCCGGGTACTGCGAAACAAACTGTAACATTTGCTCACGAAGGTGTTGACGCCTCCGCGAGGGGCATGTTTAATCGGCCCGTCGGTAGCTTCGTAGGGGGCTGCGCGTACGTGGGTACGCTGGCCAAATGCGTTGCCGGCGCATAAAGGGTTCATGGAAATCCGTCCGCAATAGGGGAGCATCTATGATGAACAAGCACATCAAGCAGGCCATGATTTGGGCACTGCTCGCGACCTTCGGTCTTGCCGCCCTGAACCTAAGGGCTGCCGAGGACGATGACGACGAGGAAGAAGAGGACGACGAGGACGTCGAAGAGATCTTGGTTACAGGATCGTATATCCGACGCACCAACTTCGACCTGCCATCGCCGCGCGACGTCGTGGACGCAGTGGATCTTTCCCTTGCGGCCACTTCGGACCTAGGTGAGGTCGTCTTCGATCAGACCTTCCAAATCGGCGTGAACGCGAACTCGGCTCCAATCGAGTTCAACAGCGCCGACGACCAGGAGTTCCAGCAAGGCTCGGAAACCTGGGCCAACCTGCGCGGCTTGGGCACGCGTGCCACGCTGACGATGATGGACGGCCACCGCGTGCCGGCGAACGTCAACGGGTACGGTTCGCGAACCCGCCGAGCCGGCGCGGACTTGAACAACCTCTACCCCGGCATTGCCGTCGGTCGTTTGGAGACGATCCTCGACGGCGCGTCGGCGTTGTACGGCGCGTCGGCCGTGTCGGGCGTGATCAACCTCGTGCCCCGCAAGGACTTTGACGGCTTGCAGGTGAACTACGAGTTCCGCCAGCCGTTGGAGAATGGCGCACCCGAGAAGCGGCTCAGCCTCTTGGCTGGCGCCCAGGGCGAGCGGACCAGCGTGATCTTCGCATTGGAGATCCGCGACCAGCAGCGCATGAAAGGCACGGACCGCCCGGAATACATCATCAGTTCGGCGAACTGGACCGGCCAGCTTGTCCACCCCTACCAGGAACGACCCTGGAGCCATCCTGGCGACTGGTATTCGCCGGTTCGGAACTCCGCTGGCGAGTTGCAGCCACCGATCACCAACCATGTTTGGCCGGAAGGCGAGGTCGCCGACCCTTGGGGTGCCCGCGGTTGGGGTGGCGGTGCCGGCTGGATCGCCGATCGCTACTCGCCGTCCCGCGAAGCCGTAGCGAATGGCAGGGCACCGGATCGTTTCATTCCGGGCGACGGTGCTGGACTGTGGTTTGTACCCATGCGCGTGCCGATGAACAGCACGGCGGTGGAGCGACATGAGGCCGGGATCGTTCGCACGTTCATACCTGCCCATTGGCGGCGTGGTGGTGGCGCAATGACCGACCAGTACGGTGCCCTTTCAACAGTGGAAAGGCCTGACCCCGGTTGCGGCTACCTCTTTGGTGGTGGTAACGACCACACGCCGTTTATCCCCCCGATTGGCTTGGACGATCCGCGTCGCGATGTGCAGCCGGACGGCTGGAGTGAAGCCCGGTGGCAAGACCACTACGCGGACTCGACGCTGACGACGATCTTCGGCGATTCCGTTCGCAACCTCGGCTACAGCGACAACAACAAGACGAACAGCTACCTGAACGGGTTCATGACCGGCGAACTCGCCGGCATGTCGGCATGGCTCGGCGAGGAGATTCGCTTTGCCGGCAATACCAGCGACTGCCGTCAAGCCATTGGCGACACGTTCGACATTCGGGAGCGTCGTGACCAAGAGCAGGGCATGGCCTACTTCGAGCACGAGTTCAACGACTACGTGACGATTCACGGCGAGATGGTGGTGTCGCGCCTAGATTACGACACCCGCCAATACGCGCCGCGGTTCGACGACTGGCCTTGGGCAGGTAGCAATGCCAATGCACTCGGGATCCCGACCGCGGTAGGCTCCAACCCCGGCAACCCGTATCGATCGTTTGCCGACGGTACCAATGCCTTTTCGCTGCTCTATCCTGGTACGCCCGAGGGCGACCCCAACATGTTCTGCCGGCGAGAGGTCGATGGCGAAGGCAACGTCACGTGCCATGGCGACTCGTTCCTCAACTATCAGGACGCGAACAACAATGGTCGATACGACTATCTGCAGGAACCGGGCGAGTTGCTGGTGTTCGCCCAGGACGCGAACGGCGACGGTATCCCTGACCGGGGTACTCGAGCCGTGGATGCGGACGGTGCCCCCCTGCTTGACGATAACGGCGAGCA
This sequence comes from Candidatus Azotimanducaceae bacterium, assembly GCA_965203685.1. Taxonomy (GTDB): domain Bacteria; phylum Pseudomonadota; class Gammaproteobacteria; order Pseudomonadales; family Azotimanducaceae; genus VXYL01. Next base: position 1,218,713 of record OZ241908.1, read on the forward strand.
GATCTGGGTGCCGGACGTGGCCTTCAACCGCGATCCTAGGCACCGCGTGATCCTGCTGTCCGCCGTCGAAGACGCGGACGGCGACGGTGTCCCGGACCGTTTCGACCCTGACACGGTTGGCGCCGGCGGTATCCGACTCTTCGAGGATGTCACCTTGCGCGGCATGAACCTGTGGCCGAAGAATCCACACAACAACAACCTGCCGTGGCTCAACGACGACATGACGTGGAAGGACCGTACGCGGATCGAGAACTTCCGGTTCCGCTTGGGTACCGAAGTGTCCATCCCGGAGACCGAGTGGATTGTCGATGCCGACTGGATCTGGACTCTGGTGCGTCGTACGGACGACCGTCCTGAAGGCATCTGGCCGATGATGAATGCGGCGTTGCGTTGTCAGGGCGGCCAGTACGGAGACACGTGCTGGAACCCGTTTAGCACGCATTGGCTGGCGACGACCGAGGAAGGCGAACTGCAGCATGCCTACCGTATGGATTCGGACACTGGCCAAAGCGCGTGGGATCCGAGGGAAGGCGCTTACATGAGCGATGCGATCAACACGGAGTCGGAGTTCGCCAACGCCGGCATCGTCCTCGTGCAGAACGAGAGGTCGTTGTCCATGCAGGTGTTGGACCTGGTTGTATCGAACGGGTCGCTGTTCCAGATCTACAACGACACGCCCGTCGGTATCGCGGCTGGAGTTCACTGGCGCCTCGAACGGGAGGAGTTGAACCCAGACGCATTCGCGCTGACCGGCGTCTCGTTGGGCGGGGACGAATTGATCGGCCTGAACGCCGGTGAGTCGGTCAACCTGCAGGACACCGATGAAGAGACCCGGGCAGTGTTCGTCGAGGCGCAGATCACGCCCATCTCCCATCCGAAATGGGGTCAGATGGAAGTTCAGGTGGCTGGCCGGTATGCCGAGTTCGAGACCACTGGCTACCTGTACGCCCACGGCACGAGCGTCAAGTACGACACCGTGATTCCCAAGCTCGCGATGCGCTATCAACCGACGAGCTGGCTGGCCGTACGCGGCAGTCTGACGGAAGGTTTCGTGCTGCCGAGTTCGTCGTCCCTGTTCCAGCCGGGCAATGCCCGCAACCGGGCTTCGATGTCGGACTACATCTGCAACAATCTCCCAGAGCTTGAGGCGTGTCGCTCGACACTGAGCACGACCAACGGCACGGTGGAGGAAGTTGAGATCGCCTTCGCCGGCAACCCCGTGTTGGGACCGGAGACGTCGGACCTCTGGAATGCGGGCTTCTCGCTGCAGTTCCTGGACGGGGATTTGACCTTCGACCTCGACTACACGACCGTCGACTTCAACGGTCGTTCGGAGCGAATTGGTGCCGGTACGAACCTCGGTTCGGCGGGTGGCGGATTCGGTCGATTCGTCAGGGATCGGTGCGGCCAAGACACCTTGCTGAACTACAACGATCCAATGGCCGACACCGTGCTCACCACCGGGCAGTTCGTCGACCAGACTCCGGCGAGCGAACTGGCCTGCCGTCGTCAGGCGGCCATCGATTGGACCCGGACAGAGACCGGCATCGGTGGTACGACGATCGATCGCGGCGGGATTGACGGCTTGGAGTTGGAAAAGGTCGGCGAAAGCTGGGTAGACCAAGGCCGTCAGTCCACGACGTCCATGATCTACGCGGCGAGGTATCGCTTTGACGCAACGGATCTGCCGTTCATCGGTGGTGACTACGGTAGCTTTGAGGTGAGCATGAGTGCCACGCAGATGCTCGAATTGAGCATTTGCCGGTACGGCGACACCGACGGCGAATCGGCGTTGAACGAGGACGGCAGCCGGAACACCGAAGACCGCGATCACGTTTACGCGGAGATCTGCGTCGACGGTGCGGGCTACCGGAACAACGGCATCCACTACATCGGACAGATCAGCGATCTGGTGGAAGTCTTGCCGGCAACACCGAAGTGGCGCGCCAATATGGGCCTCCGGTGGTTCTACGACCAGCACACCGCGCAGCTCACCGTGCGCTGGCACGACGAAGTCGCCGACACGTTGGCGTCTTGGGACCCGGTACAGGACCAAGGGCACGACACGAGCGGGATCTGGATCAACTTCCGCCAGGATCAAGAAGATCTGGACAACGACAACGTCTGCGTGGACCAGGACCGGAATCCCCACTGCCGGATCGACTCGAGGCACTACTGGGATCTGAGCTATACCTACAACCGGCCTGACGTGTTTGGTCTGGGTTACGTATCGGCGAACGTGGCGATGCGCAACATCTTCAACACCATGCCCGATGCGATGCCGTCCGGCGTAGGCTACGATGTCTACTTGGACAACATCATGGGCCGTCAGGCGTTCTTCCGCATCACCGTCGGTTTCTAGACCGGAGGTGTCGGAGGGGGTTTTGCCAGGCTCGAGGCGACAACGCTTAGAGCTTGGCTTTACCCGGGTCTTGTTCGCCCGGAGCCGGTTTGACCGGCTCCGGGCTTTGTTTTTGGGCGCTGGCGTTGTCTTCGCCAGCCTGTCAGCGGCGGCGGACGAAGGCGTGGCAGATCCCGAGAGCTGCGCCAACCTGCCCGAAGCCCAACGTCCCCTGTGCTTGATGGTCCAGGCTTGCGCGACCTTGGCGGACTCGGCGCGACGGCAGGAATGCTATAGCGCTGCAGCGGAGCGTCTTGCCGAAGCCGACCCTCAGAGTGCGGAACAACCCTCGGTCCAGGCGGAACAACCCTCGGTCCAGGCGAAAGAAAGCTCGCCGGCCGAGGTCGTGGCGCCCCGTGAGCGCGAGACCGTTTCAGCGAACCCGGAACCGCCGCCAACCGGCGAGAACGTGGAACCGCAACGAGGCGGTGAGAGAACCGGTACGTTGACACGGGTGCGGAGGCTGTTTGCCGGCCCATCGGCGGCGCAAGGCCCTGAGATTCCGCGACGGTTCACCGCTGAAGTCACCGCCCACCGCAAGCTCGTTCGCGACCGACAGTTGCTGGTCCTGGACGACAAGCTGCTCTTCGAAGGCGACAACGCTGCGTCCAGCGCGATCGGGTTGGGGGATCAGGTTCAGGTAGTGAAGGCATCGAGCTTCCGTGGGCGCAAGTACCAGATCACCGGCCCTTCGAGGCGCAGCTTCGAGGCATTGCGGCTCCGTTGCGAACGCACCGATCTCGGTACCGACAATCGCCGCAAGTGCAACGGCATGATGGGCGGCGGAGAGCAGTAGCGAATTGCTGCATGCGCAGTAGGCCACGCGTGTGTTGGCAACGACTGTTGGCTTGGTCGTGCGGTGTCGGTGTGGTATGGCTCTCGACCGGCTGTGACACCGGTGTTGGCCCGCCTCCAACCGTTCCCTTGGACACGGCCGATCGGGAGCTTGTCGAACTGATTGACGACCTCGTGGGGTCTATCAACTCGCTTCCACATTCCGCGGACATGCGCGGCCGGCTGGGCATGGCTTACGAAGTCAACGACTTCCATACCGAGGCCATGGCGACTTACGCACAAGCTGAGGCACTCGACCCGCAGGACTTCCGCTGGCGTTATTTCGGCGCGCTGCTCGTGGCGGAATCGGGTGACTTCGAAAGCGCGTTGCCAATGATCGAAGGCGCCTTGGCGCTGGACTCGGGGTATGTGCCGGCCTGGCTCTATCGCGGTGTTTGGCTCAATGCGCTAGGTCGCTACGCGGAAGCACGCGACGCGTTCGCACAGGCACGTGCGTTAGGAGCGACGCAGAACGCGGACACCGGAACCGCGAGGGCCTTGGTCGGTGAAGGCCGGTACGAGGAAGCGTTGGCGCTGCTTCTACCCCTCGTGGAAGAGACCAAGCATCCGCAAGCCTTCAGGCTGTTGGGTCGGGCCTACCAAGCCCTTGGTCGGCCTGATGATGCACGGATTGCGACGGCCCGCGGCAAGGATCCGACACCCATGACGTGGCGCGATCCGCTTCAGCATCAGAAGTGGCAGTTCGAGGCGTCTTTGGGTCGCCGGCTGATGCATGCCGAGCGTCTGTTGGAGGCGGGCCGTTTCGAAGAGGCCGTCGAAGTGCTGGAGCCGATCCGCGAACGGGGCGTGCAAGAGAACGCCGTGTACATCAACCTGGCATTGGCATATGCGCGCAGTGGCCGGACCGAAATGGCGATTGAGGTGGCGGAGGAAGGTTTGGTGGGGTCGCCCGACAACTATCGCTATGACAACGTCTTCGCAGGCATCTACCAGAACGAAGGGGACGATGAACGCGCGATGCAACACCTCCGACGATCGGTCGAGCTACAGCCCGCGCAGGTGTGGCCCTATGAGCGTATGGCCCGGCTCCTCATGGACCAGGGGGCGTATGTCGAGGCCTTGGCTGCGGTGGATGACGCTTTGCGCTACGGCTCGGAGAACCATGAACAGCTCTATTACACGGCAGGCTTGCTGGAAGGCGTACAGGAGCGTTGGCCCGAGGCGGTGGCGCGGTTCGAGCAGGCGACCGCGCTGGATGCCTCGTACACGATGGCTTATGTCTACCTAGGTCGTTGCTTGGCCGAGATGGGACGCTTCGAGGAGGCAGGTCAGGCCTTGGCTTGGGCGGCACGACTGGATACGCACCCCGTGGAACTCGCGTCCGCCCAGAGCCGACTCGCCGAACTCGAAGGAGCGGACGTTACGCGTGCCGCAGGTTTGACGGTGCCGCCGGAACAGCCTAGCTCCGGCTAATCCCGGGGTATAGGTTCTCGTCCAAGTACCGGCAGCGCATCATCTTGCCGTACGTTCCGGCGCGATCCACCATCTCGCAGACAACGCGGGTATTCTGGCCATCAAAGCTGCTTGTGTACTGTTCGACGATCCTGTCCAACGTCTCGTTGTGCTCTGCCGGAATGGCCTCGCGAACATCCTTGTAGCGTTTGCGAATCCGTGGATCGCTTTCTCCGGACGCGGCAACACCGAGCCAGCCGATCCCTTGGGCGATGTCCTGCTTGACACCCCCGAGTCCGGATACGTAGATCTCGCCAAGCCTCATTTGGGCCTGTTTGAACCCCCGCTGCGCAGCGAACTCTAGGTACGGAATAGCTTCTGCGTACTTTTTGGCCCGGTACAGTTGTCGGCCTTGGGTTTGCGCTCTGTACGTGTTCTCGATCTCGGCCTGCGGAACGATGTCGTCCTCTGCGTGAACAGGCATTGCCGTGAGTGTTGCGAAACCCGCGACCATGCCCGTTAGAATCGCGACCTGCGTGCCTTTGAGTGCGTTCATCTGATCCTCCCTCCACAATCGTCGAGGCACTACGTGGGGATAGTAACGCAAAAAAATCCAACCCGACGCGCTTGCCTCGGGGGTCTCGGCCTGTGCTGGGCAGTGGCCTCGTGCGCACCGGGAGGTGGTGACGGCGCGTGGTTCGTCGACGAGGCAGGCTTACGGGGCTTGGAATACACGCACGCCTCGGGGTTCGCGGGCCGACCGTTGCTCCCGGAGATCACCGGCAGCGGCGGTGCCCTTGTCGACGTCGACGGTGACGGCGACCTCGACATCTACCTGGTGCAAGCCGGTAGCCTTTACGACGAGCCCGCCGGTCCTCCTCCAGGGAACAGCCTTTTCATCAACGAGGGCGGGCGGTTCACGCCCACGCCCGCCGCCCACGGTGCCGCGGACGCCGGCTATGGCATGGGCGTGGCGGCGGGCGACTACGACAACGACGGCGACGTCGACCTCTACGTCACCAACGTTGGCCCGAACGTCCTGTACCGGAATGACGGTTCCGGCCGGTTCGAGGACGTGACTGCCAAGGCTGGGGTGGCCGACCCCGGGTGGAGCACCTCTGCGACCTTCACGGACTTCGACCTCGATGGGGACCTCGATCTCTTCTTCACGAACTACATCCACTGGTCGCATGCGGTGGAGATGAACTGCTACTCCGGCAGCGTCCTCACCTACTGCCCGCCGGTGAACTACAACGCGCCGGCGAGGGACCGCCTGTACCGCAACGACGGCGACGGCACGTTCACCGATGTCAGCGCGTCATCGGGCATCAGCAGCGTTTTCGGCAACGGTTTCGGCGTCGTGGCAGCGGACTTCAACGCCGACGGCCTGCCGGACATCTTCATCGCCAACGATCAGATGGTCGACCAGCTTTGGCTCAATCGTGGCGAGCTTGAGTTCGAGGAAGTGGCGAATCTCTGGGGTTCTGCGGTGGACGAACATGGACTCGCCAAGGCGGGCATGGGCGTCGCCGCTGCCGACGTCGACCAGGATGGCGACACCGATGTGATGGTCACCAATATCACCGGGCAGACCGATTCGTTCTTCCGCAATGAAGGCGGCTTCTTTACCGATGTCACGGGGGAACTGGGCCTCGCCCTGACGGGCCGCTACACGCGCTGGGGCGTGGTGATGGCGGACTTCGACAACGACGGCCTGCTCGACCTCTACGAGGCCAACGGCATGGTCGGCACCGAGGCACTGACCAAGGGGCTGGACTTCGACGAGCCCAACGTCCTTTACCGTGGTACGCCTGGGGGACGGTTCGAGGAAGTCCAGCCGCAGGGCGGCGTGTCACCGGCGCTGACGCACACCAGTCGCGGCGTGGCCGTTGGCGACGTCGATGGCGACGGCGGCTTGGACCTCTTGGTGGTCAACCGCGATGGCCCGGCCTACCTGTTGATGAACCAAGTCGCGATGCGCGGAAACTGGATTCGCTTCCGTGCCCGCCTTGCCGATGCACCGAGGGATGCACATGGCGCCACCGTGTCCGCCTTGGTCGGCAACACCCGCGTCTACCGGGACGTGCAACCGGATGGCAGCTACCTGACCTCGAGCGAAACGGACGTCCACTTCGGGCTAGGCACGGAAACCCAGGTTCGCGACGTCCAAGTACGGTGGCCCGGTAACGACGGCGACACCTGGGAAAGGTTCGGAACGTTCGAAGCCGGGCGGACCGTGGTTTTGCGTCAGGGCGAAGGGCGGCCACCGGCCGGCTGATCGCACGGTACGGCCCGCGTTGCCCCCGTGGCCGAGGCCGCCTGAGCGACCCGCGGTCTATAATCGCCGATGTGGACGAACGCCCCGAAATCTGGCGACCGCTCGCAGGCATGCCCGAAGGCGCGGAGCATTGGGGCAACGCGCAATATCGCGTCCTCGAACGACGTTGGCTTGACCTGCGATCGAGGATGAAGGCGGGAGACCCGGTCGATCGCTTCATCGAGGCGTGGCTGGCGGAGCGCAACCGGGCGTTCGCCATCGAAACCGGTCAGATCGAGGGGCTGTATACGCTCAAGCGTGGCGTGACGGAGCAACTCGTCGCCGAGGGTTTCAGCGGCGTTGTCGGCGCCCACACGCTCGAGAGCGTGGATGACCTAACGATCAGGGGTCTGCTGGAAGACCAGACAGCGGCGTGCGAGATGGTCTGGCAGGACGTGGCCGAGGGCCGAGTGCTGACGTCAAGCGTCTTGAAGGGTTGGCATGCGTTGTTGACCCGTCACCAAGAGACGGTCGCAGGGTTGACTGTCGTCGGGGGGAAGGCGAGGAGGGTCCAGGTGCCTTTCGAGCGCAAGGGCGAATGGAAGATCGCTCCGAACAATCCCACGCGTCCCGACGGCATTGTCCACCAGTACTGCCCGCCCGAGCAGGTTGAGTCCGAGATGGATCGGCTGTTCCACATCTACAACGACGAGGTGGGCCCGAGGCAGTACCCCGTTGAGGTCGAAGCGGCGTGGCTGCATCACCGTTTCGTCCGAACGCACCCTTTCCAGGATGGCAACGGTCGCGTGTCGAGGCTGTTGATGGCGTACGTGTACGTTAGGCGGAACCTGCCGCCGCCGATCATCACGGCCGTGGCGAAGCCCGCCTACATCGCCGTCCTGGAGGAAGCGGACAAGGGCGACTTGCGAGCCTTCGTCGACCGAATCGCGGTGTTGGCGCTCGATCAGATCCAAGGTGCCGTGCGGATCGCAGAACAGGCCTTGTCAGGGGTTCTGAATCGCCCGACTGGAAATGGTGGCCGCCGCGTCGGGGACGACTATCTGCCGCCTTGCAACGGCGAACCCAATCTCGGGGAACTGGCCCGCTGAGCGCTTTTTTGGGGCGGACTCTGCGCTTAGCCCCGCGCTAGGTCTCGCATCGAATCCGCCACGGCGGTATGCCAGATTCAAGGGGCGACACTGGCTGCTTGATCCCGCGGTCTGGCTCGCGTGAGCGTGTGGTAGCGCTTCGTCTTCAGCGGGCCATACCGTTGCTGCGTGCCGTCCGGCCAGCGGACATTGACGTGCCGGGGCACTGCGCTGGATCCCAGCCCGAACAGTACGCGTGCGTCGTTGGCCGATGCGTAGCTCCCGTCGGTCGCCACTCGTTCCCGTCGGCAAGGCGCATCGTCCAGCCAGACAACGCTACCCAGCTCGAGTTCGATGCCGATCCAAGCCGGCTCCGCGACGTTGTTTCGATACAGGCGCGCGTTGCCGCGGTTGTTGGTCACCACGATGTCGGTGTCGCCGTCGTTGTCGAGGTCGCCGAACGCTGCGCCGCGGCTGACTTCCTCAAGGCGCATGGCGGCGCCGCCCGCAACCTCGGCATAGCGCCCACGGCCGTCGTTCAGCCAGAGTTGGTTGATTTGCCGCAACGGAAGGTCGAGCGGTCCGGGTGACTGTCCCGGGATCGCGGTGACAGCGCCGTTGGCGCTGAAGACGTCGAAGTCGCCGTCGTTGTCGGCGTCGAACCAGCCGCCGCCGAAGCCGGTGAACGGCATGCTCGCCGGTGCTATGCCGGTGGCATTGGACCGGTCGGTGAACCAGCCGTTGCCGTCGTTGACGTACAGCGTATTGGTCTGCACCGCGAGATGCGTCATGAACAGGTCGATGTCGCAATCGGCATCGAAGTCCTCGGCGTCGACCCCCATGCTGGCTTCCACGTTGCCGTCGCCGTTGACCGCAACGCCAGCGAGGAGAGCCGTGTTTTGGAAGCGTCCGCGACCGTCGTTGATCCACAACAGGTTGTCGGTCATGTCGTTGGCGACGTAGATGTCGAGGTCTCCGTCCCCGTCGAAGTCCTCCGTGACCACGCCCAGGGCGGCACCGGATTGGGCGATTCCCGAGGCGTCGCCGACGTCCGTGAAGCCGCCATCGCCGAGGTTGCGGAACAGGCGGTCGCGGGCGGGCGGATAGACCTCGGGGGAGCAATAGCTTGGCTCGCCTTCATCGCCGCGACATGGCTCGTGGTCCGCCAGGCTGAACTCGACGTAGTTGGCGACGTAGAGATCGCTCAAGCCGTCGCCATCGAAGTCCGCGAAGCTCGCACTCACCGACCAGCGGTTGCCCGCGAAGGTCGTAGACGGCGTGATGTCCCGGAATCTCCCGTCGCCTAGGTTCTCGAGCAGTTGGTTCGGTCCGAAGTTCGCCAGGAAGACATCGAGATCCCCATCGTTGTCGATGTCCGCGGTGGCGATCCCCATGCCGTAGCCGGAGGCACAAACACCGGCGGCCGCCGTGGCGTCGACAAAGCGAAGTTCGCCATCCTTGGTCACATTCCGGAACAGCCGGTCGCAGGGCAAGGGTGCTGTTTGCGGGTCGGTGCGTCCGACCAGGGGTCCGCCTTGAACGAACCAGACATCAAGGCGACCGTCGCCATCGAAGTCGAACAGGCCGACCCCGGCGCCCATGATCTCCACCAGCCAGGTTTCGCCGACCATGCCGTTGACGTGAACGAAGTCGAGGCCAGCGGTTGCGGCGACGTCTGTGAAGGGCTCGGCCGCGGCGAACGCAGCGGTGAATGCCGACAACGCAATCGCCACTCGGCGGGGCGTCCACGAGCGCTCTTTGGGACACACGGGTACGAACCAACCCACTTCGTCTTGGCGTGGATTTTACTGCGACATCCTGCGCTACAATCGCGACATGGTGCGGCCCGCGACGCTTTTCTTGCTGGGTGTGTTGGCGCTGCAAGCTGCGGCAGAGATTCCCTTGTCTATTCCCGCGGATGATCGATCCACGGCGTCGCCGGCTGTGACCGCCATGCGCGATCAGATTGCCGGTCGGGAATACGCGGCCGTGGCAACCCAAGCGGAACGTCTGGTGGCGGAGATCGAGGCGCAGACGGATCGCTACGAACCCACACTGGTGGAACCGCTGACGCTCCTCGGTGATGCGCGCCTCGGTATGGGGCAGGCCCAGGCCGCGTTGGACGCGTACGACCGGGCCAAGCACATCACCCGGATCACGGAAGGCGTCCAGAGCCTAGAACAACTGCGTTTGCTCTACCGGGAAGCGGTTGCCCTGGATGAACTCGGCGACCGGGCTGGTGCCAATGAACGGCACGAGTTCGCCTACAGCCTAAGGCGTCGTGAGCACGGCGACGAAAACCTTGAGATGCTGCCCGCGATCAACGATCTCATCGCTTGGTACCGGCACCACTACAAGTTCCGCCCGGCGCAGATCCTCTACGAGTCCGCGCTGGACATCCTACGGGACAACTACGAACCGGACGATCCCCGGATCATTGGCGCCTTGCGGGGCTACGTCGACACGTTCCGGCAGCGTCGGTTCGGGACGCGCGAGGTCGGCCGGGGCGGCTTCCGTGCTTGGCCGCCCGGCGCGAACCGGGATCCGCCGTGGTACAAGACGCGGTCCTATAGCCGCGGCAAGAAAGCGCTGCTCGAGATCTACGAGTTGGTCGAGGGTAAGAGCAGTTCCACGGACGCCGACATGGCCGCTGCCGCCCTCGAACTGGCGGATTGGCACTTGCTCTACGACGAGTCCGGTTTGGCGATGCGCTACTACCGTCGCGCCTGGTCCTTGCTGCAGTCGGACCAAGCGGCGCTAGAGGCCGCCTTCGGGAGCCCCACGCCGCTCTATGTCCCCAACCCGGACCGGCGGACCAAGGCCGTCGACAACGACGCGCCCCCGGATGGCGTGGTCGTGCTGGCGTTGACCATTACCCACCGCGGCCATGTCGTTGGCCGCAAGACGTTGCGTGCGGAACCGCACAACATCATGGAGTTCAAGGTCCGCAAGGCGGCGAAACGGGCCGTGTACCGTCCCGCGTTTGCCAACGCCGACCCCGTACGCTGGAAGGGGTTCGAACTCGAATACCGCTACGAGTACCTCGACGACGGGCGAGTCGCCTGGCGCTAGCGGGAACGGCTTGCCGTTCGCATACGCACTCCGGGCTTGGCACAAGGCGCACTCCGCTAGCATTTCCCGGGCGTAAGCTGGTAAGTTCCGCCGCTTGCCGCCTTTTCGTGACCTACTCACGCCAATCCTTAAAGGGGGGACCATGGCTGACTTTGAAAACTTGGTTGTCGACCGCGTCGGCACCGATGGCCGTGTCGGGCGCATCACGCTCGACCGCCCGGAGAAGATGAACGCGCTGTCGCAGGAATTGCTGTTCGAACTCAACGACGCGTTGCACGACCTTGAAGCGGACGATAGCTGCCGCGCCATCATCTTGCGTGGCAACGGGCGCACGTTCAGCGCGGGCTACGACCTCACACCGTCCCAGGGCAAGGGAGCGGACGCCGTGGTGCGGCGCTTCCGCGGCGCCGACGACAAGGGCCGGCGTCTGCTGATGGGCATCCGTAGCGGCATGCAGGCGATCACCAACATCCACATGTACTTCTGGAACATGGCCAAGGTCACGATCGCGCAGGTGCACGGCTACGCGATTGCCGGCGGCTGCGAACTCGCGATGATGGCGGACCTCGTGGTCGCCGCGGACGACGCGCAACTCGGCCACCCGGGCTTGCGCGGCCTCGGCACGTCGCGGACCGGCGTGATCTGGCCGCTCGTGATCGGCATGCGCAAGGCCAAGGAGCTTTACTACACCGGCGAGAACATCACCGGCGCCGAGGCCGAGGAGATCGGCATGATCAACTACGCTTGGCCGAAGGAAGAGTTGGAGGATCGCACGATTGCGTTCGCGGATCGCATCAGTGTGATGACCGCCGACCACCTGTCCATCCTGAAGCTCAACATGAACCGTTTCTACGAGAACATGGGCATCTACTCATCCGTCCACTCGAGTACGGATCTCGACGCCGCGGGCCAGTTCACCGGCTTCTCGTACGAATGGCAGGACAAGAACCGCGAACTAGGGATGCGCGATGCCGTGCGCTGGCGTGACGGCCTGTTCCGGGACAACGACTGGTACAAGCACCCGACGCCGAAGTCCGACGACAGCTAGCGCGGGACGAGAGGATGACTATTCAAGCCAGGATCGAGACCTCCAAGGGCTCGATCCACCTCAACCTGTTCGCCGAGCAGGCCCCGGTCACGGTCGCGAACTTCGTCAACCTGGCAAGCCGCGGCTACTACGACGGCCTACAGTTCCATCGCGTGATTGCGAACTTCATGATCCAAGGCGGTTGCCCGCAAGGGAATGGACGCGGCGGCCCGGGCTACCAGTTCGAGGACGAGTTCGACGCCACGCTGCGCCACGATCGCCCGGGCCGGCTGTCCATGGCCAATGCCGGCCCCGGCACCAATGGCTCGCAGTTCTTCATCACCCACGTGCCGACGCCGTGGCTCGATGACGCGCACACCATCTTCGGCGAAGTGGTGGGCGACGCGGATCAGACGGTCGTGGATGCCATCGCGCAGGGCGACAACATCAACGGCATCGAGATCACCGGGGACAGCACCGAACTCCTCTCGGCCCAGTCGGGCCGGATCGAGGAGTGGAACGCCAGGCTAGCCTAGGCGCTCGGCATTTCCGTGCGGCTCGGCGGCGTCCCCTACGCGACGGTGCGGATCACCTCGGCCTGGTCCTTGGGCACGTAGAAGTACGACCCGGGCCGGAAGTCGTAGCCTAGGTCGCCAAGCAGGCGACGTTGCCGAGGGGTTGCCCGCTGGGCCACGTCGGGTATGGCGCCGAAGTCGTAGCAGCGCACCCAGAGCTGGCAATAGTTGTAGAGCAGCACCTTGCGGGGCACGCCGGACTCGTTTCGCGATGGGCCGTGCCAGAGCGCGTGGGGGAAGAGGTACACGTCGCCGGCCTTGCCGAGGAGTTGCGCGGAGCCCGCGGAATAGGGCGTCATCGTCCGGTCCCCCTCGTAGGGGATCTGGCGCATGTGGCTACCCGGGAACACGGTCAGGTTGCCGCTGTTCTCCTCCGTGACGTCCGTCAAGAGGTACATCGCCTTCATGGCGATGGGTGGTGAGGATTCGCCGACACGGGTCAGCCGCAGGGACTCGCCGCCGTCGGTGTGGGTGTAGCCCGGGAACTTCGGATCGGCGGGTCTCACGATCGCCTGGGTCATGCTGAGCAGGATGTTGTGGCCCATGATGTCGACGATGTAGTCGAACACCGGAGACGCATCGATCAGGTCGATGAAGGCTTGGTTGTACGTCAGCAGGTCGCGCCGGTCCATGAAGCCGCCGGGATCTCGGTCGTCGGCGTGTTCCTTCCAGGCATAGTGGCCGATGGGCAACTCGGGATCGCGATGCGGCTCCCAGCCCGGGATCTGGCGGATGCGGTCCATCTCATCGGAAAAGAATCGGACCTGCTCGGCGTCGAAGACGCTCTCGAGGTGCAGGTAGCCGTCGCTCTGCCATTGGCGCCGTTGGGCAGTGGTCATTGTTTCCATGGCGCTGTCCTCCTACACGCGTCCGCCGCTAGATTCCGTACAGGTTCCTCACGTTCTGATGCGTGATCCGGTTGCGGTCCGCATCGGGCACACCGTCGAAGATTTCATCGAGCACCTCGGTCGAGCAGGGCCAGGTCGAATCGACGTGCGGATAGTCGGATCCCCACATCAGGTTGTCGAGTCCGATGATCTCGCGGGTCAGCACCGCAGGTCGGTCATCCTCGATCGTGGCGTAGAACTGGCGACGCCAGACTTCGTGCGGTCGCTCCCCGGTGAAGTCCTTGCTGCGGAACCGGTGTTCGCGCAGCAGGCCCTGGTCGACCCGGTCCAGCCAGTGGGCGATCCAGCCGGCGTTGAACTCGCCAACGACGAACTTCAGGTTCGGATGCCGCTCGGCGACGCCGCGGCACATCAGGTCCACGAGCGTGCGCTGCACGGTGGTCGGCGAGGAGGCGTAGTTGAAGGTCTCGTCCTGGGGCATCGCGCTCTTCTGCCGGTACTCGGGCGGCACGTAGGCGTTCGTGCCCACGTGCATCGACAGCGGGAACTTGGCTTCCTCCGCCAATGACCACACGCCCTCGTAGCACTCGTCCTTGTACGGCTGCTCGGGGGGCGCGGTGCAGGGGATGCAGCCGCCCTTGAAGCCCTTCTTGATGACCCGCTCGAGTTCGTCGACAGCGGCTTCCGGATCCTGGATCGGAATCGCCGCGAGCCCGTACAAGCGGCCGTTGGACGCGTTCGCGTAGTCGTGCAACCAGTCGTTGTAGTTCTTCTGGCACGCCACCAGGAGCTCCGTGTTCTCGAAGCTGAACAGTCCGAAGAAGCCGGGGTACAGGAACTCGGCGTCGATGCCGTCTTCGTCCTGGTCTTCGTGCCGGTGGGCCCCGTTGCGGATGCCCGCGGTCAGGCCGTCGTAGCCCTTCGCGAGGATGCGCTTGGCCTCGTCGTCGCGCATGTCGTCGACTTCCGGCTTGTGGCCCCGACGCCTCTCGAGCGTCAGCCCGTCCCGCTTGCGCATGCCAGCGAAGCCCATCCGACGGCGGACGCCGCGCGGACCCTTGGCCGGGATGATGATGCTGTCGTCCACCGTACCCGCGCCCACGATCCGTGGTGCATCGTCGCCGAAGCGCTCGGGCAGGCCTATGAAGACGTCCTCGCTCTCCACGACGTGCGAATCCGCGGAAATCGGTTTCAAGGCAGCCATCGGCTATTCCCCCTCTAGACTCAAGTAAACTCCTCAACCGCCAACTTTCGCGCAATAGCGCGCGAGAGTCCACTGTCCACGGCTTGGAGACCATCGAAGGCGCAGCGTCCCTATGAGCGAACTTCCCCGGCTCGACGACGAGCAAATGACCCAGTACCTGCGCGACGGCTACGTGGTGTTTTCGCCGTCCGAACTCGACGAGGGTTTCCATGGCGCGTTGTACAACGCGGCCTGCGAGGTGCACGACGAGGCCCGCGCCATCGGCGGCGACTCGAACCACCTGCAGGTCATCGGCGACAACCTGCGCGCCCGGATTCCCGCGCTCGAGGACTTCCTGAACGCCGGCACGGTGCAGGGCGCATTGACCAGCGTCCTCGGCGAGGACTTCGTGCTCCACCCGCACCATTTCGTTCACGAGGCGTCCACCAACGACCAGAGCTTCCACCAGGACGGCAACCTGCCGTGGAACGACCGCGCCCACTATCGCAGCCACCGTCCGAACTGGGCCATGCTTTTCTACTACCCGCAGGCGGTGACGCTGGAGGCGGGGCCGACCGAGGTTCTGGCGGGTACCCAGTACTGGACCACCGACTTCGAGAAGGAGGACGGTACCTGGCACCGCGGCGATGCGGTGGACAAGACCCTGCGTCCAGGGGAACTCTCGACCGACGACCTCGCGGCGCGCGACCGACGCATCGACGCTGTCGTGGATCTGCTGGGCATCAACGGCTTGCGCCGGCACAGGATCGAAGTACCCGCTGGCGGCGCTGTTCTGGCGCATTACGACCTGATGCATCGCGGTTCGAGGGCGAACCCGGCATTCACGGGGCGTCGCTTCATGTACAAGTTCTACTACTTCCGCACTCGCGACCCCGAGGTGCCCTGCTGGAACAACGGCGCGCAAGCGCCGATCCCGGCGCGGGGCGACACAGCCGCGATTGCGCCGACGGCGGGAGTCGTCGACACGGCTTGGCACTGGCTGCGGGGCGATACGGACTGGCTTCCTGAAGTCGCATTTGACGACCAAGTCGAGCGCATCGAGTGTGCCAAGGCCGAAGACGAACGCGTGCGCCTGGCCTACGAGATCGGTGCCCTGGCACGCCACGACGCGGAGATACGCCAGCACCTGCGAACATTCCTGTTCAGCGACACCGAGGCCTTGCGGCGGTCGATGGCCTACGCGATCGGCATCGCCGGGGCGGTCTGCGAGCCGATCGTCATGGAGGCCATGGCGAGCGAGGATGCGCGTATTCGCCGTGTCGGCGCCTACGCTGCGGGCGAAGCGCGGATCGGTTCCGAAGCCGTCGTTCAAACGTTGTTCGAACGGCTTGAAGAGGATGCCGACGACCTGGTCCGGTCCAATGCGGCATACGCCCTGGGCCTGATCGGGCGTCGTTCCACCGCGGCAGTGTCGCCGGCACGGTTGCTGGAGCGGCTCGATCCCGCGGTCGAGGGCGACAACACCACGAATGGCGGCATGTACCGCTCCACGGTCCGGGTGAACGTGATGTATGCCTTGAGCAATCTGCGGACGTTGAGCGGCTCGGATCTGCAGGGGATCGCGGACATCAGCCTCGAGGACCATGACCGTTACGTGCGGGGCCTTGCCGTCGCGCTGCTTGAGCGCCATGCGCTTATCCGCAGCGAACCGTGGATCGGCACGCTGGTCGCGCACCTTACGCGGACCCGGTTTAATGACCGCCCACCGAGGCCAACCCCGACGTCCTGACGGGGTGGCCACAAGCCATGCTGACCAGTCCGGCCAATGCGCGCGTCAAGGGGGTGGTCAAGCTGCGCACGCGCCGTCATCGTGACCGCGAGCGCCGGTTCGTCATCGAGGGACTCAAGGAACTGGACAGCGCTTCGCGTGCCGGACTCCCCGTGGAGACGGTGTTCTTCTGCGAACAGCACTTTGCCGGACGTGGTGAAGAGGAACTGGTTCGTCGCTTGGGCGATGCAGGTTCGGTTTGCGAGCCCACGAACGCTGCCGTTTTCGCCAAGCTCTCGTACCGGCGTACGCCGGATGGTCTCCTGGGCGTGGCCCCGACTCCCGAGTTGACGCTCACCGGGCTGGACGTGCCTCGGGAGTCCCTGTGGCTCGTCGCCGCGAACATCGAGAAGCCTGGCAACCTCGGCGCCATGCTGCGGACTGCGGACGCCGCCGGTGCTTCGGGGGTATTGGTCGCGGATCCGGCCACCGATCCGTTCAACCCCAACGTCGTGCGCGCCAGCGTCGGCACGCTGTTCAGCGTACCGTTGGCGGTTGCGAGCGCGGCGCTTGTCCGGGCTTGGCTCGCGGAGCATGGCATTCGCCTCGTCGCCAGCAGCCCGACCGCCAGCACCGACTATGCCGAGGCCGACCTGTCCGGTTCCGTCGCGATCGTGGTGGGGGGAGAGCACGAAGGTCTCGATGACGAGTGGACCACTGGCGTCGAGACTGTCCGCATTCCCATGAGGGGGCAGGCCGACTCGATCAATGCGGGGATGACAGCCGCCGTGCTGTTGTTCGAAGCCTCTCGCCAGCGGCGAGTTCAATAGCCCGCGGTACGCGGACGTCCACGTCCGCACCCTTGCGTTGGTCGGCGTGCCCCGTAACGCCAGCCCTTGTCAGTTCGGTGGCGAGGCGTACGGCTCGTCCATCGGGACAAACTCCGTTTCCTCGAGCGCGGCCTCGGTCCACGCCTGCATGGCCCGAGTGGCGAGCAGGGCTTGCTGGTAGCGCTTGGCCTCGTCCGTCAACGCCACGTCGTAGGTGACGAAACGCGAGACCACGGGCGTGAAGTACGCATCGGCGGCGCAGAATTCGCCGAACAGGAACGGTCCGTCGCCACCGAACCGGCTCCTGGTCTCACGCCAATGCGCACAAAGCCCCTCGACCTCCGCCCTCACCTCGGGCGAGTGCCCCTTGCCCGGATGGCGGCTGCGGATGTTCATGGGCATGGCATCCCTCAGGTGGCGATACCCCGCGTGGAAGTCGGCCACGAGCGAACGGGCACGTGACCTCGCCTCGGCATCTGCTGGCCATACGCCGGCGTCCGGAAAGAGTTCGTGCAGGCGTTCGACGATGGCCATGGTGTCGAACGTCGCGAAGCCGCCGCCCGGCTCCCCTTCCCATAAGACCGGGACGAGGCGCGACGGCGACAGCCTGACGATGTTGTCGTCCCAGTCCGCCGAGTCGAATTTCACCATGCGCTCGTTGAACGGGATGCGGAGTTGGGTCATGACGAGCCATGGCCGTGCGGACCACGACGAGTAGTTCTTGTTGGCGATGACCAACGTGAGATCTGGCGACGACGGCATCCGGCCATTTTACCGAGTACGATGGGCGAGGTGGGTGTCGGAACCGTCGGTAAGGGCGTCGTGTGAGGAGGCTTGGCTTGGCAGCAGGGGTTCCGGTGGTGGTGCTTAGCCTGCAACTGGATCCGGACTACCGGTCGTCTTACGCCCTGCTGGAGCAAGGCGAGCACTACGCGATCTACGACGCTGGCGTGAAGGCCTACCCGGCGACCACTTTCCTCGTGCAGACGAGCGGCGAGCCGATCGACCTCGGTGCCGACATGCAACCGTTCCTCGACACCACGCGGCTTCGGGAGTTCATCGAGGCCAACGACATCCCGTTGAAGGCCGACGCACCTCTTGAGGTGTACTTGTACAACTGGGTGGACGGGGCCCAGAGTGCGATGGTCTTCGACGTCGGCGTGGTGGTTGAGGATCACATCGGCGAGATCCCCGTTCCCGCCGGCTTCGTCGTCAAGCGCTACCCCGCCATGAAGTTCGCGAGCCTCGTCTACGAAGGCGCGTTTCCCCACGAGCCGGACAGCGCCTGGGATCGCATCCGCTGGGAGGATCGGGCGAAGGCACGGGGGCACGTCTACACCGAGCGACTCTACCGTGAGCTGTACCACCGCTACGACTACGTGGGCTCGCCGCGCCGCCACGTAACCGAAATCCAGATCGAGATTGAGTAGGCGAACCGGCTGCGCCGGTTCGCGGTGGCCTTTCGGGCGCGCGTTGGAGGAACTCCCTATCCGAAAAGCTGCTAGGTAGAGCGAGTTTGGCGCTATGCTTCGCCCTCGATTTGGGGGGCGTCACTTGAACATCGAAATCCGAGATGACCGTTTTCTCGACGTAGTTCCGGAGGATCTGGAACTCGAAACCTTGGCGGACGGATTTGCGTTCACCGAGGGGCCGATCTGGCACCCCAAGGAGAAACACCTGATCTTCAGCGACATTCCGAACAGCCGCATGCATCGCTGGACGGAGAAGAGGGGTGTCAAGGTGTTCCGCAAGCCGAGCAACATGACCAATGGCAACACCTACGACCACCAGGGGCGCATCCTGTCCTGCGAACACGAGACGTCGCGCGTGACCCGCACCGAACTCAATGGCGCGATTACCGTCCTGGCGAGCCACTACGACGGCAAGGAGCTGAACAGCCCCAACGACATCGTCGTGCGCCGGGACGGCAGCATCTACTTCACGGACCCGACCTTCGGACGACTTGCGGGGACGGGATCTGTGCGCAAGTTGGAACTCGACCACCGCGGCGTGTACCGGATCGACCCGGACACTCTCGAGCTGTCCTTGCTGGCGACGGGTTTCGGTCAACCCAACGGACTGGCATTCACGTTGGACCACGAAGCGCTCTATGTCGCCGACACACCACGCCTGCACATCCGGCGCTTCGAGATCGACGACGACGGTGGTCTATCGGGCGGCGAGGTTTTCGCGCAGTCCACGGGGGAGGGCGCCGGTGCGCCGGATGGCCTGAAGATCGACAGCCTCGGCCACGTGTTCTGCGCCGGCCCGGGCGGTGTCCACGTCTATCACCCGGACGATGGCACCTGCCTAGGCGTCATCCGCACACCGGCATTCTGCGCGAACTTCACCTGGGGCGACGATGACTTCTGCACGTTCTTCATGACGTCGTCGACGTGCCTGTACCGCACTCGGCTAAAGGTGCCGGGCATTCCTTTGTTCTAGCAGAGGCTCCTAGGGTCGGTACGACACCCCGTGTCCCGGCCCAAGCTGGGTCTTGACGACCCGCCAGGCGTCCTCGACGAAGTCCACGAGCAGTGGGCGCGTATCGCGCGGGTCGATGATCTCCTCGATACCGAACGCGTGTGCATTCCTGAACGGCGACGAGATCGACTGCAGGCGTGCCTCGATCTCGGCGCGCTTCGCCTCCGGGTCGTCCGCGTTCTCGATGTCGCGCTTGTAGGCGATGGCGGTGCCGCCCTCGATGTGCATGGAACCACCATGGGTGGACGGCCAGCAGTACCGTCGGTAGAGGCCGGTACCGCGTTGGTGTAGTCCACCGGCCACGCCGTAGAGTTGACGCAGCACGAAACAGACGTAGGGCGTCCTGCTCTGCGTCAGCGTGGTGACGATCCGCGCACCGGCGCGCACGATGCCGAGTTCCTCTTGGGCGCGGCCGACTGAGAACCCCGGCTCGTCCGCGAAGTAGACGAGCGGCAGGTGGAAGGTGTCGCACAGTTCGATCAGGCGGATGGTCTTCTCGCCAGCCGCGATGTCCATGGAGCCGCCGTTGAACTTGGGATGGTTCGCCATCACGCCGACAGGGTAGCCGTTGACCCGGGCGAGCCCGGTCACGCGAGCGCGACCGTAGTACGGACCGATCTCGAAGAAGCTGCCCTTGTCGAGCGCGGCGTCGAGAATGCGGCGCGGCTCGTAGATCCGGCGCCGATTCCGCGGCACGGCACCGATCAGGGCCTCCTCGCGGCGGCCAGGATCGTCCTCCGGCGTGATCACGGGAGGCTCCTCCCAGACGTTGGCCGGGAGGTAGGAGAGGAACCGTCGCACCTGGGCGATGGCGTCCGCCTCGTCCTCGGCGAGGTTCATGATGACGCCGTTCTTCACCTGGATGCGCTCGTCGCCTAGATCCTCCTTGGTGATGGCCTGCCCGGTGGCTTGTTCGACCACCTTGGGGCCGGCCACGAACACTTGGCTCGTGTTCTTGACCATGACGTTGAAGTGGCACATGCAGGCCTGGACCGCAGGCAGCCCGGCGACGGAGCCGAGTACGGCAGAGACCACGGGGACGTATTGCATCAGTTCGGCGGAAAGGTTCGTTCCGGCATTGCCCGGGAGGTACGTCCTGCCGATCTTCTCGAAGGTCTTCACGCTGCCGCCGGTGGCGTCGAGCAGCCGCACGTAGGGGATGCGCGCTTTTAGGGCGAACCCCTCGGCGAAGCCACCCTTGTTGCCGACCGCCGCGTCGGCGGAACCACCCCGAATGGTGAAGTCGCCGCCGGAGAACGCCACCTTGCGACCGTCGATGCGCACGGTGCCGGTGACCGAGTTGGCCGGTTTCAAGCCGACGACTTCGTCGTCTTCCCAGTCCGCCGTGCCGGCGATCGCGCCGATCTCGTGGAACGTGCCGGGATCCTCCAGGAGCGCAACGCGCTCCCGCACCGTCAGCCGGCCGCGCGAATGGTGGAAGTCGACGCTGTCCGCGCCACCCATCTCCTTCGCGAACTCGGTCTGACGGCCGAGTTCGGTGACTTCTCGCTGCCAACTCATGGTTTCAGTCGTCGTCGACGCACGCGCTCAGCCGCTCGGTGGCTTCCAGGAAATCCTCCATGAAGTCGTACACCACCTGTCGAGCGGACTGGACCTGGTTCATGAGCCCCACTGCTTGGCCGACGAAGTACGTGGTGAGTTGCTTCGCGCCGGGGTGGCCGGTTTCGGCGAGGCGGGCGATCTTGCCGAGCGCCGGCTCGCTGATGAGCTGCTGCAACGGCATCGGCAGCGGATCGGGCGCCTCGTCAGCGTGCCAGGCGTCCGTCCAAGGTGAACGAAGCTGGCGGGTGTACTTGCCGGTCCTGCTGCGCGAACGCACGGTCTGGCGCGAACTGGCGGCGAGGAACTTCTCCTTGACGGCCGGCGCGGTCTCGGCCTCCGCGGTCGTCAGCCACACCGAGCCGGTCCACGCCCCGTGGGCGCCCATGGCCATCACGGCCGCCATTTGGCGTCCCGTGGCGATTCCGCCCGCTGCGAGAACCGGTATCTCGCCGTACGGTTCGATGGATTGCAGCACCTCGGGGATCAGCACCATGGTGGAGACCTCACCACAGTGGCCGCCCGCTTCCGTGCCGGATACGACGAGGATGTCGACCCCGGCCTCGGCGTGCTTGATGGCGTGCTCGCGGGCGCCGCACAGAGCCGCCACCGGCACGCCCTCGCGCTTGCCGCGTTCGAGCATGAAGGTCGGGGGGACGCCCAGGGCGTTGGCGACCAGCTTGATCGGGTGCGCGAACGCCGCGTCGAGCACGATGCTCGCGCCTTTCTCGCGCATGTTGTCGCCGACGCCGCCGCGCGGCGTCTCCCGGTACAGGTCGTCGGTCGGGATGTTGTACTGCGCGAGGAGGTTCAAGACGTATTGCTTATGTTGCGGCGGGATGCGCCGCTCCAACTCGTCCGCCGCGAGCGCTTCGGACTTGCTGTCCATGCTGGTGGGAACCAGCAGGTCGATTCCGTAGGGCTTGCCGCTGACGTGATCGTCGATCCAGGACAACTCGACGTCGAGTGTCTCCGGCGAGTGGCCGACCGCGCCGAGCACGCCGAAACCGCCGGCGTTGGAGACGGCGGCCACGACGTCGCGGCAGTGGCTGAACGCGACCAACGGAAACTCGCAGCCGAGCATGTCGCAGATGGGTGACTTCATGGTTCCTCCCCCAGGAACGTGTCAAGCGACCTATCTTAGAGGGAACGCCGCAGCGAGACCAACGCTTCACCGGTTAGGCGTTATGCTCTGCCGATTGCGTACTTGGTCATAGCGCCCATGCAGCCGTTGCAGTCCGATTCGCCGCTCATCGTCTATCTGGACGTCAAGAGCCCCTACGCCTATCTCGCCAAGGACCCGACCTGGCAGCTTGAGGCCGACTTCGGGATCGAGGTCGACTTCCGGCCGCTCACTTTGAACATCCCGAGCTTCCTAGGCTCGGCCCGGGTGGACAAGTCCGGCAAGGTCGTGGAGAACAACCGTACGCCCCGGCAATGGCAGGGCGTGCGCTATGCCTACATGGACGCCAAGCGCTACGCGCGCGTGAAGGACATCCTCATCTACGGACCGCAGAAGATCTGGGACTCGTCGCTCGCCGGCATCGGGATGCTCTGGGCGCGCCAGGACAGGGGCTTGCTCAGGGGTTACATGGACCGCGTCTTCGAGCGCTTCTGGAAGCGGGACCTGGATATCGAGGATCCCGACTTGGTGGCGGGCATCGTCGCCGAAGCCGGGGGAGACCGCGCGGGGTTTCTCGACTACCTCGACGGCCCTGGCCGCGCGGAGCACGATGCGTTGCAGAACGCCTTGCATCCAGCCGGCTTGTTCGGTGTGCCGAGCTACGTGATCGACGGCGAGATCTTCTTCGGCCGCGAGCACTTGCCGGCGGTTCGCTGGATTCTCGGGGGCCGCCAGGGTCCCGCGCCCGACATCGCCTACGATCGGTTCACGCCATGAGCGCGGGAGTCGCTTTCGCCTTCGACTTCACCAACGCAGCGTCGCTGCTAGCGTTCAAGCCGACCTATGCCTTGGCCGACGAGTTGGGCATCGACGTCGAGCTACTGCCGTTTCCCACCGAAGTCCGCGAAGCGCCGCCGAATGATAGCGACGAGACGGTGGGCGCACGCCATGCCCGCGTCCGTGCGGCCTACGTCGCGGCGGACACGGCGCGCTACGCCCGCTGGCAAGGCGTCGAACTGAACCGGGACGCGACGGGCGTGGACTCGACCTTGGCCTGCGCGGGGTGTCTCTGGGCCGGTCGCGTCGGTGCCGCGCGCGACTACACGGCGCGCGTGCTCGCGGAGTTCTGGGCGGGACGGCTCGAACTGGATCGCGAGCCCTTGGCTGGTGTCCTCGACGACCTCGGCGCACCGGGTTTCGGGGACTACGACTACGCGCGCGATCTCGAGGAGCACAAGGCGGACGTCGCTTCTCGTGGGGTGTACAACGTGCCGACCTACGTCGTGGACGGTCAGCACTTCGTCGGCCGCCAGCACCTGCCGATGATCCGCTGGCTGCTCTGCGGCAGCGAGGGTCCTGGGCCGCTGTAGTCGTCCCGTTGCCCACCCGTAGCGATCATCACGCTACCCCCTAGCAGGATCTCGGTGCGGTCCGATTGCAGTGGAGCCTGAACGCGCGTTCGTCAGCGCGACCTCAGAGCGCTAGAGCCTGGCGAAGGTCGTCATGCTCGAAGGCGCTGGCCATGCGGTCAATCTGGCGTGGCGCAACGCCAACCGATGCTGCGACGCTCCGCCATCTCGTGACCGAAACGGCCACCGCCTTGATGATTTCGCGAGCGGCGGTGCCGTCTAACCCGAAGTACGGCGCAACGCTGCGGACCAGATCCAGGGAGCAGGTGCCGTCGTCGAGGTCGATGCTGGTCGTGAGGATCCGTGCCTTGAGATCAACGGGTGTCGGATTGAGGTCGTAGGCCGGCGAGAGTGTCCAGCCGGTTTGGTCGCGCATCAGGAAGCCGTGGTTGCGCAGGTGGTCGTCGACGTTCGAGATCAAGACGGTGAAGACCATCCGCCGGAACAGCGCTGCCGTCTGGGCCCTTGCGTTCGTACCGTGCTGGGCCAGCACGTCGGCGAGTTCCGGATAGCTGCCACGTTCCCCGTCGTGCAAACCTGTCATTGCCATCGCGGACAAGAACGGGATGCGCGTCCGCCCGAGGCGGTCGAAGCGACGCGAAATGAGCACGGGTTGGCCTGCCACTTCAATCAATCGATGTTGCGGTGTCTCGATTCCGGCGCCCTCCGCGAGGCGGAAGGCGACTTCCTCCCAGGTCTCCAAGCTGTACTCGTCGGTCTCCTTCGGGAACTTGGCGATCGAGAGATAGCGACCATCGATGACAGATGCCTTCGGTCTGGCCCCGCCCAGCGAAGACCCGGGCGCGAGGATCGTCTCGAGGTCATCGTCCGTATCCTCGTCGCGTGCGATGCGTCGGGTACTGTGCAGCAAGCGTGGAAGTTCGATGAGCGCCGGAACACCCGATGCGGTAGGCGCTTGAAACGCGGTGTCGTCGGCATGGCGAAATCGCAAGGCGCCTAGCCGGGCGATATCGGAAACGCCTAGGATGTAGTCCACTTCCGAGAGAGTGCGAACGTGTCGACCCTCGCGCGCCGCCCGACGACGTTCCGCACGTTGGATCAGGCGGCGCCCCCAGCTATCCGGCGCGGAGTCCGAGAAGGCGCCGAAGAGCCGATCGCCGGAGGCAAAGATGCCGGCGGTCAACCTCAGCGCGGGCTCCAGCGCGTACCGATTGTCTTGGCCAAGCCATGCGTCGTCGTACTCGAAAGTGACTGCGTCGATCCGGCGGCGCCCGGGTTGGCGACGTAGCAATCCCACACGCTGGGTGCGCCCGTTGAGATCGACGTGGACCTCGACGGCTTGCATTCAGCTCTCTCGCTTCGGGCGTCGTGCGCGAGCTCGTCTCGGTAAGGCGGCCGTGGAGAGCGCCTGCCCCACTTCGTCCTGGGCAAAACTGGCGCTCCGGCGCAAGCCATCGAGTAGCCCGAGAGCGTGCAGAACGGCCGCGTAGATGCCGATGCTAACGCCCGGGTCGCCCTGCTCGATGCGCGTCAGCGTCGTTCGCGACGTGAAGGCGCGGTCCGCTAGGACGCGCATTGGCAGGTTGCGCCGCAGCCTGGCATCGCGAATGTCGATGCCGAGTTCCCGGATCGCTCGACGAGCGGCCGCAGTCGGGTAGTGTGGTGTTGGCATAAAGACTAGATAAAGAGACGTTAGAAGCACTTAGCGTAGCATGAAGTAGACGTCATTGACCCCCTGCGATTTTCCACTCCGCCCGCCAGTTGACAGATCTCGAGTCGGAGTGGGATAGTCCCACCTCATGAAAGTAGCTCGTGCCGATACCAAGAGACGCGTCGTCATCCCCGGCGCGGAACCTGGCGACGTTTTTGACGTCCAGCAGGAGGGCGAGGGTCGTTACATCCTCGTTCGGCTGCAACGGCCCCCTTCCACGCCCCGGATGACTCGTCAGGAGTGCCGGGATGCGATGGCGCGTTGGCCCTTGACCCCAGCCATGTCTTGGGAAGAACTGCGCAGCATGACACGCGAGCCATGATTCTGCTCGACTCGAATGTGCTGATCTACGCGGCAGAGAATGCTGGCCCGCTCGGCGAGTGGGCTCGAGACGTCATATCGGGGGCAGTGGACGGTGAAGGGGCTGGTGCCAACGCGATCTGCTTGGCGGAAGTCTGCGCTGGCGACACGAATCCGCTGGCTGTGTCTAGCCGCGTCCGCAAATGGGGTGTGGCGGTCCTTGATGTGCCTGCGGTGGCCTCAGACGCTTGCGCGGTTGCATACCGGCGGTATGCCGACCGGAGACGGCGGCGATCGGGTCTGGATGCCCCCAAAACGCCGCTGCCGGATTTCTTCGTCGGCGCCCATGCGCAAGTCATGGGCTGGTCACTCGCGACGGCGGATGCAGCCCGTTTCACGACGTACTTCCCGTCCGTGCCGATCATCGCCCCGTCCCGCCGTTAGGATACCGGGAACCGGCGGGACCTTTCGCGGCGTCGTCGTGCGCCTGTTCAGTCGGAGGCGCCGCCCTCCTCGGTCGCGCCACTCGCCTGTGCGATCTCCTCGTCCAGGTAACGAAAGCGCAGGCTTCCGAAGAGCATTTCGTCCCACGACTGCCGGCCCCAAGGCACTTCACGGTTCGAGTCCGGGTTGGCAGGGTTCTGCGCCGAGTTGTCCCACCACGTCGTATGGACGACGCGGGTCCCCGCCGGCAGCATCTTGGGCTCTTCGAGCACGTAGGTCGTCTGCCAGTTGAAATCGTAGTTCGGCACCGATAGCAGCAGCTCCTCGCCCCCGTCCGGGTAGAACGCGCGGAACTCCGACGCCGTGCCACGGTAATGCGCGTGTGGCAGCAAGCTGTAGAGCAGGGCGTCGCGTTCGAACGTGCGTTCCGCGAACTCACTGTGCCACTTGGTGTTGGGCGGAATCCGGATGCGCGTATTCATCAGCACGGCATTGGCGAGCCGGTGTCTCGGCGGCGCGTCGTGGAAGTAAAGGCCGAACTTCGAGTGATCCGTCACCGCCTTGCCGTAGGGCGTGTAGTGCATCTGGAAGATGAGCTGCGAGCCAGCCGGCAAGAACGTGCCGGTGTTCTCCGGCGCGCCTCTCGGTTCCGCGCCCGGCACGTAGCCGCCTAGGCCACCGCCGCGTCGGCCGAAGCCGGTGCCGTCTGGCTTGGGTTGGCGGAAGGTCACGATAACGTGGTGCAGCGCGGCGCGGTCGCCTGGGAGGATCTCCGTGGCGCGCACCCACACGTCGCGGTCGAGCGGACTCACGACGCGCTGGTACTGGTACTCCACTATGCCGGTTGCCGGTACGTCGAAAGCCGGGATGTCGACGATGAGATCGGGTTCGCCCAGCCCCCAGTCCGGCCACTCGGCATCGAGGGTTGCCAGGGGATCGGGGCCGTCGCCACGGGGTGCGCCGGTCTCGACCCAGTGCACGAGCTTGCGCACCTCGTCGGTCGACAACGACCGGTCGTTGGTGAAGACGCCGTGCACCGGGTCGGCGTGCCAAGGCGGCATGCGCTTGGTACGGACCACCTCGCGGATCATCGGTGCGAAGCCGCGGACCATGTTGTAGCCGGTCATCGCCCATGGCCCGATGCCGCCCTCGCGGTGACAGGTCACGCAGTTGTCGATCAGCATCGGGGCGATGTCCTCGGCGTAGGAGACGGATACCGGCGGGGCGGCGTGGGTCAGCGCGCAGGTCGTCGCCGGCACGGTGGCTGACGGGACTTCGCCGCCTGACAGCACGGCGTCCAGCACTTGGCCGACGTCGCCACTCGCCGCCCCTCGGTGCCGGAGTTGCCATCGTTTGGGATCGATGACGAGCAGTTCGCCGGCCTTGGTGAGCCCGAGCGCATCGCCGACCAGGCCCGCCCGGTCGATCAGGATCGGGTTGTCGGATCGCACGTCGTTTCGCAACGCGGCATGCGCCGCGGGCTCGGAGTTGACCATCAGGAAGGCCACGTCGCGGTCCCGGTACGCATCCGCCGCCGCGTCGAACCGTGCTTGGTAGTCGGCGAACCCCGGGCATGTCGCGCTGTGGGCCATGAGCACGACGGCGGATGCATCGGACAGGTAGTAGAGCTTGTGCGCTTGGCCTTGGTGGTCCAGGAGCACGAAGTCGTCGATGCGGTCGCCGGGTTCCGGTGCTGCACCGTTACCCAAGGCAAGCGCGTTACCCGCGAGCAACGCGGTGACGAGAAAGGTGGTTGTACGCATGGTCGCTCCCTCCCGGGTCGTGCCTAAGTTAGCGGCCCTTGAAAACCGGGTCGCGCTTCTCGACGAAGGCGCGGAACGCTTCCCGCGAATCCTCGCTGCCGCCGGTGCGCGTGTGTCGCTCGGTCTCGACTTCGATGTAGTCCCGCAGCGGCATGTTCTCGGCGTTGATGAAGTTCTTCTTCATCTCGCCGATGGCGAGCGGTGCGGACTTGGCGAGCCGCTTGGCGATGGCCTGAACGTCATCGCGGAACGTCTCCGCCGGAAACGTGTTGAGGACGAGGCCCATGCGTTCGGCCTCATCCGCGCCGAACTTCTGGGAACTGAAGAAGAGCTCGCGGGCCTTCGTGGCACCGACTATGCGAGGCAGCAGCCAAGGTCCCGCCATGTCGCCCGAGATGCCGACGCCGAGGAATGCCGAGTTGAACACGGCGCGCTCGCTGGCGTAGCGCAGGTCGCAGGCGCAGGCCCAACCGAATCCCGCTCCCGCGCAAGCCCCGTTCACGGCGGCAATGGTGACCTTCGGCATTTCGTGGAGCAGCGTCGTGATGTGGAAGTACTCGCGCCGGTTGGGCTCCTGGTTGTCACCGCTGGTGGCCGCCTTGAGGTCGACCCCGGGACAGAACCCTCGGCCCGCACCGGTGAACAGCACCACGCGCACGTCCTCGTTGAGCGCCACGATGTTCAGGCACTCGTAGAGTTCTCGCATCATGGTGTGGGTGATGCCGTTCAGGCTATCGGGGCGGTTCATTGTGACGGTGGCGAGATTGCCGTCGACTTCGTAGAGGATGGTGTCGTAGTCGGACATGGGCTTGGCTCGTTCGCAAAAAGGAGAACCTGCCAAGCGTATCAGCCTGACGCGTCCGTTGGCATCCTCGTCGCGTCGGCGGCGTGGATGGTCAGCAACAGTTCGGCGTCGTCGATCAGGCGGTATTCCGGCACGCGACCGGACAGCGTCTCGCTATCCTCCAGGATGATGCGCACACCCTCGCCGCGCTTGTCCATCATGGTTAGCCGGTCAGTGTCGAGCCATGTTGCCGCCTCGGGGATCGGGCACTTCGCGAGCAGGCTGGTGAGTGCCTCGTTCCGGGCCGCTTGGCGATACGGCAAGCTCGCAAGGGACATTGTGTTGGGTATGCCGCCTGGTGAGTAGAGCTCGAGGCGGTCTTCGAACAGGCGCAGGCGGATCTTGGAGGCATGGATCGAGTAGTCCCGGTGCGCCACGGCGTTCACGAGCGCCTCGAACACGGCATTGAGCGCAAACTGGGGAAGGTCGCGACGTCCGATGTCCTTGAACGCGGCCACTTTCATGTTCTTGGCAACGAAGCGGCTGGCCTCGACGGCCTGCACGTCCAACGGCCCCGTGATGTCCGCGGCATCGAGCTGGTACGGGCTGCCGGCGCCGCGTGGGGAG
This sequence comes from Candidatus Azotimanducaceae bacterium, assembly GCA_965203685.1. Classification (GTDB taxonomy): domain Bacteria; phylum Pseudomonadota; class Gammaproteobacteria; order Pseudomonadales; family Azotimanducaceae; genus VXYL01. The sequence goes on from OZ241908.1 coordinate 1,248,136, forward strand.
ATTCGATCCCCACGGTATGCGACGGCCTGGACGTACGCCTGGGGTAGCCATCGCCGAGGATCGTCCGATGCCAAGAGCACTCCGGCCACCGTTGGCCTCGCGACACCGTGGTCGTCTTGTCGCACCATTCCGAGCTTGGTGAGGAAGTCGTGGTCGTCGGCGTCCGAACGCGTGGTGCGGAAGCGTTGCCAGAGGTCGGGCCGCAGGTCATCGATGGCCGCGTCGGCGACGGGTTGCTCGTCGAAGCGGATCAGGCGTGCCTGGCTGCGCTGCTGGAACAGCCGGGCCAGGTAGTCTGTTGACATGACGCGCTTGGCGCTCCCGATGCGGTGAAGGTAGCCGCCGGGGCTGCGATGGACGAATAGGCTCCGCGGCACGGACACCTTGATCACCGGCACGCGGTCCGCCGTGGCGCTCGGAAGCATCAGCCGTTCGATGGTCGGGACGAGCGGCGGTTCGACGGCATCCGTGCACAGATCGCGCACGGTCCGCTCGACCTCGTCGAGCGCCTCGATCACGATGCCGGCGATCTCGCGCGTCTTGTCTTCGACTCCCAAGACTAGGACGCCGCCTCGGGCATTGGCGAATGCGGAGAGTTCGTCGGCGATCGCATCGCGATGCGGCGAAATCAGCCTGCTACCGCTGAGACGAACTGCCTTGAGCTCGAGGAACGAGTCCTCGCCGAGCCGGATCCTCTCGAGCAGTTCCGCTGTGCTGTCGAACATCGCGGAGCCTCGCAACTTCGTCCTGCGGTGGAAAGAGCCTATGATCGGGTCGTCGCAAATCGTGCTGCGGAGTCGACATGACCGACCTGACCGTGCCACTCGCCGAGCGCGCACAGTATGCCTCAACGGACTGGATCGAGACGGCGCGGCGCTACCTCGCGAGTCGCGCCTGCACGTCGCCACCGTTCAGTCTTTCCGTGACGCTCGACAATGTCCCGCCGCACCTAGAGGTAGGTCTCGCCACGACATACGGCTATACCGTCCGGGTCGGGGACGGCAGCGCCGTCGTCGAAGACCGTCCGGATGCGGCCGCGCAACTGCGTGTTCGTGCCGACTACAACGCCGCGTTGCCGTTCGCGTGGACGATCAACGCGGACGCGGAGTCAGCTAACCGGGCTCGCCGCGAGTATGCGGCCGTCCTGGGCGAACCCGCCGTCGAGGGCGAAATGCCCGACGATCCGGCCGTCCGGGCGTTGCTGTCGGACTTCCACGACCACATGGCGCGGCGTACGGTGAACAACCCGGATGTCCGGCATCGGGCGCAGCACCTCGGCCTTGAGAGCAACCTGGCCGACCTGGACGACAAGGGCTACACGGTCCTGCACGACGCGTTCACGCCTGAGTTGGCCGACGAGTTACGTGCCGAGGCGCGCCGCAACCACGACGCCGCGCCGCCCGACACGGGTTTCCGCGCAACGATGCTGCTGCGCCGCGGACGGCTCTGGGAATACGCGGCGACCCACCCGTGGGTATTGACGCTCGCCGAGTACCTGCTCGGCCGCGGCTGCGTCATGTACCAGTCGGACACCATCATCAAGGGGCCGGGCCTCGATACACATCCCGGCCTGCATGCGGACTACGGCGCATCGCGGGTGGCGGAGCCGTTCCCGGAATACTGCCTGGAGGCTACGGCCGTTTGGGCCATCGACAACTTCGACCGGGCGGCAGGACCCACGGTGATCGTTCCCGGCAGCTTCAGGAACGGTCGCCAAGTGCCGGCCGGCACGACGCGCGAGGACGTCGTCACCATCGAGATGCCGAAAGGATCGATCGCCTTCTGGCACGGCGCGAGCTGGCACGGTTCCATGCCGCGTACAGCGCCGGGCAAGAGAACGTCGCTGCACAACGCCTACGTGCGTTTCTTCATGCGCCCGCTCGAACGCTACGACGACATCGACCAAGGGATCGTCGACCGCAATCCGCCGGTTTTCTCTACGCTATGCGGATTGGACGACATCTTTGGCAAGAGCGGCGACACCGGTGCCGACTTCGAGCGTATGCGCTACGCATCCGAAGCTGGGTACGGGCGTACGGAACTCTAAACGCGCACCTGTTCCGGGTATGGCGCTGCGAACGGCCTCGGTGCGCGATCTCGATGCCGTCCTGACGCTGGCCAAGCAATCAACACCGTGGCGCTGCGGCGTCGGTCGGTTTGCTGCTGAGAACGTTCGCGATGGCTTCGAGCGCCACAGCGAGGCCGCGACCGCAGTCCTGGAACACCGTGGCGCCTTGTCGGGATTCGCGCGCCTTGGGCAGAGGGCGGCTAGCGGCTGTGAGCTACGTGCAATCGCGACCGACGAGCCCGAGTTCGCGCGCTTACTCGATTGGGCGATCGATGCCTGCCCACCGCGAACGGTGGTGTGGACGTCCTGCACCGTGACTGGGCCGGCCAAGGCGCTCCTGCGGGCACGTTCGTTCGCGCCCGGGATCTCGCAACGGACGATGCAGTTGCATAAGCGGGTCGTGGCGGCTAACCCACTGGTTGAGCCATACAGGCTCGTACCTTTCGACCAGTCTCGGCTCCCATCGCTGCTTGCGAGCTATCGCGCCGCATGGCCCGACGAGGACGTCGATGCCGCGCAAGCCCGGCGATCGTTGCTGGAGTCGGACGGACTCGTCCTGGCCGAGGCCGGCGAGGACGTAGTCGGCTACGCCATGTGGGAGATCGTCCCGAGTAACTTAGGCCTGATCCACGAGGTCGCCGTGCACCCGGACCACCGTCGGCGTGGCATCGGCTCGGCGCTGACCGCCTACGCCGTACGCCAACTGCGGCAGGCTCGGCGCATCGAGTTGCTGGTCGTTGGCGAGAACCCGGCCCAGGAGATGTACGCGGCGCTCGGTTTCGAAGTGGTTGAAGATTTCGTGTTCATGACCCGCGTGACTTAACCCTCGGCCATCAGCTACCGAACAACTCGTCCGGTGTGCTCTTGGCTACGAATGTGCTTGCACAGCGAACCCACCAGCCATCGCTTGACGGGCGTCTGCTCGCCAAGATCGGGCAGTCCTTCGGATGTCTTGCCATCGAGCCAGGCATCGAGCCCTCGGAGCAGTTCCCCAAGCTCCGCGACGCGGTCCGGCGCGTCGCCGCATGAGCACCATCCGCCGTCGACGTGGAACTCGAAGGTCCGGATGCCGCTGCCGATCTCCTTCAGGGTCGCGACTAGGCTGCGCTCCCAGTGCACGGAGCAGTGCTCGAGATGGTTGATGAGTGGCTCCGTGCGTTCCCAGTCGTCCTGGCCATGCGTATAGCCGTTGTCCTTCAGCCTCTCGATGAGATGACCGATGAGTCCGAGCTTCCGTGCGTCGGGGGCACCGCAAAGGGCCTCGACGGTCTGATCCAAGGCTCCGGTTCCAGGAACTCCGTCACGCCAGCGGCGTAGTGCGGCGAGGTAGCCCTCGATCCGCAGTTGGCGTGGCGCGCCGACTTCTCCGCAATCGAGCACGCCCGCACCGACCGGCCGGTGTCCCAAGGACGCGATCATCGTGACCACGGCCTCGGCATTGGCGCCGAAGCTCTCGTGGCAGTGCTCCATCCGGCTGATCTCGAGTCGGACTTCCCGCGCCTCTTTCGTCAACGGCTCAAGCGCCAGTTCCTGGTCGACCAACCCAACCCAATCGGGATCGTCCAGTACGGCGTTCATTTTCTCGGCGGCGCTCGCGCCCCAGCCGCGACTCCAGTAGCCGATGTTGCGCCGGACGAGGTCGGCCCGTGCGTCAGTTGGTTCCATCGGCATCGACGATCAACTCCGGAACGACCACTTCCCAATCGTCGCACAGGTAGCCCGGGCGAAATTGCGGTTCGCTTGCCTCTGAACTCCAGGTCGCCACGGCGTGGACGCGGGCGCGCAAGTCCGCTCCGCCCGGAGGCGTGTAGCCTGCGGCGAGCCGCCCGACCACCTCCCCGGTGACGGTGTGCAACTGCCAGCGCTGCTTGACCAGTCGCACGGTGAGCGGGTCGCCCGGTTCCAGCGACGCGATGGCGGCATGCAGCGGATGGCTCTTGGCGTGGCGTCCCGCGAATCCCAAGTCCACGTCCGCCAGCCGAAGGGCATGGTAACGGGCCTTTAGTTCGCGGGGTGCGGGGGCGGCGACCGGCTCGTACTCGCGGCGGTCGGTGTGGGCGCCACCTTCGGCCCAGAACGGGCCGCCGATGTCGAGGCCGCGAGGGGCCGCGTCGTGGACTTCGCCATCACGGCTGGCCGCGGGCCGCATGCGGATCAAGGTCAAGGTCTGCCGAGCCCGGGTCATCGCGACGTAGTAGAGCCGGCGCATGGCATCGATCTGGCGGTCGTTCCAGCCCCCGTCGAGCACCACGACGTGGTCGAACTCCAGTCCCTTGGCACGATGCGCAGAAACCAGGAGCAAGCCTGTCTGCCGTCGGCGCAAGTCGCGTCCCCACTCGGCGAGCCACAGCCTGAAGGCCGCCAAGGGGACGTCGGCACTCTTGTGCTCCAAGGCGAAGTCGTCCGCAGCTTCGCGCAAGACGTCGATCCACGGGCCGCTGTCTTGCCGCTCAAGCCACGTCGCGAGCTTGGCGTGGTCCACGAACCCGTCGGCGTGGGCGTCGAGCCAGGCGCGGAGCGCCTGCGTCTCCCGCAGATGCCAGAACACGCTCTTATCCTCGCGAGCGACTTGGAACGGCAGGCCTTCGCGCTCGCACAGGCCCCGCACCGGGTCCAGGTACCGCCAGTGCCGTGCGATCACCGCAGCCCGGCGCCAGTCCCAGTCATCGGTCAACGCGGCCAGCCGCCGGAGTTCGGAAACGGATGCCTGTGCTTGGGCGATTTCTTCCACCGGCACGTGGATGACCTGAACGCGACCGCAACCCACGGGATCAAGGCGCTCCCACTCGCCACCGAGCGGCTGTCGACGCCGCTTGCGGTCGATCTCGATGGGGTGGCCTGCCTTCATCCGGTCGCGTGCACGGCCGATCCAACCGTTGGCGGCGGAGATGATGTGGCCGGTCGAGCGGTAGTTCTGAGTCAGGTAAGTGGGCTTGGCGCCGTAATCCGCCTCGAACTGGCGGATGTAGCGCACCGATGCGCCCGAGTAGGCATAGATGTTCTGGTCGTCGTCACCCACGGCGAAGAGCGTCAGCTTGCGACTCTTCTCGTTCAGCGTTCGTCCGGCCACGGCCGAGATCAGCTCGTACTGTTCCCGGTCGACGTCCTGGTACTCGTCGACGAGGATCCAACGGTAGCCGGCGAGAAGCTGATCGCGTTGTGCATCCGCGTCCCGGCTTGGCAGCCCCTCGCCGCGGAGCAAACTGGTGGCTTCCTTGAGGACCGCGCTGAAGTCGTCGTCGGTGAGCCCCTGGCGGTTGCCCATCGTCGCCCCTGTGAGCCGTAGCGCCAAGCCGTGGCAGGTGAGCACAGTGGTTCCACGGGCGTCGGCGCCGACCAGTTCGTCGAGCCGCCGGCGAATCTCGACGGCGGCGTGGCGGTTGTAGGCCAACGCCAGGATGCCTTGCGGATCCTCGCGCCGAACGCGGAGCAGGTACGCGATGCGGTGCACGAGGACGCGCGTCTTGCCTGACCCGGGCCCTGCGAGAACGAGGACGTTCGTCTGCTCCCGGTCGTCGGCGACCAGCCGGCGCTGCACCGGGTTGTTGAGGCTCTCGACGATGGCGCGCCACGAGTCCGGCGTGGTCTGCCGGGCGAGGTCCTTGCGGTCGGGTAGCCAACGCTCGAGGAACGCATCGCGCGGCAGTGCGAAGTAGTCCATCGCCAGCCGGATCGCCTCGGCGATGGTCTCGAGGCCACGCGCGACGAACTCCGCCATGACGTGGATCTGCAGCGTCTGCTCTTGGTAGTGGAGTTCGAGTGGCGCGAAGTCGGCCTTGCCGAAGCGCCTTCGCGTGGCTTCGAGGCGGATCGTCATCGCCGGTCGGAACACCGCCATGCCCTTGTTCAGGCGGACGATCTCCTGCTCGTGCAGCCAGAGCAGGGCGCGGTCTAGCAGCTTGCGCGGGTTCCGGGCTCGGCTTCTGAGGATGAGATCAGCGTCGATCGCCGCGAGGAGCTTGCCGAGCGTTGTCTCGACCAGTAGGTCGGCGCCACGCGCACCGACCGGTAGCAGGCCGAGCAGGTGGTCGAGCAGCACGCCTGCCGCGGCGCGCCGCCGCTCGGCGGTCTCGGCAAGTTGAGGCCAGTCGCGGTTCAGGCGGACGCGCGCCGTTTCGCGGTCGACGACGCGCAGATCGATACTGCCCGGGCCGTCCTCGCCGCGGCCGTCCATGGTCAAGCTACGCAGCAGGCGCTGGACGCGGACCGGTAGGGCGCCGCGGTGACCGTCCTCCTTCAGCGCCTGGGTGACGAGCCGCAGATGCAGTGTCGACGGGGCATCGCCGGCCTGCATGTCCGGGGCCGCCTCCTGAAGCCGCCCGATCAGGGCCACTTCGAGCTCTCGGGCCCACTGTAACCTTCGTTTCGACTCGCCTTGGACTCCCGCGTGCACGTATGCAGTCAGGATCGTGTCGTTGGTGGCAATCCCCAACTGCTCGAAGTCGTAGAGCGCCCCGCGGACGCCATCTCGACTCAGGCCCGAGACGCTCATCAACTCGTCGGTCGAGATGCCCTGATCCGCGTTGGCGTTGATGAGCGTGTCGATGATGTCGAGTAGCTGCTTGCGGTAGCGGACATCGAGCTTGGCCAGCCGCGCCGCCGCTTCGTCGCGATTGCTCACTAGGAGCGAGGACGGGAATACCTCGGCGCGGTTCTCGTTACGAGCCAGCAGTTGCGCGTCCTCCAGCCACGCAACAGCCGTTTTCACGCGCGTGTCGTCGGTGTGGGAGTCGCGGCCGAACGCGTGTTCCTCGTCGGCGAGGAGAATCTCGCCCGGCGTGGCGACGACTTCCTGCGTGCCGTCGCCCCGGTGTCGGCTTCCCGGTGCCAAGTTCCGCAGCGCCCGGCAGATGCCGTCGATCTCGCGCCGAGTGAGGCGCGACCGGGCCGCGAGGGAGAACTGCCGCTCGACATCGTCCGGCGTGTACAACAGAACGCAGTGCGCCGCTTCGGCGTCGCGGCCCGCGCGCCCAGCCTCCTGCAGATAGTTCTCGAGCGACCCAGGCATGTCCGCGTGGATGACAAGCCGCACGTCCGGCTTGTCGACGCCCATGCCGAACGCATTCGTCGCGACGATCACGGCCAAGCGCCCGCCGATGAAGTCTTGTTGCACCACCTGCTTGGTTTCTGGCGTGAGACCGGCGTGGAAGTGATTGGCGGAGAAGCCCTTCGCCTGCAGGTAGTCGGCGATCTCCTCGCAACGCCGTCGGGTGGCGCAATAGACGATGGCGCCGCCCGCGTCATCGTCGGGCAGAAAGGTCGTGAGCAAGTCCACGACCTGTCCGAGCTTCTCCTGTGGCGTCGTCGGTGCGATGTGGAAGGCCAGGTTGTCGCGTCGCGCACCGCCGTCGAAGATCTCAAGAGAGATGTCGAGCCGTTCCTGGAAGTAACGCCTTATGTCCTCGACGACGGCCGGCTTCGCCGTTGCCGTGAGGCACATGACAGGCGGCGTCCGCTCCTCCCCCGCATGCTCGCGGATGAAGCGGCCGATATAGCGGTAGTCCGGCCGGAAGTCGTGCCCCCAACTCGACAGGCAATGGGCCTCGTCGACCACCCACGCACCGACTTCCCGCTGCTTCAGCGTGTTGGCCACCGAGCGATTTCGGAGCTGCTCGGGAGACGTGAGCAGGATCGCCGCATCGCCGAGCCTGACGCGGTCGAGGGCGTCGGCTCGTTCGGGCTGCGAAAGCATGCCGTTGACCGTCACGGCGGAGCCGATGCCGCGGGCCTGGAGACCGGCCACTTGGTCCGCCATCAGGGCGACCAAGGGGGAGATGACCACGGTCAGCGCCCCGGTCTTGTGGTAGCGCGACAGCGCCGGGACCTGGTAGCAGAGCGACTTGCCGCTGCCCGTGGGGAGCAGGGCGAGCACGTCGCGCCCGGCCATGGCGGCCTCGACGACGGCCTGCTGCATGGAACCGCCCGTCTCGGTGGCGGGCTCTTCCCGAAACGCGGCGAAGCCGAACCAGCGCTTGAGTTCGGCCCGGGGATCGTGGACCGCGCGGCACCAGGTGCACGCCGGGGACGTGCAGGTGGTGTCGCGAAGGGTGCGGACGATCCTGCCGGCCTCCGGGAACTCGAGGCGCACCCAGGGCGGCATGACGGAGTTGCCCCCGGCGACTGACAGCCAAGCCAACGCATAGGCGAGCGGCCAGCCGAGGCGCGCGACTTCCTCGACAATGCCTCGGGCCCGAGTCGTGCAGCCGTTGTCGTGGAGGAGTTCCACGATGGCGGAGCGGGCATCCCCGACACTCGGTCGTCGCGCGTCACGCAAGTCTTGGAACAGCCCGTCGAACGCGCTCTGTTCGGTCGTGGTGAGCCAGTGCCACGCGGCTAGCAGGCGTGGATCGGCAAGACGCAGCGCATCGCATTCCTCGCGGAAGAGATCGAGCGTGATGGCGGCATCGAGTTGCGGATCGTTCACCTGGCCGCGGACGAGTCCGCCGTCCTGGTAGTGCTTGACGAGGTGGTGGTAGGGATTGCGGGGGAACGCCAACGGGCTCAGCATGAGTGTGTCGAGCGCCGGGAGTCGAAGCAGGCGGAGGTCGGGCGCGGCCGCTTGCAGATGGGGACGGTCGAAGCGGATCAAGTTGTGCCCGAGAAGGACATCGGCGTCGCCCGCGAAAGCGTCGAGTTTGGCGAGCGCCGTGCCGAGGTCGCTCGCACGGAGTCGCTGGCGACGCATGGCTCGCCCATCGCTGTACACGGCCGCGAAGTCGCGGATGCCACCACGTACCACTTCGAGATCCACCGACAGGTAGCGCGTTGGCGTGCGCCGGTCCACTTGCGTCTTGCCCCCGACGGGTCCAGTACAGTCCGCAACGTTGTTAGCAGAACTCGCGGGCGGGCGCTATTCCCGGCAGTGCGAAAAGCGCGACACTTGACCGTCATCAAGGGGCCGTGGAGCGTCCTTGGATGCCCGAGTTCATCAACGCGCAGCGGATTCGCCAGCACTTGGACTGGAGGCGCCTGGTCGACGCCCTGGCGGTTGCGTTCTCCGAGGCGTCCGTCAACGCGCCGGCCCGCCATCGGCACGTCCTCGGCGACGACGAGAACGCGCCGACGTCGCTGATCATGCCCGCCTGGAACGCGTCCTACCTCGGCGTCAAGGTCGTCAACGTCTTCCCCGGCAACGCGGCGCGTGGTCGTCCGACCGTCACGGGCACCTACCTACTGATGGACGGTGGCGCCGGCGAGCCCTTGGCGGTGCTGGATGCCGACGAGTTGACGGCATGGCGAACGGCCGCCGCCTCGCTCCTCGCGGCCAGCCGCCTCGCCCGATCGGACTCGGCGGTACTCGCGGTGGTCGGTGCGGGCCGGATTGCTCGGCAACTCGTTGCGGCCTATACGTCGGCGTTCCCGTTGCGCCGCATCGTGGTGTGGAACCGTCACGTCGAGGGCGCGCGGCGTCTCGTGGACGAACTTGGGCTGGCCTATGCCGAAGTCAGCACTGATCTCGCAAGCGCTTGCGCAGAGGCGGACATCATCACTTGCGCGACCCTTGCCGAGACGCCACTGGTGCGCGGTGCCTGGCTCCGTCCCGGCACGCACCTGGATCTCGTCGGTGGCTTCAAGCCGACCATGCGGGAGGCTGACGATGCGGCCGTGCGGCGCGCCCGCGTCTACGTGGACAGCTTGCATGGCGCGCTGACGGAGGCCGGGGACATCATGGCACCGCTCAAGGACGGCGTGATCAGCGAGTCCGACATCGTCGGCGATCTGTTCGCGCTTGAGCAGGGTCGCGTACCGGGACGCCGCGATGAACGTGAGGTGACCCTGTTCAAGTCGGTTGGCCACGCTCTCGAGGACTTGGTCGCGGCGGCCACGGTCTACGAGTCGACGGGCGGCCAGTGACCCGCGACGCCTTGGATTGTCTTGCGACTGACGAGCCGCCGGGGTAGAGCAGCCGCCCCGCATGTGGTTTGATCGGACCTGCTAGGAAACCGCCGAAGAGTGTCCATGAAAGTTCGTTCCATCGAAACGCTCCATACCGACTCCGGCTGGCGCAACTACAACTTCGTCAAGCTCACCACCGAGGACGGCGTCGTCGGCTGGAGCGAGTACGACGAACATCAAGGTGCGATTGGCGTCACCACCGTGATCGAGAAGCTCGCGCCGATGGTGATCGGCGAGCGCGTCCACGACATCGAGCGGGTGTATGCGCGTCTACACGGTCGTGCGCGTCAGTCGATGTCGGGTGTGATGGCGATGGGGATCGGGGCGATCGAGAACGCACTTCTCGATGCGAAGGCGAAGACCTTGGGCGTGCCTTGCTACGACCTGCTCGGCGGCAAGGTGCGCGACCGGGTACGCGTCTACTGGTCGCATTGCGGCACGTGGCGCATTTCCCGCGGCGACCTGTACCCACCGGCGGTCAAGACCTTGGACGACGTCCGTGCGCTCGGCCAGGAAGTCCGCGAACGCGGGTTCACGGGCCTAAAGACCAACATCTTCGACTTCAGCGACGTCCCCAATGGTGGTCGGGTGCGTGGCTGGGCGCCGGGGTTCGGATCGCCCTACGCGCCGGACCGGAACGCCGAGCGGCATATGATCCGGGAGTTGCGGCGGCACCTCGACGCGTTTCGCGACGGCGCGGGTCCGGATATGGACATCCTACTGGACCTCAATTACAACGCCCCGCCGGAGGGCTACCGGCGGATACTCCGGGCTCTCGAGGACTTCGACCTGTTCTGGGTGGAGATCGACACCGAGCACCCGGAGGCGCTGGCCGATGTGCGCGCGATGAGCCCGCATACCATCGCCTCGTGCGAGTCCCTGCTCACGCTCCCGGCGTTCCTGCCGTATTTCCGGCTACGTGCCATGGACGTGTGCATTATCGACGCGGTTTGGAACGGCGTCTGGCAGTCGATGAAGGTCGCCGCGACCGCGGCGGCCCACCAGGTGAACGTCGCGCCGCACAACTACTATGGGCACCTGTCGTCCATGATGAGCGCGCACATGTGCGCGGCCGTGCCGAATCTGCGCATCATGGAGACGGACATCGACCGGGTACCCCGGGACGCCGAGTTGTTCACGGTGGCGCCCGACATCCGGGACTCGCATCTGCACCTGCCCGACACGCCGGGCTGGGGAACGGAACCCGTGGAGGAGGCGATGGCCAAGTACCCGCCGAGGTAACCATGGATTTCCCGGTCGCCAAATCCGTCCTTGCTGCGCTCGCCGTGGTTGTGGCGGGATCGTCCGCGACCGCGGCTGAATTCCTGACGGCGCACGACCTCACGGAATTCGTGCCCACCCGCATCGAGTACGACAGCGTCGGCGGGGCCGGCGAGGCGTTCTACGGCTACGACGGCCGCGTGTGGGAGCGCTGGGAGACGGATTTCCCGCAGGCCGAGCAGAACTTCGCCAAGCGCCTCAACCAGTTGACGAACGTCGTTGCCAGTCGGCAACCGGCGCGCCGGAAGCTCACCGCACCGAATCTCGGCGACTCGCCGCTGATCTACATGTCCGATGTGGGTTACATGACGTTGTCAGGGCCGGAGATGAGGGCGTTGCGGCAGTACCTCTACAACGGCGGCTTCCTTTGGGTCGACGACTTCTGGGGCGATGCCGAGTGGGCGAGCTTCGAGCGCGCGATGGCAGGCGTTCTGCCCGGTCGACGCTGGCGCGTGCTGCCCACCGAACACGCCATCTTCCATACCGTCTTCGACATCGACGAGATGCCGCAGATCCCGGCTCGGGACTTCGCACACCGCGTGGACACCGCGGAGCCGCCCTATGTGCACCGCTTCCCGGCCGGCTCGCTGGACGTGGCGAGCATCCGCGCCTACGCCGACGACGACGGTCGCCTGATGGCGATCGCCACGCACAACACCGACATCGCCGACGGCTGGGAGCGGGAGTCCTACGGCGAGTGGTATTTCGAGCGCTTCTCCACGCAGTCCTACCGCGTCGGCATCAACGTGATCGTCTACGCACTCACGCACTGACGTTCGCGGCCAAAGAGCCCGGCAATGTTCGAGTGGTTCTTCAAGTACCCGCGCCAAGTGTACGAACAGGGTGAGTTGGTGTTCGCCGGCGAGCTCGGCGCCGCGTGGTGGGTGGTTGCGGCAGTTCTGCTCGCCTTGAGCGTGGCGTTCGCAAGGCGCTTGGCCGCCTGGCCCTGGCATCGCCGCGTCGCCGTCCACGCATTGCAGTTCGCGGCGGTCGCCGTCCTGCTGGCCATCCTAGCGGGGCCCGCGTTGCAGGTTCTGCGGCTTTCGCCGGGCTTGAACACCGTGGCGCTCTTGGTCGACACGTCGCGCAGCATGGCGCTGCCCGATGCCCGCGACAGGACGACGCGCTTGGGGCGGGCCAAGGGGCTGATTGCAGAAGGCGTCGGTGGCCAGCCGAAGACCGTGCTGTACCAGTTCGACGACCAGTTGCGCCCCGCCGAGGTGGCGGCACTCGAGCCGACGGGCGACCGGTCGCGCCTTGTCCACGCGTTGAGCAATCTAGCGGCCAACTACGACCGCGGCGCGCTGGCGGCGATCGTACTGTTGACCGACGGCGCGCAGACGCCAGGGGATGTCGATGATCTCGACGCCCTGACCGCGGCGGGCGTGCCGGTGCACGTGGTCGGGCTGGGTGCACCCACGATCGTCGGAGATGCCGAGTTGGCGGAGGTGCTGGTGCCGGGTCGGCCTCCGCCGAACAGCGAGGTCACGGCCCGGGTGACAATCCGCCACGCCTGGCCCGAAGCGGGCGAGGTCAGGTTGCGCGTGCGGGACGGGGAGTCCGTGCTGGCCGCGAACGCGGTCGCCTTGGATCCGGACGTGCCCGTGGTTGTCGCGGACGTGACCTTCGCCAGCGGTGCGGCCGGCCTCAAGGAGTTGACGTTCGAACTCGACGCGCTCGAGGCCGACCCGCTGCCGCGGAACGACTCTCGAACGCGGCTCGTAGAGGTCGTCGAGGCGGAGCACCGCGTCCTCTACCTGGAGGGTGAGCCGCGCTGGGAGTACAAGTTCATCCGCCGCGCCGTGGAGGAGGATCCAGCGATCAAGCTGGTGACCTGGCTGCGCACGACACCCCGCAAGACCTATAGACAGGGCGTCGCTGGCGCCGACGAACTCGTGGACGGGTTCCCTGCGTCGTTGGAAGCGCTCTACGCCTACGGGCTCGTGATATTGGGCAGCCTGCCGGCCAGCACCTTGGACGATGAGCAACACGCCAACCTGGAGTCGTTCGTCGCGGAGCGTGGTGGCAGCGTGCTGGTGCTGGCCGGGCGAGAAGCTCTAGGCGACGGTGGCTGGGACGTCAAGCCGCTGGCGAGGGCCTTGCCGGTCGTCCTCGAGCGGGCACCGGAAGGTGCGCCGCCCGGCTACACGGCGGGCGAATACGCCGCCAACCCGACATCGGCCGGGCTCAGTTCACCACTGGCGGACATCGGGGGGAGCAGCGAACCCGCGCGCGAGGAACGGTGGGCCACGCTGCCGATGCTGGGCGACTACCAACGCCTCGGCCCGCTCAAGGCCGGTGCGACCACGCTGCTTGAGGCTCAGGGCAGTGTGCGCGTCGTACCGGGTGCGGAACCGACGGTCATCGTCCGCGGTGGCTCTGCCGTGCCGCTCCTGGTCGCGCAACCCTACGGCTTCGGCCAGGCGGTGGTGCTCGCGACGGCCTCGACCTGGCGCTGGCGAATGCGCACGGCGCCCGAGGACGACCGCCACGGCCTTTTTTGGCGGCACTTGATCCGGCACCTGGCGGGCGCAGCCCCTGCCACCCGTCGGCTCAGCGTTGAGCCTGGGTTCGATGCGCTGGACCTCAAGGTGTCGCTGAAGGATGCCCGTTTCAATCCGATCCCCGATGCGTCGGTCACGGCCCGGATCACGGCACCTACCGGCGAGAACTTCGACACCGTGTTGCCGCCGATCGATAGCGGCGGTGCTTTCGGTGCCACGGTGGCCACGTCGATCGCAGGGGTGTACCGCGTGGACGTCACCGCACGCGCGGGTGGCGAAGGGGGTGCGGGCACGACGTTCAGCCGCTTGGCGCGCGTCGGAGGCCAAGATGTCGAAGCGTTCGCCGCAGCGATGAATGCACCGCTCCTTGAACGTATCGCGACAGTGACAGGCGGTCAGTTTTGGACACCGGACGACCTCGCAGGCCTTGAGGAGGCGATTGCCTTCGGCGGATCCGGCATCCGGGAACGCGACCGGATGCCGCTTTGGGACGCGCCGATCCTGTACATCGTCCTCGTGCTGTTGAAGTGCATCGAGTGGTCCCTGCGACGGTTCTGGGGCGGCATCTGATGCCGTTCGGCGTTCGTCTTCCCAGGTCTCGACTGGGCGCGGCCTGCGTGGCGCTTGCGCTGGCGCCGGTGGTATCGGCTGCGCCGCACGTGGTCGTGGTGGCGGGCCTGGGCGGCGAACCGGCCTATGCATCCGCGTTCGTCGAGCAGGCGCAGGCGACGGCCAACGCGGTCGAGCGTCTCGCGGGGGGCGTGACGCTGCTTGTCGGCGAGGATGCCGGGCGGGATGGAATCCGCAGTGCGTTCGCGGCGCATGAGAAGGGCCGCGTGGACGACCCTCTCGTGGTCGTGCTGATCGGTCACGGCAGCTACGACGGGGAGCACTACCGGTTCAACGTGCCAGGCTCCGATCCGACGGCCGACGACTTGGCCGAGTGGCTTGCGCGCTTGCCGTCCGAGCGCCAACTCGTCGTGCTGGCAACCAGTGCCAGCGGTGCTGCCATCGACGTTCTGAAGACCGAGGGACGAGCGGTAGTCGCAGCGACCAAGGACGGCCACGAAGCCAATGCCGTGGTGTTCGGCCGGTTCTGGTCGGCAGCCCTTACCGAACCCCGTGCAGACATCGACAAGGACGGCCGGATCGATGCCGACGAGGCGTTCCGGTTCGCCGAGCAGGCGGTTGCGCGGCACTATGAAGACGCGCAACGCATTGCTACAGAGCATCCTCGAAGCGACGGCGACATGACCCGTTTCGAGCTGGCAGCGATCAGCGAAGCCAGCGCATTGGACGCCGCACCAGGGTCCGCCGGGGCTCGTCGCGACGAGCTTCTCGCCGAGATCGACGCGCTCCGAGCCGCCAAGGGGCGGCAAGCCGAGGACGAGTATTTCGCCATGCTGCAGGAGTTGCTGCTCGAGCTGTCAGCCGTCGAAAGCGAGCTTGACGAGCCATGAGGCCGGCACGGACCCTGGCGACCTTGGTGCTTGCCGGGATCGCCATGGGTGCCTGGGGTCAGTCCCTGGATGAGTGCCGTGCCTTGGAGTTCTCAGGCGGCGAGGAAGCGCGGTCGTGCTACCGGGAGTTGATCGTCGCCGCCGACCCGGCGGTCCGGGCCGAGGCGGCCTGGGCTCTTGACGATTTCCCGGCTGCGAATGCCGCATTCCGGGCAGCGGTCCAGTCCAACCCGGGCCGCGCCGACCTGCGCGCCCGGTGGGGGCAGCTTTTCCTGGAGGCGCAAAGTGCGACCGAAGCCCAGAAGCTGTTCCAAGAGGCCTTGGAAGTCGACCCCACCGACCTCGATGCGAAGCTCGGCATGGCGCGGGTGGCGTTGGGGGGATTCGACGGGCGGGCTGAAGCGTTGGCCAATGAAGTCCTCGCGGCGGCCCCGGATCGCCACGAAGCTCGGTTGATCCTGGCGCGCCTAGCCCTTGAAGCCGACGACCGCGACCGTGCGCAACGCGAGCTTGAAGCCCCGCTGGAAGCTAAGGATCCTGGGATCCGCCTGCAGGCCTTCGCGTTGCGCGCCGCCATGGATCACTTGGCCGACCAGGTTCCGAGCCCTTGGGAGGATCGCGCCCTCGAGTTGCGCCCGGACTACGGCGCCTTGCACGAGACCATCGCCCACTTCTACATCATCACGCGCCGGTACCGGGAAGCGATCACTCAGCTCGAACGCGCTCTCGAGGCCGACCCGACGCTATGGAGCGCGCACGCGACGTTGGGCATGAACCTGTTGCGCGTCAACCGGTTCCAGGACGGTTACGGCGTGCTGGCGCGCGCCCACGATGCTTTCCCCTACAACCGTCAGGTCGTCAACGCACTGCGTCTCCTCGACGACGTGATGGCGTGGCCTGAGAACGTCGGCGACGGGCTGATCCTGCGCGTCGATCCGGCGGAGTCGGGGGCCTTGGCGGGCTATGTGCGCGACCTTGCGACAGATGCGCTCGACGTCTTCGCTGAGCGGTATGACTACCGGCCCGAACCACCCGTGGTGGTGGAGCTTTATCGTCGCCACGAGGATTTCGCCGTGCGCACGTCGGGGCTTCCCGGCATCGGCATACTCGGTGCCACGTTTGGCCACGTGGTGGTCATGGACGGCCCTGGGGCGCGCGGGATCGACGAAGGCTTCGACTGGGCGAGCGCGCTCTGGCACGAAATCGCGCACGTCGTCACCTTGGGGGCGACCGACAACCGCGTGGCGCGGTGGTTCAGCGAGGGCATCTCGGTACTTGAAGAGTGGCAGACCGGCCCGAGTAGGTTCCGGGTCGACGGTGCGCCGCCGGGTCGGCACGCGGTCCCGCCCGACGTCATCGATGCCTTTCGCGACGGCATGCTGCTGCCGATTGCCAAACTCGACGAGGGTTTCATACGTCCACGTTATTCCGGGCAAGTCGGCGTCTCCTACACCCAGGCGGGTCTTGTTTGCGAGTACATTGCCGAGACGCACGGCCTGGACGGCTTGGTCCGTCTGTTGGCGGCGTTCGCAGACGGTCGGCACAGCGCCTCGGCTATTGAGACGGCGCTAACCGTCTCGCCCGAGGCCTTGGATGAGGCGTTCACGGCGTACTTGGATGAACGTTTCGCGGACATCGATACGCAAGCGTTCCGGCTCGCGGTGGCGGAGGCACGCGATGCGGCAGAGTCCGGCGACTGGCAGACGGCCCTCGATGCGGCCGAGCGTGCCGTCGCGAGCTATCGCCACTACGTTGGGGGCTCAAGTCCGTATCCGTTGCTTGCCGAGGCCGCGGAGCGGCTTGGCCGGCGCGACCGCGCCGCCGAAGCACTCACAACGTACTGGCAGGCCGGTGGCCGACTGACCGGACCGCTGACGCGGCTGGCCGAATGGCGTGAGACGGCGGGCGTTGCCGACGAGGCGCTAGCGGTGCGCCGGGCGCTGGCATTGGCGGCGCCGCTCAACGGTGACTACCGCCTCGCGCTCGGCGACAGGCTCATGGCTGCTGGTGCGGCGGCGGATGCCCGTCGCGAGTACGTGGCTTACCAGGCCTTGGGGCCGCACGACCGCGCCGATGCACACTATCGCTTGGCCACGGCGCTGTTCGCTCTCGACGACCTCGAAGCAGCGCGCCGCGAGGTGTTGCTCGCGCTTGAGATCGCGCCGACCTATTCGGACGCACTCAAGCTCCTGACCCAGGTCACCACGCGATCTCGGGTGAGAAGTAACGGGCAATGAGGTCCTCGTAGTAAGGCCGCAACGCGGCGATGTTCGGCGCGACAGCGTGCTTGGTGTAGAGATCGTAGCGGTTGAATCACCTCATCGACCGCTGCCGCCTCGCGGCGGGCGAATGTCTGAAATGGTCTTAGGACATCCGCCCGACGGCACCTCTGGCCCTCCGCGCTCCGGCACATTCAGCGCGTGGCCAACCCACGACGCCGCACCGACGCGGCCAGCAAACTGTTGTTCCTTGGCGACGTGATCGCTGATCTCGTCCGCATCGCGCTGCCCGCGCTCGCCGCCGAACTCGACCTGGACCGGATCGAACCGCTGCCAACAGAGTTGGCGGAGCAGTTGCGGCGCGAATGGCGGCTGTTCGCGACGCCCGGCTACAGACCGTTCCGCGAGGGAATGCACGCCTGGGTGGAGGAGGCGCTGCTCGGTGCCGCGGAGTCGGGTGCGGAGTTGCCGTCGTTCGACGAGATGGAAGGCACGAAGGAGGCCGAAATGACGTACCTTTTCAAGGACAAGATCGACGCGTTCCGCGAAGAGGCGCGTGCGGAGGGGCGCGAGGAAGGAATCCAGGTCGCTCGCCGCGAACAGCGGGACCTCCTGGTGGCCATGGCCGCGCGCCGCTTCGGCACCCCGGCTGGTCGACGTCTGGCCGATGCCTTGGAAGGCAGGCCGAGCGCGGACGTGCTCTCCGAGACGGGCGACCTCATCCTCGCCTGCGAAACGGCAGCGGAGTTCGTCGACCGGCTGCCCGGCTGACCCGAACGCGCGACGGACGTCGGCGACGTCTGGCACTGGCTGGCAACTGTCTCGTCAACGCGGCCGGCAGGCATCGCCGGCTGAACGATGCCGGGGGCGCGCTATGGGCTGGGTCCGGACGCGCTCAAGCTCCTGACCGAGGTCACCAAGCGATCTCGGGTGGGAAGTAACGGCCAATAAGATCCTCGTAGTAGGGGCGCAACGCGGCGACGTCCGGCGCGACGTCGTGCTTGGTGTAGAGATCGTAGCGGTTGAATCGGCGCACCCACTCGAGCCGTGCCTGGTCGTCCGGACCCATGAGCGCGTCGTAGGCCGGGGTGGAATGACCCGGATAGAAGCTGTGGTACCGGATCATCGCAAGTGCGGGCTCCGGCAGGTAGTCCTTTGCCACGAGGTACATGTACTCGTCATGGCCCCACGACAGGGTGACGTTGTCGAGGCCGCAGCCCGGCTCATAGATGCCGAGCGGCGTGTTGAAGTCCGGGTTCGCGGCATCCGGATTCGCCGCGAAGTACTCGGGATAGACGATGGCGTCCCGGAATGCACACCCGAGTACGAAGGTATCGCCGGTCACGGCCCATTGCGGCTCGCCGAAGAGGCACAGGATCTTGCCGAGGTCGTGGACAAGTCCAGCGAGCACGAACCAGTCCGGGTGGCCGTCCTGGCGGATACCCTCGGCGGTCTGCAGGCAGTGTTCGATCTGGGACAGGCTGGTATCGGGGTCGCTTGCGTCCACTAGGGTGTCGAGCATCTCGCAGGCCTCCCAGATGCCCATGCTCGCCGTGTTCAAGGCGCCGTACTGCGCGCGTTTCGCGTGTGCGAAGTCGAGCGTCTGGTGGGCGTGGTTGTGCCGGTAGAAGTCGCGCACACCGGCTTCGGCGTTGGCGTAGTCGCGGTACGCCTCGGCGCTCACCTCGAGCTACCAATGCGGTTTCTAAAGGCGCGGCCCTCTACGTAGTAGCGGTGGTGCCAGATGCCTTCGCCGGCTTCGCCCGACACGGGCATCCGCCAGGTCGTGACCTTGCTGGCGGCGAGTAGCACCCGGTACAGGCCACGCGGCTGATCAATGGTGTTGCGGATGTAGGCGTCCGCACCTTCGGGGGAGGTGTAGCGCTCGGCGATGCGTCGATACAGATCGCGCCAGGCATCGTCCTCGCCGATGTCGTGCACGAGTTCCGCGGTGCCTTCGACGAGCACCTTCCGGTAGGGCTGGTCGGCTTCGTCGATGCACAGCGCCGCCCTGGGGTCCCGGCGCAGGCAATCGAACCACTCCGAGCGCTTGCGCGGCGTGAAGTAGATCGCGCCGTCCTCGTTAAGGAACCAGATCGGCGTTACCAACGGACTGCCGTCTTCGCGCACGACGGCAATGCGCATCAGGATCTCGCGCTCAGCGAGGAATCTCTCGACCTCGTCGTCGGTGAGTTTCGGCACGGCGCTGGACTCCTACCCGAACACCTTGAACTTAACAGACTGCGAAGTGGGGTGCGCGGACGTCCCCCGCATCCCGTGTTAGGCCTTCGAGCCAGCGTGCAGCCACGCGGCGTGTCGAGGCGCCCGCCGTGTGCGGCTCCACTCCTCGAGCATGGCGTCGGCGACGGACTCGGCGCGGGCGACGTCGGCCGCGGTGCCCTTGTTACAGGCGAGTTCCAGCCGATGGCCATTGGGATCGAAGAAATAGATGGAGTCGAAGAGGCCGTGATCCACGGGGCCGAGGACGTCGAGGCCCATCGTCTCCAGGCGTGCCTTGGCGGCGTCGAGTTCGTCGCGCGTCGGTACTTCGAAGGCGATGTGCTGGACCCAGTCCGGCGTTGCCGGGTCCTTGCCCATGGGCGGTGCGTTGGGCAGTTCGAAGAAGGCCAGCACGTTGCCCATGCCGGCGTCCAGGAAGACGTGCATGTAGGGGTCCGGTGCGCCGGTGGAAGGCACTTCGTTCTCCGCGAAAGCGAGCTTGAAGCGCATGCCGAGGGCCTCGCGGTAGAAATCCACGGTCTCCTTCGCATCGTCGCAGCGGTAGGCGACGTGGTGGATGCGTTTGAGTTCCATGGCGGTCACCTCAACCGGCGGTTTGCGCCTCGGCCCGTTCGATGGACTCGAACAGTGCCTGGAAGTTGCCCTCGCCGAAGCCTTCGTCGCGCTTGCGTTCGATGAACTCGAAGAAGATCGGCCCGATCAACGGGGCCGAGAAGATCTGCAGCAGCAGGCGGGGCTCGTCGCCGCTGGTGTCGCCGTCGAGCAGGATGCCGCGCCTTGCGAGTTCCGCGACCGGCTCGCCGTGACCGGGTAGACGGGCACCGAGCATCTCGTAGTAGGTGTCTGGCGGCTTGGCCATGAACTCGACACCGCGCGCCTCGAGGCGGTCGCAGAGCCCGACGAGGTCGTCGCAGGCCAGCGCGATGTGCTGCACGCCCTCGCCGTTGTAGCGGACGAGAAAGTCCTCCACTTGGCCGGCACCACCGCCTTCCGGCGCGGCGTCCTCGTTCAAGGGAATGCGAATCTTGTGATCCGGTGCCGCCATGGCCCGGGAGTAGAGCCCCGTGTGCTGGCCTTCGATGTCGAAGCGCCTCACCTCGTGGAACTTGAAAAGGCGCTCGTAGAAACGCGCCCAGTGATCGACGCGGCCGCGGTAGACGTTGTGCGTGAGGTGGTCGATCGTCGCGAGTCCGACACCGGACGGGTGACGGTCGACGCCATCGGCGTATACGAAGTCGATGTCGTAGATGCTGCTGCCGTCGGCGAAACGGTCGATGAGGTAGAGCGGCATGCCGCCGACGCCGCGGATGGCCGGAAGCTTCAGTTCCATCGGTCCTGTCGGCATGTCCATGGCCTGACCGCCCAAGGCGACTGCGCGGTTGTAGGCGTGGTGTGCGTCGCGGACCCGGAAAGCGAGTCCGGCGACGCACGGGCCGTGCTCCTCGGCGAGGTACCACGCGGTGCTCCGCGGTTCGTAGTTGACGATGAAGTTGATGTCGTTCTGCCGCCACAGGTGCACGGCCTTGGAACGGTGCTTGGCGATCGGCACGAAGCCGAGCGCGTCCAAGGTCGGCTCGATCACGCCCACTTCCGCGGCCGCGAACTCGACGAACTCGAAGCCGTCGAGTCCCATGGGATTGGCATCGTTGTCCATAGGGGCAACCATAGATCGCTGGGTTCGCAATTGCTCGTCTATTACGCCGTGACTTGCACGATATTCGGCGTATTATTGCGAAAACCGTCACTTGATGAGTGGATTCCTCCAATGTCTTTGGATCGTACCGAACGCAAGATCCTCGAACTGCTGCAACACGACGGCCGGCTTGCGAACGTGGAGTTGGCGGCACGCATCGGGTTGTCCGAGTCGCCGTGCCTACGGCGCGTGCGCAATCTCGAACGCCGGGGGGTCATCAGCGGCTATGCCGCCCTCGTCGACCAGCGCGCCGTGGGCTTGACCGTGACCGCGTTCGTGCAGGTGACGCTGGACAGGCAAACGGATGCCGAGACGGATGCGTTCCACGTTCGTGTCGACGCTGAGCCGCATATCGTCGAGTGCCATGCCACGAGTGGCACGCACGACTACCTCATGAAGGTTGTTGCGCGTGACATGGATCATTTTTCGGAACTGGTGATGCAGGGCATCCTCAAGTACCCCGGCGTACGTCACGTCGAATCGAGCTTCAGCCTCGGCGGGATCAAGCGCTCCGGCGTATTGCCGGTCGTCGGCGCGGATTAGGTCGTTCGTCCGCGGCTCTGACTGGCCGTTGGGCCTCCCGTGCTTCTTGCTGGGGTGGAGCGCCGCTAGTATTGTGCGGGCGGATGGGGCTGCGGTACGCAACCGCACCGCGGCAGACGCCTGCAACCACGAGACAACCCACGTGACGGACTCGATCGAAACTGTCGCGGAAGCCGACACCGAAGCCCTTGTCGGGAGGTTCCGCGACACCATGGCCGCGATCCGGGCTGGGCTGGGCCGCATCGTCGTCGGCCAGGACGCCATCATCGAGGAATTGCTGATCGCGGTCCTGATCGGTGGTCACTGCCTGATCACCGGGCTGCCCGGGACTGCGAAGACGCTCATGGTGCGGACCTTGGCGCAGGCTCTCGGTCTCGACTTCAAACGCATCCAGTTCACGCCCGACCTGATGCCGACCGATGTCACCGGCACGGACATCCTGGACGAGGACCCTGGCTCGGGGGTGCGGCGCTGGCGGTTCGAACCGGGGCCGATTTTCACGCAGGTCCTGCTCGCGGACGAGATCAACAGGACGCCGCCGAAGACCCAGTCCGCTCTCCTTGAAGCGATGCAGGAGTTCCGGGTCACGGCACGCGGCAAGACCTATGCGCTCGATCGCCCGTTCGTCGTGCTGGCAACGCAGAACCCCATCGAGCTCGAAGGCACATATCCGCTGCCCGAGGCGCAACTGGATCGGTTCGTGTTCAACGTGGTGCTGGATTACCTCGACGCCGGCGAAGAGGTCGCGGTCGTCGAGCGCAACGTGCTTGGCATCGTCGAAGAAGACGTTGCCGCATGCGCGGACGCGGCTGCCATCCTCGATTTCCAACGCCTAGTCCGCGAAGTGCCGATGGCGGACGACATAACCCGTTTCGCGGTGAACCTGGTGCGGGCGACGCGGCCGGATGCCAGCGACGCCACCGAGCGCGTGCGCAAGTACCTCAACTACGGGGCGAGCGTTCGGGCTGCCATCTACCTCTGCCTCGGAGCGCGGGCGCGAGCCTTGCTCGCGGACCGCTACCACGTCACCGCAGACGACATTCGAGCGCTCGCGGCGCCCGTGCTACGGCATCGCCTTCAGACCAACTACCTCGCGGAAGCGGACGGCGTCGGGGTCGACGACGTCATCGCGGAAGTCACGCGCCAGGCACCCGTGGCGGATCGCCGCGCCCTCACGGGATGAACGCCCCGGCGTCAACGGGGTCGCCGCGGCCACGCCGCGGGATTCCGCCGGCGTTGCTCAAGGAACTCGGGAGCTTGGAACTTGTTGCCCGCACGGCCGTGGACGGCGTCCTTCACGGCCCCCACACCACGGACCGGCCGGGCTTCAGCCAGGAGTTCGCCGAGTACCGTGACTACGTGCCGGGCGACGACCTGCGCTTCGTCGACTGGAATGCGTATGCGCGCACGGATCGGCTCTACCTCAAGCGCTTCGAGGGCGAGACGAACACCCGGTTGCTGGTGATTCTCGACATCAGTGCGTCCATGGACGCGACCGGTGGCGGCCAGGCGAGCAAGCTGGTCTACGCCACTTGGCTCGGGGCGGCCTTGGCACACATCGCGCTGCGACAACACGACGCCGCCGGGTTGTTGACATTCAACGACCGCGTGCAGGACGACATCTCGCCCCGTGCGGGACGTGCACAGCAACGCGCACTATTCCATCGCCTGGATGCGTTGACGGCGAGCGGTGGCTCGGACTGGGTGGGCGCTTTCGCCCACGTGGCGCGCCGTTTGACGAAGCGCGGCGTCGTCGCGGCGATCTCCGACTTCTACTGCGAACCAGCCGCATTCGGTCGTGCACTGACGATGCTGGGCGCGCGCGGCCACGACCTGATCGTCTTCCATCTACTCGACGGCTCTGAAAGGAAACCACGGTTCCGGCGCAACGTCTCACTGCGCGACGCGGAGACCGGGTCGGTCGTTGAGGTCGACGTCAACGATCTACGCCACGGCTATCCGCGCCGCCTCGCGGAGCACGAGTCGGCGCTGCGCGGCCATGCCGGTGCCGTCGGCGCGCACTATGTCCGCATGACGGCGGACGAACCGTTGGACCGCGCTCTCTTGGGCTACCTGCGTTTCCGCGCGCATCACCCGTGAGCTTGCTCGCCGGCGCTTTCCTGGCCGGCCTCGCCGTGCTGGCGATCCCGCTGCTTTTGCATCGTCTGAAGGAGCGCTCGCCGGCCGAGACCACCGTGAGTTCGCTCATGCTCATGCGGGAGGCGGAGGAACCCGCGCGCACGCGGCGGGCGCTGGCACATCGCGTGCTGCTGGCGTTGCGCCTGGCGCTGTTGGCGGCGCTGACCCTGGCGTTCGCGCAGCCGGTCATCGAGACCATGTCCGCTCCGCGGCTGGGCGAGGAGGTGCCGCCGGCTGACGTGGTCGTGCTTGATGTCTCGGCGTCGATGCGTCGTTCGTCGGCATGGTCGAGTGCGCTCGACGTCGTGCGTGATCTGCGCGACGGCGATCCGCGGGGTGAGGGGCGCCTCGTCTTGGCTGGGGACCGCCTGACCGCAGTGCCCGCTGCCGCTGACGCTGAGCCCGGCTGGTCGCGGCTGGAGTTCTCCGGGCTGCCCCAGCGCATCGAGGCGGCGCTCGCCGCGTGGCCAACGCCGCCCGGGGGCTGGCGCGTGCATTTGGTGTCGGACTTCCAGGCCAGCGCGGCACCGGGACGCTTCAATGCACTGGTCGAGGGCACCCAATGGCCGGTGGACTTGCACGTGGTCGGAAACCACGGGGCCAACTGGGCTGTTGCCGCGGATGCGGTACGCGCCGCGGCGGCTGAGGGTGGACCGCTAGACGGTGCCCGGATCGAGGCGGTGGTGACGAGTTTCGCACCCAGTCGCCGGCAGCTCGCCGCTTCGCTACACCGTGATGGCGAAGAGGTGGACAGGGCTACGGTGGCGGTCGCCGCCGGCGGTCGTACGCCAGTGACCTTCGATGTGCCGGCGATGGCTGCGGAGGCGGTCGCCTGGGAAGTCCGCATCCACGCCGACGATGCCTTGCCGGACGACGACATCGCGCGCGTCGTGCAGAGCGCTAGGGACGGGCGGCGCATCGCGGTTCTTGCCCCGCGTGCCGAGGACAGCGCCATGCGCTTCCTCTTGGCGGCGCTTGATGCCAGCGGTTTCGCCGAGCCGGCCTTGTTGGACACCGACTCCCTCTGGCGGCAAGCGGACGTGGATTGCCTCATTCTCTTGGATCCGGGCTCGTTGCCAGCGCAGACCGAGCGGCGCCTCGCGCGGTACACGGACGCGGGGGGTGGCGTGCTGACCTTCGTCGGCCCCCGCACGCGTAGGGCACGTTCGCTGCCGTTCGTCGGCGAGGTCGGGTCGACCGTGTTCAACGCCAACTTGCAGGTCGTGGTGCGCGACGCTGGCCATCCGCTCGCTGCGGGGGGATGGAGCGCCGTCTCGGTCGATCAAGCGCTTGTCTTGCCAACCGGACTCGGACAACCCATCCTGTCGCTGGTGCCGAGGGCCGGCGACCGCACCGGGAGCCCTCAGCCGGGGAGCGCGAGGGGCTTGCCCCTCGCCACAGAGGGTGGTGGACTGCCGATGTTGGTCGAGCAACGTCTTGGCCCGGGGCGGATGGTGACCTTGTTGACGGCATTGGACAGGGAGTGGAGTACGTTGGTCCTGCACCCGGCTTTCGTAGGTTTCGTTGCGAACGCGGTGGATTACCTGGCCGGTGATTTCGTTCGCTCTGGCCGCGCCGGCGAAGCGCTCCCGGTCACCTCGGGCAACGTCCAGCTCTTCGACGCGGACGGGGCACGCGTGCTTGCCCTTGGCGACACGACCGGCGGCTCTGGCAACGTGTTGCGGGTGTCCGAGCCGGGCCTGTACACGGTACGCATGCCCGGCCGGGAGACGCTGCTGGCCGTGAACGTCGACCCGCGCGAGTCGGATCTCGCCCCGGTGTCTGCCGATCTGCTCGAGCGGTGGCGGGCGGCGGCGCAGCGTGGTACGCCCGACGGGGCGCGCTCGGTGGAGGCGGCCACAGCCGGCGAGCCGACGCAAAACGCCCTGGCACCGTTGCTGCTCGCTCTCGGCCTCGCCTTGCTGATCGCCGAGTCGGCGGCTGCGAACGTCGGGCGGTTTCGGCTTCGCCCTTGGACCGGTGGCGCATGAACGCGAGCGCCACCATTGCCGAGTACGTGGAGCGGCTGCGCCGTCGCGCGACGTGGCTTGCACGCGTCCACCTGGCCACGCTCGGTGTCTTGGCCGCCGTGCTGACCACGGTCGGATTCGCCGTTGTGGCGGCCTACGCCGTACCGTCGCAAGGCGCGGTGATCGCGGCTCGCGTGGCACTCTACGTGCTGATCGCGGCGACACTCGTCGCCTGTGTGCTCTGGCGCGTCGGCGCACAGGGCGCCGTGAGGCGGGCCGAACGACGCGTGTCGGTCTTCGATGGACGGCTCCGCACCTGGTTCGACTCGTCCCGGCGCACGCCGCCACCCGCGCTTTTGGGGCAGCTCGGCGCCGATGCTGCCGACGTGGCGCGAGCCAATCCAGCACACCGTGCCTTTCCCGCCTGGTTGTTCGCGGTGCCCGTGACCTCGGCCGTGCTGGCGCTTGGCTTCCTGGCGTGGTTTCACCTAGCTGCGCCACAGCACATGCGTCTACCGGCGGAGCGGCTTCTACTTGGCGACGCGTTCGCCGACACCCGGCCGCGGATTGTCGTCGAGCCCGGCGACACGGTTGTCTCGCGTGGGGCCGACGTTCTGCTTCGCGCCGAGGCCCGGGGTTTCGCGGCGGATGCGTTGCGCCTTCATGCGACGTTCGCCGGGGCGCCCGACTGGGAGTTGGCCGACATGCTGCCAATGCCGCATCCAACGATGCGGGCGTCGTCACGCCATGAGTTCGTCATGGTTGCGGTCACCGAACCGGTCGATTATTTCGTCAGCGCTGGCAGCGTGAGGTCGGATCGTTTCCGCATCGAGGTCGCGGACCTGCCGGTCGTCGACGCGGTCGACATCGTTCTTGAGTTTCCCGACTGGACACGCCTCGAGCCTGAACATCAGGACCACGGGGATGTGGCCGGCGTGCCCGGTACGCAGGTGGCCGTCACGGTGGGCGCGACGGCCCCCATGGTCGACGCCAAGCTGGTGATGGACGACCGGACAGTCTCCTTGGACGCCACGAACAAGGGGACGTTCGCCATTGAGGAGGATGGCACCTGGCACGTGGCGGCGTTGCATCGTGGCGAACTGGTGCGCATCAGCGAGTCGTTCCTGATCGAGGCACTCGAGGATCTGCCGCCCGAGGTCGAGTTCGCATTTCCCGGTCGCGACCGGTCGGCGAGCGCAATCGAGGAGGTCGCGTTGCGGTTCCGTGCGCGGGATGATTTCGGCGTTGAGGCCCTCGACCTCCATTACGCCATCAACGGCGGTGCGTGGACGGTGGCCGCTGCGGCCCTCGAGCCAGGCGAGCGCGACTTAACGTCGAGCCATCTGCTCTACTTCGAAGACCTTGAAGCGGGCGACGGTCGGGCCATCCGACCGGGAGACGTAGTGTCGCTCTTCGCCGAGGCCCGGGACCACGGCCAATTGACGCGCAGTGCCCTCTACTTCGTCGACGTCCGCCCTTTCGACAAGCGCTATCGGCAGCGCGCGGACAGCGGAGGCGGCGGCGGGGGTAGCGGGGGCGGTGGCGACGGGCTTGAGCTTTCGTCACGGCAGCGCGACATCACTGCGGCAACCTGGAACCTGATCCGCGAGCGCGATGCCGGGACCCGCGCCGGAACCGACCTCGATGACCAGGTCGACGTCGTGGGCATTTTGCAGGCGACGCTCAAAGACCAGGTGGACACGCTGATTGCACGTTCCGAGGGCCGTCGACTGTCGTTCGATGAGGAGGTCAGCGTCTTCGTCGAGGAACTCAAGGCGGCTTCGGTCGCCATGGAGAACGCGGCAGTGACGCTCGCCGCAAGGGATCTGGACGCCGCCGTCGCACCTGAACAACGTGCCTTACAGCACTTGCTGACGGCGGAGGCGAGTTTGCGTGACATCGACGTCACCCTGACGCGCAGCGACTCGGGAGGGGATGCCGTCAGCCGCTCGCTGTCCGAGTTGGCGGACCTTGAACTCGACCCAACCCGCAACCGCTACGAGACACCCGACACGCCCAGTTTCGGTGCTGCGGAGGAGCCCGAGGGCGATGACGACTGGGAACGGTTAACGGAGCTTGCGCGCCGCCACGAGGAGCTTGCGCGGCGACGGGAGCGGGGCGAGACACAGGAGGCGCCGCTGTCGCGCTGGCAGCTCGAACGCCTGAAGCGGGAGCTGGAGACCCTGCGTGAACGGCTGTCCGATGCCGAGAGCAGCGCATCGGGATCGCGTCGAACTGCCGAGGGGGCGAGCGGCGGCCAGATCGACGATGCCATCGCGCGCCTTGAGCGCGCCATGGACGACTCGAACCCTGACCAGCGCGAGGCGGAAGCGCAGGCGTTTCGGCAAGGCGCCGCAGCGTTGCGGGACAGCGCGGAGCGGTTCCGGCAGCAAGGCGTCGACAATCTTGCCCGGCGGCTGCGGCAGGCCGAGCAGGAAACCGGCAACCTGCTGAGCGACCACCAACGCATCGGCGAGAGGCTCGAGGAGTTGCAGCAGGAGTTGCTGCGTGCGACCAGGGCCGGGGAACGACGACGCTATCGCGATTACGGATTCGAGAATGAGGCGCAGACCAAGCGGCGCATGCAGGACGACCTCACACGGATCGCGGCGGACCTCGCGGAAATCGGACAGCAGCTCGAACGGGTTCCGGAGTCCGGCGCGGCCGTGGCGCGGCAAATCGACCGGGCCTTGGACGACCTGGCCCGGTCGCGCATCAACGAACGTCTCGGCCTTGGCGCCGAGTATTTCGAGATGGGCAACCCGTTGTTCGTCATTGCGCAGGAGAGTCGCGTCGGGAGCGCGCTTGAGGACTTGCGCGAACGCCTCGATCTCGCGGCGGGGCGCATGGAGAGCGTGCGCGCCGACTCGGCGGGTAACCCGACCGTCGACGACGTCCAGGGTCTGCGACGCCGACTGCAGGACATCGGCCAGGGCGGGAGCTTGAGCGACCTCGAGGACGTCGCGAGCGCCGCACGTCGCCTGGGTCGGCAGCTTGGGGACAGCCCGGAGTCGTTGGACTTGGCGGCCATGCGTGCTCGTTATCGCGGCCTCGGTGCCTCGGAAAGCAACCGGGAACGCCTGTACCGGCTGACGCTTACCGAACTCGACCGGCTGGAGGTCGCGCTGGGCAAGGTCGAGGGGGCGGGCGTACGCGCAAGGCAACCGCGTGACAGCGGCTACGAGTCAGCCGCGGTTGCCCGCTATTTCCGGCAACTGAGTTGCGACGACTGCTGAGGGTCCGCGTCCCTAGAGTCCGTTGGCGTATTCGAGCGTGTCCGCGAGCGCCCGCTCGAACTTGGCGAACATTTCGTCGATCTCCGTGTCGTTGATCACCAGCGGTGGACAGAACGCCAAGCTGTCGCCCAAGGCCCGTACGATTAGCCCGTGGTCAAGCGCTCGGTTCATGCACTCGATGCCGATCTTGGCCGGCGCCGGGAAGCGCTCCCGGGTGGCCTTGTTGGCCACGAGTTCCACTGCGCCGATCAAGCCGACGCCGCGCACGTCTCCCACAAGAGGGTGCTCGGCGAGGGCGTGCAGACGCGCTTGGAAAGTGTCTGCGACGGTAGCCGCATGGTTGAAGATCTCGCGTTCTTCCATGAGTTCGAGGCAACGCAACGCCACCGCGGCGCAGACCGGGTGTCCCGAATAGGTGAACCCGTGACCGAATACGCCGACCTCGCCATTGGCCTCGACGAACGGTTCGTACATGAACTCCGGAATCACCACGGCACTGATTGGTAGGTAGGCCGACGACAGCGCCTTGGCCACGGTCATTGTGGTCGGCTCGATGCCCAACGCCTGGGCGCCGAACGGTTGCCCCGTCCGGCCGAAGCCGCAGATCACCTCGTCGTCGATGAAGAACACCCGGTGTCTACGCAGTACCTCCTGGATCTTCGCGTAGTAGCCGTCCGGCGGGACGACCACGCCAGCGACGCCCATCACGGGCTCGGCGATGAAGGCGGCGATGGTCTCCGGGCCTTCGGCACGGATCAGGTCGTCGAGTTCGTTGGCGAGACGCGTGGTGAAGTCGTCCTCGGTCTCGCCTTCGTGGGCCTCGCGGTAGTAGTACGGTGCGCCGGTGTGCAGCACGCCGGGAATCGGCAGGTCGAAGTGCGCATGGAACGGGGCGAGCCCGGTGAGGCTGCCGCTCGCTACCGTCACGCCATGGTAGCCGGACCGGCGCGAGATGATCTTCTTGCGTTCCGGCTTGCCGATCACGTTGTGGTAGTACCACATGAGCTTCATCTGGGTGTCGTTGGCGTCGGAGCCCGACAGTCCGAAGAACACCCGACCGGCGTCGAACGGCATCATGCCCTTGAGCTTCTCGGCAAGCAGGACGCCCGGCTCATGGGTCTTGCCCGCGAATAGCTGCGAGTAGGAGAGCTTGCGAAGCTGCTGTTCAGCCGCTCTGACCAACTCCTCCTCGCCGTAGCCGAGGGCCGTGCACCAAAGGCCAGCCATCCCTTCGATGTACTGCTTCCCCTTGTTGTCCCACAGGTACACGCCTTCGGCACGCTGATGCACGGCCGGCCCGTTGCGATGGTGGTCGGCCAGGTTGGTGGCCGGATGCAGCATGTGCGCCAAGTCCTTGGCCTCGATGGAATCCGGGGCAAACTCGTTGTGGAGCGGGTCGCTCAAGATGGTCTCCGGCGTACGGGAAAGGCGGGCGATTTTAAATCATGAGCGTCTCGGGTGACGCCCGAAACTAGCGACCACCCCGTACATACATGCGTGGTTACATTGAAGGCCGGGCGCTGTAGTCTTTCATCGTTCACGCCGGGGAACGATATGACCTTGCCCAGAGTACCTTCCCGCAACGGTCCTGTTCCAACGCGCCTGCGTCCGGTCAGGCGAAAGCTCACGGGTCTCGGAAGCGACTTTCGTAGGCTTGGACGGCATTTTCGCGGTTATCGTCGTCACCAGCCATCAATCGACCAGCGGGACTGGGGCGTGGATGGGGGTGAGTCGGACTCAGCATGAAGTCCATGCTCGACAACGAACAGGACTTTGACGGCATCCCCGGCCTCGCCGTTGAGAATTGGGCCGTGCCCCCTTGATCTGATTCCGAGGCGGAACGCCCGAGTCGTCTTACCGGACGCCCTCGAGCACGTCGCCGAGGGTCGTCGCGATGCACTCGATGTCTTCGCGCGAGGCGATCAAGGGTGGCGCCAATGCAATGATGTCGCCCGTCGTTCGGATCAATAAGCCGCGGTCGTAGGCATCGGCGAATGCCGCACTGCCGCGGGCGCCGGGCTCGCTGGCGCGCGGCTCGAGTTCTACCGCACCGGCGAGGCCGATGTTCCGGATGTCTTTGACATGCGGTTTGTCGGCCAGCGCATGCAAGGCGTCCTCGAACACCGGCGCGAGCTTCCGCGCGCGTTCGAACAGTTGCTCGTCCTCGTAGACATCAAGGGTCGCCATCGCGGCTGCCGACGCCAGCGGATGGCCGGAGTACGTGTAGCCATGGAATAGTTCGATGGCGTCGGGCGCGTTGTCGATGATCGTCGACCGAATCGACTCGCGGGCGAGCACAGCACCCATGGGCACCGTGCCGCTGGTGATGCCCTTGGCGCACGTGATCAAGTCGGGCACGACCTCGAAGCGCGTTGCGGCGAAGTTCGCGCCTAGGCGCCCGAACGCGGTGATGACTTCATCGAAGATGAGCAGGATGCCGTAGTGGGCGGTGATCTCCCGCAGCCGCTCCAAATAGCCTACGGGAGGCACGAGCACACCCGCGGATCCGGAGAAAGGTTCGACGATGACCGCAGCAATCGTCGACGGGTGATTGACCGCCACGATGCGTTCGAGTTCGTCGGCGAGATGCGCTCCCCACTCGGGCTGGCCGCGGCTGAACGCTTGGTGACCGTGATCGTAGGTCGTCGGCAAGTGCAGCACGCCGGGGAGCAACGGGCCGAAACTCTTTCGGTTGTTGCCGATGCCGCCGACGCTCATTCCGCCGAAGCCAACGCCGTGGTAACCGCGTTCGCGCCCGATCAGGCGCGTGCGAGACGCATCGCCCCGGGCTTGGTGGTAGGCGAGGGCGATCTTCAGGGCCGTGTCCACGGACTCCGACCCGGAGTTCGTGAAGAACACCGCGTCGAGATCGTCGGGTGCCATGGCAGCGATGCGCTCGGCCAGGCGGAATACCGTCGGGTGTCCGACCTGGAATGCCGTTGTGTAGTCGAGCGTGGCCGCCTGCTCGGCAATCGCCGCGGCGATCCTCGGGTGGCAATGCCCGGCGTTGCAGCACCAGAGGCCCGAAATGGAGTCGAGTAGGTCGCGCCCGTCGTCGGTTCGGCACATCATGCCCGAGGCCGATTGGATCAGACGGGGCTCGGACTTGAAGGCGCGGTTCGCCGTGAACGGCATCCAGTACGCGTCGAGGTCGAGTTCGTTGTGAAGCGGGGTCGCCATGCGCGTAGGATGCCTACGCCGGCTTGGATTGCAACCAAAGCTGAACGCAATCGCCTATTTTGGCGGCCGTCGCCAGGTGGTCTTGTTCTTGGACACTGGATCGAGGAGCGACAGGTCGCCCGGCTCGACCGTGTTGCCGCGCGGGAACGGCGGGCCGACCCCGACCCCGATCGCCTCGAGCACGCGAGCGTCCTGGTAGTAGCAGGCGTAGACCTCCGACAGCAATCGGTCGAACGACTCGGGCGCGGCCTCGCTGAATGCCTTTACGCGCTCGTAGCGCACCATCAACGGGCAGCGCACGAACTCGGCGTCAAACTGTCCGAGAATGTCACCTAGGTCCGGGACGAAATCCGGGGTGTTGCTTTCGACGTAGCGCAGGAAGTCGACATCGCTGGCGCTAGGCATCTCTGAATCGCCGCTGGGCGGGATGATGGTGTCCAGCAAGGCGCTGAGCACCTCGCGCGACGCAGCCGTCAGTGCAGAATCGGATGCGATAAGTCGGTCGTTCATGGCGCTTTAGTCGAACAGGTTGGCGAGGTTCTTCTTCATGGTGTCGGCGATGTAGAGCGCCAGCGCCTGAATGGTGCTGGTCGGATTCACGCCGCCCGAGGTGACGAAGATGCTGCCGTCGACGATGAAGAGATTCTTCACGTCGTGGCTCCGGCCCCAGGAATTCACCACGGACCTCTCCGCGTCGTCGCCCATGCGAGCCGTGCCGAGCAGGTGCCAACCCGCCAAGCGCGCCGGGCCCCCGCCCGTGACCTCGATCGCGCCGGCGGCTTCCATCGCTTCCGTGGCGCGGGCAACCCCGTGGTCCAGCATCCGGCGGCTGTTCTCGCTCAGCGTGTAGGTGATCTTGGGCGACGGAATCCCGTCCGAGTCGGCGAGTTCGGAGTCCAAAGTCACCGTGTTGTGCTCCTCGGGCAGATCCTCGCACAGGATGCCGATGTTGGCGGTGTGGTCGAAACGACGGCTGAACGCTTCGTGGTGCCCGGGTCCCCATGGGATCCGCCCGGTTCGCGCACCGTGCATAGCCGTCGTCCAGGGCCAGACGCCGCCGCGCACGATCTGCATCATGTAGCCGCGCACGAAGTCCCGCTCCGGATCGGTCTCGTAGAACTCGTTGCTTAGGAATGCGCAGCCTTGCGGGCCCTTGTGGCTGTCGAGACGCTCCTCGAACAAGCCCTGCACGAAGCCCACTGGGTGGAACATCAGGTTGCGCCCCACGAGGCCGCTGCGGTTGGCAAGCCCGTGCGGAAACTGCGCCGAGGTCGAGTTCAGCAGGATTCGCGGGGTGCCGACGCCGTTGCAGGCAAGCACGACGACCTCGGCCCGCTGATGCCGTTCCTCGCCATCCTCGTCGTAGTAGATCACGCCGTCGGCCATGCCCTGCGCGTTGACGGTGATCTCGCGCACCCGGCAGCGAGTCCAAAGCTCGACGCCGTGGCGCAAGGCCACCGGCCAGTAGGTGATGTCGGTGCTCGACTTCGCACCCTGGGCGCAGCCGGAGGTGCAGGGCCCTAGGTTCTTGCACTGGTCGCGGCCCTCGTAGGGGCGGGAGATGATGGCGCTGTCCGACGGCCACCAGTGCCAGCCGAGCCGGTTGAAACCCCGCGCGACGGTCTCGCCGACCTGACCGAGCGGCAGCGGCGGCAGAGGCGGCTGCTTCGGTGGATACGACGGGTCTCCTGCGAGGCCCGAGACGCCCATCATGCGGTCGTTCTCGGCGAAGTACGGCTCCAGGGTGTCGTAGTCCACGGGCCAGTCGTCGGCCACGCCGTCCAGCGTGCGTACGCGAAAATCCGAGGGATGGAGCCGCGGGAAGTGGGCGGCATAGAGGATCGTGCCTCCGCCGACGCCGTTGAAGTTGACGACCGAGATCGGCGAGTCGTCGTTGTTGATCGGATAGTCCGTCGGCCGGGCGCGGACATTCGGGTCGATGCTGTCCGTGCCGGCGAGGCGCTGCTCCCAGTCCGGATAGTTCGTGGGGTACTCGGCAGGATTCGTCCAATCGCCCTGCTCCATGCACACGATGCGCATCCGGGTCTCAGCGAGGCTCCACGCCACTGCGGCGCCCGACGCCCCGGCACCGATGATCAGGACGTCGACGGGGGCTTCTGTAGATCCGGGCATATCGGTCCTTTACCTGGTGCGTTGTGGCGATCCGTATACGACTGTTGTCAGCATACCAGTGCCTAGTACGCGTCGAGGTCGAGTTCGTTGTGCAGTGGGGTCGCCATGCGCGTAGCATGCCTAGGCCGGTTTGGAATGCAACCAACGCTGAGCGTACGCGCCACGCAAACTGAACGGTCATTCGGAATTCGGCCCACGGTGAACAGCCCATGCCAGGAGTTGATCCATCGAGAGGAACGCAAGCCAGGTTCGCTTGGGCTGTGGCCTGCTTCGTGGTGCTCGCGGTCGGGACGATCTTCGCAGTTGGCACGTGGGGGCGTGCGGTATGGGTCCCTGTCTACCAGATGATGGCGGGAGACCGGACAGTCGCCGAAGTCCTGGCTGAGTACGGCGCACCGGCAACACAGCGGCTCACCGCACGCTTCGAGGCGGCTGGACTACGCTTCCCACCGTCGGAAGTCGCCTTGGTCGGCCTCAAAGCAGAGAAACGGCTGGAGCTATGGGCTCTGCGCGGCGATGCCTGGCGACACGTCGCCGACTATAGGATCACCGCGGCCAGCGGGGTGGCGGGGCCCAAGCTGCGCGAGGGCGACCGCCAGGTGCCGGAAGGCCTCTACCGGATCAGTGGTCTCAACCCGAACAGCCGCTACCACCTGTCGATGAAGCTCGATTACCCGAACGCGTTCGACCGGCACCACGCAAAGCGGGATGGCCGCGCGCACCCGGGCTCCGACATCTTCATCCACGGCAAAGCGGTCTCCGTCGGCTGCCTGGCCGTGGGCGACGAGGCGATCGAGGAGCTATTCGTCCTAGCCGCCTTGATCGGGAAGCACAATGTCAGCGTGGTCGTGGCACCTTTCGACGGTCGCCGGACGCCCCTTCTTCCGGCTGCGGAAGGGCTGGCGCCGTGGACGCCGGAACTGTACGCGATGATTGGAGAGGCGCTGCGGAAATACTCCCGGCGCGAGTACGCGCCTCCCGCCGCTGGCTGATCCGCCGCTGGAGCCGCGGTCAGACCTGCTACAGGCCCCCCGGTCCGCAGTCGTTGGCCAAGAAGTCCGTCATGGCGGTGAAGAACTCGAGCTGGTGGTTGTAGAACAGCGTGCTGTAGAAGTGGTCTGCGCCCTCGAGTTCGACGTACTGGTACGGCTTGTCGTGTTCGTCGAGCAACTTCAGGTACTTCTTGGCGTGGTCCGGCGGAACGCGCTGGTCGACGCTGCCATGCACGATGAGCATGGGCACGTTGACTTTCTCGGCCTCGTCGAGGGGCGAGACGCTGTCGTCCCACATGCGAAGCTGCTCTTCGCGTTGCGCGCCGCGCATGCTGAAGCGGTAGTAGTTCACCTGCATGTTCGGATCCGAAACGGCGGCACCCGCCACGACGCACTGGTAGATCTGCGGCGTACGGGATGCGGCCACGAGGGCCGCGTATCCGCCATAGGACCAGCCGAACATGGCGATCCGGTCGCGGCTTGCGAGCCCCTCCTTCACGAGGTGCAGCGCACCGTCGTCCTTGTCGTCCTGCATCTTGTAGCCGCCTTGGCCACCCTCCACGAAGGCCGCCTGGTAGAACTCTAGACCATAGTTCCGGGAGCCGCGGTATTGGGGTTGCAGGACCAAGTAGCCTTGGTTGGCGAGTAGCTGCGCCCACTTGTCGAATTCCACGACCTCGGGGACGAACGGGCCGCCGTGGGGCATCACGATGAGTGGGAAGGGCGGCTCGCCCTGCGGGACAGTCAAGTAGCCCGGAATGGTACGACCGTCGCGAGCCTTGTAGGTGATGTACTCGACATCGGCGAGATCCTCGCTCTTGAACAACGGTTGCTGGCTGCCGATGGTCTGGATTCGGCCGTCCTTGAGCAGGTAGTAGGTGCCCGGGTCCCGCGGTCCCGTGTTGCTCACAGTCAATGTCGCGCCGTCGCGCGACCGGCTGGTGATCGCGACCCGGTGGGCGTGCGGCACGACTCCCTCAAGCTGCGCGTAGGTGGCGGCCTCTGCGTCGTCGAAGAACTCGCGGTGGAACATGTCCTTCCCGTACGTCAGGCCGGTGATGGTGTCGGGGTGCGTCCACGAGTTCGAATGATCGAAGACGTTCCAGACGTCCACGTCCGACCGACGGTACAAGGCGGTCGTTTCCTTGGTGTCGACGTTGAACGACCAAAGGCCCAGCGTATCGTGGCCGTTGTTCGCGACCACGTAGAGATCGTCTGGATTGTCGACGTCGAAGCCGACGACGCCGAAGGACTCGAAACTATCCTCGTGGTGGCGGTGAACCTCCGTCCATCCCGACGCGCCGCGCTTGCGGTGGTACCAGACGAGTTCCCTGCTGCCCTCGTCGAATCCGCGCGCGAGCCACGGGTTGCCTTCGCCGTCGAAGACCACCTGTGCAAGCGACCGCTTCCCCCGGATCAGCAGTTTCCGCGCGCCCCGGCGCAAGTCGAGTTCGTAGTAGGCGAGCGGTCGGAATGAACGCCTGATCCGGGCTGATGGACCGTCGCCGACATCGGACGCCACCGCGATGATGACCTTGTGCGGTTCCTTCGGCAGGATGTGGTTGATGGCGGCGCGGTCACCCTGGAACGAACGCATTTTCTGCGTCTCGACGTCCAGCACGGCGAGGCGCGTCTCGTAGACGCCCTGGTTGAATCCCTCGATTCGGTCGCGGACCTTCTGGCGCAATGAGAACAGGATGTCGCGGTCGCTTGCCCAATAGAAGCTCGTGATCTCCATGGGATCCGCATTCATGCGGAACGGTTCCGTGCCAAGATCGGCGGCATCATAGATTTCGATGACCGGATCGCCGTCCTTCGAAGGAATTTTCAAGAGAGCGAGTCGACTACCGTCTGGGGACACGGCCACGTTGCGGATCACGGGACGCATGGCCCAGTACTCCAGCGGATAGGGTTCCGTGGCCTTCGGTTGCCTTGCCGGTTCGTCGGCGGCGAGCGTAGGGGTGGTGGCGAATACGGTCGCGGCGCTGACCGCAGTAATCAGTCTGGATCGCACAACAGTGTCTCCGGGCTTGGGCGGCGGGATGCCCGTAGCAGACGCGTTCCGCGCGTGCTACGGGCACTGTTCCACTTGGGTCGGGGCCTAACTACCCCCCAGTTGCACTGTCAAGCCCAGGAAATAGATGCGACCCAGATAGTCGTAGCCTGCCCCGAGCGGGACGTTGTTCGTGTTGGTGATTTCCGAGGAGTCGACCTGCGGCGGCGGCTCGTCGAACAGGTTGCGTGCGCCGAGGACCACGCCCCAGGTGTCGCCCCGGTATCGACCGGAGAGGTGGTGCAGCCAGTAGTTGCCGACGGTGGAGACATCACGGCACAGTACGTCGTCGGGTGGCCCGAGGCACGTACTGCTAGCCCCGTTGATGTCGCTCCATTCGTCCACGGTCGACACTTCTTCCTCGATCCGGCCATGCATCCGGCTCTGCCACGTCAGACGCCAACGGTCGTAGTCCACGGTCATGCGCATTTGGGCCTTGAACTCGGGGAAGAACCACTCGCGGTGGCGGGCGTTGAAATCGGATTCGCCCTGGTCGTTGACGAACAGTGTCGTGTACTCGATCTGTCGGTGCGCCAAGGTATCGAACTCGATGTCGACGGGCCGGTCGAAGAGCGTCAGCGTGGTTTGCAGGTTGACGTTGAAGTCAACACCACGGACGGTTTGGTTGTCGCGGTTGATGAAGCCCCGGTTGATGTAGTTCATCAATGGCTGCGTAGGATCCGACTCCCGCTGGATGCGGTCGCAGAACGAGCTCGTGCCGGTTTCGGAGTAATAGCAGTCGAAGATGATGTAGCCGGCCGATGGCTCGATGATCGTGTTCTCGATGTCGATCTTGTAGTAGTAGCCGCTCACTTGCAGGTCGAAGAGGTTGGTCAGAGGCTGCTCCCAAGCGAACCCAAGGGACATGGATTCCGACGTCTCCTCGTCGAGGTCGAGCACGCCGCCGGCCGCCACTTCGACGCTGTAGACGTTGTTGCCGTTGTTGCTGGCGATCGTGGGGTCGACGCCGTTGGCCCGGCAGTTCCGAAGCAGGTATGGCTCGCGCTGGTCCAACTCCGGGTTGTAGCCGCCGGACAAGGGATCGATCGCAGCGTCGGGGATCAGGCACGGATCAAACAGGCTGAGGAAGCCGGTCTGATCCTGCAGGAACAACTCACGCAGGTTCGGTGCACGGTAGGACGTGCCGTAGGTGGCCCGCAACAACAGCGAGTTCCAGGGGTTCCAGCCCACCTTAGTCGACCCTGTCCACGCGCCGCCGTAGAACTCGTCGTCGGTCCAACGGCCGGAAAGGTTGAGGCTCAACGGCGTTTGGCCGATCAGCAACGGCAGTTCGACCTCGCCGAAGGCCTCCTGTGTGGTCTTGTTGCCCACCGCACCGCCGTCGGCGAAATAGCCGAAAAAGAGACCGTCGCGCGCCACTTCGTCTGGGATGGAGTTGATCTCGTCGTAGCGGCGTTCCAGCCCGATTCCCGCCGACACCGGACCGGTCGGCAGATCGAACAGGGTGCCGGTGGCGTAGAAACTGAGCAGCGTCTGCTCGTTCTCGGTATCGAAATCCCGGCTGTCGAAGACGTAGTTCCGCTCCGCCGGAGTCGCGAAGTCGCCGATCACATCCGCGTAAAGCGATGGTGCAAACAGGTTGATCGGCACGCACCCGGGGACAACGTCCGCGGCCAGTTCCTCGCCCGTGTCGTTTTCGCAGGGCGTGTTGGTCGTCGAGTACGTGCCGAGTGCCAGTTCTAGCCGGTCCTCGCGGACCCCGGGTCGGCTTGAGGTGGCTGATGACACCGAGTGCGTGACAGACACGTCAAACGACCAGTCGTACAGCGGACCGACGTTGAGGATCGGCAGTTCGCCGCCAACGCCGGCCACGTATCGCCACTGCGTCAGCGAAACGGTGTTCAGGGTGCGGTCACCCATCACGGAAACGACGGGTCGCGTGGTGACCGGGCCGATGGGACCGTTGAACAGGAACGAGAACGCCGTCGGCGGCACACCGTAGCGGTTGATGAACTGTGCCTGATAGTTCGGATTGAGCCACAGCGCATCCTCCGCCAAGCCGCAGTCCACGCCTTGCCCCTCGGGGTTGCAGATGTTGAAGGGATTGCGTGCCGGCACGAAGGGGAAGAGCTGGTACGCTCCGTTGTTGGTGAAAACCTCGCGGTCCGAGTAGAGGACTTCGAAGTACGGCGTGAGATTCATCTCGCCCTCGAGCGTGTACTCACCGTAAGCCATCGCATTGGCTGTCGTGCGTTCGGCAACTAGATGCGCGAAAAGATCCCGTCCGTTGATATCGTGGTTGCGGAAACTCACGTCCGTGACGCCATCGCCGTTACCATCGACGCCGATTGGGCCGAACGTGTTCGATTCCGAAAAGTTCGGCCACCCGCCGTTGGAGTATCCGGGGGTGTAGTAGACCGAGCCGGACCGTGTCGGAACGATCACGCGTCCGGCCAGTGAGCCGAGCCTACACTCGTCCCACTCCATGCCGTAAATCGTGCTCCAGAACAAGCCCTGGTGGCGCAGCTGGCCACCCTGGTCCACCTCGTAGTGCTTGGTGCACCCATTGGTCCAAGGCCGGTCGGCCAGCGTAACAGCCTCCTGGTTAGTGTATTGCGCACCGACCCCGATGAAGCCGCGGTCGAAGTTCATACCCCAGCGAGCACCGTAAACCTCTTCTTGGCCTGCGCCATGCTCAGGGACGCTGGGGAAAATCTCGAGCTCCAGCCCATCGAAGTCTTTCCAGAGGATGGCGTTGATCACGCCGGCGACAGCGTCGGAGCCGTACACCGACGAGGCGCCGTCTAGCAGTTGGTCATAGTTCTGTACCAGTAAGCCCGGAATGACGTCTAGGCTGGGCGAAACGGGTGCGCCCTCAACGCCAGCGGGGGCCAGTCGGCGACCGTTGATCATCACGAGGGTCCGTGCCGAGCCTAAGCCGCGCAGGTTCGCGGTGACCGTCCCCGGGCCGTCGTCGAGCACGAACCCATGGAAGGTCAGGTCGATCTGCTGGCCGGCGGATGCCGTGGATTCCTGGATGATCTCCCCGGCGTCGATCAAGCCGGCTTCCCGCGAGACTTCCGCGGTGATGATCTGCAGAGGCGCAACGCTGGTATAGGCGTCGCGCTTGAGCCGGGAACCGGTGACGATCACCACTTCGGCTTCAGGGTCGGCCATCTCGGTGGTCTCGTCAGCCTCTTCGGCTTCGCCGGGTTCCTGGGCGTACGCCACCGGCGCCGCGACGACGGCGAGGGCGGCGAACAGGGTCGAAAGGACGGCTTTGCGGCCGAGTGGGAGCCGCTCTCGTCGGAACGGCAGAGTGAGCAGGGACAGTACGCTTCGCATCTCTGCACCCCGTCTAGTTATGGTGGCGGCATCGTACACCAAAGCACCGGTTGGAGCGCCCGGTTTCGGTGCATGAGCCAGCCCTCTTAGTGGAGCTGACCGATTAGCTAGTCAGCGAGTCCGGGCCATCTTCGGTACGAGGCTGCAGGCGTGACGGCGCGCGACGTCCATGTTCGCATTCAAGCTTGTGCCGGTTCCGTGCGGGCCAGGAGGGCCGCGTGCTTCGAAGGAACGCCGGTCTCGCCGACCGGCCCGACGTGAGCCCGAGAACTGGTGTCGCGGGATTGCTTGTGTTCGCATCTGCCGAGTAACGTTGCGCGCCAAGCGGAGGTGTCCATGAATGAGATTGCACCGACCGAGTTGAAAGGCCTGCTCCTCGGCGGGTCCGAGTTGGCGCTGATCGACGTGCGTGAGCAGGGAGCGTTTGCCGAGGCGCATCTCCTGTTCGCCGTGTGCGTGCCGCTCAGTTCCATGGAACTCACAATCGGTAACCTCGTGCCGCGCCACGACACGCCCGTCGTGGTCGTGGCCGAGTCGGCGGACGACGATCTAGGACGGCGAGCCTGGGAACGACTTGGCGTGTTGGGCTACACCGACGTACGTGTGCTCGCAGGGGGTCTCGCCGCTTGGCGGACTCGTGGTTTCGAGGTCTTTTCCGGTGTCAACGTGCCGAGCAAGGCGTTCGGCGAGTTCGTCGAGCACACCTACGGCACCCCGCGGGTCACGGCCGACGAGGTCAAACGCATGCTGGATGAAGGGCAGGACGTGGTCGTTGTCGACTCACGCCCGTTTGAGGAGTACCACCGGATGAACATCCCGTCGTCGATGGACATGCCAGGTGCCGAACTCGCGCTGCGCATTCACGACGTGGCGCCCGACCCCGGAACGTTCGTCGTGGTCAACTGTGCCGGTCGAACGCGCTCGATCCTCGGCACGCAGAGCTTGATCAACGCCGGGATCGAGAACCGGGTGGCGGCTCTCAAGGATGGGACGATGGGCTGGCATCTCGCCGGGTTCGAGTTGGAGCATGCGGCGACGCGCGTTGCGCCCCTGCCGGGCGACACGGGCATGGCGAAGGCCCTGGCCGCGGCTCGCCGCGTGGCCGAGCGCTTCGGTGTGCCGACGGTCGAATGGACAACCGTCGAGGAATGGCAGCAAGCACCGGGCCGGACAACGTACCTGCTTGACGTGCGCTCGCCCGACGAATACGCCGAGGGCCACGTCCCCGGCTTTCGCAATGCACCGGGTGGCCAGCTCGTGCAGGCAACCGACGAGTATGTTGCGGTCCGCAACGCGCGGTTGGTGCTGGCGGACGACGAGGGCGTGCGCGCCACGATGACGGCATCGTGGCTGATTCAGATGGGCTGGAAGGACGTTTTTGTGCTCGACGGTGGTGTGGGGTCGGGCACCTTGGTCACCGGCGCGTGGCAGCCGACCTTGCGGGGCACGCTGGCGGATGCAACGGTCACCACCGCTGAGCTTGCCGCGCACCTCGACGCGGTGACCGTGATCGACCTGGGACCGAGTCCTGCCTACGAGCAACGTCACATCCCCGGAGCGCTGTGGTGCGTCCGCGCCCGATTGGGAACGGCTCTGGCCGAGATTCCGGCAGACGACCCCGTGGTGCTCACATCGCCGGATGGCACGCTCGCGCGGCTGGCACTCGACGAGGCCCGAGAACTCGGCCACGAGGTCCAGGCGCTCGAGGGCGGCACGGAACGATGGCTAGCCGAAGGGCGGGCGGCGGAGACCGGGCTCGCGGGCGCCATCGGTGCGACGGACGACGTCTGGTACAAGCCTTACGAGCATCGGGGTGCGCAGGAGAGGTTCATGCGCGACTACCTGACTTGGGAAGTGGCGCTCCCCGAGCAGATCGCCCGCGACGGGACGGCCCGCTTCCGGAGGTACTGAGGGTTGCAGCAACCTGGCTGTAAGCTAGACGGCGGTCACGCAAGCTAGCGGAGAGACCGGCATGGCGTATTCCCTGGACGATTTCTGTGGCGACGTCCGAGCGATCCTGAGCGAGAGGGACGACCACGACGGTCGGCAAGAGGTCAGGCGGAAGCTCGAGGTGCTGCTGGGCGACCCGGGCTTCCGCGCCGCCTACCTCGACTCAGACGAGTCCGGCATGGCGCAGATCTACGAGGATCCTGACCTCCGATTCTGCGTCTTGACCTACAACATGGCGGCAGCGCATAGCTCGCCACCTCACG
Organism: Candidatus Azotimanducaceae bacterium; assembly: GCA_965203685.1. GTDB lineage: Bacteria > Pseudomonadota > Gammaproteobacteria > Pseudomonadales > Azotimanducaceae > VXYL01. The sequence goes on from OZ241908.1 coordinate 1,291,263, forward strand.
ACCACGGCGAATCGTGGGCCGTCTATGGCCAAGCCCTCGGCCACACGGACATGACCATCTACTCGCAGCCGGACGACGGCAAGCGCATCGCGCCCACGCGGACCTTCCGCCTGGAGGCGGGACAGGCGGGCCTCTTCGACGTTCGCGAGATTCACTCGATCAGCTATTGCCATGGGGCCAAGTTCGTTCGGGTGACCGGGGTGGACATGAGTGACGAGCCGAGGCGCGTCTTCGACCCCGAGACCGGGGAGGTGCATGAGGTCGCGAGCGTCGGCACGAGCCGGCCGCGGCGACTTGTGTACGGTGCTCAGGAGTGAAGGAGGTAATGTGGCTCAACCGTATCAACTCGAGAGCAAACGGCTTGGCGCCCAATGGACGCGCGGCTTTGCTGCGCACCTGTCCCTGCTGGTCTTTGTTGCCGTGTTCGGCATCGGCGCAGCACAGGCCGAGTTCGACGAGGAGGGCGACGATGACGTGGAGCGAGTGGTCGTTGGACCAGGTCGGGTTGGGATTCCCCAGAGTGGCGGCAGCGAAAGCGAGACTCGCCAAAAGGTGACCATTGAGCTCCCCGATCGGGACGCGAACGCCTGCCGCAGTGATCCGACGAGGGGTCCGGAGATGGTCGTCATCGAGGGCGGTCATTTCTTAAGGGGCTCGCTCTACGGTGACAGTGATGAGAAGCCGGTGCACAAGGTTGCGGTGCAGCCGTTTGCCCTAGGCCGCTGCGAAGTCACGGTGGCGGAGTTCTCCGTTTTCGTCGAGGACACGGGATATGTCGCGACGGCTGATAGCGGGGACTGTCGTGCGGTAAACGAAGAGGGCACCACTTTTGTCGACGGCGTGAACGCATCCTGGCGGGATCCACGCTACCCCGAAGTAGCCCAAGTCGCGGCGATGCCGGTCGTCTGCGTGTCCTTCGACGATGCGCTGGCCTACACCCAATGGCTCACTGCGCGCACCGGTCGGCCTTACCGGCTCCCGACGGAGGCCGAGTGGGAATATGCCGCCCGGGGTGGCACGACCACCGCACGCTATTGGGACGTCTACCGGCGCGCAAGCCAGTGCGACTTCGCCAACGGCGCCGATCAGGACGCGAAATCCAGGTTCACCGAGCGGTCGAGCGTAGAGTGCGCTGACGGTCATGTGGTCTCGGCCCCGGTAGGGACTTATCGACCGAACGCGTATGGCCTGTACGACATGATGGGCAATGTCTGGGAGTGGACGGCGGACTGCTGGCATGGGGCGTACGACGAAGCCGCGCCGGAAGAGGGGGACTGTTCGCAGCGTGTGGTTCGCGGCGGCTCTTGGTTCTACGGCCCAATGGGCCTGCGGTCTGCCAACCGAAGCAAGGACGACCCTGCAAGGACGTACAACAGCGTTGGATTTCGCGTTGCCAGGACGCACTGAGCCCATGCGCTTTTTGCATTGCCCCGTTGCTATGTACCTTCGCTTGGTGTTGCGCAGTGCGGGCACCCCGTGGTGGCTGGCTGGGGTGCTGCTCATCGTGCTCCTGGCCGCCAGCGGCTGCGCTGCGCCTGCTGACCAAGATGGTGAGGACAACCATCCACCCGGAACAAACGCTGGCACGTACTCCATGAAGCGCGACGTGGAGGGCGAGCGCTTCATCCTCGAGGCTGGCGCGGAGCTCTACGGCGAGCACTGCGCGGTCTGCCACGGCGAGCGCATGGAGGGGGCGCCCCAGGGCACGCCGCTGATCGGGGGAGCGCTCGCCCACGGCGCGTCCACCGACGAGCTGGTGGCAAGCATCAGCAACGGCTACTCGGAGCGCGGCATGCCGGCTTGGTCCGCCACCATGAGTGCTGAGCAGATCAAAACCTTGGCAATCTGGATCGTCGAGACTCGGGAAGGGTTGCTCTACTCCGATTTCAACTTCACAGACGAGCTCACCCTTCCGGCCGGCACGATCCGAACCCGGGCGTACGACCTCAAGATCGATGTGCTGACAGCAGGTCTCGACCCACTGCCATACTCCCTCGCGGTGCTGCCGGACGGTCATGTGTTGGTCACGGAGAAGATGAGCGGCCTCCGGCTCACAACGCCGGGAGGAGAGCTCTCGGCGCTCATCGAAGGCACGCCGGCGGTCTACGACGACGGCCAGATCAGCTTGGGTGGGGTCGAGGAGGGCCTCGGCTGGCTGCTGGATGTCGCCCCGCACCCGCGCTACCGGGAGAACGGTTGGATCTACCTCGCCTACACCGAGCGCTGCCTAGGCTGCAACGAGGCCAGTCGAGTCTCGGGGCGCCCGGTTTCCATGGTCAAGCTCATCCGTGGTCGCATTGAGAACGCCCGCTGGGTTGACGAGCAAGTGATCTGGCAGCCGCCGCTTGAATCCTACTCGCCCTCGAGCGACATGATAGCCGGCGGTCGAATCGCTTTCGACCCGGACGGGTACGTGTTCCTCAGCGTGGGCTATAAGAGCGACGACGGGATTCAGGACCTCGCCTCGCCGCACGGCAAGATCCACCGGATCGGGGACGATGGCCGAGTCCCTGCGGACAATCCCTTCGTCGATGTGCCCGGCGCGTTGCAGAGCACCTGGAGCTATGGCCACAGGACGCCGCAGGGCCTCGAGTTCGATGCGCGCACCCGTCGCCTGTGGGGAACCGAGCACGGACCCCGGGGCGGCGACGAGGTGAATCTGCTGCTGCCCGGACGTAACTACGGCTGGCCTCTCTTCTCGAAAGGCCAGAACTACGATGGCACACCGGTCAATTGGGATGGGCGCCACGGCACCGGGGTGTCGCTCGAGGACATCGAGCAACCCGTGGTAGATCTCACGCCGTCGGTGGCCCTGTCGGCATTCGTGGTCTATGACGGTGACGCTTTTGCCGCCTGGCGCGGGGATCTGCTGGTCGGCTCGCTCAAGGCAGCGGACCTCATTCGGCTCCGAATCGAGGATGGCAAGCTAGTCGAGCGGGAGATACTGATCGAGAACCTGGCCCGGATCAGAGACGTCGAGATCGGCAAAGCGGGCGAGCTCTACCTGCTGCTCGAGCACGCCTCCGGCGGTCAGATCGTTCGGGTCACTCGCGCCTGACCGAGACGCTCTCGCTTTGCGTCGTCAGACCCACTGATCAGACCCGCACGAACGCGCCAGATGAGGCCCTCCGGTGGTGCTAAGAATCTGGTGCGCAGTCATTGACGTGTATTTGGGATCGTCGCCGCCTAACTGCAAGCGTCGTGAGCGCATCGTACAGTCGCTCGTCTGCGGATACACATCTCGATCCGCCGAGGTATTCGGGTGCCTAGATAGGCTCTAGCTAACGGACGTGCGGGTGTTGAGGCGGGGTAGCGAGGGCCCCATTGGGGCCCTCGCTCGAGCGACGGGCTACAGCGAAATCTTCACTCTTGCGTATAGCTGGCGCATGAAGGGGTTGTGAACTCGGAGCACATACCCTTCGAACCTATGGAACGGAGGCTCTTCGTCGAATATGTTGATCCCGCCCAGTGCGATGTTGTACTGCTCCGCATCGCCGAAGGTGTACTGGTACTGCAAATCCACCTCCGTGTGGGCATCGACATCGGGAACGGTCGGGCTGCGGTCGCCAAAGACGTCGTCTTTCATCTTGCTGATGTAGCGAACCGTGCCATTTACCGAGTGGCTACCCATGTTCACATAGGCGAACAAGTTGGAGCGTATCTTCGGTACAGGGCTCCCCGCGTTGCCGTCGTTGGTCCAACCAACGCCGTCCATGACGGCACTGGTCGGGGTATTGCGGATGTCGTAGTCGAGCATCATCGAAGTCTGGCTGCGTATCGTCACGTTGGTCTCGCCGACATCGAAGGAGTACTTCGCTTCGAGGTCGACTCCGGATATTTCAACTCCACCCGAGTTCTGGTACGACTGTTTGACGATCAGGACGTTACCCACTGGACCCGAGCCGCAGTTCCCAGTCGGGTCGTTTTCGAGCAACGGGTCGGGGATCAAGTTGACGGTGTCTCGAACCACATTCGGTCCGCACGGATCTTCAGTGACGACCTGGCTTGACGGCCTGATCTGAAAGCGATTCTCGAAATCGAACGTGAAGTAGTCGAGGTCCACCTGCAGTGAGTGATTGCCGTCACCCCAAGGCAACTCGGGTAGTAACGAGGCACCGAAGTTGAAGCTCTCCGACTCCTCGGGATCGAGATCAGGGTTCTTCCCGACCCTGATCGTTCTAAACGTGCCGGTGTTGTTGTAGAACTCGACCGGATCGAGCGGGTCCCGGATCTCTTCCACCCAACCTTCGCTGTCGGTGCCGACAGCAAACCTCAGCGATGGCGCTTTGAACGACGTTGAGTAGCTGCCGCGCAGCGATAGCCAGTCCGTAGGGCTCCATTTTATACCGGCTTTCGGGTCGGTGCTGTTGAGCCCTCCGCTGTACTCCTCGCGACGCACCGCAAACTGGACGTCTAAGGTGTCGTGCAACGGCATACTGAGCTCAGCAAAGACAGCGTCCACGGAGCGGCGACCTTCACCCCCGCGTTGGGGCGGTAAAAAGCCTTGATTCTGCGACTCCTGAAACGCCGTATCGAAGCGTTCGAACTCATCGCGACGATGCTGGAAGCCAACCGCGAGCCCAGCGTTGCCGCCCGGCAGCGCGAATATGTCACCGGCAGCGATACCTTCCACGACGTACAGCTCACGCTCGTTGAAGCTCTCGGAGTCCGCGATGAACCATTCGATGACATCATAGGTTTCTGCGGGGGTCGCTTTTACGACATTGCCATCACTGTCCACCCGAAATGCCGACGCATGGCCGGAGTTCGAATCGAACGTGTCGAGGTAGATGTCTGCAGCAAACGGGCTCCAGTAGTAACAGTTACCCGTCCCCGCAGCGGTACCGGGTCCGGGTCCGTCGAAGCGGACATCGCAATTGCTTCCACCGTAGCCTTGCAGCGCGTACTGCAGCCGCAGCAGATGGGTGTCGCGGTCGCGCTCCGTTATGCGGTCCCACGAGTACTGTCCAGAGACGCTCGCGCCCCATGTCGAGGCCATCTCCCCTTCCAGATACTGGCCCAAGTCGAGGTTGTAGGTGACGGCGAAGCGATGTGACTGAAAATCGTCCTCCTGACGGGCGTCGACAGGTGAGTATCGGTACGCATTGCCGAGCGGGCGCCCTGTCCAGGGGACGTCCTGATTGAAGGGATTGAGCGGGTTGCTTGCCGGAACCACCGGGTTGCCGTTGGTCATCGGTACGCTCGGCGTGTACTCCGCAGCCTGCTCCGTCCATCTCATACTGTATTCGAGCTCGATGTCCTGACCGGGGACGATGTCGAGTCCCCAGTTGGTGTAGGCCACCAAAATGTCGTCCTCAGGTGTGATCGAGTTGCTCGGCTGAAAGGAGTATCGACAGCTGCCTACGCCCCAAGGCGCACCGCCAAACGCCGGGGTGAACTGCCCGCCGCCAGGGACGACGGCACCGAGGTCGCCTGTCGTGGGTGGTGAGGAACCGTCGGCATTCCACTCCATAATACGTCCGCCTGGAAAGTCCTCCACGATACCGGGAATACAGTGCGGATCGGCGACCCGAAGGCTGGTGACCGGCGCCTGCCCCGCAAACGGCCCGGACACGATGCGCCCGTCCGCGTCGAGGTTCGACGTGTCGGTGGCTTGATCCCACAGCTGGGTGTAGTTAATGACGCGCTCGCTATTGTTGACCACGAGATCGCTAACGCCGTCGTCGGCGAGCGGTCGCTCGTGCAGCCTATACGTGCCGGGACTGCCGTTGCCGGAGGTATTGTTGATTAGCCTAAACGCTCGCTCGTGGTTTCTTAGCGGATCCTGATGGGTAAAACCGATCGCGGCCATCCCGCGCACCCGGTCGTTTTGTACCCCGGTGATCATCTGGAACTCCCAGTGGCCGGAACCTTCGATAGCCTTGCTGCCGGCGCGCACTTCGAACCCTTCGAAGTTCTTGCGCGGTATGATATTCACAACGCCCGCAACGGCATCGGATCCGTATATCGCCGCGGCGCCGTCGAGCAGCGTTTCCATACGATCGATCGCGATTACCGGCATTAGCGCCTTGATATTGGTCATATCGTCGTTGATCGAACCCTGGCCGTTTGATGCGACACGTTTGCCGTTCTGCAGGACTAACGTCGATCCCGAGCCAAGCCCTCTGAGCTCAATACCTCGCTCCGAGCCGCAGCAAGTGGACAGCAGTCCGGTGCGCCCGCTAGAGCTGGTATTGAAAGTAAGGGTTTCGGCAATGTCTTCGATGCTGGACCAGCCGTTAGCGGCGATGTCTTCCAGGCCAACCACGTCGATTGGCGATGCCAGGTCGGCCTGGTTTATCCCCTTGATGTGGCTGCCGGTCACTACGATTTCCTCGATTTCGCCTTCTTGCGCGAAAGCGAAATCGGGAAACAGAAGTGACATCCAGGCGATCAAGCAAAACCCAATGATGCGTCTTAACATTTCTTCCTCTCCATTTCTGAACTAAAGACAAGCGAGTACGCCGGATGTTGCGGCGCTCTCCCCAATTGAAACCAAGCGGGGCATACTTCTGCCTTTCATGAATCTCTCCTCGGGTCCGATTTCACGGTTCACCGAGGTGAAGCAACTCAGGACACTACGGCGGGAACGACCAACAGCGCGAGCACTTCGTCCAGCGGCTCCCGAAGAACGGTAAGCCCGCGTGCTTTTCTCGACTCCCGGTTCACGTAGCCCTTGCGCACGAGCTGATTGACCTGGTCACGGACGCTCGGGCCCGATATCCCGAGGATGTCCGCGAGTTCCTTGAGCGTTGGGGGAAACCCCCGCCGGTTGATGAAGCGGCGCAGCTCGCTAAGCGTGCGCCGCTGCGGAGCGGTGATTGCCCCGATGGGTGGTCTTCCTCTCGCCTGGCTGCTCATGGCAGAGCCGCTCTCAAGTGAGATCGCGGTTGCGCATGGACCGGCGAAAGCTGCATGTCGTCGACCGGGGAGAAGCCCGGTTGCATGTCGTCGAGACCAATATATACACCTATCATGTGATAGGTCAATCAAACAGGAGAGGCCGCAAAGGTCGACGGGCCAGCGGGCCAATTGACGGGAGGGGAAACGGGGGGTGCTGTCTTCCCGATCCCGGCGGAGGGTCGCTACTTGCCGCGCCGGGCGACGACCTGCGCCCACATCGCGCGCTGGCGGCTCCAGTGCGCGAGCGATGGGACGGTGTGCGTGTGCGTCATGCCAACCGGGCTTGTTTTGGGTCCACGTCATAGCCCAGGACCAGTGGGCCACCCAACCATTTTCCCTTGCGTTGAGCGGCCGCCATCTTGTCCTTGGTTCGCTCCGAGATGATCTCGCGCTCGAACTGGGCGAAGGAGAGCAGGATGTTCAGGGTGAGCCGGCCCATCGAGCTGGTCGTGTTGAACTGCTGCGTGACCGACACGAAGCTCACCTGGTGGCGGTCGAAGAGCTCCATGATGCGGGCGAAGTCCAGTAGCGACCGGCTGAGACGGTCGACCTTGTAGACCACCACGCAGTCGATCTGTCCGGCCTCGATGTCCGCGCACAGGCGCTCAAGAGGTCGCCCTCGGCTCGCGCCTGAAGTCGCCAGGCGATGCGCTTGCGCAGGAACTCCTTGTGGCGGGCCCGGGTCTCCTCGCCGAAAATGGAGAATCGGAGAATCCGTAACCGAAATCGTGGGGCCCCTTGCGCAACCCCCATGGTTGCGCAAGGCACGCCACACTGAATTCTCGAACCGGAGAATCGAGGAAGATGTAGGAAGGGGCGTAACTCCTTGAGAACACGAGGCCCCGAAGGGTCACCCTGCGGGGCCTCGGGTTAACTATCGAGTCGCTCTAGTTCGCGCTCGAAAAAATGGCTCCGCCTGCTGGGCTCGAACCAGCGACCCGCTGATTAACAGTCAGCTGCTCTACCAACTGAGCTAAGGCGGAACGGAGGCGCGTAGTGTACTCGGCAGCGCCCACCAGGCAAGTGTTGTTTGGCCATATTGGCCTTGGCCAGGTCGGTGCGGTAGGTGTCACCTTCGGTTAGAGTCGGCGTTCGCTTACAGTCTGCGAGAGTGCCGTGACCAGCCCGTATCCGGACCATCCGCAACTCACCGGCAACTTCGCGCCGATCCGCATGGAATGCGACATCGACGACGTCATCGTGCGCGGAGAGTTGCCGCGCGACCTCGACATCACCTACTACCGCAACGGCCCGGATCCGCAGTTCCCGCCCTGCGCCGACCATCATTGGTTCGCGGGCGACGGGATGGTTCACATGTTCAGGATCCAGGACGGTCGCATCCGCTACCGGAATCGTTGGGTGCGTACCAGCAAATGGACCCTCGAGCGCGGCGAGGGCCGCAGCCTGTTCAACCCGTTCAACCCCTTGGACAACGATCCCCTCACGCAGGGCGTCGCCGACGAAGGGCTGGCGAACACCAACATCGTCTGGCACGGCAATCGGCTGCTGGCACTGGAGGAAGGGCATGCGCCGGTCGAGGTCGACCCGGCGACGCTCGAGACGATCGGGCCGTGGCGATTCGACGACCAACTGTCTGGCCCCATGACGGCGCATCCGAAGCTCGATCCTAAGAGCGGCGAGATGCTCTTCTTCGGATACATGGCGGCCGGCATGTTCAGCCGGGACGTCAGCTACCAGACCGTGGACTCCGGTGGCCGGCTGACACGCTCGGAACGCTTCGAGGCACCGTTCGCCAGCATGATGCATGACTTCGTCGCGACGGCCGAGCACGTGGTGTTTCCGGTCTTTCCGGTGACGGCGAACATGGAACGGGCCATGGCCGGGGGGCCGCCGTTGGCGTGGGACCCGGACCTCGGCACGCACCTCGGCGTCATGCGCCGCGACGGCAGCGTGGCGGAGATGCGCTGGTTCGACACCGAGGCGTGCTACGTGTTTCACCCGGTGAACGCCTATACGGAGAACAACCGCATCGTCGCGCACATGATGCAGTTCGAGGAGGTGCCGCTGTTTCCCCGCGTGGACGGGCGCCCGACCGATCCGAAGAAGGCGCAAGCGCGGCTTTGCGAGTGGACCATCGACCTCGGGGACAACACCGGGGGCATCAAGCGCCGATACCTCGACGAACTGCCGGCCGAGTTTCCACGCCTTGACGAGCGCTTTGCTCTGAACGGCTATCGGCACGCCTACTGCGCGGGCAACGTCGGTCAGTCCGGCCTTCACTTCAACGCCCTCGTCCACTACGACTTGGAAAGCGGCGCACGCGCAGACTACGTGCTGCCGGACGGCGATACGGTGGGGGAACCCGTTTTCGTGCCACGTGCCGCCGACTCTCCGGAGGGCGACGGCTACCTGCTCAGCGTCGTGCATCGGGGCCGCGACAACCGCAGCGACTTGGTGTTCCTGGACGCGACCAACGTGGCGGCCGGGCCGATGGCGTGCGCGGAACTGCCGCATCGGGTTCCGTACGGGTTCCACGGCAACTGGCGGCCCAACGACTAACCACGGCGTTGCGGTTCATGGAATGGCTTCGCGGGGGGAGTCGTGAGGGCTTGCATCGGGCGGTCTCGGCCCGATTCGTCGCTTGGCGCAACCGACCACCACCGAGCCCCCGCTGGTAGTATGGCGTCTCCCATGCGACGGTCGTCGGCGATGGAAGAGTCCAGTCACATTCCGCACCGCTCTCGGGCTAGGCGAATGCTCGAACCTTTCGCCTAAGCGCAAGACTCTTAGTGTTCATCCATCGGATAAGGCTCCGCAACCTGCTGTCCTTCGGTCCCGAAGGGCAGGAGATCGAACTGAAGCCGCTTAACGTGCTGATCGGCCCGAACGGCGCAGGCAAGTCGAACCTCATTGAAGCCGTGGCGCTCCTCAAGGCCGTGCCGGGTCGGTTGGTAGAGTACATCACAGAGAACGGCGGCATGGATGAATGGCTGTGGCGCGGCGAGCCCGAAGCGACAGCCGGCGAAATCGAGGTCGTGGTGGCCGGTCCGCCCGACCACAGTGCGCTGCGATACCGACTGGCGTTGGCTGGCGACCGCGGCATGTTCAGGGTCGTCGAGGAGCACTTGGCGGACTGGCGGGCACCAGAGGCGAGTGTTGAAGGCGCCCGCGTCTACCTCCGCTCGGATGGCACGAAGGCCGATTTGGACTCCGTTGGCTTGAAACGACTCGATCACCACCCGCAATGCTTGCCCAACTGCGACACCCGGACTATCCCGAGCTGGGCTACCTGGCGAGCGAACTCCCTAAGCTGGCGTTGTTCCGGGAGTGGTCTTTCGGCAGGAATCACCCGGTGCGACAGCCGCAAAAGCCGGATCTGCCGAACCGGTTCCTTCAGGAGGATGCGAGGAATCTCGGGTTGGTGCTGAACCAGTTCATGCATGAATTCGAGGCGCGCGAGCGGCTCGTCAAAGCCCTGCAGGCGTTCTACGATGGTGTGGAGGACTACCATGTGGACATCCAGTACGGCACAGTGCAGACCTTCCTTCGCGAAGGCAAAGTCTCCATGCCGGCGACTCGGTTGTCCGACGGAACGCTGCGCTACATCTGCCTTCTGGCCACCCTCTGCCACCCGAATCCACCGCCCTTGATTTGTTTGGAAGAACCGGAGCTGGGGCTGCATCCGGACATTCTTCCTGACCTGGTGGACTTGATGCGTTCGGCGTCCGAACGCTGCCAACTGATCGTCACGACGCATTCGGACGTGATTGTCGACGCCCTGACGGACACGCCTGAGAGCGTCGTCGTCTGCGAGAAGCACAACGGTTCAACGGCACTGAAGCGGCTCGATGCAGGGGTGCTGGCACATTGGCTGGACAACTACCGTTTGGGTGAGCTCTGGAGTTCGGGCGAGTTGGGCGGCAATCGGTGGTGAATAACGTCAGGGTGTACGTCGAAGGGGGTGGTGGGCGACAACTGCAGGCCAGATGCCGGAAGGGCTTCGTGGCGTTCTTCAGTAAGCTGGGTCTGCCCGCGGATGCGTTGACCGTTGTGCCTTGCGGGGACCGCGGTTCGGCTTTCAGGAGATTCCGGACAGCTTGGATCAACGCGGTAGCGACCCAGGTTCCCGTGTTGCTGGTGGACAGCGAGGGCCCGGGCGCGGAAGGCAAAGCGACATGGAGGCTCCTCACGGACCGCGACGGTTGGGATAGGCCAGGCAATGCGACGGCTAGGCATGCCCACCTGATGGTTCAATGTATGGAGAGCTGGTTCGTTGCGGATCGAGACGCCTTGGCCCGTCATTTCGGGCTTCGATTCGCCGCCAAGGCGCTCCCCGCGAATCCCCGGATCGAGCAAGTTTCTAAGGAGGATGTCCTTGGTGGTTTGAAGAGGGCCACTCGGCCCGCTGGCAAGGCATACGACAAGGGTCGAGACTCGTACGCGATTCTCGGGGAACTGGATTCCGACGCCGTTCGCCGGGCTTCGCCGCACGCCGCGCGGCTCTTTGATGCGCTACGGCGTCACGTGGCCCGGTGACGGAATCGGAGACACTTAAGGCCGCCCGTGCCGGCCATGCCAGGCTTGTGCGGGCGATGCTTCTAGATGCGAACGCCGACGGGCGTGCGGCCGTGGGGCTCGACAGGTCGTGTGATTTGACCGCCTTGCAACTCGCGTCGCTCTACGACCACGATGTCGCGAGTGCTTTGCTCGAAACAGGTGTGCCGTGCGATTTGCACAGCGCGTGCGCATTGGGCTACTGCGACGAGATCCGCCGCCTGGCGTCCGGTGCCGACCTCGGTGCCTTTGCGGAGCACCTGACTCCCATGGGCTTCGCGCTAGTCAAGAACCGCCTATCCGCAGTGCGCGCGTTGCTCGAAATCGGTGACGATCCGAACAGGCTCCTGCCACGCATCAGCTTTTTCGTCTGGGAACTGGAGGCTCTAGCGGCTGGATTCGGGAACTGGTCGCCGTTGCAGGCGGCGTGCACGCACGGTTACGCACCCGACGCCGCCGCGATCGTCTCGGTCTTGCTCGAAGCCGGCGCGGATCGCGATGCGCCGTCACCGCTCGGGGACCGACCGATCCACTTGGCCGCGATCTACGGCTGGATGCCAGTGCTCGAAACGCTCGTGGCCGCCGGGGCGGATGTGGATTCGCGGACGGTACAGGTGGTGGAAGCGATCTGGCAGAAATCGTCGCCGGCCCACGCGGAACGCGTCAGTGATTCGACGTCGACGATGGTCGCAGCGCGCGAGGGAGGCGTCGAGACCGTGCGCTGGCTGCTGGCGCGCGGGGCTGACGTCGGCGCCCGGGACAGCGCGGGCGCAACGCCCTTGCACGCGGCGGCGCGGCCGTGGTGGGGCGAGAAGCCGGAGCTGGTATCGGTCCTGCTCGAAGCCGGTGCGGATCGCGGCGCTCGTGACGCCACTGGGCGCACGGCGCTGGATGTCGCGGCTGCCGCGGGCTTTACCGCGACCGCTGAGTTGCTTAGGACCAGCTAGCCCGCTGAGGCGTCCAAAATCCTAATGCGGACGCAAGCGGTAAACCGTTCGCGGACGTCCGCGCACAAACACCGGCTACGCGGCGAGCGGTCCGCGCAGCAGCTTTCCGGGTGCTGCACCGGTGGGCTCGTTGTTCTCAAGCAACACCTCGCCGTTGACCACCGTCGCCTTGATGCCCGTGGCCGTTTGCTTGAACCGCTTGGCCCCGGCCGGCAGGTCGTGGACGATCTCCGGCATGTTGGGCGCGATCGTCGCTGGATCGAAGACGGCAACATCGGCGGCGAGCCCCTCGCGCAACAGGCCGCGGTCATGTAGGCCCCAACGCGCTGCGGGCTCCGCGGTCACCATGCGGACGGCTTCCTCGAGGGTCAGCGCCTCGCGTTCGCGGACCCACTGGCTGAACACGTTGGTCTGCAGTGAACTGTCCATGATCTGCGAGACGTGGGCGCCGGAGTCGGAGAACGTCACCACGGAGTGGGGATGCTTCATCATCTCGATGACGTCGGCGTCGTTCTCGTTGTTGATCGGCATGCGGAAGAGCGTCTTGAAGTCCTCTTCCAGGGCGAGGTCGATCATCATCTCGGCGGGAGCGATACCCCGGGCGGCGGCAAGATCCGCGACGCTCTGGTCGTGGCCATCCGTGCCGGCCATGACGTAGACCCAGTTCCAGTCCGGCGGGTTGACGGTCGAGCCGTAGCGCTTGTGGCGTTCGCTCGGGTTGCTTGCCACCTCCACGAGTTTCGCCTTCAGGCTTGGGTCGGCGAACTTCGCGCGCTGCTCGGCCAACGGGAGCTTGCGGACATCGCGCCAGACTTCCCAAGTGTCGAACGGCAAGTGCGATTCGAAGGTGTAGATGACGCAGAGCGAGCGCGAATGCACCTGCGCGAACATCCGTCCGCCGGCTTCGGCCACCTCGTCGAGTAGGGCGAGGTAGCTGCGCCAGACCTCTGGTGCGCGGCGATTCGCGAACAGGCCCCACGTCACGGGCACGCCGGACTCAACCGCGAGATCCTTCAGGCGCAGGTGGTACTCGCGGATCCGCTCGGGATCCCGACCGACGGCTTCGCCGGCGATCTCGAACATGCCGGCACCCGTGCGACCGATGGCGTTTACGATCGTGCGGACCTCGTTCCAGGAGGCCAGTCGGCTGGCAACGGGCTTGTGGTCCGACGTCTGATGGTTCGGGGAGCGCGACGTGGTGAATCCGATGGCGCCGGCACGCACGGCCTCGACGGCGAGTGCTGCCATGCGTTTGACGTCGTCTTCGCTCGCCTCCTCTTCGAAGGCGCGAGGGCCCATGACGTAGGTGCGCAACGCCGAGTGGCCCATGTAGCCGGCGTAGTTGATGCCCTTGGGGAGGCTGTCGAGCACGTCGAGGTATTCGGGGTAGCTCTCCCAACGCCACCGGATCCCGGCGAGCATGGCGTCTCGGGCGATGTCCTCGGCGCGCTCTAGGTTGCGGAATACGAGATCGGCCTCGGACTCGCGGCAAGGTGCCAGCGTGAACCCGCAGTTGCCCATGACGACGCTGGTCACGCCGTGGTAGCAGGAGCACGAGCCGATGGGATCCCAGAACACCTGCGCATCCATGTGGGTGTGCCCGTCGACGAACCCGGGCGTGACCACGTGGCCTTCCGCGTCGATGGTCTGCCGGCCCGGTTCGGTGATGCGCCCGATCGCGGCGATCCGACCGTCGCGGATGCCGACATCGGCGGCGAAGCCAGGGGCGCCGGTGCCGTCCACGACCGTGCCGTTCTCGATGACCAAGTCGTAAGCCATTGCCCTCCCTCCTTTAAGCAACTCGACTAGCCTAAACCGCTTACCATACAGCACCCGCTTTGGTTTGGCTCTCTAGGTCGCGTGAAACGCTACTTTCCGGAGATCGGCTTGCATGTGCCGACGCTATTGCTGCCCCGGGCAGACATCCCCATGGAGTCCTGGTCGGTGGTCGCCTGCGATCAGTACACGTCCCAGCCCGATTACTGGCAGCAGACCGCGCGCCTCGTCGGCGATCGACCGTCGACACTCCACCTCATCCTCCCCGAGGCGCAACTGGGCCGCGCCGACCGTGCCGCGGCGACGGCGCAGATCAACGCCCGCATGGTCGAGTACGTCGATAGCGGCGTCCTCGAGCCGAAGCCACCCGGATTCATGCTCGTTGAACGCTCTGTCGGTCGTCCGGTGCCGCGCCGAGGGCTTGTTGTCGCCCTCGACCTCGACGCCTTCGACTACCGACCGGGCGCGCAGGAATTGGTTCGCAGCACGGAGGGGACGGATCGCAACCGCTTGCCGGCCCGTATCGCGGTGCGTCGGGAGGCGGCCCTGGAGTCGCCGCACATCATGGTGCTCATCGACGATCCCGGACGGACCGTGATCGAGCCGTTGTTCCAAAGCGATCTGGTGCCAGCGTACGACTTCGAGCTCATGCAGGGCGGCGGTCGATTACGCGGCTGGCACGTGAACGACGTTGCGTTGATCGATGGGGTGGCCAGCCGACTGGCCGCCCTTCGCGCCGGCGAGCCGCCGCTCATCTACGCGATGGGCGACGGCAACCATTCGTTCGCGGCCGCGAAGGCCGTCTGGGAGAAGATCCGGGCCACCGTGCCGCCCGACCACCCAGGGCGTTACGCGCTCGTCGAACTCGTGAACGTCCACGACGAAGCGCTTGACTTCGAGCCGATTCACCGGCTCGTCGAGGATGTCCCGCCCGAGGACGTACTGGCCGCCATGGCGGCACACGGGTTCCGCCGCCGGACGTTCGCGAGTCGCGAGGCATGGGGTCGTGCTTGTCACGATCCGGGGGTCGGGCATCGCATTCCGTACGTCGCAGGCCCTGAGTTCGGCGTGGTCGAGATGGATGCGCCGCGCCATCGCCTGCCGACTGCGACACTTCACGCCTTCCTTGACGGTTTCCTGGACCGCACGGACGCCGAGATCGACTACATCCACGGCGACGACGTGCTGCTTAAGTTGGCGGACGGCGAAGGGCGCGTGGGGTTCCTTCTGCCCGCCATGGACAAGCACGACCTATTCCGGACCGTCATCGAGGACGGCGCAACCCCGCGCAAGACGTTCTCCCTCGGCGAACCGCACGAGAAGCGCTACTACCTCGAGTGCCGACGCATTCGCTAGGTTCGCAAGCTCGTCGCGGTTCGCGTTAGAGCACCCGCCACCAAGGAGCCGCCAGAATACCCTCGGCGAGCCACTCGACCTGGCTGCCAGCGTGTAGGAGCAGACCAGCGACAAAGCGGTCACCATACTCCTCTAGAAAGAGCTGCAGACCGGTGATGTCGCGGATGCGCGGTCGAGCAGGCTCCCACGAAGCGTGGGAGATTCGCGTTAGCGACCATGACGTTGGCGAATATCGCTCATGGCGTGAGCGATTTGCAGATACTCGCTATTGCCGATTGAAAACGCGCACGGCCCGAACGTCCTCGCCCTCGGTCTCTACCCGGACGGTGATCCGCAACCGCTCGCCGGCGTTCTCGAGAACGAGGATCTCGGTGCCCCTGGTGCCGCCACGCGTGGAGCGGATGACGAGCGAGCCATCCTGCCACCCTGCGCGCACGGACCAGAAGTCCCGCTCGCGCTCGCCCCAGGACACGTCGCGGTACACGTCGTCGCCATAGCGGATGCCCATCGAGGCCGAGTCCTGCTCGATGCGCATCTGTGTGGCATTGAGCACGGGGAAGTCCTGCAGCACGAACGCGGCGGATCCGCCGGGATTCGACTGACGCCCGCGCGCGACCTTGCGGTCCTCGCGCCGCCGGATCGCGTCGAGGTCAAGCGGCGCATCGCTCGCCAGATCGTCGAGTACCCAGTGGCCAGTGAGATCGAAGCTCGGCGGCACGTTGGTGTTGAGGGGCATGCACGCGCAGAGCGCGAGCCCGGTGCATCCGATGGCGGTCAAGGCGCGCATGGAATGACGTTGAAGTGAAAATGACGGACAATCTTACCGCCTTCAAGGGAGGAGCCCATGGACTACCGTGTCATTTCGGCGGACTGCCACATCGACCTGCCGTGGCTGCCCGAGGACTTGTTCGCGAACGAAGCGCGTGCGGACCTGAAGGACCGCATGCCCTACGTTGCCGAGACCGAGAAGGGGCGCTACTGGGTGAGCCGCAACGGCGCGCAGTTCGGCCTGCAGAACGGGATGGGGTCCGCGGGTCGGCGCTACGTGCCGGGGCAGATCCACCGTTCGGACCGCATGGCGGAACAGGGGCTCTACCGGGACGGCGAGCGCGGTATCCGGCGCTTGACGGAACCCGATCTGCGTCTCAAGGATCAAGACTTGGACGGTGTCCAGGGCGAGGTGCTCTACGGGATCCTCGGGGCAGCGATGCGCTTGGGGGACAACGACGCGGCGGACGAGATGATGCGCATCTACAACGCCTGGCTGGCCGACTTCTGCGCCACGCACCCGGATCGCTACGCGGGCCTCGCCACGATCCCCAGCCACGATGTGGAGGCGGCCGTCCGTGAAGTGGAGCGCGTTGCGAAGCGGGGCGCGCTACGTGGCATCGAAGTGGCCAATACGCACGACATGGCACCCCTGTTCGACCCGTCGTGGGAGCCGCTATGGTCGGCGGCGGAAGAGGCGGCGCTGCCCGTGCACTACCACACCATTGGCCCGCGCATGGACTACGACTACGACACCATGGCGCACCTGCAGCGCCGACAAGCGTTCGCGGTACACATCACGAGCTTTCAGCTTGCCATGTCGAAGATCATCATGGAGACGATCTACGGCGGCGTGCTTGAGGCCCACCCGGGCTTGAAGCTGGTGATCGGCGAGAGCGGAATCGGCTGGATCCCGTACATCCTCGAGCACATGGACCTGGAGTGGGAAGACCAGTTCAAGGATCTGACGCTCACCATGAAGCCGTCCGACTACTGGCACCGCCAGTGCTACGCGACCTACCAGAGCGACCCGATCGGCATCCGTCTACTCGACATCCTCGGCGAGGACAATGTCATGTGGGGCAGCGACTTCCCGCACCCCGACGGTGTCTGGCCGGACTCGCAAGAGTTCATCGCGCGCGAGCTTGCGGACGTCCCGGAGACGATCCGGCGCAAGATCGTTTGCGAGAACGCGGCAAGGCTCTACGGCTTCGGAGCCTAAGGGGAGCCTGGGAGTCCTTCCAGGGCGACGACGAAGTCCAGTTCGACCTTCCCTTCGCGCAGCCCAATCGCCTCTTGGTAACCAGGCGAGTTCCAGAACGCCGTGAACTCTTCCATGGACCGGAACGTCTCGATGGCGACGAAGCCCTCGGTGTACGGCCATTCGCCTTCCATCACTTGCACGTTCGCCGTCTCGGCGCGCGCCACCACGTTGATGCCCGCCGCCTGCGCAAGCGGTCCCGCGGCCTCGCCGTAGGCCTCGAGCCCGGTGTCGTCGATGACGCGGCCGCTGACCAGCACGTAGGCGAGCGGTTCTGCCGCTGGGGGTGACGATTGCTCCTGGGCCGCACTCGGCCAGAGCAACCCGAGGGTCAAGCCGATCGCAAGCATGACCACGGGGAGAATCCTTCTGTGTGAGCGCTTGTTCGCAATGTTCGCCATGGCGCGTGTGTCCCCTTTTTCGTGAAGGCGATGCAGTACTTGCCAGACTGGCATATTCTCAAGCGTGCGTCACTGGTCGAACCTGGCGAGCCAGATCGCTTCGTAGTAGGCCGCCTTGTCGGGATCGGCGTCGGTTCTGATGAAGTAGAGGTAGAGGTTCTGCGCGGCGTCCATACGCGCTTCCGCGGAGTCGATCCCTCGGAAAAGTCGTTCCGCTGCCGCTACGTTGAACGCCTGAAGAAGCCCGGAGATCACATCCGTAGCGATGCGGTCCCGAATGCGTGGGTCTCGTTGCCGGAGCACCTCGCGAACGGCGGCGTCGGGGTCGGTCTTCGCCCAATCGGTGAAGATGTAGGATCTCAGCTGGTCCTGAACGTCGCCCTGGAATGTCGTCGCCCACCGCAAGGTGTCGACTGGATCGCCGTCGCCGCGTCCGAGGTACAGGGCATGCGCCAGGTCGGTGCGCAGCTCCGGATCGTCAATGCTGCGGAAAAGCTGTTCGGCGACGGTCGTATCGTCGATTGCAATGAACACCGATCTGAGAAGCCGCTCGCGAATCTTGGGGTCGGCCGACATCGCCCAGTTGAAGGCGCCGCGGGGATCGCGATTGGAGTACCCGTGTGCCACGGAGAAGCTTAGTGCCTGTTGGTCGGCCAAAGGCAAAGAGTCGATCCAGGCGACCGCCGCTGCCGGGTCGATGGCCAGCCAACGGTGCAGGATGGCCTGCTGTGCATTCTGCCGAGCCCAGCCGGGGATATCCTCCAGGGCATCGAGTGCCTCCGGGATGCCGCTTTCCGCCATGGCCCTGGCCATGGTTGACGCCAGCATTTTCGTGCGCCGGCTCGGATCTTGGAGCGACAGCCAGTTGAGGGCGGCAGGACGATCCGCCTTGACCCATTCGGCCAGGACGCTGCCGCTCAGATAGCGGCCCCTGTCGCCGCCGACCTCGCTGGCAGCGCGTAGCGCGGCTTCTGGATCCTTCGCTGCCCAGGCCTGGATGGCGATGCTGAGTTGCCGCTGACGCTGCGGTCCCGGCGCACTCGCCAGCGCGTTCGCGAAGGCCTGCTCCGGGGTGCCGGACGCCAACTCCTCGCGGGCCAGGATTTGCGCGAGCGTCGTCTCAGCGTCGAGTTGCTCGGCGATGTCCTGCCGCTGCCAGGCCGGCATGTCCATGTCGAAGAACGCCCGCGCGACTACGCCTTTCTCGGGTTGGTCGAGGGTCGCGGCGCGACGAACCGCCTCGTCGAGGTCTGTGTGGGCCCAGACGCGGAAAACGGCGGTCAGCGATGATCGCGGTTGGTGGTGGGAACCGAGCAGGTGCTTGAGGGCTGCCGTGGGGTCGATGGATGCGAAGCGGACGTACAGCACGCGGACGATATCGTGCCTATGCAGCGATGGCGGGAGGTCGATTGTCTGGTCCAGGAGGTCCTCGACTTGTGCTCGACCAGAACTGGCTACGAGTTCGTACAGCGCCTTGTTGCGTTCAAAGTCGTCGGCTAGCGCGGCAACTTCCGCCAAGCTCGGTGGCGTCGGCGCGACGGTGGTCCGGCTGATAGGTGTTTCCGGGAGCGTCTGCGCGGGAGCCCGTGGGCTTGGCTGGACGCTGGCGCGCTCCGAGGGCGCAATGGCATGCCACGACATCACGATCGCGGCGCCGAGGATGCATCCGCCAATCGCGAGCGCGGCGGCTTTCACCCGCTCAACGGTCCTCCAACACCGGTGCGTGCGCCTCCACGGACGGCGGTGCCATCAGCCGCCGCTGCCGCGGCGTCGCCTCTGGGAAATCGTCAGGATCGTAGGGGGTCTTGGCCCAGGTCGAGTGCGGCGGGCTGTACTTGTAGAGCAAGGTGCGGCGCTCGTGTCCGGCCGTCCAGGTCGCCGTGCCGTGGATCAGCGCCTCGGTGAAGATCAACACGTCGCCCGCTGACATCGGCGGCTGCACGACCCAGTCCACGGCCCGCTCGAAGCGCGCCACGTCCCGCGGCATGTGCTTGAGGAAGTTCGACTTGTGGCTGCCCGGAACGCAGGCGAAGCCTCCGGCGCCGGCCGGCGCGTCGCTCAGGTTCCAGGTCGCGACGGTCAGGCCGTTGCGCATCACGCCGTCGTGGTAGCGGTACCAATGGTCGGACTCGTAGCGCCACGGGCCGCCGTGCAGCGTGTTCCGCGAGGCGTGGGCCCGCATAAAGATGCAGTAGTCGTGGTCGATGCGCAGCCGGCTGCCGACGAGCTCGACGAGGTACGGCAAGAGGCGGTCGTCATCCATGAGGTCGACGAAGGGCTGCCCCCAAGCCGAAATGCCGTTGAAGCGTCGGTACGGGCCGTCGTCCGGTTGGCGCGGCCACACGTCGTCGGCGAGGTTGATGAGTTCCTCGCATTCGTCCAGCGAGAGGACGTTCTTGACGACGAGGAAGCCCCGCAGGTCGAACAGGAACTTGTCCTCATCCGTCAGGGCGCCCAACGGTCAACCCCACTTGGACTTGCACACGCCAATGGCATAGCCGTTGGGGTCGCGGACGGTGAACTCCGTCATGCCCGCCTGCGGGTTGTATTGGAGTTCCGCCAGGATCGGCACGTCGAGCGCCTTGGCATGCTCGTAGGCCTTGTGGGCGTCCGGCACATGGATGTAGACGAGTACGCCATTGCCGACGGGTGACGAAAGGCCGACGCCGTGGTCATGGTCGGCGTCGAGTTGGTGGAGCTGCAGGAGCAGCGTGTCGCCGTCCATTAGCATCTCGTATTCCGGGCCGCCATGGCCCGATTGCATGCCGAGGACGTCCTGGTACCACTTGGAGGTGGCCTCCACGTCCTTCACGAACAGCATCGTCTCCGCGCGCATGACTCCTCCTGACTGCGGTTGCACCCGACGGGCGTTGGCCGATTGTAGCCGCTCTACCGGGGTAAGCTTGGCGGTTCGACAGTTCTGGCCAGCAACCCTATGCCCGAGCAATCTTCCATGCGAGGGGCAAGCCCCTCGCGCTCCCCGGCTGAGGGCTCTCCGGCGGGCGTGGATCTCCTCGAGGGCATCCGCGTCGTGGATTTCACGCACGTTCACGCCGGTCCGCTGTGCGCCTATCAACTCGGCTTGATGGGTGCCGACATCATCAAGGTCGAGTCGCCGTCGTCGGGCGACCAGTTGCGGGCCGGGCACCCCGAAGGCCTTCCGCCGGCGTTCCTGGGACAGAACGCCAACAAGCGCTCGCTGGCCGTCGACCTCAAGCAACCGGAGGGCTTGGAAGCCGTTCGCCGGCTGGTCCGGACGGCTGACGTGGTGCTACACAACATGCGGCCCGGGACACCGGATCGGCTTGGCATCGGCTATGAGGCCGTCAAAGACCTGAAGGCCGACGTCGTTTATTGCGCGATTTCCGGGTACGGGCAAAGCGGCCCCGATAGCGACCGGCCGGCCTACGACCACCTCATCCAGGGCGAGTCCGGGATGTTCATGGCGACAGGCACGGAGGAGCAGCCGGTGCGCGTGGGCTTTGCCATCGCGGACTCTGGCACGGCCGTGGTCTCCAGTTCGGCGATCCTCGCCGCCTTGCTGCGCCGCCAGCGTACGGGCGAAGGGGCGTTCATCGACGTCTCGATGCTTGAGTCGTCGATGGCGCTCATGGGCCTCAACTACTACAACTTCTTGGCGACTGGTCAGGTTGCCAGCCGGGTGGGACCCAATCCCCTTGCCCAGGCGGGATCAGCCGGGACATTCGAGACCAAGGACGGCACGCTGCTCGTGAACGCCAACACCCACCGCCTGTTCGAACGGCTTGCCAACGCCCTCGACCGCCAGGACCTGCTGGCAGATCCGCGCTTCGCCACCGAGCCGGCAGCGAGGACCAATCGTGTCGAGCTTCGGCGGATCTTCGCGTCCCACTACCTAACGGACACCGCGGCGCGCTGGGAAGCGACCATCCGCGCGGCTGGTGTGCCGTGCGGGCAGCTGAAAGGTCCAGCGCGCGCAGTCGAGAGCCCGCAGCTCGCGCATCGCGGGACGATCGCGGAACTCGCCAACGTGCCGGGCGTACCGGGTGGCCAATTGCGATTCCTTGGTGCAGGGTTCACCGTGGACGCCGAACCTGCGACGCCGACCCGACCGCCGCCGCGCCTGGGCGAGCACTCGGCGGAGGTGCTCGCGGAACTGGGCTACGACGAGCCGTCCATTGCCGCCCTGAAGGCGCGGGGTGTCGTCGGGTGACCCATGTCGTTGTCGTCGGGGGTGGCAATGCCGCCCTGAACGCGGCGATCGCGGCGCGCGAGGCCGGGGCCGACGTGACGCTGCTTGAACGAGCGCCGTTCGCGTTGCGGGGCGGCAACTCGCGGTTCACGGCGGGTGCCATGCGCACCGTCTACGCGGGCGTCGACGATCTCCGCCACCTGATGCCGGATCTCACAGACGGCGAGGTCGCGCGCAGCGACTTCGGCGCGTACACCCGCGAGCAGTTCTACGACGACATGGGGCGCGTCACGCAGTACCGCACCGATCCCGACCTAGCGGAGCGGCTGATCGAGTCGAGTTTCGAGACCTTGTGCTGGATGCGGGACAAGGGCGTACGCTTCCTGCCGCTGTATGGCCGGCAGTCGTTCGAGGTCGACGGCAAGGTACGGTTCTGGGGTGGGCTCACCGTGGAAGCATGGGGCGGCGGGCCGGGGCTGGTGGATTCGCTGACCGAGATCGCGACGGCGGCGGGCGTTGACGTGCGCTACGGCGTGCGGGCGACGGCGCTGGCGACCACTGCCCGGGGACTCGAAGTCCGTACCGGGTCGGAGGCGATCCGTGGCGACGCGGTCGTCCTCGCCTGCGGCGGCTTCGAGTCGAACCCGGCGTGGCGTACGCGCTATCTCGGGCCGCCTTGGGACCTCGCGAAGGTGCGTGGCACGCGTTTCAACACCGGCGATGGCATTCGCATGGCGGTCGACGTGGGCGCCGCCACGAGGGGCAACTACTCGGGGTGCCATGCCGTCGGGTGGGATATGAACGCACCGGAGTTCGGCGATCTCGATGTGGGAGACAACTTCCAGAAGCACTCCTACCCGTTTGGCGTGATGGTCAACTTGGCGGGCGAGCGCTTTGTGGACGAGGGTGCGGATTTCCGCAATTACACCTATGCGCGCTACGGTCGCGAGGTACTCAACCAGCCGGGTCAATGTGCCTGGCAGATCTTCGATGCGAAGGTGAGCCACCTGCTGCGGGACGAATACCGGATCCGGCGCGTTACCAAGGTCACCGCCGACTCGCTGGAGGCATTGGCTGACAAGATGGAGGGCGTCGACAGCGAGGGCTTGGTCGGGGAGATCGCGCGATACAACGCCGCCGTGGACACCTCGACGCCTTTCGATCCGACGGTCAAGGACGGTCGTGGCACGCGTGGCTTGCGGGTCGAGAAATCCAATTGGGCCAATCGCCTGGACACGCCGCCGTTCGAGGCCTATGGCGTCACCTGCGGCATCACGTTCACGTTCGGCGGCCTTGCCGTCGACCAGGCGGCGCGCGTGATGAGCGAGGAGGGTGCGCCGATCCCGGGTCTCTATGCTGCGGGCGAATTGGTCGGCGGGCTGTTCTACTTCAACTATCCGGGGGGGACTGGGCTGACGTCCGGTGCGGTGTTCGGACGCGAAGCGGGACGCAACGCGGCTCTTGGCGCCCGGTAGCCCCTTTGGGAGGGACGCCTTACGACCGCGGTCGCTTATCCCCGGCGGTCGGTCGTTCGGGGAGGGCTAGGACGTTGGCGCGTGCCGGCAGGCGGAAAAGTTGCTGTGCGAGGTCGGCACCCTCGAGCAGGCCCTCGATGAAGGTCTTGATGGCGTCGTAGTCGAAGGTGTCGCACGCCTTCTCGAGGTTGGCCAACGCCGGCTCCAGTTCGTCCCATGGCAGGTGGGATTCCACGGCCCGCATGATCTTGCGGTGCTCGGTACCGAGCGGCGTGTCGCCCACGAGCAGTTCCTCGTTGAGCTTTTCGCCGGCGCGAAGGCCGGTGAAGGTGATCGCGATATCGCCGTGCGGCGTCGTTTCATCGCGCACCTTGTAGCCCTTCAGCCTGATCGTCTTCTTGGCGAGTTCCAGGATGCTGACGGGCTCGCCCATGTCGAGGACGAAGACGTCGCCACCGGTGGCCATGCTGGCGGCTTGCAGCACAAGCTCGGCGGCCTCGGAGATGGTCATGAAGTAACGGGTCGCGTCGCGATGGGTCACCGTGACGGGACCGCCTTTGTCGATCTGCTCCAGGAACAGCGGCACGACCGAGCCCGACGAGACCAGGACGTTGCCGAAGCGAACCGTCGAGAAACGGGTCCGGCCGGTGCGCTGCTGGAACGCCTGCAGAACCATTTCTGCAAGCCGCTTGCTCGCGCCCATGACGTTGCGCGTACGCACCGCCTTGTCCGTCGAGATCAGGATGAAGTCCGCGACGTCCGCCTTAAGCGCCGCCTCCGCCGCCCGCAAGGTGCCGAAGGTGTTGTTCTTGATGCCCTGGATCACGTTGTTTTCGACCAGGTTCACGTGCTTGTAGGCGGCGGCGTGATAAACGGTGTCCACTGCGTAGCCACGCATGGTCCGTTCCATCAAGGGCCCGTCGAGAACGGACCCGAGGACGGCGACGACATGGGCCGCGTAGCCCTCGCGGTCGCGGACCCGCTTGAGTTCGTTCTCGACCTGGTAGAGGGCGTATTCGCTCTGGTCGAGGATGACGAGTGCTTGCGGGCTCAAGGGGAGAATCTGGCGGCAAAGCTCCGAGCCGATAGAACCGCCTGCGCCGGTCACGAGGACGACCCTGTTACTGACGGAACCACGCATTAGGTGCGGCAGCGGCGCCACCTGATCCCGGCCGAGCAGGTCGCTGACATCGACTTCGCGGATGCTTGCCGTCGGGCTATCGCCAGTGACGATGGCATCGACGTTGGGAACGAGGCGGACGTGGATAGGGTACGGTTCGAGCATCTGGATGATGCGCCGCCGTTCCTCCGGTGAGGAGGGGGCGACCACGAGCACTTGGTCGAGGACATGTTCGTCGGCGAGCCGCGGCAAAGCCGTGACCGGGTAGACCCTGATTCCGTGAATGGCGTGGCCGTGGTGGTGTGGGTCGTCGTCGATGAAGGCGACGGGACGGTACTCCCGATGCCGGGTGAGCAGGTAGGCCAGATAGGCGCCGGCTTCGTCTGCTCGATAGATTGCCACGGCCTTACGCGCTTGGTCGTTGCGCACCACCCGGTCGGCGTAGTAGCGCACTAGGAACCGCGTACCGATGAGGTAGACGAAAGTAAGCAAACCGAAGTAGAAGGGAACGGTCCGTGGGAAGTCCTCGAGGCGGACCATGAACGCGACCGCGAACAGCAAAACGGGCGGGATCGCAACACCGTAGACGATGACCAGGAGAGCGTGCGAGCCCATGTAGCGGATGATGTGGCGGTACAGCCCGATCTTGGCGAACAACGGCACCGCCACCAGCGTGACGGCGAAGGCTGGCCAGAACTGAGGCCAGTCCAGGTTCCAGTGGCC
Organism: Candidatus Azotimanducaceae bacterium; assembly: GCA_965203685.1. GTDB lineage: Bacteria > Pseudomonadota > Gammaproteobacteria > Pseudomonadales > Azotimanducaceae > VXYL01. The sequence goes on from OZ241908.1 coordinate 1,316,679, forward strand.
GTGGCGCATGACCAGTGCCGCGGCCAAGAGCAGTGGCAGCATGGCCGTGTCGATCACCATGGCGATGGCTTGTTTGTGACGCCGACTCAAGCCCTCGACCGCGTCAATCAGCATGGCGCGCTCCGGCCCCGAACACGACGCAGGCAGAGGCTAGGGGCACGCAGGCCGCCGCCAGCCAGGCCGCTTGCCACGCGGGGAACGCCACCGAGAGTGCAGCGAGCGGTGCCAGCCACACGACGGCGTGCGCGCTGAACAGGGCGGTCGTGGGACCGTGTCCCAAGCGACGGGAGAGAATCTGGTAGAGGTGCGTACGATGCGCGTCGGTGAAGGGTTGTCCGGTAACGATTCTCACGCCCAACGTGTAGCTCGCGTCGAACCAGAATCCTACCAGCAGGATCAGGCTGGCGACAGCGGGCAGTTCACCGCTCTGCCATAGCACGAGCGCCATTGAGCCCGTGACGACACCGAGAAAACCGCTCCCGGTGTCGCCCATGAAGATCTTGGCGGGAGCCCAGTTGAAGCACAGGAACCCGATGCTTGCGGCGAGTAGTACCCATGCCAACGAGGCCGAATACGCTGGTTCGCCGATGACGAGTACACCGCCCGCATAGATGGCGCACTGGCACGCGGCGATGCCATCGATGCCGTCCATGAAGTTGTACAGGTTGATCCACCAGGCAAGCCCGAGGATGAGGACGGCGGTGACCAGCAGGGGTTCATCGGTGAGTAACGCCACGCAGCCGGTGGCGATGGCCAGGTGGGCCACGAGCCGGACGTCCCGGCGCAGGTCCTTGACGTCGTCGAGGAAACCAACAAGCGCGATGGCGACTCCTGCCGTCGCGAGAGCCAGCGCAGGCGGATAGTCGTCCATCGACAGGATCAGGAAACCGACAACGGGCAGGATGAAGCCGAGGCCCCCCGCGGTGGCGGTGGGCGTTGCGTGCGAACTGCGCAGATTCGGCTCGGCCAGCAAGCCGAGCCGAATCGCAGCGAACCGTATGACGGCGGTGGCCGCGGCGGCGGCGATCAACGCCGATGCTGCGACCAACAGGTGGTGGGCCGAGGCGCCGGACACTAGTATTCTTGGCTGTCCATCTCTCCGGTCGAGCTAAGTTTACTGTGCCGACAACGCTTGGCGGGCCCTGGCCGAACCCAAGCAAGGACCGCCGCTCGCCAACGTCACCTACTCCTGCTGCTCGGCTTTGACCGGCTTGTCGGGTGTCTGGCCTTCGGAACTCACGACGATCTTGGTGGCGTTCCTTGACACCGTGGCTTCACCGATGCCCTTGACCTTGACAAGGTCGGTTGCCGCGTCGAAGCGCCCGTGGTTCTCGCGATGCTTGACGATCGCTTGCGCCTTCTTGAGCCCAACGCCGCTCAGCACGCTGGCGATGGTCTCGGCATCGGCCGTGTTGACGTTGACCTGCATCGGCGGTCCGCCGGAGGCGGGAGCCTGCGCCTGGACGGCGCTCGAAACAGCGATGGCTAGCAGCGCTAGCAGCGTTCGGATCATTGACATTGGTGGTCTCCGTTGGTGTGTGTGGAGACGACCTTAAAGACAGGAATTCGGGAATTATGTAGGACAAACGCCCGACGATTTGTAGGACTGCAGCGTTTTGTCGTGTAGGCCGGATGCCACTTGGCCGGGTCGGACCATCAGGGCTGCGGCGTGCCGTCGCGCAGACGGTCGAGCTCACGACCCTGGTCGCGCAGCGCCCGTTGCAGCCGACGCTGCTCGAGTTTGCCGCGGACGAAGCCGAAGAAGCACAGGGCGAATCCGGCGACTGCGCCGGTCGCGAACGCGGCGTAGAGCCAGACGAACACCGGCAGCGCCGGGCTCTCGCGGTCGAGCAGGCGCAGTGCGACCGGCGAGTGGTTATCGACGTAGAGCACGCCGCCGAGGATTACGACGACCAAGCCCACGGCGACGATGCAGAGACCTTTCAGAATGCGCATCGCTGGCGCGACGCGATCGAGGCGGACCGCAAGCGGTCCGATGCTCCGCATTCTCCCACCGTTGTCACGAAACTTTGCTCATCTGCTCAGTTCGGCGCTGCTCAAGAACGCTAGGCGCGTGACCGGCTCAGGAACGCCTAACGATCGTGCGACGGTCCGGTGTGCTTGGCACCCGCATTGACACGTTCGCGCAGTTCCTTGCCGGCCTTGAAGCGGGGCAGGTACTTGGCGCCGAGGTGGACGGCCTCACCGGTTTTCGGGTTGCGGCCGACCCGGGGCGCCCGGTATTGCAGTGCGAAGCTGCCGAAGCCGCGGATTTCGATGCGCTCGCCCTGGGCGAGCGCACTGGTCATCTCGTCGATGATGGTCTTGACAGCCAACTCCACGTCGGTCCCCGTCAGGTCGCGCTCGTTCTTGGCAATCCTGTCAATGAGTTCCGACTTCGTCATGGGTAAAGCCGCCAAGCGGGGGCGGTCAAACTAACTTGAGCGGCGACAAAGAACAACCCCGATCACCACGAAGCGATGGATGCCACCCCTGTCCACATCGCGAGTGGCGGGCGTCGCGCCTTAGGAGTCTTCGGGATCGCCTGTACGCCGCATCTGCGCCTTGATGAGATCGCCGAGTGTCGTCGGCCCGGGCCGATCGTCTTCCTGCTGGCGATACTCCTTGTGCGCTTGCCGCTCGTCGTCCTGGTCGCGCGCCTTGATGGACAGGTTGATAGTGCGATTCTTGCGGTCCACGCCGATGATCTTGGCGCTGATCTCCTCGCCCACCGTTAGCGCAGAACGCGCATCTTCCACCCGGTCGATGTTGATCTCCGACGCCTTCAGGCGGCCCTCGACGTCCGGCGCCAAGGTGACGTAAGCCACTTTCGGCTCCACGGACGCGATCACGCCGGTGACCACGCTGTTGCGGTCATGGACGGCGACGTAGTCGTTGAACGGTTCCTGGTCGAGTTGCTTGATGCCGAGCGAGATCCGTTCGCGTTCCGGGTCGATCGAGAGAATGACGGAGTCCACCTCTTCGCCCTTGCTATAGCGGCGCACGGCCGTTTCGCCCGGTTCGTTCCAGGAGATGTCGGACAGGTAGACGAGGCCGTCGATGCCGCCCGGCAAGCCGATGAAGATGCCGAAATCGGTGATGGACTTGATCCGTCCCCGGATTCGATCGCCGATGGCATGAGTCGCGGCAAACTCGTCCCACGGGTTGGCCCGGCACTGCTTGATCCCGAGCGAGATGCGGCGCCGGTCTTCGTCGATGTCGAGCACCATGACTTCGACCTCGTCGCCGACGGCGACGACCTTGGAGGGATGGATGTTCTTGTTGGTCCAGTCCATCTCCGAGACGTGCACGAGTCCCTCGACCCCTTCCTCGATTTCCGCGAAGCAGCCGTAGTCGGTGAGATTGGTGACGCGGGCCAGGACGCGGGCGCGTTCGGGATAGCGCTGCTTGATGTTCACCCAGGGGTCGTCCCCGAGTTGCTTCATGCCGAGGGAAACGCGGTTCTTCTCTCGGTCGAAGCGCAGGATCTTCACCGGAACTTCGTCGCCGACGTTGACCATCTCGCTCGGATGGCGGACGCGTCGCCACGCCATGTCCGTGATGTGCAGTAACCCGTCCACGCCGCCTAAGTCCACGAAAGCGCCGTAGTCGGTGAGGTTCTTGACGATGCCCTTGATCTCTTGGCCTTCCTGCAGCGACGCGAGCAAGGCCTCCCGTTCCACGCTGTTCTCCTCCTCGAGAACCGCGCGTCGCGAGACGACGACGTTGTTGCGCCGTTGGTCGAGCTTGATGACCTTGAACTCGAGGTTGGAACCTTCGAGATGGGCGGTCTCGCGCAGCGGCCTGATGTCGACGAGGGAACCGGGGAGGAAGGCCCGGATGTCGTTGATGTCGACCGTGAAGCCGCCCTTGACCTTGCCGTTGAGGATGCCCTTGACCACCTTGGCGTTGTCGAAGGCATCCTGGAGCATGTCCCACGACTCGGCGCGCCGGGCTTTCTCGCGGGACAGCCGGGTTTCGCCGAAGCCGTCGTCCACGGTCTCCATGGCGACCTTGACCTGATCGCCGACCTCCAGCGCGAACTCGCCATCTTCGTTCAGGAACTGGCTGCGGGGGATGACACCTTCCGACTTGAGCCCCGCATGGACGATGACGAAATCCTTGTCGATGTCGACGATGGTTCCGGTGACGATCGCTCCGGGATCCATCTCGATGGTCCGGAGGCTCAATTCGAACAACGCGGCGAAATCCTCCACCGCGGGCTGTTCATCGTTTGCGTGGGGCAAGCCCCTCGCGCTCCCCGGCTGAGGGCTCTCCGTCTCCACGTCCGTCATGGAGTCCGAGACGACTTCTTCGGTGTTGTCCGTCATATCGCTAGTTTAGTTTGCTCACCTATGTGGTCAGTTGGTATTGCCGTCCCCGCGCGCCGATCGTTCCTCAACCCGTCCTAAGGAACATGCTTGCCGACATGGGCCATGACGGCGGCAACGACCTCGTTGATGGTCATCGCGGTCGTATCGACGGTGTGCGCATCGGGGGCGGGCACCAACGGCGATACGGTTCGGTCCCGATCCCGCGCATCGCGGGCTTCGAGTTCTCGAAGCAGAGCGTCGAAATCGGGAACGACCGGCTGCGAGCGGCGCGACACCCTACCACCGGCCCGGCCTTCGTTCAACCGGTACAAATCCTGAAGCTGGGCCAGGCGGCGTTGCGCCCGGCTCTCGGTGCTTGCCGTCAGGAAGATCTTCGCCGTCGCATCAGGGAACACGACCGTGCCCATGTCGCGACCGTCGGCCACGAGGCCGGGACGCTTGCGGAACCCACGTTGGGTGGAGAGCAGTGCGCTTCGAACGTCCGCTATGGCGGCGACCATCGACGCGGCGCTGCCCACCACGTCTTCGCGGATCGCCAGGGTCTCGTCCACGCCCGCTATCCTCACGCCGCGCGCCGAGAACACGAGGTCCAACTCCGCTATCAAGCTCGCAAGGGCAGGACCGTCGTCCAGTTCGACGCCTTGCCGGCGTGCAACCAAGGCAACGACGCGGTATAGGGCGCCGCTGTCCAACAGGTGCCAGCCTAGCCGGTCAGCGATGGCGGCGGCCACGGTGCCCTTGCCGGCACCGCTCGGCCCGTCGATCGCGATGACCGGGACGTCCCCAGGTGCCGCCCGAGGGTTGTCCTGATCGGTCACGGTCTGTCGTCGAAGGCGCGGCGTAGCCGGCTGGCGCTCTCGATACGGTGACGCAGGGAAGGCCCGCCCTCGGCGGCGGCGTCGCCGAGGGTGCGCAGATCGTCGATGAGTTCGTCGAGGTAGCGCCGCACATGTTCGGCGTTGCTGTGCAGGATGTCGTGCCAGACTTCGGCGTCCCCCGCGGCGATGCGGGTGAAGTCGCGGAAACCGCTCCCGGCACCGGCAAACGATCCGGCGCGCGCGACCACGTCCATGAACGCCACCGCGACCAAGTGGGGCAGGTGGCTGAGGAGGGCGAATCTCAGGTCGTGCCGATCAGGCGTTTCGGTTTCCACATCGGCACCGATTGCTTCCCAAAACCCGCGCACCTTGGCGATGGCCCATGGGGCCGTGGTGGCCGTCGGGGTCATCACGACGGTGCGGTCGGTGAATAGTGCGGCATCGGCGGCGGTCGGCCCGTGTCGTTCGGACCCGGCAATTGGATGGCACGGCACGTAGTTGTCCGGTGGCGTTTCCAGGGCATCGATCACCGGGCCCTTGACGCTGCCCACGTCGAATACCACGGCCGCCCGCTGACCGGCGTCCCGGACACATGACGCGATGCCGGCGAGCGGCACGGCCACGCAGGCGGCGTCGTATCGGTCGCCGCTGCTCTCGCCCGCATCGGCCCGGCCATCGATGATCCCGAGTCCGAGGGCCTGGTCGAGGGCCTCGGCACTGCGGTCGGTGCCGATCACGCGGCTGAACACGCCATGCGCCTTGGCAGCCAATGCGAACGACCCGCCGACCAGGCCGGTGCCAACGAGGAGCAAGGTCGCGTCCCCGGAGGGACGCGCCTTCGTCGGGGCGCCGGCGCTCCTCACACCGCGGTGCGTTCGAGCGCGCGTTCGAGCGCCGTGAGGAACCGCGCATTCTCTGGCGGGAGTCCTGACGTCACGCGCAAATGGTTGGGCATGCCGTAGTTCGCCACCGGCCGAACGATGACCCCGTCGTCGAGCATGGCGTCGTAGATCGCGCCGGCGCGAGGTCCCGCCTCGAAGGTGATGAAGTTGCCGAGCGACGGAATCCAGCCGAGGCCCAAGGCGTGCAGGCCGCGTTCGATCTGATCCAGTCCTTCGACATTGAGACGGCGGCTCTCGGCGACGTAGTCCGCGTCATGGAGAGCGGCTTCGGCGGCCAGGAGTGCGAGGCTGTTGGCATTGAACGGTTGCCGGACGCGGTTCATCAGGTCGGCGAACTCCAGTGAGCTGATGCTGTAGCCGATGCGCAAGGCCGCAAGACCGTAGATCTTGGAGAACGTCCGTGTGATGATCAGGTTCGGGTGGGTGTCGAGGAGCCGGATCGCGTTCGGATAGCGTGCCAGGTACTCCGCGTAAGCCTCGTCAACTACGATCCAGACGGTTGGCGGCACGCGGGCGAGGAAGCTCTCGATGGCCGAATCGTCCACGAAAGTTCCGGTCGGATTGTTGGGGTTGGCGATGTAGACGATTCGCGTGGTCTCGTCCACTGCGGCGGCCATGGCGTCGAGGTCGTGGCCCCAGTCCGCGGACGGTACGCGCACCGCGCGACCGTTTGCGCTGGCGAGCGCCAAGGGATAGACGACGAAGCAGTGTTCGTCCACGACGCCGGACGTACCCGGCGAGACCGCCACGCGGGCGGCCAGGTCCAGGACATCGTTGGACCCGTTGCCGAGGGTGATCTGCTCCGGCGCGATGCCGTGGTGCTCTGCCAAGGCGGCCTTGAGCCGGAAGCCATTGCCGTCCGGATACCGGGACAGTTCCGCGACCCCGGCTCGAAGGGCCTCTTGAACGCGCCGACCGGGGCCGCGTGGGTTCTCGTTGCTGGCGAGTTTGACGATGTCCGTGATGCCGCGTTCGCGGGCAAGTTCCTCGACGGGTTTGCCCGGCTGATAGGGATGGAGCGCGGCGATGGCGGTGTTGACAGCGGCAGTCATCGTCCCACGAGTTACCTACAGAGCGCGCGGGTAGGACCCGAGGTTCTTGAGATCGGTCGCCACGCTCGCCAATTCCTGGAGGACCGCCGCGATCTCCTCCTCATTGGCGTGGCCCTCGAAGTCGATGAAGAACACGTAGCTCCAGTTGGACGACTTCGACGGTCGCGACTCGATTCTCGACAGGCTGATGCCGTGGCGATGGAACGGCTCAAGGACCTTGTACAGCGCACCGGGTTCGTTCCGGGTTGCGACCATGATGGAGGTGCGGTCACGACCGGACGGCTCCACGGTCTGGTTGCCGATGACGAAGAAGCGCGTCTTGTTGTCCGCCTGGTCCTCGATGTTGGTGTGCAGTATGTCCAAGCCGTAGCGGTCCGCGGCCATTTCGCCGGCAATGGCGGCGACGCCGTCCTGTTCGGCGGCGATGCGTGCCGCCTCGGCGTTGCTCGCCACCGGTCGCCGCGACAGGGTGGCGTAGTGCGTATCGAGCCAGTGTCGGCACTGCCCCAAGGACTGTTCGTGCGCACAGATCTCGCGAACCCCGTTGGCGCTGCCGCCGCGTTTGACGAGCAAGGCATGGTGGATGGGCAACTCGATCTCGGCGCACACCTTGAGCGGCGAGGTGATGAAGCAGTCGAGCGTATGCTTGACCATGCCATCGGCGCTGTTTTCCACCGCCACGACGCCGTAGTGCGCGGCTCCCGACTCGACCTCGCGGAACACATCGCCAACGGACGCCAGTGCGCGCAGCTTCGCGAAGTGGCCAAACTGCTTGATCGCCGCAGCCTCGGTGTAGGTGCCGGTTGGCCCTAAGCAGGCCACCGTCAGCGGCTGCTCGAGCGAGAGGCAGCAGGAGATGATCTCGCGGAAAAGGCGCTCGATGTGCGCATCGGGCAACGGCCCCTGATTCTCCGCGCGCAGACGCGCGAGGATCTGTGCTTCGCGCTCGGGCCGGTAGTAGACGGGCGCCTCGCCCTTCCGGGACTCCGCCTTGATGCGGGCCACTTCCTGCGCGCACGCGGCGCGCTGATTCAACAGTTCCCGCAGTTGACGGTCGATCGCGTCGATCTGCACGCGCACTTTGTCCAAGTCTTCCGGCATGCCTTAAGCCTGCTCCTTCTCGAACACTTGCATGTAGTCGACGAGTGCGTCGACCGCCTGCTCGGGTACGGCATTGTAGAGGCTCGCGCGCATGCCGCCGACGCTGCGATGCCCCTTGAGGTTGAGCAGTCGCCGCTCGTCCGCACCGGCCAGGAACTCGCTGTCCAACGCCGGGTCGGCCAGGGTAAACGGCACGTTCATGAGGGAGCGGTCCTGGTGGGCGACGGGCGAGGAGTAGAAGTTGCTCGCGTCGATGGCCGCGTACAGCTTGGCTGCCTTGCGGCGGTTCACCGTGGCGATGGCAGTAACGCCCCCCAATTGGCGCAGCCACTCGAACACCAAGCCGGCGAGATACCACGTGTAGGTTGGGGGCGTGTTGAACATCGACTCGTGCTCGGCATGGACGGCGTAGTCGAGGATCCGCGGCGTGCCTGGCGGCGCGCGTCCACACAAATCCTTGCGCACGATCACCACGCACAGTCCTGCCGGCCCGACGTTCTTCTGTGCACCGGCGTAGATCAAGCCGAAGCGTTTGACGTCGACCGCCCGGGAGAGGAAATCCGATGACATGTCGGCGACCAGGGGCGCCTCGGTTTGGGGGTAGTCGTGAAACTGGACGCCGCCGATGGTCTCGTTGCTGGTGATGTGGCAATAGCGGGCATCGGCCGATGGGTGCCATGTCGAGGTGTGCGGGATGTGCGTGAAGCCGTCCGCCGAAGAAGCAGCCACGTGGACCTGGGTCACCCGCTTCGCCTCTTCGATGGCCTTCGAGCCCCACGAGCCGGTATGGACGTAGTCGACCGTTGTACCTTGCCCGGCGAGATTGATGGGCACCATGGCGAACTGCATGGATGCGCCGCCCTGCAGGAACAGCACGTGGTAGTCGTCGTCGACGCCAAGCAGCGTGCGCAGGTCGGCCTCGGCGCGCTCCGCGATGTCGATGAACGCGTTGGAGCGATGGCTCATTTCCATCACCGACAAGCCTTGGCCCTGGTAGTCCAGGAACTCGACCTTGGCGCGTTCGAGGACCGCGTCCGGCAGCGCGGCTGGGCCGGGCGAGAAGTTGTAGGCCCGCATCGTCAATGCGTTGTTTCGGGTTCCGCCGGGGTGTCGCCGTTGACGGACTCGTCGATGCGCTGCAGGCCGGAGAGCTTGGCGTCGCCTGGCAGCCGGATCAGGCGCACGCCCTTGGTATTGCGACCGGAAAGCGAGATGTCGTCCGCGTGCGTGCGCACGAGCACGCCTTGGTCGCTGATCAGCATGATCTCGTCGCCCGGGAATACCTGGACGGCGCCGACGAGGTCGCCGTTGCGTCCCCCCGTTTGCATGGCGATGACCCCTTGGCCGGCGCGTCCCTTGACGGGGTACTCCTCGATGGCCGTGCGCTTCCCGTACCCGTTTTCGCTCGCCGTGAGTACCGCGCCGCCTCGCTCGGGTACGATCAGCGCGATGACCCGGTGTCCGTCGGCCAAACGAATGCCACGAACGCCACGTGCCGTGCGCCCCACCGCCCGCACCGCCGCAGTCCTGAAGCGCACCGCCTTGCCCGTGCTGGCGACCAACATGACGTCGCTGTCGGCGTCGACAATGGCAACGCCGACCAGCGTGTTTCCGGGTTCGAGCGCCAAGGCGATCAGGCCACTGTTGCGTGGTCGGGAGAAACGTTCCACGGCTGTCTTCTTCACGGTGCCGTTGGCCGTGGCCATGAACACGTACGCGTGGCTCGACTCGTCCTGGGCGTCCTCTTCAAGGCCGGGGTCGTCGTCTACGTCGTTGGTCGGTGGCGACAGGTCCAGATCCTTCGGCAACGACAGGATCGCCGTGATGCGCTCGTCGGGCGCCAGCGGCAGCAGATTGACCAGTGGCCGGCCTTGGGCATTGCGCGTGCCTTGCGGGATGCGGAATACGCGTAGCCAGTAGACCTTGCCTGTGTCGGAGAAGCACAGCAGCGTGTCGTGGCTGTTGGCAACGAGGAGGTGTTCAACGAAGTCCTCGTCGCGCAAGCCGGTAGCCGAACGTCCCATTCCGCCGCGGCGTTGGGCCTGGTAGACCGCGATCGGTTGCGTCTTCGCGTAGCCGCGGTGCGACACCGTCACCACGACGTCCTCTTCGGTGATCAGATCCTCGTCGGTCAGGTCGAGTTGGGAACTTAAGATCTCGGTGCGCCGGTCGTCGCCGTAACGCTCGCGCACATCCTCGAGTTCCTCGCGGACGACCGACTTCTGGCGTTCCTCGGAAGCGAGAATCCCGAGCAGTTCCTGGATTTCGGCGAGGACCTCGCCGTACTCCTCGAGTAGCTTGTCCATCTCCAGCGCTGTCAGGCGGGTCAGGCGGAGGTCCAGGATCGCCTGCGCCTGCTCGTCGGACAGGTAGTAGAGGCCGTCGTCGCGGCGACCGAACTCATCGCCGAGGTCTTCGGGGCGGCATGCGTTGGCGTCGGTTCGTTCCAGCAACGCCGCGATCGACGTGGACGGCCAGCCTCTGCCCATCAACGCCGCGCGTGCATCCGCCGGCGTCGGCGATGCGCGGATCAGTTCGACCACGGTGTCGATGTTCTCGAGGGCGACGGCCTGTCCCTCGAGGATGTGGCCGCGACTTCGTGCCCGGCGGAGCAGGTAGACCGAGCGCCGGACGACGACCTCGAGCCGGTGCCTGAGGAATGCATCGAGCATCCCGTGCAGGTTGACGGTGCGCGGCTGGCCGTCGACCAGGGCCACGCAGTTGATGCCGAAAACGGTCTGCAACTGCGACTGCGCATAGAGGTTGTTGAGGACCACCTCGCCGTTCTCGCCGCGGCGCAGTTCGATCACCACGCGCAGCCCCTCGCGGTCGGACTCGTCGCGGATCTCGGTGATGCCCTCGATGCGCTTCTCTTTGACGAGTCCGGCGATCCTTTCGATCATCAGCGCCTTGTTGACGAGGTAGGGAATCTCGGTGATGACGATGGACTCCTTACCGGACCCCACGCCCTCGACGCTGGCACGGGCGCGGACGTAGATTCGCCCGCGGCCGGTGCGGTAGGCGCGCGTGATGCCGGCACGGCCGTTGATGATTGCCCCGGTTGGGAAATCCGGTCCGCTGATGTACGCCATGAGGTCGTCGACGGAGAGACCCGGATCCTCGAGCAGCGCGAGGCTTGCATTGATGACCTCGGTGAGATTGTGCGGCGGGATGTTCGTCGCCATGCCGACCGCGATGCCCTGCGACCCGTTGACTAGGAGGTTGGGGATTCGCGTCGGCAGAACCGACGGCATGCTAATCGTCTCGTCGTAGTTGAGGACGGTGTCGACGGTTTCCTTGTCGAGGTCGGCGAGCAGGTCCCCCGCGATCCGCGCCATGCGCGCTTCGGTGTAGCGTTGGTGGGCGGGCGGGTCGCGGTCGATCGAGCCGAAGTTCCCTTGGCCGTCCACCAGCGGGTAACGCATGGCGAAATCCTGTGCCATACGCACGATGGTCTCGTAGACCGCGCTGTCGCCGTGAGGGTGGTACTTCGCGATCACGTCCCCGACCACGAAGGCGGACTTCCGATGCGGCCGGTTGAAGGTCATGCCCAGTTCGCTCATGGCGTAGAGCACGCGCCTATGCACCGGCTTCAGGCCGTCCCGTACGTCCGGCAGGGCGCGCCGGACGATGACACTCATCGCGTAGTCGAGGTAGGACTGGCGAAGTTCGTCTTCAATGCTGCGCGGCAGGATGCCGCGGTCGGGACTCCCCGGCCCATCGGCGCCGGTTTCAACGTCGGACATTGGGTACGCTGAGCGCCTTCGTGGGTAAACGAGTAAGTCTACCACGCGGGCTATACTCAAGCGATGTCTGACGTGCTTTCTGACGCGCCCCAGAGCCGTTCCGGGACCTCGCATTTGCTCGGTTCCGGACCCGCCTCCGGCCCAACCACGCCGCCCTTCCGCGGGCCAAACGCCAGTGGTCGCTAGTGCTCCCGCTGGCGTTCGTTCCACTGAAGGCGTTGCCGACGCCTTGGTGGCGCCTCGTCTCCTACTGCCGGTCGCTCCCGAAAACGCCGTCCTCGAGGACATGTGCGTGGCCATTCGCGCGGGCGCGATCATCGAGGTCGGGGCACGCGCCGACGTCTACTCGCGCCATCCGGGAGTGCCGCGTCACGAACTCAGACGGCACGTCGTCATGCCCGGGCTTGTCAACGCCCATGGCCACTTGGCCATGGCCCTGTTGCGCGGCTTGGGCGAGTCCGAGCCGCTCGAGGCTTGGCTCGAGAACACCATCTGGCCTCTCGAACACGCTTGGATGGGCGCTGATTTCGTCCGCGACGGCACGCGGCTGGCTGTCGCGGAAATGCTGGCTTCCGGGACGACGACGGCGTCGGATATGTACTACTACCCGGAGGTCGCCGCCGAGGCCTGCCGCGGTGCGGGTTTCCGTTTGCAGGCGGCGTTTCCGATCATCGAGATGCCGAATGTCTACGCCAAGGACGCTGGCGAGTGCTTCACGAAGGGCCTGGAACTGCACGACCGGTTTCGCCACGATCCGCTGATCACGACGTGCTTCGGTCCGCACGCGGCCTACACGGTCAGTCGTGACAACCTGGAGCGCGTTGCCATGCTGGCCGACGAGGTCGACATCGGTGTGCAGACGCACCTGCACGAAACGGCGGCCGAGGTGGCCATGGCCAATCGCAAGGTCGGTACCACCTGGATCCGCCTGCTCGACGGTGTGGGCCTCTTGAATGAGAACCTGCAAGCGGTCCACATGACCGCCGTCACCGATGCAGAGGTCGCCTTGATCGCCGAGCGTGGAGTGCGCGTGATTCATTGTCCGCACTCGAATATGAAGCTCGCGAGCGGCGTGTGTCCTGTACCTGGGTTCGTGGCGGCCGGCACGACCGTGGGGCTCGGTACCGACGGCGCCGCCTCGAACAACGCCTTGGACATGTTCGCCGAAGCGCGGCTGGCCGCCCTCCTGGCCAAGAACGAGACGGCGGATGCCACCGCGTTGCAGGCGGCCGATGTCGTGGCGTTGGCAACCTTGGGAGGCGCCCGGGCGCTGGGCCTCGATGAGCGCATCGGCAGCATCGAGGCGGGCAAGCGTGCGGACTTGGTCGCCATCGACATCGAGCATCCGTCCATGCAGCCGCTGCACGACGTTCACGCGCAACTGGTGCACTGCGCTGCCGGCGCGCGGGTGACCCACGTGTTCGTCGATGGCGAACTGGTCTACGAGGACGGTGCGTACCACACCCTGGACATCGACGACGTGCTGGCGCGGGCGGCATCCTGGCACGGGAAGCTTAAGTCGTGATCAACGTCGACACGGGGGAGGTGGCCAAGTTCGAAGCGCTTGCCCAGCGTTGGTGGGACGCCGACGGCGAGTTCAAGGCGCTGCACGACATCAATGGACCACGCGTGGACTACATCTGCGAGCGCTGCGCCGTAGACGGGAGCACGGTGCTCGATGCCGGCTGTGGCGGCGGCTTGCTGACGGAGGCCCTCTGCGCCCTCGGCGCTAACGTCACGGGGATCGACCCGGGGCAAGCGCCGCTTGCCGTGGCGCGGCTGCACGCTAGCGAGGCCGGTCTGGAGGAGCGCATTGCCTACCTCTCGGCGACGCCTGAGTCGTACTTGGCGGACGCCGACCGGGATCCGCCCGAGTTTGCCGTCGTCACCTGCCTCGAGACGCTGGAGCATGTCCCGGACGTTGGATCGACGGTCAGCGCCTTGGCGGATCTCACCGCACCCGGCGGCGACGTCTTCCTCGCGACCATCAATCGCACGCCGAGGGCTTTCGCGTTGGCGATCGTGGGTGCGGAGTACGTCCTCAACATCCTCCCGAAAGGCACCCATGACTACGAAAAGCTGATCCGGCCTTCGGAGCTCGCACGGTATTGCCGGCTGGCGGGCCTGACCGTCGTGGACATTCGCGGGATGGCCTACAACCCGTTCACGCGACGTTGCCGCTTCACCGACGACGTGGGCGTGAATTACATCGTCCATGCCAAGCGTCCGGGTTAGGACGTGACCGGCCAGCGTGAGGATGTCTACCGGCCTCGTCCGGATCTCCTCAAGGGGCGTGTCGTGCTGGTGACGGGTGCAGGGGACGGTATCGGCCGAACCGCGGCCCTGGCCTACGCGGAGCATGGTGCGAACGTCGTGCTGCTCGGTCGCACGCGCACCAAGCTCGAGGCCGTCTTCGACGCGATCGAGGCGAATACGGACACCCGGCCGGTGGTCGTGCCCGCGGACCTTCTGCATGTCGGCGAGGAGGCGGCGGATGCGTTGCTGGAAGCCATTCGCGGCGAATACGGCCGCTTGGACGGCGTGCTCCACAATGCGGGCGCGTTGGGGCCGCGCAACCCCATCGCGCACTACCCCGTGCAGGAGTGGCTCGACGTGATGCAAGTCAACGTCAACGCGGCGTTCACGTTGACTCGAGCGGTGCTTCCGCTGCTGGACGCGGCGGACGATGCCTCCATCGTCTTCACCTCTTCGGGTGTGGGCCGCACCGGACGGGCCTACTGGGGCGCCTATGCCGTGTCGAAGTTCGCCACCGAGGGTCTCGCGCAGGTGTTGGCCGACGAGGTGGCGCACGCGGGGCGGATCCGGGTCAACTCGCTCAATCCAGGAGGCACGCGTACCGCGATGCGCGCGGCGGCGTATCCCGGTGAAGATCCGGCGACGCTACCGGAACCGAGCGCGCACATGGGCTTGTACCTCTACCTCATGGGCCCCGACTCGCGCGGCGTCAATGGCCGACAGTTCGATGCCGCGACGTGGCGGTTGGGGTGAACTGTTGCCCTGCGCCAGACACGCGTCGGGCGCCTATGGCCGAGGCGGCGCGACTTCCGTGGCCTCGTAGAACGTCACGGCGCTGGCCGTCGGTGGATGGGCTCGCATGGCCTGCTGGAAGACCGCCATGTGCGGGCTCCTGAAGTGCGCGGCGAGGGCGTCCAGGTCGCGCCACCTCTCGGTGATGCGAATCACGCCGGGGTTGTTGATCTCTGCCGAGAACGTGTAGTCGTCGCAGCCGTCCTCGGCCCGGCTTGCGTTCTCCATGGTGGCGAGGGCGTCCTTCAAGGCGGCGACGTTCTCGGGAGTCGACTCGAGACGACCGTTGACGATGATCATATGGAACCTACATAGCGTATTCGAAGGTCCCATCTTTACGGTTGCACGACGTTCGCGCAACGCCGGTACGCGCGTCCACGTCCGCAATGGTGATTGGGCCGGCCCGGACCCTAGTGCGGTCTATGCGGCCCGAGTGACACTGCTGGCGGCGTTCGCCGGGCGCTGAAACAGTTCTGGCAGGTAGCGTTGGCCACGGCCGATCAGTTCCTTCTCGCTCGTTCGCCGGCCGGGCTGGCAGCGCACACGATGGGCGAGCCAGCGCCACAGGCGGCCTAGCCCGGGATCGTTGGGCGTGACCCGGCCGCGACCCTCGAGGCCAAGGTGTTCGTTCACCCAGCCGGCGAGTTCCGCGGGCGTCCTTAGGTCGAGCACCGCGCGCCGGCGGCGGTAGCCCTGGCTCGCAGCACCGCGATGCGCGTGGCCGTGCTTCTTCATCTGGCCGAGGATCTGACGTGCTGATCGCGGGTCTCGCACCAGCGCGTCGAGTTCCTCGCGGTGGGCATGCAGGACGTCACGCCACTGCGCGTTGCGGGCGGCCTTCTCCATGAGCGTGCCGATGGCGTGCGCCGCTTGGTCGCGTTCCTGTAAGCCCCCTTCGCGGGCTTTGCGGAAGATCTCCGCCCACACAGCGAGGTCGCGGACGCTGTTGTTGCGGCACGGGCACAGGGCCCGAATCGCACCGCGACGCGACAGGTTGCTGCCGGTGTTCATGTCGGCGAGGAGTTTGGCGATGTCGATCTCGGCCATGCGTGCAGCTTACGCGCTCGGCCACCGGCGCGCCAATGGGGCGTTGCGCGGACTCCACGTCCGCAACGCGCAGCTAGGTCTTCGCTAGCGACCTGTAGCGGGCCTCAGCGGCTGCTAGATCTTCCGCCGTATTCACGTTCAGGAATTCATCCGCCGGGAACTCGACCTCGGTCACGGCGTTGGCAACCAGCCACCGGTGGATCGCCCGCCCGCCGTCCTCGTAAAACGCAGCGAGCGATTGCGCGTGTTCGGCATCTAGGAGCATGGCGAGGTTTTGGCGGTGCCCGCCCGCAGTCACCACGGCTGCGCCGGTCCGCTCACATGCTTCTGCCAGTGATGCGACTAGGTTGGCGGGGAGGAACGGCGTATCGGCGGGGGTCGTGAACGCCCAAGGGGTGCGCACACGCGCTAAGGCTGAAACGAACCCGCCGAGCGGTCCTTGGCTGGCATCCCGATCCTCGACGATGGGATGCCCAAAAGCCTCGTAGGCTGCGGTGGTCCTCGCGCATGAGAGCAGCAGCGCATCCACTTGCGCCCGTACGCGGTCGATCACGTGCCCGAGCAGGGCCTTGTCGCCGACCTTCAACAGCGGCTTGTCCACGCCCCCGAGACGGGTCGCTCGGCCGCCGCAGAGGACGACCCCGGTGATCTCGGGCCGACCCATGACCGCTTACAGCGCTTTCATGGCGGCATCCACGGCATCCAAGGTGCGGTCGATGTCCGCTTCCGTGTGCGCCAGGGACAGGAACATGTTGTGCCATGGGTGAAAGTACACGCCACGTTCGATCAGCGCGCTGCAGAACGCACTGCCACGCTCCCCCTTGGGGTCGTTCTCGAACATGATCGTCGGCATCTGCGGTGGACCGCTTTGCCGCACGCGCTGCTGGTGCAGTTCGGCGATATCGTCGATGCCCCGGCGCAGACGCTCCCCGAGAGCGGCGAGCCGCGCGGGCGCGTCTTCTTCGTTGAGGATGTCGAGTGTCTCCAGCGCAGCCGCCATCGGCGCCGCTTGGTACCAGTACGACCCGGTGACGAACACGGACGCGATGGCGTCGCGGTAGCGATCGCTGCCGAGGGTGGCGGCCAGCGCCTCGCCGTTCGCCAGGGCCTTGCCCCAAGCGGAAAGGTCGGGGCGGATGCCGAGCAGCGACCAGGACGCATCCAGGCTGAGGCGGAATCCGGCCCGCACGTCGTCGAGGATCAGGGCGGCATCGTGTTGATCGCAGAGCCGGCGCACGGTGGCCGCGAATTGCGGGTCGACCAATTCCTGGTGATAGCCGGCGTCATGTCGAAACGCAGACACCATGATGCCGGCGAGATCGCCTGAACAAGCCTGCGCGGCCTGCTCGAGACTCGCGCTGTCGTTGTAGTCGTACGTCGGAAAGGCGTCGTGTTCCCCAACAGGCGCGCCCGGCGCGCGGCGGTTGGCCCACGGCTGCGAGCCGTGGTAGGCGCCGTTCGCCACGAGCACCTTGGACTTTCCGGCGTAGGCGCGGGCGGCCATGATGCAGGTGGTCGTGGCATCGTTGCCGTTCTTCGAAAACACCGCCCAGTCGGCGTGCGAGACCATGCCGACGAGCCTTTCGGCCAGTTCGACGATGGTCTCCGTGGGCCCGTTGCCGATGTCCATGGCCGTGCGCTGGGCCGACGCCCGGGCGTCGACGCGCGGGTTGCCGTAGCCAACGATCATCGGCCCGTAGCTGCACACGTAGTCGATGTACTCCCGGCCATCGACATCCCAAAGGCGTGCACCTTCCGCGCGCGAGAAGAACTGCGGATAGCCTGCGGGCATCCGCGGGCCGATGGCCATGTGCCCATACATCCCGTTGGGAATGACGTGGGCGGCGCGTTGGCGAAGCGCCGAGTCGTTGGCGTGTTCCATTGGTCAGCGATCCATCGTCAGAGCACGAAGTATCTGCGATGGGCGCCTGCTTTGGCGACTTGTGCTAATCGTGGCTCCAAGGCGTCGTCCTGATCAACGAGCGCTAAGGTCCGCCAACAGGTTCGCGAGGTCCATGGCTTCGACGTCCCCCTTGGGGAAGCGACCGTCACGGCCGTGGACGATGACGGCACGGTCTGGCTGTACGTCGTCGAAGGCAACTCGGAGCGCCCTGTTGATCGTGGCCAAGCCGCGCTTGATCTCGATTGCCCACGCTCGCCACCGGAGGGGTCGATCACCAAGTGCACCTCCACCTTCGTGGCCGTGCCGGGGCTCCAACTCGCGGAGTACGACGGATGCTTCCATGGTCAAAACCTGCAAATCGGGAATTTCATACCTGATTTGCAAGTTTTCGGGTCGTGGCTGCATCCGACAACCACGTACTGTTCGCCATCGTTGTCCCTCGCGAGGCTTGGTGCCTCTTAGGGCTTAGCGCGCTACCTACTTCATCCGATAGCGGATCGGCAGGCTCTTCAAGCCGCCGACGAAGGTTGCTTCCTTGAACCGTGGTTCCCCGGCAAGCTCAACGGTCTCGACCCGGCGCAGCAGTTCCCGGTAGAAGGCCGAAATCTCCATGCGCGCTAGGTGCTGCCCCAAGCAGACGTGCGCGCCGTAGCCGAACGCGAGGTGCTTGGCGTCTTGGCGGTCCACGCGAAACTCGAAGGGTTCCTCGAACACGGCCTCGTCCCGGTTTGCCGAGGGGTACCACAGTGCGCAGGACTCGCCGGCGGCGATGGCCTGACCGCCGACCTCGCAATCGGCGGTCGCCGTGCGCATGAACTGGCGCACGGGCGTCACCCAGCGGATCATCTCGTCGACTGCGGTGCCCAGGTGGCTCTCCGGGTCGGCGGCGAGCTTGGCCCACTGGTCGGGGTTCTGCATGAGTGCCAGCAGTCCGCCGGCCGTCGTCGCGCTGGTCGTATCGTGGCCGGCGGTGGCGATCAGGATGTAGTAGGCGTTGGTCTCGTGGACCGGCAACGGCTCGCCGTCGATCGTGGCATTGGCGATGACGCTGGCGATGTCGTCGGTTGGACGTGCGCGGCGCTCGGCGCTCAACGCCTCGAAGTAGGCGTCGAAATCGGCGACCACGTCCATGAGCGCCGTGTCCGCGAACGACCTGCTGACGTCGGGATCCGAGCCGCCGAAAAGCTCCTGCGTGAGCTTCATCATGCGTGGCTCGTCGGCCTCCGGAATGCCGAGGATCGACATGATGACGCGCAGCGGATACCAGGTGGCGACATCCTTGACGAAGTCGCACTCGCCCCCGTATTCCGCCAACCGGTCGACGTAGTCCTTCGCCAGTTCGTCGATGCGCCCGGTGAGCTTGCGCAGGTTCGAGCCGAGGAACCAGGACTGCGCCAAGGCCCGGTACGCCTTGTGGTCGGGATCGTCCATCTCCACGAGGGACCTGACCAGGTGGCGTCGCCCGGTCATGTGCTGAACCAGGGCCTCGAACAGCTTGGGTCCTAGGATCGGTCGTGGATCGTTGATGAATAGCCGCTTGTCGCCCTCGACGGCCAGGATGTCGGCGTGCCGCGTGATCGACCAGAACGGCTCGTAGCCGTCCGGCGCCATCCGGCGCACGGGATCGTGCGCGCGCAGCCAGGCGAACTGCGCGTGCAGCCACTCCTCGTCCGCCCACTGGCGGGCTTTGACGATGGCCTCGTCGATGTCGGGCGACGTTGTTGCGACCGGGTAGTTCATTGGCTCCGCCCGGGGGTGGTTAACGGCTGTAGTCGGCGTCGCCGGGCTTCGACTGGCCTTCCGTGCCGGCGATCGGTCGGTCCTTCGGTGCCGAAGCGTAGGCGCCGCGGAAGTCCTCGAACGGACCGTCGCGCCACTCGAGCGCCGCCTTGAGCCCGAATTCGCGTACCCGACGACCGAACTCGCCCGCTGCCGGGCGGTGCTTGGACATGGCCTCCACGTCCGTACCCGACATGAGCCCGGTGCGGATGCCCATGATCTCGTATTGGCGGTTGACGGCGCGCTTGTTGTAGTTCAACTGGTCGTTGTCGATGTGGCCCAAGCGCCGTGCGAAGCGGATGGTGAATTCCTCGAGTTCGTCCTTGGGCTTGGCATACGTCGCCCATCCGAAATCCGCCATCTCCTGGCCGCTGAACCAGTCGCCCGTGTAGGCGAACGCGCGGGCCTTGCCCGGAGGCAGGAACCAAGGCGCCCACATCATGTCCATGGTGCCCATGGCGCGGACTGGCGGATAGCCGACGCGAGCGTCGTCCGCGATCATGCGCATATCGCACATCGACGAGAGTTCCGTCGCACCGGCCAGGCACCAGCCGTGGATCTGCGCGATGACGGGCTTGGCGAGTTCCCAGATCTGCCAATGGCCCATCAGCGCGTGACGCGACCAGTCGTAGTGCTGCGGATGGGTCGAGCCGACATCCGGCATATTGGACCGCTCGCTGACGTAGTCGCTTTCCTCGTCCGGATTGGGTGCGAGGTCGTACCCGGCGGAGAATGCCCTTCCCGCGCCCTTGAGGATGATCACGCCGATCGCGGGATCCGATTCGGCTTCCTTCATGGCGTCGTAGACCTCGCCGCGTAGCGCATGGCTCAAGGCGTTGAGTTTCTCGGGGCGGTTGAGCGTGATGAACGCGAGCCGCTCGTCGGTCTCGTAGATGATGTTGTTGTAGGTCATGGTGTCCCTCTGTTGGATTGATGTCGCGCTCGTTCCATGCGAGACGCGACCGCTTCGCGGTCGCCCCGAGAATTCGCTACGCGAATTCTCCCGGCTTGCGAGCGCCGCTGACTGGCAGGCAACAAAACGAGCATTTGGTTCATGGAAGGCATGCCACGCTTCCTTCGTGCCGACTCGTGATGGTAGCGCCCCAAGGCCGGTCCGGGTACCTCGCATGCGCTTTGTACCGGCTCTGCGCCCGGCCCATCCATGTCGATTTCGCGTGGCTACTCCGCATTTGACACGAAATCCGTGTGTCCGTATGTTCGTGTTTGGCTTATTTCGTGTGACCCTACCGTGAAAAACGTCACCATCAGCCTCCCAGAGGATTTGGCTCGCTGGCTGCGCGTTAAGGCTGCAGAAGAAGACCGTAGCGTCTCTCGGTGGGTTGCCGATTTGCTGGGTCGCATGCGAAGGCAGGAGGACGATTACGACGTTGCCATGCGTCGGTCGCTTGCTAGGCGGCCAAGCGACCTCGGCTGGCCGGACGGCCGTAAGCCGACACGCGAGGAGTTGTATGACCGGCCCGGTTTTCGTTGACACGAACGTGCTGGTGTACCGGCACGACGCTGCAGAGCCCGTCAAGCAGCCACGGGCAGACGCTTGGCACGCCCTACTATGGCGTCAACGGACCGGTCGTTTGAGTTTCCAAGTGTTGCAGGAACTCTACGCAACCTTGACTCGTGGTCGACGGATGGGCATGGATCGAACGGATGCTCAAGGGATCGTGCTCGACTATTTGGAGTGGGCTCCGCTTGCGGTCGACTTCGGCGTCTTGCGGCGCGCGTGGTCCGTTCAAGACCGCTTTCGGCTGTCTTGGTGGGACTCGCTGATCGTCGCGGCCGCCCACGCAAGTGATTGTCCAATCCTGTTGACCGAGGACTTGCAGGATGGACAGCGCTTCGACGGCGTCCGCGTTATCGATCCCTTCGCGTCACCGCAACTTAGCCCGGCGGAAGTGCTCGAAGTCGGTGATCGGGCCCAAGATGGACCTCGGTGATGCGCCCTCAGGACCCGAATCGATAGCGCAGCTTCACCACGAAAACGTCCACGACGGGTTCCTGGAGCGCGTCGATGAACAGATCCTCGAACCCCTCGTATTCCGGGTCGGGGAGATTCGCGCCGCGCGTATAGACCACGAACAGGTCGGACAGTGGGCCGATCTCCCATCGATAGCGCAGTTGGGCCGTCAGCCTCGAGATGGCGAAGTCCTCGTTGTCGACGGGAGCATCGCGCACGACGAGCTTGCCGCCACCGTCGGGGATCGTGAAGAACTCCCGCTGTTCGGCCCGGATCCCGGCCCACTGCGTCGTCATCCGCAGTTGCTGGCGTGCGGAAAGGAACAGGTCGATGGCGACTCGCGGCTGCACGTCGGCCGCCCGGTAGGTCGTGAACTTCTGGTCGCCGCGGTACACCAGCCAGCCGTCGCGGTCCTTGTAGCGGAGGTCGAAGTCGACCGTGAAGCGGTGGAAGGGCGTGTAGGTGAAGCCGGTATCGAATAGCGGTGTTGTACCGCCGAAGTCCTCGTTGTCGACGCCGAGTGCCACGGAAAGGGCGAACGGCTTGGCCGAGTCCGTACCGTACTGGGCCTGGGCGAAGAACCGGTCGGTGACGCGGAAGGCCCCGTTGCCGCGGCTGTTCAGGTCGTCCCAGCGCTTGGGGAAGTAGTTCAGCATCAGGCGCAACTGCGAGTTGTCGCTGAACGTGAATCCGACGCCTGCGAATGCGCCGCTTCGGGTGCGGAGGCCATCGGTGTTCTGTTCGTAGCTGGCGAACAGGGATGTGCGGATGTTCCGGATTGAACGGGGCAGTTGCGGCCCGGTGATGTATTGGAAAGTACCCCAGAGTGCGCTGATCGAGTCCGTCCGGCGGATGAACCCGAAGTCGCTGACGTCGAGGTCCTTGTCGAGGTACTCGAAGGCGAAGCGGTGGAACGAGCCGATGCGCGGCGTGTAGTTCAGGTCCATGTAGACACCCTCGCCGCGCTTGTCGCCGACCTCGCTCGCGATCAACTGGGTGTCCCACTCGACCTTGCCGTTGGCACCGAGCCAGTGCGTATCGATGCCGTGTACAACGGCGGTCTCGTAGGCCTTGTCCACCATCGTGCTCATGAAGCCGATGCCGCGGCGACCGTCGGCGGTGCTGTCCTCGTAGAGCATGCGCACGGCGCCGAAATTGCGACCGTCCGCCCGCAATACGGCGTCCTGGCCGTTACGCGTGCCGCGCCAGACCACCTCGTCCTCGAAGGCACCGAGCACGCCGTAGCGGACCTTGCCGGCCAGGCCAGTTACCTTCGCCGCACCGAGCAGATCAGTGGGCTTGCTCTGTTCGACGCCGGGGATGTCGATGTCGTCGTCGTTGGGAATCTCGACGTGCCGGGCCTTGCCGCCGATCCTGCGCGTATTGAGGAGCGTCGTGGGTTCCCGGAAGAAGGTCTGCGGCGAGCGTCGCGCCCCTTGGCCTTGCGGTCCGGATTGGGACGACTGCGGGTTGGCCCGGGGGGAGGTGATGAACGTCTCGTTGCCCTCGAGGAAGAACAGGCGCTTTTCTGGGAAATAGGTCTCGAAAGCCGTCAGGTTGACCACGACGTCGTCGGACTCCACGGCGCCGAAGTCCGGGTTCACGGTAGCCGTGACCTGGGTGTTGGTGGACGGTCGCCACAGCAGGTCAACGCCGGCTTTGGCCTTGTTCTCATCGTTGATTCCGTCGGCCGTCCCGGACGTGTACGGGAACACGGCCCACTGTTTCGCGGGGCTCACGTCGGCAACGCCCATGGGCTTCAGCGCCGACATGAAGCGTGGCGAAGTGAAGGGCAGGACCGGCCAACTGTAGCGCTCGTCCATGTGCGCCACCTTGCGGTCCACCCAGAATCCGAGCGTGCGCTCACCGACGTTCGTCGGCATGGACATCATCGACCAGGGCAGGTACATCTCGACGCTCCAGCCGTCGTCGGTAACGGCGGATGCACCGCGCCAAGGGCCGTCCCACTCGCGCGAGAACGACCGCTCCGCGGCCACCTTGCCGTCGGCCAGCGAGCCGCCGAGGGCCACGGTGAACCAGTAGCCGTAGAGCCCCTCGCCGGAGGTGTCGAGGGTGATGCCGTAGCTGTCGCGGTTGATGTACTGATCTCGGGATGACAGGCGCGTCACCAGCGTATCGGGGGGCTGGGTCATCACGGCCGACACGTAGAGTCCGTTGGCCGTGTAGATGAATCTCGAGGCCGTCGTGTAGGTCGGTTCGGCAAGGGTCTCCGGCTCCATCACGCGCATGTTGTCGTAGGCCGGGGCATGGCTCCAAGCCGCCTCGTCGACGCGTCCGTCGATGACGATGTTCGGATCGTCCATGCGGGTGCCGGCAATGACCGGCGCCGAGTCGTCCGTGATCGTTGGGGCGGCGGGCGTTACGACATCAGCCGCCGGCGCCGTTTGCCCAGCAAGGCGTTGCGTCGGTGGTTGGGGCTCTGCATCGGTCGTCGGACTAGGCGCGTCTGCAGGGGTCTCGGTTGGCGCAATGGGCTCGGTGGAGACAACGGCCGGCGCCTCGGCCACGGCGAACCAGGCGTCTTGGCCGTGCTCGGCTGCGCGTGCGATGAGCTGCCGCGCAGCGGGCTCGGGCAACGACTGCGATACGACGCGATGGAAGGTCGCCGCGTCGACTCGGGCGGCTGCGACGGCCAACTCGACACCAAGGTCGTGGCCGATGGATTCGGCTTCGCGTTCGGCGGCGCCCGGGTTCAGATAACTGCCGAAGACGACAATGCCGTGCATGGTTGCGGAAGGCGCGCCCACCGCGAAAGACGCGAAAAGCAACGGGAGGAGCGTGGCGGCGAACCGGCGGAGGACGCGTGCGGACAAATCGGGAGTCAATTGCGCGGCACAATCTGGCATCTTAGCACTTTCCGATCGTGGCCCGACCGGCCACGCGGATTGAACCGCACCAATTTGGTGCCAACGCGAGAAATGTAGGGAGATTCACGATATGAGGAAATGGCAGTGCATGACCTGCGGGTTCATCTACGACGAGGCCGAGGGCTTGCCGGACGAGGGCATCGCGGCAGGTACGCGCTGGGACGACGTCCCCGAGGACTGGGTGTGCCCGGAGTGCGCGACGCCGAAGTCGGACTTCGAGATGGTCGAGATCTGAGCCGGGTTGTGTTCCACCGGAGGTGATAGCATGACTCGAAAGGGGAGGGCGACATGAGTGAATCATCCGGACCATTGACCGGGAAGGTGGCGATCGTCACCGGCTCGTCGCGGGGAATCGGCGAGGCGATCGCTCGGCGTTTCGCCATCGCGGGCGCCAAGGTGGTCGTCACGGCACGCACGGTGGAGGTCCGCGACGAACGCCTGCCGGGCACCGTGCACAGTGTCGCGGCGGCGATTCGCGACGGTGGGGGCGAAGCCCAGGCCGTCGCCGCGAACCTGCAGAAGAAGCCGGACCGGGAGCAGCTTGTCGCGGCCGCCCTCGACGCCTACGGTCAGGTGGACATTCTGGTCAACAACGCCGCCATCCTTGTGCCGGGTGCGACGGTCGACTTCCCCGAGCGGTACTTCGACCGGATGTTCGAGATCCTAGTCAAGGCACCGCACCACCTCTGCCAACTCACCCTGCCGGGCATGATCGAGCGCGGCGGTGGATCCGTGTTGAACATCTCGTCGCGTGCAGCGATCCACCCGAAGGTGGGCCAGCGCTCGTACGACGGCGCCGTCTACGGTATGACCAAGGCGGCCATCGAACGCTTCACCACCGGGCTCGCGGCGGAGATGTACGACAATGGCATTTCCGTGAACGCCTTGTCGCCGGACAAGGTGGTCGCCACCCCCGGCCAGATGTTCGGGCGTCGTTATACCCAAGAGATGCTCGATGCGGCCGAGCCCGTGGAGGCCATGGCGGAGGCGGCGCTAGCCCTAGTAACCGGCGATCCACGCGAACGTACGGGCGGCATCAGATACTCGACCGAGGTCCTTGAGGCGTACGGTCTCGCACCGGCGGACGTGGGCATGGAGGCGCCGCAGCCCAACTGACCGCGCCGCCGTACCCCGTCAAGGACCGTCCATGAGCGACGACCCGTATACGATTCAGCCGGGCCGCACCCGGGAACCGCCCACCACGTTCGTTGGTCGGATCAAAAGCCTCGGGCCTGGGATCGTCGTCTCCGGTTCTATCGTCGGCTCCGGCGAAATCCTGCTCACGGCTGGACTCGGAGCGGCGGCCGGCTTCACGCTGCTGTGGTGGGTCCTGTTCTCGTGCTGGATCAAGTCATTGATACAGGGTGAGATCGCCCGCTACGTCGTTACCAGCGGCGACACCTACCTGCGCGCTCTGAACCGAATGCCCGGTCGGATCCGCCTGCCGGATCGCCGGGACGGTGAACCCCGCGATCCGATCTCCTGGCCGATCTGGCTTGGCTTGGTGGGTTTCTTCCCGGGCTTACTCACCGCCGGCGGCATCATCGGCGGCGCGGGACAGGCGTTGAGCCTGATCCTGGAGGCGTTGTCCCTGAATGTGGATGGCGGTTGGGCGACGATATGCGCTGCGGGCCTGGTCATGCTGCTCTTGTGGACGGGACGCTACAAGCGCATCGAGCGGATTCTCGTGCTCATGGTGATGAGCTTCACGTTCGCGACCATCGTATGCGCCCTGCTGATGCAGTCGACGGAGTTCCGCGCGACTGTCGACGACATTGTCCTGGGCCTCCAGTTCGACTTCCCGGTGGAGTACATCGTTCTGGCCATCGGCATGTACGGTGCCACGGGGGTCGCGTCCGGGGAGATTTCCGCCTACACCTACTGGTGCGTTGAGAAGGGGTATCCGAGCTATGTCGGCGGCGACCCGACCGAACCCGGTTGGGTGCGGCGGGCCAAGGGGTGGATCCGCGTCGTGCAAATGGACGTATGGGTCACCCTCGTTATCCTGACCTTCGCCACCTTGGCGTTCTACTTCCTGGGCGCTGGCGTTTTGAATCGGATGGGGCTCGTGCCCGAAGGCTCTGAGACCGTCGAGGTGCTCGCCAACATGTACACGTCCACGTTGGGGGCGTGGGGTTACGGGCTGTTCATCTTCGCGGCGTTCTTCATTCTCTTTTCCACGGTCCTTTCCGGTTTGGGGGCGGGCTCGCGCTCGTTTCCGGATCTCCTCGTAACCCTAGGCTTTATCCGGCGCAGCAATCTCGAGCTGCGCCGAAAATGGATCACGGGTTACATCATCGTGATGCCCATGGTCAGCGCCTTGATCTACTTCAGCTACCAGGCGCCGATCCCGTTGGTGATTTTCGGGGCAACCTTCGGCGCGTTCATGCTGCCGGTCCAGGCGTTCGTCACGTTGTATATGCAACGCACGCGCATGGACCCGCGGGTTCGCCCCAGGATGTGGGTGACGTGGTGCATCGGTGCCACGTTCGCGGTGATGGCGGTGCTTTGCGCGTCATACATCTACGTGCGTTTGTTTAGCTGACGTGGCGACATTCCCGCTGCCGCGGTCAACCGGTCCCGCGGCAGTGGCGCGTTCCGGGACGACGCGCTGACACGGATTATCGAACGGCGGGCCTCGACGGCGTCAATGCCGGCCTTGTGCAGGTTTCGGCGTGATGGGGCGTTCCACGAGCCGATGTCGACGTGGGGGTTGACCACCCCTTGACCACAGCGCCTCTTTGGATTGAAGGGGATCGGCACTATGGACAAGGCGTGGACAACCCCGTCGGCGCCGTGCCACGCGCGGCGTCGTGACGGACGTTTTCGCTCAACGACAGCCCCGAGGTTTCGGGGCCAGGTCAGTTGTCGGTGTCACCAGCCTGGGCGACCGCGAAGGGGTTCCGGTTGACGTGCTCGCGCATCCGCCGAGTCAGCCGCCCGGCACCTCCGCCGGATCCACCAGCCCGATCCGCCGCCAGCCCTTCGACAGCAGCCATGTCCGCGCCGCCGCGACCTCCGGCGCACGGTCCGCGTCCGCGTAGCGCCCCGGCGGCGGACCGCGCCCCTTCCAGCCGTCGAACCACAGACCCGAACTCGCGCCGTCCAGGACCACCGGCGGGATCCGGCGGCGACGCTGCCGTAGTGCTTGCGCGCGTTCAGGAGAACGTACGCCAGCGCGCGGCGAACCTCCGTCGGCGTCCTCTTCAGCACGTGGTGGAAGCGGTCGGCCAGCACCTTGCCCTTGCGTCCGAAGACGCGGTTCACGCAGCGCGCGAAACGCGCCGCCAGGCTCTTCATGCCGTTCGCCAGCCGTTTGGCGCCGGCCGCCTCCACCAGGAAGTGCGCATGGTCGTCCTGGATCGAGTAGTGGATCACCCGGAACCCGGGACGCGTGGCGCACTTGCGCAGCGTCTCCCGGAAGGCGCGCACGAAGCACCCGCGGCGCAGCGGCGGCACGTCGTCGAGGACGCGCAGCGTGATGAGAACCGGGCAGCGCGCCGGGACCGGGCCGCGAGTGCGGTGCGGGACCCGCGAGCGGCGGATGCGCGGCCGTCCCGCTCCCGGCCGTGCGCCGCCGCGGCCGACGGGCTTGAACTCGAGGCTGGTCTGGCGTGGCTGCCGGCGCCGTCGGGCCTGCCGAGGCCGCCGCTTGTTCTTGGTTTGGAGACGACGTTTCCCTTGCACGAGGCGTCACCTTTGTGGTCCTGCATTCGGGAAGGAGGCTACTCCGAACTACTGTATATGTCAACAGTATTTCCGCAGAACGGCGACCGCGACCCTGGGTTTCCAGTGACCAGAACATCGCACTTTTCAACCCGGCGGGCGGGACGCCTCGGCCGACCGGGTCGAACCGCCGCAGGACTCGCGCCGGCAGCCCCGCCCGCGGTGCATGAATAGGGCGATGTTCGCTCGGAGCCGGTCCAGCAGACTCGCCCTTTGAATCGGGCGATGTTTTCGGCCCCGTGTGGGAGCGTTGCGCCTCTGCGACGACTTGGGCGTCGCAACCGACGTCCGCGCGTGGCACGGCGTTGGCCGGGTTGTCCACGCCTTGTCCATGGTGCCGATCCCCTTCGATCCAAGAGGCGCTGTGGTCAAGGGGTGGGCAACCCCACGTCGACCTCCGGCCCGTGCAACGCCCGGTCACGCCCAAGCCCGTGCCACCCAGGATGAAATGGGCGATGTTTGGAGGTGCGCCGGGGCGCCACCAACGAAAGGGCGATGTTCGGTTCCCTGGGCACGCGCGTTGCGTTGAGTTCTCAGACGGACCGCGGTCCGGCTCGAGCGAGAGGTGTTGGCCACTCGCCTCCTCGAGTACGGCGGAGAGCAATCGACAGCTGGGGTGGTAGTCGCTGCTAGGCGCGCGCTGGCGCCCGTCAATAAGCCGCTCGCTTCGATTGCCGCGCCTGGTCGCGCTTCCACTCGCGATCGCGGATGCTGGCCCGCTTGTCCTCGGCGGCCTTGCCCTTGGCGAGGGCGACTTCGCACTTGACGCGCCGGCCCTTCCAGTAGAGCGCGGTGGCTACGCAGGCCTGGCCCTTGGTCTGCACCGCCATGAAGATTCGAGAGATCTCCTTGGCGTGGAGCAGCAGCTTGCGGCTGCGTGTCGGGTCGGCGACCACGTGCGTCGATGCGCTGGGCAGCGGCACGATCCGGGCGCCGAGGAGCCAGGCTTGGCCGTCGCGGACGAGCACGTAGCTATCGGCCAACTGGGCTTGGCCTGCGCGGATGCTCTTCAGTTCCCAGCCCTCGAGCACCAGCCCCGCCTCGAAGCGTACGCCAAGCTCGTAATCGAACCGGGCACGACGGTTCAGCGCGATCGTCGCGCGCGCCTGAGAGCCGTTCGAGGCGGGGGTGCGTTTCGGTTTGGCCATGGCGCGATTATAGAATGGCCTCTTGGGTCAACCTCCGATGGAGACGGTTCATGGCAACTGACGTATCCAGGCACGGCATGTGGTCGAGCCGCCTCGTGTTTGTGCTCGCCGCGTCGGGATCGGCGGTCGGCCTGGGCAACATCTGGAAGTTCCCGTACATCACCGGTGAGAACGGCGGCGGGGCGTTCGTGGTCGTCTACCTTGCCTGCATCGCGCTGATCGGCGTGCCGATCATGATGGCGGAGGTCATGCTCGGCCGGGCCGGGCGCATGAGCCCCATCAACACGATGCGCAAGCTTGCCCGTGAAAGCGGCGGGGCGAGGTTTTGGCCGGTGATCGGCTGGATGGGCGTGCTCGCCGGGTTCCTGATCCTGTCCTACTACGCGGTGATTGCCGGGTGGGCGGTGTACTACGTCGGTCGGCTCGCCACCGGCACGTTCGAGGGCGCTGACGGCGCCGCGTCGCAGGCGGCCTTCGATGCCTTCCTGTCTGACCCGTGGGCGATACTGCTGTGGCAGACCGTTTTCATGGCCGTCACGGTGTTCATCATTGCGCGCGGGGTGGCACGGGGCTTGGAAACCGCCGTGCGCTGGCTCATGCCGCTGTTGCTGGTGCTGCTGCTGGTGCTGGTGGGCTACGGTGCCGCCGTGGGCGACTTCGCGCGCGGCGCGGGTTTCCTGTTCAGTTTCGATGCCAGCAAGCTCTCGGTCGGTGGCCTGCTGACAGCAATGGGTCACGCCTTCTTCACGCTGAGCTTAGGCATGGGGGCGATCATGGCGTACGGGGCCTACCTGCCGGGGCAGACGTCGATCGCGGGCACAGTGACCACGATTGCCGTGCTCGACACCGTCGTCGCGCTGGCCGCCGGGCTTGCGATCTTTCCGATCGTCTTCGCCACCGCCGGCTTGGAGCCGGGCGAAGGACCAGGGTTGATGTTCGTCACGCTGCCCATCGCGTTCGGCAATCTCCCGCTCGGCGCCGTGGTCGGCGCGGTGTTTTTCCTGCTGGTCAGCTTTGCCGCCGTCACCTCGGCCATCTCCTTGACCGAGCCGGCGTTGGCGTTCCTCGTCGAGCAGTACAACGCCAAGCGCACGCGGGCGGCGATTTCCCTGGGCGCGGGGTGCTGGTTGCTCGGCATTGGCACCGTGTTGTCGTTCAACGTCTGGGCTGACGTGCACGTGGTCGGCGGATTGACGTTCTTCGATTTCGTGGACTACGTGTCGTACAAGGTGCTGTTGCCGGTAGGCGGCCTATTGATAGCGCTCTTCGCCGGCTGGGTGCTCGCCAAACAGATCGTGGCCGAAGAACTCGGCTACGACGGCTGGCAGCAACGACTTTGGGAGGCGGCCATCCGCTTCATCGCTCCGGCCGGCGTGCTGGTGGTGTTCGGCTACACGATCTACCAGTCGGTGGGCTAGCGGGGCTGAGTACCGTGCGGGTCGAAGTCGCGCGGGCGACAGCGGCTGGTGCCGACTCGGTAGCGCTCACCGTCGACGAAGGTGCGACAGCGGCCGATGCGCTGGCCGCATCGCCGTTCGCCGACGCGCCGTTCGCCGGGGTCGCTATCCATGGTGAGGTCGTGACGCTCGAGCAACCACTACGGGACGGCGATCGCGTTGAACTGCTTAGCTCTCTGCTCGAGGATCCGAAGACGGCTCGCCGGAATCGGGCGTCGTCGAGTCGCTCGCGTCCGCCTCCTCGGGGTCCGAGTCCTCGGCGTCGCTAGGCTTGAAGTCGCCGGTGAAGTGCGTGAGCACGTCTTCGGTGAAGAACAGGGACATCTTCACCGTCTCGTTGACGAACCCGGGCACCCGCAGTGTGTAGACGTAGTCCCAGCGGCTGTCGTCGAACGGGTTGCGGATGACCGGTTCGCCCATGACGTAGGCCACCTGTTCCCGCGTCATCCCGGGTTTCAACCCGTCGATCATCTCTTGGGTGATGACGTTGCCCTGCTGCACGGACAGCCTGTAGACGCGCGGCAGACTGCACGCGACGCACAATGCCGCCGTGAGTGGCAGGACGATCAACGTGGCGGCGAGCGTCTTGTTCAACTTGAAAACGGACCTGGGGCTTTTCGGGCGCGGATGTTATCGCGACTCGCCGTCGGCAAGCAGCGCCTTGGCGTAGTTTCGGGACTTGTCGGTCACGGTTCGACCACCGAGCATGCGCGCAAGTTCCTCTGTTCTTTGGTCATCGTCCAAGGTCTCGATCACGGTGTCCTGCTCACCCGTCTTGGAGACCAGGAGGTGCGTTGTGCCGAGTGCGGCGACTTGCGGTGCGTGGGTGATCGCGATGACCTGCGTGTTGCGCGCGAGTTGCCGTAGCAGCCGTCCGACCACGTCGGCGGTGGTCCCGCCGACCCCGATGTCGGCTTCGTCGAGGATCAGGCAAGGCAGCTTCGAGGACTCCGCCGCGACCACCTCGATGGCGAGCGCGAAGCGCGATAGCTCACCGCCGGAGGCGAACTCGGAAAGACGGCCAGACGGGTAACGGGCATTGGTCGTCATGTGGAACTCGACGGTCTCGAGCCCGTTCGCGGTCTCGGCGGCGTCGAACTGGACACTGAACTCGGCGTCCGGCAAGCCGAGCTTCGCGACGATGGCCTTGACCCGGTCGCTGAAGGGGCCGGCGGCGCGGCGTCTAGCTTGAGAAAGCGTTGCGCCTGCGGCGAGATAGTGCGCGTCCGCCTCGGCGCTCAAACGGGCAAGCTCGTCGATGCGTTCTTCAGCTCCCGAGAGCCCCGCGAACTCTGTCTGCAGTTTTTGCAGATGCTCGCCGAGATCGGCGGCATGCACGCGATGCTTGCGTGCAACGTCGTGGATTCCCGCGAGTACCGCGTCGACGTCGGCGAGCTGGGAACTGTCGTCGGGCAAGGCGTCGCGGTAGCGGCGCAGTTCGCTCAAGGCCTCTTCGAGGTGGGCCTGGGCCGACAACGTGAGTTCGCGGGCGTCCTTGAGCTGGGCGTGATCGTCGTCGATGCCCTCGAGGGTCGCGGCGAGCCGCGCGGTGTGGTCGACCAAGTGACCGTCGAGCGTCTCGATCGCGTTGCCCGTGATCTCGGTCCACTCCTGGGCACGACTGAGGCGCTTGTGCAGGGCCGTGAGCTCGGCGACGCGGTGCAGCGTATCGCCGAGCGCTTCAAGCTCGTCGATTTGGTAGTCGAGCAGGCTTTTGCGCTCACGGGCCTCGGCGACCGCCGTCCGCTGGGCGTCGAGTTCCCCACGCAGTCGGGCCCGGGAGCGGAAGGCGTCCCGGACCGCGTCGACGACGGCAGCGTCGACGCCGAAGTCGTCAAGGAGGCCGCGCTGCACGTCGCGGATCAGGAGCTGGCGGTATTCGTGCTGGCCGTGGATGTCGATCAGGGGTTCGGTCAACGAGCGCAGGATCTCGAGCGTGGTCGGCACGCCGTTGACGAACGCACGCGAGCGACCCTCGGCTGCCGTGCGTCGGACCAGGCAGGTGGTGTCGTCCCCCACCGGGGCCATCGCAAGTTCCGCGAGCAGCGTGCGTACGTCGGCGCTCTCGGCGACGTCAAACTCGGCGCTGACGTCGCACGCCGACGCGCCAGGCCGCAACTGCGAGCGCTTGACGCGCGCGCCGAGCACCAGCGACAGGGCATCGAGCAGGATGGACTTCCCGGCGCCGGACTCGCCGGTGATGACTGTGAGCCCGGGACCAAGCTCGATGTCGAGTTCCGCGACGAGCGCGAAATTGCGGATGTTGAGTGCCTTTAGCATGCCGATTCGGGCCGGGTTCCGCACGGTGTCGGTACGCTACGCGGGCTGATGCGCCCGGCAGCGAAAGGTGTAGAGTAGCGAACGATGTCGCGGAATACCTAGGCGCGCCCCAGGGACGCGGCCCGGCAGAGTATGGACGCCTAACGGTCTTGAGAGATGCAACCCGAGGGTAGAGTCAAACCGCGGTCACGCAAACGGGCACCCGTGGGCCGCGGCAACCAGCAAGCTGAACGCACCTCCGCAGGGGGTGTCGGAGAACGCGCCCAACAGCTCCTCAAAATGCTCGTCGAGCACTACCTTGTCGACGGTGCGCCGGTGGCGTCGAAGACCTTGGCGTCCGCCACCGACGTGACGGTAAGTTCGGCCACCGTACGCAACGTCATGGCGGATCTTGAGGCCCGTGGCCTCGTGATTAGCCCCCATCCCTCTGCGGGGAAGGTGCCGACCCACCAGGGTTTGCGTTTTTTCGTGGACAGCCTGATCTCCGTGCAACCGATGGACGAGGCGGTTGTTGGCCGAATCCGCGGCGGTCTCGATCCCGACCTGCCACCCAATCAACTCGTCGAGTCCGCCTCGCAGTTGCTGTCGCGCGTCACGCATATGGCTGGATTGGTCACCGTGCCGCGGCCTGAACAGGTGTCCCTGCGTCATGTCGAGTTCCTGCCGCTGTCCGGCGACCGGGTCCTGGTGGTGCTGGTCGTGAACGACCGCGAGGTGCAGAACCGGGTGATTCACACGGAACGCGACTACGCTGAGACCGAGCTCAACCAGGCCGCGAACTACATCAACCGGGAATTCGCGGGTCGCTCCCTGCTCGCGATCCGGGACGGTGTCCTCGACAGCATGCAACGCGACAAGGCACACCTCGACTCGGTGATGCAGGCGGCGCTGGACGTGGCGTCCAAGGCGTTTGCGCCCGACGAGGACGACGATGAACGGTACGTCGTCTCCGGGGAGTCGAACCTGGTCGAGTCACTGGCCAGCGTCGAGGAGGTCAGGGAACTCTTCGATGCGTTCACGCGCAAGGGTGCGATCGTCCACCTGCTCGATCGTTGCCTCGGCACGGAGGGCATCCAGTTGTTCATCGGGGAAGAGTCCGGGTACGGGCTGCTCGACGACTACAGCCTGATCGCCGCCCGCTACGAAGTCAGTGGCGAAGTGGCCGGCGTGCTTGGCGTCGTCGGCCCGACGCGGATGGCCTACGAGAAAGTGATCCCCGTTGTGGACGTGACCGCTCGGCTTCTCGGTGCGGCGATCGACTACGACCAGCGTCCGCTCTAGCAACAGGCCTACGGCCGAGGGTTGATTTTCGCGGCACGCGCCGCCATCTACGGCTGTCGGAGTCCAACGGAGCGTTTGAGGCGAATGCCGAGCGAGGCCAAAGCATCGGGCGATGCGCAGACGAAAGAAGAAGCGGAGAGTCCGCTCGAAGGCAGTCCCGCCGAGGCGGCGGACAGCCAGCAAGCGGCCACGACGGACGAGGCTCCAGCCACGCCGGACGGCGAGCCCGAGGACGTTGAGTCGCTCAAGGCCGCGATCGAGGAAGCCCAGAGCCAGATTGCCAGCCTCGAGGATCGTGCGCTGCGTGCGACCGCCGAGGCCGAGAACGTGCGTCGCCGGGCCGACCGAAGCATCGAGAATGCGCGCAAGTTCGCGCTCGAGAAGTTCGTCGAGGACCTTCTGCCCGCCGTGGACAGCTTCGAGCGGGCCGTGGAGGCCGCTTCGGGCCACGCCCAAGGCGAGGGGTCGGGGGCCAGCGCCATGGCCCAAGGCATCGAGCTTTCGCTCAAGTTGCTGCTCGGCGCGATGGAGCGCCAAGGCATCGCCGTCGTGGATCCGATTGGCGCACCGTTCGACCCGAATCTGCACGAGGCGATGACCATGGTCGACAACGCCGAGGTGGAGCCGGGCTCGGTCGTCGACGTTTTTCAGAAGGGCTACACCGTCAACGGTCGCCTGATTCGCCCGGCGCGCGTCATTGTCGCGCGGCAACCTCCGGCGACGGTCGAGGAACCCGCACCCGACACGGCGAGCGACGAACCCGAAGCGGGCGCGACTTGAATAGCCCTGTGCCGGACCGATATTGACTACAGGCGCGTAATGGACGGCCGGTAGAAACCGAATTCCAGGAGCAAATCAGCATGTCAAAGATCATTGGGATAGACCTCGGCACCACGAACTCGTGCGTGGCCGTGATGGATGGGCGGGAGACCCGCGTGATCGAAAACGCGGAGGGTGACCGCACGACGCCGTCCATCGTCGCCTTCACGGACGGCGAGGTGCTCGTCGGCCAGAGCGCCAAGCGCCAAGCGGTCACCAATCCAGCCAACACGCTGTTCGCCGTCAAGCGCCTGATCGGGCGCAAATTCGACGACGACGTCGTGCAGCGCGATCTGTCCATGGTGCCCTACAAGATCGTCAAGGCGAACAACGGCGATGCATGGGTCGAAGGCAACGGCGAGCAACTCGCGCCGCCGCAGATCTCGGCCGAAGTGCTGAAGAAGATGAAGCGCACGGCCGAGGAGTACTTGGGCGAGGACATCGCCGAAGCCGTCATCACGGTGCCGGCGTACTTCGACGACTCCCAACGCCAAGCCACCAAGGACGCGGGCCGGATCGCCGGCCTCGATGTGAAGCGCATCATCAACGAGCCGACCGCGGCCGCCCTGGCCTACGGCATGGACAAGAAACGAGGCGACTCCAAGATCGCGGTATTCGATCTCGGTGGGGGCACGTTCGACATCTCGATCATCGAAATCGCCGAGGTGGACGGCGAGCACCAGTTCGAGGTGCTGTCCACGAACGGCGATACGTTCCTCGGCGGCGAGGATTTCGACCTCAAGATCATCGAGTACCTGGCCGATGAGTTCAAACAGGAGAACGGCATCGACCTCAACAACGACCCGATCGCCCTGCAACGGCTGAAGGAAGCAGCGGAGAAGGCGAAGATCGAGCTGTCGTCGAGCACCCAGACGGAAGTCAACCTGCCGTACATCACGGCGGACAACACGGGGCCGAAGCACTTGGTCGTCAAGATCACGCGAGCCAAGATCGAGGCGTTGGTCGAAGACCTGGTGGAGCGCACCATGGGCCCCTGCCGCGTTGCACTCACGGACGCCAACCTCGCCGTCGGCGACATCGACGAAGTGATCCTGGTCGGCGGCCAAACGCGGATGCCCCTGGTCCAGGAGAAAGTCGCCGCCTTCTTCGGCCGCGATCCCCGCCGCGACGTCAACCCGGACGAGGCCGTCGCCGTCGGTGCCGCGATCCAGGCGGCCGTGCTCTCGGGCGACGTCAAGGACGTCCTGCTGCTCGACGTGACGCCGCTATCCCTCGGCATCGAGACCTTGGGTGGCGTGATGAACGTGCTGATCGAGAAGAACACGACCATCCCCGCGAAAAAGCAGCAGGTCTACTCCACGGCCGACGACAACCAGACGGCGGTGACGATCCACGTCCTGCAGGGCGAGCGCAAACAGGCCACGCAGAACAAGGCGCTCGGCCGCTTCGACTTGACGGACATTCCGCCCGCGCCGCGGGGCGTTCCCCAGATCGAAGTCAGCTTCGACATTGACGCCAACGGCATTCTCAACGTGTCGGCGAAGGACAAGGCCACCGGCAAGGAGCAGTCCATCGTGATCAAGGCCTCGAGCGGCCTCGCCGAGGACGAGATCAACCGCATGGTGAGCGATGCCGAAGCGCACGCCGAGGAGGACGCCCGTTTCGAGGAATTGGCGACGCTGCGCAACCAGGCGGACGCCATGGTGCACTCGGCGCGCAAGATGGTCTCCGATGCCGGCGACAAGGCTACCGATGAAGAGAAACAGGCCATCGAGTCCGCTGCGAAGGATTTGGAGCAGGCTCTCCAAGGTGACGACAAGGCGGACATAGAAGCCAAGCTCAATGCCCTGACCGAAGCGACGAGCACGCTCGCGCAAAAGATGTATGCTGGCGAGGCTGAGAACGCCGCCGGGCCGGGACCAGGCGCGGCCGACGCCGGTCCCGAGGCGCCGGGCAACGCCGACGACGTGGTCGACGCGGAGTTCGAGGAAGTCAAGGACACCGACAGCAAACCCGGCAGTGGGAGTTGATGCTGGCGTGACCACGGACGGTCCTTAAGGCAACGGATCGAGGCGCTTGGGCCATGGCCAAACGCGACTATTACGAGGTCCTCGGCGTCGACCGCGGGGCTGACGAAGCGGACGTCAAGAAGGCGTACCGCCGCTTGGCCATGAAGTACCACCCGGACCGCAACCCGGACGACGCCAGCGCCGAAGAGCGGTTCAAGGAGGCCACCGAGGCCTACCAGGTACTGACCGACGACGAAAAGCGCCAACGCTACGACCAGTTCGGCCATGCCGGCGTCGACGCGGCCGCAGGTGGCGGATTCAGCGCCGGCGGGTTCACCGACATCGGCGACATCTTCGGCGAAGTGTTCGGCGACATCTTCGGCAACGGGGCCGGACGCGCCCGCAACGCCACGCGTCGCGGCGCCGACCTACGCTACACGCTCGATCTGACCTTGGAGCAAGCCGTCGGGGGCGACTCCGTGGATATCCGCGTACCGGTCCTCGCCACATGCGAGGAATGCGACGGCTCCGGCGCCGCGCCGGGCACGTCTCCGGCCATCTGCCCGGACTGCAACGGTCGCGGCCAAATCCGGGTGTCCCAAGGGTTCTTCTCGCTGCAGCAGACCTGTCCACGTTGCCGCGGTGCAGGTCGCGTCATACTCGATCCATGCCGGGCCTGTGGTGGTCACGGTCGAGTCGAGCGGCGCAAGACCTTGTCGGTGAAGGTCCCACCCGGGGTCGACACCGGGGATCGCATCCGGCTCTCGGGCGAGGGCGAGGCGGGCGCCAACGGCGCACCGCCCGGGGACCTCTACGTGCAAGTGGACGTGGCCGAACATCCGATCTTCACCCGCGACGGCACGAACCTGTACTGCGATGTGCCGCTGAAATTCGCCGACGCAGCGCTCGGCGCCGAGATTGACGTGCCGACCCTCGACGGACGGGTCAAGCTCAAGGTGCCATCCGAGACGCAGACCGGCAAGCTGTTCCGCCTGCGCGGACGCGGCGTGCCCGCGGTCCGCGGCGGACCGACCGGTGACCTGCTGTGCCGGGTCGTCATCGAGACGCCGGTGCGCCTTTCCGACAAGCAGAAGGACTTGCTGCGTCAGTTCGACGAAAGCCTGCAGGCCAATGGCACGCGCCACTCGCCCAAGGAGTCGAACTGGTTCCAGTCCGTCAAGAGCTTCTTCGAAGGTCTGGCCTGATGGTTGCGGTTGCGGTTGCGGGTGCCGGCGGGCGCATGGGACGCATGCTTGTGTCGGGCGTAACCGGGGCCGAGGACCTCACCTTGGGGGCTGCGTTCGAAGGCCCGGACTCTGAGTACCTTGGTGCCGATGCGGGCGAGTTGGCCGGCCTTGGTGCTGCTGGCGTGTCCATCAACGCAGAGCCGGCAGCCTACGCCGATGATTTCGACGTGCTGGTGGACTTCAGCGTCGCGACCGCGACCTTGGAAAAGTTGGGCGTCTGCCGCGACGGCGGCAAGGCCATGGTGATCGGTACCACGGGCTTCGAGCCGCCAGGCCTCGAAGCGATCGCCGGCGCCGCCGAAGACATCCCCATCGTCATGGCGCCGAACATGAGCGTCGGCGTCAACGTAACGTTCAAGCTGATTGAATCGGCCGCGCGGGCGCTAGGCGACGAGGTCGACGTCGAGGTCTTCGAGGCGCATCACCGGCACAAGATCGATGCCCCGTCCGGGACCGCCGTGCGCATCGGGGAAATTCTCGCTGACACGCTTGGCCGTGACCTGTCCACGGATGCAGTCTACGGTCGCGAGGGCATCACGGGTGCCCGCGACGACCGCACAATCGGCTTCCACAGCCTGCGCGGCGGCGACATCGTCGGCGAGCACACTGTAACGTTTGCGGGCACCGGCGAACGTATCGAGATCACCCACCGTGCCGGCAGCCGCGAGAACTTCGCAGCGGGCGCGTTACGGGCGGTGCGTTTCGTCGTAGGACGCGGACCGGGCCTGTACGGCATGGACGACGTGCTCGGGCTTTAGCTCGATTGGTACGCGGACGTCCTCGAACGGCTTGCCGTTCGCGTTCGCTATGCGGGCATTCGTGCAGGGCTCATTGTCGGCGAGGACGCTCGCGTACCCGCCGACGAACTTGGATTGGCGTGTGGACGTCGGCGATCTACTCTCACCAGACGGGCTCGGCACCCTCAGTCGGTCTCCCCGGCCGCCAGATGGTGCCTCGGGTGCACTGGCCGCATCAGCGCGTTGCTTACGAGCGCGACCGCGAGAAGCCCGGCCATCACGTACATCGTCGTGTTGTAGAGCCCTGCGGTCGGATCCTCGGTGCCGGGCGGGGCGATCTCCATCAGGTTGCTGATCGTCACGGTTCGCGCGGCAATCAGCGCCGGCAGTTCCTCGACTCCCGCTCCGAACGTCCGGGCGAACACCGCCGGATCGATCCGCGCGACCAGCCCTTCTATGGCATTGCCGACTGCCCGTTCCCGCAACGTCGTGATCAGAAACGGTCCCACCAGCCCGGCCACGCTCCAAGCGGTCAGCAACCGTCCGTGAATGCCGCCGACGTATCTTGTCCCGAACACGTCCGCGAGGTACGCCGGGATTGTCGCGAACCCGCCGCCGTACATCGTGAAGATCGCCAGCGTCACCGCGCAGAAGAACACCAGCCACGCCACGTCGGGATCCGCGCTCACACGACCGGCAACGGACGGGATCGCGCAGTACAGCAGGATGCCCAGGGCGAAGAACACCCAGTAGGTGTTGCGACGGCCGAGGTAGTCGGACGCAGTCGCCCAGACGAAGCGCCCGGCCATGTTGAATACGCCAATCATCACCACGTACGCTGCGACGAACGCGGCGTCGACGAGTTCCGGCAGGGCCGCGCCAAAGATCTCCGCCATCATCGTGCCAGCGACGCCGAGTACGCCGATGCCCGCCGTGACGTTCAGGCAAAGCACGATCCAGAGTTGGTAGAACTGGGGTGTCCGCAATGCCTCGTCGATGTGCACGTCGTGTCGGGTAACCAGGTGCCGCTCCACCTCGCCTTCGTCCAGTGCCCAGCCTGCCGGTCGCCAGCCGGCCGCGGGGATACGGTACGAGAGTGCCGCAGCGGCCATGATTAGGAAGTGGATAAGGCCGAGGGTGACGAACGTCTGCGCGGCGCCCGCCGAGCCGGTGCCGACCACGTAGACGCCTCTTGAGCCGAGTGCCTGCGCGGCTTCACGGGCTCCGACGACGACCACCTCTCGCAATTCGCCTGCCACGCTGGCGAACCGACGGCCGCCCTCGGTAACGAGTTCGACATCGCCGATCGCGCCGAGATAGTCGGGCGCCGCGAAGTAGAAGCGCAGCATCACTTCGGCCAACGGCGCGCCTAGGATGGCGCCGCCCCCGAAGCCCATGATCGCAAGGCCGGTCGCCATCCCGCGCCGGTCGGGAAACCACCTGATGAGAGTGGTCACGGGCGATACGTACCCCAGACCCAGGCCGCAGCCGCCCAGAACGCCGTAGCCGAGGTACACCAGCCACAACTCGTGCGCCGCGATACCGACGCCTCCGGCGACCAGCCCGCCGCCCCAACAGCACGCCGAAACGAGTCCAACTAGCCGCGGCCCGGCGTGCTCCAGCCAACGACCCGCGGCGGCCGCCGCCAGGCCGAGGAACGCGATTGCCACCGTGAAAACCCAGACGACCTGCTTCAGAGTCCAATCGTCCGCAGCACTCGCGACGACGCCCACTTGGCGTACCAGCGCCGGATTGAAGATGCTCCACGCGTAGACCGAGCCGATGCAAAGGTGGATGCCGAGCGCAGCCGGCACGACGCGCCACCGGCTGTAGTCCCGGCCCGCCACGATCCCCTGCTTCCGGAACAGTCCGCTCATGCACATTCCAATCCTGAATGGCTCCGCTAGGGCAGGTCCGTGTGCTGCCGTGGGAGCCGCCGTCACTATACAGGCAGCGCGTCCCCGCATTGATCGACTACAGCGCCTCGGAGATACTGCAACCGTGGCGTCGCAATGGCTTGGATAGGCGAGCGGGCCACTGACGGGGAGTGGGCAGTGCAGATCGGCATAACTCTACGGAACATGGGCGACCAGTCCACCCGCGAAACCATGACAACGTGCGCCCGCGCGGCGGAGGCCGCCAGCCTCGAGTCTCTCTGGGTGGTCGACCACATCGCCATTCCGCCGGACGATGCCGAGGGGTCCAACGGCCGCTACCTCGATCCGCTGTCCTGCCTGGCTTGGCTCGGCGGCGTGACCGAGCACATACGGCTTGGCGTCGGCGTCCTGATCCTGCCGTACCGCCCAGCGCTGCCCACGGCCAAGCAGGTCGCGACGGCGCAGGAGTTGTCCGGCGAACGTCTGCTGCTCGGTGTCGGCATCGGTTGGATGGACCCCGAGTTTCGCGCATTGGGTGTCGACCGCCACGCGCGCGGCCGCTTGGCCGATGCGACCTTGGCCTTCATCCGTGACTGCTTCGAGAACGACGAAGTCACGGCCAACGGTCAGACCTTCCTGTTCCGCCCGCGACCGGCCTGTCCGCCGATCTATGTCGGTGGCGCGGCTCCTCACGCCCTGAAGCGGGCCGCACGTTACGGCGACGGCTGGCTGCCGATGGGTATGACACCCGGGAAACTGCCGGCTGCGCGCGCCGAGTACGCCGAGCATTGCGAGGCCTTTGGCCGCGATGTCGGCGAGGTCGTGGTGATGGGCGGTCTATCGCTCGGCGACGCCGGTGCGGCGGCCGCGAACTTGGTCGCGTTCCGGGAAGCGGGTGCAAGTCGGTTCGTCCTCGGTGGCCGTTATGCCGATGCCGACGAGTACCGACGCAAAATCGATGCCTTGGTGGCCGCGATGCAGCAGGCGGCATAGGCGAAATCGGGGCAATCCGCGACAATCCGCCGTTGGCGGCCCAACCCGTTTGCCATAGAATTGCCATCCCAAGTTCGGCAGGTCCGGCG
Organism: Candidatus Azotimanducaceae bacterium; assembly: GCA_965203685.1. Lineage (GTDB taxonomy): Bacteria > Pseudomonadota > Gammaproteobacteria > Pseudomonadales > Azotimanducaceae > VXYL01. The sequence continues at coordinate 1,358,893 of OZ241908.1, forward strand.
GGGCGTGGGAACCGGCGACGTCCGCTCGTCGGGATTAGCGAGGCATGACAGCTCTCTTGATGCTGGAAGATGGCACGATCTTCCATGGCAGGTCCATTGGTGCACCCGGCTTTGCGGTCGGTGAGGTCGTGTTCAACACAGCCATGACCGGCTACCAGGAGATCCTCACCGACCCGTCCTATGCGCGCCAGATCGTCACGCTGACCTATCCGCACATCGGCAATACCGGTATCAATGCCGAAGATGTCGAGTCGACGCGGGTGTGGGCGGCCGGCCTCGTGATCCGGGACTGTCCCGCGACACATTCGAGCTGGCGCCACGAGCAGTCGTTGCCCGAGTACCTCGCCGCCAGCGGCACCGTCGCGATTGCTGACCTCGACACGCGGCGGCTGACGCGGTTGATTCGCGAGAAGGGCGCACAGGCGGGTTGTATCGCGGCGGGGGCGGAGGCGGATCCGGACGAAGCCTTGGCCCGCGCGAAGGCGTTCCCAGGCTTGTCGGGCATGGACTTGGCGAAGGTCGTCTCGCGCGATGACAAGGGCGCGTGGCGTGGCGGCGCCTGGTCGCTGGAACACGGCTACGGGGAGACCGAGCACACACCCGGCGCAAGCCATGTCGTGGCGTACGATTTCGGGGTCAAGCGCAACATTTTGCGCATGCTTGACCGTCGTGGCTGCCGCGTTACCGTCGTGCCGGCCGAGACGCCCTCCAAGGTCGTTCTTGCGCTTGAGCCCGACGGTGTTTTCCTGTCCAACGGGCCGGGCGACCCGGAGCCTTGCACGTATGCCATCGAGGCCATTCGCGACTTTCTCGACGCCGGTCTGCCCCTTTTCGGTATCTGCCTCGGTCACCAACTACTCGCGCTCGCCTGCGGCGCCAAGACCGTGAAGATGCCGTTCGGCCACCACGGCGCGAACCACCCCGTCAAGGACTTGGCCACCGGCGCGGTCGTGATCACGAGCCAAAACCACGGATTCGCGGTGGATGCGACCTCGGTACCCGATCACGTGGAGGTGACCCACGTGTCACTGTTCGACGGCACGGTCCAAGGGTTAAGTTCCAAGACCCACCCCGCGTTCGGTTTCCAGGGGCACCCCGAGGCGAGCCCGGGACCGCACGATTGTGGCTACCTCTTCGACCGTTTCGTGGCCGCGATGGCGGAGGCGGCATAGACATGCCCAAGCGCACGGACATCGAAACGGTCCTGATCCTCGGTGCTGGCCCGATCGTCATCGGCCAGGCGTGTGAGTTCGACTACTCCGGCGCCCAGGCCTGCAAAGCCCTGCGGGATGAGGGCTACCGCGTCGTCTTGGTGAACTCGAACCCGGCGACCATCATGACCGACCCGGCGATGGCCGATGCGACCTACATCGAGCCCATCGAGTGGCGCACGATCGCCAAGGTGATCGACGCTGAGCGGCCGGATGCCCTGCTGCCCACCATGGGTGGCCAGACCGCGCTGAACTGCGCGCTGGACCTTGTTCGGGAAGGCGTGCTCGAGGCCAACGGCGTGGCGTTGATCGGTGCGAGCCAGGACGCGATCGACAAGGCCGAAGACCGGGAGCGATTCATCGGTGCCATGGATCGGATCGGCCTCGAGACGCCGCGCGCCGGGCTCGCGCATAGCCTGGAGGAAGCGCTCCAGGTGCAGAGCCGGCTCGGCTACCCGTGCATCATCCGCCCATCGTTCACCTTGGGCGGCAGCGGCGGCGGCGTTGCCTACAACCGCGACGAGTTCGTCGAGATCTGTCGCCGCGGGCTCGACCTGTCGCCGACCAGCGAGCTCTTGATCGACGAATCCCTGCTCGGCTGGAAAGAGTTCGAGATGGAGGTGATTCGCGACAAGTCCGACAACTGCATCATCGTCTGCGCCATCGAGAACGTCGATCCCATGGGCATCCACACCGGCGACTCCATCACGGTCGCGCCGGCGCAGACCCTCACCGACAAGGAATACCAACTCCTACGCAACGCTTCGATTGCCGTGCTCCGCGAAATCGGCGTGGAGACGGGCGGCTCCAACGTCCAGTTCGCCATCGATCCCGAGACCGGTCGGATGGTGGTGATCGAGATGAATCCCCGCGTGTCTAGGTCTTCGGCCCTAGCCTCGAAGGCGACGGGTTTCCCGATTGCCAAGGTGGCCGCCAAGCTCGCGGTCGGCTACACGTTGGACGAACTGCAAAACGACATCACGGGTGTGACGCCGGCCTCGTTCGAGCCGGCCATCGACTATGTCGTGACCAAGGTGCCGCGCTTCACCTTCGAGAAGTTCAGCCAGGCCGACGACCGGCTGACGACGCAGATGAAATCGGTCGGCGAGGCCATGGCCATCGGGCGGACGTTCAAGGAGTCGCTGCAGAAGGCCCTGCGCAGCCTCGAGACCGGCGTGGTTGGTTTGGATCCCCGCTTGGACGATGACGACGCGGATACGGACGAGACGGTCCGCCGCAACGCCTTGGTGCATGAACTCAGCCGCGCCGGTGCCGAGCGCATCCTCTACGTCGCCGATGCCTTCCGCGAGGGTTTGGACGTGCCTTGGGTGGCCCAGACCACGGGCATCGACCCGTGGTTCCTCGCCCAGATCGAGGAACTGGTGCACCGTGAAGCGGCCCTGTCCGGCCGTGAGATCGCGGACCTCGACGGCGCCGAATGGCAGCTCTACAAGCGCGACGGGTTCTCCGACGCCCGCTTGGCGGCGCTATTGGCGAGCACGGAGGACGAGGTGCGTGGCGCGCGCCTGTCGTTTGGCGTGAAGCCGGTCTTCAAGCGGGTCGATACCTGTGCGGCCGAGTTCGCGGCGGCCACGGCCTACCTGTATTCCACCTACGAGGAGGAATGCGAAGCGGCACCGTCGGACCGCGACAAGATCATGGTCTTGGGAGGTGGCCCGAACCGGATCGGCCAGGGTATCGAGTTCGACTATTGCTGTGTGCATGCCGCGCTCGCCATGCGCGAGGACGGCTTCGAGACCATCATGGTCAACTGCAACCCGGAGACGGTGTCCACGGACTACGACACCTCCGACAGGCTGTACTTCGAGCCGGTGACGCTGGAGGACGTCCTCGCGATCGTCGACATCGAGCAGCCGACCGGGCTGATCGTCCAATTCGGCGGACAGACCCCGCTCAAGCTGGTCGACCGGCTCCATGCCGCGGGCGTTCCCATCATTGGCACGAGTTCCGACGCCATCGATCGGGCCGAGGACCGCGAGCGGTTCCAGGCGGTCATCGACAAGGTGGGGTTACGCCAGCCGAGCAACCGCACCGCCGTGGACGTGGAAGGCGGTGTCGCCGCCGCGGCGGAGATCGGCTACCCGATCGTCGTCAGGCCGTCGTACGTGCTCGGCGGACGGGCCATGGAGATCGTCTACAACGCGCGCGAGTTGCGTCGCTACTTCGCCGACGCGGTCGACGCCTCGAACTCGGCGCCGGTGCTGCTCGACCGTTTCCTCGAACAGGCCGTCGAGGTGGACGTCGATGCGGTCTCGGACGGTAGCCAGGTCGTCATCGGGGCGATCATGCAGCACATCGAGCAGGCGGGTGTGCACTCCGGCGACTCGGCGTGCGCGCTGCCGCCGTTCTCCTTGAGCTCCGATCTCCAGGACGAGATCCGCCGCCAGGTCAAGGCCATGGCGGTCGAACTCGGCGTGGTCGGCTTGATGAACGTGCAGCTTGCCGTCCAGGAAGACGACATCTTCATCTTGGAGGTGAACCCCCGGGCGTCGCGCACCGTGCCGTTCGTGTCCAAGTGCATCGGCGTGTCGCTCGCCAAGATCGCGGCGCGCTGCATGGCGGGGCAGTCGCTGGCTCGGCAGGGCTTCACCGCGGAAGTCCAGCCGCCCTACGTCTGCGTCAAGGAGTCGGTGTTCCCGTTTCCGAAATTCCCCGGCGTCGATCCGATCCTCGGACCGGAGATGCGTTCGACCGGGGAGGTAATGGGCGTAGGCGAGTCGTTCGCGGAGGCGTTCGCCAAGGCCACCTTGGGTGCCGGCGAAAAGCTGCCACGTGGCGGCCGGGCCTTCGTCAGCGTGAAGCCGTCGGACCGGCCCTTCGTCGGGGACGTCGGAAGGCAGCTCAAGGACCTTGGTTTTGACATCGTGGCAACACGGGGCACGGCGGCGTGCCTCCGCGAAGCCGGCGTGCCGTGCGAGGTGGTCAACAAGGTGACCGAGGGGCGACCGCACATCGCTGACCTGCTCATGAACGACCCCGTGGACCTGATCGTCAACAGCACCGAGGGGCGCCAAGCCATCGCCGACTCCGCGGTCATCCGTCGGCTCGCGTTGCAGAACAAAGTGTGTTACACAACCACCTTGTCCGGTGGCCAAGCGTTTTGCACGGCCATTCGCGACGGTAGCGTGGACAAGGTTCGGCGACTGCAGGACTTTGCGTCCGTTCGAGGCTAGCGGGCCGTGCCCGCTTGAGGTGCGCGGCCTGCCGGGTTAGCACGACCTTGTACGAGGCCCGGAACGTGGACGTCCGCGCACCACCGTAGCGACGGACGGGGTTCAAGAGAAGCAGTGAGTCGATGGCCACACCGATGACAGTCGAAGGTGCGGAACGGTTGCGCGAGGAACTCGCCAACCTCAAGAACGTCGTGCGCCCGGCGATTTCCAAGGCCATCGGCGAGGCGCGCGAGCACGGCGACCTCAGGGAGAACGCGGAGTACCACGCCGCCAAGGAACGCCAAGGCCTGACCGAAGCGCGCATCCGAGACATCGAAGGCAAGCTCGGCGACGCCCAGGTGATCGACGTCACCAAGATCAGGCCAACGGGGAAGGTCGTTTTCGGGGCCACTGTGACCTTGCTCGACTTGGAGACCGACGCCGAGGTGCGCTACAAGATTGTCGGCGAGGACGAGGCGGACCTTAAGGACAACAAGATCTCGGTGATGTCTCCGCTGGCGCGGGCACTCATCGGCAAGGCCGAGGGCGACGAGGTGCGCGTAGTCACACCTGGTGGCGAGCACGAGTACGAGGTCGGCGAGGTGGCCCACATCTAAGTCGCGATGGGCAACCCGTCGACGGCTTGCTTTGCGTTCACACGGCCCCATATAGGGCGGTGGACGAGCGCCGCGCCGTACCCGCTGCGGCGACTTTCTCGGCACGACTGGTGTACCCTAAGTCGGTGAGGCGCAGACCCGCTTGAGGGCGCGCCTTGATGAGGATGGACCGTTGGGCAGCATGGGCAAGAACTTACTACTTTGGCTGATCATCGCGGTGGTCTTGGTCACGGTGTTCAACACGTTCAACGTTGCCAACGAGCTTCCGCAGGAGACCTACACCTCCTTCATCAAGCAGGTCAAGAACGGACAGGTGGAGACTGTCACCTTCACCGGCCAGGAGATGATTGTCGGCCGAATGAACGGCGATGAACTCTACAAGGTCGTTTTGCCGTCGGTCCCGGACCCGAAACTCATCGACGAACTGTTGAACGCCGACGTCAACGTCGTCGGCCAGATGCCCGAGGAGCAGAGCTTCTGGGCACAGTTGCTGATCGCGAGCTTCCCCATTCTCATCATCATCGCGGTGTTCATGCTGTTCATGCGCCAGATGCAGGGCGGAATCGGCGGTCGCGGCAACCCGATGACATTCGGAAAGAGCAAGGCGCGCCTGCTCTCGGAAGACCAGATCAAGACCACGTTCGCCGACGTCGCCGGGGTCGACGAGGCCAAGGAGGATGTCCAGGAGTTGGTCGAGTTCCTACGCGACCCGGGCAAGTTCCAGCGCCTAGGCGGGCGCATCCCGCGTGGTACGCTGATGGTGGGATCGCCCGGCACGGGCAAGACGCTGCTCGCGAAGGCGATCGCCGGCGAGGCCAAGGTGCCGTTCTTCTCCATCTCCGGCTCGGACTTCGTTGAGATGTTCGTCGGCGTCGGTGCGTCCCGGGTGCGCGACATGTTCGAGCAGGCGAAGAAGCAGGCGCCGTGCATCATCTTCATCGACGAGATCGACGCTGTCGGGCGCCATCGCGGTGCCGGCCTCGGGGGTGGCCACGACGAGCGCGAGCAGACGCTCAACCAGTTGCTGGTCGAGATGGACGGATTCGAGGCCAACGACGGCATCATCGTGATCGCGGCGACGAACCGCCCGGACGTGCTCGACCCGGCGTTGCTGCGTCCAGGCCGCTTCGATCGGCAAGTGGTCGTGCCGTTGCCGGATATCCGGGGTCGCGAGCAGATCATGAAGGTCCACATGAAGAACGTGCCGGCGGCCGACGACGTCGACCCGTCCATCATCGCGCGTGGCACGCCGGGCTTTTGCGGGGCGGATCTCGAAAACGTCGTCAACGAGGCGGCGCTGTTCGCGGCGCGTTCCGGCAAACGGCTGGTCGAGATGGACGACTTCGAGAAGGCCAAGGACAAGATCATGATGGGCGCTGAGCGCAAGTCCATGGTCATGTCGGAGAAGGAGCGCCGGAATACGGCCTACCACGAGGCCGGCCATGCGATCGTCGGACGCACCGTGCCCGAGTACGATCAGCTCTACAAGATCACCATCGTGCCGCGTGGCCGCGCCCTAGGCGTGACCATGTTCCTCCCTGAGGAGGACCGCTACAGCATGAGCCGGCGGTCGATCCTCAGCCAGATCTGCACCTTGTTTGGTGGCCGGGTGGCCGAGGAGATGATCAACGGTTCCGACGGCATCACGACCGGTGCCGCCAACGACATCGAACGAGCCAGTCAATTGGCGCGGAGCATGGTGACGAAGTGGGGGTTCTCGGAACGCATGGGCCCGCTGCTCTACGACGAGGACGATGGCGAGGTGTTCCTCGGCATGTCCGCCGCGACCCAGCCCAAGCCGATCTCTAGCCGCACCGCGCGCGAGATCGACGAAGAGGTCCGCGGCATTGTCGACGAGTGCTACAACACGGCCAAGCGCATTCTCACCGAGAATCGGGCACAGCTTGAGACCATGGCCGACGCGCTTATTGAGCTTGAGACCCTGACGCCGGAGCAGGCCGACGACATCATGGCCGGGAAACCGCCACGGGTGGTCGAGCAGCCAAAGCCGGCACCGTCCCAGGACAAGGCGTCCGCGACGCCTCAAGGGGAGGCGGAAGAGGATCCGCGGCCGGGTCCGGGTCCGATCGGCGACCCCGCTGGCGAGCATTGAGCGCTTGACACGGCAGGCAAGATCCGGCCCAGCGGAGGACCGGGGTAGTTGGTGAGAGAGTTCTTCGGCACGGACGGCATTCGTGGGCGTGTCGGCTTGGCGCCGATCACGCCCGACTTCTGTCTGCACCTCGGCTGGGCCACCGGCAAAGTGCTGGCTTCGCGCGGTTCGCGCATGGTGGTGATCGGCAAGGACACCCGTATCTCGGGCTACATGTTCGAGTCCGTGCTGGAGGCCGGCCTCGTGTCTGCCGGGGTCGATGTCGGGCTCCTGAGCCCCATCCCGACGCCCGCTGTTGCGTACCTGACCCGCACCCTGGGCGCCGACGCCGGAATCGTCATCAGCGCCTCGCACAATCCCTACGACGACAACGGGATCAAGTTCTTCGACGCGGACGGCAACAAGCTCCCGGATGACCGAGAAGCTGCCATCGAGCGGCAACTCCAAGAGCCCCTGGTGTCCGTGGGCTCGCGCGACTTGGGCCGCGCGTTCCGCGTTGAAGACGCCCGCGGCCGCTACATCGAGTTCTGCAAAAGCACCATCGACCGCCGCCTGCATCTGCATGGCCTGAAGTTGGTTGTCGACTGCGCCAACGGCGCGACCTACGCCGTCGCCCCGAAGGTGTTTTCGGAACTCGGCGCCGACGTGACGGCCATCGGCGCTGATCCGGACGGCACCAATATCAACGACCAGGTCGGCTCCACCCATCCCGACACGGTCGCAGCCGCCGTGGTGGACGCCGGGGCCGACGTTGGGATCGCGTTCGACGGGGACGGCGACCGGGTCGTGCTGGTGGATGCCGACGGGCGCGTCTACGACGGCGACGACCTGCTCTACATCGTGGCCACGGCGGCGGCCGCCAACGGTCGGTTGAAGGGCGGCGTCGTCGGCACGGTGATGACCAACCTTGGACTGGAGCGGGGACTGGACGCGGCGGGCATCCCGTTCGAGCGCACAGCGGTCGGCGACCGTTACGTCCTGGAACGTATGCTCGCCAAGGGGTGGCAACTGGGCGGCGAGTCGTCGGGGCATCTGATTTGCCTAGACTTGACCACCACCGGCGACGGGATCGTGGCAGCGCTACAAGTACTCGGTGCGATGGTCGAAAGTGGGAAGTCGTTGGCCGAACTCGTGGCTGGAATGCAGCGTTTTCCGCAGATCATGGTCAACATCGACACGAATGACCCGGTGCACGTGATCACCCATGCGGCGGTGGTCGAGGCGGCCCGCGACATCGAGGCGAGCTTGGCTGGGCGCGGCCGCGTGCTCATACGTCCAAGCGGCACCGAACCGGTCGTGCGCATCATGGTGGAAGGCGAGCATGCCGATGCGGTTCGCGCCCATGCCGAGGCCTTGGCGAGCGTCGTCCGGCAAGCCAACGGCGCCTGAGTCGCCCAGCCCGTACGCGGAAGGGTCGCTGTGCGCAGACCACTCGTCGCCGCCAACTGGAAGATGCACGGCGACGCTCGTTTCGTGGGCGCTTTCATCGAGGATTGGCGCGGGACCGGCGAGTGCGGCGACGTCGATGTCGTGATCTGCCCGCCATGGGCGTATCTCGATCGCGTTGCCACGGCGTTCGGCGGTGACGACGTGCAAACGGGCGTGCAGACCGTGTACGCGGAACCTGACGGTGCCTACACGGGTGAGCACGCGGCGGAAATGGCGCGTGACCTCGGCGCGACCTACGCGATCGTCGGACACTCCGAGCGGCGTCGCCTGTTTGGCGAAACCGATGCCGTGGTCGCCGCGAAGTTCGCCGCCACCAAGCGCGCCGGGCTCGTGCCCATATTCTGCGTTGGCGAGACACTGGCCGAGCGCCGAGCTGGACAGGCGGAAGCGACAGTGTTGGCGCAGCTTGACGGTGTGCTCGGTGACTCGCCCGCAGGCACCCTCGACGCCGAGTTTGTCATCGCCTATGAACCTGTTTGGTCGATCGGCACCGGCGAGACCGCGACCCCCGCCCAGGCGCAACAGATGCATGGTAGGATTCGCGCCCGCTTGGGCGATGCGGGCGACTCGTTCGCCCAATCGGTTCGCGTCGTGTACGGCGGCAGCGTCAATGTCGACAATGCCGAGGCGTTGTTCGCCGAGACCGACATCGATGGTGGCTTGGTGGGCGGGGCATCGCTGGATGCGGTCGCATTCGCTAGGATCTGCCAAGTCGCGGGTCGGCAGTCGATTCTTGGTGCAGGGAAACAGTGAGCACGCTAGAAACCGTTCTGGTCATCCTCCTGGTGGTGGACGCCATCGCGCTGGGCGCGCTGGTCCTGCTGCAGCAAGGCAAGGGCGCGGACGTCGGTGCCGCCTTCGGTTCCGGCAGCGCCAATACGCTGTTCGGCAGCACCGGCTCGGCGGGCTTTCTCACCAAGGCGACGGTGTGGCTGTCGATCGCCTTCTTCGCGATCTCGTTCGGGCTTGCGTACACCGCCAAGGAACGGGCCGCGGCAGCGGGTAGCATCGGCCTCCCAGAGATCGAGCAACCCTTGTTCCTCGAAGATGAGGAACCGGCGACCGAGCCTGACGATTCCGGCACCGACCTGCCGGATGTATGATGCGCTAAGCGTCTTCATGCCGAAGTGGTGGAATTGGTAGACACGCTACCTTGAGGGGGTAGTGGACTGATGTCCGTGGAGGTTCGAGTCCTCTCTTCGGCACCAAACTATGAACATAACCCTATGATTTATTAAGTTTTTTATAAGTCTTAGGGTTTCACGTAGCACTTCTCGTAGCACTTTTGCTTGGAGTGCGCCGTGCAGGCTGTTGTAACGCGCTGAAATCCGTGTATATGGGAGTGCCAGTTCCCGCTAGTCGAAGGGATTCTGGCATGAGACCGAATCAGACCACCGTTCCCCCGTCCCGCTGCGGCGTCCAGCCCCGCGTCCTCAGGATCGCGGATCTCGAAGAGATGCTCCGGGTCTCCAAGCGCACGATCTACAACTGGGTCGCCGACGGGGACTTCCCGAAGTCCGACGTGGAACTCGGGTCGCATCTGCGGGCGTGGCGCACGGAAACGGTGACGGCCTGGCTCGACTCCAGGACGGACCCGGCCTAGGGCCCGGGGGGAACGGGACACCGCCCGCGAGTCCGCGGACGTCCCGGCCCTGAGAAGAGGTCCCGGCGGGGGAGGCGGTGCAGGCACGGAACGGAGGATCGGCTGCCGGGGCACCGCAACGACTCCCCGGCTACTCGACTAGCAGCTTCGCACAAAGGGCGCGCCAGGGACGACGCGACGCCCGGCGCGGCCGTACGCCCCCGCTCGGGACGGTGATGTCCCGGTGTCGTTCGGCGCCGGGCGGAGACCCGTTCGTCCCGCGAAAATCGTTCGCGGGCGCGGACGAAGTCGACGGCACACTCGTGGATGGTGGACGGCGGCGGCTTGGACCCGGGACCGCGCGGCCCTGGGCCGCGACCGCGGTGCGGCGGGTCGGCAACGCGGTGCCGGTCGGGTGCCGCCGAGGACGGGCGTAGGGATGCGCGGAAGCGACGTCGGTCCGGAGGAAGCGGACGCCTTGGACGCGTTGGCGATGCGCGAGGTCGTCGAGCGACGCATCGCACGCGGCGGCCAGGGTGGTGCCGCCGTGCTGGCGTTCTGGCAGGACGTGGCATCGCGGCTGCACGAGCGGGGACGCGTGGACGCGGCGAGCTGCCTGCTGGTCAGGAAGGGCGACGTGGTTGGCCTGCTCGCAACGCTCACGGCGGCGCTGGTGGCCGCGCTGCAGGCGGAGGAGGGCTGGGAGGTGTCGCGGGCCGCGGCATGGGCGGCGGACGCGCTGGCCACGGTGCGGGACTGGGAGAAGCGGGCCGGCGCGCGGTCCGTCGAGGAGGTGGCCGCGGAGCTCGGCGGCCGGGCCGGCGGATACCGGCGGCTGTCGGCGTGCCGGTCCGAGCCGATCAGGCCGCTGACGCGCTGGCAGCGGGTGTCCGAGTGCCGACTGGTGTACCGGCTGTCGTGGGCGAGCACGAGCCTGCTGGGCGCGGTGGCGCAGTACGCGGGCGACCGGTCGATGGTGTGCAAGCTGAACCGCGCGGTGCTCATGCAGCTGGCGGCCATCGGGAGCAAGGAGGTGTTCAGGGCGGCGGTGCTGGTGCTCGAGGTGCTCGGTCTCGTGGTGCGCGAGCGGCAGGCCGACGGGAGGACCTGGTGGTACCTGGGCGAGGTCTTCGGGGACGGCCTCGCGGCGCAGGGGATGGAGCCCGCGGCCGGTGCGCGGCGCGTGGCCGAGCTGGCGCGTACGGCGGCGGGCGGCGGGGGCAAGGCTGGAAAGGCGCCGGCGCCGGGCGGGGCGGCGTTCGGGGACGCCGGTGCGAACAAGCCGGAACCTGTGGTGCGAGGTGCCGGTCGGAGGCCGGACGCGGCGGATCGTCGCGCGGGGACAGGCGGCAACGCGCGAACGCGGTTGGACGCGACCGCGTTCGAGGGGGACCGCGATGTGCGAACCCGGTCGTCGCGCGGGGCGTTCGGGGACGGAGCCGAGGCGGACGCGGGGCCGGCGACCAGCGGGCCAGCCGCTGGCGGGGACCAGGGTCCGGGATCCGGTACCGCCGCGATCGCGCACCCGGGGAGGCAGAGTCCCGGATCCGGTACCGCCGTGATCGCGCCCCCGAGTCGTCAGAGTCCCGGATCCGGGACCGCGGGAACGGCGGCGGAGGCGGAGCGGATCGCGGAGGCGGTGCGCGGGCGGTTCCGGGCCATGCGCGAGGCCGCGGCGGGCGCGGAGATCGTGCCGGTGGGCCCGGACAAGGGCCGCCAGATGCTTGTCGCCGAGTTCGTCGCGGAGGTCGGGGAGCGCGCGGCGGTGCTGCTGCCGGTGCTCCCCTACGTGGCGGAGGTGCTGTCCGGGAAGCTGGGCCGGGAGGGTGAGCAGCGATGGCCGCGCGTGCGGATGGTGCGCTACGCGGGGCCGGTGCTGCTGGCGGCCGTTCGCCGGGCCGAGGACGCGGCGGTCGACCGGGCGCTGAAGGAGGCGGAACGCGAGGCGGACGGTTTGCGGCGCGCCGTCGAGCGGAGGCGGGAGGATGCCCGGCGGACCGAGCTGGTGCGGCGTCGTCGTGCCGCGCCGCTCTGCGCGGTGTGCGGGACCAAGGTGTGGGGGCTGGGACTCGTGGGGGCGGTGGATGGCGCGGAACTCGATCCCCCGCGCGAGGGCCGGGTATGCGGGGTGTGCGTGCAGACGGCCCGCCGGCGGCGCACGGAGGATCGTGGACGAGGGTGGTCGACGTGATGGTGGTATGACGGCGGCGTCGCGCCTCGGCGGGCGCACTCGGGAACGCGGTTCGGGGGGCCGCGTTTTTTTCGCGCAACGGAAAGGCGGTCCGGGAACCGGGACGGTGTGGGGTCCGGGATCGCGGACGGGCGCGAGCGCGGTTCCGGGACTGCGGGGGGACCGGAACCGGGACGGCATTGAACGGGAAGGAAGGTGTGGGCAACGGAACAACAACGGTGCGGCGTACGCGGCAGGGGTTCCGCGAGTTGGTGCCGGCTTGTTGTTGTTCGCTGATCACGACCCCGGAACGGCGGGGTTGCCGCCGATGGTTCCGGGCCGGGGCGCGTGGTGCCTAGAACGGAATGCTCTCGTCGTCGAACGGGTCGGCGACGTCGTCGGTGAAGGCGGGCGTGCCGCGCCTCGCGGCCGGGGCCGGACGGGGACCGGCCGCGACGGGAGGGCGGTCGGGGCGGGCCGACGCGCGTTCGCGGATCGGAGGCAGCAGTGCGGCTTCGTTCATGACGAGGAGGTTCGTGTCGACGTGGACGTTGAAGCCGGTGCCGTTCTTGAAAGGGAACGCGACGCCGGCGCGGTTGCGGAACGTGCGCTCCTCGCCGTCGACGACGCGCTTCGATTCGGTGTACAGGACCAGGTAGGGCGGCTTGGCCGATTCGCTCATGGGATGTGTCTCCTGCTGGGGAAAGGCTCGCCTGTCCGCACCGCGTGCCCGGCCCGGCGCCGTCAAGGCCGAGGCCCTTGGGGCCGATGCCGCGCCAGCGGCCTGCCTTGACGGCGGCCGTGCGGGTGCGCGAGGTTGCGGGGCGGGCTCTTTCCGTGCTGCCGGGCGGGCGCGGGAGATGCCGCTTGCGTCAGGCGGGGACGGGGAGCCGGTACGCGAGCGGACGGCGGTCGTCGGCCTGTTGGCGGCACGTGGCCGCGAACGCCGGGAAGCCGAGCGCCAGGGCGCGGAGTGTGCGGTGGCGGATGGTGTCGACGGCGTTCTGGCGGGTGCCGAATCCGTGCACGTCGACGAGGTCGGCCACCAGGTCCGGGTAGTTCGTGTGGTTGTGGCGCAGCGTCGTGACGGCGGCGTGGGCGGCCGACTCGGCTGCGGCGTGGTCGCCTTCGCGCTCGAGACGTTCGACGTTGGCGGCGGCACGCCGCGCCAGGCGGCGGCCCTGGGAGTGGTGGACCACCAGGCGCACGAGGCGGGCCCACTCGTCGGGATCGGCGTAGAGCAGCAGTTCCGTGCCGGGGTCGTCCTGGTTGAAGGCCGGTGCGCCGGGCCCGGTGGCGAGGGGCTGGGTCATCGCGGTGTCTCCTGCGGGTCGTTCGAGCGGTCGACGTCGGGGACGGCTTCGGCGGGGGGCGTTTCCGGCGCCACGCGACGGTGCAGGCGCGCGGCTTCGCGCGGCAGCGCGCACTGGACCGCGAGGGCCTCGCGGACGACGGTGGTGGCCGAGTTGCCGGGAAGACCGCGCGCATGGAGGAGGTGGTCGGTGTAGAGGGCGTTCCTGGCGCACTTGTCCAGGTTCACGATGTTGTGGATGTGCAGCCGGATGAGGGGCTCCGCGTGGTCGAGCGAACGCGGCGGCGCGGACTCCGGGGCGACCGGCGCGTTGCGGAGGAACGCGTGGCGGACGGCGTTGTCGGCCATGGACCAGGCGCGCAGGTTGGCCGAGATCCGGGACAGGCGCCGGTGCGCGTCCGCGAGCCACCACTGGATGTCGTCGTTGTCGGCCACGGGCCGCAGGTCGAGGACGGCGCGCGCGAACGCCGGCGCCGACGGAATGTCGAGTTCGCGCTTGCTCGGATGCTCGTAGCCCCACCAGAGCCGCTGCGCCTCCGGCGTGCGTATGGGGTGGTTCGGCGGCGCGTCGTCCGGGCGCGCGCGTGGCATGCGTGGCCGGCGCGCCGGGAGCGCCAGGGTGCGGATGGGTTCGTCGAAGCGTGCGTCGGTCGGCGGCCGGCGCTCGCGGGGCGCGGTGTTCATGGGGGGTTCCGTCAGAAGTTGGGGGGCGGTACGGGCGGATGGGTTGGCGGCAGTCGCGTGTCGGCCAGGGCGGCGGAGTGCTTCTGGATGGCCGCCAGGGCTCTGCGGGCGATGGTCCGCATGGTGCGGGTCGGCTCCGCGATGCCGACCGCCATCCGCTCGCAGTCGAGGAGCGCGCAGGCGTACGGATCCTCGTAGTCGGCAGCGGCGCGGACGGCCGGGGGCGCCGAGGCCGCGGCGGCGGCGCGCACGGTGTCGTCCGCCGCGTCGATGTACCTGCGGAGCATGCGAACGGCCTCCGCGCTGTCCTTCAGGAGGTCGGGGAGGCGCAGGAGCAGGTCGGGGACCGGCGCGCCGGCTTCGCGCTCGGCGTCGAAGGCGGCGTCGACGTCGTCGAGCAGGCGGCGGTGCACGCGGCTCGCGTTGGCGACGGCGCCGGGATCGGGTGGATGCGGAAATCGAACGACGGCCATCGGTGCCTCCTTGGCTGGCCTGCGGGTCGGCCTCGCAGATTACTCCGAACCGGGGGCTCTTGGGAGAGGGGAGGTCGGGGAGGGGTCGATGCCGTCGGGCGGACCGCATGTGATCCGGTAGGCAATGGCGAGGGGCGTGCAGGCTTGCGGTCGCGGAGCTGCCCGCTTGCCGGGCGGGGTTTGGCGGCAAGGGCGGATTGGGCTCGGCGGGACGCAGGAAGCTCCGGGTTCCTTCGGCGGACCGGCCCGCGTGGCGGGCCGCTAGAGCTTGTACGTGACCTTGTCGCCGGAGACCTTGACGAGCTGGCGCGACCGTAGGTTGGCGACGAGGCGGTCGAGGTCGGCGTCGGCGAGGCGGCCGTTGAAGCGGGTGCGGATCCAGTTTCCGAGGGTGTTCACCTTGCGGGGCCGCGAGGCACCGGCCGCGGCGAGGGCCTTGCGGACGTCCTCCAGCGTCGGCGCGGCGGCGCGGGACGCGGCGGTCTTCTTCTTCGCTGCGGCCTTGGCCCGTCCGGGGATCGCGGGGAGCGCGGCATGGCGGTGGACCGCGATGCCGCGCTCGGCGCGCATGTGCCGGACGAGCGGGTCGAAGCCCTTGTCGGCGGAGACGATATGGAACTGGTCGTCGGGATGTCGCGGCGCGAGGTCGCCGAGATAGAAGGCGATGTGGAAGTCGAGGGCGTTCCGCCCGGCGGCGGAGCACTGGATGTAGCGGGCGTCCGGTCCGAAGGCTTGGAGGGCCATGACCAGGTCGGCGGGGATCTTCTGCTGGTTCGGGCCCAGGAAGACGAGGATGCGGGTGTCCGGCTGGCGGTCGGGATGGAAGTCGCTCGGGCGGACGTTCTCGTAGTCGACGAGGATCCAGTGGGCCATGGCGGTCGGTGGCGGCGCGGTTGTCGGCGGAGTGTAGCGCGTGCGCGGCAACAATCCCGGCGGGGGTCTCAGGCGCGCTGGCGCCCGCCGCCCCGGGCCTCGTTGACGCGCAGGGCGCGCCCGCCGAGGGTGCTGCCGTCGAGCGCCCCGACCGCCGCCTTCGCCTGGGCGGCGTCGGGCATCGTCACGAAGCCGAAGCCGCGGGGCCGTCCGGTGTCCCGGTCGGTGGGAACGTGGACGCGCTCGACGCGCCCGTGGGCCTCGAAGAGGGCGGTGAGTTCCTCGGGGTTGGTCTCGAAGGGCAGGTTGCCGACGTAGATGTCCATGGCGCTGCGGTGTCCTGGCGGGTGGAAGGCGCGGACCATAACCGGTTGGGGCGGGCGATGCGAGCGGTGTGGGGTTTCCCGCGGGACCGGGCGGGGCTTGCGCGGTCGGGATTGCCGTGGGGTCGGCATGCGTGGGTGCGGCCCGACGGGTGGTGGAGGCCACCCTGGGGCGGGCATGGTTGATGGCATGGGGGTGGTCGGTGGAGTGCGGAGACGCGCCGCGGGGCATCCGCGGGTCGTATCCGTTGGCCCTCGGCGCGGCATGCGGAAACCGGCCGGGTGGTACGATTTCCGGCACGGTTGGCAGCAGCGGGGGGTCCTCGGTGGCGTCGTGCGGAAGGTGCGGAACGATGGCGCGGCATGCGGCGCCGGGGACCGCCTGCTGGCCATGAGCGGGGCGGAGCCGAATCTTCGTCTGCCGCCGCACTCGGTCGAGGCGGAGCGGTCGCTGCTGGGCGGCCTGATGCTCGACGCGAGCGCGTGGCTCGAAGTGGCGGAGCGGGTCTCGGCCGACGACTTCTACCGTCCGCAGCACCGGCTGATCTTCGGCGTCGTGGCGGAGCTCGCCGAGGCGGACGAGCCGGTGGACAACGTGACCGTCCGCGCCGCGCTCTCCGCGCGGTCGCTGCTCGACAAGGCGGGCGGAGCGGACTACCTGGTCGACCTGGTGGAGTCGACGCCCGGGGCGTCGAACGTGGCGGCGTACGCCGGCATCGTGCGCGAGCGGGCGACGCTGCGCAGGCTGCTGGCGGCGGCCAACGGAATCGCGTCGTCGGTGCTGGATCCGGAGGGGAGGAACAGCGAGGCGGTTCTCGACGAGGCGGAGCGCGAGGTGTTCGCGATCCGCGACGGGCGTGCCGCCGAGGACGCGCCGCGGAGCGCCGAGGAGTTGGTGGTCGGGGTGAAGGAGCGCCTCGAGTACCTGGCCGAGCACGGCGGCGAGGTGACGGGGGTGGCGAGCGGATTCGTGGACCTCGACCGGTTGACGGCGGGCTTCCAGCCGGCGGACCTGGTGGTGGTCGCGGCGCGCCCGTCGATGGGCAAGACGGCGCTGATGGTGAACATGGCCGAGCACGCGGTGCTGTCGGACCAGGGTCCGCCGGGCGCGGTGCTGGTGTTCTCGCTCGAGCAGCCCGCGGACCAGGTGGTGTCGCGGATGCTGTCGTCGATGGGGCGCATCGACCAGACGCGGATGCGCACGGGGGATCTCGAGCCGGAGGACTGGGACCGGTTCGCGAAGGCGATGGGCCGCCTGCGCGGCCGGCCGCTGTACGTGGACGACACGGCGGCACTGACGCCCAGCGCGGTCCGCGCCCGCGCGAGGCGCGTGTCCCGAGAGGCGGGCGGCCTGAGGATCGTCATGGTGGACTACCTGCAGCTGATGAGCGCGTCGACGGAGCAGGAGAACCGGACGGCGGAGATCTCGGAGGTGTCGCGTTCGCTGAAGGCGCTGGCGAAGGAGCTGCGCTGCCCGGTGGTGGCGTGCTCGCAGCTGAACCGGAGTCTGGAGCAGCGCCAGGACAAGCGCCCGCGGCTGTCGGACCTTCGGGAGTCGGGTGCGATCGAGCAGGACGCGGACGTGATCCTGTTCATCTACCGCGACGAGGTGTACGACGCGGACAGCGCGGACCGAGGCCTCGCGGAGATCATCGTGGGCAAGCAGCGCAACGGGCCAATCGGGCAGGTCACGCTGACGTTCACGCCGCAACTGACGCGGTTCGACAACCATGCGGCGGAGGGTTCCAGGTGACGGCGAGGAAGGTGCCGGCCCCGGCGCGGACCGCGACCGGGAACGCGGGACTGCGCGCGATCGAACTGACCGGAGGCGTTGAGCATGCGGTGTTCGGACTAAAGGCCGGACACGAGTATCCGCCAGCGCCCGGCGCGAGGATCGCCAAGACCTACGCGCAGCTTGCCGGCGGCCCCAGGAAGGGCGCCGAGTTGTACGGGGAGCTTGAGGCGGAGGACTGGCGACTGCCCTGGTGCGGGCGGCGCTACGGCGCGAGCGAGTTCCGTGCTCATTTGAGGTACATGGTGCGCCACGGTCGGCTTCACGTGGTTCTTCCCTAGGAGTTTCGCGACAGTTGGCCATGGCGCGATCCTTGAAAAGACGCGTTCGCAGCCAGCGGTGTGGAGGGCGTCTAGTTGCCGTTGGAGGTCCTGCCGGGGTCTCCGTGCTGGAGACGCGTGCGTAGTCGATGAGGCTCAGGGAGTTCCTTTTGCTGGAGCGCCACAGAAACGCATCGGGCGGGGATGTTGCCGCACATTGAAAATTGCGGAGTTGTCGGGACGGATTCGCGCTGGAACACGGGTATGTCCCCGCGCCATGGGCCGTCCACGACAAACACCTGTTTTTCGTGGGAGCAGCTCGGAGGCGGGTGAGCCAAAGGCGCGCCCACGTTGCGCTCGCTGATTTCGTTCATGCGCCAAGGACAAATCTGTTCAGGTGTCCGGCACCGCACTGCGCGCCACGGAAAGGCTTCGATTCGCTCATCGAGCACTAGCTCACAGGGGCAGTCGCCACCACGGGTGGTCCACTCGTCGCGTAGTCTGGGCAGGCATAATCCGGCGTAGTCCGGTTTCGGAGGGCGCGCAAAATGCGGATTGATTGGAAGGCGGGGAGCGTACTAGCGGTAATCGGGATCGCCTTTTGCGGTGGGGTCTACCATCTTGGAAGCGAGGTCGGAAGGCTTGAAGGTCAACTTCACTCGCTCTCGCCCGCAAGCGTTGAAAAACTGAAGGCCCAGTTGGCTAGTGAGCTAAACGAGGCTCGAAACACCCTAGATGAACTTGCTGAGAATGCGGAAGAGAAACTGGCCGAAGCCGATGAAGCCATTGCCACGAGGGTTGCCGAGGCGGTCAGCGCGACCACTAACCCGCCAGTACGTCAGTGGTGCAGCGCGATAGGTCGACGTGAGTTCGGAGAGTGGTATGACGGCGATGAACACGGCATGGAGTTGAGTGTGACCGTCGCGCCGGAACCTACCGACGACAAGGACATATTTCGCTGCGGGCTCGCCGTAAACGTCCGTAACCCACACATTTACAGGCTCATCACGACTGTCGGGGGGACGAACGAAGCGCGTTACGGTTCGGCGTTTCAGTGCGCAGTGACTAGCGTGACCATCCCACGATACACCGAATACCAAGTTGTCAAGGTAAGCGGAGGGGCGACTCTCGGATGGCTTGAACTGCGACCTGAGTGTCCCGAAGTGGCAGCGCGTGTCAAGGCGTTTCAAGACAGGTTGCGTTCGGACTGACCGCCGATCTGTTCGGGCCTTGGTGGGGGCTTCTCTGCTGGCGCTGGCATGACGGGGGGGGCGCGACCGCGGGTGGCAGAGCCGCCTGACGGTCGGACCCCGATTGACTGATCGGGCCGCGATGTCGGATTCGAGGCCGGTGCTGGCGTTGCCCGGTGCGCAATGCGGCGCAGCGGCAACTGCTCGACGAGGCCCGCAAGCTGGTCGGCAGCGGCACGCTGATCCCGCCGCAGCGGTGCGTACCACGAGCCGGCCGCCAAGGGCTTAGAGTGTCATTTCGCCCTTTTCCGCAACAGACCCGACCGGGGTTAACCCGGGGTCGCTTGCTAGGTCCAACCAGAGGTTCGTGTCGAGGAGGAGCTTGTTGCCGGGCATGTGGGTGGCGTCATCGGAAGGTTTGTACCCAGATTACGCTAAGCTCACGGGGCCATCGAGCGGCCGTCGAGGCGATCGCCACAGCGGCCTCGCGGCGGATCGCGCGGACGTAGAGCCCCGAGAAGGCGCCACAGAGGGGGTCCAGTTTAAGTACCAGGCCCGTTCCGTGCGAATCGCCCCCGAGCTCTTCCACAGGCGTTTCGACGTGCATTTCAGGTACGGACCGGCGACGGGCGACGCGACTCCTGAGGAGGCTACGATTGGCAGGCACTATGTCGAATTCCGTTACGTCGACTTCCTGGACCAACTCAATCAGGCCTTCGGTGCTAGCGCCTTCTGACTGAGTTCGAAAGAGCTCCTCGCCGTTCAGCGGACTTGGTGGCGACCCGCCATGGTTGACTCGACAAGGTCGAAGACGCTGCCGAAAAGCGCGAAGTCGTCCCGCTTTGGGTTTTCGCAGAGCCAGTCGCAGAGATGCGTCTTCTCGGCCGGATTGACAGTCCATTGTTCGGGAATGGTGACTTTCTTTCCCCGCTCAAGCCTTGTGTGTTCGTGTTCAATGTCGATGAACGCTGGCTTGTGAAGGCGGGCTCGTTCCAAGGTCTGCCGGCTGAACAGGTTTTCGATGCCAGTCTTGACCGGGTTGGCAGGCTGGAAGGGGATGGAGCGTTGGAGGAGGTTGCCCCGCTCGCCATCGGTCCTGTGTTGGTCGCAGTCGAAGAGGAGCAGCACCTTCTGGGAGAAGAGTTCGGACATCGGGTGGTTCCACACTTTGGAGAGGTTGGCGCTGCCATTGCCGGCTTTGAGCTCGAAATCGTCCAGGAACGCCTTTCTTCCGAGCAACTGCGCAGCGGCTTGGAGGTATCCGAGGTCGGTCTTGCCCTCCACTAGCAGGACTGGTTTGTTGGCTTCGCGAACCGCCGTGCGTATGTCTTCGACGAACCGCCGCGTGGAGGTGAACGTCTCGTAGGCGTCGCCGAACTGATCGAACTCCTCGGCGCTGATCCTGCAGCCGGCGGGGAGGTCGTAGAGTCCGAAGCCGTCCACGCCGAAGGCTCGCTGCATCCCTAACACGAAGAGTGGGGAGTGTGTGGTCATGATGAACTGCACGTTCGGGAACATGGCGATTAGTTGAGGGAGGATCTCGAATTGATGGACGGTGTGGAGATGGAGGTCGACCTCGTCGATGACGACGATTCCACGGATGTCAGCGGTAGCTGAAAGCGAGGTACCGCCGGCGGTCTCGAAGTCGCGCAGGATGGATAGGAACACATTGAGTAGGGAAGTCTCGCCGCTGGACAACTGCGTTAGGTTGGGAACGATCAATCCGTCGTCACCGTGCAGCGCGATGAACCTATTGCCGCGGCGGGTGACCCGGAAGCTGGCGTTGGAGTCGTCCTGCAGCACGCGCCGGACGATCTCGAGCGCAATCTTCAGTACGCGCTCGTCGTGATCGCGAATCTCCTTCTGTTCGCCTTCGATGATCCAGGGCTTGGCACCCGGCCGAACGGGCATGGGGACGCGCAGGCTTCGGGTCTCCGGCACTCTTCTGTCGTAGATGACGTCGAATAGCCAGTTGCGGTTGTCCCCAAACGGCGATAACGCGATAACCCGACGGTCGGTGTGGAGGAAAATGCGTTTGCCCTCGACGTACTCTACCGGGGCCGTCAAGTTCTGTTGGTTCAGCCAGGCAGGTTCGTCGAACCGGTTGAACGGGAAGTAGAGGACACAGTTGTTGGAGAAGACTCGCTGGAGCTTGCTGAAGGCCGCGTAGTCGTCGTTGAAGTTCGTGCGGGCGGAGTCGTAAGAGCCGGCGTCCAATAGACCCCACATGGATTCTGCGGCCGTACCGGTGATCCCGGCCGGTACGTCTGGATAGTCCTGTTTGGGCCTCATCGTGGTGAGTTCGCTCAGAAACCAGCCATCTTCGAAGTCGACTCGTGAAAAGGAGAATTGGCTTCCAGTCCTGATGTAGAAGTTGGTTTTGAGCTTGTAGACCCGCCCCGGGTCCATTTCGGGTGTCTCAGGGTAGACGGCGTCTTTGGCCTGCAGCAGCGCATTCACAATGTGAGCGAGGAGGATGCTCTTGCCGGAGCCGTTCCGCCCGACCAGGACAACCGGGCTGGGGACTTGGCCGTCGAACGGAAACGCGATGTCGAGTTTCTCGATGGGTCCGTAGTTGGTCAGCTGTATCCGTTCGGCGTACATGGCTGCTAGGGCGCGTGGGGGAGCAGGTGGGGAAGCAGGACGGTGTCTTCGTCGATGATGAACATCCCGAAGACCTGATCGTGCAGGAGCGTAGGCGGCTCGATCACCGGTCGAGCCGCGTAGACCGGTGCGGTGGATACAGGACCGTAGAGCGAGGCGGCCGACCGGGCAAAGGGTAGGAAGCTCCTCGTCTGGGCCTCCACCGCCAGCTTTTCAAGACACCGCTGCGACAGGAGTTGGATGAACACCTCCGGGAACGACATGCGGCTGTTGGCGAGACTCCCAGCGCGGCCGCTCGCTTCGTCGTGCTGACCGGTTATGCAGCTCATCTGTCGCGGGTCGGTTAGTAGGGACCGCGTTGGGGGCGAGGGTAAGGCGGCGTTGGGCGTGAACCGAATCCGCCTGTCCGAGGCTGGGAAGTCGTTAGGCGTCACGGCGACTGTCCGGCGCGTATCCGATGCCCCAAGTACGTAGCAGCTCGCGGCAGCCGGCGTCGAAGTCCTTGCGGAACTCGACCATTTGTAATTGCGAGAGCGTCCAGGAGAGCTCGTCGTGTCTGCAGGACCGATGGAGGGTCGGGACGATCCTGCCGTCGAATCGGTCCTCCTGGAGGGCAAATAGAAGCTCCCGTTTGACCCATTTGGACGAGACGGCGTCGGGGGAGAGGACCAGCACCATCCAATCGCACCGCCTGAGCGCGGCGCCGATCTCGTCATGCCACTGCTGGGCTCCGCGGATGTCGGTATCGCTGTACCAGACCGGGACGCCATGACTCCGCAGCAATCCGGCCAGGCGTGCGACGAACGCGCGGTCGGCACTTGCGTGTGAGAGGAAGAGTTCGTTCGGCACGCGGCGTTCGCCGAAGGCGACCGTGCTCAGGCGTGGCTCAGGATCGCTTTGGCAATGGGCTGGACCTCGGGGGCGTCGGCCTCCGGGTCTTCCAACCCGAACCAGCGCATGCGCCGAACGATCCAGGGAATCTTGTCGGCGGGAACCAGGTCGGGATCGCCCACGACGACGGGAATGAGACGGTTGCTGTAGTTCTTGGCGCCGAGCGCGTATTCGATCTCGCGTTTGACCTGGGGCGAGTTGGCTGCGGCGGGGGTAAGCAGGACGATCATGGCCTGCGACTCCTCGAGCGCGCGGGCCACCTCGCCCGCCCAGTTGTCGCCGGGCAGGAGATCCCGATCGGAGTCCCACACGTCGAGTCCACTTCTCTGCAGGGCGTCTGAAACCCGCGCCGCTAGCGCGGCGTCGGTGTGGGAATGGCTCATGAAGACTTTCACGTGGGACGGCCGACTGTCCTTGACTCCAGAGGTGTGATCCATAGCAACGTATCAGATGCGCGGGATATTGTCATGCTGGCCAGACGGCCGGACGCGGGCCGATCGGCAATTGGCGTCGCGCGTAGCGCAGCGCAAGTGCGGCAAGTGGGAAAGGCCGGTGCACGAGGTGCGCGTAGGGAGATTGGCTAACTCGATCTGGTACCAATCCGTTGATATATTTAACATAATGGGTATTATGCGAGGTCGCCGGCTCCGGACGGTGCGCTTCAACTGCAAGGGCCAAGCTGTGGCGACGTGGCGGGCGCGCCTTGGCCAGAGCGCTGGCTCTGCAGGCGGCTGGCGAAGGCGAGGTCCGGCTAGGACAAACCGCCAATGGCGAGGCGCGGCACACGTTGGTGTCGGAACTGTGCAGTAAGTTGGGCATCGAGCCGGGATTCTGTCGTCATCCGCAAGGCGGGCTTCGCGACCGCAGGTCGGTAGAACCTCGCCGAGTCGTGGCCGCGCATATGCGGGCTGAAGCGGGTCATACGGCCGCATGAGACGCTAGCGGGGCCGAACAGCCACTCGAGGCGACCGTAGGAGCCAGCGAAATCCCTAAGCGTGGCATTTCGCCCGCTCGGGCAAACAACCCGGGCTTTGCTTGCCGGCAAGGGCCTTTGACGTCGTGAACGGAGTCCGCCTGGTGGGGAGCGTTCGACCGTCGGATGCCCGCGCAGGTTTCCGCGGTCAGGGGCACGACACGTGCTTCATCGTCCAGCGGACGGGCATCTTTGCGTCGACGGGGTTCTTGAGCGTTGCGGCGGCGACTCCGGGCAGTCCTTCTTGCGCCCGCCTGTGGCGTCGCCAGGCCGGTGGTTCGTCGCTATCGCCACGCTCTACTCTGTTCACGGCGTGGCCGCACTCGCGGCACTCGGCGTCGTGTTCTGCGCCTTCCGCTCCGCGTGCTGTTTCTACGGTGAGCGGCAGCCCTCATGGCGGCGGCCCCGACACCCGACGCCTTCTGTTGCCGACCGCGCGGGCGCGGCCCGCCGCGCTCGGTTCGCAAGGAGCGCGGACGCCGCTTCGGACGTCCTTCGTGAAAGTGCAGCGGGGATAGTTCGTGCAGCCGAGGAAGGGCCCGTGCATCCCTGTCCGCTCCGTCAGCCACCCGGCGCACCGGGGGCAGTTCTCGACGGCGTGCCCGCAGGCGGGACACCGGGCCGCGGCGTTCTCGTCGACGACGGGGCGCGCGGCGCCGCAGGCAGGACACGCGGGCTCGGTGCGCTCGCAGTAGGGGTAGTTCGAGCAGCCGTAGAAGACGCTGTCGCCGGGACCTTGGCGGCGCGCCAGTCGCCCCGTCCCGCAGTCGGGACACGGGGAGTCGGCCACGGACCGCTGGCCGAACTCGGCGATCCCGTGCGGAGCCTTCAGCAGTTCCTCGGTGAACGCCGACCGCGGGCCGCCGCCCTCGAGCAGGTAGGTCCGGCGCCTGGCCCGCGTGAGGGCGACGTAGAGCAACCGCCGCTCCTCCGCATTGGGGTGGGCCTCCGGGTCCGACAGGACGAGGTTGAGGAGCGGATCGTCGGCCATCTCGCTGGGGAAGCCGTACCTGCCGGCGCAGAGCCCCAGCACGACGACGTAGTCGGCCTCGAGACCCTTCGCCGCGTGCACCGTCCGGTAGGAGATCTGCAAGGACGGGTATCGGGCCGTCAACCGCCGCAGGTCCGGCCGCAGGTGCCGGTAGCGCCCGAGCAGCAGGACGCTCGCACGGTCGTCCTCCGCGCCGGCCTCGGCGTGGATGCGGGCCAGCGCGTCGTCGAGCGGCGCCGGCGCGTCCTCGCCGCCCAGTCCGAGCCAGACGCCCGCGCCGTCCACGTCGTGCACCGTGCGCACGTTCTTCGCGATCTGGTCCGGGTTGTCGAGAACGAAGCGGGTGGCGACGGCCGCGATTCCCTGCGAACAGCGGAACGTCGTCTCGAGGTCCGAGCGCGCGGCTGCGCCGAAGCGATCGCCGAACTCGCGCATCACCGCGATGTCCGATCCCGCGAACCGGTAGATCGCCTGCCAGTCGTCGCCCACGGCGAAGAGCTGCGCGTCGGCATTCTGGTCGAGCATGGCCTTCAGGAGCGCGGCACGTCCGGGCGAGATGTCCTGGAACTCGTCGACGAGGATGTAGGCGTAGGGGCTGCGGTAGCGCCGGGCCGCGACGTGGTCGGTGGCGCGGTTGATCATGTCGTGGAAGTCGATCTCGCCAGCGTCGAGCAGGGTCTTCTGGTAGGTTTCGAAGATCGGCTCGAAAACGCGCAGGAACGCTTCGGCGCGTGCGGGATCGGGCATCCGCGCCGCGCGCCGGCGGACGGCGTCGAGTGACAGCCGCGACCCCTTGAAGTGCTGCAGGAAGGTCGTCACGAGGCGGACGAAAGGTGCGACGCGGCCTTGTTCGTTCAGCACCGCGAAGATGTCGTCCCGCGGGATCGGTTTGAAACGAACGTCTTCGGCTTCGAGCTTGGCCCGCAGAGATTCCGTGAGCCTTCCTTCGGCCTGGTCGCGGCTGAATGTCTGCACCAGCCTGGTGCCGTGCGTCTCATGCAGCGTCAGCTTCCACTGGCGGTCTGCGAGGTACTTCTCCTGGTCGATGAACGGCGGCGTCCGGTCTCCTTCCCCAAGGGCGAAGTGCTCGATGTAGATGTCGTGCTCGGTCAGATGGAAATCGGGCTTGTACTGCGCCTTGGTCGCGGTCGCCGTGTCGTGCTCGTACGGTCGCTCGTACTCGTAGGGGACGCCGTTGAGGTACAGGAAGTTGGCGATCAGGCATTCCTCGTGGCTCTTGACGAGTTCCCCTTGGAGCGAGCGGATCTCGTGGTTTCGGACGTGGTCCCAGTACTCTCCCTGCGAGGAGAACTCGTGCGCGGCGCGGTACGGGGCGGTCCCGTACGCCAGCCACCGGATCAGGGCGCGTCCGTGGTCCGGGCGTTGGAGCAGGTTGCCGGCGATCGTCTTCACGAGGTCGTGCAGCGCCGCGTCGTCCTGGGCGACGGTGGCCAGTGTCGGGCGCCTGCCCTCGGCTTCGCCCACGATCGCGAGACCGAGGGCGTGGAAGGTCTGCACCGTGACGCCCGCGGCCGTGGCCCCGAGACGGGTCCGGACGCGCTTCGCAAGCTCGTCCCGCGTATCTGCGGCGAAGGCAAGCAGCAGGAGTTCGTGCGGGCGGCGGTCGCCCCGCTCGATCAGCCACCCTGCCTTCGCCACCATCACCGACGTCTTGCCGCTGCCGGCCGCCGCGACGACCAGATTGCGGTCGTCGTCGGTGCACACGGCTCGGCGCTGCTCGTCGGACAGCGGCCGCGCTTCGATCTGGTCGAGGAATGCACGACGTCGGTCGAGCTCGTCGGCGAGGTAGGCGTCGTTGGCACGCGCGCGGGCGGCCTCCGGATCCGCCAGCAGTTCATGCATGCGCCCGAGCGCCTCGGATTCCGGGGTGCGCGGTGCCCAATCCGGCCAGCGGCGACGCAGTACCGGCGTGGCTGCACGGACATCCGCCAGTAGCGCGGTGAAGGCGCGGTGGCGAACGTAGGAGTCCGGTCTCGACAGCGCTCGTAGCCGAACGTCGATGGATTGGATCGCCGCGGCATGCGTGGACAGCAACCGCAGCCAGGCGTGGAGGCGGGTGCGGCGCAGGGTGTTGGCCAAGTCGGCCGCTTCGCGCGGCGCGAGGCCGGAAACCTCCGTAGTCCCCTCGGCCGTGCGGATGCGGACGCCGCTCCGACCCCAGCGGGTGCGCACTTCGAGCGCATCGATGTCGGCGACCGAGATTCGCTGCCGTCCGAGCGGACCGGTCAAGTCGAGCGTGCCGCCCTCGAGCACGCAGGTGCCGGGATCGGCTGGCCTCGCGACGGCGAACAGTGCCCTCGACAATCCCGTGCGTGAATACGTGGCGTTCGTCACCGGTCGGGCGGGCAGTCTAGCCGTTGACCACGGATCGACACCGGTTTGCGCTGGCTGTTCGGGCTACGAATTGGTTGCAGTGTGCGGGGCAGGACGCATGGGTACCCGAAACCGTTGCGTTCGGTGCCCGCGGAGCACTCGGCGGTTCGCCTCGTCCGGGAAGCAGTAGCGTACGGGGCGTGGGGAGCAGCGAGCCCTGCGTTCGAGTGGGGCTTCGGTGTTGTCGGCCACTTCGCGCGTTCAGGCTCGTTCGACGTGCTTGACGAACCGCACCTGCCGGGCGTCGAGCCGCACGGACTCGACCTTCCAGCCGGCGTCCATCCAACTGAGCGCTTGGACGTGGCTGGTCGGCGAGTGGCTGTCATTGGACCACCACGCGCCGTGTTCGGTCGCCGACCGCGGAAGCGGTTCGTCGATGATGGCCTCGATGGCGTCGAACGTCAGAGCGCACGAAGTGCCTTTCAGTGCGACGAGATAGGACTTCAACGGGTCGTACTTGGCCATGGGAAGGCGGATTGACGAGCGGTGGCGTGCGAGCAGCTACCGTACCTTGTCCGGCGTTGACAGGAAAGCCGGGCCGGTTGTCCCCTGGCGGTGCGGCCGTCGTCAAGGGCCGCGATGTCAGCTTGGAATTGCACATTGCCGGGAGCCCGGCACGACCGTCCCACGGTTTGCGGGCGATGTTCGTTCGCATTGTGCCGGGCGCCGGGAGTGGCCGCCGTTGTTACGGGATCTCCTCGGCGCGGTCGACGCAGCGGGGTGGATGGGTGCTTTGGTGCTGAACGTGGGCGTTGTGGTGGAACGTTATCGGTCCATGGTGGGTCGTGGACGACCTTGCGGGGTCGCAAGGCGGTCGGAACCGGAAGCCCGAACTGTCACTGCTGCCGCATCAGGCCGCAGTGACAGTTCGGGCTCGGCGTGTCCTGACGGGCGATGGCGGGTGATTGTCGTGGGAGTCGCGCGGGGATGCGGGTTGTTGACGGCGCTCCGGGCCCGGTGCTAGCGTCCGTTGCGCTGGAAAGCAGTGCATGGTGGCTGGAAGGCGACAGTGGGCGTTCGGAAGAACGACCGCTGCCGCCGAGAGAAGAGCCCGTGCAGCACCTGACCCGGGCCGGCAACGACGTTGTCGGCCTTCGGAACACGGTGGGGTGTGGTGGCAACACGGCACGACCGGCCGCTTCGGTGGTTGGTCGGCAGCCCAGGGGGCGGAAACGCTCCCGGGGGTTGAACGCGGCAACAGAACGCCGCGGGTCTGCTTAGGCAACGGCAGACGGCGCCTGGCAACAGGTCGGGTCCCCGGCGACGGGGGCCAGTCGACGCGCTTCGAGGCTGGCCGAACCGGTTCGAGCAGTACAGCCGAGCGTCGTGAGACAGCCGCGCAGGGCGGGAGAGTGGCGGCAGGGAAGGTGCTCCGGTCGGACGACCGTCGAGCCGCCCGCAGCCATGAAAGCCCAGTGGAGTCAGTCGAAGAACCCGGTGACAGGAGGGGGCCGCGCAAATCGCGCGCGCCTCGCGAATGTCCGGAGGTCGGTCGCGGGGAGCCAGACATCGGTGCCGCGTGGACAGCACGCGCCCGGCGACCAGGTGGAATCGAACCGTGCTTGCGGATGGATCAAGTCCATGCGCTTCGGCGATAAGCCGCCGCAGGAGGCCCAGTGGGCGTCTGCGAGGCACGTTTACGTTAAGCTCGTACGCGAAGGGGGTGCCGGCGCAGGCCGGGGCCCCCTTCGTGTTTTCGGCGACCGGCGGGGGGAGGAGCGGAATGCGTGGGGGATGCGAAGCGGCGGCGCGAGCGGCGCCGCGCGGAGAAGGAGCGCAAGGCGCAGCGGCGTGCCGCGCGCGCGGCGCGGCGCGCCGGGCAGCGCGAGAAGCGGTGCCGGCGCCGGGCGAAGGAACTGCGGCGGGCGGGAGCGCCGGAGGACGTCGGCACGGCTGCGTGGGCATCGGCGGGCGCGCCCGAGGCCGGGCCGAGGACAGGCGCGCCGTCTGAAACGGCGCCGGTCGGGGGCCGACGCGTGCGCGAGACGATGGCGGCGGTGGAGCGCCTGGCCGGGCGCGTGCGGCCGCCGGATGCCAACCGCGGCGCGTGGCACGCGTTGTGCCGGGCCGTTGTGGCCGACCAGAACTCGTCGGCGCTGGTCCGCCGGGAGCGGGTGCGGATCCTGCGCCTGCTGTGCGAGGAGCTCGGGCGGGCCGGCTACCAGGGGCTGACGATGCGCGGGCTGCGGAGCCGGCACGTGAAGGCGCTGGTGCGGGAGTGGAAGCGGCGCGGTCTGTCGGCGTCCCGCACCGCGAAGCTCCTGGGGCATCTGCGCTGGTGGGCGCGCACGGTCGGCAAGGACGGGCTGGTCCTCGGGAGCAACGCCGCCTACGGGCTGTCGACGCGGAGCGCGGTGGGCACCGGGCAGCGCGGGACGCTCGACCTCGAGGCGCTGGTCGGGCGCGTTCCCGACGAGCGGACGCGGCTGTCGCTGGCGCTGCAGTGGGAGTTCGGGCTGTCGCCGGAGGAGTCGATCAAGTTCGCGGCCGCCCGCGCGGTGCGGGACGACTGCGTGGTGGTGCCGGCGTCGTGGGGAAGCCGGCGCAAGGGGCGGACGGTGCCGGTCCGCTGGGTGTCGCAGCGGGCGCTGCTCGGTGTCGTGCGCGAGGTCGGCGGCGACGGGCCGTTGATCGCGCCGGGGCGCTCGTACGCCGGCCACCGGGCGGACGTCTACGAACCGCTGGCGGCGCGGTTCCGGGTCGGCCGGGTGCACGGCCTGCGCTGGGCCTACGCGCGGCGGCGGTTCCTGGAGGAGGTGGGCGTGAAGTGCGCGGCGGCCGGCGGGCCGGATTCCGCGGACATGGACGCGGCGATGCGCGCGGCGGCGCGGCGCGCGACCGCTGCCATCGCGAAGGAGATGGGCGTCGTCCACGCGGTGGTGCGCGAGGTGTTCCTGGGGTTCGCCGACCGGGGCCGCGGCCGGTCCGGGGCGCGCCGGGGGCGCGTGGACGGCGGTGCACGGGGCGCGGTCGGCACCGCGGGGCGCGGGTGATGGCGGGACGGCGCCAGCGGATCGGGCCGGGGGAGGGGCGCTGGGCGTTCGGCAACCGGCGCCTGTTCGCGCAGCTGCTGCGGCTCGTCGACCAGGAGCACTCGACGTCGGCGGCGCTGCGCCGCGAGCGCCTCGGCGCGTGCCGGACGCTGTGCGACCAGCTCTACGGGCTGGGCTACCGGGGTTTGGAGGCGCGGGGCCTCGGGACGCGGCACGTCGACGCGCTCGTCGCCGAGTGGACGCGGCGGGTGGCGGAGGGCGAGCTGCAGTGGGGCCGGGTGAAGAACCTGATGGTGCACGTGCGCTGGTGGGCCCGGGCGGTCGGCAAGGGCGGCATGGTGCACGCGGACAACGCGGCGTACGGGATCGGGCGGCGGAGCCGGCCGCCGGGCGACCGCTCGGTGGAACTCGCCGAGGCCCTGCCGCGGATCCGCGACCCGTACGTCGCGTTCGCCGTGCGCCTGCAGGACGCCTTCGGGCTGCGTCGGCAGGAGGCGATCAAGTTCCGGGTCGCCTACGCCGACCGCGGGGCGCGGATCCTGCTCAAGGCGTCGTGGTGCAAGGGCGGCAGGTCGCGCTGGGTGCCGGTGCGGACCTACGCGCAGCGGGCGCTCCTGCACGAGTTGCGGGCGTTCGCGGGGGAGCGGTCGCTGATTCCGCCTGGTCTCGACTACGTGCAGCAGAAGTGGCGGTTCGAGCGGGAGACCGCGCGGGCCGGCCTGGGACGGACGCACGGGCTCCGGCACGGCTACGGCCAGCGGCGCTTCGAGAAGCTCGCGGGGTTCCCGTGTCCGGCGAAGGGCGGTCCCGGCTGGCGGGAGCTGACGCCGGCGCAGCGCGCGCGGGGCGGGGCGGCCCGGCGCATCGTATCCATGGAGCTCGGCCATGGCAGGCGGGACGTCACCAGCGTCTATTTAGGTGCGTGAGTGTCCATGTGGAGTCATGCACCCAAGTCGTTGTCGGCTATGGTCCGGGCTTCGGCGAACCCCAAATGAAAATCCGCCGGAACCCGGGAGGGTGCCGTCCGCTGCGCCGCGTGTGGCCTGGGAAGCATCACAGCGAGCGAAGCCACTCGAGCAGCGTGCCGTCCTTCTTCCAGGACGGGATGTTCGGAAACGTCGAACCCTCGGCGACGCTCGCATCGGTCTGGCGAGACCGTTGGAGCCGTTCTTGCGGCATAATGCCGAGCTCCTCATTGGCGACGGAGCTATTCTCCAGATGCCCAGCCTCCCTGAGCGTACAGTAATGTACGTACACGTCGTCGGCTTCAAAGCGGTGTATAGGGACACGTCCTACTTGGATGCGAATCGCGTCATGGGTGAACCGTTGGATGGCACTGGTCTCCCTCTCGAACCCGACGGTGTTGCTAAGGAAGCGTTGAGGCAGAGCGGGAGATACTTGGATGCGATCAAAGGCGTCGAGACCAAGACACCGCCCTCGACGTACGAGTTCCGAGTCATCATTCGCGCCGACTATCCCGACGGGAGAGCCGCGTCTCGAGAGGCCGAATTCCGTCCTGCGGACCCATCTGCCGTCGCCGATGTTGTCACGGAGTGGTGCGGCAAGGTCGTGCCGGACCTAGTAAGGATCGGCATTGACGACATCTAAATCCGAGTGTGCGGAGGCAGGCGGAAAGGCCGCCGTCTTCCGAGTCATCGTCAACCTCGTTGCCCAATATGGCGACACGTCCTATCTTCAACCGGGGCGACTCATCGGCGGCACACCTAAAGGGTACGGCGACCGCGTTGCTTCAACTGCTGTCATAGCAAACGCGCTAGGCCAGTCGGCGGCATGGTACGAAGCGATCCGGACCGCGCCGACCAAAAGGCCGCCCGCGTTGTATGTGATGCCTCTGGCGCTGCAGGCGCTCTACCCGGACAGACGGGAAGCCAAGAGAAGTCATCAGTTCGTGATCCAGGATCCGACGACGATACAAAACACTGTGCGCGACTGGTATCAGGAGGCGTTGGCGGATTTGATCGCAATCGGCGAGGACGCCGTCTGAGGATGCCACCTGCGGGACATTCGCGGGTGCTGGCGCGGCGGGCATCGCGGCGGTGTTCCCGACGCTTCACGACCGCGAATCTCCAGGCGCTGACAATGGGAAGCGCGCGGTTGCGGTCACCCGGCGGACGGTGTGCCCTTCACGATGCCGCGATGACCGGGGCGGCGTTCGATGTACGGACGAGATGTCATCCCTTTTTTAGCGCGGTCGAAAATGCGTTGTGGACGGTCTCTTCATTCTCGAGCGTGACGACGTGCAGGTACACTCGCCGGGTACGGTCACGGGACCCCGCCAGCGAACGCGCCCGTCGGGTTGCTGCTCGCGTCGTAGCGGCCTTGCGATGACCTGGGCGCACCAGGCCGGGTTGATGTAGGGGCGCTTGGGCGGCGCGGCGATCGGCGTCTTCCGGCCCTTAGCGAACCGGTGGATCTGCGCAGGCGGCTTTGGCCGCACGTCGCCGGCGCTCATGTCGATCAACTCCTCCACGCGCGCACGGTGTCGTCGAGCACGCTTAGGAGAAGCGCGTCCCCTGTGATCGTCCCGCGTCGGCCGTCGGGCTGGGGGGGGAATCCTTTCGAGGTCGTGGTTGGGGCGGTGGCCGACGGTCGTGCGCGCGTGTCGCCGCAGCGGGATGGCGAGAATCCGCAGGCACTGCGGCAGGTGGTCGGGAACCGTCGACCGCACATGGCGGAGGAGCGGATAGAGAGCGCGCAGCCGGTCGTTGCGAGTGCGGATCGAGGCATGCCTGTGGTGCTCAGACGGTCGAGGAACGCCTCCACCAACGGCACGTCGATCTGCCCGAGGCGAAGCCCTACGAGGGTCGATCTATGGCGACTGCTCTTGCCGGCGGCGTGCGGGAGGAGGGGGCGCGCTCGATTGACGAGGGGGTATGATCGTCTGCGCCGTGGTCGAGGGTGCACGCCCGGCGACGCCGAGCGCCCCGCCG
Source organism: Candidatus Azotimanducaceae bacterium (assembly GCA_965203685.1). Classification (GTDB taxonomy): domain Bacteria; phylum Pseudomonadota; class Gammaproteobacteria; order Pseudomonadales; family Azotimanducaceae; genus VXYL01. The sequence goes on from OZ241908.1 coordinate 1,391,912, forward strand.
GCCCTCGCCCCGGCTTCGACGCGGCCTGCGGCAATGAGACGTCCGCCAGGCTTGTCGACAGGCTCAGACGCGTCTAGCGCGCACCGACGAGGCTCGGGGCGCGGCGCGGTGGCTCCCGGCACGGCCGGCGCCGGTGCGGTGGTGGCGGTCGCGGCGTGCGACGCGTGGGCGGTGGGCGTGCAGCCGACTTGCGAGGAAGGCGACCGGTCATATTCTGCCGCGCGACCTGTAACAGCTACCTATACCAGGGAGGCAATCCGATGCATGCCACGAATCTCCGCGAAGTCGGCGGCGCCGTCATGCTGGCGGTGCCGCCGACGCTCCTGGCGCTGCTCGATCTGAAGGCCGGCGCGAAGGTGGACATCGGGGTCGAGGCGGGTCGACTGGTCGTCGTGCCGAGGACGAGGCCGACGTACACGCTCGAGGAGCTGCTGGCCGAGTGCGCCCGCTCCGCGCCCGACCGCGCGTGGCTCGATTCGCCGCCGGCGGGCAAGGAACTGCCGTAGCGCGGCCGGGGGAGATCTGGCGCGTCGGCCTCGACCCGACCGCCGGCCATGGACAGCGCGGAACGCGCGCGGCGCTCGTCGTGTCCGCCGAGGCGTTCCAGCGGGTGACGGGGATGCCTGCCGTGGTCCCTGTGACGACCGGGGGCGACTTCGCGCGCCGGGGGTTCGCCGTGGCGCTCGACCGGGCCGGCACCCGGACGACCGGCGTGATCCGGCGCGACGAGCCTCGCGCCCTGGATTTCGCCGCGAGACTCGCGCGGCGGCCCGGGTCCGTGCACGAGCGGGTTCTCGGGGACGTGCTCGCGCGGTTGCGGGCGATCCCGGGGTCGCCGTCGTCCTCGCGCGCCGGGCGTTTGCCGAATGCCCCGACGCGGGCGCCTGCCGTCCCTCGCCCGTCGTGCCGCGTTCCGGGCCCGCCGGGGGCACGATGCGCCTTGCGTCACTCGCAGACGACGCCGTCGCCGTCCCCGTCGCGCATGAACGGGTAGGCCGGGTGCCCCCGCGGCACCGGCGCGATGCCGTGCGCGCGCGCTTCCGCGCAGGTGATGCGACCGTTGCCGTTGTCGTCCCACAGCGCGAGGGCATCGGGTTCGCCGACCGGCGGGGTCGACGGAGCCTGCGGCGACGCCGCCGCTGCCGGCGTTCCGCACGGGACCACGACCATCTCGGTCGAGTCGCATCGCGAGAGCACCGCTTCGACGGCGTCGGCTTCGCGCCGGTCGATCGTGAGCGCGTACTTGCGGCGCACGTCCAGCGTCCGCGCCGCGAACCAGCAGGCGTTGAGCGTCGGCGTCCACTCCGCGACGTCCTTGGCGCCCTTCTGGTGGCGGTTCACGCGGGGACTCGCGAGCGTGAGGTTGAGCATGTCGCCGGCGAACGCGGCCTTCGTCGTGGCGCCGGCGGCGCACAGGCCGCTGTCGTGGGCTTCCGAGGTCGCCACGATGTGCTCGATGTCGGTGGCGCGGGTGGTGGCGAAGCACGAGCCGGTGTACGGGCCGTAGACCGCGCCGAGGGAGGCGACGATGCGCTGCTCGACCGATTGCGGGTACGGGTAGTCGTCGCGGTCGTAGGGGGCGCAGCGGTGCTCCGGGGCGATGTGCACGCCGCGGTAGGTCTCGCCGAGGGCGGACGCCGCGAGGACGATCGCGAGCAAGGCCGTCAGTGCGTATCGGGGCATGGGGGTTCCTCGGGGTCGTCCACCAGACGCACCCAGACCATCGCAGCGTCGTCCCATCGCCAGTCGCGCCCGTCGCGGTCGGTGGCGAGGAAGTCGAACTCGCCGCAGTCGGCGGGGCTCGGGATGGTGGTGGGCATGTCCGGAGCAGGCATTTCCGATGCTTCGCGGGCGGCGTCGTGGTGCATTGTAGTCGTTGCGCGGACAAGGGAGAGCCGCTGGCGGCGGAGGTCGTTGGTGTGCGTTCGGCCAGGCTTGCGGTCATCTGGCAACAGGGCGCCGGGTACAATCGACCGTACGGGCGCGCCGCGGTCCATGGTGGGTGCTGGCAGCATGGCGCATTCCGACCGAAGCGTGGCGGTGAAGGGCGCGCAGAGGGTCGTCGGGACCGGAAGGGGATCCGCGCCGCGAGCAACTATGGATCACACGGTCGCTGGCGGCGTGGCGCGGGGCACGGTCGCAATGGATGGAATCTGTGGTGGGGCGAGTAACGGATCGGGCAATGGCCAAACGGCGGGAACGCGAACAACCGGTGGGCGTGGAGAGCAGGCATGTCTTCCTGGATACGGAGGTGTTTAGATCCTGCGCCCACGACCTCAGTGCGAAACCGATGCAGATCCTCGGCCGCTATGTGGAGGACGGCGTCTTCGTCCTGCACACGACCGACGTCACGCTTCGGGAGGCGCGTCGGCAGATCGGAGAGGCGGAGCGGGAGCTGGCGAACGAGGTGGACAAGGTCGCCCGGAGGGTGGAGCGCTGGAACAGGCGCTACCGGCACGCGCGTGACCGGTTTCCGGTTCCGGAGAGCATCGAACCGTCGGAGGGCGGGGCGGCGTACCGCCAGTTCGCGAGGATCGTGCGGCACGACTGGAACGCTCACGTGCATGCCGCAGCGGATTTGCGGGCGGGACCGGTGCTGGACCGGTACTTCGAGCGGCGGGCGCCGTTCGACGACAGGGGCAGCAAGGAGTTCCCGGATGCGTTTGCGCTCCTGGCGCTCGAGGGCTGGTGCGTCGGGGCACAGGAACGGGTCTACGTCGTGTCGAAGGACAAGGCGGTGGGACGGGCCGCCGAGGCAAGCGAACACTTGATTGCAGTCTGTGACCTGGACCGGCTGTTCGCCCTGGTTGCATCGGCGGAAGGGCACAGGATCGCCGATGCGGTGCGCGGTGCGCTCGACGGACCGTCCCACCGCGGCGCGCTGCAGGAAGCGCTGGCGTGCGCGATCGGGATGGTGGGCGGCGTGTACCGCGGGGACCGGTATTTCGACGGCGACGTGCTGGCGATGGAGGTCGAGGACGTCGAAGCGGTCGCGGACGTGAGGATCATGCGTGTCGACGAGGAACGGGTCGCATGCGTCGCCGATGCACGGCTGGCGATTTCGGCGGAGATCGACCACACGGACCTGTCCGAAGCGTGGTGGGACAGCGAAGACCAGCGATACTACGGCGCAGCATCGAGGGTGGCGGAGGTCCGGGACGTGGTTGCCGCGAAGGTGTTCGTGGAACTGGAACGGGATGGCGAGGAGTTGACGTTTGGCTCTGCCGGGTTCCTGAGCCAGGATCTGGTTGTCTCGGACGACATCGACGATGAATGGCCGTACAAGTGATCGAGGTGCGACCGCGGTGATCCGTGGCGCTTGAGCTGGAACGTAAGGCGTCTCTGGTTGGCCGGCAAGGCAAGGCCATTGGGCAAAGTTCGGATTTCGCTCTTTCGCTCTGCGTAGAAGCTGATCGAACGAGATCACTTCGATGTATGCGCGAAGCGCGGCGTGGGTAGCCAGGGCAACCCATGGTGTCGCTTGTAGACCGTGCTGTTGGCCGCGCGCTGTCGTCCGCGGGGCTAGGTCACAGAGGGCATGGCAGTGTCCGGAACATCCGATGTGAAATCGGTCTCGCCGGTGGTGGTCGGCGTTTCGCCTGCCCGAGTCCGCCTGGGACGCCGGGACTTTGCTCAAGCGGATCACGATCCCCCGGCTGATGCATGGTTCCCGATGGGCCGCTTCAACGGACAGTGGAGGTCGTGGCCGGGCTTGTGGCCGGTGGAGGCACTGTCAACGGGCCGGAGGAAACAGGAACACGGCCCGTTCAGGCGGCGGTTGTACCGCGGGGTCGCCCGGGGGTCGGTCGGATGCGCGCCCGCCGGGGTCGGCCTATCGTTCGGCGTTTCCTCGTCGCACGGGAGAGCGGGATGCGCACGGGCTTGGCGGACGGACGGCGCGGCCGCTGGATCGGGGGCGCGGCCGGGTTGGCAGCGGCGCTGGGCGTGCTGGCTGGCGCGATGTTCGCGCGGAGCGCGGAGTACGCCGACATCGGTTACGGGGGCGGCCCGGCGCGCGCTGAGACGGAGGCGGAACGCTGGGGCCTCGAGGACGCGGAGTGGCAGCGCTTCGACGCCCTGATGCGCGGGCGCCGAGGACGCTGGTCGCCGGAGGCGGACCCGCTACTGGTCCTTGGGGCGCATGCGCGGGATGGCGAGGAGCGGCGCCGCTACGCCGAACTCTACGTCCGGGCGGAGCACGAGCGCGTCGAGGCGGAACTGGCGTTCGAAAGGGCGGTCGGCGCTGCATGGGCGCGCCTGTTCGGGGACGAGGCGATGTTCGCGGGACGCGCGGCGGACGCGGCGGCGGGGGATCTCGGGTCGCACGATCCCGTCCGCCGGTTCGCGGTGGCGGTGGCCGCGGACTGCGTGCCGTGCCGGGACCTCGTGCGCGAGTTCTGGTCGGGGACCCGGCCGGTGGACTTCCACGTGCTCGGGACGGGCGGCGACGACGCGGCGCTGCACGCCTGGGTGGCGGCGCTGGGCGTGGACGCGCGGCGGCGGGGAGTCACGGTGAACCACGGCGACGCGTTCGAGGGCGAGGCGACGCCGGTGGTGCTCGGCGAGCGCCTCGACGGGACCTGGATGCGCGTGGGCGGCTGACCGTCCGCGCCTAGGACTTGCGGAGCGGCGGAAAGACAAGGAGACACGATGTTCTCGAAGGGCTACCCGGTGGAGGCGCTGCTGCGCCCCGCAGTGGAACTGACGGTGGCGCTGGTGAGCGCGCTGTGCGCCGTGCTTGTGGCGCTCGCGCCCGGGACGTTCATGGTGACCCCGGACGTGGCGTACTGGACGGCGGGACTGCTCGGCGCCTACGCCGCGTTCTGGGCCCGGCGCGGCTGGGCCGTGAAGCGCTACCAGCGCAACCTGCGCCGGCGCCGCAAGTGGGTGGTCGGCCACGGCGACATCCCGGTCGACGAGCGGGGCCTCTTCCTGGGGCGGGGGTTCAAGTGGACGGCGCTGCATACGCAGCGCCTGGCCGACACCCAGAAGCCGCGGTTGCGGCGCTGGGTGGAGCCGGGGCCTGCGACGCGCTGGGTCCGGGCGCACGAGTACGCGTTACGGCGCGTCCCCGCGGCGGGGCGCCTGGCGGGGTGGGACTCGCCGCTGAACCCGCTCCGACCGGACCCGGACGTCGGCGGCGAGCCGGCGCTGCACGGCGTGGAGATGACCGAGCGCGACGTCTACCTGCCGATGGCGGACCGCAACGGCCACACGCTGGTGCTGGGGACGACGCGCGTGGGCAAGACGCGGGCGCTCGAACTGATGGTCGCGCAGGACATCCGGCGCGGCGACCCGGTGATCGTCATCGACCCGAAGGGCGACGCCGACCTCCTGCGCACCGTGCACGACGTCTGCCGGGAGAGTGGGCGCGGACACCAGTTCCGGCTGTTCCACCTCGGCTACCCGGAGGTGAGCTCGCGCTACAACGGCATCGGCGACTTCCGGCGCATCACCGAGGTGGCGACGAGGATCGCCGGCCAGGTCGAGGGCGAAGGCCAGTCGGCGGTGTTCCGCGAGTTCGTGTGGCGGTTCACCAACGTGGTGTCGCGGGCCGTCACCGCGATCGGCAACCGGCCGAACTACGAGACGATCCACAAGTACGTGCTGAACATCGACGACCTGTTCGTCAGCTACGCGCGCGAGATGCACAAGGGCGACGCGGCGCTGATGGAGGAGGTCAAGCGCAGCGCCGAGGCGGCGCGCCGCTCGAAGGCGCCCCGCGACCGGCGCTTCGAAGGGCGCTCGTACGACGCGGAGGCGTGGGAGCGGGTGCTCGAGGACGTCAACCGCGGCCTCGACCGCGACGACGTGCTCGAGGGGCTGCGCAGCGCCATGCGCTACGAGCGCAGCTACTTCGACAAGTTGGTCGCGAGCCTCCTGCCCCTGCTCGAGAAGCTCACCTCGGGCCGGGCGGCGGAACTGCTGGCGCCGGAGTACCTCGACGTCGACGACGAGGAGAGCGTGCGGGGCGATCCGCGGCCCGTGTGGGGCTGGCCCGAGGTCGTGAACCAGCGCCTCGTGGTCTACATCGGCCTCGACGCCCTGTCCGACGCGCCGGTCGCGCAGGCCGTCGGCAACAGCATGTTCGCCGACTTGGTGGGCTACGCCGGCGAGCGCTACAAGCACGGCGACACCTACGGGATGGGCGCGGACGGGGTCGCGGACGAGCCCGCGGAGCGCATCGTGGTGCACATGGACGAGTTCGCGGAGCTGATGGGGGACGAGTTCGTGCCGATGGTCAACAAGGGCGGCGGCGCCGGGCTCATGATCACGGCGTACTCGCAGACGCTGTCCGACATCGAGGCGCGGGCCGGCAGCAAGGCGGTCGCGCAGCAGGTGGTCGGAAACTTCAACAACCTCGTGATGTTCCGCGTCAAGGGCATCGAGACGGCGGAGATCCTCTCCGAGCAGCTGCCGGAGGTGACCGTGACCGAGATGACCCACGTGGCCGGGTACACGGACTCCTCGGACCCGGACTCGGACACGTCGTTCACGAGCCGCCAGGAGGACCGCGTCAGCAGTTCGCGGGTGCGCATGCTCGAGGCGCACGCGCTGACTCGGCTGCCGAAGGGCGAGTGCTTCGCGATGCTCAAGGGCGGCAGCGAACTGGTGAAGCTCAGGCTGCCGATGGCGAAGCCGAGCGGGCGTTCCGCCGGCGAGGCGTTCGAGGAGCTCGTGGGCCACATGAAGCGCAGCTACGAGCAGCTCGGCGGCGCGGTGGTCCTCGGGGACTGAGCGCGGTGCCGCCCGGCGCGCAGGCCCGTCCGGCGGTCCGGCAGACGTCGGCTGCGCCGGCGGATGCCGCGGCGCGGGGGCGCCGGCGCCGCCTGCTGCCGCTCTTGTTCGGCAGCCTCGTCGCGGCGGTGGTCATCGAGTGGCTGGGGATGCTGTTCCTCTGGCCGGAGGAGGGGGCGGGGCACGCGGCGCGGATGGTGGAACGCGAGGTCGGGTATCTCAACCGCGACTTCCTCGAGGCCGAGGTGGTGGCGAGTCCCGCGGCGACGATCGTCGCCGCGGCCGACTTTGCCTGGCACTGGGGGTTCGAGTGGACGGGGATCGCGCGGGCCGTGCGCTGGGTGGCACGTGGGAGCGCCGCGGGCGCGTTCGCCGTCGCGGGGCTGTTGACGGTGCAGCTCTTCATCCTGCGCTGCGTCGTGCTGGTGTTCTCGCTGCCGGTGTTCGCGGTCTTCGTCGTGGTTGGGCTCGCGACGGGGCTGTCGATGCGCGACGTGCGGCGCTGGTCGGCGGGCCGGGAGTTCGGCGGTGCCTTCCACGTGGTCCGGCGCTGGCCCGGGCGCGTGCTGTGGATCGGCTGCTTCGCGTACCTGTCGCTGCCGTTCGCGATCCACCCGACGGTGGTGGTGCTGCCCTCGGCGCTCCTGCTCGGGGTGGTGTGCGCCGCCGCGAGCGCTCTCTTCAAGAAGTACGCGTAGCGTGCCGCTGCGCGTCTCGTCGCGTTCGGTTGCCCGTTGCAGCGGCCCGCGGGTGGTCGGACGGGACACGGAGGACACCTCCGGGAGATCGCTGACTCTCGCGGGAGTTCGAACTGCGAAGGCCTCCGAGTCGCCATAACAGACTGTTTTGAATGGGCGACAGTCCGGTATGATCTCGGTTCGCATGACCGCACGCGTGCGCGGACGAGACGCATGAAGGAATCCGCCCACCCCGACCAGGCGCCGATACATCTCGCAGCACTGCACATGGGTGAGGACAGTCTCGATGACCTTCTTTCGATGGGCGCGAACCCGAACGTGAAGGACGGCAGAGGACGTACGCCGCTGCATCATGCGGCATTCCACGGCTACGCCGAGAACGTGGAGGCGCTGCTCGCTGCCGGTGCGGACCCGAACGTGCGGGACAACGACGGCTGGACGCCGTTGAATGCAGCGAACAGCGGACGCAGCGACCGTCGCGTCGCGACGATGCTTCGGGCCGCCGGCGGCAAGCGGCAGAGCTGGCTGGGGAGCCTGTTTCGGAAGACCTGATCGATGCGACCGGGCGTGGACCATGTCGTTCGGCGCGCCGCTGCATCGTCCGGCGGCTCGTTCGACGCGTGAAACGGCCGGCACGACGGGTTCCGCGGCGCGTGCCGCGGCCGTCCCGTTCGGCCGCACTCACGACCATGGGGCGCCCGGAGGGACTCGTGGCGGGCGGAGTTGAACCACGTGGACCTTGGTCGCGGGGTGCTGGCGAACGGGGCTTGCCTGCCTGTGGACGGCTCGAGGATCTGAGCGGACACCGTGACGCTCGAAGCGCGGTTCGAATGTCGGCGCGTCGAGGATCCGCGGGCTGCCGAACGAGTCGCCGTGCAATGCGAGGAGGCGGCAGGGCGCAGGACGGGTCGGAGGAGACCGGAGTGGGCAGGCTGCACATCAGATCCAAGCCTCGAGGGGCCGAGGAGAACGGCAGGATGGTGACCGTGGCCAGATGTACGGGGGACCGGCCTTGCTTCTGCGCGTGACGGCACTCGTTGCGCAAGCGGTCGTCGCGGCTGGCGCAGCGGCGGGGCGGGCCGGCGTGGCGGGTACCGGGGTGGCCCCGGTCCGCGACGAGATTGAGAGGGATCACAAGTACCGGGCAAGCGGCCGTCTCGCGGCGGACTTGAAGACCGCATTGCGCAGGGCCCCGACAGGACGCACGACGGCGGCCGCCTGCGCTTTTGGTTTCCTGCACGCTGACGAGTTCCGGGAGTCCACGTCGTACCACCTGAAGAAGCACTACGCCGATGACGCGTTGCCGCCTTGGGTCTGGGACGAAATGCACAGGGGCGCATCCGCCGCGAACTACCTCAAGGCAGGGCTCTTGCGCTGACCGCGGAAGGACGCCGGCGTGTGCGGCGGGGCTCGCGGCGAGCACATTCTCTCCGGCGCGAGGTTTGGCCGTGGTGCTGTCTTGACGACGTTTTGGCGTGCCGCCGCTTGGGCGGCGATGCTCAAGGTTCGGCTGCGACCGCGACGGTGCTTACCGGCGATGTTGCTATCGGCAAGCATCCGGCAGAGCAGGTGTTGCTGTTCGTGGTCCGGTCAGGCGGGCGTTTGTCGTGGACGCGGTCGAGCGGAAGGTGAACGAGGGTGGCGGTTGGATCAGGCCGGAGATCGTGTGATGCCGCGTTTGGCAGCCTCGTGGCGGCGGTGGTCATCGAGTGGCTGGGGATGCTGTTCCTGTGGCCGCAGGAGGGCGCCGGCACGCGGCGCGGATGTCTGTGCCGCGCGCGCCGCCGCCGGCGGGAAAAAGCGACGACGCGGCCGGTGGCCGCGACGTTGTCGTTCACCCGCAGGTTGAAGCCCGTGCCGGCGCGGTTGCGGAACAGGACGCCGATGGTCGCGTAGCGGGCGACGGTCTCGGCCTCGAACTGCCGGCGCGTGGCGAGGTTGTGGCGTGCGGCGGTCGCGTGCTCCGGGAGCGGGAGGGTGGTGCCGTCGTCGTCGCCCGGCGTCATGACGATCGCGGTGGCGACGATGCCGGGGTGGAGGCTGACGTAGAGCCGGTCGGCGTCGTCCGGATGCCGCGCCGGCGTCGGTGTGGCGCCGCTGCTCGTGGCGGCCCTTGTCGATGAACGACCGCGGAACGAGGACGGCGAGGCGGGTCGGCATGGCGGTGGCCCTCTGCGAATGCGCCGGGAGTGTGCCGCGGGGGCCCGGGGCGTGGTCGCGGAACGGGGTCGGCGGCGGGGCCGCGAGGATCCCGCGCCTGGCGCCGACCGAGCGCCGTCGACCGGGCGGTCCTGGCGTACTGCCCGGACTGGTCCGGGAGGCGGCGGCACGGACGCGGCGCGGGAGGCGCGCGTCGGGATTCGGTCGCGCTGGGATGGCTGCGGTCAGAAGACCGCGAGTCCTGCAAGGACGAGGGCCGCTACGGCGACCAGTGCGCCCATGAGGGCGGTGATGCGGCGTTGCAGGGCGGCGTTGGCGTCGGCGATGGCGGTGGCCGCGTTGGCTAGCCCGGTCTCCAGCTGTTGGTGGAGGAGATCGTGGTTGGTGTCGATCCGTTGCAAGAGGCTCTTGAACTCCGTGCGGAGTTCGCCCATGTCGGTCTTGACTTCGGCGATGTCGGTCTTGAGCTCCGTGCGGAGTTCGCCCATGTCGGTCTTGACTTCGGCGATGTCGGTCTTGAGTTCCGTGCGGAGCTCGCGGATGTCGGTCTCGAGTGCCTTGCGGGCAAGTTCGAGATCGGTCTTCGTGGCGATGTCGGCGTCGGCGGCGGCGTGGAGGCGGACGATGGCGGCGGCTTGGCGTTGGTCGACGCCGGCGTCTTCGAGCGCCCGGATGGCTGCGGCGGTGTCGAGGCGGTATGCGGTCATGGCGGTTCTCCCTGGGAATGTGCGTTGGGACGCGCCGATGTCGCGGCCGTCCGCAAGGCCGCCACGGCCGCGATCGGCGCGTTGGCGACCGACGTCGTCGAACCGTTGCGTCCGAGAATAGCACGGGCGGGGTCGCCGGGGGATCGGGGGGGCACGTCGCGGTCGGGCCTGTTGCCGCGCCTTTGGGCGTGGATGCGCTTGTCGACGGCGCCCCGGTCCCAACGGTGTCTGGTGGTTCGCCGCGGTGCAGCGCCGGTCGCGCGCGGTCGACTGCGCAGTGGGCAGCGAGCGGTGGACGGCCGCTCGGTCGCACGTCCGCCGTGGAACTCTCTTGCGGCCAGACACCGGGTACGACACAACGGATCCTTCGCCCACGAACTGGTGATCCCGGTGCAGCAGTACGAACGTCGGTGCATTGCGGCGAACCGGCAAGACCGGATCGTCGCGTTCATCCCATCCACCGACCTGGCCCAGGACCACGCCGGCGATGGATCATTCGCATCGTTCAGGGCGAACCGCCCGGTCGTCGGTGTCCGGCCCCGCCGAGGACGGATTTGCTCTAGACGCGACACCTGAGCCGCGGTGCGGCGATTCGACGATTGGACGGAACGTCGCGTCCCGGCATGCTGGGTGTATTCTGCGGCCGGGTGGCCGGGCGTGGCCGAGTTCGGGTCGATGTTGGACACAAGGAACGAAGGTGGCCATTGAGCCAAGAGGTGGTCCAAGTGCCACACGCATTGGAGAACCGCGTGCAGGGGTCTTGCTGGCAGCGCCTAGTGATCGGGCGTGATGGAGTTGGGGCCGAGAGGGCCCGGGAAGGCGGTCGACATGGTGGGCGAAATGCCTAGCGCTGTTGGAGAGGCGCAGGAGGCTCTTGCGAGAGTCGCGGAGGTCTTGGGAAGCGGCAAACCGGAGAAGTTGGAGAGGCTCGTCGGCCGGCTGCTGGGCAGGTTGCTCGCGGTGCCTTTCCGTTTCGCTCGCGCGGGGGAACAACACGGAGGCGACGGCGGAACGAGGGTGGCGGGGGAGCGCGCCATCAAGTACGAGGCGCGGCGGTACAGGCAGAAGACGAGGCTCGACGAGCGGGGAATCCTTGGCGAGATCGATCAGGCCGTGACAGACACACCTGATCTTGAGGCTTGGGTGTTGGCGACCACAAAGGAGGTGTCGGAGCAGACATACGCCGTGATGACCCGCAAGGGGCAAAGGGAGGGGATCGCGGTGGTGGCGATTGATTGGTCGCCAGTGCCGCTTCCAAGGCTGGCTGTGCTGTGCGCATCCGATCCGGGGGCGTTCGAGGCGGAGTCCGACGGCGGGCACGCGGACGTGCTGGCCGAGATCGCCGCGTCGAAAGGCTACGAGGAGACATTGTCGCGGATCAGGCTGGAACTGGAAAGTTGGACGATAGGGTACGAACTGGTTCGGATGGCGAGCCACGCGCGGCTCGACGAGATCTGGGGGTCGCGCAGTGCGGCGGAAATCCACTTCGGGCAGGACGTCGCGGGGGGCTCGGTGGAGGCAAGGCACGTCCCGCGTGTCACGGTGACGGAGCGCTTGGACGGATGGTACGGCGGTACTGCCGTTGACTGTCCGGCACTGGTGTTGGGGCAGGAAGGGATGGGCAAGACGTGGTCCGTCTTGGATTGGCTGCGTTCGAGGTGCGACGAACTCCCGATCGTCGTTCTGGTGCCGGCCTCGGGCGTCGGTGCGAGGGATCCGTCTGATGTCTTGGGGTTGATCGGAGGCTACCTGCAGGATTTGGAGCACGGCATCGAGCGCGGGGGGGACTACTGGCGGCAGAGGGTGCGAAGGCTGTTGGCGCGGCCGGAGCAGGAGGGACCGGCGTTCGTGGTCTATCTTGACGGACTGAACCAAAGGCGGTCCTACGACTGGCCGGTGTTGCTGCATCGCCTGGTGGCCGAGCCGGTGGGCGGGCGGGCTCGCGTGATCGTGTGCGCCAGGACGACGTTCGCCGACGAGCGGCTCGGGCGCTTGGCGGTTGCTCCCAGACGGATCGAGGTGGGCAGTTACGGTCTCGGGGAAGGCGGCGAGTTCGATCAGAAGCTGGCGTTGGCCGGAATAGCTCGGAGCAAGCTGTCGGACGAGTTGATTCGGCTCGCCAGCGTGCCGAGGCTGTTCGACCTGGTCGTCGAGTTGAAGGCCGAACTCGGCGGCGCGGAAGGGGTCACCAAGGATCGCCTGCTTTGGAAGTACGGGGCCTCGGCGGTGGCTGCGGCGACCGGCAGGGCGTTCACTGAGCAGACGTGGCGCGCGTTCGTGCTCGAGCTGGCCGAAGAGCATCTATCGGGAGCGGAAGTTCTGAAGGCACGTCGCGTGTCGGAACTGAGCCACGACCACGTCCTGACGCAGGACGAGGTTTATGAACGTGTCTCGGTGGTCAGGGACGGGGTGTTCTCCAGGGTTGGCTCGGAGGGCGAAGTCGCGTTCGAGCCCAGGTTCGTGCACTACGCGTTGGGACTGGCGCTGGCAAGGCGGTTGGAGGCCGCGTCCAGTGGCTCCGAGGCTGAGGCGCTTGCGGGGTTTCTTGAACCGATTGCGGGACTGGACGAGCGCGTGGAGATCGTCAGGGCGGCAGTTTCCGTGGTGCTATGCGGCCCTGGTAGCGCCCGTCGAGACGCGGTGCTTGGCGCGCTCTGCGTTGCGTGGGTTCAGAGTCAGGAGTTTCCGACCGAACACGAGAAGGAGTTGCGGCGCGTGGCGCCGGAGCTCGTCGAGGGTCTGTTGGACGCAGTCGAGGCCTCGGGAGGATACGGCCTGTCCGGGCCGCGCTACCGGGCGATCAATGCGCTGGACACGGTCGACGAAACAGATGGAGCGGTGGCGCAGACGATATCCGACCGGGCGGTGCGGTGGTGCGGATTCCTGTCGCGGGAACGATGGGGTGGCAGCGACGACGACCGGCGCAACTACAGGTTCGAGGACCGATGCAAGAGGCTGTCCGAGCGCATAGGTACATCCGAGATCGGCACGGTGTCCCTTGCCGGGCGCGGGTTCGAAATCGTCGACGCACGTACGCGGGAGCTGGTTGTGGCGGCTGCGCAGCTGCTGCAGGGACGCCCGCTGAAGCATGCGATTGCCGTCCTCGAGGTCGATGCGATCAGGGCCGCCATAGATGGCGAAGTCGAGGAATCGGTGTCCTGGCTCAATACGCTCAATGCCGTGGACCCGGGCGAGACGGCGGCGCTGCTTAGGGTGCGGGCGGACGCGATGTGCCGCATGCCGGTCGAAGAAGGTGTTCACGGGAGTCTCTACAGGCGCGTCGCGGCCTTGCTGCTCTGGCGTACCGGCTATGAAGAGGATGCGAAAGTCGCGTTGGGGGTCGACCCGGATCTCGACGGGCGGCCGAGCTATGAGAGCGAATATCTGGCGAACCCCGGGGAATCGCCCTATCCGTTGGAGCGTCGTCATGCGAGTCAGGTTCTCGCGGATGCTGCGATTCCCCTGTGGAGACGCACTTCACGCGCCAGGGAGGCGTTGCTGGACCCGAGTCTTGTGATTCCGCCGGAGTTCGCGGCCGAGGCGGCGGAAGCCGGGCGTCGCTTCGACTTCTCACAGCACGCGATTGGGAGGCAGCGGCATCCGGCCGACTCGGCGTGGGAGGAACTGTCCCTTGCGCTCGCCCGCTGCGCGCCGACGGCGTTGGCCGCTGCCGAGAGGAGTCGTCTGCAGCACTTCGGTGCCAGGGAGGGGGAAGGGCGGCTCGGCGCGGCAATGGAGGTCCCCGGTGCGCTGATGCTGGTCGGGGAGGCCGAGAGCAGCGGTCTCAAGAGCCTGCGAGCACGCGCGGGAGAGGCCGTGGCCGGCCACGAAACGTGGGTTCGGACAAAACTGCTCGTGGCGGAGATCCAGTGTGCCACTCCGATCGAGCAGATACGGACCGTCGTCGAGGCGGGATTGGAGTTCGTTGACCGCTCGCTGGCGGAGGCCTGTGGCACACCGACGGAGGAGGAGTTGGACCTGTTGCTGGACCAGTACGGGGCGGACGCCCGGAATCTCGCGGTGATTAGCGGGCTGCTGGGAGAGCACGACGTCGCGTTGAGCGATCGGGCCTTTGACGCGTTCGCGAACCTGCTTGAGCGTGACGGCGAGTCGGGCGCGGCATGGGTGATGCTGGCATCCAACGCCCCCCGGCGGCTGGCAGCGAAGTTGGACGCGTGGGGATGGAGGTGGTTGGCCGACAAGGCGTTCTTTGAGAACATGATGGGGTCTCACGCGTTGGCAGTGGCGAAGGCTGACGTCCCGTTCGAGGAGTTCGCAGGCCGCTTGGCGCCGGCGAAGCTGTTGATGGCCCTCTCCCTGGGTGCCCGCCTCCGCTCGGATGTCGAAGTGGGAATAGAGATTCTGGGCCGCGTGCTCGGTGCGGGACCGTTCCCGATCCCCGAACCGCTCGTAGAGGTGGCGTTCGACCAGGACAGCTCGGAGCGCACGGCGGATTACCAGTTTACCGTCGGCCGGATCATCGAGGAGGAGCCTGGTCGGGAAGCGGTAGGCCATGCCGAGTACGCGACCTCGCCGGTGAACTACGAGACCAGGCGTCAGGAGTTGGCGCGGAGCTACGCCGAGGAGCTGCGCAGGATGCGACGGGAGGGCGCGCACTTCCGGTATGTGATGATGCGCGCGGCGGATTTCGGGGTTGTGTGGCGGCACTGTCCGGATGCCGTCGACGCATGGTTGGCGGGGATGGAAGAGCCGTCACCTGAATTCGTGAAGCGCGCGAGGCTCGCCGACGGGTTCTATGTGGCGCTGTGCGGGGCGCTGCTTGTCCGGGATCCCGCTCGTGGGGTCGTGTTGTGGGAAGCCCTCCGAACGTGCCTGGGGCGAGCGAAGTTCACAGTTCGCGGGGATGCCGATCTGCTGACCGACTTGCTGTTGGGGGCGAAGTCGTGTGACGTGGTGGAGGCGCGCCTCGGACAGCTGTACGAGTCGTGCCGAAATGACCGGGAGTTGATCGATCTGGTGGTCGCGGCCCGCTGTGCGCAGCGGTCGGAATGGGTCGCCCGGTACGTAAGGCGCGATGCGGATTCGGCCTGCCCCGTCGATCAGCTTCGGTCCGCGTTTCTTGCACCCTTGCTCGCGGCGCCCGAGGCGGTGGCCGAGAGCGCTTGGCCGGAGGGAGAGGCGCGAACGGTGGGCGACCTCGCGGCGATGTTGAAACAGCGGGAGGCATTTGCGAAGCATTGGCTGACGAGATTCGTGGAGTCGGAGACGGTGGAGGCCGCGCATGCCGCGTGGCGCTTGTTCAAGGAGTGCGCGGATCGGCGTGTCTGGTGCTGGATGGACGAGGTGTTGGGCGAACTTCGCGCGCGAGGCGGCACAATGTCGGTCTTGAAGCTCCGCTTCGCACGGGAGGAGGCGAGCGCACTCAACAGAGCGATGGGCAAGAACGAACGGGATTGGAAGAACACGTTCGCGACCCGGCGCTTCCCGAAGGCGCTCCGACCTTGGAACCCGGGATGAGCGGCGCGTCTCGCGCCAACGGTCCAATGCGCTGGCCTGATCAAGCGGATCGGCGCCGCGCCCTTGAGTGTGTGCATGGCCGCTATGCGCAGGCCGGCCTCAAGGCCGAGCCATCCTCGAGTCGGCCGCGAAATCACGTCGCGGCACGGAGGCCCGCTGCGGGTCCGGCGGCGAGCCACAGGAGGCTTCTCGAGAGCTCGTGGAGGTGCAGCCGGCGACGCAATGGAGAAAGCTGGAGAGTGGCTGTAATGCCTGGGATTGGGGAACTGCAGTGTGTTACTGACTGTATGGCTACAGATACGTCATAAAACAGTGTGCTATGACGTATCTCTATGCACAAGATTGGGGGCATCCCCCGGAGGTGCTTGATGTCGGAAGCATGATGTCCGGGGTGGTCGCACCGGAGTCCGCAGCGCGGCTGAGCGCAGACTCGGGAGTGCGCAGTTTCGGTTGTCATCGACAATCTGACCGGAGGGGCCAAGAGGGGCTGCGGGCTGCGCCGGGCTGAACTAGCGTGGTGTCGTATGCTCGCAACAACCGTTCAAGGACGCACAGGAAATGGAGTGGGATCACAAGTACCCGGCAAGTGGACGTCTCGCGTCGGACTTGAAGACCGCATTGCGCAAGGCGCCGAAAGGACGCCGGACGGCCGCTGCCTGCGCGTTCGGCTTCCTCCACGCCGACGAGTTCCGAGAGTCCACGGCGTACCACTTGAAGAAGCACTACGCCGATGACGCGTTCCCGCCTTGGGTCTGGGACCAAGTGCACAGGGGCGCATCCGCCGCAAACTACCTCAAGGCAACGCTCTTGCGCTGACCGCGGAAGGACGCCGTTTCAGCGGCTGGCTGTCAGGTCGTCACATCCTCCCTGGGGCGGTGCTGTCTTGTGGCGCACGCGCGGGATGCGGACGAGCGACGGCAGCGACGTCTACGGCGAGACGATGTAGTGGTTGCGGAGTCCCGTTTCCATCTCGATCCGCTCGGCCCGCACCGTCTCCCACCGGTCGGGCGGGTCGGCACGGTGCCACCGCAGGAGCTCCTCGCGCGCGAACTGGACATCCGCGCGGTAGCGCTCGTTCATGTAGAGCATGGCCCGGGCGATCTCCCCGCGCACGCCGTCCGCCGGCTCGGCCACCTTCGGCGTCCCGCCCACCTCGAAATCGCACGAGCCGTACAGCCGCGACTCTCCGGCCACGGTGCCGAACGGATGGTTCGACCTGTCGCCGTTGACTTCGCCCCCGGAGGGGAACAGGTTGTGCGGGTCGTTGTGAGCCGCGAGGAAGTCGGGGTCCACCCCGCGTCTCGTGCAGCAGTCGCGGCCCTTGAAGGCCGCGCCGCTCCTCCGGACGCACGACGCGTGGCCGTGCGTCCAGCATTGCCGGTCGCGCCCGAACCAGGATGCCGGGACGACGTGCTCCCACTCGACGCGGTCGGACCGCGTGTCGTTCTTGCGGGCGGCCAAGCCGCAGGCGTCCCTGTCGATGTCCCCGCCGGAGGCGCCCTTCCTCGTGTACGGGCACGCGCAGTACACGGTCTCCAGGTGCCCGATGTCCTCGTGGATCGCCGCGAGGAGCTTCTTGGACGCATCGAAAGTCGCTGGCGGCTGACCCCACACCGAAGTCGCGATGCCGAGCGCGAGGCATGCCAGCGTGCGCGTCGTGAGCGCCTGCGTTGTCAAGAAGCGATCCTCGTGCACGAACCGGGGAAACCATACCACGCGCGCAAACTTGGGAGAGCCGAACCGGGACGTTGGCTTCTCCCTGGCGAGGCGTGCAGGCGCCGCGCTGTCTCGACGGGGTCTTCACGTGCCGCCGCCGGCGGCGCTGCTGTCCAATGTGCGGGTGCAACGGGGGCACGTGCCACGGGAGATGTTGCGCGGCCGGTGACCGCGACGTTGCCGTTCACCCGCAGGTTGAAGCCTGTGCCGGCGCGGACGCGGCGCCGGAGGCGCGCGTGGGGGGTTTCGGTCGCGCTGGGGATGGCCTCGGTCAGAAGACCGCGAGTCCTGCGAGGCGAGGGCCGCTACGGCGGCCAGTGTACGACGGCGGCGGTTCGATGGCGTAAGGATCGGACCAGGCGCTGAGCCGTATGCGTGGCACGGAGCGTCCCTGGTCTTGGTCTCGGGCTCCCTGTGCGTGGCGCGCGGCGATCGCGGGGGAGCCAGGGACGCGCGCCGACGAGCGCCGCGGTACGGTGGCATGGAACGGCCGGCCGGCCAACGGCAAGGGCGGCCGTGCGCGTGACGCCTGGCAGGGCTGCGACGCGGATCGGACGGTCCGTGCGCGCCGGCTTGGCCGATTGTCCACCGGTGCGGCGGTTGGCTGGCGCGCGGCGGAAGGCGCGCACGCCGGCCGATCAACGTCCGGCGCGGCGCCGTCGGCGCGGATGGCGCCGGCCCGGGTTGGCGGCCGGGACGATCCCGAGTTGCCGGTCGACGGCGTCGCCGACGGCCGCGGAGACCGGCAGGTGGCGCCGCTCGACGGGCCAGACGGCGCGGAATCGCTCGACGGTCGCCCGCACCTGCTCGACGACGGCGTCGCCGCCGACGAACGCGCGCTCGCCGATCTCCGCGAAGTCCGCCAGGGCGAGTTCGTCCCAGCGCTTCGCGCGGCCGAGGCGCAGCGCCATCGCCTCGTCGGGCACGCAGGCGGTCGTCGACAGCAGGTCGTAGGCGGGGGACAGCTCGGCCTGCCGTGGATCCCGGTAGATCAGCGACCAGTTCTTGAGGTGCATGTCCGCATTGCCGACCATGGCGCTGTAGGCGAGCCGCCGGGCGAACTGCGCCACGGCGTCCTCGTCGGCGAAGGCGCCGAGCACGCGCGCGATGTCGGCGTAGCCGTGGCGGTCGTACTTGGCCTCCGGGTACTGGCGGAAGACCTGCGCGAAGTCCTCGGTGTGCACCCGGCGGCCGTCGTCGGCGCGGTCGAACCGGCGCACGGCCAGCGCCTGCCGGCCGCCCATCCAGGCGCCGGACAGGTCCGGGGGCAGTCCGGCGACGTCGGCGACGGGCACGAGGCGGACGTCGGGGGTCTCGATGCCGCACATCGCCGCCATGCGCATGATCGAGAACTCGTTCTCCGGGACGCCTGCGAAGCGCGAGGAGGGCAATTTGACGATCCAGTCGCCGCCCAATCCGCGCGCCGGCACCGTCAAGCCGCCCGACGCCTCG
This sequence comes from Candidatus Azotimanducaceae bacterium, assembly GCA_965203685.1. Lineage (GTDB taxonomy): Bacteria > Pseudomonadota > Gammaproteobacteria > Pseudomonadales > Azotimanducaceae > VXYL01. Next base: position 1,410,861 of record OZ241908.1, read on the forward strand.
GCGACGGCGGAGAACTTGAGCTGCACGCCGGCGAGCGAGAAGCGCAGCACGCCCGGCCGGTCGGCGTGGCGGGCGGGAGCGTCGTCGGGTTCCGACGCCGCCTCCGGTCCGACCGCGACGAGCTCGACCGCTCCCGGGAGATCGCCGCCCAGCAGCCGCAGCAGGGGGAAGTCCAGGGTCTCCGGCACGCCGGCCTTGGCCGCGAGGTACGCGCGCAGGTGCCCCTCGGGCAGGAGGTTCGCGAAGTAGGGCGGCGAGCGGCCCGCGCCCGTCGTCGCGCGGCGACCGACCCGGACGTCTCCCGAGGGTTGCAGGAAGGACAGGCTCAGCACCGGACGGCGCCGGCGGCGCGCGTAGTCCGGGTCGAAGACGAACGAGATGCGCCCGTCGCGCATGCGCACGAGCGCGCCGACCTCGTCGCCGTGCAGGCGGACGGACAACTCCTCGGTGGCCACGGGGCTAGGCCGGTTCGCCGCCGTCGGCGGAGGGCGCATCGTCCGCGCCGACGAGCAGGTCGACGGCCGATGCGCCGCCCGACTCGGAATCGGGGTCGGTCTCGGCCAGGGCGCCGAGCACCGCGGGCAGGTCCCGGCGCGGGACGAGCAGCACCTCGAGCCCGACCGCCCGGGCCATGCGGACCACGTTGGAGAATCTCGGGTCGACGCGTCCGTTCTCGATCAGCGAGATGTTCGCCTGCCGGATGCCGGTCCGCGACTGCAGGTCGCGTTGCGAGAGGCCGGCGCGCGTCCGCGCCTTGCGCAGTTCGATGTGGCAGGATTGAGGTGTGACGCGGTAGTCCATGGGAGGGCGGCTCCGCCAGCGTTGATTCATTATAAAGGATATTCGCGGCCTCTTGATCCTTTTGTTGATATCAAAAGCGTGGCAACTGCCGGCTGGGCCGCCGCCTCGAACGGGTCATGCAGTCTGCGCCCGCGACTCGACGATCCGTTGCGGGTGCGTGCGCGTCTGCCGATGCTGGCGGTTGGGCGGGCCGTTCGGTCACGCGTTCGCACACGGCCGCCGGCGTCCGGAGGTCCGCGGGCAACCGCTGGCTGGGCGTGGCCGCCCCGTGGCGGGTCGGCGATGACGTCGTTGGGATCCGGCTTGGCGGGCTGCCTGCGAGCGCCCCTCAGCCCCGGAAGGACTGCCCGGCGGGTCCTCGGCCCGCAACATGCGCCACGCGGGACCGCCGCGAGCGAGCGAGGCGCGAGCCAGCCCGGCCGTTGTGGGACGACGTGTTCTTCAGGGTCACCCCGGCTGCGAGATCGGCGCGAACTCCGTCACGTGGAACGTCCGCTCCTCGCCAACCGTGTGAGCGATGTAGAGCGTGCGGTCGCCCTTCACCTTGAACCGATGGTGGGTCAACAGTCGGACGATCCGATTGCGCCAACGATCAGCCGCCCTCGGCAATCGTTCGCAGTCCTCCTTCGTTTCCAGACGAAGGGCCGGTTTCCGTGCGAACGGGTTGCGTGTGTGCAGGATCTCCCCGCATGCGTTGTAGAGCGTGACGAACTCTTCTCCCGGGTCAGGAAGTCGCCCGTCTTGCCCACGATCTCGATCGCTCCGTGCTCGTCCCGCGGTCCATCGTTCGTGGGCACCGGATAGAAGTCGTCGTTGACCTCCTCGATCGCCCGCAGAATGTCGAGCGCGTGCCACGACCGCTTGCCGGGCTCCCGCAGCTGGGCAACCGCGTGCCGGTTGACCAGGGCCGTCGCCGGAAGCTCGAGCGTGTGTCGCAACTGCAGATAGACGACCTCGGTCACGACGATCCACGGCACTCCGCTGCTGTTCGCTCTGATCTGGTTGATCGCTGCCGTTCGCCGCACGATGTCCTGCATGCGTCGCGCGTACTCTTCGAGCTGCACAGTCGCACCTTCATTCGGTGTCGTCCGTTGGGCCTCTTACCTCCATGGCCGGGCGCGCATGGTACTCAAAGTGGCACCAGAAGCGGTTGTTCCCATGGGATTGCAGCGAAAACAGACCTTTACCGTACTTTCGAGCGTAGGGAGGCCTACGCGAACGACCTGTCGCTGGCGTAGCGGCCGTGGCGGGCGGATGGAACGGCTCGAAAGGCGCCGGAATCCCGCCGAACCGCGCGACTGGTGCTTGTGTCTCGCCGACTGGATCGGGATCAAGCGGCGGTGAAAGCTGACCATGGACCGGGCGGAGGCGGACACCGTCCGCGCCGGGCCGAGGCGGTTGTCCGCCGCCGGTGATGTCCCCGCGCCGCCCTGCGGGAGGTGGATCGCTGCTTCCGTGGCGGCGGCCCGGTTGCGAACGGAGACTGGACGCCCTCGATGGGCTCCGGCCATGCACGGGACTTAGTATGTACTAACTCTTGTGCTAAGATTCCGGAATGGACCCTACGCGAATTCGGCGACTCCGCCGTGCGCTGCGTCTCAACCAGGCCGAGTTCGGCCAGCTCCTGGGCGCCCACGCCGTGACCGTGTCGCGGTGGGAGACGCCCGGTTCCGGCTACGGCCCGAGCGCCTACCAGTGCGCCCTGATGCAGGATTTCGAGAAGGCCGCCGGGGCCCGTGACATGGACCAGACGCTCAAGAACCTGCTGGTCGGCGCCGGCATCGCGACGGCGATCTACTTCCTGCTGAAGGCGGCCCGCGGTGGCTGAGGGGCCGTGAGCGCCGTGCCGGTCCCTTTGCCGGGCGACGTCCTGTCGCGGTGGACGGGCCTCCTGACCCACTACGGCACGGCTGTGGGACGGGACCGGGTGCTCGACATCGTGCCGGGCGGCCCGCCCCGCATCGTGTCGCTGGAGGTCTTCGCCGCCGGCCGACCGGTCCGTGTGCAGCGACCCCGCGCCGAGTGCGTTCCGGCGATGCTTGCGCGTGCGCGGCGGCTGGCGGAGAGCCGGAGCCTGTACAATGTCGCGACGTTCAACTGCGAACACGTGAAGAACATCGTCCTGGCGGGCAAGCCGTACAGCGAGACCGTGGACCTCCTGGGGCTGCTGGCCGGGTTCGGACTGTGTGTGCTGGCGCTCTGGCGCGCACGCTAGCCGAGCCGCTCGCGACACGCGGGGCGGCAGGTTGCACGGACCGTGCCCGGGCCGTGCGCGCTACCGGCATGCTGCGGCCCACCGGATGGGGACTTGCTAGCGGTGGCGCCGGTGAAACGATGTGCACGGCGCTGGCGGCGCTCGGGCCGGGGACCTTTACGGTGGCGCCGGACGCGGGGTACGCGGCCCGGTTGCCGTTTCGGGCAACCGACGATGCGCGCGGCAGCGTGGTTGAAGTGGCTCCCGTCGTGCGTTGCGTGAAGCGCCCGCGGCTGTACAGATGTGCCTGCGCGCGATGCCGACAGGCAGCAGCGGACCGGGTCGACGGCGTCGGAGCGAAGTCGCCGGTCTGGCGTTCGAACGCGTCGCCATTCTTTCGGTGGTCCGATGGTGGACGGCGATGCGGCGCCTGGGCCGGGCCGGTGCGCGACACGTCGGCGCGCGCTCGGCGCGGAATGGACGCGCGGATCCGTGCCGTTCGGCCGGGGAGGGCTGATCGGCTGCGCCGTGGTCGGGGTGCGCGCCCGGGTGCCCCGCGGGCTCTCGGTTGCGCATGTGGCAACGCCGCTTGGCACGTCGCCCGGCGCGGACCGTTTCGCCCCCGCGACTGCCCATGACCCGCCGACCCACCTGGCGTACGATCTGTGGACAGCCCTGCTCGACGCCCCGGCGGCCCTCGTCCACGGGCGGACTGGCTACGGCCTCGGCGACCCGGGATGGCTAGGGAACCAGGGGCTGAATCGTGAAGTGATCCTGATCCGGCAGACTGCCGATTTCATGCTTGAACCCGCAGGGACCATGGAGATTGACGATCACGGCGTCTCCCGAGACGACGGCCGTCAACCTCAACGTCACCGACCTCTGGAGGGTGTTCAGCCCGAGCGCAACGCTCCTATTGGCCAATGGTTCGGCCAGAGCCGTGAACAACCCGACCTGGTCCTGGGTCGAGTACACCTTTCCGATGTCTTCCAATGCCGTCGCCAGTTTGCTCGCCTTTTCACGCGTCCCGCAATAGGATGCGAAAGCCTGGGCAACCGCTTCGAGGATGTCGTCGCCGAAGTCCTTTGAGGACCCGTTGCCCCAAAAGCGCTCTTCCCTTGGCAAGGGCAAGTTGGGAAAGTCCGTGCGGCCGATGGGCAGTTTGCGTACGGCGTGCGCGCCCACCGTGGCGGCCAGAGACGCGCCTGCCGCGTTCGACTCGACCGCGTGTCCTAAGCCGAGAGACAGAATCGCGATCGCGGCGAAACGACCACGGCGATGTCGGACCACGGTCTGTGGCCGCGGGAAGCAGCTTCGGCACATCGCGATTCCGGTTCGCGGCGTCCATCGACGCCGGGACTTGCGAGCTTCTCGTAGCCCGTGCGCTTCCTGCGCAACAGCTTGGACGCCTTCCCTGCCTACCCCATACGACGTACAACCGCTGTCTGATTCAGCCATGTCTCCTCCTGCTCCTCCTGCCGGTCGATCCGCTTGTCTGTCCAATGTCGGTCCTTTGGCGCCCGGACACAAGCGGCAAGCAGCGGAAAGAGAATGGAGGCTTCTTGCATGGTGGCGTCCCGGTGGGGGACGAATGTGCGCCGCTGCATTCTTCGGCTTTGTCGACCGTGCGCCAACCTGCGATCCCTCGGCGACATGAAAACGAACCGGGACTGGGCAACGCAGGGAGGCGGAGACGGAACTGGCAAGGTTCGTCGGCGTCGACCGGGGTGCGTGGACGGTGAGCGCCTCGGGAGGGGGCCTTCGAGCCGGCAAGAACGTGCGTCGGGCGGCGGGCACGGCAAGGCGATGCCTGTTGACCCAATGCAAATGGACCGATATAGTTGCTGCCGTTGCTGCCATAACTAGAGAGACACGGCGCCATGCGAAAAACAGTTGCACTTGGGATGCCAAGCGACTACGATGGTGGCCGTTCAGTCGGGAAACGCATCCGACCCGTTGTTCGGAGCAAAAGGGGAGTTCCTCTCGGTCTCGCGGCCGAGGGCAGCCAAGGGAGGTTGTGATGACCATTGTCTTCGAGACGATGTTCGTGACGTTCATCTTGATCCTCGCCTAGCGGGCCCCGCCCGGAGTTGCCACGTCGCGCCGGCCGAAGACTGTTCCAACAGTCGATTGGGCCGGCGTGGAGAGCGCTCGCCAAGCTGAGAAGTCGGTCGCGGGCGGGCTCCGGGTCGGAGGCTTGAAAGTCGACGAGTACGCGGATCGAGTCCACCGGCCGGGGGCTCGATGCCGCCAGTTGACGACGAAGGGAACCGGGGAATCGAGGGGTGACCGGAATCGAAGCGGGTGGTGCGGACGAGAAGCTGGAGACGTTGAATGGCGAGGATGAATACCACAGTGCGGTTGGGGCAGGAGGAGGATGCCGCTCTCGCGCGGCTCCGGCGGGTGACGCCGGCGCTCGCGGCGATGCCGCTGAGTCGCTTGCTCAGGCTCGTCCTGATGTCGGCCGACCAGGCTTTGCGCGAGGGCGAGGAGGCTGGCGCGCGCGATCGGGCGGACCGGCAGGCCGCAAGACGGTCGAGAAAGCCCAGGACGGTGGTCGACTTTTTCGAGCTGGGGTACGAGGTCGGCTACGGCGAGAGGGTTGCGGGGGGTTACCGGAAAGGCAAGGCGGACGGCGAGAACGCGCGTCGCAGCGGTTCGCGGCGAGAGATCGGGCCGTTGACCCTCGAGTCGAGCGAGTACGACGTCGGCTACGTCGACGGGTACTTCGGCGGGTTCGTCGAGGGTTTCGCGGCGGGCGATTCGGATCGAAGGTCCGAGCGCCCGTTCCGCTTGCCGAAGGAGGACCCTGTCGTCTTCAGTCACTACGCCCGCGGCTACAGGGCTGGTCGGTTGGCGGGGGAGGAGCGTTACGATCGCGGAGTCGTCGAGGGAAGGCTGGCCTTCGAGAGCGGGGACGCGTATCCGCCGCTCGCGCCCGACGATCCGGCTGCGGTTGGCAAGCGGGACGGCTACTTCGGGTTCGCGAGGGCGGGCTTGCTCGAGGGGGAGGCGGACTACGACAATGAACGGTACCGGGCGCCGGAGGGAGCGGAAGCCTTCACGGCGTACGCATTCGGGTACCGGACGGCTGGCCGGTACCGGGACGTCGAGACACCGGAGGAGAACGAGTTCGCGGAGTGGTCGTCCGGGTGCGACAGCGGGCGTCGGGACAGGCGGAAAGGCTTGCCGAGCGCGGCCCCGCCGGACGATGACAGCCCGTACGGGGTGGGTTACCGGTACGGCTACGCCGGGGAAGCGGAGGTGTTCATGCGCGGGAAGCGGGCCGGAGCGGACACGAGCCATCCGGGGGACGACGGGCCGTTCGCCGCGGGCCGTCGCAGCCCTGAACCCGGGCGGCAGGTTCTTGATCTGGTCAAGAGGGCGTTTATCGTGGACGCGGTGGAGCAGATGGTGCACGACGGTGGGCGTTCGATCACGCGGGAGAATGCGAAAGGCCGCTAGGCAGGCATGCTTGGCGAGCGTCCTCGGTCCCGGTTCCGCCCTCGTTGCGCGTGGCGCCCGGCGATCGCGGCAGCATCCGAGAGACGCGCATCGACGAGCGCCGCAGTACGATGGAAGGCAACGCCCGGCGCTCGTCGCCGGGAGGTGGCGACCCATGCGCTGTCGGATCCGTCGGTCGCCATCGAGCGTGGCGAGCGCCCGGCGTCAAGGGGCGTCCGGCCGCGGCGAACCGACGTTGGTCGCAGTCCTGGGGTTGCTCGACGAGCCGACCGGCGGCGCGTCCCGGGTGGCGCAGACGGACGCGAGGGGGTCGAACCCGAGGCGTCGTGCGCACTTGCGCAACTGCGAACCGGGGCTCGTGGCCGCGGCGTTCCGTCCCGCGGCCGACCTGGCCATCCGGGAGAACGTCGAAATGGCGCTGCGCGACCGCAAACCGGCCCGCTCGTGCGCCTGAGGGAGCGCCCGGCGGAGACCCGCGAATCCCGGCCGCGGCGCCAGGCTCGCGTTGCGAGGCGCTGGGACCAGCTGCTGCTGGGACTGCTCACCCGGCTCGCTCCCGGGGGCGCGCGGGCGCGGTTCGTCTTCGTCACCGGATTCCACCACACGGGCACGACGCTGGTGCAGGCGCAGCTCGCCCGACAGGGCGTGTTCACCTGCACCGAGGAGGGATCCGGCGGACGCCCGCGCGAACTGCCGCTGAGGCACGTGCACCGTGTGCAGCGCGGCGCGCGGCGCGCCGGGCGGGACCGGTTCATGATCAAGCTGCCGTCCAACGGCCCGGACGAGGTGCGGGCGCTGGCCCGGGAACTGCGGCTCCTGGCGCCCGCGTGCACCGTCGCGGTGTGCCTGCGGGATCCGGCCGCCACGGCGTTGTCGCTGGCGGCGCGCCACGGCTGGGACGCCGCGCGGGCGCGCGCCGACGCTGCCGCGCAGCAGCAGGTGCTGGCAGCCTGGCGGGCGGCGGCGCGTCGCCATGCGGGGCCGGTGCACTTCGTGGCGCTCGAGGCGTTCTCCCGCGATCCCGCCGGCGGCCTGCGCCGCATCCTGGCACTCGCCGACGCGCATCTGCCGGCACCGGTGCGCACGGCCGGCGGCGGGATGGACGCGGCAGCGCTCGTGGACGCGCTGCCGGATCCGCGCGAGCACGTCGCGCGCCGCCGCGTCCAGGCCGGGCTCCCGGTCTACACGGTGGAGGCGGACGCCTGGAGGCGGACCGAGAGGGGCGAGGTGCGGGCCGTCTTGGAGGAGATCCGCGAGCGCCATGGCGGGGTGCACGCCGAGGCCCGCGGTTGAGGCGGCGTGGCGACGGGCCGCCGCGTCCGCGCCACGAGCGCCCGTTCGGCCTGGCGCCGGCGATGCTCGCCGGCCTGCTGCCGCCGCCCGTGCGGCCAGCGCCGGTCGCCGGCATCGTCGCGGCCGTCCGGATCGGGCCATGTCTGTGGCAGTTGTCGATCCGGGCGGCGCGAACCGACCTCGGTGTCGAGCGACGGTAAACGCCGGTTCCCGTCCGGGTTGAGGCGCCACGCCGGGACCCGCGCGCTCCCGACCTTGCCGGGGCCTGCTCCCTTCCGACGAGGGGGCGCGGTCGGCCGGGGGACGCGCGGCAGAGGTCCGCAGGCCCTCGCGCGGCTGCGGCCCCGTTCGCGACCCCGCCGGCTTTGAGCGCCGGACGGTGCGCGGCACACTCCGGCGCTCGTTCCGCGGGAGTGCGGCGGTTGGATGCATGGACTGGGCTGGGCGGGCTGCCGCCGGCGGCGGACGGCGGGTCCGGGCGGGGTCCGTCGGCGCGCGCAGGCGCCGGCCGGTGACGCCCGAGCAGACGGCGGCCTTCGTCGCCGCGAACGAGGTGGGCGGCGCCGTCGTGACGCCGGAGCAGGTGTCGGCGCTGGTCGCCGGGCTGGTCTTCGCGGCGGGGCTCGTCTGGTACGCGTGGGTCGTCTACCGCGCGTACGAGGCGTGGGGCCGGGCGCGCATGACGTTCTTCGAGCTCGGCGGCAAGGTGCTGCGGGCGACGCTCGTCGTGACGCTGCTCGGCTGGCTGGCGTCGTCCTGAGGACATTTACTCAAGCAGAAGGGAGCGGGCGGCCATGGGTCATCGCATGTTGAAGGGAGCGGCGGCGCGCTGGAGCGCGGCGGCGTGGAACGGGCTGGCCGGCGTCGACGCCGGGTGGCTGCGGATCGGCGCGACGGCGGCCGGGCTCGCGGCCGCGGCCATGGGCCATGCCGGCCTGCCGGAGTTCGAGGCGCCGGACGGCGTCGACGAAGGCGACTACATCGGCATCTTCCAGGCCTACGCCGTGCAGATCGCGTCGGTCGCCGGGCTCATCGTCGCGGCGGTGGTGTTCTTCATCGTCGGCAAGAACATGATCTCGAAGTACTCGGAGATCGCCGCCGGGCGCGCCACCTGGGGCGATCTCGGCATGCACGCGGCGATCGGCGTGGTGCTGCTGGTGATCATCGTCTTCCTGATGAACCAGGCGAGCGGCGTCCTCGAAGAGGACGCCTGAAGCCCGCCGGTGCGGTGGTCGGGCGCGTGCCATGGGCGACGAGGTGACCTACATCCCGGAGCGGCTCAACGAGCAGCCGGTGGTGGTGCTCGGGCTCACCGACTCGGAGCTGCGCACCGCGGCTCTCGCCGCGCTCGGCCTGTTCGTCCCCCTGGGCACCGTTGCCGGGGCCGTGTTCGGTCAGCTCGCGGTCGGCATGGGCGGCGGCGCCGTGGGCGCCATCGGGGCGATCTACGTGGCGGGGAAGGTCCTGCGGCGCGTCAAGCGCGGCAGGCCGGCCGGCTACCACGCGGATCTCGCCCGCGCCTGGCTCGAGGACCACGGGCTCGGCGGCGACTCGATGCTGCGCCGGTCCGGGGTCTGGGAGGCCGTGCGGACCGCGCCGCGGGCCGTCGCGTCCGCCGGCGGCGCCGACGCCGCGCTGGAGGACGAGCACTGAGATGCCGCTGCGGGATTCCGGCTACACGGCGGCGCTCGCCGGGCGCGACCGCGTCATCCGCTCGCTCTACGCCGGCCTCGGCGCGAGCGCGATGGCGGTGGCCGTGCTCGGCTGGGGCTGGATGCGCGCCGCGGACGACGTGCGCATCTTCGTCCCGCCGGACTTGACGGAAGGCGTCGTGGTCGGCGTCGACGAGCCGGGGGCGAGCGACGTCTACGCGTTCGCGTTCTACATGTGGCAGCAGGTCTACCGCTGGCCCACGGACGGCTCCCGGGACTACCCCGCGCGCGTCGAGGGGTTCCGCGCCTTCCTGACCCCCGCGTGCTACGAGGAGCTGCGCGCCGACGCGGCCGACAGGCGCCTGGAGGTCCGCGGCCGCGAGCGGGCGGTGTGGGCGATCCCGGGCCTGGGCTACGGGTTCGACAAGGTGGTGTACCGGGGCGTCGGGCGCTGGGTGGTGTACCTCGACCTGCACCTGAAGGAGACGCTGTCGGGGACGGCGGTGAAGGAGCGCCTGGTGCGCTACCCGGTGAAGGTCGCCCGCTACGACGTCGACCGGGAGGTCAACCCGTGGGGCCTGGCCGTCGACTGCCTGGACGGCGTGGCGACGGCGATCTCGGAGAAGGAGTGAGCATGGGCGGAACGAGGCGGCTGGCGGTCGCGCTGGCCATGACGGTCGCCGCCTTCGGCGCGGCCGCCGAGACCGTGCGCTGGGAGCGGACGCCCATCCCGCTGCGCCTCGAGGTGGGCCGCGAGCGGATGGTCGTGTTCCCGCGCGGCGGCGAGGTCGGCATCCCCCGGGAGCTCGCGCAGTCGGGGGCGCTGCGGGTCGCGTTCGTGAACGACACGGCGTACTGGAACGCCTACGCGCCGTTCGAGGCGTACCGGGTGCCGGTGCGGCTGTCGGACGGCATGGTGGTGCTGTTCGACGTCTCGGCCGGCACGGGCGCGGCCGGGGGCACGCTGCGCGTGGTGCGCCCCGGCGACGACGCCGACCTGGCGGTCGGCGGCCTGGCGGCCGGTGGCGGGGACGCGGCGGCGCCGTCCGACGGCGAGCGCATGCTGCGGCTGATCCGCTTCGCGGTCCAGCAGGACTACGCGCCGGCGCGGGTGGCGGGAACGCTGCCGGGGGCCGCGCGGGCGTCGGCGGACGTCGAGGGCGACCTTTCGCGCCTCTACCGGCACGCCGACGCGGGGCGGATCGAAGTCCGACTGCGGTCGTGCTGGACGGCCTTCGGCCTGCACGTCGCCGGGCTCGAGTTCGTGAACACGGGCGATGCCGCGGTGGACCTCGACCCGCGGCTGCTGCAGCACGCGGCCGGGCCCGAGGTCAACGGCTTCGCGCGGCGCTTCGTGGCCGCCGGCTGGCTGGCCTCGACGCTCGCCGCCGCCGGCCGGCCCGGTTCGGCGACGATGGTCTACGTGGTCACCCGGCGGCCGTTCGCCGAGACGGTCCGCCTGTAGGGGGGCGCGGCGTGGGATCGAACATCCTGGTCCGCGTCGGGGCGGCGGGGCTCGCCGTGCTGGTCGTCCTGGTGGTCGTCGTGCGCTGCGGCGGCGGGCCGGACGTGCGCACGGCGCGCTCGGCGCCGGCGGACGAGGCGCTCACCGGCGAGATGGCGCGCCTCACCGGCGTGGAGGCCGACACGAAGGACGACGAAGTGCGCACGCTCGTCATCACCGTGCAGGAGCTGCGCCGGCAGGTGGAGGACCTGCAGGAGCGCAACGAGCAGGTGCTCGGGCGCAACCGGGAGCTCGCCGCGATGGAGGACCGCGTGCGCGCGGAGATGCGCCGCGAGCGGGAGGAGCAGCGGCGCACGGTCGACGACCGGGTGCGCACGCAGCTCGAGGCGCAGCGCGGCGAGTTCGCGCGCGCCCGGGGCGTGGTGGAGGACCTCGTCTCGCGCGTCCGCACCGAGGAGCCGTCGGCGCGGACGTCCGGCGACTACGTCTGGGGCGCCGGCGGCTACGGGTCGCCCGACTCGCCGGTCGCCGAGTACATCGCCGGGCAGCGGAGCGTCGTGGGGGCGCAGGAGAAGGAGAACCCGGAGTGTCCGGACGGCGCGTGCACGGAGAAGGTCTACACCGTGCCGCGCAATTCCGTGCTGACCGGCGCCTCGGCGGTGACGGGCCTCATCGGCCGCGTCCCGAACGGGACGACGGTGTCCGACCCGTACCCGTTCAAGATCGTCCTCGGCGCGCGCAACCTGGTCGCCAACGGCTGGGAGATCCCGGACGTGCGGCACGCCGTCGTGAGCGGCCGCGCGCACGGCGACTGGACGTTGTCGTGCGTGCGCGGCGGCGTCGACAGCATGACGTTCGTGTTCGCCGACGGGCGCGTGAGGACGCTGCCGGACCCGGGCACGCCGTCGAGCGTCCGCGGCGACGCGCCGGACTGGGCCTGGCTGTCGGACGGCAGCGGCCATCCGTGCGTGCCGGGCCGGCGGGTGACGAACGCCCGGCGCTACCTGCTGCAGATGATGGGCGCGGAGACGGTGGGCGCGCTCGGCGCGGCGTTCGCGGAGGCGCAGACGGTGCGGGCGCAGGCCCGCGGGCCGCAGGGCACGACGTCGACGGCGGAGGTGCGGCCCGGGCAGGAGGCGGACTACGCCGCGGGCCGGGCGGCGGCGGAGGTGGTGCGGGAGTTCACGCGCTATATGCGCGAGCGCCTCGACCGGGAGGTGGACGTGGTCTACGTCGCGCCCGGGACGAAGGTGTCGGTGCACCTCGAGACCGAGCTGCACGTCGACTACCGCTTCGACGGCCGCCGGGTGCGCTACGCGGCCGCGGCGCGGTTCGGGGCCGGACCCGCGGTGGCGGCGGATCTCGACTGACGGGGAGGACGGATCGGTGACGGAACACGACGGCATCCGTCGGACGGGCATGAGCCGGCGCGCGGTGGCCGGCCTGCTCGCGGGGTCGGCGGCGCGGTCGGGGCGGAGTTCGTCGCTGTGGCCGCGCTGGGGCTGTGGGCCGCGGCGGCGGTCGCGGGCGCGCTTCTGGCGTCGGCGCAGCCTCGCAGCGTTGGCGACGGGCGTGGCCGGCGGCGTCCTGCTGGAACGCAAGGCCGGCCCGCGGGGCCGATCGACATTGGAGACGGGAGGATGGCAAGGATGAGTTGCGAACTGACGAAAAGGACCGGCATCGCCGCGGCGTTGGCCGGGGTGCTGCTGCTCGGGGGCTGCGTCGGCGGCGGCGCGGTGCTGCCGCCGTCGGAGACCTCGCTCGAGGCGCTGTACCGGGAGGCGTACGGGACGGCGGACCAGGCGCGGGCGTCGGGGCCGATGGACGTGCGCATGCGCGCCTTCTGCGAGCGCTTCGTACGCGCCACGCGCCTCGGCTCGCTGCTCGCCCCCGGGCCCGTGCGGGTGCGGGCGTGCCTGGAGACGGCGGCGGCCGAAGGGCTGCTGTCGGGGACGCCGGCGCAGCGGGAGTGCGAGGGACCCGGCTGCGGGGAGGCGTTCGTCGTCGAGGAGCGCTGGCCGCCGCCCCTGCACCCGGGGTGGTCGGGCAGCGCCGTGTCGGGTCTCGACGCGGTCTTCCCGCGCCTCGCGAACCCGGACGTGCTGGTCTACGTCTACCCGCACGTGGCGACGCCGCTCGGCGTCGGCGTGCCGGGCTACGTGACGGCGATGCCGCTGTTCGAGCGGACCGAGTACGCGCTGCCCGGCGAGGCGGTGTCGACGGTGCCGCCCGCGGAGTGGCCCGCCTGGGAGGAGGACGGGACCGGTGCCGAGGTGTTCGTGGCGTCGCCGCGCGCGGACGCCGCGGGTCCGATGCCGGCGGCGCTGGCGGCGGGCGGAACGGCGGACGGCGCAGGGAGCCAGGCCGGGCCGGACGCCGACGAACGGCGGCCCGACGTCGGCGACGTGGTGGCGGGGCGCGCCGGCCTGTCGTCGCTGCTGACGGGGGCGGAGCCGGAGTCCGCGGCGGACGGGATCCTCTCCGGCGACGTCACGGTGATGGTCGGCGACGCGCTGGAGCGCGGGGCGGCGGTGGCGGACGCGGTGAGCGGGTTCATCGGCGGGGACGGCGACGCCGACGCTGCGGGGCGGGACGAGGCGGACGAGGCCGACGAGGCCGACGAGGACGGCACGGCCGGGGACGGCACGGCGGCGGATGCCGCCGCCGGCGGTTCCGAACCGGAAACACGGTAGGAGACGCGACATGTCGATGCTGGGGGCGGTGAAGGAGGTTTTCGTGCCGGGCGCGGGGCGCAAGGCGACCACGGACGGCGGGCGGACGGCGGGCGACGATCCGCCAGCGGGCGCCACGGCGAACGGGCATTCCGCGCGGCCGACGGACGGAGGCGACGGGGCGGCGGCGAAGTCGGCCGGCCTTCTCGGGGCGGTCAAGGAGGTGTTCGCGCCCGGTCGGAACGCGGGCGGAGCGGCGACGGCGGGCGTGCCGGACGGCAACGGCGCGCCGGCGGCGCGGGCGCGGCCCGCGGCCTCGGCGGCCCGGCACCCGCCGGCGCCGACGCGCGAGCGCGCGCGGCGCCGCGGACTGCGCGTGGCCGACGCCGAGCGGATCTACGCCGCGGAGCGGTCGTTCGTGGACCTGCTGCCCTGGGTGGAGGCCGTACAGGATCGCGAGGGACGCCTGGAGGCGATCCTGCTCGAGGACGGGATGAGCCTCGGCGCGGTGTTCGAGCTTCGTCCGGTGGGAACCGAAGGCCGCTCGGAGGCGTACCTGCGCGACGTCCGCGACCACGTCCAGGACGTGGTCCAGGACGGCTTCGAGGAACGCGACGCGAACCAGTGGGTGGTGCAGACCTACACGTGGCGCGACCTCGACGTGCGCACGTCCGTGGCGCGGGTCCGGGACTACCCGGTCGAGGCGGCCGCCGGGACGGCGTACTCGGCGGCCTACCTCGGCATCCTGGAGCGGCACATGATCGGCGCCGCCAAGGACGACGGCCTGTTCGTGGACGAGGAGGTGACCCACGAGCGCTGGGGGGCGTCCGTGGAGCGGACCTACATGGTCGTCTACCGGCGCCGCGGCTTCGGCAAGTTCGCGGTGAACGAGCCGGACGACATGATGGAGGCGCTGGTCGAGACGGCGCAGCGGCTGGCGAAGGCCCTCGAGGGCATCGGCGTCGGCGTGCGGCCGCTGTCGGGCGTCGAGTTCCACGGCTGGATGCGGCGCTGGTTCAACACCTGGACCGACCTGACGCCGGAGGACTCGACGGCGTTCGAGCGGGAGCTCGTCGGCGACGCGGAGGGCCTCGGCGTCGAGGCGACGTACGGGGACGCCTTCGTCGAGTCGATGTTCTACTGCAACCCGCGCTCGGACTTCCGGCACCGGTGCTGGTGGTTCGAGGGCTGCTGCGCGCGGATCCTCACCGTCGAGGGCCTGCGCCGCGCGCCCGGCGTCGGCCACGTCACGGGCGAGACGCGCCAGGGCGACGCCATCAACACGCTGCTCGACCGGCTGCCGCCGGGCACCGTGTACCAGACGACGCTGGTGCCGCTGCCGCAGGACCTGGTGGACGGCCACATCGACATGATCGCGCGGGCCGCGAAGGGCGAGTCCGTCGAGGCGATGCGCGCCCGCGAGGACTGCGACACGGCCAAGGCCGTGATGTCGTCGCGGCAGCGCATGTTCCGCTCCGGCTACGCGTTCTTCCTGCGCGCGCGCACCCCCGCGGAGCTCGACAAGGCGACGGACGAGGCGCGCACGCTCCTGCTCCGCTACGGGTTCCGGGCGGTGGCGCCGTTCGACAACATGCGCATCCTCGACGCGTACGTGGCGCACCTGCCGATGGTCTACGACCCGGACCGCGACCGGAAGGCGGGCTGGCGCTACACGAAGATCAACATGACCCAGCACATCGCCAACCTGCTGCCCGTCTACGGGCGCAGCGTCGGCACCGGCCACCCGGGGATGCTGTTCTGGAACCGCGGCGGGCAGCCGGTGGAGATCGACCCGCTCAACAAGTACGACCGGCGCAAGAACGCGCACATGCTGCTGATCGGGCCGACGGGGGCGGGCAAGTCGGCGACGCTCGCCGGCGTCTTCGCGCACCTGGTGGCGATGCACAGACCAAGGCTCTTCATCGTCGAGGCGGGCAACAGCTTCGGCCTGCTCGTCGACTGGTTCGAGTCGCTCGGCCTCACGGTCAACAGGGTGACGATCAAGCCGGGCGGCGGCGCGCGGCTGTCGCCGTTCCGGGACGCGGCCGCGCTCGCCGACGAGGCCGGGGACACGGGCGCCCTGCTCGACGAGGAGATGGAGGCGGTGGCCCGCGACGAGGGCGACGAGGACAACGTCGACGTCGAACGGGACATCCTGCAGGAGATGGAGACCGTGGCCGTGCTGATGGCGACCGGGGGCGAGGCGAAGGAGCTCGACCGCATGTCGCGCTCGGACCGCCGGGCGCTGCGCGACGCGGTGATCGCCGCGGCGCGGGTCGCGCGGGCGCAACGCGCGCAGGTCCGCCCCGACCACGTGCGCGACGCGCTCTACGCGTTCGGCCGGGACGCGCAAGGCAACGAGCGCGACGCCGCGGAGCGGGCGCGGATGCGCGAGCTCGGCGACGGCATCGCGCTCTTCTGCGACTCGCTCGGCGGCGAGGTGTTCAACCGCGAGGGCGCGCCGTGGCCGGAGGTCGACGTGACGCTGGTCGACCTCGCGCACTTCGCGCGCGAGGGCTACGAGGCGCACCTGGCGCTCGCGTGCGTGTCGATGATCAACATGGTCAACAACATCGCCGAGCGCGACCAGACCGCGAAGCGCGAGATCGTCTTCGCGATCGACGAGGCGCACGTCGTCACCACGCACCCGCAGCTCGCGCCGTACCTGGTCAAGATCGCGAAGATGTGGCGGAAGCTGGGCGCCTGGCTGTGGCTCGCGACCCAGAACCTCGAGGACTTCCCGAACGTCGCGAAGAAGCTCCTGAACATGATCGAGTGGTGGATCGCGCTGGTGTGCCCGAAGGAGGAGGTCGAGGAGATGAAGCGCTTCCGGGAGCTCACCGACGAGCAGGCGGCGATGATGCTCTCGACGCGCAAGGCGCACCGCCAGTACACGGAGGGCGTCGTCATGGGCGCCGCGGGCATGAACCTGTTCCGCGCGGTGCCCCCGTCGACGGTGCTGGCGCTCGCCGCCACCGAGCGCCACGAGAAGGCGGAGCGCGCCGAGATCATGGCGGCCGAGGGCGTCTCCGAGGTCGAGGCCGTGAAGGTGGTCGCGGCGCGGATCGACGCCGCCCGGGGGATCGCGTGAACCGCCGTCCCGGGGCCGCGGCGCGGCGGACGGGCCGGGCGGCGGTGGCCGTCGGGTGCGTGTGCCTGTCGGCCGGCGGCGGGGCACAGGATTTGACGTCGGCCGACCTGCTCGCCGCGACGGCGGAGGAGCTCCGGCAGCCGTTCTCCGGCTGCATGGACTACGAGGTGGCCGGCCTCTGCGAGTGGATCTGCCTCGATCCGCCGTACATCCCCGGCGGGACGACGTACGTCGAGACGTCGCTCCTGGTGCGGCACCATGCGCCGACGGCGGTGGTGACCGTGCACGCGGGACGCGGCTGCCCGTGGACCGAGGGCCGCGCCGTGCTCGCGCCGTTCGCGTCGGCGTCGCCGCTCCAGGGCGCGGCGCGCTTCGGGGGCGGGATGTCCGCCAGGGGCGACGGCGCCCGGCCGGGGACGAAGGGCGAGACGCTGCGCCCGGGGGCGGAGCTCGGCTTCTACGAGGCGGAGGTGTTCGGGTCGGTGACGGGGGCGCTGGTGTCGCAGCTCGCCGGTGCCGTCCCCGGCCTCGACTTCGTGTGCCCGCCGCCGGTGCTGCCGATGCCGTACTACGCGAGCGTGGTCGACCCGCTGTGGCGCTTCGGGGAGCCCGGCATGGTCGCGGCCGCGCAGGACGTGCTCGCCCATCCGCCGCTCGGGCGGGGCCTGCGGGAGACCGTCGGCGGGGTGCCGCTGGAGTGGGGGACGCTGTTCCCCTTAAGCGGCTGGATGGACGCGGGCCACGACTACCGCAACGCGGCGGTCGTCGCGCAGCGGGCGGTCTTCGTGGCGACGAACCGGAGCTTCGGGCTGCCGGCGCCCGGCGGCGCGAACCTGCACGTCCGCGCCGGGATGGCCGGCGGCAACGGCGTGATGCTGCCGGCGCCCAGCTACCCGGCGCAGGGGGCGTTCGCCTTCGGCGGCACGGCCGCGCTCGGGGCGCTGCGGATGCCGGCGTTCGGTTCGATGCCGGAACTGCCGGCGCTGGGGCGCACGACCGGGTTCGGCGGACTGGCGCCGCTGCCGCGCCCGGCGGGTGTTCCGGCGTCGCCGCTGCCGGTGCCGCCGTTCGACATCCTCGAGCGCAGCGGCGAATACCGCTTCGGCGGCTGGGGGACGATGTGGCTGCCGCGCGGCGTGGCGCCGGGCGGCGGACAGTTCAAGTGGCGCCAGGTGCTGCCGGACGTGGCGGGCTGCCACGTGTTCGCAACGCCGGGAACGTCCGGGACGGTGCCGTTCGCGGGGACCGTGGAGCACCCCGACGGGACGCTCCTCGCCGACCCGCTGATCGGACGGATGAACAAGGACGGCGGCTACGCCTGGCAGCTGTGGCGCGAGTACGAGTGCTGCACGAACCCGTGCGTGGTGCGCGTGGCGGGGCCGCTCAGGATCGGGAGCTGACGCCCGCGTTGCGGGGAGACGAGGAGAGGAACGATGGACGGTGCGTTGAGGACATTCTGCGGGGCGTTCGCCGGGACGCTGCTGCTCGGGCTCGCGTCGTCGGCGCCGCCGGCGGCGGCGCAGCGCTACGGGGCCGAGGTCGCCGTCGGCGACGCGGCGCTCTACGAGGTGGGCGGCGCGGTGCCGATCCGCTCGATCGGCGGCTTCTCGGGGCGGGCGGTGGACCTGTCGGTGTCGTACGGCTGGAGGGGCGACTTCCAGTGCGGGAACTTCGACCTCAGCGCGTCGGTCGGCGACCAGCTCGGCAACGCGCAGAGCGCGGCCCGGCAGATGATGGGCAACCTGATCACCTCGGCGCAGGGCGTGGTCGCCTCGCTGCCGGGGCTGGTGCTGCAGCGCCTCAACCCGTCGCTCTACGACATGCTCACCGGGATGATGGCGGAGGCCGGCGTCAACTTCCGGCTGGCGCGCGCCAACTGCGAGCGCACGGTGGACGCGATGCGCGACCGCACCGCCGCGGGCGGCTGGCGCGCGGTGGCGGACGGCGAGTTCTGGAAGCGCCAGATCGGGGCCGGCGGCCGGGAGGCCACCGCGGTGGAGAAGGACGTCGGCGCAGGCGCGGGCGGCGACGCCGGCGTGACCTGGGGGCCCAACGGCGAGAAGGCGGGCGGCCTCGGCCAGGAGCCGGTCCGGCAGATCGGGGACACGGTCAGGACCGGGCTCGCGACGGTGACCGGGGCCACCCCGCCGCCGCCCGGCGGGACCTCGCCCGACTACTGCGCGGGTGCCGCGGCGGAGTTCCGGGTGTGCGCGGTGTTCGCGTCGCTCGACGACGCGGAGGCGTTCGCGCGCAAGGTGGTCGGGGAGATCGAGATCCAGACCTGCCGCGAGGACGCGGGCTGCGTCCCGGTGGCGTCGCTTCCCGGGGAAGGACTGCGCGAGGCGATGATGGACGAGATCGAGGCGCTCTACGGCAGCGAGGCCGACGGTCCGGGGCCGCTGCTCGAGGTCGCCCTGGGCGCGGCGCCGACTGCCGCGCTGCTCGCCGGGATGCGGGGCGCGGGCGGCGTGGGCGTCGACCCGGCGGTGCTCGCGGCCATCGCCGAGGAGCCGTCCGTGTCGCGCCGGCGGGCGCTGGCCGGGCGCCTGGCGGCGGAGATCGCGATGGAGCGCACGATGGAGAAGGCGTTCTTCCTGCGCCGCGCGCTGCGCGCGGGTATGCGGGCGCCCGCGGTGGCGTCCAACGAGCTGGCGCGGGCCACCGTGCTGGAGGCCATCGTGGAACTGAACGAAGAGATCGCGGAGCTCACGCAGGAGATGGCGTTCGCCGAGCGGCGGGCGCGGGGCGTGCCGCTGGCGGTCCTCGGCCGGCGTGCCGCCCGCGTCGCGGGCCCGGCGGGCGAGTACGGCATGGAGGCGCACCTGCCGACGGCCGGCGCCCTGGGCGCGGACGCCGCGGCCGAGCGCGCCGCCCGGGAGCAATGACGATGGCGGTGCGTGGGCGCTGGCGGTTCTGGTCGGTGTTCGGGGGCTCCTGCGCGCTCGCCGTGCTGCTGGTGTTCGCCGTCGCGGCGTTCTGGGGCGGCGGCAGCGCCGGCCTCGACGCCGCCGCGGCGGACATGGGGCGCTACCGGCACCACGTCGGCGCGTGCCGGATCGCGCTGGCCGCGATCGTGTGGTGGCGCTGGGCGACGATCGTGCGGTGGTGCCTGGCGCGGGGCGTGCCGTTCGACCGGGCGACGCTGCACGGCCGCCGGCACGCCTACCTCGCGGCGTACGTCGCGTTCGACCTGCTGGTGCTGCAGGGGCTCGCCGCCGCCGCGCTGAGCCCGTGGCTCGGCGTCTAGGAGGGCGGCCGGATGGGTGTGTCGAGCTACTTCGAGTTCGTGGTGGTGACCTTCGGGTGGATCTGCTACACGCGCTTCTGGGACGTGCTGGTTGACACCGGCGTCGCGCTGATCCCGTTCCTGGGGATCGTGCTCGGCAACGTCATGGAGTCCAGGAAGGCGGGCGACGACGAGGGCTCGGCCGCGGTGCAGAGCCTGAAGAAGATCGAGGTCGACACGGTCGTGGCCGTGTTCGTCATGGTCGTGGCCGCGGTGCCGCTGTACGCGCTCGACATGGGGCAGATGCGCTACGTGCGCCCGTCGCTCGAGTGCGGCGTCGCCGGCGGCGGCGTGGTGACCGCGGGCGACGCGACGGCGCCGTACGGGCCGATCCGCGCGCAGCTCTCGGGCGTCGAGGCGCGCATCCCGCTGTGGTGGGCGGCGTTCCACCAGCTCTCGAAGGCGGTGACGAGCGCGGCGGTCGCCGGGATCCCGTGCTCGTCGGACGTGAAGATGATGCACCACCGGATCGGGACGGCGGCGATCGGCGACGAGGACGCGCTGCGCAGCGGCCGCGAGTTCGGCGGCCAGTGCCACCGCCGTGCGTTGTCGATCTGGCGCGAGGGCCAGCGCGCCTCGGGCGGGGCGTCGTGCGCGACGGTCCTGCCGGACCGGGGCGGCTGCGTGCCGGCGCTGCCGGCCGGGCCCTCCGACCGCGACGGCGTGACCGAGGCCGAGAAGGTCAAGGTGGCCATGGGCTACATGGGCAGCGCCTGGCTGCGGAGCAACATCTACCCGGCGCTGACGTCGGTCAACGACGTGTCGGGCCTCGGCATCGCGCGCAACGACGCGCGGGACGGGATCTACGGCCCGACGGGCTCCTGGCCGGGCTGCGGCGAGTGGTGGACGCAGCTGCGCGGCGAGCTGATCGCGGGCGTGGATGCGGACCTCTGGGACGACGCCGTCGACCCGACGTCCGGGCACGACGGGCAGCCGCGTGGCTGGTACGCGCGGGAGCGCAACATGTGGCCGCACCCGACCGCCGAGGACGCGGCGCTGGCGGCGATCCTCGAGAGCCGCTTCCGGGGGCCGCGCGACGCCGGCGACGGGTTCGGCAACGTGGTGTCCTACGACCCGGACGTGATGGAGCAGGCGGGAGCGCGCACCCTGCGGACCTACATGCAGTCCGACAACCTCGGCGAGCTGCTGCTGCGCAAGCTGGAGACGGGGGTCGAGTTCGTCGGCGGCGCGGTGGGCGACGCCGCGGGCTACGCGGGGACGGTGAAGAAGGCGCTCGCGATCTCGGCCGAGGGCATGGTGATCCGGGAGACGGTGTCGATGCTGCAGGGCCTGGCGCAGCTGATCTTCATCGTGGGACTGCCGTTCCTGATGGTGTTCTCGTCCTACGCGGTGGGCAAGCTCGTGCTGTTCACGATCGTCTTCTTCAGCATCCACTTCCTGAGCGCGCTGTGGGGCATCGCGTTCTGGATCGACAACAACCTGGCGGCGATCCTCGACTACCGGCACACCGGGCCGACGCAGACGGCGATGCTGCACACGGTGACGAAGACGGTGTTCATCGTCGTGCCGAGCATGTGGATGGCGATGATGGGTTGGACGGGCTACGCGGCGTCGGGCCTGGTCGACCAGGGAATGAGCCAGCTCGGCGGCGTGGCGAGCCGGATCGGGGCGTCCGGGTCCGCGAGCGTGGAGGCCGTCGCGGGCAAGGCCGCGAACGCGGCGAGGAAGAGGTTCGGGATCGGCGTGCCGAAGGGGCGATCCTAGTGCTTGCCGTGCAGCCAGTCCTGGTCCATGGGGATGCCGCGCGTGTCGAGGAAGTGGGCATGCGCGGTTCCATTGGGGTCGTAGAAGGCATCGTCTTCGGGGCACTCCTCGGCGCCGCAGTCGTCCGCAAGGCGATCCTCGTGGGCCAGCAGGGCGATGGCCGCTTCGATGGCGAAGGAGATTGTGCTCCTGATGGATCCCATGGCGGTGTGTCCGTTCGGTTTTTCCGTTCGCCGGCAGCCGCCGCTGGCGGCAACCGGCCCTGCGCCCCTGCCCCGGGGCCGGGGACGGCAGCGGCAGCAAGGACCCCGCCGCGTTTGCGCACAGCGGCGAGGCGTCGCGGCGGGCGGGCTGCCGCGGCTCGGCCCGGAGATTCCTCTGCACCGATGTCTGCTCGGGATGTCGGCGCGTTGGGTTGACCGGAAGGAGTGTTGACGGTAGGGGTTCGATTGAGGCGCTGAAGATCTTGATGCTTCACGACCGAGCGGTCTACTCGGCCCGAGTACGAGGTGCGCTGCATCGGAAGGGCGCTACGCCTGTATGGTTGTCAGTTCGCGCCACACCCTTGGGACGAATGAGCTTAATCGTCCGGCGTGCTTAATGGAGAGAGGGGGTGTTTCGATTTTGGCGACGCTTCGCGGCCGGCCGCTGCCGTCGACGTTGAATTCGACGCGCCGAGCTGCCAAGGCAGGTGCAGAAGTCCACAGGACTGCAACGCGTGCCCAATGGCCTGAACTCAAACACGCTCTACTTTGGCGACTGCTTGGCGTGGATGTCGTGCTGGGAAAACGGCTCGGTCGACCTGATCTACTTGGATCCACCTTTCAACTCCAAAGCAGCTACAACGTACTCTACGCTCAGGATGGTGGGGGTGACGCGCAGTACCGCGCCTTCGATGACACGTGGACGTGGGATGAGGCTGCCGCCGACCGCCTAGCCTCGCTTACCGGTGCCAGCGCGCGCGCCACCCATCATGTGACAGTGGGTTTCGAGCGCATCCTGGGACCGTCCGGGATGCTGGCACATCTCACGTACATGGCCGAGAGGCTCGAGCACATGTGTCGGCTGCTCAAACCCAACGGGAGCCTCCACTTCCACTGCGACCCTACCGCGGCACACTACCTAAAGGTCCTCTTGGACGCTGTCTTCGGCGGCGACGGGTTTCGGAACGAGATTCAATGGCGACGATACGGGACACACAACGTCAGCCGCAGGTCTTCGCGCGCCCTATGCCAGTGTCAGTCGGAGTTCCACCTGGGCAGTCCGCCCGCCCTTGGCGCTACGGGCGTGCCGCCACGCCAGCGTTTCGCACCGTGGAGGTCCGGACATTCGCGCGTCGTACGAGTTGCCTCCTACTACTAATTTTGACTAAATTAGTAGTAGATTAGTAATACGGCCCGGCCACGGGTCGACCCTGACCATGAGAATGCCCAGAAGACCGCCACCCGTCCATAGGCTGATGCAGTCCTACACGGCGGAACGTCTCATGGCCGTTGTGGCATCGGACATCGGCAACGTTCCGAACGGGAAGTACCTGCACTGGGACAAGCTGCGGCACCTCGCGCCACCGGAAGGCTTCACCAGCGAGGACTGGTGGCTGGCCATCAAGCTCAAGCGCAGCGGCTCGCGCCACGTTCTGCCCTTGCGGAATGGGGACGGGGAACAATTCTCGTTCAGCGACACCGGCGATCTCTACCGTCGCCTCCACCAGGTCGACCGGGACGCGAGCGGAAGGATCGAAGTTCCCCATGTCGATGCCGTCAACAGCGGGAACCGCGAGCGCTACCTCATGAGTTCGTTGATCGAAGAGGCGATCACTTCCAGCCAGTTGGAAGGCGCGGTGACGACCCGGCGCGTCGCCAAGCAAATGCTGAGGTCGGGGCGCCCGCCCCGCGACGACAGCGAGCAGATGATCGTCAACAACTACCGAGGCATGGAGTTCGTACGCGAAAACGCGAACGAAGACCTCAGCATGGCCATGCTACTTGAACTCCAGCGCATTCTGACCGAGGACACGCTCGAGCCCGCCGCGGTTGGCCGGTTCAGGGCACCGACCGACGCTGTCGCGGTCGTCGACCAGAGGGACGGCCAAGTCGTGCACACGCCGCCGGATGCGGGCAGTATCCAAGAACGCATGGAGTCCCTGCTGACCTTCGCCAACGCGAAAACCAAGCAGGACGAGTTCCTGCATCCGGTAGTGAAGGCCATACTCCTGCACTTCATGATCGGCTACGAGCACCCCTTCGTCGACGGCAACGGTCGGACCGCCAGAGCACTGTTCTACTGGGCCATGGCGCGGTCAGGGTACTGGCTGACGGAGTTCCTCTCGATCTCGACGATCATCCGAAAGTCGCCCGCTCAGTACGTGCGGGCTTACGTGTTCTCCGAGATCGATGACTGCGATGTGACGTACTTCCTCGACTACAACCTGCGCGTAATCCTCGACTCCATCCGGCTGTTGCATGTGTACTTGGCACGCAAGGTCAGGGAAACAAGGAGCTTGGAGACCATGCTGCGGGGGTCCGAGGCCGCGTCGGTTCTCAACCACCGCCAAATCGCGCTGATCGGCCATATGCTGAAGCACCCCGACGCGTGGTACGACATCAACGGGCACCGCCGTTCGCACAACGTCACCTACCAGACAGCCCGGACGGACCTCGCCACCCTAGACGAACTGGGCTTCCTGGAAAGGTACACGCGGGGCCGGAAGCTCATGTACCGCACGCAGAGCAATTTCGAAGAGCGGCTGAAGCAGATCGCCGACGCGTAGACGCGCTCGCTCGAGGGGCCGGGGGGAAGAGGGATCCGTCTTCGCGGCGGCGCCGCAGGGCCGCCGGGGAGGTCGTTAGGGAGGGCGTGGAGCCGCGGATGGCGGTTCCGGGTTGGATGCCGGGGGTGGCGACGGCGCTTGGTCCGCGGAGCCCGCCGGGCCCGCGCTTGTGCGGCCAGCGGCACTGTTCCGGCTTGGCGTTCGACGGCGGCCGAGACCGCGTCGGCGAGGGCGAGGCGCCGCGCGTGGTCCGGCCAGTTCGTGGGGAAGCGCTCGACGGTGTCGAGGGCGGGCCCGACCATGGCGGCCGCGGGGACGGCCATGCCGCCGGCGGGGCGGCGGAAGTCCTCGACCGCGAGTTCGTCCCAGCGTTTCGTGCGGCCGAGGGTCAGCGCCATGCGGTCGTCGGGGAGGTGCGCGGCGGTCGAGAGCAGGTCGTAGGCGGGTGCGAGTTCGGGCGTTCTGTCGTCGCGGTAGATCAGCGACCAGTTCTTCAGATGCATGTCCGCATTGCCGACGAGCGTGCTGAACGCCAGCCGCAGGGCGAACTGGTCGACGGCGTGGCGGTTCGAGAACGCGGCCAGCACGGCATCGACGTTGGCGTAGCTCACGCGTTCGTACTTGCGTTCCGGGTACTGGCTGAACACCTGGGTGAAATCCTCCGTGTGGACGCGGCCGGCGGCGGTGCGGTCGAAACGGCGGACGGCGAGGCGTTGGCGCCGGCCAGTTCGCCCGCCAGGGCATCCGGGGGCAGTCCCCGGATCGCGCGCACGGGCACGAGTCGGACGTCGGGGGTGTCGATGCCGACCGTGGCGGCGGGGGTCATGACGGTGAACTCGTTCTCCGGCCCGCCCGGGTGGAACGGCGCCGACGCCGTGGGCCGGCGGAAGCGCGACGCGCGGCATCTCGCTGGGTTCCTTCCGTCGTGCCGGCAGGTTCACAGGTGTGCGTTCATGGCCACGGCGCTGCTCCTCCACGTCGTGGGCAGGCGATGCTCGAGCCGAACCGGGCAGACCGTCGGGCGGGCCGGAACTCCCGACGCTGCGGATCTCGGGCGTGCAGCCTTGGATCGGCACTGCCGCGTCGTCGCATCCGTTGCCGTCGGCCTGCATGTGCCGGGTTCGCGGAACGGTTGCCGCCGCGCACCGGGCCGCGGCGGCGTGCGCGTCCGGCCAAGCGGGCATCGAGCATGCTACGACGCCGCCTCGCGGGGAGCGGCGAACGCCGTTGCGGACGGAGACCGGGCTGCGGGAACCGTGCCGGGTCGCCCGGGCCCGCGTCGTGGTGTCCGCGGGGGTCGCCGCGCATGGGGTAATCGTCTGATATTAAAAGCGAAAACGCGTGGCCGGCGGCTTGGGCGGAGGGTCTTGGCGGGCGTGGCCGCGCGCGGCGGGCGCGGGGAAGGGGACGCCGCGCCGCGGCCGGGAGCCGCGGGCGGTGCGACACGCAATGGGACAACAGGTATAGTTCTCAGACGAAAAAACAGTCAATGCCGTGCGGCGCGGGGCCGGTCGGTCGCCGGCGTTCGGATCGCGGGCGTCCGGTCGCGAAGCGGTGCACGGCGGACAGGAGTGGCGATGGTTGACAGCCCCGGCGACGCGACGCCCGGCGGCGGGACGGCGGACGACATCCGCGTCGAGATGTTCGACCCGGAGACCGTGCGGCCGTGGCGGTTCCACAACCGCGTGGACTCGGGCATGGACGAGGAGTCCCTCGACGTCCTGTCCACGTCGATCCGGCGCGACGGCCAGCAGCAGCCCGGGCTCGCGCGGCGGCTGCCGCCCGGGGACACCCACGCCGTGGAGGCGATCTACGGCATCCGCCGGCTGGAGGCGTGCCGCCGCGCGGGGCTGCGGTGGCGGGCCGAGGTCCGCGAGCGGGACTACCCGGACGTCCTGTGCGCCGTCGCGATGCACAACGAGAACGAGTTCGACCAGGGCGTGTCGCCGCTCGAGAACGCGGCGCAGTGGAAGTCCATGCTCGACGCCGGCGTCTTCCGCAACCAGTCGGCGCTCGCCGGCGCGCTCGGCTGCCACCGCGGCACCGTGTCCCGGGCCGTCAAGACGGTGACCATGCTGTTCGACGAGGAGTGGCTCGAGCGCCTCGTGCGGCCCGTGATGCACGACTTCACCGGCCGCTCCGCGGACCGTCTCGCCGACGCGTTCATGGACGCCGACCGGGCGGCGCGCGCCCGGCGGCGGGCGCAGGACCTTGTGCCCGGCGAGGTGGGCGCGACGCAGCTCTACGACGCGCTGTTCGGCGCCCGGCCGGTCCGCCGCGAGACCGTCTACGTGCGGCGCAGGGGCAAGGCCGGCGGCGGCGTGGTGGCCGCCAAGATCGAGCGCGACGAGGCCGGCGGCTGGTCCGTGCTGGTGCGGCCGCACGACGAGTCGCCGGCGGAGATGGCCGAGCTCGCGGAGCAGGTCGAGGCCGTGCTGGACGCGCACACCGCGTCCGCCGGCGGCGTCCGGCTCGGGCGCCGGCTCGTGGCGATGCTGTCGGCGGAGGACGCGAAGGCGGCCGACCAGGCCTGGCTGGAGGGCTGCGTGTTCGCGGCCGCGCGGAGCACCGGCCTGTCGTGGGACCGGTGGCGGTGCATGAGCGTCGCGCAGGCGCTGCGGTCGCAGGAGTCGGGGTGGGAGCGCGCGGTCGCGCGCGCCGTCGGCGGCCGGCAGGCCGATCCCGGCGGCACGGAGTGAGGCGGACGCGGCGTCGCCCGGACGCCGGTGCCGACGAGCGGCGCTGAGGCTCCGGGGGTCGCGCCGGCGACTGCGGGCGGTTGGGACGCGGTCTGCGCGCCGGGCCGGCCGGTCCGCGCCTGCGGCGGAGTCGCCGCGCGCAACAGGCCCGGGGGCGGACAGTGAGTCAGTGGAAGGTGTTGGGCTTCGTCGCCGGCGAGCTGGAGGGATCGATCGTGACGGCGTCCTCGGCTGCGGCGCTCGCGGCGGTGGAGGAGACCGCCGAGGCGCTGGGCATGGCGCCGGTCGCGGCCGAGGCGGCCGCGCTCGCCGTGCTGGTGCAGGGCGTGGGTGCCGGGAGACTTCGCGAGGTGTTCGACGCGGCGGCGGTCGCCGTTTACGAGGAACTCCGGCCCGGACACCACTGGACGGTGGCCGACCGCGCCGCCGCCATGCACGGGCGCTCGGCGGCGGACGCCGTGCGCTGGGACGCCGCGATCGCGACGTTGGCCGGGGAAGCGGCGGCGTGTGGCGCGGCGGACCGCGACTCGCTCGCCGACCGGCTGGCGACGCTGGCGGAGCGGGAGCGGGACCGGGACCGCGCCGACTGGCTGGTCGTCTTGGCGTCGCGTCTGCGCGGCAGGGCGGACCGTGCCGAGGTCGGGGCGGCGCCGCCCGGGAGTTTTCTGATCTCGATCTCCGTCGACATCTGCGACTCGACGCGCGCGAAGGCGAGGATGCGGGCGCGGGCGGGCGACGAGGACGAGCTCTCGGGCTGGTACGAGGACTTCCAGCGGCAGTTCCTGACGGAGGAGTTCCGGTTCTACGAAGACCTGCTGGACGGATCCCTGGGGGACGCGCGCTGGGACTGGGACAGGTTGTTCGTCGTCAAGGGGATCGGCGACGAGGTCTGGGTGCTCTACGAGGTCGCGCCGGAGGACGGGTGGAAGGTCGGTTCGCTGGTGGCGTTGCTGCTGGATGCCGCGCTGGGCCTGGTCGAGAACCGCACGGCGAGGTGGTCGTGGCATGAACGCGGGGAGTCGGCCGGGGGCGCGTCGGAGCGCCGGGAGTACCCGTTCAAGGTGTACGCGGACGTCGTCGAGGGCGCCCACGAGGTGTCCGCGCAGCGGCGGGACCACGCGGCCCGGACGGCCGGCGAGATCCTGGGTGCGGAGTACGGGGCGAGGGACCTGGTCGAGCTCGGCAATCGGCTGAACGCCGGGGTGCTGATGCGGGATCTACGCAGGACCCTGGCCGTCGTGCGCTCGGACTACATCGGCTGGGAGGTCGACCGGTTCTTCCGGGCTTCGAAGTCGGCCATGGCGTGCGTGGTCACCGTCGGCCAGGGGCTCGTCGACAGGATCGACGCCCCGGGCTGGGATGCGGCCGCGCCGGTCGCCGGAACGGACCTGCGACGGCTCGCCATCGAGTGCCCGCTGGCGCCGGGGGGACGGGCAACGCGGAACCGCGACGGCTACCTGGCGTTGAGGCGCGGGTTGGACGAGACCAAGGACCTCAAGGGCGTGGGTGAGGGCTACGTCGTGTACCACGTCGTCGCGGAGACCGGGTTGATGGCGATGCATCGCGACCGGGGCCTGGAATCCGCGCTCGGGGGACCTCTGGAGGACACCCGGAGGACGTTCACCCGCGACATGGCCGACGCGGTCGCGGCCGAACGGGCCGCGCGCGCGGGCGGTTGACGAGGGGCTGCCGGGAACGTCCGCAGGCCGGACGGGCGCCCGGTCGAGGGCCGTCGGTTCGGCGACGGCGCAAACGCTTGCGGGCATCCGCGACCCGGCGGGGGTGGGATTCCGTGCACCGGCGCCGTGCCCTCGGGGACGCCGGAGCCCGGGCCGATGCGCGGACCGGGACGGGGCGCGGAACGACTGCCGGGAACGGGGCCGCGCGCGTGCGATCCGGGTTCGGGTTCGACGCACCGCCTTGGCGTCGCGACCCGTCCCGGCCGCCGGGTCCCCATTTGCCGCGGTCGCGGCCGTCCGGAGTGGTCCTGCGCCGCCGCCGCGGGCGTGGCGACCGTTCCGGCGGGGTTCGCGGGCTCGGCGGACCGCGGCGCATGGTTCGCGCGGGAGCGCGGGTACTCGCGCGTGTCCCCGGGATCGGAGACGCGTTCCTCGCGGACGACGGCGGCGGGTTCGCGCTGTGCTGGTTGCGAGCGCGGATCCCGTTGCCGCCCGGGGGCGACGTGGCGCCGTCGTCCGTCCCGGACGCCCGGCGTCGCGGTGTCGCGCCGCGAGTCGGCGGCCGCCCGCGCGTTCGGCGTGCCGCCCCGGACCCGGTGCCGTCGGCGGCGGTCGAAGACGCCATGTCCGCCGGCACCCTTGCGGGCGCCCGGCGGAACCCAGGCGCTCCCGTCCGCGGAGGTGGCGGGCGGAATCGAGATCGACGCCCGGTCCGCGGGTCTCTTCGGCGGCGTCGGCGGCGCGCGGCCCCGGCCGGGGCCTGGACTCGCCGGCGCCACCGCCGCCGATCCCGGCGCGGCGGCTGTCCTTGCGGCGGGATGCGCATCTCTTCCGACGTCCCGGCGCGGCTTCGATGCACGGATCGGCGACGTGCCGGCCCGCGTGCCCCGCAAGCTCGCCGGCCGGCCGACCGTCGCGTGGGTCGGGGCGGGCGAGACGGACCGGGATTGCGGAGTGTGCCCCGGGGGCTCCGCGCGCCGACGCGGCCGCGCCGACCGCCGCCCGGGCCGCGGCCTTCGCGCTTGCGCGGGACCCGTGTCCGGGCGCGATGCGCCGCGGCGTGTCCTGCGCCGGCCGCAACGCGTCCGGCGTACCGGGCTCGGCGGAGGCGGGCTTCGCCGCGCAGGGGTGCGCCAGCGCCCGCGGATGGCGCGCGGACGCCGCCCGGAGCGCGGGCGCGGTCGTCGACGGGACCGGTTTGCTAGTCGTTCCGGCGAGGTTGCTAGTGGTCGCTGGTAGTCCCGTGACAGCGGGTTCCGCCGGCCGGCCGTGTTGCCGGTGGCGGGCCCCGGGTGCCATAATTTCGCCGTCACGCGAAGCGGAATCCCGACACGTGCTGCGACTGCCCCCGCTCGAGTGCCTGCGGTTCTTCGAGGCCGCGGCCCGCCGCGAGAGCTTCAAGCGCGCCGCGGACGAACTCGGCGTCACGCCGGGCGCCGTGTCCCACAGGGTGCGCAGGCTCGAGAGCCATCTCGGCGGCGGCCTGTTCGACCGCGGCCGCCGCGGCGTCCGGCTCAACGCCCGCGGCGAGGCCTTCCTCGCGGACGTGAGGGAGCTGCTCTGGGACATCCAGCGCGTCACCGACGAGCACTGCGTCTCGCGCGGCAAGCGGCGCCTGCGCATCATCTCCGTCGAGGCCGTG
The DNA here is from genome assembly GCA_965203685.1 of Candidatus Azotimanducaceae bacterium. Lineage (GTDB taxonomy): Bacteria > Pseudomonadota > Gammaproteobacteria > Pseudomonadales > Azotimanducaceae > VXYL01. The sequence continues at coordinate 1,441,295 of OZ241908.1, forward strand.
GCCGAGCGCTGGCTGATGCCGCGGCTGGCGCGGTTCATGGCCGCCTGCCCGGACCTCGCGATCGAGCTGGACACCGACCACCGGGGCTTCGACCGCGCGCGGCGCGACTTCGACGTCTGGATCGCCTACGTCGACGGCGTGGCGACCCCGCATCCGCAGGACCTCGACGAGATCCCGCTGTTCGACGAGTCGCTGGTGCCCGTGTGCAGCCCGGGCCTGCTGCGGGAGCGGGGCCGGCCGGCGCGCCCGACCGAGCTGCACGACTGGCCGCTGCTGTTCGACCTCGGCATGCAGGAGGCGTGGCGGTACTGGTTCCGCCGCCAGGGCTGCCCGGCGCCGGACCTGTCGGGGGCGTGCGGATTCCGGCTCTACAGCATGGTGGTCCGGGCCGCGACCGACGGCATGGGCGTCGCGATGGGCCACTCGAAGCTGATCGCGGAGGAGCTGCGCGCGGGCGCGCTCGTGCCGGTGTTCGGGGAGCTCGCCGATGCGCCGGCGCGCTGCTCCCTGCTGCCGTCGGCGCTGTCGGACGGCAAGCCCGAGGTGCACGAGTTCAGGGAGTGGCTGACCGCCCCGGGGTGAGCCGCGCGCGCCGGGGCGACGTCCGTCCGCGGCGGCGGGAGCGCGGGGCCCTGCCCCCGCCGTCCCGCGCCGCTCCGTTCCGCCACCGTCCATTGGGCAGTTTTCGTTAGTGTGAGACTGCGTTTTCGTCGTGCGTGCACGACAGCGGCGGTTCCCGGGAGGACGGCGGCCCGCTACAAGCGCCCGTTCGACCTGCTGCTGACCGTGCTCGTGGCGGTGGTCGCCGTCCCGGTGGCGCTGGCGGCGGCGGCCGCGATCCGCCTGGAGGACGGCGGTCCGGCGCTGTACCGGCAGCGGCGGCTCGGACTCGGCGGGCGCGCGTTCGGCATGTGGAAGTTCCGCACCATGCGCGTGGCGGCCGAGCGGCGCTCCGGACCCGTGCTCGCCGCCGCGGGCGATCCGCGCGCGACGCGCGTCGGGGCGCTGCTGCGCCGCTTCCACGTCGACGAGCTGCCGCAGCTGGTCAACGTGCTGCGCAACGAGATGAGCCTGGTCGGCCCGCGGCCCGAGCGGCCGGAGCTGGCGGCGCGGATCGCGCGGGAGCTGCCGGAGTTCGGGTCGCGGCTCGCCGTGCGGCCGGGGATCGCCGGCCTCGGGCAGGCGCGGGCCGGCTACCTCGCGAGCCCGCGCCGCAAGCTGCGCTACGACCGCCTCTACATGCGCCGCATGGGACCGCGCGTCGACCTGTGGATCATCGCGCTGTGCGTGCGCCGCACGCTGTCGCGGCGCGGGGCGCGATCGGCGGACTGACTCGCGCCGGGGACGCGCGGCCCCGGCGGCCCCGCGGTCGACACCACCCGCCCGCCCCCCAAGCGGACGGTGTCGTGCATGCACGACAGATTTTCGTTCTGTGAGACATCCCTTTTGTGTCGTTGCCGCTCGCGCCGCGGGCCCCGAAGGACGAATACTTTTCGCCCTATGACGCATATGTTTTGCGTCATATTTGCGTCGTAAAAGGATGGCGCCGCGTCGCCTCCGGTGGTACGTTCGGCCCAAGTCCGGGCACGGGCATTCGGCCGCGAACGGACCGCGGGACGCCGGCGCGGAACACGCCTCCGGGATGTTCCCCGTTGGAAGCGAGACCGCGGTCGCCGGCCGCGACGCCCTCCGGAGTCCGCCCGTCGGGCGACCCAGCGAGGAGACATGCACGTGAAGACCGACACCGCAAGAACGTGTCAAGCGGCACGACGAGGAACGGCTCTGGGCGACATTATATGTCCGGGGGGGGGGGGGGGGGGTGAGTACCCGAGGCACCGCTCCCCGGCCCGCGGCGCTGCTGCTGGCCGCCGCCCTCGCCGCCGGGGTGGCGCAGGCGGCGCCGACCACGTACGTCAGCAACCTGGGCCAGGGAGACGGCGACGAATCCTACCGCGGCGAATCGCTGGGGTGGTTCGCGCAGACGTTCACCACCGGATCGACGTCGGCGGGGTACGCACTGGGGAGCGTAGCGGTTTCGTCAGTCGATGTTTCGAGCGACGGGTTCACGCTGGAGGTGTGTTCGGTTGACGCGAACCAGCTTCCCACCAGCACGTGCAGGCCGTTCACGGTCCGGTCGGAATTCATCGAAGGCACGGTGACGTTCGAGCCGGACTCCGCGGTGACGCTCGCGGCGAGCACGACTTACGCGGTGGTGCTCAAGCCGACGGGGGACCGGGTGACGTTCGAGGTAGCCCTAGGCAACCCGCGGCAGGACTCCGGAGCTTCCAGCGGATGGAGCATCTCGAACCTCTTCTACTGGTACAACGCGGCGGAAAGCCGGTGGGACGGCAGCGCGGACGACGGCGGCACGTTGAACCAGGACCCGATTCTCATCGCCATCCGCGGCCCCGGCACGGCGAACGCGACGGGCGCGCCGGCAGTGCGCGGCGGGGCGACGGTCGGCGCGACGCTGCTCGCGGACCCGTCGGGGATCGCCGACGCGGACGGCCTCGACGACGCCGCCTTCGCCTACCGGTGGCTGCGCGTCGACGGCACGACCGAGACCGCCATCGAGGGAGCGACGGAGCGGGTCTACCGGCTCGGCGCCGACGACCGGGGGAAGCAGGTGAAGGTCGAGGCGTCCTTCGTGGACGACGACGACAACGTCGAGACGCGCACCGCCGCGGCCTTCCCCGCGGACGGCACGGTGCAGGCACCCGCCGCGGGAATCCCGCTCGGCCACGCGCGGTGCACGTGGGATCCGCTCGAGGCGGAGCTGTCGGTGGCGGAACGGTCCGGTCCTCGGGGGTTCCACGGCTTCGCGGCCGCGTCGGCGAGCGCGTTGTACCTCCGTGCCTTCGGGTCGCTGTCCCCGAAGACCTTCCCCGTGCACCAGTACGAGCGGACCATCGACGCGCTGGTGCTGGACAGCCGACGCGGCCAGAGCACGCTCGAGTTCCGCACCACGGAGACGCTAGAGGGGCGCCGCCAGCACAACACCCTCCACGTCGGCGACACCGCCCTCGCCCTGCCAGACGCCGCGTACGACGCGTCCCGGCGAAGCTACGTTTGGGCCGACACGGGCCTCTCTTGGTCGGCGGGCGACAAGGTCGCCGTGCGCATCGCGCGGCTGCGCGACCTGGGCGACCCCGAGGCGTTGACCGGCGCTCCGGCCGTGTCCCTGGAGGAGTCCCGCAGCCACGTCGACGGCAGCCGCGTCAGGCTGAGCTTCGACTACCCGCTGGCCGTGCACTGCCATGCCTCGCCGAGCCTGTTCACGGTCACGGAGGACGGCACCGACGTGGCGGTGCGAAGCGCCCGCAACAAGTACGACACGGTGTGGCTCGGGCTCGCGAACGACGTCGCGGCCGGCGCCGAGGTGGAGGTCGAGTACACATTGCCCGACCAGTGGTCCCCGAACGGGGTGCTAACCGACAAGGGCACCAACCCGGGCGCGTTCTCCAAGACGTTCGACAACCGCACCCCCGCGGGCAACGTCTGGACCGCCGAGATGACCTTCGGAGACTTAGGTTCGAACCGCCGGGGCTTCTCGGCCGGCGGCTCCGTGCGGGCCGGCGGCGGCTTGAGCCGGACCTCCTTCCGGCTCGGGTCGGAGAGCGCCGACCACGTCGTGGAGGCCCTGTACCTGAGGGACCGGCTCGTCCCCTGGACCCGCCAGTACACGGGCAAGCCGACGCTCGACCTCGACCGGGGCGGGCTGCCGGCGGGCTGGGTGCTGCAGGTGGGGGAGTGCTGCGGCCCCCACGTCGAGTTCCCGTTCGCGGACGCGACCTACGACGCCGCGGACCACGTCTGGACGTGGGGCGACCGCACGCTGCCGCTCTATTCCGACGAACCCGTCTGGGTTCGCCTGCGCGGCCCGGGCGGCGGCGGTTCCGGGGGCGGCTCCGGGAACGTCGACCGCGGCCTGACGCCGCAGGCGGAGCCCGTGGCGGCGATGTTCCGCGGCGTGCCGGCGTCCCACGACGGGGCGACGGCGTTCACGGTGCGCATCCGCATGTCGGCGGCGCTCCACAAGTCGACGGCGGCCGTGGCCGCCAACCTGACGGTGGCGAACGGCACGCTCGGCGCGGTGCGGCGGAACAACGCCTACACGGCGTGGCACGCGACGGTGACGCCGTCGGGCGACGACGACGTCACCGTGCGCCTCGCGGCGAGCCCGCCGTGCGACCGGCCGGGCGCCATGTGCACGAGGGACGGCCGCCGCGCGGGCGCGGCGAAGACCACGGTGCCCGGGCCGGAGGCGGACCCCGAGACCCCGCCGCCGGCGTTCTCGGTGGCGGACGCCCGGGCCGCGGAGGACGACGGCACGCTGTCGTTCGCCGTGGTCCTGGACCCGGCGCCGGGCGCCGCGGCGACGGTGGACTACGCGACCGCCGACGGCACGGCGACGGCGGGCAGGGACTACGCGGCCGCGTCCGGCACGCTCGCGTTCGCCGCGCAGGAGACCTCGAAGACGGTCGCGGTGACGCTGCTCGACGACGGCGCCGCCGAGGCCGACGAGACGTTCACGCTGACGCTGTCGAACGCCTCGGGCGCGGACATCGCCGACGCCACGGCGACGGGCACCATCGCCGACGACGGGGACGAGCCGCGGCCCATGCTGTCGGTGTCCGCCGCGCGCGCGGCGGAGGGCGGCACGGCGTCGTTCGCGGTGACCCTGGACCGCGCCGCGGACGCCACGGTCACCGCGTACTACACGACCATCGCCGCCACGGCGACGGCCGGGTCGGACTTCACGCCGGCGTGGGGGACGGCGGAGTTCCCGGCCGGGACGACGTCGCGGACGGTGGCGGTGTCGCTGCTCGACGACGACGAGAAGGAGTTCGACGAGACGTTCACGCTGGAGCTGGCGTGGGCGACGGGGGCCGGCTACGCCGACCCGACCGGCGTCGGCACGATCGTGGACGACGACGCGCCGCGGGCGGAGCTGCACACGGTGCCGGCGGAGCACGGCGGCAAGGACCAGACGTTCGCGGCGGGGCTCGCGTTCAGCGAGGAGATCGACGGCATCGGCTTCGGCTGGGTGCGCGACACGCTGGCGACGGCCACCAACGCCGAGGTGCGCCGGGCGCGGCGCGTGGTCCCGCAGGAGAACCGGGAGTGGACGCTGCGGGTGCGCCCGACGTCGGCGGCCGACGTGGTGCTCGCCCTGACGCCGGGCCTGCGCCTGCCGGACGGCACGCCGCTCGGCGTCGGCGCGGCGGCGACGGTGCGCGGCCCGACGCCGAACGGAGCGTTCGTGCAGGGGACGCTGCTGACGCTGGCGTGGCCGGCCGCGCGCGACGCCTTCGGCACCCCGTCCGGGTCGGACTGGACGGTGACGGTGAACGGCGTGCCGCGGGCGGTGGCGACGGCGGAGATCGCCGGCCGGCGCGCCGTGCTGCTGCTCTCGGAGCCCGTGGCCGCCGGGGATGCGGTGACGGTCGGCTACACGGGCTCTGCCATGCACCCGCTGGCGGACGCCTCCGGACGCATCCGCTCGGCGCCCTGGGACGGGGTGGCCGCGGACAACGCCACGGGCGCGCAGCCCCCAGCGGACGGATCGCGCCCGGCCGGCGCACCCGCGCACCCGCGGCTCGCCACGGCGCCGCCGGACGCGCGGCGCCTCGACGCCTCGGGCCTGGGCCTCGCGGACCTCGCGCCGCTCCGCGGCTTCGCGGCGCTGGAGCGCGTCGACCTGTCGGACAACGCGCTCGCGGACCTGCGCGGCATCGAGGCCCACGGCGCCCTGCGCGAGCTCGACCTCTCCGGCAACCGCATCGCGGACCTCGGCCCCCTGCGGGCGCTGCTCGCGCTGGAACGCCTCGACCTCGCGGCCAACCGCGTCGCGGACCTGTCGCCGCTCGCCGGGCTGCCGGCGCTGCGCGTGCTCGTGCTCGACGGCAACGCGGTGTCGGACCTCGGTCCGCTGACCCACCTGTCCGCTCTCGAGCACCTCGGCCTCGCCGGCAACCGCGTGCCCGACGTGACGCCCCTGCAGGACCTGCCGCGGCTCAGGCGCCTCGATCTCGGCGGCAACCCGGTGTCGGACCTCTCCCCGCTCGGCGACGTGGGCTCGCTCGAGTGGATCGCGCTGCCCGGGCAATCCGCGGCGGCGGCGGACGCGCTCGCGCGGCTGACCGGCCTGCGCTGGATGTGGCCCGGCACGGCGGACCGCCCAACGCACTAGAGCCCGGAGAATGCGCCTATGCGACCGCCCGGGCTTCGGCGCCTGCGCGGTCCGCGGGCCTCCCGGCCCGCATCGGACCTCGAACGAGGCTGCAATGCGGACGAGACCGTCCGCGCACCGTGGAGGACGACCGGCGCGCCTGGGCAGCGTCGTGCATGCACGACGAAATTTCGTTCTGCGAGGCATGTTTTTTGCGTCTCGACACGGACGCGCAAGCGATTGACCGTGCAGCGCAAAACGGCTACGGTCAATCCATCGGCAAGGCCATGAATGTCGAGGCGTCCGTGAAGAGATGCCGTGTTCGGGCCATGGGCGCGAGCAGACGCGAGCAGAAAGGAGACGGCGAGACGCGGCGGCCGGCGCCGCGGGCCCTCGGGTCGGGCCAGGCCGGCTGGCTCGCCCCGGCCGATTCGTTCCTCGCGACTCCTGTTGCGCGTGTTGACCGATGGCCTTGGACGGCCGCGTCTAGGCGAGACCGGGCGGCAGATGGAGAGTAACAAGCCCAGGACGGTGCCGGAGCGTGGCCGGGAGGCGCTCGGCGTTTGCGCGGCGCGGTTGCGGCGGCGCATGCCCGCGTGGCTCGCGGTGTTCGCGAGCGCCGCGCTCGCGCTGCCCGCGGGGGCCAACAACACGATCATCCAGAACTACAACGAAAGGCAGTCCGAGGACTTCCCGTACGCGCCGCAAGAAGAGTACGAACGAAAGGTGTGGATCGGTCGGGACATGGCCCAACTGTTCCGGTACGAGGAGGGCACCGACGTCCGGATCGGCGCGATCATCCTGCCGCACTCAAACCGGGCACCGACCCCCGGCACGTACCGGCAGTCCGGGTTGCGCGCGCAGATCATTCCCGCGCGCCAGACGGGTGCCACCAATATCTCGGGAGGTCGGTACCGGCCGGCGTACGCCGACACTGCGGGGGTAAGGTACCTCGCTTGGGGCACGACCGGGCTGGCGACGATCTGGGTGTCGCCGGGCACGCGCGGCGACCACTGGAACATCGAATCCAACGAGGACATCAGGACGGATGAGGTAGATGGGCGCGGCGTGCACTTCTCGCTGGACAGCGGCTCGCCACGGTCCTCGCACCGGCTGCGTGCCGTGCGCGACACGAACTCGGTCATCAAGTGCAGCAGCCGGTGCAACCTGCGTGTCGATAGGAACTACTTTCGGGAGAACGACGACGGCAGGACCTGGACCCGGTTCGGCCGCAACTACCGTCTCGCGCTCGGCCTGCTGAAGGAGGCGCCGCCGGTGCCCGCGACCCTGGACCTGCGCGCGGCCGGATGGGACGACGACGATGCACCGTGGCTCGGCGCGATTCATCCGACGGTGACGGCGGACGGCACCACCATCGTCATCCCGATGCGCGCCGTAACGCCGCTGAACGCAATTGGGCCGACGACGAACCGGTTCGAGGTCGTCGTCGGGGACCGTTCGCCGAGGGCGCCGGATTCGGTGGTGATCGTGCCGGGAACGCTCGGCCAGTACTCCGGCCGGGACTTCACCTACGGCGGCAGGACCATCACGAGCGGCGCGGGGGTGAAGCTGACCGTCTCGCCGAAGATCCCGCGGGGCAAGACGGTGGACATCCGCTACGAGGACCCGACGTTCCGGGGCAACGACTCTCGGGTGATCGAGGACGGGGACGGGGTCGACGCGCCGTCGTTCCGCGCCCACGTGACGGTGTCGCGCAACGCCTCGACGGTCGAGCCGCCGCTGGTGGCCAACGATTCCGAGGACGCCGCGGCCGCGGTGTCGGCGTCGGTGGACGGACGGTGGCAGACGATCAGGACCGGCTCCAACGACCAGGAGAGCTGGCGGCCTCTCGGATTCACGGTGGTGGTGGCGGAGGCGAGTTCCGGGCACGCGCTGTCGGCGGAGATCCACGCGGTGCGCGCGAACGGCACGCCCGCGCCTCCGCCCCGCAGGGTGCCACCGTTGGCGGTCCTGGACGAGCGTCGCGTGAGCGCCGCGGGCCGGGTGACCCTGGGCCCCGGGACCTTTGCGCTCAGTGAGAACACCACCTACGCGCTGCGCGTGTTCGCGTCGCGCGGCACGCCGAAGCTGTCGACGACGGCCTCGGGCAGCGAGTCGGATCGGCAGTCGCGCGACTGGGGCCTCGGCGACAAGTACCTGTACTGGAAGACGAGCAAGACCGGGGAGTCGAGCTGGGCCAATGGCGACGGGGCGCTGCGCCTATCGTTTACCGGGTTCGAGAACTCGCGGCCGGTGGGCGGGGTCGTGATCGACGGCTACGTCATCAACCGGGAAACGGGTTGCGAACGCGAGTTCGATACGGAATACACGGCCACGGCCTGGGCCGGCGTCGAGCTGAACGCGGAGGCGGTTCAGGTCGCGGACGGCGACGGCGAGCCGGACGGGGGGTTCGAGTTCGAGTACGCGTGGTGGAAGGACGACGACACCGAGCCGTTCCACCACGGCACGACCTTCACGCCGGACGCGAGCCTGGGCGGGAGCGTGATCCAGGTGCGGACCTCGTTCACCGACGCCGCCGGGATCCGGGAGACGGTGCTGAGCTGCGCGATGGCCGTGCGCGCCGACAACGGCCCGCCGTCGTTCGCGGGCATGCCGACGCAGTTGCAGGTGTCGGAGCACGCCCCCGGCGGCGCGGACGTGGGTCCGGTCATCGCGGCCGAGGACCCCGACGGGCACCTCCTGACGTTGGACGTCGTGGCCCTGCGCGCCGTCGGCGCGGCCACCGACGAGCGTGCGTCGCAGTCGTTCGAGGCCGCGGTGGTGGAACTGCCGGACGGGCGCCCCGGCGTGCAGATCCGCACGAAGGCGGGCCACACGCTCGACTTCGAGACGGCGCCGACGCGTTTCGAGATGGACTTCGCCGCGGAGGACGCCCTCGGGGCGACGGCCGCGCACACCGTGGCGATCGACGTGACCGACGGTCCGAACGTCACGGTCCACGCGTTGACCGACCCGGTGGCCGCGTCGGACCGTCGGGTGCGTTTCAACGCGTACCCGTCGGGGGGCGACGTCGAGGCGGGCACGCGGCTCGTGTTCGCCACGTCGGCGATCGACGGTGGCGCGGCTGTCGAGCCGACGATCGAGGCCGTGCGCGACGGGCCGGGCGCGCCGTTCCCGTGGCGGTGGGAGCCGGAGGCGCTCGCGTGGGAGGAGCCGGATGTGCATGAAACGCTGCAAAGGAGCGACTGGCTTCTGCATTGGGAGGGTGCCTTCGCGAGCGCCACGGGCACATCGACGCCGCTTGCGCAGTTCGACGCCCTGGAGGTGTTCGGCGGGAGGGGACGCCTCGGCACCGAGGACGAGGTCGACATGAGCCGGGACGGTCTGCCGTTCACGGTCGTGTTCGGGCCGCTGCCGAAGCTCACGCCCGACCGGGACGCCGTGGCGGTGCGCGAGGGCGACGCGCCCGGGGCGGTCCGCGTGCGGCTGACGCTGCGCACCGCGGCGGGGATGCCGCGGCCGGCGGCGCCGTACTCGCTGCGCGTGCGCGTGGCGGACGGTCCCGCCCCCGGCGGTGCGAAGCGGCACGTGGACTACGCCGCCTTCGACAAGGTGGTGACGTTCGCGCCGGAGGACTTCCCGGACGAGCTGCCGGAGGGCGAGGACGCCTGGTCGGCGTCGCGCACGTTCGAGTTCCGCATCGTCGACGACGGCGTGGACGAGGGCGGCGGCGCCGAGACGTTCGCGGTCGAGTTGCTGCCGGACCCCGACTCGGTCGGCCTGCTCGAGCTGGCCGACGCGGAGGGCAACCCGTGCGGACCGGAGCCGGCCTGCGCGGTGACGGTGACGGTCGAGGACGACGACCGGGCCGAGCTCGAGGCGGTCTTCATGCAGGGCGGCGACGAGGTGGTGCTGCGGTTCTCGCGGGAGCTCGACGCGGACGCCGTGCCGGCGGCGGGCGCCTTCGCGGTGACGGTGGACGGCGCGCCGGTCGCGGTGGCGGAGGTGGTCGTGTCCGGGGCGCTGGTGCGCCTGAGGCTGGCGTCGGCGCCGGCCCGCGGCAGCCGGGTGGAGGTGGCGTACACGCCGGGCGACGCCGGGGACGCCGCCAACCCGCCGCTGCGCAGCGACAACGGCGGCAACGTCGGGCACCCGGTGGTGTTCCACGAGGACCGCGCGGGCACCGCCGCCGGCGAGCCCATGCAGCTCGCCTCGGAGGCGGACCACGTCGCCCGGCTGGAACGCTCGCTCGGGCAGGCGCGGGACGCGGGGGACGACGACGAGGCCGCGCGGCTCGCGGGCCTGCTCGCCGACGCGCGCGCGGCGGTCGCGGCCCTGGACGCGCGCCTGCACGAGGGCCGGCTGCGGGTGAAGCTGAAGCGCCGCTCGGACGCGTACGCGCGGTGGGGCTCCGTGTGCGCCGACCGGTTCGCGGAGCTTTCCTCGGGGGGCGAGGAGAACCAGGCGGCGGCCGTGGCGTGCCGGGCCATGGGCTACCGCACCGGCGCGGCCATCGACGGCTTCTACCCGACGGGGTTCCTGGAGGCGCTGACGGAAGCCGACGAGCCGATCTGGCTCGACGACGTGCTGTGCTACCCGGGCGCGCGCGGGCATCCGGAGGACCGGCCGATCGTCAGCCTGGCGGACGACTGCTGGCACGCCGGGATCGCCCTGCACAACTGCGACCACGCGGAGGACGTGTTCGTGCGCTGCGACGGGGGGCCGGTGCTGGAGTCGGCGCGCCTCGACCCGGCGGACCGCGGCGTGGTGGTGCTGGCGTTCCGCGACGAGCTCGCCCGGGCGCCGTCCGCGGACGCGTTCGAGGTGAACGTCGGCGCGGGCTGGCGGGCGCCCGCGGGCGCCGCCCTCGACGGCATGTCGGCGCGTCTCCTGCGGCTGTCGACGGCAGCCGGCGTGGCGGACGGGGCGCGGGTGCGGGTGCGCTACCGGGGCCCGGCGACCGACGACGGCGTGCCCCTGCAGGACCTCGCCGGGATCGTCTCCCGACCGTTCTGCGCGGTGTTCGCGGCGCCGGGCGACGGCCGGTTCGGGGACGACTGCGACGGCGCGGAGGCCAACGCGGCGGCGGCCGCCGACGGCACGGTGACGCTGACGTTCGACGAGGCGCTCGCGGCGGCGGGCCCGGCGGCCGCGTTCGACGTGACCGTGGACGGCGCCGGCCGCACGCCGAGCGCGGCGGACGTCGCCGACCGGACGCTGACCTTGACGGTGCCGGGCAGCGTCGCGGACGGCGCGGTGGTGGCGGTGCGCTACCTCGGTCCGGCGGCGGGCGGGGGACTGCGCGGTCGCGACGGCGCGGTGGCGGCGTTCTGCGTCGTGTTCGAGGCGCCGGGCGGGGACGGCGCCCCGGCGGCGTGCCCGGAGCTGGCCATCGAGGCCGTGGAGGCGCACGGCTCCCCCGAGCTACTCCACAACCTGCGACTGGTGTTCAACGCGCCGCTCGACACGGCGAACCCGGCGCCGGCCGACGCGTTCACGGTCGAACTGGGCCGCGCCGGCAACGAGGTGGCGATCACCGCCGTGGAATACGGCGAAGCGCGGACGGTGCGGCTGGACGTGCCCGGCACTTCGGCGCTGGAAGGGACCACCCTGCGGGTGTCGTACGCGGACCCGAGCGCCGGGGACGACGCGAACGCGCTGCAGACCGCGACCTACGGCTTCGACGCGCCCTCGTTCTGCGTGGAGTTCGAGCGGCCGGCCGGTTCGACGGCGGCGTGGCGCTTCTGCGGCGGGCCGCGGCCGGCGTCGGTCGTGGGGGACGCGGACGACGACGGCGCGGCGACGGCGGCGTTCGACCGCGCCCTGGACGTCGCGACCGCGCCCCCGGCGGGGGCTCTGACGGTGCGCGTGGAGGGTGCGGACCCGGTGACGGCGCGGGTGGCGCCGCGCCGCGCGGAGGACGACCCGCAGGCGGTGCGCCTGGAATTCCGCAACGTCGAGCACCCGTTCGGCCGCCCGGTGCAGGTGGCCTACGCCGACCCGTCGCTCGGCGACGACGCCGCGGCGTTGCAGGCGGCGGACGGCAGCGACGCGGCGTCGTTCTGCCTCGGGTTCCGCTGGCCCGGCGACGGCACCTGGCGCCGCTGCGGGCCGCTGCTGCGCGCGGCGTCGGGCGCGGACGCCGCGGGCGGCGGGGACCGCGACCGGGTCGTGCTGGCGTTCGACCGCGACCTGGCCGCGGCGGGCGCGCCGCCGGAGGCGTTCCGCGTGACGGCCGACGGCGTGTGGCTGCCGGTGGCGGCGGCGACCTACGCCGACGGCCGGGCCAGCCTCAGGCTCGCCGCGAACGTCGACGTGGCGGACGGCGCGGCGCTGCGCGTGGTCTACGACGACCCCACGGACGGCGACGACGCGGACGCCGTGCAGGACGCGCGGGGGGCCGACGCGACGTCGCTGTGCGTCGAGTTCGCGTGGCCGGGCGACGGCGCGTTCGGGCGGTGCCCGCAGTTGGCGTCGGCGGTGGCGACGGTGCCGTCGATTCTCGAGCCGTGCCCCGGCCCCGGCTGCACGCGCGTCGAGCTCGCGTTCGGGACCGCGCTCGATCATGCGGACGGCCCCCCCGCGAGGCGTTTCGTGGTTCGTCTACCACAAGATGCGGGGCCGCCCTTCCCGGCGGTCGAGGTGCAGTTCCGCGGCAGCGGGGTGGTGCGGTTGGGGCACTACACCAGCACCGGCTTCCGCGTTCGGCTGAACTACGACGACCCGACCCCCGGTGACGACGCCGGCGTGCTGCAGAGCGTGGACGGCGTCGACGCGGAGTCGTTCTGCCTGACCTTCAGGTCCGACTCTTTGAACCAGGTCAAGCCGGCTGTCCGCTGCCCCGACGTGCCGACCGGCGCCCAGCCGCTGGTGACGGTCTCCGGGACGCCGGCGGTGGCGGCGCGCCTCGCGCTGGACGTGTCGCGCCTGGCGGACTTCTTCGAACTGCCGGCGGCGCCGGTCTACAGCCACCGCTGGTACCGGGTGGACGAGGACGGGACCGCCGAGCACATCGAGCGGGCGGGCACGATCGGCTGGTACCAGCCCGTCGCGGCGGACGTGGACAAGCGGATCCGGGTGGCGGTGACGTTCACGGACGCCGCCGGGGACGAGTACACGCTGCAGAGCGCACCGACCGGCGTGGTGGTCGCCGGCTGCGTGGAGAACAGCGTCCAACTGTTGCGGGGGACGACCCGCTACGAGGGGAGCATCGAGGTCTGCTTGGACGGCAAGCTGGGCAGCGTGTGCGACAACGGCTGGAACGACGCCGGCGCCGGCGTCGTGTGCCGGCAGCTCGGCTACGCGGGCGGCGCGGCGACGTTCGCATCGGAGTTCGGGCTGATCGGCGGCACGGCCTACCACTTCCGGCGCGTCGCGTGCACGGGCGCCGAGGCGGCGCTGCACCTCTGCCCGCACGAGCGCCAGGCGAGCCAGACGTCGTGCCACTTCAGCGAGCGCGCCGGGGTGCGCTGCGAGGGCGCGGCGGCCGCCGAGGCGGTGACGGCGACGTTCGTGGGACCCCTGGTGCAGCACGACGGCAGTTCGCCGTTCACGGTGCGCGTGCGGCTGTCGGCGCCGCTGCCGGCGTCGGCGGACCTCGCGGGCCTGCTGACGGTGGTCAACGGCACGCTCGGCACGGTGACGCGGGTGGACGGCCGCGGCGACCTGTTCGACGTCGCCGTGACGCCGTCGGGTTCGGGCCTCGTCACGGTGCGCCTGGCGGGCAGCGCGGCGTGCGGCGAGACCGGGGCGGTGTGCACGGCGGACGGGCGCCGCGTGGCGGCGGCGGAGACGGTGGTGGGGGGCGCGCTGACGTCCGCGTTCACCGACGTGCCGGCGCAGCACGACGGGGACTCGGCGTTCACGGTGCGCATCATGTTCTCGGCGGCGCTCTCCGCGTCGACGGCCAACGTGGCGGACGCGCTGTCGGTGGACGGCGGCACGCTGGGCGCGGTGACCCGGGTGGGCAGCGGCTACGACCTGTGGCAGGCGAGCGTGACGCCGTCGGACGACGGTCCCGTGACGGTGCGCCTCGCGGCGAGCCCGCCGTGCCTGGCGGCGGGGGCCCTGTGCGCGGCGGACGGGCGGCGCGCGGCGGGGGCGGAGACGACCGTGGGGTCCCCGGTCACCGCGGCGTTCACGCAGGTTCCGGAAGCGCACGACGGCAGCAGCGCGTTCACGGTGCGCGTGGCGTTCTCCGAGGCGCTGGCGCCGGCGACGGCCGGCGTGGCGGCGGCGCTGTCGGTGGCGGACGGCAGCCTCGGCGCCGTGACGCGGGTGGGCGGCCGCGACGACCTGTGGCAGGCGAGCGTGACGCCGTCGGGCGACGGTCCCGTGACCGTGAGCCTCGCGGCGAGCCCGGCGTGCGACCAGACCGGCGCGATGTGCACGGCGGACGGGCGCCGCGTGCTGGCGGGGGCCGCGGCGGAGGTGGACGGCGTGGCGGTGACGGTGACGTTCACGGACGTCCCGGCGCTGCACGGCGGGGCCGGCGCGCGCTTCGACCTGCGCGTGCTGTTCTCGACGCCGCTGGCCGCGACGACGGCGGACGTGGCGGCCAACGTGTCGGCGGCGAACGGCGCGGTGGATTCGGTGGCGCGCGTCGACGGCCGCTACGACCTGTGGCGGATCCGCGTCGTGCCGTCGTCGAGCACCGCCCCGGTGACGGTCCGCCTGGCGGCGAGCCCGGCGTGCGCCGACGCGGGCGCCATGTGCACGCCGGCGGGACGCCGCGTGCCGGCGGCCGCGGCGACGGTGCTGGCGGGGTTCGTGGGGGCGACGCTCACCGGCCCGCCGGCGCACGACGGGAGCGAGAGTATCCGCGTGCGGATCGACCTGCCCGTGGAATTGGCCGCGACGACGGCGAACGTGGACGAGGACGCGGTGACGGTGACGAACGGGAGTCTGGTCCGTGTGACCGCCAGTGCGGAAGATGACCGACTGGACGAGTGGGACGTGATCATCAACCCGGACGGCGACGACGACGTGACGGTGCGCCTGGCGCAGAGCCCGGCGTGCGACCAGCCGGGGGCCATGTGCACGGCGGACGGGCGCCGCGTCGCGGCGGCGGAGACCACCGTGCCGCACGGCACGTTCGTGGACGTGTCCCTGTCGTGCCCGATTGCCCACGAGGGGGCCGAGGACGAGATCGTCGTGTGGGTCCAGTTCTCGGAGGCGCTGGACCCGTCGACGGCGAACGTCGAGGACAACCTGCACGTGCTCCGCGCGACGCTCCTGCAAACGTCGAGCTCCGCGGACCTCTGGTCCTTCCGGCTGCGGCCTACCGGCAACGGCATCGTGCGTGTGGGGCTGAGCCCGAGTCCGGCGTGCGACCAGCCGGGCGCCATGTGCACTGCGGCCGGGAGCCTCGTGCCGGGGGGGGCGAATTGCGCGACGCCGGGTCCCGACGACGCGCCGACGATTGAGTTCGTCCACCCGGTGGCGCACGACGGCACGACGTTTGAATTGGACATCCAGGCGTCGGAGCCGCTGGATCCGGACAACGCGAACTTCAACTCCGGTTTGGTGATCACGAACGGGACGACCGCGAGCGCGACGACGACGCCAATGGACGGCCTTGCGGAGATGCTGATCACGCCGGCCGGCAACCTCGACGTGACGGTCAGGCTGGCTCCGAGCCCGGCGTGCGGGGAACTGGACGCGAGGTGCACGGCGGCGAGGGGCTTCCGCCTGCCGGGGGGCGAGACGACGATCCCGTACCGCACCTTCGTGGACGTGACGATGACGTGTCCCGCCTCCCACAGCGGGCTCCGGGACGAGTTCGAGGTGGGCATCGTCTTTTCGGAAGCGTTGGACTCGTCGACGGCGAACGTCGAGGACAACTTGTACGTGACCGGTGCAAGCATCATCGACGAGGTGTCGGTCGACGAGGACGGGGCGTGGACCGTGACCGTGACGTCGGGCGCAACGAACGCACCCATCACCGTGTACCTGGACCCCAGTCCGTTGTGCGACCAGCCGGGCGCCATGTGCACGCCGGGCGGGAGCCTCGTCCCGGCCGCGTACTGCAGCGTGCCCCCCTCGTTGAACGACGACCGGGGATCGTCCGGGGACGGCGTGACGGCGACGTTCACGGACGTGCCGGCGTCGCACGACGGCGCGAGCGCGTTCACGGTGCGCATCGCGCTGTCGGCGGCGCTCGACAAGTCGACGGCGGCGGTGGCGGCGAACGTGAGCGTCGCGAACGGCACGCGCGGCGCGGTGACCCGGGTGCGCGGCCGCTACGACCTCTGGCAGGTGGGCGTGACGCCGTCCGGCGACGGCGACGTGACGGTGAGCCTGGCGGCGAGCCCGGCGTGCGGTCGGACGGGCGCGATGTGCACGAAGGACGGCGAGCGCGTGGCCGCGGCGGCGACGACGGTGCCGGGGCCGTCGCCGGCGTTCTCGGTGGCGGACGCCGAGGCCGCCGAGGGCGGCGGCACGCTGTCGTTCGAGGTGGTCCTCGACCCGGCGGCGGGCGCCGGGGCGACGGTGGACTACGCCACCGCCGACGGCACCGCGACGGCGGGCGAGGACTACGCGGCGGCGTCGGGGACGCTCGCGTTCGCGGCCGGGGACACGTCGAGGACGGTGGCGGTGGCGCTGGCGGACGACGACGCGCACGAGGACGACGAGACGCTGACGCTCAGCCTGTCGAACGCCGCCGGCGCGGACATCGCCGACGGCGCCGCGACCGGCACGATCGCCGACGACGACGAGCCGCCGCCGCCGCGCCTCTCGGTGTCGGACGCGTCCGGGACGGAGGGCGGCACGGCGTCGTTCGCGATGACCCTCGACCGGGCGCCGTCCGGCCGGGTGTCGGCGTACTACACGACCGTCGCGGAGACGGCGAAGCCGGGCGAGGACTACGAGACGGCGACGGGGACGCTCTGGTTCGAGGCGGGCGAGACGTCGAAGACGGTGGACGTGGCGCTCGTCGACGACGACGAGGTGGAGCCCGAGGAGACGTTCCGCCTCGAGCTGATCCTCGCGACCGGGGCCGACTACGAGGATCCGACGGGTGTGGGCACCATCGCCGACGACGACGGGGCGGCCGGCCTCGGCGCGTCGTTCAGCGGCGTGCCGGACGGCCACGACGGCACCCGCTTCACGGTCGGCGTCGACTTCTCCGAGGAGGTCGAGGGCCTGCGCTACCGGTGGGTGGCGGACACCCTCGTGACGGCGTCGGGCGGCACCGTGGCGCGCGCCGCGCGGCGCCACCCGCCGGCGAACCTGGAATGGGACGTGGAGATCGACCCGGCGGCGCCGGGCACCGACGTGACGCTGTCGTTCGCCGCCGCGGCCGCCGTGCCCGACGGGCGGACGGTGGCGCCCGGCGCCCCGGCGACGGTGCCCGGGCAGTCGCTGTCGGCGGCGGACGCGAGCGCCGTCGAGGGCGGCACGGCGACGTTCGCGGTGACCCTCGACCGCGGCGCGACGGGCGAGGTGACGGTGGACTACGCGACCGCCGACGGCACGGCGACGGCGGGCCGCGACTACGCGGCGGCGTCGGGGACGCTCACGTTCAAGGCGGGGGAGTCGTCGAAGACGGTGGCCGTGGACGTGCTCGCCGACACCGTCGCCGAGTACGACGAGACGTTCACGCTGACGCTGTCGAACGCGCCGCGCGCGGGGCTCGCCGAGGCGACGGCGACGGGCACCATCGAGGACGACGACGCGCCGAAGGCGGAGCTGCGCCCGGTGCCGGCGGAGCACGGCGGCAAGGACCAGTCGTTCGAGGCGGGGGTGTCGTTCAGCGAGGAGATCGACGGCATCGCCGCCGAGTGGGTGCGCGGCACGCTGGCGACGGCGACGAACGCCACGGTGCAGCGCGCGGAACGCGACGTCGCGGACCCGCCGGAGAACCGGGCGTGGACGCTGACGGTGGCGCCGGACTCGGCGGCCGACGTGGAGCTCGGCCTCGCGGCGGGGCTGCGCACGCCCGACGACCGGCCGCTGCGCGTCGGCGGCGCGGCCACCGTGCGCGGTCCGCAGCCGGGCGGAACGCGCGTCGACGGCGCCGCGCTGACGCTGGTGTGGCCGAGCGCGCGCGACGCCTTCGGCGCGGCGTCGGCATCCGACTACGCGGTCGCCGTCAACGGCGCGCCCAGGGCGGTGGCCTCGGCGGAGATCGCCGGGCGCCGCGCGGTGCTGGTGCTGTCCGCGCCGGTCGCCGCCGGGGACGCGGTCACGGTCGGCTACGTGGGCTCCGCCATGCACCCGCTGGCGGACGCCTCGGGACGCGTCCGCTCGGCGCCCTGGGACGGGGTCGCCGCGGACAACGTCACGGGCGCGGAGACCCCTCGGGACGGTTCCGCGCCCGCCGCCGCCCCCGCGCTCCCGCGGCTCGCCACGGCGCCGGCGGACGCGACCCGCCTCGACGCCTCGGGCCTGGGTCTCGCGGACCTCTCCGCGCTGGGGGCTTTCGCGACGCTCGAGCGCCTCGACCTCTCCGACAACGCGCTCGCGGACCTGGCCGGCATCGAGGTGCACCGCGGCCTGCGCGAGCTCGACCTCGCCGGCAACCGCATCGCCGACCTCGGCCCGCTGCGGGCGCTGCACGCGCTCGAGCGCCTCGACCTCGCGGGCAACCGTGTGGCGGACGTCTCCCCGCTCGCCGGGCTGCCGGCGCTGCGCGTGCTGGTGCTCGACGGCAACGCGGTGACGGACCTCGGTCCGCTGACCCACCTGGCCGCTCTCGAGCACCTCGGCCTCGCCGGCAACCGCGTGCCCGACGTGACGCCCCTGCAGGACCTGCCGCGGCTCAGGCGCCTCGATCTCGGCGGCAACCCGGTATCGGACCTCTCCCCGCTCGGCGACGTGGCGTCGCTCGAGTGGATCGCGCTGCCCGGCCAATCCGCGGCGGCGGCGGACGCGCTCGCGCGGCTGACCGGCCTGCGCTGGATGTGGCCCGGCACGGCGGACCGCCCAACGCACTAGAGCCCGGAGAATGCGCCTATGCGACCGCCCAGGCTTCGGCGCCTGCGCGGTCCGCGGGCCTCCCGGCCCGCATCGGACCTCGAACGAGGCTGCAATGCGGACGAGGACGTCCGCGCACCGTGGAGGACGACCGGCGTGCCTGGGCAGCGTCGTGCATGCACGACGAAATTTCGTTCTGCGAGGCATATTTTTTGCGTCTCGACACGGACGCGCAAGCGATTGACCGTGCAGCGCAAAACGGCTACGGTCACGCCATCGACAAGGCCATGAATGGCGAGGCGTCCGTGAAGAGATGCCGGTTCGGGCCATGGGCACGAGCAGGAAGGAGACGGCGAGACGCGGCGGACGGCGCCGCGGGGCGGGACCGCCGCCGTCGCGCCGGCGGGCTCGCGGCGGCGTGCGCGGCGTTCGCTCTCCCGGCGGCGGCGAACGTCTGGGTGTCCAATCTCGGCCAGGACTCCGCGGAGAGCAGCGTTCCGCCGCCGGGGCTGGAGGACGGCCGCGCCGAGCTGGCGCAGGTCGGCACGGCGGCCGAACCCTTGTTCATCCGCGCGTTGATCGTCGGCGACGCGGACCTCCCCGCCGACACGGTGGTCCGGCTGTGCGAGGAGGCCGGGTCCGCCGACTTCGGGTCGGCGTCGGACTTCGAGATCGACGAGCGCGTCTGCCACGTTTACTCCCGGGTCGGGACGACCGGCACGGGGATTGTCTATGAGTCGGGGGAGGGCGCCCTCGGCATAGAGTCAGACGCCCGCTTCGCCGTGCGGCTCAGTATTCCCCAGACAGCCGCCGGCGATTCGGTGTCGATCGCCGACGTGGACGGGGAGGACGAGGACGACGACGCGATGTCGGACGCGACGTTCGGCGACGTCTACGCCTACGACGAAGACCATCCAGACGGCTGGTACGATGCGAAACTTGACCACGGCCTTGGTGGCCTTGCCTTCGGCGAGATCCGGCTGGCGCTGCTCGAGCACCGGCCGCCGCGGCCGACCGGCGTGCGCGTGCTGGCCGACGGGCGCCGGGTGGTGGTGACGTTCGACCGGGCGATCAGCGGGCCGACGGCCGACGCCGATGCCCTGGAGCCGCGCTTCGACGTCGAGGTGGACGGCGAGAGCCCGTCCCTGGTGTCCGCACGTCCGACGACCTCGGAGGGGGCCCACCAGGGCGTCGAGGGCGATCAACTGGACGGCTACACGCTCACCCTGCGCGACCGGGTAGCCGCGGGGGCGACGGTGCAGGTCTCCTACGACGACCCCACGAACGGCAACGACCGGGGCTGGCTCGAGTCGCGCGGCACCCCGAGCGGCGTCGACGTGCCGTCGTTCACGATCGCGACGGCCGCCGGCGACAACGAGTCCCGCGCGCCCTCGAGCCTGCTGTCGAACCTGGACGAGACCGCGGTCGCGCAGGCGGTCGAGGTGCCGCGGGAGGGGCGCTACCAGCCGTTCACGATGCCCTCCGGGGATCCCGAGTACGTGGTGGACTCGGTGTCGGTGCACGTCAAGTCGGCAACATCGGACCAGGAGCTCTCGGTCGCGCTCTACGAGTTCTCCGGCGGCAAGCCGCGGGATCGGCTGGTCGATCTGGCGGCGCGGTCGGCGGCGGCGTCGGACGCCGTGATGGTGTTCGACGCGCCGGACGGGACGCGGCTGGACGGCGGCGGGACGTACGCGGTCGGCGTGTTCCGCGAGAACGGGACGCCCACGCTGACGGCGACCGCGGCGGACGCCACGGCGGGCGACGCGATGGGCGCGCCCGGCGCCGCGTACGTGTACTGGAAGACCGACGAGAGGGAGGATTCCGAGTGGTCGGAATCGTCGGGCAACGCCCTGCGCATCGCCCTGGCGGGCCTCGCCGACCGCCCCGGGACGGGATCGATCGAGGTGGACGGACTGGTGTACGGCAGGGCGTGGGTGGGACTCCCGCTGACCGCGCGGCTGGTGCTGGACGAGGACGACGACGACAGCGTGGACGCGGATCCGGACCACGACTGGCGGTGGGACCGCAGGGGGCCAAGCGTCGACGGGAACCGGTGGGTGGAGTTCTCGCGGTCCGCGTCGGTGACGCTGCCGCCCCACCCGGACGCCGCGCACCAGATCCGGGTGTCGGTTACCTACACGGACGGGCTGGGCTTCCGCGAGCGCGTCCGGGGCGACGTGATCCGGGCGGGACTCAACTTCGCGCCGGAGTTCGTCGACGGCACGTCGCAGACGCGCAACCTCTACGCGCACACCGCCTTGGCGGGCGCGCCGGTGGCGGCGCGGGACGCCAACGGGCACCCCTTGACGTACTCCCTGGCGGAGCAGTCCGTGCTGTTCCTGGTCGACACGGCGACCGGCCAGCTCGTCAAGAGCCCGGGCGCGGTGTTCGACTTCGACAACCCGCGCACGTACCGGGTGACGGTGGTGGCGACCGACGGGCTCGATCAGTCGCGCGCCGCCGTGGCGTTGACCGAGGCCGACGGGCCGGTGCTGACCTGGACGGTGCCGGACGCGGTGCTCTCGTCGGACGGGCGGATTGCGCTCGCCGGCAGTGGCGCGAACGAACACATCGTCGCGGGCGCCAGCGCCAGGTTCGACGCGTCCGCGGCCGGCGGGGTGGCGAGCGTCGACGGCTCGGCGCTCCTCGAACGCGCCGGGGCCGGCTGGGAGGACCTCCTGTTCCCGTTCGAGACGTCCGATCCCCCGCGCGAGGGCACCGTGACGATCCGGCCCGCGGCGTACGACAACCCGGGCGCGCCGCTGAAGTTCCGCGCCGGCCGGGACGGCGCGGCGCGCACGCTCGCCGCGGCCGAGAGCCGGACGGTGAGGGTGGTCCCGGCCGAGGCGCGGCTCTGGGTCGAGGGGCCGACGGAACCGGTCCGGGAGGACGCCGGCACGGTGCGGCTGGCGGTGCGGCTGGCGGTGGAGACCGACGCCGACGCGCCCGGACCGAGCGGGACGTCCCGCGGCGCGGGGATCGCCTACGGCTTCCGCTGGGAGACCGTGGACGGCTCGGCGGCGCGCGGCGACGACTTCACGACGCCGGGCGCCGGCGCGGCAGCCTTCGGGTCGTTCGCGAGGACGGCGGGGCCGTGCGCCGGCGGCACGGCGGCCGACCGCGCCTGCTGGAACGCGGACCCGGTCGACGTCGTCGTCGGCATCGTCGACGACGACGTCGAGGAGCAGGACGAGACGTTCCGCGTGGTGCTCGGGGCGCGGACGGGACCGGCGTCGGCACGCCGCGTCGTGGTGGCGCAGGACGGCGGCGTCCGGGACTGCGCCGGCAACGCCTGCGGCGTGGCGGTGACGATCGAGGACGACGACGCGGAGGAGGACGAGGACGAGCGCCCGGTGCCGCGCCTGGCCTCGGCGCGGGCGTACCGGGACGGGCTGCAGCTCGTCTTCGACGCGGCCCTGGACGAGGCCGCCGTGCCGCCCGCCTGCGCGTTCGAAGTGCGCGAGGGCCGCGACCGGCTGCACGAGCGCGCCGACGGCGCGGACGCGGACGTCGCCGCCGTGGCGGTGTTCGGCGACACCGTGGCGCTCGAGCTCGCGGCCCCGGTGCGCTGGGGCCGCGCGGTGCGCGCGGCGTACGCGCCGCCGCCCGCGGCGGAGGACGGGGCGGCGTCGTCGGCCGCCTGCGCGTGGCCGGCGGACGCGCCGCCGCTGCGCGGCGTGGCGGGCCGCGCGGCGAAGGCGTTCGCGGCGGACGTGGCGAACTGGACCCCGGAGTCGACGCGGCTGAGCGTGGAGCCGGGCGTCGACCTGTCGGCGCAGTGCCGGCCCGGCGAGGACTGCGGGCGCCTGGAGACGTACCTGTTCGGGCCCACCCGCGACGGCTGGCGGGAGGGCTGGGGCTCGGTGTGCAACGACAACTTCTCGGCGCTGGGCCCGGGCGGCGAGCGCAACCGCGCGGCGGACGTGGCGTGCCGGGCGATGGGCCGCGCCGGCGGGCGGCGGATCGACCCGCCGTCGGACTGGCTCGACCTGCTCGGCGGCATCGAGCACAAGCGCATCTGGCTCGACGACGTGTCGTGCATCCCGGGCGCGCGGCGCCGCGGCAACCTGACGGCCACCAGCCTGGCCGACCACTGCTGGCACGCCGGCCTCGGCCTGCACAACTGCGACAAGTACACGGCGATGCACGAGGAGGACGTGTTCGTGGCGTGCTCCGGGGGCGGCCCGCAGTTGCTGGCGGCGCGCGTCGAGCGCGGCGCGGCGCCGAAGCTGGCGCTGACGTTCCACGAGGCCGTCGGCGCAGGGGTGCGGGACGCCGCGGCGGCGTTCGCGGTGACGGTCGGCGGCGAGACCGCCGCGCCGGACGCCGTCGAGGCGGCGGGGCGCACGGTGCGGCTGGCGGCGGCGGGGCTCGCCGACGCCGACGGCACGGCGGCCGCGGCGGACTGCGCGGACGACGGGGACTCCGAGGCGTGCCGGCGCGGCGTGGGGATCCTCGGCCTCGCGCAGATCGCCGGGCGCCTCGAGGCGGACGTGGACCTGCGCGCGGGCGACGACGCCGCGGGCGTCGTGCACCGCTGGTACCGCGTGGACGCCGACGGCACGTCGAACCGCGCGCAGATCGCGCGCGCCGACACCATCGGCCACTACAACGTCGAGAGCCCGGACCTCGGCAGGCGCATCCTGGTGCAGGCGGTGTTCCGCGACGCCGACGGCAGCGAGGTGACGCTCGAGAGCGCGCCGACCGCGGTGGTCGACGGCTGCGCGGAGAACGGCCTGCAGTTGGTGCGCGGCACGAGCCGCTACGAGGGGTCGCTGGAGATCTGCATGGACGGCCGCATGGGCTCGGTGTGCCAGGACGGCTGGAACGACGCCGGCGCCGGCATCGTCTGCCGGCAGCTCGGCTACACGGGCGGCGAGGCGACGTTCGGGTCGGCGTTCGGGCTGATCGGCGGCACGAACTACAACATCCGGAGCATAAGGTGCACGGGGGCCGAGGCGGCGCTGCACCTGTGCCCGTTCGAACGCCAGGCGGACCAGACGTCGTGCCACTTCTCGGAGCGCGCCGGGGTGTACTGCGGGGGCGCGGCGCCCGCCGAGGCCGAGCCGGGCCCGGTCGTGCGGGTGCGCTACGCGGCGCCGGCCGAGGCGGGGGCGGCCGGGCTCGCCGACGCCGGCGGCGCGGCGGCCGGCGACTTCTGCGCGGAGTTCGCGGCCCCCGGCGACGGCGGATACGTGGACTGCCGGCGGCGCCTTGCGATCGCCGGCGCGGCGCGCGTCGCCGGGCGCCTCGCCGCACAGCTCGACCTGCGCGCGGACGACGACGCGGCGAGCGTCGTGCACCGCTGGCACCGGGTGGACGCGGACGGCGTCTCGAACCGCGTGCACATCGCGCGCGCCGACACCGTCGGCCACTACAACCTCGAGAACGCGGACCTCGGCAAGCGGATCCTCGTGGAGGCGGCCTTCCGCGACGCGGACGGCCGGGAGGTGACGCTCGAGAGCGCCCCGACCCGGGTGGTGGAGGGCTGCGCGGAGAACGGCGTCCAACTGACGGGGGGCACGACCCGCTACGAGGGGGATCTGGAGATCTGCCTGGACGGCAAGCTGGGCACGGTGTGCGACGACAACTGGAACGACGCCGGCGCCGGCGTCGTTTGCCGGCAGCTCGGCTACGCGGGCGGCGAGGCGACGTCCACATCGACGTTCGGCCTGATCGGCGGGACGTTCTACAACATTCGGCGCACCGCGTGCACGGGGGCCGAGGCGGCGCTGCACCTCTGCCCGCACGTGCGCCAGGCGGACCAGACGGCGTGCCACTTCTCGGAGCGCGCCGGGGTGCGCTGCGAGGGCGCCGCGGACGCCGAGGCGGTGACCGCGACGTTCGAGGGGCTGGTGCAGAACGACGGCAGCACGCCGTTTACGGTGCGCGTGCGGCTGTCGGCGCCGCTGCCGGCGTCGGCGGACCTCGCGGACCTGCTGACGGTGGTCAACGGCACGCTCGGCACGGTGACGCGCGTCGACGGCCGCGACGACCTGTTCGACGTGGCGGTGACGCCGTCCGACGGCGACCCCGTGACGGTGCGCATCGCCGGCAGCGCGGCGTGCGGCGCGACGGGTGCGGTGTGCACGGCCGACGGGCGCCGCGTGGCGGCCGCCGAGACGGTGGTCCGCGGCGTGCTGACGGCGACGTTCGCGGACGTCCCGCTGCAGCACGACTGGGAGACGCCGTTCACCGTGGGCATTCTGTTCTCCGCGGCGCTGGACGCCTCGACGGCGGACGTCGCGGCCAATCTGGCGGTGACGAACGGCACGCTCGGCGCGGTGGCGCTGGCGGACGGCCGCGACGACCTGTGGGAGGCGGCGGTGACGCCGTCGGGCGAGGCGCCCGTCACGGTCGCGCTGGCGGCGAGCGCGCCGTGCGGCGTGCAGGTCAGCACCCTGGACGGTTCGGCGGGCGTGGGCGCGGGCGCCATGTGCACGACCGACGGGCGCCGCGCGACCGGCGCGGAGACGACGGTGCCGGCGGCGGTGCGCGCGACGTTCACCGGCGTGCCGGCGCACTACATCTCCACCGCGGCGTTCACGGTGCGCATCCTGTTCTCGGAGCCGCTGGACCCGTCGACGGCGAACGTCGCGGACAACCTGGCGTTCTTGACCGAGGAATTCAACCTGCCACAGAACCGGGGCACATTGGTCGGGGTGACGCGGGTTGACGGCCGCTACGACCTCTGGGAGGCGACGGTGACGCCGCCCGGGGACCCCGGGGTTGAGGCTGGAGTGGTCGTGGGCCTGGCGGCCAGCCCGGCCTGCGCGGAGGCGGGGGCGATGTGCAGCGCGGACGGGCGGCCCGTGGGCGCCCTCCGGCACGTCCTGGTGGCGGAGGCGCTGGACCCCCGGTTCACTCAGGTGCCGGCCCAGCACGACGGCCGCACGCCGTTCACCGTGGAGTTCATTGTCTTCGATAACACGCGCACCTCGGATTGTTGCGCGTCTATTCACCCGTCGCTGCAGCAGAACTTGGCGGGTCTGCTGACGGTGTCGAACGGGGTGCTGTTGGACGGGGAGTTCGACACACTCGGTGGCACGTACACCATGTTGGTGGCGCCGTCCGGGGACGCCCCGGTGACGATTCGGCTGGCGGACAGCCCGGCCTGCACGGAGCCGGGGGCGGTGTGCAACGTTCTGGACGCGCGCTCTGCGCGTCCGCTGGCGGCGGACGAGACCACGGTGCCGGGGCCGGTGCGGGCGACGTTCGAGGACGTGCCGGCCGGCCACGACGGCAGCACGGCCTTCACGGTGCGCGTGCGGCTCTCCGCGCCGCTCGCCGCGTCGACGGCCAACGTCGCGGCCAACCTGGCGGCGGACAACGGCACGCTCGGCGCGGTGGCGCGGGTGGACGGCCGCTACGACCTCTGGGAGGTGCCGGTGACGCCGTCCGGCGGCGACTACGTGGCGGTGCGCCTGGCGGCGAGCCCGGCGTGCACGGCGGCGGGCGCGATGTGCACCGCGGACGGCGGCCGCGTGGCGGCGGCGGCGACGGCCGTGCCGGGCACGCTGTCGACGACGTTCGAGAACGTCCCGGCCGCGCACCCGAACGATTTCGACGAGGACGTCGAGGTGCGCGTCCGCTTCTCGGCGGCCCTGGCCCCGTCGACGGCGGACGTGGCGGGCAACCTGTCGGTGGCGAACGGCGTGCTGGAGACGGCGAGCCGGGTGGCGGGGCGCCACGACCTGTGGCGGGTGGTGTTCAGGGCGCTTCCGCACAATACCGTGACGCTCCGCCTGGCGGGGAGCCCGGCGTGCGACCAGGCGCGCGCCATGTGCACGGCCGACGGGCGCCGCGCGCCGCCGGCCGAGGTGCTGATTCCGCCGCCGGAGCGGCCCGAGGAGCCGGAGGACGACGCGCTGACGGCGGCGTTCACCGACGTGCCGGACGCGCACGACGGCCTGCGCGCGTTCACCGTGCGCCTGGCGTTCTCGGCGCCGCTGGACGCGGCGACGGCGGCGGTCGCCGCCAACGTGGCCGTGGCCGGCGGCACGCTGCGCGCGGCGTCGCCGGTCGGCGGCGGCCGCGACCTGTGGGAGCTCGCGCTCGCGCCGTCGGGCGACGGCGAGGTGGCGGTGCGCCTCGCGGCGAGCCCGCCGTGCGACGCGGCGGGCGCCATGTGCACGGCCGACGGGCGCGCCTCGGCGGCGGCCGCGGCGGTGGTGGCCGGGCCGCCGGTGACGGCGGCGTTCGAGGACGCGCCGCCGTTCCACGACGGCCGCACGTTCGCGGTGCGCCTCGCGTTCTCGGCGGCGCTGGACCCGGCGGCGGCCGTGGCGGCCGCGCTGACGGCGGACGGCGCCGCGGTGGACGCCGCGAAGCCGGTGGACGGCCGGCTCGACCTGTGGCAGGCGGCGGTGACGCCGTCGGGCGCGGGCGCGGTGACGGTGCGCCTCGCGGCGAGCCCGCCGTGCGCGGCGGCGGGCGCGGTGTGCACGGCGGACGGGCGCCGGGCGTCCGCGGCGTCCGCGAGGGTGCCGGGACCGGTGGCGGCGACGTTCGCGGACCTCCCGGCGGCCCACGACGGGACCACGGCGTTCACGGTGCGCGTCGCGTTCTCGGCGGCGCTCGACGCGGCGACCGCCGACGTCGCGGCCAACCTGGCCGTGGCGGGCGGCGCGCGCGGCGCGGTGGCGCAGGTGAGCGGCCGCGACGACCTGTGGGAGACGCAGGTGACGCCGTCCGGCGTCGGGCCCGTGGCGGTGGCGCTTGCGGCGAGTCCGGCGTGCGACGCGGCGGGCGCGATGTGCACGGCGGACGGGCGGCCCGCGGGGGCGGCGGCGGCGACCGTGCCGGGGCCGGTGACGGCGGCGTTCGAGGCCGAGCCGGTGCAGCACGCGGCCGACGGCGCGACCCCGTTCGCGGTGCGCCTGCGCCTCTCGGCGCCGCTGGACCCGGCCACGGCGGCCGTGGCGGCCAACGTCACCGCGACGAACGCGGTGGCGGGCAGCGTGAGGGCGCGCCCGGTGGCCGGCCGCTACGACCTGTGGGAGGTCGGCGCCGTGCCGTCGGGCGGCGACGACGTGGCGCTCGCGCTGGCGGCGAGCCCGGCGTGCGACGCGACGGGCGCGATGTGCACGGCGGACGGCCGCCGCGTGCTGGCCGCGGAGACCACGGTGGCCGCGCCGCTGACGGTGACGCTGAGCCAAGGCTACGTCAGCAATTCAACGGGGCTTTGGACGGTGGTCACCGATCCGCATGACGGGTACGTTGGGATAGGCACAGATGAGATCCTCATTCGCATAGATTTTTCGGCGCAGTTGGCGTCGGGTGCGGGCGTGACACGGAACGTCACGGTGGTCGGCGCCGACTCGGACAACGGCTTCCGTCGGGGCGGCCGACACTGGGACGGGACCTACCAGCCCACCGGCGACGGCCCGGTGATCGTGCAACTGGCGCCGAGCCCCCCGTGCACGTCGTCGGGGGCCTTCTGCACGGCGGACGGGCGCCGCGGGCCGGGGGGGCAGTTGTTCATTCCGGGCCCGGAGGGGGCGCAGAGCCCGCTGACGGCGGAGTTCACGGTCGTCCCGGCGAGCCACGACGGCGCGCCGTTCACGGTGACCATCGCGTTCTCGGAGGCGCTGGACGCGTCGACGGCGGACGTCGCGGCGAACGTGACGGTGGCGAACGGCGTGCGCGGCGCGGTGACGCGGGTGGCCTCCCGCCACGACCGCTGGGACGTCGCGGTGACGCCGACGGACGCCGACGAGGCGACGACGGTGCGCCTGGCGCCGAGCCCGGCGTGCGACGGCGCGGGCGCGATGTGCGCGGCGGACGGGCGACCCGCGGCGGGCGCCGAGGCGAGGGTGGACCCGGGCGCGGCGCGGCCGGTGTTCACGGGCCCGGCGTCTCACGACGGCAGCACGACGTTCACGGTGCGGCTCGCGTTCCCCGAGGCGCTGGACCCGCTCAGTGCGAACGTGCGGAACAACATCTCGGTGACGAACGGCACCAAGGTCAGCGTGGGCAAGGCGGTGGGCTTCCTCGACACGTTCGTCGAATGGGACGTCGTCGTCGACCCGGACGACCGCGACGCGGTCACGGTGAGCCTGGCGGCGAGCCCGGGGTGCGAGGCGGCGGACGCGATCTGCACCGTCTCCGGCCGCCGCACGGGGGCGGCGGAGATCACGGTGCCGGGGCCGGACACGCCGGTGGTGGCGACGCTGGTGGTGCCGGGGGCGCACGACGGCAACGCGTTCGACGCGTACATCGAGCTGTCGGCGCCGCTGGACGCGTTGCCGCCCTCGGACATGGCGGACAGGCTGACGGAGGCGCTGACGGTGACGAACTGGGACGTGCGGAGCGACGTGGCCAGCACGTTTCTGGCGCCCGACCGGCGCGACGTCTGGGTGTTCGCCGTGCAGCCGGACGACGACGACGACGACGTACGGATCTCGCTGGCGGCGAGCCCGGCGTGCGACCAGCCGGGCGCGACGTGCACGGCGGACGGGCGCCGCACGACGGCGGCGGAGGCGGCCGTGCCGGACGGGGAGCTGCTGGACCCGGACTTCACCTGCCCGGAGACCCACGAGGGTGTCGACCAGCTCATGGGCGTGTTGATCCTGTACCCGCGAGCGCTGTCGGTGACGGCGGCCGACGTCGTGGACAACCTGCGCGTGAGGAACGCGATCATCGATTCCGTGGAGGACAACGGGGACGGGGACTGGCGCGTCATCCTGTTGCCGACCAGCGGCTTCACGGTGCACGTGCAGCTGCGGGACAGTCCGGCGTGCGACCGGCCGGGGGCCATGTGCACGGCGGACGGGACGCCGGCGCGGGGCGGTTACTGCGGGATTCCGGGCCCGGATCCGGACATCGTGACGGCGACGCTGACCGGCCCGACGGCGCACGACGGCAGCACGGCGTTCGAGGTCGTGGTCGAGACGGCCTCGCCCCTGGCCACGGACGCGGCGGCCATCGAGGAGGGGCTGACGGTGACGAACGGGACCCTGGGAGCCGTCGTCCGGGAGAGCGACAGGTACGACACGTGGACCGCGACCGTCACGCCGTCCGGCACCGGCGACGTGACGGTGGGCCTGGCCGAGGACCCGGGGAGCGGCGATGCGAGGAGGTGCACGGCGGACGGCCGTTGCGTGGCGGGGGCCGAGACGACGGTGCCGCACGGCACGTTCGTGGCGGTGACGCTGACGTGCCCGGCCAGCCACTTGCCGGCCAACGGGGAGTTCTCCCTGTTCTTCAATTTCTCCAAGGACCTGGACGCCTCGACGGCGGACGTGGCGGCCAACGTGTCCGTGTCGAACGGGCTGATCGCACGGTTCACCTTGGACGAAGACGACTACGACGGAGGTTCCGTGGCCGTCACCGGCCAGAGCAACGACCCCGTGACGTTCACCCTGGCGGCGAGCCCGGCGTGCGACCAGCCGGGGGCGATGTGCACGTCGGACGGCGACCTCGTGCCGGCGGCGTCGTGCACGATCGCGGGGCCGGAGCCGGCCGCCGTGACGGCGACGTTCACGGACGTCCCGACGTGGCACGACGGCAGCGGCGAGCAGTTCGACCTGCGCGTGCTGTTCTCGACGGCGCTGGACGCGACGACGGCGAACGTGGCGGACAACGTCACGGCGGAGAACGGCACCGTCGAGTCGGTGGGACGCGTGGGCGACCGCTACGACCTGTGGCGGATCCGCGTCGAGCCGTCGGGCGAGGGGCCGGTGACGATCCGCCTGGCGGAGAGCCCCGGCTGCGACCGGTCGGGCGCGATGTGCACGGCGGGCGGGGACCGCACGCAGGCGGCCCAGACGTCGGTGCGGTGGGCGTTCATGAGGCCGATGCTCACCGGCGAGGGGGGGCACGACGGGGAGAGCATGTTCAACGTGCGGATCGAGCTGCCGGAACCGCTGGCGTCGACGACGGCGGACGTGGAGGACTCGTTGACGGCGACGAACGCGGCGGTGGGCGAGGTCGAGCTCGTCGATCCGGGCGAGTACGACGCGTGGGACGCTTCGATCGAGCCGGACGAGAACGAAGACGTCACGGTGCGGCTGGCGCAGAGCCCGGCGTGCGACCAGGACGGGGCGATGTGCACGGCCGAGGGGCGCCGCGTCGCGGCGGCGGAGACGACGGTGGCGTACAGCGCGTTCGTGGACGTGCAGGTGGCGTGCCCGGTCGCCCACGCGGGGCCCGGGGACGCGAACGCGTTCAGCGTGTCGTTCACCTTCGCGGAGGCGCTGGCCGCGTCGACGGCGAACGTCGAGGACAACCTGCGCATCCGCGGCGCGACGCTCGAGACCGTCACGGGCGAAGGTCGGGACTGGGTCGTCCGGGTGGCGCCGAACGACGACGGCGTCGTCCGGGTTGGTGTGCTTCAGAGTCCGGCGTGCGACCGGCCGGGCGCGATGTGCACGGAGGACGGGGCCCTCGCGAGATCGGCGAACTGCGACGTGCCCGGTCCGGACGATGCGCCCACGGTGACGCTCACGGGCCCGCCGTGGCACGACGGCCGCACGGAGTTCGAGCTGGACATCGAACCGTCGGAGTCGCTGAGCGCTGGCTCAGCCAATTTCGAGGGCGCGGTCGAGGTGACGAACGGGGCGGTGACAGCGACGACGACGCCGTTGGCAAACCAGCTCAACTTGGACCTCTTCAGGTTCGGTATCACGCCGGACGGGGACGACGACGTGACGGTCGTCCTGGCCGAGAGCCCGCCGTGCGACGATTCGCGCGCGAGGTGCACTCTCGCCTTCTGGCGGCTGCCGGGGGGCGAGACGACGGTCCCGTACGCCCCCCACGTGGACGCGACGATGACGTGTCCCGCCACCCACGGCGGGGTCGACGACGAGTTCGAGGTGGGCATCGCGTTCCCGGAACCGCTGGCCGCGTCGACGGCGAACGTCGAGGGCCACCTGGACTTGGCGGCCGGCGGCGTTGGGGCGATCGACGAGGTGTCGGTCGACGAGGACGGGGCGTGGACCGTGACGATCACCTCGAAATCAACGTCCAACATGGGCGTGACCCTGCGCGCCAGTAGGGTGGCGTGCGACGAGGACGGGGCGATGTGCACGACGGGCGGGAGCCTCGTCCGGAGGGCGCAATGCATCGTGGAATACTCGTCGAACGACGACCGGGGATCGTCCGGGGACGGCGTGACGGCGACGTTCACGGACGTGCCGGCGTCGCACGACGGCGCGAGCGCGTTCACGGTGCGCATCGAGCTCTCGGCGGCGCTCGACAAGTCGACGGCGGCGGTGGCGGCGAACGTGAGCGTCGCGAACGGCACGCGCGGCGCGGTGACCCGGGTGCGCGGCCGCTACGACCTCTGGCAGGTGGGCGTGACGCCGTCCGGCGACGGCGACGTGACCGTGAGCCTGGCGGCGAGCCCGGCGTGCGGCCGGACGGGCGCGATGTGCACGAAGGACGGCGAGCGCGTGGCCGCGGCGGCGACGACGGTGCCGGGGCCGTCGCCGGCGTTCTCGGTGGCGGACGCCGAGGCCGCCGAGGGCGGCGGCACGCTGTCGTTCGAGGTGGTCCTCGACCCGGCGGCGGCCGCCGGGGCGACGGTGGACTACGCCACCGCCGACGGCACCGCGACGGCGGGCGAGGACTACGCGGCGGCGTCGGGGACGCTCGCGTTCGCGGCCGGGGACACGTCGAGGACGGTGGCGGTGGCGCTGACGGACGACGACGCGCACGAGGACGACGAGACGCTGACGCTCAGCCTGTCGAACGCCGCCGGCGCGGACATCGCCGACGGCGCCGCGACCGGCACGATCGCCGACGACGACGAGCCGCCGCCGCCGCGCCTCTCGGTGTCGGACGCGTCCGGGACGGAGGGCGGCACGGCGTCGTTCGCGATGACCCTCGACCGGGCGCCGTCCGGCCGGGTGTCGGCGTACTACACGACCGTCGCGGAGACGGCGAAGCCGGGCGAGGACTACGAGACGGCGACGGGGACGCTCTGGTTCGAGGCGGGCGAGACGTCGAAGACGGTGGACGTGGCGCTCGTCGACGACGACGAGGTGGAGCCCGAGGAGACGTTCCGCCTCGAGCTGATCCTCGCGACCGGGGCCGACTACGAGGATCCGACGGGTGTGGGCACCATCGCGGACGACGACGGGGCGGCCGGCCTCGGCGCGTCGTTCAGCGGCGTGCCGGACGGCCACGACGGCACCCGCTTCACGGTCGGCGTCGACTTCTCCGAGGAGGTCGAGGGCCTGCGCTACCGGTGGGTGGCGGACACCCTCGTGACGGCGTCGGGCGGCACCGTGGCGCGCGCCGCGCGGCGCCACCCGCCGGCGAACCTGGAATGGGACGTGGAGATCGACCCGGCGGCGCCGGGCACCGACGCGACGCTGTCGTTCGCCGCCGGCGCCGCCGTGCCCGACGGCCGCGCGGTGGCCCCCGGCGCCCCGGCGACGGTGCCCGGGCAGTCGCTGTCGGCGGCGGACGCGAGCGCCGTCGAGGGCGGCACGGCGACGTTCGCGGTGACCCTCGACCGCGGCGCGACGGGCGAGGTGACGGTGGACTACGCGACCGCCGACGGCACGGCGACGGCGGGCCGCGACTACGCGGCGGCGTCGGGGACGCTCACGTTCAAGGCGGGGGAGTCGTCGAAGACGGTGGCCGTGGACGTGCTCGCCGACACCGTCGCCGAGTACGACGAGACGTTCACGCTGACGCTGTCGAACGCGCCGCGCGCGGGGCTCGCCGAGGCGACGGCGACGGGCACCATCGAGGACGACGACGCGCCGAAGGCGGAGCTGCGCCCGGTGCCGGCGGAGCACGGCGGCAAGGACCAGTCGTTCGAGGCGGGGGTGTCGTTCAGCGAGGAGATCGACGGCATCGCCCCGGCGTGGGTGCGCGGCACGCTGGCGACGGCGACGAACGCCACGGTCGAGCGCGCGGAACGCGACGTCGCGGACCCGCCGGAGAACCGGGCGTGGACGCTGACGGTGGCGCCGGACTCGGCGGCCGACGTGGAGCTCGGCCTCGCGGCGGGGCTGCGCACGCCCGACGACCGGCCGCTGCGCGTCGGCGGCGCGGCCACCGTGCGCGGTCCGCAGCCGGGCGGAACGCGCGTCGACGGCGCCGCGCTGACGCTGGTGTGGCCGAGCGCGCGCGACGCCTTCGGCACGCCGTCGGCATCCGACTACGCGGTCGCCGTGAACGGCGCGCCCAGGGCGGTGGCCTCGGCCCGGATCGCCGGTCGCCGCGCGGTGCTGGTGCTGTCCGCGCCGGTCGCGGCCGGGGACGCGGTCACGGTCGGCTACGTGGGCTCCGCCATGCACCCGCTGGCGGACGCCTCCGGACGCATCCGCTCGGCGCCCTGGGACGGGGTGGCCGCGGACAACGTCACGGGCGCGCAGCCCCCCGCGGACGGACCGGCGCCGGCCGGCGCCCCCGGCCACCCACGGCTCGCCACGGCGCCGCCGGACGCGAGGCGCCTCGACGCCTCGGGCCTGGGCCTCGCGGACCTCGCGCCGCTCCGCGGCTTCGCGGCGCTGGAGCGCGTCGACCTGTCGGACAACGCGCTCGCGGACCTGCGCGGCATCGAGGCCCACGGCGCCCTGCGCGAGCTCGACCTCGCCGGCAACCGCATCGCGGACCTCGGCCCGCTGCGGGCGCTGCACGCGCTCGAGCGCCTCGACCTCGCGGGCAACCGGGTGGCGGACGTCTCGCCGCTCGCCGGGCTGCCGGCGCTGCGCGTGCTCGTGCTCGACGGCAACGCGGTGTCGGACCTCGGCCCGCTGACGCACCTCGCGGCGCTCGAGCACTTGGGCCTCGCCGGCAACCGCGTGCCCGACGTGACGCCCCTGCAGGACCTGCCGCGGCTGCGCCGCCTCGACCTCGGCGGCAACCCGGTGTCGGACCTCTCCCCGCTCGGCGACGTGGGCGCCCTGGAGTGGATCGCGCTGCCGGGCGAATCCGCGGCGGCGGCGGACACGCTGGCGCGGCTCACCGGCCTGCGCTGGGTGTGGCCGGCAACGGCGCCGGCGCGCGGCGGCGACGCGGAGACGGGGCCGGCGGCGGACCGCCCGGGAGGCTGACGATGCGCGACGGGGCGGCGACCGGCCGCGGCGGGACCGGCGTCCGGGACCTGGCGGCGTTCGCGGCGGCGGGCGGCGCGCGCCTGCCGGCCGGCGTGCGCCGCGCAGCGCTCGGCGCCGCGCTGGGGCCGCTCGCGCGCCGGCTCGCGCAGGCGCCCGCGCCGGAACGCCGGGCCCTCGGCGCGCTGCTCGCCGAGGCCGTCGCCGCGGGGGACGCGGCGGCGGCGCTGCGCCTCGCGTCGACGGCGCGCCGGGAGCCGGACCTGCGCGCGGAGAAGATCGTCTCGCGGCGCCACCGGTTCGTGTGGCTGTGCGTGCCGAAGGCGGCGTCGCGGAGCCTGATCGCGGCGCTGCGCGCGGCGGACCCGGACGCGGAGGTGTTCCGCGGCCGCACCCTCGAGGAGGTGTTCCTGGCCCGCCCGGCGGCGCGCGGCTACCCGCGCTTCGCGTTCCTGCGCCATCCGCGCGCGCGGCTCGCCTCGTTCCACGCGGACAAGCTCGCCGCGGCGCGCCGCGGCGGCGCCGCGCACCGCTGGTTCGTGGCGGGCCGCCACGGCCTGGCCGCGGACATGGATTTCGCGGCGCTGTGCGCCTGGCTCGGGACGCCGAGCGGCGCGGACGCGTTCGCCGACCGCCACTGGCTGTCGCAGCACGTCCAGGTGCGCGACCGGGACGGCCGGCCGCCGCACCTGCTCGGCGCCGTCGAGCGCCTGGACGACGACTGGCGCGCCGTCGCCGGCGACCTCGGGCTGCCGCGCGTGGCGCTGCCGCGGCTGAACGCGCGCCCGCCCGGCGCGCCGCGCGCGCCGGCGCTCGACCCGGCCGCGGCGGCCGCCCTGCGGCGGCGCTACGCGGCGGACTTCGCGCTCGGCGGCTACGCCGACGCGCCGCCCGCGGGGACGCCGTGAGCGCGCCGCCGCCGGCCGCGGTGCGCGGCAACGACTGGCGGTCGCTGCCGGCGGCGTCGGCGGCGGACTTCGTGCCGGCGCTCGGCGTGAGCGTGGTCGTGCCGTGCCGCGACCGGCCGGGGCCGCTCGCGCTGACGCTCGCCGGGCTCGCGGCGCAGGACTACCCGAAGGCGCTGCTCGAGGTCGTGGTGGTCGACGACGGCTCCCGGCCGCCGCTCGACGTCGCCGCCCCGGCGGGCTTGCGGGTGCGCGCCGTGCGCCTCGAACGCTGCGGCTTCGGGCTGGCGCGGGCGCGCAACGCCGGCGTGCGCGCGGCGCGGGGGCCGGTCGTGGTGTTCCTGGACGCCGACGTGGTCCCGGAGGCCGGCCTGGTCGCCGCGCACGCGCGCTGGCACCATGCGGCGGCGGACGCGCTGACGCTGGGCCTGTGCCGCTCGGCGTCGGCGGCGGGGGTGACCGCGGCGGCCGTGCGCGAACGCCGCGGGGCGCTGGCGGAGCTGTTCGCGGGCCGCCCGTCGGACCCGCCGTGGAACGCGCGCCACCTGGTCCGCACGGACGACCTCGCGGCGCGCCGCGACGACCTGTTCCGCGCGGTCGGCGGCGGCAACCTCGGCGTGTCGCGCGCGTTCTTCGACGAGCTCGGCGGCTTCGACGCCGCGTTCTCGCGCTACGGCGGGGAGGACACCGAGTTCGGCTACCGCGCGCAGGCGCAGGGCGCGGTGCTGGTGCCGGTGCGCGACGCGCTCGGCTGGCACCAGGGCCGCTGGGCCGAGGACCGCGCGCGCAAGCGCGGCGACCAGGCGCGCCAGGCGCCGCTGCTCGCGCAGCGCATCCCGGACCCGGGGTTCCGGCCCGCGGGCGCTGCCCGCGCCTTCGCCGTGCCGCGCCACGCGGTGACGGTGGCGGCGGGCGACGCGCCGCGCGAGGGCGTGCTGGCGACGGTGGAGGCGCTGCTCGCCGACCCCGCGGGCGACCTCGCCGTGCGCGTCGAACTGCCGCCGCCGCGCGACCGCGGCGACGACGCGGACTGGCTCGCCGAGCAGCTCGACGCCGAGCCCCGCGCGCGCCTCGGCGGGCCGCCGTCGACGGCGGCGTTCCCGGCGGCGACGTTCCACGCCGAGGTGCCCGTCGGGGCGCCGCTCGGGCCGGGCTGCATCGCGCGCCTGCGCGACGCGCTCGGCGACGCGGCGGTCGCGGAGGGGATCCTGCGGGACGGCTCCCGCGTGCGCATTGCGCGCGCCTGGGCGGTGCACCGCGCGCGCCGCACCGGGCGCCCCGCGTCCGACTTCGGCGACGTGCGCGCGCTCGACGCGGCGAAGCTGCTGCGCGGCACCGGGCGCCGCCGGGCGAGGCGAGCGCCGCGGACCACGGTGCCGGCGGCCCGCGGCGCGGCCGCCGCCGCGGCGCGCGTGCTGGCCGAGGCGCGCCACGTGCGCGGCCCGCGCACCGCGTGGCGCTTCCTCGGCTGGCTGGCGGGCGCGGCGCGCTGGCGGCTGCGCGAACCGGGCCGGCCGTGGCCCGCGTCCGCGCGCCCGCGGGCCGCGCCGCCGCCGCGGGGAGACCCGGCGCTGGGGGCCGAGATCGCCACGCTGGGGCCGGCCGCGCGGGCGGCGTTCCGGGCCTCGTCGCGCGTGGCGCACGGGCTCGGCGGCCACGCCGACGCGGTGCTGGCGGACACCCGGGCGCTCGCCGCGCGCGCCCGGGCGCCGGTGGTGGCGCTCGACGAGGCGCCGGGGCTGGCCGTGCCGGCCCTGGATCCGGCGCGGGACAACCCCGTCGGCTGGGTGCGCGACGTCGAGCCGCGCGTCGCCGCCCTCGGTCCGCGCCGCCTGCTGCCGGACGGCGTGGCGGCGCACCGCGAGGCGGCCGCCGCGGACCGGGAGGCGCTGCTCCGCTGCCACCACGTCGTCGACGTCGCGGCGTTCCACGCCGATCCCGCGTCGCGCGCCGGCGCGCTCGCGCGGATCGCGGCGTGGGGGGTGCCGGTGCACGTCGCCGACGCCGACCCGGCGCTCGCGCCGCTGCTCGGCGCCGAGCTGTGGGCACTCGTGCGCGCGCCGATCCGCACCGGCACGGCGGCGGCGCGGGAGGCGCTGAGCGTGCGCATGCGCCGCGCCGCGCTCGACGCCCACGGCCTGCGCGCCCGTGCCCGGCAGGTGTGCGCGGCGGCCGGGGTGCCGGCGCCGCCGGCACCGCCGACGGTATCGGTGCTGCTCGCGACGCGCCGTCCCGCGTGGCTCTGCGACGCGCTGGCGAACGTCGCCCGGCAGGGCTGGCCGCGCCTCGAACTGGTGCTCGCGCTGCACGGGCCGGGGTTCGCCGAGGACGCGGTGGCCGCGGCGCTCGCCGGGCTGGCCGTGCCGGCGACCGTGCTGCGCCTCGACGCCGCGCTGCCGCTCGGCGCGGTGCTGAACGCCGCGGGCGAGGCCGCCGGCGGCGCGCTCGTCGCCAAGATGGACGACGACGACGTGTACGGCGCCGAGCACGTCCGCGACCTCGTGCTGGCGCACGAGTACTCGGGCGCGGCCCTGCTCGGCAAGACGGCGTGCGCCGCGTACCTGGCGGGCAGCGGGCGCACCGTGCGCCAGCGCCCCGTGCCCGCCGAGACCTGGTCGCGGACCGTGGCCGGCGGCACGCTGCTGATGGCCCGCGACGAGCTCGCGCGGGTCGGCGGCTGGCGGCGCGTGGCGTGCGCCGTCGACCAGGCGCTGGTTGCGGACGTGGCGCGCGCCGGCGGCGGCGTGTACCGCACGCACGGCCTCGGCTACCTGGCGGTGCGCCACGGCGCCGGGCACGCCTGGGCGGCGGCCGACGACGACTTCCTCGCCGGCGCCGAGTGCGTGCGCGCGGGCTGGCACCCGGCGCTGGCGGGCATCGACCCGGCACTCGCCCCGCCCGCGGCGGCGCTGCCGTGACGCGCGCGTCCGCCGCCGCCGCGCCGCGCATCTGGCTGGCGTCGTACCCGCGCAGCGGCAGCACGCTGCTGCGCATCGTGCTGTGGCGCTGCTTCGCGCTGCCGTCGACGAGCGTGTACCGCGACGACCTCGGCGGCAACGCGGTGCTCGAGGCCCACGCCGGGCACTACGAGGCGGGCGCGGCGCTGCCGCCGGGGACGGCCCCCGGCGCGCCGCGCCTCGTCAAGACCCACGGCGCGCCGCGCGACGCGGCGCCGGCGATCTACGTGGTCCGGGACGGGCGCGCGGCGACGGTGAGCCTGTGGGAGTACGGCGGCCGCCGCCGGTCGCTGCGCGACGTCGCCGCCGGCGCGACCTTCGCCGGCCCGTGGGGCGCGCACGTGGAGCGCTGGCGGGCCTGGGAACGCCGCGACACGCTGCTGCTGCGCTACGAGTCGATGGCCGCCGACCTGCCGGCGACGCTGGCGGCGCTGTCGGGATTCCTGGGGCGGCCGGCGCTCGGCCGCACGCTGCCGGACCGCCGGGCGCTCGCCGCCGCCGACGGGCGCTGGGTGCGGGCCGCGCCGTGCGACTGGCGCGCGGCGCTGGGACCGTCCGAGCTGCGCCTCTTCGACGCCGTCAACGGCGCGACGATGGCGCGCCTCGGATACGGCGGCGCCCCGTGCGCGCGCGGCACCGCGGCGCGGGCGGCACGGCGCGAGGCGGCGCTGCGGCGCCTGCGGCGGCGGGCCGCGGCGCCGCTCCGCGTCGCCGGGCGGCTGCTGCGGCGGGCGCCCTGATGGCGGGATGCAGCGGCATGCGGCGGGCGCTCGGCGGGGTGCGGCTGCGCCGG
Organism: Candidatus Azotimanducaceae bacterium; assembly: GCA_965203685.1. Taxonomy (GTDB): domain Bacteria; phylum Pseudomonadota; class Gammaproteobacteria; order Pseudomonadales; family Azotimanducaceae; genus VXYL01. The sequence continues at coordinate 1,481,017 of OZ241908.1, forward strand.
GGCCCGCCGACGATCCTCAACGAGGCGGTGGACGTGGACCGCGGGGTGGTGTTCATCGCGATCCCGAGGAACGGCACGACGAGCGTGCGCCGCCAGTTGCGCCAGCGCGGCGCGCCGCTGATCCCGAATCCGCACCTCGGCATCGTCCAGGTGCGCGACGCGATGTACACGCTGGCGCTGCGCGCGGCACTCGGCCGCAACGGGACCTACCCGAACCCCGACGCGCCGACCGACGCGGACGTCCGCGCGCAGGCGTCGGCGACGTTCGCGGGGCTGTTCAAGTTCGCCGCGGTGCGCAACCCGTGGGCGCGCGCGGTGTCCCTGTGGTCGCGCCCGGCCACGCGCGACATGCCGTCGCGGCGCGCGACCCGCGCCATGCCGTTCGCGCGGTTCCTCGAGCACCACGTCAACGCCAGCGACAACTGCGTGCACCCGACGCGCCACTGCTGCCAGCTCGACTGGCTGTGCGACGAGCGCGGCGCCGTCGTCGTCGACTACGTCTACAAGCTCGAGGAGTTCGCGCGGGCGACCGAGGAGATCGCGGCGCTGACCGGCGGCCGCGTGGCGCTGGCGCCGCTGCGGCTGAACGCCAATCCGCGCTCGCCCGCCGCGCGCTACCGCGAGCTCTACACGCCGCGCACGCGCGAGCTCGTGGCGCGGCGCTTCGCGCGCGACATCGACCACTTCGGCTACGCGTTTTGAGCGCGGCCCGGGAACGCGGCGCGGTACGCGGACGTCCACGTCCGCATTCCGAGGTGCGGCAGTGCGGCCCGCCCGCGAACGGCGGAGCGTGGCGCCGTGGCTGACGGGCGCATGCTGTTTCCGGTCGCCGGGCGCCGCGTCTTCGTCGCCGGGCACGCCGGCATGGTGGGCGCCGCGGTGGCGCGCGTGCTCGCCGCCCGCGGCGCGCTGGTGCTGACGGCGCCGTGGCCGGGCGTCGACCTGCGCCGCCAGGCCGAGGCGGAGGCGTGGCTGGCCGACGCCCGGCCGGAGGCCGTGGTGCTGGCGGCGGCCCGCGTCGGCGGCATCGCCGCGAACGTCGCGCGCCCGGCGGAGTTCCTCTACGACAACCTGGCCATCGCCGCCGCGGTGATCGAGGCCGCGCGCCGCGTCGGCGTGGCGCGCCTCGTCTACCTGGGATCGAGCTGCGTCTACCCGCGCGAGGCGCCGCAGCCGATCGCCGAGACGGCCCTGCTGACCGGGCCGCTCGAGCCGACCAACGAAGGCTACGCGGTGGCCAAGATCGCCGGCATCAAGCTCTGCGAGGCGTACCGCCGCCAGTACGCCTGCGACTTCGTCTCGGTGATGCCGTGCAACCTCTACGGTCCCGGCGACCGCTTCGACGACGCCGGCCACGTCGTCCCCGGCCTGCTGCGGCGCATGCACGAGGCGCGGCGCGACGGCGCGCAGTCGGTGACGGTGTGGGGCACGGGAACGCCGCGGCGGGAGTTCCTCCACGTCGACGACCTCGCGCGGGCGGCGGTTCTCGCCCTCGAGCGCTACGCGGGCGCGGCGCCGCTCAACGTCGGCGCGGGGTACGACGTGAGCATCGCGGAACTGGCCCGGCTGGTGCGCGACGTCACCGGCTTCGCGGGCCGCCTCGACTTCGACGCGTCGCGGCCCGACGGCGTGCCCGGCAAGCTGCTCGACGTCTCGCGCGCCGCGGGCCTCGGCTGGCAGCCGCGCATCGGCCTGCGCGAGGGCCTCGCGGCCACCTACGCCTGGTACGCGCGCCATGCCGGCGACCGCTGAGGCCCGCCGCGCACCGGGCACGCCCGGCGCGTGGCCGGCGGTGGCGGTGCTGATGCCCGTGCGCGACGAGGCCTGGGCGCTGCCCGCGGCGCTGCGCTCCGTCGCCGCGCAGGACTACGCGGGGCCGCTCGAGGTGGTCGTCGCCGACGCCTCGACCGACGCCGCCACGACCGCCGCCGCCCGCGCCGCGCTGCCGGGCGTGGACGTGGTGCCGAACCCCGGGCGCTCCGCGGCGGCGGGCATGAACGCCGCGCTCGCCGCCACGGCGGCCCCGGTGGTCGTGCGCTGCGACGCGCGCTGCGCGCTGCCGCCCGACTACGTGCGCCGCGCCGTGGAGACGCTCGCCCGCACCGGCGCCGCCAACGTCGGCGGCCGCCTGCGCGCCGCGGGCCGCACGGCGTTCGAGCGCGCGGTGGCGGCGGCGATGGACAGTCCGCTCGGCAACGGCGGCGCGCGGCACCGCGTGGGCGGGCCGCCGGGCCCGGTGGACACCGTGCCGCTCGGCGCGTTCCGGCGCGACGCGCTCCTCGCCGCGGGCGGCTTCGACGCCGGCCTTCAGCGCAACGAGGACTACGAGACCAACTGGCGCATCCGCCAGCGCGGCGGCACGGTGTGGTTCGACCCGGGCCTGTCGGTGCTCTACCGGCCGCGGCCGCACACCCGCGCGCTGGCGCGGCAGTACTTCGACTACGGACGCTGGAAGCGCGTGGTGGTGCGCGGCGCACCGCGTTCGCTGCGCCCGCGGCAGCTCGCGCCGCCGGCGCTGGTGGCCGGGCTGGCCGCGTCGGCCGCGCTCGGCGTCGCCGGCGCCGCGGGCCTCGGCACCGGCCTCGCCGGCACCGGCCTCGCCGGCGTCGTTCTGCCGGCCGCCTGGCTCGCCGCGCTGGCCGCGGAGGCGGCCCGCACCGCGCTGCGCCGCCGCTCGGCCGCGGCGCTCGCCATGGCGTGGCCGCTCGCGGTCATGCACCTCGCCTGGGGCGCCGGCTTCCTGGCGCCGGTGCGCAGCCCGCGGACGCCCGCGCGGTCCCGACGCCGGCCCCGCGCCGGGAAGGGCGGCGGCGCGCGCGGCCTGCGCCGCGACGGCGCGCGCCGCGAACCGGCATGAATCGCGGACCGGGGCTGCGCGATCGCCGATCGTCTGCGGCGGCTGGCGTGGCAAGGCGGCGGCATCCCGGCGCCGCGGTCGAGCCGGCCCCGGCCCGTGTGCCGGCGTCGGCGGCGACGCGGGGCGGACGTTGACGCGGGGGCGGACCCCGGCGCCGGACGCCGGGACGGCGGCCCGCGTGCTGCGCGGCGCGGTGCTGGCCGGGGCCGGCCTCGTGCTGCTGACGCCGTTCGTCGTGACGTGGTCGACGGTGTTCCCGTACGTGGTCGGCAAGGCGCTCTACTCGCGCGCGCTGATCGAGATCGTGGTCGCGCTGTGGGCGGCGCTGGCGCTCGTCGAGCCGCGCTACCGGCCGCCGCGGTCGTGGGTGCTGGTGGCGCTCGGCGCGGGGCTCGCCGTGGCGCTGGCCGCGGCGGCCGCCGGGGTGGACTGGCAGCGCAGCCTGTGGTCCAACTGGGAGCGCATGCAGGGCCTCGTGGACCGCGCGCACTGGTGCGCGTTCGCGCTCGTGCTGGCGTCGGTGCTGCGCACCGGCACGCAATGGCGGCTGCTGCTGGGCGTCGGGACGGCGGTCGCCGCGGCGCTGGCCGCGCTGGCGGCGGCCCAGGCGCTGGGGTGGGAGGCGCCCCACTACGGCGCCGGCGTGCGCGCGGGCGGCGGGCGGCCGTCCGGGCCGCTCGGCAACCCGACCTTCCTCGGCGGCTACGCGATGGCCAACGCCGTCCTGGCGCTGGGGCTCGCGGCCCGCGCGCTGGGGGCGGAGCGGGACGTGCCGTGGCCGGCCCGGGCGGCGGCCGCCGCGCCGTGGGCGGCGGCGGCGGCGCTGCTGCTCGCGGCGGTGGGGCTGAGCTCGCGCGGCGCGGTCCTCGGGCTGGCGGCGGCCGGCGGCGCGCTGGCCGTCGGCTACGCGCTGCTCGGGCGCGGCAGGGCTCGCCTCGCCGCCGTCGGCGTGCTGGCCGCGCTGGTGCTCGCCGCCGGCGCCGCCGGGACGCGCGCGGCGGACGCCGAGAGGCGCGCGTCGACGGCGGACAGCCGCGTCGGCGGCTTGCTGGCCGGCGCGCACCTCGCCGAGCCGTCGGTGCGGAGCCGGCTCGCGGCGTGGCGGGCGGGCCTCGCCGGGTTCGCCGAGCGGCCCCTGCTCGGCTGGGGGCCGGAGAACTTCGGCACGGTGTTCGGGCGCTTCGGGCAGGGCTACGCAGCGACCTCCGAGGCCCACGACCATGCCCACGGCCAGCTCGTCGAGGTGGCCGCGACCACCGGCGCGGCGGGACTGGCGGCGTACCTGGCGCTGTGGTCGGCGGCGTTCGCGGCGCTGTGGCGGGCGGCGCGCTCGACCGCCGGCGCCGAGCGCGCGTGGGTGCTGTTCGCCGCCGCGGCGCTCGCCGCGACGCTGGTGCAGACGCAGACCCTGTTCGACACCGCCGCCGGGTCCCTGCAGGCGGCGCTGCTGTTCGCGTTCGCGGCGCGGCTGGAGGACGGCGCAGGCGCGCCGCGGCGCGCGCCGCGCCTGCCCGTGCGGCTGGCGGCGGCGTGGTCGGGCGCGTTGCGCCGCACGGGCGTGCGCGCGTTGCTGGGCGCCGCCGCGGCGGCGCTGGCGCTGGCGGGCCTCGGCACGCACCGCGCGGTGCTGGCGGCCGCCGACGTGCGCGCCGTGACCAGCGGGCCGTGGGCGTGGCGACCGGCGGCGGCCGGCATCGCCGCGTTCGCGCCGCTCGCCAACGGCCACCGGCGCCACCGCATGGAGCGGCTGGCCGTCGACTGGCCGCGGCTGCGGCGCGCGGACCGGACCCGCGCGCTGCGCCTCTACGCGTGGACGGCGCGCGAAGCCGCGGCGGCGCTCGCGGCCGCGCCCACCGACTGGCGGGTGGCGCACGCCGCCGCGCGCATGCACGCCGTGGTGGCGTCGACCGAGCCGAAGCACGCCGGGGCCGCGCGCGCGGCCCGCGACCGGGCGCGCGCGCTGGCGCCGCGGCGGGCGCTGTTCCCGAAACCGCTCGCGGCCCCGGGGCCGCTCGATGTGCGGCCGCTCGCGGGGGGCGGCCACGAGCTCGTCTGGCGGCCGGTGGCGGGCAGCGGCTACCACGTCGTGCGCGCGCGGGCGCCGTCCGGCCGCTGGCGCAGCGTGCTGCACGCGTGGGCGCCGGGGCGCGACTCGCTGACCGTGCGCGCGGCGCCGGGTACGCGCCCGCCGGCCTACCGCGTGCGCGCCTGCCGCCGGCCCGGCGACTGCGGTCCGTGGGCGTTCTGGCCGGCGCGCGACGCCGGGGCGCGGGGGCGGGACCGGTGAGCGGACCGGCGACCGCGCCCCGGGACGGGTCGCGTGCGGCCGCGGGGCGGCCGGGGGAGGCGGGCGCGAGCGCCGGCGCGCACGGCCCGGGCCGCGTGCTGCGCATCCACGCCGAGGCGGGCGCGATCCTCGACCGCTGCTTCCTGCCGGACGACTGCGCCGCGGTGGACGTCGCCGACGACCCGGACGTGGTGGCGCTGGCGACGGGGTGGCGGACGCCGCTCGGCGTGCAGCTGCGCATCGCCCGCGCCCGGCGGCGGTTCGGCTGGCGGCCGCTGCTGGTCGCCCACTACGGCGAGATCGGCGCCGACCCGGCGGCGAACGCGGCCGACCTCGACGCCGTGTTCTCGTTCGCGCCGACGGCGGGGCGCAACTGCCGCCACGAGCGCTACTGGCACGCGCCGGCGCTGCGCGCGCACCTCGCCGCCCGCGAGGCGCTGGACCCGAGCGGGCTGTGGGCGCGGCCGAAGACGCGGTTCTGCAACTTCGTGGCGAGGAACGCCGCGACGCCGGGGACGGCCGTGCGCGAGGCGTTCGTGCGCATGCTGACGCGCCGCCGGCGCGTGGACTGCCCCGGGCGCGTGCTGCGCAACGCCGCGCCGCTGGCGCCCGGCGTGCCGGCCAAGCTCGACTACCTCGCCTCGTACCGGTTCACGGTGGCGTTCGAGAACACGTCCGCCGAACACTACGTGACGGAGAAGATCGTGCACGCGCTGGCGGCGGGCAGCGTTCCCGTCTACTGGGGCTGCCCGCGCATCGCCGAGTACTACAACCCGGACGCGTTCGTGAACTGCCACGCGTTCGCGTCCCTGGAGGAGGCCGCCGAGCGCGTGCTGGCCATCGACGCGGACCCCGCCCTCCTGGACGCCATGCGCCGCGCCCCGCCGCTGCGGCCGGGCTCGCGCGTGCGCGCCGCGCACGCCGACCTGCGCTCGCGCTGGCGCACCCTCGCGGCCGACGCGGCTGCGCGCCGCGGCACGGCGCTGACCCCGGAGGAGGCGCGGCGGCGGTGGCTGGCCCTGCTCCGCCGCGGCACCGCGCTCGCGCTCGACCCGCGTCCCCCCCTCGGCGCCGCGCGACGCCTCTCGACCCTGGCCCGGGCGTGGCTGGCGCGCCGCGCCGACCGGATGCTGCAGTGCACGCGACGGCACGAGAGCCGTTGACCCCCCGCGCCCCCGGAACTACAGTCCCGGCAAAGGGACCGAGGCGGGGCGTGCGATGCCGCGACATGCCGATCCGGGCGTCGACCCGGCCAACTTGCTCTTGCACCCGACGAGACGGACCGCCCGCCCGGTACGCGGCCGTCCCCGCCCGCAGTTGACTGCGGCGACCACGCGCACGGGTACCGCGTCGGCCCCGGCGCCCTGCCGGGTCGCCCTCGCCGGCCGGCTGCGGCGGGCGCCCTGATGGCGGCAACGGGGCGCTGGCCCAGCGCCGCGGCCGCGGCCGGGTCGCGCGGCGTGCGGCGGGTGCTGCGCGGCGTGCGCCACCGGGTGCGCCAGCGCTGGGGCCCGCCGACGATCCTCAACCGCGCGGTGGACCTGGAGCGGGGGGTGGTGTTCATCTCGATCCCGAAGAACGGCACGACGAGCGTGCGCCGCCAGTTGCGCCAGCGCGGCGCGCCGCTGATCCCGAATCCGCACCTGGACATCGTCCAGGTGCGCGACGCGATGTACACGCTGGCGCTGTGCGCAGCGCTCGGCCGCAACCGGACCTACCCGAACCCCGACGCGCCGACCGACGCGGACGTGCGCGCGCAGGCGTCGGCGACGTTCGCGGGGCTGTTCAAGTTCGCCGCGGTGCGCAACCCGTGGGCGCGCGCGGTGTCGCTGTGGTCGCGGCGGCGGACGCGCGACATGCCGTTCGAGCGGTTCCTGGAGCACCACGTCAACGCCAGCGACAACTGCGTGAACCCGACGCGCCACCGCTGCCAGCTCGACTGGCTGTGCGACGAGCACGGCGCGGTGGTCATGGACTACGTCTACAAGCTCGAGGAGTTCGCGCAGGCGACCGAGGAGATCGCGGCGCTGACCGACGGCCGCGTGGCGCTGGCGCCGCTGCGCCTGAACGTCAACCGGCGCTCGCCCGCGGCGCGCTACCGCGAGCTCTACACGCCGCGCACGCGCGAGCTCGTGGCGCGGCGCTTCGCGCGCGACATCGACCACTTCGGCTACACGTTCTGAGCACGGCGGCGGGGGACGGCGCATCGGTCGCGCGCCCGCCCGCGGACGACGCCCTGCCGCCGGCGTCGGTGGTGGTGCCGGCGCGCGACGCGCACGACACGCTGCCGGCGGCGCTCGCGTCGGTGCTCGCGCAGGACTACGGCGCGCCGCTGGAGGTGGTGGTCGCCGACGGATCCGCGACGCCGGCGACGGCGGACCTCGTGCGTCGGCTGTTCCCGGAGGTGCGCGTGGTGCCCAACCCGGGCGGCGGCACGTCGGCGGGCCTGAACCGCGCGCTGGCGGCGTCGCGCCACCCGGTGGTGGCGCGCTGCGACGCGCACGCGGTGCTGCCGCCGGGCTACCTGGCGCGGGCCGTGGCGACGCTCGCCCGGACCGGGGCGGTGAACGTCGGCGGCCGCCAGCGGGCGGCGGGGACCACGCCGTTCGGGCGCGCCGTGGCGCTCGCCATGGGCAGCCGCCTCGGCTCGGGCGGCGCCCGCTACCGGATCGGCGGCCCGGCCGGCCCGGTGGACACGGTCTACCTCGGCGTCTACCGGCGCGCGGCGCTGGAGGCCGCCGGCGGCTTCGACGAGACGCTCGCCCGCAACCAGGACTACGAGCTCAACTGGCGCCTGCGCCGGCGCGGCGGCACCGTGTGGTTCGACCCGGCGCTGGCCGTGGACTACCGCCCGCGCGCCGGCGTGCGCGCGCTCGCCCGGCAGTACTTCGACTACGGCCGCTGGAAGCGCGCGGTGCTCGCGCGCCATCCGCGCTCGCTGCGCCCGCGCCAGCTCGCGGCACCGCTGCTGCTCGCCGCGCTCGCGGCGTCGGTCGCGCTCGCGGCGACCGGCTGGGCCGGAACCGCCGGCGCGCTGGCCCCGGCCCTGGCCCCGCGCGCCGGGCCACTGCTGCTCGCCGTCGCCGCCGCCTGTCCGGCGGGCTACGCGGCGCTCCTGGCCGGCGCCGCGGCGGCGGCCGGGCTGCGCCGCCGCCCGGGTGCGGCGCTGCTGCCGCTGGCGCTCGCGACGATGCACCTCGCGTGGGGGGCCGGGTTCGTGGCCGGCGGCGCGGGCCGGCGCGGCGGCGGACGTCGATCGGGGGACGGCGCGCGGTGGTAGGATGCCGGGCCGTAGCCAACGGAAAAGGGTGTCGCGGAACATGGCGCTGACGCAGGACGACAAGGACTGGATCGCGGACCAGATGGACCGCACCGTGCGCGACGCGGTGCGCGAGATGGTGTGGACGCGGCTGGACGACGGGGACCGCAACCGGGCCAACCTGGCGCGGCTGCTCGGGAGGATCTCCACGCGCATCGGGCAGCTGGCCGAGAGGGTCGGCCAGTCCGGCTAGCCGCGTCCCGGCCCGGCGCGCGGGGTGCTCGCGCGCCACCGACGGCGCGGGGGTGCAAGGCCGCGCGGACCGCAGGTGTCGGGTGCGGGGCCGCCGCTGGCCGCGACTCCCCGGCGACCTGGCGCGCGGAGTTGGCGACGCCGGTCCACCTCGCGCAGGACGGCGGCCCGACGCCGGTGGCCCGGCCCGGGGCTTGCGGGGACGGGAGGGACGGTTTGAGGCAATATCTCTATCTCTCAGGGACGAAAAAACTGTCGTGCATGCACGACAAACACGGGGCACGGCGCACGCCGGTGGCGGATCCGCGACCGCCGGTCCTGCGCCTGCGGGGGGTGGTCGGCGCCCGTCCGCGTGGCCGGCTGGCGGGGCGGCGGGGCCGAGCGTGGCGACGCCGCGACGCCCTGGCCGGGCCGTTCGCACCTGTGCGCGCGAACGAATGCAGTTGTCTCTCAGGCATGAATTTCGTCGTGGCCTAACGTGGCCGGCGCCGCCGGACCCGCGCCGCCGGACCCGCGCTGCGGGGCGCACGGCGCGGGCCGGCAGGCTGGCGACGGAAGGCCGCGGCAGCCGTTGACAGACCGGGCCGCCGCTACTACGGTCTCGGCAAGAACAACACGAGGCGGGGCGTGCGATGGCGAACGTGGCGGACCGGGCGTGGGCCCGAAAGAAGAAGAAAGCCGACGGGCGCCGCCGCTGGGCCGTGCGCTACGCCTGCGTTGCCGCGGCGTTGTTCGCGGCGTCGTCCTGGGCCGTGGTGCGCGACGCGGACGCCGACATCGACACGCTGGCCGCCGCCGGCAACATCGACCCCATGGGAATCTTCTCCGACGGCGGCACCGTGTGGGTCGTGGACAACCGCGACCGCCACGTCTACGCCTACGCGGCCGCGACCGGCACGCGACAGACCGGCAGCGAGTTCGCGACGTCGGCCAACGCCGCGCCGACCGGGGCGTGGTCGGACGGCACGCTGCTCTGGGTGCTCGACTTCGCGGGCGGCGCCTACGCCTACACGCTCGCGACCGGCGCGCGGGCGGCGGAGCGCGACCTGACCGGCGTGGGGGCCTACGGGGCGACGAGCCTGTGGTCGGACGGCGAGACGTTCTGGGTCGGGCATTCCGGCGAGAGCGCCCTCCGCGCGTACGCGGCCGACGGCACGCGGCTGCCCGCCCGGGACTTCGCGCCGGCGGCGGCGGACGCCGGCGCGGCGGGCGCGGTGTGGTCGAACGGCCGCCTCCTGTGGGTCGCGCACGCCCGCAACGTGCTCGCGTACGACTTCGCGACGCGGGAGCCCTCGTCCGACCAGGGTTTCGAACTCGTTGCGGACAACGGCCAGCCGACCGGTTTCTGGTCCGACGGACGCTCGCTCCTGGTGGCGGACTGGGGCGACGACGTCTACGGCTACCGCTTCGCCGGCGGCGGCCTGCTGGAGGACCTGACGGTGAGCGGCGCCGAGCTCGGCTTCTCGGCGTCGGTTCTCCGCTACCGGGTGGAGGTCGCCGCCGGGGTCGAGAACGTGACCGTGGCCGCGCGCGCACCCGGCGACGCGGCGGTGGCGATCACGCCGGCGGACGCGGACGAAGAGACGGCCGGCCACCAGGTGGACGTGCGCCGCGGCGCCGCCATCGAGGTCGCGGTGGACGGCGGCGGCGTCTACAGGGTCGCCGTGGAGCGGCGCGCGCCGGAGAACGGACTGGTCGGCCTCGCCGTCAACGGCGTCGGCGTGCCGGGCTTCTTCCCGGCGGTTCTCGAGTACGGGGTCGAGGTCGCCCACGACGTCGCGACCGCCACCGTGGCCGCGACGGCGGCGGGGGACGACGCGGTGGCGATGGCCCCGGAGGACAGCGACGAGGACGCGGCGGGCCACCAGGTGGCGCTGACCGCGGACGGCACCACGACGGCGACGGTGACCGTGGCCGGGGAGACGGCCTACACCGTCGCGATCACGCGTCCCGCGGCGGACGAGGACGCGAGCCTGCGCTCGCTGGCGCTCGGCGGCGTGCGCATGGGGGCGTTCCACGGCGCACGCACGGACTACGCGGGCGCGGCCGCGGCGCACGTGGCGTCCACCACGGTGGCGGCGCTCGCGGCGCACGCCGACGCGGCGGTGTCGATCACGCCTGCGGACGACGACGCGGACACGGCCGGCCACCAGGTCGCCCTCGCCGCGGGCGCCGAGACGGAAGTGGCGGCGACGGTCGCCGCCGCGGACGGCGAGACGACGCGGACCTACACGGTGACCGTGCGCCGGGCGCCGGCCCGCGACGCGACGGCGGCGGTGCCGCGGCTGCCGGAGGACCCGACCCGCGCCTCGGTGCTGGCGCACCTGCGCGAGCACGGCATCGGCACCGTGGACGCCTTCGTGGCGGCGCTGCCGCGCTTCCACCGCAGCAACTTCGCGCTGGTCTACGAGTCCGAGGCGCTGTTCCCGGAGGCCATCTCCCACGACGCCCCGCGGGTCGTGTCGTGGGGCGCGGGCGCGGACATGGTGTTCGCCTGGGCGGTTGACGGGGACTCGGTGATCGGCGAGTCGGTGGAGTTCCTCGAGGCGGTCGGCGACCGCTGGGCGGCGGGCATCATCGACTTCGGCGGCGCGCAACCGACGATCCGGCACCCGGCGGCGTGCGCGTCGTGCCACGGGGCGTTCGGCAAGCCGCTGTGGGGCCAGCAGGAGCAGTGGGCGGGCACGGAGGGGGAACTGCACGCCGTCGACAGGTACGACGTGCTCGGGATGATGCGGGTTCGGGTACCCATCCCGCCGGCACGCGCCGCGACGGAGCGCGCGGCGCGTTCGACCAAGGCGCGGCTGGCGCCGCTGACGTTCTCGGACGCCCGCCCCGCCCCGGGCGTGGGCGCGGACAGAAGCATGCGCGGCGCCGGCGACGGCGTGCGGACCTACGCGGCCATGCGGGAGTCCACCAACATCCTCGCGTTGCGGCACGAACGCGTGCTGGCGGAGCGGCTGCGCGGGCGCGCGGACTACGCGACGGCGGTGCGCGACGTGGTGTGCCGCGCGGACTATTGGGGCATGGCGCGCTACTTCCGCCTCGACGAGCACAACATCGCCGTGCGCGCCGACACCGGCGACCTGGTGCAGGGCGGCGAACTGTCCTCGAACGACGCCTTCCTCGGCTACGCCGGCGGCGGCGGGGGGCGCGCGTTCAGGTTCTTCGTGCTGGACGACCTGTACCGGCGCGACGCCCGAGTGGCGGAGGCGCTCGGTGAGCACGCCTCGCTGCTCGACATGCTGCGCGGGGAGCTCTCCGCGTACCCGTCGGCGACGCTGGCCCGGAACCGGTCGCGGTGGAACACCGGGTACGAGCGCCAGACCCTGTCGATCGACTCGACGCTCCCGGAGTTCTACTTCTCGTCGCGGCGCGCTCTGTTGTGGGCGGCGTACGGCGACGCATGTGCCGCGTTGCGGGAGCGCGGGGCCGCGCCCGCGCCCGTGCCCGGCGAGGTCTCGGGACTCGCGCTCGTGAACGCGCGGACCGGCGCGGTGCTCGGCGACATCGTCGAGGGCGGCGTGTTCGGCCGCCCGGCGGCGGGCGTCACCCTCGCGGCGCGCGCCGACGCCGGTCCGGGCGTCGGCAGCGTCGCGTTGGAGCTCGCGGCGGAGGGCACCGGGTCGACGCAGCGCGGCGCGAGCAGCGCGCGACCGTTCGTGGTCGACTTCGGCACGCCCGCGCGGACCGGCGCGTACTACCTCACGGCGACGCCGTACCCCAAGCCCGAACTGGGCGGCGCGCCCGGCCGGCCGCGCGCCGTGCGCTTCGTGCTGGCCGAGGGCGGGGCCGCCGGCGCGCCCGCGGGCGCGTGGTCCGACGGCGCGATGCTGTGGACGACCGACGCCGACGGCGGCGTGCTGCGGGCGTACCGGCTGGGCACCGGCGAGTCGCTCGGGCGCACGCTGACGCTCGCGGCCGACAACGACGCGCCGACGGGGCTGTGGTCGGACGGCAGCGTCGTTTGGGTGGCCGACGAGGACAGCGGCCGGCTGCACGCCTACCGGCTCGCCGACGGCGCGGCGCTGGCAGGCCGCGACATCGCGCTGGCCGCGGCCAACGCCGCGCCGACCGGGCTGTGGTCCAACCACGAGACGGTGTGGGTCGCCGACGGCGACGACGCGCACCTCTACGCCTACGACCTGGTGGACGGGACCCGCCGGGCGGCCCGGGACCTGCGCCTCGCGACGGACAACGCCGACCCGGTGGACCTCTGGTCGAACGGGCCGCGGCTGTGGGTCGCGGACGGCGAGGACCGCAGGGCGTACGCGTACGAGCCGTCGGGACCGGCCGCCAAGTGGGACGTCGTGCCGCCGTCGGGCACGCCGAAGCCGGCGGGGCTGTGGTCGGACGGCGTCCACGCATGGCTGGTTCCCGCGGACGGCTCCGACTTCGTCGTCGTGCCGCTGCCGCAGCCCGGCGGCACCTACTCCGCCGGCCAGTGGGGACGCGAGGAGGGGTTCGGACCGTCCGCTCCGCTCGACCTGACCGGGTTGTCGGTGGCTGGCGTCGGCGTGGGGCTGGCGCGGGGCACGTACGAGTACGCCGTGCTGCTCCCGTCCGGCCCCTTGCGCGCCGCCGTGGTCGCGACGGCGTTGGCCGGCGCGGCCGTCGAGGTGGTGCCGGCCGACGCGGACGCGGACACGGACGGCCACCAGGTGGACCTGGCGGAGGGATTCACCCGGCTGGACGTCTTCGTGCGGCGCGGCACCCGCGTGGCCAGGTACGGGGTCGACGTCTACCGCGGCAGCACGACCGCCGCGCTCGAGGTGGCCTTCCAGCCGGCCGAGGTCTCCGAGGGCGGGAAGGCGCGGCTGAGGGTGGCCCTGCCGGGCGGATTCGCGTTCCGCGAGGAGCGGCCCGTGCAGCTCGCGTTCTCCGGCCCCGGCGCGCAGGCGAACGACTACGAGGTGCCGGCCTACCGCGTACCGCTGCTCTCCCACACGTCGTCGCTGTCGACGACCGTCAAGGCGGTGCGCGACAGCCGGGCGGAGGCCGAGGAGCAGTTGCACGTCACCGCGAGCCTGGGCTCGGGCCTGTCCGGCACCGCCACGCTGACGATCCGCGCGAGCACCGCGCCGGCCGACATCGAGACGCTGAGCGCGGCGGGCAACGGCGACCCGCGCGGCATCTGGTCGGACGGCGACACGCTGTGGGTCGCGGACGACGCCGACGAGAAGCTCTACGCGTACGCGCTGGCGGACGGCGCGCGCCGGCCGGCGCGGGACATCGCGACCCTCGCCGAGGCCGGCAACGGCGATCCGAACGGGGTCTGGTCGGACGGCGACACGGTGTGGGTGGCCGACGGCGGGGATTTCAAGATCTTCGCGTACGGCCTGGCCGACGGCGACCGCCGGCCGTCGCGGGACCTTGGGGCGGCGGGAGACTGGCTGCGTCCGCAGGGGCTGTGGAGCGACGGCGAGTTCATGTTCATATCGAGCCAGGAGACGGGCAGCGACAACTGCGGGCTGAACGGTTGCAGGAACTCGGTGTACCTGGGCACGCGGCTCGGCGTGCGCCGGCTCGCCGACGGCGCCTGGCGACTCGGCTGGTTGACCAGCGTCGGGGACCGGCGCTTACAGATCCGCCACGACGCGGCGGCCTTGTGGAGCGACGGCCGGACGTTGTGGACGGCGCTCTGGTCGGGCACGCGCCTCGGCGTGCGGGACGAGTCCTGGGACGTGCGCACGATCGACATGGCGACATTGCTCGACGGACTGGCCGGAGATCCCGATCGCGAGGACGTCGCATCGTCCCCGCGGGCGCTGCCGGCGCGCGAGACGAGCGGCAACGACCACCCGGCCGGGCTGTGGTCGGACGGCGAACTGATGTACGTGTCCGACAGCGAGGACGCCAAGATCTACGTCTACGAGATCGACCCGTCGCCGAACGCGACGCTGACGCGGCTGGGCCTGGAGGGCGCCACGGTCTCACCGACGTTCTCGCCGCGGCACACGGGCTACCAGGCGCGGCTGCCGAACGGCGTGGCGCGGGCACGGGTGCTGGCGTTCCCCGCCGCGGGCGCGACGCTGGCGGTGACGCCGCCGGACGCGGACGCCGACGCGCCGGGCCACCAGGTGGACGTCGACGCGGGCGGCACGGACATCGAGATCGCCGTGACGGCGGCCAACGGCTCGACGCGCACCTACACGATGACGGCGACGCACGGCAGCGAACCGGCCGCCACGGTGGCGGCGACCGCGGCGTCGGTGGGCGAAGGAAGCGCGGCGTCGTTCGCGGTGTCGCTGTCGGCGCCGTCCGCCGAGGCGCTGTCGGTGGCCGTGTCGCTGGCGGCCGAGGGCGCGGCGCTGTCCGCGGCGGTGCCGGAGTCGGTGTCCTTCGCGGCCGGGGAGACCACGGCGACCCTGACCGTGTAGACCGCGAACGACAGCGTGCTGTCCGGCGACGGCACGCTGACGGCGATGCTGCTGGCGGGCGACGGCTACGTGGTCGGCATCCCGGCCTCGGCCACGGTCGCGGTGACCGACGACGAGCAGGCGTCGTTCGCGGTGTCCGTGGAGCCGGCGCGCGTGGCCGAGGGCGCCTCGGCGACGGTGACCGTGGCTGTCGAGGGCGGGGTGACGTTCGTGCGCGCCCAGGAGATCGCCCTGACGGTGTCGGGCGACGTCGACGCGCGCGACTACGCGCTGCCGGCGACGGTGACGCTGGCCGCGTACGCGACGTACGCCAGCGCGGCGTTCGAGGCGCTCGCCGACGCGGTGGTCGAACCGTCGGAGGCGGCGACGGTGACGGCCAGCCTGGCCGGTGCCGAGATCGGCACGGCGGCGCTGACGGTCGTCGACGGCACGGTGGCGACGTTCACGACGATGGCGCCCGTGGAGGTCGCGGAGGGCGCGACGTCATCGCTGACGGTGTCGATCGCCAACGGCGTCACGTACGTCGCGGCGCAGGAGATCGCGCTGTCGGTGTCCGGCGACGTCGACGCCTCGGACTACGCGCTGCCGGCGTCGGTGGTGCTTCCGGCGGGCGCGTCGTCGGTGGGCGTGGCGTTCGAGGCGCTCGCCGACGAGATCGTGGAAGGGCCGGAGACGGCGACCGTCACGGCGACCGGCGGGACGCCGGTGACCACGGTCGCGATCGGCGCGGTGACCGTCGTCGACGCCAACGCGGCGCAGTTCGCGGTGGCGGCGGCGCCGGCGGCGATGGACGAGGGCGCCACGTCGACGCTGACGTTGTCGATCACGAACGGCGTCGCCTACGCCGCGGCGCAGGAGATCGCGCTGACGGTGTCGGGGGACGTGGAGGCGTCGGACTACGCGCTGCCGGAGACGGTGGAACTTGCGGCCGGGGCGTCGTCGGCGACGGCGGCGTTCGCGGCGCTGGCGGACAAGCTCGTGGAGGGGCCGGAGACGGCGACGGTGTCGGCGCGCCTCGACGGCGCCGAGATCGGCACGGCGACGGTGGCGCTGGCGGACCGCGACGAGGCGGCGTTCGCGGTGGCGGCCGAGCCGGCGCGGATCGAGGAGGGTGCGGCGTCGACGGTGACGGTGTCGATCACCAACGGCACGACCTACGCCGCGGCGCAGGAGATCGCGCTGTCGGTGTCGGGCGACGTCTCCGCGGACGACTACACGCTGCCGGCGACGCTGGAACTGGCTGCGGGCGCGTCGTCGGCGTTCGCGGAGTTCGCGGCGGCGGCGGACGACGTGGACGAGGAGCCGGAGACGGCGACGGTGACGGCCAGCCTGGACGGCGCGGAGATCGGCGCGGCTTCGGTGACGGTGGCGGACCAGCCGCCGCTGCCGGCGCTGCGCGTGGAGGGCGTGCCGCAGCTCGGCGCGACGCTGTCGGCGGTGTTCGCGGAGCCGGCGACCGGTCCGGACGCGGGCACGGCGCGTGGCACGGGCGGCGTCGGGGGCCTCGCCGCGTCCAGCGTCGGGGCGACCTCGGTGCCGGCGCGCGGCCTGGAGACCGTCTACCGGTGGCTGCGCGACGGCGTCGAGATCCCGGGCGCGACGGGCGCGACGCACGTGCTGACGGCGGCGGACGTCGGCGCGGCGGTGTCGGTGCATGCGGAGCGCGGCGTGCGCTCGGGCTCGAGCGCGGCGACGGTGCCGGTGTGGGGCGCGCCGGGCAACCCGGCCGTCGGCACGGACGAGGCGACGCTGCTGTCGACGACGATGACGCTGGGTTCGCGGGGGTTTTCGATGGTGGAGCTGCGCGTGGACTTCGCCGGCTACATGGACGAGACGTGGTACACGCCCGTGGGTTCGCTGGACGCGACGGCGTTCGAGCTGGACGGGACGCGCTACCGGCTGACGACGTTCGCGGTGATCCAGGACGGCGGGTTCGCATTCGCGACGCAGCCGGTGCTGCCGTCGGCGGCGGGTCTCGTGGGGTACTGGGACGGCTACCGTCTGGCGGACTTCGTGGGGGAGACGGCGGACGCCAACGGCTGGACGACGTGGGGGACGTGGACGCCGCAGCCGCGGGAGGAGTACGAGCGCTACATGCACCGCCCGGGCCGGGTGTTCAGCGGTCCGTCGGACGGCGTGCGCGTGGCGGTGTCGCTGCGCCGCGAGGTGGGCGTGCCGACGGCGACGGTGTCGGCGACGGCGGCGACGGTGTCCGAGGGCGGCGCGGCGGCGTTCGCGGTGTCGCTGGACGGGCCGCGCGAGGCTGCGGTGACGGTGTCGCTGGAGACGGCGGCCGCGGGCGCGGCGCTGGCTGCGGCGGCGCCGTCGTCGGCGACGTTCGCGCCCGGCGAGACGGAGGCGTCGCTGGAACTGGCGACGGCGGACGACGCGGTGGTGTCGGGCGACGGGACGGTGACGGTGACGCTGGTCGCGGGCGACGGCTACGCGGTGGGCACGCCGTCGTCGGCGACGGTGGCGGTGGCCGAGGACGACGCGGCGCAGTTCGCGGTGTCGGCGTCGCCGACGGAGTTGGTCGAGGGCGCGTCGTCGACGGTGACGGTGGCGGTCGCCAACGGGGTGACGTACGCGACGGCGCGCGAGGTGTCGCTGGCGGTGACGGGCGACGTCTCGGCGTCGGACTACGCGCTGCCGGCGACGGTCGCGCTGGCGGCGGGCGCGTCGTCGGCGACGGCGGTGTTCGCGGCGCTCGAGGACGACGCCGCGGCGGAGGCGCGCGAGGAGGCGCGGATCGCGGCGACGGTCGACGGCGCCGAGGTGGGCGCGGCGACGGTGGCGATCCGCCCGGCGCGCGCGGACGCGACGCTGTCGTCGCTGTCGCTCACGGACGTCGACATCGGCGCGTTCGACGCGCAGACGACGGAATACGCGGGCACGGCGGCGGGCGCCGTCGAGTCGACGACGGTGTCGGCCGAGCCGTCGGACGCGTCGGCGGCGGTGGAGATCGCGGACGCGGCGGGGAGCACGGCGGGCACGCAGCGCACCTCGGCGCTGGCGGTGGGGACGAACGCGATCGCGGCGACGGTGACGGCGGAGGACGGCGCCACGACGCGCACCTACGCGGTGACCGTGACGCGGGCGCCGGCGTGGGGCGCGCGGCAGCCGGAGCAGGACATCGAACTGGCGGACGCGGCGGCGCCGACGGGCATCTGGTCGGACGGCGAGACGCTGTGGGCGGTGCACGACTGGAACGGCACGGCGCTTGCGGCGTACGACCTGGCGACGGCGGAGCGGCGGCCGGGGCGCGACATCGCCGTCGCGGCGAACAAGCGCTGGACGGACCTGCACGCCCACGGCGGGACGCTGTGGGTGGCGTCGCTGCTCGGCGAGGTGGCCGCGTACCGGCTCTCGGACGGCGCGCGGCTGCCGGACCGCGACGTGGGCGCCGACGCGCTCGCGGCGGCGGGGAGCAGCGAGCCGGTGGGGCTGTGGTCGCACGGCGGGACGCTGTGGGTGCTGGACCACACGGACCACGTGGGCTACGCGTTCGGCCTCGCGGACGGCGCCCGGCAGGCGGACCGGGACGTCGAACTCGGCGGCCCCGCCGGGGAGCACGACGTCTCGCCGTGGGGCGCGTGGTCGGACGGCGCGGTGCTGCTGACGGTGGACTACTGGGCGGCCGGCCGGGTGCGCGCGTACCGGCTCGGCGACGGCGCTCGCGCGGCGCGGGTGCCGGAGATGGACGTGGACACGGGCACCGCGGGCAACGCCGACCCGGTGGGCCTGTGGTCGGACGGCGCGACGCTGTGGGTGGCGGACGGCACGGACCGCAAGGTCTACGCGTACGCGGTGCCGGGCCTGCGCCAGGCGTCGGCAGGTGCGGTGCAGAGCCGGGCGTCGGCGGTGCCCTCGGCGGCGCCCGGCCCGCCGCTGCCGATCCCGGACCCGGCCCTGCGCGCGGCGCTGGCCGCGGCCCTCGGCAAGCCGCCGCACTCGCCGGTCGGCGCGAACGAACTGGCGGCGCTGGAGTCGCTCGAAGCCCGCGCCGCGGGCATCGCGGACCTCTCCGGCCTGGAGCACGCAGTGCGCCTCACGGCGCTGGACCTGTCGGGCAACCCGCTCGCGGACCTGCGCGCGCTGGCGTCGCTGCCGCGCCTTGCCGACCTGCGCCTCGACGCCACCGGCGCCCAGCCGTGGGACGTGGCGTCGCTAGCCGGCCTGCGACGTCTGTCGCTGCGCGACAACGGCATCGACAGCGTCGACGCACTGTCGGCACTCCAGTCGCTCGAGCACCTGGACATCGGCGGCAACCGCATCGCCGACCTCTGGCCGCTGGCAAACCTCCACCGCCTCGCAGACCTGCGCGCCGACGGCAACCGCGTGGCCGACGTCGCACCCCTGCTCGCCCTGCCGTCGCTCGCCGCCCTCGACCTGCGCGACAACCCCGTCGACGACACCGAAGCGCTAGAACGGCTGCCCCGCATCCAACCTTGAACGAGGCCGGAAATGCGGACGAGGACGTCCGCGCACCGCCCAGCGTTCGGCGGCGACCCGCGCGGCGACGCCCGCGCTCTCCGCCGACGCCGGCGGCCGGTCAATCGGCCGGTATGCCCAGGGAGCGGGCCAGGCGCGCGGCGCTGTGCCGGTCGTTGGTGCCGAGCTTGGCGAAGATCCTCTGCACGTGGTAGCGCACGCCGTGACGGGTGATGCCGAGCGCCTCGGCGATCTCGCCGTCGCGCCGCGACGGCAGCAGGCGCAGGATCTCGACCTCGCGGTCGGAGAACCGCGGGCCGGCGTCGGCGAGCGTGGCGCGCAGCCGGGCGGCGGCGTCGCGCGACGGCATGCGGACGTCGTCGAGATACGCGCCGAGGACGCCGAGCGCGGCGTCGGCTTCGCGCAGCATGCCGTAGGCGTAGCCGCTGCGCCGGTAGAGGCGGACGTACGCGGCGACGTGCGCCAGGGCGGCGGCCTCGTCCCCGGCGCGCTGCTCGAGCTTCATGCACAGGGCGCGGGCGCGCATCGCCGTGCGCGCCAGTCCCCGCCGGTAGGCGACGAGCAGCAGCGACCGGCCGAGGCGCCGGCCCGCGGCGAACTGGCCGCGCGCCAGGAGCAGCCGCAGCCGGGCGCTGGCGACGGACTCGAGCTCGCGCCAGGTCTGCGCGACGAGGTCGATGCACTCGGCGTCCGAGTCCGGCAGCGCGGCGGCTTCCCACGCCAGTCCCGCTTCGCGGTCGCGCCCGGCGTCGACCAGCAGCGAGACGCGCAGCGCGGCCGCGTGGCGGGCCAGCGCCGGCAGGTCGGCGCGCCGTGCCGACTCGAGGGCCTCGTCGACGGTGGCGAGCGCCTCCGCGGTGCCGTGCGCGGCGCGCGCCATCTCGGTGGCCACGTCCACCGACGGCATGTAGGCGCGCAGCGGGAACCGGCGACGGGTGCCCGGGGCGTCCGCGCCGGCGTCGGCGCGCTCGCCCACCTCGATGGCCAGCTCGCGCGTCAGCGCATCGCCGATGAGCGTCAGGTTGGGTTCGTCCAGCAGGCTCTTGCGCGCCAGGCGCAGGGCGTGGCGGTACCAGGCCTGCGCATCGGCGGTCCTGCCGCGCGCCATCGCGACCTGGCCGAGCTGCGTCCACACGGCGGCGGGCAGGAACGGCGAGCGTTGGCCGACGAGCCTGATGGCGTTGCGGCCGCGTGCCGCGGCCGCGTGGAACTGCGCGCGCAAGTCGAGGATCGCGCACCGGGCGGCCTCGACGCCGCCGCGCAGCAGCGGGTCGAGGTTCGGCATCGCCGCCGCCTCCTCGAGGTCGGCCATGGTGGCGGGGACGTCGTCGGACGGCGCCGGCCGGCCGCCGCCGAGCGCGATCATCGCGCGCGCGACCGCGTGCTCGGCGGCGGACACCTCGTCGGCGGCGTGGCGCCCCATGGACGCGAGCGTGCGCCGCGCCGCGGCGGCGCGGCCGCTGGCGACCTGGGCGACGGCGCGGGCGTAGCCGAGCCGCGGGTGGCGCTCGACCATGGCGTCGGCGACGAGGCCGTCCGCGGCGATGAGCCGGTCGAGGCCTTCGCGGAACCACAGCCGCAGTCCTCCCGCCGCGAGCAGGGTGCTCGCGGCCAGCTCCTGGTCGCCGGCCTCCGCCGCGTGGCGCATGGCCAGCACCGTGCGGTCCCGGCGCGCGAGGTCGCCCGCGACGCGGGCGTGCAGGGACCGGTAGCGCGCCGGCGTGTCCTCGCGGCTCCTCCGCGCGCAGTAGTCGCGGATGGTCGGATGCAGCGTCCAGACGTCGCCGCGGCCGCTCGGCACGGGTTCCAGCAGCCCGTCGAGCATGCGCATCGACAGCAGGCGGTCGAGGCCGCCCGGGGCGTCGAGGACGGCGTCGAGCAGTTCGCCGTCGAACCAGTCGAGCAGGCCGGCGTCGAGCAGGAGCTGGCGGTCGCCCGCGGCGATGCCTTCGAGCAGCCGCGTGCCGATCCAGTTGCCCATCACGTCGCGCGCGACCCGGGACTCCGCGGGCGGGGCGCCGGTCTCGTTGCGCTGCATGCGCAGCGCGATGGGCCATCCCGACGACGTCTCGACGACGCGCGACAGTTCGGGCTGCGACAGGCGGTTGCCGAAGAACTCGGCGACCTCGGCCGGCGCGAAGCGCAGGTCGTCGGCGGTGAGCACGGCCGAGTCGCCGCGCCCGATGCTGCTCGCGACGTCGAGGCCCGGCGGCAGGCGCCGTCCCGACACCGCGAGGCTGAGGTTGTCGGGCGCGTTGCGGACCAGGTGGGTCAGCAGCGCGGCCGACCCCGGGTCGGCGATGCGCTCGACCTCGTCGAGGACGAGGAGCACGGGGCCGCGGTGGCGCGCGACGGCGTCGAGAAGGAACGACATGCGCAGGTACGGCTCCGCGGGATGGTCGGGGACGGCCGGCGCGGGCCCGGAGTCCCCGAGGCCCGCGCGGTCGAAGGCGTAGGCGACGTAGGCGTCGAGCGCCGCCGGGTCGTCGGCGGCGTCGAGCGTCAGCCAGGCCGTGCGCACGCCGCGGCCGACGGCGTCCCGGCAGCAGGCCGCGAGAAGCGTGGTCTTGCCGAATCCCCCGGGCGCGACGACCAGGGTCAGGTGGCGCTCGCGCGGCGCGCAGCGCGCGGCCAGCGCCGGACGACTCAGGAAGCCGGCGACGGGCGCCGGGATCGACACGCGGTGGCGGAGCAGCCAGTGCGGCTTGGCGCGGCTCGCGCGCGGGGAGCGGGCTCCGGGCCCTGTCGTACGGGACGCGTCGTCCATGTCTGCTGCTTGCGCGCTCGGCGGTCCGACGAGGCGGACCCGCCCGCCGCACGCCGCGGGCGCGGTGGTGGCCGCGCCGCGGGCGGGGGACGGGCCTTTGCCGACGGCGCCTGCCTCACCGTGCGGTTGGAACGCGCCCAAGTGTGCATCAAACCGGGCCGGCGTCCAAGAGAGAGCCGTGCGGTGCGCGGTACGCGGACGTCCACGTGCGCATTGGGTTCTGCACGGACGGTTGAAGACCGCCCGGCGTTGCACTATGTTGGCGCATGGTCGCGCTGGCAGGCGCGCGTGCCGGACGAACCGGGGGGAGCCATCAGCGCATTGGGGACAGGGACGTGGCGCGCCCGCCGTCTCGCGGCGGCGGCGCTGTGGGCCGTGTCCGCGAGCGCCGCGGCGGCGGACGACGCGGCGGCGTGCGTGCTGCCGGAGGCGGCGGCCGTCGACTGGGTGGTCGCGCCGGTGACGACGCCCTCGGCGGTCTGCGCCACCGCGGACGGCGTCGTGGTGCTCGGCAACGGGATCGTCGAGCGGCGCATCGCGACGTCGCCGAACGCGCACACGACGTCGCTCAAGCACCTGCCGACGGCGACCGAGATGCTGCACGCCGGCGGCAACCCGGAAGCGGTCGTGTCGCTCGACGGCACGGCCTACGACGTCGGCGGCGCCACCGCGTCCGGCGGCTTCGTGTACGCCGGGCACACGGTCGAGGACGGCACGCACAAGCCCTACGACTGGACGCCCTACCTCGCCGACGGCGCGACCGTGAAGCCCTGGTCGGAAGCC
The DNA here is from genome assembly GCA_965203685.1 of Candidatus Azotimanducaceae bacterium. Lineage (GTDB taxonomy): Bacteria > Pseudomonadota > Gammaproteobacteria > Pseudomonadales > Azotimanducaceae > VXYL01. Next base: position 1,504,054 of record OZ241908.1, read on the forward strand.
GCGCCGTGGCCCGCGAAGGGCAAGTCGGTGGTGTTCGCCTACACGCCGCACGCCAGTCTCCCGCAACGCCTCCAGGGCCTCGAGGTGAGGATCCGCTACGAGATCTACGACGGCATCGCGGCCATCATGAAGAAGGTCTTCGTGGCGAACAGCGCGGACGATCCCGTGGAGCTCACCGGGCTCGTCATCGATCGGCTGTCCGTCGCCGCCGACGCCGCGGGCCGGCTGCTCGTCGACGCCGACTACCACGGCTCCCGGGGCGTGCACCGGCGCAACGACTTCGACCGCACGTACACCGAGGAGGCCGGCGACGGCTACCGCGACGTCACGGTGCTCTACAAGCGCGGCCCGGCGTTCCACGTCGGCAACCGCGCCGAGCGTTCGGGGCAGCGCTGGGAGACGACGTTCGAGAGCTTCCGCAGCTTCCTGCTGCTGCACGGCACCGACCACTACGAGGCGCAGCGCATGGAGTTCAAGGCGATGTACCGGACCGTCGCGCCGCAACTGCGCGAGGACCTGCTGTTCGTCAACGTCAACGTCAGCGACCAGCGGGTGGCGGACATTGCCCGGGACGCCGCGGCCGTGGGCTTCGAGGCGGTGGTGCAGTCCTTCTGGTCGGGCTTCGACATCCACCCGTTCGGCGCGGCGGCCGAGCGCCAGCGCGTCCTCCACGGCCAGGTCCGCGGCCACGGCCTGCGCACGGGCGGCTACGAGCTCTTCCTGCAGAACACGTCCCCCTACTACCGGGCGGGCAGCATTTGCCGGCACGAGCGCTGGGGCGGCTACGTCCTCGGTCTCGCCTCGGAGGGCTACAAGGCGTTCCACGCCGCGACCCTCGCGACGATCGACCGCGCCGGCCTCGGCGTACTCGAGATCGACGCCGCGTACCCGCTCAGCGAGTGCGCGAACGCGCACCACGCCTACATGGTCGGCGGCGCCGACTCGCAGCACAAGCAGTGGGTCATCAACAACGAGCGCTACCGGGACTTCCGCTCCCGGGACGTCTACCTCAACGTCGCCGACTGGCACTTCCTGAACGGCACCAACAAGAGCGGCATCGGCTACGTGGAGGCGGCGTGGTCGCGGCCGCGCCAGGAGCAGCTCCTCGTCGACCGCATGTACATCTACAACGGCACCTACGAGAAGTCCCCGCCGTGGGCCTGGAGCTTCATCCCGATCGCGCGCTACAAGCCGGGCCCGGACCCCGCCGCCGCGACGTACCACCCCACGAGCACGAACGCCGCCGACTACAACTGGGCCCTGGCGCAGAACTTCCTGACCGGCGTGCAGCACACCTTCTACGGGTCCGGCCTGTACGACACGCCGGCGGTGCGCGACCTCGTGCGCTACTGGGTGGACGTCTACAAGACCTACCGCGCGACGCTCAAGGGGGACGTCGTGCACATCAGGCCGCCGCGCCCGGACCCGGACGCAGCCGCGCGCGCCACGGGCATGGACGCGTTCGTGCACGTGGCGCCGGGGCGCACCGAGCGTGCGCTGCTGGTGGTCTTCAACCAGACCGACGCGGCGCGCACGGAGCGCCTCGCGGTGCCCCTCTACCACGCCGGCCTGACGGACCTCGCCGCGGCGCCGGCAAGCGTTCCCGGCTCCCGCCTGAGCACCAGCGACGACATCCCGTCCTACGGCGGCCGCCAGGTCTACGAGGCGCCCGGCCTGGTTCCGGCCTGGGACGACGACGCGCAGCCGTCGGCGACGGCGACGGAGCGGACCGTGGACTTTCACCTCGAAGGGGGCGGCGTGCCGCGGCGCATGGCGCTCGACTCGAACGGCACGGCGATGCTCGAGGTGACTCTGCCGCCGATGAGTTTCACCTGGTACGCGGTCACCGAGGCCGGCGACCGCCCGGCGACGCCGCCGGCGAAGCCGGTGGCGATCCGTTCGGCGGTGGCCGACCTCAATGGCCTGGAGCTGGCCGGCCTGGCCCTGGCGGGATTCGCAAGCGAGCGCACGGACTACCGCGTGGACGCGCCCGACGACGTGCTCCTGACCACCGTGACGGCCGTCCCGGCGGACCCGCGGGCGACCGTGGCCGTGGAGCCGACCGACGCCGACGCGGACACGGAAGGCCACCAGGTCGAGCTCGCGGCGGCGACGGCCATCCGCGTCGTGGTAACCGCGGAGAACGGGGCCTCGGCGAAGACCTACGAGGTGGTGGTGTCGCGCTCGTCCGCGCAGCCGGTCGCCATGATCGCCGCCGACGCGGCCGAGGTGGCGGAAGGCACGCCGGCCGCGTTCACCGTGCGCCTCGACCGGGCCGCGGTCGCGCCGCTGACCGTGGCCGTGGCGGTGACCGAGAACGGCGCCATGCTGGCCGGGGATCCGCCGACTTCGGTCGCCTTCGCCGCGGGGGCGTCCATGGCCGCGCTGAGCGTTGCCACGGCGGCGGACACCCTGGCGGAGAACGACAGCACCGTCGAGGTCGCGCTGGGGACGGGCACGGGCTACGTCCTCGGGTCGCCGTCGACGGCGCGCGCGACGGTCGTCGACGACGACGAGGCGTTGGTCGCGGAGTTCTCGTCGGTCCCGGAAAGCCACGACGACCGCACGCCGTTCACCCTCGAGCTGCGCTTCAGCGCCGACGTCGACGTCACCCCGGAAAGCTTGCGCGACGAGGTGCTCGCGGCGACCAACGGCCGCATCGCGTCGGTCGGGCCGCGCGCGCCTCCGGGCAAGGCGGTCTGGCTGGTCACCGTGGAGCCCACCGAGCGGGACGGCGACGTCGGCGACGACATCGCCGTCTCCCTGCCGGCGCGCTCGGCCTGCGACGAGGCGGGCGCCGTGTGCACGGCGGGCGGCGCGCTGCTGTCGAACAGTCCGTCGGTGCGCGTGCCCGCCGCGGCGCCGCCGGCGACGGCCGCGGAGCCCGCGGCGACCATCGCGGCCGTGGCGTCGGAGGTCGCGGAGGGCGCACCGGCCGCGTTCGCGGTGACGATTTCGGCGGCGCAGTCCGCACCCCTGTCCGTGGCGGTGTCGCTGACCGCGACGGGCGCCGTGCTGAGCGAGCCGCTGCCGGCGCTGCCGCTGACGGCGACGCCGGCGCCGGTGGCGGTGCTGTCGCTGACCGCGACCGGCGCGGCGCCGGCCGGCCCCTACCCGGCGTCGGTGCAGTTCGCCCCCGGCGAGACCACGGCGACGCTGGCCGCGGCGACCGTCGACGACCGCGTGGTGTCCGGCGGCGCGGCGCTGACGGCGGCCGTGGCGGCGGGCGACGGCTACGCGCCCGGAACGCCGGCGTCCGCGACGGTCGCCGTGCGCGACGACGACGCCGCGGCGTTCGCGCTCGACGCCGTGCCGGCCGCCGTGGCGGAGGGCCGCACCTCGACGCTCAACCTGTCGGTCACCAACGGCACGACGTTCGCGCGGGCGCAGGAGATCGCCCTGGCGGTGACCGGGGTCGTGTCGGCGGACGACTTCGCGCTGCCGGCGACGGTCACCCTCGCGACCGGCGCGTCGCTGGCGACGGCGGCGTTCGAGGCGCTCGCCGACGAGGTCGACGAGGAGGCGGAGACGGCGACCGTGACGGCGCGCCTCGCGGGCCGGCCGGTGGCGAGCGCCACGGTGACGGTGACCTCGGGCCCCGCGTCGTCCGACGCGAGCCTGGCGTCGCTCGCGCTCTCCGGCGTGGACATCGGCGCCTTCGACCCCGAGACGACGGCGTACGCCGCGTCGGCGCCGCACGACGTGGCGTGGACGACGGTGGCGGCCCGCGCCTCGGACCCCGGCGCGACGGTGGCGGTGTCGCCCGCGGACGCGGACGCGGCGTCGCCCGGCCACCAGGTGGCGCTGGCGGTGGGCGCGACCGCGGTCTCCGTGGCGGTGACCGCGGCGGACGGCACGCGGCGGACCTACACGGCGACGGTGACGCGGGCGGCGGCGCCGACGGCGACCCTCGCGGCGACGGCGGCGGCGGTGTCGGAAGGCGAGGCCGCGGCGTTCGCGCTGACGCTGTCGGCGGCGCAGTCGCGGCCGCTGTCGGTGGCGGTGTCGCTGACGGCCACCGGCGCGGCGCTCCGCGCGCCGCTGGCGCCGCTGCCGTCGACGGCGACGGGCGCGGCGCTGGCGGTGCTGTCGCTGACGGCCACCGGCGCGGCGCAGTCGGGGCCGCTCGCGGTGTCGGTGCCGTTCGCAGCGGGCGAGACGACGGCGACGATGGCGGCGGCGACGGTGGACGACCGCGTGGTGTCCGGCGACGCCGCGCTGACGGCGACGCTGGCCGCGGCACCCGGGTACGCCGTGGGCTCTCCCGCGTCCGCGACGATGGCCGTGCTCGACGACGACGCGGCGGCGTTCGCGGTGACGGCGGCGCCGGCGGCGATCGAGGAGGGGGCGACGTCGACGCTGACGGTCTCGGTCACCAACGGCACGACGTACGCCCGGGCCCGGGAGATCGCCCTGGCGGTGACCGGCGACGTGGCGGCGGACGACTACGCGCTGCCGCCGACGGTGACGCTGGCGACCGGTGCGGCGTTGGCGACGGCGACGTTCGAGGCGCTCGCCGACGAGGTCGACGAGGACGCGGAGACGGCGACCGTGACGGCGCGCCTCGACGGTGCGGACCTCGGCACCGCGACGCTGACGGTGTCGGACCCCGGCCCGCCGCGCGGCGCGGCGCCGTGGCTGTCCGTCCTGCCCGGACCGGGCCTGCGCGTCGCCTGGCAGCCGCCGGACGGTGCCTCCGGCTTCGCGTACCGCCACCGCACGGGCGACGGCGCGTGGACGGCGGCCCCCGCGGCGGCCGGGTCGGCGGCGAGGATCGCCGGACTGGCCCGCGGCACGACCTACGAGGTCCAGGTCCGCGCCGCCGGCGAACCGGCGGGCGCCTGGTCGCAGTCCGCGCGCATGCGCACCCCGGACGGCCCGGGCCTCGGCAACCTGGCCTACCCGGCGCGCCGGCTCGACCGGTCCCTGGCGCGGGTGCTGCCGCCGCGGCTGGCGGACGGCAGGCGCGCCGGCACGAACGTCGCCGCCATGGTCAACGGCTACTTCCTGACGGTGTTCGCCCCCGACGGCGGCCGCGGCCCGGGGGGCTTCCTGCTCTACGACGTCTCGGCGCCCGACCGTCCGCGGCTCGTCAAGAGCATCCACGAGCCCGCGGGCCGCACCGCGGAGATCCGCGAGGCCCACGCGCTCGGCGCGGCGCGCATAGGGGCGGCGACCGTCGTCGCCGTGCAGAGCACGCGCGGCGTCGAGTTCTGGGACTTCACCGACGTCGACGACGTGCGCCGCCTGTCGCGGCTCAGGCTGCCCGGCGTCAACGGCGGCGACTACTTCGGCGTGGCGTGGCAGTTGTGGTGGCAGGCGCCGTACCTGTACGTCGCGGCGAGCAGCCTGGGCGTCTTCGTGGTCGACGCCTCCGACCCGGCGCGGCCGTACGTGGCGCGGATGCGCGGGCAGGGCGCCAACCCGCTGCCTCCCGGCGCGTACGGCGGCTTCAAGGCGGGTCCGGTGTTCGCGTTCGGCAACCGCCTGCTGCTCGCCAGCATGGGCTTCGGCAACACCGAGGGCTGGGCGCGCCTCGACATCTCGGACCCGCTCGACCCGACCCTGCTGTCGCGGACCGGCGCGCTCGACGACCACTACGCGGCGTGCTTCGACGGCGCCCGCGCCTTCTCCGCGCCGCGCCGCGGCGGGCAGGTGGCGGCCTACGGCGTCGCGGAGCCCGCGGGGTTCGCGCTGCTCGGGGCGACGGCGGCGACGCAGAACTACCTCTACTGCGCGGCGCGGGACGACGAGCTGTTCCTCGGCGGCACGCAGGCGGTGTCGCGGATGGCGCTCGGCGACGGCGCGCCGACGTGGACGCGCGACATCGCCCTCGGCGGCGGCGGCGAGCACGGCCACGTGACCGTGCTCGGCAACCTGCTCTACGTCGGCGACGACCACGGCCGGGAAAGCGCCTTCGTGCCGGTGGCGGCGGACCCGGACCGGACGCCGCCGCGCGTGGTGGCCGTCTCGCCGCCGGACGGCGCCGCCGCGCAGGCGCTCGGCACCCGCGTCGGCGTCGCGTTCTCCGACTCGGTGCTGCTCGAGTCCGCGACGGCGGGCACGCTGCGCCTGGTCGACGCCGCCGGGTCGGCGGTCGAGGGCACCTACAGCGTGCAGCTCGGCCTGGTCAACTTCGCGCCGGCGGCGCCGCTCGAACCGGACGCTACCTACGCCGTGGTGGTTCCCGTCGGCGGCGTGACCGACGTCGCCGGCAACCCGGTGGCGACGGCGTTCCGCTCCACCTTCGCGACCGCCGCGGCGCCGGCGTCGGACGCTGTGGCGGCGGACACCCTGGGCGTTGCCGCCGCGACCCTCGACGCGGTCTCGACGGTCGGCGTCGAGGCGGCGTTCGAGGCCCTCGCGCAGACCGGCGCCAGCTACCGCTGGGAGTTCGGCGACGGCAGCGAGGCGTCGTCGTCGGAGAGTCCGCGAGCGATGCACGCCTACGCCCAAGCCGGCCACTACACCGTGGTGCTGACGGTGACCGTCGGCGACGACGCGCGGCGCTACACGTTCGTGCGCACCGCCGCGCACCCGCGCACGGCCCTCGCGCCCGCGGCGTCGAGCAGCGTGGCCGGCAGCGGCGAGCTGGTGTTCAACGTCAACCCGGACAACGGCACGGTGACGGCGACCCACCGCCGGGGGCTCACCAAGGTGTGGGAGACGCGCGTCGGCCGCGGCCCGCGGACGCTGGCGGTGGACGCCGACGGGCGGGTGTGGGCGGCGGTGCAGGGCGCGGACCGGCTGGTGGGCCTCGACGCGGCCGGCGCCGTGCACGCGCGCGTGGACGTCGGCCACGGGCGGGGCCCCTACGGCGTCGCCTTCGTGCCGGGCACCAACACCGGCCTCGCGACCCTGCAGCACTCCCGGGAGGTGCTTCGCTTCGACGCGGCGACGGGCGCCGTGCTCGCCCGCCGGGCCGTCGACGGCGAGCCCCGCGGCATCGCCGTGGCGACGGACGGCTACGCCTACGTGACGCGGTTCCGCTCCGTGGCGGGCGCCGCGGTGGCGAAGATCGACGCGGCGACGCTGGAGACGGTGGCGACGGTGGAACTGCCGACGGACGCCACGACGGTGGACGACGAAGACCGGGCGCGGGGACGGGCGAACTACCTCAACCAGGTCGTGGTCTCGCCGGACGGACGCGAGGCCTGGCTGCCGTCGAAGAAGGACAACGTGCTGCGCGGCGAACGGCGCGACGGCCTGCCGCTGGTGCACGACGCCACGGTCCGCGCCGCCGCCTCGGTGATCGACCTCGCCAGCGCAGCGGAACTCGCCGACCGGCGCGTCGACTTCGACGACCGCGCCGGGGCGCACGCGCTCGCGTTCTCGCCGCGCGGCGACTACGTTTTCGTCGCGATGCGCGGATCGGACACCGTGGAGATCCTCGACGCGTACACGGGCGCCCACAAGGGCGCGATGGCGAGCGTCGGCAGGGCGCCGCAGGGCGTGTGGATCGACGAGGCCGGGGAACAGGCCTTCGTGCACAACTTCGCGACGCGCAGCGTCAGCGTCTTCGACGTGAGCGGGGTGCTCGGCAACGTGTCGTTCGAGCCGCCGCTCTCGGCGCACGTCGCGACGGTGGCCTCCGACGTGCTCGACGCCGACCAACTCGCCGGGCTGCGGATCTTCTACGGCGCCCGCGATCCGCGCATGAGCCGGGACGGCTACCTGAGCTGCGCGAGCTGCCACCTCGAAGGCGGCGACGACGGCGTCGTCTGGGACTTCTCCGACCGCGGCGAAGGCCTGCGCAACACCATCTCGCTGCGCGGCAGGAAGGGCACGGCGCACGGCCGCCTGCACTGGACGGCCAACTTCGACGAGATCCAGGACTTCGAGAACGACATCCGCGCCGCCTTCGGCGGCACCGGCTTCATGGCGGAGGCGGACTTCGCGGCGACGTCGGCGCCGCTCGGACCGCCGAAGGCCGGGCGTTCGGCGCCCCTCGATGCGCTGGCGCGCTACGTCGCGACCTTCAACGACTTCGGCCGCAGTCCGCACCGCACGCCGGACGGCGGGATGACCGACGCGGCCAAGGCCGGCCGCTCGCTGTTCGCCGCCAGCGGATGCGACGCGTGCCACGCGGGCGCCGCCTTCACCGACGCCGCGCGCCACGACGTGGGCACACTCGGCGCGGACTCCGGCGAGGCCGGCGGCATCGACACGCCGACGCTGCTCGGGGCGTGGCGGACGGCGCCGTACTTCCACGACGGTTCGGCGCCGACGCTCGCCGCGGTGCTGGCGTCGGGGCACGGCGGCGCGGGCGCGCTCGCGGCAGCGGAGCGCGCCTCGCTCGCGGCCTACGTGGCGTCGCTGGAGCGCGCGGCGGTGGAGTTCGTGCAGGTCAAGCTGCAGGCGGCCGACGTCTGCCTCGAGGCGGACCTGGCGGCCGGCTTCCTGGCGCAGGCCGCGTGCGACGCGGACGATCCCCTGCAGATGTGGCGGTTCGCGGATGCCGGCACCATCCGCCCGATGACCGACGACGGCAAGTGCCTGACGACGGACGGCTACGCGGTGCGCATCGGCGACTGCGCGGGCACCGACGAGCAGCGCTGGCGCTTCTCGGACGGCGTGCTGCGCTCGCAGTCGAGCCTCGCCGGCGGCGTCGTCGACCAGCGCGAACCGGCGTCCGACCTCCCGGGCGAGGTCTCCGTGCGCCCCTACAACGCCCGGCGGTGGCAGCTCTGGCACCTGCGCCACCACGGCCGCGAACCGGCCGCCGGCGGCGACGCGGCGCTGTCGTCGCTGTCGATCGCCGGGGCGGACCTCGCGTTCGACGCCGAGGTGACGGACTACGCCGCGTCGGTGGACGGCGCGGAGGTCGTCGTCGCGGCCGAGGCGCAGAGCGCCGCGGCGACGGTGCGGCTGGCGGACGGCGCGGTCGACGAGGCCGGGCCGAGCCGGATCTCGGAGACGGTGGCGCTCGGGCCCGGCACGAACCGCATCGTCGTCGAGGTCGTCGCCGAGGACGGCCAGGTGGTGCGCCACTACGTGGTGGCGGTGACGTCGGGCGCGGCGTCGGACGACGCGGGCCTGGCGTCGCTCGCGCTCTCCGGCGCGGACATCGGTGCCTTCGACCCGGATACGACGGCGTACGCGGCGGCCGTGGCGCACGACGTGGCGTGGACCACGGTGACGGCCCGCGCCTCGGACGCGGGCGCGACGGTGGCGGTGTCGCCGGCGGACGGCGACGCGGCGTCGCCGGGCCACCAGGTGGCGCTCGCGGTGGGCGCGACCGCGGTCGCCGTGGCGGTGACCGCGGCGGACGGCACGGAACGGACGTACACGGCGACGGTGACGCGGGCGGCGGCGCCGACGGCGACCCTCGCGGCGACGTCGCCGACGGCGTCGGAGGGCGCGGCGGCCGGGTTCGAGGTGACGCTGTCGGCCGCGCAGTCCGGACCGCTGTCGGTGGCGGTGTCGCTGACGGCCACGGGCGCGGTGCTCGCCGAACCGCTGCCCGCCGTGCCGCTGACGGCCACGGGCGCCGCGTCGGGGCGCACGCTCGCGGTGCTGTCGCTCGCGGCGACGGGCGCGGCGCGGTCGGGGCCGCTCGCGACGACGGTGCCGTTCGCGGCCGGCGAGACGACGGCGGCGCTGTCGGCTGCGACCGTGGCCGACCGCGTGGTGTCGGGCGACGCGGCGCTGACGGCGACGCTCGACGCGGGCGCGGGGTACGCCGTGGGCTCTCCCGCGTCCGCGACGGTGACGGTCCTCGACGACGACGTCGCCGAGTTCGGCGTGGTCGCACAGCCGGCGGAGGTGGAAGAGGGTGCGGCGTCGACGCTGACGGTGTCGATCACCAACGGCGTCACCTACGCCGCGGCGCAGGAGATCGCGCTGACGGTGACCGGCGACGTGGACGCGTCGGACTACGCGCTGCCGGCGACGGTGGAGCTGGCGGCGGGCGCGTCGTCGGCGTTCGCTGAGTTCGCGGCGCTCGCCGACGAGGCGGACGAGGAGCCGGAGACGGCGACGGTGACGGCCAGCCTGGGCGGCGCCGAGATCGGCGCGGCTTCGGTGACGGTGGCGGACCAGCCGCCGCTGCCGGCGCTGCGCGTGGAGGGCGTGCCGCAACTCGGCGCGACGCTGTCGGCGGTGTTCGCGGAGCCTGTGTCCGGGACCGGCGCGGCCGCGGCGCGTGCCGCGGCGACCTCGGTGCCCGCGCGCGGCCTGGAGACCGTCTACCGGTGGCTGCGCGACGGCGTCGAGATCCCGGGCGCGACGGGCGCGGCGCACGTGCTGACGGCGGCGGACGTCGGCGCCGCGGTGTCGGTGCGCGCGGCGCGCGGCATCCGGTCGGAAGAGAGCGCGGCGACGGTGCCGGTGTGGGGCGCGCCGGGCAACCCGGCCGTCGGCACGGACGAGGCGACGCTGCTGTCGACGACGATGACGCTGGGTTCGCGGGGGTTTTCGATGGTGGAGCTGCGCGTGGACTTCGCCGGCTACATGGACGAGACGTGGTACCGGCCCGTGGGTTCGCTGGACGCGGCGGCGTTCGAGCTGGACGGGACCCGCTACCGGCTGACGACGTTCGCGGTGATCGAGGACGGCGGGTTCGCATTCGCGACGCAGCCGGTGCTGCCGTCGGCGGCGGGTCTCGTGGGGTACTGGGACGGCTACCGCCTGGCGGACTTCGCGGGGGAGACGGCGGACGCCAACGGCTGGACGACGTGGGGGACGTGGACGCCGCAGCCGCGGGAGGAGTACGAGCGCTACATGCACCGCCCGGGCCGGGTGTTCAGCGGTCCGTCGGACGGGGTGCGCGTGGCGGTGTCGCTGCGCCGCGAGGTGGGCGTGCCGACGGCGACGGTGTCGGCGACGGCGGCGACGGTGTCCGAGGGCGGCGCGGCGGCGTTCGCGGTGTCGCTGGACGGGCCGCGCGAGGCTGCGGTGACGGTGTCGCTGGAGACGGCGGCCGCGGGCGCGGCGCTGGCTGCGGCGGCGCCGTCGTCGGCGACGTTCGCGCCCGGCGAGACGCGGGCGACGCTGGACCTGGCGACCGTGGACGACGCGGTGGTGTCGGGCGACGGGACGGTGACGGTGACGCTGGCCGCGGGCGACGGCTACGAACTGGGCGCGAGTACCACCGCGACGGTGTCGGTGGCGGAGGACGACGCGGCACAGTTCGCGGTGTCGGCGTCGCCGGCGGAGGTGGTCGAGGGCGGGTCGTCGACGGTGACGGTGGCGATCGCCAACGGGGTGACGTACGCGACGGCGCGCGAGGTGTCGCTGGCGGTGACGGGCGACGTGTCGGCGTCGGACTACGCGCTGCCGGCGACGGTCGCGCTGGCTGCGGGCGCGTCGTCGGCGACGGCGGTGTTCGCGGCGCTGGCGGACGACGCCGCCGAGGAGGCGGAGACGGCGACGGTGACGGCGACCGTGGACGGCGCGGCGGTGGGCGCGGCGACGGTGGCGATCCGGCCGCTGCGGCGGGACGCGACGCTGTCGTCGCTGTCGCTGACGGACGCCGACATCGGGCCGTTCGACGCCGCGACGACGGATTACGCGGCGGAGGTGGCGCACGAGGTGGCGTCGACGACGGTGTCGGCCGAGCCGTCGGACGCGGCGGCGGCGGTGGAGATCGCGGACGCGGCGGGGAGCACGCTCGGCACGCAGCGGACGTCGGCGCTGGCGGAGGGGTCGAACGCGATCTCGGCGACGGTGACGGCGGAGGACGGCGCGACGACGCGCACCTACGCGGTTGCGGTGGAGCGGCCGCCGCAGTGGGGCGCGCGGCGCCCCGGGCGCGACGTCGACCTCGGCGACGCGTCGCAGGCGACGGGCATCTGGTCGGACGGCGAGACGCTGTGGGCGGTGCCGGACTGGGACGGCGCGGCGCTGCGGGCCTACGACCTGGCGACCGGGGAGCGGCTTACGTCGCGGGACCTGACGCTGGAGGCGGGGCGGCAGTGGACGGACCTGCACGCCCACGGCGGGACGCTGTGGGCGTCGTCGTTCTGGGGCGGGGTGCTGGCGTACCGCCTGTCGGACGGCGCTCGGTCGGCGGACCGGGACCTGACCGCGGAGTCGCTGTCGGAGGCGGGCGGCGAGCGCCCGTCGGGCGTGTTCTCGGCGGGCGGCACGCTATGGGTGCTCGACCACATCGACCGCAAGGCGTACGCGCACGCGGCGGCGGACGGCGCGCGGCAGCCGGAACAGGACGTGGCGCTGGGTTCGCGCGGCTCGCAGGAGGGCGGCGCGTGGCCGTGGGGGGCGTGGACGGACGGCGAGGTCCTGCTGACGTCGAACTGGGGCCGGGGCCGCGTTCTGGCGTACCGCCTCTCGGACGGCGCGCCGCTGCCGGCGATGGAGGTGGACACGGCCGCGGCGGGCAACGGCGACCCCCTGGGCCTGTGGTCGGACGGCGTGACGCTGTGGGTGGTCGACGGCACGGACCGCAAGGCGTACGCGTACGCGGCACCGGGACTGCGCCGGGCGTCGGCGGATTCGTTGGAGAGCCGTGCGTCGGCGGTGCCGTCGCGGACGCCGGGCCCGCCGCTGCCGATCCCGGACCCGGCCCTGCGCGCGGCGCTGGCGGCGGCCCTCGGCAAGCCGCCGCACTCGCCGGTCGGCGCGCGCGAACTGGCGGCGCTGGAGTCGCTCGACGCCCGCGCCGCGGGCATCGCGGACCTCTCCGGCCTGCAGCACGCGGTGCGCCTGCAGGCGCTCGACCTGTCGGGCAACCCGCTCGCGGACCTGCGCGCGCTGGCGTCGCTGCCGCGCCTGGCCGACCTGCGCCTCGACGCCACCGGCGCCCAGCCGTGGGACGTGGCGTCGCTCACCAGCCTGCGACGTCTGTCGCTGCGCGGCAACGGCATCGACAGCATCGAAGCGCTGTCCGCACTCCGCTCGCTCGAGCACCTGGACATCGGCGGCAACCGCATCGCCGACCTCGCCGCGCTGGCGAACCTGCCCCGCCTCGCGGACCTCCGCGCCGACGGCAACCGCGTGGCCGACGTCGCCCCCCTGCTCGCCCTGCCGTCGCTCGCGACCCTCGACCTGCGCGGCAACCCCGTCGACGACACCGACGCCCTCGAACGGCTGCCCCGGCTGCCCCGGTAACCAACTCGGCGCGCCCGCGCGGTACGCGGGCCTCCCGGCCCGCATCGGACCTTGTACGCGGCCGGAATGCGGACGAGGACGTCCGCGCACCGCCCAGTGTTCGGCGCCTGCGCGGTCCGCGGGCCTCCCGGCCCGCATCGGACCTTGTACGCGACCGGAAATGCGGACGAGGACGTCCGCGCCGCGCGGTTTTGAACTAAAAGAAGTAGCCCTCAGGCACGATTTTTGTCGTTCGTGCACGACAGCGGTCCCGGACTCCCGTCACGGGTCGAGAGCCGAGGTGGTCATGGACTGCGCCGTTCCGCCGCCCCGGTTCCGACGGGGCTCCGCGTCGGAGTTGACCGACCCGGCTGCTGGCATTACAGTCTCGGCGAAGGGTCGAGGCGAGGCGTGCTGTGTCGGAACGTGCCGATCCGGGCGTGGGTCGGAACAACAACAAGAAGCCGACGGAGCGGACCGGACGACGCCGCTGGGGCGTGCCTCATGCATGCGTGGCGGCGGCCGCGCTGGCCGCGGCGGTGGCCGGCGCAGAACAGACGGCGGCCGTCAAGACGGAGATCTTCAGGGGTGCCGCGGGAGTCGAACGGGCCGAGGGGGCGCAGCAGGCCGTGCGCCCGCCGGCCGTGCCGCAACGGGTCTTCGCGCTGCCGGCGCCGACGGCGGCGGAGATCCGGCAGGCGCGGCCGGAGCAGCCGTCGCCGCGCACGCGCGAAGCGGAGCGGGCGCGGCCGGCCACGGAGGCCGACGCGCCCGCGGATGCGCAGCGCGTGCGGATGCCGGCGAGCAGCGTCTTCGCCGCCGACGCGGCGGACGTCGCAGTGCCGCGCCGGCACGAGGTGGGGTTCGGGCGCGAGTTCGGCGCACGCGGCGCCGCGGTGCCCGGCAGCGACGGCCTCGACTGGCGGCGCCAGCCCGACGGCGGGCTGGCGCTGGCGCTGACGGTCGAGTCGCGGGGCGCGAAGGCGCTGCGCGCTCAGGTCGAGCTGCGCGGCGTGCGGGCCGGGCTGGAGGTGCGGGTGTTCGATCCGAAGGCGCCGGACGCGACCGTGGTGGCGGTGCCGGCCCACCTGCTGGCGCCGGACGCCGCCGGCGCTGCGAGCGCGTGGACGCCGACCGTGGCGGGCGACGCGCTGGCGGTGGAACTGTACCTGCCGCCGGGGACGCGGCCCCGGGGCCTGCGCGTGTCGATCCCGCGGGTCTCGCACCTCGAGGTGGAACCGGCGCGCGCCGAGGATATCGGGGACGCGCGGTGCACGCACCGGGACGCGGTCTGCCTGGCCGACGAGATCTCGGCGGCGGCGCGCTCGGCGGTGGCGAAGTACCTGTTCACCAACCAGGCCGGCGGCACGTCGATGTGCTCCGGCACGCTGCTCAACGACGCCGACCTGTCCTCGCAGGTGCCGTACTTCCTGACCGCGGCGCACTGCATAAGGAGCCAGGAGCTCGCGTCGACGATGGAGTTCTACTGGTTCTTCGAACGCCCGGAGTGCGGCTCTGGGGAGGTGTCGGCGACGCGGCAGACGGGCGGCGCCACGGTGCTTGCGCGCAACGCCGCGAACCGCGAGGGGACGGGCCTCGACCAGGTGCTGGTGCGTCTCGACTCCGACCCGCCGGCGGGCGTCGCGCTCGCCGGCTGGCTGGCGTCGCCGGCCGCCGCGTCCGGCGACGCCGTCGGCGTGCACCATCCCCGCGGCGATCTGAAGAAGGCGAACTCCGGGACGCTCGGTGGGTTCTACCGGTGGCAGGAGCTCGGCATTTTCGCGCTCCCCGCCCCCGACGAGGACGGCGCGCACGTCCGCCACGAGCCGACCCACCTCACGGAGGGCGGCAGCAGCGGTTCCGGCTTGTGGCGGCGCATCGACGGCTACGACTACCTGGTCGGGATGCTGACGGGGGGATCGGCCTGGCGGTGCGAGGGCACCACCTACTACGGGCGGCTGGACCGGTTCTACCCGCGCATCAGCCAGTGGCTCGGCAGCACCGAGCGCGTGGAGGACAGCGAGGTGTGGCGGGTCGAGCGGGTGGTGCTGGTGGACGCCGCGACCCGCGCCGAGGTGGCGGACCTCACCGACGGCGGCGCGGAGGTCGACCTCGACGCGACCGCGACCCGGTCGTTCGACGTGGTGGCCGAGATGAGGCGCCCGGTCGGCAGCGTGGCGCTCGCGCTCTCGGGCGCGCAGACCGCGGAGCACGCCAGCGACTGGGCGCCGCACACGCTGTTCGGCGCCGCCGGCGGCGCCGGCCTCGGGCCGGGCAGCTACACCGTGACGGTGACGTCGCACCCGGCGGCGGGCCTCGGCGGCGACGCGCTGGAACGGCTCGAGGTCCCGTTCACGGTGACCGGGACCGGCGCGGACGGCGTCGCGGTCGCCGGCCTGGCGGCGGCCGTCGGCAGCCGTCCGCGCGTGCAAACGCTCGCCGACGACGCGACGCTGACGGTCTACGCGGACGAGGCGGTGGAGCTGCGCGCGCGCACGCAGGGCGCCGCGGCGGGCAGCGTCGTGTTCGCGGTGAGCGGGGCGTCTTCGGTCGTGTCGACGGCGAGCGACGCCCCGTTCGGCGTCCCCGTGACGTTGACGGCGGGAACCTACCGCATCGTCGCGACCCCGTACCCCGAGAAGGACGCCGGCGGCACCGCCGGCGAGGCGCTCGAGGTGTCGGGCGTGGTGGTGGCGACGCCGGCGTCCCCGGTGTCGGCGTTCACGCTGGTCGACGCGGCGGGCGGGCTCCCCGACCCGGACCTGGGGCCGCTAGCGGACGGCGCGACGGTGGACCTGTCGGCGACCCACGGCCTGGCGAGCGTGCGCGCGGACCTCGCGGAGGCGGCGACCGGCGTCGAGCGCGTCGAGCTGGAACTGCGCGGTGCGCGCGAGCGGGACCGTACGGAGACCTCGGCGCCGTACGCGCTGTTCGGCGCCAGCGGCGGCGACTACGCCGTGGACGGGTTCCCGGACGGCGAGTACGAGCTGAGCGCGCGGGCATTCGTGGCCGGCGGCCCGCGCGGCGCGCTGCCGCCGGCGAAGGTCGGCTTCACCGTCACCGGCGGCGGCTTCGCGACTCCCGTCGAGAGCCTCGTGCTCGTGAACGCCACCGGGCCGGCGCCGGACCCGGACATCCGCACCATCGAGGACGGGGCGACGCTGGACCTGTCCGCGACCGGCGGCTGGGCGAACATCCGCGTGGTGCTCCCCGCCGCGCGCGCGGACATCCGCAGCGTGCGGCTGGAACTGCGCGGGGCGAGCGACGCCGAGCGCGTGACGAGCGCGGCGCCGTTCACGCTGTTCGGGGTCGCCGAGGGAGACTACCAGGCCGGACTGCTGCGCAACGGCGCCCATACGCTGACGGCGACCGGGTACTCGGAGCCGGGGGGCGGCGGGTTCGCGTACCCGCCGAGCACGGTGGCGTTCACGGTGACCGGGAGCACGTCGAGCCCGGTGACCGGCGTGTGGCTGGTGGACGCCCGGGGGGAAGCGCCGGACCCCGACCTCCGGCCCATCGAGGACGGGGCGGTGGTGAGTCTCGCCCAGACCGGCGACGTGTCCGTCCGGGTCTCGGCGCGGGCGCAGGCGGAGAGCGTGCGCCTGGAGCTCGACGGCCCGGTGTGGTGGCGTTGGGTGGACAAACCCCCCTTCTTCCTGTGGGGCTTCGACCGCACCGACCGCGCCGACGCCATGCCCGGCGAGCTGCCGAACGGCGAGTACACGCTGACTGCGCAGCCGTACACGGGGTCGGACGGCGGCGGCACGGCGCTGACGCCGCTGACGGTGTCGTTCACCGTCGCGGACAGCCCGTGGTCGCCGACGCGGGTGACGGGGTTCACGCTGCTGGACTCCCCCGGCGGGGACGGAGCGGACGTCGACCTCGCGCGGATCGCGCACCGGGACACGCTGATCCTCCCGGACGGGTCGAGCGGCAAGTTCAACGTCCGCGTCGACCTGTCGAGCGCGGCGGGCGTCTACCGCGTGGTGACGTATTTCGGGCCCACGCCGGCGTCCACGTACGTCGACAGGGACGCCCCGTTCACGGCGTTCACGCCGAGCTGGACGCCGCCGCTGGCGCCGGGGACCTACCGGATCACCGCGAAGCCGTTCGGCAGCGGCAAGGCGCGGATGACGCGGCGGACCGCGGAGTTCACCGTGACGGCCGTCGCGCGGTTTGCGGTCTCGCCGGAACAGGCGGTCCTCGAGGAAGGGGAGTCGCGGCGGCTGACGGTGTCCGTCGACGGCGCCCGGTTCGCGCGGCCCCAGGAGCTGACGCTGGCGGTGACCGGGGACATGTCGACCGCGGACTACGCCCTGGCGCCGACGTTGGCGCTGGCGGCGGGGGCGACCGAGGCGCACACGACGTTCACGCTGGTCGACGACGACGAGGCGGAAGGCACGGAGCGGGCCACG
Organism: Candidatus Azotimanducaceae bacterium; assembly: GCA_965203685.1. Classification (GTDB taxonomy): domain Bacteria; phylum Pseudomonadota; class Gammaproteobacteria; order Pseudomonadales; family Azotimanducaceae; genus VXYL01. The sequence goes on from OZ241908.1 coordinate 1,521,516, forward strand.
GTGGAGGTGCGCCACGCCGGCAGCGTGGTGGCAAGGGCCCGGTTCACGTCGGTGCCGAACGACCAGTCGGACGACGCGCGCCTGGCGTCGCTGTCCGCCACGACGGCGACGGTGGCCGAAGGGGGCGTCGCCGCGTTCGAGGCGGTTCTGTCGCAAGCCCCGTCGGCCCCGCTCGCGGTGGCGGTGGCGGTGTCGGCCGAAGGGGTCGACGTGGCGGGGACGGCGCCCGCGTCGGTGACCTTCCCGGCCGGGGCGACGACGGTGGCGTTCCGCGTGGCGACGGTCGACGACGCCGTGGCCTCCGGGGACGGCACGGTGCGCGCGACGCTTCTCGCCGGGGACGGCTACACGCTCGGCGCAGGCATCGCGGCGACGGTCGCGGTCCTGGAGGACGACGTCGCGGCGTTCGCGGCGTCCGCGTCGCCGCCGGCCCTCCGAGAAGGCGCCGTGTCGACCGTGACGCTGTCGATCGCCAACGGCGTGACCTACGCCGCGGCGCAGGAGATCGCGCTGACGGTGTCGGGCGACGTGGACGCGTCGGACTACGCGCTGCCGGCGTCGGTGGTGCTTCCGGCGGGCGCGTCGTCGGTGGGCGCGGCGTTCGAGGCGCTCGCCGACGCGGTGGTCGAACCGTCGGAGCCGGCGACGGTCACGGCCAGCCTCGGCGGCACGGAGATCGGCGCGACGACGGTGACCGTCGTCGACGCCACCGCGGCGCAGTTCGCGGTGACGGCGAACCCCGCGGCGGTGGACGAGGGCGGCACGTCGACGCTGACGGTGTCGATCGCCAACGGCGTCACGTACACGACGGCGCAGGAGATCGCGCTCTCGGTGTCGGGCGACGTGGAGGCGTCGGACTACGCGCCGCCGGCGTCGGTCGTGCTGCCGGCGGGCGCGTCGTCCGTGGACGCCGCGTTCGAGGCGCTCACCGACGCGGTCGTGGAAGGGCCGGAGCCGGCGACGGTCACGGCCAGCCTCGGCGGGACGGAGATCGGCGCGACGACGGTGACCGTGGTCGACGCCACCACGGCGCAGTTCGCGGTGGCGGCGGACCCCGCGGCGGTGGACGAGGGCGGCACGTCGACGCTGACGGTGTCGATCGCCGACGGCGTCACGTACGCCGCGGCGCAGGAGATCGCGCTGACCGTGTCGGGCGACGTGGACGCGTCGGACTACGAGCTGCCGGCGACGCTGGAACTGGCGGCGGGCGCGTCGTCGGCGTTCGCGGAGTTCGCGGCGGCGGCGGACGACGTGGACGAGGAACCGGAGACGGCGACGGTGACGGCCAGCCTCGACGGCGCCGAGATCGGCGCGGCTTCGGTGACGGTGGCGGACCAGCCGCCGCTGCCGGCGCTGCGCGTGGAGGGCGTGCCGCAGGTCGGCGCGACGCTGTCGGCGGTGTTCGCGGAGCCTGTGTCCGGGCCGGACGCGGGCACGGCGCGTGCCGCGGGCGGCGTCGGGGGCGTCGCCGCGGCGACCTCGGTGCCGGCGCGCGGCCTGGAGACGGCCTACCGGTGGCTGCGCGACGGCGCGGAGATCCCGGGCGCGACGGGCCCGACGCACGTGCTGACGGCGGCGGACGTCGGCGCCGCGGTGTCGGTGCGCGCGGCGCGCGGCATCCGGTCGGAAGAGAGCGCGGCGACGGTGCCGGTGTGGGGCGCGCCGGGCAACCCGGCCGTCGGCACGGACGAGGCGACGCTGCTGTCGACGACGATGACGCTGGGTTCGCGGGAGCATTCGGCGGAGCTGCGCGTGGACTTCGCGGGGTTCATGGACGAGACGTGGTACCGGCCCGTGGGTTCGCTGGACGCGGCGGCGTTCGAGCTGGACGGGACGCGCTACCGGCTGACGACGTTCGCGGTGACCCAGGGCGGCGTCGTCGCGTTCGCGACGCAGCCGGTGCTGCCGTCGGCGGCGGGTCTCGTGGGGTACTGGGACGGCCACCGTCTGGCGGACTTCGTGGGGGAGACGGTGGACGTCAACGGCTGGACGACGTGGGGGACGCGGACGCCGCAGCCGCTGGAGGAGTACGAGCGCTACCTGTACCGGTCGGGCCGGGCGTACAGCGGTCCGTCGGACGGGGTGCGGGTGGCGGTGTCGCTGCGCCGCGAGGTGGGCGTGCCGACGGCGACGGTGTCGGCGACGGCGGCGACGGTGTCCGAGGGCGGCGCGGCGGAGTTCGCGGTGTCGCTGGACGGGCCGCGGGAGGCGCTGGTGACGGTGTCGCTGGAGACGGCGGTCGCGGGCGCGGCGCTGGCGGGCGCGGCGCCGTCGTCGGCGACGTTCGCGCCCGGCGAGACGCGGGCGTCGCTGGACCTGGCGACCGTGGACGACGCGGTGGTGTCGGGCGACGGCACGGTGACGGTGGCGCTGGTTGCCGGGGACGGCTACGAACTGGGCGGGAGCAGCACGGCGACGGTGTCGGTGGCGGAGGACGACGCGGCGCAGTTCGCGGTGTCGGCGTCGCCGGCGGAGGTGGTCGAGGGCGCGTCGTCGACGGTGACGGTGGCGATCGGCAACGGCGTGACGTACGCGACGGCGCGCGAGGTGTCGCTGGCGGTGACGGGCGACGTGTCGGCGTCGGACTACGCGCTGCCGGCGACGGTCGCGCTGGCGGCGGGCGCGTCGTCGTCGACGGCGGTGTTCGCGGCGCTCGAGGACGAGGTCGCGGCGGAGGCGCGCGAGGAGGCGCGGATCGCGGCGACGGTGGACGGCGCCGAGGTGGGCGCGGCGACGGTGGCGATCCGGCCGTTGCGCGGCGACGCGACGCTGTCGTCGCTGTCGCTGACGGACGTCGACATCGGCGCGTTCGACGCGCAGACGACGGAATACGCGGCGACGGTGGCGAACGCCGTCGAGTCGACGACGGTGTCGGCGTCGCCGTCGGACGCGTCGGCGACGGTTTCGATCGCCGACGCGGCGGGCAGCACGCTGGGCACGCGGCGCACCTCGGCGCTGGCGGAGGGGACGAACGACATCGCGGCGACGGTGACGGCGGAGGACGGCGCCACGACGCGCAGCTACGCGGTGACGGTGACGCGGCCGCCGGTTTGGGGCGCGCGGCGCGCGGGGCGCGACATCGACCTCGGCGACGCGGCGTACGCGACGGGGCTGTGGTCGGACGGCGCGACGCTGTGGGCGGTGCGCGACTGGAACGGCACGGCGCTGGCGGCGTACGACCTGGCGACGGGTGCGCGGCGCGAGTCGGCCGACCTGGCGCTGTCGTCGGCGGGCTGGCAGTGGTCGGACGTGCACTCGGACGGCGCGACGCTGTGGGCGTCGTCGCTGTGGGGCGAGGTGCAGGCGTACCGGCTCTCGGACGGCGCGCGCGCGGCGGACCGGGACGTGGGCACGGCGGCGCTGTCGGCGGCGGGAAGCGGCGAGCCGTCGGGGCTGTTCTCGTCCGCCGGGACGCTGTGGGTGGTGGACCAGATGGACCGCGCGGCGTACGCGTTCGCGGCGTCGGACGGTGCGCGTCTCGCGGACGCGGACATCGACCTCGGCGCGCTGCTCGACGGCGAGGCGGAGGCGTGGCCGTGGGGCGCGTGGTCGGACGGCGAGGTGCTGCTGACGTCGAACTCGAACCGCGCCGAGGTGCGCGCGTACCGGCTGTCGGGCGCGGGCGCGGCGTCGCGGGCGCCGGCGCTGGACCTCGACACGGGCGCGGCGGGCAACGGCGACCCGCGCGGCCTGTGGTCGGACGGCGAGACGCTGTGGGTGGCGGACGGCGCGGACGGCAAGGCGTACGCCTACGCGGTGCCGGGCCTGCGCGCGGCGTCGGCGACGGACGTGGAGAGCCGCGCGGCCGGCGTGCCGTCGGCGGCGCCCGGGCGCGCGGTGGCGATGCCGGACCCGGCGCTGCGGGCGGCGGTGGCGGCGGCGCTGGGCAAGCCGCCGCACTCGCCGGTCGGCGCGAACGAACTGGCGGCGCTGGAGTCGCTCGAAGCCCGCGCCGCGGGCATCGCGGACCTCTCCGGCCTGGAGCACGCCGTGCGCCTCACGGCGCTGGACCTGTCGGGCAACCCGCTCGCGGACCTCCGCGCGCTGGCGTCGCTGCCGCGGCTGGACGAGCTGCGCCTGGACGGCACGGGCGTCGACGCGTGGCAGGTGGCGACGCTGACCGGCCTGCGGCGGCTGTCGCTGCGCGGCAACGGCGTCGACGACGTGTCGGGGCTCGCGCCGCTCGTGCGGCTGGAGCACCTGGACATCGGCGGCAACCGCATCGCCGACCTGTGGCCGCTGGCGAACCTGCGGCGGCTCGCCGAGCTGCGCGCCGACGGCAACGCGGTGGCCGACGTCGCGCCGCTGCTCGGACTGGCGTCCCTGGAGGTGCTCGACCTGCGCGGCAACCCCGTCGACGACACCGAAGCGCTAGAACGGCTGCCCCGGCTGCCCCGGTAAGCAACTCGGCGCCTGCGCGGTACGCGGGCATCCGCGCCGCGCGGTTTTGACCGAAAAGAAGTATCCCTTAGGCATGATTTTTGTCGTTCGTGCACGACAGCGGTCCCATCGGACTCCCGTCACGGGTCGAGAGCCGAGGTGGTCGTGGACTGCGCCGTTCCGCCGCCCCGGTTCCGACGGGCCTCCGGGTCGGAGCGTTGACCGACCCGGCTGCTGGCATTACAGTCTCGGCGAAGCGTAGAGGCGAGGCGCTGTGGCGGAGCGTGCCGATCCGGGCGTGGGCCGGAACAACAACAAGAAGCCGACGGAACGGATCGGACGCGGCCGCTGGGGCGTGCCTCATGCATGCGTGGCGGCGGTCGTGTTGGCGGCCGCGCTGGCCGCGGCGGTGGCCGGCGCAGAGCAGACGGCGGCCGTCAAGACGGAGATCTTCAGGGGTGCCGCGGGAGTCGAACGGGGCCGGGCGGCGCAGCAGGCCGTGCGCCCGCCGGCCGTGCCGCAACGGGTCTTCGCGCTGCCGGCGCCGACGGCGGCGGAGATCCGGCAGGCGCGCCCGGAGCCGTCGCCGCGCACGCGCGAAGCGGAGCGGGCGCGGCCGGCCACGGAGGCCGACGCGCCCGCGGATGCGCAGCGCGTGCGGATGCCGGCGAGCAGCGTCTTCGCCGCCGACGCGGCGGACGTCGCGGTGCCACGCATGCACCAGGTGGGGTTCGGGCGCGAGTTCGGCGCACGCGGCGCCGCGGTGCCCGGCAGCGAGGGCCTCGACTGGCGGCGCCAGCCCGACGGCGGGCTGGCGCTGGCGCTGACGGTCGAGTCGCCGGGCGCGAAGGCGCTGCGCGCGCAGGTGGAGCTGCGCGCCGTGCGGGCCGGACTGGAAGTGCGGGTGTTCGATCCGAAGGCGCCGGACGCGACCGTGGTGGCGGTGCCGGCCCACCTGCTGGCGCCGGACGCCGCCGGCGCGGCGAGCGCGTGGACGCCGACCGTGGCGGGCGACGCGCTGGCGGTGGAACTGTACCTGCCGCCGGGGACGCGGCCCCGGGGCCTGCGCGTGTCGATCCCGCGGGTCTCGCACCTCGAGGTGGAACCGGCGCGCGCCGATGAGATCGGGCGGGCGCGGTGCGCGCACCAGGACGCGGTCTGCCTGGCCGACGACATCTCGGCGGCGGCGCGCTCGGCGGTGGCGAAGTACCTGTTCACCAACCGGGCCGGCGGCACGTCGATGTGCTCCGGCACGCTGCTCAACGACGCCGACCTGTCCTCGCAGGTGCCGTACTTCCTGACCGCGGCGCACTGCATAAGGAGCCGGGAGCTCGCGTCGACGATGGAGTTCTACTGGTTCTTCGAACGCCCGGAGTGCGGCTCTGGGGAGGTGTCGGCGACGCGGCAGACGGGCGGCGCCACGGTGCTTGCGCGCAACGCCGCGAACCGCGAGGGGACGGGCCTCGACCAGGTGCTGGTGCGTCTCGACTCCGACCCGCCGGCGGGCGTCGCGCTCGCCGGCTGGCTGGCGGCGCCGGCCGCGGCGTCCGGCGACGGCGTCGCCGTGCACCATCCCCGCGGCGATCTGAAGAAGGCGAACTCCGGGACGCTCAACGGGTTCTACCGGTGGCAGGAGCGCGGCTTGTTCGCGCTCGCCGCCCCCGACGAGAACGGCCCGCACGTCCGCTACGAGCCGACCGTCCCCACGGAGGGCGGCAGCAGCGGTTCCGGCCTGTGGCAGCACATCGACGGCTACGACTACCTGGTCGGGATGCTGACGGGGGGATCGGGCTGGCTATGCGAGGGCAGCAGCTTCTACGGGCGGCTGGACCGGTTCTACCCGCGGATCAGCCAGTGGCTGGGCAGCACCGAGCGGGTGGAGGACAGCGAGGTGTCGCGGGTCGAACGGGTGGTGCTGGTGGACGCCGCGACCCGAGCCGAGGTGGCGGACCTCACCGGCGGCGGCGCGGAGGTCGACCTCGACGCGACCGCGACCCGGTCGTTCGACGTGGTGGCCGAGATGAGGCGTCCGGTCGGCAGCGTGGCGCTCGCGCTCTCGGGCGCGCAGACCGCGGAGCACGCGAGCGACTGGGCGCCGCACACGCTGTTCGGCGCCGCCGGCGGCGGCGGCCTCGGGCCGGGCAGCTACACCGTGACGGTGACGACGCACCCGGCGGCGGGCCTCGGCGGCGACGCGCTGGAACGGCTCGAGGTCCCGTTCACGGTGACGGGGACCGGCGCGGACGGCGTCGCGGTCGCCGGCCTGGCGGCGGCCGTGGGCAGCCGTCCGCGCGTGCAAACGCTCGCGGACGACGCGGCGCTGACGGTCTACGCGGGCGAGGCGGTGGAGCTGCGCGCGCGCACGCAGGGCGCCGCGGCGGGCAGCGTCGTGTTCGCGGTGAGCGGGCCGTCTTCGGTCGCGGCGACCACGAGCGACGCCCCGTTCGGCGTCCCCGTGACGTTGACGGCGGGGACCTACCGCATCGTCGCGACCCCGTACCCCGAGAAGGACGCCGGCGGCACCGCCGGCGAGGCGCTCGAGGTGTCGGGCGTGGTGGTGGCGACGCCGGCGTCCCCGGTGTCGGGGTTCACGCTGGTCGACGCGGCGGGCGGGCTTCCCGACCCGGACCTGGGGCCGCTAGCGGACGGCGCGACGGTGGACCTGTCGGCGACCCACGGCCTGGCGAGCGTGCGCGCGGACCTCGCGGCGGCGGCGACCGGCGTCGAGCGCGTCGAGCTGGAACTGCGCGGTGCGCGGGAGCTGGACCGCACGGAGACCTCGGCGCCGTACGCGCTGTTCGGCGCCAGCGGCGGCGACTACGCCGAGGACGGGTTCCCGGACGGCGAGTACGAGCTGAGCGCGCGGGCATTCGTGGCCGGCGGCCCGCGCGGCGCGCTGCCGCCGGCGAAGGTCGACTTCACCGTCACCGGCGGCGGCTTCGCGACTCCCGTCGAGAGCCTCGTGCTCGTGAACGCCACGGGGCCGGCGCCGGACCCGGACATCCGCACCATCGAGGACGGCGCGACGCTGGACCTGTCCGCGACCGGCGGCTGGGCGAACATCCGCGTGGTGCTCCCCGCCGCGCGCGCGGACATCCGCAGCGTGGGGCTGGAACTGCGCGGGGCGAGCGACGCCGAGCGCGTGACGAGCGCGGCGCCGTTCACGCTGTTCGGGGTCGCCGAGGGAGACTACCAGGCCGGACTGCTGCGCAACGGCGCCCATACGCTGACGGCGACCGGGTACACGGAGCCGGGGGGCGGCGGGTTCGCGTACCCGCCGAGCACGGTGGCGTTCACGGTGACCGGGAGCACGTCGAGCCCGGTGACCGGCGTGTGGCTGGTGGATGCCCGGGGGAGAGCGCCGGACCCCGACTTCCGGCCCATCGAGGACGGGGCGGTGGTGAGTCTCGCCGAGACCGGCGACGTGTCCGTCCGGGTCTCGGCGCGGGCGCAGGCGAAGAGCGTGCGCCTGGAGCTCGACGGTCCGGTGTGGTGGCGTTGGGTGCACCACGCCCCCTTCTTCCTGTGGGGCTACGACCAGAACGACCGCGCCGACGCCAGGCCCGGCGAGCTGCCGAACGGCGAGTACACGCTGACTGCGCAGCCGTACACGGGGTCGGGCGGCGGCGGCAGGGCGCTGACGCCGCTGACGGTGTCGTTCACCGTCGCGGACAGCCCGTGGGCGCCGACGCGGGTGACGGGGTTCACGCTGCTCGACGCCCCCGGCGGGGACGGAGCGGACGTCGACCTCGCGCGGATCGCGCACGGGGACACGCTGATCCTCCCGGACGGGTCGAGCGGCAAGTTCAACGTCCGCGCCGACCTGTCGAGCGCGGCGGGCGTCGTGCGCGTGGTGACGTCGTTCTGGCCCAGGCCGGCGTCCAGGCACTTCGACGAGGACGCCCCGTTCACGGCGTTCTCGTCGCGCGGGACGCAGCCGCTGGCGCCGAGGACCTACCGGATCAGCGCGAAGCCGATCGGCAGCGTCAACGCGCGGATGACGCCGCGGAGCGCGCTGTTCACCGTGACGGCCCGTCGCGCGGCCGCGCGGTTCGCGGTCTCGCCGGAACAGACGGTCCTCAAGGAAGGGGAGTCGCGGCGGCTGACGGTGTCCGTCGACGGCGCCCGGTTCGCGCGGCCCCAGGAGCTGACGCTGGCGGTGACTGGGAACATGTCGACTGCGGACTACGCCCTGGCGCCGACGTTGGCGCTGGCGGCGGGGGCGACCGAGGCCCACACGACGTTCACGCTGGTCGACGACGACGAGGCGGAAGGCACCGAGCGGGCCACGGTGGAGGTGCGCCACGCCGGCAGCGTGGTGGCAAGGGCCCGGTTCACGTCGGTGCCGAACGACCAGTCGGACGACGCGCGCCTGGCGTCGCTGTCGCTGAGCGAGATCGACTTCGGAACGTTCGACGCCGACACGACGGCGTACGCGACGGCCGTGCGCCACCACCTGCCCGGGACGACGGTGGCGGCGCAGGCGGCGCATCCCCGCGCGCGCAGCGTCGCCATCGAGCCGGCGGACGCCGACGCGGCGACGCCGGGGCACCAGGTCGCCTTCGCGGTCGGCGTCAACCGGATCGCGGTGACGGTGACGGCCGAGATCGGGCGACGGCGGACGTACACCGTCGACGTGACGCGGGCCGAAGCGCCGGAGGGGCCGGTGGCGACGCTGTCCGCCACGACGGCGACGGTGGCCGAAGGCGCGTCCGTCGCGTTCGAGGCGGTGCTGTCGGAAGCCCCGTCGGCCCCGCTCGCCGTGGCGCTGTCGGTGTCGGCCGAAGGGGTCGATCTGTCGGGGACGGCGCCCGCGTCGGTGACCTTCCCGGCCGGGGCGACGACGGTGGCGTTCCGCGTGGCGACGGTCGACGACGCCGTGGCCTCCGGGGACGGCGCGGTGCGCGCGACGCTTCTCGCCGGGGACGGCTACGCGCGCGGCCGAGCCATCGCGGCGACGGTCGCGGTCCCGGAGGACGACGTCGCGGCGTTCGCGGCGTCCGCGTCGCCGCCGGCCCTCGGAGAAGGCGCCGTGTCGACGGTGACGCTGTCGATCGCCAACGGCGTCACGTACGCGGCGGCGCAGGAGATCGCGCTGTCGGTGTCGGGGGACGTGGACGCGGCGGACTACGCGCTGCCGGCGTCGATCGTGCTTCCGGCGGGGGCGTCGTCGGTGGGCGCCGCGTTCGAGGCGCTCACCGACGAGGTCGTGGAGGGGCCGGAGACGGCGACGGTGGCGGCGCGCCTCGGCGGCACGGAGATCGGCGCGACGACGGTGACCCTCGTCGACGCCACCACGGCGCAGTTCGCGGTGGCGGCGGAGCCGGCGGCCCTCGACGAGGGCGCGACGTCATCGCTGACGGTGTCGATCGCCGACGGCGTGACCTACGCCGCGGCGCAGGAGATCGCGCTGACGGTGTCGGGGGACGTGGAGGCGTCGGACTACGCGCTGCCGGCGACGATGACGCTTCCGGCGGGGGCGTCGTCGGCGGGCGTGGCGTTCGAGGCGCTCGCCGACGCGGTGGTGGAACCGTCGGAGCCGGCGACGGTCACGGCCAGCCTCGGCGGTACGGAGATCGGCGCGACGCCGGTAACCGTCGTCGACGCCACCGCGGCGCAGTTCGCGGTGGCGGCGGACCCCGCGGCGGTCGACGAGGGCGGCACGTCGACGCTGACGGTGTCGATCGCCAACGGCGTGACCTACGTCGCGGCGCAGGAGATCGCGCTGTCGGTGTCGGGGGACGTGGACGCGTCGGACTACGCGCCGCCGGCGTCGGTGGTGCTGCCGGCGGGCGCGTCGTCCGTGGACGCCGCGTTCGAGGCGCTCGCGGACGCGGTCGTGGAAGGGCCGGAGACGGCGACGGTCACGGCCAGCCTCGGCGGCACGGAGATCGGCGCGACGACGGTGACCGTCGTCGACGCCACCGCGGCGCAGTTCGCGGTGGCGGCGGCGCCGGCGGCGATCGACGAGGGCGCCACGTCGACGCTGACGTTGTCGATCACGAACGGCGTCGCCTACGCCGCGGCGCAGGAGATCGCGCTGTCGGTGTCGGGGGACGTGGAGGCGTCGGACTACGCGCTGCCGGAGACGGTGGAACTGGCGGCCGGGGCGTCGTCGGCGACGGCGGCGTTCGCGGCGCTGGCGGACAAGCTCGTGGAGGGGCCGGAGACGGCGACGGTGGCGGCGCGCCTCGACGGCGCCGAGATCGGCACGGCGACGGTGGCGCTGGCGGACGGCGACGAGGCGGCGTTCGCGGTGGCGGCGGAGCCGGCGCGGATCGAGGAAGGGACGGCGTCGACGGTGACGGTCTCGATCACCAACGCGACGACCTACGCGGCGGCGCAGGAGATCGCGCTGACGGTGTCGGGCGACGTGGACGCGTCGGACTACGATTTGCCGGCGACGACGACGCTGGCGGCGGGCGCGTCGTCGGCGTTCGCGGAGTTCGCGGCGCTCGCCGACGAGGCGGACGAGGAGCCGGAGACGGCGACGGTGACGGCCAGCCTCGACGGCTCCGAGATCGGCGCGGCTTCGGTGACGGTGGCGGACCAGCCGCCGCTGCCGGCGCTGCGCGTGGAGGGCGTGCCGCAGCTCGGCGCGACGCTGTCGGCGGTGTTCGCGGAGCCTGTGTCCGGTCCGGACGCGGGCACGGCGCGTGCCGCGGGCGGCGTCGGGGGCCTCGCCGTGGCGACCTCGGTGCCGGCGCGCGGCCTGGAGACCGTCTACCGGTGGCTGCGCGACGGGGTCGAGATCCCGGGCGCGACGGGCCCGGCGCACGTGCTGACGGCCGCGGACGTCGGCGCGGCGGTGTCGGTGCGCGCGGCGCGCGGCATCCGGTCGGAAGAGAGCGCGGCGACGGTGCCGGTGTGGGGCGCGCCGGGCAACCCGGCCGTCGGCACGGACGAGGCGACGCTGCTGTCGACGACGATGACGCTGGGTTCGCGGGGGTTTTCGACGGAGCTGCGCGTGGACTTCGCCGGCTACATGGACGAGACGTGGTACCGGCCCGTGGGTTCGGTGGACGCGGCGGCGTTCGAGCTGGACGGGACCCGCTACCGGCTGACGACGTTCGCGGTGATCCAGGACGGCGGGTTCGCATTCGCGACGCAGCCGGTGCTGCCGTCGGCGGCGGGTCTCGTGGGGTACTGGGACGGCTACCGTCTGGCGGACTTCGTGGGGGAGACGGCGGACGCCAACGGCTGGACGACGTGGGGGACGTGGACGCCGCAGCCGCGGGAGGAGTACGAGCGCTACATGCACCGCCCGGGCCTCGTGTTCAGCGGTCCGTCGGACGGGGTGCGCGTGGCGGTGTCGCTGCGCCGCGAGGTGGGCGTGCCGACGGCGACGGTGTCGGCGTCGGCGGCGACGGTGTCCGAGGGCGGCGCGGCGGCGTTCGCGGTGTCGCTGGACGGGCCGCGCGAGGCGCCGGTGGCGGTGTCGCTGGAGACGACGGCCGCGGGCGCGGCGCTGGCTGCGGCGGCGCCGTCGTCGGCGACGTTCGCGCCCGGCGAGACGGAGGCGTCGCTGGAACTGGCGACCGTGGACGACGCGGTGGTGTCGGGCGACGGCACGGTGACGGTGACGCTGGTTGCCGGGGACGGCTACGAGCTGGGCGCGAGCGCCACCGCGACGATGTCGGTGGCCGAGGACGACGCGGCGCAGTTCGCGGTGTCGGCGTCGCCGGCGGAGGTGGTCGAGGGCGGGTCGTCGACGGTGACGGTGGCGATCGCCAACGGGGTGACGTACGCGACGGCGCGCGAGGTGTCGCTGGCGGTGACGGGCGACGTGTCGGCGTCGGACTACGCGCTGCCGGCGACCGTCGCGCTGGCGGCGGGCGCGTCGTCGGCGACGGCGGAGTTCGCGGCGCTCGAGGACGAGGTCGCGGCGGAGGCGCGCGAGGAGGCGCGGATCGCGGCGACGGTGGACGGCGCCGAGGTGGGCGCGGCGACGGTGGCGATCCGGCCGTTGCGCGGCGACGCGACGCTGTCGTCGCTGTCGCTGACGGACGTCGACATCGGCGCGTTCGACGCGCAGACGACGGAATACGCGGGCACGGCGGCGGCCGCCGTCGAGTCGACGACGGTGACGGCCGAACCGTCGGACGCGGCGGCGGCGGTGGAGATCGCGGACGCGGCGGGGAGCACCGTCGGCACGCAGCGCACCTCGGCGCTGGCGGTGGGGTCGAACGCGATCTCGGCGACGGTGACGGCGGAGGACGGCGCGACGACGCGCACCTACGCGGTGGCGGTGGCGCGGCCGCCGGCGTGGGGCGCGCGGCAGCCGGAGCAGGACATCGAACTGGCGGACGCGGCGGCGCCGACGGGCATCTGGTCGGACGGCGAGACGCTGTGGGCGGTGCACGACTGGACCGGCACGGCGCTGGCGGCGTACGACCTGGCGACCGCGGAACGGCTGCCGGGACGCGACATCGCCGTCGCGGCGAACAAGCGCTGGGTGGACCTGCACGCCCACGGCGGGACGCTGTGGGCGGCGTCGCTGCTCGGCGAGGTGGCCGCGTACCGGCTCTCGGACGGCGCGCGCCTGGCGGACCGCGACGTGGGCGCCGACGCGCTCGCGGCGGCGGGGAGCAGCGAGCCGGTGGGGCTGTGGTCGCACGGCGGGACGCTGTGGGTGCTGGACCACACGGACCACGTGGGCTACGCGTTCGGCCTCGCGGACGGCGCCCGGCAGGCGGACCGGGACGTCGAACTCGGCGGCCCCGCCGGGGAGCACGACGTCTCGCCGTGGGGCGCGTGGTCGGACGGCGCGGTGCTGCTGACGGTGGACTACTGGGCGGCCGGCCGGGTGCGCGCGTACCGGCTCGGCGACGGCGCTCGCGCGGCGCGGGTGCCGGAGATGGACGTGGACACGGGCACCGCGGGCAACGCCGACCCGGTGGGCCTGTGGTCGGACGGCGCGACGCTGTGGGTGGCGGACGGCACGGACCGCAAGGTCTACGCGTACGCGGTGCCGGGCCTGCGCCAGGCGTCGGCAGGTGCGGTGCAGAGCCGGGCGTCGGCGGTGCCCTCGGCGGCGCCCGGCCCGCCGCTGCCGATCCCGGACCCGGCCCTGCGCGCGGCGCTGGCCGCGGCCCTCGGCAAGCCGCCGCACTCGCCGGTCGGCGCGAACGAACTGGCGGCGCTGGAGTCGCTCGAAGCCCGCGCCGCGGGCATCGCGGACCTCTCCGGCCTGCAGCACGCGGTGCGCCTCGCGGCGCTGGACCTGTCGGGCAACCCGCTCGCGGACCTGCGCGCGCTGGCGTCCCTGCCGCACCTGGCCGACCTGCGCCTCGACGCCACCGGCGCCCAGCCGTGGGACGTGGCGTCGCTCGCCGGCCTGCGACGTCTGTCGCTGCGCGGCAACGGCGTCGACGACGTGTCGGGGCTCGCGCCGCTCGTGCGTCTGGAGTTCCTGGACGTGGGCGGCAACCGGATCGCGGACCTCTGGCCGCTGGCGAACCTGCACCTGCTCGCCGAACTGCGCGCCGACGGCAACCGGGTGGCCGACGTCGCGCCGCTGCTCGGGCTGTCGTCGCTGGCGGCCCTCGACCTGCGCGGCAACCCCGTCGACGACACCGAAGCGCTCGAACGGCTGCCCCGGCTGCCCCGGTAGGCAACTCGAAACGCCGCCGACCCTGTCCCTGGGGGCGGAACTGGCGATCGGACCGGGGATGCCGGTCGAGGTGCACATCCGCACGGGCAGCAGGTCCGTGGTGAGCTACCTCGCGAAGCCGGCGACGACTTCTTCATGCGCTCGCTGCGCGAGGACTAGCGTTCTAGCGACATGGCCGAACCGAGCCTCGAGATCTCGATCGCCAACGACCTGCGCGAGCTGGCGGGCGTCGCCGCGCAGGTCGACGGCTTCTGCGACGCGCACGGCCTGGGCGCGCCCACGGCCTACGCGGTGAACCTGTCGATCGACGAGATCCTCTCCAACACCATCGGCTACGGCTACGAGGACGACGACGCCCACCGCATCGAACTCGTCGTGCGCCTCGACGGCGAGACGGTGACCGTCCTCATCGTCGACGACGCCCGCCCGTTCGACGTGTCCGCGCCGCCGGGCGCTATCGCGATCCGCAGTGCGTTCCAGGCGGCGACCACGGAGGGGTTGCGCGTTCGCGGGGGGACGGTTGGCTGCGGCGGCGGATTTGAAACCAAAAAATGTAAGACTCAGGACGAATATTTGTCGTGCATGCACGACGGGCGTTCCGGCGGAGGATGGTCGCGGGCCGATGGTGGCGGGTGCCGTGCGCTGCGTGGACCGCTAGCGGGGCAATGACGAGGTGCGCAGCGGCGGGGCGGTGGCGATGGCGTTTTCCGGGCATCGTGTGCAGAATCACCCGCCTCGGGAGCGCGGCGGGGAAGGATGCGTGTCGACACAGGCCGAAGCGGAGCCGCTGCGTGCGTTTCTGGACCGTGCGGGTCGGGTGGACGCCGCCGCCAGGGCCGTGCTGGCCGTGGCGCTGATGGCGGCTGCCTGGGTCGCTTCGCCGGTCGCGTTCGGGGCGACGGCGGACGACGTTGCCCGGGCCCGGCAGGCGTACGACGCCAAGCAGTACGTCGACACGCGGCACGGGACCGGCGGCACGATCGCCTCCACGGGGACGGCGTTCAGCGACTCGTTTGCGACCAACGTGCCGCAGGGCGCCCAGATGCCGTTCGGCATGACCAACCTGCATCCGGTGACCAATGTCAGGGCCCGTGATCCGGCGGCCTACGCCGAGCTCTCCGGGGCCGCGCAAGGCACCGTGTACACGAGCCACGCGGGCACGGACCGGCGCGGGCGGACCTCGACCGGGGGCGGCCGCGAGCGCTGGGAGTACTACAGCTTCGAGCGCGCCCGGCTGAAGGCGTTCGCCGTGACCGCGGTCTCCGGCACCGGTTGCTGGGGGCGGGTCGCCAAGGACTTCCCGTTCATGCTGTATCCGGGAGACGCCTCGGCCCTGACGATGGACGTGTCGACCGCAGGCGCGCACAACAGCGACGTCATCGACACCCGTGAGGTGCGGCCGCTCAAGGTGAAGGACGAGAATCCGGACGCGTACCTGACCGGGCAGCCGGGTTACTTCAAGGCGGTCTTCAACGAGGCGCGCACCGGCGGCAGCGACCTGACGGCGGAGTTCACGACGTCGCACCGCTCGGGCATCGCGCGCTTCGACCTCTCGGCCCTCTCGAGCACCACGGCGACGGTGTTCTTCACGACCATGAGTGCCATGAAGCGCGACGCGAGCGAGATGGCCGTCGAGACGCGCGACGCGGCGCGCGTCGTCGAGGCGACCACGGTGAACCTCGGCTTCTGCGCCGACGACTGGTCGAGCTACACGATCCACATGGTGGCCCAGGTCTCCGCGCCCGGGGCGACGGTCGCGCCGTCGGCACCGCGGGCCATCAGTTGGAACGGCCAGGAGATTGCGGTGGTGCTGCGCGCGCAGCCGGGCCGGACGCTCGGCCGGATCCAGGTCAAGTACGGACTGTCCTACACCAGCCGGGACGCGGCCTACAACAACCTGCGCAAGGAGATTCCCGGCTGGGACTTCGACGCGGTGAAGCGCAAGGCGCAGTCGGCCTGGAACGACCACCTCGGCGTCGTCAGGATCAGGGACGCGGAGCCCCGGGACGCCGCCCAGGCGGCCGGGCTCCTGGACCGCAAGCGCGTGTTCTACGGGTCGCTGTACCGCGCCGGCCTCGGCCCGAACCTGTTCTCCGACCTGCCGCTCGCGGACGACGACGCCGGCACGGCCCACGTGGACGAGTCGCAGGCCTTCTACATGGGCTTCAACGAGGACGCCTACAATCTCGCGGGCCACCAGGACGCGCAGTACCAGAACTTCGCGGGCTGGGACACCTACCGGGGCCACTCGCAACTGGTTTCGGTGCTCTACCGCGACGCTGCGAGCGACATGGCGCAGTCCCTGGTCAACAACGCCCGGCAGTCGAACTGCGCCAAGGGACGCCGGAACTGCGAACGGGGCTCGTTCCCGCAGTGGAACATCGCCAACGACGACGCGGGCGTCATGTCCGGCGAGCCCGCCGCGGCGATGGTGGCCAGCGCGCTCGCGTTCGGCGCGGCCGACTTCGACGTGCGCGAGGCGTACGAGGCGATGGTGCGGGGCCGGGACGACGTGTTCCACCGCGACAGGATCCACTACGGCAGCAACATCGCCAACCGTCCCGCGAACCGCTACACGACGGACCGCCACGGCTCGCCGCTGCACGGCAACCAGGGGCATGCGGAGAGCACCTCGAAGTGGCTCGAGATCGCATCCGCCACGTTCGCCAAGGCGGTGTTCGCCAAGTTCCTGGCGACGCTGAAGACGACCGATCCGGACGGCGGGGACGCGGGCACGTACTACGGCGTGGCGTCCGGGGACTTCGGCGGCAACGCGGGCCTCGTCACCCGCTTGAAGGGGTTTCTCGACGTCGACGGGACGGACGCGGCCACGTACCGGGCGGCGGCGTCGGGCTTCTTCGCCGACTACGCGCAGAGTCTGGGCCGGTTCCGGGCCGCCTTCGGGACCGCGCCCAAGGTCGGCGATTCGCTCGGCCTGCTCGAGGGCACCGCCGCGCAGTACCTCTGGTCTGTGCCGACGGACTTCGGCGGGGTCGCCGTCGACCACCACCGGCTGATCGAGACGTGGCACGCGGACCTGGCGTCGCCCCGCCAGTCGCCGTCGGGCGAGACGACGCGCGCCGCGTGGCTGCGGCGCGCATCGAGCGTGCTCGACGACCACCTTCGCCTCGACCGGATCAACGACGGTCGCGAGTCCAGGCACTTGTGGTTCGGCAACCAGGTCACGCACTTCTCGCCCTGGGCGTACAACTTCGTGGCACCGGGCGCGGCCGCCGTGGATTCGTGGCGGACGCAGCGGCTGGTCAGGAGGATCTTCAACGACATGTTCAACGCCGCCGTCGATGCGGGCCTTGCCGGCAACGACGACCTGGGCGCGCTGTCGGCCTGGGGTGTGTGGGCGGCGCTCGGCCTCTACCCGGCGGTGCCGGGGCTGCCGGTGTTCACGCTGGTCAACCCGGCCTTCAGGCACATCGAGATCGACAAGGACGGCAGCGGGGGGACGTTGACGATCCTCTCCGCCGACGCGGACTACGCCCTGGACGCCGGCGCGGCGGCCACGCGCCGCTACCAGTACGTCACCGGGGTTCGCCTGCAGCACGGCTCGGAAGCGGTGCGCGCGCACCCGAAGAGCTACATCGGCTACCGGGACCTGTTCACCCCCGACGACTACTCGCGCGACGTGACGCTGCACGTCGACGTGGCGTCGGAGCCGGCAGGCCAGGGAAGCGGCTTCGGCGACGCCAGGACGACGGCGCCGCCGAGCGCGGCGACGACGTTGCTGAAAAGCCCGTCGATCGCCACCGAAGCCGAACTCGACGCGTTCATGGCAGGGGAAGTCCTGTGACCGGCATCGGATTGCGGGGTTGCGGCGCCCGCCCGCACGGTGCGCGGCTTCGGACGCGCCGTGCAAGGAGGCGGTGGCGCGCCCTCGCCGTGCGGTGGACGCTGGCCGGGGTCGCGTCGGCCGCCCTGCCGGGAATGGCCGCCGAGGACGCCGACGCGACGTTGTCGAGCCTGACCGTCGACGGGGTCGGCGTCGTCGGCTTCGACGGCGCTCGGAGCCAGGTGCAGTTCGACGCGGGAGTCTGGAACACGTCCGCGACGCCGACCGTCGCCGCAGTGCCGACGGCGTCGGGCGCCACGGTCACCTACGCCACGGCGGACGCCGGTTCCCGCCCGGGACACCAGGTGGCGGTGGCGGCGGGCGCCAGCGTCGTGGTCGAGATCGTCGTCGCGAATCCGACGACGCAACGCTACTTCGTGAGGATCGGGCGGGGTCTTGCCGGCGCCTACCAGTGGACGGCCGCGAAGGACGTGCGCACGCTCGTCGCCGCCGGCAACCGGACGCCCTTCGGCATCTGGGCGAACGGCGAGACGATGTGGATCGCGGATGCGGGCGCGGGGAGCGTCTACGCCTACCGGCGCACAACCGGCGCGCGGTGGTCGTACCGCGACCTCGACCTCGTTGCCGTGGCTGGCGGGGACGGCTCCGGACTCGGCCAGCCGGCAGGGGTGTGGGGCAGCGACCGGCGTCTTTGGGTGGCGGACCGCCGCGCCGGTCGCGTCCTGGCCTACAGGTGGACGAACCGGTGGCGGGCGGACGAGGATCGCAGCTTCGACCTCGCGTCGGACCACAGCGGGATCGGCGGCCTCTGGTCGGACGGCGAAACGATGTGGGTGGGGGAGTCCGGCGCCGCGGCGGGGTCGCGGCTGCTGGCGTACGCGCTCGCCGGCGGCGGACGCGTCGCCGGCAAGGACTTCGACGCGCTGGGCAGCGCCGGCAACACGCGCCCGGCCGGAATCTGGTCCGACGGGGAGACCATGTGGGTCGCGGACTGGGGGCAGGCGAAGCTGTTCGCCTACGACCTCGCGACGCGGGCGCGGACGTCGGGGCGCGACTTCGACACCCTGGCAGGGGTCGGGAACGACCGCCCGACCGGCATCTGGTCGGACGGCGAGACGATGTGGGTGGCCGATCACGAGGACGCGTCGGTGTACGCCTACCAGCTGGCGGAGTCGGCGAACGCGGAGCTGGGGACTTTGACCGTGGATGGCGCGGGCATTGCCGTGTCCGATTCCGCGCAGACGGCGTTCACCCACGAGGTCGCCCACGAGGTGGCACGCGCCACCGTCGTGGCGACGGCGCGCCACCCGCTGGCGAGCGCCGAAGTCGTCTCCCCCGCGGACGCCGACTCGACGGCCGAGGGGCACCAGGTGGATCTTTCGCCCGGCGGCAACGAGGTCGCCGTGGGCGTGACGGCCCAGGACGGGACCACGGGGTCCTATGCCTTGACGATCACCCGGCAGGCGGGCGATCCGACGCTCGAGTCGCTTTCCCTGTCGGGAGTGGACATCGGCGTGTTCGCTGCGGACACGACGGTGTATGCGGCTTCGGTGCCGAACAACGTCCATCAGACCACGGTGACGGCGGTCGCGCAGGAGCCCGGCGCGACCGTGACGGTCGAGCCGGCGGACGCGGATGCGGCGATCCCGGGCCACCAGGTGTCCTTGGCGGTCGGCGCGAACGCGGTGGCCGTGACGGTGACCTTGGCGAGTGTCGCTCCGCGCACATACTCGGTGACGGTGCTGCGCCGCGCGCCCCCGGAGGCGAGCGTGTCGGCGACCGCGGCGACGGTTGCGGAAGGCGGCGCGGCGCGGTTCGCGGTGTCGCTGTCGGCGGCGCAGTCGGTCGCGCTGTCGGTGTCGGTGTCGGTGACGGCGGAGGGCGCCGGTCTGTCCGCGCCGGTGCCGACGTCGGCGACGTTCGCGGCCGGGGAGACGACGGCGGCGCTGGCCGTGGGCACGGTCGACGACGCGGTGGTGTCGGGGGACGGCACGGTGACGGCGACGCTGTCGGCGGGCGCCGGCTACGCGCTCGGCACGGCCGGTTCGGCCTCGGTGGCGGTGACCGACGACGACGCGGCCGAGTTCGCGGTGAGCGCGCAACCGGCCGAGGTCGAGGAGGGGGGCACGTCGACGGTGACGGTGTCGATCATGAACGGCGTGACGTACGCCGAAGCGCAGGAGATCGCGCTGTCGGTGTCGGGCGACGTGGACGCGGGCGACTACGCGCTGCCGGCGACGACGACGCTGGCGGCGGGGGCGTCGTCGGCGACGGCCGTGTTCGCGGCGGCGGCGGACGACGTGGACGAGGAGCCGGAGACGGCGACCGTGTCGGCCAGCCTGGACGGGGCGGAGATCGGCGCGGCGTCCGTGACGGTGGCGGACCAGCCGCCGCTGCCGGCGCTGCGCGTGGAGGGCGTGCCGCAGCTCGGCGCGACGCTGTCGGCGGTGTTCGCGGAGCCGGCGAACGGGCCGGCCGCGGATACGGCGCGTGCTGCGGGCGGCGCGTCCCCGGTGTCGGCGGTCGGCCCGGAGACCGTCTACCGCTGGCTGCGCGACGGCGCGGAGATCCCGGGCGCGACGGGCGCGGCGCACGTGCTGACGGCGGCGGACGTCGGCGCCGCGGTGTCGGTGCGCGCGGCGCGCGGCATCCGGTCGGAAGAGAGCGCGGCGACGGTGCCGGTGTGGGGCGCGCCGGGCAACCCGGCCGTCGGCACGGACGAGGCGACGCTGCTGTCGACGACGATGACGCTGGGTTCGCGGGGGTTTTCGATGGTGGAGCTGCGCGTGGACTTCGCCGGCTACATGGACGAGACGTGGTACCGGCCCGTGGGTTCGCTGGACGCGGCGGCGTTCGAGCTGGACGGGACCCGCTACCGGCTGACGACGTTCGCGGTGATCCAGGACGGCGGGTTCGCATTCGCGACGCAGCCGGTGCTGCCGTCGGCGGCGGGTCTCGTGGGGTACTGGGACGGCTACCGTCTGGCGGACTTCGTGGGGGAGACGGCGGACGCCAACGGCTGGACGACGTGGGGGACGTGGACGCCGCAGCCGCGGGAGGAGTACGAGCGCTACATGCACCGCCCGGGCCGGGTGTTCAGCGGTCCGTCGGACGGCGTGCGCGTGGCGGTGTCGCTGCGCCGCGAGGTGGGCGTGCCGACGGCGACGGTGACGGCGACGGCGGCGACGGTGTCCGAGGGCGGCGCGGCGGCGTTCGCGGTGACGCTGGACGGGCCGCGGGAGGCGCCGGTGACGGTGTCGCTGGAGACGGCGGTCGCGGGCGCGGCGCTGGCTGCGGCGGCGCCGTCGTCGGCGACGTTCGCGCCCGGCGAGACGCGGGCGTCGCTGGACCTGGCGACCGTGGACGACGCGGTGGTGTCGGGCGACGGGACGGTGACGGTGACGCTGGTTGCCGGGGACGGCTACGAGCTGGGCGCGAGCACCACGGCGACGGTGTCGGTGGCGGAGGACGACGCGGCGCAGTTCGCGGTGTCGGCGTCGCCGGCGGAGGTGGTCGAGGGCGCGTCGTCGACGGTGACGGTGGCGGTCGCCAACGGCGTGACGTACGCGACCGCGCGCGAGGTGTCGCTGTCGGTGACGGGCACGGTGTCGGCGTCGGACTACGCGCTGCCGGCGACGGTCGCGCTGGCGGCGGGCGCGTCGTCGGCGACGGCGGAGTTCGCGGCGCTCGAGGACGAGGTCGCCGAGGAACCGGAGACGGCGACGGTGACGGCGTCCGTGGACGGCGCGGCAGTGGGCGCGGCGACGGTGGCGATCCGGCCGCTGCGGCGGGACGCGACGCTGTCGTCGCTGTCGCTGACGGACGTCGACATCGGCGTCTTCGACCCGGAGACGACGGCGTACGCGGCGACGGTGGCGAACGACGTCGGGTCGACGACGGTGTCGGCGTCGCCGTCGGACGCGTCGGCGACGGTTTCGATCGCCGACGCGGCGGGCAGCACGCTGGGCACGCGGCGCACCTCGGCGCTGGCGGAGGGGACGAACGACATCGCGGCGACGGTGACGGCGGAGGACGGCGCCACGACGCGCAGCTACGCGGTGACGGTGACGCGGCCGCCGGTTTGGGGCGCGCGGCGCGCGGGGCGCGACATCGACCTCGGCGACGCGGCGTACGCGACGGGGCTGTGGTCGGACGGCGCGACGCTGTGGGCGGTGCGCGACTGGAACGGCACGGCGCTGGCGGCGTACGACCTGGCGACGGGGGCGCGGCGCGAGTCGGCCGACCTGGCGCTGTCGTCGGCGGGCTGGCAGTGGTCGGACGTGCACTCGGACGGCGCGACGCTGTGGGCGTCGTCGCTGTGGGGCGAGGTGCAGGCGTACCGGCTCTCGGACGGCGCGCGCGCGGCGCACCGGGACGTGGGCACGGCGGCGCTGTCGGAGGCGGGAAGCGGCGCGCCGTCGGGGCTGTTCTCGTCCGCCGGGACGCTGTGGGTGGTGGACCAGATGGACCGCGCGGCGTACGCGTTCGCGGCGTCGGACGGTGCGCGTCTCGCGGACGCGGACATCGACCTCGGCGCGCTGCTCGACGGCGAGGCGGAGGCGTGGCCGTGGGGCGCGTGGTCGGACGGCGAGGTGCTGCTGACGTCGAACTCGAACCGCGCCGAGGTGCGCGCGTACCGGCTGTCGGGCGCGGGCGCGGCGTCGCGGGCGCCGGCGCTGGACCTCGACACGGGCGCGGCGGGCAACGGCGACCCGCGCGGCCTGTGGTCGGACGGCGAGACGCTGTGGGTGGCGGACGGCGCGGACGGCAAGGCGTACGCCTACGCGGTGCCGGGCCTGCGCGCGGCGTCGGCGACGGACGTGGAGAGCCGCGCGGCCGGCGTGCCGTCGGCGGCGCCCGGGCGCGCGGTGGCGATGCCGGACCCGGCGCTGCGGGCGGCGGTGGCGGCGGCGCTGGGCAAGCCGCCGCACTCGCCGGTCGGCGCGAACGAATTGGCGGCGCTGGAGTCGCTCGAAGCCCGCGCCGCGGGCATCGCGGACCTCTCCGGCCTGGAGCACGCAGCGCGCCTGCAGGCGCTGGACCTGGGCGGCAATCCGCTCGCGGACGTGCGCGCGCTGGCGTCGCTGCCGCGCCTTGCCGACCTGCGCCTGGACGCCACGGGCGCCCAGCCGTGGGACGTGGCGACGCTGACCGGCCTGCGACGTCTGTCGCTGCGCAGCAACGGCATCGACGACGTGTCGGGACTCGCGCCGCTCGTCCGGCTGGAGCACCTGGACATCGGCGGCAACCGGATCGCCGACCTCTGGCCGCTGGCGAACCTCCACCGCCTCGCGAACCTGCGCGCCGACGGCAACCGCGTGGCCGACGTCGCACCCCTGCTCGCCCTGCCGTCGCTCGCGACCCTCGACCTGCGCGGCAACCCCGTCGACGACACCGAAGCGCTAGAACGGCTGCCCCGGTAACCAACTCGGCGCCCGCGCGGTACGCGGGCCTCCCGGCCCGCATCGAACCGTGTACGCGGCCGCAATGCGCACGAGCACGCGGCATGCGCGGGGGCCGGGCACGCGGCCAGCGGCTCGGGATGTGGGACTCGCGGGGAATCGCGGGACGGCAAGCCGGGCGGGCGACCTGAGGCGGTCATCGAGTCGGGCAGGAAGATCATCGTGTCAACGGTGCAGAAATCCCCATTCCTCCTCGACGAGATCCGGAGGATGGCGGGGCGGAACGTTGGCGGATTATTTGCCGGAAGGGAGCCGGTACGAGGTGTTGACGGGGGGGCGCGAGCTTGCGATGGTTCGGTCGTGTCGGCGGTTCGGGCCGTCGGCCGGTTCGGAGCGAGCAGGGAGGATGGCCCATGGTGCAGATCGGGCTGCCGTCGTGCGAGGGTCAAGTGTCCTGGTGGCACCGTACTGCTAAGGTGAGCAGTGAGCGCGAGCGTCGAAGCCCGCCTGTGGCGAGTCGACCGGGAGCCGATGCGTGCGGCACTTCCCGGCCGCCCGGCACCTCGGCCACGTCCCGCCGGCTCGCGGGCCTCCTCGTCGGCGCCGCGATCTGGGCGGCGGCGCCCGTCGGGGCCGAGATCTTCGAGGCGGAGTCGGCATCGCTTTCCGGCGGCGTGGCCGCAGCGGACGACCACCGGGGCTACACCGGCAGCGGCTACGCCGACTATCCAGGGACGATCGGGCCGGACGTCAAGATCCAATGGCGGATCGAGCGGAGCCGGGCCGGCGACTTCGACATCGAAGTGCGCTACGGCAACGGCGGCGACGCCGACCGGTCCCTGGAACTGGTCGTCAACGGGGACGCGGTCGCGACGGTCGCGTTCGAGGCGACCGCCGGGGGGGGGGGTGGTCTAGCTGGCGCACGGCAGGTGTCGCCGGCGTCCGGCTCGACGCCGGCGGGAACACGGTGGAGCTGGTCGCGCGCGACAGCGTAGGCCCGAACGTCGACCACCTGAACGTCCAGCCCGCGAAGGCGGTCGTCGCGTGCAGGGACGGCATGGTCCGCACGGAGGGGGAGGCCGACTCCGGCGACCAGATCTACACGCTGCGACTGGCGGCGGCGCCGGACGGCGACGTGCAGGTGACCCCGGCGGGCTCCGCCGCGGGCAAGGTGGAGGTGGCGTGGCCGCGGGCTCCCGGGCCGATGGTGTTCACGACCGCAAACTGGAGCACGGAGCAGCGCGTGCGCGTGCGTCCGGTCGACGACGACGACGCGGACGACGAGACGGCGACGATCACGCACGACGTCGCGGGCGGCGGCTACGACGGCGTGGCCGGGCCGACGGTCTCCGTCGCGGTGGCCGACGACGACGGCGAGGGGGCGCCGCCCGGGGGCCGCGTCCCCGACCAGTGCTATCCGTCGGCGGAGGTGTACTCGATGATCAGCCCGCAACTGGGCGACCGCCTCCAGACCCAGCCGGCCTTCGTCCACGGCCACCTGCTGCTGACCGGCAACGGGGTGCACGAGTTCTGGGACATCTCCAATCCCTACGCGCCGGTGCTGGTGTCGGAGCTGTTCAGTCCGCACCGGTTCGGCGAGGCCGAGTCGTTCCAGGTGGCGTTCGCGAAGTCGGCCGACGGCTCCGTGAGGATGGCCACCAGCTCCGGCCGCGGCATCGACCTGTGGAACGTCGACGACGTGCGCCGGCCGGTGCTGCTCCACGCGCTGGAGCTGCCGAACATCAACTACGGCGACGTGGACAACGCCGTGTGGGGGGTCGCCTGGCAGGGCGACCACGTTTACGTCGGCGGAACGACCAGCGGGCTGTACATCGTCGACGCGAGCGATCCGACCCGGCCGAGGCTCGTCGACACCGTACCGCCGGGCGAGATGGGCGGCGTCGACGCGGGTCCGGTGTTCGCGCTCGGCAACCTGCTGGTGGTGACGATGCCGAAGGACCGCCCCGGCGGCGTGGCCACGCTGGACATCTCCAATCCGGTCCGGCCGGTCCTGCTCGACTTCGTCAAGCGCACGACCGGCAAGAGCTACATCGGGTGGTTCTTCGGCAGGAACGCGCATCTGCTGACTCCGTTCGAGACCTACGATGTCACCACCGACCCCCGCAACATGGAACTAATCGGAACGGTGGATGTGCCGCCTTCCGACTACATGAGCTTCGGCGACGGGCACATGTTCCTGGGCGGCACGCGCGGCGGCTCCCAGGGGGTCTGGAAGTACGCGCTCGGCGGCCCGGAGCACCTCCGTCTGGTCGGCCGCGTGCCGGGCCGCGACGACCGCTGGGACGACCAGTTCTCGATTCCGATCGGCAACCTGGTCGCCGTCGCCGACGACCAGAACGTCGGCGGCTTCGTGGGCGCGTACCTGGCCGTGCACGCCGCGGAGCCCGACACCCGGCCGCCGACGGTGGAGTACGTCAATCCGCCGGACGGCTCGGTCGGCCAGTCGCGGAGTTCGAGCGTCGGACTGTCGTTCTCCGACCAGATCGACCTCGCCTCGGTGGACGCCTCGACGTTCGTCGTGCGCCCGGTCGGCGGCGAGGCGCTGTCCGGCAGGTGGGGCCACCATCAGACGGTGGTGTCGTTCCGCCCCGACCGGCCGCTCGAGGCGGAGACTGACTACGAGGTGGTGGCCGTGGCGGGCGGCATCGCCGACCTCGTGGGCAACGCGCTCGAGGAGGACTTCCGCTCGGTGTTCCGGACCGGCGCCGGACCGGTCGGCGGCGTCAGCGGGATCGGCGAGCTGGCCGCGGCGGAGACCGGCGGGACCGTCCGCTTCGACGCCTCGCCCGCGTCCGGGAAGCACCGGTACCGGTGGGACTTCGGCGACGGGCGCCGCGGGAGCGGCGCGTCGGCGGTTCACAGCTACGATGCGCCGGGACGGTACACCGTGACCCTGTCGGTCCTGGCTCCGGACGGCAGGGACGTGTTCGAGGCCGAGGAGGCGGCGCTGTCGGGCGGCGTGGTCGCGTCGAGCGAGCACAGGCGCCACTTCGGCAGCGGCTACGCGGAGTTCCCGGCGGCGACCGGACCGGACGTGAAGGTCGCCTGGCGGATCGAGCGCCGCAGCGCCGGGACCGCGGACCTCGACGTGCGCTACGCCACCGACAGCGTGCGGTCCCTGGAACTGGTCGTGAACGGCGAGGCGGTCCGGACGGTGTCGTTTGCGGCCGGAGGCGAGGGACACGGACGCGACCCCACCGTCATGTGGCGAAACTGGCGGATCGCGACGATCGAGGACGTGGCGCTCGATGCCGGCGGGAACACGGTGGAGCTTGTCGCGCGCAACGCCGTCGGCCCCAACGTGGACCGCCTGGGCGTCTCCTCGGAGTCGCTGACGGTGGCGGGCTCCTACAGCGCGACCCAGATCGTGCACCGTCCCCTGACGGCGCAGCAGCCGACCCGCAGCAGCACGGTGGTCGTCACGGCGGACCCGCCGCGGGCGTGGGCCGTGAACCCGGACGCGGACACGGTGACCGCGGTCGACGCGGGGACGCTGCGTAAGGCCTTCGAGACGGACGTCGGCCGCACCCCGCGCACCCTGGCGCAGGCGCCCGACGGCACGGTCTGGGTCGCGAACGAGGGCTCCCACGACATCAGCGTGCTGGATCCGGGGACCGGGGCGCTCGTCGACACGATCGAGCTGCCGTACGCCTCGATGCCGTACGGCGTCGCGTTCGCGCCGGACGGCGGCGCGGCGTACGTGACGCTGCAGGCGCTCGGCCGGCTGCTGCGGATCGACCCCGCCACGCGGGAGGTGGTGCACAGTCTGGAACTGGCCCCTGGCGCGGACGTCGTGCCCGGGCCGCGCGGCATCGCGGTGGACAGCGGCAGCGGACGGGTCCTGGTGACGCGCTTCGTGTCGCCCGACCGGGGCGGCGAGGTGTACGACGTCGACGCGACGGGCTCCGCCCCGTCCGTGTCGCGCACGATCGTCCTCGCCCTCGATCCGGGCCCGGACACCCCGGACGGCGGGCGCGGCGTACCGAACTACATCGGCTCGGTGGCGATCAGCCCGGACGGCGTCCACGCGCGGGTGCCGTCGAAGAAGGACAACATCGGGCGCGGCGTCCACCGCGACGGCCAGGCGCTGACGCACGAGAGCGCGGTGCGCACCGTCGTCTCGCAGATCGACCTGGCGTCGGGCGGCGAGGCCCTGGCTGCGCGCATCGACCTCGACGACCGCGACATGGCCTTCGCCGTCGCGTTCAGCCCGCTGGGCGACCTGCTGTTCGCGGCGGTCCAAGGCTCGAACAGGGTCAGCGTGATCGACGCCTACAGCGGCGCGCCGGTTGCCGGCATCCCCACCGGCGCGGCGCCGCAAGGCCTGGCCCTCGACGACGCGGGCCGCCTCCATGTGCAGAACTTCATGGGCCGCAGCCTCTCGGTGTTCGACGTCGGCGCGCTGCTGCGGGGCGCCGACGGCGCCGCCGAGCTGCTGGCTGAGGTCGACCTGGTCGCCACCGAGACGCTCTCGGACGAGGAGCTGCAGGGCAAGCGGATTTTCTACGACGCGTCGTCGAGCAGGATGAGCCTGGAAGGCTACGTGAGCTGCGCAAGCTGCCACCTCGACGGCGGCCACGACGGCCGCACGTGGGACTTCACGGACCGCGGCGAGGGTCTGCGCAACACGATATCGCTCGCGGGGCGCGGCGGCACGCGGCTGCACGGCCCGGTGCACTGGACCGGCAACTTCGACGAGATCCAGGACTTCGAGAAGGACATCCGCTCGCACTTCGGCGGCAGCGGCTTCATGGACGACGACGACTTCGGGAGCGGGACCCGCAGCGAGCCGCTGGGAGATGCCAAGGCCGGGCTGAGCGCGGAGCTGGACGCGCTGGCCGCGTACGTCTCGTCGCTGACCCGCGTGCCGCCGAGCCCCTACCGCGACGCGGACGGGAGCCTGACGGCGGCGGGCGACCGGGGCCGGCGGGTGTTCGCCACCGAGGGCTGCGCCGCCTGCCACGGCGGCACCGGATTCACGGACAGCGCGCCGGCCGTGCTGCACGACGTCGGCACGATCCGGGCGGGTTCGGGCAAGCGCCTGGCCGGGACGCTGACGGGGTTCGACACGCCCACGCTGAAGGGCGTGTGGGCCACGGCGCCGTACCTCCACGACGGTTCGGCCGCGACGCTGGAGGAGGCGGTGGAGGCGCACGGCGACGTGTCGATCGGCGCGGCGGAACTCGGCGACCTAGCGAGCTATCTGCGGCAGATCGACGAACTGGAGCCGGAGGTGTTGTCGTCCGACGCGACGCTGGCGTCCCTGGTCCTGTCCGGGATCGACATCGGCGCGTTCGACGCGGCGACGACCGTCTATGCGGTGGCTGCGGTCGAGACGGTGTCGTCGACGACGGTGACCGCGACGCCCAGCGACGGCGACGCCACGGTGGTCATCACGCACGCCGACGTCTCCACGTCCGGCGGGACGCGCGACGTCGCGCTCGCGTACGGATCGAACGCGGTCGCGGTGACAGTGACGGCGGCGGACGGCGAGACGACGCGGATCTACGCCGTTACTGTGACGCGTGCGGCGCCCCCGGAGGCGACCGTGTCCGCGACCGCGGCGACGGTTGCGGAAGGCGGCGCGGCGCGGTTCGCGGTGTCGCTGTCGGCGGCGCAGTCGGTCGCGCTGTCGGTGTCGGTGTCGGTGACGGCGGAGGGCGCCGGTCTGTCCGCGCCGGTGCCGACGTCGGCGACGTTCGCGGCCGGGGAGACGACGGCGGCGCTGGCCGTGCGCACGGTCGACGACGCGGTGGTGTCGGGGGACGGCACGGTGACGGCGACGCTGTCGGCGGGCGCCGGCTACGCGCTCGGCACGGCCGTTTCGGCCTCGGTGGCGGTGGTCGACGACGACGTCGGCGAGTTCGCCGTGAGCGCGCAACCGGCGCGGATCGAGGAGGGCGGCACGTCGACGCTGACGGTGTCGATCGCGAACGGCGTCACGTACGCCGCGGCGCAGGAGATCGCGCTGTCGGTGGCCGGCGACGTGGACGCGTCGGACTACGCGCTGCCGGCGACGGTGGAACTGGCGGCGGGGGCGTCGTCGGCGTTCGCTGAGTTCGCGGCGGCGGCGGACGACGTGGACGAGGAGCCGGAGACGGCGACGGTGACGGCCAGCCTGGACGGCGCCGAGATCGGCGCGGCGTCCGTGACGGTGGCGGACCAGCCGCCGCTGCCGGCGCTGCGCGTGGAGGGCGTGCCGCAGCTCGGCGCGACGCTGTCGGCGGTGTTCGCGGAGCCGGCGAACGGGCCGGCCGCGGATACGGCGCGTGCCGCGGGCGGCGTCGGCGGCCTCGCCGTGGCGACCTCGGTGCCGGCGCGCGGCCTGGAGACCGTCTACCGGTGGCTGCGCGACGGGGTCGAGATCCCGGGTGCGACGGGCCCGGCGCACGTGCTGACGGCGGCGGACGTCGGCGCCGCGGTGTCGGTGCGCGCGGCGCGCGGCATCCGGTCGGAAGAGAGCGCGGCGACGGTGCCGGTGTGGGGCGCGCCGGGCAACCCGGCCGTCGGCACGGACGAGGCGACGCTGCTGTCGACGACGATGACGCTGGGTTCGCGGGGGTTTTCGATGGTGGAGCTGCGCGTGGACTTCGCCGGCTACATGGACGAGACGTGGTACCGGCCCGTGGGTTCGCTGGACGCGGCGGCGTTCGAGCTGGACGGGACGCGCTACCGGCTGACGACGTTCGCGGTGATCCAGGACGGCGGGTTCGCATTCGCGACGCAGCCGGTGCTGCCGTCGGCGGCGGGTCTCGTGGGGTACTGGGACGGCTACCGTCTGGCGGACTTCGTGGGGGAGACGGCGGACGTCAACGGCTGGACGACGTGGGGGACGTGGACGCCGCAGCCGCGGGAGGAGTACGAGCGCTACATGCACCGCCCGGGCCAGGTGTTCAGCGGTCCGTCGGACGGTGTGCGCGTGGCGGTGTCGCTGCGCCGCGAGGTGGGCGTGCCGACGGCGACGGTGTCGGCGTCGTCGGCGACGGTGTCCGAGGGCGGCGCGGCGGAGTTCGCGGTGTCGCTGGACGGGCCGCGCGAGGCGCCGGTGACGGTGTCGCTGGAGACGACGGCCGCGGGCGCGGCGCTGGCGGGCGCGGCGCCGTCGTCGGCGACGTTCGCGCCCGGCGAGACGCGGGCGTCGCTGGACCTGGCGACCGTGGACGACGCGGTGGTGTCGGGCGACGGGACGGTGACGGTGACGCTGGTTGCCGGGGACGGCTACGAGCTGGGCGCGAGCACCACGGCGACGGTGTCGGTGGCGGAGGACGACGCGGCGCAGTTCGCGGTGTCGGCGTCGCCGGCGGAGGTGGTCGAGGGCGCGTCGTCGACGGTGACGGTGGCGATCGGCAACGGCGTGACGTACGCGACCGCGCGCGAGGTGTCGCTGTCGGTGACGGGCACGGTGTCGGCGTCGGACTACGCGCTGCCGGCGACGGTCGCGCTGGCGGCGGGCGCGTCGTCGGCGACGGCGGAGTTCGCGGCGCTCGAGGACGACGCCGCGGCGGAGGCGCGCGAGGAGGCGCGGATCGCGGCGACGGTGGACGGCGCCGAGGTGGGCGCGGCGACGGTGGCGATCCGGCCGCTGCGCGGCGACGCGACGCTGTCGTCGCTGTCGCTGACGGACGCGGACATCGGGCCGTTCGACGCGCAGACGACGGCGTACGCGGCGGAGGTTGCGCACGAGGTGGCGTCGACGACGGTGACGGCCGAGCCGTCGGACGCGGCGGCTGCGGTGCAGATCGCGGACGCGGCGGGGAGCACGCTCGGCACGCAGCGGACGTCGGCGCTGGCGGAGGGGTCGAACGCGATCTCGGCGACGGTGACGGCGGAGGACGGCGCGACGACGCGCACCTACGCGGTGGCGGTGCAGCGGCCGCCGCAGTGGGGCGCGCGGCGCCCGCAGCGCGACGTCGACCTCGGCGACGCGGCGCAGGCGACGGGCATCTGGTCGGACGGCGAGACGCTGTGGGCGGTGCCGGACTGGGACGGCGCGGCGCTGCGCGCCTACGACCTGGCGACCGGGGAGCGGCTTACGTCGCGGGACCTGACGCTGGAGGCTGGTCGGCAGTGGACGGACCTGCACGCGGACGGCGAGACGCTGTGGGCGTCGTCGTTCTGGGGCGGCGTGCTGGCGTACCGCCTGTCGGACGGCGCCCGCGCGGCGGACCGGGACCTGACCGCGGAGTCGCTGTCGGAGGCGGGCGGCGACCGCCCGTCGGGCGTGTTCTCGTCGGGCGGCACGCTATGGGTCCTGGACCACATCGACCGCAAGGCGTACGCGCACGCAACGGCGGACGGCGCGCGGCAGGCGGAACAGGACGTGGCGCTGGGTTCGCGCGGCTCGCAGGAGGGCGGCGCGTGGCCGTGGGGGGCGTGGACGGACGGCGAGGTCCTGCTGACGTCGAACTGGAGCCGGGGCCGGGTGCTGGCGTACCGCCTCTCGGACGGCGCGGCGGTGCCGGCGATGGAGGTGGACACGGCCGCGGCCGGCAACGGCGACCCCCTGGGCCTGTGGTCGGACGGCGCCACGCTATGGGTGGTCGACGGCACGGACCGCAAGGTTTACGCGTACGCGGCACCGGGACTGCGCCAGGCGTCGGCGGATTCGGTGGAGAGCCGTGCGTCGGCGGTGCCGTCGCGGACGCCGGGCCCGCCGCTGCCGATCCCGGACCCGGCCCTGCGCGCAGCGCTGGCCGCCGCCCTCGGCAAGCCGCCGCACTCGGCGCTCGGCGCGAACGAACTGGCGGCGCTGGAGTCGCTCGAAGCCCGCGCCACCGGCATCGCGGACCTCTCCGGCCTGGAGCACGCAGTGCGCCTCACGGCGCTGGACCTGTCGGGCAACCCGCTCGCCGACCTCCGCGCGCTGGCGTCCCTGCCGCGCCTTGCCGACCTGCGCCTCGACGCCACCGGCGCCCAGCCGTGGGACGTGGCATCGCTAGCCGGCCTGCGACGCCTGTCGCTGCGCGGCAACGGCATCGACAGCATCGAAGCGCTGTCCGCACTCCGCTCGCTCGAGCACCTGGACATCGGCAGCAACCGAATCGCCGACCTCGGCCCGCTGGCGAACCTCCACCGCCTCGCAAACCTGCGCGCCGACGGCAACCGCGTGGCCGACGTCGCGCCGCTGCTCGCACTGCCGTCGCTCGCGACCCTCGACCTGCGCGACAACCCCGTCGACGACACCGCCGCCCTCGAACGGCTGCCGGGGCTGCGCCGGTAGGCAACTCGCCGGCGAAACGGCGCGGCTGCGGTAGGCGCACCTCGGGGTTTCAGGGCATTCCGGGATAGCTCCCGAAGTCCTTTAACCGGAAGGCGAACGCTACATCCGCATACTTGGACCACGTGTCCCTTCGCTCTTGACTTCCGCGCTCTCTAGCCATTACTGTGGTTTTTGCGTCTGCGGAGAGTCGCCGAGCGGCTCGTATTTTGGGGCCACGTCCCCAAAACCCAGACGCCCCTCGAATACCGTTTCGCCTCGACCTCCTGACCCGAACTGTGTACCTCTGCTATCTCGACGAATCAGGTTCCACCGGCGCCTCGCCGCCGGAGACCTCGCACTTCGTCCTCGCTGCGCTCTCCATACCGGTCTGGAACTGGCGGGCTGCCGACCGTGAAAGTAGTCTCCCGCTGCGAGCACTATCTTCGGTCCCGCGACCACGACAACGCTTCTGAAAGGCCCTACGGTCTACTTGTCCACGACCACAACCAGACGGTTGCCTCCCGCCACACGCGCTTGATGCGTTCCTTCCAAACCCGTGGCACTTTCTGGACCGACGTTGACCACATCGTCGAAACCCCTTTCTTCGTTGACAGCGAACTCACCCGCATGGTGCAGATTGCAGACCTTTGCGCCTACGCCCTGCGCCGTTATGTCGAACGCCGCGAGCGCCACCTGTTCGACATGCTCTTTCGCCGTGCCGATCGCCGGCGCGACACGGTTGTGGGCGTTCGTCATTTCGCCGGCCCGAATTGTCGTTGCACCATCTGCAACTACCACCGTACGTAACACCCCTCTCCGAACACGGACGAGGACTCCCACGCACCGCTCGGCGCTCGTTCCGGAACCGGCCGCGGCGGTCCTTGGACGAGAAATCGTATCCCTCAGACATGATTTTCGTCGTGCATGCACGACACGCCGGGGTCGCCGCCGCGCCGTGTTCCGCCGTCGGTCGTCGCGAGCGCTTCCCCCGGGCCGCGCGTCGGCCGGCGAACGGAAGAAGCCCCGACGGGAACCGCCCGCGCCGGAGAAAAGCGGGTAGTGTTTGGGCGTGGCGGCTTGCGGTCCGGGGGGAACGTCCGTGCGGCCGCGCCGCGCGAGCGAACCGGGAACGCAGGCATGGGACTGAGCGTGCACGACAACCGACACTCGCGAGCACTCCGCGGCCCTCGGATGCATGTCGACGGAGGCACGACCGAGGTGAGATCCAAGCGTGGTGCGAGCGCCGCGGCCGCGGCGCTGCTTCTCGGGATTCTCGCGGCCGCGCCCGCGCAGGCCGCGGAACTCGTGAGCAACCTGCGCAAGACGGCAGTGGCCACCATTGTCACCCACACGCAGGTCTGGGCGCGGCCGTTCACGACGGGTCCGCTGCGTTCCCGGCCCCGGACTGTGCCGCGAGCATAGCCGCCCCGCGATGGCCGACCCAAGACGGCAGGCGGCCACGCACGTGGGGGCAAATCGGGAGACGGGCGTCCAAGGCCGTGCCGCGCGGTCCGCGTGTCGGCGACCGCCTGCGATGCCGCGGGGCGGCTCGGAAGGGCCTGGCCGGACCGTCGCCTTCGAAGCTGGGTCGTCGGCGCTGGCGGACGGGTTCGGCATGCGCGGCGACCCGAGGTCGCAGCGTCGTCGACAGACACGACGGACTTCCGGCATGGTCACGCGCGGCGGGAACGGGTAGGCTTCGGGGCTTGGCGCAGGTGCGCATCGGCCACACCCGCGTGTCGCGGTTCCGGGACCGCCACGCGTCGACGGGGCCGACGTTCGCCGACGACATTGCTGACTGACACAGACGGCCGGGCCGGCGCTAGGGAACGCGTCGCCGTTGTCGGTCGCAACTGCGGGAGACGGGGATCATGGAGGCGAAGGGGGACATTCGGGGCTGCTGGCGCAAGGCGCGGAGCCGAAGCGACGGGGCGGCTGCAGGCGTTGCGAGCGTGGACGTCGGGACGCTGCGGGGACCGTTCGGGGCCGTTGGAAGGGCCGGGCCGCCAGCCGCGCCACGGCACGTCCGGACGGTCCGCGGCGTGGCTCTCGCGCACGCCGCGGGGGTGTTGCTCGCGGCGTGGTGCACAGCGGCCGCGGGGGCAGAGGCCGCCGGGGCAGAGGCAGAGATAGCGGCGCAGCCGGCAGCGGCGTACAGCGGCGCGCCCGGCCCCGCGATCGAGGCTCTCGAGGTCGTCTCCCGGCCGCGCAACGGGGGCACGTACGCCCTCGGCGAGGCGGTGGAGCTGGCCGCGGTCTTCGACGGCGCGGTCGACGTGGACGCCCGTCTCGGGACCCCGGCCGTCGTCCTCGTGGTCGGATCGCGCCGCTTCGACGCCGCGTATGCGGGGGGCTCGGGCAGCCGCGAGCTGCGTTTCCGCTGGGACGTCGCGGAGGGCGCTCTCGACGCGGACGGGTTCGAAGTCGCCGCCGGCAGGATCGCGCTGAACGGCGGCGACATCCGCGGACGCTTCGGCCTCCGGCCGGTGCTCGGCCACGACGCCGTGGCGCAGACGGCCGAGCACCGCGTGGACGGCCAGCGGCCCGAGGTCGTGGCGGGCGCGGACGGGCTGGCCGCGTCCGGCGGCGTTCTCCGGCTCCGCTTCCGGGAGCCGCTGGATCCGCTGTCGGTGCCGCCGCCGGAGGCGTTCTCGATCATCGACGCCGCGGCGCCGGACGTGCCCGTGGCCGTCTCGGCGGTCGCCGTCGACCGCGCGGTCGTCGCCCTGACCCTGAGTCCGGCGGGCCACCGGGTCGGCCTTGCCGACGTGTCGGTCGCGTACCGGCCGCCCGCGGACGCGGCCAGGGCGCTGCGCGACCGGGTCGGAAACAGCGCGCCGTCCTTCGCCGCCGGTTCGCCGGCCGCGGCGCAGGCCGAGGTACCGGGCGCAGCCGCCGCGCCCGGCGCGGCCCGCGCAGCCGCCGCGCGGGAGGACGACCGGCCGCCGGACCTGAAGGCGTCCGCCCTGCGGCGAATCCAGGAGTTGCACGCCGCCAAGGCCGCGCGAACGCCGGTCCAGCGCAAGATCGCGTCCCGGCTGCTCGACGCCGCCGCGACGGACGGCGGCGTTCGCACGGAGGTGGACATCCGCGCGGACGTCACGCCGGAACTGCTCGCGCGCATCGAGGCGCTCGGCGGCGAGGTCGTCGACGCGCACCCGCGGTGGCGCGCCGTGCGCGCGGCGATGCCGGTGGGTGCCGTGGAGGCCCTGGCCGCGGCCGACGCCGTGCAGACCATCGGGCCGGCCGTGCCCGCAGCGACCCGCAACGCGGCGTCGGCGGCGGCCGAGAAGGTCGATGTCACCGAAGGCGACGCGGCGCACGGGGCGTCCTCGGCGCGCGTCGAGCACGGCGTGGACGGAACCGGCATCGTCGTCGGCGTGATGTCCGACGGCGTGGCGACGCTGGCGGCGCGGCAGGCGACCGGCGACCTGCCGGCGGGCGTGCGCATCGTGGCGGGCCAGGGCGGTACCGGCGACGAAGGCACGGCGCTGCTCGAGATCGTCCACGATCTGGCCCCGGGCGCGGAGTTGATGTTCGCGACGGGCTTGGGGAGCTCGGCGCGTTTCGCAGCGAACGTGACGGCACTGTGCGAGCAGGGGGCGCACATCATCGTGGACGACGTGTTTCATTTCAGGGAGCCGCCGTTCCAGGACGGGATCATCGCGCAGGCCATGGAGTCGGCGGTGGACGACGGCTGCTTCGTGCTCTCGGCGGCGGGCAACGCGGGCAACGCGAACGACGACACGTCCAGCACTTGGGAAGGCGACTTCCGCGCCGCGGCTGCGGATGCGGACGCCCCGGCGCTGGGCGACGCGTCGGAGAAGAACGCGGCCGTCTTCCACGACTTCGGCGACGGCGCGCTGGCGAACGGGATCGTGGATAGCGGTCGCGCGTTTGGACTCTCGTGGGCCGATCCCCTCGGGGCGTCGGCGAACGACTACGACCTCTTTCTCCTGGACGACGACGGCGAGGTCGTCGCCGCGTCCACGAACGACCAGGACGGCACGCAGGATCCGTTCGAGTTGATCCTGGGCGGGAGCGCCGGTGAGCGGCTCGTCGTGGTGAAGTACTCGGGCGCCGACCGCTACCTGCGGCTGTCCGGGCTTCCCACGGGTCGTTTGGAGTTCGGGACCCCGGGCGGCGTCGCCGACCACAGCGGCGCGGAGCGCGTGGTTGCGGTCGGTGCGGTCCATGCCGGTTCGGCGACGGGCGACGGCGGCGTCTTCGCCGGCGGCGAGCCGGTCGCGACCTACAGCAGCGACGGGCCTCGCCGGGTGTTCTTCGAGGCCGAAGGCACGCCGTTGACGCCGGGCGACTTCCTGGCGAGCGGCGGCGTGGTCCGTGCGAAGCCCGAGGTGGTGGCCGCCGACTGCGTGTCGACGTCGACGCCGGGCTTCTCGCACTTCTGCGGCACGTCGGCGGCGGCGCCGCACGCGGCCGCGATCGGCGCGCTGCTGCTCGAGGCGGCCGGCGGCCCCCGGGGCCTGACGCCGGCCGCGTTCCGCGCCGCGTTGGCGACCGGCGCGATCGACATCGAGGCGGACGGGCGCGACCGGGACTCCGGGGCGGGGATCGTCATGGCGCCCGGCGCCGTGGGCGCGGTCGCCGTGGCGGCGGAGGAGCGCAACCAGGCGCCCGCGCTCGCCGCCGTGCTGGCCGACGTGGCGGCGACCGTGGACGTCGCGGAGACGATCGACCTCGCGCCGGGCTTCAGCGACCCCGACGGGGATGCGCTGGCCTTGACCGTCCACATCGACGACGCGGACCAACGCGCGCTGGCGGACCACCTCGAGGCACGGGCGGACGGCACGAACCTGGTTCTCACCGTCGCCGTCCCGGCCGTGCTCCGGGTGACCGTGCGCGCCACGGACCCCGGCGGGCTGACCGCGCTGCAGACCTTCGAGGTCGCCGTGGCGGCCGGCGACCGGGACTACGACGCGGACGACGACGGCCTCGTCGAGGTCGCGACGCTCGCGGCGCTCGACGCCGTGCGCTACGACCCGGACGCGGACGGCCGGATCGCGGTGGCCGACGAAGCCGGGTACGGGGCGGCGTTTCCCGAGCGGCAGGTGGGCATGGGCTGTCCGGACCGTGCATGCACGGGCTACGAACTGACGGCGGACCTCGATTTCGATACCGACGGAAGCGGTGCCGTGGACGCCGCCGACGACCATTGGAACGACGGTGCCGGCTGGGTTCCCATTCCGGTCTACGCGGCTACGCTGGAGGGCAACGGCCACGTCGTCCGGAACCTGCTGGTCGACCGGCGGGACGGTTCCGCCGGCCTGTTCCACACCCTGTCCCGGCAAGGCACGGTCCGCAATCTCGGCC
Organism: Candidatus Azotimanducaceae bacterium; assembly: GCA_965203685.1. Classification (GTDB taxonomy): domain Bacteria; phylum Pseudomonadota; class Gammaproteobacteria; order Pseudomonadales; family Azotimanducaceae; genus VXYL01. The sequence goes on from OZ241908.1 coordinate 1,559,270, forward strand.
TGGTCGGGGTCGACGTCGGGTACGGTCTGTACGCCGGCGCGCTGGCGGGCATCAGTCTGGGGTCGGTGATGGGCGTCTACGCCACCGGCGAGGTCACGGGCGTCCTTGCCGGGGGGCTGATCGGCGCGACTGGACAGGCCGTGACGGCGGCAAGCCACGCGGCGGTTGCCGTGCACGGCTCCAACGCGGCGCACTGGCCGCTGCACGGCCCGTCGGGCGGCCTCATCGGGAGCAACAGCGGGCAGGTGACGGCGTGCTATGCGACGGGCCGCGTATCCGGCGGCGCCGTCGTCGGCGGGCTCGTCGGCAGGAACCGGGGCAGCATCGAGACGAGCTACGCGACCGGCCCCGCGATCGCCAGCGACGGCCCGGACGGCAAGCTGGTGGGCGTCGCCGAAAGCGGCGGCACACTCGCCTCGAGCTACCAGGAGGGGGGCGCGAACTCGGGCCGCGTCAGGACCGTGTCCGATCTCCAAGGGCCGACGAGCAGCGAGGGCATCTACGCCGACTGGGGCGGTGACGCCGACGGCGACGGCACGAGCGACTGGGTGTTCGGCACCGCCAGCCAGTATCCCGCGCTGGCGGTGGACTTCGACGGCGACGGCACGGCGACGTGGCAGGAGTTCGGTATCCAGTTGCGCGCCGCGCCGGCACTGACGGGGACCGTGGACGACGACGGCGTCGCCTTGTCGTGGACGGCGGTGGACACGAGCCACTGGACCGCGGCGCCCACCGTCGGCTACACGGTCGTCCGCAAGGGAGCGGATGCCACCGCCGACGTGGCGGCGGGACTTGCGACCCTCGCCTACACCGACACCGACTCGAGGCCCGGCGTCACGGACCGCTACCGCGTGGCGGCCTCGGTGGCGGGCGGCGAGGTCGTCCGTAGCCCGTGGCTGCGCATGGCGCGGCCGGCGAGCGCGGCGCTGCACTCGATGACGATCGGCGGCGTCGACTTCGGGACGTTCTCGAGCGCGACCACGGACTACCAGGCGGCCGTGGGCTACCGCTCGCGCACTGCGGAGTTGAAGGCGGCGCCGGCGGATCCGGCCGCCAGCGTCGCCATCAGCGACGAATTCGGCGAGACCGCCGGCACGCGCCGCGACTTGACCTTCGCGGTCGGCGTCAACGAGATCAAGGTCACCGTCACCGCGGCGGACGGCGGGTCGACCAGGACCTACGTGGTCGACGTGACGCGGGCAGCGCCCGTGGCGACGCTCGTTGCGGAGGAGGAGGAGGTCGCGGAGGGCACCGACGCGGTCTTCACCGTGGACTTCGACCATGCGCTCCTCGAGGCGCACACGGTCGGCGTCGGCGTCGCGGAGACGGGCGACATGCTCGCCGGGACGCCGCCCGAGTCGCTGGCGTTCGCGGTCGGTGAGACGAGCAGGAAGCTGGTCCTCGGGACGGACGACGACGCCGTCTCCGAGGACGACAGCGACATCGCGGTGGAACTCAAGGACGGCGACGGCTACGCGGTCGGAACGCCTGCGGCTGCCACCGTCACCGTGACGGACGACGACGTCGTCGCGTCGGCCGACGCCGGCCTGAGCGCGCTCGGACTGTCCGGGATTGCACTGGCCTTCGCCACGGGCACCACGGTCTACGCGGTGGACGTCGACCACGCCGTCGCGTCGACCACGGTGTCGGCAGTAACGGCCGATGCCCGCGCGTCGGTGTCGATCACGCCGTCCGACGCGGATTCCGCGACCGCGGGGCACCAGGTGTCGCTGGCGGTGGGCGCGAACCGGATCGCGGCGACGGTGACGGCGGAGAACGGAACGCAACGGACGTACGCCGTGACGGTGACGCGCGCGGCAGCGCCGGAGGCGAGCGTGTCGGCGACCGCGGCGACGGTTGGGGAAGGCGGCGCGGCGCGCTTCGAGGTGTCGCTGTCGGCGGCGCAGTCGGTCGCGCTGTCGGTGTCGGTGTCGGTGACGGCGGAGGGCGCCGGGCTGTCCGCGCCGGTGCCGACGTCGGCGACGTTCGCGGCCGGGGAGACGACGGCGGCGCTGGCCGTGCGCACGGTCGACGACGCGGTGGTGTCGGGGGACGGCACGGTGACGGCGACGCTGTCGGCGGGCGCCGGCTACGCGCTCGGCACGGCCGGTTCGGCCTCGGTGGCGGTGGCCGACGACGACGTCGGCGAGTTCGCGGTGAGCGCGCAACCGGCGCGGATCGAGGAGGGCGGCACGTCGACGCTGACGGTGTCGATCGCGAACGGCGTGACGTACGCCGAGGCGCAGGAGATCGCGCTGTCGGCGTCGGGCGACGTCTCGGCGGACGACTACACGCTGCCGTCGACGCTGGAGCTGGCCGCGGGTGCGTCGTCGGCGTTCGCGGAGTTCGCGGCGGCGGCGGACGACGTGGACGAGGAGCCGGAGACGGCGACGGTGACGGCCAGCCTGGACGGCGCCGAGATCGGCGCGGCTTCGGTGACGGTGGCGGACCAGCCGCCGCTGCCGGCGCTGCGCGTGGAGGGCGTGCCGCAGCTCGGCGCGACGCTGTCGGCGGTGTTCGCGGAGCCTGTGTCCGGGACCAGCGCGGTCGCGGCGCCGGGGACCGCGGCCGGTGCCGGGGTTGGCGCCGCGTCGGCGCGCGGCCTGGAGACCGTCTACCGGTGGCTGCGCGACGGCGTCGAGATCCCGGGCGCGACGGGCGCGGCGCACGTGCTGACGGCGGCGGACGTCGGCGCGGCGGTGTCGGTGCGTGCGGCGCGCGGCATCCGGTCGGAAGAGAGCGCGGCGACGGTGCCGGTGTGGGGCGCGCCGGGCAACCCGGCCGTCGGCACGGACGAGGCGACGCTGCTGTCGACGACGATGACGCTGGCGGCGTCGTACCAGATGCGCATGGACGTGGCGGGGCACGTGGCGCTGCCGGGCCTGGTGGCGTTCGGTTCGCTGGACGCGGCGGCGTTCGCGCTGGACGGGACGACGTACCGGCTGACGGCGTTCGCGGTGACCCACGCCGGCGGCTTCGGCTTCGTGACGCAGCCGACGCTGCCGTCGACGGCGGGCCTCGTGGCGTACTGGGACGGCCACCGGCTGTCCGGCTTCGAGGCGCAGGAGTTGGGGCTGGACGAGGCGACGGTGCTGCAGGCGGCGCCGTCGCCGCAGCCGGCGGCGGAGTACGAGCGCTACTTCCGCGCGCCGCCCCGCGGCCGCGGGATGTTCGGCGGTCCGTCGGACGGGACGCGCGTGGCGGTGTCGCTGCGCCGCGAGGTGGGCGTGCCGACGGCGACGGTGTCGGCGTCGTCGGCGACGGTGTCCGAGGGCGGCGCGGCGTCGTTCGCGGTGTCGCTGGACGGGCCGCGCGAGGCTGCGGTGACGGTGTCGCTGGAGACGACGGTCGCGGGCGCGGCGCTGGCTGCGGCGGCGCCGGCGACGGCGGCGTTCGCGCCCGGCGAGACGCAGGCGTCGCTGGACCTGGCGACGGCGGACGACGCGGTGGTGTCGGGCGACGGGACCGTGACGGTGACGCTGGTTGCCGGCGACGGCTACGAGCTGGACGCGAGCACCACCGCGACGGTTGCGGTGGCGGAGGACGACGCGGCGCAGTTCGCGGTGTCGGCGTCGCCGGCGGAGGTGGTCGAGGGCGGGTCGTCGACGGTGACGGTGGCGATCGCCAACGGCGTGACGTACGCGCAAGCGCGGGACGTCGGGCTGTCGGTGTCCGGCGACGTGTCGGCGTCGGACTACGCGCTGCCGGCGACGGTGGCGCTGGCGGCGGGCGCGTCGTCGGCGACGGCGGAGTTCGCGGCGCTCGAGGACGACGCCGCGGCGGAGGCGCGCGAGGAGGCGCGGATCGCGGCGACGGTGGACGGCGCGGCGGTGGGCGCGGCGACGGTGGCGATCCGGCCGCTGCGCGTTGACGCCACGCTGTCGTCGCTGTCGCTGACGGACGTCGACATCGGCGCCTTCGACGCGCAGACGACGGCGTACGCGGCGGCGGTGGCGCACGACGTCGAGTCGACGACGGTGGCGGCCGAGGCGTCGGACGCGTCGGCGACGGTGGAGATCGCGGACGCGGCGGGGAGCACGGTGGGGACGGAGCGGACGTCGGCGCTGGCGGAGGGGTCGAACGCGATCTCGGCGACGGTGACGGCGGAGGACGGCGCGACGACGCGCACCTACGCGGTGACGGTGACGCGGCCGCCGGCGTGGGGCGCGCGGCGACCGGGTCGGGACATCGAACTGGCGGACGCTGCGGCGCCGACGGGGATCTGGTCGGACGGCGCGACGCTGTGGGCGGTCGCGGACTGGAACGGCGCGGCGCTGCGGGCGTACGACCTGGCGACGGGGGAGCGGCGTACGTCGCGGGACCTGACGCTGGAGGCGGGCCGGCAGTGGACGGACCTGCACGCGAACGGGGAGACGCTGTGGGCGTCGTCGTTCTGGGGCGGCGTGCTGGCGTACCGCCTGTCGGACGGGTCGCGGTCGGCGGACCGGGACCTGTCCGCGGAGTCGCTGTCGGAGGCGGGCGGCGACCGTCCGTCGGGGGTGTTCTCGTCGGGCGGCACGCTGTGGGTTCTGGACCACATGGACCGCAGGGCGTACGCGCACGCAACGGCGGACGGCGCGCGGCAGGCGGAGCGTGACGTGGCGCTGGCCTGGCGCTCGCAGGAGGGCGGCGCGTGGCCGTGGGGGGCGTGGACCGACGGCGAGGTCCTGCTGACGTCGAACTGGGGCCGCGGCCGGGTGCTGGCGTACCGTCTGTCGGACGGGGCGGCGGTGCCGGCGATGGAGGTGGACACGGCCGCGGCCGGCAACGGCGACCCCCTGGGCCTGTGGTCGGACGGCGCCACGCTATGGGTGGTCGACGGCACGGACCGCAAGGTTTACGCGTACGCGGCACCGGGACTGCGCCAGGCGTCGGCGGATTCGGTGGAGAGCCGTGCGTCGGCGGTGCCGTCGCGGACGCCGGGCCCGCCGCTACCGATCCCGGACCCGGCCCTGCGCGCGGCGCTGGCAGCGGCCCTCGGCAAGCCGCCGGACTCGCCGGTCGGCGCGCGCGAACTGGCGGCGCTGGAGTCGCTCGACGCCCGCGCCGCGGGCATCACGGACCTCTCCGGCCTGGAGCACGCAGTGCGCCTCACGGCGCTGGACCTGTCGGGCAACCCGCTCGCCGACCTCCGCGCGCTGGCGTCGCTGCCGCGCCTTGCCGACCTGCGCCTCGACGCCACCGGCGCCGAGCCGTGGGACGTGGCATCGCTAGCCGGCCTGCGACGCCTGTCGCTGCGCGGCAACGGCATCGACAGCATCGACGCACTGTCCGCACTCCGATCGCTCGAGCACCTGGACATCGGCGGCAACCGAATCGCCGACCTCGCCGCGCTGGCAAACCTCCACCGCCTCGCGGACCTGCGCGCCGACGGCAACCGCGTGGCCGACGTCGCACCCCTGCTCGCCCTGCCGTCGCTCGCGACCCTCGACCTGCGCGGCAACCCCGTCGACGATACCGAAGCGCTCGAACGGCTGCCCCGCATCCAACCTTGAACGAGGCCGGAATGCGGACGAGGACGTCCGCGCACCGCCCAGGCTTCGGCCGCTGCGCGGTGCCCGGGCCTCCCGGCCCGCAAGGAACCGTGAACGAGGCCGCGATGCGGACGAGGACGTCCGCGCACCGCCCAGGCTTCGGCCGCTGCCCGGTCCGCAGGCCTCCCGGCCCGCATCGGACCTTGTACGCGACCGCAATGCGGACGAGGACGTCCACGCACCACCCAGGCTTCGGCCGCTGCCCGGTACGCGGGCCTCCCGGCCCGCATCGAACCGTGAACGCGACCGGAACACTGACGAGGACGTCCGCGCACCGCTCGGCGCTCGTTCCGGAACCGGCCGCGGCGGCCATTGAACGAGAAATAGTATCCCTCAGACATGATTTACGTCGTGCATGCACGACACGCCGGGGTCGCCGCCGCGCCGTGTTCCGCCGTCGGTCGTCGCGAGCGCTTCCCCCGGGCCGCGCGTCGGCCGGCGCACGGAAGAAGCGCCGACGGGAACCGCCCGCGCCGGAGATAAAGGGGGTAGTATTTGGGCGTGGCGGCTTGCGGTCCGGGGGGAACGTCCGTGCGGCCGCGCCGCGCGAGCGAACCGGGAACGCAGGCATGGGACTGAGCGTGCACGACAACCGACACTCGCGAGCACTCCGCGGCCCTCGGATGCATGTCGACGGAGGCACGACCGAGGTGAGATCCAAGCATGGTGCGGGCGCCGCGGCCGCGGCGCTGCTTCTCGGGATTCTCGCGGCCGCGCCCGCGCAGGCCGCGGAACTCGTGAGCAACCTGCGCAAGACGGCAGTGCCCGGCATTGTCACCCACACGCAGGTCTGGGCGCAGCCGTTCACGACGGGTCCGCTGCGTTCCCGGTTGACGCACGTGCGGGTGCGCAACACCAATGACGCGGTCTACTCGGTCTCGATCTACACCGTCGACAGCGCCGGCGATCTGCTCACGGAGGTCGCCGCATTCACGTCGCCGGCGAGTTATTCCGACGATGTAGACAGGTTCACGGCCCCGCTCGACACGATACTGAAGGCGGACACGACCTACGCGGTGCGTCTTTCCCAGGCGAACGGACTGAGATACACGACGAGCAACGACGAAGACGCCGGGGCTGCGGCGGGGTGGAGCATCGCCGACGCGTACTTGCGCTTGACGGGCGGTGGTTGGGCCGAGACCGTGACCGGCAACGCGCTGATGATCGCAATCGACGGCGAGCTGATCCCCAACCTCGGGATCTCCGGCACGGCGCAGGTGGACGAGACGCTTGTCGCCGTTACGGCTGACATCCGGGACGCCGACGGGGTGACGAACCCCACGTACACGTACCAGTGGATCCGCGTCGACGGCCCGACGGACACCGACATCTCCGCGGCGACGTCGGCGACCTACGATCTGGTCGCGGCCGACGTCGGCAAGCGGGTGAAGGTCAAGGTCTCGTTCAGGGACGACGGCAACAACCTCGAGACCCGCACCAGCGCTGCCTTCCCGGCGACCGGCACGGTGCGCGCGGCGCCGGCGGGCGCGCTGACGCCGCCGGCGCTCGCGACCACGGCGCCGAGCGTCCCCGCCACAAGCAACCGCCTGTCGGTGCCCTTCGACGAGGACCTCGACGCCGGCAATCTGCCTCGGGCGCGCGCGTTTGCCGTGCTCGCCGACGGCATCCCGGTAGCCGTCACCGGCGTCGGCACCGAAACGGGGAAGGCGAGCGTCCTGACGCTGACCCTCGCCTCGCCCATCGCCCCGGCAACCCGGACCGTGACAGTGTCCTACACCGACCCGACCTCGGGCGACGACACGGCGGCCCTGCAGGACGCGGCCGGCAACGATGCGGCGACCTTCGAGAACATCCCCGTCGGTCTCGTCAACAGGTTGGCGCTCGCGGTCTCCCCGCAGTTCCTGCCCGAGGGCACGAGCGCGACCTGGACGCTGACGGCGACCACGCGCGATGACGCGGCGCCGGCGTCGGGCCTCGCGCTCGCGGTGGGCGTGGCGACGAAGGACATCGAGGCCCGCGGGCGCAGCAACGAGGACTACGCCCGCCTCGACACCACCGTCACGTTCGCCGGCGGCGACTTCTCGCGGCAGCGGATCGACGGGAACTTCCACTACGTGGCGACGAAGACGGGGACGATAGGGATCACGCGCGACGGTTCCGTGGAGGGCGAGGAGCGCTTCGCCGTCGCGGCCGGCATCGCGAGCCGAGACGCCGGCTGGGCCCTCGACCCGGCGCGTGCGACGGTGGCGATCCAGAGCGAGCAGGTGCGGCTGGAGGACAGGCGCGAGCAAGCCGGCACAAGCGTCGTCGGGCGCCTGGAGGTCAGCTACAGCGCGTGTGTCGGCAGCACCTCCGGGACCTGCGTGGACCGTGACGTCTGGGGTACGGTGTGCGACGACCGCATGGCGGAGGCGAACAACCTCGCCCCGGCGGTCGCCTGCCGGCTGCTCGGCTACGCCGATGGCGAACTGACCGAGAAGCGAGCAACCCTGGACAAGCCGACGCAGGGTTTCGGGTGGTACCCCGGCAGGCCGGTCCGCGCCGGCGCGGTGCCGATCTGGCTCGACGACCTGCGCTGTCACGCGGGGGGAAGGCACTGGACGGACCGCACGCAGTCGGCGCCGCCGTCGCGCCTCGATCTGTGCAGCCACGCCGGCATCGGGCTGCACAACTGCGGGCGCCGGGAGGACGTGTGGCTGTCGTGCTCGGGCGAGCGCGGCGCCGCGGACCTGCTCGCCGACGCGCCGCCGCTGACCATCCGCGACTCGCACGCGACGGAGGGCGACGACACGCACATGACGTTCAACGTGGCGCTGGGCACGGTGCTGACCGGCACCGACACCGTCAGCGTCGACTACGCGACCGAGGCGGTGCCGGACGGCACGCGGTTCCTCGGCGAAGCGCGCGACGCGGCGACGGCCGGCACGAACGCGGCGACGCCCGACGCGGACTACAGGACGACCTCCGGCAGATTGATGTTCTCGAACACCAGCCCGAGAGCGTCGCAGTTCGCGGGCGAAGCCGCCTCGCTGATGGTGGAGACGTTCCGGGTGCCGGTCGTCGACGACAGCGTGGAGGACAGCGGCGAGATCTTCCGCGTGCGGCTGAGCGGCATCGTCGGCGACGCCCAGTTCGCCGACGCCACCGCGATCGGCATCATCTTCAACGACGAGTCGGAGACGGGGCTTGCGGCGACGTTCACGGACGTGCCGGCGAGCCACGACGGCTCGGCGTTCACGGTCGGCCTGGACTTCGGCGAGGCGGTGGCGGCGACCGCGGCAACGGTGACGGCGGTGCTTTCGGCCGAGGGCGCCTCGGCGACGGCGGCGGCGCGCGACGCCGGGCAGACCCGCCGCTGGCGCGTCACGGCGACGCCGGAGAGCGCGACGGCGACCGTGGTCCTGACGCTGGGCGCGACGACGTCCTGCGACGACGCGGGCGCGGTGTGCACCAGCGACGGGCGCGGGGTGGGGACGGCGGTATCGGCGACGGTGGCGGGGGCCGCGCCGCCCGGGCCGGTGGCGGCGTCGTTCGCGGGCGTGCCGGCCGGCCACGACGGCACGGCGTTCGCGGCGGCGCTGGACCTCTCCGAGGAGGTCGGCGGCGTGAAGCACGCCTGGGTGGCCGGCACGCTGGCCGAGGCCGCCGGCGGCACGGTGCTGCGGGCGGCGCGGCGCGAACCGCCGGCCAACCTCGGCTGGACCGTCGAGGTCGAGCCGGACGCGGCGGGCACGGACGTGGTGCTGTCGGTGGCGGTCGGGGCGACGCTGCCGGACGGCCGCGCGGTGGCGCCGGGCGCCCCGGCGACGGTGCCGGGGCAGTCGCTGTCGGTGGCGGACGCGCGCGCCACGGAGGGCGGCACGGTGTCGTTCGCGGTGACGCTCGACCGCGCCGCGACGGGCACGGCGACGGTGGACTACGCGACCGCCGACGGCACGGCGACGGCGGGCGACGACTACGCGGCGGCGTCGGGGACGCTGACGTTCGCTCCGGGGTCGTCGTCGCGCACCGTCTCGGTGGCGACGACGGACGACGACGCGGCGGAGGACGACGAGACGTTCGCGCTGACGCTGTCGAACGCCTCGGGCGCGGGCATCGCCGACGACGCGGCGACGGGCACCATCGCCGACGACGGCGACGAGCCGCGGCCCGCGCTGTCGGTGTCGGACGCGCGCGCGGCGGAAGGCGGCACGGCGACGTTCGCGGTGACCCTGGACCGCGCCGCGGAGGGCCCGGTGAGGGCGTTCTACACGACGGTCGGCGGCACGGCGACGGCGGGCGCGGACTTCGCGTCGGCGTGGGCGACGGCGGAGTTCCCGGCCGGGACGACGTCGCGGACGGTGGCGGTGTCGCTTCTCGACGACGACGAGAAGGAGTTCGACGAGACGTTCGTGCTGGAGCTGGCGTGGGCGACGGGGGCCGGCTACGCGGACCCGACCGGCGTCGGCACGATCGTGGACGACGACGCGCCGCGGGCTGAACTGCACACGGTGCCGGCGGAGCACGGCGGCAGGAACCAGGCGTTCGCGGCGGGGCTCGCGTTCAGCGAGGAGATCGACGGCGTCGGCTACCGCTGGGTGCGCGACACGCTGGCGACGGCCACCAACGCCGAGGTGCGCCGGGCGCGGCGCGTGGTGCGCGACCCGCCGGAGAACCGGGAGTGGACGCTGCGCGTGAGGCCGTCGTCGGCGGCGGACGTGGTTCTCGCCCTGACGCCGGGCCTGCGGCTGCCGGACGGCACGCCGCTCGGCGTCGGCGCGGCGGCGACGGTGCGCGGCCCGACGCCGGACGGGGCGGTCGTGCAGGGGACGCGGCTGACGCTGGCGTGGCCGGGCGCGCGCGACGGCTTCGGCACGGCGTCGGGGTCGGACTGGTCGGTGGCGGTGAACGGGGTGCCGCGGGCGGTGGCCTCGGCGGAGATCGCCGGGCGCCGCGCGGTGCTGGTGCTGTCGGCGCCGGTGGCGGCGGCCGACGCGGTGGCCGTGGGCTACGTCGGCTCGGCCATGCACCCGCTGGCGGACGCCGCGGGGACGATCCGCTCGGCGCCGTGGGACGGCATCGCGGCGGACAACGTCACCGGCACGGACCTGCCGAGGACGGCGGACGCCTCTGCGCGGCCCGCTGCGGAGCGCCTCGGCACGGCGCCGCCGGACGCGCTGCGCCTCGACGCCTCGGGCCTGGGGCTCGCGGACCTGGCGGCGCTCGGTGCGTTCGCGTCCCTCGAGCGCGTCGACCTCTCGGACAACGCGCTCGCCGGGCTCGCCGGCATCGGCGCGCACGCCGTCCTGCGCGAACTGGACCTCTCCGGCAACCGCGTCGCCGACCTCGGCCCGCTGCGCGGCCTGCACGCCCTGGAGCGCCTCGACGTGTCGGGCAACCTCGTCGCCGACGTCTCCGCGCTCGCCGGCCTGCCGGCGCTCAAGGTGCTGGTGCTCGACGGCAACGCGGTGGCGGACCTGGGCCCGCTGACGCACCTGGCTTCGCTGGAGCACCTGTCGCTGGCGGACAACGCCGTCGAGGACGTGACGGCGCTGCAGGACCTGCCGCGGCTCAGGCGCCTCGACCTCGGCGGCAACCCGGTGTCGGCCCTCTCGCCGCTCGGCGACGTGGGCTCGCTGCAGTGGCTGGCGCTGCCGGGCGAGCCCGCCGCCGCGGCCGACGTCCTCGCGCGCCTCACGGGCCTGCGCTGGATGTGGCCCGCAGAGCCGGTTCCCGCTGCGCGCTAGGCGGCCCGCATCGAACCTTGAACGCGGCCGGAACGCGGACGAGGACGTCCGCGCACGGCCCCGGGTTCGGCGCCTGCGCGGTACGCGGGCCTCCCGGCCCGCATCGGACTCTCGTCACGGGTCGAGAGCCGCGGTGGTCGTGGACTGCGCCGTTCCGCCGCCCCGGTTCCGACGGGGCTCCGCGTCGGAGCGTTGACCGACCCGGCCGCTGGCATTACAGTCTCGGCGAAGGGTCGAGGCGAGGCGTGCTGTGGCGGAACGTGCCGATCCGGGCGTGGGTCCGAACAACAACAAGACGACGACGGAACGGACCGGACGCGGCCGCTGGGGCGTGCCTCATGCATGCGTGGCGGGCGACGCGCTGGCGGTGGAACTCCGGCCGTGGCGGGCCGCAATGAACGCGCCGCCGCCGCGGACGGCCGGTCCGGCATGAGCGCGCCGGTCGCGTTGGTCACGGGCGTGACCGGGCAGGACGGCGCGCACCTGGCGCACCTGCTGCTGGCGGAGGGCTGCACCGTCCACGGCCTGCGGCGCCGGGCGTCGGCGGACAACACCGGGCGGCTGGACGCGCTGTGCGGGGACTGGCGCGGCGAAGGCCGGTTCCGCCTGCACGACGGCGACCTCGCCGACGCCGCGTCGCTGGTCCGCCTGGTGGCGGAGACCGAGCCCGACGAGATCTACAACCTCGCCGCGCAGAGCCACGTGCAGGTCAGTTTCCGGATGCCCGAGTACTCCGCGGACGTCAACGCGCTCGGCACGCTGCGCCTGCTCGAGGCGGTCAGGACGCTCGGGGCGCAACGCCGCGTGCGCTTCCTGCAGGCGTCGACGTCGGAGATGTACGGCAACGCGGCGTGCGCCGTGCAGGACGAGGCGACGCCGTTCGCGCCGCGCAGCCCCTACGCGGCCGCCAAGGCGCACGCCTACTGGAGCGTCGTCAACTACCGCGATGCCTACGGCCTGCACGCGTCGAACGGCATCTGCTTCAACCACGAGAGCCCGCTGCGCGGCGAGACCTTCGCCACGCGCAAGATCACCCTCGCGGCGGCCGCGATCGCCCGCGGACGGCAGCGGTGCCTGCACCTCGGCAACCTCGACGCGCGGCGCGACTGGGGCCACGCGCGCGACTACGTCGAAGGCATGCGGCGCATCGCGCGCCACCCCGGGCCGGGCGACTACGTGCTGGCGACCGGCGTGGGACGCAGCGTGCGCGAGTTCGCCGAACTCGCGTTCGCGGTGGCGGGCATCGAGATCGCCTGGGAAGGGGAGGGCCTCGCCGAGACCGGCCGCGACGCGCGCACGGGCGCCGTGCGCGTCGCGGTCGACCCGCGCCACTTCAGGCCGTCGGACGTGGACAGCCTCGTCGGCGACGCGGGGCTGGCGCGGCGCGTCCTCGGCTGGCGCCCGCGCACCACGTTCCGGCAACTGGTCACCGAAATGGTCGAGGCGGACCTGGCGCTCGTCGACCGGCGGCGGGCGGCATCCGGCGGCGGTCGCGCGCGATGAGCCGGGACGCGTTCGCGGTGTCCGGGCGGAGTTCCTGCACGTCGCGGAGCTGGCCGCCGCCGTGTGCCTGCTCGAGCGCCACGCCGGGGAGGCGCCCGTGGCGGACCGGCTGATCGTCACCGCGGCGTCGCCCGCCTTCGGCCCGTCGCTGCTCGCGCTGCTCGGCTCGCTGAACGCCAACTGGCCGCGCCATCCGCCGGTGGCGGTCTACGACCTGGGCCTCGACCGGGCGACGACCGAGTCGCTCGCGGCGTTCGCCGTGGCCGTGCGCCCCGTGGAAGCCTTCTGCGCGCACTGGCGCAGGCACTTCGCGTGGAAGGTGTGGTGCCTCTGCGACGCCCCGGCGCGGGACGTGCTGTGGATGGACGCGGGCATGGCCGTCCTCGAGCCGCTCGAGGAGGCCTTCGACGCCGTCGACGCCCTCGGCTACTTCGCGGTGGCGACCTACGGTCGCCTCGTCGAGCAGGCGCCGGCGGCGGCGGTGCGGGCCTGCGGACTGTCGCGCGACTTCGCGGCGCGGCGGGCGACGCTGGCGGGGAGCCTGATCGGCTTGCGCAAGGAGGGCGCGGGGCTGGCCGTTCTGCGCGAGGCGCGCGAACTCGTGCTCGACGAGCGCAACGTCGCCGCCGGGACGCCGGCCCACCGGCACGACCAGGCGCTCTTGTCGCTGCTCCTCTACAAGCACCACGGGCGGGTCGTCGCGTGCGACCAGGGGCTGTACCTGAACTGGCGCTCGCCCCGGGACGCGGTCGGCCAGAAGGTCTGGCACCACCGGCGCGCGATGTGCGCCGCCGACGTCGCCTTCCTGTCGCGGCAGACCCGGCCGTGGCCGTCCGGGCGCCACGTGCCGCGCTCCCCGCCGCGCCCGGCCGCGGTCGCGAGGGCCTGGACGGCGGTCCGCGCCGCGCTCCGGGCGCCGGCCCGACGGCTCCTCGGCGTGCGCCCGGAAGCCGTCTACGACGGCGTGCGCGACCCGCCCGCCGAGGGCGCGGGCGAAGTCCGCGGGGAGCCCGTCCGCCTGCGCCGTCTCGGCGACGCCATCGTCGGCGTGCCGTTCTTCCCGCCGGGGTCGGGACCCGTCGAGGACGCGGACGCGCCGGACGTGATCGCCGTGCACACCGGGTCCGGACCGGCCTCGGAGATCTACCGGCAGATCCGCCGGGCGCGGTTCCGCCACGGCTGGCGGCCGCTGGTCTACGCCCACTACGGCGAGATCCACGTGCCCGCGGGTCCGAACCGGAGGAACGTGGACTACGCCTTCTCGTTCGCGCCGACCTCGCGGCGCAACTGCCGCCACGAGCGCTACCTGACCATGCCGGTGCTGGCGCCGCACATCGAGGCGCGCCGGGAGCGCCGCGCGGACTCGCTGTGGGCGGCGCCGAAGACGGAGTTCTGCAACTTCGTCTACAGCAACGGCTCGCACGGCCGCGTCGACGTCCGCGAACGGTTCGCGCGGGACCTGATGGCCGTCGGCCGCGTCGACTGTCCCGGCGCGCGCCTCACCAATCACGCGCGGCTGCCGCCGTACGGCACGGGCGAGGGGGGCGGGGTGCTCGCGAAGCTCGCGTTCCTCGCCCGCTACCGGTTCACGATCGCCTTCGAGAACGCCTCCGCGGACGGCTACGTGACCGAGAAGATCGTGCACGCGCTGGCCGTCGGCAGCATCCCCGTGTACTGGGGCTGCCCGCGGATCGCCGACTACTACAACCCGGACAGCTTCGTGAACTGCCACGACTACCCGTCGTTCGACGCGGTGGTCGAACGGGTCCGCGAGATCGACGCCGACCCGGCGCTCGCCGAGGCCTACCGGCAGGCGCCGATGCTGCTGCCGACGTCGCGGATCCACGGCATGCACCGGGACCTGCGCGACCGCCACCGGCGGCTGGTGGACGAGGCGCTCGAGCGCCGCGTCCGGCGCGAGGGCGCGGTCGGCAAGTGGCTGCGCTGCGCGGCGTTCGTGGCCCGCAACGCGCCGCTCGAGGGCCGCCTGCACTGGGGCCGCGCCCGCCGCCTGGCCGGCCGGGCGCTGCGCCGCGCCGGACTGCGCCGGTGACGGCGGACGGCGTACCGGGAGGCGAGGGCGACGCCCGTGCCGGGACGGGGCGGGCCAGGGTGCGCCACAACGATTGGCGGGCCGTGGCCGTGGCGCCGGCGTCGGACTTCGTGGCCGAGCGCGGGGTGAGCGTCGTGGTCCCGCACTTCGAGAACCCGGACGCGCTGGCGTCGGCGCTCGCGGCGCTCGAACGCCAGACCTATCCGCGGGCGCTGTTCGAGGTCGTGGTCGTGGACGACGGCTCGCGCCCGCCGGCGGCGGTGCCGGCGTCGACGGCGATGGACGTGCGCGTGGTGCGCCACGGGGGCGCGCCGGGCGGCGCCGGCGCGGCCCGCGACCGCGGCGCGCGCGCGGCGCGCCACGGCATCCTGGTGTTCCTGGACTGCGACATGGTGGCGGCCGAGGGCCTCGTCGAAGCGCACGCGCGCTGGCACCACGCGCTCCCCGACGCGCTGACCGTGGGCACCTACGCGCGGGTGGCGTGGCGGGGGCTCGACGCCGAGCGCGTGCGGCGCCACCGGGGTCCGGTCGCCGGGATGTTCGCGGACCGCGCCGTCGAGCGTCCCTGGGTCGAGCGCCACTTCGCGCGCACGCGCGACCTGACGTCGCGGCACGACGACCTGTTCCGCGCCGTCAGCGGCGGCAACTTCGGCATGTCGCGGACGTTCTACGAGGCCGTCGGCGGCTTCGACCCGGCGTTCGGCACGGGCTGCTTCGAGGACCTGGAGCTGGCCTACCGGGCCTGCACCCAGGGGGCCGTGCTGGTGCCGGTGCGCGCCGCCCACGCGTGGCACTGCGGCACCTGGGACGAGCGCGCGCGGCGGCGGCGCGCCGGCTGGGAGGACCGCGGCCGGGTGGCCGACCGCGTCGCGCACCCCGACTTCCGCCCCGCCGCGCCCGGGCGCATGTACGCGGTGCCGACCTTCGTGGTGACCGTGGACGCCCGCGACGCCGCGGCACAGGCCGCCGCGGACGTCGTGGAGCGGCTTCTCGGCGACGACGAGTCCGACCTCGCGGTGCGCCTGGCGGCGCCGGCGACCGGCGGCGCGGGCCTGCGCGCGCGGTTCGCGGCCGACGCGCGCGTGCACGTGGACCCCGTCCGGGCCGCCGAGGACGCCTTCCCGGCGTCGCCGTACTTCGTGACGCTGCCGGTCGCCGCGCTGCCGCGCGGCGTCCTCGCGGCCCTGCGCCGCGGGCTCGGCCCGGCCGCCGCGGCGACGGTGCGCCTCGCCGACGGCTCGCGCGGCTCGGTCGCGCGCGCCTGGGCGGTGCACCGCGCCCGGCGCCACGGCGGCGCGGCGGCGGACTACGGGGAGGGCACGACGGTGGTGCTCGGCCGCGCCGCCGGCCGCCGCCGGTCGCGGCCGAGGACGCGGGCGGACGAGGGGCACCGGCGCCGCCTGCTCCGGCGCGTGCTGCGCGAGGCCGGGCACGTCCGCGGCCGGCGCACGGCGGCGGCCTTCCTCGGCTGGCTCGCCCTCGGGCTGCGCTGGTGGCTCGGTGCGCGCGTGCGCCGGGACACGCCGCCGCGTCCGGCGGAACGGGCCCGCGCGGACCCGGGCGCGGGCGGCGTGGCGCTGCTCGGGCCGCGGGCGCAGGCCGTGCTGCCGGCGACGACGGGCGCCGCCGCCGGTCGCGCCGGGGTCGTGCTCGCGGACACGCGGGAGCTCGCCCGCGGCGCCGGGCGTCCGGCGGCGGTGCTCGACGAGCATCCGGAGCTGGCGGTGCCGGCGTTCGACCCGGCCCGCTGGAATCCGATCGGCTGGGTGCGCCGCGTCGAACGCCGGACCGGCGCGCTCGGTCCGCCGTGCCTGCTGCCGTCGGCGGCGGGCGTGCGGCGCATCGGCGAGGCGACGCCCGGGTCGGTCCGCCACTTCCACCACCTGGAGGACGTGGCCGGCTTCCACGCCGGCGCCGAGGCGCGCGCCGGCGTGCTGGCGCGCATCGCCGCGACGGGGGTCCCGGTGCACGTCGCGGACGCGGCGCCGGCGCTCGAGACGCTGCTCGGCGGCGAACTGCACGGGCTGATGGCGAGCCCGCTGCGCGGCCTGGACGCGGAGGCGCGCGAGGCGCTGAGCGTGCGCATGCGGCGGGCGGCGCTCAGGCGGCACGCGCACGCGGCGCGCGTCGGGCAGATCGCCGCGCGGGCGTTGTCGTGCCCGCCGCGCCGGCCGGGCGTGGCGATCGTGCTGGCGACCCGCCGCCCGGAGCTGCTCGCGCACGCGCTCGCCAACGTCGCCCGGCAGACCTATCCCGCCCTCGAACTGGTGCTCGCCCTGCACGGCCCGGGGTTCGCGGAGGCCGCGGTGCGCCGCGGCCTCGCGCGGCTCGGGATCCCGTCCACGGTGCTGCGGGTCGGCGCGGACTGCGGACTCGGCGCCGTGCTCGACGCGGCGACGGCGATGGCCGGCGCGCCGCTCGTCGCCAAGATGGACGACGACGACCTCTACGGCGCGGACCACGTCTGGGACCTGGTGCTGGCGCAGGAGTACTCCGGCGCCGACGTGGTCGGCAAGGCCGCCGAGACCTTCTACCTGCACGGTCCGGACCTCACGGTGTGCCGGCGCCGGCCGGCGGCGGAGACCTACGACGGCCACGTCGCCGGCGCCTCGATCCTCGCCACGCGCGCCGCCCTCGACGGCGTCGGCGGCTGGCCGCCCGCGCCGGGCGAGGACGTCGAACTCGCGCGCCGGGTGCGGCGCGCCGGCGGGCGCGTCTACCGGACCCACGGCCGCGGCCTGCTGGTGTCGCGCCGCGTCGACGGCCATAGCTGGTTCCTCGACGAGGCGCGCCTGCTGCGCCGCGCGACGGCGGTCGCGGCGGGGTTCAGGCCCGCTCTCGCGGACATCGTCGCCGAGCCGCCGGATGCGTAGGCGGCGTTTGCCCGCGCCTCTCGGCGCCGGACGCCCGGGCGGCGCGGCGGCGGGCGCCGTCTTCGCGCGCATCGCGCGCCGGATCGCCGTGCGCCTGGACCGCGGCGCGCCGGTCGCGCCGGGGCTTGTCGCCGCGCTGCGCGTCGCCGCGCCGAGCGCCGCGCACCGGCGGCTGGCGCGCGACCTGGCGGCGGCGCTGGCGGCGCCGTGTCCCGGGCGGGCGCGGCGCATCGCGTCGACGGCGCGGCGGACGGCGGACGCGCGCGCGGAGAAGATCGTCTCGCGCCGCCACCGTTTCGTCTGGCTCGGCAACCCCAAGGTGGCCTCGCGCAGCCTGATCGCGGCGCTGCTCGACGCCGACCCGGACGCGCGCCTGGTCGAGCACGCGAGCGTGCGCGAGCTGTACGCGACCTACCCGGAGGCGCGCCGCTACTTCGCCTTCGCGTTCCTGCGCGACCCGTGCGAGCGGACGCTGTCGTTCTACCGCGACAAGTACCTCGGCGGCGGCGCCTTCGAGCGGCGCACCTTCATCGAGCCGTACTGGGGGGTCGCGCCCGGCACCGGCTTCGAGGAGCTGTGCGCGTGGCTCGCGACGGCCTACGGCAGCGACGCGTTCGCGGACCGCCACTGGCTCTCGCAGCATCGCCACGTGGCGCTGCCGCGCGGCCGGCTGCCGGACTTCCTCGGCCGCTACGAGCGCCTCGACGAGGACGTCGCGGCGGTGGCCCGCCGCGTCGGACTCGGCGGCGTCGCCCTGCCGCATCTCAACCGCTCCCCGGAGCCGGCGGACGGCGGCGCGCGCCTGACGGCGCGGACCCGTGCGCTGCTGGGCAAGCGCTACGCCGCGGACTTCGACCTCCGGCGCGCCGTTGGCTAGCCGCGCCGGGCGGACCCCGCCGGCCGCCGCGGTGCGCTACCACGACTGGCGCGGCTGCGCCGTCGCGGCGCTCGACGCGTTCGCGCCGCGCGAGCCGGTGTCCGTGGTCGTGCCCCACTACGAGGCGCCGCGCGCGCTGGCCATGACCCTGCGCGCGCTGGCGCAGCAGCGCTTCCCCCGGCGGCTGATCGACGTCGTGGTGGTCGACGACGGTTCGCGGGTGCCGCCGGCGCTTCCGGAGACGCCTTTGCGGGTGCGCCTCGTGCGCCAGGAGCGGCGCGGATTCGGGCTCGCGCGCGCGCGCAACCGCGGCCTGCGCGAGGCGCGCCACGACGTCGTCGTGTTCCTCGACGGCGACATGGTGGCCGACCCCGACCTGCTGCGCGCCCACGCGCGCTGGCACGAGGCGGTCGCGAACGCGGTGACGATGGGGTTCCGCGCCCACGTGCCCGCGGCGGCGGTCGACGAGGCGCTGCTGCGCCGGCCGCCGGCCGCCTGGCACGCGACGCTCGCCGGCGCGGCGTCGATGGCGCCGTGGCGCGCGCGGGACCTCGGCCGGCTCGCGGCGCTGCGCGCGAGCCGCGAGAACCGCCTCTACCAGATCGTCGAGGGGGCCAACGTCGGCGTGCGCCGCGCCTTCTTCGAACGCCTCGGCGGGTTCGACGAGTCGTTCGTGCGCTGGGGCGGCGAGGACAACGAGTTCGCGTTCCGCGCCTTCGTCCGCGGCGGACTGCTGGTGCCCGAGCCCGGGGCGTTCGCCTGGCACCAGGGTCCGTGGGACGAGGACGGCGCGCGCAAGCGGCGCTCGAGCCGCCGCCAGCGCTTCCTGCTCGCGCAGTCGATCCCGGCGGCGGACTACCGCCCGGCGCGGCCGGGCTGCACGTACCGGGTCCCGCAGCACGCCGTGGCGCTCGGCGCCGGGGCCGCGCCGGTGTCGCGCGTCGTGGCGGCGGCGGAGGCGGTGCTCGCGGACCCGGTGTCCGACCTGGCGCTGGCGATCGACGTCGACGGGTGCGCGGCGGACGACGCCGCGCAGCTGCGCGAGCGTTTCGGTGCGGACTGCCGGGTCGCGGTGGGACGCGGCGCGGCGACGGTGGATGCGTTTCCGGCGACGCCCTACCACGCCGCGGTCCCGGCGTCGGCGGCGGTCCGCGCCGGCCTCGTGCTGGCGCTGCGCCTGGCCGTGCACGGGCGGGCGTCGGTCGCCGCGACGCTGGCCGACGGCAGCCGCGCCACGATGGCGCAGGCGTGGGCCCTCAACCGGGCGCGCGACGCGGGACGCCCGGTCGGCGACTTCGGCGACGTCGGCGAGATGCGCCTGCGCGGCGCCCGGCTGCGCTGGTGGCAGGCCGCCCTGCTCGGGGATCCGCGGCGCGCCCTGGACAAGCCGCGCCGCCCGCGCGCGCGTCTCGCGCGCTGGACGCTCGGCGTCCGCCGCAAGCGGGCGGCAGAGGCGCCGGGAGCGGACGTCCCGTGAGCCGGGGGCCGGCGGCCTACGACGCGCCGCCCGCGTGGCCGCGGCGCGGGACCGGGCCTGCGGCGCCGCGGCTGCGCGGGTTCCCCGAGCGCGGGCTGGTCTTCGTCGTGCGCGCCATGGCGGTGCTGCTGGTCGCGGCGCCGCTCGTGGTGACCGGCGACGTGATGCACCCGACGGTGCTGGGCCGTGTGGTGTTCGCGCGCACGCTGATCGAGCTGATGCTGGCGCTGTGGGTCGTGCTCGCGGCGTTCCGGCCGGCGTGGCGGCCGCCGCGCTCGCCCGTGCTCGTGCTCGCGGCTCTCGCCGTCGGCGTCGGCCTGCTGGCGGGCCTCGCGGGCGCCGCGCCCGAGCGCAGCCTCTGGTCGACGCCCGGCCGCCTGGCGGGCGTCGTCGGCGAGGTCCACTGGCTCGCGGCCGCCGTGGTGGTCGCCGCCGTGTTCCGCACGCCGGCCGAGTGGCGCGTGCTGCTGCGCGCGGGCGTCGCGGTCGGCGTCGCGGCGGCGGCGCTGGCGGTCGCGAGCTACTACCGCGTCGAGCTGCCGTTCTACGGACTGCTGCCGGAGCCGAACTACCCGCGCGTCGGCGCCACGCTCGGCAATCCGACCTTCCTCGGCGGCTACCTGGCGATCGCCGCGGTGCTCGCGGCGGGCGCCGCGGCGGGGTCCTTCGCGGACCGGCGGACGGGCGCGGCGCGGGCCGCGACGTGGCGGGGCGCGGCCTGGCTTCTCGCGGCGGCGCCGATGCTGTGGGCGGTGACGCTCAGCGGCTCGCTCGGCGCGGCGGCGACCGTCGGGGCCGGACTCCTCGCGGGCGGCGTCGCCTGCGGCCTGTGCGCGCGCAGCCGGACGGTGCGCACGGGTTCGGCGCTGGCGGCGCTTGTCGCCGCGGTGGCCGTCGCGGGCGCGCCGGTGGTCGCGGCGGCGGCGGTGGACGCGTCGCCTCGGGACGACGCGTCGCCTCGGGCCGACGGGGCCGCGGCCTCGGGCGCCGACGCCCGCGCGGCGCGGGAGCGGCAGGGCAATCCGCTGCGCGCGCGGGTGCGCGACCGGGGCGGCGTCGCGAGCCAGCTCGCCAAGCGCGCGGACCTGTGGCGCGCCGGCCTCTTGGGTTTCCTCGAGCGGCCGGCGCTCGGATGGGGGCCGGAGAACTACACGGTGGCGTTCGGACGCCACACGAGCGGCTGGTCGGGGCCTGCCCGGGAGTACGACCGGGCGCACAACCGCATCGTGGAGGAGGCGGTCACGAAGGGCGTGCCCGGGGTGCTGGCGTACGTCGCGCTCGTGGCCTGGTCGTGGGTGGCGCTGGTGCGGGCGGCGCGGCGCACCGGGGGCGCTGGCCGCGCGACGGCGGTGTGCGTCGCCGCCGCGTCGGGCGCGCACGTCGGCTACGGGCTGACGCTGTTCGACGTCCCGTCGACGGCGCTGATGGGGACGCTGGTGGTGGCGTTCGCCGCGAGCGCGGACGCGGCGCGCGCGCGTGCGCCCGTCCGGAAGACGTCGGGAGCCGCGCTCGGGGTACGCGTCGCCGCGGTGGCGTCGGCCGCGTGCCTCGTCGTCGTCGGCGCCTTCGTGCACCGCGCGGTCTACGCGGGCGAACGCGCGGTCTTCGAGGCCCACCGGGGGGACCTCGGGCGGATGGAGGCGCTGTTCGTGCGCGGCATCCACAGCTTCGAACCGCTCGGGAACATGCACCGCACGTACCTGTTCGCCATGCTCGGCGCGCACTGGCCGCTGCTCCACGGCGCGTCGCCGGAACACGC
The DNA here is from genome assembly GCA_965203685.1 of Candidatus Azotimanducaceae bacterium. GTDB lineage: Bacteria > Pseudomonadota > Gammaproteobacteria > Pseudomonadales > Azotimanducaceae > VXYL01. The sequence goes on from OZ241908.1 coordinate 1,581,033, forward strand.
TCTCGGCCTCTACCGGCTGGCGGAGGCCGAGGCGCCCGCGGCGCTCGCGGCCGAGCCGCGCAACTGGTTCGTGCGCGCCGCCCTGGTGCGCATGTACGGAGCCGCGGCCGCGCCGGACGCCGCGGAGCGGCGCCGCGAGCATGCCGCGGCGGCCCGCGAACTGGCGCCGAACATCGATCCGCTCGACGCGCCCTGAAGGCCGCGGCCCGCACTCGGGCGCGGTCGCGGCGGGGCCGGTGCGCGACGGGTGGGCCCGCGGCCTGTCGTGCATGCGCGACATATTTTGCTCCTGAGACGTAGTTTTGTTGATTCCAATGAAATCGGCATGGCGACGACGGGGTTGGCGCGCGCCGTGGCGGCGTGCGGCGGCGGGAGGAATGGAGGCGGCTGGCGCGGGGCCGGCGACGCGGTCGGCGGCGGGTGGGCCACTCGGGGCGCCGCGCGCCGGTCGGCGCTGCGGCGGTCCCGGTCGTGTCGCGCTCGCGGACCAGCTAGCTGGTCTTGCGGGCGCGCCGAGGCGAGGTACCGGACTTCGGCGCGTCGTCGTCGGTGCGTTCCCGCGGGGGGACCATGACGATGTCCGTGCCGAAGAGGGCGGTGCCGGGGTTGATTACGAGGTTGTAACCGCCCAGCTTGTTGGGGAACCCAACGCCGACCTGGTTCCAGTACTTCTGCACTTCGCCGTTCTCGTCGGGCTTGCCCTCGGAGACGGAGAAGACGTTCAGGCGTTCTCCTGCCATTGAGACAGAATCCTCCTCGAAGTATGGGATGAAGACCGCGGCCGACGGGAGTCGGGCCGGGCCACCGTGCAACGCGGCGTGGTTGGCCGCAGAAGCAGCGGTGTTGTACCGCGACGCGGGGCGGGGTGTCAAACGGTTTTGCGGTCCGCGTGGTTCGCGGTGCGGGTGTCGAGGGGGGGGGTCTCCGCGGACGGCGGCCCCGGGACGAGGCAGGGGTGTAGAAGTCCCGGGTGCCGCCGCGGGTCCGCGGATCCTAGTGTCGGGCGTCGGCGGGCGCCGGCGGGCCCTCGCCGTCGAGGGCCGCGACGTCGTCGTCGAAGCGTCCCGCGGGCACCTCGGCGCCGGCGTGGCGCGCCTCCCGCTCGCCGTCGGCCGGGAACGCGGCGAGGCGCCCCGTGACGGCGACGTTGTCGTTGACGCGCAGGTTGAAGCCGGTGCCCGCGCGGTTGCGGAACAGGACGCCGAGGGCGGCGTGGCGGACGGCGGTGCCGTCGCCGTCGCCGCAGCGCCACGAGGTGACGACGTCGTAGCGTTCGGCGCGGACGTGCGCCGGGAGTTCGGCCGCGGCGCCGCCGTCGTCGCGGGGCATGACGACGATCGCCGTGGTCGCGGCGACGCCGGGGTGCAGGACGATGTCGACGCGGTCGGCGTCGTCGGCGGCGACCGCCGTGCCGGCGTCCGTGTAGCGGCGCTGCTCGCGGCCGGTCCTGTCGACGAACGTGCGCGGCACGCGGACGGCGAGGCGGGTTGGCATGGCGGTGTCCCCTGTGCGAACGTCGCGCGAGTGTGCCGCGCGGAGGAACGGTCGTGGTAGCGGACGGGGTCGCCCGCGGGGTCGCGTGGCGGCTCGGCGGATTCGCGGTGGCGGGGTTCGGGACCATGGCGGGCCAGATGCTCGCGCTGCGCGCGCTGGTGCCCGCGGTGGGCCACTCGGTGCCCGTCGCGGCGCTGGTGTTCGGCGGCGTCCTCGGCGGCCTGGCGGCGGGCTACGCGGCGGGGTCGCGCTGGCCGGCGGGCGGGGCGCGGACGCAGGCGGCGTGCTTCGCGGGGGCGGCCGCGCTCTTCGCGGCGGCGCTGTGGCCGCCCGCCGCGGAGCTGCTGGCCGGCCGGCTGCGCGTCGAGGGCGGTCTCGGGTGGTGGGCGGTGGCGGCGTACGCGTTCGGGCTGCCGGCGCCGGCGATGGCGCTTGCGGCGTACCCGGTGGCGGCGTGGAGCGCGGGGCGCGGCGGCCGTCTCGCCGGGCGGGCGTTCGCCTGGTCGACGGCGGGCAACGTCGCCGGCGGTCTCGCCACCGGGCTGGTGCTGCAGGACGGGATCGGCGCCGGCGGCGCGGCCGTGGTCTGCGTCGGCGCGCTCGGCGCGGGCGGCTGGCTGGCGGCGCGCGGCGCCGGGGCGTGGCGGGCGTGGCCGGCGGCGGCCGCGTCGTTCGGCGTGCTCGCCGGCGGCGGCTGGTTCGCCCCCGCGGCGGATCTGCGGACCGGCTACGGCGACTACGCGGTGACCGAGGGACCGCCCGGCACCTGGTGCGTGCGCGGCAACGGGCAGCGCAGCAGCTGCGAGGACGGGCGGGGCACGGGCCTCGGCTATCTGGAGGCGGCGGAGGACGTGTTCGCCGCGGCGGGGGTCCGCGACGTGCTGGTGCTCGGCGCCGGCGGGCGGACGTTCGGCCGCGGCCGCGGCGGGTTCTTCGATCCCGTGTTCGTCGACGTCGACGCCGGCATGGCGGCGGTCGCGGAACTGCTGGCCCGCCGCGCGGGGGCCGCGCCGCCGCCGGGGCGCTTTGTGGCCGCGGACGCGCGCGCCTACCTGCGCGGGCTGCCGCCCGGGTCGGTCGGCGGCGTGCTGCTCGACGCCTACTCGGACTTCGACGCCGTGCCCGGCCACCTGCTGACGGCGGAGTTCTTCGCGCTCGTGCGCAGCCGCCTCGCGCCCGGCGGCGTGCTCGCCGTCAACGTGCTGCAGCGGCGCGAGGCCGTGCGCTACCGCGCGGGCTTCGCGCGGACGCTCTCGGCGGTGTTCGCCGACTGCCGGACCGCGTGGCGCGGCGACGCCGGCGCCGACGGGCGCTGGATCTCGCGGCTGGCCGCGTGCCGGCCGAGCGCCGTGGACGGCGTGGCGGGCGCGTACCGCTAGAACCGGTCCGCGACGCGCCGGCTGCGCAGGGCGGGTTCGATGCGGGCCGACTCGTCCACCGGGACCCGGTCGAGGCCGGCCGGGGGAGGCGCCGGGACGCGCGTGCACAGGTGGCCGTTGTCGACCACGAGGACGGCGTTGGGCGGTCGTTCCTCGACGTCGACGCCGAGGGCGTCGAGCAGGGCGGCGCGGTGGGCGCGGTACGCCCGCGGGCTGCACGTGCCGCGCAGCTCGCCGGCGAGCCAGTGGTTGTAGGCGGCGCGGCGGCGCGCGGGCAGGACGCGCAGGCGGGGGTCGTCGACGGGGAGGGGCGGCGCGCGCCTGACGGCGGCGGCGACCACGTGGCCGGGTACGCAGACGAGGTGCAGGCCCGGGGCGGCGCGGCGCCGCCAGTCGCCGAAGGGCACGGCGTCGTCGGGACGGACGGCGCGGTGGCGCCAGCCGAGGACGGCCAGGGCGTCGAGCGTCGGCGGCATCGCCACGCCGGCGAGCGGGAAGTAGCCGTGGCGGTCCTCGAGAACGCGGACGCAGCGGGGCGCGGGCAGGCCCGTGAGGGCGGCCAGCGCCGCCGCGCCGCAGGGCAGGCCGGCGGGCACGGCGTGGAGCGTCGTATGCGGGTGTGGCGGCTGGCGCATGGCGGGGGTCTCCGGGGGCGGGACGCGTAGCCGGTCGCCGCGCCGGCGTCCGGGCGCGGGGCCCGGGCGTTGGAACACCCCGCGCCGGCCCGGGGGCGGCGTGCGCGGCGCCCGGCTCACGGCCGGTCCGCCGTGCGGACGGCCGCCTTGGGAACCGGCGCGAAACGGTCGGGCCGCAGCCTCGCCATCGACACCGCGACGCCGCCGGCGACGACGACGTGGTCGTACAGCGACGCGTCGACGCACTGCAGCGTGTCGCGGACCTGGTCGGTCAGGGTCCAGTCGCCCACCGACGGGGACGGGTCGGCGCTCGGGTGGTTGTGGTGGAGGACGACGCCGGCGGCGTTGCGCTCGAGCACGAGGCGGGCGATCTCGCGCGGGTAGGCGTGGGTGCGGTCGTAGGTCCCCGTGGTGAGGTCGACGTCGTCGATGAGGCGCAGGCGCGAGTTGACGAGCAGCGCGCCGAGGCGCTCGACGTCGGCGGGCCGTTCGCGCGCGAGCAGGTAGCGGGCGACGACCGCCTCGCCGTCGAGAACGGGGGACGGCAGGAACGGCGCGGTCTCGAGGGGCGCGCGCAGCAGCTCGGCGTGGAGCGCCCGGAACGCGGCGAGGCGCCCGGCGAACGGCCCGAGCGCCGGATCGGTCTCGCGGACCTGGTCGGGCGGCGCGTGGACCAGGTGGGAGAGCGTGCCGAACCGGTCGAGCAGGGCCTCGCAGAGCGCGGCGGGGCGGGGGATGCCGTCCATGAGCGGCAGCAGCAGGCGGATGTCGTCCAGGCGGCGGGGTCCGCCGAGGTCGGGGGCGCGGGGTGCGGACTGCGCGGGGGCGTGGTGCATGGGTTGTCTCCTTGACGGATGCGGGGCGGGCCGGGAAGGCCCGCGGCGGGACGGAGTGCGGTCGCCGCCGCGGGGCCGGAGGGACTCAGGCGATCGCGCGGACGCGCTCGCCGCGGTCGATGCGCGACGTCCAGTGGTCGTCGTCCTGGGCCCTGGCGATGGACTCGACCGAGAGCTCGAAGCCGTCGCGCTCGGTGTCGGCCAGCGGCACGTCGCGGTAGCGGCCCTCGACGTGCTCGGGGGACAGGCGGCAGTGGCCGACGATGCCGGCGTCGCACGACGTGGTGCCGCAGCTCGGACAGGGGTCGGTGACCCCGTCGCCGGCGCGGTACACCGGCTCGTCCCTGCGGGCGTTGTCGCGCTCGACGATCTCGGCCAGCGCCTGGCGGTCGCCCTGCTCGTTCTCGGCGATGCCGGTGACCCGCGCGGTCACGTGCGCGACGCGTCCCGACCTGGCGGTCACCGCGACGCGGACGATGTCGTCGACGTGCGCGTTGCGCGAGGCCGAGGCGTGCAGGCGGACGCCCCAGCTGCCGTCGGGGAGCATCGCGAACGTGTTGCGCTCGTCGTTGGCGCGCCCGGCGCGGAACTCCTCGATGGTGGCGAGCGCGCGGCGGACGCCGTTGGGCAGCTCCTGCGTGCGCACGACCGTGCCCGTGCGCATGTAGCGCTTGCCGGCCTTGGTCTCGACGTCGCAGGTGACCGCGGTGCCGACGCGGACGTGCTCCGCCAGCCCCGGCGCGAGCGACATGTGCCACTCGCCGTCGACGTTGACGAAGCGGGCGTAGCTGCCGTCGGAGACGAACTCGCGCGCGTGCAGCTGGTTGGATGGCCTGGTGGTGTATTGCATCGGTGACCTCCTCGTGGTCCGGTTGTGGATTCCGCTCCGGTCCGGGCCCGCGCCCGGGCGCCCGTCAAGGCCGAGGCCCCCCGGGGCCGAAGCCGCGCAGCGGTCGCCTTGACGGGCGTCTGCGCGGGCTAGGCTGGGAGGAATCGACGACCGGAACGGACCCGTTGCCGCGACCGTGCGGAGCGGACGTCGCCGTCGGGGGCGCGCTTGCCGGAACGGCGGTCCTCCCGGAGCCCGGGCGTCGATGCCCCGGTCGGACCGGTCGCGACGGTCTGTCCCGTCGGCCCGTGCGCTCGGCGACGCGGCCTACTCCGGCGGACCGTTCGGCCGCGTGCGGACCGCGCCCGGGGCGTCCCAGGGGACGCTGCCGCTGTAGACGACGACCGGAAGGACGACCGCGGGGCGGTCGGGATGGCCGCAGGCGGCGTGCTCGTCGAGGGCGCGGCGGACCGCCGCGATCTGCCGCTCGACGCGGACGCCCGCGTCCGGGCGGACCTCGGCCTCGCACTTGAGGACCACGACGGTGTGCGTGGCGCCGGAGTCCGGTCGGCTGCCGTCGTGGAAGGGCACGCTCCAGACGACGTCGGCGTAGCGGTCCTCGGCGGGGATCCAGGCCCCGGGGACGAGCGCGAGGCGGCCGAGGTCGAGGGCGTCGGCGGGCGGCGGCGTGGTCAGACCGGGGAGCGGACGCGCCGCCTGCCCCGGAGCGGGGAGGACGAAGTCGCGCAGCAGCGACTCGACGAGCGCGGGGTGGCGGAACATGGCGACGTAGGGGTGCGGCTCGGCGTCGGGCGGGGCCGGGTGCGGCGCGAGACCGTCGTCGACCAACGGCACGAAGTCGACCGGGTGGTCGGGGTGGCCGAGGAGACGCAGGCGGTCGAAGGCGCGGGACAGCGACTCGGCGTGGCGGAGCAGGCGGTCGTAGACGTCGGCGCCGCGGTCCGAGCGCTTGCAGAGGACGACGAGGTGGGTGGCGCCGCGGGGCGAGGTGCCGTCGGCGTAGGGGACCGTCCAGACGGCGTCGGCATGGCGCGGGCCGTCGGGGGCGATGTCGTCGTCGAGGCGCTCGAGGGCGTCGAGGCGGGGCTCGCCGAGGCTGGCGGCGTCGACGTAGCGCGGCAGGCCGGCGGCGAGCTCGGCGGCGAGGGCGGCGCGGTCGGCGAAGGGGTCGGATTCGTGCATGGGGGTTCTCCTGGGCAAGGGCTCGAGTGGTGGCGTGGACGGCGACTGCTCGGTCTCCGCGACGGTCCTGCTCCGCCCCGGAGGGGCGGATGCGTCACCTTCCTGTCGGGACGTCGGCGTCGGCGTTGTCAAGGCCGTCCGCGCCGTCAGGCGCGGCGCCGAAGGGGCGCCTTGACTGCCGGCGGCGACGGCCAGGCTGGCGTGTGGCCGGGGAGCCGTCGATGGCTCCGGGGTGTGCCTACGGCCTTGAGCCCGAACTCGGGGCGGCGAGCTCGCCGCGTGCCCAGAGCGCGGCCCGCGCAAGGACTTCGGCGTGGCAGGGGCGCGGGGCGCACCAGTTCTTGCTAGGGGCGCATGTAATAGATATGGGGTATCAAGGGGTTGGATCTATTGCAGTCATATTGGGCCGACTCGGCCGTGTCGCTGTGGGCTTCGGGGGTTGATAAGACGGCGGTTCGTCCCAACTCAATGAGGTGGTGCGGGCTCGATGCCCGGGAGAAAGAAGAACAGACTGCAGGAGCAGGCATGGCCAAGAGCAAGAACGAGATCATTACGGACATCCAAGGTCACATCACGAAGTGTGGTGGCGGTATCGGTGGGTGGTATGTGGGGATCGCGGCGGACCCAGAGGAACGGCTTTTCGATGACCATTCGGTGGACAGGGAGAAGGACCCGTGGATCTACCGGCCCGCATCAAGTGACAGTGTCGCGCGGGATGTCGAGAAGCACTTTCTGGATAAAGGCGCCAAGGGCGGACCGGGCGGTGGTGACGCGGATTCGAAGAGTGTCTATGCGTACAAGATCAGCTTTCGTACGCGGGAGTGACAGGAACCGTAGTTGGCGCTGCTGTGAGGGATTGCGTTGAACTAAAGCCGTTCTGAGTCAGGTCCTAGGCTTGCGAGAGCCTTGCGGACGGCGGCGATAAAGCCAGCAGGGAAGACCGTCAGGCCCGTGTCCGTGGTGATCCGGCCGGTGTCGTCGGTGCGCCAGCCCCAGTGATGCAGGGTCTCGGGGGAGACTGCGGTCTCTAGAGCTCGCGCCTCAAGGGGGGTTAGCAGGTGCCGGGGTGACGGGGAAGGGAGTTCTCCGGGAGACGGGTTACCGAGATCCAGCGTGGCAGTGCGGTTTGCCAGATGGCGGGCGGCGAGGAGCTGGGCGCGGGTCGACTTGAGCTCGGCCAGGAGAAGGCCGAGACGGGTTCTTAGCACGGGATCCGAGACGCCTTCCAGGATGCGGTCGATCTCTGCTGCTCGCGTGCTGCTCGGGACCGTAGCTTTCGGGCCTGTCGAGCCGGCGAAGATCCTGATGAGCGCGCGGTAGGGCTCGCCTGGTTTGTTGCGGATCGCACCGGCCGCGGGACCGCCGCGCGCCGCGGACAGCTTGCCGATGGTCGCGATGGAGTAGTCGTGGCTGCCTCGTTCGCGCTGTTCCACGCAGATCCCATGGATGAGGCGCAGAGAGCGGACCTTTCGCGGGTCGGCTCCTGCGCATAGAGCGTCGAGCATGGCTTGGGCATCGGGGATGACGTTCATGCGGGTCCTTCGAGCGGTGCCCCTTGGGTCGGACGGTTGTCGCGGATTGCGAGGAGCGGCGAAGAGCGGTCCAACTGCTCCAGCGGGCGGTTGCGCAGCACACGCTGGACGTCTTCGGCGATGCCGGAAGCGTCCATGATCCGCTCGCCCTCGATGAGTGCGACGGCGTCTGTGTGGCCGAAGCGTTTGACGAGAAGATTGACCAGTTCGTTGCCGACGGCGAGGGCTTCGTCCTCGGTCAAGGAGGAGAAGACCGGGCGGCAGTCATTGCGGGCCAGCATGGCGTCGAGGACTCGGGCGCGGCGCAGGTTCGCCAGCGTCGGGTCGTCGCCGGCGTACACCCGCGCCGCCTGGCAGACGGCGTTGACCAGCTCGAAGTCGGTGGTCATGTCGATGGCGGCTTCGAAGTCGGTCTGATCGCCGACGAGCACCAGGCTGAGGCCATCGGGCGTCGCGTTGGCGTTTGTGCGGACGATGGCCCGGCACCGTTCGGTCAACCGGTAGACGGCGTGGAGATTGTGCGAGAGGTCGTCGACATCGCGCATGCTCCTGTGGTGATGGTCCTGGGTTGCGTTGAGTTCGTCCATGAGGTCGGACTGGGAAAGACGGTCGGCTCGGGTCGCGACTTCGTCTTCTAGTCGATGGATTGCAACCTCGCGCGCGCGGAACTGCTCCGCTGCAGTGACGAGTCTGACGCCAACGGCGTTGAAGTGCGCGACGAGCCCCCCGAGGAAGGCTGGGCCGGTGATGAAGAAGCGGCATCGGACGCAGTTGCGGGGGCCGCCCGGGGTCGGCGCGTAGTCGGCGAGCTGGGGGTTGGACGAGAGCTTGGGGCCGCCCACATGGCACAGCGCACCGCCGACGGGACAGATTCCCAGATCGCCCACGACCCAGGAGCCGGGCGTGTTCTCGTGCAGGGCGGTCAGGCCCGAGGCGTCGTTGCTTGCGACGGTGGCCGCGAGGCCGTCGCGCTCGGCGGACTGGAGGAAGCGCAGGAAGTTGCGCTGCTCCTCGAGGCCGATCCTCCGCTGTGCCCGCGCGAGGGTCTCCGTGATCTGGGCTGCGCCGAGCTTGACGTAGTAGAGCGTCATCAGGATGGAGGCGTGTCCGGCGATGCACTTTGAGAGGATCGGTATCGGAACGCCGCCTTCGGTCGCGAGCGCTGTAATCAGCGTGACGCGGAGCGTGTGTAGATCGTAGGCCGGTCGGCGCGGGTAGCCGTTGCGCGGATCGCGCTTGTCGATGAAGCGGATCGGCGAACCGTCGGCGAGCGTTTCGCCGCGGGCGGCGACCCGGCGTTCGAGTTCGTCGAGGAGAAGGAGCCAGAACGGTCGGAGACGGCTATCCGTGATCGGCTCGTTGTGGTAGGTGCCGCAAGGGTCGCGGAGGAGGAAGCAGGCGGGCTCGGGTCTGGCGAACTCGGCGGGGCCGCCCTTTCGGATGAAGTTGCTGTCGTGGATTTCGGACCACGATAGTGGAGCCCGGATGGGGTTGTAGCGCTGTTGCCATCCGAGGAGATTGGTGACGACGGCGATGACGTCGCCGTGCTGCCACGGGATTTCGTAGCCCATGTCGCGTTCGTCCATGCTGCGATCCTGGGTCTTGTTGGTGTTCACGTAGAAGCCGGTGTGGACCGCGCCCGACGCGGGATCGGTGAACTTGCGCAGGAAGCCGCGTCTGACAGGGCGGTTGGGCGCAGGCGCGAGAGGTCCGGTGTTGGGTACCCATCGCCCGTCGACGTAGGCCTCGGTGTCGGCTTCGCCGGAGTCGAGCATGCGGACCTGGTAGGTGCGGAGCGGCAGATGGAGCTTGAGAAGAAGCGCGGACACGCGAACCGGACTCCAGACCCTTTGCCACTGGCCGGTGGCGGGGTCGTGCCATGGCAGCCACTCGGAGGAGAGAGATTTGGGCCAGGCGTAGTCGTCGTCGGTGAGGATGTGAACGAGCTCCCGGATGTAGCGCGTGGGCATGGCCTCGCGGTGGGTGTGGATAGGCTGTTGCTTGCGCTGCATGCGAGGACAGGGGTTCCAGTGGTTCGGGCTGCGCACGGGGCGGCCGTGGCCGTCCGGGGTGGAGAGGCGGACATCGAGCAGCCAGTCGATGAACTCGGCGCCGAGGTTGTTCGTGTCGAAGAGTGCGCGCCGGTTTCGGTGGCGCGTTTCGAGCCACTCGCGGTAGGGGACGGGGGCCGCGTAGGAGCGGCGGCAGAACTCCTCGGGGCTGCGCGTGACAGCCGGGTTGGCGATGAGGTAGTTCAGGAAGAACTCGCCGAGTTTGAGGGCTCCGCCCTTCCCTGGGCGCTGGGCGAGCCAAAGGGCGAGTGACTCGCGCCAAGCCCCGAGCGTGGGGTCCTCGACGGTGGACCAGAGGAAGCCGGGGTCGGACTTGATTCGGGGCCGGTACAACACCACGCCCCAGTCCTGGGTGGTCGGGCACGCGGCTGGGCCGTAGCGCGCACCCTGAGCGGCGATGATCGCCTTGATCGTTCCGATGGCTCGCGTGCCCATCGCGGTGCGGACGCCTTCGGCGGTAGTTTGCGGCGTCAGGTCGCCCAGTTCCTCTACTCCGACGGCGGTCGCTGCGATGCGCAGGGCGAGGCCCGCAGGTCGGCGCCGTTCCCGTGCAGACTTGAGGGCGGCGACGGCGTTGAGGTCCTCGAACCAAGCGAGGTTGGAGCCCACGGTGAAGGGGGAGATCGCGCAGTTGATCTTGTACTCGGCAACCCACTTCGGTGGCACGGCGACGAGGCCGTGCGACCACAGACGGGTCAGCCAGATGAGCATGCGGCGGACCTGGGCTCGGGGTTTGGTGGCGGTGATTGCCAGATCGGCCATTCGGTCGATGGCCGACATGAAGTCGTCCAGGGTTCGGACCTCGGCGAAGGCGTGGTAGGCGTCGCGCATGTCGTGAGACGCAGCCCATGCGTTGCTCGTTCGAGAGCGCATTTCCCAGTAGGCGGGCAGCTCGGCGCCGAGTGCCCGAGCACGGTCGATGTCCATGTCGGCGGGGACCAGGACCTTGTCGAAGCTGGGGTTCACAACCAGGCGGCGCCCGGTGATGGGCGAACAGGCTTCGAGGAAGGTGTCCGACTGGCTGTGCGTGAAGGTGGTCATGGCCGTGCGGCATGGGCAAATTGGTCTACACCGCCGTTGCGCAGCAGGCGGTCTAGCGGATCGTCGGCGGGACACCTCACGGCGGCGAGCGTGGCGGCGATTTCCGCTGCGGCCGGTGCCGTGTAGACGGTCTGGGACGCGGGCGAGCGGTGGTGCATGGCGCGTTGGATGGTGAGTTCGTCTACGCCGGCGCTGGCGAGACGGCGGCCGTAGGCGTGCCGGTGACCGTGGGGCGTCGTGCCGAGATCCTTGGCCGGCACGAGGCCGATGCGACGGACGGCGGCGGCGTGGGCCTGTCGGTAGGAGTCGATCGTGTAAGGATCGCCTTGGAAGCCCAGCTTGCGGCTCACGAACAGGTACGGGTGTGCGCAACGGCGTGGCCTGCAGTGAACGATGTAGGGCTTGAAGAAGGCGAGGAAGAGTTCGCCCCAGGCCGGGGCGAACCAGTGGACGAGTGCGTACTTCTGGCGGGCGTCCAGAAGGTGCAGGTCTTTCCAGCCGGCCTTGAACCGACCCTCGGTCAAAGTGCGCGGCTCGAGGCGCCAGCGGACGCGGAGGTACTCCTCGCGGTCGGCGACGATGCGGCGCCCGGAGATAGGATCGACGTAGTCCGGCGGCGCGGCGCCCTGTTCGGGGTGGTACAGACGTACGAGGGCGCTGTTCGGGTTGTCGGGGTCGATGCCGACGTCGGAGACGAAGATGTGGAACGGTTCGGACACGCGCAGGCCGCCGCCGTGGAGCAGGATGGTGACGAGGATGTCCTTGAGGCTTAGTCGCTCGTGGAGCTGGGCCCAGGACGGCTTGCCGCGGACGGCGAAGCCGGTGCGGAGGAGGTCGAGGATGCGGTCGCCGGGGAAGGCTTTCGCCTCGCGGCCGATCGCCGTGGCGCCTTTGCGTTGGACGTCGACCGCGCGAACCGTGCTCGCGCGGCGTCGGTGATCGGAACGGTAGGTTGCGTAGCCGAGCAAGGCATGGGGCTTGCGCTTGTCAAGGCGACGCCAGTAGGCGATGCGCTCGGCGAGCGTTGCCGGACGCGTCGGGTTGAGCTGCGATGCGCCGTATCGGTTCTCGAGCCAGTCGGAGAACGCGGTGACGGCACCGAGCATTCGCTTGGCGCGGGAGACCGTCTTGGGTTCCCAGAACAGGCTGGAGCGGTCGTAGCCGTCGTTGTCGAGCGTACCTCGGACGAGTGCTTCGGCGAACAGCGCGAACACGTTGGAGGTGCGGAGATCCGTCAAGTCTGCGGTGTTCGCGTGGAGGTAGTCGACGAACAGGCCGACGGCGCTCGCGGTGTGCCGCTGCCATGCGGGGGCGCGGGTTCGACCGACGTCGACGACGTAGTGGATGAAGGGTACGAGCGGTGCGGGAGGCGAAAGGGGTTGCAAGAGGTACAGGACGTACAGGCGCCGGTCGGGTGCCCCGGGGTTCCGAACAAGGGTGAGCACGACGGCGTGGTGCCGAGCGATTTCCTTTCGCAATGCCATGTGCGGCAGCCTTTATTGGTTTTGGGTATTGGCTTGCTGCCGCTACCACCGCACGGCCAGTGTGACGCGTTCGCGGCGACATTGGAACCGGAAGTAGGCCGGCGGGTCGTAGGCGAAGGGGGCCGGCGAGCGTTTGCGAGGAGGCGTTTTCGGGGAAGGCGGTGTGGTTGGTTTGGGCGAGAGGTGGCCGGACTATCGGAGCGTTTCGGGACCGTGTATCCAGACGATTTCGTCAGCGTTGTAGCCGAACCAAGCCGTGGACGGTGGTGGCTGTCCTTTGGGATACATCGCTTGGAGGACCCAGTAGTCGAGGGGGGCTCCCTGTTGCGACTGGTCGTAGAGCTGGGGCATCGGCTGGTCCCAATGGGCTACCAGAGGAGTCTTGCCAGTGGCCTGCTGGATCGCGTCGGCAATCGCGCCGGAGAGGCCCCGTTCGCAGAACTCTGGTTCTTGGGCGGGAACGGGGACGGCGGGCTTTTCGTCCGGCTCGTCGCCGAAGTTGATGAACCGGACTGAACAGTAGTACGCGCCTTTCATGAGGCTCCTTCGGCGGTCGTCGTGTCGGGGAATCGGCCGAGTGTGACGAGGACGCCGCTATCCATGAGGGCCTGCACCTTGAGGTAGAAGGCCTTGAGAAAGACCTCCGGGTTCAACTCGGCGCAGAGTCCATCCTCGACGTAGTCGTGGAAGCGGGGTTCGTTTCCTTCGCGTCTCTTGAGGGTGTAGCGACCTGACGGGTGGTGGTCGATTTGCAGCTCGATTTGGTCGGTTGCAGCCATAGTCCGTCCCCTTGTTCTTGTGTGGCTTCGGGTTGTACGAGTTCGGCAGTGGGCCCGAAGAATGGGCGGCGCATGCTACCAGAGAGCACTGTCGAAAAGGGGTGGGAACTGGACGGTGTTCGTCGAGGTGTAGGCGTGTAGCTGGGGGGAAATGTATGACAGTCCGGCCACTAGCATTTTCACCAGCAGGCGAGCGGCATGCCGGCGATGGAGGCGAGTCGTTCGAGCTGCATCTCGCCGGAGCGGATGCGGCGCCAGAGGTCCTGCCGGTACAGCTCGATGACGCGCTCGCGCGAGCCGTCGCGGCCGACCACGAACCTGTTGCCCCAGGGCGTCCGGCGGTCCACGCGCACGATGCCGCGGTGCAGCAGCGCCCTTGCCGACGTGTCGCCCGGGATGTGCCGGAGGTTGAGGATCTTCGCGCCCCCGGTCTGGAGGTGGAACGGCGCGTGGGCTTCGCTGCGGTCGCGGGCTCGCAGGGTGCGGTGGGCGGTTTTGGGCATGATCGGTCTCCGGCCGTCGATTGTCGACGCCGGGGGGCCGCGCCGGGAGCGGCCGGTCAAAGGCCGCCGCCGACGATGGCACTGGCGGGAGCCTTGGGGCCGAAGGGGGCGGCGCCCGCAGGGTCGCCTTGACGGGCCGCGGGCGCGGACCAGGCTGGCGGAGATCGACGCCGGGAGCGGCGCCGACGGGTCCGCGTCAGTCCGTCTTGCGGAGTTCCTCGCGGACGACGCGGCGCAGCGCGTCCTCGAGTTCGTCGGCGGCGAGGTACTCGCGCAGCGCCTGGTTGATGGCGGTCTGGTAGCCGCGGCCTGTGTCGGCGGCGCGCGCGCGGAACGCGGCGAGGACATCGCCGTCGAGCATGATCGTGATGCGCGTCTTGCCGGGCCGCTTCGGGGCCGCGCCTCGGGCGGCGTCGGCGAGGTCGTAGTCCTTGCGCACGGGCTTCCTTCTCTCTGCGGGTTGCGGGACGTGCGGAAATCAGCCGGACGTCGTCGCCGCGGTAGGCGTACACACCGACAATCCGCCGAGCGCGTCGCCGCCGCGCACTGCGCATCGACCCGGGCACGGCTCAAGCCGTCCGCGACCACCTCGACCGCCACGTCGCGCCGTACCTCGCCCCGGACGTCTGTCAAGCCAGGCGCGCTGCCGGCCCCTGGCGTAGGTGTTCCCGCCGGGAAGGACGGCGCGGCCGGTCGTTCGCGCAAGGCCCGTCAGGCGCCGGCCGCCTTGCGCGACGCCGGGCGGGGCCGTCACCGTGGCCGGGGAACGCCGGCTCCCGAGCGTCGCGTGCCGGATCGGCGGGTCGGACCGGGGCTCGGGACCGTCAGGCGGGGAGGAGGTCGTCGACGGTCACGTCGAGCGTGCGGGCGAGGGCGCGCAGGGTATGGACCGAGCCCGTCGCGCGGCCCGCCTCGATGTCGGCGATCTGGATGCGGTTCACGCCGGACTCGCGCGCGAGGGCGGACTGGGACAGGCCGCGGTGCTCGCGCCAGACCCCGAGCGGGCTGGCGCCGTCGATCAGCCGGTCGGCGACGGCGGCGGGCACGAGCTCTTCGGTTCCGGCCTCGATGCGTGCGCGGGCGGCGAGGGCGGCCCGGAGGTCGGCGAAGTCGTGCTCGGCGGCGCACAGCCGGTCGTATTCGGCGCGGGGGATGGTGACGGTGTCGGGCATGGTGTCAGTCTCGGTCGGCATGGCCGCGGGTTGCGATGTGAAGAATCTCCAGCGTGTCGGCGTCGCGCATGACGACGCGCCAGTCGCCGACGCGCAGGCGCAGGAAACGGCCGGGACCGCGCAGGCGGCGCACGTTGCCGGCCTGGGACGCGGGGTCGTCCGCGCAGGCGCGGATCCTAGCGCGGATGCGGTCGGCGAGGTTTCGGGGCATGCGGGCGAGCGTTCTCACGGCGGCGCGGCTGTAGGCGATCTGCTTCACGGTTAAAAGTCGACGGCTGGATCGTGTGGAGGCCGCGAGCACGTCGGCCCGGCCGGCCCGGTGATGCGAGGGCAGGTCGATGCGAACGGCGATGCCGGCGTCCCGCGCGCGGCGCGTTCGTCGAGCATGTCGGGGGGAGTCGCGCATCGCTACCTCGGCAGGTCCGCGAACCGGTCGAGGATCGCGCGGCGCATGGGGGTCGGGATTGCGGCCAGGGCGTCGGCGTTGCGCTCGGGCGGGGTGCGCGCGGAGAGGTTCACCACCGGGATGCCGAGTCCGGCGGCGACCCTTAAGGTGTGGCCCGTGCCGCCCGCCTCGCGTCCGTGGGCGCGGCCGCTGGGGTTCCAGGCGATCACCGCGCGGACCGGCAGCACGGCGCCGTCGTCGTCGAGCGCGCCCGCGAGGATCGAGACGTTGCGCAGGAACAGCGCGCGGGCTCCCCGGCGGCAGCGGTCCCAGGCGGGGTGGTGCTTGCGGGCCAGGTGCAGGAACGAACGGCCGCGGACGGCGTCGCCGGACTTCGGGTGGACGACGTCGATGTCGGACTCGGGATCGCGCCCGGGGCGGTAGCCGTTGTAGCCGGGCCAGGGGGCGTGCACGGTCACCGGCGCGTCGGTGCGCAGCGCCCCGGCCTCGAACGCCTTGTCGGCGCCGTGGGCGCCGCCGGTGGACAGGGCGAAGCCGGCGTCGCCGAGGAGGCGCGCCACGTCGGACATGCCGGCCAGGACCTCGGGCGGCGTGGCGCGGGACCCGACGCCGGCGTAGGCGAGCGGCCGCGGGCGCGACCGGGGTTCGTCCAGGGCGGCGCGCAGCTGCTCGACGAGGGCGGGGTCGAGGTCGGACAGGTGCACGTGGCCGTCGGCGAGGTGGCGGGACAGCGTGCGGAGCGTGTCGTTCGCCGTGGCGACGGCGCTGTCGGGGTCCGTGGTTGGCGTGGACCGGTCGTGGGTCATGTCGTGCTTCCCCTCGAAGGCTGGCGGTTTCCGCTCCGTGCGGTCCGCGCCGCAAGCCGCCGGTCAAGGCTGCCGCCGACGCCGGCGTCGGGTCCCGTGCCGGAGCGGGCCGGCCGGGTCGGCGGCACCGCAGGGTCCGCCTTTACGGGCGGCGGGCGCGGACCAGGCTCGGCGGAAAAGGCGCCTGTCCGTGCGGGTCGCGTGGGAATTGGGCCTCGTGACGGCGGGCGATGATGCGGCGTACCCGATGTCGAGCGTGCAGGCGGGGCGTCCGGACGTGGTACTGTGGCCGGCGCAGGAGCGGCGTCGACGACGCCGCCTTTGTCTTGTGCCGCCGTTCGGCGGCAAGCAACCACAACCGAAGAGGAGTGCGATGACGGAAGCCGACTTGTGCGGCTTGCGGTCGACGTGCGGCCTGCCCGTGGTCGTGCAGCCCGAGTGGGCGGCGCGGCTCCGGGCCGAGGGCGTCCCGTCCGAGCTCGACAGGGCGGACGGCGACCCGGACGCTGCGACGGCCGCGCTCGCGGCCTTCGTGCGCGAGCTCCGCGACAGGGGCGCCGTGTTCGGCCACGACGAGGCGCGGCGCGACAGGTGCGCGTCGCTGATGCTCGTCACGGCCGGCCGCGGCGACTGCCACGTCGTGTGGGCGAACCCTTGACGGGTTCCCCGAGCGAGGACCGCAGGCGACGCCTTCCCGTGAGGGAAGGCCGTGGGCTCAGCCGGAGCCGCCGGGCGGCGGGAGGACCAGTTCGACGGCGTCCGGCGTGAACTCGAGCGCGAACGCCGGCGCGCGGGCGCGCACCGCGGCGTCGACCCATTCGAGCGGCAGGGGGTCGGCGAAGTCGTCGCCGCCGACGGCGTCCCGGGCGCGGTCCCAGACGTCGAGGCGGTCCTCGCGGCGGGGATCGAAGCCGACGGCGTAGGCGACGGCCGCGCGGCCGCCGGGCAGGGCGCGCTCGTGGCCCTCCGGGTAGAGGCCGGTGGACATCAGGTAGATGCCCTCGTCCTTGACGAGCCAGAGCCCCGGGCGGGCTATGTCCTCCTCGCCGGGCTGCGGCGTCCAGGCGTTGTCCTCGCCGTAGGTCTCGATCCGCTGGTCGAGGTGCATGCGGTTGCGCGGCGCGTTGCGGGCGTGGTCGGCGAGGCCGGCCACCTGTTCGATGTCGAAGACGAGGCGGGTCATGGCGTGTCTCCTGGGACGGCTAATCGGGGACGGGCGGAGGTCACGGGATCGGCACCGGCGGCACCGGCTCGGCGGGACGCCGCTTCGCCCGCCAGAGCACGATCGACCAGCGCTCCGGCGCCGGGTCGACGACGCGGTGCTGGTGCTTGCAGTCGAAGGCGAAGACGTCGCCCGCGCCCTCGAAACGCAGGCTCAACGGGTCGCCCGGGCGGCCCGGCCGGGAGTCCCGGTCGCGGTCGATCTCGAACAGGCAGGGGCCGAGGTTGACGATCACGGCGTCCGGCCGGGCGTAGGCGGCGTCGCGGTGCCAGCGGATGCCGGCGTCGCCGCGGATCGCGAGCCCGAGGTGGGGGCGCGTGACGGGGTCGTGGCGCTGCCAGACGCGCGTCAGCCAGGGCCAGAGGCGCGCCGAGGCGAGGCCCGGACGCCAGGGCTGCGAGGGTCCGAGCGGCGCCTCGACCTGCAGCCAGGCGCGGGTCCGCCCCGGCGCGTAGTTCGAGACGTCGGGCGCGAGGTGCGGGGCGACGTGCCGGTCGAGATGCGTGCGGACGGCGTCGGCGGTGCCGGCGTCGAGGCGCAGCACGGGACGGTAGCACGGTGTCATGGAACGCTCCGGAGGAAGGCCGCTGGCGGCCGATGCCCCCGCTGCGGGTCCGCGGCCGAGGGCGCCGGTCAAGGCTCCCCGCGGCGCCATCGGCGCCGGCCTTGACGGGCGGCTCGCCGCGGCCAGGCTGCGGGCGGCGTCAACGCCCCCGGCGCAGGGCCTCGCAGGCTTCGCGCAGGGCGTCCATGGTGCGGGGCTCCGGGCCGATCTTGGCCGCGAGCATGGGGCAGGGCCGCCACAGGCTCCCGTCGGGCTCGACGTCGCCGAGGTAGCTCAGCCCGAACTCCCAGCCCTCGTCGACGTACACCTTGAGGCGGCCCGCGTTGCCGACGCTCTGGGTGGAGAAGGGCGGACGGCCCGTCACGGCGTGCCGTCCCCGTCCGGGCCGGCGCGGTCGCGGGCTTCGACCGCGAGGCGGTCGGCAAGCTCGTTCAGCTCGTGCCCCGCGTGGCCCGGAACCCGGCGCCATGCGACGCGGTGCACGGCGTCGAGGTGGTCGAGCGCGCGCCACAGGTCGGCGTTCGGCACCGGCGTGTTGCGCCTGCCCCGCGTCCAGCCGCGGGCGCGCCATCCGGGGACGTGGACGGCGATGCCGCGGCGCACGTACTCCGAGTCGGTGACGAGCACGACGTCGGCGGGCGACGGCAGCGCGTGGAGCGCCTCGATGGCGGCGGTGAGCTCCATGCGGTTGTTGGTCGTCGGTCCGGCGACCGAGCCTGCGAGCGTGCGGCGTTCGCCGTCGACGTCGAGGACGGCGGCCCAGCCGCCGCGGCCCGGGTTGGGACGGCAGGAGCCGTCGGTGTGGACGACGGCGGTGGCGGCCGCCGGGACGTCGGGGTCGGACGCCCGGACGGCGGCCCGCAGGCACCACAGGTCGAGGGTGCCGAGCCGGCCGGCGCCGGCGGACGGGAGCACGCGGCGCATGCGCCGCACGGCGTCGTCGCGCGCCGCGAGCGCGGGGTCGTCGCGGTGCCAGGCGGGGAAGCCGTCCTCCGCGGCGTCGGGACGGTCGGCGTCGCGGGGCATGGTGCGGGACGTCGTCACCGCGCGGCGGCCAGGACGTCGGCCCAGTCGCTGCGGTAGCGGGACGGGACGTCGATGTCGGTCTCGCGGACCCCGGCGTCGCGGGCGCGCCTGGCGAGGGCTTCGGCGGCGACGAGGCCGGGTCCGTCGAAGTCGGCGGCGACCACGAGGCGCTCGGTGCCCCGGGGGATGGGGGCCGCCTTGAGTCCCTCGGCGGACAGCGCCGACCAGGTCGGGACGCGGGCCATCGCCCGGTAGGCGAGCGCCGTCTCGATGCCCTCGGCGAACGCGAGCACCGGACCCGGCGGCGCGAGGCGCACGGCGCCGCCCTTGACCGGGCCGTGGAACGTGCGCTCCCTGTCGGGCAGGCAGGTGGCGTGCAGCCCGAGAAGGACGTCGTCGCGGACCACGGCGGCGAGCATGCGGCGGCGGTCCGCGTCCCAGCGCAGGGCCGGGGGCCACGGCGAGCCGAGGCCGCGGGAGCGCAGGTAGTCGGCGGCCGGAGTGCCGTGCAGGGGCTGCGCGGCGCGCCAGGCGGGGAGGATCCACGCCGGCACGCGGGCGGCGTCGCGCGGCGGCGGCGGTCGGTAGTCGGCCCGCTCGGTGCGCAACAGGACGCCGGCTTCCAGGAGGGCGTCGCGGACGGCGTCGGGGTCGCAGCCGGCGTGGCAGTGCCAGACGGCCGTGCCGCGGCCGCGGCCGAGGGCGAGGGTGTCGGGGGAGCTGTCGTGGACGGGGCACGGCATGCGCATCTCGTGGCCCTGGCGGCGGGCGCCGCAGGCCTCGGCGCGGCGCTCGTCGATGTCGTAGGCGGTCGGCGGCACGGCGGCGAGTCTAGCGGGGCAGGTTCGGAACATGCCGCAGGACGGCGTCGGCGGCGGGGTCGGGCAGGCGACCGAGGGCGCGGGCGTTGCGCTCCGGCGGCGTCGCGTCGGACAGGTTCACCGCTGGGATGCCGAGGGCGTCGGCGAGGCGGAGCGTGTGGCCCGTGCCGCCGGCGTCGCGCCCGGTGCCGAGGCCGTTGGCGGTCCACGCGAGGACGAAGGCGGGCGGAACGAGGCCGCCGCCGTTCTTGGCGCCGGCGAGGATGGAGACGTTGCGCAGGAACAGCGCCCGGGCGCCCCGGCCGCAGCGTCCCCAGAACGGGTGGTGGCGGCGGGCGAGGTCCGCGTACGGGACGCCTTCGAGGCGCTGGTCGGGACGGGGGACGACGACGTCGATGCCGGACGCGCGCTCGCGCCCCGGGCGGAAGCCGTTGTAGCCGGGCCAGGGGGCGTGCACGGTGATCGGGGCGTCGGTGCGCAGCGCGCCGTCCTGGAACGCCGTGTCCGCGCCGTCGGCGCCGCCGGTGGACAGCGCCCAGCCGAGGGTGCCGAGGGACTCGGCGAGGTCGCGCATGGCGGCGAGGACGGCGGCGGGGGTGCGCCGCGATCCGACGCCGGCGTAGGCCGACGGGGATCCGGGTGCGGAGTCTGTCGATGCGTGGTCCATTCGTTCCTCCTCGAACGGGTGGCCGGATGCCTGCGCCGACGCGCGCCGGGCGTCCCGGGTCAGGGCCGCAAGCCGCGCAGCGGGCCGCACCGCGGCGCCTTGACCCGGCGGCGGCCGGCGGCGCCATGCTGCCGCGTCCGGCTGTCCGCGTTCCGGTGGTAGTGTCGGCGGATGGAGTCGAGGACGGACGGTATCGGGACGGGCGCCCTGACCGCGGTGCGCGCGCGGTGCGTGCTGCTCTGCGAGGGCTTCGCCGCGGTGGCGGTCCAGCTCGCCGCCGTGCGGGCGCTGGCGCCCGTGGCGGGGGTGTCGGTGGGAACGACCAGCGTGGTGGTGTGCGCCTTCGTCGCGGGACTGGCGGCGGGCTACGCGGCGGGGGGCCGCGCCGGCCCGGGCGGACGGGCCGGCGTCGCGCCGTGCCTGGTGGCGGCGGCCGCCGTCGTCGGACTCGGCTTCGTGTCGGCGTGGTACGCGGCCCTGGACCGCTGGACCGCGGTGGCCGTCGCGGCGGCTTTGCTGGCTGTTGCCGGCGCCCTGCTCGGACGCTGCGTGGTCGGCATCGGCGTGGGCGCCGCGCGACGCGGGCGGCGCGTGGGCGGCGCGTTCGGCTGGTCGACGGCCGGCAACCTCGCGGCGGCGCTGGCGGTGCCGTTCGCCGCGATGCGCTACGGCGGGGTGGGCTGGACGACGGCGCTCGCGGGGATGGCCCTCGCCGCTGGCGGGGTGGTTGCGGCCGGGCCGTCGGCGGGGCGGTCGGCGTTCCGAACGTGGGGGGCTGCGGTCGCCTCGGCGGCGTTGGCGGTCGCCGCCGGGGCGTGGGGAACGCTGCACGGCGACGCGGCGCGCGGTGCGTGGGTCGATCCGGCGGCGCGGGAGGCGCAGGCGGCCTGGGAGGCCGCCGGACGGCCACCGCCGGACGTCCGTCCGGGCGAGGCGGGCGCCATCCGGGCGTGGGCCGCGGCGGGCGGACTGCCTGCGGGCACCGCGCTGGCGGCGGGCGCGGACGCCTTGCGCGTCGGGCTGCTGCGGGAACTGCGCCGCGGGATGCGACCCGGGGAGGCGTTCGCGGCCGTCTGGCGGCCGGTCGGCGGGGACGGGCCGGCGCTCGAGGACCGGCTGCTCGCGAACACGGTCCGGGAGGTGTTCGCGCTGTGCGAGCCCCTGGCGGACCCGCGCTGGCGGGGCCTGGTGTGCGAGGCGTCGGACGTCGACGGCGAAGTGGACGCGTACGTCGACGCGCGCACCGGGGCGGAGGTGGACGCGGGGTGGCGGCTGTCGGGCGAACGCCCTAGGTCCGCGGCGGACGGTGCCGGCGGAGGTCGAGGGCGATGAGTCGTCGCCCGCCGTGGTGCACCGCGAGTCGGCCGGCGCGTGGCGCGTGGACGTCGCCGGCGCCCATCTGCGCGCGGACGCGGAAGGCGATGGCCCCGGGCATGGCCGCGTTGCCGGCGTGGGGCGGCAGCTCGAGGACGGTGAAAGGCGGGTGCTCGTGCCCGCCGAGGTCCGTGCAGACGATCTCGTAGACGCAGGCGTGGAGCAGGGCGGAGACGGCGGCCGGGACGTCGCCTGCGGACGGGCCGGGGACGTTGAAGACAACGTCGCGGCCGAGGCGGCGGGAGGCGAACGTGCGGTGCGTGCCGTCCGGGCGCGCGGGGAGCACCACGGTGCCGTGCAAGCCGTCGGTGATGCGGAAGCACAGCTCGCGGCCGCGTTCGAGTTCCGGCAGGCGGGGATGCCGGCGGCCCTGGAGGTCGCGGACACTGGCGTCGGGGTCGCGGACGGCGGTTCCGGGTTCGGGTGCGGTGGTCGGCATGGCGGCGTGTTCCCGTGGCGGATTCGCGCCCCGGGGCGGTCGCCCGACCCGCGCGGTCAAGGCCGAGGCCCTCTGGGCCGAAGCCGCGTGAGCGGTCGCCTTGACCGGGCGGGCCGGGCGTGCCGAGGGTGGCGGCGGGAACCGCCCCGGGAGGAGCACGGCCCCTCGCGAGAGGGGCGTGGCGGACCGGCGTGCGGCTTAAGGGAAAGCCGCCGCCGCGTCCATGCCGTCGTACTCGTCCGACAGTCGGTTCCATCGGGCGAGCAGGCGGCAGCCGATCACGGCGCTGGGCGATCGCGCCACCAGGCTGGTGTGCCGGTAGCGGAGCACCTGCTGCGTGGTCCAGATGCCGGGGATGCGGTCGCGGACCGGGACGAGCAGGAGCTCGGCCGCGATGCGCAACAGCGTGAGCTTAAGCTTCTGGCGCGGCGTGCGCGTGATCGGAGCCAGCGGGTCGCGTATGCGGAACAGCCGCATGGTGCCTCCTCGGTTGCTTGGGGTTGCTCCGGACGGGGAATCCGCCGGAAGGGGGAAGGGCGCCCCGGGTGGGGCCGCCTTCGCCGCCGCGGATGTTGCATGGCGTCGACGGGACGCGCAAGCGCCGGGGCGGTTGCGTCGTCGGCGTTGGCAGTCGCCGCAGTGCGCGATGCGACGGATTCCCGGAACCCGGACGCGCGCACCGGGATACGCCGATGGTCGGTTCGTCCATGGACCGGGGCGACGGGATTCGGGACCGGCGGCGCCCGAGGGTGCTCGGGCCGCCCGCGCGGATGCTTGGAGTGGCGAGGGATGTGCGAGAGGTACGACTATCCGGCGGAGATCAAGCGGACGGCGGACGGCCGCCACGTGCTCGCGTTCCCGGACTTCGGCCGGGGCGCGGTCGACGGGGCGACCCGGACCGAGGCGCTGGCCGGGGCCGGGGATCTGCTCGGGGAACTGATCGCGGCCGCGATGCGCGAGGGACGGGACCTGCCGGAGCCGTCGCGTGCGCGCCGGGGGCAGTGCGTCGTCGTGCCGCCGCTGGCGATCGCCGTGAAGGCGGCCTTCTACGCGGCGTTCCGCGAGAGCGGGCTGACGCAGCGCGCCATGGGCGACGTCCTCGGCGTCGCGGAGGGCGAGGTGCGGCGGATGCTGAATCCGGACCATGGGACGGGGACGGCGCGGATGGACCGGTGCCTGCGCAAGCTGGGCCGCCGGGTGCGGGTGACGGTCGACAGGGGCGCGTGACACTCGGGTGCGGTACCGGCGGCCCTTGACGCGGCCTGGGGGATGACGCAGACTTAGTCTGACTTAGCTAATGGGAGCGGACGGTGCAGGTCAACATGCACGAAGCGAAGTCGCAACTGTCGAAGCTGGCCAGGCTGGCCTGGGAAGGCGAGGAGATCGTGATCGCCAAGGCCGGGGAGCCCTATCTGCGACTGGAGCCCTATCGTCGGCCGCGCGGCCGGCGCACGCTCGGAGCGCTGGCGGGGCGGATCCGCATGGCCGCGGACTTCGACGAGACCCCCGGGGAGGTGATCGACGCGTTCCATGGTTCGCGGTTGTTTCCTTCGCCGGACGAGGCTTGATGCGCCTCCTGCTCGACACGCACACGCTGCTGTGGACGCTCGGCGAGCCCGCGAGCCTCGGCAGCCGGGCCCGCGACGCCATCGAGGACGAGGGCAACGACGTGTTCGTGAGTGCCGTCAGCGTCTGGGAGATCGCGATCAAGCGCGCGCTCGGGAAGCTCGCGGCCCCCGACGACATCGTGGCGGGCATCGCGAGCCAAGGCTTCTCGCCCCTGCCCATCTCGTTGCACCACGCCGACCTGGCGGGAGCCCTGCCGCGGCACCACGCGGACCCTTTCGACCGCATGCTCGTCGCTCAGGCGGAGGCGGAAGGGCTGACGCTCGTTACCCGGGATGCCCGCATGCCGCGCTACGGGGTCCGCACGCTGGCCGCGTAGGGTACGCGGCGCGCGGACATGCGGTCCGGCCGCGTCATCGGGCGAAGGTTCTAGCCGGGCTTGAGCCGGACGGGCACGACGCGGGTGTCGCGGCCGCGGCGGGCGGCGTAGGCGACGGCGTACTCGCGCATGGCGTCCTCGTCGTGGTTGAGTCCCACCGGGTACATGGCGTCGTCGAGTGGGTCGATGCGGACCCATCGCTTCGCCCGGGGCATCCGGTACTCGACGGCGAAGGCCGCGACGGTGGCCGGGGCGACGCCGGTGCCGCCGCAGGCGGGGCAGGGCCGCGGGGGCGCGCTCATCGGCGGGACGCGAGCGGAGGGGCGGCCGCTTGCGGGCGTGGCCGGGTCCGCCGCGGCGGCTTGCGCGCCGACAAGTCGTCGTCCGAGGACGAAGGCGGGACGATGGGCTGCGCCCACTCGTCGGCGAAGACGACGGGGTCGGGGTAGTCGCGCCGGCTCCAGTCGTCGGCGGCGAGGAAGGCGTCGTGGATGTCGGGGCTCATCGGCGTTGGTCTCCCTGCGATCCTAGCGGATCGGGCACGGACCGCGCGCGGTCGCGCCCGACGGGCGGTCAAGGCCGAGGCCCGCGAGGGCCGAAGCCGCGCAGCGGTCGCCTTGACCCGGCCGGACGGCGCGGCCGAAGCTGTGGCGCGCATCCGCCTGTCCGGACTTCATGGGGACGCGGTTTGAACCGGCGATCCAGGGCGGCACGCGGGACGGGGACGGACGGGCCCTTGCGCTACGCCTCGCGTTCGAGGGCGCGGACGGTCACGCGCGGGCGCCGCCCGGCGCGTAGACGAGGACGTCGGCGTCCGCGTCGACGAAGGCGTTGCGGATCAGCGGACGGACGAGGGTCCAGGACAGGCCGCCGAGGCCGCAGCCGAGCGGCGGGACGGCGAGGCTGGGCCAGGCGTGCTCGTCGAGCAGCGCGCGCAGGGCGCGGATGCCGGCGGCGACGTCGTCGAGGCGGCTCGGCTCGCGCCAGTGGCGCTTCGTCGGGACGTTGACGATGACGGGGAGGCCGCTGCGGACCGGGACGTGCACGTGCGGCCGCCCCGGCCGGACCAACCCCGCCCGGCAGGCGGCGGCGTAGGCGGCGTGGTTGTCGGGACGGGCGTGGCGGAACTGCAGGGCCAGGCCCCGTCCGGCGACGCCGACGCAGTTGACGGGGTTGGCGACGGCGCGGGCCCGGGTGCGGACGATGTCGCCGCGGACGGTGCGGATCACGGGTGTCCTCCTTGCGTTGCGGGGTGCGCTGCTCCGGACCGCCGGCGGCGGGCGCGCGTCCAAGGCCGAGGCCCCCAAGGGCCGAAGCCGCGCCAGCGGTCGCCTTGACGCGGCGGCCGGCGCCGGGGGAGGGTGGCCGCGTGCCCCGTCGCGGTCGGGATGCGGGCGGATGGTGTTGCGCCAGGTCGGGCGTGAGCGTAGCGTGGGCGCCGCTGACTCGACGTCCGCATCGGCGGGCGTTGCGCCCTCCGTGCGGATGTCCCCATCCGTTTGATCCCCAGCTACCCAGAGGAGGGTTTTCCCATGGAGATTCGCATGGACGTTCCGGCCTGTGTCCGGAAAGGTGCCGTCGCGCGCGCCGCCTACGCGGTCCGCGCCTCGCGCGCCCGCTGCTCGACGCGGCGGGTCGACGGGGTGCTGATCCGGTTCAGCATCGCGCCGCACGGCAAGGCCGCCACGGCGGTCGTCGCCGGGTCCGGCCCCAAGCTGCTGAGCGCGGCCCAGGGCGCGGCCCTGAAGGCGGCGATCGCGTGACGGCGACCGGCTTCGCGGAAACGGGACCGAGGCCCGGGACCGCGGGCCGCCTGGGAGCGCGGCGGTCCGCGGCGCAGGGGAGTGCGGTAAGGTAGAGTGGCTGGTGTCCGTCGATCGACGGGCGCGGTTCGTTCCCCGGCGTCCGCCGGGGATTCATCCAACGCCTGTAAGGAGAAGATGCGCGATGCGTTCGACTACGTCGCGCTCGGCGTCGTTGTAACGGCGGTCCTGGCGTCGGTCGGGTGGCTCTTCGACTCGGACGGCTTCATCGTCCTGGTCGCGGCCGTCCACCTGTCGGTCCAAACGGTCTGGCTCGTCGGGGTGACCTGGCGCGAGATCGTGCGGTTCGGCTTGAACGTCCTGGACCTCCTGTTGGGAATCGTGTGGTTGCGCGCGAGCGAACGGACCGGGGACGGTTCGCGGGTGTTCCGGTGAACGCCGGCGGGCCTTCGCCCGGTTCAGTGGCCGGTCGCGGCGGGCCGTGCCGGCTCCTCGGTGCCGGGTGCGGAGGCGGGCGAATCGACGCCGCACCGTGACCGCGGGCGCGGGTCCGGAATCCGCGCGGGGTCGGCGGCGGGGTCGGTGCGTTGCCGGGGTTCCGTGCCCTGCGTAGGGTCGGCGGCGACATTGCGTGTCGACAGACGCGCGAGAACCGTTCGCCGCATTCGCGGCGGTTGACCCCCAAAACCCGAGGAGACACACCAATGAACACATTGGCAGGCTTGTTCGTGGGCGCCGTCCTGTTCGTCGCTTTGATGATCGTGGCACCCGCCATCATGGTAGGCGCGGGCGTCGTCGCCGGCGTGCTCGCGGTTGCGTTCCTCGCAATCCGCGTGGCCGCCGGGCGCAGCCGGAACCGCCGAGAGGCCCTGCAGCGCGAGACCGAGAAGGTCGTCGCGGACATGCGGGCCGCCGGTCGGATTGCTTGAGAACGCCCTGGGCGTTCCGCAATCCGAACGCGTGTCGCGTGCATCGTGGCGAAGACCGCGACGGACTTCGATGTCGGCGCCGGAAGGCGTCGGCCTCGGCAGGGCCGGGGTTCCCGACCGCGGCCGGACGACGCCGGGCGCTAGACTAGGTCCCGGACGACGACATGGACGGAGACGAGGCGATGGGCGGTTGGCGGGATGTGCGCACGCCGGTCGGAGAACCCGGCGACCACCATCCCGGCGTGCCCGGCCCGGGACGCGGGACGACGACGCCGGGCGGAGCGGGTTGGCGCGGCGCATGGCCGCGGCGGCATCGGGACGTTGCGCGATGCGCGGCGCTGGCCTTGGCGGCGGCGGCCGGATGCGCAACGGCCGGTCCGCAGCTGCTCGACCTCGACGGCGCCGGCCGGCACGCGCCCGTCGTCCGCCACGAGGACGGCACCTGGCGCGTCCATGCCGGCCCGGAACTCGGCACGGCGACGCGGCTTGCGATGGCCCGCAGACCGGGGTGGCACTGGGCGGCGGGCGGCGACTTCGACGGCAACGGCACCGACGACGTGCTGCTGCGGCGCACCGACGGCGCGTGGGCGTACTACCCCTTCGACGGCGGCGCCGTCGTCGACGCCGGCAGGGGCTGGGCCAACCTGACGAAGCGTCCCGAGTGGCGCGTCGTCGGCGTCGGCGACTTCAACGACGACGGCCGCGACGACGTGCTGCTGCGGCGGCTCGACGGGGCCTGGGTCTACTACCCGATGAACGGCCGGCGCGCGATCGCGGCGGAGTTCGGCTGGGCGAACCTGCCGCGGAGCCTCGACTGGCGGATGGCCGGCGTCGGGGACTTCGACGGCGACGGGCGCGACGACGTGCTGCTCCGCCACGTCCGCGGCGGCTGGCGGGTCTACCCGATGAACGGCCGGCGCGTCGTGCCGGAGCGCGCGGCCGACGTCGGGTTCGCCGGCGAGGTCGCGTGGCGCGTGGTCTCGGTCGGCGACTTCGACGCGGACGGCCGGGCGGACGTTCTCCTGCGGCACACCAGCGGGCGGTGGCGATGGCAGGGCGCGACGGGCGGCGGGGTCGTCTCGCGCGACCTCGAGCTGCCGCGCGACTGGCATTGGCGGCTAGCCGGCGTAGGCGATCTCGACGGCGACGGCGGGGACGACGTGCTGCTGCGCCACGTCGACGGACGATGGCGCACCCACGCGGCGCTCGACGGCGCACCGGTCGCCGCCACGCCGGCGATGCCTCCGGAACTCGCCTGGCGGATCGCCGCGCCGCCCGTGCACATCCCCGACCCGGCGCTGCGCGCCCGGGTGCGCGCGGCGCTGGCGCTGGGTACGGAGGTGCCGATCACGCGCAGGGCGTTGTCGGGACTGGAGGCTCTCGAGGCCAACGGGGCGGGCGTGAGCGACCTGTCCGGGCTGGGTCTGGCGACGGGGCTCCGGGACTTGGAGCTCGGGGCCGTCTCGCGCGTCCACGGCACGCCGAAGAGCGTGGTCGACGACATCGCGGAACTCGCGAGCCTCGTGCAACTGGCGCGGCTGCGGCTGACCGACCACGGGCTGACGGACGTCTCGCCGCTGTCGGGCCTGAGCGGGCTGGAGGATCTCGACCTCACCGTCAACCGCATCGCGGACATCGGGCCGTTGGCGCGCCTGAGCCGACTGCGCACGCTGCGGATGGACCACAACCGGGTCCGGGATCTCGCGCCGCTCGCCGGTCTCCGGCAGCTCCACACGCTGTCCCTCGACGACAACGACGTCGCGGACCTCGCGCCGCTCGGGGGCCTGTCGAGTCTGCGGCGGATCCACATGCACTGGAACGACATCGAGGACGTGGCGCCGCTCGCGGCCCTGACCGAGCTCACGTTCCTGCGGGTGGAGTCCAACCGCATCAGCGACATCGCGCCGCTGGCGAGCCTCGGGAAGCTGACCGTGCTGTCGCTGTACCGCAACCCGATCTCCGACCTGTCCGCGCTGTCGGAGTTGACCGGGTTGACGTTCCTCGGCCTGGGCAAGAACGACATCAGCGACGTCTCGCCGCTCCGGAGGCTCACGAACTTGACGTACCTGTCGCTCGGGGAGAACGCGATCGCCGACATAACCCCGCTGTCGGACATGCGGCGGTTGAGGCGACTCGAAATCGAGTCGAACGACATCGTCGACATCAAGCCGCTGGCCGCATTCACGGAACTGCGGTGGCTGGAACTCGACGACAACGCCATCGTGGACATCGGCGCATTGGCGAACCTGACCGCGCTCACGCACCTCGGGCTCGCCGGCAACCGGATCGTCGACATCGCCGCGCTGCGCGACCTTCGGGAGGTCGAATGGCTGGACCTCGGCGGCAACGAGATCGTCGACATCGCCGCGCTCGAGTTCCTGACCGGGCTCGAGGACCTCGACCTGTCCTACAACCGGATCGCGGACATCTCCCCGCTCGCCGCCAATGCGGGCCTGGGCGACGGCGATTCGATCGACCTGCGCGGGAACCCGTTGTCGGACGAGTCCCGGGAGACGGTCGTCGTCGTTCTGGCGGACCGCGGCGCGCAGGTCGAGACGCCTGTTCGATGGGACCACGACTACCTGCACGACGACGTGGTCGTCGTCCTTCCGGTCGACGAGGACGTCGCGGCCGAAACCGTCTACACCGGGCTGCCGCTGCGCGACTACGCGGCCGAGTTCTACAGCCACTTCCGGGACGAGTTCGACTTCCTGATGTTCTTCTCCAACCTCGACGACTTCTCGGACCACGAGAAGGCCCCCTACGTGGGAATCTACCAGCCCGTGAGGAACGACGTGGCCGGCACGGGACGGCGCCAGTACTACGACAACCGCTACCGCTCCCGGGAACGCCTCAAGGGGGTGATCCACTTCCCGTACAACCGCGCCCTGATGCACGGGCCGTCGCTGCACGAGATCCTGCACGCATGGGCGAACTTCGCGGTGCCCACGGCGGTCGGCGCGCACTGGGGTTTCAGCAGCGCCAACGGGCAGCTCGGCGGCTTCGACCTGGCGGACCTCGAGGAACTCGGGGGAGGCCGGTACGCCGCCGGGCGCTTCGGCACGTTCGCGAACGGCGGCAACCGGCCGCCGTACAGCCCGATCGAACTGTACTTCGCGGGCTACCTGCCGCCCGAGGAGGTCCCCGACCTGTGGGTCGCCGAGGACGCGCACTGGGTAAGGACGGAGGACGACGCGTTCGCCAGAACCGACGCGGGGGACGCGGTGTTCCAGGCCGACCGCGTCCGCACGTACACGATCGACGACATCGTCGCGCGCCACGGCGCGCGCGATCCGGCGATGGGCGAGGCGCAGTGGCACTTCCGCGCGGCGCTGGTCCTGCTGACCGACGAGGACCACCCGGCGACGCCGGAGCAGCTCGACACGTTGACCGAACACGCCGCCTGGTTCAGCCGGCGCGGGAGCGACGGCCGCCCCGGGCTGCACAACTTCCACGAGGCGACCCGCGGCCGCGGATCGTTCACGCTCGACGGCCTGGCGGCGGCGCGCAGGGCGACAGCGGGGCTACCGGCCCGTCTGCCGGCGTCGTACGGAACCGTCCCGCCTGCCCATGCCTCCCTGGTCGATGGGACGTGCGTGATCGTCGATCCTGCGCGGGTCGGCGAGTCGATGCCGGTGGCGACCCGTCCGGCGGCCGCGGGAGGGGGTTTTGTCTCGGAACGGGAACCCGGGCGGCTCGGAGGGAGACCGCCGTCCCCTTGAGAGAGGCGTGGTCCTCGGCGACACTGTCGCCGAGCGAATCCCGACGACTCCGACAGTCGTCCTGAACGCTCGTCGGTCCCGCCTCGCGACGTGCGTGCTGCGATGGTAGTTGCCGCGCGCTTCGCGCAGCGGCATTCAAGCAGGGCTCCTTCGGTACCGTCCGTCGGCTCCGGACTGTTGTGAGCGCTGGTGTCTGCGCATCCGGTTGCTCGTCCCCGGATGTTGACGATGTGGCAGTGGCGCAGGTCATTGGGCGCCGCGGCCATGACCTCCTCGCGGAGCGCCGCCCCACGCCCCCGAAGCCTTGTCCGACGTTCCCGTCGACGCGCGCGCTCGTGGCCGGCGTTGACCGATTGGCGAACAGCACGGCGCCGTCGCGGCTCGCCGGTCGGTGGCCGATCTCCGTTCGCGTCGTGTTTTCGACGTCGGCGCGAGCGCCCGGAGATGCGCGACTTCCGGGTCGGCGAGCGGCGCGGCAGCGGGTCGGGCCCGACGCCGCGCCGTGGCTGGAACGAGCCGGTCGCGGCAGATTGCGCTCGTTCGGCCGGTCCCGCGGTGGACTGCGTGAGGACGCCTTGGACGCCGCGTCCGCGAACGCGGGACGGGTGCCTGGCGACGGGTCTGTTGCGGCCGAGGAGAAGATGCTCCGTGGCCGGCGACCCTGGGAGTGCCTCGACAGCGGCGTCCTTGGCGACTTGGCGGTAGATCGCAACGACAGGGCATGGTCGGCTTGGCAGGTTCGCCTCTTCGATCGCCTCGGGCCGGTACCCCGGGCGTGACGGCAGGCTCGACCAGCCGGCCGGCGACGGTCGGCAGCGGCGGAACGCGTCCCGCCAGCGATCGAGTTGGCGGTGCGGATCGAGTTCGGCGCGCCGGTAGCTGGCGTCGTCGGCGAGGTTCCTCGTGGAGCCACGTTGACGTGTTTTCGACCTTGCCGGCGCAGACGGATGCGAGCTGCCGCGTGTCAGTGCGTGGGTCGTTGGCCGGGCGACGTGCTGGCCGGCGTGGCGCGTACGGATTTGCCGACCGGTGTACGTGTCGTCCTGTTGAAGACCCTTGCGCGTAGGGTGCAGAGTGGCTGTCGGAGTCCGCGCCGCATGCTTCGGCCCGGGCTTGCATCGGACGCGGCTGGCGCGGCGCGTTCTCCGAGTCAGGGCATGGCCCGCGCCGCTTCGCCGAGCGGAGCATGTCCGGATGGCCATGCCGATCCATGATCGTCGGCAGGTCGCTGAGCGGAAACGCCGCGAGCGCGAGTCCGTGCGCGCGCGCATGGCAACGGGTGCCGGCGACCGCCTCCGGCATCGGGTGTCGAGTGTGCGCGTGCCGTCGAAGTGCGCCTCGAGCTTGCGGTCGCGGTCGGCCCCAGGACCGTTGGCAGCTTCGTTACGCCTTGGCGGCACCGCCCCACGTGTCGACGTAGTCCCGGAGCTTGCGTTTCAGGGAGCGCGAGAGGAGCGGGTAGCCGTCGACGGTCTCCTTGATGTCGTCGTCCGTCTTGCCCTGGGCCCTGAGGCGGTCGAGAACGCCCCTGAAGACCGCTTCGAAGCCGTACCGCGCCAGCGCTTTGCTGATCAGCGCCAGCACGACGATGCCGGCGATCCCGCCGAGCATGCCGAACGGGCCGCCGAGCAGCGCGAGCCCGGCCGTGATGGCCGCGGCGCCCGAGTATCCGCTGACGCCCATCGCGACGACCAGGACCAGCCCCGGTACGCCGAGCGCGGCGATCTTGTCAAGAAATGCATCCACAACGTGTCTCCTTCGATTCGCAGCAGTCAAGGCCATCTATTGTTCAACGCAGTACGATATATTGCAAGCCTTAGTATTCTTGCGCTAGAGTGGCGGTTCCAAACAGCCCGAGGAGCACGCGAACCGTGGTCGATGTCACTGTCATGCAGCTTGCCAACACCCTCAAGATGGGGTCGGCCCGACTGCTCGAAGCCATGCGTCAGGCCGGCTTGCCGCACGAGCGCGACGACGAAGTCGTCTCGGACCGGCAGAAGGTGCAGTTCCTGGACTTCGTCCAGAGCGGCCGGAGGGCCGCAGGCGCACCGGAGGAGCGACGCGCAGTCACGATCCGTCGCAGAGACGTCAGCACGCACCGCGCGGGCGGGCGCCCGCGCGGTGCACCCGCGGTGGAGACGCGACGCAAGAGGATCTTCGTGCGCCGCACGGCCGGGGCGACGGAGTCGCCGGGCGCGACATCGGTTGCCGCCCGGTCGGAACCCGATGCGGGGGCGCCGGTCGGAGACGCCCCGCCGGAGCCCCCGAGCCCAGGCCCGGAGCAGGGCCGTCGACTCCTCGACGGTGGCCTCGAAATCCTGCGCCGCGCGCTGGAACGCAGATGCGAGGCGTGCGACGGCGGCGACCTGGCGAGCATGCTCCGACGGCTGATCACGGGATTCCCGCAGTTGGGGGCGCCACCCGACGTGCTGACGCTGCTCCATGCGGCCCGGGACGCCCGGAACGCGCTGTCCCACTACCGGCCCGAACGCCTCGGACGGGGGCGCGCACTCTTCTATCTGTCGGCGATTCGCCTGCTTCTGGTGGCGCTCGACATGGAGGAGGCCGCCGAGGTGGACCGCCTCTACCGGCAGCAACTCGACGCCGAAGCCGCCGAAGCGAACGGTGAGACGGAGGCGTCGAGGTGACGTGTTGGGCTGATTGCACGGCGAGGACGGCGTCCGACCTGCGCAGGGACGTATCCGTGAGACGGTTCTCGCAGCCCGACGGGGCACGGGACGCACGGCCGCTGTCGGCGCGTGGGTTGCGGACCCGACCGGTGCGTGGCATCGCCCCCGCGTCGCGGCGGGGCCGGTTGGGAACACGCAAGTCGGAACTCGGCTTCAGGGGTTGTCGATCGATGATCGGGTGACGGTTGCCCGCGCGGGCTTGCGCTTCGACGGGCGCCGCGCGAGTCCGCCGGCAACGGAGGCGGCAGGCAGAGTCGGGGCGCCGGTCGATGAGGAGGCGAACGAAATGGCGAAGACGAACACGACCTTCCGCGCGGGGGAGGAGGAACTCGAGGCGCTCGCGGTCATGCAGCAGGCGCTGTCGCGGGCCGTGGAGACCGGCACGGGGCCGGCGCGCCGGGCGATGCCGCAGGGCGCGATCATCAGGCTGGCCATCCTCGCCCAGTACCAGGGCTTCCGCGACGGACGCGACCAAGGGGCGCGCGACAAGGCGGCGGGGCGATCCCGACGGCGGGGCATGGGGCGCGAGCTCGACTTCCGCGCGCTGGGGTACTGGATCGGGTTCGGAGAGGACGTGCCGTCCTACCGGCGGGGCAAGGCCGAGGGGGAGGATGCGCGCCGGGAAGGACGGGAGCTCGAACTGCCGGCGCTGACGCGCGAGTCCGACGAGTACCAGCACGGGCTGGTGGACGGCGCGCGCGGCGGATTCCTGCAAGGTCTCGCGGACGGCCGGGCTGCGCGCCGGGCTGGTCTGGCGGACGAGTCTCCGAAGGAGGATCCCGCCGCGTGGGGCCACTACGGCATCGGCTACCGGGCCGGACGGCTCGCGGGGGATCCGGACTACGCGCGCGGCGTCGAGGAGGGCCGGAGCGCGTTCGAGGCCGGGACGGCCCGCGGCACGTTCGAGGACGAGAACCCGCGGCCGGCCCGCGGCGACCGGAACCGCCGGGCGGAGGGCCGACGCGACGGCTACTTCGGGTTCGCGAGGGCCGGGCTCTTGGAGGGCGAGGCCGACCGGGACAACGGCCGGCACACCCCGCCCGACGGCCGGTCAGCGTTCACGGCCTACGCCTTCGGGTACCGGACGGCCGGCCGCTGCCCCGGGATCGAAACGGCGGTGGACAACGAGTTCGCGGAGTGGTCGGCGGGCCGCGACATGGGACGGCGGGACAGGGAGCTGGGCCTGCCCGACGGTGCGCCCGCCGACGATCGAAGCCCGTTCGCCTCCGGCTACCGCTACGGGCACGCCGGGGAGCAGCGGGTCTTCAGGCAAGGCATGCGCTGGGACCCGGGGGCGGACTGCGCCGAGACGTCCGCCGAGGCGTTGGCCGAGGCGTCCGCGGAGACGTCCGCCGAGACGTCCGTCGTCGCGCCCGAGGACGAGGGCCCGTTCGCCGTCGGCAGTCGCACGACGGCGCGGCCGATTCTCGACCTGGTGACCAAGGTGTTCGTCGTCGACCCGTTGGAACGGGCGCTCGACCGCGCGGCGCGGCAGGACGCCGCGGACGGGCCGGCGGGCGAAGGCGCCCGCGCGGGAACGAACGCCACGCTGCCCATCCAGCTCGACCCCGCGGGCCACGCGTTCCGTCGACGGCTCGTGGAGACCGGGGAGGCGTGGTTGACGACGCACTACGAGGACGGCGGCGTCGACGTGCGGCGCTGGGACGCCTCGCGGATGACGCTCGAGTCGAACGTCGTCGCCAACCTGCGCAGCCGGCCGGACCATCGCAATCCACGCTGGCGGGAGCTCGGCATCGCCAAGGTGGTGGTGACGGTCGACGCGGTCTTCGCACTGGTGCTGGAGGCGTCGTACTGCGCCGAGGGGTTCTTCGACGTGCCCGCGGAGTACGACCGGCACGCGGGCGACGCCGGCGCGGTGGAGCTGACGCTCGGTGGGGGGTCGCACGTCGCGGGGCGCATCGATCGAAGCGCGAACGCCGACGGAACGGCTCGCGTCTTCGGCGGAGCGGAACTCCGCGATTGGTTCCAACGGGGGCATGTGCAGGGGGACGGCGTGCTCGTCCGCTTTCGTTCGCCGGGGCGCATCGAAATCGGATGAGCCGAACCGCACGCGCGGCGGGTCCGCCCCTTGGACCTGCGATGGAGGACGATCCATGACCGACCCCGCCCACATGCGCCGACGCCACGAGCATGCCCGGACGATGAAGGCCGGGCGCGACGGACCGCCGGCCGAGGAACGCAGGCAGGCGAAGTGCAGATCGCACAGATGGGAGACGCCCGAGGTCGGTGACGACGACCTCGTCTGCGCAGCGTGCGGCCGGCGGCTTTCGTTCTATCGCGACATCACCCCCAGGATGTGCGGTTCGATCCTCATGGCCTACACGCGCCAGCACGGACAGGTCCGCGGCGCGCAGTTCCTCCGGGCGTTCCATGAAGCGGCTCACGATGCGTGCGAAAGGGCACGTGCCCGGCCGAGGCGAAGGCTGGAGGCGTAGAGGCAGCGGGAGCAGGCTAGTTCGTCGCGTCGTCTGCCGGAGGTCGACCGGGGGGCCTGACCGCGAGCACGCCGGCGGACGGCCTGCAGCGCGTTCTCGCCGGTCGTCGGAGACCGCTTGGTGGTGCGGGCGCCGTGACCGGCCGGGAGGGTGCCGCAATGGTCGCCGGCGATGTCGGCGGAATGCGCGGCGTCGATCGGACCATGCGGTGGGTACGGTGGCATCGATTCGGCCGGCCGGCGACGGCCATGCCAAGGCGGTTCTGGCACGCAGTTCCCGAGACTCGTGCGCCCGGTGTCGGCGCCGGAAAGCACGCTTCCGGGTCGACCGCCACCTATGGTCGGCGGTGCCTCGGCGCGGCCATGGCGCCAGTCTCCTTGCGTGCCTTTGACGAAGCGGACCTGTCTCGCGTGGAGCCGGTCGGTGTCGACCCGCCAGCCGGCGTCCGTCCAGCCGAGCGTCTGTGCGGGGCCGGTCGGTGGTGGGCCGTCGTCCGAACACCACTCCCGGCACGTGGTCGCGGACTGCGGCAGCGGCGCCTCGATCATCGCCTCTATGGCGTCGAACGTGAGAACGCCGTGCCCCTAGGTGCGGGCGTTGCGCGCCGCGGCGTGGCTGACCGCACTGCTACTTGGTGGGCCGCTCGGCCGAACGTGTGAGCGGGAAGGCCCTCCAGCTGGGGTCTTCGACCGGCGGGTGTGTCGCCGCGGTGTCCGCGCGCGGCGCTAGGCGGAACGACGTCTTTGGGAGTCGCCGATCTCGTTCTCGATCACCCTCGAACTGACCCCGAAATGCCCGGCGATCTCGTCGACGTCCCGGTCGTCGCGCCACATGCAGAGGACGGCGTCGGACGGGGCCGTGAACTCGGCGGCGAAGGCCCGGCCCACCGCCTGGCGTTCGGCGTGGTGGAGGTCGTTGATCGGGGCGCGACGGGTGCGGGGGAAGCAGACGGCATCGCCGATGGCCCGTGCGAATGCGAACTTCTCGGCGGTCTGCGCCCACGCCGCGCGACCGCGGTGGCGGAGGTGGACGTGCACCTGGCCGTCGTCGCGCGCGACGAGGGCAACGAGGCCGGGCGGGCCTTGTTCGCGCTGGAACCGCTTGGCGCCGAGGCGTTCGGCGACGGACTTCACCGTGACGGCCTCGGTGTCGCCGATGCTCAGGGCGTTCCGGCACGAGCGCGCGGCCGATTGGCCGCGGCGCCACGGCGGATGCCCGAGGACGAACTTGGCGGCGGGGTCGACCTGGTCGGCGAGGCCCGGCAGGTCCGGGAGGCGGGAACGCTCGCTCGGGCGCCGGCGGTGCACCCAGTCGACCAGCTTGGCGCGGTCGTCCGCGGTCAGCGGGTCGTGCTGGAGGCCGGCGAGGAACTCGATCAGGCTTTCGCCCTCGAAGCACTCGGCGGCGGTCTCGATCAGCTCCGCATCGGCCTGGGCGATGGCGTAGGGGTCGGTCCCGAGCGCCCCCGCAGCCTCGCAGAACGCCCGCTCGCCGGCGTCGGCCAGCGAGCGGCGGACGCGTGCCCACGTGAGGGCGACTTCGGACTCCGCCACGCCGCAGTCGGACATCTTCGCGACGACGTCGTCGACGAACGTCGACAGTGCCGCCTCGGCGCTGTCGCGGGCGACGGCCTCGGAGGCGTGGCGGACGAACCAGAGATCGGGGTTCTCCATGGCGGAGGCGTGGCAGGAGACGAGGAACGCCGAGCCGTTGAACTCCAGCCGGACGTCCGGAAGCGCGAATCCCGTGCGCCACCGGAGGATTCGGTGCGCGACGTCGCGGGCGCCGAAGATGCGCCACCAGTTGCCAGCGATGCCTTCGGCCAGGTGCACGGCGGGCATGAGAATGCTGCCCGACTCCTGCTTGGCGCGCAGGTCGTAGAAGGCGGCGACGTTGCGTCCGTCGACGTGGATCGCCAGCTCGCAGAGTGTTGCCCGCTCCTCGGGGCTTGCGTTCTCGCCGCCTTCAACCCACTCTGCCGAAAACCTCATGTCGCTCCTCCGGGCTGATGGGCCAGCCCTTGTACTGGCCGGACTCCGAGTTCATGCAGGATCCGAACCACTACGACCGCGTCGAAGACCGTATGGCACCGACCGACGCGGAGCAGGTTGCACCTCGCGAGACGGAGCTCGCCTAGTGGGGCCGGTTCGCCGGGGGCGGGGGGCGATGTCTCGATCAAGGTCTCGATTACGGTAGCGGGTGGTGACGCACGGGGCCAGCGAACGACGCGGTCGTGGACGTCGCCGGACCCGGTAGCGCTAGCCAGCTTGTTTTCCAGTACCGCGGCAGGTCATGCGACGGTGTAGGAGCGCACTGGCAACGCCTGCACTTCGAGCGTCGAGAGGTCGAGGCGCGCGGAAGCGCGGTCAATGTCGAAGCCGACAACGTCCCCGGCGGCGTCGAGGTCGACGTTGAGCCCGTCGGAGACCTCGCGCGTCTCGGCGCCCGGACCCGGCTTGAACTCGACATAGAGGCTGTCGGTCTCGGCGTAGTAGTGGAGTCTCATGTCACTCTTCCTTGTAGCGGCGGTCGAAAAACGCGTTGTGGACGGTCTCGCCATCCTCGAGCGTGACCACGCGCAGGATACGCGGCGTGCGTTCGCCCGGCATGGTCACGGAGCCCCACCAGCGAACGCGCCCGTCGGGCTGCTGCTCCCGTCGTAGGGGGTTTGCGACGACCTGGGCGCACCAGGCCCGGTCGATGTAGGGGCGCTTGCGCAGGACCTGCTCCTCGAAATAGCGCGTGGTCTTCACGTCGATGCTGAAGCTTGCGTCCGTGGGCTGCTGTACGGCGTGATTGTCTCGCAGTTCGGGGGCAGCCCGCATGGACTCCTCGTGCGGGTTGGTTGGCGAGGGGCGGAGTTGAACGGGCGGGTGCGGGGACCGCCCCGCGCGGTCGGGCTAGGCGGCCTTGCGGAAGGTGCCGCTGTCGTAGTCGTAGACCTGCTCGCCGTCGCCGTCGTCGATGAAGATGACGGGCTTGCGGCCGTCCGGCCAGCGGCGCTGGTGGTAGTAGTTCGTCCCGAGCCAGGCGCGGGTCGGTTCGTCGAGTTCTTCGAGGGAGGGCGCGGCGGCGATGACGTCTCCGAGGCAGCTGCGGGAGACGTAGCGGCGTTCGGGGGAGGCGCCGTCCTGGACGTGCAGGGTGACGCCGGCGAAGTAGAGGTCGGCGGGGATCGCCACGCGTTCGCAGCTCGTCCTGGTCGAGACGGCGCGGACGGTCAGGCCCTTGCGGCTGCGCGGAACCGCGGGCGTGGCGGGATCGGCCGGCGCGGTGCGCAGGAGGTCGGTCTCGCACATGGCGTTGCGGGGAAGGTTCTTCATGGTCGGTTCTCCGTCTGCTGGTCTGGTGGGCGAAGCCCGTTGCGGACGCAGGCGCGGCACGCCGCGTCCGGCCGTCAAGGCCGGCCGACCGGAGGGAGGCCGCCCGCAGGGCCGCCTTGACGGCGGCGCGGGGAGCCGCGAGGTTGCCGGTCGCGGGCGTCGTCTCGTCGGGGGGTGCGTCCGCGGGGACCGTGGGGATCGTGCGTTTCAGGATCGACGACGAGGTTGCCGCGGCGGTCGCGGACGTGGGTGGGGGCCTCGTGCGGCCAGCGGTCGTGCGGAAACGGGCGCGGGCGGTGGGCGGGTGCGTTGTTCGGGATGGTTCGCCTGGTGGTCATGTCATTCCTCGGGTGCGGCGGGGTGCGCAAGCAGCGGGCCAGGTGGTCTCGCTTGCGATGGGTCAGTCGCGGGCGGCGGGCGCGGGCACCGCGCGCCAGACCGGGCGGCGGTCGTTGTTGAGGTAGACGAGGTCGCGCGTGCCGTCGGGGAAGCGCACGGCGAGGTCGTTGCCGTGGCGGCCGGCGTCGAGCAGGTCGACGGCGACGTCGCGGACCGTGTCCGACGGGGCGAAGGCGACGGGCGTGCGCGTCTCGGGGAGGTGGATTTCCGCGAAGCGGCCGTCGACGG
Source organism: Candidatus Azotimanducaceae bacterium (assembly GCA_965203685.1). GTDB lineage: Bacteria > Pseudomonadota > Gammaproteobacteria > Pseudomonadales > Azotimanducaceae > VXYL01. The sequence goes on from OZ241908.1 coordinate 1,620,773, forward strand.
GCCAGGGCGGCGGACTGTCGGCGGCCTCGACGACGGGCACGCGGGCCTGGGCGGCCAGGCGGTAGGCGGGACCGGAGTCCAGGCGGCGGGGAGGCCGGCCGCCGCCGGCGTAGAGGTCGGCGCGGGCGTCGGCGAGGCGGTGGACCGTGGCGGTCATGGACTCGCCGGGCTGCACGCGCACGCGGCGGCCGTCGTGCCAGACGTCGACGGCGAGGCTGCCGGCGACGGCGATGCGGGCGGCCTCCTGGGCCGAGTGCGAGACCGCGGCGGCGCGTCCCTCGAGGTGGCAGATGTACTTCATCGGATGGTCTCCGGGGTTGTTGGTCGGAAGGCACGGGACCGGGACCGCGGCGCGCGGAGGCGCGTGCGGCGGTCCGGTGGAGGGGATCGCGAGAGGAGGCGGGTAGGCGCGCTGGGACCAGTGTCCGGGGCGGTGAAGCGCACGGCGGCGGCGCCGCAGGCCGTGGCGTCGGGCAGGGCGTCGATGCAGGCGGCGAGCGTGCAGCCGCGGTCGACGGCGTCGTCGACGACGAGAATGCGATGCACGAGGCGCGGAACGGGCTGCACAACGAGCGCGGCGGCGTAGCGGGACTGCCACGTCGAGATGTCGCGGGGCCCGGGATCCGGCGGCAGGTCGCGGTGCTTGGTGACGGGGGCCGCCAGGTGCAGCAGTTCGAGCGCGGGGAGGCCAAGCGCGCGGGAGAGTGCGCGGGCGAGCGCGAGCGTGCGGTGGGGCGCGCCCGCGGCGGCGCGGTCCGGGGAGAGCGGCACGGGCACGACGGCGTCGAAGTCGGCAATGCCGGCGGCGCGGAGCGCGGCGGCGATGCGCCGGGCGTAGACGGCGACGTGGGCGAGGTCGCCGGCCTTGAAGGCGTAGAAGCGGTCGGTCTCGCGGCGGAGGGCGGTCGAGGACGGGACCCGGCGGAGATTGAGCTGGCGGCGCGTAGCGACGGCGGTCGGGGCGGCGACGAGCAGGCCGCCGTGCATGCTCGGGGCGAGCACCGGGAGAATACGCGCGTCGGGCGCGCTGGCGCGCGGGGACATGCGGCTACGCGGCGCGGGCGGCGGCGACGCGCGCGTCGGGACGGACGTGGTGCCGACGGGCGGGATCGCCGAGGCAGCGGCGCACGACGGGGACGACGGCGGCGAGCGCGGACCCGGCGACGATGGGATCGCCGAGGGCGCTGTACGCGACGAGCCGGCGTGCGGGGGCGTTGCGGGGCCGCAGCCGGAAGCGGACGCCTCCGCCGAGGAGGTCGGCGGGCCAGTGCGCAAGGTAGTCGCGCGCCGCGGCGGCGATTCCCGGAAGGTCCGGGGCGGTGCCCGCGGGCTCCCCGAAATGGCCGAGCAGGGCGAACGGCGCGAGCGGTCGCGCTTCGGTGTCGCAGGAGAACGTGACCGCGGGCTGGTCGCGCCGAGCGAGGTGCGGGACCGCGAACGGCGGCTGGCCGGGCGGCCAGGCGACGCGCCGGCCGGGACGGGTCGGGTCGACGAGGCGGACCAGGTGGGCGGCGGCGACGTAGGCGTCGAAGGCGGTGTCGGAGGCCTGGCCGATCCAGGCGCCCCGGCCGTCGTCGGCGCCGAAGTCCGGCGCAAGCGCCGGGAGGCCGTCGGCTGTGCTGGCGTTCACTGCGTGGTTCTCGCGTGGATGGGGACGCGCCCCGGTGCGGCTCTTCGCGCGCGGGCTGGCGGGCGGTCAAGGCCGAGGCCCCTGGGCCGAAGCCGCGCAGCGGATCCGCCTTGACGGCCCGGCGGCACGTGCGAGGGTGCCGCGGTCCGGGGGGTGTCGGGGGTCGGAACGTCGTCGATGGTCGGGTCGCGCGGTCCCGGCGGGCGGGCTCTTCGCAACGTGCGCCATGCGCCCGTGGCGCGACGCCGCGGCGGCGCATGCGGAAGTCGGCATTGTCCGCTCGCTACCGCGCGAAGGCGCGGGCCGTGCGGGGGAAATCGCGGCGCGGTCGTTGAGGAGGCGCGGACGTGTCGGGTGCGAACAGCCGAGCGGTGCGCGGCCTTGGTGACGGTCGGGCGGCTGGCCTCGATGCGGTCGGCGGGCGGTCTGGCCGAGGGGGATTGGCCGTCGCGTTCACGTCGTCTGGTCGGGTGTTGGTCGACGAAGGTCGCATGGTGGGTTGTCGCCGTCTACGGACGTCGGGGACGGGCTATGACGGGCGGCAAGGACGGTGCGCGGAGGCCGCCTGGATGGGCCGAGCTAGGCGGCTTCGACCATCTGGTCGAAGGTCTCACGGTCGATCACGTCGTGGTTGACGAGCGTGGTTTGGACGAGGCGTTCGGAGACGTGGAAGTGGCGGGCCGCCGCATGGATGTCGTCGTCGGTCGGGATCCCGTCGGGGATGTAGGCCCGGAGGTCGTCGAACGGGCACAGGAGTTCCTGCGCGAAGGCGCGCTGGAACTTCTGGCGGCCGGATTTGGCGGTGGAGAGCGGGCCGAGCGGGTCGTTGCCGGACCAGATGATGTCGCCGAGGCTGCGGCAGAGCTCGAAGCGCCGGCCGTGGGACCAGCGCGACCTCAGCGCAAGCCTGTTGGCGCTGCCGGAAGCGTCGCGCAGACGAAGCCCGTAGGGGACCGGGCGCGGCGAGCTGCGTTGCGTTGCGAGGCGGTCGACGTTGATGTCAAGGACTTCGCCGAGCCGGGGGTTGCGGATCGGGCCGGGTGGGACGCGCAGGCGCTCGCGAAGTTCGCGTGCGGCGCCGATGGCCAGTTGCCACGGCGGGCGCAGCGGGCGGCGGTCGAGTTCGATGCGTCGGACGACGGATGGCGTGCGCAGGATCACGCGGGAGGCCTGGGCGGCCCGCAGGGTGTCGCGGAGTGCATCGGTCGAGTGCCCGCCCTGTTGGGCCAGAGCGGCTTCCTCGATGCCTTCCGTTCCGAACCGTTCGGCCAGGGCCTCGTAGTCCGCCACGAGGCGTTCGGGGGCGGCGTCCGGGTCGAAGCCGAGTAGGGCCTCGAGGCGGCGCCAGCGGCTGGCCGCGGGGTCGGCGCGTTCGGCGCGCAGGTCGCGGTACTCGTGGTCGAGGCCGTCGCAGTCGGAGCCCGCGTCCTGCAGGACGTCGTCGATGAAGGTGTCGATGGCGTTCTCCGCCGCCGACGAAGCGACGTACTCGAGGGCGGGTTCCGCGAGGAAGCGGAGGGAGCGCTGGAGGTTGTGCGCGTCGGCGTGGACCATGACGGCGCAGCGGGATCCTTCGCCCCAAAGCGAGACGTTCGGCCAGGAATAGCCCGCCCCGACCGAGGGCAGATGGTGCGCGAGGCGCCAATGGGCGGGGAAGTCGCGCTGGGGGGGCGGCGGCTCGCAGCGGATGCGCCACCAGTTGTCCAGAAACCAGAACGCAAGCGGTAGCGGGGGTGCTTCGAGGCAGCGGTCGGCACGGTCGCTTCCGCGGCGGATCAGGCGGGTGAGCCAGACGTCGCCGAGGCGGATCGCCAGTCGTCGGGTCGTCGGGTCGCCGGCGCCTGGCCGGGGCTCGACGAGTATGTCGAATCGGTCGGTCACCGGAAGTCGTACCGGAGTCGGCATGCGTTGGCGGCGGCGCGGTCCGCAGTCGAACCGTGGGCGTCGGCCCAGTTGGCGAAGCGGTCGAACACGAGGCGCCCGATGGACTCTTCGGGAAGGACCGGGTAGCCGCGGAACTCGGCGCGCTCGCGGTTCGTTTCCCGGGCTTCGAAGATCCACCCGTCGTCGGCCACCGTCCAGAGGAGGCGGGCCGTGTGGCCGATCAGGCCGGCGCGGATGCCGCGTTGGACCAGGGCCGGGATGTCGGTCGCGTGGTCGGGCTGGAAGTCGGCCTCGTCGCACAAGGTGGCGTCGTCCCGGTCGCCGCTGAACGGCTTGAGACCGAACAGGTGCGGATGGCGCTTGTGCTTGGCGCTGCCTGCGTAGTGGACGGTGTCAAGCAAGCGTTCGACGAGGTCGTCGGGCGCCGCTTCTCGTTGTGGGAGCGGCGGGGACGCGAGCGGCGATGGCCGGGTTGGGGCAAGGCGGGAATCTCGTGTTTTGTTGCGGATTCAGGATCCGGCAGTGTGCGGAAGGTGGAGAAGCCGTGCAAGGCGGCCGCGTGCTCGGCCGGTCTCGAGAAACCGGTCGTCGGGGCCGCAGGGGATGACGTGTGACGGTGAAACGCGCATTGTCCGTCGATCGATTGGGTGCGTGTCTCGTCGGCGCCTGGCGCTACGCGGCCGCGGCGCGGCGGCGCGCCCGGGCCAGGTCGTAGGCGGCCTGCCGGCGCATCCAGAAGTCGGCGTTGCTCCAGCCCTGCCCCTCGAAGGCGAGCGCCATCTCGGGCGAGATGGCGGCGCGGCCGTTGAGGAGGCGCGACAGCGCGGGGCGCGAACAGCCGAGCCTGCGCGCCGCCTCGGTGACGGTGAGGCCGCTCGCCTCGATGCAGTCGAAGCGGACGGTTTCGCCGGGATGCGGGGGATTGGCCATGGCGTTCATGCGTTGTCCTCTAGTGGTCGTCGACCAGATCCACGTCCACGGCTGCACCGTCCTCGAAGCGGAAGACGATGCGCCGGTTGCCGCTCACACGCAGGCTCCATTGCCCCGTCCTTTCGCCACGCAGGGGGTGGAGTCGGTATCCCGGGAGGTCGAGGTCGTCGGGGTGCTCGGCGACTGCGAGATCCGCGAGCATGCGCCGGATGCGCCGAACGAGATGCTGCGGCAGGCCACGCGTGCGGTTGAACTCGTAGAGCTCCTTCAGCCCCTTGCGAGTGAACTTCATCGACGCCACCGTAACGCATGGCGGCACAGTCTACAGCGGCACCACTCGGGATTCACCCGCGAGGCGCACAGTCCCATCCGTCGCGCCAGGCGTCGGCCCGGCATTCGCCGGGCGTGGGCGTGCGGCCGGGGTCGAACGGTCGCCCGCGGGGCGGCGGACGGTGTTCGTCGACGATCCGGAAGGCGCGCCTGCGCCCGGCGTCGGCGTGGGCCCAGAGGCGCACGAACGCGGGACCGAGGGATTCGCCGTCGGCCGGGCAGTCGCGCAGGTGGCGCAGGATGGCGAGCGCCTCGCGGCGGGTGTCGTTGGCTTCGGCGAGGGCGGCGCGCGCCGCCCTCGCGTGTCCGCGGACCTCGTCGCACTCGCGCTCGAGTTCGGCGACGAGTTCGGCCATGCGGTCGGCGGCGCGGGCGGCCGCCACGGGGTCGTCGTAGACGTCGGGATCGAGGAAGTGGCAGTCCGAGTCGTTGGACTCGGCGAGTGCGTAGTAGCTGACCGGGGGATCGTCGACATCCTCGTCGCTCCCGACGTCCCTGGCATCCTCGGCGTCGCCCGCCAAGGCGTAGACGAAGCCGGTCAGCGTCTCGAACTGGTCGCAGTCGGCGTACCAGCCCATGTGGCGGGCCCTGGTGACCCGGTCGTGCCGCTCGAAGCGCCAGGCACGGGCGGGCTCGATGTGCGAGGGATCGACGAGGTGGGCGGTGATCCCGCAGGCGAGCCGCCGCGCGGGGGGCACCCGGTGGAAGGCGTCGGGGACGGCGGTGAGGACGGACTGCATGCGATGTCTCCAGTGCGTGGCGGTTCGACGCGGGGTTTCGGATCCGTGCCGGCTGTGCGGGGGAGTTCGGCGGCGGTGCCGGACCGGGCGCTACACGAGCCCGTGGAACGGGTCGATGTCCTCCGGGCGCGGCCGGCCCGCCTGGATGCGCGCTTCGCGTTCGGCCGCGAGGCGGCGGCAGGCGGCGTCGACGCGGGCATGCCAGGCGTCGAGGCCGGCGCGGGTGCGGAACGTGAGCGTGGGCTGGCCGTGGCGGGAGCCGCGCTCGGGCCGTTCGGGGAGCGGCGGCAGGGGATGGCGGACGTCGAGGTCGGTGGCGTCGTGGCCTGCGCCCGGGGCGCGCGGTCCGGAGGAGGAGGACGGACCGCGCGCTGCCCGGGGCGGGGATTCGGTGGCGGATCGGTTGGCGTGTCGCGCCATGGCGCTGCTGTTCCGTTGCGACGGGGCTTGCCCGATGCCGCCCCGCAGCCGGGCGCGGCGGGTGCCGGTCAGGGCCCTGCCCGCAGGGTCCCCGCGAGGGGAGCCTTGACCGGCACCCGGCGGGGACGGCCGGGTCGGGCGGCGGGCCTGCCCCGAGGGTGGGGACGCGGATTGCGCGCAGCCTGCGTCCATCGTCTGCTGGGACTAGGGGTCGTAGCGCAGGAGGACGAATCGTGCGGGGGCGAGGCGCTCGCCTTCGTCGAAGCTCGCGATGAACGCGGCCGCCCGCTCGCCGATGCCGTTGGCGCGGCGGTCGCCGCCGGGGCCGCCGTACAGGCGATGCGGCGGCCGTCTTCGGCGTCGCGGACGAAGACGCCGCCGCGTAGGACGGTGATCGGCACCCGGCGGCTGCAGGCGGCGGCGAAGGCGCGGCGGAAGGCGATGGCCGGTGCGCAGTCGCCGGTGCAGTCGCGGACGCCCAGGGCGATGTCGTCGCCGGTGACGTCGACGTCGAGCGCGTCGGGGATGGCGGGGGAGCGTGTCGTCATGGCCTGGCCTGCTGCGGGCGCGGACGCGGCGCGTGGAACGGCGTGGGACGCGAGTGGGCGTTGCCGTCGACAGCCGTGCGGCTGCCGGTCCGTGCGTGCCGGTCGGCGGCGGACGGCGTCACGGGGCAATCCGCCGCGCCGCGTCGTAGGCGGCCTGCTTGAGTTCGGCGGCGGCGACCGCGGCGCGGCGCGTGTCGCGATCGGGCGGCAGCTCGCGCCAGCGCGACTGGTTGAGCCGGGCGAGCACCGCGCGGCGCACGCAGGCGAGGTTGTCGATCTCGCAGTTGCCGGGGTCGCCGTCGAGGTGGACGATGCAGTGGCCGGCGGGAACGGGGCCGTGGGTGCGTTCCCAGACCACGTGGCGCAGGGGTCGCATGCGGCCGGGGGCGCCGGTGTAGGGGTTGACGTCGTCGGTCTTGACGCGGAGTTCGCCCGGGTTCTTCCGGCAGCGGCTCGCCGTGACCGTGCCGGCGTCGAGGACGTTGGTGCGCGTGCCCTTCGGGAAGCGGCCGGTGCGCGCGCCGCCGGTGGTGACGCCGTGGTCGGAGAGCCACCAGCGCAGCGACCGCGTGGAGACCGCGAGGTGGTAGCGGCGGTTGAGCGCGTCGACGGTGGTACGCAGGGGGTGGTCGCGGTAGTGGCGCTTGGCGAAGCGCGCCTGGGCCCAGGTGAGGAGCGGCGCCCGGGCGTTGCCGATCGCCTCGGCGTGGTAGCTCCTGAAGTGCATGCGGAGGACCGCGGCGATCCACTGCGTGCTGACGGGGCTGCGGAAGCGTCGGGAGAAGTCGCGGGCCAGTTGCCGCTTGCAGGGCGGCGCGCGCCGGCCGCGCACGAGGGTGCTGCGCGCGCACCACTCGCGCTGGAGCCAGTCGAGCTGGCGGTCGGTGGGCGTCACGGGGCGGGGTCGGCGACGTCCGTCGCGGCGTGGGCGTCGGGGAAGGCGGATGGCGCGGAAGGGAGACCCGGCGGGACGGGTTCGGCATCTTCGGCGTGCGCGGCGTGATCGGACCGCGGCTCGCGGCTGGCAGCGGGACGTTGCGGCCGCAGCGCGCGGGCGAGGTGGCCGGCGTACACGCCGACGACCTTCCAGTAGAGGGCCATCGGGGCCTTGTGGCGGGCCCAGGACGCCTGGGCGCGGTCGAGGGCGTCGGTGCGGAGATCCAGCAGGGCGTCGCGCAGCGCGTCGCGGGCGGGGGCCGGGAGCTCGTCGAACCGGCGGCGCCACCGGGACTGGAGTTCGCGGTCGCGCGCGCGGGGGCCGGCGCGACCCGGCGTCACGGGCACGGCTCCGGATCGGGGGAGAAGTACCGGTAGCCGAGTGCTCGGGCGGCGTCCATGAGGGCGATGCGAAGCGCCGGCACGGTGGCGTCGCGGTCCACGGGCACGGTCTCCGTGCCGTTGCGGTTGACGACGCGGACGCTGTCGACGCCGGCGTGGATGGCGGTCTGCGCGGCGAGGATCGGGGCGGCCGCGGTGATGTCGCGGCCGTCGACTTCGAAGACGGTCATGGCGGGCTCCTGGGCAGGACGGCGGGCTCAAGCGCGCCCGCGGGGGGTGTTGGACGGCGGCGTGGCGGCCGATGCGGCGGCGGACGCCCCCGGGGGCGGCGGCAGGGCCTCGGCGGGGCGGTCGAAGATTGCCGGCAGCGGGACGTTCGTCTGCTCCACGCGCGCGGCGTGGGCGAGCTTGGCGGCGTCGAGGCCGAGGCGGCCGGCGTCGAGGATGCGACCGGAGACGTCGGCGAGCGCCTTGGAGCGGTCGATCTCGACCTTCAGTTGATCGGCGGTGAGGGCCTCGTCGCCGAGGCGTTCGACCTGGGCGAAGAGGTGGGTGGTGAGGTCGGCGAGGCGGTTCTTCACGGGCTGTCTCCGTTGTCGGCGCCCGGCAGGACGACGGGCCGGTTGGGGGAGGCGTGGAGCGCGGTGCAGAGGGCGGCGTCGAGATCGTGGCCGCAGCGGAGGCTCACCGCGACGGCCAGCGCGACGTCGGGGTGGACGTCGAAGACGCGCTCGACGAGATCCGGCAGCCGGTCCGCGAACGGGGACTGGTGGACCCAGTCGAGCAGGCGTTCGGCGGCCGTGGCCAGGCCGTGCTCGTAGCCGGCCTGGTAGCCCTGCTCCTGGAAGCCCGCGAGCTTGGCGGCGATCAGCGCGTGGGGGAAGGCGACGACGTCGAAGGTGTGCGGCTGCGCACCGCGGCCGGCGACCGCCTCGTCGTGCAGAGCCCGCGCGTCGCGGGACGCGTCGTCGTAGCCGCCGCGCAGAGTGACGGCGACGATGGGATCGTGCCTGCCGTCGTGAAGCGGCACGCGGACGACGGCGAAGGACGCCTGGTCCTCGATGACGAGCGGGACGGCCGGCTTCTCGCCGCGGTGCGGGCACTGGGACCACGGGCAGAGGTCGGCGGCGGGCTTCTCCGGCGGGGCGTGGACGCCGCCGTCGAGGCGGCGGTGGACGACGCCGTCGTGGCGCGAGGTGCACGTGTGGCCGCAGAGGTTGCAGGGGTACGGAAGGCTCATGGGCGGGGTTCCTTGGCTGTGGCGGTGGGGGGTGGCGGGAACTGTCCGGCGGGGCCGAGGAAGGCGCGCAGGGCCTCCTCGAGCTCGCTGTAGAGGGCGTCGCCGTCGTGCAGGCCGGCGTCGACGAGGGCGGCGGCGGCGATCGCGGCGGCGGCCGCCGGATTGGAGGGGTCGGCGGCGGGCCGGCCGTCGCGGCCGAGCTGCCCCTCGCTGCACGCCTGGCCGGCGCGTTCGAGGGCGTCGAGGGCGATGCGCCGGCACGCGCCGCGCGCGGGCGGTGGTTCGCTCGGGAGGAGCGTCGGTTCGACGTCGGCCGCGCGCGACGGGGCGAGGTGCGCGGCGACGCGGTCGACGGCGTCGACCAGGACGTCGAGGATGGCGGCGATCTCGGCGAGCCGGTCATGCACCGTGCCGGGGAGTCCGGCCCCGGGCGGGAATGCGGCGACGACGGCGGCGAGCTGGTCGTCGTCGAGCCAGTGGATCTCGACGGCGTCCGCCGGATTGCGCAGGACGGCGCGGTGCCGGCGACCGCCCTGGCCGACGTACTCGCGGAACACGGCGGGGCCGAGGGCGGCGACGGTCTCCGCGAGGCGGTCGACGCGGGCGTCCTGGCGGGCGAGGATGCGCTTCTGCATGGTCCGTCTCCCGGTCAGACCGCCGGGGCCAGGCGGGCGAGGATCTCGAGCGGGTGGCACGTGGGCTCCTGCAGGGGATGGGCGAGGTCCTCGGGCGGGCCGCCGGCGCGGGCGTGGCAGGCGGCCCGGTCGCAGGTGCCGGTGCGGGCGCGGTCGCACTGGGAGGCGAGCCACTCCCGGTTCCAGTCGAGGAGCACGCCGTCGTTCGGGACGTACGCCGGCAGCGGGTCGTGGTCGCCGATGCGGCGGCGGATGCGCATCAGGATCCTGCCGAGCTCGTTGCGCCCGGCGCCGCGGCAGACGCCCCAGTAGGTGTCGCCCCAGTGGTTGCCCTCGACGAGGTCGGCGTCGCCGGTCGCGAGCAGGCGGCGGCGGAGCTCGGGGACGCCGAACTTGGCGAGGAGGATCGACTGCATGACCCGGCGCTTGACGGTCTCCCAGTCGGCGCGCAGCTCGAGGGCGCGTCCGGTGCGCTTCGCGGCGCCCGGGGTCGGCGACGCGGCGATGCGCTCGCGCTCGGCGGAATCGAGCGTCTTGTACGCCTGGTAGGCGTGCTCCGCGGTCTGCCAGCGCTGGCCGTTCCAGATGAACGGGTGGCGGTGGAAGTTGCTGAGGAAGGCGTGGGCGCCGGTGAAGGCGGCGATGGTCGCGGTCACTGGGACGTCTCCGGGTCGATTCGAAGGGCGGAAGCCCGATGCTTGCCCGGGCGCGCGGACGGCCGGGCGGTCAAGGCCGAGGCCCGCGAGGGCCGAAGCCGCGCAAGCGGCGTGCCTTGACGGCCCGGCGGACCGCGCGAGGCTGCGGGGGCGGGGTTCCGTGGTTGCGTGTGCCAGGGTCCGGGTGCCGGGGATTGGTCGGCGGGCGCTGGCGGTCGGCGAGGTGCTGCGGTCGAAGGGGCAGAAGAGCCGCGTCTCGCGCGGGCTTCGGACGGGGGCCGACCGGTCCCCGGACTCGCAAGGCGGGGAGACGAGCGACGGCGATGGTCGTCCAGGCGGAAGTCGCCCGGTCGGCGCCGCGCACGCGTGTTCCGCGGGTGCGTGTGCTAGGGTCGGGGGCGCTGAGGTCCGCGCGTTCGCGCGGGCATCCCTTGTGCGGTCCGTCCGGGCCGCTGCAACTGCAATCGAAGAGGAGAGAACCATGGCAATGGTCGTGGACAGGCGCGTGCGCGTGGTGGCCGAGGGCCGCGACGATTTCGCGCGCAAGGTGGCGGCGCTCGTCGACGCCGAGGAGGCCCCGGCGAGGATTCTCGCGGAGGTCGTCTTCGCCGGGCGCACGGACGTCGTTCCGGTGGTCGTGACGACGGCGAGCGCGCGGGAGATGTCGGCGGTCGCGGAGGTCGGCGAGGTCGTCCGGGCCGGCGGCGCGGACGGCCCGCTGGCGGACCGGCTCTACTGCGGCTCGAAGTGGTCGCAGGGCCTGGTCGTGGTCCGCGAGGACGTCGACCGGCCCCGCCGGTACGCGGTGTTGACGGCGGCGTAGGCCGCCCGGTACGCCGGACGCCGGCTCCCCCGGGAGCCGGTGGTCGCGGCCGTGGGACAGAGGCGAGGCGGACGGGAGGCGGGGCTCCGGGCCGCTACGGGTGCTGCCGGAGCAGATGGCCGGCGTCGTTGCCGGCGACGAGGTCGAGGAAGTCCTGCGCCTCGTCCGCGGTGGGGAAGTAGCCGCTGTCGCGGGAGCCGGGCTCGGTGAAGCCGTCGGGGTTGGCGTAGGTGGTGCCGACGTAGAAGCCGGCGGCGGACTCGAGGACCTGGAGGTCGCTGTAGCGGCCGAGTTCCTCGGGGAAGAGATTGCGGATCATGGGTGACTTCACGTGTGCCTCCTCGGGGTCGCGGGGTGGAAGGTGTTGCGCGGTGCGCCTCCCGGGCGCGGGCGGCCGCTCGGCGGGCGGTCAAGGCCGAGGCCCGCAAGGGCCGAAGCCGCGCAGCGGTGCGCCTTGACGGCCCGCTGGCGGGCGCCAGGCTTCAGGGCGCGCTGCGCTTCGCATCGGTGCCGACGGACGGGCCTTCGGGAGTGCCCGTTCGGTCGACCTGGCCGGCGGGATCGGCGGGACCGGGGGACAGCTCCACCGGCGTGGCGGCTTCGCCGACGGCTTCTCCCAGCGCCGCGGCGGTCGGGCTCGGGACGCCTATGGCGCCGGTCTCGGGCGGGTGGTAGGTTGGACGGGCTTCGCAGCGTCGGTTCCCGCCGTCGCTGCCTGCCGTGCGGACCGTCCGGTCCGCTTGATCCCTTCGACTTCGAGGAGAACTGCCATGTCTGACGATGTGGACGTCGGCGCGTGCGCGCCGCCCGGGCTGGTGGCCGTGAGGCTGCCCAACCGGGTGGCGCAGCAGCGGTCGCGCCGCGAGGCCGGGCTGAAGGCCGCGTTCGCGGACGCGTTCCGCGGCGTCTTCCTGCCCGTCGACGACGCCTTCGGCGGCCGGCTCTGGACGGAGCTGCTGCTGCGATGGGTCGACGGCGCGGCGGGGGGCCGCTGGCCGGTAGTCTGGGTGGGCGACGACTGCGCGTTGCTGGGCTGGGTGCCCGGCCGCATGGTCGTGAAGGCCCTGGAGACGGAGCGGGGGTTGATCGTCGAGGACGTCGACGGTTGACGCCCGGTCCCGTGGGAGGGGCGTGCGGTGCGCGAGTCCGGGCCGTCTTGCGAGGTGGATGGCTGAGGCCGTGTCGGTGGGCGACGCCAGACACGTCGCGGGACGATGTCTCGCGGGGCATCTCCGGCACTACGGCGGTCGCCAGCGTTGCCGCAGTCGAGTGGCAGTGCGACTCGGCGCGGGGGAACGGGCGGGCCGACGGGGGGCGTTCAGTCCCCGTTCATGCAGGGAGCCGTAACCTGCCTCCTGGATTTCGTGGATGGACGCGGTGATGGGACTGCTCCGCACGGTCTCGGGAACGGTGCGACGGGCGACGCTGCTCGCGTCGCTTTGCGTCGTCCTGGCGTTCGCGACGGCAGGGCTGGCGTGGCGGTCGGTGGAACTGGGTGCCCGGGCGGCCGCTGCGGCGGACGCCAACCACTGCCGCGAGATGAAAAGAGGCCGGGCGACGTAGGCAGGCTGCGGACGCCAGGCACCGCGAGGAGATGGCGGAAGCGAAGGCCAAGGCGCGGCTGCGGGGCGGGATCGCAGGTCGATCCGCGAGACGCCCGCGGCGGGCGAGTTCGGCGGGCAGCTCGTCGGCAGTTCGCGCGCCGTCGCGGCGGCGCGCAGCCGCACGGGCGCGCGCGGATCGTCGGACGGTTCGAGGCGCGGCGGGCGGTAGTCGGTGATGGTCGGCGCGGCCATGTCGGTTGCTGCGTGTGCAGGGCGTTCGGCGGGGGTTGGCTACAGGTACCCGGCGAGTTGCGTTCCGGGTTCGTCGTAGAAGGCGCTGACCGAGACGTCGGGATGGGCCGCCACGAAGGTGGCGTGGAACGCCCCGGGCGGGCCCCACGGCGTGTCGAAGCACAGCGTCGCGAACTCGTCGCCCTCGTCGTAGGCGACGTCGGCGCCGACGGCGTCCCACTCGACGCCCCAGTGGGCGCAGGACCAGTCGTACCAGTTCCAGGCGCCGGCCCGCTCGCAGACGGCGGTCTCCTCGGGGGTCATCTCGCGGGCCACGCTGATGGCCCACGGTCCGAGGTTTTCGAAGACCCAGTGCTCGGCGGTGCGTCCCGTGAAGCCCAGGCCGCCGCAGGCCGGGCACCGGTCGGCCAGGGACACCGAGCCGCGGCCGTCGCAGGTGGGGCAGGTGCCGTCGGAGAGCACGCCGGAACCGCTGCACCGCGGGCACCGGCGCGCGACCGGAGCGGTCCGGCCGGTGCCGTTGCAGGCGGCGCACGGCGTGCCGGCGCCGAGTACGGCGCGGCGGCCCGACGAGACGGTGCGGTCGAGGAACGCGGGCCGCGGGACGAGCTTGTTGAAGGTGACGGTCCGGCCCTGGCCGTCGGGGTCGGTGACGGCGTCGACGGCGGCCTTGACCTGGTCGGGTGCGCCGCTGAGCTGCCATCGGTTCTGGCACCAGTTCGGCATGCCTCTTTCTCCTGTGCGCGTAGCGTTCGGCACCCTCGGGCGGGCGCTCCGCGCGGCCGTGTCAAGGCAGCCGCCCGTGGCGGCGGCCGCAACGCGGCGCCTTGACGCGGGCGCCGGAGTGTCCGAGGGTGCGGGCCGTCGCTGCGCGTCCGCCTAGGACGGAGCACGCGGGTCGATCATGGCGTCCGCGGGGCGGCGGGCGTGCCGTGGTGGCGCGGGGTTGGCGCCGTCGACGTGGACCGACGGCCCGCCGGCCTGCGGCGGAGCGGCGGGCCGTGGCCCGGCCTTACGGAGTGGGGCCGAAGAACAGCGGAACCAGAGCCCGCCTGGACACCTGCCAGAGTTCCACCGGCTCCTTCTCGGACGTCTCCAGCCGGTAGAGGCGGTGCTCCGGCGACCACCGCGGACCGACGGTGAAGCTGGCGGCGGGGCGTCCCTGGCGGTACTGGAACCTGACCTCGATGAAGGCGCCGTGCATCTTCTCGAACGCGACCCACCGGAACGGATTGGCGCCTGCGCCGGCGAGTTCCACAACGATGGCCTTTCCCGTGTCGGCGTCCCTGGCGACGTAGAGGTCGGCGCCTTCGCGGGCCTCGTTGGCCCTGGCGACGTCCCGCGCCACGAGGCGGCGAAGCTCGTCGAACGCGACGTCGATGTCGGAGGCCAGGGCCGCCGCGCGGTACCAGTCGGTCTTGTCGTCGCCCATCGCTCTCTCGCTGGATCCGAGGCCGGGTCATTCTACGACCGGAGCCGGTCTTGCGCAGCAGTCGCGGACCCGTCCGCCGTGTCCGCGTGCCGCGACACTCGGTTCGGCGACACCGACTGACCCGGCACTCGAGTCGCCTGCCTGACGACCCGGGTTGCTTGACAACGGGTCGGCGCCGGCCATGCTACGGGCTCGGGAACGACGGACTCGCTGGTGTTTCTATGGACGCGGTACGGCTGCGGGACTTCAGGTGTTTCGGGGGAGAGCACGAAGCGCAGTTGCGGCCCCTGACGCTGCTGGTCGGGGAGAACAGCACGGGGAAGACCTCGCTGATGGCGCTCATCCGCGCCTTGTGGGAGGTCGCGTACCGGCATTCGATCCCGAACTTCAAGGAGGAGCCGTTCGACCTCGGGAGCTTCGACGACATGGCCCACCGCACGGACGAGGCGCCGGCGGACAGCTTCGCCGGCGGGTTCACGGCGCGCAGGCTGGAGGCGAGAGGATCGGCGACGTTCTCGTTCGACGCGACGTTCACGCGGTCCGGAACTGCGCCGATGCCGGTGGAGAGGGTGGTGTCCGAGGGGGACGGGAGCATGACGGTCACGGCCCGGCAGAAGGTCGCCGGCGGTTCGCTGAACGGCGAGGTGGAGGTCGCGCATCCCGCCAGGTCGTGGACGTTCGACCTCGAGGGCCGCTTCTTCCCGGGGGAAGGGCTCACGCCGCTGTTCTATCTGGCCGTGGCTTCCCCCGGGAACGCCCTGCGAGACATGCCCGAGGGCACCGAACGGCAGCTGCAGCGGCTTCTGGACTTCCCCATGGCGATGCTCGGGACGGAAGGAGTCCGGCCGTTCGTCAGTGCCCGGTCCGGTCCAGGCCGCGACGGACGTACGACCCGGCCCTGCCGTCCCGCGACCCCCAGGGCGACTACATCCCCACCTACTTGTACGAGGTGCAGAGGGAAGGCGGGGCGACGTGGCGGCATCTGAAGGAGCGGCTGGAGGACTACGGGGCCCGTTCGGGGCTCTTCCATGAACTGAACACGCAAGCGAAGGACGCCTTGATGGGGGATCCGTTCCAGGTCCATCTCAAGCACACGTCGGGAGGGCCGTGGCGGAACCTCATGGACATGGGCTACGGCGTCAACCAGGTGCTCCCGCTGATCACCGAGCTGTCGCGGCCGGACGCCCTCCCCATGTCCCTGGTGCAGCAGCCGGAGGTGCATCTGCACCCGACGGCGCAGGCCGCCCTGGGGACGCTGTTCTGCCAGATGGCCGAACAGGAGCACCAGCTCGTGGTGGAGACCCATAGCGACCACCTGGTGAACCGCATCAGGATGGATGTCCGCGACAAGGCCACCAGTTTGACGGCGGACGACGTCTCGCTGCTGTACTTCGAGCGAAGCGGCGTCGGCGTGCGGATCCACTCCCTGAAGATCGATGCGCGGGGGAACGTCGTGGGCGCCCCGCCCAGCTACGGCCGGTTCTTCATGGAGGAGATCAACCGGGAGCTGCGGATCTGATGTGTGCCATCGTCGACGCCGACGTGGCGAACGCGGCCGTGTCGGAACAGGCCGACGAGGCGTCCAGGGAGTTTCTCAGGCACGTCTCGACCGGCGCCTTGAAAATCGTCGTCGGCGGCTGCCGTCTCCACGCCGAGTTGCGCAAGTGCAGCGGGCTGTTCCAGCGGTGGTTCAGCCGTGCCCGGTACGCGGGTCACGTTGTCGACGTGGACGACGAGCTCGTAGACCGGAAGTCCAGGTCCTTGGAGGAGTCCGGCGAATGCGTGTCGAACGATCCGCACCTGGTGGCGCTTGCCGATGTCACCGGAGCCAGACTGGTGTTCACCAACGACCGCGATCTGCAGAGGGACTGCAAATCCGTTCTCCGCCCGCGGGCGAGCATTTACACGACCAACGACGAACGAACGGATTTCAACAGCGACAAGCGCAGGTTGCTCGCGTCCGCGGTCTGCCCTGGCCGATAGGCGCCAGGCCAAGCTAGGGCCTGGGCGTGACGGCGGCATGCGGGGGCGAGCGAGCGGCAACCCGGGCACTCGGACGCCGCCGACCAACCGTTCGGGCGGGCATGCGATCGTTGTGGCACGGGCCAGGTGTCATGTAAGACGCTGAAATAAAATGGTTTTTGTCTGGATTGGGTTGCCGCGCGTGCAGGACGCCGGATGCGGAACCGGCCTGTCCGGGACAATCTGGAGCATCGGCACGAGGTCGTCCGCTGCGCGACGGGCGGGTGTCCGGGGCCGGTCCAAGTCACGCCGAAGCCGAGGCGGTTCAGCAACGTGCCGGCACGCGCGAGGGCTGTCCGGGCGACGTCGGCTGCGTTCGGCGCGACACCGCGGTGGGCGTCGTTCCCGGAGATGCTCGTTCCGGGCTGCGTCGCGCGCGGAGTCCGCGGTGTCTCGAACGAGCGGCTTGGGGACAGCGCTGCTTCGTCGGCGCAAGCCGGGGGTCTCGCCGCGGCCGTTGTTGACCAAATGAAATTGCCGCTCAGAGGTGATTTTTGTCGTGCGTGCACGACATGTCGTTGTCGTCGCCGCCGGCGTGTCGGTGCGGACGCCGCTGGACGTTGCGCTTGCCGGTCCGGAATGCCGGCAGGGGTTCGGCACGTGGCGGGGACGGCGAGGCCTGGGCCCGGGGACGGGAGGGCGGTGTCGCGCGGCCGTTGTCCGGGCCCGGCGTCGGACGCGCGCGTGAACGACGACATGCCGCAACCTGGGCCGGCATGGAAGACCGGTCGTTTCTGGCGACCGTTGGGGGGCATGCGCCGGCGGCGACCGGCGTCGGAGCGTGCGCGATAACTGTAGGAATCGCGAGCACTCTGGCGGCCCGCACCGCACCGCCACGGAGGCCGCCCCATGCTCGACGAATCCCCCCTGTCCGCCGCGCCGCAGGAAGGCCGCGTGGCACCCGCCGCCCCCCCGATCGACGCCTTCGTGGCCGATTCCGAAGGGGCGCTCAGCGCCAACACCGCCCGCGCCCTCAGGGCCGACCTCGGCGTCTACGCCGCCTGGTGCGCCGCGCGCGGCGCGGCCGCCGTGCCCGCCGACCCCGCCACCGTGGCGGGCTTCGTCGACGCCATGGCCGCGGTACGCGCCCCGGCCACGGTGCGCCGCTACGTGGCCAGCGTCGCCGCCGCCCACCGCGCCGCCGGAGGCCCGGCGCCCACCGGGAGCGCCGCCGTGCGCAACGCGCTGTCGCGCATGCACCGCGCCCATGGCCGCCGCCAGGAGCAGGCGCTGGGACTCACCTGGGCGCTGCGCGTACGCCTGCTGGAGGCCGCCGGCGACGGCCTCATCGACGCCCGCGACCGGGCGCTGCTGGCGGTCGCCTACGACGGCCTGCTGCGCCGCTCGGAGCTCTGCGCGCTGCGCGTCGACGACGTCTTCGAGGAGACCGGCGGCGACGCGGCGCTGCTGGTGCGCCGCGGCAAGACCGACCCGGAGGGCGCGGGGGAGATGGTCTACCTGGCCCCGGACACGGTGCGCATGGTGCGCGGGTGGCTGGCCCGCGCTGGCGTCGCCGACGGTCGGCTGTTCCGCTCGCTGCCGACGGGCCGGCCGCCGGGGGAGCGCCTCGACCCGAGCCAGGTGCCGCGCATCCTCAAGCGCATGGCGCGGCGCGCCGGGCTGCCGGACAATGTGGCGGACAGGTTGTCCGGGCACAGCGCCCGGGTCGGCGCGACGCAGGACATGATCGCCACCGGCATCGGTCTGCCGGCGATCCTGCAGGCGGGGCGCTGGAAGAGCACCGCCATGGTGCACCG
Organism: Candidatus Azotimanducaceae bacterium; assembly: GCA_965203685.1. Classification (GTDB taxonomy): domain Bacteria; phylum Pseudomonadota; class Gammaproteobacteria; order Pseudomonadales; family Azotimanducaceae; genus VXYL01. The sequence goes on from OZ241908.1 coordinate 1,638,894, forward strand.
CTACGGCGACCGGCTGCTGGCGCGGCGCAGCGGCGCAGCACAGTTGGCGCGCGCGCAGGGACGCGCCTAGGGCGGTCCGGGCGCGCCGATCCGCGCATGGTTATCGCGAGCACGTCGCGCAGCGGCGCCGCGGCCCCGCCGCGACCGGCTCCGCTACCGCGCCGATCCGCGCGCCGGGAAAAAGGCCAGCGCGATTAGCGCGTTGGGGCTATGGCCCGGGAGCGCCGGCGCGGCGCCCCGGCGCGTGGCGGAGGAACCGCCGCGACAGGACCTTGACCACGGTGTGCACGATAACTACAGTTATCGCGAACAGTCCGCCGGAGAAGGACGATGGTCGGAAACCGACCCGGCTCGCCAGGCGGGCCCGAACGGTGCGGCGGCCTTGCGCGCGCCGCTGGGTTCACGGCCCCCTGCACGCCTCAGTCGCGCAACGGGAACGCCTCGGTCCGTGCTCAGTTGTGGCGTCGGGCAGCCGAGGCGCTGGCGGTGCTGGTCGCGGCCCTCGCCCTCGCCGCGCCCGTTCGGGCGCAGGACACGGTGATCTGGGAAACCACCATGACGGTCGGCAGCGTGGACGTCGCTGTCGGCTCCTCGACGGTCACGACGACCGGGTTCTCGACGGACCCAGCGACAGGGCAACTGGCCGCTGCGACCTTCGAAGCCGAAAAGCACTCCGATGCCGGCACGACCAGAACCTACACCGTCACGGAGCTGTCGCACCAGACCGTCACGGCAGCGAACGGGACGTTGCAGTCGTCCACCCTGCGTTTCGTCTACGAGCCCGTTGCGGTCGCCGAGAGACTGTTCCTGGACGGTCTGACGCTTGTGCTCGCCAATCGGGTCGGCACCATGCCGTCCCTCACCTACCGGCTATCCTCGGCCAACGAGAACCAGAGCCAACTCGCTTGGAACCTCGCGAACGCGCCGGCCGGCCAACTGCCGGGCGGCCAGGGCGACGGAGACACCCTGAAGGTCCAGCTCGTGAAGGCCGCGCCGCTCACCGCGGAGCTGGAGCTGGCCGGCGAGGACGAGGGGCCCGGCGGCCGGGTCGAGTACCTCGTCGACCTCAAGCTGAGCGAGCGCATCTGGATTCCGTCCGAGGACATGCGCGACGACGCCTTCACGGTCACGAACGGGACGGTCGCGAGGGCGCAGCGGCACACGCGCCTGTTCAGGCACGTCGACGGGGTGCGGCGCAAGGTCAGCCGCCACTGGCGACTCACGGTGCAGTCGGACAACACCACGTCCGCCGCCACGGTGCTGTCGCTGCCTGACAACCGTCGGTGCAACGTGTCGGGGGCGCTTTGCACGCGATCGCTGGGCCGCCTCGAGGACGGTCCGGCGATCACCCTGGGCGAGGGCGAGAACACGATGAAGGCGACGTTGTCGGTGGCGGACGCGACGGCGGCGGAAGGCAGCTACCTCACGTTCACCGTGACGGCGACGCGTCCCCTCAAGCGCAACATCTTCGCCGGGGTCCAGATCCTGCGCGAAGAGGGAACGGCGACGTCGAACGTCGACTACGAAGACTGGGGGTCCGGGACGGTGCAGATGGTGGCGGGAGACACGACGATGTCCTTCCGGGTGTTCGCGAAGACCGACGCGGTGACCGACGACGGCGAGACGGTGCGGGTCCGCCTGTTTGGCGCCTGGGTGATCGACGGCCTCGACTACGACACCGGCGACTACATCAAGGCGCGACGCAAGATACGGATCACCGACTCCAAGGCGACCGGGACGATCACGGACGTCTCCTCCAGCTCGTCGAGCTCGGGCGGCTTCGGCGGACAGGCGGTGTTCGGCGCGCGGCCGTCGGGCCTGTCGGGGGACGGCGCGCCGGCGCGGCTGTGGTGGGCGCCGGCGGACGGCCGGCCCGGCGACGCCTCCCCGGTGCCGGTGGCGGATCTCGCGGCGCTCGGCCGGCCCGTCCCGCTTGAGCGCCTGGACCTGTCGGACAACGGCCTCGCCGAGCTTGACGGCATCGAGGCGCACGCGGGGCTGCGCGCGCTCGACCTCTCCGGCAACCGCGTCGCCGACCTGTGGCCGCTGGCGGGGCTGCGCGCGCTGGAGCGTCTGGACCTGTCGGGCAACCGCGTCGCGGACCTGTCGCCTCTCGCCGGCCTGGCCGCGCTGCGCGTGCTGGTGCTCGACGGCAACGCGGCGTCCGACCTCGGCCCGCTGACGCACCTCGCGGCGCTCGAGGAGCTGTCGCTGGCGGGCAACGCGGTGCGCGACGTCGGGCCGCTGCAGGACCTGCCGCGGCTGCGCCGGCTGGACCTGCGCGGCACTCCCGTGTCCGACCTGTCGCCGCTCGGCGACGTGCTCTCGCTTGAGTGGCTGGGGCTGCCCGGAGGCGCGGCGGCGGATACGATGGCACTGCGGACCGGTCTGCGCGTGGTGCGCCCGGAGACCACCGGGGCGGCGCGGCGGTAGGCCGGCCGCCGCGCGTCGCTGCGGAACATGGCGGCAGGCGTGGACTTCGGACGCGAGACCTGCCTGCTGCGCATGGCCGGCGGGGAGATGTCGCCGCTCGCCGAGGACGGCGGGTGCCGGCGCAGACGCGGGCCGCGGGGCGGTCGGGGCGGGGGCGCCGGGCGGATCTCCTGGCTGATGGCTGTCGGGCGGACGGCGGCCCGGCGATCGACCTGCACGACATCCGTGCTCTTGCGCACGGCAGGGCCGTTGCGGGTCGGGTGGCGCCGGGCCGACGATGCCGCCGTCGTCCCCTGGAACGAAAATTGGTATTCCTCAGGGTAGAGTTTTGTCGTGCATGCGCGACATAACCCCCCGCCCGGGGCCGGCGCCCGTCGGCGGCGCCGGGCGGCGTAGACGTGGAACGGCCCGGGGGTGCGGTCCGGGCAGCCATGTTGCCCGTCCGCGCCCGCCGCGTTGTGCGGTCGCGAAGACGACGCCGTCGGCGGCCGTCGGTCGCTGGCGGAACGGGCACGCGGTCGCGGCGACACGACGGGCGGCTGCGCCCGGCGGGAGCACGGAGGCGCGGCCTCGACCCGGGCGCGAGCGCGAACCGGTGTCGAGCCGCCGCGGCGTCACGCGGCCTCAGCGACGTCGGCCGGGGTTTCGCCCGGCTGCCGGTCGCGGAGCCAGTCCACGGCCTTCTGCGCCAGGGCCGCGGCGCGCACGATGGTGCGCGGGTCGTCCTCGAGCGCCTTGATCCAGCCGGCGATGTAGGCGGCGTGGTCCGGACGCGGCTCGGCCGAGATGCCGAGTTCGGCGCACACGAACGCCGAACCGAGCTCGGCGACGAGCTCCTCGAACGCGTACTCGGGCGAACCGAACCCGCCGAAGCCGCCGCGGTGGGCGCGCGCCGGGGTGTTGGTGGCGTGCACGCTCTCGTGCGCGAGCACCGCGTAGTACGCCTCGGGGCTCTCGAAGGATTCGAACGGGGGCATGCGGATCGTGTCGAGGCGCGGCTGGTAGCAGGCCCGCGAGGGGTGCGCGGCGACGTGGAGGCCGAGGTTGGCGAACCACGACTCGCAGTGCGCGATCCGCTCCCCCGGGTTGGCCGGGGCCGGCGCCGGCGCCCGGTAGTCGTCGGGAAGGCCGTCGATCTGGTCGGCGTTGAAGACGCTGTAGACGCGGTGCACGCGGACGTGGTCCGGATCGTCGTCGCCGCCGGCGCTGCCGGGATCCTGGTCCGCGCGGCGCTCGACCGTGCGCACGAAGAAGACGCGCGAGGAGGTCTCGCCGCGGCGCACCTGGCCGCCGAGGGCCTGCGCTTGGCGGTAGGTCATCCAGTGGGGCGAGGCGTAGCCCCGGTCGAAGGCGGCCGCCCACAGCAGCAGGACGTTGATGCCGCGGTAGGGCTCGCCGCCGTGGCGCAGCGGCAGGGCGGTCGGGGCGGCGGTCCAGGACTGGATCCACGGACGGGTGCCGGCGCGCAGGTCGGCGAGTATGCGTTCGGTGACGGCGGCGTAGACGTCGGCGGGTTTCATGCGGGTTCTCCTTGGGGCTAGAAGGCGGGTTCGGGGACGCCGGACCCGTCGGCGGCGTCCGGGTGGCGCAGCGGGTGGCGGCGCAGGACGCGGGCGAGGACGTCGGCGTCGTCGGCGAAGAGGACCGTCTGCCACTGCACGATCTCGGCGCGCACGCCGAGGCGCTTCAGGTGGTCGATGTCGCGGGGACCGGGGCCCTCGATCATGAGCCGCGGCCGGTCGAGCACGCGGCGCCGGCGCAGCGTCCAGCCGTTGACCAGCGGCATCGGCTTGTGGCGTTCGACGACCGCTCGGAGCACGTCGGCGGCGGGAAGTTCGAGCACGCCCGCGCGTGCCTTGTCCTCGCGCAGCCGGGCGGCCTCCTCGGGCTCCAGGACGCGGCCGATGAGCGACTCGCCGTCGTCGGTGGCCAGGCGCCGGATGCGCAGGTTCTCGTCGGGCAGGAGGTGCCAGGCGCGCAGCAGCATGCCGGACGCCAGGTGGAAGACGCGCTCGGTGTGGGCCGGCAGGCCGTCGACCTCGCGCGACCAGACGGGCTCCCAGGCGTTGCGCGGGGCCGCGCGCCAGCGCGATCGGGCGAGGTCCTGGAGGGTCAGGAGCTCGGCGGCGTTCGGGCGGCGCAGGCGCACGCGCGGCTGCACCGCGCCGTCCTCGGCGATCGCGGAGGGCGCCGGCAGCGCGACGGCGGCACGGCCCGACTGCGCGTTGAGGAGCAGTTCGCCGCGTCCGTGGTGCTCGCGACCGAGGCGCACGGCCTCGGCGGCGGCGTCGGCCGTGAAGGGCTTCAGGGCGTCGCGGCGGCGGATGTCGAGGATCTCGGTGCCGCCCGGACCGGGGCGCCGGGCGACCACGGCGAGCGAGTCGGCGTGGATGGTCTCGACGCCGAGGTTGTAGACGCCGGCGTCCTTGGCGGCCTGGATCATGGCGTCGAGGCGCTCCTGGAAGTGCGCGAACACGTCGTTCTGCTCGTCGATCGGCATGGCCAGCACGCGGTTCAGCAGCCGCGACATGGGCGGCAGGCTGTCGCGCAGACCGCCCTCCGCGTCGGACAGGACGAGGCCCGTCGCCTTCTCGAAGCGCTTCTCGGACCAGCCGGGGACGTGGTCGTTGTGGATCGAGATGTAGAACAGGCGCAGGGCGGAGAGCGCGTGCGGGCTCTCGAGGTTGTCCTCGGCGCGGAACAGGGCGCCGTCGCCCATGGACGACTGCGAGTCGCGCTGGCCGCGGGTGATGGCGCCGAGGCTGTCGAGCCTGCGCGCGATCGTCGCGATGAAGCGCCGCTCGCCCTTGACGTCGGTGGCGACGGGGCGGAACAGCGGCGCGCTCGCCTGCCGGGTGCGGTGGGTGCGGCCGAGGCCCTGGATGGCGACGTCGGCGCGCCAGCCGGGCTCGAGGAGGTAGTGCACGCGCCGGGCGCGGTTCGCGCAGGCGGTGTCGGCGTGGTAGCTGCGCCCGGTGCCGCCGGCGGTGCTGAACAGCAGGATGCGCTTCTCGCCGTCCATGAACGCCGCGGCCTCGGTGAGGTTGGCGCTCGGCGGGCGGGTGGAGACGGCGTGCCGCCACGCGCCGCCGGGGCCGGCGAGGCGCAGCACGCGGCGCGAGCGGCCGGTGACCTCGGCGACCTGCTCGTGGCCGAAGTGGTGCAGCAGGATGTCGATGGCGGCGGGCATGGGCGGCAGCGCGCCGAGGCGGGCGACGAGGGCGTCGCGGGCGGCGAGCGCCTCCTGGGAGACGACCGGCCGGCCGTCGTCGTCGAACACCGGGACGGCGACGATGGTGCCCTCGTCGTTGACCGTCTCCTCGTGGAGCTGCACGGGGAACGAGCGCACCAGGTACTCCATGACGTACTCGCGGGGCGTGAGGTCGACGGACAGGTCGTCGTGCTCGGCGGGCGGGATCTCGGCGAGGCGGCGGTCGAGCAGCGCCTCGCCGGTGGAGACGAGCTGCACCACCGGGGCGCGGCCCGCGTCGAGGTCGGCCTGCACCGCGCGGATCAGCGTCGGGCACTTCATGGCGGCGAGGAGATGCGCGAAGAAGCGCTGCTTGGCCTGCTCGAAGGCGCTCATGGCGGCGGACTTGGCGCCCGGGGCGAGGGTGTCGCCGTCCTTGACCACGCCGCACGCCTCGAGCGCGGCGTCGAGGTTCTCGTGGATGATGCGGAAGGCGCCCGCGTACTGGTCCCAGATGTCCCGCTGCGCGGCGGAGAGCGGATGCTCGAGGATGTCGATCTCGACGCCGTGGTAGGCGAGCGCGCGGGCCTGGTAGAGCCCCAGCGCCTTCAGGTCGCGGGCGACGATCTCCATGGCCGCGACGCCGCCGCGCTCCATGGCGCCGACGAAGTCGAGACGGTCGGCGAAGGCGGTGGCGTCGCCGCCCCACAAGCCCAGGCGCGGCGCGTAGGCCAGGCCGTGCACGGTGGTGGCGCCGGTGGCGGAGGCGTACAGCACCCGGGCGTTCGGCAGGGCGTTCTGCAGGCGGAGTCCCGCGAGCCCCTGCTGGGAGGGCTTCGCCTCGCCGCGCTGCTTGGTCGCGTTGCCGGCCGCGTTCGCCATGGCGTGCGCCTCGTCGAAGACGACCACGCCGTCGAAGGCGTGGCGGCGCTCGACCGTGTCGCCGCCGGCGAGCCAGGCGAGAATCTGGTCGAGGCGCGAGGGCGCGCCGCCGCGGGCCGGGGAGCGCAGCGTCGCGTAGGTGGTGAACAGGATGCCCGTCGAGCGTTCGACCGGCTGCGAGGGCCGGTAGGCGGAGAGCGGGAAGATCTGCGCGTCGTCCCGACCGATCTCGCGCCAGTCGCGGCGGGCGTCGTCGATGAGGCGCGCCGACTGGCTGATCCACAGCGCGCGCTTCGAGCCGCGCAGCCAGCGGTCGAGGATGACGGCGGCGGCCTGGCGGCCCTTGCCGCACCCGGTGCCGTCGCCGAGCATCCAGCCCTGGCGGAAGCGCACGGGCGGACCGAGCTCGACGGTCGGGTCGTCGAGTTCGGGGTACTGCGGGAGGTCGGTGGCGCCGTCCGGGCCGGAGGCGTCGGCGTCCACGCGGTGGGCGCTCACGTGGTCGGCGGTGACGCGGTACGGGGACGGCAGCAGCCGGTCGTGCGCCTGGCCGCAGAGCGCGACGGACTCGAGCTGGGCGTCGGAGAGCAGGCCGTCCTGGACGAGGGCGGGCGGCAGCACCGGCCGGTAGCCGGGGACCGGGGGCGCGATGTCGGCCATGGCCGTGGACTCGACCAGCGGCGTCGGATGCTCGGCGGCGCCGGGGATGCGGAACGACGTGGGCGTCCAGGGGGTCCACACCGCGCCGCGGTCGCGCGCGGGACGGTCGGACTCCGCCACGGCCTCGATGCCGAGCGGCGCCGGCTCCGGGTCGGCGGCGAGGCGCGGCGGCAGGTCGAGGACGCGCGCCAGGAGGTCGGCGGCGTCGTCGGCGACGAGGAAGGCGTCGACGTCGGGGTAGCGCGCGGGCGACGCCGCCGGCGCGCGTTCGAGGACGATGAGGCGGGTCTCGGCGTCTGTGCCGCGGCGGCGGTAGACGCGCCCCGGGATCCGCGCGGTGAACAGCACGCGCGGGGCGTCGGTCCGCCCGAAGGCGTCGCGCCAGGCCGCCGAGTCCGGGATGCAGGGCGCGGCGGCGATCGCGACCAGCCGGCCCCGGGGCGCGAGCGCGGCGTAGGCGGCCCTGATGTGCGCGAGGTCGACGCGGATCGAACGCGACCCGCCGCCTCGGCGCCTGCCGACGGTGGGCCGCGCGGTGAACGGCGGGTTCATGAGGACGACGTCGGGCCGGACGTCGGGCAGCCGGTCGCGGATGCGCTCGGCGTTGTGCGCGGTGACCGGGGCCTCGGGATAGACCGCGGCGAGCAGGTTGCGGCGCATGGGGGCGAGTTCGTTCAGGTGCAGGTCGGCGGCGGTGTCGAGGACGGTCGCCGGGAGGGCGGCGAGGATGCCGGTGCCCGCGGACGGTTCGAGGACGACGTCGTCCGGGCGCACGGCGGCGGCGGCGAAGGCGGCGTGGGCGAGGGCGAGCGGCGTCGAGAACTGGTCGTAGGCGACCTGGTGCTCGGAGCGGTGCGACTGCGTCGGCTCCAGCGCCGCCACGCGTTCGAGCATGCGGTGGAAGCGCATTGGATCGCCGTCGGCGCGGTCGCGCATGGCGGGTGCCCAACGCTTCAGGAAGAGCACGACGGCGGCCTCGGCGGCGTCGTAGGCGTGCTTGGAGTTCCAGGCGTTGCGCTGCCCGGGCGGGGCGTTGCGGAAGGCGTCGGCGACGGCGGCGCTGGCGTCGGCCGAGGACACGGCCCGTCCCGCCTCGAGGGCGGGAACGAGGGCGCGCGCCGCCGCGGCGAGGGCCTGGGCCGGGGAGAACGCGGTCTCGGGCGGCGGGGGGACGTCGTGGAGGTCGAACAGGGAGGGGGTTCGCGTGGTGTCCGTCATGCGGGTCGGTTCCTCGTCGATCCGCCCCCCGGAGGGGAGGCGACGGGCCGCACGCCGGCGCGCTCCGCCGGGCGCCGGGTCAACGGGGCCGCGGTCGCAGGCCGCGGGCCGCCGCCGTGGCGGCGGCGTTGCCCTTGACGCGGTCCCGGCGGGACGCGCGAGGGTCGAGCGGCAAGCGCCCCGCTCGGTCGCGTGCGAGCCGGGCGTGCTGCGCGGGAGCCGTCGGCGACCGCTTCAAGGACGCGCCGGTGCTCCGGACGGGACGCCTCGCCGAGCGGCAGGCGGGGTTCTCCGACGCCGCGCGAGCGTTTAGACTCCTGGGTCTCCGGCGCACCCCTGCGGGGCCGCCACACCGGCCGTGCGGGGCCGTCCGGGCTCCCGCGGCCCATGCCGGACGGATTGCGGGTCGGGGAGGACGACATGACCGAAGACGATGCGCGCCGGCGCGCCTCGACAAGCCGGTGGCGGAGATGGCGTGGACCGTCGGCGATGCGCTGGGCGGTGTCCGCGCGCATGGCCGGGCTGTTCCGCGCCGAAGTTCCCGCGGCGTTCGGCGAGTCGGTCGACGCCGTGGCGTCGTGCGAGCTGCGGTCCGGCAACGCGCAGTCGCGGTCGAAGCGGCGCTCGGCGAGCTGGTCGTGCCGGACTTCGAGGCGCTCGGCGGCGACCGCAGGAGGCCCCCTTCGAGACCGCCCTGGCGGGTGCCCTCGGCGCGGTTGGCGAACTCCCGGCCGTCGACGTCGTTGTCCTCGACCGCAGCGACGTCCCGGACGACCGCGTGCGCGTGACCGTGGGCGAGCGGGTGTGGCGCATCGGCGAACCGCCGCGAGGCGGGGTGACGCTCGCCGGACCGGTACGCGGATGACGCCCGCCGGGGAATGCCACACGGAGGCAGGACGATGTGGAAGCGGCTGATGGGGCCGCTGTGTGTAGCGGTGGCCGGTCCGGCGTGGGCCGTGGACCTCGACGACGACGACGCCGTGCCGCTGTACTTCGCGGCGGAGAGCGTCTCCGCCGAGGCGGCGACGGTGGCCGGAGAGGGCGAGGAACGGGTCACCTACTACCACCTCGAGACGCCGCCGGAGGCGGCCGAGCTGCGCACCGTGAGCGGCGCCGCGCTCGACGTGTCGAGGCGCTGGTACGTGCGCGCCGACCTCGACGGCATGGTGTTCAGCGCGACGCCGGAACTCGCGACGCGCGGCGGCGGTCCCGGCAGCGGCTTCGCGAGCGGCCCGGGCGACGTCGCCCACGGCGGCGCCGGGAGGTCGTTCGCCGTCTACGGGCTGCCGATCGGCGACTACGCGGCCGGGTTGACGTACGCGCTCGCCATCGCCGACGCGCTTGCCGTGCCGGCGGGCGAAGGCCGCTACGCGGCATCGCTCGAGCTCTACGACAGCCTCGCGGGGGCGCTCAGCCGGCACCGGCCCCGGTCGCCGGACGTGTTCGGCGGCGAGAGGACTCTGGTGGCGATGGTGCCCGGCGTCTCGATCGAGATCGCGAGCGGACTCGGCATCGCCGACGTGGCGGCGGGCTTCACGGCCTTCGTGCCGGAGTCGGCCTCGGGCACCTCGACCGACCCGGACAACCCCTCCGCGCCGGCCGTGCTCGGCCGGATCGCGGTGGCGCACAGGGTCGCGACGGAGGACGGGCAGACGGTGCACGCGGCGCGCGGGGGACGCCCGCTCGCGGCGGCGGACGTCATCGGAACCGTCACGGCGACGATCGAAGGCGACATGGCGTTCGGAACGTTCGACCTGCGCACCGGCACCGCGACGGACCGCTGCAGGGCGACCTCGCCCGCGCGCGAGGACGCGCCGCCCGGCGGGGTGGTCGCGCTGCTGCCGCCGCCCGGCGAGGACGCCGTGACCGCGCGGGGCACCGCCGAGGTCGCGCACGCGGACGAGGCGTTCGGGACGCGGCATCTGTGCGTGTGGCTCGCGGCGGACCGGCCGCGGATACCGGTCGCCGTCTACCGGGCGACGGTCGTCGTGGATCCGCCGGGTGCCGGCGCGCAGACCGCCGCGAGCGGCGAGGTGGGCGCGATCAAGCGCGCGGGGGCGCGCGTCGAAGTCGCGTACCTGACGATCGCCCCGGGCTACGCGCAGTCGATCGTGATCGCCAACCGGAGCGCGATCACGGCGCGGTTCGCGTTCGACGAGTTCTACGCCGGTCCCGGCGTCGTGGTCGAGCCGATGCCGCCGGCGGCGGGGCTGCGCGCGGTTGCCCCGCACTCGCTGCTGGTGCTGCCCGTGGCGGAGACGTTGCGGATCGACGGCCCGCCCGCCGCGGGCGCCCCGCCGTCGGTGGCCGCGACCCTGGTGTTCATCGCCGCCGCGGATGCGCTCGACGTGACCACGGTGACGAGGAACGCCGCCGACGGCAGCACGGACACCGTGGTCTACCGGGCCGAGTCGGCCGTGGAGCCGGCGGAGAGCCCGGCGGCGACGGGCGAAACGCCGCGCCGGCCGCCGGGCCGTGCCCGGTGACCGGTGCGGACGTCCGCCGCGGCGCGGCGTCGTTCGCTCGACGTCGGTGGCGACAGGGGCCGCGGCGCGGCCGGGCTCGGGACGCCGCCGGGACGGGACGGACGGGGAACCGGCGGGCCGCCCGGGTGGAGGCCCGCGTGCCGCCGGCGCCGGCAACGAACGCGCGACCAGGTCGCGACGGGACGCGAACGGCAGGCCGATGCGAGCCGCAAGCGGTTCGGCGCCGTCCGCGTGCGCGGACCGGCAGGGCGTGCGGCATCGCCGCCGCGGCGAGAGCCGTCCTGGTGGCGGGGGCCGTCGTGGCGCCCTGCGGCGCCGCTGCGCAGCAGTTCAGCGTGAGCAGCGAGCCGGTCGTGGTCGCCGACGAACTGTTCGGCGCCGAGGTCCGCCTCGACTTCGACGACGCCGAAGGGTTCCGGCCGGTCGTCGCGCTCGACCTCGACGGCGCGCGCACGCTCGTCCCCGGCACCGCCGTCACCATCGGCTTCCATCTGTCGAACGCCCGGTTCGCGCGCCACGTGTCGTTCACCGATCTCGCATGGGTCGCCGTCGTCCCGAGCGGCGCCGCGGTGGCCCGCCGACCCGTCGGGGACGAAGTCACGGTCGCCAAGAGCGGGGGCCGCCGAAACGGCCGGTCGGTCTGGTTCACCGTCGAGGTCGCCGCCGTCGTCGGCCGTCTGCGCGACCTGTACTTCGCCGACGGCGCGTGGCACGGTGCCCAGCGCGGCATCGACTTCCGGCTTCCCGACCTCGTCGTCCACGGACTCGGGCGCATGCCGCTCGAACCCGCGCCGGTCGAGGCGCTGGCGCGCGTCACCGTCGAGCAGGAACGCGGCACCGGGATCGCCGAGGCGGTGTCCAATCCGCTCTGCGGCCGGGGGCCGGGCCATCCCGGGATGCGCGAAGGCTGCACCGTGGTCCGCGCGGAAAGCGCCATCGCGGCGCTGGTCAGCACTCCCGGCGCCGGCGCGGCCATCTCGCCGGACGCCGGCACCCGGCACCTGCTCGTCGGCGCGGACGGCGAGCCGCTCGCGGCGCAGGAGACCCTCCTCGCCGAACTCCGGCTCGCGTTCGCCCGCGCGCGGCCTGTCCGCGACGCCGACGGCACGGTGCTCGACGACTTCGAGCACTCTCTCTCGGGGGAGCTCGTGGTGGCGGTGGCCTCCGAGCACTTCCGGCCCGGCGACACGGTCTACGCGGACCTCGACGGCGACGGCAGGGCCGACGCCGACGAGACGTTCGCCCTCGACGGCCGCGAGGCGGTCTACGCGGCCCCGCTGACCACCGAGCCGTTTGCGGTCCTGTACGTGCCGAACGGCAGCGATCCCCTGCGACACGGGGCGTCCTTCGCCACCTCGGCCCGCATCGCCTTCCGCCGTGCCGGGAACCGCGAGGTCGGCATCGAGCCGACGACGCTCGCCCTGCGCCTTCGCGGCATCGCCCGCGGCGGCGCGAAGGCGTACGCGATCGCACCGCCGACCTCGACGGACACGACGAACCTGCGGGCGACGTGCGAGTCGTCCGCAGCCGACTGCCGCGTGTTCCTGCAGTGCCGCGACCGGGACGGCGTGGAGATGTTCGGCAACGCCGGCACGGTCGCGCCGGGCGGCACTGCGCGCTGGAACCAGGCCGAGATCGCCGCCGTCCTCGGCGAGGCGTGGACCGGCCGCCTGTCCTGCGAGGTGCTCTCCGACGGCCCCGTGAGCGTCCAGGTGCTGACCCGGGCCTCGGGCGTCCTGGCGAACAACACGCCGGTGTCGACCCAGTAGGTCGCGGGGCCGCGTGCCGGAATCCGGAGAGGCCGGTCGCGAGACGGGCGGCGGTCGACCCGGGCGCGCCGGTCGGGAGGGAGCGCTTGACCGGCACGCCGCCGCCCGCCATGGTCGGTGCGACCTCTCCGCGAGGGGTGGCGACCCTGACGAGCGGCGCGGACTCTCTGGCGTGCCGGGCGCAAGCGCTCGGCGTGTCGTGGACGTTCGCGCTCACCGTTCCGCAACTGCCGGAGCCGCTGTGCCACGTGGTCGGCAACGCCTACCTGCTGTGTCGGATCGCCGACACGATCGAGGACGAACCCGCCCCGCCCGCGGCGCGCAAGGCCGTCCACCTGGAACGGTTCGTCGGCGTCGTCAAGGGCGCGTCGTCGGCGCGCGAGTTCGGCCGCGACCTCCAGCCGCTGCTGTCGGACGCTAAGATCGAGGCCGAGCGGGACCTGGTGGCGAACGTCGACGCCGCCGTCGGCATCACGCGTGGATTGCGGCGCGCGCAGCGCGATCCGATCGGGCGCTGCATCGGCGTCATGGCCTCGGGGATGGCGGAGTTCCAGGCGACGATGACGCCGCGGGGGCCCGCGCACATGCGCGACCTGGACCGGTCCTGCGACTGCGTGGCGGGCGTCGTCGGCGAGACGCTGACGGAGCTGGTCTGCGACCACTGCCGGGGCGTTGGGAGTCGGCGGGACCGGTTGCTCGAGCTGTCGCCGCGTTTCGGGCAGGGCTGCGGATGGTGGACATCCTCAGGGACTTCCGGGTGGACCGGGAACGGGGCGCCTGCTGGCTGCCGAGGGACGTCTTCGCCGACGTCGGCGCCGATCTTTCGTCTCTCGTTCAGGGAGGGCCAGGCCGGAGGCAGGTCCGCCGTCGCCATGGCTGCGGCTGATCCGCGTGGCCGCGGGCAACCTGGCGGGCGCATTCCGGTACACGATGCTGGTTCCGGGCACGGAGACCGGCATGCGCCGGTTCCTGCCGTGGTCGCTCGGCATGGCGGTGCGGACGCTGCAGCGGCTCGCGGAGAACCGGCGTCGGCGGACGGGAGCGGGTCAGGATCTCGCGCAACGAGGTGCGCGCCATCGTCATGGCGACGAGCGCCCTCGTGCGCCGGGACGGCGGGTTGCGGTGGATGTTCGACCGCGCCGGGGAGCGGATCTCGCGGACGTGCCGCGGGACGTGGGCCCCGTTCGGCTTCGGGTCGGGGCGGCGATCGATGCGGCCGCCGCCCGGCGACTGCGGCCGCGGACCGGCGTGGTGCGCGGACACGACCCGGCTACCAGGGCCGGGAGCGGGTCGACAGGTAGTGGTCGGGCATGCGGTAGCGTTCGTCGGGCGCGTCGTACGCGGAGATGTCCAGCAACTGCGCGAAGTTGGTCGACCTGACCGCCTGCCGGCCCTGCAGCAGCCGCTGCGCTCTCTGCCTGGCCCGGAACGCGAACAGCGAGCCGGCCGTCGCCATCCTCGGGAAACCCAGCTGGTCGGCGAGTACGCGCCCGATCAGGGCCCGCGACAGGCGGTAGGCGAGCCTGACGACGTCGCGGCGCCGGCGCTCGTCGTCGATGCCGGCCGTCGACGGAATGGCCGCGATGAGGGCGTTGGCCATCTTCGCCGCGTCCGCGCCCGGCGGCGGTTCGCAGAGGTGGGCGATGGCGAAGATCCGTCGTGCGTGCTCGCGGTCGTCGTACAGGATGCCGTTCGGCACCCCCATGATGCAGCCGGCGTAGCGCCAGACGTGCATGACGCTGGCCTGCTCGTCGTCGTCGAAGGCCGCCCCGACGCGTGCGGCATGGTCCAGCAGGCGCATGGAGAAGACCGTCGAGGCGAGTCCCAGGTGGGCGGCGCTGATCGGCGTTCCGACCTCCGCCGCGTCCCAGGCCCCGGATCCGGCAAGCAGGTGGCGCACGCGCGCGTGCACGAACCGGACGCGCGTGGACAGCTTCCATCCGTCCCCGTGCCTCTCGAGGCCGCCGGGATAGAACACCTCCATGAGGTGGCGGTTGTTCTGCATCAGGCGGCGGCGGCCCGACTCGGGCGTGAGGACGCGGCCGGTGGTCGCGAACGACTTGGAGATCAGGGTCGAGAAGCCCTCGATGAGGACGCCGCAGACGAACGCCACGAGCATGTTGGCGGCGTTGAGGTTGAAGGCGCGGACCGCGGGCGCGTGGGCCTCGAAGTCGACCCACGCGGGCTGTCCGACCTTGTCGTCGAAGAAGTGGCGGAGCGAGCGCGGAGCGCGTCGGAGTTCCGCGGCGTCGTCCTCGATCCCGGCGCGGATGAAGCGGTTCAGCAGGCCGCCGTCGAGGTCGGCGACGTCGGCCATCACCGGATCGAGGTCCGGATCGCCCAGGCGCGTGTGGCGCACGTAGTTGGCCGCCAGTTCGGCGTCCGCGGCGCAGGCCTTGGCGTAGCCGGCGGCGTAGGCGCCGGGGGGCTGCAACATGCTCGGCTCGTTCCTTGGCGGCGTCCGCCGAACTGTAGAGGCAGGTCGGTGGCCGATCAAGGCCGCGTGCGTGCGCTGTGCCGTGGGCGTGGCAGGGGGCGCGGCGCTTTGCTAGGCTCGAACCGTTCGGCAGCGGGGGACGTCCGATGAGGATCTTGACTGTTGCGGGGGTATCGGCGGTCGTCCTTGCGGCGGGCGTGCAGGCGCGCGGCTGGGAGGCGATGGCCGTCGGGGAGGAGGACAAGAGCGGCGGCTGGGACATCGTGGAGGTGTCCGACGGGGATGTGGACACGGTCGTCTACCACAGGACGAGGACGACCGTGGAGCGGGTCGTAGTGCAGCGGCCGAGTTCGCTGGGCGGGAGATTGTCGCCGCAGTACGCGCTCGCCATCGCGATGGACACGGGGATGCCCCAGGCCTCGGCCTGCGGGGCGAACAACATCGTGTGGATCCAGTCGGGGCAGGATCGTCTCGATGCCGTGCAGAAGACCAAGTCGGAGGCCGAGCGCCTGTTCAAGTACCTGCGCCACGAGGACTTCGCCCAGCAGCTTCTCGACCAGGCCAAGATGGCCTTGGCATCCGGGCGGGAGGTCGCCGTGGTGATCGACCGCGCGAGCTACGAGGAGTCGTCGACGGGTTGCAGGAGGCCGGAACTCGTGCGTCTCGCCGTCCTGGAGGGGCCGCCGGAGTGAACGCCCGATGCGCGGCCCTGGTGGTCGCGCTGGCCGCGGTCTGCGCCGACGCGGCGAAGTGCATCGTGGACGAGGATTTCCACCTCTACCCGGCGGGGCACCCCGGCTACAACAACCAGACCTACCGCCCGTTCTTCCAGGTGGCGCTGGACAGCGTCATGACGGACGAGGGCGTGGTGATCGACGAGGCGTTGGGGGAGACGTCCCCGCCGATCCACTGGACCTACGGCGGCGTCGTGCTGGAATGGCCGGCGCAGGCCGACGCCGCGGGCTACCTGATCCAGCGGCTGGATCCGCCCTACGACACGGCCGCCAACGACGCCGAGGCGGTTCTGAGCGCCGCAACGACGAGCGCCGTGCGTCCGAACTATGCGTCGTGGCGTACCGGAAGGGCCCTCTACAAGCTCCTGGAAGGGGGCGTGAAGTCGGACTGCGCGGCGGGGAATGCGCTGTGCCCGCTCGTGGACTCGTTCACTCTCGTTTGCGGCTCCGAACGCGGCGGGCTGCGCACGTCGTTCAGCGGCGTCAACGGTGTCCTGTCCGTCACGCTCGTCGGCGGCGGCGGATCCGAGCCGCAGTTGGCGGAGAGACCGTATCCGGCGGGAACGTACGCGGTCGTCAACGCCCAGGTCAACGAGATACTCGCCAGGCGAAGAAACGCGGATGACGGGGACGACCCCGGCGACGGCGACGATCCCGACGACGGCGACGACCCCGGCGACGGCGACGACCCCGACGACGGCGACGACCCCGACGACGGCGACGACCCGGATTCCGGCGGCGGCGATCCGGGTGCGGGCGGCGATCCGGATGACGGCGAGACGACGGAACCGGAGGAGCCGGAGGCCGAGCCGTTCGGAGTCGAACGCCGCGCCCCGCGCGGCTGGCGGCACGCCGTCGAGCAAGGCTGACGTTGGACGAACCTGGGGCGTGGGCCTGGCAGGCGGAGGCGGTCGTCGCGCCGGCCGCGCGGAGTGCGGGCGGGTCGCGGCAATTTCGGCGAGGCGGGTCGACGTCGCCATGGGCTTGGCTGTGCGGTCAGCAGGTGGACGAGACGCCGGTGGAGCGGTGGTCGTTTGTCGGATCCACGCGGCCACGGGACCGGTGGGCGGTGCGGGCGCCGCGGGGGTGTGCGGACGGCGCGGGCCGTCCCTGGCCGCGCCGGCTGTCCGCGGAAACCGGCGCGTCCGTGCGCCGGGGAAGGCGCCGCCGGGACCGTCCCTGGCCGCCGGCGGCGCGGGTCGAGCGCCTAGTCGTCGAGAAACGCCGGCAGGCCGCCGGGTGCGGTCGCACCGGCCTTGGCTTCCGAGGCGGGGGCGGCGGCGTTGGACGCGTCGTCGATCGAAGCCTCGTTCGGTGCCGGCGCGTCGGGCGCGGTCCCGGCGACGGACTCCGCGGCCATGCCGGGCGAACCGTCCGCGGCGGGACCGGTGCCTTGCGCGGCGTCGCCGTCCGTCGCGCGTTGGGCGTCGGCCGCCAGCGGCCGGAACCCGGGGGGCAGCCAGCCGGCGGCGGCGCGGTCCGCCTCGTCGTCGCGCGACGGGTCCGGACGGAACGCGTTCGCGGCGGCCTCGGCGAGATCCCGCTTCTTGAAGCTGCGGTGCTTGTCGGCCCACTCGCCGCCCAGCGCGTCGGCGCCGGCGCCGAGGATCAGCGCCTTGTTCATGCGCATCCAGACCAGGTCCTTGTCGAACGGCAGGGCGCCCGCGCGTTCGAGTTCGGCGGGGAAGTCGACGTCGAGGTCGCGCACGAGCTGCTCGTGGGCGCCCGGCGCGTCCTTGTCGTCGCCGAGGGCGTGGAACGTGAGGTTGGCGACGCAGGCCGCGAGCACGGCGGCGCGGTGGTGGCCCGGCAGCGCCCGGAACGTCCGGAACCCCGCTGCGGTGTCCTTGTCGGCGACCCAGGACAGGTCGACGTCGTCGGGCACCGGGTGCAGGGCGTCCATGACCGGCGAGGCGCGCAGGCCGTCGGAGACGTGGTTCGCCTCGTACTCGAGGTTGAAGCGCAGCGCGGCCGACTCGTAGCCGATCTCGGAGATGCCGCCGAGGCGCAGCTTGCGCGCGAGCGTGAACGCGAGGATGTCGGCGGCGGCGCCCGGGTCGCGGGCGAGCGCCTGGCGGAACGCGGCGGTGCGCATGACGCGCAGATCGCGGCGCAGGGCGTCGGTGTAGCGCGGCGCGGGTGCGGCGCCGCCGTCGTCGCCGGTGGTGCCGTCGTCGCCGCGCGAGGTGCCGTCGGGGCCGTCCGCGGGGTCCGGCTCGCGATGCACGGCGGCGTGGTAGGCGGCCTGGTCCTCGCGGCGGATCAGGCCGCGGCGGATCTCGAGACGGCCGTCGCCGGAGACGGTGGCGAGGACCCCGCCGTGGGCGCGGACGTTCTTGGAGTACTCCGAGCGCGCCTCGACGGCGGCGTCGATGGCGGCGGCCTTGGCCGTGTGCTCCGCGACGAGCCTGTGGATCTCCGGGACGCGGTCGTCGTCCGGCGCCTCGAAGTTCAGCTCGCGGTCGAGCTCCTCGAGGATGCCGTTCGACTCGTCGAACGCCGCCTGCTCCTCGTCGGTGGGACGGCCGCGGCGGAACGGCGAGGCGACCGTGTAGAGCTGCTGGTCGGCCCACGTGTGCTCGAGGGCGGCAGCGGTCCACTTCCAGTCGTCGGCGTGCTCGGCGGCCGCGGCCTCGAGGCGCTCGGTGGCGACGGCGACGAGGACGTCGGGGTCGAGCAGCGTGATGTGCTCGCGGTCGCGGTCCTCGATGAACAGCGGATCCTCCGTGCGGCCGCCGGCGGCCATGTAGTCCTCGATGCCGACGAAGAGCGCGAGCGGGGAGTCGGAGCGGGTGTGGCGCTCGCCGATGGCGTAGCGGACGCTGCGGGCGTAGAGCATGTTGCCGCGTTCGAGCTGCTCGAAGAGCGTCTCCTGGAAGCCGGCGTCGGCGGTGGTCGCGAACGCCTCGGCGGTCTCCGTGTTGATGCGGCCGTCGCGGTAGGCGTCGAGGATGACGGCCGGCAGGGCGCCGAGGCGCAGGCGCTTGGCCACGGTGCGCTCCGAGACGCCGAAGCGGGCGGCGATCTGCGCGGCGGTGGCGCCCTCGGCGACGAGGCGCGCGTACGCGCGGACCTGGTCGGCGGGGTGCATGCCGACGCGGACGGTGTTCTCGGCGAGCGACGACTCGGCGGCGTCCTCGCGGGGGACGACCTTGCAGGGCACGGCGTGGTCGGCGCCGATGCGCTCGTCGGCGACGAGGCGGTTCAGCGCGCGCAGGCGGCGGCCGCCCCCGGCGACGCCGAAGCGGCCGTCGTCGCGGGCCACGACCACGAGGTTCTCGAGCAGGCCGAGGGCGGCGATGGAGGCGGCGAGCTGGTCGTCGGCGTCGCGCAGGGCGGGGTCGCCGTTGGCGTCGGGTCGGACGTTGGCGTCGTCCGGGACGAGGGCGGAGACGGGGATGAGGCGGACGTCGTCCTGGGACGGGTCCGCTGCGGTTGCGGGTGCGTTCATGGGATGCGGTTTCCTTGGTTTCAGCGAAGGGCCTGCTCGCCCCCGGGCGGCGCGGACCGGGCGGCGCAAGGTGCCCCGCGGCCCCAAGGGCCGCGAGCCCGCCGCGGAGCGGCGGTTTGCCTTGCGCGGGACGGGACGCCGCCGCGAGGCTCTGCGACGGCCGTTCGCTCGACGTCGTGTCAGGCGATGGCGATGGTGCCGTCGGCGCGGAAGTGCGGCTGCGGGCGCGGGTACGGGTACTGCGCGGCCGCGCAGTGGATCCTGAACACGGACGCCTGCGCGCGGGCGTGGCCGCCGGACGCGCACCAGCGGCAGCCGTGGCGCAGCGCGTAGAGGCCGAGGCACGTCGGGCAGCGCGCGTGCGTCGCCGGGAGGTCGCCGGGCTGCCAGAGCTCGGCCTGGCGCCGGCGCATCGAGAGGCGGCGGGGCATGGCTAGTCGCCCGTCGGCGGGAGGTCGGCCCAGACGCCTTCGCGGCGCTCGAGCCGGTCGAGGGCGCGGACGATGCGCGCCGGCGTCGGCAGCGGCACCTCGACGAGGTGGACGTGGGCGTCGCAGTCCTCGCAGCGCGCGTGGTCGTGGACGGCGTCGACGTCCCACGCCTGGGTGTCCGCGTTCCAGCGCGCCCAGGCGTCGCGGCGGACGTCGTGGCCGCCGCAGATGCCGCAGACGTGGCGGACCGGGGCGGGGTGGGCCGGCGGGGGCGAACGGCGGGCGGCGAGGGCCTCGGCGACGGCGGTCGCGCCGAGCACGCGGGCCAGGTCGGCCAGCGCGTCGTCGTAGCCGCGGTCGTGGTGCTCCGCGCCGTCGCGGTGCGCGGCGGGGACGTCGCAGGCGGCCTGCTCGTCCCAGGCGTCGTCCTCCGAGCGGGCGACGGCGTCGACGAACGTCGGCCCGGCGTGGTCGATGCGCTTCCAGCCGTCGCCGGCGTCGGCCGCGGCGATGGCGCGCTCGCAGGCCTCGTCGACCGTGTCGGCGTCGACGGTGACCGTGTTGGCGTTGTGGTCGGCGAAGCCGCACTGGACCGTGTATTTCATGGTGCCTTCTCCGGTTGTGGTGGTGGTTGCCGACGAACGCGCCGCTTGCGGCGCGGACGCGCCTGTACCCGGGCGCGCCTACTCGCACGCGCCCCATTCGCTGCACGAGGTGGCGAGGTCCTGGCGCTCCAGCGCCGTCACCGGGATCAGGTCGTACTCGCGCCCGCCGCGGGCCGTCTTCGACCACTCGACCGTGGCGCGGATGCCGAAGTCGCCGTACCTCGCCCGACCCGCCTCGACGTCGGCCTTCGACACGAAGCGGTTGGCGGGGAAGAAGGTCGCCTGGCCCTCGGTGCGGCACACCTGGCCGACGATCGCCTCCCACTCCTCGAGCATGTCGACGTACTCCGGCCAGTGCTCGGCGATGATCGCGATCTCGTGCTTGCGGGCGTTGACGCACGGCATGCAGCCGACGCGGGAGACGCCGAGCTTGTAGAGCGGGTTCGGCTCGATGCCGTGGCGGCGGTGGCACCGCCAGACGTCGCGCACGCTCCAGTCGAGGAGCGGGCGGAACGTGACGAGGCGCGCGAACTTCGGCGTGCGCCGCGGCGTCTGCATGTGCTGCCAGCGGACGAGGTCGCGCCGGTACGGCGACTCCTCGGCGCGCACGCCCTGCCAGGAGATGACCGACCGCCCGCTCCTGAGGATGGGGAACACGACCTGCTCGTTGGCCGGGCGGATCTTGAGGTGGTCGGTGCAGAAGCGGGCGTGCATGGACGGGAAGCCGCCGCGCAGGATGCACAGATCGAGGAACCGGTTGCCCGTCGGCCGGCAGAGCTCCAGCGCGCGCCGGACGATGCGCTCCGGAACGCCCTTCCTCGGCCACTCCTCGCGGATGGTCCTGCGCTTGGTCGGGAACTGGTCCGCGAAGTCGGCGTGGTACTCCTCGATCGGCGGGCCGCCCGCGAGCTGCGGGAGTGCCGCGATGTAGTCGAGCGTCCACGGATGCTCGTGGCCGGTGTCGAGGAAGATGCTGCGGAACGGACGCCCGCGCTCGACGCCGAGCAGGTACATGGCGGTGCTGTCCTTGCCGCCGGACACGGACAGGATGTCGACGGGCACGGGTCAGCCCTTGGCTGCGCCGTCGGCCCTGGGCGCGGCCGCCGTGCGCTCGGAGCGCTTGACGGTGGTGACCGTCGTGGTCTTGCCCGCCTTGTCGCGGATCTCCGCCTCGTCGAGGCCGAAGTCGGCCGCGACGTCCTTCCAGCGGACGTCGGTCCGCTCGTAGGTGGACAGCCTCACCCCGAAGCCCTGCTGCAGGTGCAGGGGGTCGTCGTCCGCCTGGGCGAGCGCGACCAGGCGCCGCTTGGCGTCGTCGAGACGCTTCCTCGCGGCCTTGGCGTCGTCGTCCGCGGCGAGCCAGTCGCGCGCGGCGTCGCGCCAGGCGGTGTCGAGGCGCTCCTGGTCCTCGCCGTCGAGGAAGCGCCGCCAGCGCTCGACCAGCTCCGCCGTGCGCTCGGCGAGCTCGGCGGCGTCGACGGGGACGCTGCCGAAGACGCGCCTGCCGTCCGCGTCCAGTCCGGCGACGACGACGTGGAAGCGCCAGTCGGCGGCGTCGTCGAGGACGGCGTGGTGGTGGACGAGCTGCCAGCGGACGTAGTCGAAGACGGGATCGTCGAAGGCGGCGGGGTCGGCGACGAGGCGGTTGATGCGCGACTTGGGGCCCGCGGCGGTCTTGACCTCGGCGTGCAGGCGCTGAACAGGGTCGACGGCGTCGAAGCTGGCGGCGAGGGGCACTCCCGCGACGATGCGCGAGGCGCAGGCCGGTGCCAGGCGCGCGCCGGTCTCGGCGGAGAACCAGTCGCGGGCGACGGGCTCCAGGGCGTGGCCGGCGCCGTGGGCGCGCTCGAGGAAGATCTTCGCCGGGTCGACGGGCTCGCCCATGGCCTCGGCGTGGCGGCGCTCGCGGAGTTCGTTCCACGTGCGCGTCTCCCAGTAGCCGGGCGCCGCGTTCATGACGATCGGGGCGTCGGAGGCCGTGCACTGGAAGCGCCGCCAGTCGTGCCAGTCGGGCGTGTTCTGGGCGACGTCGGCGAAGACGGTGGACTCGGCGTCCGCGGCGGTCATGGCGCGTACGGCGTTCACGCCGCGTCCTCCGGGTCGAGGTCGAAGTGCTTGAGGAGCTGGACGCGGCCGGTCTCGGGGATGTCGCCCCAGAGGTCCCGGTTGCCGTCGACGACGGCGGCGGGGTCGTCGGTCGCCTGCATGGCGGTGCCGAACGCGCGGTACAGGTGGCGCTGGCGGTCGAGTTCGGAGGCGAAGTGGTCCGGCAGGTCGGCGGCGAGGTCGGGCACGCCGTTGGTCGACGACTCGCCGGCCGCCGACGTCGCGGCGGCGGGCAGCGCCGGGGCGTCGGTCGCGGCGTCGCCGGGACGCGGATCGCGGCCGGGCCGCCGCTCCGGGATGGGCGCGGGGTTGTCGGCGCCGTAGCGGGGTTCGGCGTCGACGTCGTCGGCCTCGCCGGTGGCCACCAGGAACTTGCCGCGGATCCAGTACTTCCGCGCGTACGTCTCGGCGGCCTGGAAGGACTGCGGGCCGATGATCTGCAGGACCAGCGAGCGGCGCTCGGCGCCGGGGTAGCCCACGAAGCCGAGCTCGTAGACGAAGCGGGCGTGGAGCATGGGCCGGCCGTCGCGGTTCGGCACCGTGAACAGGCGGCAGTCGACCTCGTCGCAGCGCACGACGAGCTCGGCCTCGGCGAGCGGCTGCTGCATCGCCTGGTAGAACTTGTCGGCGCTCGCGTAGTTGTACTCGGAGTGCGTGTTCCAGGCGTCGTAGGCGAGGCCGCGGACGGCCTTCATGACTTGGGCGATGCGCACCGCGAGGTCGCGCAGCAGGGGCGGGCGTTCGTCGGCGTCGGCGGGGACGGGCGTCGTGGGGTCGAGGCGCTCGAGGCTCTTCGAGTCGATGTCGACGGGCACCAGGGCGTTGGCCGGGCGGGCCGTGCGGTCGTGGTCGTTCATGGGGTGTTCCTCTTGGATCAAACGGCGCGGAGCCGTTGCCGCCCGGGCGGTCCGCCGGCGTGCCGCCGCAGGGCCGTCCGCGCCTTCGGCGCGGCGCCCGCTTGCGGGTCCGCCTTGCGGCGGGGCGGCGGTCGGGCCGCAGGTTCCGGCCGCGCTACGCGCGGACGTCCGCGGCTCGGGAGTTCCGGCCGGCGAGGTCCTCGAGTTCGGCGACGAGGGCGTCGTCGTCCTCGTCCGGCCCGAGGAAGCCGGCGAGGAGCCGTGCGTCGTTGCGCGGCACGCCGTGGGCGTCGGCCAGCGCGTCGATGCGCCGGGCTCGGGCCTCCGTGGCCGGGTCCGGACGCCGCGCGCGGCGCCGTCCCGGGACGGCGATGCCGCGGGACAGGTCCGCGAGATGGCGGGCGACGGCGTCGCCGATGTGGCGCGCCACGATCTCGGGCGCCGCCGCGGGCACCGGAACCACCGTGTCCGCGGTGCGCACCGCGGACCCCGGGAGGGCGCGGACGGCGACGTGCACGGCGCGCGCCGGGCGGCCGCGGAGCGCGTGGGCGGCGGCCTCGGCGATGCGGCGGACGTTGAACAGGCGCTTGGCGCGCGAGCGGCCGTGGCGGGGGACCGCGACCGTGACGCGCACCCCGAGGGCGGCGGCGGTCCAGGCGAGGCCGGCGGCGTGGTCGGGGGCGAGGTGGAGCAGCGTGCGGCGCCGCCGGCGGGCGGCGAAGACGGCGGCGCGGCCGTCGGGCAGGCGGCGCAGGCGCAGGGTGCGGGAGGCGTCGGGTTTCACGGGGTCTCCTTCGGTGGGATGTGTTGTGGACCGGGTCCGAACTTCCCCTCGCGCCGGTGCTGGCGTCGGCGGCGCAAGGCCGTGGCGCGCCAAGCGCGCCATCGCCCGCTCGCGGGTCGCCTTGCGGCGCTGCGGCGGACCGGCGAGGTTGCGGACGGTGCCCGGTGGGTGCGGAAGGACGGGGGTTTGCGGTAGGGTGGGCCTCGCTGACCGGTGTCCGCCAAGCGCGGACGTCGCGCTTGTGCGGCGCCTTCAGCCGCTGGAAACCCTGACCTTTCGAGGAGACCGACGATGGCGGAAACGCTCGACGTCGGGTTCTCGACCCTGGGCGTGCCCGTGGTCGAGGATCCGGCGCGCTTCGCGCGCGAGGCCGGCCGGCGCGACGTCCTGACGGACCGCGCCGACCCGGTGGCCGCGCTGCTCGACGTCCTGGCGGACGACGAGCGCCGGCGCCGGGGCGGACTGGCCTGGCCGAGCTGCGCGTGCGCGTGCGAGTGCGCGGCCTGCCGGCCGTTCGTGCTGGTCGCGGACGGCGCGGACCGCGTGCTGGTGAGCCGGAACGCGCCCTGAGGGGGCGGTTCCGGACGACGGCGGACCCTTGGCGCTTCCCGCGAGGGAGGTCGCCGGGCGTCCGTCAGTGGCCGTCGGCCGGGCGGCGCGTGCCCGGCGGACCGCGGAGGAAAAGGTGGGCCGGGAGCTACCCGGCCCGGGTGCGGATGGGATTGGTCGCGGAGTGTGCGGCTGCAGTCGGGTTTGGGTGCCGCAGGATCCGAACCGCGACGCTGGGAGGGCGGGCCCGGCGTGTCAAGGACGGACGGCGGCCGGCCCCGGGCGCAAGACGGCCCACGCGCCGGGTGTGCTTGCCGGTGCGGCACGGCCTGTCGCATTGATGCCGTCTCCCGACCCGTTCCCGTGCGCCGGGCGGGTGCGGGTCGTTGGCCGGGCGGGCCGCGTTTGCTAGTGTCCGCGTGCGTGTTGCGGTCGCGAGACCGCGATTCTCGAGGTCCGGGACGTCCTGTCCCGGTGCATAGGCAATTCGACGAGGAGAAGCGACATGGAGCGATCCGTGGAGGCATCGCGCGGCCGCGCGCTGCGCGGCCAGCTCTTCGGCGACCGGGTCTGCCGTCTCGTGAGAGGCGGGAACGTCCGGGAGATCGAGGGGCTGGTGCCGCAGGGCCGCGCCGGCATCCTGGGCGAACGGCGCGTGCTGGTCGTCGAGGTGGCGGACGGCGAGATGGACATCCTGGGCAGGCTCCACCGGACGGCGCGGAACCACAGGGTTCTGCGCCGGAAGGTGATGGAGGCCGCGCAGGGGTCGGTCGATCTCGTGGTGGTGCGCACGGCGGCGAACGACCGCTGGGTCGTGCTGACGCCCTGAGGCGCCGACGTTCCGGGGCGGGTCCGCGAGGACGCGCGCCCGGGACCGTGGTAGCGTGGGAGGACGTGTTGCGGCGTCCTCTTGGGTGCCGCGATTCCCAGGTCCGGGGCGTTCGCCCCGGTGCAATCCCAACATGAAGGAGAAGCGACATGGAGCAATCCGTGGCGGTGCCGGCCGACGTGCACGCACGGCGCGAGCGGTTCGCCGAAGCCGTGCTGGCGTTTCTGGCGAAGGACTATCCGGTGCTGACGTACCCGGAGTTCCCGAGCCCGGAGACGGGCGCGCCGGAGGTGCACGCGGTGCAGCAGATGCTGGTGCCGCAAGGCCAGCTCGACGTCCTGTGCGCCACGTTCCCGGCCACGCGCAGCCGCGAGGTTCTCGCGGAGCGCGTGGTGCGGGCGGCGGAGCGGGCCGTCAGGCAGGTGATCGTGCGATCGCAGCGCAACGACCGCTGGATCGTGCTGATTCCCTAGCGGACGTCCCGGAGCGGGCCCTCGAGGCCGGCGACGGGACCGTGGAACCACGGCGTTGGGCCGTGAGCCGGCGCCGGGACCGGTGGTAGAGTCGACGCGCAATCCGCGGACCGCCTCGGCGGTCGCGGTTTCCTGGTCCGGGACGTCCGTCCCGGTGCACATCAACCTTGAAGGAGCGACGAGATGTCGGAGGCGGTCTTCGCGGCCGGCGCCGCGGTGGCGGGCGTGCCCGTCGTCGTGGACGCCGCGCGGTTCGAACTCCTCGTCAACGCGCGGAACGCCGCGTACTACGACGCGGGCGACCTGGCCCGCGCGGTCGGCGCGGTCCGTGCCGGTGACGAGGAGGAGAGCCGCAAGGGCGCGGCCTGGCCGGGCTGCGGGTGCGCGGAGCGATGCGGGCCGTGCGGTCCGCTGGAGGTCGTCACGCGCGAGCGCGGCGACCGCGCGGTGATCGCGCGGTCCGGGCTGTACGCGTAGCGGCGCGCGAGCGCGCACGACGGGGACTTCCGGGCGGCCTTGGCCGCGCCGGATCCCCAGTGGGACGAGCTTGGGTTGGTCATGGGGACGGTGCTAGAGTCGCGGGGTGTCTGGCGGTCGTTGCGACGGCTGCGGACCACGGTCCGGGGCGTCCGCCCCGGTGCAATTCCGACACGTTGAGGAGAAGGCCATGCCTCGAGAGGGGTACCGGCCGGGCCTCGCCGACACCTACACGGTGCCGGTGTGGTTCGACCATGTGGCGTTCGACGCCCTGAAGGCGGAAGGCCGGAGGACCGTGCAGCAGTGGGCCTTGAAGGATGCGCGCGAATGCCTGCGCATCTACGGCAAATGGCTGTACGAGCCGGCGGAGACGTTCTGGGTGTTCATGGCGGAGAACCACGCGGAGGTCGGGCGCTGCCTCGGTCTCGACTGCGGGTACTGCGCGGAGCACGTCCTGGTGTCGAACGGGCGCGGCGAGTCCATCTTTGCGGATTGGAACGAGCTGCGACGCCTGGGTGCGGCGGTCCCTTGAGGGGGAGCGCCGCGCACCGGGCCGTGGGTCGTCGAAGCGAACGCCCGGGCCGCAGGGAGTGGCGGTCGCCGCAGATGGTGGCGCCGTGTGCGGGCTCGGAATGGCGAACTCGCGCCGGACCGGCGCCAGGTCGAGTGAGGAGACACCGGCACGCTGGCCGGCCTGCGCCGGTACGCGGATGCACAAGTCGTCGAGCGGCCAGAACTGGGCCGCGAACGCAGCGCGCCGGTCGGCATCTCCGGCCCACGGCCATCGGGGCACGGGAGTCTAGCGGGAGGCGCTCCCCGCATGGCGGGCGCAGTACAAGCTGCCGTCTGTGCGCGGTATTGGGGCGCCGCAGTGTACGCAGCGGCGCCATGCCTGCTGGTGGCCCGTGGCGGGCGTCGTGCGACGAGGCGGCCTGCGCAGCTTCGGGACTGCTTTAGCGTTCGCCGCGTGGCCGGGATTCTCGATGAAGGACGCCGTGGCGCGCATGCCGAGCTTCTCGTGTTCGGTTGGCTTGGTCCGGGCGTTCGCAGTCGGGGCGTCGGGGAAGAGGCAGGCTGTTGTGGCGGCGTCGAGCTTCCTGTCCTGGGTCGGACCCCAACGGAGATGGAGGTCCACCGAACGTTGGAACCCGCCCATGTGGGCGATTTCGTGGTTGATGCTAGGATCGGTGTCGATCACGCAGATCATGCCGCCGGGGGCGAGGTGCTCGTCCCGTGCTTTCGCGAGCCACGGCTGCCAGTCGCAACGGTCGATTTCGTTGAGGACCAGCTGGACCAGCAGGAAGTCGTAAACACCGGGCAGTTGGATCCTTGGGACGCGTTCGATGCGGGGGGACCAATTGATGCGGATCGCGCCGCGCCGGAGGTTGCCGTCGAGCCAACCGCTGCGGTGGATTAGGGGCTTCGTCAATGCCTCCGCGATCGGCTTCCATTTCGCGTGTTCGGGTTCGTACAACGTGATCTCGAGATCCGGGGTGACGGACGAGCGCCGATCGGACCGCCAAAGGCCGTTCGCGATGTACCTGAGGAGGCCGTACAGCTCCGGTGCCGCGCCGCATCCGACCAGGGCGTGGCGTGTCGCCGACTGCCCGTTGCGCGCCGGATGGCGCGACCGCAGGTCCCAGGCGTGTCGGGCTCGGATGTCGGGAATGGCGGCGAGAGCCTCGGCCACGAGCTCGACGTGGTACGGGTAGTAGCCGAGGGAGTAGGCAACCAGGCGGGCGTCGGTCTCGCCGTATGCCCAACTGCGGGCCGGGCGGTTGCGGTAGTGCTGGCGTAGGGCTGCCAGTTCGCCTTGGATCGCTTGCAAGCGCCGCGCGGAGAGTTCGTGAAGCGCGCACCCGATGTGCTCCTCGACACGCTCGCGTACGTCGCGCTTCAGGCGTGCAAGCGGAGGTTGCGGAGGCGTGCGCATGGATGTCAGTGGGCGATGGATCTGAAGGTGAGGTTGTAGCGTGGACGTTTGACGCCGGCACGCGGGGGAATGCAGTGTTGCCAGTGCAGCTGCGTCGGATGGCGCATGATCAGGAGGCTGCCGTGCGCTAGGGATAGCTCGTGGACGGTCGAATGGTCGCGCCGATGACGGAGTTTGAACGACCGGCGGGCGCCGAGGCTGATAGATGCGACGTTGATCTCCGCCCCGAGTTCCTTCTCGTCGTCGCTGTGCCATCCCACCTTGTCGCGCCCGTGGCGATAGACATTGATCAACACAGAGTTGAACGCGAGGCCGGTATGGTGCGATACCCGTGCCGCCAGTTCGGCGACGAAGGTCGGGTAGGGCCGGGGATCCATGGCGATGCCGGAATAGGTGTAGCGGCTTCCGTCCGTGCTGTACCACTGCGTGAGGCGCGGTATGGGATGCGTACGTCCGTGGACCGTGATCTGGTCTTGGCGGTAGGACTCGCGTACGGCGGCGTCGAGGGCTGCGTCGGCGTCGGTGGCGTCTAGGAACGCAGCTAGGTAGGTGACGTCCGCTTCGCCGGTGCGGAGGATTGTGAGTTCGTCGTGGCCGAAGAGGTCGTCGGTGGACATGATCGCGATCAGGGACAGATCAAGCCCGGGTGCCGATGCTAGCGGTACGCCGGCGTGTGGGGTTGTCCGTGGTTGGGTGTGTTAGGAATCTCGGCGGCCTGCGCGTGAGCGGGGTACATGTCGTGTCGGTGGGGGCGAAGTTGCTGTGTTGGATCATGGTTTGCTGGCCAGAGTACTCGTTGCTTGTGGACCCGGATGGGTTCGATCAGTGGGACGATGGGATTGTATCTTCCTTGCACCGTTGGCGACACTCTGGTGCGTTACTGGCGTACTTGCGCTGCGGCGCCGGCGCGCGTCATTGACGTACGGGGCGACGGGGTGGCGGGTGAGGACGGGTACGGGACGCCGCTGCGTTCCGTCCCAACCGCGAGCTGTGGGATCGCCCGTACGCGGGCGAGCTGCGGCTCGCGCCTCGAGTTCGAGGTGGAGTCCGTCGGGGTCTGCTGTAGGTGGCTGCGCGTTGTCTCGCGGTAGCGTCACCGCGACTGATCCAACGCCTGGCGAAGCATGGGTATCGCCAGCGCCGCAGTGACGTCGTCCGAGACCTCCACGATCAGGTCACTGTTCGTGTGAACGCGATTCGGCACGAATTTCCATGTCGACGCATCGTGGACGGTCAGGCCGGCCGGGATTTCCAGTTCGCCGAACTCAAGCGGGAGTATCACCCTGACCGAGTGGCGCATCGGCATCAGCTCCGCGAAGAAGTTCGGCCCGTAGCAGCCAACCGACTTGTGCTCGATGACTTCGATGACGTCCGCCAGCCCCTGGATTCCCGACCGGATCCGTTCGAGGACGTTGCGGACGGCGTCCGTCATCTCGAGGTCGCTCGCGCTACGTTCTTGGGCGCGCTCCCTGAGGTCTCTGATGTCGGCCGCCTGAATGCTCTTCGCGTCCGCTTCGTGGTGGGGCCAGACCTGCAGCGCGCGAGCCGCCAGGCGCTCCCCGCGATTGCGAATCTCGATGTCCGTCCATTGCGCCGCGTCCCTGACGTCCTCGTTGAGGCGGACGGCGCTGTGCCGGAACCCGCCGTCGACGACCTGCTTCTCGTCGAAGGGTCGGTTCGAGTAGGCGCTGTTGTACGCCGTCAACGTCAGGTTGCCCAGGCGGTGCAGCCAGGTCCCGTGCTCTTCCGCCCAGGCCCCGCCCAGCATCGTCTGCCACTGCGGAACGTCCGTGATGTCCTGCGGCATGATGTGTTCGATCGAGAAGTTCTGGACCGGACTTGGTTCCTGGTAGCCGGCGTTCTCCAGGCGGTCGAGCAGGTGTTTGCACACGCGCAGACCGTAGAGGTCGTGCTCCTGCAGTCCCCTCCTGAACTCCTCGTCGTTCGGGAAGCGGTAGTTCCCTCTCAACCGGGCTAGCGCGACCTGCAAGGACTCGAAGGGGGCCTCCGGGACGAGATCGTGCGCGATTCTGGCGAAGACGGACCAGTAGTTTCGCGTCTGCAGGCCCAGCACGGCCCGCCGCAGCAGGTAGCTCTCGATCAGCACGACCGCGCGGACGAACTCGTCCTGGCCCAGCCGTTCCGTTTCGTGGAAGCGGTACAGCCGCATGATCAGAAGACCCTGGGTCGTGTTGAGCGAGCGCATGTTGCCCATGGCGTCGGCAAGCCAAGGGCGCTGCATCGGCGCGACCCCGAGGAACGACGCGTAGGTCCGGGCCACGCGGGCCATGTCGGCGAGCAACTCCTCGAGCGGCGTCGCCGCCTCGGGATCCCAGAAGGACTTGAACTCGTCGTAGATGCGGTCTTGGCGGATCTGTTGCGTCAGACGCTGCCTGAGGGCCATGTAGTCGCGCAGGAAGCTGTCGAACGCGCTGCCCGATGTGCGGAACAGCACCTCGATCCTGCTCCAATGCTCCGCATACAGCCAGGTCTGCTCGGACTCGGGGAGACCCATGAGGAGGTAGTTCCGTACCAGGTCGCTCGGGCGCAGGGCGATGCCGGTCGAGTTCATGCTTTCGAACACGAGCTGCGGGTTGTCGACCGTACGATCGAGCATGACGTCGACGACATTCAGGCGGGCAACTCCTCGATACACGGCCTCCGGGTCGCAGTCCGGCGCCCGTAGGGCGGACCGGAAGCAATCGTATGCCTCGACGAGCAACTCCGAGCTTTCGGTATCGAGTTCCGCGGGATTCTTGCCATCGACGAGCGCCTGCAGTGTGGCGTTGTCCCTGCGTCGCAGGATGAGCTTGTAGTGCCGCTGTCCGGCCTCGAGCCGGTTCGTGAGGTAGTACTCTTCGACTCTCGCGATCGTCGGCCCGTCGTCGCTTCCCGACCATCCCGTCTCGCGGATGTGGTCGCGCAATGCGACCATGAGCACCGTCAACGTCGTCAGTCGCTGTTGGCCGTCGATCAGCAGCCAGCTTTGGAAGGCGCTCATCAGATCGGCTCCGACATAGACGATCGACCCCATGAAGTGCCGGCTGCCGGCTTCCGGAAGGCTGGCCCGCATCACGTCCCGCCAGAATTGCTCGCACTGCTCGCGGGTCCAGCTGAAGTCCCGCTGGAAGACGGGTATGACGAACTGTCTGTTGCCGTTGATGATGGCGGTGAATTGGCGGTCTATCGCTTTCACGACGCTCCCCTTTCTTCGTTGGTTCACCTCCGCTCGAGGTCCGGGTTCGCGCCGGGACATGAGCGCGTTTGGCGCGGGCATTATAGGGGTGTTGCCATCGGCGGCGTTCCATGGGTCGCACGCGCAGTCGTCATCGATGGGCTTCTCGACCGCGGACGGCCGTGCCCTATGCGGGCTCGGGAACCGTGAAATCCGGGATCGACCCGGGATGGGGCGGGGACACGGTGGCGGAACAGCGGCTGTCGATCAACGCGGCGTTGGCAGCGGACGGCACACGCGCGGTCAGCGGCGGGATCAGGCGAGCCGTAGCGCGGCGATCGCCGCGAGCAGGAGGCCGGCAGCGGTGATGGCCACGATGACCGAGTGCATACGCAAGGCATCGAAGTTCCGGCCGTGGGCGGCGATCCGGGGGAGGACGTCCGCGCGGAGTTTGGCGATCTGTCCCGCGATGGTCGCGGCAGCGGTGTCCGTGCGCGCGGTGAACCCGGCATCGAGGTCCTGCATGGCGCCGAGGGTGTCGACGCGGGCCGTCAACTTGACGTCGAGGTCGTCGATCCGGGCGGTGAGCTTGACGCCGAGGCTGTCGATGTCTTCCGGGTGGCGGGGTCCTGATCGCGCGGTTTCGTCAGCATGGCGACGGCTTCGAAGCGTTCGGGCTCGGTACGGGCATTGTCGAGGTCTCCGATGGCTGCGACGGTGTCGATGACAGGCCATGTTGCCTACGCGTTCAGCAGGCGCTGCGGACGTTCGACCGCCACCGTGGGCCTGGCGCGCTGCGTTCCGGCAGTCGCCGGGATGTCCGACCGCGGCGGGTCCGGCGGGCGGCTAGAGGAGGCGCAGCGCGGCGATGGCCGCGAACAGGACGCCGGCGACGGCGATGCCGACGGCCATGGCGTGCACGCGCAGGGCGGCCATCTTCTGGTCCTGGACCGCGAAGGCGGTGAGGATGTCGGCGCGGAGGTCGGTGATCTGCGCTGTGACGGTCGCGGCGAGCGTGTCGATGCGGGCGGTCAGCCTGACGTCGAGGTTCTCGACGTCCTGCCGGGTGGCGAGATCCTGGTCGCGACGGTTCGTCATCGTGACGATGGCTTCGGCGAGTTTCGGGTCGGCGCCGGCATTCTCGAGGTCGCGGATGGCTGCGGCAGTGTCGATCATAGTCGATTGTCTCCTGTTTGGGGATCGCGGCGTCGATCTCGCGGCCGCGCAAGCCCCCTTGCGGCCGCGATCGACGGCCTGTTCGCGCGCTGTCGCGGCTGGGCGGAACGGCGTGCGACCGCCGGCCGCCGCACGACGCGGGGGTGGTGCGCGGCGTCGTATCCACGGCGCCTGCGGACCGCGCTATGCTTGTTCCCGCAAGGGGCGTCCGTGTCACGGGTGCCGCTTTCCCGTGCGGTCCGTCCGGACCGCTTGATCGCAACCTCCGAGGAGAGACCCATGGTCGAGATCGACTACGGGACCTTGCTTGCGCCCGTCGAGGGCCGGCCGGGCGTGGCGGGCTACGTGACCGCGCCCCCGGCTCTCGATGTGCGGCGGGCGTACGCCCGCTTCCGCGTCTACGCGCACGTCCTGGACGTGTACGGCCCGACGCGGTGGCGGTTCCGGGTGGGCCGGGCGGACACGGATGCGCGTGGGCGCATCGCCGTCCTGTTCGATCCGCCGTACGCGAGCGAGCTGCCGAGGGACCTCAGCCTCGAGTTCGAGGTGGAGTCCATCGGGGTCCCGCTGGAGGAGGCCGTCTGAGGCGGCTTCCCTGACGGGCGCGGCGGAACGGTCCCTCGGGACCCGACCGCCGCGCCGGCTGGGCCGCCAGGTTGCGCGCCCGCGGACGCCGGTGTAGCGTCCCTTCCGCCAATGGCGCCCTTCCCGGGGTGCCGTCTCGTGCGGGACGTCCGTCCCGCTGCAACAATCACGACAGAGGAGTATGCCGATGGAGACATTGGTGGAGGAGCTGCGTGCGCGCGAGAGCGAGCCCGTGGCGCAAAGCGATGTGCGCAAGGCCATGCTGTTCGAGGCACGCCTGGTCCGCGAGCTCAGGCTCGAGGGCCTGGCGGCGGTCGCCGGCCTGCTCGGCGCCCCGCAGGGGGCGGCGCGCGACGTCGGCGACTGGTTCGTCTGGCGCCGCTCGGCGACGGCGTGTGCCAGGTGGTGCGCGGGCCCCGTGTGCGGTCTTCCGCGGCGCGACGGGCTGCTGCTGCCGAGACCCGGGGTCCCTGCGGGCCTCGCGGCGACGGTGGCGGCGGTGCTTGCCGTGGTCGCCGACGGCCGCGGCACGCGGTGCGCCGACGGCGCGCCGGCCCGGCCGTGGGTCGAGGTGCAGCCCGGGGCGGTCTTCGTCCAGTGGGCGGCCGTCTCGGGCGGCGTGCGCGCGCTGTACCGGCACCTGCTGGACGACATGCGCGCGTGCGGCGGCCTCGACGAGCACGTCCAGGCGGTCGCGATGCATCCGGAGCACGCGCTCGTGGATGCCGCCGACCCGCTGGTCGCGGCGATCCTGCGCGCGTGCTAGGAGACGCTGCGGCGGCGAGACCCGAGGGTGTCCCGCCGCGGCCGTGGCCGGTGCGGCGGTTCTTGTCGAAGGGCAAGCGGAGCGCGCCAGGCGCCAGCGACCGTCACCCGCATGGGCCGGGACCGCGTCGTCCGCGGGCCCGGGTCGGCGGCACGCCGACTAGGGCGCGGCCCGCAGGGGGCGCCCCGCAACCAATCGCCGTTTGTCCATGCGGCGCCATGCCCGCCCGTGCGATGGACGCCGGCTCGAGGCGGACGTCTTCCCCGTGGCGGTCCATCCGGGTCGCTGCAACATGCCTGCGCGCCTCGACCATTGCGACAAACACCAACCGTCGAGGAGAGAAGCCGACGGGAGTCGGAGTCGGCGCCGGGCGGAGGCCGGCCCGGAGGGCGAGGCGCGCTCGCGGGTCGGATGGCGCGCACGGACCAAGCCGGACGGCTCCGTGTACCCGGAGCCGGTGGCGCCCGCGATCCGCAAGGGCGTCGAGCGCGAAGTCGTCCGCCTGTTTCCACGGGCGCTGCGCGTCGTCGTCGGCGTGGCCTGCGCCGCCTCTCCACGGAAGTGATCGCCGAAGTCGCTAGCTCCAGCCCCGCGGAGAGGCGGTCGCAGGCGATCGAGGCCTTGATCGCGGGGAACCGTGTGCGTGCCGCGGGCCCGGCGCGGTTCTCCGCGAGGACCGTCTCGCGGATCGTCACCGGCATCCCGGCGCTCCTGTCGTTTTCGGAAGCATCGTAGCACGGCGCACGACGTCCGCGGTCGGGCCGCTCGCGCCGTGGCGGTCGCCGGAAGGCGTCGAGCGTCGGCGGGCGCCTAGCGGCGCCTGACCAGGGCGGGCGAGCGCGCCCGGCGCACCTTGCCGGGACCGGGCGGGGGCCCGTCGGGGTCCTGCGCGAGGATCGTGTCGATGAGCTTCTGGATGTCGGCGCGGGTCGCCGGGGCCTGCTCGGTGTGGGCGGTCGACTGGCGCAGCGCCCGGCGCACGATCAGCCGCAACGCGGCGGCCCGCGACGGCGGCCCGCCCGTTTCGGGGTCGCGCCGGGTCTCGCGCCAGCTGTCCAGCGCGTCGACGTCCTCGTCGGAGAAGCGGATCGTGACCTTGCGCATCGCCGTGCGGCGCGGCAGGTCAAGGGGCGGGGCTTGGGGGAGCCAGGTCGCCGGGTGGTGCATGGGGATCAGGTCCGGTTGGCGCCGCGTCGGTGGCGGCGGGAGCGTCGTCGAGGGGGCCGGCGGCGGTGTCCGGGTCGCCGGGGTCCGCCGGGGTGTGCGGCAGGTCGCCGTAGTCGTTCAGGCTGTAGCGGCTCGGCGCGTCCGCGGGGCGCGGCAGGCCGAGCTTGCGGGTGTTGTGGACGGCGTAGAGGACGTCGCGGATGCGCGCGAAGAAGGTCTTGTAGTCCGCGAGGTGCGGGTTGTGGCGGCGCATGTCGCGGCCGACCTGCACCGAGGCCCCGGCCTCGAGCACGACGCGGTCGTAGAAGGCGATGGCGGTGGCGAGCTTCATGAGCCCGGGGAACTGCGTGTGCAGGACGTAGTGCGGCCAGGCGGTCTGGTCGTAGAGCGGCCGCGTGCCGGCGGGCAGGAACGCCTGGATCCAGCGGTGGTTGCGCCGGCTCCAGCCGTAGAGGGCGTTGTGCAGCGCGTTGACGTGGCGCTCGAGGTTGTCGAGGTAGCGGTTCAAGTGCTCGGCGCGCCGGTGCGCGAGCCCGGCGAGGACGAAGTTGCAGTAGTCGATGCCCGGGATCCGCGGCGGACCGTCGGGCTCCTGGGGCGGCAGCCGCCCGGCGTAGAGCCGCTGGGAGTGGATGCTGCGCAGCGTGAACGCGCGCTTGGCCGGTGTGCGGTGGACGTGCGGCCAGCCCGCGATCTCCTCCGGCGTCGGCGGCTCGCGGTGCGCGAAGCGCGACTCCGGCGCGGCCAGGAATCGCACGCCGCGCCCGGACTCGAAGACGTCGTTGCCGTCGGCGTCGACGGCGTCGGGCGGGAGCGTCTCGGGGGTCGGTTCGGCCATGGCGGTCCGTGCGTCGGCGGTCGGGTTCAGTATAGCGGCGGGCTTTCGCGCGCGGCAGGGCGGGGTCGCCGGCGGGGTCGCCGGGGCGCGCGGGGGACTAGGCGCCGTGCGCGGCCGCGGCGCCGAGGGGGCGGTGGTCGTTGCGGCCGAGGAGGTGCGGGACGTAGAGCCAGGGCGAGGAGTCGAGGGGGGCGTCGGGGACCTCGTCGCGGATCACGGCGTCGGCGAGGATGATGCCGGCGCGCACCGCGTCGCCCGCGCCGCGGGCCGTGAAGCCGTGCCGCGTGCACGCGTCGGCGTCGGGCTGCGCCGCGTTGCGCGCGTTCAGCGCCAGGTAGCCGGCGAGCGCGAGCTCGCGGACGTAGGCGTTCTGGTCGAGGCGCGGGTGGCCGTCGGGGTGCTTGGCGTGGAGGTGGTGGTGGTAGGCGGCGGGGGTGATCAGGAACCATCCCTCGGGCAGCTTGTGGAGCAGCGAGTCGGCGGCGTTGGGGACGATCTCGCCGTCGCGGACGGCGGCGACGAGGTGGTCGACGAAGTCGTAGATGGCGGGGTCCGGGCGTCGTTTCGGGGTCCTGCGGGGAAAAACGCGGACATACGGCAGGCGGTTTCCGAACGGCGCGTCGACGGGGCGCTCGAAGGGCGGCGTGCGCCACGGGGCGAGGCGCGCGCCGGCACCGGCGTCGAGCGCGGCGGTGTCGGCGGGGTGCGCGTTCGGGTCGGCATGGGCGACGGGAAGCCGCTTGCGCGGACTGCGGACGGAGTCCGTGGCGGGGTCCGAGGCCGCAGTGGGAAGCGCGGCGGCCAGGTCGCCGGGGAGGTGGCGCGCGTGCCGCGGCGGCGGGCGGTCGGGGTCGGCTTCCTCCGCCTCCAGGGGCGCTGGGCGCCGCGAGCGGGTGCGCGAACGCTTGCGGGCCCGCCGGCGCGGCTGCGGGGCGGCGTCGGCCGGGTCGAGGCCCTCCGCGGTCGGCGGCGCGTTGCGGGGACGGTCGGGGGCGGCAGGGCCTTGCCGGGCAGGCGGCTGCGCGACGGTCTCCGTGGCGGCGGTGGGCGGGGAGGGGTCGTCGGCCGGCGCGGTCGCGTCGCTAGCTTCGCCGGTGGTGGCTTTGCCCGGTTGCTCCGGCGTTCGGGTTTCCGCGGGCGCGTCGGCTGGCGCGGCTGGCGGCGTGGCCGGTCGGGGCTGGTACGGCGGCGGCAGCGGGGCGCCGGGCGGGAGCGTGCGCGCGTGGTGGACGAGCAGGGCGCGCAGCACGGGCTCGGCGTCCTCCGGCGCGTCGAGGGTCTCGAGGTGGCCGGTGGCGAGCGCCGGCGTGGCGTCGTCGAGCGAGCGCCCGTGGCCGGCGGCGAAGCGCGCGAACCGGCGCAGCACGGCGCGGGCGCGGTCGAAGGCGTCGTCGTCGGCGGGGGCGAGGACCGGGCGCAGGGCGTCCGCCGCGCGGGCCGCTTCGCGGTCGGCGCGGACTTCGGCGTCGATCGGGTCCGTCCTGTCGTTCGGGACGGCGCCGACTGCGCGGCTGGCTGGCCGGACGAGGCGGCCCGCCGGGTCGAGGGTGCGCGACCAGTGCTGGAGCGCGGCTTCGACGATGCGCAGTTCGGTATCGAGGGCGTCCTGGTCGAGCGCGCCGGCGCGGTCGCGGAGATGGGCGTCCGCTTGCTCGGGACCCACGGTGTCGAGGTCCGCTGCGGCGGCGAGCCGGGCAAGCACGCCGGCGGCCGACGGCCGGTCCTCGGGGCGCAGCCGGGGCGCGATCGCGGCGGCGACGGTGTCGGCGGCGTGGCGTTCGTCCGCGCCGTCTTCGCCGGGCAGGGGCGGCAGGTCGTCCAGCGGCGCGAGGGTGTCCGCGTCCGCCGGCGCGTCGGGGTTGCGGTGGCGGATCGCCATGCGCAGCGCGCGGGCGTCGGCGGCGAGGTCGGCGTCGGCCTCGCGGCGGCGCGACGACTCCGCTTCGACGAACGCGCGGTGTTCGGCGTCGCGCCGTGCTGCGTACTCGGCGGCGGCCTGCTCGAGGGCCTCGCGGTGGCTCCCGGCGCGGTCGCGGAGGTGGCGGGCGGCGGTCTCGGCGTCGAGGCGCTGGAGGGGACGGTCGTCGGCGCCGTCGGCGAACGCGACGGCCAGGTTCTCGAGCCGGCGGACGAGGGCGGCGTGCTGGGGTTCCGTGAGGTGCAGCGCGCGGGCCGGCCCCGCCGCGGCCTCGGCGGCCCCGAGGCGCAGGCGCTTGAGGCGCGCGGCGTCGGCACGCGCGGGCCGGGGACGGCGGAGTCCGCGCACCGCGTCGCGGACCGCCGCGTCGGCGCGCCGGAGGCGGGCGGCCGGGCTGCGCGTCTCGTCGACGTCGCGGTCGCGGGAGGCATCGTCGTATTGGACCGGTGCGGGGTCGGGGGCGGCGTGCCGGCCGCCCGGCAGGTAGCGCGGCAGGACCGGGCCGACGACGTCGAGCAGGTCGTCGGGGTCGACGCCGGCGTAGTAGTTGGCGAGCAGCGCGGCGACCGGCGGTTCGCTGTCGATCCACCGCCGGCCGCGGGGCGGGACGAGCAGGTGGTAGAGCGCCGCCGGGAGTCCCGGCGAGGCCGCGAGCGGTCCGCCCGCGTCGAGTCCGTCCCAGAGCGTCGCGAGCGTCGTGCCGTAGATGCCGTCGCGGGAGCGGAGGTAGGCGGCCACGTGGTCGATGGCGACGACGGCGGTGAGCGCGAAGGAGATGCACTCGCGCATGCGCCACTGGTCGTCGGCGGGCGTGAAGCGGGGCAGGACGAAGGCGCGGCGGTGCTTGAGCACGGTGGACAGGGCGTCGGCGAACGACTGCCGGACGCGCGCGGCGTCGTCGGCGGGAAAGGCGCCGTAGGCGTCCCAGACGCGGTCGATGACGGCGCCGTGGGTGCGCGCGAACTCGCCCGGCGGCATGCTGGTGTTGTTGAGGATCTCGCGGTGCGCGCGCTTGAGCTCCGGCGGTCGCGGGCCGGCCGCAGCGTCCGGCGGGGCGGGCGGGGAACGGCGGAACAAGGACACGGGCGGCTCCCGGTGGGTGGACGGCGCGATTGTAGGGGGTCGTGGGCCGCGCACGCACGAGGCGGGGGCGGCGCGGGAGGCGGAGTGGGGGTCGTGTGGCGGCGCCGTTCTCGTACGGGTGACGGTACAGGTGATGGGCGCGCGGCGTGTCGAACGCCGGCGACGGGCGTTTGATGCCGTGCGGGATCGACGTTGGCGATGGGAACCTCGGCACGGCCCGTTGGCGAACGCGATCGCGGGAGCATGGCCGACCGGCCGAGGGTCGCGGGCGGGTACGGTGCGGGGCCGCGCCAACCGCGGTGCGTGAGCTGGAAGGAGGTGGGGATGGCAAAGGTGGTTGGATGGACCCTGATAGGAATCGTGGGGATCTTCGTGTGGTTCGGCGGCGCGCTGTGGCCGGGGCTCTACGTCACGTATCCGCCGGCCGAGCCGACGACGCTCGAGCACGTGAGGGCATGCGGCTGCGAGGGCCGTATGCGCGTGCGGGCGTCGACGTCGGCGTGCGCCGAGGTGTTCGAGGAGGCGTTGCGCCAGCAGCTGTCGCAGGGCATCGCACAGGCGTCGACCGGATCGGACAGGAGCGGCGGGGCGTGCGTCGCGCAGTTCGCGGCGTTGGACGCCGACGGGCGGCGGCCCGGTTCGCGCCCGGGGCGGCGCCGCTACCGCCAGGCGCTCATTACCGTTTGTCCGCGTAGGCGCTGGTCCACTGGGTGGTCGGCACCGGGCACCGCTGCACATAGGCCGTCTGAGGCGGCTCGTGCGGAACCCGGGCGGCACGGCCGTGCAACCGACGGGGATCGGGCGCTGCGTCGCTCCGGGCGCGTGGTCGGGGCGCCGGTTGCGCCGGTACGGGGAGGCGGGTTGAGCGCGCGGTGGGAGGCTGGTAGTTTTCCGGGGGTCGAAGGCGGCGTTGCAGCGTGGCCGCGACAGGTTGGAGGATGCCGCGTCGT
This sequence comes from Candidatus Azotimanducaceae bacterium, assembly GCA_965203685.1. GTDB lineage: Bacteria > Pseudomonadota > Gammaproteobacteria > Pseudomonadales > Azotimanducaceae > VXYL01. Next base: position 1,678,856 of record OZ241908.1, read on the forward strand.
GCGGACCGGGGCGTCGAACGTCCGCGTCGTGCGTGGCGTGCGCGCGGTCGCGTTGCGTGGGGGCGGGGTCGCGCTCCGCGCGTCGGCGGCGCAAGGAGACCTGCTCGGGCTAAGGTCCGGAGCGGGAGAGGCGCGCCCTGGGCGAGCGGTTGTGGGCGAAGGAGTGGCCAGCCGGATCGATTGACATAGGTGATCCCCGCCCGGCGCGGCGCACGGCGCACGTTCGTCCCGTCCATTGCAAGCACTGGCGGGAATTGGCCGAGACGGGCGCGGGCGACCGCGTCGGGCGCGGGATCAGGTGGAGTCCGGCAGCGGACGGCGACGGGCCCGTGGCCCGGCTCCCGTGCGGACTGGGCATCGGGAGCCGTGCGTCGGCCCGGCGGATGGTGGTTGGCGGCATAGGCGGCGAGTATTGCACGGAATTGGTGCGCCGGCTCGACCGCCGGACGCTCCGGCGACGGGGCGCGCCGGGCGGGACGAGCTGTTGCCCCGGCGGTGTCGCCGCCCGGAGGGCGGAAGCGAAAGCGATCGTCACCCGCCAGGGCCAAGACCGCGTGCGGGCTTGGTCGCCGCAGGCGATAGAGCGCGGGCCGCGGCGCGGCTTCGCCCGTCGTCCGCGCCGAATCAGGCGGCATCGCCCAGGCGTCGCGTTCGGCCTGACGTCGGCTCGACCGTGGGTGCGGATCCTCCCGGGCGGTCCGGTTCTTCCGGTCGACGCGGCAATGGGCATGCGCGATGCCCCGAACGGGAAGGCGGCGACCGCATCGTCGGTCTTGACGCGGAGCATGCCGTCGTCCGTTTCGGGTTCTAGGCCGGGGCCCGTGTGGTCGTCCGCGTCGGCAATCGCCACGTGGGATGGCTTGCCGTCGTCCGCCGGGACCGCGCTGGACGCCAAGCCGAACGGCCCGGGCTTCGTTGTCCCCCGACGCGGTTGGAAGCCCTCCGTTCGGGCTCCGTCGATCTCGTTCGGAACGATGCGGCCAGCGGCCGGGCGAGGGTTATCCACGCTGTGCCTTCTCCCGTCGACCGTTCGGTTCCCGGCGCGGGTGCCGGGCCGTTGACAGAGCACGTAGGTAGTACGGCACTCCCGCCTATTCGCCTTCGGCACGGGTAGCTACTCCCTCGCCGGGTTGGGCTGTTGCATTTGGCAGGCAACCCGGCTTCGAAGGGCGCGGGTACCTACGTTGCTCTGTCGGGAGCGGATGTTGGGCGGAGTCGGGAAGGGAAGTCAAGCTTGCGGGCACGAGGCACGACGCTTGTCCGCAAATCCGACCCGGGACCCGCGGGAGCCCGTCCCGGGAACTGGACGTCATGGCCGAAACGCTGGTCGCTTCGCTGACCCGAGAGCCGGGACGACTTCGGTCTGCCGCCGTGGATGCCGACATCGGCAGGGTTCGTTGAGCGGGTTGCCGTCGACTTTGGGAGTCGGTTTCCGGCTCGTTTGGCGGCAAGTGGAGCGTTCCGGGTGCTGCGAGTCAGTCGTGACGGCGTTTGGCGGCTCCGATCAGTCCGTCGATCAGCGCGCAGACCGAGTGGTCGCGTCGGGCCTTGTTGATGGTGCGCACGACGGGGTAGGGGAGCAGGTCCTTGTCCATTTCGCCGAGAATCTGCTTGAACATCCGGGTTGTGGCGCGTTCGATGTTCGACAACGCGCGAGGTCCAGCGATTCCGTTTCGTAGATGTCGGCGTAGCGGGGCCGATGACGGATACGCGGGGCGGGCGCGAGCCCCGTGGCCACGGGCTGGTTGGTCGCGGGCATCCGGGCGACGGTGGCCACTTGGGAGCCGGTCCCGATTCCGAGGTCGTTCGCTTTCGCCGTGCCGGCGCGAGGGCGACTTCAAGCGGCCGCACTGCGCGTGGCCTGGTCGACAGCCTCTGCTGGAGATCGTCCTGTTGATGCCGGTGGTGGGGAGAGCGCGTAGTCCTCGTCGACGGGCAAAGAGAATCCGTGCTCGGAATCGCGGGCCTTGGGGCCCGCTTCGTCAATCAGCGGGTCCGCGACGCCGACCGGGATGTCGATCCTGCCTGCGGACAGGCAGCCGCGAAGGACGACGGCCACGACGGGCGCGGACGATGGCGTGGCGGGTGACCGAAGAAGCACGTGCTCGTCTAGACGAGTTCGAAATCGGTGTCGCCATGCGGCGGCGGCATGAATTGGTCACGTCTGCCGGTGACGCCGAGGAATGGGTGTTGGAGAACGGGGGTCCGATGCGCGCCGTTCGGAGCCGTGGAGGGTCGAGGGGGCGCAAATTCAAAGGCGAGTGAATCGCGCGGGTCAGGCGGGCTCTGGATTGGGGTCGAGCAGCCGGTAGGCGGCGTCGCGGACATTGGCGTCGCCGTCTTGCGTCATTGTCCGGGCAACTTCGGCTGCCGCAGTCCGATCCATGCGGGGGTGGTTGAGGATGCGGCTGAGTGCCATTGTGCGGAAATCAGGATCAGGGTCGTCGGCCAATGCGGACATTGCGGTCAACTCATCGCGTTCGAAAGGGATGTCCTTGTCAATGAGTGTGTCGCAGAGCTCGGGTTCGAAGCGTCTGCCGACGACCATGTCGACGAGCGCGGTCCTTGTGTCGGCGGACCGGATGGCGAGTCGAACGAGGCACTTGACTGCGGTGCCGCCGACGTCGTGGCGGCGGTGCGTGGTGAGGCTGGCAAGCATGGACGGATCTGCGCCGCCTATGTCGCACAGGGCATGAAGTAGGGATTCCCTTGGGCTTCCGGGCGGGTGGTAGATGGGGCCCGGATCATCCTCGTGGTCCAACCAATGTTGCAGGGCGCGGTGTAGCAGGGGTGCCAGCCAATCGTTGTTCGGGCTGCCTGCGGCGTGACACCAGCGCGCTGCCGCCGCCGCGGCCATGGAGCCGCAATGGAACAGGCCGTTTTCAAGTGCGGGACGATACGAGGAGTGGAGTATTGGCAGCGTTTGGGCGAGCAGGCCGAAAAGGTGGTACATGCCTGCGGTGGAGGGTCCCTCGAGGCGGCGCAGGATCAAGCGGCAGCCTTCCTGGTCGGGTAACTCCAATGCCAGAGCGCCGCCCAAATGCACTGCGTCGCCCGTGCCGGTGGCGAGGATTCGCCTGCAGGCGGATGCACGCGTTGACGAGTTGAGCTGTTGGTCGAGGATTTCGGCGGCGAGGCGGCCCATCCAGCTGGCGGGATGATGTACTAGCCGCTCAAGCAGTCGAACGTCGGTGCTCAGGCGCTGTGCACGGTTCCAGTCGGCTTCGGGAGGATCGACATCGGGGAAGAGGTCGTATGCGGCGCGTTTCGGGTTCTGGTCGTCGAGGGCTCCGATCGAATCGACCGCTCGCAGTGCCTCGACGGCCAGCCGCTCCTTGGAAAGGCCGAACACCGACGCCGCGTCCCGAAGCGCAGCGTGCACATCGGCCAGCGTCGAGGCTTCCGACGACCAGCGGCGGAAGTCGTTTGGGTAGGCCTCGAGCACGCCCGCCATGCCCATGAACGCGGACAGGAACTTGAAACCGGTCTTCGGCGGAGCCCCCGACGGACCACGCACGAAGGCGGCCGCGACGTCGCGCAAGACCGTGGCGGTCTGACCGTCCAACCCGGTGGGCACCAAGGGGACAATGGGTTCGAACAACGGTCGCCATCTGGTCGCGGCTTTTTCTGCGGCATCGTCCGCGCGGTCGAACTCCTTCAGGAGGGCGTCGAAGCGCATGGCGAAGCCAACGGTGAGTTGGTTCCGGATCGCACGCACTGCCGTGACGGTGCGATCCTGTCGCGCCGTGTCGCCCGTGGAGAGAAGGCACCTTGATGCGCCTAGGACGAACTCCTCGAAGACCGCGCGATCGCGGACGGGACCGAGAACCGTGCGTTTCTCGAAGACGAAGAAACCCTCGTCGCGGCTGCGGTCCAGGAAGTGGTGGAAGGTGTCGTCGAGGAGGTCGAGGTCCAGACGCTCCGGGAAGCGTTGGGCGAGGACTGCCAATCCGATGAGGCGCGACCACTCGGCGGGCGCCCGAAGCAGGCTCTCCGCCATGTCGGCGGCTTTCGGGAACTTGCTGAGGTCGCTGCGCGCGAGACGAGCACCGGCTCGATAGGCCTTCCGACGATCCTCGGACATGGCGAGTTGGAACACCCGCTCGAGAAGCGAGGTACGGTCTGGCTCGGGGAGCGACGTCTCGGGCCGGGCGATGATCGGGAACAGGCGGTCGAGAACTTTCGGGTCCGGTTCGCGAGCTTCGAACTCGGCCATGAGCATTTCGGCCATGGTCGTTGCCAGGGGGGTCTGCGTGGCGAAATCGAGGATCTCCAACGAGTCCGGGTTCGTCAGTTCGTCTCGGATGATCTCTCGGGCTTTCTTTGCGCCGACGTCGGCCAGGTGGCGCGCGGCGGCGAACTCGCCGCAGGTTTTGTGGACGAAGGCAATCAGTTCGATGTCGGCATGGCGCAGGCGCTCGACAAGGCCCGCACGTTCCCAGTAGTCGAGGGACCGCTCGACGTCCGTGGCGGCCTGGAGGCGTTGAGCCCCCATGGCAACGAGCCGCTCGACGCAGCGGCTCTCGATCTCGCTCGCGGAGCAGGTGGGAGAGGCGGTGCTGAGCCAGCCGAGTTGGTTCAGAACGGAGTCGCGTGCGGCTTGTGCCGGTACCGGGGAAGCCGTGGCATGCGGGGGAGTCTGGTCGATCATCCTGAAGATTCGGGCGTAGAGGTCTGACTTGCTCGTGCCCGGTTGCCGCGACCTGAGGCACAGCGATGCGGCGAAGCCCAACAGGAGAGGGGCGCGGGCCAAGGTGCCCATGACGTTGTTCTGACCCAGGTAGGCGTCGATGCGGGCTGCTACCGAGTCTTGACGATCGTCGTCGGGTTCAAGGGCAGCGCGGCATAGGATCTCCAAGTAATTGGGCACTTTGGACTCGGAAAGGGCGGCGATCTCGTAGCGGCGCCATGCGTCCAGTTCACTTGTGATGTATCCGAATGGCCTCGTAGTAACGATGATCCGGTAGGACGAATGGGACGCGGCGAGTTCGCGCAGGCCCGATGCGATGGCAGACTGCGCGGATCCGCACTCGTCGAGACCATCGCAGAGAACGACAAGGTCCTGCAGTGCGGCTGCGCGGAAGTGCGCAGGCTGCACACCGCTATTGGCGAGTCCGAGGGCGAGGATGCCTTCCTCGACGGTGCATCCCATGGCAGCTATGCGAGTGGCGAGATCTCGCAGACGGACACGCAGCGTGACGAAGGAGTCCTTGGCGAAGTCGCGGGCAAGAACATCTAGAAGCAGGGACTTGCCGCTGCCCGGACCGCCGACGATGACGCACAGTCTACGAAAGGTGCCTATGGTCCTCGCATCGACTTGGTCCAGGGTGCGAGTCGACTCATCGCCGATGGCCTGGTATGCGGCCAGTGCTTCCTCGACGGAGGAATGTTCGCTTGAGCGGCTGTCTCGGACGAAGGCGCGAAGTGGGAGCCACGCCCGGTCGGTTGGTAGGAGGCGAGGCATGCCCAAGACCTGGAAGCGCTCTGTCCGGGAAAGAGTCCACTCCTGGATGGCGTGGGCCACACCGCCGGGCGAGTCGTTGGTGGCTGTCGACACTTTGACGTTGGATGCCCGCAATACGGTGAGAAGGTCGGGGAGGGTTCTGCGTTCGCGGTTCGAGGTGGCAGCCATTGCGTCCCGGTAGAGGGCGTCCCATGCGGCCGGTTCCTGCTCGCGATCGGCGCACAGGTGCGCAAGCTCCGTGCGTGCGGTGTCGATCGCACCGGCAACATCAGGCAGGGCAGAGATCGTCTTGATGCGCAGGCGCGAACAGATTCCGACGCCGTACCCCTCGTGTTCGAGTCGGTTCTGGAGTTCGGCTTGCGGGCGCGATGGGGGCGAACGACTCGCGGTGCCGAGTCGGTGTAGTGCACGGGCGTAGCCGTCCTTGACCGGCGCGCTCGACAGGGGTCCGACCGCAAGGACCGCGTAGTCGCAACGCTTCGAGGCGATGCCTTCGCAGAGACTGAAGAGCGCCGACCAGAATCTGGTGGAGGCGGTCAGACGCTTCTTGGCTTGAATTTCCACCGCCGTACCGTCGGCGAGTTCGAGCTGGATGTCGTCGCCGGGTCCACGGGTTTCGAAGCCGATGGCCGTGGGTGGCGACGCGGTCCAGTCACGGTTCCAGGCGACCGGTGTCCCGCGTATGAGATGGACGTAGGCGATCGTGCCGAGCACGGCTTGGAAGTCGATGCCGGCGGCGGTGGCATCGCCGCCACCGCCGGTGGCGTGCGTTTCAGGCATGGGAACTAGCACCGTCGCTGTCGCGTGCGGGCGGGCCGGGGGCGAGGAGTGTCGGGGGACCATGGGCGCGCGCGGGCCCCGGCCTCGGGGCGGCATTGGCACCTTCGAGTCTGACCGCACTGGTCGTCAACGCGGGTCGTCCCCGACTGTCGCGCGTGGGGCGGAATCGGAGGTGAGGGACCGTCGGAGGCAGTCATGGGTGTCGGCGGCTGCTTGGGAACGTGGGCAACATACGGTAGGTCGTGTCGATGTCAAGGGATGATGGTCCGGCGGATGGTGCTGATGAGTTCCGGTGACGCGCGGGGCGTCGACGGAGCCTTGGCCGCTGCGCGCTGTTGAGCGGTGGTGCTATGGTACGGGGCACCGAGAAGCCCGCGATTTGCGCGGGCATCCCAGTGGGGACCGACCGGTCCTCAGCATGACAATCGAAGAGGAGATGGCACATGAAGGAGTTCATGGGCGAAGTCGTGGCTTGTCCGGGGCAATCGGCGGAGGCCGTCGCGGAAGCGGTGTTCTACGTGGTTGGCTGCGAGGAGCATCGGAACGGCGACGTGCGCGTGGTGGAGTACCGCTACGGCAACCGGGTCGTCGTGCTGGAGTTGCAGCGGGCGGTCATGGACCAGGTGCAGTTCGAGCGCGTCGAACGGTTGTTCGGCGCCGCGCGGGGCCAGAGGGGCGTGCGCGAGCGCGTGACGGCGCTCTGGGACCGCGATGTCGACCAGATGCTCGTGGTCCGCGGCGCGTCGTGCGATCGGTGGGTTGTGCTGCACGGCGAGATCCCGCCGGTGGACGACGGCGACGTGGACTAGGAACGCGGCCTGGCCGGGACGGGTGCGCGGAGGAGGTTCCCTTGGGGACCGCTCCCCGCGGCCAATGAGGTGCGACTCCCGTCGTCCCGCGTGGCCGGGGGGCGCGGGGGGCAGGGACGGGTGTACGGTTCGATGGTGCTTTGCCGGCTTGGCGGTTGGCGTGATGAACAGGCACGATGCTGTCGTAGCGCAAAGCCATGTGCACCGGTTCGCCCGTGATCGGCGTCGTGTCGAACAGATCGAGGGGCTCGCTATGGGGATGACCGTACCGGGCGGGATCGGGAACGAAGGTCGTCATCGGCAGAGGGACCAAGCCGGCCCAGACGGGACGCGGCTGAAACGTGACGAACGCAGGTATGCGCCTTGGCGTGGCCCGGCATGGTGGGGGTCCATGATCCAACGCAAGGCATCGGTAAAGCTCGCGAGTTCGTCCGGCGGCAGCAGAGTCAACCCGATTCGGACGAAAGCCTTGATGACGGCCAGAGGCGTATACGCGTCGCGGGTGACAACGAGCTTGAGCTGGTTCTTCTCCCAGACGATGTCGACCATCGGATCGTGCTCGTGGTCCGAGCTGCGAAAAGTGCCCTGCTCGACGTCGATGCGCCAAGCGTGGTCGGTGGAGCCGTGTCGCTTGAGGGAAGGAACGCTTGTCTTCCCTGAGATTCGGCTGAACGTCCGGTCCTGCTTCGCGCGTGCGCCTAGGTCGTTTTCGATGCCAGTACCGAAAAAGTGGTTGCACTCGTCGCATTCCCAGTTTGTGAACAGGCTCTTGTTGCCGAGCGCTTCGGGAATGGCATGCGCCTTGCTTCTGAACGAAGCCTGGGGCTCGCCAGGGCCGCAGAAACGGCAGACCCGATCCGGGGCAGACCCGAGCACGACGCGGTGCCCGGGCCGGACAACGTGGTAGCAGAGGAAGTCGTACGTGGCGTTGTAGAAGGAGTTGGCCTGCAAGACGCTTGACGGTCGCCGCCTCAGTGCGTTGCCTTGAATTCGGGAGCGTGTAAGCTAAAGGTGGTGCCACTCGCGAGCAATGCTCCACTAGAGACGCCAAGGCGCAGGACCACCATTGGGGGCTTTCGAGCAGCGGGGGAACGGAGGATTGCGGGGCCAAGTTTGTCACCGGCGCGGGCCAAGCGCCGCCGGAAGAGTCCCAAGTTGCCCAACCGTCGGCGCCCGGAGTTGCTGGCGCATGTCGAAAGCGGGGAAGACCGCATCGGCGATCCGCCGAGGTGTTCTACGCTGTTGGGCGATGTCGACCACAGGCGGCATGCCTACGGAACGTAACTGAAACGACAGCGGTGCCGCACTCAGTACGGTTGCCGAGTTCGCTGCACGGACCGGCTTGTGCGAACGCTTGCGGTGGGAGGACGCGCGCGACCTGGCCGTCAAACGTAACGAACGTGAACTCGCAGACAAAGTGAAGAACCGAGTGGTAGCTTCCGGCATCGGTGACGGCGCGCGCGACGGGGTAGGAGAGCAGGTCCTTGTTCACTTGGGAGCCGATGCCGATCCCGAGGTCGTTGGCGGTGCCGGCGTGGGTTTCGGTTGGCGACAAGGGCGGGAGCATGGCACGGAACCGCCCGGCCTGATCCATGCCTGGGGAACGCCCGGGAGCGCGGCTGCTGCGCCAACTATGAAGCAATCAAATTATTGATTTCACGCAATTTTATTGGCGTATGGCCGCCGCGACACGGGTCGCGTGCCCTTGAAAGGCCGTGACCTCCGGTTCTGGAGTCGCCGAAGGAAACGGTTCGGTCGCTGCCGGTACTTGGTGGCCTCGAGACAGCGCATAAGGGCATCGTCAGGAGCTGGGCGACCTGCGCGAGACGGGGAAGGAAGCGTGTTCGTTGTCCGCCGAGCCGTGCCTCCGCGGCCGCGCGGCGTGTGGTAGGTTGCACTGCCGCGCAGTCAAGTGCGTCGACAGGGTGCATGCACGGATGTGCAAGTTCATGGCTCCGAAAGAACTGCGCAAACGATTCGAAGCCTACGGCCACTTCTATCGCCTGCGCCGCGCCGAAGGAGACGAGCTGCGTTGCCGGTCGACGCTGGAGATCGTTCGAGTCGCGCGTGTCCGGGAACGTGGTGGGGCCCTTCTGGACCGGCCTCCCGAGATCCTCGTCTTCATGATGAATCCAGGCTCGTCGTACAGATGGGGAGACCGCGGCTACGCCGGCAACCGCGTTGCGGCCCGGGCGATCGGCATGGACGCGAGGTCGAGCCTCGTGCAAGCCTATCCGGACAAGGTTCAGTACCAGATCATGCGAGTGATGGCGCGCGTCGGTTTGTCTCACGTACGCGTCCTGAACCTGTCCGACATCCGCGAATCGAACAGTCGGACATTCCTGGCCGGCGTGCGGGACGAAGCCGTCCCGGCGGATTCGATCCTGTCGTCGATTCGCCGCGACGAGTTGGCGGCAAGGGCTGGGCCCCTTGCGCTGCCGATCGTCGCCGGTTGGGGCCGGGATGCCCGAATCAGTCCTCTCGCGACCGCGTGCGAGAGTTCGCTCCATGGATTGCGGGACGCCCTAGGCGTCAATACGCCGCTCCGGTTCATCGGCGCCCGTCAGGTGCCGCCCGAGCCCCGGCACACGCTGTTGTTCGACTACCCGGCCCCCCGCGGCGCGAACAAGGCTCGTATGCTCGATTGGGTTCGGACGATTGCCAGGGACGTCGGACAGCCGTAGAACCGGTGAAGCCTATCCAAGGGCAAGGCGGCCATGAGAGCGCGCGAGACGGATGTGCGGACATGGGCCGCGCTGCGGCGTGGTGGCCCGGCGATGTCGCGGGGAGGTGCTGTGATGCTGTACGGTGTCGACCGGGTGCCGTGGCGGTGGAAGGCCGCTCGGCCGGGCAGGCAGGACTGGCGGGGGCAGGGCGTATGGCGACGGACTTGGAGGATGCGGCGGAGATGATGGCCTGGGTGCCGGACTCGCCCTTCGCGAGAGTCGAAGTCGCGCTCGGCGCCATGTGCCGGAACCAACTGGACAGGAATGCCGTCCAGGACGATCACAACGTCGTCACGATCGAGGCTCTGCGGGCGCTCGAGGAAGGACAGCGGGAACTCAACCGCCAGATGAAAGGCACGGCGGTCCGGGACACCCTGTTGCTGACGTTCGCGACCTTGACGTTCATCGCGGCGGTGGTCGCGGCGGTGGCGGCCGTCGCAGCCCTTTGAGGGTCTGGCCCGAATCGTCCGGCGCAGTCGCAACGCGTTCGCTGCGGTTCGCGGGCCGGTGCCTTCCTGCCCTGCTCCGAGGGCGTCGGCGTCCCGCCGTCGGCGCGCCTCGGATGCAACGGCCCGGATGCGAGAGTGTTGAGCTTCGTTCCCTGCTTGCTGCGCCGGCCTTGCCGTTTTCGACGACGCGCGTTGGCCGTTCGATGCTGCGCAGGTCCCGCGGCCCCCCCGGGACGGTCACCGCGGCGGGGCCGCGCCGCCGTCGACGCGTTTCCTGGCCGGGTACGCGGGCACGGCCGCGGCAAGGTGTTCGTCCGGCTGCCACTCGTAGGCGATGAGTACGACGTGGCGGAGCGTGGCGAAGTCCCGTCCGTCCAAGCCAATGCCGAACCAGGTCGATACCCGGCCTTCGTACTTTCGCACGTGGCACACGTCGGCCAGGTATTTCCTGGCACGCGCTGCGGGGAGCGTGTTCGCCTGGATCGTCAGACCCGCGTCGAGGTCGCGCATCAGCATGCCGATCCCGTGCAGTCCCGTGCGCCGGCCTTGCTGGCGCCACGTGTCGATGGCCTTGTCGACCCCATCGACCACGTTCTCCGACAGCTTCAGAAGCACGAGCCCGAGTTCCAGGGCGGCCGGATCCGGTTGCTTTTCGATCTGCGCGAGAACCGTCCCGATCACCGTGCTCTTCATTCGCGTGAGGATCCCGTCCGGCGTCGCTTTGCCCGGCATCCCGGCGCGTCGGACCATCATCGCCAGATCCAGGTCCGGGGTGGCCTGGTCGAGGATCGCCAGCATGTCCGTGTCGCGGTCGATCCAGAGGTTCTCGCGCAGGTGCACCGCGAGCACGCCGAGCTCGTCGGGCGCGAGAATGCTCTCGTGGTAGTTCACCCGGCGGTCCAGGTAGCTCAGGAATTACAGCGGCGTCGCCAGCATCTCGGCGAGCACGTCGATGAGGAAGACGTCGGCGACCAGCGGCGGCTGGATTCGGTCGGTGCGCCGGTACCGGAGGAAGTGGCTGGCCTGGAACGTCAGGGCTGGGTACGGGTCCGACACCGCGCAGACGATGTACGCCTCCTTGAGCTGACGCCGAACGGGCGGCCGGCCGCCGCCCTGCAGGCGCAAGGCGCAGTTCCCCTCGAGCAGGTGCTGCGCGCACGAGTACGCCTGATCGTACGCGTCCTGCACGGCCTTGCCGAAGTCGTCCGTCGCCTGGCGCAGGTCGCCCTTGCGCGCCTTGACGGTGAGACGCTTCGATTTCGCCTGCACGACGATGGCCCGGTCGCCGTAGAGCACGAGAACGTCCACTTCGCCGAGCGTCCGCTTGCCGGCGACGATCGTCACGTTGGCGAACACCCGGCCGGGCCCGAAGACCGCCGAGAGCCGCTTGGCGCAGAAACGCTCCGTGAACCGTCCGCGATGGTCGGCGTGCGTGTCGCGGTAGTTTGCGTCGTTGGCCATCCAGTACGAGGGCGTCGTGTAGACGGCCTCGCAAAGCGTGGTGTTTTGGAACAGCAGGTAGCGTCCGGCAGCCACCCGCACGAGCGGCGTTGCGGCGATGCCGTTGAAGTCGCTGGCCGTGGCGAAGGCGTCGTTCGTGTCCCGCAGGACGAAGGCGTCGAGGACCGCGCCGGTCGTGCGTTCGTCCAGTTCGCAAGCCGCGGCGACCTCGGCCGCCGCGAGGACGAAGGGTTCGAGCAGGTCGCGGCGCGAGGGCTGAATCGACCGCTGGCGCAGCACTCCCTCCATCGCGGGGGCGCGGACCGAGATGACCGCCTTGGCCACCGCGACGGCGTCCTCGATGGAGAAGCCCCGAGTGGTCGAAAGCCACGCGTTGTCGGCCGCGTACCGGTCGACGGCCAGGTCCAGGTACTGCGACTCGTAGGCGGACTCGGGGCCGTAGATGATGGGTTCGCGCAGAGCTTCGCCGAGCCCCTTTCCGCCGGCGCGGGAGGAGGGCGCAAGCGGCTCGCCGATGACGTCGTGCAACTCCGCCATGAGTCTCGCCGTCTTCTTCATGTGTCTCCGCGTGGCGGAGGGCCTGGGTTTCGCGAGATCCAGATTCCCTTGGACGGCGAGGCCGGCCAGGATGTCGATTTCGCGCCTGGTCAGCCCCCCGCCCAGGGCGCGCACGCTCTCGGCGGTCGCGACGCCGCCGTGCGACGGAAGCATGTTCCCCCGCATCCAGTACGCCGCGATCGTGTGCGCGTAGCCGCGGGACCGGCAGAGGCGCTTGAGGTCCTCGAAAATCGCGGACTCGGTCCTGGGCCGCCTTGCCCCGAAGTGCCACAGCCGGGGGATTCTCACCCGCGGCCTCGTGCCGGCCGCTCGCCGTGGCGCTTGGCGTCCTGCGCGCGTGCGTGGGGAGCGGCCCGGGCCGTGTTTCCAAGACCGTCAGACACACCTTCGTCCTCCATGCGCGGCACCGGGTAATTGTCCATGCACGGGAGGCGGCACGACAGGGGGTCGGCATGTGGTCGCCACCACGTGACCTTGGCGCGAACGGGCTTGCGGCTGCCGGGTGCCGGTCCAGAGGCCGCGGCCGAGATCGCGTGCCGGGTTCGGCCTGCGGCCGGAGCGCTGCGGACACGGTGTGGCGGCCTTGGCCGCTCGCGTCTGGCAGCTGAAAGGTGCGCGCTTCGCGGAGCATGCCCCGGGCGGCGTCTCAAGGGGCTGTGAGATAGTCCGCCCATTGCTGCATGAGCTCCCTGCGCTTTTCGAGGAGGTCCGTCCGGAAGTAGGCCGCTTCGACCTTGTTGGCGACCTTGTGCGCGAGGGCGGCTTCGACGATTTCGCGGTGGAACGACGTGCGCTCCGCCGCCCAGTCGCGGAACGAGGAGCGGAAGCCGTGGGGGACGGCGCCGACCTTGTTCTCCTTGAGCAGTTTGCTCAAGGTCGTGTCGCTCATCGGCTTGCCCGTGACGCTGGGGAAGAGGAGCCCCGTGTGGTCGGCGATGTCGTGCGCTTCGGCGAGCACGGCCATGGCCGCGGAACTCAGCGGGACGCGGTGCTCGGCACCGGCCTTCATGCGCGTGCCCGGGATCACCCACAGTTCCATGTCTGGGTCGATCTCCGACCAGAGGGCGCCGCGCACCTCGCCGCTTCGGGCTGCGGTGAGCACGAGGAAGCGGAAGGCGAGCTTGGTGCCGGTCCAGGCGTCGGTGTGGTTGACGGTCGCGAGGGCTGTGCGGACCTCGCCGTGCGGAAGGGCCGACTGGGCGCGCGACCGCTGCGCATCGCCGCGACGGGTCGGGAGGGCGGCGCTGGCGACGTCGAGCGGGTTGTCGGGCCGGTGCCCTTCGGCGACGGCGAGCTTGAAGACCGCGGACAGGCGGTGCTTGATCTTCATGGCGGTCTCGCGCTTGCTTTGCCAGAGGTCGCGGAGCACGCCGATGCAGTCCGCGCTGGTGACGGCGTCCACGCGCAGGTCCATGATGGCGGCGGCGTGTCGGCCGAGGCCGTTGCGCCACTCGCGGGTGGTCCGTTCGGCATCGCGCCAGGTGGGCGCGTCGCGCCGGATGACGGCCTCCATGGTTTCGGCGACGGTGGGGATGCGGCGTTGCCGTGCCTGCCGGGGATCGCGCCCAGTGCTGGCGATCCGGGCGTTCTCGAGGGCGCGGGCGCGGGCTTCGGCGAGGGTGACGAGCGGGTAGCCGCCGAGGCCTATGTTGGCGGGCCTGCCCTTGATGCGCAGGCGCTGGTACCAGCGCTTGACACCGTTGGGCTGGACGATCAGCGTGAGGCCGTAGTGGCCGCGCCCGTCGCCGTAGGTGCGTACGCGGGAGTCGGCCTTGACGGTGCGGACGAAGGCGGCGGTGAGTTCGTTTCTGTGTCTCGAAGGCATGTGGGGGCGTGAATTCGCGTAGCACTAGGCGTAGCACTTTGAAGCTTGCATTGGTTTGCGTTGAAGTGCAAGATGGTGCATAGGCCGAGTTGTGGAAACGTGAGCTACCGCAATTGGTAATGCGTTGGTTTGCATGGAATTACTCGGACTGCCGACGCATCTCTTCGGCACCAAGACGACCGTTGCAGACACGCATGGGGCAGCCGACGGTCGCGAGATGCCCTGCCACGGGGTACCCCATGGCGCCGAGTCCGATGAATGCTTGCGGTTGGTTTCGCCATCCGGACTGCACTCCTCAAGGATCGGCGGCCGTTCAGCGCAGCGCGAAGGCCACCAGCGTATCGCCCAACCGCGTACCCGATCTTGGGTTGCCCCCCGCGTAGATCAGGATGTATTGGCGGCCTTCCCAGACGTAGCTCATGGGCGTGGTCTGGCCGCCCGCGGGCAGTTGCCAGCGCCACAGCTCCTCGCCGGTGACGATGTCGAATGCGCGCAGAAAACGGTCGACGGCACTCGCCGCGATGAAAACAAGGCCTCCGGCGGTGACGATGGGGCCGCCGAGCGTCGGCGTTCCCAAGCGAATGCCGGCCACGTCGCCGATCGGCCTGCGCCAGACGATTTCCCCGCTGGCCAGATCGATGCCCGCGAGCACGCCCCAGGGCGGGGGCGTGCAGGGTATGCCCAGCGGCGACAGCAGCAGTTCGCGCTTTACGCCGAACGGCGCTCCCGTCTGCGGGGCGACCTCCTGGTCGTGGAACACCTCGCGCGCCTCGCCGAGGCTGTCGGCCGGGATGAGCTGGATGTGGTGCGCAAGGCTGTTCATGTTGACGACCAGCAGGTTCCGGCCCGGGTCGTAGGCGGCACTGCCCCAGTTCGCACCCCCGCCGTTGAAAGGAAAGAGGAGGGTTCCCTGCTCGGAAGGCGGCGTGAACAGTCCGTCGGCCACCGAGTCCGCGATGCGTCGGCGGCAGTATTCGCGGTCGAACCAGGTCACTCCGAAGGCATCGTCCGGCGTCAGGCGGTTCGGGACGACGGGCGGCGTCGCGACCGGGAACGGCTGGGTCGGCGAGAGCCGCTCGCCGGGCGCCCCCTGCTGGTTGACGGGACGCTCTTCGACGGGCAGGAACGGCTCGCCCGTGTCGCGGTCGAGCACGAACAGCAGGCCGGTCTTGGTCACCTGGGCCACCACCTCGTGAACGCGGCCGTCCCGCCACACCGAGTACAGGCCCGGCTGGGCCGGCAGGTCGTAGTCCCAGACATCGTGGTGCACCGTCTGGAAACTCCACCGGACCCGGCCCGTCGTTGCGTCCAGCGCGACGACCGAGTTGGCATGGCGGTTGTCGCCGGGGCGCAGGCCGCCGAAGAAGTCCGGGCTGGGACTGCTGGTCGGCACGAAGACCAGGCCGCGTTCCTCGTCCACGGACATGGGCGCCCAGACGTTGGCGTGCCCTTCAACGGGTGGTTGCGACCCCTGCCAGCTCGACGAGGCCGGCTCGCCCGCCGTGCGCGGAATCGGGTCCCAGTCCCAGCGGGGCGCGCCTGTCCTGGCGTCGAACGCGCGCACGGAGCCCGTCGGCGCCGCCACGCGGGCGTTGTCCGCGATCGCCGACCCCACGACCACCGTGTCGCCGACGGTCACCGGCGGCGAGGTGATCTGGAACTCCCCCGGCCAGATCAGCGCCTTGCCGGGGTCGATCCACACCTCCCCGTTGTCGCCGAATGCGGGGCACCGCCTGCCGGTGGCGGCGTCGACGGCGACCAGGCGCGCGTCGTTCGTGCCCATGAAGACGCGGCCGGAACAGGGCTCGGAGGATTCACTCTCCCGCCAATGGGCGACACCGCGGCAGACGAACTGGTTGGCGGGAAACTGTTGCAGGTCGATTTCGGCATCGAACCGCCAGCGCTCCGCGCCGGTGCCCGGGTCCAGCGCGATGACCTCGTTGAAGGGCGTGCAGAAGACCAGCGAACCGTCCGCCAGAATCGGAGTGCCTTCGGTGGCGGCTTGGCTCATGTGAGCCGCCCTGGCTGTCATGTCACCGGTCCGGTACTGCCAAGCCGGCGCGAGCCGGTCGACGTTGTGCACGTCGATCTGGTCCGCCTGGCTGTAACGGTGGCCTCCGGCATCGCCGCCGTAGTGCGTCCAGCCATGCCCGAGGTCCACGGTGCCCGCGGGGCGGCCGGTCGCGGTTGCCTGTCCTTGGATGTCGAGGCCGTGCGCCCCGCCCAAGTGCCAGATCATGGAGCCGCCCAGAAACGGCGCCAACGCGGCAACGGCGAGAAATGCCAGGACCAGCAAGATGGTCAGTCGCCTTCGGGTCATTGGACCTGCGCCCATGTTCGCGGGTGATTCACTCGAACCACGATACCGGCAACGCTCACGAATCGGCAATCCGGTCCGTTCGTCACTTCAGCGCGATCCACCATGTGCGCTCGAACCGGAAGTCTCGGACATCGACGTCAGTTTTCCTTCGGGGTCCGGGTGAAGCGGACCTGCTTGGCGCGGAGCCGTACGGTGTCGACCCGCCAGCCGGCGTCCATCCAGCTGAGTGCCTGGACGTGGCTGGTCGGCGAGGGAGTCTCATTCGACCACCACTCGCGACACGCCGGTCGGCAGCATTGGCACTCTTCCCTCCAGGATCGCACATCGCACCGCCGGACCCCGAACTATGCGTAGCGCCCTGACACTGTCGTCGCCGTGGCTAGCGCGCGGGAGGTCCCCGCCGCGCTGAGTGCGTCTCCGGCGCGATCATGCCGAACAGCACTGCCGTCACGACCAGTCCCGTGGCCGCGATCCACATTGGCGCATCGAGGCCCTGCATGTCGGCGAGCACGCCGAGCAGGATCGGCCCGAGGACGTACCCCATGTCGCTCAGCATGCGGTAGCCGCCCATGGCAGCGGCATTCATCCCACCAGGCGCGGAGTCGGCCGCGTAGGCCGCGGGTGCTGCGCCAGATGCGGCGCTGGCGCCGCCCCAGAGTCCGGTCGCGAACAGGAACCAGAAGTAGCTCGGGGCGATGCTGAACGCGAGCATGGAAAAGCCCGTCAGTACGGTCGCGGGAACGATCACGGCCTTGCGGCCGTAGTGATCCACAAGCGCTCCGGCGGGGTAGGTTATGGCGAGCCCGATGATGCTCCCGAGCGCGAAGCCGAAGCCGATTTCGCTCGCCGTCAGCGCGAGGCGATCGCGCGCTAGTACAGGCACGATACTGAACAAGGCTCCCGTCCGAGCGGCGGCGTTGACCAGTCCGATCAGGCAGACGAGGAGGAACCCGACGTTTCCGGCGAGGAATAGCATCTGCTCGCGCAACGACGCGGCTCGAGGCGTCGACGCCGCACCACCACTAGGCGACGTGCTAAGACGATCCATCCCACGGGTCTCGGCCACGCCGAACCAGCCGACCAGGGCCGCCGCGACGCTGGCGAAGCCGTAAACGAGAAACGGTGCCTCGAGGCCGAAGCGCTCGGCGAGGTAGCCCCCGGGGAACGGTCCGATCCCCACGGCGAACAGGAACACGCCTTGGTAGATCGCCATGGACCGGCCCCGCGTCGCGGTGCTGGTGATGTCGGCCAGCACGATCATGCCGGCCGTCAGAACGATCCCGGCACCCGCGCCCGCCAGGAACCGTGCGACGACGAGTTCCTCGTAGGTGCCTGCGGCGGCGCACCACAGGTTCCCGAGCGCGGATACGAGGCCGCCGGTCAATAGGGCGGCGCGACGGCCGAGTCGATTAGCGAGCCAACCGGTCGGCAAGCTCAAGAAAACGCGCGACAGCCCGTACACCGCTACGGTGGCGCCGATCGCCGCCTGCGACACCCCAAACGATTGCGCATACAGGGGCAGAACGGGAATCACCGCCCCGAACCCGAGTTGGTTCACGGCGATCAGTACGCACATCCACGCCAGAATCCGGCGCTCCTCCATTTGCGGATTCCCGTGAATTGCGGACACTCGCGAAATCGATCCTACACGGGCCTTGGGCGATTTCCTACACGGGCACGGGCGCGTTGCGCTGGAGATTCGCGTTAGGATCTGCGCGAAAACTTGGACGCTCCATGGACGAGAACACCTTCTACACCGACCATTGGCGGGACATCGAGGACGAGCGCGTGGCGCGCTACGAGCGCATGTTCCAGTGGCGCGATGGCCACGCCGCGATGCTCGAACCCCTCGACCTAAGTGCCGGCTCCCGTGTCCTCGACTACGGTTGCGGCCCAGGAGCCGTTGCACTCGGCATGGCAGGCATGGTCGGTCCCGGCGGTCGCGCGTACGGTGTTGATCTCAACGCGCGGTTCGTTGCCGACGCCACGCGTCGGGCCGAGGGTGTCGAGAACGTGTCGTACCACCTTCTCGAGGGTGGCCCCGAGAATGGCCGCATCCCGTTGCCGGACGGTGCCGTCGATCGGCTGCTGTGCAAGAACGTCCTTGAGTACGTGCCCGACGTGCGCGCCACCCTCGCTGAGTTCCACCGCGTCCTTGAGCCCGGTGGGCGACTGCTCCTCATCGACAGCGACTGGGGCTTCGTCGTCGTCGAGCCTTGGGGTAGGGCCAACACGGAGCGCTTCTTCAGGGCCGCGTCCCCGGCATTCAAGACGCCCGAAATCGGTCGGATCCTCCGTAGCGAACTGCTGGACGCGAGTTTCGAGGATGTCGAGGTCCGCATACAGGCTGGCGCCGACACGACGGGCGGCAGCTTGGCCGTACTGCACAACATGGCGAGCTACGCGGGCACGTTCGACGCTATGCCCGCGGCGGAAATCGCCAGGTTGCTCGCCGACGCCGAAGCGGCGGTGGATGCCGAACGCTACCTGTTCAGCCTGCCGCAGTTTGCCGTGACCGGCCGCCGGCCCTGATTCGGACTGTCACATCGGCGGTCCGCCTTACAGCGGTCCGGCGACGTGCACACACCACCGAGTGCGGTTGTTGAGACGACACGTAGGAACGTGCAAGGTTCGTCACGGGACGACGTCGAGAGGGGCGCAAGTGAACGATACGACCAAGCTCGAGTTCTGCAGCACGGAGTGGATTGCTGCGGCCCGTGCGTACCTGCTTCGGGAATCCACGGGTGCCGACTTGACCGGCGTCGAGGTTACGTTCAACGAAGTGTTTACGGATCCCCCCGCGCACCTCGACCCGGATGGCGAGGGCCGGATCGGCTGGTACCTGCGCGTGGCGGACGAGAAGGTGGAAGTAGGCGAGGGAGTTTTGCCGCGTGCCGACTTGCGCCTGACCGTGGACTACCAGACGGTCCTGCCCGCCGCACGGCGACTCTCGACGGATGCCCCGATGGACGAGGCGATGCAGGCCGCACTCGCCTCTGCCATTGGCCGGGAAGGCGATCGCGCAGCGATGGCGGGAGTGCCCTGGATGGCCGGTCTGCACGATGCGATGGCCGTACTAACCTCTTGACCTCGTGCGACCCCGGTAGCCATGCAGACGCTGATCCTTGCTTACAGGGGATGCATCCTCTTTGAAGTGATCCAGGCTGCCTCGTTTCTCGATCCGGTCCTGGCCGTGAAGGTGGCGACACCGGACGGCGATTGCTTCACGGACCGCAGCGGCGTGACCGTCGTACCGGATTTCGCTTACGAGGAGGTCAGTGCAGGGACGATCGGCTGCCTCCTCGTGCCCGGAGGCAATCCCGACACGATCGCGGAGAACGTGCATGCGAAACGGATCGTGCGGGAAGTCCTGGCCGGCGGCGGCGTCGTGGCGGGCGTCTGCGCGGGCGTGGTCGTGTTGGCCTTGGCCGGGGTCCTGCGGGGCCGGAGAGTCGCGCACAACTACACCGCTCGCGATGTGCCGGTCGACGTCCGCCGACACACCGATCTCCTCTGGGACGGAGCGGTGTTCGAGCCGTCTGGCTTGGCGGTGGACGGGCCAGTGATCACGGCGCGCCCCGAGCGGCACGAGGAGTTCGCGGCTGCCGTCGCAGCGGCGTGCGGTGTCGAACGCCCCCCGGCGTCCTTGCCGTAGGTGTAGCCACAACTTCGCGACCTCCGGCAGACAGCGATGCACGTGATCCGTAGCGAACCCTTGCCGATGGTGGTGCTGGAACCACCCGAGTCTGCGCTGCTCCGAGACTACTATCTCGAGAACAGGGATCACCTGGCGCCTTGGGAACCCGCGCGCGACGAGGCCTACTACTCGGCCGCGAGCATCCGCGACCTCGTCGCCGAGCGGCATCGGCAGTTCCTGCAGAAGACCGCCCTGCATCTTTGCGCGATGGACGATGGGCGAATGGTGGCTGAATGCAACTTCACGAACATCGTGCGTGGGCCGTTTCAGGCCTGCAGCTTGGGGTTCTCGGTCGCCAAGTCAAAGGAGGGCCGCGGGCTCATGACCACCGTGGTCAAGCAGGGCACGGAGATCATGTTCTCTGAGTACGGCCTGCATCGCATCGAAGCCAACTACATGCCGCGGAACGCCCGGAGCCCGCGCGTCCTTGAGCGTTGCGGTTTCGTGCGGGAGGGCTTCGCCGAGGCCTATCTCGAAATCAACGGCAAGTGGGAAGACCACGTGCTGACGTCTTTGACGAACCGCGACTACGCCACGGCGAGTGCGTGAAAGTCGCCCGCTACCCGAACGCCTGTATCAACGCCCGGATGTACCCGAACGTATAGGCCTCCTCGACCGGCCCGTCGCCCGGCACATGGTCGGGCACGACGATGCCGTCGAAGCCCACGTCGGCCAATGCGCGCATGACTGCCACGAGGTCGACGTAGCCGTTGTCCGGGAACGTCTCGTGGAAGTCGGGTAACGGTGCGGAGGTGTTGCGGAAGTGAACCTGGTGGATGTGCCCGCTCGCCCCGAACTCCCGGATGGCCGCGACGATGTCCTCACCCCGGCCGTCGGCGCCTGGCATCTCGGACCACGTACCGACGCAGAAGAGGATCCCGGCATGGTTGTCGCCACCCGCGATGTCGATGGCCTCGCGGAATGCGTCGGTGCTGCGGAAGATTCGCGCCACGCCTTGGTGGTTCACCGGCGGGTCGTTCGGATGCAGTTGTAGGTGCACGCCTGCCGCCTTGGCGACCGGCAGGACCCGGTCCATGAAGTAGCGGTAGTTCGCCCACATCGCGGCGTCGTCATACGTGCTGTCGTAGGCGTCGGGAAGTGCTTGCGCATCGGCATCGCGGAAGAGCCTGGTTTCGGCCCCGCGCGAAACCGTCGTGCCGGTCTGGTACGCGCCGCCGGTGTGCCACGCGTAGGTCGTGTAACGGATTCCGAGTCTGCCGAGGTCTTGGATGAACGCACAAAGCCGGTCGATCACGGCGTCGCGTTCCGGCAAGGCGAGCGTGAAAGCCGCCGCCGAGTAGAGATCGTCGAGCATGATCTCGTGCAGTTCGAACCCGGCGCCCGTGACCCGGTCGCGGATGTCGCGCAGGTGCTCGAAAGTGGCCTCGGGACTCGTCAGGCGCACTTCCATGGTCTCGACGCCCATGGTCCTCAAGTAGCGAAACCGCTCGTCGGAGAAGTCGGCCGGACGCTGGTGGCTGATGCCGAGTTTCATCCTGCGGCTTTCGCCACCACGCGCTTTGGCGCCCGTGCGCCCGGTGGCGTGTCGCCGGACTTCGGGGTGTGGTCCCAGCGCGCCGTCATCAGGTAGCGCAAGGCCGCGTGCGTCGCCGCGGGTGTCTTCAGCCGTTGCAGCGCCTCGATCGACCAGCCGCGGACATGGTGGTGCCAGTAGTACAGGTTGTCCGTCAGCAGGGGCACGAGGACGTCGTCGTCGCGAAGATCCGGGCCGAGGCGGGCCACCGCCGTGGCGGCGTTCCGTCGGACCAGCGCGTCCTCGTCGGTGAGGGGAGCCGCCAGTAGTTGCGCGTCGACGTCTCGGCCCTGGGCTACCGTGCCAACGGCCTCGACGGCATACCGACGGACGTTCGGGTCGTCGTCCTGCATGGCGTCCACGATCCGCGGCAGCGCATCCGCCGCTGGCGCCCCGATGTCGCCGAGGATGTCGAGCACGCGCACCTTGAGCGCGGGATCACCATCGCGGAGTGCGTCGACCAACGGCGCCGTGGCCGCGTCGTTTGCGGCCACCAGCCCGTAAGCCGCCATCGTCCTCAAGCCCACGTCGTCGCCGAGGAATGCGTCCATGAGCGGGCCAAGCCCAACGCCCTTGCTCGCAGCGGACATGCCTAGCGTATAGGCGGCGCCCAGGGCTTGGTGATCGTCGGCGCTCGTGAGGTCACGCTCGGCGCCCCGGGCTTGGGGAACGCTCGGACGCGCCCCCCGATGCCAATCCCAAAGCGACCGCCACACCGGTGCCATCGGATCGTCGTCCGGGGGCCAAGGCGTATCGCCGTGCTGCCAGGACGCCCGCAAGGGGTCGCGGTCGCGCGTGAAGAGGAACTTCACCATGTGGCGCGACTCGTCCGTCACGTTCGCGCTATGCCGCCCGTGCACCATGTCGAAGTGGACGATGTTGACCGTCCCGGCGTCGCCGAGCAGAGGGATCTTGGCGGCCTCCCACGGTTCGTCGAGCGCAGCCATGGCCGCGAACTGGTCCGGGTTGTCGGCGCGGTATTGCTCGAGTTGCCGACGGTGCCAGGCCCGGGCCTTCTCGCTACCGAGGACATCCGCGCCGAACTTGCGCACCGCCTGCGCTCGCAGCGCCTTGTTGAACTCGTTCATGCGCGCCCGCGCCGCCTCCAACGCGCGCCTCGGCACGTAGTGACTGCGGGGCACGAGTCCCGTTGGACCTTTCTCGAGCGGCGTGTCCTGGGGGTAGTAGAACAGCATCGCGAACCGCGTCCGGTGCATGCGCCGCAGGCCGTCCACGGCATAGTGCGAATGGTTGTCGCCGTCCTTGTGCAGCGGCTGGGCCGCGTTTAGGAAGTTGAAATGGTCGTGACGGTGGAAGTGGAGGTAGTAGCCGGGCCCGAGGATCGACTCCAGTGCCCCACGTACGACCGGCTCGTCGAGCATCTGCGACAGTTCGGGTACGCAAGGCAGCAGGTTGTTGTGGCCGCGCGGGCCGCCCTCTTCGAGGTCGTCGAGGGCGGCCCACATGCGGTCGTGGTAGTCGCCCGGAAGCTCCGAGGAGAGCGTTATGTAGCCCTCGCGGATGAAGCCCTGCATGGCTTCATCGCTTAAGCGCTTGGGACGCTCAGCCATTGGAGATGGTGATCTCCTTGTCGGTGATGAACTCGAGAAGCGCGGGCTGGCCGTCCTTTGTCGCCGCGATGCCACGCTCGATGGCGCCTACGATGTCGCCCGGCTCGGTGATCCGCTCGCCGTAGCCGCCGAACGCCTTCGCCATGTCGGCGTAATGCCCGGAGATGTCGGTGGACCCGTATTTCTCCTGCGCCACCCGCATGATCGGGATCTCGATGGCCATGGAGAAGTTGTTCATCAGGATCGACAGGATGGGGATCCGTTCGCGCACGGCGGTCTCGAAGTCCATGCCGGTGAAACCGATCGCCGCGTCACCCCAGACGTTGATGCAGGTCTTCTCCGGATGCGCCACCTTCGCACCCATGGCCAACCCCAAGCCGTAGCCAAGTTGCGTCGTCTTCCCCCAACCGATGTAGGACAGCGGCGTGGTCGACGTCCAGAACGGCGAGAGTTGATCGCGTGGACTGCCGGCATCGTGGGTGATCACGGTGTTGTCGATGTCCACCGTCTTGTTGAGTTCGTTCAACACCCGATACGGGTTGATCGGTGCCGAGTTGTTGCCGCGCTTGGCTTCCCATTCCGCCAGCCACTCCGCCTTGAGTTTGGCGATGCGCTTCTGCACCGCGCCTTGACGCGCCTCGGCGTGGGCGTGGTCGCGGTCGGCCATGGACGCGCTGAGTGCGGCCAAGGACAGCTTGGCGTCGCCGATCACGGCGTGCTGGGCGACGACGTCCTTGTTCAGGTCCATGGGATCGAGGGTGGCGTGGATGATGGTCTTGCCGCGCGGCATCGGTACGCCGAAACCGGTGAGCGCGAAGCTGCAACCTATGCCGAGGATGACGTCGGCCTCGTCGAGGAAGGTCTTCACGGTGCGCGGATTGGCGCGACCGCCGGAGCCGAGGGACAGCGGATGGGTCTCGTTGAAGGCGCTCTTGCCCTCGAGGCTCGTGGTCACCGGGATGTTCCACTCCTCGGCAAGCGCCTTCAGTTCGTCCCACGCTTCGGCGTAGTGGACTCCTTGACCGGCGTAGATCACCGGCCGCTCGGCACCGGCGAGAACTGCCGCAGCGCGGTCGACGTCGTCCGGGTCCGGCCCGACGCGCGTCGCGTAGCTCGGCGTGTGTTCCCAGCCTTCGGGTACGTCCTCGCCGAAGACGTCCGCGGGGACTTCGATCAGCACCGGTCCTGGGCGACCGTTGCGCAGTTGGAAGAACGCGCGGCGCATCACTTCCGGGATCGCCCGGCCCATGGTCAACGGCTCCGCCCACTTGGTGACGTGGCGCATGTTGAGGGTGGAGTTGAAGTTGGGGTAGTAGTGCGCGAGCCGTCGGGGATAGCCCCCGGGCAGGACGAGGATCGGCGCGGACTCGGAGTAGGCCTGCGCCACGCCGCCGAAGGCGTTCTCGGAACCCGGCCCGTTCTGCATCGTGAACACACCGATCTTCTTGCCCGACGACAGCCGGGAGTAGGCGTCCGCCATGTGCAGGCCGATGCGCTCCTGGCGCACGACGATGGTTCGGATGTCGGCCACGGCGGCGGCCTCGATGATCGGATTGACGGGATAGGTGAAGATCGTGTCGATCCCTTCCTGCTTCATCGCATGGGCGATGCCGGCGGCGACTTTCACGGGTGTGCACTCCTTGCGCGGGGACAAACGCAACACTCTGCGCGAAAACGCCGGTTGGCGCAAATGCGGCGCCGGCCATACACTTGCCGGTTTTGCCGCTGTGCCTGGAACGCCAAGGAGCTTATCGACGATGCCTTCCGTCACCGCAGCCGAGGGGCCCGTCGCCGTCACCGGCGCATCCGGGTATATCGGCGCGCACACCGTCATCGCGCTCATGAAGCGCGGCTACCACGTGCGGGCCTGCCTCACCGACACCTCCAACCCCGACAAGACCGAGTTTCTGCTGGCACTTGCGGACGAGCACCCCGGCACGGTCTCGCTGCACGAGGCCAACCTGCTCGAGGACGGCAGCTACGATGCGGTCTTCAAGGATTGCAGCGCCGTCCTGCACGTCGGTACGCCGATGGGCTACGGCGGCGCCAACAACCCGCAAGAGGTCTACGACGGCGCCATCAACGGCGTGCACAACATCGTCGGCTCGGTCAGGAACTCGGGAACGGTGAAGCGGTTGGTGTACACCAGTTCGTTCGCGGCCATCGGCCACCCGTCGCCGCCGGGCCATCGCTACACGGAGGCCGACTGGGCGTCCGACAACCGGGAGAACGACAAGAACTGGAACACCGAGAACCTGGTGGAGAAGGGCGAGGTCGGCTACTCCATGGCCAAGGTGGAATGCGAACAATTGGTCAACCGCCTGGCCGCCGAGGACGGGCGCTTCGATGCGATTTCCGTGTGTCCTTGCGTGGTCTTGGGCCCGCTCCTGAGCCCGGTGCACGAACTGCGCGGCTCATGGCAGTTCTTTCTCGGTCGCATGCTCGCCGGCCACCCCTGCCAACGCGGTTGGCAGGCGCTGTGGAACATCGTCGATGTCCGCGACTGCGGCGAATCGCAAGCGCTGATGATCGAGAGCGACGTCTGCGAGAACGGCTCGCGCTACATGCTCTGCGCCACGGACGACTCGGGCGAGATCACCGCGATGCAACTGCATGAGCATCTCCAAGCGCTCTTCCCGCACATCGACGTGGGCGGCGTGACGCCCGAATACGAGGCCATGGTCGAGAAGTACGGTGCGCCGTACGACGCGCCCCGGGCCCATTGCGACAAGGCGCGCGAGGAACTCGGTCTCGAAACCCACGCCATCGAGGACACGCTGCGCACCACCGGCGAGACCATGATCGAACTCGGCCTCGTCGAGCCTAGGCTGAAGTGACCATGGCCGAGACGGCGGAGGACGGCTTTACGGTCAAGCTGACGCGGTCGGGCAAGAGCGTGTTCGTGCCGGAAGGAGGCTCGATCCTCTTCGCGCTTCTCGATGAGGATTTGCAGGTTCCCTTCGCCTGCGGCGTCGGTATCTGCGGTGCGTGCTGGCAACGGGTTGTTTCCGGCAAGCCGGACCACCGCGACTTCTGCCTGAGCGACGAAGAGCGGGAGAAAGGCGCGGTGATGATCTGCTGCGCCGGTTCCTTGACGCCTGAGTTGGAGTTGGACTTGTAGGGGGGACACCGGTACGCGGACGTCCACGTCCGCATCTTGGGTTTGGTACAAGCCCATCCTCGACCGTTCCGAAGGTCATGATCTGGGCCAACAACTGGGCCGGCTCGGCAAGCGAGCGTTCAGGGCCTTGCCACCAGACGTACTTCTTGGCCATCGTCACGGCCTGCTCGGTCGTCGCCATGGGCGGCAAGGTCCAGAGGGTTGTTCGACCATGCCCGGTAGTTCCGCGCCGCTTGATCGATTGTCGATCCACGTGGCACCCGCCCGCAAGGCGTGAAATCACGCGCGATTTGAACGCTCGGCTCTCGCGCCAAGAGGGCGGTGCATGCGACGGGCGCCCCTGACCTCAGTGCCGAGACCCGACACTGAGGCCTACGGGCCCGAACCGTGGCAAGTCCAGGCGCTAGAAGCGCATGCGCAGCCCCGCTTCGATCGTGCGCCCCGGCTGGGGTGCCAAGTCCTTCACGACGGACGTGTGCAGCCGCTGCTCGTCGTCGGTGAGGTTGCGTCCGGCGAGGTACAGGTCGACCGTCGCGTCGCCCGGGCGAAAACGCAACGCGATGCGCGCGCGCAGGTCGTCGTAGCCTTCCGACGGCAACTCGAACTCGGCGACCTCGTCCTGCTCGGAAGCCCGTACGTAGTCCACGTTGGCTCGCAGGCGGTCGCTCGTGAATTCCACGGACACCCCGGTCCGGTTGGGCGGGATGAGCGGCAGGTTGTCGTTGCCGGAGACGTCGATTTCCGGCGACACCGTGTCGAAGAAAGCCCCGACATCCAGCGTTCCGGCGGCCCACTCGGCGATGGTCACACGGCCTTCCACCTCGAAGCCGGGAAACGTCGCGTCAGCCTGGCTGTAGCGGCGCACGTCAAAGCCTTCCCGCTCCTCACCCGTCGCGGCCTGGTAGATGAAGTCCGGGAAGTGCGTGTAGTAGAACGTGCCCTGCAGGGACCAGCGGTCTCCCCCGCCGTTGAGGGTGGCCGCGAGGTTGCGCGCCTGCTCCGTGTCGAGCTCGGGGTTCCCGATCTCGAAAACGCCCGTGCCGGGGTGCGGACTGTCGGAGAAGAGTTCCTCGCCCACCGGGGCACGGGACGAGTAGTCGGCCAGCAACGTGGCCCCCCAGCCCTCGGCAAGCGGCACGATGAGGCCGAGCGAAGCGCTAGCGCCACTGAAGTCGCGGCTGCTGCCGTTGGCGGGAGTGTGCTCCACCCGGTCGTAGCGCAGGCCCGCCTCGAGCCCTAGGTCGCCGAGAGAGCGCTCGCCGACCCAGAACAGGCCGAAGGACGACGTGTCGACGGGGGGCGTGAAGGCTTCCTCGCCGACCACGGAGAACTCGCGGTTGCCGAGCTGGCCACCGAGGGCGCCGCGCCAGGCCCCGACCTGACGGTGCGTCAGTTCTGCACGCGCTTCCCAAGCGCTGTTCGAGAAGGCCGTACCCGCCTCGCCGGCTTCGTTCTCCACGTGTTCGTAGTCGTTGATGCCGAGCCGGAGACTGAGGCTCTCGAAGCCACCACCCAACGGGTCGGCTAGGCCGGCCTCCAAATCGATGCGGGTCTGGTCGAGGACGACGACCGGTGGGGCCTCATCCGCGTGCAACTCCTCGTCCTCGTGATGCTCTTCGGCGTGCTCCTCGTCATCGTCGTCGTGGTCGTGCCCTTCTTCCTCGTGTTCGTGCTCGTCCTCGTGCTCGTGGGCATGGCTGTGGCCGGGGATGCCGTACTCGGAGTCGAGGCCGCTGACGGCGAGGCCGATGAAACCGCGCTCGCCCACGATGGAGAAGCCCACGGAACCGCCGCGCACTTCGGAACCGCTGCCAGGCAGATATCCGCTGACTTCCTCCTCGTGCTCGTCCTCGTGCCCGTGCTCTTCCTCCTCGTCGTGGTCGTGCGCCTCCTCCTCGTCGTGGTCGTCGTGCCCTTCCTCGTCGTGGTGCTCTTCCTCTTCCTCTTGGGCGTGCAGTGCCGCGGACTCCGCGAACCCGGGGATGTCGTAGTCGCCCGACTCGCGGGAGAAGGCGTCGATGTGCCACGCCACGTTGCCGCCGCCGCCGTCGAGCCGGAGGGATCCGTTCCTGCCGTCGCCGTTGTCCGAGCCGCGCAGGTCGAGGGCACCGCGGACGCGATCCGGCACGTCCTGCGGGATGCGCCCGGTGTGGACATCGACCACGCCGCCGATCGCACCGGAACCGTAGAGCAGGGTCGCCGAGCCCTTCAGGACTTCCACGCGCTCCGCGATGAAGGGGTCGACCGTGACAGCGTGGTCACCGCTGCTGACGGAGACGTCGAGCGTGTCAATCTGATCCTCCATCACGCGCACCCGTGCGCCGCTGAGACCGTGAATGACGGGGCGTCCCGCGCCCACGCCGTAGGAACTGTTGTGGATGCCCGGCTCGTTGCCCACCGTCGCGCCGATGTTGTCCACCGCCTTGCGTTCGAGCTCGTCGGCTTCGAGCACGTCGCTGGGTTGTGCGAGCCCGTCGCGCGCGAGCGGGTGGGCTAAGACGATGACCTCCTCGATCTCCGAGGGTTGCTCGTTGTCGGGTGCCTCTACGGCGGACGCGGTCACGACGAGGCAAGTCGCCACGGCCGCGAAAAGTCTTTGCATGCGATTCATTTGTGCATCTCCAAAAATGACCGAACAGGCACGCCGCCCGGCGGACGGTCGCGCACGCGATTACGTTGCGGTCAGGAGATGGGAGGGGCGCGGGGGCGACCGACCTCGTAGGGGCGGGGAGGAAGGGCGGCCGAGATCACCGGCAAGCTGTTGGACTGTCGCCATTCCGATGGCGGTGCGTCAAGGCGTCCGACCTCCGGGACATGGCCCGGTTCGGAGATCGCACAGAGCGTGCAGACCTCCTCTTCATGTTCATCGACGTGTACGTGCGTATCGGCGAGCGAGTGGACGAGGCAGAGCACCAAGGCCGCAAGCAAGGCGTATCGCTGCCGTACGCGACCTGGACCGCCGTTCAAGGGATTCGCGATGTCGTACTCGGCCTTCCGACTACTCATAAGATGCGGTCACGGACTTGAGCAAGAGGTGCTGTTGCGATGAACAGTCAGCAGTACGTTATAACATATCATTTCCACGACAGTGCGTGTCCTGCGATCAAAGATGCCGTTCCAAGTGGAGCCTCGCGGCGACAGGGTCGGGTGTGTGGCGGGCTTGAGAAAGGTAGCGGCGCATACTCGATACGGAGACTCCGACGAGACTGCCCAGCAGTTCAGGCCCTAGGACCTCGAACAACGTTTGCCACTCGCTCGCCGGTGCAGGGGATTCGTCGAGCGCGTCGTTGACCATTGCCAGTAGCCGGGCCAAGGTCACTGGATTCGCATTCCGCAGTTGGCGCAGCGCCGGGGAAAACCCTCGACCGATGCCGGCTTGTTCCAGTCCCTTTCCGAGACACTGGATGGCCGACTCGGACTCGTCTAGGGGAGTGACTCTGCTCGGCAGCAGCCCCATTGCGTCGGCACGGCCCAATGCCGCGATTGCGAGCCACGCGACCTGCGGATCGTCGAATGGACTGCGGACGGACTCTATTGGACATTTTGACACTCTCCGGATCCGGTCCGGGATGTCGCGGTTGGGTCAAGCGGCCATTCCAAACTGTGTTGTTTCCAAGAGCGACCAGCGATGACCGTCTGAGCTCTCCGCGCGTCCGACGCACCCGCTTTTGGTCCGTGGATTTGTGGGACAATCACGGAAACCTGTTTCCACCTGCTCGAGCTTGGGTCACACCGATGCCTGCGCCCCTTCCGAAGGCCGCCAAGTTGGCCGAACGTGTAGCCGAACTGGGCAGGATCCCGGTCGTCGACGAGCTAGCCCTCCGGCGAATTGCGATGGACGCCGAGCGCATCGTGTCCACAGATGGGGCCAACGCGCGTGCCGTGCTGGGTCGAGTGGCAGCTCTGCAGTGGAACATCGCCGAGCTGAAGCGACAGTACGAAGTCGCGATCTCCATCGACGACTCAGCGACCATTCGGTGGGACTATGCGACATCGCTGTTCCTCGTCGGCGAGGCGGGCCCGGCGTACGAGATGTCGCACGACGCTTGGCGCAGGGCTCCCCACAACCCGGCGATCGTCGAACAGCTTGTCGTGGCTGCGGTACACGACGCGCGTTTCCGGCACGCCAAGACGCTCTTTGATCGTTGGAGCAAGCTGGTACCGACGGAGAGCCCGCCGCTCGGCCAGGTGGTCGAAGGGCTAGCGCGCGCCGTCGAAGAGAGCGTGTTCAGTGAACGCGGCGCTCGTGACGTCCTGCGTGCAGCGGATGCAATCAGGTGCGATGCGCACGTTCGACCGAACGGTTTCATCATCGTGCCATCCCTTGAAGAGCCCGGTTCGTTCCTCTACGAGTACCGATTGATCGCATCGCCAGCCATGGCAACTGATTTGAATGAAACGCTCGCACTGTCTTGGGCCGAGTCGCCTGAACGCATGGCCGACCCCGGCCTGAAGTTCCTTCCGATGTTTGTTGGGACGGTCGTCGATGGCGGTCATTCCTGAAGTC
This sequence comes from Candidatus Azotimanducaceae bacterium, assembly GCA_965203685.1. Taxonomy (GTDB): domain Bacteria; phylum Pseudomonadota; class Gammaproteobacteria; order Pseudomonadales; family Azotimanducaceae; genus VXYL01. The sequence goes on from OZ241908.1 coordinate 1,709,678, forward strand.
CTTCTCCAGGCTGCGGCGGCATTGGGTGACGGCAACCAAGAGGTGGACTGGCGTAACGCGGCCAGCCGCGGCTACTACGCGGCGTACCACCTCTGCATCCTCTTTTCCTACGGCCACGCCTCAGCCGAACCCGGCCACAGCGAACTGATCTACCGACTCACGCAAGGAGCGGAGGTGCGAGACCGCCAGCTCGGGCACCTTCTTCAGCAATGCAAGCAACTTAGGGAAAGAGCAGACTACCGGACCATGGACGACTTCGAGCGAAGCGAAAGTCAAACGGCCCTGCGTGCTATTCGTCGGATCTTCGAACTCGCCGAGAGTGCTTCGGCGCCAAAGCAGCGGGTATAGGCGAGCGCCGCCGCTGGCGTTCTTGAGCAGAACCCATCTCTTCATCTGAACGGAGTTTCGTTGGCGGTGCGGCGGACCTTGACCGGCCGTGGAGCACGCCCGACGTTGAAATCGGCTCTGGCAGATGCGAACCCATTGACGCGGTACCTAAGCTAATGCGCTGCGTCCTGTGCACGCGCGCGTACGGTGTCTTGGAAAGACTCGATTGCGACTAACCAGTCCGATAGGCGATCAACGATGTCCTCGATGCGAAACACAGCCCCGTCCCTACGGGTGACCCACCGTCCCGAAGTGCCGTCTTTCTTTGTCCGGCCGGTTCTCACCTCACCCCCGAACAACTGAGCCAGGCGGACGTTGTAGCTTTCCGCGAGATCGCGGTCTACCTTCCAGTAGCTGGCGTCGGTCCAGACCTCGCCGCTGTTTGGCCTGATATAGCCAAGATTCACAGGGCCTCCCTCCGGCTGGTCCCATTTGAGATTCAGTGATCCGAGATACTCTGGACGTACATCTATGGCGGCCGCCTCGTCCAGAAACCGTTTCAGCTTGACGGGGATCTCTTGCGACCGGTGCCCCATCGCCTCGAAGAAGCCTTCGGAGGAGATGCTTGATCGTCTGGACGGTCTGGCAGCCTCCCGTTCATCCGTGCCCGCGTCACGGACATCGGTCGAGCCACCCTCGGTGCGGATGGTGAACCTCGGTACGGTCTCGGTCTTTATGAGCGTACGCGGTAAGACGATGAACTCATCGACGGAGTCCGGTCTCGTGTACACGGGCAGTTCGACGAGCGCGAACGTAAAGTGAAAGTGAGCATGGGCTTGGAGGCCGGCGACGAGCTCGTCTGCAGCGGGCCGGATTTCGTCGCCCACGATCAACACGACAATCCGGCCTTCGCGCAGGTTGCGGCTGACACGATCGGCGAAGACGCTTTCGGTTGGACTGTCGGCACCGTCAACCAGACTGTAGAGGCTCGGTGGGGGTGTTGCGCCATTGAAATCCGCCTTCATGACGTTGGTCTCCAGTTCCGCATAGTCGAGCTTGAACAGCGCGGTCGCGTATTCCAGGGTTTGGGCTACGACTTGGCGGCGGGCTTCGGGGTTGCCCCAGAGCTTCACCTCGGCCAGGACCAGATTGCCTTCGGGCGTGACGAACAGGTTGTCGACTGAACCAACCTTGAGAGGCAACTCCATGCAAACGGAGACAAGTTGCCCGATGCCGGGTTCGATCTGATCTAGCGGTAGGCACGTGGGATGATCGTAGATCAGTTCCTGGAGCCGTCGTTCGTTCCAGTCGGTGGCGCGTGTTAGTGGCATGCTCGACTGTCGCGAGACCATGATCGGCGTTCCTGTGGCGTTCGTCATTAGCTTCCCCGGACTATGGCCCTACATTAGATCGTGGCGATGAAAGTGGGGCCTCGCGGTGGCTGTTGGCCATCTCCGACAGCCGCTTCGCACCACTCACTGCGTACCGCCCTGGTCGGCCTGGAGGCCACTGAACGCCACCCGGACGTGCTTGATCGTGCGCCGATGCCATGTGTACACGACGTGGACCGCATCGCCGCAGATCACAGCCGGGTACGAGAACTCGGGAACACCGCCATCGGGTGCAGATGCATCGTCGTCCAGGGTCATGACATCCCGCCACGCGCCTTCGCGGCTAGAGAGGGCTAGGGCGATCGGCGTGCGTGCGCCGCCCCAACGGCCTTCGGGGGTCGTCGCGGGGTTGTAGGCGAGTAGCGCGCTGCCATCCGGCAGGTTGGTGACATCGATTCCCGAGTTCGGGTTGGGCAGCGGTGTTGCTTCCAAGGCCGACCAGCCGTGACCGTCCTGGCTCGCCGTGCGCCCGATGCACCCGCTCTTGGTCCGCACTAGGGCTTCGAAACCGCCGCCACGCCGATAAACTGTGGGTTGGATCGCACGAAGGTCGTCTGGGTCGGGAACTGTGGACTCGCCGAGCGGCACAAGGTCCGGCGAGAACGTCTCGAAGTGGCAACGCCAACCGTCCATCTCGCGGCTTGACGGGCATAGGAGATCGCCGTTGGCCAAGACCAGCGGCTTGTTCTTGACTGGCCCGAGGTAGGGCCTAGGGAGTTCGCCGCGGTCGCCCCACGTCTCCCCGCCGTCCAGGGATGTCAACACCGCGCCGCGCCACCGCCCCGGCGACACGCCGACCTTGTAGAAGAGGTGCAGCCCGGCGCTCGTGTCGCATAGAACGGGGTTCCAGCATGCTTCGCCCCAGCCGTCGGCGACCTGGCGTGGCGTCTCCCAGTCGCCATTGCGGTTGATCGCACACCAGATCCCGACATCCGGGTTCTTCTCGTGACTCCCGGCGAACCACGCCGCGACGAGCCTGTCCGGCAAGGCCGCGATCGTGGGTGCATGGCAGGCCGGCGTTGGTGGGTTGTCCGGGTCGAAGATGAATGCGTGGTGCATCACATGCGCGGCAGCACTTCGTCGGTGAGCAAGAGCAACGTCTCGTGGCTCAGGATCGACGCTAGGAGGTAGTTGAGGGGAATCTCCTCCTCGAGCCGCTTCAGTTCATCGACGACTTTCGCGGGCGAGCCGTGGATGATGACGTCCTCCACGTACTTCTCGACGCGTTCCGCCTTCGACCCCTGCCGCGGCCCGGCGTAGGCGTCTACCGTCCACTGCGCGCCGTTCCGGGCGACGGCTTCGGCCGCAGCATCGGTGGGGGCGATCGCCAACAGCCGCGCGATGGGGATGTCGCGGTCGTGGCCGTGGCCGCGTTCGTCGAGCGTTGTCCGGTAGTGCGCATGCTGGGCTTGGATCTCGGCGTGAGTCGCATGGGGCGTCATGAGGATCGCGTGCCCGTTGGTCGCGGCCCAGTCGATGGCGTCGTTGGAACTCGTTGCGATCCAGGTCGGGATCGGATCCTGCAAGGGCTTCGGCAGCACTTCGATATCGGAGAAGCTGGAAAACTGCCCCTCGTACGTGAGCGGTCCATCCTCCCACGCCTTGAGAACGATCTCGACGTTCTCGCGGAAGCGCGGGTACGACTCGTCGCCGCTCACCCCGAAGGCGCTCATCTCGGTCCGGTCGAAGCCCCGTCCGGCACCCCAGTTGACCCGCCCGCCGGACAGGTTGTCGAGCAAAGCCACCTCTTCGGCGAGCCGCAGCGGGTGGTAGAACGCCGCCAGCGACACGCCGGTGCCGATGCGCAGGTTCCGCGTGATGTCGGCGACGTGCATGCCCATGATGTGCACCGACGGGCACACGCTGTACGTGGAGAAGTGATGTTCGGCGAGCCAGACCGCGTCATAGCCGCCGCCGTCCATGATGCGAATCCGGTCAAGGGCGCGCCGGTAGACCGTGTTGAGCGGCACGCGGCGTCCCGGCCAACTGAAGAACTGCAGGACGGAGAATTTCATGGTTGGCGCGATGTCACCTTGGAGGTTGGCGGACATTATGCACACCGTTAGACTGCCCGCACCTAATCCGCCGGAGGGGGCATGACCGCAAGAACGGAACGCTTTGGCCTGATGGTCGCCACGGAACTCGACGACTTCATCGCCAATGAGGCGCTGCCTGGTACGGGCGTTTCCCCCGATGCCTTTTGGGCGGGGTTCAGCGCCATAGTGCGCGACCTGACACCCACCAACCGCGCCCTCCTCGCCAAGCGCGACGAACTGCAGGCGGCCATCGATGCTTGGCACGGCGAGCGCCGCGGCCAGCAGCACGACGCCGAGACGTACAAGGCGTTCCTGGTGGATATCGGCTACCTCGTTCCCGAAGGCGGCGACTTCGAGATCGAGACCGCGAACGTCGATCCCGAGATCGCCCACATGGCCGGGCCGCAGTTGGTCGTGCCCGTCATGAACGCCCGGTTCGCCCTGAACGCCGCCAACGCCCGCTGGGGCAGCCTTTATGACGCGTTGTACGGTACCGACCTGATTCCCGAGTCGCCCGGACGGGAGAAGGGCAACTCGTACAACCCCGCGCGCGGTGAGCTGGTGATCGAGCGCGCCGCGCAGGAACTCGACCGCGTCGTGCCCTTAAACGGCGTGAGCCACGGCGACGTCACGGCCTACCGCGTCGTCGGCGAGGGGGAGAGCCGTACGCTCGAAGCCGCGACCGCGGCCGGGGCGGTGCCGCTCGCAACCCCGTCGCAGTTCGTGGGGTTCAATGGATCCCCGAACGAGCCGTCATCCGTCCTGCTGCGCCATAACGGGCTGCACGTCGAGATCCAGGTCGACCGCGGTCACGACGTGGGTGCCGTCCACCCCGCCGGTGTCAAGGACATCATGCTGGAAGCGGCGGTAACGACCATCCAGGACTGCGAAGACTCGGTCGCGGCGGTCGATGCCGAGGACAAGACAGCCGTGTACCGCAACTGGCTGGGGCTGATGACCGGCGAACTCGCGGAGACCTTCGAGAAGGGCGGCGAGACGGTGCATCGGACGCTGGTCGCTGACCGGACGTTCACTGCGGCGGATGGCGGAACGCTGACGCTGCCGGGGCGCAGCCTGCTCCTGATCCGCAACGTCGGTCACCTGATGACGACCGATGCCGTGCTCGACGCCAATGGCGACGAGGTATTCGAGGGTATCCTCGACGCTGCGGTAACAAGCCTCTGCGCGGTGCATGACCTGCAGGGCCGCGGCCGCTTCCGCAACAGTCGCGCCGGCAGCGTCTACATCGTCAAGCCGAAGATGCACGGGCCCGAGGAGACAGCGTACACCTGCGAACTGTTCGACCGTGTCGAAGACGTCCTCGGGCTCGACCGCAACACCCTGAAGGTCGGTGTCATGGACGAGGAACGCCGCACAAGCCTGAACCTCCGCGAGTGCATCCGTGCCGCGCGGGAACGCATCGTGTTCATCAATACCGGGTTCCTCGACCGCACCGGCGACGAGATCCACACCTCCATGCAAGCCGGCGCGATGGTGCGCAAGGAGCCGATGAAGCAGGAGACCTGGATCCTCGCCTACGAGGATGCCAACGTCGATGCCGGACTCGCCACCGGGTTCCCGGGCCGTGCCCAGATCGGCAAGGGCATGTGGCCGAAGCCTGACGAGATGCTGGAGATGTTCAACGTCAAGACCAACCATCCAACTGCCGGCGCGGACTGCGCCTGGGTGCCGTCGCCGACCGCGGCGACCCTCCATGCGCTGCACTACCACCAGGTTGACGTGGCCAGCCGCCAGGAGGATCTCCGGAGCCGCACCCGGGCGAGCGTGGATGACATCCTCACGATCCCGCTGCTCGCCGGCGAGAACCTATCGGGCGACGACATCCGCCGCGAACTGGACAACAACGCGCAGGGCATCTTGGGCTACGTGGTGCGCTGGATCGACCAAGGCATCGGCTGCTCGAAGGTGCCGGACATCAACGACGTGGGGCTGATGGAAGACCGCGCGACCTGCCGGATTTCCAGCCAGCACATCGTCAACTGGCTGCATCACGGCATCGTCAGCGAGGACCAGGTGCGCGAGACCATGCAGCGCATGGCCGCGGTCGTCGACCGCCAGAACGCAGACGACGAGAACTACCTCGACATGGCGCCGGACTTCGACGACAGCGTCGCGTTCAAGGCCGCCTGCGACTTGGTGTTCACGGGGCTCACGCAGCCGAACGGCTACACGGAGCCGGTGCTGCACGCCCGGCGGCGGGAAGCCAAGGCACGTGCTCGAGGCTGACGGCTCGGTGGCGTTGACGATTCTCGACTACGACCACGAGCGGGACTGGGAGGCGCTCAAACGCATCTACTTCGAGGTTGGCTGGCTCGATGACGAGGACGACGTCAAGGCGTTCGAGCCGCTTGCCAAGCGCTACGACGGGGTCGTCTTTCCCTTGGACGGCGCGGCGGAGTGTGCGGTATTCATGGCACCGGGCGCCATGCGCCACTTGGAGCAAGACGTGGACATGGCCGTCGTAGCCGGGGTGACGACCAGCCGCGTCGCCCGCAAGCTCGGCGCAGCCAAGCGGCTGACGGCCCACTCCGTGGCGAAGTATGCCGACGCGGGCGCCGAGATCGCCGCTTTGGGCATGTTCGAGCAGGGCTTCTACGATCGGCTGGGCTTCGGTACGGGGAGCTATCAGAACCGCATTCAGTTCGACCCGGCAACGCTCACCGTCGAAGACGCCTTTCGGCCGCCGAAGCGCATCGGGCGCGATCAATGGCAGGATGTCTACACGGCCATGCACAATCGGCGCCGCGGCCACGGCGGCTGCCTGCTCAACCTGCCGGAAATTCCGCGCTACGACCTTGCCTCGGTCGGTGACAAGACGATCGGGCTTGGCTACTACGATGGCCCGGGCGGGACGCTGTCGCACTTCTTCTGGGGCGAAACCAAAGGCGAACACGGCCCGTACAGCGTTTACTACTACGCATATCAGACACCGGCGCAGTTGTTCGAACTGCTGGCGCTCATGAAGTCCCTGGGCGATCAGGTGTCTTCGTTCGTCATGGACGAACCGCCGGAACTCCAGTTCCAGGACCTGCTGCGCCAGCCGTTCCGCCATCGCACCAATACCCAGGGCTCGAAGTCCGCTGGCCGCCATGAAACGCTCGCGTACTGGCAGGCACGCATGCTCGACGTCGCCGGCTGCCTCGCCAAGACGCACCTCGACGCCGAACCGGTGACCTTCAATCTGGCGTTGCGCGATCCGATCACCGCGCACCTCGACGGCACGAACGCATGGAACGGCTGCGCGGGTGACTACGTGGTCACGCTCGGCGAGGAGTCCGCGGCGGAAACGGGCCGCTCGCCGACTCTGCCGACGCTCAACGCCTCGGTCGGCGCGTTCACGCGCCTGTGGCTGGGTGTGCGCAACGCGTCGAGCTTGACGCTCACGGACGACATTGCCGGGGACGAGGCCCTGTTGCGGGCGCTGGACCGATCATTGAGGCTGCCGCGGCCGCACTTGGGGTGGGACTTTTGATCCGCCCTGAGGCGGCTCGGTCATCGCCTGATCACGGCGTATGCCCTGGTTACACCGCCGCCTGATGTTCGCCCGAGCCGCCCCGGTTTTCCCTGTTGGCGATGTCAACGTCGCCGTACGGTGGTACGTCGACAAGCTTGGTTTCACACCAGCCCACGTCAACGCGGAAGAGAGTGGCGAGGCGAACTACGCCATCGTCAGGCTCGGCGATGTCGAGATTCACCTGCTCCAGAACGGCTTCGAGGACGAGCCCGTACGGAGCCCAGCCGAAGCCATGTTCACGTTGCGCGGGTCGGTCGATGACGTCGACGAGTTGTGCACGCGTTGCGCCGAGTTGGGGCTCGTTTTTCTACGCGAACTCGCGGACCAGCCTTGGGGCGCGCGCGACTTCACGGTGCTCGACCCGGACGGCAATCGGATCTGGATCGCGGCATCCTCTCCCGGCTGAACCGCCTTCCGCGGCTACCAGTTCTCCCCGAACGGCCGAATCGTCACGTCGAAACTCCACGCGCTCTTCGGCTGGTGTGCTAAGTGCCACACTTCGCCGGCGATGTCGGCGGGCTTGCAGTAGAAATCGTCGGGGCGGTCCGGCGATCGGCGGCGCGTCCAAGCTAGGTCGATCACCGCGTCGATGGCGACGTAACCAACGTGGACACCTTTCGGCCCGAGCGACCGGGCCATGGACTCAGCGAGGATGCGCTGCGCCGCCTTGGTGGGAGCAAATCCGGCGAACGTCGGCTTGCCGCGGTACGCGGCCGTGTTGCCGGTGCAGATGATCGCGCCGTGGCCGCGCTCGACCATGCCCGGTGCGACCAGTTGACCGAGGCGGAGGAGGGCGAGGGTGTTCACGGCGAAGTTGCGCTCGAGGACCTCGGGCTCGATGTCCAGGAACTCCCCGAATGCCCCTCCCACCGCGTTGTGGACGACGACGTCGGGTGCTCCGAGTTGGTCGGTGACCTCTGCTACGACGCGCGAGAGCGCGACGCCATCGGTCACGTCGCAGGCGAAGGGGTGGGCGTCCGGCATCTCGGCGGCGAGCGCGTCCAGCCGCTCGACGTTGCGGGCCAGCATGGCCACCGCGTAGTCGCCGGCGAAGCGCCGTACGATCGCCGCGCCGGTTCCTGGCCCGACACCCGTTACCAAGCACACCGGCTTTGCCATCGCTATGCTGTCCCGACTTCCTTACCGAAGGCGCGTAGTCTGATGGAACTTAGCGGCGATTGGGAGAACCAGAACGGCTCTGTGCTCAGTATTGGCCGGGTCGAGAATGGCGCCTTCAGCGGCAGCTTCGTCTCCGCGAAGGGTCGGGCAGCGCGGGACCGACGCTATCCCGTGACTGGCGTGGTCAACGGGTCGCTGGTCGCCTTCGCCGTGAACTTCGTCGACGACGATGACAACCTGGGCTCCATCTCCAACTTTACCGGCCGTCTTGAGGACGGCGTCCTGCACACCGTCTGGGTGCTTGCGCGAGCGTTCGAGGACAGTGAGCGCAGCAAGCCCACGCAACCGTGGAATACCTTCCTCGTGAATGCGGACCGCTTCGAGCTGCGGCGCTGACATAAGGAAGTGGTATGTTCGCAACGCGTTTCAGCCTAGGAGCCTAGAAATGGCCGACGAGCCCGGCATCTTCGAGATCATGTACAACTGCCGCGCCATGCGGCGGCTGAAGCCGGACCCCGTGCCGGAGGAGTTGCTGCTGAAGCTCGTCGATGCCGGCAACCAAGGGCCGACAGGCTCCAATGCACAGGGCGTGCGCTGGATCATCGTTCGCGACGCGGAGCAGCGGGAAAGGCTCGCCGAACTCAACAAGGCGGCGGTCACGCGCTACGCGGCCCCGGACTCGGGGCGTGCCGCCGCGCTGCCGCACCAGGCTTCCGACAAGCGCATGCGCATGCTCGACGCCGTGCTATGGCAAGCGGAGAACATGCAGGATATCCCCGCGGTCGTCATCGCCTGCTACGAGTTCCCGCAACCTGTCACGGGCCAGTCGGCGGGCGCCGGCGGTTCCGTGTGGCCCGCCGTGCAGAACCTGTTGCTGGCGGCACGCGCGCTCGGGCTCGGCGCCGCTCCGACGACGCTCGGTCTGTCGAACCGCGCGGTGGCCCGCGAAGTGCTGGCCTTGCCGGACACCATGGAAGCGTACTGCCTGATTCCCGTCGGCTATCCGATGGGCCGGTTCGGCCCGGTCACGCGACTACCGGTCGAGCAGACCCTGCGTTGGGACCGCTGGGACTGAGCACCATCCGCGTCGACCAAGCTGCCCGGCCATGCCACCCGGCATGACGTCCGAAACGGCCGGAGCGCCGCCGACGCCGCGCGGCAAGGTCTCGCTCGGCACCAAGCTCGCGTTCTCGAGCGGCGCGCTCGAAGAGGCGATGATCGGTGCCGCGGGCATCGCCACGATGGTGTTCTACAACCAGATTCTCGGGGTCGATCCGTGGCTCTGCGGGATGGTGTACTTCGTGGCGAGCGTGGTCGACGCCGTTTCGGACCCCCTGGTCGGATCGCTGACGGACAACTTCCGCTCCCGCTGGGGCCGGCGCCACCCGTTCATGCTGTTCGCCGCCCTGCCGCTGGTCGGGGCGTTCTACCTGATGTACGCGCCGCCCTCCGATTTGAGCGAACTGCAGTACTTCTGGTGGTTCCTGGGCACGATGGTGCTGCTGCGGCTCGGCAAGACCTTCTACGCGATCCCCCATGATGCCCTCGGCGCCGAGTTGACCGACGACTACCATGAACGCACCTCGGTCTTCGGCTACAACGCCGTAGCCGGGCTGGCAGGAGGTGCCGCGCTGGGGGTGTTCGTCCTAGTCGTGATCTTCCCGTCGACCGGCGAGCACGAGAACGGGCTGCTCAATCCGGACCAGTACCCGGTGCTGGCCTTGGTCGGCTCGGCCTGGATCGCGATCACGCTGCTGATCTGCGTGATCGGCACCAAGAACCAGATTCCTAACCTGCACCGGATCGACCGGGAACGCACCCGTGTTTCGGCCTACCTGCGCGACCTGTTGGCCTTGGTCAAGAGCCGGTCGTACATCTCCGTTTGCGCGGCCTGGTTGGTGATGGCGAGTTCCGGCGGTGTCCTCGCGGTGGTCGCGACTTACACGTTCATCTACTGCTACGAGCTTTCCACCGAGACGCTGACGCTGCAGCGCTTCGTCGCCATCCCCGGCATCCTGGTGGCGCTGCCTCTTGCGAGCTACTTGACGCGCGTGCTCGACAAGAAGATGACCGTCGTCTACACCTGTATCGTCTGCGCGACCTTCGTTGGCCTGCCGCACTTCCTGCGCATGCTCGGCTGGTTCCCCGACAACGATTCGGTGTGGCTGGTCCCGATGCTGTTCGGCAGCTTGCTCATTGGCCTCCTCGCGCTGCCCGTGGTGCCGATCGTGATCGACTCGCAGTTGGTCGACGTGGCCGACGAATACGAGTACAACACCGGCCGTCGGGCCGAAGGAGTGGTGTTCTCCATCCGTTCCTTCGCGATCAAGGCGACGTCGGGAATCGGTGGTCTGATCGGCGGCTTCGGCCTGGAGATCATCGGCTTTCCGGAAGACGCCTCCGCGGCGACCCTGACGCCGGACGTCCTCAATGGACTCCTTTTCATGACGGGTCCGCTGTATTGGATCATCGTGTTCAGCGGGATGTTGTTCATGGCGCTCTACAATCTCAACCGCGCGAGGCATGACGAGATCATGGCGGTTCTCGAAGTGCGTCGAGCGGCGCGCGGCGATCCTCTCCGGGCGGCGTCAGGCCTGGACGCCGGCTAGCCACAGCATGCGGGTTTGGGACGTCAACCCCGGCTACTTGGACCGCCAGCGCCTGCTTGCCGAGCATCGCGAACTGCACGGCGTCGTGGCCGTCACCACCCGCGGCTTGAACGGCTATGCGGCGCACCCGGAAACCAAGCGGTGGGCCGGCCTCGGTTGGGCCTGCACGATGCGCCATCGCTTGCTCGCGGCGGAAATGGCGTTCCGCGGCTACCGGGATCGCACACCGGTGCGACTGCGGCGGGCACCGGGATGCTGGCCTGCGACTCTCATCGATGAACCGGCCGCGCAGTTCGGTTTGCTCGCCCGCAAGTACGCCGGTGGGCGGCGCGGTCGGATTCCGTTGCCTAAGTCGGCGCAGGAACTGTGGGCCCAGCACAAGTACTCGGTGCTGGCGCGAAGCCAGTCGGCGTACCGTGACCTCGGCGTGCGAGTCAGCGCCCTGCCGGGCGCCGAGATGGGCGAACTGGCCGTCGAACTCGTGGGCTGGTTGCGAGAGCCGCCTGCGGAAGGCGACCTCCGCAATGCCTTGCAGCACATGTGGGGGCACCTCCAAGGCGTGCGGCCGGGCTTTGAGGGTCGCTCGTCCGCGACAGTCCTCAACCGGATCCAGGGCGCGGCCCTTGAGGAGAACAATGGCTACTTGCTTGCCCAGACTGCACTGACCGAACTCGAGGCTTGGCTGGGGAGACGATGATCGTGAGGATGTTCCGATGTGTGGCTGGGGTGGCGGCGCTGGGGATGGCAGCCCACACGGCAGCCGGGGCTGACGGTCACTGGGAGGGCCGCATCGGTATACCCGGCGCTCCGCTGGCTGTGAAGGTCGACCTCGAGCACGAGGCCGAGTCATGGCAGGGGACCATCGACATCCCGGCGCAGGGAGCCGAGGCCCTGCCCCTGTCCCGGATTTCGGTGTGGGACACCGGCGATGGTACGCAACGCGTCGAGTTCTCGATCCGCGGCGTTCCCGGAAGACCAACGTTCAAGGGACGTCTGGAAGGCGCCGAGATCCGCGGTCAGTTCGAGCAGGGCGGCGCGACTTTTCCATTCCGCCTGGGTCGGCAAGCCGTGGCGTTGCCGCGCCCGCAGGAGCCGCGCCCGCCGTTCCCGTATGCGAGCGAGGACGTTGCCTACCAGCGCGGCCCGGTTCGGCTCGCCGGCACGCTGACTGTCCCGGCGGGCGAGGGTCCATTCCCAGCTGTCTTGCTGATCTCGGGGAGCGGCCTCCAGGATCGCGACCAGACTCTCTTCGGACACAAGCCATTCTGGGTGCTCGCAGACCACTTGAGCCGGTCAGGGATCGCGGTGTTGCGTGTGGACGACGCCGGGGCTGGTCAGTCCGAAGCGCACCCAAATCCACCGACCATCGAGGATTTCGCCGCGGATGCCGCGGCCGGCGTCGATTTCCTGCACGCCGACGATCGCATCAGCACCGTTGGCCTTGTAGGCCACAGCGAAGGCGGGTTGGTGGCCCCCATGCTGGCGAGCCGCCGAGACGACATTGCTTTCATCGTTCTGCTGGCTGCGCCGGGCGTGCCGGGCGACGAGTTGATGCGCCGTCAGAACGAGCGCATTTACGCCGCGCTGGGGTTCCCGGCGGATCGCCGCGAACGGCTGCTCGGCTTGCTGGATCGGCTCTTCGCGATCCTCAAATCGGACGCGGCGACCGCTGCGGCGACACCGGAAGTCGAAGCGATCGTCCGCGAACAGATGGAAGCGAACGGCGTTCCGGCCGCGGAGCAGCAGGATGCCCAGGTGAGCGCCGCGGCGGTCCAGGCCCTCGCGCCGGCGATGCGCGCACTCTTGCGCCACGACCCGCGCCCGGCGTTGAGGCGGACGCGCGTCCCTGTGCTGGCGTTGAATGGCGAGCGCGACGTGCAGGTGGATGCGGAGCAGAATCTGCCCGCGATCCGGGCGGCGCTTGCGGATGCCGGAAACGACGACGTGGAAACCCATCGGTTGCCAGGCTTGAATCACCTCTTCCAGAGCGCCACTTCCGGGCTGCCGAACGAGTACGGCGCACTCGAAGAGACCATGGCGCCCGCGGTCCTGGATGGCATCCGTGACTGGATCCTGTCGCGGACTGGCGGGTGATGTCGTCGCGGCGGCCTGTTGACGGAGGACGGCGTAGACTCCTGGTAGCGCTTACGTTGAGGACACGGACGACAAGATGATCACCTGCATGCCACGCGTCGCGATTGCAACGCACGACTTCGAGCGCTGCGTTGAGACCTTTCGCCAAGATTACGGCCTCCCGGTGACTGACCTGTCCCCCGGGAGCGTCGAGAGCCTCGGTGCCAAGCTCGCGATGTGCGTTCCCGAAGGCGGCAGCAACATCGAGGTGATGTCGCCGGCCGACCCGCAAGCGCCGCTCTCGCAAAGCCTGTCACGCTTCCTCGAGCGACGCGGCGAGGGGTTGTTCGCGCTGATGCTGGAAGCGCCCGATCCCGATCAAGAGGCCGCTGGCCTCGCCGAGCGCGGCCTGAACGTCCTACCGCGGATGGCCGGCGCCGGCGGCCGCGATGTGCATCCGAACTCGACCAAGGGCGTCCTGATCCGCGTCTACCCGGTGAATTCGTTCACCGGCGAGCGGTCTCGGAGCTCAAGCGGTCTCTCCGGGATCATGCGGGCCGTCGTTGCAGTCCGCGACCTCGACCACGCGCGCCGGATCTACCAAGCAGGCTTCCGGCTGGCGTGCAACGCCGCGTACGACGACGAGCTACGCGGCGTGCGTGGGTTCATCTGCCGACCCCCCGCTGGTGGCGTCATCGAGTTCGTGACACCAACGGACGTGGACCGCCCGTTTGCGCGGGACGTAGCTACCTTTCTCGAAGATCGCCCGGGCCTCTACGCGCTCGTTCTCAACGGCGACTTCCGGCCGGCGTCCGACATCGTGTTCGGTGCGCGGATTCTCGTCGAGCGCACGGAAGCCGACTAGCGTCTGGCGTACGCCGGACCTTAGCGGGCTGGGGACGTCGCCGTCCCGGCCTGGCTCAACGTCTGTCGATGGCAACCGAAAACTGCACACTTCGGGCGGACGACCGGGGATCGGGTCGGGGGCGAGCGTACGGTCCGACGCTTTGAGGTCGACGTGGGGTTGTCCACCCCTTGACCACAGCGCCTCTTGGATCGAAGGGGATCGGCACCATGGACAAGGCGTGGACAACCCGGCCAACGCCGTGCCACGCGCGGACGCCTGTCCCATTCAGCAACACGGCATGCAGAGGCCATTTGTCGGCGTCGCCACCGGATCAATTCGGCCGTGCCCAGTCGCACATGGAACATCGCCCAATTCAAGGACGCATGCTCGGACTCCCTGGCTTGTCCCCAGGTCAGGTCATGCGCGGGGAGGCGCCTAGGACGAACCGAACATCGCCCTATTCATTCGCGTCGACCGGGATCGGTCCTCAACAGAACATCGCCCAATTCACTCGCGTCTCGAGCCGGGCCGATGGTGCAAGGCGAACTGGACCGTTCAGTCGGCTCGGTTGCCACGCGCCGACCCGCCTAGGTTGAAAAGGGCGGTGTTTTGTCAAGGGAGGGATTGCGAGGTCGCGACCGCCGTTCTGCAGGAACACTGTTGACATATACAGTAGTTTGGAGTAGCCTCCTCCTCGAATGCAGGACCACAAAGGTGACGCCTCGTGCAAGGGAAACGTCGTCTCCAAACCAAGAGGAAGCGGCAGACTCGGCAGGCCCGACGGCGCCGGCAGCCACGCCAGACCAGCCTCGAGTTCAGGCCGACCGGCCGCGGCGGCGCACGGCCGGGAGCGGGACGGCCGCGCATCCGCCGCTCGCGGGTCGCGCACCGCACTCGCGGCCCGATCCCGGCGCGCTGCCCGGTTCTGATCACGCTGCGCGTCCTCGACGACGTGCCGCCGCTGCGCCGGGGGTGCTTCGTGCGCGCCTTCCGGGAGACGCTGCGCAAGTGCGCGACGCGTCCCGGGTTCCGGGTGATCCACTACTCGATCCAGGACGACCATGCGCACTTCATCGTGGAGGCGGCGGGCGCCAAGCGACTGGCGAACGGCATGAAGAGCCTGGCGGCGCGTTTCGCGCGCTGCGTGAACCGTGTCTTCGGCCGCAGTGGCAAGGTGCTGGCGGACCGCTTCCACCACGTGCTGAAGCGGACGCCGACGGAGGTGCGGCGGGCGCTGGCGTACGTGCTGCTGAACGCGCGCAAGCACTACCGCCAGCGTCGCCGGCGGGTTCCGCCGGTGGTTCTGGACGGGGCGAGTTCGGGTCTGTGGTTCGACGGCTGGAAGGGGCGCGGCCCGCCGCCGGGGCGCTATGCGGACGCGGACCGTCCGCCGGAGGTCGCGGCGCCGCGGACGTGGCTGCTGTCGAAGGGCTGGCGGCGGATCGGGCTGGTGGACCCGGCGGAGGTGCCGGGCGGCTGATCCGGTAGATGCTCGAGCACGTCAACCGGGACACCTTCCCGACCGTCCATCTTGGCAACGTCGAGAAGCTGCAACGTCCAAGGCTGCCACTCGGACTGACGGGCCACTGAACCCTCGAAGCTGTCGTTGACCGAATCGACCGTCACGACCTTTGCGCGTGGCGCAGCGCCGGCGGGGTTGTCCACGCCTTGTCCATGGTGCCGATCCCCTCGATCCAAAAGGCGCTGTGGTCAAGGGGTGGGCAACCCCACCTCCGACCCCTGCGCGTGGAACACCCGGTCACCTGGAGTCCCCAACCGACTGAATCCGGAGATCGGCCGCGATGGCTAGGCGACGGGTGGCCGACAGCGCCCATTGGTCGGTCAGCTTCCCCAATACGCGAGTCAGAACCTCGCCTCGTTCAACGCCTGGCCGTTTCCCACACCCGAGTCAACCCCACTTCACCACGTGGCGCATCGCTCACGCTCATAGAACATCGCCCTATTCAACCAAGAGTCCAGCCAACGACCGGGCGGCGGTGCGGCCAAGGGCCGGCCGGTGTGTTAGCCCAAAGCACTAATGTCCCCTTTGTCCAATTCTAAAATGTCCCCTTTTCGGCGGCATGGAGGCTGCGGAGATGGGCGACGGGGAGGTGTTCCTGAGCACTCGGGAGTCGGATCGCGTGGCGGTGATCCGCGAGGTCGCCGAGCGACGACTGCGCCAGTCGGAGGCTGCGCTGCGGCTCGGTCTGAGCGTTCGGCAGGTGAAGCGGCTGGTGCGCCGCTACCGTGAGCGTGGCGCGGCGGGTCTGGTCTCGGGCCACCGCGGCAGGCGGCCGAACAACGCGATCGACGCGGCGGTCCGCGAGGCGGTGATGGACCTGGTGCGCGAGCGGTATGCGGACTTCGGTCCGACCTTCGCGTGCGAGAAGCTGGCCGAGCTGCACGGCCACCGGCTTTCCGCGGAGACGCTGCGCGGCTGGATGATCGAGGACGGGCTGTGGCAGGCGAAGCCGCGGCGGGAGATCCGCGAGCATCCGAGCCGTCCGCGCCGCGAGTGCCTGGGCGACCTGGTGCAGATCGACGGCTCGCCGCACGACTGGTTCGAGGGCCGGGGGCCGAGGTGCACGCTGATCGTGTACGTCGACGACGCCACGTCGCGGCTGCTGGCGACGGGCTTCCACGCCGCGGAGACGACCGAGGCGTACATGCGCACGACGCGCGCGCACCTCGCGGCGCACGGCCGGCCGGTGGCGTACTACTCGGACCGCTACGGGGTGTTCCGGGTCAACCGCCGCGACCGCGAGGGCGAGCCGACGCAGTTCGTGCGGGCCTTGAAGACGCTTACCGTCGAGTCGATCCACGCCGGCAGCCCGCAGGCCAAGGGCCGCGTGGAGCGGGCCAACAGGACGCTGCAGGACCGTCTGGTCAAGGAGATGCGGCTGCGCGGCATCAGCGGCATGGAGGCGGGCAACGCCTACCTGCCGGCGTTCATGGCGGACTACAACGGACGCTTCGGCGTGGCGCCGCGCAACCCCGCCGACGCGCACCGGGCGGTTCTGCACGACGACCGGGAGCTGGACCTCATCCTGTGCGAGCACCACGTCCGCAAGGTGACCGGGAACCTGTCGATCAGCTTCGAGGGCGACACCTACCAGGTCACGGGACACGGCAGGGGCTACCGGCTGCGCGGCGCGGCGGTGACGGTGTGCAAGGGCTTCGACGGCGCGGTGACGGTGCTGCGCGGCGGTCGCGAGCTTGCCGTGCGGCGGCTCGCCGAGGGCGAGGAGCCGCTGCCGGTCGAGGACGGCAAGAGCGTGCGGCAGCTGGTGGACAGCGCGAAGGCGGAGCAGCAGTCCCGTGCGGACTGGAAGCCGGCGCCGGACCACCCCTGGCGCCGCGGCTTCAAGCCGGAGGCGGCCGGGACGGCCGCCGGCTGACGCCGCGCCGTTCCGGCGCTCGGACTCCGGTCGCTCCGCTCCCTCCGACCGAGCGCCGGAACGGCGGAGTCGACACCACTGCGGGGCAGCGTCCCCAAGGCCGACACGCATGCCGACAGGCAACGCCCAAGCCCCTCGCCTTGGTCCACGACACCCACGCGAAACAAGGGGACATTTCTGAATTGGAGAAAAGGGGACATCTCTGAATTGCTTTGACAAAGGGCCGGCCGGTGGGCACACAGCGGGGAAGGCAGGACACTCGAACTGGCCGACCTCAACCCGACGCGGGAGTTCATGGGGCCCTCCGATGGCGCCAACTCTCGCGGGGCGTTGAAAAGGGCGATGTTCTGTAGAGGGGGTGGACAACCGCACGTCGACCTTGGCTCGTGCCGCACGGCTCTCGTTCTGGTGGCCATTGCTTCCCGAGAACGCCCGCGACAATGCAGGCAGGCCGCCCTACCGGTTCACGCCTGCCACTTCTCCGCCGGCGCGAAGTCGCTGATCCCGACGCTGTCACGGAAGTCGGCCGAGGCGTCCTCGGTACGCTGATCCAGGCGGATGCCGATGGCGTCGGCAACGCGGGTGATGCCGTTGAATCCCGCTGCCACGAGAATCGCGTCGCTGGTCTCCTGCGCGCCGAGCCGCCCAAGGCCCTCCTCGCGCAAGGCTGCGACTTCGTCCCAACGCCAGCGTGCCACGGCTTCCGCCAACGCGACGAGGAAGGCACCGCTCGGCACGTTGCCGTCGCCGTCGGCACGCCCGGTGGCAAGTTTCAGTTCCGCTGGCTGGCCGGCTTCGAGGGCCCTCGCACGGAGCGCCACGGTGTGGGACGTTGTTCAGTAGAAGCACTCGTTGACGGCGGATACCCGCGACGCGACGAGTTCGACCTGCGGCGGGCTGATCGAGAACGCCGTGCCCGGCCGCATGTAGTACGAGGGGTTGAACGTGTCGAAGAACAGCTTGCGGGCGCTCGGCACCAGCCCGAGCGAGCGCACGACATTGGCCCGGCCCTCGCGCTTGATCGGAAGCCAAGCACCCGCATCGACGACATCCTCGGAGCGCTCGAAGGTGGGCACGCCCGGCTCCGGTTCTGGCAGTTCTGGCAGTTCCATGCCAATGCCTTGGGCGAACGTGTCGACGATCACCGAACTCGCGGTGACGGCGACCAGTTCCACGTAGGCTTCGGGCTGCAGTCCCATGTCGATGAGATGATCGAACCAACGGCGGGTCAGCCGTCCAGAGTCGTTGCGTATGCCGTGGATCGCTTCGACGGCGATCGGCGGCAAGCCGCCGTCGCTCGCATGCTCGCCCTGCGGCGCGCCGGCGTTCCGCGTCTCGCGCACGATGCGCAGTCGATCCGCACCGTTCCACCAGGCCCCCGGTCGAGCGAACGCCCGCCGCGTTTCGTCGTGGGCTTCGACGACGTGGTCCGCAACGGGTAACGCCGCGCTCACGATGCTGCTTGCGCGGCGACTTCCCGGGCCGCGCGCACCTTATCGTTGGTCTGGTTGAAGAGCAGTTCCTGACGCGCCTTTTCCTCTTCTTCGGTCAGTTTGCGCTGACCGAGGTCGTGGCCGATTCGTCGCCCCTTGTCGACCGCGGGCCGGTCGCCTACTCGGTAGACCCAGCGCCGGACGTTGGGGAACGTCTCCCAGGCGTTTTCGTCGACGACCCGTCGGATCAGGAACGCCCACGGCCAGGTGATGATGTCGGCGATGCTGTATTCGTCGCCGGCCAGGTACTCGTTGACGGATAGCTGGGCGTCCATGACGCCGCAGAGGCGGTCCACTTCGCCGACGAAACGACGGGTCCCGTATTCGAGCTGCTTGGGGTCGTCGGCGAGGTTCTTGCCGTAGTTCTTGAAGTGGTTGGCGTTGCCCATCATCGGCCCGAGGTTGGCCATCTGCCAGTGCACCCATTGCAGGACGCGGTAGCGCTCTCGTGGTGCCCTGGGCAGGAACTTGCCGGTCTTCCCGGCGAGGTACTCCAGGATCGCGCCGGACTCGAAGATGGCCAGCGGCTCGCCGCCGCCGAGCGGATCATGATCGATGATGGCCGGCATCCGGTTGTTCGGCGAGATGCGCAGGAACTCAGGCTTGAACTGGTCGCCGCCGCCGATGTTGACGGGTACGACGTTGTAGGGCAGGCCGCACTCCTCGAGCATGATGGTGAGTTTCCAGCCGTTCGGCGTCGGCCAGTAGTAGGCGTCAATCAATGGACCGCTCCGAAAAATCGAAGCCGTACCTTACTATAATTGCCGCAATCCCCCGGACCTTGCGAACACCTTGTACCCTGCCCGTACACCGGTCGACGGCTCGCCACGACGGGAGTCGACTGGAGACGCCATGCATGACGACATTCGCCGGTCGGTAGCCCGCCGACGCACGTTCGCCATCATCTCGCATCCGGACGCGGGCAAGACCACGGTGACCGAGAAGCTGTTGCTGTTCGGCAACGCGATCAAGCTGGCTGGCACGGTCAAGGCACGCAAATCGCGGCGTCACGCGGCGTCCGATTGGATGGCGATGGAGAAGGAACGCGGCATCTCGGTGACCACGTCGGTCATGCAGTTCGACTACGCGGACCGCGTGGTCAACCTCCTCGACACGCCGGGTCACGAGGACTTCTCCGAGGACACCTACCGAACGCTGACCGCCGTGGACTCCGCGCTCATGGTCATCGACGCGGCCAAGGGCGTGGAGCCGCGAACGGTGAAGCTGCTCGAGGTCTGCCGGCTTCGCGATACGCCGATCGTCACCTTTATCAACAAGCTCGACCGCGAGGTTCGCGACCCCATCGAGTTGATCGACGAAATCGAGGACGTCCTGCAGATCGAGTGCGCGCCGGTCACGTGGCCCATCGGCGCGGGGCGGTCGTTCCGCGGCGTCTACCACCTGGGATCGGACCGGTTGATCCGCTACACGCCGGGGGTCGGCGACCGTGTGCACGACTACGCGGTCATCGATGGCCTAGCGAGCGATGCCGCGGCGGCGTGGCTCGGGGACGACTACGAACCATTCCGCGAAGAGGTGGAACTGGTCCGCGGGGCGAGCCACCCATTCGACCCCAACGCCTTCCTTGACGGCGTTCGCTCGCCGGTCTTCTGCGGTACGGCGCTCGGCAACTTCGGTGTCCGCGAGTGTCTCGACCACCTCATTGAGCATGCGCCCCCGCCGGGTGCGCGGGACACGCTCGAACGTCCCGTGGTGCCTTGCGAGGAGCCGTTTTCCGGATTCGTCTTCAAAGTCCAGGCGAACATGGACCCGAAACATCGCGACCGCATGGCTTTCCTGCGCGTATGTTCCGGCCGCTACCGGCAGGGGATGCGCATCCGCCATGTCCGCATGGGCCGGACCGTCAAGGTGACCGACGCGGTGACCTTCATGGCTGGCGACCGCGTGCGGACCGCCGAGGCCTATGCCGGCGACATCATCGGCTTGCCGAATCACGGTTCGATCCGCATCGCCGACACCTTCAGCGAAGGCGAGCCGCTGCATTTTCGCGGTGTGCCGAACTTCGCGCCGGAACTGTTCCGGCGGGTCCGCGTGCGCAACCCGTTGCGTGCCAAGCAGTTGGAGAAGGGCCTGCGTCAATTGGCCGAGGAGGGTGCCGCGCAGGTCTTCTTTCCGCTTGAGCGCAACGACGCCGTGATCGGTGCCGTGGGCAGCCTGCAGTTCGATCTCGTCGCGTATCGGCTGAACCACGAATACGGGGCCGATTGCGTATTCGAGGACGCCGGCGTGGCGGCCGTGCGCTGGGTCTCGGGCGAGTCGGACGCGCTCGGTGAGTTCCGGGCCAAGTACGCCGATCGGCTGGCCTTGGACGGCGGCGGGTGCCTGGCCTACCTGGCTTCGACCCGCGCGAATCTCGCCCTCGCGCAAGAACGTGCTAGCGCCATCGGCTTCGCCTCGACGCGCGAACACGCTGTGGAGGCTTAAGCCGTGAGCCCGGTGATCGAGACCGCGTTGCGCGAATTCCTGGCGACGGACGAGGATCCGGTGGAGGGCGCCCTCATCGTGGCGCGAATCCTCGATGCCGATGCCGATGTCGACTGGGCGCGCGCGGAAGTGGCCGCGATTGCAGACCGTGTGGGGCGCGCCGATCGCCATGGCCCATTCACCCCCGCCGACCTCGTGGCGGCGGTCGCAGCGGAAGGGTTCAAGGGTGCCGGCGACCGGTACTACGAGGTCGACAACAGCATCCTGGATCGCGTCTTGCGTAATCGCCGCGGCATACCGATCTCGCTGGGCGTCGTCCTGATCGGTGTTGCCCGCCACCTCGGGTTCGACGCCCGGGGCGTCAATTTCCCCCGCCACTTCCTCGTCACCATCGACGATGTGCTGGTGGATCCCTACGCCGTGGCGCCCACGACGCTTGAGAACTGCCGCAAGTGGCTGGCCGACAACAACGTCAGCGAGCAGGGCGCGTTCGACCTGACTCGCCCCAAGGACGTGGTTGTGCGCATGCTGAACAACGCCCGGATGCTGATTCAGAACCGCGGCGACTTCGTCCGCGCCTTGGACATCTCGGACTACCAGTTGCTTCTCGTGCCCGACTACTACGGCTTGTACGTCGAACGGGCCGATGCCTGGCTTGGACTGAATGCGCCGGAAATGGTGGTGGAGGAACTCAAGAAGGCGGCCGAGCGCGCGCCGGACGCGAAAACAGCCGAGCGCTTGCGCGAACGGATCGCCCAGGCGAAGCGGCTCGGCGGATCGGAAGTGAACTGAGACCAAAATGGCTTCACCGTCTTTGAGAATCTTCTCCTACCTGCCCAATCCACGCGTGTGGAAGGCGCTGATCGCCGCGGAGTTGTGCGGCGTCGAGGTGGAGGTGACCGGCGATCGGTCAGGCAATCTCGGAGCGTGGCTGTGGGACTACGACGCGCGGCCGTTGCCGGAGAATGAACGCACGGAGCGAAGCCCCTATGCTCGCGCGGGTCGCAGGGGTTTCCGCGGCACGCTGTACAAGACGGATGCCTTCATGGCAGCCCATCCGTTCGGCACCGTGCCCGCGGCGTTCAGTCCCGGTGGCCGGGTCGGGATCTTCGAATCCAACAGCATCCTGCGGGCCGTCGCCCGGGCCGGCGCCCGCAATCGCGCGTTGTACGGGCGCGACGACTACGAGGCCTCGCGAATCGACAGCTTTCTCGATGCGAACCTGGTCTTCGGGCGCGAGGCGCAGGTCTACCTGCTGGCCATGGGCAAACCGGTCGCCACCGTGCATGAACGCATGAAGGCCGCTTACGATTTCTATCTTGGCGGCGTCGAGAACGCGCTTCGCCAGGCCGACTACCTGGTTGGCGACGGCTTGACCATCGCCGACATCTCGTTCGTCTGCGACTTCGCGCAGTTTCTGCGCGAGGGCCACTACGAGGAAGCGCTGGCCGGTGCGGGTCTCGCCCTAGTCAGTCGCAACGGGCCGGACGAGTATCCACGCGCCTTTGACCACATGCTCCGACTTGAACGCACCGACGCGTTTGCCAAGCACATGGGCACGTACCTCAACTGGTACCGGCGCAAAAGGGCGGCTGCGGAAACTTGACTTGCCGGGCGCGTCTGCGACTTCAGGCGTCCGTGAGCACAGGCGGGATTCGCTCGGCGACAGCCCGGTACTCGGTCAGTGCCGGCGCGTAGTCGTCGATCGTCACCGGGACCGCGCCGCGTAAGAGAAGCGCCTGTCGCGCATCGCGCGTGGCCGGGTCTTCCAGGGCTGCCGTGACGAGCCTCGCGAGCCGGTCGCGTTGTCCATTGCGGCGCACGACATACGGTGGCGCAGGAGCGGACACAGTGCGCTCGAGCACGGGCAAGCCGGCGACGCTCACGGGCACGTCGCGCTCGAGAATGTGCCAGGTCACGGCGTCGATGCATGCCGTGGCCGCTACGCCTCGCCGGACGGCGGACAGGCTCGCCGCGTGCGAACCGGTAACGATCAGCGACCTCGGCCTGCAGACACTCAACAAGGCCGAGAACCCGGAGCGGGACGACAGCGAGTTGACCGCGGCAACGCCGTCGCGGGATCCGACCAGGTAGCTGAAGTAGTGGCCCGGCGCGCAGTCGAGATCGAATACCGGTGCGAGTACGGGCTCGATCGGCAGATCGCCGAGAAAGAGATCCAGGCCGCAAGCCTGGGATATGACGAGGTCATCGGCGCGCCACTGGGCGTCCACCGGCGTCGTGCGGTCCAATTCGCCGCCGAGGCCCGTGGCGTGCCACAGCACGTCGTTGGCCCACTGCACCGACGGCAAGTCGTACCAGGGAAACGACGCTGTCATGGGGTTGCGGGCTGCTCTGCGGCGTCGGCGAACCACCGGACGGCATCGGCGACGACCGTCCGTCCATCGGTGCGATTGGTGACGACGAGGCTGACTGGTCCAGCGTCCAGATCGAATCGACCGAGGGTCGTCCAACCCGGGTCCGTGGCCGACGCATCGAACTCCACCTCCTGTGACCGGCCGCCGTTGACGAGCGTCACGTCGTATGTGCCCAGTTGTGGTCCTCCGCCACCTCCCGAGGTGAACTCCAGTTCGGCCGTGAGGCGGAACGGCGACCGGCTTCGGGTGGTGTAGCGCGCCGCGAGATCAGGCAGGTGGTAGTCGACGCGCCAACGACCGGCGCTGGGCAGCACGGCCGAAAACGTCGCCGCCCGGTCGCCTTGGCCTGGCGTCACCCGCGCGATGGTGTGTCGATAGCGGCCCCAACTCGTGGGTTGCTCCTGCCGGGACCAGTGCGCTTCGAGAACGGGGTCGAGACGCTGGTAGACGGGTAGACCTTCGTCGACGTCGTAGGCCGCGTCGATGCCGGCCGCGGTTGCCGAGAATCCCGCATCGAGATCATCGACCACGATGCCGGCGTCCGCCGCTGGGCGCCAGGAACTCGGACGGGCGTTCACAAGCGGGGCGGCGTCCGTGGCGGTGGCCCTGTCGGGCTCGGGAACCCGCACGGGAAACTCGTGCCGATTCAGGGACAGGTAAGGTGCCACCCAGAGCTCATGGATCGGCTCCGGCGTCACGAGACCAACCTCGACGGCCGAGTGTGCCGGCACTCGAACGGGGTCGCTCTCGCGAGCCGGCGCATCGGCGTCGGCCAAGCGGTATCGCAAGCGCAATAGCCCGGGTACAGCTTCGCCGTTGAAGATGTCGAGGCGAGCTTGGTAGCGGGGTTTGCCGTCGTCGCTGTCGGCAAGCCGCGCCGTCGTCACGGCAGAGGCGATGAACCCCGGCAACGCCGCATCGTGCAGCCAATCGCCGAGTAGCGCCGGCAAATCGGCACCAAGCTCGAGGGCCAACCGTTCGAAGTCCGCGGCGGTGAAGGACCTGCCACGATAACGCTCGCGCAGTTCGGCAAGCAGGCGGGCGGTGGCTTGGCGACCAAGGCCGTCGAGAATTGTGCGAGCAGCCGCATCGCCTTTCATCGTCAGGACGTTGACCGCTTGGCTGGGGTCCTTGCCGTCGAGGTCGAGCAGTGCGGTTCCGAGCGCGCGGTCCCATACCGAGGGCGGGCGGCTGGCCCCGAAAAGCTCCGCCGAGGCGCTTCCCGAGCCGCCCGCGAAGGCACTGGTGAAGGCGTCGGCGAGGAGGGATTGCACCGACGGACTCGATGCGTAGATGTGCGCCGAAAAGTAGCTCTCGGCATCTCCCAGAAGGCGCGCGACAAGGGCATGGCAAAGGTACTCCAGCGCAACCGCCCCGTTGCCGCGTGCGCCGGTCTGGTGCAGGAACAGGTTGCGTGCCAATCCCGCGAACGGGTCGGCACCGCTGCGGTCCCCCTTGAGGAACATCTCCAGCCGCTCGACCTCGTCTTCGGGAAACGACTCGTTCGGCGACGTCGTTTCATAGAAGTGAGCGGTCGGGAAGCCGCGTTCCCGGAGTAGTAGCACACCCGGTGGTGCCAGCGTCGACGGCATCTGCCAACCGCCGCCGTAGCCGCGCAGCCGCGCGGGCACTTCGACCAAGCTTAGGGCGTCGTAGGGATAAGGCATGCCCAACGCCGCGGCATTCTGGACGATGCGTTCCAACGCGTCCGTGATGTCGTTGACGGAGTCGGTGAAGTAGTGCACGGGGGCGGTGTGCTGCGGACTCAGGAGCAGTTCCAACTCGGTGTCGCGGATCGTCGTTGCAAAGCGTTCGAACCGTGATGCCAGGAGGGCGACTTGCGGCACCGGTGCCTTGGGCGTGAAGCGGAAGCGGCCGTCCCCGAGCGACTTGCGGCGCCCGGGCCCGGCAACTAGCCATTCATCCGGTGCCTCTACGACGAGGTCGACGGTGTAGAAATCACGAGGCCACTTCTCGTTCGCGAGGGAACCGGGCAGCCAATGCACCGCCGGCATCAAGGCGACAAAGCGCCGGTCGAAGAGGGACGCCGCCGTGCCGAGGTCACGTAGCGGGCTGGAGCCGGGGGCATTGCGCGGGTCGATGGCCGCGTCGAGGTAGGCGAAGTCGGGGTCGGGAATGCCCGTTGCGCGAACGGCGACCGTGACCGCGCCGTCGGTGCGCGAGACGAGGTCGGCGCGCAGCAAGCCGTCACGATGCGAGAAGGTTGCCGGCTGGCCGTTGATCAGGACTTCGTGAGTCGCCATGCCGGGATTGAAGCGGAGCGACAGGCCGTCGGAGACGTCAGCCACTGCGACCGCCAACGAGACGTCGACATGCAGTGCATCGCCAGGTTCGATCCGCACCTCGCCCGTCACGGACCGAATGTCGAGTGCGACACCGACTGCCGACTCTTGGCTGGCCCGCCATTGCGACCGCTTGGCCAATTCGGCGTGGGCCTGGCCGATGACGCCGGCGATGCCGGCTGCACCACTGCCGAGTAGAACGGTCCCCACGACTACGTACCGGCCGCGCGACACGGCATCGGGCCGCCGGAGGCACGCCGATGCGAATGCCAGGAGCGCGACGGCCGCGACGGCGACCCCTGCCCGTTGCAGGAAGGTCGCGGCGTTCGGAACGGACGTGACGAGGTCCGAAACCAGCCGGTCCGGCGCGAGGGCGACGGTGGCCAGTAGCCAGGCCGGGGCCTGGGCCAGGCTCCAGATGCCCAAGGCCAGCAAAGCGAACGCGACAACAACCACAGCAAGCCGGTTGCGCAGCGCCGTGGCTAGGAGGAACACCGCGGCACCCCAGAACAACAAGGCTGGCAACGCGTCGGCAAGCAGGAACACGGCGAGGGAGACCGGCTCGATGGTCGAGCGGACCGGCCAGTCGAGGGCCTGCCCCAACGCGCCGATGCCTTG
The DNA here is from genome assembly GCA_965203685.1 of Candidatus Azotimanducaceae bacterium. Taxonomy (GTDB): domain Bacteria; phylum Pseudomonadota; class Gammaproteobacteria; order Pseudomonadales; family Azotimanducaceae; genus VXYL01. The sequence continues at coordinate 1,736,247 of OZ241908.1, forward strand.
AATCAGAACGAACGCCCCCAGCATAGGAACCGCGAGAGTTGCGATGACGCCGACCAGCCGACCGGCGAGCAGTTGGATATTCGACACAGGCCGCGAGTCGACAACGTCGTTGATGCGCTCCCGCTGTTCCCGGTTGCCGAGATCGAAGCTCAAGAAGACGGTCGCCCCCATAAGCAGCCACAGAAGGTAGCCGCCGTAGGCGCCGACCAAGAACCGCGGCGAGGTGACGGCAGACGGCAGGAAGGACGACGTCTGGCTGTGCAGTTGGGCGAAGAACACGTAGCCGATGAGTGTCGTACCGACCGCGAGTACGCCCAGCACCCAGGTCCGCGCCAGGCGACGCGCGGTTCGCACTTCGGACAGGAAGACAGCTAGCGTGCTTGCACCCCATCCGGAACGCGCCGAGCCCGGCTGGGCCGGAAGCTCACTCATCTGTCGAGCGAAACCGCCGCCGGGGCACGTTACCGGGGCTGCATGCGGATGCCGCCATCAAGGCGGATGGTCTCGCCGTTCAGGTACGGGTTCTCGACGATCTGCCGGGCGAGCAGCGCGAACTCGGGTGCCTCGCCGAGGCGCTCGGGGAACTGCACGCTCTCGATCAGCGGCAGCCGCACGCGGTCCGGCGCGCCCATCATCATCGGGGTTTCAAAGATCCCCGGTGCGATCGTGCACACGCGGATGCCATTGCGGGCTAAGTCGCGGGCAATGGGTAGCGTCATGCCGACCACGCCGCCCTTGCTGGCGCTGTAGGCCGCTTGGCCGATCTGGCCGTCGTAGGCTGCCACGGATGCGGTATTGATGATCACGCCGCGCTCGCCGTCGGTACCGATGGGCTCGTTCTTGGCCATGTGGTGCGCGCATAGCCGCAAGGTATTGAACGTGCCGACGAGGTTGACCTGGATGACGAAGTTGAACGCTGCGAGGTCAAGGGGCCCTTCGCGACCGACGGTGCGGGCGGCGGCACCGATGCCGGCGCAGTTCACGTCGATGTGGATCGCGCCGAAACGGGCCATCGCGGCGTCGACGGCGGCCTCGGCCGAAGCGGCGTCGGTGACATTGACGGTAAACGCGGCAGCGTTGTCGCCGAGTTCGCTCGCAGCCTGTTCGGCAAGTTCGGCGTTGAGGTCCAGGATGGCAACCTTGCCGCCCGCCTCGATCACGGTCTTCGCGGTTTCCCTGCCGAGGCCCGAAGCGCCCCCGGTGATCACTGCGACTTTGTCTTGGATGTCCATGGATTCCTCATCGTAAAGAAGGTGCGCGGCCCTTGGCGTGGGTCCATGGCCGTATGATACCCACCATGTCCTACACGCCGCCTGCCGCCTTGGTGGCCGCCGCCGAGGACTTCGGTGTGCCGCAGACGTTGTACGTGCCGCGCTTCCTGGCTAGCGGACGAGCGGACGAACTGCTCGCCGTCACGCTCGCCGGTGCGGACTGGCAGCAGGAACACCTGGCCTTGTTCGGGCGGACCTACACCGCCCGGCGCTTGAGTGCCTGCTACGGCGAGGCGGCGGCGAGCTATCGCTACAGCGGGCTCGTCCGGCGTGCTGTGCCTTGGCCGGACGACCTGCGGACCTTGGCGGCCGACGTGGCCAACGCGGTCGGGTGGCGGTTCAACTTCCTACTGATCAACCGCTTCCGCGATGGCGGCGACCGGCTCGGCTGGCATGCCGACGACGAGTCCGACTTAGGCTCCGCGCCCGTGATCGCATCTTTGAGCGTTGGTGCGGAACGCGTCTTCCGCATTCGTGCCAAGGCGGGTCGTGCGAGCGTCGGCAAGGTCCTCGAACACGGCTCCCTGGTCCTTATGTGGGGCGACAGCCAGCGCGATTACCAGCATGCCGTGCCGCCGACCGCCAAGCGAGTTGGTGAGCGGCTGAATTTCACGTTCCGCTGGACCGGGGGGGAACATCGGGGGGCGGGGACGTGACGGCGAAGCGGCGCTCGCGCTTGGTGCCCAACACCCTTGGCGTTCGATGTGTCGCCGACGATCTGCGCATCGTGGCGGATACCGAAAGACTCGCGGAGAGCCTGCGCGAGGCCGATGCGTCCGGGCGGCCTGCCACGGTGGTCGCCGGCGGCTCCAACCTCGTGTTGCGGTCGCGACTGCCGGGCATGGTGGTGCTGCTGCGCATCCGCGGCCTGCGGGTGGAGCGTTTGGCAGCAGGCCGGTGGCGTGTCACCGCGGGGGCCGGGGAAAACTGGCACGACGTGGTCTGTGCCACGCTCGGTCTCGGGATCGGCGGACTCGAAAACCTGGCCCTCATCCCCGGTTCGGTCGGGGCGGCCCCGGTGCAGAACATCGGTGCGTACGGGCGCGAACTCAAGGATGTGCTGGAAAGCGTAACCGTGTTCGATCCGGGCACGGGCACCTTGCGTGAGCTGAGCCTCGAAGCCTGCGGATTCGGTTACCGCGACAGCGTCTTCAAACGGCGTGGCGCAACGCCGGGGCCGATCATCGTAACGGTGACGATGGTCCTCGGTCACCGCGGCTTGGTCACCGACTACCCGGACGTGAGCCGGGAGTTGCGCCAATCGGGAATCCGACCGAGCCATTGGGCGGTTGCGGACGTGGTCACGCGGGTGCGTCGCGGAAAGCTCCCCGACCCGCAGCGTGTGGGGAATGTCGGGAGTTTTTTTAAAAACCCCGTGGTGACGCCCTGCGCCTTCGACCGACTCCGCGGCAAGGTGACGGTCGACGGTTACCCGGTGGGCGACCGCGTCAAAGTCCCGGCCGCACGCCTGATCGATGCGGCGGGGTGGAAGGGCCTGACCTATGGCGCCGTTCAGGTCTGGCCGCGGCAACCCTTGGTGCTGGTCAACCGCGGGGGCGCAACCGGCGCGGAGGTGCTGGCCCTGGCGCATCGCATTCGCGACGACGTGTTCGCCAGGTACGACGTCGCGCTAGACCTCGAACCGACCGTGCTCGGAACGGACTAATGGCGCTTTGGCGCGGTGCCGCGGGCCTCCTAGCCCGCAATTGACCCTGTACAAGGCCCGGATGCGGACGAGGACGTCCGCGCACCCAGATGGCGTCAGTCGGCTGCCGCGTCGCTGGTCGATGCATCGCGAGCCGCCGCCTTGCGCAGTTCGCGCGGATCGTTGAGTGCGCGACCGCGGCTGGCGGCCGGCGGGTCGTCCGGTGTTGGCGTGGGGGCGACCTTTTCCGCGGCCGTCACCGTCGGGGCAGGTTCGTCGGACGGTGGTTCCTCGGCCTCTGCTGCAGACTCGGTTTCCTCGTTCGCGGTGATTGCTCCGGCGTCGGTTGGTGCCTCGTCGTCCTGTGCGGCATCGTTGTCCGATTCAACCGCATCGGTCTCTGGCCCGGCCACGTCCTCGATGGCTGCCGACCGCATCGCCGCCGCCACCGAGGCGTCGTCCGGCTCGAGCGCGGCGGGCGCCGTGTCTGCCGTGTCATCGTGGTCCGAGTCCCGGCGACGGCGCTTGCGTGGGTCGTTGCTGGCCCGCTGTGACGACGCAGGCCTCGACGGTGTCTCGGCTCGCGGTGCCGGCTCTTCATTCGGGGCCGCGGCCTGTTCGGCGGGCTCTTCCACGGGTACCGGTTTCTCCTCCGCCGACGGTGCGTTGCGCGGCGGGGGCGCTTGTTCGCGGTTGGCGAGCGATGACCGGTCGCGGCGCGGTTTGCGGCGGCTGCTGGCCTCGGTCCCGGGATCGCGCGACGGGTGCTCGGCTGCCTCGCTCGCGGCTTGGCCGGTGTCCCCGGTGTTCTCGGCCCGCGCCTGGCGGCGCGGCCCGCGGCTACGTCTTCGTCGACCTTGCTCGCCGCGAGACTCCGCTTGGCCGCCTTCGCGTGGCGTGCCGTTTCCTGCGACGGCTTGGCCCCTCGCGCTCCCCCGCTGAGGGCTCTTGTCAGCGAGGGGCTCGCCCCTCGCGCTCCCCCGCTGAGGGCTCTGCCGGCCTTGCCGATCGTCGTCCTTTCGGTTGCGGCCCTCGGCGCGCTGCGGCCGACGTCGGCGGTTGTCCGATTTGGCGCCGTCGCCGCGCTCTTCGCCGCGGCGTGGGCGCCGTTCGCCGGTTGGCTTGTTGCGCTCGGCGCCGGCCTGCTGACCCCGACCGCCGCGATTGCGTTGCCGTGGCGGCCGCTTTCGCCCTTCGCCCTTGTCGGTGGATCGCTGCGGCTCCGCGTCCGACGCTGTCTTGCTGGTGAAGAGGTCGGTGAACACGGCCCGAAGGAGCTTCACGAATCCACCGGATCGGGCCGGTGCCGCTTCGGCTCGCTGCTGGGTTGGCGGCCGAGGCAGGGGCGGCGCCTTGACGGCCGCTTCCTGCGGCGGCTTGGCGGCAGGCTGCTCGCGCACCTCGAGGGGGTCGGGGTTGAGGCCGGTTTCGGTCAACTCGTAACTGGGCACGGAGCTTTCCGTCTCGGCCGTGTCCTCGCGTATGCGCTGGATTTCGTAGTGCGGCGTTTCGAGTTCCATCGCCGGGACGATGACGACGTGGGTCGACGTGCGCTGCTCGATGTCGGCGACTTCGCGGCGCTTTTCGTTCAAAAGGTATGCCGCGACATTCAGGGGTACTCGGGCACGCACCATGGAACTGCGTTCCTTGAGCGACTCCTCCTCGAGCACGCGCAGGATCGACAAGGCCAGCGATTCGATGCCACGGATTCGGCCCTGGCCGTTGCACCGGGGGCAGATCTCCGTTGTCAACTCATCGAGCGACGGACGCAGCCGCTGTCGGGACATCTCGAGAAGACCGAAGCGTGATATGCGCCCGATCTGCACGCGCGCGCGGTCCTCCTGCAGTGCCTCGCGCATCCGCGCCTCGACCGCGCGCTGGTTCTTCGGCGCGACCATGTCGATGAAGTCGATGACCAGCAGGCCGCCGACGTCGCGCAACCGCAACTGGCGAGCGATTTCGTCGGCCGCCTCGAGGTTGGTGTTGAGCGCTGTCTCCTCGATATCGGCACCCTTCGTTGCGCGGGCGGAGTTGATGTCGATCGACACCAGGGCTTCGGTGGGGTCGATCACCACGCTGCCCCCGGATTGCAGCTTCACTTCGCGCTCGAAGGCGGTCTCGATCTGGCTCTCGATCTGGTAGCGGCTAAACAGGGGAATCGGGTCGTCGTAGAACTTGATCCGGTTCTTGTAGGCCGGCATGACCGGGTCGATGAACTCGTGCGCCTGGTCGTAGGCTTCCTTGCCATCGATCAGGACTTCGCCTATGTCGCGCCGCAGGCAGTCGCGGACGGCGCGTACGATGACGTTGTTCTCTTGGTAGAGGAGGGCCGGCGCCTTGTGTTCGTCGCCGGCGTCGCTGATCGCCTTGTTGAGCTGCAGCAGGTACTCGAGGTCCCACGCCAACTCCTGGCCGTCGCGGTCGATGCCGGCCGTGCGCACGATGACGCCCATGCCGTTGGGGATCTCGAGGTCGGAGAGAATCTCTCGAAGGGACTCGCGGTTCTCGCCTTCAATGCGGCGGGAGATGCCGCCGGCGCGCGGATTGTTGGGCATCAAGACCAAGTAGCGGCCCGCAATGCTCAGGAACGTGGTCAGGGCCGCGCCCTTGTTGCCGCGTTCCTCCTTCTCGACCTGGACGATGAGTTCCTGGCCCTCGCTGACAACATCCTGGACGTTGACGCGGCCTTCGGTCGGACGCTTGGCGCCGCCGTTGTTGCGAGCGATCTCCTTTAGCGGCAGGAAGCCATGTCGTTCCGAGCCGAAGTCGACGAAGGCGGCTTCGAGGCTGGGTTCTACCCGGACGATGCGGGCCTTGTAGACGTTGCCCTTCTTTTGCTCATAGGTGCGGTTTTCGATGTCGAGGTCGTAGAGCTTTTGACCATCGACGAGGGCGACCCGGACTTCCTCTGGCTGGGTCGCGTTGACTAGCATGCGTTTCATGTGCGGTTTTCCGTGTTGCGAACGGCTCGCAACGCGAATAGATCGTCTGCCGCTTCAAGGCGGCGGGGGTTTCGTTGGACGTTGGTCCCGGATTGCCGCGCAATGCGGCGCCGTGGGCACATTGATCCGCGGTCACGCGGCAAGCGTTTCCGATTGCGCTTGTCAATGATGCCTGGTCAGTGATGACAGCTCTCCGTGAGTACCGTTCCTCGCAATGCCCAATTTGCCGACGCTCGGCTTGGCGGTAAACCCAAGGTTGCCCGGGGGAAACGTACGTTCCTGCCCGGGCTCGGCGATCCGGCAGTGGGCGTCCGATGCGGTTCGGTGTTAGCTCCCTCGGCGTCGGCTCGTTGTGCCAACGCGGTGTGCGACGATGTCTTCGCGTCGAGGCGTTAGTCGTTGAATAACTACTCGTATCTCGTTTTGAGCGCGGGTAAGCGTTGCTTTTCACCGCCCCACCGCGCCACCGCATGCGGCGACCATGTCGGACAGCCGCTTGCGCGCCGCGTAACATAGCACAGCTTGGTAAAGCCCTCAAACTGAACGAGAATCCTCAAGCCTAAGAGGGCATGGAGTTCGCATGCCGAGCCACGGTGTCCGTTTGGTCGAGGTCGGCGACGAGGCCGGCCAGCGGCTGGACAACTTCCTGCTGGCGCTCATGAAAGGCGTGCCGCGCAGCCGCGTCTACCGGATGCTTCGTCGTGGCGAGGTGCGCGTCAACGGCGGACGGGCACGACCCACGTACCGCGTATGCCGTGGGGATGCCGTGCGTCTGCCGCCGTACCGCGCTCGTGAACCGAGTTCCCCGGCCGATTTTCCGCAACGCTTGGCTGCGACGCTGCGCGACCGAGTGGTCTACGAGGATCGCGACATCCTGGTGCTCGACAAGCCATCGGGACTGGCCACGCACGGCGGCAGCGGCGTGTCGTTCGGCGCCATCGAGATGCTGCGTCGGCTGGATCCGGAGACGCGCTACGAGTTGGCGCACCGCCTGGATCGCGACACGTCCGGCTGCCTCGCGGTTGCCAAGCGGCGGTCGGCGCTGACGTCACTTCACGAGGCCTTCCGCAAAGGGGCCGTACACAAGCGCTACGACTTGGTGGTGTCGGGCCGATGGCCGGCAAGTAAGCGGACGGTTCGCGATGCCCTTGAGCGGTACCGGATGCCGAACGGCGAGCGCCGCGTTCGGGTCGCGCCAGACGGCGACCCGGCGCGGACGGACTTCGCCGTCGTGGCCCGGCGAGACGACGCGTCCGCCGCGCCGGCGACTTGGCTTGCCGCGACACCGAGGACCGGTCGCACCCACCAGATCCGCGTCCACGCGGCCGCGTCGGGGTATCCCATCTGGGGCGACGACAAGTACGCGCCGGACAGCCGCGGACGGCTCATGCTTCACGCGACGGAACTGACCTTGCCCATCGCGGGCCGCGAGGTCCGGGCGGTCGCGCCGCTGCCCGACGAGTTTGTTCGATTGCCTTGGCGCCGTTTGGAAAGTCCGGTGTAGCGTTGCCTCGCGAACCGGCGTTAGGCGAGCGGGTTGACCCCCACGGCGCGCAACATCGCGCCGAGTTCGATCAGCGGCAGCCCGATGGCGGCACTCGGGTCCCGCGTTTCGACGGCCTCGAGTAGAAGGGCACCAGTGCCTTCGAATCGTATGCCCCCGGCGCAGTCGAGGGGCTGGTCGCGTTGCACATAGCGTTCGACCTCGTCCTTGCGGATCTGGCGAAAGTGCGCGTGCGTCTGGTCGACGTGCGTGGTGACCCTGTCGCTCGGACCGTGAAGAACGGCGACGCCGGTATAGAAGTCCACGCGTTTGCCCGAGAAGGCCAGGAGTTGGGCGACGGCCGTTTCCGGTGTACCGGGCTTGCCGAGTATGCGGGCCTCGAAACTCGCCGCTTGGTCAGAGCCGATGACGACCGCCCCTGGCCAGCGGACCGCAACGGCCCGGGCCTTTGCAGCGGCGAGCCTGCGTACCAGGACGTCGACCGGCTCATTGTCCAACGGCGTCTCGTCGATGTCCGGCGAGTCGACCATGAACGGGATGCCAAGGCGTTCGAGCAACTCCCGACGATACCGCGACGAGGACGCGAGCACCAGTTTGCGCCGGGGCTCTTCCATGCGAGGGGCAAGCCCCTCGCGCACCCCCGCTGAGGGCTCTTCCATGCGAGGGGCAAGCCCCTCGCGCTCCCCCGCTGAGGGCTCCCCCGAAGTCCCATGCACGGTCGAGGCCATGCGGCTCGCTTTGACACATCGAAGGCCCAACCCTATCATCCGCCGCCGCTATGTCGACGGGCCACTCGCTGGACATTGCGGAGCGCCTGCGAGCCGGAGGAACCTGGCGAGGCACGTTGCCGCTCACGGCTTTCGAGCGATTCGCGGCAACGGTGACTGGCGGCGGCGACGTCGACGTGGCCGTGCGTTTCGAACCGGATGACTTGGCGCGAGCGCGCGTGATCGGCTCGTGCGGCGTACACGCGCAGGTCGTTTGCGCATGGTGCGGTTCGGACGTGGACGTGCTTGTCGAATGTGCCGTCGACTTTCGCCTGGTGGCCAGCGATGCGCAGGCGCAGGCGTTGATGCCGGCACTGGAGACGGTGGTCGAGACCGAGGACCGAATATCGGTCGTGGCGCTGGTCGAGGACGATCTGCTGCTGAGCCTGCCCGAGGCAGGGTGCGACGATCGTGACGAATGTGAGAACTGGGCCGAGCAGCGGCCTGACGGCGCGGCCGCGGAGCCAGCCCGGCGCGAGAGCCCGTTCGCGGTACTGGGCAAACTCAAACCGCGCGAACGTGACAACTAAACGGAGGATGCGATGGCCGTCCAGCAAAACAAGGTGACGCGCTCGAAGCGCGACAAGAGGCGCTCACATCACGCCTTGGCCGCCCCGACACTGGCGGAAGACGAGACGACCGGCGAGACGCACCGCCGGCATCACGTGACCGAAGACGGCTTCTATCGAGGTCGGAAGGTGTTGGAGACGCGCCGCTAGCACCGGCGCGAGATGAGAGGGTTCCGTCCGATCCGGAGGCTAACCCTCGTCCGCGACGCGTCGGTGCCGAAGCACGAAATACAGCGCGGCCACACCGACCAGCAGAACGCCAGCAATCACCGGGGCGCGCCAGTCCCCGGCCCCGACGCGGGCTCCGAACATGACGACGCAGACGACGGCGCCCAGCGCGGGTACCGCGATCGGCAGTTCGAAGCCTCCCTTGGGTTCGCCGGGCCGCATCTTCAAAACGACCAATGCGCCGTTCACCACGAGGAACACCAACAACAGCAGCAGCACGGTCGCCGAGGCCAGTTCCGAGATGTCGCCCGACAGGATCAGGGCCACGACTAGCGCGAAGATCAGCCCGATCGCGATATGCGGCGTACGCCGCGCCGGATGGACTCTCGCTAGCACGGGCGGAAGGTGCCCGTCACGCGCCATGCCGTAGAGCAGACGCGATGCGGTGACGTAGTTTATGAGCCCCGTGTTGGCGACCGCGAACACGGTAATCACGATAAACACCCACGCCGGGAACCACGGCGCCGCGCGCGCCACGACTTCGGCCAGCGGCGCGTTGGCCTCGGCCAACTCCTGCCAAGGCACGACCGAGACGGCGCTGACCGCCACGCTCATGTAGATGACGACGGTCAGGACCAGCGCCATGATCAGGCCGAGCGGGAGGTTGCGGCGCGGGTTCTTCAGCTCCTCGGCGACGTTGAGCGAGTCCTCGAAGCCGATGAACGCGTAGAACGTGAGCACGATCCCCTGCGCCAGGAACACCAGCGGCAGCCCGGCCTCGGTCTCGGGTCCCACCGGAAACTCCATCAGGTTCGCCGAGCCCCAGAAGCGGAGGCTGACGGCGATCACCAGCAGCAGCCCTCCCGCCTCCATGAGCGTGAGGGCGACGTTGGCCCACATCGATTCGCGGATGCCGCGGTAGGCGATCGCTGCCACGACGGCGACGTAGGCGAACGCCAATGCCCCAGTGGGCAGGCCCTCGAGGAGCGGCAGGGCCTGCAGGTTGTCTCCCACGACGCGGGCGCCAGCCGCGATCGAGGTCAGGCCCGAGCACGCCACGGCCAGGCCGACGACGTGCGTCAGCAGATCGCGACCGTAGGCGCGCTGCGTGATGTAGGCCGCGCCGCCCGCACGCGGATAGCGGGAGCCAAGCGATGCGTACGACAGTCCTGTGAGACCCGCCGCGACCAGCGACAGCGCGAAGGCCAGCCAGATCGCGGACCCCATCTCGGCGGCCACCTGGCCGATCAGGCCGTAGATGCCGGCACCCAGCATGCCCCCGGCGCCGTAGAGCGTCATCTGCCACAGGCTGATGCTGCGCCGCAGCGTCGGCTCGCCGCCGCCCCGCTCGAGTGGCTCGGTTGGCTGTTCCATCGTCTTCCGCCTCTCCGTCAGTGGTTCCCGCGACGGTACCGCCGCGCCGCGCGATCACCCTCTGCGCAGGCACCCGCCTTTCGCTTGGCGGGCCCTATGTACGAGTCCCCTCGCCGTAGTATCGGTGTCGGATGTAGTCGGTGCAACGAGCCGTTCGGCCTGTGCTGCGTCGGTTGGAGTTCCCGGCACGCCTCGATTTGGGGTCAGCCCGGTACCTTGCCTGAGCGCGGTCACGGCGCAAGCCATCCGCGCCGCTGGTCAAACCGGTATTCTTGGCGGCGTGAGGTCACCGGGGGTACGCTACCCATTCGCATCGCCATCGACACGCTGGGCGGCGACGCCGAGCCCGAAACGCTCGTGCGCGGTGCGCTCGACTGGGCCTTGGACCAAGGTGCCCAGCAGGATGGCGAGATCGTGCTGGTCTTCTTCGGCGATGCGGGTCGGATTGCACCGCTTCTCCGCGGCACTTCGCACGAAACGGTTGAGGAGCCCCGGTGCCTCGCGGTGGACGATCCGCTACGGGAGACGTTGCGCGGAGGGCTGCCATCGTCGATGCGCTCGGCGATCATGGCGGTCGCCGACGGTGCGGCGGACGCCGTTGTAAGCGCCGGCAGCACAGGCGCGCTGATGGCGCTGTCTCGACACTTGCTCGGGATGTTGCCGGGCATTCGGCGCCCAGCGGTCGTCAAGACGCTCGCCGGCGAGGAGCGCGAATTCCGCATGCTGGACCTCGGTGCCAACATTGGCGCGCAGCCAATACACCTGCACCAGTTCGCGCGCATGGGACAGGTCGCGGCCGCCACGGTCGACCGGGTGGCCGAGCCGACTGTCGCATTGCTCAACATCGGCTCGGAGGTGAACAAGGGGCCGGCGGAGGTGCGCGCCGCAGCGCGCCTCGTCGACGCGGACGAACGGTTACGCTACGTCGGCTTCGTCGAGCCCGATCGCTTGTTCCACGCGGGGGCCGACATTGTTGTGGCCGACGGCTTTGCCGGCAATATCGCGCTCAAGTCGGCGGAAGGCGCGGCACGCATGGCGCGTTACATGCTCGAGCGAGAACTCGCGGACCGGTCGCTGCGGTTCGCCCTTGCCACGGCGTTGGTCGGCAAGCGATTGATGCGGGTGCAGCAGGCGTACAATCCACAGTTGTACAACGGTGCCGTGCTACTCGGCTTGCCAGGGGTCGTCGTCAAGAGCCATGGCGGGGCTGATCGGGAGGGTTTCCGGAGCGCCGTGGCGCAGGCTCACAGGGCGCTCGACAGTGGGCTGGTCGGCAAACTTGCCGCGGGAATCTGAGCGGATCTGGCACCGTTTAGAATGTTGGAGAATCAATGAGTTTAGGTTTCGTGTTCCCGGGCCAAGGCGCCCAGGAAGTGGGCATGGTTGGCGATGTCACGGCGGCCGAACCGGCCGCCGCAGCCCGTTTCGAGGAAGCATCCGACGCGCTCGGCTTCGATTTGGCCGGCGTGGTCCGCGAGGGTCCGGTCGAGCGCCTCAACAGCACGGAGATCACGCAACCCGCCCTGCTCCTCGCAAGCGTGGCGTTGTTCGATGCCTGGACGGCGCGCGGCGGTCCTCGTCCGACGGTCGTGGCGGGGCACAGTCTCGGCGAATACTCGGCCCTGACAGTCGCAGGTACGCTGGATTTCGCGGCGGCGATTCGCCTCGTCCACGAGCGCGGGAAGCTGATGCAGCAAGCCGTGCCGGCCGGCGAAGGCGCGATGGCCGCCATCCTCGGCCTCGACGACGACGAGGTGGCGGCGTGCTGTGCCGCGGTCGACGGCGTTTGTGCGCCGGCCAACTACAACTCGCCAGGACAAGTCGTCATCGCCGGCGCTGCCGATGCGGTCGAGCGGGCTGCGCAAGCCTGCAAGTCCGAGGGTGCGCGGCGGACCGTGCTCTTGGACGTCAGCGTTCCCTCGCATTGCGTGTTGATGGCGCCCGCCGGCGACGAACTGGCGGCGCTCTTGGATGCCGTCGAGCTCAGCGATCCGACGATTCCGGTCGTGCAGAACTTCAGCGCCGAGGCCGCAACCGATGTCGCGACGATCCGCGCCAACCTGCTGCGCCAACTGGTGTCGCCTGTGCGTTGGGCGGAGTCCGTGCAGACGATGGCGGAAGGCGGAGCACGCGTTTTCATCGAATGCGGTCCTGGCAACGTCCTTGCCGGCCTTGCCCGGCGCATCGACCGTTCGCTGACCTTCCACGGCGCTGGCACCCTCGACGGGCTCGAGCGGGCGCTGGCTGCCGTTACGAGGTAGCAGCCCATGGCGAATGGCACGGAGAAGCGTGTGGCCCTCGTCACGGGAGCGAGTCGCGGCATCGGCCGCGCGATCGCGGCCCAACTGTTGGAGGATGGCTACTTCGTGGTGGGATCGGCGACCAGCGACGAGGGAGCGGGACGGATCGATGCGGATCTCGGTGACGCAGGGGCCGGGATCGTGCTCCGCGTCGACACTGACGATGCGGCCGAGAAGGGCATCGGGGACCTGCAGGAGCGGTTCGGCACCCCGTCGGTGCTGGTCAACAATGCGGGCATCACGCGGGACAACCTGCTCATGCGGATGACGACCATGCAGTGGTCTTCGGTCGTGGAGGCGAACCTCTCAGGCCTCTACCGCGTCACCCGGCCGCTCCTGCGGGGGATGATGCGCCAGCGCTACGGGCGGATCGTCAACTTGAGCTCCGTGGTCGCGCGCATGGGCAATCCGGGACAGACCAACTATGCGGCGACCAAGGCGGGGATCGAAGGCTTCACCCGTGCCCTGGCCCAAGAGGTTGGATCGCGTGGCATTACGGTGAACGCCGTGGCGCCGGGCTTCATCGACACGGACATGACCCGCGATCTTGCCGAAGAGCAGCGCTCAAGCCTGGTCGAGAGAACAGCCGTGCGTCGCATGGGCTCGGTTGAGGACGTCGCAGCGGCCGTGTCGTTCCTAGCGAGCGACGCGGCTGGTTACATCACCGGCGAAGTCCTGCACGTCAACGGGGGACTGTACGCCGCGTAAGGCTGCACGACACCGACCCCATCACGGCAACGGCACGCCGTGACGACGCGCTGACATCCCGTCCGCGCTCAGGGCTCCGTACAAGTCCCACCCTGCGAAATGCGGCTACAATACGCGCCCGCTTCGAATCGAACACTTCGTATTTAAAGGAGTCTTGAACATGAGCAGCGTCGAGGAACGAGTCAAAAGACTCATCTGCGAACAGTTGGGCGTCAAGGAAGAAGAGGTCAAGGAAGAAGCATCGTTCGTGGACGACCTCGGCGCGGACTCGCTCGATACCGTCGAACTCGTGATGGCCTTGGAGGAGGAGTTCGAGACCGAGATACCGGATGAGGAAGCGGAGAACATCACGACCGTGAAAGAGGCCATCGACTACATACAGGCGCACAAGTAGGGCAACTCGTCCCCATGGGCAAAAGACGAGTCGTCGTTACCGGCCTAGGCCTGCTGTCGCCGATCGGCAATACGGTCGAGGAGGGCTGGGCGAACTCGCTGGCCGGCGTCAGCGGGGCCGCGCCGATCGACGCCTTCGACGTCAGCGCGCACAGCGTCACGATCGGCGCTGCTGTGAAGGACCTCGACGTGGCCGACTACATCGATCGCAAGGAAGCGCGCCGGATTGACCCGTTCATTCAGTACGGGATGATTGCCGGGATCCAGGCTGTCCGCGATGCCGGGCTCGACGACACGAACGGCGACGGCGAGAGAGTTGGCGTTGCGATCGGCTCCGGGATCGGCGGCATCAATACCATCGAGGCCACGCACACCACTTGCATGAACCGTGGCCCCGGCCGCGTCTCTCCATTCTTCGTGCCGTCGAGCGTCATCAACATGATCGCGGGGCAGCTTTCCATTCGCTACGGCTTTCGGGGCCCCAACATCGCCGTCGTAACCGCCTGCACGACCGGCACGCACAACATCGGCTTCGGCATGCGCATGATCCAGTATGGCGAGGCCGACGCCATGGTCGTCGGCGGATCCGAGCAGGCCACGTCGCCGGTTACCGTGGCCGGGTTTTCGTCCATGCGCGCGTTGTCCACCCGCAACGACGAGCCAGAGAAGGCCAGCCGTCCCTGGGATCGGGATCGCGACGGTTTTGTCCTTGGCGACGGCGCCGGCGTCCTTGTCCTCGAGGAATACGAACGCGCCAAGGCGCGGGGTGCGACGATCTACTGCGAGGTGGCGGGCTTCGGCATGAGCGCGGACGCGTTCCACATCACCAGCCCGCCGGACGACGGCCGTGGCGCCGTGGCGGCCATGCGCAACGCCTTGACCGATGCGAACCTCAATCCGGGGGACGTCGACTACATCAACGCCCACGGCACGTCCACGCCACAGGGCGATGTGGCCGAGACCCTGTCGATCAAATCGGTATTCGGCGCAGACACCACGGTTCCGATCAGCTCGAGCAAGTCGATGATCGGCCACCTTCTCGGGGCCGCAGGTGCCGTCGAGGGCATCTTCTCGGTCCTGGCGGTCGCGAACGATGTCGCGCCGCCGACCATCAACCTGGACAATCCCGATCCAGAGTGCGACTTGGACTACATCCCGCACGATGCCCGCGACATGCCGATCTCAGCTGCGCTGTCCAACTCGTTCGGATTCGGTGGCACCAACGGCACGTTGATCTTCACTGCCGTTTGAGTTTGGCGGCTTAAGGGGTCAACCGGACTGCAAACCTCAGCCGCAGTCACGCAAAGTAGGGCCAATCCATGAGCAAGCGCCTGCTGCTGATCCCCGCGGCCGTGATCGTGGCGGGCGTCGCGGTGCTTGCATCGGTGAACGTCTACTTGGCGCGGTGGGCGAGCCAACCGTTGCCGCTCGCCTCCCACACGGTGTTCTTCGTCCCCGCGGGCGCTACGCTCGGCGCGGTTGCCGACACGTTGGCCGAAGCGGGGGTGGTCGACCCGACATGGTTCTCGCTGCGCGCCCGGCACCGCAACCTGGCCTCGTCGCTGCGGCATGGCGAGTACGGGGTTGGTCCGGGTGACACGGCCGACGGCCTGCTCGACCGGCTGGTGAGCGGGGACGTCGTGCAACACCGCTTCCGGATCAGGGAGGGCACGACGGCTGCCGACGCCGTGGCCGCGTTGGCGGCGGACGAGCGCTTGGATTTCGACCTTGACGGCGCAACAGTCGCTGACTTGATGGCCCGGCTCGGCCTTGCCGAGGGCCACGCCGAAGGGGCGTTCTTCCCCGACACGTACCTATTCGAGCGCGATGCCAAGGCGTCGGACCTGCTGCGCCGCGCGCACGTGCGGATGCAGGAAATCCTGGCGGCCGCGTGGACGCAACGCGACCCGGGTGTTGCCTACGCGGACCAGCGCCAGGCGCTCATCTTGGCTTCGATCATCGAGAAGGAGACCGGGCTGGACGCTGATCGGCCGCGCATCGCCAGCGTTTTCCTCAACCGGTTGTCGAGCAACATGCGGCTACAATCGGACCCGACGGTGATCTACGGCCTCGGCGCAGCTTTCGACGGCGACCTCAAGCGCGCCCATCTCGCCGCCGACCATCCCTACAACACGTACCGCCACCGCGGCCTGCCGCCGACACCGATCTCGTTGCCAGGGCGTGCCTCCATCGAGGCGGCCCTGCACCCGTCCGCGGACGACGACTTGTACTTCGTCGCCCGCGGCGACGGCACCAGCGAGTTCTCCGCCGACCTCGAGGCGCACAACGCGGCCGTTCGCCGCTACCAGTTGCAGAAGGCGCTGTGAAGCGCGGCCGGTTCATCACGCTGGAAGGCGGGGAGGGCGTCGGCAAGACCACCAACCTGACGCTGATCGGCGACATCCTCGCGCGCCACGGCCACGACGTGCTCGTGACCCGGGAACCGGGTGGCACGCCGCTCGCCGAGGAGATTCGGGATGTCTTGCTCGCGCGGCGCGACGAACGGGTGACACCGCTCGCCGAGGCGCTGCTCGTTTTCGCAGCTCGTGCTCAGCATGTACAGACGGTGATCGAACCGGCGCTGGGCGAAGGACGATGGGTGCTGTGCGACCGGTTCACAGATTCCACCTTCGCTTACCAAGCGGGTGGCCGCGGCTTGGAATCCGCCGTCGTCGAGCAACTCGCGGCATGGGTGCACGGCGCGCGGTGGCCGGATCTGACACTGTATCTCGACGCGCCTGTCGACACGGCCATGGCGCGCATCGCCGACCGCGACCGGGACCGTTTCGAGGGTGAGCGCCGCGCGTTCTTCGACCGCGTGCGTTCGGTGTACCGCCAACGAGCGCGCAGTGAAGGCCGGGTGGTGGAGATCGACGCGAGTCGCCCACTCGTGGACGTCAGCGCCGACGTGACGACTGCCGTGGACCGGTTCCTGGCCGGTATCGCGTGCGCAGAATGACACCGCCCTGGTTGATGGCTCCGCTTGAGCGGCTAGACGCCATCTTCGAGCGCCTCCCGCACGGGCTTCTCATCCAGGGGCCGGGTGGTTGGGGCGAAGAGACCGTTGCTGCTGCCCTGGTCGAGCGACTCTTGCGCTTGGAGTCGGCGCAGAATCCCCGCGACGTGGCGCACCCGGACCTGCGTTGGGTGGAACCCGAATCGGGCATCATCCGGGTGGACCAGATGCGCGCGACCATCGAGTTCCTGCACCAGACGCCGCGTTTCGCGGGCCGCAAGGCGGCGGTGATCGTCGCTGCGGACTGCATGAACCAGAACGCGGCGAACGCTTTGCTGAAATCCTTGGAGGAGCCGCCGGACAACAGCTTCGCCGTGCTGGTGACCGGTGCCCCGGAGCGTTTGCTCCCCACCGTGTGCAGCCGTTGCCAGCGCCTCGAGGTACACCCGGCGAGCGATGACGTGGTCATGGCGTGGCTCGGCGAGGCGGGCGTCGAAGAGGAGCGCGCCAAGCACTTGGTCATCGAGTACGGGGCCGCGCCATTCACGGTGCTCGAAGCCGTCGAGCGGGATGAAGAACCGCTCATGTCGGCGCTCGTCGAGGCGGCCCGACAGCCGGACAAGGCTCTCGAAGTGGCGGAGCGGCACCGGGAGGCCAGCCTTGCGGACGTGACGGCGCGGTGGCTTCGCATCGTTCACTGGTGGACGAGGCAACACCTCGACCAGCCGGATTTGCTCGACTTCGCTGACGAGCTGCAGCAATTGCGCGGCATGGCGCTCGCCAACACGGGCCTCAATCGGGCCATGCAATTGCAGAGGCTGTTCCTCATGTGGGCGGAGCTGTGGCGCGAAGCGGAGTTTCCTTCGAGGGTGTAGACGAGCTGTTCTACGGTCAGAGATTGCGCCGGAAGAACTCCAACAGGTAGCGGTAGCGGTGGATAACGACGCTCCGCTCCTGAAGGGCGTGCTTGGAGCCTGGATAGGTCATCAGTTCGAACGGCACCCCGGCGTCCTGCAGGACGCGCATGAGTTCGGTGGAGTGGCTGAACAGGACGTTGTCGTCGGCCATGCCGTGCATGAGGAGCAGGGGCGCGTCGATGGCCTCGACCTCGGGGAATACGGAACTGCGGGCGTACCCCGCCTGGTTGCCGGCAGGCGTGCCAAGGTAGCGCTCGGTGTAGTGCGTGTCGTAGAGCTCCCAGCGTGTGACCGGCGCGATGCTGACCCCGGCGGCGAACGTGCCCGTCCCGGCCGCGCGGGCCAAGCACTTCAGCACCATGTAGCCACCGTACGAATGGCCGAACACGCCGATGCGATCCCGGTCCACCCAGGCGAGCGAGCGCAGGTAGTCGACGCCGACGAGTTGATCGTCCACTTCGACGCGGCCTAGCTCGCCGTGAATGGCGTCCTCGAAGCTCTTGTGGCGGTTGCCGCCGCCCCGGTTGTCGAGTTCGAACACTGCGAACCCGGCCTGCGCGAGGATCTGCTGGACGAGCGGCGGGAAGTCGCGCCGGACGCGCTGCACACCCGGACCCCCATAGACGTGCACGAGAACCGGGTAGCGCTGCGCGGGGTCGAAGGGTGCCGGCTTGGTGAGCCGAAAGTGCAGCCTCTCGCTAGCCGTATCGATGTGTCCGAATTCGGGCACGACATGCGCATCGAAGTACGGAAAGTACGGGTGGCTGCCGTTGATCGTGCCTCCCGAGACCAGGCGGCCGTTACGGCGCTCGTGCAGGTCGACGACACGCAACGATCCGGCCTCCGTCGGTGACGACCGCGTGACCAGGGCGAGTCCGGCGCCGGCGTTCGCAACGCCATCGTGCCAAGCGTCACCGGGGGTCAAGGCGTGGCTCGTGCCGTCCTGCAAACGGACCTCGAAAACGTCCTGCGTGGTTGGGTCGTCCCGCCACCCGGTGACCCAAGCGCGCGTCGCGTCGGCGGCGAGGATGCCGTTGATGCGGCCAAGATCAGGGGTGACGGCGTGCACGCTGTCGCCGCTGTTGGCATAAAGCCGGGCCGTACCGTCGCGTTCGGACGTCCAGAGCATGGCCTGGTCAGTGAACTTGAGGCCGTCGTGAAGGTTCAACCAGGTCGTGGCGGTTTCGGTTAGGACGTCGCCCCATTGCCCATCGCTCCACCGGCGCAGCGCGAGGCGCCGCTGGTCGCGTGATTGGGTCTGCACGTACAGGGCGCCGTCCGGTCCGAACGCGACGCGCGCGAGGTAGTCGTCGTCGGCAAGCGCCCATTCGAGCCAGCGCGTCTCGCCCGAGTTGATGTCGGTGAGCGCCAGCCGCACCTCGGCGTTCGCTGCGCCTGCAAAGGGATAGCGCTGCGGGATCACGTCGATCGACCCGGCGAGCACCTCGTGGCGGTAGCTGACGGGAATCGGCGCGGTATCGACCCGGGTGAATGCCAGCATTCGCTCGTCAGGAGACCACCAGTGGCCGTCGAAACGATGCATTTCCTCCTGCGCGATGAACTCGGGGAGGCCGTTGCTCACGGTGCCGCCGCCGTCGGTGGTCAAACGGCGCTCGCCCCCGTTGTCGAGCATCATGACGAAAAGGTCGCCATCGCGGACGCAGCTCAAGTAGGTGCCCCGCGGGGAGAGTCGAATGCCGGTCTGGCGACTCCCGGCCGGCGTTACCGCGTGCACGTCGTCGTCCGCGATCCGGACGATGAAGGCGCTACCGTGAGCCACGATCAGGACTTGCTCGCTTTTCGGGTGCCATTGGTGCGACGTGATCCCGCCCGCGAACGACCGCCGTCGCTCGCGCTCAGCCTGCTCCTCGGCTGTCATCTGTTCCGCCTCGGGGGCCGCGAGATCGGGTGACAGCGCCCTGGCGTGCCCGCCATGCAGGTCCATCAGCCACAACTCCTGGCGCTCGCGGTCGTCGGCGGCCAGTCGTAGGAAGCTGGCGAACCGACCGTTGGGCGACAGCTTGACCTGCGCGGGGGTCGGGCCAGCGAGAGGCGTGCGGCCGAAGAGCGCCTCGAGAGTCAGGCGCACGGTCTAACGCGTCCCGGGTCGATCGATCTCGGCGAATGCGGGTCGGGTCAGGTTGTCGGCACCGTCGCTGGTCACGACGACGTTGTCCTCGATCCGGATGCCGCCGCATGGCCGCAACGCGTCGACCCTGGCCCAGTTCACGTCCACGCCGGCCTCGGACCCGTGCAGCGCGTCGAGCAGCGTGGGGATGAAATACACCCCGGGCTCCACCGTGAACACGTGGTCGACGTCGATCTCTCGCGTGTAGCGCAGGGACGGAAAGCGCTCGGGAGATTCCACCTCGTCGCCATCGGCGTTGGCGAGCTTGCCGCCGACGTCGTGGGTCTGGAGGCCCAATAGGTGGCCGAGGCCGTGGGGGAAGAAGGCATCGGTGATCTTGCGGTCGAAGGCGCTCTCCGCGCTACATCGGACGAGGTCGAAGCGCACCAGCAGATCGGCGGTCTCTTGGTGCATGCGCGTATGCAGGTCGACGTACGAGAGCCCGGCGCGGATCTCCCCGACCAGCGTCTGTTGCTTCTCGTCGAGGGCGGCGATCAAGGCGTCGAAGTCGTCCCCAGGATTGGCGCTGTAGGTGCGCGTGATGTCGGCGTGGTAGCCGGCCGAGCGTCCACCGGCGTCGATCAGGAAGCTGTGCCCCCGCGGTGGCGGCTGCCGGTCGTAGTGCTGGTAGTGGAGGATACCGGCGTGTTCATTGAGCGCGATGATGTTCGGATACGGTAGCTTGCTCTCTTCTTGACCGCTTGCCGCGAGGTAGGCCATGTGGATGTCGAACTCGCTGCCGCCCGCGCCGAAGGCGTCGCGCGCGGCCAAGTGCCCGCGGACGCCGATGGCGGTGGCTTCACGCATCCGCGCCACTTCGAACGGCGTCTTGGCGGCACGCGCGAAAACCAATTGGTTGACCAGCCGTTCGGGGTTGACGGAGGCGAGTGGGAGGTTGGTGCTGAAAGTCTCGTCGGGGCCGACGAGCGCGACCCGGGAGTAGTGCGCGAGATCCTGCACGAGGGATCGCAGCAGCGCGTCGTCGTTGTCATGCGTCTCCACGTCGAAGGCGTCGGACCAGTCGGGCAAGGACGGCGACATGTGCCAATAGCCCCCCGGTTGCGCGAAGTACAGCTTGGGGTTGGCGCCGGGCCGCACCAGGAGAACGCATCCCTCGCAATTGTCGTCGGGATAGAAGCGCGCGAAATGCGGATTGGGATGGAACGGCGGGGCTTGGTCGTCCTGGTAGTACATGGCCGACACCCCGGCGGGCACCACCGCGGCATCGTAGCGATTCTCGGCTAGCGCCTCTCCCCAGTGGTCGGCAACGCTCGCCAAGTGAACGGCGAACTCGGATTTCTCGAATGACAAGGGGCGTTCCGGTCGATGTGGACTGACCCATTGTAGCTGTAGCCGTGCCCGGAGGAGCCGCGCCGAGCCGGATGCTGCCCAGCGAGAATTGACCCCGAGCCCTTGCCCTACGCCCGAGACTTTCTGATATAAACTTACCGCTTTCGTATCTGGGAAGGGAGTGAATATGGGGGCTTATGCCTACCACGCGCCGACGAACGTCGCCGAGGCGCTGTCGCAACTCGGCGCGGCAGCGGATGCCGGCACGCGCACGCAAATGCTGGCGGGGGGCACGGACGTCTTGGTGCAGATGCGCTCCGTCGACAAGGGCCCACGCACCTTTGTCGACGTCAAGAGCATCGCCGAGGCGAACGAACTGCGCATCGGCGACGACGAGATCTTCATGGGCGCGGCCATCGCTTCGGCGGAACTGAACGAGAACGACGAACTCAAGGCGGCTCTTCCCGGCCTGATCGAGGCCGCCGACCTCATCGGCTCTACGCAAATCCAGGGTCGCTGCACCATCGGCGGCAACCTCTGCAACTCCTCACCCGCGGGCGACACCATCCCCGCCTTGATCGCATGTGGCGCGATCTGCGTGATCGCCTCGCCCGACGGCACCAAGGAGGTGCCAACGGAGGACTTTGTCACGGGCGTTGGCACCAACGTTCTAACGCCGCGCGAGTTCCTGGTCGGCTTCAAGATTCCAACGCCCAAGGGCAAGACGGCCGATGCCTACCTGCGCTTCATTCCGCGCACGGAGATGGACATCGCGGTATGCGGCGCAGGCGTCGCGCTGACCCTGGACGGTGGCGGCACCTGCACCGCCGCCAAGGTGGCGATCGGCGCCGTCGCAATCACTGCGTTGCCAGTTCCGGACGCAGCAGCGGCCCTGGTCGGCAGCAAGGTTGATGACGATGCGCTCGCCGCGGCGGCTGCCGCATCGAGTGCGCTGGCGAAGCCCATCACCGACAAGCGCGGCACCGTTGAGTACCGCAAGAAGGTTGTCGGTGTGCTCACCAAACGCGCCGGCGCCATCGCCCGAGACCGCGCTGCGGCCCGCTAAGTCGTTCGAGTCAGCTAAGGAACATCCCAAATGAGCAAAGTACACGTATCCACCTCCATCAACGGCGACGCGGTCGAATTCCTCTGCGAGCCGCAGCAGTCCCTGCTCGACGTGCTGCGTGACGAGCTGTCCCTCACCGGCACCAAGGAGGGCTGCGCGACCGGCGACTGCGGCGCGTGCTCGGTGCTGATCAACGGTCGCTTGGTCTGCTCGTGCCTGACCCTGGCCGTCGAGGTAGGCGGCGACGAGGTCACCACCATCGAAGGCATCGCCAGCCCCGATGGCCTGCATGTCATCCAGGAGAAGTACCTCGAGCACGCTGCCCTGCAATGCGGCATCTGCACCCCGGGCTTCATCGTCGCCACCAAGGCGCTGCTCGACAAGCACAAGAACCCGGACGAGACCACCATCCGCTACTGGCTGGCCGGCAACCTGTGCCGCTGCACGGGCTACGACAAGATCGTCCGCGCCGTGCAGGCCTCGGCGGAAGAACTGGCCTACGAGGCCTGAACCTTAGAACCACGAGAGAGCGCAACCACATCAACCTAAGGAGACATTGAAGTGGCAGAAGCGGTAGACCTGAAAGCGATCGGCACCCGTCCGGTGCGCCCCGACGGCATCGACAAGGTGACCGGCCGGGCGGCATTCGGCGCGGATCTGAACCTCCCGAACATGCTGCAGGGCAAGGTGTTGCGCAGCCCGCACGCCCACGCCCGCATCAAGAGCATCGACCTCAGTCGTGCCCTCGAAGCCGACGGGGTCATGGCCGCGATTTCCGGCGCGGACCTTGGCGGCGTGGACAACGACCTCGGCCGCAACGTGCTCGCGCGCGACAAGGTCCTCTACCACGGCCATGCCGTCGCAGCGGTCGCTGCCAAGACCGCCGCCCAGGCGGAAGCCGCCTTGGATCTCATCGACGTGGAATACGAGGTGCTCAGCCCCGTGCTGTCCATCGATGACGCCATCGCCGACGGCGCAACGCTCATCAACGAGAGCCAGCACACCAACGGCGACACGTCGAAGCCACCGAGCAACGTCGCCGCCACGCAACGTTTCGAGCGCGGCGACGTCGAAGCCGGTTTCGCCGAAGCCGACATCATTGTCGAAACCGAGCACCGCGTCCCCACCGCCCACCAGGGTTACATCGAACCGCACGCCTGCACCGCCACCGTCAACGAAGATGGGAAGGCCACGGTCTGGTGTTGCACGCAGGGCCACTTCGAGGTGCGCTCGCTGACCGCGGCCGTCCTAGGTGAGAAGGTCGGCAACATCAAGGTGATCCCGTCCGAGATCGGCGGCGGCTTCGGCGGCAAGACCATCATCTACTTGGAGCCGCTGGCGGTGAAGATGTCGCAGCTCTCCGGTCGTCCGGTGAAGATGATCATGAGCCGCGAGGAAGTCTTCCGGGCCACCGGCCCGACCTCCGCGACTTGGTGCAAGGCGAAGGTCGGTGCCAAGAACGACGGCACGTTCACCGCGGCCACGGCGTGGCTGGCGTATGAAGCCGGCGCGTTCCCCGGTTCCCCGATCGGTCCCGGCTGCATGTCCGTTCTCGCGCCCTACGAGGTGCCGAACCTCGTTATCGAGGGCAACGACGTGCTGGTGAACAAGCCCAAAGTGTGCGCCTACCGTGCGCCGGGCGCCCCGCAGTCGATGCATGCGATGGAGTGCGCGATCGACGAACTGGCCCGCAAGCTCGACATGGACCCCATTGACCTGCGCATGAAGAACGCGGCCGACGAAGGCACGCAAGCGCCATACGGCCCGACGTTCCCGCCCATCGGCCTCAAGGAATGCCTGAAGGCCGCCAAGGAGCATCCGAACTACACGAGCCCGGTCCCGGAGGGGGGCGGACGCGGCATCGCCGTCGGCTTCTGGTTCAACATCGGCATGCAGTCGAGCGCCGAGGTCCGCATCGCCGAGGACGGCATGGTGACCGTGATGGAAGGCAGCCCCGACATCGGCGGCAGCCGTGCCGGCATGGCATTGATGGCCGCGGAGACGCTTGGCGTCCCCTACGAGCAGATCAAGGCCCACGTCGGCGACACCGAGGCCACGGGCTTCTGCAACGTCACCGGCGGCAGCCGCACGACGTTCGCCACCGGCATGGCCGTAATCCAAGCCTGCGAAGACATCATCGCGCAGTGCAAGCAGCGTGCGGCGCTCACCTGGGACCTCGACGAGGAGCAGGTGGACTGGGTCGACGGCGAGGCCGTGCCCAAGCCGGGCGTGAACGCCGACGTGAATCCGCTGTCGCTCGCGGACATCGCGCGCGGCGCCGGTCGCACCGGCGGACCGCTGCTCGGTCGCGCAAGCCTGAACGCCCAAGGCGCCGGCGCTTCGTTCTCCGTCAACATGACTGACGTCAAGGTCGATGTCGAAACGGGCCGGACCGACGTGCTGGGCTTCACGGCCATCCAGGACGCCGGCCGCGCGATCCACCCGTCGTACGTCGAAGGCCAGATGCAGGGCGGTGCCGTCCAAGGCATCGGCTGGGCCCTCAACGAGGAGTACATCTACGACGACAACGGCGTGATGGAAAACGCGGGCTTCCTCGACTACCGCGTCCCGGTAGCGTCGGACATGCCGATGATCGACACCCAGATCATCGAGGTGCCGAACCCCTCGCACCCGTACGGCGTACGGGGCGTGGGCGAGACGCCGATCGTGGCCCCGCTGGCCGCGGTGTCGAACGCCGTGCGCGACCAACTCGGCTTCCGCATCGACGACCTGCCGTTGTCGCCGCCGCGGGTGCTTGAGGCGATCGACGCGCAATAACCAACGCGCAAGCGAAGAAAGGCCACCGCACGGTGGCCTTTTTTTGGCCTGTCCGGAAGCCACTTGGCTAGGCCCATATCGAGTGGCCGAAAGCGGTCCGGTACGCGGGCTCTCGGCCCGCACCGACGTTGTACCCGCCGGGAATGCGTCCGCGCAGTTGGAGTCCGTAGGACAGTACTGGTGTGCTATTGTCGAACCCATGCCTCCAGACGACCGTGCCCGAGCACAGCGCCGCGCCGCCCGGTCGAGTTGGCCGTTGCGCACTTTTCGAGGTGGCGAATACCCCGACGACCCTTTTCTGCATGAACTCTCGGTAGAGGAACGCCTTGTCGTACTCAACGACATTACGGAGACGTGCTGGCATCTGGCCGGACGGGAGATCGAGGAAATCCCGCGCAATCGGTGGCCGCTGAAGGTCGTCCGGCGGGGCTAGAACCCGGGCCGTGAACGCCGATTTCCGTGACCTCATCGAAGCGTTCTTGGAGCACGACGTCCGTTTCCTGATCGTTGGCGGTATCGCTCTAGCAGCACATGGTCTGCCACGAGCTACCGGAGACATGGATGTTTGGGTTCGCCCCGAAGGCGCTAATGCCAAGCGCGTCTACGCAGCCCTCGTTGCGTTCGGTGCGCCGCTTGGCGAATTGGGCGTGAAGGTCGATGACTTCGCTACCGCCGATGTGGTCACGCAATTCGGCATGCCCCCGCGACGAATCGACGTGTTGACGGCGGTTGATGGATTGGACTTCGATGCCGCATGGCATCGCCGCTTCCACACCGAGGTCCTTGGCTTGAGTGTTCCGTTCCTGTCCTTGGAGGACATGCTGCTCAACAAGGAGCACGTGCGACGGGACAAGGACATAGGAGACATCCGAGTCATTCGAGCCGAGCTGCTTCGCCGCGAACGAGAATCGCAGTCGGTTTCGCTGCCGCCCGCGTGATGCCATCGTGACGCCAATTAGGACATCGACCGCGACGTTCCGTAGGACAACGGCTCGACGTATTGCGACCGAGGCATAGCACGACGTCCAATCGCCTCTACCCGTTGCTTGGCGATTTCGACGATGTACGTAGGTGCTTCCCCCCTGAACCCTCAACCGCGCGTGGCAGGCGAGATGCGACGCCTCGCAGAAGCGCTGATCCGTAGCATCGAGTCGCGTCCCAAGGCGCCCGCGCGGCGAACCGGTGTGAAGCGGGATGCACGTGCCGTGTTCAGGGCGGCGGGCGGCGTGGTCGACGACTACACGGCGCGCATGCGGGCGTTGGACGACGACACGACGGAGGTGAACTTCCGCCACGACGGCGAACTCGGCGACGTGGAGGCCGCGACCGCCATGCGCCGGATCGCGGGGCACGTCGATGCGCTACTCATCCGGCGCCGCAAGGTGCTCGGCTGGCGCACGGACCGGCGTGGGGGCGAGGGCAGGGACATCCTGGTCGCCATGCTCGACCATTTGCTGGGCGAAGTCAGGGCGTGGCTCGAAAGCGTCCTCGAGGTGCTCGACAAGCCTCTGCCGCTGCCTGTGCGGCAAGCGATGCCGGGCGGCAGCGAGGATTTGCGCTCCTTTGTTCTCGCCTTCTTCGAGAAGCCGCCCCAGATCGCGGAACTCGATGCGTGGACCAACCGTTACCGGCTAGGGCCAAGCGGGCGGGACGCCAAGCGCGCAAGGCCGCCGCGTTCCACGCCGCCGCTTTGTTCGCCCGACGATTCGGCGCACAATGCGTCCTCGTCAGCATCGTTCCGCAGGTAGGGCCGCAGCGTGGGAGAGATCGTCGTCCAGTGCGAGGTGGAGAACACCGTCGATCGGGTCAGTGCCGATCGCGGCATGGTCGCGGAATCCCGTGTCCGCCGTGCGAGCATCGAAGGCGTAGTCGACACCGTCGCGGTCATGTTGATGCTGCCGCACGATCTCGTCGAGCGCCTAGGCTTGGATGCCTGCCAGACCGTGACCGTCACCTACACCGACGAACGGGCCGAGGAAAGCCGGGTCGCCGGCCCGGTCACCGTGAAGATCGGGGATCGCATCGCGCAGACGCAGTGCGTGATCGGTCCTCCGCAGTGCCAAGTCCGGATCGGCCGATTGGTACTCGACGCCATGGACATGGTGGCGGACTGCACGAAACTTACACTAACGCCCCGGAACCCGGACTATCCGGTGGTGAAGATGAGAATTGCCGGCGAGGCTCGTCGGAGCGCCGGTTCAGGCCGCAGCGCCCCACTGCACCGCGTTGTCGAGGATCTGCCCGAACGCGGCTGTCTCCCAAGATCCGCGGAACCTCATCGGCGTCGTCCCGTCGGCGGTAACGCTCTCGTCGACGAACGGCTGGGCGTTGGTCGAGCGCGAGTGGCAGTGGCCTAGCGCGACGTAAGCCACGGCGCCATCCCCGACGCGACGCTCCAGCCCCAGCACCCGTGTCTTGCCGTCGGCACCGACGGACGTGTCCTCGTCGTAGATGAAGCCGAAGCCCTCCGGGGACGGATCCTTGGGCAAGTCCGTGGTCAGCAGCACGGTGCTGTCGCCGACGGGCTCGATCAGGTAAAGCTCGTCTGCGACTTCGAACGACTCGGGCAGCCCCGCGAGCAGCGGGTGGCCGGGTTCCTGGACCGCGACGTCGAAGCGACTGAGCGGCGGATGGTTCAGGAAGAACGCCCCGAGGAGGTCGTGGTGCGAGAGGCGCACCATCTTGCGGCGGTTGCTGCCTTCCACCCGCTTGGCGCGCCCGCCACTCGTGCCGTGAAGGGCGAACCACTTGCCGCCTTGCGAGAGCCACTCGTCGATGACGCGGCCCTGCTCGTCGTCCGGATACGGCCCGGCCACGTAGGTGACCAGGAAGTCGACGCCGTGGAGGCGCTCGCCGACATCGGTGAAGTCGTTGGCGACGGTGGTCGTGTAACCGCCCTCGTAGAGCTTGCGCAGGAGTTCAATGCGCGCGAAGTCCATGTCGTGCCCCGCGTTGGAGCCGATGGGGAATCCCCCGACGATCAGGTGTGCTCGCTTGGCCATGGGTCGGTCCCGTCTTGACGTAAGAGTTCGATGGATTCTACTGCGTTAACCGCGTCGTTCGATGGGTATCATTCGTCCGGGTTTCACCGAGGACGAAAAGCGCATGAAAGTGATCACGGGTGTAGGCGGCTGGCCGAGTGCCATAGGGCCCCAAGCGCAACGGGCGGAGGCGGACGGTTTCGACTGCATCACGTGCGGCGAGTTGTCCCACGACTCCATGCTGACCATGACCGTGGCGGCGACCGCGACGGAATCCATCGGGCTGCAGACGTCCGTGACGATCGCGTTCCCGCGCAGTCCCATGGTGCTCGCGATGGAGGCCTGGGACCTGCAGCATCTCTCCAAGGGGCGCTTCA
Organism: Candidatus Azotimanducaceae bacterium; assembly: GCA_965203685.1. Lineage (GTDB taxonomy): Bacteria > Pseudomonadota > Gammaproteobacteria > Pseudomonadales > Azotimanducaceae > VXYL01. The sequence goes on from OZ241908.1 coordinate 1,764,381, forward strand.
CGTTGGGTCTCGGCAGCCAAGTGAAGGGACACAACGAGCGGCGGTTCGGGGGGACGTGGTCGCCGCCGGCACCGAGGATGGGCGAGTACATCCGCATGATGCACGCCGTCTGGGACTCCTGGCAGGACGGCAAGCGGCCGGAATTCCTCGGCAAGCACTACACCTATACGCTGATGACGCCGAACTTCAACCCGGGACCGATCCCCTACGAACGCCCCAATGTGGGTCTCGCCATGGTCGGTCCAGGCATGGCACGCGTCGCCGGCGAGGTCGCCGACGTGGTCATGCCCCACGGCGGGATCATGTCCGACAAGTACATGCGCGAGGTGCTTCTACCCGCGATTCGAACCGGCATGATGCGGTCCGGTCGCACTTGGGCGGACCTCGAGATCGCCGAGAGTGGCTACCTAATCGTCGGCGAGACAACCAGCGAGATCGAACAGAAGGCTCTTGGCATGCGCCGGGCGCTCTCGTTCTATGGCTCGACGCGCACGTACCACAAGGTGCTGGCGCTGCACGGCCTCGAGGATCTCGGCATGCAACTGCACCGGCTATCGCTGCAGGGCAAGTGGGACGAGATGCGCGACACGGTGACCGTCGATGACATTCTGAACCTGGCGCAGACGTCGACCTACGACGCCTTGCCCGAGTTCATGGCGGAGCACCGCGAGTACGCGACGCGCACGGGTCTTGGCATGCCGCGCGAAACGCCGGAACAGGAGGAGCGGTTCCAGGATGTCCTGAAGCGCGTCCAGGCGCTTGAGAACCCGGGCGTGCCTCGCGGGATGGAGCTGTAGGCCGCGGCCGCATCCGGGGCCAAGGTTTCATGCCGGCCGCGAGGCCCGCGTGCCGAGCAGCTTCAACGCCGTCACATAGCGTCGGTTGAGCACGGCGACCAACGCTTCGACTTGCCCGAAGCTGACGGTGCCGCCGGAGAACAGCACGAGTTGACGTAAGGGCATGTCGTTGGCCATGGCGTCGACCATCCGCCGGGTCGCCGCATCCATCTCACGACCCATTCGTTTGGCGAACTGCGCCTTCGCGGCGTTCGCCACCTTGCGGCCCAGCCACGTCGTCGCGATCTCGGCGAACGTGGAGTTGATGTGGAATGGGCGGATGGGCTCTGGCGTTGGTGGCGGCCTGCCGAGAATCGCGGCGAACGTGTCGTCGTCGACGGCCAGGCGTCCCTCGACCAGCACCGGACCGCTGGCGTGGATATCGTCCGCCGTTTCGCCGTCCAGGACGATCCGTTGTCGCAGGCGTATGTCCCGGCTCGAGGCGCCGATGCGTATCTCGTACTCGCCGGGTTCCACGACCCAGTTGCCGCGTGCCGTGCTGAAGTAGGCGAAGGCCGCCTGGTCGAGGCAAAGCGTCACGCGCCGGCGTTCTCCCGCACCGAGCATGACCTTCCGGAACGCCTTCAGTTCCTGGCTCGGTCGGTAGTGCGTGGCGTGCGGACGGTGGACGTACACCTGCGCGACCTCGGCACCGGCGACGCGGCCGACGTTGGTCAACGTGAACGCCACCTCGACGCGCGGGCCTTCCTGGACCGCGATTGCGAGGTCGTCGTAGCCGAACGCCGTGTAGCTGAGGCCGTGTCCGAAGGGGAACAGAACCGACCGCTCGAACGTGTCGTAATAGCGGTAGCCGATGAATACGCCTTCCCGGTACTGCACCTGCCGACCGGTTCCGGGGAACCACGGATCGGCGGGAACGTCCGCCAGCCTTTCGGGGAACGTCTCGGCCAGCTTGCCACAGGGATTGCAGCGCCCGTAAAGCACATCCGCGATGGCTGATCCCCCGGCCTGACCGCCGAGATAGGCCTCGACGATGGCCTTGGGGCCCGCGACCCACGGCATCTCCACGGGCGCGCCGTTGGCGAGCACGACAACGGTGTTGGGGTTTGCTGCCGAGACCGCCTCGATCAGGCGGTCGTGTTGCGGCGGAAGCCCCAGATTGACGCGGTCGAAGCCCTCGGACTCGATCACCTCCGGCAGACCGGCAAAGACTAGGGCGACATCCGCCTCTCGGGCGACCCGAACGGCGTAGTCGATGAGCCCGGCATCGGCTGCACTGGTTTCAGCGTCGTAGCCTGTGGCGAAGGCGACGTCCCCATCGACGATGGCCGCGATGGCGTCGTAGGCACAGTCGAGGCGCGTCGGTGTGACGCGCGAGCTGCCGGTGCCTTGGTACCGGGGCTGTTTCGCGAACGCACCGATTATGGCGACGCGTGTGGCGGGCTCGAGCGGCAGCAACGGCCCGTCGTTTTTCAGCAAGACCATGCCCTCGGCGGCCGCCCGACGGGCGAGGGCATGATGGCCCGGCGTGTCAATGCCTGCGGAGGGTTTGCCGCGACGACTCCTGAGCACCATCTCGACCACTCTCGCCACAGCCCGGTCAAGCGTGGTCTCAGCCAGTTCGCCGGCCTCCACGGCGGCGATGATGCGCCGATCATTGACACCGCCGCTGGCTGGCATCTCGAGGTCCAGCCCCGCCTCGAGCCCGCGCACACGATCGTTGGCGGCACCCCAGTCCGTCACCACGGCGCCCTGGAAACCCCACTCGTCCCGGAGTACACGGTTGAGCAGCCAGTCGTGCTCGCCACAGTAGGTTCCGTTCAGCCGGTTGTAGGCGCACATCACCACCCACGGGTGGGCCTTCCTGACGGCGATCTCGAAGCCGCGCAGGTGGATCTCCCGCAGCGTCCGTTCGTCGACGATCGCATCGACCACCATGCGCCGCGTCTCCTGGTCGTTGGCCGCGAAGTGCTTGATGCAGGCGCCGACGCCTTGCGACTGGATTCCTTCGACCATCGCGGCGGCCAGTTCACCCGAGAGCAGCGGATCCTCCGAGAAGTACTCGAAATTCCGGCCACCCCTAGGGTCGCGCTTTATATTGACCCCAGGGCCGAGGATTACGGCGACATCGTTGGCGAGACACTCGACCCCGAGTGCGACGCCGATTTCGTGCAACAGGTCCGGATCCCACGTGCTGGCCAACGCGGCGGCCGTCGGGAAGCAGGTTGCGGGAACGCTTCGCGCGATGCTGGCAAGGTCTTCCGCACCCGCCTGTTTGCGCAGGCCGTGAGGACCATCCGTGAGCATGATCGACGGCAGTCCGAGGCGCTCGTTCGCGGGTAGGTTCCAAAAGTCCGTCCCTGAGCAGAAGTCGGCCTTCTCGGCCAGGGACATGCGTGCGACGAGTGCAGCCGCCTCTTCGCGGTCGTTCACGCGGCGCGAAACGGACTGAAGGCGAATGGACGTGCCAGTCGATCGACGTGCGGATCCTCGCCGCGCAGGAAGGCGGTCTGCAGGTCGAGGAGCAACGCGGGCGTCTCGTGGGTTGCGCCTTCCACGATCACGAGGTGCGAGTGCGGAAACCCGCGGCGCGCGGCCTCGGCGTTGGTGATCGGCGTGCGCCCATCGAGTGTCCCCGCGCAGAACAGGGTCGGCACGTCGCTCTGCACGGGAGCGCGGAAGTCGTCGCCCAAGTCGTCCACGCCGAGGGCATCGCCCACGAACGGGAACGGCAGGTTGAAGCTGTCGTCGAGGAGTGCTTCGCCGCGTTGCGCCTCGATCAGCCGTGACCGCTCGGCAGTAGCGCCGGAGGCAAAGTCCATGGCCAATTGCATGCCGTGGATGCCGCGACCTGTCAGTCCGCGCTCGACGCGACGGGCCAATGTAGCGAGATCGCCCCTGGCCAGTTCGCGAACGAATGCCGGCAGCTCCCGGATGGCGCGGATGCTGCCGAGCGCGTTCCCGAGCACGAGTTGCACGGTGAACCTGCCCACGGGCGTGTGGGCGTCCACGTTGGCGAACTTCACGGGCTGTGGCTTGCGTTCGAAGGCGTCGAGGACTTCGGCGATCTCGCCCACGAGGTCCGGAAACTCACCCTTGAGGTTGCGGTCGGTCCGCGCCAGTTCACCCAAGTGGCGGAAGTGCCGGTCGGTGTTGTCGGGCAGCTTGTGGGTGTCGTCGAGTCCCTCGACGATGCACAGGATCGCCCGGTCGACGTGCTCGCCGTGCTGCTTGAGGACAGTCAGGCCGAGGTGGGAGCCGTAGCTCGCGCCGTGCAGGTTGATCTTGGGCACATCTAGCGCCCGGCGCAGGTCGTTGACGTCGTGGGCGCTCTCGATAGTGTTGAAGTTGTTCGGATCGACGCCCCGCTCGCGCCAATACGTCGCCAACTGGCGAGCACTCGCGCGTTGCGCATCGAGGAAAGTCTCGCGGGTGAGCACAGCGTCGAGGTCGTAGCGCGGCGGTGCCGGGTTGTCGAGGTTCGGCAGCGCACTGTTGGCACCGCGCTGGTCGAAGGTGATCACGTCGCAAGCCTCGGCGAACCGTTCGACGTGTTCGAAAAAGCCCGTCTCGAACGAACCGATGGCGTTTCCGCCCGGCCCGCCTGCCAGCACGACGAGCGGTGCCAAGCCGTGGTCCCGGCGCGCGGGAACGCGTACGAACGACAACGCGATGGCCGGACTCTCGTCCTGCCTGCGGCACGACGGCACCATGAGCACGCCGCGTTCGGCATCGAGACTGCCCCCGCTCGCATGCGTGAGGCGCACGGGCCAGCGGCCGACGAGTCGGTACTCCGTGTTGCGTAGCTGCATGCCTGTCCCGGTTGAGGTGGAGCGTGGATTGTATGCGGCTTGGGTTGATAGCATGCCGCGCATGGCCTACGACCCCGACAACATCTTCGCCAAGATTCTTCGCGGCGAAGCGAACGCTCACGTGGTCCTCGACGAGGAGCACTGTCTCGCCTTCATGGACCTGATGCCGCAGAGCCCGGGCCACACGCTGGTGATCCCGAAGGAGCCGGCCGAGAACCTCTTCGACCTGTCGACCGAGAGCCTGGGTCGGCTGATGGCGACCACGCGGCGCGTCGCCGTTGCCGTGAAGGCCGCGATGCAACCAGCCGGAGTGATGATCCTGCAGTTGAACGGGCGTGACGCGGGGCAGAGCGTCTTCCACATCCACTTCCACGTCATCCCGCGGTATCCGGGAGAGGGGCTTACGCTGCACGCGCGGTCGATGGCGGATGCGGGCGAACTTGCGGCCAACGCGGCGAAGATCCGCGCCGCGTTGGCATAGGCTCAAATCTTCGGCGGCGCTCCCCGACGCGCCCGGTCCGGCGGGCTCATCAACCCGACATGGTTGCCGTCGGGATCGGCCACGATCGCGTAGCGCGAGCCCCAGAACGTGTAGTAGGGCGGTTGCGAACTGGAATGTCCTAGCGCCACGACGCGCTCGTAGACGGCATCGACTTCCGTTGCATCGGCGTAGCGGAAGCTCATGACCGTCCGGTTTCCCGCACCATCGAAGGCGCGCCAGCCGGCGTTGTAGGTCTCGGCCAGCGCGTAGCTGTCGAGGGCGAGTTCGAAGCCGTCGGGCATCTTCATCACGACGTGGTGTGCGCCCGTGTCGGTACGCCACACCGCATCGTCGGGGATGTCGAGGCCGATCGCGCGGTAGAAGTCGATGGATCGTTCCATGTCGGCGACGACAAGGTTCAGTTGATCCAGGACGGGTGCGGTCAAACTCCTCTCCTCGTGTCAGCGCCCGATCAGGCCGAGGTTGCCGCCGTTGACCGGTTCAAAGTGCTCGTCGAACCATGGTTTCAGCGGCGTGTCCTCGACGGTCGGCAGATAGTAGCCCTGGTGGTTCACCGTTTCGCCGAGCAGTTGGCGCTCGATCGGCGTACACGCTTGTAGCAGTTCGGCCGGCATCGCTTGGTAGTCCACGGGCCGAAACACCCGGTAGCCGTAGCCGTAGTACAAGGCTGTGCGCCTTTGGTCGGACAGGTTCGGTGCCGCGGCGTGCCAAAGGCCCTGCTGGAACACGATCGCGTCGCCCGCATCGAGCCGGACCTGGATCCCGCCGACCGGATCCGTCTCGCCATCCCGGAACGGCGGCGCCCCTTGGGTCCGGTGGCTGCCCGGCACAACCATCAGCCCGCCCATGTTCTCGTCGTCAATCGCGCGCAGGAAGTAGCCCACTTTCAGACTGCCGAAGGCGCGAATCCCGTTGACTTCGATGGCGGGGACGCCGCCATCGTTGTGCCACCCCGTCACCCGTTGCGCATGCCCCGGATCGGCCTCGAACAGGTGCGACTGCATAAGCTGAATGTTGTAATGACCAAGCAGCTTGACCACGACCGGGAATGCGGCGGGCCACATCAAGAGCGCGCGGAACACCGGGTGCTTGTCGACCACCGGCCGGATGTTCAAGCCCCGTTCGCTCGCATTGCGGTGCTCATGGGCATCGAACTCGACGCGCATCTCCTCGATGACGGCGAGCAGTTCCTGGACCTTGGCCGGGGGCAGGGCACCCTTGAGGATCGTGTAGCCAAGTTCGTCGAACCGGCGCTGGTGGTCGTCGAGGGCCGCGTGGTCGATGGCGAGTTCGTCGAGTTCCATGGTTCCCCGTTAGGAGCGCACCGCGTAAGGCATGCGTCGGAGCGGAATCGTGTACAGGTCCAACGCCCGTCGGCTGGTGCTTAGTCGCTCGTTGAGCAGGCGCCACTCGGCGGGGCAGTCCGATTTCAGGTAACGGAAGACCGCGGCGTGCTTGGCGAGGCGAAAGCCGCTGCCGAACACGGCCGGGTTCGCCGCCAGGGTGGTCTCGGAGTCTTCGAAGCGCCGATCGATCCGTGCCGACGCGCCCATGCCGCTGACCGCCATCCAGTAGGGCTCGCCGTCGATGGCCAAGTGATCCGTGTCCGGCCGGAACGCGAAGTCGACCCCGAAGTCCGTGAACATCAGGTGGCTCGACCGCATCCAGCGCGTCAGCCGACGGGTCGCGGAGGCCCTCGGCTCGGCAACGCCTTCCGTGTAGCCCGGGACCACGGTTTTCACCATCCGGTGCGCGTCGCGCGGCTTGTTCAGGGATCGGAAGGTGTCGAGCAGGAAGAGATTGAAGCCCGCGAGGTTCCCGGCGAACGCCTCGTGGTACTCGCCATGGATGCCCATGTAGGTGAACAGCGCATCGGAGCCGCTGTCCACGAAGGCCGCGAGCGGGGCGAGTTCCCAATCGTACAGGTCCGCCGCCACCGACGTCGCGCCGAATGCGAGGTGCAGACGTTGGCCGCTGACGGCGGTGATGTCCATGTCGGGTGTCGGGCAGGCGTACTCCGGCGCTGCCGGCCGGGCTGTTTCGACGAAGATGACGCCGCCGACCACGGTCATCGTCTCCACGCTGAGCAAGTCCGGCGTCCCTGCCGTGTCCCGGCGCGCGGTGTGTTCGAACGTCAAGCCCCGCGTCTTGCGCCCCACCGGGGTGATGCCCATTTTCTGGAACGCGCCCTTCTCGAACTCGACCCTCGTTTCGCCTGCGTCGACGGTCATCGGTGCGCAAAGCACGAGGGCGAGCGCGATGTGGGTTAGGAGTCCGACCTTCGCCATGGCGGAATCCTTGAGGCGCGGCCCGTCAGAACGGGCGGCGGTTGTCGGTGTGTGGACACCACCGCGCCGTGCGCAGGAACGGCACCAAGGCCTCGAACGCCTCGCGCGTACCGATGCGCTCGAGAGCCTCCGCCGCGTACCCGCTGACGTAACGATTGGTGTCGAACAGGGCGTCCGCGAGCGGGCCGACCGCTTCGGTCATCAGCGTCGGCGAGCCCTGTACCGCCGCGCGCACTAGCGACAGGGCAGCGTCGAAACGCACTTCCGAAGCCGGGTCGTCGTGCATCGCGCTGAGCAGGGCGTCGCGGGTATCGCCGCTAGGCGTGGCTAGCCCCAAGGCTTCCGCCGCGGCGATGCGGACGTGCACGTCGCCATCGCCGAGCGCGTCGCAGAGCGCCGGGTGCGCGGTTGTCGTGGCCATCTCGCCGAGCGCGAACGCTGCGTGCTTGCGCCCGCGTGCGGTACCGGCGCCGAGCACGTCGAGCAGGCCAGGCATGGCCGCCTCGCCCGCTCGTACCAGGCCGTGGGCCGCGTTGCGGACCACGACGTCCTCGCGCCAGATCTGCCCGTTGTCCGAATACCGCCGCTCGTTTTCGTGCGGGCCCGGATTGCTGTCGAGGGCCTCGAGCAGCGAAGCGACGTTCGCGGTGTCGCAACCGAGCGCATACCCCGCGTTGATGCCGATCGCTTCGTCGTCGGCACCGAGTTCCTCGACGTGCGCCTGGTGTGGTGCGGGCGCGGCTTGCTGACCGTTCAGCCAATCCCAAGTCGCTTGCCAAGCGGGGGACAGGTCCGGCGTCGGGGAGCTTGCGGGCCGCTGCCAGGGTTTCGCCGCCGTACGCGTGCCGGGCGGGGACAGGCGTGCGAATTCGAACTTGAACATGTACCGGTTGAGGTCGGTCACGTTCTTCATCTTGCGATGCCAGATGTCGTAGTGGATTAGCACGAACGAACCCGCATCGCCCGCGATCGGCACCTCGTTGCAGTACCCCTCCGGCCGCTGATTCAGGTGCTGGCTTCCCGCCATGACCGCGGTCGGCCCTTTCTCCAACTCCGTATCCTGCGGGAAGTACATGATCATCACCCACCACGGACGGTGGTTGCGTACGCGCCGCGTGTACCCCCAGTAGCTGTCCTTGTGAAACTGCTGCTCGTCGCTGCCGGGCGGATTCTTGTGCAGCGCGCGGTGCGGATGCATCGAGTAGTCGCGGCCGAGCACGCTCGTCAACGCGCCCTTGACGACGGGGTCGTCGAAGAACTCGACCAGTTCGGGGATGAGCGGCAACAGGTTGTTGCCGAAGTGGCCGATGCCGGTCGCCACCTCGTCGAAACGCTCGAAGATCAGCCGGTGATAGGTCTCCGGCAGCGAGGACTTGAGAACTAGGAAGCCGTTGGCGACGAACGCCTGCAACTGTCGGTCAGTGAGCGGGACGTTGGCGCGGCGGGCGTTGTGGCGCCGCGCTTCGACGGGGTACGTACGCATGAGCCTTAGTATAGTCATGCCATGAAACGCATGATCATCGACTGCGACCCCGGCCACGACGACGCCATCGCGCTGATCCTCGCGCACCACGTCGCCGAAGTGGTCGGCATCACCACCGTGAGCGGCAACGCGCCGCTGTCCGCGACCACCGAGAACGCCCTCATGGTGACCGCCCTGCTTGGCGTCGACACCCCGGTTCACGCTGGCGCCGCCGGACCCCTCGTCGGCGAACCCTTGCACGCCGCCATGGTGCACGGCGAGTCCGGCCTCGGCACGGTAGACCGCATCCCGCACGCCAAGCGCGTAGCGAGCGACGACGCCGTCGGCTACCTGCTCGAAGCCGCGGCCGAGGACATCTGGATCGTTGCCATCGGCCCGCTGACCAACTTGGCACTCGCCATCGACCGCGATCCGACCTGGACGAAGCGCATCGCCGGCATCGCCATCATGGGCGGCAGCGCCGACGTCGGAAACGCAACACCCGTGGCGGAGTTCAACATCTACGCCGACCCCGAGGCCGCGGCCCGCGTCTTCGAATCCGGCGTCGAGGTGACCATGTGCGGCCTCAACCTGACACACCAGTTCCGCACTGACGACAGCATCGCCGAACGGTTGCGCGCCGCAGACGTGCCCACGGCCCGTTTCGCAGCCCAGATCTGCGACGACATCCACGGTCGCATGGAATCGCTGACGGGCAAGCGCACGGCGGCCTTGCACGATCCGTGTGCGGTGCTGGCGGTGACGCATCCGGAGTTGATCGAGACCGAGGCGCGGGCGGTGGCCGTGGAGGTGGATGGGACGTTGACGCGCGGGATGACGGTGGTGGATCAGCGTGTGTCGCGACGTCGCAACGCGCCCAACGCGCGGGTGGCTTACCGCATTGATGCCCAGAGGGGGATGGCCCGGGTACTCGAGGCGATCGGTGCCTGATTGGTGACAGCGCGCATGGGCCGCGGCCTTGCTTACTCGGCCCGCAGCGGCTCGCTCAGCAACTCTCCCCACTCGTCATCGTAGGGATGAACCCGCGTGGCCGGCTGGTCGCCGCGCGCCAGCGGCCGTCCTTCGTTGGCCCACAGGAACAGCGAGCCCTCGAGGTTGAACACGTTCTCGACGCCGCGTGCCCTGAGCCTTGAGACGAGCCGCGACGAGCGATAGCCGACCGAGCAGTACACGACCACGGTCGGTTGCCGGTTGTCGGCTTGAATCGCGTTCAGCGCAGTGCGGACTGTCGTAGCGCGCACGGCTCCATCGATGTGGCTTACCTGGAACTCTTCCGCTTCGCGCGCATCGAGAAGCAGGACCGGCTCCCCGCGGTCAAGCTTGTTCGCGAGTTGCTGTGTCGTCAGGTGCGGGACGTCCGGGAAGGTTTCGCGAATCTCGACCAGCGTCTGGTCCCAGCGCTCGCCGTTGGCGACCGCGACACTCGCCCAAACCGCGACGGTCGCGAGTATCGCGAGTCGTGCCAGTGCTTGACGGCGCGCGGAGGTCCTCGTCTGCATGCCGACCTAGTACACCGTTCGATAGCGGACCGGGAGGCCCGCGCACGCCGCCCTAGTACGTATGCGGCTGCGACAGCAGCGCGATCGAGAGTTGGATGTCCCGGATCGCCTGCGACATCGCTTGGCCGATGAGATCAAGCCGCGTCACCTGCTCGATGCGCTTCGCGGCTTGGTCGAGTTCGCGCTTGGACAACAGTTGCCGGAACAGGGCGCAAGCGTCGGCCAGGCAGATGATCACCACGTCCCGGGGGTCCGGGATCTCTTCGCTGAACAGCACCTCCATGATGCGCAGCTTCACCTCACGTTCGGCCTTGCCGTCGACGACGGGGTATCGGCGGGAGCGGAATACCCACAGGAAGCGGTCTTCCTGCACTTCCAGGATGCCACTGTGAACGAGGCGGGAGAGGGCCGTTTCGCGGATCTCGTCGGCGCGTCCCGCGGTGCGCTCGACCCAGAACCGGGCGTCGCGCTTGTCATCGGCGGCAGCGATCTCGGCGAGCGTCGGGTCGAGCAGGCTGTCCCCGAGCGGCGTGTCGTCAACGAGGATCAGGCTGTCGAGGTCCGTGTCGATGCGGTTTTCGAGCGCGAGGTCCATCAACACGCCGCCGCCCAGCGCGTATCCCAGCGACCAGTCCGGCACGCGCTCGAAGCGGCCGTTCTCGTCGTGGAGTAGGAGCAGCATGACTTCCTCGGCGAATCTCAACACGGATAAGGTTCCTTCTGGCTGTGGCGAATGGTTGCGGTACTGCTCGCGTGGACGAGTATAGCGGCCCTGAAGGTGCGCGGACGTCCACGAACGGCTTGCCGTTCGCAGCCGCCATTCGACGCTTGCACTTGGCTCGATTGTGGACCGGGAGGTCCGCGTACCAACAAGCCCTACAGATCCAGCGCCCAGAGCATGAAGGCGTACTCTTCCGCGACCTCGTAGAGCGAGTCAAAGCGCCCCGACTTGCCGCCGTGCCCCGCACCCATATTGGTCTTTAGCAACAGCGGGTTGTCGTCGGTCTTGAGCGTACGCAGCTTGGCGACGTACTTGGCTGGCTCCCAGTAGGTGACGCGCGGGTCGTTCAGGCCGGCGGTGACCAGCATCGGCGGGTAGATGCCCGGCCTAAGCTGATCGTACGGCGAGTAGGAGCGGATCAGTTCGAAGGCCGCCTTGTCCTCGATCGGGTTGCCCCACTCCGGCCACTCGATGGGCGTCAGAGGCAGAGACGTGTCGAGCATCGTGTTCAGGACGTCGACGAACGGTACGTGTGCCGCGACGGCGCCCCAGAGTTCGGGAGCCTGGTTGACGACGGCCCCCATGAGTTCGCCGCCGGCGCTGCCCCCGGCGATGGCGATCCGGCCGGCGGTCGTGATCTTCTCGGCGATGAGGAAGCGCGCCACGTCGACGAAGTCGTTGAACGTATTCGTGCGCTTGTCCAACTTGCCCGCCTCGTACCAGTGGTAGCCGAGTTCGTCGCCGCCCCGGATGTGCGCGATGCCGTAGACGAAGCCGCGGTCGAGGAGCGACAGCCGCGTGGTCGAGAACGCGGGTGTCATCGCGTTCCCGTAGGCGCCGTACCCATAGAGGTAGAGCGGCGCGCTGCCGTCGAGCGGCGTGCCCTTGCGGTAGACAAGCGAAACCGGCACGCGGACGCCGTCGCGCACCCGGGCCATGCGTCGTTCCGTGGCATAGGCACCGGCGTCGTACCCGCTCGGGATCTTCTGGACCTTGCGCGTCCGCAACGAGTCGGCATCAAGGTCGTAGTCGAACACGGTGCTGGGCGTCACCATCGATGTGTAGCCGAGGCGCAGCGTGCGCGTCTCGAATTCCTCGTTGGCGCCGATGCCGACGCTGTATGCAGATTCCGGGAGCTCGATGTAGGAACTCGTTCCGGCGCGGTCGATCAGGCGGACCTGGTCGAGGCCCTCGACGCGCTCCTCGACCGCGATGAAGTCGGCGAAGACCTCGAAGTCGCGGATGTAGTGCTCGTCCGAGCCGGCGACCAGGGTCTCCCAGGCGGACTCCGTTGGATCGTCGTTCGGGGCGGTTGCGAGGCGTGCGTTCTTGTGCGTGTCGTTGGTCTTGATGACGAACCGGTCGCGCTGATGGTCGATGGAGTACTCGTGCTCGGTTCGGCGGGGGGCGACGAGGGTTGGCGCGGCACGCGGGTCGTGCGCCGGGATGAGGCGTACCTCGCTGGTGACGTGGTCGCCGGTGCTGATGACGATGTAGTCCTTCGAGGCCGTGCGCGAGAGGCCGACGAAGAAGCCCGAGTCCTCCTCCTCGTAGACCACCACGTCGTCCGTCGGCGAGTCGCCGAGGACATGCAGCCTCACCTGGTACGGTCGCCACTGGTCGTCCACGACGGTGTAGAAGAAGGCGGTGTCGTCGGTCGTCCAGACGGGGCTGCCCGTGGTGTTCTCGATGACGTCGTCGGTGTGCTCGCCATCGGCTAGGCGCTTGACCCGCAGCGTGAAGCGTTCGGCACCGGATGTGTCCGTGCTGTAGGCCAGCCTTGCATCGTCGTTCGACACGGACAAGGCACCTAGGCGGAAGTACTCCACGTCCTTCGCGAGCGCAGGTTCGTCGAGGATCACTTGCGCATGGGACGTGGGGCCGTCCTCGGCGCCGTCGCCGCCGGACGGCCAGCGCGACCAGATGCGGTACTGGCCACCTTCTTCGAAACGCCACTGGTAGTAGTAGTCGCCGTCCTTGACGGGTACGTTCGCGTCGTCCGGTTGCTGGCGCCCCTTGATCTCTTCGAAGATGGTCTCGACCCGGGCCTCGTGCGGTGCCATGACGGCCTCGAAGTAGGCGTTCTCCGCTTCGAGGTAGGCGAGCACGTCGGCATCGTCCACGGTCGGATAGCTCTCGTCCTTCAGCCAACGATACGGGTCGTCCACCGTGATGCCGTGGTGGGTGACGGACGTGGGACGCACGTCGGCAACCGGCGGTGCCGGGTGGTCAGACGATGACACGGGTTGCTCTCCTTGGCAGCCGAGTACGCTGGCGGCGGTGAGCGCCGCCGCCAGGGTCGCGCGTTGCGGCCTCAATCGGGCAGGCCGAGCACGCGCTTGGCGATGATGTTGCGCTGGATCTCGTTGCTGCCGCTGTAGATCGACGCGGCGCGATTGGCGAGGAAGGTTCGCGTGTCTTCGATCTCGCGGCGGTTGAAACCATCGCCGTCCCAGCCGAGGCCTTGGGTGCCGCGCATCTCCACGAACAGTGAAGACTTGTCCTGCTGCAACTCGGTGCCGTACATCTTGAAGATGGAGGTGGCCGGCCCCGGCGTGCGCCCATCCCGGGCTTCTTCGACCGTGCGACGTTGGGTCAGACGGTAGGCCTGGTTGTTGATGTTGTGCGTCAGAATGCGCTCGCGCAGATCGCCGTCGGCAATCCGGCCATCGACTTCGCCCGCGTAGGCCTTAGCTTCGCCTTCGAGGGTCGGCCCGGCCTCCTTCACGGCGGCGCCACCCACCAGGCTCGCCATGCTGCCGCGTTCGAACTGCAGGAGCCGCTTGCCGATCGTCCAGCCCTTGTTGAGTTCGCCGACGAGATCCTCCTTCTTCGCGATGGCGTCGTCGAAGAAGGTCTCGCAGAACGGCGAACTGCCGCTGATCAGCCGGATGGGCTTCACGGTGACGCCGGGCTGATGCATGGTCATCAGGACGAAGCTGATGCCCTCGTGCTTGGGAACGTCCGGGTCGGTGCGTACGAGCGCGAAGATCCAGTCCGCGACTTGGGCGCCGGAGGTCCAGATCTTCTGGCCGTTGATGACGAAGTGGTCGCCGTTGTCGACGGCGCGCGTGCGCAGGCTCGCAAGGTCGGAACCGGAGCTCGGTTCACTGTAGCCCTGGCACCACGCCACCTCGCCGCGCACGATCGGCGGGATGTGGCGTTCCTTCTGATCCTCGGTGCCGAGTTCGAGCAAGGTGGGTCCGATGAGGGACAGGCCCATGCCGCCGAACGGGACGCCGGCGCGGACGCGGCGCAACTCCTGGATCAGGACCATGTACTGCTCGTTGTCGAGTCCGCCGCCGCCGTACTGCGTCGGCCACGTCGGCGCGGACCAGCCTTTCTCGATCAGCCGTTCACGCCAGGTCTGCATGTCGTTGCGGTCCCCGCCGCCACCGGCGCGGGCGCCGGGTGGGCAGAATTCGTCCAGCCATTCCCGGGTCTCGGCCCGGAAGTCTTCGATGGCGGGCATGCGTCAAGTCTCCGTCAAGCGTTGCTTTACCAAGCATCAACGAAGCCGTGTTAAAACTCAACTTGAGACGGAGGAGCTAGCGTGCCGGCGAACATCCTGCTGATCGTGATCGACGACCTCGGTTGGACGGATTTGGCGTGCTACGGCAGCGCCTTCTACGACACCCCGAACCTCGACCGCCTCGCGGGCGAGGGCATGCTCTTCACGGACGCGTACTCATCCTGCCCGGTGTGTTCGCCGACCCGGGCGAGCATCATGAGCGGCAAGTACCCAGCGCGCGTCGGCGTGACCCAGTACATCCCCGGCCACACGGTAGGCCGGTTGCAGGACGTTCCCTATTTCCACGCGTTGCCGATGAGCGAGTACAGCGTCGCGAGTGCCTTGCGCGATGGGGGCTATCAGACCTGGCACGTCGGCAAGTGGCACTTGGGCGGTGCGCAGACCACGCCGGAGCGGCACGGTTTCGACGTCAACATCGCGGGCCTCGGCTGGGGAATGCCGCAGAACGGCTACTTCAGTCCCTACGGCATGGCCAACCTCCCGGACGGCGAGGACGGTGAATACCTGACGGACCGCCTGACGGACGAGGCCATCCGCCTGATCGAGGCGCGTGACCAGCATCGTCCTTTCTTCATGAATCTCGCCCACTACGCGGTCCACATTCCGATCCAGCCGCCGCCCGGGCTCGTCGAGAAGTACCGGCGTCGTGCCGTCGACATGGGCCTCGACAAGCAGGATGTCATCGTCGAAGGCGAGCCGTTCGGCTGCCAGCACCTGCGCGGCGAGCGTGTGCTGAGGCGGATCCGGCAAAGCGACCCCGCGTACGCAGCCATGGTCGAAAACCTCGACGCCAACGTCGGTCGCGTGCTGGCCACCCTAGGCGAGCAAGGCCTGGATGGCGACACGCTCGTCCTGTTCACGTCGGACAACGGTGGGCTCGCGACGTCGAACCGCCGGGAAGGTGTTCCCACCAGCAACGCGCCGCTCGCCGAGGGCAAGGGTTGGATGTACGAGGGCGGCACACGGGTCTGCCAGATGGCACGACTACCGGGCCTCATCGCGCCGGGCAGCGTTTGCGGCGTCCCCGTGACCAGCACGGACCTGTATCCGACCTTCCTGGAGCTTGCCGATTGTCCGCCACGGCCCGACCAGCACCGCGACGGCGTCAGCCTTCTACCGTTGCTTCGCGGACGGCCTTCGCTTCCCCGCGAAGCCATCTACTGGCATTACCCGCACTACGCGAACCAGGGCGGGCGCCCCGCCGGCGCGGTGCGGCGCGGCGACTGGAAGCTGATCCAGCACTTCGAGGACGAGCGGCTGGAACTCTTCAACCTCCGCAGCGACGAGAGCGAGACGACCAACCTGGCATCGACGGAACCCGACCTAGTGCGCGAACTCCACGAGCTGCTCGCGTCCTGGCAACGGGAGATCGAAGCCCTGATGCCGAAGCCGAACCCCGGGTATCAGCCATCGCCGCTGGAGTCGGGCGTCGATCCGGCCGAGGTTTGATGGTACGCGGGGCTCCCAGCCCGCCATTGGATGCGGGCGAGGACGCCCGCGTAGCGCGTGCATGTCGTAAGCTTGCGTTCGACTTGGCGGAACTTAAGCAGGACATGGAGCAACGACGACTCGGCAACAGCGGGCTGTTCGTGTCCGAAGTGGGCCTAGGCTGCAACAACTTCGGCGGACGGATGGACGAGGCGGGCACGCGCGCGGTCGTCGATGCCGCGCTCGACGCCGGGATCAACCTGCTGGACACGGCCGACATGTACGGTGGCTCGCTCTCCGAGGAGTACCTCGGACGCGCGCTTAGAGGGCGTCGCGACGACGTCGTACTCGCCACCAAGTTCGGCTTCGCGATGGGGGAGGGCCCGCACCGTCGGGGTGCCTCGCGGCGCTACATCGTCAGTGCCGTGGAAGCGAGTCTGCGCCGCCTCGACACCGACTACATCGACCTCTACCAGCTTCATTTCCCCGATCCGCATACGCCGATCGCCGAGACGCTGCGGGCCTTGGACGACTGCGTCCGTGCCGGCAAGGTGCGCTACATCGGCTGCTCCAACTTCTCGGGCTGGCAGATCGCCGATGCCCACTGGACGGCTGGGCGCGACGGTCTGAACCCGTTCGTCTCGGCGCAGAACCTGATGAGCCTGCTCGAACGCGACGTGCTGCGCGAGGTGATCCCCGCGTGCGACCACTTCGGGCTCGGCATGCTGCCGTACTTCCCGCTGGCAAGCGGCCTGCTCACCGGCAAGTACCGCCGTGGCGAGGCACCACCGGAGGGCACGCGGCTCGGTGCACCGCGCGCCGCGAGGGCGTTGAGCGAGCGCAACTTCGACCGCGTCGAAGCGCTCGCCACCTTTGCCGAGGAGCGTGGCCGCACGCTGCTCGAGTTGGCCTTCGGTTGGCTGCTGTCGACGCCCGCGGTGTCGTCGGTGATCGCCGGCGCGACGTCGCCGGAACAGGTGCGTGCCAACGTGGCCGCGTCGAAAATGCGCCTCGACGAAGCCGAAATGAAGGACGTGGTGGCACGGCTTGAGGCCGCGGAGTCGTAACCGAAATGTGCGGGCGTTTCGCCACCGACCAGGAGCGGCTGGAGAAGCTCTACCTGGCGTTGATCGGCAAGCCCGTTCCCGGCGAGGGCAGCTACAACGTCGCGCCCACGGAGCGTGCGTGGATCATCCGCCACGATGGGCGCTTAAGCGACGTGCTCGAGGCGGCCGAGGCGGATTGGTGGCTGACGCCGTACTGGTCAAAGACGCGCGTCCGAAAGAACTACGCGACGTTCAACGCCAAGTCGGAGACGCTGGAGAAATCGAGCACGTTCCGCGAACCGTTCCGGCGCAGGCGCTGCCTCGTGCCGATCAGCGGCTTCTACGAGTGGCAGAAGGTGGCGGGGATCCGCCGACCCTTCTACATCCAACCCGAGAGCGGCGGCATGCTGCTGGCGGGCGTCTGGGACCGGTGGCGAAGCACCGACCGATCCGAGAAAGTGGACAGCTTCGCCATCGTGACCACCGCCGCGCACGCCGGGTTCGAGCCGATCCACGGTCGCCAGCCGGTAATCCTGTCGTTGGACGGAGCCCGGACATGGATGGACCGCGGCGTGTCCGAGGACGAACTCGGCGCGTTGTTCGAACCCCGGTTGCCCGACGACCTGCTCGCCGTGCCGGTGTCCTCCTACGTGGGCAATCCGCGCAACAAGGAGAGTCGCTGCATCGAGCCCGTGGGAAGCCCCGTCCGGCTTGCCTCGGAGTCGCTACCGCCTGTCGACGGGCAATTGTTCTGAACTCGAAGGAGACGCCATGAGGTTCCTGAACCGATTCTTTTTCGTCGGGATGCTAGCCGGCGCAGTGCTCGCGGCGGGTGTGCCGCTATTGGGATTCGGCGTTTTCTTGCTGATCATGGACAACGCGTCGGGCAATCCGCAGCCGGAAGTGGGCTTGCAGCCGTTGTCGTTCCCGAGCGAGGTCGCGCCGGCGCTGTCGTGGCAGGTTCGGGGGATGGATGGGCGCGCGGTCGACGTGGCGGAACTCGGCCACGACGTGCTGTTCGTCAACAACTGGGCGACATGGTGCGGCCCGTGCATACGCGAGATGCCGGCCATCGAGGAACTCGTCGCTCATTACGAGGGCGAAGACGTGGCCTTCGTGATCGTGTCCAACGAGTCGTTCAACAAGGTGCAGGACTTCGTCGAGGACAAGGGTTGGGAGCTTCCGGTCTACGTGACCAAGGAACGACCGGCCCTGTTCCAGACTAGGGCGATCCCATCCACGTTCATCCTCGACGACGACCGGCGGATCGTCTACACGCACATCGGCAGCGCAGCGTGGGACGACGCTGCGGCGAAGGCCTTCATCGATCGACTGCTGGTGGAGCCGGCATAGGGCCGTCCACTGGGTGCGCGGGCCTCCCGGCCCGGGCGGATCCTTTGCACAAGCTCGGATGCGGACGAGGACGTCCGCGTACCCCCTTAAGACGAGGGCGTTCGCGCCGCTAGGCGTCGGCGTCCTCTAGGTTGAGCCAGTTGCGCTCTTGGTCGGTCAGTTCGACGCTCAGGCCGGCAAGTGAACTGCGCGTCTCCTCGAGGATTCGTGGGCCGAACAGGGCGAAACAGGGGAACGGCTGGCTGATCACGTAGGCGAGGGCGACGTTGATCGGTGCCACGCCTTTCTCGCTAGCCAGTTGCACCGCGCGCCTGCGGCGCTCGAAGTTGTCATCGGCAAACCAGCAGCGGCGCATCTCGGCATCGCTCGGTTGATTGCCGAAGCCCGCATCGACATTCGACGCCACGGCCTCGGCAACCGCATCGAAGCGGGGCGTGAAGAAGCCGCGTGCCTGGCTCGACCAGGGCAAGAGCGGCATCTGCTCGGCCGTGAGCCAGGCCCGCCACGCGGCATCCGACGCCGCGATGCAGCCCGGCCAAACCGGGTCGACCATCCGCGCCAGGCTGAAGTTGTTGGAGACGGCGCCGAACGGCGTCAGCCCATTGGCTCCCGCATGGGCGTTGGCCTCCTGGACGCGCGCCAGCGACCAGTTCGATGCGCCGAATACGCGGATGCGGCCGGCCTTTCGCTCGGCGTTTAACACGTCGAGCCACTCGTCCACGGGCACGTCGACGTTGTCGCGGTGCAGGAAGTAGAGGTCCACGTAGTCGGTCTGCAACCGGTCCAGCGTGATGTCGAGTTGTGGCCCCACGCGGTCGGGGTAGTTCGCCGGCGTGTGCGCGCCCTTGCCGATGACGACCACGTCTTCGCGTACCCCGCGGTTCTTTAGCCAGCCGCCGAGGAGCGCCTCCTGACGGCCACCGCCGTAGATGTGGGCGGTATCGAACGTGTTTCCGCCGTACTCGAAGTAGTTGTCGAACATAACGGCGGCATGCGGCGCGTTCGGCTGGTTGTCGCAGCCCATCACCAGCCGCGAGACGGGCTTTTCGATACCGGCGATTTCGCCGTGGCGCATCGCCCGGCGCCGTACCGAGAGCGGTCGGCCGTGGACCGGCTTGGTCTGGCGTTCCGGCTTCTCGAGGTCGAACAGCAAGCCCACTTCGGCGCGCCAGCGGTCGAGCGCCTTGGCGTTGCCGAGGCTGTCCTGCCAGTCCATGGTGGGTGACGCCGTCTCGCCCGCCGCCAACGCTCGGGCGACTTCGTCGACTTCGAGCACGTATGTGGGCTTGGCCTGGCCGGCCACCGTCTCGCGCTTGCCGCGCCTGACGAGGTCGAAGTGCCACTTGCCCTCGCCACGGTCGCCGAACCACGGTGAGGCGATGTGCAGGGAGCCACCGGTGCCGAACACCTGCACGGCATTGTCCAGCGACACCGATACCGCCGTGGACACGCGCGCGATCAGGCCGCTCGGGAACTGAAGCAGCCCCGACGCACATTGGTCGACGCCGGTCTCCCCAAGCGCGGCGAAGCCGGCGACTGAGTCGGGCTCTTCGCCCGCGATCAGCCGCACCATCGACACCGGGTAGCAGCCGACGTCCATGATGCCCCCGCCCGCAAGGTCGTTGTTGTGCAGACGGCTGGCCGGGTTGAAAGGCGATGCGAAGCCGTGGCTGGCGTTGATTTGGCGTACCTCGCCGATGGCACCGTCGCGGATCAGTTCGACGACCTTGGCCGTTTGCGGATGCGTTCGGTACATGAACGCCTCCATCAGGAACGTGTCGTGGAACGCCGCCGTCTCCACCATCGCCATCACCTCGGCGTGGTTGACGCCCATGGGCTTCTCGCAGAGGACGGCCTTGCCGGCTTCGAGCGCTTTGATCGTCCACTCCGCATGCTGGGGATGCGGTGTGGACACGTACACCGCGTCCACGTCGGCGTCGTCGAGCAGGGCGTCGTAGCTACCGTGCGCCGTGATGCCGCCGTAGTCCTGGGCGAAGGCGTCCGCGGCGGCTTGCGTGCGACTGCCGACGGCGACGAGTTCGGACGTGTCCGACTCGAGCACCGCATCGGCAAGTTTGCGGGCGATGCGACCCGTGGCGAGGATTCCCCAACGCGCTGTCATGTGCGTCCCTGTTGTAAGCTAAGCGGTCAAGTGTAAACGCGAAGCCGCGCTCGACCACGAGCGGGATTGGGAAAGAAGGTAAAGGAAGGTAAGAGATGCTGACCGACGTCCAGGTCGCGCAATACGAGGACGACGGCTACGTGATGGTCGAAGGCGCGCTGCTGCCGGAGACGCTGGCCGAACTCCGCGCGGTCACGGCCGAGGTGGTGGCCAGCGCCGCCGGGATCACCGAACACACGCCCGTGCTCGACCTCGAAGCCTCGCACACGCCGGAGAAGCCGCGTGTGCGACGGATCAAGCAGCCCCACTTGGCGCATCCCTTCTACCGTGACCTGGCCGCCGATACACGCATCATGGCGGCCCTTGAGCCGCTGATCGGCGCCAACATCCGCCTGCGCGCCGGCGGCAAGATCAACATGAAAGCCGCCGAGTACGGCTCGCCCGTGGAGTGGCACCAGGACTGGGCGTTCTATCCGCATACCAACCAGAACGTGCTCGCGGTCGGCATCCTGCTCGACGACATGGATGCCGACAACGGTCCGCTCATGGTGCTGCCGGGTTCGCACAAGGGACCGGTCTACGATCACCACAGCTACGGCGCGTTCTGTGGCGCCATCGACGTCGACAAGTGCGGCCTCGACGTCTCGAATCCCCGTGAACTGCATGGGCGTGCCGGCGATATCTCCATCCACCACGTCAGGCTGGTCCACGGTTCGGCCTTGAATACTTCGAACCGCCAGCGCCGCGTGCTTTTCTACGAGTACGCGGCCGCCGACGCGTGGCCGCTTGCAGGAATCGAGAACTTAAGCAACCTCGACGACTTCAACGACCGCATGGTGCACGGCGAACCAACGACACAGCCGCGCATGGAGGACGTGCCAGTGCGCATGCCGCTGCCGCGTGCGCCCTACCAGGGCTCGATCTACGAGAACCAGCGCACCCTGTCAGGCCGCTACTTCGAACGCGAAGACGCAGCTGCCCAGGACAAGCCCAAGCTCCCCGAAGAAAAGGCCGCGTAACCGGCTTCCCCGGACGTTCCCGTCCGCACATGGTACGCGGACGTCCTCGTCCGCATTCCCGGTCGTGCGAGGCCCAGTTTGCGGGGCCGTGAGGCCCGCGTACTTCTAAGCCCGCGACGGCAGCGCGACCACCGCCGTGCCGAGCGCCGTCGCCAGTCCGGACTGGTTCACGTTGCGCACCTGCACTTCGACAAGATGTTCGCCGTCCACCACCGACTTCCCGGTCACTTCGCCATGCACGGTGTTGGTGTCACCGACGACGTTGGGATGGCGAATGGACGCGTTCAGCGTCTTCAGCACGCCGTCGTCGCCCATCCAGTCGGTGACGATCTGCGACAGCCAGCAAACCCGCTGCGGCCCGTAGTCGAACTGGCCGGGCATGTTGCGCCGCTTCTGTGCGTGCTCCGAGTCGAAGCGACCGCCGCCGCCAAGGTCGGCGGAACCTTCGGCGGCCAACGCGGCTCGCGGACTGCGCCCGGTACCGAGCACGCCGTGCGTGAACAGGAACAGTTCGGTCACGGAGTACGTTCCCTTCGGCAGTGAAGGGATCGTGTCGCCCTCCGCGACATCCTCGAAGTAGCGCGTCTCGGCGCCACGTCGCTCTCGCTCCCAGACCAGGGGATCAGCGGGTTCGAGCACGGGTTCGACCGTTTCGCCGCCTTCGCCCTTGGCGGTGCGGTCGTACTCCAGGGTGTGCCCCGTGTTCTCGTAGCGCACCATCGTCGTCTTGATCGTGGCGACCACCTCCTGGCGCTGATTGGTGAACGTCACGAGGCCGGTGTTGAAGTTGATGGGGCCAATGCGCCGGCTGCGCTTGCGGATGGTTTCTCCGACCTGCTCGGAGGCTGTGATGCGGTCGTTCAGCCAGATTGGGCGGACGAAGTCGATCTCGGCGCCCGCGTAGTTCACGGGCAGGTACTGCGTGGACACGCGGCGGCGATCGATCGCCCCCGTCTCGCCGGCGACGACGCCGAGGGTGACGCCATAGAGGAACGGCGGCGGTGCCGTGATCATGCCGAAGCGACTGTTGGCCGCATGCGCCTCGTCGCGCCACAGCGGGTTGTAGTCGCCAACGCCGTCGCCGAAACGGCGAATGTTGTCGAGGTTGGCCTCCTTGCTCGGGCGGTGCGGCAGCACCGTGCCGATGCCTTTCTTGTACTCGGCCTCGAATTCGTCGATGGTCTCAATCAAGTCCGCTTGCGCCATGGCCGTTTCCTTTGAGCGAGGTGTCGGCGCACAAGTCTATGCGCGTCGCCGGCGCGACGCGATGCTTGACGGGCAGCGTGTGTACGCGGACGATTCTGCCAAGGGAGGGAGTCGGTCGTGGGTCTCGGAAAACGTGCTTGCTGCCCGGTCGGGCTATTGTGTGTGGCGGCATGTGTCGCGGCTGTTGCCAACGAACTGCCCGTGTCGGCCTTCACCGATGACCCCGAACTCGGCCTGATCTCCATTTCGCCGAACGGCGACTACCTGGCCCGCTCCAAGCGCGACGGCGAGTACGGCACGTTCCAGGTGGTGACCTACCCGGGGCGCGAGGTGAAGATCAACTACGGCCTCGGTCGCCACACCGAGGTGGGCGGCATGACCTGGTTCGACGACGACCGGCTGTTGATCACCGGCGTCCGCTTCGTCCCGGTGTTGGATCTCCGCGTGCCCACCGGCGAACTCCACGTGGTGGAGGTCGAGTCCGGCAAGATGGATCTACTCGTCCGGGGCGGAGCGCTCATGCACCAGTTACCGGACGAACCGGACCACGTCCTCATCCTGAGATACAACAATCGCTTCGCCGAAGCGCACCGGATGAACGTCAAGAACGGCCATCTGCGGCGCATTGCCCGGTCCGCAACCCGCGGCGGCAACCTGCTTGCGAATGCCGAAGGCAAGCTGGAATTCAGCATGGGTACCAACGACGAGTTCGTTAGCGAGGTCCGCCACCGTCCCAAGGGAGACGACTGGCGCGTGCTCGGCACGTCGCGCTACGGCGGGGAGGCGTGGACACCCGTGGTATTCGGTCCCAGTCCGGAGCTTTGGTACACCCTCGACAGCCGCGATGCCTCCACCACGGGATTCGGAATCTACAACACGGCGGACCTGAGCTCCGACATCGTGATCCGGCATCCCACCGTCGACATCAGCACCGTGTGGATCGATAACGACAACCGGCCCTGGGCCGTGCGCTTCGACCACCATTTCCCGGCCTACCAGTACCTGAACCCGGCGCACCCGTTGGCCCAGCAGCATGCGGCGCTCACTAAGATGTATCCCGACGACACGGTGGCCATTACCAGTTCGACGCGTGACTACAAGGTGAGCGTGGCGTTGATCTCGGGAGACCGCCAACCCGGCCGGTTCGTCCTGCTGAACGTCGACGACCGCAACGTCGAGCACTTGGCGTTCCGCTACCCCAACCTATCCGCCGAGGACTTGGCCCCGATGGCGCCGGTGGAGTTCCAAGTCCGGGACGGTACGACGGTCTACGGCTACGTGACCAGTGCCGCGAAGACACCGCGGCCCGGGCCCATGGTTGTAGTACTACACGGCGGCCCGCATGGGATCCGCGACTACTGGGGCTTCGATCCGATCGTGCAGCTTCTAGCGAACCGTGGCTATCACGTCCTGCAGGTGAACTTCCGCGGCTCGGGCGGCTACGGTCACGCCTACATGAGCCGTGGCTTCGGCGAGTGGGGCGGCCTGATGCAGGACGATGTCACCGACGCCACGCGCTGGGCCATCAAGACCGGACTGGCGGATGCGGAACGCGTGTGCATCATGGGCGCAAGCTACGGCGGCTATGCCGCGCTCATGGGCGTTGCCCGAGAGCCTGGGCTTTACCGGTGCGCTGTCGGCCGGGCTGGCATCTACGATCTCACTATCATGGAGCGCGCCGGCGATGTCCGCGAGCGCCTGTCCGGAATCCGCTACATCCGTCAGATCCTCGGCGATGTGGACCTGGACACCCGCTCGCCCACGCACCTCGCGGACCGCATCCGCGCCAAGGTGATGCTAGTTCACGGCGGCATCGACCGCCGTGCGCCGCCCATGCATGCACGGCGCATGCGAGACGCGTTGCAGAAGGCCGGCCACGAGGTGACTTGGCTCTTCGACGACGACCAGGGCCACGGCTTCATCGGCAACGAGGTCAACGAAGACCAGTACCGCCGAATCCTCGCCTTCCTAGCGGAGAACACGCGCCCCTGACGAGCACGGTTCCGGCGACGTGCGATGGTGGGGCAGCAGTCTGTTCCGAAGGGTTCTTAAGGGGGGACCGGGGCTTGCCGGACGATGGGCCCGGGTCTTTCATTCGGGTCGCTCGGGCGAGCGCATGCGGCGCACGGCCGCGTCGAGTTCCGGGAGGTCCTGCCGCACGACCTCCCAGACGATGTCGAGGTTGATGGCCAAGTATCCGTGGGTGAGTCGGTTCCGGAAGGACGTGATCTCGGGCCATGGTACCGCGGGTTCCGTGGCCTTGATGCGGTCGCTGAGCGCCGAGGTGGACTCCGCAAGGACCTGGAGATTGCGCAGGACGGCGTCCTGGACTAGCTCGGAGGCCATGAAACGCTCCCGGGAGCCTCCGGTATGGCGCTGGATTCGGTCGATGCACTCCGCGATGTGCTGCAGCAGGACGTCGTCGCTGTCGGGGCGGTTCACAGCGGCACGGCTTCCCTGACGGCGCGTTTGCGAATGGGCGTGTACAGGCATCGCTCGGTGACCACGTCTACCGGCCTGTCGAGGAGTTGCTCGGCGTCGATCGCGAGCCCGCACAGGGCGAGGGCGGATGTCCCGGGCGGAGCGTCCACAAGCAGGTCCACGTCGCTCTTCGCGTGGTGGTCGCCCCGGGCCATCGAACCGAAGACGCGGACGTTGCAGAGCCCCCGGCGCTCGGCCAGCGCGAGCAGCGCCGCCCGGTGCTCGACGAGCAGCGGGGGCAGCGCGGGTGCGGCGATGTCAGGGGTCCGTGCCATGGCGAGGCGATTATAACGTCGGGGTCGGTCCGAGTCCGTCCGCCAGCGACCGCAGCGGATGCTTTTGTAAACCGGCGGTGCTCGCGCAGCGCGGCGCCGGGGCTGCAGCCACCTCCGCAGCCAGCATGACGCCGGGAAACCGCGACCATGTACGCGCTTCACCGACCGCATGACGGCAACGGCGGGCCACTAGCCCGCGTAGATGCTGGCGGCCTCGTCGAAGCGCCGACTGCCCAGCCGGCGCGCCTGATCGAGACAGGTGAACGCCATCTTGGCATCGTGCTCGTCGTCGATCCGCGCGGGTGTCGGCGGCGCCTCGCGATCGAACCGGGGCGCCCCGATCGCGAGGTACGCGGCCAGCAGCCCGGCGCTCATGGGGCCGTCGACGTCCAAGCCGATGGCATCGGCGCAGACACCGAGCGCGTGGGTGCCCGTCACGACATGCAGCGCGAAAAAGTCGTGCGTGTCGTTGAAGAGTGCCAAGGCGAGTTCGGCGAGGGCACTTTGGTTGTCGGGCAGGACAACGACGGACGACGATAACGCGCCCGAGGCAACCGCCGCGTTGTAGCGGTGTTCGAACGGCGCTTCGGCGTCGATCGGGACGGCGTCCGGCAACGTGATTCTGTCCTGTCGGCGGGCGCCTCGAGCTAGCGCGTGCAAGGCATCGTCGGGCCCGGCGCAGGCCAAATAGGCGAGCCCGGCGGCAATTTCCGACTCGACTCCGAACCGCACTCCGTAGGCCAGGCGAATGATGGGGTGGAATGCGAAACGCACCCAGCCGCTGACGAGGTCCGGAAGGTAAGTCGCCAGCGTTTTCGCCGCGCCGTGCCGGGCGATCTCGCGGTCGAAGTACACGAGGAGGGCACCGTAGGCCGCTTGCTGGCCGAGCGCTTCGGCGAGGCGTTCGGGCGGCTCCTGGGCGTGACGAACCGGAGGGTCTAGGCGATCTTCGTAGTTGGCGGCGTAGGCGGCCAGCGAACCACGCTCCGCCCCCAAGGCCTTCATCGCGAGCAGCGCCATCGGCAGGTGGTCGGAGAGGAAGCCCTGGTAGTGGGGTCCGTGCAGGTCGCGGTGGTCGCGGAGCCTGTCGGCGAGCCATGGCGGGACCGCGGCGAATTGTTCGTTGCTCATGCCAAAAAAAGAAATACAGATATTTCCTAATTATGTCCCATCTGGGATCTATTTGGAAACGTGTTTGTTTGTTATTGTCGTGCCGTGGGACCACGAAGCCGATCTGTCACAGCCGATCAGTTGGTGCGCCACCTGAAGGTGGAAGGGCCACAGACGACGGCTGCCTTAGCCGAGCGGCTGAGCATCTCGGTCCAAGCCGTTCGTCAACACCTCCGCAAGCTGGCGGGCGACGGCACGCTCACCATGACCGAACTGCGGGGTTCCGTGGGTCGTCCCGCAAGGCGCTGGGCGCTGACGCCGCGCGGCCATCGTCGCTTCCCCGATGCCCACGCCGAAATGACCGCGAACCTGATCGCTTCGGTACGTGCCACGTTCGGTGACGCGGGTCTCGAGGCGGTGGTTGAGGATCGCTACCGGGCCTCGCTGGCGAAGTACCGGGACCGCATGGCCGGCGTGGACTCGCTCCCGGACCGCCTGCAAGCCTTAAGCGTGATCCGTTCCGAGGAAGGCTACATGGCGCACGTCGAGTCCGACAGCGGGGGCTACCTGTTCGTGGAGAGTCACTGCCCGATTTGCACGGCCGCGGAGGTGTGCCAGGGATTCTGTAGCAATGAACTGCAGCTCTTTCGCGAGGTCTTGGGCGAAGGCGTCGACGTGGACCGCAGCGAATACCTGATCGCCGGCGACCGCCGCTGCACGTACCGAATCCGGCATCGGCCAACTACGGCGGTTTGATCGCCCGATGGGTACGCGGACGTCCCCGTCCGCATTCCTGTCTGGTTGCTGGGCCATTGCGGGCGGGAGGCCCGCGTATCCCGGTGGTCAGTGGATCGTCGGCTGTGCCTGCTTGCGGAGCAGTTCGACGGCCTTGTGCACCTCGGGCAGGTTCGGATCGATGACGAGCACGCGTTCGAACGCGAGTAGGGCCGAGGTGTAGTCCCCGGCGCGTAGGCAGATCTGGCCGAAGCCGCTCAGCGCGCCGAAGTGCCGCGGCTCGAGTTCTAGCGTCCGCACGATGTCGTCCAGGCTCTCCGCATCGTGTTCCTGGGCGAAGCGGAGGGTGGCGCGCTTGTTCCAGGCCTCCGCCCAACCGGGCCAGCGTTCGATCAGTGTATCCAGGGTGCTTCCAGCGTCTTCCAGGTCGCCGGCTTCGAAGGAGTCCATGACGTTCTTCATCGACGTCGCGGCGATGGTGTCTTCATGCGAGCACCAGATCGCCCAGATGCGCTGTTCGACGTCGCTGCGCGCTTCCTTGTCGGTGGTTGTGCGCAACCGTTCGAACAGGACATCGAGTTCCGGCGTGTCCGTGGGCAGCGAGGAATTCATCGCCGCCAGGACCAGGTCGATCCGCGAAGTGATCGGGTCGAACACAGTCAGCCTGCCTTGCCAGGCGATTCGCCCAGGTCGTCCAGGTCGAGTTCGTCGGGTAGCGGAACGAACAGGATGCGCACCGGCCCCTCGATCACTTCGCTGGTGTGACCGCGTCCATCGACGTCGTCGGGAAGGAACATCTCGCCGGGCCCCCAGCGGCGCTTCTCACCGTCGGTGGTGCCGACCTCCCAGATGCCGTTCAGCATGATGCATAGCTGTCTTCGTGGCGCGTTGTGCCAGTCCTGGAAGGCGCCGACAGGTGCTTCGAACACGCGTACGGCCGGCGAAGCGAAGACTGCGCTGTGCTTGAGTTCGTTTCCCCACGCGTCCGTTGCCGCCGCGACGACGGCGATTTCGACGTCGTCGAAGGCGGAACCGCCCGCGGCTGTCGTGTGGAAGCGGCTTACTCGCATCGTCTATCGCGTCGCCGTCAGCCGACGCGCCCTGAGAGGGACACTCCGAACCGGGCGGAGTCTACCGCGTTGTGCGACACGTGGGCGAAGCTACGGATGCAGCTTTGCTCCGGACGGAGCTTTGCTCCGCTTTGTGCGGGCAACGAGGATGGGCGACAATGACGCGATTACGGAGGGGATCACGATGCCAACGCCAAACACCGAGGAGTGGTACGCCGCCGTCCGCGAGGAAATCATCGATCCCGATCGTCCGATCATCGATCCCCACCACCACCTCTGGGAAACCACGTCCATGTGGGGAACCTACGTTCTTGAGGACCTGTGGGCAGACACCGAGTCCGGCCACAACATCGAGAAGACCGTTTTCATCGACTGCCGCTCCGGCTACCGGCAGGACGGACCGGAGCACCTCAAGCCTGTTGGCGAGACCGAGTTCGTCGCGGGTGTCGCCGCGGAAAGTGCTAAGCGCGACGGCGCCGCAACCATCGCCGGGATCGTGAGCCATGCGGACATGCTGCTCGGCGAGGATGTTCAGGAGGTGCTCGAGGCCCACGAAGAGGCTGGCCAGGGCCTGTTCCGGGGCATTCGACACGCGGGGCCCTACGACACCACGGGGACTCTGA
This sequence comes from Candidatus Azotimanducaceae bacterium, assembly GCA_965203685.1. GTDB lineage: Bacteria > Pseudomonadota > Gammaproteobacteria > Pseudomonadales > Azotimanducaceae > VXYL01. The sequence continues at coordinate 1,793,483 of OZ241908.1, forward strand.
CCAACGCAGGCCGGGGCCGGCCTTGCCCCTACGGCGAGGACGAGTTCCGTGTTGGCGTGCGAACCCTCGGACACCTCGGCTATACGTACGACACCTGGCACTTCTACCATCAGAACCGGGACTATCTCGCGCTCGCCCAAGCGGTGCCGGATACCACGATGATTCTCGACCACTTCGGCACGCCGCTCGGCGTCGGCGCCTATGCCGGCCGGCAGGAGGAGATCTTCGCGCAGTGGAAGGACGACATCGCGGCCATCGCCGGGTGTCCGAACGTCGTCGCCAAGCTCGGTGGGCTCGCCATGCCCGACAACGGATTCGGTTGGGAGCAGCGCGAACGGCCACCGACGTCGGACGAGTTTGTCGCGGCGCAACGGCGCTACTACCTGCACACGATCGAGTGCTTCGGGCCCGACCGCTGCATGTTCGAGAGCAACTTCCCCGTTGACCGCCTGTCGATCTCCTACCACGTCATGTGGAATGGCATGAAGAAGATCGTGGCCGATTTCTCCGAGGACGAGAAGGATGCCATGTTCTACGGCACGGCGGCGCACGTGTACCGGCTCTAGCTTGTATGACCGCGGTTCATTCTCGCAGTTGGATCGAGTTTTCTGGCCGTTGGACGTCCGTGCTGCTTGCTAGGCTGGAGCGCCGCTAGCCGCCCATGCCGGGCCCGCTCGACGGCATCCGTGTGTTGGAGGCAGGCCTCTTGATCCAGGGCCCGCAGGCCGCGGCGTTGCTCGGCGACATGGGCGCGGACGTGATCAAGATCGAGTTGCCCGGGGTCGGCGACCAGAGCCGATACATCACCGTGGCGCCGGACGACCCGCGCAGCGCGGTGTTCACGGCCTGCAACCGCGGCAAGAGGGGCATCTCCCTCGATCTTCGCCAGCCCCGTGGTTCCGAGATCTTCAAGGCGCTCGTTAGCACCGCCGACGTCGTCGTCAGCAATTTCATGCCCGGGACGCTGGAGAACTGGGGATTGGCGTACGAGGATCTCGCCGAGGTCAACCCTGGGATCATCTGTGCACAGGGCAGCACGTTCGGTCCGGTCGGTCCGGATGCCGAGCGCAAGGGTGCCGACTTGGCCGCACAAGCCGCCGGCGGACTCATCAGCACGACGGGGCGTGACGGCGACCCGCCGACGCCTGTTGGCGTTTTCATCGCCGATCACGTCGGCTCGCTCAACATGGTGGCCGGCATCTTGGCGGCCCTGCATGCCCGGTCGACGACCGGCCGCGGCCAACGCGTCGACGTCTCGCTGCTCGGCGGCCAGATCTGGGCGCAAGCCACCGAGTACACCCACTACCTGTTGACCGACCGGGTTCCGGGGCGGGCCAATTTCGGTCATCCGATGATCAAGGCCGCCTACGGCATCTTCGAGACGGCCGACGGCTGGATCGGCCTGGTCGGTGTGCCGCCGCATGCCCGCGACGGGTTCTTCATCGCCATCGGGCGTCCGGACTTAACGTTGGATGAGCGGCTGCAGGGCGTCGCTTTGCCCCCTAAGGATCTCGCGTGGTTCAAGGGCGAACTCGCGGCGACCTTCAAGACGCGCACGACCGCTGCATGGGGCGAGGTACTCGGTGGTGCCGGTGTGCGCTACGCGCCGGTCCAGGATTACGCGGCGGCCGCCGCGGATCCCGGCATCTGGGAGAACGGCTACTTGGCCGAGGTGGCGGACGATGCGGGCCAACCGCAACGCGTCGTCGGCACGCCGATCCGCATGGGTGCTACGCCGCTCTCCCCCGGTGCCGAGGCGCCATCCCTCGGTGAGCACACCGAGGAGGTGTTGCGCGAGATTGGCATCGAAGCCGACGAAATGGCCGCCTTGCGAGAACAGGGCACGATCTAACGAACGAACCGTATACGAAGGAAACGACATGGCATACGAAGAGATTCTGACTGAAACCCAAGGCCGGGTCGGCATCATCCGCCTGAACCGGCCGCACCGGCTGAACGCGTGGACCGACACGATGTCGAGGGAGATCGTCGATCAGATCGAGGCGTGGAACGCCGACGACGGCATCGGCGCCATCGTCTTCACCGGTGAAGGCCGGGCATTCTGCGCCGGTGCCGACATCGGCAACTTCGCCGAACGCGTGGAGACCAACCGCAAGGGTGAAGGGGAGTCGCTTGCCCGCGGCGGCCACAACATGACGCACACCATCCGCAACTCGAAGCCGACGATCGCCGCGATCAACGGCTATGCCGTGGGGGTGGGGCTGACCATGATCCTGCCCTGCGACGTCCGCATCGCCTCGACCAACGCCAACTTGAGCATCCGCTTCATCAAGATGGGCCTGATGCCCGAACTGGGATCGACGCACCTGCTCGCGCAACTCATCGGCCTCGGCAACGCCACGGACATGTGCCTGACCGGCCGCATGGTGCCTGCCGACGAGGCGTACCGCATGGGCCTGGTGACCGCGGTGACGGAGCCCGACGACCTGATGGCGACTGCGCTCGCCAAGGCCGACGAGATCGCCAACAACCCGACGCGCGCCGTGATGATGATCAAGGAACTGCTGCGCAAGAACCCGATGGAGGACGACCTCGACGCGGTCATGGAGCGCGAAGGCTTGCGCGACCAGATCGCCCGGCGGCTGCCGGACCACGCCGAGGCGGTCTCCGCGTTCCTGGCCAAGCGCGAACCGAACTTCAACCAGTAGGAACTTTTGATGACGACGCCAACGATTTACCACGTCAAGGGGACGCGCGGCGTCCGCGCAATCTGGCTCTGCGAGGAACTCTCGCTGCCGTACAAGGTGGAGGTGATCGACTTCTCGCCGGCGTTTCGGACCAGTGCCGAGTGGCGCGCGATGAATCCCACCGGCAAGGTCCCGGTGATGACCCATGGCGACCTGACCATGTACGAGTCCGGTGCCATGGTGGACTTCCTGCTCGAACGCTACGGCGAAGGTCGCTTGGCGCCGGAACACGGCACGGCGGAAAGCGCCCTGTGCCGGCAATGGTCCTGGTTCGCCGAAGCGACTTTCGCTCGTCCGTTGGGCGAGATCGTCAACCACAACCGGGTGGCACCGGAGGGCGGTCTCGTCGACTTCGTCATCGAGGACTGCAAGGATCGGGCGCGGACCTGCATCGCCGCGGTCGAGGAGGCCGTCGCCGAGTCGCCGTACTTGGTGGGCGGTGCGTTCACCTATGCCGACATCATGACCGGCTACACGCTGCTGTTGGCGTCGAACTTCGGCGTGCTGACGGACGACTACCCGCAAACCCAAGCCTACTACGCCCGACTGGGCGAACGACCGGGCTTCCAGGTGGCCCGGGACGCGGGCTAAGGGAGGGATCGTGGACGCGGATCTCGAGGAACAGCAGTACCTGTTCGACCTCAACGGCTACCTGGTCATCAAGGACGTTCTGAGCACGGCCGAAGTTGCTGAGCTCAATGCCCTGATCGACGCCCAGGACCTGCCGGCGCCGCCGGACAACTTCCCGCGCTTCGGGTCCGCCGCCGGCGCGGTTCGCCAGACCGGGTCGGGCTTCCTGCAGTGGGGCCAGCCGTTCGCCCGTCTGATGGACCACCCGGCCCTGCTGCCGATCCTGCGCTTCCGCTTAGGCGAGGCCTTTCGACTCGAACGCCTCTACGGCATGTACATGCGCAAGGGATCGCCCGCCGGAGGCCTGCACGCGGACTACGGCGCAAGTTCACCCCACGCCACGGCTGGACCCGGCGAGTTCTTCGCCTTCCGCGACAACCGCATGCAGGCCGGGTTCATGGTCGGTGCATGGAACCTGCGCGACACCGGTCCGGACGTCGGCGGCTTCTGTTGCATCCCCGGCAGCCACAAGAGTTCGTTCCGCATCCCGCGCGGGATCCACGCAGCGCACCAGGACAGTCCCTGGGTGCGGATCATCGAAGCGCCGGCGGGGAGCCTCTTGGTGTTCACGGAAGCGCTCACCCACGGCACCGCGCGATGGGACGGCGACTACGAGCGGCGCACGTTGCTCTACAAGTACTGTGTATCCAGCATGAGTTGGGGCATGACCCGCGTGACGCCGCCGGAAGGAATCGAACTGAGCCCACGCCAGCGCCAGCTTCTCGCGGAGCCCGGCGAGCCGCTGACCCACTTCCCATCGCTGTTCTCCGAGGAGTTCGAGCCCTAAGGGTACGCGGACGTCCACGTCCGCCTTCCTCTTGGTACGCGGCCCAATGCGGGCGAGGACGCCCGCGTACCTAAGCGCCTTTCAGTTCAGCTACTTCCTTGCGCAAGCGCACCAACTCCTCCTGCTCGGCCTGCGCTCTCTGCCAGATCGCCAGCGTGCGATCGTGTGGCCCGAAGGCGCTCGGCGGGTGCAGGATCGCACGTTGGTTCTCGGTCAGGTCCCCGTAGTGGTCGGCGTTGTAGTAGCACGGTCCCCAGGCCACCGCGTGGGGGCAGTACTTGTAGAAGACCGTCCGTCGTTCGTCTCCTCCCTCCCACGGCACCGTGCCGTGGGCGCAGGCCTCGGTGAAGATGATGGCGTCGCCGGCCTTCGCGGTCACTCGATGGACGCACGCCGGGATCTCCGCTTGTTTCTTGCTGATCCGCCACTCCGGAGGAAGCGCGAAATTCACCTTGTGGCTGCCGGCGACGCATGCGAAGCCGCCGCTCGATGGGGTCACGTCGTTGAGCTCGAATGCGACGGTGAGCAAGCCGTTGAAGAACTGGCCGTTGTTGTAGCGGTAGAAGCATTGACCGCCGTCCGTCGGCCCGACAACGTCTCGCGGGCCGCCCGCACCCTGGCCGCCGCCGTGGAGATAGAGCTGACTCGGATGCTCGGCGTTGATGACGTTGATGTAGTCATGGTCCAACCGGTAGCCCGTCCCGAGCAACGTCTCGAGATACGGCGCGATGGCGGGCAGGTCGATGAGATCGATGTAGGTGCCACCCCACTCCAACAACGAGGGTGCCGACCAGGCCGGGCCCGCGTCGGCCCCGAAGATCGTCCGATCGGAACCTAGGCGGCCCTTGGCTTTGCGGCGTGTTTCCAGCCGCGCCGACAGGTCCTCGACCTGCCCGGTGGTCAGGACGTTCTTCACGACGATGTAGCCGCGAAGATCGAAGAGGTATTTCTCGTGTTCGTTCATGCGTCTGCCAATCCAGTGTTGAGCGGGTCGGTGGATCCGTGCACAGCATCGTGGGCACCGGCCGAAGAGACAAAGTAGCATTGGAAGCATGACCGACGAAACCGCACCTCGACGAGCCCGCGCCGTGGGCATCAACCACATCGCGTTGGAGGTGGGCGACATCGATGCCGCCCTCGACTTCTACGGCGCGTTCCTGGACTTCGAGGTCGCGAGACGCAGCGACACCGCCGCATTCGTCTACTTCGGCGACCAGTTCATCAACTTCGCCAAGGGGCGCCGCCAAGGTCCTGACGAGCGCCGTCACTTCGGGATCGCCGTGGACGACAAGGAACTGGCCCGGCAGCGCCTTGAGGACCTCGGCGTTACGTTCCTCGACGGTCGCTTCATGGACTTCCTCGACCCCTGGGGAAACCGCGTCGAGATCACGACCTACACGAAGATCCAGTACACCAAGGCCGACCACGTGCTACGCGGCATGGGCCTCGCGCACCTCGAGAAGACCGACGAAGCGCTCGCCGAACTGCGCGCGAAAGGCATGGCACCGGGCAAGTGATCGTGGGCTTCCCAAACACTACGCGGACGTCCCCGTCCGCATCCCATTGCCGGGCTAGTCCATGGACCCAGTAGCTGCCACCAAGGAACTCGTCCGAACGCGCTCGTACGCTTTCAGCGCGCTGGACACGACAGCCGACCCGGTCGTTGGCTGTGCGGACGCGCTGGCCCGGTATGGCTTCTGCGTGATCGACGACGTCATCGCACCCGACGACGTGCCGCGGATTCGCGACGAAGTCGACGCCGCGGAAACGGCCATCGCACGCAACATGGCGGCGATCCGGGAGTTCCTTGACGCGGCCGTGGAAGGGAGCCCGTCAGTTCAGACCCTGAAAGCGGTCCTCGACAAGGCGCCGCCGGGTGTCGAACTGCGTCCCGTGGGCCGCGTCGGGCGCCCACCCAAGCCGCCCAACGACATCATCTGGCTGCCGCGCTACGCGCCGTATCTCGCGCATCCGGTCACCACCGCCGTGGCGCGCCGCGTGCTCGACGATCACCTCAAGATCGCGCAACTTCACCTCCGCCCCATCGCTGCAGGCTCAAATGACGCCCCGGGCGGGTTTGGCCGACCCCAGTTCCGGGGCCGTGCGGACACCCGCGAGTGGCACACGGACTGGCCCCACGACCTGTCCGCCTATGGATCGGGCGAGCCGCTGCAGAACGCCGGCTGTATCCGCCAACCGTTCCCCGACGTCGCCATGTGCCTGGTGATGATCTGGTACCTCACGGATGTGGACGCCGACTCGGCAGCCACCTGGGTCGTGCCAGGCTCCCACCGCGATCCGCGCAATCCGCGCGGGCCGAACGACGGCATCACCGTCACGGCCCCGGTCCCGGGCGACATGCAGGTCACTGCCAAGGCCGGCTCCGTGTTCATCCAGGACTCGCGCACTTGGCACGCGTCGGCTATGCACAACACGTCCGGCCGCAAACGCGTGGCGGTGGTCAACCGCTGGTGCCCGTGGTGGCTGTCCGTGGACGACTACGCGCCGGGGGGTGTCTTCAACACCGTGTGCCGTCCGTTGTCGCTTGCCGAGTACACCGCTCTGCCCGAGAAGGTCCAGCCGTTCTTCCGCCACGTCTGCCCGGAAGTCCACGACACGCTGCACCCGGCGGTGCTGGACCGGGCCGCCGCCGCAGCCCGCCGCAACCGGTACGGATTCGAGCAGCTCGAGAAGCACGCCGACACGGTGGCCGAAGCGAACGAACACGTCCGGGTGCCGCTGCGGGATTGATGCCTGGAAGAATCAGGCGCTGTATTCGCCGTTCTCAAGCACCGGTACGACTTCGCTGCAGTCCAACTCCGTGGCGAGATCCACATCCTGGGCGAAACCCCGATCGATGATCTCCCGTCCCGATGCGCACGACCGGACGAGTTCCTTCAAACCGGTGCCGGCGGTGGCGAACAGGCGCTCCGCCGCAGCGGCCTCCGGCGATTTGGCCCCTTCGAGGGCCGCCACCACGGCGCCAGCGCCCAGCCAGTCCTCGAGCGCGGGGCGCAGGCTGCCATCAGGCCATCTCTCGCCGCACGGAATGACGGCGATGCGCGCGCCGGCACTTGCCGCGGCGAGAGCAACGGCCGTCGCGTTGCGCAGGCAGCCAGCGATCACCCGCTTTCCTGGTGCGGCCAGCGAGATCGTCGCGCCGTTCGGCGAGGGCAGCACGAGACGCGTCCCGGCGGGTATCTGGCGCAGGGACGCCGGCGAGAGCGAGTAGCCACGACCGTCGCGTGACGAGGCTAGGAGCGCACGAGACCGGGCGGCAAAGGCCGACGCCGTGTCGTCCTTGAACCTGTAAGGCAGCACCGTCGCACCGTTGGCGGTCGCGACCTCGACGCAAGTGGTGAACGAGAGTACGTCGACGACGACCACGACATCGCTTGTCGGTGCCAATGCCTCGATGCCCCGCAGGCCCCATTCGCACCGTACGTCGAAGCCTGCCTGGACGTGGGCCGGCACGACCCCTTCCGCCCGATGGGGTATACCGTTCTTGCGCATCGTGTTTCCTCGTTGTGAGCTTTTTGCGGCTTCGCCAGGCGGTGCTTCTCACTCGTGCACTACATGAACCCTTGGCCACCTTTTCGTGTACATCTTCTCGGCGATCCGGTGACGGTAGGTCTCCAAGCTCACCCGCCTCGGGTTCCGGCGGACGACCATAGCGAATAGATCGTCCAGTCCGAGTGGGGCCGTGATCGCGATGGTGTCGTCGGGCCGTAGCGAGACGGCGACGGCCAGTGCCGGCTCGGGCCAGGTTGCCGCGGCGTCGCTCATGGAGCGGAGCGGCTCGACTCGATGGCCGAATACCTTGTGGAACCATAGGTGTACGGCGGCCTGGTTCTTGACGTCCCACGTGAACTCGGGTCTGAGTTCCTTCAGTCGCTCCTCGAAGTGGTCCTCCGTGGCTTCCGACAGGTCATTCGGATCAAAGTAGGGCACGTCCACATCGGCGAGATACGACGGCGTGGAGTAGCTGTGCAACGCGTCCCACACAGCGTTTCGGACCGCCCCGCTGCCAATACAGGCTCCCGGCGGGCCGACCGAGCGCACGGCGCGCAATGCGTCCATGAACCACGGCGTGTCCCGGATGGTTCGTCTTAGCGCGTCTTCGAGGTCTTGCGTCACTTGTGAACTTGCATCGCGGGTAGGGCTCGGCGGTACGCTACGCTGACAGAACCATCAGGAGTTGGATTTGAGGATGTCATCGTTCGTGGCCGTCATCGCCGGAAGCAAGAATGACGAGGCTTTTCTCGAGCCTGCTTTTTCCGTCTTTCGCGATTTCTCAATCCCGTTTGAGTTCAAAGTGCTCTCGGCGCACCGAAACACCGAGCGCCTATTCGACTACATCGAGGACGCCGATGCGCGGGGCGTTTCGATCTACCTGACAGCCGCCGGGTTCAGCGCTGCACTCCCGGGCGTGGTGGCTGCCAAAACACTGCGCCCGGTCCTGGGCATACCGGTGCCCGTGGGTCCACTCCAAGGCGTTGAGGCGTTGCTCGCCATCGTCCAGTTGCCAAGTGGCATTCCACTTGCCGGGATGCCGCTTGGCAGCCACGGTCCCAAGAACGCCGCCCTGTTCGCCGCACACATCCTCGCGTTGCAGGATGACGAGGTCGCGAAACACGTTGCGGCGTTCCGGGAAGCGTTGAACGCCGGCTAGCCTGCCGCCTGCCCATGCCATTAGTCTGGGACAACCACGGATGCCTGCCGCTGCGTCCCGATGACGAGTTTCTTCCCGAGTTGTATCGATACAAACGGGCTGGCGTTGATGTGGTCTCCGTGAACGTGACGTTCGACATGATGGCGCCGGGCCATGGCCTGGAGGTGGCCCGGTTCTTCACCGAGTGGATTGGGACCCGTCCCGACATCTACGTGGCGAAGACCGTGAGCGACTTGACCGCGCCGCACAATGCCGACCGACTGGCCGTGGTCTTCGATATCGAGGGGGCCTGCGCTGTCGAGCATGACCTTGCCGTCTTGGACGAGTACGCGGACCTAGCGGTGCGCACGATCTCGGCTGCATACAACCTGCCGAACAGGGTCGGCGGTGGCTGCCTCCGCCCGGATGACGGTCTCACCGCGCTTGGCCGCGAATTCGTTAGGCGAGCTGAACGGGCAGGGGTGGTGGTGTGCTGCAGCCACACCGGCTACAGGACGTCGCGTGACATCATCGAGATGAGCACCAACCCCGTGGTCTTCTCCCACTCCAATCCGCGCGCGATGTGGGACCACCCCCGGAACATCCCGGATGAGCTGATCAGTCTCTGCGCGCAAAGCGGCGGGGTGGTCGGCATCAACGGGGTGGACATCTTCCTCGGCACGGACGACTTACCCGTCGATACGCTCGTCAAGCACGTCAAGTATGTAGCGGACCTGGTCGGTGTCGAGCATGTCGGGATCGCCCTGGACTACTCGTTCGACAGCACCGAACTCGAGGACTTCTTCGTTGCCAACCGCGAAATGTTCCCGAGCGACGCGTACGGCGACGCGCTCGACTACGTGGAACCGGAAGCGATGCCTGCCATCGCTGATGAGCTATCGCGGAGCGGTTTTGCACGCCAAGAGATCGACAGGGTCATGGGGCTCAATTGGCTCAGGGTTGCTGAACAGGTTTGGACTTGATGGCGCGGGAACGTCCGAAGGCGATCATTATCGACCTTGACGACACGGTCCTCGACTCAAGCGATCCCAAGGTCCAGTGGCGGCAGATCTGTGCCGAGTTCGCGGACGGCCTCGGCATCTTGCCTGGGCGTCTCTTCGACGCCTTGAGTGATGCGACGGATTGGTTTTGGGACAACCACCTGCTGGCGCGCGAAGGCCGCCTGGACCTCGTCCGGGCCCGGCGGGCGATCTTCACGCGGGCACTTCTCTCGCTGGGGCTCAAGGACCCAGAGCCGGCCAGGGTGGACGCGATGGCCAAGCGCTACACCGTGCTGCGGGACGAGGCCGTGAAGCCGTTCCAAGGTGCGTTGGCGGCCCTCGAACGGTTGCGGGAGAGCGGCATCCGGCTCGCCCTGCTCACCAACGGCAGTTCGGAGAAGCAGTGGGGAAAGATCCGCGAGTACGGTTTAGAGCGCTACTTCGACCACGTCCAAGTGGAGGGAGATGTCGGCTTCGGCAAGCCGGACGCGCAAGCGTTCGGGCATGCGTTGTCGGCCCTCGACGTGCGGCCGCAAGAGACTTGGATGGTGGGCGACAACCTGCTGGCCGACATTGCCGGTGCCCAACGATTGGGTATTCACGCGATCTGGATCGATGCGCACGGGATCGGTCTCGACGTGCGCGACGGCGTCGTACCCGACCGGGTCGTTGAGTCGCTCGATGAGTTGCTCTAGCCGGCGGAATCCGACCGCTGGCGCTACGCCTTGAGAAGCCGCCGCACCGCGTCTGGGCCTGGGCCACCGGGAAGGATGAGCACGACGGCATCATCGAAGCCGGCCTCGGCGAATCGGGCGAGCCTGTCGCGCAGTTCCTCCAGATCCGTGCCTGCCGGCAACTGGATGGTCGACACGATAGCGCGACCGCCGCCTGCCTGCCGGTAGCGGCCAAGCGCCGCGATGACTTGCTCCGCCGTTCGGTAGTGCGCCGAGGCGATCCATCCGTCGAACTCGCGGGCGGCGCGCTCGACGCCTCGGCCCCAGCTTCCGAGAAACAGGGGCGGGCCACCGTGCACCGATGGCCACGGCGAGAGGTCGCCATGCTCGCTGGCGCCGGTGCGCAGAATCTCTCGCAGCGAACCGACGAGTGTCCGAAAGTCCTCGAACCGCGTCTCGAACGGGCGGGCGAAGGCGGCGAAATCGTTGGACGTCGAGCCGGCACCAAGGCCCATGATCAGGCGGTTTCCACAGACCTGGTGCAACGAGAAGATCCGGTGGGCGAGGTCCATCGGGTCGTAGAGGGGTGCTTGGACGACCGCCGTGCCGATTTCCACTTCGGGCACCGCCGTTGCCGCGACACTCAAGGCGACGAACGGGTCGGGCAACATGAAGCCGCGCCCTAAGGCCTGGGCCGACCAGAGGCTGTCGAAGCCTTCGTCGGCATAGGTCCGTGCCTGCTCGGCGAGGAAGTCCCGCGGGGAGTTCCCGGTCACTGGACCGAGGAGGGCGCCGAGCCTCATGGAGTTGGCTTGGCCATGTCCAATGGGCCGCTCGCCCCTGATCCCAGGAGGTCGCGGGAATCCCGGCCTTTGACCCAACCGCAGGTGCTGCTCGAGCGGTAGCCGAGAAGCTGCCGAGCCTTCTGCGACAGTTGCGCAGCAGCCTCGGGCGGGAAGGCGAGGTACTGGTTCTCTTCCTGGACCAGCCAGTTGACCACCAGTGACTGGAATATGCCCGTGCGGCTCGTGTCGCCGGTGCAAGCGCCGAGGCCGTGGAGCGTCCTGCACAGCCAGAAGAGTACGGAGCCCTTGGGCATGACGGCTTGGGCCACCTCGCTTTCGTTGGCAAGCCGATTGGCGGGCCACAGGTGGCTGCCCGGCACTAGCCGCGTGGCGCCGTTCTCGACGGTGAAGTCGGAACCGGCCCACATCATGTTCAGGATGTAGTCCCGGCTACTTGGGCCGTGCTGGACGTACGGCTCGTAGATGGCCATCTCGCGGTGCAGCAACTGCACGGCGCCGCCGTTGCGCGCCTGGATCGACACCGAGGCCCCGACCCGGTAGTGGTGGCAATACGGACCGCGTTCAGGTGGCGCGGCCACGCTCAGATACTGGGTGCAGCCATCGTCCGAGGATACGATCTCGGGCTTTTCGCGCTGGAGCGGCTTCGACGACGCGGCCATTGGCTTCTCCGGCCGCAGGATGCTGTCGGCGACTTCGAGCACGCGCTCGTTGACGAGGAGCGTCTCGCATAGCTCCGGATTGGCGTGGAGGACCGCGCCGATGGACCGGTTGTCGGAGCCGCCGATGAAGTCGTTGCCGACCTTCGTCTTGTCGTCGAACGCCAGGTCGGCCGTGAGTTGGTCCATGACCTCGGGTGCGACGAGGTTGGCGACCACGGCGGCCCCATCGCGGCGGAGCGTGGCGACGACCGCCTCCGTTGGTTCGCTCGCGTGGTGGGTCGCAATGGTGCTGGTCGTCATACGTTGCTCCCGGTGGCGGTGCCAGATCCTCGGCGTGGTCTCGTGTGAGCTTACCGCGGCTTAGTCGCGGCGCGTCACAAGGCCCATCCGGTGATGAGCAACCCGATCGCCACTAAACCGAGGGCCACACGGTAGAACCAGCACCAACCCGCGAAGTGGTTGTCCAGCACGTCCGCCGCTGATGTCCAACGGATCCACCGGAGAAAGCGAATCCTAAGCCGGACCAGTTCAGGGACCAACGGGATCAGGGCCAGTACCAGCGCGGCGAGCAGGACGAACAACAGGATGGTCATGAGGTCACCGGACGGGCCTACCCGCGTGACGCGGCGGCTGCGACTGAACGGACTTGCGCGGTAGAGTAGCGCCGATTCGTGCCGCGCGGCCACTGCGCGGGCAGGCCGCAGCGCGGGTCGCACCGATTGGTTGAACCGACTGATACGCGAACACCACCCATCCCGTTGAGGAGACCATGGCCACTGTCGACTTCATCTACGGCCTCGGAAGCCGATACTCGTACCTGGCTTCGACGCAGATCGGGCGAGTGGCACGCGAAACCGGCGCCACGTTCCGCTGGCTGCCGATTTCCACCCACGCGTTGCTCGGTCGCCGACCGGACGATCCGTTCACGGCGGGCGCCCGGGGTCAGTACGACTGGGATTACCGGAAGCGGGATGCCGAAGCATGGGCGCGCTACTACGGCGTCCCGTTCAACGACCCCATCGGTCGACTCACGTACGAACCGATACTGCCGGCCTTGGCTGCGCTGGCCGCCGGCCACCAAGGGCGGGTCGAAGCGATGAGCCACTCGCTGTTTCGCCTGATCTTCGTCGACGATCGAACCGCGTTCGGTCGCAACGAGGTCCTCGCCGAAGCCGAGACGCTGGGGCTCGACCTGGCGCGGTTCCAGTCGGATCTGGATTCCGCCGAACTTGCGCAAGAACACGAACAACGCATGCAGGAGGTGGAGTCACGCGGCGTCTTCGGCGTGCCGACTTTCTTCTACCGCGACCAACTCTACTGGGGCAATGACCGGCTGGTGCTCCTAGAGGCCGCCCTCAAAGAGGAATGACGACTCTGGGCGGTACGCGGACGTCCTCGTCCGCACCTTAACCGCGCACAAGGGCGTTTGTGGTTACGCTAGCACCGTCGCTGCGATCCTGGTTTTGGCTCACTGCCCATGGCTAACTGCCTACGGTTCCTGCTGCCTCTCCCTGGCCTCGCGGTCGCCGTCGCCCCGGTGTTCGCATCCGATACCGACTGGCCGTCGTACGGCAACGACGCCGCCTCGACCAAGTACGCGCCGCTCGAACAGATCCATGCGGGGAACGTGCACCGGCTCGCCACCGCGTGGTCATGGGCATCGCCGGACAACGCCCTCGGGATGTTCCCCGGTCCGTTCAAGAGCACGCCCATCAAGGTCGGCGACACGCTGTTCGTCAGCACGTCCCTCGGTCACGTCGCCGCGACCGATGCCGTCACCGGCCGCCAGCGTTGGGCGTTCGACACGGGTTCATGGCGGGGCGGGAAGCCAGCGAACTTAGGCTTCAACCACCGGGGCGTCGCGTACTGGGAAGACGAGCACGATCGCCGCGTGCTGATGCCCACCAACGACGGCTTCCTCTGGTCGCTCGACGCCACATCGGGGGAGCCGGATCTCGATTTCGGGGTGAACGGCCGGGTCGATCTGTCCAAGGGCTTGGGCCGCGACGTGCAGCGGCGCATGTACTCGGTGATCTCGCCGCCCCTGGTGGTGGGCGATCTCGCGATCGTGGGATCCGTGATCGCCGACGAGTGGTCGATGCCGCGACTGACCGACTATCCGCGCGGTGACGTGCGCGCCTTCGACATCCGCACAGGCGAACTGCGATGGACCTTCCACTCGATCCCCCGTCCCGGCGAGACCGGCCACGAGTCTTGGCTTGCGGACTCCTGGCAGGACGCCGGCGCGGTCAACGTCTGGACGCTGATGAGCGCCGACCACGACCTTGGCTACGTCTACCTGCCCTTCGGGACGCCATCGAATGACTGGTACGGTGGGCACCGTCCCGGCGACAACCTGTTCGCCGACAGCCTGGTCTGCCTTGAAGCGGAGACCGGCAAGCTCGTCTGGTACTTCCAGACCGTGCACCACGGGCTTTGGGACTACGACCTGCCGGCGGCGCCGAACCTGGTCGACATCACCGTCGACGGGCGGGAGGTCAAGGCGGTGGCGCAGATCACCAAGCAGGGGTTCGTGTTCGTGCTCGACCGGGTCACCGGCGAGCCGGTCTGGCCCATCGAGGAACGCGCGGTGCCGCAGAGCGCCGTGCCGGGCGAGCGCACGTCGCCCACGCAGCCGTTCCCGACGCGGCCCGCGCCCTTCGAGCACCAAGGCACGGCGCTGGACAATCTCATCGACTACTCGCCGGCGCTTCGTGCCGAAGCGCTCGCCATCGTCGCCAAGTTTGACCACGGGCCCCTTTACACGCCACCGAGCTTAAGGGGCACGATCCAGCAGCCGGGGGACGGCGGGGGCGGCGAGTGGTCCGGTGCGGCTTACGACCCGGAGACCTCGCGCCTCTACATCCCGTCCCAGTCCCACGCCATCGTGGTCAAGCTGGAAAAAGGCGGCGGGGCGGCGCGTTATCGACGCACTGGTCCTACGTCGATCGAGGGGCCGGGGTATCTGCCCCTCACCAAGCCGCCACACGGCCGCGTCAGCGCGCTTGACCTCGCCTCCGGCGCCTACGACTGGGTGGTGCCGAATGGCAACGGCCTGCGGCAGCACGTCATCGACCTGGGCGCCCCGGATCCCGGGCCTGTCGGCCAAGTGGCGCTGACCTTCCCGCTCTTGACCAAGTCGCTGCTGTTTCTGAACGCACCCGACTGGGGTGTTCACTACCTGAACGCCATCGACAAGGCCACGGGGGAGTTCGTGCACAGGGTGCCGATCCCATATTCCTACGCCGCGCCCATGACCTACCTGGCGGACGGCCGGCAGTTCATCGTGTTCGCCTGGGGTGAGGGGAACGAGGCGGGGCTGACGGCGCTCGCGTTGGGAGACGATTCCGCAGTGGCCGAAGTCGAGGCTGACTCGCGGGCTGCGCTGGCCTCAAGAGCGCCGGCGGACCTCTACAGTGCGATCTGCGCCCGGTGTCACGACACGGCCGTCCAAGGCGCACCGCGACCTGGCCGCCCCGGCGACTGGGAGCTTCGGCTGGCACGCGGCATCGAGGGCGTTGTCGAACGCACGATCGTAGGGATGCCACCGCACATGCCGGCCCGCGGACTGTGCAACGAGTGCACCGACTCCGAGATCAGGGCCGTCGTCGAGTTGATGCTGGAAGGCGTGGTCGAAACGCCGTAGCGCGGCAACCGCCTTGAGGTTGCGTTTCGGTCGTGCTCCCGACACGCTAACGACTGTCCGTAATTGCCGCCCGGTCTGCGACTTAGAGGAGTGCACCGGTGTCCACGATTCCCATGGCAGATGTTGCCGCTTTTCAGATTCTCGGTCCCAGGACGCGCCAGGAGGATGCAGCTTTGCACGTCCGCCATGGCCGTGGGCGCCTGCTCGTCGTCGCCGACGGCATGGGCGGCGAGCCGGCCGGGGATGTCGCGGCGATGTCCGCGGTCCTCGGCTTCGAGAAGGGGTTCGGCGCACCCCCGGATGAAGCCCAGGACAACATGCAGTGGGCGACCCGGTTCATCGATGGTTTGCGCGGCGCGCTCGACGCCATGGCGCAAGCGTTGGCCCGGGGCGACGGGGCGGACGGCATGGCGACGACGCTGTCGGCGGTCTGGGCGGATCCGGACGGCGTGCGTTGGCTGAGTGTGGGCGACAGCGGAATCTGGGAGAGCGACTTGGTCGGCATGTATCCCCCGACCCGTCTGAACTCTCGACACGGGGAAGGCAATCGGGTGGATTCCGGCTTGATGGCGACGGCTGGGCCTCTCCGGGCGGGGTCGATCGCGGCGGAGTTCTGCGTGGCCGAGATTGACCTGCACCCCGGTCCCCGCCGCGTGTCGCCGCGCCAGCTCATACTCCTGGGGAGCGACGGGATGGATGTTCTCGACTATGCGCGTACCCCAGGTGGCTGGGCGGCGGGAAGAGATGGGCAGATATCGGCGGACTGGCGCGAAGCGTTTCGTGAGATGAACCCCCGAGATTTCCTTGCGCGCGTTGAGTCGGTGCTCGCAGGAGGTGTCGCGCAAGACAACACCACGGCCATTGCGCTGCGGATGCCGACGCGCTACAGGGCGGGGGCCGAGGAATCCGTCCCGGTGTCCGAAGTGCCGGAACGGGAAGTTCTGGGGGGTGTTTCGACCTGACGGGATTGCTGCGCCGCCCCATGGGCGGTGCCGAGGCTGGCGGCAACTCAGGGAACGCGGTCCACCGCACCGGACTTCAGCAGCGTCTTTAGCCCTTCCCGCTTCGTCAACGGCGAGAGTCGCTCGGCGTTCGCGACGACGTAATTCACGACTGCGTCGGGCTCGACCTTGGAGTACGCGCGAAGCGCCCAGCCGATGGCCTTGCGCAGGAAGAACTCGCTCTCGCCGATGGACGGTTCGATGAGGTCGAATAGGAGCACCGGGTCGGTGTTTCGGCCTCGCTTGAGCTGCGCGAGGATCGCCGTGCGGCGCTTCCATATGTCGGGATCGACCGACCAGGTGCGAAGCAGGGCACCGACCTCGGCTGGGTGGTTCGCAAGCGCCGTACCCACGGCGCGGCTGGCGATGGCGTCGACGAAATCCCACCAGGCGCCGGTGACGACGAGTTCCTCGATGGTCGGAAACACCGGCGGAGTCACCCAGCGCTTGTGGTGGGGATGGTTCAGGATTTCAACTGCGGCGTAACGCTCTTCACGCTTAGCAGCCCGGCGCCAGATGTCGAGCAAGGTGGCCTGCCAAGCGTCGGCACCGGTGAACGGGCGTTCGCGGACGAGCGACGAGACGATTTGCCGCACCCGGGGCACCGTGACGCCGAAGAACGGCATCGCCGACTTCATGTAGGCCTGCTGACCCTGCGCCCGATCCCGATCGGCGGCGGCGCGTAGCTCCTCGAGGAGCGCATCGCGCATCGGGTTGGATGGTCTGTGGCTCATGCTCGCCGGTCCGGGACTGGGCGTGGACGATCATCCCACGATGCGACGTTTCTTGGCCGAGCGGCGAGCGACCTTTGACAATGAAAGACACGAAATGGCGCGCGAACCTATACATCCCGGCGAGACGTTACGGGATGACCTTGAGGCGCTCGACATGAGCGCAGCGGAGCTGGCGCGGAGGATCGAAGTGCCGGGTGAACAGTGTCACGCAGATCCTGAACCGCCAGCGTGCCGTCACGGGCGACACCGCGTTGCGTCAAGGGTGGTGGTCCGCGCCGGGTTGAGTGACGATGATCGCGCTGCTGCTCAGCGGAGAGCGGTGTTACGCGTCTTAGCTTTCGTCACGCGCGCGGTGGCAGCCGTCGTTGCCGCCTTGATGATGTCCTTAGTATCGGGCAGTGTCCCAGTGACCGATCAGTCGCCTAGCCTTCGAGGAGGAGGAATTGGCCGATTTCGCGTGCCAGCTCGTCGATGAGGCGGTCAGATTCGAGGAACGACCACGCGCCGTCGCCGTAGAACCGATCGAACTCGTACCCAATGTCTCGGGCTAGGTCGATGCTGAACCGGTGTCGGACTTGGCGAACACCAGAACCGTGAGGATGCTGTCTCCTACATTGCAGCGATGCTCGAAGTCCGGAGGACCGAGGTCTACGCTAGATGGCTGGACGGTTTGAGGGATGTCCGCGCCCGCGCCCGTGTGCTCGTTCGGGTCGAGCGGCTGGCTGCGGGCAACCCGGGCGACGTACGGCCCGTGGGGGAAGGCGTCTCGGAGTTGCCGTCGACTACGGACCGGGCTACCGGGTGTATTTCAAGAGGCAGGGCCGGGCGGTAGTGGTACTGCTCGCAGGCGGCGACAAGCGCACCCAAAACGACGACATTGACAGGGCCCTACGGCTGGCGAGAAACCTGTAGGTGAACACATGACCAAGACAGTTACCGCGCTCTACGATGTTGCCGAACACCTCCGCACGCCCGAGGACATGGCGGCGTACTTGGAAGCGTCCATCGATGAGGCGGGCGGCGATGCCGCGTTCGTGGCCAAGGCGCTGGGCGACATCGCCCGCGCGCGGGGCATGGCGCAGGTAGCATCGGACGCTGGCCTGTCGCGCGAGAGCCTTTACAAAGCGCTGTCGGGGGAGCGAGTGCCGACATTCGAGACTGTGCTCCGGGTGGTCGGCGCACTAGGCCTGAAGTTGCGCGCCGAAGCTGCGCTGGACGCGGGACGGGGCACCCCCAGCGTATCGGCGCACCGCTGACGCGATCGGCTGTCCGGTGTGGCCTTTTCGGCTTTGTCGCATCGTTCCGCGCCCGCGATCCCGCCGCCAGAAGCGCCAGTAGTCAAGGAGGACGCCGTCAACCCGACGCCCATCGCTGCACTAAGGGCACGACATCGGCCAGACGTGAGGCCGCGGCGTCGTAGTCCCGAGGGCGGTCCTGCGGCCACGTCCCGCGTGCGACCCAGATCGTCCGCATCCCCGCCGAACGTCCCCCGGCAATGTCGTGCTCGGGGCTGTCCCCGACCATCACGCAGCGTGACGGGGTGACGCCGAGCCGACCACAGATCTCCCGGAAGATCGCCGGCTCCGGCTTTCGCATGCCGAGAACGCCCGATATGGCAACCGCGTCCGTCATCGCTTCAAGGCCGCTATTGTGGATCTTCGCGGCCTGGCTGAGCTCGCTCCCGTTGGTGACGATCCCGAGCCGGAGGGGGCGCAGCCGCCGCAGCGTCTCCATCGCGTCTGGATAAAGGACGGGCCGGTCCCACGCCGTCGTGCGATACGCCCGTACGACTTGCTCGGCCGTCTTGCCGAGATCGAAGTAGCTGGCGAGCCACGTGTAGAGCCCCACGGTGGGCCGCCGCCCGCGTTCATCGCGCGAGAGAACCAACTCGACGAATTCGGCCTCGGGCATGTCCAGCGAAGCCTCGCCATAGAGTTGTCGGGCAAACCGGGCGACTGACGGTGCACGCGCGTGCAACGTCTCGTCGAGATCGAAGAGCACCGCTTCGAGCTTCATGCCCATCGCAACGTCCGCCTCCCGCACTCAGGGGACTGCGGCCCTGTCGCTAGGATCAAGAGGACTTTCGCACCGAGAAGAGCTCGATGAAGCCGCGCAGCTCTTCGCTCACACGCTCGGGCGCTTCGAGCTGGATCATGTGGGCGACGCCCGCGACCTCGACGGACCGGCTGTCGGACGCGGAGGTGACCAGGTGGGCCGCCTTGGCGCGACTCCGCACCTCATCCAAGGTCCCAATCATGACGAGGACCGGGATGGTCAGTTCTCCAAGACGATCCGCCGCCCGAGGATCGAGTGGCTGCGGCAGACCTTCCTCGTTCTCAGCCTGGTACGTCGAGAGCACATCCCGCTTGACGCTGTCTCGGAGTGTCCGGCTCACCCGAGTGGGCGGTTGGCCCCAACCGTCAACCCAGACCTGCGTCTCGAGCTCCGCCAGTTCGACCCACTTCTTCTCGTCCCAGAGCCGGTCCATGTCACTCCAAGGCACGTTGTCGTCTTCGGGACCGAGGGCAGGGCGGTAGCCGCTGATACCGCCGGCAATGCTCGTGAGCGTGGCGACGCGAGCCGGCCGAGCCAGCGCGAGATCCAACGCGATCGAACCGCCGATCGATTGGCCGACAACGTGAGCTCGATCGACTCCGAAGTGGTCGAGGAGTGCGGCGACATCCGCCCAATAGGCGAACTCGACATGCTCGGTCGTGCTGCGGCCGAAGCCGCGTAGGTCACAGCGGATGACACGATAGCTGCCAGCAAGCGCCTGCGCTTGAAGATCCCACATGCGCAAGCTTCCGAGCCCCCCGTGGATGAGCACGAGTGCTTCTCCCGCCCCTTCGATCTCGTAGTAGAGATTGCCGCCGTCGACAGCGAGGAATCCTGCAACACTCGGGTGTCCACGTTGGTTCATGGGACCAATCTAGCGGGGCATGGGGAGGATAGCCAGCGGAACGTCGATCGACGTTGGCGGATCAGGTTGCCGGGTCAAGCGATAGCAGCAATCGTCCCACGCCGCGCCCTTCAGTGATTATGCTTCGGGGCTCACTGTGCCCGATCGAACGAGGTTTCATATGCCCAAGGTCGACATATCCCGTGTGCCGAGAAGCATAGGGACCGGCTATCCGCCCGAGTTCAATGACCCTTGTTCGGAACGCGTACGGCAGCGGCTTGGCGACGCTGGCGGGCTCAGCGACTTCGGGGTCAATCTCATGCACCTGCCACCCGGCAACTGGTCAAGCCAGCGCCATTGGCACTCGCATGAGGACGAGTTCGTCTACGTCCTGCAGGGGGAGCTAACGCTGGTTGAGGACGGCGGCGAGACCGTACTCTACGCAGGCGATTGCGCTGCGTTTCCCAAGGGCACCGGCAATGGTCATCACATGATCAATAAAACCGCCGCCATGGCCAGCTACTTGGAAGTTGGCTCGCGCCAGCCCGAAGACCTTACGACGTGCTCCGACGTCGACATGATGAGTGCCAATAGTGACGGTCGATTCGTACATAAAGATGGGACGCCGTATCCCGGACAATAGGCTCACCGGCCTAACAGAGCGGGTGATTCACCCGTTTGCGAAGTCCGATCGACGTCGGTTTTCAAAACACCGGGTCAAGCGATAGAAGCAGTCGTTCGCCAACGTCATGGGGAGAACGGTGAACGACACCGCGAAAGCAGTCGTCCCACGCGCCGCCCTTCAGCAACGACCAGTGGCCCGTGGTTAGTCGCTGGACCTGACGGTTCGCTTTGACGGGAGGTGCGGTGGTTTCGAGGTCGTGGAAAACAGCCCAATCGACGTCGCCGTTGGGAATCCACTCCGTGCCCACCCCGCTGAGCGTGATCAACATGCGACACGGCACGTAATCCGCATGAAACCGCGGACACATAGGAGCGCTCAGTGTCTCGAGTCGAACGCCGACCCGTT
Source organism: Candidatus Azotimanducaceae bacterium (assembly GCA_965203685.1). Classification (GTDB taxonomy): domain Bacteria; phylum Pseudomonadota; class Gammaproteobacteria; order Pseudomonadales; family Azotimanducaceae; genus VXYL01. The sequence continues at coordinate 1,814,709 of OZ241908.1, forward strand.
CACAGTCCACAAGCTCGCCCAACATTTCGCTGGCCTCGGCGATTTGATCGAGCAGCGCAGAGCGTACGTCGGCGTCGAGTATCGCTGGCAGTTCACTCGCGGGGACTTCGGGATCATCCGCAGGCTGGACCCATCGTGCTTGCGGAACCTGACGCGAACGGATCAGTCGCTCGGCCAAGCCCTCATAGGTTCTCGCTTGCGGGCGTGTGACGCTGACGATTTCCACATCCTCATCGTAAATCGCTGCAAAGTCGCCTAGCTCACCACCGATTACCTGTCGCATCAGACGTCTGCCTCCTCGGTCTCGCGGATCCATTGTGGGAAAGGGTCCGGGAACTGTTTCCAACGATCCGGACCGGCAACGAGCTCTCTCTCGTTGAGAAGGCATGCATCCAGTGCTCGCCTTGCTTGTTCTTCGTTGAGCCCTTGCCCAATGAAGACAATCTCCTGACGCCGATCGCCATAGGGCGGCTCGCACTTGCTCTCGATCTCCGCTCTATATTGAAGGTCATCAGGCCACTGATCCTCAGGCACCGCCGACCAGAACAGGCCTGCGAATCCATGATTCATGATGCCGCCCGCCTGGGACCATGAACCCGCTTGATCGAAACGTGACGCCAACCAGAAGTAGCCTTTTGAGCGAACAAGGTTGCCGTGGCGCCAACCCGCCACGAGAAAGTCGTAGAGTCGCTGAGGGTGAAACGGCCTGCGCGCCTGGTAGACGAAGCTACCGATGCCGTACTCCTCGGTCTCAGGCACGTGTTCGCCACGAAGTTCCGCCAGCCAACCCGGCGCGTTCGCGGCCTCGGCCATATCAAACTTGCTTGTACCAAGAATGGCGCTTGGCTCGACCTTTCCGTGGTCCGCGACGAGTACCTCGGCGCCGGGATTGAGGCGGCGGAGCGTGGCGAGAAGCGCGCGAGTTTGAGAAGGCTGGAGCAAATCGGTTTTCGTCACCACGATGACGTTGCTGAACTCGACCTGGTCAACGAGGAGATTGGCGATATTGCGTTCGTCATCCTCGCCGACCTCCATGTTCTTGGCTTTGAGATCTTCGGCCTCGACCATTAGGCGCGGAAAATTGTAGGCGTCGACGACGGTAACCATGGTGTCGAGCTTGGCTACCGAGGACAGCGAGCGCCCCATTTCATCCTCGAACGTGAATGTCTCCGCCACGGGCAACGGCTCGGAGACACCGGTCGACTCGATGAGGAGGTAGTCGAACCGTTGCTCATCTGCAAGGCGTGCGACCTCGACCAGCAGATCCTCCCTAAGCGTGCAGCAGATGCAGCCGTTGGTCATCTCGACAAGCTTCTCATCCACTTGCTGGAGTGACACGTCCTGTCGGAGGAGATCAGCGTCGATGTTGACCTCTCCCATGTCGTTCACGATGACCGCAACCCTCAAGCCCTCACGATTATTGAGGACGTGATTCATGAGGGTCGTTTTGCCGGCGCCAAGAAACCCGGACAACACGGTTACGGGGAGAGGTGATCCCATGTCTGCCTGCCTCCAAAGGGACGTTACGTTATAACATACCTCGCCGCTGCCAACCGGTGCGGGCCGCCGACTGGATCGCCGCCTTGGTTGAGACTGGTCGTCGACACCATGCGCGCTGACATGGTCACGCGCCGCTGTCTGGAACCAGCCGGGTATGATGCTTATGCGACGTTAGACCGCATCCCACGCCCGTTACGGGCGCAGTCCGAAGAGTGGAGAAGACCAGATGTCCATACCGCAGTTTTCTGCCGGGACGTCCGCCAGCGACATCGCCGAGGCGCTGGGTGAAGCGGGATGCGCCGTGGTGACCGGACTCATGGACGCCGAACTACGGCAGTCAATCAGGGACGAGTTGGCGCCACACATGGCGAACGCGCGGGTGATTGAGGAGGATGACCCGACGAAGTTCTACCCGGGCCGCACGCGGCGCGTTTCCGCCCTGGTTTTGCGCTCCCCGAGCGTCACCGATCGCCTCGTCGCACACCCGTTGAGCCGGCACATCTGCGACACCCACCTGCTGCCCAATGGCGAGCACGGCTACCAATTGCATGTCTCGGCAACCATCGAAGTAGGTCCCGGCGCGCGCGAGCAGGTGCTGCACCGGGAGGAGAGTTCGTTCACCTTCTTTCCCTTGCCGCGCCCCAACATCATCGTGGCCAGCATGTGGGCAGTCACAGAGTTCCGCGCGGACAACGGCGCCACTCTGCTGGTGCCAGGCAGCCACAAATGGCCTGCTGACCGAAAGGCCAAGCCCGACGAGATTCTGAGCGCGGAGATGCCGGCCGGCGCGGTGCTGTTCTGGATGGGCGGAACGCTGCATGGTGCGGGGGCGAACAGGTCAGAGGACTGGCGCTACGGGGTGATCCTGACCTATTCCCTGGGCTGGGTGCGGCAGGAGGAAAACCAGTACCTGAACGTGCCGCAGGAACGCATGGCGGAATTGTCGCCGGAAGTCAGGCGCCTTCTCGGGTTCGACATGTACGCCGCGCTGGGATTCTACGATCCGACGGTTGCCTGAGCGGGGCGCCTGCTCGGGCTACACTAGGCCGGCAACGCGCGCACGCGCCCGGTTTCGGGCGTCGGCCTGACCGCCACCGTCACATCGCTTGATCAGAAGCCTGTCCGTTCTGCCGGACGTGACTGGTCTCAGTCCTGCAGAGGCACACTACGGGTTTCCTCGCAGGAGGAGTAAGGTGGTGCACGAATGATGTCGCCGGCCCTTACGACCGCGTGGCCGTTTCCTGCGTGTCCTCGCCGACGATTGCGCTTGCTTGCGGCGGGCGTTCTTCCGGGCCCGCCGAACGGCAGTGAACCGCTCCACTGCCCTCGTGGCGGGCGAATGTCCGAAACGGTCGTAGGACATCCGCCCGACGGCGCCCCTGGGCGTTCGCGCTGGGGCACATTCAGCGCGTGGCCGACCCACGACGCCGCACCGACGCGGCCAGCAAACTGTTGTTCCTTGGCGACGTGATCGCTGATCTCGTCCGCATCGCCCTGCCCGCGCTCGCCGCCGAACTCGACCTGGACCGGATCGAACCGCTGCCAACAGAGTTTGTCGGCCTCGACCGCTCCCGCCGGATCGGGGACGCGGCGTACCGCATCCCATTCAAGGAGCGCGACGACGGGCCCGTGCGTACCGCCATCGCCTCGGCGGAGTTCCAGGACACCAACGACCACGGCATGCTCGACCGGGTGCGCGGGTACACCGACCGGATGCTCGCCGACTATCCCCGCCGGGGTCTGATCGGCGAGGACGAGCACCCCCTCGTGCTGCCGTTCGTGATCCACACCGGCGCCGGGCGGTGGAGCGCGGCGGACGGCGGTGAGGCGCTGGCCGACGCCTCGGCGGAGATCGCCCGGGAGGTCGCGCTCTACCAGCCGCAGGCGTATATTCCGGTCGACATCGGCGGGGGCGTCGCGCTGCCGTCCGGTGCGCCGGACAACCGCTTCCTGGCGGCGGCGCGGCTGGTGCGGAGCCGAACGGTGCCGGCGCTGGCGGAGCAGTTGAGGAGCGAATGGCGGCTGTTCGCGACGCCCGGGTACAGACGGTTCCGCGAGGGAATGCACGCTTGGGTGGCGGAGGCGCTGCTCGGTGCCGCGGAGTCGGGTGCGGAGCTGCCGTCGTTCGAGGAGATGGAAGGCACGAAGGAGGCCGAAATGACGTACCTTTTCAAGGACAAGATCGACGCGTTCCGCGAAGAAGCGCGTGCGGAGGGGCGCGAGGAAGGACGCGAGGAAGGACGCGAGGAAGGTCGCGAGGAGGGGCGCGAGGAGGGAATCCAGGTCGCTCGCCAAGAACAGCGGGACCTTCTGGTGGCGATGGCCATTCGCCGCTTCGGCACCCCGGCAGGTCGGCGTCTGGCCGATGCCTTGGACGACCGACCGAGCGCGGACGTGCTCTCCGAGACGGGCGACCTCATCCTCGCCTGCGAGACGGCAGCGGAGTTCGTCGACCGGCTGCCCGGCTGACCCGCACGCACGACGGACGTCGCGACCGCTGGCCACGGGCTGGCAACCGTCTCATCAACGCGGTGCGGAGCTGCCGTCGTTCGAGGAGATGGAAGGCGCGAAGGAGGCCGAAAATGACGTACCTGTTCAAGGACAAGATCGACGCGTTCCGCGAGGAAGCGCGTGCGGAGGGGCGCGAAGAGGGACGTGAGGAAGGACGCGAGGAAGGAATCCAGGTCGCTCGCCGTGAACAGCGGGACCTCCTGGTGGCGATGGCCGTTCGCCGCTTCGGCACCCCGTAAGGTGGGACGCTGCCGTGCGCGGCGTAGGAACCGAGGTGTGAGAAGCCTTCTGCCCCTTGGTCCGCTCGCCAACGACGTTCTCGACGTTGAGGCCTAGCTTACGGACGACGCGGTGGATGGCTTGTTTGCGCCTCCCGTGGTTCTGCGCAATGTCGATGATCGATATCAGGTGCTCCCTTGCCATGGGCAGATTCGGGGTTCGGGGCCGCTCGCCAATGTCGCACTCCCGTCGACGGTTGTCGAGTGTGTGCGACGGTGGCGTGTGCGGACGGAAGCGTCGACGGGTGTGTCGGTCCTTGGCCACTGGTCACTGTTGTGGGCGCGGGGCGTATCGCGTCTGGGTTGGACTTCGGAAGGCGCGGGAGTTGACCGAAGGTCACGCTTGGGCGGTGAAGACTTGGGGAGACTTCACGTTAGAACGGGGGCTTCGCGCTTGGCAGACTTGCGGTATGGATCGTGGTACGAGTAACGCATCTTGTTGTTTTTATTGTGAAGTTGGTGGAGGCGGCGGGAATCGAACCCGCGTCCGCCGGCACGGCATCGGAAGCTCTACATGCTTAGCTTCGTCTATTGCTTTAGCCCATGGGCGGCCCGACGGTCAGGGCGCGGATGGGCGAGCCTCGTAGTGTTTCGCGTCAGCTTCCGAGGCAACGCATCGTTGGACGCGTCGGCTGCTCGCTATTCCGTGAGCTTTTGCCCTCGACTCGTCGTCACGGACACCGAGTCATCGAGGTAAGCGGTGTTTAAGCCGCTAGTGCGTAGTTTTCGTCGTTGGCAACTATATGAAGTTGCAGCGATTGATTAACGAGAGTCACTACCCTCTCGGCATGCACCTCGCGATGTCGTCACCGCCGTCGAAGCCATGTCGCCCCCGTGCGGTGCTTAAGCGAAGAGAACTCCACTCAGCATTGACAGGACTAGTTTAGCACGCCGGGTGTTGGCGCCTCTCACGCGTGGGGTCACATCGCGCGGATTTCCTCGCCTTGGCGCGCCCACTCGGCCCGCTCTTCGTCACTGGCCCGGGGCGAGAACTTGCCCGTCGCGGCATAGGTGATGCCGATGAGCGGGGAGAGCCAGCAGGCGAACGCGAAGGGGATGTAGAGCAGGTTGACCAGTTCGCCTTCGCGGATGCCGAGGGCTAGGGCCGTGATCACGAACGCGCCCCCGGCGTTCCAGGGGATCAACGGCGAGACCAGGGTGCCGCCTTCCTCGACCGCGCGCGACAGGTTCAGGGTCGAGTAGCCCATGCCGCGGTACACCGGCGCGAACATCCGGCCGGGCAGGGCGATGGACAGGTACGGGTCGCCGGCCACTAGGTTCGTGGAGACGGCGGCGGCAGTTGCCGAGGCTTGAATGCCGGCGAACCGCTTCACGCGCTTGACGAGAGCGCCGATGATGGCCTGGAGACAGCCCGTCCGCTCAAGCGCACCGCCGAACCCGAGGGCGAGCAGGACCAGCGAGATCGTCCACATCATGGACTGGATGCCGCCCCGGCTCAGCAAGGTGTCGATCTCTTCGACGCCGGTTTCCATGGCGTAGCCGTCGTTGGCGAACGTGAACGCGTCGTGGAGGCCCGCGCCTTGGGCGAAGACGGCGAGGATGCCGCCGGCGACCGCGCCCGCAAAGAGCGACGGGATCGGCGGGTTCTTAGTCACCGCGAGCGCAATGACCAGAACCGCTGGCACGAGCATCAACGGCGAGATGTCGAACCCCGCCTGGAGGGCCGACGTGATGGCGTCGATGCGGGCGAAGGAGGCCTGGTCGCTCTCGACGAGCGTGAATCCGACCACGGTGTAGATGACCAGGGCGACGAGCATCGCCGGGACGGTCGTCGGCATCAGGTTGCGGATGTGGTCGAAGAGCTTGGCCCCGGTGACCGCGGGAGCGAGGTTGGTTGTGTCGGATAGCGGCGAGACCTTGTCGCCGAAGAAAGCGCCCGACACCACGGCGCCCGCGGTCCAGTAGGGAGGTATACCGAATCCTGCGCCGATGCCCATGAGGGCGAGGCCTACGGTGCCGACGGTGCCCCACGAGGTGCCAAGCGACACGGAGACCACGGCGCACAGGATCATGGCGGCGGCGAGGAAAACCTCCGGAGACAACAGGATCAAGCCGTAATAGATCAGGCTCGGCACGGTGCCGGCGGCAATCCAGGTCCCGATCAGCATGCCGACGATGATCAGGATCGACACGGATGGCAGGGACACGTTGATGACGTGGAAGATGCCGCCCTCGAGGTCCTGCCAGGTGCGCCCGAGCGCGACACCGAGCAAAGCGGTGATGGCAATCCCGAACGCCAAGGGTATGTGCGGCGTGAAGTCACCGAAGTAGAACAACTGCAGCGCGAGAATCGCGAGGGTCAACGCGACCGGCACCAGCGCCACGGCGAGGCCGGGTTGCCTGGGATCGTCGCGGGTCGTGTTCGGTGGCATGGCGTTCGTGTGCGCAGGCGAATCCCGCAATTTACTTCACTGGGCAAGGGTTTGGCGCGCGATCTTCGGCCTTTTGGGGGGCGGGCGTTTGCGGGCCTGAGGTCATTTCTGGTACAAAGCCGCGCTTCATTCGTTGGGGGGCGTGGGGTCAAACCGTGAGCGAGAAGGCGAGGCGGACCAAGACCGTGTTCGACGCTGCGTTGGCGTTGCGCGAAGATGGCGCGACGACCTTCCGGCCCGGTGACGTCACTGCCCGGCTGCGCGCTGACGGGATGCCTTTCGGTGCGTGGGAAGTGCGTGGTGAACTCAGCAACCTCGAGCGCCTTGGGTTGGTCGTTCTCGACGAGGACGCGGCGACTTGGACACTCGTCGATGGGGCGTCGTTCTCCATCGAAGAGGCCAGCACGTTGCGCCGGTGTGCCTGATGAGCGACGAGCCGGTTGACTTCGAGGCGGCGCTCGCGGAACTCGAGGAACTCGTCAGCCGCATGGAAAGCGGCACGCTGAGCCTTGAGGCCTCACTGGAGGCGTTCGAACGAGGCATCAAGCTGACGCGGGATTGCCAGGCGGCGTTGCGGCAGGCGGAACTGCGTGTCAAGGCGTTGACGCAGGACGGCGACGAGATGGACATCACGCCGCCCCGGGCGGATACGCCTTAGAACGAGGACGTCCGCTTACCGCCAGGCGCCGGCCGCGCTACACGATGTATAGCGCCACGGCGAGCAATGCGGCGACCAGGCCGCCGGCGATCAGGTCGTCGAGCATGACGCCGAGTCCGCCTCCAACGGATCGATCCGCCCAAGACACCGGCCACGGCTTTGCGATGTCGGCGACCCGGAACAGGACGAAGGCCGCGACGACCCACGGCCAGGACTTGGGCACCACCGCCAACGCCAGCCAGCATCCGGCGATCTCGTCCCAGACGATGGCGGGCGCATCGCCCAACTCGCACCGACGCACCACCCGGTCGACGATGAGCACGCCCAGGCCGAAGGCGATGAGGGCCACAGCAATTCGCGCGACCAACGGCAACTCGGCGATGGCGAACCACCAGATCAGGACGGCCAACACTGATCCCGCCGTGCCTGGGGCGTAGGGGGACAGGCCGGTGCCGAACCCGGTGGCGAGCAATGCCAGCGGATCGCGCAGGTCGCCTGGTTCCAGTGTGCCGCGATCAGAAATGGCGATAGCCCCTCGGCAGCGCGATGGGAGCGCCGTTATGCAACCAGTCGACGTTGCCTGCGTTGCCCGCGTGGATCGTACCGATCTGTTGAGTGGCGACGCCCGCTTGGTCGGCGAGCGATGCAATGCGGTCGCCGGCAACGCCTGGCGCCGTGAACGCGAGTTCGTAGTCATCCCCCGATGTGGCTGCTGCGAGCGCCTCGCAGCCCGCGAATACGGGGAGTTGTGCAAGGTCTACGCGGCAGCCAACGCTGCTCGCCCGGCAAAGGTGGACGAGGTCCGACGACAGCCCGTCGGAGATGTCGATGGCGGCGGTGGCGATGCCGCGCAGCGCTTGCGCGAAGGCGAGCCTTGGTTTGGGCATCCAATAGCGGCGCAGCGCCGTTTCATCGGTGAGGTCGCCTAGGCTCCAACTCTCGATATCGGGGTCCGCTAGGGCCAGGCTCGCGCCGCCCAGCGAGCCGGTGACGTAGACGCGGTCGCCGGGTTGGGCGCCCGCACGCGTGATGGCCTGTCCGGTCGCGACGTGGCCATGCACCGTAACGGTGATGCTGCACGGCCCCCGCGCGACGTTGCCCCCGACGACGGCGAGGCCGAAGTCTCGTGCCGCGTGGGCGATGCCGGCGGCGTATGGGCGGGCCCAGTCCTCGGGCAGTTGCTCGATCGTCAAGGCGACAGTCGCGTAGGCGGGCGTCGCGCCCATGGCGGCGAGGTCCGATGTCGCCACGGCCATGCTGCGGTAGCCGATCACGTCCGCTTGGCCGTTGGCGGGGAAGTGACGCCCGGCGACCAGCGTGTCGGTGGACACGACGAGCTGATGGTCGGCTGGTACCTCGAGCACCGCTGCGTCGTCCCCGGGCCCGACCACGACGCCGGCGCCGGTGGCCGCTCTGCCAAGGATCTCGACCATGGTGTCGATCAGGTCGAACTCGTCCATATGTCAGCGGTCGACGAACTCGGCCTTGCGCACGTCCCGGGCGACGCGGTCGAGGACGCCGTTGACGTAGCGGAAGCTGTCCTCGGCCCCGAAGCCCTTGGCGAGTTCGACCCATTCGTCGATCACGACGCGTACGGGGACATCGATCCGTTCACGCAGTTCATAGGCGCCGGCCCGGAGAATGGCACGCTCGACGCCGTCGAGTTGGGCGATCGTGCGGTCGAGGTAGGGCTCGAACATGGGGTCGAGGTCAGCCACGCCGTTCACGACCCCCTGCAGGCAGGCCAGGAAGTACTCGGTGTCGCCGTTGCGCATCTCGTCGGAGGACGCGAACTGGCTGCCGAGGTCGCCGAGTTCCGCCGCCGTCATCTGCCAGGCGTAGAGCGCCTGCAGCAGCGTGCGGCGCGCGCGTCGGCGCGCATAGGGGTTGACAGACCGCTTGCTCATAACGGGTGGTCGGGCCTGAGGATCACCCGGATGTCGTCGCCGATGCGCTCGCTGGCGGCGACGCGGCCGCCGATGGTGTCGGCGAGGCGGTCGAACTCCATCTCCGCGAGCGGTCGCGCGGTTCGCCCGAGCAGCTTGGGTGCCACGTAGACAATCACCTCGTCCCACAGGCGTTCGCGCAGAAATGCGCCGGCGAGGGTCGGGCCGGCCTCGACCAGTACCTCGTTGCAGCCGCGGGCTGCCAACGCCTTGAGCATCTCGGAAAGGTCCACACGTTCGCCGTTCCCGGCGGCGAACAGCAATACTTCAGCGCCGTGGAACACCTTGGCGCAAGGCGGGGTCCGGTTGCGGCTGTCGGCGATGGCGACGAGGGGTTGGCGCAGGCGTCCGTCGGTCGCGAAGCGTTGATCGCGAACGTTAAGCGCCGGGTCGTCGGCCAGCACCGTCCCGACGCCGGTGACGATGGCGGAACTGCGCGCCCGCCAGTATTGGACATCCGCGCGAGCGCCTGCCGAGGTGATCCACTGGCTCTCGCCGCTGGCCATGCCCGTGCGACCGTCCAGCGAAGCGCCGAGCTTGACGCGTACGTAAGGCATATGCCGGGTCACGCGGCGCACGAAACCGGCGTTCAACTTGAGCGCGGCCGGCATGTTGGTCGTGTCGACGACAACGCCGGCGGCTCGCAGTGTGTCGTAGCCGTTGCCGGCAACGCGCGGATCGGGGTCGTCCATCCCACCGACCACGCGGGTGACGCCGCGCTCGATCAGGGCCGTCGTGCAGGGTGGTTGGCGCCCGGTGTGACAGCATGGCTCCAGGGAGACGTAAGCGGTGGCGCCGGCGACGTCGCCGCCCGCGTCGGCGATTGCGTTGGCCTCCGCGTGCAGGCCACCGGTGCGTGCATGCCAGCCGCGCCCGATCACCTCTCCCTCGCGCACCAAGACGCAGCCCACGCGCGGGTTCTCGGCGACGCTGAACAACCCGCGTTCGGCGAGTTCTACGGCGCGCTCAAGGAACAGGCGGTCAACCGGCCCGATCACGACTGTTCGGTGGTTGCTTGGGCGTCTTGGCCCTGCGGCGACCCACCGGACTCCGTCTTCAACCGCGTGATCTCATCCTGGAATTCGCTGATGTCCTGGAAGTCGCGATACACCGAGGCGAACCGGACGTAGGCGACTTGGTCGACGTTCTTGAGTTGCGCCATGACCGCTTCGCCGATGGCGCGCGAGGGCAGTTCGCGCTCGCCGGTGGCGCGCAAGTCGTGGAGGACGTGGTTGACGATGGTCTCCAGTTCCTCTACGGACACGGGGCGCTTTTCCAACGCGCGGGCAAGCCCCGAGCGCAGCTTCTCCTCGTTGAACGGTTCGCGCGCACCGTCGCTCTTGACGACGTGCGGCATCCACAGCTCGACGGTTTCGTAGGTCGTGAAACGCTCGCCGCACGATTGGCACTCCCGCCGTCGGCGAACCTGTTCGCCGCCCGCGACCAAGCGCGAGTCGATCACCCGGGTGTCTTCCTCGCCGCAGAAGGGGCAGTGCATCGGAGAATTGTAACTTGTGCCGGATTGCGCGGTGGCTTAGCGAGGTGCGCGGACCTCCCGGCCCGCACGGACCGCGGGGGCCGGAATGGCGGACGCGAACCGCAAGCGGTTCGAGGACGTCCGCGTACCGCCCCGGGATTCGGCGTCTGCATGGTACGCGGGCGTCCTCGCCGCAATGAACCCTGCACACTGCCCGATGCGGACGGGGATGTCCGCGTACCGTTAGCGGCGACTACTTGCCATCGGCGTCGACATCGGCGAGGTCGTTCATGACGTCCAAGGCGTCGCGTAGGGAGGCGACGGCGAACACGTTGGTGCCCGGGATCGCCTCACGGGGTCGGTTGGCGCGCGGCAGGATGGCGCGCGTGAAGCCGTGTTTGGCCGCCTCGCGCAGGCGATCTTGGCCGTTGGCGACCGGGCGCACTTCGCCGGTCAGCCCGAGTTCGCCGAACACGACGAGGTCGCGTGGCAGGGCGCGTGCGCGAAAGCTCGACAGCGTTGCCGCCAGCAGGGCCAGGTCGGCACCCGTCTCGGCAATCCGCACGCCGCCAACGACGTTGGCGAAAACGTCCTGGTCGGCGAGCGAGACACCGCAGTGCCGGTGCATCACGGCCAGGTGCATGGCGAGCCGTTGCGGGTCCAGGCCGACGGCCACGCGTCGCGGGTAGCCGCCCTGGACATTGTCGACCAGGGCCTGGATCTCGACGAGCAACGGCCGCGTTCCCTCCCAGGTCACCGTGACGACGCTGCCGGGTGCGACGTCGCGCGGTCGCTCGAGGAAGATCGCGGACGGGTTGCTGACCTCCTTCATGCCGTCCTCGGTCATCGCAAAGACGCCGAGTTCGTTCACCGCGCCGAACCGGTTCTTCTGGCTGCGCAAGGTGCGATAGCGGCTGCCAGCGGGCGCATCGAGCATTACCAGGCAGTCGATCATGTGTTCGAGGATCTTGGGTCCGGCCAGGTTGCCTTCCTTGGTGATGTGCCCGACCAGCACGATGGCGACCCCGGTCTGCTTGGCCAGCCGCACCAGTTCGGCGGCGGACTCGCGCACCTGGGAGACGCTGCCCGGCAAGCTGTCCGACGCTTGCACGTGCATGACCTGGATGGAGTCGATGACCACAAGGTGCGGGCGCTCGGCGGTGACGAGTTCCGCGATGCGCTCGACCACGGTGTCCGATGCGAGGGAGAGCTTCTCGCCTGGAAGGCGCAACCGTCGGGCCCGGGCGGCGATCTGCTCGAGTGATTCCTCGCCGCTCACGTACAACACGCGCGCCGCCTGCGCGAGCTTGGTGGACACCTGCAAAAGCAGCGTGCTCTTTCCGGCCCCGGGATCCCCACCGAGCAGCACGACCGCGCCCGGCACGAAGCCACCGCCCAGGACCCGGTCGAGTTCGTTGAAGCCCGACGGCATGCGCGTGTCCGCCGCGGTCCCGATGTCGGCAAGCTTCGCCGTACGCTGTTCGCTGCCCGCGTAGCCGCCGGTGGCACGCCCCTTGGCCGGTGCAACCGCGAACTCGCGCAACGTGTTCCATCGCCCGCAGGCGGTGCACTGGCCTTGCCACTTGCCGTGCTCCGCACCGCATTCGGTGCAAACGAAGGCGACCTTGGCCTTCGCCATCACGGCTGGCCGAAGTCCACCCCCGGATCGCCGGCGAAGTCCGGGGGTGGGTTCAGACCGTAGGCGTCCGTGTCGAAGTGGTTGTCGAACTTCGTCAGTTCCGGCATGAACGTGAGCTTCACCATGCCGATCGGACCGTTGCGTTGCTTGCCGATGATGATCTCGGCGAGTCCCTTGTCCTCGGACTCCGGGTTGTAGACCTCGTCTCGGTAAATGAACAGGATGACATCGGCATCCTGCTCGATGGCGCCCGATTCGCGCAGGTCAGACATGTACGGGCGCTTGTCCGAGCGGTTCTCCAAGGCCCGGTTGAGCTGCGAGCAGGCGACCACCGGGCACTGCATCTCCTTCGCGATGGCCTTCAGCGAGCGCGAAATCTCGGCGATCTCGTTGGTCCGGTTCTCTTGGGCATTCGAAGGCCGCATCAGTTGCAGGTAGTCCACCATGATCATCTTCAGGCCGCCCGCGTCCCGAGAGACACGTCGGGCACGGGCGCGGATCGCGTTGGGGGTCAGCGCCGGCGTGTCGTCGATGTAGAGCACCTTGTCCTTGAGTTGCACGCGGGCGCTGGCGAAACGGTCCCAGTCGTCGGGGCTCAAGCGGCCGGTGCGCATATGCGTCTGGTCGATCCGGCCGAGCGACGACAGCATCCGCATGACCAACTGATCGGCGGGTTGTTCCAGGGAGAAGATGAGGACGGCGCCCTGGTGGTCCTCGCCTTGGTCGGTCATCACGGCGTGCTCGGCCATGTTGACGATGAGCGCCGTCTTGCCCATGGACGGTCGGGCCGCGACGATGACCAGGTCCGATTTCTGGAAGCCCGCCGTGCGCCGATCGAGGTCGTCGAAACCGGTTGCCACGCCGGTGATGGTGCTGCCGGACTTCGACAGGAAATCAAGCCGATGGGCGACCGCCTCGGTCACGTCCCCGACGCGCTGCGGCATGCTCTCGCTGATGCGGCCTTCGCCGATCTCGAAGACAAGCTGTTCCGCGTGATCGAGGACTTCGGCGCTCGAGCGTCCTTCGGGTTCGAAGGCGGTGTCGGCGATCTCGTTGGCCGCGTTGATCAGTCGGCGCAACGTGGCGCGTTCCTTGATGATCTCCGCGTACGCCGCGACGTTCGAGGCGCCGGGCGTGCTTTCCACGAGGTCGACCAGGTAGTTGGCGCCGCCCGCCTTGTCGAGCAGGGAGCGGGACGACAGCGCCTCGCGTAGCGTCACGTTGTCGAGCGGCTGGTTGGCGTTGGCGAGTTCTGACATCGCGCCGAAGATGATCCGATGCGACGGCCTGTGGAAGTCGTCGACCGTGATCGTGTCGGCGACCTTGAGCCAGGCGTTCTCATCGAGCATCAAGCCGCCGAGGAAGGATTGCTCGGCCTCAATCGAGTGGGGTGGCGCCTTGAGTCGGGCAGGGCCCTCGGGGACGGGCATGGGTTCAGCCATGGGGACACCTCGCCGGTTCGAACCGGGATAGGTTCGCGCAACGCTCAATGAGGCGTCAAAGGGAGAACCGCTAGAGGAAGCTGTGGATTTCCCGGTACTCTCGAGCAGGTGTCGACGAGCCGCCGCAGGCCCGGCCCTTTATTCGGCGACGACCTCGACGCGAATCGTCTCGGTGACGTCCGCGTGGAACTGGACGTCCACTTCGTACTCGCCCACCGAGCGGATGGTGCCCTCGGGCATGCGGACCTCACTCTTCGCCACGGGCAGGATCGACTCCGTGAGTGCGCGTGCGATCTCCACGGTGCCGACCGAGCCGTACAGCTTGCCTTCCTCGCTCGCCCGGGCAACGATCGTGACGCTGCGGTCGGTGAGCTTGCCCGCTCGTTCGCCCGCATCCGTCAGCTTCGCGTTGGCAACGCGTTCGAGTTCAGCCCGGCGCGATTCGAACTGCGCCCGGTTGGCTCCGGTCGCGAGCACCGCCCGGCCGGTCGGAATCAAGTAGTTGCGTGCATAACCGCGGCGGACGGAGACTTCTTCGCCCAAGTCGCCTAAGTTGCTCACGCGCTCGAGAAGGATGATGTTCATGGGCTACTTGTGCTGGTCGGTATAAGGCAGCAGGGCGAGGTAACGGGCCCGCTTGACGGCCGTCGCCAACTGGCGCTGGTACTTCGCGCTCGTTCCCGTGATGCGGCTGGGCACGATCTTGCCGGTTTCGGTGACGTACTGCCGAAGCAGGTCGAGATCCTTGTAGTCGATCTCCTTGATGCCCTCCGCCGTGAACCGGCAGTAGCGTTTGCGTCCGAATCTGCGCGCCATTGGTGACGATCTCCTTGCTTAAGGTCGCGGTCTACTGTTCGACGGTTTCCGCTTCCGGCTCGGGTTCCACGGCGGACTCTTCGGCCTGCCGTCGAGCCATGCGGGCGCGGGCTTCCTCTTCGCGACGCCGTTCCTTCTCGCGCTCCTTCTCCTGGTCGCGCAGTTCCTCTTCGTAGATCTTCGACATCTCCGTGACCGCCTCCTTGCGCCGGACGACGAGGTTGCGAAGTACTGCATCATTGAAGCGGAACGCGCTCTCGAGTTCGTCGAGCGTCTCGCGCTCGACCTCGATGTTCATCAGGATGTAGTGGGCCTTGTGGATTTTCGAGACCGGGTAGGAGAGCTGACGCCGCCCCCAGTCCTCGGTGCGGTGCACCTTGCCGTTGCCGCGGGCGATCAGGGCTTGGTAGCGCTCGACCATGCCGGGCACCTGATCGCTCTGATCGGGGTGCACCATGAAAACGACTTCATAGTGTCTCAAGACGAACTCCTCTCGGTTTTCGCCTCCGCCAGCTTGGGACGTGAAGCGAGGAGCCGATGTAAGCCGGGCAGGCGCCCAGCGGGAGCGGAATTCTAGGCCCGCAGTGCCGGTTTAGGCAAGCGCGTCTGTTGTAAGGTGCCCGGCAATTGCAGCAACGATTGAGGTGCTGATCCCGTGGGCAGAATCCTCGAGACGTACATCGCGAACACGCCCAAGAGCGCGGCCGCCGACGTTCGTGCGCAACGCGGTGTCGTTGGCGGCAACTCGCGGGCCGCGGCGTTCTGGCGTCCCCATCCGATCACGGTGGCGCGGGCATCCGGGACACGCCTGGTCGACCTCGACGGCCGCGAGTACATCGACATGGTCAACAACTACACCTCCCTTGCGCACAGCCACGGCTATCCGCCCATCGTCGATGCCGTGCGCACGCAACTCGAGAGGGGGACGGGCTTCACCGCCAACAACGTCTGGCAGATGGAGTTGGCGGAGACGCTGATCGACAGGGTCGCGTCGGTTGCGAGCGTGCGCTTCACCAACTCCGGATCGGAGGCCGGCCTGCTGGCGCTGACCATTGCCCGCGTGGTCACCGGTCGCACCAAGGTGCTCATGGCGCGTTACGGCTACCACGGCATCCTGATGGAATTCGAAGCCGGATCGATGCCGGGCATGATGCCCAACGTCGACGGGATGACCCACCTTGGCGAGTACAACGACCCCGCGAGCTTCGAGCAGATCCTCGATGCCCACGGCCACGAGATCGCAGCGGTGGTGCTCGAACCCGTCATGGGCGCTGGCGGCGTGGTATCTGCCGATCCCGACTTCCTGCGGCGCGTGCAACGGGCGACCGAAGCCGCGGGTGCCCTGTTCGTGCTCGATGAGGTCATCACGTTCCGCCTGGCCGAAGGAGGTGCGCAGTCGTTGTTCGGCATCGAGCCCGACCTCACGATGTTCGGCAAGATCATCGGCGGCGGCTTCCCGGTCGGCGCGGTGGGTGGGAAGCTTAAGCACCTTGAGATTTTCGATCCGACGGCGCCGCGTGCGTTTCACTCCGGCACGTACTGCGGAAACCCGGTGACGATGGCAGCGGGTGTCGTGTCCGTGCGGGAACTGACCGCCGCGCGCATAGCGACTATGGATCGACTGGCC
Organism: Candidatus Azotimanducaceae bacterium; assembly: GCA_965203685.1. Classification (GTDB taxonomy): domain Bacteria; phylum Pseudomonadota; class Gammaproteobacteria; order Pseudomonadales; family Azotimanducaceae; genus VXYL01. The sequence continues at coordinate 1,830,996 of OZ241908.1, forward strand.
GAGCGCCTTGCGGATGGCCTCCTAACGCAAGCGAGCAACCTCGATCTGCCGATCTCGATCAACCGTCACGGATCCTTGCTGAACCTGTTTTTCACCGAGGCCGATTCGTCGGCAGCGGCTCGCCGCAAGGCCGCCGAACGCATCGAGATGTTCCATCTCGCGGCCTTGAATCATGGCTTGATGGTTGCTTCGAGGGGCATGATGGCGCTGTCCACCGTCATGGACGAAGCCTTGATCGACGAGGTCATCCGTCGGGCGGCGGTCGCGATGCAAGACGTCGCGGAGGAGACGGCCTGACATAGAGGATGCGGACGCGAACCGCAAGCGGACGCGAACCGCAAGCGGTTCGTGGACGTCCGCGTACCGTCAGTTCAATCGCTGGCGCATCTCGGTGCCGACGACTTCGAAGCCGTACTTGGCATAGAACGCGCGGTTGTGCTCCGTGCGCTCGACGAGGTAGAGGCCGATCTCCCCGCAACCGCGCTCTGCGGCGATGTCGACGACGGCCTGCACCAGCCGACCGCCGAGGTTCCGCCCACGTGCGCTGGGCGACACGATGAGTTCTTCGAGTTGGCAGTACTCGCCGCGGTACCGTAGCGCCAAGTTGAAGCTGACCGTCGCCATGCCCAAGGCCGTGCCGTTCTCGACGGCCAGCACAATCTGACCGCGCGCCTTCGAGACCAGCATGCCGAACACCTCCGAGAAGCCAGGGTCGGCGCCGATGCTGGTCGTGGCGCCGAGTTCGGCAAGCAAGGCCGAGCAGGATGCTTCGTCCTCCGGGGTCGCGTCCCTGATCTGAACCGCCATCTTGTAGACATCGCCGGTTTCGTCACACACGGACCATCTTCGACGAATGAGCCTGTCTTGACCAGCCGGCTTCACCTGCCCGGCGGTGTCGCTAAACTGCGCCCTCGCCAGCAAATCGCCAGTCGGGCCAGCCGCCGTAGGGTTGGCGGCGGCTCAAGCCATGGAGACCTATGACCATCAGAACCCTGGCACCACTGCTCGCGGCGTCTGCCGTCGTTGGTGCTGCCGCACAGGAGCCGGCCACGGCGCGCGATGAATCCGGGGAGATCGAAGAGCTAGTCGTCACCGCCGACCTCGACATCCTGCCCGATGACGATGTCAGTTCGCTGTTCGGCTTCTACAAGTCGCTCTTGGCAACGCCGCGGTCGGCGTCCACCGTCAGCGACGAGATGATGGACCGCTTCATCGTGCGCGACATCGACGAGATGATCGCGCTCGCACCGGGCAGCTTCACGCAGTCGTTCTTCGGCGTGGCCGGCACCCTCGATATCCGCGGTACGCCGGGGGAGACCTACTTCCGGGGCATGCGCCGCTTGGACAATCCCGGCAACTACCCGACCCCGCTCGGTGCCTCGAAACGGGTCGACATCGTGCGCGGTCCGGCCTCGCCCATTCACGGGCCGTCAAAGATCGGCGGCTACCTAAACTTCGCGCCGAAGTCGGCTCGGATCGAGGAGACCGGGGAGTTCATCGACACGGCGACGGGCACCGTCGGCGTCGACCTCGGATCCTGGGAGAGGCGCGTACTCACCGCCGAAGTTGGCGGTCCGGGGCGGCTTGGCACCCAGGATTTCGGCTACTGGCTTTACGGCATGGTCGAGGACTCGGGCAGCTACTACCGCAACAGCGACATCGAACAGTCCCTGCTGCAGGCGTCCTTCGACCTCGATGTCGGTGCCGTGCAGTTCCAGTTCGGCGGCATGTACCACGACTTCGCGGGCAACCAGATCGCTGGCTGGAATCGACTGACCCAGGACCTGGTGGACCGGGGGCTCTACGTCACCGGGTCGCCTGCGCCCTTGGATGTGAACGGCGACGGCTACATCTCGCACCAGGAATTCGACATCGACGGCGACGGGTTCACCGACTTCAATCCGTTTGCGGCGGGCCTCGTCCCCGGTGCCCGTGACGCGCTGAACCCCGACGGGCCGTTCCACGGAAGCTGCACCATCGGCTCGACACTAGTGTTTGGATGCTTGCCGGAGTTGCTCGCCCTTGAGTCGAGCGGCACGACGACGATCACCGGCGACCAAGTGCTGGTCGGCCCGGACGACGTTCTCCTGAACGATGTCCTGACGCTCTACTTCGACACGATTGTCATCGGCGGCGGCAACTGGGAATGGCGCAACCAGGCGTTCTTCGAGAGCTACGACAACCTCAACGAGAACGACTACGGGTTCTCGCAGTTCCATGACTCCTGGGTGTTCGAGAACAAGCTAGTGGCTGCCAACGAGTTCCGGCTCGGCGGGATCGACGCGGCCGTGCAAGTCTCGCCCTCGGTGCGCATCACCGACTTCGATCATGGCGACGACTACACCAACGAGTACTTCGACCGGCGCGACATCACGCGGCCCTCGAGTGCCCTGGCCAAGCGCCTACTGTCGACGCGCATCGACGACGACTACACCGAGTACTACATCGGCAGCACGGTGAACTTCGGCTTGGCGGCCCTTGCCGACATCGCTTGGCGACGGATCAGCGTGCTGACGGGCGCACGCTACGACGTGGTCGACTTGGAGAGCCGCCAGCCGGTGGAGAAGCTGTTGCTGGCAAGCTCCAACAACTTCTGCCTGGATCCATCGTGCGTGGTGGTCGATGCCGCAGACAAGGTGGACGGCGTGTCGTGGACGTTCAGCTTGAGCTATCACGCCGACGCCGGATTGATCCCGTATGTGACAGCGTCGCGCCAAGCGACGGTGATCGCGGGCCAGGGCGCCGAGGTGGCGACGGCGAGCATCTTGGACGGCGAGGCGTTCGACGACTCGACGCTGCTCGAGTTCGGCATCAAGGGCAGCCTGCTCGGCGAGAACCTCTACTTCGCACTGTCCGCCTACGAGCAGGAACGCACCGACTATTCGGCCCAGCAGACGGTCACCAACCAGGCCAGTCGCACGCAGGGCCGGGAGTTCGAGGTGCGCTGGGTGATGACGGAGCGCTTGCTGATGACACTCGCCTATTCCGACATCGAGGTGGTCAACCTGAACACGCTCCAGGCCGGCCAGCGGTTCAGCTTCATCGGGGCCGACGACGTCCCGGGCATCGCTCCGGCCGCCTTGTACGCGGGAGCGCTCGGCGGGTCCGTCCTGCGCACGGGTAGTGAAGGCGCTCGCCGCGCCGGCATTCCCGAGAAGATCTGGGCGCTGACGGGGACCTATGATTTCGGCGCTGGCTGGGCGGCGAGCGCGAGCGTCGTCGACGTCGCGGCCACTAACTCCGGGTTTTCCGGCTCCGTCAGGCTGCCCGCCTATACGCTGGTCAATGCGGGCCTCGTGGTCGAGCGCGGCAACTGGGTGGCGAGCGTTACGGCCAAGAACTTGACGGACGAGCGCTACTTCCGCGCCAATTTCCCGAACCTGTTCGGCGGCGTGATCGTCTTGCCGGAGTTGCCGCGACACTTCGCGGCGCGGATCCAGTACCAGTGGTGACTGGCCACGGCGTAGGCTAGGGTCGGTGCGAGATTCGCGTCACTTCTCGCCTGGCTTGCCGACCAGCGCGATCACGGTGTCGTAGACGGCATAGGCACCGTCGCTTGTCAGACAGCCGTGTACCGACATGCCCGGCGGGACGTCGCGCCACGCCGGACTTGGCCACTCGTCGACGCCAACGCGCGTGATGTCGGCCAAGCGCACCGGTCGCGCCCCTTCGAGGCCGCGCGCCTCGGCCCGATCAATGAACCCGAGCCAACGCACGTACCTGCGGTCTCCGCCCCGTCCGAGGTAGCCGACGACCTCGTCAGCCTGTCCCTCGGAGAGGACGCGATCGCCGTAGTAGTGGCGCCAGTTGAGTACGAGCTTGGGCACATGAATACTGTACACAAACACAGTATATCGTGCCAACAGAGGCGCCGGCCCCGGCCGGCCCGCTCAGTCGTTGCTGCCCTGGAAACTGCTCCCGGCGGTCGCTACCGACATGTCGAGCACGTCGTCGATGCGCGGCTCGAGCGTGTTGATCGAGGCGTCGGTGCCGAGGTCCACGCCCTCATTCGAGTACATCATGTTGGAGGAGAACCGGCCGCGCATGGCCTGGATGATGCGCCCGTTGGGGGCGTCCTCGCCGGCTAGGTGGAGCACGGCCGGGCTCACCAGTCCCGGGTGGTTGCCCGGGTCGGGATTGTCCGGGTCGATGGTGCTGCCCGGAACGCTTGCCGTCATCCGGGTCGCGGCGCCCGGCGACAGGCAGTTGGTGCGGACGTTGTGCGAAGCGCCTTCGCGGGCGAGGTTGTTCATCAAGCCGACCATGCCCATCTTCGCGGCGCCGTAGTTCGCTTGGCCGAAGCTGCCGAAGATGCCGGACACGGAGGACGTGAAGACGACGCGACCGTAGTTCTTGTCGTACATGATCGGCCACGCGTGCCAAGTCACGTAGGCGGTGCCGTTCAGGTGCACGTCGAGGACTAGGTCCCACTCGTCCAGAGTCATCTTCTTGAACGACTTGTCGCGCAGGATGCCGGCGTTGTTGACGACGATGTCGACCGTGCCGAAGGCGCGTACGGCATCGTCGACGATGCTCTTGGCGCCGTCCCGGTCGGCGACGCTCGCCTTGTTGGCGACCGCCTCGCCGCCGGCACTACGGATTTCCTCGACCACGCTGTCGGCGGCATCGCCTTGGCCGCCGCCGTGGACGCCGCCGCCCAAGTCGTTCACGACCACCTTGGCACCGTGCTCGGCCAAGAGCAGGGCGTGGCATCGGCCAAGTCCACCACCGGCACCGGTTACGATCGCAACGCGTCCTTCCACACTCATCTCGATCCTCGTTCCCCTAGGGTCAAAGGCGCGCAAGCATAGCGAAAGCGGTTAAGCGCCGCAGTCGATGTGAGAGGATTTGGAACTCCGTGGATGCGACGCCAGACGAGGCCTGAAGGGATGGGCAGACTGGACGATCGGGTCGCCTGGGTGACGGGCGGCGGGCGCGGGATTGGCCGGGCGATCGCGCTCGCCTTTGCAGCCGAGGGTGCCAGCGTCGCAGTCAGCGCCCGGTCTGGACCTGAGCTCGACGCCGTGGCCGAGGCTATTCGCGCGGCAGGCGGGCTGAGTCTGGCCGTGGTGGCGGACGCGATGTCGCTGGAGGACACGTCGTCGGCGGTGGCGGACATTGCCACGGGTCTCGGGGCTGTCGACATCCTGGTCAACAACGCCGGCGGCGGGACCGGCCTTGCCGATGCCGATCACCTGACGCCGGCGCAACGCGATGCGGCGCTGTTCGCCGCCAATGTCGACCTGAACCTGTTCTCGGCTTACCGCGCCAGCCGAGCCGTGCTCGACGGCATGGTCGAGCGGGGCTACGGGCGGATCATCAACATTGGTTCCGGCTACGCAAAGCGATCCGGTGGCGGGGCGGCGTACACCGCGGCCAAGCACGGCCTGATCGGGCTAACCCGCGCCATGGCAGCCGAGGTTGCCACGCGCGGTGTCACGATCAACTGCCTGTGTCCGGGATGGACCAATACCCGGCTCGTCGACCTCGATGCGATGGCGCGGGCGCGGGGCACCGACGTGGCTTCCGTACGCACAAGGATCGAAGCCGACAACCTGCAGCAGCGCATCCTCGAGCCCGAGGAGTTGGCGCCGATGGCCACGTTGCTTGCGGCACCGGAGTCCGCTGGGATCACCGGGCAGGTGATCTCGGTCGATGGCGGTTACAAGGTCTGACCCGGTTGCCTAACGGTGATCCTCAGCGGCATCCTGCGGCAGGAAGCCGATCACGGCTTGTGCGTGCGTCAGGTCGCGATAGCCCCAGCGGTTGTTCGATGTCGCGAAGACGATGTCGAAGTGGACGTCATCGGGGGCCTCGACGCAGCCGACGATGGCGCGAGCGATGTCGCGCTGCGAACACCACACCGCGAAGTCGCGCGGCCGCGAAGGCCGGTCGGCTGCGTTGACGTAGCCGATCCGCAAGCAGATCACCGATAAGGCCGACGTGTCCGCGACGTGGCGCGAGATCGCCTCGCCCCAGACCTTCGTGCTGCCGTAGACGCCGGTGGGCCGGGTCGCCATGTCATGCCGGATCATCGGCCACTCGTCCGGCGCATCGCCATAGCGCGCTTCGACGATCGCCTTGTACGGCTCGACGAGTTCCCAGCCGGACACCGTGGCGCCGCTACTGGCGAACACCACGCGCTTGCAGCCGGCGTCCTGAGCCGCGGCGAGGACGTTGCGGGTGCCGACGACGTTCGTTTGAAGCAATTCGTCCCAGGTGAAGTTCTCGCCAGCCTTGGCGGCTAGGTGGACCACCACGTCCTGGCCGTCGAAAGCCGGCCGGATGGCGTCGTAGTCGGCGAGATCCGCGCGGGTGGTCGGGACGCCGTCGACGGCGCTTCGATTGAGGGCCGAAAGGGTGGCCCGCGGTGCCAATTCGCGACGTGTCAGGCCGCCGATCAGGCCGCTCATGCCCGTGACAAGAATGTTCATGGTGGCGATTGTATCGCCGGAGGGAGGCCGTTACGCCGCGTGATAAAGTGCCGGCTGGCTCGCGTATTCGTCGATGAGCGTCTGCGCGAATTCCCGGCACGAGCCGCAGCCGGTGCCGACGCCGAGTTCTTCGGCGAGCTGCTCGACATCCTCGACGCCGCTCGCCACGGCTTGGCGAACTTCGGCGTCACGGACGGCTTGGCATAGGCAGACGTACATCGAACGCGAACTTAAACGGGAATCATTCTCGATTGCAACACCTTTTTGCCCCTTTTTTCGCGGCCACCGGATTTGACGTTGTAGCCGTACACTGTAACGGTCCGATTCGGCGGGCATCCAGCTAAGGGGAGGCGAAGGGCCACGATGTACGAAGACACGCGCTATCCGGTCAGCGCCGAGGTGATTGAGCGCCACGACGAGGCTTGGCGGTTGATCGCGGCGCCGGGTGCCTTCTGGAACGGTGCCGAGCGGGTCCAGATAGTGGCGGAGACCCGCGCTGCAACGGCGTGCATGCTGTGCGAGCGGCGCAAGGCAGCGCTTTCGCCGTTCGCGGTGGATGGCGAACACGACTCGGTCTCGGATCTGCCACCGGTGCTGATCGAGATGATCCATCGCATGCGCACCGACCCGGGCCGCTATACGCGCACGGTGTTCGACGGCGTTCTCGCGGCTGGCATCTCCCGCGAGCGCTACATCGAAGCCGTCAGCGTGGTCAACGCCACGGTGATCGTGGACACCATGCATGCCGCTTTAGGCCTACCGCTGCCAGACCTGCCGACACCGGAACCGGGCCCGCCGACCGGTCAGGCCGCCCCGGATGTCGTCGACGACGGCGCCTGGGTGCCGCTAACCCGGGTCGACGACCACACGGCCACGGTCACCGGTTTGCCCGGTGCGCCGAACATCGCCCGGTCCATGGGCTGCGTACCCTCGGCGGTGGCGCTCTTCTTCACCGCGTTCCGCGGCCACTATGCCCTGCGCGACATCCGGCTCGCGGTGTCGCAGCCCCAGGCGGAGTTCGTCGCGTCGCGGGTGTCCGCCATCAACCAGTGCTTCTACTGAACAACGTCGCACACGATGCTGCTCCGGGCGAGCGGCCAGCGCGAGGATCGGGACTTCAACCTGAACGCCGTCAACGAGGCCGATAGCGACCCCGGCGTCGACCACGCCAGCCACTTGCGACTGCTCACCGAGGCCGCCATCGGCAGCCGCTGGCAAGAACTCGCGACGCTACGCGAGGACGCCGCGGCAGCGATGGGCGAACAGGTCATGGTGGACGCCCTCACAGTCGCCGCCGGCTTCAACGGCATCACCCGCGTCGCCGACGCTACTGGCATCCCCCTCGACCCCACGACCCAGGAAGTCACGGGGTCCATGCGCGCCGAGACGGGCATCGATGCCTTCGACTATGCCGCGAAGAGTGCGCGCTACGACCTGACCATCCAACAACAAACCGCGAGGCAGCAATGAGCATCATCGGAATCGAGGAGATCTTCCTGGACGTCGAGGACCTCGCCCGCGCCGTCAACTTCTACGAAGGCGTACTGGGCTTACCCGTCGCGATGCGCAACGACGAGCGCGCCTACCTGCAATGCGAGCGCAGCCACGTCGTCCTGCAGGTCAAGGGGCACGGTGGGCGTCACCGGGGCGGTGGCCCGATGCACTTCTCGTTCACGGTCACCGAGGATGTGTTCGACGGCGTCGCCGAGCGTGCCGCCGCCGCGAGCATCTTCACCCGCGGCCCCATGGGCGAGCGGGGCAAAGGACGAGCGTTGTTCATGCTCGACCCCGACGGCAACGAAACCGAGGTGAATACCCGCTACCTCTACGGCGTACCGAAGCGCTGAACCTTGGCGGTAGGCGAGGTTCAGCGAGGAAATAGGCTCAGCTAATCGTGATCGGCCGCTGGACGGAGGACTTCGGTCACGCCGTCGATCAGATCCGCGCCGGCATCCGCGGTGACGATCAGATCCGTTACGGCTGCGATCTGTTCCCAGTCGTCCGTATCGCCTAGCAGGGCGTTAAGCTGATCGCCGACCGCGTCGCCGAACCGCCTTGTCGCGAGGCGGCGCAGCACGAGCCGCTGACCCTCTACACGTCCTTGGGCGACCCCCTGCCGGATGAACTGTTTGGGCCACTCCGCCATCCTATCCGTAAGCGCCATGGTTGCCTCCTTCAAAGTACTGCCCAGATCCTTCAGCTCGCCGGGCGCCAAGCGCTCGATCTTTGCCGCCATCCAATCCCGGAACACCAAGCCGAGATCCGCATCGGCCGGGTGCCGCAGCCAGCCCTCCAGCGCCCGTGCGGCGCGGGCGAGTGCATCAGGCGTCCTGCTCTGCTCGAAGCCGACCACGCCTCGGAGCAGATTATCACGGGGCAGCCGTTCCACGGCCACTCGCCGCTCGTCAAGAACGAGCGAGCGTTGCGAAGGCTGGTAGGGCGCGAGCGATTCGGGCACCGCGCCGAAGAGGTCGCGCATCTCCAACGTGTCCACCCACGGGGTCTCGCCGTTGTAGAGCACGACGGGCAGCACCGGCGGCCAGCGGCCGGGCCGGCCGAGCTCATCGCGTCTGTCGAGCTCCCCGTAGAGCAGGGCCGTGTACTCCAGGTTGCGCAGCGGCATGCGGAGGTCCTTTTCGGATTGGAACTCCAGCAGGACGAGCAGGTAGAGCCAGTCGCCGCGGAACCGGACCCGCCAGACCGCGTCGCCGCGCCGTTGCTGCCACATGTCGCCGACGTATTCGGCCGGGAGCTTGTCAAGCGTGTCGAAATCGACCTCGCCGAGCCAGTCGGGATGGCCGACGGCGCGCAGCAGGTCGGCGACCGTGCGCTTGAAGGAGAACAGCCGCCTGTAGATCGGATCGTTCATCGCAGGGGCACGGTAGCGGGCCCGCAAGGCCGCGTCTTTGGACGATCTCTCGACTTAGCGTAGGAGATCGACCAACGGCGGATAGAGAAATGTGCCCTGCGGGCTGTAGGACGAATGCACCGACGAGCGGGCTTGCTCGATCAGACACGGCCGCGCCGCGGGGACTTGGCGAGGCTCTACGTTTGCTTACCAGCCCGCCTTGGTATACGTTGGCTCCTATATGGGCTTCGCAGTATTACCAAATGGTCAGTCAGCTTCCTCAGCCTGAGCCTGGTCCGCAGCCGGCGTACCAACATGAGGGTCAGTTGGTGAACAGCGAGCGGGCAACTACTGAGGGCCCGGCCGCGGTGCCGCGAGAAAGTGACGTCGTGTCCCTGTTGGCGTGTCCAACGGGCGAAGTGGTGTTGTCCCTAGTGCGTTCCGGCTTGCCGTTCGTTGCGCTGGAGAAGCTTGTAGCGGCAGTTGGCTCAACGCAAAGGGAAGTCGCCAGCGTGCTAGGTATACCGGCGACAACCCTGAGCCGCCGGCGACGAGATGGGCGACTCACGCCGGTCGAGTCGGACCACGTGATCCGCATCGCACGACTGACGGTCATGGCTAGGGCCCTGATGGCCGGCGATCCGATCGCTGCCCAGCGCTGGCTTACGACCCAACACCCCGTCTTGGGCCATGAAACGCCTTTGCGGCGTGCGTCGACGGAGACGGGCGGGCGCGAAGTGGAGGACCTCATCGGTCGTCTCCGACACGGCGTCTTCAGTTAGTGCTGACAGGGTGGCGTTTGGCGGCCCCGGAGTTCGCGGCGACCGCCGAGGGCATGATGTCCGGCGAGGGCGCCCGGCTTTTCGGCGGTCGCTGGAACAGTCCGGGCGTCCGTGCCGTGTATCTCGCCGACAGTCTCGCGCTCGCCGGCATGGAATTGTTGGTTCACCTAGGCGACCTCGATGTGCTCAGGACGTACCGCAAGTTGCCGGTGACCATTCCGGACGAGTTGGTGATGCACATCGATCCGGTCGCATTGCCGGTCGGATGGGAGACATCGCCGCACACCGTGACGCGCGCGATTGGAGACAGATGGCTCGCCGACGGGCAATCCTCTGTTCTGCAGGTTCCAAGCGCCGTGATTACGGTTGAGTGCAATTTCGTCGTCAATCCGCGCCATCCTGACGTTGGCACCATCGGCATCGGCCCGATCTCGGACTTTCGCTTCGACCCTAGGCTCAGGAACTTAGCGTAGTCGCAGCGAGGCAGAGGGGGCGACCCGCTCGCCCCCTCTAAGGTCGAAACTGCAACGCCCGTGGTCCGAGTTTGTCCGGCAGCGTCACCAGCCGCCAAGCCGTCTCCACCCACTCGCAGATCAGCCGCCGCGTGTCCCGCGGATCGACCATCTCCTCGATCTGGAACTTGGACAGTGGGCCGATTGGCCCGCGCGCGCTCTCGATGCGGGCCATGAGTTCGTCGCGCAAGGCGCGTGGATCCTCGGCTTCGGCAAGCTGGCGCTTGTACGCCGCCTCGATGCCGCCTTCAGGGGGAATTCCGCCTGCATCGGCCGCTGGCCACGCGACCCGTACCGAAGGCCGCGAGCGCGGCGTGGCGTAGTTGTTGCCGGCTACCCCGAAGCTGCGCCGCATGACGACGGTGAAGATCGGCACGGTGACCTGCGAGAAGGCCACCATCCACTCGCCACCTCGCCGGATCGTGCCGGTGATTTCGTGTTCGAGCCCGACGGCGAACCCGGGGTTGTCGACGAGGTTCAGGACCGGGACGTGGAAGAGATCGCAGAGGTCGAGGTGGCGGGTCAGCTTGCTGCACCCGTCCGCCGTCAGCGCGCCGCCGTTCGCGTGTTGGCTGTCCGAGGCGATGACGCCCACGGGGTGGCCGTTGAAACGCGCGAAGCCGGTCACCTGGTCCGTTCCCCACAACGGGCCGACCTCGAAGAACGAGTCCTTGTCCGCCATCAGGCGGATCGCCTTGCGCACATCGAACGTGGTCGTCCGCTTGCGGGGGATCAGCGTGAACAGTTCCTCGTCGCGCCGGTCCGGCGGGTCGTCGCTGCGCGGCGGCGCGACCGGCGGGGTCTCGTAGACGCTCGACGGCAGGTAGGACAGGAATCGGCGCGTCAGTTCGGCGGCTTCTTCCTCGGTTTCCGCGAGGTTGTCCACCGAGCCGTTGCGGCAGTGGATGTGCCAGCCGCCGAGATCCTCCTTGGTGATGTCGTAGCCCATGGCATGCTGGACAACCGGCGGGCCGGCGACGAACAGTTGCGCGATATCGCGCACCATGACTGAAAAGTGGCCGAGTACGGCTTTCGCCGCGCCGATGCCGACGACGCTGCCGAGCAGCATGTTGACCACCGGCACCGTGGACAGTTGCTCGGTGTACATGGCACTGCCGAGGTGCCCCGGCAGGAACGAACCGCCGCCGCCGGCAACCCGGGGTCGGCCGGCCTTGATGGCGCCACTGCTCTCCTTCGCCGTGCTCTCGCCTTCGGCCTTCTGTTTCGGGACCATGGCCGCGACGCTACCACCGCCGGACGAGCCGTCCAGCAAGCGGATGGACGGCAGTCGCAACTCCAGGGCCAGGCGGTCGAGGTAGCCGCTCTTGGCGCCGATCGCGCCGTCGGCATGCCCGCCCCGGGAGGTGAAGTCGTCGGCGCAGACCACTGTGCCGCGACCTTCGATCTTGCCCCATCCGCCGACGTGGTTGGCCGGCGTGAAGTCGGTGATCGTGCCGTATTCGTCGTACGAGGCGAACCCGGCGATGCTACCGACTTCCCGGAACGAGCCTTCGTCGAGCAAGAGGTCGATGCGCTCCCGGCAGGTGAGCTTGCCCCGACTACGTTGCCGGACGACGCCGGGGTCCTCCGACCCCGGTGCGAGTCTCTTGTGCGCCAAGGTCTGCATCGTCGCGACGTCGCGCAACAACGGTGCCCACGTCTCACCTTCATCGTCTGCGGAGATCCGCTCGGCACCCTCGGCCGGGGCGATCACGGCGAACACCTGGCCGGCCTCCACGTTGTCGCCGGGTTGCAGCGGCTGCGCAGCGGCGACGGTGCCTGTGCACGGTGCGGCCACCTGGGACTCCATCTTCATCGCGCTGACGACGAGGAGTGGATCGCCCGCCTGCACGCGGTCGCCCTCGTGGGCGCGCACTTCGAGCACGGAACCCGCCATGGGACAGGCGACGGCTTCCTGGCCTGCGGCTACATCGAGGTCGGCGGCCGCCGGTGCCGGCGTCGAGCCCGCACCGCCAACGGCGGACACGCCCATGACCGTGGCTTGTTGCTGGAGCAACGCCAAGGCACCGTTGCCGTTGTCGGTTGAAGCGAGTAGGGACGGCTCCTCGCCGAGGAGCGTCGTCCGGGCGTCGCCGGTACGTACGTCGGGATGCTGAAGTATCGTCTTCAGTTGGGCGATGTTCGTCGCCAATCCTCCCACGTGGAACTCGTCCAGGGCCCGGCGGGTCCGGTCGACGGCGGCCGCGAACACCGCGGACTCCTCCTGCCGGGACACCGAGGTGCCGACGACCTTGGCCAGCAGCGGGTCGAACTGCGGCGGTGGCGTGTAGCCCACGTAGCCGTTCGCGTCCACGCGCACGCCCGGCCCCGAGGGTTCCTTGTAGGCCGACAAGGTGCCGGTACCGCGCGCGACCACCCGCGCCTGGACCGAGAAACCGCGCGGTGCGCCGACGGCCTGCTGGTCGGCGAGCCCCAAGGACTCGAGGCTTGCCCCCGCCGCGATGCGGAACTGCGCCTCGACGAGATCGATGCCGGTGACCTCTTCCGTGACCGTATGTTCCACCTGGATGCGCGGGTTGCACTCGATGAAGTAGTGGTCGCCGGTCTCTGGCGTGACCAGGAACTCCACCGTGCCGGCATTGACGTAGCCGGCGGCCTTGACCAGCTTCACGGCGTCGGCGTGGATGCGCGCACGCAAGCTGGCGTCCAGGCCGGGTGCGGGCGCTGTCTCGATGACTTTCTGGTTGCGCAGTTGCACCGAGCAGTCGCGTTCATGCAGGTGCACGGTATTGCCGGTCTGATCGGCGAGCACCTGCACTTCGATGTGCCGCGGGCGTTCGATGAGCTTTTCCACGAACAGCGCACCGTTGCCGAACGCGGCCTCGGCTTCACTCCGACAGCGCTCGAACGCGTCGGCCATCGCCTCGCTGTCCGCGATTGCGCGCATGCCGCGACCGCCGCCGCCGGCCGCGGCCTTGAGCATGACCGGGTAGCCGATCTCCTCGGCGAACGCCGCAGCCGCTTCGCTAGATGCGAGCGGCTCGGCGCTTCCCGGAACCGTCGGGATGTCGAGCGACTGCGCCAACGCCCGCGCCTGCACCTTGTCCCCGAACAGTTCAAGCGCAGCCGGTGGCGGGCCGATGAAGGTGATGCCACGCTCGGCGCACAGGGCCGCGTAAGGCCCGTTCTCGGCGAGGAACCCGTAGCCTGGGTGTACGCAGTCGCATCCGGCTTCCTCGGCAACCGCAACGAGGGCTTCGGCGTCGAGGTAGGCGGCGACTGGATCCTCGGCCGCGCCGTTCCCGAGTTGCCGGGCCTCGGTGGCGAGGCGAGTGTGCAGCGACAAGGCATCGACCGGGGCGTAGACGCCAACCGACTCCATGCCGAGGGCGGACGCCGCCTTCGCGATGCGAATGGCGATCTCGCCACGGTTGCTGATCAGGACTCGTTGATGCGCTTGGGTCGAACCCACGCCTTACCCCTCATTCAGTCGTGGAAAGGCCGATCATCGTTGAAGCCGGTCACCCGGCGCAACGTGTCACCGGTCTAGGAACCGCTGAGCCGCCGCCAAAGGAACTCGTAGACCAATGCCCACATGAAGGCGCTCTGGGCGTTGTCCGCCGCGCCGCCGTGCCCGCCCTCGATGTTCTCGTAGTAGGTGACATCGTGTCCGAGCGCGCGCATCTTGGCCACCATCTTGCGCGCGTGGCCTGGATGCACGCGGTCATCGCGGGTCGAGGTGGTGATCAGGAGTGGCGGATAGGCGACGTCTTGACGCACGTTCTGATAGGGGGAGTACTGCCGCAGAAAGGCCCAGTCCTCGGGGTTGTCGGGGTCGCCGTACTCGGCCACCCAACTCGCCCCGGCGAGCAGTTCGTGGTAGCGCCGCATGTCGAGCAGGGGTACTTGCGCCACGATCGCGCCGAAGAGGTCCGGACGCATGGTGAGCATGTTGCCCATCAAGAGGCCGCCGTTGCTGCCGCCGAGGATGCCGAGCCGCGAGGTCTCGGTCACGCCGCGCTCGACGAGGTGCTCGGCGACCGCGATGAAATCGTCATAGGCGCGCTGGCGGTTCTCGCGCAACGCGGCCCGATGCCAACGCGGACCGAACTCGCCGCCGCCGCGGATGTTGGCGACGACGTACGTGCCGCCCCGTTCCAGCCAAGCGAGCCCGACGCCGGCCGAGTAGCCCGGAAGTAAGGGGATCTCGAAGCCGCCGTAGCCGTAGAGCAGCGTCGGTCCGTCGGTGGCGCCTTGCGGACCGACCTGGAAATACGGAATGGGCGTGCCGTCGGCGGAGTGGGCCCAGTGTTGCGAGATGGTGAGCCCGTCGGTGTCGAAGTAGCCCGGTTGCTGCTTAAGGATCTCGGGTTCGTCAGTTGCTGCGGCGACCGTGCCGAGCAGCAGCGTGGGCGGGGTCAGGTAGTCCGTGGTGTTGGCGAAATAGGCATCGTCGTGGTCGGGATCGACCGGGCTGACGCTTACGGTGCGGAAACCGTCGCTCGCGAAGAGCGAACGCTGGGACCAGCCGTCGTCCGTGGGGGTCGCCACGTAGACGCGGTTGCGCACGTTGTCGAGCACGTTGACCAGCACGTGGCGGCGCGTGGGCGCGAACCCGGCGAGGGAGGTCTCAGGCGTCGGCACGAACAGCGTGTCGAGATCCCGGTCACCGGCAAGGAACGCATCGAGGTTGGCCGAGAGTACGCTGCCGGCCAGGTACGTCTTGCCGCCGACGGTCCAGTCGGACTTCAGGCTGATGAACAACCGACCGCGATGGGTGTACGCATCGGCGTCGGACGGTTTGTCGATGGGGATGAGCCGCCCGTCGCGGCGCACGTACATGTCGCTGTTGTAGAAGTCCGTTGCGCGCCACACCAACTCCGTCTCGAAACCTTGGGCGAGGTCGGCGGACGCGCTGACGCTGATGTCGGTGGGTCGGCCTTCGAAGACCACCTCGGCTTCGGCGAGGTCTTGCCCGCGGTGCCAGAGCTTGACGATGCGCGGGTAGCCCGACTCGGTCATCGTCCCGGGGCCGAAGTCGGTGGCTACGAAAATGCTGTCGGGCCCCGCCCACGCGACGGAGCCCTTGGATTCGGGCAGCGTGAAACCGTCGGCGACGAATGATCGCGCCTCGATGTCGAACTCACGGCGAACCCTCGCGTCAGCCCCGCCCCGCGACAGGCTGACCAGGCAACGGCCGTAATCCGGCTGGCGACAGGCGGAGCCGCCGTACACCCAGTTCTCCTTCTCTTGGCGCGCCAACTCGTCGAGATCCAAGATGGTTTCCCACTCGGGCTCGGGCTTGCGGTACTCGTCGAGCGTCGTACGACGCCACAGGCCCCGGGGATTGTCCGTATCGCGCCAGAAGTTGTAGTAGTAGTCGCCCATCTTCCCGACGCCGGGGATGCGGTCCTCGGAGTCGAAAACCTCGAGCAGACGCTCTCTCAGTCTCTTGAACGACGACCGTTCGCCCCACTTGCGGACGGTGTCCTGGTTGCGCGCGCGCACCCAGCGAATGGCGCGTTGGCCGTCGACCTCCTCGAGCCAGAGGTAGGGATCTTCATCGGTATTCACGGCGGACTCCGGCGGCGGGCCTGACACGGGGGCGCAGGCGGCAAGGAAGAGCAAAGGGACGAGCAATAGGACGGCGGTGGCGGCTTGGCGCATGGGTTACCCGAACGTGGTCTGATAGAGCCATGGTAGGCCGAATGCCAGCACCACGCTGACGATCAGACCGGACAGTGCCTTGAGGGCGTCGGAGATCACCTTGCGCGCCGTTCCCTTGGCGGACGTGTCGGCAAGATAGACCGACAGGGCGAACTCGCGGCCGGCGAGTACGCCGAGGAATACCCACGTGGTGCTCATGGGCATCTTCTCGAACGCTTCGATGCCGAAGATGTTCTCCTTGAATGCCAAGAGCACCATGCCGTAGATGAAGTCGATGATCGTCGCGGCACGGACGTCCGTGGTGTCGGTCTTGGAGGTGACGATCTTCTGAATCTCGCCGCCGAACTGGTAGAAGATGTAGCCCTGCATGGCCACCAGCGCGATGATGCCGAACAGCAGCCAGTTCACCGACAGTTCGCGCGGCAGGTAGACGAAGATGTTGGCGAGATCCTGGATCAGCCACTGGCTCCACAGGAACCCGGTGGACGCCCATTGCAGAACCACCCAGTAGGTCGGGGCGGTCGCGCCCTGGGTCTTGTGGAAGTGCTCGGTCAGGCGCCTGAAAACCAGCAGGAAGAGGATGATCGCGGCGGCGAACGCGACGACGTAGCCGACCGCGGACTTGTTGAGCATGGCGCCGAGGTTGCCGGGCTCGCCACCGGTGACCGCGAACACGGTGAGCACGAGGAACGTCGTGCTCACCGGCACCCCTAGCCGGGTCAGGATGAGCAGGGCGAGTGGTGGAATGGCATGGATCCACGACACGCCGCCTTCCGGCACCGGGAACTTCTGCAGCCGTCCATAGGCGGGGTCGCCGCCGTTGACGTACCAACTGTAGAGGATCACCACCACTAGGATGCCGCTGCCGAAGATCCACAGCAGCCACCAGGGGCGGTGCGCGTTGGAGGACAGGAACGTGCCCAGGGTCTGGATCGAGTCGTTGGCGACAACGGAGTACGCCGCCAGCAGGAACCCGACGATCATGTAGATCTCGATCAGGGAAATGGCGCGCTCCTACGGGAGTGGATCAGCGACGAGGGCCGGATTGTACGGCTTTCGTACGAACTCACGACGACTGTTGTGGGAGGAAGTGGTCGCGGTCCTTTGCGGCGTGTCCATCCGGTGGTGTTCTTGCCAGCCGCCGGGTGGTAGTGTGCTCGGTGCGTGATCAGCGTCGGATGCAAAGTCGAAAACCAGGCGGATCGGGACCGATTCGCAACCGTTGAGGGTGTGCTCGTGGATACCGACAGCGAGTTGACCTGGATTCGGGGGGGCCGACTTGTCGGCATCGGTATCGAACGCGAAAAGAACTTGCGTTTCGTGATGGCCAATGGGGCAACCGTTGCCCGGTCGGTGGGGTTCGCGGTGATCCGGGTCGGCAAGTCCTTCACTGTGGACGAGGTGGTGTTCGCCGAAGGCGGCGACCTCGAGTTGCTTGGCGCGCGGACGTTGGAGGGCCTGAACCTCAAGGTCGACTCGCGCAACAAGGAACTCGTTGCGGCTGGCCCGCTCGTCGCGGCGGGGAACATGCTCACCACTTGAGCTTCAGGCCGTGCCGAAACTCGTCAACTTGGGGTCGCTCTGCATCGACAATGTCTACCGGGTCGCCAATATCACCGGCCCGGGTGAGACCGTCGCCAGCCTCTCCCACGAGGTTTTTCCGGGGGGCAAGGGACTCAATCAATCCATAGCCGCTACCCGCGCCGGTGCCGTGGTCGAACACTTCGGCTGCATCGGCAGCGACGGTCTGTGGTTGCGCGACGCGCTGGTCGCTGAAGGCGTGGGCGTGGCTGGACTCCGCGTGGTCGACACACCGTCCGGTCACGCCGTCATCCAGGTGAACGATGCGGGCGAGAACGCGATCGTGATCGCGGGGGGCGCGAATCGCGCCCTCACGCCCGAGGACGTCGGGGCGGCCCTTGGCCGGACGGAGGCGGGCGACTGGCTGCTTCTGCAAAACGAGATCAACGACTTGGAGGCCGTTCTCGGGGCGGCCTCCAAGCGCGGCTGCCGTGTGGCCTTCAACGTCGCCCCGGTCGATGGCCGCGAACAGGGCTACGACCTCGCAGGCGTCGCGTTGCTCATCGTCAACGAGATCGAGGCGGCGGCGCTGGCCGGCACCGGCGGTCGTCACGCTGCGGTGCGTGCCTTGCGTGGACGCTATCCCGACGCCGAGATCGTGCTGACCGTGGGTCGGGACGGACTCACCTACGAGGGCCCGAACGGTGACCTGGAAATGCCCGCCTACGCGGTCGACGCCGTGGACGAAACCGCCGCGGGCGACGCGTTCATCGGCTACCTCATGGCGGGCTTGATCGCCGGCGAGCCGATGGCAACCGCGTTGCGCCTAGGGTCGGCGGCGGGCGCGCTGGCGGTGACCAAGGCCGGCGCCGCGAGTTCGATCCCGCGTCGTGAGGATGTGCTCGCCCTCGCCCGGGACGCGGGCTGACGAGACCCCGCGCGATGAACTTCCGCGCCCTCGGCATCTTGGCCGTCCTGGCATGCGTGTCCGTCACGGCACAGCAGACCGGTCGCATCGAGGGCTCCGTGGTCGACGGTGGCGTTGCCGTGCAGGGCGTGGCGGTTGTCGCGGCGAGCGCCGTCATGCCGCGTTCGCGGGTGGCGAGCACGGACGCAGCGGGGTGGTTCACGCTGGCCGGACTCTTGCCTGGGTCGTATCGAGTCGCGTTGGACGTGCCCGGCCGTGGGCGGCGGACGATTCCCGCAGACGTCCTGCTGGATCAGGCCACCGTGCTTGCGATCGACCTTGACGCGTGGGGCGACCCAGACCCGCCTGCCGCCGGGTCCGAGGTCGAAGAGATCGTGGTGACCGCGCAGAGAATCACATCGCGCAGCGGCGCGGCCATTGCGAATGCCCTCGACGACGGGGTGGTCGACGGCGTTCCCCTCGGCCGGGACTACCGGGACCTCGTCAAGCTCGCGCCGGGCGTGCAATTCACCCAGGATGCGGTGCGCGGACCCTCGGCGGGCGGCAATGGCCAGGACAACGTCTACCGGTTCGACGGCGTGGACGTCTCCCTGCCGATGTTCGGCACGCTGTCTGCGGAGCCGTCGAACCACGACATCGACCAGGTGACGTTCGTGCGCGGCGGCGTCGACGCGGTCGGCTTCAACCGCAGCGGCGGATTCGCGATGGATTCGACGGCGCGATCGGGCACGGATCGGTTCGAGGCCCGCGTGGAATACGCCGCAGCACCTCGTCGGCTGGTGGCGGAACGCGCATTGGGCGATGCGTCCGCGCAGGGCGAGTTGCCCGATGAAAGCTGGGTCACCGTCGCGGCCGGAGGTCCCTTGGTGCCTTCGCGGCTGTTCGCGTACGGCTCGTTCTATCGACCCGTGCAGGAACGGTCCAACAAGGCCACGGCCTACGGCCCGGTAAAGGACTTCTCGAACACGCGCGAGGAATACTACGGACGACTGACCTACGCGCCCCGGGACAACGTGCTCCTGAATGCGGCGTACCGCACATCGAGACGCGAAGAACAGGGGGTGTCGGTCGGGCCCTTCGAGGCGGACTCGGTGTCCTTGGGCGGCCGAGCGGAGCAGGACATCATCAGCGTGGACAGCTCCTGGGCGACCGTGGCCGGGCCGCGTCTCTCGTTCCGTTACAACGACTACGCCTTGCGCGGTTTCCAACTCCCGGATGTCTTGCTTGCCGTGCAGCCATCGCTCGGTGGCATGCTGGACACGGCCAGGCTGGACGAGATGGGACACGTGAACGTACCGCCGCGCCTTCCCGGCGCCGAGGACTTCAACGCCGCGGTGGGGCCTCTCATCGAGCGCTACGGGTATACGGATGCGACCGGGCGGCGCATCGGCGGCGGCGCTGTCGGCGCGCACCCGCAGATCGGTGAGCAGGCATTCTTCCGGCGCGGCATCGACTTGGCCTTGGATCACGACCTCGCCTGGGGCCGCGCCAACCACGCCTTGCATGTCGGGCTGCGTCGCGCCGAAGCGCGTGAACGTCTGCGCCGGGCGTCCAACGGGTGGGGCCGCATCGAAGTGCCCGGCGGCGTGGATCGGGCCGACGACGGCACGCCGATCTTCTACGTGGCCACGGTGCAGCAGATGAGCCTGCGCCAGGCCGACGGTGCCGTGGTGGGCCCCATCGTCTCGACGACCGAAACCAGGTCGCTCGAGGTCAACGACGCCATCCGGTACGGCGACTTCTCGTTCAACCTCGGCGTCCTGGTGAGTGAAGACGTCCTCTACGGCCAGGGCTTGCGTCGTGCCCCGAACACCTACTCAGGTTTCGCCGCGGCACCCGGGCACGAATACCGCATGCACACGATCCGTTGGCAAGACATGATCCAGCCCCGCTTGGGCGCCGCGTGGCGCTGGAACGGGCGCGACGAGGTGTTTCTCAACTACGCGCGCTACCACCCGGCCGCGAACTCGCTCGCGCGGGCAGCGTCGTGGGACCGCAACACCCGGGCAACGCTGCGGGTGCTGTTCGACGAGGCGGGCCGGATCATCGCGCACGAGCCGTTGCCGGGTTCGTCCGGCAAGGTGTTCCAGCGCGGCCTGAAGCCGCGCCGGATCGACGAATGGACCGTTGGTGTGTCACGCGACCTGTCCGGCAGCCTGGCAGTGCGCGCCCATTTGCGTTGGCGCGACGGGGCGCATTTCTGGGAGGACACCTGGAACGGGTCGCGCGGCTACGACAATGCCCCGGCGCACGTCGCGGCCAAAGGGCTGTACGTGGCAGACCTAGACCGGATCCGGGCTGAAATCGGCGGCTCCAGCTATGTCATCGCGGCACTCGACGACGCCTATACCGACTATTGGGAAACCGCCGCGGAGGTCGAATGGCGGACGTCGCGCAGCTACCTGAACGCGTCCTACGTATACAGCCGCTATCGGGGCAACTTCGACCAGGACAACACCAGCGCCGTTAACGACGCCAACCGGTTCATCGGATCATCCAACCTGGCCGACGGCTATGGGCGCCAGCTTTGGGACTTGAAGGACGGCGTGCTGCGTGGCGACCGGCCGCACCTGTTGAAGGTGTTCGGCACGCTGGATTTGCCTTGGCGGGCAACCGCGGGCGTGTTCGGCGTCTACCAGTCGGGGCAACCTTGGGAGGCATGGGATGCCGTGGCCTATGGTCTGCCGTCCTACTTCTCATCGACCATCCGCTACGCGGAACGCGCTGGCAGCCGGCGCAGCCCGAGTCACTGGCAAGTCGACCTGAGCTACGCCCAGGACGTGGCTTCGCCGGGTCGTGCGACCGTCCCGGACCGTCCGACGGTCCGCCTTCGCGTCGATCTGTTCAACCTGTTCGACCGCCAGACGGGCTACAACATGAACGCGTATGTCCGCGACGCGAACTTCGGTGCGCCGCGGAATCGCTTCGACTCGCGACGCGTGCAGGTCTCAATCCGCTTGGACGTCTAGCAGGCTCCGCAACGTGGCGCGCTCGATGAATGAGCGGTCGGTCAGGGCGTGCAGGAATGCGAGCAACTCGTCGCGTTCCTGGGCCGTCATGTCGAACCCGCGGACGAACTGGCTCTTGTAGGCGTTGGTGCGGCCGTCCCCCTTGTCCGGGCCGGTGCGGACGTTGCGGCCGCCCGCCGCGTAGAAATCCAGGACGGCGCCGAGATCGGCCAAGCTGCCGTCGTGCATATAAGGTGCCGTCAGCGCGACGTTGCGCAGCGTTGGCGCGCGGAACTTCCCGCGGTCGGTCGGCTGTTCGGTCAACTCGTACAACCCTTGGTCGTGGCGGGGGTAGGCGTTGTCGCCACCGACGTTGTAGAGACCCGTGTTGTGGAATGTCGCGCCCGGCAACGCGTCGCCACGATGGGTGCTTGATGCCGTGAAGTTGAGGCCGCCGTGACAGTGGTGGCACTCGAAGCGCTCGGAGAAAAAGTGGTTGAGGCCGCGGATCGCGGTCTCGTCCATGGCGTCGTCCTGGCCGCCGTAGGCGTAGCGGTCGAAGGGCGTGTCGAACGAGACCAGCGAGCGCACGAAACAGGCCAGGGCGTCGACGACGTGGGAGAGTGCGAAGGCCTCCGCGCCGGGGAACGCCTCGCGGAGCAGGCGCTGGTAGCCGGGGTCGTTGTCGAAGCGCCCCAACACCTCGCCTTCGTGGCCGGCAATCCCGAGTTCGATGGGATCCTCACCGAATAGCGGTACCAAAACCTGGGCCTCGATGTCGCGCAGACCCGGATGGGCCCACATGAAGGTGGTGTTGTAGGCCACGTTCAGGAGCGCGAGCGTGTTGCGTGCGTGTCGCTCACCCGTGCTGCCGACGGCGGTTTGCCGGGGCTCGCTGAAGGAATGCTGTGGTTGGTGGCAGCTTGCGCAAGCTTGGCTGCTGTTTCTCGACAGCCGGACATCGAAGAACAGTTGGCGGCCAAGCGCCACCTTGGCGGGCGTCATCGGATTGCGCGCGGGCACCACGGGCCTTGGGTAGTCGGCAGAAATGTCCCACTGGTAATCCTCCGACGGAGGCGGCGTGCATGCGGCGAGGATGGCCAGGCATCCGGCGAGCACACCTCGACGCAGGCCGTTCAACCGCGCGCCGCCTGGAAGACTCGTTGCGCTCGGCAGTCGTCGAGGCAACGCCCGGTTTGCGCGTCAAGCCCCAGTTCGGCGAGCAGCCGGCGACAGGCATCGTCTTTGGCGTAGGAGCCCATGCAACTGGCATCGCGGATTGGATCCACGGCGGCTATCAATGCGCCGAGATCGACGTCGACCTGGCCGTCCGTTGCCACGGATGCAGGCAACCGGATGCGGGCCAGGTTGGGGCGTCGGCACTCGCTTTGCGGAGGACGCACGGCATTCGCCGAGAGACAGCCCGTGCTGCCGAGGTGGAACGACCAGGCGTTGCCCAGGTCGAGGCGAAGGAACTTGTGGCCCGACTGCCAAGCCCAGAACATCGCGGGACGGTCGAGCGGCGGCTCGGCATGGAGCGGATTGCCGTGGTTGCGGGCGAAGGGAATGCCGAGCAGGAACTCCATGTGCGCGTAGTCGCCGTTCGGCGCGGTGCCGTGGATCGTCGCATTCCCAGGCTCGTCGTCCGCTGCCAAAGAGATCAGGGCCGTGTCTTCGTCCTGGTAGGGCGGGGCGACGGCGAGGCGTACGAGCGCAGCCGACCCATCCGCTTCCACCATCTTGAGATCGGAAACGAAAAACTGCAGCGTGACCGGGGACGCCTTCTCGGCAAGGCTTGGGGGTAGATGCAGGACGAATCGAGTGGTCACCGGCTGCGTCGATGGGCTACACGCCTGCGCGGCCAACGCCAACGCAGCGACCAAGCCGGAGTTGCGCTTCCACGGCCGGGCAATCGGCCGTCCGCCCGCAGTGGTCCTTCTCTTTGGCCAAGTATTTCCGGGTAAAGTGGGAAACCGCATGTTCAACCCGACAACGCGACACCTCCTGGTCTGTTCGTGGGCCTTGACCGTAGCACTGGCCGCCGTGCGAACGGCGGACGCCGACGATCCCGAACCGGTGTATGTGGCTGCCGAGGGCCGCGACATCGGCGACTGTACCCTCCCGGTCCGCCCATGCCAGAGCATCTCCTACGCGCTCGCCCAGGCACGCAAGGGTAGCGAACTGCGCGTCGCGGGTGGCACCTATGCCGTCGACGACGTGGAGGACGTGTTCCGTCTGCTGGGCGGCTCGGTTCGGCCTCGGGCCGGCTTCAGTCGCTTCGACCACTTTGCCGCCCCGATACCGGGCCGCAAAACGGTCATCACCGGTGTACCGCCGGCGTTCCGGGACCAGTTGATGGCCTTGGGGTTCGACGTCGTTGCCGATGCCAAGAAGCTGGATGCGAAGTCGAGGCAGGCCGTCGCCGCCTACCAGGCCGTGCGCACCAGCAGCGGCCCGGTGACTTGCGCGAATGGCCAGTCCGGCGTGCACGCCTGCCGCAACATCGACCTGCTCGCGCGTGTTGCCCTTGCCGACATGTCCGGAAAGCCCTCCGGCGCAAGCGACATCTGGGGCTTCGTGGACCTCAACACGGAACGCGAGTACGCCCTGCTTGGCCTGCGCGAAGGCCTCGCCGTGTTCGATGTCACCGAGCCTACTGCTCCGTTCGAAGTCGGCTTCGTGCCGGGGCATCGTTCGGTTTGGCGCGATGTCAAGGTCGTGCAACGTTACGACGCGGACAGCGCGCGCTGGCGGACCTTCGCGTACGTGACCGTCGATGCCGGCGGCAGGTTGTCGGTTCTCGACCTCACCGAGTTGCCCCAACGGGTGCGCTTCGAGGCGCGCGTGGAGGCGGCCGCGCACAACGTCCATGTCAGCGGTGTCGACTACGCCTTCGGCGTTCCGCTAGCCGGTGGTTCTCCACTCGTCCATGTGCTGGGCGGTGCGGGCCGTTTCCACCACGGCGCGCTCCGGTCCTTCGACCTCGCCGTCCCGTCCCGCCCGGCCCTCGTGGCTGAATCGTGGACCGGCTACAGCCATGACGCGGTCTCGTTCCGTGCGCGCGGCCCGCAAGCGGCCGGTTGCGCTCGTGGCGCATCGGCGTGCGAGGTCCTCGTCGACTTCAACGAAACCACCTTCGATCTCTGGGACATGACGGACCCCGGTGATCCGACAATGCTGAGTTCGACCACGTATCCGAGCGCAGCCTATACGCACTCCGGTTGGGTGACCGAGGATGGCCGGTACCTGATCCTGCACGACGAACTCGACGAGGCCCGGCAGCTCGTGGCCGAGACCCGGGTGTTGGTCTTCAACTTGGCCGATCTCGGCAATCCGGTCCATGCCGCCTCCTGAACCGGCCCGGATCTCGCCACGGAGCACAACGGCGCCGTTCGTGGCAACCGCCACTACCTGTCCCACTACGGTCGCGGCCTCGTCATCTTGGACGTGACGGATCCGACTCGGCCCGGCGAGGTTGGCCACTTCGACACGGCGCCGACAGAGACCATCGGCTTCGGCGGGGCGTGGGGCGTCTACCCGTTTCTGCCCAGCGGCACCGTGTTGGTCAGCGACCAGTCCGCTGGCCTGTTCGTGCTCGGCGACCGGACCCGCGGTCCCGACCACGGCCGCTTGGCCTTTTCCGCCCCGGCCTTTGGCGGCGAGGAAGGTAACGAAATCCGAGTCTCCGTGCGGCGTACGGATGGTTCGGACGGCGATGTGTCCGTCGACTACGTCGTCGTTCCGGCTTCGGCTGATGCTGCGGACTTCGTCATGTCGACGGGCACGCTCGAGTGGGCGGCGGGCGATGACGGCGAGCGTCGCATCGCCGTGCCGCTCAACGTCGACGACGCGACCGAGCCGGTGGAACGATTGCACGTCTGGCTCAACAACCCCCGCGGTGGTGCCGTGCTCGCGAGCCCGAACATCGCGAGTGTCTTCGTCAGCGACCCTGGCGACCCGCCGCGGGTGGGGTTCCTGGACACTCGGATCGCTACGGACGAGTCGGCCGGTCGGGTCGTCGCCACGGTTCAACGATTGGGCGATCCGACGCGGGCCCTGTCGGTTCGCTACGACCTGCACGCGCTGACGGCGGAGCAGGACGCGGACTACATTGAGCCGCCGAACCGGAAGCTGTCGTGGCGAGCGGGGGACGCCCGACCGCAGACGATAGTCATCCCTCTCGTCGAGGACGATATCGGGGAGCTTTCGGAGCAGTTCGAAGTCCACTTGGTGTCGCCGTCCGGCGGCGTGCTCGGTGCGGACCGCTTGGTCGTCGATATCGATGCGGATGGGCACCCGGCGATCGATGACTTGATGCTGTTCGATGAGGACTTCGGTTGGGATGTGGCACGCCTAACACGCGGGACCGTGGTTGAGGCGTTGCCCGAGCGGGTGAACTTCCGCGCCGTTGTGCGCCACGGTGAGCGCGCGGCGAGCGTGAGACTGACCCTCACCGGGCCGGTCTCCGCCACGCGGGTCATTCCGACCGGGAGGTCGGCGCTGCTGTTCGCGGATGCCGTGGGGCGTGGCAACTTGCCCAACGGCGACTACGGTTTGCTCGCGGCGGCGTACGCGTTTCCGGAGGCGCGCGGCGAGTTGGTGAGCGCGCGGGCGGCCCCTTTCCGCATCGCCGTGCCCACCGTGTCCGCGGAAGCCGGCCTTGGCTCCCTGGCTGTTGGCGACGCGCCGGTCGGTGATTTCGCGCCCGACCGGCTCACCTATCGGGTGGACGTCCCGCAAGCGGTCGTGTCGGTGGACGTCATGGCGACTCCCGCGCATGCCGGCGCGAGCCTCGTGGTCGCTGACGCGACGGGCGCGTCCACGAGTCCGCTACGGAGAGTGCCGCTCGAGGCTGGCGACAATACGGTTAGCATCTCGGTCACGGCTCAGGATCGGGTTACGACGAGGACCTACACCGTGGCGCTAAACCGGGCACCGGGGCACTGAGCGCAATGGCCGACGACCCAGCCCGCTTGCGCGACCGCGACATCGCCTTCGCCGATGGCACGGTCGGGCAGCACGTCGACGTCCCGTCGGCGTCGCCGACGAACTTCCACCAAGTCATCAGCGCGGCGAGGGAGATGCCGCGGCTCGTCATCGATGCCAAGCTCTTCCTGCCGCCGAGAGCGGAGCGGCCGCTGCCACTCGTGATTGTCGTACCAGGCAGTCTCGGCGTTGCGCCGTCGCACGTCGCGCACGCCGAAACGCTATTCAATAACGGCATCGCAACGTGCATCCTCGACAGCTTCGGCGCGCGGCAAGTGACGTCGACGGTCGCGGACCAGACGCAGTTCTCGTTCGCTGCCAGCGCCTACGACGTGTTGGCTGCGTATCGTGTTCTGGCCGACCGCTCAGACATCGATGCCGGCCTCATCGGAGCCCAAGGCCATAGCCGCGGCGGCTCTGCCGTGCTCACTGCCGCTACACGGTGCTTTGCCGACGCCGCGGTCGGCGACGAGAAGGGACTCCGAGCGGTGCTGGCCGCATACCCATGGAGCGGCCAGCAGTTTCTGAACGCCGACATTGGCGACACTGAGGTCCGCGTATTGATGGGCGATGCCGACGAATGGTGCTCGCCGACGCAGGTTCAAGCGCATTGCCACGCCATGCGCCTCGCTGGCGGCACAACGAGCATGCGCCTGTTCGGCGGCGCACAGCACAGCTTCGATCGCGGCACGGCGATCGAGGACATCCCCGAAGCCCGGGTTGCGCTGGGCGCGCCGACGACCTACATCGCGGACGACGGTGCGATGTTGCATCCGTTGGCGACGACCCCCGATTCGACCCTCGTCGACCGCGACGTGATGGTCTACGCCATGAAGGCTGGTTACGGCCGGCGCGGGGCGCGCATCGGCAGCCGTCCGGGCGATGCGGCGTCGTTCCGTGAAGACATGGTGGCGTTCTGGCGGCGGGTGCTCGGCCGGGGGCTGCCTTCTTAGGGATGCCGATCTGCGGCGTGCGTGGGGTTGCCCACGCCTTGCCCACAGCGCCTCTTGGACCAAAGGGGACCGGCACCATGGACAAGGCGTGGACAACCCCGCAAGCGTCGCGTCGTGCGCGAACTCGGGCGCGCGCAGCCCGTCGTCGCTAGGGCGGCACCCACACTCGAGTCGAACATCGCCCTATTCAAAGGCGAATCGTCCGATCCGACACCGAACAGAACATCGCCCATTTCATGAGCGGGCCGGTCGCGCCGGCACATATCCTGCGACGTTGGCACCGTGTCGACCGAGTCGTCGTGTGTCGCGCCCGACCAGATTGAAAGGGGCGATGTTCACTTGGCCACGGCGAAGGTCCGTGCAAGCGGTGCGTCCGCGGCGCGGGGTCGAGCACCTCCCGCGAAAAATGAAAAGGGCGATGTTCGGTACTGCGTTTGCTGACGCTGGCGGCCGTCTCGATGATTGCCGCTGTGTTCGGCGTGGGAGGTCTCGGGTGGCGACCGGGATGCTGGAGATAGGGTGCCCCCGGGCACTCAATCGAACGTCAATCCCGTCGCCGCCCCAAGTTCCTTCAAGGCCTGGTCCACGTCGACCACCTTGATCGTCGTCATCCCCATCGCCCGCGCGGGCTTGAGGTTGATGCCAAGGTCGTCCAAGAACACGGACTCTTCCGGGCGCACGCCCAAGCGGTCGCAAGCGATCCGATAGATCCGTGGGTTCGGCTTGCGCACACCCTCGACGCTGGACTCGACGACGATGTCGAACTGCGCCATGACCGTGGCAGCGGTTTGCGCACGTTCGTCGGTTGCTGCCATGGCGGGGCCTTCGCCGGCCTTCTTCATGTTGTTGGTGATGCAGGCGACCTTGTAGTGCTCTTTGCACGTCGAGAGTGCCGCCACCATCCGCGGCCGGAACTCCCCGGACAGCAACTCGAGGACATCCTTGCCCTGGACGCTGTGCCCGAGGGCCTCCGCTTCCGCCCGGAACGCCGTGTCGAAGCCGTCGACGTCGATGGCCGACGACTCGAACTGCGCCCAGGCGTTGGTGTCTGGGTTCGTGGAATTGATCGTTCGGATGAAGTCCTTCGGCAAGCCGTGGGCCCGCTCGAACCGCGCGAACGCCTCGAACGGGCTGGTCGTGAAGACGCCGCCGAAGTCCCAGAGAATGGCCTTGATCACGCCTCGCTCCGGCTGAACTCCTGGTCACGGAGAAACGCGTTGATCTCCCGCGCGGTGGCCTCGGGCGCGTCGAGTTCCGCCAAGTGCCCGGCGCCGGCGATGGTCGCCGTGCGCACCTTGGCCGCCAGCGCGGAACGGAATCGCTCGTTGTAGGACGCCGGCAGGACGCGATCCTCGTCGCCGCGCAACAGTAGCGTCGGATGCGTGACGCGGTGCAGGCGGGACACGACGCCGGTGTCGCCGAACGGAAACAGCAGGCGGGCGGCGGCCTCCATGGCGCGCGAGTGCATGACCTGGAAGTCGATGGCCTCGGCGCCTTCAGGCATTTGCCAGGCTGCCTTCCAGTTGTCCGGGTTCTTGCACACAAGGTTCGGGATCGAGTCCGGCCCGGGAACCTGCGCCCAGATGTCGGCGGCCGGATCGGCCTCGTCGTAGACGCCGAACGGCGCGATTAGCACTAGCCGGTTCACAAGCGAACCCGCAATGGCCGCGACCTCGGCGGCGAGCGCACCGCCGACGGAACTGCCGATGAGGTCGACCGGACCCTCGTCGAGGGCCTCGAGCGTTTCCACCGCACGCACGATCCAGTCCAAGTGCGAGTCCAGGTGACGGAAATCGGCCGCACCCGGGAAACCGGGGAGGGAGGGCACGATCACGCGCCGGTTGGCCGCGAGGTCATCGAGAAACGGGATCCATCGCGGCAGGCCGCCGATCCCGGCAAAGAAAACGGCGGGCGGGCCAACGGCGGTGTCAACACCTGCGTCAAATACGCGAACGGGGTGGTCCCCGACGATCAGGGTTCGTTCAACTGGCATGGGTCAACCCCCGGCTGCCGCGAGGTCGGGGGCGGCCGGCAGATCGCGCGGCACAGCACGCTCCGCCAACGGCTTGGGCCACCAATGGTCTTGCCACTCGTCGTCGAACAGGTCGGTAATCTGCGGCAGCACCTTCTCGGCGTACAGGCGCGTGTTGTACTTCGCGAGTTCCGTGCTCATGTTGCCGAACTGGCACAGCAGCATCAGGTGGCCGACGTTGAGGTTGATGCACACTTCGCGGATGCGCTCGGCCACTTGATCCGGATCACCGGCGATCACGTAGCCGAGATCGAGGATGTCCTTCCACTCCCGGGCCGCTCCCATCGGGCCGGCCTGCTTGGCACCCGCGCCCGCTCTCGACGCTTGCGCTGCCAGCGCGACCTGCGATTGGACCTTGGCGCGGATCGTCGCCTCGGACTGGTATCCCGCCGGCGACGCCCACTTGGGATTGACGTGCAGGCAGCGGCCATAGAAGTACTCGGCCGGTTCGCGGTAGAGCTCGAGTGCCTCCTGCTCCGTTTCGCCGACGGCGACGAATTGCAGGAACCCGGCGCGGTACGGATTGCGGTCCTTGCCGAGACGGTCCATCTCGTCCCAGAAACCTTGCATCGTCGCGGCACCTGCCTTGTAGCCGAAGTACGACAGGTAGCTGTAGACGTAGTCCATCTCCGCGCACCAGCGCCAGGTCTCCACCGAGCCACCACCGGGGATCCATACCGGTGGATGCGGCTGTTGCACGGGCCGGGGCCAGACGTTGACGTAACGCAACTGGTTGAAGCGGCCGTTGAACGAGAAGGTCTCGGGCTCGGCCCAGGCCTTCATGACGATGTCGTGCGCCTCGTAGTACCGGTCGCGCAGCTTCGACGGGTTCTGGCCGTAGGCGAAGATGGTGTCCATCGGCGTGCCGACGGGGAAGCCGGCGATCAGTCGACCGCCGGACATGCAGTCGAGCATGGCGAACTCTTCGGCGACCCGCGTCGGCGGGTTGTAGAGGGCCAGCGAATTGCCCATCACGCAGATCGCGGGCTTGGTGGTGCGCCGCGTGAGCGTCGATGCGATCAGGTTCGGCGATGGCATGAGCCCGTAGCCGTTCTGGTGGTGCTCGTTGCAGCACACGCCGTCGAAGCCGGACTCGCCAGCGAATTCAAGCTCGTCGAGATACTCGTTGTAGTGCTCGTGGACACGCTTCGCGTCGAGCAACCCGCTGTCGATGTCGACCCATACGGACGGGTGTTCATCGCGGAAATCGTCCGGCAGGTCCTTGTAGGGCATGAGGTGAAACCAGAGGTTCTTCAACGGTGTCAGCTCCTTCGGGCCACGGGAAAAGAGCGCGTGATACTAACGCACCGCTTGGGTGGTCGCCTCGCCCAAAGGAGCCTCTCTGGCGGCAGGTATACTGGGCGATTCGTCAATCGAATCCGCCCCAAATGGAGTGACCGTGACAAGCCTCAAGCGTTCCGGGGAGTTCAATCCGACCATCGTCGCAGTCGACAAGCCCTCTCATCACTACAGCTACCTAAATGCGCCGAACGGCGATTGGCTTGCCACGAGTGACGGCACAGCCCTGCACGTGCAGGGCCATGTCGACGACGCAGCCATCTGGGACGTGCGTGACGGCGGCTTTGTGCACGCGGTGACCGGGGTGCAACTCGAGGCAACCGGTCCGGACGGCGGCGCGCGTCGGTTGCGCCTGGCTGGCAACGAGGTTGGCGCGGACGGCCAACCGGGCGACGGGGCTGACTTCACGGTCGAGCATGGCCCGGAAAAGCTCCCGTCGGAATACTTGGCCGTCCTCAAGGACAAGGGCTGGGTATCCCTGACCTGCATCCTGTCGCCGTCGGTCGTGGATGGACTGCAGCAGGTGGGATGCGTCGATGCGTACGAGGACAGAAGGCCGGTCAGGCGTACGCCACTCGCCCAGCATCCGGCGGTCGCCAAGGCGACGGTCGAGCCCGTTTCGCTGTGGTTGACGCGTCAATACATGGGCACGGACGACATTCGGCTCGGCCATTCGCCCGGTGTCTCGGCGTTGACGAAGGACGACGGCGAGCGGGAAGTGCAGGGCTGGCACAACGACTTCCCCTATCTCTGGGGAACCGGTGACCGGATTCCGGCACCGTCCGGGGACTTGGTCCTCGGCATGCAGCGGAACACGTGCGTCTCGGACTTCCGGAAGGACAACGGGGCCACGGTGTTCAAGCTCGGCAGCCACGCCTCGAACGTCCCGCCGCCGGAGGAGTGGGGGCGGTCCACGCAAACCTACCGGCGCGGCAGCCGTGCCAAGTACGGGTTGCCCTATGGCGGCCCGGACGCGGACGTCATCGAGGCTCCGGCGGGGACGATCGTCCTGTATGACGCACGCACCTGGCACCGGGCTGGCATGAACCTCACACCGCGCAAACGCGGTGCGATGATCCAGGCGATCGTGCCCGGCTTCATCATGCCGTTCATGGACACCAGCGCGACCTTCAAGGCGTTCCTCGCGAGCGATGCCTGCAAGGACATCAGCGACCGCGAACGCAAGGAGGTCGACAAGCTCATGGTGCACAAGATCAGGGGGCCGGGCGGCCTGTTCGCCATTACCGTCGACGATGAGTTGACGGCCCGGGCGCGCGCCCAGCAAGAGGCCGAGGCGGCGTCCGTCTACTGACCTTCTTCGGCTGGCTCCGCCTGCCGAGGTGCTTCGGCGAACGCCGGCAGGTCGAAACAGAATAGGCTGCCTTCGCCGACTTTGCTGCGCACTTCAAGCTGCGTGCGGTGGCGGCGCAGGATGTGCTTGACGATCGCCAGGCCGAGGCCTGTCCCGCCACGCACGCGGCTCTTGGCGAGGTCGACGCGAAAGAACCGTTCGGTCAGCCGCGAGATGTGCTCCGGGGGGATCCCAAGGCCGTTGTCCTCCACCTCGAATCGTGGCCCGGCATCGCCGGCTCGCCAGCGCACGGCCACGCGGCCGCCGTCGGGGCTGTAGCGGATTGCGTTGGTGATCAGGTTGAAGAAGGCGCTGTAGAGTTCGCTGCCTACGCCGTGGGCGACGACGTCCGGGTCGGCGTCGAGCACGATGTCGTGGGCCGGTGTCGCCAACTGCCGGGCCTCGTCGACGACCGACTTCAGCATCGCCTGGCCGTTCACCGGTTCCACGTCGGCCGGGCCGGGCATCGGCGACGACTCCAGCCTTGTGAGCGTCAGCAGGTCGTCCACCAGCGCCTTCATCCGGTCCACGGGCGCCCGCAGCCGGTCGAGCAGGCGGCGCAGCGTGGCCGGATCGATATCGTCGTCTTCGAGGGTCTCGAGGTAGCCGATGACCACGGTGAGCGGCGTGCGCAGTTCGTGGGACACGTTGGCGATGAAGTCCTGGCGCATGGTGAGCAGCCGGTCGAGCGTCGTGACGTCCCGGATCAGCGCGATCGAGCGGACGTCGTCGACAGGGATGTGACGCAGTTCCAGGCGGCGCACTTCGTCGACGGGGGAGGGGAGTTCGACGATGCCGTCCTCCACCTCGCCGCGGATCAAGGCGCCGACGGACGGGTCGCGCAGGAGATCGGTGATGTGGCGTCGGCGATCGCGATGGCCGATACCGAGCAGGGAACGCGCGCCGGAGTTCAGGGCATCGATGGCGCCGTCGCGCTGCAGCACCAACCAGCCGTCCGGCATCGAGTCGAGGGTGTCCTGCAGCCAACGCAGTTCGGAAACCAGTCGACGTGTCCGTTGCCGAGCGCGGTGGACGGACGTATGCAGGCGGATGGCGGCACCGGTCCAGAACAGGCCCGTGGTCGGCGGCGTCGGCAACGCCGACGCACACCAGCGACGGAACCGCCAGGCCGGGGCGAGACCGCTCGCGAGCCACACGGCCAATGCTGCTGCGATGCCCCAGGGGACGGCTGTGAAGGCGCCGATGACGACCCCGGCGGCGACGCTGACCGCGGCGCGGGCTATGTCGACACCCGCGGCGCGTCGGGTTGGCGCGCGCTGGTCTGTGGACGTGCGAACAGGCGTTGCCATTGCCGAGAGTCGCCGTGGTGGCTGGGGTACTAGGAGTGCAGTCTACCCCTACGGCGTCGGTTTGCCGGGATGGCGGACGCGAACCCTACGTCGTGGCCGCCTCGGGTTCTGTCAGGCGGTAGCCGACGCCGCGCACGGTCTGAACGGCTTTGTCCATGCCGAACGGGGTCAACGCCTTGCGCAGCCGCAGGACGTGCACGTCGACCGTGCGCTCCTCGACGTAGACGTTGCGACCCCAGACGCGGTCCAGGAGCTGCGTGCGGTCGAAGGCACGGTTCGGGTGGCGCATCAACAATTCGAGCAGTCGAAACTCCGTCGGGCCGACATGGACGCGGTCGTCGCCGACGCGGATGTGGTGGCCGCGGGTATCGAGTGTCAACGGGCCCAACGCGAGGACACCGTCCTCCGGGTTGCCGCTGCGGCGCAGCAGCGCGCGGATCCGCGCAATCAGTTCACGGGGCGAGAACGGCTTGGTCACGTAGTCGTCGATGCCGGCGTCGAAGCTCTTCAGCTTGTCGGATTCTTCACCGCGGGCCGTGAGCATCAGGAGCGGCAGCTCGGTCGTCAGCGGGTCTCGACGCAGCCGTCGAGCCAACTCGATCCCGGTCATGCCGGGCAGCATCCAATCGATGATCACGAGGCTTGGGAGCGGGCCGTCGAGGAGGTCCAGAGCCTGTTCCGCGGACTCCGCAGTTTGCACGTCGAGACCGGCACGCTCGAACGCGAAACTGAGCATTTCGCGTATATCTGTCTCGTCCTCGACCAGGAGAATGCGGTTAGCAGCCATCGGCGCGATCATCCTTGTCCAACCTCGCGGCAACCGTAGGTGTGGATTATGACAGTTTGATGATCAACCGGGAGTGGGCTTAACTTGCACATTCGTACGTGAACGCGTTCACAGTGAACCGGGCCGCGCAAAAGACGCGGTCGCATGAGGAGGAACTTACGCATGGCTGAGCACAGACAACTACGCGCCGCGGACGGCTTCGCCTTCGACGTCTACGAGGCGGCACCAGCCGACCCGAAAGGCGCGGTGGTGGTCATCCAGGAGATCTTCGGCGTCAATGCCCACATCCGGGAAGTCGCCGACGGTTACGCCGCCGACGGTTACGCCGCCTTGGCACCGGCGTTGTTCGACCGCGTGGAGCGCGGCGTGGAACTCGGCTACGACGCCGACGGCATGGGGCGCGGCCGCGACCTCGCGTTCAACGGTCTCGCCCAGGAGGATGCCTTGCGCGACCTCCAGGCCACGGTGGAGGAGGCAGGCAAGTACGGGCCGGTCGGGGTCGTCGGCTACTGCTACGGCGGCTTGATGGCCTGGCTCGCCGCCTGCGAACTCGACGGCATCGCCTGTGCGTCGGCCTACTACGGCGGCGGTATCGCCGGCACGCTCGAGCGTGCGCCCGGCGAGGCGCGGCGTCCGAAGTGCCCCATGGTGATGCACTTCGGGGCGCTCGACGCGCACATCCCGTTGTCGGACGTGGACCAGGTCAAGGCCGCCCTGCCGGAGGTCCCGGTGCACGTCTACGACGCCGACCACGGCTTCAACTGCGACCACCGGGGCAGCTATGACGCCGAGTCGGCAGCCTTGGCGCGACAGCGCACGCTCGCGCTCTTCGCTACGCACTTGGGGTGATTTGGCCGGGGTGGGGCAAGGTCCACGGCGTTAAGAATTTCTGTGTTGACAACGCCCAAATCGTTGTTGATGCTTCGGCCCACTGAACGGAGGCGGGGAGTCCTAAAGCATCGCACGCCCTTAGGTTTGTGCCGGAGAGCATCCGGCCATGCCGCTTAAGGGGCTCGATGTGGCGCGATCGGCTGGAACGGCACCGAATTAGAAACAAAACGCCTTATACGGTGCCGTACGGTCATCGGTCGGGGTGGGTCAAGTGCAGCAACGTTGTTCGCCAGGGAGTCATTCGACACGAGCGCCTCTATCACGGCCGCACTTGGTTCGCTAACTTAATGAGTCAGTAGGAAGGCTATGGAAAACTGCTCAACGAAGAGGCTCCCGGGTCTCAAACCCATCGCCGTGGTCGGCATCGCGAGCGTGCTCGCTGTCGGCGTCGGTGCCACGACGTTGCCCGACATCTTCGCGGTCGCGGAGCGGATCAACGCGCAGGCGAAGGATTCGCAGGCCAAGGTCGACGCGCTCACGGAGGAGACGCGCGAGTTGTACGACGAGTACAAGACCACGCTCAAGGAGATCGAGGGGTTGCGCGTCTACAACCGCCAACTCGAGCGTCAGATCGACGGCCAGGAACAGGAGATGGCCGAGATCGCTGGCAACATGGACAAGATCACCGATGTCCAGCGCCAGGTGACGCCGCTGATGGAGCGCATGCTCGTCGGCATCGAGCAGTTCATCGAGAACGACCTGCCGTTCCGGCCCGACGAGCGCCAGGAGCGGGTCGACCGTTTGCGTGAGATTCTCGACCGGCCGGACGTCGCCGTCTCGGAGCAGTTCAGCCAGGTGCTGAGCGCCTTCCAGATCGAAAACGACTACGGCCGTGCGATGGATGCCTACAGCGGCAAGATCATGGTGGAAGGGACCGAGCGCGTCGCCGACATCCTCCACATCGGCCGCATCTCCTTGGTCTACCAGACCAGTGACGGTCAGGAAACCGGCTACTGGAATGAGCAAGCCGGTCAATGGGAAATCCTCGACGACAGCTACCAAGCGTCTGTCCGCAAGGGGATCCGCATGGCGCGGGGGCAGGCGAGTCTCGACCTGCTGCCTGTACCGCTTCGGGTGGAGGACTAAACATGAACACGACGATGAGAACCGGTCTCAAGACCTGCTTGGCGGGGATCGTTGCGGTCGCTGCAGCCGTTGCGATTCAGGCACAGGAGGAAGGTGGCGTCGACGATCTCGAGGTCGTCGAGGTCAACACCCTTGACGAACTCCTGCAGAACGTTGAAGAGCGCCGCGTGGTCGAGAGCCAGGAACACCTGCGTCGCGAGGCCGAGTTCCAGGCGCGCAAGGACCAGCAGGCGCGAATGCTGGCGGATGCCCAGGCGGAAAAGCGCGCGCAGGAACGCCGTAGTGAACGCCTGGAGACGACGTTCGAGGAGAACGAGATCCGCATCGGCCAGATGCAGGAGCAGTACGACAAGCGTCTGGGCAGTCTGCGTGAACTGTTCGGCGTCCTGCAGCAGGTGTCCGGAGACACGCGGGCCAAGTTCCAGGACTCCCTGGTCAGCGCACAGATGCCGAACCGGGGCGACTGGTTGAACCAGTTCGCGGCCAAGATGGGCAAGGCGACACAGCTTGCGACCATCGACGAGATGGAGCAGTTGTGGTTCCTGTTGCAGCAGGAAATGACCGAGTCCGGTCGCGTGACGCGGTTCACGGGGACGGTCAATATGCTCGACGGTCGCCAAGTGGAAACCGACATGGTCCGCGTTGGCGCGTTTGCCATTATCGGTGCCGACGGCTACATCAACTACGACTTCAACCTCTCGTCGCTGGTCGAACTCGGTCGCCAGCCGGAGGCGCAGTACGCGGGCACCGCCGAGAACCTGTTCGAGGAGGCGGATGGTGAGTTGGTGGCCTTCGCCGTGGATCCGACGCGGGGCTCCCTGATTGGGCTGCTGATCCAGAAGGCGACGCTCGGCGAGATGGTCGGCACACCGTTCGGAGGCTTCACCAAGGGTCAGTGCTACCTGCCGTTCTGTGACGGCCAAGGCGATTATCCGGGTTCCATCATCATCCTGGTCGGCATCATCGGTGTCCTGATGGCCATCGAGCGGCTGATCGCGCTCACGATCGTCGGTGCCAAGGTCACGCGCCAGCGCAACAACCCGGGCGCGCCAAGCGAGGACAACCCGCTCGGCCGCGTCGTCAAGGTCTACGAAGACAACAAGGAAGTGGACACGGAAACGCTGTCCCTGAAACTTGGCGAGGCCATCCTGACGGAGATGCCAGCGCTCACACGCAGCATCACCATCATCCAAGTGATCTCGATCGTCGCACCGTTGATGGGACTCCTCGGTACGGTGATCGGCATGATCGAGACCTTCCAGTCGATCACGCTGTTCGGCGCGGGCGATCCTAAGACCATGGCCAGCGGCATCTCGACGGCGCTGATGACGACGGTCCTCGGCTTGTGCGTGGCCATTCCGACCACGCTGCTGCACGCGATCGTGAACCAGCGCAGTCGATCCATCATCCACGTGCTCGAGGAGCAGTCCGAGGGCATCGTCGCGATGCACGCGGAGGAGTCCGGCAGGCCGCTCGACTAGGTGCCAAGGCTAGGGCGAGGACAAGGCCCGCCCTAGCCGGGCAGGGGGAGACGAGGAACGTGTTCTACGACATCTACATCGCGCTTTCCGGCTTCTTCGCGCAAGGCGGCGACGTGCTCTACCTCATTGCCATCACGACGTTCCTCATGTGGACGCTGTTGGTGGAACGGCTCTGGTACTTCCAGGCCGAGCACAAGCGTGTCGTCCGCGACGTGACGGAGGTTTGGGAGTCGCGCGCCGAGCGCAAATCCTGGTCGGCACACGCGGTCCGCGATGCGCTGATCTCCCAGGCGCGCGAACGTATCAACGGTAGCTTTCCCATCATTCTAACGTGCGTTGCGCTGTGCCCGTTGCTCGGCCTTCTGGGCACGGTCACGGGGATGATCGCGGTGTTCGACGCCATGGCGACGCAAGGCGGCAATGCACGGTCGATGGCGGCCGGCGTGTCGCAGGCCACCATCCCGACCATGTGCGGGATGATCGCGTCGCTGTCCGGCATTTTCGGAACCACGATGGTGCGGCGGAAGATCCTCTACGAGACGGAACTTCTACAGGACCACTTGACGATGGACCACTGAACGCAGCGGACGACTAGGAGCGAAACGAATGGCAATCAATACGGGCGGACGGTTCGGCAGCCGGGATGAAGACTCAGACATCAACCTCACGCCGATGCTGGACGTCGTGTTCATCATGTTGATCTTCTTCATCGTGACCGCGACCTTCATCAAGCAGCCGGGCACCGACATCATCAAGCCGGACGCGGAAACCAAGGTGCCGAAGCCGACCGTGAGCGTGCTGGTGGCGATCAACGCCGCCGGCGAAATCTGGATTGACAAGAAGAAGGTGGAACCCGTGGCAGTCAGTGCGATGATCGAACGTCTGCACGCGGAGAACCCCAAAGGGGGCCTAGTGATCCAAGCGGATCAGGATGCCTCGTACGACAAAGTTAAGGCCGTATTGGATGCAACCCGGAGCGCAGGATTGACCGAGGTTGCGTTGTCCACCATAGGGGACTAGGCGCGTCGCTACGCGACGCGATCGAGAATGCTCCGCATTCTCGCAAGTGGAGGAAACAGGATATGGTACAGCGATACATCATCAGCATCGCCCTTGGCGGGCTGGTCACGTTCGGCCTTCTCTGGCTTATGCGGTCCGTGATCGCCAACCCGGACGCGGCGACCGACTCGGGAATCAAGGGCCGGGTCATTGAGTTCGTGCGCGTTCAGGAAGACCAGGAAGTCATTGTCAAGAAGCGCAAGCCCGAGCCGCCGCCGCCGCCGGACGAGCCGCCGCCGAGCATGCCGAAGCCGACGTTCGACTCGAACGTGACGATGGGTGTGGACATCGGTGCGGTGCAGGTCGATGTCGACATCGACATGTCCGGCACAGGTGGTTTCTCGGCCGACGGCGAGTACCTGCCGATCGTCAAGGTCCAGCCCATCTACCCGCGCCGTGCGCAAACCCGCGGCATCGAGGGCCACGTGCTGCTCGAGTTCACGGTGACGAGCACCGGAGCCGTGCGCGACCCCGTGGTCATCGAGGCGAAACCGCCCGGCATATTCGACCGCGCGGCGATCAACGCGGCGCTGAAGTTCAAGTACAAGCCGAAAGTCGTCAACGGTGAGCCGATCGAGGTGGCGGGTGTCCGCAACCTGATCAAGTTCGAGTTGCAGGACAATTGAGGGGAGGAGGCACCGTGAACAGTACGATACGTATTGCACAAGGCGCAGGTGTTGCGCTCGCCTTGGCGTTAGCCCTCGGGATCGCGCCGAACCCCGTGACCAGCGTCCTTGGCCTCGACAGCCATGCCTTGGCCCAATCATCGGGTCGCGAAAAGAAGCGTCGCGTCCCCAATATCACTGAAGCCACGTTCCGCCAGTTGTCCGATGCCCAGGAACTCGTCGACGCTGCGCAATGTCAGCTTGACGAGCAGGGCAAGCCGCCGCCCACGATAGAGGGGGCAGAGCCATGCCGTGCAGTGTCCGCCGCAGAGGCCAAGGTTCTCTGGAACGAGGCGCTGGCCGTCCTCACCAGGATGGAGCAGCGCAGCCGCCGCTACAACGGTAACGAGCGCGGCCAGATCCACAACCTGCTGGCCTACGTGAACTACGAGCTCGACGACATCGATAAGACGATCTACCACTACGAGCAGGTCTTGGCGCAAGTCCCGGACATCACCGAAGTGGTCGAGAACACGACGCTGCAGCAGCTCTCGAAGCTCTACTTCCAGGAAGGCCAGAAGTACGAGGGCGACCGGGCCTTGCCGTACTACCGCAAGGCGCTGGAAATGATGGAGCAGTGGCTCGCCAGAAGCGAGAATCCGGGGCCGGAAGCGCACTTCTACATGGCGCAGATCTACTACCAGATGAAGGACTTCGCGAACGCGATCGCGCGGCTGGAACTGGTGGTTTCGATCGCCCGGGAACGCGAGATAAAGGTCAAGGAAAGCTGGTGGACCATGCTGCAGTTCCTCTACTTCGAGGAAGAGAACTGGCCCAAGGTGATCGAGATCCTGGAGATCCTCGTCAAGGACTACCCGAAACGGGTCTACTGGGTGAACTTGGCGTCGGTGTACGGCGAGACGGACCGGACGAATGAGCAGCTTTGGACCTTGGAGGCCGCGCATGCCGGCGGCTACTTGGACCAGGAAACGGACCTGCGGACCTACGGTGGGCTCCTGTTGCAGAACGAGATCCCCAACCGCGCTGCCAAGTACCTGCAGCGCGGATTC
Source organism: Candidatus Azotimanducaceae bacterium (assembly GCA_965203685.1). GTDB lineage: Bacteria > Pseudomonadota > Gammaproteobacteria > Pseudomonadales > Azotimanducaceae > VXYL01. Next base: position 1,871,507 of record OZ241908.1, read on the forward strand.
GACGACGAGATCATCGAGGGGACGGTGACCAACCTGCAGACGCTCGGGCAGGCCTACCAGGTCGGCCAGGATGTGGACAAGGCCATCCCGGTGTTCGAAGAGGCGGCGGATCTCGCGGAGGACGGCGTCACCTATGATCGCCTGTCCGCGCTCTACCTCGAAAAGGACGAGTTCACGAAGTGCGTCACGGCCGCCGAGAACGCACTCGACAAGGGTGGTCTCAAGAAGCCGATCGCGACCAAGATCACCATGGGCATCTGCCAATTCAACCTCGACCGCTTGACGGCTGCTCGTAAGACCTTCGTCGATCTGCGGCGCGAGGCCCGCCAAGAGCGGATGCGGCAGGAAGAACGCACCGCTGGTCAGTGGATCACCTACATCGACAGCGAGCGGAGACGACGGGCCGAACTCGCGGGGCGTTAAAGGTTCAGCGACGCGCTTTGACGGTGCGGGTCGGGGACGTCCGCAGACGTCCCCGACCCTAGGCCAAGCATGTTCACCGGCATCGTCCTAGGCACCTGCCCGGTGACTACCGTGGCCCATGGTGCGGGCACCGCGGCATTGATCGTGGATCTTGGTGAGTACGCGGAGGGCCTAGAGCTCGGCGCTTCGGTCGCTGTGAACGGCACTTGTCTAACGGCCGTAGAGGTCGCCGATGGCCAGGTACGGTTCGACATCATCGAAGAGACTTGGCAGCAGACCAACCTGAGCGACCTGCGCGTGGGTGCGCACGTCAACGTCGAGCGGTCGTTCCGGTTGGGCGACGAAGTCGGTGGTCACATCCTGTCGGGTCATGTCGCGACCGCCACAACCGTCACCGCGGTTGTCGCCGACGAGGGCCACCGCCTCGTGACGGTGTCGGTCCCCGGCCGATGGATGCCCTACTTGATGGCCAAGGGCTTCGTCGCTCTCAACGGCGCAAGCCTGACGATCCAGGATCTCGACCGGGAGGCTTCGACCATCACCGTCAGCCTGATCCCGGAGACGTTGGCCCGGACGACCTTCAACGCCGTCGCCCCAGGCGACCGTCTGAACCTCGAGGTGGATGCCCAGACCCAGGCCGTGGTCGACACGGTCCGGGCCTTGCTTCCGGAGCTACTTGCCGAAGTGCAGCAAGGCCCGTAGCCCGTGGCAACCGTCAAGTTCTCCGTCGGCGAGATCGTTCAGCACCTACGCTTCGGCTATCGCGGGGTGGTCTACGGCGTGGATCCCGAGTTCTCCCTCTCGGATGAGTGGTACGAGGAAGTCGCGCGGTCAAGGCCGCCGAAAGACCGCCCTTGGTACCACGTGCTCGTCGATGGCGGCCAGCATCCGACCTACGTGGCTGAACGGCATCTCGAGGCATCGGAGGACCGGAGCCAAGTCGAGCATCCGCTACTCGGCGAGCACTTCGAGAGCTACGACGGTCGCCGCTACCACCCGCGCAACGTGCATTGACTACCGGCTCTAGCCGACGCCGAATACGCTCGCGCCGTTGTCCCAGAAGATCTTCCGGATACTCGACTCCGGCAGCGGTTGTTTCTCCAAGTCCGCCATGCCGGCAGGCCACGTCCCGTCCGGATGCGGATAGTCGGTGTTGAACGTCACGTAGTCGTCTCCCACCAGGCCGCAAACGGCCGGCAAGGTCATCTCGTCGCCCCGGCACGCCACGAGGAAGTTGGACTTGAAGTACTCCGTCGGGCGCTTCTTGAGCAACGGATGCTCGGCGTTGCCGGAGAAGTCCCAGTGTTGCTCCATGCGTTGGAGCCAGTACGGGAGCCACCCGGCGTCGGCCTCGACGTGCACGATGCGCATCCGTGGGAAGCGCTCGATCACGCCGTACCAGATTAGGCTCATCATCGCGACCATGGCCTCGAACGGGTGCGCGATGATGTGGCCGGAGGTATGGGTTTCCATGCGTTCGCCGAACGACGGCAGATACGGCGAGCCCGAGTCGTGGATGCACAGGGGAATGCCGAGTTCTTCGACGACGGCCCACAGCGGGTCGTTGGCTTCGTGATGTAGATTGCGGCCGCAGACGGGATTGGGTCGCACGTAGAAGCCGGCGGCACCCCTGGCCGCAGCGCGCTTGGCTTCCTCGATCGCGAGATCAGGCGCTTGCACCGGGAGCATCGCGGCCATTCGTAGCCGTTCGGGAGCGGCGCCGCAGTATTCCAGGCTCCAGTCGTTGTACGCACGGCAGACGGCAGCAAGCAACTCGGGGTCGTTGAACTCCTTGCCGAGCATCTGGCCACCCACGGTGGGGTAGAGCACCTGCGCATCGACACCGTGGGCGTCCATGTCCGCCAAGCGCGCCTCGGGCCGGAACCCTTGGGCACGGGCTTTTTCGTGCTTCTCCATGCCGCGCGCTGCCGCCTCATGGAACTCCTTCGAGTGCATGGGATAGCTGCCGTCCTGCTTGGTGATCGGCTCGCCCTCCACGCACATGCCCGCGCGTCCGTTGCCCATGTCGCCAATCCGGGGTGCGCGGTCGGCGAAGGCCGGGTCGATGTGGTCAACCCAGATGTTTGGCGGCTCCATCTGGTGCGAATCCGTGTCGAGAATACGAAAACCGTTGCGCATGCTTGCCTCCCGTTGACGACCGCCCATGCAACGCTAACCGTTAACGGCGTGCGATTCAAAGCGCGCAAAGCCGGTCCCGCGTGGGTTAGGCTTTGCGCGTTCGCCAAGGGAGGGAGCCGTGCATTTCGGATTGCGTTACTGCAACACGGGCCGCTACGTCGACGGCGCCAAGGCGGTGGAACTGGTGCAGGCTGCGGAGGAAGCCGGATTCGAGTCCGCATGGACGGTGGAGCACACGGTGGTCCCGGCGGGCCATGCTTCGGCCTACCCGTACTCCCCGGACGGCCGCATGGCGGGTGGCGTCTACGACTTTCCGCTTCCCGATCCGCTGATCTGGATGGCCTATGTCGCGGCGCAGACGACCTCCATCAAGCTAGGCACCGGGATTCTCATCCTTCCGCAACACAGCCCCGTGATCACCGCCAAGCAGGTCGCGACGCTCGATGTGATGTCGGGCGGGCGTGTCCTCCTAGGCATAGGCGTCGGCTGGCTGAAGGAGGAGTTCGATGCGATTGGTGCGTCCTTTGCGGACCGTGCTGCACGCACCGATGAGTACGTCGCCGTGCTGCGCACGCTGTGGGCGGAGAAGCGCCCGTCGTTCACCGGCGAGTTCATCCGTTTCGACGGCGCCTATTGTCGACCGCAGCCGGTAAACGGCACGGTTCCGATCCACGTCGGCGGCCACTCGCCGGCGGCGGCGCGGCGCGCCGGTCGGCTCGGTGATGGCTTCTTCCCGGCGCGCGGCAATCCCGTCGAGCTTGTCGAGATGGCTCGCGATGCGGCCACCGCTGCGGGTCGGGATCCGGATGCGCTGGAGATCACGCTGAGTTGCCCAGAGGACTTGGGCGACTTGACCTCGCTCAAGGAGCTTGGCGTGCACCGCGTTCTCGTGCCGGTGAACTCGACGCCGGGAATGGTGGCCGCTGCCCGGAACCCGGAAGGCGTGCTGGCCTGGCGCTCGCGGATCGAGGATTTCGCCTGATGTCCGACACGCGCGACGAGGGCTTGCGTCGGCAGCTTGCGAACCTCGGCGACCGTCCGGTAGCGGGGTGGAAGATCGGTCTGACCTCCGGAGTCGCGCGCGACAGCATGGGCCAAGGATTTCGGCCGTTCGGCTACATCCTCGCCGATCGGGTGTTCTCGAGCGGTGCGGTGATCCCGCTCGCGCCCTTCCGTCAAGGCGAGGACATCCGCGTAGGCGTCGAGAACGAGCTGTGCTTCCGTATTGGCACGGCGCTCACGGGCGACGCGAGCGCCGATGAGGCCCGCGCAGCGGTCGAGAGTGTCGCGGCCGGCTTCGAGATCAACGAGCAGCGCTTGCCGCGCGACGCCAATGTCGTCGATCGGCTCGGCGACGACCTCAACCAGTGGGGGATCGTCGCCGGCGAGGACGTTGTCCTGGACTTCGGCGCGTTCGATTTCGCGTCGTTGAGCGTTGCGCTGTCCTTGAACGGTGCCGTGGTCGAGACGGTCGCGGCGCGCGGTCACATCGATGACCATTTCACCTCGATCGCGGCGTTGGCACGCCAACTCGGTCGTTTCGGCCGCACGCTGGAAGCCGGCAGCCGCGTCATCACGGGCTCGTATACCCGCCAGCGCGTCGCCGATGCGTGTCGCTGGCAAGGGAATTTCGGCCCGGAGATCGGGCAGGTAAGCGTGGAGTTTCGATGAAGGTTCTGATTGTGCCGGGGTTGACCCTCCGCTCCGTGGATCCGGAGGACATAGACCGGATTCGCGTTGCCGGTGGTGGCGCGAACGTGGTCGTCGCAACGGGTGTCGAAATGGCGATCACCGAGGCAGCGGACGCGGACGTGATCTTCGGCGGCGTGTCGCGGCCGATGTACCTCGCGGCCAAGAAGCTGCGCTGGGTGCATGCCATCGCATCGGGCGTCGACGGCTACCTGTACGACGAGTTCAGACAGGGCGACGTCGTGCTGACCAGCGAAAAGGGCCTGGTCGGCGAACACCTCGCGGACCACGCCTTCGGCCTGTTGCTGATGCTGACACGCCAGCTCAAAACCGCCATGCATCTCGGTCCCGACTCCTGGAATCACCGGCCATCGATGCGAGCGAAAGAGATCGAGCTGACCGGTGCCACGATGGGCATTTTCGGTTTTGGCGGCACGGGCCGGGCGGTGGCGCGTCGTGCGGCCGCGTTCGGCATGTCGGTCATGGCCTTGGACCGCGACCCGGTGCCTGTTTCCGCCGAGGTGGACGAGGTACACGGGCCGGATGACTTCGCCGAACTGCTCGCTGCTTCCGACGTGGTCGCCATCTGCTGTCCGTTGACCCCCGAGACCCGGGGCAAGTTCGACGCCGCAGCGTTCCGCGCGATGAAGAAGGACGCCATCCTGGTGAACGTGACCCGCGGCGAGGTCATGGTGGAGGACGACCTGGTGCGGGCGCTCGAGTCAGGCGAGATTCGCGGCGCCGCCCTTGACGTGGCCCCCCGCGAGCCGCTGCCCCCAGACAGCCGGTTGTGGTCGTTCCCCCAAGTAGCGATGACGCCCCACACCGCCGGCGCGAGCCAGTTCCGGGCCGGGCGCAACATCGACCGGTTCATCCGCAACCTAGGGCGCCTGCGCGAAGGCGAGGCCCTGGAAGGCGTGATCGATAAGCAACTCGGGTACTGAACTGGCTTGACCGCGGTGTATCCATGGCGGTGCGTGGACGGATCTGCCCATGGCGGTCTCGATATCGCACGGCGTCGAGGTTTGAGGGTACGCGGACGTCCACGTCCGCATTCCCGTCTCGCACAAGAGGCATGCTCACCCAAGTGGCTCGCACCCCCGGACTGATGTATAGCCTCACTGGCTCGCGCGGGTCACGCGGTGCCTAACGCCGAGCCGCGTCGCTGCGCCTGGTGCGGCGAGGATCCGCTCCTCGTCGAATACCACGACACCGAGTGGGGCGTACCGAGTACCGACGACCGCCACCTGTTCGAACTGCTGACGTTGGAGGGTGCCCAGGCGGGCTTGAGCTGGATCACCATCTTGCGGAAGCGCGATGCGTACCGGGCCGCGTTCGCCAACTTCGATGTCGATCAGGTCGCGCGCTTCGACGATCAGGGGGTGTCGCTGCTCCGCCAGGACGCAGGGATCGTACGCAACCGCGCGAAGATCGAGTCCACGGTGAGCAACGCGCGAGCCGTCGTGTCGCTTCGGGATGAAGGTCGTACGCTGAGCGGTTTCCTCTGGGAGTTCGTCGACGGTCGCCCCGTTCAGAACGCCTACGCGAGGGGTGACGAGATTCAGGCGCAGACCGCGCAATCGCGCGCCATGAGCGCGGCACTGAAGAAGCGCGGGTTCAAGTTCTGTGGCCCAACGATCTGCTATGCCCTCATGCAGGCGGCCGGGCTCGTCAACGACCATGTCACCGACTGCTTCCGATACGCGGAGTTGTCCTAAGCGCCGCCGGATCGCTCACAGTAGGCGAGACAATCCTCCATCCGCTTTCGGTCCTGCCCCGTAGCGGCCTTTTCCAAGCCCGATCGCGCGACCGCGATCGCTTCGTCGCGCTCGCCAAGCGTTGCGAGGACGCGCGCCAACGTGTCGGCGACGTCTAGGTCATCGCCGTCCGTCAACGCGAATGCCTCGCGGGCCTGTGCGATGTTGGCCTCAATCGGTGACCCGGTGCGGTAGCCGGCCCGGGCCAACGCGTGGCGCGTATCGGCGTCGTCGACGCTCGCCACCAAGCGCTGAGCGACGACGGCGGCCTCGTCGAACATGCCGGTGCCGATCAGGACTTCGTAGGCCGAGGCGACTTCTTGACGCAACAGATCCTGCTGAGACTGTCGTATCTGCTCCTGCAGCTCCTCGTCTTGGGCGACTTCGGCGATCTCATCGCGCATTCTGTCGCTGATTGAGTCGCCCGCGTTTTCCAACACCGCGTCGAGATCTTCGAACAGCGGCATGAAGGTCTCGTAGGTCTCGAACCTTTGGCCCGCTCTGCCAACTACGTCGTACTCGTCCAAGATCCGCTGATAGCGCCTCGCGTCCAAGAGCAGATCGAACACTTGCTCGCCGAATGCCTGGAGGGTCGGTGCCGAAAGCCGGCCGCTCTCCTTGACTCGCTCGTACAACGCGATAGTTGACTCGTCCTCGTCGAGCGCGCGGTTGATGCTCGAAAACACGGCTATGTCGTCGTACTCGGCGGCCCCGTCGACGATCCGTTTCTCGGCGGCATCTCGACGCTCGAAGAGTGCGGTCATCGCTGGCGGATAGCGGCGGCCGAGTTCCTCGATGTAGCTCAACAGAAACGACAGGCGAACGCCGTGGAACCCTTCGCCGTGTTGCTCTCCCTCGTCGAAGCACCACAGGTATTCCTTGAGCGCCGCATCGTCCTGGCCCAGCGCGCGGTATGCATCACCCAGGCGCATGCGCAGCATGGGATTGTTGGGATCTCCGGCTGCCAGCGCCGATTGCGCGCGGGAGACGGCGTCTTGGCCCTGGGGAACACTGGCGCCGGACTCATCGACCCCCGCCCGGTCGACGGCTTCGTCGGGAGTCGGGGCGAGGCCGTCCATGCCGCGCTCGCTTCCGCATGCCACTGCGAGCAGCAAGACACCGAGCGCGAGCATCCTGGTGACGGTCGTCGCCGGCCCTGCTTTGCGTGACCGCTGTTGGGGCTTCCAGTCAGGGTGCATTTTGCTTACCGGGGGCTTGGTAGCTCTCTCGTATGGCGGGGCGCGTTACGAGAGCGCCAGCTTGAAGCCGGCGCCGTGCACCGTTTCGATCGGGTCCAGCCCGCCGTCGCGGAGCTTGGCCCGCAGACGACGGATGTGGCTGTCGATGGTCCGGTCGCTGACCACGCGGCGACCCGTGTAGGCGCCTGCCATCAGGGCATCTCGGTCGCAGACCTTGCCGGGCTTCAGAGCCAGGGTTGTCAGCAATCCGAACTCGGTGCGCGTCAGGTCGACGGGGCGTCCGGCCAAGGTCACCGTCTGGGCGTCGAGGTCGATGCGCAATGGCCCGACGACGACCTCGTTTCGGGCCGGTGCTGCAAGGGCGTCCGCGCGGCGAAAATGCGCGTTGACGCGGGCCACCAGTTCGCGGGGGCTGAACGGTTTGGTGATGTAGTCGTCGCCACCCACTTCGAGCCCGATCACGCGGTCGGGCTCGGCATCCTTGGACGACAGGAAGAGGATCGGCACGTTGCGGCTTTGCGGCGGGTTGGCTTCGGCCGTGCCGCGGATCGCTCGGCAGACGTCGAGACCGGTGAGTTCGGGCATGAGGATGTCTAGGATCACCAGGTCAGGTCGATGGCGCGTGAACTCGGCCAGGGTGGACCTGCCGTCGGCGGCTTCGACCACGTCGAACCCGGCCCGCCGCAGCGCGAAGGAGATCACGTCGCGAATATGCGAATCGTCATCGGCCACTAGGATCGTGCGCATCGACGAGAGCTTATCGCAACGGCGGTGGCCTCGCGCCCGGCGCCGCGCTTGGATGGTCGCCGAACTCGTAGATTGCGGCGCAGCCCCGCGAGTGGCTACAGTTCGTGACTGCGGACAAGCAAACCGGGCGGATCAGATGACTAGGGCGATTGGTGAGGCGGAGAAGACCGCCTTCGCACAGCGAGGCTTCGTCGTCCTCGAGTCCATCATCGATGCGGCGGATCTCGAGATGCTGCGTCGCGAGTGCGCCGTGTTCGTCGAGCGAACCGACGCCTGGCTCGCCAAGCGTGGCACCGACGTGTTCGGCATCACGCACCGCGGCAAGCGCTATTTCATCAGCAACCGTTACCGCGACAGCGAGTACCTGCCGAAATTCATCTTCGGCGACACGATGCGGGCTGTGACCACGGCCTTCCTGGGCGAGACCGTTTACCTCTTCAATGAGCAATGGGTCGTCAAGGGAGCCGAACAGGGCATGAAGTTCGCCTGGCACCAAGATTCCGGTTACGTGCAGTTTCGCGATCCCGGCAACCAGCACAAGCCCTACCTCACCTGTTGGTGCGCCCTGGACGACATGTCGGCGTCCAACGGCACGATCTCGGTCATGCCGCATGACCGCGTGGGCTCCCGCGATACGGTCTTTCCGCACCGGCGCGAGGAGGGTACGAACGACCTTGTTGGCTACGAGGGCGAGGACCCCGGCGAACTGATCGAGATGCCGGCGGGCAGCGTTGCCGTGTTCTCAAGCACGAGCCTGCACCGCAGCGGCCCCAATACGACGGAGCGCTGGCGTCGCGTATACCTCACGCAGTACAGCGCTGAACGCATCTACACCTCCCACGGTGACCTCTGGGCCAAAGGCGTGCCGTTTGTCGAGAACGGCGAGTTGGTCTACAACCCGGCAACCGACGTGGCCCAAGGCGAGCCGCAGTGGCTGCGGGAGCGCCGGCAACGGCCGGGGGCGTCAGGCACCGAGGCTCAGTAGACCAGTCCGAAGTCGTCCCAGTAGTCGGCGTAGGTCTTCGTCACGCACTCGGCGCCCTGGATTCGGCAGCCGCCGATTCTGCTCGCCAAAACCGAAAGCGCCATGGCCATGCGGTGATCCTCGTAGGTTTCGAGGTCCGCGGGGCGCGGATCGTCGGCGGGGTAGATTGTCATGGCGTCGTCGTCTTCATCCACCTGGATGCCCACCTTGCGCAACTCCGCCGTTCCGGCCGCAATCCGGTCGCACTCCTTGACGCGCAGCGTCGCGAGCCCGGTCAACCGGGTGGGGTTCGGCAGGAAAGGTGCGATGGCCATGGCCGTTGGGGCCGCGTCCGGCATGTTGCTGAAGTCGACGGTGCCGAGGGGCTTGAGCTCACCAGGTCCCGAAACCCGCACGGTCGTCGGGCTGCGGTCGATCCGGGCCCCGGCTCGCTCGCACACTTCGGCGAAGGCGAACTCGCCTTGGTGGGTGTCGCGGCCCAAGTTCGTGAACGACACCGTGCCACGATGCAGGGTCGCGAGAGCCATGTGGTAGGTGGCTGCGGAAGCGTCTCCCTCGATCACCACCCGACCGCCGCGGTAGCGTCCCGGCGGCACGAAGACTGTGGTGTCGTCCATCCAGCGGACTTGAGCGCCACGCCGTGCCATTTCCGTCTCGGTGACGCCGATGTAGGACGCGCTCGCACGCTCACCTTCCAGGTGGAGCTTAAGGCCGCGCGGGAGGCCCGTTGCCGAGAGCAGGAGGGCGGTCAGGTACTGGCTGGTGACATCGGTTCGCAAGATCGCCTCGACCTGGGGCGTGGCAGGTCCCGTGATGGAAATCGGCAGGAAGCCTTCCGCCGACTCGACCGTGCAGCCGATCTCCTCTAGCGTCTCAAGGAGGTCCCGGTTAGGGCGGTGGTGGAGTTGGGTATGCCCGGTGAACGTCGTGCGCGTCGTCCGCAGCGCCGCGTGCGCCAGCAGCAGCCGCAACGAGACACCGCTCATGCCGAGATCGAGTTCCACGTCACCGCAGGACTCGGTTGCGGGGCGCAGTGTCGCCGTCTTGCCGTCCCGGGTCACCGACGTGCCGAGTCTCGCCGCGCAGTCGAGCATGGCGTCGATGTCGTCGCAACGTGGCACGCCTTCGAGCCGCGTCGGCTCGTGTGCGAGCGTCGACATCAGGATGTGGCGTAGAGCGATCGACTTGCTGCCCGGCAGGACGAGGTCGAGCGCGAACGGTCCCTCCACGCGGTCGATGCGGCGCGTCGTCATCGGTGGCCGTCTCCGTTGCTCACTTGCCGAATTTGTGACGCAACGTGTACCAGCTCGGGTACGGGATCGGCCGTGGGTCCTTCTTGGAGGTCCAGAACCGGACGACGCGACCGTCGGAGAGGCGAAGCGCTTTCGCGACATCCTTGTTGGACAGCCCTTTTGCATCCATCCACTCGCGCAGCTCTTCGGGCGTCGGTGGATACTTCTTCATGGACATCTGCGTGGCTGTTGATCGGCGCGCTTGGGATAATGAATCCTACCAAACGTCAGTGGCGATCCGCGGTGGACGTCAACCGGGTTGAATCGGGCCGGCGTCGTTCATCCTATCGGGCGGCGCGTGGCGAACTGCTACAATCGCCCGCTTTTCACCCATCCACGCCAAAAGGGGGAACCGACCATGGCGGAAGCCGTGCAAGCCGATCTGGAGGCCGACCTGAACAATCTCGTCATGAGCGACGAGGTCGAGCCGCTCTACGCCGCCGTCAAGAAGTTCATCCACGAGGAAGTCGAACCGCAGACCCCGGCTTACTTCGAGGCCGCTTTTGAACACGGTGACCGCTGGAGCCTCTCGCCCCGGCAGGAGGACATCCTCGGTGGGCTCAAGAACCAGGCGAAGTCGAACGGCTTGTGGAACTTCTTCCTCCCCGACGCCGACACGGGCGAGGGCCTCAAGAACCTCGATTACGCCTACATCGCGGCTGAACTCGGCAAGAACCCGATCGCGTCGGAGTGCCTGAACTGCAGCGCGCCCGACACGGGCAACATGGAGGTGCTCGAACGCTACGGCACGCCCGAGCAGAAGGAGAAATGGCTGAAGCCGCTTCTCGCCGGCGAGATCAGGTCGGCCTACGCCATGACCGAACCCAACCTCGCCTCCTCCGACGCCAAGCAGATCGCGACGCAGGCGCGCCTCGACGGCGACGAGTGGGTCTTGAACGGCGAGAAGTTCTACATCTCCGGGGCCGGCGACAGCCGCTGCAAGATCATGATCACGATGGTGCAGACCAACCCCGACGCACCGCCGCACCGTCAGCAGTCGCAGATTCTCGTACCGAAAGACACGCCGGGCGTCGAGATGATCGAACCGATGACCGTATTCGGTCACGACGACGCGCCCCACGGCCACATGCACCTGCGCTTCAACGACTGTCGCGTTCCCAAGGAGAACATGCTGCTCGGCGAAGGCCGCGGCTTCGAGATCTCGCAGGGACGCCTAGGGCCGGGCCGGATCCACCACTGCATGCGCTCGGTCGGCCAGGCGGAACGCGCCTTGGACCTGATGGTGCGACGTGGCATGTCACGCGAAGCCTTCGGCAAGCCGCTCGTCCAGCTTGGCAAGAACCTCGAACTGGTCTCGCGCGCCCGCATCGAGATCGAGGCCATGCGGCTGATGGTCCTGAAGGCGGCCAAGGCGATGGACGTTCTCGGCAATCGCGAGGCCCGGGTCTGGGTGCACATGGTCAAGGCCATGGTCCCGGAACGCACCTGCCAGATTGTCGACCAGGCCATCCAGATGCACGGTGCCGCCGGCGTCTCGCAGTGGACGCCGCTGGCAGGCATGTACACCGGTCAGCGCACCCTGCGAATCGCCGACGGTCCCGACGAGGTACACCACTTGGTCGTCGGGCGCGCGGAACTGCGCAACTACGACGAGAACTTCGGGCGCAGTTAGCTGCCTTGAGCACCTAGCCTGGGGGCGGGCCACGGTCGGCTCCCCCGCCGCGTCACGCGAAAGATCGCCGGAGCACGATTGCGGTATACTCGCGGGTTTTCCCCCGGGAGCTTCTATGCGTCGGCTAGCGACGGCGTTTGTCTGGGTTGCAGCCCTCGCAGCGGTCGATGGTTTCGGGGCAGGCGCGGCGGTGTTCGGCAGTTTCGCAAGCCCGACGCTGGCAGAGGCCTTACGCGAGCGCGTTGCTGCCGAAGTGGCGCCCGACGCACGTACCGTCCGGGTGGCGGTGAACGGTGCTACCAGCATCCGTGTGATCGCCGGGGAAGGCGACTCGCCGAGTGCCATTCGAGCGCTGATCGAGCGAGGCAAGGCCGTCGGCTACGCCGACGCCTGGTTCTGGGCTGGCGCGCCTTCCCAGAGGAAGGAGTCCGCTCTATCCCGACAGGCGGCGTTGGCAACAAGCGGGCCGATCGCCCTGCCCAGTACGGCCCCGCCACGTCGCACGGAGGCTCCCGCAGCCGCGACGTTGCCGGTTGGCGGTCCGGCTGCACCGCTGGTCGCCGAGATCGGGCCGACGCGGCCGATCGGCGTCGGTGACAGCCTTCGCCTGGTCGCCGACTCGGGCGATGGGGAAGCCATCGTGGTGCCCCGCTACGACACCGTCGAGATCGAACTCGACGGCCACCTCGACGAGGCGGTCTGGCGCGAAGTTCCGGGCTACGACAACATGGTCGTGGTGTCGCCGGATACACTCGCGAGCACACGGTTCAGGACCGTGGCCCGCTACCTCTATACCGACCGCGGGCTCTATGTCGGCGTCTGGAACGAACAGCCGCCGGACACCTTGATCGCGCGGTTGTCTTCGCGCGACACCTACATCAACCGCGACGGATGGGGAATCACCCTCGACACGTCCGGCGAGGGACGCTACGGCTATTGGTTCAACATCAACCTCGGCGGCTCCGTCCTTGACGGCAAAGTGGCCCCGGAGCGCACCTTCACACGCGAGTGGGACGGACCGTGGAACAGCGCGACCGCCCAACTCGACGACGGCTGGAGCCTGGAGGCGTTCCTGCCTTGGTCGATGATGACCATGCCCCCGGGCGACGGCGAACGCGCGATGGGTATGTATACCAGCCGCAAGGTTGCCTATATCGACGAGCAATGGGGATGGCCGGCGCTGCCGTTCACCGGCGCTCGGTTCATGTCCGCGCTGCAGCAGATGCGGCTGCCGGGCGTGCAGCCGAAGCAGCAGTTGGCCCTGTTTCCCTATACCGCCACCACGATGAACAACACGCGTGGCGAGGAAATCTACAACGCCGGCTTCGACCTTTTCTGGCGTCCGTCGTCGAATCTCCAGGTCACGGCCGCGGCGCGTCCCGATTTCGGAGCCGTCGAGTCCGATGACGTCGTCGTGAACCTGACGGCCCGCGAGACCTACTTCCCGGAGAAGCGCCTGTTCTTCATGGAGGGCAGCGAGATCTTCACGACCTCCCCGCGGTCCCGGGTTTTCAGTGGTTCCGGCGGCAGTGGGGCGCGGCGCACCCGATCCACTTTCTTCAGTACGCCGTCGACGTTGCTCAATACCCGCCGCATCGGCGGCGCTGCCGTTGGCATCGAAGTGCCGGACGACGTCACGGTCAAGGGCCACGAACGCTCACTGCCAACCACGTTGCTCGGCGCGGCCAAGGTGACCGGCGAGAACGGGCCCGTGCGCTACGGCGTCCTCACCGCCTTCGAGGACGACCCGGTGCTGCGTGGCGAACGCGACGACGGCACACCGGTCTCCGTCCACGGCGTGGGCCGCGACTTCGGCGTGGCGCGCGTCCTTTACGAGCGCACCGGCGCCGGCCGCCAATCGATCGGCTATCTCGGCACGCTGGTCGAGCATCCGTCGGTCAATGCCGCGGTACACGGCGTTGACGGGCACCACCTGAGCGGTAACGGCAAGTGGCGCACCGACGTGCAAGGCATGATGAGCGATGTCGACGGTACGGCGGGCTACGGGCTCTGGACCGATCTGCAGTACACCCAGCGCCAAGGCCTCACGCACATGCTGGAGTTCGACTACCAGGATCGGTCACTCGACATCAACGATCTCGGGTTCCTGAGCCGCAACGACATGATCGGCGGCCGCTACGGCCTATGGATGTCCAGCGCCAACCTCGGCTGGCTGCGCCGCCTGTCGGTCAACGCGGCGGTGGGGCGCTACGTCAACGATGCTGGCCAGGTCGTGCAGGCGGGCGCGTTCGTCGGCAACAGCTTCACGTTCCACAACCGTGACCAGTTGCGCGTAATGGTCAACTACTTCACGCCGCAGTGGGAGGATCTTGAGAGCCGCGGCAACGGCGCGTTCAAGGTCCGCCCCAGGGCCATGGCGAACTTGAGCTACGGCACCGACAGCAGTAAGGCGTTCGCGTGGAGCGTCCAGGTGAACTGGATGCAGGAAGAGATCAAGGATGCCATGCGCAGATTGAGTGCCGGGTTCACCTACAAGCCGATGGACCGTTTCTCCCTGGATTTCGACCTGACGCGCACGGATCAGAAGTCCTGGCTGCTGTGGCAGGGCGGCCGCGACTTCGCGACCTACGAAGCCGCCGGCTGGCAGCCGCAATTGGCTATGGATCTCTTCCTGACCGCGCGCCAACAGCTTCGCCTCACCATGCAGTGGGCGGGCATCCGCGCCGAGGAACGCGAGTTCTGGCGCATACCCACCGGGGAAGACGGAAGGCTGGTACAGGTTGACGAGGATCCGTCCGACGGCTCCCGCCTCAATATCAACCGGTTGACCGCGCAGTTCCGGTATCGGTGGGAAATCGCACCTTTGTCGGACCTGTTCGTGGTCTATACGCGGGGTAGCAATGCGTTCACCGAGGACGACGACCCGTTCGGCGACATGTTCAACGACGCCTTGACGCGGCCGATCGTCGACCTCTTGATAGTGAAACTGCGGTATCGGTTCGGCGCCTAAGGCGGTGTCCGTCGTCGAGACTTCCTACGGACGCCTCTGTGGTGCGCAGACGGATGGCGTCGTCGTTTTCAAGGGCGTCCCCTTCGCCAAGCCACCGGTCGGCGACTTGCGCTGGCGTGCGCCGGAGGCACCCGAGGCGTGGCCGGGCATCCGCGAAGCGCGGTCTTTCGGCCCTTGCGCCATCCAGTCGACGATCCCCGGGGATGTCGGTGAACTGATCGGCATAGCTACGGGGGAAACCAGCGAGGACTGCCTCTACCTGAACGTGTGGACGCCCGGCCTAGACGATGGCAAGCGTCCGGTGATGGTGTGGATCCACGGCGGCGGCAATACCGTTGGCGCGGGCTCGCAACCGCGGGTCAACGGCGAACACCTCGCACGGATCGGCGACGTGGTCGTCGTCACCGTCAACTACCGCCTCGGCGCGTTGGGGTTCCTGCACGCGCCCGCGCTTGGCGCCACCGGCAACGAAGCGCTCCTCGACCAGGTGGCCGCGCTCAGATGGGTACGCGCGGAGGTCGCGACTTTCGGCGGCGATCCGAATAACGTGACCGTCTTCGGTCAGTCCGCTGGCGGTTTCGACATCGCGCAGTTGATGGCGATGCCAGCGGCCGACGGTTGTTTCGACAAGGCTGTTCCGATGAGCGGCTCGCTGACCGAGCAGGTGACGGCATCCGCCGGCGAAGAGACGGCCACCGCTCTCGCACGGGAGCTGACGGGGGGCTCCTTCGATCGACTGCGCGACGTGCCCGCCACAGACATCCTCGCCTGCCAGTCGCGTGTTCCCGGGGCACGTTGGGCGCCGACTCGCGACGGCGTGGTGTTGCCGGAGGATGCGCGCAAGGTGCTCGGCGAGGGCCGGTTCACGTCCGGCATGCCGCTTTTGATCGGCCACACACGCGACGAGTCGACGCTCTTCACGGTTTTCAACGAACGCTTCGCGAACATGGACAGAGATGCGCTCGTGGCGCTCGCCCGCGACCCCTTTGGCGAGCGAGCCGAGCGGGCCATTGCCTGCTACGAGAGCGACCGCCGCGAGGCCGGGTTGTCCGTTGAACCCCTCGATGTCTGGGCGGCGATCAGCACCGATCGCATGTTCCGCTTGCCGGCGATCCGTACGGCCGAGTGCCATGCCCAGCATACGCCGAGCGTGTGGATGTACCGTTTCGACCGGGAGTCCCCGGCACGCGATGGTCGCTTGGGGGCCTGCCACTCGCTGGACATCCCGTTTGTTTGGGGCACCCACGAGTTACCAGCGATGCAGCGTTTTTGCGGTCGAGATGAAGGCGTCGCCCGACTGTCGACACGGGTGATGGCCAGCTACCTGGCGTTTGCCCGGCACGGTGATCCCAACAACGAACTTGTGCCGGAATGGCCGACCTACGATTCGGCACGTCGGACGACCATGCTCCTCGACGACGAGATAGAACAGGCCGATGCCCCCCTCGATGGCATTCGTGCATTCTGCGAAGGTGAATCCGCATGACCGTGCGCAGCGTCGCGAGCTTGGCTGCCGTCCTATTCAGCTGCACCGCTGCGGCGGAGGACGATAGCGACCAAGAGGCCGCGACGGAGATCGAGGAGATTGTCGTCCGGGCAGACGCTTCGGTGGCGGCAGCCCAGGGTGCATTGGCAAGCGTGGCGCAGGTTGACGAAGACGCGATCGCTCTGGTGCGCGCCAACCATCCGAACGAGATCCTGGTCCGCGTGCCCGGCCTTTGGGTTGCACGTGCGTCAGGGCAGGAGCACCTGACCGCGATCCGTTCCGGCGTGCTCGCCGGACCGGGGGCCTGTGGCGGCTTCCTTCTGCTCGAGAACGGCGTCCCGATTCGCCCATCCGGATTCTGCAACATCAACAACCTGTTCGAGATGAACACCGAACTCGCGAACGCGATCGAGGTCGTCCGCGGTCCTGCGAGCGCGTTGTTCGGCGGCAATGCCTTGCATGGCGCAATCAACACCGTGACCGCGACGTCCGCGGACGGCTTAGCCGGTAGCCTTGAGATTGGACCGTATGGCTACTCCCAGACGCGTGCCAGGGCCGGCCGCGACACTTGGCGGATCGACGCGCTGTCCACGACCACGGACGGGTACCGGGACCAGACAGGCTTTGGTCAGCACAAGCTCGTCGCGAGCGCCCTGCAGACCGTCGGCGGATGGGACGTGACGAGCACGGCGTCGGCCACTCTACTCAACCAGGAAACGGGCGGCTACGTTCGCGGGTTCGAGGTCTACGACTCGCCGTCGCGGCGCACCAATCCGAATCCCGAAGCGTATCGGGATGCTTGGTCAATGCGCGGCACCACGGCTTGGCGACGGACGTTGGCCAGTGGACGGGAGTGGACCATCACGCCTTACGCCCGCCGTTCCTCGATGGCGTTCCTGCAGCACTTCCTGCCTGGTCAACCGCTTGAGCGCAACGCCCAGTCGAGCACGGGCGTCCAGCTCAAGCTGCGTGGCGATGGCGAGTGGCGCTGGACGGCTGGCGCGATGCTGGAAGGTTTCGAGGCGAGTCTTTCGGAGCGCCAGGATGGCCCGACCACCGGTTCTGCTTTCCTGGTTGCCACGCGACCGTCGGGAACGCACTACGACTACCGCGTGAGCGGACTGACGGTGGCAGCCTTCTATGACGCGGACTTGGACCTCGGCGACTCGGTGGACCTCGTGATGAGTGTCCGCGCTGAACGCAATAGTTACGACTACGACAACCGTCACTTGGTTGGCAACACCAAGGACGACGGCAGTGCCTGCGGTTTCGGCGGCTGCCTGTACACGCGTCCGGCTGACCGGAGCGACGCCTTCACGAACCTGGCGGGTCGGGTCGGCCTCGAGGTCGCGCTGCAACCCGGGAACACGCTCTATGTCGTCGCCGGCCACGGCTTTCGTCCACCGCAGACGACGGAACTGTACCGGCTGCAGCAGGGCCAGACCGTCGCCGACCTCGACAGCGAGACGCTACGCTCGGTGGAGGCCGGTCTGCGCATGGCCGGGCTCGCTGTCGACCTCGACTTGACGGTCTACGCGGAGACGACGGCGGATCTCATCTTCCGCGACGCGAACGGGTACAACTTAAGCGACGGCGAGACGCAATCCACTGGCATCGAAGCGGATCTGCGCTGGCGCTTGGCGGCCACCCACGCGGTCGATCTCGTCGCGAGTTACGCGCGGCACACCTATGCCTTCACGCGAGCCGCCGGTCGCGGCGAGCAGATCGTGGACGGCAACGATGTCGACACGGCGCCACGTTGGCTTGGCAGCGCACGTTGGCGTTGGGCGCCCGGCGACACCGTATCCGAATTCGAGGCGGTCTACGTCGGTTCGCACGCGGTCGATGCCGCCAACACGGCGCACTACGACGGCCACACCCTGCTCAATTGGCGCGGCTCGTGGAACGTGACCCCGCGGGTCCGCCTGTTCTCACGACTGGTGAATCTGCTCGACACGGCCTATGCGGACCGCGCCGACTATGCGTTTGGCAGCTACCGCTACTTCCCGGGAATGCCGCGACAGGTGTACGTCGGCGTGGAGCTCAACTAGCCGGGCTCGGAGTTCCGGTGGACGTGGGCAGGGCAGGTCGCCGGACTACCACCCATACAGGATTGGGTTTGCCACCCCTCGCCGCCGGTATTGTTTGGGGATCGGCTTCCCGATGTATTGCCGCGCGACCTCGCCCTCGTCATCGAGTTCTCGACCGATGAACTCGTAGCGGCCGGGATTCCTCTGGGAAGGTTCCCACCTGTGGACCTCGTACACGCCGCGGCAGATGCCATCGACCACGGCAACCACCCAGTCCGCCGCCTCCGCGCGAGCGGGATTCACCCTCCAAGCCCAGCGGACGGCTTCATAGAGGCTTCCCCTCTCGACGACCGTCTGTGCTCTGACCTTTATGTACATGAGCCTGTCACCGGGACTGGATCGGTCGTCGGACATATTCAAGTGTCGAGGGAGTCGAGATAGCGGTCGAACAGCCCCGGGTGGAGTTCCTGCAACGCCCGCCGGTTGTCGATGTCTTCCCGGTCGCTGCCGCCAGCCTGGAGCCGGAGCAGCAGATCGAATGCGCGCTCGGGCGCGCTCATCCCTTGGGTCGGCTTGAACGTCCGTCCAATGCTGGGTTCGTCGAGCACCATCCATGCCGGCAGCCAAGCTGCGGCCTGCGGTCCCGGCCAACCCTGGTCCTGCAATCGCCACCAGGACTTGCGTACGACCGAGTCCGGGAATCGGGCCGCGTGTACCGCAGTGGCGAAGTGGTCGGGGTCGACCCAGCAGAGAGCGAACCACAGGGCAACCGCTTCTCGACGGTTGCGCAGCCGCCACTCCGCCTCCGCCAACTGCTCCATAAGCGCCGGTTCGGTTCGATGGTTCGGCACTTCGGTCACGACACGCCGGACGTTTGCCCAATCGAGGCCGTGCGCGTACGCGAAGCTCGCGTGTTCCTTGGGTCGGTCGGCGTTGTACGGTGTACCGTCGTCGAGGGCTGTGCCGATGCCACGCCAAACCGGGGTCACGAAGTCGCGCGCGCCGCTGCGCAGCACGGCGCCGGCCGCCGGCAACCACCGCTGCTCGAGCGCCGCCATCGTGCGCAGTGCCTCGGCGCGTTGTGCTGGCGGTCGCTCGGCTAGCGCCTCGACGAGAATCGTCGCGTCGGCAAGCATCCAGTGACCGGAGTCCACTCGGACGAGGTGCTCGAGCCGTGCCTTGGCGCCGTCGGCGTCGCGGCTGGAGAGGGCGGACACTAGGTCGTTGGCCGCCATCATCCCGCTCGCGTCCAGGAAAATGTCCGTCTGTCGGCGGTCCGCCTGCGCCCGGTATTCGGTGTGCAAGAGGGTGTCCAGATCCTCGTCGGCCGAGGCGGTCAGTTCGATGCCGGCATTCTCCTCGACGCCGTAGAACGGTACGTGGTCGGGGTGTAGGTGCAGCGAGCGTGCCCACGACCGTATGTCTTCGACCAAACGCCGCGTCTCCTCAACACCGGCCGCCAAGACGTCGTCTAAGGTGTGGCGCTCGCCTGTTCGCCACGCGCGATAGTCTTCGTAGCTCAGGCTATTGGTTGCCAGCAACAGTTCGATCGGTGAATAGGCGCCGTGTTCGGAGAGCAGTCGCTGCGCTGTCGCCTCGGCCTCCGTTACTCCCACCACGGCGTCGGGCACGTCAAGG
This sequence comes from Candidatus Azotimanducaceae bacterium, assembly GCA_965203685.1. Classification (GTDB taxonomy): domain Bacteria; phylum Pseudomonadota; class Gammaproteobacteria; order Pseudomonadales; family Azotimanducaceae; genus VXYL01. The sequence goes on from OZ241908.1 coordinate 1,891,496, forward strand.
CCCCCTTGCCACCATCAGCGTCACTTCCTGGGTCAGCACGGTGGCATTCCCGCTGTCCGTTACCGTGTCGGCGAGTGTGATGATCCCCGTGGTCGGGCGGCTCGACGATGCGCGCTTGCCGATGCACCGCGTGCTGTAGGTCAACGTCGTGCCAGCCCGGGCCGGTTCTGGCAGGCGGAGCTTGTCCTTGCCGAGCATGGCAAGCACCGCGATCCGGTCGTCGCTGTCAAAGAACAGGCGTGTGCAGATGGCGAACAGGTGCGCCGAGGATGCCACCAAGCCGCCGAATGGCGATCGCTTTGCCGCCTCGACATCCATGTGGAACGGTTGAGGATCCCATGTGCGCGCGAACGCGATGATGTCTTCGGCGGTCAGTTCCCAAGTGCCGATCACGGCCTCGTAATCGTCGGGAATGTCGTCGAAGCGACGCATCGTTCCGCTATGCCCGCGCAGCCATGCGCCGTTACGCCACGGTCGCTTTGATTCCCAGGTTGTCGAACATCCCCATGTCGTCGTCGAAGCGGGGATTGGGCGTGGTCAGCAACTGGTCGCCGCAGAAAATGGACCCGGCACCAGCCATGAAGCACAGCGCTTGTGCCTCGGCGCTCAAATCGGTGCGGCCCGCAGACAACCGGATCACGGACTCCGGCATCAGGATCCGCGCCACGGCGATGCAGCGGACCAACTCCAACGGGTCGAGCAGGTCGGTGCCGTGCAACGGCGTTCCTTCCACTTGGACCAGGTTGTTGATCGGTACGGACTCCGGGTGTTCGGGCAGGTTGGCGAGTTCCCTCAAGAGCCCGGCCCGGTCGTGCCGCGTCTCGCCCATGCCGACGATGCCGCCGCAGCAGACGTTGATGCCGGCCTCGCGGACGGCGGCCAGCGTATCCAGCCGGTCCTGGTAGCCACGCGAGGTGATGACCTCGCCGTAATACTCGGGCGACGTGTCGAGGTTGTGGTTGTAGTAGTCCAAGCCGGCATCGGCGAGTTCGGCGGCTTGCTCGGTCGTGAGCATGCCGAGCGTGACGCAGGTCTCCATGCCCGTTTCCTTGACCGCGGCGACCATCTCGCCAACTTTGCGAGTCTGCGAGTTGGTCGGGCTGCGCCAAGCGGCACCCATGCAGAAGCGCGTGGCACCGGCGTCCCGAGCCTTCTCCGCAGCGGCCACGACATCGTCAAGCGGCAGCAAGGCGTGGGCGTCAAGGCCGGTATCGTAGTGAACGCTTTGGGGGCAGTACTTACAGTCCTCGGGACAGCCGCCGGTCTTGATGCTGAGCAAGGTGCTGATCTGCACCTCGTTGGCGCGGTGATGGCGACGGTGAACCGATTGGGCCTCGAAAAGGAGGTCACTTAGCGGTGCATCGAGCAGGGCGAGAACCTCGCCGAGTTCCCAGTCATGTCTTGTGGTGTGGTCGCTCAACTCGCGGGCCTAAGGCGGTGAAGTCGGTGCGAATGCTAACAGCCTTCCACCGCGCGCGGGCGAGACACGCCCCGTCGATTCGATTGGCTGGTCGCTCTACGTGCCGACGTCGTCCGCTCCACCGTCGGCCCGCCAGGTGCGAACCCGTTGCACAGTGATCCGGATCGCATGCGTTCCGACAGCCGTGCGCGCATATTGGGGATACTTGGCGCGCAGTGCCCCGGCCACCGTCTCCGTGGTCGCCGTCACACAGGCGTCACCGTCGACGCGAAGCCAGCGGAGCTTCGACCAGTCGTCGGCGTAGATGTCCACCAAGAGGCACACAGCCGAGTTGCGTTCGATGTTGGCGAGCCGTTGCAGGCGGCGCCCGGACTTGGGTTTGCCGTCGATGGGCACGTAGATCGCCCCGGCGACTTCGCAGAACACCACCGGCACGACGTGCGGGTGTGGTTCGCCCACCGTGGCGAGATGGGCAACGGGCGACCTCGCCGCCCAGGCGGGCATCAAGGGCACGGCATCAGCGCATCGTGGCGAAGCAAGCCCGAAGCTCGCGTACGAATGCGTCCGGTCTCTCGAAAGCGGCGAAGTGGCCGCCCTTGTCGAGCCGGTTGAAGTAGCGCAGGTCCTTGAAGCGGGTTTCCGCCCAGCGGCGCGACGTCTTGAAGATCTCCTTGGGGAAAACGCTGATGCCAGCCGGCACGTGGACGTCGTCCATGGATCCGCGCGCGAAGCTCTCCCAGTAAAGGCGCGCGGAGGAAGCCCCGGCCCCTGTGAGCCAGTAGAACATCACGTTGTCCAGGATCTCGTCGCGGGTGAGGACGTTCTCGGGATGGCCGTCGCAGTCCATCCATTGGTAGAACTTCTCGACGATCCACGCGGCTTGGCCAGCCGGGGAGTCGACCAGCCCATAGCCTAGGGTCTGCGGGCGGGTGCTCTGCTGCTTGGAATAGCCCGAGTCCCAGTCCGTGTAGAACTGCCGGGCGGCCATCGCGTCCTGCTCCTCCTCGGTCGGCTCGGCCATCATCTCGGCCGGTGGCGCGACGATGGCCATGTTGGTGTGCAAGCCGATGCAATGCTCGGGGTCGTGGGCACCGATCGACGAAGTGATCGCGGCGCCCCAGTCGCCGCCCTGGGCGAGATAGCGCGCATAGCCGAGCCTAGCCATCAACGTAGTCCAGGCCTTTGCGACGCAGTCGACGCCCCAGCCGGTCGTCGTCGGCTTGTCGGAGAAACCGTAGCCTGGAATGGTGGGTAGCACGAGGTGGAAAGCATCGGCCTCGCTACCGCCATGGGCCAAAGGGTTGGTCAACGGCTCGATGACCTTCACGAACTCGATGATCGAGCCGGGCCAGCCGTGGGTCAGAACCAACGGCGTCGCTGTGGCAATGGGTGACTCGACGTGCAGGAAATGGACGCCCACGCCGTCGATTTCGGTCTTGTACTGCGGCCACGCATTCAGTCGGGTCTCGATTGAACGCCAGTCGTACGAGTCCCGCCAGTACGTGCAGAGCTCGCGCACATAGCTCTCCGGAATGCCCTGGCTCCAGTCGTCGACGGGTTCGGCGTCGGGGAAGCGCGTGCGCCCGAGGCGTGCGCGCAGATCCTCGATTTGCGCGTCGGGGATCTCGATGCGGAAGGGGTGGACTTCGTCGCTCATGCGTCGTCTCCTTGTTCGTCGGACCGAGGTTGGTCCGCTGCATTTTGCACCGGCTTTGCTGGCCGAGTCTTGGGGTGACCGGGGAATCTCGAACACCAACAGCACGTTGCCGGGCATCTGCCCGAACATGCCGTAGCCCGACGGGACGATGACGAGATTGTCGACAGCGACGATGCCGGGGCTGTCGATGGCACCGTCGTGGCCGGCGACCCCATTGACCGTCTCATAGTCCGTGGCACCATAGGTCACAGCCGGGTCACGCGCCCCACGTCACATTTCGGCGACGCTATCCAGCACGAGTCGATGGAGCCGCCGCTCCCACTCTTCGAACTCGTGGTCAAGATCAGGGCGGGGTTCGAGCGGTATCCAGTAGCAAAGCCACGGATCGTGGTCCCCGTCTTTTACCTCCCACCTGTCGGGCGTTGTCTCGGACGTACGGAAGTGAAAAAACGACCGATCCATTCGACCGGCCAGAATCCCGGCAGGGATCCATCCCTCCTTACCCGACAGTCTGACTTTTGCACTATCGCCCTGACGTTCGACTACCTCCAGCCAATGGGCGCGCGGAACTTCGAAGTCGAGAGGTGTTTCGCGAGCAGGTTCCTGATAAAGCATGGAACCCCGAACCGGTGCACGGCTGGAGTCAGTCAACGGCACCTCGATCGACGCAAGGAAGCGAACGCGTTCAAACGACGTGAGGCCCGTTTCCTCGGCGACCTCCCGGTCTGCTGCGAACTCGTACGACTCGCCTTCTTCGACGGTACCCGCTGGTACTTGAACGCCAACGTCTTGCGGCTTGAACACCAGCAGCTCCGGAACGCCGGCCTCGCTGATCCGCGTCACGTATGCTGTGACTTTCCTGATTACTTCCATTGCCTGGTCTCGTTACAACAAATGCGCAGTGCGTTCAATCGACGCAGTGCGTCCGTCGTCGGCGTCTTGGCGTCGGCAGGCTGGTCGTGGCAGGCCGCGCAGCGTTGCTGGTAGTGCGTGGCCGGATCGGCGGCGGTGGCACCAGCGCAGGCGACGGCGGTGGCAAGCAGGGCTGCTTTCAGTTTTACCGCTGTGCCCAGCCGCCGGCGAAGGGAAACGCCTGGCCGGCAAAGAACCCGCTTTCGTCGCTGGCGAGGAACAGCGCGAACAGGGCATCCTCCCGGGCGGTGCCGAGCCGACCGGCGGGAACCTGCCGCTTGAGGGAGCGCACGAAGGACTCCTTCTGCATGAGTTCAGGCGGGTAGTACTCGCGGTTCTCGACGTAGTTCTGGGCGATCAGGTTCACCTGTACGTTGTGAGGTGCCACTTCGACCCCGACGGCCTGGACGTAGCCAACTTGGGCTGCGCGTGCGGCGGAGTAGGCGGCCACCGTCTTGAGGCCGCGCAGTGCGGTCGCGCTGCCGTACACCACGATCTTGCCGGCCCGGCGCTCGATCATCTTTGGCAAGACCGCCTGGGTGAACCAGTGGAGTGGATCAACGAGGAGCGCGAACGGCGTGCGCCAGTCGTCGTCGGCGAGTTCGTCGACGGTCAAGCCGCTGAAGTTCGGGGATGCGAGGTTGGCGACCAGAACGTCGATGTGGCCGGTTTCCGCTACGACGCTTCGACAAGCCTCGGCCGTTGTTCGCGTTGCGTCGTCGGCGACCACGTCGGCCCCTTCTTCGCGAAACACGTCCACCGTGGCAGGCCCCATGTAATCTGCCGCCTGGGTGACGAGAACCCGCTTGCCGCGCAATCGGTCTGCCATGGGGATGCCTCGAAGAGTCGAGCGGGCATGTTATGAAACCTGACGGCAAGGATCACCAGGTCAACTGTGGTTTCATTGTCGAGGCACGAAGCAAGCGAGGAGCCATCGTGGCCTTGATCGATGACATTGTCAGGCAGCAGGACGAACTCACCCGTTGGCGCCGCGACCTGCATGCGCATCCGGAACTCGGTTTCGAGGAGGAGCGCACTGCGGATTTCGTGGCGCGCAAACTCGAAGAGTTCGGCGTTGACGTGACGCGAGGCGTCGGCGGTACCGGCGTTGTCGGGGTCCTGCGGGTCGGCAACGAGACGCGGTCCATCGGCCTGCGTGCCGACATGGACGCATTGCCGATCACCGAGGAGAACACGTTCGCGCACCGCTCCCGCCACGACGGCCACATGCATGCCTGCGGTCACGACGGGCACACGACGATGCTGCTGGGGGCCGCTCGGTACTTGGCCGAGACGCGCGACTTCCGCGGCCAGGTGAACTTCATCTTCCAGCCGGCGGAGGAGGGCATTGGCGGCGCGCGCGCGATGATCGATGACGGCCTGTTCCGGGACTTCCCGTGCGACTCGATCTTTGCGATGCACAACGCGCCGGGCATGCCTCTCGGACAGTTCGGCGTCAAGGAGGGCGTCGTGGCCGCCGCAGGAGCGTTCTTCGACATCGACATCGAGGGCGTGGGAGCCCACGGCGCACACCCTCACCATGGCGTCGATCCGGTGGTTGCCGGCGCCGGGTTGGTGACCGCGCTGCAAAGCGTGGTCGCGCGCAACATGGCGCCGGCGACGGCGGCCGTCGTGTCGGTGACGCAGTTCCACGCCGGCGATGCCTACAACGTCATTCCGGCGACTGCGCGCCTGTCGGGCACGGTCAGGACGTTCTCGACGTCGGTCATGGAGCAGATCTCGGAACGGGTGACGGAGCTTGCGCACGGTGTCGCAGCCGGGTTCGGGGCCAAGGCGACCGTGGACTTTCGCACCGTCTTCCACCCGGTCGTGAACGACGCGCGCGCGGCGGACGTGGCTGCGGGCGTCTGCGCGGACCTGGTCGGTGTCGAACAGGTCAACCGAGACCTCAAGCCCGGGACGGGTTCGGAGGACTTCTCGTTCATGCTCGAGGAAGTGCCCGGCTGCTACCTGCTGATCGGCAACTCCGACGACGAGCATTCTCGGCCTGTGCACAACCCCGGCTACGACTTCAACGACTCGGCGCTTGCTACCGGCGCGAGCTTCTTCGCCCGGGTGGTCGAGAAGCAACTAGCCGAGTGACCGGCTCGCGCAAGTGGACGAGTTGATGGAGCCGCTCGACGCCGGTGTGCTGCCGGCGGGCATCCGCAGTCGATTCCTCCCTAGCATCAACGGTTTGCGAGTGCACGTCCTCGAGGCGGGCCGTGTCGACGGGCCGGGTTTGCTGTTGCTGCACGGCTTCCCGGAGCTTGCCTATAGCTGGCGGCACGTCATGGCGCCGTTGGCGGAGGCCGGCTTCCACGTTTTCGCACCGGATCTGCGCGGCTATGGACGCACGACGGGAGCCGATACCGACTACGACGGCGACTTGGCGTCGTATCGGCGGTTCAACATCGTGCGCGACGTGCTCGGCGTGGTTGCCGCACTGCAGCACCGCGCGGTTGCCGTGGTCGGCCACGACTTCGGATCGCCGATCGCGGCGTGGTGTGCGGTGCTTCGCCCGGACGTGTTCACGTCGGTGGCGCTGATGAGCGCACCGTTCGCGGGACCGCCGCGGCTGCCGGAAGCCGATGCCGGTGAGCGTGGCGCTGCTGGCCGCACGTCGTTGTTCGAAGACCTCGCGGCGCTGCCGCGACCGCGCAAGCACTACCAACAGTATTATCAGACCCGCGAAGCCAACCCGAACCTGTGGCGAGCCCCGCAGGGGGTACAGGCGTTTCTGCGTGCCTACTATCACGTCAAGAGCGCCGATTGGCCGCACAACGCGCCGTTCCGGCTCGGTGGCCGCAACGCCGCGGAGATGGCCAAGATGCCGACCTACTACGTGATGGACGCCGCCGAAGGGATGGCGGAGACCGTCGCGAAGCACATGCCATCGGCGGACGCCGTGGCGGCGAATGCGTGGCTGCCTGACGAAGAACTGGCCCTTTACGCAGCGGAGTACGAGCGCACTGGGTTCCAGGGCGGCCTGAACCACTATCGTTCGGGCGCCATCGGCCTGGAGGAACAGCAACTGTTCGCCGGCCGGACCATCGATCAGCCGTCGACGTTCATCTCCGGCGCATCGGATTGGGGCGTCTACCAGAGCCCGGGTGCCTTGGAGCGGATGCGCGACGAGGTCTGCACGGACTTCCGCGGCGTGCACTTACTCGAGGGCGCCGGCCACTGGGTGCAGCAGGAACAGCCCGCCGAGGCGGTGCGGCTGCTGTTGGACTTCCTGCGCGACGCCGGCCCTTAAGCGGGCTTGTCGAGGACGGCGTCGGTGCGCGGCTACCACTACGTCGTGGTGGGGGCCGGTTCGGCTGGCTGCGTGCTGGCGAGCCGCCTGTCCGAGAACCCGGCTAACCGCGTGCTGCTGCTCGAGGCCGGGGGACGGGCGAACAACCTGCTGGTCCGCATGCCGGCCGCGTTCTCGTACGCGATGAACGTCGGCCGCCTGAACTGGGGTTACGTGTCTGCGCCGGAACCCGGACTCGAGGGGCGCCGACTGGCCTGCCCTCGTGGCAAAGGCCTCGGCGGATCGTCATCGATCAACGGCATGGTGTACGTGCGCGGTCATGGGCGCGACTTCGACGAGTGGGAACAACTCGGTGCGGCGGGATGGGGTTTCCGGGACTGCCTGCCTTACTTCCAACGCGCGGAGAGTTGGTGCGGCGGTGCCGACACCTACCGCGGCGGCGACGGCCCGATCGCGACGTGCGCCGGGAACGGCATGGCGCGCAACCCGCTGTACTCCGCGTTTGTCGAGGCGGGCTTGCAGGCGGGCCATGGGCGAACCGACGACGCCAACGGTTTCCGACAGGACGGCTTCGGGGCCATGCAGATGACGGTTCGATCCGGTGTCCGTTCGTCGACTGCGCGCGAGTATCTGAAACCGGCGAGACATCGGGCGAACCTCGACGTCATGAGGGACTCTACGGTCGAGAAGGTACTGCTCGACGGCAAGACGGCGACCGGTGTTGTGGTGCGTCGCGGCGGCCGGCGGTTCGCCGTCTTGGCTGCGACGGACGTCGTCCTTGCGGCGGGAGCCGTCGGGTCGCCCTGCGTCTTGCAGAGATCCGGTATCGGGCCGAAGGATGTCCTGGACAACGCGGGCGTCACGCTGTGCCACGAACTGCCGGGCGTCGGCCAGAACCTCCAGGATCACCTCGAGGCGATCGTGCAGTACACGTGCCTTCAGCCAATCACGCTCAACGGTGCGCTTAACCCCGCCGGCAAGGCAGCGATCGGGCTCGCTTGGCTGCTAGGGCTGCGCAAGAACGGACTGGGAAGTACGAACCACTTCGAGGCTGGCGCTTTCCTGCGCTCCGACCTGACGCGGCCCTGGCCCGATGTCCAGATGCACTTCCTCCCCGCGGCCATACGCTACGACGGCACCAAGGCCTTCCGCGGACACGGCTACCAAGTCCATGTGGGGGCCAACAAGCCCAAAAGCCGAGGCAGGATCGCAATCCGCTCGGACGATACGGACGCCGAGCCGGAGATTCGCTTCAACTACCTCGGTCACCGGGACGACGTCCGCGTGTGGCCACGGTGCATCCACTTGGCGCGGAAAATCATGAACCAGCCGGCGTTTGATCCCTACCGCGGGGCCGAGATCCAGCCGGGCGCAGCCGTTGCGACAGACGCCGACATCGACCAGTGGCTACGGCGAAACCTCGAGAGCGCCTACCACCCATCATGCACCTGCAGGATGGGTGACGACGACGATCCGCTGGCGGTGCTGGACGCGCAGTGCCGAGTTCGCGGCCTCGAACGCTTGCGCGTGGTGGACGCTTCGACCTTCCCTTCGATTCCCAACGGCAACCTCAATGCGCCGACCATCATGGTCGCCGAACGCGCGGCCGACCTGATCCTAGGCAAGAAGACGATGCGCGCGCCGCACGAGGCCGGCCTGTACGCCGATTCCGCCGCCGGCGCTTGATGGATGAGTTCCGCGGCCATACAGTGAACCGGACGCCGAGGGGGCCTGTCGCCGTGTTCGATTATGCGCATTCACCGTATCCGGTCCGCGGCGACATCGCGGCGGCCCATGGCGCGTATTGGCGGGCGCTGGCCCGGCCGGGAAGCTGGTGGACCGGCGAAGAGCGCGTAGCCATCGCGGCAGAGTCGCGCAATGCGCCGACGTGTCCTCCGTGCGCGGCGCGCAAGGCGGCCCTCATTCCGGCGGCGGTTGCTGGCGAGCACGCGGGGAACCACGACCTTCCCGACGTGGTCGTGGACGCCATTCACCGGATCGTCACCGACTCCGGTCGAATGACGAAGCGGTACGTGGACGGCAATGTCGCGGCCGGGTTGTCCAAGCCAGCCTACGTGGAGCTTGTCGGCATCGTGGTGGCCGTGTTCAGCATCGACGAGTTCCATCGCGCCTTGGGCCTCGACCTAGAGCCGCTGCCAACGCCGGAACCGGGTCCGATCAGCCGCTACCGACCGGCGCTGCTTCGCGAAAACACCGGCTTCGTACCGATGGTGCCGCCCGACGGCAGTGTCGGCGAGGAGGCCGACCTTTGGCCACGGGGGCGTACCGCTAACGTGGTGCGCGCGCTCAGCGCGGTGCCGGACGCCGTGCGCGACTGGCGTGCTCTCGCTGCGGCGCAGTATCTGTCGTTTGCCGGCATGGGCAACTTCGTCAAGGACGAGGCGCGGTCCATCAACCGCATGCAGATGGAGCTAGTCGCCGGGCGGGTCTCGGCGGTCAACGAGTGCTTCTACTGAACGAACTCCCATGCCACGATGCTCCGTGTGAGCGCGCAGACCACGGCCACGGAAGTTGATCTCCAGGCCATCAACGGCAACCCCGAAAGCGCCGCCGTGGGCATTGAATACGGCTTGGAACTGATGCGTTTTGCCGAGGCCGTTGCCACCGGCGGCGAGGATGCCTTGCGTTGCGCCCGCCGCGACCTGCGCGATGCTGCCGGCTCCGCCGTACTCGTAGACGCCGCCGGCGTCGCCGCGAACTTTCAGCGTATGGTGCGCATCGCGGATGCCACCGGAATCCCGGTGGACGACATGACGACCGAACTCGGCCAAGACGTGCGTCGCGAACTGGGCATCGCGCGGTTCGCAAGCGCCCGAAACTCGCTCGCCAGCTAGCCAGGACGCCACGCGTTCGAGTGGCAGTCTTTTACATCGCCGCGCCGTTCGCGTAGTGTCCGGCGCCGCTTTAACCGAACGCTTAGGGCTCGCGCATGGCGTCTGTAGACACCGGCACCGAACAATTGCTCGCCGAGATCGAAGACGGTGTGGCGACCATCACGTTGAATCGACCGCATAAGCGCAACGCGCTGTCCGACGAACTGACGCCGGCGTTGCGCGAATCCCTGCTGCGCTTCGACGAGGACCCGGAAGTCCGGGTCGTCGTGCTGACCGGCGCTGGAACCGCATTCTGCGCGGGCGGTGACGTTTCGGGCATGGGGTCGAAACGTGCGCCGAGTGCCGTGAAACGCACCTTTCAGGACGGCGTGCGCGAACTGCAGCGCAAGCAGGAGACGCTCACCCTGCGGTTGTTCGACCTGTCCAAGCCCACGATTGCGGCCTTGCCGGGGCCGGCCGCGGGTGCCGGTTTCTCGATTGCGCTCGCCTGCGACCTGCGCATCGCGGCCGAGAGCGCATTCGTCACCACCGCGTTCGCCAACATCGGGCTGTCGGGGGACTACGGCGCTAGTTGGCTATTGCCGCAACTCGTCGGTATCGCCAAGGCCAAGGAGCTCTTCTTCACCAGCCGCCGCATCGGGGCTGCGGAGGGCTTGGCGCTCCGCATCTTCAACGAGGTCGTCGACGACGACCGGCTTGCCGAGCGCACGGCGGAGTTGGCGCGCACCATCGCCGACGGACCGCCGGTGGCGTTGCGGTACATGAAGGAGAACCTCAACAGGGCCCTCGGCGCTGACCTGCGCACGTGCCTGGCCTTGGAGGCGGACCGGATGTCGCGTTCGGCACAGACCGAGGACCACCGGGAGGCCGTCGCGGCGTTCCTCGCCAAACGAGCGCCCGTCTTCAAGGGTGTGTAGGACGACAAGGAGAGATTGATGGCAGCGCGTGTAGAGTTCCATTTCGACTTCGGCAGCCCCAACGCCTACCTGGCACATCTCGCGCTCCCCGGCGCGGAGCAGCGTACCGGCATCCGCTTCGAGTACGTGCCGGTGTTGCTTGGTGGCGTGTTCAAAGCCACCAACAACGTCTCCCCCGCGGTGTCCCTGAAGGGAATCCGCAACAAACCCGAGTACCAACGCATCGAAACTGACCGGTTCCTTCGCCGCTACGGTGTATCCGCCTACGTGCCGAACCCGCATTTCCCGGTCAACACCCTGACCATCATGCGCGGTGCGATCGTCGCGCGGCGGGAGGGCTTTTTCGCCCGTTACGTCGACGAGGTGTACCGGCACATGTGGGTCGAGCAGCGCAAGATGGACGACCTCGACGTCGTTGCCGAGGCCCTTGCGGCGTCGGATTTGCCCGTGGACCAGATCCTTGCGGGAATCCAAGATCCGGACGTCAAGCAGGAACTGATCGCCAACACCGAGTCCGCCGTCGCGCGCGGCGTGTTCGGGTCACCGAGCTTCTTCGTCGGCGACCAACTCTATTTCGGCAAGGAGAAGCTACGCGACGTCGAGGAGGAGGTCGCCCGACTCGCCGGGTGACCACGGGCTCGATGTGTCAACGCCGTGGCGCGTGCGGCTTTCACGGCCAACGGGCAAACGGTACTCTACGTTTTCGCCCCGTAAGAACGCACTCGGAGAGGATCAGTGAGCGGATTTGACAGCATCGAATACGAGGTCGCCGACGGCCGCGCCCGGATTACCCTGAATCGACCGGAAAAGCTCAACGCCTTGTCGCTGAAGCTGCAGTCGGAACTCAACGAGGCGCTCTGGGAGGCCGACAACAACACCGACGTGCACTGCGTCATCCTGCGGGGCGCGGGGCGCGCGTTCTCGGCGGGTTACGACCTCACGGGTGCCGACGGCAACATCCCGGTGTCGCGCATTCAATCGTCGGACAACACCTATCGCGGCGGTCGCAGCATCGACGACGACGCTTGGCAGCTTGAGCGCGCACAGCGCTACCGCATGGCGCTGTTCGACATGCACAAGCCGTCCATCGCCCAGGTGCACGGCTACTGTCTCGCGGGCGGCACCGACGTGGCGTTGCTGTGCGACATGGTCATCTGTGCCGACGACGCCCTGTTCGGATTCCCGCCGGCGCGCGATCTCGGCGCGTTGCCGAACAACATGTGGCTCTACAACGTCGGTCCGCAGTGGGCCAAGCGGCTGATGCTGACCGGCGACAGCATCACGGGCGCGGAGGCGCAGCAGATCGGCCTAGTCTTGAAAGCCGTTCCGAAGGAGCACCTCGAATACGAGGTCGAGCAACTTGCGGACCGGCTTTGCCAGATCGACCCGGATCTCCTGTCGACCAATAAGCGCATCATCAACATGGGCCTTGAACTGATGGGTGCGCGAACGCTGCAGCGCATGGCCTCGGAGAACGACGTCCGCGGTCACAACGCCAAGGCCGCGTTCGGGTTTCGCGAGTCGGTGGCTAAGATCGGGCTGCGCGACACATTGCGCAATCGCGACGCGAAGTTCGGCGATGGCCGCGTGCGCGTCAACGGACCGGAATTCCGGGACGACGAGGGTCGGCTGACGGACGGCTGATTCGAACTCGCTCCAAGAGAGCGTGCTCAAGTGAGTGAAGTCCTCCAACTGCTATTGAGCGGCCTGTCGCAGGGCTGCGTCTATGGCCTCATCGCGCTCGGTTTCGTGATGATCTACAAGGCCACCGAGATGCTGAACTTCGCGCAAGGCGAACTGATGATGGTGGGAGCCTTCGTGGCGTTCACCGTTATCAATCTCATGGGTCTGCCGTTCGTGTTCGGCGTACCGCTGACATTGGTGGCCATGGTGGCGTTCGGCATGGGCCTCGAGCGGGGCGTACTGCGCCCGATGATCGGCGAGCCGCCGTTCGCTGTCCTGATGCTGACCATCGGCTTGGGCTTCGTCCTGCGCGCCGTTGCAGGCGCGATCTGGGGCAACGAACCGCGGACCCTCGACGTGCCCTTCGCGGGAGAAATCGTGAGCCTGGGGCGCATCGTGCTCGGCGTCGAGAACCTCGTGGTGATCGCCGGCACGGGCGTGCTGTGCATCGCGCTATGGCTGTTCTTTCGCTATTCGCGGATTGGCGTCGCGATGCAGGCCGCGTCACAGAACCAGCTTGCCGCGTACTACAGCGGGGTGCCGGTCAAGCGCGTGACCTCGCTGGTATGGGGCATTTCGGCGGCGATATCGGCGACCGCAGGCATGCTGGTCGCACCGATCGCGTTGATCGATCCGAACATGGGCCTCGTCGGCATCAAGGCCTTCGCGGCCGCCATCGTCGGTGGTTTCGGCAGCCTTCCGGGGGCGATCGTCGGGGGTCTCGTGATCGGGGTCGCGGAACAGTTCGCGGGCCGCTACCTGCCCCCGGGAGCCGGCGAGGTGAGCGCGTTCGCGATCCTGCTCATCATGCTCTTCGTGCGTCCGCAGGGCATCTTCGCGTCGTTGCAGCAGAAGAAGGTCTGACGTGCGCTTCGTTCTCACCACGCGCTACGGCCAGGACGTCGACGTGTTTCGCCATGGCGGCGAGCGGTTCTGGTACGGCTTGCTCGGGCTGGTCGTGCTGGCCGCCCCGTGGATCGTCTCGCCCTACAACGTCGGCGAACTCGCGCTGGTCTTCATCTGGGCCATCGCCGGCATCGGGCTCATGCTGCTGGTCGGCTACACGGGCCTGGTGAGCCTCGGCCACGCCGCGTTCTTCGCCATCGGCGCGTACAGCCATGCGATCCTGCTCGGCTACGGCGTCCCGTTCGTGGTGTCCGTGCCGGTCGCCGTCGTGCTCACCGCGGGCGTTGGCGCGCTGGTCGGCATCCCGGCGCTGCGCATGACCGGCGTCTACCTGGCGGTGGCGACCTTGGCGTTCGAGCGCATCGTGGCGTTCACGATTGAACACAGCGACCCGTTGACCGGCGGCTTGCGGGGCATGGCCGTCGAACAGCCGAGTTTCTTCGGTGTGAGCATCGTCAACGACCAGTTCTTCTACTACCTTTGCCTCGCGGTGCTCGCCGTTGGCCTCTTGGGCGCGAAGAACCTGTTGCGCAGTCCGACCGGTCGCGCCTTCGTGGCGGTGCGGGATTCGGAGATCTCGGCGGAGAGCATGGGTGTTCATCTTGCGCGCACCAAGACCACGGCGTTCGCGGTCTCCGCCGGCTTCACCGGGCTCGCCGGCACGCTGTTCGCCCACAAGGCGGGCTACTTGGCACCTGATGCCTTCACCGTGCAGACCTCAATCACACTCCTGCTGCTGGTGGTCGTGGGTGGACTAGGCTCCTTGCACGGCGTCGTCTTCGGCGCCATTTTCGTTGGCTACCTACCGCAGGCCATCGCGGTGGCGCGCGATGTGCTGCCGGCCGCCATCGGGCAGATTCCGGGGTTGGAGCTTGGCGTCTTCGGCGCGATCCTGGTGCTGTTCCTGGTTTTCGAACCGCTCGGGATCTACGGCCGCTGGCTGAAGATCCGGGCGTGGTTCGACGAGTTCCCCCTATACCGCAGGGCCACCCACAAGCGGCAGAAGTCCTATCTGCGCACGGACCGGGTGCACTGATGGCGGGGAATCGCCTGTTCCAGGGAGAGAACCTTTCGATCAGCTTCGGCGGCGTCAAGGCCGTGCGGGACGTATCGTTCGAGATCGTCGACGGCGAAGTGTTCAGCATCATCGGCCCCAACGGGGCGGGCAAGACGACTGTCTTCAACCTGATCAGCCGGTTCTACGACGCCGACACCGGTCGCATGACCTTCGGGGGCGAGGACATGACCCGCGTCCCGGCCCATCACATCGCCGAACTGGGGATCGCGCGCACCTTCCAAAACACCGAACTCTTCGACCGCGAGACCGTCCTCGACAACCTGCTGGTCGGTCGCCATGTGCACCGGCGAACGGGCCTCGCCAGCGACATCCTCTTCCTGCCGAAGGTGCGCCGCCAGGAAGTCGCGTTTCGTCGCAAGGTCGAAGACATCATCGACCTGTTGGACCTGCAGCAGCACCGCGAGGCGCCGGTCGGCAGCCTGCCGTACGGCGCGCGCAAGATGGTCGAGATCGGCCGCGCGCTCTGCACGGAGCCCAAGCTGCTGCTGCTCGACGAGCCGTCGTCGGGCCTGAACCCGGAAGAGACGGAAGACCTCTCGTTCTGGATCGAAGACATCGTCGAGGACCTTGGCATAACGGTCGCCATGGTGGAGCACGACATGAACCTCGTGGCGACCGTGTCGAACCGCGTTCTCGCGATGGCTGACGGGGCCGTCCTGGCGGTGGGCGAGCCCGCCGAGATTCAGAACCACCCGGAAGTGCTGCGGGCCTACTTAGGAGATTGACGCGTGCCCTTGCTGACGCTGCGCAACATTGAGACGTACTACGGCCCCATCATGGCGATCCGCGGGGTCTCGCTTGCGGTTGAGGCGGACAGCATTGTGACGATCCTTGGTGCCAACGGCGCCGGCAAGACGACCGTGCTCAAGACGATCTGCGGCGCGATGGACCCGCAGAAGGGCACCGTCACGTTCGCGGACGATGACATTACCGGTACCGATCCGGATCGCGCCGCACGCAAAGGCATCGGCCATGTGCCGGAGGGCCGGGAGGTGTTCCCGTTCCTGACGGTGGAGGAGAACTTGGGCGTCGGGGCCTTCACCCGGCCGCGCGCGGACCTGTCGGACGATCTCGAGATGGTCTACAGCTATTTCCCGGCATTGGCCGAGCAGCGCAGGCTGCCTGCGGGTTTCCTGTCCGGCGGGCAGCAGCAGATGTTGGCGATCGGTCGTGCATTGATGGCCCGGCCGCAGTTGATGCTCCTCGACGAGCCGTCGCTCGGCCTCGCGCCGCGACTGGTGGCGGAGATCGGTGCCATCGTCGAGCGCTTGAACCGGGAGCAGGGCGTCGCCATTCTCCTCGTCGAGCAGAACGCACGCATGGCGCTGGACGTGGCGAGCTACGGCTACGTCATGGAGGTCGGCCGGATCGTGATGGAAGACACTTGCGAACGACTCAAGGCCGCGACGGACATCCAGGAGTTCTACCTTGGCATGAAGGATCAGGGCGTGCGCGGCCGTCGGCGCTGGAAACAGCGCAAGACCTGGCGGTAGCGTCACGAGAGGTGAATCACCAATGAACATGAACGTCAGCAGCGAAGTCCTCATCGATGGCTGCGCGACCATCCCGGCGCTGTTCCGGAAACGCGTGGCCGACCACGGTGCCAAGGTCGCCATTCGTGAAAAGGACTTCGGGATCTGGAACGAGTACTCCTGGTCGGACTGGGGTGAACGTGCGCGATTGGTCGCAAACGGTCTCAAGGCGTTGGGTCTAGAACGTGGCGACGTCTGCTCGGTGGCTGCCGAAGTGGTCAAGGAGTGGCTGTTCGCTGACCTCGGGATCATCTGCGCGGGCGGCGTTACCAACGGCGTCTATCCCACCGACTCGCCGACCCAGGTCGAATATCTCATCAACGACAGCGGTACGCGGTTCTACTTCGCCGAGGACGAGGAGCAACTCGACAAGGTGCTCGAAGTGCGCGAACGCACGCCGACGCTTGAGAAGGTCATCATCTTCGACATGGAGGGGTTGCGGAAGCTCGACGACCCCATGTGCATGTCGTTCGATGCGCTTCTCGACCTAGGTCGCGACTACGGTGCCGAGAACCCCGACGTCTGGGAAGAGGAAATCGTCGCTGCCGCGTCCGGCGACCTGATGATTCTCACCTATACGTCGGGCACGACCGGCCCGCCCAAGGGCGCGATGATCTCGCAGGGCAACATGATGTTCATGGTGCAGACGCTGCAGGGCAGCTACGGGATCAACGACGACGACGAGCAGCTTGGCTTCCTGCCGCTCGCGCACGTGGCGGGGCGCATGTTCTACACCTTCGTCGTGATCGAGGCCGGCTCGGTGGTCAACCTCGTGGAGAATCCCGAGACCATGGTGCAAGACATCCAGGAGGTGTCGCCGACCATACACTTCGCCGTGCCGCGCGTGTGGGAGAAGCAGTACTCGGCGGTACAGATCAAGCTCAAGGAGGCAACCGCCCTTGGGCGTTGGGCCTACAACCGTGCGATCGCGCTGGGCGAGCGCCGGGCGGTGCACCTCAAGGAGGGACGCAACGTCCCGACCGCGTTGCGCGGTCTGTTTTTCCTCGCGGACCAACTCGTGCTCCGGAACGTTCGGCGGCTGCTCGGCATCGATGAATGCCGATGGCTGGCAACGGCCGCGGCACCGATCGCGCCGGATCTCATCGACTGGTACTGGGCGCTCGGCAAGCCCATGTACGAGTGCTATGGCCAGACCGAGTGCTCCGGGATCGCCACCGCCAACGTCCCCGGGGACTTCCGGATCGGCAGCGTCGGGAAATCCACCGAGGGCGTGGACGTCGCGCTCGCCGAGGACGACGAAATCGTCATTCGCAGCCCGGGCGTCATCCAGGGCTATTGGAACAAGCCCGAGAAGACGGCCGACACGATCCGCCAGGGTTGGCTGCACACCGGCGACGTGGGCCGCATCGACGACGACGGCTTCGTCTACATCATCGACCGCATGAAGGACATCATCATCACGGCGGGCGGCAAGAACATCACCCCGAGCGAGATCGAGAACCAGTTGAAGTTCTCGCCGTACATCACCGACGCCGTGGTGGTGGGTGATCGGCGACCCTACCTGACCTGCCTCGTGATGATCGATCACGACAACGTCACCAAGTACGCCCAGGACAATGACGTGCCGTTCACCAACTACACGAGCCTCTGCCACGCGCAGCCGGTGGTCGACCTCGTGGGTCGGGAAGTGGAGGCCGTGAACACCAAGTTCGCCCGGGTGGAGACGATCAAGCGTTTCCGCCTGATCGACCAGCTACTCGACCCCGAAGACGACGAACTCACGCCCACGCAAAAGCTCAAGCGCAAGGTGGTCAACGAGAAGTACGCCGACCTGATCGACGGCATGTACCGCGGCTGACCTTCGGTACGCGGCGTGCGCGATGGCGCTTCCAACATGCGCCCGATCCGAGTATGTTTCGCGCCTTGCTTACGCTCAAGCGGAGAGGACGTACCTTGGACGACGAAGTAGGCGGCATTTTTCACTCCATCCGGTTCTGGCAGGGCTGGGCGGTCGCGGCAACGCTCGCGGCCCTCTTCGCCTTCGCGGCCAACATCGAGTTCTCTTCGGACGGCTACGTGGCGGACTACGTGGCGATCGTGGGCGGCGACGACCGGGAGCCGATGTGGGTGATCAACGCGGATCTCGGGGAAGGCTTGTTGAACGTGCGCGCGGTTGGCGCCCAGTCGGCAGGGGACGACGAGTACGTCCTATGGGTCGGGGGTCAGCACCCGCAGCGTCTCGGTGTCCTGCCGGTGGATCGCGGGCGGGCGGCGCTCAAACTGAGCGATACGGTGCAGGGAATCCTCGCTCACGCGAAGACGCTAGCCGTCAGCCGCGAAGCCGTCGGCACTGATTCCGAGCCGGGCAACTGGCTGCACGAGGTCAGCGTCGCGCGCCTGTAGGAGCTAGCGGCTTCAGCCGCCGGCTTCGGCCAGCTTGGACTTGGCGCGTTCGATGAACTGCACCATGACGTCGGAGGTCTGTGCGCCCGGCAGCATGAAACCGCTTAACAGGTAGCACGGAACGCTCACCACGCCGATCTCGAACGCGCCTCTGATCCGAGCAAGCATCTCCTCTTCGTCGGCACGTCCGTCAAGATAGCGACGCGCGCCATCGGCCTCCAACCCGACTTCCGCGGCGGCCTCGCAGAGCGTATCGACGTCGCCCACGTCTCTGCCTTCGCAGAAGTAGTAGCGGAACAGCACTTCGGCGAGTTCGTGCTGCACGGCGGCGCTTGAGTCTTGTTCGGCGTAGTCGAGAAGCCGGTGCGCTGTCAGCGTATTCGGCATCCGACGGATCGCACCGTAATCGAACGTGATCCCGGCGTCCGCACCCTCCGCGACGATCATCCGCGGAGCCCGGTTGGGATCCGCGCGGTCGCCGTAACGACGCTCGAGGTACTCGTCGCGGTCCATGCCCGCCGCCGGGAGGTTCGGGTAAAGCTGGAAGGGCCGCCAGACGACATCGATGTCGGCACACGCCGGCGTCGCGAGGGCGCTGTCCAAGCGCCGCTTGCCGATGTAGCACCACGGGCAGATGACGTCGGAGTAGATTTCGATGAGCATGCGTCCATCATAGCCCTCGGGCAGGGAAGGTACACTTGGCCTCGGATTGCGCTCGTGAGTCGTAGAGAATGCAGGCCGCCATCGTCGGTGCCGGAAACTTCGGCACCGCTGTCGCGAACATCGTTGCTGGGAACGGCGTACCCACGCAGTTGTGGATGCGTGACTTGGAGCAGCTTTCAGAGATCCGCGCCCATGGCGAGAACCGGCGCTACTTGCCGGGACACCCGCTTGCGCCGCTGATCGTACCGACGTCCGACTTAATCGGAGCGGTGTGTTCGAGCGACGTCGTTTTCGTGACCGTGCCGAGCGCATCGTTTCGCGAAGTCGCGACCGAACTGCGCCCCGTGCTGCGGGCCGGTACGTGCGTCATCAGCGCGACCAAGGGCATCGAGGCCGACGGTTTTAAGCTGATGAGCCAGATTCTCGAAGAACTGCTGCCGAAGGCGCGGATCGGCGTCATCAGCGGGCCGAATCTCGCCGAGGAGATGGCCGACGGCCGTTTCTCCGGGACCGTCGTGGCGAGTCGGGACGACGAATTGCGCTCGACCGCGCAGGAGATATTGAAGAGCCCGACGTTCAGGGTCTACTCGAGCACGGACGTCTACGGGGTCGAACTCGGCGGTGCGCTGAAGAACATCTACGCGATCGTGGCCGGCCTCGCCACGACCTTGGATTTTGGACAGAATGCCCTGGCTATGCTGATCACCCGGAGCTTGGCGGAGATGGGCCGTTTTGCCGTTGCGCTCGGTGCGAATCCGTTCACCTTCCTAGGGCTCGCCGGCGTCGGCGACCTCTTCGCGACGTGCACGTCGCCGCTGTCACGGAACTACCAGCTTGGCGCCCGGTTGGCCCGCGGGGCCACGCTCGCCGAGGCCATGGAGTCGCTCGGCAAGCTGGCCGAGGGGGTCAACACCGTTCGCGTCGTGCATGCCAAGAGCTCTGAACTCGGGGTCTACATGCCACTTGCCGACGGCCTGTATCGCATGTTGTTCGAAGGTGCCGATCTCGCCACCATCGTGCACGATCTGATGACGAGTACGCAGCGCATGGACGTCGAGTTCACGGCACCCACCGCCTGGAGCTACCAGGAGTGACTGCGCTTGGTCGATTGCCGGCGAGCCTCGTGGCGTTGGCCGCCGCGATGGCGAGCCATGCCGCGGAGGACTTGCCAGGCGCCGCGGACCCGCCCGGTCTGGAGCGCTTTCCGGGATCGTGGATCGTGGCCTATTCGCCGCCGGCCACGCTCAGAAACTACGAGTTCGTCACGGGCCGCGTGGATCGCAGCGGGCGGACGGCGCGCGTCGACGACAGCCTGCGGCTGGCCGCCGAGGTGGTGCGCGTAACCTACCGGGCGCCGAGTGAGACGCGCTTCGACGATGTCGTCCAGCACTACCGCGACCAGATCCTTGGTCGTGGTGCCGAGGTGGCATTCACCTGTGAGGCCCGCGACTGCGGGCGCAGCACCAGTTGGGCCAATAGCGTCTTCGGCGTCAAGGAGTTGGTGGCCCCGGATTCGTCGCAGTTCTACCTCGCGGCGAGAAGCGGTCGGACATTGATGGCCGCGTACGTGGTGCAGCGGGGCAACCGGCGGGTCTATGCCCATCTCGACGTCGGGACAGCCGATGCCGTGCCCGTGGTGGCTGGCGAGACCGGCCTCGTGGGGCAACTGCGCGTGCAAGGGTTCGCGGTGGTCACGGACGTCGATCCGGCGCCGGACGGGAGCTTGGATGCTGCCGACCTCGTGGCGGTTGACGCCGTCGCGGAAGAGATCGCGGCGCTTGAGGATCCCACGCTGTATGTCGTCTGCCATCTCGACGCGGGCGCGACCGAAGCGTCGATGGCGCGTTCTGCCGCGTGCGCGGAGACCGTCGTCGAGCGACTGCGGACGGCGGGGATCACGGCGTTCGGGTTCGGCGGGGGGCCACTGCTGCCGCGGGCGGGTGTTCCGGCGAACCGCGTCGAACTGGTAATGCCGCGTTCGCAGTGATCTGCGCATCTTTGTGACCGATGTCGAGACGCTGATCGGTCGGTTCGCGGCTCGACTCGGCGCTGCGGAGATCGCCTACGGGCACGGTACGGACAACCCCCGGGACGAGGCCTATCGACTGGTGATGGGAGGACTGGGCGGACGTGCGTTGACGGCCCCGAGACGGGCGGAACTCGAAGCGCTTCTCGAACAACGGATCGGTGCCCACGTACCAGTTCCTTACCTGACCGGCGAGGCGTGGCTCGACGGTGTGTGCTTCGACGTCTCGCCCGGCGTGATGATTCCGCGCTCGCCGATCGCCGCCGTGCTCGCTGCCGGGGTGGCACCTTGGCTGGCCGGCGAGCCGCGTCGCATCCTCGACCTCTGTTGCGGGACCGGCGCGTTGGGAGTCCTCGCCGCCCGGGCCTTTCCGCGCGCACGCGTCGATCTCGCCGACGACGATGCCCGGGCGATCGGCGCTGCCGCGACCAACATTGAGCGCGCGGGTGTTGGCGACCGCGCTGAACTGGTGAGGTCCGACCTTTTCGACGGTCTCGCAGGCCGCCGCTACGACCTGATCGTGTGCAACCCGCCTTACGTGCCGACCGCGGAACTGGATTCGGCACCGGCGGAGTTCGGCCACGAGCCTCGGCACGGCCTCGATGGCGGTACGGACGGCTTGGCCGTTTGGCGTCGTATCGTCGTGTGCCTCGATGGCTTCCTCGAACCCGGCGGTGTGTTGCTCGGCGAGACTGGCAATGTCAGCGTTGCGTTCGATGCTGCGTTTCCACACCTGCGCGCGGTCTGGCTGGACATCGATGGCGCCGAGCGTCAGGCCGGTGGAGACTTCGGCGTATTCGTGGCCGGCGGCGCATTGGGGGTCTCGTGAGCGGACCCCTTGGCCGGGGAGCGCGCGGGGTCCGTCCCGAGCGGGAACCGTTTATAGTGCGGCGATGGCTGGCAACACGTTCGGACAAGCGTTCACCCTGACGACGTTCGGCGAGAGCCATGGCGTTGCCCTCGGTGCCGTGGTCGACGGCTGCCCGCCAGGCTTGAGCCTGTGCGAAGCGGATCTGCAGCGCGACTTGGACCGTCGTCGTCCGGGTCAGTCGAAGTACACGACCCAACGTCGCGAACCCGACGCCGTGCGCATCCTCTCCGGCGTTTTCGAGGGGCGGACCACGGGTACGCCGATCGGCTTGTTGATCGAGAACGTCGACCAGCGCACGCGTGACTACGGGCAGATCCGCGAGCAGTTCCGGCCGGGCCACGCGGATTACACGTATCGCGCCAAGTACGGTGTACGGGACTACCGCGGTGGTGGCCGCGCTTCGGCGCGCGAGACGGCCATGCGGGTCGCCGCGGCGGGCATCGCGCGCAAGTACCTCGTCCAGGAGACCGGGACGATCATACGCGGCTACCTCGCACAGATCGGCGAGCGCGAATTCAAGGTCGCCGACTTGGACCACGTCGACGACAACCCGTTTTTTTGTCCGGAACCCGGTGCCGGCAACGAGATCGCCGCGTTGATCGACCAACTGCGCCGCGACGGCGACTCGATCGGCGCCAAGGTCACCGTCATCGCGAGCAATGTCCCCGTTGGGCTCGGCGAGCCGGTGTTCGGCAAGCTCGACGCCGACTTGGCTTCCGCCCTGATCGGCATCAATGCCGTCAAGGGCGTCGAACTCGGCTCGGGCTTCGAGTCGGTACGCCAGCGTGGCAGCGAACATCGCGACGAGCGCGACCGCAGCGGCTTCCTATCCAACAACGCGGGCGGCGTGCTCGGAGGCATCACCACGGGGCAGGACCTCGTCGTCAGCATCGCCTTGAAGCCGACGTCGAGCATCACGATTCCCGGCAAGAGCCTCGACATCCACGGCGAGGAGGTGGACGTGGTCACCACGGGGCGTCACGATCCCTGTGTTGGCATTCGCGCCGTACCGATCGCCGAGGCCATGGTGGCGCTGGTGTTGATGGACCACCTGATGCGCGACCGGGCGCAGAACGTCCGCGCACGTTAGAGAAGCAGCGCGCCGAGCAACGCCATCGCGAACCCGACCACGGCACCGAGCGTTGGCGTCCAGTGCTGCTCCAGTCGCGACTCCGGGGCGATGTCCTGGAAGGTCAGGTAGAGGATGCCGCCGGCGGCGAACAGCATGATGCCGCCGAGGATCGCGTCGTGGTCGACGAGCCAGAACCAACCGACGACGCCGCACACCGGCCCGAGCAGGGCGACGCCAACCATCAGGGCGAGCACTCTCGGCGCTCGCATGTTGACGGCCGCCAGTTCGCGCCAGGCATTGAAGCCCTCCGGCAGGTTCTGCAGACCGATCAACACTGCGAGCAGTACGGCACCGCCCGCGTCCGCAGCGAAGATGCCGCCGAGGGCGAGGGATTCCGGCAGGAAGTCGGCGCCCATGGCGACGAACTGCGGCATCGATCGCTTGCGCTTGGCCTGGTAGCGGTCGAGCGCCATGAACGATGCGCCGCCCAACAGCAGCGCGCCGATCGCGGCGAAAGGGTTGGGGAGGTGGTCAACCCCGTCGGGCACCAGGACCAATGCGACGGCACCGATCAGGACGCCGCCCCCGAAGGCGATGACGAAGTGCGGAAGTTGATCGCCCGGGGCGGCGCGCTTGATGTTGGCGAGCCCGGCACCGACGAGGATGCACAGACCGGCCGCCGTCGTGCCGATCAGTAGTTCGATCAGCAAGTCCATGTGCGTTGCCGTGTCAGTCCACACCCGGGAGTCCCTCTCGGCAAGCCGGCCGAAAAAGTAGCGCGAGCACCGGCGGAGTGAGCGTACCGCATGGACTGCGCAGGCGGCTTTGACAGGGCTGGCGCAGTTGCCATCCGCGGGCCGCGCACCTACTATTCGCGCCCCTCCCTTTCCTTAACCCGCGAGTTCAACCGTGGCGGGCCGCACCGTATACGACAAGATCTGGGACGCGCATGCCGTTGCCGAGCGCGACGACGGTCTGACGATCCTCTATATCGACCGGCACCTGCTGCACGAAGTCACGTCGCCGCAAGCCTTCGAGGGTCTTGCCCTGGCCGGTCGCCAGCCCTGGCGCCGTGACGCCAACCTAGCCACACCGGACCACAACGTGCCGACCACCAATCGGGCGGCCGGCATCGACGGTATCGACGACCCCGTCGCCAAGACACAGGTGGTGACGCTCGACGAGAACTGCAAACGCTTCGCCATCGAACAGTTCGAGATGACCGACGTCCGCCAGGGCATCGTGCACGTGATCGGCCCCGAACAGGGCGCGACGCTCCCGGGCATGACCATCGTCTGCGGCGACTCGCATACCTCCACCCATGGCGCCTTCGCGGCGCTGGCGCACGGCATCGGCACCTCCGAGGTGGAGCACGTCCTTGCGACCCAGTGCCTGGTGCAACGCAAGAGTCGCAACATGCGCATCGTGGCGGACGGCGACCTCGCGGCTGGCGTGAGTGCGAAGGACCTGATTCTTGCCATCATCGGTGCCATCGGCACGGCCGGTGCTACCGGCCATGCCGTTGAGTACGCTGGCAGTGCGGTGCGCGCCTTGTCCATGGAGGCGCGGATGACGCTATGCAACATGTCCGTGGAAGCCGGCGGCCGAGCGGGTCTCGTCGCCGTGGACGATACGACCATCGACTACGTCCACGGTCGCCCCTTCGCACCGGTTGGTGCGACCTGGGATCGCGCCGAGCAGTATTGGCGGGGCCTTGAGTCCGACGACGACGCGGCATTCGACCGCGAGGTCCGCCTCGACGCCACGACCATCGTGCCGCAGGTGACGTGGGGCACGTCGCCGGAGTTGGTGCTCGGCATCGACGAAACCGTGCCGGCGCCCGAAGCCTTCGACGACCCGGCCAAGCGGGAACTCTGCGAGCGCGCTCTCGACTACATGGACTTGGAGCCGGGCACGGCGATGACCGACATCCCGGTGGACCGGGTGTTCCTAGGCTCCTGCACCAACGGACGGATCGAGGACTTCCGTGCCGCGGCTGCGGTCCTTGACGGCCGCAAGGTCGCGGGCTCGGTGACCCAGGCCATCGCGGTACCGGGGTCCGGCCTCGTCAAGCAGCAAGCCGAGGCGGAGGGGCTCGACGCGATCTTCAAGGCGGCGGGTTTCGAATGGCGGGATCCGGGCTGCTCGATGTGCCTGGCGATGAACGATGACCGCCTGTATCCGCGCGAGCGCTCGGCGGCGACGTCGAATCGGAACTTCGAGGGACGCCAGGGATACCTGGGACGTACCCACTTGGTCAGTCCGGCGATGGCCGCGGCGGCGGCAGTGGCCGGGCACTTCGCGGACGTGCGCGAGTTCCTGTGATGGAGCCTTTCGTCAGCCATACCGGTGTCGTCGTGCCCCTCGATCGGGCCAACGTCGACACCGATCAGATCATCCCCAAGCAGTTCCTGAAGTCCATCCGTCGGACCGGTTTCGGCGACAACCTGTTCGACGCCTGGCGCTACCTCGACGAGGGCGACATCGGCATGAACGCCAACGAGCGGCGGATCAACCACGACTTCGTGCTCAATGCGCCGCGATTCGCCGATGGCAGCATCCTTCTCGCGCGCGACAACTTCGGCTGCGGATCGAGCAGGGAGCATGCCGTGTGGGCGCTCGCCGAGTACGGCTTCCGCTGCGTGATCGCGCCGAGTTTCGCCGACATTTTCTTTACCAACGCATTAAAGAACGGCCTGCTCCTCGTGGTCCTCCCAGAAGCCGAGGTCGAGACTCTCTTTTCCGCGGTGGCAGCCACCTTGGGCTTTTCGCTAACCGTTGACTTGCAGGCACAGTCCATCGAAGGGGACGCCTTCCACGCGACGTTCGACATCGAGCCCGAGCGCAAGCGCCTGCTGTTGGAAGGCTTGGACGACATTGGGCTCACGATGCGCCATGCCGACGCCATTCGCGCATTCGAGGCCGGCCATCGTGCGCGCCAGCCCTGGGTGTTCCGCGAGGGTGCGTGATATGACCCATCGCGTATTGGTCATCCCGGGCGACGGTATCGGCGCGGAGATCATGCCGCACGTGGTGCGCGTGCTCGAGTCCCTCGGCTTGCCGTTTTCGTTCGACTACGCCGACCTTGGCGGCCATGCCATCGACAAGCACGGCACGCCGCTGCCGCCAGAGACCCTCGCGGCGGCCCGGACGGCCGATGCCGTTTTGCTCGGCGCGGTTGGAGGGCCGCAGTGGGACGACCTGCCCATGGACCAGAGACCGGAGAAGGGGCTATTGGGGATGCGGTCCGGGTTGGACTTGTTCGCCAACCTGCGCCCGGCACTTCTGTTCGAACCGCTCGCGGATGCATCGTCCCTGAAGGCGGAACTTGTCGCCGATCTCGACATCCTGATCGTTCGGGAACTGACCGGCGGCATCTACTTCGGCGAACCCCGCGGGGTCACGGTGGACAACGGCGGGCGGCGGGGGTTCAACACCTACGTCTACCAGGAGCGGGAGATCGAGCGGATCGCGCGCGTGGCGTTCGAATTGGCCGAGAAGCGAAACGGTCGACTCACATCGGTGGACAAGGCGAATGTGCTCGAGGTCACGCAGCTATGGCGCGACGTCGTGCGCGAGGTCCACGACGACTACCCGGAAGTGCAACTCGACCACCTGTACGTGGACAACGCCGCGATGCAACTCGTCCGACAGCCCAAGCAGTTCGACGTGGTGGTCACGGGCAACATGTTCGGCGACATCCTCTCGGACGTGGCGGCGATGCTGACCGGTTCGCTCGGCATGCTGCCCTCCGCGTCGCTCAACGCCGCCAGCCAAGGACTCTACGAACCGGTTCACGGCACCGCGCCGGACATCGCCGGGCAGAACATCGCGAATCCGCTGGCGACGGTGCTCTCGGCGGCGATGATGCTGCGTTACAGCTTGGACGAGGCTGTCCAAGCGGATCGCCTCGAGGCGGCCGTCAAGGCCGTGTTGGATGACGGCGTGCGTACCGCGGATATCATGCCCGCGGCGCCCGAGGCGGGTCGGATCCGCCGAGTCGGCACGGACGAAATGGCCGATGCGGTCATCGGCGCACTTGCGTAAGTGGCGTTGATATGGAGAAGCTGAACGTTGCCATCGTCGGCGCCACGGGCGCGGTCGGCGAAGCCATGCGCGAAATCCTCGACGAACGAAGCTTCCCCGTCGACGACGTCCACCTGTTGGCCAGCGAACGGTCCGCGGGCAAGCGCTTCCAGGTCGCGGGCAAGTCGCGCACCGTGGAAGTTCTCGACGACTTCGACTTCGCGGACACGCAGATCGCGTTGTTTTCCGCGGGCGGTGGCATCTCGGCCGATCATGCGCCCCGGGCTGCGGACGCCGGGGCGGTAGTCATCGACAACACCTCGAAGTTCCGCCTGGACGACGGCATCCCGCTGGTGGTTCCGGAAGTCAACGGCCACCGCATCGTCGATGGGCTCGCCACCAACATCATCGCGAATCCGAACTGCTCGACCATCCAAATGGTTGTCGCGCTGAAGCCGATCTACGACGCCGTCGGCATCGAACGCATCAATGTCGCGACCTATCAGGCCGTATCCGGTGCCGGCGCATCCGGTGTCGAGGAACTCGCGACGCAGACGGTGAGCCTGCTGAACGCCAAGCCCATGCCCGACCCCGACGTGCACCCGGCGCAGATCGCCTTCAACGCCCTTGCCCATGCTTGGGACATCCTCGACAACGGTTACAGCGTCGAGGAAATGAAGATGGTGCGGGAGACCAAGAAGATCTTCGAAGACGACGATCTGCTCGTCAATCCGACGTGCGTTCGGATCCCGGTCTTCTACGGCCACTCCGAGGCGGTTCACGTCGAGACGCGCGACCCGATCTCGGCAGCGGACGCCCGCGACCTGCTGGCACTCGCCGAGGGTGTCGTGGTTATGGACGATCTCGATGGCAGAACCCCCACCGCGGTCGAACATGCGGCCGGCAACGACCCCGTCTTCGTTGGTCGCATCCGCGAGGATCTGACGCATCCGTGCGGCCTCGATCTCTGGGTGGTGTCCGACAACGTGCGCAAAGGAGCGGCGCTCAACAGCATTCAGATCGCTGAGGGTGTCCGCGACCTCATCGCGTGATTACGACGCGCCGCCGGGCCAGCGAAACGCCTTGAGCGAGGCCGGGCCGTCCTCGACGGTCGTACTCGGCGTCGAGTACGACGGGGGCGACTACCACGGGTTCCAGCGCCAAAGCCACGCGCCCAGCATCCAGGCGGCCCTGGAGTCCGCGGCGTCGCAGGTGGCCGACGAGCCCGTGCGCATCCACGGTGCTGGACGCACGGACGCCGGTGTCCATGCGACGCAACAGGTGGTCAGCTTCCAGACCTCGGCATTGCGCCCGGTCGATGCGTGGCGGCGCGGCATATCCACGCTGACGCCACGGACCCTTGGCGTGCTTTGGGCGCGCGTCGAGACCGGGTCCTTCCACGCGCGGTTCGACGCCATCTGGCGACGTTACGTCTACGTCTTCAGCGATGCGCCGACCATGCCGGTGATCCTCAGGGGGCAGGTCGCCTGGGCCGATACGCCGCTCGACAGCGACGCCATGCACGCCGCGTGTCGGTGCCTGGTGGGCGAGCACGACTTCTCTGCCTTTCGGGCGGCGGGTTGCCAGTCCCGGTCGCCTTGGCGTCGCGTTGCGGCGATCGAGGTCACGCGGAGCCACGACTACGTCGCCATCGACGTCACCGCGAACGCCTTTCTCAAGCACATGGTCCGCAACATCGCCGGCGCGTTGCGGGAAGTTGGCAGTGGCGGTCTGACGGCGGACGGCTTCGCGGCGTTGTTCGAGCGCGGCGACCGGACGCTCGGCCCTCCCACCGCCCAACCCCAGGGGCTGTACCTCGTTGGCGTCGGCTACCGGCAGTGGGAACCCGAGGTTCGCTTGCCGCCCATGCTTTGAGGGCGCAGGCGCCGACGTGTCGGACGCGCCCCTGCGCCCAAGCGCCCTGCTAGAATGCGCCGCCTTCAAATGACCTCAAAGTCGGCGGGGCTCGCGACGATGGCTGGACAGGCGGCTCGCACCAGGGTGCGCGTCAAGGTGTGCGGCATCACCACGCCGGCGGACGCCTCGCTCGCGGCCGATGCCGGGGTCGACGCGATCGGGCTCAATTTCTATCCCCGCAGTCCGCGCGCCATCTCAACGGAGCAGGCCATGGCCATCCGCGACGTGCTGCCGGGCGAAGTCGTGGTGGTGGGAGTGTTCGTCGATCCGACGGAGGCGGCCGTCCGGGAGGCTCTCGGTGCGGCGCGGTTGGACCTCCTGCAGTTCCACGGACAGGAACCGGCTGCCTTCTGCCGGCAGTTCGACACCCCCTATGTCAAGGCGGTCGGCGTCGGGCCGGGTTTCGACTTCGACTCGTGGCAGCAAGGCTACGCCGACGCGAGGGCGCTCATGCTTGATGCGAGCGTGCGGGGTCGGAGCGGCGGAACCGGGGTGCCCTTCGATTGGACGTTGTGGCCGCGCTCGGACCGGTTGCTCGTGCTGGCCGGTGGGCTCACGCCGGACAACGTCGCCGCGGCGATCCGCCGAACCCGGCCGTTCGCGGTCGACGTCGCCAGCGGTGTCGAAGGCGCAACGAAAGGACGCAAGGATCCGACGCGGCTGCGCGGTTTCCTGGCAGCGGTCGCCGATGCCTGACTTGAACCGCCCGCCCTACGACGCCCCCAACCAACTCGGCCGGTTTGGCGAGTTCGGCGGTCGCTTCGTGGCCGAAACGCTCATGCACGCGCTCGACGAACTGACGAGGCTCTACGAGTCGGTCGCCGCTGACCCGGACTTCCAGGCCACGCTGAAGGCGGAATTGAAGAGCTTCGTCGGTCGCCCTACGCCGCTTTACCGCGCGGACCGCCTGACCGCGCACGCCGGCGGCGCGCGGATCTACCTCAAGCGGGAAGACTTGAACCACACGGGCGCGCACAAGATCAACAACACCGTGGGGCAGGCCATGCTCGCGGAACGCATGGGCAAGACGCGCATCATCGCGGAGACCGGCGCGGGGCAGCACGGCGTTGCGACGGCCACCGTGGCGGCTCGGCTCGGTCTGCAGTGCCAGGTGTACATGGGCGAAGAGGACATCGCCCGGCAGCGGGTGAACGTCTACCGAATGAAGCTGTTGGGCGCGGATGTGATCCCCGTGTCGTCCGGCTCGAAGACCTTGAAGGACGCCATGAACGAGGCCATGCGCGACTGGGTGACCCACGTCGACGACACCCACTACATCATCGGCAGCGTCGCGGGCCCGCATCCCTACCCGATGCTGGTGCGGGATTTCCAGTCGGTGATCGGCGAAGAGACCAAGGCGCAGTGCCTCGAAATCGAGGGCCGGCTGCCCGATCTGCTGGTTGCGTGTGTTGGTGGCGGATCGAATGCCATGGGATTGTTCTACCCGTTCGTGGACGACGACGCGGTGGACATGGTGGGCGTCGAAGCCGGCGGCGAGGGGCTCGCCGATGGTCGCCATGCCGCGCCGTTGAACGCCGGTACGCCGGGCGTGCTCCATGGCAGCCGCACGTATGTCATGGACGACGCCGATGGCCAGATCGTCGCCACGCACTCGGTCTCGGCCGGTCTCGACTATCCCGGTGTGGGTCCCGAGCACGCGTACTGGAAGGACAGGGGGCGGGCGAGGTACGTCAGCGTCACCGACAGCGAAGCGCTCGCGGCGTTCCGCGTACTGACCCGCGAGGAGGGCATCATGCCGGCGCTCGAGTCCAGCCACGCCGTCGCTTGGGGCCTCGCCGAAGCGGCCCGCCGTCCAGCCAGCGACGTGATCGTCATCAACCTGTCCGGTCGTGGCGACAAGGACATCGACACCGTGGCCGCCATCGACGGGATCGAGGTGGGCGGATGAGCCGGTTGACGCCTTGCTTGGCGGGACTGCGCCGACGTGGCCGCAAGGCGTTGAACACGTTCATCACGGCCGGCGACCCCGATGGGAAAGCGACCGTGCCGGCGATGCATGCCCTCGTGGCAGGCGGCGCGGACATGATCGAACTCGGCGTCCCGTTCTCGGACCCGGAAGCCGATGGCCCTGCCGTCCAGGCCGGGTCGGAACGGGCGTTGGCGAACGGCACGACGCTTCGCGACGTGCTCAGCATGGTGGCGGCCTTCCGGGCGACCGACGCCGATACGCCCGTGGTTCTCATGGGCTACCTCAACGTCTTCCTGAAGATGGGCTACGAGCCGTTCTGCCGGGCGGCTGGCGAGGCGGGCGTTGACGGTGTGATCGTGGTCAACCTGCCGCCCGAGGAGGCGGACGACTTCAAGGCTGCGCTCCGCGCCCGAGATCTCGACCTGGTCCTGCTGGTTGCGCCGACAACGACCGACGAACGTATTCGCTACATCGCGAGCCAGGCCTCGGGCTTCCTCTACTACGTGAGCTACAAGGGCATCACCGGCGCCGAACACCTCGATGCCGAAGCCGTTGGCGAACGCCTGCAAGCCATGCGAGCGGGGTTGGGCGACTTGCCCGTCCTAGTCGGCTTTGGGATCAAGGATGGCGCGTCGGCGGCCGCCGTGGCCCCGCATGCCGACGGCGTTGTGGTCGGGAGCGTGTTGGTGAATACGATGGGGACGGGAAACGGCGACGAGATCCCCCAACGGCTATCCGCACAGGTTCGCGACATTCGCACCGCCTTGGACGCCTAAGTGACCGCGACGCTCGACGACTGGCTCGCCCGGATCGGCATCGAGCATCCCCGCGGGGTGAAGCGTGGGCTGAAACACGTCCGCGAGGTGGCCGCCAAGCTCGACGTCCTGCCGCCCGCTGCCAACACCATCGTGGTCGCGGGCACCAATGGCAAGGGTTCCACGACGGCTTTCGCAGAACAGTTGCTGCTTGCCGGCGGGCACTCGGTGGGCACGACGATGTCGCCGCATGTGCACCGCTTCAACGAACGCATACGGATCGGGGGTGCTGAGGCATCCGATGCGTCGATCGTGGATGCGTTCGAGGCGGTCGACAACGCACGCGGAGATATCCAACTTTCGTACTTCGAATACGCGGTGCTAGCGGCGCTGGTCGCGATCCGCCGCGCCGAGGTCGACTTCGCGGTGCTCGAGGTTGGCCTTGGGGGGCGCCTGGACGCCGTCAACGTGGTCGATGCCGACGTGGCTGTCATCACCAGCATCGGCCTTGACCACCAAGAGTACCTCGGCGACACGCGGGAACTGATCGGGGCGGAGAAGGCCGGCATCGTCCGCCGCGGCCGCCCATTGGTATACGGTGACGGTTCGCCGCCCGCTTCCGTGCTCGACCGGGCCCGTGACCTCGGCGCACGGGCCTACCTCGCAGGACGGGACTTCGGCTCGGGGGAGCGAGAGCTGTGGGTCCGGGAGCGTGGGCGATTTACTTACGCACCGGACGCGGCAATCCACGAGGTCAACGCGGCAACGGCGCTGCAAGCCGTCTGCCTAGCGGGGCGCGCGCCCAGCCAGGGCCACGTCGATGCGGCCGCGGCGCGTGCCCGCAACGCGGGACGCTTCGAGATCGCCGAAACGGGCGGTGCCACCTGGGTGCTGGATGTCGCCCACAACCCGGACGGCGCGCGATTCCTCGCCAGGCAGTTGCGCGAACGGTTCGCTCACGAACCCATCCTCGCGATCATCGGGTGTCTGGGCGACAAGGACGTTGCCGGGATCGTCTCGTCGTTGCAGCCGGCGGTGACCGAGGTCGCATTCGCGGACACGGGCACGGTGCGGGGCAGGACAGGGGATGCCATGCGGCGCGCGGTTTGCCAGCCGTCCGCGTTCGCGGGCAGCCTGGAAGCCGCCATGGCGCATTTTCAGTCTCGCCTAGGCAGCAACGGTGTTATCCTCGTATGCGGTTCCTTCGACTTGGTTGAACGGGCGCGCGACCGACTTCACATGACGACGCCCGCCGTGGACAAGGCAGGGCGCGAATCGGCGCAGCTTCGCGAGAGAACGTGCTGACAGACCGAACCCGCTACCGTCTCACGGGGTCGATTTTCCTGATTGCCGTGGCGGCGGTGGTGTTGCCGATCCTGTTCGACGGTGCCGGCGTTGAACCGATGCACCTTGAACCGCTCCCGCCGGCCGACTTCACGGTCGAACCGGACACCTCACCCGCTCCGGATCTCAGCCCCGCGTTGGTGGCGCGCAGTGAACTCGAAGCCGAGATCGACGCGGATGGCTTCGACCGGCGTACCGGCACGCGGATCGGTGAAGCGCGACTGCTGCCGGACGGCGAAGCCGCTGGCGACCTCAAGTGGGCTGTTCAAGTCGCCAGTTTCGAGCGGCGCGAGAACGCCGTCGCCCGCCGCGACGCTCTGCTCGCCGACGGCTACGCGGCGTTCCTGTCCGACGCCAAGCGCGACGGGCGCATCACCACGCGCGTGGCGATTGGCCCGGTCGTCGAGCGTGAAGACGCCCTCCGGCTCAAAGCCGAACTCGACAGCCGCTACGCCGACGAGGCCGTTGTCGTGAGGTTTTCTCCCTGATGCCGGTTGGCGACTTCGCCGTCGCCGACGTCGTGATCGTCGTCGTGATCGTGGCATCGGCGGTGTTCGGAGTCCTAAGGGGTCTTGTCAAGGAGATCGTGGCCTTGGGGATCTGGGTGGCCGCGCTACTGCTCGGCGTGGTTTTCGCGGCCCCGCTGGGGGCGTTGGTCGCCGACAGCCTCGGTCCGCGGCTGCAGGCGGGGCTCGGATTCGTGGCGGTCTTCATCGCTGTCCTCTTGGCTGGTGCGCTGCTGCAACGGATCTTGGGCCGGCTGATCGACTCGACCGGCTTGACCGGGACCGACCGCACGCTCGGACTCCTGTTCGGGGCGGCTCGTGGCGTCATCGTCGTCATCGTTGCGCTGATCGTTCTGCGGCCGTTTGCCGAAGACCGGCCTTGGTGGCCGGAGTCGCAGCTCATTCCCCCGCTGCTGGCGTTTGAGGGGGATGTCCTGAACGTTGTTGCCTACATCACCGACGCGTTCGGGGGTACGGTGGTCGCGACTGAACCCGAACCGACACAGGAGGCCATTTAGTCATGTGTGGTGTCGTTGGAATCGTCAGCCAAAGTCCAGTCTTCCACCAGATCTACGACGCGCTGCTTGCCTTGCAGCATCGCGGCCAGGACTCGGCGGGGATGGTGACCTGGGACACGGAGGCCGATGGCCGTCTGCGGCTACGCAAGGGCAACGGCCTTGTGCGCGAGATCTTCGAGGAACGCCACATGCAGCGGCTGCGGGGGAACATGGGCGTTGGCCACGTCCGCTACCCGACGGCTGGCTCGTCGAGCGCCGCGGAGGCGCAGCCGATGTACGTCAACGCGCCGTACGGCATCAGCCTGGCGCACAACGGCAACCTCACCAATGCCCGGCAACTCGAGGACGACGTGTTCAAGAGCGACCTGCGCCACGTGAACACGGATTCGGACTCCGAGATCCTGCTGAACGTGTTCGCGCACGAGTTGTACGAAGTCGGCGCACTGAAGCCGGACGCGGAGGACGTCTTCAAAGCGCTGCGCGGGGTCTACGAGCGCTGCCGGGGCGCCTACGCCGCGGTCGCGATGATCAACGGCCACGGCATCGTGGCGTTTCGGGACGCCCACGGCATCCGGCCGTTGGCATTCGGCGTGCGTACCACGGCTGAAGGCGCACAGGAGGTCATGGTGGCCTCCGAGAGCAGCGCCGTGGACATCCTCGGGTTCGACTTCGTGCGCGACATCGGCCCGGGCGAGGCCATATTCATCGACGAAAACGGGCAGTACGAGACGCGCCAATGCGCGCCGAAGGCCCAGCACACGCCGTGCATTTTCGAGCACGTCTACCTGGCCCGTGAAGACTCGATCATGGACGACATCTCCATCTACAAGGCGCGGCTGCGCATGGGCGAAAAGCTGGTGCAGCCGATTCTTGATCGCTATTCGCAGCGCAAGCACGACATCGACGTCGTGATCCCGATCCCCGAGTCGAGTCGCGCCTCGGCAATCCCGCTGGCCTACGCCTTGAACGTCAAGTACCGCGAGGGCTTCGTCAAGAACCGTTACATCGGCCGCACGTTCATCATGCCGGGGCAGGACCAGCGCACCAAGTCCGTGCAGCAGAAACTCAATGCCATCGACTTGGAGTTCCAAGGCAAGAACGTGCTGCTCGTGGAGGATTCCATCGTGCGTGGCACGACCACGGAACAGATCGTCAGGCAGGCCCGCAAGGCGGGCGCGCGCAAGGTTTTCATGGCCGTCGCCGCGCCGCCCGTGCGCTTTCCGAACGTCTACGGGATCGACATGCCGGCCGCGAACGAGTTCATCGCCTACAAC
The DNA here is from genome assembly GCA_965203685.1 of Candidatus Azotimanducaceae bacterium. Lineage (GTDB taxonomy): Bacteria > Pseudomonadota > Gammaproteobacteria > Pseudomonadales > Azotimanducaceae > VXYL01. The sequence goes on from OZ241908.1 coordinate 1,926,981, forward strand.
CGGACCGAGGCCGAGGTCGCCAAGGCCATCGGTGTGGATTGGCTGGTCTATCAATCCATCGACGACCTGGTTGCCGCGGCTGCGGAGGGCAACCGGAAGCTCAAGCGGTTCGAGTGCTCGGTTTTCGATGGCGAATACGTGACCGGCGACATCGACGAGGGCTACCTCGATGCGCTATCCGCGGTCCGCAACGATCGGAGCAAGCAGCGCCGCGAACGGGAGCAGACCGGGGATTCCACGGTCATCGAACTCTACAACCATGCCTGAGGCGGCTCGCCGCCGCTTGCGCCGGACGCCGTGTATCGGAGTTTGCTCAACGACTTACGGCGACTTGGTGTGCCGTGGCTGCAAGCGCTTCGCGCACGAGGTCGTCGGCTGGAACGGCTTTGCGGAGGCGCAGCGGGACATCGTGTGGGCGCGGCTCCACCGGCTGCTTGTCGAGAGTGTGCGTGCCTACGTGACGGTCGTTGACGAGCAGCGCCTGCGATCCGTCGCCCCCGAGCGCGTTCCCGACGCCGACGAGATGCCTATTGAAGTGGTGGCGTTCCGCACGATGCGCGTGCGCCCCTTGCCGATGGCTACGCTCGGCTTGGCCGCGAGGGAGCGCGGGGGGCTTGCTCCTCGCGTAGAAGAGCCCTCAGCCGGGGAGCGCGAGGGGCTTGCCCCTCGCACAGAAAAGCCCGGGGACGGATCGGCCGAAGCCACTCGGGAGACTGTGCGCCGGATCGACGCTGAGTTCTATGCGCGCTCGCGCGCCTACTATGAGGCGAGTTTCAAGACCCTGACCTGAGTAGGCGGCGCGGACGCTGCCACTCGGCCTTAAGGCAACGCGAAGCAGCTCAAGTCGGCGTCGCCCGACGCCAAGGTCAGCTTCCATCCGCACCGGTGCCAGTCGCCGAGCACGATCCGACGGCGTCCCTCCATGCGAGGGGCAGGCCCCTCGCGCTCCCCGGCTGAGGGCTCTTCCATGCGAGGGGCAGGCCCCTCGCGCTCCCCGGCTGAGGGCTCTTCCATGCGAGGGGCAAGCCCCTCGCGCTCCCCGGCTGAGGGCTCACCACCGAGCGCGTGGATCGCGGGACGGTGGGTGTGGCCGTGGACCATCAAATTGACATCGGCCGCATCCATGGCCGCGTCCACGGCCTCGGGCGTGACGTCCATGATGTTGGCCGCCTTGTTCTCGTTGGCCGCGACGCTGCGAGCGCGCAAGCCGGCGGCCAGCGCACGTCGCTCGGTTAAGCCCATCGCCAGCACGGTGTCCTGCCACGCCTTGGAGCGCAGTTGCTTGCGAGCCTCCTGGTAGGCGACGTCGCGCGTGCAATACGCATCGCCGTGCGCGATGAGGACGCGCTCGCCGTCCACGTCGATCACCGTAGGGTCTTCGAGCAGGGCCACTCCCGTCTCGGCCGCGAACCTCTCGCCGAACAGGAAGTCGCGGTTGCCGTGCATGACATGCACGGCACGGCGCTCCGCAGCCCGGTGGAGCGTGTCGCGAACGGCCACCGCGGTGGCGTCATCGTCGTCGTCGCCCACCCAGACCTCGACGAGGTCGCCCAGGATGTAAAGCGCGTCGATGTCGTCGCTCAAGGTCGCCAAGAGCCGCTGCCACCCCGCCAGGATGTGCGGGCGGGTGGCGTCGATGTGCAGATCCGAGATGAACAGCGCTGGCATGGGCGGTGTCGGCGCGTTCTCAATCGAGCGCGGCGTCGCTCAGTTCGGCCGCGGCGAACGTGTTCTGCAGCAGGGCCGCGCGCGTCATCGGTCCCACGCCGCCCGGAACGGGCGTGATCCAACCCGCCTTCTCGCTGACCTCCTCGAAGCGCACGTCCCCGCGCAGCCGTCCGTCGGCCTGGGCGACGATGCCGACGTCGATCACGATGGCTCCGGGCTTGACCCAGTCGGCGCCGATCAGCCCGGCCTTGCCGGTCGCCGACACGACGATGTCCGCTTGGGCGACGTGCTCGCGCGTATCGCGGGAGAACCGATGCACGGTGGTGACCGTGCATCCGACGAGTAGGAGTTCGAGGCCGACCGGCCGACCGACGTGGTTGGAGGCGCCCACGACCGTTGCGTGGAGGCCGCGTGGTTCAACGCCGGTCTGTTGCAGGAGCGTCATCACCGCCTTTGCCGTGCAGCAGTGAATGCTCGGCTCGCGTAGCACCAAGCGGCCCATGTTGTGAGGATGGACGCCATCCACATCCTTGGCGGCGGCCACGTGCTCGGTCACCGCAAGCGCGTCGATATGCGGTGGCAGCGGCAGTTGCACGAGGATCCCGTCGAACGTCGGATCGGCGTTGAGTTCGTCGATCAGGGCGAAGACGGCCGCTTCATCGGTGTCGTTGGCGAGGTGCCTCACGTCGGTCTTGAAACCAACTTCCTGGCAGTCCTTCTGTTTGAGCCTGACGTAGATGAGCGACCCTGGGTCGTCGCCGACAAGCAGCACGGCGAGCCCCGGAACACGCAATCCCTGGGCGACGCGTCGCCGCACACGTCGAGCAAGGTCGCTGCGAATCGACCGTGCGATGGCGTTGCCGTTGAGGATTTTGGCGGCCATTGGCCCTCGTGTACTCACCGCCGGTAGATTGACCGCGCTGGACCCCGCCAGTATAGTGCCGGCACTCGACCCATGCTTGCTTTCGGGGTATGGCGCAGTCTGGTAGCGCACCTGCTTTGGGAGCAGGGTGTCGGGAGTTCAAATCTCTCTACCCCGACCAGTTTCGTCAGGCGCCCGTAGCTCAATCGGATAGAGCATCGGCCTTCTAAGCCGACGGTTGAAGGTTCGAGTCCTTCCGGGCGTACCAGGCGGTTTGCATCGCTCGAGCCAACCAAGGTTGCGCGGTCCCGAAACGGTGTAAAATGCGCGCCCGCGTGATTCGGCGTGCCACGCCGACACCACGTGCAATGGTGGGTGTAGCTCAGTTGGTAGAGCCCCGGATTGTGGATCCGGTCGTCGTGGGTTCAAGTCCCATCATCCACCCCAATCCACGGCAAGTTGAGCGTCCTGTGAAGTCACCATGCGGGTATCGATAGAGACGGCACAAGGCCTGACGCGCAAGATGACCATTGCCGTCCCGTCGGCCACCTTCGAGGGTCAGTTCGCGGAGCACGTCAAGAAGACGGCAGGCCAGGTCAAGCTACCCGGATTTCGGCCGGGCAAGGTGCCGATCAGCGAAGTGCGACGCAGGTTCGGCCCGAGGCTGCGCCAGGAGGTCGCTTCCGACCTGCTTCAGACGAGCCTGCAGGAGGCGGTGCAGGAGCAGGATCTTGCGCTTGCGAGTCGGGCCGACATCGAGATCACCAAGCTCGAGGCGGGCGCCGACTTCGAGTTCACCGCGACCTTCGAAGTGCTGCCGGAGTTCGAGGTCGCGGACCTGCAGGAACTGAGGATTCGCCAGCCGGTCGCCGAGGTGTCCGAGGCGGATGTCGATGCGATGGTGCAGACGCTGCGCGAGCAGCGCGTTAACTGGCAGGCCGTGGATCGCGAGGCGGGCGAAGGGGACCGCTTGACGATCGACTACTCGCTGACGGTTGAAGGCGAAGTGGTCACCGAGGGCGAAGGCAAGTCGCTGATCGTGGGAAGCTCCGGGCTGCTGCCGGAGCTCGACCAGACGGTTCGCGGCATGACCGCGGGCGATGCGCGGGTGTTTCCGGCGACCTTGCCGGGCGGGGAGCGCGAGGGGCTTGCCCCTCGCACGGAAGAGCCCTCAGCCGGGGAGCGTGAGGGGCTTGCCCCTCGCATGGAAGAGCCCTCAGCCGGGGAGCGCGAGGGGCTTGCCCCTCGCATGGAGGAGCCCTCGGCGGCGAGCGACGAGAACCCGGGTGACACTCCGGATGGCGTTGATCAAAACGACGACGGCGTCGACGCGGCGGCTGCGACCGCGGAGGTGGAGCCCGAACCGGTGTCGGAGACGGACGAAATGCCCCCGACCGACGACTCGGCCAGTGCGCCGTCGACGGCCAGGCAAGCCATTGGCAAGGTGACCGTGCATGCTGTCGAAGAGTCCAGCCTTCCGGACCTCGACGACGTATTCTTCGATCAGTTCGGCATCCCGGACGAGGAGGAAGGCGAGGGGAGAGAGGAACGCTTCCGCGCCGATGTCCGCGACCGCATGGGGGTCGAACTCGGCAACGCACTACGCGAAGCGCAGCGGCGTGAAGCGTTGGCGGTGTTGGGTCGTAGCCACCGTTTCGATCTGCCGCAGGCCATGGTCGAGGCCGAGGTTGCGCAGGAGAAGTCCCGCCTAGCACAGATGCTCAATGACGTGCCCGACGAGTTGCCGCCGGTGTTCGTGGCCATGGCCGAGCAACGGGTCCGCGTGCAATTGGCGGTCAACAAGATCGTCACCAGCGAAGGCATGACGGCAGACGACCAGCGCGTACGTGATCGCATCGAGGAGATCTCGAGCGCCTACGAGGAAAGCGCGCGGGTGCGCAACGCCATCTTCGCCGACGAGGAACAACTCGCGACCATCGAGGCCTCGGTCCTCGAAGAGCAGGTGGTCGAGCACATCATGGCCCGGGCCCAGGTCGAGGAGGTCTCGACGAGCTACGCGGACGTGATGAACGGACGTGCGCTCCCAGAGGAGCCTGATCCGCCGCAGCCGGACACCGAGGATGACGAGGATGCGGATGCGCAGGACGCTCAAGGCCTGGACGACTACCACGAGGATGGCGATGAAGACGCGATCGGCGACGACGCCCCCGGCCCCGACGACGACGCGCAGGCGGGGATCGGCGGTCGCTTCCTGCGACTGTTTGGCAAGCGCAAGTGAGTGGCGGCAAGCGTCGCCGGCTTTGAGAGACCCGGTCCAACTGCAACGATGAATGGCGGTCACGCAAACCAGGAACACAAGGAGTCCTAAGATGGCAGGCAGTCCCTACGATCAACCGGCTCACGCCGGCTTTGACGTGCCCCCCCGAGGGCTCGGCTTGGTGCCGATGGTGGTCGAACAGAGTGCCCGCGGCGAGCGGGCCTACGACATCTACTCGAGACTGTTGAAGAACCGGATCGTGTTCCTCGTCGGACCCGTCGAGGACAACGTCGCGAGCCTGGTCATGGCCCAACTCCTCTACCTCGCCTCCGAAAACGGCGATGCGGACATCAACCTCTACATCAACTCGCCGGGCGGTGCCGTGACCTCGGGCCTGTCGATCTACGACACGATGCAGTTCGTGAGTTGCGATGTCGCGACCTATTGCATCGGGCAGGCCGCCAGCATGGGCGCATTCCTGCTGGCCGCCGGCACGAAGGGCAAGCGCTTTGCGCTGCCGAACTCCCGCATGATGCTGCACCAGCCGTCCGGCGGTTCCCGCGGTGTGGCCGCGGACATCGAGATCCAGGCGCGTGAGATCCTTTCGATGCGCCTGCGGTTGAACGAAATCCTGGCGGCGCATACCGGCCAGGCCGTCGATCGGATCGCGGAAGACACCGACCGGGACTACTGGATGAGCCCGGAGGACGCTGCGGAATACGGGTTGATCGACGTGGTGAAGTACCCGGATGACGCGCCGGGCCAAACCGGGAACGGATAGCCCGCTGCCCGGGCGTTGACGCCACAACCTGCGCCCGGTGGCGTCGAGACGGCATCTGACGATCGTACATACAGTCACGCGTTGAGCTGCCGGGCCGGGGTTGCAAAATCCCCATTAACCCCTCATCTTTCGCGGTTAGCGAATAACGCTCAAGAGGTTTCATGGCCAGCGACCACGGCAAAGGAGACGACTCCGGGAGTTACCTCTATTGCTCCTTCTGTCACAAGAGCCAGCATGAGGTGCGCAAGCTGATCGCCGGTTCCAACGTACACATCTGCGATGAGTGCGTGGAACTCTGCAACGACATTATCCGCGAGGAGGTGCAGCCCGGCTCCGACGGCAAGGAAGGCCAGAAGCTGCCGGTACCGCAGGAGATCAAGGGCATCCTCGATGAGTACGTGATCGACCAGGAGCACGCCAAGAAGGTGCTGTCCGTTGCGGTCTACAACCACTACAAGCGGCTCAACTACACCGGCAAGAAGGACGAAGTCGAACTGTCCAAATCCAACATCCTGCTCATCGGTCCGACCGGGTGCGGCAAGACCCTGCTCGCCGAGACGCTCGCACGGCTGCTCGATGTGCCTTTCACGATTGCCGACGCGACGACGCTGACGGAGGCGGGATACGTCGGCGAGGACGTCGAGAACATCATCCAGAAGCTGTTGCAGAAGTGCGACTACGACGTCGAGCGCGCGCAGGTCGGCATCGTCTACATCGACGAGATCGACAAGATTTCGCGGAAGTCCGACAACCCGTCGATCACCCGCGATGTGTCCGGCGAGGGCGTTCAGCAGGCCCTGCTCAAGCTCATCGAGGGCACGATCGCGTCGGTACCGCCGCAGGGCGGCCGCAAGCACCCGCAGCAGGAGTTCCTGCAGGTCGACACGTCCAACATCCTGTTCATCGCGGGCGGTGCGTTTTCCGGCCTCCAAAAGGTCATCATGGATCGCACCAACAAGACCGATATCGGCTTTGGTGCCGATCCGGCTTCGACGCGCGACCCGGAGTCGATCGGCGAGACCCTGCGCCTCGTGGAGCCCGAGGATCTCATCAAGTACGGGTTGATTCCGGAATTCGTCGGTCGCTTGCCGGTCGTCGCCACGCTCGAGGAACTCGATACGGACGCCCTCGTGCGGATTCTCACCGAGCCCAAGAACTCGCTCACGCGGCAATACGCCAAGCTCTTCGAGATGGAAGGGGTGGCCGTGGATTTCCGCGAAGACGCCTTGCGCGCGGTGGCCCAGAAGGCGATGGAGCGCAAGACCGGCGCACGCGGCCTGCGATCGATCCTCGAAGCCGTGCTGCTCGACACGATGTACGACTTGCCCTCATCGGGGTCCGTGTCCGAGGTGGTGCTCGACGAGAGCGTCATCAACGGCGACAAGGAACCCATGCTGCTCTACGAGGGTGGCGAGGAAGCGGCGCCGAAGTCGGCCACCAACCCTTAAGGCGCATGCCGCGTAGATCGAGGTTGGCGTAAGTGTCCCGCACGCTAACCGGAATCGCCGTATTGCCGTTGCGCAACATGGTCGTGTACCCGCACGGCATCCACCCCCTGTTCGTCGGTACGCAACGCTCGATCAAGGCCGTCCAGGCCGCAACCGCGAACGACAAGCAGATTCTCGTCGTCGCCAAGCGGGACGCGGACGTCGAGGAGCCGGCGGCTGACGACCTGTTCGGTGTCGGCACCGTGGCGACCGTGCTGCAGTTCCTCCCCCTTCCGGACGGCAAGGTCAAGGTCCTGGTGGAAGGCGGCGAACGGGCGCGGATCGACCGCATCGAGCCAGGCGGCGACTACATCGTGGCCGACGTGACGGCGTTCGAAGACGCCCAGTTGCCTACGGGTACGGCGGAGGCGATCACCCGGGCGTTGCTCACGCAGTTCAAGCGGTTCGCCAAGACCGCCAAGCAGATCGGCGACGATGTGGTTGCCTCCATATCGAGCATCGACGATCCGGCGCGCCTGGTGGATACGGTGGCAGCCCAAGCGCCGCTGAAATTGCCAGCCAAGCAGGCGATCCTCGAGACATTCGATGTCGAGCAGCGTGTGCAACGCCTGCTGGCGGACCTCGAGGCCGAGATCGAAGCCCGGGCGATGGACAAGCGCATCCGCGGGCGGGTCAAGAAGCAGATGGAGAAGAGCCAGCGGGAGTTCTACCTCAACGAACAGATCAAGGCGATCCACAAGGAACTGGGGAACCTGTCGGATGCGCCGAGCGAGTTCGACAACCTGCAGGCGCGGATCGACGCTTCGGGCATGTCCAAGGAGGCCAGGAAGAAGGCCGACGCCGAGTTGGCCAAGCTGAAACTGATGGCGCCGATGTCGGCGGAGGCCACCGTGGTGCGCAGCTACCTGGACTGGGTGTTGTCGGTACCGTGGAAGAAAAAGCGCCGTGTCCGACGCGACCTCAAGCGTGCCCAGGAGATCTTGGACGAGGACCACTTCGGCTTGGAGGACGTGAAGGAACGGGTGCTCGAATACCTCGCCGTCCAGAGCCGGGTCAACAAGGTGAAGGGTCCGGTGTTGTGCCTGGTTGGTGCGCCGGGGGTGGGCAAGACCTCGCTCGGCGAGTCCATCGCCAGGGCTACCAACCGGAAGTTCGTGCGAATGGCCTTGGGCGGGGTCCGCGACGAGGCGGAGATTCGCGGACATCGCCGAACCTACATCGGCTCCATGCCCGGCAAGATCCTGCAGAAAATGGCCAAGGCCGGTGTTCGCAATCCGCTATTCCTGTTGGACGAGGTCGACAAGATGGGCATGGATGTACGCGGCGACCCGGCCTCGGCGTTGCTCGAAGTGCTCGATCCGGAACAGAACAACACGTTCAACGACCACTACCTCGAGGTGGACTACGACCTCTCGGACGTGTTCTTCGTGTGCACCTCCAACTCGATGAACATCCCGCCCGCGCTCCTTGACCGTATGGAAGTCATCCGGCTCGCGGGTTACACGGAGGATGAGAAACGAAACATAGCGGCCCGGTTCCTGACGCCAAAACAGCAGCGCCTGAACGGATTGGCGACCGACGAGTTCCGCCTCACGGACGAGGCGCTGACCGACCTGATCCGCTACTACACCAAGGAGGCCGGCGTGCGCGGGTTGGAGCGCGAGATCGCGAAGCTGTGCCGCAAGGTGATCACCGAGCAGGCCTTGGCCGGGCAGGAAGGCCCTGCGTCCGAACCGCGGGAGATCGGACCGGACGACTTGGAAAAGTTCAACGGTGTGCGCAAGTTCAACTATGGCCGTGCCGAAACACAAGACCAGGTCGGCGTCGTGACCGGGCTTGCCTGGACGCAGACGGGCGGCGAACTACTCAACATCGAGGCCTTGGCCGTCCCGGGCAAGGGACGCCAGATCAAGACCGGGTCTCTTGGCGACGTGATGCAGGAGTCGATTCAGGCCGCATTGACCTTCGTGCGCAGCCGGGCGGCGACGTTGGGCGTTCAGGACGACTTCCATGAGCAGTACGACCTGCACATTCACGTGCCGGAAGGCGCAACCCCGAAGGACGGACCGAGTGCCGGAATCGGCATGTGCACGGCGCTTGTGAGCGTGCTGACCCGGATCCCCGTCGCGGCCGACATCGCCATGACCGGCGAGATCACGCTACGCGGGCAGGTCCTACCCATCGGCGGTCTCAAGGAGAAGCTGCTGGCGGCGCACCGGGGTGGGATCAAGCGCGTGGTGATCCCCAAGGAGAACGAGCGGGACCTCAAAGAGGTCCCCGACAACGTGAAGGCCGACCTCGACATTGTCACGGTCGCCTGGATGGACGAAGTCATCGACAGGGCGCTCAAGCAACGCCCGGAGCCGCGTGAGCCGGCGGACGAATCGGTCGGGGATGAGCCGGCAAGCGTGCCGGAGGTGCCAGCCCCGGACCGGCCGGTGTCCATCAGCGCCCATTGACGTCAGTGCAAAATGCGTGCGCATAGGGCATTGACAGTCTCGTTGCCGGTGCCTTTAATGGAATGGAACGTCTGAACGCGCCCGCGAACCGGTACTCTGCAAGGTCTAGTCCTGAAATACTTCGGGCGGCGTGCGACTGGGCCTTGCGCTGACTGCAGGATGGAACAATGAACAAATCAGAACTCGTCGCCAACGTTGCCGAAGAGGCGGACATATCGAAGTCTGCCGCCGCGCGGGCGGTCGACGCGACGTTGGATGCGGTAACGCGGTCCCTTTGCGAGGGCGAGCCGGTCTCCTTGATCGGCTTCGGTACTTTCCTCGTGCGTGAACGTGGTTCACGAACGGGCCGCAATCCACAGACCGGCGAGACCATGGAGATCGCAGCCTCCAAGGTTGCCGCGTTCAAACCGGGCAAAGCCCTCAAGGACGCACTCAACTAAGTCCTACGCAATCCCCGAGGTCCGTTCGGCTGGGCGGGCTGCGTGGCACCTCTCGCCGGTCAGTCGGGAGGTGGGATCGGTGGGCGAGTGCGATGCATCGAACCGCTCCTGCGCTTTGCCTCGGTTGACATCGCCGCCAGGCGACTCGCATCGCCAATGTGCGCGATAATGTCGCGAAGTTAAGGGAGCCACCGGGTCCGCTCAACGTGCTGCAGAAAATGCGCGCCGGCGCGCAAGGGATCGCCGCCAAGATCCTCGTCGGCCTGATCGTCTTCGTGCTGGCGGTCTTCGGCTTCGGCTCGATAGGCCTTTTCTCGGGATCCGAGCCTGTTGTGGCAACGGTCAACGGCGATGACATCACGCAACGGGCATTGGATCTCGAGACCTCGCGTCAGCAGTCCCTTTACCGCAGCCAGTACGGTGACCTACCCGACGAGTTGCTCGAGACTGTTGTCAACAGGCGCGTCGTCCTCGATCAACTCGTCAACCAGACCCTCCTCGGCCAGTCCGCGACCGACATGGGTCTGTCGATGGACGCGGATGCCGTTCTGGCGAGGATTCGGGCCTCGTTTGCCGCCGCTGGCGGCTATGACGACGCCTTGTACCAGCGGCGCTTGGCTGAGCTTGGCTACACGCCCGCCACGTTCCAGGCCACGCGCACCGCCGAGGAACTGCGTGCGCAGGTGAACGCCGCGTACCGGGAGACGGCGTTCGTCACGGCCCGCGAACTGCGCCGCACGGCGGGCGTTCAGTTGCAGCACCGCGACATTGCCTGGTTGCTGTTCGACGTCGCTGCACTCGCGGAAGGCGTTGAGATCGAAGAAGCGGCGATCGAAGAGCGCTACGGGACCCACTTGGACGAGTACATGACCGAGGAACGGTTCGACTTCGACTACGTGCGCCTGTCGCGGGATCGTTTCGAAGCCGACATCGAAATCGCCGACGAAGACGTCGAGTTGGCGTACCAGGACGAGGTGGCCGGCCTCGATGAACCCCGGCGGCAGGCCGCGCACATCCTCCTGGAGACGAACGAGAGGAGCGTGGAGGAGGCGCGTGCCCGGCTCGATGCGGCGCGCCAGGAGATCCTTGGCGGTGCGAGTTTCGAGGACTTGGCACGGGAACTCTCCGAAGACCCGGCCACCGCGCCGGAAGGCGGCGACCTCGGCGCGTCGGGCAAGGGGGTGTTTCCGGCGGCATTCGAGGCGGCCCTCTGGGCCCTTGAACCGGGGCAACTCTCGGAGCCCGTGGAGACCGAATTCGGCGTGCATCTCATCAAGCTGGTGGGGATCGAAACCTTGGAGGTTCCTACGCTCGCCGAGCGCCGCGACGAGATTCTCGCGGATTTGCGGCGCGACGAGGTCCAGCGTCGCTTCGACGAGGCCCGACGGGAGATGGACACGATCGCCTTCGAACAGGGCGACTCGCTGAGCGCCTTGGTGGAGACCTTCGATCTTGCCATCGAGAGCGCCCCGGGCGTGACGCGAAATAGCACGGAAGGTCCGCTCGCCGATCGCACGGTACGCGACGAGTGGTTCAGCGATGAGGTCATCCTGGAAGGTTTCAACAGTCGTGCGGTGCCCCAGGGTGACGACGGCGTCTTGGTCGCCCGGCTCAACACCCGCCACCCAGCCACCGAACGGCCGCTTGAGGATGTGCGTGAACAGATCCGCGGGACCTTGGCGCACCTTGAGGCCGTTGAACTGGCTGATGCCGCGGCATTCGATGCGCTGACGAGCCTCGCCGGGGGTGAAACCCCGGCCGACGTGGCCGCGCGGCTCGCTGTCGAGTGGGAGACGGCGGACGGCGTGCAGTTGACGTCGAGCGACGTTGCCCCCGAGATTTTGCAGACGGCGTTCGACATGGGGGCGCCCGCGCCGGGAGACCGGGAAGCGGAAGTGGCGACCACGGCCGATGGCTCCCGGGCGTTGGTCCTGCTTTCCAACGTCTCCCTGGGAGACTTCGCCGCGGTAACGGAAGCCGACCGTGCGACGCTCTCGACGTCGCTGGGCCAGCTCAACGCCGAGCGGGACTACGCGGCATTGCTTAAGTCCCTGCGGCTTGAAGCGTCGATCGACGCGATTGACTTGGCGGCGGCAGAGTTGCCATAGCGGGCGCCCGCGGGCCTCCCCTATGGGGCGGCGTCGACGAACAGGCGTTGTCCAATGCGCAGGATGTCGCCGGGGCCGATCCCGTTGGCCTGCATCAAGGCCTTGCGTGTCACGCCCAGACGACGCGCGATACGCCAGATAGAGTCCCCGGATCGAACGACATAGACGAAGGCGGAACCGGTTTCGGCGGCCGGTCGTCGCGGTCCGAAGACGCCGCTGCCGGGTCGTCGCATGACCCCACCCACGGGCACGAGCAACTCGTCCCCGGTCCGAATCAGCGTGCTCGGCAGTCCGTTCATCTGTCGCAACGTCGCCACGTCGGTGCCGAAACGGTGCGCGAGGTGGCCCAACGTATCGTTGGCCTCGATTCGCACACGCTGCCACTGCAAACGCTCGTCACTGCGAAGCCCTGCGATGGCATCGATGGCGGCCTGCTCGTCGTCGGCGTCGACGAGCAAGCGGTGCGGCCCGCGCGGATGCGTCGCCCACCGCTTGAGGGCCGGGTTGCGGCGGTATAGGTATTCCGGCGGCTTGCCCATCGCGGCGGCGGCCAGCGCGACATCGATCTGGCTACCCGTCTCGACGACGGCAAATCCGACCTCGGCCGACGTACCGTCGCCGAGTGGTAGCTCCACGCCGTATTGGCCCGGCGTGGCGAGTACCGCCGCGTAGGCCAGCACCTTGGCGACGTGTTCGCGCGTCTCGCGTGGCACCTCGATGTCGAAGAAGCCCGGCGTCTCGACGCTTGCGGCGCGCAGCGAGCGGGCCAGGCGACCTTCACCGCAGTTGTAGGCGGCCAGCGCTAATAGCCAGTCGTCGAACCGGGCATGCAACTGCGTCAGGTAGTCGAGCGCCGCGGTCGTCGCCGACACAGGGTCTCGGCGCTCGTCCGCCCACCAATCCACCTTGAGGCCGTATTGCCGAGCCGTGCCGGGTACGAACTGCCACAGGCCCCCGGCACCTTGCGGCGAGAATGCGAAAGGGTCCAGCCCGCTTTCCACGATCGGCACAAGGCATAGCTCGCCGGGTAGGCCCCTCGCGCGGACCTCGGCGCACGCGTGGCGCATGGTGTCCAGGCGACCGACGCCCGGTTCGGACTCGGAACGCGGTGGGCCAGGCGACTCGGCCTCGCCGTCACGGTTGCGCTCGTCCAAGAACCCCAACCGATCCGCGATGGCCTTTTGCGTGGCCAACGCCGTGATCTGTCGCGCGACCGCAGGCTGCTCGACGTGGTGGTCGAGTTCGAAACTGCGCTTAAGTTCCGCCAGGAACCCGGCAGGTTCGGCTTTGGTCGGGGGTGCGTCTTGTTGGATGGGCGACTCGGCCGGCCTTTCGTCGCTGACTTGTGCCGGCGGCGTCGGGACGCGGGTCTCCGGCGGCAGCTCGACCGGTGCCGACGGCTGCTGGACGCACCCCGCGGCAAACGCTGCCAGGAACGCAAGCGCGGTGGCCCGAACTCCGGCGCGCCAAGTCGCTCGGCTTGTGGATGACCCTGGGTATCTACCCTTGAGTCGCTTCGCGAACCGTCTTGCGGCGTATGCCACTGGTCGTCAAACTAGTTGCACATTTCGTTCGTGGACTTTGCCGTTTGGCCCATGGAAAAGCCAGCGGGCTGCGCCCGATGACGGTGTTGCCGAGCACGGTGCGCGGACGTCCCCGAACCGACTTGCGGTTCGCATCCGCTTGGGGTTCGCGTCCGCATTCCGTCCCGTACTCCCGGTGATTGAAGAACGCCACCAGGGCGTGGGCCAACGCGCATCCGCGACCGGCTTTCTGGCCGAACCGCAGCGGCGGTTGGCGGCGTGGTTCCAGACCCCGGGCGGTGCTCGCCTCTTGGCGGCCGAGCGCGGGCCGCTTGCGAAGACCGTGCGCCTACTCCATGGCGACGCGATGCTCTGGCTGGGGGCGCCACCAGGACTCATCGAGGTGACGTCGCGTTGCATGGTGAGGCTGACGGTTCACAATCTTCCCGGGTGCGATGGGACCGGTGCCACGGCGTCGGGGATCGTCGCGGATCCCATGGACCTGCCTCTTGCGTCGGGCAGCCTGGACGGTGTCATCCTGCACCATGTGCTCGAAGCCGCGCCCGACCCCCGGGCCGTGGTCCGCGAGGTGACCCGTGCCCTGCGGCCCGGCGGACGTTTGGTCGTCGCGGGCTTCAACCCGTTCAGCCTGTGGTCGTTGGCCCGCCTGCGACCGTCGTTGCGGGGCGTCAAGCCCGTGAGCACGTTGCGACTGTACGACTGGTTGGCCGTGTTGGGCTTCGAACGCAGCGCCCGCACGATCCACCTGCACTACCGCGGCGCCTTGCCGTTCGCGCTGGCCAATAAGCACTGGCAACGGGCAAGCAACACCCTGGGCAAGCTCCAGTTGCCCCTCGGCGGCGTGTACCTGCTGGTCGCCACCAAGGTTGGCCACGGGGTCATTCTTGAACGAGCCCAAAGGCGGCGCGAGCTCCGTGCCTTGGCGGGAGCGCTGCCGAACCCCGCTCGCCGCCAGGCGGCCTGACGGGCAGGGCCGGACGCCGTTCCGTCCCGCCGCCGAAGGCGTCATTCGGCCAGGTGCCGCTCCAGGGCCACCAAGGCATCGCTGTAGGCCGCCTCCACCCAGGCGGGGTCCCAGAACCACACGCCAATGCCACGGTACTCTTCGTGTTGAGTCACCCGCGTGCCACCCGCGGCCGGTTCAAGGATCCACGTATGGTCGAAGGTCAGCACGCCGCGCATTCCGCCGAACTGGTTGATCTCCTGCTTGTCGGCCAGCCGGGTCACCAGGGAATCGACCGGCGTTGTGCCGCCATCGCCGGTTTTCATCTGGTAACGCATCGTGCTCCCCGCTTCGAAGTTCCCCTCCGCAGCCACCAGGACCGGGTTCCATTCGTTGTATCGTTCCGTGGCCAACAGCACGGCCCAGATCGCCCCTGCGGTGTGCGGAATCACGCGCTCGGCGTGAACGGACTTCCTACCCGTGAGCGCCAGTACCACCAGTAGAGCAATGGTGACGAGGATCCCCAACAGCCAATGCAAGCGCCGCATTAGTCAGCCTCCATCCGGGGTCACTGTACGTGACGCCGACAATTGTCGGCTTGTCAGTGTACAGGCTGGCAATCGTTGTCGAGGAAGTTCGCTGCACTCCTTTGGCGTTTGCCCGGCGTCAGCGTTAGACTGCGGGGCATCGCGGCTTGTGGGCTGATCGACACGGACGTATGGGCGCAATGGAATGTGCATGGCCGACGTCGTAGAAATCTTCACCGACGGCGCATGCCGGGGCAATCCGGGTCCTGGCGGCTGGGCGGCGCTTCTCCGCTACCGCGAGGCCGAGCGCGCCATCAGCGGCGCGGAGCCGCACACCACCAACAACCGCATGGAACTCACCGCGGCGATCGAAGGTCTGGCGGCACTCAAGCGCGCCAGTCGCGTCGTGTTGACGACGGACTCCGAGTACGTGAGACAGGGCATCACGCGGTGGATCGCCGCTTGGAAGAGGCGCGGCTGGCGGCGCGCCGATCGCCAGCCGGTCCTCAACCAGGATCTCTGGCAGCGCTTGGACAGCCTGAACACGGAGCACGAGGTGCGCTGGGAGTGGGTCAAAGGCCATAGCGGCCACGCCGAGAACGAGGCCGTGGACCAAGCCGCCAACGAGGCGATCGACGCCATGCTCCAGCGCAAGCGATGAGGCAAATCGTCCTCGATACCGAGACCACCGGCCTAGAGCCGGAGAAAGGCCACCGCGTGGTGGAGTTGGGGGCCGTGGAAATCGTTGATCGCCAGGTCACGGGCAAGCACGTTCAGTTCTACATCGATCCCGAGCGGGAAATCGACGACGCCGCCTACGATGTCCATGGCCTCGACACTGCGTTCCTGGCCGGCCAGCCGAAGTTCGCCGACGTGGCCGAGGAGTTCCTCGACTTCGTCGCCGATGCCGAGGTGATCATGCACAACGCGCCATTCGACGTGTCATTCATCGACTACGAGCTGTCGCTTCTCGACGTCGGTGATCGTCTGGCTGACCGGTGCACGGTGACGGATTCCTTGGCCTTGGCGCGGCGCAAACACCCAGGTCAGAAAAACAGCTTGGACGCCTTGTGCCGACGCTACCGCGTGGACAACACGAAGCGGGAATTGCACGGTGCCTTGCTCGACGCGGAGATCCTGGCCGACGTCTATCTCGCGATGACGGGCGGCCAGATGACCTTGTTCGGCACCAGCGACGAGGCCGACCCGAACGCTGCGGTGGAGCACGAGGCGTTGCGGTTGCCAGCGGACCGTCCGGCCGTTCCGGTCCTACTCGCAACGCCGATCGAGTTGGCTGCGCACGAGGCCTACTTGGACGAGTTGGACCAGGTCGCGGACGCCGGTGCCGTGTGGCGACGTGTCCCGTTGCCCGACGCCGGCGAACACACGACCCCCGTAGGGCCGTCGTAGGGCGCGGATCGAACGCGCCCATCGAAGGTAGGCGCCTACAACAGGTAGGTCACGCCGATCCAACCCATGATGCCCATCGTGATGGTGTACGGCAGTGCCATGATGACCATGCGACCGTACGAGAGCCGGATCAGGGGTGCCAGCGACGACGTCAGCAGGAACAGGAACGCGGCTTGGCCGTTCGGCGTGGCGACGCTCGGTATGTTGGTCCCCGTGTTGATCGCCACCGCCAAGAGGTCGAACTGCTCGCGGCCGATGATGCCCTCGGTGAACGCTTTCTGGACTTCGCCGATGTAGACCGTCGCCACGAACACGTTGTCGCTTATCATCGAGAGCACGCCGTTGGCGATGTAGAACGTACCGGGCTGCTGGCTCTCGGGTAGCGTGAGCACGTACTCGATGACCGGCTGGAACAATTGCTGATCGGAAATGACCGCGACGATCCCGAAGAAGACGCACAAGAGCGCCGTGAACGGCAGCGCTTCCTCGAAGGCGTGGCCGAGGCGATGTTCCTGCACGATGCCGTTGAACGCCGTTTGCAGGACGATCACGGAAAGCCCGATCAAGCCGATCTCGGCGACGTGGAATGCGAGCGCGAAGGCGAGGAGGACGGCGGTGACCGCCTGCACGACCAAGCGCGCGGACTCCGTGCGCGTGCGGCTTGCCGATTGCTCCTCGTCGAACTCGGCGAGGATTGTCAGCACGGGCGCGGGGATGGTGACGCCGTAGCCGAAACGCTTTATCTGCTCGAGGAATAGGCAGGTCAGGAGGCCCACCACGAGAACAGGCAAGGTTACGGGCAGCATACGGGTGAAGAACTCCATGAACTCCCAGCCCATCTTGTCGGCGATCAAGACGTTCTGCGGTTCGCCGACGATCGTCATGACGCCGCCAAGCGCAGTGCCGACGGCGGCGTGCATGACGAGGCTGCGCAGGAATGCGCGGAACTGGTCGAGATCCTCGCGATGCAGTTCGTGGACCTCGTCGTCGACGCTGCTGCCTCCCGAAGCCACCCGGTGGTAGACCCCGTAGAACCCGACGGCGACGCTGATGACCACGGCGGTCACGGTCAGGGCGTCGAGGAAGGCGGACAGGACGGCCGCGACGAAACAGAAGAGGACCGAAAGCAGCATCTTGTTGCGGATGCGCACGAGGATCTTCGTGAAGGTGAACAGCAGCAGTTCCTTCATGAAGTAGATGCCGGCCACCATGAACACCAGCAGGAGTATCACCTTCAGGTTGTCCTCGACTTCGTGGTAGACGTGACCGGGGGTGGTCATGCCGATCAGCAGCGCTTCGATGGCCAATAAACCACCGGGTTGCAGCGGGTAGCAGCGCAGCGCCATGGCCAGCGTGAAGATGAACTGCAGCACCAGGATCCAGCCGGCGACGAATCCGCCGAGTCCGACGTACAGGAACGGATTGACGAACAGGAAGACAAGTATCGTCGCCTTGTACCAGGGCGGTGCTTCCCCGAGAAAGTTTGTCCAGTAAGCCACCCACCAGGCGTGGTCGCGACCGCCGTGCATTTCAGCCATTTACACTCCTCTTCCTACCGCTGCCGACAAGCCGCGCGACGGCGCGCCCGGCTGGTCAGGCGGCAGCGGGCAGCCGTTTTTTCGCTAGAATCGTGCACTTGGCCAGCGAGGGCGACGTGAACGTCGGTAAGCCGACGCACGTTTGAGCCGATTCCGCGCAAAACGCGCGAGTATAGCAACAGCAGGTGAGTCCATTGTTCGTTACGGGCCCTTCGAAGTTCATCTCCGAGACGAGGCCGCCTGAGGGCCTCGACCAGGGCGATGCGCTCTATTTCGTCTGCCTGGGCGATGAGCTGCTGTCGATCAGCGAGCAAGGCATTCCACGTCCCGTCACGGCGGACGAGTTCCGCTGGGTGGATCTCAACGTGACCTATAGGCACTACTTGGGCCGCTGGGGGAGCCAGGGTTGTTTCGCCCTCGCAGCCGAGCGTCCGCCCGGCAGTGCGGCCCTCGAGGGGTTCGCCGTGACCGGGCTGCGCGCTTGGCTTGGCCGCGTGGAGCCGGACTTCTTCTACCTCGCCGGGCGCGCCAAGCAGATCGTGGAATGGCACCGCGACCATCGCTACTGCGGGCGCTGCGGCAGCTTGAACGAAGAGCATCCGACGGACCGCGCCAAGCACTGTTCAGAGTGCGGCCTGACCACCTACCCGCGACTGTCGCCGAGCATCATCGTTCTGGTCCGCAATGGCGAGGACATGCTGCTCGCGCGCAACGTGGCCTGGCCCACGGGCATGTTCTCGACGCTGGCCGGGTTCGTCGAGCCGGGCGAGTCCATCGAGCAAACGGTGCATCGGGAGGTCGCCGAGGAAGTCGGACTGCAGGTCACCAACCTGCGCTATCTCGGCAGCCAGTCGTGGCCGTTCCCGAACTCGCTCATGCTCGGGTTTCACGCCGACTACGCGGGTGGCGAGATTGCCTATCACGACGGCGAGATTGCCGACGCACGCTGGTTCCACTACCGGGACATGCCCAATGTCCCCGGCGGCACGGCGATCTCACGATGGCTGATCGACGCGTTCATCCGTGAAATGAGCGCGTCTTAAGCCGGTGGTGGCCCGGCGAAGTCCTGACGGAAAAGACCGAGGAGGACGAAGGCCAGGGGCAGGTGGCCGTCTGACCGGAAACGTCCGGTCATGAACGCGGCGATGGGGTCTTCCTCCCCGAGGATGATCGCACGCGCCGTCTCCGGACGATCGAACGTGAACGTGACCTCGGGGACCGCGTCCGGTTCGAAATGGATCTCGCCGGCGCGCACCGAGAATACGAGCAACGTGCCGCCGTCCGTGGCCAACCTGAAAACCGTGTCCACGTGGGCAGCGGCTTGTGTTCTCAGTCGTCGCGCGAGTTCGGTCGGCAAATCCAAGGCGTAGCCATCTTTTCGTTGCGGGCATGACATTAACCGCTAGAATCCGCCAAGCAATCAAGCGGTAAAGACTCCTACCCGCAATGGAATTCCTGCTCGAGTACCTTGGCTTTCTCGCCAAGACGGCCACGGTCGTTGTGGCCGCGCTGATCGTGTTGTCCGCCGTGGCGGCGACGAGCGCCCACCGGGCGATGCGCAAACCGCCGACGGGTCACATCGAGATCACGCTGCTCAACGATCGTCTGCGCGACATGGGCCGGGTGATCGAAGAGGCGTCCATTTCCCACGCCGCCGCCAAGAAACAGCGCAAGCGGGAAGCCAAGGCCCGCAAGCATGAACGCAAGCGTCGCGACAAGGCCGAAGAGCAGCGTCGGCGCGTCTTCGTGTTGAACTTCAACGGCGACATCCAGGCGAGTGCGGTCGACAACTTGAGATTGGAGATCTCCGCGGTGCTCGCGTCTGCCGCCGAAGCCGACGAGGTCGTGGTGCGCGTTGAAAGCGCGGGCGGAATGGTGCACGCCTACGGGCTCGCCGCCTCGCAGCTTGCTCGGGTGCGCAGTCACGGTCTGAAACTGACGGCGGCGGTGGACAAGGTTGCGGCGAGCGGCGGCTATCTCGTGGCCGCTGTCGCCGACCGCGTCCTGGCGGCACCGTTCGCCGTCGTCGGCTCCATCGGCGTCCTGGCCCAGATCCCGAACATTCACCGGCTGCTGAAGAAGCACGATGTCGATGTCGAAATACTCACCGCGGGGCGCTACAAGCGCACGCTCGATGTCCTTGGCGAGAACACCGAGCAAGGCCGCGAAAAGCTCCGCGAGGAACTCGAGGACATCCACGCGCTCTTCAAGGAATACGTCGCCGATTGGCGCCCAAGCCTGGACCTCGATGCGGTCTCGACCGGGGAGGCCTGGTACGGCCAACGCGCCTTGGATCGTGCGCTGGTCGATGAACTCGTGACGAGCGACGAGTACCTGGCAAGCGCCTGCACTGATGCCGAGGTGCTGGAGGTGGCCTGGGTGGAGCCCAAGCGGCCGATCGAGAAGCTCGTCGGACAGTTCTCGAGCGTGATCGAGAGCACGCTGCACCGACTACTGGACAGGACCATGGGAGGATTTCGATGAGTGACGCATTTCGCGCATTCCGGGTCGACAAGACCGAAGACCGCAAGTACCCGCGCAGCATCGTCGAGCGCGAGACGGCGGACTTGCCCGACGGCGAACTGCTCATCGACGTGGCGTACTCGTCGCTGAACTACAAGGACGCGTTGTCCGCGACCGGAAACCCGGGCGTCACCCGCAACTTCCCCCACACTCCTGGGATTGACGCCGCCGGCGTGGTCGCGGAGTCGTCGGTCGACGCCTTCTCGCCGGGTGACGAGGTGATCGCCATTGGCTTCGATCTCGGCATGAATACGGCTGGCGGTTTCGGCCAGAAGATCCGCATCCCGGCAGGCTGGGCTGTACCCGTGCCGAGCGGCTTGGACCTGCGCACGAGCATGATCCTCGGGACGGCTGGCTTCACCGCGGCGCTATGCGTGGACAAGTTGGAGGCTGCGGGGATGTCGCCCGACGGCGGCCCCGTCCTGGTCACGGGGTCAACGGGCGGCGTGGGCTCCGTCGCCGTCAAGCTCCTCGCGAAACTCGGCTACGAGGTCCATGCGGTCACCGGCAAGGCGGCCCAGCACGGATTCCTGAAAGACTTAGGTGCCAGCGCCATCATGAGCCGGGAGGACGCCTTGGCCGGTGCCGAGCGCCCCCTCGGCCGCGAGACCTGGGGCGGCGTCGTCGACACCGTGGGCGGACAGATCCTCGTCAACGCCGTGAAGTCTCTTCGCTACGGCATGAGCCTGGCCGCTTGCGGTCTCGTAGCTTCGCCCGAGATCCCCGCAACCGTACTCCCGTTCATCCTGCGCCACGTCAACCTGCTCGGCATCGACTCGGTCGAGCTGCCCCTCGACCAGAAAAGCGCCATCTGGCGCAAACTCGGCGCCGACTGGCGCCTCGACGGCTTGGACGACCTCGTCGAGTTCTTAAATCTCGACACACTCTCGGACGCAATCGACCGCATCCTCGCCGGCGAGATGGTCGGACGCGGCCTAGTCGACCTAAGCGCCTAGCGCCCCCGGTACGCGGACGTCGCCGAACCGCTTGCGGTTCACGTACGCAGGGTCCGGTACGAGGCGTGGAGTATGGGCGGTACGCGGACGTCCTCGTCCGCATTCTCGCCTGCAAGGAACCAATGCGGGCGAGGACGCCCGCGTACCTCGCCGGCGGCCGTGGTTAATCCCGCCGTAGCTCCGCCGACACCGCGATGGGGCTTGGGTACCGGAAGATCACCAGGTACGTGGACGCCAGGAGCGTCAGTACCGTGGCGCCTTGCACGACGTGGGCGGCCTCGGCTGACAACAGGGCAGCGCCCGCGACGAACACCAACAGCAGCGAGAACTCGCTGGCCTGGCCTAGTCGATAGGCCACTTCCGTGGATACGGCAGCGGGTTCTTTCTGCCAGCGGAGGAGGGCGCGGAACACCGGTGGCTTGACGGCCACCAGGATCGCGGCGAGCAGGAGCGTGGGCAGCCACACGTGCAGGATGACGGCCGGGTTGATCGCCGCGCCCACCGAGAAGAAGAACAGCACCAGGAAGAAGTCGCGCAAAGGCCGCAGGTTCTCGGTGATGTACTGCGCAATCGGCGAGTTGGCGAGCGAGACCCCCGCGACGAAGGCGCCGATCTCGAAGGACAGGTACAGCGCGTGCGACAGGTAGGCGATTCCGAGGCACCAGCCGATCGCGAGCAGGAAGGTGAACTCCCGGAACACGTCGAAGCGACGCAGCAGCGGCTCGATGCCGAAGCGGACCCCGGCGAATGCGACGCCCACCACCACGGGCAGGGCGACCGCGACCGTCAGCGTCGTCATCACCAAGCCCCCCGATTCGCTGTCGAACCCGGCGAGGATGAGCAGCGCGACCACGGCGATGAGATCCTGGATCAGCAGCAGGCTGATGACGATTTCGCCGGTGTGGCGGTGATGCAGCACCGTGGTCGGCAGCAGCTTGATGCCGAGAATCGTGCTCGAGAACATGCACGCGATGCCCGTGATGGTCGCCTCGACGATGGTGTAGCCGAACAGCGCCATCACGCCGAAGCCAATCGCGGCGAAAACGGCCGAACTCGCGAGCGCCGTGACGACCGACTCCCCGAGCATGTCCTTGAGCTTTCCCGGCGGCAGGTCGAGTCCCACCAGGAACAGCAGGAAGATGATCCCGATCTCGCCGATTTCCGCGAGCAGCGCGGCATCGGGAACCAGTGCAAACCCGTGGGGTCCGAGCGCGCAGCCGATCACGATGTACGCGACGATCAGCGGTTGGCGCGTGTAGAGGGCGACGGCCGCCAGTGCGGCGGCACCGGTGAAAATGACGAAAAAGGACTCGATGATGCCCACGGCCGGCGTTTGCCTCCAAGACCCCGATCGGTGCTACGCCCTTAAGCAAGTAGCATCGAACCCCGCCCAAGACGATGCAACCGCGCTGCGGACCTTCCCGACGGTCACGCAAACTGGCGTGGGTAGGTGCGAACCGGGTTTAGGGTCGTCGCGTAGTTGGTTCTTGAAACGGCGGCCGAGGTTCCCGCACCGACGCTTGGTAATGGTCGCTCATGCGCTCGATGCAGGCAATGGCGACTTCGGCCTGTTCCCGGTTAGGCAGCACGAAGGCATTGAATCCGCAACGGTGCATGTACTCGGTGATGTCCGGAATGATGTCCCCGAAAGCGCGGAGTTCGCCGTCGAACCCATAGCGGGAGCGCAACAACGCGCCGAGACTTAAGCCCCGCCCGTCGACGATGGCCGGAAAGCGGACAGCGACCAATGGTGCGGTTGCGAGCAGGGGGCCGATCTCCTCCACCTCGGCATCGCCTTCGACCCAGACGCCTGCGCCACCGGGGTTGCGCTGCCACGCGGGGAGCGGCGCGATGATTCCAGGTGCGGCATCGCCTTCGAGGACGAGCGTCCAGTCGTCTTCGACGATCCGGCCGTCCCGGACCAGGCACGAATCTGCGGACACCTTGCCTCGCCTACCCGGCGCGGCGCATCTGCGTCGGTTGGTCCACTCCGTAGACGTGGGTCTTGAACGGCTCGATGCCGATGCGTCGCACGGTGTGCAGGAACGGCTCGCCGTCCAATCGGTTGTCCACGTAGACCGCTAGGATCTTCTCGATGACCCCCGGCACGTCGTCGCGCTTGAACGACGGCCCGAGTATCCGCCCCAGGGACGCGTCGCTCGCTTGGTTGCCGCCGACGGAGATCTGGTAGAACTCGTCGCCGCGCTTGTCCACGCCGAGAATGCCGATGTGACCGACATGGTGATGACCGCAGGCGTTCATGCACCCCGAGATGTTGATGTCCAGCGGCCCGAGGTCGTGCAGGTAGTCGTAGTCGTCGAAGCGCCGTTGAATGGCCTCAGCGATCGGAATGGACTTGGCGTTCGCCAGCGAGCAGAAGTCGCCCCCGGGGCAGCAGATCATGTCGGTCAGGAGCCCGGCGTTGGCTTGTCCGAGTGCTTGCTCGCACGCGAGGTCGTAGACGGCCAAAAGGTCCTTCTGCGGGACGTCCGGCAGGATGAAGTTCTGCTCGTGCGAGATGCGTATCTCGCCGAACCCGAAGCGCTCGGCGAAGTCGGCGACCGCATCCATCTGCTCGTCGGTGACGTCGCCCGGTGGAACGCCGGTCGCCTTGGTCGACAGCGTGACGATCGCGTACCCGGGGCGCTGGTGCGCCGCAACGTTGTTCCGCATCCAGGCGTTGAAGGCGGGGTCGGCCAGGCGCTGACGGGCGAGGAGGTTGGTCTCGTCGCCGAGGTCATCGTACGCGTGGGGGACGAAACACGCCTTGATGCGCTCGATTTCCTCGTCGGGCACGGTGCTCGGCCCGTCACGCAGGTGCTCCCACTCCGCGTCCACCTGGGCCCGGAACTTCTCCGGCGTCATCGCGCGCACGAGAATCTTGATCCGCGCCTTGTACTTGTTGTCCCGACGCCCGTAGCGGTTGTAGACCCGCAGGATCGCCTCGAGGTAGGTCAAGAGGTGTTGTTCGGGCAGCCCCTCGCGGATCAGGCTGCCGATCACCGGTGTGCGGCCCAAGCCGCCGCCCACGAGGAAGTCGAAGCGTGGCCGGCCATCGTCTCCGGCACGGATGTTGATGCCGATGTCGTGAACGTGGACCGCGGCCCGATCCGCTTGCGCCGCGTTGACGGCGATCTTGAACTTGCGTGGCAGCCAGTCGAACTCGGGGTGGTAGGTGGACCACTGCCGCATGAGTTCGCAGTAGGGTCGCGGATCGACGATCTCGTCGGCGGCGACGCCGGCGAACTGGTCGGTGGTGATGTTCCGGATGCAACTGCCGCTGGTCTGTATGCAGTGCATCTGTACGCGGGCGAGATCCGCCAGGATGTCGGGCACGACTTGGAGTTCGGGCCAGTTGATCTGGACGTTCTGGCGCGTCGACAGGTGGGCGTAGCCCTTGTCGTAGGTGCGCGTGATCTCAGCCAAGGCGCGCAACTGTGTAGCCGTCAACAGCCCATAGGGGACCGCGATGCGCAGCATGGGCGCTAGGCGCTGGATGTAGAGACCGTTGCGCAGGCGCAACTGAAGGAACTGATCGTCCGTCAGTTCGCCGGCGAGATAGCGCCGGGTCTGGTCCCTGTATTGCTCGACCCGCTCCTCGACGAACCGCTGGTCGAACGCGTTGTACTGGTACATGGCGGGTGGTTGGCGAAACGACAACCTATCGGATTCTAAGGAAATCCCGCGTGTTCGGAGAGTCCGAGTGGTACTAAGGTTAGAACTCCGCCGCCGTCTTCAGGCACTTCGCGACCATGTCGTGCGTGACCTCGAGGCGTTCGTCGAGCAGCGAGATCACCGCGTGGCCGCTGCATAGATCGCCCGGATGCGGATTGGTGTTGACGCCCTCGGCGCCGATGTAGCCCATGGGCACGCCGGCACCGCCCCGGACGAAACTGACCACCACGTCGGACCAGCGCAGGTTCTCGAAGTCGGCATCGAAGCGTGCCAGCCGGTCCGCATCGTGGGTGAAGAGGGTCTCCAGCACCTGCTCCACGCCGGGTGCCGACAGCGCACGGACCACGAGTTCGGGGTAGGCGCGGATTGGCCGCACGACGGTGGTGGCGCCAGCCTCGAGTATTCTCGCCCGATCCTCGTCCTCGACCACCTCGGCCACGACGACCGCGGGCGGCGCGCCGCTCGCGCTTCGGATCTGGGTCATGCGGGTGAGGATGTCGTAGGTATGGGCATCCGATCGAATGTCGTTGGGTTCGTCGGCAATGATGACGATGCAACGGGCGGTGGCGACGTTCGCGGCCTCGAGATTGGGCGTGTGCTCGGCGACCCCCGAATAGTGCGTCACGCCCGCATCGACCAACTCGCCCGGGAGCCCGTCAGGGTAGGCGGGCGTCAGGATCTGAATGGGTATGTCGTCAAGCGCCGGTGCGCGACGCACGTGGTCGACGAGCCGTACCAAGTAGGCGTCGGCGTCCTGCGCCGGCACGTTCACGATGAGCAGGTGGTCGTTCATGTTCCTCCACTGGAATTCGCCCCGGCGACGCCGCTCCCGCAGCAAGGCGCGGTAGTCGAACGCATCCGAGGCCGCCTGGGCGAGCAGGAAGATGCCGAAGACGTACATGCATGTCACGGTGGCCCAGCGCCCGAGTGGCGTGCTCGCCGAGATGTCGCCATAGCCGACCGTGGTCGCCGTGGTGACGGTCAGCCACAGCGCATCGCCGAAATCGAAGCCCTCGGCGACCATCATCGCGGCCACGTGGATGCCGAACAAGGCGGCGAAGACCGCGACGACGCGGATCAGGCGGCGGCGAATGGCCCCGGCGACGTGGCGCGTGAAGCGCAGGTACCGCCGACGACGGAACCACAGTGGGATCATGCGTCATCCGAATCTGCAGCATCGAGCTGACTGCTGATCTCGTCCATGACGCAACGCTTCAGGGCCTGCGGATCGGCCCCGGGCCTGCCATACCGCCCGGCTAGTCGTTCGAGGTCCTCGGCACCGAAGGACAGGCTGATCCGCGGTCGCTGGATCTTCGCGTAGGGAAGGCCAACGAGTTTGCGCACGTAGTCGGCGTAGCTCAGGTTCTCGGCGGCGGCGGCGATGCGGATCTTGTGCATCAAGGTCTGCTGGAACTCGAAGTGAACCTGAATCTTGCCCAGGGCTCGGCGCTCCGCCTGGAACCGCGTCGAGCCCTGCGACTGACGTGGGCGGCTGCCGCGACGGGCCCGTGCGCTGCCTGAACTCATGACGTTCCGGGGAACATGGCATCGACGACGTCCGGCGCCACGTTGACGTCGAGCGTCACCTCGGTTTCGCCGTCGCCCCAGACCTCGACCGTGATGCCGAAACGCCCCGTCGCGTCCTCGCACTCGTGATAGCGCAGTTCTTCGCTCTCGTCGTCCACGTATTGCGACAGGGACTCGCCGCGCCGGTCGCGGTTGTGGAAGTAGCCCTCGGCCCATTTCTTGACTTGCGAATAGCCGTCGGCTAGCCAGCCGTCGTACGCGTCAAGCCGCGACGCCACCTCGAGGTCGGCGAAATCGTCGTCCCACAGCGCACTGAAGGCGTCTTCGTCGAAGAGCTTCAGCACGTCCCGGCGCGGAACCTCGCGCGACAGTGAAAGCTCCTGGGGATCGTCGGCCTTGAACGACAGGTAGATGCGCCCGGACTCGGCACCATCCAAGGTGAACTGCGGGTACATCCCGTCCTCGAACTCGTAGGTGCCGACCGACGACACCTCGAAGGTCTGGCCCTGAACGTCGCCGGGCAGCGCCAGGCGATGCTTGAACGTCACCAGGTCCCCGGCCGCTAGATCGGCCGGGGACTCGAGGGTGCGAGCAGCGTCGTCGTCGCCTTTGCTGAAGCGGGCGCGGAAGAGTTTCTTGAGCATCCGCGTCAACCGGCCTGGCGAGCCTTGAGCCGGGCCAGGACATCGCTCGCGCCGCCGCTGGCCGAGTCGCCGAGCCCCTTGGCGCGCAGCTTCGCATCGAGGTCGTCGCCGGCCTCCTGGCCCTCCAGCCACTCGCCGGCCTCCATGCGGTCCTGCCAGCCCTGCTGCTTGGCCTTGACCCGCTCGAGAGCCTTGGACACGCGGTGGCCGCTCGATCCGGTCGCTGCGAAGTTCTTCGAAACGCTCTCGGTGGCCCGTTGCAGTTCCTGGACGGTGCGGACCTTGTCGAGTTCGCGCTTGTTCTTCGCGATTGTGCGTTCCCGCGCCTTGATCATGGCGTGGATTTTCTGGACCTCCGCGTCGAGCGTGGCCTGTTCGCTAGCCTTCTCGCCCCGCTCGGATTCGAGCTCGGCGATTCGCTCCGCGACTTCCGTCGCCAGGGCCTCCTCGCCGGCGTTCAGGGCCTTGACGGCCTTCTGCTCGTAGTCGGCGACGTCGGCATCGATGGTGGCGACCTCGCGCTTGAGCTTGATCTCGGAACTCTTCATCCGCGTCAGGCTCTGCTTGGCGCTCGCAATCGCACCTTCGGCGTCGCGGATTTCCTGTTCGAGGATGCGGATGGCGTTGGCATCGACGATCGCTTCGCCAACCTCGTTGGCACCGCCCTTGAGCGCGGTGAACATGTCTCTTAGTACACCCATGGTGATCTCCTTTCGTGTTCGGTTGGCCTACCTTCGGGTCAGGCCAGCAGGTGCTCGACGGCCTCGAGCACGTCAATGGTGTTTTCCGCCTGCACTTCGAGTTCGTGCGCGATGACCTCCAAGCGCGTCGAGAGCGCCATCGCCCCGAACAGGATGTAGGTATCCCCTTGCAGGCCGATGGAGGACAGGGGCACGGCGGGGCTCAGGCGCAGGAAGGCGTCGTTGAGCTCATCGAGCTTGTCGGGCAGGACTTCGGAAGTGGAGAACAGCGGCGTCACGGACAGCAACTGGGTTTCCGTCATGGTGACGTGAATCGGGAACTCGTCGTCGTTCGAGCACACGACTTCGAGGATGCCGCGCTCGGTGACGAACGCGTCGAAAGTGGTGCCTTCGTCGCCGGAGTACTCGTTCAGGCGAAAGGCCAAGTCGTCCAGGGTCATGCAAGCTTCCTCTCTAAAGTCTGGTGTCAGCCAATGTTGCGTCTCGGCGCGGCCGGTCGACTCGCTGCCACATCCGAGCCCACACCTTAGGACATATTATGTCGCTGCGTCAACCGGTATTGGGTCAACCGGATCAGGGCGTGGCATCGCCCGCGAAAAACGTCCCCTTTTGTTCGCGCCAAGCCCGTTGGTGGTAGGTGAAGACGACGTGGCTGCCGAGCCGGTTGATGGCGATCGAATCGGCGCGCTTGGCAACCGCGGCTGGCAGCGCGAACGCGGCGGCGATCTGGGCTGCGTCCAACCAGCCGTCAGGAAGCTCCGGTTCGTCCAACGCGTCGATGCGCGCGGAGGCGGGGAGGCCCCGCATCGTGCCGATGCTCCAACCCCACTGGCCGAAGCTGGGGACATTCGCGTGGTACTGCTCGACCTCGAAGCCGACGCTCGCCATCGTCTTGCCGATGGACAGGAACGCCTCGGTGGCATGAAACGGCGAGGTGGACTGCGCGACGAGGGTGCCGTCGGGTGACAGCAACTGGCGAATCCGCCCGTAGAAGTAATCGCTGTAGAGCCGGTTCAGGTCGGGGTGGCTGGGGTCCGGGAGGTCAGCGACCACGACGTCGTACCGTCGGCCCTCGGCGGCCAGTCGCTCCACCTCGATGAAGGCATCTCCCTCGATGACCTCGAGGCGCGGGTCGTCGAAGGCGTGTTCATTGAGGTCGGTTAGCGCCGTATTCAGCCAATCCGGCGATTCGGGATCCTCGCCGCGAAAGAGTCGCAGGAGTTGGGCGTCAATGTCGATCAGCGTGACCGTTTGGGGATTCCAGCGCAGCAGGTCGCGCAGGGCGAGGCCGTCGCCGCCGCCGAGCACGAGAACGTGGTCGCGACGGTAGGCGGCAAGCATGCCCGGCGTGGTGAGGTAGGCGTGGTAGATGCGCTCGTCGTTGGATGCGAACTGCAGGCGGCCGTTGATGTAGAGGCTCACCACGTCGGGCTTGCCGACGGCGACGTGCCGCTTCGTGAGCACGACGTTCTGATACGGCGTTTGCAGGCTGTAGGCGACCCGGTCCTTGAACAGGGTGTCGCCGAGTTGCGCCATCCATTGCGTGCCGAAACCGGCCAGCACGAGCAGCACGATGGCCAGCAATCCGTGGCCGATCCACAGCCAGTGTGCTGGCCGTAACCGCGCGCGGTAGATCACCAGGAACGCCGCACCGACGGCGGTGTTCAGAGCCGCGGCACCGACGGCGGCGTAGACGATGGGCATCTTGAGGCACACCAGCACCCAGATGGCCGCGCCGATGCCGGCACCGATGTAGTCGGCGCCGTACATCGTGCCCAGGTTGTGCTCCAGGTGGCGCGCGTGGACATGCTCGCGGACCCTGGCGATCAGCGGGATCTCCATGCCGATCAGGAACCCGATCAAAAAGCCCGCAACAAACGGCAGGAAACGTGCGACCACGACCATGCTGGTTGCGACCCCGCCGTCGAGAGCGATGGACACGTCCACGCCGTAGACGGCGCGCAGCCACTCGGGCAGCGCATAGGCGAGGGCCACGGCCGCGGACAGCGCCAGTACCGAGGTGCCCCCCAGCACGGCAATACCGAGTTCGAGCCAGGCAAAGCCGCGGTAGATCGAAGCAATCCATTTCGCCGCGAATGCGCCGAGCCCCATGGCCACGATCATCAAGCCGATCATCGTGTACAGGGTGGGTTCGACGGCGCCGAGGATCCGCCCGGCGAAGTGCGCCATCAGGTACTCGTAAACCAGGCCGCACGCGGCAACCAGGCCCATCGCGCCGATGAGCGCCGTGTCGTGCAACCGCAAGCGGCTGCTGGCCTTCACGGCCCCCGCGTCCTCAAGCCCGTGAGCCAAGTCCTCACTCGCACTGCGGTGGCCGTAGTCGGTGCGCGGACGTCCTCGTCCGCATTCGGCTGAGGCTCAGCCCGCCGGCGCGGATCCACTAGCCAGCGACAGCGCGGATCACCAGGCCGATCCCCAGGAAGACCGCCGCTTCTATGGCGGCGACGCCCACGTTGCCTTGGTTGTCCACTTCCTCCACGACGTCGACGCCGCTCAATATGACCTTCTGGGCGAGGGTGGACAGCAAGAGCAGAGCGGCCGCCAGGACCACGGCCCAGACGAACCACGAGACGTAAGCGATGAACGCCACGGTATCGGCACCCGGTACGAACGAGACCATGCCTCCCGCGGCCGACGACGCCAACGCCGTACCGATCAGGTGGCCGGCGTAACGCACCGCCAAGGCGGAATTGCCGCCCTCGATCGCATGCTGCCAAGTCTCGCCGTCGTGCCGGCGCGCATAGATCGCGGACCGCGTTCGCGTCACGGCGAGCAGGACGAGTTGCACGAGGAGAAACATCACCACGACCGACAGCAGGCCTTGGACAAGGTCGCCGCTCGCCCAGTTGACCGCGCCGTTAATCAAGACGCCGAGGGCGATGAGGTTGGCGGCCTGTACCGTGCCGGCGGCGGTGTTCTGCTCCTTGATCGCCGCCCTGACGGAGAACTTGTGGAACATGATCCAGTCGTTGACGAGCATGCCGATCTTCAACAGGACCAGGCCGGTGACAGCGTATGCGACCACGATGCCCAACTCGGTCGCGAAGGTCAGCGCCGGGTCCCCGGCGCCGGCCGCGGCGAGCACCAGGGCCACGGCAACCGCACCCCCGGCCAGCGCCAGGCCGAACGCGAGGTTGTCCTTCTCCGCCAACTCATCGCGCGAGTCGACGCTGAACAGCACGCCGGACGCGTAGCGCAGCGCGCAGATGGCGGCGACGGCCACCGCGAGGTCGAGCGCGACGATGCCCCAGATCCAGAAACTTAACGAGTCGAACATGCTGTCTCCCTTGTTTCTTTATGCGAGGGGCAACCCCCTCGCGCTCCCGACGTGCGGACGGCCCGTGCTCGCGGGCGCGTTACTTGCCTCTCGATGGGCCGCGGTAGCCGCCGCCACCGAAGCCACGCACGGAGGCCGTGCCGGCCCGGGTCCGTGTGGCCCCGGTTGTCGAACGGCTCGCGGACGCGAACTTGGCACGCGTCACGTTGCTCGATGCGCCTTGCCGTTGACGGGCATACGGGCTGCGAAACGTCCGCCCTTCGGACGTGAACTTGCGCCGCGCCGTCGACTCCACCTGGGCTTGGCGTGTGCGGGCCGTCGGCGAGGTGTAGTTGCCGCGGCCATAGTCGTGGTAGTAGCTGTAGTCGCGTCCACCGGCCCAGGCGCCGTAGCCGATGCGTGGGCCGCCGATCAGGTCCCGCATCAGCGCGAACTGGCCGTACCAGACCCAGAACGACGTGCCGCTCGAATCCGTGCGCCACTGGCCATAGTTGGGGTTGCCGACCAGTTGTCTGCCGACACCGAGGTCGGTAGCGCCGTTGGCGCGTTGCGAGGCGGCCGCGGAGACCGCATCGACTCGGGGCAGCGCGCCGTCGGACAGGTCGGCGAGGACGTTCAGCGGATCGGCCAGCGCACGGTCGAACTCGGCGGGAACAACCGCGCGGGCGAGACTGTTCAGTTCGTCGACGACGCCCACGTAGGCCTCGTCTCGAGCGCCGGTGTCAGGGAGCGCTTTGCGCACATCGTCGAGGCGCGTGTTGAGCGACTGGTACATGGTGCCGTTGCGCGTGCCCTCGCGCGCCAAGACGTCGACCAAGTCGCGCAAGTCGGGTCGGCTGTCGCGTACGCGGTCGGCGTATTGGCGGATGAGTTCGGCATTGCGTAGCTTGCCCGCGTCGAGGTCACTGCCAAGTCGCGCCACCGCCGCGTCGAGGCGGACGATCGCCGCATCGACCCGGCTGCGCAGGCTCTCGCCGCACCCGGCGAGGCTGAGAGCGAGCAACACGATTCCGAGCGCCGCGATGGGTCTTACTACGGGTCCGTACATGAGTCCTCTCTCCAATCCGTCGAGGTTGGCCGGTCGACGCCGCGGACTGCAACCCTGGCACCCGGTACCGCCCCGGCGATGGCCTCGGCCGCTTGGTCGGCGTCGCAGTCGCCGCACATGAACACGTCGAAGGCCGCGTAGTTGCGCTCCGGCCAAGTGTGCACCGTAATGTGGGATTGAGCTAGCAGGGCGACCCCCGTTACGCCGCCGTCGGCGCCGAAGCGGTGCATGTGGCAGGACAGCACGCAAGCGCCACCGGCGGCCGCCGCTCGGCGCAGCAATGCCTCCATGGCGACCGAGTCGAAGTCCGCCTGGCCACCGAAGCATTCGATGATGACGTGGCGACCAGCGGAGGCCGCGCTTGTCCCTGGATCTCGTGACATATTATGGCATCCTAGCACCTTGCGCCTCGGAACGGCACGCCGTCCTCACTCCCGGCTTCGAAGGTGCACGGGCCTCCCGGCCCGCCCCGACTCGCGACACAAGAAGCCGGAAAACGCGGGCGAGGACCTCGGTGCGCTCTTCAGCTACTCCATAGCACCTTGAACGGCATGGCGAAGAGCCCCGGTGCCACGGGCTCGACGCGGTCGCCGTCGTGGAGGAGGATGCCGCAACGGAAATCGGCTCCGACGGCCTCCTGCAGGCGTCGCAATCCTCTGAAGTCCTCGGGTCGAGCCGTTGCATTGGCCTTGATCCCGATCCCGACAACTTCGCCGGGCGAGCGCGTGAGCACCAAGTCGACCTCGACACGGTCCTTGTCGCGGTAGTGAGAGACCTCGGTCGGCTCTTCGCACAGCCCTGTGACCTTGGCCAGTTCGGCATGGACGAAACACTCCAGCAGTGGCCCAATGCGCTGGCGGTCCCGGCCGACGTCGGCGGCGCCGGTCCGCTGGAGGGCGGCGAGCAGACCGGAGTCCAGGAACATCAGCTTCGGCGCCTTGACCAGTCGCTTCAAGCCGCTGCGATGCCAAGCCGGGATCCGGCGGATCAGGAACATGCGCTCCAGCAGGCTGATCCAGCGGTCGACCGTCTTGCCGTCCACGCCGAGGCGCGATCCGAGTTTGGACATGTTGACCAGTTCGCACGCGACCACGGCCATGTGGTCGATCAGGCGTACCATTTCGGTGGGCTTGCCGATCGTCGCGAGTTCGGTCGCGTCGCGTTCCGCGAGAGCACGCGCGTAGCCGCGCAGCCAGGTTTGCCGGCGGCCCGGGACGGAGCGGGCCAATGCCTCCGGATAGCCTCCAGCAACGACCCGCTCGACCAGGTTCGCCGTGGGGCCGGCATGTCCGGTGGCGGTGGCCGCGCTGGCGAAGTCACCGGCGAAGGCACGCTCGACAAACGTCGGCGGGTCGCTCCGGGCGAGTTCCGCTTGCGAGAACGGCAGGAGTTCGACGGTTTCGACGCGGCCCGCCAAGGAGTCGGGGGACGTCGCGCCCTTGAACAGTTCCGCCGAGCCCGTGATGAGGAAGCGCCCGGGGCGGGATCCTCGTCGACCTCTTTCTTGAGGGCCAGGATGAGATCCGGTGCACGCTGGATCTCGTCGATGACGGCCGTCTGCCGGGCGCGCATGAAGCCTGCGGGGTCGTCTTGGGCGAAACGCCGGGACTGATCGTCGTCCAAGGTGACGAATGGTCGGCCATCGCGTTCGGCGATACGACGGGCCAGCGTCGTCTTCCCCGATTGGCGTGGACCCACCAATGCAACGATGCGCGTGTCGCCGAGGGCCGTGCGGATCGCGCTTTCGACGTGGCGAGCCACGAAGTTGTTTTCAGGCTTGCTAGCACGGTCGGGCGTAGCGCGTCCAGTCCGGCTTGAGTTCTCGTCCATTTCGGAGTCCAAGTCCGTCCAATTCGGATTGCAGTGTCGTCCAACTCGGAATATACCAGTCTATCCGTCGGTTCCGCCACGCTAGTTGAGCCTGCGGCTCACGCACCGGGAACCGGCGCTGGCTGGCTCGCGCGTCTTCGGCGGCTGGACCTTTCGGGCAATCGCTTGCAGGATGTCGCTATGCCCGGATCTGCCGAAGCTCGTATGGCTGCGCCTGTCCGGGAATCCGATCGCGGACGTCGTCCTGCTCGGGCGGCTGACGGCCATGCGCTGGCTCATGCTCGACGCCGGAACGTCCGAGGCCCTCGTGGGGAACCATCGACCGTTGCTGCTGATCGAAACGGGGGACCACGGAGAGCGCGGACTTTCCGCGGACTAGGAAGGACACGCCAACAAGGCGCAGACGGCGCGTCTACTCGATGACACGCTGCCTGAATAGACATTGACTTGCTTAACCACGGTGAGGAGAGTTCAGATGGATGTTATTTTCCTCGCAAACAAACGCGACAGCGGAGGTGTGATGAAGCGTAGCGTTTCCCTTTTCCTCTACTTGGGAGTCGCAATTGGTCTCCAAGGCGCGGTTTCCGCAGCCGAGGCGACCGAGTCGGCGACCGACATCGAGACGATCATCGTGACCGCGACCAAGCGCGAAGAATCGATCCAGGACGTGCCCATCGCCGTGTCGGCCATCGCCGGCGAGGACCTGGCGGCGCGCGGGGCCCAGGACATCTACGGGCTGATGGAGGTGGCGCCGTCCGTCGTCGTCTACAACTCCAACAGCACGTCCAACGGCGGCACGCTGCGTATCCGCGGCGTGGGCACCACTGGCAACAACCCGGGGCTCGAAGCCGCGGTCGGCACGTTCATCGACGGCGTCTACCGGTCGCGCGCGGGTCTCGCCTTCAACGACCTCACGGACCTCGACCGGGTCGAGATCCTGCGCGGGCCGCAGGGCACGCTATTCGGCAAGAACACGGTCGCGGGCGCGGTCAGCATCGTCACCCGCGAGCCGGAGTTCGACAACACCCTCTCGGTCAGCGCCGGGCTGGGCAACCTCGAATCGAGGGAGTTCGGCCTGGTCGGCAACGCCGTCCTCTCGGACGACGTGCTTGCCGGGCGTCTGAGCGTCGCGCACCGCCAGCGCGACGGCTTCTACGAGAACGTTGACACCGACGCGGCCTACGACAACCGCGACCGCCGGTCGGTGCGGGCGCAACTGCTGTGGACACCCAGCGCCGACGTGGACGTGCGCGTCATCCTGGACGACACGAACAAGGACGAGAACTGCTGCCCCGCATCGTTCTGGATCACCGGTCCCACCAGTCCCGTCGTTGCCGCCCTCGGCGGCGACATCGGCACGTTCGAGGTCGACGACTCCTCGACGGTGGGCGTCAACTCCGAGCCCTACGAGGACGTCAGCGACTCGGGGCAGTCCGTCGACGTCACCTGGCGAACGCCCCAAGGGGCGACGTTCAGGTCGATCTCGGCGTTGCGCGACTTCGAGGTGTCGCGGGACCAGGACGTCGACTTCACGAACGCCGACATCGCGGCGCCGACCAACACCGACGAGTCGTTCCGGAACTTCTCGCAGGAGTTCCAACTCCATGGCGAGAACGGCCGGCTCGCGTGGCTCGTCGGTGCCTATTTCTACACGGAGGAACTGGAGTCGGACGAGATCATCGGCTTCGCTTCGAACGGGGCAACCTACCTCGCGACGCTCATCGGCGCCCCGCAGGTTGCGCCGCTCCTCGACGGCGACCCCGCTGGCCGCGGCATCCCGGGGCAGGGCTACGACGCGGTCTATTTCTCCGACACCACGGGCTGGTCGCTGTTCTCGCACGATGCGTGGCGGGTGAGCGAGACCGCCGAGATCGTGCTCGGGCTACGCTACTCCAGCGAGGAGAAGGACGCCGGTGCCATCATCAACGGCGCGCCGTTCGGGCAATCGGTCAGCGATCCGTTCTGCGCCTTCGTGCCCATCGGCTCGCTGTGCGACAACGCCAGCTACCAGAACGCAGCCGACGAATCCAAGTTGACGGGCACTCTCAAGGGGGTGTTGCGGCCCGCGGAGAACCTGCGCCTCTATGCCAGCTTCTCCCGCGGCTACAAGGCGGGCGGATTCAACCTGGACCAGGAGGCCGTCGGCAACCGCGACGCGGCGGGCAACCTGGTGGACCAGAGCCGCTTCGGCCCCGAGACCTCCGACTCGTTCGAGCTGGGGCTCAAGGGACAGTTCCTCGACCGCCGGCTGACCGTCAACAGCGCCGCGTTCCACACCACCTTCACCGACTTCCAGCTCAACACCTTCACCGGGCTCGGTTTTACGGTCGGCAACGTCAAGGAAGCCGTGGCCCGGGGCGTCGAGATCGAGTCGAGCTTCGCCCCGAGCAGCGACCTCTACCTCACCGCCGGCGTCACCTACGCCGACACCCGGTACGGCGACGACCTGGTGGCCGCGAACGCGCACCTGGCCGGCAAGCGGCTGACCCAGTCGCCGCTCTGGCAGAGCAGCGTGTCGGCGTTCTTCGAACGCGACCTTCCCGGAACCGGGTGGCGCTTCCTGGCCAACGCGAACTGGTTCCACATCGGTGAAGTGAACACGGGCTCGGACCTCGATCCCGAGAAGTTCCGCGAGGGTTTCGGCCTGGTCAACGCCCAGGTGGGTGTGCGAACGTCCGACGGTCGCTACGAGGTGATGGCCTGGGGCCGCAACCTCGCCGACCGCCGGATGAACATGCTCGTCTTCGACTCGGTGTTCCAGGCGGGAAGCTGGCATACATTCGTGAATCCGCCGCGGACCTTCGGGTTGAGGGCGCGCGCCGAGTTCTGACGGGTCTGGCCCTCGGGGTGGACTGGGGGCGGTTCTCGAGGCACCGGCTGGCCCGCTACTGCCTGGACCTCGCCGAGATGTTCGACACCGACCGCGTGGTGCCGGTGACGATCTTCCTGCGCGACGCCGAGAGGGCGCCGGCGTCGCTGGCCCTCGGCACCGAGCGGCACCGCTACCTGGTCTTCGACTACGTGGCCTGCAGGCTCGCCGCGATGCCCGCGGGGGAATGGCTGGACAGCGGCAACGTCGTGGCGCGCGTCAATCTGCCGAACATGGACAGCGGAGCGCTCGACCGGGTCGACGTCTACGCCAGCGCGGTGCGCGGCCTTCTCGACCTGGAAGAGGACCGCGCCAGGCAGGCCAAGGCGCGCCCTGGCGGGCGCGATCTCGACTTCATCGACATCTACGCAGACCTGACGGACAATGACAAGCGCCGCTACCGGCGGCGGTACCCGGAGGAGGCCGACATCGTGACAGGATTCCTACAACGAGCCCGCGACGAGGGCCGCGAGCAAGGTATCGAACAGGGCATCGAGCAAGGCATGCGGCAAGGCCGCGCGGAGGGCGAGCGCGCGGTGCTGGAGCGCCAGCTCCGGCGGCGCTTCGGCCCGTTGCCGGCGGAAACGGCCGAGCTGCTGCAGA
Organism: Candidatus Azotimanducaceae bacterium; assembly: GCA_965203685.1. Classification (GTDB taxonomy): domain Bacteria; phylum Pseudomonadota; class Gammaproteobacteria; order Pseudomonadales; family Azotimanducaceae; genus VXYL01. The sequence continues at coordinate 1,964,601 of OZ241908.1, forward strand.
GCGCGCCGGAGGCGGACCTGGAGATGTGGGCCGACAAGGTGCTGGACGCCGGAACGCTCGAGGAGGTGTTCCGCACGTCCTAGCGAGCCCATCGAGGTACGCGTGTCCGGCAGGCATATGGCGAATGCGAAGCGCCGGGCCGGCTTCGCGCCGCTTCTTGCAGGCGTTCTCAGCGTAGCCTGCGCGCTGGCTTCGGGCGCGGCGTGCATGGAAGTCATCGCCCATCGCGGCGCGTCCGGCTACTTGCCGGAGCACACGCTTCCCGCGTACGCCTTGGGGTACGGCCAAGGAGCGCACTGGATCGAGCCGGACGTTGTGCTGACTGGCGATGGCGTACCGATCGCCCTTCACGACCCCACGCTGGGCCGGACTACGGACGTCGCGACACACTTTCCCGATCGCCGACGCCACGACGGCCAGTACTACGCCGCCGATTTCGCGTACGCGGAGATCGTCCCCTTGCGCGTGGTCGAGCCGCGTCTGAACCGCTATCCGCACCAGACCTTCCGCGTGCCGAGGCTCGAAGATGTACTCGAACTAGTGCACGGGTTGAACCGCACCACGGGGCGCAACGTGGGCGTCTATCCCGAGTTGAAGCACCCCGAAATGCAGCCAGGCCTCGCTGACGCCGTGTTGGGCGTGCTCAACCGGTACGAGGTGCCGGTTCGGCTGCAGTCCTTTGATGCGCGCGTGCTCGCGAATCTAGACACCGACTATCCGCGCGTGCAGCTTGTCCGCGACGCGGCGCAGACCGACGACGGTGGACTGGACGAGATCGCCACGTACGCCGCGGGAATTGGCGTGCCCACCTTTGCCCTGGCGGACGACGCGACGCTGGTGGCGCGCGCCCACGAGCGTGGCCTGTTGGTGCACGTGTTCACATTGCGTGCCGACGGCGAACGTGGTATGGGGTCGTTCGCTGACGAAGTTGTCGATCTCGCCGCCCAGGAGATTGACGGTGTCTTCACGGACCACCCCGACAAGGTGGTCGCAGCGCTCGAGTCGCTGCCGGGCTGCGGTCGGTGATCTTGCCAGCTAGCGGCATGCGTTCTGCGGGAAACAACCGCTCGCCACCCAGTCGGTGAAGTTGTCGAACTCGCGCACTTCGATGCCGCGCTTGAGCACCGGTTCGAGATGTTTGAGCGACGCCGGGATGATCCACACGCTACGCTGCTCGACTGTCGGGACCACGTCCGGCAGTTCGGTTTCCGCTAGGGCGGCTGGGCTCAACGTGCCGTATTGGGCGGCGAACTTGGCGGCCGCATCGGTTGTTCTCCACTGGCTGATCCAGATCCAGTCGTCCGCGCCTGGGCAGCGGACCTGGAAGAGCCGGTCACCCTTCCAGTCGCCGAGGTACGCGGGCAGGGCGTCTTCGGCTTGCCCGTCCCCGTGGTCGAGGACCAGGCGCCAGATCGCCAATGCGCCCTGCGCGTGGCTCGCGGAGACCTCGCAGCCGTGGGCGTGAATGTCGTCGCGTGGCAAGCCGATCAAGGCCACGTCATCCGTTCCGGCGTGCAAGAGCGCAAGGGTCGTCAGTGGCGGGACGGCGGTCAGGTCGTGCAAGCCGGCGAACCCCGCCGCGGCGAATGCGGTACTCGCACGGGCGATGCCGTAGATGCGGGTGAAGCTTGCTTGCGCCGAGTGTGGTTGCGCGTCGTCCGCGTGGTAGGTCCTTCGTACCCAATCCCGCGTCTCCGGTTCGGTGAGGCAGAACGGCAGCAGGCGGTAGTTCGGATCCTGGTTCAACTGGGCGACGTACCGCGCTCCGGCGTAGGCCGCGCGGCAGGCGGTGAGAAAGTCGGCGTTTTCGGCGCTGTTCCGCGCGCAGAACGCGGCCAGTCCGGCGACTTCGGTCAGAAGCTTCGGCAACGCCGTCTCGGGTTCCGTCGGCGCGGCCCGGGCGCGTCGAATTCGCGTTAGCCACGCGTCGAGTTGGTCGGGTGGGTCGGCCAGCGGGGTGCAGAGGTAGTCGTTGCCGGCTTGGTCGTCGTCGACGGCGGCGTCCTCGCAGGTTCGGTCGGGAAAGCAGTCGGCGTCCACCCATTCGCTGAACCGGGCGAAGGCCTTGGTCTCGGCGCCGGCGATGTGCGTGGCGGCGTCGAGCAGGCCCGCCGTCACGACGATGACCGTGCTCCCGGCGACGACCGGCACGGGCACGCTGCCGAGGACGCCGCCGTAGGATGGCAGGCCGTCTGCGATGGCGCTGTAACGGGCCGCGAATGCTTTCGCGGCCTTCGGTGTCTGCCAACGTGTGACCCAAGCCAGTTCGTCATCGCGGTCACCGGGGCAGGACAGGTGGACGAAGCGGTCGCCGCGCCAGGCTTCGAGCAGCGGTGGCAGCGACGCCTCGGTTGCCTCCGCATCGCCGTGCTGGCGGAAGAGCCCCCAGATGGCCACGACGCCCGCGGTGTTTCTTAAGCCGGGCGTGCAGCCATCGACCGGCAGTTCCTCGGGTAGGCGAATGAAGTCGATGGCGGTGTCGGCCAAGGCGGGCCGCAGCACGGCAAGCGTCGACAGGGGTGGTTCGCGCAGCACGCTGTCCATGCCCTGTTTGCCGCGGGCGATCATTTGGCGCATGGCCGGTTCCGTCCCGAAGACGTGCGGGAAGGCTTCGAGTGCCGAGAGGCCGTCTGGTTGCCACTTCCACCACTTCGCGTGACTGGCGGTGGCCCGCTCCGGGTCCATGCTGCACAGCATCGTCCGCCGGGCCGGATCGAAGGACCACCCGACCACGTGGGCGTCGCCTTCGATGGCGGAGTTGGCGGCGGCCGCGAGGTCGCGGTTTCGCCACAGGTGGATGGCACGCAAGTCGGGGAAGTGTTGATGCTGCAGGGCGTGGACCGCCTCGTGGGCGATCGTCGACGCGGCATTCGCGTCCGCGAAGTCGCGCACGAACAGCACGTTCCGATCCGGGTCGTAGAGGCCGGACGGGCGGGCGAAACCTGGTTTGGCGGTGCCGGCGCCCTTGGTAGAGGTGTTTTGCGCGCAGTAGACGCCCAGCGCACACCAGCCTTCGCGCCAGATCCGCGCGTGGTCCGCCTCCCAGGTGACGCTGCCGATCCCGGGCGTATAGCCGCCTTGGAATTCGTCCATTGGGAGCACTTTGAGCGGGGCCTTGAGATCGAGGCCCCGGATGGCGCAGGTTGCGGAGATCGTGTCGGCGACGTTGCGGCGCCAGGCATCGTCCTGCTGGGCTAGGGCGCTGATCGAACAAGCGGCGACGAGCCACAGCACGGCGGCTTTTCTGCGCGGTACGCGGGCCTCCGGGGATGCGGACGCGAACGGCAAGCCGTTCGTGGACGTCCGCGTACCGTCGGGGGCCCACGCCGTGCGGGTGAAGACGCTGCTCATGCGAGGTGCGCGGGCCTCCCGCGCACTATCATGCGAACTCGTAGTCGCTGGGCTCGGGGGCGCGTGTTTGGTGCCAGAACTCGAGCAAGGTGAATGGCCAGTTCTGGGTTACCCGGCCGTTTTCGTTCTTGTACCAGCTACTGACGTTGTCGGAGCCCCAGGCCATGTCGAGATTGCCGGCGTCGATCTTTAAGTTGTAGGCGTCGTGCACGTCTTGGCGGCAGTTCATCGCGGCCTTGCCGTCGGCGATCAGGAGCTTCAGGCAGCCCATGATGTAGCGCACTTCGCATTCCGAGAAGAAGATGATGCTGCCGTTGACGACGATGTTCGTGTTCGGCCCGTAGCAGCAGAACAGGTTGGGATAACCCGGCATGACGACGCCGAGATAGGCCCGTGGGTCGGCGCCCCAACGTTCTCGCAGTTCGACGCCGCCTTGGCCGTAGATCTTCATCGGGAAGAGGATTCGGCTGGCATAGAAGCCGGTGCCGTAGATCAGGATGTCGGCTTCGATGCGACGACCGGATTCGGTCTCGACGCCGTCCGGCAGGATCCGCACGATCGGGTCGGTCACGAGTTCGACGTTGTCGCGCTTGAGTGCACGGAACCAGTGCCCGTTGTCCACCAGCATGCGCTTGCCGGCGGGCGGGTAGGCGGGCACGCACTTCGCGAACAGGTCCGGATCGTCGCCCACCATGTGTTCGACGTTGGCGGTCAGCATCGCTCGCAACTGGTCGTTGGCTTCGCTGATGGACCGGTCGGTCTCGTTCCAGGCCGGATCGCGCTTGACCATGGACAGCAGGCCTTCGCCGGTGGTCCAGAACATCAAGAACCGGAACCACTTGGCGTAGAACGGCACGTGGTTCAGCAGCCAGTGCTTGCCGTCGCTGATGGCCTCGTGGTACTCGGGCCGGGGCGCGACCCAGGGTGGTGTTCGCTGGAAGACGGTGACGCGTTCGGCGACCTGGGCGATCTCCGGCACCGTCTGGAAGGCGCTCGCGCCGGTGCCGATCACGACGATGCGCTTGCCTTCAAGGTCGTGCTCGGATTCCCACTGCGCCGTGTGGAAGGCTGGGCCCTGGAAGCTGCCCAGACCTTCGATGTCGGGGAGTTTCGGCCGGTTCAGTTGGCCGACAGCGGTGACCACGGCGTTCGCGGTGATGGTGTCCTCACCGTCGGGTCCGCGGACCTTGACTTGCCACAGGCCGCCTTCCTGGTAGCGGGACTCGATCACTTCGGTGGATAGCCGGATGTTGTCGCGGATCCCGAACTCCGTGGCGATGCGGTCGAAGTAGTCGAGCAGGACATCCTGGCGCGAGAAGTGTTGCGGCCAGTCGTTGGGGGCGAAGGAGTACGAATACGTGTGGTTCGGGCTGTCCACGCGACAACCTGGGTAACGGTTCTCGAACCAAGTGCCGCCGACATTGGCGTTCTTGTCGACAACCGTATATGAGATGCCACCCTGCTTGAGCTTGATCGCCGTGAGGATGCCCGACATGCCGGCCCCGACCACCACGACGTGGAAGTCCCGCCGCCGCTCTTCGGGCACGTCGTCGAAGGGCACGCGGTACGGATCCTCGTCGTACACCTTGAGTTCGGACATGAGGAAGTCCCCGTAGCTCGCATCGAGTTCGCGGCCGACGATGAAGTCCACCATTTCCTTGACGAGTTCGACCGGCGGTGCCGGAAGCTGCGGGCAGCCTGCATCCCGGTAGGCGATGAGCGCCTCGAGTGCGCGGGCGCGGACCTCCGCCTGGTCCGCTTCGGAGATTCCGCCTTGGGGATCGCCGAACAGTTCGCTGACCGGGCGGGCGCTGCCGCGGATCAGCGACGCATCGCCCGTGAGGTGTACCAGCGCGTTGATCAGCGACGGTACATGGGCCTCGGCGAGGGCCGCCTCGATGGCGGCGTCATCGGCCTCGATCGGCTTGAGCGTATCCTGCATGCGTGTGGCCCGACTGTGGCTTGAAAGGGCCGATGCTAGCGCAAGCGGCGTTGCCCTTGGAGAGCGGATACTCACGCCTGGTGGCCGGGATGCGCGGTTGTATTGCGGGCCACTGATGGTTTCAAATATCGCGCTCTCTACTCGCGCAACATCCTGGGATATTCCAATGAGTGATTTCGAAGGCAAGGTGGTCATCGTGACCGGCGCCGGCAACGGCTTGGGCAGAAGCCACGCCCTCGCGTTTGGCGCGCGCGGCGCCAAGGTGGTCGTCAACGACCTCGGCGGCTCCGTGCACGGCGACGGCAAGTCGGACGCGGCCGATGCCGTGGTCGAGGAGATCAAAGCCGCCGGTGGCCAAGCGGTCGCCAACAAGGCGTCCGTTGCCGACAGGGACGGTGCCAAGAGCATCGTGGACGATGCTCTCAGTGCCTTCGGCACCATCGACATCGTCGTGAACAACGCCGGCATCCTGCGTGACAAGTCGTTCAAGAACATGACCCTGGACGAGTTCGACCTCGTCATCGACGTGCATCTGCGCGGCACGGCCTACGTCACGCGGTTCGCGTGGCCCGTGATGTACGAGAAGAATTGGGGCCGCGTGGTCTTCACCAGTTCCACGTCGGGCATTTTCGGAAACTTCGGCCAGGCGAACTACGGTGCCGCGAAGATGGCCATGCTGGGCCTCATGAACGTCCTCGCCATCGAAGGCGCGACGCACAACGTGCGCGTCAACTGCCTGGCCCCGGGCGCGGCAACGCGGATGACGGCGAGCGTCCCCGGTTCGACGATCGACATGTCGAACCCGCCACCGCAGATGAGCCCGGCGCTGGTCACACCCGCCGTGCTCTACATGTGCAGCGAGGATGCGCCGTCGGCGCACACCATCCATGCTGCGGGCGGCCGCTACTCGCGCTCGCAGACGTTCACCAACGAGGGGGTCTCGCTGGGACTGGATGCGAACTACGATGACCTCACCGACGAGGTGGCCAAGGTCGTCGACATGGGTGCGGCGAGCGCCTTCGATCCGTTGGCCCGGCGGCGTCGCGGCTGATCGCGACGGGCTCGGACTCGCCGCCGGTTGCAAGGCGGTCAAGTTGACAACCTGTTGAGCCGCAAACGAAAATCAGCTACGTAGTGCTACGGAGGGCACGTGCAGTGGCGGCTACTCGAACGAGCCAGTCGCTCGATCCGTTCCCGGACGGTTGGTACCTGATCGGCCCGAGCGACGACATCCGCGAAGGCAAGCTCATCGAGAAGACCTGGATGGGCGAGCAGATCGTCGTGTGGCGAGGCGCCGATGGGGCCGTGTGCGTGGCGGACGCGTTCTGTCCTCACTTGGGTGCCCACTTGGGTCCTTCAACCGGCGGCCAGTTGCGCGACGGGAACCTGGTCTGCCCATTCCACGGGTTCGAGTACGACGCCACGGGGCGGTGCGTAGCCACACCGACGGCACCGCCGCCGCGGTCGGCACGGCTCAAGTGCTACGAGACCAAGGAGGCGGCAGGCTTCGTATTCGCATACCACGGCCGGTCGGGAGACGGTGCGCCATGGCAGCTTCCCGATTTCGCTTCGCCGCGGTACTTCCGCGGCATCCGCCGGCTGCGGTTCCGCGGGCATCCGCAGACCACGAGCGAGAACTCCGTGGACCGGGCGCACCTCGGTCACGTCCACGGCTACTCCAAGCTTGAGCAGACCGCCCCAACCGAGGTCGACGGGCCGGTGCTGTCGTCAGCGTATTCGTTCACGCGCCCCATGCTGTCGCGTGGCATGGGGTGGGTGACGATTTCCGTGAACATCTCGATTCGGGTCTGGGGCTTGGGCATTTCGACCGTCGAGATTGAGAGTGAAGGCGGGCTCGTCGCGAGACAGTGGGTTCTCGCGACGCCGGTGGACGGCGAGTTGATCGACATGTGGCTCGCCGTGGACGTCAAGCAACTTCCACCGCATTGGTGGTTCAAGGGCGTCGTGGCCTCGATTGGCTACCGGATCGCGCCAAGGCTGTTCGTGAACGAACTCGTGCAGGAGGTCCTGAAGGACGCCGAGATCTGGGCGAAACAGCGCTATCGGGCGCAGCCCGTGCTCGCCGCGCCCGACCGCGACATCGTGCGCTTCCGGCGCTACGCCGAGCAGTTCTATGCGTCCCCGCCCGAGCCCGTGCGGAGTGTCGGCAATGGCTAGCGAAGTGCGCGAGATGACCATCGCCGAGGAACTGATCCTGCCCCTGCGGGCGTTGACGCCCTGCGGAGGTTCGACCATGCTTGATTCTTGGAGGAAAGGCGGACGGTAGCCGGTTTGGTGGTTGTCGGGGGCGTTGCCTAAGGATCGCAGCATTTTCCTTGGCCGCTTTCCGGCGTGGCCATGCAGCCGTTCGAGGAGGCGATCGCAATGCGGCTCACGGAAGAACTGATCCTGCTGATGTTGGATGAGGACAGCGGGTACCTGGAGATGGTACCGAGCTGGGACTTCGCCTGCGTCATGGCGGGGGCGGTGATCGCCGATTTGGCACTCGAGAGCCGAATCGACACGGATCTCGACGCCTTGCACGTGATCAGCGATGCCCCAACCGGGGACCCGTTGCTCGACCCAACGCTCCAGGAAATCAGCGAAGCGTCGGAGGACTTTTCCGCACAGTACTGGATCGAGCGGAGCACGACTCGTTCGGAAGAGATCGTGACGATGACCCTCGACCGCTTGGTGGAGAAGGGCATTCTCGACTACGAGACCGGCGGCTTTTGGACATTGTCGCGCGAGGTGAACCGCTCAGGCGTGTATCCGGCAGGCGAGGGCGAGACGGTGCGGGAAGCCAAGTCGAGAGTGCTGAGCACCGTTCTGAACCGGGATATCCCGGACCCACGGGACGCCATCCTCGTCGGGCTCATGCATACCTGCGACGGTTTCAGGCTCATTCTCTCGGAAGAGGACTACCAGGAAAGCACCGAGTGGATCGAGACGCTCGTGAAGATGGACTTGGTGGGACGGATGGTCCACGCGGCGGTTACGGAAAGTGCCTTCAGACCCAAGACGCGGAGAGTCATCCCGACCAAGCCGATCCCCAAATTGGGATTCGGGGACATCTTGAGGGAACGGGACTTCCGCACCGGCAACATACCGAAGGCGATGTGGAACATTGGCGAACGGCACGGCCCGGTCGTCGAACTTCCGTTCCGAATGGCCGGGCAACGGGTGGTTGCCTTGATTGGCGCGAAGACCAACCACTGGGTCAACCGCCACGGTCGATTCTACCTGCGGTCCAAGGACTACATCGAGGGACTGGAGCACGTCTTCGGGGCGTCGCGGACGTTGCCTGGCATGGATGGTCCCGAACACCACAGGCTACGCAAGGCGTTTCGCGGGGTGTACTCGCGCGCTGCGCTGGCCGAGAGAACGCAGCAACTCGTTGGCTGCTGCCGCGAGCGCATAGGCACGTGGCAGGTGGGTGACGTGTTCGGTGCCGCGGAAACCTTCCAGCAGTACGTGAGCAGCCAGGTGTCCGACCTGCTCCTCGGCGTCGAGTGCGGTCACTACGTCGACGAACTGCTCGAATACGAACATCGCGCGCTGGTGACGCAGGTCCAACGGGCCATGCCGAAGTTCATGCTGTCGACGCCTAAGATGCGTCGCGCGAGGAAGCGCGTCGCCGAGTTGCAGGACGCGATTCACGCGTCGCATACGCCAGCGCAGCGACGGGGCAAGACCAAGGACTTGGCCGACGCGGTGCTTGAACTGAACAGCAACGACCCGCAGATGATGCCCGAGACGGACATGGTCTTTCCGTTCGTCGCGTCGATGGTTGCCAGTATCTACCTGGGCAGCGCCCTCGGGTTCGCCGTGTACGCCATGGTTCGCAATCCCGACGTCTACGCGGCCGTCCAACGGGAGGCTGACGCACTGTTCGGCAACGGCGACCCGTCAAGTACCGATTTCAACCGCAACAGCGTGGACGTGACGCACAGGCTCTTCCTGGAGTCGGAGCGGCTGTATCCCGTGATCCCGTGGCAATTGCGGACGGTGATGAACCAGTGCGTCGTCGAGGGGTTCGAGTTGCCGACCAAGACGCGGCTGTTGATCTGCCAGACCGCATCGCACTACTCCGGGGAAATCTTCGACGATCCGACGAAGTTCGACATAGACCGGTACCTTCCGGGCCGGGAGGAGCATATGGCGCAGGGTGCCTACGCACCCTACGGCCTGGGAACGCATACGTGCTTGGGCCACCGGTGGGTGGAGTTGCAGATGGTCGTCAACCTGATGCTGATCGCCCATCACGTGAGCCTGGAAGTCGTGCCGGAAGACTACCAGCTCCGGATCAACCCATTCCCCACGTCCGCGCCTAACAGAAAGCTCAAACTCCGCGTTACGGAAATCAGGAACCAGGTCTAGGGTCTTGTAGACCGCGCATGGGCCGTTACGGCGGCCAGCGAGCACCGCTAGCCCTGAAACACTACGGACTCGATGAAGACCACGCGGGCATCGAAGCCGGCGGCCAGAATGAGAAACGCCTTGACGAGCCACGACAGCGCCACGTTCACGCCGCCAAGGGCTCGGCCGTTTCGGCCGTGCTCCGATTGACGCGCAAGTAGACCGCCATCAACGCCGGGACGAGGACCATGAGCATGGCCGTCGTCACCATGATGCCGACGCCAAGCGAGGCTGCGAAAGGCACGAAGAACTGCGCCTGGATGGCAGGCTCCACGATCAGCGGCGTGAACGCGAGGAAGGTGGTCAAGGACGTCAGGAGAATGGGCCGGAAACGCCCCTTGGCCCCCTCGACGATGGCGACCCTGGGTGGGGCACCGTCCTTCAACTTCTGCTTGATGAAGTCGATCATCACGAGGGAGTCGTTGACAACTACCCCGCTCAAGCCGAAGAACCCCAGCAGCGATGCCGCGCTGATGGGCACGCCCAATACCAAGTGGCCGAGGATCACGCCGACGAGGCCGAACGGGACGATGGCCATGACGATGAAGGGCATCCCGTAGGAGCTGAGCGCCGTGGCCAGCAGCGCGAAGATGAACAGCATCGCGAGCGCGAATCCGCGGTAAAGGGCGTCTAAGGACTGGAGTTGCTGCTGCTGCTCGCCACCGAACGAAAAACTGAACTGCGGGTCGGCCGAACTGATTTCTGCGAGCACGGTGTCGCTGAGTAAGGCGGTCGCTTCGCCGCCCGACACGACGCCGTCGTCCACGTCCGCCGTTACCGTCACCACTCGCTGGCCGTCCTCGCGGCGGATGTCGGCAGGGGAAGTGCCGATGGCGAGCGAGGCCAGGTGCCTTAAGGGTACGTGGCCGCCGGAAGGGGTCCGCACGACGTACGACTCGATGTCGGTGATGTCGTCGCGCTCGTGGCCGGGCAGGCGCACGTAGACGGGGACCTCTTCAGTGCCGCGCTGCATACGGAGGGCCTCCGTGCCGAAGTAGGCGGCTCTTGCCTGCCTTGCCAGCTCGTCGAGGGTGATTCCGAGCGTCCTGGCCTCGGGCCGCAGCGATAGCTGCATTTCCCTGACACCCGACGCGTGGTCCGATCGAACATCGAACACGCCCGCGATTCGCTGCAGTCCGGTGGTGACCGACTCGGCGATCTGGTTGAGGCGTTCAGGGTTCGGATGCGAGAGCACGACGTGAACGGGACTGCCGAGGTTGATCAACTCGCCGCTGAAAGCGATGCCCCGCACGTAGGGAAGGACACCGACTTCCTCGCGCCAAGCCTGCATCACCGCGATCGTGGATATGTCGCGCTGATGCGCGCCGACGAGTTTCAGCTCGATCGCTGCGATGTTGCCACGCGGGTTCAGGGTGGGCGACGGGTTGAGGCCGCCACCCTCTACGCGGGGTTCCCGCCCAACGGTGATCATCGTGCCTGCGAGCAGGGGCGCGGCGTCGGGATCCTGCTCGCGCGACAGCCTGTCGAGGACCCGCTTGCCGGCTTGTTCGAGCTGCACGGCCACTTCGTGGGTGCGTACGGCGGTCGTTCCGTCGGGCATCTCGAGGGTCGCGGTGACGAAGTCCGCCTCAACGACGTCTGCGAACCGTGTCGGAATGACACCCGCTGGAATGAGGGAGGCGCTGACAACGAAGAGGCCGAACGTGCCGGCCAGGATGATGGCGGGCTGCCGGGTGGCGAAATCGAGGATGCGACTCAGGGGACCATCGACGAAGCGGTAGAGAGTCCGGTTGAATCGCTCGTGCGCACGGGACAGCAGACCATCGACGACTCCGCTCGGCGTCCAGTCGGGTCCGGGCAGATGCGAGAGGTGGCGCGGCAGGATGAGCAACGACTCGGCCAAGGAGATCAGTAGCATGCCGATTGTGATGACCGGCAAGGCGGTCCAGACCTCCCCGATGCCGCCGGGAATGAAGAGCAGCGGCACGAATGCGACCACTGACGTCAAGACAGCGAAAGTCAGCGGCCCGCGTACCCGACGCGTGCCGAGGATCGCGGCGCTGATGCCCGGGATGCCGCGCATCCGCTCCTGGTGGATTTGCTCGGACACGATGATCGCGTCGTCAACGATGATGCCGATGGCGAGAACGAAGGAGAAAAGCGAGATCGCGTTGATTGCGAGGTCGAACGCGAACATGACAGCCAAGGCGCCGACGCCCGACGTGACCAGGCCGACGACCACCCAAAGCGCAAGTCGAATCTCCAGGAATAGGGCCAAGGCGACCAGGACGAGTGCGAGTCCCAACAGACCGTTCTTGAGCAGCAGGTCGAGCCGCTCGGAATAGGAGCCGGAGTCGTCGTTCCAGGCGGTGATGCCGACCCCCTCGGGCAGCGACGGCACGATCACGTTGCCGATGTGGCCGTGCACCGCAGCCGCAACATCCATGACGTGTTCACCGTCGGCGCGGAACACCTCGACGAAGACTGCGGGACGGCCCTGGTAACGGACGATCAGGTTGGAGGTCCCAAAGGAGTCCCGCACGTCGGCGATGTCGCCGATGCGAACGGCCGTACCGTCTTCGCGACCGATCAGGACGATTTCCTCGAAGGCCTGCTGATCGTAGCGCCTGCCGAGAGTCCGGACGCGAATCTGACCGTCGCGCGTATCGATCTCGCCTGCTGACAGTTCGAGCGAGGATTGCGCGACCACTCGTGCGACATCGTCCAACGTCATTCCGAGCGCGCGTAGCCGGGCGATCGGCACCTCGATCGATATCTCGTCGTTCTTCACCCCCGTGGTCTCGACGTAGGAGACGCTTGGGAGCGAGGCGAGTTGATCCTCGATCTGGTACGCCAGTTGTTTCAGAGCACGCTCCGGGACGTCGCCGTGGACGACTAGACGGATCATGCTCTGGCGATTGCTCATCTCGCGGAACTCTGGTCGTTCCGCGGCCCCGGGAAAGGAGTGAATGCGCGCGACTGCGGACTCGATGTCGTCCATGGCTTTGGCGACGTCGGTACCGGACTCCAGTTCGACTCGGACCGAAGCGATCCCCGGTGCTGCCACGGACTTGACGGCATTCACGTCCTCGAGGGCGCGCACCTGCTCCTCGATCCTGGTGATGATCGACTCTTCGACCTCGTCGGGTGTCGCGCCCGGATAGGCCATGGACACTTCGATCGTGTTGAAAGGGACGGTCGGCCAGGCTTCGCGCTCCAAGCCGCTGAGCGACACGACGCCGGCGGCAAGGATCGCCACGGTGAGCAGGTTGGCGGCCACTCGGTTTTTCGCCATGTAGGCGATGGGGCCCGTTCGCATCCCCGTGTCGTGGTCGACCTCGCTCATCGCGCGCCGGGAGCCCCCGTGCGTACAGCCATGCCGTCCGTCGCAAATGGAAGGCCGCCAACGACGACCTGTTGTCCCGATGCGAGCTCGCCCGTGACGTAGGCTTCGTCGTTGGCGCGCTGGAGGACGTCTACCGGCACGATCCGCAGCGTTCCGGCGCCAACGATTGCCCAGACCTCGTTTCCTGGTTGCAGTGCCGCTCGCGGGACCTGGAAATAGGTTGCCGGCGCGGTCCCCTGGATCACCACTTGCACGAACTTGCCGACCAAGAGCGGTGGGCCGCCGCTCTCCGGACCGTCCGTTCCGCCGCCCGGAGAGAAGGGCTCTGGCACGCGGACGATGACGTCAATCGTCCGTGTTTGCTCATCCACGGATGCCTCCGCCCGGTCGACGTGACCGCGCCAGTGGAAGCGCGCGTCTCCGTACTCGACGAGTATGCGAACGGACGCGCCTTGCGCGTCTTCGTCGTGGTGCGTCGCCCAGAGATTCGGGATCAGCGCCGCATCGGCATCGGATACGGGAACGACGACCTCGACCGCATCCGCAGCGAAGAGTCGCCCGACCGGCTGGCTGGCGCTGACAAGCTGGCCCTGGTCGACGGTTTCGTTGCGCACGAACCCGTCGAAAGGCGCTCGAACATGCGTGCGGGACAGCGCCAGGGCGGCGGCAGCGACCCTGGCCTTGTCGCGCTCAAGCGCGGCCTTGGCCGCGTTCAACTGTGGTTCGCGTAGGGTCAGCGGACTGGCCTCATCGGTCGCCGCCGCTTGCCGTGCCGCGTAGCGCTCGTATTCCGACCGGGCGATAGCCGCTTCTTCAAAGGCTTCGAGGAACTCGGCCTCGCGGGCTGCGAGCGTCGCCTCCGCTTCGCGTAGCCGGTAGACGTAGTCCTCCTCTTCGATTCGAAACAACGTCGCGCCAGCCTCCACGCGCCGGCCGCTCTGAAAGGCCGGGTTTACCCACACCACGCGGCCGCCAACCTGGGGTGCTATGTCGATCTCCGCGCGAGGGCGCACCGTTCCGGCGCCAAAAACGGGGATGGCACCGGTACCCGCGATCACCGAGGCCGTTGCCACGTAGGGAACCGGGGATGGTGGGTCGCGACGCTCGGGCTCCGGCGCCAGCGAAACCAGTAGAACCGCCAATACCCCCGCGACGACCACGATCGTCGCGGCGACCAGTAAGCCTTTTGTTCTGCCCATATTGCCTACTCGGTGATGTCAGCCGGGCTTTGCTGTGCCCCGCGCCCGACATGCTTCGTCCAGATATCCCTCAGCTTCGTCCCCAATCCCTCCGGGTCGGCGCGGTTACGCGGCAAGGATACGGGAACGTCCGGGAGGGTCCAGGCACCGCCCAGCGCTCGGTGCACGGCCAAGCGCGAAAGGCCCAGTTCGCGTTTCCCGCTGGCGAGGGTGGATCTCGCACGCAGCAGGTGGTGGGATGCGGCCAACACGGTGCTGTAGTCGCCGACGCCGGACCGATAGCGCTGTTCCTGCAGCGCCGCTTCGGCAGCCGCCTCATCCACGAAACCCATCAACAGGGAAACGCGGTCCCGATTCGCCCGCGACGCGGTGAGGGCGGCATCGACCTCGTTCACAGCCGTCACGACGGATCGACCGAAAGCGGCGACGGCCTCGTCAAGTTGCGCTTCTGCGAGGGCTACGTTGTTGCGCAGCCGGCCACCCTGGAAAACGGGTGCCAGCAGGTTGGCGCTCAGGTTGCGATACCACTGGTCGGGATCGAACCAGTCGCTCGAGTTGCTGCTCTCAAGACCGATGGACCCGGACAGCGACAGCGACGGCAGCAGCGCCGCACGGCGTGCGCCTAATGCATACCGCGCTGCCTCCACGCGTTGGCGAGCCGCATTGACGTCGGGCCGCTGCACCAGCAGGTCGGCCGGAATGCCGGACGGTACGTCGTCCATCGGCGTAACGGGCGCAAAGGACTCGGGCAGCATGCGGCGCAGGTCCGTGCTGTAGCCACCGAGGAGCACCCAGAGTCGCGCCTGGGCGTCCGCGTGCCGCGCGTCGATTGCAGGCGGAGCGGTCTGCGCGTCGACCGCCGCGCGTTCGGCAGCATAGAGCTCGCGGATGTCCGCCAAGCCGGCGTCGTAGCGCTCCTGGGTGATGGCCGCCTGCTCGGTAAGTACGTCGGCGATCTGGCCGGCGAACATCCTTTGGCTGCGCAGGTCGACGATTTCCAAGTACGTGGCCACGGTCTGCGCGATTACGCCGATTCGTGCGGCACGGTATTCTGATTCGGAGGCGAGGCTTTCGGCGCCCGAGGCCAACGCCGCGTTGCGGTCGCGGCCCCAGAAGTCCGCCTCGTAGGCGAAGTCCGCTCCAAGGCCGTAGGTGCTGAGCCCGATCCGGTCGGGCAGGCGGACGCCGAACGAGTCGTAGAGTTCCGCGCCGAGCCCAAGTTCCTCCAGTTGCGCGCCGATACCGGCATTCGTTGGCGCATCGAACGTGTTGGCACCGGGGGTTGCCTGCACCGTTGGCAGTTGCGAGGCCGAGGCGATCCTGGCCTTTGCCCTGGCCTGCCTCACGCGGGCGACCGCCTGCGCGAGGTCCAGGTTGGACTTGAGAGCGGCATCCACGACCCGATTGAGGACGGGATCCTGAAAGGCACGCCACCATTCGAAGGGCTGGTGGTCGCCGCTTGGGTGGTGGGCGTCGGCAAACTCGCCGGGTACGTCGGCGAACTCGCCGGGTATGTCGGCGAACGTGCCCTGCCCGGTCACGCGCACATCGATCGCTCTGCCACCATCGCCGCCGGCCCGAAGACGCAGGCCCTGACCGCCCGGACCTCCCGCAATCGATGGGGCGACGGGTGGTGATCCCGGCGCGGCGACGGATGGCGCTGACTCGGCGATGCCGGCCGTGCGCACAGGTTGAACGACGGCGCCACCGGGCTCGGGCTCCATCGCCCGTGCGGGTTGCGACGGCAAGTACCAGGTCGAGAAGCCGCTGGCCCGAGCGCGGGCGCGCAGCGCGCGCGCCGCTGCTTCGTCCATCTCCGCGGAAACCGCCCGATGGTGGCGGCGACCGTCGATGGTCACGGCACGGACCGAACACGTGATGTCGAGGCTGGCGCCGACCCTTTCACAGGCGGCATCGGCGTAGTGCGGTGCGAGCCAACTGCCGAAGACCACCGCGCCGGAGGCGCCGGCTGCCTCGGACGACAGGGCCAAAACGGCCATCAGTACGCCGCAGGCAGCGCGTTGGGGCAGGTGGGGGGGCATCAGTCCGCTAGATTAGTCGAAAGCCCTGGGCGGGGCTACGCTCTTCCAGCAGCGACCGCGCGCGATTGGCAGCGAGTCCGCAGTCCGCTAGCGAACTGGCGTCTGACCGTGTCCGGGTGCGAGTTCCGCGGGAAGCCACCATGGTGAGTCTTGGGCAAAAGGTCGTGTGAGACGGTCGATCGCGGCGCGACCGGGCTCGTCGATCGCCCGAACGAGCATTGCGGCGTCCGGGTTGGCCAAGTCGGCATCCACGAGCGCACGCGCGTCGTCGGGGCGACCGACGGCGAGTAGCGCCAAGGCGAGCGTGATGCGGGTATCGGCACCGTCCTCCAAGTCGACGAGTTGGCGCGCCTTGGCCACGGCGCCCTGCCGCACGGTCGGGTCGCCGCACAGCGCATCGGCGCGCGCGAGTGCGATATGCGCCTGACCCCAGTTGGGCTGTAGGCGCAGCGCCTCGCCCATTACGGGGCGGGCAGCCTCGCAAGACGTTGCGCCGAGGTAGGCCATGGCAAGCCAATACCGGTAGTAGGCGTTCTCCGGATGCCGGCCCGCGAGCACTTGGTAGTCATCCGCCGCTGCACGAAAGCGACCCTGGCGCATCCATAGCGCGGCCGAGAGAGCGCGCGCGGTTTCATCGTCGGCAAGCTTGAGGGCCTGTTCCACGGCTTCGCGTGCCACCTCGGGCGAGGCGTCGCGGGCGTTCCATGCGAGCAGGTACCAGCCTCGGGCCGAGGCGGGATGCAGGGAGAGTACGCGGCGGATCTCGGCGTCGGCCTCGTCCCGGCGGCCGAGCGAACCGAGCCCGTGGGCCAGCGTGAGTCCGACCTCGGCGTCTCCGGGAGCCAACTGCGCCGCGCGGCGCCACGCCGCAACGGCTTCGTCGCGCTCGCCGCGTTGCCAGGCGCGCCTGCCGGCGTCCGTGAAGAACTTGGGACTCAAGCTCAGGGCCACCACTTCGAGCAGCAGGGGGTCGTCGATCGCGGGCGCGAGGTCGTTGCGGCGCGCGAGCCATGCCTCGGCGGCTTCGATGTCGCCCAGTTGACGGTAGGTGAGGGCCAGCTTGTAGGCGATGCGGCCGGCAGCGGGTGCGAGCGCCGCGGCTTCTTCGAAGACGTCCCGGGCGGCGTCTAGGTTGCCGTTGCCGAGTTCAGCGTCCCCGAGCGCGGTCAGCACCGCCGCAGCTTCAGGGGCTTCGGCGAGGGCATTGCGGAGGCTGGCCGTCGCGGCGTCGTACTGGCCGTCGGCCAACAACGCGAGGCCGAGCCGGTACGAGGCCAGCATGTGGCGTCCCTCTGCCAGTTCCAAGGCGCGACTGAAACTGGCGACCGCACCCTGGACATCGCCTTGGTCGGTCAATACCACGGCAAGCAGGTAGTGCCAGTGGATCGTCTCGGTTTCGTCCAGTGCCCGGCGATAGTTCTCGGCCGCCTCGCGGAGCCTGCTCTGCGCGTGGTAGAGCATGCCGAGCCCGCCCCACACATCCGCCCGCTCGGCGCCTTCCTCGAGGTCGGCGACGCGCGTCAGGGCCTGCTCGCGTGCGGTCTCAAGGGTCAGCGTCACACGGTCCGCCGGTTGGGCTTGGGCCGGCGAACTGTCCGGCAGCGCGTTGGCGGGCGCACCGAGCAACAGTCCGACCGTCAACGCGGCTGTCAGCCGGGTACCGAGCGACGCGTCCTGTCCGGCGCATACGCACAGTAGAATCGAGCGCATCATCCTCTGGATTTTCGCAGAGACCGTCCGTCCATGCCGTTAGCGGATTTGCCGGCCGCGCTGTGGCGGCGCGTGGTGTCGCCGCGCCTGGTCGCGCTGCATGGCATCGCACTCGACGCCGTCGCCCCGATACTCGATGCCCAAACGCGGCGGGAATTGCGTCGCGGCCGGTATCAGCAGGCCAAGGCGGCCCAGCTTGCCAGCAAGATCGAGCCCAACGACAGCTTTCTCGACGTCGGCGCGGGGCTGGGATTCACGGCGCTCCTGACCGCCTCGATGGTGGGTGAGTCGAACGTCATCGCGGTTGAGGCCGACCCGCAGGCGGCCACGGCGGCCCGTGCCAACTTCGCGCTGAACAACCGGTCGATCGAACTCCTGGAAGCCGCCTTGGCAACCCCGGATGCCGAAGCGGCGGACGGTACCGTGGCGTTCTATCCCAACGCCGTGTTCGGCGCGTCGGCCTGCTCGCCGCGCGCCGGGGGCACGGAGTCCATCCGCGTGCCACGCGTCGACTTGGCGACGCTCCTGGCCGAGCGTGAAGTGACGGCGGTGAACCTCGAGGCGGCCGGTCACGAATGCGACATCGTCGCCGAGGTGGACGACTTCCGCGCCGTCCGCGTTCTGCTGATCACCATTCACGAACAGGCGAGCGGCTACGAGCGCACTGTTGCGCTCATGCGGCACCTCTTCGAGCACCGATTCGCGCTCGATTTCGTGGACTCGCGCGGTCAGGAGGTCGTATTCGTCAGGATGCCGTAACGAAACGGTCGTGCACGATCTTGGCGCAACGCCGGTTCTCGGGAAAGAAGTGAGGTGGCAACAGGCGCCCTTGGAGTCGGAAACCGTCGCGGGTCGAAAAGACGTGGCCTTGGGAAAGCAGCAGTGCGATGCCGCGCGCGTGCTTATTGTTCCGGGCAAGGTGCTTCGCCTTGAGCGCGATCACGCCGACGTATGCGCGCACGGACAGCGACTCGTAGAGCATGGAGGCGCTGTCCGCCGTGACCCAGACCAACTGCGCATCGCGCAGTGCCCCCTCGAGGAAGTCGCCGGGAGTCGACTGCCAAGGCCGATAGACGAGGTTCGGCAACCGGGGCAGGGCGGATGCCAGGTCGGCGGGTGTTCGCCGCGAGTCGCAGAGTTCCCATTCGACCTCCGGCGACGCGTTGGCGATGGCGGCGACCTGGCGCACGACGTGATGGCTCGACCACTCGAAGTAGCGGTTCGTGCCGCCGAGCAGGATCAGTCCTCGCCCGGGACTCTTGGGCGTGCTGTCCGACGGGCAGATCACGCCACGGGTTTCGACCAGGTTGCCCTTGCGGCGGTACCGGTCGTGGCGTGGCACGAAGACCAGGTCGAACAGGCCGTGCGGCAGCGTCGGCTTCATGAGCGCGACGCTGCGTCCCCCGCAGACCGCGCGGGCCAGCACCATCGGGACATGCGTCCGGTGCCCGACGCCGACGATCAGGTCCGGTGAGGGGATGTCGGCGGGCCGACGCTGCAGGTGGCGGTGCAATTGGCGCCAGAGCAGGGCCTTGAAGCGCATGTCGAACTCGTAGACCGCCAACGGCGTGAACTCGGCGAGGGCCTGCAGGAGCCCCGCCGACTGCTTCTCGTGGCCCGGCTTGCCGTCCACGAATCGCCAGACCACGGTGGCACCTTCCACGCCGAAGCTGGCGCGGTTGTCTCCGGTCGGCATCTGGGACCCCTATCAGGTGAGGCTGTGGTCCATCCCGAACGCGGGGTTCTCGTCTTTCGGCGTGCCGACGGGCTTGGCGGGTACGCCGGCGACGGTGACGTGTGGCGGCACGTCGCCGAGCACGACGCTTCCGGCACCGACCTTCGCGCCCGTACCGATCTCGATGTTGCCGATCACCTTGCAGCCGGCGCCGAGCAATACGCCGCGACGCACTTTCGGATGGCGGTCGCCGCTCTCCTTGCCGGAGCCGCCGAGCGTCACGGCGTGCAGGATGGACACGTCGTCTTCGACCACCGCCGTTTCGCCGATCACGATGCCCGTTGCGTGGTCGATCATGATGCCGTGGCCGATCTGGGCGGCGGGGTGGATGTCGACCCCGAGACCGACGCTGATCTGGCTTTGGAAGAACTGCGCCAGCGTGTGGCGGCCGCGGCCCCACAGCCAATGGGCGATCCGGTGGGCCTGCAAGGCATGGAAGCCCTTGAAGAAGAGGAACGGCGTCGACAGGTCCTCGCAGGCCGGGTCGCGTTCGTAGGTGGCGAGGATATCGACCATGGCGCTGTCCAGGATGTTCGCGTCGTCCGTCATCGCTTCCTCGATAACGTCGCGGATCAGCATGGTGGGCAGCATCGGGTTGTCGAGCTTGCTCGCCAGCCGGAAGGACAAGGCGGAGCGGAAGCTGCCGTGGTTCAGGATCGTGGCATGGAAGTAGCTGCCAAGGATCGGTTCCTCGGCGGCCTTGGCGAGCGCTTCCCGGCGCATCATCTCCCAGACCGTGCTGCCGTCCACCGCCTGGGTCGCGCGGAAGCGGTCCAGCATGGTGTGCGTTGCGGCGATCGCCTCAGCCATGAGTCAACCCCTCGAGTCGTTGAGGTCTAGAGTGGCGACGGCGGCGTGACATTTCAACCTCCTACGGGCGGTCCCTCGCGGTTGCCGGGTGGTGCGGCGGCGCGCCGTATACTCCACGAGAACGGTCAACCTTCAAGGGCAACGCGATGCCTGCATTCCGTCATGTCGCGCTGGTGGGGCGAACCGGCAGTGCGCACGTCGTCGACGCCCTTCGGGCCGTGCTTGCAGCATTGGAGACAGCCGGCGCGGATGTGACGTTGGAGTCGGCAACAGCGGGCATGCTTGGGTGTTCGGGAGGCATCGCGCGCGAGCTTCTCGGCGAACGGGCGGAACTCGTCGTGGTGGTGGGCGGCGATGGCAGCATACTCGGCGTCGCGCGCGACGTGGCCGACACCGGCGTGCCTGTGCTGGGCGTGAACCGCGGTGGCCTGGGTTTCCTGGCGGACATCGCTCCCGACCAGATTGCCGGCAAGGTCGCCGCGGTCCTGCGCGGAGAGCACACCGTGGAGGACCGCTTCCTGCTCGATGCGCGGGTGTACCGGGACGGCAAGGAGGTCACGGTCGCGACGGCACTGAACGACGTGGTCGTTCACGCCGGGAGCATGTCGCGGATGATGGACCTGCGCCTCGCCATCGACGACGAGTTCGTCTACGACCAGCGCTCGGACGGACTGATCGTGTCCACGCCGACGGGATCCACGGCGTATGCCTTGTCCGCCGGCGGGCCGATCATGCATCCGAAACTCGACGCGGTGGTCATCGTGCCGATGTTTCCGCACACGCTGGCATCGCGCCCCTTGGTGGTGCATGGTGCGTCCCGCATCAGCGTCCGGTTCGGCGACGCCGCGGCGACGCCCCGCGTCAGTTGCGACTCCCAGGTGGACCAGGAACTCGAGGCCAACGACGAGGTGCGGATCGCCAAGCATCCCCACCCACTCCGGCTGGCGTTTCCGGTGACGCACAACTTCTACGAGTCCTGCCGCAGCAAGCTGGACTGGGCAACACGCCTTGGCGACCGTCAGGGTCTGCGGCGTCTCGGCGACGTTTAGGTCTTCGATGGCGGACGGTCGACGTCCGTCAGAATGCCGGGGTCGTCGACCTCGACGAAGCGGACCTGGTCGCTCGCGGCAATGACCTCCCGTGCACCGGTGTCGCCTTCGATCGCTGCTAACGCCGCGCGGGCGTGTGCCGGGAATCCGACCGGGTTGCCGGGCTGGCCTAAGTGCCGCGGACGAACGATGTGTTCGGCGTGAGCGGACATTTCATCGACGATGGCACGCAGCGTCGCAGGGGCAACGAACGGCATGTCGCCGAGACCCACAACGAGCCCGGGCGCTTGGTCGAGCGCTGCGACGCCGGCCGCCAGCGAGCGAGACTGGCCCCGGGAGGCATCCGCTGCCTCGACGATGCGGGCGCCGGCGGCCTGCACGAGGCCCGCGATCTCGGGCTCGCCCGGCCGGATGACGACGAGAACGTCCTCGAACACCGCGCGGTAGACGTTGAGCGTGCGCGAGAGCATCGGCACGCCTTCGATGGGGAAGAGCCGCTTGTCGCTGCCGAAACGCTGTCCGCTGCCCGCCGCGAGAATCAACGCCGGCGGCTTTGCTTCGAAAATGCGGTTCAAGAACCGGCGGCGAGGGCGGCGAGGGGTTCCGACGGTCGGAGAGCCGCTTGCGCTTCGTCGACCTTGCGCTGTCGGACGGCGGTGACTTCGGCGAGTACAGCGACTGCGATTTCGGGCGGCGTCTTGCTGCCGATCGGCAACCCGATCGGCGCATGGAGCCGGTCGATTTCAGCGCCTGTCAGGTCCAGCGCCTCGAGACGAAGCCGCCGATTGGCCGACGTGCGCGTGGAGCCCATGGCCCCGATGTAGAACGCGTCGGTCTTGAGCGCTTCCATGAGGCCCATGTCATCGATTCGGGGGTCGTGGGTCAGCGCCACGATTGCCGAGTACGGATCGTCCGCGTAGCGACGCACGGCGTCATCGGGCATGTCGCGAACCTTGCGCACGCCCGCAACGCTGAACTGCTCAAGCTCGTCCGTGCGCGGGTCGCATACGACGACATCGTAGTCGAGTGCCAGCGCGATCTCCGCGACATAGGACGCCACCATGTTGGTGCCGATGATGAACAACTGGTACTGCGGCCCGTAGGTCTGCACGAGTCGCCCCCGGGCGTGGTCGTAATCGAACGGCTGATGGCGGTCCACGTCGCGAGCGGCATATTCGCCGGAGCGGATGTCGAGCGAGCGCTCGACGCATGCCCGGTCGTCGAGCCGTGCCACCAAGTGCTCGAAATGGCGGCACCGGGCCGGGTCCGCTTCGAGGGGTTCGATGACGATGTCGAGGTGGCCGCCGCAGGGTAGGCCGAGTTTCTCCGCCTCTTCCGCGGTCTCGCCATAGCGGAAGAACTGGGCGCGATCCTGTGCCAGTTCGCCGCGCGTCAGCTTGTCCAAGAGGTCGTCCTCGACACAGCCACCGGACAACGAGCCCTTGAGGTGGCCATCGCCGTTGCACGTCAACAGGGATCCGACCGGGCGCGGGGAGGAGCCGTAGGTGGCGACCACGGTGGCAAGCCAGCACGGGACATCGTTCGCGAGCCAGTCGCGGATTTGACCGATGACCTGCTGATCCACTGCCTGCATGGGAAAGATTGTAGCACCCGACGAAACGCGGACAGCGATTCGCCTACACTTCAACCGACCGCCCGCGCACTTGAGGAACCCATGCCCGACACGCCCGAGACGATCAACCGTGCCGACTACCGGCCCTATCCGTTCGAGCTCACGGAGACCGCGCTGGCATTCGACATCCGCGACGGCGAGACCACGGTCGACTCGGACCTCGCGTTCGCACGCCGCGACGGTGCCGAGGGCGACCTCGTGTTGTACGGCGTCGACGTCGAGCTTGTATCGCTTGCCGTCGACGGCCGCGAACTCGGCGGCAACGAGTACGCGATCTCCGGCGAGACGCTGACGGTTTTCGGTGTGCCCGACCGCTGCCGCGTCCAAGTGACCACGAAGATCGTGCCGGAGGACAACAAGGCGTTCGAAGGCCTCTACAAGTCCAACGACTTGTACTGCACGCAGTGCGAGGCGGAGAGCTTCCGCAAGATCACCTACTTCCCGGACCGGCCGGACGTGTTGTCGTGCTTCACTACCACCATCACCGCCGATGCGGCCCGCTACCCGGTGCTGCTGTCGAACGGCAATCTCACGGCCGATGACACCGTCGACGGGCGGCGCACGGTGACGTGGCGCGATCCGTTCCCGAAGCCGAGCTATCTCTTTGCCCTGGTGGCCGGCGATCTCGCCGTGCTCGAGGACGAGTTCGTGACGCGCTCCGGCCGGAGCGTAACGCTGCGCATCTACTCGGAGCCCCACAACATCGGTCAGTGCGGCTACGCCATGGGTGCGCTGAAGCGGGCGATGCGCTGGGACGAGGAGCGCTTCGGCCGCGAATACGACCTCGACATCTTCATGATCGTCGCGGTCGAGGACTTCAACATGGGCGCCATGGAGAACAAGGGCCTCAACATATTCAACACCTCGTGCGTGCTCGCCACGGCGGAGACGGCGACCGACGCCGCGCACCAGCGCGTCGAGGCCGTCGTGGCCCACGAGTATTTCCACAACTGGTCGGGCAACCGGGTGACCTGCCGCGATTGGTTCCAGCTCAGCCTCAAGGAAGGCTTCACCGTGTACCGGGACGCCGAGTTCACGTCGGACATGAACTCGCGGACCATCAAGCGGGTCGAGGACGTCGAGTTCCTGCGCTCCGTGCAATTCGTCGAGGACGGCGGCCCGCTGGCGCACCCGGTGCGGCCGGACAGCTACGTGGAGATCTCGAACTTCTACACCACGACGGTCTACGAAAAGGGTGCCGAGGTGGTGCGCATGCTGGACACCATTCTCGGCCGCGACCGGTTCCGCGCCGGGACGGACACCTACTTTGCGCGCCATGACGGTCAGGCGGTCACCATCGAGGACTTCGTCGTGGCCATGGAGGAGGCCAACGGCTTCGAACTGCCGATGTTCCGACGCTGGTACGAGCAGGCCGGCACGCCGCGCCTCACGGTGGCCGAGAGCCGCGTCGGTGACACGCTTGAGCTTGTCGTCGAACAGTCCTCCTCGCCGTCGCCGAATCAACCGACGAAGCAGCCGTTCCACATCCCGGTCGCCTTCGGCCTAGTCAGCGCCGACGGCCGGGACATGCTCGGCGCGGCGGGCGCAGGCGCTGGCTTCTCGGTGGGCGTCGAGGCCGATGTGGACGTGGAGAACCCGAACGCCGACGGGACATTGGTTGCGCACCTCAAGGGGGAACGCGCCTGCCTTCGATTCACCGGGGTTCCGTCGGATGCCGAGGTCAGCTTCCTGCGCGGCTTCTCAGCACCCGTGCGCGTGGACTACCCGCGCGACCGCGACGTGTGCCGGCGCCTGGCGGCAAACGACCCCGACGGATTTGCACGCTGGGACGCCGCGCAGGGTTTGGTCTCGTCGAGCCTGCTCCCCGACGCGTCGGACGCCGACCGTGATGCGGTTGTCGCCCTGTTCGAGGATCTCGCGTCCCACGCTCTCGATGCGCCCGACGACGGCGAAGCCAAGGCGCTGATGGCGTCCATGCTCACTCTCCCCGTCGAAGGCACGCTGCTGGATTTAGCACCCGGTGCCGACATCCTGGCGATTACGGCTGCGTGGGACGACATGGCCGACCGGTTGGCCGCGGCGGTCGACTGGCTTGAATTGGTCGGTGCGAACGAGGCCGCCGACGGTTATCGGCCACACCCCGAGGACATCGCGCGGCGAAGCCTGAAACTGCGTGCCCAGTGGTACGCGGTCCGCAACCTCGGTCGGCAAGACCCGGGGGCTGCGCACGAACGGCTGCGCGGCCTGCTGCGCGACGCGGACAACCTGACGGACCGGACGGCCGCCCTGCAAGGCATCCTCGGGCTCCCGGGCGTTGATGACGCGGCCAAGGCCGACGACCTGGGGGCGTTCTACGAGCGCTGGTCGAGCGAAGCCCTGGTGGTCGATGGCTGGTTCTCGGCGCAGGCCAGGAACCCGCTACCCGGTGGCCTCACACGGGTGCGCGCACTCGAGACACACCCGGCGTTCGACATCACCAATCCGAACAAGGTCCGTGCCCTGATCGGCGCCTACACCGCCAACGTGCGCAACTTCCACAGCGTGGACGGCGCCAGCTACCGCTGGACGGCAGACAAGGTGCTTGCCGTGGACGCCAAGAATCCACAGGTGGCTTCGATGTTGGCCAAGAAGCTCACCGAGTGGCCGCGCTTCGACGCGGCCCGCGGTCGGCGGATGCGCACCGTGTTGGAGGAACTCGGTGGCAACGACCTATCGAAGGATGTTCGCGAGGTGGTCGACAAGGGTTTGGCGTCGGCGGGTTCGAAAGCTCCTTGACGATGTGGTGAACAACCATGCGTGAGCGTGGCGCGTACTCCCTGCTGCGTCGGATGCTGTTCGCGTTGCCACCCGAGACGGCGCACGGGGCCGCGCTTGCCACGTTGCGCGCGGCGGGGACCTTCCCGCGACTTGCGCCGCGGCCCCGCGATATCGAGGTCCTGGGCCTTCGGTTCCCCAACCGGGTCGGGGTCGCGGCGGGCCTGGACAAGGACGGCGTTGCGGCCGCCGGCCTTGCGCGGATCGGGTTTGGATTCGTCGAGATCGGCACGGTCACGCCGCGCCCGCAGCGCGGCAATCCGCAACCGCGCCTGTTCCGCCTGACCGAGGATCTGGCGCTGATCAACCGGATGGGCTTCAACAGCGCCGGGGCTTCGGCGGTCGCAGCGAACCTTGCCCGGGTACGCAACCGCATCGATGTTCCCGTCGGCGTGAACATCGGCAAGAACCGCGCAACACCGGCTGGCGATGCCTCGCGGGACTACGCGGCTTGCTTGGCGGCGACCTACGACGTGGCGGACTACCTCACCGTGAACCTGTCGTCGCCGAACACGCCGGGACTGCGCGACCTGCAGTCGGCGACCCGGGCGCACGCGCTGATCGCTGAACTGATCGAGGTGCGTGACCGCTTGGACGTCGCCAAGCCGATCCTGGTCAAGCTGGCCCCGGACCTTGCGCCTGCGGATCTCGAGGAGACGGCGCAGGCCGTGCTCGCCGCCGGTGCGGATGGGTTCGTCGCGGTCAACACCACGGTGGCGAGGTCGTTCGCGTTGCGCTCGCCGAATGCCGTTCAGACAGGTGGTCTGTCCGGCGTGCCACTGCTGCCACGGGCCAAGGACACCGTGCACCGTCTGCGAACCTGTGTGGGCCCGGCCCCGGCCATCATCGGTGTCGGAGGCATCGCCACGCACACGGACGTGGCCGCGATGCTCGCGGCGGGTGCGGACCTCGTGCAGGTCTACACGGCGCTGGTGTACGCGGGTCCGCAGTTGGTGGGGGAGCTGACCGGACCTTGATTCGCATGCCGGGCAGGGCGGATCGGTCCCAACATAGGCGCGACGCGTAACCCGGCTGGATTGTTGCCCCTGTCTTGTGTACGTTCCGCGTTGGTGGGTGGCGAAGCCATCGCAAGGGGCAAGGGGAACAGCGCAATGGGAATCAGAATTACCGCGCAGCGGGTGCTTGCGGCGGTCGTCTCGCTTGGGGCCGTGGCCGCGTTCGGCCAATCGCCGGAAGGCGGCGACACGGCTTGGATCTTGACCTCGACAGCCTTGGTGCTGTTCATGACGATCCCGGGCTTGGCCCTTTTCTACGGTGGCCTGGTGCGCGCCAACAGCGTCCTGTCGGTGCTGTTGCAATGTTTCGCCATCACGTGCCTGGTCACGATCCTGTGGCTCGTCGTCGGCTACAGCCTGGCGTTCGGGGACAGCATCGGTAACGTGATCGGGGGCCTTGGCAAGTTCCTCTACAACGGGGTCGGCGAGGACTCGATGTCGGGGACGATCCCAGAGTCGATCTTCGCGACCTTCCAGTTGACCTTTGCCATCATCACCCCGGCGCTGATCGTCGGTGCTTTCGTGGAGCGGATGCGGTTCTCGGCGGTGTTGCTGTTCACCGCGTTCTGGTCGCTGTTGGTCTACGCACCCATCACCCATTGGGTCTGGGGCGGCGGCTGGCTCGGCGACTTGGGCCTGATGGATTTCGCCGGCGGCACGGTGGTGCACATTTCGGCCGGAACCGCCGCCGTGGTTGCCGCCGTGGTACTTGGGCCGCGGCGGGGCTTCCCGGACCATACGCAGCCGCCGCACAACATGACGCTGACCATCGCGGGTGCGGCGATGCTGTGGGTAGGCTGGTTCGGCTTCAACGGTGGCAGTGCCCTCGCGGCCAATGGCGATGCCGCGATGGCGCTCACGGTGACTCACATCGCCGCGGCGGCCGCAGCGTTCACGTGGATGATGATCGAGTGGGCCCGGTACGGTAAGCCGAGTGCCCTCGGTGCAGTCACCGGCATGGTGGCGGGACTCGGGACGATCACACCGGCGTCCGGCTTCGTCGGACCGGCGGGGGCGCTGGTGATCGGCATCGCCGCCGGCACCCTGTGCTTCTTCGCCACGAACTTCATGAAGCGCACGTTGAAGATCGACGACTCGTTGGACGTGTTCCCGGTACACGGCGTTGGCGGCGCCTTAGGCACGATCCTGACGGGCGTGTTCGCAGCGACGACGCTCGGCATCTTCAGCGGCCAAGGGTTCGCGTCGGAGATGGCGACGATCGGGAGCCAGATCGGTTCGCAGGCTGTCGGCGTACTCGCGACCGTCGCCTTCACGGCGATCGGCACGTTCATCATCTTGAAGATCGTCGACGTGCTGGTCGGTGGTGCCCGCGTCTCGGACGAAGAAGAGACGGAGGGCCTCGACCTCGTCTCGCACAACGAACGCGGCTACACCTTGTAGCCGCGCTCCGTCCAGTAACGAGCGGCGAGCAACCAGAAGGAACCGAAACGCGTGGCAGACGGCAAGATCCGCGAACTCCCCAAGGGCTACAGCGATACCCCCGTGATCCCCGGCACGACTTGGCGCGTGCATGACATCGACCGGCCATCGCCGCCGGTGGTGGAGCCGCCGACCTCGTCCACCCAGGAGCGTGCGGGACGCCCGCCATCCGACGCGGTCGTGCTGTTCGATGGAACCAGCTTGGACGCGTGGGCGGGTAGGGACGGCGCCGCCGCGTGGAACCTGGTCGACGGCGATGCGATGGAGGTCGCGCCGCGTACCGGCAACATCCAGACCAAAGAGTCCTTCGGCAGTTGCCAACTGCACGTCGAGTGGAGTGCGCCGACGGAGATCTACGCGGACAGCCAAGGTCGCGGCAACAGCGGCGTGTTCCTGCTCGGGCTATACGAAGTGCAGGTTCTCGACGGGCACGAGAATGCGACCTATGCCGACGGCTTGCCGGGCGCGGTCTACGGCCAGTATCCGCCGCTCGTCAACGCCTGCGTACCGCCCGGCGCGTGGCACGTCTACGACATCGTCTTCGAGACGCCCGAATACGAGGGAGACGCGTTGGTCGCCCCGGCGTTCATGACCGTGCTCCACAACGGCTTGATCGTTCAGCATCGACAGCAGATGCAGGGACCGACGAGTCACCGCCAGCTTGCCAGCTACGACAAGCCGCACGGTCCGGCCGCTCCGCTAGTGCTGCAGGACCATGGGGACCGGGTCCGCTTCCGGAACATCTGGATCCGTCCGATCGCGAGTTTCCTGGCGACGTAGCGCGCTCGGCGGGTGCGGCCGGTAGGGGCGGATCTCCCGAATCCGCTGTTCCCAGGCTGCGGCTGCCAATGGCCCCATCACGGCGAGAGCGAGCACGAAGACGCCGTACTCTTCGAACGCGCTGCCCAAGTACCCCTCCGCGATCGCGAGACCACCGAGGTACAAACCAGCCGTCGATTTGACCGACCAACTTAACGGTGCGGCCTTGCCAGGTCGGGCGGTCGGCGCGCTAGCGAGCCGACCGCACACCACCGCCGCCAGCACGGCAACCATCGTAGCGATGAAGATCAGCAGCACGCTCTAGACCGGTTCGGCTCCGCGTCGCCGCGCGCTCTGTACCAGCCGATCGGCGAGTTCACCGAAGTCGATGCCGAGTGCGGCGCAGGCGTCCGGGTAGAGGCTTGTCGGCGTCATGCCCGGCAGGTTGTTGACCTCCAGGAGGCAGACTTCGTCGCCGACTACGAAATCAGCCCGTGAAAGATCCCGCAGCCCGAGGCAACGGTGCGCCCGCAGCGCGTAGTCCTCGAGTGCTTGCAGCGTCGTGGCCGGCAAATCGGGCGGGATGACGTGCTCGCTCTTTCCCGGCGTGTAGCGGTTGACGAAGTCGTACCACTCGCCGGCGGCGACGGCGATCTCGATGACGGGCAGGGCGATCGGTTCACGGCCATGTTCGTCAAGCACGCCGACCGTGATTTCCCGGCCCGCGATGTACCTTTCGACCAGGACGCCGTCGCCGAAGGCAAGGGCTTCCTGCAGCGGCGTGGCGAGCGCTTCGCCCGCTGCCACCGGCGTTACGCCGAGGGCCGAGCCTTGCCGCAGCGGTTTCACCACGACCCCCGGGTGCGGGGAGCCGAAGTCGGCCAGGATCCGGGACTCTGCGGTCGTGACCGAGGTGCCGGCTACGATGAAGAGATCGTCCGCGACCGGCAGGTTCCCCGCGCGAAACAGCGCCTTGGCGACATGCTTGTCCATGGCCACGGCGCAGCCGCGAACGTCGCTGCCGACAAACGGCAGCCCGAGCATCGTCAGCAGGCCTTGGATCGTGCCGTCTTCGCCAGGCGGTCCGTGCAGGACGGGGAAGACCACGTCCGGCGCCATCTCGCCGAGTGTGCCGATGAGGCCGCCATCGACTTCGACCACCGTCACATCGTGACCACGGCTCTCGAGGGCACCCGCCACGCCGGCGGCGGATGATCGGGAGACCGAGGCTTCGGCGGAGTTGCCACCCGCCAGCACGGCGACCTTCACGACGACAGGGCGCTTGCGTTCGCGATGGCGACATCCACGAGTCCCGGCGCATCGATGCCGAAGACGCGCGCGAAGAAAGCGTATTCCGCCTCGATGGCACGCCGCCGATTCTCGGCGCGCCGAAATCCGTGCCCTTCGCCGTCGAAAACCTCGTAGGCCACGGGGATGCCCTTGTTCACGAGTACGTCGCGCATCGCTTCGGCTTGGTTCGGGGGCACGATTCGATCCTCGGTGCCCTGGAAGAAGATCACCGGGCAGTTCAGACGGTCGACGTGGTTGACCGGCGAGCGCTCTCGCAGGGTCGCCGTGTCGCCGACCAAGGTGCCGAGGTAGCGCGACTCGAACTTGTGCGTATCCCGGTCGAGCGCGACGAGGTCGCCGACGCCGTAGTGGCTGGCACCGGCGCGAAAGACATCGGTGAAGGCGAGCGCGGCGAGGGTCGTGTAGCCGCCGGCGCTGCCACCTCGGATTGCCACCCGGGCCGGATCTGCACGCCCGGCCGCGACTAGGTGGCGGACGCACGCAACGCAATCGGCGATGTCGAGTTGCCCCCAGCGGCCGTTCAGACGCGTCCGGTAGTCCCGGCCGTAGCCGGTGCTGCCCCCGTAGTTGACATCAGCGACCGCCCAGCCGCGCGAGGTGTAGTACTGGACGCTCCAGCCGAGGTCGGGGCTCGCGCTCGATGTCGGGCCGCCGTGGGTGGTGATCAAAAGGGGAGGGAGTTCGTCGGTCAAGCCGTCGTGCGCGCCATTGCGGGGTGGGTAGAAGTAGGCGTGGGCTTCGCCGTCCTGCCCATCGTCGGTGGACCGAAAGCTGATCGTCTCCGCCACGGAGATCACGTCGTTGGGAATCCGATGTGCATCCGGCTTCGCCACGGTGACCGTCGTGCGCGTATCGAGCTTGAGTTCCTCGACGCGACCCGGTTGGTCCGGGTAGCCGGCGACGAAAGCCACGCCAGCCGGGGTGCGGGTCAATGCGGCGTAGGAGCAGCAGCCGTCGTGTAGCGGGCTGGCAAGGCCTTGTTCGACGTCGATGACCACCAAGGCCGACTGGCCCTTCTCGACACGTCGCGCGACAACGTGGCTGGATCCCACCGGTACGAAATAGGACGCCGCGAATTGCCAGGCGGGGCCGGCGTATTCAGCGTCGTCCGCCAGCACGCAGTACACGCCGGACGGATCGTAGGCATGCAGGTTCCAGTAGCCGCTGGCATCGGATGCGAACAGCAGCCGTTCGCCGTGCCAAGTGGGCTGCACGATCGATTCCGTCGCACCGCCCGCGACGATGGTTTCGGCGCTCAAACCGTGCCCGTCGTACTCCGCGACGACAAGCTGCGTACCGTCCCAGGGCATGTTCGGGTGGTCCCAGACAAGGAAGGCGATCCGCCTGTTGCGTCCGCTGTCCGTAGCATGCTCAAGCCGTGGCGCAGCGTAGAAGTCGTGGCCGGCGTGCAGGACCGTTGCCGTCCCGGTCGCGATGTCGATCCGGACCAGGTCATTGTCCGGTTCGTCGGCACCGGGGCGCTGACGCTCGCGAACGGCCAGCAGGGCATCGCCTGCTGGGGCGAGATCGGCGTAGCGGCTCGTGTCCTCGGTGATGCGTCGCACACCGCGATCCCCGACCGTGACGGCGTAGATGTCTTGGTCTGCGAAGTTCACGAAGTAGCCGACGCCGTCGGCGACGCAGAACGCGCCGCCGCCGTACTCATGCACGCTGCTGCGGGGATTGAAAGGGGCCGGCGTCAGCTCCGTGCTCGTGCCCGCCGCGTGATGGATGAGTGTGCCGCGGCCGCCTTCTTCCGGCCGCGACTCGATCCAGTACAGGGCGTCACCGTGCGCGGCCAGGGCGCCGTAGCCCCGCGAGGCGGCGGTGACAACGTCCGCGTCGATCGGCGATGGCCAAGCACCGTAACCGCGCCTCGTCATACGAGTGCCGTCCTCTCGTCGATGGCGGCCCAGCGCTCGTGGTCGCGCCAGGCGCCGTTGATGAACAGGAACTGCCTAGACAGGCCCTCGCGCTCGAAACCGCAGCTCCGCACGAGGCGAATGGACGGCGCATTGGCCGGCTGGATGTTCGCTTCCACCCGGTGCAGGCCGAGTTTGCGGAATGCATGGGCCTTCACCTGCAGGAGTCCCTCGCGCATGTAGCCCTTGCCGGCATGCGCTTGCGCGGCGTAGTAGCCGAGCGAAGCGGAACGGAACGAGCCGCCGATGACGTTGTTGACGTTGATCACGCCGACGATCTCGTCGGACTCCTGGAGGCAGACGACATAGCCCTCGTGGTCGTCGCGTTGAGTGCGCCTGAGATACGCCCTGAACATGTGCGTGGTGAGGGGGGGCGTGATCCACGGCGAATGCAGTTCGCGGCTGGACTCGGCCAAGGCGAGCATCTCCTTGCGGTCACCGCTAGTCACAGCCCGGATGTAGGTACGCTGGTCGCTCATGGCGTACCGGTGTCGGGGCGGTTGCCGGCCTCGACATCGGACGCCTTCTGTCTGCGTTGGCGGCCTTGGCGTGCCGTCTCGAGTACGAAAATCTCCCAGATCGCCGGCGGGATCAAGCCGATCCCGACGATCAGCAGGTGCACGGGGTGGAGTTGCCAGCCGTTGTCGTACAGCCAAAAGCCACGCAGATCGAAGTGCAGGTCGGTCCAGCCGATCAGGCCGAACGTCGCGAGGGCCACCCCTATGGTCAGCAGACCGTAGCGGACAAGATACCGAGCGGATGTGGGAGCGGCGGGCATGTTGTCGATCGGACAAGCGTGTAAGGCGAACCGGCGCATTCTCGCACGGAACCACGTCCTCGGGAGCCTTGGGAGGGGTCAGGCATTCCCGCCTAAGACAGGGCCACCGCCGCTGCCCGCGCCAGCGAAAACGTAGGCCGCACCGCGCTGGCGCATCCACGCCGCGGCGAACGCGCGGGCGTCGTAGCGTCGTTCCACGGAGCCAGGCGGGGCGGCCGGGTCGTTGACCAGCACCGTACCGTCGTCGATGCCGCGCAGGAGGACCAAGTGGCCCCCGGTCGCGGGCATCGGGCTGTTCGGCAATTCTCCGGCCTGAAAGCGGATGCTGGCCACAACGGGAACGTGGGCACCCAGTGCTTCCTGGACGTCCGTCCAGGACGAGATGAGCTCGACACCGCCTAGCCAGCCTCGTCGCGCTGCGGCCCACAGGTTCTGGGGCCAGACCCCGCACAGGCCGGTCGGTCGATGCACCGCACTGCTCACGAAGGCGCGGAAATCGGCGTCGTCGGCGATCCCGAGCGCCATGGCCGTGGCCGTCGGCGAGCAAGCTTGGCGGCTGATGGCCGCATCGAGCGTGGTTTGACTCAAGGCAGGAGCGCTGAACACGGGGGTGTCACTCGGCACGGCTATCGGGGGCTCGATGGCGCGGGGCCGAATGCTGACGGTGAGCAGGTACACGTCCGGCGCACGGGCGCGGCACCTGAGGCTTAAGCGAACCCGGGCGAGGTCGTGCGTGGTGTCGAAATAGTCCACGGGGACGTCCACCCCGTGGCCGCGTGACCACATAAGCGCCCTGGCCCGATGGCCGAAGGCGGCGGTTTGGAACCGGCCGGCGTCGCAACGCAGTTGAAACGCGAACCGCTGCTGGGTCGACGTGCTGGCGAATCCGGCGGCTATGATATGGCCGGCTGGGACATCCGGGAGGTCGATGGTCGCGTGCGCGGTGCCGAGGCGCCACGGTGCGGTGCCGTCCACCGCCAGGGGATAGTTGACTCCCGGCGATGCGAACCGAACGGAGTAGGTCAACCCATTGGTCAGAACGCCGGAATCCTTCCTTGAACTTCTGGTCACGGCGTCGTGCAGCCGCTGCGACGACGCCTTGGATTGGCTGCTCAGTATGCCAGAACTCGCTGGCCGCACGTTGGTCACCCGGGACGTGGTGGACGACGAGGCCTTGCTGGACAGCTACGGGGAACGGGTACCGGTGTTGCGCGTCGGGCGCGCGGAACTCGACTGGCCGTTCGACGCCGAAGCGCTGCGTCGCGCGTTGGATTCAAGGGGGTCGGCGCCGCGAGCTTAAGCCCGCACATTCAAGCTGCGAACGGCTCGGGCAAGCGGAAGAAGCGGGCCGCGTTGCCGTGTGTCAAGCGCTCGATGGCCTGAGGTTGCGTGCCCCGGCACTCGGCGACGCGCCGGGCCACCCAGGGGAGGAACGCGGGCTCGTTGCGCCGGGAACGCGGTCGTGGCGTCAGCGTGCGCGGCAGCAGATAGGGCGCGTCGGTCTCGATCATCAGCTTGTCGTCGGGGATTCGCGGCACGAGGCGGGCGAGGTCCTGCCCGCGGCGCTCGTCGCAGACCCAACCCGTGATGCCGATGTGCCAGCCATCGTCCAAGTAGCCTTCGAGGTCCTCGGCGGTGCCCGTGAAGCAGTGGATGACGCAGTCGCAGAGGTCGGCGCGGTACTCGGCGAGAATCGCCCGCGTGTCGCCGCCGGAGTCGCGGTCGTGCACGAAGAGCGGCTTGCCGGCTTCCACCGCCAGTTCGACCTGGCGCCGAAACACGGCGCGCTGCTCTTGGCGAGGTGAATAGTCGCGGTAGTAGTCGAGGCCGGTCTCGCCGACGGCGACGACCTCCGGACGACCGGCGAGGCACGCCAACTCGTCGGCCCAGCCGGGCCGGACATCGCCGGCGTCGTGGGGATGGACGCCAGCGGTGGCGAACAGTGCCGTTGTCGGTTCGGCGAGCGCGATCGCGGCGCGGCTGCCCTGGACGCTCGTTCCGGTGACAACGATGGCCGCGACGTCGGCGGCGTGCGCACGGTCGAGCACCTCCTCGCGGTCGTCGGCGAAGGCGGGATTGGTCAGATTGGCGCCGATGTCGATCACGGAATCCGGCGTTCGTGTTCCGCGAGTACGCTGCGGGTCTCCCCAAGGAGCCGATCGTAGATGTGGTTGAAAGCGATGACGCCCTTGACGTAGTCGCGCGTTTCGCGGAACGGGATGCGTTCGATCCACACATCCGTTGGCATGCCCTCGGCCTCCCTGACCCAGCGCTTCAGGCGGTGCTCTCCGGCGTTGTAGGCCGCGGCGACCAAGGCCCGGTGGCGGTTGTGCCGAGCCATCAGGGCCGCCAGGTGATGCGAGGCGAGGTGGACGTTGGCATCGGGGTCGACGAGGTCGCGGTTGCTCGGTGTGCCGACGCGAAGGCGGTTCGCGATCAGCCGCGCGGTGGACGGCATCAACTGCATCAGGCCGCGGGCCCCGGCCACCGAGACCGCTTTGGGGTTGAAGGCGCTTTCCTGGCGCGAGACGGCGAGCAGAAACGTGACGGGCAGGTTCACATTGGTCGCGTGGCGACGGTAGATGTTCAAGTACGGCGTCGGGAAGCGGAAAAGCACCATGTCCAGCAACTCGGCATCGCGGGCACCGAAGATCGCCTGCTCGATCCAGCCGATCCGACTGGTCAGTTCGACGAGGAGACGTTGCTGCGTGCCATCGAGGGTGCGCGCCGCATACCGCCACTCGCGACGGGCATTGACCAAGTCGCCCACCGCGTGCAACTCCACCATGCGCCGAACCGTCGCGACGGCGAGAAGGGCTCGTTCCGCGCTCGGGTCGTTGCGCGGCGGCAAGGCGTTGAGCGCCGGCGTCGCACCGATGCGGTCGGCCGCCAGGAAGCCGTAGTAGTTGCGGCTGGCTGCGGCCGCGGTCAGGTGCTCCCGGCCGGCGGGGTCGCCCGTGGCGTCGAGCGCCCGCCCGAGCCAATAGCGCCACTCGGGCGTGGCGTGCAGGGCTGCCGGCAATGCGGCGACCCACCGCGCTGCGGCTTCCCAGTGCTGGTGACGAATCAAGGCCTGCGCGATGTGTTCCACCGCGGCGGTCGAGAAGTCTGCCGGGCCATCCGCCGGCACCGCACCGCCATCGGCGCTAGCTGCGGTCAGCCATTCATGGATGTATCCCTTGTCGGCGGGCGAGAATGCGTACTCGTCCGCGGCCTTGCGCCACAGATCGAATGCGCTCTCGGGTTGGTCCTCGGCGTAGCGTAGGAGGCCGTGGCGAAGCGCGCGGCGTCCGCCGTCGGTGTCGGGGAACCTCCCCATCGAGCGCACGTTCCGGGGGCGGACGTGCGCGTCGTAATAGAGCCGGCCGGCAGCGGCGTTTGCCGAGTTGAAGAAACGGAGCAGGTAGCGCCCGAGGCTGACCTCGTTGGCGTCGAGCGCGAGTGCCAGCCTCTCCCACACCGCGTCCTGATCGAGGTGACCGCCGGCGATCCAAACCTCGAACAGGGGGTCGCATGTCTTCGGCTGCGACTCCGGCGCAACCCAGAGATCGCGAACCTGCTGGAGCGCAGCCTCGCGCTCCCCCGACCGGTACAACGCACGAACATAGTTGCATCGCGCGGAGGCGCTTTCGCTGGGTTCGTAGTTGTCGAGATAGACGTTCCACCGACCGCGTCGGACCTGGGCATTCAACCACTGCCGGTAGAACCGTTCGCCGATGGGCGACTCTGCGAATTCTGTGCGCAGTTCGTGGGCACGTTTTGCGCCCATGGTCGAAACGCGGCCCTGGGCTTGGTAGTAGTCGAGGTAGATCTTCAGCGGGTAGTCGGCGAGTTTCGCGGCCGTGCGCCGGAACTCGCGGCTGCGGCCGGCGCGCAACGCCGCGACCGCGCGCTTGTAGTCGAGCCGGGCGTCGTAGAGTTCGTCTTGGTCTAAGAGCGGTTCGAGTCCCCCGGGGTCGCCGGCTGCGTGAGCGTCAGGCGCACAAACTAGCGCGACGACCGTAACCGCCAGTGCGGACAGTCTTGGGCGGGACCGGGACTTAGAGACCTTGCGTTTGGCGAGCACCGTCCATGGCACTGGGGAACCCCTCGAGTCGTATTTGCGCCTAGCCGTCGTCGTCCGATACATCGCGGCCGACGCGAACCGCGAGCACATCGCATGTTGCGCCGTGTAGCACACCATTCGCCGTCGAACCGAGCAACAGGGCGAGGCCATGGCGACCGTGGCTGCCGACGACGATCAAGTCCATCGACTCGTCCTCCGCGATTCGGTGGATCTCGCTCTCGGGGCGACCGAAAACCAAGTGACGTTGTTCTTCGGGGATTTTGAAGCTTGCTGCAAAGTCGGCGAGGTGCGAGCGCGCCTGCTCGTGAATCTGGTCCTGGACGGTGGACAGGTCCATGGGGATGTCGCCGCCGTAGGCGAGGCTCAATGGCTCGATGACGTGCACGATGTGCAGTTCGGCGGCCGAGGAGGCGGCCAGCGCGTTGGCGCGTGTGGCCACGCGGCGGCACTCTTCGGTGAGATCGACGGCGAGCAGGATTCGGCGGTAGTCAGCCATGTCCTTATTGCCTCCCTTAGCTTGCCACCAGCAGAGATTCGGCGCGACCATACACCACACGTCAACGCGGCCACAATAGCTTGGCGTGTCGCTGGCGAGACGTGGTCGCTCGATGCCGCGGCGAGGGCCGGACAACAACCTCGGATAGCCCACGAAGCACATGGTTTGGATCGTCATCGCCTTGGTTTTGGTCGCCGCCATCGGGCCGGTCTTCTACCTGATGCCGTCCAAGGCGAGCCGGCGTCAAGCGGCGCTCCGAACGGCAGCCCGCCAGGCCGGGCTCGTGGTGGAGGTCGCCAGCGTCCCGAAGCCCGACGCCGAGGCGGCCGAGTTGGTTTCCTCGGGCGGCGAACCACGCGACGCCAAGATCGACTGCGCAGCTTATCGGCTGCCGTTGGCGCGCAGACTGGCGCAGGCACCGCGCTGGATGCTCTTGAAGTCGGCACGCGAAAACCGGTTCCTCGCTGGCTGGACGACGCTCAAGCCGCCGGTCGCCGTGCCGGTTGAAAGGGACGCCTATTGGCGTGAGGTCGCCGCGATCGTCGATGCGTTGCCGGGAAGCTGCGTTGCCGTGGAGGCCGCGGCGCAGACGGTAAGCTGGTATGGCCGGGAGCGAATCGGCGATGCGGACCCGGACGCGCTTGTGCAAGCGATTCGCGACGGCCTTTTGAGCCTTGCGGAGGTCCACGAACGGATCGAACGAGCGGGGAGTGAATGACCGTTCTACCGGGGGAAAAGGCACCCGAAACGGTGCTTGGCACGGAGTTGGAAACCGGCTGCAAAACTGAACCGTGGTCGCGCAAACTAGGCGAGCATGCGGCACGGTCGCGGTTGACAGCCGCGAAAACGGGCGTATATAAGCGCCGCCGAAAGTCCCCGCCGTCGCGCGGGGACCATTGAGGATTCGTCCGTCGTTCACGAAAAATAACCACAACAAGGAGAGCAATGGCTCGTTCGCTGGTCATCGTCGAGTCGGCCACCAAGGCACCGACCATCAACCGTTACCTCGGCCGCGACTTCGTCGTGAAGTCGAGTGCCGGGCACGTCCGCGACCTGCCGGTTGGCGGTCGCGCGAGTGATCCGCAGCAGCGCGTCAAGGAAGCGGCGAAGACCCGGAAGCTGTCGCCCAAGAAAAAGGCGGAGTACCGGGCCAAGCGCGCGCGGACCCAGTTGGTGCAGCGTATGGGCGTGGATCCGGACCACGATTGGGCGGCCACCTACGAGGTGATTCCGGGCAAAGAGAAGGTCGTCAAGGAACTGAAGAGTCTCGCGGCGCGATCCGAGCACGTGTACTTGGCCACGGACCTCGACCGCGAGGGCGAAGCGATCGCCTGGCACCTCATGGAAGTGCTCGGCGGCCCCCCCGAGCGCTATCGGCGCGTGGTGTTCAACGAGATCACCCGTCGCGCCGTGGAGGAAGCGTTCGCCGAACCCGGCGAGGTGGACATCGATCGCGTCAACGCGCAGCAAGCGCGGCGCTTCCTCGACCGGGTGGTCGGCTTCGAGGTGTCGCCGCTGTTGTGGTCGAAGGTTGCCCGCGGCCTGTCCGCTGGCCGCGTCCAGTCGGTTGCGGTGCGACTGATCGTCGACCGGGAACGCGAGATCCGGGCCTTCGAACCGGAAGAGTACTGGGACGTGTTCGCCGATCTTGCCCGCGCGGACGAATCGCGACCGGTCCGTTTCGAGGTCGCCAAGGAGAACGGCGCGGAGTTTCGTCCCAAGGACAAGGCCGCGGCGGACGACGCTGTCGCACGGCTGCAGCAGCGCGCGTTTGCGGTGACGGATCGCGAAGAGCGCCGAACGACCACGCGCCCCGGCGCGCCGTACATCACCTCGACCTTGCAGCAGGCGGCCTCAACGCGTTTGCGGTTCAGTGTGCGCAAAACCATGAACCTGGCACAGCGCCTCTACGAGGCCGGACACATCACCTACATGCGTACGGACTCGACAAGCATCTCGACAGATGCGCTGAACGCTGTGCGAGAGCACATCGGCAAGGCCTACGGTCCCCGCTATCTTCCCGAGTCGCCGAACCGCTATGCCAGCAAGTCCACGGCGCAGGAGGCCCACGAAGCGATCCGCCCGACCGATCTTGCGGGCGCGGCGGCGGTGCGCGACATGGAGCCCGATGCGCGGCGCCTCTACGACTTGATTTGGCGGCAGTTCGTCGCCTCGCAGATGACCCATGCGGAGTATCTCGCGACCTCGGTCACGGTCGTTGCGGGCGAATTCGAACTGCGCGTGCGCGGCCGCATCCTGCAGTTCGACGGCCATACGCGCGTGCAGTCGTCGCTGGCGCGCGGGGGCGAGGACACCGTGCTTCCCGACTTCGTGGTCGGCGAAGCCCTTACGCCGAAGGACTTCGAGGCGGTGCAGCACTTTACGCGTCCGCCTCCCCGCTATGGCGAGGCGAGCCTGGTGCGCGAGCTTGAAAAGCGCGGCATCGGGAGGCCCTCGACGTACGTGCCGATCGTGTCGACCATCCAGGAACGGGGCTACGTGACGCTCAACAACCGGCGGTTCCACGCCGAGCGCATCGGTGAGTTGGTGACCGACCGTCTCGTGGAGAGCTTCCCGGATTTACTCGACTATTCGTTCACGGCGGATATGGAAGGCGACCTCGACCAGGTCGCCGACGGCAAACGCCAATGGCGCAGTTTGCTGGACAGTTTCTACAGCGACTTCTCCGACAAGCTCGACACGGCGCGCAGGACGGAAGGGATGCGCCCGAATACGCCGACCAACACCGATGTGGCGTGCGTCAAGTGCGGTCGTCCCATGCAGATCCGCACGGCGAGCACGGGCGTGTTCCTCGGTTGCTCGGGCTACAGCTTAAGCCCGAAAGAGCGCTGTACGAACACCGCCAACCTGGTCCCCGGCGAGGAGGCCGTGGACGTCGACGAAGATGCCGAGGCGGAGTCGAAGCTGCTTCGGGCCAAGCGCAAGTGCCCGATCTGCACGACGCCGATGGACAGCTACCTGATCGATGAGTCGCGCAAGCTGCACATCTGCGGAAACAACCCGGACTGTGCCGGCTTCGAGATCGAGCCCGGGGAGTTCCGCATCAAGGGCTATGACGGTCCGGTGATCGACTGCGACAAGTGCGGTGCCGAGATGCAGCTCAAGTCGGGGCGTTTCGGTAAGTACTTCGGCTGTACCAACGAGGCCTGCCGGAACACGCGCAAACTGCTGCGCAATGGCCAGCCCGCGCCGCCCAAGGCCGATCCGGTGCCGATGCCCGAGTTGCGCTGTGAACGGGTGGACGACCACTACGTACTGCGAGACGGCGCGGCCGGGATCTTTCTCGCCGCCAGCCAGTTTCCCAAGCACCGCGAGACCCGTGCCCCATTGGTGTCGGAGTTAAAGGCGCACGGCAATGAACTCGATCCGAAGTTCGCCTACCTGCTCGAGGCACCGGAAACGGATAGCGCAGGGAATCCGGCGGCCGTGCGCTTCTCGCGGAAAACGCGCGAGCAGTACGTGACGACCGAAAAGGGGGGCAAGCCGACCGGTTGGAGCGCGCACTACAGCGGCGGGCGCTGGGCGGAGCGCGACGCGCCGAAACGGGCCAAGCCGAAAGCTAAGGCAAAAGCGAGACCAAAGGCGAAGGCCAAATCCAAGGCGCGGCCGCGCTCGCGGCAGACCCCTAGGAACGCCTAGGAGCCGCCGGACTGCGCTATAGCGGTTACCGCAGCGCGTCCGGGGGCACGCTCTTCAACCTGACTCGCGCTGCGCGCGGACGTAGCTCTCAAGCACGCGGTTGATCCGCGTCTGGTAGCCTTTCCCTGAAGCTCGGAAATACTCAAGTACTGACCGTTTGACGCGTAAGGTGATTTGTTGCGTCCGGTCGGGCTCGACAAGGCGAGCTTCACGCCAGAACGTCTCGTCCAGTTCCGGGATGTCGCCGAAGTCGATCGCGGCATCCTCGACGGCCGCGATCTCGGTCAGGTCAAGGGGTCTCTTGTGTGTGCTCATCATAGGCCTTGCGCTCCTTTCGCGATGCGGGGCGAGCGGAAATCAGCCGCAGATACCGGCCGCGTCTAGTGTGGGCGACGACCAGAACGGCCGGCCCGATGCGGCCGACACTCAGATGGCGCGCTTCGCCGTAGTCGCGGCGCGAGTCCGGGCGCGTCAGCACCGGGCCCTCGAAAATGCGCTTCGCCGTCTGGAATCCGATTCCGTGCTTCGCCACATTGGCACGGTCTTTGGTTTCGTCCCACTCGAAGTCCATTGAGAGAAGTATTTATACTTTGTAACTACAAGGCGTGCAAGTCCAGCGTGCCAGGACGGAGCGCCAGTCATCTCGGTGCTGGTCGCGGATCCTCGTCATTACCGTCTTCCCTTGCGCGGTGGCCAGCACAAGGAAATGTGTGCGCAGATCCGAACGCGGTCGAAACGAAGGTGTTGAAAGGACCCGACGGAAACGATAGGACAGCAGCCATCCCGCCCGCCCCCAAGGCACGTCATCTCCGCTGCCGGCTGGCTGTCTACATGTTGCGGCGTAGAACGCCGACGCTCAAACCCTCGATCGCGAATTCCTGGTTGGCGAGATCCACCTCGATGGGGTCGTAGTCGGCGTTCTCGGCGATCAAGAGCAGCCGGCGCCTCGACTTGCGGCGCAGGCGCTTGACGGTCACCTCGTCCTCGATGCGCGCGACGATGATGTCGCCGGAGCGTGCAACCGGGGTTTTGTGCACCGCGAGCAGATCGCCGTCCAGGATGCCGACGTCAACCATGCTGTCGCCGCGCACGCGGAGCAGGAAGTCCGCGGCGGGCCGGAACATGTCGGGCGGCACGTCGCAGGTCTCTTCGATGTGCTCGGCCGCCAGGATCGGCGCACCGGCGGCGACTTGGCCAACGACGGGTAGCCCGTCGGGTTCGGTCGCCGGTAAGCGAATGCCTCGGGATGTGCCCGGGATCACCTCGATCACGCCCTTGCGCGCGAGTGCTTTCAGGTGTTCCTCGGCGGCGTTCGGTGACCGGAAGCCGAGTTCCCGCGCGATGTCGGCGCGCGTCGGCGGGTAGCCGCTGTCGGCGATGTGCGCTTTGACCAGCGCGAGCACTTCCTCTTGTCGGGCAGTGAGCTTTTTCATGGGGCCTGTGTATCCATCCACAGAATCCTGCAATTATATACAGCAGTCGGCAAATGTGAAGCGCCCTGTACACGTGGGTCTTGCGCTCCGGCGCAGTCCGCCTTCGCGGGTCACCGTATAATGCGCCGCTTCGCGAAAAGACCGCTTGAGACATGCCATGGAGAGCCTAACTTCCTTGGGCGACGTGTTCGGCGTCAAGGGCCTGTATGTCTTCGCCATCGTCACCACGACGCTGGTGGTCCGGTTCGTGGCCAAGTTCGTCTTCGACCGGCTGGCCAAGCAACTCGAACGCACCCACAACCTCTACGACGATGCTGTTCTCGACGCCGCGCGCAAGCCGATCGGCTGGGCGATCTGGTCGTTCGGCATCCTGTTCGCTGCCGAGGTGGCCGGGCAGGACTCCGAGTCGGAACTGTTCGACTACATCGACCCGACCCGCGACGTCCTGGCGATTGTCCTGCTCGCGTGGTTCGCGGTGCGCTTCATCCGGTTCATCGAAGGTCACATCGCGGAGTACGACCGGGCGGCGATGGACAAGGCGACGATGGCCGCGCTCAGCAAGCTACTGCGCGCATCGGTGCTGATCACCGCGCTCTTGATGGCGCTGCAGTCCGTGGGCGTGCCGATCACGGGCGTGCTCGCGTTCGGCGGCGTTGGCGGCCTGGCCGTTGGTTTCGCGGCCCGGGACCTGCTCGCGAACTTCTTCGGCGCGCTCATGATCTTCCTCGACCGGCCGTTCGCGGAGGGCGACTGGGTTCGCTCGTCCGACCGGGAAATCGAGGGAACGGTGGAGCAGATCGGCTGGCGGATGACCAGCATACGCACGTTCGACCAGCGGCCGTTGTACGTGCCCAATTCGGTGTTCACGACGCTCACCGTGGAGAACCCGTCGCGCATGCGAAACCGCCGCATCTACGAGATTGTCGGCGTCCGCTACGACGATGTCGGTGTCGTCAAGGACATCGTCGACGATATTCGCCGCATGCTCGAGAACCACCCGGAAATCGAGGCCGAGAACCG
Source organism: Candidatus Azotimanducaceae bacterium (assembly GCA_965203685.1). GTDB lineage: Bacteria > Pseudomonadota > Gammaproteobacteria > Pseudomonadales > Azotimanducaceae > VXYL01. Next base: position 2,008,474 of record OZ241908.1, read on the forward strand.
CACGCTCATCGTGAACCTATTGAGTTTCGGACCGTCGTCGCTCGACATCATGATCTACACGTTCACCAAGACCACCGAGTGGGTGAAGTTCCACGGCATCAAGGAAGACGTGATGCTCAAGATCGCCGATATCGTCGCGGGCTACGGCGCGGACTTCGCCTTCCCGACCCAAACCGTCCATGTCGAGACGCCGCCGCCCCCTGAACCGGATCCGCAATGAGCGGGTCACTTCCGCCCGGGAGCCGGTGCCTCTTTGACGCCCGCAGCGTCGACCATGCTGTCGACCGGGTGGCCGTCGAGATGGCGCTCAAGCTCTGGGACGCGCGCCCGGTGGTCGTGTGCTTGATGAACGGCGGCCTGCCGTTCACGGCCGACCTCCTGCGCCGGTTCTACTTCGACCTCGAACTCGACTACATGCACTTGGCACGCTACGAGCACCAGCAGGGGGGCGACATCCGGGTTCTGCGCCCGCCGACCCGGACATTGGCCGGTCGCACCGTGCTCTTGGTGGACGACGTACTTGACGAAGGTCAGACCCTGCGCGCCGCGCAGCGACTGGTTGCGCAGGCGGGTGCCAGCGAGACGGTGACCGCGGTGCTCGTTCGCAAGGATGTGCGCGATTCGGTGGCGCGGTCGGATTTCGCGGCGCTGGACGCGCCCGACGAATTCCTGGTCGGCCGCGGGATGGACTGCGACGGCGCCTTCCGCCAGCTTTCCGGGATCTATTGCCTGCCGAGCAGCGTATGACCGACTCGGCCGTCACGCTTGCTGTCATCGGCGGTACCGGTCTCGAGGCCCTTGGCGACGACCCGGAGCCGGTGCTCGACTCCGCCGAGACGCCGTACGGCCCCGCATCCGCGATTCCGACGCGCTTCGTCGCGTTCCCCAACGCCGTGTTCCTCAACCGCCACGGCGACGGCCACGTGATACTGCCCCACGAGATCAACTACCGCGCCAACATCTGGCTGCTCAACGAACTCGGGGTCGGCGCCATCGTGGCGGTCTTCGCCGTCGGTGGCATTGCGCCGTCGTTGAAGGACGGGACGCTCGCCGTGCCCACGCAGATCGTCGACTACACGTGGGGGCGCGAGCACACGTTCTCGACGCGCGAGAACCTGTACCACGCGGACTTCAGCGAGCCGTTCGACGCCGGCCTCCGCGGACGGCTGATCGACGCCGCGCAACGCTCCGCCGTGGCGCTGGTCGATCACGGCGTATACGGTGCCACGCAAGGGCCGCGCTTCGAGACCGTGGCCGAGATCGACCGCATGGAGCGCGACGGTTGCACGGTGGTCGGCATGACGGCCATGCCGGAAGCCGGTCTGGCCCGCGAACTGGAGATTCCCTACGCCGGGCTGTGCATGGTTGTGAACCCGGCCGCAGGCCGTGGCCCCGCGGTCCTCACGGTGGACGACATGTACGCGGCCGTGGCGGAGGCGCAGCCGCGTCTGCTGCGGCTATTGACGGAGTTCCTGAAGCGCAACTGACCCCGCCAGGCGCGCGGGGACGATCAGGTCGGCTCTCGGAGTTCGGAAAGCGTCGTCGCCGGCGTGATTGCCTCGGGGTCCACCACCAGGTGCAGCAGGGCAGGGCGCGGTACGTGCCTCGCGCGCTCGAACGCGGGCGCGAACTCGGCGTCGGTGTCCACCCGCTCGGCGTGGCAGCCGTACGCGCGGGCCAAGGCCGTGAAGTCCGGGTTGACCAGCGACGTCGCGTGCACGCGCCCCGGGTACTCACGTTCCTGGTGCATTCGAATCGTGCCGTACATGCCGTTGTCGACGACCAGTACGATGACGGGTGCGTTGGCTTGAACGGCCGTGCCAAGCTCCTGACCGGTCATTTGGAAGCAGCCGTCGCCGGCGAAGCAGACCACTGTGCGGGCCGGATGCCGTAGCTTGGCGGCAATGGCGGCGGGCAGCCCGTAGCCCATCGAGCCGGAGGTCGGCGCGACCTGCGTGCCGTACTGGCGGAATCGATGGAAGCGATGGATCCATCCCGAGTAGTTGCCCGCCCCGTTGGTGACGATCGTCCCCGGGTCGGCACGTTCTCGCAGAGTGGCCATGACGCGGCTCAGCGTGAGCTTGCCCGGCGTGGCGTGCGGCAGCGCCGACCACTGCAGGTAGTCCTGGTGCAGCGCATTCACATACTCGGCCCGCTGGCCGCGAGCGGCCGTGGTGGCGAGGAAGGCGGCGGGTCGGGCGTGGATGGCGAGTACCGCTCGATGAACGCGGCCCAACTCGCCCTGATCCGGATGGATGTGGACCACCGGCGTGCGCCGGTTTGGCAAGGCGTAGGACTGGCTAGGTATCTCCGAGAAACGGGTGCCGAGCAGGACGAGGAGGTCCGTCTCCTCAAGGGCTTGCCGCAACCGGGGGTTCAAGCCGATGCCAATGTCGCCGGCATAGTGGCCGTGAGCATGGTCGAACAGCTGCTGGCGACGGAATACGCACGCCACGGGCACGCCGGCGGCCTCGGCGAACGCCCTCAAGCGCGTGACGCTCGCGGCATCCCAAAGGGAGCCACCGACCACCACCAGCGGTCGTGCAGCAGCACTTAGCATGGTGTCGAACCGCTGTACGGCATCGACGTCGGGTTGGCCGTCTGGGATGTCGACGCGAGAAGGTGCCGGTGCTTCGCACGGATCCGCCAGCATGTCCTCGGGCAGCGCGACCACGGCCGGACCCGGCCGCCCGGCTAGTGCGGCGTGAAACGCGTTGCCGACGGCCGCCGGAAGCTGCTCGGCATCGACGACCTCGGTCACGAATTTCGCGATGCCGCCGAAGAAGGCCGGAAAGTCCACTTCCTGGAAGGCGTCACGGCCCCGGGCGGCGCGCGCGACCTGGCCCGCGAACAGGACCAGCGGTGTTGAGTCCTGCTGTGCCACATGGACGCCGGCGCTGGCGTTGGCTGCGCCCGGACCGCGTGTGACGAACACCACGCCCGGTCGCCCGGTGAGCTTGGCGTCCGCCTCCGCCATCATGGCGGCGCCGCCTTCCTGACGTGCGACGACGGTTTCGATGGTGGAGTCGCGCAGCGCGTCCAGTACGGCGAGGTAGCTCTCGCCCGGCACGCAGAAGACGCGCGTGACGCCTTGGCGTTCGAGCGTCTCGACGAGCGCTTGGGCCGCAGTTCTCAAACCGCCCCCGCGCTCAGGCTTCCGGGTGGTCCTTGTCATTGTTCGAAAGCGTCGAGTCGCTCGGCTTGGTCGCTCAGCACGCTTGGGATGGCCACCGGCTCGGCGCGCACGATCACGCCGATTGCCGGGTGGTCCAGGTAGTGCAGCTCGCCGCTGCGCAGACGGCGGCTCTCGCTGACCAACGCGAACTCGGCATCCTCCAGGCGAACCCAGAGCCGTACCTGGAAGTGTACGAAGCGCTGGACGGTGACGGCGATCCAGCCTTCCATGTCGAAGGGCATGCGACCGTCGCGCTCGCCCACCTGGATCAACAGCGGTTGGGGCTGGTCGCGCGGTGGCAGCGCCTGGTGCCAGGAGCCGGCGGCGAGGATGTTGAAACGTCGCTGCAACCTGTTGATTTCGGAACGGAGTTCGGGCGGATTCGGACGCCATGTGTAGCTGGTCTCGTAAAGCGTTCGCTCGTATTGCGCAAACGCTTCCGTCAACGCACGCCGTGCGAGCTCCCGGGGCGACGGGCCGCTGGCCGGTGTGGGCGCGGGCGGTCCGATGTCCGGCGTGTCCGCATCCTGAGTTTGCGGGTCCGTGGTGCTGCTTGGCGTTGCGACGGGCTCGGGCGGCGGGGGCAGGCACGGGTCATGGGGAAGCACGCCGTCGGTGTCCGACCAATCGTGGGGCGGCATCCAGTGCGTTGTGACACATTCGCCGATCAGCCACAGCGGCGGTGGACGGTCGCTGAAGAACGCGGCGTCGCCGTCGCGAACCACCGGTTCCGGCGCGAAACGAAACGCATCGGCACCGGGTGCTGCGTTCGTCAACGGCATGATCGCCTGCGGATAGGGCTCGGGCGCGGGCAGCCGGCGCACGGTGTCGTCCGCGAGTCTACGTTCGAACACGATGACTTGGAGCTGATACCAGCGCTCCTCAAGGAAGTCCTCGGCCTCGCGCGAGGCGGTTTCGACAGCCGCCAGGAGAAGCACGGTGCCGACGATCAGTTGCCAGGTCCTGTCGATCAGTGCACACCCGCGTAGCGAGTTGGATGACCGCGCGTGAGTCGTGTGCTGGAGCATTCTCGATCGCGCCGTGCCAGCGACGCCCTAGTCGCCAAGCAGCACGCCCCGTCGCGGCCGGCCTTGAGGCGCTGCCTGCCGATCCGCAGGTGCGAGGTCGGCCTGTTGCGTCACCGCCGTGCTGGCGAGCCGCTCGATCAGCCGCTCTACGAAGGCAAACCGCTCCTCGGCTTCGTCCGTCCTCCGGGTCACGAGCAATCGGCCCCGCTCGTCGGCCTCGCGGAAACGATAGGTGTTCGGCTCGGCTTGTACGAGCTTGACCACGGTGAACGGATCGACCGCGGTATCGGTTCGAAACTCCAGCCGCCCGCCTGCCGGTCCGATGTCGATCCGGTCGATGCCGAGGCGCGAGGCCGCAAGCTTGATCGCGGTGGTACGGAAAAGGTTGCCCAAGGGATCCGGCAGCAGCCCGAAGCGATCGATCATCTCGATCTTGAGTTCGTCCAGGGCCTCTTGGTCGGCCGCGCTGGCGATCCGCTTGTACATGATGAGTCGCGCGTGGACGTCGGGCAGGTAGTCGTCGGGGATGAGCGTCGGTACGTGCACGTTGACGTCGTGACTCGTGCGCAGGGGCTCGTCGATCTGCGGTGTCGTGCCGGCCTTGATGCTGGCGACCGCGCGTTCGAGCATTTCCATGTACAGCGAGAAGCCGATGGTTGCGATCTGGCCCGACTGTTCGTCGCCGAGCAGTTCCCCGGCACCGCGGATTTCGAGGTCGTGGGTGGCGAGCGTGAAGCCTATGCCGAGGTCGCCCGCCGCCTGCACGGCATCGAGGCGCTTCGCGGCATCGGCGGTCATGGCCTTGGGGTGCGGTGTCATGAGGTAGGCGTAGGCCTGGCGGTGCGAGCGTCCAACGCGACCGCGAAGCTGGTGCAGCTGTGCCAAGCCGAACTTGTCGGCGCGGTTGATGACGATGGTGTTCGCGTTCGGGATGTCGATGCCGTTCTCGATGATCGTCGTGCACACCAGCACGTTGCTGCGGCGGTGGTAGAAGTCCGCCATGACCTGTTCGAGTTGGCGGCTCGGCATCTGCCCGTGACCGACGCCGATACGCGCCTGTGGCGCGAGTTCCGCCACCTCGTCGGCGGCACGATCGATCGAGCGCACCTCGTTGTGCACGTAGAACACCTGCCCGCCGCGGGCGAGTTCGCGGGCTATCGCTTCGGCGATCACCGCCCGGCGCTTCTCCATGACGAACGTCTTGATGGCCAGCCGGTGGGCGGGGGGCGTGGCGATCACCGACAGGTCGCGCAGACCGCTCAAGGACAGGTTGAGCGTGCGCGGGATCGGCGTCGCGGTCAGCGCCAGCACGTCCACTTCCGCGCGCAGGCTCTTCAGTTGCTCCTTTTGGCGTACGCCGAAACGGTGCTCCTCGTCGATGATGACCAGCCCAAGGCGTTTGAAACGGAACGCCTTGGCGAGCAGGCGGTGCGTGCCGATCACGACATCGACGCGACCTCTCGAGAGACGTTCGGCGACGGCCTTGACGTCGCTGTCGTTGCGCAGCCGCGAGACCACCTCCACGGTCACCGGCCAATCGGAGAACCGATCGGAGAAGGTCTCGAAGTGCTGCTGCGCGAGCAGTGTTGTCGGCGCCAACACGGCCACCTGGCGACCACTGGCGACCGCGAGAAAGGCCGCGCGCATCGCGACCTCGGTCTTGCCGAACCCGACGTCGCCGCAGACCAGCCGGTCGGTGGCCTGCGTGCTGGTGAGATCCTCGATCACCGTGTCGATGGTGGCGTCCTGGTCGGGCGTCGCCTCGAACGGGAACTGCTCCACGAAGCGTCGATATTCGTCGTCGGGGCTCTGGAACGCGTAGCTCGTCGCCGCCTCGCGCCGCGCGTAGATGTCGAGGAGTTCGGCGGCGACGTCGCGAGCCTGTTCGGCGGCGCGCCGCTTCGCCTTGGCCCACTGGTCGGAACCTAGGCGGTGCAGCGGCGCGCTGTCCTCGTTTGCGCCCGCGTACCGCGAGACCAGGTGCAGCGCGGTGACCGGTACGTAGAGCTTGGCTTCCTCGGCGTACTCGATGGTCAGGAACTCGACCTCGTGGTCGTCGACAGTGAACGCCTGCAGGCCCCGGTAACGGCCGACGCCGTGGTCGATGTGCACCACCGGCGCTCCGGGCGTCAACTCGATCAGGTTCTTGATGACCAGGTCCGGGTCGATGGCCCGCCGCCGCGCACGCTCGGTGGCGGCTTCGCTGCGGTGGCCGAAGATCTCCGTCTCCGTGACCACGGCGATGTCGTCGAACCAGAAGCCGCGTTCGATGGGCGCGATGGCGATGCCCAGCGTGGTGTCACCGGTGGTAAAGGCGTCGAAGTCCTCGATATCGGCCCCGCGGAGGCCTTCGCGGCGCAGGAACTCGTCGAGGTGTACCTTGCGGCCCGGGGTCTCCGCCGTCAGCAGGACGCGGGCCGCCGTGTTCGCGGTGAAACTGCGCAGCCTTGCCGCCGGGTCGCGCGCGCGGTGGTTGGCGGCAAGGTCGGGCAGTTCCCGGCCGGAAAAGTCGACGCGATGGCGGCGCCGGGCCGCGGTCGGATCCAAGCGAGCGCGCCCGTACCGCTTGAGACGTGCATCGAGGTCGGCGGCAGGCAGGAACAGCGCATCGGGGGGCAGGATCGGCCGCTCCACGTCGTAGCGCAGCGACTCGTAGCGGCCGGCGACATCCTCGAGGTGCCGCTTGGTGGCCTCGGGCACGTCAGCGTCGAGGACGAACACCGTGTCCCCCGGCAGGTAGTCGAAGAGGGTTGCGGTGGCCTCGAAGAACAGCGGCAGGTAGTAATCGATGCCTTGGGGGGCGAAGCCGGCGCTGACATCCTGGTAGATCTGGCAGTTGCGGACGTCGACATCGAATGTGCGATGCCAGGCATCGCGGAACCGGGCGATCCCGGGGGCGTCAAGGGGAGTCTCCCGGGCCGGTAGGATGCGCACGCTCCGCGTTGGGCTGATGGTCCGTTGGGTGTCGGCGTCGAAGGTGCGCAGGGTGTCGATTTCGTCGTCGAACAGGTCGATCCGGATGGGGTTGTCCGCGCCCATGGGAAAGACGTCCACGAGCGAGCCGCGCACGGCGAACTCGCCGCGTTCGCTGACCGTGTCCGCAGCGCGGTAACCGGCACGGGCCAGGCGCTGCCGCTCGGCATCGAGGTCGAAGCGTCCTCCGACCTCAAGGATCAGCGACTGGCTTTGCACGAACTCGACCGGTGCGAGGCGCTGCAGCAGCGTGCTCACCGGGAGGACCAGCAGGCCCGCGGTCGTCGACGGGAGTTCGTAGAGCGTTGCCAGGCGCTCGGAGACGATGTCCTGGTGCGCCGAGAAATGGTCGTAGGGGAGGGTTTCCCAGTCCGGGAAGGTCAGTACGGGCACGCTGGGCGCCGCGTAAAAGCGGATTTCCGCCTGGGCGTGAAAGGCGGCGTCCGTGTCCGGAGCGACGTAGACGACGAGGTGGCCCGCCGACTCCGCCAGCCGCGCGGCTACGAGACTCGAAGCGCTGCCGTGGAGTCCCTGCCAGTTGTGCAGCAGGTGAGGCGCGGGCGCCAAGGGTGCATGGTGCGGCTTCGGGTCAAGGGTCATGCTGATCCTCGCTACGCCTTGAGGCACGGCGATCGGCCGCGAGAAGGTTGCTGTTTGGAGCGGGAAACGGGGGTTGAACCCGCGACCCCAACCTTGGCAAGGTTGTGCTCTACCACTGAGCTATTCCCGCACGGACGAACGGTAGTTTGCCTCAATGGCGCGGGCGAAAGCAAAGGCGCGCCCAGTGTGGCGACCGAGCCCGGGCTCGCTCAAGACGGCAGCCGGTGTATATTGGCCCTCGCCCTACTGCGCTTCTCAGGAGGCTCCGCCGTGGCTGCGGCACGATCTGTCCCGATGGATGACGCTGGTTTGCGAGAGATGTGCGTACGCCTCCTGCCGGAGATGTGTCGAACGGACGATCAGTTCTTCGAGTTCTGCCGTCTGAACAGCGAACTGCGCATCGAACGGGATGCTGGCAAAGGAGTACACATCATGCCGCCCGCCGGTTGGGATACGGCGAGGAAGAACGCCAGGATCAGCCTGCAGCTTCTCCAGTGGGCCGACGCGGATGGCACTGGCGAGGCCGCCGACTCGTCCGCTGGTTACCGGCTGCCCAACGGCGCGATTCGTTCGCCGGATGCCTCGTGGGTAAGCAATGAGCACCTCGCAGCCACAGCCTTGGAACAACGGACGCGCTTCCTGCCGCTTTGCCCCGACTTCGTCATCGAACTGCGTTCGCCGTCGGACAGCTTGCCGACGCTCCAGGAGAAGATGGTTGAGTACGCGGCCAACGGCGCCTTGCTTGGCTGGCTGATCGATCCCTTGAGTCGGCGGGTTCTCGTTTACCGGCCAGGGCAGGAGATGGAGGAAGTCGCGGCGCCGGTGCAGATGTCGGGCGAACCCCTGCTACGGGGCTTCCGCTTGCAGATGGACGCGCTCTGGTGACGAGGCGGCGCTAATCGCGTTTCGACGACGGTGTCGGCAGGTTGTATTTCTTCAGGTAGCCGCGGAATTGGTCGTAGGTGAGGCCCAAGGCGGCCGCGGCCTTGCGCTGGTTGAACTGGCTCACCGTCATCGCCTTGTTCACGAGGTCGACCTCGACGTCGCGGATCGTCTCCTTGAGGTTCAGTGGCAGTTCGAAGCCGGCAGCGGGTTGTCCCTTCCCGTCGACCTCCGCCAACGGGCGAAAGGGCGACTGGAACGGATCGATCACGATCGCGTTGACGGGCTCGCCCTCCGGCGTGCGGTAGACGGCTCGCTCGACGACGTTCTTCAGTTCGCGCAGGTTGCCCGGCCAGCGGTAGTTCTCGAGGGCGGTCTCGGCGGCGGGCGTGAAGCCGGGAAAGTAGTCCCGCCCCAATTCGCTCGCCATGTTGATGGCGAAGTACTCGGCCAGTAGCGGGATGTCCTCAGGCCGCTCGCGCAACGGCGGCAGCGTGATCACGTCGAAGGCAAGCCGGTCGAGCAGGTCCATGCGGAAACGGCCCTCGGTAGCCAGCCGCGGCAGGTCCTCGTTGGTCGCGGCCACGAGGCGCACGTTGACGCGCAGCGTCTTGCGCCCGCCGACGCGCTCGAACTCGCCGTACTCGATCACCCGCAACAGCTTCTCCTGGACGAGTCCGGACGTGGTGGCGACTTCGTCCAGGAACAGCGTGCCGCCGTCCGCGCGCTCGAACCGCCCCTGGTGAGCCCGCGTGGCGCCGGTGAACGACCCCGCTTCGTGGCCGAACAACTCGGACTCGATCAACGAGTCGCTGATCGCGGCGCAATTGAGCTTCAGAAACTCGCTGTCCCAGCGATTGGACAGGTAGTGTAGGCGTGCGGCGACGAGTTCCTTGCCGGTACCGCGTTCCCCGACCACGAGCACGGGTTTCTCCAGCGGGGCGACCTTCGAAACCGCTTCGAGCGCCATCACGAAGGCTGGCGACTCGCCGATCAGTCGGTCGGGCTCCTGCGGTGGAGGCATGGCGTCCTCGCGTTCCCTTGCTGCGGGCGTCCAAGACATTGGCGATTCTGCCAACACTTGGCTGGATCCGCCACGGCGGCGCTATCTCACGGTAGACGCGGCGTGAATAACGGCCATTGGATCAAAGGGTTATCAACTTCCTACGCGTGTTGGCACGGAATCTGAACGGTAAGGCAGCAAACGCCCGTGCTTTGGGCGCCAACGAGTACCGAGAAGGAGGAACCATCTCATGAGCGTGTTCTCACGAATCACCGACATCGTCAACTCCAACATCAACGCCTTGCTCGACAAGGCGGAGGATCCGGAGAAGATGGTGCGCCTGATCATCCAGGAAATGGAAGAGACCCTGGTCGAAGTCAGAACCACGTCCGCCCGGGCCATCGCCGACAAGAAGGAACTGTCGCGCCGTCGCGGCCTCCTGCAGCACGAAGCCGGCGAGTGGCAGCGCAAGGCCGAACTGGCCATCACCAAGGACCGCGACGACTTGGCTCGCGCGGCATTGGTCGAGCGCTCCAAGGCTGCGGACCAGGCGCAGACCCTCGACGAAGAACTCGGCGTCTTGGACGAGACCTTGGCCAAGCTCAACGACGACATCCACGCGTTGCAGGAGAAGATCAAGGACGCGAAGAATCGCCAGAACGCGATCATCCTCCGCGGCCAGGCGGCCCAGGCGCGCGTCGGCGTCCGCCGGCAACTCAGCAACCACAACATCGACGACGCCATGACCCGCTTCGAGCAGTACGAGCGCAAGATGGACGACCTCGAAGGCCAGGTCGAATCGTACGACATGGGCCAGCGCAGCCTCGCGAGCGAGATCGACGAACTCGACCGCGACGAGGAAGTGGATGAGGAACTCGAGCAGTTGAAGGCGCGCGTCAAGAACGGCGACGAACTCGACAAGTCGAACGGTTGAGGTGTCGCATGGACGATCTCATTCCCATGATCGTCGCGCCCACGGTGCTGTTCATGCTCGTGGTTGCGCCGATCTGGATCATCAGCCACTACCGCGCCAAGGGCCGCACGAGCGCGGCCTTGACGGAGGACGAGCGCGTGGAACTCGAGCGGTTGGTGGACGCCGCGGCCGGAATGCGCGAACGCATCGACACCTTGGAGGCGATCTTGGACGCGGAGACGCCAGGGTGGCGTGGTCGTCAAAGGGTTGCCGAGTCACGACTGGGGGTTCGCGATGGCCAGGAGTGAAGAGCCCTCGGCCGGGGAGCGTGAGGGGAAACCCCGCGCAGGTAGCAAATCCCCGGACAGCCGCCATGTCGGACGGGCCGTGGCACGCTTGGAGGAAGCCGTCAACGACTTGGTGGCTTCGGCCGGAGAGTCGGCTGCCAGCTACATCGACCGAGCCGCCGAGCGCGTACGACGCCAGGTAGCCCTCAGGAAACTGGCAGGCGAGCACTCGGAACCTCGCGGCAGCTACCGGCCGCGACCGCACCGCGAACCAGCTTGGCTGTGGTCGGACGAGCCGCGCTCGGTGAGGCTTTGCCGGGACACCGAGAGGGGCAAGCTGCTCGGAGTGTGCGCGGGGATCGGTCGCTATTACGGCGTGGAGGCGTGGGTTGTGCGCTGCGCCGCGATCACGGCCGTGATCTTCCTCAACTGGTTTGCGGTGGTCGCCTATCTGGTTGTCGGCCTCTTCATCTTGGACAAAGGGCCCGCAGGCAGCCAGGCTGCCAAGCCTCGGAGGCGCGCCAAGCGTGACGGGCGCAACCGCGCGGAAGACGAGGACGAAGCTGAGACTGCGCGGCGCTACGCGCTACCGTCGCCGCGGCAGCGGTTGCGCACGGTGGATGCCGAGTTCGACGAAGTCGAGCTGCGCCTGCGGCGCATGGAGACCCACATCACTTCGGGCCGCTACGAGTTGCACCGCGAGTTCGGACGCATCGACGATGGCGAGAGTGCCGTCAATTGACTTCCCGAACTAGCCCGAACGAAAAACCAAGGAGACACACATGACCTGGGCAACAGCCGTTTTCCTGATCGTGGCCATGAGCCTGTCCATTCCGCTTCTGAAGATCTGGACGAGTCATGCGCGCCGCCGCAAGGCGCACGACGGGGCGGATGAGACGCGCGTGTCGTCCGTCGAGGGGGAACTCGCCGAACTGCGCGAGCGCGTGGAAACCCTGGAGCGCATCGTGACCGACGAACGCCACCACCTCGAGCGGGAATTCGATCGCCTCGACGGTACCCGTTAGCCACGGTCGTTGCGCGGTTGTCGCGCTGGGCCGGCGGTGGCATGGCAAACTAGCGGGGCATGGCCAACAGGTGCTGTAGCAACATCGACCTCGTGAACCTGCACGCGGGCCAACGCCGCGTGCTGGCATGGGTATTCGGCATCAACGTCGCCGCATTCGGGGCCATGGTCGTCGGATCCGTGCTGAGCGGCTCGTCGGCCCTGCTGTCCGGCACCTTGGACAACCTCGGCGATGCGCTCACCTACGCGGTGAGTTTGGCTGTCGTCGGTGCGTCGGCCGAAGCCAAGGCGCGCGTCGCCGTGCTCAAGGGGCTCCTGATCCTCGGCGCCGCCGTCGCGGTGGCCGTCCAGATCGCTTGGCGGCTCACGGACCTGCATGCGCCGGTCGTGTCCACGATGTCCGCGGTCGCGGTCGCCAACTTGGTGGCCAACGTTGTTTGTCTCAAGCTGCTGACGCCTCACCGCAAAGCCGACGTCAACATGTCGTCGTCCTGGGAGTGTTCCCGCAACGACGTCATCGAGGGGGTTGCTGTGATCGGCGCTGCCGGTGCGGTTTGGGTGTTCGATTCGCCTTGGCCGGACATCGCCGTCGCCGTCCTTTTGCTGGCGGTTTTCCTACGCTCCGCGAGCCGCATCTTGCGCGGCGCGTGGCAGGAATTGGCACCGGCCGCTTAGCGGCCGCGGACGCTTGACGGCCGCGGACGCTTGACGGCCGCGCACGCTTGACGGCACCGGCCGCCTGAGGGCATCGGCCGCCTGACGGCCGCGGCGCCTGACGACCGCGGTCGCTTGACGGGCAGCCGCGCCGCCGATTCGCTGGTCAGTTGGCCGGAGAGTCGACGAGCGTCCACCTCACCCCGCAGACGTCGATCGCCTCGAACTTCCGAGCGATCCCGGGGACTGCCCACAGGTCGACGCCAACCACGCCGCTGCGCCCATCGGCCGCGGGCTCCACGAACCGCATGGTCTGGCCGGCGGCGAGCTTGAGCGTCGCGGGCTCGGCGGAGTCGATCGAAGCACCCGCGCCAAGACCGTGCATCCAGCGCTGGCACATCTCAACGGGATCTACGCCCCGCGGTGCGATCTCGACCGCCGCGAAACCGGTGGTGACGCCCCCGTGGGGCCGTGCGTCGACGCCGTTCTGCCAGGTGTTCCCCGCCGGGAAGTAGGCACCCTTGTTGTTCGGGAAGTCTGCTTGGCCGGGCCAGTTCTCCTGGATCTCCGCCAGCGTGCCGAAGTCTCTCGGGTGGAACTGGACGTTGACGCCGGAGACCGTGCCGGGCGTCTTCGGTAGCGGCTCGCCGAGCACGTAGCGGCCCGCCTCGACGCCTGCCAACCCCGACCCGGGTTCGCCGGGACAGACGTTCCAATCGCCCGACACGATTCCGATTGCGTCGCCCTGGGCGGACATCGATCGCGAAGCCACTGCCACGTCGGGGACCTGCACGATCGCCATGTAGCCGCAGTCGCCGTTGCGATCGAGGAGCCTCGTCTGGGTTGTGGAACGTTCCCAGGCGAGGTCCGTGGGGCACACGGTTTCCAGGAAGGAGTCGCCGAGGCGAATGTGCGTATTGGTGAGATTGCCGCCCGCGGCCATCCGCGGATCCCGGAACACCACGGGCGCATCGAACGCCGTGGAGAGCATGTTGGACGTCCACTCAAGGTCGCGCGCGACCAAGCAGATCTGGCGTAGGCGAAGCGCGGGGTCGGGCATCAGTCGGCGGCTCGTGTGCATCTCATGGGCGGTATTGTCCTCGAAACGCAATCGGAAGGAAAAGCAGCGGGGCCGCCACCATGCTGGTCTGTCGTTCAGCGATGCCGGCGTTGAAATGGGCGATGTTCGTCAACTGGAGCACACCGTGGTCGCCGTGTGGCGGAGCCCGAACCGATGACAACGGTGCGGTTCCGGCCGCCGTTCGACGAAGGGAACCCGCTTCCGGCCCTCGTCGGGAACTGAGGACAACAGCGCTCTCGCTTCGGCTTGACGTCGCACGGGCCGAGGTCGACGTGGGGTTGCCCACCCCTTGTCCACAGCGCCTCTTTGGATCGGGGACCGGCACCATGGACAAGGCGTGGACAACCCCGCCAAGGGCGGTGCCATGGAAGCCGGACCGGGTCGGTTTTCGTGTCACTAGGGGTCGCGCTTGATCCGCACCGGATCCTCGCCCCGATCCCCGAAAACATCGCCCAATTCAACGCAAGCCGGTCGTCACGGGATCTCGGAACCGAACATCGCCCTGTTTACGCGGGCCGGTGCCGGCCTCGCCCACTGGGATCATGCGTATGCCCGCGCGACCACCTTGCCGCCGCGGGTGATCGGTATGTTGTCCGCCTTGAACGTATTGCGTCCTTCGAGGTCGATGCAGTCCACGGAGCGGTAGGCGTTGATAAGGCCGATCTTGCTCACCGGGGTGTAGTTCGAATTGGCACGGTGCATCAGGCAGGGGTGGAAGATGAGCACGTCGCCGGGCCGAAACTGCGGCGTGACCACACGCGTTGCGTAAGGTTCGAAGCCCACGATGACGCGTTTCTTGACCGGCCAGCCGGGCATCTCGACGTGGCCGCGTTCGAACAGTCCGTCGCGGTGGCTGCCGGGGACGAGGGACGTGCCGCCGGTGTTCGGGCCCATGTCGCCGAGGTAGGTCAGGGCAGAGGCGAGTTTGTAGTTGGACAGCGGCACATAGTCGGGCGCGTCCTGGTGCCAGCCCTGGAAGTCGAAGTTCATCATGGCGGGCTTGACCACCGTGGCGGATTGGTAGGCGTCGATGTCGTTGTCGTAGAGGTCGACGAATGCGGCCGCGAGCCTTGGATCGCGCATGTGGTCGTCGAGGCGCGGGTGCTCGAGGAAGATGTCGTTGTAGTAGTAGACGCGGTTCGGGTTTAGGCGGTCGCCAGGTTCGCGGGTCCACGGATCGAAGCCGACGCCCGGGGTGCCACGCTTCGCACGGCTGAGGACCTCCGCGGTAGCGTTCCTGAGCGAGTCGACGTCGACGCGGCCGAAAAAGCCGCGCAGGACCAAGTACCCGTCCTCGGCGTAACGCGCGATCTCGCCGTTGTCGAGGCAGCCCATGGTACTGCAACCGCCTACTGCGCCACTACCTCCACGACCTTGCTGTAGATCGTGTAGCCGGCAAACGCGATGTACATGGCCGATGCGAGCACCATGAAGAAGATGTTGACCCACCCGGGACGGGCGGACTTTGGCAAGCGGGTGAGGTTCAGGTAGAGGATCATGGGCACGTAGATCGCCATGACGAAGCCGCTCATGAGCGCGGCGATGAACAGGAAGTCGAGCCCGGCGATGTCGTACTTGCCGAAGAACCAGACGCTGAACACGCCGATGCCCATGGTCGTGCCGACCAGTACGAGATACCACTGCTCGAGCTTCAACCAGCGCCCGAATTTGAAGTTGGTGTGCAGCAGGTCGGCGAAGATGCGGCTGCCGCCGTCGACGCCGCCAAGCTGGGTGCTGAAGAGCGCAGCCATGCCGACGATGAGGAACAGGTAGCGGCCGAACGTCCCCATGCTCTGTTCGAGAATGGATGCGAGATCCCACACGAGGCTGGCCCGGTCGGGGACGAGACCGATCGGATGTAGGACCGCGAGGGCGCCGAACACGAACAGGAACATGGTGAAGCTGCCGAGCAGCCAGAAGAACAGGGTCTGGTCGACCACCACGTAGCGGAACCAGTCCTTGAATCGGCGCCGGTTTTCCGCCGTGTCGGCATACAGGTAACCCGTGTCGAGTTCCTTGATCTCGTGCTTGTGCACCGCGCTCATGAGCGACGGCATACGGGCGCCCATGCCGATGTCCTTCTCGCGCAGGTAGTAGGCGTAGTAGAGATTGCCGAGGCCGCCCGCGCCGGCGAATACGACAGCGCCGAAGAAGCGGTTGAAGGTCAGTTGGTCACGTACCGAGCCGTCGTCGGCGAGGACATCCACGGGGAAGTCCGGGAAGCTGAAGATGCTGATGACGCCGTGCCACATCTCGAGGAAGATGTCGGCCGACCCGATCTCCCACACGACGTAGAGGAGGCCGGCGACGATGACGACGATCAGTCCGGTGATGCAGCGTTCCACCGCGGTGTAGATCACCTTGGGGCCGAACAGGATGGCCGCTACCAGTGCGAACACGATCGCCGTCCAGAGCCACGGTGGACTGTCGTGTTGCGGTCCGAAGATGAGATCGCGCAAGGCGATGCCGGTTTCGCGCGCCCATCCGGGCAGGAACTTACCGACGAAGATCACGAAGACGAACAGGTACACCACGAGCTTGATGACCCGGGCCATGCCCGTGAATGGACTTTCGCCCGTGGCGATCGACCAGCGGCCGATCTCGATGTTGACCCAGAGTTGGAGGAAGATGCCGATGGCTGCGGCCCACAGTAGCTGCGCGCCAACCACGGACGTGATCCACGGCCACATGATCAGTTCGCCGGAACCGATGGCGAGGCCTGCCATCACGACGCCCGGGCCCACCATCCTGAGAATGGGCTTTTTACGCTCGGGCAGTTCCGCTTCCTTGAGCGGCTGGATCGGGATCAGCATGTCGACGCCTTGCTCTTACCTTGGGGATAGGGAGGACGGCAAGCCTAGCAGGCGATCCGGGAAATCGCTGAACACGCCGCCGACGCCGATGGCGCGCAAGGCCGCGGCCCGCTCGGCATCGTTCACCGTGTAGACGAGGCACTGGTAGCCGTTGGCGCGGATCGTGTCCACCGTCCCCGGGTCCGCGACCCGGTCGGCCAGGTTGATCGACCAGGCGCCGAGTTCGCGTGCGGTGTCGAGCACGCCTTGCCGCCATCGGCCAAGGAGTGGTGCACAAGGAATGGTCGGACACAGGCCGTGGAAGCGTCCCAGTTCGCCGTGATCGAAGGCGGACACGAGCAATGGTCGCTTGCATGCCGCGATGGCGCGGGCCACCGGTGCCGCGGTACCGCGCCCCTTGAGTTCGATGTTGACGGCGACGTGTCCGGGCGCGGCTTCGAGGACCTCGTCGAGTGTCGGGACGCGCTCGCCCTCACCGGCGTCGAGCACACGTAGGGCCGCCAATGGCGCGTCGGCCACCGTGCCGTTCCCGTTCGTGGTCCGATCGACGCGCTCGTCATGGATCACGACCAGGTGTTGATCGGCGCTCAAGTGGACGTCCAGCTCGATGGCGTCGACCCCGAGGTGAACAGCGTACGCGAAGCTCGCTAGAGTGTTCTCAGGTGCCAATCCCGCTGCGCCGCGGTGGCCGATCACCCACAACCCGTCGTCACGGTTCGCCTTGGAAAACGGGGCGCGGTCCATCACGAAGCTCCCGGAGCGGGTCGGGCGGAAACCTCGGCCCAACGGCGCCGACCAACCGTTTTCAAGGAGACTGCCTCGGTTTGCGTTAACATTTTGGCCGATCATGAGTTATCTGGTGCTGGCGCGGAAGTACCGGCCTCGCGCGTTCGCGGACGTCGTGGGCCAGGAGCATGTCGTGCGGGCTCTCGCCAACGCCCTGGACAACGAGCGGTTGCACCACGCGTACCTGTTCACCGGCACACGGGGGGTCGGCAAGACGACGTTGGCGCGCATCCTCGCCGCGTGTCTGAACTGCGAAACCGGGGTCACGTCGACGCCCTGCCGTGTCTGCCCAGCATGCGAGGCGATTGCGGCGGGACGGTTCATGGACCTGATCGAGGTGGACGCGGCCTCGCGCACCGGCGTCGACGATACCCGTGACCTGCTCAACAACGCCCAGTTCCTGCCCGGCCAGGGTCGCTTCAAGGTGTACCTGATCGACGAGGTGCACATGTTGACCGGGCACAGCTTCAACGCCTTGCTGAAGACCTTGGAGGAACCCCCGGAGCATGTGAAGTTCCTGCTCGCCACGACCGAGGCGCGCAAGATCCCCATCACCGTGTTGTCGCGGTGCCTGCAATTCCACCTGAAGAACATGCTCCCGGAGACCATCGAGGGCCAACTCGCCCGCATTCTTGGCGACGAGGCGGTGGAGGCCGAGCCCGCGGCCCTGGCGGCGATCGCGCGGGCCGCGCGGGGGAGCATGCGCGATGCGCTGTCGATTGCCGACCAGGCGATCTCCCACGGTGCCGGCAAGATCGATGCGCAGAGCGTCAATGGCATGCTCGGGATCGCAGGTCGCGATGAGATCGGCGCATTGCTCGAGGCACTGGCGGCACGCGATGGGGAGGCGCTGCTCGCCGCAGCCGACGAACTGTCTCGGCGATCCCTTGACCTGGCAGCCGTGCTTGGGGAACTGCAGCACGCGTTCCATGATTTGGCCGTGGCCGCCGAACTCGACTCCGTTCCAGAACCGCCATATGACCGGTTCCTAGGGTCGTTCTCGGCCGAGGACCTGCAGATCTACTACCAGATCGCCCTCGTCGGCGCGCGCGACCTGCCGTTTGCGCCGGACCCCAAGGTTGGTTTCGACATGACGATGGTTCGGCTGCTGTCCTTCGAGCCCCTCGGGAGCGCCGTAGGCGGCGAGTCGACTGCGCCCGCGACGTCTCGCGTGCCGCCATCGGCGCCGTCCGTCGGTGCGGCGCCGAGCGTTCAGGAAGACGTCGTGGTCGAAGAGGCGCCAGTGAACAGCGACCGCGGTGCAGGGGCTCAACCGACGCCCCCCGTGGCCGACGCGGTTCCACCCGAGGACTCGGCATTGCCGCCGTGGCATGAGCTTGTCGCGGCCATGGCGCCCGAGGGGGTCACGCTGATGATCCTGGAGCATGCCAACTTGGTCGCCAAGGACGCCGAGCAGTGGACGATCCGGCTCGCCCAAGACCACCATGCGCTGCTCAACGACACCCAGCGCACCCAGATCGCGGGGCTCGTCGAACGCCATGAGGGTCGGCCCATGGAGGTGCGCTACGAGGTCGGCGAACTCGCCGCTGAAACGCCGGCGACACGCAAGGCACGCCTCAAGAGCGAGCGCGAAGCGGAGGCGAAGGCGGTTCTGCTCGGCGATGCCAACGTGCAGACGTTGTTGTCGGAATTCGATGCCCGGTTGGAGTCGCCGCATCTGGATGCCCGTTAAGAACGCTGCAAATGCCGCCCTTGGTCATCGGAAAGCTGTTAAGTCTTGAGGTCGTATCTGGAGATCCCCGTTAATCAGCGTGTTCTTGACCTGCAACCGCCGCACGCGGCTCGCTACAATCGACGGCACGGGGGACAAGAAGCGTGGCGCCATGAAGCTGGAAGACTTGTTCAAGCAAGCACGTACGATGCAAGCCCAACTCGGCGAGACCCAGGACGCCATCAAGGCGGCGCGCGTGATTGGCGAGAGCGGCGGCGGGCTGGTCAGGGTAACGCTGAACGGCTCTTTCGAAGCCCTGCGGGTCGAGATCGACCCGACGACGGCGGATGAAGAGCACAGCGTTCTGGAGGATCTCGTCGCGGCTGCGATCAATGACGCCGTGCGTCGCGTTGAAGCCTTGCAGCGTGAGAAGATGGGCGCAGTGGCCAGGGGCTTGGGCTTGCCGCCAGGACTCAATCTGCCGAGTTGAACGGCTGGCGAGCGCGTCCCGTCGATGGCTGTCGGAGATTTGGGAAGCGGCACGCTAGATGCGGATCAGCCCGTTAATCGACCGCTTGGTCGAGTCGCTGCAGACGATGCCGGGCGTGGGTCCGAAGACCGCGACGCGCACCGCCCTGCACCTGCTGCAGTACAACCGCGAAGGTGCGCGCGCGCTGGCGGTGGCACTGTCCGAGGCCGCCGAGCACGTGCAGCGTTGCCGGACGTGCCGCACGCTGACCGAGTCCGATCAATGCGCCATCTGCGCCAATCCGAGGCGTGACACCAACTCGCTGTGCGTCGTCGAGTCACCCGCCGACATCATCGCCATCGAACAGACGGCTGGTTTTTCCGGTCGCTACTTCGTCCTCCATGGGCGGCTATCGCCGATTGACGGCATTGGACCGGCCGAACTGGGCCTCACGGAGCTACCGGCGCGGGTGCGGGACATGGGTGCCAAGGAGGTGATCCTGGCGACCAACCCCACGGTCGAGGGGGAGGCCACCGCGCACTTCATCAAGGAGTCGCTGCGCGACAGCGACGTCGTGGTGACGCGCATTGCGCACGGGGTGCCGCTCGGCGGCGAGCTCGAATACATCGACGGCGGCACCATCGCCCATGCCATGCAGGGCCGGCGCAGCGTGGACTGAGGTGCACGAGCACGTGCCTCCCCTCGATGCCATCCACCAACAGCCGCGTGGCGATGCGCTAGTGGGCGAGGACGAGCCGTTGGCCGCCGGGATCGACGCCCTCGGGTCGACCGTTGGCGTCGATACCGAGTTCATGCGCGTGCGGACCTTCCACCCGATTCCGGCTCTATACCAGCTTGCCGCCGATACCGGCGTGATGCTGGTCGACGCCCAGGCGTCGGCGACGTTCGCGCCGCTCAAGGCCCTGCTTCTCGATCCAGCGCGTCGGAAGGTCATGCACGCGTGCTCGGAGGACCTTGAAGTTATGGCGGTCCACTTGGGTTTACGCCCGGTGAACGTGCTCGATACGCAATTGGCGCATGCGTTCCTCGCACCGGAGTATTCGGCCGGCTACGTCAAGCTGGTGGACCGTTACCTCGACCGGAGGCTCAGCCAGCACGAGACCCGTTCCGACTGGCTGGCGCGACCGTTGTCCGGCGCGCAACTTCGCTACGCCCGCGAAGACGCAGCGTTCCTGGTGCCGATCTGGGAGCGACAGCGCGACGCACTTGACCGAAGCGGCCGCCTGCATTGGTTCGAGGAGGACATGCGGCGAGTCCTGTCGACGTTGCCGGAAACCCCGGACACCTGGTATCGCACGATCAAGGGCATCTGGCGGCTGAACAGGCGGGAATTGGCGGTACTGCGCAGCTTGACGCGCTGGCGGGAACAGGAGGCGCGTCGCAGGGATGTGCCGCGCGCCTGGGTCGCCGCCGACGACCGGCTGGCGAGCTTGGCCCGGCGTGACGAGCTACGCCCGAACGACGTGGCGTCCGTGCTGCCGCGGCGAGTCGCCGCACGTTACGGCAAAGCGCTTGTGCGTGCTCACCGCGACGGGCTCGCGGATCCGGAGCCGCCGGCGCGGATTCCGCCGCCGCTGAAGCACGCGGCCACGGCGGCGGTGAAGGAAATGCGGGGCTTGGCGAGCGAGACGGCCGCCCGACTGGGGGTGGCGAAGGAGTTGGTCGCACGCAAGCGGGACCTCGAGGCGTTGTATCGACACTACCGCGATCATCGCGTGTTGCCGGACTGGTTCGGCGGCTGGCGCGCGGAGGTCCTTGGCGTTGCCCTCGAGGAACTGCTGCGGAGGACACTATGATCCACCGATTGGCGACAGCCCGCAGCACATGAAGGACGCCGCTGACAGGTTCTGGGAGCGCAAGGCGCTTACGGAGATGGACGCGCACGAGTGGGAGTCGCTATGCGACGGTTGCGCGCGCTGCTGTGCCATCAAGCTCGAGGACGAGAGCACCGGCGAGGTCGCGACGACGCGGGTTGTGTGCCGCTTGCTCGACCTCGATAGCTGCCGTTGCACGCGCTATCCCGAGCGGCATCGGCTGGTGCCCGACTGCGTTCGCCTCACCGCGGAGACGGTGGCGAGCTTTGGCTGGCTGCCCTCGTCGTGCGCCTATCGCCGACTGGCGGAAGGCCGCGGCTTGGCGTGGTGGCATCCGTTGGTCTCCGGCGATCCGAACACGGTCGTGGACGCCGGCATCAGCGTACGCGGCAGCGTCGTCTCGGAGCGGGACGTCCATCCCCTGGACATCGTCGAACACGTTGCCGTGCGCTGGGTCGACGGCGCGCCGTCGGACCGCGGCACGTGAGTCCGTACGCGATTGCATGGACCGTGGTCGTCGTCTCGGGCAGCCTCCTGGGCTGGCTCGTGTTCCGCGCTTTGCGCCGTTTCACATGGCTGCGCTACGTCGCGACGGTGCTCGTGCTGGTCTGGGCCGTCACGCCGTTCCGGTTCGATGGCGAGCACTGGGCGCCCGCCTTCCTGGTGGCCGCATTTCGCCTTCCACTCATAGACGAAGACGCCAATCCGGCCGACGCGATCATGGTGCTCGGTGCGACGACGACGGGCGTGCTGCTGGCCGCGCTACTGCTCATGGTTGGCCGCACGTTGGTCGCAAAACGGCGCAACACGCTGGCCAAAAACAGGTAGAGTAGCGCCTTTCGCGTTCGCACAGCGGGCTTGAGGTCGTGCTGTGCCCACGCAACACGAGGAATAGCGGAAGGCTTGATGATTTTCGACAGTACCGACACCTATATTTCCACCGACGAACTGTCCATGGCGGTGGACGCTGCGGTCAAGCTGGAACGACCGCTGCTGGTCAAGGGCGAGCCTGGCACTGGCAAGACGTTGCTCGCCGTCGAGATCGCGCAGACGCTGGACTTGCGGTTGATTACCTGGCACATCAAGTCGCAGACCAAGGCGTTGCAGGGCCTCTACGAGTACGACGCGGTGTCCCGGCTGCGGGACTCCCAGCTTGGCGATGAACGCGTCGGCGACATTCGCAACTACATCAAGAAGGGCAAGCTCTGGGAGGCGTTCGAGTCGGACGAGCGCGTGGTGCTCTTGATCGACGAGATCGACAAGGCCGATATCGAGTTCCCCAACGACCTGCTCCAGGAACTCGACCGGATGGAGTTCTTCGTCTACGAGATCAACGAGACGATCGTGGCCAAGCAGCGGCCGATCGTGGTGATCACGTCGAACAACGAGAAGGAGTTGCCGGACGCGTTCCTGCGCCGCTGTTTCTTCCACTACATCAACTTCCCCGACCGCGAGACCATGGAGCAGATCGTCGAAGTCCACTTCCCGACGATCAAGCAGCACCTGGTCAAGGAGGCCATGGACATCTTCTTCGATGTGCGCAAGGTGCCGGGCTTGAAGAAGAAGCCATCGACGTCTGAGCTCATCGACTGGCTGAAGCTGTTGATGGCCGACGACATCCCGGACGAGATTCTCACCAACCGCGACCCGTCGAAGGCGATCCCGCCGCTCTACGGCGCATTGGTGAAGAATGAGCAAGACGTGCACCTGCTCGAACGGTTGGCGTTCATGAACCGGCGCGACAGCCGCGGCTAGCCGCTTCGGACACTCAAGGGAAACGTCAGAGTCGACAGGACAACGGACGAAACACCGTGCTGATCAACTTCTTCCTCACCCTGCGCCGCTACAAGGTCCCGGCCACCATCCGGGAACTGATGGACCTAATCGCCGCCCTCCGGGAACGCGTGGTGTACAGCAGTGTCGACGACTTCTACCTGCTCGCGCGGACGTGCATGGTCAAGGACGAGAAAAACTACGACAAGTTCGATCGCGCCTTCAGTGCTTATTTCAAGGGCCTTGAAGACCTCCACGGCCTGTTGGAGTCACTGATCCCCGACGAGTGGCTGCGCCGCGAGTTCGAGAAGAGCCTTACCCCGGAAGAACTCAAGCAGATCGAGTCGCTCGGCGGCCTCGAAAAACTCATCGAGGCGTTCCGCAAGGCGCGCGAGGAGGCCGAGAAGGGGGAAGAAGGCGAGAACGGTCAGGACGGGGACGAGGGCAATGCCGACCGACCGGGCCAGCGGGGTCCGGGCGGGGTCGGGCGCGGCAAGAAGAAGAAGGCCAAGAAGGTCTGGGACCAGCGCCAGTACAAGAACCTCGACGACTCGGTCGAACTGGGCACGCGCAACATCAAGATGGCATTGCGGCGGTTGCGCAAGTTCGCCCGCACGGGCCGCGAAGAAGAGCTGGATATGGACAACACGATCCGCTCGACGGCCCACAACGGCGGCATGCTCGACATCCGGATGCGCCCGGAGCGCAAGAACACCGTCAAGGTGCTGCTGATGCTGGACATCGGCGGATCCATGGATGCCCATGTCAAGATCTGCGAGGAGTTGTTCTCGGCGACGCACACGGAGTTCAAGCACCTCGAGAGCTTCTACTTCCACAACTTCATCTACGAGTCGGTGTGGAAGGACAACCGCCGGCGCATGAACGAACGCATCCCCACGTGGGAAATCCTCAACAAGTACGGACGCGACTACAAGGTGATCTTCGTCGGCGACGCCACCATGGCCCCGTACGAGATCACCCATGCCGGCGGTAGCGTCGAGCACTGGAACGAAGAACCCGGTGCCGCTTGGATCACCCGCTTCAATGGCATCTACGACAAGCTCGTCTGGATCAACCCGACGCCCCAGGAGACCTGGGAGTACTCGACCTCGGTCGCCATGACCCAGGACCTCGTCGACGGCCAGATGTATCCGTTGACCGTGCGCGGGCTTGAAGAAGGGATGAACTTCCTGTCCAAGTAGGCGCCATGCGCAGGCCTAAGGAAACGCCGCGCAAGAAGCCCAACCCGGCCTTGCCCAAAGGCATCGCGACGCCGGAGTTCCCGGCGGACCTGCCGATCACGCCGCGTATTGGCGAGATCGTCGACCTCCTGAAGCGTAACCAAGTGGTCATCGTTGCCGGCGAGACCGGGTCGGGCAAGACCACGCAATTGCCCAAGGCGTGCCTTTTGGCGGGCCTCGGGGTGCGCGGGGGCATCGTCCATACGCAGCCACGGCGCCTTGCGGCGCGTACGGTGGCATCGCGGATCGCCAGCGAACTCGGCGTGGACCTAGGCGCGGAGGTGGGCTACGCGGTGCGTTTCACCGACCAGACGTCCGCCCGGACCGTGGTCAAGGTGGTGACCGACGGTCTGCTGCTCAACGAGATCCAGCGCGACCGGGCGCTCAAGCGCTACGCCTGCGTAATCGTCGACGAGGCGCACGAACGCAGCCTCAACGTTGACTTCATCCTCGGTTGCCTGAAGCTCGCGCTGGCGCGGCGGCGCGATCTGAAGGTGATCGTCACGAGTGCGACGATCGATGTGGCGGCCTTCGCGGACTATTTCGACGGTGCGCCGGTCGTGGAGGTGTCCGGCCGTGGCTATCCGGTCGAGACGGTCTACCTGCCGCCGGAGGAGAGCCCTCAGCCGGGGAGCGCGAGGGGGAACCCCTCGCAAGAAAAGAGCCCTCAGCCGGGGAGCGCGAGGGGGAACCCCTCGCAAGAGAAGAGCCCTCAGCCGGGGAGCGCGAGGGGGAACCCCGAACCAGGGCTCGTCGATTGCCTGGAGTGCATCGGCAGGGACTTGCCCGCCGGACGCCGAGACATCCTGGTGTTCCAATCCGGAGAACGCGAGATCTTCGAGAACGCGCAGTTGCTGAAGAAGCGGTTCGCGGACCGTTTCGACATCCTGCCCTTGTACGCGCGTCTGCCGAGCGTCGAACAACAGCGCATCTTTGCGCCGGGCGACCGCCAGCGCGTGGTGCTCGCGACCAACGTCGCGGAGACCAGCATCACGGTCCCGAACATCGGCTACGTGGTCGACCCGGGACTCGCGCGGATCAGCCGCTACAGCTACCGCGCCAAGCTGCAGCGGTTGCCCATCGAGGCGATCTCCCAGGCGAGCGCGGCGCAACGCGCGGGGCGGTGTGGCCGCGTGGCGCCGGGCGTCTGCTACCGGCTCTACACGGAGGCAGACCACCAATCACGGCCGGCGTACACCGATCCCGAGCTCAAGCGGACGAACCTAGCCGCCGTTGTGTTGACCATGCGCGCGTTCAGGCTCGGTACGGTCGAGGCATTTCCGTTCATCGAGCCTCCCGAGCCTCGCGCGGTGCGTGATGCGGTGCGGCTGCTTCACGAACTCGAGGCCTTGGCGGACGACAAGCTGACCGACGTCGGCCGGACGATGGCGCGGCTTCCGGTCGATCCGCGGCTTGCACGCGTGCTGATCGAGGCGGGGCGCGCCGGCGCGCTGGCGGAAGCCTTGATCGTCGTATCCGCCTTGGCCGCCCAGGATCCGCGGCTACGTCCGCTCGACCGTCGCGCGGCCGCCGACAAGGCGCACGCGTTGTTCGATCAACCGACGGCCGAGGAGGTCGCCGGGGCAGCATCGGAGGGCGCGCACAAGTCGGATTTCCTGGCCTTCGTTCGTCTTTGGAACTGGCTCGAGGCGAACCGCACGGAGATGTCGCGTAGTGCGTTCCGGCGGCTTCTCGAGAGCCGTTTCCTGAGCCCGGCACGGGTGCGGGAGTGGCGCGCCCTGCACCGGCAGTTGCTGCTGGCGTGCCGGGACTTGGGGCTGCGCGTCAACCGCAAACCCACGGACTACGCCACGTTGCACCGCGCGTTGCTGACCGGATCGCTGGGCTTCATTGGCTCGAAGCGCGACGTCGAAGCGGACGCGTCGGGACGCCGCGCGACTCCCGGTACGAAGAAACGACGACGTATGCCTGAGTTCGATGGCCCTCGCGGCATGCGATTCCGGGTATTCCCGGGATCCTCGTTGCGCGATGCGCCCCCCAAGTGGCTGGTAGCGGCGGAAATCAGCGTCAGCGCCTCGCGCACGGGCGACGCGGGGACCACCTACGCGCGCTGTGTCGGCGCGGTCGAACCGGCATGGATCGAGGCTGCGGCTGCGCACATCAAGAGAACGACCCATTCGGAGCCCTATTGGGACGCGAAGCGCGGCCAGGCGATGGTGCGGGAACGTGTCACGGTGTATGGCCTAACGGTAGTCGCGGATCGTCCGCGGCCGGCACGGGATGTCGAACCGACGACGGCAAGGGAGATCTTCGTCATCGAGGCGCTGGTCAGGCGCAACCGGCAGCCCCCTGGCAAACGGGTCAAGGCGGCATTCCTGGACAAGAACGAGGCGTTGGCGGGGCGCGTTGAGCAGAGCCAGGCGCGGGCCCGGCGGGCCGACCTCCTCGCCGGCGAGAAGACACGCACAGCCTTCTACGCGGCGCGACTGCCGGCGGAGGTCGACTCGGTCGAGGCCTGGGACCGCTTCGAGCGTGGCCTTGACGACGCGGCGCGTGAAGGCCTTCTCATGAGCGAGGACGACCTTGTCACCGGTGCCGCGCCGCAACTCGACGAGGGCGACTATCCGCCGCACCTGTGCCTTGCCGGACAGCGTGCCGCACTGGGCTACAAGTTCGCGCCAGGCGAACGCGACGATGGGTTGAGCGTACGCGTCGACCTTGGACTGCTGGCGCAACTCGATGCCGATGACCTCGACTGGCTCGTGCCCGGGTTCTTTGCAGAGAAGTGCGAAGCCCTGCTGCGCGCGCTGCCGAAGTCCCTGCGCCGCCAACTGGCGCCCATCCCGAGCCGCGTCGAGTTGATTGTCGAGCGCCTCTCGGGCGATGCCTACCGTCAAGGGAACCTTTACGTCGCCTTGTCCGCAGCCATCCGGCGTACCGCGGGCGTCGTGGTCCCTGTCAACGCTTGGCGCACGGAAGGGTTGCCGGACCACCTCAGGATCAACGTGCAGGTCCGTGGGCGTCGCGGACGGGTCACGGATCAGGATCGCGACGTCGCGGCGCTGCGGGCCCGGCTGCTGGCCAAGGTCGAACGGACCATCGCCCGAGACGTCGGGCGAGACCGCGAACGGTTCGGACTCACCGGGTTTCCCGCCGAAGGCGTCCCCGAATCGGCCGTGCTCGGCAAAGGCGCCGACCGGGTGGTCGCGTACCCGGTCCTCGTAGACCGCGGGACGAGCGTCGACCTGCTGATACGGGCTACGCCCAGGCAACGACGCGAGCTGAACCGTGGCGGGTATGCGCGCCTGGCGCTGCTCGCGGACGCACGGCGAACGCGCATCATGCGCAGGGACGTGGAGCACGATACCGCCTTGTCGTTGCGCTACGCGCCGGTCGGGCCGCTCGCCGATCTCGCGGACGACGTGATCCTGGCGGCCGCTTGGTACGCCTTCTTCGAAGGCCGGGAACGGCCAACCGTCCGTGAGGAGTTCGAAGAGCGCTTGGCGAGTGCTGGCGCGTCATTGGTGCCCACCTTCCAGACGGTCCTGGAGCGCGTTCGCGTGGTTGTCGACAAGCGCTTTGAACTCACCCGTCGGCTCGACGCGCTAGCTTCGCCCGCGGTGGCCGCGACCCGCGCCGACCTGTGCGCCCAACTCGATGCGTTGGTGGGTCCTCGGTTCCTGTCGGCACTGCCGAGTGAACGGTTGGCCGACCTGCCGCGCTATCTCGACGGTATGGCCATGCGCCTCGATGGTTTGCAGGGCCGCGTCGGCCGCGACCGAGAGGGCATGGCTACGGTCGCGGTGTGGGAGCAACGCCTTGAACGCCTCGCCGCGACCGGTGACGACGTGACCGAGTTGCGGTTCCTCGTGCAGGAGTTCCGCGTCGCCACGTTCAGTCAGCGGCTTGGCACCAAGGGCAAGGTCTCCGCCAAGCGGCTCGAGGCGCGGTTTGCAGCCGCGGAGGCCAGCGCAGGCCTTGAGGCGGCAGCGGCGAGTCGCTTAGGCGATTCGTGAACAGACGCTGAACATCGTGTGTATATGTCGGAAAATAGGGCTAGCGCAGGTCTGTCATTCGCGCTAGCGTTCCACCTGACTCGCTCAACCCCACAAGGTCGAACTTGCGGCTCGTGGAGAGGGCGGTCGATGTAACGAGGCGCTTACCCTTTACGCGCCGCAAACCAAGCATTGAGGAGAGCATCATGCTGAACCGAAAAATGAAGCCGTTGGCAGTGGCGATCGGCGCTGCGTTCGCAGTTTCTGCTGCGACGGGCCTCGCTGTTGCAGACGAGGAAGAGCTTTTCGAGGCGCGCGTACTTGACGGCGTCGTACTGGCCGACGCCCACGGCGGCGAAGGCAAGTGTGGCGAAGGGAAGTGCGGCGACGACAAGGAAGGCGACGACGGCGACGGCGAGGGCGAAGAAGAGTCGGAGGAAGAGACCTCCGAGTAGTCGCTTCGCTAGAAGGCTGCGAGCCTGGCGCCTGCTGCTTGGCGGCAGAAGCGGCAGGCTCGCGGTTTGCCCCCGTCGGTATCTCTTGATTGGGTGTGGCACCGGTGGCGTTCCACGCGGGCCAAGAGTCGCCCAAAGGGGCGGGACTGGGGTTGCGACGGGCCTTCATGGCGGAGTTGGTCGGCGACGACGAGCCTGCCGAGGGTGTCGACTTCTTCGAGGTGGCCCCCGAAAACTGGATCGACGTCGGCGGGCACTATGGGCGCTTGTTCCGTGCCCTGACCGAGCGCTTCCCGTTCGTTTGCCACGGACTGTCGTTGTCCCTTGGGGGACCGACGCCGCTGGACCGGTCTCTGCTCAAGGCCGTCAAGCATTTCCTGAACGCCCACGATATCAGGTGCTATACAGAGCACCTCTCGGCGTGCACGGATCATGGCCACCTCCATGACCTGATGCCGATCCCGTTCACCGAGGAAGCGGTCCATTACGTGGCGGAGCGCATCCGTCTCGTCCAGGACGTCCTGGAACGCCGGATCGGGGTCGAGAACGTCTCCTACTACGCCGCGCCGGGACCAGAGATGCCGGAACTCGACTTCATCCGGGCCGTGGTGGAGGAGGCGGATTGCCTGCTGCTGCTCGACGTCAACAACATCTACGTCAACAGCATCAACTTCGATTACGACCCGGTCGCGTTTTTGCACGGAATGCCCGGAGAACGGGCGGTCTACGCGCACGTCGCAGGCCACGTCCTAGAAGCCCCGGATCTCAGGATCGATACCCACGGCGCGACCGTCATCGACCCGGTCTGGGACCTGCTCGACGAGGCCTACGCCGCGTTCGGTCCAATTCCCACCGTGCTGGAGCGCGACTTCAACCTGCCGCCGGTGGCTGACCTCGTGGGCGAGGTGGCGCGGATCCGCCGAGCGCAGTCGACCTCTGCGGCGCATGGCTGACCTGCCGTTCCAACGGCTGCAGCGGGATTTCGCAGCGCATGTTCGCGACCCTGGGAACGTTGCCCCGCCACCAGGCATCGAACCGCGACGCATGGCCATCTACGCGCGTCTGGTCTACAACAACGTGGAGTCCGTGCTGGCGCACGTCTTCGCCGGCTTGCAGGAGATCGTTGGCGAGGCAAATTGGCGGGCGTTGGTGGGGGACTTCCTTTGCCGGCACACGGTCGAGTCGCCCTACTACTCGAAACTGCCGGATGAGTTTCTCGCCTATCTTGCGACCCGAGACGGTGGCCCGTCGCTGCCGCTGTTCGCCTCGGACCTCTGTCACTACGCTTGGGTGAAGTACGCCTTGCCGCTGGCCCCGGACATGCCGGCCCACGCGTTTGACGACGAGCCGATCGCCTTGGACGACCCGGTGGAACTGTCGTCGCTCGCATGGCCCCTGCGCTACGCATTCCCGGTGATGGACCTCGGCCCGGATTGCCAGCCTGCATGTGCGCCCGAGGAGGCCACCTACCTGATCGCGTACCGGAACCGCAGCGACGAGGTGGGCTTCATGGCGTCCAACGCCTTGACCCTGAGGCTGTTGGCCTTGGTCGAATCAGGTTCGCCGCTGGCCGAGTCGTTCGCGCAGATTGCTGCCGAACTCGCACGGCCCGTCGCCCGCATACAAGCCGCGGGTCTTGCCATGGCCAACCAGTTGCATGCCCAGGATGTTCTCGTCAGGGCCGGGCTGCCGCGAAAGGCATGAAAAGTGGACAAAAAATGAAGAAACCGGTTGTTTCCCCACGGCCATGCGAGTAGGGTTGCCGACCAATTTGTAGCCACTACCGGATCGTCAATGGCCATCGCGGTCATGGGCGACGACGATGAATCGACATCGTCGCTGATCCTTCGCCTCGGCAGTCTCGGCTTCGATGCCATCCACGCGAGAGCAGGGAGCCGTGCCTTTGCGCGGGTGCTCGACGCGGCCGACATCATTCTCTGTGGCTCGCTTGACGACGCCGAGGCCGCCGTCGAGGCTTGTGGTCGCCTACCCGCGCCTTACCTGTTGCTGAGCGATGAACTGCCCGGCAGCGACGAGATGCTCGCCGCGATGCGCCACGGTGTGATCGACATCATCCAAACCCCGACCGGGGACGAAGAACTCGACCGGCGTGTGCGCAATGGGATCGAGCGCGCGAAACCGTCGGATCTCCGGATCGCCGGGCAACTCGACACGCTGGAGCGCGATCAGCGGGCCGGGCGGTACGTTCAGCAGCGGATGCTGCCGGCGTCACCGTATACGATCGGGGGCTATCGGCTTTCCTATCGGGTACAGCCGTCCATGATCCTGTCCGGGGACTTCGTCGACTATCAGCGCGTAGGTTCCGACCACTTCGTGTTCTACATTGCGGACGTCTCCGGCCACGGCGCGTCGAGCGCGTTCGTGACGGTGATTCTCAAGACCTTCTCTCGGCGGCTGCGACGTGAGAACCAAGCGGGCCACGCACTTGATCCGAACGTGATCCTGGCGGCGTTGAACCGGGAGCTGCTCGAACAGGGCCTCGGTAAACATGTCGCGATGTTCATCGGCGTGGTGGATCTCCAGGCCAACACCGTGACCTATGCCAACGCTGGGCACTTCCCGCACGCGATCCACGCGGGCGGCGACGGCGCGTTGTTCCTGGAAAGCCACGGCAAGCCGGTGGGTCTGTTCGAGGAGGTGGACTACGACGTGACCACGGTGCCGGTCGCACCGGGCGAGTCCCTGGTGGCCTTCTCCGACGGGGTTTTGGAGTGCATGCACGAGGACGGCCTGCAGGCCAAGGAGTCTCGCCTGGTGAGTTGTGCTGCGGAAAGGGCACCCGATATCGCCGGGCTGTGGAGTGGACTGGGCTTGACCGAAGGCACCCCTGGCCCAGACGACATGACGTGCCTCGTCGTGGCCCGGGAGGCTTAAGCAGTGATTCCAGGACGGATTCTCGTTGGGAACGGCGACGGCACCTACCTGCTGAAGTTCGTCGGCGACGTTCGCTTGAGTCTCGGGGCGGCGTTCGACGAGTTCCTCGATCGCCTGTTCCGCGACCCCAACCTACGCTCTGTCTTGGTCGACCTGTCGTGCACGGATGCGATCGACAGCACGTCGCTTGGCGCACTTGCGCGGCTATCGGTCCAGGCGCAGAAACGCTTGGGCTGCATGCCGACGCTGGTCTCCACCCAGCCGGATATCAATCGCCTGCTGGTCACGATGGGCTTCGACGATATCTTCCACGTCGTTCACGAGCCACTCAACGACACGCGTCAGCTTGGCGAATTGCCAAAGAGCGACCTGGCGGCCAGCGAACTGCGACGGCGCGTCTTGGCTGCGCACCGCCACCTGATGGCGCTTAACGAGAGCAACCGCGACGAGTTCGAGGATCTCGTCGCGACGCTGGAAGCGGCGGAGTAGGCGAAGGCCAGCGGAGCTACGCGCCTACTAGCGCGGCGCCCCCGCCAAGCATCGAGCCCTGTACTAGGTTGGCATGCGGATGCGAACCGCGAGCGGTTCGTGGATGTCCGCGTACCGTCGAGGCGCGCCCGTTGGGCACGGCGGAGAACGCTTCTACGAAACTCGCGGCGGCGAGCAGACTGTCGATGTCAGCGTGGAGATCGCCTTGGTTTGTGGACAGGTGGCGGCGATACGCGCGCGCGCCTCGGCGGCCGTTGAACAGCGTCAGCATGTGTCGCGTCATGTCCCGCAGCGGAACACCTTCGCCGAGCCGGTCGGCCACGTAGGGCAGGTAGGCGTCGAAGACATGCTCCGCGGTCTTCGGCGTGGTGCCGAAGAGATCGGCGTCGAGGCGCGACAGCCACACCGGGTCCTGGTACGCCTTGCGGCCAACCATGATCCCCGCAGCCCAGTCGAGGTAGCCGCACGCGGTCTCGACGTCGCGGATGCCGCCGTTGACCACCACGGCCAAGTGCGGGAACTCCCGTGCCAACCTCTCGACCAGTTCCGGCTTTAGTGCCGGCACGCACCGGTTCTGTGCCGGGCTCAAGCCCTTGAGGACCGCCTTGCGCGCATGCACGATGAATACGTGCACGCCGGCCTGCGCGACTTCGCCGACGAAGTCGCGCAGGGGGCCGAAGTCGTCGCGGTCTGGGTCTTCGCCGACAGTATCCGTGACACCGATCCGGCACTTCACGGTGACCGGGATCGTCACTGCGGCACGCATGGCCGCAACGCCCGTCGCGACGAGGCGTGGTTGTCGCATCAAGCAGGCACCGATGCCCCCCTTCTGGACGCGCGCCGAGGGACAGCCGACGTTGAGGTTGACCTCGTCGAAACCGGCCCGTTCGACAAGCCGGGCTGCCTTGGCGAGGTCTGCCGGGTCACTGCCACCGATCTGGGCGGAAACGGGATGTTCGGCCCGGTCGAAGGCCAGCAGTCGGCCGGAGTCGCCGTGCAACAACGCATCGGTCGACAACATCTCGGTGTACAGGCGGGCGGATGGCGCGAGAAGGCGGTGCAGGAAACGGCAGTGGCGGTCGGTCCACGCCATCATCGGGGCAACGCATAGACGGTGCGCTGCCGCGTCATCCTGTCCGCCAGCGCGGATGGGATACGTCAACTCTGCCGTTCTCATGGGCGTTGCGTCACATGGGCCTCACTTTGCCTCCATTTTATCTTCATTTTTTTGTCAAATCCGGCTATAGTGCGCGACTGTTTCCCCGTTGATTGTTGCGAATGCTCTGCCAGCGAACGATAGAACGTCCTGCGCACGCCATCGGTATCGGTGTGCACTCCGGACGCCCAGTGCGCTTGACGCTGCGTCCGGCCGAGGCCAACTCGGGGATCGATTTCGATCGGCTCGATGTGCCAGCGAGCCCCGTTGCGGCAACGGCGCAGAACGTCACCGACACCACGTTGTCGACCAGCATCGGCGACCACGGCGTTCAGGTGGCCACGGTCGAGCACCTGATGTCGGCGTTGTGGGGACTCGGGATCGACAACGTCCGCGTCGAACTGACCGGTGAGGAAGTACCCATCATGGACGGCAGTGCACAACCGTTCGTGGAGATGGTCCAAGGCGCTGGCATTCGCGAACTCGCAGCACCTCGAAAGTTCATCAAGATCACCCGCGAGATCTCCGTGACCCAAGGCGACGCGCACGCGTCGCTGCGACCTTACGACGGATTCCGGGCCGCGTATACGTTCGTCGCCGATCATCCCGTCTTCAACCGGTACCCGAAACGCGTTGATGTGGACTTCGCGTCGGCCTGTTACGTGGGCGAAGTCTGCGCGGCGCGTTCCTTCGGCCTGATGCGCGAACTGCCGCAGGCGCAGGCGATCCGCAAGTGTCTCGGCTCAAGCTTGCAGAATGCGGTCGGCATCGACGACCACGACATCGTGAACAGCGAAGGCCTTCGCTACCACGACGAATTCGTCAAGCACAAGCTGCTCGACGCGATCGGCGATCTTTACCTGCTCGGCGTGCCGGTCATTGGTGCCTTCGATGGCTACATGTCCGGCCATGCGCTCAACAACAAGCTGGCCCGTGCCGTCTTGCGATGCACGGACGCTTGGAGCCTGGTGTCGAGCGCCGGTGAGCTTGAACAGGCCGATGTGTCCACGCTGACGGCTTGGGCGACCCGCTCGGTCTGACGCACCCGCAAGGGAACGCAAAAGGACGTCAGCGGTAACCGGCAAGGGTTGGCCCTAGCGCGTCCTTCATCGGTCCCAGCCACGGTTCGAAATTGCGCCACTGGTCGAGGCCGCTTCGGTAGATCGGCTGTCGGACTTGCTCGGAACTCGGTGTGCGAATACTGCGCTCCGTGCGATGGTACTCGAGGCACGCGGGTTCGAAGTCCAAGCCGCAGAAATCGAGCAGCCGACGGACCTGGCCTTCGAGATCGTCGACCACGTCCTCGTGCTGGACCCGCAGCACGAATCCAGGCAGCACCCGGTCCCAGTGATCCATCAACTTCACGTACTGCCGATAGTAATTGCCGATTTCCGCTTGGCCGTACGAGAACTCCTGACCCTCGCCGAATAGCTGCTTGAAGCCGCTGAAACAACACGCCATCGGGTGGCGCCGGGCGTCGATCACCTTGGCGTTCGGCAGGATGAGTCGAATCAGGCCGACGTGGAAAAAGTTGTTCGGCATCTTGTCGATGAAGAAAGGCGCATCGCCCCGGTAGGCGCGGGTGTCCCCGATGAATTGCTCGCCGAAGCGGCGGAAGTAGTCGCCGTCCAGTTCGTTGAGGATGCGCGGATACCGTGGCGACGCCACGCTGTTCCCGGCTTCGTCGTCGCGCCCGCGCAGGCGTTTGGCCAGGTTGAGGATGTTGTGCAACTCCATGGTCCCGTCGACCTGCGAGTGCGATGCGAGGATCTGCTCGATCAGCGTGGAACCTGCACGGGGGAGGCCGACAATGAAGATCGGATCAGGCGCATCGCAGCCGACGCCGTGCCGCGATGCGAAGAGGTCCGTCGTGCAAACCGCGATCTGGCTGTCGATCCGGACTTGGAGGTGAGCGGGGCTGTGGTAGGTGCCTTTCTGCTTGAGCGCGTTGCCCTTGGCGTAGTAGCCGAAGGCGCGCTCGAACTCGTGGCGGGTCTCGAAGGCGTTGCCCAGGGCAAAGCACAGTTGGACGCGGTCGTTCTCCAAGGTAGCGTCGTCGGCCGCGGCGGCGATCATCTGCTCGATCTCCTGGTCCGTGAAGGCGTACGACTTGGTATTCGCGAGGCTCCAGTACGCGTCGCCGTGGTCGGGCTTCAGGCGGTAGGCCTCGCGGTAGAGGGCGACCGCGCGATCGATGTCGCCGTCGGCCTTGTGCACGTGGGCGGCCGAGACGGGAAAGATGTGGTTCTCCGGGTGCGCCTTGGCGAGTGCTTCAAAGCAGGCGATCGCGTCGCGGTTGCGGCCGACGCCGCTGCACGCCGCGCCATGCAGCGAGCGGGCCATGTCCAAGGTGGCGTCTCCTGCGCCGGATTGGCCAGGCGTAAGCTGGGCGAGCAAGATCTCGGTCTGCTCGGCGGCGCGCGTGAATTTCTGCACGCGTAGCAGGATGTTGGCGTATTGAATGCGAGCTTGGCGATGGTCGGGGGCGAACTCGACGCAACTCTCAAGCAGGAATTCGGCTTCGTCGTAGACCTTGTTGCGTGTCGCGATCTCTGCCAGCAGTCGCATGCCCTCGACGTGGGTCTTGTGGTCGCGCAGGAAGTGCTTGCACAGGCGCTCGGCGTCGGCGAGACGGTCTTCGGCCAAGTAGCTGATCACGGCGATGAGCGGCGCAGGCAAGGCGCTTAGGAATGCGACCTGTTCTTCGGCCGAGGCGAGCTTGTCCTTGTTGCCGCTGTCGGCATACAGCTTGGCAAGACACTTCCAGCTATTGACCAGTGATGGATCGGCGTTGACGGCGCGTTCGAACGCGGCGCCGGCGGCCAGGAGGTTCTGGACCGCGATGTAGTTGTAGCCGATCTCCTGGTGCGCGCGCCCGAGATTCGCCTTGGTGGTCAGGATGTCCTGCAGGATCTGCAACGCGGCCGGAAACAGGCGCTGGTGGCGCAGCGCGACGGCTAGCGTGTAGCGCGCTTCGGTGTTCTCGGGCTCGATGCGCAGAACCGCGCGCATGGCCGTCTCTGCTCGCGCAGGGTCGCCGCGCGCCAGCAACTGCTGGGCTTCCTCGACTCGCTGCCGGGCTTCGTCCACTTGCGGCGTGGGCGGGCGGGAGCCGCCCGCCGCGTTACCGGGCTTACGTCACTGGAAGTCGTACGAGAAGCGAACGCCCACGGTGCGCGGCCGTTGGACGCTGACGACCGGCGTGTAATGGCCCGCGATCTGCATGACTTGGGCATCCTCGTTCAGCCAGTTGTCCACGTACAGTTCGGCGTTCCAGGTGTCGCGGCTGATGCCCGCCGCGACATTCACCGTCGTCGCGGACGGATTCACGAACCGCGAATTGTTTGGCAGACGGAAGCTATCCCCGGAGCCTTCCGGGATCGGCACAGTCCCGTAGCTTCCCCCCTCGTTCTGAACCTCCAGTCCCGAGTAGTACCCCGACTGGCGGTACAGGGTGTCATCCATGAACTCGGCGTTGCCGATCATGCCGGAGACGTGCTCGCCGCGGAAAGTCACACTGCCCTGGACGTAGGCGTCGACGTCGAAGCCGGTCATGAAGAAGTCGTAACGCGCGCGCACGTTGCCAGCGAATCGTGGTGCCATGGGCAGGTCGGACCCGGTGGGCACGGCGATGCCGTCGAGCTGTCGGTTGAGGCGGGTCAATTCGGTACCCAAGAGACTCGCGGCGCCAGCGAGCGTCAGCGAGTCCGTGACGGCCCACTGGAAATCCGCGTCCAGCCCGTTGATCTCCGCGTCGCCGACGTTCTCGATGAAGTATAGGAAGGCGACGTTCGACGGGTCGAAGCGCGACAACTGCAGGTTGTCGATCGCCGAGTGGTACCACGTGGCATTGAACCGCAATCGACCGTCGGAGAAGTCCCCCTTCATGCCGACCTCGTAGCTCGTGAGGTCGTCGGTCAAAGCCACGGCCGGCACCACGTAGTTGGTGAAGACGCCGCTCTGGTTGGTGGACAGTTGCCCGGCGTTGCGGTTGAGCGTTGCGGGACGATACCCCTCCGAGTAGGTCGCGAACAGCAACAGGTTGTCCTGGGGCTGCCAGTTCACCGACGCCTTGAAGATCCAGTCGGTCTCGTTGATCGACCCGTCCGACTCCAGGTTGTCGATGTCGAGGTCACCGTTCCTGATGGCGTCCAGGGTTGCCTGGTTGCTGCCGCCGCCGCGGAACATGTCGCGAGCACCGTTCGGGCTGCGCGCATTGAGGATGACCGAGCCGTCGCCGGTCGACTTGTATTCGCCGAGCGTGACCAGGCGCGCGGTGACGTCGTTGCTGAAGGCGTGGCTGTTGCAACGCCCGTCACGCGTCCGTTCGGAGTTGCCGAAGCCCTGCGGCGCCGTGCCGTAGCGGCAACCGAAGGAGAAGTTCGCAGCCCCTTGGAGCTTCGAGGTCAGGTCGTAGCGCCGAGCGCTGAGCGAGACACCCCATTCGTCCGTCAGGTCGTAGGCCACTTCGCCGAACAGGGCGAACTCCTCCTCGGTTCGGGTGAAGTCGTTGAAGAACGTCGTGAACGGACTGCGGGGGCCCACGGAATTCACGCCCGCAGTAGGCACAGCCGTATTGCCGAGCAGGAAACCGGCCCCGGAATTGTCGTTGTAGTAGCTGCTGATGTGCTCGCCGAATGCGGGATTGGTGGATGCGTACTGGAAGTCGCCGATGTGGTTCGTCTCGACGTCGTTGACATACAGGCCACCGAGTAGTCGCAACCGCTCGGCTGGATCCGAGTTGACGCGGAATTCGTGCGTCGTGCGCGCGTTCTTGGTGTCCTCGGTGTACTGCTTGGTGGGGTCGTAGCAGTTGTTGACGTCCGTCGCGTCGTAGATGTTGCCGCTGCAGAGGTAGTAGGTGATGTACCCACCGCCGTTGTTGTAGTGCGTATAGTCGATGATGCCGTCGACCTCGCGGGCCAGGTGACCGCCCGCGTAGATCGCGTCCAAGGTGCCGATGCGGCCTTGCAAGGTCCAAGTCGTCAGGCCGTATTCGTCGCGGTTGTATTCTGGGGAGAAACGAGCCGATGCGTGGGGCCGCTCGAGGCTCGGGTCGACGATGAACGACCCCTCGGCCTCAAGCGTTTGCGCGTTGTGCTGTATGAGGACGTCCCAATCGTCGTTGATGCTGTAGGCGAGGCCGAGGCGCATGCCGCGATAGGACGCCTCGTTCCAGTCGTCCTGGACGATCGCGTCGTTGCGGGCGCTCTCGATGGTGTCGGCACCGGTCAGGGCCGGGCCGTAGCCCGCCACGTTGTTGCGATCCACGACTTCGCCGCTGGGCGTAAAGGTGGCCGGGATATTGTCGATCCAGCCGCCCTGGTTGTCGCTGTACACGGTCACGCGCAGGGCCAGCGCGTCGGTGAGTGGCAGGTTGACGAAGCCGTCGGCTGCCCCGCTGTCGGCGCCGCCCTGGGTGCCGCCGTAGCGGAGGTTGACACCCGCATCGAAGCCGGCCGGGTCGGGCTTGTTGGTGATCAGGCGTAAGTTGCCGGATTGCGAACTGGCACCGAACAGCGTCCCCTGCGGTCCGGAAAGGACCTCGACGCGTGCGAGATCGACCGCGTAGACGTCCAGGTTGCGGCCCTGGAAGGACACCGGTTGCTCGTCGACGTAGAGGGCGACGCCCGGCGCGGAACCTTGCGCCGCCGTGATGGTGACGCCGCTTTGCTCCGTGGCGCTGCCACGGATGTACAGTTCCTTCTTGCCGGGGCCGTTGCCGGTTCCAACGACGTTCGGCAGGTACTCCACGTACTCGTCGAAGGTCTCCACGCCGAGTTCGCGCAGCGTTTCGCCGGTGACCGCCTGCAAGGCAATGGAGACGTCCTGCGCGCTCTCGGCGCGCTTGGTCGCGGTCACGATGATGGTTTCGAGTTCGCCTCCGACTGCGCCGGACGATGCGCCGGCAATTGCTGCGGATATCGCCACGCACAACGGCTTTCGCCGTACCAGTGTATTCGAGCCCATGGAAGCCCCCCTCTCTTTACGAGCCTTGTATCACTCGGCGACGCGGGATGCAATGTGTGGGGCCTCGCGAGGTCCGTTTTTGACACGCAACGGCGCTAGAGGCGTTGTCCTGCGGGAGAGGATTGGCGACACTCGCGTTGGTTAGACAACGCCGCGAATGCACATGGCATTGTTGGAAACGCCGCGACTCACGGACCCGTCCCGGCCAACGCACATCGGCTTCATGATGGTCCCGGACTACACGATCGTCACGTTGACCAATGCCGTGGCCGTTTTGCGCATGGCGAACCGGCTCTCTGGCCGGTCGTTGTACCGTTGGACGTGCCACACGCTGACCGGCGATCCCGTGGACTCGAGCGCGCACCTTCGGCTGGTCCCCGACGGCGACGTGGACTCCGCTCGAACGGTCGACATGCTGTTCGTATGCGCCGGCTACGAACCCGAGCGGCAGGCTACCCCGACGCTCTGCCGCACGCTGAAGGACTTCGCTGCTGCTGGCACGCCGCTCGGTGCCCTGTGCACGGGTTCCCATCTGCTCGCGGCGGCAGGGGTGCTGAACGGCTACCGGTGCGCGATCCACTGGGAGAATGCGCCCGCGCTACGCGAGCAGTTCCCGGAATTGAGCGTCTCTTCCAGCCTGTTCGTCATCGACCGGGACCGCTACACCTGTTCCGGTGGCGTGGCGTCGATCGACCTGATGCTCAACATGGTGGCAACGGCGCACGGTCGCGAACTCATGCAAGGCATCTCGGCCCAGTTCGTCCTCGAACGCGTGCGCACGGAAGAGGACGCCCAACGCACACCGTTGCATTACCTGGTCGGCGCTGGGCAAGGCGGCCGGTTGATCGATGCCGTGGCGCTCATGGAGGCCAACGTCGAGGAACCGCTCAGTCTGACCGAATTGGCGGGCTACGTGGGCATTTCTCGTCGCCAGCTAGAACGCCTGTTCCATGAGCACCTGCACTGCACGCCGTCGCACTACTACCTTGATCTGCGCCTGCACCGCGGTCGGCTGCTCCTGCTGCAAACCGGTGCAACGGTCGCGGAGGTCGCAGCGCGATGCGGTTTCGCGACGCCGGCGCGGTTCACCAAGGCGTATACGCGACGCTACGGCAAATACCCGCGGGAAGAACGACGGGCAACGACGAGGCTGACCGCGGCGGGCGCGAGCCCGCTATAGCCGTCCACAGACCCTTGTCGCAGACCGGCCTTAAGAAACGAGCGTCGTTGGGTCTCGGCAGAGCGCTGTGGCGCACCCGTGGCTACCTGCTGCCGCAACTCAGGCACTTCCTGTTATTCGGCGCGCTGTCCGGTGTCGGCATGCTCCTGGAACTGGCGGTGTACCTGGTCGGCTTCGACCTGTTGACCAACAAGGTGTTTCGTGGCGAACCACTCAATGCCATCCAAGCCAGCTTCCTCGGCCTCGACAGCGACCGTTTCGTCGCCGTGGACGCCCTTGGCGACGACGCTCGGCGCACCTTGCGCACCGTGTTCCTCGTGCTCATCGGATCATTGCTAGCGGCCGGCTTCCTACTTGGCACGGGACTGCGCTACTACCTCACGTGGATCTTGCAGCGCGTCAACCAGGCCTTGCGCCTAGCGATGGTAGAACGGGCGGTCCACTTGTCGCTGCGCTACCACGACGAGGCGCCCGTCGGCGATGCCATCTACCGGGTCTACCAGGACAGCGCGATGGTCACCAACGTTGTCCAGAACGCCCTGATTCAACCGCTGACGGCGCTCGCCAACCTGCTCGTCGCGCTGGTGGCGTTGACCTTCTTCGACCCGTATCTCGGTTTGCTGTTCTTGTTCGGTCTTGTCCCCTCGGTGGTGGCCGTGCGTGCCTTCACCACCGGTCTGCGGCGACGCAGCGACCGGGCAAGGCGCGCCAACAGCGCCTTGACGGCGCACATCCAGGAGAGCGTCAACGGGGCACGTGTGCTGAAGGCGAACCGCGCGGAGGGTGCCGCGTTCGGCACGTTTCGGCGGTACTCCCACCGAGCCCTGGATCGGGCGTACGAACTGCGACGCAGTATCGCGGTCCTGAACCTGATCGTGTTCCTGGCGACCGCTACCACGGTCATCGTCGCCGACTACCTCATGGCCGGTTGGGTTCGGACCGAGGCACCGACCTTCGGCTACGGCTTGGTGGCATTGGTGGGCTTCGCGGCCTGGAACCTGGGTGCATTTCAGGCGGCCCGCGACCGCCACGTCGCCCTGTCGGGGATTTGCGTTTCGCTGGCGATGCTGTGGGGCGTTCTGCAGGACATGGGCGTCGGCCTGAAGCGGGCGTTCTTCCTGCTCGATTTGGAGCCCGGGGTCAAGGATCGACCGGATGCCGTGGCCATGCCCGCGGTCGGGGAGGGTGTGCGTTTCCGGGATGTGGAGTTTGGCTACCGTGCCGGCGTCCCGGTCATCAACCGTGCGACGTTCACCGCGCGGCCCGGCGCGGTTACGGCAATCGTTGGCGCATCCGGTGCCGGGAAGTCGACGCTGATGAGCCTGCTTTTGCGACTCTACGATGTGGATGCCGGGCGCATCGAAGTCGGCGGTACGGACATTCGCGACATTCGCCTGGCGGCCCTGCGGCGCGCCGTCGCCATCGTGCTCCAGGAGAACGCGCTGTTCCCGGCCAGTGTCTTGGAGAACATCCGCTACGCTGTCGAGGACGCGCCCTTGGCTGCCGTCGAACGAGCGGCCGCGGTGGCGTGTGCCGACGAGTTCATCGCGTCGTTGCCGGCCGGCTACGGGACCTTGCTCGGCGAACGGGGCGCCAAGCTGTCGGCAGGACAGCGTCAGCGCTTGTCCATCGCCCGTGCGGTGCTCAAGAACGCGCCGATCCTGATCCTCGACGAACCCACGGCGGCGCTCGACGTGCACACGGAGCGGCGCGTACTCGACAATCTTGGTGCTTGGGCGCAAGACGGGAAAATCGTCTTCCTCATCACCCATCGCATGTCCACGATCCGCCAGGCCGAACAGATTCTCTTTCTCGAGAACGGTACCGTCGTCGAGCAGGGCGACCACGGCACGTTGATGGCGCGTGCGGGCGGCCGCTACCGCGCCTTCGCGACCGCACCTCTGGCCACGGGAGGAGCGGCGTGAACGCGGGGGTTCCCCAAGGCGCCTATGACGACCGGATCGATGTGGATCCGGCGCTCGATGCGCTCGGCGTGGCGCGTATCCTGCGCCGCTCGCTGGGCTACATCTTGCCGAATTGGCGGCTGTTCATGCTCAAGTTCGGCTTGATGCTGGGTAGTTTCGCGCCGCTCCTCATCGTGCCTTGGCCGGTGAAGGTCCTCATGGACCACGTCGTCCTCGACGCCCCGTTGACGGGCTCGGACGTACGCTACCCGCCGTTTTTCCAACCGTTCGTGGACGCCGTTGCCGACCTCGATACCACGGGCTTGCTGTTGGCGACCTTGGCCCTGCTCGGGCTCCTCGTCGTCCTGTTCGGGGCCGGGGCCGGCGAGCCGCGCGGCAACGCGGCCTTCCTGGCACAGGGGCAAGACACCGCGACGCAGAGCGAGAACATGATCAGCGCGGGCTGGTCCATGGCTGGCGGCGTATGGGGTTTGGCCGACCTCCTGTGCAATGTCCGCCTCGTGCAACGCGTCACCGACGCCTTCCGCACGCACTTGTTCGGTCGGCTGCTGCGCCTCCCGATGACGGTGCTTGACGACCAGCGCATCGGCGACGGCATCTATCGAACCATGTACGACGCCCCCGCCATTCAGGGCATCTGCTTCGACATCACGCTCATGCCGGTGGTGTCCCTATTGGGGGCGGTGGTCTCCGTCTACCTCATGCACTACAGCTTCGGGCACGTGATCCCGGAACTGATCTGGCTGGGTGCCGCGACGATGCCGCTGGCGCTGTTGTTCACCGCGCCGCTTGCCGGGGCCGCCCGCCGTGCCAGCCAGGCGAGCCGCGGCGCCGGGAGCGCGACCACCAACCGCATGGAGGAGAGCACCGCGAATCTCGCGGCCGTGCAAAGCCATGGTGTGGAGGACCGGGAGCGTGCGGCATTCGGGCAGGCTAGCGCCGAGTCCTTCCGCCGCTACCGGAACGTGGTGGCCGTGAACATCGCCATCGAGGTGATGTCCGCCCTGGCGCTGCTGTCACTCGGTGTGTGGGCCTTCATGCTGGTTTCGGAACAGATCATCGCTGGCCGCCTCCTGCCGGGCGACTTCCTGGTCGTGCTGGGGTTGTTCGGCACGGTTGCAGGATCCGCGATCACGTTCGGCCGGTTGTGGGTGGACTTCCAGAACAATGCCGCGGGCGTCCGCCGCGTGCTGTTCTACGTTGACCTGCCGAACGACGACGCACGGCGTGCCGAGGACTCACCGCGATCGCGGGTGGCGCAGGGCGTTGTCTTCGAAAACGTGAGCCTGACGTACCCGGACGGACGCCGCGCCTTGCAGGACGTCTCGTTCGAGGCACGACTGGGCCAGACGATCGCGATCGTGGGGCCGACGGGCGCGGGCAAGACAAGCCTTGCCTACCTGATGCCCGGATTTCTGCAGCCGACCAGCGGGCGGATACTGCTCGACGGCGCCGACCTCCGGACCCTCGATATCGACCACGTCCGGGAACAGGTCGCGTACGTCTTCCAGGAACATCTCCTGTTCGCAGACACCATCGCGGCCAATCTCCGCCTCGGCCGGCCGACGGCAACGGATGCGCGGTTGGCGCAGGCGGCCCGGGTGAGTGGCGCGGAGGAGTTCATCACCGAGTTGCCGGACGGCTACCAGACCGTACTCGGTCGCGACGGCGGCACGTTGTCGGTGGGGCAGAAGCAGCGCCTGTGCCTAGCGAGGGGTTTGGTTCGCGACGCGCCGATACTCATTCTCGACGAGCCGACGGCGGCGCTGGATCCCGCGACCGAGCAGGCGCTGATGGACGCCTTGGCAACGGCCGGGCGGGATCGGATCGTGTTCGTCATCGCTCATCGCCTGTCGACGGTCGAGAGAGCGGATCTGATACTCGTGATGGACGATGGGCGCATCGTGGAGCGCGGTACGCATGGCGAGCTGCTGGCGGAACCGGATGGCGCCTATAGCAGGTTCGTCGAGAGGACGCGGGAATGAAACTGGTGCGGGAGACGCACCATGTCGCGTTTCGATCCGTACATGTCGCGCCCCGGAGCGCCCAGTAGAGCCGCGCTTCCGGTAGGCTGCGCGGGTCTGGTGGATGGGACGAGCGACCATGGCCAACGAAATCCAACCGGTCGACTATGCCGGGTTGCGGCAGGTCGAGAGCGTCGATCAGTCCGACCGCAAGGTACCGATCAATCTGCGGCAGTCTGGGCCGACACCCGTCGGCATGCTGATCTCCACCCGCGTGCGCAAGTCGCCGTATTGGCACCTGTCCATGGAGGCAGGTTGCTGGCG
This sequence comes from Candidatus Azotimanducaceae bacterium, assembly GCA_965203685.1. Taxonomy (GTDB): domain Bacteria; phylum Pseudomonadota; class Gammaproteobacteria; order Pseudomonadales; family Azotimanducaceae; genus VXYL01. The sequence goes on from OZ241908.1 coordinate 2,052,997, forward strand.
CGCGACGGTCTACAACCGCGTCTACCACCCGCGGGGCTACGTACAGCCCGACGACGGCGGGGCCATGGTCGAGTACGACGCGTTGGTCAATCACGTCACCCTGTGGAATGTCGCCGTGGAACGCCAGATCCAGGTCAAGGGACCGGATGCAGAGGCGTTCGTGAACCATGTCGTCACCCGCGATGTGACCAGGATCGCGCCGATGCACGCCAAGTACGTGATCCTCTGCAACGAAGCGGGCGGTGTACTCAACGACCCCGTTTTGCTTCGGCCCGCCGCCGACGAGTTCTGGTTCTCGCTCGCCGATAGCGACCTCGAGCTTTGGTTGCGCGGCGTCAACGTGGGACTCGGCTTCGACGTCTCGATTGCGGAGATCGACGTCGCGCCGGTGCAGATCCAGGGCCCCAAGTCGGAGGCGCTGATGGTCGACCTTCTCGGCGACCGAGTCCGAGAGATCCCGTACTACGGGCTGATGGCCGGGCAGGTGGCTGGTCGCGACGTTGTCGTGTCGCAAACCGGCTTCACGGGCGAGAAGGGCTACGAGATCTACCTCAAGGACGCCACGCGCTACGCGGAGGACTTGTGGTATGCGGTGCTCGCGGCGGGAGAGCGCCACAACCTGATGGTCACGGCCCCGGCCCACCATCGGCGAATCGCTGCCGGCATCCTGTCCTGGGGGCAGGACTTGGACCAGGAGACGTTGCCGTTCCAGTGCAATCTCGGCTACCAGGTGCCGCGTCGAAAGCGCGCCGACTACATTGGTCGTGAAGCCTTGGAGGCCGCCCGCGCGGCGCTCGAGGCGGGCTCGCCGCCGTTCAGGAACGTGCTTGTGGGCATCGTTTTCGGGGGCGCGCCGGTGACCGACTATGCCAACGACTTCTGGCTCGTCTCCGCCGCCGAGGGCGGCGACCCGGTGGGCTACGTCACCTCGCCTTGGTTTTCGCCAGAACTCGAGACGAACATCGCCTTGGCGTACGTCCCGTGGGAGATGCGTGGCCTAGGTACGCCACTACGCGTGCAATTGCCGGCGGTCTATGCCGACGGCGCAGCGGACGGACTGGTACCCGCCGAGGTCGTCGAGGTTCCGTTCCGCCCTTCCGTCAATCCCAACATTCGCGAGGTCGTGCACGCCCGAGGGCGGGACCATGCCGACTAAAGTCGGTGAGCCGACTGAAGTCGGTACGCCGACTAGAGTCGGTAGGCGGACTGAAGTCGGCACGCTGACTAGAGTCGGTAGGCGGACTGAAGTCGGCACGCTGACTGAACTCCGCACGCTGACGGCAGGGCGCGGGATCGTCCCGCCCGTTGCCTGCCCCGATGTCATTGCCACGACGGTCCGTGAACTCGCGCGCAACGCATCGATCGAGGTGTTGCCGAGCCAAATCGCGGCCGCTGATCTGAACACCTGCCTGCTGGCGAACACGGTCGTGTATGTCCCGTACCCACCCGACTCGGCCTGGCAAGACACGGTTGCCGCGTGTCGCCGCCTGCGCGCCGCGTCAATGTGCCCGGTGCCTCATCTCACGGCGCGCAGCGTGCGTGACGCCAGCGATTTGCGCGCCCGGCTGACCCAGCTTGCCGAGGCGGGCGTTGACCGCCTCCTACTGGTGGCGGGGGACGGCGATCAACCCGCTGGCCGTTACCGCGACACCCTGGATGTCTTAGAATCCGGCCTGCTCGTCGAACACGGCTTTGACCGACTGGGCTTTGCGGCCCATCCCGAAGGACACCCGCTTGTCGAGCCGGCGGATTTGGAGCGCGCCTTGGCGCGCAAGGTGGAATACGCGGCCGCGGAGGGGGCCTCAATGTGGATCGTGACCCAGTTTGGCTTCGCGCCAGCCGCCACGGCGGCGTGGCTTGAGCGCCTGGGCGCGGGCTTTCCGCTCGGCATCCGCGTCGGCCTTGCCGGCCCAGCGCGGTTGTCCACGCTCGTCGGCTTTGCCGCCAAGTGCGGCGTGCGCACCACGGCACGGCTGGTGGCACGCCGGCCTGGCACGGTGCGGCTGCTCGGCCGTTATGCACCGGACGAGTTCGTGCACGGTCTTGCGTGCCATGCCGTCAAGGTGCCCGACTCCCCCCTGTGCGGCATTCACCTGTTCGGATTCGGCGGAATCCGGGCGACCAGCCGCTGGCTACGGGCTGTCGCGGGCGCCGCTCCGCGATCTTTGCATCAGCTTTTCGGAGAACAACATGGCAGCTAGCCCCCCGGCATCTTCCGACGGCGAGATCGCCGCTTCGGTGCCGCTTCAACCCATTCTGCCGCTTGCTGAAGCGCGTTTTGGGCTGCCCGCCGAGGCGGTGACGCCGTACGGGCACTACAAGGCCAAGGTGTCACTGGACTTCCTGACCGGGCTCTCGGACGCCAAGTCCGGCAAGCTGGTCCTGGTAACGGCGGTATCGCCCACGCCGGCCGGGGAGGGCAAGACAACGACGAGCATCGGTCTGAACGATGCGCTCAACAGGATTGGTACCAACGCGACCGTGTGCTTGAGGGAGCCGTCGCTAGGTCCATGTTTCGGCATGAAAGGCGGCGCCGCTGGCGGCGGGTGGTCGCAAGTCGCGCCGATGGCCGACATCAACCTGCACTTCAACGGTGACCTGCACGCGATCACCGCGGCCAACAACCTGCTGGCCGCGGTGCTCGACAGCCACCTCTACTGGGGCAACAAGCTCGACCTCGACGTCGACGCCATCTCTTGGCGCCGGGCACTCGATGTCAATGACCGGGCCCTGCGCCGAGCCGAGTTCGCCCTCGGTCGCGGCGCCCACCGGACCAGCGGCTTCGACATCACGGCGGCGTCGGAGATCATGGCCGTACTGTGCCTCGCGCAGGACCGCGGAGACCTCTTGAAGCGCTTGGGCGACATCGTGCTCGGGCGCCGCAAGGACGGCGGTCCGGTGCGGGTTCGCGACCTCGGCGTGGAAGGCGCCTTGGCCGCGCTCTTGAACGACGCCTTGGACCCGAACCTGGTCCAGACCCTTGAAGGCAATCCGGCGTTCATCCACGGCGGCCCGTTCGCCAACATCGCGCACGGCTGCAACTCGGTCGTCGCGACCCGCGCGGCGCTCGCGTTGTCCGACGTCGTGGTCACCGAGGCTGGCTTCGGTGCCGACCTCGGCGCTGAGAAGTTTCTCGATATCAAGTGTCGCCAATCCGGTCTGCGTCCGGATGCCGTGGTTCTCGTATGCACCGTGCGGGCGTTGAAAATGCATGGTGGCGTCGCCCAGGGAGACCTCGCGGAGCCGGACGTCGCCGCAGTGCGGGCGGGCGCCGCCAACCTGGTGCGTCACATCGCGAACCTGAAGGGCTACGGCTTGCCGCCCGTGGTCGCCATCAACCACTTCAATACCGACACCGCGGGCGAGGTCGAAGCGATCCAAGACATCGCGGCCGAGTGCGGCGTGCGCGCGGTGCCGGCTACCCATTGGGCGGACGGCGGTGCTGGCGCAACAGGGTTGGCCGAAGCGGTCATGGACCGGCTTGGCCAGGAGGGCGGCACGGTCGAGTTGCTCTACGATGACGAGGCGTCCCTCCATGACAAGATCGACACCGTCGCGCGGCGCATCTACGGTGCTTCGGGAATCGCCATCGAGCCCGATGCCGCGCGGGACCTCGCCATGTTCGAGGACTGGGGCTACGGTCACCTGCCGGTGTGCGTCGCCAAGACGCAATACAGTTTCTCTGCCGATCCAAAGGCGCTGGGCGCCCCGGACGACCACGTACTGCCCGTCCGCGAGGCACGCCTGTCGGCCGGCGCCGGCTTCGTCGTCGCCATCACCGGCGCGGTCATGACCATGCCCGGGTTGCCCCGCCGGCCTGCGGCTTTGGACATCGGCGTCGACGCCAACGGTCAAGTCGTCGGCGTGTTCTAAAAGCGGAGCGTGGGCGGGCGGCGATGCAGGCGCATGCGCGCGTAGTCGTCATCGGCGGCGGCGTCGTCGGCGTGTCCACCCTCTACCACCTCGCCCGCAAGGGGTGGTCCGATGTCGTGCTCGTGGAGCGCAAGGAGTTGACGTCCGGCGCGACCTGGCACGCGGCCGGGTTGTTGCCGTTGTTCAACATGAGCTACTCGGTGGGCCAACTGCACAAGTACTCCGTGGCGCTCTACCGGACGCTCGAAGCCGAAACCGGCCAGGATGTCGGCTTGCGGCTGGTCGGCAACATCCGCTTGGCGATGACGGCTGACCGCATGGACGAGTACCGCCAATACGCGAGCGTTGCACGCACCATCGGCGTCGACGTCGAGTTCCTCAACCCGGACCACGTGCGCGAGATCTGGCCGTTGGCCGTGACCGACGGCCTAGTCGGAGCGATTCGCCACCCGGGCGACGGCTATGTCCAACCCGCCGACCTCACCCAGGCGCTGGCCCGTGGGGCGCGCGCCTTGGGTGCGACGATCCACCGCCAGACTGCCGTCACCGCCATCGAGGAACGGCCGGGCGGCGAGTGGCTCGTGCGCACGGACCAAGGCGACGTTGTCTGCGAACACGTGGTGTCGGCCACGGGGAGTTTCGCGCGTCGAACCGGCGCCCTGGTGGGTCTCGACATCCCGGTCCTGCCCGTGCAGCACCAGTACATCGTCACGGAGGCGCATCCCGACATCCAGGCGCGTCACGCTAAGGGGTTGCCTGAAATGGGCGTCCTGCGCGAGTCCGACGGCTCGTGGTACATGCGGGAGGAGGCTGGCGGACTGCTGCTTGGGCCCTACGAGCGGGGCGCCCCGGCCTGCTACTTGGACGGCCCTTCGCCGGACAGCGAGTACGAACTGTTCAACGCGGACCTCGATCGCCTAGCGCCGCACATCGAGTCCGCGATTCGACGCGTCCCCGCGTTCGGCGAACTCGGCGTCAAGAACGTCTACAACGGTGCAATCGCCTATACGCCTGACGGCAGTCCGATCGTCGGTCCGGCCTGGGGCAAGCGGAACTTCTGGCTCAACGAGGGCCACAGCTTCGGCATCACGGCCGCTGGCGGTGCAGGCTGGCAACTCGCCGAATGGATCGTCGAGGGCGAGCCGACCATCGACATGCTCGGCGTCGAGCCGCGCCGGTTCGGCGACTATGCGACGTCCGCCTACCTCAAGGCTAAGAACGAAGAGGCCTACGCCAACGTCTTCACGGTCCACTACCCGGACGAAGAGCGGCCCGCGGCGCGCCCGCATCGCATGGCGCCGTGCTACCAGCGGATGCGCGCACTGGGTGCGGTGTTCGGGCAGAAATTCGGCTGGGAGCGGCCGAACTGGTTCGCGCCACCCGGTGTGGCCCGGGAAGACCACTGGTCGTTCCGCCGGTCGAGGTGGTTCGAACACGTCGGTGAGGAGTGCCGCAACGTCCGCGACAACGTTGGCTTGTTGGACATGACGGCGTTCGCCAAGGCTCGCGTCAGCGGACCGGGGGCGGCGGAGTTCCTAGACCGCTTTGTCGCCAACCGGCTGCCGCGCCGGCCGGGTCGTATCGCGCTGTGCCATGCCCTCGACAGCCGAGGCGGGGTGCACTCGGAATTCACCATCCACCGCGAGGCCAACGACAGCTTCTACCTCGTCTCGGCGGGCGCCTTCCAGCGCCTCGACCACGATTGCTTGGCACGACAGATGCCGACCGACGGCAGCGTACGCTTCGACGATCTGACGACGAGCATGGGCGTATTGGTGATCGCGGGGCCGAAGTCTCGGGAACTCCTCCGCCGCGTCTGCGACGCCGACCTCGACAGAGAGCGCTTCCGCTGGCTGACCGGGGTCGACGCCACCATCGGCCTGGCGCCGGTGAAACTCCTGCGCCTGAACTTCGTCGGCGAACTCGGTTGGGAGATCCACCACCGCATCGACTACCAGAATGCGATCTTCGACGCGTTGACGGCCGTCGGCGAGGACCTCGGCCTCAAACCCTTCGGCATCCGCGCCATGGACTCCCTGCGTGTCGAGAAGTCCTACCGCATGGTGGGCACCGAGTTGTCGATTGAATACGCCGCGCTGGAGTCCGGCCTCGACCGGTTCGTGCGCCTCGACAAGGGCGACTTCACGGGGCGCACGGGACTCTTGGCGTGGCAGCAGCGCGGCTTCGCGAACGCATTCGCGACGTTGGTGGTCGACGGCCCGGACGACGCGGACCCACTGGGTAACAACCCCCTGTACGCTCACCGGGAGATGGTCGGGCGGTCGACCAGCGGCAACTACGGGTTTCGCCTGGAACAGTCGCTCGCGCTTGCGATGGTGCGACCCGACTACGCGACGGCGGGCACGCGCCTCGAGATCGAGATTCTCGGGGAACGCTACCCGGCGGAGGTGGTCGGCGAGAGTCCCTGGGATCCCGACAACGCCCGCCTGCGCGCTTGAGATGTGGCTGCAACGGGTTGCGAAGGCATAAATGTGAATCTGAATTGACAAATTCGACATTTCAGATACATATTGAGTTCATGCCACGCACTCGCGAACTGCTCACTAGTGCGCCCGTTCCCTCCGGCACGCTTGATCCGATCGCGTTCCTCGCGCAGCACGCACTGTTCACCACGCGGTCCTTTGCCTTCGCGACGGGACAGCGTTTGGACAGCGCGTCGCGGTGGCTGGGCGGATTGTCCAGGCGTGATGCCCTCGTTCGGGTGACGCGGGGTGTTTGGGCGCAATCCGGACATCCCGCTTTCACGCCCTACGCGGCAACCGGACTCCTGGTTGGCAACGAGCACGGCTACGTGTCGTTCATCTCGGCGTTGCATTGCCACGGCGTGCTGTCCCAGATTCCCGGCGCCATCCATGTCGCTACCACCGGCCATGGGCGCAAGCTGGATAGCCCGATCGGCCGCTTCGAGTTTCTGCAACTGCGTCCACCTATGATGGCCGAAGGGATCGAAATGTCCGAAACCGAGCCGCCCTACGCGATCGCGACGGCCGAAAAGGCACTCCTCGACGCGTTCTACATTGCGACCCGTCGTGGCAATCGATACCAACGGCTCCCGGAACTCGACCTCGCCGACTTCGATGAGCGCGTGTTCACCGAGCTACTCCATCGCCTGGTCACCGCTGCACCGATTCGGAAGGCCATCGCGACTAGGTTCGCAGGACTCGCATAGCTGGACTTCGGGGTCGCCGTGAGTCCGGAAGAGCCTCAGGAACTGCCCGGCGTGTCCGAGCCATCCTGGCCGAGCCCGGGGTCCGTTGCGAGCACGGCGTAGATGCGGCGATTTCGCCAGCGCCGGTTGACATAGGCACCATGCCGCTGGACGCCTTCGTAGACCATGCCCAAGCGCTCTGCGAAGCGGATGCTGCGCGTATTGTCCTCGTCCACGCCGGCCTCCACGCGGTGGAGCCCGAGGTCCGTCCAACAGTATGACAAAACGCCGGTTACGGCCTGTTGAGCGATGCCCTGTCCCCAATACTGGTTGAGCAGGTAGTAGTCCATGGCCGCGCTTTGGAGGTTCCAGCGGGCGTTGTAGATCGCGACGTAACCCATCCACTTCGCGCCCCGTCGCGTGAAAATCTGGAACCGCAGCCCGGGATTGCCGTAGATGCTGACCGCCCCTTGCAGCTTGAGAATGTCGCGGAACAGGCCTTTGCGGCTCAAGCGACGTTCTCGCTTGACGAGGGCGTCTATGTGAGCGAACCAGTCGAACTCGTCCACGGGAGGCGACTGTTGCTCTAACCCTAGGGCGAACGAATCGTAATCGCGTTCGGTGAAACTGCGCAGCGCGAGGTCATCCGTGAGGATGCGTTTCCGCGGTCTCCTTTTCCTTGCCACGCCCTCTCCGGAATCATCGCCAGCAGCGCGGGTCAGGCGGCGACCCGCGTAAAGTTTGCGAACCCATCAGAGGTGTCGGCCGTCGCCGCCTGGTCACTGAGCCACGCCGAGGGGGCCGTTGAACGCTGATCCAGCCCCGGACGCTCCTCGGGTAGCTTGGCATGGACCCGGGCGAGGAAGTCGTGGGGGAGGGGGCGGACGGGCAGAGCACGAATGCGCGCATCGAGGGCGCGCACGTCCTGCAACGCGGCCCGGCAGTCCGCGCAACCGCGCAAATGCTGGTGCACGTCGGTACGTTCCTGGCCGCTCAACTCCGATGCGGCGTACTGGTCGAGCCGTCGTGCAACTTGGTGGCAATCCATCGTGTTACCCATCGTCCTTCTCCGCGATAGCTGCGGCGAGTGTTCGCCGCGCGGTATGCAGCCGTGATCGTACCGTGCCCAGCGGGACGTCCGTTACCACGGCGATCTCGTCGTAGGGCAGACCCTCCCAGGCGCGCAGCATGAGGGTGACGCGCTGTTCCGGGGGTAAGCGGGCGATCGCCGACAGCAGCAGGGCGTTGGCATCGCCCTGTGCAACGCGCCGGTACGGGTTGCCCGTGTCGGGAACGTCGTCCACGTCGACCTCCCCGTGAATGCGGACACGGGCCATACTGCGCCGCACATGATGCCGGCAGACGTTTCGCGCAACGCCATAGAGCCAGGTGCGGAAGGTCGATCGGCGGCGCCAGGTAGCAAGGGATCGATATACCTCGACGAAGACATCCTGGGCGGCATCGTCGGCTTCGTCATCCCCGATCGACCAGGTGACGAACCGGTGGATCGGATCCTGGTAGCGACGCACCAGGGCATCGAAGGCGCCCCGGTCGCCGACGAGGAATCGGTCCACGAGCAGTTCGTCGTCGGCATCGCATGGGTCGGACCGTCGCATCGGGGGCCTGCGCCTTCCCGGGCAATCGTCCCTACGAACTCTCGGCGAGTATTTGCACGCACAACTCGACGCATTCATCGCAGATGTGCACGTGTTGGCCGGCGATGAGCTTCTTCACGTCAGTGGCCGACTTGTGGCAGAACGAGCAATAAAGGTCGCCGCTCGGCCGTCTCCCGACAACGGCCTTGAGCATCTCGCTGACCGCCCGGCGTTCCTGGGCCGGTGTTTCGGCTGCCGTGTCGGGCTTGGGAATCGGCGTTTCGGCGAAGTCGAGGTTTCGCGGCGCTTCCCGATAGGCGGGCGGACTGGTCACCGGCACGCTGTCGTCCACCGACTCGAACTGCATCTGGTCGATCCAAACCGTCCCCGTTCCGCTCAAGAGCACGCCGAAGGCGATGTTGCTGGCGCGGTCGGGAACGTCGAGCACGACGACGCATTCGGTCCAGTGGGTTGTCCCCTTGATCCCTCGGTCCTCCATGTTGTCGAACGCGATCGGCGAGACGTCCCGCCCCCGGTCGACGCGTACCCAAAGTCCGGCCCAGGCACTCACGTTCAACGTCTTGAGGTGGCAGGAGACCCGGATGCGGCCACCGGCGTACTTGTCGGGCGCGATGTCCTGCATCAGCGTGCCGAAGCCATCGACCTTCCGCTTCGTCGATTTGAGATAGCCGCTCGGATTGCCCCGCATCGTCACGTTGGGGTCGATGCCGGCCACGTAGGCCGTGCGGACATTGCCTGCGATGTGCCAGCCCGGTGGTGTCTGCGTGGTGGGCTCGGCCATGGCGAAGGCTCCTCTTGGGGTGTATGCCTACATAGTGACGCGGAATCCCGAAAAGTTCGGTCGGCGCGTACACCGCCAAACACTACCTATCGGGCTGCGACGATGCGCCGTAGGTCCCGCGCTACGGAGCGTGCTAGTGGTGGCGGCACCGCCGTCGCCACCTGCCGGTACTGGTCGACCGGCTTTACGCGGCCAGTGCGGCCCAGGATCGGCCCCTCGAAGACGTAGTGATCGGGAAAGCCCTGCAGGCGAGCGGCTTCGCGCGGGGTGATGTAGCGATCGGCGACCGGGTGAAACAACGCCTCGTCGGCGTGCAGGGTCGGCGCGGGAGCGGACCGGTTGAGCCTACGGAACTTGGTGGTGTCCTTGCGCGTCAACCGCCCGAGGATATCCGCGGGAACGCTGGGAGACTTGGCGAGCCAGAGTCCTTCCGGGACGTAGCCGATCCGTTCCCGGGCGCGTGCGGGCGTCGTGTCGACATGGTTCGGCAAGGCGTCGTCGTCGCCGGGGCGGGTTGGCGTCGGCAGGCCGACGAAAACCTCGCCGACGGTCGGTGTTGGCTGGCCCGTTGTGAGCGTGGCCAACCCGAAGGGTTGACCCTGGGGCACGGCGACGACAACCGCCCGCCGTCGGCGTTGGGCGATACCGTGTGCGCTCGCATCGAGCATGTCGGCGTGCGTGTCGTACCCGAGTTCGGCAAGGCCCGCGCGCAGGGCCTCGAGCAAGTGGCTGCCCGCAGGCGTTCGCATCGGCAGGAACGCCGGTGGCTGTTCGATGAAGACCGCCCGCGGTCGGAAGACGCGTGCGAAGCGCAAGACCTCCAGCATCGCGCTCTCGGGGCCCGTGTCGTTGCTCTTCAGCACACGTGTCGGCGGTCCGCAGCCGAGCAACGCGAGTTCGCCGCTGTTCAGGCCCAAGGCGGCCATGGCCCGCGCCGGCTCGATCACGCCGACGTCTGTCTGCCAGACCACCTTGCGGGGGTCGTTGCGCCGCAACGTGGCGCCGCAGTAGGGGTCGGCTTCGATGGCACACAGCGTGCGGAAACCGGCTTGGCCGATGCCGAAGTCCATCCCGCCGGCACCCGCGAACAGGCTGATGGCCGTCAGCATCAGTTCACTCCATGCCGCTTTCCAGTACGAGCCTGCGGGACAATCAGGCGGTACGCAGGGCGCGCAGCAACGACACGACCATGAGCACGCCAACGGCCAAAAGCGGCAGGGAAACCACCAGCGTGGCGGATCGAGCGGCGTTCAACGTGCCGATGACCACGAGAGCGATCGGCAGTAGCGCGAGCGCAAATGCCCAGAACACGCGATGGGGCCGCGACGGGTGCGTGCCCGGCGTCAGGTTCCGCGTTGCCGACGCCGCGATGGCATAGGACGCCGAGTCGTACGTGGTCGCTACGAAGACGAGGCCAAGCACCAGGAAGATCGCGAGCGGGACCGGCTGGCCGGCGAGGCCGCCCACGGCCATGGCGATCGCCTGCGCCGTCTCGCCGTCGCGAACGAGTTCCAGGAACCCGATGTCCTGGTTGAGATCCATCCACATCACGCTGTTGCCCCAGATGACATAGAAGACGGCACAGCCGAGTGACCCGAAGCCGATCATCCCGAAGATCACGGCGCGCAGCGTCCGACCCCGGGAGATCTTGGTCACGAACAGGCCCATGAACGGTCCGTAGGCGATCCACCACGCCCAGTAGAAGACCGTCCAGTCCTCGGTGAAGCCTGTCTCCAGGATCGGGTCGGTCCAAGTGTTCATGCGCACGAACTCCTGGAACATCAATCCGATTGCCGAAGTACCCAGTTCCAGCGCGAAGATCGCCGGCCCGGTCACCAGGACCCAGACGAGGAACACGCCGGCCAGCGCGAGGTTCAGGTTGGACAGGCGGCGAATGCCGCGCTCGAGGCCGAGATAGACGCTGACCGCGAAGAGCGCCACGCATATGCCGGCAATGACGAGCGTCAGGGCGAACGAGGCCTCGATGCCGAACAGCTCTCCGGCGACGGCTCCGAGCATTGGCGTCGCCAGCCCGAGCGACGTGCCGGTGCCGCCGATCAGGGCGATGATGAACAAGAGGTCGACCAGGCGCCCCCACGGGCGACTGGAGAAATCACGACCGAACAACCCGGTAAGCGCACCCGAAAGGCGCAGGTAAGGCAGCCGATACCGGTAGTAGGGCCATGCGATCGCCACGGTCGGCAGACAGTAGAGACACCACGCCGACAGGCCCCAGTGGAAGATGCCGTATGTGGCAGCCCACTCCTGCGCCTCGGCGGTGCCCGGCTCGACACCGAAAGGCGGCTGGTCCATGTACGAAGCCCACTCCGCGGTGGACCAGTACAGCAGTCCGGAGCCGATTCCTGCGCAAAACAGCATGCCCACCCAGCTAACAGTGCCGTATTCCGGCTTGGCACCATCGCCGAGTACGCGCTTGCCGTGCCGGCTGAACGCCAGCCAAGCGAGGAAGACCATCGCGATAATGGTCGCCCAGTGGTACAGGAGGCCGAGCGTGCTTGCGATCCACGCATAGACCGCGTCGACCAGCGCCCCGGCGGCATCGGGGTAGAGGATCATCGGCACGGCGGCGCCGACGACGCAGACTACGCTGATCAGGAAGACGGGCCGGTCCAGGGTCACTTCGCGCGTGTCGCGAACGGAGCGAAAGGCGGTTGGGCCGAGCGGCTGCTCTCCGGTTGCCAAGCCTCCTCCCTTGCGGCTCTGGCGCTGATCGAGCGTAACAGATTGGGTGGTGGCCGTACGGTGGGATGCTGCGCCACCGGCTTGCCGGCGGCGCCCGGGTTCAGACACACTCACCGGGAAACCGCGGGTACCTCACGTGGAGCGATATTCCCTTTACGGTCTCCTGAAGCACGCGTTGCGCTACCACGAGGATTGGCCTCGTGCGTGGCGCGATGCCGAGCCGAGGTCGTCCTACGACGTGGTGATCGTCGGTGGCGGCGGCCACGGACTGGCGACCGCGTACTACCTCGCCAAGGTGCACGGAATCACCGACGTCGCCGTCGTCGAAAAGGGCTGGCTGGGTGGCGGCAACACGGGCCGCAACACCACCATAGTGCGCTCGAACTACCTGCGCGACGAGGCGGCGCGGCTCTATGACTTTGCCCTCGAGTTATGGCCGGATCTCTCCCGTGAGTTGAATTTCAACGTCATGTTCAGCCCGCGCGGCGTACTCAATCTCGGCCATACGTTGCAGGAAATGCGCGACATCGAGCGGCGCGTCAACGCCAACCGTCTCAACGGCATCGACGGCGAAGTGCTGGGTCCGTCCGAGCTCAAGTCCCGCGTGCCCCTGTTGAACTGCTCGCCAGACGCCCGCTATCCGGTGCTCGGTGCGTCCTGGCAGCCGCGCGGCGGTGTTGCGCGACACGATGCCGTGGCGTGGGGATACGCGCGCGCCGCGGACGCTCTCGGCGTGGATCTGATCCAGCAAACGCCCGTGACCGACATTCGCGTCGAAGATGGGCGCGTGACGGGCGTGGCGACCGACCGCGGCTTCATTGGGGCGCGCAAGGTGGCTTGCGTGGTCGCTGGCCACTCCGGGGTGCTCGCGGCGATGGCAGGTTTGCGCCTGCCCATCGAGTCTCGACCGTTGCAGGCGCTGGTCTCGGAACCGCTGAAGCCTTGCTTGGACACGGTGGTGATGTCCAATGCCGTGCACTGCTACATCAGCCAAGCGGACAAGGGCGACTTGGTGATCGGTGCCGGCGCGGACGCCTACAACGGCTATGCCCAGCGCGGATCCTTCCACATCATCGAGCACTCATTGGCCGCGGTGTGCGAACTGTTCCCGGCGTTCAGCCGCGTACGGATGAACCGGCAGTGGGGCGGCATCGTGGACATCTGCCCGGATGCCTGCCCCATCATTGGCAAAACGGCCGTGGGGGGCCTCTACTTCAACTGCGGGTGGGGGACCGGTGGTTTCAAATCTACGCCGGGGTCGGGCTATGTATTCGCGGACACCATCGCCCATGACCGCCCCCATCCGCTGGCGGCGCCGTTCGCCCTGTCACGGTTCGAGCGGGGGGCGCTGATCGACGAACACGGTGCCGCTGGCGTCGCACACTGACGACATGCTGCTGTTGAAGTGCCCATACTGCCTTGAGTCGCGTAGCGAAGAGGAGTTCGACTACGCTGGCGAGGCTCACATTCAACGCCCCGGGCCCGGTGTTTCCGATGCCGAGTGGGCGGACTACCTGTACTGCCGATCCAACCCCCGCGGCAGACACCGCGAGATGTGGGTGCACACGGCAGGCTGCCGACGCTACTTCAACGTCGTCCGCGATACCGCGAGCTACGAAATCCTCGCCGTGTACCCGATCGGGGAGCGCGAGGGGGACAACCAACACCCATGAAGGGTCAGCCGCGTCGGTTGCCCGTCGGTGGCCGGATCGATCGTACGACGCCCATCTCCTTCACGTTCGACGGCCGGACTTTGCATGGCCTGCGCGGTGACACGCTTGCGTCGGCGCTGCTCGCCAATGGCGTCGACATGGTTGCCCGTAGCTTCAAGTACGGTCGTGCGCGTGGGATCGTCGGCAGCGGGGCCGAGGAACCCAATGCCATCGTCCAACTCGGCAGCGGAACTCACGGCTTGCCGAATCAGCGCGCGACACAGGTCGAACTCTACGATGGCTTGGTCGCGGTCAGCTCCGCTGGGCACGGCACGCGCGGACTCATCGATGCCGCGCGACGCATCATGCCTGCGGGTTTCTACTACAAGATGTTCATGGCGCCGCCGATGCTGTGGCGGCTCTGGGAGCACGTGCTGCGTCACGGCGCGGGGCTAGGTACGGTGCCGCAGGGTGCCGATCCAGACCGCTACGACAAGCTGAACCGGCATTGCGATGTGATGATCGTCGGTGCCGGCCCGGCCGGGTTGGCCGCGGCGTTGGCGGCGGCTCGATCCGGTGCCCGCGTGATCATCGCCGACGAGCAGGATGCGTTTGGCGGCAGCCTGCTGTCGTCGGGGTTGCAGATCGACGATCGCCCGGCGCTTGCATGGCTGGCCGACGTGTTGCGCGAATTGAGCACGACCGAGGGCGTTGTCATGCTGCCGCGCAGCACCGTCGTCGGCGTCTACGACCACAATTTCCTGACGGTCTTGGAGCGGTGTGCGGACCATCGGCCGACGACCGGGTCGGGGGTACGGCAGCGTCTGCACCGCGTGCGTGCCCGGGAGATCGTGCTGGCAGTCGGGGCGGTCGAGCGTCCGCTCGTCTTCGCGAACAACGACCTCCCGGGGGTCATGCTGGCGTCGGCCGTGTCGTGCTACGTGAACCGCTATGCCGTGGCGCCCGGCGAGCGGCTCGTCCTGGCGACGAACAACGACGGTGCGTACCGAACGGCTTTGGATTGGCAACGGGTCGGCCGCGAGGTGGTCGCGGTGGTGGACACCCGGGTTGATCCCCGCGGCGCGCTGCCAACGGCCGTGCGGCAAGCGGGTGTTCGCGTGCTCGCGGGTCATGGTGTGTTCGAAGCGGTCGGCCACGGCCACGTGCGGGCCGCGCGCGTCGCGGCGCTGAACGCTGCGGGTACGACGTTGGCGGGCCCGGCGCGCAAGATCAACTGTGACCTTATTGCCTGCTCGGGCGGCTGGAGTCCGACGGTGCACCTCGGCTCACAGATGGGTGCGCGCCCGGTGTGGAACGATGCGGCTGTGGCCTTTGTCGCGGGCCAGCGCCCGCGAATGCACTGCGCGGGTGCCGTCACCGGGGTGGCGACTGTCCAAGCGTGCTTGGCGCAAGGCGCGGCGGCGGGCGGGGCTGCGGCCCGCGCGACGGGTTTCGATGCCGCCCCGACGGCCGACGCGGTGACGGATGAACCGGCACTGGATGTCCAACAAGCCGTGTTCGTGATTCCGCACAGCCGTCGGACAAGCCGGGCGCCACCGCAGTTCGTCGACTTGCAGCTCGATGTCACCGCTGCGGACATCGAGTTGGCGGCCCGCGAAGGCTACGAGTCTGTCGAGCATGCGAAACGCTACACGGCGTTGGGGTTCGGCACGGACCAGGGCAAGCTCGGCAACGTCAACGGCATTGCCGTCCTAGCCAAGGCCTTGGGCCGCGAGATCGGCGAAGTGGGCACGACGATGTTCCGTCCCGCATACACGCCCGCCACCTTTGGCGCTATCGCTGGCCGCGACGTCGGTGAGTTGTTCGACCCGGAACGACACACGCCGATGCACGCCTGGCACGAGGCGCAGGAGGCGGTCTGGGAGGATGTGGGACGGTGGAAGCGCCCACGCTACTTCCCGCGGTCGGGAGAGGACATGGATGCCGCGGTGGCACGCGAGTGCGTTGCCGCTCGTACCGGTGTCGCCATGATGGACGCGTCGACGCTCGGCAAGATTGATGTGCAGGGGCGGGACGCGGGTCGGTTCCTCGACCGGATCTACGCTGGCGGCTTCCTCAAGCTCCGTGTTGGCCGGTGTCGCTACGGCCTGATGTTGAAGGACGACGGCATGATCTTCGACGACGGCGTCACGGTCCGGCTCGACGAAGACCGTTACTTGGTGCACACGACTACTGGCAACGCCGAAGCCGTACTCGGGTGGCTTGAGCTCTGGCACCAGACAGAGTGGCCGGACCTCGATGTCTACCTCACCTCCGTCACGGACCATTGGGCGACGGCTGCCGTGGTCGGCCCCAAGGCCCGGGATGTGTTGAAGCGCGTATGCGCGGACATCGACCTCGGTGCCGACGTTTTCCCGTTCATGGCCTATCGCGACGGGCATGTCGCCGGCGTCCCGGCACGGGTCTTCCGCGTCAGCTTCAGCGGAGAGCTGTCCTTTGAGGTCAACGTTCCGGCCGAAGAGGCGCTCGGCGTTTGGGAGGCGCTGATGGCGGCCGGCTCGCGAGATGGAATCACGCCCTACGGCACCGAGACGATGCACGTGTTGCGCGCGGAAAAAGGTTTCATCATCGTTGGGCAGGACACGGACGGGTCGATGACGCCACACGACATGGGCCTTGATTGGGCGGTGCGCCACGGCAAGCGCCACGGGTTCGTCGGGGAACGATCGTTGGCGTTCGCCGACTATCAGCGCGCGGATCGGCTGCAACTCGTGGGGTTGCACACGCTCGAACGGGCCACCGTGATTCCGGAGGGCGCGCAGATCGTCGCCAACGCCGACCATTTGCGACCGGGTGGCCGCGTGCCCATGGATGGTTTTGTAACGTCCAGCTACTTCAGTGCCACGCTGAACCGCGCCATTGCGCTCGCGATGCTGAAGGGCGGGCGCGCTCGATTGGGCGAGGCCGTCTACTGCCCGCTCGCCAACGGCAGCACGCTCGCCGCCGAGGTCGTTAGTCCGGTTTTCTACGATCCGGACGGAGAGCGGCAGCATGGCTGACGGTGCCGTCCTCGCGAGATTGCCGGCCTGCGGGCTGCTCAATCTGCGCCTACGGACCAGTGCGACGGCCGCGCCAACCGTGGCGCACGTGATGGGCCTCGCGTTGCCGCAAACGCCATGCACGTACACCATCCGTGCCGACTTGGCGGTCTATTGGCTCGGTCCCGACGAGTGGCTGGTGACCGTCACCGCAGGCGCGGAAGGCGACCTCGAAGGTCGCCTGCGGAGCGCGCTCGACGGTGCCGGTGCCGTCGTCGATGTGAGCTCGGGCTACATACGTTACAACCTGGGGGGGCCTGCGGCGGCGGAAGTTCTGATGAAGGCCTCTCCCTACGACTTCGACGAGCGGGAGTTCGGTCCGGGTCGCTGCGTGCAAACTGTGTTTGCCAAGACCGCGGCGTTGATCGCGTGCCGTGAGAACTCGTCGTTCGACCTCACCATTCGACGCAGCTACGCGGGATACTTCGAGCGCTGGACGGCGGACGCGTCGGGGTCCGGGCAGCAATGATCGTGTCGCACCGGCACCGGTTCGTGTTCTTCGCTGTGCCGAGGACGGCCACGCATGCCGTGCGTGCCGCCTTGGCCGACACACTCGGCCCCAAGGATTGGCGGCAGGAGGCGCTGACGGAACGCGTTGCGCTGCCCGTGCCGCCCTTGGCGCGACTCGGCCACGGCCACATCTCTCTGGCCCAGGCGGTCGCGCATCTTCCAGCGTCCGTCTGTCGCGACTACTTCAAATTCGCCTTTGTGCGCCACCCGTTCGATCGCTTCGTGTCGGTTTGCGCGATGCTGAATCGCCGCGACCCGCACTATCCCGGCCGCGAGCAAGCGTTCATGAAGCGCGCCATCGTGCGACCGAGGTTTCGCGCCCGCGTCCTGGTCCGACCACAGGTGGCGATGCTGACCACGGCAAGCGGGGAGCTTGGCATGGACTACGTCGGCCGCTTCGAGACGTTGCAGCACTCGTTCGACGAGGTGTGCGACCGGATTGGCGTCGAGCGGCGCGCCCTCGATGTCCGCAACGCGGCGAGGCACGCCGACTACCGCGACATCTTCGATGCGGAACTCGGCGCGACCGTGGCAGCATTCTATGCGGAGGACTTTGCCCGCTTGGACTACGAGGTGCCGACGTGCGGCTAGCGAAACCATTCATCCGGCTGCCGTATCGGTTCGACGCGGCGCGGCTCGCGGCGGAGGCCAGCGCGCTCGATGAAGCGGCGTGGATGCGGCATCCGAGCGGGTTGCCGGGCAACTCGGCGATCGCGCTGATCTCGAGCGGCGGCGGCGACAACGACTCCTTTGAAGGCGCAAAGGCGCCGACGCCGCATCTCGACCGCTGCCCGTACGTCCGGCAAGTGATGTCCAGTTTCGGGGAGGTCCTGTCGCGGTCGCGATTGATGAAGCTCGAGGGGAATAGTGAAGTCAGCCTGCACGTGGACTTCAACTATCACTGGTACAGCCGTGTGCGGATTCACATCCCGGTGATCACGAACCGCACGGTGATGTTCCATTGCGGCCAGGATCGCATCCACATGGCCGCCGGCGAGTGCTGGATATTCGATTCCTGGCGCCGCCATCGCGTGGTGAATGCGAGCAGCGCCACCCGTATCCACTTGGTGATCGACACGTCCGGCTCGTCGCGGTTCTGGGACCTCGTCGCCACCGTGGAGGATGCGGATCCCGCCGAGACGGGCGCCAATGCGGCCTTCGTGCCCTTCGCACCGGGCAAACCGGCACCGCTCAGAGTGGAGCGTTTCGCGAACGCGGCCGTGATGGCGCCGGGCGAGTGCACCGCTCTCGTCGATGACCTGATCGCCGATTTTTCGGCCAATGCCACCAACGATGCCGCGTTGGTGGCCGCGTACACGAGACTCCTGCGGTCCTTCGCCTACGACTGGCGCGAGATCTGGCTCGTGCACGGCGACGAACCGGCCGGTATCCCGGCTTACCGGTCGTTGATTGCCAGGACGCGACAGGGCCTCCACCCGAACCGCCGAGCCCTAACAACGTCGAGCAACGGCGTCGGGGTCAACGCCGTGTTCGCGCAGCGCGTGCTCAACGCCGCGCTGGCCGGCGGTTCCTCGTCGGCCCCCTAGTAATATGTGCCTTCGTCAGCGTCCTGGAATCCGCCATGCCCGAGCTTGAGCATTTGCCGGAGGAACACATCTACCAAGCCTACGGCATGTACCTGCTGAGCTCCCAGCACCGGTTGATCCGGCGCCTGAAACGGGTCTACGAGCCGTCGATCCACGGCAACAAGACGTGGCAGGCGAGCTTCCTGTTGATGGACTACCTGCTGCACAACCCGGTACGACGAGGCATGCGCGTCATGGAACTCGGGTGCGGCTGGGGTCCCGGGGCCGTGTTCTGCGCCCGCCGTTTCAAAGCCAAGGTGACGGGTCTCGACATGGACAAGAACGTGTTCCCCTACATGGAGGTGATCGCGGCCCTCAACGGCGTCGAGGTCGCACCGCTGGAAGCCAACTTCAACAACTTGAGCGAAGATGCGCTGGCGCAGGAACAGTTGCTGATCGGCTCCGACATCTGCTTCTGGGACAGCATGGTGAAGCCGCTCTTTGAACTGGTGCGCCGCGGTATCGGCAGCGGCGTGAAGCGGATCGTCCTATCCGACCCCGGTCGGCCGACGTTCTACGAGTTGGCCGACCTTTGTGCCAAGGAGGACTGGCGGACGACACTCAGGGAGTGGTACGCCGTGGAACCGTCGCGCACGACCGGCGAGGTGTTGGAAATCCGCCCCTGACGTTCTGGCAGGCGCGACAGTCGAACACCTCGCTACAGCGCGCCGTAGGGCGCGCCGCTATGCGGTCGGGCCGAGGAATCCCTTGATCTGGTCGGACAGCTTGGTGCACGCGGCCTGGCGCACGCGCGCGATGAACGGCAACGGGACGACCACGGCGGGGACGAAGCTGGTGCCCGAGGCCTCGGAACTCAACGTGCCAACGTTCATGCCTTGGAAGACATCCCACACCGACGCTTCGTAGTTGGAGCCGTTCTCCCACGACAGGAACCCGAAACACGCGGGTATGCCGCCGCTGACGACGGTGCACTGCAACGTGCCGCTTTCGTCCGAGCGCTGCGTCGTGCCCTCGATCCAGACGAGGTAGCGCACGCCGATCTCCTGGATGCGCTCGGAGATCAGCGGCCGGCCGATGACGCCAGCCAGGTCGTCCATGGTCCGGGGTGCGGTGCGCGGCTCGAACCAGGGGAAGGTTGCGTCGACGAAGTCCCGGGCGGGTAGCACGCGCAGGCCGTCGTTGCCGCCGTTGACGCCGTCGGCGACACAAGCGACGAAGTCGTCCTCGGTCTCGCCTTGCGTCTTGTGTTTGCGGGACAGGATGACGATGGCGTCCTCGCCAAGGTCGGTTTGCGCCTGCCGGACTTCCTGTACCGTCGTCTGGACACCGCAGCCGGCCGCACAAAGCGCGAGCGCGATCAGCGCGACGGACGAGACACGAGGAATCACGGTACCCCCTCTAAGCTGGTTAGCCATGTCTGCACCTCCGCCTGGTCGGGGAACTGGAAGGATAGCCACGCGGCGGCATCGCGCAACGCCCAGATCGTGGCCTCGTTGAGGGCGATTTCCTTTTGGTCGATAGCGCCGTAGTTGCGCTGGTTGGCTTTGCCGTAGCCGATGACCGGCCACTCTCCGAGCAAGGCGCCGTCGGCACCCAGGAGCTTGAGGTTGTAGCGAATCCAGACTTCGTAGAACTCGCCGCCGGTCTGGTCGGGGATCGCGAACTGCACCTCGTCGATGCTCGGCGCGAGGATGCCATCGACAGAGATCCTAGGCCCGTCGACGGGACGAAACATGACCACGCCCGAAGCAGCTTCATCAGGCTCACTTGCGAGGCCGTCCTCCTCCCGCTCCGCAGCGGTCGTCTCCTGGGTCACCGGGACGACGCGGTCGAACATCGCGTCGAAGACCTGGGCGAACACCGGCACCTGCGATGCACCGATGTCGATGCGGTAGTCGCCGTAGTCCTCGAGTTCCTCCTCGTGCACGTAGTTCTTCAACTGGTCGTCGAAGTAGACGCCCATGTCCACGTTGAGCGGTTGGACGAGCGGACGCGGGACACTGATGTCGACCGTGACCGAGGCGCCGCTTTGGCAACCGACGGCTGCGGCTGCAACCAAACCCACGGCTCCGAGTCGGACGAGGAGCGCGAGGGGTCCGCCCCTCGCACAGAACAGTCGCCGGAACTCGAGGTGTTGGCTACACATGCTTCGCGCTCTGGTGGTCCGCCACGTTGGCGACATGGCACGAAGCCTACTCGAAAGAGGGCAGGGCGACAAAGGTGCCATTGTTGCGGTAGGTCAGTTCGCGCATCAGGCTGGCGAAACGGGTTCCGCCGGCCGTGCCGATGACGACGGGGAAGCCGACGGCATGGATGCGCACGCGTCTCGCGCCGGTCTCGTCGACGCGGTTCATCCGGTCGACGCGGTCGACGACCCTCTCCACCGACTGCCCTTGGAAGTCGTCGCCGAACACGTAGATGCTGATTTTCTTGTCTTCAGCATAGAACGCGTTGATGGCGCGCTCGATGCCTTCGACCGGGCTCGAATTCGAGAACACGTTCCAGTTGCGCATGCGTTCGACAATGCCACGCCGGATCGCGGCGGAGTCGGGAATCCACTGGCCCGCGTACTGACTGAACATGTAGTCGCCCATGTCGTTCATCACCTGGATGCCCTTGACACGGGGATAAATCCGCAACGTCTCGCTGACCTTCTGCTGCACCAGCGGCCACGCGTAGCTGAACATGCTGCCCGACGTGTCGATCACGAAGATGATGTACTCGCTGTCGACCGTGATGCCGCCGATGGTGTTGGTCGTGCGTGTGAAATCGAGGCCCAGCAGCCGCTCCATCTCTTCGGACAGTTCCTGCTTGGTGCGTGCGAATTGCGAACGCGCCTCGATCTGTCGCTCCGACTCGTCCCGCGTCGCCTCGAACTGGGCCAGGATGTCCGACAGTTCGCTCTCCACGCGGGCGAGTTCGCTCAACTCCTGGGCCAGTTGGCGCTCTTCATCGGTCAATTGACGGGTCAGTTCGCGCGTCTGGCCCTGGATCTCGTTCAACGAGTCGCGCTTTTGGGCGACCACGCCTTCGAGGTTGATATCCGGATCCTCGAGGACGATGGGCTCAACCACCTTGACGATCATCAAGAGGAGGATGATGGCGCCGAAGCCGCAGCAGATGACGTCCAGGAAGGACAGTCCGATCTCTTCGAGTTCGCGGCGGATCATGGCCAGTCCGCCGATGGCGACATGTAGGTACCGCCGGTCGCCCGGCTAAGCTGCCAGTACGCTGCGGACGCCATCGGATCGCCTTGCAGGGGGAACAGGATCACGTTGATGGGCGTGTCCCTCGGCAGGCGCCGCGTGGCGTCCTCGAACAGCCTCAGGCGCCGACGCCCGGTGACGGTGGATCGACGCGGTTCGTCCGCTGAGCGCGTTGGCAAACCGTCGGAGATCAGGAACACGTTGTCCGGGAACGGGCGCAACGTGTTGATGGCCTCGACCAGGGCATGGAAGTTCGTGCCGCCGCTCGGCACGGTGTCGTCGAGCAGGTCGAGGGCATTCTCGAGCGCGTCCGGGTCCGTAGCGGGATGCCACATCTGCTCCGGCAGTACGAACCGCGCGTCCTCGGAATAAAGCAGGATCTGGAAGTTGCTGTCGAGCGGAACCTGGGCTGCAAGCCACTCCACCGTGCGCACCGCCCGCCGCCACTTCGGCGCGGTGCGTTGCCGCTCGGGAGCCATGTTGCGGCGCCGAATCACCTGCACGATCGTCTCATCGAGCATGCTCGCGGACACGTCGAGGGCGATCAGGATGTGCCGGCCGCCGACGAAGAGGCCCGTCAGGTATTGGCGATCCCCCTCGCCCTCGATCGCGCGCACCTTCGAGCCTTCTTGGGCTTCCTCCTCCGCCTGCAGGCGCCGGACGTCGCGCTCGCGGGTCTCGACGTCGGTCTTGAGCTCCTCGATGCTCTCGCGGGCAGCGATGGTTCGCGCTTCGAGATCCTCGACATCGTCCTTGCGCCGGTCGCGATCGACGACCGTGGCCAGCAGTTGCCGCCGCGCATCCGCCACGCGTTGGCGCGTGTCTTCGACGCGTTCCTGGAGATCCACCAGGTCCTTCTGGCCGGTCTCGATGAGGTAGTCGAGCTTGCGTGACTCGGCCAACGCTTCACGATCGACATCCGGCGTCTGGGTGTCGATCCGGTGGTTGATGACGAGGAAGATCAGCACGACCGCGCCGAACCCGCAGGACATCACGTCGAGGAAGGACAGCGAAAAGACCGTGAAACGTCGCTTGACCGTTCGCGCCATGGTTCCGTCCTACCGTTCGGCCACCACGACACGGATGAGTTGAAACTGGTCGCCGTCGCTCTCGATTCGATCCCCGGCGTGGACTGGCCGATCGAAGTCCAGCGGTTCGCCGTTGAATCGAACCTGGGCGTCCGCGTTCGGCACGACCCGGAATCCAGCACTGTCCTTGAGGATCCGGAAACCCGCCGCTTGACGTGTACTTGCGGGATGCTCGTCGGCATCGGTCTCGTCCGCGAGCGAAAGTGCCAACGCACCACACAGCAGATGGGTCGGTTGGGCGCGCTGTGTGGCTGCGGACTCCGCGGGGGCCGACAACAGCGCGAGATTCGAGATCAGCTTGGCGCCTCCCGCGTCTGGCGCGAACACGTCCCCATGCCGTTGCACGGCACTGGCAACGGCATCCGCTGGCAGCGCAACGATCTGGTGGCCCGCCTCCTGCAGGCTGGCGGTTACACCCGGCAGACGACGCACCCGGTGGCTGACGAGGAGGGTGGACGGCGCCCCGATGGCGGTCGCAAGCAGGCCGTAGCGCTGTTGGGACTTTTCCGCCAACGCTCGCCGGGAGATGTTCACCTCCCGCGACACACCTTCGTGTTCCACCGCAACCGCGATTTCAGCGCTGTTCGACTGCACGCCCGCAAGGAGTAGGTCGAAAACCTGCTGCTCGGTCGCGGCGATGCGTAGCGGGTCGAAGCGTGTGGTCTCGACGAAATTGTCCGCCACGGTATCGACCCAGCCTTCGACAAGCGCGGCGAACCCGGCGGCCGGGACTTCGTCCACGGTGCCGCGTGTGACGGTCTCGCCGTCCTGGAGGTCGATTTGGGTGACGAAGGCCCGATGCAGGCCGACGTCGACAAAGCGGCAACTACCGGTCAACGACTGGGTGCTCGCGGCGGCGACGGCTGCATCCACGACAGCGCGGACGTCGAATCCGGCCTCGGCCGCGATGCCGAGCAGCAGTCCGAGTTGTGCAGGGGTCGTGGTGGAGGGTGCTGCGACGACCAGGTCCGCGCGGTCAAGGCGGGCGGCTTCGCGAATAGCGCGCAGTTGCAGGTAGACGAGATCGGCTTGGTTCGCCACGCCGCGCCCGGCGGGCGTCACTGGATCCGCATTCAGGCGCTGCCAGAATTCGTTGTGGGCCTGCCGGGGATGCAGGCGCGACTGGGCCGATGCTTCGCTGCCGAACTGCGTACGGGCCCGTTCGACCAAGGCGATGCCCGGCTCGGCATACAACACCTCGCCGTCACGGCTCAGGGTGATCTCGGTGTCGTTGATGTCGAGTAGCAACACGGTCACCGCACCTGCATGTGGCGGATCAGGGAGTCGTCGCAGTAGTGCTGGGTGTCGAGCACGAGCCGCTCTTGGATGAGTTGTAGCTGGTGCATCAGGAACATCACGAAGATGCTGATGACCAAGGCGACGAACGTCGAGTTGAACGCCACGCCGAGGCTGGCGGTCACGCCGGCGATATTGCCTTCGACTGCCTGGTAGGCCTGGCCGAGTGCCTGGCCGATGCCGCGGACCGTGCCGATGAAGCCGATCGACGGGATCGCCCAGGCGATGTAGCGCACCATGGCCAATTCGCTATCCAGCCGATCCGACTCCGTCTCGCACACGGCGCGCACGGCCGTGGACACGTCCTGCACGTTGCGGGTGGACGCGAATCGTTGCAGCGCTGCAAGTAGCGCGCGGGGCAGCAGGTTGCGACGGACGTCTTCGGGAAGCGCTTGCAGGGGTCGCGAATACTCGCGGGTGTCCTCGGGCAGGATGCTCATGCCCTCGGTCACCTCGATGTAGCTTTGCTGGAGCATCCGTCGTTCGCGCAGGGAGTTGCGGGCCTTCAGGCCCATGATCGCCATCGCCCATATGGCCAGGATGAAGCAACCCTCCTGCTCGTAGTCTTTCAAGACGACGTAGAGCGACCTGTCGGGGACATAGTCCTCCTCGACCTCGGCCTGCACAGCCTGCGCGGCCAGGACGGCCTCCGCATTGGGCCGGACCACCGTGACGTAGACCAGGTGCACGGCGATGACGGCCACCACCAGGGCGATGACCTGGTAGATGAACTCGAACGGCAGCGTTTTTTTCATGTTCCCATCAGATGTCTACCGGAAATGGCACGGCGAAGTCCTCGGAGATCTCCTCGGTAGGTACGAAAACCTCGGCAGCCGGCTCGCCTTTGGGCGGTCCTGACTCGTCGCCAGGGTCGGCGTCGTCGGCGTCGTTGGACTCGTCCACGGCGTCCGTGGGGTCCGTGCTTGCGGACGATTCGCTCTCCTTTTCGACACCTTCGTCCGGCCCTGGTTCGGGATCGGATGGCAGCCTGGTTTCCGTCGTGGCGTCGGACGCCTTTTGGTCCTCCTCTTGCGCCCATGACGTGGGCGACAAGGCCAGCGACATGGCCATTAGGCTTGCCCAGCCGACACGGGTGATCATTCGGCAAACCTCGCAATCCTAAAACCCAAATCCTGGCGACCTTCCGCGCCGTAGTCCCGAAACGAAAGCCTGATGTCGGTGACCGTCCCCTTCTGCCAGCTTGCGCCGCGGATCACATGGTAGTCCCCCTCGGCCGGTCCTAGCGGGTTCAGGGTTTCAGCGGCCGTCGGGATCTCGTAGTAGTCGTTCACCCACTCGGCCACGTTGCCGCCGAGGTCGTAGATACCCTTGGCGTTGGCCGGGAATGTCCCGATCGGTGCGCTGACGTTGTAGTTGTCGTTGAAGCCGAGGACGATCCGCGCCACGATGTGGGACGCGGCCTGATCGGCATAGTTGCCGTGCCGCTCTGGTGGCGGCAAGCGGTCGCCCCAGGCGAATCGCAGCGGCTCCTCCTCGTTCTCGACCGAGCGCGCTGCCCATGCCCATTCGGCCTCGGTTGGCATGCGGTAGCCCAAGGCGTCCGGGTTGAACCCGACGACCTTGCCGAACTCCACGGTGTAGAACGGCTCTAAGCGGTCCTGGCGGGACAGCCAATTGCAGTACAGCGCGGCTTCCTGCCAGGACATGCCCGTGGCGGGCTGCCGATCGCCGTTGAGATCGATGTTCTGGTAGTCGCCCGAGGAGTGGCCGGCGGCGAACACCCGGAACTGCCCGTTGGTCACCTCGTGGCGACCGAGATAGTACAGGCGGGTCAACTCGGCAGTGCGCAGCACCTCGTTGGCGCGTCGTCCAGGCTCGCGGCGGGAGGCGCCCATGCGGATGCGGCCGGGGCTTAGCAGCACGAGTTCATGGCCCTGGCTGGTCGCCCGGACCTGTTTCAGGGCGGCCATACGGGCTTCTTCCAGGGTCAGCAGCCTAACGCGCAGCGCTTGCGTGAATCCCGGCTGCGGCGTCACCGTCTTGCGGTAGCCGGCGTAGCCTTCCTTACGGATCTCGATTTCGTGGGGCACTGCGGTGAGGGTGACGGTGCCGCTCGCCGTACCGTGGAGTTTGCCATCGATCCAGAGTCCGGCGTCGTCGGGGAGGACCTCGACAGCGATGTCACCGCGCAGGGCATTCAAGGAAAACGCAATGGACCTTTGCTGACCCGAAGGCACCGTGACGACGCGCGTCTTGGAGTCGAAGCCGACCTTGAACGCCCGGAACTCGTGGCTGCGGTTCGGGGCGACATCGACTTCGAGCGGCGTTACGCCGCGATAGCTGCCGTTCACCGTGATGCTCGCGCCGCGGGGACTCGAGTCGACCTCGACCAGGCCGTCGGCCACGACCAGGTCGACGGCGGGCAAGGTGCGATCCTGGCCGGCCTCGACGTAGAGGATGTCGGTCCACGTTTGGTAGCCGGGGAGTTTGACGGAGATGCGATGTTCGCCGGCGAGAATGGGCACCGGGCCTGGCGTGGTGAAACCCGACGCGGCGCGGTCGATGAGCACTTCGGCACCCGGGGGCCGTGTGGGAATCAGCACGTCCGCCCAGTTCGGCGCGAGGGCCGCCGTCACCGTCTGTTGTCGCTCCATGCCCTCGACTTCGAATGCGACCGTGGCTTCTTGGTAGCGCTCGTGGCGGACGATCGCGACGTGCGGGCCGGCCGGGACCGATGCTTCGAACGGTGCTTCGCGGGGCGTCTCGAAGCCTTCGACGTCGACCGTTGCCCCAACGGGGTCGACCTCGAAGCGGACTCGTCCTGGCAGCTTGGTCATGGCCAACGGGAACGTCTGGTTGCGTTCGACGCCGATGTCGATCTGCCGATCGATCGGGTGGTACCCCGCGAGCGTAGCGCGCACGCGGTAAGTGCCGCGACGCAGCAAATGCGTATCGCCAAGCTGGAACGCCAACCCGTCATCCACCGAGAGCGAGTCGGGCGGCGGTTCGACCTCGAAGCGCACCGACTTGGCCGTGAAGATGAACCACAATATCCATGCGATGCCGGCGACGCTGGCGACGACGACGATGCGCCGTGGCGTGAACCAGTTCGAGCGGTCACGCCCGGCGGCGGCCGTTGGTTTGAACTCAACCGCTTCAATCCGGTCGTCCCGGACGGTGTCGTGCTCAGCCACGCCAGTTCGCTCTCGTCGACCGTGGTTCGGTCGCTTGCGTCAGATCCGTTCCGCGCAGCGGATGTCGACCGGGGCCATGCCCGAGGATAGGACGATCTCCTTGCGCACATCGCGGCACCCGACTTGGCTGCCCACGATGACGTAGCGACCAGGCCGCAGGGCCAACTCGTGGCGTTCGAAGGCGCCGAGGGCGCCGACCTTGTGGATGGTCACCTCGGTCGCGTTGTCGGATACAAGGACCAGCGGTACGGGTTCGGCGCTGCGCGTTAGGAGGTCGCGGAACTCGGCGAGGCGCATCGCAAACGCGCCGCCGGCGTCCGCCTGCTCATCCGCCAACCTGAGCGTCTCCTTGGCCGCCGCGAATTCCTGGTCGGAGGAAAGCTGGCCCGGGTCGGCGAGGACGGAGTCCATGGCACGGATCAGCATGACGCGCTCGCGGATCACTGCCTTGCCGTCGCGTGCGAACTGCAGCGATGAATCGATGGCGAGCACCGCGTCGTAGCTCTCGAGCGCCGCTTCCCAGTCTTCGGCTTGGGTTTCGGCCAGTGCCTTTGCCTGTAGCCGGTCGATCGCGGCCAGGGTTTGCGCCTGGACGGTCTGCTGACGACCAGCCAATGCCGAGGCATTCGCCGGGCTTTCCTTCAATACCTTGTCGAAAGCATCCAAGGCTGCTTCATGCCGCCCGGCGGCCAAGGCGGCGAACGCGCTGGACAATTGGGCGTCGCGACGCTTGGCGGTTCGTGCGGAGGCGATCTGCGACGACAGCTCGCCGAGACCGGTGGTTTCCGGGTCGAGCCGGCGCGCCTCGGCGACGTGGCGGTGGGCCGTGTCGTACTCCCCGCGAAGGATTGCGCGTTCGGCTTCACGCAACTCGGCGATGACGTCGGGCAGCGCGGCTGCGCGGCGCGCACCGGCGTTCGCGCGGCTGTTTTCGGGGCGCATGGCCAGTGCTTGATCGAAAGCCCTGCTCGCGGCCTCGACATCGCGTGCCGCGAGTGCCTTTAAGCCTACGGTCACGGCCTCCTCGAATAGCGTTTCGCCCTTGGCGGCCAAGGCCTGCAAATCGGCGAGAGCCGCAGCGTACTCGTCGATCGCGGCATCGAGCTTCTCGTCGATGAATAGGGCATCAGCGGTACTAGCGCGATCCTTGATACGTGCGAGTTCGTCCGCGCCCCAAGTGGCGATGTTGAAGTCGTTCTCGAGCGTCAACTGCAGATCCACGAAGTCGCGGAGCTTCTCGCGCGCCTGCTCCCGTGCCAACGCGATTTGCTCCGCGCGGAACGGTGGGACGATTTCGTCGGAAGCTGCGGCTTCGTCCGAAGCCGGGGTGGTGTCCGCGCTCGGCGGGCTGCCTGTGGCGACATTGGCTGGTGCCTTCGGCGTCGGCGTGGTGACGCGGTCGGGAAGGCTGATGACCACGAAGGCCAGCGCGCCGCCGAGCAGGACCATGACAGCCCCGAACCATATTGCCCGTGGCGAGAACCGGGACAGGAGGCCGCGTGTGTCGCCGCCGACGAGGCCGCGTCCGCGACCGCCACCACGGGTCAGTGGCGCAGCAACGGGCTCTATGTAGGTGGGTTCGTCAGGTGCCATCGAGCGTGCCGTCGGCGAGGATCTCGGCACTGTTCTGCGCTTGGGCGGCTGGGGCCGCACGCTCGTCGTCGGCGTCGACGGCATCCTCGGCGGGGAGCACCAGGCCGAGTTCCTCGTAGTAGATGCGTTTGAGCACGACCCGCAACTGTTCGTACTGGTCCTCGACGGTGCCCTGCAGGCTCAAGGTGCGGTTCTCGAGTTCGATCGTGTGTGGGGAGATTTCCGCCTCGGCGGACGAACCGAGTTCCTGCAGCACTTCGCTGTGTACCTTGGCGTCGGCGAAGGCTTGGATGCCGCGGCCGACTGCAGCCGCTCCGCCGATGATCGATACCGCGCCCCCGTAGCGGGTGAGCGTCGTGTCGCTCATCTGCGCGGCTGCGCCGGCCGCAATACCGACGGCGCCGGCGATGGCTCGCCGCTTGGCCTTCTCCCGCTGCTCGCGATAGGCGATGGCCTCGCTGTACGTGGCTTGCCGCCAGTCTTGGTAGGTGGGATACATCCGCGCGCTGAAGTCTTCGAAATACTCGTCGAGCGTATCGATGAAGAGGTACTCGCGTTCGCGCACCTTGCGCACGCGGTCGAGCATCGGATCGTCCTCGGCCGGGAGGCGCTGGAGCACGAAACTGCCGGTGTCTCCTTGGACCACGTAGGTTTCGAACGCGTCGGGCGAGAAATCGCGGGCGAACCGCATTTCCGCGGTAGTGCGGATCGCCTGGACGGTCGCGTCGGGCAAGGCCTTACGGTAGGTGAGCATGTCGTCGGCGACGTTGCGGTAGATCGTATGGAACGGGTCGATGCCGACGGGGACGAGGTCGCCGTAGGCGTACTTGCTTGCCAAGGCCTCGTAGGTCTTGGTGAACCACACCGTGCCACGCGCGTCGCGGACTTGAGCGTGCAGGATCATGCGCTCGCCGTCGGAATGGACGATCGTCCCGGTCAAGGTCACGTCGACAGCATGCGTGGCGCGTGGGACTACCCGGACGGCGCCCCAGTTGCCCGTGGACTGCAACAGGTTCTTGGCGAAGTAGGCCATGTAGTTGGCCTCGGCGCGGCGCACCTCTGGCGTGATGTTCTGCGCGACTTGGTCATCGAAGACCTCCGGCACGTTGGCGTCGAACACCGCCACGCCGACGTCGAGCAGGAGCGTCTCGTCGACAACCTGGTCGAATTGCTGTGGCGGCGTCATGTCCACCACGCGAACGGTGTGCGAGGCGCAGCCGCCGAGCACGGCTACGACCGTCCCGACAGTGAGCGCTCGCTTAAGCGTTGCACCTTGACCCGTGCGCGGACGCCCACGAACGGCTTGCCGTTCGCGTCCGCAGTCCGGCCTTCGAACTGCTAGAGACCGGCTTTGTAGCGCTCGTACTCTTCCCAAAGTCGTTCCCTCAGTTCCGGGTCCGTTTCGGCCATGGCTGCCTCGCGCAGTTGTCGGGCGACGACGTCGTCATCCCTAGCGTCGGGGGTGTCGGGCCTGGCGGGCAAGGGGGGATTGGGCGTGGCCGGTGGTCTCGACGCGACCGAGCGTCGCCCGGGCATGTCACCGCCGCCCGACTGCGAAGTGCCTTGGCCCACTTTGCCGTCCGCTTGCTGGACGCCGCCGCCGGTCGTGCTCGCGATCGCGCCGCTGGCAACAGCGTCCGGGCGACCAGCGGCAAGGCGTTCGTCGAGAATCTCACCGTCGAGGTCTTCCAAGGCGCGCGCGAGTTCGTCGCCGCGGCCGCCGTCGCCGTCCTCCTCGGCAGCCCCGCCTTCGCCCTCGTCGACCTCGCCGCCGCTTGCCACGCGGTCCTCGTCGCCGGCACCGCCTGGATTGTCTTCGTCGCCGGCGGCGCGCTCTTCGTCCTCGCCGTCAGCACCGGTCTGCTCTCCTTGTGCAGTCGCCGCGGAAGGCGTTTCCGGGCCTTGCGGGCCGATGACACCCGGTAGGTCGTTGCTTGTTTCCCAGCCGTCGTCACCTTCGGTTTGCTCGCGTCCGGGTTCGCCACCCGCTTGTTGGTCGTCGCCTTGCTCTGGTGACCCCGCATTGGCTTGGTCGCGGTCGCCAGCGGGCTCGGCCTCGCCCGTTGCCTGCTGCGGACCACCGGGAACGGACTGGTCTGCGCCTTCCTGCCGGTTCTCCTCGCCCGGTTGGCGTTCGGCCTGCTGGGGCGAGTTTTCGCCGTCGGACGAACGGCTGGGGCGCGAGCGCGGATCGCTCATGGTGGGGTCCGAGGATGGATTGCTCGGCGTCGATGCGTCGTTAGGCCGCGGCAGCGACTGCGGGGGCGGGGGCGGGCTCTGTGTTGAAGGTGAACTCGACGGTGTCTGCGACGGCGTTGGCAGGGACGGGCGGGAATTCGACGGCGTCGGCGGCGACGGCATGCGACTCGGCGGCGACTGGCTCGGCGAAGGCAAGCTGGGGGGGCTCGGCGGGGATGGCATCGACGACGGGGATGGCACGGAAGGCGACGGCATCGACGGCGAGGGCATCGGCGGCATGATCGGCGTTTGGCATCCGGCCACCGTCAGCGCCGTGACCACCACGCCAGCAGCGATCAACCCCACGGCCACGCGCGTCCCGCCACGCGGGGATGCGGGCGATCGTGTCGCCGTCAATAACTCCTTGGCTCCCACCACCTTGGACGTTCTCCTACCGATCGGCCCTGTCTGCGCGAGTTTGACCGCGATGGGCAACGGAGGTTTCGCCGCCGCTGCCGGCCGCGTGGGCCGCAGAATAGTAAACGAATGAATGCTTGATGCGGACATCCTCGGTCGCCAGCGGCTGCTGCCCGTCGAAGGCCGGTCGGTAACGGGCGCGCTTGAGGGCCCGGCGAACCTTGAAGTCCATGAGATCCTTGGGCTCCGAGCGCAACGTGTCGATGTGACTGACGAAACCGCGTGGGTCGATGTCCACGGACAGCTCGATCACGCCCTCGAGAGCGTCGTTCTCGTCGGCGCGGTCGGGCTTGGACGGGTCGCTCGGCAACGCCAGGTAGAGCGCCGTCGGCTTCGCGAACGTACGGTCGCGCAAGTCCGGCTTGGATTGCAGCAACTCCCAGACGCGGCGGTAAAGCGACGTCGCGCGCGAGTGCTTCTCGAACATGATGAACCAATCCGCGAGTTCCAGCATCGCCTTGGCGACATCGTCGCCGCCGCCGCCGTCGCGTTCTTGGACGATGTTGATCACCTCGATCAGCGCACGCTCGCCCTTGGCGAAGCTGTTGACGGACGGGTTGTTCGTCGGTCGGTATTGGAACCCGGCGTAGGAGCCAAGCGTTGAGCCCTGCTCGTCGCGCCGACGCGTATAGAAAGGCGGGAACCGCTCGTTGCGATACGTTGCGGCGACGCTGCGCAGCGCACGGATTCTTGCCGGGTGGTCTGTGCGCAAGTGCCTAGTCGCCACGCTGGTCGCGTGCTCGTAGAGGGCACGCGCTGAAAAGATGTTGTAGTTCGACATGTACCAGTCCGCCAACGCGAAGAGGCCCGGTAGCAACTCGGGACTGTCGCCGCCATAGCTGCGCAACAGGATCGTGTAGGCGTACTCGTGACGGGTGTTGGCCGCCTTCCACTTGTCGAGGTTGGCCAGCAAACGGGCTTCGCGGTAGACGATCGGGACTTGGCTCGGGTGATGCAGGCCGCGGTTCACGCGGGCGATGTGCAAGGCGCGGTCGTACGCACCGAACGCGCCCTCGGTGTCCCCGACGCCGGCTAGCGCATCGCCCAGGACGACGAGTGGCCGAACGAGGCTCAAATCGTAGCGGTTGGTGCGTTGCTCGATCGCTTCGATGGCGGCTTCGACGACATTGATGGCTTCCACGTACTCCGACAGTTCGACGCGCGCTGCGGCGTCTTCGACCGCTTGTTGACTGTCGGAGTCGGGTGCCGTGGTTTGCGCTGCGGAGGCGACGGTCTCGGTAGCCAGCACGTAGCCGAGACAGAGTACGGCGGCAAATGCGCGACCAAGCGACGAGTACGGCTTAAGTCGGTGGCGACCGGCAGCCAGCGGCTGGCTCAAGGGAATCCGCACGCGCGGCAAGAGAGGCGCGCCGAACGGGCGGTTACGTTGCCACTGCCTCAATGCGGTCTCGTCGAAAAGAGTCGACTTCCAAGACTTGCGAGTGTCGGCTTGGGCAGGGGCGCAGTCAAGGCGTGTTTGTAACGATTGGTTGCGCCGTATTCTGCCGGCGGACAGTGGCCCAGAAGCACCTTGAGCGCGAGGTTCAGCACGATTCAAGAACGGTAGAATCGCGCGCATGGGCAACGCTGCGGACCATGCCATCGACGCCGTCGGACTGATCTGTCCAGAGCCGCTGATGATCGTGCGCAACAAGGTGCGTTCGATGGCACCGGGAGAGACCGTGTCGGTGGTGGCGACCGACCCCTCGACGGTTCGGGATTTCACGAACTTCTGCCGGTTCATGGGGCACGAGCTAGCGCGATCAACCCGCGATGGCGAACTCTATAGGTTCGTTATACGCAAGCGCGGCGGTTCGCCGTCGCTGGCCGTGCCTTCGACGTAAGGGTCGCCGGTGGCGGAACGTTGCGACGCCGTGGTGATTGGCGCCGGCGTGGTGGGCTTGGCGGCTGCCCGCGCATTGGCGCTTAGCGGTCGCGATGTCCTGATCCTGGAACGCCATGACGTCATCGGGTCGGAGACGTCGAGCCGCAACTCGGAAGTGATCCACGCCGGTATCTACTACCCGACGGGTTCCATGAAGGCCGCGATGTGCGTACGTGGCAAGGCGCTCCTCTACGAGCATTGTCGCACTCACAACGTCCCCCACAAGCGCCTCGGCAAGGTCATCGTCGCCACCGGCGAGGAACAGTTCGCGGTGCTCGAAGACTACCGGCGGCAAGCCCGGATCAACGGTGTTGGGGACCTGCCGTGGTTGACGCGCGACGAGGTCTTGTCCCTGGAGCCAGAGGTCGATGCACTGGCCGGCGTGTATTCGCCCTCCACGGGCATCATCGACAGCCACGCCTTCATGCTGAGCCTCGTCGGGGACATCGAGGCTGCCGGGGGCATGATCGCGTTCCTCACCGAGGTGACCGACCTCGAACGGATGAGGTCCGGTGTGCGCGTGCACTGCGAGGACTTCGCACTCGATGCCGAGGTGGTGGTCAACGCGGCGGGCCTGTCGGCGCCGGCGATGGCGGCCCGGTTGGGCGGCGAGCGGCGGGGCTACTTCGCCAAGGGGCACTACTTCACGCTGTCCGGCCGGTCGCCGTTCACGCACCTGGTCTACCCCATCGCCGAGGCCGGTGGCCTCGGCGTCCACGTGACGCTGGACATGGGCGGGCAGGCCAAGTTCGGTCCCGACGTGGTCTGGCAGGACGATGACGATTACAGCTTCGACAACGTCGACATCGAGCGTTTCGTCGCCGCCATCCGCCGCTACTACCCGGGCCTCGATCCGTCGCGGCTCAATCCGGGTTACACCGGCGTGCGCCCGAAGCTAGCTCCCGCCGGCGAGCCGGCAGCGGATTTCGTCGTCGACGGGCCGGCCGACAACGGCGTCCCAGGGCTGGTCAACCTGCTCGGCATCGAGTCGCCCGGGCTGACCTCGTCGCTGGCCATCGCCGAGCACGTGCTGGCCCTGCTGAACGTCTCCTAGAGGGCCGCCGCCTCATTGCCGATAGGACGACAGGAAGTCTCCCAAGCGGGCGATGGCTCGGGTCAGCTCGTCCCCCTGCGGCAAGAAGACCAGCCGAAAGTGGTCGGGCGTGTCCAGGTTGAACGCCGTACCTTGCACGACGAGGATCTTCTCCTTGCGCAGCAGGTCGAGCACGAAGCGTTCATCGTCCACGATGTTGAAACGCGCCTTGTCGAGCTTCGGGAAGGCGTACAACGCGCCCTGTGGCTCGACGCATGTGACGCCGGGAATCTGGTTGAGCATCGAGTGGGCAATGCGCCGCTGCTCGTATAGCCGTCCGCCGGGCGCGATGTACTCCTGAATGCTCTGGTAGCCGCCCAAGGCGGTTTGCACCGCGTGTTGGGCTGGCACGTTGGCGCACAGCCGCATGGAGGCCAGTATGTCGAGACCCTCGATGTAGTCCGTCGCATGCTCGGTAGGGCCGCTGACAATCATCCAGCCGCAACGGAAGCCGGCTGACCGGTAGGACTTGGACAAGCCGTTGAAGGTCAGCGTGAGGACATCGTCCGAGATTGCCCCAAGGGGGTGGTGGACGGCGTCGTCGTAGATGATCTTGTCGTAGATTTCGTCCGCGAACAGGATGAGCTGCCGGCGCCGGGCCCAGTCGACGATGTCCTCCAGGGTGTCGTGCCCATAGACGGCGCCGGTGGGGTTGTTCGGATTGATGACGACGATGCCGCGGCAGCGATCAGTGGTCTTGGCCCGGATGTCGTCGAGGTCGGGAGCCCAGTCGGCCGTCTCGTCGCATCGGTAGTGCACGGCAACGCCGCCCGCCAAGCGTACCGCGGCGGTCCACAACGGGTAGTCGGGTGCCGGTAGCAGGACTTCGTCGCCGTCGTTCAAGAGGCCCTGCATAGCCATGCAGATCAGTTCGCTGACGCCGTTGCCGATCGTGATGTCGTCGATATCGACACCGCGCACACCACGCTGCTGGCACTCCTGCATGACGGCCTTTCGGGCCGAGTAAAGGCCCTTGGCGTCGCAGTAGCCGGTGGATGCCGGGATGTTGTGAATGACATCGCGCAGGATTTCCTCGGGTGCCTCGAGACCGAAAGGTGCCGGGTTGCCGAGGTTGAGCTTGAGGATGCGGTGTCCTTCTTCCTCCAGGCGATGCGCTTCGGCGAGCACGGGCCCGCGGATCTCGTAGCAGACGTCGGCGAGCTTGGTCGACTTGGCGACCGCCAACGGCGCCCGGGCGTGGGACGGGAAAGGCTTGACGGTGGCGGGGTCGTTGACTGTCATGACGAGGCTCGTTGCGCGTAGAATCTTGGGCCGTGAGGCGCTACGCCAAGTTTACAGGACGCAAGCTATGAAGAAGGCCGCGCAGGTCGGCATCGAGGATTCTTCGGCGAGGGCGCCGGACGCTCGTCCGGCTAAAGTGCCGGCCGAACGTCCGGCCAAGGTGCCGGCCGAACGTCCGGCTAAAGTCGTGAAGTCGGACGCCGAGTGGCGCGCGCAACTGACGCCGGAGCAGTACCGGGTCGCGCGCAAGGCGGGCACGGAGCGGGCATTCGCGAACGAGTACTGGAATGAGAAGACCCAGGGCAACTACACCTGCCGCTGCTGCGGCACGACGTTGTTCGATTCGACCACCAAGTACGATTCCGGTACCGGCTGGCCGAGTTTCTACCAGCCCGTGTCGGTCGACGCTGTGAGCACGAAAGCGGACCGGTCGTGGTTCATGGTGCGCACCGAAGTGCTCTGCGCCCGTTGCGATGCCCACTTGGGCCACGTCTTCCCGGACGGGCCGGCCCCGACCGGTCTGCGGTTCTGCTTGAACTCGGCAGCGCTGAAGCTTGAGCCGAAGGACGATCAAGTCCCCTAGTAACCGACCGCGCAACCCTCCTTGCGGTGATCCGACGCGGCAACGTAGCCGCCGTCGGGCAGACGCGCGATGAGTTGCGCGCCCCCGAACAATCCTTCGGTGGGGACGATCGCCACGGTGTGCCCCCGTTTTGCAAGGTCGGCGGCCACGGCGGGCGCGAACCCAGGTTCCAACGCCACCTCGAAACCGGGGGTGACGTGCCAGCGCGGTGCGTCGGAGGCGGCTTGCGGATTCTCCCCGTGGTCGAAGATTCGCGTCACCATCTGCACGTGACCCTGGTGCTGCATGTGGCCCCCCATCACGCCGAAACTCAAGACCGGCTCGTCGTCGCGGCAGACCAAACCGGGAATGATCGTGTGGTATGGCCGCTTGCTGGGAGCCACGGCATTCGGATGGGAGGCGTCCAAAACGAACCCGGCACCGCGGTTCTGCATGGCGATGCCGGTCCCGGGCACCACGACCCCCGAGCCGAAGCCCATGTAATTCGACTGGATCATCGACACCATCGTGCCGTCGCTGTCCGCAGCCGTCAGGTAGACGGTGTCACGGCTGACCGGTAATGCCACCGGGGGCAACGGCGATGCCTGCGTTCCAATGGTCGCGGCGGCAGCGGCCATGGACCGGGGGTCGAGCAGTTCCTCGGGCGTCCGGCGCATCGCATGCGGGTCGGCGAAGTGGTCGAAGGCGGCCCGGATCGCGACTTTCATCGCTTCCACCTGGAGATGCGTCCACTCGGCGGAACCGGGCGCGTGGCTCGGTGCGTCGAGGTGGGCGAGGATGGCCAGTGCGATCTGCGCCGCGAGTCCTTGGCCGTTGGGCGGAATCTCGGCGAGTTCGATGTCCCGGTAGGCTTGGCGAATGGGAGTGACCCACTCCGCCTCATGGGCCGCGAGGTCCGCGGCACGCATGGCCCCGCCGTCGGCGCGCGCCGCGGCCTCGATCCGTGCGGCCAACGCGCCGCGGTAGAACGAATCGCCGTCGCTTGCCGCGATCTCTTCGAGCGTTGCTGCGAGGGCAGGGTTGCGGAACACCTCGCCCGGTCGCGGCGCGTGCCCGGTTGGCAGGAAATGGCGCTGGAATTCTGCGAATGCCCGGAACGACTCGCCGGCATGCGACCAGATGGCTGCCGTCTTGTGGCCCACGTGGAAACCGTCGCGGGCGTAGCGGATCGCCGGCTCGAACAGGTCGGCGAACGCGAGCTTGCCGAACCGTCGCGACAGGGCCACCCATGCGCTCACGGCTCCCGGTACGGTCACGGCGTCCCAGCCTCGCGTCGGCATGTCCGCGTAGCGGCTGAACCGGGCTGGGGTCCACCCGGCGGGGGACCGGCCCGACGCGTTCAGGCCGGTCAGGTCGCCGTCCCGGGCGATGATCGCGAACGCATCGCTGCCGACGCCGTTGTTGCACGGCTCCACAACGGTCAACGCGATGGCCGCGGTCACGGCGGCATCCACAGCGTTGCCGCCACGTTGCAGCATCTCCAACCCGGCGCTGGCGGCCAGCGGCTGCGAGGTCGCCACGACGTTGCGCGCCAGCACGGGCGCGCGGCGGGACGAATAGGGGAACGACCAGTCGAACACGTCAGTCGCCACGCAGGAGGTTGGCGGGAGCGTACTGGTCGGTCAGCGGGCGCCGGGTCACGTCCCAGTCGGTTGCCAGGGACAGCCTCGCCGGAAACTGCCGGATCGGCACGTCGTAGGCCTTAAGCCGATCGCGCCACGCGGCCGCATTGGCGCGCAACTCGGCCTTGGGGGGCAGCGGGCCGTTGCGGGCCAGGATGACGCGGTTGTTGCTCTGCCGCATACGCAGGTTGAAGAACATGCCGAACGCGGCGCGGTAGGTCTCGGACTCATGGTCGTAGAGGCGCGAGGTCGCGAAGGTGTTGGCCGCCAGTACACCGCCCTCGGCCATGATGGCACGCACTTCGTCGAGAAACTCCCGCGTCATCAGGTGCTCCGGGATGTAGTCGCCGCCGAATGCGTCGAGCATGACCAGGTCGTAGCGTACGGGCTCGGCGGCGGCACGTTTGACAAAGACCCGGGCATCGCGGACATGCACCGCGAGCCGGTCGCTGGTCGAGAAGTCGAAGAACTCGCGCGCGGCGGCGACAACCGCGGGGTCGATCTCGACGGTATCGATCCGCGCTTCGGGGAGCAGGTCGTGCAGCGCGGTGGGCAACGTGCCACCCCCGAGACCGGCGATCAGCACGGTGGCAGGTTCCGGTTCGATCAAGAGCGCGCTCATCATCATGCGCGTGTAGGTGAACACCATCCGTTTCGGGTGACGCGGGTTGAAACAGGACTGATTGCGCTGGTGCTCGCGTACCGAGAACTGCATGCAGATCCGATTGCGGTCCTCGGTGATCAGGATGGTCTGGTAGAGCGAACGCTCCCGGTGGAGGACATCGACGGCCGATGCCGCCGGAACGGCCGACAGCAGGGCGGCAGCAAGCGCCACGTGTCGCCAGCGGATCACGAGCGGGCCTCCTCGTTGACGCCCACGGCGATGGCCAGGGCGCCGAGCGCGAGCAGCAGTCCGGCCAACCCCGTGACAATCGTGTCAATCTCGAACCAAAGGACGAAATAGAAGCTCGTTGCCAGAGTCCCAAGAGCGCTGCCGAGGGTCGAGACGAAATACAGCGTGCCGGCGACCTTGCCCGACTCTTCGCGCTGGCGCACCAAGAGCCGAACGGAGTACGGCGAGATAGCGCCGAGCACAACGGTTGGCGCGACGAACAATATCAGCGATGCGACGAGGCTGCCGTACCGCGGGTCTTCGATGCGTTCGAAGACCCAGATCATCGCGGGTTCGGCCAAGTGAACGGTGGGGTAGAGGATTACGGCTCCCGTTGCCAGGATGGCACCGAACTTGCCGAGCGTGGGCGCGCGCAACGACAGCCGGCCGCCGATCAGGTAGCCGAGCGACAGCGCGAGCATAAACACCGTGATGATGCTGCCCCAGACGTAGATGCTGCCCCCGAACCACGGCGCGAGAATGCGCCCGCCGAGCAGTTCCAGGGACATGATCGAGAAGCCACCGCCGAACGCGAGTGCGCAGATCAGCAGCGTCCTGGCCGACGGCATTGCGACGTGTCGTCGGCTGCTGTCGGAAGCGTTGGCTTCGGCTATCGGCCTTGCCAGTTCGGTGGTCGCTTCTCGGAGAATGCCCGGGGTCCTTCAATGTAGTCCTGGCTGCTTGAGAGCGCCCCCACCGAGTCGTAGCGGACGGCCATCGACTCCTCCAACGAGCCCATGCTCAAGCTGCGGTAGACCACGTCCTTGCTGGCGCGGATGGACAGCGGCGCGCACTCGAGGGTCATCTGCACCCAGCGATGGGTTTCCTCGAGAAGCTTGTCGTGAGGTACGACAGCGTTCACGAAGCCAAGCTCATAGCCCTCCTGGGCCGGCACGTGGCGACCCGTGAGGATCATGCCGAGCGCTCGCTTTGACCCGATCTGCCGCGGTAGGCGCTGCAGTCCGCCCGCGAGCGCGGCGAGGCCGACCTTCGGCTCCGGCAAGGCGAAGACCGCGTTCTCGGACGCGATGATGATGTCGCAGGCCAACGCGATTTCGAAACCGCCGCCCATGGCCACGCCGTTCACCGCCGCGTAGACCGGCTTGGTCAGGTCGAACCGCGATGTCAACCCCCCGAAACCGCGTGGCGTTGGCACGCGCACCCCGCCTTCCGCCTGGTGGCGCAGGTCGTTTCCGGCGCTGAAGCCCCGGCCTTCGCCGGTCATGATGGCGACCCACATGTCGTCGTCGTTGGCGAATTCGTCGAAAACCTCGCCGAGTTCGGCGTTGGCCGGCGGGTGCAGCGCATTGAGGCGTTCCGGACGGTTCAGCGTGACGGTCATAATGTGGTCGGTCTTGTCGACCTTGCAGAATTCGAGCATGAGAGCGTTCCCTCGAGTCGTTTTGGATTCGGAGCAGAAGAGTCGCTCCTTAAGTTTGTCGGTGCCGACGGCGATCCGCAAGTTGGCATGGACCGCGGCAAGGCCGCTCGTTGGGCTCGCGATGCTGTCCGGCTGCGCCTACGAAGTGGTGACCGGCCAAGCGATGGGGACCACCTACGCGATCACCGCGAACTGCCCGGACAAGTTGCCCACCGCCGCGGTCGCCGCCTTGCTCGCGCGCATCGACGGGCGTATGTCGACCTATGACGAGGCCTCCGAGTTGATGCGTTTCAACCGGGGCCCGGTGGGCGAATGGATGCCTGTCTCGCGGGAGTTGGTGGAAGTCGTCGCGGCCGCCAAGACGGTGGCCGAGCGTACCGGCGGCGCGCTCGATCCAACCGTCGCGCCGCTGGTGGCCTTATGGGGTTTCGGGGGTTCTGCGAGGCCCGAGGTGCCGGACGACGCCGCGGTCTCCGCCGCCCGGCAGTTGGTCGGCCATCGCCACGTGCGCTACCGGCGCGCGCCGCCAGCGCTGGTGAAGGATCGTGAGCTGTCGATGGACCTCTCGGCGATCGCCAAGGGGCATGCGGTGGATCGCATGGGGGACACGCTCCGGGCGGCTGGCTGCCGGGCGTTCCTGGTGGAGCTAGGTGGCGAGATCACGGCTCATGGTCTCGCGCCGTCGGGTGGGCCATGGCGGATCGGCATCGACTCGCCGTCTGGCGATGGCCAACTCGACGAACCGATCACCCTGCGCGATGGGGGCCTGGCCACGTCCGGCGACTACCGGCAGTACACCGAACGCGATGGCAGGCGCGATACGCACATCATCGACCCGCGCACCGGCTATCCCGTTCGCCATCGCCTTGCGTCGGTCACGGTTGTGGCCGAGTCCGCGCGCTTGGCGGATGCGTACGCCACCGCGTTGATGGTGCTCGGCGAGCGGGACGGTCAGCGTTTCGCCGACGATGCGGGCGTCGCGGCGTTGTTCATCGTGCGAACCGACGCAGGTTTCGAGACACTTCGTTCCAAGGCCATGGTGGACGCGGCGCAGAGCTAGCACACCGGCCTTCGGTCGCTGGCGTTGCGAAAACTGGCCCCAGGTGCAAGGATGCCCGCGCCTCACCGACACTAAGCCCTACCCGCCGAGGAGCGCCGCCCTTGTTTCAACCGTTGGCCGTCAACATCGGCCTGCGCTACGCGCGTGCACGTGCGAGCTTCATCTCCTTCGTCAGCGTGTTGGCGCTCGCCGGCCTCGCGATTTCGGTGGCGGTCCTGCTGTTCGTGCAGGCGATCGTCGCCGGGTTCGAGCGCGAGATGAACGAACGTGTGCTCGCGATCGTGCCCCATGTCACCATGACCGGCCATGCGCCCATGCAAGACTTCCGCAATGCTGCGGAGGTGGTCGCGGGCGTCGACGGTGTGGCCGGGGTCGCCGCGGTCGTAGAAGGCGGTGCCTTGTTGGCGACCTCGACGCGTGTCGCCGGCGTCAACTTGGTGGGCGTCGACCCTGCGACCTACGCGGGCGTCTCGAGAGTGTTCGACTTCGCCACGCTCGCCGAGCCACTCGCTGCGGGGCACTTCAACGTGCTGTTGGGCGCCGACTTGGCGACGCGAATGGGCGTCTCGGTCGGTGATGCCGTGACCGCGGTGCTGCCGGAGGCCACGGTGACGCCTCTCGGCACGTTCCCGCGTCAGAAGCGGCTGACGGTTGCCGGACTCGTGGATACCGGCTCGCAACTTGATCGGGCGAGCGCCTACTTGGCACGCGAGGATGCCAGCCGGCTGTTCCGGCTCGGCGATGCCGTGCACGGCCTGCACGTGGCGGCCACGGACCCCTTGCAGGCGGACGCCGTGCGCTCCCGGGTCACCCGCGTGCTGGGTTCGCACCGGGTTCGTGGGCATAGCTGGTTCTCCTCGCTCGGCAACCTGTACAACGCGATCGGCGTCACGAAGAACATGCTGTTCCTGCTCTTGTCCTTGCTGATCGCGGTCGCCGCGTTCAACTTGGTATCGAGCCTGGTGATGGTGGTCAACGAGCGGCGCGGAGACATTGCCATGCTGCGGACGATGGGCAGTCCGCTCGGGATGACGGTGAGCGCTTTCGCCGTGCTCGGGCTGGTCATCGCCGGCATCGGCGTAGCGCTCGGGGTGGCTGGCGGCCTGGCCCTCGGTGTGGTCGCCGAGGCGGGCTTCCCGTGGCTGGAGGCGGTTCTCGGTATGCCGTTGATGAGCGAGTACCTGATCACCACGCTGCCGGTCGCGTTCGCTGGCGAGGATGTCGCGCGCGTGGTCGGGACAGCGCTGGTGCTTTGCCTGGTGGCCACCTTGCTGCCGGCGTGGCGGGTCGCGCACCTGAACCCGGCGGAGGTGTTGCGCCATGAGTGATGGACCTCCGCCTCGAGATATACCCGCGTTGCACGCCCGCGGCCTCACCAAGGCATACGTGCAAGGCGAGCGTCGCCTGGAAGTGCTGCGCAACATCGACATCGAGGTGGCGCAGGGTGAGCGCGTCGGTATCGTAGGCCGTTCAGGGGCGGGCAAGAGCACGCTGCTGCACGTCCTGGCCGGGCTGGCCGACGCCGACTCGGGTCGAGTCGACGTCATGGGCCAGTGCATCTCGGACGCAACGCCCGCGATGCGGGCGCGGATCCGCAACGCCCGCATGGGTTTCGTCTACCAGTTCCATCACCTCCTGCCGGAGTTCTCCGCGCTGGAGAACGTCGCGATGCCGCTTCTCGTGGGTGGTGCCAGGTTCTCGACCGCCTCGGGACGCGCCCGGGCGCTGCTTGAAAGCGTGCGTCTCGGCGCACGGCTGGACCACCGTCCGCACCAGTTGTCCGGCGGCGAACGGCAACGGGTGGCAGTGGCCAGGGCGCTCGCGGCCGCACCGGCCATCGTGTTGGCCGACGAGCCGACCGGGAGCTTGGACCGCGACAGCGCCGAAGACGTGCTGGCGACCATGGCGGAGATGGGACCCTCGACGGGAACGGCGTTCGTGATCGTCACCCACGATCCCGCGATCGCGGCGCGCGTGGACCGCACCGTCGTGTTGGCCGACGGCGAACTCGAAGCCCATGGCGCCGGAAGCTAGCCGCGCCGCGTTGGGGGTCGCGCGAACGTCGCTCATGGTGGCGCGGCGCTACTTGTTCGCGCGCAGCCACGGCTACGCGACGCTGATCAACTGGGTATCGTTTGCCGGCCTCGCGCTCGGGGTGATGACGCTGGCCGTGGTTGTCAGCGTCATGAACGGGTTCGACCGGGAGATCACCGGCCGCATCTTGAGCATCGTGCCCCATGCTGTCGTGGAGTTGCCGGGTGCTGAACCGGGTCGCCTG
Source organism: Candidatus Azotimanducaceae bacterium (assembly GCA_965203685.1). Classification (GTDB taxonomy): domain Bacteria; phylum Pseudomonadota; class Gammaproteobacteria; order Pseudomonadales; family Azotimanducaceae; genus VXYL01. The sequence continues at coordinate 2,096,936 of OZ241908.1, forward strand.
GACACTTTGCGCGATGTGCCCGGGGTCGAGCACGTAAGCCGCTTTTTCGAGGGCGAGGCCATGCTCGCGGCCGGTGGGACCGTGCACTTCATAGCGCTCGCGGGGCTCGATGGCGAGGGCTTGCAGCACTTGGCGGCGATCGGCGACGACGCCTTGGCCGGTCTGGCGGACATTCCTGGCGGCATCGTCCTCGGCGCACCGCTGGCTGCGGCCAAGCGGCTCGACGTGGGCGATCCGGTAACGCTCGTGATCACGTTGCCAAGCGACGCGGGCGTCCGTCCGCGGGTCGAACGGTTCGAGTTGGTGGGCACGTTCGAAATCGGCGCGGACCCCGACGCCGGGCTTGGCATCGTTCGCCACGACGAGGTCGTGCGCCGTGGCTTGACCGGGGCGGGCGCTGATGGCTTGCGCCTCGGGTTTGCGGACCCGTTCGAGGCGCCGACGCTTGGCCCGTCAATTGGCAAGGCCTTGGAGCCGGGAACGTCGGTGCGGTTCTGGACGGACGATTACGGCGAACTTTTTCGCGCCGTGCAGGTCGAGAAGGGCATCATGTTCGTGCTCTTGGCGTTGATCGTCGCGATCGCCGCTTTCAACATCGTCTCGGGCCAGGCGATGCTGGTGAACGACAAGCGCGGCGATGTGGCCATGCTCGCGACGATGGGTGCATCGCGCGGGCTGCTCGTGACCGTCTTCTACCTGCAGGGATTCGCGGTGGCCTTCATCGGCGTGGCGGTCGGGCTACTCGTCGGCGTGATCGTCGCGGTCAATGCAGGTGCGGCCGCGTCGGTACTCGAACTCGTCGGCGCAAGCATCATCGAGGACACGTGGTTTACGGAGGTGCCCTCCGAGGTGCGCATCGCCGATCTCGGCGTGATTGCGTTGCTGTCGCTCGGACTGTCAACCGTCGCGGTGCTCGCACCGGCGTTGCGGGTTGTCGGCGAGAACCCGGCGACCGCGTTGCACGCGGCATAACGGTCGAAGAACTGCTAACCGCCGGTTCCGTTCGCTCGTGCCTTGGCGGCGGCGATGGCTTTGCGCCGTTCGCGACGTTGCTGCCAACGCCGGATGACGTGTAGCCGCCACAGCGTTCGCGATACGACGGCCCCGGTCAGTCCCGCGACCCAGCCGCAAACCAGGCAGCCGACGATGAGTGGCCACCAGATCGCCACGAAGGTCTCGCCGAGCCATGACCACGACAGTTCCCACTCGACGTCCTGGATCTCGACGCCGAGCAGCCACGCGCCGAGCTTGTAGGCGAAGAAGAACATGGGTGCGAACGTCAGCGGGTTGGTGATCCAGACCAGCGACACGGAGATCGGCAGGTTGCAGCGCGCCAGGACCGCCAGCAACGCGGCGACGAGCATCTGCGTCGGCACCGGCAGGAAGGCGCAAAACAGGCCGATGAAGAAGGCACCACCGACCGAACGGCGGTGTAGATGCCACAGTTCGGGCTCAAGGAGCAGATGTCTTACAAGCCCAAGAGAGTTCTGCCGACGAATCCACTCCTGGGTCGGCAGATACTTGCGAATCCACTTTCGAGGCATGGCCTTCGCCACGCGGATCGGCATCCGAAGGCACGCATTATGCCGGGCATGTTGGATCAAAAGGACATCCGAGTTTCCGCCTTGGCGTTTTCGGCATGCGCCGTGCTCGCGCACGCGCTGTCTTGGGCGCAACCGCTGTGGCCCTATTGGCTGGCTGCCGGCGCCTTGGCGTTGCCGCTCCGCTGCCTCCGCATTGTGGCGGTCGGCGCGCTCGGGCTTGGTTGGACCGGCTGGAACGTCACCCAGGCGCTCAACGCCCCGATCGACGCCGCGTGCGACGAGGTGGAAATCGTGGGCCGCGTTGCCGGTTTGCCGACCCGCACGGCTACCGAAACGGACGTTGCACCCGCCGACCGCTTCGAGTTCGTCGTCGAGCGTCCATCCGTCCCGGATTGCGTCGCCGACGGCCGTATACGCCTGCTGTGGCTCGCTGGCCCGGGGGTCAAGGGCGGCGAGGCATGGTCGCTGCGTGTTCGCCTGCGACCGCCGAGTGCGACCGCCAACGAGCACGGCTTCGACGCGGGCCGCTGGCATGCGCGCCAAGGGACCATTGCGACCGGCTACGTGACCGCCGGGCGGCGCGCTGGCGAGTCCGCCGCTGGCCCCGGTGCGATGCTGGACCGGTTCCGCGAGCGCTTGCGGGAGGCTCAGCGCACCTTGCCGCTGGTCAATCCCGGCGTCCTCGCGGCCCTGACGATCGGCGATGCGACGGCCATCCCGCGAGAGGATCTCGAACGCTACCGGCGCACGACGACGATGCACCTGCTGGTCATCTCGGGCCTGCACGTCGGCGTCGTCACGGCATTCGGCTTCCTGTCCGGACGCGGTGTGGCGTTCCTCCTGGGCGTGCGGGCAAAGCCCGTTGCCATCGCGGGTGGCCTGTTGTGCGGCGCAGGCTACGTTCTGCTCGGTGGCGCGGGGCTGTCCCTGGTGCGCGCTTTCAGCATGTCCACGGCCGGCATGTTGGCGCTCGTCAGTGGCCGGTCGGGTTCGGCCTTGGGTGCAGTCAGCTACGCGGCCGTGGTGGTCCTGCTGGTGGATCCCATGGCGCCCCTCGTGGCCGGGTTCTGGCTGTCGTTCGGTGCGGTCGCCGTCCTGCTCGGCTTTTTCGCGCCCAGGAGCCGGCGAGAGTCCTGGTTGATCTCGGCGCTCAAGGCCCAGTTGGCCATGGCCCTGGTGTTCGCGCCGGTGGTCATCGCGATCATCGGCTTGGTCCACCCCTTAGGCGTGCTGGTAAACCTTGCCGCTGTTCCCCTGGTCACCGTGCTCACGGTGCCGCTGGCCCTAGCCGGGACGGTGCTGATCGGATGGCCGTTGGGCGAGTGGCTGCTGATCGGCGCGGATTTCTGTGTGTCATGGTGCGAGGAGATCCTGCGCTTGGCGGATCGCATCCGACCGGTGTACATCGCCACGGGCTCGCCGTGGCTCTTCGCGGCGGGAGCGGCTGCGGCGGTGTGCCTGCTGCCGGTGTCGAGGCTCGCCAAGGCCGGTCTTGCATCGGTGGTGCTGCTGGTCATGGGTTGGCCTGTCCTCGGACCGCCGGACAGGCCGCGCGGGCACGTGGAGGTGGAAGTCCTCGACGTCGGGCAGGGCACATCGGTGGTGGTTCGTACTCGAGGACACACGTTGGTCTATGACGCCGGTCCCGCGTTCCAAACCGGTGCCGACGCCGGGTCGGGCGTGGTGCTACCCGCTCTGCACGGTCGCGGGCTTGACGAGATCGACGCGCTTGTCTTGAGCCACAGTGACCTCGACCACATCGGTGGTGCCGAGTCCGTGTTGGCGGGTGTCGATGTCAAGTCCGTGCTTGCCGGGGAGGTGGTGCCCGGGGTCGCGGCCGAGCAGTGTGTTGCGGGGATGGCCTGGCAATGGGACGACGTCCACTTCAGCGTCGTGTGGCCACCGAGCGCACGGGCGTTCGAGGGAAACGATGCCTCCTGCGTCCTGCTGATCGAGACGCGCGCCCAGCGGGTACTGCTGGCGGGGGACATAGGGAGGGTGGCGGAGCTGGCCCTGGATCTTCCCCGGGTGGACCTGCTCCTGGTTCCCCACCACGGCAGTGCTACGTCATCGTCTCCGGCACTGGTGGGCATGACGCGACCGGCCTTCGCCGTGGTCGGCGCCGGTTGGGATAGCCACTTCGGCCACCCTCATCCGGCGGTCGTCCAACGCTACCGGGCGGTCGGTACGCACATTGTGTCGACCGCCGTGTCCGGTGCGGTCCGTTGGCGCAGCGATCGTCCGGACATCGTGGACACCGAGCGTTGCCGGCCTTCGCCGTACTGGCGGAAGCTCCCGACGGGGCCGTGGCGGCGTCCTTCCGCGCTCAGCCGGCAACTAGCGGACTGCCGCGGGCGTTGAAAAGGCGTGCGCTGACCGCACTTAAGGACGCGTAAGGGAACCGCTGGCTACTTTGACGACACGCGAGGACCAACGATGCAACTCGAACGGTTGACCACAAGGCTGCAGGCCGCCATCGCGGCGGCGCAATCGGTTGCCGTCGGCCGCGACCAGCCGGCGGTGGAGCCCCTGCACCTGCTCGCGGCGATGCTCGATGAAGGCGGCGCGGATGCCTTGTTGAAGTCGGCGGGCGTCGACTTGGCCGTCCTCGCGCGAGAAGTGGACCGCCGGCTCGACGACTTGCCCCGCGTGGGCAAGCCGGACGGGCAGGTGGCCTTGTCGCCCGAACTCGTCCGCGTGCTGAACTTGGCGGATCGGGAGGCGCAGCGTCGCGGCGACCAGTTCATCTCCTCGGAGCTTGCGCTGGCGGCAATGGCCGGCGAGAAAGGCGCGTCCGGTGAGGCTCTCCGCGCTGCCGGTTTCGACGCCGCACGATTCGAGGCGGCGGTCGATGCGGCCCGGGGCGGCGAAGCCGTGCGTGACCCCAATGCGGAGGACAACCGCCAGGCGCTTGAGAAGTACACGGTCGATCTAACGGCCCGCGCCGAAGCCGGTAAGCTCGACCCCGTAATCGGGCGCGACGACGAGATCCGGCGCACCGTGCAGGTTCTGCAGCGCCGCACCAAGAACAACCCCGTACTCATCGGCGAGCCGGGCGTGGGCAAGACGGCCATCGTCGAAGGTCTGGCACAGCGGATCCTCAACGGCGAGGTACCAGAGGGCCTCAAGAGCAAGCGCATCCTCGCCCTCGACATGGGCGCTTTGATCGCCGGCGCCAAGTTCCGTGGCGAGTTCGAGGAGCGTTTGAAAGCCGTGCTCAACGAACTCGCCAAGCAGGAAGGGAACGTGATCCTTTTCATCGATGAACTGCATACGGTGGTCGGTGCTGGCAAGGCGGAGGGGGCGATGGACGCCGGCAACATGCTCAAGCCCGCGCTCGCCCGCGGGGAACTGCACTGCGTGGGTGCCACGACCCTCGACGAGTACCGGCAGAACATCGAGAAGGATGCGGCCCTCGAGCGCCGCTTCCAGCAGGTGCTAGTCGACGAGCCCAACGTGGAGAGCACGATCGCGATCCTGCGCGGCCTGAAGGAACGCTACGAGCTGCACCATGCCGTCGACATCACCGACCCCGCCATCGTGGCCGCGGCTCGGCTGTCGCATCGCTACATCACCGGTCGGCAATTGCCCGACAAGGCCATCGACCTGATCGACGAGGCCGCCAGCCGTATCCGCATGGAGATGGACTCCAAGCCGGAGAGCATGGATCGTCTGGAACGGCAACTGATCCAGCGCAAGATCGAACTTGAGGCCCTCAAGGGCGAGACCGACGAGGCGAGCGAGAAGCGCCGCGCCGGCCTCGAAGGGACCATTGCCGACCTCGAACGCGAGTTCGCGGACTTGGAAGAGATTTGGACGAGCGAAAAGGCCAGCGTCAATGGCGCGCAGCGCGTCAAGGAGTCGCTGGATGCGGCGCGACTGGAATTCGACGCGGCCCGCCGGACAGGCGACCTGGCCAAGATGGCCGAACTGCAGAACGGCCACATTCCAGCCTTGGAGCGGCAGCTTGCCGAGGCCCAGGAGCGCGATACCAAGGGCAACGTCCTGCTCCGCAACCGGGTGACCGATGCCGAAGTGGCCGAGGTCGTCTCGCACTGGACCGGCGTGCCGGTGACCCGGATGCTTGACGGCGAGCGCGACCGGTTGCTCAAGCTCGAGGACGAACTGCACCTTCGTGTCGTCGGCCAGGACGAGGCGGTGGACGCGGTGGCCCAAGCCGTGCGACGCGCGCGGGCCGGTCTTGCGGACCCGAACCGGCCGAACGGCAGCTTCCTGTTCCTGGGACCGACCGGTGTCGGCAAGACGGAACTGTGCCGTGCACTGGCGGAGGCCCTGTTCGACAGCGAAGACGCGATGGTCCGCGTCGACATGTCGGAGTACATGGAGAAGCACGCGGTCTCCAGGCTGATCGGGGCGCCGCCGGGCTACGTGGGCTACGAGGAAGGCGGGCAGTTGACCGAACGCGTGCGCCGCCGACCGTACTCGCTGATTCTCTTGGACGAGATCGAGAAGGCCCATGCGGATGTTTTCAACATCCTGCTGCAGGTATTGGAGGATGGTCGGTTGACGGATGGCCACGGGCGCACGGTGGACTTCCGCAACACGGTGCTGGTGATGACGTCCAACCTCGGCTCGGACGCGATCCAGGCGCTCGCCAGCGAGGGGCTCGATACCGACATCCGCGATGCGGTTATGGACGTGGTCGGACGCTCGTTCCGCCCCGAGTTCGTCAACCGCATCGACGATGTCGTGGTCTTCCACTCCCTCAAGAAGGAGAACATGGCGGCGATCGCGGAGATCCAGTTGGCCCGGCTGCGGGCGCGCTTGGCCGACCAGGACCTCGGCCTGATCGTCGACGACGAGGCCATGGCGGCGCTGGTCGAGCAGGGCTACGACCCGGTGTTCGGCGCCCGGCCTTTGAAGCGGGCGATCCAGCACGCGTTGGAGAATCCGTTGTCCACCGCGTTGCTCGAGGGCCGGTTCTCGCCGGGCCAGAGCATCGCCGTCAGCCACGATGGCGACGGCATGCGGTTCGCCAGCGCCAACTGAACGCGAGTGCGTGTTTAGGGCGTCGCCGTTTCGACCCTGTCCAGCATGACGTTGACCTCGCCGCCACCGAACGTGTCGGGCAGCGTCGTCCTGCTCTGCACCGTGTGGTGCGGCGGGGAGCGGGTGACCCAGTAGAGTCCGGGCGCCCCGGTGGCGTCTGGATCGTTCAGTTCCAGCCGGTACGTCTCGACCGCGCCCGCTTGCGTGGGGGTGCTCTCGGCATCGGTCACAACGACGCGCCAATGGCGTTCCATCTGCATGGTCGGTTCGAACGTGGAGAGTTCGGTCGTGAATCCGGGTGCCAACGGCAAAACGGCCAGTGCGCTCTCCATGTGACCGACGGCCGGCGCGCTCAAGGGGACGTCGATGGGCACTTCCTGGCCGTCGGGGAACGACGCCATGCCTTGCACCGCGTTGTCGGTGTAGTCCATCGCCAGGCGGACGCCCGCCTGCTCCACCGCCCGGTGCAAGGGGCGCAGGTCATCGCGCCGCAGGTAGATGTGCTCGACCATCCGCCCAAGGGACGAGTCGTTGACTAAGTGCACGAGCCAGACGTCCTGCCCATCGCGCGCGGCGCGGGACCACGCGGTGCTCGCCGTCATTTCGACGGTCTCCTCGGGCAGTTCGACGGTCATGCGATAGATCCGCGTCTGCTCCGTCAGTTTCGCACCGTCGAGCGCCGGGTTGGCGGCAGCGGACGAAGCCATGATGATCGCGACAAGGGGCAGGCTGGGCATGCGACGTTGGATCGGTGGTGCCATGGCCAAGCCTCCTTGTGGGTCGCCGTGACCGGGCAAAAAGGGGGAGAGGAAGTCTGGCTGAACCGGCGCGCCCCCGGCAAGCCCACCGCGGAGATGGAGGTGGGGGGCCTAAAGCCGCCCGGCGCACGACGTGCTACGGTACGCGGCGAAGGCATGCGGCTTGGGCCGGGAGACATGGTCGACTTAGCGCACGCTGGCGGCTGGCTCATGGTGCCGCTGGCCTTGGCCAGCGTGGTCGCGCTGGCGATCTGCATCGAGCGCGCATGGGTGCTGCGCCGCGCACGCATCGTGCCGCCGCACCTGTTGGCCGAGGTCGCGGATGCGGTGGGAGCGGACGACACGGCGCAGGCAAAGTCGTTGTGCGCCGCGAGTGCACTGGGTCGCATCCTGCTTGCCGGTTTCGACAGTGCATCGCGGGGCCGGAACGGCATGCGCGAGGCCATGGAGGACGCGGCGGGCGCGGTCGTGCATGACCTCGAGCGGTACCTGACGGCGCTCGGCACCATCGCCGCGATCAGTCCGTTGCTTGGCCTCCTGGGTACGGTGATCGGCATGATCCGCGTGTTCGCCGCGTTGATGCGTGATCAATCCGCCGAGGTGGCGGTGTTGGCGGGCGGGATCTCGGAAGCGCTGGTGACCACGGCTGCAGGGTTGACGATAGCGATTCCGGCGCTCATGTTTCACCGCTACCTGCTGCGCAAGGTCGACGACCTCACCGTGGAGATGGAGCACCAGGCCACGCGGTTCGCGGATCTCCTGCATCCGGAGCCGCGGCCGTGATGTTCAGGCGTCGCCGCCGACCGGGTCGCGGTGCCACCACGGTCGAACTCACCCCGCTGATCGATGTCGTCTTGCTGCTGTTGATCTTCTTCATGGTGTCGACGACGTTCAAGCGCGAGGCGGTTCTGGCCGTGGAGCTTCCGGGGGCCCAGGGCGCGCCCCTGGAGCAAGCCGAAGCGGAGATCATGGTGCGCCTCGACGCTTCGGGCACGGTCGCGGTCAACGACGAACAGCTTCCCGACGGCGAGGTCGGAACCGTCGCTGGCGCGCTCGCAAGGGCGTCCGGTGAGCGCGTACTGGTCGCGGCCGACGCTGCTGCCCGCCACGATGCCGTGGTGCGTGTCCTGGATGCCGCCGGTCGCAGCGGGTTGACGGACGTCCGCATCCTGACGGAACGGGAGCCGGTGGAGGATGGCGATGGCGGAAGCTGAGCGAGCCAAGCCTGCGTCGCTGCACCCGATCGACGACGGCGACGGCACGCCGCCGGTGCGTACGACGAGCGACTGGCAGACCTATCGGCGCCTGTTCGGCTACGTGACCGACCAACTCGGCTGGTTCCTGCTGGCCTTGCTGGGCTTCCTGCTGACGGCCGTCGGCGAGATGGGATTCGTGAGGGTTTTCGGCAACATCATCGATGCCGTCGCGGATCCCATGCCGGACTACATCTGGCAGTTCCCGGTGGCGATGCTCGGTCTCGCCCTCGTCCGCGCGTCCGGTGCCGTGCTGGGTGAATACACCTTGGCGCGCATCTCCTTCCGGGCGATCCACGTCATCCGTGCACAGTTGTTCGAGCGCCTGCTCCTGATGCCGAGCAAGTTCTACGACGAGAGCGCGCGCGGGAGGCTGGTCTCGAGGCTTACGTTCACCACGGCGCAGTTGCGCGACACGACCACCGATGCACTCAAGATCGTCATCTCCGACGTCCTCAAGGTTCTCGTCTTCTTGGGTGCCATGTTGTACTACAACTGGCTGCTGACGCTGATCTTCCTCGCGGTCGCGCCCCTTGTCGGGTTGATCGTGCGCTACGCGGCCCGGCGCTTCCGGCGTTTGAGCACGCGCATCCAGGCTTCCATGGGCGATGTGACCCACGTCACCGCCGAGGCGGTCTCGGGCTACCGTGAAGTCAAGATTTTCCAGGGCGAGTCCTACGAACGGACGCGTTTTGGCGCCGCTAGCGAGCGCAACCGGCGGCAGAACCTGAAGATGACGACCACCAAGGCGAGTAGCGCGCAGGTGATCCAGTGCATCGTTGCAGCGGCGCTGGCGGTGCTCGTCGGGCTCATCTTCCGGCCCGACATCGGCGGCGGCATGTCGCCCGGCGACTTGGCGGCCTACCTCGGCTTCGCCGCCATGCTCGCCAATCCCATCAAGAAGCTCTCCGACGTCAACGCGCGCCTGCAGCGCGGGCTGGCTGCGGCCACGGAGATCTTCGAGCATCTCGATGTGCCAGCGGAGGAGGACACGGGCGAGATCGAGGTGGATCGGGTGGCGGGCGAGGTCACCTTCGAGCACGTCAGCTTCGCCTACGATCCGTCGCGTCCGGCGGTGCTCGACGACGTCTCTTTCACGATCCGCGCTGGCCAGACCGTTGCCCTCGTGGGCAAGTCCGGGGCCGGCAAGTCGACGCTCGCGAGCCTGATCGCGCGCTTTTACCAGCCGACGAGCGGCCGCATCCTGCTGGACGGGAAACCGCTCGAGCAGTATCGCCTCGCTAGCCTCCGCCGACAGATCGCGCTGGTGTCCCAGGACGTGACGTTGTTCAACGACACGCTTGCCAACAACATCGCCTACGGGGGGCTCGCGGATGCGGGCCGGGACGCCATCACGGCCGCCGCGCGGCGTGCCCACGCCGACGAGTTCATCAGCGCGATGCCGCGTGGACTGGACACCGTGGTGGGCGATGACGGCGTCCTGCTGTCGGGGGGGCAGCGGCAACGCGTCGCCATCGCGCGGGCGCTACTGAAAGACGCGCCTGTGCTGATCCTCGACGAGGCCACGTCATCGTTGGATGCGCACTCGGAACGCCACGTGCAGGCTGCGCTCGAGGAGGTCATGCGCGGTCGCACGACCATCCTGATCGCGCATCGCCTGTCCACCGTGGAGAAGGCCGATGTCATCGCCGTGGTCGAGGACGGCGCCGTTGTCGAGACCGGAACGCACGAGGACTTGATCGCTGCCGGCGGTGTCTACGCCGATCTGTACCGTACCCAGTTCGACAACGGCGAAGGTCGGACGTCGCCGCCAAGGCGGCGACGAGCGCCGGTGAACCTGCCGATCCCGACGCCTCGGTTCGGTGGGCTGGTCGACGCTTGGTATGGCGACCGTTTCTGGCCAAGGTTGCTAACGCCGTTCGCGGCTGTCTTCGGGTGGTTCGCGAGGCGCCGTCGGCACCGGTTCCTCTCGGGCCGGACCCGGGCCTGGCAGGCGCCGGTGCCGGTGGTCGTTGTTGGCAACGTGACCGTTGGGGGCACGGGCAAAACGCCGCTAGTGATCTGGCTCGCGCGCTGGCTCAAGAGTCGCGGGTTGACGGTCGGCGTGGTGTCGCGCGGCTACGGCGGCCGCGCATCGTATCCGCTCACTGTCGATGCGACGACACCGGCGACCCAGTGCGGCGACGAAGCCGGCATGATCGCCCGCCGAGCGGGCTGCGCCGTCGTGGTCGACCCGGATCGCCCTCGGGCCGTGCGGCAACTGCTCGGGGTCGCCGAGGTGGACGTCGTCGTGGCTGACGATGGCTTGCAGCACTACGCCCTGCACCGTGACGTGGAGATCGCCGTGGTCGACGGGGCGCGCGGGATCGGCAACGGGCTTTGCCTACCCGCGGGGCCGTTACGCGAGCCCGTCTCAAGGCTCCGCGATTGCCATTGGGTGGTCGCCAACGGCGCAGCATGCGGCTTGGCCGAGCGCGAATCCGTAATGGTTGCCCAAGCGTCGGCGTTCGTGAACTTGACGAGCGGCGAACGTGTCGAGCCGGACGAATTCGTGGCACGGGTCGGCAACGTGGTCGCGATCGCCGGCATCGGCAACCCGGGACGGTTCCAGGCGACCTTGGACGCGATCCGTTTGGACTCGACCTTGCGCGCGTTCCCCGACCACCACGTGTTTACCGCCGAAGATGTGGCCGTCGGCGATGACGGCCAAGTCGTTGTCACGGAGAAGGATGCCGAAAAGCTGAAGATGTTCGATGCTGCCGCGATCAGGCATTGCTGGTATCTCGAGATCGACGTCGGCTTTTCGGAGCCTGTGGACGATTTCCTGACCGAGCTATTGACCGAGCGCGGCGTCATCCGCCGGACCGTGACCCGGTAGCCTCGGGGCAGTGCGCTTCTCCGTCGTTATACCTGCCCGCTACGCGTCGACGCGGTTGCCCGGCAAACCCCTTCTGGACATTGGTGGGAAGGCCATGGTGGTGCGCGTCGCGGAACGGGCCTTGGCGTCGTCCGCCGAGAACGTGGTCGTCGCCACCGACGACGCCCGCGTGCTCGACGCTCTCACGGGGACACCCGCGGCCGCCCTGATGACGCGCGACGACCACCCAACGGGGTCTGACCGGGTCATGGAAGTCGTCGAAGAGCAAGGTTGGGCCGACGACGACGTCGTCGTGAATGTCCAGGGCGACGAGCCCCTGATCCCGCCAGCGGTCATCGACCAAGTGGCCGCATTACTGAGCGACGGTACGTGCGGTGTGGCGACCCTCAGCGAGCCCATCACGCGTGGCGAGGACGTGTTCGACCCGAACATCGTGAAGGTGGTCGTCAACCGCCTTGGCCGGGCGCTCTACTTCTCACGGGCGCCGATGCCGTGGTGGCGGGACGGGTTTCGGGCCAGCGATGTGCCGGACATCGCCGGTGCCGGCGCGGGATGGAAACGCCACATTGGCATCTACGCGTACCGCGTGATGGCACTAAGGGAGTTCGTCCACTGGCCGCCGAGCGCGTTGGAGGAGACCGAAGCCCTGGAACAACTGCGCCTGCTCGACCACGGCGCCATCGCGGTCGCCGATGCGGTGGAACCAGTGCCGGGCGGTGTCGACACCCCGGCGGACGCCGATCGCGTTCGTGCCGTGCTTGCTGCCGCCAGCGACGCGCCTTGACCGTGCATTCCCGGTTGAACCGACGCCGTCAGTCCGCTGCCACCAGCTTCCGCACCCAACCGTCGCCCTTGGTCAACAGGTAGATCTCGCCGTCTGCATCGACCCCGAGGCGCAAGTCGGCCCGCATGCCGCCGTGGTAGGTATTGTCGAACCCGGCGACGTCGAGCAGGTCGCGTTCCTCGCCGTCGAAGACGAGCCTGAGTTCCTCGACTGGAGCTGGGTTGCCGGGCTCGAGACCGTCCGTGTCGATGACGAATAGGCGTCCGAGCGTGATATCGGCGAACACGTACCTGCCTTTGAGCGCGTCGATGGCGTCGCCCTGGTAGACGTAGCCGCTACCGATCGCGTAGCCCTCGCCGTGGTCGTACTGCGCCACCGGATAGACGAACGGTCCGTCGTCCTCGGGCAGGGGGTAGACCTGGCCGATCCGCATTGCGCCCAGGCCGTAGGCGGTGGCGAACGTGCCCTCGCGGATCCGCCAGCCGTAGTTGCCGCCGGCGACGCCGAGGTTGACCTCTTCGACCTGGTCCTGGCCGATGTCGTTGATGTACATGCGCCCATCCGGTCCCCAAGAGAAGTGCTGCGGGTGGCGTAGGCCGTACGCCCAGACCTCCGGGATCGCGTCCGAGTTGTCGAGGAACGGGTTGTCGCCGGGGATTCCGTAGGCCGCTTCGCCTTGGCCTCCGAGCGGGTCGATGCGAATGATCGCGCCGAGCAAGGTCGCAGGATTCTGCCCGTGCTCGTGGGGGTCGTTGGCACCACCGCCATCACCGAGGCAGGCGTAGAGCATGCCGTAGTCGGGCGAGCCCTCGGCGGCCGTCGGGTTGAACGCCAGTGTGCCGACGTTGTGGGTTGGCGAGAACTGCGGCACGCGCAGAAGCTCGCGCATGGTGCCTTCGAAGACGTTGGCGCTCGGGTCGGCCGTTGTCCACTCGCTGATCACGCTTTCCTGGTGGCCACTGATATAGGTCATCAGGGGGTTGGCCGGCGCATCACCCGCCGCCTTCTTCGCGCCGCTGAAGCCGACATAGAGCTTGCCGAAGCCGGGCTTGCCGGCGTTCGCAAAGTCGGGATGGAAGGCGAAACCCAGGAGGCCGGACTCGTTGGGAAAGGCGACGTTGAAGAAGTCGACGTCGCGCGTCCGCAAGTCGAGGTAGGAACTCACCGAACTGCCATCGGACGCCGCGACATAAAGCAGGCCCCGCACGTCGCTGAAGACGACTCGGCCCGACCCGTCGGGGACCGGCTTCAAGTACTGGAGCCGCGCATGAGCCTTGTTCGTGCCGACCGGCTGTGCCGGGTCGGTGGTCATCGGCGCCCGCACGAACGGAACTACGCCCACGCGGATGTCGCCCTTGCCGATGGTCGCGGCGATGGGGTCGGCCAAGGGGGTCGGTTCATCGGCGGCGGCGTGCGGGACCAGTGCCATCAGCGCGAGCGCCGTGATTCGATGGGGTTTGAAGGTCGAGAACATGGACTTGAGGTTCCTGCGGGCTTACGCAGCCGCAATTCTGGCACACACTGGCGACCTCGGCGGATTGCGAGAGATCGATTGCGGGCCGGGAGGCCCGCGTACCAGGTCACCTTGGCGTCAGGCGAACGGGTTGTCGAGTTCCAGCGACACCGCAGGATCGTGCCCGGGCACGCGAATGCCCTGGGCGCTGATCTCGAGATCCGTGCCTTCGAGCACGCCCTCGCCGTACCGGTAGATCGTCTCCGCGTCGCCGCGGGTCGCGGCTGCGTCGTAGTCGAGCGCGGCCGACCGCACGCGTTCGTTGCGGGCCGCATGTTTCGCCATCGCGGCCTTGCCATGGCGGGCAGCCATGATCTCGCGGGCCACGTGGGGCGCCAGCAGGAGCCCAGTGGCGTTGTTGCCGCCGAATCCCTTGGAGTTCACCAAGGCCATGTCGAGGCCCGCCGGATCAACCTCGATATGTTCCGGGGCGATCCGCAAATGGCTGTGGTGGACGTCTTCGGCCGGCTCGTCGATCGTGGCGATCCCCGGGATCCAGCCGTATTGCCAGGTTCCCAGGGCGGACGTGGTCTGATCGCCCGACGCCGGGGCGAGCGTGTGTCCCAAGTACGCCTTCACGGCGGCGACGTTCCAGCGTTCGATGCCGAAGGTCTTCGCCATCTCGTTCAGGATATGCGACTCGGTGACGCGGTTCTGCGGCGTGCCGGTGCCATGGGCGTGCACGTAGGATCGTTCGCGGACCGCGTCCTCGCCGAGGATCGCGCGTCCGAGGCCAAGTGCCTTGGCGACGGTCACGTAGTTGCCGACCCCGGGGCCGGGGATCGACTTCTTGAAACCGTCGGCGTTGACGAAAACGTCCGCGACGGCGCCGTGGATGTCGGCGCCGAGTTCGAGTGCGAGCGAATCGTCCGTCAGCACGACGTAGACGCCAGCCTCGGCCAGGGTGAAGCCGCAGTTCTCCGCGAACGGCCGGCACGCGCGGCGATTGTCCACCGCGGCGCTGCCATCGATGGCCATCAGTGCCTCGTCCTCGGCGAGCGCGCCCATGGTGCGGTAGGCCTCGACGACCTCGGGCAGGATCGGGGCTTCGGCACCGCCGATGACGGCGACGCGGCAGCGTCCGGCGCGGATGTCGTGAACGGCGCTGCGCAGGTTGTAGAGGAACGTCGCGCAGGCACCGATGACGCCCCCGGTGGTGCCGAGGCTGCCGATCACGTACGCGTTGACGAAATCGATCGGCATCTCGCAAAGGCCTAGTGCGGCCTGTTTCGACGTCGGTCGGCGGCCCATCAAGGGAGCCTGCATCATGCCGCCGTTGCTGTTGTTGTCGAGTTGGCCCATGGCGCTGCCGGCGTAGGCGGCGAACTGGTCCGGGCCGACGTGGCGGCGCAGTTCCTCCCAGGGAATGCCCACCGACTGCACCGCGTCGGAGGCCCCGTAGACGGACAGTTGCAGCCCGCGCGGGTGGCTGCGCGCCGCGTACAGGCGGCCTGGTTCGAAACCGGACGGCGCTTGGCCAGCGGACGTGACGCGCGAGACGCGCCGGTCGGGAATGAGCACCGCAGTGCGCCGCGTCGTTACCTCAACGCGGCCGTCCTCGCGCTTTACCGTCGTCCAGCCGTCCGGCAGTTCGTCGGGAACTTCCCGCGCACGCAGGGTGAAGCTCAACGTGCCTTCGTCGTCCACGGGCGTGAGGTGCGCGGCGCGCTGCCATCGGATGCGCTCGGGATCGAAACACTCGATGCGCCGGATCAGGGTGTGATCGCGCAGGTGCTGGCGCAGCGTCTCGTCGCGCGAGTCGCCTTCGACGTTCATGAGCGTCGCGAGGCTTGAGTATGTGTCGTCCGCCGACGCCTGGTCGATCGCGTCGATCACGGTGCGCCGATACGCGTGGTGGAAGGACACACGGCCCGCGGGGTTGACTCCGCCGAAGCCGACGATGACGGGTAGCGGCGCGCCCATGTTGTCTATCTCGTTCGCGCTACAGCCGTTCGAGCGCGATGGCGGTGGCCTCGCCGCCGCCGATGCACAGCGAGGCGACACCGCGTTTGCCGCCGGTGGCCTCGAGGGCATGCGTCAAGGTGACGATGAGGCGCGCCCCGGTTGAACCGATGGGATGGCCCTGGGCGCAGGCGCCGCCGTAGAGGTTCACCTTGTCGGCGTCGAGCCCGAGTTCGTCGATGGCCATCATCGGCACGCAGGCGAACGCCTCGTTGATTTCGAAGACGTCGACGTCGTCCCGCGACCAGCCGGCCCTGTCGAGGACCTTGGCGATCGCCCCGGCCGGTGCGACCGTGAAGGCCGAGGGGTGGATCGAGTGGGTGGCGTGGGCGACGATGCGCGCGAGGGGCTCGGTGCCGGCGGCCGCATCCTCGCCGCCGATGACCAGCGCCGAAGCGCCATCGGAGATCGAACTGGCGTTCGCGGCGGTGATCGTGCCGTCCTTCTTGAACGCCGGCCGAAGACTGGGAATCCGGTCGATCTTGGAGCGTCGCGGCTGCTCGTCCTCGGTGATATCGCCGAACGGGCTGATTTCGGCGTCGAGCGCGCCGTTGTCCATGGCTGCCAGCGCCTTGGTGACGGACCGGATCGCGAAGTCGTCCATGGCCGCGCGCGTAAGCTGGTGCTCATCGGCGGTGTCTTGGGCGAAACTCCCCATTGAGCCGCCCGTCTCGGCATCCTCGAGCCCGTCGGTGAACATCGAGTCCGCGAGTTCCCGGTGGCCCATGCGCAGGCCCGCACGGGCCTTCTGGACGAGGTACGGGGCGTTGGTCATGCTCTCCATGCCCCCGGCGACCACGCACTCGGCGCTGCCGGCCCGGATGAGGTCGGTCGCCAGCATCGCGGCCTTCATGCCCGATCCGCACACCTTGTTCACGGTTGTTGCGCCGCAGGTATCCGGAAGGCCGGCTTCGCGCATAGCTTGGCGCGCCGGCGCTTGGCGGACGCCCGCACTCACCACGTTGCCCATGAATACCTCGTCGATGGCGTCCGCATCGACCCCGGCATGCTCGATCGCGGCGCGGATGGCATGTGCGCCGAGTTGGGGGGCCGTGCTCGTGCTGAGCGCACCTTGGAAACTACCGATAGGCGTGCGCTTGGCACCGAGGACGTAGGCGTGGGTCATGGGGTCTCCTTGGGAGATTGAAGGGGTGTTGGTCAGGCGCGTTCGTGGAACCGCGGCAGCAGTTCGGCGAAGTTACACGGCTTGAAGTCCGCATCCAACTGATTTCGCAGGATTTGGTCCCACGCCGTGCGGCAGGCACCCGTGGAGCCCGGCATCGCGAAGATGAGCGTGCCGTTCGCGAGTCCGCCAACGGCGCGGGATTGGATGGTGGAACTGCCGATTTCGTCGAACGAGACCTGCCGGAAGAGTTCGCCGAAGCCATCGATGGTCTTGTCGAAGAGCGGCAGCAGCGCCTCGGGTGTGCTGTCGCGACCGGTGAAGCCCGTACCCCCGGTGGTCAGGACGGCCTGCACGTCGGCATCGGCGATCCATGCGCTCACGATGGCGCGGATCGCGTAGACGTCGTCGCGGACGATGCGCCGCGCGGCGAGGCGGTGGCCGGAGCCGGTCAGTCGCTCGACGAGTAGGTCGCCGGAGGTGTCCTCGTCGGGCCCACGCGTGTCGGAAACGGTTAGGACGGCAATGGCGAGTGACGGGTGGGTCATTTCGGGAAAACGATGCGCTCGGGCGCCGGTCAAGGGGCTATGGATTTAGGCCCGCGTTTGTGGAATGGTTCTAACCTGAATTATATAGCGCGTTGCCGCACGGCAATGCGCGTGCGTCGAGCGCGCGGAGATTTTGCGCATGGAACCGATGTATCGCAGCGCCGAGGGTAGGAACTAGGCGCGGAGCACGCCGGCCAAGGACTCTTGCTGATGGAAAAGGCAGCTCCACCCGACGACCTGTTCATGATCGCCGAGACCTACGCTCGGGACACGTCGCTGCTGCCCGACGAGGAGCAGCATTTCGATCCGCCGTTGCGGGGCATGGTGCCGGACGAGGAGGTTCGCCGTCAGGCTGAACTCCTCGACAACATGGACATCGACTCCTACATCGAGGCGGTGGTCACGGGTGCCGAGGATCCGAAGCGTGTACCGGCGCCGGACGCGATCCGGCGCCTCGGCACCCTCGAGCAGGAAGACCGCGACGGCCCGTTCTACTCGGCCGTCGTCGTGATGGACTTCGACGGCGACGAGCGTGGCGGCGTCGTCCAGCGACGCGTGGGTTTCATCGCCCAGAACCGCGGGGTTCGCACCGGCGAGTGGATGCCGGAGCACCATCTGAAGGCGGCAGCGTGCATCAAGGACTTCGCCAACCGCTCCCTGCCGATCGTCAGCTTGATGGACACGCCCGGCGCGGCCGGCGATGAAATCGCCAATAAGAACAACCAGTCGCATAGCATTTCTCGACTCATCGCCGAGATGTCGAACACCGACGTGCCGAATCTCGGCATCGTCTACGGCCTCGGCTACTCGGGTGGCGCGATTCCCCTTGCCGCCAGCAACCTGATCCTGTCCGTGCGCGACGGTGTTTTCAGCACCATCCAGCCGAAGGGCCTTGCCAGCATCGCCCGCCGCTTGAACCTGTCGTGGCAGCAGTGCGCCAAGCAGGTGGGTCTCTCGCCCTATGAGCTCAAGGTCCAGGGCAACATCGACGCGGTCATCGACTACGTGCCGGGCGAGGATGTCAAGAACCTGTCCGAGGCCATCGTCTCCGGCATCCAGCACGTCGAGGAGACCACCAAGCGCTTCGTCGCCGAGAACCCCTACATCCTCGACCACTACAAGCGCAGCCTCCTGCGCTATCTCGATCCATCCGACCGGCTGCGGAAGTTGCAGGCGAGCGCCGGTCTGAAGCTCACCCGCAATCCCACGGAGTACCTCAACGTCTTCGGGGTGGCCTACCGCTACTTGCGCTACCTGCGCGTTCGTCGACGGATCAAGGCGACCACCACCGGCGCTTACGGCCGCCTCGCCGAACAGGAACTGCCGACCGGCGAACTCGACGCGCGCACCGACCGCGAGCGGCGACAGACATTTCTAAGTTGGCTGCAGGACCCGGACAAGGTGATCTACGACGACACCGTGGCCCGGGCTTGGAAGAACTACGTCGAGAAGAAGGAGGCAGTCAACGCGGCCCGCGGCCGCTTCGTCCAGTTCTTCCTCGGCGAGCCTCAGAAGAACTTCGAGGATGCCCGCGCGGGCCTCGTCGCGACCGTCGGCATGTACCTCTACAACCGCTGGAAGATCGACGCGGCCGGCAACTTCCGCGCGTTGAAGGGTTTCACCGAGAACGTGGCCGACGCGCGGCATCTCTTCGGTGTCGCGGAACTGGCCGAGCCCCGGGGCCTGATCGCGGCGTTGCGCGGCGATGCTGAACTCGGCCTGGCATTGCGCCAGCGGTTCAGCCACGAGGGCATGAAGCTCTTCGGCGAGGTGGGCGACAAGTCGGATGCCTACCTGCGCGAACAACTCGCGACCGAACTGAACGTGGCGATGACGGAGGGTGCCCTTGCCGGCGATCTGCGCTCGGAAACCACGCTGTCGCCCACGACGCGCCGAGCGGTGAACGGGCAGTCGTCCACGATCGTGGCGAACCGCCTGATCATCGAAGACCGGTTCCCCACGGCCTTCGCGCACGTGCAGACCGGCGGCAACCCGGCGCTCGCCGACATGACCGTGCTCGACGTCGTCCTCCACGACGAACTGCGCGCCGATTTCGCGAAGGAGTGCGAGAACCTGCTTCTCTTCGATGCCGTCTACGATCACATCGTCGCCAACTTGGCGTCAATCGCCCGGGAGGCCGAGTCGAGCCGCGCGCTGTCGCGGGAATCGCTTAAGCGCCTGATCGAGGCGGCGTTGGCGCAAGCGGGCGACGGCAGCGGCGAAAACGACGCGGCACGACTGCGTAGCCAGTTCTTCGACTGGTATCAGCGCACCTCCGCCCAGCCGCGTTCGGCGCGCTTCTTCCGCGCCGTCGAGGAGTGGAAGAAGAACGCAAGCTCGCACATCTCGGACACCCTGTTCGTGGTCGTGACGTTCCTTTTCGAACGGTTGCTCTCGTCCTACCTGCAGGCGGAGTGGGACGGTCGCCGCTACGACGGCCGCATCGCGCCGCGCAGCATCGGCCGCCGCAAGGACTTCTGGAACCGCTTGATCCAGGCGTACCGCGACCTCCTGATCCGCGACGTGCTGCAGGGCTACAAGCGGCGCAACGTGACCGGGTACGAGGCCTTCATCGAACGGTTCTTCGACGACTTCGAGGAACGCGACGCCGACCTCATCAGTTCCGACCCGCACCGGTTCCCGGGCCTGCGCGTCTCTATCCAAGGCTCCATTCAGAAAGGTACGCCGCCGTGCGGCGTGGTCACGGGCATCGGCCGCTTCAAGGACGGCCAGGGCGGCTTGCGCGCCGGTGTCGTGATCTCCAACACCGCCTTCAAGGCCGGCGCTTTCGACATGGCGAGCGCGGAGAAATTCTGCAAGCTCCTGGTAGTCTGCGCCGAGGAGCGTCTGCCCGTCATCTGCTTCATCTCCTCCGGCGGCATGCAGACCATGGAAGGTGCCGGGGCGCTGTTCTCCATGGCGGCCATCAACGATCGGCTCACCCGTTTCGTCCGCGACTTCGACCTGCCGGTGATCATCTTCGGCTTCGGCGATTGCACGGGCGGCGCGCAGGCGAGCTTCGTCACCCACCCGCTGGTGCAGACCTGTTACTTCTCCGGCGCCAGCATGCCGTTCGCGGGACAGATCGTCGTCTCGAGCTACCTGCCGTCTGACTCCCACATCGCCAACTATCTCTCCGGCGTCGACGGCGCCATGCAGGGATTCGTCAAGCACCCGTTCCTGGGCGACCTCGACGACGACCTGCGGCGCATCGACCCGGACATCCCGGTGCCGACCGAGACGGTCGAGGACGTGGTCAACCGGGTGATGGAAGGCGCCCACGATGTCGGTCCGCAGGCCGAGGCGCCCCGCAAGACAGTGAGCGAGAGCGAACTGTTCCGGCCGGTCAGGAAGATGCTCGTCCACGCCCGCGGCTGCACGGCGACGAAGCTGGTGCGCGTGGCCCAGCGTCACGGCGTCTCGGTGGTGCTCGTCCAGTCCGATCCCGACATGGAATCGGTTCCTGCCGACATGCTCACCGATGCGGACAACCTGGTCGGCATCGGCGGCAACACGCCGGACGAAAGCTACCTGAACGCCGCCTCGGTCGTCCGCATCGCGGAACTCGAGAACGTCGACGCGCTCCATCCCGGGATTGGGTTCCTGTCCGAGAACGCCCAGTTCGCCGAACTGGTACGCAGCCGCGGCGTCAACTTCGTGGGCCCGCCGGTCTCCAGCATGGCGACCATGGGCAACAAGTCGAACGCCATCACCACCGCACTGGCGCACCACGTGCCTGTCGTGCCGGGAAGCCACGGCATCCTCACCGACGGGGATCGTGCCGCCGAGTCGGCCGGCGAGATCGGCTACCCCGTGCTCATCAAGGCCGTGCACGGCGGGGGCGGCAAGGGCATCGAGGTGGTCGAGCGGCCCGACGACTTCCACGAAGCCTTCCATCGTGTGTCGGTGGAGGCGCGTGCGGCATTTGGCAACGGCGACGTCTACCTTGAACGCTACGTCACCTCGCTGCGCCATATCGAGGTGCAGATCCTTCGCGACCGGCACGGGCATACCCAGGTCCTGGGCTTGCGCGACTGCAGCGTGCAGCGCGACAAGCAGAAGGTGATTGAAGAGTCCGGGTCCACGATGCTGCCCGACGAACTCGACGCGGACGTCCGTAAGCACGCCGCGGCGCTGGCCGACGCCGTTGGCTACATCGGGGCCGGCACAGTCGAGTTCATCTACGACCTCGACGCCTCCGCCGTCTACTTCATGGAGATGAATACGCGCCTGCAGGTCGAGCACCCGGTCACCGAGTGGGTCTCGGGCGTGGACATCGTCGGCGAGCAGTTGCGGATCGCGGCGGGGGAGAGCATCGAGGACCTCGGCATCGGCGACGACGGCTACGCGATCGAGGCGCGCGTCAACGCCGAGCGCCTGGTCGAATCGACAACCGGGCTGTCCTTCCAGCCGAGCCCGGGCGAAATTCGGGAGTGCGAGTTCCCCGAGGAGGAGGGTGTCGACATCATCGCGGCGGCGGCCGAGGGCAAGTTCGTCTCGCCCTACTACGACAGCATGATCGCGCAGGTGATCGCGCGCGGACCGGACCGGGCCGCTACGGCCGCCAAGCTGGCGGACTACCTGGACCGGGTGAGCATCCGCGGCATCTCCACCAACGTGGCCCTGGTCAAGCGCATTCTGCGTGACGAGGTGTTCCTGCGCGGCGACTACGATACCGGCTACTTGCCCGAGTTCCTGACACGCCTCGACGCCGGGGAACTCATCGCCGAGATCGCCGAGGCCGCCGGCGACGATGACGGCGGTATTGGCCGCGACGCCATCGCGATCGAAGACAGCGACGAACTCAAGGTCATCGCGCCGTCCACCGGCATCTTCTACGGTACGCCGTCCCCGACCGAGCCGCCGTACGTGTCGGTTGGCGACAAGGTCAGCGTCGACATCACGCTATGCCAATTGGAAGCGTTCAAGATCTTCACCCCGGTGAGGCTCGAGGATTTCAATGCGCCCGACCAGCCGCCACTCTACGACCCGGGACGCCAGTTCGAGGTGCGACGCGTGAACGTCCCCACCGGCCAGCAGGTCAACGGCGGGGACCTCCTGTTCGTGGTGCGACCGGTTAGCGAGTGAGGTGGTACGCGGGCGTCCCCGCCCGCATTGACCTTGAACAAGGCCCGAATTGCGGACGAGGACGTCCGCGCACCCCGTCAACGCAGTGCTTTGATCACCCGGTCGATGACGCCATTCGGGTCGCCCGCCCAACGTGTGACGACGACGAGGTTGTACTCGGGCGCCACGAACACGACGTTCCCGCCGGCACCGATGGCGGCGAACGCATCCTCCGACGCGGCTGACCAGGGATTGCGCCCAGGGTTAAGCCACCACATGAACCCGTAACGAGGATTCAACTCGCACGGCGTCAGCGCCATGTCGACCCAGTCGGTCGACAGGATCTGCCGATCATCCCAGCGACCGCGCGCAAGCATGAGCAGCCCGATGCGGGCGTGATCGAAGGTGCTGATCCACAGTCCGCCGCCCCAATGCGCCCCCCCGGGGACCGAGGCCAGCGTGCGGCCATCGACTTCGACCTGGGCATTGCGGTACGGGTGCCACTCCCACGTGCCCGTCGCACCGATCGGGTCCATGACCTCGCGACGAAGCACGTCGGGCAGTGGTTCTTTCCACACGTGAAGCGCCGCGAGGCCAAGCGCGTTCACCCGCACATCGTTGTATTCCCAGAAGCGCCCCGGAGCGTGCAGCCGCCGCGGATCGCCCTTGCGCGGTCCTTCCGGTCGACGTCCGACGGAACGGTTGTGGTCCACGGTGTCGGGAATGCCGAACAGCGTGCCCGACCACTCGCTGGTCTGCTGCAGCAGGTGCCGCCAGGTGATCTGCCGGTTGTGGGCACTGGCAAACCAGTCCCCGGGCACGCTGTCGAGGACAGGCTCGTCGAGACCAGGAATCAGGCCGCGGTCCAAGGCCAGTCCCGCGCATGTGGCGAGGTAGCTCTTGGTGGCGCTGAAGGTCATGTCCACGCGCGTCGGCATACCCCACGTGGCTGCGACAAAGCCATCCTTCACAACCACGCCCGTTGCTTCGCCGCGCGGCTTGGTCGGGCCGATGATCTGGTTGTACGGCGGCGGATCCTCGACCGCGACCATGGTGCTCACGTCCGTTGGCCAATCGATCTCGGAGGACACGGCGAAGTTGCAGGCGCGGGCGAGGTCGTCCGCGTCGAAGCCGAGATCCGCCGGCGACAGGTTGGGCCAATCGCCGGGGGGTGGGAAATGCAAGTCGGCCATCAAGTCACTCTCGAGAGTCCGCGGTGCCGGAGCGTAGGCGGGCTTCCAACTCGGCGATCCGCGCTTCGTAAGCCTTGCGTTCCGACTCGCGCTCGCGCAGGGCGTCTTCGTGCATTTGTAGCGCTTCGTGGAAGGTCGGGATGCGCTCCCCGGTGCGCAGGTTGACGATGTCCATCTCTTCGCGGTCGTAGGACAGCTCCGCCTGTAGGACTTCACTTCGGTAAGCGCCGGACGCGCTCGGGCGAATCGGCCTGTAGACGCCCCGGTCGAGGCGATAGCCGCTAATCGGGTTCGTTGTTCGTCCGATCGGATCGACCTGCCAGAATTCGCGAACCCCTAGGTCGCGGTACAGGGCGGGTTTGACGTCGACATCGCGACGCCAGGTCTTCTCGGACAGCCCCTCCATCGCCAGATCCGGCGGCTTGCCCTCGACCCAGAGCTTGTAGGAATTCCTGGGGTGCCGGCCAACGCCGAGCGACACCGTCACGTCGGGCTCGACGGCAGCGCTCCGATTGCCCTCCTCGAAGAGGATCAGCAGGTTGCGCTGAACCATGGCGTCCGGCTGGTCGAGCATCAGCGCGACGGCCGCATTCCTGAAGTGGCTCAGGACATCGTCATGCTCGGTGCTCTCCGACAACTTGCTGTCCTCGAAAGGATAGCCTTCGTCGTCATAGCCGACCGGTGGTCGCGGTCGATAGAGCACTTCGGCGTGAATGACGGACAGGGGTGGTGCACCCCGGATTCCGCGCGTCCGTGTTCGGCCGGTCGGGGAAGTGGTTTGCATAGCTGAAACCTACCATATCGGTTCTCGGGTGGGGTGCCGGCGGGTAGGATGAGCGAACGGGAACCGGGTGCGTTAGAGACATCCGCCCGCTGCACCGTAAGACATCCGCCCGCCGCGACGTAAGATATCCGCGCGACGTCCGTCGGACCGTGCGTCGGGGGCGGTCTTCAGTCGATCCAGAGGTCGTAGACGCCCTTGAGCATGCATACCGCGCCGAGCGAGAGGACCGCCACGGTGGTGATGCGTCGAAAGCGGTTGGTGTCGAGGCGCTCGAGCAGCAATGTGCCGATCCGGGCACCGACGATCGCGACTACGACGACGCCCGCGAGCAGCCAGGAGGCGATGGGCGCGGGTGCCGCATCCGCGAGTCGCCCGACAACGACGCCGTAATAAACGACCTTCACGACGTGGCCGATGGTCTGCGTGACCGCCTTGGTCGCCACGATGCGACGATGATCCGTGCCGGTACTCAGGTAGAAGGCATCGAGTAGGGGACCGGAGGCGCCGGCAAGCAACTGCGCCGCGGTGACGGTGGCGCCGCAGGCCACGCTCGTGGCGCGGTTGCGTATGTCGAGGCCGCGCAGGAACGGCACGACGCGCGCTAGCCAAGGCGATGCGCCGACGAGAAGCAGTACCAGCCCGGGCTCCGGCACGAATGCGACCCACACGAACACCGTCGTGGCAAGTGCGCCGCCGACCAAGTAAGGCGGCACGACGTTCCACATCACGTGTCGTCGCAGAAACCACACCCGGGCGCCGTTGGAAGCGCCCTGGGCGAACCCGTGCACGACCATCGCGGTGGCCACGGGCAAGACGGTGACCAGGACGGCCATCAGGATCATGCCGCCCGCCATGCCGAGCACGCCGGAGAGCACGGCGGTGGCGAGCACGGCGATGAGGACGATGGACGCTGTCATCCGGCGGCGACACGGTGCGGCGAAGCCGCGAACCGTACTCGACTTGCCCGCGCGGCATGGGGCGTCATGAAAGTCGTCCAGTGCCTGATTCGGCTAATCTCCCGCGATGCCGGGATAGCCCATGGGCCGCGCCGTGCCGTCTTCCCAACGCGACGTCAACCGCGTCTGTCAAAGCTGACGGATTCGACCCGTCCGCGACGTTGGTTCAGGAGCTCATCCACCGTCATCATGCCCGGGCACGTTCCCGCGAAATCAGCGAGCTCGGCCAAACGTCTGCGCCGGTGCCGATTGAAATGGGTGACCGCGGTCAGCACAGCCTCCCGCTTGGTTTTCGCGCCCGTGAAACGTAAGGCATCCGCAAGTTCCTGGTCCGGTATGTCAATGGCTATCTTCATGATCCAATCAGCGGCAACGAGGGTCTTGGAGGGATCGTTCCTGCCGTTCATGAACTGGCGGCGCTAGTTTACCGAGGTTGTCGTAGCGCACGGCGGCGTTACGCGGACGTCCACGTCCGCATTCCGGCTTGGTACGACGTCAATTGCGGGCGAGGACGCCCGCGTACCAAGACGGAAGCCCGCTCGCACTCTCGGCGGGGCAAGGTCCAGGGAGCGAGTTGCCACGACTTGCCCGCGCGGCATAAGTCGTTACAGTGCGCGTCCAACACGCCGCTGGCCAACCACCCGCATGCCCGCATCGACCGTCGCCATCGTCGACTACGACGCCGGAAACCTGATGAGTGTCCGCCGCGCCTGCCGGGAAGTCGGTCTCGACGCCGAGATCTCGAGCGACCCGGACGTCGTGCGAACGGCCGACCGGATCATCTTCCCGGGCGTCGGTGCGGCGGGCAGTGCCATGCGCAGCTTGCGTTGCAGCGGCGTGGGGGAAGCCCTGGTGGACGCTTTCCAAGATGGCAAGCCAATCCTCGGCATCTGTCTGGGGCTGCAAATCTCGCTCGAGCACTCGGAAGAGAACGACACCCAGACGCTCGGACTGGTCCCCGGCGACGTGCGCCGGTTCCGCCTGAACGACCCGGCGCTCAAGGTGCCGCACATGGGCTGGAACGCCGTCCGGGTCGTCAAGCCCCATCCCGTCTTGGACGACATCTCCACGGACGACGAGTTCTACTTCGTGCACGCCTACCGTCCAGTGCCCGCTCGAGACGAGGACGTGCTCGCCGTCTCCACCTACGAAGGCGAGTTCTGCTCGGCGTTGGGACGCGACAACTACGTGGCGACACAGTTCCATCCGGAGAAGAGCGGCCGCGTGGGCCTCAAGCTCCTCGAACGCTTCGGCGCTTGGGACGGCCATGCTTAGCAAGCGCGTCATCGCCTGCTTGGACGTGCGCGACGGCCACCTGGCGAAGAGCATCAAGTTCGTCAACACGCGCAACATCGGCGATCCGGTGGCCAAGGCGCGCGAGTACTACTTGGACGGCCTCGACGAGTTGGTGTTCTACGACATCACGGCCTCCAGCGACCGCCGCAAGATCATCCTCGACGTGGTGGAGGCCGTGGCCGAACAGGTGTTCATCCCGCTGTCCGTCGGCGGCGGCGTGGCATCGGTCGCCGATGCGACCGACTTGCGCCTGGCCGGTGCGGAGAAGATCAACGTCAATTCGGCCGCGGTGCGCCGACCTGCCCTGATCGCGGAGTGTGCCGACGCCATCGGCAACCAGAACGTCGTGCTCTCGATGGACATCCGCCAGGTCGAGGCGTCAGACGCGTTGCCGTCCGGCTATGAGATCGTCATCGACGGTGGCCGAACGCCGATGGCCATGGACGCGCTGGCCTGGGCACTCGAGGGCGAGCGGCTCGGCGCCGGCGAACTCGTCGTGAACTCGATCGATGCGGACGGTACTCGCGAGGGTTACGAACTGAAGCTGACGCGCATGCTCTCCGAGGCCGTCCGGGTCCCCGTGATCGCTTCGGGCGGTGCTGGCGAGCCGGCGCATCTTCACGACGTACTCACCGAAGGCAAGGCGGATGCCGCCCTGGTGGCGTCGATGGTGCACTACGGCGACTACACGGTGTCGGGCCTCAAACGCTACCTGCACGAACGCGGCGTGAAAGTCCGCATGTCTTGGTGAGGGGGAGACCCATGCGCGCAATCCTGGTTGAAGAGGGTGACCTTGTCTGGGGTGAGGCAGACGAACCCGCACTCGGCGCCGGCTTGGTGCTGATCGAGAACCACGCCACGGCGGTGAACCGTGCCGACCTCGCCCAACGGGCAGGCGGCTATCCCCCGCCACCCGGCGCCAGCCCGATCCTCGGCCTCGAGTGCGCGGGCGTCGTCAAGGCCGTCGGCGAGGGTGTCAGCCGCGTCAAGGAAGGCGACGAAGTGTGTGCGCTGTTGGCCGGGGGCGGCTACGCGGAGACCGTCGCGGTGCCAGCGGGGCAAGTGCTGCCGAAGCCGGCCAGGCTCACGTTCGCTGAGGCTGCGTCGATTCCCGAGGTATTCGCAACTGCCTACCTGAACCTATTCATGGAGGCGCGGATGGTGCGGGGCGAGCGCGCCGTTCTCCACGCTGGCGCCAGCGGCGTCGGCACGGCGGCGATCCAGATGTGCAAGGCCTTCGGCAACCCGACGTTCGTGACCGTCGGCTCGGAAGAGAAGCTCGCACGGTGCGTCGAGCTTGGCGCGGACGGGGGTGTGAACCGGCATGAAGGCGGATTCAAGGACGCGGTGTCCGACTGGACGGAGGGGCAGGGGGCCGATGTGATTCTCGACCCGGTCGGGGGCACCTATCTCGCTGATAACCTGGCCAGCCTAAACTTGGACGGGCGGTTGGTGGTGATCGGGTTGCTCGGCGGCTCGCGCGCGGAGTTGCCGCTGGGGATGATGATGACGCGGCGGTTGCGGGTCATAGGGTCGACGTTGCGGGCGCGGACGGTTGCGGCGAAGGCGTTGGTGCTCGATGCGTTGAAGGATCGCGTCTGGCCGCTGATCGAGGATGGGACGATCAAGGCGGTTGTCGAGCGTGAGCTTCCGATCGAGGAGGCGGGGGCGGCGCACGAGTTGATCGCGAGCAACGAGACGTTCGGGAAGGTCACGATGAACATCAGGCGAGAGACTGCCGGCGACCGTGCTTGAGGAACCGGTGACCCATGGCGGTAGACAGATCTCAGTTGTGGGCGCGGTGATTCAGCCCACGACGTGGGGACGGATCCGCTGGGGTATGGCTGTATACGGGAGGCCGTGCTAGTGAAGCTGCAGCGCATCGACTACCGCAGCCTGAACGGCAAGCAGAAGGAGATCTACAACTTCCAGAAGTCTGCTGCAGTGTTGGCGGACTATGGTTTCAACTGCATCAAACTGGCCGATGACTGGCGAGGCGCCGATTTCCTCGCGTACCACAAGGATGGAGAGGAGACGCTCCGGGTACAGCTCAAGGCACGGCTGACGATCGACCGGAAGTACTGCGGCCGGGGACTGTGGATGAACTTTCCCGCTGCGGGGAGTTGGTACCTTGTTGAGCACGACCAATTGGTGCGAATCGTCGGCGAGAGGACGAACTGGCTCGATTCGTCGTCTTGGACAGGTGAGGGCATGTATAGCTCTGGGCGCCCATCGCGGGCGCTGTTGGACGGGCTTAGGGCATATCGCATCGGCTAGCGCAAATCGCGGGTGCGGTTTCGCCGATTCCGGGCTTGCTCAGTCGGTGTTGGGCGGCACAAGTGGCTCGAGAAGTTGGATCAGGCGGGGCGATGCCTCGTGTGCGATGGGGCGCTGAGCACAGCGGGTAGCCGACGGTGCTTGCGTTGCGCTGATGTCCGTAATACGGTAGCACCGTATCGCTGATATGGGTCACCCGTATGAAAACCACCATCGAGCTTCGAGAAGAGATACTCGAGCAAGTCCGGCGTGTGGCCAGAAGTGAAGGCACCACCCTCCGCGGACTGGTCGAGGAAGGCCTGCAGCGCTGCCTTGAAGCCCGCCGGAACGTGGTGCGCCGGAATCTGGACTTTCCGAGCTACGGCGGCAGCGGGCTCACTGCTGAGTTCGAGGGCGCACCGTGGATCCAGATCCGGGACGAGGTCTACCGGGAGCGCGGGGCGTGATTGCGATTGACACGAACCTGCTCGTCTACGCGCATCGCCCGGAAATGCCTTTCCACGAGCGTGCCCGGGAGGTTTTGAGTGGCGCGGTGGCCGGGACGGAACCCGTGTCCGTTCCGTGGCCGTGCGCCCACGAGTTTCTCGCGGTCGTCTCGAACCCGAGGATCTTCCGGGACCCGACCCCGGTCGGCGTGGCACTGGATGCGGTGGGACGGCTTCTCGACAGTCTCTGCGGCGGCTTCTTGGCCGAGGGCGAGGGCTACCTGAACGCGCTCGATCGGATTGCCCGTCCAGCCCTCCTGCAAGGCGCAGTCGTGCACGACGCCCGGATCGCGGCCCTTTGTCTGTACCACGGTGTGCGCGTTCTCTGGTCCGCGGATCGCGACTTCTCGCGTTTCCCGGACCTGGTGGTGGCCAACCCGCTCCCGGAGCGCTAACTCACACGGCGCATACGTCTGAGACTCAGGCGTGTGCCGTGGCGGAACGTCGCTTCCACTTGTACCAAGGGCAGCAGTCGCCGAGGCCTGCGCATTCCTCGGCGCGCAAGCGACCAGGTCGTGTTTTTTCGAGCAACCCGCCGTAGTCGAGAAGCGTGCCACTCGTCGCCATGGCGAGGTGGAGTTCGCGCTGGGATGACGGTATTGGCCACGTCGCCGTCCACTTTCGGCTGTCCAAGGCTCGATGTGTGTCCAGACTACACCGCGCCCCAGTATCACTCGCTGCGACGGGCATGACCGAAGCACCCCTATAATCCCCTAGAGCCCCTGAGCGACCGCCGCCCTTGCGCGCCTTCCTCGAAGTCTTCTGGCCCTACATCTACCGCTATCGCTGGCTGCTCGCCCTCGGCTACGTCACCAGCATGGTGTCGGCGGGCATCAGCCTCTCCGTCGGCCTCATCATCAACGCCCGCCTCGACGACGTGCTGGCCGATCCTGAGCGTCTTGATGCGCTGACCGGCTTCCTGCTGATCATTGTCGGGATCATCGCCGTGCAAGCCGTGGCGGGCTTCTGTCACTCGTACACGATGAGCTGGGTGGGCGCGCACATCGTCCGCAACGTTCGGAGGGATCTGTTCGCCCGGGTGCTCGGGCATGGCGAGCAATTGGTCGACGAGGAGTCGAGCGGCGAACTGCAGACCCGCATCATTGCCGACACGGTCGCCCTCGGCGATTTCCTGGGCGGTCAGCTCCCGAGCCTGTTCGTGACCGCGATCATGCTGGTCGGCGGCATCGCCGCGGCCGTCTACGTGAGCCCGCTCTTGACGGGCGCCGTGGTCGTCGGCCTCGTCGTGCTGGCGACGCCGATGCTGCTTGTCCTGCCGGTACTACGCCGACGGGGCGAGCGCACGCAACAGGCCGAGGCCGACACCGGACGCGGCGCGGGAGAGGCGCTGCGCAACGCACCGGTCGTGCATGCGTTCAACCAACTTGGCCGGGAACAACGCCGTTTCGACGCCGCTTCTGGCCGGGTGGCCCGTTACTTTCTTTCGATGCTGCGCATGCAGATGGCGTTCAACACCGCCGTCAACGCTGGGGCGTGGACCGTGCTCGCCGTGGTGCTGTGGATCGGCGCCCGCGAGATCACTGGCGGTGCCGTGACTTTCGGCCAGCTTACGGCGTTCGGCTACTACGTGGTGTTCGTCCTGAACTCCGGCTTCGCGCTGGTCTCGCTGGTCACCAGCGTGAACATGGCGGTCGGACGTACCGAGAAGATCCGGGGCTTTTTGACCATGTCGGCGCCGGCGCGCATGGACGGCACCGTGTCGCTCAGGCTTCCGGCGCGGATCGAACTCGAGGACCTGCACTACCGCTACCCGTCCCGAGAGGAAGATGCTCTGGTAGGCATCGATCTCGTTATCGAGCCGAACACGAGGGTCGCCTTCGTCGGCGCGTCGGGCTCTGGCAAGTCGACGCTGTTCAAGGTGCTCCTCCGCTTGGTCGAACCAACGACCGGCCGACTCCTGGCGAACGGGGTCGAAGCGCACCGCTATGCCGTCGCGGCTTGGCGCGAGCAGTTCGGTTTCGTGCCCCAGGACGAGTATTTGGTCTCGGGTACCGTCGCCGAGAACATCGCCTACGGGGTGGAGGACGCACCGAGAGAGGCGATCGAGGAGGCCGCCCGAGAAGCGCACGCCCACGACTTCGTCGTTGCCCTGCCGAGCGGCTACGACACGGATCTCGGTGAGGTAGGAAACCGGCTCTCCGGCGGGCAGAAGCAGCGCATCAGCCTAGCTCGCGCCATCTTGACCCGGCCGGCCGTCTACCTGCTGGATGAAGCCACCAGCGCTCTCGACGCCGAGAGCGAACGGGCCGTCGAGCAGGCGCTCGAAACGTTGGCGCGGTCGTCGACCGTCCTGACCATCGCCCACCGGCTGCGCACCGTGCACCGCGCGGACCGCATCGTCGTGATGGCGGACGGGCGCATCGTTTCCGAGGGTACGCACGGGGAACTTGACGAGGCGGAGCCCGTCTATCGTCGGCTGATCAGCGCTTACCGGCGGTAGTTGCCCGCGCGTCGCGAGCCGCCAGCACCTTGCAGATCGCCCGAGCGCCCTCTAGGCTCCCTTGCGAACTGACGAGGATGGTTCGATATGCCGGGATGGCTGAGTCGCTTGTTCGGTCTATCCGGTGGGCTCGAGCGCCGACCGCGTGGACACGGCGATGCCGGTGGAGTAGCCCCGTTTGTCGCGACGCCAATTGGCTTGTCGGACGCTGGCCGAAAGGAGAGCGACAGCGGCGGCGACCCGCCAGCGACCGGTGACAGTATCGGCTCTGACACCGGGTCGGACGGTGGGGGATCGTGCGGAGCCTCCTGCGGGGCGGCGTAGGATCGGACGCGTCGCGGCTGGCCCTCTTGCTCGAGATCGGTTTGGCGCTGGCCCTCAGCGCGTTGCGGTAGGACGACCGCTAGGACGACCCAGCTCCGGCGAGTTCCCGATCGATCGTGTCTCCCTTGGTGGTCTCTATGACCGAAATGTCGAACTGCGTCTGCAGGTTCATCCAGAACGCAGCGCCTGTGCCCAGGTGCCGGCCTAGGCGGACCGCGGTCTCGGCCGTCACGGCCCGCTCGCCGCGGAGGATCGCGGTGATCCTGTTGGCCGGCACTCGGATCGCGATCGCGAGTTGGTTCGCCGTGACACCGCGGGCTTCTAGCTCGGCACGCAGCATGCTGCCCGGGTGTGTGCGCAGACGTGGCATTTGACGGCCTCCTCATGGTCAGCCCGGGGATAGTCCTCGATCAATACGTCATTCCATTGACCGTAACATTGTCGCGTTGGCGAATGAGAACCACCATGCCGGAGAGTGATCCGACCCCGAAGGACACCGAGACACTGCTGCGCAACTTGCTCCAAACGGGCGCGCTCCAGTCGTTGCCCGCCAGTCCGCATGTCCTGGACACCGTCCTTGCGGTGGCGACCGGCGGATTCGTGCGGCAACGGCCCTATGCGGAGCGGGAGGTCAACGACCTTCTGTCGGCGTGGCTTGCATCGGTGCGCGCGAGGATCGACCACGTCACGCTGCGTCGGCGGATGGTGGATCTCGGGTTCCTCAAGCGGACCCGGGATGGCTCGCGGTACTACCTCAACGTCGGACGCGTGGCGGGAATCTTGGGCAGCGGCGTGGTGGAGATCGACGCGGGGGCGATCACCGACGACATCGTGCGGGGGCGCAAAGCGCGCAAGAGGGCATACAGCGAGCGCCCTTGAGCGGTCGCCCTGCTACAGAGCGCCTCCGTACTCGTTGGTGGGGTCGCGGTAGACGGTGTGATAGTGGCCCCCGCCACCGTCGATCCGGGCCGAGAACTCCACGATGAGCGTCGGGCCTTGGATTCGGTAGTAGACGTCGCCATCGCCCTCGATTGGGCCATGCCACGCGAAGTGCGTGTCGTCCAACGCGGCCTCGATGGCCCCGAGTCGAGAGAGTGCGTTTTCCTCGGGCTGCAGGCGGAGCCAGTGCGAGGCGATGTCGAGCAGCATACCGCGGGCGTCGTCCGCCCAGTCGGCGACGGAGGCGCCCTCGGCTGCGGGGAGGAATCCGTCCTTGCCGGGTCCGGTGTAGACATCGCGGGGCCGGTCGGGGACGAGGACGTCGGCCCGTAATCCGGCTGATAGCGTCCGCATCAATGCGCGGGCGTCGGCGAGTTCGTCTGCTAGGGGCGCAAGGCGTTCGCCTTCGAACGCGAAACGGGCCGGCTCGATGCCGACGTGGGTCGGCGACAGGCTGACGACGCGGCCGCGGTCGAGGCTTGCGTTGATGGCGAGATGGTGGCCGCCGAACTGCCAACCCCAGGGCCCATCCGCCGTGGGTTCGCCGAAGAAGGCGAGTCGGTAGTTCGTCGCGGACAAGCCGTCAAAGCGGGCGAGGAACGTCACCGAGAGCACGGCTTCGGCAGCGAGGACCTGGGCGACCGTGTCGTAGCCGTGCTGACCCAGGCCCGCGGCGAGAAAGTCGAAGGCGGCCGCCAACTGATCAGCGTGGAGATCGCCGAGCCGCAGCCCGTTTCGCTCAAAATCGACGGCCCCGTCCGGCAGGTTGGACCAGTTGCGTCGCAAGGGGCTGTCGATCGGCAGGACCAGGCGGGCGGACTGTTGGTCGGACAACGTGCCTTTGAACGCCGCTGCGGCATCGTAGGCGGCCTTGCCACTCGGCGGCCCGTGGGAGGCAGTGAAGGCCGGCAGCGGCACGATGGCCTCCTGTGGGGTCGCATCGTCGGGTGCGCCGCATGCGGCCAAGAAGGCGACGCTGATGGTTGCGAGCAACCAGCGGGTCGTTCTCATTGGCGGTCTCCAAGCAAAGGGCCTCCCGGGCGCGAGTATGAACCTTGTGCGAGGCGGGAATAGCGGCCGCGCACCGTGATGCCTCGTAGGTCAGGGACGCACGTCCCGCGCAAACTGGTCGAAGAACACCTTGCCGGCACCTCGCTTGAACAGGCTCCCCGTGCGCAGTCCGAGGTCCATGCATGTCGCGACCGGGAGATTGTCGTAGCACCACCGCGCCCAGTGCTTCCAGCGTTGGGCCTTGTAGGCGGCCCTCACCACCTCGCCGGGGTGCGGCCTGTCCCGGTCCAAGTAGTCGGCGATGGCTCCGCCCGCCACCTTGCCGAAACGATAGCTGTTGTGGATGCCGCCCGCCGTCAGCGGCGACACCATGCCGGCCGCATCGCCGATGAGGAGGACGCGGTCGGCGTGGAAAGTCCGAAGCAACCCGTTGATCGGGATCATGCCGCCTCGCTTGGCCAAGGTGCGGCGCTTGGCCAGGCCGAAGTGGGCGTCGATGCGTTCGACGAAGCCCAGGAGGTCGGGTTTACGCGAGCCGTTAACGGCGAGACCGACCTGGGTGACGCCGACGCCGGGGACGACCCAGCCGATGTAGCCCGGTGCCCGTCTGCGGTCGACGAAGCAGTGCAGGCAGTCACCGTCGCTGTCCGTTGGTTCGTATTCGTGCTCTATACCCTTGAGTAGGCGTGTATTCCGACCGAGACCCATCGCACGTGCCACGCGGGAGTGCACGCCGTCCGCGCCGACGAGGAAACGGCATGCGACATCGTGGCCGTCGAGCACGACCACGCCGTTCACCGTCGTCGCGCCGACGAACGGACTTCCGAAGCGGATCTCTGCGCCGGCGTCACGCGCCTCGTCTGCGAGGAATGCCATGAGTTCGGCGGTGTCGGTGGCCAGGAAGTGGTAGCCGTCACAATGCAGGTCGACATGGCGGTGGCTGGGTGCGTAGACGCGGACATGCCGGATCTCGCGCACCAGCGCCAAGGGCGCGGCCCACTCGGCCTGGGCCTCCTTGACCAGGATGCCCGTCGTGCGGACATGTTGGCCCGGCGAGGACTGCTGGTCGACGACCAGGACGGACAGACCGCGCTCGGCGGCTCGCTTGGCGCAGGCCAGGCCGGCGAATCCCGCACCGACGACGATCAGGTCCCAAGTTCCCGGGTGCATGGCACGGCACTGTGCCATTCTCCCGTCCGGCCAATTGCGTCGAAACAGCGCAATCCTCAACCGGGCGGTCGGTCGTCTCGGCTAGCGACTCATTACCACTCCGACGCCCCCTTCCTCGTGGTTGCCGTAACGGAGCAGGAAGTCGTCCCGACCGTCGCCGTTGAGGTCGACTGCCTCGACCTGTGAAGGCGTGCGACCGTCGAACGGGAGTCGTATGGCCACCTCGTCGGCGCGCTTGGCCAGCCAGGCGTCGGTGCGTTCGCCAAGGTAGACGGCGAGGCCGCCATCGGTCCGCTGCACGAAGTCGGCCAAGCCGTCACCGTTGACATCGCCGGAGCCGAAGGGGTTCCGGTCCTGTTTCACCTTGATTTTTCGTGTCACGTCCGGTTCGGCGGCGAATCCTGCTGCCCCCATGAAGTAGATGTGGATGTCGACCGACATGGATCGCGTGACCAAGGCCGAGATCAGCTTGCGCACGCTGAACTCGCCGGCGACGACCACGGCGTCCACGAGGCCATCTCCGTTCACGTCGGTCATCTCGAAATCGCCGAATGCGCCAGTTTGCACGGTTGTGTCCGGCTCGCCCGCGAAGACGACCAGCCCGTTGCGGCGCTCGCCGAAATAGAACGATGTGGCTGAGGTGGCGGCCAGGAGGTCGTCTTGTCCTTGCTCCGTCGAGACGGAAAGGTCGGGGACGCCGTCGCCGTTGTAGTCGGCGACATCGTTCAAGGCGCGTGCCGGTTCGCCGCCGCCGGTCGTCAATCCGCCCGGCACCACGACGTCGCCTGATGCGACCGTGGCGTCCTTGAACACCCTGAGGCGATCGCCGTCGAGTACGCCGAGATCCCCGCGCCCGTCGCCGTCGTAGTCGAACGCGTAGACCGGCGGAACGGTGTAGCTGACCGAAAGGCTCGCATCCATGGTGGGTGCGACGGGAATCTTCACCGGTTCGGCGAACCCGGCCGTGCGGTCCTGGAGGACGACCCACAGCCCATCGAAGTCGGGGAGGACGATGTCGCCGCGCCCATCGCCGTTGACATCCCGCGCCACGTCCACGCTCGCCACGCCGGTGGGCTGGCCCCGGTAGATCGTCGACATGCTGTCGATGGCCAACGCCTTCGGTTCCCATTGTGTCGGGCCGAGCCGGTACAGGCTGCGACCATCAAATACGACGAGCTGATCGGTGTCGCCGAGGGCCATGGTGTCGATGAGCAATGTATCCGGCGGCAATCCGGCTTCATGTACGCTCCGCCAGCCGCCTTGGTCGAGGACATGGACCGCGAACCGCGGATCGCCGGCTTCGTTTTCTCCAAGCAGTGCCAGTGCCGTTGCGCCATCGTGCGACAGTCGTAGGACGTCGGTCGTGCGGAAGGTCGCCGGTTCAATGTCGAAGCTCTCGAAAGCCAGCCCGGCGGCCGTACTCGACAGCATGGTGGCCCCTACGCCCAGAAAGGCGACTGCCCAGTGCGTCGCCCTGGGGCCGCTCAAGCGAACAACGCCCCCACGCTCTCCCCGGTATGGATGCGTCGAATCGCCTCGGCCATCAACTGTGCCACCGACAGCACGTTGACATTGCCTGCGCGCTTCTCGTCGGGAACGCTGACAGTGTTCGTCACCGTCAGCGACTCGATCGGCGACGCCGCGAGCTTCTCGGTGGCGTTGCCGACCAGCACGCCGTGGGTCGCGCCGGCGAATACGCGCTTGGCGCCCGCTCGCTCGAGCGTGCGGGCCGTCTCGACCAACGTGCCGCCGGTCGATACCTCGTCCTCGAAGATGATCGCGTCCCGGTCCCTCACGTCGCCAACGACGTGCCCTTGGCGGACCTCGGTGTCGCTCACCCGCCGCTTGTCGATGATCGCGAGCGGCAGGCCGACGCGGGCTGCGAATTTCCCGGCGCGCTTGGCGCCGCCGGCGTCCGTGGCCACGACCACGGCGTTGTCCATGTCGCAGGTGTCCTGGAGGTAGTCAGCGATGATGGGGATGGCGGTCAAGTGGTCCACCGGGATGGAGAAAAAGCCGTGTACCTGTTCCGCGTGCAAGTCCATCGTCAATACGCGGTTGGCGCCGGCCGTTTTCAGCAAATCGGCGATCAGGCGCCCGGCGATGGAGATCCGCGGCGCATCCTTCTTGTCCGAACGCGCGTAGGAGAAGTAAGGGATCACGGCGGTGATGCGAC
This sequence comes from Candidatus Azotimanducaceae bacterium, assembly GCA_965203685.1. Taxonomy (GTDB): domain Bacteria; phylum Pseudomonadota; class Gammaproteobacteria; order Pseudomonadales; family Azotimanducaceae; genus VXYL01. The sequence goes on from OZ241908.1 coordinate 2,134,409, forward strand.
GCGCGGAGGCGCTGCGTAGAGCGTCCAGCGTGATCAGGAGTTCCATGATGTGGTCACTGGCGGGTTCCGTGAGCGCTTGTACAACGAAGACGTCGCGCTCGCGGACGTTCTCGTCGATCTGCACCGACAGGTTGTCGTTGGAGAACCGCGACAGCGTCAGGCTGCTGCGCCGGATGTAGAGGCAGTCGCAGATCGCGTCCGTCAATACCGGGTTGGATCGCCCAGCGAACACCCGCAGTTCATCGTTCATGCCGCTTATCCTCGCAATCCCGTGGGTTCAAACCCACTTCAGGTCGTCTAGTTGCTGGGTCAGCACCCGCAACTGCGCGCGCCACGCGTCCCCCTTGTCACGTTCCTTCGCCACCACGGCCGCAGGCGCCTTGGCGAGGAAGTTCTCGTTGGCAAGTTTGCCGTCGACGCGCTTGAGCTCCCTTGTGAGCTTGTCGATCTCCTTGGTCACGCGCCTCGACTCGGCCTCGACGTCGATCAGACCGGCCATCGGCACCATCACCTTGAGCACCCCCGCGACCTGGACCGACGATGGGGGCGTCGCGTCGTCGTCCGCGAGCCAGGAGACTTGGTCGACCTTGGCCAGCCGGCGGAGCAGGGACTCGGTCTCGGCCAGCAAGGCGCGCTCCCGAGCGCCGCCGCCCTGCAGGAGCAGTTCGATCTCCTTCGCCGGGCTCACGTTCATTTCGCCGCGGATGTTGCGCACGGCGGTCACAACGCCCTGAAGCCAGTCGACCGCGGCCTCCGCCTCCGAGTCCTCGGGATAGTCTGCTGCATCCGGGAACGGCTGGTGCATGATGGTGCCGCCAGCGGGTGCCAAGTCGCGCATCAACGTCTCGGTGATGAACGGCACGATCGGGTGTGCGAGGCGCAGCAGCGTATCCAGCACGGCTCGCAGCGTTTGCCGGGTCGCGTGCAGGCGCTCGGCCGGCGCGGTGCTATCGAACAACACCGGCTTGGTGAGTTCCACGTACCAGTCGCAGTACTCGTGCCAAGCGAACTCGTAGAGCGCGTTCGCGTAGCGATCGAAACGGTACTCGGCGATTGCCCGGTGGGCCGTCGCGATCAGCCGGCTGGCGCGTGACCGAATCCACCGGTCGGCGGGGCCGAGTTCGCTGGGGGCCGGTGCCGCGGCGGTTGCGTCGCCGGCGTGCATCAGAACGAACTTCGCCGCGTTCCAGAGCTTGTTGCAGAAGTTCCGATAGCCTTCGATACGCTTTAGGTCGAAGGCCAGGTCGCGGCCGCGGGACGCCATCGCGCAGAAGGCGAAGCGCAACGCGTCCGTGCCGTAGGCGTCGATCCCGTGGGGGTACTCGCGGCGCGTCCGCGCTTCGATGGCCGCCGCCATCTGCGGCTGCGTCATGTTGGCCGTACGCTTGTCGATGAGCCCGTCTAGCGAGATGCCTTCGACGATGTCGAGCGGGTCGAGACCGTTGCCCTTGGTCTTCGACATCTTGACGCCTTCGGCGTCGCGCACCATGCCGTGGATGTAGACCTTCTTGAACGGGACTTCGCCGGTGAACTTGAGGGTCATCATGATCATCCGGGCGACCCAGAAGAAAATGATGTCGTAGCCGGTCACCAGCACGTCCGTGGGGTGGAACTCGGCAAGCGCTGGCGTCCTGTCGGGCCAGCCCAGGGTGCCGAACGTCCACAGCGCCGACGAAAACCAGGTGTCGAGCACGTCGTTGTCTCGGCAGAGGGCGGTGGCTTCGTCCAAGCCGCCCTTGGCGCGCGCTTCGGCTTCGCTGCGACCGACGTAGACGTTGCCGTCGGCGTCGTACCAGGCGGGAATCTGGTGGCCCCACCACTGCTGGCGGCTGATGCACCAGTCCTCGATGTTGCGCATCCACGCGAAGTAGATGTTCTCGTATTGGCGCGGTACGAACTCCACGGCGCCGTCCTCGACCGCGCGGATGGCGGGCTCGGCGAGCGGTGCGATCTTCACGAACCACTGGTCGGTTAGCCACGGCTCCACGATGGCCCCGGAGCGATCACCGCGCGGCACGGTCAGCGTATGCGCCTCGACACGCTCGACGAGTCCGGCGGCCTCGAGATCCGCGACGATCCTCTCGCGTGCGACGAACCGGTCCAGCCCTCGGTAGGGGGCTGGCGCGTTGTGGTTGAGGCTCGCGTCAGCAGCGAAGATGTTGACGAGTGGCAGGTCGTGCCGAGCACCGACGGCGTAGTCGTTGAAGTCATGGGCCGGCGTGATTTTCAGACACCCGGAGCCGAACTGGGGATCCACGTAGTCATCGGCGATCACGGGGATGCGCCGACCGACGAGCGGCAGGTCCACCTCGGCGCCAACGAGGCCCGCGAAACGCTCATCCGTCGGATTGACGGCGACGGCCGTGTCGCCGAGCATGGTTTCCGGTCGCGTGGTGGCCACCACGAGGTAGTCCCGGCCGTCCCCGGCTCGAGCACCGCCCGCCAAGGGGTAGCGAATGTGCCAGAGGTGGCCGTCCTCCTCGGTGTTCTCCACCTCGAGGTCGGAGATCGACGTGGCGAGTTGGGGATCCCAGTTTACCAGCCGCTTGCCGCGGTAGATCAGGCCCTCGTCATAGAGGCGGACGAAGACCTCGAACACAGCGCGCGAAAACCCCTCGTCCATGGTGAAGCGCTCGCGCGACCAGTCGACGGACGAGCCGAGACGCCTGATCTGGCCCGATATGTTGTTGCCGGTGGTGTCCTTCCACGCCCACACCTTGTCGATGAAGCCGTCGCGGCCAAGTTCCTCGCGACTGGTACCGTTGGCCAGCAATTGGCGTTCGACCACCATCTGGGTGGCGATCTGGGCGTGGTCGGTCCCGGTCTGCCAAAGCGCGCGGCGACCGTTCATGCGCTGGTAGCGGATCAGCGCGTCCATCAGCGTGTGCTGGAAGGCATGCCCGAGGTGCAGACGGTCGGTGACGTTGGGCGGCGGTATGGCGATGCAGTAGGGCGCGCCGTTTCCACTCGGCGCGAAGTAGCCGGCCTGCTCCCACTCGTCGTACAGGTCGCGTTCGATGGCCTGGGGGTTGAAGGTGCCCTCAATACTCATGGCATAGCGGCGGGGAGAGCCCTCAGCGGGGGAGCGCGAGGGGCATGCCCCTCGCATGAATGAACCCCGTACGGCGCACTCGGTTTCCTTACTCCCAGTCGTCGAGTTCGTGATGGAACAACCGGTACCCGCGTTCCCGGTACTGGCGGTACTTGGCGCGTCCGGCAGAGCGCTGTGGGGCGAGAACGACCTCCGCCACGCGCTCGAAGCGCGCCAGGTACGCCGGGATGTCGGCGGCGAGGTTGATCATCACGTCGCCCCCGTCGGGTTCGTCGGCATCGCTGCCGATGGTGACCGGCTCGCCGTCCACGCGGCCCGAGGGCGCGTGCGGCAGGAACTGGGCGGGCGGATAGTCCCACATCAACGTGTCGAGCGGCTCCACCGCGCTGGCCTCGGCGCGCACGTACACCCGGTTGCCGGCGGCGACCGCTCTCGCTGCCAGTCGCGAGGTGAACCGGTGGCGCGCGATTTCGTCGACGTCGGGCAGGATGTAGAAGTCGACGCGCGTCATCCGTCGTTCGCGCCTACGGCCAAGAGATACTCGAACAGTGCCGGCGTCGGCCGTCCGGATGAGCGCCCTTGGCGGAACGCCGTGCCGGCCACATCGAGGTGGGCCCACGGGAAGGCCTTGGCGAATCGTGACAGGAAACAGGCGGCGGTGATGGAGCCTGCGGGGCTGCCGCCGATGTTCTTCATGTCGGCGAAGTTGCTCTTCAGTTGGGCTTGGTACTCGTCCCAAAGGGGCATTCGCCACATGCGATCGGCACTGCTCTCGCCCGCCTCGGACAACGCTGCGGCGAGGGCGTCGTCGTTGGCATAGAGGGCGCTCGCGTGGTGGCCCAACGCGGTGACCTGGGCACCGGTGAGGGTCGCCACGTCCACCACGGCGCGTGGCGTGAAACGTTCCGCATAGGTCATCGCATCGCACAACACCAGCCGTCCCTCGGCATCGGTGTTCTGGATTTCCACGGTCTGTCCCGACATGGTCGTGACGATGTCGCTTGGCCGGGATGCGGCACCGCCGGGCATGTTTTCCGCGGCGGCGACCATCGCCACCATGTTGATCGGCAACTCGGCGTCGATCACGGCCTTCGCGACGCCGAGCACGCTTGCCGCGCCGCACATGTCGAACTTCATGTCCGCCATACCGGCGAATCCCTTCATGTTCGTGCCGCCCGTGTCGAAGGTGATGCCCTTGCCGATCAGCACGGTTGGCGCCGCACCCTCCGGGCCGCCGCGATAGTGCACCGCGATCAGCTTCGCGGGTTTCCGGGTGCCTTGCGTCACAGAGAGGAATGCGCCCATGCCCAACTCGGCCATCTGCGCCTCGTCGATCACGTCGACACTGGCCTTGTCCCCGGCGAGCGCCTTTGCGGCCTCCGCCACGAAGCTCGGATCGCAGACGTTGGGCGGCTGGTTGCCGAGATCCTTGGCGAGCTTCATGCCTTCTTGCAGTGCCTGGGCGTGGCGACTGGCACGTCGAGCCTCGCCCCGGTTGGTGCCAACCACGCCGACCCGTCGCAGCTTGCGCGGTTTCGGCTTCTTGGACTTGTACTCGTCGAATCGATAACAAGCAGCGGAGACCGCGTCGAGCGCAAGCCTCACCTTGCGGTACTCGTCTAGGTCATGGACCTGGAAGTCGCCGACGCAGAGCGTCGCATCGGCTGCGTCGAGGTCGGCCAGGGCTCCTGCGGCCGCCGCCATGTCCTTCCGGTAGTCGGCGGCACTCGTCGCCTGCGCCTTGCCGACGACGAGCAGCCTCGAAGGACGGCCCTTAAGGGCGAGCTTGGTGACTTCGCCGGTCTCGTTCCTGGTGGCCTCGAGGGCCAGCAGGACCTGGTCTCCTACACCGAGCTTTTCGGCGAAGGTGTGGGCCTTGCCGCGCGGGATCACGAGACAGTCGGTGGCGATGTCGGGAGGCGTCCCGGTTTTGACAGTGAATTTCATGGTTTCGCGAGGGCGGAGTCCTAGGAGGCTCATTGGAATTCTAACGGGTTTCAGACGGATGTCGTGATGCGGCACTGCAACTAGGACGCCGTCGCCGTTGCGTGCTCACAGGCCCACCACTTGCGACATCCTGTTAGGGTGCGGCCATGGTGGGCGTCGCGTTTCGCTACGTAAGCCGCGAGTGGCTTATCGTCTTCGCCGGACTGCTGGGCCTCTTGCTGGCAGTTGGCCTGGGCGGAAGGTTCATCGGCTTCCTGCAGGAAGCCGCCACCGGTCGGTTCACGGCCGAGGCCCTGTGGCTCCTGGTCGCCTCTCGGGTACCGGAGTTCGTCCAGGTCACGGTGCCCTTCGCGCTCTACCTGGCACTGCTCCTGACGTTTGGGCGGCTGCACGCAGAGCAGGAGCACGTGGTGCTCGTCGCGGGCGGCATCCGCCCCCGGCGCATGCTGTTGTGGTTGCTGGCGAGTGCGACGCCGGTTGTCGCGGGCGTTGCCGTCCTGTCCTTCGTCGTGACCCCGGAAGCGCGCCGGCTGTACGCGGATCTTTCCCTCGAGCAACTGGTCGACAGTGAGCTGGACGCCGTCATCGCCGGCGCGTTCCACGTCTACGGCGAAGGTCAGCGGACGACCTACGCGCGCGCGGTGGATCGCGACGCCAATCGCCTTGAGGACGTGTTCATGGCGGAACGCAACGGGCCGGTCAGTGTCACGGTTTGGGCCGATGCGGCGCAGCAGCATCGCGTGTCCGACTCGGGCCGGTTCCTCGAACTCACGGACGGTCGGCGCTACGAGGGCGTGCCCGGCGAGTCGCCGTACCGGGTGGTCGAGTTTGCCCGGCTGAGCCAGCGCATCGACCACGCGCCGCCCGTGCCGCTGGATGATGCGCGGCGCACGGCGACCGCTGCACTCGCTCTCGACGATCCGAGGCAGGCGGCCGAATGGCAGTGGCGCGCCGCGTTTCCCGTGATGTGCCTGGTGTCTGTTGTGCTCGCGGTGGGCGTGGCGAGGCCCGCCCCGCGCGCCGGGCGCTTCTCGCGCCTGTTGCCCGGCGTGGCTTTGTTCGTCGTCTACTACCTGTCGCTTGTCTTCGCACGGGATTTCGTCGCCGACGGGCTGCTGGCCACGATTCCCGGGCTGTGGCCGGTGCACCTCGTCCTCCTCGGGACCGGGTTGTGGCTAATCGGCCGAGGGCCTTGACGATGGCCTACGGCGGACAGGTGGATCGCTATCTTGCGGTCACCGTGTTGCGGTCGATCGCGGTGGTCCTGATCTGCCTGCTGACCGTGGTGACGCTGTTCACGATCGTGGACGAGTTGAGCGACATCACGCCGGGCTACACCGAGGCGCATGCCTTGCTCTACGTCCTCTACAGTACGCCGCGACGGCTCGCCGAAGTCGTCCCTTACGGCGTCTTCATCGGTACCTTGGTGGGCTTGGGCGTACTGGCGAGCCACAGCGAACTGACCGTTCTGCGCAGCGTCGGCGTATCGCTCGGCCGGTTGTTTGCCAGCACGGCGGTGGCGGCCCTCGCCGTGCTCGCGGGCAACGTGGCCTTGAGCGAGTTCGTTGCGTCGGCCGCCGAGGATGCCGCCAATACGCTGAAGCTGCGCGTGGCGCGAGGTGATGCGTCCGGCGCCATCGACTCGACGACCTGGTATCGCGACGGCGAGGTCATCACGAGTGTGGACGGGTACGCCGACGATGGCGCGTTGATCGGAGTCCGCCAGTTCGTGGTCGAGGACGGGCGATTGCTTGCCAGCCGTCGAGCCGATAGCGCCTCGTACGTCCCCGAGACGGGGCATTGGCGCCTTGAGAACGTCGTCGAGACGCGCTTCCTGGATGGCGCGACCTCGGTTCGCCGGGTCGATGAGATGGATTGGCAGAGCGGCACGGCGCCGGCGTTGCTGAGCGCCAAGGCGCTTTTCGATCCGGGCAAGCTGTCTCTTCGTGACCTTGGGTCCCGCATCGACTACCTGGCCGGGGAGGGTCTGGACGCAACCCGGTACCAAGTGGCGTTCTGGGCGAAGATCCTGCAACCGGCGGCTACCCTGGGCCTGGTGCTGTTGGCCCTGGCGTTCGTCGTCGGGCCGATGCGCGAGGCCGGGTTGGGAGCGCGGTTGGCGGTCGGCATTGCCGTCGGTCTTGCCTTCAAGTACCTGATCGATTTGTTCGGCCCGGTCAGCGTCGTTTTCGCGATCCCGCCTTGGCTTGCGATGCTGGTGCCGGTCGTCGTCTGCTGGCTAGCGGGAGCGTTGTTGATCCGGCGGGCATGACGCGCGTCGGTACGCGGGCCTCCCGGCCCGCAAGGATTGCGGACGCGAACCGCAAGCGGTTCGTGGACGTCCGCGTACCGTCGTGAGCGGTCAGGGCGCTTTGCGTGCGCGGGGCGGTACGCGGACCACTTCGCTCGCCGAGAACCGGTCGCCCCAAGTGAGCTTGTCCCGGTCGATCCACATCCAGGCGAAGCCAAGCCCCAGGGTCAGGAAGCTCGCCAGTCCGGCGACGAACCGCATCAGCGCCTGGGTCGGCCGGAATGGCCCGGCGCATTGGAGTTTGAGCCGCCAGGCGAGCATGCCAAGGGTTTGCCCACGGCGGCACCAGAAGAAGACGAAATAGGCGTACAACTCCACGAAAAGAAGGCTTTGTACCCAAGCCCCCACCACCGCGTCGCCGATCACGGTCACCAGCGCCACGATGGTCGCGATCCAGATGCCGAGGACGGCCAGCCCGTCGTAGAGCATTGCGCCGAACCGGTATCGCAGCGCGGCCCTCGTATCATTCGCCTCGTCCGCCACCCTAGCGGCCCAAGTCGCTGGCCAGCGTGCGTGTCGCGGCGACGTAGTGGGCGGCGCACCAGCCCAGCACAGGCAGGATCAGCACGAGTGCCCAACGCAGCGAGTCGGGGCCGAGCATCGGCATCAGCAGGTCTGAAGTCGCGCCGACGGCCGTGGGCCCGAGCCCGAGCCCGATCATGTTGGCGAAGAACAGGACGATGCTCGACGCCATCGCACGCAGCCGGATCGGGGCGAGGGACTGCACCATGGCGAACGTCGGCCCCATCACTAGCGCGCCGAGAAAACTCGGCCCGAAGTAGACGATCAGCGTGACGGTGGCGTTGCTGGCGAAAAGGACGACCACGTAGAGCGGGACCGACACGATCAGGCCGGCGGCCACGACAAACAGGTACCAGCGCTTGTCGTCGACACCGAGCCGGTCGCCAAGGTAGCCCCCGAAGAAGCTGCCGAGTACGCCGGACACGAAGCCCACCGGTCCGACCCACGCGGCGATCTCGGCGGTATTCATACCGTGCACGCGCCCGAGCAGCGCTGGAAACCAGGCGTTGAAGGCGAAGATGGCGAACGACGACAGCGCGAACGCCGCGGTGATGTGCCGAAACGACGGAATCCGCCACAGCGTCCTGAGCGACGCGCCGAACGCGGGCTGGGGCGCCGCCGCATCGCCGCCGACGCGCTCAGGCTCGGGTACGGTGAGCTTGACCACCAAGGCGACCGCGATGCCGGGCAAGCCGACGGCAAGGAACGCCGCGCGCCAGCCCCACACTTCGGCGATGAACCCGCCGGCCATGAGCCCGATCAGCGCGCCGGCCGGGACACCCATCTGGTAGATGGCGATTGCCGTGCCGCGCCGCTCTTCCGGGAACAGGTCCGTGATCATGGCGTGGGCTGGCGGCGTCAGGCCCGCTTCGCCAACGCCGACGCCCAAGCGCGCCAGGGCAAGCTGCACGAAGTTCTGTGCCAAGCCGCACACGGCGGTCATGGCGCTCCACAGCGCCACCGCGCTCGCGATGATGTCCACGCGCCGTCCGCGGTCGGCCATGCGTGCGATCGGAACGCCGAGGGTGGCGTAGAGGGCCGCGAACGCGAACCCCGAGATGACGCCGAGTTGCCAGTCTGCTAGCCCTAAGTCCGCCTTGATGGGCTCGACGAGGATGTTGACGATCTGCCGGTCGACGAAGTTCAGGAAGTACAGCGCCACCAGCATGCCGAGCACGTAGTTGCGCCGCGCATTGGAGATCGGCAAGGGGATACTGTCCGCGCTTCGGGTAAAGTGCGAGTCTATGGGGAAAGACAGAGGGGATGGTGGATGCTCGCTTCCGAGGACGTTGAACGCTATTCACGGGATGGCTACCTAGTCGTCCGCGATGCCCTGGACGATGCCGAGATCGAACGCTTCGCCACCGCGTTCCGCCGTCACCCGCCCTTGCATGGCCCGTTGCCGGGCACGTACCCGGCCCCGGGCCGCTACACGCTGGCGGAAAGCTGCATGGCCGACCCCGATCTCGGCTTCGTGGCCGGCCATCCGGTAATCCTAGACGCCGCCCGAACGCTACTCGGCGACGATCCCGTCCTGACGGCCTTCGTCATCTACGACCGCACCCCGGGCGGTCCGCCCATCCCCAAGCACAACGACTACAAGCGCTGGCGCCCGGTCGGCTCGTCGATGAACTGGCTGTTCACCATCGTGCCGCTCATGGATTTCGACGCCAAGCGCGGGCAGTTGTTCGTCTCGCCGGGCTCGCATCGCCTTGAACGGGTTCACGACCGGGGCGGGCGCACACTCGAAATCGATCCGGCAGTGACACCAGACGACGACTCCTTCGTCGATCCCGAACTCCGGCGCGGCGACCTCTTGCTGATGAACATGCACTGCTGGCACCGTGCCGCCGGTAACACCTCCCAAGACCACCGCATCGGCTTTTTCAACAAGTACGCCGCAGCGCACCATCCGCCGGCAACCGGGTACTACCAGTTCACGGACGCCGCGTACGCCGGGCTGACCGATGCCGGCAGGAAAGCCGTCAAGTTCCACAGCGACAAGCCGATCGCCATGGCCCGAGTGCTGCTCCAGCGCGACGACCGCTACCTCCTGCTCGACGGCAAGTTGCCGGGCGGTCCAACGTTCCACGAACGGGCGATCCCGGACTGGGACCTCGGCAACTACATCGCCTCGGCCCATGCGGGCATGCGCGACCAGGTCAAGGTCGAAACCCCGTGGCTCACCTACGTCGGCGACTACGACGAGGGCGAGAGCCTGGCCCGGGTGTACGCCTTTGAACTCAACCATCACGGCTTCCCGGCGCGCTATGTCGGGGATTGGCTGACCCAGGACGACGTGCGTGAGCGCTTGGCGGACGGTCACGGGTTCGGGTACGAGGCCGCCGCCATCGACGCCTGGCTCGATCCGTCGTTGACCCGTGGCAAGGGCATTTCCCAAGCGCAAGCCCGCAGTGATCAATATGCGTGGTAGATGGTTGCTCGCCGCGGGCCTGGCGAGCGTCGCCTCGCCCGCGTGGTCGAACCCTGAGCACCTAGCGCCGGCGCTTCGGTTCGGCGCGACGGACTGTTCTTTCTGTCACCTAACCGTCAGCGGCGGCGAGGGACACAATGAACGCGGCCAATGGCTGGTCGACGAGCGCGAAAGGCGCGGTGTCGACGTCATCGACGTCGCTTGGCTTGCCGAGCGCGAGACGGCGACGTCGGAACCCGCAGCAGCGAATGTCGGGCAAACGGCGGCTGTTCAGACGGTCGCCGCGCTGAAGCCGCTCGCGACGGATGCGGACCGCGGTTTCGACTACTCGACGGCACACGGCGACTGGCCGGCCTACGGCGGTGGCCTCCGGGCTCACAAGTACGCGCCGCTCGCCGACATCACGGCCTCGAACGCCGCGGACCTCGGCGTCGCTTGGACGTGGGAGGCGTTCGACAACTATCGCTATGCCGACATCCCGCGGACCAGCCAGGGCCGGCGACGGGGCGGCAAGGTGCCGGACGGCTTCAAGGTGACCCCGTTGATGGCGGAGGGCAAGCTGTTCGTGCGTACGGCGTTCTCCGGCGTTGCCGCCGTCGATCCGCTCACTTGCGAAACGCTGTGGACCTTCGACCCTGGTACGGGCGATGGCCCGCGACCAGCCATGTTCGGCTTCTCGACCCGCGGGCTCGCCTACCACCGCGGTGAAGAGGCGGACAGCGGGCGCGTCCTCTTGCTTGCCAGCGACGGCTGGCTTTACGCGTTGTCCGCCCGTTCGGGGAAGTCCATCGACGGCTTCGGCGAGGCCGAGGGAGCGAACGCTGGGCGCGTGGACATGACGCAGGGCCTGCGCCGACCGATCCCCCGTCGACGTGCCTCGTGGAGCTACGCCCCAGCCATTTGCGGCGATGCGCTCCTGGTCGGCAACCAAACCTCCGACATGTCCCACGTCAGCCGCGACGAGTCCGACTGGCGCGACAACGTCCCGCTCGGCGACGTGCGCGCCTTCGACGTGCACACCGGCCGTCAGCTATGGGCCTTCAAGACCGTGCCGCAGGCGGGCGAGTTCGGGAACGACACCTGGGGTGCCGACTCCTGGAAATGGATGGGCAATACCAACGTCTGGTCGATGATGAGTTGCGATCCGGAACTCGGTATCGCGTACCTGCCGCTGACGGCCCCGACGAGCCATTTCTACGGCGGACTGCGCCCCGGCGACAACCTGTTCTCGACCTCGCTGGTGGCCGTGAACGTCCGTACGGGCGAGCGCCTCTGGCACTTCCAGACGGTTCACCACGACATCTGGGACTACGACCTTCCCGCCGCGCCGGTGGTGGCGGACATCGTGGTCGACGGCAAGCCGGTCAAGGCCGTCGCCCAGGTCAGCAAGGTCGGCTTCCTCTACGTACTCGACCGCGTCACCGGCAAGCCCCTGTGGCCGGTGGAAGAACGCGCGGTGCCGCCGAGCGACCTCGAAGGGGAAGTGGCGGCCAAGACGCAGCCGTTCCCCACTTGGCCACCGCCGTTCGAGATGCAGGGATTGACCGACGATGACCTGAACGACCTCACGCCGGAACTCGAAGAGAAGGCGCGCGAGATGCTCGCGCCGCACCGGCTGGGCGGGCTGTTCCTGCCGCCGTCGACCCAGGGCAGCGTCGCCGTGCCGGGTTGGGGCGGGGGAGCGAACTGGGGCGGCGCCGCGTTCGACCCGGAAACGCGGATGCTCTACGTTGCCTCTCGGCGGATGCCCCTCGTGATGACGGCTCGAGAGCAGGATGCGGAGCGCTTCGGCCAGCCGTACCGCATCCAGCCACGCGGCGTGAACATCGACGGGCTGCCAGTGGTCAAGCCGCCGTGGTCGAGCATCACGGCCTACCGCCTAGACACAGGTGAGATCGCTTGGCAGGTCGCGAACGGCCGGGGCCCAGTGGACCACCCGCTGCTCGCAGGGCTCGACTTGCCCGACCTGGGCGTGCCCGGCAACGCGCCGGGTCTCCTAGTCACCAAGACCGCGATCTTCCACGGCCATCGTCGCGGGCAGCAAGACAGCGTGCTGCGCGTGCTGGACAAGACGACGGGAGCGCTGCTCGCCGAGCACGCGTTGCCCGGCACGCACATGTCGGCGCCGCCCATGGCCTACCTCGCGGGCGGCCGGCAGTTCGTCGTCGTCGCCACCGGCGCGGGATTGGAGCCCGGACGGCTGACCGCGTTTCGACTGCCGTAGCGGGCCGGGAAGCCCTACCTCGATGGGGCCAGCTATCGGCCCAGGTGCTTGTCGAAAAAGCGCACGATGACGTTGTGCACCTCGTCCGATTCGGGGAGGCGCGGGTTGAACGCGAACGTCGCATGGCCCAGGCCCTCCCAGACGTGCAGGTCCGCCTCGACGCCGAGGCGGATGAGCTTGTTGTGACTGGCGAGGACACCGCCCAAGGCGAAGTCCCGCGTACCACTGATGAGGAGAGCAGGCGGGAACCGGGCCAGCAACTCGTCATGGTCACCAGGTGCGACCACGGGGTCGTCCGCGACGACTCCCCGGAAGTAGCCACTCGGCTGCGGCGGCTCGGTCACCTCGACCGGACGCGGGAAGCCATTGATGGCCGACACGAGGAAAGCGCTCTCGCTGCGGCTCATCTTGAATACCCCGGGCGTATCGCGATCCGTGGTGGGAATCCCGGCGCAGAAGAGGCCGATCGCGCCAGGGACGGGTAGGTCGTTCTCGAGGATGTAGGCGACAGTCTGCGCGGTGAGCATGGCGCCCGCCGAGCAGCCGTAGATGCCGACGTTGGCCGCCGGGTAGTCGTCGAGTAGCGCTTTGTAGACGCCGATGACGTCTTCGACGCCGGCCGGGTGAGTGAACTCGGGCGCCATGCGATAGTCCGGGCTGACGACCTTGTAGCCGCCCATCTCGGCAACCTGCATCGCCTCGGTGTGGCTGAAATACCGAGAGCCGACCACGAAGCCGCCACCGTGAATGCTGATCAGGATCCGATCCTCGTTGGCCGGCGCGATCCCTTCCTTGGGGACGAAGACCTCGGTGTAGACCCCCGCGATCTCTTCGTTGGTGATCTCGACCGGATGCTTGGCGACGGTGTCCTTGTAGATGGCCGTGCGGTAGTAGCCGGCGGCAACGCAATCCCTGGCTGCGCGCATGGCCCCGGGGTCGTCGCCGACCTCACTGAAGCTGGCGCAGCCCTCGGAGAACGAGCCGAACTCCGGGCCGTAGACGTCGCGGAAGTGCTTCATCGCCGCGCGCGACTCGTCGCTCAGATAGGCCGTTTCGGGCAGATCGAACGCGGGAACGTGCACGGTGCCATCCGGCTCGACGCGGGGTGTTTCCTCCTCGACCGCGCCACCAGTTGCGGGCGCGATAAAGAGGACTGCGAATGCGAGCACGTGGCCGAGGGAGACGCTTCTTCGCATGACGGGTATCCGTAACCGCGATGATGGCAACCCAAGCAGTATAGTCCGCGGCTTTTTTCACGTCGGAGGATCGAATGACCGCCAGGACTAGGATCGCCTCGTTGGTCGAGGGGAGGAGGGCGCAGGCACTCATCACCGCGCTGATCGTACTCAACGCAGTGACACTCGGCCTTGAGACGTCACCGTCGATCCGCGGAGGCTACGGGTCTGCCCTCGCTGTTTTCGACGCGTTCGTCCTAACGGTCTTCGTGCTGGAGATCGCGGCCAAGCTCTACGGTCGGGGCCGGGCCTTCTTTCGCGACCCGTGGAACGTCTTCGACTTCCTGGTCGTCGCCATCGCCCTGGTGCCGACCAGCGGCCCGTTCTCGGTGCTGCGCGCATTGCGCATCCTGCGCGTCATGCGCCTCGTCTCCGTAGTGCCGCAGATGCGCCGCGTGACGCAAGCGCTGGTGCTCGCGATCCCCGGCATGGCCCCGATCATCGGCCTGATCGCGATCATCTTCTACGTCGCCGCGGTCATCGCCACGAGCTTCTTCGGTACGACATTCGACGTCTGGTTCGGGTCGGTGGGCGAGTCCATGTACACGCTGTTTCAGATCATGACGCTTGAGAGCTGGTCGATGGGAATCGTCCGACCGGTGATGGCCGAATACCCCTACGCGTGGGTCTTTTTCGTGCCCTTCATCGTCATCACGAGCTTCGCGGTCATCAACCTGTTCATCGGTGTCATCGTGGATGCCATGCAGACGCAGCACGAGCAGGAGGCCGCCGAGGTGGGAGAGCACGTCCATGCCGACGCGACGGCGCTGCGTGACGAGATCGCCCTGCTGCGTAGCGAGGTGACGGCGCTGCGCGAGGCGCTGAGCCCGGCCTCGGGCGGTGGGTCGCGGGAAGTCCCTTCACGCTGACGGGCCAAGGCCGGGTGGCGTAAACTCGCACAGATGCAAGCGCAAGCCGACTTCAAGGTCGTCGCTGACTACCGTCCGGCTGGCGATCAGCCGACGGCGATCACCGGCCTGGTGGATGGCCTCGAAGCAGGCTTGGCGCATCAGACCCTGCTCGGCGTGACCGGTTCGGGCAAGACGTTCGCCATCGCGAACGTGATCGAGTGCGTGCAGCGCCCGACGCTTGTGCTCGCACCGAACAAAACCCTCGCGGCCCAGCTTTACGGGGAGTTCCGCGAGTTCTTCCCGCGCAACGCCGTGGAGTACTTCGTCTCCTACTACGACTACTACCAACCGGAGGCCTACGTGCCGGCCTCCGATACGTACATCGAGAAGGACGCGTCGGTAAACGCGCACATCGAGCAGATGCGCTTGTCCGCGACCAAGGCGCTGCTCGAGCGGCGCGACACGGTGATCGTCGCGTCTGTGTCCGCGATCTACGGCCTCGGCGATCCCCAGTCCTACCTGCGCATGGTGCTGCACCTCGACCGCGGGGACCGCGTCGACCAGCGCTACATCCTCAACCGCCTGGCGGAGTTGCAGTACACGCGCAACGACATGGCCTTCCAGCGCGGTACGTACCGCGTGCGCGGCGACGTCATCGACATCTTCCCGGCCGAGTCCGAGAAGGAGGCGGTGCGCGTCGAGTTGTTCGACGACGAGATCGACAACATTGGCACCTTCGACCCGCTGACCGGAGAGATCCTCAACCGGCTGCCCCGTTATACCGTCTTCCCGAAGACCCACTACGTGACGCCACGCGAGCGGATCCTCGCAGTCCTTGACGAGATTCGCGACGAACTGGCCCATCGGTTGCAGGTGCTCAAGGACGCCAACAAGCTCGTCGAGGCGCAGCGCTTGGAGCAGCGCACGCGCTTCGATCTCGAGATGATCCGTGAACTCGGCTACTGCAGCGGCATCGAGAACTACTCGCGCTACCTGTCGGGACGAGAGCCGGGCCAACCGCCGCCGACGCTGTTCGACTACCTGCCGCGGGACGCGCTGTTGATCGTCGACGAATCGCACGTCACCGTCCCGCAGCTAGGCGGCATGTACAAGGGCGACCGCTCCCGCAAGGAGACGCTGGTGGAGTACGGTTTCCGACTCCCGTCGGCTCTAGACAACCGGCCATTGCGGTTCGACGAATGGGAGCAACTCGCCCCGCAGATGGTCTTCGTCTCGGCAACGCCAGGACCATACGAGGGCGAACGCTCCGGCAGCATCGTCGAACAGGTGGTCCGGCCCACGGGCCTCGTCGACCCGCAGGTGGACATACGCCCGGCATCGACGCAGGTGGACGATCTCTTCGAAGAGATCCGCGTCACGGTCGCCGCGGGCGAGCGGGTCTTGGTGACGACCCTGACCAAGCGGATGGCCGAAGATCTCACCGAGTACCTCGATGAACACGGTGTCCGGGTGCGCTACCTGCACTCCGACATCGACACGGTGGAGCGCATGGAGATCGTGCGCGACTTGCGGCTCGGCAAGTTCGACGTCCTCGTCGGCATCAACCTGCTCCGCGAGGGTTTGGACATGCCCGAGGTCTCGTTGGTGGCGATCCTCGACGCCGACAAGGAAGGCTTCCTGCGCGCCGAACGCTCGCTGATACAGACCATCGGCCGCGCCGCGCGCAACCTGCACGGCCGGGCCATCCTCTATGCCGACGAGATGACCGGCTCCATGCAGCGAGCGATCGACGAGACCAACCGCCGCCGCGACAAGCAACTCGCCTTCAACGCCGAACACGGCATCGTGCCCCGCTCGGTGACCAAGGCGGTGGCCGATGTCATGGAGGGCGCTCGCACGGCACCGGGCGAGGCGAAGGGTGCACGACGTAGCCGCAACGGTGCGAAAGCACCCGAGAAGCCGCGCAGAGCCGTCGACAGCGATCCCAAGGCGCTCGGCAAGCTCATCGCGACGCTCGAAGAGAAGATGTACGAACACGCGAAGAACCTGGAATTCGAGAACGCCGCCGCCCTGCGTGACGAGATCCAGGATCTGCGCGCCACCTATCTCGTCAACGGCTAGCGGGGCTACGGCGCATGAGCGGCAGGCAAGCGCGCAGCGGGGCTAGGCCCCTCGAGGTACGCGGGCGTCCTCGCCCGCAATTCAACCTTGTACGTGGCCTGAGCAGCGTCCACGCTCAGGAAAACTAGCCATGCAGATCAATCCCCACCCCAACGCCTTCGTTGCCGACATCGTCGACGCGGACATCCGCACGTTGAACGATGGCGAATTCAAGACCCTGTACGACGCTTGGCTGCGCTATCCCATCCTGCGTCTTAGGGGACAGTCGTTGACCGACGACGTGCTCAAGGACTTCAGCAGCCGCTTCGGCCCCTTGGAGTACGCGCCGATGGGACGCATCAGTGCGGAGGAATTAGCAAAACACCCGAACCCGTACGTGGCGACGATCTCCAACATCGTCGTCGACGGCAAGCCGATCGGCGGCCTCGGCGCGGCCGAGGCGGCGTGGCACACGGACATGTCCTATATCGAAAAGCCGCCGACGGCGAGCCTGCTCTACGGCGTCGAGGTCCCGGAGCAGGGCGGAGACACCCACTTCTGCAACATGATCGCGGCCCTCAAGGCAATGCCGGCCGGGCTCGTCGAACGCCTACGAGCATTAAGCGTGAAGCACGACGCGGCCCACGACAGTGTCGGCAGACTCCGTCGCGGCCACCGCGACGCCGCTGATCCCCGCGAGGCACCGGGCGCCGTCCATCCCATGATCCGTCCTCATCCAGAGACCGGTACCGAGGCGCTGTTCCTTGGTCGCCGCCAAGACGCCTACGTCGTCGGGCTGGCCCTGGCGGACAGTGAATCGCTCCTCGACGATGTCTGGGGTTACGTCGCCCTCGAGGACGCAGTGTGGACTCAGCAGTGGCGGCGCGGCGACCTGGTGATCTGGGACAACCGCAGCGTCATGCACCGCCGCGCGGCCTTCGACCCGAACGCCCGGCGCCTGATGCGGCGGACGCAGGTTCGCGCGGCCTGAGGTTGCCTGGCTCGTTTGCTCAGTTGCCTGTCTGCACAGATATGGTTCAACGGCCTAGATGAGAGTGACCGCCAAGCAAGCTGGCCCGCCTGATCTGGAGGTCTTGGTCGGGCCCGCCGCGGACACTCTCGTTCCGGGAGGCGTCCTATCCGCGGGTGACCTGCCGGCAATGCCGGCGACGTCGACCTGCGAGTCGATCATGGTCACAAAGTCAGTGATGGGCTATTCCGATTCCGGTGGCTTCGGCTCGGGTCTGGATCGCGACGAGGGCGGCTACTACCGTGCCGACGTGCTGAATTTTTGTGCATCGCAGCGCGGCTACTGCGTATTGGCAACAGCAATGGCCTCGGTCTTGCTGCATCGTGGCGAGGCGAGCACAGAGATACTCTTCACAAGCCCGCATTCCCAGGTAAAGGCGCTGATCCTCCAGAAGGGCCATGCCGACTACGCCGATTTGGGATTGGTTGTTGCTCCGGTTTCCTTCACGCCCACGCTGGACCGGGGTGCCGCGCTTGAGGCCCTCGTCTCGCTCGACGACCTACGGAAGCCCAGGTTTCTGCTAACGCATCGGGACGACTTGACGGATGTCCAGAAACCGTGGGACGCCCGCGACCATGTGCGGCTTGCCGCCTCGGAGATCGGGTTGCTGTTGTTCACTTCGGCGTTGATCGACTACGCCCTGCATGGCACCCCTGACCGTGAACTCGCCTGCCGGGCTCCGCCTCTCACAGGTGGCGACGTGCTGGGAACGTGCAGTGCAGAAGCGCGTTTCTGGCTTCCCGGTAGTATTGGATGGCCCGTCGACGACCCGGCTGAGTCGGACTGACTAACGAGGGTTGGTGTCTCCGCCGGTCAGGCCGTGTTTGACAGGACCATTGAGGGATCAGCGCAAGGGGACTGGAGTGCCTGGCTGCAAGCGTAACCCGGGACTACCGGAACATCGCCCTATTCGGTTCCGCACTCACGCCGTTGCCTCGGCGTCGGTAGTCGCCCAGGTACCGGTGACGGCTCCGCCGAGCAGGGCGATGCCATCCCGCCGGCACGGCGGTGGTCGCTCCCGGTCTTCGGCGTATCGCTCGACGTCTCGCCACACCCGCATCAGGTTGAGTCCCAGGATCTTGGCGATGTCGTCCTCGTCGTACCCGCGTCCCAGCAGCCCCGCAACGAGGTTCGGAAAGTCGCCGACATCCTTCAGACCCACGGGCAAGGTGTTCCCCACGCCGTCGAAGTCGGAGCCGAGCCCGACATGGTCGATGCCGGCCAGTTCGACCACCCGGTCGATGTGGTCGAGCACGGTGTCGACGGTCGCGAAGGGGTAGGGGTCGCCAGCCGCGTAGGCTTCCATGAACTTGCGCCGCGCGTCGGCGGCGATCTCCCGGCCCGTGAAACGGGCGAGCATCGCCGCGTCGCGGCGGGCGGTCCATTCGCGTGCCTCCCGGGACACGAAGCCGCTGCCGAAGTTGATCTGCACGACGCCGCCTCCCGCGGCGACGGCCTTGACCATGTCGTCGTCCATGTTGCGGTGGAATCCCGGGATGAAGTGGCGCAGCGAGGAGTGCGAGGCGATCACGGGCGTTTCGGACAGTTCGAGTACCTGCCAGGCTGCCTTGTCGGACAGGTGCGAGATGTCCTGCATCACGCCGCGCCGGGTGATTTCCGCCACCGTCTGCTTCCCCAGTTCCGAAAGGCCGCCCCAGCGCTCGTCCAGGTCGTAGCTGGAGTCGGCGTAGCGGTTCGACTTCGAGTGGGCGAGCGAGACGTAGCGGATGCCGCGTGCGGCGAAGTGGTCGAGTGCTTCGGTGGAGCCTTCGAGCGGACTGGCGTTCTCCATGCCGAGGGCCAGCGCCACGATGCCCGAGTTGCGTAGCCCTTCAACGTCGTTGGTGCAGGTGGCGACCGCGAACTTCGCGGGGTGCCGCTCGGCGGCGGCTTCGACCAGGTCGACGAGTTCATCGGCGATTCGCCGGGACTCGCCGGCATCCGCCGCGCGTGCTGGTGTGAAGATGGACATGAACGCCACGTCGAGCCCCCCACGGATCGCTCTGGGATAGTCGAACTCGCGTTCCGGAACCGACTCGCCGAGGTCGACGGGTCCCAGGAGCAGCCGGTAGGGAGCGTCGATGTGGGTGTCGACGATCAGGTGGCGGTGGGCGAGCGACCGCGCTCGATCCGCGTCGTCGGCACAGCCTGCCGATCCGGTGACGACGACAAGCGCAGCAAGGATGTTCCTGATGCTTACCACTCGCTCCTTCCGCGGTGCGGTCCCACAACGACCAGCGCTCTCGCCATGGCCTACCCCTTGTCCTGTCTTTCGGAAGTATGCCATTGGCGACCAGCGGCACGTTCGTGGCGCGAGCCTGTCACCGATCCGACGGAAACCGGCGCACGCACCGAACGGGGCTCCTGCCGACTCCCAGCCACCGCGATTACGGCTCCCGGTGTCCTCTGCTATGATCCCGCGCCGATGCCTCGCGAACCGCGCCAATGACCCCCGAACGGCCTGTCAACCTGTCCTTGCTGGGCCTGTTCGCGGCCATGCCGGTGACGGCGGTGGCGTCCATCCTGCACCGCATTACCGGCATCGTGCTTTTCGCCGGTGCGCTCTATTTGTGCTACCTGCTCGACCTTGCCCTTGGCGACCAAGCGGGCTTCGCGGGGGCAGCCGCCGTGGTGGCCACGCCGCTCGGCAAGTTGGCGCTTTGGGCGATCCTGGCGGCGCTCGCCTATCACCTCTTTGCCGGCGTGAAGCACCTTCTGCTCGACTTCCACCTCGGCGATACGCTCGCAGGCGCGCGTATCGCGTCATGGATCAGCATTGTCCTAGCGGTGTTGGCGGCTGTCGCGGCCGCGTTCTGGCTGTGGTAACGAGCGTCACGAGTTTCGGCCGCAGCGGCTTGTCCGACTGGGTCCTGCAACGCATCTCCGCGGTCGTATTGGCGGCCTATACATTGTGCGTGCTTGGCTTCTTTGTCACCGTGGACGACCTCGACCACGCGAGCCTGGTCGGCTTCTTTGGCTCCCTGCCGCTCAAGCTGTTTACGACGCTTGCGGTGCTGTCGCTGGCGGCGCATGCGTGGATCGGTATGTGGACCGTCGGGACCGACTATGTCCGTCACTACTTCGGTCGCGCGCACACGGTGTTGCTCGCGGTCTACCAGATCGTCTGCCTCGCGGCGATCTTCGTCTACGTGCTGTGGCCGCTGTCGGTGGTTTGGGGGGCAAGTTGAGTCTGCCGGTCATGGAATTCGACGGCGTGATCGTCGGCGGCGGGGGTGCCGGGATGCGCGCTGGCCTTCAGCTTGCTGCATCCGGCCTGAAGACGGCGGTGCTGTCCAAGGTGTTCCCGACGCGGTCGCACACGGTGTCTGCCCAAGGCGGCATCACCTGCGCAATCGCCAGCGCCGATCCGGACGACGACTGGCGTTGGCACATGTACGACACCGTTAAGGGCTCCGACTACATCGGCGACCAGGACGCGATCGAGTACATGTGCAGCGTAGGGCCGGAGGCGATCTACGAACTCGAACACATGGGGATGCCGTTCACGCGGACTGAGACGGGTCGCATCTACCAGCGTGCGTTCGGCGGTCAGTCCAAGGACTATGGCCGGGGCGGGCAGGCGGAGCGCACGTGTGCGGCGGAAGATCGTACCGGCCACGCCTTGCTGCACACCTTGTACCAAAGCAACCTGAAGGCCGGGACGACCTTTCTGTCCGAATGGTTCGCCATCGACCTAGTCGTCAACCAGGACGGCGTCGTTGTCGGCGTGGTCGCGATTCAGATCGAGTCCGGTGAGGTTGTCTTTATCAAGTCCAAGGCGACCGTCTTCGCGACAGGCGGTGCGGGTCGGATCTACGCGAGCACCACGAACGCCTTGATGAACACGGGGGACGGGGTCGGCATGGCGTTGCGCGCCGGTTTCCCCGTCCAAGACATCGAGATGTGGCAGTTCCACCCGACCGGGATCCACGGGGCCGGCGTGCTAGTCACCGAGGGCTGCCGGGGGGAGGGCGGCTACCTGATCAACAAGGACGGCGAACGGTTCATGGAGCGCTATGCGCCGACCGCCAAGGACCTTGCCGGGAGAGACGTCGTTGCGCGTTCGATGATCCTGGAGATTCTCGAGGGTCGCGGCGCCGGGGATGACGCGGATCACGTGCTGCTCAAACTGGACCACCTCGGCGAAGAGACGCTCAAGGAGCGGCTGCCGGGAATCATGGAGCTGTCGAAGACGTTCGCGCACGTCGACCCGGCGCGCGAGCCAATCCCCGTGGTGCCCACGTGCCACTACATGATGGGTGGCATTCCCACCAACGTCCACGGCCAGGCATTGACGCAGGACGGCGGCGGGGCGGACGTGCCGATCGAAGGGCTCTATGCGGTCGGCGAAGTCGCGTGCGTATCCGTCCACGGGGCCAACCGCCTCGGTGGCAACTCATTGCTTGATCTCGTGGTGTTCGGGCGCGCGGCTGGGATCCACATCGAGGAGGTCATGCGCCAGGGCGTGAGCCACCGCGACCCCGGCGACGACGACATCGACCGGGCCCTAGAACGGGTCCGGCGCTGGGATGCGTCCGCGTCAGGCGACGGCGTGGCCGCGCTCAAGCGAGAATTGCAGAACCTGATGCAGGTAAATTTCGGCGTGTTCCGCACCGAGCGCAACATGCTGGACAGCATCGCGCAACTCGACGACCTGCGCGGACGCATCGGGGCTGCGCATCTGCCCGACAAGAGCCGGGTCTTCAATACCGCGCGCCTCGAAGCCCTGGAACTCGACAACCTGCTGGAGGTGGCGGAAGCGACGGCCATCGTCGCGGAGGGACGGCGGGAGAGCCGGGGCGCCCATGCCCGCGACGACTACCAGGATCGGGACGACGACAATTGGCTGTGCCACTCGCTGTACTTCCCCGAGGACAAGCGTGTCGGCAAGCGCGGTGTCAACTTCGAACCGAACACCGTGGCTGCATTCCAGCCGACCGAGCGCAGCTACTAGCCGGAGGAGTGAGGTGGCCCTGCAGATCAGCATCTACCGCTTCGACCCCGACCGGGACGAATCGCCCCGCATGGACGACTTGACGCTCGAGTTGCCGGAGGGTCGCGACCTGATGGTGCTCGACGTCCTGGAAGCCCTGAAGGCAGAGGATCCGTCGATCGCCTACCGGCGCTCTTGCCGCGAGGGCGTTTGCGGCTCCGACGGGATCAACATGAACGGCAAGAACGGCCTAGCGTGCACGACGCCGGTGTCCGAAGCGGCGCCCCGTGGGAAGCTCACGCTGCGGCCGTTGCCCGGTCTGCCGGTTGTCCGCGACCTCGTGGTGGACATGAGCCAGTTCTACCGGCAGTACGAGAAGGTCAAGCCCTGGCTCGTCAACGACACGCCGCCGCCGGCGCGTGAGCGGCTGCAGTCCGAGGCCGACCGCGCCAAGCTCGACGGCCTCTACGAGTGCATCCTGTGCGCCTGCTGCTCGACGGCCTGTCCGTCGTTCTGGTGGAACCCGGACAAGTTCATCGGCCCCGCCGGACTCCTGCAGGCGTACCGGTTCCTCGCCGACAGCCGCGACACCGCCACGGCGGAGCGCCTAGAGGCGTTGGAAGACCCGTTCAGCGTGTTCCGGTGTCGCGGCATCATGAACTGCGTCAACGTCTGCCCCAAGGGCCTGAACCCGACGCGGGCGATTGGCAAGATTCGCACGATGCTGCTGCAGCAGGGCATCTAGCTTGTCCAACTTGCTGGTTTGCCGGATCTCGTGGATGCGCGAGTATCGTGGCCTCACCAACGATGCGATCATCTTTCCCGCCGGCGCGTTTCCTGCGCAGCATCGGTACGGCGGCGAGTGCTGGAACTTCAAAGCGTGCGGGCAACGCATGTATGGGTACGCCCGAGTCAACCGCTACGCAGATCCGGCACCGGTGGTACGTCGCTTGGGCGGCGGTGCGTCGGACAGTATCGACGACGTGACGGTTGTTTGGGTGGCCCATAGAGGTGCCTTGGACGAGACCTACGTTGTTGGCTGGTTCAGTAACGCCACTGTCTTCAACCGCTACTTGGACCGTCCTGACGCAGAGACGATCGCGGATGAGATGGGCACGGCGGGCTTGGACATCGCTGCGGGTCAGGAAGAGTTGCAGTACTTCGTTAGCGCGAGGAAGGAAGACGCTCGCCTTTTGTCGGAAGACGAGCGTACGTTTCGCGTGCCGACGGGCAGGGGGTGGATGGCATCGCAGTTCCTGCTGTTCTATCCCGACCGCGGGGCCGCGCACCAGAGATTCAAGAGCCGTGTTCTCGAGTACATCACTGCTTGGACACACACCGAGGCCGGTTCGCCGCTAGCGACGCGTCTGTCCGCAGACGATCTGGCTGACCGACATTCACCTGAAGGCGAGCAAGTTCTGGTCACACATCGAGTACGGGAACGAGATTCTCAGCTCGTCAAAAGGGCGAAGAAGAGATTCAAGCGAACCCATGGTCGGCTCTTCTGCGAAGCGTGCGAGTTCGATTTTCATTCTAGATACGGAGCGCTGGGCACGGACTACATCGAAGCGCATCACGTGACGCCGCTTAGCAAGGGGCCAAGGCGCGCGGAGCCAACCGACCTGATGATGCTTTGCGCGAACTGCCACCGGATAGTACATCGCCAGATAGGTCGGACGGGCCGAAGCCTGACTCGTGCTGAGACGTTGGACATCGCGACCTGAGGCGGCGATGGCTGACTCCCTGATCGACAGACAGCGGGCGGACTCCCAGCTCTCCGCCGGCAACGCGTACGTCGAGGCGCTCTACGAGGCCTATCTCGAGGATCCGAACAGCGTCGCCGAGGAGTGGCGGCGCTATTTCGAGCAGTTGCCGATGGTCGAGGGTGTCGCCGGGGACGTGCCCCACAGCACGGTGGTGCGGCACTTCGAGCGCCTCGGTCGCAATCGCCTGCGCGCGCGGCCGGAGCGGGTCAGCACCGAGGTCTCCTCGGAGCATGAACTCAAGCAGATCCGCGTTCGCGAGTTGATCGACGCCTACCGGGAGCTTGGCCATCGCAAGGCGAAGCTCGACCCCTTGGACCTGTGGGAACGGGCGCCGGCCCCGGAACTGGATCTCGCCTACCACCATCTTTCCGACGCCGATCTCGACACCGTGTTTCGGACCGGGTCGGCGCAGTTCTTCGAGACGCGGCGACACGGCGGTGAGGGCAGTCCGCTGCAAGCCGAGGGTGGTGGCCAGGCGACGTTGCGCGAGATTGTCGCGGCGTTGACGGAGACCTACTGCGGTGCCCTCGGCGCCGAGTACACGCACATCACCGACGCGGCGGAGAAGCTCTGGGTGCGACAGCGCCTGGAGTCCGTGCACGCCGCGCCCGAGTACTCGACCGAAACGCGGTTCACCATCCTCGACCGGCTGAGCGCGGCGGAGGGCCTCGAGAAATACTTGCATGCGCGCTTCCCCGGCACCAAGCGCTTCGGTCTCGAGGGCGGCGAGAGCCTGATTCCGATGCTTCACGAGGCGTTGCAGCGGCTTGGCTCGCACGGTTGCGTCGAGACCGTCATCGGCATGGCGCACCGCGGCCGCCTGAACGTCCTGGTCAACATACTCGGCAAGGATCCGAGCGACCTCTTCGATGAGTTCGAGGGCGTCGTGCCGGACACCGACCGCACCGGCGACGTGAAGTACCACCAGGGCTTCTCGTCCAACGTCATGACGCCGGGCGGGGAGATGCATGTCGCGTTGTCGTTCAACCCGTCCCACTTGGAGATCGTCGGGCCGGTCGTGGTCGGATCCGTTCGCGCACGACAGGATCGCCGCCGGGACTATGCCGGCGACCTCGTGGTCCCGGTCCTCATCCATGGCGACGCCGCCTTCGCCGGCCAAGGCGTGGTCATGGAGACCTTCCAGATGTCCCAGACGCGTGGCTACCACGTCGGCGGCACCGTCCACGTCATCGTCAACAACCAGATCGGCTTCACGACCCATCGACGCGACGACGCGCGGTCCACGGAGTACTGCTCCGAGATCGCCAAGATGGTCCAGGCACCGATCCTGCACGTCAACGGGGACGATCCGGAGGCGTGCATCTTCGCCGTGCAACTCGCCGTCGACTACCGGATGCAGTTCAAGAAGGACGTCGTCATCGACCTCGTCTGCTACCGGCGCCGGGGTCATAACGAGGCCGAAGAGCCGATGAAGACGCAGCCCTTGATGTACCAGGCGATCCGCCGCCACCCCACGACGCGTGCGATCTACGCGGAACGCCTAGTCGAAGGGGACGTGACGACCGAGGAGGAGGTAGACGGCTTGAGCGGCCTGTACCGCTTCGCCTTGGACCGCGGCGAACGCATGGCGTTGTCGCTGGTGCATGAGCCGGACAGTTCGTTGTTCGTGGACTGGACCCCCTACCTGGGCCAAGACCTCAGCACCCCGTTTGATACGCGCGTGCCGTTGGACCGGCTGCGGGCCTTGGCCGAGCGCGTGAACATGGCCCCCGACGGCTTTGCGCTGCATCGCCAGGTGCAGAACATCTACGACGACCGGCGGCGGATGGCCGCCGGTGCGATGCTGCTCAACTGGGGGTTCGCCGAGACCATGGCGTACGCGACGCTGCTCGATGACGGGTTCGACGTGCGGTTGACGGGCCAGGATGTGGGTGCGGGCACGTTCTCCCATCGTCACGCGTCGCTGTACAACCAGAAGGATGGCAAGCGGATCGTCCCCCTCAACCGTTTGCGCGACGGCACCACCTTCGACATCTACGACTCGCTGCTCTCCGAGGAAGCGGTGCTCGCGTTCGAGTACGGCTACGGCTCGACATCGCCACGCACGCTGGTGATCTGGGAAGCGCAGTTCGGGGATTTCGCGAACGGTGCCCAGGTGGTCGTCGATCAGTTCGTGGTCAGCGGCGAAGCCAAGTGGGAGCGCATGTGCGGACTGGTCATGCTGTTGCCGCACGGCTACGAGGGGCAGGGACCGGAGCACTCGTCGGCACGCCTTGAGCGCTACCTGCAACTGTCCGCGCAACGCAATATCCAGGTGTGCCTGCCGACGACGCCGGCCCAGGTCTTCCACCTCCTGCGTCGGCAGATGATCCGCCCGGTTCGCAAACCGCTGATTGCGCTGACGCCCAAGAGCCTGCTGCGGCATAAGCTGGCCACGTCGACCTTGGAAGATCTGACCACGGGTGGCTTTCAGCGTGTGCTGGGGGAGATCGACCCGATCGACCCTGACGGTGTGGACCGCCTGGTGCTGTGCGGGGGCAAGGTCTACTACGATCTGTTGGAGGCGCGCCGCGAGGCGGGGCTTGAGAACGTGGCCATCGTGCGCCTCGAACAGTTGTACCCGTTCCCCGAGGACGAATTGGCGGCGACGATCGCGCCTTACCGCGTGCTCAGGCACGTGGTCTGGTGCCAGGAGGAACCGATGAACCAAGGTGCCTGGTATTCCAGCCAGCACCACATGCACGATGTCCTGCGGCGCCACGACCCGACCTTGAGCCTGACCTACGCGGGGCGCGAAGCGTTCGCGGCGCCGGCCGGCGGCTATGCGGCACGGCACGTCGAACGCCAGCGTGGGCTGGTGCACGATGCACTGCAGGGCGGCACGGAGGTCGAAGGGTGAGCATCGAGATCAAGACACCAACGTTCGCGGAGTCCATCAGCGAAGGCACGGTGGCCGTTTGGCATAAGCAGGTGGGCGATCCCGTCAAGCGCGACGATGTACTGGTCGACATCGAGACCGACAAGGTGGTCATCGAGATCTTCGCGCCCGCCGACGGCGTGCTCAGCGAGATCCTCAAGGAGGAGGGGGAGGTCGTCGAGTCGGAGGAACTGCTGGGTCGCCTGGACGAAGGAGCGGTGGCGGACGTGACGCCCGAAGCGCCGCCCGCTCCGGCAGCGCAGGACGTCGCCGCGTCGCCCGCCGCGCGTAAGCTCGCCGCCGAGCAAGGCATCGCCCTCGCTGGCATTGCGGGCACGGGCAAAGGCGGACGGGTGATGAAGGAGGATGTCGCGCGGGCCATCGAAGCCGCTGCAGACGAGGTCCCCGCCAAGTTGCCCGCGCCGGCACCAGGCGGTGACGAGGCGTCGCCTGACGGTGGCGGCGTGCCGGACCTAGTGCCAACCGACGACGACCAGCGCGTCGAGCGTCGCGTGCCGATGACGCGCCTGCGCGCAAGCATCGCGACCCGGCTCGTGGAAGCGCAGCAAACGGCGGCCATGCTGACCACGTTCAACGAACTGGACATGGCGCCGGTGATGACGATGAGGCGGCGTTACGGTGACGAGTTCCAGGCGCGTCACAACGGCACCAAGCTCGGTTTTATGGGCTTCTTCGTCCGCGCGGCAGTGGAAGCCTTGAAGCGCTTTCCGTCCGTCAACGCCAGCATCGACGGCAGCGACATCATCTACCACGGCTACTACGACATCGGTGTCGCGGTCAGCACCGACCGCGGCCTCGTGGTGCCGGTCATCCGCGAGGCGGACGCGCTGGGTCTGCACCAGATCGAAGACGCGATCGTCGACTACAGCACGCGGGCGCGCGATGGCAAGCTGGCTCTCACCGACATCCAAGGCGGTACGTTCACCATCTCGAACGGCGGCGTCTTCGGTTCGCTGTTGTCGACACCCATTCTCAACCCGCCGCAGACGGCCATCCTCGGCATGCACAAGATCGAAGAGCGCCCCGTCGTCGTAGACGGCGAAGTCGTCGTCAGGCCGATGATGTACTTGGCCCTGTCGTACGACCATCGGCTGATCGATGGTCGCGAGGCCGTGCAGTTCCTCGTGACCATCAAGGAGTTGGTCGAGGATCCAGCGCGGATTCTGTTGGACCTGTAGGAAGGGACGACCATGGACAATTACGACGTGATCGTCGTCGGCGGCGGGCCTGCCGGCTACGCGGCCGCAATCCGGGCGGCACAACTCGGCATGCGCACGGCATGCATCGACAAGTCCGTGACCAAGGACGGCGCGCCGACCCTAGGTGGTACCTGCCTGAACTGGGGCTGCATCCCGTCCAAGGCGTTGCTGGACGTATCGCACAAGTACGTGGACGCGCAAGAGGGCCTGGCGACGCTCGGCATCGGGACTGGGCCGCTGACGCTCGACATAGCGACGATGATGGCGCACAAGGACGCGGTCGTCGCCAAGCTCACCGCCGGAATCGGCGGCCTGTTCGAGGGCAACGGCGTGACGGCGCTCGCTGGTCACGGCAAACTGCTCGCAGCGCAGCCCGGCCCACGACATGTCGAGTTCGTGCCCCACGACGGCGAGCCGCAGGTGCTCGAGGCGGCGCACGTGGTGCTCGCCCCCGGGTCGGTACCCGTCGACATCGCGCCTACGCCGTTGACCGACGACCTGATCGTCGACTCGACGGGGGCGCTCGAGTTCGACTCCGTGCCGGAGCGTCTGGGCGTGATCGGGGCTGGCGTGATCGGCCTCGAACTCGGCAGTGTTTGGGGTCGCCTGGGCTCGGAGGTGGTGATGCTCGAAGCGCTGCCGGACTTTCTGCCCATGGCCGACCGCCGCATCGGTCGGGACGCGCTGCGCGAGTTCAAGCGCCAACGTCTCGACATCCGGCTGGGCACCCGGGTCATGTCGGCCGAGGTGAATGACGGCGCGGTCGATGTGACCTACCAGGACGGCGACGGGGACCATACGTTGACGGTTGACAAGCTGATCGTCGCCGTCGGGCGACGGCCCTATACCGAGGGCCTGCTGGCGGCGGATAGCGGCGTCAATCTCGACGAGCGTGGCTTCCTCTATGTCAACGACCTGTGCGCGACCGATGCGCCGAACGTGTACGCCGTCGGCGACGTCGTTCGCGGTCCCATGCTGGCCCACAAGGGCATGGAGGAAGGCGTCATGGTGGCCGAGCGCATCGCGGGCCACAAACCGCTGGTGAACTACGACTGCGTCCCGTCGGTGATCTACACCCACCCCGAAATCGCCTGGGTGGGGCGGACCGAGGATGAACTCCGGGCAGCGGGCGACGACTACCGCGTCGGGGCGTTCTCGTTCGGTGCCACGGGCCGCGCCATGGCCGCCAATGACGCCACCGGGATGGTCAAGGTGGTCGCGGACGCCGAGACGGACCGTATTTTGGGGGTCCACGTCTTCGGTCCGCAGGCCAGCGAACTGATCGCCCAGGCGGTGATCGCGATGGAGTTCGACGCCAGTGCCGAAGACCTGGGACTGACGATGTTCGCACACCCCACGTTGTCCGAGGCCGTCCACGAAGCGGCTCTCGGGGTCGGAGGAAACGCGATTCACATGCTCAACCGAAAACGGAAGTAAGCAATATAACTCTATGAATCTACATGAATACCAATCCAAGGACCTATTCCGGGACTTCGGCCTGCCCGTTTCCCGCGGGATCGCTGTCGACACGGCGGACGCGGCGGTTCAGGCCGCTCGGGATCTGGGGGGCGACCGCTGGGTGTGCAAGGTCCAGGTACACGCCGGCGGTCGGGGCAAGGCTGGCGGCGTAAAGCTGGTTAGCAGTCTTGACGAGGTCCGCGACTTTGCAAGCCGTTGGGTGGGCCAGCGCCTGGTGACGGTGCAGACCGGTGCTGACGGCGCGCCGGTGAGCAAGATCTTCGTCGAGGAGGCGGCGAGCATCGACCGTGAACTCTACCTTGGCGCCGTGGTGGATCGCGCCAGCCGACG
This sequence comes from Candidatus Azotimanducaceae bacterium, assembly GCA_965203685.1. Taxonomy (GTDB): domain Bacteria; phylum Pseudomonadota; class Gammaproteobacteria; order Pseudomonadales; family Azotimanducaceae; genus VXYL01. Next base: position 2,164,682 of record OZ241908.1, read on the forward strand.
GGTGGTCGTGATGGCCTCCACGGAAGGTGGTGTGGAGATCGAACAGGTCGCGGCCGAGACGCCGGAGAAGATCTTGCAAGCGGCGATCGACCCGGCCACCGGCGCGCAACCGTTTCAAGGCCGTGCGATGGCGTTCGCGCTGGGCCTGACCGGCAAACAGGTGGGTCAGTTCACGGACGTGTTTCTGAACCTGGCGCGTCTCTTCCATGAACTCGACTGCTCGCTCGTGGAAGTGAACCCGCTGGTCGTGACCACGGATGGCGACGTGCACTGCCTGGACGCCAAGGTGAACATCGACAACAACGCCCTGTACCGGCAGCCCCAGCTCGCGGCGCTGCGCGATCCGTCCCAGGAGGACGAGCGCGAGGCGCGCGCCGACGAATTCGCCCTCAACTACGTCGCCTTAGACGGCAACATCGGCTGCATGGTGAACGGCGCTGGCTTGGCCATGGGCACCATGGACCTCGTCAAGCTGCAGGGTGGCAACCCGGCGAACTTCCTCGATGTCGGCGGCGGTGCGACGGAGGCGGCGGTCGCCGAGGCGTTCAAAATCATCCTGTCGGACGATGCCGTCAAGGCCGTGCTGATCAACATCTTCGGCGGCATCGTGTCCTGCAAGATCATTGCCGAAGGCATCATCGCGGCGGTCACACAGGTCGGCGTCGAGGTGCCGGTGGTGGTGCGTTTCGAGGGCAACAACGCCGCTGCCGGTCTCGAGGCGCTGGCGACGAGTGGTCTTGCCATCGATACCGCGGAGTCGCTGCAGGATGCCGCCAACAAGGCCGTGGCGGCGGCGGGAGGCAACTCATGAGCATCCTTGTCGACAGACAGACGACGGTCATCTGCCAAGGCTTCACCGGCTCGCAAGGCACGCTGCACAGCGAGCAGGCGATCGCCTACGGCACCAAGTTGGCCGGTGGCGTGACGCCGGGCAAAGGCGGCAACATGCATCTCGACCGGCCGGTGTTCGATACCGTGGCCGAGGCGGTGGCGGAGACCGGGGCGACGGCTTCCGTGATCTATGTGCCGGCCAGGTTCTGCAAGGACTCGATCCTCGAAGCGGCCGATGCCGGCATCGAACTGATCGTGTGCATCACCGAGGGTATCCCGACGCTGGACATGCTCGCGGTGAAGGATCGCCTGGACGTGCTCGGCGTCCGCCTGATCGGGCCGAACTGTCCCGGCGTCATCACGCCCGGGGCCTGCAAGATCGGCATCATGCCCGGCGACATCCACCTACCCGGCAAGGTGGGCGTGGTGTCGCGCTCCGGGACGCTGACCTACGAGGCGGTCAAGCAGACCACGGACATGGGCTACGGCCAGTCGACCTGCGTTGGCATCGGCGGCGACCCGATTCCGGGCACGCACTTCCGGGACGTACTCGGCCTGTTCGAGGGCGACTCGGCCACCGAGGCGATCGTGATGGTCGGTGAAATCGGCGGCACGGCGGAGGAAGAGGCCGCGGCTTTCATTGCGGACAACGTGACCAAGCCGGTGGTCGCCTACATCGCCGGGGTCACGGCCCCGCCCGGCAAGCGCATGGGGCACGCGGGAGCGATCATCGCCGGTGGCAAGGGGACGGCCGACGACAAGTACGCAGCGCTCGAGGCGGCGGGCGTGAAAACAGTGCGCAGCTTGGCGGCGATCGGGACGGGCTTGAAGGAGCTCACCGGCTGGTAGACGGCCCTCGCGCGCGCCGTGGCTTGAAAAGCGACCCTCCGCCCCTATCTTGGGGCTCGTTCCCGGATCCGTCCTGAAAGGCCTATGACTGCAGAGACCGCCTCCCACGACAACGCCGAGGAAGCCGCGCCCGCCAAGGAGACGCGCGGCTTTCAGACCGAGGCCAAGAAGCTCCTGAAGCTGATGATCAACTCCTTGTACTCCAACAAGGAGGTGTTCCTGCGCGAACTGATCTCCAACGCCTCGGACGCCGTCGACCGGCTGCGCTTCGAGGCGCTCGCGGACGAGACCTTGATCGCTGACGACCCCGAGTTCCGCATCGTGGTGGAGTTCGACAAGGACGCGGGCACGGTGTCGGTGGCCGACAACGGCGTGGGCATGAGCCGCGACGACGTGGTGGCCAACCTCGGCACGATCGCCAAGTCCGGAACCGAGGAGTTCTTCGATCGGTTGACCGGCGAGGAGCAGGCCGACAGCGCCCTCATCGGGCAGTTCGGCGTCGGCTTCTACAGTTCGTTCATCGTCGCCAAGGAAGTCGAAGTGCTCACCCGGCGGGCTGGCGAGACGGCCGGAACGCGCTGGGTGTCCTCGGGGGAAGAGGACTTCACCGTGGAAACCGTCGACGAGGTCCCGCGGGGGACGCGCGTCACCTTGAGCCTGCGCGGCGATGCGACGGAATTCGCGGATGGATTTCGGTTGCGATCCGTCATCCGCCAATACTCGGACCACGTCGGCATCCCGGTGATGATGGCCAAGGAGGACGTGGGCGACGAGGGTGACGAGGAATCCGCCCCCGAACTCGAAACCGTCAACGAGGCGAAGGCGCTGTGGACCCGCTCGCGCAACGACATCAGCGACGACGAGTACAAGGCGTTCTACAAGCACGTCTCCCACGACTTCGACGACCCCGCAACCTGGAGTCACAACAGGGTCGAAGGCAAGCTCGAGTACACGAGCCTCCTCTACGTGCCGAAGCGGGCCCCGTTCGACCTGTACAACCGCGAAGCCCCGCGCGGCCTCAAGCTCTACGTGCAGCGCGTTTTCATCATGGACGAGGCGGATCAGTTCCTGCCGCTGTACCTGCGCTTCATCCGCGGCGTGGTCGACTCGTCCGACCTGCCGCTCAACGTCTCGCGCGAGATCCTGCAGAGCGACGACCGCATCCGTACGATCAAGAATGCGCTGACCAAGCGCATTCTCGACATGCTCGGCAAGATGGATGCCGACGCCTACGCCGAGGTCTGGGACGAGTTCGGCCAGGTGCTCAAGGAAGGCGTAGGCGAGGACTTCGCGAACAAGGACGACGTGCTCGGCCTGCTGCGTTTCGGGTCCACCGAGTCTGCCGACTCCGCGCAGCGAACGTCGCTCAAGGACTACATCGGTCGCATGAAGGAGGGTGGCGACAAGATCTACTACCTGATTGCCGAGTCCGACGCGGCGGCCCGTCAGAGCCCGCACCTCGAGGCTTTCCGGGCGCGCGGTATCGAGGTGCTGCTGCTGAGCGACCGGATCGACGAGTGGTGGATGTCCTTTGCGGGAGAGTTCAATGGCAAGACCTTCCAGGACGTTGCGCGCGGCGAACTGGACCTCGGGGAACCGGAGGCCGAGGAGAAGGAGACGGACGAACCGGAAGTCGAGGACGAGGAGCCGTTGCTGAAACGGTTCAAGGAAGCGCTCGGCGACCAGGTGGAGAGCGTGCGGAAGTCGACGCGGCTGACGGACTCGCCCGCGTGCCTGGTACTCGGCGAGCACGACATGGGCGTTCAGATGCGGCGCATCATGGAGGCGACGGGTCAGTCGGCCCCGGAAAGCAAGCCCCACCTCGAGGTGAATCTGCGCCACCCGTTGATCGGCCACTTGAACAGGGAGGCTGACGAGGACCGGTTTGCCGACCTGGTTGCCATCATTTTCGACCAGGCGTCGTTAGCCGAGGGCAATACGGTAGCTGAGCCCGGGCGGTATGTGCAGCGCGTGAACAAACTGCTGCTCGACCTGCTCCCCTAGGCCGGTCAGAGGGCATTTCCATCCCCATTTTGGGGTGCTGGGCCGGACGTTTACGCGGGCGGCATCACCGTAATATCACAGTTGGATTTCGTCCCGGCGTGTTGCAGAGACCGGCTATGAGCCTTGCTTCAACCGACCGCGCTTTCATATGTTGGCGGTGCGAGCGCACCGGAAGCAAGACCAACGATGATTCGGACGATTATCGCCGACAACCACGGCCTGTTCAGAGCGGGCGTCATTCGGCTACTCCGCGATGTCAAGGCGATCGACGTCGTCGCCGAAGCGGAAACCGGGGAGGAAGCCGTTGACCTGGCGCGCAAGCTGAATCCGCACGTCGTGTCGTTGGAGATCGTCATGCCCGGCATCGGCGGGCTGGAAGCGGCGCGTCGGATCCTGCGCTCAGAGACCGGAACCCAGGTCGTCATCCTGACCGGCGCCTGGGACGCACCCTATCCGACCCAGGCGTTGCGCTCCGGCGTATGCGGGTTCGTGACCAAGCGGGGCGCGCCAGAAGACGTTGTCGTTGCGATCAAGCGGGCCTACGCCGGCAAGCGGTTCGTCAGTGCGGACATCGCCGAGCGGTTGGCTTTCCAGTCGTTCGACGACGAAGCGAACGCCCCGTTCGACCAACTGTCGAGCCGCGAGATGCAGATCGCGCTGATGGTCATCAACTGTCAGCGGGTACAGGACATCTCGACGCATCTGCACCTGTCGCCGAAGACCATCAACGCCTACCGCTACCGCATCTTCGACAAGCTCAACATCTCGAGCGACGTGGAACTGGCCATGTTGGCCGTCAAGCACGGGATGGTGAACCCGGTCTTGAGTGGCTCTGAGTAGGGACGCGACGGCGGGCCGTTGGCCGCCACCGCACCACGTTTGCTGGCACAATCGATGCCCGTGGACGAGGCATCCCTCAAGGATTTGACCGGCATCGGGCGGGAAGTCGGCAAGCGGTTGCTTGCGATCCTGCCCGGCAGAACCCCCGTGGACTGGTCGAAGCACCGCGCGGCGCGGTGGCGTAGCAGCGCCCTCGGCGGCGAACTGCAACCGCTGGGGCATCTCCACGCCATCGGCCTTGACGACCTCCTGGGGATCGACGACCAGAAGCGGCAACTGACCGCCAACACAGAGCAGTTCGTGCGCGGCCACCCCGCCAACAACGCGCTCCTCTGGGGGGCGCGGGGCACGGGAAAGTCGTCGCTCATCCACGCGCTGCTCAACCGCTACGGGGACCAGGGCCTGCGGCTCGTCGAGGTGGATAAGCATGCGTTGGCCGACATCGCGGCGATCGTCGCCCGGGTCGACGGCGAGCCGTATCGGTTCCTGCTCGTCTGCGACGACCTGTCGTTCGAGGCCGACGACGCCTCCTACAAGGCGTTGAAGAGCGCCTTGGAGGGCTCGGTGTTCACGCAGTCCGCCAACGTGCTGATCTACGCCACGTCCAACCGCCGGCACCTGCTGCCGGAGTACATGTCCGAGAATGTTGCAGCAACGCACGTGCAAGGCGAATTGCACGAAAGCGAAGCGGTCCAGGAGAAGATCTCGCTGTCCGACCGCTTCGGGCTGTGGCTGTCGTTCCATGCGTTTCGCCAGGATGCCTACCTGCTCGTGGCCGAGCACTGGCTCGCACGACTCGCTCGCGAGCACCGGGCGGACGCCGTTTGGGATGATGCAACGCGGCAAGCGGCACTGCGCTGGGCGTTGGCGCGGGGTGTGCGCAGCGGTCGGACAGCCTTTCATTTCGCCAAGCAGCACCTCGGCGGGCGCCTGCTTGAACGGGATGACGGCTAAGCGGACGACGTGGGTTCATCTTGCGCGGGAAACCTCCAAGTCCTAGAATGCGCGCCGCTCTTGCAGCGACCTAAGTCCCCTTCGTCTAGTGGCCTAGGACTCCGGGTTTTCATCCCGGCAACAGGGGTTCGACTCCCCTAGGGGACGCCAACTCTCACTCGCATCGCGCCGCAGGCCCCGTCTCTGAGGTTTCGACGACGGCGGGTCACGGAGCCGACACATACCATGGCCGCTCTGCTATAAAGACGCGGTTCGTAGCAGTAGGACACCCACATGGAAGCGATGATCGAGGCCAAGGGGCTTGGCCACACGTACAAGGGTGGCCACACCGCCCTCGACGACGTCGACTTGGCGCTTGGCACTGGCTTGTTCGGGCTGCTCGGGCCCAACGGGGCCGGGAAGAGCACGCTGATGCGGATCATCTGCACGTTGTTGGTGCCGACGCGCGGCACGGTCACGGTCGGCGGCCACGACGTCACGCGTGAGCGTCGGGAGGTACGCGAGATGATTGGCTACCTGCCCCAGGAGTTCGGCGCGTGGCGCAACCACCGCGCGGAGGAGGTGCTCGATACGCTGGCGCGGCTGTCCGGCATGTCCGACCGGCGCACGCGGCGCGCCAGGGTTGCCGAGACGCTCGACATGGTCGGTCTTGCCGACGTCGCCGACCGCAAGGTCAAGAAGCTCTCTGGCGGCATGGTGCGCCGGCTGGGCGTTGCCCAGGCCCTGGTGCACGAGCCACAAGTGCTCATCGTCGATGAGCCCACGGTGGGCCTCGACCCCGAAGAGCGCATGCGCTTCCGCCAGGTCATGGGCCGCTTGGGACGCGATCGCACCATTCTGCTGTCGACGCACATCGTCGCCGACCTGGGTGGCGGCTGCCAGGACATGGCGCTGCTCGATGCGGGGCGCGTTGTCTTCCAGGGTGCCCCGGCGCAGTTGCTGGCGCAGGCGCAGGGCAAAGTGTTCGAACTAACGACTCCGGCTGACCGGGCAGCACAGGTGGAGCAGGACTACGAGATTGTCTCGCGCACGGCGACCGCCGAGGGCGTTTCCCTGCGCGGTGTCACGGCCAACGGGCTGCCCGACGGGGCGACAGCGGTGGACTCGCCAACGCTGGAAGAGGCCTACCTCACTTTCATGGCGGCCCGGGGTCGTTCGGACGCGGCGCGCCAGGACGAAGACGAAGCGCCGTCGTAACGGCTTGTCCGCTACGTTCGGAAGACCGCAAGAACCCGCAATCCATCGCCTGGCCGCGCCGTGAACCACATCCGTTCGGTGTTGGGCGTGGCCTGGGCGGAAATGCGCACGGCGCGCCGCCTCGCGCGGACCTGGCTGTTCACCGTCCTGAGCTTGGCAGGTGGCCTTCTGGCCTATTTCGGCCTGACCGTGATGCAGTTGGTCGCCTCCAGCCAGTCGCCGTCCTTCGGCGCGTTCCAGCCGCGGTTCCTCGTCGCGAGTGTCGGCGTCTTCGTGCTGTGGCTGTTCATGGTCGGGCTCTTGTTCCTGGCCTTCGACATCCGCTCGCGCGACCAGCGGGACCGGATGACCGAGGCGCTGGATACGCGCCCGGTCGGCAACCTGGCCTTGCTGACCGGGCGGCTTTTCGGGCTGGTGACCACCGTCTGGTTGCCGATGGTCCTGCTGATCGGCCTGCTGCAGGGTTTCGGACTGCTCGCCGTCGCCCTCGAGCTGCCTTTCGGCAATCCGGTGGAACCGTACTCGGCGCTGGCCTTCCTCACCATCGATGCGCTGCCGATGCTCATCCTGTGGTGCGCCATCGTCTTCCTGCTTGCCGTGGTATTGCGCAACCGGCTCCTCGTCGCCGTTGTCGCGGTGGCGCTGTTGGGGGCGCATTGGTGGGCCGTCACGGCAAGTCCCTACTACTTGCTCCCGGCGATCTCCGGATTGACCGGCTATACGGCGTTCCCTTCGGATGTGCAGCCGGTTTTTGCCACGGCGACGGACGTTGCCCAGCGGGTGGCCGAGCTTCTGCTTGCCGGCGGCATGTTGACCTTGGCTGCGGCGCTGCATCCGCGCCGGGATCGTGCGGCAATCGGCGTGCAGTGGCAGATCGCCGGCGTCCTTTTGGCCGCCGGTGCGGTCGCCATCGCAGCTCTCGCCTGGCAAGCGGAGGATGGCGCCGCGGTGCGCGATGCGTGGCGAGTGGCGCACGAAGCGCGCCAGGACGACCCCTATGTTGAAATCGACCGGGTGGAGGGGCGCGTGGTCATCGACCCGGGGCGATCGCTGGGCTTGGATCTCGACTACACCCTGGTTGCGCCGGACGCTCCGCTTGACGAACTGGTCATGAGCCTCAACCCGGGTCTAGTGGTCGCGGAACTGGCGGTCGACGGGGAGCCCCTGCCGCATACGCATACGCACGGGTTGCTGATCGCCCGGTTGCCGACGTCAGCGCGGCCGGGGGAGTCCATCGCTCTCTCGGTCACGGCGACGGGCGTTCCCAACGCCGAATTCGGCTATCTCGATAGCGCGCTCGACGTCCCGGCGCAGACGTCGGACGCGGGCAACCTGTTTCTCCTCGGTACGCAGACGGGCGTCTTCGACGACGCGTATGTCGCCTTGATGCCGGGCATGGGGTGGTTGCCGATGCCCGGGACCTTGACGGGTCGCGACGACCCGGGGCGGTACGCCCGGAATTACTTCAGGATCGACCTCGAAGTGCGCACGCCACCCGAGTGGCTCGTCGCAGGCCCGGGCCTGCGTGAGGGACAGGCCGGCGCGTATCGCTTTCGGCCGGATGCGCCATTGCCATCCGTCGCCTTGCTGGCGTCGCGTTTCGAACGACGCATCGCGGATGTCGGGGGGATCCGCCTTGAACTGCTCATGTCGCCACGGCACCGTCGCAACGTGGAGTTCTTCGCGGAAGCCGAGGACGCCATCCACGAGCGGCTTGCGTCGATGTTCGAGGACGCGGACACCCTCGGGCTTGGCTATCCCTACGGCACCATCAGCGCCGTGGAGGTTCCCGCTGGTCTGCGCGGCTTCGGCGGCGGCTGGCGGATGGCATCGGTGCAAGCGATGCCGGGGATCGTGATGCTCCGCGAGTACGGCTTTCCGTCATCGCGCTTCGAGTTCCCATTTAGGGACGCGGAACGGTTCGCCACGCGCGCGGACGGCGTGGCGGGTGCCAAGGCCGACGCGCTCGTGGCCTATTTCGACAACGACATCACGGGCGGCAACCCGTTCCACGGTGCGGTCAAGAACCTGCTCTCGTTCCAGACCGGCGCCGTGGGCGAAGGCGCGCTGGCCCTCGATGCCATGCTCCACGAGTTGGCGCTCAGGATGTTGACCAAGAGCCAAAACGGCTATTTCTCGCCGTACGCCTTCGCGACCAGTACCGACCTCGGTGTGATGATGCAGCAGGCGTTCGTGGGCGCGGTTGGTGGTGGCGTGCCGGGTAGCGGCCCGTCGATCGCCGCGCAGGTTCGCGACGGCGCAACACGGCGGGCGACGGTTTGGGACGCGGCACTCGGCGCATCGCTCGTAGACCTTGACCCGAGCGAAAACCCACGGCGCGCGCTGGATGTGCTCTGGCTGAAGGTGCCGGCGATCGCCCGGTCCGTCTTGGACGCGTACGGTCGCGAGGCCATCGGTTCGCTGCTCCATGAACTGCGGCGGCGCTATGCCGGGCGCAACTTCACGGTCTCGGAGTTCGAGGCGTTGACCATTGAACTGGGCATCCCGTTCGGCCCCGTGGTGGGCGACTGGCTGCATGACGCTGCGCTCCCCGGCTTCCTCGCGTCGGCGCCGATCGTCGTGCGCCTGCCGGAAGACAACCAGGGCCGGCCCCGCTACCAGGTACGCGTCCACGTCCGCAACGATGAGCCCGTAGCCGGCATGGTCCGTTTACAGGCAACCGGCGTAGGCGGCGAAGGCAAGGCCTTGGCCAAGGCGGTCGGCCAGGTGGTCAGCGTGGGCGGCGGCGAGGCGGTCGAAATCGGCTTGGTCACCCGGGGGCCACCCGAGGGGCTCATGCTGCAGCCCGTCCTGGCATTGAACCGGCGCGACGTCCGCTTGCAGGTGCCCGAAGTCGAGGAGTACGAAGTGGTCGATGCCGAGCCGTTCTCCGGCTTCCGCGCGAGCGATTGGGCACCCCGAGAGACAGGAATCGTCGTCGATGACCTCGACGACGGCTTCTCCGTGCGCTACGACGATCAGGATCTGGGCTTGAGAGTCGGTGGCGGCATGTCGGGGTTCTTCGTGCCGGATGCGGACATCGATCAGGGCTTGCCCGTGTTTTCGCCGCTCACGCCCACCGGCGCAAGCTGGACCCGGCAGGAAGTATCCGAGAGCTTCGGCAAGTACCGCCACACCACGGCACGGGCACCCCCCGGCGACGGACGCGCCACGGCGGTGTTCGTAGCGTCGCTACCGACGGCGGGACGATGGCGCATCGACTACCACTTGCCGGAGGCAAGCGACGCGTTCTTCGGCGCCCGCGCGCGACACGGCCTCTTTCGCTTGACCGTCGTCGCATCCGGTGTCGAAGAGGCCGTCGAGTTCGATGCCGCTACGGCCCCGTGGGGATGGAACGACCTGGGGACGTTCGAACTGCCCGCCGGGGAGGCCTCCTTGGTGGTATCCAACGAGACCTCCGGTCGGGCGGTCTTCGCGGACGCGGTGCGCTGGCGCCCCTTGAACGCCGATTGAGTGCACCAACGCGGTCGTTTAAGGTGCGCCGCTTGGGTTGATTACCAATCGGGTTTGAATGAGCACCGACATCGACGCGACCGCGCCCAAGTACCTGCGCGGCAAGTACGCCATAGTGGGGATCGGTGAGACGAGCTATACGCGCGGTTCGGGCACGACGACGCGGAACCTCGGCACGACGGCCGTGCGCAACGCCATCGAAGACGCGGGGCTTAACCCCGCTGATGTCGACGGGATGCTGTCCTACAGCGGCAATGACTCGATCCCGTCCACGTCGGTCGCCGGCGACCTAGGCATTCGCCTCAACTTCTACATGGACTGCCAGGGCGGCGGTTCGTCCACCGAAGCGCTCATCGGCATCGCGATCGGCGTGATCGAGGCGGGGCTGTGCAAGACGGTCGCGATCTTCCGGGCGATGAATGGCTATTCGCAGTTCCGCATCGGCGGCACTGGGCGCAGTACGGGCCGGTCCGCGCTGTCCGGCGACGCGCTCTTCGGCCGTGCTTATGGCCAGGGTAGTGCCGCGCAGAACTTCGCCCACACCTTCATGCGCCACATGTACGACTACGGCACGACGCCCGAGCAGGTGGCCCACGTCAAGGTCATTCACTCCGAGCACGCCTCCAACAACCCGAAGGCGTACTACAAGAACCGGGTGACGGTGGACGACGTGCTCAGCAGCCGCATGATCTGCAAGCCATTGCACCTGCTCGACTGTTGCGTGGAGACGGACAACGGCAATTGCATCATCGTGACCTCCATCGACCGCGCGAGGGACTGTCGACACATACCGGTCAAAATTCTCGGCGTGGTGGGACGTTGCTCGAAGCCGCGGGTGGACAATCACTACCAGGCGGGCCCCATCAGCACGGTGGCGGGCGTCTACGCCAAGAACATCCTCTGGCCGAACGCCGGCGTCGGGCCAGAGGACATCCAGGTGACCGGCTCCTACGACGCGTTCACGTTCACGACCATGCTGCAACTCGAGGACTACGGGTTCTGCAACAAGGGCGAGGGTGGCGACTACGTCAGTTCGGGCATCATGCGGCTCGGCAACGTACGCCCCAACAACACCAGCGGCGGCCACCTTTGCGAAGGCTATACGCACGGCATCGCCATGGTGATCGAGAATGTCCGGCAGTTGCGCCACGACGTCGACGACAGTTGCCCGATTGGCCCGGACGGCAAACGCATGCACACCTACGACTACTCGGAGGGCGGTTGCCGCCAAGTCAAGGACGCCGAGTTGTCGGCGAATCTCGGCTGGGCAACCCCGGCCACCGGCAGTGCACTGGTGATGGCGAGGGGGGCGTAATGGCACTCGAAGGCGAATACCTCGGCATGCCCGTCGTCATCGACGACCTCGACAAGCCGAACCAGGAGTTCTACAGCCACTGCGGCCAGGGCGCGCTGCACCTGCAGTTCTGTGCATCCTGCAAGCTCATGCGCTATCCCACGACGACCGCCTGCCCATGGTGCGCATCGCCGGACTACGAGTGGCGGCCCGTGTCCGGCAAGGGCACCGTGTACTCCTACGCGGAGGTCCATCACGCCATCCAGCCGGTGTTCCGGCAGTTCCTGCCGTACATGATCCTCCTGGTTGAACTTGACGAGCAGGCGGGCACGCCGGGCGAGCACGACGGCTTGCGGGTCACCGGCAATCTCACCCTTGCCGATGGCACGATGGCGCCGAAGGACGTGGTGTCGGCGGTGGGGATCGGTAGCCGCGTACGGGTCGTTCTCAAGGACTTGGGCGGTGGGCTTGCGCTGCCGCAATGGACGCTTGACGAAGACGCTGAGCAGCCGGAATCGCCTTGGCGTTACGCCAACGATTAGACTTGGCTGTGCCGATTATGGAGGAACCATGGCGAAGGTTGTTTTCCCGGATCACCTGATGACCAATACGGACGGGACGCGCGAGATCGAGATCGAGTGTCGGAACTTCCGCGGCTTGGTGCGCGCCTTGGATGAGAAGTGGCCGGGGATCGAGGACGTCCTGACCAAGACGGCCGTCGCCATCGACGGCCAGATCTACCAGGATGCCTGGTTGGAGCCGATCCAGCCGACCAGTGAGGTGTTCTTCATGCAGCGCATCGAAGGCGGCTGATCGTAAGCGCGACGCGCTACGCCGCCCCGGTCAGGCGAATCGGCCGGCAGTCCGAAGTACATGGCCCCTCGTGCCCCGGTCCCGGCGTGCCGGGGCGGTGAAACACGGCCTTGGTCAACGCGATGGACGCTAGTGGGGCCGGTCCCTCCGTGGCGATCACCTCGGCTAGCCCATTCATGATGATGCCGTAGCCACCGGCTTCGCGGGGCGGCCAAAACAGCGACATCGCTGGCTGGTTGCCGACGTTCTTGGCCGCGCTCTTGCTCAACGGGCCGGTCAGCGACGCCCCGTCCGGTGCAAGGCTGACGGTGCTGTGGCTCGTGTGCGGACCATCGTCGCCGACGGTCAGGATGTAGGGCGTGTTGCCGTACTCTCGGAGTGCTTCGGCGATCGTCGTCACGGGTTGGATCCTCGGTCAGGCTTACGGGACAGCCAGGCGCGCCATCTCGACGGCGAACCATAGTGCCATGGCACCGCCGCGCGCGTCGACGCCGGTGCTGAAGGGTCGCTCGACGTAGGCTTGGCGCGAGTCGAGCGGGCCCGTCCCTACGCACACCTGGTCGAGTTCGCCGGCCGGACCGATGCGCGCCGCCACCCCGGTCCAGGCACGCTCTGCCAACTCCTGCCACGGGTGGTCGGACAACCAGCCGGCACGCAGTCCGCGGGCGATCGCGTAGCCGATCATCGTCGTCGCGCTGTGTTCGAGATACGTCGTTGGGTCGTCGATCAGTTGGTGCCACAGTCCCGACGCGTGCTGGAATGAGGCCAACGCCTGCAGATGTTGTCGGTGAGTTGCCGCGATGTCGGCGTCGTCGTTGCGCCAATCCAGGTACGACAGCGCCTCGGCGAAACCGAGGGCCGCGAACGCGTTGCCGCGGCCCCAGAAGTAGGGGGAGGCGTGGCAGTGCCAATACAAGCCGTTGTCTTGCCGCGTGTCGATGCTACGCAGGAAATCGACAAGCTGGTCGCGATAGGAGGTCTCGCCGGTCAACGCAAAGGCACGACCGAGCAGCGTGCCCGCGAAGAAGAAGTCCTCCACGCGGATGTCGGGGTCGGCGCGAAATCGCCGGGCGAGCGCGAGCAGGAAGTCCCGATGCCGCGGATCGTTGGTCTCGACGAAGAGTTCGTGGGCGAAGCAGGCGATGGCTAGGGAAGGCGCGGCGTCGGGAACGGCTCCCGGATCGGCCACCAAGTCATCGACCAAGCCCGCAATCGAGTTCGTGATGTCCTCGCGCCTATGCGATGCGAGCCGGAGGCGACCCGAGATGGCAACGCCCGTGGGATACATGAGCGGCTGCTCAATGACGTGACCGTAGACGCCCGCGAGACGGGTCGCGACTTCCAACGGTGCCCGGTTCACGGTATCGGCCTACTCGATGACCTTGTTGATGGGGAACTCGACGATCCCGGTGGCACCGGCCTTCTTCAATTCGGGCACGATCATGCGCACGGCGGTTTCGTCGATGATCGTGCTGATGGCGACCCAATCAGGATCCGTCAGGTGCGAGATGGTCGGGTTGCGCAACGCGGGAAGCAACGAGGTCACGGCTTGGAGGTCGTCGTTGCGCACGTTCATCATCAGCCCGACCCGGCCTTCCGCTGCAAGGCAGGAGGCGAGCATGAGGGCGATGTTGTCGAGCTTGCTTTTCTTCCAGGGATCGCGCCGCGCGGCATGGTTGGCGATCAGCCGTGGCGTGCTGGTCAGCACTTCGTCGACGATGCGCAGGTTGTTGGCTCGCAGCGAGTTGCCCGTCTCCGTGATCTCCACGATGGCGTCGGCCAGCCGCGGCGGCTTGACCTCCGTGGCGCCCCACGAGAACTCGACCTTGGCGGTGACGCCGTGGCGCGCCAGGTAGGCGCGCGTCAGGTTGACCACTTCCGTGGCGATGCGCTTGCCCTCGAGGTCGGCGATCGTGTGGACGCTCGAGTCGTCCGGCACGCACAAGACCCAGCGGGCGGGTCGGCGGCTGACCTTGGAGAACACGAACTCGGCGACCTCGGCGATGTCCGCGCCCGTCTCCTGGACCCAGTCGTAACCGGTGATGCCGGCGTCGAGAACGCCTTGCTCCACGTAGCGGGCCATCTCCTGGGCCCTGACCAGGAGACAATCGATCTCCGGATCGTCGATCTCCGGGTAGTAGGAGCGGCTGGGGAACGAGATCCGGTAGCCGGCGCGCTCGAACAACTCCGCGCAAGCGTTCTGAAGAGTTCCGGACGGTATGCCCAGGTTCAGCACAGGGTCCACGCGTTTTGCTTCCTTGCGGCTACTTGGTCCGACCGTAGACGGCGGCGGGATCGAAAACGCGTTCCGCGATCACCTTGGCTTTGCCGGAGTCCGGGTCGATCTCTCGAAAGAAACAACTCGCGTAGCCCTCGTGGCAAGCGGCCCCCCCGACCTGGTCCACCTTGACCAGCACGGTGTCGGCGTCGCAGTCGTAGTAGATGTGCTTAAGGTGCTGCACGTGGCCGCTTTCCTCTCCCTTGCGCCAAAGCCGCGCCCGGCTGCGGCTGTAGTAGCACACGCGGCGCGTGGCGAGCGTCTCGGCGTAGGCCTCGGCGTTCATGTAAGCCAGCATGAGCACGACACCGGTCTCGGCATCTTGTGCGATGACCGGAACCAGTTCGGCTTTCGCGAAGTCAGGGCCGTCCGTGGACATTTCGTGCAAGGGGTAGCCTGCGAAGGCGGCGCATCATAGCAGGGCGCCGGTGAACTCGCGATGACGACGCGAAACGACAGAAACGGCGCTTGCCGCCAGCGGCGTTGATCCGCCAAACTTCGCTGTTCGCTCACAGCAAACGTGTTAGGGGGAAGCCGGTGGACGGCTATGACTTGATTGCACACTGCCTCAAGGCCGAAGGCGTGAAGTGGATGCCGTGCTTTCCGGCCAACTCGCTGATCGAAGCGGCGGCCCGGGTCGGGATCCGGCCGCTGGTCTTCCGCCAGGAGCGTGGCGGCATCAACGCGGCGGATGGGTACGCCCGACAGACTCGGGGCGCACCTCCGGGTGTCTTCGCTTCGCAGTCCGGTCCCGGTGTCGAGAACTCGTTCGGTGGCATTGCCCAGGCTTGGGGCGAGGGCGTGCCGATGGTGTTCCTACCCGGCGGCGCGGGACTTGGCGGCTACGATGTGGCACCGAACTTCTCGGCAACCAAGAACTACGCTTCGGTCACGAAGCTCGCATTGTCGATCGACCGCATCGATCGCACCGCGACTCAGATCCGGCGCGCGTTTCACACGGCCCGCCAGGGTCGGCCTGGCCCCGTGGTCGTGGAGATGCATGGCGACGTGCTCGGGCAACAGGTTCCCGAGGGCACGGCAGAAACCTACCAGCCATCGACCATGATGCGCTCGGTGCCTTCGCGTGGCGACGTCAAGGACGCCGTCAAGGCGCTTCTGGATGCGCAGCGACCCGTCATCTGGGCGGGCCAGGGGATTCTCTACGCGGACGCCTGCGACGAACTGAAGGCGTTCGCGGAACTCACGCAGATCCCGGTCATCACGACCATGCAGGGCAAGAGCGCGTTCCCGGACGATCATCCCCTGGCCTTGGGCTCCGCAAACCGTACGGCACCAAAGGCGGTGTTCAAGTGGCTCGGGATGGCCGATACCGTGCTGGCGATCGGCTCCGGGCTAACGCGCACTGGATTCGGGTTGCCGATTCCCGGCGGCAAGTTCCTGATCCACAGCACGACGTCCGTGGAGGACATCAACAAGGATTACGCGGCCGATCTTGGCTTGGTCGGCGATGCGAAGTTGACCCTGGAAGCCATGATGGATGAAGCCAAGGCGCTGCTCGGCGAGGACGGCCGCGTCGAGGATAGCCGGACCGTGGAGAGCATCGCCGCAACCAAGGCGGAGTGGCTCGCGGAGTGGGCACCGTTGCTGAATTCGGACGAGACGCCCATCAACCCTTACCGCGTGATCCGCGAGATCAACCGCTGCGTCGACCACGCCGACACGGTGGTCACCCATGACGCCGGCAACCCGCGCGATCAGATCATGCCGTTCTACCACGCGTCGGAACCGCGCGGGTACATCGGGTGGGGCAAGACGACGCACTTGGGCTACGGGATTCCCCTGGTGATTGGCGCCAAGATGGCCAACCCGGAGAAGTTCTGCATGAACTTCATGGGCGACTTGGCGTTTGGCCACACGGGCATGGAGATCGAGACCGCCGTGCGTGCGGACATACCGATCACGACGGTGGTCATCAACAACCTCACCATGGGTGGCTACGACGAGAAGATGCCCGTCGCGATGGCCGAGTACGGTGTCGGCAACCAATCCGGCGACTACGCAGGCGTTGCGCAAGCCCTGGGCGCAAAGGCGGTGCATGTAACCGACGTCGCAGGCATCGGCCCTGCGCTCGAGGATGCCAAACGGGCCAACGCGGAAGGGCAGGTCGCCATGATCGAGATTCGGACTCGACAGGAGACCCGCTTCTCGACCTATCCCAAGCTGTTGACACCAGCTTAGCGGGTCATGCACGTTATTGGTGCGAAAGACGCACCAATAACGTGCGTTCCGCGGTGTGGAAACCTCGACCGGAACGTGCATCGTGCACGCAAGCCCCAAGGTGGGGCGCGTTGGTGGGCGTTGAGGTACGCTGGCGCGGTTGTTGCACGGTGGTTTGAGTGGTGGGGCCGTAGGCGGATGGTCGCGCGTGCGCAGCAGCAACGTGAGCGCGGACTCCGGTCGGTCATCACTGGCCTTTAGCACTGAATGAGGAGTATTGGACTCAATGAAAAGCAAGTTGGAATACATCTGGCTGGACGGCTTTTCGCCGACCCAGAGCCTGCGTAGCAAGACGCGGGTGGAAGACGACTTCGGCGGCACGCTCGAGGAGTGCCCGAGCTGGGACTTCGATGGCAGTTCCACCGCCCAGGCGGACGGCAACGCCGCCGACTGCGTCCTCAAGCCCGTCGCCTTGTTCCCCGACCCCGGTCGCAAGAACGGCTGGCTGGTGATGACGGAGGTGCTCAACGCCGACGGCACGCCGCACGAGTCGAATGGTCGTGCAACCATCGAGGACGACGACGACGACTTCTGGTTCGGCTTCGAGCAGGAGTACTTCCTCTGGGATACCCGGACCAACCTGCCGCCGGGATTCCCCATCGGCGGCTATCCTGGACCCCAGGGCGCGTACTACTGCTCGGTGGGCGCGCGCAACGCCTTCGGTCGCGACTGCGTCGATGAGCACTTGGATGCGTGCCTCGACGCCGGCATCAACGTCGAAGGCATCAACGGCGAGGTCGCCGCCGGGCAATGGGAGTTCCAGGTTTTCGCCAAGGGTGCGTCCCGTGCCGGCGACGAGACATGGATCGCGCGCTACCTCGCTGAACGGACCGGGGAGAAGTACGGGTTCGCAATCAACTGGCATCCGAAGCCCGTCCAAGGCGACTGGAACGGCTCCGGCATGCACGCCAACTTCTCCAATGGCGTGATGCGCGAGCCCGGCGGGGAGGAGACCTTCACGAAGATCTGCGACCACTTCGGACAGACGATCCAGCGCCACATCGCCGTCTACGGCGCTGACAACGATATGCGCCTGACCGGCTTGCACGAGACGCAGTCCATCGACAAGTTCAACTACGGCATTGCCGACCGCGGCGCATCCATCCGCATTCCGATCGCCACCATCGACGGCGGCTGGAAAGGGCGCTTGGAGGACCGCCGGCCGGCGTCGAACGCCGACCCGTACAAGGTGGCTGCCGCCATCGTGAAGACGACGAAGGAAGCGCTTGGCGGTTAGCCAGAGGCCGATGCGGGACGCACCGGCGGCGTCCCGCTCCTCTCAATCAGGCCCGTGAGCAGGCAAGGCGTCTGAAAACGGTTGGCGCAGCCCAAAAGGCCGGCTCGCTGCACGGCAATGCGCGAAACGGCCGTCGGATGGCCGTCACGATGGGTGACGCCAACGGCGTCGGGCCCGAGATCGTGTTGCGCCTCTGCGCTGCGGGCGAGATCGGCGACGATGTCCTAGTCTACGGCGATGCCGAGATCCTACGCGCAGGCGCGAGTCTGCTTGGTCTGCGGATTCCCATACTCGGCGTGGAGCGCCCCATCGACGCGGTACCCGGTGGCCTCAACGTCCTCGACCTCGGGACGTTGTCGCCTAGCGACTTCAGGCCGGGGGAGCTTGACGCCAAATGCGGCGCGGCGGCCTTGGCCTACGTGGAGCGAGCCGCAAGGGACGCACTGGCGGGCGATGTCGCCGGGGTGGTGACCTTGCCCATTAACAAGGAGGCAACCCAGAAATCGGCAGCTGGCTTCGTCGGCCACACCGAGTTCATCGCAAGCCTGTGCGAGACATCGGCGTACGCGATGATGTTGGCGACAGCCGAGGTTGCCGTGTCCCATGTCAGTGCCCATGTGTCGCTAGCCGAAGCCATCGAACGTGTAAGCCGGGACCGTGTCCGCACAGTCATCCGGCTGACCGACGACGCGCTCCGGCGGGGCGGGTCGCGTCCCCGCATAGCGGTCTGCGGGCTGAATCCGCACGCTGGCGAGCACGGCCTGTTCGGCACCGAAGAGTCGATGCACATTCTCCCGGCGATCGAGGCGGAACGGGCGCGGGGGCTGGTCGTGTCCGGCCCGTACCCTGCGGATACGGTCTTCTACCAGGCGATCCACAAGGATCGCTTTGATGCCATCGTATGCATGTACCACGACCAAGGGCACGCCCCGATGAAACTGTTCGGGTTCGAGTCCGCCGTTAACGTCACCATCGGCCTACCCATCGTGCGGACTTCCGTCGACCATGGGACGGCGTTCGACATTGCGTGGCAAGGGAAGGCGTTCACCGGATCGCTACAGTCCGCACTGGACTACGCTTGGGGGCTTGTCAGGCACCGACGGGTCAGTTGACCGTCCCGTGCCATTTCCCGTACGCCCTTGTATGGTGCTGTGCGGATGGTTATTGTGTCTGCTCGCGCGGTGGTGATCTTAGACCGTTGCATGGACGCGATTACGCTTCGCTGGGGCAGTCTGAGAGGTGGATTGACGTGTCAGGAAAACCCGCTTGAACGGTTGCGTGTGGACGAAGCAGCGCGCGAGCGCAGTGGCTGTAGCCTGCGGGTTCGCTTTCGGGTTGCTCTCCGTGGGGATTTCGCCGAGCAGTGCGACCGCCGCTGAGTTCGAGGTCAGCCCCGGACATTTGTCGGCCAGTGTCCGCGACATCGTCGAGAGCTACGGTTGGTCACTGGTTTGGGCTGCCGACGAAGATCGGGTGGTGGACTATCCCTTCGCCATCGGTAACGGTTCACTGCGGGAGGCCCTCACCGATCTGCTGACGGTCTACCGTGGCCAGTTCGTGGCCGACCTCTACGAAGGCAACCGCGTTGTGCTGGTCGATTCCGCGCCCCCGCGTATCCGCGTCGTGTTGCCGGACGGGGCGTCTGGGAACGACGACGCGGGGGTGGTTGGCCCGCCAGTCGCCACGGCCTTCTCAGCCGCTGCTTTGCCCGTCGTGGACGCCCGGAGCGCCTCGCGCGTCGGCACCGCTTCTTTCGAGACTGGAGAGTCCGAACAGTCGGGGGCATCGTCGCACCAGCCAGCCGACCCGACCGGCTACGTCGCTGCTCCTGAAGGCTTGGCGACTCGCCGTGTCGTAGACGAATGACCGACGGCATGCCGGCTTTCAGATGGTTGGGCGCCAAAGGCCTCGGCGTCGTGGTCGTGGCTGCTGTGGTTGGTGCCGGCAGCGCGACGGCTGAAGACGGCGGCGTGCCAGAGCTGCCTGACCGCTTGCGCGACGAACGCGAGATCGAGGACCTAAAGCGTGAGCGGCAGAAGGAGGAGATCAGGAACCAGGTCGAGGCATTGCAGGGTCTGCAAACCGACGAGTTGGAGAGAACCCACGATCTGCTTAAAAGGCTGAAAGACATGGTGGATCTCAATCGCGAAGTCCGCGAGGGCCTGCGGACGTCGCCCGAACTCGAGACGATATACCGGGGTATCTTCCAATCGGGCCCAGGCGCACCAAACTGCGAGTGCCTGGACCGCGTCACGCTGCAACTGGTGTCGCGGGCGCAAGTCGGGGTCGCCGTTCTCTCGCTCGATGGACTGTCGCGCAACTATCGACAAGGCGATTCGATCGGGAACTCGGCATGTCGTGTGGGGGGCGTGGCTGAAGACGATGTGACGGTGCAATGCGGCACCGGGCGCTGCCTTCTGAGCCTCGGCCGGAAAGAGTGCAACAGTCCATAGAGGTCCGCGTGTGAGCACGACCGCTAGCGACATCTCTGCAGGCGATCTCCCCGCCGCCGACACGGCCTCCGGGCGGCGTCAGGTCGAACGGCCAAGTCGCCGAAATCCGCTCGACGGCAAGCCTCAAGCGGGGAAGTCATCCGGTTGGCTTAGACGCGCGGCGGCGAGCGTCCGTGGATCGAACGCGAGTGAAAATGTCGCGGTCGAGGAAGGCCCCGAGGTCGGCGCAGCCGGCCAGTCGTCGTCGGCAAACTCCTGGCTGGAGGCCCTGCGACGCGTACTGGCCCGCCTGCGCAACTCGGATACGAGCGCCGTCGCCGACGAGATTGAGCGGATTGTCGAGGCGGCAGAAATACTCGATGTACGACCGATCCTGTCCGCGGACGATCTGAAGTACCAGGGCGTGCAATCGCTGGGCAGCCGCCACGGGCAGGTGGGCCGCTGGGTCCGCGAGCACTGTGGGGACCGAGTGTGCGTTCGCGTGCGCATCGGCGAAGAAGGCGAGGTGTCAAAATGCTGGATCATCACCAGTGAGCCGAACAGCGCGGAAGTCGAAACGGCTCGCAACCTGATCCTGCTCAAGGGGTGGGACGTGGAGATCCACCCGGCCACCCGGGCCATGGTCGAGTTGGCGGTCGGCCAGGATCACACTCTGACGCCGACCGAGGTGGAGGACACGTTCCGGGAACTGCTGCGGCAGGCCCTGGCCCGCAACGCCTCGGACATCCATTTCGAAGTGCGCGGTGACCGTGGTGCGACACGATTCCGGGTCAACGGCGAGATGCAGGAGTTCCGCCTCGGCGGCCAGGCATTTCCGAGACAGACAATCACCATGATCGGAAACTACCTGTTCAACCGGCTGGCCAAGCGCGGGTCGCGACAGTTTGTTACGAGCCGCCCTCTCAATGCGTCGGCACAGACCAAGGTTGACGACCAGACCGTGGCTTTGCGGTTCGCGACCGCGCCCGATATCCGCGGGGTGGACATCTATGTGCGCATCTGGCGACCGGACGCAGAAGCGCTGCAGTTGGGGGACCTGGGCTATCGGGTGGAGCACGTCAGGATGCTTCGTGGGGCGATCGCCCGGCCCTACGGCGCGATCGTCTTCTCAGGCCCCACAGGCTCGGGCAAGAGTTCTTCGTTGACGGCGCTGCTGGATGACCTGCCGATTACCGAGCGCGAACGTCGCAAGATCATCTCCCTGGAGGAACCCGTTGAGCGCGAGTTGGACCATGTCACGCACGTATCCGTGAGTAGCATCGTCGACGAAGGCGGCTGGAAGGCGCTACTCGGGGGCTTGAACCGGTGGGATTCGAACATCAACGTCCTCGGCGAGATCAAGGACGCAGAGACGGCCGAAGCCATCGAGAACCTTGCCACGGCCGGCAAGCTGACACTGACCACCATCCACGCTTCGAACGTCCTGTCGATTCCGGCACGCATGGAGGACCTAGGCGTAGACCACAAGTTCCTTTTCGACCGGAACTTCCTCGTGCTACTGGTGAACCAGCGCTTGGTGCCGAGGCTGTGTGCCGACTGTCGCGTCCCGATCGCCGACCATGCGCGCGTGGCTGCCGTGCTGGAACGTAAGGCGCTTGCCTCGGACAGTGCCAGCGAGGACTGGCGCGCCCGGTTGGACCGCTTCACATCCGTAGGAGGATCCGGTGCCCACGTGCGTGGCGAAGGCTGCGACACGTGCGAAAACACCGGGATCGTGGGTCGCGTGCTGGTGGCCGAACTGGTGATGATGGATGATCCGAGTCGGCATTTCGTGCGTGAGCGTGACTGGGAGGGATGGCGGCGTAACTTGGAATCCACCGGATGGCAGTCGATTCGCGGCCAGGCCTTGGACTACGTCCGGCAGGGCGTTGTGGACCCGACCGATGTGGAGAAGCTGGTTTGCCGCCTGGATCAGGCCCAGTGACGGCCCCGATGGCTCGACTTGTCTGAAGCCAGGGCGCCACGATGGCCTTACGATTCTTCGAGGACGCCAACGACGCCTTCCTAGGATGGCAGTTTGCCCGTTCCATGACGATGCAGCTTGGTTTCCTGGAGGAGACGCTGCTGCTGATGGCCGATGGCATCCCGTTGAGTGACGCTCTGACACTCATCGGCAACGTGTCGTCGCCCACGGAGAGGAGTGTTGCGCGTCGCATGCTGCGCCGCTTGGATGAAGGTGACACGATGTCCGAAGCGATGGTCGGGATCTTCCGGTTCGACGTGGTGGGGGCAGTCAGTACCGCGGGCGAGGTGGACGTCGCCGCGAACGGATTGCGCATCCTGGATCGCCTGAATGAGCAGCACAAGGGCCGGAGCGACGCTGTCGCCGAGTTGATCCGTCCGGCGGTCTACCTGACCCTCGCGTTGGGGTTGTACGCGCTCTTCGCGTGGCAGGTCTGGCCCCGGTTTATCGAGGCTGGGAGTCGCGAGTTGCTGCCGCCGCTAGCCAATCTCGTCTACGTCATCGGTCAGTTGGTCCAGACCTGGTGGCCCGCCATGGTGGCGGGCGTGGTGGCCGTTTACCTAGTCGCACGTTTTGGACTTCGACATTGGGCCGGCGCTCCGCGACGTTGGCTGGACGCGCTTTGGCCCTTGAGCCTCTATCGGGAATTGCAGGCTGCCAATGCTCTCGAGGAAATCGGCATCCTCCTCACCGGCGGACAGGACGCACGAACCGCCCTTGACAGCGTTGCGCGGCACACGACGCGGTTCGCGAGAATGTACATCGATCGAATGCGGCTCCGGCTGGACGAAGGCTACGGGCTGTCGGAAACCCTGGACGTGGGGTTTATCTCCGACCGCGACATGGCCAGGCTTCGTGTGCTTGCGGAGCACCAGAACCTGCGGGAGACCTTAATCAAGACCGGGAGTGCGGCGCGACGCGAGATCCTCAAGAGTCTGCGCCGTACCGCGCGGGCGCTTGATATCTTCGGACTGGCTGTCGTCTTCCTTTCGTTCGCTGGTCTGGTCGGCGGCGTCTACCTGACGGCGCTCGCCATACAAGCATCATTGTCGGCATAGTTTGAGAAACACGAGGAGACAACAGTATGGAACCACTCACTGACCACGCTAGCCACGCAACCCGCGCAAGCCGGAACGCGCGTGGGGTCACACTCATCGAAATGCTATTCGTGATCGGGATCATTGCGATCATCGTTGTCGCGGCGCTCGCTATTTTCAACACGGTTCGCGCCAGCCAAGATCGATCCACGGCACTTCAGCAGGTCAGCAGCATCCGCACGGCAGTCGCGACCTGGGCGGGCGACAAGCCGTTGAATTTCGGCGATACGGGCGGGCTGCAGAGGGTGGAACAGCTACAGCCATGGTTGCACGGTCGACTACGCACCGCCGATATCGCGAACAGCTCAACCAGTCTTGTGCTGGGCGGGGCGAATCCGTGGGACGGTGCGTATGAAATCGGTCCTTCAAGACCAGCGGGGGCGGAAAACCAGCACCCCTACCGGTTCAATCTGGCAATCGGCAAGATACCGTCGTCCGAAGCGGAGGCCTTGTGCCGGCAACTTGAAGACGGAGCTGCGATCACCCCGGAAGGCAACAAGCTCATCGAACTCAAGCAGGGGGAAGCGAACGTTGCAGACCCGACCGGCAACGTCACGCCGTGTGCTCTCGGCGAAAACGCTCAGACTGTACACACCATCCTCATTACGTACAGGGTCTGAGTGACGTAAGGGTCTGAATGCTCCCCCTCAAATGTGTTTACCGGGCACCGTGTTCGACCGCGCAACGCGGCTCAACGCTCATCGAAGCCGCATTGGTATTGGCCATCGCGGCGGTGGTGCTTACGGGTGCGATCACACTCGGTAGTGCGTGGATCTCGTCCGTTCGGGATTTGTCGCAAGGTGCCACTATGGCTGTTCAGCGGGACACCTTGGCGCATGGCGCAAGAGGTTGGTACACGAGCCGATTCTGTCGAACGCAACGGGACACGGCGGATTTCGTCGCCCCTCCGGTCGAAATCCAAATCGAGGTCGACGATCTCAGGAGCTTTCTCCCCGACAATCGCCTGACCCGCGAGACGCAGCACGCTGCGTCCCGCTGGCGCATCGCCATTGCCCGACAAGGTCCGTCGTCGCCGCAACTCCGTCTCCTCTGGAACCTGCAGGCGGGCGATGCACCGGGGGCACTGGCTCGACGCACGGGCGCAGTTTGCGACGTCGATGGCGATGGCACCACGCCGGAAGAGTGTCCAGATTACGCGCTGGGTGCGGAACGCCTGCTTTGGGTGTCGCTGCTCGCGACACCGTCGCAGCAGGTCTCGCGTGCCCGGCGATTTCGGGATTGGCAGCAGTTCAACGCCATCGACTGCGACGCGGACGGCCCTGATTCCGACGGCGATGGGAGATCGGACGGCGACGGCCAACTTGACCCGTATTGCGATCGCGACGGCGACGGCTTGTTCGGGCCATATGACGCCGACGGCGATGGGTCTGACGATGCCCGTCTCTTCGACGCCGACGCCGATGGGATCTTGGATCTCGACGTGGCTGGCGGCCCGGACGGTGCCGGCGACCTCGCGGTCGACGTCCGCGATTGGCACGCGCTCGGATGCTGAAAGTGGCTGGCTTACCGAAGCGCGCCGCACCAGTTCCGCAGCGTGCGGCCGGCTACACGCTGATCGAAGTCGGCTTGGTGGTCCTGCTCCTCGGCCTAGTGTCGGTCATGGTTGCCGACTACTACGTCAACCAACTCCGCCTCGACAAGGACAATCGGCGCGTCAGCGGGACGGTGCGCGACATGCAGACTCTCATCGACGCCTCCGTGCTATGGGCGGAGGCTTTCGGTCGTTGGCCCAACGACGCCAACGTGATTGACCTGGAAGCCCTAGTTGCCGCCGGTTTTCTCACCGAAGTCACACGGCCGCGCAATCGGTTCGCGGAGTGCGCGGATTGCGAAGGCTATGCGCTCGCTGGCTGGGACCGGGACGTCGTGGGGGCGGATGGCAAGGGCGGCTACACATCGCTCGCTTCGGATGCGGAGGATCTGGTGGTCCGGATTCAGACTCCCCGGCGGGCCGATGCGGATCTCATCGCAGGGCAACTGCCGCTCGGACATGCAGTCCAGACCGACTCAGGGGTCTATGAGATCGAGGCGCGCGTTTTCGAGGGCAGTATCCGCACGGGCGATTTCGTGCGAGTTCGGAACGAAAACCGTCCCGTGGTGTTTGCTGCGGAAAACCGCTCGCATAACGTCCAGGGGGGCGATCTGCAGCGCGTCGGACGAGTCACCTCGGGCAAGCAGAAACCCCCGTGTGGACCTGGCCAGGTCGCGTTCAGAGACAACTGTCACAGCGCCACGTCGCGATACGTGACGGAAGGGCCCGCCATCGTGTTCCACGAACGCCCGTGCCTGAGCTCCAACAAAGATGGCGAGGACGAGACAATGGACCCCGGGAGATACGGCTGTCGTGTCGAGTGCAGCGGCCTGAAGCAGGAGGGCGATACCTGTCGTGCGACACCGCTCTCCGACCAGCCGACGATCCTGTTGCGCGAAGGTATAGCCGAAGCCCCGATGTGCGACTACATGTCGGATCCGAGCTGCCGACCGTTTGAATTGGGCGTGATCGCAGCCGACGGCCGGGGCGGTACGAAACGGGTGGCCGGTCCGGCCGTCGTACTGCATGGCACCGCGGAGCCGGCCCGCGACCGTCCCTACGGCCCGGTCGTCCACCTGCTCGCCAAGGGCGCGGGCGGGTACGCCAAAGTACGGGTCGATGGCGGATTGGAGGTCGCGCGGGAACCTGGCCGGGGCGGAGCCCGAAGACCCGGGCAACCCCCGGGAGGCGATCTGCTGTATACCTTGCCATCTGACGGAGACGTGGTCACCCAAGCGGAGTTGGATTGGCTGCAGTGCTGCGTGGTCAATCTTCTGGTGGACCTGGCCACGGGTAGCGTGGGATGCGCGATGCCGAGCGTCCGACAGTGTGTGGCAGACCAGCAAACCCGTCGGGCCGGCAGCTCGTGACCCGGCCCGCGGAGAGTGTCGCCCAAGCACCCGAATCCTGCCATCCAGTGAACTTGCCCGAAGGAGCAGCAACGTGATCCGCCACCAATCCGTCCGCCGAGTCGTACTCGCGTCCTCAACGTTCATTCTCGCGTCGTGCGGGGTTACAAGCGGGCTTCGCGACGACATCCAAGCGACGCACGACGATGCGGAGGCGTTGATGAGGTCCAGTGCGCCGCCGGTTCCATCGCGGCCGCTGTTGATCACACACGCCGGACCCTACGTGTCGCCGGAGCGCATAGCCCGCTCAGACAGCCTTTGGCTGAACACCCCGGTGGTGGTTCGCGCATCCGGGTTGCCGTTCGACCTGTGCCTCGAGGAGGCGCGTGCGCAACTCGATGAACCGCCTTCGGTCGCGTTTGCCGCGGATCTGGCAGAAGCCCGTGAAGCCTCCGTCACGTTGGACCATCGTGGCGGGTCGTTTTCGGACTTCCTGGACTTGCTGGCGGACGCGAGTGGCTATGGCTGGGAGATTCGCGCGGGGGCGCTGTACTGGATGGCGGAAGTGACGCGCACGTTCGAGATCCGGCGTGTGCCCGCCACGCTGTCGTACTCGGTGTCGTCGGGTACCGGCCAGCAGCAGAATGCGGTTCAGTTGGGCGCAGGCGGCACCGGAACGATCCGTGCTGCGCCGAGTGCCAATGCGCAGATTGCGCTGACCAGCGCCGGCGTGTTCTGGGATGCCTTGGAGCTGACGTTGGCGCAACTGCTGAGCGAGGACGCTCACGCACCGGTGATCGATCGCGCTACCGGAACCGTAGTCTTACGCGGCCACGCCGGCCGTGTGCGGCAAGCGGGTCGCTACATTGCCGCACTGAACCGATGGCTCGGTCGCCAAGTCTTGCTAGAGGTGCAGCTCGTGACTGTGAGCCTGTCGGACGAAAACAGCGCGGGGATCGACTGGCGCTTGGTGCAGACGGCGGACAACGTGGATTCGCCGCTAACCATCGCGCCCACGGCGGCGGGTAACCTCGCACAGATGGGGGCGGTGGCATTGGGCATATCGCCCCCCAGCGTTGGCTTGGCGGTCAACGATCCCTCGAGCGAGTGGCAAGGGACATCCGTGATCTTGCGGGCGCTTTCGGCCCAAGGTCGCACCACGGTGGTGAACAGTCCGCGGCTGGTTGTTCTCAATGGCCAAGCGGCGCAGATCCAAGTACTGAGCGACCGTGGCATCCTTTCCGGCATCGACGTCATCACGCGGGAAACTGCGGCACTGGCTACCGAGGTTCAGTTGCAGGCCGGCGTCGTGTCCACCGGGATTTCGGTGACGATCTTGCCGAAGATCGTCGGCAATGAGGTGTTTCTCCACGCCAATATCATGATGAGCGATCTGGTCGAGGTGAACACGGCCGGGACAGATCAACAGACGATCCAGCTACCGACCGTGGAACGCAATCAGTTCTTCCAGAGTGCGCGGCTGCGGACCGGGCAAACTCTTGCCTTGGGGGGGCTGCTCGAAAACCGCGCGGTGGACCGCTCCGAGACCATCACCAGGTTCAAGTGGCTTGGCAATCGCAACAATGCCACGGAACGGGCGGAGACGGTTCTGTTGATCACGCCTTGGCTGCTCGACCGCCCAGGGCCTAGCGAGGATTCCTTGCTTTGAGCGACTTCGCCTTGCCGGTTGTGCGGGTCGTCGTACCCCTCAATCCGTGGTCGATATCGCCGTTTGTAGCCAAACAGCGGGAGCGTCACGCCCGGCAGGCGCTGTCGTTGCGCCCGGGGCAGCGACTCTACTGCCGTTTCGAGAGACGCCAGGGAGAGTTGGAGTGCGCATTCTCGGCGGGGGATCCGGACACCGTTCGCAAACCGCTTCTCGGCGAAACGGTACGCGATTGGCTGGAGCCTGACGCGACGGACGACTTTCTGTGGTGTGAAGCGGTTGCCGACGGCCTCGCGTTGACACTGGTCGTTGGCGGCCATGTTGCCAAGGATGGCGTCTACTCGAACTCACGAGTCGGGCAGGAGCTCAGGCTTGCCCTCTGGCAACTGCTTCGCCACGACGGCCCAGTCGAGGCCTACTACGGCAACAGTGTTGCGCGCAGGCACCTTGACCAAGTCTTGACGGAGTTAGGCACTGAAGACGTCGCGGTGCTGCCGGCACCGGACATGTTGCATGGACATCTGGACCGAGCCGTACCTGCGACGTTGACCGAACTGAGTGAGATTCCAGACATCCGGGCGTGGGAACGTCTCTGGCGGCTGGTGCGCTATACGGTCTTTGCCGCGTTACTCGGGACCGTGGTGTTGCTGGGTTACTGGTCAGTCGACCAACTGAGCGGCGGCGAGGTCGTCCAACAGCCACCTGATCGCGTGAAACGGATTTACGCGAAATTGCTCGTTGCGCCGCCAGCCGGCGACCTGCTTTTGAGCATTCACAAGGACTACCGGAATTTTGTGGGCGACGAGGTGTTCGCGGCTTTCTCCCGCGTCACGCAACTCAATTGGGCCGGGGCCCGGGTTGGCACGGCGGCGGGTGCCGATCGGCCGTTGCCGCTCAAGATCAGCGCCAGCTTGGCTGTAACGGACGATGACTGGAATGGGCGCCAGGAAGCCAAGGCATTTCCTCGCCGGTTGCGGGACCACGCGGTTCGCCAAGGTTGGGACGAGCTCGTCTGGGAGCCAAGCCGGACCACCGAGCGCCCGCGTGGGGCGCGGGATTCGGTGGCCGACGAAACCGCTATGTTCACCGTGTCCCGCGCTCTCGAGCGCGTGATGGTCCGAGACATCCAACAGGCCCTTGCCAACCAGCGACCGCCGCCAACGTCGGACGATGGCGTGCCCTCGCGGACGGTCGGTTTGGATGAGATCCTCGCGGATGTCGGAACGGTCCAAGTGATCGGAACCAGACCCTCGGAGGTTTTCGAAACGACGGAATTGCAGCTGCAGTTGGAGAACGCCGCCTGGCTGGACCGCGATGTCGTCGAGTGGATTGGCGGTCGGTTCGACGATCATCCCATCGTGCTCGACTCGGTCGAGTTGACAACCGCGGAAGCCGGCGGTGGCGAGGACAGCACGACGATCCGGTTGCGGCTGGTCTGGTGCGTGGCGTCTGGGAGGACGTGTGTTGAACCACTGACCGAGGCCGATTTCCTATCGCCATAGATCGCCACGGACGCTCGGCGGTGGCGGTCGAGGAAGCCTCGCCTAGATGTAGTGCAGCCAATGCTCGAAGTCGGGGTCCTCGCCGCGGACAACGGCGCGGTATCGGTCGCGAAGGCGTGCAGTCATGGACCCCACGGTACCGCCTGCGACGGCCCGGCCATCGACCCGCACCACGGGCCACACGCCCACGGACGTTCCGGTCAGGAAGACCTCGGCCGCGGTGGCCAGTTCATCCGGGGTGACGTCGCGTTCGGTGCAGTGGATGTTGCTCGCCGCCGCCAATTGCATGATCGAGTCCCGGGTAATTCCGAGCAGCACCTTGTTCGCCGGGGGCGTCGCAACTTGCCCATCGGCGTCCACGAGGAACAGGTTGGCGGTTGGTCCCTCGGTGAGGAAGCCACTCTCGTCGAGAAGGACGACGTCGTCGAACCCCTCGCGCCGGGCGCGCCACTTGGCCGTCATGGCTGCCGTGTAGTTTCCGCCGACCTTGGCGTGCGGGGGCAGTATGTCCTCGCGGCGGGCCGACTTCTCGCGTTCGATCTTCAAGGAGAGTACATCGCGTCTGCGGTATTCGCCCGGGTTGCGGTCAATGATGTCGGGCCCGCTGTCGTACGCCGCGATGAACACCGAGACGCGTTCGTCCTGGGGGACGAGCTCGACCTCGACGGAGGGGATGAGCGCGCTGATCTTGACCGACTTGGCGCCGCGGTTGCGGCGCACGGTTTCTGCTGCGGCGTCGACCAATGTCTCCGCGGAGTAGGCGAGGGGGAGACCGACGATACGGCAGGTGGTCGCTAGGCGTTCCACGTGGTCCCGCAGCCGAAACGCAGCGGCTCCCCGAGCCGTCTCGTAGACGCTCAGGTAGTCGAACGCCAAGGAGCCGCGCTGCAGGCTCTGCGCGAGCACGTGGACGGTTGCGTCGCGCCAGGCGACAAAGTGGCCGTCACGCCAGATGGTCCGTTCGACGCTGGTCCTGCGGGATTGGCTCATCCCCAAACATCCGTGGAAAACTCAACCGAGTCGCGATTGTATGCGAGCCCCGGCTGGCGATCCCTTGCGAGCAACAGCGGGCCGTCTAGATCGACGAATCGCGCGAAGTCCGCGAGCAACAGCGCCGGTGCCATGGCCAACGACGTGGCCACCATGCATCCGACCATGACGTCGAGGCCGAGAGCCCGGACTTCGGCGACCAGGGCGAGTGCGCGGGTGAGACCGCCCGTCTTGTCAAGCTTGACATTGACCGCCTGGTAGCGGGCCGCGAGGACACCGAGGTCGGCGCCTTCCACCAGGCTCTCGTCCGCCGCGATCGGGATGGGCGATGCGAATCCCGCGAGTTGGTGGTCGGCGTTGGCGGGCAAGGGCTGCTCGATCAACTCGACGCCTGCGCCCACGGCGGACGGGATGAAACGGGCCAACGCATCAAGCGTCCAACCTTCGTTGGCATCGACGATCAGGCGTGCATCGGGGGCGCTCGTCCGCACGGCTTCGAGCCGCGCAACGTCGGCCTCCGTGTCGTCCGAGCCGAGCTTGATCTTAAGCAAAGCGTGGCGTTGACCGCGGCTGGCCTGCTCGCCCATCGCGTTGACCGTGTCGAGACTCACCGTGTACGCGGTCGTCACCCGTCTGGGTCTTGCGACGTTCGCGAGTTGCCAGACCGGGAGCCCGGTCGTCTTGGCTTCGAGGTCCCACAGGGCGCAGTCGATGGCGTTCCGGGCCGGGCCTGGCGGCATGGTGGCGAGCAAGGCGTCGCGCTCGAACGGGCCACGAAACTCGTCGATCTCCGCGGCAACCTGGGGCACGGAGTGCCCGTAGCGGGTATACGGCACGCACTCCCCGCGACCTTCGTTGCGACCGTCGCTCACCACCGCGACCACCACGTCGGCGGTTTGCTTGCTGCCACGCGCGATGGTGAAGGGACGGGCCAAGGGCCAGCGCTCCACGCGCGCGGCGGCCCGCATCAGCCTGTTGCCGCGTGCAGGAGGTCGACGATTTCGCCAACGCCGTCCCGCATCGGGTCGCAAACAGGCCAGTCCAGTTCAACCCTGGCTCGTTCGATGCACCGTCGTGCGGCGTCGGGGTCCAATGTCCCCGTATTGATCGCGATCCCGACGCAGCGAATCGCCGGGTTGGTCAACCGGCCGAGGGAAACCGTTGCGGCGATGACGTCCTCGATCCGCGGAACCGGACTGACGACGTTGCGCATGGTCTTGCGCGTCGGCTCGTGGCAGACGACGAACGCGTCCGGTTGCGTGCCATGGAGGAGCGCCAAGCTGACGCCGGCGAAGGACGGGTGGAATAGCGAGCCTTGTCCTTCGACGATGTCCCAGTGGTCGGGGTGATTGGCGGGCGACAACGCTTCGGCCGCACCGGCAGCGAAGTCCGATACGACAGCGTCGATCGCGATCCCGGAGCCGGCGATCAGGATGCCGGTCTGCCCGGTGGCGCGGTACTCCGCGTCCATGCCGCGCAGGCGCATGTCCCGAGCGATCGCAAGCGCGGCGTACTTCTTGCCGACCGAGCAATCGGTACCGACGGTGAG
Organism: Candidatus Azotimanducaceae bacterium; assembly: GCA_965203685.1. Classification (GTDB taxonomy): domain Bacteria; phylum Pseudomonadota; class Gammaproteobacteria; order Pseudomonadales; family Azotimanducaceae; genus VXYL01. The sequence continues at coordinate 2,196,812 of OZ241908.1, forward strand.
CAGGCGCTTGCCCGGGCGCTTCACGCCGCTGCCCGTGGGGAATTGGCGATCCGTGTGCCGGACGTCGAAAAGGCGCCGTTGGTGACGTTTCGCAGCCCGGGCAACATCCGGCAGGTGCGAGAGCCGGGTGTGCAGGCCACTCGCGACGTCGAGGCCTGCGTCGAGCCCGTCGATGATGGTCTGCTGCCAGGCGCTCGGCAGAACGCCACCGGGATTCACCGCACCGATCACCAGCGTCTTGGCACCGCGGGCCGCGGCCTGCGCGACGGTCAACTCCGGCACGCCGAGGTCGGCTTGGCAGCCCGGCAGACGGTGTTGCCCGGCGACGGCCTCGGGCCGCCAGTCGACAATGCCTTGGCCGGTCTTGGCGGCGAGGGCATCGGGCACGTCGCCGAGGAACACGAGGTAGGGGGTGCGGATCTGCATGGGTCGTGCGGGACTGGCGGTTTACGCTCCCGTTTCCATCGGCAGCGACTCGTCCCGCACCCACTCGGACATCGAGCCGTCGTAAACGGCCACGTCCTCGTTGCCGCACAGCAGGCAGGCGAAGGCATCGATGGTTGCCGAGATGCCGCCGCCGCAGTACGCGATCACCTGCGGGGCCGCGAGCAAGCCCTTGGTTTCGAGAGCTTCGGCCAACGCAGCGGGGTCTTTGAACTGGCCGCCCTCGAGGAGTTCGTCGTAGTACACATTGATGCTACCGGCGATGTGGCCCTTGCGACCGTAGGTGAAGTCGCCTTCTCCGGCATGGATCTCCGGCGACAGGGCGTTGACCGTGCAGACGTCGGCATCGCCGATGGCTGCGAGCACGCCGTCCTTGTCCACGAACAGCGCAGCATCCGGTGTCGCCGTGAAGGCTCCCGGGGGATAGCTGGCGGCATCTGTGGCGACGGGTAGACCCTCCTCGCGCCAGGCTTGCATGCCGCCATTGAGCACGCGGGCGCGGCGGTGACCGCAGTAGTGGAGCAGCCACCATGCCCGTGTCGCCCACATCATGTGCCCCGTGCTGTACACGACGACCTCGGTGTCGTTGGAGATGCCGAGTCGCCGGAAGAGGGCCTCGAGTTGTGCAACCGGTGGCAGGCTGAAGCCGAGCCCGGTGGACGTGTCCGAGGCGTCGCGGATGAGATCGAGGAAGAGGGCGCCGGGAATATGGCCCGCCTCGAACCGTTCGCGACCCGACTCGGCGCGGTATCCCGCCGTTGGCGCTGGCGTCAGAAAGACCGTGGCATCCAGGATTCGCCGGCTTGTCAGATCGGTGGCGAGTTCGGAGGCCGAGATGAGGTATTCGGGATGGGTATAGGGCATGACTGTGTCCTTGGGTCAGTGGTTCTTGGTGCTCTTGACGACGTTGATCGGTACCGATCGCCAGATGGGAGCCGGGCTGAATCCCACAGCGGTCAAGGCGGCAAGTTCATCGTGGAGGGGTAGGTAGGTGTCCTCGTCCGCCCAGTCGCGGAAATTGCTGCCACGCGCGCGGCTCCGAGATGCCGGAGGCCACCATGTGGGCCGCCCACGTGGCGTAGTCAGCCTGCTGCTGGACAGGATCGATTGGCATGTTGGCGTCCGCGTTTACAAAGACCCCGTTGGGCTCGAGCGCGGCGTGGATGGCGCCGTAGACGGCCTGCTTCTCGGTCAGCGTTGACACGTGGTGCAGGGCGAGCGACGCGATCACGGCATCGCAGCGGGGAAGGGCGCCTTGGAACCTGCGCTGCGTGAACCGCACGCGGGTACGGAACGGCTTGAGCCGTTCGCGGGCTTGATCGAGCATCTCGCCATCCGCATCGATGAGTTCGACTCGGCACTGCGGGCAGTGCTTCAGCACCGTCTCGCTCAGTGCGCCTGTGCCGGCCCCTAGGTCGAGGACGTACTCCGCAGTGGATTCGGCCATGCACTGTGCCGTCTGGGCTAGCATGGTTTCGTAGTCGGGGATGAACTGACGGATGTTCGCATCGTACGCTTCGACCTCGACGCGCAGGTGCTTTGCCACGGAGTGGTCCATTGCTTCCTTGTCCCGATCACGACCGCAGTGCGGTTGTGGAACCATGATGCCACGCGGAGCACCGCCAGGCTCCCAAGGCGCGGCGCCTACGCCCGTGAGTGTGGCACGCCGACTTGCACGGGAGGTGGACCGGTGCGCCTTCGGCCCGCCGGTGGCATGCGTCTACAACCCGCTCAACTACGCCTTTCGGGCCCACCGGACGTACTTGGAGCGCTACTGCCGCCGGACTTCAGGCGTCCTGCTCGTCGGCATGAATCCGGGACCCTTCGGGATGGTCCAGACCGGTGTGCCGTTTGGCGAAGTTGCAGCGGTGCGCGACTGGCTGGGAATCGAAGGGGGCGTCGCAAAGCCCGCGGTCGAACATCCCAAGCGCCCCGTGCAGGGCTTCGCGTGTTCCCGTAGCGAGGTGAGCGGACAACGGTTCTGGGGCTGGGCACGCGATCGGTTCGGTACGCCGCGCGCCTTCTTCAACGAGTTTTTCGTCTGGAACTACTGCCCGCTCGCGTTCATGGAGGAGTCCGGCCGCAACCGTACGCCGGACAAGCTGCCGAGACACGAGCGGGAGCCGCTCTATGCCGCCTGCGACCGTGCCTTGGTCGACATCGTGCGCTACGTGAATCCCCGCCTGGTGCTCGGAATCGGCCGCTACAGCGAACAGCGCGCTCGCACCGTCCTCGACGAGACGCAGTCGGTACACGGCGTCCTCCATCCGAGCCCGGCCAGCCCTGCGGCCAACCGGGGCTGGTCCGCTCAATTCGAGCAGCAACTGGCGAGCTTGGGCGTGTCTGTCCCTGCTTGACCGCGGGGTCCGACCGTCAGTTCCGTGCCACCTCCCGGAACGGCCCGCGATCCATGCGTGGCTCCCGCGGCATGCCGAGGACGCGCTCGGCGATGATGTTGCGCTGGATCTCGTCGGTGCCGCCAGCGATCGAGGTGGCCGGGACCGAGACGAGAATCTCCGCGATCAGCCCGTCGAGGGCGCCGTCCTCGCCGCTCAGCATGGCGTCCGCGCCGGCAATCATGGTGTGCACGTGGTTGGCTTGTCGCGCCACGTTGCTCGAGGCCAGCTTTCCGAGTGACCCTTCGGGGCCTTGCGGTCGACCTTGTTCCTGCGCGGCCCGGGCACGTCGTGCGGTCCACTCGGCGGATCGGGCCATGGTCAAGAGCTTCGCGATCTCCTGACGCACCACGGGGTCGTCCATGCGTCCCGTTGCATTGGCCCGGTCGATCACGAGGTCGACGCGCCCAGCGCGTTGCGGATACCACTTGTAGGGCTCCATCACGGTGGCGATTTCCTGACGCTCCTCCTCGTAGATGCGCCCGGGCAGGTCGCGCTCGCGCGCTTGCCCGCGAAGCCCGTCGGCACCCCGGCGCTCGTGGGCCAGGGTCGTGATTGCCACCTGCCACCCGTCACCGATCTTGCCGACCTGGTTGCCAGGCGGAATGACCGCATCGGTGAAAAACACCTGGTTGAATGATGCATGGCCGTTCATCTGCTTGAGCGGTCTCACCTCGACACCCGGCTGGCGCATGTCCACGATGAAGTACGACAGGCCCTGGTGCTTCGGCGAGTCCCAGTCCGTACGCGCCAAGAGCAGTCCGTAGTCCGCGTGATGGGCGCTGGTCGTCCAGACCTTCTGGCCGTTGACGATCCAGTTGCTACCGTCGAAATCCGCCCGCGTCGTGGCACCGGCCAAGTCCGAACCGCTGCCGGGTTCGCTGAACAGTTGGCACCAGGTGTCCTCGCCGGTCAGGATGCGCCGCAGGTGGTTGGCCTTCTGTGCGTTGTTCCCGTGCTCCAGGAGGGTCGCCGCGGCCAGCAGTCGGATTCCCGTCTTGGCAACGCCAACCGCGTTGATGCGTGCGAACTCGGCGTCGACGGCGGGCGTGAGCGCCTGCGGCAGGTCGCGTCCGAACCACTGCCGTGGCCACGTCGGCATGCCCCAGCCGGAGTCCGCGAGCTTGCCGCGCCACTCCACGAGAGACGCATCTGGATCCCAGTTGTCAGCAAGCCAGTCGCGCAATTCCCCACGGACGGCAGCGGTGTCCGCGTCGTCATCGAGCGCGACCGGGAGTGGCGTGTCCGCTTGCGGCGTCGAGGCGGTGGGCAGCCGCCAGTGATGCATCAGGCGCTCGCGGTGGAACGCCGCGTCGCCGAGGAAGGCCTCCGAACTCTTCGCGCGCTTGTACCAGAGGTGCGTGTCGTTGTCCCAGGTGAAACCGATGCCGCCGTGGATCTGGATGCAATCCCGGGCGGCCCGCATGTAGGCGTCGCTAGCTGCCGCCTTCGCGAGGCTTGCCAGCGCCGGCAGGTCTGAATCGTCCTCGGCCGCTGCGTTCGCGGCTTGGTAGGCGGCGGACTTGGCCAACTCGACGGTCAGCAGGAGGTCGGCGCAACGATGCTTGATCGCTTGGAACGAGCCGATGGCGCGTCCGAACTGGACTCGCATACTGGCGTACTCCACGGCTGACTCCAGCAGCGCCGCGGCGCCGCCGACCATCTCGTTGGCCAACGCCACGGTCGCGAGATCCAGCGTTCGTGCGAGCGCGGGCCCGGCGGCACCTTCGTGGCCGACGAGCCGGGCTTCGGCTTGGGCGAAGTCGATCCGGGCCAGCTTGCGTGTTGCATCGGCGGTGGTCAGCAATCGGCGCGACACGCCGTCGGCGTGCGCATCGACGACGTAGAACGACAGTCCATTGGCACCGCGGCTGCCAGGCCGCCGTGCGGCGACGACCAAGACCTCGGCAATGTGGCCATCCACGACGAAGCTCTTCGTGCCCGACAGCCGGCCACGGCTTACGGTCGCCTCGATGCTGGCGGCATCCCAACGGCCGGTTGGTTCGGTGACCGCGAGCGCAGCCATGCGCTCACCCGCGGCGATTGCCGGTAGCAACTCCGCCTTGTCCGCCTCGGTGCCGGCGTACAGGATCGCCGTGGCCGAGAGGACTGTCGAGGAGAAGTAGGGTGCGCAGAGCAAGGCGCGGCCCATTTCCTCGACCACGATTGCCAACTCCCCCACGGTGAAGCCCTGGCCACCGTAGCTTTGCGGAATGTGGACGCCCGCTAACGCGAGGTCGCTGCACAGCCGTTGCCAGACCAAGGGGTCGTAGCCGGTGTCCGTCGCCATGAGGCGGCGGACCTCGGTTGTCGGCGACTGGTCGGCGAGAAATCGCCGCACGGCAAACCGCAACTGCTCCTGTTCGTCGGTGAATGCGAACTGCATGCTACGACGCGTACTCGAAATACGCGTTCGAGACGACGACCTGGTCATGGGCCCGCGCCTCGAAGACGACGCGCCCATCACCGTCGGCCCAACCCCGGACATCGAGATCCTCGTCGAGAAACACGGGTGCGGAGAAGCGGACCTTGATCTTCTTGAAGCGCGCGGGGTCGCCGTCGGCCAGTTCCCCGAGCAGCAGTTGGGCGCAGTGCCCGAACGTGCAGAGGCCGTGCAGGATCGGCGAGCCGAAACCGCCGAACCGCGCCGAATCCGGATCGATGTGCAACGGGTTGTAGTCCCCGGAGAGGCGGTAGATGTGTGCCTGGTTGTCGCCGATTCGCGCCGTCGCGGTGGCGTCGGGTGCACGGTCCGGGACCGTGATCTTCTGTGAATACGTGGTGCCTGTTCCCTCGAACGGTTCGATGTCGCCGAGTTGACTCACACCGCGTCGGAACGACCCGTTGACCATCTTCACGTAGACGTCGCCGTCGGCGTCGGTGACGTTGCTCTCGAACTCGACGAAGCCGTTGCCGCGACCGCGCGGGTGAATGCCGACGACGCGCGAGCGCACGAATACCGAGCCCGAGGTCGGCAGCGGCTTGACCATCTCGAGATAGCGTTCCGCGTCGATGTTGAGCGGCCCCGGCGAGTTCGGCACTAGGGACGTGTCGAGCGGTGCGCCGGCGCCGCCCCAGCGGATGGGGAAGGTCGGGAAAACCGCGAAGTCAGGGTGGCCTTCGTAGACGAAACGCAGGTCACGCGTGCCGACGCCGACGGCGTAGAGCAGGACGTCGCGACGGTCGTAGCTGATCTCGACCGCTTCGCCCCACGGGCCGGGTTCGCCGCCGGGCAGTGCGGCCAGCGCGTTGTATGTCGCCATCTAGTCCTCGTTGGAATGCTCAGGGTGTCGGCGATCTTATCGCAGCGCCCCCGGTTCGCCGTGGTCGCGGTGATAGCATCCCGATGCCGTCCACTCGTGGTGCCGCCTGATGCCCGATCTACGCTCCAAAGTCCCCCCCTACACGTTCCCCGAGACCCTGGCCGAGCAGGAGGCCGCCCTCGACGGACACCCGATGGTCGAGCGGCTGGCACGCGCCCGAGCCGCCTTGAGTGGCGACCGCCATCGGCCGATCTACCACTATGTCAACCCGGAGGCCATGCTGAACGATCCCAACGGGCTGTGTTTCTGGCAGGGCCGCTGGCACCTCTTCTATCAGGCGTACCCGCCGGAGGACACGCGCCAACATTGGGGCCACGCGGTGAGCGACGATCTCATCCACTGGCGGGATCTGCCGTACTGCATCTACCCAGACCCCGAAAATTGCTGTTTCTCGGGGGCCACCTTGGTCGAGGAGGACCGCGTCATCGCCATGTACCACGGCACGCAAGCCGGGAACATGGTGGCGACCTCGAGCGATCCGCTGCTGCTCAACTGGACCAAGGTCACGGGTGGTCCGGTGATCCCGATGGCCAGGGAGGGCGAGACGCTGCCGTACCGAGTTTTCGATCCGTGCATCTGGCGGCAGGGCGAGCACTACTACGCGCTCTCGGCCGGCCAGATCCCTGACGGGCCGGGCGGCACGCCGGTGGCTGCGGATTTCCTGTTCCGCTCGGCGGACCTCGAGCGCTGGGAATACCTGCATCCGCTGACCGAAGGGGACCGCTTCACGCTGGTCGGCGACGACGGCGCCTGTCCGTACTTCTGGCCCATCGACGACAAGCACATGCTGCTCTTCTTCAGTCACATGAGCGGCGGCCAATACCTGCTCGGCGACTACGACACGACCCGGCAAAAGCTCATCGTGACAAGCGCCGGCAAGTTCAACATGGGTGCCGTGGGGCCGGGCGGCGTGCACGCGCCCTCGGCGACGCCGGATGGCCGCGACATCGTCGTCATCTTCAACATGAACCCGGGCAAGCCCACGCCAGGCTGGAACCAGATCATGAGCCTACCGAGACGACTGAGCCTTGGGGACCACGATGAACTTCGGATGGCCCCCGTCGCGGCCGTGGAGTCCTGTCGCGCTCGCCGCTTGGGCGGCGACCCGCGATCGCTTCCCGCCAATCAAGAGGTCGTCTTCGACACGTTGCGCGGCGATGCGCTCGAGATCCAAGCCACCCTCGCCCCGAGTTTGGCGGCCATGGTCGAACTCAACGTGCTGCGCTCGCCCGGCCGGGAGGAGTTCACTCGCATCGTTTTCTACCGCGACCGCGGCTACCGCGACAACGTCCTGCGCAGGCGTCACGTGGAGAGCGTGATCACGCTGGATACGTCCTACTCGTCGACGGCGGCGGACGTCCGGTCGCGCCCTCCCGAGACCGCGCATGTGCGTCTAGGGCCGGATGAGCCGTTGGAGCTCCGGGTATTCGTCGACCGCAGCATCGTCGAGGTTTTTGTCAACGACAGGCAGTGCGTTGCGGCGCGCGCCTACCCGGAACGCACGGATAGCGCCGGAATCTCCATGCGGTCTCAAGGCGCAGCAAGCGAATTGACGCGCCTCGACGTGTGGGAAATGGGCTCGATCTACTGACGGAAGCGGGGGGACGGGTGCGCCGACGCTGGCGCACCCGTCTCGTGGGTTAGCGGTCGTCGGAGGTCAAGACCAGCGTTCCGGTCGTCGACAACGTGCCGCCGGTTCCGTTCACGACGCAGGTCGTGGCGCTGGTCTGCTTGCCCTCGATGCCGTTCACGCCGTCTTCAGCGGTCCGCGACAACTGCCGGTAGGCTTCGACCAATAACTGCATGCCGTACATGCCGGAGTGGTTGAACGACAGCCCACCGCCACTGGTGTTGATCGGCAAGCGTCCGCCCTGGGCCGCGTCGCCGTTCTTCCACAGCGTGTAGCCCTTGCCGCGTGGCGCGAGGCCGAGCATCTCGGCGGTGATGGCGGCTGTGATCGTGAACGAGTCGTAGATCATCGCCATTTCCATGTCGTCGGGGCCCAAGCCCGCCATCTCGTAGGCGGTCGCCGACGAGCGCGACGCGGACGTCGCCGTGAAGTCCTCCATCTCCAGCATGTTCTGGTGGCCGATGGACTCGCCGGCGCCGGTGATCCACACGGGATTGGTCGCTAGGTCGCGGGCGATCTCCGGGCGCGCGACGATCACGGCGCCGCCGTGGTCGGTCACCAGGCAGCAGTTGTAGAGGGTCAGCGGCCACGCGATGATCCGGGCGTCGACCACGTCCTGGACGGTGATCGGGCCACCGAAGGGACTCTGCGCCTTGCCGTACATCACGGCCCGAGGATTGAGTTGCGCCCAGTCCCGGGTGACGACGGCAATATGGGCGAAATCCTCCAACGTCGTGCCGTAGTCGTGGAAGTGGCGCACCATGGCGTGCGCGTACTGCGACGGCGCGCCGAACGTGCCGTACGCCATCGACATTTCCGCGCCCGGGCTGATCTGCGCACCCCCGCGACCGCCACCGCCGCCGCCACCACCGCGATACGACCAGCCGGCCTCGCCGTGGCTGACGAGCGCTATGTCGATGATGCCAGCGTGAATGGCGGCCAGCGCATGGTGCACGTGGATCTGGAACGAGCAGCCGCCGACGGACGTGGTGTCGAGGTATCTCGGATGGATGCCGAGATGCTCGGCGAGTTCGCCGGTCCAGCCAGCCGAGAACACGCCCTGGATGTCCGAGATCGGAATGCCCGTGTACTTGCAGACATTGTTGATGGCTTCGATGTGCAGTTGCAGCGAGGTGGCCTTGTGACCGGTGAGTTCCTCGCGATAGCCGATGACGTCGGCTTCCGCGGCACCGACGATGGCCGCGGCATTGGACAGGTTGGGTGATGCCATGACTTAAAGGGACTCCTTAACCTTCTTCGGTGACGCGCCAGAACGGAATGTAGGTGTCGTCGTTCGCTTGCTCGAACTCGACCTTGACACGGGAGCCGATCTTGATGGCGTCCGGCTTGTTGCCGTCGACGCCGCGCAACACGGTCATCATGCGGTCGCCTTCGTCGAGGTCGATGTAGGCGGTGACGTACGGTACGTCCTCGGCCCAGCCGCCAAATGCCCGGTGCTGGACGGCATAGGTGTGGATGCGCCCGAGCCCGCTGCCTTCGATCCACGTGAGGTTCGTGGAATGGCAATAGGGGCAAATGAGGCGCGGGTACCAGTGCACGCGACCGCAGTCGTTGCACTTCGGCAGCATCAGCTTGCCGTCCTTGGCACCGTCCCAGAACGGCTTGGTGTGCTGTCCCTGCGGCGGAATGGGTTTGTTGTAGGCCACGGTATCGATGAGTCCTTAGGCGCTGGCAGAAGCGAAGCGGCTAACTTATCACGCTTTGCCGACGCACAAGCGGTCAGGCGGCGGCCACGGCGCGGGCGACCGCGCCCCAGCGGCTGAGTGATCTGGGATCCCTCGCCACCGACTCCCGGGTCAGGTAGGTCACGATGCGTGCCGCCGAACCCCGGTAGCGATCGATGAGGGCATCGGCCAAGTCGTCCCAACGGGCAAGGACCGCGAAGTGCGTCAGGATGTCGTCGTCGATCAGCGCTGCCGCGCCGCGCGTGTCGCCCGCCCGCAAGAGCGTTCGGATGCGGTCGGTCGTTCCGGGGAAGCCGAGGTCGTCGAACTGGAAGGCGTAGTTGGGGGTGGAGCCGTAGAAGGCGATCTGGCTGCGGGCCCGGGCGACCAGCGGCGCCTGTTCCTCGGGCGAGTCGCCGGGGATCGCGAACACGGGAACGATCAGATCGATTTCCCCGGGATCGCGCCCAGCCTTTGCGGCGCCCTCGGCGAGCGCCGGGCGCAGGCGGTTTTCGATGTACGGCAACGAGTGCATGGGGTGGACGTGGACACCGTCGGCGACCTCCCCGGCAACGCGGCACATGAGCGGCCCGACCGCGGCGATGTCCACCTTCACGTCACCGTGCTCGTGTGTCGGGGGTATCCACTCGGGACGCAGCAGGTTGAGGGCGTAGAACGGTCCATCGTGGTCCAGGCGCGCCTCTCCACGGAACGCGGCGAGGCAGGCTTTCACCGCTAGCACGTAGTCGCGCATGCGTGCTGCCGGGCGGTCGAACTCGGCCCCGTAGCGGCGCGTGATGTGCGCCTTGACCTGGCTGCCGAGGCCGAGCCGGAACCGACCGCCGGTGTTGCCCGCGAGTTCCCAGGCGACCTGCGCGGATACCATGGGGCTGCGAGGAAACGCGACGGCGATGCCGGTGCTGAACTCGAGCGACGGGGCCGATTGGGCGGCCGCGGCGATCATCATCCAGGGCACTTGGCTGGTTTCCGTGAACAGCATCCCGGAGAACCCGGCGTCCTCGAGCTTGGCGGCCAGGGCGGCACTGTCCTGCCAACTCAGGTTGCCGGTCATCAGGTCGAATTTCATAGGCTACTCCGTTGGTGGCTGGGACCGGCAATCGTAGTCGCTCGCCGCGATGTGTCCCTCGCTGTCCATCTTGCGAAACACGAACGCCTTGCCGCGCATCACGAAGTCAAAGGACGTCATGAGAGACGCACCCGAGGTCGGCTCGACGGCGAACGCCATCTCCTGGCGAAAGGCCTCGAACTTCATGCCCGGCATGGGGGAGGTGGGTCCATCGAGTTCGACGACGTACGTCAGGGGTCGCATCCCGTCCTTGGCGACGGTGAGGCGGCCGCTCATCTTCTCCATCATCGCGCGACCACGGCCGGCGTCGGGGCTGTCCGGCGTGAAGGCGAAGACGATCCTCGCGGCGTCTTCTTCGACGACGCGCGCCGTGTCCACCCGCACCATGTGTGCGAAATCCAGGTCCTCCGGCTTGCGTCGCTGGCTGTCCCGCTCATCGGCGTCCTTCGCGTAGTCCTTCAGGGCCCGGGCGCTCGGTGGCTCGCCGTTGACCGTCAACAGTTGCCAGCCATTGCCCGGCGAGAACCGCTCGACACGGGTCTCGCCGGGGTATTCCGACGACGTGGCCGTCGTGGTGTAGGCGCAAACGGTGTCTTCGAGCGGGGGATTGGCGGCGAGAAACTCGGCGAAGCGGTCGTCCGGCGCGGCCGACGCCCCGCCACAGCCCATGACCAGGCTCACGGCTATGGCGCGTCTTCTGATTAGCGTATTCACAAGGAGGGTCCGTGACGAGTCGGTTGCGTAGCGTACATGTCGCGTGCACGGCCGTGCCACGGTGCGGTCTGGCTTATTGAGAGGCGGCACAGTAGCTCTTAGACTGCCGCGCATGACCGACCTCTTTGATCTTTTAGCGGGCGAGCGTGAGCGGACTGCAATCGCGAGCCCGGACCGCGACGGCATCACGTACGCGACCCTAGTCCAACAGTGCACGACCATCGGTCGCCAGTTGCGTGGTGCGGGCGTTGCACCAGACGACCGGGTTGCCATCGTGCTGCCCAACGGCCCGGCCATGGCGAGCGCATTCGCGTGCATGGCGCCGTGGTGCGCCACCGCACCGCTGAACCCGGCCTACAAGGCCGACGAGTTCGATTTCTACCTGAAGGACCTGGCGGCGTCGGCCCTCGTCGTGGATGCCGGTTCGGCGTCGCCGGCGGTCGACGTGGCGACGTCGCTCGGGGTGCCTGTTCTGCGGATCGCCGAGTCGGCCGTGGCGGGCTCGTTCCGCCTTGACGGCGTTGCCGAGGCCGAGGTGGCGCCGCGGCCAGCGGACGCAACGGCCTTGATCCTGCACACGTCCGGGACCACGTCCCGGCCCAAGATGGTCCCGTTGAGCCAGGCGAACCTGGTCGCGTCGGCCGGCAACATCGCCGCCACGTTGCGGCTCGAGCCTTCCGACCGATGCCTGAACGTGATGCCACTGTTCCACATCCACGGCCTGATGGCGCCCGTGTTGGCAAGCTTGAGCGTCGGGGCAGAAGTGGTCTGCACGTCGGGCTTCGACGCTTTGCGCTTCTTCGCTTGGCTGGCTGACGTCAAGCCTACTTGGTACAGCGCTGTGCCGACGATGCACCAGGCGATCCTCGCGCGCGCCGGACGCAACGCGGCAGCCGTGGCGGGCAGCGCCTTGCGCTTCATCCGGTCCTCGTCGGCTTCCCTGCCGCCGCAGGTCATGACCGCGCTTGAGGAGACCTTCGGCGCGCCCGTGATCGAAGCCTACGCGATGACCGAGGCCGCGCATCAGATGTGCTCCAACCCGTTGCCGCCGGACGCCCGCAAGCCCGGTTGCGTCGGGCCGGCCGCTGGCCCGGAGGTCGCGATCATGGACGAGGAGGGCTTAACGCTTGGTGTGGAGGAGGAGGGTGAGATCGTCATCCGGGGGCCGAATGTGACCAGCGGCTACCTCAATAATGCGGAGGCCAACGCTAACGCGTTCCACGGCGACTGGTTCCGGACCGGCGATCAAGGCGTCATGGACGACGATGGCTACGTCAAGGTCACCGGACGACTCAAGGAGATCATCAACCGCGGTGGCGAGAAGATCGCCCCGTTGGAAGTGGACGAAATCCTGCTTGACCACACCGCCGTGCAACAGGTGTGCACGTTCGCCGTGCCGCACGACAAGCTTGGCGAGGACGTGGCGGCTGCAGTCGTCCTTGCCGACGGTGCGGACGTCTCGCCCCGGGACCTCAGGCGATTTGCGGCGGAGCGCCTTGCGGACTTCAAGACGCCCCGGCGGATCGTCTTCGTGGACGAGATTCCCAAAGGACCGACCGGCAAGATCCAACGAATCGGATTGGCTGCCGCATTGGGGCTGACCTGAGGCCGCCGTGAGGCTCTGCGTATTCGGTGCGGGTGCCGTCGGCGGGTACCTGGCGGTGCTGCTCGCGCGCGCAGGCGTCGACGTGTCGGTGGTTGCCCGCGGTGCGCACTTGGCGGCGATCCGGGAACGCGGCCTGACACTGCTCGCCGGGGAGGACGCGGCAGGCGTCGAGATTCCCGCAACCGACGACCCAGCCACCCTCGGCAAGCAGGACGCCGTCGTCGTCACGCTCAAGGCGCACGCGATTCCAGCGGCGGTAGACGGCATCCGGTCGTTGCTCGACCGTCACTCGATCGTTGTCAGCGCCGTCAACGGTATCCCCTGGTGGTACTTCCATGGCTTGGACTCTCCCTTTGGCGAGCGCCATGTCGAAAGCGTCGACCCGGGAGGTGTCGTCTGGAACGGAATCGGGCCCGAGCGGGCGATAGGATGCGTCGTCTATCCGTCGGTCGAGGTGGTGGAACCGGGCGTGGTGCGGCACCTGTCCGACAACCGGATGATCCTCGGGGAGCCGCACGGGGATAGGAGCGAGCGCGTCGTGCAGTTGGCGTCGCTGTTCATGGCCGCCGGCCTCAAGGCGCCCGTGCGTTCGCGTCTGCGCAACGACATTTGGATGAAACTCTGGGGCAACCTGGCGTTCAATCCCCTCTCGGCGTTGACGCGCGCAACGCTCGATGTTCTTGCCACGGACTCGGGGACGCGACGGATTGCCCACGCCATGATGCGCGAGGGCCAAGCCGTCGGAGAGGCCTTGGGGGCGCGATTCGCCATCGACGTCGAACGTCGCATCGACGGTGCGGCGGCGGTCGGCGCGCACCGGACTTCGATGCTCCAGGACTTGGATCTGGGCAGACCCCTCGAGACAGACGCGCTGGTCGGCGCGGTCCAGGAACTCGGTGCGCTGACCGGGATCGAGACGCCGACGATCGACCTGGTCCATGCGCTGCTGAAGCAACGGATCGCCTTCCGTTGACCTCGGAGCCGGCATCGCCGTCCCAGTTCGGCCTGCTGCGTACGCGGCGCCTAGGGCCACTCTTCGTGACGCAGTTCTTCGGTGCATTCAACGACAACGTGCTCAAACAGGCCTTGGCACTGATGTTCGTGTTCGGCGGATTGATCGCCCAAGGCGCCAACGCAGGAATCTACGTGAACCTGGCCGCCGGCCTCCTGATCCTGCCGTTCTTCCTGTTCTCCGCGACCGCCGGCTCGCTGGCCGACAAGGTCGAGAAGTCGCGCTTGATCCGGATCGTGAAACTCGGCGAGATCGGCGTTGCATCCTTGGCAGGTCTTGCGCTCTACCTTCAGAGTGTGCCGGCCTTGCTCGCCGTGCTCTTCCTGCTCGGCACGCAATCCGCATTCTTCGGCCCTCTGAAGTACGCGATCCTGCCGCAGCACCTCGATACGCGCGAACTGGTCGGCGGCAACGCCGTCGTGCAGATGGGTACCTTCGCCGCGATCCTCCTAGGAACGATCATCGGTGGCGTCGTCGGCGCCCGGGCCGGCGGCTCGGCGCTGCTGTTCGTGATGGTGGTCGGCGTCGGCGTCGCAGGCTACCTGGCCTGCCGGGCCATACCGCGCGCGCCGTCCCCGCACTCAGGTCCCGTGGGCTTCAATCCCGTGGCGGAGACGTGGGCGCTGATCACCTTGGCACGCGAACGCAAGGCCGTGTTCCAGTCGATTCTCGGGGTGTCGTGGTTCTGGCTCCTCGGCTCGGTGAACTTGGCGCAGATGGCGGCCTTGGTACCGGATCACTTGGCTGGCGGGCCGAGCGTGGTGACCCTGATCCTCATCTTGTTCACCGTTGCCATCGCGGTCGGCGCACTGCTCTGCGAGCGGCTGTCGGGCCGGCGCGTCGAGATTGGCCTGGTGCCGCTCGGAGCCTTGGGAGTCAGCGTGTTCGGCATCGACGGCTACTTCGCCGTGGCCAGCATCGAAGGCGAAGGGTTGCGCTCGGCGTGGGAGTTCATGGGTGGCGAGGGCACGCCGCGCCTGTTGATCGACCTCGCGCTCATGGGGTTCTTCGCCGGCATGTTCGTCGTGCCGCTGCAGGCGAACATCCAGGTCCGCACGCCCACTGATCGTCGTGCACGGGTCATCGCCGCCAACAACGTGCTGAACGCGTTGTTCATGGTAGGCGGCGCCGGCCTCGCGATCGCCTGGCTCGGATTCGGCGGTTCGGTTCCCGCGCTGCTGTTGGCGCTCGCGGTGATCAACATCGGGGTTGCCGCGTACATCTTCGGCCAAGTGCCGGAGTTCTCCATGCGCTTCCTCGTCTGGGTGATCTCGCACACCATGTACCGGGTTCGCCACGCTGGGCTCGAACACATCCCCGACAAGGGCCCGGCGCTGATCGTCTGCAACCACGTCAGCTACGTGGACGCGCCGTTGCTGGCTGGCGCCGTTCGACGGCCGATTCGCTTCGTCATGCACAAGAGCATCTACCGGATTCCGGGTCTCAGCTTCATCTTCCGCGTGGGCGGTGCGATTCCGATCGCTGCCGAGAGCGAGGACGCCGAGGTTCACCGGCGTGCGTTCGAGTCGGTGCGCGAAGCGTTGACGGCGGGGGACCTCGTTTGCATCTTCCCCGAGGGCAAGCTCACGACGGACGGAAAGGTCAACATGTTCCGGCGCGGGATCGAGCGCATGCTTGCCGAGACGCCGGTGCCGGTCGTGCCCATGGCACTGCGTGGGCTATGGGGCAGTTTCTTCAGCCGCGAAGGGAGGGGCGCTTTCCGCTGGCTGGAGCGCAAGCGCGGTTTGCCGGGTCGGCTCTGGAGCCGCGTGGACATCGTCGCGGCCGCGCCGCTCGAGCCGGCCTCCGTCACCGCCGCGAGCCTGCATGACAGCGTGCTCGCCTTGCGGGGCGACGTGCGGTGACGGGCCGCGGTCGAGCTGCTGTCACCGTCTACCGGCCGTTCCCGGGGGAGGTACCTGGAGATTTGGTCGGTGCCGATGCGCCGCTCGACGATGTGAGAGTCGCCAAGGTAGATGACCGAGTCGTAGGCGCGTATCGGTTGGTGAAGGTCGACGACGAACGGTTCGCGATCAGTGCGTTGGGCGTCTACCCGGCATTTCGAGGCGTAGGAATCGGCCGCTGGCTGCTCGGACACGCCATTGGCATTGCCGAGTCGCGCGGCGCGCGAGTTGTCGACGCCGACGGCCCGCGGGGCTTCCTGGAGCCCGTTGGGTTCACGCCACGTGCGGGTGGCTTTCGCTTGGTCTTGACGCCAGAGTAGGGCGTTTTCGAGGGCGTGGCCAAGCTCCCCTTGGCGTGTGTTTCGTGCGAGCATTCCGGCCTTGGACGGAACGCAAGAACCCCGGATGCAGCAGGCCATCGACATCGATTCGCTCCCCTTCCTCGAGTCGCCCACGACGGTCTCGATTCTGCGATCCAAGTGGTACGCCGAGATCGTCGACGGGCTGTACGCCAAGTGCGTGGCCGTGCTCTCGGCGAAAGGCGTGGACCGCATCGACTCGCACACGTTGCCGGGTTCGTTCGAGTTCCCGTACGCGGCCAACGAAATCGTTCACGCGGGACGTCCGCCCGAGGCCATCATCTGCCTCGGCGTCGTGCTCAAGGGCGATACCTACCACTTCGAGATGATCGTCGACGAATGCGTGCGAGGCTTGGGCGAGGTGTCCCGGGCGGCACGCGTACCGATCATCAACGAGGTACTTCCGGTCACGGACATCGCGCAGGCGCAGTCCCGCGCCGCCGACGACGCCTACAACAAGGGGATCGAAGCCGCCGCGGCGGCAATCGAGATCATCCACTGGCGGCGCACGGCGCTGGGTTGAGCGCACTCCTACCACTACCGGGAGAGATCAAGCCGGGGCCGCTTCGGCGGCTGCGCCGCGACCCGAACGTCGTGCAGGGGCCGTGTTCGCCGCGTCTTCGGCGTGCCGTCGACCGGCTCCCGCCGATGGGCCTGGTGCTGACCTTCGAGGTCCGCGAGAGCCCGCGCAAGACGCCCCTACTGACGGACAGCTACGCATATCGGATCACCGTCGACGACCGCGTTCGCATCTCTGCGGCCACGGAGTGGGGTGCGATCGCGAGTCTGGCCACCTTGGTTCAAATTGGTGCCAAGGGGAGCATCGATGTGGCCGCAATCCGGGACGAGCCGCACTTTCCATGGCGCGGCTTGATGATCGATACGGTCCGGCACTTCATGAGCCTGGACACGTTGCGACGCACGCTAGACGCGATGTGGTTCTACAAACTGAACGTCCTGCATCTGCACCTGACGGACGATCAGGGCTTTAGGTTTCGGTCCGAGACCTACCCCGAACTGGCGAGCGTGGATGCGTATTCGCTGCCGGCGTTGTCGGAACTGGTTGACTACGCGGCCGACCGCGGTGTCCGCATCGTGCCCGAACTGGATGTGCCTGGTCACACCACGAGTTGGCTTGCCGCGCATCCCGAATGGGGTGTCGCGAGCAGCGCGCCGGTCAGCGGCCCGAGCTTGAGCTTCGGCGTCCATCGGGCATGCCTTGATCCGGGCAACCCCGCCGTCATGGACGCTGTCGAGGTGCTCCTGGGCGAGTTGGCGGTCGTCTTCCCCGACGAGTACATCCACTTCGGCGGCGACGAGGTTGCAGGCTTGGACGTTGCCGTGCAGCACCGCTTCCACCGTGCGGTGGTCGAGCGCCTGGCCACGCTCGGCAAGCGGGCAATGGGTTGGGATGAGTGCCTGAGCTCGACGTTGCCGGCCGGTACTGTCGTTCAGGCGTGGCGCGGTGCCCGGGCCCGTGACGTGGCGGTGGCGGGGGGTTACGACTGCGTGGTCTCGTCACCGTACTACCTCGACTTGTTCTATCCCGCGGACGTGCACTACGGGGCCGATCCCGGAGGCGACTTGGTGGCAGCCGAGGACGCGCTGGCCCAGCACCCGCGCCTCGCACACGTCCGCGACGGCCTGGCTTGGATGGCGGGCTTTGCCGAGTACCCTGAGCTCCCGGAGCGGCCGGGGGGCCGGGTTCTGGGTGGTGAAGCCTGCCTTTGGTCGGAATTGGTAACCGATGAGCTCTTGGACACGCGGGTGTGGAGCCGCATGCCTGCGGTTGCGGAACGACTGTGGCGAGCCGATGTGGATCCTTCCCGCGATGTCGATGGCTTCTACGAACGAATGTGCGAAACACGTTCGACCTTGGACGGTCTCGGGATCATCCCGGAGGACCGGCCGCCGTCGGACCTGACACCCGGGATTTGGCCCCTCATCGAGATGCTCGAACCGGTGAAGTGGTACCGGCGCCTGCTGGGTACGGACGCGTACGAGCGCCGGATCAACGGGCTCGGCGGCAGCGCGGATGCCCGACCGTACGATGCGTCGACGCCGCTTGACCGAATCGTGGATCGCCTTGCCCCCGAGAGCTTGGCCTCACGCCGCGCCGAAGCGGACTTGGCCAGCGGCGCGCCGATGGACGGTTGGACGACAGGCTGGCGTAGCCAGCGGGTCGCAGTCGCAAGAGACTCCGCGTTGCAGGCTGAACTGGGCGCCGCGTCGGAGGCACTGGCCGAGCTTGCCGATGTGGTGGACGGCAAGGCGACCACGGATCCGGCGACCCTAGCGGGCCCCTTCGGTGAATACCTGCTGCCGGTCGCGTATGCCGTCAGACACCAGTGAAGCGGATGTAACGCCGGCGCGCATGTTGGCGCATTGGCTCGATGGTGCCGCGGTGCCCGTGCGGCATCCCGTTGGCCGCATCAACGACACCTGGATGGTTGGCGAGACGCATGTACTGCAGCGGCTGAACAGCACTGTTTTCGCCAGGCCCCAAGCCGTCATGCGCAACCTGTCGCATGTGCTGGCCTACGACGACAGGCTACTGGTGGCACCCGTGCCGACAAAGACCGGGGCGTCCTTCGTGATCGATGAGCTTGGCGACCTGTGGCGGGTGTTTCCACGTCGCCTGGCCCGAAGCTTCGAGACATTGCCACGCTCGCTGTATGGGACCGCTGCGGCGGCCTACGGCGGCTTTTTGGCGCGCTTCGCCGCTTTCCCCCATCCGCTCGAGCCAGTGATCGACGGCTTTCACGATCTTGAGAGCTACTTGGCGGCGCTCGATGAAGCGCCGACCGGGGCAGACGCGGAGCGCGGGGTGGTCGACGTGCTGCGCCACGCGTTCGAGGCGCCGCGTCGATGCCGGGTGATCCACGGCGATTGCAAGGTCAACAACCTGCTGTTCCACCCTACACGGGACGACGTGGCTGCCATCATCGACCTGGACACGATCATGGTTGGCGATCCGGCGTGGGACTTCGGCGATCTTGTACGCTCGGCCTTCTCCGGCACGGAGGAAAGCGAAAGAGCACCTGCCTTGTCGGCGTCCGGCTTGGCGGCCTTGGCCAGTGGATTTGCCCGCGGCATGGGTGCGCTGGACGGCGTGGCGCGGTTTTCGGCCGCGCCCGCCTACATGAGCTTCATGCTCGGCGTCCGCTTCCTGGTCGACCACCTCTGCGATGACGTCTACTTCAAGGTCTCTGCCCACGGTGACAACCTGCGCCGCGCGAGGGGTCAATTGGCCCTTGCAAGGCGTTTCCTCGGTGCTAGGCGGCCGCTGACTGCGGCCATCGACGATGCGCTACGGGAGTCACCGAAAACCGCGTCGCCGCCGCCCTGAGGAAGCCTGCACATCGTGGCGGCCGCCGATCCCGCGAAGTATGCTGAACGACTATGAGTGCCGCGATGATCAGACGCACGGCACTGGCGCTTGCAGCCATCGTATTGGCGGCATCGGGCTGCACGGGCCCGTCCCGGCCCTTGCAGTTGTTGAGCGGTGCGGATCTCGTGTACCCGGACCAGGCCCGGGCCGCAGGCGTGGAGGGCGTCGTCCGTGTGCGCTACGACGTGACCGTTGACGGCCGCGTCGTCAATGCCGAGGTGGACGCTGCCGATCCCGCCGGCGTGTTCGACGCTGCTGCCCTCGCACTCGTGCGGTCATGGCGATTCCGCCCAGCCGTCGCGAACGGCGAACTCGTCGCCGCTCCGGCGCGGATTAGCGAGGTCCGGTTTGAACTTGGCGATACGGACCGTTACGACCGCTCGATCGCGGTGCCCGAGTGACCAACGCCGCGCGTGGCGCCTTCGCTTGGCGACTGGCCCGTACGCCACCGGCGGGCTTGCCGACGGATGGCGACTTCGTCCGGTCCGAGGAAGACATGCCGTCGCCGGGACCTGGCCAGATGCTGACTCGCACCATCTACCTGTCACTGGACCCCTACCAGTGGGGTCGACGGCGCACCGGTGTCGAGAAGATCGGCGATGTCTGCCACGGCCGGACGGTCTCGCAGGTCCTCGAAAGTCGCCTTGACGGCTACGCGCCCGGCGACTACGTGTTCAACACGAACGGCTGGCAGTGCCACGGTTTGTCCGGACGCGGTGTGGACGTGTTCGGCTACATGGCGCCGCGCAAGCTCGACCCTGGCGTGGCACCGATCTCCACCGCTGTCGGCATTCTCGGCATGCTCGGGCTGACCGCTTACGCCGGTGTCGTCGTGCAGTGCCAACCGCGCGCTGGGGAGACCGTCGTGGTGTCTGCGGCGTCGGGTGGCGTTGGCCAGGCCGCCGGACAGATCGCGAAACTCCACGGCTGCCGGGTGGTCGGAATCGCCGGACCTCGCGAAAAGTGCGACTTTGTCACCGACGAACTCGGCTTCGACGCCTGCGTGAGCTACCGTTCGCCGAACTACCGAGACGATTTGCGCGCGGCATGCCCGGACGGCATCGACATTTACTTTGAGAATGTTGGCGGCGCTGTTTTCGAAGGCGTCCTGCCGCTTTTGAATCCACGCTCCAGGATCAGTCTGTGCGGCATGGTCTCGCAATACGGCAACGTCGACGGTCGTGATGCGGGTGAAGTGTGGGCCGAGACCGGCAGACCCTATTTCGACCGGCAAGCTGTCACGGTACACCGCTTGTTCGTGGGCAACTATGTCGCCGACTACCAGGATCGATTCCTGGCCGAGATGGCGGGCTGGCTCAACGACCACCGGGTCAAGTACAGAGAGGACATCTGGGTCGGGCTCGAACAAGCCCCGGCGGCGTTCCGTGCGATGCTCGTCGGGGGCAATTTCGGCAAGACGCTCGTCCGCGTCGCCGATGACCCGACGATCGCCAAGTCGTCCGGGTCAACGCGAACCGCCAACCTCGTTGCGTGAAGAGCCCTCAGCCGGGGAGCGCGAGGGGCATGCCCCTCGCATGAAAGCGAGCATCTGGCGAGCGCCCCTGGTCGGACTGCTGTTCGGCGCGCCGACCGTGGCTGAGCCCCCTGGGTCGGTGGACTGCGCAATGAACCCCGCCAAGATCCTTTACGACACCGACATGACGCTCGACGTCGACGACGTCGGTGCCTTGGCGGTTCTACACGCGCTCGCCGACCGTGGCGAGGCGGACCTGCTGGCGGTGACGTACAACGAGGTGCACCCGGACGGTGTTGCAGCGATTGACGCCATCAACACCTGGTATGGGCGGCGGGTGCCGATCGGTGCGTTCAAAGGAGACTTGCCGAATCCGGATGCGTCACGGTACTTGGCCCAGTTGGCGACCTTTCCACACACCGCAAGCGCAGCGGGCGTGCCGAGTGCGCTGGATGTCTACCGGGCCGCCCTCGCCGAGCAGCCCGACCAATCGGTGACCATCGTCAGCGTTGGTTTCCTGAACAACCTGGCGGACGTACTGCGCGCGGAACCGTCGCTCCTTGCCCGCAAGGTCCGCTGCCTCGTCGCCATGGGCGGCCTACGAGACGACGGCTTCAACTTCGTGCGCCACGACCTTGTCGACGTGAGTGCGTTCGTCATCGAGAACTGGCCGACGCCGCTGGTGGTGTCCGATTTCGGCGGCGGCGTACACACGGGCGTCCCGCTTGCCTCTGCCCCTGCGGAGAATCCCGTGCGGGAAGCCTACTTTCGATGGTTCCGCGGTGCCTACCGGGGCCGTTCGAGTTGGGACCAGGTTGCCGTGCTGTTCGGTGTGCGTGGGGCAGGTGGTCTGTTCGAGGTGGTCGAATCAGGCCAGGGCAGGTTGCCCAACGGCTACGTGTGGGACCTGCGGCCCAACTGGCGGACGCACTTCATCCCTAGGCGCGACACAGGAGTGTACGTACGCCTGATCGACGACTTGATGCTTAGTCCACCAGGTGCGGGCGCAGAGCGTAGGCGCGGAGACCGCTAGCGCCCCTCGGAGGTCCCGACGGCTCGGGTCGGTCGGCTTGCGCCGCTCCAGCGTGCTGACCATACTGGAATACATGGACGCTCTCCCGGTAAGGCCGCCGACGGTGGTGGTCGGCTCCGCCATATTGCTTGGCGGTGCCGTCACGCTTTTGATGATGTGGGTGCTCGGCATCGATGCGGTGGAGAGTAACGGCGCGCGGGTCTTCTTCGTGGTCCTGTGGACGTTCTTGGCGTGGTCCGCCTATGCCGGCGGCGGCTGGGTGAGGACGGCGATCGTGGCAATCTTCGTGGTGTTCGCCTGGGGATGCGTCAATGCGCCGTCGCTGGCCGACGCGCTGGCGGCCATGTCCAAGGGAGACGTTGTGGCCAAGGCGCTGGCGCTCATCGCGCTCGCGACCTTGCTGATGCCGGCCTCTAGGCGCTGGTTCGCGGCCGCCCGGGAAGTGCAATCCCGGACGGCCAGTGCCGACTGAGTGCGCGGGTCGCCGCTCTACTTCTCGGAGAGTTGAAGCAGTACCCCGTGGGTAGACTTCGGGTGCACGAAGACCGTCGGGGCACCCTCGGCGATCAGCCTCGCGCCGTTGGCTTTAAGCGTCTCGCAGGTTGCGCCTAGATCGTCCACTGCGAACGCGACGGTGTGGATGCCTTCGCCGCGGCGGTCAAGCGCTTGACCGACAGCGGACTGCGGGTCCGTGGGTGCCACCACCTCGATGAAGCCGCCACCGGGCAGGTTGAAAAAGGCCTGCTTGATGCCGAGCGCCTCGCTCTCTTCCGTGCGGTCGAGTTCCAGGCCCAGGGTGTCGCGGTAGGTGGCGATGCCCTCGTCGAGATCGCCGACGCGGACAACGAGGTGGTCGAATGCGGACAGTGTCATGTGCTTCTCCTTTAGTCTTGAGTCGCGCAAGCGTACCGACCTAGTGCGTCGGTCGAATACGCGCGCGCGTGGATCATACGGTAGGTCTCGACCCCGGAGGAAATCCAGGCCAGTCCGGCAGCGTCAGAACCGCGACCCAACTGTTATGCTCAGCCCCTTCAAAGGCCTAGTGGTGGGTGGCGCGTGACCGACGACCGACGACTGACCAACCACGAGATCACCATTGCGCTCGAGGGCGGTGCCATGCTCGGTCCCTTCCGGGCAACGTGGAGTACCGAGATCATCAGCGACGTACGCGAGTTAACGAAGGACTACGACGCGTTCCTTCAAGGTGGCGAGCAGACGCGGTTCAAGTACCACCTGCATGATCCGAGTCAGCACGTGTCGCATTCGCTGCTCTTGGACTTCCGGCATGTCACGGCGATCTATGATCGCGTTGTGCTCCACGAGCACCCCTAACCCGCGAACGATCCCCAAGGATCCAAGGAGGCCACCATGTGCCGAAACATCCGGCCGCTGTTCAATTTCGAGCCACCCGCCAGTGACACCGAAGTGCTCGACGCTGCCCGGCAGTACGTCCGCAAGATCTCCGGTTTCAGCAAGCCGTCGGCCGCGAACGCACGCGTTTTCGACGAGGCGGTGCTCGCCATCGCCGCAGTCTCCCGGGACCTGCTCGAGGGCCTGACAACGGCTGCGGCACCAAAGGATCGCGCCGTCGAGGCCGCCAAGCGTCGCGCTCGGTTCGAGCGCAGGATGGCCGCCCCCGCGTGAGCACGCGGCGTAGCGAATCGACGAGTAGCCAAGAGGTCAATCACCCATGGAACCTGTCGGCATCGGCCTGATCGGCTGCGGCACCATCAGCGCCGCCTACCTACGCGCCGCGGCCACTTTCGACGTGCTGAAGTTCGTCGCCTGCGCGGACATCGATCCAGCCGCGGCCAAGCGAACCGAAGAGACCTTCGGCGTGCCCGCGATGCTTGTCGAGACGCTGCTCGCACGCGACGACGTGGACGTCGTTCTCAATCTCACGATTCCGGCGGCGCATGGGGAGGTGAACCTCGCGGCTTTGGGGGCGGGCAAGCACGCGTATTGCGAAAAGCCGTTCGGGCTCGATGCCGATGAGGGCCGGAGAGTGCTTGCAGCGGCCGACGGGGCGGGCCTGCGCGTTGGCTGTGCGCCGGACACATTTCTTGGTGGTGGGCACCAGACGGTACGTCAACTGATCGACGGCGGCGCAGTCGGCAAGCCGGTCGCCGGGACGGCGTTCATGATGGGGCCGGGGCACGAATCCTGGCATCCGAATCCCGCGTTCTACTACCAACCCGGCGGCGGGCCGCTGTTCGACATGGGGCCGTACTACCTCACCGCGCTGGTGCACGCGCTCGGACCTGTGCGTCGGGTCGCAGCGATTACGGCGCGTGGCCGCGAGGCGCGCGAGGTGACTTCGAAGGCCCGGGCCGGGGAGGTCATCGACGTGAACGTCGATACGCACACGGCCGGGACGCTGGAGTTCCACAACGGCTGCGTTGTCACGGTCGTCATGAGCTTCGATGTGCGATTGCACTCGAACCGCTTCATCGAGATCCACGGCGTCGACGCCAGCCTGTCGTCGCCGGACCCGAATGGCTTCGGCGGTCACGTGCTCGTCTCAAACGGGCGCGAGTGGGAGGATCGCCCCCTGACACACGGCTACACCGCCAACATGCGAAGCATCGGGCTGGCGGACATGTGCGTGGGCATCCGTACCGGTCGCCCGCATCGTTGCAACGGCGAACTTGCGCAGCACGTCCTCGAGATCATGGCGGCGTTTGGCGAGTCCTCGGCCGAGGGTCGGCACGTCACGCTGACCAGTCGACCCGAGCGTCCGGATCCGCTGCCGACGGGCCTGACCGACGGACAGTTGGACTGACACTGGCGGTAAGGACTTTTAAGGAGGCAACTTGGCGAACATATTCATCACCTGGGGTGGCTGGAACGGCCACGAACCGGAGCAAACGGCTGCCATTTGCGCGGACGTGCTCGGTTCGGAGGGCCACGATGTCACGGTCGACGACCGCCTTGACCGGCTTGCCGACGAAGCGTTCATGGCCGACGTCGACTTGGTCGTACCGGTGTGGACCATGTCCCGGATCGAACGCGAGCAGGAAGCTGGCTTGCTGAAGGCGATCCGGGCCGGCACGGGCTGCGCGGGCTGGCATGGCGGCATGGGAGACTCGTTCCGCAACAACGTCGAATATCAGTTCATGGTCGGTGGGCAGTTCATCTGCCACCCCGGCGGCATCATCGACTACGAGGTCAACATCACTAGCGATGACCCGATCGTTAAGGGCCTCACTGACTTCGGGATGCGCTCAGAGCAGTACTTCATGCACGTCGACCCCTCGAACGAAGTCCTGGCGACGACCACGTTCCAAGGCAAACACTGGGGCATCGACTGGGTGCGGGGTGTGACCATGCCCGTCGCGTGGAAGAAGCGCTACGGGGCAGGGAAGGTGTTCTACAGTTCACTCGGTCACGTGGCCGCCGACTTCGAAGTTGCCGAGGCCAAGGAGATCATGCGCCGCGGCTGCCTTTGGGCGATCCGGGACGCCTAGAGCCGGATCGGGACGACTACGCGGGCTTCAGCACTTTCGATCGCGGCGAGCACCATGCCGAGGCTCTTCGCGTTGTCGCGGGAGGAGGTCATCGGTTGCTCGCCGTTCACCAAGGCAGTGACCATCTCGTCGATGCACCCGGCGTGACCGTCGGGCCCTTGCCAGTCGTCTGCCTCCACCCGCCTGCACGAACGGAGAAAGCCGTCGCCCTCGGGGACTTCGGCGTAGGGAGCGTCCACGCCGTTCCAGACGGCTGTGCCGCGGCTGCCGACGATGCGCCACTGGGCCTCCCAGGAGGTGCGAGCGCCTTCGGCTGACCAAGACCCGCGATAGCAGTACCGGGCACCGCCGACCATCTCGAAGATGACGAGTGCCGACGCATTGCCCCGGTACCAGGATCCGGGCACGTTGAACTCGTCGCAGAAGGCCGTGGCGGCGTCCATGTCGGACATGAAACGTGCCTGGTCGAACGTGTGGATCGCCATGTCGAGAAGCAGCACGTTCGCCATCTCGTCACGAAAGCCACCAAAGTGCGCCCCGAGGAAGAAGTCCGAGCAGACCATCCCCACCTCGCCGATGACGCCGTCGGCGATGAGCTGACGCATGCCGCGCGTACCGGCGAGGTAGCGCCTGTTCTGCATGATCGCGTGGGTCTTGCCGGTACGCTCGGCAATGGCGAGGAGTTCGCGGGCCTCGGTGACCGACGTCGCGAAAGGCTTCTCCGAGAATACGTGGCAGCCGGCCTCCATGGCCGTTCCCGCGACGGCTCGGCGCGCCTCGGGGACGGCGGTGTCCAGGACGACGTCGGGCTGTTCTGCGGCAAGAGCCTCGGTAAGCGACGCGTAGTGCGGCACGGTCAGGTCGTTGCGAGTGGCGAACGCCGCGGCTGCGCCGGGGTTGATGTCGACGAGAGCAACGATCTCGATGTCGTCCCGTGATGCCACGACTCGACACCAGCCGTTGCCCATGCTGCCGCAGCCGGCGAGGATCGCGCGTAGGTTGTCCATGACCGCTCCCGATGATGACCGCGCACATCATAACGGCCCGCCGCGCACGGGTATGGCAGCCTTATGGCAGCCTCGTTGGCGCTTTACGAAACCCTGGCGCTGCCGCAAAATTCATCGTGACGGAACCGTGAAGGTGCAACCGTGAACCGGTCGTTGCCCGCAATGAGATCGAGCCTTTGTTGAGTGCGTTGATTCGAGAACTTGCGGCGCAGGGGCGCACGACGGAGCGTGCAATCTACTCGGGTATCCGCGAGCGACTGTGCAGTGCACGGGATCCGTGCGAACTGACACGACCGTTCCACGACCTGTCCGCTATGGCCTACATGCGCAAACCGTCGAGCAATGACGCGGACTGCCTTTTGGCGCGGATCCTCGAAAAGACCGAGCGGCTATTGCTGGCCGCGAATCCCAGCCCAGAAATCCACTAGCGCTCGACTGCCCCCGTCGTGCCGGCCTTATACGGCCTCCCTTGGCTCACCCGGGAGGCACGCGCCAGCCCTTAGGTCAGCGCCCGGTCGGTACCTCGTTGAATGGAATGCCCTTGTCGACCCGGACATCCTGCGGCATGCCGAGCACGCGTTCCGAGAGGATGTTGAGCATGATCTCGTCGCTGCCGCCAGCGATTCGCCCGCCGGGCGATCCCATGAACGTGGCTTGATAGGCGCCGTGGGCCTCGGCAAACGCCGGGTCCGAGACCGCCCCGGAAAGCTCGAGCAGGTCCATGGCGAATGACGCCATGTCCTGGGTCTTGGACGCGCCGACGAGTTTGCCGATGGAGTTTTCCGGGCCCGGCGTGGCACCGCGCGACAAGGCCGTCATGGAACGGTAGCCGGTGAATCGCAAGCCCGCCTCCTGTGCATACCACGTGGCCAGCTTGGCGCGCACGTTCTTGTCCCGGATCGCCGGTTCGCCGTCGATTTCCACCTTGCGCGCCAAGTCGAAAACCTGCTTGAAGCCAACGCCGCCGCCTCCGCCACCGATCGCCGCGCGCTCGTTCATCAGCGTGGTGATGGCGACCTGCCAGCCTTGACCGACCGCGCCGAGCCGCTGGTCGTCGGGTACACGGACATCGGTGAAATAGACCTCGTTGAAATTGGCGCCGCCCGAGATCTGCTTGATCGGGCGGATTTCTATTCCCGGCGACTTCATGTCGAGAAAGAAGTACGAAAGGCCCTTGTGCTTGGGCACGTTGGGATCGGTACGCAGCACGATGATGCCGTAGTCGGAGTAGTGCGCCCCCGAAGTCCAGATCTTCTGGCCGTTGATGATCCACTCGTCGCCGTCGCGTTCGGCGCGCGTGCGTAGCGCGGCCAGGTCGGAACCGCCCGCTGGCTCGCTGAACAATTGGCACCAGATGTGCTCGCCGGACGCGAGTGGCGGCAAATGCATGCGCTTATGCTCCTCGCTGGCCCAGGCCATCAAGGTCGGTGCCGCCATGCCCTGGCCGATGCCGAATACGCTCCCGGGCACGGCGAACTGGCCTTCTTCTTGGTTCCAGATGACCTGCTCGATGGCGCTCGCGCCCCGACCCCCGTATTCCTCGGGCCAGCGGATGCACGCCCAGCCGGCATCGTACTTGCGCTTCTGCCAGAGCTTCGCGGCCTGGATCTCGTCGAGCCCGGCAAGCTCCTCACGGGTCGGGACATTGGCCTCGAGCCAGGCCTTCGCTTCGGCGCGGAAGGCCGCCTCTTCCGTCGTGTCGTTGAAGTCCATCGTGTTCTCTCCGTCTTAGGCCGCGTCGCGTTCCACGGCGGCGATCAGCTTGTCCTGCCAGGTCGGCTCGCTGCCGATGTTCACCGACAGGAGTTTCGCGCGCCGATAATGGAATTGGCAGTCGAATTCCCAGGTGAAGCCCATGCCGCCGTGGGTCTGGATGTTCTCTTTCGATGCGTAGTAGTACGCCTGTGTTGCGCTGACCCTTGCGGTAGCGGCTGCCAGCGGCAGTTCGTCGGCGTCCGTGTCGAGCGCCCAGGCGCCGTAGTAGCCGTTGGAACGGGCCAGGGTGTTCTTGACGTACGCGTGGGCGAGCTTGTGCTTGATCGCTTGGTAGCTGGCGATCGGGCGGCCGAACGCGTAACGCTCCATGGCGTAATCCTTGGCCATTTCCAAGGCTGCGCTTGCACCGCCCACCTGCTCCCAGGCAAACAGCACGGCGGCGCGGTCGAGGAGCCGCTGGGTCAGGGACCAGCCTTCGCCGTCGGCACCGAGGGGCTCGGCAGGGGTGTGGTCCAAGACGAGCCGGGCGTGTGATCGGGTCGGATCCAGGGTCGCGACAGGCGACGGCTCGACCCCGTTCAATTCGACTAGGTGGAGACTGGCACCATCGCCATCGCCGCCGTCTGCCTTGGCAACCACGACGGCGATGTCCGCAATGTCGCCGTCCACGACCGGAATCTTGGCACCGGTCAGCTTCCCGTTGCGGGCCGCCGTGCCCAGGCGGGCAGGGGACGGCTGCCCAGGTCCCTCGCCGAAAGCGAAGGTACCAATGGCCTGGCCCGTCGCGAGCTTCGGCAGCCAGTGTTCCTTCTGGGAGTAGCTGCCGGCCATGAGGATCGCTTCCGTCGCGAGGTATACCGACGACGAGAAGGGTACCGGTGCCACGGCTCGTCCGAGTTCCTCGGCGATGACGCACAGTTCGAGGTAGGACAGGCCAAGCCCGCCGTACTGCTCCGGGATTACCGTGGCCGTCCAGCCCAGTTCCGCGATCTTGGTCCACAACTCCGCGTCGTAGGCGGCGTCGCCATCGAGGACGGACCGTACCGCGGACATGGGACAGTGCTCCTGCAGGAAGCCCAACGCCTGCTCGCGCAACAGGTTCTGCTCGTCTGAAAACTCGAAATTCACCGACTGGCCTTAAGCTGGACTTGAGCGTAGGGATTCTAACCGCTAAGAGGTCGTGCACGGCAGACGACGTGGCGAATCGGGGGCGAATCGGTCGACGCCGATGACCGGTTCTCGGCGAGTCGATAGAATCACCATAGGCTCCTCGCTCGGTGCCCGATGGACTTTTCCGACTTCGGCTTCCTGAAAATCGCCGCCGTGGCTCCGCCGGTCGCCATCGCCGACCCGGGCGCCAATGCCCGCCTCATCGGGCAGGCGTACCAAGCCGCCTCGGCCGATTCGGCGATCGTGCTCCTGCCGGAACTGGCAGTGACGGGCTATAGCTGCGAAGACTTGTTCTTCAACGATGATCTGCGCCGCGCAACCCACATCGCCTTGGCTGGGTTGGCCGCTGCCAGCGATGACCGGGTGCTCGTGGTCGGGGCGCCCTGGTGGCTGGAGGATGGTCGAATCCTGGACTGCGCGTTCGTCTGTCGGGCCGGGCGAGTCGTCGGCGCGGTACCCAAGATCGCCCAGCCAAACTACGAGGAGTTCTACGAGCAAAGGTGGTTCTCCTCCGGGCTCGGGGTGGCAATCGAGATCGACGACGAGATGGGGCGCTTTCCCTTGCGACCCGACCTGTTGTTCAAGCTCGGCCATACGGCGTTCGGCATTGAGATCTGCGAAGACCTATGGTCGGCCAACCCGCCGAGCGGGCAGCTTGCCTTGGCGGGCGCCGAGGTGCTGCTCAATCTTTCCGCGAGTCCGGAAGCGGTGGCCAAGGCCGATTACCGGCGCAACCTTGTTCAGGCGCAAAGCGGGCGTACCCTGTCCGCCTACGTATACGCCAGCGCCGGGCCTAGCGAGTCGACCAAGGACGTCGTTTTCGGCGGCCACCTGATCGCCGCGGAGAACGGTCGCCTACTCGAGGAGTCGCAGCGCTTCCAGCTTGATGGTGCGAGCTTGAGCGTCGACGTGGACTGCCAGCGCATCCGTCACAGTCGCCAGCAAAACACCACCTTCGCGCGTGCGTCGCGGATGGGCGTGGTGACGGTCGATGCGGGAGGAGCGCCGACGCTGACCAAGCTGGCGCGATCGTATGCGCGACAGCCGTTCGTACCACCGGACGAGCGCGAGTTTGCGGCCCGCGCCCAGGACATCCTAGCAATCCAGGCCACCGGTCTTGCGCGACGCGTTCGAGCGGCGCAGGCTGACCGGCTGGTCATCGGCCTATCCGGCGGCCTCGACTCGACGCTTGCCTACCTGGTCTGCATGGACGCCCTGGCGCTCCTCGGGCGCCCTGCCGAGACCGTTTGTGCGATCACGATGCCCGGCCCCGGCACTACGACGCGCACGTTGGCGTCGGCCCGTGGGCTTGCCGAAGCGACCGGCGTCGAGTTGCGCGAGATCGCCATCGACCGCGCGGTGGCGGCGCACCTGGCCGACATCGCCCATGACGGCGAGGCCGACGTGACCTTTGAGAACGCACAGGCTCGCGAACGCACCCAGATCCTCTTCGACACGGCGAATCGGGTGGCGGGGATCGTCGTCGGCACGGGCGACCTGTCCGAGCTTTCCCTCGGCTGGTGCACATTCAACGCCGACCAGACGGCCAACTACAACGTCAACGCGGGGGTGCCCAAGACGCTGGTCGCCTATCTCGTGCGCTGGTATGCGCGGCACCGGGCTGAGCCGGCCTTGAGTTCAGTTCTGGGTCGCGTGCTGGACACGCCGATCACGCCCGAACTCACGCCACCGCGGGACGGTGAAATCGACCAGCGGACCGAAGCCATCATCGGTCCGTACGAATTGCACGACTTCTTCCTGTTTCATTTCCTGCGTACCGGGGCGGGGGCGCGCAAGATCTACGTCCTCGCGTGCCGCGCGTTCGCGGACACCTACGCCGACGCCGAGATCAAGCATTGGTTGACCGTGTTCCTGACCCGGTTCTTCGCGCAGCAGTTCAAGCGAACGACGCTGCCGCCAGGGCCCAAGGTCGGCACCGTCAGCCTGTCGCCGCGCGGCGATTGGCGGATGCCTGACGAGGCCACGGCCGCGGCGATGCTCGCCGACCTCGCGGATTGCTAGCCGGTGACGATCGGGTACAACCACGCGTTGGGAGCTATACGCCTGGCGCGGTGGCTAGGGTGTTGCGCCATCGCCTTGGGTGCTTCGGCTCAGGATGTTCCGTACTGTGGCGATGAGGGGGTGTGGTTCCAGATCCTCGGCTCGGGCGGTGCCGAGATCACCGACCAGCGCGGTGCGGCGAGCTACCTGGTTTGGATCGACGAAAACGCGCGACTGCTGGTGGACCCCGGGCCGGGGACGGCCTTGCGCTTCGACGAGGCCGGTGCCGATTTCGCCGACCTCGACGCCGTGGTGTTCACGCGGCTGGCCGCCCAGACCACGTCCGACCTCCCGGCGCTGCTCGAAGGCTCGATCGGCGGCGACCGTGACCGACTGCTCCCCGTCTTCGGGCCGGCAGTCGCTGACGTGGATGCAACGACAGCGTTCGTGGAGCGCATGGTCGGCGCGGACGGACTCTACCCCGAACTCGCGGACTTTCTGACCTTCCGCTCGCGGGGTGGATACAAGGTGTCGGTACGCGACGTCCCGGCAACCGGCAACCGGCGCTGGTCGCAATACGGAACAAGCAACCTCTCGTTGGCGGCGATTCCGGTTCACCACGGCAACGTGCCCGCGCTGGCGTGGCGGGTCGAAATCCGGGACTTCGCCATGGTCTTTGCAGGGAGCTTCAGCAATCAAAAAGACGTCGTGGCGCGGTTTGCCCGGAACGCCGACGCGCTGATCGCCCATCACGCGATACCGGAAGACGCGCGGGGCAGCGTGCGGGAGTTTTTCGCCATCCCGTCGCAACTGGGCCGAGTGGCGGCGCAGGGCGATGTGCGGATGCTCGTGCTTGGACACCGAACGACGCGTACCACCGGGCGTGAGTCCACCAGCCGCGCCGCGATCGAGACGCACTACCAAGGGCCGTTGGTCTTTGCCAACGAACTGGAGTGCTGGGGTCTGTAGGCGCTGGGCCGTCAGGTATATTCGGGCGTTAATCCAAGACGGGGGAGGCCGATGGGCAAGGGCGACATTCGGACGAAGCGCGGAAAGATCGCGCGTGGCACGTACGGCAGCAAGCGGCGGCGCAACGACCGTCGCAAGAAGAAGCGGGCAAAGGACAACACCGGCGACACGCGCTAGCCGCGCTGGGTCCAACAGGTGCACGGCAATGCGTGGCCAGCGCGGCGTAACGGCTATGCTTAGCGGTTTCGCCACAAGGACACCGAGATGACACTGGATATCGACACCTGCGACGAACTGCTGGCGACGACACGCGCGGTCCGCAAGCGTCTGGACTTGACGCGCCCCGTGCCTCGCGAGGTGATCGAGGCCTGCTTGGAGTTGGCGGTGCAGGCGCCGACGGGATCAAACAGCCAAACTTGGCGGTGGCTGGTGGTTGACGATGCCGACAAGCGCCAAGCTCTCGCGGACCTCTACCGGCGCGGTGGCGAAGCCTACCTGACGGCGGCGGGCGAGACCGCGACGGGTCAGACCGCGCGCGTATTCCAATCCGCGCTGTATCTCATGGAACACCTGCACGAGGTGCCGGTCCACGTCATTCCCTGCCTGGAGGGGCGGCCGCGCGAGGGCGCGAGCGTGACGCAGCTTGGCGGCTACTACGCATCGATTTATCCCGCCGTCTGGAATTTCCAGTTGGCGCTGCGGGCGCGCGGACTCGGCTCGTGCCTCACCACTCTCCACCTGGGGTTCGAGAACGAGGCTGCGGAGATTCTCGGCATCCCCGAGAACGTCGTGCAGACGGCGCTGCTGCCCGTGGCCTACACGCTGGGCACCGATTTCAAGCGTGCGGCACGGCCGCCCGTGGCAGGCATCACCCACTGGAACACGTGGGCTTGACCGTCACGGGATTTGGTGACCTAGGCGCCGAGCCACATCGGACTCGAAGTCGTCGAACTGTACCGCGACCTCGGCCAAGTCGAGGGCTTCGCGGATTTGCGTGTTCGCCAGTCGCTCGAGCAGGAACTGAAACGCTTGCACGATCACCCACTCGTGCGTGACCGTGCCGCCGCTCAAGCGCCGGTAATACTCTTGGGAGAGTGAAACGGTGTGCAGCGACGGTTCGCGCCCCCGCCCGTCGACGGCGACTTGGTAGGTATTCGCGGCAACCATGGTGACCTGGATCATGTGCGCACTATCCGACTTAACGGGGAGGGCAGCGTAGACAACATGAAGGACGATGTCTGCTTTCGAACTGCGACGGAACTGCGTGGGCTGATCGCGTCGCGACAGCTCAGCTGCCGGGAAGTCGTCGACGCCCACATCGCGCGAATCGAGGCAGTGGATCCCGCACTCAATGCGATTCCGACGGAGGCCTTCGAGTTCGGTCGGGACTGCGCCGACGATCTCGACCGACGCGGCGAACTCGATGCACCGCTCGCTGGCCTGCCAATTGCGCACAAGGATCTCGTCGCCACGCGCGGTATCCGCACGACGTACGGTTCGCCGCTGTATGCCGACCATGTGCCGACGGTCGACGACCGCATCATCGCGCGGATGCGTCGTGCCGGGGCGGTTACGATCGGGAAGACCAATGCGCCGGAGTTCGGTGCCGGTTCCCAGACCTTCAACCGCGTCTTCGGCGTCACCCGCAACCCCTACGACCTTGGCAAGACGTGCGGCGGCAGCAGCGGCGGTGCCGCCGTAGCCCTGGCCGCTAGGCTGGTTCCCATCGCCGACGGTAGCGATACGGGTGGATCGCTGCGCAACCCCGCGGCGTTCTGCAACGTGATCGGGTTCCGGCCTTCGCCGGGGCGCGTTCCAGGCGGCGATCCATGGTCCGACCTGTCTACGGCCGGTCCGATGGCGCGCACGGTGGACGACGTGGCGTTGCTGTTCTCGGTTCTCGCGGGTCCGGATGAGCGCGTCCCAAATGCACTCCCGGAGCCCGGATCCGCGTTTCGGGAGGTTGACCTCGCAGAGCTAAGCGGCATGCGCATCGCGGTCAGCGAGGACTTCGGCGGCTTGCCCGTGCAAAGGCCGGTGCGCCTGGCGATCCGCGCATTGGCGGAGCGACTTCGCGATGCCGGCGCAGACGTGGTCGAGGCGGCACCCGACCTTGCCGACGCGCGCCGCATCTTCCACGTGCTTCGGGCAACCGGCTTCCGGCGTCGCTTCGGTGCCATGTCGGATGCCGATCAGGCCGAGCTCAAGGACACCATCCGGTGGAACCTCGAGGCCGGCCTCGAGTTGACGCTGGCGGACTACGATTGGGTGTATCCGGCGCGTGCGGCACTGGTCGCGCGGGTGGGGGAGTTCTTCCGGGACCACGATCTGTTGATCGGGCCGACAACCCAGGTGCTGCCGTTCGATCACGGCACCGACTGGGTGCGCGAGATCGAGGGCCGGCCCATGGCCACCTACATCGAGTGGATGGAAAGCTGCAGCTGGATCACGGTGACCTGCTGTCCCGCATTGTCCTTGCCGGCTGGATTCAGCGATGACGGACTGCCAATCGGCGCGCAGTTCATTGGGCCGCTGCGCGGGGACGCCTTCCTGCTGCGCGCGGCCAAGGCGGTGGAAGCCATCACCGGTTTTGCAGGCCGGGTTCCGGCCGTCGGCTAAAGGCCACCGTGGCGAGTCTCACCAGCTTTCGGTGGTGACGGCCATGCACGCACAGTCTTGGGCGTCACGAGTTCGCTTCGTATCCCGTTGTTTCTCTTTGCTGGTGTGGGTTGGCACGCCGTTTGCGACACCGGCCGCACAGTGAGTTGGCAAAAGGAGTAACCATGGCCACTAGCGCTACAAGATGTTCGCTTGCGACGTGCCTTGCGGTTGGGACAGCCATCGCCGTTCCCACGGGTCAGGCCCATGCCGATGATCCGGTTCGTCGTACCTTCGATGCCGCGCCCGGTGCTCGCCTCGTGGTCGATACCGAATTCGGTGCCGTCGATATCCAAAGCCGTGCGCGCGACGGAATCGAAGTGGTTGTCGAGCGGCCTGAAAGCCTTGAGTTGGAGTTCGAACAGTCCGACGGCGAGGTGACGATCCGCGGCCGTAGGAAGGGGCCGCGCTGGCGGGTCTGGGATTGGGAGCGACAGCCTAAGTTCCGCATCAGCGTTCCGTATGAGCACGACGTGGAGTTGCGTACCGCCGGCGGCGATATCACGATCGACCGTCTGCAAGGCAACGTCTTCGCGCGGACATCGGGCGGTGATGTGCGAATTGGCGACGTCGACGGCCCAGTCCAAGCCAGGACCTCCGGTGGCAGCGTGCGAATCGGCAGCGCCCATGAAACCGTGGCCCATACCTCGGGCGGGGATATACGAATCGGCGATGCCCAGGGGCCGGTTTCCGCGACGACTTCAGGCGGCAGCATTGAAACCGAAGCGGTCGCCGGCGACGTGGCCGCCAAGACGTCCGGGGGCTCCATCCGGGTTCGGGGCGTCAACGGCGCCGTCCAGGCGAAAACGTCGGGTGGTTCGATCTCGGCCGAGTTCGTCGCCCAGCCGAACGCGCCAAGCGAGTTGCGGACCTCGGGCGGTAACGTAACGGTCTACCTGCCCGATGAGATCGCCGTCGACCTGAAGGCACGGACCTCCGGTGGTCGCGTGTCCACGGACTTTCCGGTCACGATGGTCGGCGACCTTTCCGCCAAGAACCGGCTCGAAACCGCGCTCAACGGCGGAGGCCCGGCCATGGCGTTGCGCACGTCCGGTGGTTCGATCCGCTTGCGGCGCTTGCAGCAGTGACGCGTCTTGACACGTTCTTGGCCGCTCTTGGACGGGGGTTGCGCAACCTGGCCGGGGAGACGGTTGCGGCGCGCCCGAATCCCGCCACGGGCGTCGAGTCCAGTCTGAACGATGACGAACGTCGCCATGCCGCCGGCTTGATGCGGGTCAACCATTGCGGCGAGGTGTGTGCCCAGGCGCTCTACGAAGGGCAGTCGCTCACGGCCCGTGGCGAGGACGTGCGGCATGCCCTCGCGGCGGCGGCTGAGGAAGAGCGCGACCACCTCGCGTGGTGCCGGGAGCGCTTGGCGGAACTGGACAGCAGACCGTCGATCCTGGAGCCGTTCTTCTACGTGGCGTCGTACGCGACCGGTGCGGCGGCGGGCTTCTTGGGGGATAACGTCAACCTGGGATTCGTCGAAGCGACCGAAGACCAGGTCGGCCGGCACCTCGAGGACCACCTTGATCGCCTACCGGTCGGCGACGACAAGAGCCGCGCGATCCTCGAAGCGGTGCGGGCCGACGAGTTGCGGCACGGCGACCAGGCGAGACTCGCGGGTGCAACGGTGTTCCCCGGTGCGGTGAAGACCGCGATGAGGTTGGTTTCGCGCGCGATGACGGGTGCCACGTATCGACTGTAGCGGCGCGAACGACCCAACGGCGCTACAAGCAGTTTTCGGGGTTGTCCGCCTATCGGCAGCCGCGTAAACTTGCGCACCAATTTTTTCACCCACCCACCCGTCGATGAAGACCGTGAGCACGCGTCGCGAGGACGCGCAACACGACTGGTATGTCGTGGACGCCGAGGGCAAGACCTTGGGCCGCTTCGCATCGGAGATCGCTCGTCGATTGCGCGGGAAGCACAAGGCCGAATACACGCCTCATGTCGACACGGGCGACTACATCGTCGTCGTCAATGCCGAGAAAGTGCGTGTGACGGGGAAGAAGGAACAGGACAAGATCTACTACCGACACTCGGGGTACCCCGGCGGGATCAAGGCCACGCCGCTTGGCAAAATGCGCGCCGAACACCCGGAGCGTGTCCTGACCGCCGCCGTCAAGGGCATGATGCCGCGCAATCCGCTCGGACGCGCGATGCTGCGCAAGCTGAAGGTCTACGCAGGGCCGTCTCACCCGCACGCGGCGCAACAGCCGCAAGCCCTCGAACTGTAGCGTCCTCCAACCAAAGGAGTTAACGAGGCCATGCCCGATACGAACTATGGCACCGGCCGGCGCAAGACGGCGGCGGCCCGCGTTTTCTTGAGAGCCGGGACGGGTCGTATCCTCGTCAACCGGCGGTCCCTGGACGAGTTCTTCGGTCGCGAGACCGCGCGCATGGTCGTCCGCCAGCCTCTCAACATCGCAGGCGTTGGCGATAGCGTCGACGTTACCGTGACGGTCCGCGGCGGCGGGGGTTCCGGCCAAGCCGGCGCGATTCGCCACGGCATCGCCCGGGCACTGGTGGACTACGACGAAGGGCTGCGCAAGCCCATGCGCGACGCGGGTCTCCTGACCCGCGATGCCCGCGAGGTCGAACGCAAGAAAGTCGGTCTGCGCAAGGCACGCAAACGTCCGCAATACTCGAAGCGTTAACCGTGCGGGTGGGCCAAGTGATCGACGGTGTTCAAATCCCGTGAGTCAGGATGACGCGAACTCGCCTAGTGGGCCCGAGAGTCGTCCTCGACGCTACTTCTTGATCGCTGCCACCTCCGCGACGGCGGCTGTCGGAGCATTCGGGGCGGCGGTGCCGTTCGTGAAAGCGTGGATGCCGAGCGCCAAAGCGCGCGCTTTGGGCGCGCCCGTGACCATTGATGTGTCGCGGCTCAAGGCCGGCGAAATGCTCGGACCGATTCCCGCCTGGCGCGGACAGCCGGTGTTCGTGGTCGGACGCAGCGCGGCTGACGTGCGCCAACTCGAGCGCGAGGAAAACCTGACCGACTTGGCCGACCCCGACTCCGAGAACCAGGAACGCCAGCCCGAGTACGCGCGCAACCCGTGGCGGTCGCGCAAGCCGGAGATCGGCGTGTACCTCGGCATCTGTACGCACCTCGGCTGCTCCCCGAAATACCACGGCGAGATCAAGCCGGAGGCGTTCGACCCGGACTGGCAAGGCGGCTTCTACTGCCCCTGCCACGGCTCACGCTTCGACCTCGCCGGCCGCGTGGTCAAAGGCGTGCCGGCACCGGACAACCTGGACGTGCCGCCGCATTCCTACTTGTCGGAGACCGAGATCATAGTCGGCGTGGACGAAAGCACCGCTTAAGTGGCGGCGGCAAGGACATATGCAAGGACATGTGAAGGAGGGTGTTAGTGGCTGAATCGCCCCCGGTGCGGGCTTTGCCGCGCCTGCTCTCGTGGCTGAATGCGCGTCTGCCGTTGACGGAGACGGTGGAGTACCACGCCACCAAGTACTACGCGCCGAAGAACTTCAACTTCTGGTACTACTTCGGGATTCTCGCGACCGTCGTGCTCGGAATCCAGTTGCTGACCGGCATCTGGCTGACGATGTCGTACGTGCCGAGCGGCGAAGGTGCATTCGCCTCGGTGGAGTACATCATGCGCGACATCGAGTACGGGGACATCATCCGGTACCTGCACTCGACGGGCGCGTCGGCTTTTTTCGTGGTGGTCTATCTGCACATGTTCCGCGCGCTGGCTTACGGCTCGTACCGCGCGCCACGGGAACTGCTTTGGCTGATCGGCATGGGTATCTACCTCGTACTCATGATGGAAGGCTTTTTCGGCTACCTGCTGCCCTGGGGCAACATGTCGTTCTGGGGTGCCCAAGTCATCGTCTCGTTGGTTGGCGCGATTCCATTTGTCGGGCCGGACCTCATGGAGTGGGTGCGCGGCGACTACCTGATGTCCGAGATCACGCTGAATCGGTTTTTCGCCTTGCACGTGGTCGCCCTGCCACTGGCCCTCGTTGGCTTGGTATTCCTGCACATCGTGGCGCTGCACCACGTCGGGTCGAACAACCCTGACGGCGTCGAAATCAAGGAGAACAAGGACGAAAACGGCAGGCCCAAGGACGGTATCCCGTTTCATCCCTACTACACCGTGCACGACTTCCAGGCCACGGTGGCCTTCCTTTTCGTCTTTTGCGCCGTGGTGTTCTTCGCGCCCGAGATGTTCGGCTACTTCCTCGAGAAACCGAACTTCGAACGGGCTGATCCGTTGAAGACGCCGGAACTGATCGCGCCGGTCTGGTACTTCACGCCGTTCTACTCGATGTTGCGCGCCTCGACGTTCCCGCTGTTCGGGCTCACCGCGAAGTTCTGGGGCCTCGTCGTTATGGGCGCGGCCATCCTGATCCCGATGATGCTGCCGTGGCTGGACCGCAGCCCCGTGAAGTCGATGCGCTACAAGGGCTGGATCTCCAAGGTCATGCTGGCGCTATTCGTGCTGAGCTTCTTCGTGCTCGGCTATCTCGGGACCATTCATGCCACGCCATTGACCACGGCCATCGCGCAGGTTGGCACGATCATCTATTTCGCCTACTTCCTCCTCATGCCTTGGTATACGCGCGTCGAAAAGACGAAGCCACCGCCGGAGCGTGTGACATGACGGCGACGGCAATGCGCGTGGCCCTTGCATGGCTCGGATGCTTGGCCGTGGGCGTCTCTGCGATCGCTGCGGAGTCGACCGTCGAACTCGAACCGATGACGCCGAATCTCGAGGACAAGCCATCGCTACAGCGTGGCATGGCGTTGTTCATGAACTACTGCATCGGCTGCCACTCGCTCAAGTTCCAGCGCTATGAGCGCACGGCGGACGACCTCGGCATTCCGCACAAGGTCGCGCTGGAAAACCTCGTGTTCACCGATCAGCAGATCGGTGGCCTGATGGAAACGGCCATGGCCCCGGATAGCGCCAAGAACTGGTTCGGTGCGGCGCCCCCGGATCTCACCATGGTCGACCGCGTCCGGGGTACGGACTGGGTGTACAACATGCTGACGAGCTTCTACGTCGACGAGGCGCGTCCGTTCGGCGTCAATAACCGCGTCTATCCGAACATCGGCATGCCTCACGTACTCATGGACCTGCAAGGAACGCCCGTGGAGGACTGCCGGGGGTACAAGCCGATCGACATACTCGACGGTGAGGACGCCGTCGTGGCGCTCGTTCGAGAGGGCGAGGGCGCGGTTGAACGGGAGGAGAACTGCAGCTTCATCGAGGTTGAACCGGGTACTGGTTTGATGAGCGAGGACGAGTTCGATCAGGCCGCCTACGACATCGCCAATTTCCTGCACTACGTCGGCGACCCTGGTCGCGCTGAGCGCTATCGGCTCGGCTACTGGGTTTTGGGTTTCCTGGCCTTGCTTTTCGTCTTTGCGACGATGCTCAACCGTGAGTATTGGAAGGATGTGCATTGAGCGGATGAGTACCCCATGGGCATTCCGGCGCGTTGCTCACGCTGTGCACTGGGTGCGCCTCCGGCGTAAGCCAGCCGTTCCCGCATGGCGCAACGGCCGGCGGTCGCCACGCTCCCTTTGGCAGCCATCCCATACGAGGGTACCCAGTTGGATTTGAACCCCGTCCGGCGGACGTCGATGACTCTGTACTCGGACCCGCGCGATCACCATAGCCACGCCGTGCGCATGGTGTTGGCCGAGAAGGGCGTCACCGTCGACATCCAGGATGTCAACCCGAGCCGCTTGCCTCGTCAGCTAGGCGAGGTCAACCCGTACAACACCGTGCCGACGCTGGTGGACCGGGAGTTGGTGCTCTACCAGAGCGCGGTGATCATTGAGTACTTGGACGAACGGTTCCCACATCCGCCGTTGTTGCCGGTCTACCCGGTCGCGCGCGCGCAGAGTCGCTTGCTCATGTATCGCATCGACAAGGATTGGAGCGCGAACCTGACGTTGCTGATGCGGGGCAAGGGCGGCCAACGGGTTCTGGCTCGTGCCCACCAGACCCTTCGCGAGAGCATCGTAGCCGCGGCGCCGATATTCACGGAGAAGCCGTTCTTCTTCAACGAGGAATTCAGCTTGGTGGACTGTTGCGTGGCGCCGGTCCTGTGGCGTCTGAACCATGTGGGGATCGAGTTGCCCGAACGGCAAACACGCGGGATCACGCGTTATATGCAGAAGATGTTCACGCGTCAGTCCTTCCGCGACAGCCTGACGGAGCTTGAGCTCGAAATGCGCGAATGACCTCCGTGAGGCCGTACCTCGTGCGCGCACTGGTGGAGTGGATCGCGGACAACGGCCAAACGCCTCACGTGGTAGTCGACTGCAGCATCGCTGGCGTGCAAGCGCCGGTTGAACGCGCGGAGAGCGGCAAGCTGGTACTCA
This sequence comes from Candidatus Azotimanducaceae bacterium, assembly GCA_965203685.1. Taxonomy (GTDB): domain Bacteria; phylum Pseudomonadota; class Gammaproteobacteria; order Pseudomonadales; family Azotimanducaceae; genus VXYL01. The sequence goes on from OZ241908.1 coordinate 2,238,225, forward strand.
ACGTCTCCGCCAGCGCGACGCGGAACCTAACGGTCGGCAACGATTGGCTCACCGTCGACTGCCGATTCGCCGGTCAGCCGGTCCACGTCCGGTCGCCCGTTGGTGCGGTCGTCGCTGTCTACTCGCGCGAAAGTGGCATGGGTATGGCCTTCGAGGCCGAGGATTCAGCGAGCGACGATTCGCCGCCGGAAACGCCACGGCCACGACCGGGCGGCCCGAAGCTGACCGTCGTCAAATAAGGGCAGGCGGCGCCTTGGCCGTGCGCGGAAGCCTACGTCCGCATTCCAGCCTGGTGACACACGCTCAGTCTAGGTAGTCGAACACCTTGACGACGCGGTTGACGCCGAATACATCGCGGGCGACTTCCGCGGCCGCGTCACCCTGGTCGCGCGGTACGACGCCGATCAGGTAGATCACCCCGCGCTCGGCCACCACCTTGATGCGCGTGACCTTGACCTCCTCGCTGGCGGTGAGGCCCGAACGCACCTTGGTGGCAATCCAACTGTCGTTCGCACGAGCAACGAGGTTACTTGGGCCACCGACTTGGATGTCGTTGTAAACCGTACGGATCTTGCGGATGTTGGCTACCGCTCGCTCAGCGCGGTCACGAAGCGCAGCGGTTTCGACTTCGCCGGTCAAGAGCACAACGCCGTGGTAGCTGACGACGTTGATGTGGCTCTCGGCCAAGCGGTCGTCGGCAGCCCGGATGTGCCGCTTGGCGAGGCGCTCGACAGCTTCGTCGTCGATCACCGTGCCCAGGGTACGCTTCGTGGGGTCGGCCCCGGTCAAGCTCACGCAGCCGCCGATCAGTGCCAGTCCGAGAAACGCCGCAACGAGCTTCGCGGCAACTCCAGCGGGGCTACGCCCTAGGAGGAAGCACAGGCGGCCAACGGCCAGAACTTGATCCAACCGCAAACCAGAACCGCGGTCGCGCAAGCTAGACGCACTCCGTCGCATCGAAAGCGTTCCGAATCCATTCGAGTTCAAGTCCCAAGTTTCCCCTTGTTGCGGCAACCACGTCAAACCGCACGCTTCGGAACCGGTGTTCCGGGTGGTCCCGCCGGAACAACTCGCAAGTCCGGGCAATGCGGCGTTGCTTGGCACGGTCAACCGACTCGAGTGGCGGCGCCCACGCACTCGGGCCACGGTAGCGCACTTCGACGAACACGAGCTGCTCGGCATCGAGCATGACCAGGTCGACCTCGCCGGTCGTGCGAGCGTAGTTTCGCGTGACCGTTGCCAAGCCTTGACGCCTGAGGTGACGCTCGGCGCGCCGCTCCGCCCGTCGGCCACGGGTGAGGTGCGATGTCAAACGGAGGCGTTGCATCAGGGAGCGCCGAGGCTGCAACGTTGGTGAAGATAGTCCGGACCACTGTATATGGCAACAGTATCCTTGCGCCTACGGCGGGAGCTTCGAGACGGCTCGCCGATAGGGTTAGTCTTGGCCGCCGATTCTCGGTACCAGCCGACCACCTTGCACGGTGGCCCAGGCGAGCTGGCGGCGAATTCGCCCGTCCGGCCCGAGTAGCAGCGTGCCGGTACTGCCCGCGATGGCGGCGTCCCTGGAGATCAGCCGTTGCCACTGGTTGGCCACGCGGAAGCCGTCGACGCCGAAAGCAAACCAAGGTGCCGACGAGCCGCGACTGGAGGGTAACGGCGCCGCGGCGTCGCGCAAGCCGTGGGGATGGAGTTGCCAGGGAATACCGCAGACGTGGACGCCGTTGATCGGTCGCAGCGCGGCACCGACCGCGGCTGACGGTGCATAGATCGGCAAGGCCCCAGCGAAGTGGTATTCGAGCGCCCGTTTCAGGAACAGCAACTGTTGTTCGCTGACCAACGCGACCACGGCGTCCACGTCGTCGCGTCGCCTCGGTGTGAACTGCAGGTCGTCAATCGCGAGCAATTGCGCGATCTCGGCGTGGCGTTGCGTGCTCTGCGTGACAGCAAAAGCGTCGCCGACGACGGGGGTGACGTCACCGGAACCGAGCCGCCCGGTTGCGACCACCTCGACCCCGCGCCTTTCGGCCAGGAGACGCGCCTTGGCCCTTGCCGACCAGGCCGCGCTGGTGTCGAACAGCACGATCCGAGTCACGCCGTCCCCCGTCAATGCAGCGGCGATTGCCGAGGCATCGTCCTCCGGTGCCAGGGCCAACTGCGGAATCCGCGCGGCCGGGGAATCCGGGGCGTCGTCCAAGTGGTTCAGGGCGAGTATCGGCACGGCCAGGGGAATCGCGGCGACTTCCGCCACGGCGGCCTTCCGCAACGGGCCGATCACCAGTTCTGCCCCCTCTGCAACGGCAAGGCGGTAGGCTTCGGTCGCCGCCATGCTGCTGGTGTCGTAAAGGCGCACGGTGGTCGCCGGATTGCTACCGGCGTAGGCCTGAACCTCGGCCTCGGCATGCAGGAGGGCGGCCGAGAAACCGTCGCGTACGGCTTGGCCCACGCCGCCGAGCGGGCCGCTCAACGGGACCAGGAGGGCAAGGGCTCGTGGTTTGCCGGCGGTCGGTGCGGAACCCGGTGGCGGGAGTCGTGCCGCCGGATGTCCCGGGTGGGAGACCTTCCAGTCTTCCCAGACATGGAACTGCAGGACGTCCGTCAATGCCTCGTTGACGCGCCGTGCCAGCGCGGCCCAAGTGCGGCCGACGTTGGTCGGGGCACGTCGAGCTAGGTCGCTCGTTTCGAGCAGGGCGAGGCGGGAGAGTTGCCGCCACGCTTCCGCGGTGGCCTTTTGCACGTCCTGCTCCTGGGCAGCGCCATGCTCGGCGACCGCGATCCAGGCCAACGCGGCTTCACGTGGATTGTCCGCTCGACGTGCCAGCAGACGGGCGTGCAGTCTCGCGACGACGAGGGTCTCTCGGGGAGTCATGGGTTGGAGGCGGTCCAGCAGGGCGGCCGCATGGGCATCGTCGGGTGACTGCGCTGTCAGTTCAAGCTCCAAGGCAATCTCGCCGTAGCGGAAGCCCTGGGCGTCACCAAGCTCACCGGCCAGGGGTTCGAGGGTGGCGGCGATGTCCAGGGCCTCGACGAAGTGGCCCTGTTCAAAAGTGGCTGTCAACGCGGCGACGTACAGCCGCGCTCGCTCTTGGCGGCTCGGGGCGGCTTGAGCACGGTCGAGGATCGTGCGTACCGGATCCTCGGCGGCTGGCGGGGCTTCGACGGCGACCTCGGGCGAGGTGCTTTCGCACGCGGCAAGTGTCAAGATCATCGCGAGTATCGCCGCGGCAGCCGCACACCACGCGACACATGGTGTCACGGCGAGTGGCCAATCGACGGTGGGCGAGGCGCGCATGGCGGGACGGTTGTACATCGTTGCGACGCCGATCGGCAATCTCGGGGACGTGACCTTGCGGTCGACGGACATCCTGAAGGCCGTGCCGATCGTTGCGTGCGAGCATACCAGACGCACCCGTGCCTTATTGGCGCATATCGGCGCAGCACCGGGGAGCCTCGTGCGTTTGGACGACCACAGCGAGGAGCGTGCGACGGAGCGACTGGTCGCCGAGCTTGACCGGGGTACCGACGTCGCCTTGGTATCGGACGCCGGCACGCCGCTCATCTCAGACCCCGGGTTCGAACTGGTCCGCACGGCCTGGCGGCACGGTATCCCGATCACGCCGGTACCCGGGTGCAGCGCCATCACGGCGGCGCTTGCGGCGTCACCGATTCCGATCAACCGGTTCCGCTTCGAAGGGTTTCTGCCGGCTCGGCCGGCGGCACGGCGCGATGCGCTCGAGCGCCTGCTCGTCGAGGACGCTGCCGTGGTTTTCTTCGAAGCTCCGCACCGAATGCGTGACGCCCTTCGAGACTTGGCGGAATCCGGGGCCGGCGGTCGCTCTCTTCTCATCTGCCGGGAACTCACCAAGCGGTTCGAGACCCTGTCCTTCGGTACGGTCGATGAGATACTGGAAAACGGCAGTATCGTGCTGGACCGGGGTGAGTTCACTTGCGTTCTGGCACCGGCACGCGGGTCTGACGACGGCGGCGACGCAAACGCGGAGGCGGCCAAGGTGGTCAAGGCGTTGGCCGCGGAACTGCCGCCCGCTCAGGCCGCGCGGCTGGCGTCGAGGATCACCGGTCGGCCACGGGCGGAACTCTACGATCTGGCCTTGGCGACTTCGAGCGCTGATTGACCAGGGACAGCGCCCCACAGACCACCTTGGTGGGAACGTTCGCCACGCCGGGTGGTAGCCGCTGGCGCTGCTCGGTTGCTCGGTGTTACGCTCCCAGCCGTGAGTCGGTCAGGCAACCGCGCGTGGCCTTTTGGGCTACGTGAGGAAAGTCCGGGCTCCACAGGACAGGGCGCCAGGTAATCCCTGGGGGGCGTGAGCCTGCGGTTAGTGCAGCAGAAAGCAAACCGCCGGCTACGGCGTTGGGCGAGAGTCCGGCGACGTGGGCCGGTAAGGGTGAAAGGGTGCGGTAAGAGCGCACCGCGGAATCAGGCAACGATTCCGGCTAGGCATCCCCGCCCGGAGCAAGGCCAAATAGGGATCCAACGGCGTGGTCCGCGCCGGATTCGGGTAGGCCGCAAGAGGCGATTCGGTGACGGTCGTCCCAGATGAATGGTTGCCCGCGACAGAACCCGGCTTATCGACCGACTCCGGCTAGTTGCTTGTCCGCGGTTCGAGTAGGCAGGTGGACGAAGTCTCTAGCCGTTTGGCGTCCGTGCTTCTTGGTGGGGAGCAGCGCCGCTAGGCTGTGCGGCGTTTGGACGGACTTGTGGGGCCGTCGGGGATCCGGCAAGCGCTGGAGTGCAGGTGCAAGTGATGGACGGGGCAGAGCGCGCGCAAAGGTTTGTGCTTCGGCTATCGCCCGCGTTGCATCGGCGTGTTACAGAGGCGGCCGCGATGTACCGACGCAGCATGAATGCCGAGATTCTCGCTCGCCTCGAGTATTCCCTGAACGGCATCCCCGCAGATGCCGACGTCAGCGCTGTCGAGCCAGCGCTCTTTCCCTACCTCGAGACCACCTTCCGCGGGGAACTGTCCGACGAGGAGAATACGCTGATTCGCTTGTTCCGCCGGCTGTCCTCGAGCCAGCGCGCCGCGCTGGTCGACCTCCTCGGCGGTTGACGGGTCGAGCCACGGTGATCGTCCGTTCCTTGTAGACGCCGCGCAAGCGACTTGCTAAAAAGGCGGGTTTGAGTCGCCCGCGGAAACACCCATGACCAGCTTGCTGCCCAAAAGCGTCACCATCACTGACGACACCATGCGCGAAGGGCTCCAGATCGAGAGCCCGGACATACCCGTCTCCGAGAAGCTCAGGCTCCTCGACGCGCTTGGGGAGACGGGCGCGAAGGTCATTTCCATAGGCTCTTTCGCGCACCCGAAGTGGACGCCTTCGATGGCTTGCATCGACGAGATCGCGCAGCAGTTCGTCCCGAAGCCAGGCATCAAGTACACGGCGGCGGTCTTCAACAAGAAGGGCTTCGACCGCGCTGACTCCTACTACCCCAAGATCGACGTGCGGGGGCGGCGCTTCGGCACCCACGTGGAGTTGTGCGACTCGTTTGCACGGCGCAACTACAATCGAACCCAGGCGCAGCAGATCGCCGGCATCGACGGCAGCGTGGCCGGCGCCAAGCAAGCTGGCGCCGAATCGGCGTCCGTGGCCCTTGGCAACCCGTTCGGCTCGAACTTCGAGGGCCCGTTCTCGCTCAAGCAGCGCTTGGACATGCTCGAGCTCATGTTCGGAAAGTGGCATGCCGCCGGCATTCCCGTACGGAAGGTTTCGTTCCTCGATGCCATGGGTTGGAACATGCCCCACGAGGTGCGCGAGACGATCACGGCGATCCGCGACCGCTGGCCCGAGGTCGAGATCTTCCACATGCACCTGCATAACACGCGCGGCGCAACGATCGCGAGCTTTTACGAGGCCTTGATGCTCGGCGCCACCGAGTTCGACACGTCGATCGGTGGGATGGGCGGATGTCCGTACTGCGGCAATGGGCGCGCGGCAGGCCACGTCCCGACGGAGGATTTCGTGCATCTTTGTCACGAACTCGGCATCGAGACCGGCTACGACCTCGACAAGCTCATCGAGGCGGCGGTGATCGCCGAGGAGGTCGTTGGACACGCGCTGTACGGCCACGTCTCGAAAGCAGGACCCCGGCCACACGGCGACAAGGATCTCTATCCGCTCAACATGCCGTTCGTCGAGACCCTGGAGGAGGCCGCGCATTTCCGCAAAGGCCCGGATGTCTATGACGGCCAGATTTCGCCATGGCAGGAAGGCAGCGCGCTGATCGGCGGCGCGAGAGTCTGACGTGCCGCTGCACCTTTACCACTGCACCCGGGCGCGTTCGATGCGCCCGCTGTGGACGCTCGAGGAGATGGGCCTCGACTACGAGCTGACCGTGATGCCGTTCCCGCCCCGCTACCTCCAGAAGTCCTACCTCGAAGTGAACCCGCTTGGCACGGTACCCGCTCTCGTGGATGGCGAGATCACCATGACGGAGTCCGCCGGGATCTGCCAGTACCTGGTGGACACCTACGGCCCGACCGACCTAGCTGTCGGTCGTGACGAGGCGGACTACGGAACCTACCTGAACTGGCTGCACAGGTGCGATGCGACGTTGACCTTCCCGCAGACGCTGGTCCTCCGCTATACGCGCCTGGAACCGGAGGAGACCCGCAATCCGCAAGTTGCCGCCGACTACAGGAAGTGGTTCGCACACCGTTTCCGGTCCGTGGAACGGGCCCTTGAGGACCGCACCTACCTGTGCTCGGAGCGCTTCACGATCGCGGACATCTGCGTGCTCTACTGCCTGGTGCTCGCAAGTTCCCTGGATATCGACGAGGTGTTCACGCCGAACGTGAAGCGCTGGTGGGACCTCGTCACCCAGCGTCCGGCATACCAGAAGACCTTCGAGATCTGAGTCCTCGGCGCGGCCCGCTCTCCCGACTGTCTGCGGCCTTGCGGCGGTAAGACCGTTTGCTGGCAGCGTTCGCACGCCATCTGCTAGATTACGCGCTTCGCTTGGAGGGGGGCCTCGATGCCGGTTTTGCAGTCCAGACTCGATACGCGCGCGGAGCAGTACCAGAAGAACCGACAAGAGATGTTCGCGAAGCTCGAGTTGCTGGACGAACTCTACGAGCAGGCGGCGCAAGGTGGCGGCGAAGAGGCGATGGCGCGCCTCAAGTCGCGTGACAAGATGCCGGTGCGCGAACGCGTCGCGCACGTCCTGGACCCGGACTCCCCGTTCCTTGAGATCAGTCCGCTGGCGGCCTGGCACTCGCATTTCACCATCGGCTCCGGGTTCACCGTGGGCGTCGGTATCATCGAGGATGTCGAGTGCGTGATTCTCGGTCACGACCCGTCCGTTCAGGCGGGGGCCATGAATCACTTCAATTCCAAGAAGCTGATGCGCGGCTTGGAGATTGCCCGCGAGAACCGTTTGCCGTACGTGCAGTTCGTCGAGTCCGCCGGTGCGGACTTGCGCGGCGGTGGAGGTCGTCGGGGCGGCGGCGAGCGCAAGCCGATGACGCCGGAAGAGGAGCGCTTGGCATTCGAGCGCGGCGTGGCGGAGAGCCTGCGGGGTTCAACCGGTCACTTCGCCGAGTCGGGGCGCCTCTTCTACGAGATCACGGAACTCTCGAAGATGCGCATCCCCACCATCTCCGTGGTGTTCGGGGTGTCCACGGCCGGCGGGGCGTACCAGCCCGGGATGAGTGACTACAACATCTTCATTCGCGGACGATCCCGCGTCTCCCTGGGCGGTCCCCCGTTGGTCAAGATGGCGACCGGCGAGGATGCCGACGGCGAAGAGCTGTCAGGCGCGGAGATGCACACTTCGACCTCCGGCTTGGGAGACTACCTCGCGGAGACCGAACTCGATGGCATCCGCATGTGTCGGGAGGTCGTGCGCCATCTGAACTGGCGGAAGTTGGGGCCTGGCCCGTCCATGCCCGCGGATCCACCGGTTTACGATCCGGATGAGTTGGTCGGCCTCGTCGGCGAGGACCTGACCATCCCGTTCGACATGCGCGAGGTCATCGCCCGCGTTGTCGATGGTTCTCGCTTCGAGGAGTTCAAGCCGCTTTACGGTCCGACGCTGGTCTGTGGTTGGGCGTCGGTTCACGGCTATCCGATTGGCATCCTCGGCAACAACGGCGTGCTGATGAGCGAGTCGTCCGAGAAAGCCTCCCAGTTCATTCAGCTATGCAACCAAATCGACGTGCCGCTTTTGTTCCTGCACAACATCACGGGCTACATCGTCGGCACGGATTTCGAGCAGCGCGGCATCACCAAGAACGGCTCGAAGATGATCAACGCCGTCTCCAACTCGACGGTGCCGCACATCATCGTCATTTGCGGAGCATCCTACGGCGCCGGCAACTACGGCATGAGTGGGCGCGCCTACGGCACGCGGTTCAGCTACACGTGGCCGACCGCCAAGATCGCCGTCATGGGTCCCAAGCAGCAAGCGGGTGTCATGACGATCGTCCAGCGGGCGGCCGCGCAGCGACGCGGGCTCGAGTTCGACGAGGAAGCGAACGGCAAGCGCGTCGAACAGGTGGAGTACCAACTCGAGGAGCAGTCCAAGGGTCTCTTCGCGACGTCCCGGGTTGCCGATGACGGCATGATCGATCCGCGCGACACCCGGGACATCATCGGCATCTCGCTGTCCGCGTGCCACAACAACGAGGTTCGCGGTACCAAGGAATTCGGTACGTGGCGCATGTAGCGCCGCTCGCCGCGACACGACACTCCAATCTCTTGACCGCTAGGCTCCGATATGCCCAATGACGTGATTCAGCCGATTCGCCGCTTGCTCATCGCCAACCGCGGCGAGATCGCGCGACGGATCATCCGCACGGCCCACGATCTCGGGATTGGCACGGTGGCGGTCTACGCCGACGGCGACGTCGGAGCGCCCTTTGTCACCGAGGCCGACACCGCAATCGCCCTGAACGGTCGGACGTCGGCCGAGACCTACCTGGACATGACCAAGGTTCTCGCGGCTTGCGAGCGAACGGGTGCCGATGCCGTGCATCCCGGCTACGGATTCCTCTCGGAGAACACGGCGTTCGCCGACGCGGTCGTCAAGGCGGGAATGCGCTGGGTAGGGCCGAGCTCCGAGGCGATCGCCGCGATGGGGGACAAGCTGTCGGCCAAGCGGATCATCGAAGAGGCCAAGGTGCCGACGTTGCCCGCGATCGAACTCAAGCCCGGAGAGGATCTCGCGACCGCGGCAGAGCAGATCGGCTACCCCGTGCTTGTCAAGGCATCCGCCGGTGGCGGCGGGCGTGGCATGCGCGTCGTGGAGAACCCCGGGCAGCTTGAAGAGGCCGTCGCGGGGGCGCGCCGTGAAGCAGGCGCGGCATTCGGCGACGACACCCTTTTTCTCGAGCGTTGGGTGACGTCCGCCCGCCACGTGGAAATCCAGATTCTCGGCGACAGCTTCGGCAACGTCGTCCATCTTTTCGAGCGTGAATGCTCGATTCAACGCCGTCACCAGAAGATCATCGAGGAGGCGCCGTCGCCGGCGCTGGACGATGCATTGCGCGCAAGCATGGGCGGAGCTGCGGTGTCCGCAGCGCGCCAGATCGGTTACTCGTCCGCTGGCACCGTGGAGTTCCTGCTCGACGGACAGGATTTCTGGTTCCTCGAAGTCAACACCCGGCTGCAGGTCGAGCACCCGGTGACCGAGGAGATCGTGAGCCTGTCTCGCACGGCGATGGGGCAGCAGATGTACGACCGCCTCGACCTGGTTCGTGAACAGCTTCGGATCGCCGAGGGGGAAGCCCTCGGCTATGGCCAAGCGGACTTGGCCATCGACGGGCACGCGATCGAGGCCCGCCTCTACGCTGAAGACCCGGATCGGGACTTCCTCCCGGCGCCGGGAACGGTGGTTGAGTGGGGGCCGGCCCCGGGGGCCCGTTTCGACTCGGGCGTGGAGTCCGGCAGCGAGGTGAGCCAGGAGTTCGACCCGATGATCGCCAAGGTCATCGCGCACGCCCCAACGCGACGGGAGGCGGCCGCCAAGCTCGCCAGGGCACTCGAACAGACCCGGTTGCAGGGCTTGAGGAACAACCGCGATTTCCTCGTGGCGACGTTGCGCCATCCGGCCTTCATCGCCGGCGACACCACCACCGATTTCATCGAGCGCGTAAGCCCGGACCGCAAGCGCGAACTCGCAGGTCAAGACCTGGCCGACGCCATCACGGCGGCAGCCATGTACGCGCAGGCGAGGCGGCGGGCACTCGCGAAGACCCTCAACGGCTTCCCGACCGGCTGGCGCAATTCGCGCATGCCGCCTGAACGGACGACCTACAAGGTGGGCGACGACGAGATTCCGGTCGAGTACCGTTCACTCCGCAGCGGTGCGTTCGAAATGCGGATCGGCGAGGCGGAGCGGTCGGTGGTCGTCTACCACGCTGAGGGCGGGGAGATCGATCTCGAGATCGACGGTCGCCGCGTGCAGATGTCCGTCTCCGGGCGCGATGCACATTGGCTGGTACACGGTCCCGCGGGCGACGCCGAGATCGAGGAGCTACCGCGCTTGCCGATTCCGGGAGCCTTGGACATCAAGGGCGGGCTCACTGCACCGATGCCTGGCAATGTCCTGGCCACGCATGTCGGAGTCGGTGAAGAGGTGCATGCCGGGCAACTGCTGCTGGTGCTCGAGGCGATGAAGATGCAGCACCGGATCACGGCGCCGTTCGACGGCTCGGTTACGGAATTGCACGTCGCCGAAGGTGACCAGGTGGACAACGGGGCGCTGCTCGTAATGCTAGAGGAGCAAGGCACCGCCGACTGATGCAAACGCAATGGAGGAACTCGCATGGCTGAACTGGAAGCGACGATCTACGAAGTCAAGAACGGGGCCGCCTGGATCACGCTGAACAGGCCGCAGAACCGCAACGCGCTGTCGGCGGTGCTGGTGAGTGAACTCTATGACCACTTGCTTGCGGCCAACGACAACCCGGCCGCGCGCTCGATCGTCATCACCGGCACCGACCCGGCGTTCTGTGCCGGGGCCGATCTCAAGAGTCCGCCGGGCGCATCCGTCGAAGGGCGCCGCTCCGTACCGTATCCGCAAGTGCTCACCACGATCATGGAAAGCCCGAAGCCTGTGATCGCTGCGGTCAACGGTGCTGCCTTCGCAGGCGGTCTCGGCCTGGTCGGCGCGTCGGACATCGTGGTGACGGCCGAAGAGGTGCAGTTCAGTTTCAGCGAAGTCCGCATCGGGGTTATTCCGGCGGTGATCTCGGTGGTGTGCATCCCGAAGCTCGGCACGCACCACGCGATGCGCCTGTTCGTCACCGGCAAGCGGTTCACCGGCGCGGAGGCGGTCGAGATGGGCTTCGCACACCGGGCTGTGCCCAGGGCGGAGCTTGAGGCAGCGGTCAACGAGGAACTTGGGATGATCAACCGCGGCGGGCCGAACGCCGTCGTGGAGTGCAAGAAACTGGTGCGGCGCGTGCCTCAGCTTTCGATCGAAGAAGGCTTCCGCGAGACGGCCGAGTGGAGCGGGCGCATGTTCCGCAGCGAGGAAGGCGCGGAAGGCATGGCCGCGTTCCGAGAAAAACGAGACGCGGCCTGGATCGAGTCGTAGGGGTGCTCCGCGCCAGCAAGAAGCCAGAAAACTCGATCCAACGGCAAACCCACAACCGCGGTCACGCAGACTGGTTCAGCCTGGGCGGCCCACCACGCCGAACCGCTCGGCGAGGACGAGGTACATCGCCGCCGATATTCCCGAGACGCCGAACAGCATGGCCATGACCATGATCTGGTAGCGCACTGCGAGGAGCGGCTCGACGCCCGAGAGAATCTGGCCGGTCATCATGCCGGGCAGCGCGACTAAACCGACGGCGAACAAGGTGTTCACCTGGGGAATCATCGCGGCGTCGAGCGCGGTGCGCCGGGCCTCTGGTGGCGGGTGGTTGGCAGCCAACTCCGCGTGCTGGCGCTCGGCGGCAAGGCTGACCGAGTTCATCGCGGCCGAGAAGATCATCCCCGCCAGGGGGATCACCGTGCGTGGCTCGTAGAAGGGGTCGAGCACGAGCACGCCTTGGGTCACAAGCGCAAGGGTCGCGAAGCCGCTAACGGCGATGGCCGCCACCGCCACACCGAGGCGCTGCGCCGTGCGCGGCCCCAGCGGCCGCAGTGCGATCCAGGCCGCGGCGCTCATCATGACCAGGAGTACGACCAGGACGAGGTAGGGCTGATCGGCGTCGAAGATGTAGCTCAAGGCGTAGCCGATGGCCACGAGTTGGATCAGCATGCGCACGGTTGCATAGAGGCCGTTCCAGGCGCTCAAGGACCAGCGTACGAAGATCGCGAGCGCGACGGCTACCGGTATCAAGGAAATCGCGAGGCGGGATAAGGGGATACTCGACAGGGCGTCTTCCATGGCCGTCTCCGTTGATCAGTTGGTCGTGGTCGGGCCTCGGGTGGTCAACCTGCGGTCGCGGTAGTCGCCCGGATGACGTCGGGCATTGGCGTTGTGCTCTCGCCACAGTGCGATGAACCAGCCGGGGACCGGGTCATCGCGGCACTGGGCTGCAAGGCTATTGAGATAGGCGATCTGCCCGTCGCCCAGCCGGTGATAGTGCCGTGGTGCGACCCCCGACGCCTTCAAACGACCGATGTCGCCCGCGTACTCCTGCTGCCGGTCGGCAAGGCCTGGTAGCTGGAAGTCTCCATTCAGCGCCCGCGCGAACCACCGCGCCTGACGCTGGAAGAGCGGAAACGGAACGATGCGGAACGGCAGCCCGATGAAGGCGCAGCGCGGCGCATCGACCGGGACCAGTTGCCGATACAGCCCCTGCACCCAGTTCTCGTACACGGAGGCGACCGCGGGCGCCAAGAACGGGAACCGGTAGTGATAGCCCGTGCAGAAGACGAACGCATCGACGCTAGCGATGACCTCGCCGTTGGCCAACACAACGTCCTTCTTGTTGAAGCGTTCGACCGGCGGGCAGCGCTTGACGGTGCCACCTTGGCAGGACAGCGGCGGTACGTCGGAGAACAGGCGACCCGACAGGTAGACGTCCCGGGCTACCGTGGCGACTTCGCGGGCCAGGTCGTGGCCGGATACCGAACTGCCGAGCAGCACGACGCGTGCCCGGGCGAGTTCGTCGGGTCGCCGGTAGTTGTGGCTGTGCAAGGCCATGCCGGGGAAGGCATCGAAGCCGGGAAGTACCGGCACGATGGGGTCCGTGAAGTGCCCGTTGCAGACTGCCAAGGCGTCGAAAGACTGCCCGTCGACCTGCCAACGCGTTGGCGAGACGCGGGTGACCGCGCGGACGCGATGGCCAAGCCGAATGTGCGCCGAAACGCCTAAGTCCGAGGCGAAGCGCTGCAGGTACTCCAAGACCCGACCATGGTGGGGATAGCGGGGCCAGCGATCGTTGCCACCGCCCGCGCTGTCGAATGTGTAGCCCTCGAAGGCCATGAGATCGCGCGGCAGATTGACGCGCAGCGACGCGTAGAGCGAACTAGGGATGCGCTCGCTTGGTTGCTGCCCAAGTGGATCGTCTTCGACACGGGGGTCGTAGTTCCACAGGCCGCCTACCGTCTGTGACTGCTCGAACACGGCGACTTGGTGGCCGGCGCGCAGCAGTTCGTGCGCGGTGACGAGGCCAGCCGCCCCCGCTCCGATGACCGCGACGTCCAAGAGCGTTCAGCGGAGGAGTGCGGGCGGGCTGCTCCTCGCAAGAACGAGCACGTCAGATCTTCGCCGCGACCCCGCCGTCGATGTTGATGATCTCGCCGGAGATGAAGCGGGACTCTTCGCACGATAGGAAGAGCACGAGGTTGGCGACGTCGCGTGGATACCCTGGCCCCTGAACGATCTGCGCGAAATCGAACATCTTCTTGAAGACGTGCCGTCCGCCGTCGGGGTCGTTGCTCGTGCCCCCTGTCGCGCCGGGCGTCAGGATCTGGCCGGGCCGCACGCAGTTGACGCGGATGTTGTCGCGCCCACCGACGCCCGCCATGTATCGCGTCAAGGCGTCGACCCCGGCCTTGGCGGCGTAGTAGGACGCCGATGTGGTGCCGAACTCGTCCTGCATCCGGGAACTGAAGCCGCGTTGCGCGGCCAGCGACGACATGTTGACCACGGCCCCGCCACCGGCCGCAACGAGGTGCGGCCAGACTGCTTGGCTGACGTAGAACGTGCCGGTCAGGTTGGTGTGGATGACCCGCTGCCACTCCGCGTTGGGTTCGTTGGGGAAACGACTCCCCGCACCGCCGCCCGCGTTGTTGAACAGGACGTGGATTGCGCCGTAGGTGTCGGCGGCTTGGCTGACCGCACGGGTTACCGAGTCGTGGTCGCCCACATCGCAGGCGATGAAGGTCGCCTCCCCGCCGGCGTCGCGCAGCGCACGCTCGACGCGCAGGCCCTGTTCCTCCCGCCTGGCCATGAGGATCACCTTGGCTCCTTCCTGCACGAACAGTTCGGCTGTGCCTTCGCCGATGCCGCTGTTGCCGCCGGTGATCACGGCCACCTTGCCAGCCAACCTGTCTGCCATCGCTAATCTTCCCTTTGGGTGCTTGAGGTGCCGCGCAGTCTACGCCAACGCCTGCGTGGCGTTGTGGATCAATCTGGGCACCGGCTCGGCCACGGTTTCCATGCGCGGGTCGGACGAGTCGCCCACCTTCCAGCGATGGTGGAGTTGCTGGATCACGGTGGCCGTCTTCCACAGCGCGAACGCCTCGTACCAGCCGATGGCCGACAGGTCGAGCCCGCTACGTTGTGCATAGCGTGCGACGATTTCGGCGCGGGAGGGCAAACCCATCAGTTCCATGCCCATGTGGTTGAAACGCTTTTCCGCAACGCTGTCGTTCGGATCCGGCCAGTAGTTGAGTAGCGTGCCGATGTCGATCAAGGGGTCACCGAGCGTCGTCATGTCCCAGTCGAAGAAACTTGTGACACGGTCGGGGTCCGCCGGGTCGAACATGCAGTTGTCGAGCTTGAGGTCGTTGTGCACCAGCGACACGCGCTGTGGTTCCGGCAGCGCGGCCTGGAGCCGGTCGTGCACGTCCGTCATGCCTGAGTCGTAGCGGTCGTCGGCCACCAGGTCCCACCGTTGCTTCCAGCCACGCAGTTGGCGGGCCACGAAGCCGTCGGGTCGGCCGAGGTCGGTCAAGTCCGCGGTGGCCGGATCCACGTTGTGGAACTCAGCGATGCGTTCGATCAGCGCCATGCCGACGCGAAGCCCGACGCGTTCGTGGTTACGCATCGACACCGGGATCACGCCCCGGATCACTTCCCCGCGGCGACGCTCCATGACGAAGAAATCGGCCCCGCCAATGGCGGGGTCCGCACAGAACAGATACGCGCGAGGGGCGGCGTCGAACACCCGCCAGAGGCGCGACAGGACGCGGTATTCCCGCTTCATGTCGTGGGCGCCCGGCGCCAGCGTGCCGAACGGCGGTCGACGCAGAACCAGCTCGGTCGTGCCGAAGCGCATCAGGTAGGTGAGATTCGCCGAGCCGTTCGGAAATTGCAGGACCTCGAACGGCCCCGCGACGTCGATGACCGGCGGCAGACGTTCCCGGCAGTACGCCTCGATCCGTGTCCACTCCAGGTCCTCGCCAGCGCGAACGCCCGCCGTCTCCGGCAACGCGTCGTCGGCGAAAGGGTCTACGGATTCTTGTTCCAACATCAGTGCCCTCCTTCGATCCGTCGAGCATGACGCACCGCAACGTCCTTGTCATCGGATGTCCGGAGATGCTGGTCGGCTTTGGGGCGCTATCCGGTACTTCTGCACAGGCTGTTGACGCGGTTGCTCTACTGTATATAGTTACAGTTATTGTTGTGGGGACCTGCCGGTCGCCCGTTACCGCCGAAGGGCGGACTAGCCAAGAGGAGTAGCCATGGACGTCTTGAACTCGGGGCAGACCCCGGAATCCCTCGCCAGCTGCGTGCTGGACGGTCACCGCGCACTTGCCCGAGACCGCTATCGCTTTTTGATCCGGCTCAGGGAGTTCGACCTGCATCGCGCCTACAAAGGCGTGGGGCGGGGGCCGCGCGGCTCGCTCGACACCCCGGCCTGGCTTCAATCCACCTGCGGGATCCCCCGCGACGAAGCGCGTGAACTGCTCCGTGTGGCCTATACGCTGCTCAATCTGCCGAGGATCGAGGCCGCGTTCGAGGTCGGCGATCTGTCCTATGCCAAGGTCAAGGCGCTGGCGTCGGTCGCTACATTTGCGCAAGAAGCCTCGTTGTTGGCACTCGCGCGCGTCATGAGCGATGCGCAAGTCCAGGATTACTGTTCTCGCCTGTGCCGCGAGCGCGTTGGCCAGATTGGCGAACCAACCGGCGAATCCAATCGCAGTGCGTCTCGCCCGCAGATATACTCCGCGCCGATTTCAACGGAGGACATAGGCGCCCATGCGAGCACATGACCAAGTCGTCATCTATCACAATCCGGCGTGCAGCAAGTCGAGGGGTGCCTTGGCGATCCTCCGCGAGCACGGCGTCGACTTCGAGGTGGTCGAGTACCTCAAGAACCCGCTGGATGAGACTTCGATCCGCCGCGTGCTGGACCTGATCGACGAGGCCCCGGCGGAACTGGTGCGCCAGGACCAGAACTTCAAGGATCTCGGTTTGGACGCCGCGGACCTTGCCGACGCCGAGCACGTGGTGCGCCTGCTCGCGGAGAACCCCAAGCTCATGCAACGACCGGTGGTCGTGAAGGGCGAACGTGCGGTGATCGCAAGGCCTTCGGAAAAAGTGACGCAACTGCTGTAGCGCCGTCGTAGCCTAGGCTGGCTCCAAACGTGAAAACAGCCTTAAGCGAACGTCGCTGGTTGCGCTTCGCGCTGTTCACCTCGTGCTACTTCGCGCAAGGCGTCCCGCTTGGGCTTCTGTCCCTGGCGATCCCGCCGCGCCTTGCCGAACTCGGCTTCGGCGTCAGCGATGTGGCCTTGGTCGGCACCGTTGTGGGCATACCCTGGGCCATCAAGCTGCTCGGCGGCCCGTTCATGGATCGGTTCAAGTTCCCGCCCATGGGCTTCCGCCGACCGTGGGTACTCGTTGCCCAGGCTGGCTTGACGGTGTCGCTTCTTGTCTTGGCGTTCGTTCCGTTCGGCGCGGGCATGTCGCTTGTGCCCTTGATGGTGGTGGGATTCGTGGTCAACGCATTCGCCGCGACGCAAGACGTCGCCGTGGACGGCATGGCGATCGACGTCCTCGAGATGGACGAACGCGGCCGTGCAAACGCGTTCATGGGTTTCGGCCAAAGCGCTGGCAGCGCCGCCTTCGGTGCGCTTTGCGGCTACCTGCTGTCGCTATGGGGCCTCGCGGCAGGCGCGATCACTTGTGCGGTCATGCTCGCCGCGATCTTCGTGTTTGCCGCAGTTGTTCGCGAGCGTCCCGGAGAGCGGCTTCTCCCATGGACTGAAGGCCGGGCGACCGAGCGCGTGGAGACCGCGAAACGTGGATTCCGGGCCATCTTCGCCGACCTGATGCGTGTGCTGTTCCTGCCGATGAGTCTCCTACTCGTCGCCGTCGAGTTCATCAACCGAGTACGCGACGGGATGCAAGTCGCGGTCTTTCCGGTGTTTGCGGTTGAACAGCTTGGCTACACCACGACGGAGTACACGAGCTTCACAGGGATTGTCGGATTCTCTTCGGCATTGATCGGCGCGATGCTCGGTTTCGTGATCGACCGCCACGGCGCGAAGCGTTTCCTGCTGGTCGCCTTGGCCGGCAGCGCCGCGTGTCACTTGGTAGCGGGCTCGTTACCGTCCTTGTGGGAGGAAGCCGACCAGGTCTTGGCTCTCGCGGGTTTGATCTTCCTGTTCACGCAGTTGATCTTCGTTGCGACGATCGCGTTGTTCATGAATCTCTGCTGGCCCCGGATTGCCGCAACGCAGTTCGCGATCTACATGTCGTTGGCCAACTTGAGCCGGACGGCGGGCTCTGGTGCCATGGCGGTTGTCGGCGACCACCTCACCTTTGCCCAGGACTTCCTGATCATGGGCGCGCTGCTCACCGTTGCCGCCGGACTATTGCTGCTGTACAACCAGCAGTCGCACAACACCAGGCTCGCGGCGCTCGAGCGCCCTACCCGGGACGCATCACCAGCACCGCATCCCCGTCCGTCGGCGGCTTGACGCAGGTTGGTTCGCGGGCGTTCGTCGTCCCGACCACAGTACCGGTAGACGGCTCGTACCAGGTCAACTCGGCGTTCCCCGCGAACCAGCCCGGGTCGAACTGCACGCCAACCGGCGCCTCGAAGTAGGCGACTGCTGTTCTGCTCGCTGGCGCGATTGCGGTGTGCACGCTGTCATGCCCGCCGAGGGCCACATGATGTGCGTCCGGTTCCAGGTTCTGCCACTCGACGGTCTCAAGGATGTTGCGCATGTGCGTGGCGATGGCGGCTGCGCCAGGACGGTGAATGTCAGTGCGCCAGGTTTCCAGATTGAGCCAGATGGTCCAGCCGCCGTAGCCTTCCCCGAAGCCGCCGTTCAGGCGCGCGGCCCAGTAATGGGCGCGGAACGCCGGACTCGTGCCGACTCTGTGGATCCGGAAGACGCCGCCGTTCTTGTCGTGCTCGTACCATGTTTCGCACAGGAACGTGGGTTTCACCGGAGTGCGCCGGTAGTCCGCCCTGATGCGCTTGAGCATGTTGGCCACGCTGCCGCGGTCCTGGACCGAGTTGAAATCCAACTCGTCGCGTAGATGGTCCGCGCTGCTACGCCCGGAACGCGGGTGCATGGTGACCAATTGGGTGATGCCGGCGTCGCGCAACCCCCGGTGCAAGGCGCGGTACTTGGCCACGCTGACGCGGGCTTCATCGCCCCCAAGCACCCAGATTACGTTGGACTGCGTCCGGTAACGGGTGCCCAGCGTCTTGCCGATGGCGTAATGAGCGTCTTCGGAGAACGAGCGGCTGAAGTTGCTCGCCCAAAGGGGGATGAAGTACGCGGCCATGTCCTTGTCGGCGAGGTAGTCCAGCACCTTGTCGACGTGTCGCCAGTAGGCGTCGTTGGGTTTGTCGAAACGGACTTCGCCATTGTGTTGCGGGGCTCCGCCTTCCGCGCTGAAGAACGGCACCTGCCCATTCGCGTTGACCCGGGCCTGTCCTTGCTCGCCTTCGAAATCCCAGCGCGCGGCCCGGTCATCGAAGGACCACGGGGTGGCGACGAGTTGCAGCGCGGTGAAGCCCTGCTCGGCGCGGATGTCGATGTACTCCTTGGTGTCCGGCAGGTCCAGCGAGGCGAGTAGCTGCCACGGCGTGTCGGCGACGTAGTAGAACGGCTTCCCGTCCGCCCAGACCAGGTGGCGGCCGTTGTTGCTGACGTCGAGCGGTCCATTGAACGTCGTGCACGCGGTCACCGCGGCCAAAGCCACCAGGCCCAAAGCCCCGTGTGTGGACCGCGTCGCGCGGCTCACCGGAACTCCGGAAGGACTTCCTCCGCGAACAACTGGGCAGGTTCCAACGTGTCCTTGCCGAAGAACTCCATGATGAACATCGTGCAACCGAGGTCGATGTGCTTCTGGATTTGCTCGGCGCACCGTTCGGGCGTTCCGGTGATGGCGAGCGGACCCTTCGGGTCGCCCATGTGGCCGCCGAAGATCTTCTGGGCGCGATCGGCCATCGGTCCCGCGCTCTCCGCATCGGGCGCGACGGTGACGAGACACTGCTGACTTGCCGTGATGGTCGCCGGATCCCGACCGGCGGCATCGCAGTGGCGCTTCAAAACATCGAGTTTGTGGGCGAGCACGGCCTGTTGGCCGGCGAGGTTGTTCCAAATGTCCGCCTCGCGGGCGACGATCTTGAGGGTGACCTGTTCGCCGGCGCCGCCGATGAGTATCGGCACGCGCCGTGGCGGCTTCGGTTGGCACACCACGTTGTCGGCATGGACGTACTCGCCGTCGTAGGACACTTCGTCCTCGTCGCCCCACATGCGCTTGAGCAGCGCGACCGTTTCCGCGAGCTGCCTGAGCCGCTCTCCGGTGCCGAGAAAGGGCATGCCGAAGTCGGTGAACTCGCGCGGCATCCAGCCGCCACCGAGGCCGGCGATCACGCGACCACCTGCGATGTTGTCCACCGTCGCGATGACCTTCCCGAGGTGCGCTGGATTGCGCATGCCCACCGGCGTCACGAGGGTGCCGATCTCGGCCCGCTCGGTGATGGCCGCGACGGCCGAGATCATCGACCAGGCTTCGAGTATCGGCAGTTGCGGGGATTGCGGGCCATAAAGGTGGTCGCACACCCATAGCGAGTCATAGCCCATCTCTTCGAATCCGCGGGCTGCCTGGGCGGCGGCGACCCAGGGCCGCTTGATCTGCGGCAGAGTGACGCCGAAGTGGGGTTTGCGGTCAGGGCTCATGGTTTCCTCCCGAAGTTTGACGCAAGCGTATCATTGGCGTGGATGCACTTGCGGAGCCGACCGTGGCGCGAATCGAGTTCGAAGTGATCGAGGGCTGGGAGAAGCTCCCGGAGGGCTGGAGCTTCGTCGAGGTCGCGGGCGTTGCCACGGACTCGAAGGACCGGGTCTACGCGTTCAACCGCGGCGAGCACCCGGTGATCGTTTTCGATCCCGACGGCAACTTCCTCGACGCCTGGGGCGAGGGTGTCTTCACCAATGCCCACGGCATCTACATCGGCCCGGACGACCGCATTTACTTGGCTGACAACTTCGACCACACGGTGCGGATATTCACGCCGGACGGCGCATTGCTGCAGACCTTGGGCGAGAAGGACCGACCGGCCGATACGGGCTTCGTACCGGGCAAGACGCCAGTGCAGTTCGGCGGAGGCCCGTTCAACCGCGTCACCAACGTGGCCCTGTCGAGCACGGGCGAACTTTACGTGGCGGACGGGTACGGCAATGCCCGCGTGCACAAGTTCGGCAGCGACGGCGCGCACCATTTCTCCTGGGGCGAACCGGGCAGGGGGCCGGGGGAGTTCCGGCTCCCGCACGCGATCGCCGTGGATCGGGACGACACGGTCTACGTTGCCGACCGCGAGAATTCCCGGATCCAGGTCTTCAAGCCCAACGGCGACTACGTCAGGGAGTGGACCCACATCAGCCGCCCGGACGACCTGTTCATCGACAACGACGACGTGCTCTACGTCGCCGAACTCGGCGAGATCGCCGGTCGTGATCCGGATGTCGAGATCCTGCCGCATACGCCGCATGCCCGTGTGACGTTGATGGACCTCGACGGCGAGGTGATCCATCGGTTCGGAGGTGCTGACCCGGTTCAGCCAGGCAATTTCTTCGCGCCGCACGGGATTTGGGCGGACTCTGCGGGCGACCTATACGTGGCGGAGGTGATTGTCAGCGCGGGCGGCAACCGCGGCCTTGTGCCTCTCGATTGCCACTCCCTGCAGAAGTTCGCGCGGATCCGCGGCTAGCGGCCCGGTGGGCCTGCGCATCGCCTGGCTGGCTCATTGAGGTGCGCCGACCACTCGCTAGGCCCGCAGCCTGCCTAATGTGCCTGACAGCTTGCGTGCCGACGTTCGCACGTGCGGACGACGAGCCGCGCCAACTGACCGTCAACGTGCACCGCGTGCTTGCCCACGATCCCGAGGCCTCCACGCAAGGTTTGCTTTGGCACGACGGCAAGCTCTTCGAGAGTACCGGGCGGCGGGGACGGTCCGAACTTCGTCAACTAGACCCGGCCACCGGGCGCGTCGAGCGGCGCGTGCCGATCTCGCGCATGCATTTCGGCGAAGGGCTGGCGCGGGTCGCCGATCAGTTCGTCATGCTGACTTGGCACGCGGAGCGCGCCTACGTTTTCGGCGTAGAGGACTTCTCGCGCTTGGGCTTCAAGTCGTACCGGGGCGAAGGCTGGGGACTGTGCCACGACGGGGCGCGGTTCGTCATGAGCGACGGTTCGAGCACGCTCGCCTTTCGTGAGAGCGGCGCTTTTGCCGTCGTGGGTTCGGTCGCGGTAACGGCCTCCGGGCGGCCTGTCGCGGGCCTCAACGAGTTGGAATGCGTGGATGGCGCTGTCTACGCCAACGTCTTCGGACAGGACTTCCTTGTACGGATCGACCCCGCGACCGGGAAGGTCACGGCGTTGATCGATGCGTCGAGGTTGCTCGATGCGGACGAGGCGGCCGAAGCCGATGTGTTGAACGGCATCGCTTTCGATCCGGAAACCGCGCGTTTCTACGTGACCGGCAAGCTGTGGCCGCGGATGTTCGAGGTGACGTTCGAGTGATCGATGTTGAAGGGGCTCAGCTCGCACAGGTGTCCGCCGCGCTCCGAAGCCGCTATGACGGGGTCGTCGCTCGCGGCGATGGCGGTCTGCTCTGGGCGCACGCTGCGGCTGACGTGCAGAACGGGCACTACGACGACCGGCCGCTTTACTGGGCGCGGTTGAAGTTGCGGGCGCTGCTGCGCGAGACGGGCAGGGACGGCGAGGCCGCAGAATGCGCGGCCCGCGGCTTCGACGGTACGTTTCGGGGTCCGCAGCCACGCGTGCTTCTGACCGGCTTCGATCCCTTTCACCTTGATCGGAACACCGGGCAGAGCAACCCGTCCGGTCTCGCAGCCCTCGCACTTGACGACACCGTGGTTGCGGGCGCTCGAGTCCGCACCGCGATCCTTCCCGTGAGCTACGCGGCCTTCGACGACGGGATCGTCGAGCAACTGCTTGCGCCGCACTTCAAGGCGGGCTTGCGGGTGTTGCTGACGGTGAGCATGGGGCGGGACGCGTTCGACTTGGAGCGCTTCCCGGGGCTTCGACGTTCGGCGGAGACACCGGACAACCAGAACGTCAGGAGCGGTGGATCGCCGGCGGCCCCGCAGGTACCACCCGGGCTTGCAGGTTCCGAGTTCCTCGAATTCACGCTGCCCGCAGCAGCCATGGCCGCGACCCGGGGGCGCTGGCAAGTTCGCGACAACCGGCAGGTCATCAGCTTGGAGCGGGGTGAGGTGATGCCAGGTTCATTGGCGGCGCTCAGCGAGGATACGGCGGTGGCGGGGTCGGGCGGCGGCTACCTGTCCAATGAAGTGGCGTACCGGGCGCTCAAGCTACGCGACCGCCTCGGCGCGTCGTTCGCGGTTGGCCATTTGCACACGCCGCGGGTCGACGGCTACGACGCGGATGCGGAGTGCGCCATGGTGGCGCAGATCCGGGATCTGGTTGCGGCAGCCGTGGCTGCGACTTGACCCCGATCTCAGTACCCGGGCGGTGGGACGAAGCCGCCGATCTCGCGGCAAATCTGCCCCGCGAAGGCGATCGTCCGGTGGTCCCGATACGGGGCGCTGACGGCCTGGAGCCCGATCGGGAGGCCGTCCTTCGAGGGCCCCGTGGGGAACACCGTGCTCGGCAGGTAGGCGTTCACGACCATGCCGGCCCATAGCAGTTGCTGGAAGTAAGGCTGCTGGACATCGTCGACGTCGATGGTGCGCTCCGCGAACGGGCGGTGGTCGTGCGGGAACGCGGTCGTCGCCATTTGCGGGCACACGAGGATGTCCCAGTCCTCGAAAAAGCGCGCCCATGCGTGGCGAAGCTTCTCGCGACGCGTATTGGTGCGAATCCACTCGCGATGCCGCATCACGGCAGCGCGGGCAGCCACAGCGTCGCGCGAGACGTCGTCCGGATCGAGGCCCTCGACGACCTTTAGCATTCTCTCTTCCGCTTCGGCCGTCATGGCGCCGGTCATCACGGCGTTCAGGAGCGACTGGTAGTTCCGGTCCGCTGCGGCGAGGTCGAAGTCAGGCCGGGCATCGTGGGAGACCGTGGCTCCAGCCTTTTCCAGGACCGCGCCGACCATGGCGACGCGATCGGCGACCTCGGCTGCGACAGGAGCCAACTCGTCGGTAGGCCACAGCGCCACGCGAAGGTCCGACAGGCGTTCGAAATCGGCCGCCGGGAGGTCCAGCCGCCACGCGAGCGCCTCCCTTGGTGCCGGTCCGGCCATGACGTCCAGTGCGACATGGAGGTCGTCGGCCCCCCGCGCCAGTGGACCGCACACCGCCAGATCGGCGTCCGGTATCCCTTCGACCAGTTCGTGACCCGACATCGGGATGACGGCATACGTGGGCTTGTGCCCGAAGACGCCACAGAAATGGGCGGGATTGCGGATCGACCCGCCGATGTCCGAACCGGCCTCCAGTGCCGTGAATCCGGCCGCCAATGCGGCAGCGCTACCACCTGACGAACCGCCCGGGGTCCTCTCGACGTTCCAGGGATTCCCCGTCGTCCCGTAGATCGGGTTGTAGCTTTGGAAGTCCGCGAGATCCACGGGCACGTTGGTCTTGCCGAGAAAGTGCCCCCCGGCCGCGCGGAAACGCTGCACGGCCAGGCCGTCGGCGCGGGCGACGTTGTCGCGGAACAGTTCGTTGCCCCACGTCGTATGGGTCCCGCCGATGGCATAGGACTCCTTGATGGTCATGGGCACGCCGTGAAGAGGGCCGAGCGAGGTTCCCTCCGCGAGCGCTTGGTCGGCCTCCCGGGCCCGCTTGAGCGCATCGTCGAACGTGCGCACGACCACGGCGTTGATGTCGCCGTCGAGGCGCTCGATGCGGTCGATATAGAGCTGCGTCAGTTCAACCGAACTGACCTCCTTGCTGCGGACTTTCGCGGCCAGTTCCAGTGCCGTTTGGTGCGCGAGTTCGGTCATGGGTGTTTCCTCTATTCGTCGACTACGCCGGCCGCTTCAGATACTCGTTCGCCAAGCGGCCGACTTCATGGAAGAACTCTGTGCGTACCTCGGCAATGATCTCGGCAACCGGCCGAACGGCATCGATGCGCCCGCAGACCTGCCCGCACAGCGCGATGCTGGCTTCCATGTCGCCGCCGAAGTAAAGCGCAAGCGCCGTGCCGAATTCCTGCATGGCATTGCGCTCGGTGTCGTATTCGAGCCGGCTGGTCTTGTCGGTTCGCAGTGCTCGCAAGGCCGGGGACGCGTGACGGTTCAGGAACACGGTGTCCGTCTCCCGGGCGCCGACGATGGCTTTCTTCCAGTTGGCATGTACAGGCGACTCCGCCGCGGACACCATTCGGGTGCCCATTTGCACGCCCTCGGCGCCCAGCGCGAACGCGGCTGCCATGGACGCCCCGTCGACGAATCCGCCGGCGGCGATGATCGGCACGTCGACTTGCGAGCGGACCAGGGGTAGCAGGACCATGCTCGCCACTTCGCGGGGGTTCTTGAAGCCGCCGCCTTCGCCGCCTTCGACCACCAGGCCGTCCACGCCGCAGGCTACCGCCTTGCGGGCCGCCGCGAGGCTCGGTACGACGTGAAAGACAGTGAGGCCGGCTGTTTTGAGTTGGTCGGTGTAGCGCTCCGGATTGCCCGCGGACGTGGTCACGAACTGCACGCCCTGGTCGATGACGAAGTCCACGATGTTCGGATCGCGCACGAAGGCTTGGGCGATGTTGACGCCGAATGGCTTGTCGGTGAGTTCGCGCATGCGCAGGATCTCGCCACGCACCGCGTCGAGCTCCCCCGACGACGTCTCGATGATGCCGAGGGCGCCGGCGTTCGACACCGCCGAAGCCAGGGCGGAACGAGCGATCCAACCCATTGGGGCTTGGACGATCGGGATGTCCACCCCGAGTAGGCGGGTGACGCGGTTGTCGAACCCGTGGCGATCTTCTTGCACGCCCAATGTTCCGCTCATGGCTTGTCCGGCCGGCTTTTTCGGGGCGCGCATTGTCACATGGAAGACGCGACCGCTTCGCGGTCGCCCCGAGAATTCGCTGCGCGAATTCTCCCGGCTGCGAGCGCCGCTGACTACCAGGCAACACCGAGCATTTGTTCCATGGAAGCGGATGTCGAGTGCCCGAATGTGTCCATTTGTTACAGAAGGTGCTTGACACACTCTCGCGGTAGGCGTAAACGTTACGCCAAAGGGCGAAATCCGCGTGAAGCGGCTGTTCGCCCCAGTCGTCGACGCGCCCCGGAGGGACCTGGGTAAGAGTGCGTCGGTGGGATGAAAGGACCACTAGGGGAGAGACCTATGGATCGAGGCTTGAAACGAGCCATGCTGTGGACGCTAGCGTTTGCGCTGGCGCTCTTTGCCCTCAACCTCAGGGCCCAAGATGAGGATGAGGATGAGGAAGACGAGGAGGACGACGAAGAAGTCGAGGAGATGATCGTCACCGGATCCTATATCCGGCGCACGAACTTCGACCTGCCGTCGCCCAAGAACGTCATCGACAACATCGACATCGAGATGTCCGGCAACGCGGAACTCGGTGACGTGATCTTCGACCAGTCGTTCCAGCTTGGCGTCAACGCCAACGCGGCACCGTTCGAGGGCATCTGCTGCTCGGAGAGCGGACAGGACGGACTCTCGAACGACGAGTGGGGCGGCCAGGCCGACAACCAGCAGGGCAACCAAGGCACCGAGGTCTGGGCCAACCTGCGCGGCCTTGGCACGCGGGCCACGATGACCATGATGGATGGCCACCGGCTCCCCGCGGACACCACGCCTCGGGGCGAACGCGCCGGCGTCGACATCAGCGGCATGTATCCGGCGATCGCCATCGGTCGGGTCGACACCATCCTCGACGGTGCCTCGGCCTTGTATGGCGCAGAGGCCGTCAGCGGCGTCATCAACATGGTGCCGAGGAAGGACTTCGAAGGCCTCACGATCAGCCTCGATTGGGGCCAGCCGCTTGAGAACGGCGCGCCGCAGACAGGCTTCAGCATGCTTGGCGGCGTGCAGGGTGACCGTGGGCGAGCGATCTTCGCGATCGAGCTACGGGACACCGAGCGGATGCGGTTCACGGACCGGCCGCGCTACATCATCGATACCAAGAACCCATGGGCGCGTCACACGACCGTGAGCAACGACTACTACACGTGGGGTCAATGGTCGCGGTTCTGGAAGGACGCCTACGACGCGGGCGGGAACCCAGCCAGCCGAATAGCCGTGCCGATCCGCTCCCCGACTGGCGAACTCATGACGCCGACCGAACGTTCGGCATTGGAAGGATTGGGCTACACGAGCCAGTCGAACTGGCGCTCGTGGTCCGACAACATCGGCCAAGTCGCAACAGGCGTGGGTCAGGATCCGACTTGTGCATACGGTTTCGGTGCCGGCCACGACAATGAGGGACCGCCGCCGATCAGCCCGCACGGTCCGTTCTTCGACTGGGGCAACGGCGCGGATGCCCACGACAACAAGCGCGACGCCTGGCAGGCGGAGTTCGGGGATCACTGGGGCACGGACTTCCGCAACATCTACGGCGAGACCTACACCTACAACGATGTCTCCAAGCACGGGAACTTCCTGAACGGTTACAACGACCCCAACGATCCGGCGTACCACTGCCGGATGGTCGACTCCGACTACCAGGACATTCAAGCGGAGAGTGAACGCCAGAAAGGCTTCGGCTACTTCGAGTACGAGTTCAACGATTACATCACCGTGCGCGGGGAGTTCGTGTCGAGTTCGGTCGACTACAACACGCGGCTCTACGCTCCCGGCTTCAACGACTTCGATGCCAGCAGTGGTGGCTTGGTCAACGACCGGATGGGCATTGCAATCGGCTCCAACCCGGGCAACCCGTTCCGGGCGTTTGCCGACGGCTCGACGATCAACGACTACTACGATGGCGTGAACGGCGTGTGGGATCCGACCGACAACAACACGTTCCTGCCGCCGGGCGACGATCAATACTGGCCCGGCGTATCGCCGGACATCTGGCCGGGCGGGTCGAACACCTGGACGGCAAGGCCGACGCGCCAACTCGACTTCCGGGACTTGAACGGCAACGGTCGCTACGACTACCTGGAAGAGCCCGGCGAGTTGCTGGTGTTCGCCCAGGACGCCGACGGCGACGGGATTCCCGACCGCGACTGGGACGGCGACGGCATCGCCGATGCCAATGTCCAGCGCGATCCGCGCGCCCGCGTGGTTCTGATGGGAATGGGTGACGCAGACGGCGACGGCCTGCCGGACCGGTTTGACCCGGACGGTGGCGGCATCCCGTTCTACGAGGACGTTCGCTTCCAGGAGCGCCGGCTGTTCGCCTTCCCGAAACACCCGCGCAACAACAACCTCGACTGGGCGGAGAACGACGGCATCCTGCATTTCCTGCGCCGCACCAGCCGCCAGGACATCCGGCTTCGCCTCGGTTCGGAGATCCGCATCCCGGAGACGGACTGGGTTGTTGACGCCGACTGGATTTGGGCGAAGGGCGTACGGGAGACAAACCAGTTCCAAGAGATCACCGCCGAGATGGTCCAGGCA
Organism: Candidatus Azotimanducaceae bacterium; assembly: GCA_965203685.1. Lineage (GTDB taxonomy): Bacteria > Pseudomonadota > Gammaproteobacteria > Pseudomonadales > Azotimanducaceae > VXYL01. Next base: position 2,266,353 of record OZ241908.1, read on the forward strand.
CTGCGTTGCAACGCTGGGCCCAACCAGAACTCCTGCTGGAACCCGTTCGGCACGACCTACATGATGATCGACGAAAACGGCTACCCGATCGGTGATCCGAGCAACAAGTTCCCGGCGCCGAACGACCCGGGCTGGACGCCACCGGACCACGACTTCGTCAATACCGAGGATGAGCATCGTCTCGCGGGCAACGTGATGGCGTACAACATCCAGGATCTCGGCATGACCATCGTCGACTTGGTCGGCGCCAACAGCAACCTGTTCGACCTCTGGTACAACGACCAGCCGGTCGGCTTGGCGATTGGCATGCACTGGCGCCTCGAGGAGGAGGAGTACCGGCCGCACGCGTTGGCCCAGGCCGCCATTGGCGGGAACAAGTTCGCCCTGCGCAAGAGCGAGCAGGAGTCGCAAGCGGTGTTCGCCGAGGTGTCTCTACCCCTGATCTCGCACGAGACTTGGGGCGAGATGGAAGCCCAGGTGGCTGTGCGCTACAGCGAGATCACGGCGGAAGGCATCTACGGTCAGCCGGGCTCGTCCAAGTTCACGACGACGATTCCGAAACTGGCTGTTCGCTACGCCCCGACGGACTACCTAGCCATGCGCGGAAGTATCACGCAAGGCTTCGTAACGCCCGGTCTCTACGCGCTGTTCGGCGACGCGGGCATCGAGACGGTAGGCACGGTGCGCGACTACGTCTGCGACTATCTGCCCGACATCCAGGACTGCATCGACGCCGGTGCCAGCAAAGGCGGCGGTACGCCGAACGTTCGCACGCGTTCCGGCAGCAGTCCCGACCTCGATCCGGAGACGTCGGACCTCTACAACCTGGGCTTCTCGCTCAAGTTCCTGGACGGCGACCTCGTATTCGACGTGGATTACACCAGCGTCGAGTTCCGCGGCCAGATCGAACCGACCGGCCCCGGCGATCAGGTGGGCTTGAACGAGAACGGCTTCACGGCTTACCTGGAGGCTGCATGCCCGGGCACGATCGTCGATTGGGACAACGACCAAAAGCATAACGACCCCGGTGCCGCCGAGCGGGCTGCGTTGACCCAGGAGGAGTTCAGGAACTCGGAGTGGACGAACCCGCAGGATCTGGCATGCCGCCGCAACGCCGCGATCAGTTGGCTGCAAAGCGGCGCCAACGCCGGCGCGGGTGAACTGAGCTTCGCTGGTGGCAGGCTTGACCGCGGCAAGGACGGTAGCCCGATCATCCTCGACTACGTTGAGGGTGCATGGACCGCGCAAGGCCAACGCGTCGCAGAGACGATGATCTACGGGGTACGCTACGCGTTCGAACTGCCGGATAACCGGTTCACGAACTGGATCGGCGACGACAAGGGTGCCTTCCTCTTCACGTTGAGCGCCACGCAGTTCCTGACGCAGGAGCTCACGAAGTTCAAGAGCTTCGGTTGCGACGACGCCGGCAGGAACGCAGGCGGGTTCTGCATCCGCGACAACGTGCTCGCCGGCATCACGGTCGACGGCGTGGGCAACCGCAACTCGCAGTACTTCTCGCCGCCCAACATGCACCTGATGGCCGACCTGCCGCCGACGCCGGAATGGCGTGCGCAGGCGAGCTTGCGTTGGTTCCGAGGTCCGCATACGGCCCAGTTGATGGTCCGCTGGCACGACATGGTGAAGAACATCAACGTCGCCTGGGACGCCATGAAGGAGCGTGAGCGACAGGATCCGCGGACCGTGATCGCGAGCTGGACCTGGGATACCGCCGGCGGGCGGGCATCCTATCCGCACCACGTCCCGTATCGGGGCTACGAGGAGGTCACGATCCCGGGTACGGATATCGTGAAGCGCATCCCCAACGAGGAGCAATCCCAACGCTGCGCATTCCAGCCTTGGCCGGTGTGCAAGATCGACTCGCGCCACTATTGGGACGTGAGCTACAGCTATCGCCGACCGGACTTCCTAGGGTTCAGCTCGGTGATGGTGAACGCGGCGATCCGCAACATCTTCGACACGTATCCAGACCCGATTACCCAGTTCTCGGCCCACGAGCCGTACCTGGATAACATCATGGGTCGGTCGATATTGGTCAGGCTGAACGTCTCGCTCTAAGCGACCGTTTCGGCACTCAAACCCCGCGCCTTTGGCGCGGGGTTTTTTTTGCCCGAATGAAGGTGGAGCGAAGTGCTACGCTTGGTCGCATCGCGACCGCAACGGCGGGAGAACGCAAGTGAGTTATGACCTAGTCATCCGAAACGGCACCGTCGTGGACGGAACCGGCACCGCGGCTCGCCGCGCCGACATCGGCGTCAGCGGCGACCGGATCGTGGCCGTCGGCAAGGTCGACGGCAAGGCCACCCAAGAGATCGATGCCGCCGGCAAGACCGTTACACCGGGCTTCGTGGACATCCACACGCACCTCGACGCGCAGATCGCTTGGGACCCCATCGCCTCGTCGTCGTGCTACCACGGCGTGACCTCGGTGGTCACGGGCAACTGCGGGGTGACCTTCGCCCCCTGCAAGCCCGAGGACCGCGGCTACTTGGCGGAGATGATGGAATCCGTCGAGGACATCCCACAGGAGTCGATCAACGCTGGCTTGCCGTGGGACTGGGAGACCTTCGGCGAGTACCTCGAGTCCATCGACCGCATGGACAAGGGCGTCAACGTCGGTGGCATGGTGGGCCACTGCGCGGTGCGCATTCACGCCATGGGCAAGCGCAGCCTCGACGAGACCCCGGCCCGCGAGGACGACGTTCGCAGGATGTGCGCGCTCGTCGACGAAGCGATCGGTTCCGGCGCGTTGGGGTTCTCGACGTCCCGGACGTTCCTGCACAAGGTCCCCGACGGTCGCTACGTTCCCGGCACGCACGCCGACCCCAGCGAACTGCTCGCGATCGGTCGTGTCCTAGGCCGTCGCGGCAAGGGCGTCTTCGAGGGTGCGCTCAGGATCGGCGAGCGTGACCGCGAGGAACACCTGCCGAAAACCCGGGCGGAGATCGCTTGGGTGGGCGAACTCTCGCGCGAGAACAACGTCCGCGTGACCTTCGGGATCGCGCACAGCTACCGTCGACCGGATCTGTACCGCCGGGTGATTGGATTCGCGGAGGAAGAGAACGCCAAGGGCGCACAGCTGCGGCCGCAGACCAGCGCCCGCGGCATCGGCGGCTTGTTCGGGCTGGACCACCGCACGCCGTTCGCGGCGTCCACGGCGTGGCGCGAATTGGCTGGCTTGCCGTTCGCCCAACGCGTTGCGGCGTTGGAAGACGCATCGATGCGCGACCGTCTGACGCTTCTCGACCAACCACCCGCACTCGACTTCAAACAGGCCTACATCCTCACCGACGACGACCTCGACTACGTGCACGACCGCGACCGATCTCTGGCCGCGTACGCCGAACGTACGGCTCAGTCGGAGGTCGAGGCGTTCATCGAGCTGAATCGCGCGCACGGTGGGCGCGTCCAACTCTGGCACCCGGGACTCAATCAGTCGATGGAAGCTATCGAGGAGATGATCACCAATCCAACGGTTGCGATGGGCCTGGCCGACTCCGGAGCCCACGTGGGCCAGATCATGGACGCCAGTTCACCGACGTGGCTGCTGACCTATTGGGTCAAGAATCGCGGCGTCATGACATTCGAGGAAGCCATCCGCGGCTGGACCAGCGACACCGCGGCGATCTTCGGGATTCGAGACCGCGGCGTGCTCCGCGAGGGCGCATACGCCGATATCAACGTGATCGACGTCGACAACCTGGGACTGGACTTGCCGGAGTACAAGCACGACTTCCCCGGTGGCGCCGGCCGCTATGTGCAAAGGGGCCGCGGTTACGACCAGATGATCGTCAACGGCCAGCTATTCATGGACCACGGGGAACACACGGGCGCGTTAGCCGGAGTGACGCTGCGGAGTTGACGCTTGCTCCTTGGACGGGGTCTGAATCTCGTGAGGACGCAGAAGCTGTGTTGCCGAGAAGTCGCCCGAAATGTTGCTGTGTAACGGCGCCCGCGCTGTGCGGGCAAGGGACATGGGGCCCGCTAACGTTCTCCTGTTCTCCCGACGGATGCCTGATTGTCCCGCTATCGACCACCTGCTAGTCGGACCAGGGACCCGAGGTTGGTAGTCGCAGCGCTGGACTCGGCGCGAGATACCATGAGTCGGACACCGCATCTGGTCACTCTACCAGTGTCGAGTGGATCGGCGGCGGTTATGGATGCCAGCTCTCTGTCCATGTCCTCGATCGCGTCTATGATCGCCATCCGTCCTTGACGCGCGGCCTTCTGGACGGCTTGTCGGAGGTCGGTGGATTCCTGACGATCTACTGCAGAGTAAGCGGACGATCGAGCTTCGACGTACTTCGGATAGGCGGACTCAAGGAAGTCTGCGTAGTCGCGGCACACCTTGAAGAGCAAGTCCGAATCTGCTCTGGATCGGAGCAGGAACTCTGGCTCTCCGAGCAATCGAGTTGTCGGCCCTAATAGGTCGTCTCTGATTCTGCCCGCTACGCGTCGGTAGCGGGCTAGCTGATCGTCCATCGTCCCTGCTCCTCTTCTGATTCTGGAATGGGTTGATGGCGCGACCGATGCATACGGTCAACCCGACGCCGCAGAGCGCTACCTCCTCTATATGGTCAGTGACGCACTTAGCAAGTGCTTAGGTGTGCTCCAGTCCAACTGCCGCGAGGCACTTTAAAAGCTCGCTGTTGTCCTTTGTTCTGTGGCAGGGGGTGTCCGGTTACTACAGCACCGTCAGGACGTGTTTCGCGGCTCGCCCCCCGGACTCCATCGCTCCTTCCATCCCACGGTTGAAGCGCGCCAGGTGCTCGCCGCAAAACGAGATGCGACCGTGTGGCTCGGCCATGGCAGCAGCGAAGCGCCCCACCTGGGCCGGCCGGAAGTATGCCCAGCCGCCCCGGGCAAAGGGACTGCCCCCCCAACTCTGGCGACCGGCGAAGGCCAACTGACCACGAGCGGCGGGACGCACCGCCTCGATTTCAGCGATCACCGCCTCGCCGGCCTCGACATCGGACAGCGCATCTAGGCGGGCGGCGTTTCTGCCCATGGCCCAAGCGGTCAAGCCCGTGACCTCGGCCGGCTTCTCGCCCCGCCGGGCTGCGGCCACCATGCCCGCAACGCCGTCGGTGAAGAGGCTAGGGCTGTAACCGTCCGCATCCCAGAATTCGGACGCACAGTCGAGATAGACCTGCGTCATCGGCTGCGAAGGCAGGTTTGCGACTGCTGCAGCCTGCGCCCCGCCGAGTGGCGGATCGATGGCGATCGTACGCAAGACCGGGAACGGCAGCGAGCAAACGACGCTGTTGGCCACATAGGTCTCGCCGTCGGCGCAGGTCACTTTCGCGCGGCTACCGGTGTCGTCGATGGCAACCATGGCGGCGTTCAGGCGGACTTCGTGACGCAAGGCGGCCGCCATCGCTTCGGGGATTCGCTGCACGCCGTCGCGCGCCGTGTAGCCGACTACACCCGCCGGGGTTTGACTGCGCTGGGAAATCGAAAACGCCGCACGGCTCAGCATGGTCAGCGCCGACACGTCGCGAGCATCAAGCCCATAGCTCGTGTTGATGCCGTGCGCCAACGCGATGGCCTCGACGCTCAACCCTAGGCTACCGAGCCAGTCGTGCATGGCGACGTCGTAATCTCGCGCGCCGGGGTCGCCGACATCCGGCGACGACAGCGGGTTGTGTCGCGCGGTGAGAACCCGGCCGTAGGCCCATGGCATCTGGTGCCGGTCGCCGTCCGGGAACGCGTTGGCGGGGTGGGCTGGCCATTCCGCCTGGCGGATGATCTCGCCGTTGAGGACCAGTTCCTGTTCGCGGAAGAACTTGAGCATCGGCGTGGCGTCGATCAGATCGACGCCGTAGCGCGTCGCCGCATCCGTGACCGCCCGGTAGCCACCGCCGATCGTCGCGCCGCCGGCTTCCTCGAGGCCGTCGCCGCGCCTTATGGAACGAATGCGCCCGCCGACGTGGCCTTGCGCCTCGATGACGCGGACGTCCGCGCCCGCGTCTTCGAGGTGGAGTGCTGCCGCAAGTCCGGCGAAACCGGCCCCAACGACGACGACATCGCAGCGGTTGGTTTCGCGCACGGCTCAGTCTTGTCCGCAAAGGGCCGGCAGGGGAGGGCCGGGCCTCCCGGAGAGGCAGCAGTTGGCGGCGCAGGCATCCGGTCGCGGCCCGCTCGTGCCCAGGGCTGGGCGGTCGGAGCGACCGGTGACGCGCTCGACGATGAGGTCGCGCACCATGCCGACGTAGTCATGGTGCGTTCCGACCGTGGCGGCGCGCACCATGTTGAGCCCGAGTTCGTGCGCATGTCCGCGCGCTTCGACATCGAGATCCAGCATGACTTCCATGTGGTCGCAGACGAAACCGATCGGTACGACGACGACGTTCCTGTGCCCGGCTTCGCGGGCAGCGGTCAGGGCGTCTTCGATCGTGGGTGTGAGCCAGGGCATGCCAGTCCGCGCGTTGTTGCTCTGGAAGGCAAGGTCAAACGCGGTGACACCAGCGGCCTTGGCAACCAGGGTGCAAGCATCGCGCAGTTCGTCCTCATAGTCCGCATGGCGAGCCATCGCGACCGGCAGGCTGTGCGCTGTGAACAGCACCGCCACCGGTTCCTCGACGCTGTCCACGGCACACCGCAGTCGGTCCGCCATGGCGGCTATGAAACCCGGATGGTTATGGCCAGACCGCAACTTGTGCAAGCGCGGCGCGTCCGGCAAGCCCTCCATCGCGCGGTAGAGGTCCTCGCGGTATTGGCGACATCCGCTGTAGGAACTGAACAGGCTGGTGATGTAGACGAGGGCGTCGCGAACACCGTCGGCGACCATCTGGCGCGCCGTGTCCTTCAGAAAGGGGTGCCAGTTGCGGTTCCCCCAGTAGACGGACAGGTCAGGGCCGTGTGTTGCCAGTTCGTGTTGGAGCGCCGTAATGAACGCGCGCGTGTGCGCGTTGATGGGACTGACGCCGCCGAAGCGATGGTAGCGCGCGGCGATGCGGGCCTTGACCGGCGGGGGAACGGGTCGGCCCGCCATGACGTTGTCCAGAAACGGCATGACGTCGGCCTCGGACTCCGGGCCACCGAACGAAACCACTAGGACGGCGTCGTATTCCTGCGCGTTCATCGCTGGCCAACTGGGTTCTGCCATGCCGTGTGGCCGACGAAGAATGGCCCCAGGCGGTCCAGGTATTGCGAGGTCTGCTCGGTCGCACGCATCTCCTGGACCACGGCGGACAACGGGTGCAGGTCGCGACCGAGCAGGCCGATGACGAAGTCGTTGTCGGCCTTGTCGAGGCCGTGACAGGCGAGGCGTACATCGGCGGCGAGTCCGGCCTCTCCGTAGCGGCGGCCGACACCGCCGTGCTCGGCGAGGATTTGCCGCTGACGCTCGGATGGGAGCCGGTAGAAGCCCTTGCTACGCTGCAGCGGGTACCACACCGCCCACTTGAGGTCGGGATCGAGAATGCGTGAGCGTGGCCGGCCGAACAGGGTCTCTTCGAGATCGCTCTCGTAGCCGATCGCATAGGTCCGGCCGAGCATGTCGTACTCCGCCTTGTGGGCCATCTGTTGGAACGGCGGCCCGCGGAATAGCGACCGCAATGCGGTCACGAAATCGGTGGGGTCCTCACTAAGCGCGACGATCCCGATGCCTTGTGGGTCGTTGACGTCGAGGTACATGGCGCCTTCGACGCCGGCTTCGGTAAGCGCCGCCATGGCCGCGTCTGGATCCGCATTGCCAAACGCCGTGAATTTCATGAACAGCCGGCGGTTCAGGCTGATCGGAGCGCCATCGCGGCGGCCTCGTTCGCTCAGGTCCATTGGTCTCCTTAGCGCTGCTCAGCCGGGTCTCGGCGCGGCGGCGCTTGCCCGTCCACTGACATCGTGCGGCCGCGTCGGTCGCCTTCTTCGTGTACGGCATCGACGAACGCCGCCACGCTCTCGAGCGGCGTCGTGGGCAGAATGCCATGGCCGAGGTTAACGATGTGGCCCTGCGCATCGGTGTCACGCAAGAGCTTCTGCACCGCAGTTCGGGTCGGGTTCGGACCGCCGAGAAGTATGGCCGGGTCTACGTTGCCCTGGAGAGCCAAGTGGGGGTGGCGTCGCTGGGCGTCGGCGATGTCGACGCGCCAGTCGACGCTCAAGACTTCGCAGGGCAGATTGGCGTACGCATCCACGAGATGGGGGGCGTTCTGCAGGAACAGGATCCTTGCGACGCCAGCTTGACCGACGGCGTCCAGCATGGACTCAAGATGCGGGCGAATGAGCCGCTGCCAGTCGTTGAGCGACAGGAGGCCGGCCCAGGAGTCGAAGACCTGTACGGCATCCGCGCCGGCCTGCCCTTGGGCGATGAGATAGTCCGCCATGGCATCGGAGAGTTTCTTGAGCAACGCGTGAAGTGCTTCCGGCTCGCTGGCGGCAAACGCGCGCAGCGTTGGGAAATCCTTCACGCCACGGCCCTCGACAAGGTAGGCGGCCAATGTCCAGGGTGCTCCGCAAAAGCCGAGCACGGCGACCTCCGGCGCGACGGCGGCGCGTACCGCGGTGAGCGTCTCGAGCACCTCGGGCGCGAACACCGAGCCGTCGGGCGCTGGGAGCGAGGCCACGTCCTTGTGACTTCGGATCGGATTGGCCACGACGGGCCCGGGTGCAAAGTCGAACTCGACGCCCAGTGCCGGCAACGGGCTCATGATGTCGGCGAAGACGACTGCCCCGTCCAATGCGTAACGCTTCAACGGCAAGAGCGTGACTTCGGTCGCCAGGTCCGGCGATTGCGCCAGGTCCTTGAACGAGCGCCCGTGGCGCAAGGCTTGGTACTCGGGCAGGTAGCGGCCGGCCTGGCGCATGATCCACACCGGGCGCCGCGACACCGGCTCGCGGCGCACCGCTTTGAGCAGCAGCGGTGTTTCGACCATCACCCGGTTCCCTTGCGCGGTTGTTCGACGTCATCGCCATGCGTGAACCGGTATCCCACACCGCGCACGGTGTGGAAGTACATCGGCTGCTCGGGGTCGCGTTCGAAACGCCTGCGCAGACGTACGATGAAGTTGTCGATGGTGCGCGTCGAAGGGAACACCTCGAAGCCCCAGACCTTGTCCAGGATCTCCTCGCGACCGACCGTTTCGTCGGCACGCTCCGACAGGCACTTGAGGATCATCGCCTCCTTGTGCGTCAACGTGTGTTCGGCGCCGTCCCAAGCGAGGGCTTGGTAGGTGTGGAAGTTCACCTCGTTGCCGCCGAAGGCAAGGTTCGCACCGGTCGTCTGGTACCAGGCCGTGCGACGCAGGATCGCCGCGATCCGGAGCAGAAGCTCGCGCAGGTGGAAGGGCTTGGCCAAGTAGTCGTCGCCGCCCGCTTCCAGACCCCGTATGCGGTCCTCCGGTGCTCCACGGACGGTCAAGAAGAGCACCGGGGTCTGATTGCCGTTGCGGCGCAGTTCCCGGCACAGGGTCAAACCATCCATGTTCGGCATGGAAACGTCGAGCACGATGAGGTCGTGGGGCTCCGTCAGCGCCATGTGCAGACCCTCGCCACCGTCATGTGCGGCTTGGGCAACGTACCCCTCGGCTTCCAGGTTCTCCTGGATCCCCGTGGCGAGGTGCTGCTCGTCGTCGACGACAAGAATCCGCGCTCCGTTCACGTTCCCCTCGCCCGCGGCCAGACCACCGTGAACTCGGCCCCTTGTCCAAGACCTTCGCTCGTCGCGCCCGCCGTGGCACCGGAGAGTTTCGTCAGCCGGCGCACGAGGTACAGCCCGAGGCCGCTACCGGGTGTGGCGCGGCGCGGATTCTGGGCTTGCCGGTAGAACTTTCCGAAGAGCTTCGCCGCGTCGCCCGGCGGGAACCCGACACCGTCGTCGGTGACGCCCACCCTGATGGATCGACCGTCGTCGGTAGCGCTGGCGTGGATGCGCACGTGCTTGCCGTCGCCGTCCAGGCACGCCTTGATGGCGTTGTCGAGCAGGTTGCGCAACACGGTTTCGATGGCGACGCGATCGGCTTCGACGGCCAAGTCGCGCGCACCGTCCTGGCTGATCGTGATCCCGTGGACGCGGGCCAGTTCCTCGTAGTCTGCGACTGCGGCCTCGACCACGGCGCGTACTGCGATCGACTCGGGCTGGAGGCTCAAGCGGCCGTCCTCGAGCTGGGCGGTATTGAGCAGGTTGTCGACCATGCGTAGCAACCGCTCCCCGTCCTCGAGCAGGCGTTGTCCGAGATGGCGGCTGTCCGGGTCGGGGGCGCGCATCATCAGTGTCTCGGCCGACAGCCGCATGCTGGCGAGCGGACTCTTGAACTCGTGGGAAACCGACGCGAGGAAGTTCTGCTGCCGACGGCGCAAGTCGGCGTCGAAGCGGATCGCCCGGGTCAGGATCGCCATGCCGGCGAGAAGGACAAGCAGGAAGAAGCCACCTTCCCAGGCGTAGCGGTTGATTCGTGAGGCAGCATCGTCCTCGAGGAGCGCGATTGCCGTGCCGCGGATCGTGGCGACTCCGTTTTCGATCCGCAGATGCGGGAACGCATCGGCGAGCGTCCGTTCAGCCTGTACGGGTGCCTGCGCATCTCCGAGGATCGCCGTCATGGCCCCCGCTTCCGCTCGATAGAGCGCCGTCAGGCGATCCCGCTCGCCACCTGCCAGCCGGGCTTGGTCGGCGATCCACCAGGCCACCTGGGCGACACAGATGACTAGGAGGGCGAGGAAGCCGAGTTGCAGTGCCTTGGGCGGATCACGCTTGAGGATCATCGTTTGTTCCATCCGGGGTCTGTGCGGATGCAGTTCGGCGCAACTTGGCCACAAGCTTGGCGTCGAGTCCATCCAGGAAGGCGTCGAGCCCGCCATCGGGGCCATTCAACAGCAGGTTGCGGACTCCCACCGTGGGCAGATGCGCGAACCGCTTAGCTTGTCCAGCCGCCCAACGGCTGATGGTCTCCCGGTCCTCGAGGTCGAGATGCCTTAGCGACTTCAGTAGCCGCTCGGCCCCGAGGCGTGCGGTCTCCTGGTAGTGCGCCTGGAGGTTGGCGAACAGGGCACCGTACAGACGGTCGGTCAGGCGTTCGCGGAATTGGGGGAGGGCGGCATCGACCATTTCGCGGGCATCCGCCGCTTGGGCGACACGGGCTTCCCGGTTGCACTCGGCTTCCAGGACGATGTCGTCCATGCCGACTCGCCGGGCACCGGCCTTGGCACAAGCGGCGGGGTCGATGTCCGGCGGCACGCCCATGTCGACGCACAGCGGTGGTCGATTCGCGCCGTTGGCGGCGAGTCGGGCGAAAAACTGATCATCGATGATGGGTGTGCGTGCCCCCGTCGCGGACAGGATCGCATCGACGGGTGGCGGTTCCGACCGAAAACTGGCGAGGGATAGGCACGGAACACCGAAGCGCTCCGCAAGGGCGCGGGCGTTAGGCAAGGTGCGATTGACGACGACGAACGGAGCGCCAGCCTTGTCCAGGGAGAGAGCGGCGCGCTCGGTCATCGCCGACACGCCGACCAGCGCCGTGGGTCGTGGCTTTTCGGATTGGGCAAGGCGCGCCAGGATGTGGCCGGCGGCGAGTTCCGCGAGCGAGATGGAGCCCTCGGCCAGGCGGGTGCGGTCGCGGACGGCTCCGGCGACACGCAAGGCGTCCTCGAACAACAGCTCCAGACCGGGGCCGATCAACTCGCTTCCGCGAGCTAGATCCCGGCTCGCACGGACTTGCCCCGCGATCTCGGTCTCGCCAAGCGCCGCCGAGTCGAGGCCCGCGGCAACCAGGAACAGGTGCTCGCAAGCGCCTTCGCCCTGCCAAGCCTTGAGGACACGCTCGGCTTCCCCCGGCTGTGCAGCTCGGCCGGTGAGCAGTGTATAGACAGCCGGACGCAGATCCGCACGACCGTCCTCGGCGTTGCGCAGGAAGATCACTTCGACCCGGTTGCAGGTTTCCAAGTACGCGATCTCGCGCAGCCCCCTGTCGTGGCCGAATGAACGCAGCCGCTCGGCCTGATCGCTATCGCCAAGCGCGTAGCGCGCCAGCGCCTCGCTGCCGTCCTGGCGCCACGAGACGCCGACGATCCCGAACTCATCCAGCATGGGCGCGAACCGTAGCCGAAAAGCGACCGCGGCGTGTCACGGGCGTGTCATGGGCTTTAGCCGTAGCTCACACCCATGCCGGCGCGAACGTCGTTGTTGATCCCGTACTGCGGGATCGGATAGCGCAGCCCGTTGCGCGACAGGTGATCGAGGCCAGCGACGATCTTCGGCAGGAACCCGGGCGGAATCGCCATGAGCAGCTCGTCCTCCATGACGCCCCCGTAGCGACGCTCGGCGAAGCACGGCAGTGAGAGGCTCGGTTCGCCGGTCGCGAGCGCGCGTCCCCAGGAGTCGGCACATGCGGACTCACCCACGCATCCCCATTCAAGCTTTTTGTAACCAGTCCACTGTAACCCATTGATAAAAAGTATCATCTGTGCGGGTGTGGCATAGATCAACGCGATGTCCGGCGGGTTCAGCCGACCGCTCGCGAGCGGGCTCACGGCCATCGCCGCGTGCTTGCCAAACGGTGCCAGGTCCATGGCGTGCTGGTGCTTCGCGGCGTCTTCCTGGGTCTCGTACCAGACCCCCGCCATCCGGTCGCCCGAAAGCCACGACTCGTCGCGCGGTGAAAGCCCGATTACCGCGCGACACTGGTCCCCGACGAGGTCGTCGGCCGTGATGCCGACGGTCCAGCCGTTGCGGCTCGCCTGACCGACGATCTGGTCGGTCGTGTGGATGTCCTTGGGACGGCGGATCCTCGGCACCGCGGCCATGTCCTCGACCGTCTCGAACATCTTCATGCCGATCGGCGTCGTGCGCAGACGCAGGTAGCGGTTGAGGTCGGCGACCAGCGCCGCCCAATCGGTGTTGCTCAAGTCGGTGGCGATGACTTCACTCATGGCGTTCCCTTTCTTTGGCCCTCTAGCGACGGTCCCATCCTTACACTTGCGCGCAGTTTTCGAAACCTAGGCGCCAGTGCCCCATAACCGCGCTGGATTGCATGGGCATCGAGCGCGCCATAGCAGGGGTTCTTTCCCGCGCGCTTCCTGACATATCATCGTCGCACCAGTTTAGGGGAACGACCCATGCCGATGATTCTCAACGACGAGCAGAACATGCTCAGAGATTCTGCCAAGAGCTTCTGCGAGGAAAACGCGCCGATCGGCCAACTGCGCAAGTTGCGCGACGATGACAGCGCTGACGGCTTTGACCGCGACACTTGGTCCCAGATGGTGGAGCTTGGCTGGGCGGGCATTCCCTTTCCCGAGGAACACGGCGGCTTGGCGTTCGGCTACAAGGGCCTGGGTGTCGTCACGGAAGAGACCGGCCGCACGTTGGCGGCCAGTCCATTGTTCGCGACCGTGTGGCTGGGAGGCACCATCGTGAATATCGGTGGCAGCGACGCGCAGAAGGCCGAGTTGCTGCCCAAGATCGCCGGCGGGGAGTTGCTGCTGGCGTTGGCCCTCGAGGAGTCGCACCGCCACAGTCCGTACGGCGTTGCAGCGAGCGCGCAAGCCTCCGGTGATGGCTACACCATCTCCGGGAGCAAGAAGTTCGTGCTCGACGGGCATGTCGCGGACAAGCTGATCGTCGCTGCGCGGACGTCCGGTTCGGCCGGAGACCGGGACGGGATTTCCCTCTTCCTCGTGGACGCGGGTGCCGACGGCGTCACCGTGACGCGTACGAAGATGGTCGACAGCCGCAACGCGGCCAATGTCGAGTTGGCTGACGTCGCCGTCGGTGGCGATGCGCTGATCGGCGAGTTGGGCAAGGGTGCCGATGTGCTCGATCCCGCGTTGGACATCGCTCGGATCGGCATCGCCGCCGAGATGCTCGGCAGCACGCAAGAGTGCTTCGACAGGACAGTTCAGTACCTGAAGGATCGTGAACAGTTCGGCGTTCCGATCGGGTCGTTCCAGGCCCTGAAACACCGTGCCGCCAACATGTTCTGCGAGATCGAACTGTCGAAGTCGTGCGTTCTCGAGGCGCTTACCGCATTGGACGAGGACCGCGGCCGCGAGGAGGTCGCCAAGCTAGCGAGCCTCACGAAGGCGAAGGTCGGCGAGACGTTCCACACCGTGTCGCGTGAGGGCATTCAGATGCACGGCGGCATTGGCATGACCGACGAGTTCGACATCGGCTTCTTCATCAAGCGGGCGGCGGTCACCGAGCAGACCTTCGGCGACGTCAACTTCCATCGCAATCGGTACGGCGAACTCGAGGGCTACTAACCGGGATGTGAAAGGTGGGCGCGTCCGCGTCCAGCGCGGGTCCGAGCCACTAGGACGCCTTGCTTCCCCCGGGACCTGTCGGCTCCGGCGGGTTGGCGCACGGGCCGGATTGGTGGTGGAACATGCGCATCTCGCCGCGTTCGCTGACAAAGCCGTTCGTCGCCACGCAGATGGATCCCGGCAACTCTTCGTAGCAGGTCACGAAGACCATATCCCCCACGGTTTGCGCGGTGGCGTTGTAGAAGTCGATGCCGGGCTGGTCAGGATTGCCGAGGATCCGGCGCCAGCTTTCAACCACCTCGCCGCGACCGGTGATGACCGGCCAGCCCGGATGGATGCACAGGGTCGGGTGGTTCTTGGCCCAGAGACGCGCCATGACGTCGAAATCCTTCTGGGCGAAGGCCAGGTAGAACGTGTCGTTGGCGAACAGGGCCTGCTCCTCGGGCTTCATGCGGGAAGCAGGCGCGTGGCAAAGGCGATCGTGCCTTGGGTCAGCAGGTGGCGCTTGCGGAAGTTCTCCGAGGCGCGACCGGGCGGCGTGCGCGACGCTTGCCAGGAATTGAGGCCGTCGTACCAGGTGCATAGGAGCATCCGTCCCCGGGCGGCACTGACATCCTGCTGTCGGAACAGGCCCTGGGGCACGGCATCGTAGACGTCCGCAGTCTCGAAGTCCTTCCACGCCTCGAAGGACAGGGCGGCGATCTCATCCACGTCCTTGTGGTCGACGTCGAAGAACCGAAATACGTAGAGGCCTTCGCGGGTACGGGGCTCGTCCGTGGTTGGCCGCACGGTTGGTTCGATCAGCAGCGTGTCCACGCTGACAACACCGGGGGTCGCCGCAAGGGCGCCGTCAACGCCGGCCACGTCGCCGTAGCTGACGACGATCAGTTCGTTGGACCCGACGCCAAACAGGCCGTGAAATGCGCCCCAGAGCGATGCGGGCTTAAGCGCGGCGTAGTCGTCGGCGCGCAATGTCTGATGGACGGCGGTGAAGTTCCGGTCCGCAGTAGTAAGGCGAGTGAACGCGTAGGCCATGGGCACTTCGTCGGCTGGTCGCAAGGCGGCGAGTATACTGCCGGAGCCAGATTCTCTTCCCCTCTATCCACGGATAAGATTCATGAACGGTGCACAAAGCGTCATCCGCACCTTGCTCGCGCACGGAGTGGACACCTGTTTCGCCAACCCCGGCACGTCGGAGATGCACCTCGTGCAGGCCATCGACGCGGTGCCCGAGACTAGGGCGGTGCTCTGTCTCTTCGAGGGCGTCTGTACCGGCGCCGCAGATGGCTTCGGGCGCATGAAAGGTGTCCCGGCCACTACGCTGCTGCACTTAGGCGCCGGTCTCGGCAACGGGATCGCCAACCTGCACAACTGTCGTCGGGCGGCGACGCCCTTGGTCAACGTCGTCGGCGACCACGCCGTCCATCATGTCGCCTACGATGCGCCGCTGACCTCGGACATCGAGGCAGTTGCCAAGCCCGTGTCCGCCTGGATCCGCACATCCCGCACCAGCGAGGGGGCGGGGCTCGATACTGCGGATGCCGTTCGCTCGGCGATGTCGCCGAGCCCGGATCCCCGTGGCGGGATCTCTACGCTGATCCTGCCCGCGGACTGTGCCTGGGGCCCCGGCAGAACGGTCGCCAAGTCTGCGAGCTTCGATGCGGCGGTGGCCAAGCCGCGTGTTTCCGCCGACGTGATCGAAGCGGCCGCCGCCGAGATCGATGCGCAAACAGTGCTGATGGTGGACGGCAACGGCTTGACGGAACGGGGTGTCACCGCTGCTGGCCGAATAGCGGGGAAAACCGGCTGCCGGGTCTTTTCGCCGACTTTCCCGGCCCGGGTCGAAGCCGGACCCGACCTCCCCGTGGTCAACCGGCTGCCGTACTTCCCCGAACAGATCATGGAAATGTTCGCATCCGTCAGGAAGCTCGTACTCCTCGGCGGCGAGCGGCCGGTGAGTTTCTTCGCCTACCGCAACTTGCCGAGCGACCTTGTGCCTGAGCATTGCGGGGTCCATCGCGTGGCGCACCGGCACGAGGACGTCGCACAAGCGCTCGACGATCTAGCCGAGGCGGTCGATGCGTCGGCACCCCTGTTGGCACCGAGCCCCCGGCCAGAGCTCCAGAACGGGCCGTTGAACATCCGTGGAGTGGCCACGACCCTCGCCGCGCGAGCGCCGGACGACTGCATCGTGGCGGTCGACTCGGGCGGCGGCGGGGCCGCCTATCCGGCCATGCAACGTTCTGTCCGGCACACGTGGCTCAACCTGACGGGTGGCTCCATCGGCCAAGGCGGACCCGCCGCGGTCGGTGCGGCGATCGCGTGTCCTGACCGCCCGGTATTCGCGCTCCTCGGTGACGGTGGTGCGATGTACACCAATCAGTTCCTCTGGACGGCGGCCCGCGAGCAGTTGGACCTCGTGGCGGTGATATTTTCCAACCGGCAATACAACATCCTCGAAGTCGAGTACCGACGCCTCGGCATCAACGACATCGGAGAGCGGGCGGCCAGTCTTTTCGACCTGTCGCGTCCGGACATCGACTGGGTCGCACTGGCCGAGGCACAGGGCGTTTCGGCGTTGAAGGCGACGACCTGCGAGGAGTTCGACGCCGGCGTGACCGGAGCCTTGGCGGCGGGTGGTCCGCACCTGATCGAGGCTGTGCTGTAGCGTCTTGGCGTAGGCGTACGCGTCAGCCGACGATCGCAGCGACTCGGGCGACCAGCCAATAGGCCGCTAGGCTGCCGGTGACGTAGAGCGGCGCTTGGAACACGGGGCGTGGCACGGACCGACGAACTGACACCACTGCCCAGATCAGCACGATGCCTAGGGCCACGATCGCGAGTTGGCCGATCTCGACGCCCAGGTTGAAAAGCAGCAGCGCAAGCAGGGCGTTCCCCTTGGGCAGTCCGATGTCCGCAAGTGCGCCTGCGAACCCGAAGCCATGCAGCAGACCGAATACGAACGCGACGATCCAGGTGTGCTTGGCGGTGATCGAATCGGTCGTGCCGCGCAGCTTCTCGACGGCGAGGAACAGGATCGACAGCGCGATCACAGCCTCCACAGGCGCCTGGGGTAAGCGAGCGAGGTCGAGGGCGGCGAACGAGAGCGTCACGCTATGGGCCGCCGTGAACGCTGTGATGGTCTTGACGAGCGCCCACGGATGGACGGACATCTTGCCCCCGACAAGCGAAACTGGGGCGGTGAAGAACATGAGCGAGACCACGAACAGGATGTGGTCGTAGCCGAACAACAGGTGCTCGATGCCGAGGAGCAGGTAGCCGAGCACTTGCGGGCCGTCGCCACCGATCGTTGCCGATGGACTCGAGGGCTTCAGCAGTCTGGACAGCCGCGTGCCGTCCGCGAGCGTGACCTGCAGCATGACGTCGGTGATCGTGCCGGCGAGGCCATCGATGGCGACGGTCTCGCCGTGCAGGCCGTCCGGACACTGCAGCGTGAATCGGCGTACCAGGGCGTCTCGGACGCCGGCATCCACGGTCGACGCCGACACGGTGCAGGCTTCCGGGAACACCGGCACGATCGGGAGTAGTCGCACGCCGGCGACGGGTTGCTTCCAAAGCACGCGGTAGTCGCCGGGAGCCGACTCTTCGATCTGCAGGTACGCCGGCCGGATTTCGTGACCGTAGGCAACGGCGGCACTGGCCAGGAGGGTGGCCAGCGCAACGCGGCGCCATGCTCGCCCAGACGTCACGGCCGTACCACGGTGTACTGAGCCATCAGATCCTCGAAGTACGCCGCGTTGGCGGCCGCGCGTCGGGCGGCTTCAAAGTCGCGGGCGACCCGCGACGCGACGGATGCATAGTCCGCACCGACGGCGGGCGACTTCGCATCAACGCGAACGAGGTGGAAGCCGTAGGCGGACTCGATCGGCCCCTGCCAATCCGGACCCGGCGCGAGCCCGTCGAGGCCGGTGAGGAAGTCTGTCCCGAAATCCCGCTCGATGCGACCCATGTTCGCGTGGGCATAGGTCCTGCCGAGCATGAACGGATCGCCTGCCTTGCGCCACGTGTCGGGGTCAAGGACGGCGAGGGCGCCCCGGGCGTCACCGGCTGCGTCGTCACGGCGGTCCGGGCTGAAATAGATGTGGCTGAACGTCACCACCGCCGGTGTTGCATAACGGGCCCGGTTGTCTTCGAAGTACTGCATGAGTTCATCGGCGCCCGGTGGGTCCAGCGTTGCGACGTCCTCGGTGAGGAACGACAGCTTTTGTGCCAGCCGACGGCGGATGATCGCGTCGTCCTCATCGAGGCGCAGACGTTGGGCCTCGCGCACCATGACTTCCTCGCGGACATGGTCGTCGATGAGGGCATCGAGTTCGGTCGCCGACGGGGGGCGACCCATTTGCGTCTCCCACAACGTTGCCAGGCGGTCGACTTGCGTTTGCGGCACGACGATCACACGGTCGTCGGCATCGCCGCCCAGCCAAGCGTTCGCACCGAAAATGGCCGCACCGATGAGTAGGAAAACGAGCAGCGGATCTCGGCTCCAGTTGGGCCAGGTCCTTCGAGGCATATGCCGGTACTCAGATTCGCTTGCGTGAATTGCGACTATACCGTCGGCAGGCCGGCGAACCCGCAGTATGCGGGTGATTCGGTTGCTGGCCTTACAGTAAACTGCTCGTTTATCTGTACTCAGGCAACTAGGAAGTAAGACTCATGACGATTCAAGAAGGCGACAGGCTTCCCGATGCGAAGCTGCATGTCATGGCCGATGGCCGACCAACCGCGGTATCGACAAGCGAGCTGTTCGCGGGCAAAAAGGTCGTGCTGTTCGCCGTACCGGGAGCGTTCACGCCAACCTGTTCCGAAGCGCATCTGCCGGGCTTCGTGACCAACGCGGACAAGATCAAGGCGAAGGGCGTGGACAGCATCGTCTGCGTGGCGGTCAACGATGCGTTCGTGATGGATGCCTGGGGCAAGGACCGCAATGCCGAGGAACTCGTGATGGCCGGAGACGGCAACTCGGATTTCACGCAGGCGTTGGGGCTTGAGATGGACGGCTCCGGGTTTGGGCTTGGGACGCGTTCCCAGCGCTATGCGATGGTTGTCGACGACGGGGTGGTCACCAAGTTGGCCGTCGAGGCGCCCGGCGCATTCGAGGTCAGCAAGGCGGAAGCGATCCTGGAAGCGCTATGAGCCTGACGATCTACGGTCCTCCGCAAAGCCGGGGGATGCGCGCGCTATGGATTGCCCACGAGTTGGGATTGGAATTCGACCACGATCCGGGTTTCGGCGAGGACGGGGCATCGGCGGCGCTGCTGGCCGTCAATCCCATGGGACAGGTGCCGGTGATTGACGACGACGGGTTCCTGCTCAGCGAATCGATGGCGATCAACATCTACTTGGCGAAGAAGCACGGCAAGCTCGCACCCAAGTCGCTTGAGGAGGAGGCCCAGACGCTGCGCTGGAGCTTCTGGGTGATGACCGCCGTGGAAGGGACGCTGTTGGACGCGCTCAAGAAGTCGCGCGGCCTCATGGGTGTGACGCAGGACGAGGCCGGTGCACGGGCGGACATCGAGTCCTTGGAGCGGCCGTTCCGGGTGTTGGACGCCTTCCTGGCGGACCGCGACTACCTGCTCGGCGATGAGTTCTCCGTTGCGGACCTCAACGTCGCGGGTGTGCTGGTCTGGGCTCGGCCTGCAGGCATAGACTTCGCCGACCGCCCGAACGTGGCGGCCTGGCTGACTCGGTGCCTGTCGCGGGAGGCGGCGGTTCGCGCGCGGGAATAGGCGCGGGAATAGGAAAGCAAACACCCGATGGGCGAGACAGAGACTGCAATCGGGCTGCGCGGTGTCCGTTTCGGCTACCGGCCGGACAGCATCGTCTTGGACATAGCGAGTTTCGACGTTGCCCGGGGCGAACGCGTCTTCCTCGAAGGCGCGAGCGGCAGCGGCAAGAGCACGCTGCTGGGCCTTGTGGGCGGCATCCTGGTGCCATCGCAGGGCGAGGTCAGCGTGCTCGGTCGATCAATGGCCGATATGTCCGGGGCCGGACGTGACAAGTTCCGCGCCGACCATGTCGGCTTCGTCTTCCAGATGTTCAACCTGCTGCCCTACCTCTCGGTCGTGGACAACGTCGCCTTGCCGTGCCGATTCTCTGCGCGACGCGCTGCCCATGCGCTCGAGCGGTCCGGGTCCGTGGCCGACGAGGCCCGAAGGCTGCTGGCCAGGCTGGGGCTGGTCGACGCCGAGGTCGTCGAGCGGCCCGTCACGGAGCTCAGCATCGGGCAGCAGCAACGCGTGGCCGCCGCGCGGGCGCTCATCGGTGCGCCGGCCCTGGTGATCGCGGATGAACCGACATCCGCGCTCGACGCGGGCACCCGGGTTCGGTTCGTGGACCTGCTGTCCGAGGAATGTGCCGCAGCGGGGAGTGCGGTGCTGTTTGCGAGCCACGATCCCTCACTCGCGACGCGCTTCGATCGTTCCCTGTCCATGGCGAGCCTGAACGCTGCGGTGCTGGCTGAGGTCGAGGGGTAGCCATGACCGTGTTGTTCGGACTTGCGGCCAAGAGCGTACTCAACCGCCGGTTGACGGCTGGTCTCACCGTATTGTCAGTGGCCGTGAGCGTCGCGCTGCTGGTCGGTGTCGACCGGATACGGACCGAGGCGCGAGCCGGGTTCGCGAACACGATCTCGGGCGCGGATCTGATTGTCGGGGCGCGGGGTGGGCCCCTCAACCTGCTGCTGTATTCGGTGTTCCGGATCGGCGACGCCACCAGTGGCATCAGTTGGGACAGCTACGAGGCCATCGCGGAGCACCCCGAGGTGGCATGGACGATCCCGCTGTCGCTTGGGGATTCGCACCGCGGCTACCGTGTGCTCGGCACGACGGAAGCGTATCTCGAGCACTACCGCCACGGTCGGGACCAGCGTCTTGAGCTTGTGGCTGGGACCGGTTTGGCCGGTGTCCGCGATGCGATGCTGGGGTCGGAAGTCGCCGACAGTCTCGGATACGTCGTTGGCGACAGCATCGTGGTCTCGCACGGCATCGGCGACATCAGCTTCGAGCACCACGACGACCTGCCGTTCACGGTCACGGGCATCCTTGCGCCAACCGGGACGCCAGTGGACCGGACCGTCCACGTCACCTTGGCCGGCATCGAGGCGATCCATGACGACTCGGCGCATGCAGCGGACAACGGGGACGGCCATGCCGAGGACCATGGTGACCACGCCGACGAACATGCCGACAACCACGGCGACGACCACGCCGGCGAACATGGCGACGACCACGCGCACGACCATGAAGAGGACCACGACGACCATGGCGACGACCATGGAGATCATGACGCGGACCATGCCGAAGACCATGGAGACCACGCCGACGATCATGACGCCGATCACGCCGACGGCCATGGAGACCACGCCGACGATCACGACGCCGATCACGCCGACGGCCATGGAGACCACGCCGACGATCATGACGCGGACCACGCCGACGACCACGAGGACCACTCCGACGACGACCACGCGGGCGCCGGCCGTGAAGACCACGCGGACGATCACGCCGGCGATCATGCGGATACCCACGGCGGCGACCACTTGGAGCCGGACAGCATCACGGCGTTCATCGTGGGCCTGGATTCCCGGCCCTTGCTGCTCGGTTTGCAGCGCTACGTGAACGAATACACGGCAGAGCCGCTGATGGCGATCATTCCAGGGGTCGCACTACAGCAGCTTTGGGAGATGCTTGGGGTTGCCGAAGCCGCGATGCTCGGCATTGCCGTCCTGGTCGTGGTCGCCGGCTTGATCGGCATGCTGACGACATTCTTGACCAGCTTGACGGAACGGCGTCGCGAGATGGCCGTCTTGCGCGCCGCCGGTGCCGGGCCCGGGTTGATCTTCGCATTGCTGATTGTCGAGGCGCTGCTGCTGGCAGCGGCGGGGTCGCTGGCCGGGGTCGCGCTCGTGCACGCCGCGATGGTCTTGGCGCGCCCCGTTCTATTGGCCGAGTTCGGTCTAGCGCTGGCGGGTGGTGCGCCTGGCTTGTTCGACTTGGCCGTCGTTGCCGGGGTCACCATCGCTGGCGGTGTCGCTGCGGTGTTCCCCGCTTGGCGCGTCTACCGCTATTCGCTGGCGGATGGGCTGACGATGCGAATCTGAGTTGAGCGAACGTTCGGGTTCGGACGTGTATCATCGCTCGCGGGTGGGCAACAGACATGATGCTGGAGAAGCGAATGTCCCGTATCCCAGTGTTAATCGGTGTCCTGGCGTTAGTCGGGCTCTTCGCCCGCGGTGCCACCGAAGTGCGCGAGTTGAAGTGGACGGACCTGCTGCCAGCGGGTCAACTGGCACCACCGCAGGTTGTCGACCACACCCGAATCCCGACTTTCGACGATTTCCCGTATACGGCCGTAGCCGAAACCGTGCCCGAACTGGACGGCCAGATCGTCAAGTTGCCGGGCTTCGTCGTACCGTTGGACGTCGCCGGCGACTTGGTCGTCAGCTTTTTGCTGGTCCCGTATTTCGGCGCCTGTATCCACCAGCCACCACCACCGCCGAACCAGATCGTCTACGTCGAATTCTCAGAGCCCGTTGAACTGACGAGCATGTACGATCCAGTGTGGGTCACGGGGACGCTGGGGCTGGAGGCACACTCCAGCTACCTCGCCCATGCCGGCTACTCGATGCGCGGACAGGCAGTCGAGAAGTACCGGTACTAGCTTGCGGGACCGCGGTTCTGGTTCGCAGTTGGATCAGAATCCCTGGCCGTCGCGGGTCCGTGCTTCTTGCTGGCGCAGAGCCCCGCTAGTTCACGGCCCTTGTTGTGCCCGTCGAACGGCTTCCTGCAAGGGGCCGACGCTGCGCACCCACGGCTCGAGGGTTGGCATCCGCTGCACCAGGCTAGCGGCGGCGGCCACCGCGTCCCGCTGCTCCGCGTAGGGTCCCACCAGGAGGACATGGAAGAGTCGCCCGTCACTCTCGACCCTTGCGCGCAATAACCCGGCGATGGCGAGGCGGTGGGCAAGACCGGCGACCGCTTGCTCGGACTCCATCGCGATCAGCTGTACCGCGTAGTGCCCGGCGGGCCACTCTAGGACCGGCTCTCGGTCGACCGGTGCCGGTTCGTCGGGCTCCAGAGCCGAGGCTGGCGTGTCCTTGTCGACTGGCTTGTCCTTGCGCGAATCTGGGTTGGCGACGAGCGCCTGATCCTGCACGCACTCCCACTCCCCGTCGGCGCCCGCACCGCAGAACCAGTCGTCCTCGGGGGCGCTACGGCTACCTAGGACCTCCTCCGGGGCCTGGGTCCTGCAAGCGCCGACGCTTGCGACCACGACAGCCACCGAGACGGCGAAACACCACCCGCGTTGATTCGTGAAACGGCTTTGTCCATCATTGCGCACTGTTTTTTCGCCGGTCGCTTATGCGTCGGGACATGCTCGCAACCTTGGACAGCTACGAACGGGTACCGCGGATTCTACGGTTGAACGTGGCCGGTGCGCCCGTGGACTGGGCAACTTGGCAGGAAGCGGTCTGCCTGTACGCCCGGGACCTCGTCAAGTGGACGTACGGGGACTCGGTTCTGCGGCTTCTCGGCGGACATTCGAGAATCGATGGCAGCCGGACCCGCGTCGACATCCACAGCATCATCGCCTGTGGCGGTCGTCGGGCGGCCCATCCGCGCTCGGTACCGCCGCTCACCAATGCCGCCTTGTTTGGCCGCGACCGGGGCGTCTGCCTGTATTGCGGACGCCTGTTCCCGCATGCCTCGTTGACGCGGGACCATGTCGTACCGCGCTCGCGCGGCGGTCGCGACCAGTGGGACAACGTGGTCGCAGCGTGCAAGCGCTGCAACCACCACAAGGGCAATCGCCTGCCGCACGAGTGCGGCATGGAACTGCTGGCGTTGCCCTATGTCCCGAACGTGGCCGAATACCTGGCATTGACCAACTCCGGTCGGATTCTCGGCGACCAGATGGACTTCCTGGCCACGCAGTTCGGGCGTGCCAGCCGCGAACGGGATAGTTTGCTCCCTTAGCGTCACCGAGCCCCGCGCCTGGCGGTTGGGCGCTTCCTCACAGGTCCGCGCATGCGCCGAGTAGGTGCGCGATACACGCTGTCACCCGTTTCGCACACGCGACGTGGAGGAACTCGTTCGGGCCGTGCGCGTTGGACTTCGGTCCGAGAACGCCAGTCACGGCGAATTGGACGCCGGGGTAGCGCTCGCCCAGCATTTTCATGAACGGAATCGTGCCGCCCGTGCCCATGGTCATGAGTGGGCCACCGAAGTAGGCCCGCGACGCCTCGTCGAGTGCAGCTTCGAGCCATGGCGCACGGGGCGGCGAGTGCCAGCCGCCCATGGGCTGATCGATCTCGAACGATACCTCGGCACCGTGCGGCGGCGCGTTTTCGAGTATGTCCTTGATCGCGTCCGCCGCGGTCTCCGCGTCGAGCGTGGGCGGGAGACGAAACACCAGCTTGGCCATCGTGGCCGGCCGCAGCGTGTTGCCGGCCACGGCGACTGGTGGGGCGCCGCCTAGTCCGACCACGCCGAGGCTGGGCCGCCACGTGTTCGCGAGCACCAACTCTTCCGCATTCGCTTCTCCGGGATGCGTACGGCCCGCCCAGGGGAAACGGCTCGTACTGAGTTCGCCCAAGGTTTCAGAGACGGCAGCGGCTTCGCGGCGCACCGTTGCCGGTATCGGTACGTTCAGCGGTGCGACGAATGCTCCCGTCTCGGCGCTCTCCACGCGCTCGAGCAGTGCCCGGAGAATGCGGAAGCTTGACGGCACAATGCCGCCGGCGGCCCCGGAGTGTACGCCCTCCGTCAGCACCTGTACGGTCAGCAATCCACCGACGGCTCCGCGCAGGGATGTCGTCAGCCACAACTGGTCGTAGTTGCCGCATTCGGCGTCCAGGCAGACGACGAGATCCGGCTGGCCGATTTCGGGAGCCAGGGCATCCATGTAGGCGGGTAGGTCATAGCTGCCGCTTTCCTCGCACCCCTCGATCAACAAGACGCAACGAGGGTGTGGCGCGCCTTGGGCCTGCAAGGCCGCGATCGCCGTCAAGGATGCGAACACAGCGTAGCCGTCGTCGGCTCCGCCCCGACCGTACAGCTTGCCATCGCGCATGACCGGCTCCCACGGTCCCAAGCCATCGGCCCAGCCATCGAATTCCGGCTGCTTGTCGTAGTGGCCGTACATCAGCACCGTCGGGGCGGACTCGGTGCTCGCGGCCACTTCCGCATACAGCAGCGGCGTGCGCCCGGGTAAGGTCACGGTACGGCAGGTCAAGCCACGCACGGGACAACGGCCAACCCACTTGGCGAGTAGGTCGACGGCGTCGCGCATGTGCGGCAGCGAGTCCCAGTCCGGCTCGAAGGCAGGCGACTTGTTGGGGATGCGGATGTACTCGCGCAGGGTCGGCAGGATGTCGGCCTCCCATGCGTGCGCCACAAATTGACTAATATGTTGCGTATCCATGGCCACGGAGTGTGCGGTTTTTGAACGCGCGAATCTTGACACTTGCCGTAGAGAACCGCAGCCGCCGCATGGCCGCGGTGAGGCCCTCCGGATGACGCCTTCCTCGCCGCGGGAACGCGCCTCGCACTACGCGCACGTCGCATTCTGTGCGGCCGTCTTGGTCTTCCTCATCGCGCCGATCCTCGTCGTCGTGCCGCTCAGCTTCAACGCGGAACCGTATTTCACGTTCACCGAGGGCATGCTGCGGTTCGATGCCGACGCCTATTCACTGCGCTGGTACGCATCGATCGTCGAGGACGAGGAGTGGCTGCGTGCACTCGTCAACAGCCTGGTGATCGGTATCTCGGCAACGGTGGTGGCAACGGTGCTTGGCACCTTGGCCGCGCTCGGACTGGCAAACCCGGCCATGCCGGGGCGGCCACTGGTCATGGGCCTCCTGATCTCGCCGATGGTCACGCCGGTGATCATTTCGGCGGCGGGCTTTTTCTTCTTCTACTCGAGCTTAGGGTTAGCGCAGACCCACCTTGGGCTGATCCTTGCACACGCGGCTCTTGGCACGCCTTTTGTCGTGATCACTGTCACCGCGACGCTGGCCGGCTTCGACGTCAACCTGACCCGCGCGGCGGCCAGTCTCGGGGCGGGGCCGTGGGTAGCGTTCCGACGGATCCAGTTGCCGCTGATCGCACCGGGGGTGTTCTCCGGCGCCTTGTTCGCGTTCGCCACTTCCTTCGATGAAGTGGTGGCCGTGCTGTTCATGGGCGGCATCGACCAGCGCACCATTCCGCGCCAGATGTGGTCGGGCATCCGCGAGCAGATCAGTCCGGCCATACTGGCCGTGGCGACCTTCCTGATCGCGTTCGCGCTCCTCCTGATGGGTGCGGTCGAGTGGCTGCGTCGGCGTGGCAGCCGAACCGACTGAACTGTTAAGCGCCCGTATAATTTACGTGCAGACGAGACTTGGATCGCCAGCTTGAACGCCGGGACCAACGCCTATGTGGAGTTTGAAGGCGTATACAAGAGCTATGACGGCGAGACCGAGGTCGTTCGCGACCTGCACTTGAGCGTCCAGGAGGGGGAGTTCCTGACCTTGCTCGGGCCATCCGGCTCCGGCAAGACCACTTGCCTGATGATGCTCGCGGGTTTCGAAGCGCCGACCCGGGGGGCGATCCGCTTGGCCGGACGGACGATCCACGATGTTCCCCCTCGCCAGCGGGACATCGGTATGGTGTTTCAGAACTACGCCTTGTTTCCGCACTTGACGGTGGGCGAAAACCTCAAGTTTCCCCTCGAAGTGCGTGGCATGGCCAAGGCGGACGCGGAGGAGCGCGTCCTCGAAGCCCTGCGCCTGGTTCGCCTTGAAGGCTTCGAGGCGCGGCGGCCCGGGGAACTCTCGGGCGGCCAGCAGCAGCGTGTGGCCATTGCCCGGGCGCTGGTCTTCGAGCCTAGGCTCGTGCTCATGGACGAACCGCTCGGTGCCCTGGACCGTCGCCTACGCGAGGAAATGCAGTTCGAGATCCGGCGTATCCAACGGGCACTCGAGGTAACCGTGATCTACGTCACGCACGACCAGCAGGAAGCGATGGTAATGTCGGACCGCGTTGCCGTCTTCAACCGCGGCCGAATAGAGCAGGTGGCAGCCCCCGAGGTGCTCTACGAAGAACCGGAGCGGCCGTTCGTCGCGACCTTCATTGGCGACAACAACCTGTTGCACGGCGACATCGTCGACATCGACGGCGACTTCTGCCAGGTGGCCTCCGGCGAGCACACGATCACCGCGTTCCTGGTTTCGCCCCGGGCCGTCGGCGATGCCGTCGTGCTGGCCGTCCGCCCGGAGCGCATTGGCCTGGCACCCGATCCGGGCACGTACGGCAACGAGTTCCTTGTGCCCGTCAGCGACGTCATCTTCTTGGGCGATCACTTGCTGGTGCGTGCAACGATGGGTCATGAGGCGGACTTTGTCCTGAAGATTCCCAACATCGTAGGCCACGGCGCCGTATTGCCTGGAGACCGGGTCCGCATCGGCTGGACGCCGACGGACTGTCGGGCACTGGTTCCGGACGCCGGCTGACACCAGACGTTTAACTGTTTTCGAGGAGCATACGGATGACGACATACAAGTGGCTCATCAGCCTGGGGCTGTCCTTGGTGGCGGCCAGCGCCGTGGCGCAGGCCATCACGGTGGTCTCGTGGGGCGGCTCGTACGGACGTGCCAGCCAGCGCGCAATCCTGGACCCGTTTACGGAGGAAACCGGTATCGAGACCCGCATGGAGGACTACAACGGTGGCTTGGCCCAGATCCGGGCCCAAGTGGAGGCGGGACGCGTGCACTGGGACGTGGTCGACCTCGAGTTGCCGGACCTCGTCCGGGGCTGCGACGAGGGGCTGCTGGAGCTAGTCGACATCGAGGGCATGCCGGCTGCGGCCGACGGGACGCCCGCGCAGGACGACTACCTGCCCGACACCGTCACCGAGTGCGGCGGCTGTACCTTGTTCTATTCCACGGTTTATGCGTACAACGCCGAAGACTTCCCGGACGCCCGGCCGACCACGATCGAGGACTTCTTCGACTTGGCGAAGTTTCCCGGGAGACGCGGAATGCGCCGGGTACCGTATGCCAACCTGGAGTTCGCCTTGATCGCGGACGGTGTCCCGCTCGCCGATGTCTACGACACCCTGGGAACGCCCGAGGGGATGTCGCGGGCTTTCGCGAAACTCGACACCATCAAGGAGCACATCGTCTGGTGGGAGGCGGGTGCCCAGCCGCCGCAATTGCTGGCGGATCGCGAAGTGGCGATGAGTACGGCGTACAACGGCCGCATCTTCAATGCCCAGGTCCTCGAGCAGCAGCCGTTCGTCGTGGTCTGGGACGGTCAGGTGCTGGACAGCGGCGGCTTCGGCATCGTGGCGGGCACGGAGCGCCTCGACGAGGCGCGCACCTTGCTCGCATTCGCGGCCCAACCAGCGATCATGGCCGGCATCAGCAAGTACATCTCCTACAGTCCGGCCCGGCGTTCGGGCACTTCCTTGGTCACGACGCACTTGGAGACCGGTGTCGAGATGGCACCGCACATGCCGACCACGCCCGCCAACCTGGCCCGTGCCCTGCAAAACGACTGGCGGTGGTGGGCCGATCACGCCGATGAGGTCAATGAGCGATTCGGGGCATGGCTCGCGCGTTGAACGTGACACCTTCCAAGGCGCGTTGAGGCGCTGAAGAAAATGGCATCGCTAGCCAAACGGGGGCCGACGCTGCGGGCCGTCGGGCTGACCTTGCCACTGGTCGCCTTCATCGCGGTCACGTTTCTCGCGCCGCTTGCGGCGATGCTGGTGCGCAGCGTCTACGACCCCGTGGTTGCCGACGCGTTGCCCGAGACCATGCGCGCGCTCGAGTCCTGGGATGGCGAAGGCGTTCCCGACGAAGCCGTATTCGCGGCGCTCGCGGGCGAGTTGGTCGCAGCCCTGGAGTCGCGAACGGTCGGTCAGGTTGCCACGCGGTTGAATCGAGTCGAGAGTGGGCTGCGCAGCGTGACCACCAGGACGGCGCGGAGGCTGCGCAACGCCCAGATTGATCCGGATGCCCCGGCGCCGTGGCGGGATGCGGTCGTGGCGGCCGCCGATGCGTGGGAGGATCCCGGTACCTGGCGGGCGGTGCGTCGCGCTGGCGAGCGACTTACGCCCCGCCATTATCTGAATGCGCTCGATCTCGATCAGGGCGCCCGCGACGAGATCGTTCGGCAGCCGGAGGAATTGCGGATCTACGTTCCGCTCCTGCTACGGACGTTGGTGGTCAGCACGAGCATCACCGTGTTGTGCCTGCTGTTGGGCTACCCGGTTGCCTACTTGATCGCCCACGCGCCGCCAACGCGCGCGAACCTGTTGCTCCTCCTGGTCCTCGTACCGTTCTGGACGTCCCTGCTGGTGCGCACCACGGCTTGGATCGTGCTTCTGCAATCGCGCGGCGTCGTCAACGACCTCTTGGTGACGACCGGCGTCCTGGACGACGAGGAGCGCCTGCAGATGATCTACAACATGACCGGCACGATCGTCGCGATGACCCATGTGCTGCTGCCGTTCATGGTGCTGCCGCTCTATGCCGTCATGCGGACGATCCCGTCGCTGCACATGAGTGCGGCAGCTTCGCTCGGGGCCAGCTTCGGCCAAGCCTTCCGTCGCGTCTACTGGCCGCAAACGCTACCCGGCGTAGGGGCAGGCTCGCTCCTCGTGTTCATCTTGGCAATCGGCTACTACATCACGCCGGCCCTGGTCGGCGGGCGTACCGGTCAGCTCATCTCCAACATGATCGCCTACCACATGCAACAGTCGCTGAACTGGGGCTTGGCCGCGGCTCTCGGCGGAATCCTGCTCGCTTGTGTGGTCGGCCTGTACCTGCTCTACGATCGCGTCGTCGGCGTGGAACGGATGCGGCTTGGTTGACCGGGCTAGCGGATCGGGGCGGACCGTATGAACGTGTTCACGATCGGATTCACTCAAAAGCCGGCACGACGCTTCTTCGAACTGGTGTCCCGCTCCGGCGCCAAGCGCATCGTCGACGTGCGTCTGAATAATGCCTCCCAGCTTTCCGCCTTCGCCAAGAAGGACGACCTCGCGTTTTTCTTGGCGGAGATCTGCGGCATCGAGTATGTCCACGCCCCGAATCTGGCCCCGACGGCCGACATGCTGAAGGCCTATCGGAAGGGTCAGGTGGACTGGACGACCTATGAGCGACAGTTTCTCGACCTGATGCGCGAACGTCGCATCGAAGAGACCATGCCAGAGAGCCTGGTTGCCGATGCGTGCTTGCTGTGCAGCGAGGATCAGCCGCACCGTTGTCATCGGCGCTTGGTCGCCGAGTATCTTCGTGATCGCTGGGGCGGCATCGACATCGACCATCTCGGCCTTTCCGACACAAGCGGGCGCTAGATACCCGCTACCCTCACGCACGCTTCCATCGTGTCCCGTCCCGGGTGTCTTCGATCTCGACGCCCATGGCCGCCAACCGATCACGGATTTCGTCGGCACGGCCGTAGTCGCGGTCCTTGCGTGCCCGGTTCCGCTCTGCGATCAATGCGTCGATCGCGTCAACGTCCGCGTCGTCGCCGCGGAAGAATGCACTCGGCGTCTTGCCGAGGATGCCAAGCAGAGCGCCGCCGGCGAGCAGTTGGGAGCGGAGGTCGCGGGTCTTTTCGATGTCTTCGGCGCGGCGGATCTCGGCTGCCAGGGCATGCATCGCCGCCAGTGCCTGAGGCGTGTTGAGGTCGTCCCGCAAGGCTTCGAGGACGGTTGCGGGGTAGCGCGTGGCAGCCGGGTCGAGGTGGCTGGCTGCAGTCTCGTTCTGGCCGTCGTCGATGTCGCGCAACGTGCCGTACAGCGTGCTCAGGCTCGCCTTGGCCTGGGCGATCAGGGCCTCACTCCAGGTCAGACTTTGCCGGTAGTGTCCGGACAACAGGGCGTAGCGCAACGTCTCACCGTCGTGCTCCGTGAGCAGTTCGCGGATCGTCACGATGTTGCCGAGGCTCTTGGACATCTTCTCGCCGGCCATGGTCAGCATGCCGTTGTGCAGCCAGTAGCGCACGAATCGTACGCCACCGTGTGCGCAACGGCTCTGCGCCGCCTCGTTCTCGTGATGCGGGAATGTCAGGTCGCTGCCGCCGCCGTGGATGTCGATGACGGTGCCGAGATGCTTGCGAATCATCGCCGAGCACTCGATGTGCCAACCCGGCCGGCCGCGTCCCCAGGGGCTTGGCCAGCCGGGCAATTCCGGGGTCGAGGGTTTCCAGAGGACGAAATCCTTCGGATCCTTCTTGTACGGGGCGACTTCGACCCGGGCACCGTCGAGCATGTGCTCGAGGCTCCGTTTTGCGAGGCTGCCGTACTCCGGATCCGAGGGCACGTGGAACAGCACGTGCCCGTCGGCCGCGTAGGCGTTGCCGGCGGCGACCAGCTCGCCGATCATCGCCACGATCTCGTCGATGTGGTCGGTGGCGCGCGGCTCGACGTCCGGAGGGGCGACACCGAGTGCTGCGACGTCGCGCAGGTACTCGGCGGCGAAGTGCTCCGCGTGGGTGCCGATCGGCGATCCCGAGGCGAGGGCCGCCGCGTTGATCTTGTCGTCGATGTCAGTGATGTTGCGGACGTAGGTGACGTCGTAGTCCACCCTCAAGAGGCGGATTAGGACATCAAAGGCCACCGCGGAGAAGCCGTTGCCGATGTGCTGCAGGTCATAGACGGTCGGTCCGCAGACGTAGACGCCGACTTTCCCGGGCTCAAGCGGGACGAAGCGTTCCTTGCGACCGGATTGGGTGTTGTGGAGATAGATGTCCATGGGTCGACGCGATTGATGGCGAGCCGGGGCTCGGGTGGGAATCGAGGCTGAGCGTCAACAACAAGAACGGGATGCAAGCACGGCAACTATCACGTCATGGCACCTAGCGGGGCTGCGCCCCGTCGCGGGCGCGATTATACGCACCAACGCTCGGCCAGATAGTCGTAGACCGCGCGCAAGCCCATTGCCTCGCCACCCTCGGGTCGTGCGGGTCGGCTGTTGAGGTTCCAGGCCATGATGTCGAAGTGGACCCACGGCGTGTCGGCGACAAAGTGCTCGAGGAAGAGTGCGGCCGTGATGGCGCCTGCGTAGGGCGATGCCGGACTGTTGACCAGGTCGGCGACCTTGCTGTCCAGCATCCGGCGATAGGGGGCGAACAAGGGCATCCGCCACACGGCGTCGTCGACGCGGCCAGCCGCGGCCAGGATTCCCGCAGCCAGATCGTCGTCGTTGGCGAACATGGCCGGTAGCTCGGTACCGAGCGCGGAGCGGGCAGCGCCGGTCAAGGTGGCGTAGTCGACGATGACGGCCGGGTTCTCCTCCGCCGCCAGTGCGAGGGCGTCGGCTAGGACCAGGCGACCTTCGGCGTCGGTATTGTCGATCTCGACGGTGAGCCCCTGGTAGGTGCGTATGACGTCGCCGGGCCGGTAGGCGTTGGCCGACACCGCGTTCTCAACGGCGGGCACCAGGACCCGTAGCCGCACGGGGAGCGCCCGCGACATGACGAGCTTGGCGAGACCGAGCACGTGCGCGGCGCCGCCCATGTCCTTCTTCATGAGGCGCATGCCGGAAGCGGGCTTGAGGTTCAATCCACCGCTGTCGAAGCACACGCCCTTGCCGACCAAGGTGATTTTCGGCCGCGCAGGATCGCCCCAGCGCAGGTCGATCAGGCGTGGCGGGGACGCGCTCGCCCGTCCTACCGTGTGGATGGTCCGGTAACCCGCGCGGAGCAAGGCCTCGCCGGTGGTCACCTCGATCTCGGCGTCGTGGTCGACGGCGAGCTTGCGCGCGGCGCTCTCGAGGTCGTGGGGCAGCATGTCCGATGCCGGCGCATTGATCAGGTCCCGGCATAGGCCGACGGCGGCCAGTTCATCGCCGACGGTCTCGACATGCCGTGGTACGAGGAGGCGGGCGGGCTCGCGCTCCGGGGGCTTGTAATTGGCGAACCTGTAGCCGCCCAGTCCCCAGCCGAGGGCCAGCGCGTAGGCGGCATCGTCGTCTACGCCGAGAAGCCGGTAGTCGCCGGCAGGCAGGGCGAACGGCAGTCGGCCCATGCTGGCCAAGGTGGCCCGCTCGCCGATTCCCGCGACGACCTTCCCCGGCGAGCCATCGGCACCCGGTAGGCGAACGGTTTGGTTCGGTGCCGCGTCGAAACCGCATGCGGTCAGCCAGTCGCGCGCCGACGCAGACTGCGACTCGCGCCAAGGTGCTAGGTCCCCAGTCGAGACCGCCTCGAGGTCGACCGCGTCGCGTCCGTCGTCGGCGACGACGATCATGGCTTGGCTTTGCGCACGAGTTCATCGGCGCGGTAGCTCGAGCGCACCAGCGGCCCGCTTGCCACATCGACGAATTCGGCCGCCAGCGCCCACTCCCGGTACGTGTCGAATTCGTCAGGATGGATCCAACGGGCGACTGGCAGGTGGTAGCGGGTCGGCTGCAGGTACTGCCCCAGCGTGAGGAGGTCGACGCCGTGGTCACGCAGGTCCCTGAACGCGGTCCGGATTTCGTCGTCGGTCTCGCCGAGGCCGAGCATCAGGCTGCTCTTGGTCACGACACCGGCGTGGGCTTTCGCATGTGCCAGCACGTCGAGCGTCTGCTGATAGCCCGCACGCGGGTCCCGTGCGACCCGGGTCAGGCGCCGGACCGTCTCGATGTTTTGCGCGAACACATCGACGCCGGCGTCGACCACGGTGGCGACCGCGTCGGGATGGCCCTGGAAATCCGGGGTCAAGGCTTCCACCTTGGTGCCCGGACAGGCGGCCTTGATGGCCCGGATGCATGCCGCGTAGTGCGCCGCGCCGCCGTCGGGCAGGTCGTCCCGGTCGACGGAGGTCAGCACGACGTACTTGAGTCCCATCAGGCGCACGGATTCGGCGGCGTGGCGGGGTTCGTCGGCATCGAGGTAGCCGCGCGGATTGCCTGTATCGACGGCACAGAATCGGCAGGCACGGGTGCAGACGTCGCCCATGAGCATGATGGTCGCCGTGCCGGCGCTCCAACACTCGCCGATGTTGGGGCAATGCGACTCTTCGCACACCGTTGCTAGGCCATGTTCGCGCACGGTGCGGCGTACGGCGGCATAGCGTCCGTCGCCACCGAGGCGAACGCGCAGCCAGGGCGGCTTGCGCGGTCGTGTCGCCGACGCATCGATGTCGACGACCTTGATTCCGTCCTTGATCGCCGTGAAGCCTTGGCGTGTTCGGTACTTGCCGCCGCTTGGTGCGACGTCCTTGCCCGGCGCCGTGTCAGAACGAGGCATTGTGCGGCGTTCTCGGGAAAGGGATTGCGTCGCGGATGTTCTCCATGCCCGTGACATAGAGCACGAGGCGTTCGAGGCCGAGTCCGAAACCCGCATGCGGGGCGGTGCCGTAGCGACGCAGGTCCCGGTACCACCAAAGCTCTTCCTGCGCGGCCTCCGACATGCGGCTGTCGAGAACGTCCAGGCGTTCTTCGCGTTGACTGCCGCCGATGATTTCGCCGACGCCCGGCACCAGCACGTCCATGGCGGCCACCGTCCGGTCGTCGGCGTTCAGTCGCATGTAGAAGGCCTTGATGTCCTTCGGGTAGTTCACGACGATCACGGGCCCGCCGAAGTGTTTCTCGGTGAGGTACCGCTCGTGTTCGGACTGCAGGTCACGGCCCCAGGCCACCGGGAACTCGAAGCTCTCTCCGGACGCCTTGAGAATCTCGACCGCCTCGCCGTACTCGAGGCGCGCGAAATCCGCCTTGGCGACG
Organism: Candidatus Azotimanducaceae bacterium; assembly: GCA_965203685.1. Taxonomy (GTDB): domain Bacteria; phylum Pseudomonadota; class Gammaproteobacteria; order Pseudomonadales; family Azotimanducaceae; genus VXYL01. The sequence goes on from OZ241908.1 coordinate 2,301,286, forward strand.
TTCTCCAGGCGGTCGATGACGGACTTGTCTATGCGGTCGCGGAAAAACCCCAAGTCCTCGCCGCGCTGGTCGAGGACGGTTTGGCAAATGGCCTTCAGGAAGTCCTCGGCAAGGTCCGAGAGATCATCGAGGTCGGCGAAGGCGATCTCCGGCTCGATCATCCAGAACTCGGCGAGATGTCGGCTCGTGTTCGAGTTCTCGGCCCGGAACGTTGGCCCGAACGTGTAGACCTTGTCCAAGGCTAGGCAATACGACTCGAGGTTGAGCTGGCCGGAGACGGTGAGGAATGTCTCGCGACCGAAGAAGTCGTCGGCGAAGCCGCCGCGTGCCGACTCGTCCAAGGTACTCACGCGGAACAACTCCCCAGCGCCTTCGCAGTCGCTGGCGGTGATGATGGGCGTGTTGATCCAGACGAAGCCGTGGTCGTCGAAATAGCGGTGTACGGCTTGCGTGATGGTGTTGCGGACGCGCGCGATCGCGCCGAAGGTATTCGTGCGTGGGCGGAGGTGTGCCACGGTGCGCAGGTACTCGAAGGTGTGGCGCTTCTTCGCGATCGGATAGGTTTCGGGATCCTCGATTCGGCCCACTACGCGCACGGTGGTCGCCTGCACCTCGCGATCCTGACCGCGTCCCGGCGAGTCGGCGACCTGGCCGGTGATCGCCACGGCGCACCCGGCGCTGACTTCCACGATCTCATCGTAATTGTCGAGACTGCCGTCGGCTACGACTTGCAGGTCGGCGAAACACGATCCGTCGTTGATGGCGAGAAACGAGAAGCCGCCCTTGGACGTGCGCCGGGACTTGGTCCAGCCACGCACTTGCACCGTCTCGCCGATGGCGACGTCGTGGTCGAGGATGGATTTGACCGCCGTGGCCATGGCGTAACTGTAGCCGAGCGGCCGGGCCGGTGCGAGGTCAGCTCACGTCCGTGCCGTCGCCGTCGTGGGCGGCATCGCCCCCTTGACGGAACGGCGAGTGCCGCTCCTCGACGTAGGCGATATCCCGTGACACGTAGCGGCGCTCGTCGTTGAGGTAGCGGTCGACGGCCTCGCGCAAGCGGGGGTCGCGAATCCAATGCGCCGAGTACGTGGGCTTCGGCATGTAGCCGCGGGCGAGCTTGTGGGCGCCCTGCGCGCCGGCCTCGACCCGCTCGAGCCCGCGCTCGATGGCGAAATCGATGGCCTGGTAGTAGCACGCCTCGAAGTGCAGGAAGCGGTGGTCTTCGACGCAACCCCAGTTGCGCCCGAACAGGGCCGCACCCCCGATGAAATTGATCGCGCCGGCGATGTAGCGGCCCGCACGCTTGCACATGATCAGCAGTATGTTCTCGGCCATGGTCTCGCCGATGCGGCTGAAGAACTCGCGGTTCAGGTACGGCGTGCCCCACTTGCGGCTGCCGGTGTCGAGATAGAACTCGTAGAACGCATCCCACTGTGCTTCGGTGATGGTGCCCGTCAGCCACTCGATGGTGATGTCGTTCGCCAGCGCTTCGCGTCGCTCGCGACGGATGTTCTTGCGCTTCTTGGACGACAGCCGCGTCAGGAAATCGTCGAACGTGGCGTAGTTGTCGTTCAGCCAGTGGAACTGCGTATCGACGCGTTGCAGGCAGCCTGCCCCGACGGCGCGCCGCCACTGCGCCTCCGGGAGGAAGGTCAGGTGTACCGAACTCACCTCGATCTGCTTCGCGACCGTAACGGCCGCGGCCAGCAACTGATCCTCCGTCTCCGCATCGTCGGGCGTGGCCGTCAACAGGCGTCGTCCGGTTGCCGGAGTGAACGGGATGCTGACTTGGAGCTTGGGGTAGTAGCGACCGCCGGCCCGATAGAAGGCATCGGCCCACCCGGCGTCGAAGACGAACTCGCCCCGGGAGTGGGACTTCAGGTACATCGGAACCACCCCGACGGCCTCGTCGACGCTGCCTTCGTGGGGCGATAGGACAACGTGGAACGGCTGCCAGCCCGTGTCGGCGCAGACGCTGCCGCTCGCCTCGAGTGCGTGCAGGAAGCGATGGTCCAGGAAGGGGTTGTACTCGGCGCCCGTGGGGTTGGCGCAGCGATTCCAAGCGGAGGCATCGATGGCGCCGATGTCTTGGAGGATGCGGGCGGCTCGTTCAGCCAAGGCGCCGTTCTCGGTCCGAGCCGTGGTTCGTCACCGAAACCTCAACCCGTCATAGTCGTTGGCGGCGACCTCGTGAAGGCGCTTTGCATACTTCGGACCGCCGCCGTTGTAGATGTTGTAGCGCGTCTTGCCGTACTCATGGCCGTCGACATTCGAGTTGTAACCGGTGATCCAACTCTTGGCCTTGCGAATCAGGAGACCTTCGTACATCTCCTGGACGTGCTCGCACCACGCCGTCTCCGCCGCCTCGTCGACGTCGAAGCGGCGGTAGCCGTGCTCCCACATGTATTCAAAGAACGGTGTGACCCAGTTGACGGCGAGTTCCGCTCCGCGGGGGAAATTCGTGGCGGCGGACTGTGGTCCGGCGAGCATCACCAGGTTCGGGAAACCGCTCACCGCGATCCCGAGGTAGGTCACGGGGCCGCCCGCCCATTTCTCGCGGAGCTTCTGCCCATCGCTACCGCGGATGTCGATGCGGTCGAAGGCCCCGGTGAATGCGTCGAAGCCGGTGGAATAGACGATCACGTCGAACTCGAACGCATCGTCGGTGGTGTCGATCCCGGTCGGCGTGATGCGCACGATCGGCGTCTCGGTAGAATCGACGAGTTCCACGTTGTCGCGGTTGTACGCCTCGAAGTAGTGCGTCTCGAGCGGTACGCGCTGGATGCCGAACCCGTGATCCTTGGGGATCAGCTTCTCGGCAAGCTCAGGATCGTGTACGCGCTGCCGGATTCGATCCGCGATGTACTCGGAGAACTCGGCGTTGGCGTCCTCGTCGATGAAGATCTCGACGAAGTTCCGAAGCCAGATGCCGAAGCCCGGTTCGTCGTAGAGCTTGTCCCACAGGGCGCGCCGCTCCTCCGCGCTCACGGTGTAGAACCCGCGACGGTCGGGTTCGTGCTCGAAACCCCCGGGGGTGCGCGCGCAAGTGGCGAAGATCTCGTCGTAGCGCGTACGAATAGCAGCCATCTCGGACGCGGTGATCGGTGCGTTGTTCAGCGGTGCAGCCCAGTTCGGGCGCCGCTGAAACACGGTCAGTTGCGCCGCCTCCTTGGCGATCTCCGGGATGAGTTGGATCGCCGTCGCGCCGGTGCCCACGACGGCGACGCGCTTGCCCCGCAACTCAATGGGGTCGTGAGGCCAGTGAAAGGCGTGAAAGGAAGGCCCTCCAAAGCTTTCCATGCCTTCGAAACGGGGCAGCGTCGGTGCCGACAGGACGCCGACGGCGGTGGCGACGAAGCGCGTCGAAATCGTACGGCCGTCGTCGAGTTCCAGCGTCCAGGTGTCCACGTCGTCGTCGAACACCATGGACTTTACGCGGCAGCCGAACTGCATATGAGCGCGTAGATCGAACTTGTCGACGACAAAGTTCAGGTAGCGCAGGTTCTCGGGTTGCGGCGAGAACTGCTCCGTCCAGTGCCACTCCTCGAGCACCTCGCGCGAGAACGAATAGCCGTAGGTGAAGCTCTCCGAATCGAAGCGAGCGCCGGGATAACGGTTGTTGTACCAGGTGCCGCCAAGATCGGCGTTGGCTTCGAGCACGGTCATGCGCACGCCGAGATCCTTCAGGCGCTTGGCCTGGTAGATGCCTGTCACGCCCGCACCGATGATGACGACTTGGTAATCCGGCTCTAGGTCGACACCGGACCCCGCCTGGGCCGACGGTTCGCTCATGTGACGCTCCCCTCGCAAGCCCGTGGGATTCTCCCATCGCTCCGATGCATCGGCAACGCTAGCGGTTGACGAGGAAAACGCGGTCCCGAATGAGGAGGCGGGCTGCGGCCAGCAACGCCGGGGTAGCGTCGGATCGCGGCAGTTCGTGTGCCTTGACGATCGCCTCGGCAAGCTCGCCGACGCTCCGCCGGCCGCCGCTGCCGTCCACCCGGTTGACCAAGTGGGCCACGAGTGGACTGACCGGCAGGTCGACCCGGCGTTCGCCGCGCACCGCGTAGCCGCGTTCGAAGCTCCCGTCGCCCAAAACGGCCGTCTGCACGAGTTCGAGCCCGGGGGCGAGTGTCGGCGTCAAGTTCGCCACGTCCGTAGCCACGTCGATCGGCTTGACGGCCTCTGCGATGTCGGCGAACGCGCTCGGGAGCACGCCGCGACTGAGTACGGATCGTTCGTACCCGGCAGCCGCCTGGCCGGAGACGGCCCGGACGAAGGCTTCTCGTGGCGCGGCGCTCGCGCCCGTGATTCGACGCGCCTCCCAGAAGTAGGAGTCGACGCTGCGGTTGCCGGCATAGAACAGTCGCGCCAGTTCATGGAAGTGCTCGTACTGCGTGCGGTAGAGGCGCTCGAAGGCGTCCGCCGCCTCGGCCGCGAAGTCCGGGTCGTCGAGCGCAGAGACGACGTAGGCCGCGCCGATGTGTGCCGCGCTGATGGCTAGGTGAACGCCGGTGGAGAACAGCGGATCCACGAAACAGGCGGCATCCCCAAGGAGCACGTATCCCGGACCGGTCATCCGCCTCGCGGCGTACGACCAATCGCGCACGACAATCGGTTCGGCGGTCGGCTCTCGTGCGCCCACCAAGGCCGCGATCCGCTCGGAAGCGGCGATCTGACCGGCCAGGAATCCCTGCCGGCCGAGGTCGCGAATCGCCCGTGCACCGTAGTCCCGGTCCGCCACGGCGCCAATGCTCGACAGCCCCTGGGCCAGCGGGATCTTCCACAGCCAGCCGTCTTGGCACGATTCGATGAGTATGTTGCCGTCATCGGGCGGTGGCAGGTGCGGGCAATCGGCGAAGTAGCCGTAGACGGCAAGGTTCCTGAACGCCTCGTCCCAGACCTTGAGGTCGAGCTTGCGCGCGAGCAGCGAGTCCTGGCCGCTCGCATCGATGACCATCGTTGCCGCCACGCGGGATCCGTCCTCGAGCAGGACGTTGGCTTGGGCATCCGTGAACTCGACATCCGCGACGGCGATGCCCTCGCGGACGTCGGCACCGCTCGCCTTGCTGTGGTCGAGCAGGATCTGGTCGAAACGCGGCCGCCAGACCTGGTAGGCGTGCGGAAACCGCCGGTTGGTTTCCTTGAAGTACCAGCTCCACGGGTCCGAGTCCCGGCCCCAGCACATCGTGGCCCCCCACTTCTTGGTGAATCTCTCGCGCTCGATGGCTGGCAGGACGCCGATGTCCTCGAGTACCGCCAAGGTCGCCGGCAACAGGGACTCGCCGACGTGGGCGCGCGGAAACCGTGCTTTCTCGAAGACCGAGACGGTTCGCCCGGCCCGGGCCAGCAACGTGGCCACCGTGCTGCCGGCAGGTCCGCCGCCGATGACAACGATTTCGCAGTCCATGTCCTGTTGTGTCGCTAGCGATCCGTGAACGCGCTGGGAACGCGGGTCACTGGTATGCTACGCCAGCTTCGGCTAGGGGAACTCCAGCGCTGGAGTCTAGTCGGACCTAGGTAGGGATCAACGAGGAGGACACGATGGGTGCAAAACTTGGGTCCTGGGTTGCCGCCGCGATTGTGGCGGCACTCGTGCAGACGCCGGTACTGGCCTCGGGGTCCATCAAGGCCGGCGGTGCGATCAGCCCGCGCGATGCCTACATGCAGGGCAAGGCGCTGACGTTCCAGAAACTCGTGTGCGCCTCGTGCCCGATTCAGAAGGGCGCCTTGAATCGCGATCGCGCGCTCAGCCTGAAGATGAGCCTTGAGGCCCGCGACGAGGCGAACAAGCCGGGCACTCCGGACGACGACCACATCCAGCGGCTCGAGCGTGACGAGCAGGAGGTGGTCCACTACTACCTCACGCGGCGCTACAAGCTCTAAGACGGCCCTTGATCTAAGGAGAAAGACGATGGATTTCGGCAAGAGGACGTTCTCTTCGCTCGTACTCGCGCTGGTCGCTTCTTCCGCGACGGGCGTCTACGCGAACGGCTCCGTGTGGCTTCCAGCGCCGGGTGCCGGATCGCTCACCGCGTCCTACGTTTCGCAGTCCGCGGACGACTTCTGGCATATCGTGGACGGCCAGATGGCACACACACCGTTTCCACCCGGACTGGAACAAACCACCACGTTCATTAGCGCCACGTACGGCCTCGCGGATGCGTGGGCGCTGGACGCTCAAGTTGGCGTCTCCGAGGCGTCCAACAAGGCCAACCCCGCGCCGCACCCGACACTCGATGGCCGAACCGACCTCGGCGTGGGGCTGACGTGGCGTTTCCGGGACGAGGTGATTAGCGACGGGCCGAGTATGGCGGTGCGCTTCGGCATGATCCTGGCCGGCGACTACGAGACCTACTGGCCAACGGCGATCGGCGAAGGTGCCGATGGTGCGGAACTCTCCGCTGTCGTCGGCAAGATCTTCGGTGACCGGTTGGCGTTGTCCGCCGAAGTGGGTACCCGCCACAGGACAAGCGACGTGCCCCAGGAGACGTTCATGAACTTCGATGCGCACCTCATTGCCGGGTCGCACCTCGTCTTGAGCGCGCAATACCACGTCCAGGACTCCTCCGGCGACACCGACATCCACGGTCCCGGGTTCACGCGATTCGTGCTGCCGTTCGTCGCCGAAGACGTCAACCGGGTGTCCCTGGGGGGAACGCTGTCCTTCGACCGGTTCGACGTCGGCCTGCGGTTCTTCGATGTGGTGGATGGGCGCAATACGGCGGACTTCGACGCCTTCAGCGGAACTTTCACCTACAACTTCGGGCGATAGGTCGCGGCCCCAAGTCACCTCGCCGCAGGAACAACCGCAGTCAAATTCAACGACGCCCGGCAGCCCGACGGTTGTCGGGCGTTGTCGTTCTTGGGGGTGGAAAGCCCCCTAAGCGCTGGAGCCCACATGAAAACGAGCCGTATCCTCCTACTGTTGGCGCTGGTTGCGCTGATTACCCTGTTTTTCGTCTTCGACCTCCAGCGGTTTCTTTCGCTTGAGTTCTTCGCAGCGCAGCGGGATGCCATCGTCGCGTACCAGGCGGCGAACCCTTGGACCACGGCCATTGCGTTCTTTCTGATCTACGTCCTCGTGACCGGCACATCGCTCCCCGGAGCCGCCTTGCTGACGCTGGTCGCGGGGGCCGTGTTCGGCCTCGTCCAAGGTGTGGTCATCGTGTCGTTCGCCAGTACGCTCGGCGCAACCATGGCGTTCACGATCGCCCGCTACCTGTTCCGTGACGCGGTACGAGCGCGATTCGGGCAGTACCTCGCGACGATCGACCGTGGCATCGAAAAGGACGGTGCGTTCTACCTTTTCGCCCTAAGACTGGTCCCGGCGATCCCGTTCTTCGTGATCAACCTAGGCATGTCGCTGACCCCGCTTTCGACGTGGCGGTTCTACTGGGTCAGCCAGCTCGGCATGTTCTTCGGCACGATCGTCTATGTGAACGCTGGCGCGGAACTTGGCCAGATCGAGTCGGTTGGCGACATCCTCTCGCCAGCGCTGTGGGTCTCCTTCGCGCTGCTCGGCCTCGCGCCGCTGATCGCCAAGAAGATCCTCGACGCCATCAAGTCGCGCAAGGCGCTGCGCAAGTTCAAGAAGCCACGTCGCTTCGACAACAACCTCGTCGTCATCGGGGCGGGTTCCGGGGGCCTCGTCGCAGCGCTGATCGCCGCCACGGTGAAGGCCAAGGTAACCCTGGTCGAACGGCACCGCATGGGGGGCGACTGCCTGAATACCGGTTGCGTACCGAGCAAATCGCTGCTGCGCTCGGCCAAGATGCTGTCCTACGCCGCGCGCGCCAAGGAGTTCGGCTTCATGAGCGCCAGCGTGGAATTCGACTTCGCGGAGGTGATGGAACGCGTGCAGCGCATCATCAAGAAGATCGAACCACACGACTCGGTGGAGCGTTACACCGGGCTCGGGGTGAACTGCATCATGGGAGACGCCCGGATCACGTCGCCCTACAGCGTTCGTGTCGACGATCGCGAGATCACGACCCGCAACATCGTCATCGCCACGGGCGGTGTGCCGTTCGTGCCGTCGATTCCGGGGTTGGCCGAGGCTGGCTACTACACGTCGGACACCATCTGGGAGATCCGCGAGTTGCCCTCGCGGTTCGTAGTGCTGGGCGGCGGACCGATTGGCAGCGAACTGGCCCAGGCGTTCCGGCGGTTCGGCGCCGACGTGACCATGGTGGAGCAGGCACCGCACCTCCTGATGCGTGAGGACGCAGACGTCATCGACTTGATGCAGCGGCAGTTTGTTGCCGAGGGCATCCGCATCTTGACGAACCACCGCGCCGAGCGCGTCGAGTCAGGCGATGGCGAGCGCGCACTGGTGTGCGCGAAGGAGGACGGCACCGAGGTTCGCGTGCCGTTCGATGCCGTCCTGGTCGCGGTTGGCCGGCGGCCGAACACGGATGGGCTGGGTCTCGAGGAGGTCGGCGTCGCCCTCGGTGAACGCGGCGATGTGGAAGTCGACGAGTACCTGCGCACCAGCGTACCTACCATTTATGCCTGCGGCGATGCCATCGGGCCCTACCAGTTCACGCACACCGCCTCCCACGAAGCTTGGTACGCGTCGGTGAATCCGCTGTTCAGCCCGTTCAAGAAGTTCAAGGCGGATTACTCGGTCATTCCGTGGACCACGTTCACCGATCCGGAAGTCGGTCGAGTCGGCTTGAATGAGCAGGAGGCGGCGCGGCGCGGGATCGACGTCGAGGTCACGCACTACGAACTCGAGGAACTCGACCGCGCATTGGCGGACGAGGAGGGGCGGGGGTTCATCAAGGTGCTCACGCCTCCCGGCAAGGACCGCATTCTCGGCGCCACGATCGTCGGCCACCACGCCGGCGACCTCCTGGCCGAGTTCATCTCCGCGATGAAATGGGGCAAGGGCCTGAAGAGCCTGATGGGTACGATCCACATCTACCCGACCCTGACTGAGGCCAACAAGTTCGCGGCCAGCACTTGGCGCAAGAAGCATGCACCCGAGGATCTGCTCGCCTGGGTCGGGCGCTTCCATCGGTTGCGCCGCGGGCGCGGCGGGGACGCCGAAGTTGCGGCCGGCGGCGCTACGGCTGGTTGAGGTCCCAGTCGTACTCGTAGTCGATCGCGCCGGCGAAGTCCTTGAGCTTTGCCGCCAACTCGTCGTCCGCGTACTTGACCAGGTGGGCTAGGACGCCCTCGTCGGAGTTCCCGAAGTCGAGGATCCACCAATCGTAGATGCTCGAGATCACCATGAAGTCCTCGTCGACGATGTCCACGCCCCGAGGATGGTTGACGTACTCCCGGGCCCCGGCGTCGAGCAGCGTCTCCATGTTCGCGGCTGTGTACACCTTTCTCGCCAGGTTGGGACACCCGATGCTGGCGCAGTTGACCGCGTAGTGGATGCGCTCGTCGTTCCAGATCGGGCGTAGGATGCCGTGCTCGATGTTGTCGAGCGTCAGGTCCTGGCCTGCGACGCGCGCATGCACATCGCCCCAGGGGCCGGTCAAGGGTATCCAACCCTCGTGGATGCTCTTGATGGAGTTGACCGGGTAGGCGTCGGTGACGACCTTGACGGTGAGCGCGTTGTAGAAGTTGATCCAGTACGCATACTGCTCCGCGCGAGCATAGGTTCGGGGATCGAGGGCCTGCAGCGTATCGAGGTAGCCGTTCAGCCTGGCCAGGTCGACTTCGTCGGCTTTCAACGCCGCGTAGTCGAACCGGTTGACGCCGGATGGGTGGCGCGCGAGATACGTGGTCAGCAGGACCTGCCACGGACCGTGATCGACCATGGCCGTGTTGGCCTCGTCGCTTGCGTCCCAGAACGGGATCAACACGGGCTCTTGGTCGGCGTGGGCGCTGAGGCAGAGACAGACGGTCGCCACGGCGAGGGTGAAACGTGTCATGGGTTACTCCTTGGTTGTTGCACGCTGGCCCGGCGCAGGGCGAGTTTCAGGATCATCGTGAGGATGCCTATGCTTGCACCGACGACGCCCCTGACCGTGCCGCCGACCTTGGACTTGCCGTGTTGCCGCCTGCGCGAGTCCACCGGTACTTCGGCGACGCGCATTTTCCGCTGAATTGCCTTGATCTGCATCTCCACGGTCCAGCCGTACGTCTTGTCCTGCATGTCGAGGGCAGCCAATGCCGTCCGCCGGATCACGCGGAACGGGCCGAGGTCGGTGACACGCTGCCGCCATAGCAGCGAAATCAGCAGGCCGGCCACCCGGTTGCCAACGATCTGCGGCAGCGAGAGCGCCCCCGGTTGCATCTGGCCCAGGACGCGCGAACCGACCACGAGATCCGCGCCGCGGTCGATGGCGTCGAGGAGGCGCGTGACCTGGCGCACGTCGAAGGCTTGATCGCCGTCGACGAACAGCACGAGGTCGACGTCCTCGAGCGCGGCGATCGCTGTCAGGCAGGCGATGCCGTAGCCGGGCGTCGGCTCGCTCACAACGCGAGCGCCGGCGGCACGGGCGCGTTCCGCCGTGGCATCGATCGACCCGTTGTCGCAGACGACGATGTCGTCGACCAGGGCTGTCCCACCCGGCGTCTCCAACACGCGCAAGTCGTGGACGACCCGCGCGATGTTGTCCTGCTCGTCGCGCGCCGGGATCACCGCGCCGACTCGGAGATCGTCGACCGTCATGGGCTCTCAGGCATTCCGCGAGCGGCGTTGCGCCTTGACCAGACGTCGCACAGCAAGGCCACGGCGACCGCGCCGAACTCTACGGGTCGGACCCACCAGGGCTGTCCATAGGCTTGCAGACCATAGTCGTTCAGATTGAGTCCCGTGATGTAGGACAGCAGGATGGCCACGGAAGCCGTCCACGCCCACCGGCTTGGGTACACGGCGGCGAACGGCAAGAGCCACAGCAAGTACCAGGCATTGATGACCGGCGCGGCAAGGAGCAGGATCCCGTAGACCCAGTCGCCACGCGGCACGGCGTTGCCGTCCCGACGCTGGCGGCGATAGACCCATACCCAGAACATGCCGCAGGCGGCGGCCAACACGATCTTGGCATGCGTCGGAGACAGCACGTTTGTGAGCACGCCGAACGCCGCCGAGTTGAACTCCCACTCGCGCGCGAACACGACCAGCGAGTCGAGATCGGTGCCACCGGTCAGGACGAACGGCGCATAGAGCAGGAGGAGGGTGCCGGCAAAGCAGAGCCAGTGGTGGACCTTGGCGCGAATCAGCACCAGCGGGACGAGGACTAACGCAAACACCTTGGCCCCGATGGCAAGTCCAAGACATACGGCGGCCAGCGCCCGCCGGCGGCCGCTCACGAGGACGATGGCGGCCAAGAGCAGGCAAACGCCAAGGCCGTCCGGATGCGCCGTGAACGCGATCTCCTTGACGACCAAGGGGCACCAAGCGTAGAGCAGGACGTTGCGCGCCGGGGCCAGTCGCAGCAGTAGGCCGATGGTCGCCAGATCGACAGCGATCAACAGCCCCTGCAATGTCGTGACGCTGCCGGGTTGGATCCAGTAACCGAGCAGGAACAGCAGTTGCGTGGTCGGCCCGTAGATCGTCGGTAGTTCCGGATGGTTGATCTGGTCCAGGGCCGCCTGGAGCGTGCGCGGAACAGTCTCGTCCAAGAAGAAGGCTTCGGGGGTTACACCGTACGGTGTGCCTGCCGTTGCGAATCGATAGCCGTCCCACAGGTACCGGAAAAAGTCGTCCTCGTAGAGCGGTCCGCCAACGAGGCCACACAGCCGGAACGCCAACGCCCAGAACAACAGCCTGGCCACCGGGATCGATTCGTCGCGGCGAACAGCGCAAAGGTACAGCGCGAATGCGGGCAAGGCGGTCCAGGCGACGACGCCATAGAACGCCAGCAGCCCAGGTTCACCGGATTGTCGTGCCAAGTACGCGAGGGTGGCGTACCCTAGCGTGCAAAGGGCGCCGCTTGCATCGACAAGGGTCCTGGTCTGGACTTCGGCGGTGATTGATGCGAGAGCGCGCATTTGAGGTCAGTTGCAAGGACTCATTCCCGACCCTGGGGTCGGGCCTCGACCCAGGCGTCGGGCCTCGACCATCAGCATCGAGGCAACCAAATCCGACCCGCATAGTCTAAGTTGTCCGCCGGAGGTCGATATGACCCAACCCATCGCCAAAGTACTAGCCGTCCCGTCGCCGGCGAAGTTCTGCGATCCGCGGCATACCGCCGATGGCAAGCCGCGTGCTCGGGTCGCCTTGAGAGATCTCAAGACGCTGTGGTTCAACACGGGGACGCTGTGCAACCTGGCCTGCGAGCACTGCTACATCGAATCGACACCGCGCAACGACCGGCTGGTCTACCTGCGTGCCGACGAGGTTGCGGCGTATCTTGACGAGGCCGAGGCCCTGCCACTCGGCCTAGAGGAGATCGGCTTCACGGGCGGCGAACCGTTCATGAACCCGGACCTGCTCGAGATGCTGGATTCGAGCCTCGGGCGGGGCTACACCGCGCTGGTCCTGACCAACGCCATGCGCCCGATGATGAAGTGCGCGGACGCGCTGTTGGGCCTGCGCGGCCGGTACGCGGAACGTCTGGTGTTGCGCGTCTCGGTCGACCACTTCCGCCCCGAGATGCACGAAGAAGAGCGCGGGCCGCGATCGTGGGCCCCGACGCTCGAGGGCCTGCAGTGGCTCCATGGCAACGGATTCAACGTGCGCCTGGCCGGGCGGATGCGCTGGGGCGACGATGAGGACGCGATGCGAGCCGGCTTTCACGGGTTGCTGGAGGACTTAAGCATCGACATCGACGTCTCGGATCCGCAGCGTTTGGTGCTGTTTCCCGAAATGGACGTGCAGGCGGACACGCCCGAGATCACCACGGACTGCTGGGACCTCCTCGGCGTACGCCCCGAGGACATGATGTGCGCCTCCTCGCGCATGGTCGTCAAGCGCAAGGGCGCGTCGCACCCAACCGTGGTGAGTTGCACGCTGTTACCGTACGAGGAAGAGTTCGATCTGGGCCCCACGCTCGCGGGCGCGTTAGGGGACGTCGCCCTGAACCACCCCCATTGCTCGCGGTTCTGCGTGCTTGGCGGTGGGAAGTGCTCGGGCTGACGTTCGCCATGCGCGCCGGGACGCCCGCGCACCTCGGCGCACGTCCCCTAGGCCAATGCGGTCTCGAACAGAGCCAGCAACCGCGCCCAGGCCCGTTCCGCCTGCTCTTCGTCGTAAACGGCGGAGTCGGGAGGACACCAGCCGTGTAGCGTGCCCGCGTACACCTCGATCTCGGCGTTCAAGCTCGCCGCGTCGAAGGCTTCGCGCAGCTTGACCTTGGCATCCGGGTCGCGTTCATCGTCATTCTCGGCGATGGCGAACAGGAAGCTTGCGCGCATGTCCGGCACGAGGAGATGGGGACTGCCGTCGTCGTCGGTCGCCAAGCCGCCACCGTGGAACGACGCGCCGGCGCCGATCCGGTCGGGTATCGCTGCGGCCGTGCGCATCGTCATCGGACCGCCCATGCAATAGCCCGTGGTGCCGATCTTGCGCGCCGTGTCGACCGCCGGCTGCGCGTCCAGGAACTCGACGAATGCCTTCGCATCGGTGACGTTGCCCTCCGGTGAAAGGGACTGGTAGAGGGGCATGACGGTTTCCCGCGTTGCCGCATCGCGGAAGCTGGCGCCTTCCGGGACGACGGGCGCTCGTGCTTGGCGATAGTAGGGGTTCGCGACCAGCACGGCGTAGCCGGAACTGGCGAGCCGGTCGCCCATGGTGCGCAGCGCCGGACGCAAGCCAAGGATGTCGGGCCAGACGATCACGCCGGCATGCTGGCCCGTGCCCGGGTGCGTGAAGTAGCAGTCCGCTTCGCCGTCCGGCGTCTTGACGGTGACGTCCTGGCCCGTGACCGCCGACGCGCCCTTAGCTCGCGGCATGATTGCCGCGACGGCCGCCGCGGCCGTGACCGTTGCGAAACGACGCCGCGTCAAAGCGCTGCCGAGCGCGGCGTCGATATCCCGCTCCGTGTTCTCGTCGCACATGCCGATGTTCCTCGCCAACCGAATGGGCACAAGTCTAACCGGTTGGCTTCACCGTTCGGCGAGGGTTGACTCGTCCGGTGGCCTCCCGCAGGGTTCGACTTTTCGTTGCTCTTCTCCGTGGTGGCCCAGAACGACAGTGTGAACGCCACCCGCGCGGTGGTGTTCATCTTCATCACCGTTCTCGTCAACTCCATCGGCTTCGGCATCATCCTCCCGGTACTGCCGGAACTGATCGTCGACGTCACCGGGGAGCCGCTGCACCAGGCCGCGCGCTACGGCGGCTGGTTGGCGTTCGTCTACGCGCTCATGCAGTTCTTCTGCGCACCCGTGGCGGGCAACTTGTCCGACCGGTTCGGACGCCGGCCGGTGCTGCTGATTTCGCTCGCGGTGTTCAGCATCGACTATCTGATCATGGGCCTTGCGCCGACGCTCGCTTGGCTCGTGGTGGGGCGACTAATCGCCGGCACCTCAGCCACCAGCTTCGGGATCGCCAATGCCTATATCGCGGACATCTTTCCACCGGAGAAACGCGCACAGAACTTCGCCCTCATGGGCGCGGCGTTCGGCGTCGGCTTCCTGCTCGGGCCAGTGATCGGCGGTTTCCTGGGCGAGTTCGGACCGCGCACGCCGTTCTTCGCGACCGCGGGAATCGCGTTCGCGAACTGCATCTTCGGCTGGCTCGTTCTGCCCGAGACCCTGCGCCCGGAGAACCGGCGCCGTTTCGAGTTCGCTCGCGCGAACCCCGTGGGTGCATTCGAGCAAATGGCGCGCTACCCCGTGGTGATCGGCATGCTGGGCGCGTACTTCCTGTACATGCTCGCCCACGACTCGCTGCCGGCCACTTGGGCGTTCTACACGATGGAGAGGTACGAGTGGGGGCCGCGAGAGATCGGCTTCTCGCTGGGTGCCGTTGGCATCTGCATGCTGCTGGTCCAGGGCGTCTTGATCCGCCGGGTCATCCCGGCGTGGGGAGCCGAACGAACAGCGGTTTTCGGCCTCGCCGTGTCCGCGGTCAGCTTCCTGGGCTACGCGTTCTCACCCGTCGGATGGATGATGTACGTGTGGATCGTGCTGGGTGCCGCGTCCGGGTTCGTCATGCCGGCCATCAACAGCATCATGTCCCGGCAGGTTCCCGCGAATGCCCAAGGAGAACTGCAAGGCCTGGTCGGCAGCGTTGCGAGCAGCACCTTCGTGATCAGCCCGGTCATGATGACCCAGCTTTTCGCCTACTTCTCGGGGCCGACCGCACCGGTGTACTTCCCCGGTGCCGCCTTTGCGTTGGCGGGCCTTTTGACGTTCGGGAGCGTAGGGCTGCTCGTCCGGACACTCGTCCGAACGAAGCGCTTGGCTACCCTTGGCTAATCGGCGGCGGCCTCCTCGGGGGCGCTGTCCGCGGCATCCTTGGCTGGGTCCACCTCGAAAGGCCCCTTGAGATCGAGCTCCTTGCCCATCTCGCGTACAGCGGGGATCACATCCGAGCCCATCAACCGCAGGCTCCGCATCTGGTCGTCGTGGCTCATGGCCCCGTCGCCGTCCCAGAAGAAGATCGTTCCCGGGCGGATGGTCTCCAGCACGTGGCGAACCTTGGGAATCACGGTGTCCGGTGTGCCCGAGATGATGGAGAGCTTCTCCGTCTGGTCCTTGTAGACGTCCCTCGGCGGGGTCGGCGCGGCCTGCTCCTTCTTGTCCTTCAAGTGCTGCGAAGCGCGCCCGCGTGACGCGGCGGCGGCGAAACTGCGCATGGTCGGCAGCAGGTTGTTGCGCTGCGTGAGCCCGGGAAGGTTCTGGATGAACGGGCGGATGATGCCCTGGTTGCCTTCGAGGAACGGGTTCGACGGCCCCTGGACGTACTTGCGACCGGCTTCCTCCGCCAACTCTTCGGTCTCGTCGACGTGCACCTTGAAAAGGTAGGCGCGGTGCTGCGTGCCGGCTTCGTAGCCTTCCTCCGCCGCGACCTCGTCGTAGTACTGGAAGGATTCCACCGTGGGCTGCAGTTCGGTGGCGAGCATGACGTAGGGGTAGCGGTGCTTGGCAGCCCAGGCCACTGTGTTGCGGCTCATGACGCCGGGGATCCAGATCGGCGGATGCGGATCCTGGTAGGGCCGCGCCCAGGGGTTCACGTAGCGGTACTGGTAGTGGTCTCCCTCCCAGCGGAACGGGCCCGGCTTGGTCCACGCCTCGACGATGAAGTCGTGGGCCTCCTGGAAGCGCTCCCAGTTGAACGGCGGAACCGCGTTGTGGGCGACGCTCTCTCGCCCGGTTCCGCGCACCCATCCGGTCACAAGGCGACCTCGCGAGATCATGTCGATCTCGGCCAACTCCTCGGCGAGGAACAGCGGGTCGTCCCAGATGGGCAGGATGTTGCCGAGCAGGACGATCTTGGCGCGCTTCGTGATGCGGGCGAGGATCGCCGCCTCGAGGTTCATGACACCGCCCATGCAGAACGGCGTGGAGTGGTGCTCGTTGAGCATGAGCCCGTCGAAACCCATCTCCTCGGCGAAGACGCGCTCGTCGAGGTAGCGGTTGTAGAGGTCGGCGCCGAGCTTCGGGTCGTACTCGTCGTTCGACATCGCGAGGTCCATGAGGTTGCGACCGGTGGCCCCGAAGTAGCCCGAGTTGGGGTCCTGGTAGGGGCGCTCAGTGAAGTGTCCGATGAACATGGTGACCTCGAGTTCTCTCAATCCTTGGGGAAGGCTGCGACGAGCGCCGCCAAGTGCTCCGGTTGTTCAAGCTCCACGACGTGGCCGGCGTCCTCCACGACACTGATCAACGCATTCGGCAAAGCGTCTTGGTACTGCTCGGCGCATTCGTACGGAACCACCTTGTCGTCCTTGCCCCACACTAGGAGGGTCGGCAAATGCATGTCCCCGAGCAAGGGCTCGAGGCGGCGGTTGAACATGTACGGCTTCCACGTCACGCGCGCGGTCATCTCTCGCGAGAAGTCCCACAGATCGCGCACGTCGTCCGGCGGTTCTTCGCCCATGTACGCCGTATACGCGTCGGCATCGCGGAAGCTCTCCTCGATGTACTTGCGGTGCGAGAGCATCATCTGGTCGAGGATTTCGCCGCTTTTGGGCTGTAATCCGGCTGCGCCCACCAAAACCACCGCGCTAAGTCGCGACGGGTTCATGGTGGCCAGCTCGGCAGCGACGTAGCCGCCGAATCCGAGCCCCACGAGTGTTGCCCCGTCGAGCTCAAGTGCTTCGATGAGGCGGCCCACGATGATCGCGATGTCGCGCGGCTCGCGCGCCCAGGCCGGGCGCTCAGAGCCGCCCCAGCCGGGCATGTCAGGCACGATGGCCCGGGCGCCCGCATCGACGAGCGCGTCGTGGAATGGCAACCAGCCGGGCCCGCCCCAACTGTGGTGCAACACCACGACCGGAGTGCCCGCGCCTCGCTCCAGCACCCTGATCTTGCCGGTCGCGAGTAGGACGTCGCGTTCTGCGTAGGACGCGCTTTCAGCCACTTAAGCCCTCCCCTCAAACGCAAGCCAGTGTAACCAAAGACGCCAGCGCCATGTAGAGTCGCGGCGGTGTCGAACCGTGTCGGGCGGATTTCCTACAATACGGTGGGGCGATCGGCCATTTTGAGCACGCTGCGGACCCGCTACGGTGCGTGCATGAATGCGCCACGCGACATCAAGGACCGCATCGCCAAGCGGCTGCTGCGCCATCCGCGGATGGTGCGCGACATGCTCGCCTTCGTGCCCGCCGAGTGGCTTGCAGACGTCCGCTTGGACTCCCTGCGCGAATTGCCGGCCGAGTTCATCAGCGCCCCGGGGCATGGCGCGTCGGGGACCTGCTGTGGTTGGCGGATCGGGACGACGGGCGGCGGCTCCTGTTGATGGTCGAGCACCAGAGCACGCCCGGGCAGCGGATGGCCGCACGCATGACCAACCAGACTGGCATGCTCTACGAGTCGCTTAGCGGTGCCCTGCGCATCGACGGACGCTTTCCGGCGCTGCTGGCGGTGGTCGTCTACGCGGGCGCCCACCCCTGGAACGAGCCGGTCGACCTGATGGACGTGGTGGAAGCGTCGGCTGTGCCGGGCGTCTTCGGCGCGAGCTACCGGCTGCTTGACCTCCGGCGCATCGCAAGCGACGATTCCAAGCAGCGAAACCGCTTCCATCTGCTGGCGCGGCTGACGTGGGCGGACTCGGTGGGCGAGGCTGCGCAGCTCTTGATGGGCGCGCGCGGCTGGCTCGATCTGGCGGCCGAGGACGAGCAGGATCTGTTCCGGGACTACGCCAACTGGCTGTACGCGCTGGAACCGGACGGGTTCCCTCCGGACTGGGATCCGAACGAGCGCAAGACCATGGAGGAACTGATGGGCCAACTGTCTCCACTTCAGATCAACTACCAGCGCAAGATCGCTCGCCTGCGCGAGCAGCACCTCGCGGAAGGCGTCCTGCGCGGCAGGACCGAAGGTAGGGCCGAGGGCACGGCGCACGAGCGGGCGATGCTGGCGCGCCAGGCGGCGCGGCGCTTCGGCGCGGGCTTCGGTCGCCGGCTAGGCGCGGCGCTCCGCGATGTCTCGGATCCCGTCGAACTGGACCGGATCGGGGATCTGATCGTGGATTGCGCGACGGGCGAGGAGTTGCTGGACGGGCTCAACGGCGCCGCGCCGCGCGCCTGATAGGGGTGCGACGGTTCGAAGCGTGTCCGGCGTTGCGCAAACCCGCCTCTGATGCAAGGATTCGTGCGGCTAACCACGAAATTTTGATCCGCCGCCATGGCCGTCATCAAACAGACCGACTTGATCCAGAGCGTCGCCGACGCGCTGCAGTACATCTCGTACTACCACCCGCCCGATTTCATTCGTGCCATGGCGGCCGCCTACGAGCGCGAGGAGTCGACAGCTGCCAAGGCGGCGCTCGCGCAGGTGCTCGTCAACTCCCGGATGTGCGCCCTCGGCAAGCGGCCCATCTGCCAGGACACCGGGATCGTGATCGTGTTCCTCGAAGTCGGCATGGACGTTGCGTGGGAAGGCGACGCGAGCGTCGAGGACATGGTCAACGAAGGCGTCCGACGCGGCTATCTGCTCCCCGACAACGTGCTTCGCGGCTCGGTGCTCGCCGACCCGAACGGCGCGCGGGTCAACACCGGCGACAACACGCCCGCGGTGATCCACACCCGCCTGGTGCCGGGCGACAAGCTGACCGTGGAGGTGGCCGCCAAGGGCGGTGGCAGCGAGGCCAAGGCCATGTTCACGATGCTCAATCCGTCGGATTCGGTCGCGGACTGGATCCTCTCGGCCGTGCCGAAGATGGGTGCCGGCTGGTGCCCGCCGGGGATCCTCGGGGTCGGCATCGGCGGCACTCCGGAGAAGGCCATGCTGCTTGCGAAGGAAGCGATGATGGCCCCGATCGACATCCACGAACTGCGCGCCCGAGGCCCTGCGGACAGTGCCGAGGAACTTCGCCTCGAGCTCTTCGACAAGGTCAACGCTCTTGGCATCGGTGCCCAGGGTCTCGGCGGCTTGACGACGGTGTTGGACGTGAAGGTGCTTGAGTATCCGACCCACGCCGCGAACAAACCGGTGGCGGTCATCCCGAACTGCACGGCGACGCGCCACGTGAAGTTCGAACTCGACGGTACCGGTCCAGCGACCTTCGAGCCGCCGGATCTCGACGATTGGCCGGACGTTCCCTTCGAACTCGGCGATGACGTCAGGCGCGTCGACCTCGACTCGGTGACGCGTGACGAGGTCGCCACGTGGCGTGCCGGGGAAACCCTCCTGCTGTCCGGTCTCATGCTCACCGGCCGCGACGCCGCGCACAAACGCCTCGTCGATCTGATCGACCGGGGCGAAGCGTTGCCCGTCGACCTCAAGGACCGTTTCATCTACTACGTCGGCCCGGTCGACCCGGTACCGGGCGAGGTGATCGGCCCGGCCGGACCTACGACGGCCACGCGCATGGACAAGTTCACGCGCACCCTGCTCGAGAAGACCGGACTCCTCGGCATGATCGGCAAGGCGGAGCGCGGCCCGACAGCGGTCGAGGCGATTCGCGACAACGCCGCGGTGTCGCTGATCGCGGTCGGCGGTGCGGCCTACCTGATTGCCAAGGCCATCACGAAGTCGACGTTGCTGGCGTTTCCGGATTTAGGGATGGAGGCGATCTACGAGTTTGAAGTCCGCGACATGCCGGTGACCGTCTCGGTCGACGCGCGCGGGGAGTCCGTGCACGTCACGGGTCCACAGATCTGGGCGGGGGAGATCGAGAATCGGATCAGGACGACGTCGGTGGACTGAAGCGCGGCCATATCGCATGTCCTATCGAACGACGCTTGTCCTGGACGATCAGGTTCGGGAAGCTGCCCGGGAACTCGCGCAGCGCTACGGCTGTTCCACGTCCGAGGCGATCCGTCGGGCTGTTTTGCGCCACCGGGATGCGATACTCGGTATCCCGGCCCACCGTCGCCAGCGACGCGTGGACCTGCTCAATCGGTTGTTCGACCTGTTTGAAGGCCATGATGCGGAAGAAGAGATCTGTCGGCTCAAAGGCCAGGATGGAGGTTTCTGATGCTCCATCGGGACGAGGCGGCCTCGCAGTAAACGGAGGGCTGAGCGATCAACTGATCGCGACGACTGAACCATTGGCCCTTGAACTGAGGAGACTGTGACCTTCAGAGACCGCGAAAAGAGACGATTGGGACCGCTCAAGCAAGAGCTGTTCAGCGAGACTGCGAGACGAGATGGGATGTACCGTAGTGCGAGGCGGGAGTTCTGTCTGCACGAGGACTTCCGGTCAGAGAATCTCGAACCTGGGATCCGAGACGCGGCGTTGGCGTACTTCGAGGATCGAGATATTGGGTGGCATGATGGGAAGCGCAACGAGCCCAGCAACCACCTGTGCTGCTCGCAGAGCTGTTGCGTGAATTTTTGGTTTCCGTTCATGCAGGCGCCAGAACAGCTTGGCGTCGTTCTCCGCGGTCTCGGGTACGACGTGGCGGAAATGCTCGTCATCGACGCGGATGGTGCGTTGCGGCACGGTTCCAGTCCGTACGTGGCGTTCGAGTGGATTGGCGAGCGGAACTACCTCGGAGAGTTGCTGCGTGGCGAAGAGGCGCCGGACGGCGCTCGCACGCGAGGCGCGAATTTCACCAGTCTGGACTTCTGTATGAAGTTCCGCCGTTCCGACGGGCGAATCCAGGTTGTAGCCGGCGAGTGGAAGTACACCGAGAACTACGCCAAGGACGTCGACCTGCGGTATAGCCGGTCGGGAACGGATCGCCTCGACCGCGTTTACCGCAAGCACCTCGTCAAGCCCGACTGCCAGATCGCCGGCGACGCGACCTTCGAGTCTCTGTTCTTCGATCCCTTCGACCAGTTGATGCGCCAGCAGTTGCTTTGTACAGCGATGGAGAGATGCCGGGAGATGAACGCGGACGTGGTCTCACTGCTACATGTCGCGCCTCGGGCGAACAGGGACCTGATGAAGCGCGTCACGTCAAAGGGACTGGAAGGCGTAGGTTCCGATGTCCATCGTATCTGGGACGCACTCACGCTTCGGGGTCGTTTCAAAGGAGTTGCCACGGAGGACCTGCTTGCGTTGGTTTGCACGAACGCGCCTACGACGCAGACTGCGGAGTACCTGAAACTCCGTTACGGTGGGATGACATAAGTGCGAGTGCGTCCCATGAGCGGAACAGGCTCGGCATCCGCCGGTCGTCCGGGAACCGGCATGGTCTTGCGCGACCTTGCGCTAGCCAAGGACGCGCAGTGCTCTCCCGGCCGCCTTGTCGAGGATCCGGAGTAACGCCCTCGCCGCGTCCGTCGGCCGGCGCTTGTCCTGTTCCCAACTGCGGGTGGTCTCGTGCGGCACGTCGATGCGCCAGGCGAAACGCCGCGTGTCGCGCATCGCTTCGGCGGCGTCGTGCAGCGCCTGGCCGGGCGATGTTCTCCTCGCTGGTCGGTCCAGCAGCTCTTGACCCGCGCTCAGCGTCTCAGCGGCAACACTTCCATCAACACCCTCATTTTGCGATTGTTTTCTTTGTCTGTCCGGAAACGGGTACGAGCGCGATTGCTGGTTCGGCGGCGGGGAACGCGCGTACCTTGGCGGCTCGTTTGGGACCGTTTGGCGCTCGCGCGTCGTGTGATCGGGAGCGCGAACCGGGCTCGGCTTCCCTGCTGCGCTAGGCGGCTATGGTACTGTAGACCGTGCAGACATCTGTGTTGGGCATCCCGTTTGCCGGGTTGCCCGCCGAATACAACAGCCACGTATCGGCGCGGGGTAGCTCCCCAAGCCTGGGGCGAATAAGCGGGGTTCACTCGCGTGCTCAACGCAGGTGTCTGCAAAGGCCCGGCGCTAGCCGGTTTTCCTTTGGCAGACATGAGGCGCACTATGCTGCGCACACTGCTCATTGCTCTTTCGCTGACACTCTCGGCGGCTGCCACGGCGGCCAACAAGCCTGTCGTCGCCATCGGCGGCATCGACGTGTCGGCGCAGAACATCTCTTGCGAGGGGTGGGATCGGTCCACATACGACTGCAACCAGAACTTGGCCGAAGGCTTCCGGCGCATGCTGGAGACCGCCATCATCAAGGCGGGCAAGATGGATGTGATGGAGCGCGGCCAGCTCACTCAGATCCTTGAGGAACAGGGTCTGGCTGCGGCGGGGCTGACCACCGCGGCGGGCGGTCTTGGTGGGCTGACCGGCGTTGACTACCTCGTGATCGGCAGTGTCACTCGTTTTGGGGCTACCGAAGACAAAACCTCGGTTTCCACTTCTTCCGGCGTCGGGTCGCTGCTGGGACGCCGCGGGCGTCAGGCAGCTGGGAACGGCCTGAGCACCAGCAAGGTTTCGGTTTCCATGGGCGTGGATCTCAAGGTCACGGACGTCTCGAGTGGCCGCATCGTCGTGGCCGACGAGGTTTCCGGGACCGTCGAGACCGGCTCGGCCTTCTCTGTCGGCGGTGTGCAGCAGTCGTCGGGCAGTGCCGATCCGTTCGCGGACGTGCAGCGCGTCGTCGCCACGCGCATCGCGGAGGCGATCGTCACGACCCGCGTCCCGGTCAAGATCATCGGCGTTCAGGGGGATGGCGTGCTTGTGCTCAACTACGGCGACGTGTTCTTCGGCGTGGGCGATGTGTTAGCTGCGTACTCGGTCGGCGAGTCGTTCGTCGATCCGGACACTGGCGAGGTCTTGGGCAGCGAAGAGCAGCTGATTGGACAGGTCGAGGTCGTTTCCACGACTGCAAAGCTGTCCAGGGCGCGACCTCTGGATGAGCAGACCTACGCCACCGGCACGGTCTTACGTCGCATTCCTAAGGAAGCGGCGGCGTCCAAGCGGCAGAAGTCTGGGAAGAGATGGTGAGCTTTCTCCCTGTCTGGGCGTTACGGTTCGATTGCAGTTCACGCCCTCTTGTCCGAACGCAGTATGGCGTCGGAGCCGTGGTTTGCATGTAAGGCGGTGGTCATGGACATTTGCCAGACCAGAGGGCAAGCGACCTGAGGCACGGCGAATCGGCTTTGGAGGGAACCAAAGATGGATGTACCCAACCTATTCAGCTATGCGACGAAGGAACTGTCGCAGGATGCGGTGATCTGTTGGCTCTTCGAGTGGGCTGCGCACGACGGCGCGTCTCGGCTGACGCAGCTCGGGCGGCATTTCGTCGGGTCGTTGTTGAACCACGGGCGACAGGGATCGAAGGTGGTGCTCAAGCGCGGCCCCCTGAATGTCGAGATACACCGGCAGGACAACCGCATTGACGTGCTGGCGCGCATCGAAGGGAAGCACGTCCTGCTGATCGAGGACAAGACGGACAGCGAACCGCATTGCGATCAGTTGGCCACGTACCGAAGCGCGGTTCTGTCGGGCCAGACGAGTCTAGGGAGCGTCTCCGAGGATGACCTGAACGCGATCTACTTCAAGACCGGCAATCAGGCCCTGGCAACGGTACGGTCGATAGAGAACGACTCGGGGTATAGGGTGTTCAATCGCGTCGACTTCCTCTCGGTGCTGGATGGGTACGACGGCGACAATGCGATCCTGTCGGACTTCAAGGACCACCTAGCGTCGATCGAGTGGCAGACCCAGTCGTTCCGCAAGTGGCGGCGAGCCGATTCGGAACGCGACAGGAACTGGTACGCACGGGAAGGGCTCTACCTGGAGTTGGAGCGGCGTCTGTTCGTCGCCAACTCCGATCGGCCCTGGCGCGGGTGGGGCTATGTGCCCAACCCCTCCGGCGGGTTCTTGGGATTCTGGTGGGTTCCAGCGGAGATGCCCGACGACCATTGTGCCTATCTGCAGCTTGAGCACGAGAAGCTGTGCTTCAAGGTGTCGGCGGGCGACGCTTCGACAGAAGAACAGGACGTATTGAAGTGGGAATGGAACGAGCGGATCACCGGCCAGCATGAGCGTGTGGTCAGCCCACCGCGGATGCGTCGAGGTGGCACGATGACGGTAGCCGTTCACGAGGATGGGTGGGCGCGCTACGACGACGAGGGCGTCTTGAGTCTCGACCGCACGGTTGAGGTGTTGCGCGAGGCTGAACAGGTGCTCCTGGCCGCCGCGGGGGCACCTGTGCGAGGCCGAGGGTCATGAGGGAGTGGTTCGACGAAACGGTCCTTTACATCCAGACCTTGCTCCCGGATGTGATCGTGTCCGGGCTTTTGGGGGCCGTAATCCTGAGCGTTGCGCTGGCATTCAGGGGCGAGTGATCTTCTACGCGAGTTACAGGGATCTTGGCCTGTCGGCCGCGATGTTTGGTTTGCCCGCGCTCCTGGTGGCTCTCGGCCTGTTCTGGCTAAGCGCTCCGGCGGACGTCTTGTTCCATATGGCGGGCGTCGTGTTCGTTCCCCTGTTTGTCCTGGTTAGCGTGATGACGTGGAAGGCCAATCGTTCGGTTTGGAAGACGGCAATCGTGATGGTGGGCAAGACCACTCTGTCGTTTCTCTACGTGGTTCACGTGTTCGACGCGCTGACGGCGAAAAACCGATCAAAGCGCGGGTTGAGTTGGTTCATCTTGGCGATACTGACTCCGTTGATGTTTGCGCTCGTCGCCGATCGGAGCGGAAAAGCTCCTTCCTTGCCGAGAGGTGGAATGCGGACCTAAGGCGGGGCGGTGGTTGTCGGCCACTGTCCCCTGACTCACGCTCAGTGCCGCCGCACCTAAGCCCCCAACTCGGGCCGATTCCGAAACGCCGCCAACGCCTCGGGATTGGCCATGGCCGTCGTGTTGGCCACCTCCCGTCCATGCACGACGTCGCGCACCGCGAGCTCAGCGATCTTGCCGCTCAATGTACGTGGGATGCCCGGCACGTCGACGATCACCGCGGGGACGTGGCGAGGGCTCGCCCGTTCGCGGATTCGGCGCTTGATCGCGCTCTCGACGTCCGCGTCAAGCGTTGCGCCCTCGCGCATCACGACGAACAGCACGATGCGCGTGTCTCCATCCCAATCCTGGCCGATCGCCACGCATTCCATCACCGTGTCGATGGCCTCCACCTGCCGATAGATCTCGGCCGTACCGATGCGCACGCCACCTGGGTTGAGCACGGCGTCCGAGCGGCCGTGGACGATGAAGCCGTCGTGGCCGGTGATCTCGGCGAAATCGCCGTGAGCCCAGACGTTCGGGTAGCGGTTGAAGTAGGCGTCGCGATACTTGGTGTTGCCGGCGTCGTTCCAGAACCCGATCGGAGCGCTGGGGAACGACTGCGTGCACACCAGTTCGCCCTTCTCGCCCCGCACGGGTGTCCCGTCGTCGTCGTAGACGTCGACAGCCATGCCGAGCCCGGCGCATTGCAGTTCGCCTTCGTGAACAGGAAGCCATGGGCAACCGAGGGCGAAGCACGAGATGAGGTCTGTGCCCCCCGAGATGGACGCCAGCGCGACATCGGCCTTCACGTCCCGGTAGACGTAGCGGAAGCCCTCGTGGGTCAGCGGCGAGCCCGTGGACAGGATGGCGCGCAGGGCTGGCAGATCGTGACTGGCGGCGGGCTTGACACCGGCCTTCTCGACAGCGGACAGGTACTTCGCGCTCACGCCGAAGATGCTGATTGCCTCGCGTTCGGCGAGGTCGAAAAGGGTCTGCGGGTTGGGGTGGAAAGGCGAGCCGTCGTAGAGCACGATTGCGCAGCCACTCGCGAGGCCGGACACCAGCCAGTTCCACATCATCCACCCGCAGGTCGTGAAGAAGAACAGCGTGTCGTCGCGTTTCACATCGACGTGCAGTTGATGTTCCTTGAGATGCTGAAGCAGCGTGCCGCCGGCACCGTGCACGATGCACTTCGGCTTGCCCGTGGTGCCGGACGAATACATGACGAACAGCGGGTGGTCGAACGGCAGGCGGTTGAACACGAGCGGGGCATCGACGTGCTCGCGGCGTGCTTGGGCGAACGCATCCTCCTCGGTGCCGAGCGTCGCGACCCACAACACGTGCTCGATGGAGTCCACGGCGTCGCGGACGGTCATGGCCCGGTCGCGCACGTCGAAGCGTTTGCCGCCGTAGTGGTAGCCGTCGCAGGCGATCAGCGCCTTGGGCGCGATCTGTCCGAAACGGTCGAGTGCGCCTTCCACCCCGAAATCCGGTGAACACGACGACCAGGTGGCGCCGATGCTCGCCGCTGCGAGCATGGCGATGACCGCTTCGGGGACGTTTGGCAGCCAGCCAGCCACCCGATCGCCCTGTTCCACGCCGAGCCGTTTGAGAGCCTCGGCGAATGCGGCCGTCTCCGCTGCGAGTTCCCGATAGGTCAGCGTCCGTCGCTGGCCGTCCTCGAGCACCGCGACGATGGCCACGGCGTCGTCGGCGAAGCTAAGCAGGTTCTCGGCGAAATTCAGCCGCGCATCGGGGAACCAGCGACTGCCCGGGAACCGGTCGCCGTCGATCAGCGCCGGCCCGTCGCCTCGATCGCCGACGACCCCCAGTTCGCGCCACACGGCATCCCAGAAGTCGGCCCGATGGTGGATCGACCAATCGTGCAGGCGGCCGTAGTCCGGCGGTGAGAATCCCAACGGGCCCGCGAAGCGCGTCAGGTTGGACGCTCGGATCGTGGCCTCGCCCGGCCGCCAGAGTTGGGCAGATCCGCTCACCGCAAGCCGTCCCAGGCCACGCGTTCCGCGCTTTCCGGATCGGCGACGACCGCCGAAGCGTCATCGAAGAGCATGGTCTCTCGGCGCGCGAGCGAATACGCGGGGAAGCCGGGATCACCTTCGCGGATGAACCGCGTCCAAGTCCGATGCACCGCGTCTGCCACACCTTGTGGCGATTGCCCGGCACCGATGAAGGCATCGACGCCGGGTTGATCCAGGTTGTCGAATGCGAACGGGATCTCCAGGGCGTGGGTCGCCCCGAGCCGTCCGTTGCGGGAGCGCCAGTTGAACTGGTAGAGCCACGTATTGCCTTCCGCGCGGGCCTCGGCCAAGCGGATTGCCGGGATGCGGAACATGTGATCCGTGGTCAGGGCGATCATCAGGTCTTCGACGGTCGCCCCGGGGCGTGTTTCGCGGTAGACGTCGAGGAGACCGTCGCCACCGAAGGCTTGGGCCGTCCGACGCAGTCTCGCGTCGTCGACATCGCTGTAGCCCCAGAGCGTGGTCTCGTCGTGGTTCGACCCGGCGAGCACGCCGACGTCTGCATGCAGGCCGTCACGGATCGCCTCCAGCGGCGGTCGGGGCAGCACGCTTGAACCCACGACGGGATAGAAAGCCGAAACTGGCACCCCCAGTTCGCCCGTTAGGCCTGGACCGCCTTCAAGCGCTCCGCAGACTTCGGTTTGCGCGGCCAGGATCGCGTCGACGCTCGCCGCCTCGACACCGATCACATCGTCCGTGCCAAGGGCGTCGAGGAAGCGGTCGGCGACGAGCCGGCCGGCTTCCTCCGGAAGCACGTGGTGCGCGGCGCCGCTCTGTGCGATCACCCCTCGGAACAACCCGTCCGTCCGTGGCGAACCAAGCAACGTGGCCACGCTGAAGCCGCCTGCGGACTCTCCGGCGATGGTGACCTTGCCGGGGTCCCCGCCGAAGTTGGCGATGTTGTTGCGCACCCATTCGAGCGCGGTGACCTGGTCGAGAATGCCGTTGACGCCCGAGGTCGCGTAATCCGCGCCAAAGCGCTTGAGGTCCGTGAAGCCGAGTGCACCGAGACGGTAGTTGATGGTCACCGCCACGATGTCGCCGTTGGCCGCGAAACGCGCGCCGTTGTACCAGGGCACGGCACCCTGACCGTTGCGATAGCCGCCGCCGTGGATCCACACGAGGACGGGACGCCCGGCATCGTCGAGGCCTGGCGTCTGGACGTTCAGCGTCAAGCAGTCCTCGTCCCAGCGCACCGGGGCGGGGTCGGTCATGCCGCCGGTCGCGATCTGCGGCGCCGCGGAACCAAACTTGCGCGCGTCGCGCACACCCGACCAGCCATCGTGGGGCTGCGCGGCGCGGAAGCGGCGGGGTCCGGTCGGTGGCGCCGCATACGGGATGCCAGCGAATAGCAGAACATCCTGCTTCGCACGACCTTTTACAGCGCCTGATCGGGTTTCAGCGATGGCGTCCACGTGTGGCTCCCGTGCGGCGAAAACGTCCGATTATTGGGTTGGCGGGGTCAAAACGCCACCGTACGATGCACGTTTGCGCACCGGGGGGCGGATGAACCTATACGAGCATTTCGACGCGGTGTTCCGGGCGGCGGGGCAGGCGAAGGCGTTGGTGTCTCCGTCGGACCGCGATGCGGACCTGCGCTATGGCGATCTGCTCCTCGCGGCAGAGAAGGCCGCCGGAGCGCTTGCACTCGCAGGCGTCGGCCCCGGTGACCGCGTTCTCGCGCAGGTGGACAAGACGCCGGCGGCCGTCGCGCTCTACCTAGCGTGTCTGAAAGCCGGTGCCGTCTATACACCGATCAACACCGCCTACACCGCGCCCGAGGTCGCGTACTTCGTCACTGACGCCGAGCCCAAGCTGTTCGTCGCGGGAAGCGTCGACCGCGTGCCTCCGAATTGCCCTGCGCGTGTGGAAACCCTGACAGCTTTGGCCGATGGCTCGTGGCCGGAACTGGTCGCGGATGCGCAACCGTTCCCGCAGACGGTTGCCCGGGCCGACGACGACATCGCCGCTCTCGTCTACACCTCGGGGACAACGGGTCGGTCCAAGGGCGCGATGCTCAGCCACGCCAATCTCAGGACCAACGGCGAGACCCTGAACGCCTACTGGGGTTGGCGCGACGACGACGTGCTATTGCACGCCTTGCCGATCTTCCACGTCCACGGCCTGTTCGTCGCCTTGCACTGCGCCTTCCTCAAGGGCACGCCCGTGGTCTTCCTGCCGACGTTCAACGCCGACACGATCATCCGCGAACTGCCGCGCTGCACCGTGTTGATGGGCGTGCCGACGTTCTACACGCGTCTACTCGAGCGCCCCGACTTCGGTGCCGAGACCTGCCGCAACATGCGCTTGTTCATTTCCGGCTCGGCGCCCCTGACCGAGCAGACGTTCGCGGCGTTCGAGTCCCGCACAGGGATGCGGATTCTCGAGCGCTATGGCATGAGCGAGACGCTGATGAACACCTCGAATCCGCTGGATGGGGAGCGCGTCGCGGGCACGGTGGGCTTTTCGTTGCCGGCCGTCGAGACCCGCATCGCCGATGAAGCGGGGAAGCCCGTAGCAGTCGGCGAGGTCGGGGGTATCGAAGTCAGCGGCCCGAACGTCTTCAAGGGCTATTGGCGGATGCCGGAGAAGACGGCCGAGGAGTTCCGCGACGACGGGTACTTCATCACCGGCGACCTCGGCACCATGGACGACGACGGTCGGGTATCCATCGTCGGCCGGTCCAAGGACCTGGTGATCTCCGGCGGCTACAACGTCTATCCGAAGGAGGTGGAGGCGCTGCTCGACGAACTGCCGGGCGTCGTGGAGTCGGCCGTAATCGGCGTTCCGCATGCCGATTTCGGCGAGGGGGTGGTCGCTGTCGTCGTGGTCAGCGGCGAGGCGGTAACCCTGGCGCAGGTCGACCGGCACCTTGCCGGGCGCTTGGCGCGCTACAAGCAGCCCAAGCAGGTCGTATGCGTGGACGACCTGCCACGCAACGCGATGGGCAAGGTCCAGAAGGCCACGCTCCGCGAGCGGTACCGGGCGTTGCTCTCGGACAGCGGTTAGACTCGGTGGCTTCCTTTTGGTTTGGGGGCCGCATGAAGCTCACTGTTTCACTCGTATTCCTCTTCGCCCTCCTCGGGTGCGACGCGACAATGAGCGCGCCAGCAGAACCGGCCGCGCCGGTCGAGGACCTAGTTGCCGCCGCGCCCGCCGAGGCAGGAATGTCGGCCGAGCGCCTAGACCGCATCACGGCGATGTCGCAGCGCTACGTCGACGCGGGCCAATTGGCCGGCGTCGTCACGTTGGTGGCGCGCGACGGCAAGATCGTCCACTTCGAGGCCGTGGGCCAACGTGGGGTCGACGACCCGACGCCGCTTGCGAAGGACGACCTGTTCCGAATCTACTCGATGAGCAAGCCGATCACCGCGGTCGCCGCGATGATGCTCTACGAGGAAGGCAAGTTTCACATGAGCGATGCGGTGTCGGAACACGTCCCGGAGCTTGCCGGCCTCGAGGTGCTCGTCGACGGCGAGCGCGTGCCCGCCGAGCAGGAGATGACGATGCGTCAGCTTCTCACGCACACGACCGGGCTTTCGTACGGCTTCAACCCGAACGACCCCGTGGACCAGCTCTACCGCGAAGCGCAGCCGCTGGCCGGTGCGAACCTCGACGAGTTCGCCGAGCGCCTCGGGCAACTGCCCCTCGCATTTCAGCCCGGTGCGCGTTGGCACTACAGCGTCGCGGTAGACGTCACGGGCTTGGTTGTCGAGCGCCTGAGCGGTCAGTCATTCGACGTGTTCCTCAAGGAACGCATCTTTGACCCGCTTGGCATGGAAGACACGTTCTTCAACGTGCCGGACGAGAAGATGGACCGCTTCCTGCCGAACCACCGCTGGGAGGTGACGGATGAGGGTGGCGGCGGCAACCTCGTCGATTTGGGTGAGGGTGCCCGGACCAGCTACCAGAACACGCAGATGTTCTCGGGCGGCGGCGGCCTTGTCTCCACGGCGATGGACTACCTGCGGTTCTGCGAGATGGTCCGGCGCGGGGGCGAACTGGACGGCGCACGGCTCTTAAGTCCGCGGACCGTGGACTTCATGGTTGCCAACCATCTGCCGGCCACCATCACGGGCGCCGGGACCGGAGAGCAGCCCGGTGCGGGTGCCGCCAGGGCGTTCGGCTTCGGCCTTGGTTGGGGGGTCAACACGAACCCGGTCGCGGCGGGCGTGCCCAGTTCACTCGGTGACTATTCCTGGGGTGGTGCCGCCGGGACCGTGTTC
Source organism: Candidatus Azotimanducaceae bacterium (assembly GCA_965203685.1). GTDB lineage: Bacteria > Pseudomonadota > Gammaproteobacteria > Pseudomonadales > Azotimanducaceae > VXYL01. Next base: position 2,332,555 of record OZ241908.1, read on the forward strand.
TGGATCGACCCGGTCCAGGACATGGTGGTGATCGGGATGATCCAACTCATGGGCTCGCCGTGGCCGCTGCGGCCCGATCTACAGGTACTGGCGAACCAGGCGATCGTCGTCGCGCACTAGGCGGTACGCCTCCGGCACCGCAAGGCGCGCGGTAGGCGACAACGGAGAGGACAACATGGGACGACTCACCGGCAAGGTCGCCGTGATCACGGGCGGTGCGAGCGGCATGGGTGCCGCGACCGTACGCCGCTTCGTCGACGAAGGCGCTCGGGTCGTCATTGCCGACCTGCAGGTCGAGAAGGGCGAGGCGATCGCCCGGGAATGCGGCGAGGCGACCGCCTTCATCGCCACCGACGTCGGCGTCGAGGCTGACGTGGCAGCCATGATCGCTTGCGCCGTGGACCGTTTTGGCCGACTCGACTGCCTATTCAACAACGCTGGCTTCGGCGGTGTTTCCGGGACCATCGACGAGACCGATATGGGCGAACCGTACGCCCGCACGGTCGCGGGCCTGCTGACTGGCCCGGTCCTCGGTATGAAGCACGCCGCGCCGCTCATGAAGGAACAAGGCTCGGGCAGCATCATCTCGACGGCCAGCGTCGCCGGGTTGCGTGGCGGCATGGGACCCCACGTCTACAGTGCGCTCAAGGCCGCGGTAATCGGGCTGACGCGCAGCGTGGCCGTGGAACTTGCAGCGTCCAGCATCCGCGTGAACGCGATCTGCCCGGGCGGCATCATGACGCCGATCTTCCTCGGTGGGCGGCAGTTGAAGGCTGGTGCCAACGTCTCGCTCGAGGACGTGCTCGAACCCGCATTCTCGGCAATCCAACCGATCCCGCGGGCGGGCATGGGGAAGGACATAGCGGACATGGCACTATTCCTTGCCAGCGACGACTCGACCTTCGTGACCGGCCAGGCGTTGGTGGTTGACGGTGGCTTGACGACCGGAAGGCGACGTCAAGCCGACGCGACCTCCAGCCCCATTCGGCAGGCGCTCGAGTCCTTGCTTGAGGAGGATTGACGCCCCCCGTCCCCCGCGATTGCGGGGGGTATTGTGGTAAGGTGGCCCGCAAACCGTAGTCGAGGGGCGGGATGCATTTGGCACGATCATCGGCGCTTGGCGCCACCTGCTTGGCGTTCTGCCTAGCGGGATTCATCGGCGGTTGTACGGTCGCCGAACCACCCCCAGCCGACGATGGCGCCTACGTTGCGCCGCGATTGCCCGGCACGGATCGGCCCGACCTCAACGGGATCTGGCAGGCGCTTAACGAGGCCAACTACGACATCGAGCGCCACCTCGCTAGGCCGTCCATGTCCGTGCGCGATGGACCCTACGGCCCGTTGCCCGACTTGGCGACCGTCAAACTCGGGGCAGTGGCGTCGGTCCCGCCGAGCCTCGGCGTGGTGGATGGCGGCGAGATTCCCTACACGCCCGAAGCCCTCGAGGTGCGCAACGAGAACCGGCGGCTGTGGATCGAGCGCGATCCGGAGATCAAGTGCTTCCTGCCGGGCGTGCCACGCGCGACCTACATGCCGCAGCCGTTCCAGATCCTGCAGGGCGAACGGGAGATGGAGATCGTCTACCAGTGGGGCGGGGCGGTGCGCAACATCTACAGCGAGGATCCGGGGCCCGCACCGGTGGATTCGTGGATGGGCCAGTCGGTTGCTTCCTGGGAGGGCGACACGCTGGTCCTGACGGTCACTGGGCTGATTGAGCAGACGTGGCTTGACCGGGCTGGCAACCACCATAGCAACCAGATGACGGTGGTAGAGCGCTATACGCCGATGAGCCCCAACCACCTGCACTACGAGGCGACGATCGAGGATCCCGAGACGTTCACGGAGCCGTGGACGATCAGCATGCCTCTCTATCGGCGCATGGAACCGAACGCGATGATCCTCGACTTCAAATGCGTCGCGTTCGTAGAGGAACTGATGTACGGCAAGTGGCGCCGCAATCCGCTGCCGCAATGGGAGGACTTCTTTCCGGCAGAAAACTAGCGGGGCTACGCCCTAGCAAGAACCCGCCAAGTCCCGACGGCCAGAAACTTGGCGCAACTGCACCGATGAACCGCGGTCGAGAGAGTTAGAGGAGGGGAGACGAATGGACCTATCCAGATACGAGGCCAAAAGGGCGAACCGAATCATGTCGTGGGTGCACATCGCGTTCGGCCTCGCCGCTGCGGTCCTGATCGTGGTGGCGGCCCAAATGGCTTGGGGCGACATACCGCGTACGGCCGATGGCAAGCCGGATCTTTCGGGCTACTACGACACCGCAACGATCACGCCGCTTGAGCGTCCGGAGGATGCCGAGGAGTTCCTGACCGAAGAAGCAGCGGCGGCGCGGGCAGCGCAAACCGCGGAGGGCCTAGCGGCGGGCTCCGCGAACCAGGATCCGGACCGCGGCGCGCCGCCGGTTGGGGGTGACGGTTCCCGCGGCGCGGCCGGCAACGTCGGCGGCTACGACAGTTTCTGGGTGGACCCTGGGGAGCAGAACTTCCAGATCGACGGCAAGTATCGCGCATCCATCGTGATCGATCCGCCCGACGGGCGCCGGCCGCCGTTGACGGAGGCGGCCCAGGAACGGCTGCGCAGCCAGTACCGCGGCATGCGCCGGCAGAACGACGGCACGGCTTGGTGGTTGGAGTTCGACGGCCGAGGGCCCTACGACGACCCGGAAATCCGGCCGCTCCCGGACCGATGCCTGATCGGCTTCGGCTCCACGGCGGGGCCCCCGATGCTGTCGACGTTGTACAACAACCACAAGCGCATCGTGCAGACGCCCGACCACGTCATGTTCCTGACCGAGATGGTCCACGACGCGCGCATCGTGCGCATCAACGACGAGCACGTCTCGCCGGAGATGAGGCGCTGGTTCGGCGACTCGATCGGATGGTGGGACGGGGATACGCTGGTGGTCGACACGATCAACTTCAACGATACGCCATCGATGCGCATGGCGACCCGCGACCTGCACGTTGTGGAACGCTTTACCCGCATCGACGAGAACAGCGTGCTCTACAACTTCACGGTCGAGGATCCGAACACGTGGGAGGGGCCGTGGACGGGCGAGTACGTCTGGCCGCAGACCGACGAACCGGTGTACGAGTACGCCTGCCACGAAGGCAACTACGCAATGGGCAACATTCTGCGCGGCGCCAGGCGTTTGGAGCGCGAGGCCATGGCTGCGCAGTCCACGAGCAGCGGCGACGAGTAAGAGGATGACGATGACGGCTGTAAAGAGAATCTGCGGGGCAACCGCACTGGGTGCTTTGACGCTTGCTGGCGTACAGGCTTCCGCGCACCACGCGTTCGGGGCCGAGTTCGACCCGAACCGACCGTTGCTGATCAAGGGTCCGGTCGTGAAGATCGAGTGGACCAATCCACACGCTTGGTTCCACGTCGAGCACACCAACGAGGACGGCACCAAGACGGTCTGGATGATGGAGGCCGGTACGCCCAATACGCTTCTGCGGCGCGGGATTCACCGCAACAGCGTGCCGGTGGGTACGGAAGTGGTGATCGACGGCTACCAGTCCAAGGACCTGTCCAACAGCGGCAACGGTCGCAACATGACCTTCGCCAACGGGCAGACGCTGTTCATGGGGTCAAGTGGCACCGGCGCGCCGCGCGACGGTGCGGATCCGACCGAGCCGCCGCGTCCGGGGGACCAGGAGGCGGCTGACGAAGACGAGGAGGCCGAGGACTAGGGTCGGCGCGCCCGGCTTGCGGCGGGCACGCCGCCTGCCGCCGGTTCTTAAGCCTGCCGCGACGTTTTGACCGACACCGGGCCCTACAACCCGTCTTTGATTCACGACTTCGCGACGTGGATCGACAGCCACGCGTGGAGTACGGCCCTGCACGAGTCGCTGTGGGTCTACCCGCTTGTCGAGTCGACCCATGTGCTGACCCTGATGCTGTTCGTCGGCATGCTGATCATGGTGGATCTGCGCATGCTCGGACTCGCCTTCCGGAATACGCCGGTGTCCGAGATGACCGCGCGCTTGCTGCCCTGGTCGGTCGCCGGGTTCGTCATCATGGTGGCCACCGGGGTCCTTCTCTTTTACGCAATCCCCGTACGGACCGCCCACAGTGTTTGGTTCCGCGTGAAGGTGATTCTCTTGATCATCGCGGGGATCAACGCATGGTGGTTCCACAAGCGGGTGTCGCAGGATCGCGAACGCTGGGACAACCAGCCCAAGCCGCCGTTGAATGTTCGGTTGACGGCGGGCCTGTCGCTCGCAACATGGAGCGGCGTGATCATTGCCGGACGCATGATCGCCTACAACTGGTTCGACTGCGACCGCGGGCCGTCCGCGTTCATCACTTGGGCTGCGGGCTGCGCGGTGGAACTACAGGCGGAGGCTCCTTAAGTGACTTGGTGCGAGCAGTTCGGCTGGTTCGAGACCTACGACCGCCTCGAACAGACGTGGATCGGCGTCGCCATTCGCGAGTCCCTCTGGCTGTTCCCCGGCATCGAGGCCATCCACCTGCTTGGCCTAGCCGTGATCGGCGGGTCGATCCTGGTCGTCGACCTGCGCCTGCTCGGTATCGGCCTCACGCGCCTGACCACGGGCCAAGTGCTCGCCAGCGCCCGGCCATGGTTCATCGGCGCCCTGATCCTGATGGTTGCCACCGGCGTTCCGCTGTTCCTGTCGGAAGCCGTCAAGTGCTGCTTCAACGACTCGTTCGAGGTGAAGATGGCCGCCTTCGCGACGGGGATCGTGTTCACTTTCGCGGTCAGGAACCGCGTGGCGGCCCGGAACGACGCGCCGGCCTGGGCAGCCCGGGTGGTTGCGGTGATCTCCCTCGCGGTTTGGTTTACGGTCGCGGCTGCGGGTCGCTGGATCGGGTTTTCCGGCTAAGCGTCCTCAGCAGAAATGCGCGCCGCGCGCATTCGTATAGACCGCGTAGAGAGATTGGCTGGCCGTCATGAACACCCGGTTTCGCTTTCGCCCCCCGAAGCACAGGTTCGCGCATACCTCCGGCAACAGGATCTGCCCGACCCGCGCCCCTTCGGAGTTGAAAACGTGCACGCCGTCGTAGCCGGCACCCGCCCAGCCGGCGCTCGACCAGAGGTTGCCATCCGCGTCGCAACGGATTCCGTCGGCGCCGCCGACGCGCATCTCGCCGTCCACCTCGAGTTCCATGGCGGCGAAATCGCGACCGTTCGCGAGCCGGGCCTCGTCCACGACGTCCCATGCCTTGATGACCGAAGGCGCCTCCGGGTAGTGCGACCTGCCGGTGTCGGCCGCATACAGGATCTTGTAGTCGGGCGAGAAGCACACGCCGTTCGGCTTGTAGATCTCGTCCGTGACTTGGTGTAGCTCCCCGGTCTTGGCGTCCAACCGGTAGATCGCTTCCTTCTGGTACGGTTGCACGGAGCCCGTGTCCGCATCGTAGCCCTCGTAGTCGCCCAGCGTGCCGTACCCCGGGTCCGAGAACCACAGGTCGCCGTTGGGATGCACGATGCCATCGTTCGGCGCGTTCAGCGGCTTGCCGCCGTAGCTGTCGGCCAGTACCGTGACCGAACCGTCCCTTTCGTAACGCACGACGCGGTGGGTGAGGTGCTCGAACGAGATCTGGCGCCCCTCGCGGTCGAAGGTGTTGCCGTTGCTGTTGTTCGCCGGTCGCCGGAACACCGAGACGTGGCCGTCCTCGTCGAGCCAACGGTATTGCAGGTTGTTCGGGATGTCGCTCCACACCAGGTAGTTGCCCCAGCCGTTCCAAGCTGGGCCCTCGGCCCAGTACATGTCGGGGCTCGTGAACAGGCGCGACACCGGCGTGTTGCCGATAAAGCCACGGAATGACGGGTCTAGCGTCACGACATCGGTGCGCGGGTAGCGCACGGGTTCGGCTGCCCGGGCTAGAGTCGCCGCGAGCGGCAAGCTGGCGCCGGCGACGAGGAGGGAACGGCGTTTCACGGGCGAGATCTCCTGTTGGCTCTGCGACCGATTAGACGACGCGCGATGCCTGCGATCAAGCGTAGGCCTCACAGAAAAGATAACCAAACCCGACAGATTGGACCTGGGTTATCTTTTAGTACTTAAAAAGATAACTGCCTCGAGGTGCTCGCCCCGTCGGCTATCGCGGGAAGCTGCGGTGGCGTGTGGGCACGAACTGCGTCGAGGTCGACCCCGTGGTATGGCAATCGAGAATGCTGGAGAGGATCGGTTTCGACTGGTCCGACCAGTCGTCCGGCCAGACTCTGGACGATGTGAGTCCAGTTGCCGTCCAAGTTGCCCGGGACTACCTGCGCGAGTCGAATGGCAGCGAGTCCGATATGAGCTTGGTCCATGCGATAGACGCCGATTTGCTCCGTCGGCTGAATCTGGTCAAGGGCACGCGCGACCTCACCAACGCCGGGTCGCTGCTGTTCGTGGGGACTCCCTGGCCGGGGGTCGACTACATTCGCCGCGATATGGCTGGCGGCGACAGCACCCTGCGCATCGAGGGCGTGGGGCCCTTGCTCGTGCAAGTGCGGGAGGTCGAACGCGCAGGCGAAGTCGCCAACCGGGTTACGCACATCGCCGAGGGCTTCGCGCGGGGCCGGATTCGAGCGATCCCTCCGAGGACGCTGCGCGAGGCCATCGTGAACGGACTTGTGCATCGCGACTGGCAAACGGCGCGACCCACGGTCGTCGAGCACATCGGCGACTCGCTGACGGTGACCTCGCCCGGAGCATTCGTGGGCGGCGTGACCCCCGCCAACATCATCACCCACCCGGCAGTCCCCCGCTATCGGGCCCTGTCCGAGGCGGTGGCGTCGCTGGGTCTGGCCGAACGGGAGGGAATCGGGGTCGACCGGATGGTGCGGGACATGCTCGCGATCGGCCGGCCCGCGCCGGTGATTACCGAAGTGGATGGGCCGTACGTGCGAGTCGTGCTGCTCGGCGGTCCCCCCGACGCCGCCGTCGTCGATCTGGTGGCTGCGCTGACCCCCGTGTCGGCCGGGAACGTGGACTCGCTTCTTCTAATCGAACACTTGACCCGACATGGATGGGTGGACGCGGAGTCCGCAACCGAGCTTCTCCAGCGATCATCAGCAGAGGAAGCCGGCGAAGCGATTCGCGGGCTGGCAGATGCGCGCCTGGATGTCGTGGGTTCGGCATCCGTGATCACGCCCGTGGGCGGGGTACCAGCGGATCAACCCGGTGCGTTCCGTCTCTCCGATGCGGTTCGAGCCCGGCTCGCCGACCGGCTCACCCTACTGCGTACCCGGGAGGGGCGCATGGCACTGGTTCTCGACTGGAGCCGGGCACGGGGGCGGGTATCGTCGACGGAGGTCGCCGATCTGACGGGGCTCAGCAAGGTGTCCGCGGGCAGGCTGTTGACCAGCCTGGCCGATGCAGGCGAACTAAACGGCAGCCGTCCTGCGCGTAGGGGTCGCGGTTTCTTTTATGTCCCCGCCGAGCCGGACGGCAAATACGATATGCCGCGACCGGGCACGTAGCGTCTGGACTGACTTCTGGAACATCCTGGACGCCGGCAATCCGAGACGGTAGGGGACCAATGGGGCCTGATGGGCCGGGTAAGAGTCAATCAATGGGCGGCCTTTCGTGTGCCCAAGGCCGCGCGCGCTCGAACGTGGCGGCCGCTTGCAGCACGGTGTGGTCGGCACCGCGTCGTCCGACGATCTGCATGCCGACCGGGAGACCGTCGGGCGTGAATCCGCAGGGCACGCTCGCCGCCGGTAGGCCGCCCATGTTGAACGGGTAGCTGAACTCGGCCCACTGCAGCCAGTCCCAAGGGTGTTCCGGCCAGTGCTCGGGCTGCAAACGTTCGGCGGGGAACGCGGCCACGCTCACGGCCGGGGTCAAAAGCAGGTCCCAGTCGGCCATGAACCGGTGCTGCTGCTCGACGTAGATGAGCTTGCGCGCTCGCATCGCCAAGTATTCGTCCGCAGTCTTGCCTTGGCCGGCTTCGATGCAGGCGACCAGGCCGGGGTCCATTTGGTCGCGCCACTCGTCGAGCAGCCCGGCGAGCGGCACCTCGTGCACGGACCAGAAAAAGCGGCCGATTTCCGGCCCGTCGGGGCCCCAACCCGGCGTTGTCTCGTCAACATGGCAGCCACAGGACTCGAACACCTTCACCGCTGCCTCGACAGTCGCAGCGACCTCCGGATCCACGCGTGCGTGGCCCAGGTCCGGGCTGTACGCGATGCGCAAGCCTTCGACGTCTTTCTCAAGGCCCGCACCATAGTCAACGTCCCGGGCGGTCAGGCTGGTGTGGTCGAACGGATGTGGGCCGGCTGTCGCATTCAGAAACAGCGCCGCGTCCGCCACAGTGCGTGCCATTGGTCCCACGTGGGAGACCTGGTCGCTGTTGCGCACGGGCACGTGCGGAACGAGGCCCCAAGTCGGCTTCAGCCCGACGATGCCGCTGAAATGGGACGGCATGCGAATGGAGCCGGCACCGTCGGAACCTTGATGGAGCGGTCCGAACCCGGCGGCGGCAGCCGCTCCGGCCCCGGCCGACGAGGCACCGGTGTTGTAGCCGTGTCGCCAGGGGTTGTGCGTGATTCCCGTCAACGGACTGCGGCTGACGCCCGTCCAGCCGAATTCGGATGTCGTCGTCTTGCCGACGATCACCGCGCCGGCGGCCTTAAGCCGCTCGGTCACGGGCGAGTCCGCGACGGCGATGCTGCCCCGGCCAGACAACGAACCGCGATCGGTAGGCAGCCCCTCGACGTCGAAGAGATCCTTGATGGTGACCGGGATCCCATGCAGTGGCCCGGTCGGTCGTCCCTTGGCCAGGTCCTCCTCCGCGGCTTTGGCCATATCCCGCGCCAGTTCGGGTGTCAGCTTGGCGAACGCGTTGATCCGTGGCTCGTGGTCCTCGATCCGCGCAAGTAGGGCGTCGACGATCTCGACCGGGGAGAGTTCGCCGGTTCTGATCGCATGGGCTAGGGTGGTCGCCGAGGCGTAGGCGAGTTCGTCGCTCACGCGGTCAGTTCTCCAGCTTGTTGATTTCGCGGTCGAGTTGGAACTTCGGGTCGGTGATGATCGCCTCCAGGTTACGCACGCGTTCCTCCAAGTCGCTCGAGTCCTCGAGCGCCGCGACCCTCGTCTCGAGGTCCTCGCCGCTTCGTTTGACAGACTTGGACTTCGCGTAGATGCGGTACCCCTCGAGCAAACACCCACAAAAAACTGCAAATGCAACAAAGCTCCAGAAACCCATGAGAAGCACTCCCTCCTAGTTCGATGAATGATAAGCCTCAACGTGCAATGCGTGTGCCACCACTCGGATGTGCGCGTAAGTCATTGATCTTCGGAGTGTGACTGCAGGATGGTCGGTGGTCCTTGGCGAGATTCGCCATGTTCGCCGTACGATTGGCCTCGCCCGACATTACAATACTGCGCCAACGAGGAAGGGACCGACACCAACCGTGCGTATAAGAAACTACGTGGCCCTCGCGGCCTTGTTGCTTGCCGGGTGCGGGGAGCCCCCGGCGACCGAGTGGCCGGTGCAACCGGTCGGCGACATGCGCGAGACGATGACCTGGGTGCTCGACCCTGCGGCGGATGCCATCTGGGGCGCGACGGGCTATGTGATGACGGCCGAGGGCGAGGAAGACCTGACGCCGACCACGGAAGAGGGGTGGGCCGCTGTCCGGCACGGTGCCGCGGTAATTGCCGAAAGCGGCAACCTGCTCTTGATGCCACACCTGATGCCCGTCGGCGAACCCGGCCCGGCACCGTGGATCGAGTTCTCCCATGGCATGACCCGGATCGCCGAACAGGCCGTCGAGGCGATTGACAATCGGGACAGCGAAGCGCTGTTCGAGATCGGCGGCCACCTCTACAACGTCTGCGTGGCCTGCCACCAGGTCTACGCCCGCACGCCTGCGGATGAAACTGGCACGGGCTGACCGAACGTGAATACCAAGGTCCTGCTCGGCGGCGCGGCTGCGGCTGCGCTGTTCGTCGGACTGCCCGCGCTGGCGCACGCAATCTCCGAGGACAATGCGACTTACGTGCAGGCTCTCGATGGCCCGGCGGTCGCGGCGTTTACCTACCTGGGTGCCAAGCACATGGTCACGGGTGTCGACCACCTGCTGTTCCTCGTCGGCGTGGTCTTCTTCCTGCACCGCCTCAAGGACGTGGTGCTCTACGTTTCGCTGTTCACCTTGGGCCACAGCATCACGTTGCTGGCCGGTGTCTTGGGTGGACTCACCGTGGACGCCTACCTGGTGGACGCGATCATCGGCTTGTCGGTGGCTTACAAGGCATTCGAGAACATGGGTGGGTTCGAGCGCTTGTTCGGCCGCTCGCCCAACACCCGTTGGGCGGTGTTGGTGTTCGGACTGTTCCACGGCTTGGGATTGGCCACGAAAGTCCAGGAACTCTACCTCGCCGAGGACGGACTGCTGGTCAATCTCGTGAGCTTCAACGTCGGCGTTGAGCTTGGCCAGTTCACCGCGTTGGCGGGCGTGGTCGGCGTACTCGCCTGGTGGCGGCGGCAACCCAGCTTCGAACGTTCCGCCTTCGGGCTCAACACCGTGCTGCTGAGTCTCGGGTTCATTCTCACACAGTACCAGTTGGCGGGTTGGTGGCTGCACGGATGAAGCGCATCGCCCTCGCCACGCTGGCTGCTTTCATTGCAGCGAACGGTGCGTTCTTCATGTTCGTAATGCCTGCCGAGTTCGGTGTGGATCCCACTGGCGTCGGCCGCGCCCTGGGGCTACTCGGCCTAGCCGGCGCGCCGCCGCTGGACGCCCACCGGACTGACACGGCCTTCGCGGCGGAGACACGGGTGTTCGAACTGGCGCCGTTCGAGTCGGTGGAGATCAAGTACGATCTCGCGGCGGGCGATGGCTTGGTCTACGTGTGGCGGGCGGATGGCGAAGTCGTCTTCGACTTGCACGCGGAGCCAACGGGGGCGGACCCGGAGGCGGCCGAGAGCTTTGCGCAGGGCCGTGACACGGCGGATGCCGGCACCTACGTTGCGCGGTACGACGGCATCCACGGCTGGTTCTGGGAGAACCGCGGCGTGGGTTCGGTGACCGTCACGCTGCAGCTGGCCGGTTTCGCCACCGGGGCCACGGAGTACAAGGATGGCGATGCCGCCCGCGTGCCGTTTCCGCACACCGCAGCCGGGGTGCACGACAGATCGTTGGTAAGTCGGCACTCACGGTCATGCAGCCCGGCGGAGCCGCTCATCCCAGTATTCGTCGAACCAGCCGCTGAGCCGTGCGCAGCGCACCCACAGCACCGGGTTCGCGCCGGCCACCGTCCAGCGCATGCCCGTGCACTTCAGGCGGCGTCCGACGACGGTCTTGCAGGCGGCCTCGACGCGCCCCGAGCCGATGGGCAGGCGGCGCGCGAGGTATTCGTCGTAGCGCATGCGGTCGCGGCGCTCGGCGATGTATCCGGCCGCCCTGTCGCATTCGTCGCCGCCGGCCCGGCGCAGCGCCGCCAGCACCTCGTCGGCGCGGCCGGCCCTGAGCAGCCGGCACAGCCTCGTCGCCCAGTGCCTGGCGGGATCGGTGCCGGGGCCGTAGCGGGCGCCCGCCGCTGCCCAGACGTACTCCGACGCATGGAAGAAGTCGATGATCGGCACCGCGTCCGGGAACCACTCGTCGAACAGCCGCCGCAGCCACGCGGCGCCGTCGCCGATGCACACGCCGACGTCGCCGGGCGCATGGCCGGCGGCGGCCAGTTCGCGCAGCAGACGCCGCGCCACCGGGGAGTCGCCCTCGTCGTCGTCCGCCGTGCTCTCCACGCCGGCGAAGTAGCGCACCGAGCCGTCCGCGGTGCGCAGGCCGCCCTCGCCGTCGGGTTCGAGCACCCACAGCGCGCCGACCTTCGCCTCCCGGGTGCCCGCCCGGCCGCCGTCCTTGCCGGTCCGGCCCGCGGTCTCGGACGGCCGCGCCGGCACCCCCGTGCCGTCCAGCGCGACGCACAGGACCTCTCCGTCCTTCAACGGCTTGCGCGCCGGCACCTCGCCGCCGCCCGAGGTCACCGACAGCGCTCCCGACAGCGCCGTCTCCCGGCGCGACTCCACGTCGTCGCCCACCGAACGCGTCGTGCGCTCGATGCGCTTGGCACCGAAGTTCACGCCCGCCAGCTCCTCCAGCAGCCTGTCCGCCTCCGCGTAGCAGCACGACGATCCCGCCAGGCTCGCCATGCGCCGCGCCGACGGCGTCATCGAACCCTCGATGTCCAGCACACGCTCGCGCGGCCGCACCGTCGTCCGGCAGGCTTCGCAGGCGTGCCGCGCCATCGACACCCGGACCCGGCCCAGCACCGTCTCAACCGGCGACTCCCTGCGGCCCGCGTGGCGCATCGGCCCGCCGCACTTCGCGCACGCGAGCGCGCTCCCGTCCGACCGGTCCGACCGGTACGCCGCCTGCAGGCCCTCCCGCGCAGCCCCCGCCACCGTCCGTCGGATGCGCTGGTCGACGAGCGCCGGATGCGACTCCGCACCGTCTCCCGACGCCGACGCGACCTCAGCGGCAACGTACTTCGCCATCACCGCCGCCAACTCGTCCTTCGCCATCTCCAACTCGCGCTTGCGTTCCGTGCGCTCGTCGGCGACAGTCCCTGTCGCCATCGCGGGCATACTCCGTTCCTCGGATTTCAGCACCCGCAAGAATAGAGTGCCCGCGGTGGCCCTTCCCCTTCCCCCTTGGAACGACTTAGTGGTCACTCACCAACGATCTGTCGTGCACCCCCGCAGCCGCCGCGGGAGGCGAGCCGGTCACGGCGGGAGTAGAATAGCGCGCCATGAACATCTTTAAACGCTTGGCCGAGAAGCCTTGGCTGGCGCAGCCGGGCACGGTCGTGGACTTGCGCACGGCGTCGTACGCGGCATCCAACCAGAAGGTTGCCTTGGTGGTGTTCCTCGCGATCGTCGGGGTTCTGTTTTTCCTCTTCTTCGCGGCGTACCACATGCGCCTGGAGCCGCTGGAATTCGGCGGTCAGCAGTCCGACTGGGTGCCGATGCCGGAGCCACCTCTACTGTGGTTCAACACCATCGTCCTGGGACTCGCAAGCGTTGCCTACGAATGGGCGCGACGGGCGTGCAACCGCAGCCAGACGGGCACGGCGAAACTGGCGTTCCTCGTGGCTGGGGGCATAACGCTCGCGTTCCTCGCCCTGCAACTCGTGGTCTGGAACCAGTTGATCGCGCGGGGTTACTACGCCTACGCCAACCCGGCCAATTCGTTCTTCTTCCTCATAACCGGCGTCCACGGCGTCCACCTGCTCGGCGGTCTGGTGGCCTGGGCACGCGCTGCCCGTCGCTTCGCGGCCAGCGACGCCGAAGGCGCGGATCCTGCGGACGTGAACATCCGCTTGCGGCGCAGCGTTGATCTCTGCGCCTTGTACTGGCACTTCCTGCTGCTGATCTGGCTAGGGATGCTGGCCCTGTTCGTCAACACCTGACGAGCGCGGCCGGGGAGCGCGAGGGGCCTGCCCCTCGCATGGAAGGCTTCCTTGGCCAACGCTTCCTTGGGCAAGGAAAGGGAGTCGACGTTCTTGGATAGCGCACCTCAAAACGAAGGCGCGGAGGCGACGCACCTCGATCTCGTCATCGACGGGATGACCTGCAGCGCCTGCGTCGGTCATGTGGAAAAGGCACTGACCGGATCCCCGGGGGTGCTGCGCGCCGACGTCAACTTGGCGACCGAACATGCGGCCGTCGTTATCGATGACACGACGGACGCAGCAATGCTGACGGAGGTCGTCGCGCGCGCTGGATACGGCGTACGTACCGAGGCCCGCACCTACCCGGTCCAAGGAATGAGCTGCAGTGCGTGCTCGGCACGGGTCGAGAGCGTGCTCGGCCAGGAGCCGGGCGTGGTCGCGGTGGATGTCAACCTGGCCTTGGAACAGGCAACGGTCACTCTCCTGCCGGGTACCGTATCGGCCGAGGGGTTGGAGCAACGGCTCGACCGGGCTGGCTATCGACTGGTTGTGGATGACAGCCCGGATGGGGGCCAGGACGCCGCCGACGCGGACAAGGAGGCCGAAGACCAGCGCCGCCTGGACGCCGAGAAGCGCATCGTGCTGACCGCCTCGATCCTCACCGCCCCGATGGTGATCGGCATGGTCTTCGTGTTGCTCGGCTACGACGACCTTCACCTCATGCCGGCCGCGGAAGTCCTGCTGGCGACGCCCATCCAGTTCGTGCTCGGTGCGCGCTTCTACCGCGCGGCCCTCAACGCGCTGCGCGGGGGTCGCGCCAACATGGACGTCCTGGTGGTCATGGGCACGACGGCTGCGTACGTCTATAGCTGGTACCTGTTGACCGCTCTCGGCGAGGCGGCGGACGGCGAACTGTATTTCGAGGCGTCGGCGGTGATCATCACGTTGGTCCTGCTCGGCAAGTACCTCGAGTCCCGGGCCAAGCGCGCGACGACCAGTGCCATCCGACAGCTCATGGAATTGCGGCCTGCGACCGCACGTGTGCGGCGGGCCGACGGCCACTGGGAGGATGTGGCCGCCGCAGAAGTCTTGCCGGAAGACGTCGTCATGGTCCGACCCGGTGAACGGATCGCCGTGGACGGCGAGGTGATCGCCGGTGCGAGCGAGGTCGACGAGTCGCTGCTGACGGGCGAGAGCCTGCCCGTTGCCAAAGGCGTCGGCGACCATGTCACCGGCGGCGCCGTGAATGCGAGCGGCTACCTCGAAGTGCGGACCACGACGGTCGGCGCACAGAGCACGCTGGCGCGGATCGTACGTCTAGTGACCGACGCCCAGCATGGCAAGGCGGGCGTGCAGCGGCTGGTGGACCGGGTCAGCCAAGTGTTTGTACCCACGGTCGTCGCATTCGCCACTGCGACCCTGGTTGTTTGGCTCATCATGAGCGGCGACTTCGAGACCTCCTTGATCGCGGCGGTCTCGGTGCTGGTCATCGCCTGTCCGTGCGCGCTGGGCCTCGCGACACCGACCGCCATCATGGTCGGCACCGGTACCGCCGCCCGCGCGGGGATTCTCATCAAGGATGTGGATACGCTGGAGCGCGCGCCGCACGTCGACACGGTGATCTTCGACAAGACGGGTACATTGACCATGGGCCGCCCGGACGTCACCGCGGTGACCGCGGTGCGGGGCGACGAATCCGACGTCGTTCGCTTGGCCGCGGCGGTGCAGCAGGCGAGCGAACACCCGTTGGCTAAGGCCATCGTCGACTACGCGCAACGCGAGGGCATCGATCCGCCCGGCGTCACGGACTTTCGCAACCATGTCGGCCAAGGGGTTAGCGGCGACGTCGGGGGCGTACGCGTGCGAGTTGGCAATGCCGACTTCATCGGCACCGTGCTCGACAGTGAGTCCCCGACTGGCGAGACGACCGTCTGGGTGGCCGACGAGGCCGGCGTTCGCGGCACCGTTCGCCTCGCCGACCCGGTACGGTCGACGGCCCGGGAAGCGGTTGCCGAACTCAAGGCAGTGGGCATGCGTACTGTCTTGCTTTCCGGCGACACGTCGGCGGTGGCGGAGCACTTGGGCGCGGTGGTCGGCGTCGACGAAGCGCTCGGCGGGGTGCAACCGGAGCGCAAGGCGGAAGCGGTCAACGCGCGCATGGCCAAGGGCGAATGCGTTGCCATGGTCGGGGACGGGATCAACGACGCCCCGGCGTTGGCCACGGCGGACGTGGGGATTGCCATGGGGACCGGCACGGACATTGCCATGGAGACCGCGGCGGTCACGCTGATGCGCCCCGATCCGCTGCTGATCCCCGCGGCAATCGATGTCAGCCGGGCGACCTTGCGAAAGATCAAGCACAACCTGTTCTGGGCCTTCGTCTACAACGTCGTCGGCATTCCGTTGGCCGCGCTTGGGTACCTGAGCCCGACCTTGGCGGCGGCGGCGATGGCGCTGTCGAGCGTGTGCGTGGTGTCGAGTTCGCTGATGCTGCGCAGGTGGAGACCGGCACAGGCTTGACCAGGGGCGGGCGGCCTTGGTGCTTCAAAACTCCGCTATGCTTGCCAGCGACCCTTATGGAAGGAGTACCCGCTATGGCGACCGAATTCGAAGGTGGCTGTCGCTGCGGGAAGGTCCGCTACCAGTGCAACGCGGAGCCGGTGTTCGTCGGCCACTGCCATTGCCGCGACTGCCAATACGCATCGGGCGGCGCGTACTCGACCATCGTCGGCGTGCCCACCGATGCGTTGACGATGACGGGCGAACTGAACGGCTTTACCGTGGACACCGACAGCGGCAACCAAGTGACCCGCAAGTTCTGCCCGACGTGCGGTTCGCCGATCCTCTCAGAACTCTCTGCCAACGCCGCGATGACCGTCCTGAAGGCGGCAACGCTGGACGACCCGGCTTGGCTCAAACCCGCAGTCCACATCTGGATGGCAAGCAGTCAGCCCTGGGCGGAGACGTCCGGCGACCAGCCGAAGTTCGACAGGAGTCCAGCGTAACGCGTCAGGTCCGGTCGCGCGCCGCGCTAGGAGTACCCGCGCGGCGTATTGATGGCTTCCTCGGAGGTCAACAGCACGCTGTAGTGGCGCTCGCCGCTTGCATCCTCCCAGAACGGCACTTCGTCCTCGGGTGACGGGTCGACCAGCGTGACGCGTTCCATGCGTCGCTCATGGGGCCAGAAGTCCGACACGGCGTAGTGCTGGCAACTGCGGTTGTCCCACATGGCCACCGAACCGTCCTGCCACCGGAATCGGCAGGTGTGTTCCGGCGTGGAGTACATCTTGGCGTAGAGTTGCGCCAGTAGCCGGGCCGAGTCCTCGGGCGCCATCCCGCGAATCGAGTTGGTGAACGTGGGATTGATGTAGAGCGCGCGCTTGCCAGTCACCGGGTGTGTGCGGCAAATCGGGTGCTCGGCCTCGTCGTGACCCGCTCGACCGTGGGCTGCCGTTCTGCCCTCGAGAAAGCTCTTGAGGACGGGACTGAGGCTGTCCCACAGCGCGTAGCAGTCGGCGAAGACCGTGTCGCCGCCAACGGGCGGTGACTTGCGCGACAACAGGATGGAACCGAGCGGAGGCCGGTTCGACCATGTGACGTCGGAGTGCCAATTGGAGGCAGCGAACGGGTGCGCCTCGTCGGCGTACAGGCGGAGTATCTCGGGATGGTCCGGCGGGGAGTTGTTCACGGCGAGGGCGCGTTGGCGGCCATAGGCGAAGCCGATGTTGGCGAAGCGCTTGCCGAAGGCGATGTGCTCGTCGCGCGTGATGTGGCCCTGGTCCCGGAAGAACACGACCTTGCGGTCCATCAAGGCGCGCCAGATGCCGTCCACTTGGGCGTCGGTGGGACTCGCCATGTCCACGCCGTGAATGATGGCGCCGATGCCAGGCGAGAGCGGTTCGATCGAGAGTTCGGCGTCGTTGTCCCCCCGCGTGGCGGCGTCGCGTTCGCGTATCCGACCGGCCACCTCGGTGGCGTAGTTCTCGTCGGACGCCATGCGACGCGCGTCCGCATCGGCGCGGCTGGCTGGATTCTCCCGGTAGTGCCCGAACCAGGTATCAGCCCGTCCACCGACCCATCCGTCGGTTCGGCTTCCGCGCCCACGTGGTTTGTTCAGACCCCGTGGTTCGAAGAGTGCCGCCGGTGTGGCATCGTCGCCGTTGCGGTTGTCCATGTCTCGTGCCTCCCGTTCTCGCGCTAGCCCGAGATCGCCATGTCGCCGAAGCGAACGCGTGCCATGAGCGCCGAGCGATCCGCATTCCAGTGTTGCACATCGCCGATGCCGACGATCTTCTTCTGCATGTCGAGGAAGTTCCCCGCCACCGTGATGTTGCGCACCGGCCGCAGCCGCTCGCCGTTGCGGCACACGAAACCGGCCGCGCCGAGGCTGAAGTCGCCAGAGACGGCGTTGGTCCCCGAGTGCAGGCCCGAGAGATCGACGATCTCGAGATACTCGCCGCTGGTGAGGTCGGACTCGGTTATCGCACCCGCCCCTATTTCCGGCTGGTGCAGCGCGACGCCGAGCGAGGTCTTGGGCGAGCGTGAAGCATGCCCCGTGTTGGGGACGCCGAAGTGGCCTGCCGTCGCACTGTTATGCGCGAGGGTGACGAGTCGACCGTCCTCGACGAAGGTGGTCGTGGTGGTCGCGTTGCCCTCGCCGTCGAACAGCGCATAGCGGAATCCGTCCGTTCGTCTCGGGGCGTCCCGGATGTCGAGACCGTCCACGCCGATCTTCTCCCCGATCTGCTCGCGCAACGGACTGATCCCATCGCGGGCAGCCTTGCCGGAGAACACCGTGGCGAACGCGCCGAACAAGGCGGCTTGACACTCCACGTCAAACACCACGTCGTAGTGGCGGCTGGGAACGGCCTCGCCGTCGAGCAGCGCCAGGCATCGTGCGTAGGTTTCTTCGACGACCTCGGTTGTGTCGAGTTCGTCGAACCGGCGTGCCACGCGCTCGACGCCGTCGAGCACGTCATTGTCGCCGTCCTTGAGCAGGGCGTATGCGAAAGCGCTGCACAGTCTGGCCTTGCTGTGCGCGGTGTGTCCGCCCGTGGTGAAGACGTACCGCTCGGCGGTGACGTCCTGCACGCCGTTGTAGGGGACGTTCTGAACCTTGTCGCGGGCAGCCAGTTCGCGCTCCATGGCGAGCGCGGCCTCGATCTTGGCCTCCACCGTCGCGTCGTCCTGCCGGCACAGGATGGCGTCATCCGTGTCTAGCGCGCCGTCGCTGTCGGAGACGGTCTCAAAACTGTCCTCGCGGGCGAATGCCGCGTTCTGCAGTGCCTGCGCAACCATGGAGTCGAGAGCCGCCGCATCGGCCGCTTCGCTGTAGGCGATTCCTGCGCGTTGCCCGGCGATGACCCGCACCCCGTAGACGCGCGTTGAGTTGACCTTGTGTTCCTCGAGGTCGCCGTCGTGGGCCTTGAGGGACAGCGATGTGTCCTGGTGGATGATCAGGTCGCCGGTGGCTCCTGCGGCTGTCACCCGCTCGAGGACTCGATGGGCATGATCGTCGATCACGGCCATCAGGCGTTGCCACCAACCAGGATGTCGTCGACCTTGAGTGTCGCTTGGCCCACGGTGGTCGGCACCATTCCAGATACCGAGCCGCACATGCCGGTGGCCAAGGCGAAGTCGGCGCCAACCATGGAGATGCGCTGCAGGACATCGGGCCCGGTACTGATGAGCGTGGCCGCCTTCACCGGGTGGCTGATCTTGCCGTCCTCGATTGCGTAGCCTTCGGTGACCGCGAAGTTGAACTCGCCCGTGCCGGGTTGCACGGATCCGCCACCCATGCGCGCGGCGTAGATCCCGCGATCGATGGAGCCGATCATATCGTCCAAACTGTCCTCGCCCGGTTCGATGAACGTGTTGCGCATGCGCGAGGCGGGCGCGAAGCGATAGCTCTGGCGTCGCCCCGAGCCTGTCCGGCGGTGGCCGGTCTTCGCGGCACCGATGCGGTCCGCCAGGAAGTTGACGAGTCGGCCGTTTTCGATCAGTTGCGTGCGCTCGGTGGGCATGCCCTCGTCGTCGATGTTGATGGAGCCCCATTCCCGGGTCAGCGTGCCGTCGTCAACCGCGCTGACCACGGAAGTTGCGATCGTCTCGCCGAGCTGGTCGTGGAACACCGAGGCCTGCTTTGCAACGGACGTCGTTTCGAGCAGGTGGCCGCAGGCCTCGTGGAATATCACGCCGCCGAAACCGTTGCCGATGACCACGGGCATGCGGCCGGAGGGACACGGCTTGGCGCCGAGGTTCACCAACGCCTGGCGGGCGGCTTCGGCTCCGCACGCGGCGGGGTCGAGCGTCTCGACGATCTCCCACCCAAGCAGGCCGCCGTCGGTTTGCGAGCCCGTGGCCTGCTCGGCGCCGCTGGCGGCTACGGCTTGGAGCGTCGCGCGGATATAGTGCCGGGTATCGCTCGTGTGCAGCCCGTCGCTATTGAAGATCTCCACGGCTTGCTGACGCTGACCGCAGGTGCCCCGGGTCTGGGAGATCTGGTTACTGGCGGTCCGGGCAGCCCGGTTGGCGGCGAACAGGTAGTCCACCTTCTCGCGTACCGCCGGATCCGTGGACAGCGTGCGCGTCGCTCCATGAACGTCGTCCACGGTACGGAAATCGAAAGCGCTTGCCGAGGTGGCGGGGTCGCGGCGGTCCTTTGCGGCAAGTTCCGTCACGATACGCCTGAGTTCGTCTTCCTCGGTGCGATTCGTGTAGCCGTAGAGGACCTTGGAGCCGTACACCAGGCGCAATCCGATCCCGAAGTCGATGCCGGAGCTCAAGTCCTGCACTTGGTCGGACAGGGTGGCGACGTTGCTCACCTCGTTGCGTTCCACGAACACCTCGGCGAAATCGGCGCCCAAGGCGACGGCCTGATCGATGACGGACTGTGCGACGCGGGTGTCGAGCACGGGTTCTCCTTTGACTGAAGATCGCTAGCGGGGGTACGCCCCTTCAAGAGGCACGAAGCCGCGGCGGCCAGTGAACTTGGGCCAACTGTACAGATGAACCGCGGCCAAGAAAACGCAGGCCGCGCGCGCCGCTTCGGCGGGGTGATGCTCCTAGGCTGGTAGCCTCGCCGTCGCGGTTCCGAAGACGCGCGTCTCACCGGCCGCGTTGGTCACCGTCAGGTCGATCTCGACGGTGAGTTCGTCCTCGTCGATATCCGTGACCACACCGGTGATCTGGTGCGGTTGATCGACGAGCACGGGTGCACGGAAAACGGTGTCGATGCTGATGATCTCCGCGGCCGGCGCCCAGCGGTGGATCATCGCGCCGAGGAACCCCTGGCTCATCACGCCCGGCACGATCGCACCCGGCAGGCCTTCCTTGCGCGCGCCGTCATGGTCGGTGAAACGCGGCGTATTCCAGCCGACGTACTCGCCGAAGCGACGCGTCGCATTGATGCTGGTGTCGGGGGCGAAAGTCGGCAGTTCGCCGCCGAACTCGACATCGGCGATGGCGCTTACGGTGGGGATGGATTCAGCCACGGGGTCTCTCCCGGATCACGGTTCGGGTATCGGCGTTGGCGACGTGGGTGCCGTCCGAGTCGTACAACTCCATGCGTGTGACGAGGAAAACCATGCGGCCGGAACGCCCGGTTTTCGTGTAGATGTCGTGCAGGTGGCTACGACCGGTCAGGGTCGCTTGGTCGCGCACCGGCGCCTTCCACTCCACCAGCTTGCCAGCGTCCATGCCCATGCCGCCGAGATTCGGGAAATCCGGCGGCATGCTGCGCCCGCCAACCAGTGTGGACACGAACGTCGGCGGCGCTTGGAAGTCGGGGTCGCCGGGATCGGTGAATTTGGGCGCGGTCTCGCCGCAGACCTTGGCGTATTCGGCGAACCGGGTGCCGTCGATCTCGAAGGTCACCTCGTCGAATTCGCGATTCAGGAACCGGTCCCTTAGATCCTGGATGTCCTGGTCGACTGTCTCCTCAGCCACGAAACTCTCCTAGTGCTTTGTGTGCTTAGCGCGTTGTGATGGCGCGGAACCGCTCCGACTTCAATGCCGCCACCAGTTCCGCCTCGGTGGTAACCGGCTCCGGGAACTCGGTGGCGCAGCGCCCGATGTGGCTCACGATGTGCGAGTCGCTGCCGCCGATGCCAATGTAGCCGAGTTCGTCGGCCATCGCCGCGGCCACCGCGTCCTCGTCCTCCCGGCTGCCGCCGTTGAAGATCTCGACGATCCTCACTCCCTTGGGCACGCCGTGTTCCGCGAGGTGGGCGGACATGCCGACACGTGGACGTCCCGGGTGGCATGGTGCGGCGACCGCGCCGTGGGCGTTGCAGTGCTCGATGACTTCCTCGAGCGGCAGGCCGATGCTGCCGAAATCGAAGGTCTCGTAGAGTGGTTCGGTGACCCCGTAGACGAGGACGTGGCCGTACTCGGTCTCGACCTCCGCGCCTTTCAGGATCACGAGGTCGAAATCGCGCGCGAGCCCGCTGTAGTCTGACTCGAAGTCGAACTGACGATGCTCGGTGAGCACGAAGCCGTCGATGGGGACGTCGCGCGTACGGACCCACTGGCAGTAGTTGCGCACCTTAGCGCGCCCGTCGTCGGACTTGATGGAATGCGTATGCAGGTCCAGGATCATGCCGCCACCTTGGCCTTGAGGCGTTGCCATTCCCGGTCGAGTGCGCCGAGCAACGCCGTCTCGGTGCCGGAGTTGTTGATGACGGTGTCGGCCTTGGCCACCCGCTCGGCATTGGAAAGCTGGGCGTCGATGCGTGCTTGGACGGCCGCCGCGTCCACGCCGTCCCGGGCGCTGGCCCGTTCGACCGCGACCGCGGGCTCGACCGTGACGACCCAGACCTCGTCCACCTCGTCCTCCCAACCCGCTTCGAGCAACACGGCGGCTTCCAGGATCACGATGGACTGGCCGCGGGCCCTGGCCGCGCCGATGTCGGCCTTCGCGAGATCGAGGATTTCCGGCCAGACGATGTCCGTCAGGCGTTTGAGTTGCGCGGGGTCGCCGAACACCTTGCCACCGAGCGCCCGACGGTTGATCTGGCCCTCGCTCACGACGTCGTCACCGAACGCGGCGACCACCTTGTCGAAGCCCGGCGTGCCGGGGTCGTAGGCACGGTGCCCGAGCTTGTCGGCATCGATGACCGTGGCGCCGCACTCGCCGAGGTAGCGAGCGGCGGTGGATTTCCCGGATGCGATGCCCCCCGTGAGGCCGATGACGATCAACGTATTGCCTTGAAGTACTTTGGTCGCGGAAACGGGCGATATTAGCCATTTGCGCCACGCGGTGCCATTGCCTACATTGGCGCGCTTCTCAAGAAATACGTCCGGATGCTGGTGCCTACGATTGTGTTCGTACACAGCGACGGTCGCCGCGAACGGCACGCCACACCTGTCGGTACGACGGTGATGGACTGCGCGGTGGACAACGGGGTCGCAGGAATCCACGCGCAGTGCGGGGGAGGGTGCACGTGTTCGACCTGCCATGGCATTGTCGCAAGCGAGTGGTTCGCGCGGGTCGGTGTTGCCCAGGGCGATGAGCGCGACATCCTGGAGTTCGTGCCGGAGCGGCAGGCGACGAGCCGACTGACTTGCCAGATCGTCGTGCGCGAGGAACTTGACGGCCTCGTGGTTCACGTGCCGATCGATTCGTAGCGCCGACCGCTCTCGCCCCGAGTTGGTGTACGGTGGAGACCGACCTTGGGCAGGAGAGCGTCATGGGGTCTCTTCGACCGATCATCAGCATCTATTTGCTCGTCGTGGGCGCCTTGGTGGCCCTGCAAATGGTGTTCGACTCGTTCTATCTCGGCAGCGCGGACGCGATCTGGGGTTACCTGGATTGGCCGATCGCATTGGCGATGCTGCTGGCGCTAACGGCTAGCACTCGTCGGCTAGTCCTCGCCGGAGTTGGAGATTCCCACTCGCGGCTCGAGTTTGTCGGCGTCGTGTTCGTGGTCGTGGTGTGGTTCGATGTGTGGTTCAGAAAGCTGACCGGCGGGGCGGTGAACCTGTCCACGTGGCTGTTCGCCGACGGGTTGCTGGTCGCTGCCATGTTGGGTGTTGGGCTGCGCCTGCGGGCGGCCGGCGGTCGGCATCCGCCGCAGGGGTGATTGTCACGAGGGACGTGGGTGTCCCCTATGACGCGAGCCTGAGGATTCGCGCCGGATCCCGCCCGGTGGTGTAGAGCCGTACACTCATAGCCACCGCGATCGCAGCGATCCCAAGCGACAACGCGACCCAGAATCCAAAAACGCCAAGATTCGGTAGGCCGGTTAAGCCCAACCCGAGCGCAGCCCCAAGCGGGAGCGCAAACACCCAGTAGCCGACTAGCGAGTAGACCATCGGCGCGCGCGTGTCCTTGTAGCCGCGCAACGCCCCGGCCATCGTCGCCTGGGTGTCGTCGAAGACCTGGTAGATAGCGATGATCAGGATCAGCGAACTCGCGAGTGCAACCACGTCGGCGTCGTTGCTGTAGACACTGGCGGCGTAGTGCCGCAGGAGCACGAGCGCAACGCTGACGGTGACCGCGTAGATCAGCGAAATCGCGACGGCCACACGGGCCACCCGCGCCGCGCGTGAGAACTCGCCTGCACCGACGTAGAAGCCGATGCGAATGCCCGCGGCCGACCCGAGAGACATGGGAATGACGATCGTCGCCCAACTGAGGTGTCCGGCGATGCTGTGTGCCGCCAGCGGAATGACGCCGAGACTGCCCACGAAGAAGCCGACGATGGCAAAGAGGGCCATGCCGACGAACGACGACAGGCCGATCGGGACGCCGATCTTCAGGATCTGCTTGATCTCCCGAAGGTCGGGCCGCTCGATGCGCCGCCAAAGACCTGTGACCCGGAAGTAGCGGAACCGCGCCAGCACGATCATGGCCAGCAGTTCGAACCACATGACGATGGCCGTGGCCCAACCGCACCCTTCGCCACCGAGTTCGGGGGCACCGAGCCTCCCGTAGATGAAGGCATAGTTGAGGATCGCGTTGAGGACCAGCACGATCCCCGCGATGACCATCGGCCCCACGGTGCGGCCGAGACCCTCGGATCCGTAGCGCAGCACGATGTAGCACATCACCGCGGGCATCCCGAATGCGGCCGCATTCAGGTAGCGCTTGCCAATGTCCGCCGCGGCGGCGTCGACATTGAACAGGCGGAACACCGGCTCGGCGTTGATGACGATCAGGATGGCCAGCACGCTTGCCACCAACCCGACCAGCAGGCCTTGGCGCAGAACGAGTCCCACCCGGCGCGTTCGCCCGCCGCCGACGAGTTGCGCGACGATGGGCGTGACGGACATCGTGCAACCCGTCAACAGCATGAAGACCGGCCACAGGACGTTGCTCCCCAAGGCAACGCCTGCGAGGTGCGTGGAGTCGTAGTGGCCGGCCATGGCGGTGTCGAGGAAGCCCATGGCCATGATGAAGAACTGGGTTGCGGCCATGGGCGTGCCAAGACGGAACAGCGCCTTGGCCTCGGTCAGTGATCTGCGCGAGACTTGTGCTGCGCCGTCCGGCTCGACCTGCGTGGTATCGGTGGCGCGCCCTTGAAGCGGTTTGGATGGCAACGTGTCCGGTTCCTCTACGCACCAGGGTGACGCCGGCGCCGACCGCGCCGCGGCGTTTCCCGACCAGTTCTTCGAGCGCGTGGACGAGTCGCCCGATTCCCAGTTCTACCAGTTCCCTCGCCTCGTGACCCACATCGACGATGCGACGATCGCGGCGCTGACGGCGTTCTACGCCGAGTTCTTGCCCGCCGAGATGCGCGTCCTCGATCTCATGTCCTCATGGGTCTCGCATTTGCCCGACACGCCCTATGGGCGCGTGGCCGGGCTCGGCATGAACGCCGAGGAGTTGGCAGCCAACCCCCGTCTGGACGAGCGCATTGTCCACGATCTGAATGCCGAACCGCGACTCCCCTTCGCGGATCGCTCTTTCGACCGCGCCGTGGTCGCCGTGTCGATCCAGTATCTCACCCGGCCGGTCGAGGTATTCACCGATCTCGCGCGCGTGCTCGAGCCGGGAGGTCGCGTGGCCATCGCGATGTCCCACCGCTGCTTTCCCACCAAGGCGATCCTCGCGTTCCGCGCCTTGCCGCCCCAAGAGCGAGTCCGCGTCGTGGGCGTCTACCTGCACGCCGCGGGGTACGTCGACGTCGACTTCGTCGACCGCTCGCCGCCCAATGCGGACCCGCTGTGGATCGTGACGGGTACGCGCGGTGGCGACTGAGGACGGTACGCGGACGTCCACGTCCGCATCAGGTTTACGCGAGGCTCATTTCCTACACGGTTCGGAGAGATCGTCCAACGATAACGGCCTCGGCGGGAGTCTAGCGTTCGGGAATGGACGACCCCGATGACGCGACCGAGCAGCCGGCCCGGTTCCCGTTCGACGCAATCTACAAGGCGCTTTGCTGCCATCCGCAGACAGTCGGCAACATTCTGACCGGCTACTTGGCCGAACCTGCCGGTCCGTTGCCCAATGCCCTCGTCGACAGCCTGGATCTCGACGGACTGCGCAAGCTCTCCGCGGAGTGGGTCACGCGGGAGTTCCGCCTGCGCCGCGGCGACCAGGTCTGGGAGGTACCGTTCAAGAAACGAGCGCAAGCCTGCGGCTATCCACAGTTCCTGCTGCTCAACCTCGAGTTCCAGTCACGACGCGACGGCTTTATGGCGCTGCGCTTCCTCGAGCACGGCAACGAGTTGTACCGCGAAGTCCGCGCCCAGGGCGTCGTCGCCGAAGGCGACCCGTGCCCGGTGCTGTGCGTTCTGCTGCACAACGGGCGCACACCGTGGACGGCACCGACGTCCGCAGCCGCAACGCTACGGGTCCCTGCGGCGCTGGGTCGCGCGGTTGTTCCCCCGGCGCTCGCGACATTCCACCCGTGGGGGTACTTCGCGCTCGACTTCGTCGCGTACCGGGACCGGCCGCACGTTCCAGGCGACATCGTCTCGATGATGGTTGGCATCGAGTTCGCCCGGGAGCGCGTGGACTTGGTCGCACCCCTTTGGGACACGGTTCGCAAGCTCACCGACGGCGATCTGCGTACGACGGTGGCCCGCTGGCTCGGACGCATGGATGAGCACTACAATTTGAACCTGCTTGGCCTAGCGGATTTGATGGCGATGCAAGACGTGACTGAATTGACCTCGAGACTGGACGAGACGATCGCGGAGTGGCGCCGCGACGCCGTGACGGAAGGCCAACGGTCGCTGTTGCTGCGGCTGGCGAGGCAGCGGTTCGGCCCGGAGACCGCCGAACGCATGGACGCGCTCCTGGCTGGAACACGCGATTGGGACCAGCTCGTAGGGGTGGGCGAGTCGATCATTGACGCGAACTCGGGCGTGGACTTCATGGACCGGGTAGCTACGTTGGTGCGCCCATCGAAATAGTCGCCGGCGTCGGCGGATGCGCGAAACTGGCGCGACGCGACGCCTCGGCAGCAAGGTGCGTACCCACGTCGACGCCCGGAACGGCCGCCCGCCGGTCCGACGACGGTGCGGGCAACCGCCGCTACGGTAAAGAACCCCCGAACACGGCATACGCGGCGGCGTATTGCCGAGCGTAGAACGGACCGTCGCCGCCTTGCTCCATAAGCTTCGTCTCGATCAAGGCGAGCGCATCCGTCTCATCCGTACCGCCCAAGGTGTTGGCGAGGTGGATCCAGCCCTGTGCCACTGTGACACTTAAGTCGAGGTTGGCTTCCACGGCGATGGCTTGGCCGGTCTCGAAAGCGGCGACCGCATCGCCATAGGCGCCGTCGGCGATCAAGTGGGCGCCGAGGATCCAATGGCTATTGAAGCGACGCTGTGCTGTAGGAGCGACCTCGGCGGCCAGCCTCACATCGACTCGGGCGGCTTCGAGCCCAAGGCGACGGTGGTGGTCTTCGACAGGGACCGAACCGTCCGGCGTACCCCAGCCGGGCCACGTGTTGGCAGCCAGGTTGTAGACGATCGGCAGTGCGGCGCGCTTGTAGTCGAGGGCTTGCGCCGGATGTCGTTCCGCCAGGTTCAGCGCGTGCTGCAGCAACAGCTTGGCGAGGTAAGTGTAGGCGTCCATGTCCTCGACCCCACGGTCGAAGGTCTTGGACAGGATGTAGTTGGCGGCCCGAATGCTCTCGGGTGTCGTCTCGAGCAAGGCCTCTTGGCGCATCGCGTCGGCGGTGGACTGGGGGTCTTGGGCTACGGCTGCTAGAGCTAGGCAGGTGAGCGTGCCGGCCAGCAGGTTCTTGAGCGCCATTGCGGCTTCCGTAGACAGGTGTTCGGGCTACTATAGCGGCGTCATGGGTGACTGGCCGCGCATCGTGGTTCACGCCGACATGGATGCCTTCTATGCGGCCGTGGAGCAGTTGGACAACCCCGAGTTGCGCGGCAAGCCGATCCTCGTGGGACCGAACAGCAATCGCGGGGTCGTGTTGACGGCGAGCTACGAAGCTCGACCTTTTCGCGTTGGCAGCGCCATGCCGGTGGCCGAAGCCCGGCGTCGCTGCCCCCAAGCCATCATGGTGCCGCCCCGTTTCGAACGCTACGAGGCGCTCTCGGGCGAGATCATGGACATCTTCGGCGACTTCTCGCCGCATGTCGAAGCGATCTCGCTGGACGAGGCGTTCCTGGACATGTCGGGCGCGGAACGCCTCTTCGGCTCGCCGATCGCGATCGGACAACAGATCAAGGAGCGGGTTCGCAAGGCTACGGGCCTCAATGCCTCGGTTGGTGTGGCGAGCACGAAGTACGTCGCCAAGGTGGCGAGCGCGCACGACAAGCCCGACGGCCTGACCGTGGTGCCGCATACCGGGGCCGTCGACTGGCTCGCGCCGCTGCCGGTCTCGAGGCTTTGGGGTGCCGGGCCGAAAACCGTGCCGCGTCTGCTCGAGCTTGGGCTCGCAACCATCGGCGATGTCGCCAACGCCGACGCGGAGTTCCTCGTCGAGCAACTCGGTGCCGCAGGTGCACACTTCTACGAACTGGCTCACGCCCGCGATCCGCGACGCGTCCGGGGATCGCGCGCTGCCAAGAGTATTGGATCCGACCGAACCCTAAACGAGGACATCAGCGAGCCCGAGGAGATCGAACGCCACTTGCGGCGTGCGGCCGAGCGCATTGCCCGGCGCGTGCGGGCGAAAGGCTACTTGGCCCGTGGCATCCGTGTTCGATTGAAGACCAACCGGTTCGAGATGTTGACGCGGCAACGGCTGCTGACGACGCCGTCGGATCTCGGCAGCGAGTACTTGGCCGTCGCGACAAGCCTGCTCGGCGAGTTCGACCACCCCGGGCCGTTCCGCCTGGTCGGCTTGGCAGCCTACGATCTGTCGTGGCGGACGGCTCCCCGCCAACTCGACCTCTTCGAGGATCACGCCAGGCACGAACTCGATCTCACCATCGACCGTCTGATCGAACGGTTCGGTCGAGACGTTGTGATGCGCGCACGAGACCTCGGTCAACGCGGCGTGAATGCCAACGGCGTGAACCTGGATTTCCTCGACAATCGCGTCGCCGGGTGAAGCGGGATGCCTTGAAGTCGGAGTTGCTCAACCGGAATCTCGTGATCCTAGTGCTGGCGCAGGCGACCGCCGTGACCGGTACGGTCGCCCTGGTCACGCTTGGCGGGATCGTTGGGCGCGACCTGGCACCGACCGCGACACTCTCGACCCTCCCGATTTCCTTGCAGGTGGTCGGCACCGCCGCGGCGACGGTGTTTGCGGCCTGGACGATGTCCCGAATCGGCCGGCCCAACGGTTTCGCCCTTGGCGCTGCGCTCGGTGCGATCGGTGCAGGCGTTGCCGTGTTTGGCGTCCTGCAAGCGAATTTCGTGGTGTTCTGTGCGGGTGCGATGCTTGTCGGCGTTGCCAACGCCTTCTCGCAGCAGTACCGGTTCGCCGCCGCCGAGAGCGTCAGTTCGCGCTCGGCCGGCTATGCGATCTCGATCACGCTGGCAGGGTCGATGATCGGTGCCGTGGCTGGACCCGAGTTGGCGGCGCGGGGCGAGGATTGGATTTCCGGCGCGCGCTTTGCCGGCACGTTCGTCGCCGTGGTGGGTTGTTACCTGCTCGCCGCCGTATTGTTGCTCGGCCTGCGCTCGCAGCCGGTGTCGCGTGTTGCCGAGCCGGCCGTCAACGCGACGAGCGAGTTGCGGCCACTGTCCCTGATCGCCCGTCATCCGGCCTTCATCGTCGCCGTGCTCGGCGCGGCGGTCGGCCATGGCGTGATGTCGTTCGCGATGACTGCCGCGCCGCTCGCCATGCACGTCGTCGACGGACATTCGCTGTCCCACACGGCGGCTGTGATCCAGGCCCACGTGCTGGCGATGTACGCACCGTCCCTGGTGTCCGGGACGCTGATTGCCCGGTATGGCGGCCAGCGCGTCATGCTGATCGGGGCCGCGGTGTTGCTGGCCATGGTCGTGATCGGTTTCGCCGGGCGCGAGGTGATGCACTACGGGGTGTCGATGGTCGCTCTCGGGATCGGCTGGAACTTCCTCTACACCGGCGGCACCACGGTGCTCAGTAGCGCGCACCGGACGGCCGAGCGTTTCCGTGCGCAGGCGGCCAACGACTTCACGGTGTTCACGATCTCGGCGCTCGGATCCCTGTCCGCCGGTACCGTCATGCAGGTCTTTGGCTGGAACACGGTGCTCGGGATTTCGGTGCCGATCATCCTCGTCGCCCTTGGGGCACTCGCCTGGATTCGCCTGCCGCGAGGCGACCGGCCATGAAGTCGTTGGACGTTCCATCGCTGCGCGACATCGTCCTTCTGGGCGGCGGGCATGCCAATGTGCAGGTGTTGAAGCGGTTCGGTATGCGTCCCGAGCCGGGGGTGCGACTGACCATCGTCGCGCGGGAGCCGCATTCGCCGTACTCGGGGATGCTCCCCGGGCTGGTCGCGGGCGTCTACGCTTGGGATGACATCCACATCGATCTCGCCCGGCTCGCGGCCTTCGCGGGCGCGCGATTCATAGCGGCCGAGGCCACGGGGCTCGACGTGGAACGCCGCCAGGTCATGTTCGAGGAACGGCCGCCGCTGCGTTACGACGTGCTCGCAATCAACACGGGTGGCGTTCCCGGCGAGGATTTCGCCTCGTCGTTCGTCACCCCGGTCAAGCCGATCGGGCGCTTTCTGCCGGTGTGGCGCGAGCTTGTCGATGACATCGACGGAGCCCGGCATCTGACGATCGTCGGGGCCGGTGCCGGCGGCGTTGAACTCGCCCTGGCCATCCATCACGGCAACCGCTTCGTGTGCACAGTCGTCGATGCGGACGACGAGCCGCTGGCAGCCTTCCCGGCGGCTGCCCGGCGTCGCCTCGTCAAGGCCGTCCGCGAGCGCGGTATCGAGTTGCTCACGGGCTTCGAGGTGACCGATGCCGACGCGGGGAGCATCTTCGCCGCCGATGGCCGGCATCTCAAGACCGACCACGTCCTTTGGGTGACGGGCGTCGAGGCGCCCGGGTGGCCGGCGCAGGCCGGCCTTGCCACCGACGCGAATGGCTTCATCGCCGTGAACGACACCCTGCAATCGGCTTCTCACCCGGAGGTCTTCGCAGCCGGGGATGTCGCCGGTCAGGTGGATCAGGAGCGTCCAAAATCCGGCGTCTACGCCGTTCGCCAAGGTCCGGCGTTGGCCGCGAACGTGCGCCGCTATGCCATCGGACGTCCACTGCGGAGGTTTCGCGCCCAACGCCATGCGTTGGCGATCATCGGCCTCGGCACCGGCAATGCCGTGGCCAGCCGCGGCAGCTGGGCGGTCTCCGGTTCTTGGGTGTGGGGTTTGAAGCAGTGGATCGACCGACGCTTCATACGGAAATTCAATGAGTTGCCTGAGATGTCTCAAGAAGCCCCTAAGGTGGCAGGGAGCTTGAGACCGGAACTACCCGACACCATGCGCTGTGGCGGCTGCGGTGCCAAGCTCGGTGCGGACATCCTGCGCCGCGTGCTGGACCGGCTCGCCGTGTCCACCTCGCCGGCGACTGTGCGCGGCATTGGCGATGACGCCGCGTTGATTCGGGTGTCGGCGGGTGACATGGCCGTGAGCTGCGACGGATTCCGGGCCATGATCGACGACCCGTACCGGTTCGGCCGCATCGGCGCTCACCACGCCCTGAACGACCTGTTCGCCATGGGTGCGACACCGGGTTTCGCGTTGGCGCTGGCGACGGTGCCGGCCATGGCCGATGCTCTCATGGAGGAGGACCTGTTCCAGATGATGTCCGGGGCGCTCGCGGTATTCCGCGAGCACGACGTGGATCTCGTGGGGGGCCACTCGGCAGAAGGCGCGGAGCTGGGCATTGCATTCAGCGTCACGGGGACGTTGCAGGCGACTCCCTGGACGAAGGGCGGGTTGCGTTCCGGCGAGGCGGTGATCCTCACCAAGCCGATCGGGACCGGAGCCCTGTTGGCGGGCGCCATGCAAGGCCGGACCCGCGCGGCGGACTTGGTCGCAGCCATCGATGCAATGGATCGCTCCAATGCAGCAGCGTTGGACGTCTTGCGCCAATACAACGCAACCGCCTGCACGGACGTCACCGGCTTCGGGCTCGCCGGACATCTCACCGAGATGACCCGAGCATCGGCGGACGATGTCGGCGCGCGGATTGCCGTGGACCGTGTGCCAAGGCTGCCCGGGGCGTTGGACCTGATCGCGCAAGGCACAACGAGCTCACTGCAAGACAACAACGAGCAAGCGCTGCGCGACTTCACCATCGTCGGCATCCTGCCCGCGGCAGCCGAGGTCCGGATCCTAGCCGATCCCCAAACCGCAGGTGGCTTGCTGGCGTCCATCGCGGCGACCCACGCCGACGAGTGCGTGGACGACCTGCGACGCCAAGGCTATCCCGGGGCGATGATCATCGGCGAGGTGGTCGCAGGCCCGTCCGAGATCAGAAGAAGCTAGCGACGGCCGGTCGGAAACGGTCCATGTCCACCAGGAACGAGTCGTGGCCCTGGATGGACGGCAGCAGCTTGAAGTCGACGTCGGCGACACCGGCTCGCAAGCCGTCGGCCAGCTCGCGCTGTTGGTGTGGCGGAAACAGGAAGTCCGACTCCACCCCGATGACAAGCGCGCGCTTGGTCCGCACCCGTTGCAGTCCCGCGGCGACGGATCCGCCGTGGTCGGCCACGTCGAAGAGGTCCATGGCCCGGGATAGGTACAGGTAGCAGTTGGCGTCGAAGGCGCCGATGAACTTGTTGGCGTGCGCTTCGAGATAGGACTCGACCTCGAAGTCGATACCGAACCGTCCGCCCGCGCCGTCGGCCATGGGGGATCGTTCGCTTCCCGTGGACGCGACGTCGTCGGTGGCCCGTTCGCGGGCGAATCGCACGGCCCACTCGGCAGCCGACCGGTAGGTGATCATGCCGAGCTTGCGCGCAAGCCGCATGCCGACGATCGGCGGCCGGTCGAACGGATACTGCCCGTCCGACCAGGCCGGATCCGTCCGGATGAGTTCGCGTTGCAGGGAGCGCAATGCAATCGAGAACGGGAGGCACCGTGCGGCGGACGAAATGAGCATGACGCCGTCGATGCGCTCGGAGTAGGCCACGGCGTAGGCGAGCGCGGTCATGCCACCCATCGAGGCGCCGACGACCGCGTGCAGCCGGTCGATGCCTAGGAACTCCACCACGGCGTGGCCGGCGTGGGCGACGTCTTCGAGGGCGAGCACCGGGAAGTCCAGCCGATAGGGCTGGCCGGTCGTTGGATTGGTGGTCGCGGGTCCCGTGGAACCGAAGCAACTGCCGAGAGAGTTGACGCAGATCACGAAGTACCGCGACGTGTCGATGGGCTTGTCGGCACCGATCATGTCCTCCCACCAACCGGACGAGGGATCGTCCGGTGAGGACGCCGCATGGGCGGAAGGCGATAGGCCCGTGAAGAGCAGCACGGCATTGTCGCCCGCCGCCGACAGTTCGCCCCAGGTCTCGTAGGCGATGGTCGGCGACTCGATGGCCCCGTGGAGCATCGAGAAACGCCCGTCGATCGTGGCGTAGCGACGCGCGTCAGCCATGCCGGTGGCCTTTGAATGGCTGCAACAGGTAGCACAGGCAGTCGAGGCGCGCGCTCTCCTCGCTACCGGTGTACATGGCGACGTGCGTATCGCGCATGAGAACCATGGCCCCATTCTCGTGCGCGAGGTAGGCGTCGGTCACGTCGTCGCCGCTCGCGTCCTCGGCCACGAGCGGCCCAGATCGCGTCAACGCGGTGCCAGCCGGCGCCGATCGGAAGTTGAACCGCTGTACGGCCGGTTCGATGACCGCCCCGTCGACCAGCAGCACCCGCGCGGTGGTCTCGAAGAGCGCCAAGTCGTCGGGATCATCGTCGGGGGCGGTGGCGGAGGTCAGCAAGCGGGACAGGAACGACGTCGCGCGCTCGGTGCTCTCTGAGTCCCTTGGCATCCCCACCTCGATGGTCACCGCCGTGCAGAAATCCGCGAATCGGCGGCTCAGGAAGCCGTCCGGCTGCGCGGTGAGCAGGGCGCGACGGGCGAAGGCGCGGGCAACGGACAGTGTTCGCGGGCAGGTATCCGTGACCACCGCGTAAGGCGGGTTGTCCCCGGTGTTGTTGTGTACGTCCACGGCTAGGTAAGGCCGGGCGGCCGCGACGAAGGCGGTGACCTCGTCCGCAATCGCGGCTTCCCGGGTATCGCCACCGCCCCAGACGCGGTTGAAGTCGGGACCGTCCGGGATGCTCCGCACGTCTCCCCGAGCGGCCTCGACATTGCCCACGAACAGCAGCAAAGACGCGGTGGCGATCTCGTCGACCAGGCGTCGGACCGCGTCCCAGCCCGACGTCTCGTTGCCGTGCAGCAGCACGGAGACGAACAACGGGGACACGCCGGGCTTGCGGAGATCGAACAGGGTCGGCCCGCCCAGTGCGTCCGCGAGCGCAGGGGCGGGCAGTTGGACGATCGAAGCCGGCAGGGAATTCCTGACGTTGAGCCAACCTTTGCCGGGCTCGGTCATAGCGACCACGTGTGGACCGGCTCCCCGCTCTCCTGGGCGTCGATGTAGGCACGCGTCAGCGCCGCCCAGTCGTCACCATGCTTGGCCACCCAGGCACGCTGCCAACGAGCACCCGTGCGGTTGGCGGCGACCCGTTGGATGGCCGTGCCGACATAGCGTTCGACCTCGGGATGGGGGATGTCGAGTCGTTCCAAGGCGCCGGCCGCCAGCGGCAGCAACTCGCCCTGCAACAAGGCACCGGCGGTGACCTGCTCGCCGTCGAGCCACGTGAGTTCGGCGTCGAGGCCGTACTTCGCGGCGGCGTAGAAGTTGTCGCTCGCGGTCGCGAAGTCGAGCCGGTTTTCGGCGGGCTCGTCCGCTTCGACGAGTCCGCGGACCATGCCAAGCCACGCGGCGGCGTTGGCGACGCAGTCTAGGATCGTCGGCCCGGCGGGCACCACGCGATGCTCGATGCGCAGGTGTGGCACGCCGTCGAAGTCGAAACCCAGGAGCGGGCGGTTCCAGCGCCACACCGTGCCGTTCTGGAAGCGCACATGCGCGTACTTGTGCGGCGGTTCGTCGGGCTGCACGAAAGGCAGCAGGATCGGATGCTCGCGCTGATTCTCGGCGAAGATCTCGGCGAGGGACTCCCGGGCGTACCCGGTTCCAAAGGTGACCCTGGCCGGCGCCCGAGGCCCGGCGGACACGGCCTGCTCGAACAGCGGGATGCGCGTCTCCTCCCACAGCGAACGCCCGAACAGGAACGGCGAATTGGCGGCGAGGGCCACCATGGGCGCGGACGCGATGATGGCGGCGTTGAAATCGCGCACGGCGCGTTCCGGCTTGCACTGCAGGTGGATCTGGAACGAGGTCGCCGCAGCCTCCAGCATCACGTCGTCGTGGTGCATGTCCAGACCGTCGCCGGTGGTGATGTTGATGTGCAGCGGGGCGCCGTCCCGCAGTGCGAGGATGCGGTCGTTCAGCGCTTGGTAGCGGACCATGGCCGACATGTGCGCGGAATTAAGAAGCTCCGGCCGGATGGTCGGCAGGATGCCGATGGTCGCGAGTCTGCAGCCTAGTTCTGCGGCCCCGTGGCGGCAGATCTCCCACGTTGCCGACAGCTCGTCGTGGATGCGGGAGAAGACGTTGCCCTGCAGCGCGCTCGGACTGCCGTTCAACTCGACGTTGAACGCGGCCAGTTCCGGGACCACGAGCGGGTTGTCGACGATCCCGAGGAGGCGCTCGTTCTCCGGGTGTGGATGGCCTTCGGCGTTGACGATCCACGCCTCGAGTTCGAACCCGACCATGTCGCCGCGGCCACTCAGTTCGTTGCGCTCGAAGAGATCCGCCACGAGGTGCGTCTCGGAGTCCAGGTTGCGCCGGAAGCGCCGGAAATCCTCCGCGTCGAAGTGGCGTCGCTGTATCTCGTCACCCACCGTGCGTCCTCATGCGAAGTTGGGCATCACCCGCTCGGCGAAAAGGCCGAGGGAGTCCTCGAGTTGCTCGGGCGTATGCAGGCCGGCGGGAATGAGCAGGAACGCCTCCTCGACGGGGACGCATTTCGCCACGCGGTCGATCCGTTGGTTGATCGTGTCGGGCGACCCGACGAGCAGTTCCGGCATGCCCTGGCCGAAGGGTGTGGCCCAAGTCTTCCAGAACCACTCCATGTCCGCGAACAGCGCCTGCGCCTTCGCGTCGGTCTCGGCACAGATCATGATGCCGCCCCAGCAGGCCTCGCGGCCAGGTGCGACGTCGTGGCCGTGGCATTCGGCTTCGTTGCGCCATTCGCGCCACAGCACGTCGAGGAACTCGGTGTTCCCGGACAGCACGATGGGTCGTCCCTTGTACCGGGCCCAGAACTTCGCGGTCCTTAAGCTTGCCGAGAAGCCGCCATAGAGCGGAATCTCGTCCTGCAGAGGTCGGGGTGCGATGCCAACCTCCGTGATGGCCATGTCCGCATCGACGCCCTGTCCGTAGCGCGTGTAGACCTCGTGGCGGTGCGGGTTGACGAACTGCTCGGGCGGGAACGTCCA
The DNA here is from genome assembly GCA_965203685.1 of Candidatus Azotimanducaceae bacterium. Lineage (GTDB taxonomy): Bacteria > Pseudomonadota > Gammaproteobacteria > Pseudomonadales > Azotimanducaceae > VXYL01. Next base: position 2,368,855 of record OZ241908.1, read on the forward strand.
GTACTTGCCACGGTACGAGAACGTCTCGTTGGCCAGCGCGGTCGCCACGATGTCCACGAACTCGGCGAAGTACTCGCGGTTGAGGTCGTCGTCCGGCGAGTTCCTGTTCCAGGGTCCAACGGCCTTGAGCTCAGGCCGGATCTTGAAGTTCTCCACCCAACGGGCCTGGTAGCCGCGCACTAGGCCGACGCCGAACCGCCCGCCGAGCATGTGATCCATGGTCGCGATCTTCTCCGCGACGGTGAGAGGATTGTTGACCGTCGACACGAACCCGCAAGTGACGATCCGCATCGTCGTCGTGTGCTGGCCGAGCCACATGCCCATGAGCGCCGGGTCGTTCGACGCCTCGAACCCCTCGATCTGCAGGTGGTGTTCGGGATGGCCGAACGCGAAGTAGCCGTGCTCCTCGCCAAACGCCGCGGTGCGCCCCAGTTCGTCGATCATGCGGCCGTAGAGCGCGCGGTCGCGCCCGGCCATGCCGGCCTCGAGTTCGTGCCGCCGTCCGACGGTGCAATACACGAACAGGCCGAATTTCATGCAGGGCTCCTAGGCTGCCCCGCCGCCGGAACAGCAAAATGGTAGAGTCGCGTAAAGTCGCGCGAGGATCAACGATGGATGAGGCCTGCCTCCAGCACCGTCTGACGGACGAGGAGAGACGGCAGTTCGACAGCCAAGGCTTCCTCATCGTCCCAGGCGTCCTCCCGGAGGCCAAGGTCGCCGCTCTCGTCGAGGCGGCCGACCGGATTGACGCCGAATGGCGCCCGAAGCGGGAACTCAAGCCGCACCAGCCGCTGAACGTCCTCGACGCCTTCGGCATGGACGACGAGTTCCTCGATCTGTTGGATCTGCCCGCTACCTTCATGAAGGTCGTCGACATCCTCGGTTGGCACATCCAGCTCTATCACTCCCACCTGATCGTGACGCCGCCGCTGCCGTCGGGGTTCGAGCCGCCTCGTCCCAGGCTTGGCTGGCACCAGGACAGCGGTCGCCTCAACATCGAGCTTGAGGGCGAACCGCGCTCGCGGGTATCGCTCAAGGTCGGCTTCTTCCTCACCAGCACGCTGGAACCGAATCGGGGCAACTTCCACGTTGTCCCGGGCAGCCACAGGCTGAACAAGCTCGTTCTGCCGACCGATCCTGCGTCGGATCATCCCGATGCCATGGCGGTACGCGTCGATGCTGGCGATGCCGTCTTCTTCGACCGGCGGCTGTGGCACTCCGCGGGCTTCAATCGCTCCGAGATAACGCGCAAGGTCCTATTCATGGGCTACAGCTACCGCTGGTTGCGGCCACGAGACGACATGACCGTGGCCCACTACTTGGACGGTGCCGATCCCATCCGTCGCCAGTTGCTCGGGATCAGTCCGAACGGGGGCTTCGGCTACACGTCGCCCGCGGAGGAGGACGTGCCGCTGAAGACCTGGTTGACCGAGCGGCTAGGCGCCGAAGCGGTGATCCCCTGACGGTCCCGCTCGCTACGTGATCGACCTCTCGGCCTTGAAACCGCGGCTCGCGGCGCTCGCAGGGGCCGTGTGCCTGATGTGGGCGGTGTCCCTGTGCGCCCTCTACGTCGACCGCGGACTCCTCTACGACCTCGCGCTGCATCCGCGCCAGGTCGGTGGCCTCGTGGGGATCCTCGGCATGCCGTTCGTACACGGCTCGCTGCACCACCTGCTGGCGAACACCGTCCCCCTGCTGATCATGGGTGGACTGCTGGTCACAAGAGGCGCCGCTTACTTCCTGCGCGTCTCGGTTGCCATAGCGCTGCTCAGTGGCATCGCACTGTGGCTGCTAGGCCGGGAGGCTGCGCACATCGGCGCGAGCGGCCTCGTGTTCGGCATCTTCGGCTTTCTGATCGTGCGCGGGATCTCGGAGCGAAGCGTACGGTCGGCGTTCGTGGCCCTCGTGGTTTTCCTGACCTACGGCACGATGGTCTTCGGCGTCTTGCCACAGGGCGGCCACGTCTCCTGGGAAGGCCACCTGTTCGGCTTGATCGCAGGCGCCATCGTTGCTCGCGGCGTGTTTGCCATCGACCGGCGACGTGCGCGAGAGGCGCCGGTCTCCCCGTCCAGTTAACGGGTGACGACCGCGGAGGAACGCGTCGTCATCGTCGACGCGGACAATCGGCCGATCGACGTCGTCCCGCGAAGCACGATGCGCGCCGAGGGGTTGTGCCATCGCGTGACGGGAATCTTCGTCCTCGACCAGGGTGGACGCCTTTTCGTGCAGCGGCGGACTGAGACTAAGGACGTCTATCCGGGGATGCTCGACCTCTGTGCCGGTGGCGTGGTGGTCGCCGGCGAGTCCTACGAGGAATGTGCCGAGCGAGAAGCCGCGGAAGAACTCGGCATCGTCGACACGCCGTTGCAGGTTGCCTTCGACAGCTATTTCTGCGAACCGGGGCAGGGCGGAGGCCCACCGGTCCGGAACTGGTGCCGCGTCTTCATCTGTCGCCACGACGGACCATTCACCCTGCAGCCCGAGGAGGTCGCGAGCGGCGAGTTCGTTGCCATCGCCGACATCCTCGCCGATGACGCCTCGCGCTACACGCCCGACAGCTTGGCGGCTCTGCGCCGCTTGCTGGCTGGCAGTTACTTGGGGAATGACAGCCATGACCTCGCGTAACCGAACCGGGGGGCCTTCCGCGGCCCAGAGTCGACCCGAACCCACCATCGCTCTAACCGCCGAGCAGGTCGACCGCATGGGGGAACTGGCATTAGCAGCCGAGACGCCGGGCGGTCTGCGCGATGCCTTGGTGAGCTGAATTTGGTCAGTTCGTCAAAGCGGTGCGTTGTCGAGCGACTGTATGAAATGGATTCCGGGCACGACCTTCCGGCTGAGCCGGTGGTCGTTGGTGATGAACATGTCCACGCCGGCCACCGATGCGCATGCCAACTGAATCGCGTCGGGTGGGGCGATTGACCGGTCACGCCGGATTCGGGCGAATACAACTGCGGCATTGCGGTCGAATGGCAACACGGTCGCGGCCGCAGTGATCGCCTGTTCGTAGCGGCGGGCTAGGTTTTCGTCCTCGGCCTGCACTGGCCTCACGAGAATCTCGCCGAGCGTCAGCGTTGACGTGAGCAGGTCGTCACTTCGCTCGACCATGCGCTCGCGAAGCGCGACAACTCGCTCGGTGAATTCGCCCTTGTCCTCGAGCAGGTACACAAACAGGTTCGTGTCCCAGAAAATCTGGCTCATCGCCAATCGGCTCGTTGCCGCCGAACGTAATCGTCGGCGTCTTCATTCGCCCAGATCTCCTTGCCGAGGCCACGTAGCGCCAGAATAGGATCCTCTGTTTGGCGGTTCGCGCCCGAGAATTCATCGTGATACCAGTCGATGAGGGTACGGTGTTCCATAGGTACCGCGTCTTGGGCAGGGACGGCCTTGCCGGTTGTCCGACTTGGATGACAGGGGTCACCGGGCCGAAAAAGACGACGCCGGCCCGATGACGTCTCGTAGAGCATGCGATAGCGACCGGGGTTGGGCGCCTTGTTGGCAACACAGTGCTGATACACGTGGACCTTGACGCCGGGTCGGAGCGGCATGCCGGTCACATTGGCCGATTCGGCTGCGGCCATGATCTCGTCAATGGCGAAGTCGGTTCGATCTGGATGCCTGCGATGGAGGATCGCAGCGGCGAGCCAGACTTCGTCTGCGACTTTCACTTGGTTCGTCACAATTGAGTTCCAATGGGTAGTGTTTTAACCAATTTCTACATAGGTGCCTTGGAAAAAACAAGAGCTATCGCAGTGCCAACACCAATCGTGGGGAGGAACGTTGGCATTGTGGCCGTGGCCGGGTAGCCAACAGCGACTGAGCGACCGGCTTTGACGGGCGTTTCTTGGCCGTCACGGCGCCCCGGTCACCACGATGTTGCGTGCGGAGCAGCCCTCAAGCACAGGAATCGATCGACCGCTGACCCACACGAGGGCGGTGCGACACGGGGTTCGTCGACCGGGAAGGGGAACGCAGGCCGGGGCTTGGTAGCGGATTTCGTCGCCGCCGGTTTCCAACGTGAGGATCTTGTCGGCGGATCGCCAAGTTCCGAAGAGGTTGTCTCCCGAGACCGCCGCGCCGTCCCACATGTAGGTCTGGATTTCGAGTGTGCCGTCGCCGAACAGCAGGATGATCGCCTCGTCCCCCGAGTCCGCCGAACAGATCAGTTGGCTGATCTGTTCGGCGGGACCATCTGCACGACCTTGGTCGGCGTCGCCCCGTTGGCGGGTAAAGACGCCGATATGACGTGCCGTCACGACGTGGTTCTGGAGTCGGGTCGGGAGCAGGCTGGCCGTGAATCCGAGACTGTTCAGTTGCTCCGCCAACGCCAAGGCCGTTGCCGCGGCCTCCCAGTGGCTGCCATACACGACGGCGACCTCGGCGTCTGTCCTCGCGGGTGCTACCGCGGGCCTTTGGAGGTCTACGGTACGGTCCGCCGCGAAACTCTCGACTGCTTTGCCGATGCCTGCCTCGTCGCCGGTGTCGTAAAGCTGGATGACAATCCGCGGCTGGGCGCAACCGCCGAGCACCACGCCCATCACCATCGCAAGGAATCTCGTCATCTGGGCGCTTCTACGGGTTCGCAGGAGTGGACGCAAGTAGCACCACCGGGCGCAGGGATCCTGTCGTGTTCCGCATCCACCGCGGGAGAACGCGCACCGCGAACGATCCGCACGACGTTGCCGCATAATCCCACCCGTGACCGAGGAGGCTGACCGACCGTGAAGAACATCGTCCTGTTGATCACCGACACCTTTCGTTATGACAACTTTGGCCAAAAGGCCAAGCGCCCCGTGCATACGCCGGAACTCGACGCGTTTGCGGCAGGTCGCGCCACCGCCATCGAAGGGTTTCACGCGGGCAGCTTTCCGACTATTCCGCATCGTACGGACGTCGCGACCGGTCGCCTCGGGTGGCCGCACTTTCCCTGGCAGCCGATCTCGCGCAGCGGGCGCAACCACATCGCCACCATGCTCGCTGATCAAGGTTATGCCACCCAGCTCATCTGCGACTGCCCGCACCTCTTCAACGCACGTTTCCAGCACGGCTTCCAGGCCGCGTACCAGCACCGTGGCCAGGAGGGGGACCGGCATCTCCTGCACTTGAACGACGACATCCTGCGCGTGATGCCCCAGGAGAAGACCCGGCGGATGCCGAGCTTCCAGGGCAAGACGCTCGCCGACATGCATCGCTGGATCAACCGTTACGCGACCCGCGAAGACGAGACGTTCTGCGCGCGGACCGCGGCGACGACGGTCCGTTGGCTCGAGGAGAACCACCGCGCCGCGCCGTTTTTCCTGTGGGTGGACTTTTTCGACCCGCACGAACCGTGGGATCCGCCCGAGTACATGGTCGCGAAGTACGACCCGGACTACGACGGCGAACCGATGTTGCACTGCAACTACGGTCCCGCGACGGACTACTCGGAGAGCGAACTCAACAACCTGTGGGCCCACTATGCCGCGGAGTCCGAGATCGTGGACCGCCACTTGGGCCGAGTGCTTCAGAAACTCGACGACCTCAAGCTATGGGACGACACCGTCGTGGTCATCACCAGCGACCATGGGACCAGCCTCGGCGAGCACAACCGCACGGGCAAGAGCAACATCTGCGACCACGACGACCGTTACTGGCCGATCTATCCCGAGGTCAGCCATGTGCCGTTCCTCGTCGCGGGCGGCGATGTCCCCGCGGGCAAGAGCCTCGACATGCTGGCCCAGCCGGTGGATATCCTGCCGAGTGTGGCCGAGTTGGCCGGTGCCGACGTGGCACCGGTGGATCCGTTCCAAGGCACGTCCTTCGCCGACGCCGTCCGCGACAGCCGTCCCCACCACCGCACGCTCAGCGTGACGGGCGGTTTCATCAACCCGGGCGAGGACGGTCGATGTCCGGCGGAATGCGTCACGCCGTGGGTTACGGATGGACGTTGGGGCTTTACGCCGGTGGGGGCTTCAGGGGACGCCGAACTCTACGACCTCCAAGCCGACCCGTTCGCTGAGGTCGACGTCGCTGGCGAACACCCGGACGTCGTCGCCGACTTGCGCGCACAACTGCGCGACCACCTGCACGGTCATGGGGCGGACAGTGCACTGACCGAGTGTTGGGTCGGCGAAGTCGCGTGATATACCTCATCTTCCAAGGCCAGTACCTGGTCTTCGGGCTCTTGATCGCGGCCCTGGTGCTGTCGCTGTCCTGTCACGAGTTCGGCCACGCCTGGGTCGCCAAGCTGTGCGGCGACGACACGGCGGAACGCGCCGGGCGACTGACGCTCAACCCCGTGCGCCACATCGACCCGATGGGCTTGGCCATGGTCGTCCTCGTCGGGTTCGGCTACGCGCGGCCCGTGCCAACGGATCCTCGCAACTACCGGTTCAAAAGCGCCGACCTATGGGTTGCGGCCGCCGGTCCGGGGATGAACCTCGTTCTCGCCGCAGTGGCTTGGAACTTCTTCCTTTCCATGCGGATCACCGGCAACGATTTCTTCTTCCAGGCGGGTCCAGAGGCGTTCTTCATCCTGCTGGTGCAGGTGAACCTGTTGCTTATGCTGTTCAACCTGATCCCGCTCGGCCCGCTTGACGGTCACTACATCCTCGCGCGGCTGCTGCCGGAAAGGACCGCGCAGGCGTATCGCTACTACAACGCGCGCTTCGGCGTGTGGTTCCTGCTGGCGCTGATCGTCGTCAGCCTGCTCGGCGTTCCCGTGTTCCAGCAGTTGATGGGTATCGGTGCCTCGCTGCTGCCGCTGATCACGTTTGTCGGTGGCACCTGAAGGTCAGCGGGACCTAACGACGAAGGACTCCGACTCGAGCCCGAGCAATGTGCGCCCGGCGTCCTCGATGAGATGCGGTGCAACCGTGGCGTGCTGGCGCACGACGCGGACGTCGCGGGCGATCCGCTCCAACGGTTCTCCGATCCGGTTTGCGGTGGTGCCTGCTGCTTCGCACAGCGTCTCCACGACCTCCACGGCGGCACGTGCGGCGTCCGAGGCAATGATGTGGAACAGCGCCCGGTCCCGCGGCGCGACCTCATCGCCCCGGACAACGGTCTCCCAGCTTGCCGCGGTGCGGTCCATGAGTGCGGCTCGTGCGCCGATCAAACGCGCTTCGGCGTTGGCGACCGCGCGTTGCGCGAATGGCCGATCGCGCAACGTCCGGGTCGTGAAGCGCGGTTGTTTGCGCGTCGCCAAGTCTACGAATGCGTCGATCCCGGCTTGTGCGATGCCGATGGCGACGGCGGCCTTGTTGTACGCCAGGCGGTTGCCGAGAGGCAGCCGTAGTTGCGGCGAAGTCGCCGCGTTGCCACCGATCGGCGCGATGATGCGGTTGCCGGGCACGAAGACGTCGTCCAAGCGCACGTCGTGGGAGCCGGAGCCGCGCAAGCCTCCGACGTGCCAGGTGTCCACGATCTCGAACTCGCCTTCGGGCACAACGGCGTAACGGTTGCCTTCAACGACCTGCTCGTCGCCGTCGTAGAGGTGCACGGTGGCGCCGAAGATCTGGGCGTTGTGGATGCCGCTCACGAACTGCCACTGGCCGGAGACCCGCCAGCCGTCGCCGTCGCGCTGGGCACGGCCCACGGCCGCGGTGGAACTCGCCATGATGGTCATCGGGTCGGCGATGAGTTCCGGGCACCGGTCCTTGAACCCCGGGCCGATCAGGCCGAACGTCTCGATACCGATCATGAGGTTCCAGCCGGCACTGCCGTCCGCGCGGGAGGCGGCCTCGATGACGCCGATCTGGGTCATGGCGTCGGCATCGGCGCCGTGGATGTCGGGCGTACCGGCTAGGCGGTAGAGCCCGTTCCTAGCAAACGCTTCGGCAACGGGACGCGGCAAGTGGCGCTGGCGCTCGGCGTCGTCGGCGTGCTGGCGAATCAAAGGCGCCAACGCCTCGGCCCTGGCGATGTGGGAGTTGGTCTGGCTCACCGGCGCGAGTGTAGCGCGAACGCCGGGGCGCTACTGTGCGGCGGGATGGCGGACGCGTACCGCGTCAGGCCGAGCCGACCTCGGCGCGGATCGCGTCGTGGGCGCGGCCGAGCACGTCGATGATCGCGTCGACGCTGCGCGCGCCCGCCTGGAAGATTGCGGTCGCATTCAGTGCGCCCCACTCGAACCCCATCGCCTTAACTTCGGCGGCACGCGCAGCGACGCGTTCCACCTCCGCGTAGAAGCGCTTACCGGCGTCGTCCCGGGGCGGCACGTCGAGCATCATCTGGTAGCCGATCTCCGCAGGGTCGCGCCCGGCCCCCTCGGCATAGCGGGCGATCTTGGCCTTGCACCGGGCTGCGACATCCGGGTCCGTGATGGCTGTCGCAAGCCATCCGTCGCCGACTTCCGCGACGCGCCGCAGGGCACGCTCCGAGGCGCCGCCGATCCAGACCGGCAGCTTGCCGCCTTGCGGCGGCTTGGGTTCCATGGCCATGGCGGTGGACGTGTAGAACCGGCCCTGGAAATCCACCTGCTCGTCGGACCAGTAGGCGCGCATCAGGGAGATGGCCTCGTCCATGCGCCGGCCCCGAGTCTGGAAGTTCTCTTCCAACGCGTCGTACTCGGACTCCTGCCAGCCCACGCCAACGCCGAGGCGCACACGGCCGCCGGAGAGCGTGTCCAGCGTGCTGATCTGCTTGGCGACCAGCACCGGTTGGCGCTGCGGCAGGACCAGCACCTCCGTGCCGAGGCCGATGCGTTCGGTCACCGCGGCCACGTAGGAGAGCGCCATGAGCGCCTCCATGATCGGCATCTTGGGGGGATACATGGGTGCCTCCCGCGTCGCGGTCGGGAAACCCATGATGACGTGGTCGAAGACGTCGAGCTGGTCGAAGCCGATGTCCTCGATCGCCTTCGCCAGGCGGACCACGGCTTCGCCCCCTTCGCGGTAGCTCACGCTCGGGAATTCAACAGCAAGCTTCATCGGCCCCCCGGTGCTTTGCGGAAAGTGGTGATGTTAGCCGGGTGGGCGGGGTGATGCGTTGGCTAGTCGGGCCGGGCCAAAACGAAACCGGGGCGGCGTTGCTAGCAACGACCGCCCCGGCGTTTGTGAGGGACTCACACCCTCGAGAGTTCTCAGGTGATGAGTCTAACGGGGTGTGTGTCCCCCAACGAAAGATTGCACTTGATCACCTCCTTATATCCGCCCAACACGGTGTGCGACTATACGCATCGCGGTTGTGAGCGCAACCCTCGATTTCACGCGAGTCACACACGCCACCCCGTGCGGGCCGTGGCCGCCGTGGACGACTCGCTCGATCACATTGCCGCGATCGACCGATCAGGGCTCCTTGAGCTGGCTCGTCGCAATGCGCTCCAACGTCCGCAGGCGGAGGTCGTTCTCGACGGCTCGGTATTCCGGGAGCCCGGCGAGGTTGCGCCCCTCGTCGGGATCGGCGTTGCGGTCAAACAGCAGGTAGGTGCGGCCCTCCCGGTTGAGGGCCATCTTCCAATCGCGCGTCATCAGCATGAACTCGCCACGGAATTCCGAGATGGCATCGTCGCGGGGCGCCGCATCGGGATCGGTCAGAGCGGGAACCAGGGAGCGTGCGAACTGCCGATGCTCGAGTTCTCCGCCCGCGAGTTCGACCAGCGTCGGTCCGAGGTCGCAGTTCTCCACCGGCGTGTCGTTGACGTTGCCGGTAGCGTCCCGCGCCGTGGCGGGCGTGCGTACGAGCATCGGCACGCGCACCGAGCCGTCCAGGAAGACCATCTTGTAGATCAGCCCCCAGTCGCCGTTCATCTCGCCGTGGTCGGAGGTGAAGCCGATCACCGTGTTGTCGAGTTCGCCGCGCTGTTCGATGACGTCGATGATCTGGCCGATCTGGTCATCGATGAGGGAGACGTTGCCGGCGTAGTTGGCGCGCATGGCGGCCTCGTCACCGGCGTCGAACGCGGGTGCGCTTTCCAGGCGCTTGTCCAGCCAGCCACGCGGTCGCCGCTGCTCGTCGACGCTGCCCGGCACCGGTGCGGGCATGGCGTCGGGTTCGTACATGCTCGCGTACGGTTCGGGAGCGTCCCAGGGCTCGTGGGGACCGCCGAAGCTGACCCAGCAGAACCAAGGTTCGTCGCGAGCGTATTCGGCGAGATAGCGCTTGGCCTGCTGGCCCACGTAGACGTCCGCGTAGTCTTCGAGCGGCAGGACCGAGGGGCGCGCGACATGGGGCTTGTTGGCGAAGCGTTCGTCGAAGTCGGCGCGATAGGCGTCGAGTAGGCCCTTGTCCTGCCACATGGCCGTCATGTGGCTCATGACGCGGGCGCTGGCGCGCGGCCCGCCGATCTCGTCCACGTCGTCGAGACCGTAGGCGTGGAGCAGGTCCTCGCGGTCGCGCAGATCGCCGCGGTGGGGATGCAGGTGGGTCTTGCCGAAGAGGCTCGTTCGATAGCCGAGATCGCGCAGCGCACGCATCCAGGTCGGCCCTTCGGGCGGCATCACGTAGTCCATGTTGTTCCACACGGCGTTGTTGTGCGGATAGCGTCCGGTGGCCAAGGTGACCCGTGCAGGGATGCAGATGGGCGTCGTGGTCACGCACTGCGTAAAGCGCACGCCTTCGCTCGCGATCCGGTCCAACGCGGGGGTGCGTACCCAGCCGCCGCTGCAGCCCATCGCGTCCCAGCGCTGCTGGTCGGTCATCAGGAAAAGAATGTTGGGTTTGGTCATGTTCGTGGGCTACGCTTAAGGGCTCTTTCATCACAGGGTGGCCCGGATGCCGGACCGATTTCAACTCGCTGGGGATGCAGGGAGCCTCGCTGCGGAGCAAGCGAGTCGCATGGGCTCCGACGCGGGCTTCATTGCCGCGCTGGACCAGAGCGGCGGCAGCACGCCAAAGGCGCTGGCCCTCTACGGCATCGACGAGTCGGGTTATTCCAACGACGAGCAGATGTTCGACGTCGTGCACGCCATGCGCACCCGGATCATCACCGACCCGGCCTTCAACGGCGAGCGCATCCTGGGCACGATCCTGTTCCAGAACACGCTGGATCGGGAGGTCAACGGCGTTCCGACCAGCCAGTACCTGTGGCGCGAGAAGCGCATCCTGCCGATTCTCAAGATCGACTACGGGATGAACGACGTCGAGGACGGTGCGCAGACCATGAAGCCGATCCCGGACCTGGGCCACCGGCTGCCGGCAGCGCGGGCCAAGGACGTGTTCGGGACCAAGATGCGCTCGGTCATCCAGGGCGCGAACGCATCGGGGATCGCACGCGTCGTCGACCAGCAGTTCGAGTTCGCGCGCGAGGTGATCGGCCATGGCCTCGTCCCGATCATCGAGCCGGAGGTCGATATCCATGCGGCAGACAAGGCGGCGTGCGAGGAGATCCTGCGCGACCGCCTGCTCGCCGGGGCGGATGCACTCGGCGACGGCTTGGTGATGTTCAAGCTGACGCTGCCGGAGCAGGCGAACTTCTATGCCGATTTGTGCGCCCATGCCAAGGTGCTTCGGGTCGTGGCGCTCTCCGGCGGCTACTCGAGAGAGGTCGCCAACGACAGGCTGGCGGCCAACAACGGCATGATCGCGAGCTTCTCGCGTGCGCTGACCGAGGGACTGCGCGTCGACCTCGACGACGATGCGTTCGGCAGCCTGCTCGACCAATCCATCGCCAGCATAGCCGCAGCCTCCAATACCTGACCGTCCGCCGATGGCGCGACGCACCTACGCCATCGTCGGTACCGGTGGCCGTCACCAGATGTACCGCGATGCGTTGCTCGGGCGCTTCGCCGACACGGCCACGCTGGTCGCCCTTTGCGACGCCAATGCCGGTCGCCTCGAGATGTCCCTGGACGTTGCGCGCGCCCGGTCGAACGAGTCGGTTGGTGGCTACGCGGCGGACGACTTCGACGCCTTGCTGGCCGAGCGCCGGCCACAGACGGTAATCGTCACGAGCATGGACAGCACGCACGACGAGTACATCTGCCGCGCGATGGCTGGCGGTTGCGACGTGATCACGGAGAAGCCGCTGACCATCTCGGCGGCCAAGCTCCAGCGCATTGTCGACACCCAGCGCCGAACGGGGCGTAACCTGACGGTCGCGTTCAACTACCGTTACTCACCGGTGCGCAGCCAGGTCAAAAGCGCGTTGCTCGACGGGGTGGTGGGCGAGATCACCGCGGTTGACTTCCACTGGCTCCTTGATACGCGCCACGGTGCCGACTACTTCCGCCGCTGGCATCGAAACAAGCGCAACTCGGGCGGTCTGCTCGTGCACAAGGCGACCCACCACTTCGACCTGGTGAACTGGTGGCTGCAGAGCGTCCCGCGATTCGTTCACGCGACCGGCGAGCGTCGCTACTACCGCCCGGAGCAGGCCGAGCGTCTCGGCCTCGGGGCGCGCGGGGAGCGTTGCCACGGCTGTGCGGCGCACGGCGACTGTCCGTTCCATTTCGACATCACCGCCCGCGAGGGCCTTAGGGCCATGTACTTCGACCAGGAGCGGCATGACGGCTACCGGCGCGACCAATGCGTATTCAGCGCCGCCATCGACATTGAGGACACGATGAGCGTGCGCGTGCGCTACGCAGACGGCGCGACGATGACCTACTCGCTTTACGCCTATGCGCCGTGGGAAGGCTACCGGATCGCCTTCAACGGCACCGCCGGGCGGTTGGAACACGAGGTGCGGGAGTCGTCGTACGCAAGCGGCGACGGTTCGGTTCCCGGTGCGGCACTCGGCGCGTCCATCCACGTCTACCCGCACTTCGCCGAGCCCTACGCGATCGAACCCGCGCGCGCGAGCGGAGGTCATGGCGGGGGCGACCGCGTGATGCTCGATGACCTCTTCGCTGCGCCCGATGCGCCGGACGCGCTGCAGCGCCGGGCGGACTACCGCGCCGGCGCCTGGTCGATCCTGACCGGGATCGCGGCCAACGTGTCGATCGACGAAGGCCGTACCGTACAGGTCGGCGAACTGGTGTCCGGGCTCGACCGGCCCGAGCCTCCTGTAACCCAGGCGTAACGCGGCTTGCTTCGCCAACAGCCGAACCCTAGAATCACATCTTTGCTGGCAAACGAGCCGATAAGTCCCCCAACGCAAGCCACGGATTCTTGAGGCGAACCGGGGGTGCGACGAGAGTCGAACGATGGAGGAGAAAGGCCCTAGCTGCTGCGGCGTTCCCTGTGCGCGGCGGCGCGTCCTCGTATGAAAGCCACAAACATTGCCGACCCCAACTACTTCCACAAGGTAGTCGATTGCCAATGGGCCTGTCCGGCCCATACGCCCGTGCCCGACTACATCCGCCTGATCGCGGAAGAGCGCTACACCGAAGCGTACATGCTGAACTGGGACTCGAACGTGTTCCCGGGGATCTTGGGGCGGACCTGCGACCGGCCCTGCGAGCCGGCCTGCCGCCGGGTCCGGACGGAAGAGAAGCCGGTCGCCATCTGCCGTCTGAAGCGTGTCGCAGCCGACCACAAGGGTGACATCTCGTCGTTCATGCCGCGCGTGCCGACGAAGAAGAACGGCAAACGGATCTGCCTGATGGGCGCGGGACCCGCCTCGCTGGCGGTGGCCCGGGACCTGCTGCCATTCGGCTACGAGATCGACATGTACGACCGGGATCCTGCCGGTGGCGGCATGATGCGCAGCCAGATTCCGGCGTTCCGGCTACCCGCCGACGTTCTCGAGGAAGAGGTCGACCTGATCGTCGACATGGGCGTCAACGCCACGTACGGCTACGAGATCACGAGCATGAAGGACATGCTCGCCATGGACTACGACGCGTACTTCGTCGGAACCGGCGCGCCACGCGGCCGCGATCTCGACCTGCCCGGGCGCCAGGAGGTGGACGACCACATCTCCATCGGCATCGACTGGCTGGGCAGCGTCGCCTTCGGGCATACGCACTCCATTTCCGGCAAGGTCATCGTCATGGGCGGCGGCAACACGGCCATGGACTGCTGCCGAACATCGAAACGCCTCGGCGCCGAGAGCGTCACGGTGGTCGTGCGCTCCGCCTTCGAGGTGATGAAGGCGTCGGAGTGGGAGAAGGAGGATGCCATGTCGGAAGGCATCCCCATCGTGAACAACCGGCCGCCCAAGGAGTTCATCCACGAGAACGGCAAGCTGAAGGGCATCGTGTTCGAGTGCGTCAAGCCGGTGGACGACGGCTCGGGTCGCCTGCGCTACGAGCCGACTGGTGAGCCCGACGTGTACATGGAGTGCGATCACGTCCTGATGGCGATCGGCCAGGAGAACCACTGCCCGTGGATCGAGCGCGACATCGGCCTCGAGTTCGACAAGTGGGATTGCCCGGTGCTCGACGAGGACACGTTGCAGTCCACCCATCCCAAGGTCTTCTTCGGCGGCGACTCCGCATTCGGTCCGGAGAACATCATCTGGGCGTCGGCGCACGCCCACAAGGCCGCGATCTCCATCCACCTGCTATGCCAAGGCAAGGATCTCAAGAAGGATCGGCCGCCTGAAGGCGTCAACCTGATCAGCCAGAAGATGGGCGTGCATCAGTGGAGCTACGACGCCGAGCACGACGCCTCCAAGCGGTTCATCGTGCCGCACGCCAACAAGCGAAAGGCGCTCGACAACATCAAGATCGAGGTGGAACTCGGCTTCGACGCGCGCTTGGGCCTCAAGGAGGCGCAACGCTGCCTGAACTGCGACGTGCAAACAGTGTTCACGGAGAACCTGTGCATCGAGTGCGACGCCTGCGTCGACATCTGCCCTATGGACTGCATCACCTTCACCGAGAATGCCGAGGAACCGGATCTGCGCGCCATGCTGATGGCGCCCGCCGACAACGCCGAACAGGACCTTTACGTCTCCGAGGATCTGCCAACCGGTCGCGTGATGGTCAAGGACGAGGACGTCTGCCTGCATTGCGGCCTGTGCGCCGAGCGTTGTCCGACGAACGCCTGGGACATGCAGAAGTCCGTGATCCATACGCCGCAGCTTGGCTCCTTCGCCGAGCAAGGCTAGGAGCGACCACCGAGGACACCGAGTTGGCCGAGACTTCCTACAACGACTTCGTCATCCGTTTCGCGAACGTCAACGGTTCCGGGTCCGCATCCGCGAACGGCATGTTCGCCAAGGCGCTGTTCCGGATGGGAATCCCGGTGGCGACGCGGAACATCTTCCCGTCGAACATCGAGGGGTTGCCAACCTGGTTCGAGGTTCGCGTGTCCGAGAAGGGCTACGCTGGCCGGCGCGAAGGCGTCGACATCATGGTGGCGATGAACGCCGAGACGTTCGCCGAGGACATCGCGTCCCTGGTTCCGGGTGGTTTCCTGGTCTACGACAACTCGAAGGAACTCGATCCGCGCATGCGGCGCGCGGACATCAACCGGGTCGGCGTGCCGATCTCGCAACTCGTGCTCCCGGAGTTCCCGAACCCGAAGCACCGCGCCCTGTTCAAGAACATCGTCTACCTCGGCGCGCTGTCGGCGCTGATCAGCATCGACTTCGAAGTGATCACCGGCATGGTCTCCGCCCAGTACAAGGGCAAGGACGACCTGATCGCACCGAACATCCACGCCTTGGAAATCGGCCGCAACTACGCGCTGAACTACCTCGACTGTCCGCTACCGGTCCAGGTGCGCTACTCGGATGCCGTGGGCGATCGGATCATGGTCGATGGCAATGCTGCCGCGGGCCTCGGCGCGATCTACGGGGGCGCCACCGTGTGCGCCTGGTACCCGATCACGCCGTCCACCTCGCTCGCCGAGGCGTTCGAGAAATACTGCAACCAGCTACGCACGGGCAAGGACGGCGAGCGCAACTTCGCCATCATCCAAGCGGAGGACGAACTGGCCGCGATGGGCATCGTCATCGGTGCCGGCTGGAACGGGGCCCGTGCGTTCACCGCCACGAGCGGGCCAGGCGTCTCCCTGATGACGGAGTTCTTGGGACTCGCGTATTTCGCGGAGATCCCGGCCGTGCTGTGGGACATCCAACGCGCCGGGCCCTCGACGGGCATGCCGACGCGTACGCAGCAGGGCGATCTACTGTCCGCCGCCTATGCGTCGCACGGCGATACCCGGCATCCCTTGATGTTCCCATCGACGCCGAAAGAGTGTTTCGAGTTCGCCGCCGACGCGCTGGACTTGGCGGACCGGCTGCAGACGCCGGTGATCGTGCTCTCGGACCTTGAACTCGGCATGAACGACAACCTCTCCGAGCCCTTCGAGTGGGACGACGCCCGTCGTTACGATCGCGGCAAGGTTCTCGACCGGGAGGCCCTGGAGGACATCGAGACCTTCGGCCGGTACGTGGACGTCGACGGCGACGGAATAGGCTACCGCACGCTGCCGGGCACGCACCCGGAAAAAGGCGCTTTCTTCACGCGCGGCACGTCGCGCGACGAGTACGCGGCCTATACCGAGGCGCCGGAGGCGTATACGCACAACATGGATCGCTTGCTCGTCAAGTGGGAGACGGCCCGCGGGCTAGTCCCCGCGCCCGAGGTGAACGATGAGGGGCGACGTGCGGGAATCGTGTACTACGGAACGACCGCGCTGCCGATTCCAGAGGCCCTTGATCGGCTACGCGAGGACGGTGTCGAACTGGACACCATGCGCATCCGCGCCTTCCCGTTCGACGAAGAGGTGAGGGCCTTCATCGACCGCCACGAGATCGTCTTCCTCGCCGAGCAGAACCGCGATGCGCAGATGAAGACGCTCCTCGTGAACGATTTGGGCGTCGATCCGGCGCGCATCGACTCCGTGCTCTACTACGGCGGCTTCTCGATCTCCGCCGATACGATCTATGAACAGGTGAGCGACTACTTC
Source organism: Candidatus Azotimanducaceae bacterium (assembly GCA_965203685.1). Lineage (GTDB taxonomy): Bacteria > Pseudomonadota > Gammaproteobacteria > Pseudomonadales > Azotimanducaceae > VXYL01. The sequence continues at coordinate 2,385,577 of OZ241908.1, forward strand.
GAGGCCCTGAAGCTACCGCGGTTGCGGGCGGTTAGTGGCCGACGTGACGGCGCTGCATCGGCAGGGGAGATCGGCTCATGACATTCGTTGCCAAACCCACGGTCCACCATCCGCAATTGCCGTTGAACGACCTCGGCTTGACGCGCCGCGACTACGAGGGCTCGGTGTCGACGCTGTGCGCCGGTTGCGGCCACGACTCCGTGTCGGCGGCGATCGTGCAGGCCTGCGCGCAGTTGTCGCTGCCGCCGCATCGGTTTGCCAAGGTATCCGGGATCGGCTGTTCGTCGAAAACACCGAGCTATTTCTTAAGCCACTCGCACGGCTTCAACTCCGTTCACGGTCGCATGCCATCGGTCGCCACGGGCGCCAACCTCGCCAACCGGGAGCTGTACTGCATCGGCGTCAGCGGCGACGGCGACAGCGCGTCGATCGGCATCGGCCAGTTCGCACACATCGTGCGTCGACGCATCAACATGCTCTACATCGTCGACAACAACGGCACCTACGGGCTGACCAAGGGCCAGTTCTCCGCGACCAACGACAAGGGGTCGACGAGCAAGAAGGGCGTGCCGAATCTCTACGCGCCGATCGACCTGGTGTCGATGGCACTCCAGATCGGCGCAACGTTCGTGGCGCGGAGCTTCTCCGGAGACAAGCGACAGCTTGTCCCGCTGATTCAGGCTGGCCTCAAGCACGAGGGCTTCGCCTTCATCGACGTCATCTCGCCGTGCGTTGCGTTCAACAACCACAACGGCTCGACCAAGAGCTACGACTACGTGCGCGGCCACACCGGCAACGTGATCGAAGCCGACTTCATCGCGCCCGGCGTCGAGATCACCGCGGACTACGAGCCAGGCACTGCGGAGGACGTCGCCATGCCGGATGGCTCGACCTTGCGCCTGCGAAAACTCGACGAGGACTACGACCCCCGCGACCGGGTGCAGGCGCTTTCGCACGTGCAACGCGCTGCCGAGGATGGCGAGGTCGTGACCGGACTGCTGTACGTGGACCCGGACGCCAGCGACTGCCATGAGATCCTCGGTACCCCGCCAACGCCGCTCAACGCGTTGGACGAGTCGACGCTGTGCCCGGGCTCGGACGCATTGGAACGAGTGAACGCCTCGCTGCGATAGCTCGGTTCGCCACTCCGGTAGGCGGGTGTTCCTCGCCCGCAAAATGAATGTCGTAATAGGCCGAATGGCGGACGCGAACGGCAAGACGTTCGAGGACGTCCGCGCACGGCTTGGGCAAATACGATTGCCTAATCTGGCGAATTATCTAACAATACATCTATAAATCGCCTCTAAAGGCGAACCATAGAGCCTTCCACATGGATGACCATTGGTCCGACGCCGCCACGCTCGCCGAGATCGGGACGCGCCTTGCCAGCCGGCGCCTGAGCCGCCAATGGCGGCAAGCGGATCTCGCGTATGAAGCCGGCGTCTCCAAGCGAACCGTCGAGCGCATCGAGGCCGGTGTGTCGGTGCAGTCCGTTTTGCTGCTCCGCGTGTTGCGTGCCTTGGGCTTGCTCGGCGGCTTGAATCAGCTCGTGCCACCGAACGGGCCAACGCCGATGGAGTTGCTTGAATTGGAGAAACGGCGGCGCAAACGCGGCAGACGAAGCGCACCCGACGCTGACCGATGACGACTGCCGAGGTGAAGCTTTGGGGCCGTACGGTCGGTGCCGTCAGCGCTTCCGGCGTTGGTGTTCCCGCCCGGTTCCAGTACGCAACGGCATTCGCCCGGTCCGGCTGGGACGTGGCGCCTTTGGCGATGCCGCGCGGTCCGGGCGTCTTCGAGTTCCCTGATTTGGTGGGCGATACCTTTCGGGGGTTGCCGGGACTGCTTGCGGACTCCTTGCCGGACCTCTTCGGGCGACTGATGCTCGAACGGTGGTTGCAGGAGCGCAACCGCTCCATACGAGACATGGACCCCGTCGAGATGCTCTGCCTTGTTGGCACCCGAGGCATGGGCGCTCTGGAGTTCGAACCGGCGCTTGGCGAGGACCCTACCGGTCGAGCGGTGGGTGTCGAAGACCTATCACGGCTGGCCGAGTTGGCTCTCGAGGATCGCCTTGCCGTCCAAAGCAGCCTAGCGCCGGACAGGCCTCATGGGGACACGTGGCGCGAGTTGTTCAACTCGGGCACGTCCGCTGGCGGTGCGACCCCGAAGGCGATCATCGCGTGGAACGAGTCGACCGGCGAGGTGCGGTCCGGCGAGGTGACCGGCGAGCGCGGATTCGGGCATTGGCTGGTGAAGTTCGACCGCGGTAAGAAAGTCAACGGCATTCCCTTGGACGACGGTGCCGTGGAGTACGCCTATAGCCAACTTGCCGGTAATGCGGGGATTGAGATGACCGAATGCCAGCTCTGGCCGGCAGGCCGGCGGCGCCACTTCATGACTCGGCGATTCGATCGTCCCCCCGGCGAGCCCAAAACGCATCTGCAAACGCTCGGTGCCTTGGCGCACTGGGACTTCCGCCTTGGTGGGACCTGGAGTTACGAGGGCGCGTTCGCGGTCGTCCGTCGCCTAGGGTTGCCCATGGCGGACGTGGAGGCATTGTTCAGGCGTATGGTGTTCAACGTCCTTGCCTCGAATCGGGACGACCATGTCAAGAACATCAGTTTCATGATGGATTCGGGCGGCCGGTGGGCGTTGGCACCGGCGTATGACCTGACGTATGTCTACGAGGGAGATGGCGGGGAGCAGTACAAGCATCAGATGACGGTCAACCGCAAGGTCGATGGGTTCAAACGGGCTGACTTGCTCGCCGCCGCGGCAAACGCTGGCGTGGCCAAGGCACGGGCGGCAGCCATTGTCGACCAGGTCACGGAAGCAGTTGCGGGATGGCGATTCGTGGCTGAGGAAACGGGCGTCAGCGCCGCCCGGATCGAGATGATCGCGCGCAAAATGCGCGAAGTCCGCGATTACTTGACCCCCTAATCAGGTTTACATTCCTAGGCGAATGCCGATAATACCCGCCATCTCCCTGCGCCGAGGGTCCGCTGATGGCACTGGATAGGCTTGAGGACTACTTCCCGGACTGGAAGGAACGTGAGGCGCTTGCCGAAGCCATGATTCCCATCATCGGCCGGCTGTACCGCAAGAACGTCGTGGTCTACTGCTACGGTCGCGCGCTGCACAACCAAAGCGTCACCGACATCATGAAAACCCATCGCTTCGTGCGCCAGGTGGCCGAGAACGAACTCTCGGAGTTCGAGAGCTACCCGATCCTCGAGGCGATGTCACGTCTCGACCTCGGTCCATCGCACGTCGATGTCGGAAAGTTGGCCGTGGAGTACATGCAACGCACGAGCAGCGGCGAGCGGCTGAGCGTGGGCGTCTTCACGCGCGAGGCGTGCGCCAAGATCATCGGTCGGCATGTGCAGCCGCTTGAGAAGCCGGTGGACGTCGTGTTGTACGGCTTCGGTCGCATCGGCCGGCTGCTCGCAAGGCTCTTGATCGAGAAGACCGGCGGTGGCGATCAACTCCTTCTGCGCGCGGTAGTGCTGCGTCCCGGACGACCCGACGACATTGTCAAACGTGCTGCTTTGCTGCGCCGCGACTCGGTGCACGGCGCATTCCAGGGCACGATTCGCGTTGACGAAGAGAACCAGTGCCTGATCGCCAACGGCAACGTCATCCGCATGATCTACGCCGACGATCGCAGCGCCATCGACTACACCGAGTACGGGATCGACGATGCCTTGCTGATCGACAACAGCGGCGCCTGGCGGGACGAGGAAGGCCTGTCCGAACACCTGAAGTCCAAGGGCGTCTCAAGGGTGATGGTCACGGCACCCGGCAAAGGCAACGTCAAGAACATCGTCTCCGGCGTCAACTCGCACCTCATCGCGGATGACGACAGGATCCTGTCGTGTGCGTCGTGCACCACCAACGCGATCGTGCCGGTCCTCAAGGCGGTGAACGACCAATGGGGCATCGTCCACGGCCACATGGAGACCGTGCACGCCTACACGCCGGATCAGAATCTGCACGACAACTACCACGCGAAGAACCGGCGCGGGCGGTCGGCACCGTTGAACATGGTGATCACCGAGACGGGGGCCTCCAGGGCTGTCGCGAAGCTTCTCCCCGAACTCGAAGGGAAGCTCACGGCCAATGCGATCCGGGTGCCCACGCCCAACGTCTCGTTGGCGATCCTCAAGCTCACGCTGCATCGCGACGTGGATCGGGACGAGGTCAACGCCTTCCTGCGGGACACGGCGCTCAATTCGTCGCTGCAGCGGCAGATCGACTACACGTCGTCGAACGAAAGGGTGTCGAGCGATTTCATCGGCAATCGCCACGCTTGCGGCATCGACGGTGGCGCGACCATCGCCGACGGCAATCGGATCGTGCTCTACGCTTGGTACGACAATGAGTTCGGCTATGCCTGCCAGGTGATCCGGGTGACGCAGAAGTGGGCCGGCATCCGCTACCCGCTGGTGCCGGATGTGGCCCGTACCGGCTTCGACGAACTGCGCCCGCCCGCCGCGGCCGCAGGCTGACCCTATAGCATCGACGCGGACGTACCGGCCATGCACATCGGCGTTCTGGATATCGACTTTCACCTGCCCGGCTGCGCCTCCCTCAAGGAGAAGCGCCGGCGGCTTTCTCGTCTGCGCGACAAGTTCGGCCGTGTGACCAATCTCGCGATCTGCGAAAGCGACTACCAGGACTCGCACCAACGGGCACGGTGGTCCGTGGTCGCGGTGGCCGGGGATGCGGTGGTGGTCGAGCAATCGCTCACGAGTGTCGAACGCTGGGCGGCGGAGTCGGTGGACGCGACCATCGTCGGCGTCGACCGCGAGTTGCTAGCAGCATGACCCTCTGGCTGTTCGCCATCATGGTCGCCGTTGTGACGGCGTACTGGATGCGGTCAGCGCGGCGCCGGCGCCTTGAATGGCTGCGCTCGCTGAACCTGGTCGGCAAATGGGAACTTGACGCCGCGCCCACCAACGGCAGCCCGGCGCTGCGACGGTGGCTGACCTTGAGCGGCGACCTGGCGGGCGGGACCTACGTCGCCCGCGACGGAGATGTGACCCAACGCGGTAATTGGCGGCTCCGAGGACATACGCTCCACCTCGAACCTACGGAAGGGGACGGCGCCGTGACTTCGCCCGCCAGCTATGAATTGCGGCTGTTCGACAAGGGCAAGATCGGGCTCGACGGACCCGGTCGTGCGCGCGAGGTGTACGTCAAGCGCGACAGCAACGTGATTCCGCTTCGGGTGCGAAAATAGGTGCGCTCCAAGGGCAGGTGCGTTCGCCGTCCTGCCACCCGACTGCGATTTGTCGCCGCCCCTGGGATGGCGGACGCGAACAAGCCGATGCGAACCGCCAGCGGTTGCGAACCGCCAGCGGTTGCGAACCGCAAAGCGGTTGCGAACCGCAAAGCGGTTCGAGGGCGTCCGCGCACCAAGAGCCAGCCTGAACCATGGCATTTGACGCCGAGCACTTCCTGACCACGCTGCCGACCCGCCCGGGTGTCTACCAGATGGTCGGCGAGGCGGACGAGGTGCTCTACGTCGGCAAGGCGCGCAGCCTCAAGCCCCGGGTTACGGCCTATTTCCGTGCCTCCGGCCTGACGACCAAGACGATGGCCCTGATGGCCAAGGTCCGCGACATCCGGATCACGGTCACGACCAGCGAGACGGAGGCGCTACTCCTCGAACAGAGCCTGATCAAGGCCGAGCAACCGCGTTTCAACGTCGTCCTGCGCGATGACAAGTCCTATCCGTTCATCGAGTTGACGGACCATCCGTTCCCGCGGCTCGCCTTCCATCGCGGTGCCAAGAAAGGCGGTCGCTACTTCGGGCCGTTCCCGAGCGCAGCAGCCGTGCGCGACAGCCTCAACATCCTGCAGCGGCTCTTTGGCATTCGTCCCTGCGAGGACGGCTTCTTCAAGAACCGCTCGCGGCCGTGCCTGCAACACCAGATCGACCGCTGCAGCGCGCCCTGCGTCGGCCTGATCGGCCGCGAGCAGTACGCGGAGGACGTCCGCCTCGCGGTAATGTTCCTCGAAGGCAAGAGCAGTGACGTGCTGTCTGCCTTCAAAGACAAGATGGAGGCGGCCGCGACGGCCCTTGAGTTCGAGCGAGCCGCGCGCTATCGGGACCAGATCGGGCACCTCAGACGTGTCCAGGAGAACCAGTATGTGCACGGTGCGGGCGGCAACGTGGACATATTCGGCGTCGCCATCGATGCTGGACAGGCGTGCGTACAAGGCTTGTTCGTGCGCGACGGTCGCCTGCTTGGCAACCGCACCTGGTTTCCGAAAAACGAACTCGGCGTGTCGGAGGAGGAGTTGCTTTTCGCCTTCGTCTCCCAGTACTACCTTGGCGGCCGTGAACGAGAGATGCCGAAGACCTTGGTGGTAGCGGTGCCGCAAAGCGACGCGGAGTTGCTCGCCGAAGCCTTGACTGAACGCGCCGGGCGGCGGGTGGAAGTGGCATGCCATGTGCGCGGGCAGCGGGCGCGCTGGGCCGAGATGGCAACGGAAAACGCCAAGATGTCACTCGCGGCCTTGGTTGCGGATCGCCAGAACGTCATGGGGCGCTTCGTCGATCTGCAGGCGGCACTCGGCTGGGAGGACATCCCGACGCGCTTGGAGTGCTTCGACATCAGCCACTCGGCCGGCGAGGCTACCGTCGCGTCCTGCGTCGTATTCGATACCGAAGGGCCGGTGAAGTCCGACTACCGCCGCTACAACATCGAGGGTGTGCCGCGGGGCGACGACTACGGTGCCATCGAGCAGGTCATGCGGCGTCGCTATACGCGACTCGTGGAAGGCGAGGGCGTGCTGCCGGACGCGGTCATCATCGACGGTGGTTCCGGCCAGGTCGGGCGCGCCGCGGAAGTTCTGGACCAACTGCAAGTGAAGGACATCGCGTTGCTCGGCATCGCCAAGGGCCCGACGCGCAAGGCCGGCTTTGAGACCATCCTGCTGGCCGGCCACGGCGAACTGGTGCTGCCCGCCAACGGTGGCGCCATGCACCTGTTGCAGCACATCCGCGACGAAGCCCACCGGTTCGCCATCTCCGGCCACCGCGGGCGCCGCCAGAAAAAGCGGCGGCGGTCTGTGCTGGACGACATCGTGGGCGTTGGACCGCGCCGCAAGCGGGAACTGTTGGCACACTTCGGCTCGGTCTCGTCGATCCAGGGTGCCAGCGTCGAGGAAATCGCCAAAGTTCCCGGCGTGAGCCGTAAACTAGCAGCCGACATCCACGGATCGCTGCACGGTGCTTGATCTCCTCGCTGCACAGAAGATGAACCTCCCCAACGTGCTGACGATTGCGCGGATCGGCCTTGTACCGGTGTTCGCTCTCGCATACCTCAGCACCGAGAACTATCACTGGATCGCCGCGCTGCTGTTTGCGACAGCCGCATTCACGGATTGGTTGGACGGCTTCCTTGCGCGCCGGCTGGATCAGACCACACTGTTCGGCGCGTTCCTCGATCCGGTGGCCGACAAGCTCATCGTGGTCACCGCACTGGTGCTCTTGATCGGCGGCCACGCGAGCCTGTGGATGACGATTCCAGGCTTGGTCATCATCGGGCGAGAGATCGTGATCTCGGCGCTGCGGGAGTGGATGGCCGAGATGAACCGGCGGGGTGTCGTGACGGTGTCGTGGATCGCCCGCGTGAAGACGACGCTGCAGATGGTGGCGGTGGTGATCCTGTTCGCCAACGCACCGGAGATGGGGAGGCCTTGGGTGATCGTCGGCCTGGTTTTGCTCTACGCGGCGGCCGTGATCACGATCTGGTCGATGGTCATCTACCTGCGCGCGGCTTGGCCGACCTTAAGAGACGGTTTCCACGCGAGCGACAGTGCATGACACGGCCTTCCGGCCCGTCCTACGTCGCGCTGGCGGTTTCCGGGAGAGGGGGCAGGTAGCGGTACGTTGGGTCCGCTATACAGCGTCGCCGCAGTTCGAGCATGTCCTTCCAGGTCGCGAGCAGCCCATGGGTCGCCGGTGGAAGATCGTGCTCGATGGCCTTGCGCAGTTTCGGCAGGTTGTAGAAAGGCACCGCCGGGTACATGTGATGCTCGAGGTGGTACTGCATGTTCCAGTAGTAGAACGCGGGCAGCCAGGAGCAGGTGAACGTCCGCGTATTCATGCGGAAGTCGGGGATGTCCGGGTTCAGTCCGTAGTGCTGCGGCCGCCCGCAGAGCATCCCGAGCCACCCACAGTAATGGGTGCCGATCGTGAACACCACGATGAGAAACCAGTGACCGCTGAGGATGAAGGCAAGCGCCAGCACACCGTGGCCGATCAACAACTTCCGTGCCCAGTTGCGATGCCGTCGCCGTAGCGCGGCGTCCGACTCCGGGAGCACGTGGTTGTACCAGTCTCCGACGACCTCCCCGTTGGCGTGGCGCCACACAGACTTCAAACGCTGCCAGGTGTTGGCCGGATCCCAGGCCAACAGGCCAAGCCAGACGCGCCATCGGCGCAGGCTGAAGCGGATCGGCAGCGGCACCTCGCCATCGTAGTCGGCATGGCACGTGGCCTGATGGTGGATCGCGTGGCTCTCCTGGTACCAGATGTAGTCCGACCAACTTAAGAAGGCGTAGAACTTCTCGAAGAAGGCGTTCAACGCGCGGCTCTTGAAGACCGTGCGGTGCTGCAGTTCGTGGATGGCGATCAGGCCCATGAACGGCCCGATCGTGCCGTGAACGAAAAGTGCGACGAGGAGTAGCGGCACCGACCACGGCCAGTTGCCGGCATCGATGTTCAGGAATGCAATGTAAGCGAGCGCGCCGGTTGCGAAGAACAAGCCGAGGTGGGCCAGGGTCTGGAGCCAGCCGCGCAAATCGTTGCGCTGCATCAGTTCGGCGAGCACCGCCTTGTCAATGGGGCAGCGGTACCAGTTGATCTTGTAGTCGGTGGCGAAGGCCGGCATGGGCGACGTCAGGGGAACGAGGACCGTTCCGATATTGCCGCTGCCGGTCGAGAATGCCAAGCGCCGTGCGCATTTGGCCGGCAGTGGTTGTGCTATATTGCGCCGCCGTTCGCACCTGCCGCATCGCGGGCGGGCCAATCGGCTGGATGGCAGAGTGGTTATGCAGCGGACTGCAACTCCGTGTACGCCGGTTCGATTCCGACTCCAGCCTCCACTCCCACTGGCCAACCGTTCCCAGTAGTGCCGAAAACCCTTGATATAGAGGGGTTTTAGGCCGAACGGGACATTTGGGCGTTCCCAAGGGTTGTCTTGCATCCCCACATGTATTGTTAGATAGATCGTGCGCCACGGGCGGCTGCCCGTCGTGCCGTCATAGCCGAAGTGGCCGGCGCGCGACGGGTACGCCCGGAAGGATGCCGGAGGCGGTGCCGCGGTACCCCGGATGCACAGAGGACTTTGCTGTGTTTATCGTTTAAATTCAGTATCTTATGAACAAATGTTCGTGCGGTCTTGGCACCGGCGTCCTGGTGGACTGGTCGTTCCACGCGGGAGGACACGACGCCCCAAGATGGCATCGGTGCAGTGACGCGGCTGCCGTTGTGCAAGGTAACTAATTGATAAATGAATTGAAGTACCACCCATCCCTCGCACTGGAACGGACATCCGCAAATGTAGTGCATGCACTACGGATCCATCGGTGGCGGCCGAACCGGACTGTCAATTTCCATTCCTGTAAATTACTAACAGATGCTAGTTGCCATGACGCTGACCTCTGCGCCTGGCGGCTGTGTCAAGCGACATCATCAGGAACTGACCCTGGCGACATGAAAACTGACCCCCCTTTGTCGTTGAACCTGCGGCTTGAATGGCACTAGCGCCGGCGACCCGCGCCGAACCCGGCGGGTTGACCGCGACAGTGCGCTTCAGCGAGGCGCTGCACAACTCGTACAGGCGCTGCGCGACCGCGCCTTCGTCGTCGACGGCGGGGAGGTGAAGGCGTCGGCGTGCGTCGGCGGCAGTTTCCAGCCGCTGGAGATCACGGTCGAGCCGTCGGGCGACGCCGACGTGGCGATCGCGCTTCCGTCGGGACGGGGGTGCGGTTCGGCGCCGCGCACCCGCGACCGCCGGCGCCTCTCGAACCGGCTCGAGGCGACGGTGTCCGGGCGGCAGTGGCGGGAGCGCCCGCATGTCGGCAGGACGAACGGCCGAGGGAAGGCCCGGGAGGCGATAACCGCATCCACTGTCAACTTCCGGATCTCCAAATCACTGACATATGCTAGTTTCATGGTCTTCGAACGCTCGACCCCGTCCGCGGCCGAAGGAGCGCTTGGAGGGTCGCCGGCCCGTCGTGCCCGGTCGGTCGTTGATCGTCGGTCGCCGCCATGTAGAATCCCCGCGAGTTTCCGCAACCGACGGATCGCAGACTGGATGATCAAGACGAGAGCCTGAGTGTCCGACGCCAATGCCAGGGATCGGCCGTGCCGGACTCGGCTCCCACTGACGACGGTCCCGCTGCCCGGGAACGCCTCTCCTCCGAGGCGGGCGACGGCGGCGGCGGGGAGCCCTCAGGCACGGTCGCGCCCTGGCTTCTCGGCGAGAAGGTCGCCGTCCCGGATGCCGTCAAGGGCCTGATCGACCGCCCGGAGCTGATGCGCGCGGTGGTGCCGACGAACCGCCGGCTCACCGTTCTGAAAGCGCCCGGCGGGTTCGGGAAGACCTGCGTCCTCGCGGAATGCTGCCGTGCCCTGCGCGGCGAGGGGGCGGTGGCGGCGTGGCTGACGGTCGACGCGCAGGATGCGCCACAGGCGCTCGGCTCCTACCTCGTGTTTGCCTTCCAGGCCGCCGGGCTGGACGTTCTCGACGTGCTCGATTCGCTGGGCTCGCAGTCGACGGACGACGACCCGCCCGAGCGCCGCACGGCGCTGCTGCTTCGCGCCGTCGAACGCCACGGGGCACACTGCGTGCTCGCGTTGGACGAAATGGAGCGGCTGGAGAATCCCGCCTCCGTGGCGCTCCTCAACTTCGTCGTGCGGCGTGGCCCTCCCAATCTCCACCTAGCGATCGCCTGCCGCGACTTGCCGGCCGGTCTCGACATCGCTTCCGCGATCCTCGCCGACGACGCCGTGTCGTTGACCGCCGACGACCTGCGGTTCTCCGACGGGGAGGTGGCGCGCTTCCTCGGGCCGGGCCGGTCCCGGGCCCAGGCGGCGATGCTGGCCCGCGAGTCGAAGGGATGGCCGATCGCGCTGCGCATCCTCGGGAACAAGCCGGGCGGCGGCCGGGGCGGGGATGTCGGCGAGGTGGCCGGGAACTGGGTGGAAAGCCGGCTGCTGCGGGACCTGGCGCCGGCCGACTTGGAGTTGACGCTCGACGCAGGCCTGTTCGAGTGGATGGACGCGGGACTGCTGGACGAGGTCCTCGAAGGGCGCGGCCTGAAGCGGCGGCTCGACGCCATCCCGGAGCTGAAGGGGCTGGTCGAGAGGTTCCGCCACGGTTCCCGGGACGCCTGGCGCCTCCATTCGCTGGTCAGGGAGCACTGCGCGAACTGGCGTCTGCGCGAGACGCCGGCGCGGTTCCGCTCCGTGCACCGGCGGATCGCTGCCGCGCTGGCCCGCCGCGGGGAGACGGTCGCCTCGATGCGGCATGCCGCGGAGGCCGGCGACGATCACCTCGCCGCGCGAATCCTGGAGTTTGTGGGCGGCATCCGCCTCGGGCTGCGGGAAGGCATCGTCCCCCTGCAGGCCATCGACACCTTGCTCACGCCGGAGATCCTGCGCAACCGTCCCTCCATGGGGCTCGCCCGCGTCCTGCTACTCGCCTGGACCGGACAGCTCGACGGGGCCAGAAAGCTGTACCGGTCCTTGTCCGGGGAACTACTGGCGTCCTCCGGGGAGCATCCGGAAGACCATCTCGAACTCCGGTTCGCGGACATGGTCACCCGCGCGGCGCTGGCGCTATACGGGTGCGCGTCCATGAGTCTGGAACGCATGGACTGGCTGAAGGGGGAGACCGGGCGCATCGCGGCGTTGGCGGAGGCCGACGGATTCGCGCTGGGATACTGCGACTTCTGCCTGGCCATAGCGAACCAGCTGAGCGGAGAGTTCGAAGCTGCGGTCCGCCACGCGGACCTCGCCGAGCGCCGGCTGGCGGACAGCCCCTATCTGAGCATGTTCATCGGCGTGCACCGGGGGCAGATCGCGATGGCGCGCGGCGCCGTGCCGGAAGCCCGGGCCCACTACGCGGAGTCCAGGACGGTCGCGAGGCTGAAGTTCCTGCGCGAGCCCCAGTGCGCCGTCTTCGCCGACATATTCATCCGCGAACTGGACCTCGAGAGGAACCTGGTCCCGTCCCGAACCAGGGTCGTTCCGGTCCCGACGGCGTTGCTGAACGGTGGCACGCCCCTTCCGGCCTGCGCGGCGGCCTGCGAGACCGCAGTGGACCTGACGCGGCAGATCAAGGGCATCGACTACGCCGCGGTCGTTGTCGAGGAGATGCGGGACTACGCCCGCGGCGCCGGACTGCCCGCCCTTGTCCGCATGCTGGGCGCGATGCACGCGTGCCTGCTGGCGGACCAGGGAAGAACCGGCGAGGCTCAACGGGCATGGCGAAGCGCCGGACTGCCGGAACGGGCGGACGATTGCCTGGATCTCGAAGGACAGGGTTGGCGGGAGATGGAAGCCGTCGCCTGCGCGCGGCTGCGCCTGCTCGTCGCGGGGGAACGGTTCGACGAGGCGAGGGTGTTCGTCCGCTCGCTCACGTCGCTGGCGTCGGAGCGCGGCCTGCGTCGAACCTGGATGCGCGGCCTCGGACAGTGGGTCGGGCTCGAATGCGCGGCGGGCCGGCCCGGAGAGGCGCAGCGCATCCTCGTCCAGTACTTGCAGCTGTTCAAAGAGACGGACTACGCCAGGCAGCTCGTGCGCGACCGGGACGTCTGCCTGCCGGTCCTGACCGCGCTGGCGGGGGACGGTTTCGATCCGGTCCTGCGGGCCGCCGCGGAACAGCTGATCGACCGGATTGCGAAGGCCGAGGTTCGAAGGGAGGACGGGCCGAGCTTCAGTCCCCGCGAAATGGAGGTGCTGGAGCGGCTCGAGTCGTTCCGCGACCGGGAGATCGCGGAGGCGCTGGGGCTGACCGCGGCCGGCGTGCGCTACCACGTCGGCCACATCTTCCGGAAGCTGGAGGTGCACAGCCGCCGCGCCGCGGTGGAGCGCGCCAGGGGCATGGGGCTGCTGCCCGATCCCGTCCATCGACGGGACGGACGGGACCGGGGCGTTGGGGAGACCGACCGCCGGCGGGCGGTGCGGCGACCGGGCAGCCCGCCGGGAACCCGTTCGTAGTGCAGTTCGCCCGACGGTGGTGCGCCGGATCAAAGGCCTCGCGACCTGGAGCTCGACCTCGCGGCCGTCCTCGACACCCAGCTTGGCGAGCAGTTCCGCGACGCGGTGGTTGATGTGCGCCGGACACGCGCTTCACCCTAACTTCACGTAGGAATCAGCCTCCCCTTGGCCCTCATCCTAAGTTGGACAGTTCTGACGGCTTCTCTATCGTGCCGGGACCGTTTAGACTCCGGGGTCGGTGGCACGGCATTCCTGCGGGCCCGGACCGGTGCGTGGGAGCGTCCGCCGCTGCGGCGCGAAGCCGGGTGTATTGCCAGTCGGAGGTACGACATGACCGAGGACGATGCGCGCAAAGCGCGCCTCGACAGGCTCGTCGCGGAGATGGAGTCGACCATCGGCGATGCGCGGGAGACGTCTGCGCGCATGGCCGAGCTGTTCCGCGCGGTCGGGGTGGACGACGACGCGCTCCGTGCGGCCGTGCGCAGCGACCGGTGCTCGCCGGCCTTGCGCGCGATGGTCGAGGAGGATCTCGAGCGCCTGGATCGGGAGATGAAGGACGCCGAGGCCGCGCTCCTCGCGCAAACGGGGGCCGCCCGAAACCGCAGGCCACGCCGCGTGGCACGCCACATGACCAGGATCTAGGAGGAGGCCCGTGTCCGACGTCTCCTCCGTCCCGGCCCGGGGTGCGGGCGCCGACACGACGGGCGCGCCGGACGACGTCCCCGCCGGCGCGCTCGCCGCGGAGCACCAGGTCAGCTACGTGCCCGGCGACCACCGCTTCGAGGTGATGCTCGACGGCAAGCCAACCACCCTGTCGCCGATGGAGGCGGTGTGCTTCGTGCTCCAGAACCGCTACCTTGCGCTGAGCGACAGCACCGCCGAGAAGACCGAGAAGATGCAGGAGCAGGTCAACGAGATCAACGAGGCCAACAACTGGCTCGGCGCGCTGAAGGCCGCGCGCGGTCGCCCGGGGGGGACGTTCTTCAAGCCCGCGCCGCCGAGCCCGGCGCTCTCGAAATGGATGAAGGACAACGACATCGACCTGGCAGACCCGGGCGCCGACGCCGACCACACCGACGCGGCGCTCGACAGCCTGGAGGCCAAGTTCTCGAGCCGCGTCGATCAGTTGAGCAGCACCAACGAACTGCGCATGCTCGAGTTGAAGACGGCGGTGAACAAGTCGCAGGAGGCGCTCACGGCGGCCGACGGGCTGTTGCAGGATCTCAAGCAGCTCATGCAGACTATCGTGGGCAACATGGCACGCTGAGCCGGGCCGACCTTGGGCGCGACGGGGGAACACACCGGTGGACATGGATTCCAAAGCGCAGGCGCATGCAACGGAGGGGACGATGACGGCAGCCTTGGGCGGGCTCGTGCGGCTGCTCGACGGCGCGCCGACGCTCGCCGCGGCACGCGGCATAACGGAGGCGGGTCTCGACGGCATCTACGCCGTCGGCCGCGAGCTGTACGGAACCGGTCGCTACGCCGAGGCGCTGCCGAGTTTCGAGCTGCTGTGCCTCTACGACCACCGCAGCTCGCGCAACTGGCACGCCCTCGGCCTGTGCCGGCAGGCGCTAGAGGACTACGTCGGCGCCGCGGAGGCGCTCGCGTTCGCGGCCGGTCAGCCGGACGCGTCCGGCGAGCCGGGTGCCGCGGGCCGGGCCGTGCAGATGAGCCTGGCCGAGTGCCTGCTCGCGGCGGGCCTTGCCGACGCCGCGGCGGTCGCCCTCGAGTCGCTTGGAACGACCGGTCCCGACGTCGCCGAGGACCCGAAGGTGCGGTTCCTCGCGGTACAGATCGGCGCAGCGCGGACCGACGGCGGGCAGGACCAGGCCGAAGGCACGCCGCGCAACGGCTGACGCGACGCCCGCGGAGCCACGGCGCGGGAACGGAGAAGATGGAGTAGGAAAGGAAGGAGGTGAAATGCGCATGGCGGTGGCAGGAACATGGTCGACCGGATAGACGGCGGTGCGCCGCGGCCGGCGGCAGGCACGGATTCCGCGGCGGCGCCCGACGCAGTGCGCACGGGCCGCGCCGTGCCGGTCGAGACGGCCCCCGCGCCGGACGACGGCATGATCACGTTCGGGTCGGGTCCGGACGGCGCGCCGGTGCTGGCGCTGCCTAGGAACATGGACGCCGACGTCATGGCGACGCTGCTCTACGCCGTTCAGGCCAAGCAGGGCCGCGAGCAGATCGAGACCGCCGAGACGCGCGTCGACGACAAGCGGGCAGAACGGCAGAGGAAGCACCACGAGATCATGGACAAGATCCGCAGGATGCACGCGGCCGAGCACAAGGGCGGCGTCGGCGCGAAGGTGGGAATGGCGTTTGGGTGGATCGGCGTAGGCCTCGCCTGGATCGCCGTGGGCGTCGTCGGCGTCGTTTCCGGCGGGGCGGCCGCGGTCCCCCTGGCCGTCGCGGCGACCGCAATGACGGCGCTGATGATCTGCCAGCAGACCGGCGCCACGGAAAAGGCGATCGCCGCGATGAACCTCGACGAGACGGGCTCGATGGGCGTGCAGATCGGGCTCGCTGCGGCGATGCTCGTGGTCAACATCGCGGCCTGCTTCATGAGCGGTGGGGCCGCCGCGGGCGGCGTTGCGTCGGGGGCGGCCGACGTGGCCGCGGCCAGCGCGCAGACCGGCGCCGCGGCGTCCGAGGCGGCGACCGCGGGCGTTGGCACCGGGGCCGCCGCGGCGGAAGCTGCAACGGCGTCGGCGGAGACGGTCGGCGACGCGGCGATGGCTGGCACCGCGGGCACGGAGGCCGCGACGGCCGGCGTCGACGGGGGCGCAGCGGGCGCCGAGTCCTCGGCAACCGCGGCCGGGGACGGCGCGGCGGCCGACGACATCGCCGGAACCGCGGCTCGGTCGGGCCGCATGGTGCGGGTGGCGAACCGCGTACGGGTCGCGGCCGCGCTCGCGCAGGCCGTCCCGCAGGCCGGCGGTGGCGCGGCGCAGATCACAACGGCCGAGTTCCGCTACGAGGCGGCGACGGCGCGCGCCGATGCGCAGGACGAGCGCGCGGATCTCGCCAAGGCGCAGGAGATCACGCAGGAGGAGCTGCGCCGGATCCGCAAGCTCATCGAGGAGATGCAGGCGGGGGCGGCGCTGGTGATCGGCACGATCGACGACTCGCACGCCGCCACGATGCGGATCCGCCAGACCATCTAGCCCGGAGGGAACAGGACATGGGCGAAGTCAACGCAACGGGGGCCTACGCGGGCCGGTCGCCGGACGTCGCCGGGGGCGCCGAGGCGGGCATGGTCCGCGTGGGCGACGTCACGCTCTCCGCGGCGGACGCGGCCGAGTTCGTCATGCTGCACCGCACGCAGGTGATGAAGCAGGTCGGCGCCGACCGCACCGAGATGGCGCAGCGGCATCTGGCCCGGATCCGTGAGGCCCGGAAGTATCTCGGCGACCTCATCGACCTCAAGAAGTTCGGCCACAAGGCGCACAGCTACAAGGACCGGATTCCGGTGACGCCGGACATGGTCCGGTTCCTCAACAACGAGGTGGGCTGCTCCACGGGCGAACGCCAGCACCGGGTCGTGTACTACCACAGCGCGGTCGCGTCGCTGCCGGAGTCGGTCCGCCGCTACTACGGATTCGACGAGGGCGGCGAAGGCACTGGCGGCACGTTCAAGATCAAGTCCGACGGCAATCCGGACACCCACGGCCGGTTTCAGATCGGGAACGTGACCGTGGTGAGCAAGGACGACATGGACTCGCTGAAGGAGGAGGTCGACAACTACATCGACCAGCAGAACGACAGCAACAACCTGTTCATGACCAAGTTCAAGAACGTCGTGAACTCCATGAACGAAGCGTTCGAGGGTGCCAACAGCATGGCCGACAAGTCCCACGAGACGCTCAGGAACCTGCTGTCGAGGTGGTGATGGACGCGGACGAGGCCAACGAGGCAGACGGGAAGCCTGGCGCGGCGGCCGCCGACGACCTTCTGGATGCCTTGACGGACGGGCAGCTCGCCACGGTGGAGGAGCTGGCGCGGCAGTGTCTCGAGCGCGGCGCGACGCTTGCCGACGTCCGCGGCTACACGGGCGACGAGATCGAGGCGGTCTACCGCTTCGCCCACGACGTCTACCGGCAACGCCGCTACCACGACGCGCGCAAGCTGTTCCATTTCCTCGCCGAGAACGACCACACCGAGAGCCGCTTCTGGATGGGTCTCGGCGCGAGCCTGCAGATGACCGCCTGCTACCGGGAGGCGCTGTCCGCCTACGGCGTGGCCGCCGTGCTCGACGCGACCAATCCCGAGCCGCCACTGCGCGCCGCCGAGTGCTACTTGGCGACGGACGCCCCCGATGGCGCCCGCAAGGCGCTGGACGCCGTGCGCCTGGCCTGCGAGGCGGGCGGCGCCGGGCCGGCCGAGGCCGACGTCCTCAGGCGGGCGGCGCTCCTTGGGACGGCGGTCGACCGCGCGGGCGCCGTGAGCGGCGTCCTGTCAACGCGGGAGGCGGCGCGATGTCCGTAGCAGCGATGGCGTCCCTGCTCGCCGACTTCGGCGCCGTGGTGGGCATCGCGGGCCTCGCGCCGGATGCGGAGCATCGCTGCAACCTGATGTTCGACGACGTGGCGCTCAGCCTCGAACTTGGCGAGGACGACGAGAGCCTCTACATCTATGCGCTGCTCGGGTCGGTGGCCGACGCCGACTGCGGGACGGCGTACGCGACGCTGTTGGCCGCCAACTACGGCTTCCAGGGCACCGGCGGAGCGACCCTGTGCGTCGAGCCGCGCACCGGCGGCGTCGTGCTGTTTCGGGCCGAGCGGCTCGAGACGCTGCCCCTCGCGCGCTTCGCCGCCGTGGTCGAGGATTTCGTCGACACTGCCGAGATGTGGGCCGCGCGGCTCCGCGACCGCGCGTTCGGCGCGCCCGACGCGGACGCGGGCCCGGAACAGCGGGCTTCGGGGTCGGGCATGGTCCGCGTCTAGCCGGACAGGTCCGGCCGAGGGCGGAGTCGAGAGAGAAAAACACGGGAGAGAAGGCACATGGCAGACACCGGTCCGGAGCGCATCGAGATGGAGATCGAAGCGCGCCTCAGGGAGGACAAGGAAGGCGCCGTCCTGGCGGCGGTGGCCGCCGGCATCGGCGAACAGCTTGCCGCGGTGGACGCGGCGGTCCGACGGGGCGCGCCGCCGGCCGAGTACGCGCGGCTCGCGGCCATCAAGTCGGGCCTCGAGGCGGCGCGCGTCATCCTTGAGCGGACGTGGGCGCACTTCCATCGGTGACGCGGCCCGCGACGGACGGCAGGGTGTTCCGATGCGGTCCGCCGGGCCGGTTCGCGCAGCGCTCGCCGCGGGCGCGCTATGCGCGGCGCTGGCCGGCGCGGCAGAACCGCGCGCGCCGGATTGGCTCGGCAAGGAGTTCGGCTACGTGGCGCGCAACGAGTCGCTGCGCTCGCTGCTCTACGACTTCGGCACGTCGCTCGACATACCCGTCACGGTCAGCGGGCGGATCAGCGCCATCGCCGACGACGAGGTCCCGGTGGGCCCGGCGGAACAGTTCCTCGCCGAGGTCCACCGCCGCTTCGGGGTGATCTGGGTGTACGACGGCGCAATGCTCTACCTGTACGACGAGACCGAGGCGGTCACCAAGACGGTGGCGTTCCCGTCGGCAGGCCGCGACGCGTTCGAGGCCACCGTCGCGACGGCGGGGATCCGCGGCGCCCCCTTAAGCTGGGTCGTCCTTCCGGGGGAGGACGCGATGCAGCTCGCCGGTCCGCCGCGCTTCGTGGAGTGGGCCGCCGAGGCTGCGCTTAGCGGCGCGTTCGCGGCCCAGGATAGAACCCTCGGCGGTGGCCGCCTCGCGATCCGGATCTTCGCGGTCGAGCACGCCCACGTCGGCGGCGCGGCGACCGGCACCGACGGCACTCCGGCAGCGGTGGGCGTCGCCGAGATGGTCGCCAAGCTGATGAACGTTGCGCACACGTCGGGCATCGGCGTGTCCGGCGGGCCCGCGTCGACCGTGACGGCCAAGCTGCGCGGCACCGGCGTCGTCGGGGACGCCGAGGCCCCCGGCGCGGATACCCCTGCGGTGGGTGGCCGGCGCGCCGCTGCGGACGCGGCGTTCGTGGTCGGCGACACGCGGCAGAACGCCGTCGTCGTGCGCGACCTCGAGACGCGGATGCCCACCTACGAGCGCCTGATCGCGGCGCTCGACAGCCCCGTCGACCAAGTCGAGATCACGGTGTCCGTCCTCGACATCGACGCCTCCGCCGCAGACGAACTGCGCTTCTCGATCGGCGCGGAAGCGGTCCGCCTCGACGCCGGCGCCAGCGCCGGACCGACCTTCGAACTCTCGGAAGGCCTCTTCGACGCCGACGGGTTGGCGTTGCAGGTCCGCGCGCTGCTGAGCGCCGGCAAGAGCCGTATCCTGACCCGGCCGTCGGTGACCACGCTCGACAACCACGAGGCGTCGTTCCGCAACAATCGCACGTTCTACGTCCGCCTGGGCGGCAACGACGCCGAGGCGGTGGACCTTGCGCCCGTGTCCTACGGCTGGGTGGTGCGGATCCGGCCGCACGTCGTCCGCGACGGCGCGGCCAGGCGCGTCCGCCTCGGCATCCACATCGAGGACGGCAGCCGCGGCGGCGCCGAACTCGCGGTCACCGGCGTCCCCGAGGTCTCCCAGAACGTCATCCAGACCCAGGCCGTCGTGGGCGAGGGCAAGAGCCTCTTGATCGGCGGCTACACCGTCCGCGAAGAAGTCCGCTTCCGGCAGCGGATTCCGCTGCTCGGCCGCGTGCCCGTGCTCGGCCGGCTCCTGTCGGCGCGCATCGACCGGGACCAGCAGGTCTCGCGCTACTTCCTAATCACCCCGAGGATCCTACCCGCCGAGATTGCCTACGAGATCAACACGGGCTTCGAGGACGCCGCGCCCGAGGAGCCGGTCAAGCCGGTACCCGCGGCCGCCTCGGAAGCGCGCGCCGGCGCCCGGCCCGGGGCGTGGTCGGGCCTCGATGCCCATCCCGCGCACCACCATGCAGTCCAAGTGATCGCGCTGTCGTCCGCCGAGCGCCTCGATGAGTTCGTGGCGGCCCACGGCCTCGACCACATGACGCGCGTCGAGCGCCCTGGCGTCGCGGCGGGAGGCTTTGTGCTCGTCGAAGGCGTCTACGCCGACCGGGCGGCTGCACTCGAGGCTGCCGCCCGCCTCAGTGGCGACCCCCGGCTCGGCACGCCGTACGTGCGCCGCGTCGGAACCCTCAAACCCCGCGCCGTCGCCGCAACGCCCTCGGCACCGATCCGCGCACCGCGCACAGACCTCCGCGTACAACCAAGGAGCCCGCAATGAACGACCTGAACGTCTCCCGCCCATCGCCGAACCGCATCGACACTGGGCCCGCATCGGCCGCGCCGGCCGCGCCCGGCCCGCGCGTCGACACCGGCCCCGTCGAGTCGCCCGGGCCGCCGCCGGGGACGGCGCCGGCGCTGCCGCCCGGCCCGCCGCGCGTCGACCACGGGCAGACGGGCGCCGCGATGCGAGCGATGGCCGACAACGTCGCCGTCGACTTCGGCGCGGTGGCCGCGCTCTTGATGCAGATCGACTCCGAACTCGCCCGCGCCGCGCGCGACTCCCAGGTCGCCGAGATCGAGTCGGTTGCGCACGAGATGCACGCTTCGGCGGACGACATCCGCGAGAGCGCGACGCTCGCGCTGGCCGGCGGCGTGGTCTCCGGGGCGACCCAGATCGCCTCCGCCGGCATCAGCCTCGGCGGCGGCATCAAGGGCATGCGCCTGACGTCCTCGAGCGCCGCGTTGGAGCCGGGCGGTCTTGGCGCCGAGCCGACGACGGCGCCGGAGTCGCCATCCGCAACGGCGTCGGCACCGAGCGTCGGGCCCGCAGCGGCGCCCGAGGAGGGCCCAGGCACCGCTGCGGAGTCGCGAACGTCCGCCGACGAGGCCGCGCGGGACTCGTCAAGGGCGCGGCGGACGATGGCGACGCGGCGGCTCGACCACACCCTCTCGCAGCAGTTGTCGGCGCGTTCGCAGAACGTCGCGCTGATGACCGACGGCCTCGCGAAGCTGTCGTCGTCGACCGGCGAGATGATCAAGTCGGTGCTGGACTACGAGGCGCGGCAGAAGGACGCCGACGGCAAGGAGGCGGATGCGCGCGCGGACGAGAAGCGCGCGTACCTCGAGCGCACCAAGGGGTTCGCCGACTCGATGCAGAAGGGCGCCCAGGACATGCTGCAGCTGTTCGGCCAGCTGGAGGACAGCGTCCAGCAGACGAACCGAGCCGTGTGGTCGCGTGCCTGAGCAGCGCGCGAACCGGGGTGGCGTGCCGTGAGTGACGTCGTCGACGGTGCGCGGCTCGGTGGCGTGCCTGCCGAGGCCGGTCGCGGCGACGAGGCGGCGGCGCGGGGCGCGTTCCGCGGCGAGAGCGTCGAGCACGTGCGCAATCCGAGCGCGGAGCTCGCCGACGCCGCCGAAGAACTGACGTTCGCTCAGAGCGAGACCGTCGAACGCAAGCTGTCGCAACGCAAGCTCAAGAGCCACGGCCACGGTGCGAACGAGGCGCAGGAGCTGGCGCGCCGCTACCTCGAGGAGATCCCGGACCTCGAGCGGGACGGCAAGCTCGAGGAGTTCGCGGCATCCGTGGCGGAGGCGGGCGGGGATTTGAGCGCCGACGCCCTGCGCGAACGCGCGCGGCAGTTCTCCGCCGACCAGACGCACCAGTTCTCGGCACTCGCGTTCGCCCGCGAACAGGCGGCCGGTCAAGGCGCAAACGAGAGCCTCCTTGCGGCGCTCGACGAGGCCATCGGGGCGCTCGAGGCCGAGGCGGGGGGTGCCGTGCGCGCCGGTTTGAACGTCTCCGCCGTGGCAGCCGTATTCGCGGGCCGAGGGGCCGGCGACGTCCAGGAGTTGCGCGACCTCTACCGCGCGGTGGTGCTCGACTGCGAGGACATCAAGGCCGCCTATGAACGCGTCGTCGCCGACCACCCGGGAGAGGACTTCGAGCCAGCCGTGGGCTTCATGCTCAAGGCGCTCGGCGCCGACCTCGCGGCCAGTGCGCAGTCGGTCTCGAAGCCGCGGCTGCGCCAGCTCGTGGACGACATGTACCAGTTGAAGTCGCTGAACAGCGTTCACGAGCAGTGCGCGGACTTGGTCCGCCGAGTGCGCCGCAACTTCGCCTGCGAGCTTGCGTCGACGGCCCCGCGCGACGTGCTCCGCGAGGTGCTGAGCGCGCGCGACCGAGCTTGGCAGGGCGCGGACGCTTTCGCCGGCCTGCCGGCGCGGATCGGAGTGCACGGCGATCAGGCGGGCATCTACTTCCTCCAGGGCCTGAAGGAAGTCGTCCGCTTCGTGCCGCAGAAGGCGTACGGCGGCGATGCCGCGCAGCGCGACCGGGTGATGCTGGCGTTGCAGGAGGCGCTCGACGCCGCCATCGACGCCGAGGCGTACGATGACTGAGGCCACAGCCCCCGAGTGGTGGCCGCAGGCGCTGGCCGAATTCGCCGCACAGCTCGGCTTCCCAGGCTCGGCGGCGGGCTGGACAGGCGGCGTGGTCAACCTGGCCGTCGCCGGTGGCCGCTACCTGGTCGACGTCGAGCGCGCTGAAGACGAGGTGGTTCTCGCCGTGCTGCGCACGGCGCCTGGTGCCGACGTCGAGGAGAAGGCGCGGCTGCTCCTCCGGTGTGCCTGTTTCGACCGCGACCACCCGTTTCCCGTGCAGGTCGGAATCAAGGGTGCCGACGTATTCGTCGTCGCGGCGCGCGTCGGCCGCGCGGAGTACCACCGCCTCTACGAGGCGTTCGTGCTCGTCCGCGCCCTCTATGCGGAAATCGGACTGTAGCCGTGCCTGTAACGCTGGACATGGGCGTCGAGGCGGTCTCGTACCAGCGTGCGTTCGAGCCGTCGCCAGCGGACTACCCCCGGACCCGCGTGAACCTGCCCGTGGGCGCGGCGATCCCGTCGCACGTCGCCGGCGTCCTCGGCGTGGACCACAGCGACCGCGCTATCACCGAGGCGCTGCGCCCGCGCCTCGCCAATCCCTACGTGACCACGCCCGCGCGCTACCGGGAGCTGTTCGAGGACATCGAGGCGGCGACCCGCGACCTCGGCGGCGACGCGGCGCCGGGCGATGTCGTGCAGCGCGCGCGGACGCTGCTGCTCGCGATGAAGGCGGAGTACGCTGCGTTCGAGGGCCGCCGCGCGGCGTTGATCAAGGCTTGATCCGGGTGGCGGCGGACGCTTTCGACGGGCTTGGCGACGACCACGCCGCGTGGCTCTTGGTCGTGGCGCACAACGAGCTATGCCAGCGCCGGCCCGAGCGGGCGGCGACGCTCCTCGAACTGCTGGAGGTTCTCGACCCGGGCAACCTGCCGGGACGGAGGCTCCGGGCGTACGCGTACTGGCTCGCCGGCGATGCGGCAGAGGCGCGGGCCGTGCTCGAGCGGGTGCCGCGCGAGGAGGCGGGACCCGCGCACGCCGCCATCGAGCGTCTCCGGACCGCGACCGCGGGACAGGCGCAGGCGGTGCGGCGATGATCGTCCCCGAAAACGTCCAGAACGCCCTCAACGCCGTCACGCGGCGCAAGGACGTGCTGCTCGCGGCGCTGCTGGTGGCGATCATCTTCATGATGATCCTGCCGCTGCCGACGGCGCTGATCGACGTGCTGATCGGGACCAGCATGGGGATCGCGGTGATCCTCCTGATGCTCGCCATCTACATCTCGTCCGCCGGGGAGTTCTTCGCGTTTCCGGCGGTGCTGCTGCTGTCGACGTTGTTCCGCTTGGCGCTCGCGATCGCGACCACGCGCCTCGTGCTGCTGCAGGCCGATGCCGGGGCGATCATCGACACGTTCGGCAACTTCGTGGTGGCTGGGAACCTCGTCGTCGGCCTGGTGATCTTCCTGATCATCACGATCGTGCAGTTCCTCGTGATCACGAAGGGTGCCGAGCGGGTTGCGGAGGTGAGCGCGCGGTTTTCGCTCGACGCCATGCCTGGCAAGCAGATGAGCATCGATGGCGACATGCGCGCCGGCGTGATCGACATGGCCGAGGCACGGCGTCGACGCGAGAAGGTGGAGAAGGAGAGCCAGCTCTACGGCTCGATGGACGGTGCCATGAAGTTCGTCAAGGGCGACGCCATCGCTGGGCTGATTATCATCGCCATCAACCTCGTCGGCGGCCTCGTCATCGGTGTTACGCAGCGCGGGATGAGCATCGAGGATGCGATGCACGTCTACTCGATCCTTACCATCGGCGACGGCCTGGTGGCGCAGATTCCGGCGCTCCTGATCGCCATGACGGCCGGCATCATCGTGACCCGGGTCAGCACCGATGAGACCGAGAACCTCGCGAGCGACATCGGTGAACAGTTCGGGGCGCAGCCGAAGGCCCTGCTGGTGGCCGGCGCCCTGATGGTGGCGTTCAGCCTGATCCCGGGCTTTCCGACCGTTACGTTCCTCGCGCTCGCCGTAGCGACCGGCGGTGCCGGGGCGCTGCTCTTGCGCGCCACGAAGCGGCGGGCCGGGGCGAGCGCCGAGCGCGAGGTCGCGTCCGTGCTGACGCCGGTCCCGACGGAGACGAGCTCCGACGCCGAGGTGGCCGCGCAACTGCGCGGCGAGCAGGAGATCACGCTCGGTGCCGCAGTGCTGGTGGACATCTCGGCGTCGCTGCAGGAGGCGATCGACATGCGCGCGCTGAACCTCGAGGCCGCCAAGGTCCGCCGGGCCCTCTACCTCGACCTGGGCGTGCCGTTCCCGGGCGTGCACGTGCGCTTCAACGAGAACCTCGCCGAGAACGTCTACGCGATCCTGCTGCAGGAGATCCCGGTCGCCCGCGGCGAGGTGCGGCCCGGACACGTCCTCTTCGCGGACAATCCGCGCCAGCTCGACATCATCCAGTTCCCGAGCGAGACCGGCGAGCCGTTCCTGCCGAACATGCCCACGGTGTGGCTCGAGGACGGCTACGCCGAGAGCCTCGCAGCCGCGGCGCTGTCGTACCTCGAACCGCATCGCGTGCTGACGTTCCACCTCGCCCACGTCATGCGCCGGTACGCCGAGGAGTTCATCGGCATCCAGGAGACGCACGATCTGTTCGAGCGCCTCGAGCAGACCTACCCGGAACTCATCAAGGAGGCGCAGCGCGTGCTGCCGCTGAACCACGCGACCGAGGTTTTCAAGCGCCTCGTCGGCGAGGACATCTCGATCCGCAACCTGCGCCAGGTCCTCGAGTCGCTGGTTGACTGGGGCCAGCAGGAGAAGGATGTGGTGGTGCTCACCGAGTACGTGCGCGGGGACCTCAAGCGCTACATCAGCTACAAGTACAGCAGCGACCAGAACGTGCTCTCGGCGTACCTGCTCGACGAGGACGTCGAGGAGCTGGTCCGCGGCGGCATCCGGCAGACCGCCTCGGGCAACTACCTTGCACTCGATCCGTCCGAGACGCGCCGGCTGGTCGAGTCGGCCAAGTCGCTGGTCGGCGACATCGGCCGGCTCGAGAACAAGCCGGTGGTGGTCACCGCCATGGACATCCGCCGCTACGTGCGCAAGATGCTGGAGATCGAGCTCTACGACCTTGCCGTGCTGTCATTCCAGGAACTGACCCAGGAAGTGACGGTCCAGCCCCTCGGCAGGATCGCGCTCTAGGCTATGGCGCGCACCGGACAGGCGGACGACGTGCGCGCAGTTCTCGACGCTGCGGTCGAGCGGATCGGCGCGGCGGTGCGCACAGTGCCGCTCGCCCAGGTGCGCGGGCGCGTGCTCGGCGTCACCGGGGGACTCGTCCGCGCCGCCATCGGCGGCGTGCGCATCGGCGACCTGTGCCAACTCGTGAACGGATGGTCTTGCGCCGGGGGTCGCCCGACCCTTGCCGAAGTGGTCGGCCTCGACGGTCCCCACGTTCTGCTGTCGCCGCTCGGCACGACGCTCGGCATCTCCACGGAGACGCAGGTCGAGGCGACGGGCCACCGCCACGACGTCGGCGTCGGACCGGCGCTCCTCGGCCGCGTCCTGAACGGCCTCGGCGAGCCGCTCGACGGCGCGGCGGTGCCGACCGCGGCGCGCTACCCCACGCTCGCCGACCCGCCGGATCCGATGCGCCGCAAGGTGATTGCGACGCCTATCGCGCTGGGTGTGCGCGTGCTCGACGGGCTGCTGACGTGCGGCGAAGGCCAGCGCATGGGCATCTTCGCGGCCGCCGGCGGTGGCAAGAGCACGCTTTTGTCCATGCTGATCCGCAACGCCGCCGCGGACGTCAAGGTACTCGCGCTGATCGGCGAGCGCGGCCGCGAAGTCCGGGAGTTCATTGAACATGACATCGGTGCCGAAGGGCTCGAGCGGTCGGTGGTCGTGGTCGCGACGTCGGAGCGCCCGGCGATGGAGCGGCTCAAGGCGGCGTACGTGGCGACCGCCGTTGCCGAGTACTTCCGCGACCAGGGCTTGAAGGTGCTGCTCTTGATGGACTCGGTGACCCGCTTCGCCCGCGCACAGCGCGAGATTGGCCTCGCGGCCGGCGAGCCGCCGACGCGGCGCGGCTTCCCGCCCTCGGTGTTCGCGGCGCTGCCGCAGCTCATGGAACGGGCCGGCCAGTCCGACAAGGGCTCGATCACGGCTCTTTACACCGTGCTTGTGGAGGGCGACGACATGACCGAACCGGTCGCCGACGAGACGCGGTCGATTCTCGACGGGCACGTCGTCCTGTCGCGGTCGCTGGCGGCCGAGAACCACTATCCGGCCGTGGACGTGCTTGCGAGCGTGAGCCGCGTGATGAATAACGTCGCCGAGGCGGACCACGTGCGCCTCGCCGGGCGGACCCGCGAACTGCTCGCCAGCTACCAGGACGTGAAGCTCCTGCTCAGGGTTGGCGAGTATCGGCGTGGCTCGGACGCGGTCGCCGACGAGGCGATCGACAGGATCGACGGCATCAACGGGGTCTTGCGCCAGGGCGTGACAGAGACCTCGGCGTTCGGCGAGACGCTCGACCGGCTGCGCCAGGCGGTGGAGGGCTAAGGCGTGCTCGGCGACCTGTTGAAGCTCAAGCGCCGTCGCGAAGACGACGCGGTGGCGGCGGTGGCTACGGCCCGTCGCGATCTGGAGAACAAGCGCGCCGCTGCGGATGCGCGGCGGCGGGAGCTGGCCGAGCACAGGAGCCACGCGGCGGCGGAGAAGGAGCGGCTCTACGGCGAGATGCACGGCGAGGCCGTGTCCAAGGCCACGCTCACCGCGTACCGCGAGCACGTCGGCCTCCTGCGCCAGAAGCAGCTCGCGCTCGAGCAGGAGGTGGCCGCGGCCGAAGCCGACGTCGCCGCCGCCCGCGAGGAGGCCGAGCGGAGGCGCAGGGAACGGGCCGCGGCCGAGGCCGAGGTCGTCAAGTTCGAGGAGTACGAGGCATCGCTCGGCCGCGAGGAGCGGCGCCGCGCCGAGCGCCGCGCGGACGACGAGGCCGACGACGCGGTCGCCGCGAGACGCCGCACGTGACCGGCGGACCCGCCGGGCGCGGCGGCGAATAGAGACACGACGGAGGATTCACCATGGACGAAGTCACAGGCACGCCGCCGACCGCCGGCAGGACGACGGCGCCGCCGCGCGCCGCCGCGGACACCGCCGGCGAGGCGCGTGGGGACGAGCCGGAGGCGTTCCGGGATGCCCTCGCGGAACGGCCCGACATGCTCGCATCCCGGCAGCCGGGCACGCGCAGGGCCGTCGAGGGCTCGCTTGCCCGCCTGGAGTCCCAGCCCGCCGGCGCGCCGCCCGAGGATGCGGCGGGTGACAGTCGCGAGGCGACGACCGAGAGGCGGGCGGGACCCGGCCTCGACCCCGCGTCGCTGGCATCCGGCCGAGTTCGGACCGTGACCGTGCCGGTGTCGAGTCCGGAACGGACAGCAGCAGCGGCGGTGTCCGAACCGGAGCCGGCGGCAGGGCCGCTAGCGTCCAATGCGACGCCCGCGGACCGCGCCGCCGCTCCGCTCGGCACCGGACCGCTGCGCCGGGAACGCGCAGCCGACGGGAGCACGGAGTCGCGCGCGCCAGTCTCCGCCACCGCGCCGCCGAAGCGGGCCGCGACCGCCGCGCGGGATGCCCCGGCAGCCGGCGGCCGGGCGTCGCCTCGGAAGGATCCGCCGCAGACGCGGCGCTTCACGGGCAACGCCGCGTCGGCCGCTCGGCACGCCGCAGTGGCGTCCGAGGCCGTCGGGCCGTCGCGCAGCGGGAGTGTTGCGGGTCGCGCGTCGGCCGCCGACCCGGCCCGGACTGCTGCGCTGACTGCGACGGACTCGGCAACCGGGGTCGACGTCGACGCCGTTGCCGGTCGGGTTGCCGAGCGCCTGCTGGCTGTACGCCCCGACGGCGGCGGCGTCGACGTCCGGCTGGTGCCCGAGGCACGGCTTTCCGACGTCGGCGAGATGCGCGTCGTCCGCGAGCGCGGTGCGGTCGACGTGCTCTTCGCCCCGCGGACCGAACGCGCGAAGCGCGATCTCGAGGACCACGCCGTCGAACTCGAGGCTGCGATCGCCGCCGCGCTGGGCCCTGGTACGGTACATGTGTCGGTGGCCGATCCGACGCCGGTCGCGGCGCCCGGCGCCCCCGCGCCCGCGCAGCCGGAAGTCGCTACGGCGGTCCGCGAAGTGGCCGAGCGCGTCCTCGTCGCCGAACCCGCGTCCGGTGCCGCGGGAGAGGTGCGGATCGTGCTCAACGAATCGGTTCTGGACGGCAGCGAAGTCCGCATCCGCCGCGAGGAGGGTGCGCTTGAGGTCGTCTTCGTGGCACAGACCGAACGGGCCGGGCAGGTGCTCGATGACAACCGGTCGGTGATCGAGAGGACGCTGGCCGAGCGGCTGCCGGGGGAGCGCGTGCAGGTCGGCGTGGACGCTGCGCGCCGGACGGCGGCCGGCCGGGACGATGCGGACGGTCGCTCGCGGCAGCGCTACCTCCCCGAGCCAGACCAGGACGACACGCTGTGAGCCCCGGCGCTTCCCGGGGCGGGGCTGCGGACGTCCGCCGGCTCGTCTACCCACCGATCCCTGCGGCCCTCGTCGAGTCCCTCAACGCCTTGTCGGGTGGCCTGCGCAGCGGCGCCGCCGTCGGCCCGGCATCGTGGGAGGCGCGTCCGTGCGCGCGCGGCGCGAGCTACGAGCGCGCCGTCACCGTCGTCGTGCGAGTCGGCGGCAGCCTGCAGCGCGTGCACTTGGACGCGGCCGCGGTCGAAGCGGCCCTCGGCGATCTGGTCGTGCCGGACTTCGACGCCCTCGACGCGGATCTGCAGGCGGCCGTCCTCGAGACCACCCTGGCTGGTGCCCGCGGGGCACTCGGCGAACTCCTTGCCGCCGACGTCGCCTTGGACGGGGCCCGCCGGCCTGCGCCCGGGGCCGGCGGCGGCGAATGCGCGTCCGGGGCGTTCCCCTTCGAGATTCTCGTGGCGGGCCGCACGGTCTGCTCCGTCCTCGTCGAGTTGAGGTCGCCGCTGCCGACGTCGGTGATCGACGCGCTGGCGCGGGCGGCGCGACCGCTCGATTGCGGCGGCGTGCCCGTGAGCATCGCCTTCGAGGTCGGCGTGGCCGAACTCGGCCGCGAGGCGGCGCGATCCCTGGCACCCGGCGACATCGTCCTGCTCGACCGCTGCGACGCCGTTGACGATCGCGCGCGCGTGACCGTGGGCGGTCGGGTATGGCGCGTCGCCGAGCTGACCGAGGCCGGCGTGAAGCTCGCCGGGCCGATACAGCGATGACGCGCGTCCGCAAGGGCGTGCTCGGGTGCGCCGTGGTCGCGCGGCCGCTGCCGGGCGGGGCGGGGCGGGTCCGCGCGTCGAAACCGTGCACTTGACGACCGCTCCGGGCACGTGATCGCGTTGACCGTGAACGGCTTCGCCACTATGATCGGCGCGTGCTTCGGACACGTGCGCGGGTGTTCGGCCTGGGAGGGCGAGGTCGCGCGGATGCATGGAACAACCACAAGAGTCGGGTAGCGATGGACATTTCCGCGTTCCGTGACATCGGACGGGTTTCGAACGCCCACGTTCTGCTGGACGTCGGCAGCAACGAGTTGAAGATCCGGCGGCAGACCTTCCTGAACCGCGCGGTCGACTGGATTCGCGCCCGGGTCTCCCCCGATCCACTCGCTGCGACCGTCCGCGATGTCGCGCACAACCGCTTCCTGGCCGCGATCGCCGCGTCGCCGGCCTACGACCCGGGCGACGTGAGCCGTGCCGAGGCGATGCTTTCGGTCGACGTCATCGCCGGCCGACCGCTGTCGTCGCGGCGTGTCCGCGAGGTGATCGACGACCTCGACGGGCGCTCGACGCCGACCGAACGCGACAACCGCGCCACCGCGGCCTGGATGTCGACCCGGGGCGTGGACCAGCGCCTCCGCGACCGCGGCGAGGGCCTCGCCGAAGACGAACGCGCGCTCGTCGGCGAACGCGTAGCCGAGGCCGTCCGCGCCAGCGGCGGTGCGCGCAAGGTGGCCTTCGTGGAGGCGTCGCGGACCACCGAACAGGTCGTCGACGCGTATCTAGCGGAGCGAGCCGCACGGGTGGAGGCAGCGGCGCGGGCGCGTGCCGAGGCGGTCGAGCGGGCACGCGCCGAGGCGGTCGAGCGGGCACGCCCGGAGGCGGTCGCCCGGGAAACGGCCGCAGCTCGGGACCGGCCCGGGGCGGCGGCCGGGGTGTCCGGGACCGGCGTCGCGGCGCTGCGGCGCGACCGTGCCGCGCCGTCGATGGCCTCGCCGGCGCCGGTGTCGCCGGCCGAGGCGCGTGCCCAGCGCAAGGAACTTCAACGGACTCTCACCAAGGCCAGACTACCCGCGGCACTGCGTTCGGAACTACGCGGACTCGTCAAGCGCGGCACTGTGTCGGACAGGGCCGACCTCGCGCGACGAGCAAACCGGGCCACGGCCGGCTGGGTTATGGAGAACCGCGTGGGCCGCTGGTACGGCGAGGCGCTCAGGGAAGCGGGCGCGCGCGGCAGGATCCGCGACGGCGAGGAACTGATGGCGCCGACGCGCATGCTCGACCGCGTCCGCGAGTCCATAGCGGATGCCGAGGAGCTACTCGCGTACGGGGACGTCAAGAGGGCCTCTCGCGCGCTCATCGCCGAGTACGTGCGCAGCGAAGCCGGCGGCGGGGTCCGAGGTCCCTAGCACACCGGCACGAGCATCATCGAAGCAAGCAGAAGCAAGCAAAGGAGGCAGAGATGTCCGGTTCGAACTTCTCGATCAGCGGCGTCGCCAACAGCGTCGGGGCAAGCCTGACCGACGAGACGGGACGCATCGGGGACATGGTGGACAACTACGACCCGAACGATCCGATGGCGGCGTTCAACCTCGAGATGGAGGTCTCGAAGTACAAGGCCGAAATGTCGCTGATGTCGGCGCTCGTCAAGGACTTGAGCGACATCCAGCAGCAGATCCTGCAGAAGGTCTAAGCGAGTCGCCTGACGGCGACTCGCGCGGCGAGGTACGCGGGCCTCCCGGCCCGCATCGGACCTGGCACAAGGCCGCAATGCAGACGTGGACGTCGCGCTCCGGCGCGGCGGATTGATCCCGTGATTGAGGGAGGACGACATGGAAATACCACGGATACCAAAGGAAGTGCTGCAGAACTGCGTTGGTCTGGGGCTCTTGGCGTGCCGACTGCCGTCCATGCGCCAGGCCTCGCTGGACGTGTTCGGGGCGGTGCGTGCCGCCGAGCCCGACAGCGCCGCCTGGATCATCGGCACAGCGATGGTCTACGCCAACGCTGAGGACGATGCTGAAAAGGCCTGCCGTTTCATGACGCAGCAGGGGGTCTCGGCGGAGTCGGGAGACCTGCTCGCACGCGCCTTCCTGGCGCTGTTCCTGGTCATGGCAGACCGCGCCCGCGAGGCCGAGGGCGTGAGCAACGCCGTGCTCGCCGACGACGGCGATGCGGACGCGAGCAAGCTGGCGCGGTCGCTGCTTGAACACGAGATCCGCCGCCGCTGACGCGCTTACCGTCGACCACGAGCCCGGGAGGGGAACCATGGCCATCGATCCAGTCGGACTGCAGCAGCGGCTCGTCGAACAGGCGCATCGTGTCGCCGAAGCGGCCCAGGACGTAGCGCAGACCCAGAAGGCGCCGGGCGTCGACGCCGGCAGCGAGGGCGCGGCGGGGGGGCCGGCGTTCGAGCGGCTCCTGGATGTGGACCCCGCGCAGGCCGGGAACACGGCGGCCGAGGCGCAGCCGCCGGAGCCGCCGCCGGAGGTCGAGGGAGCGCAGTCCGTCGGCGACCGGATCCTCGCGAACATGGCCAGCGGAGCCCCGGCGCCGGGGTCCGCCGGCCCGGTCGGCGCCCGTCCCGGCATCGACATCGGCGATCCCATGGACAGCCTGCACGTGCAGATGCGCGTCGCCGAGATCAAGGCCGAGATCGGCCTGGCGGCGTCCGCGGTCCAGAAGAGTTCGGGTGCGGCGGACACCCTGCTGAAGGCACAGTAGGTGGCGTGGCCACACTCGGCCCGCCCGCTGCTGCGTCTGGCCGCAGCCGCGGCGACCGCGCTGCTGCTCGTCGCCTGCAACAAGACGGAGTTGTACTCCCAGCTCGGCGAGCAGGAGGGCAACGAGATGCTGGCGCTCTTGCTGCTTCACGACATAGGCAGCGACAAGCGGCCCGGCAAGGACGACTTCGTGAGCCTTTACGTCGACTCCGACAAGATTCCGCTGGCGATGGAACTCTTGCGCAAGAACGGCTATCCGAAGGACAAGTTCGCGACCATCGCCGACCTCTTCGACGCCGACAAGCTCATCGCCACCCCCTACGAGGACCGCACCCGGTACATCTACGGCCTGTCCCAGGAGCTCGCCGATACGCTCTCGCGGGTGGACGGCGTGATGACGGCGCGCGTCCACCTTGTGATCCCGGGCGAGGACGAGGAGTCGACGGTCGCCTCCGCCGCGGTGTTCATCAAGCACAACCCCAACTACGGGATGGACGACCACATCCCGCAGATCCGGTCGATCGTGGCGAGCGGCATCGACGGCCTCGAGTACGAGGCTGTGAACGTCGCGCTGTTCCCGGCGCAGCAGGCGGACGTGGTGCGCTTCGGCGACGCCGAGCAACTGCGCTCCGTGCTGTCGATCGAGCTTGCGGCCCGGTCCGTCTTCGCGTTCTACGTGCTCCTCGCTTCCCTGGCCGGCGTCGCGCTCCTCTCGATCGCGCTCAACGTGCTCATCTTCGTCAGGACGCGCACGTCCGTCCGGACGCGCACCCGCTAGCCCGTGGTTTGTGCCGGTGATCGCACCCCGGAGCCCGCTGCGTCGGCGGGGCTTGTCGCCTTCGCGTACGCGCCCGCCGCGTACCTGGACCCGAGTTGGTGGCGTGCCGACTGGCTGCCGACGACGGTCTACAGACGGCTCAAAGACAATGCGGACAGCCGTCGGCACCTGTCGCGGTTCCTGCTCCGGGAGCTCGCCCTCGCCGGACAGCCGTGGGTCGTTGCCGCGGACTCGGTCGAGGCGCGGCTCGCGCTGATGACCGCTCGCCGCCTGTCCCGGCTGGTCGCGCTAGCGGGCGTCACGCTCCTGTCGGGCCCAATCGCACGGATTCTCCGCGGCGCGGACCGCCGGGCAGTCAAGGCGGCGATCGGCGCCGCCGGCTACGAGTTCGCCGTCAAGCGCGGCGGCCTACTGCTGCGCCAGGCGCACCTCGGGACCGACCTCCCCGTCGACCTCGGCGATGCCGCCCAGGCTGGCGACGCGTGCCGCCGCGCCGGCATTGGCGCGCTCGCGACCGCGGTCGCCGACACACCCGGCGGCTTCGTCCGGCGCCTCCAGCTCAAGCTCCCGCAGGACGCCTTTGCGGACGCCTGGGAACCCCTGGGCACGGAGCCCGCCGGGTTCCTCCGCCTGTTTGCGCTGCTCGACGCGCAGGCCGTGCCGGCATGACGCGCATCGCAATCAGGAAGCTTCTCGACACCAGTGCCGTGCCTCTCGGCAAGGTGATCAAGGCCGATGCGCTGCAAGCCGTTGTCGACGCCGAC
Source organism: Candidatus Azotimanducaceae bacterium (assembly GCA_965203685.1). Classification (GTDB taxonomy): domain Bacteria; phylum Pseudomonadota; class Gammaproteobacteria; order Pseudomonadales; family Azotimanducaceae; genus VXYL01. The sequence continues at coordinate 2,419,778 of OZ241908.1, forward strand.
CGCGCGCTTGCAGCGGTGGAGTCCGAGGCGCACCGGATCCGCGAGGCGGCTGCGGCCCGCGGTCGGGAGGCCGGCGCGGCCGAGGCCCGGGAGGCGCGCACGGCGCTCCTCGCCGAGACCGCCGAAGCAGCGCGCGCCTACCTGCGCGCCGCCGAGGAGAGCCTCGCGTCCGTCGTGGTCGAAGCGGTCCGCCGCGTGGTCGGGTCGTTCGACAACGACGAGCTCGCGGGGCGCGTCGTGGGCGAACTGCTGGGCGAGGCCGCGGGCGCCGGCAACGTGCGCCTGCGGGTGTCGCCCGGCGACCTGCGCGCGGTCCGCGCTCGCCTTGCCGCGTTCAAGGCCGAACTCCCGGAGGTCGCGTCCGTCGAGGTCGTCGGCGACTCGGCGGTCGTCGCGGGCGGGTGCCGGATGGAGACCGACCTGGGTTTTCTGGCGACGAGTCTGGACGAACGGCTCGAGGCGCTCTGCGCCGCGGTCGTCGGTGGCACGGGGGTCTAGGTGGCGTCCCGGGTCGGCGTTCTGCTCGCGGAGATCGGCCGTCGGCACGCCATGGCGCCGCCGTCAGCAGACGCCGGGGGCCGCTTCCACATCGAAGTGGACGACGTCGAGGTGGCCTGTTTCGAGCGCTTCGGGCAGGTGTGCATCGTCTCCGTGCTCGGCGGCGTACCCGAGACGCGCAACGGCGGCGCCGAGTGGCTGCGCGCGCTGCTCAACGGGGCGTTTGGTCGGATGGCGCGGTATCGCAGCACGCCGGCCGTCGACGCGGACGGCGTCGCTGTATTGTTCACGCGCTGCCCCGGCGGCGCGATCTCCGCCCAGGAGCTCGAAGCGCGGATCGAGGAGCACGTCAACGCGTTCGAGGCGTACCGGGCGGCGCTCGCACGGGGCGTCCGCGAGGCCCCGCCGTCCGTCGGCCGCCTAGCACCCGGGCTGCTGCGGCCATGACGGTCGCTGCGCCCGCCACGGCACTGGTGCTGCCGTCACGGCAGCGCTGAGTCGTGGACGCGCTGGTCGGCCCCGCCAAGGAGATCCTGTACACCATGGCGCTGGCGATGCCGCGCCTCGTCGGGGCGATGACGGCGCTGTCGTTCCTTGGATCCGGCGTGCTCGGCGGCGCGCTCGCCCGCAACGGCATCGCGGCGGCGCTCGCCTTGCCGCTTTATCCCGTCGTGCTGGCGCAGATCGACGCGGCCGGGCTCACGGGGTTGACGTTCGCGGCGGCCGCTGCCAAGGAGTTCCTGCTCGGACTGGTGATCGGCATGGTCGTGATGGTGGTCTTCTGGTGCGTGCAAGCGGTCGGCAACCTCATCGACAACCAGCGGGGGGCGACCATGGCGAGTTCCATGGATCCGTTCGTCGGGGAGCAGTCGTCGCCGTTCGGCCTGTTCCTGACGCAGAGCATGGTCGCCGTGTTCTTCCTGACCGGCCTCTTCGAGGTCTTCCTCGCGGGGATCTACCGGAGCTACGCGATGTGGCCCGCGACCTCCTTCTGGCCGGCGCTCGACCGCGGCGTCGTCGACTTCTTCGTGGCGCAGTTCGTGCTGGTCTCCGAGATGGCCGTGCTCGTCGGCGGGCCGGTGGTGGTCGCGATGTTCCTTGCCGAGCTCGGTCTCGGCTTCGTGAGCCGCTTCGCGCCACAGTTGAACGTGTTCTTCCTGTCCATGCCCGTCAAGAGCGGCATCGCCTGCCTGATGGTGCTGCTGTTCTGGAGCGTCGTGGTGCTGTTCTTCGGCGACATGCTGCGCGACACGGACACGCTCGGCGCGGTCGAGGAGGCGTTCTCCTGAGCGGCCAGGCGGGTGACAAGACCGAGCCGCCGACACCCAAGCGGCTGCGCGACGCGCGCCAGAAGGGGCAGGTGGCGCGCAGCAAGGAGGTGGTGAGCGCGGCGGTCCTGGTGTCGCTGCTCGCCTTCCTGATGCTCGGTGCCGACTACTACCTCGGCCACTTCCGGGATCTGTTCGACGCGCGCGCTTGGGCTGGCGATGTGCCGTTCGCGCAAGCCTTCGAGGGCCTGGGCCGCAAGGCCTTCACCGTGGCGATCGCCCTTGTCGCGCCGCCGGTCGGCATCGCCTTCGCCGTCGGCGTGCTCGCGAACGTGGCCCAGGTCGGCGTGCTGTTCTCGGCGGAGTCCGCGAAGCCCGACCTGAAGCGCCTCAACCCCGGCAAGGCGCTCAAGAACGTCTTCTCGAAGAAGAACCTGGTGGAACTGCTCAAGTCGCTCGCCAAGATCGCCGTGCTCGGCCTCGCCGTCGGGCACGTGGTGTGGACGGGAGTGCCGGCGCTCGGCGGCGTGGTGCACTGCGGGACGCAGTGCCTGGTGCCGGTGATCGGCAGTCTGTTCGCCGAACTCGTGGCGTACGTCTCGATCGCGTTCGTGGTCCTCGCAGTGGCGGACTACGCATTCCAGAAGTTCGCCTACATCAGGGACCTCAAGATGACGAAGGATGAGGTCAAGCGGGAGTTCAAGGAGGCCGAGGGCAACCCGGAGATGAAGGGGCGGCGCCGGAGCCTGTTTATGGAGATCGTCAACTCCCAGGAGTCCGCGGCCGTCAGGAGGTCGAGCGTGGTCGTGGCCAATCCCGTCCACGTCGCCGTCGGCCTGTACTACGAAACCGACCGGACGCCGCTGCCGGTCGTGACGTTGAAGGAGCAGGGCCTGAACGCCCGGCGCGTCGTCGCAACCGCCGAGCGCGAGCAGGTGCCGGTGATGGTGGATGTGCCCTTGGCACGCGCGCTTATGTCCGACGCGGACGTGAACAGCTACATCCCGAGCGACCTCGTCGCACCGGTCGCCGAGGTCCTGCGCGTCGTCCGTCGCCTGTCCTGAGCGGGCACGCCTAGCGACGCGCGGGCGTGTCCGCTTGCTCGAACACCCCGAACGCTACGCCGGAGTGCCTTTGGTCGTCAGCGGGCGTCGAAGACGAGATACGCGAAGTCCGCCGCCTGGCCGTCGCCGATGCGGTCCACGGGACGCCTCAGGACCATGTAGCGCTCGGCGATGGTGTCGATCACGTAGCCGCCGGCGACCGTCGCCCCGCGCGCGGCACTGGTGCCGTCGTGCAGCACCACGTGCGCGTTCTCACCGAGCACCACCGCGCGGACGTCGAGGTCGATGGTGGACTCGCCGAGCAGCGTGTCGGTGCCGGCGATCTCGAGCGGCGGGCGTGGACCGAACTCGTCGTTGAAGCCGGCGACGATCTCGCGGACGGCGGCGAGGTCGGCGGCGTTGACCGGGCCGAACAGGCCGAGGTGGCCAGGGAAGGTCTGGATGCGAAGCCCAACGAGTCCGCGAGCGTCGAGCCGCTCGCGCAGCTCGGCGACGCGGTCGCGTCGGGTCTGGACGTCGTAGGCGAACGCCTTGGCATCCTTGACGTCGCGCGCGAGGAGGGCGCGTGCGCGGGCGAGGACCGCCTCGTCGGCGACGTAGCCCGACACCATGAGCTCGCCCGGCGATCCTGGCACGGGCGCGACGTCAACGGCGTTGCGGTTGTCGCTGTTGATCGCCTGGTCGAGGGCCGTGGTGGCGCGGTCGGCGAGTCGGTCCGCGGAGGTGATGTGCACGACGGCGCGGTGGTGGCGACCGGCGAGTTCGTCGAGCAGGCGGGTGCGGGTCTGTTCCGTGTCGACGGTTGCGTTCACGTGGACTATGCCGTCCGCGTCGGTCGCGATGTCGACGCGGGCCGCGTAGCGCGCCGCGATGGCGCGGATGTCGGCCGCCGCGTCGGCGGGGTCTTCGTGCGCGCGCTCGACCACGTGCGGCGCCGCAAGCCACGCCCCGACCGCGAGTAGCACCACGGCCGACAGCGCGACGGCCGCGCCGAATACCCAGTGCCGTGCCGCCGCTGGCGCGTCGTCGTCATGCTCCGGCGGGACCGGTGCGTCGGATGCTTCCGCCGGTTCCTCGACCGGTGCCTCCGCCTCGCCGGGCGTCGGCTCGGCGCTGCCGTCGTCGGCCACCGGTTCCGGTGCTGCCGTGCCGGGCAGGCGAATGTCCGGCCAAGGCTCGTCGGCGGGGCCGACGGCGAGCGCGAGCGCGCCGCAGGACACCACCTGGTAGGGAGCCAGGTCGATGCCGCCGTCGACCTCGCGGTCGCCCACGCGAACCGGGCCGGCGCCGTCGAGCACCGTGAGCCGTACGCCGTCGTCGACGGCGCGCAGGACGAAGTGACGCCCGGCGACACCCTCATCCTCCAGTACGAAGTCCGCCTCGTCGGCGCTGCCGACGACGGCGTCCTCCGTCGACAGCGCCGCCTCGGCGCCGACGTGCATCCCGGCGAGTATCCTCATTGTCCACGACGGGGACGTCATGCCGGTCGATGGGCCTAGCGGACGCGCTGGATGCGGTCGAACGAGTCGGCGGCGTAGCCGAGAAGTTCGGCGCCGACCCAGCCCATGAGCATGAAGATGACCAGGATGATGGCGGCCAGCTTCAGCGCGAAGGAGACGGTCTGCTCCTGGATCTGGGTCAACGCTTGGACGAGGCCCACGGCGACGCCGACGAAGGCGGCGACGAGGATCGGCGGCAAAGACAGCACGAGTACGAGGTACAGGGCGTTGGAGGCATGGGTGATGAGCTCGCTCTCGGACATGGCCGGCCGGTCACTGGTAGGACAGGATCAGGCCCTGGACGAGCCGCGACCAGCCGTCCAGGAACACGAACAGGAGCAGCTTGAACGGCAGCGAGATGGTCATGGGCGATATCATCATCATGCCCATGGCGAGGAGCACGTTGGAGACGACCAGGTCGACGACGATGAACGGCAGGTAGATGAGGAAGCCGATCTCGAACGCCGTCGTGAGTTCGCCGACCACGAACGCGGGGATGAGGATGAACATGTTGTCCCGGGTGCGTTCGTGCTCGTACTCGTCGCCCCAAAGCTTGCCCGCGGCGTCGATGAAGAAGGCGATCTGGCTCTCGTTCGCGTGCGCGGCCAGGAACTTCCGGTAGGGAACCACCGCCGCCGATGCGGCGGCCTCGAGGGACTCCGGGTTCTCCAGGGTGAAGTCCTGGCCGACGAGATTGTCGTAGCTCTCCATCCCCACAGGCATCATGATGTACGCCGTGAGGACGAGGGCAAGCCCGTGCAAGGCGATGTTGGGAGGAATCGACTGGATGCCGAGGGCGTTGCGAACCAGCGCGAAGACCACGATCAGCTTGACGAAACACGTGCCCATGACCACTAGGAAAGGCAGCATGCTGAGCGCTCCGAGGAGCACGATCAGCGTCGCCGGGTCGGGCAGACTGTCCACCGCCTAGGATCCGCCCCGCGCGTGCCGCGCCGTGTGTGGGTCGCCCGTCGCCCGCATCAGCCGCTCTCCGGCAGACGGCACTCGAGGATGCGCACGCCGACGCGGCCGTCGACGTCAACCAGTTCGCCGCTGGCGACGGCGCGGCCGTTGGCGCGGACCTCGACGTGCGCATCGACGGGCTCGCGCAGTTCGAAGACGTAGCCGGGTGCCATCCGCTGCAGGCGACGGAGCGGGACCTCCGTCTCGCCGGCGACGAAGACTAGGCGGATCGGGAGCTCGTCGACGTCGACCAAAGGTTCGCCATGGCCTTCGGCCGGCGGCGTCGGCGCCGTACCGTCGTCGGCCGGTGTCTCGTCTTGCATCGTCCTCCCCTGAAACCGGTCGCGCGGTCCGCGAGCTCCGCACCGGACGGCGGACGAGCCTCGCGGGGCCCGTGCATCGGCGTCGTGGCGCACGCCGTATCGACCGCAATGCTCTCCGCCGCCCCCGTGCGTGTCAAGGGTGGCCGGCCTGACCTGTCGGCGGCATGGCCGCCTTGGGATGGCCGGTGCAGGGCGCCGACGTTGGAGTAAGATACGGGGGCGGTCGAGGCAGTAACGCGGGCGGCGGATCCGGCGGTTCCCTGGTCGAGCCGCCGGCCGCGTTGCACAACGCTAGTGCAGGGAGGACGCGGCCGCGGTAGCGTCTTGCAGCAGGAGGAGGTCACTGTGCCGAAAATCGAACACCGGTCATCCCCGTCCGACGCCGGGTACAACGCGCTGCGTCCGCCGGAACTGCCGCCGCGACCGGCGGGGGGCCTTCGGGGTCGCACGGTGCGTTCCGGAACCACCGAGCGCCACGAGCACCTTTCGGGTCGCCCGGTGGGCGAGGCGGCACTGCGGTTGGCCGGCGCGAAGCAGAAGGAACTGGGCGCGCGAGCGGTCGCCGTCGCGCCGCCCTCGTCGGAGCGGTTCCTGCCGGGGCGGCGCAACGCGTCCGGCGAACCTGCCTACGAAAGGCTACGACCGACGGCCTCGGCCGATCACGTGTATGAGCAGGTTGCGGCGCGTACCCACACTCCGTCGGCGGACCCGCGTCGCGAGTTCGCCCCGGCCGGCGACGCAGGTGGGGACCCGCGCTACGAGTTCGCCCCGCCCGGCCACCCGGACGAGCCGCACTACGAGTTCGCCCCGCCGGGCCATCCAGACGCGGAGCCCGTCGACGCGGCCGGGGTGTCCCGGCCGACGTCGCCCCTCGACGAGCCGCACGGGGAGTCGCTTGCGGAAGCTGGCACCGAGGAGCCGCACTACGAGTTCGCCCCGCAGGATCCAACCACGGGCGAACACGTCTACGACACCATCGAGGACTCCGACTACGAGCCGCCCGCGCCGTCGGGCCTGGGCAGCGTCAACGGCCTGGGCGTGTACCTGGACAACGGTCTGGAACGCGGCACGATTCCCGAGACGCTGAAAACCGACCTGCAGACCGCGCTGGTGTATGCGAAGCAACTCGACCAGGACATCGGGCGGGTTGCGACGTTGCTCGGCAAGCTGGACGCCCCGCGTGGCGCCCTGACCGTGTCGGAAGGCCGCGAGGTCCAGTCCCTGATCGCTGCCAACAAGCACAATCTGGCCCTGGTCCAGACGTGGCTGGCGCACCGCGCCGACGAACTCCGCGAGACCGGCGACCTGACGCCGCAGACCGAGGCGTTCATGAACGCGCTGCAGACGCGGATCGCCGACCGGCACATGGACATCGCGGACCTGACATGCCTATACGACTTGGACGAGGCTCCGCCGCTCGAGCCGGTCAGCCGGGAAGACCGCTGCAACGCTCACCTGCTCGATGCCCAAGCCGCCGTTGTCGTCGCCCGCTCGCTGCCGGACGTGGATCCGGCCGTCAAGGATCGGCTTGTCGCCGACCTCGAAGGGCACCGCGATCTTCTACTCCAGTTGAAGGACGCTGCCGGCGACCGCTTGGAGATCCCCGGCGACGGCAGGCTCGCGCTCGCGGCCAAAGAGCTTTGGCAGACGCCGGTGCCGCTGCAGAAGAGCGGCGCCGGTGCGAGCCGGGACGTTGCGGCGCTGCGCGACGGTTGGCGGCGCAATCCCGACGCACCGCTGCCCGTGGCCCATGCGAAGGTCGGCCAGGCGAGGATGCTGCAGGAGTTCATGCGGTTCCGCCTTGGCGCGGCGAAGGCTGGCGATGGCGGGCCGGACTTGAGGCGTCTGTTCCACGAGGCGAAGAACCAGGTGATCAACGCCCAGCCCTGGGAGACGGTGACCAACCAGGTCCGCACGTCGATGCCCGCGGAGCCGGCCCGCGGTGTGACGGTTCAGAGCCGCATCGTGCCCGGCAAGGCCTTCGCGAAGCGTCTCGCGGAGGACTATCCGTCCAACGGCGTCAACTGTTCGGACCGAACGCAGTACAAGCATGTGCCGAATCTGGCGCAGACGACCTTGACGAACAGCTCGGGCGAGGTCCTGTTTTCGGGATTCCGCCATGGCGTCCTCGACCCTTACGACATCGATGCGGAGCATCTGGCGAGCCTGCCCGACGACGCGCTGCGCAGGATGATCGCCGACCTTGCGGCCCCGGAAGAGACGGCCGGCGGCGCAGGGGAAGCATTCGTCGAGCAGCAGTTGGCGCAGATCCGGTCCGGCCCGGAAGCCGCGCAACGCCTCGCCGCAATCATGCGGCAGCGGGCGAGTGGGGCGATGGCCACCGAGATGGCGGCCGCGGCGCTGGTGGCCGATCCCGACACGCTTGACGCGGCGCTATCCGGCGAGACGGTCGACGTGGCGCTGTCGTCGATCTCGCTGCTGACGCCCGATTCACTGAGGCGTCTCGGCGGCAGCGCCCGGAGCGACGAACGGACGATGCTGAACCACCAGACTGGAGCGCTGCGCAACCTGGCCGAGGGCAATCCGGTGGAACTGCGCGTGCGGGACGAGGACGGGGCCTTGCGCACCGTGAAGGTGAACGTGCGCCTCCGCCAGTTCAACTTCGGCGTCAACGCGGGCGCCGTGGGCCGCGCGCGTGCCGGACCGGTCTCCATTCCGTCCCAGACGCCGGGGTGGAGGAACCTGATGGGTTGGGGCTTCGCGATGGACAGGAACAACCCGGAACTTGAGCGCTTGTTCGGTGGTGCGAACGCCGAGGCGTTGGGCGGCGATGTCGCCGAGCGGCTCTTCGAGATGCGCAACCAGAGGGCGGCGCTAGCCCAGGAACTCGACGACACCGAGGCGTACATCGCCCTCGAGGAATCGGACGACAGACCCGACCTGCAGCAGGAGGCGGCGACGCAGCGCGCGGAACTGGCCACCTTGAACAAGCGCATCGAGTCCCTCGACGGCGCGGCCCGGCAGGCCAAGGCCATCTGGGCGAGCAACGACTACCGGCGCGGCGGCGGCGACCCGTTCAAGATGGTGTCGAGGCTTGCCCTGATCGGCCACCTCATGGGGGAGACGCCGCTGTTCAACTGCAAGAGCGGCAAGGATCGCACCGGCCAACTGGACGCGGAGGTGAAGTTCCTAGCCACGGCCGCGGACGAGAGCGGCGGCACCGTGCCGGCGCCGGACGAGTCCATGGAGGCTTGGCGAGGCGTTCGCAACGACTTCGTGTTCAACACGGGTAACCTGGAGATGCAGCGCCTGAACACGGGGCTGCCCGGCTACAAGCTGAAGGACGTGCCAGGGCTTGCGAACTTCATCGGCGACGGCATGAAGCCGCTCTACCGCGGTGGATCCGCGTACGTCTCCGCATAGTACGGGCAGAGCATCACATGCGGCGGTCGGAACGGGTCCCCCGGTTGGCCCCCGACGGGGCTCGGCCCTACAACATACCTCCACTGAGCGAAGTTCCCGCGACCTTGACCGACGAGTTCCCGGATGTCGGGGTTGTCGCCGATCGAGTGAGCGCTGCCGAGGGGCTCCATGCTGGAAAGTTCGGCTTGGGATGCGGCTTTCACGTCGGTGTCCCGGGCGTCGTACAGATCCACCAGGTCATGCCCGTGCGGCTTCTTCGGTTCGCTAGATGGGATTCACGGTCAGGCCGTCGAGGACAGGATCACGTCCGCGGGTAACGCTTACAAGCCGAAGCGGGACCCGTTGCCCAGGGACGTCGCCGACATACTCCATACAGCCAGACAGGGTCTTCGCCTGCTCTCGGCCGAGCGTCCCGAACGCGGAGACATGCTGGATGCGTTGGGACGGATCGGGCGGGGAGCCGGCTGCGCCGGATTGTGGAGCCCGGCGCGAAGGTGGTGACGGACCACTTCGCTGACGACGGATTCGAAGGCATTGAGCACGTCGTCCGCGTGGCTGTCCAATGCCGCAACCGCTACACGCACGGATCGAGGCAAGCCAGCAGCGGCGCGGCTGCGCCGATCCGCAAGTCGTCCTCGGCCTGGCGCTTTCTGGAGCCGCCCTATGCGACCTCCGAACTGCTGCTTTCCGGCGGGGACGGCAAGGCATCGCCGGAGCACGTCGACGGTCGGCACCCGGTCGGGCGCCTCCTTAAGAGTACCACTATCAGCGGGAGGTCCTGGACCGGAAGACGGAGTGACATCGTCCGCAAGTGCGCGGTCTTCAGTTGGCATTGACGCAGGGGTTGCGGCCGGGCGGCAGGGGTTCTTCACGGCCAGGATCGGCTATGCTCCGCGGCACCCCGACGGCGCGGGAGCGGCGTCGGGGTTGTGACGGCATCGGTTCCTTTTGGAGGAAGACATGGTCGACGAAACGGAAGCAGCGGGTATGGGGACGGTGGAGACGGTCGAGGCGGGGGTGTTCGACCCGGACCAGGTGCGACCGTGGCGGTTCCACAACCGAATTTCGACGGGTCTCGACGACGCCTCGATCGAGGAGCTCGCGACTTCGATCCGACGCGACGGCCAGCAGCAGCTCGGCCTGGCGCGGCGGCTGCCGCCGGGAGGGACGCATCTCGTAGAGGCGGTGTTCGGGGTACGGCGGCTCGAGGCGTGCCGGCGCGCGGGCGTCCCTTGGCGCGCGCGCGTGCTGGACGCGGCGGTGCCGGACGCGCAGTGCGCGGCGCTGATGTACGGCGAGAACGAGTGGAACGAGGGGGTTTCGCCACTCGAGAACGCGCTGCGGTGGAAGGAGATGCTCGATGCCGGCGTATTCGCGAACCAGTCGAAGTTGGCCGACGACATCGGCTGCCACCGGGGCACGGTGTCGCGGGCGGTGCGCACGGCGACGGCGCTCTTCGGCGACGAGTGGATCGACCGCCTCGTGCGGCCCGTCATGCCGGAGTTCACGGGCCGCTCGGCGGACCGGCTAGCGGACGCGCTCGCCGAGCCGGACCAACGCCGACAGGCGCGCCGGCGCGCCAGCGAACTGACGCCGGGCGCCGTGCCAGCGGCGGAGCTCTACGACGCGCTGCTGGGCGAGCGCCGTGCGGCTGCTACGCGACAGACGGTCTTCGTGCGCCGACGGGGCCGCGGGGGCGGCGGCGGCATGGTGGCGGCGAAGCTCGAGCGCGACGGCCAGGGCGGGTTCACGGTGAGTGTCCGGCCGCACGAGCAGACGCCGGCCGACCTCGCGGAGCTCGCGGAACAGATCGAGGCGCTGGTGGCGGCGGAGACGGCGCCGGCCGCAGGCGTCCGTTTCGGGCGCCGCCTCGTTGCCTCGCTCACCCCGGACGAGGCGCGGGACGCCGACCCCGCGTGGCTCGAGGGCTACGTCGGGGCGATGGCCCGCGCGAGCGGCCTGGATTGGGACCGGTGGCGCTGTGCGGCGACCGCCGACGTGCTGCGCTCGCAGCCGGACGGCTGGGAGCGGGCGGTGGTCCGGGCGGTCGGCGGACGCGGCGCCGATCGCGCCGGCAACTAGCCTCGCGTTCTCGTGGTTCCGCTTCGCGTTCCCGGCGCGCCGACCGCAGCAGGAGGGCTGGCCGACCGGCGACGCCGGGGAACCGCTTTGGAGGAACCGCTGGGCCGGCTGCGGTCTAGGCGGTCCGCGGACGCCGTCCCGGGAGAAGGTGTGGAGCCAGCGCTACCACGGAGAACGAGTGCGGGGAGGCCCCAAGGAGGGGTTTTCCACTGCCAGCGGCGCATTTCTTAGCTTGGCATGGCAGCGAGGTGTTCAAGGCACCGAAAGCGCTCGGTTAGGTTTGGGTTATCGCTCTAGCTGTAGTGGGGTGTTTTGTTGGATACGGTACTGTAATTCCGACATTATATTATATATCATATAGTTACATGCATTTTCTAAGGCGACTTCAGCCGCCAACTCCTGAGGCCCAGTGTTCTCGACGGTATGCGGACATCCACGAACCGCTTGCGGTTCGCATCGGCTTGCCGTTCGCGTTCGCCATTCCCGCTAGGTTTGGTCCACCTCGATCGTGCGCAAGCGCTCCGCGAGGCGTTCGCCAAGCGTGGTGTGCTCGCCCGCGTGGGCCCATCCCGCCGCGGTGCCATCGAAAACCTTGTCCCGGCGCGTGAGATCGGCACCGCGCGAAAGCAACTCTTCGACTAGCGCGTCGTGGCCGTTGAAGGCGGCATGGTGCAGGGCCGTTGTTGCGTCGGGCCGCTCGGCGTTGATGTCGACACCGGCGTCGAGCAGACGCATCAGGATGTCGCGCTCGGCGAGAGCCGCCGCCTCGATCACGGCGAGGCCTGAAGACTCGGAGGTCGGATCGAACCCGTCAGGCAGCGAGCCCTCGTTGTAGATCGCCGCTAGCAGGCGGTAGACGGCATCGAGTTCGGCACCGCCTCGGGCCAGTGCGCTGACCATGGCGAGTGTCAGCCCGGCCGCCCTGGGATGGCTGCTGCTGGTCAACAGGCCGAGCGTCGTTTGCAATGGACCACCGCGGTAGGTGTAGCAGACAGCATTGGGATCGCTCCCCGCGTCGATGAGGAAATCGATCACGGCCACGGCGTTGGACGGGGTGTGCTGGCGCTCGACCTCGAACCCGTTGGCGCCGAGGTAGTGCAGCAACGTGCAGCGATGCGGCCTTGTCGAACGGGCCGAGGCCAACTCCGGGTGCGCGTCGAGCAAGGTCTTGAGGACCGCCAGATCGCCGCGGAACACGGCATCGGCCGCGGCTTCGAACCGCGCCTCGAAATCGATGTCGCGAAGTGGACTCGATGGTGCCCCCGCATCCGCCAGGACCTCGGTAACGCGATCGCTGTGCGCCAAGGCGACATCGAGTGGCGTTTGGCCGGCGAAGTTGACCTGTCCGAAGTCTGCGCCCTTGGCGAGCAGGTAGTCAGTGGCGGCACTATCGTCCAAGCGCGCGGCAAGATGCAGTGGACGCTCGCCGTCGTCGTCCAAGGCGTTCGGATCGATACCGCCTTCGAGCAGGAGTCGCACAGCGGCGTGGTTGGCCATGCGAACCGCGCGGCACAACCAAAGGTGATCAGCAGGCAGGAAGCGCTGGCTGGCGGCCGGGCGTGCCGCTGCATCGACGTTGCGGGCGAGACAGGCGCCGACCCAGCGATCGACATCGCGGATCGCATCGTCGCGGGCACCGTGCTCGCGAAGCACGGCCGCGAGCGCATCCCGGTTCAGGCAGGTGGCCAAGGCCAACGGCGTTCGTCCGTCCCGGTCGGCGAAATCGGGCTGCGCGCCATGTTCGAGCAAGGTGGTCAGTACCGCGGCCGAGTTGCCCAGCACCACCGCTTCGTGCAGGCAATTGCCGTCGAATCCCCAGCAGCCCATCGTCCAGTTCGGGTCGCCCCCGGCGTCCAGCAGCAGGCGCGTCAGGGCCACGTCGTCGTATTGAAGCGCATGGGGCAGGGCGTGGCAGACGTGCCACTGGGGCGGATCCCGCGCTAGCAATGCCTCGAGGCTTTCGATGTCCTTCTGCCGAATGGCCTCCCACATGGCGCAGCCTTCATAGAGCGTCGGTCCGTCGGCGATGTCGGCGCCGGCCTTGAGTAGCGCCTTGGCCAGATCGGGGTTTCGCGCTTGGCCGATCGCCCCACCCAAGGCCGTGCGGTACCCGCGAACGGACTCGGCTTCGCGTGTACCCGCGTTCGGATTCGCTCCCAAGTCGAGCAGCCGCTCAAGCAGCTTGACGCGGGCGGCTCTCCGTTCGGGATCCGTGTGCCCGTAGTGCGAGTGGCAAAGGTATAGCAAGGGCGGCCAGGCGCAGGGCCCGGTTTCCGCATTCACGGTGTCCTTGCTCAGCATGTCGACCGCGGCAGGATTGCCGACCGCCAAGGCGCATGGCACCGAGGTCGAAGTAAGGTCCGGCCAACGGACCATCAGCGCCTGGACACGCTCATCGTCGCCCGCTAATGCGGCGTCGATCAGCGGCTTCTCCGCTTCCTCGCGACTGGCGGCTTCAACACCGAAGGTGCGTAGGACCCCCGGCCAGTCTGCGACACCCGCCTCCCGGGCCACCACGTGCCGAGCCTGCGCTCGCGTGATGCCGGCGAGATCGGGCAGTACGCGCCTTACCCGCAACGCGGCGCGCAGCCGTTTGTCTGCAACGGCTTGCTCAAGCGCTTCGGCTTGTTCCTCGAGTTGTGTAAGCGATGCGGACATCGTCGGGACACCTTGGTGGGCATCCCGACGATGTTCGCCAATCCGTACCTAGAAAGCCAACCGGAAGCCCGCCTCCAAGGTGCGACCCGGGAGTGGTGCGAACTCCTTGATGTAGGACGTGTGCTGACGCTGCTCCTCGTCGGTCAGGTTGCGTCCTTGGAAGAAGAGGCGCGCATTCGGCGAGATGTCGAACGCCACGAAGGCCCGCACGTCGTCGTAGGCGTCCGTCGGCAGTTCCAGGGCGGCGGGTTCGTCCTGTTCGAAGACGCGCAGGATATCCACCGACGCCGTCAGCCGACCGCGGTCGAGTTCGAGTCCGACGCCGAGCCTTGACGCGGGCAATCGTGGCAGGCGGTCATCACCCGTCACGTCGAGTTCCGCAGCCACCGTGTCGAACAGGAAACGCCCCGACAGACCGCCGCCGTCGAACGTCGCGAGTTGCGCCTTCGCGGAGACATCCAAGCCCCGGTACGTGGCATCGGCCTGGCCGTAATGGGCCACGAGGAGACCGTCTTCCACCTCGCCGGTGACGAACTGGTAGATGTGGTCCCTGAACGCGGTCGCGTAGGCGGTCGCGGTCCATTCCACGCGCCCGTTCCCCCAGCGCACGGTGGCCGCGGCATTCAGGGCGGTCTCCGCATCGAGGCCCGGGTCGCCGATCTCGAAGCTCTGGGTGGCGAGGTGCGGACCGTCGGAGTACAACTCCTCGGCGATCGGCGCCCGCGACGAATAGTCGGCGTGCAGCCCGAACAAGGCATCGCCTTGCGGGATCACGAATCCGAGCGAAGCGGAGAAGGTCGTGAAGTCGGTGTCCGAAGAGCCCGTGGGATCGTGGCTCACCCGGTCGAGGCGGACGCCGGTTTCCAAGTCGAACCCCTCGAATGAGCGCTCACCAACCCAGAAGACGCCGAGAGAACCCGTGTCCACCGGGGGTACGAAGGCTTCCTCGCCGACGGCTGAGAACTCCCGATTGCCGAACTGCACGCCGACCGCGCCGTCGAGCCCCATTCCATCCTGATCGGCGAGTTCGATGCGGGTCTCGTAGGCGTTGTTGGTGAACACCGTGCCGACCTCGCCGTTCGGCTCGATCTCAACGTGCTCGTAGTCGTTGCGGCCGAAGCGGACATTCAGGCTGGAGAGCCCGGCGAACGGTTCGGCAATGCCGGCTTCGAAGTCCACGCGGGTTTGCTCGAGTTCCAGCGTGACGTTGCCTTCCTCGTCGGCATGCGCGTGCTCATCCTCATGTTCCTCGTCCTCGTGTTCCTCCTCGTCGTGGTGCCCCTCTTCGTCGTGGTCGTCCTCGTCGTGGTGCTCCTCTTCGCCGTGGTGTCCGTGGCCGCCGGGGAGTCCGTAGTCGTAACGCAACGTGCTCACCGCGACCCCGGCAAAACCCCAGTCGCCAACGACGGAAATGCCGAACGCGCCGCCTTGGCCGTCGACCTGGCTCCCGGGCAGCGTTCCGAAGGCTTCTTCCTCGTCGTCGTGCTCGTCTTCGTCGTGGTGCTCCTCTTCGTCCTCGTCGTGTCCCTCGCCTTCGTGGTCGTCGTGTTCTTCCTCGTGTTCCTCGGCGGCACGGAACCGCGCAGACTCCGCGAATCCGGGGATGTCGTATTCGTCGGCGGACCGCGTAAAGCCGTCGAGATGCCAAGCGACCGACTCGCCGCCGCCGTCAAGGCGGAACGCGGCGTTGCGCTGCCCGCCGTTGTCGGCACCACGCACTTCGACCTTGCCGGAGATGCGTTCGCGCGACTCGTGCGGTATACGGCCGGTGTGGACGTCCACGACGCCGCCGATGGCGCCCGAGCCGTAAAGCAGCGTGCTCGGACCTTTCAGGATCTCCACCCGGTTCGCGATGAACGGGTCGACCGCCGTCGCGTGGTCGGCGCTAGAGACCGATGCATCCATCGTATCGATGCGATCCTCCATGATGCGAATGCGAGCGCCGCTCATGCCATGGATCACGGGACGGCCGACGGCTTCGCCGAAGGCGGCGGAATGCACGCCGGGCTGGCGTCCGACGGTCTCGCCGATGTTCGCGGCCACTTCACGTTCAAGGTCCTCGCCATCCAAGGCGACGGCGGCTTGAGAGAGCCCTTCGCCGGACAACGGGTGGGCTTGGACTTCCAGGATTTCAATAGACGGATCGTCAGCGGTGGCTGAGTCCGCGGACGCGTCCCCCTCGCTGGCCACTACCGTGGGCCCGAGAAGAACAGCGGATAGGGCAAATGGAACAGATCGGATCAAGCTGCGCGATGACATCTTTTCTCCCGAGAACAGCAAAACAAAGACGCGCCGATTGCGGCGCGGGCGTCGGTTGCGTCTAGGAGAAGGGAGGCGCTCTCGCCAGGTAGGCCGTATGGGGAGCGGGAAGCAGGGCGACGGCTGCGCGGTCGGATACCTGCCCCGTGGGCAACAGTCGCGAGTCGTGCTCCGGCGCGACAACAACCGGAGCAAGGTCCGCAGCCGCCACGCACACCCAGCAAGACTCTTCGGCAACCTCGCCCTCGTGCGCGTGGGCGTCGGCCGCGGTATGGGCAACCACCAGCAAGACGACCGTCGCGAGGCCGAGTTTCGGGCACCGCGGGCAGAACATGGGTTTGCCTGACCCACTGCGTCTGGGCGTCAGGCAGTCCGCGACGGCAAGGCGACGGTGATGCGCGCTTCGACGGTGGCGAGCCCCGCTTGGTTCTCGTTGTAGACGTCGAGTTCGACCAGGTGCTCATCGCCAACCACGGTCTTCGCGGCCACCTTGCCGAACAGCGTGTTGGTGTCGCCAACCACGTTCGGATGCCGGACACGGGTTTCCATCTTCAGGAGGCGACCGTCATCACCCATCCAGTCCGTCGCCATCTGCGCGACCCAGCAGACCCTTTGCGGCCCCCAGTCGAACTGCCCCGGCATGTTGCGGCGGTTGCGCGCATGCTCGGCGTCGTAGCGACCGCCACCGCCCAGGTCCTTGGACTCCTCGGCTTCGAGTGCCGCACGTGGACTCCGGCGGGTCCCCACCACGCCGTGCGTGAACAGGAACAACTCGGTGACCGTGTAGGTGCCCTTGTGCAGCGCCGGCATTTCATCGCCGACGTTGACGTCCTCGAAATACCGCGTGTCCGCGCCGCAGCGTTCGCGCTCGTAGACGAGCGGGTCGGGCGACTCCTCGATCACCTGGGTCTTCTTCTCGCGGTCGTACTGAATGGTCCGGCCGCCGCCGAGGTTCTGGTAGCGCGCCATGAGCGTCGTCTTGGTGGCCACCAGTTCCTTGCGCTGGTTGTGGTAGTTGATGCCGGCTTCGCAGAGCACGAAGTCGCCGATCCGGTCGCTGTGCTTGCGGTGGATGTCGATGATCTCCTCGGACGCGGAGATGCGGTCGCCCGGCCAGATGGTTTTCTTGAACTCGATCGTGCCGCCCGCGTAATTCATGGGGAAGTAGCTTGACGAGAGCCGTCGACCGTCGATGTTGCCGTTGATGGCGAGCGCAATCCCTAGGCTCGCGCCGTAGATGAAGATCGGCGGCGCGATGACGGATCCGAAACGGCTCTGGGCACCGTAGGCTTCGTCCCGGTACAACGGGTTGTAGTCGCCGACGCCGTCCCCGAAACGCTGGATGTTGTCTAGGCTGGCCTCGCGGCTGCCGCGTGGCGGCATGACGTAGCCGATGCCCTTGCGGTATTCCGCCTCGAAGTCGTCGATGGTGGTGATCATCGCGGGTGCCGCCATACGGAACCTCGTTGATTGGCTGAAACAAATCAAACTAACCCGACGCGCTCGCCGGTGTCAAAAACCCAACGCGAAATGCGCGCTACAATCGCCGCATTCGCTGAAGGGAGATGAGAGGGATGGCGAGTTTGCGTGTAAACGTCAATGGGGAGGTACGCGAAGTCGACGCGACCGACCCGACAACACCGCTTCTGTGGGTGCTGCGAGACGAGTTGGGCCTGGTCGGCACGAAGTTCGGCTGCGGCATCAGCCAATGCGGTGCCTGCACGGTCCTGGTCGATGGGAATCCGGTCAAGTCGTGCTCGTTCCCGGTCTCCGGGGTGGGCGACAGCGCCGTGACCACGATCGAAGGGCTTGCGGGGTCCGCCGGCGAACTGAACCCGGTGCAGCAGGCGTGGGTCGATCTCGACGTGGCCCAGTGCGGCTACTGCCAATCGGGCCAGATCATGGCGGCGGAAGCGCTGCTGCGCTCTAACCCGGATCCGGACGACGCCGCGATCGACGCGGCGATGGCCGGCAACCTGTGTCGCTGCGGCACGTACGTGCGCATCCGCGAGGGTGTCAAGACGGCGGCGGCCAGCATGAAGGAGGGCCGGACATGAGCGTGCTCAATTATCAAGGGATCAACGAGACCGTTGCGGCGGTCACCGGCGAGCGTGAGCGGATCCCGGACGGGCCGTTCAGCATCACCAAGCTCGACCGCCGACAGTTCATGAAGCTCACCGGCCTTGTAGGCGGCGGCCTGATGCTGTCGTTCACGCTGCCCCGGGCTGCGGCCGCGAGCGGTCCACTGCAGCCGAACGGCTATGTGCGCATCGACGCGGACGGGATAACGCTCCTTGCCAAGAACCCCGAGGTCGGCCAAGGCGTGAAGACCTCGCTACCGATGATCGTGGCCGAAGAACTCGATGCCGCTTGGGACGACGTGACGGTGGTGCAATCCCCCATCGACTCGTCGGTTTATGGCATGCAGTTCGCGGGCGGGTCGATGTCCATCCCCATGAACTGGGCCACCTTGCGCCAAGCCGGCGCGACGGCCCGCGCGATGCTCGTCGGCGCCGCCGCCAAGCAGCTTGGCGTGCCGGCTGAAGAGCTCTCGACCATGGACAGCCACGTGATCCACGAGGCCAGCGGGCGCAAGCTTAAGTACACGGCGCTGGCGGCTGATGCGGCAGACATGCCCGTGCCCGACGCCGCATCGCTGAAGCTCAAGAGCACCGGCGACTTCCGGCTGCTCGGCAAGCGCATCACGGGCGTCGACAACGAGGCCCTGGTGCGCGGCGAACCACTGTTCGGCATCGACGCGGCGGTGCCGGGCATGAAGTACGCCGTCTACCAGAAGTGCCCGGCCATCGGCGGCAAGGCCAAGTCCGCGAACTTGGACGAGATCAAGGCCATGCCCGGCGTGCACGATGCGTTCATCCTGGACGGCAACGACAACGCCATGGATCTGTTGCCGGGCGTCGCCATTGTCGCGGATTCCACCTGGGCGGCGATCCGCGCCAAGCGGGCGCTGACCGTCGAGTGGGACGAGACCGAGGCGTCCAAGGACAGTTGGAGCGCCGCAGTCGCTGAAGCTGAGCGCCTGCGAAGCGAGGTCGGTGAACGGGTCGTCGACCAGGGCGATGTTGACGCGGCCTTCGAGGCGGCTGCCGAGCGTGTCTCGGGCTTTTACACCTATCACTTCGTGAGCCACGCCCAGCTCGAGCCGCAAAACACCACCGCGTCATTCGCGGACGGAGCGCTTGAGATCTGGTCGCCGACACAGACGCCCGACTGGGGCATGGATGCTGTCGCGCGCGTCGTCGGCATCGACAAGTCGAAGATCACGCTCCACCAGATGCGGTGTGGCGGCGGCTTCGGACGTCGGCTGTACAACGACTTCATGTGCGAGGCCGCGGCGATTACGCAACGCGCCGGCGTTCCCGTGAAGCTGCAGTGGACGCGCGAAGACGACATGGCCTACGACCTGTACCGGGCTGGCGGCTTCCACCAGCTTGAAGGCTCGGTCGATGCCGAGGGCAAGGTCACGGGATGGCGAGACCATTTCATCACCTTCGCCAACGACGGCCGACCGGTGAGTGGTGGCGCCTTGGGCCAGGGCGTGTTCCCGAGTGGGCTGGTAGAGAACGTGCGCTTCGAGCAGACACCGCTCGACTGGAAGAACCGTTGCGCCGCTTGGCGGGCACCGGGCGCCAACGTGTTCGGCTTCGTCGTGCAGAGCTTCCTGCACGAGTTGGCGGCCGCGGCGGGCCGCGACCATCTCGAAGTGCTGCTCGAAGTGTTTGGCGAACCACGATGGCTCGTGCCCGACAATCCGCAGACGCTCAATACGGAGCGGGCGGCGAACGTCGTCAAGCTGGCTGCCGAGAAGGCGGGCTGGGGGCGCGACATGCCCGACGGCCGCGCATTGGGCCTAGCGTTCTACTTCAGTCACATGGGCCATATCGCGGAGGTCGCGGACGTCAGCGTCTCGGACGACAAAAAGGTTAAGGTGCACAAGGTCACCGTGGCGGCCGACGTCGGCCCGATCGTGAACTTGAGCGGCGCCGAGAACCAGATGCAGGGCTCGGTGGTCGACGGCCTGTCGACGATGATGGGGCTGTCGGTGACCTTCGAGAACGGGCGGGTGCAGCAGTCGAACTTCGACAAGTACCCGTTGCTGCGCATGGCTGCGACGCCGAAGGTGGACGTGCATTTCGTGGACAGCGACTTCTCGCCGACGGGCTTGGGCGAACCGGCGCTGCCGCCGCTGGCGCCGGCGGTCTGCAACGCCATCTTCGCCGCGACCGGGCACCGCATCCGCACGCTGCCGATCAGCGAGGAGGGATACAGCGTTTAACGACAAGCCCCTCAACACTGTGTAGAACCCGTGGAGGCGACTTGCGAGAAACCTCCACGGGTTCACGGTTGAGTGCAATCCCGCGTCACGCTGATACTTATAGCGTGTGTTTTGGGCGGGATTGAAGGATGACGGAGTGGTTTGACGGCCTCTCGGCGCTGCAGCAGGCGCTTTTCGTCGTAGCCCTGTTCTCGACGTCGGTGTTCGCCATCCAGGTGATTTTCAGCCTGTTGGGCATCGGCGAGGTCGACGAGGCGGAGGCTGGCGAGGTTCCGAACCTCGACGAAGGTTCGATCGGCGACGACGTCGGCGGCGACACCGCGTTCGGCAACATCTTCACGATTCGCAACGGCGTGTCGTTCCTGATGGGCCTGTCGTGGGGCGGATTGATGGCCTACGACTGGGGGTTGACCCATATCGTCTTCGTCGTGCTCGTGGGCCTGGTGGTGGGCGCATTCTTCACCGGCATCAACATGGGCCTGCTTGCCTTGCTGTCCATGCTGAAGCACGAAGGCAACGTCCGGATCGAGAACACCGTCGGGCAGACCGGCACCGTGACCCTGGCCGTCCCGGAGGGACGCAACGGCGTTGGCAAGGTGAGCGTCTCGGTACAAGGACGGCTTATGGAATACCACGCGATCACCGATGGTGAAGCCTTGAGACGCAACGCCGCGGTCACCGTGCTCGGTTTCGCTGGAAGCCAGTTGGTCGTCGGACATGCCGCGACCGCGAACGACACGCAACTGGTTGCCGGCGGGCCCGATACCACACCGCGCCCCGCCTGACGGCAGAAGAACGCAAAGGAGATGAGCATGTTCTCACCCACGATTATCGTCATCGTCATCGCGGCGGTGATCTTCATGGTGGCGTTGATCGCCGCCATTCGACGCATCCGCACCTGTCCGTCGGACAAGGTCCTGGTCAAGTACGGACAGGTCGGCGGGGACCGCATGGCAAAGCCGATCCATGGCGGCACGACGTTCGTATGGCCGGTTGTACAGGGGTACCGCTATCTCGATCTCACCCCGATGACGGTGGACATCGACCTGCGCGGCGCCCTGTCGAAGCAGAACATCCGCGTCAACGTGCCGTCGCGCTTCACCTTCGGCATCGGCACCCAGCAGGAACTGATGAACAACGCGGCGGAGCGGCTGTTGTCGCTCGATACCCGCCAGATCGAGGAGACCGCGAAGGACATCATCTACGGCCAGTTGCGCGCCACCATCGCGATGATGGACATCGAGGAGATCAACAGCGACCGCGAAAAGTTCGAGTCCCGCGTCCTTGAGAACATCGAGTCGGAGTTGATGAAGGTTGGCCTCAATCTGATCAACGTCAACATCTCCGACATCACGGACGAGTCCGGCTACATCGAAGCGCTCGGGCAGCGTGCCGCCGCAGAGGCGATCAACCAGGCCAAGGTGCAGGTCGCCCAGCAGGAACGGGACGGCGCGGTTGGCTCTGCGGAAGCCGAGCAGGAGCAGCGCGTCAGCGTAGCGGAGGCCAATGCCCGGGCGGTAACCGGGGAAAACCAGGCGAGCGCCGTCGAGGCGTCATCGCAGGCGGACCTTCGGGAGGCGCAGGCCGAAGCCAAGCGTCGCGGCGACGCGGCGGAATCCGTCAAGGAAGCCGCCGCCGAGCAGGAGGGTTATGTCGCCGAACGCGAAGCGGAGGTCGCGCGCGCCGAGCGTGACCGCGCCCGCGAATACGCCAACGTGGTCGTGCCCGCGGAGATCGAGCGCGACCGCGTCCGTACCGAGGCTGAGGGCGAGAAACAGCGCGAAGTGCTCGCCGGCGAAGCCGAGGGCGACGCGATGCGCGCCAAGCTTGCCGGCGAGGCCCAGGGCCGCATGGAGATTCTCACCAAGATGGCCGAAGGCTTCCGCGACATCGTGGTCGCTGCGGCGGGCAGCCCCGACAAAGCCGCCCAGTTGATGATCGTGGACAAGCTTGAGCAGATCGCCGAGGTGCAGGCGAGCGCCATCAGCAACATCGACTTCGAGAAGGTCGTCGTCTTCGATGGCGGCAAGGGTGACGCGGTGGGGAACTTTCTCGGCGGACTGACCCAGGCGCTGCCGCCGTTCCATGAAGTCGCCAAGATGGCCGGGATCGAACTGCCCGCGTTCCTCGGCGAGATGGCCGACGGGCGGAAGCTGCCTGAAAAGGATGGTGCCAGCCAGGAACGGACCCAGGCGCCGCCCGCCGAAGCGGATTAGGCACGCCCGCGTACCGTGTATGCGCCGACGGATTCATGGCGTTGATGTCCTAGGCGTAGATGTTGACGCCGAGACTCGTTGCGGCCACTACGCGGGCCCGACCGACGTCATCGCGTTGAAGTTCAAGTGCTGCGATGCGTGGTATCCCTGCATTGATTGCCACCGTGCGGTCGCGGATCATGCCCCCGATGTCTGGCCAGTCTCGGAGCGCGAGGAGCGCGCGGTCCTATGCGGCGTTTGCGGTCACCAATTGACGATCACGACCTACCTAGCGTGCGAGTCGACGTGTCCGCAGTGTGGGGCGAGATTCAATCCAGGCTGTGCCGCACACCATCACCTGTACTTCAAAGTCCGTGCCTGACCGGATCGCCGTAGACATCGGTGGCACGTTCACGGACGTCGTCCTCGAGACCGGCGGCGGGACAGTGACGACCAAGGTCCTGACCACGCACACCGAGCCGGCGGCCGGCGTTGCGCGGGGCTTGCAGGAGGTGCTTGCCAGGGCCGACGCGCGAGCCGGTGACGTCGGGGTCGTGCTGCACGGAACCACGCTGGCGACCAATGCGCTGATCGAACGCCGCGGTGCCCGAACGGCCCTGATCACGACCGAGGGCCACCGCGACGTGATCGAGATGGCTTTCGAGAACCGCTTCGAGCAGTACGACGTGAACATCGACCGCCCGCAGCCTCTGGTGCCGAGACGTTGGCGCCTGACGGTGCCGGAACGCATGAACGCGGCGGGCGAAGTCCTGACGCCGCTCGACGTCGCGGCGGTCGAGGCGCTCGCCCCCCGCTTGGCGGCCGACGCGATCGAGAGCGTAGCCGTCGGCTTCCTGCACGGCTACGCCAATCCCGCTCACGAGGAAGCGGTCGCGAATGTCCTCGGCCGTGCACTGCCCGATGTCGCGGTGACGCTTGCGAGCGTCGTGTGTCCGGAGATCCGCGAGTTCGAGCGCTTCTCGACGGCGTGCGCCAACGCCTACGTCAAGCCGCTCATGTCCCGTTACCTGGCCGATCTTCAGGAACGGCTGACGGCGCTTGGGTTCGATTGCCCGTTCCTGATGATGACGTCCGGGGGTGGACTGACGTCGTTGGCCACGGCCCGCGAGTTCCCAATCCGCCTCGTGGAGTCCGGTCCCGCGGGCGGGGCGATCCTTGCCGCGCAGATGGCGGCGAACCTGGGTCTTGACCGCGTCGTTTCACTGGACATGGGCGGGACGACCGCGAAGATCTGCCTCATCGACGACGGCACACCGCAGTATTCGCGGGCTTTCGAGGTTGACCGTAGTTACCGATTCAAGAAGGGCAGTGGCTTACCCGTGCGCATCCCGGTGATCGAGATGGTCGAGATCGGCGCCGGCGGCGGCTCCATCGCCTCGGTGGACCGACTCGGCCGCATTGCCGTCGGCCCGCAGAGTGCCGGTTCCGAACCCGGACCTGCGTGTTACGGGCGGGGCGGCGACCGGGCCACGGTCACGGATGCCGATGTGATCCTCGGCCGTCTCGATCCGGGGCGTTTCGCGGGTGGCACGATGACGTTGGATACCGAGGCCGCTGCGGCAGTCCTGCAGCGCCACATCGGCGAGCCTTGGCGCGGCGCGGACTGTCCGGTGGGGGATGCGGCCGCCGCGGTCAGCGAGATTGTCGACGAGAACATGGCGGCAGCGGCGCGGGCGCACGCGGCGGAGTGGGGCAAGGACACCGTGGGCCGGACGTTGATCGCCTTCGGTGGCGCGGCACCGATTCACGCGGCCCGGATTGCCGAAAAACTGGGCCTAGATGCCGTGCTCGTCCCACCGGCGGCCGGTGTCGGTTCAGCCATGGGCTTCCTAGCGGCGCCGGTTGCCTTCGAGGTGGTGCGCAGCCGCTACGTTCGGCTCTCGGCGTTCGACCGTGCGCTGGTCGACGAGGTGATGGCCGATATGCGCGCCGAGGCCCACGCCGTCGTCGATACCATCGCCAGCGGTGGGCTGTCGGAACTACGCCGCGCCTACATGCGCTACCTCGGCCAAGGCTACGAGATCGCCGTCGATGTCCCGGACGCGCCGACCGCGGAGAACATGCGCCAAGCGTTCGACACCGCCTACGAGCGGCTCTACGGGCGCCTGATTCCGGGTTTGGACGTCGAGGTGCTGAGCTGGACCTTGACGTTGCGCGGGGAAGAGCCGCACGTGCCTGCGGACAAGCTGGCCGAGACGGAAACATCAGACGCGATGTCCGGGCGCGTCCTTCGCGCCGTCCTGCGCCCGGGAGACCGCCTCGAAGGGCCCTCGACGATCATCGAGGATCAGACATCTACTATCGTCCCGGAGGGCTTCGCGGCAAGCATGGACGACTCTGGCAACATCTGGCTCAGGAGGACGCTGTGAGCGACATCCGCGACCAACTGGTCTGGAACCGCCTGCTAGCGATCGTGGAGGAGCAGGCGCAAACGTTGATGCGGACGGCCTTCTCGACCGTGGTGCGCGAAGCGGGTGATCTCTCGGCCGGGGTGTTCGACACGCGTGGCCAGATGCTGGCCCAAGCGGTCACCGGGACACCAGGCCATGTGAACGCCATGGCTGCTGCCGTCCGCAAGTTCCTCAGCGTGTATCCGTTCGCGAGCCTTGTACCGGGCGATGTGCTCATCACCAACGACCCCTGGGACGGCACCGGGCACCTCAACGACTTCACCGCCGTGACGCCGGTGTTCGACGGCGACGATCCCGTCGGGCTCTTCGCTGCGACCAGCCACATCGCCGACGTGGGCGGCCGCGGCTTCGGACCCGACGCCGGCGACCTCTACGAGGAGGGGCTGCGCATCCCGATCATGAAGCTCTTCGACGGTGGCGTTCGCAACGAGACGTTGATGCGCATCATCGCCGACAACGTCCGCGACCCTGTCGTGGCCGAGGGCGATCTCTACTCGCTCACCGCCTGCAATCGCGGTGGCGGCGAGCAACTGCTGGCCATGATGCGGGAGTTCGACCTCCCTGGCATCGACGGGATTGGGCGCTGGATCGTCGAAACCTCGCGCCGCGCGATGGCCGAGGAGATCCGAGCGCTGCCGGACGGCGTCTACCGCTACGCGATGGACGTGGACGGCTACGACACGCCAGTGCACATCGCCTGTGCCCTAACGGTGGCGGGGGACACGATCGATGTCGACTTCGCCGGTACGTCCGGTCTCTCGGCGTTCGGCATCAACGTGCCGCTGAACTACACGGAGGCCTACGCGTCGTTCGGCGTTCGCGTGGTCGTGGGCAACGACATCCCCAACAACGCGGGATCGCTCGAACCAGTCGCCGTTCGCGCACCGTCCGGGTGCATCCTGAACGCAGAGCCGCCGGCAGCCGTATCCGCCCGCCATGCCTTGGGGCAGATGCTCCCGGACGTGGTCCTCGGCTGCCTCGACCAGGTCGTGCCCGGCGTCGCGCCGGCAGAAGGCGCGTCGTGCATTTGGAACCCGGTTCTGCGCTCCGTCCCGACGGCAACGGGCAACTTCACAAGTGCGCCCTTCGTCATCAACCCGATCTTCAACGGCGGCACCGGCGCGCGCGCCACGAAGGACGGCTTGTCCACCACGGCATTCCCGTCGGGCGTCCGCACCACGCCGACGGAGGTCAACGAGGTGACCGCGCCGCTCATCATCCGTCGCCGCGAATACCTGCCCGGCTCGGGCGGGGCAGGGCAGTACCGCGGCGGCCTGGGTCAAGTCATCGAGATCGAGCACGCCGAGGGCGCGCCGTTCGTGATCTCCAAGATGTTCGACCGGATCAAGCACCCCGCACGCGGCCGGCGCGACGGCGAAGCGGGAGCGGCCGGGCGCGTCTACATCAAGGACGGACGGGAACTACGCGGGAAGGGACAGGACGTCGTCCCTCCGGGCGCGACGTTGGTGATGGAGACACCAGGCGGCGGGGGCATCGGCCCGGCGGAGAAGCGCGACCCGGTATTGAACGCCGCCGACAACGACGCCGGCTTGGCCTAATGCGCCGACGTCCGCTTCTGGCGGTGCGCGGACGTCCTCGTCCGCAATTTGGCTTCCCCCGCGTCGCCAAGTTCACCGCACTCGCCCGAAGGAGACAGACCATGCGCGCCAACGCCGTCAACCGGGTCGTCACCGTGCTGCTGGCCACGATGGGACCCGCCTACTCGGCCGAGTCCGTAACAGTCGTCTCATGGGGCGGCTCCTACGCCGACGCCTGCGAGGAGGCCTATCTCAAGCCGTTCGCCGTCGATACGGGCATCGAGGTCACCCTAGACGACTACAGCGGCGGCCTGTCGCAGATCCGTTCTCAAGTGGAAGCCGGCAACGTCTACTGGGACATCGTCGATATCCAGTTCCCCGACCTGGTCCGGGGTTGCGACGAAGGGCTCTTTGAGCCGCTCGACGCCTCGCTGCTGGCACCAGCAACGGACGGTTCGACGCCCGAGGACGACTTCCATGCCGGCCTGATCAGCGAATGCGGCATCGCGATGCTGTTCTTCTCGACCATCGTCGCCTACAACCACGAACTGACGACGGGCTTGGTCCCGCGGACGATCCACGACTTCTTCGACTTGGAGCGATTCCCCGGACGGCGGGGCATGCGCCGTACTCCGCTGGCGAACCTCGAGTTCGCGCTCATGGCGGACGGCGTCCCCGCTACGGAGGTTTACGCGGTGCTCGACATTCCCGAAGGCGTCGACCGCGCCTTCCGCATGCTCGATACGATCAAGGACCAGGTCGTGTGGTGGGACGCCGGCGCCCAGCCGCCCCAGATGCTCGCCGACGGAGAAGTGGCCATGACCACCGCCTACAACGGCAGGATCTTCAACGCCCAGGTGCTCGAGGACCAGCCGTTCACGATCGTATGGCACGGACAGGTGCTCGAAATCAGCAATCTCGCCATCGTGGCTGGATCCGCCAACCTGACCGCCGCACGGCGACTCATCTCGTACGCATCCCGGCCCGCTTCGATGGCTGCCGTCAGCCGCTACATCGCCTACAGTCCAACGCGCCGCTCTGCGGAGAGGCTGGTCTCGACCCACCTTGCCACGGGCGTCGCCATGGCCAGCCACATGCCCACCACACCCGAGAACACGAAGCTTGCGCTGCGCAGTGATTGGTCGTGGTGGGCCGACAATGGCGAGGACATGAACGAACGGTTCGGGTCCTGGCTGTTGCGCTGATTGGTGCCCGGGGCCGGATTTGAACCGGCACGGGACAAGTCCCGGGGGATTTTAAGTCCCCTGTGTCTACCAGTTTCACCACCCGGGCAGCGGCGCGAGTATACGCTTAGGCGGCCGGGTCGACGCCGGCGGACGGGCTGCCCCCTAGCTCCCGAACCCTCGCTCAGACATTGTGACGCTGAGCTCGGGCTATTCGCTCGCGCGTGGCTGCCAAGGATTGGTCACGACGACATCCAGCCCCGCATAGTCATCGGTGTTTCGCGTGGCAATGGCGAGATCATGGGCTGCCGCTGTGCCTGCGATCAGGGCATCCGCGAGATGCATTGGACGGCCTGTCCGTTGACGCAGACCTCGGAATCTGGCGGCGAGGCGGCCTTCAACAGGGCCCACCCCGATCACTCGGTTGCCGTATTCATTGGTCAATCTCAACAGCCGCTCACGCACTCGGTCCTGCCGTCTACCGCGCGGCATCAAGTCGAGGCCGAACTGCAGTTCATGCAACACGATCGAAGAGAGCCAGAGATCAGACTGGTTCGTGAGAAACTCCACAACCAGCGGTTCCGGTTCGGCCCTAAACGGCTCGGAAACGACGTTCGTGTCCAGCAGGAATCTCGTCATGCTCTTGTCACTGCCGACCTTCGTTAACTGTCGACGAACGGGATTTCCCGGCTTGGCTCCTCACGATCCGGTGTCGGGATCGGCGCACCGCGAGGTGCATTCTGGACCAGCCACTGACCCAAGGGCATTCGGTCAGGCGACTGCGCCAACCAGACTTTCATAGGCAAAACAACGCAGGGCCGGCGCAGTCCAATCACTTGAGGTCCGTCAGACGCTGCTAGGCGCAGAATCGTTGAAAGGTGCGCCTTGGCCTCGGCAACTGACCAAACGCGCTGGTTGTCGGCAGTCTGATGCATCTGCGTTTCTCCTTTCTCTGCATTGGCCTTGAAGGAGTGCGGCCGTCCACCTCCACATTCCGCCCCCCAAAAGGTCCAAGGCGTACCTAGGTGGCCGCGCACGCCGCGAAGTGGACCGCACTAGTCCATTATAGACTACTTGCGTCGCCCTTCCGCTGTGGATGTGTG
Source organism: Candidatus Azotimanducaceae bacterium (assembly GCA_965203685.1). Taxonomy (GTDB): domain Bacteria; phylum Pseudomonadota; class Gammaproteobacteria; order Pseudomonadales; family Azotimanducaceae; genus VXYL01. The sequence continues at coordinate 2,448,525 of OZ241908.1, forward strand.
CCGTGGCCGGACCACCTAACCGTCCGGGTTTCCGTTGGGAAGGACGCGAAAGTCGCGATTCCGGGATAGGCGGCGTCCTGCTAAGCTCTCGGACCCTCGCTCAGGTGCCGGAATCGGTAGACGGGCTGGATTTAGGTTCCAGTGTCCTTAGTGGCGTGAGGGTTCGACTCCCTCCCTGAGCACCAACGCCGGGCGGCGACCAACCACCCATTGGACTTCGGAGTCCGGTCGATCGTCCGGTTCGATGTCCACGAAGCGCGAGTTCTCGCCTTTCGTGATGACGCGGACCACGACCGGTTTGTTCACCGTCGGGCCGATTGCGTCGTCCACCTGTTCACCAATCCGGTCGATCAGCCGTTGCTGGTTGCCGCCCGTCGGGCGATGTAAGCTCTGTGCAAAACCTGCGGGCAGGCAAACGGTTGGGCTGCACCCCGACCCAGAGACACCCCGCCGGAAGCATATTGCAAGATGAACCGCCCCGACCGAGCCAGACCTGACCGTCGCATCACCGGCCGCACCCGGGCGTTTTGCTTATGCCTGCTATGGCCCGTCCTGCTTGCGGGTGCGGCGAACGCCCAGGATGATGCCCTGTTCGCTGAGGCGGCGGATCCCGGGTTCGTCGGCGCGGCAGCAACTGACGAGCCGTCGCCGGATTTCCAGCACCGCAGCGTGCGCATTGACTTCGGGAAACTTGATGCGGCGCGCGATGACGTCGTGGCGCAGGGGCGGGCGAACCTGACGCTGAATCTGCTGGACGGGGTGTCCTACCGGGCCGTCGTGGAGCGTACGACGCCCACATCCAGGGGATATTCCTTATCGGGGCGCCTGGAAGGGGTTCCGTTCGGCACGATGGCAATGGTCGTGAACGGCGACGTGGTGGTGGGCAACGTGAGGGTGTCGGATTCCGTCTACTCGATCCGGACCCACGGCGGCGCCGCTGTCGTTGAGCGACGCGCGGCAAGGCCGTTCAGGGAGCACCCGCCGCTGAAGCCGGTCGCGCCTCGCCGGTCGTTGGACTCACGGATCGTCGCCGGTGCCGCGGAGGATGACGGTTCCGAAATCGACGTCTTTGTCGTGTGGACCCGTCAGGCCAGGAAGGATGCAGGTGGCGTGCGGCACATCCAGACGGCGATCGACCTCGCGGTCGTCGAAACCAATGACGCATACGCCGCAAGCGACGCCGTCCAGAGGATCAGACTGGCCGGTGCCGTCGAGGTGAACTACGCGGGTGGTTCTGGCTCGTTTTCGACAAACCTCACGCGACTGATCAACCCATCGGATGGCTACATGGACGAGGTCCACGCCCTCCGGGACACCTATGCCGCCGACCTTGTGCAACTTGTGCAGAGCGGCGTTTGCGGTGGCGGGGGTGTGGAAGGCATTGCGGTAGCCATGGAGGAACCGTCTGCGGACTTCGCGGCGTCGGCTTTCTCCGTGTCGGTCTTCTGCGACCAGAGTAACCTGCTGAGCGGCATTAGCCCCCTGCCGACCGGGCTGAGGAGCGACCTCTTCGCCCATGAACTCGGCCACAACATGGGTCTGCAGCACGATCGCTACGCTCGCTATACCACGCTGAACAAGCCCTATCCCTACAGCCACGGCTACGTGAACCAGCGGGCATTCGCGGACGGCGCCGAACCCGGCGCTCGCTGGCAGACCATCATGGCCTACGACGACCAGTGCGGCGACGCGGGTTTCTTTTGCGCATCGTTGATGCGCTTCTCGAATCCGAACCAGCGGTATCCGAACAGTGCAGGCGATCCGCTGGGAAAACCCGGCAACGCGCCGTCCGAAGATGTGGACGGACCGGCGGACGCGGTACGCAGTCTCGACAATACGCGCCGGATCGTCGCGAACTTCCGCCGTAGCGAGACGCGCTGCACGTACCGCTTGGCGCGAGATAGCGTAACGGTGGCAGCGTCAGGCGGTTCGTTCGCCGTCGGTGTGTCGGCCGCGGACGCCTGCACCTATGAGGCGCGCAGCCACGACGAGTTTCTATCGGTGCCATCCGCCTCGCGTAGCGAAAGCGGCCAAGTGCACTACGAGGTGGCTCCCAACGACGGCTATGCGCGGGTGGGCGCGATCTCTGTGGCCGGCGAAACGCTGGTGGTGCGTCAGCAGGGAGTCCACGCCGTCGCGGACGTGTGCCGCCGGACCCCGGCCATCAGGGACGCGATCACGGCATGGGCGGGAGGGGACGACTGCAGCGGGGTGACCGTCTTCGATTTGAGCCAGATCCCCTACCTCCTGCTCGAGGGCCGCGGGATCGCCAGCCTGCGCATAGGTGATTTTTCGGGCCTCAGCGGCCTCAGAACACTGGACCTTTCGTTCAACGACATCGCTGGCGAGCTTCCAGCGGACATAGGCGAGCTTGAGAGCCTCGAAAGGCTGGACCTCCACAGCAACCGGCTGGCCGGCCCGATCCCACCGGAGCTGGGGGGGCTCCGGCACCTGAAATCGCTGAAACTCAGCTTCAACCGGTTTGAAGGCCCAATACCCGAAGACCTGAGCAGGCTTGGAGATCTGCGGCAGTTGAACCTGCGCGACAACCGGTTGACCGGGGCCATCCCTGGCTGGCTGGACGGGCTCACGAAACTCAGCGGACTGGCGCTCGAGAACAACCAGCTCGAGGGTGCCATCCCGGTCGCGCTGGGCCGAATCGCGGGCTTGGCGGGCCTGTCCCTTGCCAACAACGCGTTGACGGGGTCCATCCCGCCCGAAATCGGTGGAATCGACAACCTGCAGAATCTCGACCTGTCCGGCAACCGCCTAGCCGGCCCCATTCCGGCGGAACTCGGCCGTCTCTCGAGGTTGGCGACGCTGCACCTGTACGACAATGGCTTGACGGGCGACATTCCCGTGGCGCTCGGTGGTCTCCCCTGGCTGCAGGCCTTGACGCTCCGCAACAATCGACTGACGGGCACCGTCCCCGCTGAACTGACTGATCTTACCCGGCTGCATTGGCTGGAGCTCTCCGGCAATGCCCTGCGTGGGTGCATTCCAGGCGCCCTGCACAACGTTCGCTACCACGACCTCGACGAGCTTGGTCTTCGCTTCTGCGCGACGGTCGGCATTCCCGGTGCGGGGTTTCCCGGCGCGCCCAACTCCGTCGCAAGGATCAAAGAGGGAGGTACTGCCGCCGTCGTCATTGCGGTCGATCCCGCTCAGGAAGGGTCGTTCGATGTAGCCGTGGAGCTAGCCGATGGCGACGGCTTCGGTGTCGATGCGGGCCGTCGAACGCTCAGGGTCTCGGCCGGTACGACGATGGCGACGCTCACCGTTGAAACCGTGGACGACGACGTGGAAGAGCCGGACGGCGGGTTCACCGCAACGATCGTTGCCGACGACGACTACGCCGTTTTCGCGTCCCGAAGCAGCGCACGGGTGCTGGTCGACGACGACGAGGGACCGACCGCGCCCACAATCGTCTCCCTGACGCCGGAGGACGGCACGCTGACGATCGCCTGGGCCGCCCCGGCCCACGATGGCGGGTCACCCATCGTCGCCTACGACATTCGGTACCGGCCCGTGGCCCCCCCGACAGGCCACCAAGGCTGGTCGCACCTGGATCGGATTGCCGACGGAGTCCTTCAACGAGACATCACGGGCCTGACCAACCGAGTCGAGTACCAAGTCCAGGTGCGCGCCATCGGCGAGGATGGCGACGGCGCGTGGTCGGAGATCGTGACCGGCACGCCGAGAGCCTGCCCCGATGGTATCGAGATCGGCGATTGCCGAACGCTGTTGGCGGTGAGAGACCAGCTGGCCGGCGGAGGCCATCTGAACTGGGACATCGAACGACCCGTAGCGGAGTGGACAGGCGTAAGGGCGGGTCGCCACGCGCCGCATCGCGTGCAGACACTCTACCTTCCTCGTCAGGCCTTGAGCGGGACAATCCCGCCCGAACTGGGGCGCCTTTCGGGCCTGATCGACGTGCACCTCGACCACAACAACCTGACGGGCACCCTCCCTCCGGAGCTGGGCAGCTTGACGGATCTGCGGACGTTGTGGCTCGGGCGCAACCGATTGGCGGGGGGGATACCTCCCGAGTGGGGCGGTCTTGCGAACCTCGAGGAGCTGTACCTTGACGGCAACAGACTGACGGGTGCGATTCCGCCTGAGTTGGGCAGTCTCGCCAAGTTGCGAGATCTGTTTATCAGATCCAATGATCTCGGCGGCGAGCTCCCGGCGGCGCTCGGACAACTTTCGAACCTGCGGCGCTTGGCCGCCCATCACAATCGCTTCACGGGCGCGCTCCCTCCCTCGTTCGGGGATCTTGCGAACTTGGAGACCGCTTGGCTGCACAACAACGACCTGACGGGAGCGATACCTGCGGAGATAGGCCGACTGTCCAACCTGCTAGGGCTTTCACTCGACGACAACAGACTGACCGGCACCATGCCGGCGGAACTCGGTCGTCTTTCCCTCCTGGAGTCGCTGCACTTGTCCAACAACCAGTTGACGGGGGCGATCCCCAGGACGTTGAGCGGTCTAGCGAACTTGACCAGGCTGTCGCTCGCCGGGAACCCGTTGACCGGATGCGTCCCGAGGGCCTTGCGCGCCGTTGCCGTGAACGACCTGCAACGGCTTGGGCTACAAGACTGCCCGCCAGCCCGCGTCGTCCACTTGGCGGTCGATTCCAAGCCGCAAGACGGTGCCGGCTACGGCGCGGGCGAGAGGATCACCGCCTCGGTTGGTTTCGAGACGAACGTAACCGTCACCGGGTCGCCGCAATTGGGGTTGACCATCGGCGACAAGGTTCGCGACGCGACGTTCCATACCAACGAGGACGGCCAACTCACCTTCCAATACGACGTGGTCGCAGGGGACCGCGACTCGGATGGCATCAGCATCGCGGTAGGCGCGCTATCGCTGAACGGCGGCGTGATCCGCGACGTCGACGGCCAGCACGCCGTCCTGAGCATCGGCGAGCATGCGATCAGCAACGACCAAACGCAGAAGGTCAGGGGTTCGCTCCGGGAGTTGGTCCCGGACCAAGCCGTCGAACCGGGCGGGGACGCCGTCGTGCTGGATCTGACGCGCTACTTCCAGGTCCCCGAAAGCGGCGCTCTCACATACGGTTCGATGTCCAGCGACCCGAGGCTCGTTACGGTCGTCGTCGCCAACGGGATACTCACCGTCACGCCGCACGACGCGGAGGGCGTCGCCACAGTGACGGTCACGGCGACGGGCGAGGACGGCGTCGCCGTAACGCTGGAGTTCCGCGTGGAGGTGACCGTGTTGGCCGGCCGCGCCCTGGTCGGCCTGTTCCCGAGTACACGCGATCCGATGCGCCAGGGCTTCGTGCGGATCATCAACCAATCCGGGGAGACCGGCGAAGTGGCCATCGAGGCGATCGACGACGCCGGGGTCCGGGCCGGACCGGTGACGCTCCACCTCGCGGCCAATGCGGCCGTGCACTTCAACTCGAAGGATCTCGAAGCCGGGAATGCCGGCAAAGGGCTGGCCGGGGGCGTCGGGACCGGCACGGGCGACTGGCGGCTGGTCCTCGAATCGGAACTCGATATCGAGGTCTTGTCCTACATTCGCACGGCGGACGGTTTCCTGACGGCCATGCACGACCGGGTGCGTGCGGCCGTTGCGGACGGCGCGTACCCGGTCGCAACCTTCAATCCGGCGAGCAACGTGAACCAGGTGAGCCGGCTGCGAATCGTGAACCCGACCGCCGAAACGCTCGCGGTATCCGTCACCGGCGTCGACGACACCGGGCAGTCGCCCGGCGGCGTTGCGACCATCGAGGTGCCTGCCGAACAGGCGGTGACGGTGGCCGGGACCGAACTGGAGTCCGGCACGGGGTCTGGCGGCGCGCTTGGCGACGGGACAGGCAAGTGGCGTCTGACGGTCGGCGCTGACCGCCCGTTGGTCGTGATGAGCCTGATGTCCGCACCCCCGGGGCACATCACCAACCTCTCGACGAAGCCCCACCGGAACGACGACGGCACGCACGTCGTGCCGGTTTTCCCGTCGGCGGCCGACCAGCACGGCCGCGAAGGGTTCGTCCGGGTGGTCAACCATGCACACGAGGCTGCCGACGTTACGATCACGGCGTACGACGAGAGCGACTGGGTCTATTCTCCGCTCGCGCTCGCGCTCGGCCCTGGCGAGACGGTGCACTTCAACTCCACCGATCTCGAACTGGGCAACGTCAAGAAGGGCTTGACGGGGTCGACGGGGTCGGGCAATGGCGACTGGTGGCTGGAGTTGGAGAGCCCCCCGCTGGTGGATGTCCTTGCCTACATTCGTACCGCGGACGGATTCCTAACCGCCATGCACGATGTCGTGCCCGCCGTGGCCGGGCAGTATCGTGTCAAGACGTTCAACCCAGGTAGCAACCTGAATCAGCGGAGCCGATTGCGACTCGTCAACCGGAGTGCAGCGGCTGTGCATGTTTCGATCAAGGGCGTTGACGATACGGGCTCATCGCCCGGGAGCATTGTCCGGTTGACGGTTCCGGCCGGTGACTCGGCGACGCTGACTGCCTCCGAACTGGAGTCCGGGACCTCGGGCATCGACGGTGCCTTGGGCGATGGCATCGGGAAGTGGCGGCTACACGTGACGGCGGACGGTCCTCTCCTGGTGGTCAACCTCCTGTCGAGCCCGACGGGTCACCTGACGAACCTGTCGACCGCGCCGAACCGCTGATCTTCGCGACCTGGGGAGTGTCGCGCTCGGCCAGACGAGCGCCGCACCTGTAAGCACCTCTGGCAACTTTGCGGGGCGGAGCGGTCTATTGTGGCTTTGTCGCGAACTGGTTCATCCAATGCGTCTTCCCGGGTGTCGCGCTCCCGGACAGCAGCATGGCCCGAGCGATCTCGTAGACCGTGAGTCCACCCCGGCTGAGGAGCGAAGCGAGTTCAACCATGCGCAGTCGTGCGAGAAACTGCTCCACCAAGTGTGCCTCTTGGTCCGTGAGCGTCTCCGCCCGAAGGAGCGCCCGTAGCCTGCGACCGTCGGGACGCGGATGGTAGCCGGCCAAGTGGTCGGCAGACAGCGTTTCGAGATAGGCATCGGGGGCGTCACAGGACGTGCGGAGGTGCGCGTTCGGATGATCGAACCATGGCAGCGGCATTGGCGGCATGCGCACCATGTCTTCCGCGCGCCGACCTCCCTCGAAGCGCGTTGGCGGCTTCCCGGGGCCGCCGATAAGGGAGCCGTGTTCGCCCAACGCGGTTGCTTTCAGGTCGATCCCACGCGCTACGGCGTCTGCCACGCGTTGGCGCTCGAACGCGGCAACCCGCTCCTCAATCGTCGGCACGTGGTCGCCGGGGGGAGGCGGGTGGTGGTACGCGTTGCGCACTGCTTCGAACTTGATCATCGGCGGTGCTCGTTCGCCCCAATGCTCGCCGGATCGGACTCGAACAGCCGTCGTGCCTGTAGCGCTAGGCCTCGCAGCAGGTCTGGGTAGGCAGGATCACGTACCGGTTCACCGCTCGACCAGTTTCCGGGAAGGCTCCGGAGTTCGCTCGCGATGGCCGCCCGCTCGGCGTCGGTAACGGACGTCAAGACACGCCGTAGCGCAACGGGATCGCGCTCCCGCGCCACCAAAAGGTCGTAGAGGTCGCGGTCCGTGAGCACGCCGAGGTCAAGCATTCGACTCTGGAGTTTCCTGGCGAGAATCTCGGCGGTGCTTTCCGTGCGGATGTCCGTTCCCGCGGCGATCTCCGGGTGCGGGTCTCGGATGGTAGGGCGCGGGATAGTCATCAGCGCGGCTGGCCCTTCCGGGAAGTGGATTCGAAGCCAGCCTCGTTCCACCTCGACCGCTCCATCTGCTGCGTCGGAGAGTAGGCGGCACAGCGTGGAAGCGACTGTTTCTCGACGGTCGGCGACCCGATCTTGGTAGTGCTCAAGGTTGGTAAACAGGTCGATGTCGGTGCTCACTCGGTGGTTCCAGCGCGCGGCCAAGACCGTCCCGCCACCAAGCACGATGCTGTCGGCGCCAAACAACGAGAGCAACGTCGGCGCCACCCGGGCCAGAACGACGCCAGGGCTGCCGCGGATCGTCACTTCGGGGTATTTCATACCAGTCTGCTGATTGTACTCGGCGGTGTCCCCGCAGGACTGCACAGTGGATGGTTTACTCCGTGGAGGGGGGGGGTGGCGTCCGATTATGCGCGGAGACCGAAAGGCGGGTAAGCTGAATCGTCGCAGAATCTGAGGGGCTTGACCGTGCGCATCGGCATCGTTTCCGACATTCATGGTGATGCCGAGGCACTGTCGCGCGTGCTGGCCGAGATGTCGGCGGTGGACGCGATCCTCTGCCCGGGGGACGCGGTGAGCGAGTACGAGTTCTGTGCCGACACCGTGGCGCTCTTGGTCGATCACGGCGTCCATTGCATCCAAGGCAACCACGAGGCGGTGCTGTTCGGCGGGCGGAATCCCGACTACCTGGAGAAGTGCCGTCGCACGTTCCCCGCAGCGTCCTTGGCGTTCCTCGCCGATGCGCCGTCCATGCGCGAGTTTGACTTCGGTGGCGTGCGGGTGCTCATGACGCATACGGGACTCGGCGAGGACGAGTACATCCACCCGGGCAGCCGGCGACTGGATGCTTTCGCTCGGATGCCCTACGACATGGTCTGTTTCGGCCATACGCACGTGCCGTTGGTACATCGTGCAGGGGATGTCACCGTCATCAATCCCGGATCCTGCTCGCAGCCCCGTCCGCCGGCGGGCACAGGCACCTACGCCACCTTCGATACGGAAACGCGGGAAGCGCTGATCCACCAACTCGCGTAGCGATGCGGCTCTAAAGTTGGAAACGGACCCCAGCCGGATCCGGTAGGCCAACGGGGCGGCGGACGGGAACCCGGGGGCGACCGCTCAATCGCCCGGGTTGGCGGTCACCAGCTATTGCGTAGTTCCCGAAGCTTCAGGAACACATCCTTGGGTGACGGCTCTTCGGAAAGGTCGGGAAACGCTTCGCGGAGCTTGGCGATGACGGTGCTGCTCGTTAGGCGGAAGAACGTATTGAACTCCTTTTCCTGGGCCAACGTCGTCACCATCGCTCGGCCGGGATCGTGGCTCGTCTCGAGGTCGGCCAATAGGTCGGACGCCGCCACGTTGTCGGGTTCGCGATCCAACGTGAAGGCGAGGTTGTTGGTGAGGTAGTCGTGACCCGGGTAGACCTGCGTGTCGTCCGGCAGTTCGGCAAGCTGTTTGACGAAGGTCTCGTAGAGTTCCTCGGGGTGGCCGCCGCCATGGCAGTTGCCCGCACCGGCGTTGAACAGCGTGTCACCGCTGAACAGTGCGGGCTGGTCGGTCTTCGAGAGCAGGCAGACGTGGCTCATGGTGTGGCCGGGCGTGTCCATGGCGAGCAGTTCGACCGAGCGCCCGACGGTAACGGTGTCGCCAGCACTCAGGCCAATGTCGATACCGCTGATCCGTGATCCGGCACCGGCATGGGCAAGCAGCTTGGCCCCGGTCGCCTCGATCATCGGCGCGTTGCCGCCCGTGTGATCACCGTGCTCGTGGGTGTTCAGTACTTGCGTGATCTCCCACCCCTTGTCCTTGGCACCGGCCAGACACTTGTTGTAGTCAAGCGGGTCGACGGCGAGCGCCTCGCCGGTCTCCGAGCACGCGATCAGGTAGTTGAAGTTCCGATAGGCGTTGCCGGTCCAGATTTGCTCGACGAGCATCATGTTGTCTCTCCCAAACCGCCGTCGGATCAGTCGACGGATCGACGGCAGTTTACGCAAGGTCCATGCGCGTGTGCCAACGGCTTGACAAGACGACCTACCTCGGCGAGGCCGGGTTGAGGCACCCCATGATCACCGCGGGCTTGACGATAGCGATCGGGAACGACTCCACGAGCGAAAGCAAGTCCTCGTCGCCAGTGACCAGCGCATCCGCGCGGCTGGAGAGAGCGAGGCGAAGGAACATGCGGTCGTCGGGGTCGCGAACCTCGGGTGTGACGATGTCGGCTGGAACGGTGATCGATTCGCACCATGGCAGATACTCCGCCAGGAGGTCTTCGCGTGCGGTGTCCGTTAGCTGGAACTTCGGACACGCCAACACGCGAATCAGCTCAGACGCGGTCTCATGACTGGCCATCGGCCGGATGCGCTCGGCCTGCCATGCAATGCGCAATGCCGCTGGGTTGCCGGTCCGGGACACCAATGCGGAAACCAAGACGTTGGTGTCAAGTACGACGCGGGGCGCAGTCACCGGTTTTCGCGAGCCCAGCGGATGGCGTCTTTGATGTCGGACTCGTCGATTCCGAGTTCAGCCAGTCTAGTGCGCACGGCATCTGCTTGGTTGACTCTAACCGGGTGTTAGGCGACACGTAAAACTGACCCCCAGGCGACACAAAAACTGACCCCCATTCGAAGGGGTCAACAGGAGTCGAGAAGCATGGGGAAGTGTCACGATGTGCCGCGGTCAGGAGGATCGCGGAGGCCAGGGATGAGGAAGCCGGACGAGGTGGAGGCCATGCTGGGCCTCTACGAACTCGGCTGGGGGACGCGGCGGATCGCCCGGGAGTTCGGGTGCAGCCGGAACACGGTGAAGCGCTACGTCGAGGCGCAGGGCTGGGTGGCGTACGGCGGCCCGCGTCGGAACGGCAAGCTTGCCGGTCTGGAGGCGTGGCTCGAGGAGCGCCTCAGCCGGCACCGCGGCAACGCGGAGGTGGTGCGCCAGGACCTCGCGCGCGAGCTGTCGATCGACGTCAGCCTCAGGACGGTGGAGCGTGCGGTGGCGCCGTACCGGCGTCGGCTGGCCGCGGAGGCGAAGGCGACGGTGCGCTTCGAGACGCCGCCGGGGCGGCAGCTGCAGATCGACTTCGGCACGAGCCGGATCCCGGTGGGCGGGGAACCGGTTCGCGTGCATCTGTTCGTGGCGACGCTGGGGTACTCGCGCCGCACCTACGCGCAGGCGTTCGCGCACGAGCGGCAGTCGACGTGGTTCGCGGGCATCGAAGGGGCGTTCGGGCACTTCGGCGGCGTCGCGGACGAGGTTCTGGTGGACAACCCGAAGGCGCTGGTGGCGCACCACGACGCGGCGACGCGCGAGGTGGAGTTCAACGCGCGCTTCGCGGCGTTCGCGTCGCACTGGGGGTTCCGGCCGCGGGCGTGCGCGCCGTACCGGGCGCGGACCAAGGGCAAGGACGAGAACGGCGTGCGCTACGTCAAGCGCAACGCCATCGCCGGCCACGCGTTCGACAGCCTCGGCGCCCTGCGGGCACACCTGGCGTGGTGGATGCGGGAGGTCGCCGACGTGCGCCGGCACGGCACCACGGGCGAGGCGCCGCTGGCGCGCTTCGAACGCGACGAGGCGGACCGGCTCGCGCCGTGCGCCGGCAGGCCGCCGTTCGGCCAGCTGCGCGATCTGGTGCGCACGGTGCACGCGGACTGCGCGGTGACGGTGGACACCAACGCCTACTCGGTGCCGTGGCGGCTGATCGGCGAACGCGTGCAGGTGGCGGTGAGCGGCGGCCGGGTGCGCGTGCGCCACGGCCGCGAGCTCGTCGCGGAGCACGACGAGCATGTCGGGCGCCACGGGCGGATCGTCGACCGGACGCATCTCGACGGCATCAACACGGGTCCGCGCGATGGCGAAGGACAAGCCGCGGCCAGCGCCGAGCCGGCGCTGCTGCGCCCGCTCGACGAGTACGCGGCGGTCGCCGGCGGGAGCTTCTGACATGGACCACGAGACACTGGTCGAGCACCTCACGCGGCTCAAGCTGACCTGCATCCGGGACCAGCTCGACAGCCTGCTCGACGAGGCGGCCGAGAAGCAGTTGACGCTGCGCGAGGCGGTGGCGTTCCTGGTCGGCCGGGAGGTGGCGCGCAAGGACGAGCGGCGCCTCGAGATGGCGATGAAGATCGCCCACTTCCCGGCGGTGCGCGAACTCGCCGACTTCGACTTCAAGGCGCAGCCGAGCGTCGACAAGCGCCAGATCCGCGAACTGGCGACGTCGCGCTGGGTGGCGCACGGCGACGCAGCCCTGCTGCTGGGTCCGCCGGGAGTCGGCAAGTCGCATCTGGCGATCGCCCTGGGCCGGGAGGCGATCCGCCAAGGCTACTCGGTGCTGTTCGCGACGGCGCAGGCGGTCATGGCGTCGCTGGTCAAGGCGCACAGCGAGGGCAGTCTCGACGAACGCCTGGCGTTCTACGCCAAGCCGAAGCTGCTCATCGTCGACGAACTCGGCTACCTGCCCTTCGAGCGCCATGCGGCGCACCTGTTCTTCCAGCTGGTGTCGCGCCGCTACGAGCGCGGCAGCATCCTGGTCACGTCGAACCGCTCGGTGGCCGAGTGGGGCGAGGTGTTCGGCGACGCCGTGGTGGCCACCGCCATCCTCGACCGCCTGCTGCACCACAGCCATGTGCTGACCATCACCGGGGAGAGCTACCGGCTGCGCGAGAAGCGCCGCGCCGGCGTGCTCAACGCCTCCACGAAGCCGCTGGCGCAGGCATCGGCGTGAGCCTGCTCCCCGGAGCCGACGTCCAGGCTCGACGAGGCCCGCCGCTCGCAGCCGCACCGCCGCGGTCCACCGTGCTCCGGAGGGTGCACGCCGGCAACGCCACGGCAGTCGCCGCGTCAAGGCGCTACGCGCCTCCTCCACTTCGTTCCGGCCCTGCGGGTGACGCGGCGACTGCCGCGGCGAAGAGGTTGACGACGACCGGAAGGGTACTTCCGGTCGTCACCGACCGGCGCGCGACATCGAGGCCCAGCCGGGCCGGCGGCGGAGTCGAGTGCGGCGTCCACCGCTGCTGTCGCGGCCAACCCGCCAGATTCGGCGCGGGTCGTCGGCGGAAGTGCATTCAAGGCGCAGGTTCAACGACAAAAGGGGGTCAGTTTTCGTGTCGCCAAGGGGTCAGTTTCTGATGTCGCTTGACACCGGGGCGAGGACGATCCGCCCGGACTCTTCGGAGACATCGAAGTATCCGACCCCAGGGAAATGCGAAACGATGGCCTTTGGCAAGGTGAGTTGGTTCTTGGCGGTTAGCTTTGCCAGCATCAGCTTTCCTTAAAATCCTGAAACAAGGAAATCATACTTCAAGGGACGATGCCTTCCAAACGTTGCTCGCACGCTCGGAAGCATGGATTCCGGTGGGCATCGACAAGCTCCGGCCCTCAAGAAAAGTACCCATGCAGATACCACCGCTGCTCTTGGTCACGGTACAACCAGCAGCGCGCACCGCTTTGTTCCATCGCCACGAAGTAGTCCCGCGCGAGCGCACGAGCGTCGTCCTCCCACCAGCCGACGTCGATCCGCTCAGGCCCGTCGAGGAGCCTGAAACGTTTGGCATTGACCGGACGTGGCGGGTCGAGGAGCCACAGTGGTCGGTCGCCCCCGTTGGTCGATGCGGGAGTAGCCTGGGCGTGCCGGTGCGCGAGCGTCCTCGCCCGCACCCCGCGTCGGCCGCCCGGTGCCTGCCAACGCCAGGCGAGTTCGGGCCGGTGGTCATCCGCCATCCCGAGCCCCGCGACTGCCTCGCTGCCAAGCTTGGCGGCCAGGCGGTCCACGAGTTCGGCTTGCGAGGTGTTGCCGCGATCATCGGCAAGCGTGAGCAGATCCTCGGATGCCAGGGATAGCGGTGTGATCTGCCGGGCGCGCAACGAGACGGTCATCACCTCTTCGGGCAATTCGGCGCGGTCGAGTTGAAGCTGGGTCAGGCTCAAGAACGACTTGGCATCGGTGCGCGGCTTCGCGAACCTCACGTCGAGCGTGACGGCCCGGTCGGCGAACGGGGTATAGGACCAGGTCAAGGTTTGCGCACCAAGGCAGCGGGCCTTCAGCCAGCGCGAGAGTTCGTCGGCAAGACGTCGCATGGGGAAGAGCAGGGGATCCTTGCCGCGAATCGGCTCTAGGAGGTGCAGGCGCGAGTGGAAGCGCTCCGCGGGTTGGATGGTCTCTCTCGGGTCGGCGCGACGGCCGGTCAGGCGGTCGAGCACATCGACGAGTTCGGCGGTGAAGCGCTTGCCGAGTTCTCCCATCGGCAGTTCCAGCAGTTGTCCCACCCGGGTCATGCCCATGTTGGCCAGCCGCTCGAGTTCCTTCTCGGTGAGATCCATCGCCGCGAGCGGGGCGGCGCGGACAGTCGCCATCGCCTCGCCGAGACGATCGCCCAAGCCGGCCCGGGAGAGGACCAGCGCCGCCATTGGGGTTGGTGCCGTCGCTAGGTGGCGTGCGTGTCCAAGGCGTTCGTAGAGTTGCGAAACCATTTTCCTGAGGGCGTCGCTGTCGCCGAACAGCCGCAGGCTTCTGCTGCCCTCGATCAGCAAGGCGTCAGGGGGTGCCAGGCTGACCTCGGAACTGAAGCGGTAGGCAGCTTGGGCCAGGACTTCGAGATGCTTGGTCTGCAGTTCAGTGTCGAACGGGAAATGCTCGAGTTCAGGCGCGATGCTGTGCGCGGTCGCCAACGTGCTGCCGAGAGCGATGCCGGCTTGCAGGGCACGCTCATCGGCTTGGCAGACGCGATTGTCGTGGACTAGGACCGCTGGGCGGCTCGCCTCGGCCTCGCCGCTACGCTGGACCTCGAAGCCCAGCATAGGGAAATGTGCCGCGAGCCAGAACAAGGCGCACCTGTCAGCGGGAGGCCGCAGCGAAGCGCTTGCGTCGCCATTGCTCGAGCGCTTCGCCCAAGCGATGGCGGCGCTGTGTCAGTCCGACGCTCAAGGGCAGTTCGATCCCCGGCAGCGGCCATCCACCGCGCCGTTTGACGATGTCGACGTTGAGCCGGTCTTCGGACAAGGGGCCGAGCCGCAACCGCAATTCCGCCGCGGACGCTTCCCGGGAAGCCCTGACTGGGCGAAACAGGTTTGCCCACGTGCGTCCCTGCTTGGCTGCGAACTGCAGGCGACGAATCTCGGTGAACCGCACCTTCGGCTCTTTCATGCGTGGGGCAAGCCCCTCGCGCTCCCCGGCTGAGGGCTCTAGCCACCCAAGCACGGCACTGCACGCACCGGCCTTACAGGCCTGCTCGAGCGCCCAAAGCGCCTCGGCATGGTCGTTGGCATTGACCAGGAGGATGCGGGAGGGATCGATGCCTACCGCCTGTAGGGCAGGTGCGTAGGGCAGGTGGGGCGGATTGACCCAAGCGATGCAGCGCTCGTCGGCACTCAATAGCGACGCAAGTGCGGGACTCAACAGGCGCAGTTCACCGATGCCGTAGTCCTCCGAGAGCAATTCAACGAGCCCCGCGGGAGGCCAGCCCCGATCGGCAAGCACGTCGTCAAGCGCTGGAAAGCCGGTGCTGATGCCGACGTCGGCCACTTGGTGTCGGGGAAGTTCCCGGGCGCGCCACAGCCCTTCGATGTTGGACTGCCAAGGTGCCTCGAGCGCGGTGGTTTGAACGGACATAACTCTACGCAGACGCTTGTTTTTCTATCGCGGGCAGTACAGACTACATGGATGTATATACAGTAATCAAGCGCAATCTGCATGGACTTCGCGGAGCTGCACGCAGTCTCGAACTTCACCTTCCTGCGGGGTGCATCGCATCCGGAGGAACTGGTGCGAGCAGCTTCGGAACTCGGCTACCGGGCCATAGCGATCACCGACGAATGCTCGGTGGCCGGCGTCGTACGCGCGCACCAGGAGGCCCGGAAGCTCGACATCAAGCTCATCGTCGGTTCGGAGTTCTTGATCGGGGAGAGCCCTCAGCCGGGGAGCGCGAGGGGCTTGCCCCTCGCAAGCAAGAGCCCTCAGCCGGGGAGCGCGAGGGGCTTGCCCCTCGCAAGCAAGGAAGAGGGAGAAGGCACCCCGACCCGCCTCGTGGTGCTCGCACCGGACCGATCCGCCTACGGCCAACTCTCGACGCTCATCACGGTGGCACGTCGGCGGGCGCCCAAGGGAGAGTACTCGCTCGAGATTTCCGACCTTGAGCAGGTGAGAGATTGCCTCGCGATCTGGATCCCTGATCGAGAGCCGATGGCAACTAATCTAGAGAAGGGTCAGGAAATCAAGTCGTTGCTACCGAATCTTTGGCTATGCCTTGAACTGTTCTCCGAATGCGACGACACGTGCAAGACCACCCGGATCCTCGATCTTTCGATGCGCCTCGATCTGCCGGTGATCGCCAGCAACGGCGCCGTCATGCATACCTCGGCCCGCAAACCCCTGCAGGACGTGCTGACCGCCATCCGTCTGAAGTGCCCGGTGCACGACCTCGGTAGAGGGATCGATCAGAACCGCGAGCGCCACCTGAAGCCGTTGCAAGCGCTGAAGGCGATCTATCCGAGGGAGATGCTCGCCGAGACCATGGTCCTTGCCGACCGCTGCACGTTTCGCCTCGACGAACTGCGCTACGAGTATCCGCGCGAACTGGTGCCACTGGGATTGACGCCTGCCAAGCATCTGCGTCAACTGACCGAGGCCGGGGCTGCCGAGCGCTGGCCATCCGGCATGCCGACCGATGTGGCGGAACTCGTCGAGAAGGAACTGAAGCTCATCGCGGAGTTGCGCTACGAGTACTTCTTCCTCACCGTGCACGACGTCGTCCGCTTCGCGAAGAGCCAAGGCATTCTCTGCCAGGGTCGAGGCTCCGCCGCCAATTCGGCGGTGTGCTACTGCCTCGGCGTCACCGAGGTGGATCCGGCGCGGATGCATCTCCTGTTCGAACGATTCGTGTCCCGGGAGCGCAACGAACCGCCGGACATCGACGTCGACTTCGAGCACGAGCGGCGCGAGGAGGTGATCCAGTACATCTACCACCGCTACGGCCGGGACCGGGCGGCGCTGGCGGCGACGCTCATCACCTATCGGCCGCGCAGCGCCATCCGCGACGTCGGCAAGGCGCTCGGCTTCGATGTCGACTTCGTGGATCTCCTTGCAAAGTCCATGTCCTGGTGGGACAAGCGCGACGAGATCGAGAAGCGCTTCCGGGCCGCGGGAATCGATCCGAACGGCCATCTTGTCCGGCAATTTCTGTTGCTCGTCAACGAGATATTGGGCTTCCCTAGGCATCTTTCTCAGCATGTCGGCGGGTTCGTGATCGCTGCCGGTCCGCTCGCGGAACTGGCGCCGATCGAGAACGCTGCCATGGACGAGCGCACGGTCATCCAGTGGGACAAGGACGATCTCGAGGCGCTCGGGCTCCTGAAGGTGGACGTCCTCGGCCTCGGCATGCTGACAGCGATTCGCAAGGCACTCGCGCTGGTGGCGGAGCATCACGGCCGCCCGGCGACGATGAGCGAGATCCCGCCGGAGGATCCGGAGACCTACGCCATGCTGCAGAAAGCCGACAGCGTGGGCGTCTTCCAGGTGGAGTCCAGGGCGCAGATGTCCATGCTGCCGCGCCTCAAGCCTGCCAACTACTACGACTTGGTGATCGAGGTGGCGATCGTCCGCCCGGGCCCGATCCAGGGAAACATGGTGCATCCGTACCTTCGCCGCCGGAAAGGCGAGGAGGCGGTGACCTATTCCAACGACGCGGTGCGACAGGTCCTCGAACGCACCCTCGGCATCCCGATCTTCCAGGAGCAGGTCATCGAACTCGCGATGGTCGCCGCGGGATTCTCGGCGGGAGAAGCGGATTCGCTACGGCGCGCGATGGCAGCGTGGAAGCGGCACGGGGGCCTCGAGCCCTTCGAACGCAAGCTGATCAACGGCATGCTCGAGCGCGGCCACGACCGGGATTTTGCGGAGCGGGTGTTCGAGCAGATCAAGGGTTTTGGCGAATACGGCTTCCCGGAATCCCATTCCGCGAGTTTCGCGCTCCTGGTCTACATCTCCGCGTGGCTGAAGTGCCACGAGCCCGCGGCCTTCTACTGCGGCATCCTGAACAGTCTGCCCATGGGCTTCTACAGCCCCTCCCAGTTGGTCAAGGACGCCACCGCCCACGGCATCGACGTACGACCCGCCGATGTGCAGGTGAGCGGCTGGGACCACAGGCTGGAGACCCCGCTGGAACCCGTGCCCGGCTATCGTCGCCCGCAACCGGCGCTGCGGATCGGGATGCGGCGCGTCAAGGGGCTCCACGAAGAGGCGGGGCGCCGGGTCGAAGAGGGGCAGCCTTTCCGCGACATCGATGACCTGACCGCACGCGCCGCCCTCGACGATCGGGCGCTCACCTGCCTGGCGCGTGCCGGGGCCTTGAAGACGCTATCCGGTCATCGCTACCAGGCGCACTGGGACGCGGCTGGCGTCGACCGCCCCTTGCAGATCCAGCGGGAGACCGCGCCTTATCACACCGAGGTCGCTCTAGACGGACCGGGTGCTGCCAAGGAGATGCTGGCCGACTACCGCTATCTCGGTCTCTCCCTCGGCCCCCATCCGCTGGCCCTCCTACGCAATGAACCGGAGTTCAGAAATTGCCGAACGGCACGGGATCTCGACGGCTACGTGCAGGGAAACTTCGTTCAGATCGCGGGCATCGTCACCTGCCGGCAACGTCCGAGCGGTCCTTCCGGCGTCGTGTTCATGACCTTGGAGGACGAGACCGGCAACAGCAACGTGATCGTCTGGAAGTCGATCCTCGAACGCTTCCGCGCCGTGCTGCTGCAGAGTCAACTCATCGCCATCAAGGGCGTGGTGGAACGCGAGGGTGCCGTCATCCACGTGATCGCGGGGCATGCGCGGGACTTGAGCCACAAGCTTCGCGAACTCGCCAGCGACGAGGCCCCGGGAGAGCCGAAGTTCGAAGCACGAAACTTCCACTGAGCGGTGCGTGGACGTCCCCGAACCGCTTGCGGTTCGCATCCGCATTCCCGGGCAAGTAAGCGACATTCCCATAGTGTGCTAATGTAAGCCCATGCGAATACACATAGCGTTAGATGATGAGCTCGTCGCCGAACTCGACCGGCGGGCGGGCGTTCGACGTCGGAGCGCGTTCCTTGTCGAGTTGATCCGCCGTGGGTTGGACGACGAGCGGCGTTGGGACGACATCGAAGCGGCCCTAGGCCGGCTCCCGGACACTGGCCACGAGTGGGATGATGATCCGGCTGCCTGGGTCAGGGAACAGCGCAGTAATCGTAGCCACTGAAGATGGCTCGACTGCTGTTGGATTCCACGGTTTTGATCGATGCACTGCGCGGTCGACCAGCGGCCGGACAGGTCGCGTCCCTGCGCCGCACCGGCACTGAACCGTGGGCATGTGTGATTTCCGTCGAGGAGATCTGGCGCGGGCTACTCCCGAATGAAGAACCCTACGCGAGGCGGCTGTTCAACGGGCTGCGCCTTGCGCCCCTCGGCATCGCCGAGGGCATTCAAGCGGGTGAATGGCGTCGGACGTTCGCAAGAAAGGGCGTCACACTCCACCAGGCCGACTGCCTGATTGCCGCCGCTGCAGCCGGCGTCGGCGCCGCGCTCGCGACGGCCAACGTCAGGGATTTCCCGATGACCGAGATCCAAGTGCATCACTGGCCGGTTGGCAACTGACCATGACCATTCGCACCCGCGTCGCCCCAAGCCCTACCGGCGACCCCCACGTCGGAACCGCCTACATGGCGTTGTTCAACCGTGTCTTCGCCAAGAGCCAGGGCGGTCAGTTCATCCTACGCATCGAAGACACCGACCAGGCGCGTAGCTCCCAAGCGTCCGAGCAGGCCATCTTCGATGCGCTGCGCTGGACCGGACTCGACTGGGACGAAGGGCCTGATGTCGGCGGCGAGTTCGGCCCCTATCGGCAAAGCGAACGGCTTGACATCTACCGCGAGCATGCAGAGAAACTGCTTCAATCGGGTGCTGCATTCCCTTGTTTCTGCACGCCGGAACGGCTTGGCCAGGTCCGTCGCGAACAACAGGCCCGTGGCGAGACGCCGCGCTACGACGGGCACTGCCAGGGTCTCGATCCCGAACAGGCTGCAGCGCGAATTGCCCAGGGCGAAGCGCACGTCGTGCGGCTACGCGTCCCGGACGAGGGCGACTGTCGGTTCGTCGACGGCCTGCGCGGCGAGATCACGATCCCGTGGCGCCAGGTCGACAGCCAAGTGCTGATCAAGTCCGACGGCTTCCCCACCTACCACTTGGCCGTGGTCGTCGACGACCACCTGATGCGCATCAGCCACGTCTTGCGCGGCGAGGAATGGATCAGTTCGTTCCCCAAGCACCAATTGCTCTACGACGCATTCGGTTGGCAAATGCCCGCCCACTACCACCTGCCGCTGTTGCGCAATCCCGACCGCAGCAAGCTCTCAAAACGCAAGAATCCGACCGGCCTCAACTACTACCGCCGCACGGGCTACCTGCCGGAGGCGCTGCTCAACTATCTCGGATTGATGGGCTACTCCATGCCGGACGAGCGGGAGTTGTTCACGGTCGACGAGATGACGGCCGCTTTCGACCTCGACCGGGTGTCCATGGGTGGGCCAGTCTTCGACCTCGCCAAGCTCGACTGGATGAACGGGCAATACGTCCGCGCCTTGAGCCCGGACCAGTTCATGGATCGTGTCGCGGACTGGGCGCTGAACCGGGACAACCTGGCGTCAATTGCGCCGCTGGTGCAAACGCGCACGGAGCGGCTCATCGACATCCTGCCCCAAGTCGACTACCTGCTCGGCGAGCGAGCCGCGCTGACAGAGGTGGACTTCGAGCACAAGACGCTTCGAGCCGAGGATTGCAGACGGATCCTCGACCATGCCTCGCGTCGACTCGAGACCCTGGACGACTGGCAGCGCGATACGCTCTACGCCGCCATCAAATCCCTGGCCGATGCCATGGACATCAAGATGCGGGATTTCTTGAGCCCGCTCTTCATCGCGGTTTCCGGTCGCGCGGTCACTCTGCCGCTCTTCGACTCGCTGGCCTTCCTAGGCCGCGATCTCGTCCGGTCGCGGCTGCGCAGCGCCATCGAAGCGCTCGGCGGTGTCAGCAAGAAGGAAGGGAAGCGCCTGGAGCGAAGCTACCGGGCACTGCCGTAACGAGCCAAGCCGGAATGGCGGACGCGAACCGCAAGCGGTTCGAGGACGTCCGCGCATTCTTCAACGCCTTAACGCTGTGACGGGCCACCCGTGATGATCTCGACGGCGTGGGTCGCCGGTCGCTGCGTGGGGCGAAGATGACGCAGGTCGTCGGCCAACGCCGACAACGCTTCGCGCCGGTTGGCCGGCGATGGGTGCGAACTCAAGAACTGCGGTGCCCGCGCGCCTCCCTCGGCTTCCATCTTGCGCCAAAGCGACACGCCCGCGTCCGGCTCGTAGCCTGCCCGGATCGCGAACTCGATGCCCATCTCGTCGGCTTCCGCTTCCGAGACGCGGCTATTCGGCAAGGTCACCGCAAGGTTCGCCGCAACGGCCGCAGCCGTGAGAGCGCCACGGTCCTCGTCGTCCACTGCCCTCGAGGCGGAGATCAACCCGGCCTGGGTGATCAAGGCCACCGACATCCGTTCAGCGGTATGGTTGGCGACGGCATGTGCGATCTCGTGACCCATGATGTGCGCGAACTCGTCGTCCGACAGTGCGAGCCGCTCCACCAAGCCGCTGTAGACCGCCATGCGCCCGCCGGCCATGCACCACGCGTTGACCACCGTCGGCTCGTCGATCAGGGCCACGCTCCACTGCCAATCGGCGGTGTGCGGATATCTCGTCACCGCAGCGCCGACAACCCGGCCCGCGATTCCTTGGATGCGATCCGCAAGGATTGGATCGTCGAGGAGCTTGTCGTCCGCGTCTAAGTTACGAACCGTTGCTGCGTACGCGCGTGCGGACTCGACGATCGCCAAATCGGGCGGCACGATGAGCAGTTGGGTACGGCCGGTCGGACTGGTCACGCAGGCGCTCACCAATGCCATCACCGCAAGCGCCAACGCGATCCGGAACGACCCCGCTATCCGATTCGTCATTTGCCTGCCTCGTGGCACTACACACTTCGATTGTGCTACGTCGCTCGGCGGCGCCGCAACGAAGTCCATGCTCGTTACGGGCGCGACTTGATGTGCAAGTAAGGCGACCTTAGTATGACCGCCTCTCTCGACCGCGTGGGGCCATAGCTCAGCTGGGAGAGCGCTACAATGGCATTGTAGAGGTCGCCGGTTCGATCCCGGCTGGCTCCACCAACCCCCCGTTAATCCCCGAGCCGCCGCTGGGGGAATGCCTCGTACGGGAAGCGCGCGAGCGCCTCTTCGTCGAGGTCGATACCGAGCCCCGGCGTGTCGGTCAGTTCGATCATCCCGTCGCGCACCCGCCAAGGCTCGTGGGCGATCTCCTCGCCGAGTGCTTCGAAATTGACGAAGTACTCGGTGATCAGGAAATTGGGCATCACCGCGGACGCCTGAAGGGTCGCCGCGAGGCCGACGGTCGTGCTGTTGTAGTTGTGCGGCGAGACGGCGACGAAGTACGCCTCGGCCATGGCCGCGATCTCCTTCAGTTCCAGGATCCCGCCGACGTTGCACACGTCCGGATTGATGATGTCGGCTGCGGCGGTCTCGAAGACTTCGCGGAAGTCGAACTTGGTGTACAAGGCCTCGCCCGTGACGACGGGAATGTGGATGTCCCGCTTGGCGCGGGCGAGGGCCGGGACGTTCTCGGCCAGCACCGGTTCCTCGAACCAGAACGGCGATGCATCTTCGATGGCCCGCGCGATCCGCACCGCGTGCATCGGCGCCAAGCGGCGGTGCATCTCGATGAGGATGTCCACCTCGTCGCCGACGGCGTCGCGTACGGCGAAGACGTTGTCGATGGCACGGCGCTCCACGGTCTTGTCAACGAAAGTCCGCCACGGCCCTGGCACGGGATCGAACTTCATGGCGGTGAAGCCGCGCGCGGCCACGGCCTTCGCCTTCTCGCCGAGTTCCGCCGGGGTCCGGGCCCCGCCGGACCAGCCGTTGGCGTAAACGCGGATCGCGTCCCGGCAAGCCCCGCCCAACAGGCCATGCACCGGCATCCCGGCCGTCTTGCCGACGATGTCCCAAAGCGCCTGCTCGATGCCGCTGATGGCGCAGTAGTAGTCCATGCCGCCGCGACGTGCGGCAAAGTCATCGTAGGCGCCTTGGGTCAGTTGGCGGATCCGGGTCGGATCGCGACCGATCACATAGCGGGCAAGCGCGTCGAGGTGCGCGGTGATCTGCACATCGCGGTCGCCCTGGGTGTAGCACTCGCCCCACCCGTGGACGCCGTCGTCCGTATCGATCCGCACGAAGCAGAGGTTCTTACCGCTGCCGGGGTGGACGATGTGATGACGGAGGCCTGTGACCTTCATCGCGTGGGCCGTAGCCTAGGGGCGGCTTAGCCGCAGGCGGCCCTGAGGGCCGCGATCTCCGCGGCCACGTCGTCCTTGGAGACTGCATCTCCCGAGCCGGGCATCTCGCGTCCCGCACGGCCGTACCAGTAGCCGGCGTTGCGGAGGTCGCCCTCCATGATGTGCACGATGCCGTGTGCCCAACGCCCGTTGGCCGTCGAGTCGCTCTGCACGATCGCGTGCGCGGCCTCCCAGTCGCCAGCTTCCAAGTGGTTGATTGCGTCGTTCAAAGTAGCCATGGCCAGTAACGTAGCAGTTCCGACGCGGGCAAGTCCACGATCAGTCGGGTAGGCCGAGAACGCGCTTGGCGATGATGTTGAGCTGGATCTCCTTGGTGCCACCGGCGATCGTCAACGCCTTCTGGCGCAGCCAGTTGCGGGTGGCCTCGAGTTCGACGGAATCGAAGCCCTCGTCTGACCAGCCCAAGCCCCGGCACCCCATGGCCTCGATCAGCAGTTCGTGGCCTTGTTGAGCGTTCAACGCCCCGGTGAGCTTGACCGCGGACGACGCGAATGCCGGCGCGCGAGCACGGGTCTCTTCGATCACGCGGCGTTGAGTCAGGCGCTGCGCGTGGTCGTTCATCTCGTGGCACAGCAACTTGGCCCGTAGCCCGGCGTCGGCGATACGCCCGTCGGCGACGTCGGCAAAGCGCTTGATCGCATCGGGCAACACGCTCTCGGCCGTCCGCCCGCCTTGCGAGCCGGAAATGTTGATGCCGGCATGGGTTGAGCGCTCGAACTGCAGCAATCGCTTGCCGACGGTCCAGCCGTTGTCCACACCGCCGACTACGTCCGCCGCGCTCGCGAACGCGTCCTCGAACAAGGTCTCGTTGAAAGGGGATGCGCCGGACAGGAGGCGGATCGGTCGGACCTGAACGCCCGGCTGGTCCATGTCGACGAGAATCAGGCTGATGCCGAGGTGCTTTGGCTTATCCGGCGAGGTTCGCGCCAAAACGAAGATGTAGTCCGCGTCCATGGCGTCCGAGGTCCAGATCTTGCGGCCGTTCAGCACGTAGCGGTCGCCGTCGCGCACGGCCCGGAGCGACAGGCTGGCGAGGTCGGAACCCGCGCCAGGCTCCGAGTAGCCCATCGCCCAGCCGCCATCGCCCCGGGCGATTCGAGGCAGCCAGCGTGCCTTCTGATCGTCGTCGCCGAGTTCCAGGATCGTCGGGCCGATGTAGTTCACGCCTCGACCCGTGAGCGGCGACCGGGCACCGATGCGCTTAAGTTCGTCGATCAGGACCGCGTACTGGTCCTTGTCGAGTTCGGCACCGCCATAGCGTCGCGGCCAGGTGGGCACGGTCCATCCCCGCTCCGCCATGCGGGCAAGCCAAAGCGCCGAGTCGTCGGCCGGAGGAACCTTGCGGCTGCCCCACGGAACCGCGCCCGGGCCGCGCGCACCGGACGGGCAGTTCACCGCCAGCCAGGCATGAGTTTCGGCGCGGAAGTTGCTCAACTCGTCCATTCGTTGCCCCATGACCAGCGTGTAGCATACGCGGCTTCAAATGGATGGGGCAGGTCATGGGCGAACCGGCCGGGCACTTGATCGAGACCTTCGACGACGGCATCGCCACCCTGACCATGAACCGACCGGAGGCCCGCAACGCGCTGTCGGCCGAGATGTCGGCTGGCTTGGAGGAGGCCATTCCGCGGCTTGCCCGCGACCCCGCCGTGCGCGTGGTGGTGTTGACGGGTGCCGGCGGCGCATTCTGCGCCGGGGGCGACGTCAAGGGCTTCGCGCGTGCTGCGCCGCCGACGGATGGTAAACGCCCCCGGCCAGGTTTCGAGCAACGCGTTGCCGGTCTGCGTGCAAGCACGGAATTCTGCCGCGTGCTCCACGAGATGCCGAAGCCTACCCTGGCGGCGATTCCCGGGCCCGCCGCGGGTGGCGGGCTGTCGTTTGCATTGGCCTGCGATATCCGAATCGCGTCCGAGGATGCGAAGTTCACGACGGCGTTCGCGAGGATCGGCCTCGCTGGCGACTACGGCGGCTCCTATTTCCTGCCGCACCTGGTTGGGGCGGCCAAGGCGCGCGAACTGTACTTCACCGCCGATGTCATCGACGCGGAGGAAGCCAAGCGGCTCGGCCTCGTGAACCACACGTACCCCACGACCGAGTTTCCCGCGCAGGTCGATGCGTGGGCGCACCGTCTCGCCCGGCTACCGACCATCGCCCTCGGTTACATGAAGAAGAACCTCAATGCGGCCGAGCGGGGTTCCCTCGCGGACGTGCTCGATCTCGAGGCCCAGCACATGACCCGGACGTTCGAAACGGAGGATCACCGGCTGGCCGCACAGGCCTTCGTAGACAAGCGCGAGCCCGATTTCCGGGGGCGCTGAGGCGGTTGACAATGTCGTGACCGGTTGCCATGCGCACCGGCCCGTGGTATTAGCTTTTTTCACGAATCAGTTGATTCCCTGTGTACAGGAGGAACGCGATGAGAAGTGGCGACGAAATGCTGCAGCACATCGTAGAGAAGTCGGCGTTGGACAGCGGTTTCCGGCAACAGCTTCTCGATGACCCAAGTGCCACGATCAGCGCCGAGCTGGGCATCACGATACCGGAGTCGATGACCATCAAGGTTCACGAGAGCGACATGCAAACGGTGCATATCGCCTTGCCGCCGGATCCGAACATCACCGAGGAGCAACTCGAAGCGATCTCGGCCGGTCTTTGCTGCTGCTGGTAGATCACGAGCCCGCCAATCGGCACGTCCACCGACGGTCGCCGATCCACTCTTTCCCGCGGCAGCGCGGTAGCCGTGATGTGAGTCCACCGCCTAGCCGGTGGGTACGCGCAGCAATGAGAGCGCCGGCGTAACAGGTTGGGGCCGGACCGGACCACGGACGGTTGGAGTCACGTACTGTGATACAGCCAGGCGCCAAGTCACTCCGGAAGATCGCGGTGGTCGGGCGAGGAACGGCGGGCTCCCTCGCGGCCGCCAGCGTCACCCGTCTCCACCCCGGCAGCGACTACGAACTGCACCACATCTACGACTCGCGCATCCCAGTCATCGGGGTCGGGGAGGGGAGTTGGCCTAGCCTGGTCCAGGAACTCCAGCGACTGACGAATCTCCCCCACGAAACAGTCCAGCAGCGCCTAAGGGGAACCCGCAAGTACGGCGTCGCATTCGAAGGGTGGGGGCAGCGCGGCCGTGACTTTACCCACTACTTCACACCCCAGCAGGTGTCCTACGCGTACCACCTGTCCGCCGATCTCATGGCCGAGTTGCTGCACGAAAATACGCACGCCCGGCACATCGATGCGAACGTGGTCGGCATCACGCGGGTGGGGGACGGCGCGGAGGTCGCCTTCGACGGACTGCCGTCGGAACGCTACAACTTGGTCTTCGATGCCCGCGGGTTCCCCCGGACACTCGATCCCGAGGAGCACGTCGACATTTCCTTCATCCCCACCAACACGGCCGTCATCCGCCGTGCGCCGGCAATCCTCGAGGCAAGCAGCGGGCCCATCCTGCAGCACACCTATACGCGGGCCGTGGCGCGTCCGCACGGTTGGGTGTTCGTGATTCCGCTTACGGTCCACACATCCTACGGGTACATATTCAATCGCGACGTAACGGACCTTGCCGAAGTGGAGGCGGACTTCGACGCCTTCCTCGAATCCGACGGGGTGTCAGAGTTCGAGCAACGCGCCGTCCTTCAATTCCCCAACTTCGTCCGTCGACAGCTATTTGACGGTGCGGTAGCCCGAATTGGCAACGCAGCGGCCTTCATGGAGCCCCTGGAGGCGACGGCGATCGTGTCGGCACAGTTGCAGATCGGCATGGTGCTCCACATCCGTCTCAACCGGCCCATAGAGCACCTCGAGCGCGACGCGCCGACCGTCAATCGCTTCCTCGTCAACAACATGCTCTGCTACGGCCTGTTCGTCGGGTGGCACTATTCCCGAGGCTCTCGGTACGACAGCGCGTTCTGGCGCTATGCCAAGGACCGCGTCTGGCCGGGCCATCGCGAGGCGGCGGACCCCGAGGCGGTCGATTGCACCGCCCTCGACAAGTTCGACGGAATGCTCAAGCTGCTGCGGCAGCCCGTCATCGACAGGGCGGACTGGGATCGCATGTGCGCGGTCCCGTTGACCAGCTACGCCCAGGTGTCCCAAGGGCTAGGCTGGTCCTAGCTCGCTGCGTCAGAACGACACGCCGCTCGACAGCACCATGAACACGTAGGCCTTGGCCTTCTCAAGCCGGTCTCCGGCCACGACCAGCTTGATATGGTGAATGCCGCGCAGCAGGACGAAGCGGCCAGACTTGCCGAAGAGGGGCGTCGGCTTGGACACCCAATGGGCGAGCTCTGCGAGCTTCTCCGGGACCACGAGGTCCTCTTGGCCAAGGGCTTCGAGGAAGGGATCCCAGTCGGTGAGCCCGTCCAGCCAGTACCGGGACTCCTTGGTGTAGCGCTGCTTGACGATGAGTGTCAGGCCGAGCGTCGGGCCCAAGCCCTCTTCGAGCACGTCCACGTTGATCCCCGTCCTGATCACCTCCGCGCGCTCCCTGAACCGGGAGATCACCGAATCGACAGCAGGGATCCCCCCTGGCCAACCCGTGTTCTCAAGGTAGCAGGCGACCTCCTGCTGGGTCTTGAAGCCCATGATCGCGAGGCGGATCGCCCGCGGCCGGGAAGGGAATACGCCGAACGAGTCGAGCCGCGTATCGTCCGGCTGTGCCAGGTAAGCCTGCTCCGCACACGCGAGTTCGGCGTTCTTCCTCTCCCAGCCGACGCAGGACACCAGTGCGTCAATCACCCTGGTGACGTCTTTGGCCTGGCCGCCGGCCCCGACGATCGGGCGTTCGCCGGGTCGCAGGAACAACCCTGGGAGCGGTCGTTCGCCTTCCTTCGCAGAGCCGATGTCGTACTCCAGCATCAGCTTGCGGCCGACAATCTCGCGAAGGGGCGAGTCTTCGGCATCCATCTGTCGGAACAACCGCCCGATCGCCCCGGCCGCCTCATCCGTCCCGTCGGCTCGCTCGCGTTCCGCGAAGAACGCTGCCGGCGTCGTGCCGCTGGCTAGCGAGACGCCGAAATCCGCCTGCGGCTGGCGATCGTGCAGCGGCAGTTCGAAGCCGAAGGGAAGGGCGCCCATCGAGATCGGCAGTTGTCCAGCGCACTCAAGGATGCTCGCCCAGTTCGAGTCGCCGACGAGAACTGGCGATACCTGCTTGCGGAAGTACCCAAGTAGGTCAGCCATGGTCGCGCCCTCGGCAGCAAGACAGTCCTGGGTGAGGGTGACCGCCTCGTCAATGTCCATCGTGCGTCCTCACGCGATGACGGGTGCGGCGTTCAAATCCGGCTCCGCGAGGGGACGATCGCGGTAGCCCATGCGGACCGGGATGTCATACAGTCGCCCGGGAGCGAACCTTGGCCAGAAGTGTCGCATGCCCGGTACGACGACACGCACCACGGGCATGCCGATGTCCGGCCGGGTCTGGTCCAGTACCAGGAACTCCATGCCACGCTCCTCGACCAGTGCGCGGCACACCTCCACGTCCTCGTGCGTGTCCGCCGACTCGATCACCTGGTAGCCCGAAGAAGTCGGGGCCGTCTCCTTTGTCGCCGGCACGAGCCAGGGGCAGTCTTCCAGCCGGGCGGTCTTCCACCACCAAAGCGCCAGCGGATCGTCGACCATGGGCCGGCCATCGCGCTTGCCGGGCCGCGGCAGCCAAGTGAGGCATTGGTTCAGTTCGCAGAGCGCACGCAAGGCGGCCAGGCGCGGGTCGGCATGGCAGCCGGCACCGTAGATGATGTCCTCGGTGTCCCCGTCCGGTCTGCGTGAGAGCGCAACGAACGTGGGAATGCCGATGTCCGAGGTGACGTCGAGCATCCATAGATCTCGCTCGTAGCCTGCGTATTGGCTCGGGGCCGAGGCGAGGTACTCGTCGTCAAAGCTGCTGAGGTCGACTGCGGGCACAGGCAACCGGTTGTACCACCAGATGGCGAAGGCATCGCGCTCGGCAAGCTCATAGAAGCCTTGCAGGATCGCCTCTTCGAGCGTGTTGCCGGCGGCACAGCCGTTCGAGTCGGCGATCAGGTCCGACGGTCCGCGCTGTTCCGGCGCCATGCTGTAGAGCATGGAGGTCGGCAAATAGCGATGCCGCTGCTCCGTCAGCGACCACACCGGTGTCCAGTCGACCTCGGCATCGGGTGCAAGACGCGGCGGAACGACGTTGTAGGGGTGGCCCTTCGCGTTGATGCTTCGCGCGTTGTCGAGTTGGGTGTCGCTGAAAAGCTGTGCCGCGTTGGGGTGGATCGCCTCGTCTTTCCCGGCGAAGTCGACGAGTCGCTTTCGGACGCGAATCTCGTCGCCGTGCAACGCTCCCGAGTAGCGCTCGACCGCTTCGCAGAGCGCGCTGACCTCCGATTGCTGCCGTGTGCTGCCTTTGCCGGCGCTTTTGCTGCGCAGGCTGCGCCTGAGCGAACTCAAGCTGCGGCTTCTCATGCCGAGATTGCTGCCGGCCCAGTACACGTGGAGCCAGGAATCGGTCTCATCCGTGGTTCGCGAGAGCCATGTCACGACACCGCTGATGGGGCTCACGAGGTGCCTGTACTTCGCCAAGGTGACCTCCGGCGCAACCACACGCGCACCACCGCTGTTGCGATGCGCCTTGGGGCTCGCGCCGAGGCGTAGCGGGAGCGGCGGCCGATCAGGCCGGTACAGGGCCTCGTCGCCACAGGCCGGGCATTGCGGCCGCCGCACGACCTTGTGCTTGGAGGTCGCGAACGTGCCAACGTCCATCGTGATCGCGTTCGCGTGGAGCGGGGCGCCCTCGTCCAGCACCAGCCACTTGAGGATTTCCGCCGCGATCAGTCCGTAGAGCGCCTCGAGGACGGCCGGATCCGTTGCGAACGGCTTGAATGCCCGTTCTTCCCCGGCGAAGTTGCGCAGAAAGTTGTGGACCTCTTGGTGGCTGCGCAGCCGGTACGCGAGGCACGCCCAGCATGGCCCCGCGCCATCCGCGCGAAAGACCGGGCCGAAGAGCGGCTCCATGCCTCGTGCGCGCACGGGTAGCCACGGCGCCCCCCGTTCGAGGTGACGTCGGTTCACGTCGGCGAGTGCTTCGCCGAGGTAGTCATCGGAGACGATGACGGTGAGATCGGCGTCGGCTGTCCCGGCCTTGCCGCCGGATGTTTCCAAGTGCCGCGCCAGCCGTCCATCGTCGCCGTGAACCGCGACCCGGCACGTCGCCAGACGCTGTTCGACCCAACGTGGCGACGCACCAAGCGTCGACCAATAGGCTGCCCTTGAGCGGTCCATGCCATGGTCCGCCGAGACGACGTAGCCCCTCGCGGCAAGTGAGCCGATTGCCGTAACCACATCGGTGGCGGCGTGAGCCCCATCGAGCGCGGCCACGACCTCGTCGAGCGTGCGCTCCCCGTCGAGCAGGGCCAGCAGGTCCGCGTAGAGCTTGCCGTGCAACAAGGTGTTGAAGGACTCCGAGACCAGCAGCATCTGCCCTTCGCCGATCTCGTGGAACTGCAGATGCGGGGCGAGCGCGGGACGCTTCACACGCCCTTGGTCCTCCGGCGTGGTCCTCGGGAGCAACCCCAGCCCGGGGCTCGACGCCGTGTGTGCTTGCACCTGGCTAGCCGCGCCGGACGCGAGTATGGATCTTGGCGGCCGCGCGCGATGCCATCTCGGCCACTGCGGCATTCAGCGCCTCGAAGTCCTCGTACCCGCAGGCGTCCGCGATCACGGCCTTGACCTTCGACCCAGCCGTGGCCACATCGAATCCTTCGTCACCGACGAGGCACGTAACGCCCTGCAGATCGCGCCACAGGTCCGCGGCCTGCGCGAGCGCATCGGGACCCCGTTGGGCAAACAACGCCGCCGCGGTAGGAGCCGAGTCGCCGAGAGCCGCTCCTGGATCGGTCAACTGCAGGAACCGCGCTGCCCTCTCGACATCGTCCAGCCCGCCGCGCATCTTGGCGTAGGCGGCTACGCCCATGTCCGTTGGGTTGGCAGGCGGCTCTCGGGAGGATTCGTCTTCGCTCCAGCCCGCCAAGGCTTCGCGCCGGGCCTCTTCGAACAGGCGGCCGAACTCAAGGTCGCCGTACTCGAAGATGCACTTGGCCCTAGTGAGGGCCGGGCTTTCGCCGGACGCCAGGTTGCTGCAGCACATGGCCAAGTCGCCGAGCGGCAGCGCTACGCAACACGGCGAATCATTCGGAACCGGGGAGTACAAGAGGCTAGCGCGCCCCAAGGTTCGCATGCTGTCGTGGAAGCGCCGGGACAGGCGTTCGCCGTCGCGCGGCCGCCAGCCGCCATGGACAAGGAGTACATCCATCGCGACACCAGGATGCGCCTCACGACTGGCGAGATCGTTCAAGGCGATCGCGGCAACCCCCGCGGCGCCGCGTGCTCCCACGCGGTCGACGACATCCGCGACCACGGCTGCGATGACGGTCGAGAGCGACGCTTCGGCTAAGTTGGATAGCGCGACCTGCGCCTCCCGGGCCGACAGGCTCCCGCGTACGACATGCATGCCGACCTGGAACGCCTTGTCGTTCGACCAGTTCCGCACCACCTCGGCGGTCTCCTTGGCGTCGGCGCTCGGTATCTCGCTGACCGCGTCTTTCATCTCCTGTACGCCCATCTCGCGCGTCCAGTAGAGCCTGGCGAGACCCCTCCTGGCGATCGACTCGGATTCCGGGTCGGGCCCGAAACCCTTCGGGAGATCGAGATCGGTGAACTCGCGATCGTGCAGCACGTCCAGCAACTCCGGGTTGCGCTCGATCCAGGCCGCGAGCCGGGGTGCGGCGGCGAAGATCTCGACAATCGCATCGAAGGCATCGGGGCGCGCCGCGGTCACGCGGCTGTCGTAAGCGCTCCAGTCGTCGACCTCCGGGTAGAACCGCTCGCGCCATTGCTCGACCAACGGGTCCATCTTCTCGAACCAGCGCTTCGGTCTCAGCACGATGTTCATCATGTCGGAGTAGGTGCCCGGCAACTCCGGCGACTCGTCGGGCCCAAGGACCTGGAGCAGCGGATAGTGGCGGGACGCCATCGCGTGATGATCGGCATGCCGCTGCATGTTGAAGAACATCCAGTTGCTGAACTTCCAGTCCGCGCTCCACGAGTGGCGCGGCAAGGCTTTTTCCCAGCGACCGTTCGGCAAGCGGACACGACGCAGACCGTAGTGCTGGAAGTAGTTGCTGAGCTTCATCGAAAAGACGCACGAAAGCCCCAGGAAGATGAAGACGGGCAGGGCCCAGGCACCGCCCATCCAGAGCACCAGGCCATACCAGAACGCGAGTGCGACACCGTAGCGCCAGAAGGGATTGCTGTAATGCCACCGGGCAAGCCCGCGCCGCGCTAGGCGTTCGCCCGAAACCCGCCATGAGTTGGTCAAGTTGCTTGCGACTTCCCGGGGAAAGTACCTCCAGAAGCTCTCTCCCTTCGGCGCCGATCCGACGTCATGGGGTGTTCCGACCTTGGCATGGTGGATGTAGACATGCTCGGTCGCGTACTGCGGGTAGGAAGCGGAGGCAAGCAGAAACTCGCCGAAGCGTCGTTCCCAGGTCGTGCGCCGGTGCACCATTTCGTGACCCACAACGAACACCGCCTGGGCTTCCATGGTCAGGATGATCGCCAGGATCGCCTCTTCCCAGATCGCGAACGGGTTCGCGACGAGGATCTGCCACAGGCCGAAGACGAGCGTCGGCGGCCACAGCACAGCCCACGCCCAGACCGGCATGTTGTGCCAGACCAGGCGACGTTCCGGCGTTCCCGCCGGGTCCATGGTGCGTCCATCCCGGCCCAGCGCGCGATCGAGCGGACCCGCTACGCTCATGAAGAGAAACGGAGGCAATAGCCACCACCCACCATGGACAGCCGCGAGATAAATCAGGGGGAAGATGCCGAGCGGCAGGTAGTGCGGGAGAGCATTGGCGAAGTTGGGCTCGATGCGGTGCGGGCTGACCGCCTCGCCCTGGTTCGGGACACCACCTACAGCCGTCTGTTGCGCCATGGCAGTTGCTCCACGGGGCGTCGCTCCCGCCGAAATTCATCCTAGCACCGGCCCCATCGACCGGCAATCCGTCACGCCCTCAGGGCTCTTTCGAGATGCACGAGCGCCTCGACGCAGAACGCGGAAGTCACCGACTCCGAACCGTGTCCGATCTGCCCCATCGCCCCCCACTTCAGCGCCTGATCCCCGAACGCGAGCAACTCCGGCCAGCTACCGTCTTCCTGCTGCGAGCCCATGAGATCCTCGGCAATGCGCTTCACGTCGATCCTATCGAGGCTCTCGATGTTGTGGAGCGCCGAGACCGCCTGCGCCGTGTGCAGAACGTCGCCGAAAGCTCCCTGTGCGTCGCGCAAGCCCAATATCCGGTCGGCGAGCAACGGCCGCAGCCTGGCGAGGGCCGGCTGGGCGCGAACCATGGCGCGCGTGAGAGCGTAATAGGCCGTGACCGTGCCGGGATACCACTTGGACTTGCCTTCGACGTCGTCCTCCGCGATCAAGGATTCCAGCCACCGTTGGGCATCCCTCGTCTCGGGGCGGTCGCCAAGGTATGCGATGACGTTCGCGTTGACGACCGGGTCGGCTTCGATGCGGAAACTCGACACGACGTCCGGTTCATCTGCCGCGAGGATCCAGGTCATGAACCGGCCGTCCTCGTCACGGTTGGCGAGGATTCGCGGGACGTTCCGCTCCAGTGCGATCCACGGGTGCGAGCCAATGACCATTCCACACAGCGCGGTACTGTCGAGATCCTGGGGAAGGTGCCGGTAGTAACGCCAGAAGCCAGGATGTTCCATGGTCTGGACAAGGTACTCGCGGGTCGCCGCGCGAACTTGCCTGGCCCGTGCTTCATCGCAACTTTCGAGGGCGAGCGCGCCAAGGGCGGAAACGAAAGGAGGTCTCTCGAAGTGTCGCGGGACCTCGGGCCTTGCGAGATTGAACCGGATGCAGTGCCAAGCCCCGTTCTCGTCAAGGGTGGACTCCAGGAAGGCAAGACCGCGCCGGATGCTCTCCTTCGCCGCGTTCGCCAGCGCATCCGGCGACAGGTTTCGTGTGCCGACGGCCACCCCGTGGCGAGCCGGTTCGCGCTTCGGCGGGGCCGGATCGTGCATCGTCCTTTTTAGGAACTCGAGCGATGTGGCACCGGTCCGCGCTTCCTCCCGCTCTTCTGCGCTCTGCTTGTCTTTCGGCGGGATGACGAGGTGTGCCGCCGTATCCGTCTCTTCGTGGACATGAATCGCGTGCCCCTCGGCCAGGTTCACCCCGAGTTCCTCCTCGATCACCTGCTTCGGATTCGCGAGCAACCGCGCACGGAAGTCGGGGTCTCTCCCAGCCTTTGCACGCAGCCGCTCTGTGGCGTCCATGGGTTCGGTCATCAGGGTCCCGGTTTACGCAAGAGGTGTGCTCAGGCGAGCTGCCTTCTGACGAGTTGCTTGAAAGCTCCCTCGACTTCCATCAGTTCCGTGAACGTCCCGCATTGCACCACCGTCCCCTCCTGCATCACGTAGATCCGGTCAGCGCTCTCCAACGTGGAGAGGCGATGCGCAATGACGATTCGGGTCGAGGTCAACGCGGCAAGGTTCCGCATCACCTCGGCTTGGCTTTCGTTGTCGAGCCAGTTGGTAGCCTCGTCAAGCAGCATGACGCGCGGGCCACCGAGCAGAGACCGCGCGATCGTGACGCGCTGACTCTCGCCGCCGGACAGGACGGCGCTGCCGTCCCCGACCATCGTCATCATGCCCATGGGCATCGCCTTGATTTCGCGTTCGATGGCTGCGGTGCGGGCCATTTGCCATGCTTCTTCCGTGGTCGTCCCCTCGTGGTGCGTAACGATGTTGTCCCAGACATCCTGGGGATGCAGTCGCACAGCCTGCGGCACGGTACCGACCTTGCGTCGTAGCTGTTTCAGGTTCAGGTGCCGAAGATCCCGCCCGTCGTAGTACACCGCGCCGGCGCTGGGAAGGTCGACTCCAAGCGCAAGCCGGAACAGTGTGCTCTTACCCGCGCCGGATTCGCCGGCTATGGCGACGAACTCACCCGGATGGGCATGAATCGTCACGTCGTTGAGAATCAGCGGGCCGTCACGCTCATATCGGAACGAAACGTGGTCGAACAGGACTTCGCCCCCCAGTCGCTCCACGGGCTCGCCTTCTATATCGGTCTCGGGCACGGCGGCGAGTAGCGGTCGCATCTGAACAAACGCGGGCAGCGTGGCCGCAACGGCGCTTAAGGATTCGCCGAGCCTGCCGATGGCGGACTGGAACGCGATGAAGACCGTGTAGACGACCAGGAAGTCGCCGACGGGGACGTTCCGCTCACCCACCGTCACCACGGCCAAAAGCAGCACACCTGCGGCAAGCAACGGGAGAGCTGTGCCGAATGCGCGCAAGTGTCCCTCGATCTCTCCGAGTTCGAGTTCGGCACGCTTCTGCTCTCGATAGTCGTCGGCCCAGATCGCGAACGCCGACGCCTCGGCGTTCTCCATGCGCAGCCTGGCGATGCCTCCTAGGATCTGGAATAGCCGGCCGGCCACGCGGCGGACTGCACGGATCATGCGCCCATGAGGCGCGAGTTGGCGCAATCCGATCGCCACGGTGACCAGCAACGACACCACGCTGAAACCGAGGGTGATGGATCCGAGCGCGGGATCGTAGAAGAAGATGACGCCAAACACCGGAAGCAGAAAGACGACCGACAGGAAACCGTCAGCAACGGCTCCCTGCAGGCCGTCGCGAAGATTCTGGAAAGCCATCCCGGACATGGCCAGATCGCCCGCGGGATGCCGGTGCAGGACTTTCGAGGGAAGGCGCATCAGGCGGTCCCAGAACGCGGCCTCGACCTGCGATGCCGCCCGCCCCTCGAGCCGCATCATGGCCGTGCTCTGCAGCATGTGCAGCAGCGCACCGAGCAAGCCGAATCCCGCGAGGGTCACGGCCACGGCGTAGAGCACGCCGGCGCTTGTGCCAGCAACGACATGACTCGCAACGAATCCGAGCGCAACCGCGGGCAGCAACTTGATCAGGCCACCGGGAATGCCGGCGAGAACGAGGCGCGTCACGTCGCCAGCCGATCCGTGCAGTGCCATGCGTAGCAGGTCTGCCGGCTTGGCCTCGTCGGATGGTAGCGGTCGATAGAACATCCAGCCTTCGTCTTGCAACGCGCTGGCGCGACGCGCGGTCACCCGGATGTTGCGCTTGCTGACCGGATCGATCTCCCGGTAACGCCCGAACAATCCGGGCAGCAGGGCAACGGGCTGGCCGTTCTCCGCCCGAAACGCCAGCAGTGCGTTGCTGTCACCGCGCCACCACGTGCCTTCGTCACGGAATCGCACGCGGCGGGCGCGAACTCCCGACGCATCCAGGATGTCGTTGAGGTCGAGCGGAGAGTCGGCCGATCCCGACCGCTTCGGAACGTTGAATGCGACACCTTGGTGGCGGCCGATGATGTGCAAGGCGTCCATCAGCACCGTGTCCTCGACAGGGGCGTCCCGCTCGAGCGGCCGGTCGTAGATGTTGAAAAGCCGCTGGCGGGCAGCCTGCTCGGCCGTGTGGCGGCTCGTCGTCCGGGCCCGTTCGAGGTTCGCTTCGTCCACGACGGCCAATCGGCGGTTGAGCCGTTCGAGGGCGAAGGCGACCGCGTGGAAGGCCGCCAGCGCTGCCTGCACCGTGCCCCGCGCCACAAGCGTCTCGGTTGCCTCACCGCCGACGGTCGCCTCGTCGAACACGGTGAGCCAGCTTGTCCGGGAGAGCGGTATCGCGGCCCCTTTGAACACGTGCGCTTCGACGACCTCGGACGGGTCGACGATGTCCATGTACATCCCGGCGCCACTGGGCACTCCGGAGATCCAGACCACGTCGCGCCTCACGGACAGAACACAGGGCTTAAGCGTCCGTGTCATACCAGGTTCTGCCAAGGCGGTCGGCGGCGGGAGGCGACCCGCGAAACGCGCCAACGTGTCAGTGAAGGCGGCGAGCCACGTATCGATCTGCTCCGCCAGTTCCGCCGGGTGCACCTCGGCTAGGGTGGACGCCGGCAGCCGCTTGAGGAGCGTGCCGGGCAACCCCTTGGCGACGATACTGAGCGACGTCCCTTCACCGGCTTCGCCCCGGTCGGGAGCGACGCCGGGCAGCAGCCAGCCTGACTCGCGGCGGAGTAGGTGTTGTGGCGCGGCCCGTTCCGATCCATCCTGGAACTCGACAACGAAAAGGTTGACGGCGCCCCGCTCGATGAACCACGCGCTGTCGGGATCGTCGAGCTTGACCGGCAGGTTGCCCGCGCATGGCACAGCCGTGCCGGAACGGGCGGCGAGATCCGCCAGGGATGGGTGGCTCGTGCCCGCTTGTGGCATCAGCCCGACCTCACCAGCTTGTAGTAGGTGCCTGTTTCGTCGGCAATCAAATCTTCGTGGACGCCGCGCTGCACTTCGACGCCGCCCTCGAGCACGATGATCTCGTCGCAGTCGCGCACCGTGCTGAGGCGGTGCGCTACGATCAGGCAGGTCACGCCGCGTCGGCGCAGGGCATCGTCGATTTCCTCCTCGGTCGCCGCGTCGAGCGCGCTGGTGGCCTCGTCGAGGATGAGCACCGTCGGATTCCCGGTAAGCGCACGCGCAATCTCCAGCCGCTGCCGTTGGCCGCCGCTGAAGTTCACCCCTCCCTCCTCGACGGGGGTGCCGTAGCCGCGGGGTCTCCTGAGAATTTCTTCATGGATGCGGGCATCCCGTGCTGCGGCGATGATGGGCTCGTCCGGAATGGCCGGGTTCCACAGCGTGATGTTGTCCCGCAGAGACCCCGAAAAGAGAACGACCTCCTGATCCACCATGGATATGGAGCGGCGCAGGACTTCCTCGGGGATCTCGTCCCTTGGATGGCCGTCGAACAGGATCTCCCCCGACCACGGGCGGTAGACACCGGCTACCAGGCGCGCCAAGGTCGATTTGCCCGACCCGCTAGGACCGACAACGGCTACGCGCTGGCCCGGTTGGATCACGAGGCTGAAGTCCTTCAGCAGCGGCGGGCGGCTCCGGTTGAAGCCGAAAGTGACATCGCGCAGCTCGAGTTGGCCGGCGAGTTGTAGACGGCCGTTGAACGTCGGGATGGACCCCGACCGGGCGCTTCGCCGGCTGGGGGTGGCCGGGTCTTCAGCGGTTCCGCCAACGTCGTCGAGGCGCTGCAGATCCGTTTCGAGGGCTTGTCGCCGATCGGAGAACTCAAGGAACCGCCCGACGGGCGCGAGAAACATCTCCGCCAAGATGTAGAACCCAACCAGCGTCCCCAAGCTCATCTCGCCTTTCAGCACCAGGCTTCCGCCCAGCCCGAGGATCGCGGCGGCCCGCAACACCGCGATCAGGCCAGGAAGCGCCGTGTTGACCGAGCCGAGTTCGGAAAAGAGCTGGCGTGCGTGTAGCTCCCGCGCCTGTTGACCGCTCCAGCGTGCGAAGAAACGGTCGTCCGATCCTGTCATCCGCAGGTTGTCCGCGTGATTCAGCATCTGCATCCCGACGCCGATCAGCAGGCCTTGTTCGCGCCGCATCGCTTGGCTACGTACGGCCCGGAGCGGGTTGAGGGCACGCGCGAGCACGCCATGGAGGAGCGCAAGTGCCACGACGAGAAGGGTGAGGAGGACGTCGTATGCCAGCATGGCCACGAGCAGAATCGTGCTCATAGCCATGTCG
Organism: Candidatus Azotimanducaceae bacterium; assembly: GCA_965203685.1. GTDB lineage: Bacteria > Pseudomonadota > Gammaproteobacteria > Pseudomonadales > Azotimanducaceae > VXYL01. Next base: position 2,487,312 of record OZ241908.1, read on the forward strand.
ATGAGGAGCACGAGAAAACGATCTGTCAGGCTCTTCGCGATCCTGTCGATCGACGAGACCCGATCCGTGAGGTCGCCTACCAGCCGGTGGGCAAAGAACTCCATCGGCAGCCTGAGCATGCGCGAAAGGCCCTGGTCGTATCCGATTACCGAAATCCTGACCGCGAGTCGCCTAAGGAACCTGTGTTTGAGCAGGGCGAGGACGTACACCAGGATCCCACCGCCAAGCAAGGCGGCCACCAGTCCGTCCCAGGATCCACGGCTGTCGACGACATCGTCCACGAAGACGCCGAGCGATACGGGGACCACCAGCGTCAACAGCGTCAGCATCAACGCGCAGGCGAGCGCCACCGCCAGGACGCCCCGGGACTCGCCCAGCAAGGCGCGCAATTGAGTAACGAGGCCTGGGCGTTCGCCGCCAGGCTCGAAGTCGGATCCGCGCTTGAATCGCAGCGCGATTCCGCTGTAGCTGCGGGTGAACTCGTCCGCAGCAATCCTTCGGCGACCCGTGGCCGGGTCGTTGAGATAGAAATTCTCGGCGTCGAACCCTTCGAGGACGACGAAGTGGCTGAACTGCCAGAACAGGATCAGCGGCAGTTCCAGCTTTCGGAGCTGCTCGGCGCGAACGCTTAAGCCGTTGCACTCGAGGCCGTAGTGCCGGGCCGCGCGCGCGATACTCGCGGCGCTGCTGCCATCGCGGCTGACCTCGCACTTCTCGCGCAGTTCCGTAAGCGGGGCCCACCGCCCGAAGTAGCCCAACACGCTGCCGATGCAGGCGGCGCCACACTCCGTCGCGTGCATCTGCAGGACAGTGGGCGTGGTGATCCTGCGTTTCCGCGGATCCAAAGCCTGCGCGCCACTTGCCCGGCTGGATCTACCCAGGCGCACCCTACGGGTGCCTCACTCCGAAAAGCGTGGCCGGAGACTGCCGCCGGAGTTCGATGGCGATACGGCACGGTGTGCCAGCGGGGGCTTGGAAGTCCGACCCTTCGTCGAGTGTGATGTCGACTCGATGTACGGACACCGGCGCTGTGGCTTCCAACCCCGCGAGCGGCCCGGAGTAGGGCACGGAAGCGATCGTGGCGATATGTCCGCCTAAGGGTTCCGCTTCCGCGTCTGCCCTGGCGACTTCGACGACCACGCGCATCCCGGGTGCCAGCCGCGGCGCGACGTCGCGTTCCACCCACACTAAGGCCTCTACGGACCGGTTTGCTTCGACCGCGGCGCTGCCGGGCTCCACCAGGACACCGACCACGCCGACCGTGCGTGCGACACCGCCGAGAACGAGCCATGCCGCGAGAACGAGCAACAACACGGCGATGCCGATGACGAGAAGCCGCTCCCGGGGCGTGGAGATGGTCAGCAGCCGGTACAGCCGCTCGCGTTCTTCCTTCGCTTCGGCAACCGTGTTGTGAAACGAGTCAAACGGATTGTTGAACATGGACCACCGTCGAGCCTGCCTGCGCAGTGACTGCACTGTACATGCGCCTAGGCGATGTTTCGAGCGAGGGGCTCGAGTCGGCGCAACGTCCTGGGGCCGCTACGGCACGGCCCACTCGTTGTCGGGTTCGTCTCCGGCCACCGTCGAGCGGGCCATGACGCGCGGTTCGTCCGCGGGCCAGGGCCGGCCGCGATGCAGGACACAGCGGTTGTCCCAGATTCCGATGTCACCGGGTTGCCAAGCGTGTCGCCAGACACGAGGCGGCTGGCAGGCCTCGCGGGTCAGGTCGCGGAGCAAACGCCGCGAGCTGTCGACGTCCTCGCCGACGATGTGGCTCGCGTGTCGCCCAACGAAGAGGCATGGCCGACCCGTGTCAGGATGGATGCGCCTCAGCGGATGCTCGACCGGCGGCAGTCCAGCGAGATCCTCGTCGTTAAGGATCTCCAATCCGCCGTGCCAGGTGTGGCTGAATCGATAGCTGTGCACGGCGATCTTGTCGGCCAGCCATTCCTGCTGCGATGGCTCAAGGGCTGCCCAAGCAGCACGCATGTCGGCCCATTCGGTCTCCCCTCCCTCGGTAGGGGTCACGTGCGCGGCGAGGATCGATGCCTTGGCACCGACCCGCTTGTACGAACTGTCTGAATGCCACTCGCGATTGCCGCGCTGGAACCTGGCTTGTATGTTCGCCGCCGGCACCACTGTGCCGTTGCGGTCCACATTCGATAGCCGGCCCACGCCGGCCGTGGCCGCGCGCTTCAGGCCGCGCTCCAGGCGACCGAAGCGTCGCGTGAACGCGATGTGCTCCTGGTCCGTCAACGCTTGGCCCGGGAACACCAGGACCGCGTAGTGGTGCCACGCCGATTCGATTGCAGCGAACATCGCCTCGCCAAGCGAGCCGAGGTCGACGTCTGTCACGACCGCGCCCAGGGTTGCGTCGCTCGGTACGATGCGCATGTCCGGCTAGGTTCCATGTCGGCGGGCGAACGCCCGACCAATCTCGACTAGGTTACATGGTTGTCCACGAGGACACACGCGCAACCGGCGCGCGCTGCCTCGCTGGTGTTCGCGGCCGTCAACTTGCCGAGCGAACCGCTAATCCGACAGACTGCGCGCATCGTTTTCCGCCCAAGTTGCGGAGTGGACATGAACCCACGCAGCGCCTTGCGGGCAAACCTATTTGTCTCCTTCACCCTGGCGTGCCTGCTCGCGGCGGCCGAGGCACGCGAAGGCGACCGGGACGGACTGGTCTATGAAGGCGAACTCGTGGACGGCGTTCGATCGGGGCACGGCGTGCTCACGTGGCCCGACGGGACCCGGTACGAGGGCCAGTTCGACAACGGCCTGCGCCACGGCCAAGGGACGTTGCGGTTGCCAACCGGCGACGTCTACACCGGCGAGTTCCAGTACGACGCCATGTCCGGTCGCGGCCGACTCGAGTGGACCAATGGCGACGTCTACGAAGGGGACTTCGTGGACGGCGAGCGCACCGGCGAAGGCAGCTACCTATGGCGCAACGGGGCCCGTTACCGGGGCGCAGTGTTGGCGGGTATTCCGCATGGTGACGGCATCTACGAGTACCCGGACGGAACGGTCTACGAGGGTCAGTTCGAGAACGGCACCAAGACTGGCCGCGGCGAACTTTCGCAGGACGGAACGCGCTATCGGGGGAGCTTCGCCGACGACGAACGACACGGACTAGGCCACTACCGCTCGCGGGACGGAACGCTATACAAGGGACACTTCGCCTTTGACCGAAAAAACGGGCCGGGCGTGAAGGAGACTCCCGCCGGCGAGCTGTCCTTCGAGGTCTGGGACGCTGGTCGACTGGTCGCCGCAACCGACGTCATGGCGGTCGAGCGCTGCGAGCTCGTCATCGACAGCGCGCCGTGGATGTTCCACGGCGACCAATGCATTAATGGCTTGGCGCATGGTCGCGGCACGGCCGTGCGGCTCGATGGATCGGCATACATCGAGGACGGGCGTTTCGTCCTCGGCCGGTTCGTGTCGGGTGAGCTGGTCTCGATCACCCTCGAACAAGATCCAAGGGACCGGCTCCCCGATATGTCCGCCGCACCGGAAGGCATCGTCGATGGCTGAGGTAGAGATCCCGGGGTACGCCCTGCAAGTCGAAATCGGCCGCGGTGCGCGGTCGCATGTCTACTCGGCATCTCACCACGCGCGCGGCGGGACGGTCGCCATCAAGGTGACCCCGGTGGCCATGGATGATCCGGATCTCGACAAGCGTTTCGCCCAGGGTGGACGAGCTGCCCAAACGCTTGATCACCCCAACATCGTTCGGGTCTTGGAGGCCGGCAAGCGCGAGGGCGCGTACTACCGGGTCATGGAATACGTGCGCGGCGGCGATCTCGACCACAACCTTGCCAATGGCTTGCACCTCCAGAACCTTTTGATGGCGACCAAGGACATCGCGGCAGCGCTGGACTACGCCCACGGTCGCGGCGTGATCCACGGTGACCTCCGCCCGGGGAATGTCCTGTTTGACGAGCAGGGCGGTGTCCGCGTCTCCGGCTTCGCGATGCCTCCATCGACCGCAGCCCGGTTCACTCCCTATTGCAGCCCGGAACAAGCCGCGGGAGGACCTTTAAGCCCGCGCTCGGATTTCTACAGTCTCGGCGTGATCTTCTACCAAATGCTGACAGGCCACCTGCCGGACGCGACCCGAACCGGCGTCCCAGGCGGCACCGTGGTACGCCTGCACGAACCGCCGCTGCCACTGCAGTTTGCCGCCTTCCGCCCGATCGTCGATCGGCTGTTGGCGAAGTCGCCCGAGGAGCGGTTCGAAAGCGGCCTGGAACTCGCGGCGGCGTTGGACGGCCTGCGTGCCGACGACGTCGTACCGGACGCGGTTGTGCGCACCGAGGCGGTGTCGGCGCAGGAGATCGAGTCCGCCGAGAGCACCCACGTGCGGCAGCGGCCAGCGCCCCCGGGCGAAGCTCGGTCGCCGGTGGCGTTCAGTCGGCCGGTGTTGGCGGCGATGCTGATCTCGCTCGTGGTCGCCGTCGCGGGCGTCAGCTACGTCTCGAATCAAAGCGGCTGGACCCGTGCACTGGCCTTCATCGGCCTTGCTGAGCATCCGGATGCGGTGTTGGCCTGGGAGCAGGCGGAAAACTTGAGCTCGGATCGGAATCAGAGCTTAGGTGCCGTGGTATCGGCCTATCGGCGGGTCTTGGCCGTAGAAGCGAACCATACTGGTGCGACCGGAGCGATCGAGAGGGCTGTAGAACGCTGGCGGAGCGAGATCGACAGTGCCCTAGACGACGGCGACGTCGGGCTTGCCGACGCGAAGCTCGATGAACTTGCGGCGCTGTTCCCGAGCGATGTCGAGTTGCCCCGCCTGGTCCGCCGCCTTGAAGACCAGCGACAGGTGCAGGAACTGCTGGCTGACACCAGTCGGCAGCTCGCACGGCGTGGGCTTGCCGATGCACGCGCTGCCGACGCTGCCATCGCCTCGTACAAGGAGGTGCTGCGCCTAGACCCGGGCAACGAGCGTGCGGTCCAGGGCCTGACCGAAGTCGCCTCGCACTACGGTGCGGCGGCCGAACGCTTGGCGCCAAGCGACATTGCCGCAGCGCGCGTCAGTCTGCAGCGCGCCGTCGCCGCCGATGCGGAGTTCCCGGGCATCGAAACCGTGCGGAAGACCCTCGACGCCGCTACGGAACTCCAAGAGGAAATCGACGCCGACCTGCAGCAAGCGGCGGATCTCCGCCAAGCCGGAGCGTTGATCGCTCCCCGCGGGGCGAATCCATTGGATCTATATCGGCGCGTGCTAGCCACGGATCCGGACAACGAGATCGCCTTGCAGGCATTGTCGGAAATCGCAGCGTCCGTCCTTGCGCAGTTCGACGCGCTGCTGCGCGATGGGGCGTTGGACGCAGCTCGCGATTTCAAGGACCAGGCGGCCGCAGCCGACATCGGCGATGAATTGGTGGCACAGATGGCGATGCGCTACGACGAGGAGTTGCTGCGCATCGACACCGTCAACGACCTGATTGCCAAGGCGGAGGAACTCTATCGGCAAGGCTACGTGACCGGTCCGGACGCGGACAACAACGCCGTGGCGCTCTTGCGCGAAGCGCTCCGGCTCGACCCCGACAACAGCGACGGCCTCAGGCTGCTGTCGGTGTCGGCGACACGACTGGCGGACGCAGCCCGTGAGGCATACACCGTCGGTATGCGCCCGGAGGCTCTTCAGTATCTCGACCTAGCCCTCGCAGTGACCCCAGGCATCGGGCGGTGGCGAGAGCAGCGCGAGCAGTGGCAAGCCGAGGCGACGCCGCTTGGCCCAGATTCGCAATAGGGACGCAATAGCGGGTCGAGGGCGAACGATCGCGGCAGCCGGGCTAGAATGGCTTGGTTGTAGGCTTACGCATCCGGCCGAGGTAGGGGAATCCATTGGCAGACATTCCGTTCAAGCGCGACCTCGACTTCGCGTATGGCGAAGTTGCGGAGCTAGCGCCCGGGCTCCGGCGCGTCATTGCCCGCAATCCGAGCGCGTTCACCCTTTACGGGACCGGTACCTACATCTTGGGCCGCGGCGACGTTGCCGTGATTGACCCGGGCCCTGCGGATGCCGCCCATATCGAAGCGATTGCCCGTGCCACGCAAGGAGAGACCATCACCCACATGCTGGTGACGCATACGCACATGGATCACTCGCCCGGTTGCCGCCTCCTGGCGGACCACACGGACGCGCCGACGTTCGGCTTCGGACCTCATGGCGCGGGGAAAGTCGCGGACGGCGTGCAGGTCGAGGAGGGCGGCGACATGGACTTCACGCCGGATGTCACGGTCGCCGGCGGGGAAATCATCGAAGGGGACGGGTGGTCCGTGGAGTGCGTGTACACGCCGGGTCATACATCGAACCATATCTGCTACGCCCTTCGCCAAGGCCGTGTCCTGTTCTCCGGCGATCACGTCATGGGCTGGTCGACAAGCGTGATTTCGCCGCCGGACGGAGATATGAAGAGCTACATGGCGAGCCTCGAGGTGTTGCTCGAACGGGACGACGCGGTCTACTGGCCGACCCACGGTCCGGCGATCACGGAGCCGAAGCCCCATGTGCGAGCGTTCATCGCCCACCGGCGCGAACGCGAAGACCAGATTCGCCGATGCTTGAGCCGGGGGATTCACCGAATCGCGGAGATGGTCCCGACGATGTACGCCGGGGTGGCGAAACAGCTTCATCCGGCGGCCGCGCGGAGCGTGTTCGCAGCGATGGCGTACATGGTCGAGCGCGGCGAAGTCGTGTGCGAAGGTGAACTCGCCGTCGGGGCGGAGTTCCGCTTGGCGGGATAGCGACGCCCGAAGCCGCGGCGCGGTATATTCACAACTGTCGAGGCTCTGCGCACACAAGGCATGCACATCACTCCAGTACCCGGCAAGGTCTTCGGTGCAGTCGTCACCGAGGTCGCCTTGGATTCACTAACCGACAACGCGTTCGCTGAAATCCACGCCGCGTTCCTCAAGTACGGATTCCTGCTGTTCCCGGGCCAGTTCCTGTCGGATGAGGGAAGCGCCGCGTTCGGGGCACGATTCGGCGAGCTTGAGTTCGCAGCCAGTCCGATGTCCAACCAAGAGCGCAGTGCCGAGGGCCGCTACGGGCGGATCTACGGCTTGAATACGCAGCGGATGCGGACCAACGTCGGTAACGAAGCGTGGCACACGGACTCCACGTACAAGCCCATCAGCAGCAAGTGCGCAATGCTCTCAGCCGTGAAGGTCCCGTCGACCGGCGGCGAAACGGAACTGGCCGACATGCGCGCAGGCTACGCCGCTCTCGATGCAGCCACGAAGGACCGAATCGCCGCGTTGTGCGCCTATCACTCGACGCAGTTCTCGCAAGCCAACGACGTCGGCGACTTCCCACCCCAGGATCGGAACAGCATCTACCACGGTGAGGCGTACCTCCGGCCGCTCGTCAAGGTGCATCCCGAAACCGGTGTGAAGAACCTTTTCGTGGGACGCCACGCCTTCGGAATCCCGGGCCTTGAGCGCGAAGAGAGCAGGGCGCTGCTGCGCGGCTTGGTGGACTTCGTCGTCTCCGATCCTGCGCGGGTGTACAGCCACGAGTGGCAACCGGGGGACACGTTGCTGTGGGACAACCGCGCTCTGTTGCATCGTGCCAAACCCTACGACTACGGTGATGCGCGGGTGTTGATCGGTACTCGCATCGCAGGCGATCCCGCGACGGAGCTCGCGTACTACCCGACGGACCCGGCCGCGCAGGCCGGACGAGACGCGCTCAAGGCGGAACTCACCCTTTTGCGACGAGAGGTCGACGACCGGCGGTACGCAGGAACGACGGCCGCTGCGGGCGAAAGAGCAAGCGGCTACACCGCGTAAACGCGCCTCGCTTGGCGTTTGTTCCCGTAAAAGGCGCTATGATGTAGCGTCTTGCAACCGGGAGTCGCCCATGTTCGACAAGCGCAAGGATCAGGCCCGACCGGCACAGACGCCGCCCGCACCGGGGGGCAGACCGGCGTCGGAGCCGCCACCGACCGCGACGCAGCAGCCGCCGCCCGCCGGCCCGGCGATCATCGGCGCTGCTTTGCTCGTGAACGGCGAGTTGTCCGGCGATGAGGACGTCACTGTCTCGGGTCGGTTCCAGGGCAAGATCTCGTTGCCGAAGAACTCGCTCCTGGTGTCCAAGGGGGGGCACGTCGAGGCGGACGTCTCGGCAAGCTCGGTTCAGATAGAAGGCCGGGTGGCAGGCGACATTCACTGCGTCGACAAGGTCATCATTACGGCGACGGGTCAGATGGAAGGCACCATCGTCGCACCGCGTGTCATCCTGGTCGATGGTGGGAAGTTCAAGGGCAGCATCGATATGGATCCGCCCGCCGAGACCAAGAAACCTGCGCCCCAGACCCGACCGGCGCAAGCCGAAGCACGCACCTCCGGGGACGGATCGACCAGGCAAGTTGCCGGGCAGGCCTGACCTTGACGGCGGGTCTCGCCGTCGACCAGCGAAGTGAACTGGTCTCGCGGCTTCTGCCGCAGATTTTTCGAGACATCGACCCGCGTCGGCGGCTGACCGTCTTGGACGTCGGGCCCGGCGGCGCGGACAGCGTTCGTTTTTTCGGCGGCTTCCGCTGCCATGTTGTCTTCGCGGACCTATTCGACGATCTCGGCGAAGGCGAGCCGGGGATGGCGGCGGCAGGGCGACTGTTCCAAGACATGGGGGATGTCCGTTACGACATCTGCCTGTTCTGGGACTTCCTCAACTACCTGAGCGCGGACGATCTCAGGGAGTTCGGCCGGGCGCTGCGCAAGCACCTGCACAGTGGCTCCCGCGGGCACGCATTCGCCGCATTCACAACCGTGGCGGACTTGACGGGGCTCCGGTTCGAGCTACGCGATGCGAGCCACGTGCGCGTGTTGTCAGAACGTGGGCCAACGCCTTATCGGCACACCAACAAGGTCATCGGTCGCGTACTCTGGCCGCTCAGCGTTAACCGGGCGGTGCTACTCGAACACAACCGCCAGGAACTATTGCTAGCTGCGGGGCCTGGCTGACGCTTCCGGCGCACCGCATTGAAACCGTAGCCGCTTGCAACGGTAGCACCGCCAACCCCTCACCCGGCGGCTCGCCACCTCCCTGGCCGCGCTGCCGTACTGTTCAGATCCCCCGGCGGGCCGACGAGCGGAAACGCCCCCAACCCTTTGAACTGTAACATCCCCGTCCAGACGGCCCGGTTGCATCGGGTTAGCGGGAACGAATGCACCCACCGGGGGAAACTTGCTCCTCGATCAGCCTGTAGTGGCGACCTGCGCCCCGGGCGAAGAGATCAGGGTGGCGGTCGGGGAACTTGAAGTACGTTCGCCATGCCCAGCCCGGACATGCCATCCTGAGATCCCGCTCCCGGAATGCACGGGGCAATGCGCCGATGCGCCGTGCCTCGCGGACATGCCAGACGAAACTGCGCCCATGTTGCCGCGGCACGTACGTCTCGACGTAACTGATCGGGCGCGGTGTTTTCAACCGACCCTCCAAACCGATCCCGGCAGAGCCTACCAAACGCGGTTTGCCACGACACCGACCAAGCCCGATAGGAGACCGGCCGCTTCCTTGCGCGTCTCCGTGAGACGTTGCTAAGAGCGTCCAAAAGGCTGTACGCCGCGGACTCTTACCCCGCGGCCGCCACGGGTGCGGCGGGGCGTTCCGCGACCTCGCCGACGGCATCCACCACCGGCAAACGAACGATGACGGCAACGCCCGAACCGTCCACGAGGTTCATGGCCCGAACGGATCCGCCGTGTTGCTCCGCGATGACACGCACCACGTACAGCCCAAGGCCAAAGTGCAACCTGTTCTCGGCGCCGCGCCGCGACACCATGGACTCGAACAGCGAGGCCGCGATGTCCGGTGCCAGCATGGGCCCGCGGTTGGCAACGGTGAGCCGCAAGCTGTCCCGGCGGACATCGAGTTGCACGGTGATTGGGCTGTTGGCGCGATGGAAATCCACGGCGTTGTCGATCAGCTTGTCGAGAATCTGCTCGATGCGGTAGTCCTCGATCCGTGCGTACGCCGGCGCGCGGGTGCCTTGGTAGACGAGCGTGCGTTCGCCGTGCATGGCGCTGTAGTTGTCGACGTAGCTCTCGACGATCTGCTGCACATCGACCACCTCGGGATCCTCGGCGACGAGCGAGTCCTCGAGATTGGCGGCGTCGGCGAGGTTTTCGACGATGGCGCCGATGCGCAGCACACCACGTTTCGCGCTCTCAAGGTACTTGCTGTCGCGCACCAACGTCGACTCCTGGGCTAAGTGTTCAAGAGACGTGTGCAAGGTGTTCAATGGATTGTTGATTTCGTGACGAAGTGTGCGAGGCATGCGTTGCAGAAAGGTGTTGTGCTGGGCCAAGCGGCCGAGCATGCCGGACACGCTCCGGGCTAAGTCGCCGATTTCGTCGGCACTCGCCATGCCGCTCGCCACCGTGTTTGCCCGGAGACGGCCGAAATCGTCGATCGCGGCGGCAGTTTCTTGGCGCAGTCGCCGGATGCGCCAGGTCAAGCGCCCCGCGAACACGATCAGGCAGAGTAAGACCACGAGGAAGCTCGACACCGCCACGAGGGCGATCTTGTCGATGGACTCGCGCTGGAAGAACAGGATGTCGTCGATGTTCTGTTCGACGGCGATCAGGCCTATGACGGCGCCCCCGGAGATGATCGGGTGACCCGCGATGATCGTCTCGATCTCCCCGACGCGCCGACGCAATGCTCTCGACTCCCCGGCGAGGGCCGAGTCCATGACCTCTTTGAGTGGCGTCTCGGCGCTGTCGACGGCGGGCTCGGGCTGCCGGCGCAGTAGGCCGCCAAGCGCGTTGCCGGCGGTGGCGAGCCACCCCATAGCGCGTGCCTCCCATGATCGTTCGGTCGCCGTCTCGGTCATCCTTAAGCTGCCGACTTCGGCGCGAATGATGCGCTCGGCGTCGATCACGCGGATGTGGAGGTCTGCATAGCCGAGACCTTCGAGGATCTTCGAGGTCTCGGGCGAGCGCACTGACACTAACCCGAAGTTCTCCCTATCCTGCGAAGTCGGCAGCGTATGGGTCACGGCACGGATGGCTCGCGTATCGGGGTCATCCACGTCGACGAAGGCAAGGCCGAAGACCCGGATCCGCCCCGCCTGCTCGTCGACGCTGGTGCCGAAAATGTCGAGCGGGGCACGCAACTCCAGGGCGTAGCCAGCGTCCGTCTCACGCACAAAGCCCTGCACCCGCGTCTCCGGCGGGCCGGCCAGCGCAGCGTCAGGATCCAGGGCCTCGGCGTACTGCCAGTCCGCATCCATCCAGAAGGCCGTCGTCTGACCGGACTCGGAGAGCATGACGGCGATCCGGCCGTCCTCGCCGTCGCCGCGGACGAAACTCAGTCGCAGTTGGTCCGCATTGTCGAGCCGCAGGTATTCTGGGGCCCGATAGACGCGGCTTTCGTCGACGACTTCAACGTAGATGAGAAGCATGTCGCGGCGAGTGCCGAGACTCAGCGCGAAAGAACCGTCCTCGTCGGGGAGGCCGAATACGAGCGGCTCGGCGGGTGGCGCGCCCCAGTCGGTAGCCTGCCCGTCGAGCCTGACGGTCCCCAAGATCGGCGCCGCAAACAGCGGTTGGTAGTCACTCGGGTCGACGGGCAGGTCGGCCAACAGGTCCTCACGACCGTTGAACACCGTCGCAATGTTCTTGGCCGTCAAGAGTTGGTCGTGGGACTGCATCTGGCCCAATGCGCGCCCGACTTCGTCGAGGGCGAGGAACGACAGCCATGGCACCAAGACCAGCGTGAGGGTGAGCACGAGCAGCATGAGCTTCGTGCCAAGGCGCAGACCGCGGATCCGTCGGTCTCGACCCGCAATGCGCAGGCCCAGCCGGCGCGCGGCAGCGCCCAAGCGCGGCCAGACCGGCGTGATCACGACGACCAGCGGTATCCGAAGCCGTATTCGCTCTTGATGCAGGCGAATCCGGGGTCAACCTTCTCGAATTTCTTCCGGATGTTGCGCATGTGCGTATTGATGGTGTTGTTGGTGACCAGGGACTGCATGGTGGCATTCATCAAGGTCTGGTAACTCACGGCATGCCCGGGTGCGCGCACCAGTTTGGCAAGCATCCTGAACTCGGTTGCCGACAAGTCGATGCGCGTACCCCGCCAGGAGACCAAGAGGGCATCCTGGTCCAGCATGAGGTCGCCGACCTGCTTGGCCGCCGCGCTGCGGTTGTCCACGTTGGCACGCACCTCATGGATGCGCAGCAGCGAGGATATGCGCTCGGCAAGATAGTCGAGCGTGATGGGTTTGGACTGGTAGTCCCACGCACCGAGCCGCAGGCCCGATATCTTGTCCACCTCCTTGACGCGCTCCGTCAGGAAGATGACTGGTAGGTTGGGGTTGCGTGTGAGTAGGTCGCGGCAGAGTTCGAAGCCGGCATCGACCTCCTCGCCGAGAATGATGTCCAGCACGGCAAGGTCGGGCATGCGGGCATCGAATCCGTCCAAGGCTTCTTGCCGGCTGGCGTAGGCCGCCACTTCGTAGCCCTTGGACGTGATCGCGTCGCTGTAGTTGGCGCGCTGGTCGGGATCGTCCTCGACAATGGCGATCAGCTTGGGCATCCGGCGATTCTACCGCGTTTGAATGCTTGCGCACCTGCGCCCCCACCGTAGACTGAACCGTCGGCGACGTTGAGGGTGGGGTGGAAGCCCGTGCGTATCGTGTGCGTCACAGGTCCCGAATCCACGGGCAAGACCACCTTGAGCCAAGCGTTGGCCCAACGTTTTGGCGTTCCGTGGCTTGCCGAGTACGCGCGCGAACACTTGACCACGTGCGCCCAAGGCAGGACAGGCTACGACCGCGAGACGGTGGCCAGTATCGCGCGAGAACAGTGGCGTCGCGAGCGCAACTTGTTGCAGCGGACCGAGAGCCCGGTGGTGTTCGACACGGACCTAGCCGTTCTCTTCGTCTGGTGGCAGGAGAAGTACGGGGCGGTGCCGCGATGGATCGACCGTGCTTGGGCCGGTCAAGCGCCGCGCCTCTACCTGCTGTGCCGGCCGGACATCGGCTGGCGGCCGGATCCGTTGCGCGAATCGCCCCACGACCTCGATCGGCTCTTCGGCATCTACCGGGATCTGCTGACGGAACGGGGGTTGCGCTTCGTCGAGATCCACGGCACGGGCGATGCGCGGACTGAAGTCGGGATCCGGGCTGCGGAGCCCATTCTCAACGCGGGTCCACGACCGCCCGGCGCATCGTCGTCGCCTGCTCGGTAATCTCGGGCCGGTCGTTCCCGGCGGCGATCTGCGCCACGGCCCAGGCGTACTCGCGGATCTGGTAGGCACAGACCGTGTCCGCTAGGCGTTCGCGCGTCGCGTGCAAGGGGCGGGTTTGGCCTGCCGGTGTCGCCGCGTATGCCGCGGCGCAGGCCGCGAGTTGGGCAGGGGTCCATTGCAGGCCGAGCCCGAAGCCCACGAGGTCGAACAGCCGGTCGTTGTCGCCGGCGAACTCCCAGTCGAGGGTTCTGAATCTTGGGCTCGAGGCCTCGCCACCCGCCGGCGTTCGGATCACGTTCCACGGGTTGAGGTCGTTGTGGCAGCCGCATTCCTCGGCCGGGGACCACGCGAGGTCCCGGAAGCGAGAGACGACCTCGGCATCGGGATTCCGCGCAGCCGCAAGGAACGTCCCGATTTCGGCCTGAAAGTCGTAGCGCCGCACTCCCGGTGGAATCTCGGCATGCAGTTGCGCGAGGTACCGACCGCCTTCGGCGGGACTTGGTGGGTCCGATGCCAGGATCTGACCATCGATCCACCGCGTCAACATGTGACCGGTCTGCTCGTCGTAGCCGACTACGTCGGGTGCCTGAGCCACGGCGAGGTATCGCCGCTCACCCGGTCGAGGCTTGGCACCTTCGACGATCCGCAAGGCGTAGCGCGTCCCATCGACGTCGAGCCGGTAGTTCCGATTGCTGTAGCCGCCGGGGAGATAGTCGATGCGGCACGCCGCCCCAGTCGGCCAGGCAGGCAAGAGTTGGCGGGCCACCGCCAGCACCTTGTCCCGGTCGTGTTCCACCGCTGCCAAGTGCTCAATCCGTCGATCTTGAATCGGCTTCAAGCGTACAATGCCTACCGCATTGTCCCGAAACCTAGGACCGGAGGCGACGGATGGATATTCGCTACGTCGACAGTGCCCCCCGCAAGCTCGCGAGTTTCGATCCGGAGGTCGACTTCGATCCGGCCGACGTCGCACACATTGCCGAGATGTTCCACACGCCCCTAGACGGTTCCTATAACTGGGACTACCGCGTTGCCGACAACCGCATCAAGCGCCTCTACGAGCTTGGCAAGGAACTCAACTGGAATGCCAGCACGGCCATAGACTGGCGCCAAAACCCCGATGTTGGCGACCAGCCGCCACTGCCGCCGGACGCGGCAGACGAATTGATCGAGGGCTATCCCTGGACCGGCTATGGGCCGTTCGACGAACTCGCGACCCGGGACAAGCTGAAGTTCATCCGCCATGACTTCACCTGGTCGCTGTCGCAGTTCCTGCACGGCGAGCAGGGCGCCTTGCTGGTGGCGTCCCAACTCGCGTCCTGCGCGCCGAGCTTCAACGCCAAGCTGTATGCCGCCTCGCAGACATTCGACGAGGCGCGGCACGTCGAGGTGTTCAATCGCTACCTGCAAACCAAGATCGGCTTCTCCTATCCGGTCACGCAAGGCCTGAAGGACCTGCTCGACAAGATCCTCACCGATCAGCGGTGGGACCTGAAGTTCATCGGCATGCAGATCATCCTCGAGGGCCTCGCGTTGGCAGCCTTCCACGTCGCCCGCAACGACACCGACGACCCGGTCTTGGACGAACTGCTCTACCTCGTGATCCGCGACGAGGCCCGCCACGTGACGTTCGGCGTCAACTACCTCGAGGAGTTCGTCGCTACCTTGTCGGAGGAGGAGCGTGAGGCGCGGGCCGAGTTCGCCTACCAGGCCTGCATCGTCAGCCGGGACCGCCTGATCGGCAACGACGTCTTCCGCTACTTCGGCTGGGACGTGGAACACGCCAGGGGCGCGTTGGTCGAGCGCGGCCTGAACGCCGATTTCCTGAACATGCTCTACGCCCGGATCATCCCGAACCTAAAGCGCATTGGCCTGTTGACGGACCGCGTGCGCCCCAAGTTCGAGGAGATGGGGGTGCTCGACTTCGAGAACCTGGCCACCGACGGGGATATCGACTGGCGGGCGCTGGAGCGGCCGCTGGCGTCCTCAAGCAAGTCCGATCTTGCGAGCTGAACATGGGGCGGGGACGTCCGCGACCCCGGTCTGGGACAAGTAGAGCGCAGATCGACCCGTGGATGTGACGTTTGCGCGTTTCGTTTGCGCCCTGCGCAACGCCGATGTTCGTGTCTCGCCTGCCGAGACGTTGACGGCTTTCGACGTCGTGCGACGCGTCGGAATCGCCGATCAGGCGCTGTTGAAGGACTCCCTGTCCTTGGCGCTCGCCAAGTCGCAGGACGAGAAATCGCGGTTCGACGACACGTTTGAGCGGTTTTTTTTCCAACTGGCATTCCAGGAGCCCGCCAAGCGCACGTTTCTCGCCAAGTTCGATGCCCAAGCCGATCGCCAAGCGGCGATCGAGGCCTTGCAGGGCGAAATCTCAGCGGAACTGGTCGACGCCGTCGCGGCCGTGTTGAACGACGACCGCACCGCCTTGGCCGTAAAGGTCCAGCAAGTCGCGGATACATTGAATATTCACGAAATTAGCAGCTTGCGTGAGAAATCTGTATTCGCACGCCAGATTGCGGAAGCCCTCGCTATCCCCGAACTGGAAACTTACGCGTCTGGCGGCGACGGCGCGGGCGAAATCTCGGACGAGTTGCGGAGCTTACTGCGCTACCTCCGTCACTACTTCCACGAAGAGATCCGGGCTTACGTCGACGCCCAGTATCGGCTGCATGCGGACGCGTCCGGCAAGCGGGCACTCCTTGAGGCGGCGCTCAAGTCCAATCTCAACCAGCTTCCCCAGGCCTACCACGACGAAGTTCGCCGCGTCGTCCAGAAGCTTGCCGACAAACTCGCCAAGGAGCACCGGCGGCGCGCTCGCCAGACGGACCGTGGCGTCCTCGATCTCAAGCGCACGTTGCGCCGCAATGTCGCCTACGACGGCTCGGTCTTCGACCTCCGGTGGCGGCAGCGGAAACGCGAGCGAGCGACCGTGTTCGTGCTCTGCGACGTCAGTAACTCGGTGGCACGTGTAGCGCGCTTTCTGCTGTTGTTCCTGTACGAACTTAACGACGTGCTGCCGAGCATCCGGGCGTTCGCGTTCTCAAGCCGGCTTGGTGAAATCACCGACATGATGCGTGCGAAGCCTTCGGAAGCCGCGATCGAGGAAGCGCTGTTCTCGTGGGGCAAGGGCAGCACCGACTATGCGCGCGCCTTCATGGACTTCCGCGAACTCTGCGGGATGGACCTGAATCCACGCTCGACGCTGATCGTGCTCGGCGATGGCCGCAACAACTACTACGATCCGCGACCCGACGTGTTCAAGGAACTTGCGGCGCGCGCGAAACAGACCTTCTGGCTCAACCCGGAAACGCGCGATCAATGGCGTGAGGGCGACTCGGAGATGCGCCGCTACGCCCCGCACTGCTTCCGGGTGGAGACCTGCAACAAGATCCGGGACATCGAGCGTTTTGCAGATCGGCTGCTCGTTGCGGCGCGATGAGGCGCCACGGGGCGGGTAGGCCGTTGCTAGTCTGCCCGGCTAGTGCCTAGGTCGGGACAGCGGATGTTCTGGGTTCGCGAGGAGGGACCGACCGGTGCCTGTACCTCGAACTCGTTGACACCGGGGTAGGTGGCCGCGAGAGTGGGCCGCTCCGTGCCACCCTCGCTGGCGACCGGCTCCGCGACGCCCGAGCCGACCGCCGCTTCGAGGCTTAAGTCGTCCAGGACGTCCCGTGGGCGGAACAGGCGGGGAAAGACGCAGTCGACCTGCCGAGAGCCACGATCGATGCGTAGCGACGAGACCCCGTGTCCACGTTGCCCCTTGGCGCGTCTACACGCCAGGCCACTGGCGTCACGACCGTAAAGTGAGACGTACTCGGCAACGACGGCGTCGAACTGCTCGCCGCATTCGTCGCGCTCCTGGCACAGCGACTTCTTCATCTCGCGCAGCATCCTCGGGGCGTTCGGCTTGAGTTGGCCGTCGGCAGCGACGCCGAGCCAGCCGACCGCCTCTGTCCAATTCTGCGGCACGTGCTCGCCACGCCCGAGCATGCTCGCCGCCCAGAATTGGCTGTCCACGTCGCCGTAACGGGCGCCCATCCGCAGGTACGGCCACGCGGCGGCTTGCTGGCCGTCGGCGAAAAGGCGCTTGCCGCAATCGACGGCCAGCGTCACGAACTCCATGTCTTCGAATGACATCTCGGATGGCGGAATACGCTCCGCGGTGACCGTGATGTCAGGTTCTTGCTCTGCGGCGTCTTGGGTGTAGCCGGACGCGGCGAGCAATACCGTCGCCAGAGTCACGAAGTTGCGTGCGCGCATTGTCAATTCACCCCGACCACGTAGCTCATCGTTGGCCCGATCTCCTCGTGTAGGACAAGGTCGGCGATGCCGTCGAGCGGCGTGGGTTCCCGGTTGACGATCACCAGCCTCGCGCCAATCCGCTTGGCGAACTCCGGGAAGCCGGCTGCGGGGTAGACCACCAGCGAGGAACCGATGACGATGAACAGGTCGCAGGCGTTGGTCGCCTCCTGGGCTTCGGCCATGGCGCGCTCCGGCATGGCTTGGCCGAAGGAGATGGTGGCGGTCTTGACGATGCCGCCGCAACGGCTGCAAGGCTCGACCCGTCCCAGGGTCTGGTACTGCGCCTTCAACTCCGAGAGTTCGTAACGGGCCTCGCAGGACAGGCACTTGGCGTAGCGCGTATTGCCGTGCAGTTCGATGACCTTGACGTCCGGAACGCCGGAGTCCTGGTGAAGGTTGTCGACGTTCTGGGTGATGACCGCCGTCGCCTTGCCGTCGGCGACGAGCTTCGCCACCGCCAGATGGCCCTTGTTCGGTTTGGCGTCGGCCCAGTTGCTGTCCTTGGACTCGAAACGTCGCCGCCAAGACTCCTGCCGGACGTCATCGGAGCCCACGAACTCCTGGAACTCGATCGGCTTGATCTTGTTCCACAGACCGGTGCCCGGACTACGGAAATCAGGGATCCCGGATTCCGTGCTGATCCCCGCACCCGTGAAGACGACGACGCGCTCGGCGGCATCGAGCATGTCCCGGAACTGATCCAAGTCCGCCATGCGTTCAGCGTTCATCGGCCAGCGGCATCCTTCGGCGAGGCAACGAGACGTACATCATGCATCAGGCGAGGCTGCCGGTGCATCCGCGCCGGAACCGAAGCGCGTACGGAGGCGATCGAAGGCCGTCGGCCGCGGCAACGCTTGGCCGGCGGCGATCACTTGGCGTGCGCCTTCGCGCGGCGAACAGGCGGCCGTGTCCACCTCGACGTCGTATTCGCAGCCCTCGTGCACGCGCAGGTAGTGCGCGGCGGCCGTACCCGGGAACCGGCCCGCGCGGGAGCTTTCGCGCAAGTTGACCGTGGCGAGGTCGCAACGCACGCCGACGAAAACGACATCCAGGCCGGCGAAGGCCTCGAGGTAGTCCAGCAGGAAGTCGCGTTCGAGGAGGAGGTCGTCCACCACGACATCGACGCCCGCGGCCGCGAACGCGGCGATTGCACGCCGCATGCCGCGTAGCACGGCGAGGCCCACATCGCCGAAACGAAGTTCGGTGCGGCCGTCGCGCGGGATGATGTTCAAGCCTCGTGCACCCGGCTCGTCCGGGGAAGAATTCATGCCGCGGTACTTGCCGGGCATGCCGTCGCGGAAATGGTCGAGGGCCATGTACTGGACCGGCTGTGGACTCGCCTCTTGAATGGCCTGCGCGAGCGTCGTCTTGCCGGCGCTTGAACAGCCGTTGAGGAGGATGATCGATCCTGGCACGCCAGCTACGCCAGCCACGCCGGGTCGTCACCCCACGCCAGGCGGTAGCGCGGTGCGAAATCACGGCAGTCATGGTTCTGCGTGCCGCGGGTCTCGAGGACAAGCGCGGCCGTCACGCCGCCGGCCCGCACGGCCGTACGGATGTCTGCGCCGTGCAGCGACGCGTGCAGGTAGCCTGCGCGGAATGCATCGCCGCATCCGGTCGAATCGACCACGTTGGCTGTCACCGCCTGCTCACGGCTGGACCCGCCCGTTCGCGAAACCCATCGGGTGCCGCGCTCGCCCTCGGTAACTAGGAGCAGATCGACCTCGTCGAGCGCTTCGCCCACCAATTCCCGGAGCGTATCGTGTTCGTACTCGTTGACCACGATCGCGCGGGACAGGGCGACCAGTTCACGGGCACCGTCCGCGTCGAAGTCCGTCAGGTTCTGCCCCGGGTCGGTCAGGAACGGAATCCCGGCTGCGCGCATGGCCTCGGCGGCGGCGATCATGTTCGACGGAATGTCCGGTGCGAGGAGGGCGTACTCAAAGCGGCGGTTGCCGCCGTGCCGGTCCGCGACGAACTGGCCCAGCGGCCCCGCGAGATCGTGGTGCGCGGCGGGCCCGCCGAAGAAGCCGGTGAACTGGTTCTGTTCACGGTCGGTGAAGATGAAGCCGTGGGACGAGTAGGGAGCCTCGACGAGATTCACGCCGGAGACGTCGATGCGATGGGCATCGAGGTGCCGAGCATAGTCGCGGTCGAAGTCGAGGCCCACGAAAACGAACGGCGTCGGGTCCTCGCCAAGCGCCTTTAAGGTGTAGGCGATGTTCATTGCACAGCCACCGAAACGGCGCTCGATCCGCGCTAACTGGACGGACAGGTTGATCCCCTCGTGCTTTGGCAACCGGGAGAAAGTGCCTGGATACTCGCCCACGTAGTCGATCGCCAGGGTGCCTGTCAGCAGGATCCGTTTGGGCGCGACAGCAATGATGGCCAACTTCCGTCGAGTACACTCAGCGACGGTTTATCAGTTCGGGAATGCCGCGTGCAAGCACTAGTTGGCGTCGTGGCGCTCTTGGGCCTCGCGTGGCTCTTGAGCGAGCGCAAGCGCGAGGTCCGCTACGTGCAGGTGGGCGTCGGCCTCGCGATTCAGTTCGCATTGGGGTTCCTGCTGCTGAACGTGCCGCAGGTTCGCGATGCGCTGTTCGTGGTCAACCACTTGGTCCGGGCCATCGAGACGGCGACCACGGCAGGCACGTCGCTGATGTTCGGCTTTCTCGGTGGCGACCCAGCCCCTTACGTCCTGGAGGAGGGCGCCAACGCGACCCTGCAGATCTTTGCCTTTCGGGTTCTGCCGCAAATTCTCGTCTTCAGCGTCATCGTGGCGCTGCTGTGGCATTGGCGCGTTCTGCCTTGGGTGATTCGCGCCTTCGCGTGGGCGTTGCGCAAGACGCTCGGCGTTGGTGGCGCAGTGGGCGTCGCCGCGGCGACCAGCGTCTTCCTCGGCATGGTCGAGTCTCCGCTCGTCATCCGGGCCTACCTTAGGAGCCTGTCGCGATCCGAGTTCTTCGTGGTCATGACATGCGGTATGTCCACCGTCGCCGGTTCGATCATGGTGATCTACGCCACGGTGCTCTCGCCGGTTGTCGACGGTGCCCTCGGGCATGTCCTTATCGCTTCCGTGATCAACGTGATCGGCGCGGTGGTGATCGCTCGGATCATGGTGCCCGAAGACACGGCCGGAGCGGCCGGCGACCTGGCCGACGACGCACTCAGCTACGGCAGCACCATGGATGCCGTGAGCCGGGGCACCTTGGACGGCCTGCGCCTCGTCGCGAATGTCGGTGCGACGGTCATTGTCCTGGTGTCGTTGGTCGCGCTCGTCAACTACGCGCTGGGGGCAATCGCCATGGGCGACGCACCGCTGACGCTGCAGCGCATCGTCGGATGGCTATTCGCGCCGATCGCCTGGTTGATGGGCGTTCCGTGGGCGGAAGCGACCACGGCGGGTGCGTTCCTCGGCACCAAGGTCGTGCTCAACGAGTTGATCGCATACCTGCAATTCGCCGCCACGGGTGACAGCCTGTCGCCCTCGACCCGCATCATCCTCACCTACGCGCTTTGCGGATTCGCCAACTTCGGCAGCCTGGGCATCCTCATCGGCGGCGTGGGCGCCTTGGTTCCGGACCGCCGCGACGAGTTGCTGCGCCTAGGGCCTAGGGCCGTCTTGGCCGGAACGTTGGTGGCGTGCCTGACCGGTACGATCGCCGGGCTGGTGACCCGGGTCTAGGCGCGTCGCCGTCGTGTGGAGTTGACCCAATCCTCAACCGCCGCCGCAACGTGGTCGATCGCTTGATCGTCAATGTCCAGGTGGATCACCCAGCGCGGTCCTGACACCTGAACCCCGGTCGCGGCTAGGTGCGCCGCCAGCGTCGAATCGGTTGCGTCGACGAAGACCATGTTCGTGCGCTCAACGGCCGCCAAGCCGAGGTTCCGGAGGCGATGCGCGAGGGTGCGGGCGCGCCGGTGGTCGTCCGCGAGTCGGTTGACATTGTGCTCTAGGGCATAGAGGCCTGCCGCCGCGATCACCCCGGCCTGGCGCATGCCGCCGCCGAGGACCTTCCGCCAGCGCCGTGCTTCTTCGATGAATTCCGTTGTGCCGCACAGCACGGATCCGACCGGCGCGCCAAGACCCTTCGAGAGGCAAAGGGACACGGAGTCGCAATGCCTAGTGATCTCGGTTGCGTCCACGCCGAGGGCGACGGACGCGTTGAACAGCCGCGCGCCATCGAGGTGCACCCGGAGACCGAGCCGGCTGGCCAGCGCACGCGCATCGGCAAAGTAAGACGTCCCGACGGCGCGCCCAGCCTGGGTATTCTCCAGGCACAGGAGGCGGGTCTTGGCATAGTGGAAGTCGTCGGGCTTGATGGCTGCTTCCACGGCGTCGAGCGGCAACGTGCCGTCGTCGGCGAAGGCTAGCGGTTGCGGCTGGATGCCGCCGAATACGGCTGCGCCTCCACCCTCGTAGCGGTAGGTGTGGGCGTCCTGGCCAGCGATGTACTCGTCGCCCCGGCCGCAGTGCGTGAGCAAAGCCGCGAGATTGGACTGGGTACCGCTCGGAAGCAGCAGTCCGGCAGCGAATCCCAAGCGTTCGGCGCAGGCCTCTTCGAGGCGGTTGACGGTCGGGTCTTCGCCGTACACATCGTCGCCCACCTTTGCTTCGGCCATGGCGGAACGCATGGCGGCGGACGGTTGGGTGACGGTGTCCGACCGCAGGTCTATGCGCATCGAGGCCTACGGATCGGTCGTGGTTACGGCGACCGCGGGCCGGCGGGTTAGCCGGGGCGTTGTCAGCTCCCCGCCGCTAGTGACCAGGCCGCCCCTGTCTGCTGTGCCGAGTCGATGATGTGGACGATTGTCTTCGTCGTCGCATCGGGGTGCGGCTGGATGATGACCGGCGCCTCGGGATTCTCGGCATGCAGCCGTTCGATATTCGCGCGCACGGAACGGATGTCGACATCGCGCTGCGCGATGATGATCCGATCACGGTTCGTGATCCGCACGACGATGCTCTTCTTGTCGGGATCGACCGTCTTCGGCTTGTCGTCCTCAGGCTGGTTGACGTCGAGGCCGACCTCCTTGACGAACGTCGCCGTGACGATGAAGAAGATGAGCATGATGAACACGACGTCCAGCATGGGCGTCAGGTTGATCTTGCTGTCGTCGCCCTCGTCGCGCGATCTCGATTTGCGCATTCGCCAATCCCTCCCTCAACCGAGGCCTAGGCCCCCAAACGGACGCCAGAGTGTAGTGCAACCGTCAGGGGCGTGCTAGCGGGCCAATCGATCACTGGGTCCCGATCCGTCCCGCTATCGAATCGGCGAAGTTCGCCAAATTGACTAGGCCGTGCGCGACGATGCCGGGGCGAACGCTGCGGGTGTGAATGGTCGTGTAGATGAGCGGCAGGATGCCCAACGTGCGGACCGGGATCATCCAAGGCGTGTCGAAGTGGTACACGGCGAAAAGGAAGCTGTGGGCTGCGGGCTTCAAGCGCCCGAACTGGCTCGGCATTCTCGGGAGCAGGTAGCCACGGAAGTAGAGCTCTTCGACTATGGGGACGAGAATGCCGCTAAGCACGATGTGCGCAAGCAGGACGCCGCCTGCGGTCTCCGGAATCCCCGTCGCTTGGTACTGCGCAAGGACGTTGACACGAACGAAGGCGGCTTCAAGCCAATGAGTGATGGGCAGAAGCACCGTAAAGATGACGGCGGTTGGCACCAAGATCGCCGGAACCCACAGAAAATGGCGAGACCAAGAGACCGGTCGGTCATACACGACGACCCCTTTGAGCGACCATCCGCGGTTGTGCCGCTTCTTGGCGAGGTAGTAGAGGTAGCCTAGTTGCACGGGAATCAGCACGAACACGTTCACGAATACGCCGAAGAACAGTTCCGGCGGCAATGACGGGTTCCAAAACGCCGCCAATCCCGTCACGGTTGCGGATAGGTTCGCGACGCCCGGCGCCAAGTGGAGGAAAAGGCACTTCCCCAACGAATGAGGCTCAACCGCCGGGCCGGTCGGAACGCTGGCGGGGTTCTCCGACGTCAAGGTTCGCTAGCGTCGCGCCCCCGTGCCAGCAGGCGTTTTAGTGGGCCAAGCCAGACGAGAACACATAGGACGAGCAGGGCCAGCGAGACCGGCCGATCAAGCAGGAACGCCCACGACCCGTCGGCCAAGAGCACCGTGCGCCGCAGGTTCTCCTCCAGCATGCCGCTCAGGATGAAACCGAGTAGCAATGGCGCTAGTGGAAACCCGCCTAGGCGAAGAGCCACTCCGGCCAAGGCAAAAGCCAGCATCAGGAAGATGTCGAAACTGTTGAGCGACGTCAGGTAGACGCCGAGCAAGGAGAAGACGATCACGAAGGGTACGAGGACACGACGCCGCAAGTAGACGATGCGGGAGATGTACGGGATCAGCGGCAGATTCAGCGCGAGGAGGACGACGTTGCCGATGAACATGGACACGATCACACCCCAGAACATGGCGGGTTCGGCCTCGAGCAGCCGCGGTCCCGGTTGCACGCCGTAGCTCAGCATGACGCCCAAGAGGACGGCGGTCGTGCCGGAGCCGGGAATGCCAAGGGTCAGCAGCGGGACAAACGACCCGGTGCACGCTGCGTTGTTGGCGGACTCCGGGGCCGCGATCCCGCGCGCACCGTCGGCCTCGTCGCGACGCCGGAAGCGCCTTTGGAGGTCGTAGGCGAAGAAACTCGCGAGCGTCGCCCCGGCGCCGGGCAAAACGCCCACCAGGAATCCAAGAATGGAACTGCGGCCGACGGCGGGTGCCACCGCCGTGGCATCGCCGGGATGCAGACGGGCATGGGCGAAACGCGTCGGCGCGGTGTCTTCGTCGCCTGACAGAACCATGCGGAACGCCTCCGCCAACGCAAAGGTCGCCATCGCGACGAGGACGAAACTCAGCCCGTCCGTCAGATCGAGCCGACCGAACGTAAACCGCTGTACGCCGGCCGATTGGTCCGTCCCAACGGTGCCGAGCATGAGGCCGATCAGTGC
Organism: Candidatus Azotimanducaceae bacterium; assembly: GCA_965203685.1. Taxonomy (GTDB): domain Bacteria; phylum Pseudomonadota; class Gammaproteobacteria; order Pseudomonadales; family Azotimanducaceae; genus VXYL01. The sequence goes on from OZ241908.1 coordinate 2,511,798, forward strand.
GGCGGCCAGCGACCGCAGCACCTGCCCGCGATCCGCGAATGCTGCGATGCTCGACAGCGCGAAAACCAAGATGAGCGTGTACTCCGGGGACTGGAACGCGGTCGCCAGCGCCGCGAGCGTCGATGCGAACAGCAAGAGCGCGATGGCGCCCACGACGCCGCCGGCGAATGACGCGTAGGCGGCGAGGGCAAGCGCACGCCCCGCTTGACCCTGTCGCGCCATGGGGTAACCGTCGAACGATGTCGCCACCGTCGATGCAACGCCCGGCGCATTGATCAGGATCGACGATGTCGACCCGCCGAAAACGGCACCGTAGTAGACGCCAGCCATCATGATCATGCCCGCGGCGGGATCCAACGAATAGCTGACTGGGATCATCAGCGCGATCGCGGTGATGGGCCCGAGGCCGGGGAGCATGCCGATGAGCGTGCCGGCAAGGCAGCCGGCAACGACCCACGCGAGGTTGCCCGGATCGAGCGCGGTGGTTAGGCCGGCGGTGATCCCTTCCCACATGTCAGTCGAACCAGACGCCAGGGTCGACGTAGATGTCGAGGACGACCGCGATCAAGAACCAAGCGGTCGCGGCGGTCGCAACGGGGGCAATGGCGAGCACAGCCAGGCGACGCTCTCCCGCGATGAGCAACCCGGCGAGCAGCAGGACTGCAGTGGCGACCCACAGGCCGGCGTAGGGAATCAGCAGCCCGAAGGCCACAATGACAACGCAATGTGCGCCGAGCATCGACCATCTGGCGCCTCGGCGCGCGTCTTGCGGCGGTGGCGCAACCGCCAAGAGGGCGATCGAAACGCCCAGCAAGCCAACCGCGTAGACAAGGGGTAGGGCGCGAGCATTGACTGGCTCAGCCGCCGACCACGGATCGAGAGCGATGTTCCACGCGGCCACCAAGTAGATGACGGCGAAGGCGGCCATCGCCAGGGGCACGAGGCGCTGGATCAGGCCCGACCAGTTCAGGGCCGAAAGCCCCGCAAAACGGCACTCGGAACTAGCGGAAGGGGCTTACCCGCCATCGTCGGATGGTGCTAGGAAGCCAAGGTTGCGCATCGTGGCCGCTAGCTGCGCCTCCTGCGCTTCAAGATAGGCAGTGAACGCGTCCGCATCGATCTGCAAGGAGGTCCAGCCGCGCCTGCCGAGTACGTCCTGCCAGTGCGGTGAGTCTCGCATCGCGCGAAGCTGGTCGACCAGGGTCTGCCGGTCCTCCGCGGGCATCGTCGGCGACCCGAAGAAGCCGCGCCAGTTCGCGAACACCACCGGGTAGCCAAGTTCCTTGAGCGTCGGGACGTCGGGGAGGGCAGGGATGCGCGTCGCGGATGTCACCGCGAGCGCGCGGGCCTCTCCGGCGGTCAAGAACGGCATGGATTCACCGAGCCCGTTGGACAGCATCTCCACTTCGCCGCCTAAGAGCGCGAGCATCGCCTTGCCGCCGCCGTCGTACGGCACGTAACGGGCTGCGCGGACCGGCAGGTCGGCCGCCTCGAGCGCAAGCGCCAGAACGACGTGGTCGAGACTGCCGCGGACGGACCCGCCGCCGATGATCATCTTTCCCGGGGCTTGCTTGAGCGCTTCCACCACGGCGTTCCAGCGGTCGATGTCGCTGTCCGCGCGCACCACGAAGACGCCGTGGTCGCCGATCAAAGCAGCGACCGGTGTCAGATCCCGGAATCCGAACGGGAACAGGCCCTGCAGGCTGCGCAGAACGAGTGGCGTGGAGTTGACCAGCACGGGCAGGTCGAACCGGTCCGCGTTCTCGAGGAAATGCGCCATCGCGCGGCCGCCCCCGCCGCCGGAGACATTCTCGAACGAGACCTGTTCCAGGAGGCCCAGTTCGACCAGTGCGCGTCCGGCCTCCCGGGCGGTGCCGTCCAAACCGCCGCCGGGGCCGGCCGGGATCACGACGTGCATGCGCTCGGCGACGGCGGCGCCGCAAACGCCGAGGGCAAGAATGCAAGCGAGAGAACCGATCAGTCGCCGAGCAAACGGCCTGCGCGGGACCGGGGCGGAGCGCAACTCAGTTCGCGGTCTTGTTGAGGAAGTTCAAGGCAAGCCCCGCTGTCGGCCACGGCATGGAAACCAACTGCCCGGTCGATGACAGCGTGATGTAGGCCGTCTTCAGGTCCTCGCCGCCAAAGCAGATGTTCGTGGTTAGACGATCCGGCATCGGTACGAAGCCCGGTTCGCCACCGTCTGGCTGCAGGATCGTTATCCCGCCGTCGATGATCGTGGCGATGCACACGCCGCCACTCCTGTCCACGGCGAGGGAGTCGAACAGGAAGTAGCCTTGGCGCCCGAGGACGAGGCGTCCGCCATCGGGACGGTCTGCCCGTTCCCCGGCAAGCTTCCCCGGTTCCGACAGCGGGAAGGCCCACAGTCGGCCCGTGGGGGTCTCCGCAACGTACACTTCGTCCTCGGCGGGCGACAGGCCGATGCCGTTCGGTGCCTCCATCGGGAAGATCACCTCCTCGATGTGCGAACCGTCCGCCTTGGCATAGAACACGCCGGTCCGGTCCCGTTGTCGAGGCCCCGTCTTGCCGTGATCAGTGAACCAGAAGCCGCCTGTGGCATCGAAGACGATGTCGTTCGGTCCGCGGAGCGCAACGCCATTGGCCTCTTCGTACAACGTTTCGACCCCACCGGTGGCCAAGTCCACCCGCTCGATCCGCCCACCTCGGTAGTCGTCCGCCAAGTCGCCGGGATAGATGCGTCCGCGACGCTCCGTCCACGCGAATCCGCCGTTGTTGCAGATATAGCACTTGCCGTCGGGCCCGATTGCGGCGCCGTTGGGACCACCGCCGGTCTCCGCGACGACCTCGACGGTACCCGTCGGCGTAACCCGGGACAGCGTGCCACGCGCGATCTCGACGACCAGCACGGAGCCGTCCGCCATTGCGATCGGACCCTCCGGGAACTTCAGCCCGGTGGCCATCACGGTGATTTCCGGCTCGCCCATTCCGATCAGTCCGTCGTTAAAATCGCTATTACACCACAGTGGACTGCACGCGCTTGAAACCGAATAGCCCTTCGAGACCCTCAGTGACTTGGGCGATCATGCTCCTGCTAGTCGTTGCGGGCTGTCAGACCTACCTCGACGACGCCGCGTCACGGACACCCGGCGAGGTGACGGACGACCTGACCATCCACACCATGATCAAGACCCGTCTCCTCCGGGAGGACGAGGTGCGCGGACTACGGATCAACGTTGACGTCAACAAGGGCGTCGTCACGCTGTCCGGCAAGGTTCGCTCCGAGGCCGAGCGGCAACGTGCGGTCGAGGTCGCAACGGGGACTCCCAACGTGGCGAGGGTCGTCGACAACCTGGTGGTGCCGATCTGACCGTCGTTGCCGCATTGCATCGGGGATCGGCGTTGTTATGCACAACAACCGTCTACGGCAAAAGGTGCCAATTGCTGACAGATCGTTCGGGTTGACTTCAAAGAGGTACTGTACCCGTCTGTTAAGACTGTAAAAATTACCGTTAACTCGACATGACTCCCCGAATTCCACGGCTTGTGCTCAGGAAGTCGGGATTCTGTCCCCAGAGTTATCCACACGCAGTGAGTGTCAAACGGCGCGCAGGGCTCGCAGTTCGTCGATCTCGGCTTGGCTGTAGCCGAGGTCCTCGAGAATCTCGCCAGTGTGCTCGCCAAGGGTTGGCGCACGACGTTTGATGTCCGTGTCGGCAGAGGAGAAATCCACGGGCATCCGTGCGACGGGCGCGGGGCAGGGCAGGCCCGGATATTCCGTTCCGACGAGGAACCCGCGGTCGACCACCTGCTCGTTTACCAGCGCCTGCGCAGGCGTCAGGACCTCTGCGCATGGGATTCGAGCCTCGGCTAGTTCGGCCATCGCCTGGCCCGTTGTGCGTTGTGCTGTCCAAGTACCCATTCGGGCGCTGATGTCGGCGCTATTGTCACCCCGGGCCTCGTCGGTCGCGTACTTGCCGTCCGTCAGCCAATGCGGTTCGCCCATCAGCCGCGCCCATCGCTCGAACAGCGGGTTGCCGACGACCTGCACCAGGATCCAGCCGTCGCGCGTGCGGAAGACGTCGATGGGTGCCGCGGTCTGGCCCCGGTTGCCGGTGGCGACGCGATTGTTGTCGAGGATGGCCTGTTCGATGAGGGTGCCATTCGCGATGGTCAGCGCCGAGGCGAGCAGGCAGCCTTCGACATGCTGTCCCTGGCCGGTGTTCATGCGGTGAATGATCGCCGCCAGCGTGGCGAAGGCGTTCAATGACGCCGTGGTGTAGTCGACGTACGGAAAGTAGTTCCGCATCGGCTCGTCCTCGTAGCCTGTCAGGTGCATGTTCCCGGACATGGCCTGGGCGACGCCGTCGAAGCCGACGCGCGTTCCATAGGGTCCGCCGGATCCGAACGCCGTACTCGTGGTCAGGATGATGTCGGGCTTGATGTCGCACAGGGTCTCGTAGTCGAGGCCCATCGACTTGAGGGTATCGGGGGGCAGGTTGGCGATGACCACGTCGGCGGTCGCAACGAGGCGGCGGAGCACCTCCTGACCCTCCGGCTTGCGTGGGTTGAGCGTGAAGCCACGCTTGTTGCGGTTGAGTGCCATGTAGCCGCTGCCTTGGCCGTCCTCCGTGACCGGGGCTGTGAAGCGGTCCTCGCTGCCGGCGACCTTTTCGATGCGAATGACGTCGGCACCCAGGTCGCCAAGCAAGGCTCCACAGAACGGACCCGCGATATAGCGGCCGAAATCAAGCACACGCGTGCCTTCGAGAATGGTCATGGGTGTCCACCAGGGCAAGGAAGTCGCGCATTATGAAGTAGAATCCGCCGCCCATGGATTCCGCCCGCGGCGCAGTCGACGATGCCACCGAGTTGTTCGAGCGGGCGAGGGCGCACCTCGTCGGCCGGGACGTCGACGACGTGCAGATGGAGGCATACGATCTGGCCTTCTCGTCCGCGGAGTTGCACGCCGCGCGCATCGCCATCGACTACGCGGCCGTACCGGCAGATCCGGCCGACGCCACCTTCAAGGAGGCTCTAGCGGCCACCTTCTGCGCCGAGGTACTGGCCAATCTGACCTCTCGACTGCGCTACCGGCCGTCGGCTTACGGTTTACCCTCGGCCGAGCCCACAACGCAACACTTGGCGGATTACGTCGATTCCCGCCTCGCGCCAGGCACGCTGGCCGCGGTCGGCGAACGCGTGCGTCAAGCCGGTGGCGAACTACCGCCGGACGACCTGGACGACGAAAAGACGTTGATGCGCGAGACCTTTCGGCTATTCAGCGACGAACGGGTGGCGCCGGCGGCCGGCGACGTCCACCGCAACAACACGATGATCCCGGACACCATCATCGATGGATTACGGGAACTCGGATGTTTCGGGTTGTCCGTGCCGGAGCGCTACGGGGGCCTGAAGCCGGACGATCACGAGGACAGCTTGGGGATGGTGGTCGTTACCGAGGAATTATCCCGTGGTTCGCTCGGCGCCGCGGGGAGCCTGATCACGCGACCCGAGATCATCGCGCGTGCCGTCATGCAGGGCGGCACCGACGAGCAGAAGGCGCGCTGGCTGCCGGGCATAGCGGCCGGCGATCCGTTGGTCGCAGTAGCCGTGACGGAACCCGGAACGGGCTCCGACGTTGCATCCGTGACGCTACGGGCAACGCGCTCCGTGCGGGACGGCACCCCCGGCTGGCTCTTGAACGGCGCCAAGACCTGGTGCACCTTCGCCGGCAGGGCGGCTGGCTTGCTCGTACTTGCACGCACCGACCCGAAAGCATCGCCGCCGCATCGCGGACTGTCGCTGTTCGTGGTCGAAAAGCCGAGTTTCGAGGACAAGAGTTTCGTCTGCGAGAGCCCGGGCGGCGGTCGTCTTAGTGGTCGTGCGATCCCGACCATCGGCTATCGCGGCATGCACTCGTTCGAGTTGTTCTTCGACGACTATTTCCTCCCGCACCGAGCCCTCGTGGGCGAGGACGACGGTGAAGGAAGGGGCTTCTACTACACGATGCGTGGATTCTCAGGAGGCAGGTTGCAGACGGCGGCCAGAGCCTGTGGGCTGATGCGCGCCGCCTTCGAAGACGCCCTACGGTATGCCGAGGAGCGGCACGTGTTCGGCAAACCGGTCGCCAGCTACGGCCTGACACTGCAGAAACTCGCGCGCATGGCGTCCGCGATCCAGGCCTGCCGACAGTTCACGTACACGGTGGCCGGCTTGATGGACCACGGCGAAGGCCAACTCGAAGCGAGCCTGGTGAAACTGCTGTCGTGCAAGACGGCCGAGTGGGTCACCCGCGAAGCAATGCAGATCCACGGCGGCATGGGCTACGCGGAGGAAACCGCCGTCAGCCGGTACTTCGCCGATGCCCGCGTACTGTCGATCTTCGAGGGTGCCGAGGAGACGCTGGCCTTGAAGGTGGTCGGGCGCGCCTTGCTGAACCCCTGAGGGGTTCCCCGTCTGAGCACGGGGAAAACTTCGCATAATGCATATTATGTTAAATTAATATTGATATGCGGATTGAATCGGACGGCACCTAGCCAACGCCCCGCCGGCAAAGCCATACCCTTTCGCCAGCCTGGGCCTACCTGACGTCGCGGCTCGGTCCCCGTAAGGTGGTACCGCCGTCCACCACGAGCACATGGCCCGTGATGTAGCGCGCCTGGTCGGATGCCAGGAAGCGCACTGCGTGCCCGATGTCCCAGCCCGAGCCTTCCATACCCAACACGGATGCGCGGGCGCGCTGGCTGCGGGCTTCGCTCGACATGCCGCCGCCGTAGACCATCGGCGTGTAGACCGGTCCCGGTGCGACACAGTTGACGCGGATGCCGTCCGGACCATGGTCCACGGCCATTGCCTGCGTCAGGCCGATGACGGCACTCTTCGACACGCTGTACGTGGTGAGGCCGCGTGGGCGAAGCGCAGAGATCGATGACACGTTCACGATCGCGCCGCCGCCAGCTTCGCGCATGGCGGGGATGGCTGCCCTACTCGCGAGGAACATGCTGTCGACGTTCACCTCCATCACCCGGCGCCAGCGCGCGGGATCCTCTTCGAGGATATTGCCGCGACTCCCGATGCCCACGTTGTTGTCGAGGATGTCGAGCCGCCCCCAGCGGTTCGTCGCAGCCGAGACCATCGCGTCGCAGTCGCCTGCTTGGGTGACGTCGGCCTCACAGGCGAGCGCGTCGCCGCCCGCTTCTCCGATCATCTCCACGGTGCGTTCCGCCAACGCGAGGTCGCGGTCGACGCAAAGAACCTTGGCACCGCTGACCGCCAACAGGATCGCGGCCGCGCGACCGTTGCCGATGCCGTCGTCCAGCGCGCCCGCGCCGGTCACGATGGCGACTTTTCCGTCGAGACCATCGCTCGCTGGGATAGCCAAGGGCATGCGCGCCCCTCGTGAGGTTTAGGCTCGCACTAAAGTACAGGGCAGTTGTCGGACGGCGCAACTCGGCGCAGACAAGCGTGGCGATGGGGAATGCGGACGAGGACGTCCGCGTTCCGGTCGGTTACTCCAGCGCTGCTTCCAGTTCAGGTAGCGCCTGGAACAGGTCCGCGACGAGGCCGTAGTCCGCCACCTGGAAGATCGGCGCATCTTCGTCCTTGTTGATCGCCACGATCACCTTGGAGTCCTTCATGCCGGCCAAGTGCTGGATGGCGCCGGAGATGCCAACCGCGATGTACAGGTCGGGGGCGACGATCTTGCCGGTCTGGCCGACTTGCATGTCGTTGGGCACGAAACCGGCATCAACCGCAGCGCGCGAGGCGCCGATCGCTGCCCCAAGCTTGTCGGCGATGCCCTCGAGCAATGAGAAATTCTCGCCGTTCTGCATGCCGCGGCCACCGGAGATGACCACCGATGCCGCCGTCAACTCGGGTCGTTCGGACTTGGCGATCTCTTCGCCGATGAAGGTCGATACGCCCGCATCGTGCGAGGCATCCGCTCCCTCGACCATTGCGGAGCCACCGTCCGCGGGTGCCGGATCGAAGCCGGTGCCCCGCACGGAAATCACCTTCTTGGCGTCGTTGGACTTCACCGTGGCGATGGCGTTGCCGGCATAGATCGGTCGCAAGAACGTGTCCGGCGACTCCACGCCGATGATGTCGGAGACCATCTGGGTATCGAGCAGGGCCGCCACGCGCGGCAGGAAGTTCTTGCCGGTGGTCGTGTGTGCCGTCAGAACGTGGTCGTAGCCGCTCGCGAGTTCGGCAACCAGGGCGCTCAAGTTCTCCGCCAGGGCGTATTCGTACGCGGCGTTGTCGGCCAGCAGCACCTTGCGGGCACCACCGATCTGCGCGGCTTCCTCGGCCACCGCGGCGCACCCGGCCCCGGCCACGAGAATGTCGAAATCTGTACCAATCGCCTGGGCTGCGGCGACGACGCTGAGCGTGACCGGCCGAAGTTCCGCGTTGTCGTGTTCGGCGACTACTAGTGTGCTCATTGGGGTCCCCTGCTCTCCTAACTCTTACGCTTCAATGACTTTCGCTTCGTTCTTAAGCTTGTCCACCAACTCGCCAACGTCCTCCACCTTGATCCCGGCTTGGCGCTCCGGGGGCGGTGCCACGTTGGTGACCTCGGTGCGCCGACCGACGTCGACGCCGAGTGCTTCAGGTGTCGTGGTGTCCATCGGCTTGCGCTTCGCCTTCATGATGTTCGGCAGCGACGCGTAGCGGGGCTCGTTGAGCCTGAGGTCGGTGGTGACGACGATCGGCATCTTGAGCGAAACCGTCTGCAATCCGCCGTCAACCTCCCGCACGACTTCGGCGGTATCGCCGTCCACGGATAGATTCGATGCGAACGTGCCCTGCGGGAGACCGGTGAGCGCTGCGAGCATGGGACCGGTCTGACTGTTGTCGCCGTCGATGCTCTGCTTGCCGAGGATGACGATGCCGGGCTGCTCTTGCTCGTAGATCGCCGTCAACAGCTTGGCAATCGCCAGCGGCTCCAGATCCGGTTCCGTCTCCACGAGAATGGCCCGGTCGGCACCGAGCGCCAGGCAGGTACGCAACTGCTCCTGGCAGGACGACTCACCCACCGCAACAGCGATCACTTCCTCGGCGACGCCCGCCTCTTTCAGCCGTACCGCTTCCTCGATGCCGATCTCGCAAAACGGGTTCACCGCCATCTTGACGTTGGCGAGGTCGATGCCGGTGCCGTCCGGCTTCACTCGCACCTTGACGTTGGCGTCCACGACGCGCTTGACCGGAACCATGACCTTCATGCGAGATGCCTCCCTTTTGAGGTATTGCGGTGGCGCCTAAGGAACACGGCTTGTAGACAAGCCCGAGCGCCGTCTCAAGGGCGCGCATTTTGCCCGATTCGGTTACGGCAAGGAAGCGGTGGACCCAGCGAGGTCGGGGGCACCCCAAGGCCGACGCCGCGGCTGTCATCGAGTGCCGGGGGCCCCGTAGATCAGTTCGCGCTTCATAGGCACCACATTACCCATAGGAACCAATATGGGGAACCCATGCCACGTCAGCGCAGGATTTCTCCTTGCAGGCGCACCGTAGTGAAGTTGGCCCATATAATCCGCCCATTGTGAGTCGTTAGGGAGGCGACGCGTGCCCGAAGAAGCCCGTGAGTCGATGGAATTCGACGTCGTGATCGTCGGCGGTGGCCCCGCCGGACTGGCAACGGCTTGCCGGTTGATGCAACTCGCTGCGGAAGCCGATACCGAGCTCATGGTCTGCCTCGTCGAGAAGGGTTCCGAAGTCGGCGCCCACATCATCTCGGGTGCCGTCCTCGCCCCGAAGGCGATGAACGAGCTGCTTCCGGATGCCCGCGAGCAAGGCGCACCGCTCGGCGTGCCGGTCACGGACGACCTCTTCTACTACCTCGTCAACGACACCAACCGCGTCCTCCTGCCCTCTTGGACGGTACCGAAGGAAACCAAGAACCACGGCAACACCACGCTCTCGCTCGGGAACCTGTGCCGCTGGCTGGGCGAACAGGCGGAAAACGCCGGCGTCAACGTGTTCCCCGGTTTCGCGGCGTCGGAGATTCTCTACAACGACGACGGCAGCGTTAAGGGCGTCGCCACCCAGGACATGGGCGTCGATGCCGGCGGTGAACGCAAGGCGACCTTCGAGCCGGGCTACGAACTCCACGCCAAGTACACGATCTTCGCGGAAGGCTGCCGTGGACACCTCGGCAAGCAGTTGATGGACAAGTTTGACCTGCAGGCTGCAGCCGGCCCGCAACACTACGGCATCGGGCTCAAGGAGCTTTGGGACGTTGATCCCGAGCGCCACGTCCCTGGACGCATCCTGCACAACGTGGGTTGGCCCTTGGGCCGGATGTTCTCCCCGGGGATGGGGTCGTTCCTCTACCACCAAGAGAACAACCAGGTGGCCCTCGGCATCATCGTCGACCTCGCCTACAAGAATCCGCACCTGTCGCCGTTCGACGAACTGCAGCGCCTGAAGCACCACCCGCTGTTCGCGGACGTGCTCGAGGGCGGTCGCCGCGTGGCCTACGGTGCCCGCGCCATCATCAAGGGCGGCTTACAGGCGTTGCCCAAGCTGTCGGTACCGGGCGCCCTGATCGTGGGAGACGATGCGGGCTTCCTGAACATGCTCAAGATCAAGGGCACGCACACGGCCATGAAGTCGGGCATGCTCGCCGCCGAGTCGGTATTCGATGCGCTAGGCCGTGGAGAAGCCGGCACGGAACTCGACGATTTCCGTACCCGCGTGGACGGCTCTTGGCTCGGCAAGGAACTCCGGTCCGTGCGCAACGTCGGGCCGGCATTGCACAAGTTCGGCACGCTGTTCGGCATGGCCTACACGTTCCTCGATCAGAAGATCGCCCGCGGTTACATGCCGTTCACCCTCACGGACCCGGTTGCCGACCACGACAAGCTCGTCCCTGCGCATGAGGCAACCAAGATCGACTATCCGAAGCCCGACGGCGTCCTGTCCTTCGACAAGCTGTCCTCGGTGTTCCTTTCGAACACCAACCACGAGGAGGACCAGCCCTGCCACCTGACGCTGGAAGACGCCGAGTTGCCGATCCGCGACAACCTGCCGCTCTACGACGAACCAGCACAACGCTATTGCCCGGCCGGCGTCTACGAAGTGGTCGAGGAAAACGGCCAGCCGCGATTCCAGATCAACGCCCAGAACTGCGTGCACTGCAAGACGTGCGACATCAAGGATCCCGCGCAGAACATCAATTGGGTTACGCCGGAAGGCGCGGGCGGGCCGAACTACGGGAACATGTAGGTACGAGAGCTGGTGGCACGACCACGACGTAGCCGTGGCCGCGGCGGCAGCAATGCTCTCGACAACCGGGTGCTGGTCTTAATCTGTACTCCCACGGCGCGAGTCCGCCACAAAGGATAGGAACACACCATGTATCCAACTCAGGTTTTGGTCCGCCTCCTGTCAAAGCGGCTCCGGAAACTCGCGCGCCGCCTATGCAAAGACGGCACAGACGGTTCCCGAGCATGGACCGAGGCCTTTCTTGACAGGCTAGTTGAAGCCGCACGCGAAATGCCCGATTCCGATCACATCGGAGTCGGCGGGCACCCGCTGTTTGTCGAAAACGCCGACTTTGGCGAATGGCTATTCGACATGATCTGGCTCAAATACGACCAACAACAACGGATGGAAGGCGTGTACCTGGTGGCCGAGAGCGAATGGGGATCGAAAGAGGATGTCCTTGACGATTTCCAGAAACTCTTGGTCGCCCGCGCCACGGTACGAGTCATGGTCTACGATGCCCACAATGCGGGTGACATGACCGAGTGCTTCCGCGAACACATCGGCGCATTCCATGGCTCGGCTGACGACACCTACGTCGTCATTGCCTACGACGAAGACCCCGACAAGTGGTGGTTGACGTTCACGGAGCTAACAGTCGTGGAGGGTCAACCTCTGCCACACACCACACTTCACTGGTGCAAGGTATGTGAATAGAAAACTCGGTCGCACGCGGGCTCCAAAGGGCTTCGCTAGCGGCTTGAGCCGTGTGCGTGGAACTTGCAGGTGCACGGCTCTTTGGCGCGATGGCCGACAATAGCTATTTTCCGGACAGTACGCGTAAGGGAAACGGACTCCAATCCGTACGATCCGGGCGGGGACCAGCGATGCGAAAGGAGCGGCTGGCAGCGTGATCGACTTGTACATGGACAAGTCCCACAGGACAACGAGGCTCAACCGAACCAACTGATTGCTCGCCAAGCAACTGACTCGCACGACGGCGAGCGCACGAACTGGCGGGGTGATCGGTCATTCGACAACAAGCGCCACCTCACTTTCTTGGTCCTCCAAGCACATAAGTCCACTATATATAGTGTAGGGGATAAGGAAACATCCCATATGATGTAGTACAGTGCTGTGCGACGGCTTGACAATCGTACCTCGCATACCTGACGATCATCGCATTGTCCTTGGATCGTAACCGGTCGTGTTCAACCGTAGTGAAGCCCTCAGCCGCTGCTCCAAGCAGCGATGTGAAGGAGGCCGTGGGTCGCCTCAGCCAGAGATTTCGCGCCTTCGGCGGGTTCTCACTGGTACGGTGGCTTTGGTCGCACCGTGGGGCCGGATGACAGTAACCACGACGGTTCGGGTTGATGAAAGCTACTGACTTAACTGTCGCTGCACCAGATACCTTCACGGACGGTGCGCTGGCCTCGCTCACGGAGGGCGCAAGGGCATTGGCAACAAGGGTCGTTGCCGAGGCCGGTCGCGTGGCCGTGGACAAGGACCGAGGGGTCCACACCGTCTATGAGGCCGACGTGAGGGCTGCGTTCGATCACTTCCTCTCGTCGCCCAAACGCTGGCAGAAAGTCATGGCCTACGTGCGGGCGATTGCGACGTTCTTGGCAGGTGTAGCGACCGCAATCCTCGGAACGGTTGGCGTCGGCCTGGAAGTACTGTCGACCAATTTGCCTTGGCTGGTCGTGCTGGCACTCCTTTGGGTCATTGCCTTGGCCTGCATCACCTTTATCGCGTACAAGGAATCGTGACGATGAGTGACTTCGAAACCCGATTGGACGAGCTTCTCATCGAAAACCTGCGGCGCCGGCAGCAGCGAAGGCGCTTGCTGTTGTTCGCCGGAGCGGTCTTTATCGTTGCAGGCGTTGTCATTTTGGCTGTCTCGCTGCCCATACAGGAGACCGAAGCCTTGCTGCGGGTACTTCCCAGCGAACTGCTTGCGTTGGTGGGTGCCGCCTTGGGAACGGGTGGGTTCGTTTTGATGCTAAGCCACTGGTTTGACGGAGGTGCCCGCAGGTATCGGGAGATGCAGGCCGACGTTGACGCACACCTCCGATCGGCCCGCCTTGAAGGCAGTCCGCGGTCGCTTCCCGGGGACCCGATTTCGTTCGTGCGGGCGTGGGGCGACTTCGAGGACTGCGCCACGAAAGCACTGGTTCGCAGGGGGGCTGAGTTCGACCGGCTTTCGGTCGCGTCGCTTCTCCGGTCTCTCGGCGAGAGTGGCATCGTCGGCGAGGAGGATGTCGGGCGGTTGCGACTGATGCTGCGCTTGCGCAACGCCATCGTACGCAGCGCCCCTCACGACGTGCCGACCAAGGCGGTCGCGTACTTGGCGGGAATGCGGGCGCGTTTGGCCGCGTGAGCGGCGCCGACCTACCAAGTCCACGCACAACGCGGGCAGCATGAGGTGCCCACCAGGGATCCCGCGGACCATCAAGTGCTAAAGGTCGATCAGCCAAACCAGCATCGCAGTCGGCACCACGGCCACGTTCGGATCTGCGAGATCCGTCTCTGATCGGGTCGCCAGGATGCCGCGCCAGCGCGATGCCTTCAGTGTGAGGGCGCCGCGTCGCCAGCCGCCATCGACGTATTTGGACTCCACCGCGATGCCGCCGAAGTCCGGCCCCACGAAGTCGATCTCTTTGCGGGTAGCGGTGCGGTGGTGCAACACCCGGTCGAATCCGACGAAAGAGCCCGGCGCGGCTCGCTCGGTTGCCCTCAGCAGCGCCATGCCGAGTTGCTGTTGCGACAGCCGCGAAACGTCGTAGCCCGCGTCCGGTGCTAAGCGAGCATAGATGGGGTCCGTGAAGTAGAGCTTGGGCTGGGCACGGAGTTTGGGGCGGAGATTGTCTTCCCGGTAGCACGGCCAGACGACGAACGCTTCGCGCAGTTCGTCCAGTCGGCGCTTCAGAGTCGCTTGGCCAACGCCGGTGTCGTCGGCCAGGGAGGCGACGTTGAGCGGCGTGCAAAGATTGACGGCCAGTCGCCGGAGCAGATCGGTGCTCTGGGTCCGCGACCACTCGGCGCGCCGGAAGGCGTCGCCGTGGATGACATCCTCTAGGCTCCGGCGCAGTGCCACCGGTTCCTCGCGGGAGGCGACATGTCTCGCGACGGATGCCGGGAACCCACCGCAACCCAGGTACGCCTCCCACGCTCGAATCAGCACGTCCTGCCAAGGCGCGAGTTCGGCAAGCACCTCCTTCAAGGTGTCGCGTGTCAAACCGGAGATGCGAAGGTCGCTTGGGCTGGAGGCGTCCTTGGGGGCCTCGGCCGAAACCAAGCGCACGAAGGAGCGAAACCCGATAGGCAGCAGCACGCGATCTGGCTCGCGAGCATCGCCCCGACGGCCCGCGAGGGCCTTGGTTGCATCCGTGAGGTCCGCGGCGGACGAGCCGGTGAGCACCACCGTGTCCGTGCGAAAACGGGAGTCGTTGTCCCGCAGCCACTTGATGCGTTCCGGCCAGCCGTCAGCAATGCCTGTGATCTCGTCGATGAACCAGTACCGATGGCCTTCGCCCGGCATCAGGCCGTCCGCGGCATCCACCAGAAGGCCGAGGTCGCGGCTGCGCAGTCCGTCCACGGCCATGTGGACGATGCGGCGTGGTGGCACCCCGCCCGCGATGAGTTCCTGGATCGCACCTTTGACGGCAACTGTCTTGCCTACACGTCGCGGGCCACGGAGGATGTAGAGTCCGCCCGGTGCAAGGTCGGAGAACACGTCGGCGTGGTAGTCGAACGGCGCGCGCGTGGCTTCGCGCAGGTCCGGGTCGTCCCGGCTCCAACCGGTCGGATCACGCCACCAGCGGTTAGTCGCCGCCAGAGTCTGCTGTGCTTCTCCGCGCTTCATGGCTCAATCCGGACCAGGTCGTCATTTTACGCCACATGTGGCATAAAATGTATACATTATCCTCAGAAGTTAGCGCATATCGCATACTTAGCCGCCTTCGGAGGCGGTGTCGAACGCTGCGGAGTCGTCAGCCCGGCCGCCGCCGCAGTGTCACCCGCAACCGGTCTTCGTCCGCGTGGAACTCCGGGGCAACGCCGTTGTGGGTGAGCATCAGCGGAACCATCTTGTTCCGTACGCCCATACCACGGGCATCCGCGTAGTCGTAGTCGCGCAGCACCTCGGAAATCAACAGATTGCGCGGCGTGCGCTGGCCCGCAAGCATTTTCTCGACAGTCATTCCGTTGGGCAGTGCGCCGGGACTCGAAATCTCGAGACGATCAGCGAAGCCCGCGACCTCGACTTCCGCATAGCGGGTCCAGTCGCGGTGGGTGAGCGCGTTGACCACGCTCTCTCGGATAGCTTCGACCGGGTAGTGCCAACCTCGTCGCCGACGCAGGGACTCGTCGACTTCGCTTCCCTCTTCGAACACGAACGGGCGCATCGCATCGGCAATGCGTTCGATCAGACCCTTCTCGACCAGTTCGACGCCTCCTGACAGCTCACGCCACAGTCCAACTAGAGGCCCTTCGAACACCTGGTCGTCGAGCGCCTGGTAGGTTTTTTCGCGACCGGCGAAACACATCCACCGGACGCCCGCGTGACGCATCAGGCGGCGGGGCCGGTAGCCGAACAGCAAGAGTCCCGCGACGGAGCATACTGGCGCGTCGCCGTCAACCATGAGCCCCAAGGCGCAAAGCCGCTCATGCCACGCATCGCTCGTCGTCGGCGTTTCGCGATCACCGACGATGCGGGCGAGGTAGTCGGTGAGCCGTTCCATGCTGAGGTCGTCGAGACTGCTGCCCGACACCGGCAGGGATTCGGTCTGGATTAACCCGCCAGCATCGAACAAGCGCGCTTGTTGTTCCCGCGTGGCAAGGCGTGACGTGCTGCCGACGCGAATATAGATGTCCTCGCGACCGCGGTGGCGAACAACGTAGGGCTTCGACACGCCTTGGGTGACGGTGATGACCGCCACCCGACGCTCATCGATCACCACCTCTTCGTAGAACGGCAGGATGAGCGGATGCACCGCATGTCCGAAGACGGCGTCCATCACCCACTGCTCCAAGTCGTCGCGGCGAACGCCGGATATGGCGCCGTCGTCCTCCACACCCAGGAGAATCCTGCCCCCTTGGAGATTCGCGAGGGCAACCACCTCCCGGGCCAGTTGCTCGGGTCGCAGATCGTCTCGCTTGAACTCCACCCCCGAGTTCTCGCCGTTGACGATCAGTTCCTCCAATTCGCGCTTGTTCACCGTGCTAGCTCGCGGGCCCCAGCGCGAATCGCGTGCCGCCGCTCCATACGCCCATTACCCCTTCACCGTCCTCGACGGCGATGTCGGCGAGCCGGTAGAAAACGCTCCTCGCGATCAGCGCACGCAACCCGCCGCGAACTTCCACGTAGGGGCGCGGCTCGCCGGCGCGGTTCTCGACTATGATCGGGTGCTTGGCATCGGCCAGGACCACATCGTCAACGTTCGTGGTAAAGAGAATGCGCCGTGCGGTGCCCTCCCCTTGCGTTTCCATGTCCGTGGCGATGAACGGCGCGTCGTCGACCTTGATCTTCAGCTTCTCGACCGGGTTGACGAGATAGAACTCGCCATCGTCGAGGCGCAGGATCGTGGCGAACAGCTTGGCAATCGAGACTCGTTCGAACCGGGCGCCCTCGTGGTACCAGTCGCCGTTGGACGCGATGCGAATGTCGATCTCACCAACGCGTTCCGGATGCCAGCGCTCGACCGGTGGCAGGCGGCGATCCTTGGCCGCGTCGAGAAGCTCTTGAAACGGGCTCGGCATGGCGGTCGAGTCGGTGAGTGTTCAACCCCCGATGAACTTCATCACCGTGACTTCGCCGGTGAACTGCAGGCTCTGTTTGTCGCCGAGTGCGCCCATCAGGCGGGTCTGCAGGATGGTGCGGGCCTGCTCGTCCTCGAGTTTCAAGATGTCGGTCATGGCGTGGCGCTTGCTGCTCGACAGGCACCCGTACAGGTAGCCGTTGGACGACAGTCGCAGACGCGTGCACGAGGCGCAGAACGGCGCGGACTCGTTGGCGATGATGCCGAAGACGCCCTTGCCGGGGATCTCGTAGCGCACCGACGTCGAGTCGTAGGCCGCATCGGTGCGTTCGAACTCGTAGCGCGTACCGATCAGCGCGAGGATGTCGTCCATGCCGAAGAAGTCGCGCTGGTAGCCGGGCCCGTACTTCAAGTGGCCCATATTCATAAGCTCGATGAAGCGCAGTTCGATGCCGCGTTCCAAGCAGTAGTCCAGCATCGGCAGGATCTGGTCCACGTTGGCGGACTTGAGCGGCACCATGTTCACCTTGACCTTGAGGCCCCCGGCGAGCATGAGGCGGATGCCTTCGAGAACCGTGTCGAGGTCGCCGCTGCGGGCGATGGCCCGGAATCGGTGCGGATTCAGCGTATCGAGGCTGACATTGATGCGCTTGAGGCCCGCATCGACGATGAGATCCGCCTTCTGCGGCAGGAATTGCCCATTGGTCGTGACGGAGACGTCCTTCAGGGGTAGCTGCATCACGCGGGGCAGGAAGTGGTCGAACTTCGGCGACAGCAGGGGTTCGCCCCCGGTGATGCGTAGCTTGTCGATGCCGGCCGTCTCCACCAACAGCCGGACCGCTCGGAGCAACTCCCCCGGGCCAAGTTCCGCCACGGCCGCCTGCAGCCGTTTGCCGTTTGGGACGCAGTACGTGCACGCGTAGTTGCACGCCGCGGTCAGGCTGACACGCAGATTGCGGAAACGACGACCGTGGGCGTCGACGATCATGCGGCGCGATGCACCCCGCTCAAGGAAGGGGCCATCATACGTCATCTGGCCGGTCGAGCGCCGCGCTCAAGGCGTCGACGAAGCCGCTGGCCCAGAAGATTCCGTTGGACGCCTTCACGAGCACGCGGTCTCCAGCGCGCAGCGCCGCCGCGCACAGATCAACGAATGCCGCGTCCGGTTGTTCAGCGAAACCCAGGCGATGACCCGGTGGAAGCGCGTCGTACAGCACGCGGATCCGTTCGCCCGCGCAAAAAACGCCGTCTAGGGGGCCGCAGTGTCGAGCTAGGTCTGCATGGTAGCGGATTGCCCCCTCGCCCAGTTCCAGCATGTCGCCCAGGATCGCGATCCGGCGACCGGGTTCGGCCGCAAATGCGTCAAGCGTCGCCGCCATGCTCGCCGGGTTGGCGTTGTAGCTCTCGTCGATCACGGTGATTCCTTGGACGGTTGCGCGGTTGCCGCGTCCCCTCGGCACGGCTTCGTCAACGAGGCGATGCAGGCCATCCAATGGCAAGTCCAAAGCGACAAGCACGGCCGCCAGCGCGCACACCGACATCGCCCGGTGCTCGCCGCCGCCCGGTACGGTGCACTCGGAATGTCCCGCGGGCGTCCGCAACTCCGCCACGGTGCCCGCTGACCGAACGAGTTGAACGTCGGCTGCTGGGTCCGTGCCGAAGGTCACCGAGCGATGTGTTCCGGGACTGTCCAAGTCGCACGGGTGCACAAAGGTGCCACCGGGCTCCAAACCGAGGGCAATCGTCGTCTTCTCCTTGCGGATGGCGTCGAGCGAGCCGAAGTTCTCGATGTGGGCAGGATGGACGTTCAACAGGACCGCCACGTCGGGCCGAGCCAGCCGCGAGAGGGGTTCGATCTCGCCCGGGTGATTCGTGCCGATCTCGTAGACCGCCGCAGTCGCCTCGCGCGGCGTTCGCGCGAGGGAGAGCGGCACGCCGATGTGGTTGTTCAGGCTGCCGGACGTGGCGAACGCGTCGAGCGCGGCAGCGCCGAATGTTTTGAACGTCGTTTTGCCACTGCTGCCTGTCACGGCGACGACCGGGCCGTTGACGCGTGCTCGACCGGCGCGGCCCAAGGCCCAGAGCCCGTCCAACGTGTCCGGCACCCGCAACTGGGCAACCTCGGCGCCCCGTTGGGTGTCCACGTCGCGGTGTAGAAGAACGGCAACGGCGCCGTTCTCCACGGCATGGGGCACGAAGTCGTGGCCATCCCGGTCGGACCGAGACGTCGCCTGGAAACGGGGGCCCGGGTCGCCGGGAAGCGCCACGAACAGATCGCCCGGTTCGGTTAGCCGCGAGTCGATGGCTATTCCCCGCACGTCCGGTCCCGCCGTGCCCGGCAGACTGAGTGCGGCGGTCAACTCCCTGTACGACCAAAGGCTCCTGTCCACGCCCCCACTTCACCACACCATCGGCGGGCGCTCAAGGCGCAACGTACGCGGGTAACATGCGCCGCCCGACGAGGACGGACGCGATTGAACTATGCGGGAACGGTACGTGCGCTCGGGCGAGGCCCGGCTCTGGACCTGTTCGACGGGGACCGGGACGCCCTTCCTGATGTTCAACGGTGGCCCAGGATGCGACGACTACCTCGCGCCGGTCGCCGCCATGATCGACGACCTGTGCGAAGTCATCCGCTTCGAGCCGCGTGGCTGCGGCCGCTCCGACTGGGACGGCTGTTACGACGTCGAGACCCTCTTCGATGATGCCGAGGCGGTGCGTGCGGCGTACGGCATCGAATCCTGCATCGTCGGCGGACACAGCTTCGGGCCAAGCGCGGCGCTGGCCTACGCGCTCCGCTACCCAGGCAAGGCGCTTGGCATCGTCGGCATCGCTGGCGGCAACGTGGTCAATGACCGAACTTGGAGCGCTGCCTACCACCGAAACCTCTCGGACGTCGGCGAGGATCTCGGGGGCGTCGTGTTCACCGCGGACCAGGACGTCAACAAGATCGGCAACCAGACCTGGCGGGAATACATCAAGCGCCCCGGCCTGTTCCGGGAGATTGCCGACCTCCCCATCCCTGCGACCTTCATCAACGGCTCCGAAGACATCCGGCCAAGCTGGCCGACCCGGCAATTGGCGGCCCTGATTCCGAACGGGCGCTACGTCGAGATCGCGGGCGCCGCACACACGGTTTGGCTGACGCACGCCGATGAACTGCGCACGGCAATGCGCGAGGCGGTCGTACACATCCTTAAAGTGAGGTGACGCGCCGTTGTTTACAATTCGTCGTCCAGTTCTGTTGAGGCGCGTGCCATGTCCGTCTTCGACGCGTTAAGGGCCGTTTTCGTCGGCATCGCGCGCGCGTTCGCGTTCGCGCGGGTCGCCGTTGCGAACCTGCTGATCCTTGCCATCTTGGTCCTCGGCATCGTGCTGCTGTTCGCGGGGCCCGACCCCGTCGAGGTGCCGGATGGCGGCGCCTTGGTGATGGCGCCGGGCGGCATGGTCGTCGAGCAGGCTGGCGCCCAAGATCCACTCTCGCTGCTGACCGGCGGCGTGCAGGGCCAAACAGTGCTCGCGGATCTCCTCGAGGGCATCGAGAAAGCACGCGACGACGACCGGATCAGCACGCTGGTTCTTGACGTCTCTTCGCTGAGCTACGTGGCGCCGGCCCAACTCGAGGTGATTGGCGCGGCGCTTGAGGCGTTTCGTGGCGACGAGGGCAAGACGATCATCGCCAAGAGTCGGTTCTACGGTCGCGACCAGTACTACCTCGCAAGCTTCGCCGACGAGATCTACGTGCATCCCATGGGCGACGTCATGCCGACCGGCTACGGGATGTTCCGCAACTACTACCAGGGCCTTTTCGACCTACTCGATGTCAACGTGCACGTGTTCCGCGTCGGTACCTACAAGGAGTTCGTCGAGCCTTATACGCGCACTGACATGTCGCCCGCGGCCAGGGAAGCCAACCAAGCTCTCGTGGACAGCCTGTGGACGCGGTACGTGAACCGGGTCGCCGAGAACCGTGGCATCGAACCCAGTGCCCTCATGGACTACGTCGGCCGCTACGACGAGTTGCTCACGGCTGTGGGCGGCAATGCAGCGAAACTCGCCCTGCAGCAAGGTCTCGTCGACGGCATCATGGTGAACCAGGAAGTGACCGAACGCCTCCAGGGGGTCGTCGGCAAAGAGGGGGAGTCCTATCGCCGCGTTGCGTTCGGCGACTACGTGCAGCCTCGCATCCCGCCGCTGTTCGGGGACGTCATCGGCGTCATCTCTGCGACGGGCCCGATCGTCATGGGCGAAGCGCCGCGTGGCACGATCGGCGCCAAGACCATGACCGGACTGCTCCGCCAAGCGCGCGACGACGACGCGGTCAAGGCGGTCGTCCTGCGGATCGACTCGGGCGGCGGCAGCGCATTGGCATCCGAGGTCATCCGTCGCGAAGTCGTCCGTCTGCAAGAGGCCGGCAAGCCGGTGATCGCATCGATGGCGGGAACGGCCGCGTCCGGCGGCTATTGGATCGCCGCCACCGCCGACGAGATCTGGGCGGCGCCGACGACGATCACCGGGTCGATCGGCATCTTTGGACTCGTACCGACGTTCGAAGAGACCTTGGGGCGCGTTGGAGTGACGTACGACGGCGTGCGCACCGGGCCGCTCGTGGGCGACTCGGTGACCGGGGGGATCAGCGACGCCATGGCGCGCGTCATGCAGGCCACGGTCGATTACGGCTATCGCCAATTCATCGATCTTGTGGCAAGCGGCAGGGACATGACGACCGAGGAGGTCGAGGCGGTCGCCGAAGGCCGCGTCTGGACCGGCGAGCGCGCCCACGAACATGGCCTCGTCGACCACTTGGGCCATCTTGCCGATGCCGTCGACAGCGCGGCGGCCCTCGCCGACGTCGAGCGCTTCAAAGTGCGTTACATCGAGGAGCCCCTGTCACCGCAGGAGATGTTGCTGCAACAGGCGATGGACAACCTCGGCCTGGCGAAGAGCACGGACCATTCACCCGGCGTAGTGGACCGCCTGGCCAAACAGTTGCAGCCGATCGTCGCCTTCAATGACCCGCGCCACGTCTATGCCCTCTGCGAGGCCTGCAGCCTCGAGGACTAAGCGCTGGGTACGCGGGCCTCTCGGCCCGCAATGGACCTGGTGCCAGGCCGGAATGCGGACGAGGACGTCCGCGCACCGCCTAGCCCTGTGTTCAGTCGTTGGTTGAGTCGACGCCGCGCCAGTAGTCGCGCACGGTGGTCTTCATTTCGCGTGCTAGCAGCATGATTCCGAACAGGTTGGGGAGCGCCATCAGCGCCAGCGTGACGGCCGAGACGAGCCAAACGAGGGAGGTGTCGACCACGGTCGCTAGGAAGAACGCGGCCACGTAGAGCAGCCGGTACGGCAGCACGGCCGCGGTGGAGCCGCCGAACAGGTAGGTGACGGCGCGGTCGCCGTAGTAGGACCAAGCGACCGCGGTACTGAACGCGAACAGCACCAGTCCCAGCGTGACGGCGTACTGGCCGTAGTCGCCGAGGAAGCTCTGCTTGAAGGCCTCCGCCGTCAGTGGCACGGAGTGCAGGAGCGACTTCCCATGCATGGCGACGTCGTCGACCAGCACACCATCCGCAAAGGTGATCTCACCCGAGTACGGCTCGCCGTCGGCTAAGAAGACGACATCCTCTGCCACCGAGCGATTGTGGAGCACCGTCACCCCAGCGTGCTCCAGGCGGCCGGCCACCACCTCGAACGTGCCGTTCGCCCGGTCGAGGGGCGCACGGCCGTGCAGATGGTCGAACAGGATCTTCACGTCCGCCGGGTTGTCGTCGGTGTAGACGCCGGCGATGAAATCGGTGTCGAAGGCCTGGAACTCGTTGTCGAACTTCTCCTTCCAGACCCCGGACGACAGGATCACGAGGCCGGTCAGCGTGCAGATGATGAGCGTGTCGATGAACGGCTCGAGCAGCGACACCATGCCCTCGGAGACGGGTTCGTCGCCGCGCGCGGCCGCGTGGGCGATCGGTGCCGAGCCCTGCCCCGCTTCGTTGGAGAACAGGCCGCGATTC
The DNA here is from genome assembly GCA_965203685.1 of Candidatus Azotimanducaceae bacterium. GTDB lineage: Bacteria > Pseudomonadota > Gammaproteobacteria > Pseudomonadales > Azotimanducaceae > VXYL01. The sequence continues at coordinate 2,534,746 of OZ241908.1, forward strand.
ACGCCGCGGTTGAAGGCATACGCGAAGCTCGCGCCAAGGAACCCGCCGCCCGCAGCCGAGCCCGTGAACGCATCGCGAAACACGGCCAGGAAGGACGGCACGACCTGATCGAGATTCGTGCCGATCACGGCGAAGGCGCCGACGGTGTAAAGCACGCCCATCACCGGCACGATCGTCGAGGCCACCCGCGCGATCCACTTGATTCCGCCGATGATGACCAGGAACAGCACCGTCGCGAGCACGGCGCCGCTCACCCAGGTCGGGATGCCGAACGAAGCGTTCAGCCCGGATGCCATGTTGTTGCTCTGTGGCATGTTGCCGGAGCCGAGAGTGCTCAAGACGGTGGCGATGGCGAAGAACACCGCCAGCCACTTGCCGAAGCGTAAGATCCGGTCGCTGCCGAGGTGGAGATCCAGCGGCAAGGCGCGCTCCATGAAGTACATGGGTCCACCCGCGATCCGGCCCTGGTCGTCCTTGACGCGGTACTTGTGGGAAATCGTGACCTCGACGAACTTCGTGGTCATGCCGACAAAGGCGGTGGCCCACATCCAGAACAGCGCGGCCGGCCCGCCAAGGGAGATCGCGAGTGCGACGCCGCCGATGTTGCCCGTGCCGACGGTGCCCGAGAGGGCCGTAGACAACGCCTGGAAGTGGGACGTGTCGCCCTCGGCATCCGGGCGCGTATGTCGACCGGAGAGAATTCCCCATGCCCGCTTGAAATAGCGAATCTGCGGAAACCCCAGGTACAGCGTGAAGAAAAGGCCCACCATAAGCAGCAGCCACGGGAAGTAGACCGCTGCACCCAAGAGCCCGTCGAGGGTGTGCAGGAAGCCCTCGAAGGCGGCCATGGTCTCCCTCCCCTACTGCTCTGAGCTACGGTGCGCCGAACAGCGCTTCGTGCATCACGGCGTGCAGTTCGTGCTGGTCCATGACCCCGCCAATGCGGCCCGCGTTGACACCGTAGGCATACGCCGGAACATCCTCGCCGGCATGGGTCTCCGCGGCCATCGGATGCGTGGCGGTCTGACGGTAGTTCGGGTCGGTCGGCTCAAGTTCCTCGGCGCCGCGCTCGGCACCCGGGCCGTTGGCATAGCCCAGCGTTGTATAAGGCATGCCGGAAGCGTCCGTTAGCGCCTCCCCCGCCGCGTCGGCCGCAAAGCCGAGGATCGGATTGCCGCGGGCCGGGTAGCCCGAGATGGTCAGCGTATGGCTGTGGTCGGCGGTCACGATGATCAGCGTATCGGCGGGGTCCGTCATCGCGAGCGCGACGGCGACCGCGTCCGAGAACGCCACCGTGTCCGTCAAGGCCCGGTAGGCATTGCCGGCGTGGTGGGCGTGGTCGATGCGCCCGGCTTCTACGACCAGGAAGTAGCCGGGACCACCGGTGAGCCGTTCGATGGCGAAGCGCGTCATGTCCGCCAACGCCGGCTCTCCCCCCGAGTCGTTTTCGCGATCGGCCTCGTGTTCCATGTGCGAGACCTCGAACAAGCCGATGACCTGGCCCTCGGACGGAAGTGCGCTGAACCCAGCCTGGTCGTAAACGAAGCGCCGCGTGTCGTCACTGGCGAGCCATTCCTCAACGAGGTTGCGGCCGTCCTGGCGATAGCCGGTGAGACCGTCGTCCTCCGGATCCGCAGCGGTCGCGGGCAGGAACATCGCACGCCCGCCGCCGAGCACGATGTCGACGCCATCGCCATAGGGGAACTCGATCAGTTGACGAGCGATGTCCTTGCAGGCCGCGCGCGCGTCCTCGGGGACCGCGGCGTCGAGTTCCCAATTGCGGTCGGGCGCATGGGCGTAGGCGGCCGCCGGGGTGGCATGGGTGATGCGCGCCGTCGACACGAGCCCGGTCTTCAAGCCTTGCTGCTCAGCCTCCTCGAGCAACGTGGTCAGGACGTTGCCCTCGGATGCGGCGCAGTCCCCGCGGGGTGCCGCCGGACCAATGCTCAACACGCCGGCCCGCGCCTTGTGCCCTGTGACGAGCGCGGTCATCGTGCCCGCCGAGTCCGGCACCTGGGCGTCGACGTTGTAGGTCTTGACCAATGCGAGGTGCGGGAACTCCTCGAACGACAGGTAGCCCTCCTCCCCGGGTTCGCCGCGTTGCTGGCCCGCGAAGATGCGCGCTGCGGTCACTGTCGACACACCCATGCCATCGCCGACGAAGAGAACGACGTTGCGGATGCCGTCACCAGACGTGCCGCCCGCCTGCGTCGCGAAGGTTGCCACACAAATCGTGGCAAGAGTCAGTTTCAACCTATTGTTTTCCATCGGTCTACCTTGCTGTCTCGCGCATCGTGACAAACTCTTCGGCCGCCGTCGGATGGATGCCAATCGTGGCATCGAAGTGGGCCTTGGTCGCACCGGCCGTGATGGCGACACTCAAGCCCTGGATGATCTCGCCAGCGTCCGGGCCGCACATGTGCGCAGCCACCACCCGATCGTCGTCTGCGTTGACCAGCAGTTTCATCAGCGTGCGTTCGGACCGGCCCGAGAGCGTGTGCTTCATCGGCTTGAACGCCGACTCGTAGACCGAGAGGTTCGGGTAGCGCTGCCGCGCCTCCTCTTCGGTGGGGCCGACCGTTCCGATATTGGGCTGGCAAAAGATCGCCGTCGGCACGTTGGCGTAGTCGATGCGGCGCTGTTCCCCCTTGAACAGGTTGTGCGCGATGCACATCCCCTCGGCAATGGCGACGGGGGTCAATTGCATCCGGTCGATGACGTCCCCGATAGCGTAGATGTTGGGCACGTTGGTCCGGTAGGCATCGTCAACGACGATGGCGCCGCTCTCGGCCAATGCAACGCCCGCAGCCTCGAGCCCGATCCCGGCGGTCGCTGGCCGCCGGCCCGTGGCAACAAGCACGAGGTCGACGCCGAGGCTGGTCCCGTCGTCGAATCGGCACCGCTTCGCGCCGTTGACGCGCTCGATGGACTCGATGCGCTTCGACGTGGCCACGGTCACGCCCTTGGCCGTAATCTCGTCGAGAACAAACCGGCGGATCCCTTCGTCGAAACCGCGCAGGAACAACTCGCCACGGTAGGCGAGCGTTGCCTCGGCCCCGAGGCCGGCGAAGATCCCGGCGAATTCCACGGCGATGTAGCCGCCGCCGAGAATCAGCACCCGTTCCGGAAACTCAGGGAGATAGAACGCCTCGTTGGACGTGATGGTCTCGTCCCGCCCGGGGAAGTCGGGCACGCTGGGCCAACTGCCGGTCGCGACCAGGATGTCCCGTGCCGTCACCGTCGATCCTGCGACGCGAATCGTGTGTGCGTCTTCGAGCACCGCCCGGGCCTCGAGAATGTCCACCCCCGCGTTGGTGAGCAGGCCGCGGTAGACGCCGTTCAGGCGCTCGATCTCGCGCGTCTTGTTGTCGCGCAGGGTCGGCCAGTCGAACTGCGCGCCGTTGCCCTGCCAGCCGTACCCCGCGGCATCCTCGAAGTCCTCGGCGAAGTGCGCGCCGTAGACGAAAAGCTTCTTCGGCACGCAGCCGACGTTGACGCAGGTGCCGCCGAGATAGCGTTCCTCGGCGACCGCGACACGGGCACCGAACGATGCCGACATGCGCGCGGCGCGGACGCCCCCGGAGCCTGCGCCAATGACGAAAAGGTCGTAGTCGTATTGAGCCATGGATCGGACGGCGACTCCGCAGTTGGTTGCCGAACAGTCTACCGACTTCCGAGCGGCTACAATCCAACGCACACCACTGTCGCCGTCGCCCGGTTTCCATGAACATCACGATCTTCGGCACCGGCTATGTCGGGCTTGTAACGGGCGCCTGCTTCGCGGAGATGGGCAACCAGGTCGTCTGCGTCGATGTGGACGAGGCCAAGGTCGCCGGCCTGAAGCGCGGCGTCGTGCCGATCTACGAGCCAGGACTGACCGCGCTGGTGGCCAGCAACACCGATGCCGGTCGGTTGCGTTTCACCACGAATGCCGCCCTCGGCGTCGACCACGCCGAGATCAACTTCGTCGCCGTCGGCACACCCTCCGATGAAGACGGTTCCGCCGACTTGGGCCACGTCCTGGATGCAGGCCAGATGATCGGGACCCACATGACCAGGGCGAGCGTCGTGGTGACGAAGTCAACCGTACCGGTCGGGGCGGCCGATCGCCTCCGTGCATGCATCGCGAACGCATTGGCGGAGCGCGGTGCCGACATCCATTTCGCGGTGCTATCCAACCCCGAATTCCTGAAGGAAGGAGCCGCGGTCAACGACTTCATGAAGCCCGACCGCATCGTCATCGGTAGCGACCCGGAGCTTGAGTTCGACGCGCACGCCGCGCAGCGTCTCGAACGCCTGTACGCGCCCTTCAACCGCAACCACGACAAGGTTCTGCACATGGACGTGCGCTCGGCGGAACTCACCAAGTACGCCGCGAACGTCATGCTCGCCACCAAGATCAGCCTGATGAACGAGGTCGCCAATCTCGCCGACCGCCTCGGCGCGGACATCGAGGCCGTACGCCAAGGTATCGGTGCCGATCCGCGGATCGGCTACCACTTCATCTACCCTGGTTGCGGCTACGGCGGCTCGTGCTTCCCCAAGGATGTCCGTGCGCTCATCCACATGGGCCAGGACGTTGGATACGACGCCGAGATCACGCGCGGCGTGGCAGCCGTCAACGAGCGCCAGAAGTCGCTCTTGGTCGACAAGATGGTCGACTACTTCGGTGGTCTGCGCGACAAGACCATCGCGCTGTGGGGCCTCGCGTTCAAGCCCAACACGGACGACATGCGCGAGGCGCCGAGCCAAGCCGTGATGGCAGCGATTTGGGCCGCGGGCGGCCGCGTACGCGCGTACGACCCGCAGGCCCTAGGCGAAGCTGGCCGGCTGTTTGGCGAACGGGCGGACCTGGTGCTGTGCGGGACGCCGCAGGAGGCGCTACAGGACGCGGACGCGCTGGCCGTGGTCACCGAGTGGAACGAATTCCGCAGCCCGGACTTCGACGCCGTCAAGGCCGCGTTGCGCCAACCGGTCGTGTTCGACGGTCGCAACCTCTACGATCCCGGGATGCTTCGCGAACGTGGTTTCGACCACATCGCCATCGGCCGCGGCTTGCGTCGTCATGCTGCGCACGGCTAAGCGGATCGACGGAGGGATGCGGACGTGGACGTCCGCGTACCGACGGTTGCTCGCAGCGACGGTTGCGCTCGTTGTCGCGCCCGCGTACGCCGCAATCGAAGATCATCAATGGTGCCGGACTGAAACCGAGCACTTCGACCTGGTCACGGACCTGGATCTACGCAGCACGGCCGAGCTTTTCTACTCCCTGGACCGGTTCCGGGCATCGGCCTCCGCGCTGTTGCCCGGCCTGCCCCCGGATCACCCGGCCCCACTGAAGATCCTCGTCTTCAAGAACACGCGCGACTTCGCCCTCTTCTACCAATCCCCCAACATCGCGGGATTCATGCGCCCGACCCTCAACCGGAGTCTCCTGGCGTTCGGCCCGGACCGCAACGGTCGCCACCTACACGCGATTGCCTTCCACGAGTACACGCACTATCTCCTACGCAGCCGGGCCACCGTCAACCTGCCGATCTGGTACGAGGAAGGACTGGCCTCGTACCTTTCCACCTTGGACATGGACCCCGCGGGCGTCGTCACGGTCGGTCGGGGACCGAGCCCGTTGCTCGCGTTCGTGGTCAAGCAGCCGGAACTCCCCTTGGAGGACGTCATCGCAGAGCGCTTCCGCCTCGACTGGCAGCGACACGACCTGTCCGACATCTACACCCTCGCCTGGGGCATCGTGCGTTTCCTGCATCATGCAAGGCGACCGGACGGCAGCATGTACGCCGAGCAACTCGGCGACATGCTCGACGCGATCGACCGAGGCGCGACGTCGGCGGACGCGATCCGCGAGCACTTAGAGTTCGAGCCCAGCGAACTTCAAGACCTGATGCGCCATTACTACGACGGCAGCGAGGAGAGCACGCTCGGCGTGTTCAAGTTCGCGGTCGAGGACTACGAGATGCCGGCGTTCGATCGCACCTGCCTCGACCCGGACGAGGCGCGCCAGGTACTTGCCGATGCCGTGGGCTTCCGCCGTGCGGACCTAGCCGGGCAACTTTACGACGACATCCTCGAACGCAAACCGCGGCATATCGGTGCCCTCCTCGGTCGATCGCGTGCCCACCCGGATGCCGATGTCCGGCGCCAAGCTGCCCGTCAAGCGTATGCGGTGGACCCGCAGGATCCGGCCGTGAACCTGCGCATGGCAGAGATCAGCGTCACGCCTTGCGGGGAAGACGTTGCCGACTGCGAACGCGACTGGGATGCGGCCAAGGCGTTCTACCAAGTCGCCCTCGGCCCCGACAGGGACCGTGCCGACGCGGCGTTCGGGCTGGGAATGGTCTACCTGCGCGACGGACAGCCCGAAGAAGCCCTGGAATACTTGGCGGTGGCCTATACCCGCGCGCCCTGGTCGCCGCGGGTCAACTACTACCTCGGGGAGGCGTTCGGAATGCTCGGGGTGGTCGATCTTGCCCGCCGGCACCTGCGCAAGACGCAGTTCTGGGACCCGGAACTACCGTGGCGGGAACGTGCGGCCCGGGCGCTCGCTAGGCTCGATACCGCTGCGGCGGCGGAGGCGTCGACACCCTTGCAGTGAGCTTGGGTACGCGGGCCTCCCGGGTAAGCAATAGCGGACGCGAACCGCGGATCACCAGTCTTCCTGCAGTTCCCTGATCAGTTCGCCGGCGGTCTGGATGCGTTCGTCCGCCGCCAGCCGCAGGCATTGCATGCAGATCGCCTCTAAGCGCGCGGGGACGAGGGTATTCGCGACCTGCGAAGGCAACGCGAGGTCGCCGGTGAGCGTCTGGTTGAGGATTTCGTCGACGCTCTCGCCGACGACGGGCGGTCGCCCCGTGAGGACTTCGTAGAGCACGGCACCGAGGCTGTAGATGTCCGTCCGGTAGTCCAGGTCGCTGTCGTTGCGGATCTGCTCGGGAGACATGTACGAAATGGTGCCCTCGAGCGGGTCTTGGTCCACCGCTTCGGACTCGCCGTCGGGATGCCAGACCTTGGCCAGTCCCCAGTCCATCAACAGGACCTCGCCGAACGGGCCGACCAAGACGTTTTCCGGCTTGATGTCGCGGTGCGCCACGCCATGCCCATGCGCGTATTCGAGGGCATGGCCCACCTGGATCACGACTTCCACGAGCCGCGTCAGGTCGTAGCGTTCGCGGAAGTCGAAGATCTCGCGCAGCGTGTAGCCGTGCACCAGTTTCATCGTGAAGTAGAAGTGCCCGCGCATGTCGCGGCCGATCTCGTAGGTCGGTACCGTGTTCGGGTGCTGCAGCATCGCGGAGACCCGTGCTTCGCGCACGAAACGACGCTGTTGGTCGGGGTCTTCCGCGAACTCCGGCTTCAGCGTCTTGTAGCAGACGACCCGCATCAGGTGCAGGTCCTTGCACGACTGGATGATCGACCGTCCGCCCCGCGCGATGGTCTTGAAGTACGCATAGCGCGTATGGGGATGGATGCGCTTAGGTAACGGGTTGTCCGTGTCCTTCAGCGTGACGACCGGATAGTCGTCCTCGGCTTGCGGAAACCGCGGGGTGCGTTGACTCACGACGTCTCCACCCGGCGCAAGCGCTCGATCAGGCTCGAAGTGTCCCACCGGCCGCCGCCAAAGGCCTGCACGTCCGCGTAGAACTGATCGACCAGGGCCGCAAGTGGCATGCGCGCGTCCACTTCGCGGGCTGCAGCCAGGGTCATGTCGAGGTCCTTGCGCATCCAGTTCACCGCGAAACCGAACTCGAACTCGCGGCGTGCCATCGTTGCCGCCCGGTTGTCCATCTGCCAAGACTGTGCGGCACCTTGGGAAATCACGTCGACCACGGCATCAAGATCCAGCCCCACCTTCTCGGCGAAATGCAGGCCTTCCGAGAGCCCCTGCACGATGCCGGCGATGCAGACCTGATTGACCATCTTCGTGAGTTGGCCACTGCCGACATCGCCCATGAGCTTGACGATCTTGGCGTACGAATCGATTACGCCCTGCGCTCGGTCGAACACCGCTGTGTCGCCGCCAGCCATCACCGAGAGTTGCCCGTTCTCTGCGCCGGCCTGGCCACCGCTGACCGGCGCGTCCAAGAAACCGACCCCGCGTTCCGCGCCAGCCGCCGCCAGTTCCCGCGCAAGCTTGGCCGATGCGGTGGTGTGGTCGACCACGATCGCACCCTCCCCGGCCCCGGCGAAGATGCCGTCGTCCCCGTAGCTGACGCTCCGTACGTCGTCGTCGTTGCCGACACACATGAAGACGATCTCGGCACCCTCGGCCGCCTGCCGCGGCGTCGGCGCCGCACGGCCTTCGTTGTCTTGCAGCCAAGCGTCGGCCCGGGCGGTGGTCCGGTTGTAGACGCAGACCCGGTGTCCGGCCCGCGCGAGATGCCCTGCCATGGGGTAGCCCATGATGCCGAGGCCAACGAAGGCCACGTCCTGACTGTCGGTCATTAGCAATCCTCAAGTCGCCCGCCCGCCGGGCGCAAAACGGCCACGATACCACCGGCGACAGCGGTGTTTCATGGCCCCAACACCCCGATTGCGCTGGTGATAGGCTCCGCGCATGTCTCGCCGCCGTCTGCCCAGCGTCGACCGCGTTCTGCAGCACACTGCCATGCGCGACACCGTGCGCGATTGGGGTTTGAAGACCGTAAAATCAGCCGTCGTCGCCCTGCAGGACGACCTCCGCGCCGTTGACACGAGCGACGTCCCGGGTTGGGCTGCCGACCCAGAAGCCTACGAACCACACGTCAGGGCGTGGCTCACCGCCCATGTCGGGCACGGTTACGTCCCGGTATTCAACCTAACCGGCACCATCATCCACACCAACCTCGGCCGCAGTCTGCTCGATCCCGGGATGCTGACCGATGCCCTGACGTCGGCAACCCGTCCGGTCACGCTCGAGTACGACCTTCGCGCGGGACGGCGTGGCCACCGCGAGGGCATCGTGGCCCACCGTCTGCGGCTGCTGACCGGCGCCGAAGCCGCCACCGTCGTCAACAACAACGCCGCCGCCGTGCTACTCGTGCTGAACACCCTGGCCCGCGGCAAGGAAGTGCCGGTGTCGCGCGGCGAACTGATCGAGATCGGCGGCAGTTTCCGTCTGCCGGAGGTCATGGAACGGGCGGGCTGCACGCTCCGCGAAGTGGGCACGACGAATCGAACGCATCCGGACGACTACCGACGCGCCATCGGCGACGACACGGCGTTGCTGCTGAAGGCGCATCCAAGCAACTACCGCATCGAGGGCTTCACGACCGAGGTCGCGGTGCGCGAGTTGGCGAGCATCGCGCACGACCAAGGCCTGCCGGTGTGCATCGACGCGGGCAGCGGCGCGCTCATCGATCTCACCCGCTTCGGCCTACCGCGCGAACGGATGCCCCAGGACCTGTTGGCCGCCGGCGCGGACCTTGTGACCTTCTCGGGAGACAAGCTGCTCGGTGGCCCACAGGCGGGCATCATCGTTGGCCGCCGCGACCTCGTTGAACGGGTGAACGCCAATCCGCTCAAACGCGCGTTGCGGCTCGACAAGCTTGCCCTCGCCCTTCTCGACGCAACGCTCAAGGCGTACGAAGACGACGAAGTGGTAGCGAAGATCCCGCTGCTTCGGAACCTCGACGTGTCCATGGACGAGCTCGAAAGGCGCGCAAGTGAAGTTGCCAAGGCACTGAAAAACATCAAAGACGCTGAGGTCGAGACCTGCTCCAGCGAAGCGCAATTGGGTAGCGGCGCCCTGCCCGGTCAGTTGCTCCAAAGCCGTGCCGTGACGGTCGGCTTCGCGCGCGCCAAGCGGTTGCGCGAGCTTGAGGGAGCCTTGCGCCAGTTGCAGCCGCCAGTGGTCGCGCGGATCACCGACGACAGGCTCGTGCTCGACATGCGTGGTGCCGAGCCCCTGGACGAACTCGTCGCCGCCCTGGGGACGCTCCGGTGATCGTCACCCTGGCCGGCCACGTGGACCACGGCAAGACGTCCATCGTGCGCACGTTGACCGGCGTCGACACCGACCGGCTCGCGGAAGAGAAGCGCCGCGGGCTGACCATCGACCTCGGTTTCGCCTACGCCGACATCCATAGCCAACGAGTCGGCTTTGTCGATGTCCCAGGGCATCACAGGTTCATCCACAACATGGTCGCAGGCGTCGCGGGACGGCAATTCGCACTCCTCGTGGTCGCCGCCGACGACGGTGTGATGCCGCAATCCCGCGAGCACTTGCAGATTCTCCGGCTGCTGGGCCTGCAGCGCGGCCTAGTAGCCTTGAACAAGGTCGACCGCGTTGACGAGCAGAGGGTGTCCGAAGTGCGACACCAAGTCCGTGACTTGGGGCTAGGCACGTTCCTCGACGGTGCACCGATCATCGAACTGTCGTGCGAAACCGGCACCGGCTTCACCGACCTACGCCAGCACCTCGCCGAAGCCGCCGCGAAGGACACCGACCGCGAGCAGGAAGCGCCCTTCCGGCTGGCGATCGACCGCGCCTTCACCATCCGCGGCAGTGGTGTGGTTGTGACGGGCACGGTGACCGCCGGCAGCGCTGCCGGCGGCGACCGGTTGGTCCTCGCCTCCACCGGTGCCCCGGCGCGCGTCCGCGGTCTACACGTCCAGGACGAGTCCGCCGCCAGTACCTCGGCGGGTGACCGGGCGGCGATCAACCTAGCCGGCGTCGCGGTCGACGAAGTCAAGCGCGGCGACTGGCTGCTGGATCCGAACGTCCGCGACCCGCAGACGGGCTTCGCGGCGACACTGAGCGTGGTTGAGGACTTCCCCCGACCCGTCAAGCACAACGTCTCGGTTCACGTCTACCACGCCACCAGTCATGCCCATGGCCGACTGCTGCTGCTCGACAGCGCCCCGATCGCCGCCGGCGGCGACGCGCACGTTGATGTGCTCTGCGAAACGCCGCTCCACGTCAAGGTCGGCGACCGCGTGGTTCTCAGGGACCAGGATCTCGAACGCACGCTGGGAGGCGGCCGGGTCGTCGACCTTGGTGTGCCTCGGACGCGGCGGCGGAGCGAGCGGCGACGCGCACGGCTACGCGGTCTCGACCCCGGTGACCCGGCACGTTCATTGGCCCACTTGGCGGCGCTGGAACCCGTTGACGGCGACGCCTTGGCCCGACGCTGGAACGCAAGGGTCGACCACGTCGACAAGCTCGCCAAACGCCAAGGTCTCGAGCAGATCGACGGGCACTGGCTGGCACCAGCATTGATCGCAGCGGCGCGGCAGCACATCGAGGCAGCACTGTCCGACCACCACGAAGCGCAACCAGACAGCGAGGGTATGACGCTCGAATCCCTCGCCGGCCGCGACCCCGCACGGCGACTCGTCCTCGCCCAACTGGTCGAGGACGGCACGGTCCGCGTCGGCAATGGGCTGTACGCGGACGCCGCCCATCGCGCGACGCTACCCGACGACGTGGGGCGCCTGTTCGGCAGCGTCGAGCAACTGCTCGATTCCGTTCAACCACCGAGCTTGGGAGATCTCGCGAAGCGTCTGAAACGCCCATTCACGCCCTTCGAGCAAGAGATGCGGGCCTTACCGGCGTTCGGGCTCGCGGTTCGCATCAGCCCGACGCGCTACTACCTGCCAGAGCGCCTACTCGAACTGGCCGACCTGGCGGCCGACCTCCATCGCGCCGGACCATTCACCGTGCGCCAGTTCCGCGACGCCACGGGCGTCGGTCGGAATGTGGTGATCGAAGTCCTCGAACACTTCGATGCGAAGGGTTTCACGCGGCGGCAAGGTGACACGCGAACCGTGGTTGGGACGCGCACCACCGTCGCGACGTGATCGAACAAGGTCGTACAATGGCCCGCGGAAGAGCATCGTCTCCGGTGGGGCGCGCGGCCTTCAAAGCCGTCGGGGCGCTCGATAGGTGCCCGGTGGGTTCGACTCCTACCTCTTCCGCCAACCACCCTTCGTCTCATACGATCTCTCCTAGTCCCATAACGTCCAAAATAGCCCGCTAAAACAGTCACTTATTAGCACATTGCTAACAACGACGGGTTGTCTGACCACCCTTGATACGCTAAGATACGCCTACGAAATGTGGGGCTAAAAGGTGGGCTGAATGGAGATTGGGGCGAGGCGAGCGACATGTCGAAGCTGACCGTCGCGAAGTGCAAGGCGTTGCAGATGCCGGGGTTGCACGGCGACGGTGGCGGCCTCTACCTCGGCGTCAAGCGAGGCGGCGGCAAGTCCTGGTACCAGCGCATCGTCATCCGCGGCAAGCGCCGCGAACTCGGCCTTGGTCGATTCCCCGACGTCTCGCTCGCTAAGGCGCGAGCCCTGGCGGCGCTGAACCGCGCGACCGTCGCCGAGGGAGGGGACCCCATGGCGGACAAGCGTCGCGCGAAAGCGCCCCGCTTCCGCGATGCCGCAGCGAAAGTGCACGAGGCCAACCGCCCGCGGTGGCGAAGCGCCAAGCACGCCGCCGACTGGCTGGCGACCCTCAACCGCCACGCCTTCCCGGTCCTCGGCCACATGATGGTCAACACCATCTCTCGGACCGACGTGCTCGACGTCCTGACCCCCATCTGGACCAGCCGTCCCGAGACCGCTCGCCGAGTCCGGCAGCGCATCCGTACGGTCATGCAGTGGGCAGTCGCGCACGGCTACACCGACCATAATCCGGCCGGCGACGTGATCGACGGCGCTTTGCCCGCCATGCCCAAGGTCAAGGCACACCTGAGGGCGCTCCCGTACGTCGAGGTGCCTGCGGCGCTCGAGCTCATCGAAGCCTGCCGGTCCTCCCTCGCGGCCCGCTCCTGCTTGCGTCTCGTGGTCCTCACCGCCGTCAGATCCGGCACCGCGCGCGGCGCCCTGTGGACCGAGATCGACGCCGAGGCCGCGGAGTGGCGTATTCCCGGATCGCGCATGAAGTCCGGTGCGCCGCACCGCGTGCCGCTGTCCGACGACGCACTCGCAACGCTGGCGGCCGTGGCGTCGATTCGCGACGACTCCGGCCTGGTCTTTCCCTCACCCGCCCGTCCCGGCCTGCCCATGTCGGACATGACGCTCACCAAGCTCCTGCGCGATACCGGACTGGCAGAACGCACGACCGTCCACGGGTTCCGGTCAGCCTTCCGCGATTGGGCGGCCGAACGGACCAATGCGCCCCACGCCGTCATGGAATTGGCGCTGTCTCACACCGTCGGGTCCGCAGTCGAACAGGCCTACGCCCGATCGGACCTCCTCGAGAAGCGCCGCGATCTCATGGACCGGTGGGCGCGATTCGCGACGGCTAGGCCGGGCTCCCTCCAACAGCATGGCTGACGACTCCCGAATCCGCCCACAGCGCTCGCGGACCTCGGACGTCTCCGCATCACCGTCACGCCCCCGCCACCGAAGCACCGTACCTCGTGAGGGAGTCTGGGGATACCGGTTCGATGCTGCGGTCAGGCATTTCGAGCAATCCGCGGCACGAGCCGTCGGGTCTTACCCAACACCATCCTTCGAAGGACTCACCGCGCCGCGTCGAATGCGGCCAGCATTCGCGCCACGTCGCGCCGGGTGAGACGCTGCTCCACGACCACCGCCCGGCCCTCCAGATCGCGCGGCACGCGCGCCTCGAGCCGTAGCGTCAACGTATCCGGCATCCCTTTCACGCGGCGCAGCGCACGATTGCGAGCCAGTATCACGGGCGTTTTCCGGTCCATGCGTTAACTGTATATTTAACCAATATTGTCCCGCAACGCCTGACACTGTCACGCGCCGCCGGCGGTCGCGTAGGTTCCGAGGCCGGTCCGGGCACCCCGCCTCTTTTGGCCGGGAACTACCCGCCTCCCTCCTCCGCCAGAGTTAGCAACCTGCTACACGTTTTTTCGTTGCCCGGTCCGGCGCGCCGCCCCACACTTTCCAACACTCCCGCTAACGGACAAGACCACAAGCATGAAAGTCGTCTCCGTCGTCGCGCAGAAGGGCGGGGCGGGCAAGACCACGGTCTCCCTCGCGACCGCGTGCGCCGCCGCTGCGGGCGGCCTCTCTGCGGTCGTCGTCGATCTCGATCCGCAGGCGACCGCATCCAGTTGGGGCGACCGGAGGCAACCGGGCGTGCCGGTCGTACTGCCAGCCCAGCCGTCCCGCCTGCCGCGAATTCTCGGCGCGGCCGCCGCGCAGGGGGTCGACCTCGCGGTGGTGGACACCGCACCCCGCGTCGAGCAAAGCGCCGTCGCCGCCGCGAAGGAGGCCGATCTCGTCGTCGTGCCCTGCCGGCCAGCCGTCTACGATCTTGAGACCATCGTGTCGACGCTGGACGTCGTCCGCGCCGTCGCCCCTAGCGTCCGGGTCCTTTGCGTGCTGAACGGCGTTCCGCCGCGCGGCCCGCGCCAGCAGCAGGCGCGGCGCGTCCTGGCCGACATCGGCATCGACGTGTGTCCGGCCTCCCTGGGCCTGCGCGTTGCCGTCGACTACGCGGCCACGGCAGGCCTGAGCGCCGGGGAGTACGAGCCTCGCAGCAAGGCCGCCGCCGAGTTCGCCGATGTCTACGGGCACATCCGTGTGCTTGTCGGCCTGCCGACCGCACGACGGATCCACGCACCTACGTCCCGCCGAGTCGACCCGCCGTCAGTCGGACCAACCGCCGCCCTTACGGCCCCACAGGTTCACTTGCCGGCCGCGGCGCGGGCCAGACGCCATGTCTAGGCCGACCGACCTGCGCCAGGCGATTCTCGGGCAGGCCCACCGATCCGCCCAATCCACCGACGACGGGCACCCCGACGACGTACCCGCGAGCCAGTCTCCAACCGCCGGTCGCCAGCCCGGCCGCGTCGGCAAGGTGAGCGTCACCGGCTACTTCCGTCCCGAAGTCCGGCGCCAGCTGCGCCGACTCGCCGCCGACGGCGACACGACGATCCAGGCGCTGCTCGGCGAGGCGATCAACGAACTGTTCGCCAAGCACGGTCTTCCCGAACTCGTGGAAATCGACTGAGGCCAGTGCGGCCACGCCTCGCCAGACGCTTCTCACTAGCTACTCCGGACGCTCCGCGCGGGTTCGGCGGTCGCGCTCCGCAGTTACTCGCAGACGACCCCGTCGCCGTCCCCGTCGCGCATGTAGCGGTACGCAGGATGGCCCCGCGGCACCGGCGCAATCCCGTGACGCCGCGCTTCCGCACAGGTGATCCGGCCGTTCCCGTTGTCGTCCCACAGCGCCAGGGCGTCCGTCTCTCCCCCCGGCCCGGGCACCCTCGCCCGCCCGACGGGCATCGCGCGAGTCGCGCACGGGACGACCTCCATGCCCGTCGTGCTGCAGTCTTTCAGAACCGCCTCGGCCGCCGCCGCTTCCGCGCGGTCGATGGTCAGCCCGTACTTCCGCCGCACCTCAAGCGTCCTGGCGACGAACCAGCAGGTGTTCAGGGCCGGCGTCCATTCGGCCACGTCCTTCGCCCTCTTCTCGTGGCGGTTGACGCCCGGTGCGGCCAGGGTCAGGTTGAGCAGATCCGAGGCGAATGCCGCCTTGACCGATGCCGACGCGGCGCACAAGCCGCTGTCGTGTGCCTCCGAGGTGGCCACCATGTGCTCGATGTCGGTCTCGCCGGTGTCCGCGAAACAGCGGCCCGTATACGGTCCATAGACTTTCCCGATCGACGCTACGATCCGCGGCTCCAGCGACTGGGAATAGCGGTAGTCCGCGCGGTCGTAGGGCGCACAGCGGCGCTCCGGTGCGATCTCAACCCCGCGGTAGGTGTCGGCACCCGCCGGCACCGCCAGCGCGGCCACGACGGCGGTGGTCAGTGCAGCACGTCGCATGCGTCCGGTCCGCCGTCCTCGCCGTGCGTCTCTACCTCGAGCCGTGCCCAGACCAACTCCTCGTCGACCCAGCGCCAAGCAATCCCTGCACCGTCCACGGCGACGAACGCGAACTGTCCGCGATCGACGGGGCTGGGCAGCGTGGTGGGCATTCGCAGCTCGTTCATTTCTTGTGTCCTCCCAATTCTCTTTGTTCGATCCGTCCCGCGGCCAGAACCCGCCCGGGCGCGTCCATGACGCCACGACCGCCACGTCGCAGTCAATCGGCGATCCGCCCCTCCGTACGTGCGCGATCGCACCTCGCCAGCCCAGCCGCGCGGGCACCTCATCGCCATCGAGTCGCTATCGCCGCAGCTTCATCTTCTTGACGAACACGGGATGCGCGTACGGAAACCGCTTGCCGGGGGGCTTGAACACTGCGCCCGCGTATCCCCGATACCCCTCGCTCGCGGCCTTGGCGTCGACGTTCATCTCCGCCCAGGCCGTCTCCCCGGGAGCCGGCGACGAAACCTCGGCCCACGGCACGATCTTGAACCGGCCCGCCGCCTCCCCGCCCCCAATGACGAAGATCCTTTGGTTGTGCGGGTTGTTGGCTCGGATGAACTCGTCGAGTTCGACCACAGAGAGCGTCTCCGTGTGCTCCACCAGCACGACCAACGCCGTCCCCTCCTCGTATCTCTTCCGCAGCTTCTTCCCGATCACGTCGCGCAGGCTGTGCGACCACTTTCCGTGCTGGGCCACCTCCACCCTGATCATGCTCACGCGGCCGCCGTCACCGTCGACCTCGAGCACTTCAACGTCCGGCGGGTCGTCTCTCACCAAACGCACGTAGTACTCGTTACCGCCCCCAAGGCAAAGCGTGAACACCGCGCCGATCCACAGCTCCACGATTTCCTTGTCCACTGTGCTCCTGGACTCGAACGTCGAATCGAAACCCATTTCCTCCAGCAGCGTCAGCGCGCCGCGCGCGCTCACGAAGTAGCCCTCCTCCTTCAGTTCGGCCATGCGCGCCTCCAGGGCCTCGACGAACACTGTCAGCGGCCCGTCCGCCGACAAGTCGATTCTCATGTACTCACCGATCTCCTCGACCAGCGACGCGCGTACCGACGCCAAACCCAGGCGCCGCGCCGCCGAGACCAGCTCGGCCGCGTTGTGGCGAGTCCGGCGCACGCGACCTTGCTCGAACGCCCGGTACCGCGGGGTCCCGAAACCGGTTTTCCTAGCCGCCCGAGCCGTCGTGATGCCGAGCTTCCGCCTTTCCACCCGGAGATCCTCCGCGATCAACGGGATCGACTCTTCCAGGAGCTCCTCCAGATCCATCCGCCAGTCCTATCCCGCTTCCATACTCGCCACGACGAACATCAGTCACTTCGCCGCGCGCCGCGCACCCGCGCAGCCGTACCGCCTCATGGCCGTCTCCTCGCGCCGACCCACGTCGACGCTTGGTCCTTGCAACACGCCGCCCTCCGCTCGCCCCGGCAGCGAGCGCTGACGAACGGGGCAACATCCCGTTGCCAATGCAACGCGTTCGCGTTAGCTCCCGTGCCGTGGTCGGCCTTGATCGCCGCCGGTCAAGCCCACGCCGCAACGCTACGAATCCCATTGCCGACGAAGTCGACGGACGCGCGTCGGATCCCGATTTCCTTGCGCGTTCTGGGCGTCGCACGTCCCAACACGCACTCGTACCCGATGCGACCGTACATTCTGAGCCGGAAGCGCACGTTCCCGCCGAACTCGTCCAGCATCAGGCGATGTTCCGTCGTCGAGGACGGAGGCGGAAAGTCGCCACCGCCCTCCCCCTCGCCGTCGGCAGCTTCCAGCGATCGGCACGATCGGCAAACTGCCTCGTCGGCACCCTGATCCAAGACCATCCGCCGCAGGCCACCGAACGTCTCGTCCAGCGCGACGTCCGAACCAGCCACCCGCGCTACGTAGTTCAGCCCCGTCTTCAGCACCGCCCGAAAGACTAACGGCATCTTCGGCCTCAAACCTATGCGCACCGTCTGATCCTGCTGCGGTCCCGAGCCGACCGCGTTTCGATTCCTCACGAGGTCCTCGAGCAGTCCGACCAGTCCTTCCCAGCCGTCCGCTCGAAAGTAGAGCCGGTCCCTGTCGTCGACCGCGCACCGCGGCGTGAGCCGGCCGGGCGTTCCGTCCAGTCCCCGCACGGTCGGGGGCACCGGATACGAGCGGAGCCAATACCCCGTTGCCCCCTTCTCCGTCCGCCTTGAGATCAACCGGCACCCGTTGGCGTCGAAATCCAACGCCAAGGTGGCGACTTCATACGTGCGGTCCCGCCCCGAACCGATCGGCCTGCATACCTCGAACGTCCCCGCCTTCACCATGCGGTCCACCACGTCCAACCGGCCAATGTCCTCCCGTTCCGGCACCAGCGCCACCAGCCCGTCGTCCGTCTGCACGAGCTGCGGCCGGAAGTAAGACTCCCCTGGGAAGGCGAGCCCGGCCTCGTATACCCGCTCGTCGTTGCCCTGGACCATGTAGAGCTGATCGCACTCGAACGGTTGCGGCCGCTTCTCCCCGGACCGCGCGCTTCTGCCCAAAGGCCCCTCGAAACTCCGCGCGAGTGCCTCCGCCGTGCTATGGGCCCAGTGGTATTCGAACTTGGCGAGCGTCTCGTTGCACTCCGCGCAAACCGAGTTCACCAGCGTCCAGTTCTGACCGCGGCCGCAGAACGCCCGCGTCAGCACGTGCTCCTTCGAGAACTGCCTCGACGGCTTCGTCCGTTTGCAGTAGATGCAAATTGGCATCGTCCTTCTCCGCTCTCGCTGTATCCCTCTCGTGCAGGTCCGTCCGATACCGGCTGCCCCTGCTCGCGGCTACGCCGCCGCCACCGTCGCGCATGTGGCGGTACACGGAATGGTCCCCTCGGGCACGGGTACGATGTCGTTTCGTCACGCAGCGCAGGTGACGGGTCCGTTTGCCGTTGTCGTCCCGGAAACCCAAGCCAAGCACGTCCCCAACGGGACTGGCGCGCACCAGCGACGGCGCCACGTTAGCGGCGGCAGAGTCGCAAGTCACGTTCTCCATCGCCGCGGAGCCGCGCTTCCCCGGGATCGCCTCCGTCGCCTCCCGGCGATCGACTCGTCAGACCGTACCTGCGCCCAGCCCCCGCGTCTGCGCCACGAACCCACGGGCATTCCGGGCCGGCGACCACTCTGCGACGTCGGGGAGAATGTCCGAGCGGCATTCACGGCCTCCCGGCGACCCGCACGGCGTTCGCGCTCTATGCGGAGCGAGTGTAGCGAACTGCGTCATGCCGCCAACCAACCCCGCGTCAAGGATCGCCACCAACGTACACCACCGCGCCGAGCGGCGACGCACAGCGTCAGGCCGACGATGGCGGAGGTGCGTAACTGACCGGCACGGCCACCATGTAGGCTGAATTCGGCGCCCGAAACCCCGAGAGACACAGCGTGTAGGGACCCTCCCCGTGCGACAGGTTCGCGAACGTCTGCGAGATCTGCGGGAAGGTTGCGCGTACCTTGTCCTGCAGGCCGTTCTCCGCCTCCTTCCACGCGATCACGTGCAGCGTCCTGTCCTGCGTGATCGGCAGTTCCGCCAGGTGGAAGTGCGGGATGCGTCCTCGCATCGTGCGGCCCGTGCCGACGATGAAAAAACTCACGACCACCACCTTCTCCCGATGACCGATCACGAGCAGTTCGTCCTTGCTCGGATTCACGGGAGTCTCCGCCGGGTCTCGACCAACACCCCATGGGGGAAACACGAGCGTGAACGTCGCGATCGCCTCTCCTTCAACCTCCGGTGCTGCCCAGACAGGGCCGAATCGATTCCCCGCCCCCACCCGTGCGGCGGTCCGCGGGGTGATCGATATGTGCTGCCGTCCCGATGCGTGCAGACTCACCTTTTCCCCGTTTGGAACGTCGCGGCAATAGATGTAGGCATCGCCTTTTCCGCTCAGCGCAACGCCCCAGCGGTTGGACACCTTGCCGTCGCAGCGCACGACGGAGAATCTGATCGGCCCCTCCCGCAAGGGGAAATCGAAGGCCTTGTCGGTGCCGGACATCGACAGCACCTGCATCGTGTCCGAGTCAAACGAAATCTCCTCGAGGAAGTCGGCGGCGGTGGCGATGGTCGGCATTTCGGTCGAGGCACGGTTCAGGCGAGGGGCGGCGAGCTTAGCAGACCCGATGGCAGTCGGGACTCCCGGTGCGGGACGCCGTCACGCCCCAGAGACCGCGAGCCGCGCGCGCCCGGCTCGCCACCGGACCTGAAACCACCTCGAGACAGCGTGGCGTTGCCCCGCAACCACAGGGTTGGGCGTCCCATCGGGACGTATCTCAGGGCGCTGCAGCCTCCAGATGTCCTACCACGTTCTTGAGCGTTCCCAATAGGTCGTCTTTGACGAAACCCAAGTACTCCTCGAGCACCTCCCGCGCCCATTGCGGGCCAGACTGAAGCTCCCGGACAAGCCGAAACGCCAGTTCGGCATCTGCCTCAACGCCGGAGCCGGATTCGGCGCGCCCGATTGCGCCCTTGGCTAAACGCACCACTGAACCCGCGGACCTGCGCCGCACCTTGCGCTCGGCCGACACGACCAGGCTACGGGTACCAAACCGTTCGCCCTTGAAGTACCTCATCCGATCTTCGTCGGATACTCGGAGCTGCTTGAAGTCCACGCTTGAGACCGTGTTCGCGCCAACGGACTCCACTATCTCCTTCTGGGCCACGATGTTCGGAAACCCGGCCGGGATTCCGGACAAGCGAAAGGCAAGCACAACGGCTCTGCCGATCAGATCGATGGACTCTCGATGTTCTTCCGATATCTTGGTTATCAGCGCATCGTGTTCAACGGCTACACCGTGCCGAAGACGAAACCGTGTTCGCTCCGCAGTCCCAAGTCGGGTGACGTTGTTGATGACCGTCAGGTGCCAGATCGCCTCGATCACGTCGGGCGATTTGGACGCCAACTCCCGGTGCAACGCAATCGGAAACCATGCCAGGAACCCATCGCCCGTCCACTTCAAAAACTGACCGCCAGCAGCGCCGACAGCCACCTTCCCGAGCCAATGCAGTCGTGGCAGGAACGCCTCGATGGCGCTCACGGACGCGTCGTCGTTCAAGTGTTTCGATGAGTTCGCGACATCGCAAACCCACACGATCCCTCGACCACGCTCAAAGGAGAATCTGCTTTCGTTCATGCTTGACCCCGACACCTGATGCACTGAGGCGGCCTTGGCTCCTCGATCCGCGCCCCGGCCGTATGCGCCTCGCCCTGGCCAAGTTCAGTCTCCGCGCAGCGAGGCGACCTGTCCCACCGCCTCCCGAGCACCGCCAACCTGGGGAAGCGCCCGCGCAGACCCGCAGTCGGGCCGTCGCCCTGGGGCGTTGAACTCGGTCCAGCCCCGTCGGTCCAGGCGCGCGGCCTGCATCACCCTTCGCCGCGCCCGCGTTCGCGCAGCATACCGCGCCAACCGTGCATCCCGCCCCATTGTCCGCAGGCCTCGTCGGCCAGTGCGACGGCACGGAGACACCGGCCAGCGGCCTTGCCTACACCGTGCGCCTTGCCGCCGCCGGGCCGCGCGAGCGGGCATCGCGGGTCCGGATCCGTCCAGCCATGTCCTTCCGCCGATCCAACCAAGCGCCAACCTGGCCGCTCCCTTCCCTACGCCACCCGACCTGCGTAAGATGCCGCCCTTTCGCGTGGACCCCCCAGCCATGGCCGACACGTGCGACTGGACCGGCGCGTCCGGGACCAACTACACGTACTACATCTACGAACTCCCGGCTTCCCTGAAGGACGAGTTGGGCAACTACATCTTCAGCAAGCTCAACAACGAGAATCTTTGGGTCCCGATCTACATCGGCGAAGGAAACCTCAACGACAGAGTCACGAGCGGCGACCACCATCAGGCGGACTGCATCGACCGCAAAGGGGCAACGCACGTGCACGCGCACCTGACCGACACCAAGCAGAACAGCCAAGCCGAGGAAACGGACCTCCTGGCACGCTACACGAACGCCTACCAGCCCCATGGGTGCAACGAAAAGCCCGGCGGCTAGTCGCGCCAACGCCATGTCCCGACCCCGTCCATCCGTCGGCCCGACCGCCGCCAGGCTCCGGTGTCGGCGGCTGAACAAGACGAAGCGGGAGTAACCGGTTTGGCACTGTTGCAGGCCCTCTGCGGGGACAAGCACGACCTCACGGTGAAGGAGGTCCCGCTGAACGCTTCCGCGCAGGAGGACGTCGGCGACGCCTTCGCGCAACAGGAAGCCGCGTTCCGCGCCGGCGACGAAGTTCCTTTCGATCAGGACTGGCTCAACGAGGGCCATGAGATCGTCACCGCGCCCATCCCCTCGACGGTCGACGTGTTCGCCCGCATCGACGCCGGCTCCGCCACGGCCATCGACCCGATCGACACCGGAAACCTCGACGAGATCCGGGGGCTCGCCATGCGCCTGGGCGAGGACGCCGAGGCGAGAGTCCTGGTCCAGCTGTTCGCCGCGAGCCAGTCCTTGACCCGACCCGCCTTGCTTTCCCTGCTCTACGAAGGCGGAACCTACACGCGCCTCGAGTCGCCTGGCTTCCGGTTGGACGACAAGCTCGTCTGCATCGCGGAACACGGCATGATCAAGTTTCGAAGTCTCCACAATCTCGGCCGCGTCATCGATACCTCCGCGATTTTCAGCGCCGCCACCGACAGCGAGGTCACCGCGTTCGCCACCACCTACTCGAACATCTTCGACATCGCCGACGTCAACGGCTTCGTCGACAACTCGAGCCGCAACGCCCGGAAGTACATGGCCTCGTTGGCGAGGACCGGCGTGCTGCAGAACCACACCGCGCAAACACTCCAGGCCGCATCCGCCGGAACGAACCTCAACATCGCCATCAGCAACAACAGAATCGTCATGCCTGCGAGAAGCGGCGAGGTGACTGAACTGATGCGCTTCCTCAACGACGGCCGCTACGTGGGGCCGATATCCGGGAACCCGTTCATCACCAACTCCCGTCGACCCGCGCCCTAGCGCGGCGGCGTCCGTTCGATCAAGACGTACTCCGTCACCCGCGCGACCTCCAGCACTTCCCCGGTCTTGTAGATCCGCCGCCGCGTGATCAAGACATGCGGCATCCCCTCGTCCTCGGTGACCTTGTAGAAGTGGTAGCCCATGAAGATCAGCAGCGGGTTGAAGTGATAGCCGTAGCTCGTCGCCACGACCAGGCAGAACAGGAACGTCACCAGAATCCATTCGTACCAGTTGTACACCGCCAGGTCTCTAGTGATGAGCGGCAGCACGTAGACGAGCAGCAGACCGAAGACTTCGTTGTCGGCAGTCTCCACCGTCGCCGTGCGGTACGTCCTCGATTGCAGGCGGGTTCTGGCGAAGCGGAGCAAGCCGGCGCAAACAACCACGAGCACGATGCAGGAGGCGACGAACCACGCCGCGTGCCCATACTCGCAGTTCATCGCCGAGACCGCGGCATAGGTCAGCAGCACCGGCCCGAACGCCGTCAAGGCCAGAAACAGCTTGGCGATCCTGCTCACCGCAAAGCTCCACGCCGTTCGCCGAGTGCCCCGGTTGCCCCAGCGTCGGCTCCGCTTCCGGCGGCCACGCGCATGCTGCGCACTACGCCCGCATCAGGTCCCGCAGCGCCACGCGGGCGGACTCGCCGCCACGATGCAGCACGACGATGTGGTCCGGCTCCGACAGGAACCACGCGAACGAGCCCCACGCCAGTTCGCTCACCGAGGCCTTGAAGGCGGACTCGTCGCGGTCGGCGTAGGCCGTCACGAACGCCACCTGCGTGTCGGCGAACCCCGCTTCGCCGGCCAGGTCCATCAGCGCCTCCCGGCGGGCGTCGCCGATCGCGCCGGCCGTGGCAACGACCTCCACGAACACGAGCAGCGGCTCGCTCGGGCCGAGGTCCACGAGGATCACGTCGGGGAGGTTCCGCTCCGCATCGATCGCGAGCCCGATCTCCTGCGCCAGCGCGTCGTCGCGCGCGACGACATGCCGGCGGCTTTCGCTCAGCCAGATGACGGCCGGGGCCTCGAGGAAGCGCTTGGCGAACTCCTCGACCACCGCCTTCGTGATCACCGAACTCGGACCCGGGTCCATGTGCCGCGACTCGCCGCCGGGAAACGTCACCAGAATCCTGCCGCCCTGGCCCGCGGAGCCGCTGCGCACGAGGGCCACGCGGGCCAGCGCGGCCGGGCTCAGGTTGGCCTGCCGCCAGGCGTCGATCGCCGACGCCAGCGCGTCGCCGGCAAGCCCCGGATCGAACAGCCCCGCAAACCCTTCCGCCAGCGCGTAGCGCGGCAGCGGCGAGGTCGTCGGCAAGCCCTGCCGTTCGACCACGGCTCCCGTCCGCACCAGACCGCCGCGCAACGTCTCGTCGCGGATCGGCTCGCGCGTGTTCGCGGCGTACCACCGGCCGTCGATGGCGTCCGTCGTCGACCGCATCGACGCGGCGAGCCATGCGGCCCGCGCCGCCGCACCGCCGAGGCCCGACTGCGCGTCCGTCATGCGCGTCACCTGGTCGGGCCGCACCCAGCGGTCCGCGCCTTCGACCGCGCCCACGTACAGCATCACGAACACCGTCTTCGCCGCCATCTCCCGAACCACGTAGTTGCGGTTCGACGTGCCCTCCGGAAACACCATCTCCAGCCGCGCGTGGATCGCGGCGACGGACAGCAGCGGCGGCAGCGCCATCACACGTCCCCGCAGCCGTAGGCCCGGGCCACGGCCTCGTCCAGCGCCGCGGCCCCGGCGCCGCGCCCGACCAGACGCCCGACCTCGCCCAGCGCCGCCGCCGCCGGCAAGGGCAGCGCCTCGAGCTCGTAGGCGGACACGGCGACGCTGCCGTTGATGCACCGGAACAGCTGGTCGACCACCGCGCTGTTCAGCACCGCCGCCAGCACCGCCGGCGCCACCTTCGGCGCGCCGTCGAGCGGCTTGATCATGTTCAGGTGGTTCTCAACCACGACGGCCCCGTGCGCCTCGATGAACCACGCCGGCAGTTCCGCCGCGATCAGCCGCCGGCACTGCTCCTTCGCCGTCGTCCGTTGTATCAGCACGCAGGGGAAGTCCGTCACCACCCAGCGCTCGTCGGCCCTGGGCCTGAAGTACGGCTTGTGGTTGCGCTTCGCCGCGCGGAACTCGAAACCGCCGTCCGCGCGCACGGACTCCGCCCACAGCAGCGGGTAGCAGCCCGCCCGGTTGCGCTCGCGCAGACTCTGCTTGTGACGGTTCCAGACCAGCGGGCCCGTGCTCACCGTGTAGCCCAGATCGGCGAGCCGGGCGCACCCGGTTCCGATCCGTCCCAGCAGCGTCGCCTGCCGCGCCGTGCGCGGCATCAGCCACGGTCCGCCGGCATCCGCCGGCAGCGCGAACGAGCCGGCGCACGTCGTCGCCACCGATCCGTCGGCGGCGGTCGCAATGAAGTCGACGGCGCCCGCCACCCGCTCCCCGCCGCGCCGGTAGACCGCCAGCAGCGCCTCCTGCAGCACGTCCGCGAACACGCCCTTGCGCGCGCCCACGAAGCCGATGCGCACGGGCGGCGCGGCGCGGGCCAGCAGGCTGCGCAGCGCCTTGAAATACTCCCCCGCCAGGAAGCTGGTCGGCGTGACGTACGCCACGAGACCGCCGGTCCGCGCCAAGCGCACCGCCTGGTCCGTGAACACCCCGTACAGGTTGGCGTGGCCGAACAGGCCCGCCGCGAACCGCTCCCGCAGCCGCGCCGGGAGCTTCACGCGCCCGTACGGGGGATTCCCGACGACGAGGTCGTACCCCTCCCCCGCGGCCGTCTGCTCGAGCGTGTCGCAGACCGTGACCAGCGGGCGCAGGCGGCGGCCCGCCCGGCGGCACAGGCCCGCCAGCGTCGCGTCCAGGAACACCTGCGACATCCACGCCGCGAACGGATCCACCTCGAACCCGGCGAGGCGCCGTTCGATGTCCTGCAGAGCGGCGTCCGCCTTCCGACCCACCAGCGCCGCCGCCATCCGGCGCGCCACCGGCGCCAGAAACGCCCCGCCGCCGCACGCGGGGTCGAGGACGCGGGCCGTGGCCCAGTCGGTCCCGGCCTCCGTGGCCATGTCGAGCAGGCGCGCGCACAGCGCCGGCGGCGTGTAGTAGGCGCCCAGCGCGGACCGGATCCGCCCCGGCATCATGGCCGTGTAGACGACGCCGATCCGGTATCCGGCCTCCACCGGATCCAGCGCCGCCGCCGCCGCGCCGACCCGGTCCGACAATGCGTCCGCCGCCCGCGAACACGCGCGCAGCTCCACACCGGCCAGCTTGCGCAACGGCCAGCGTCCGCGCTCGCGGCCCGAGGCGGACTTCCAGTACCTCGCCACGGCGCGATGCACCACCGCCCGGGCCAGTGCCAAGCGGTCGTCGGCCGGCGCCGACGACGCCAGCACCCGCGCCGCTTCGACGTGGTCCGCGATCGCCGCGCGCGCCGCCGCGACCCTGTCGCCCGGAACCGCCGCCCGCGTCGACCCCTCGGCGTCCAGCGCCCGATGCGTCGAACGACGCTCCGCCACCACGTCCGCCATCGCCCGGCTCACGCCCCGCCGACCGCGTCGAGGATGTCGTCGGCCGATCCCCGCACGACCTCCAACACGGCGTCCGCGATGCGCTCGACCCGGTCGAGCACGCACACCTCGGCGACCGCCTTCGCCACCACCGACGGGCTCGGCCGCGCCGGGAACGGATAGTCCTCCAGACGCTTGAACAGACCCATGTCCCGCTCATGCGGCATGGGCTTCGTGGCACCGCTGTTCATCCGCGAGAGACGGATGTCGGGCCCCGCCAGCCGCACCAGGGCCTCGCAGTCGACGACCAGCACGTCGTGTTGCACTGTCTTGTAGGCCGACGCCGTGATCATCCTCTCAAGCCGGTCCCGGGTCGGCCAGAAGAACACCATCGAGTTGATCAGCTCGTACCACTGCCAGGGTTGGGCCGTGCCGTGCAGCGCCGTGACCAGCCCCGCGTCCGTCATGGGCTTCTGGTCCCGGAGCACTGCGGGCGGGCGCCCGGGGCAGTCGATCGGGATCCAGTGCCCCCGGCGCGACCGGGTCAACCGCGCGATCTCCTCCTCGTCCCTGCCGTACAGGCGCAACAGCGCCTCGGTCGACAAGAGCCCGTGCTCCTCGATGCTCGGCCAGCTGCCGCCCCAGGCGATGTGGTACAGCACCGGATAGTGGTGCCAGAGTTCTTCCGCTCGCATTACCACCGCCTCCGGTCGATGACGCACTTGTAGTCGAATCCGTTGCCGATCAGCGAGCAGGGCACGCCGGCCACCATCTCGACGTCCTCGACGAACTTGATCGTCTCCGGCGTCAGCTGGTCGAAGCGGATCGCCTCGCCGTTCGCCCGGTCCAGATAGTCCGCGAACGTCAGGGCCACGTCCGTCGGCGAGTTCAGGTGGCAGGCCCGGCGCAGCATCTGCCAGTCGAACTCGCCGACCCGCCGCCGCTTCCCCGACACCGAGCCGACTTCGTGTCCGTGCAGTTCCTCCACCGGGATCCGCGAGCGCGCCGCCACCGTGTCCCACTCGATCTCCTTGGAGAAACCGCCCGAGTCGCCGCCGACCCTGATCGGATACGTGCGGCAGACCAGCACGATCCGATTGACGCGCCGTGGACCGATGCCGGCCTCCGACAGACACCCCGATACCGTCGTGTCCCGCGAGGTCACCGACGGGTAGTCGCCGTGGAACATGCTGAGCCCCGTGCCCTGCGTGCCCTCCAGCAGGATCTTGGCGCCGCGCGCATACGCCTTCTCCAGATGCTCCGCCGTCTCGCCCAGGTACGGCCGGAGCTCGTTGAACTCCGGCCCCACGTCCTTCGCGAGCTTGCACCGCCGCGCGTCGCGGAACCGGTCCGTGACGCGGCGCGCCGTCGCCCTGCCGACGCCCCGCGCCGTCGAGCCGATCTCGCGCGCCAGGTGCTGCTTCTCCCACGCCCGGTCCCCGGGCGTGATCAGCACCGCTTGCGCGTCGACGATCAGCCGTCCGGCCTCCACCTGGCAGTCCCGGATCTCGTCGAGCAGCCAGCCCGGCTCGATCACCGCGCCCGGGCCGATCAGCAGCGTCTGCGACTCGCCGTTGCGCGTCCCGCAGGGCAGCGAGAAGTGCGTGTAGGGCGGATCCTCGTACACCTTATGCCCCGCATTCGGCCCGCCCACCCGCATCAGCACGTCGTACTCCGGCGACAGGTAGTCGGCGATGTTGCCCTTCCCCTCACTCCCGTACTGGCCACCGACCAGCACGTCCACGAGGCGGTCCGACGAGCGCGACTGCAGGTTGAGCCTGGCGCTCACCCGGTGGAACACGTCCGCCTCCGTGTGGCGCTCCGTCGGAATGACGATGTCCGCCTTCGCCGCGAGCTTCGCGACCGCGCGCTCCGACGCGTCGTTGATCGCGGCCGCGAAGGGCAGCTCCGCGTCCTTGTCCCGTTTCGACGTCTCGAAGCGTTCCCGCTGCGTGGTCCGGTCCACCGACAGGTGCACGTGCCGGACGTGGCGGTGCCCGATCCGGGTCAGGATCCTGTCGATCTGCTGCGGCTTGCGGACCCCCTCCAGCACCACCGGCGCATCGCCGTCGCCCGGGCGGATCTCCCGCGCCACGTGATCCGCGATCCAGCCGAAGTCGGTCCTGCGGTCGAGCTCGTTGCCCTTGCGCTGCAGCGCGCGCCGGTTCCGCTTGGCGCGCCGGGACTGGTGGCCGCGGATGATCCCGCTCGTCTTGACCACCCGGCAGCCGAACTCCGCGTGCAGACGTTCGGCCAGAACGCTCTTGCCGCTTGCCATCCCGCCGCTGATCACGACCAGCCTGATCGTCACCCGGTGCTTCCAGCGTTCATCGCGGGGGCTGCTCGATCACCCGCACGTCGAATCCCGCCGACACCAGCCGCTCCCGGATCAGCCCCTCGATGACGTTCCAGTTGCCGCCGGCCTGGCCGGTGCCGATCTTCGGCATCTGCACGCTCCGCACGCCCGCCTCGTCGAGCCTGTCGCGCGCGGCCCGCAGCGCCATGTCCAGCGCGCCGTACTGGATCCGCGGTCCTGCCGACTTCCCGTAGCCCCGCTGCGCGATCAGGCTGACCACGTAACGGTTGTCGCCGGCCACCTCCGCCATGTGCACGGCGCCCAGCGTCGTCGCCCGCGCGGTCTCCGCCTTCCACCAGGCGTAGTCGTCGTACGCGCCCGGATGCCCGTGCCGCAGCGCCCGCGCGAACCCCCGCGGTCCCCACCGCTGCGCCCGGTCGTTGACGATGTGCACGATGGCCGCGTCGGCGTCCCACCCGAACGCCGCCGCGTCGCCCTGCCGGTACTCTATCCCGCGCACGTCCGGCGCCTCTGCGGCCGGGCGCATGAAGCCGGCGATCCGCAGCTGCCCGGTGCCCGGCAGCGGCGGCAGCGCCACCGCCTCGACGTGGATCTCCGGTCCGTCCGCCTCCCAGGTCTCGCTGCCCTTGGACGTCGTCCCGATCGCGACGCACCCGTCCAGCACGCCGGAACGGAACCGGCGGCGACGCAGCCGCGCCTGTCCTTCCGACCAGTGCCCCGACCCGATCCGGTACTCCATCCGGTACTCGGCGGTGCTGTCCTCCCGCGGCACCCGCGTCGCGGAGAAGCACGCGACGCTCGACGAGGCCAGCTTCACGAGCCGGATCAGCACGGCCTCCGCCGACACCTGGTAGTCCTTCCTCAGCCGCATCAGCTCTTCGATCGTCACCACGGCGTCGTCGTCCGGCGGGAACGAGCCGACCGGCATCGTGAGTTCCGCCGCGCCGACGTTGCAGAGCACCTCCAACTGCCAGTCGGACGCCGCCGGTCCCTCGCGGCTGCGGTGCCTGACCTTCTCCGCGCAGTCCGGGAAGAACGTGTGCGCGATCTCGTGCGCGATCGAGAAGTTGACCCGGCCGCGCGGCCGGTGCGGGTTGTACTCGATCTCGTAGCCGGCGCTGGTCGGGTACACCCGCGCGTCCGCCACCGCCGCGTTCGGCCGCACCGCGATGCGGAGCAGACTCGCCAGCTCGATGGGGTCGAACGGCGGCCCCGCCCAGCCTCGGTCCACCGCGTCGAGGACCGCCTGCCGGGCCTCCTGCTCCATCTTCTCGACCGGGTCGGCCCCGCCCGCGAAGTCGACGACCGATGCGTTCGTCCAACCCGTCCTGCCTTCAACCATGCCTATGCGCCTTCGTGCCCCCCTCTCGCCGGGCATCTCGTTCCGCCCCGGCAACAACCACCCGACCTGCCGCACGCGCCATCCCGCGGGTCCAGCGGTCAAGCGTCTACCGCTGCGACGGCGAATTCAACTCCGACCTTGCGATTTCCCGATCCGACGGCCTCGCGCGACCCGGAAACCTGGCCCCTAATGTGTATATTTGTACAGTTATTGTCAAGGGCTCGCGGTTCGCCGGTACACGAACCCTGCGCCGCCCTGGCGGTCTGCCCACGCCTCCTTTGGCACCCGTCCGGGGGGCGATCCCCTACGGGGCCGGGCTGTCGTGCTGCGCACCGAGCCTCGCACGCGAGTCTCGGCCCTGCGGGCTTCCATCCCTATCGCGGGCGCCACGCCCGCCCGTGCTTGCCTATGCGCCGCAACGCAACGACTTCGTCCGAACGCTTGCCTCACGCAGCGCCGTTCTCTCACCGACGCCGGCGGCCGAGACCACCCTCCGCTTCCGGCGGGGGGTCCCCATCCCAGAACAGCTCCCCTGGAAACACCATTCCGTCGACCCGACGGCCGTCCGCCAGCTCCGCGCGGAACGTGTTCGCCGCCCCAGCCCGCGAACCGCGCTCGCGGTGGCGCCCGAGGCGTGCGACCCGGTTCTTCACCGTCTTGACCTCGACGCCCTCGACGGCTGCGAACGCCTCGAATCCGTCCGGCACCGCCACGTACGCCTCGCCGGCGATGTTGTGCAGCCAGCCGCCCTCGGCGTTGACCTCGATCGTCCCGTCGCGCACGCCGTCGCGCACCCAGTTGATCCAGCGCCAGCCGGCCCCTTCGCCGCCGACGCGCCCGGGCCGGTCCGCCGTCTTCGCCGCTCCGGTCCCGGCGTTCCCGTCCGGGACCTCCGATTCAGCCACGCTCTCCGCCGATCGCGGTGTCCGCGCGAGAGCCAGACCGATACGCCGTTCCGCCTCCTCGGCGATCCCCCGCAGCTCGCTCGGGCCGGCGCCGAAATAAGCCGCCAGCGCCGACAGCGCGACCGGTTCCTGGCCGAGCCACTCCAGACCGGCGTCTCCCGTCAGCCGGGGAAGCAGCAGCGCGCCGTAGGCACACGGCACGGCGACGTCGGTCAGCACCGCGCAGGCGGGCACGTCGGCGGCGAGCGGGCACCAGCCGGGCGCCCTCGTGCGCCCGACCACCAAACCGAAGCGCTCGGCGACGACCGCCGTCGCCAGCGCGAAACTCATCGCCTCGGTCAGCCGCGCGGCGTCCTCGGCCGCGGCGAAGCGGGGCAGCACGTGCGCCTGGCGCACGCGCAGCGCGGCCACCGCGCAGGCCAGCGCGTCCGACTTCAGCGCGGTCCACGCGTCGCCCTTGACCGCGCACACGTACCGCCAGAAGCGTCCCAGCATCACCCCGTAGGTCGCCTCGAACTCCTCGCGGGGCAGGGCCGTCAGCCGCCACAGCGCGTCCACGCGCTCGCGCTCGCCGTCGGTGAAGAGATCCCCGCCCACCGTCGGGCCGGGTTGCGGTTTCGTCCGGTTGAAGATGCCCATATTACGGATTCGGTCCGCCGCGCGTGCCCACCCGCGAGGTCGCGGACGCACCTCCCCATGGGAAGCGCGCCCGCTCGCGCGACGGCGCCGACTTACGCCAGCTCGACGACCACGCACGGGGCAGGGCTCCGATGGAGCCTCGCCGCCGCCACCGCGTCCCGCGTGAGCGGGAACACCGCGCGGTCGACGCCGGCTGCGGTGCCGGCATGGATCTCGGCCATGCCGACCTCGAACTCGACGGCCCGCGCCGCCCGCCGCAGGATCTCCTCCTCGGCCAGGGCGCAGGCCGCGACCACGTCGCTGCCGACTCTCGCCTCGCAGACGAACTCGGACGGCTGTCCGGGTCCGCGCACGTCGACGATTCCTCTCAGGTCCGTCATGACGGTCTCTCCTTGATCCCGCCGGACGGACCTCCCCCGACGGGAAGAGCCCCGGCGGGAGATCGAATGGGCCTCGCGGCCCGGTTGTGCCACGCCGCCCGAAGGCGGCACCAATGCCTACGCCTGACCTAAGTCAGGCCACGCCGGATCCCCGGCTTGAAAGCACTCGAAATATTAGCATTTTCAGATAGATAGGGACACATACACAGACGAGACGGCGTGAGTTTTCGTGACGCTCCGTGCACCTTTCGACGGCGTCTCCGCGGCATCCGGTGGCCGCGTTCCAGCCCTCCAACCCGCCCAATCCACAACACAGGTGGTGGTTCTCCGTCGAGTCGACCGGCACCGCCCGAGCCTGCCGCCGGGCCCGCCCGCGGCAAGGCCGGGGCCCCTCGCGGGGCGCCTCCGGCCTAGCGGCCGGCGACGGCCTTGCAGCGGCCGGCCGAACCCGGCGGCGCGGCGCGGCGCCGTTCGCTCGAATCGAAGGAGAACCGGCAAATGGCCCGCATCAACGAACTCTACGAGAAGATCGCATCGCAGATCCGCACCCAGCTCGCCGACGGCACGCTGCCCTGGCACAAGCCCTGGGCCGTCGACCCCGACCGGCAGGTGTCCAAGCCGCTCCGGGAGAACGCCGTGCCCTACCAGGGCATCAACGTCCTGATCCTGTGGGGCGCCGCCATGGAGGCCGGCTACGCGTCGCCGTTCTGGATGACCTACCGGCAGGCGCAGTCCATCGGCGCGCAGGTGCGCCGCGGCCAGAAGGCGACCCACATCGTGTTCGCCAAGACCGCGAAGAAGCGCGAGACGGACGAGTTCGGCGACGAGACCGAGGTGCTCCTGCCGGTGCGCCGCGTCTACGCGGTGTTCAACGCCGACCAGATCGACGACCTGCCGGACAAGTACGCCCCGGAAGTCCCCGACGTCAACCCCGACGAGCGCGACGCCGCCTGCGAGGCATGGTTCGCCAGTCTCGGCATCGACGTCCGCTACGGCGGCACGCGCGCCTACTACGCGCCCGGTCCCGACCGCATCCAGATGCCGCACTTCGAGACCTTCGAGTCGGCGCAGGCGTTCTGGTCCACCCTGGCCCACGAGCACGTCCACAGCAGCGGGCACAGAACCCGTCTCGACCGCGACTTCGGCCCGCACGGCACCCCCGAGTACGCACGCGAGGAGCTGGTCGCGGAACTCGGCAGCGCGTTCCTGTGCGCCGATCTCGGCATCGCCTCGGCTCCGAGGGCCGACCACGCGAGCTACATCGCCTCGTGGCTGAAGCTGCTCGAGGACGAACCGCGCGCGGTGTTCGACGCCGCCACGCAGGCGCAGCAGGCCGTCGAGTTCCTGCACGCGCTGCACGACGGCAACGCGTCCGGCGCGGCCGCCGCCTGACCTGCTTCCCCCTGCGCCTGCCGTCGATTCCTCCGAGCCTAGTCCGCGCCGCCGCCCGTCAAGGCCGCCGACCGCAAGCGGTCGGTCGCCGCTGGCGCGGTCGCTGACGCGAGCCTTGACTGCCGGCTCGTGGCGCGGACTGCGATCGGGACGGGAATCGACAGCAGACCATCGGAGGAGGTCAACATGCCCTACACCAACCAACCGTCCAACACCCCGCTCCCGGAGGAGTTCGTCTCCGACGGGTCGTACGCCCGTTTCGTCAAGGTCCGCGGCCAGTGGCACATGTCGCTCGCGCCGCGCATGGCCGAGATCGTCCAGATCGGCACCGCCGTCACCTGCGACGTCGAGACGAAGGCCGGCAAGCGCTACACCCGCACCGGGACCGTCGTCCGCGTCCAGAGGATGCCGGACGGCACGCCGCGGGCGCTGTGCCGCATCGAGGAGTTCCGCGCCGGGCGCGCCAGCGACGAGCGCAACACGTTCGCGATGCTGCCGTCCGGCGACTGGGGCGTGCGGCTCCACGTCTCGGCGTCCCGGCGGGCGCGCGTCGGCGACACCGTCGAGGTCGCGGTCACCGCCAAGTCCGGCCGGGTCGCCCACGTCAAGGCGCGGGTCACCGACATCGTCGAGAACGAGCACGGCGACCGCCAGGCGATCGGGGAGATCGTCGAACGCGACAACGGACGCAGCCGGGAGCCGCACTTCGAGGCCGCCCACGGCGTCACGGAGTCCTGCCCCGTCTGCGGTACCACCGCGTGCGATTCCGGAATCACCGGCCGCTGCACGATCTCTCCCGAGCAGCACCCCCGGGAGTTCGGCGACATCCCGCTCGCGGACACGCCGCGCGAGGACTTCGACACCCACATCGAGCCGATCGCGCTGGCGCAGGACTGGGACCACTGGTCCGCGCGGATCAACCGCGGCGAATTCGTCCGCGCCACCGCGTAGCGCCCCGTGCCGCGCGACGGTCTCCCCAGGCCGCCGCGCGGTTCCCCGCCACCCGCACGAACCGCGAGGCCGACCCATGCCCAGCCGCAATTCCCAGATGGAGCTCTGGCGTCCGGAGGAACTGCCGGTCACGCACCGGCGCTGCCCCGAGTGCCTCGGCGTGCACCGCGTCGACAAGGGCTGCCGGTGGTGCGCCACCGGCGGCCACGCCCGCGCCGAAGCCGCGCGGTTCGCCAACGGCTGGCTCGTCGCCCAGTTCCCTTGGAAGGCCCGCACGATGCCGGGCGCGGCCTACGCCGGCTGACCGAGACGCCCACACACCCCATCCAATCCAACCGCAAGGACACCGACATGCAGATCCGCAGAATCACCAACGAGGGCCGCGTCGTCTCGCGCGTGCGCGCCCTGCACCCCGCCGCCGCGCCGCACGCCAGGGAGGCCACCGAGGGCATCCGCCTGTCCGGCCTGGCCGAGCCCCGGTCCAGCGGTCGCAACGGCGACACCCTTGATGTCTGGCTGGACGCCCGTTCGCTCGCCGCGATCGACGCGGTCCGCAAGGACCGCTCCGCCGACGAGGCCGCGATCCTCGAGGACGCCGAGCGCTACCGCAAGGCGTGCGCCGCCGTGAACGCCGCCAGCCGGGCGTACCAGCGGACGCCGACGCCCGCAACCACCGGCGCGCTGGCCGAGGCGTGCAACGCGCGCACGTCGGCCGAGATCGCGCTGAAGCTCACCGCCCGCGTCGGCGCCGCCGGGCGCATGCCCACCTCGTGACCGACCCAATCCAACACGCAAGGAACCCGGCCATGCAATGCGAATACCGCGACAGCGCCGGCGGTCGCACCACGGCCGCCGAGTCCATCGCCGACGCCTGGGCCCGCGACGGCCTCGACGTCGACTTCCGCGAGGTCGACCCGGACACCTGGCGTCCCCTCACCGGCTGGCAGCCGTACCGGCCCGGGCCGGCGGCGCGCCACGCGCCCGCGACCGTCGAGCCCGACCCCGACCCCGACGAATACGTCCCGCCGGACCCGATGCTCGAGATCGACGGCGCCACGATGGCACGGCTCGGCGAACTGGCGGACCTCCGCCGCGAGAACGAAAGCGCCGTTGTCGCCGCCGCGGTCGCGTCCTACCACGCCGAAGCCTTCCGCAGTACCGAACCGCCAGCCCCGGACGACGCACCGGTCGGCCGTAGCCCGTTCCACCAACCCGCGGGCCGCTGATCGCTAGTCCCGCCGCAACCGCAGGAGACCACCACCATGCGCATCGCAGTGAAAAGCACAGGCGGCATCACCGAGTCGTTCCTCCACGTCGACAACGTTGAGGAGGGCGTCAGGGAAGCCGCCCGGCAGATCGCCGACGACTACGGCCTGCCGACCGACATCGAGCTCTGGTCGGACAACCCGGACGCCGGGCAGCCCCGACGCCTGGGCGGCTTCCGCTTCGTCGCCGTGACCCCCGACGGCGACGTCGTCGAACTCGGATGAGCGCCGCATCGGCGCGCGGACGGCTGCCGGTCAACCTCGCGCCCGGTTGGCGGACGCGTAAAGGCCGAGCCCTCCGGGCGCGCTGACGCGCGGCCTGTGACGCGCCCGCGCCCGGTCGCGCGGGACGGCGGCGGCCATTCCGCTTTGCAACAAGGAGACATTCCATGCAGAAGGCAACCCCGAACGCCGCGGCCCCCGAGACCCGGCTCATCCCCCTCAACAGGCTGCGCGTCGACGAGCGCAACGTCCGCTCCGCGACCCACGACCCCGCCAGGGTCCAGGCCGACGCCGAGCTCATCGCCTCGATCAAGGCCCACGGCCTGCTCGAGAACCTCGTCGTCGTGCCGCGCGGCAAGACGCAGTTCGGCGTCGCGGCGGGCGCCCGGCGCCTGCGCGCGCTCAAGGCCCTGGCCGCCGACAAGGCGATCCCCAAGGACCACCCCGTGCCGTGCCTCGTCGTCGACGGCGACGCCGCCACGGAGTCGTCGCTGGCCGAGAACGCCGTGCGCATCGCCATGCACCCCGCCGACCAGGTGGTCGCGTTCAGCAGGCTCGCCCGCGAAGGCGCGACGGCCGAGCAGATCGCCGCCCGGTTCGGCGTCGCCGAGCGCACCGTGCAGAAGCGCGTGCGCCTGGGCGGCCTGGCGGACGAGGTCATCGGCGCCTACCGCGAGGGCCGCATCAACGCGGACACCACGGAGGCGTTCGCCGTGACTGCCGACGCCGACTTCCAGCGCAACATCTTCAGGGGCCTCGAGGAGTCCGGCCAGCTGTACGGCCACGCCGTGCGCCAGGCCATCGGCCAGCGCCGCACCCGTTCCGACGCCCCCGTTGCGCTCTTCGTCGGCCTCGACGCCTACCGCGCCGCCGGCGGCACCACGGAGGATCCGCTCTTCGAGGACGACCATGTCGCCATCCTCGACCCGGACCTCATGGAGGAGCTCGCGATCCAGAAGCTGAACGCGGTCGCCGCGAAGTACGCGGACGACTGGAAGTGGACCGCGACTCAGACCGAGTTCACCTGGCTCGACCAGCAGAACCACCTGACCGCCCACGCCGACCGACGCGCCGAGTTCACCGACGAGGAGACCGCCGCGCTCACCGAGGCCGAGGAACGCATCGAGCAGGCCCACGCCCGCCTCGACACGTTCGACAGCGACCTCGACGACGCGGGACGCCAGGAGCAGTGGGACATCGTCGCCCGCGAGCAGCAGCGCTACGCCGAGATCGAGCGCGACCGCGCCGACCGCGACGAGTTCTCCGAGGCGGCGCGCGCCAACGCCGGCGTGATCGTCGCGCTCGACCGCGACGGCAACCTCGACATCCACCGGGGCCTGGTGCGCTCCGAGGACGCCGCCGCCTACCGCGCCGCCCGCGTCAAGGACAGCCGCAACGGCGGCGACGGCGGCGCGGCCACCCCGAGCGCCCCGGACGGTGCCACCGGCGCGACGCCGCTCCCCGACGACGCCCCGCCCGCGAAGCGCAACGGCGGCTGGACCGACGCGCTCAGGAACGACCTGCGGGTCATGCGCACCGCGGCCGTGCGCCGCGCGCTGGCCCGCGATCCCGCGACCGCCACCGACCTGATCGGGTTCGTGCTCGCCCGCATCGTGGGCTTCGGCCGCCCCTACACCGGCTACGAGACACCGGTGCTCGCGATCCGCAAGGACTACCAGGGCGTGTACGCCTCGGACGCCATGAAGGCCAGCGAGCCGATGAAGCACCTCGACCCGGTGCCCGCGGTCGATCTCGGCTGGCTCGCGGAGCCGGACGCCGCCGCGGCGTTCCGCGCCTACCGCGCGCTGCCGGACGGCGACCGCGCCAGCGTCCTCGCGCACGCGGTCGCTTCGCTGACGGTGCCGCATCTGGGCAACGACCGCGACGTCTCCGCAGCGCACGAGGAGGCCGTCAAGAATCTCGACATCGACTTCCCGGCCGAACTCGCCGCCATCGGCGCCCAGCCGTTCGACGCGGACCTCGTCTGGAACCGCATGAGCAAGACGCTGATGCTCGGCGCCGCATCGGAGACGCTCGGCGACGACTGGGCCGCGAAGCGCGGCGGGCTGAAGAAGAAGGACCTCGTCACCGCGATCGCCGAAGCGTTCCGCCACGATCCCGCGCGGGACGCCGAAGTCGACGCCGCCGCGGTCCGCTGGCTGCCGCCCGGGTTCGCCCCGGTCGACGACAGCGCCGACGCCGAGCCGCAGGGCGACCAGCCCGCCACGCCGGCAACCGCCACGGACGACGACGCCACCGCGCCCGGCCAGGGCAACGGCGCCTCGGCCGAAGCGCCCGACAGCGCGGAGCCCGCGCAGGCCGCCCCGGACAACGGCGATGCGGCCGCAGCCGCCGATTCCGGCGACCGCAACGACGCCGCCGACCCCAAGCCCGAGGACGGCGCGCTGCCCGCGTTCCTCACCTCCTGAGGCTCCTCCGCCCGCGCCAGGGACGGCGCGGGATCCTCCGGCCCGGCCGCCACGGAAGGCGCGCCGGGCCGACTTTTCCCTCCGCTCGACGCACTTCGCCACGGCCACCAGATCGCCGACGGCGGCGGAGCGCCGGGATCTTTGCCCGCGTCCCGCCGTCGCGCAAGGCGACCCTGGCGGGCGGCGCTTCGCGCCGGCCATTGCGCGCCGCCGGTCCGCGCGCCGTCAGGGCGCATCGCCACCGACTGCTTGAGGAACCACATGACCCCCTCCGAAACCGCTTCCCTGTTCGATCTCGCCGAGGACGGTTCCATCGCGCCGTCCGACGTCCTTTCCCCGACGCCGATCGAACCCGGCCACGCCCTCGCCGACGCCGCACGCTCGCTCGCCGACGTCCTCGCGGCCGGCAACCGGCTGAACGCCGCGGCCATCACCTCCGCGGTGCGCGACGCCTGGCGGCACGCCGATCCCGGACGCGGCTCCTGGAACTCGAAGCTCTGCTACGACGCCGCCGAGGCCGCGACCGTCCTGTTCCTGCGCGAGTGGGGCACCGCCATGCGCGACGCCGCGCGCTCGCCGGCGCACCTGCTCGCCATGGTCGAGCGCGTCGCGGCGCTGGAGCCGACGCACTCGCACCGCTCCGACCACCAGGTCGCCTTCGACCAGTTCTCGACGCCGCTGCCGCTCGCCTGCGCCGCTTTCCTGGCCGCCGACCTCCGGCCCGGCGACACCGTGCTGGAGCCGTCCGCTGGCACGGGCGTGCTCGCGGCGCTACCCGCCACGATTCTCGACGACCTCTCGCGCCTGCACCTCAACGAACTGTCCCCCGTGCGCCACGGCCTGCTCGCCACGATCTACCCGGACGCGTCCGTGACGAAGCACAACGCGGAGCACATCCGCGACCGGCTGCCGCGGGTACGGCCCGACGTCGTCCTCATGAACCCGCCGTTCGCGGCGCGGCCCACCATCGGCAAGCGGCAGCGCCACGTCGACCTCAAGCACATCAAGTCGGCCTACGCCGCGCTCGCGCCCTGCGGCCGCCTCGTGGCGGTCACCGGCGCCAACTGCATTCCCGAGTCCACCGCGTGGCGGGACGCATTCGGCACCGGCGTTGCCGCGCCCCGCATCCTGTTCGCGATCCGAATACCCCGCACCGTCTACCAGCGCCGCGGCACCGGCGTCGAGACCCGCCTGTTCGTACTCGAGCGCGCCCCGGCGGCGCCCGCCGACCGCTATCCCGCCGTCGACCCCTTCGCCATGGTCGAGGACGCCGCCGACCTGGTGCGCCGCCTCGCCGACCTGCCGCCGCGCCTGACGCTCGATCCCGAGCCGAAGGAACTCGACATCGAGCCGGTATCCCGCGAAGACAGCGGGGCCCGCGTTGCCGACGCCACCTGGTCGCCGTGGTCGCCCGCGTCGTTCCGCGTGCCCGGCGCCGCGGAGCACCCGACGCCGCTGGTCGAGTCCGCCGCCATGGCCGACATCGCCCCGCCCGTGCCGGACTACCGCCCGATGCTGCCGCCCGCCCTCGTCGCCGACGGGCTGCTCTCCGACGCCCAGCTCGAGAGCGTCGTCCTGGCCGGCCGCGCCCACGACCGGCTGCTCCCGACGCGCTGCCGCATCGACGCCGAGTTCACCCGTGCCTTTCCGCTCGACGACGACGGCAACACGCTCGACGCCGGCATCGAGATCGACGCGCCGCTCTCCGAGCCCGTCCGTTTCCGCCAGGGCTGGATGCTCGGCGACGGCACCGGCTGCGGCAAGGGCCGCCAGGCGGCAGCCATCGTCCTCGACCGCTGGCTGCGCGGGACGCAGCGGGCGCTGTGGATCAGCCAGTCGGCGCGCCTGGTCGAGGACGCGCGCCGCGACTGGCGCGAGATCGGCCGCGACGAGCGCGACATCTTCGCCCTGTCCGACTACCGGCCCGCGCAGCCGATCGTCCGCGGCACCGGGATCCTGTTCACCACCTACGCCACGCTGCGCTCCCCGGCCCGCGGCGACGCACCGTCGCGGCTCGACCAGATCATCCGCTGGCTCGCGGGCGGCGACGACGAAGCCTCGCGCCACGCCTTCGACGGCGTGATCGTGTTCGACGAGGCGCACGCCATGGCGAACGCCGCTGGATCCGCGACCAAGCAGCGCGGCGAGGCGAAGCCGTCGCAACAGGGACTCGCCGGACTGCGCCTGCAGCACGCCCTGCCCAACGCGCGGGTGCTGTACGCCTCGGCCACCGGGGCGACCACCGTCCACGGGCTCGCCTACGCGCCGCGCCTCGGCCTCTGGGGCGGCGACGCGACGGCCTTCAACGACCGCCCCGACTTCGTGTTCGCGATGGAGCGCGGCGGCGTGGCGGCGATGGAGATCGTCGCCAGGGATTTGAAGGCCCTCGGGCTCTACCAGGCCCGCGCGCTCGCCTACCACGGCGTCGAGATCGACATCTTGGAGCACGCCCTGACCGACCCGCAGCGCGAGATCTGGGACGCCTACGCCGGCGCGTTCCGGATCATCCACCAGCACATCCACGACGCTCTCGAAGCCACGGGAGTCACCCAGAACGGCGACACGCTGAACCCGGGGGCCAAGTCCGCCGCCATGTCGGCGTTCGAGCAGGCCAAGCAGCGCTTCTTCGGCCACCTTCTCGCCGCCATGAAGTGCCCGACGCTCATCAAGGCCATCGAAGCCGACCTCGAAGCGGGCCGGGCACCCGTGGTGCAGCTCGTCTCCACCGGGCAGGCGCTGCTGGACCGCCGCCTCGCGGAACTGCCGCCGGCCGAGCACGCCGACCTCTCCATCGACCTCACGCCCCGCGAGTACGTCATGGAGTACCTCGTCCGCTCGTTCCCGACGACGCTGCACGAGGAGACCGTCGACGACGAGGGCAACGTGATCGCGGTGCCGGTCCGCGACGAGGACGGCAACCCCGTCGACTCGCAGGAGGCCGTCGAGGCGCGCGACCTGCTGATCGTCCAGCTCGGCGCACTGCCGGGCATGCCGTCCGCCATCGACATCCTCCTGCACCGGTTCGGCCACGAAACCATCGCGGAGGTCACCGGGCGTTCGCGACGCATCCTCGCGCTGCCCGCCTCCGGCGGCGGAACGCGCCACGCGGTCTCCGCCCGGCCGCCGAGCGCCAACCTCTCCGAGGCCACCGCGTTCATGGACGGCACCAAGCCGATCCTGGTCTTCTCCACCGCCGGGGGCACCGGGCGCAGCTACCACGCCGACACCGCCTGCGCCAACCAGGCGCGGCGCGTCCACTACCTCCTGGAGCCCGGCTGGCGCGCGGACGTGGCGATCCAGGGTCTCGGCAGGACGCACCGCACGCGGCAGGCGTCCGCGCCGCTGTTCCGCCCCGTCACCACCGATGTCAAGGGCGAGCGCCGCTTCATCGCCACCATCGCGCGCCGCCTCGACAGCCTCGGGGCCATCACCCGCGGCCAGCGCGATGGCCAGGCGTCCATGGGCGACGACGCCCTGTTCCGCGCCGAGGACAACCTCGAGAGCCCGCACGCCCTCTCCGCGCTGCGCCTGATGTACCTCTCCATCCACCACGGCCACGTCCCCGGCTGGTCCGAGCCGCGCTTCGCCGAAGCCACCGGCCTCGTGCTGTCGGACTCCGAAGGCGGACTCAAGGACTCGCTACCGCCGATGCCGCGGTTCCTGAACCGGCTCCTGGCGCTGCCCATCGACGAGCAGAACGACCTGTTCGGCCACTTCCAGGCGCGCCTCGACGCGGTGATCCAGGCCGCCAAGGACGCCGGCGTCTACAACCAGGGCGTCGAGGCCATCGCCGCGGACTCGCTCGTCGTCAAGGCCCGCCACCCGGGCCCGGCCGACACCGAGATCGTCGAGATCGCGCGGCGCGACGCGCTCAAGCCGTTCACGTCCGCCGCGGCCCTCGAAGCCGTGCGCCTCGCGCGAGACTCGGGGCGCACCGCGTCCGACGCCGTCGGGCTGCTCGTCAACGCCAGTTCGGGCCGCCCGGCGGTCGCGCTGCCGGCCCCGTCCGCGGTGCGCGACGACGGCTCCCTGGAGCGCCGCCTCCGGCTGCGCCGGCCGAACGACGCGACCATCGTCACCGAGTCCCAGTTCGCGGCTTCCCACTGGCGCGACACGACCGAGGACCGCTGGCGCGCGCTGTGGGACGCCGAGGTCGACGGGCTGCCGAAGCACCGCGAGCGGACGTTCCACCTCGCCACCGGCATGCTGCTCCGGGCCTGGCACCTGCTGCCCGACGACAACCTGCGCATCCGGCGGCTCGCCACCGACGACGGCGAGCGCCTGATCGGCCGCGTGCTGGAGCCCGAGGAGGCGCTGCGCCTGCGGCGCCAGGCCGACGACTCGGTCGCGTTCGAGCTCGACACCGAGGACATCGTCCGCGCCGTGCGCGAGCGCCACGCGCGCTTCGCGCTGGCCAACGGCTGGGAGATCGTCCGCCGCCTCGTGCTCGGGCGCGCCCGCGTCGAGATCCGCGGCCCCGACCACCGCGACATCGCCGGCCTCAAGCGCCTCGGCGCGGAGACCGAGATCGTCTCCTGGCAGACCGTGGTGTTCGCCGACGAGCCCCGCGTCCTGGCGCGCGTCCTCGAGCGCCATCCCCTCAACCGCGACGACCGGGCCCCCACCGACCGCTAGCGCTGCCGCCCGCATCGACCACACAACACCCATGGAGAACGACATGATCCATCCCTACATCCCCCTGCTGCGCGTCGCGCGCTTCGTCGAAGTCCTGGTGCGCGACCACGTCGCCCCGCCCGGGGCCGGCGACAGGCTCGACTACGCCCGTCTCGCGCGAATCCCGGACGACTGGGTTCCCGACGGTCCGCGCTACGCCGACGTCGCGTGGGCCGCCCCGCTGCGCGACCCCGGCCCCGACGGCCCCACCCACGCGGTGCTGCTCTTCAAGTGCGAGTCCGTCGTGCGCGCCGACGCGTCGGACCGCCTCGCACGCCACCGCGACTCGCTCGCGCGCGCCTTCGACCGCAACCGCGCCTTCGGCCACCCGCGCCGTCCAGCCGAAATGGTCCCGGTGGTGCTCTACAACGGCGCAACGCCGTGGGACGCGCCCGGCGCGGTGCGTC
Organism: Candidatus Azotimanducaceae bacterium; assembly: GCA_965203685.1. Taxonomy (GTDB): domain Bacteria; phylum Pseudomonadota; class Gammaproteobacteria; order Pseudomonadales; family Azotimanducaceae; genus VXYL01. Next base: position 2,577,933 of record OZ241908.1, read on the forward strand.
CCGCGCGGCGCGCCTGACACGACGGTGGCCGCGATGCACCCGTACCACCAGGCGCCGCCGTACCGGCCGCCCGAGTTCGCGCCTTGCGCCGACCCGGACGCGCCGATCCAGCTGCCCGTCGACGTCCCGCCGGCCCAGCTCGCCGACGCGCTGCACGCCAGCCTCGCGCGGATCGCCCGGGGCCGCGATCTCCGCGTCCTGCGCCGCCAGGCGCGGCGCGGGTTCCGGGCCGTCATGCGCCATGCGCGGGCCTGCCGCCTCGCCGGGGCCACCCGCGCCCCGTTCCGCATCCGGCGCCTCGCACCCGCCCCGAAGACCGCGAAACCGCACCGCCCGCGCCACCGCCGACCGTGACCGACGCGACTGCCCGCCCCGGGAGCCTGGCGCGGGACCGGGCGCGGTCAAGGCGACCCTGTCGGGCGGCGCTCACGCGCCGACCTTGACCGTCGCCGCCGGCCGCCGCGCTGTTCCGGGCGTCCGGGCAGACGCCCATCCGGGAGAGGAGAGAACCCCATGTCCCACGAACCCGCGCACGCGCCGCTCTCCGGCGCCAGCTACCTGATCCCCGTCGACAACGTGCCCGCGCTCGTCCAACACGCGCAAAAGCTCCGCGAACGCGCCACCAGGGCCGGCGTCGAGTGCGGCCTCGAATGGCGCATCGAGCCGCGGCCGCAGGTGCTGCGCGACGGCGACCTGCACCAGTGGGTCACGATCCTGTCCGCGCCGCCCCGCCTCGCCGGCTGGTCGCTCGCGGCGCGCTACGACATCGACCCCGCCGCCATGGCCGCCACCATCCCCCACGCGGTACCCGGGGTCCAGCTGCCGCGGCGCTACTGGACCCTCGCCGACCCCGTCTGCGAGCACTGCCAGAAGGAGCGGGACCGGCGCGCCGTGTTCCTGCTCGCGCACGCCGACGGCCGCCACCTCCTGGTCGGCCGCTCCTGCCTCAAGGCGTTCCTCCGCCATCCCGAGGCCGAGCGCATCGCCGCGCTCTTCGACACCCTCCTCCCGGACGGGATCGCCGATCGCTACTTCGTTCGCGATCCCGCCGCGCCGGGCTACGACGGCGGCTACGCCGACCAGACCGAGGAACTCGCCTGGACCGCCGCCATCGTCGCGCGCTACGGCTGGACCTCCGTCGCCAACTCCGACGAGGACCGCATGGCGACAGCGTCCCGCCTCGCGTTCCTCATGCACCGCCCGGACCCGAAGCTGGCTTCGCTCTGGCACGCCGAGCGCGAAGCCTGCCAGCCGACGCCGGGCCACCACGCGATCGCGCGCAAGACGCTCGAGCTGGTGCGGGCCGCGCCGCGCGACAGCGAATACCTCGTCAAGCTGAAGGCCATTGCCGACGCGCCCGCGCTGCACGTCCGCGACCGGGCGCTGTGGTGCAGCGCCGTCACGCTGCACATTCGCTGGCGCGCGAAGCAGGTCGAGCTGCGGGCCGCCGCCAACGCGCCGCCGATCGAGTCCGGCCGCCAGGTCGTCGAGGGCCGCATCGTCAAGCTCGACATCAGGACGTACCGCAACCAGTGCCGCGAAGTCATGACCGTCCAGGACGGCCACGGCAGGAAGTTCTGGGGCACCCAGCCGCGCTTCCTCTACGAAGCGAAGGAAGGCGACCCGGTCGCGTTCCGCGCCGACGTCGAACCGTCCCGCGACAACCCCGCGTTCGCCTTCTTCAAGCGGCCCACGCGCGCGCCCGAGGCCGCGTGACCGCAACCCCAACCCACCACGGAGATACCATCATGCAAGCCACCCTCACGCCCGTCGCCGAGGCGTTCCACGACGTGCCCGCGGCGCGGCCGCTGCCCTGCGGCATCACCGCGCACCTCGTCGATCCGTCCCACATCCGTCCCGCTCGGGCCTGGCGTCTGGATCGCCACGACCGCATCGCCCGGGCGCGCTACACCGGCTGGTACGCCGACGCCTGCCAGTTCGAGATCCTCACCGGGTTCGTCTATGCCTACGCGGACGAATCCGACGACGAGGACGACGATCCGCCTGTCGCCTACTACGCCCTCGCCGAGTCGAACGACACCGACTGCCACTACCTCGACCCGGACGTCTACGACGATCCCGTCGCGGCCGCCCACGCCGCCGACCGCATGGCGGAGCGGGTCGCGGAGCTGGAGCGCGAGTGCGACGAGGTCCGCTGCCTCGCCACCCGGGCGCGCGGCGAACTCGCCGAGGCCAACCGCATCCGGCGCGAGGCGCTGGACATCCTCCGACACCTGCGCGCCTGCCCCGCGGACGGCGAGTCCCTGGCGCCCGCGTTCGTGCGCCTGTGGCGCCAGGCCGACGCGGGACGGCGCCGCGCGTTCGACATCGTCGACGAGTACCGCCCGCCGCGCCGCGACAAACCGTTCGATCCCGCCCGGACCGCCACGCGCGCCGAGTGCCTGTCCGACGCCTGGCGCGACGGCTGGGACTGCGGCGCCGACTTCCCGCCCGCCCCGACGGAGACCGCGCCATGACCCGCCTCTTCTTCGACATGGAACAGGTCGCCGGCCTCGCGCGACACGCCCGGGAGGCCCCGGAACGCCGCATGACCATGGGCCAGCGCGCCCGCATCTACGGCGAAGACCGATGCGGCGTGCCGCAACCCGGCGAGCAGCGCCTCGCGCCGCCGTGCCTGTGGCTCGTCAAGGACGAGGGCATCTACCTCATGTCGCCCGGCATCGATCCCGACGCGGAGCGAACGGAGCGGACCCGCGCGCCGGTGTCGTACGCCAGCGGCTTCGATCCCACCCGCAACGACCGCATGGCCGTGTGGGACCGCGCCCGCGACGCGGTGGGCGGCGACGACTTCGCGGAGGACGTTCCCCTCGAATGGGTCGACGCCGCGCTCGCGGCGCGGTCCCCGCAGTTCGTGCTGTCGTTCGGCCCCGACGAGATCGGCCTGCTGCTGCCGGTCGGCGCCCGACCACGCACCGCGCGATGACGCGCTCCCCGTTTCGCGACCTGCTCCCCCGACCGATTCGACCAACGACCGAATCCCGCTCGGCAGCCTGCCGCGGCCCCCCCGTCCCGTCAAGGCGGACCCTGCGGGCGCCGCCCGGCCGCTTGCGCGTCCGGCGGCGGCCTTGACCGTCCGGGCCCGACCGCGGCACGGCGGGGGCAACGGGCTTCGGCCCAACCAAGGAGGAGACACCCATGAACCCGGCCCAGGTCGCCGTACCGGCACCCGAACGCATCGACCGCTTCCGCGGCGAGTACGCCTTCCTGTCCAACTTCCACCGCGCGCCCTTCAAGTGGCAGGGCAAGCTCTGGAGCACGTCCGAAGCGCCCTTCCAGGCCGCCAAGACCCGCGACGAACGCATGCGCGAGCGCATCCGCAAGGCGCCGTCCCCGGCCGCCGCCAAGCGCCTCGGGCGCCGCGCCGACCTGCGCCCCGACTGGGAGCACGTCAAGGACGCCGTCATGCACTCGATCCTGCAGGCGAAGTTCGCCGTCCCGAACTGCGCGACGCCCTGCTCGCCACCGGCGACGCCGAACTCGTCGAGGGCAACGGCTGGGGCGACACGTACTGGGGCGTCTGCGGGGGCAGGGGCCGCAACCAGCTCGGCCGGACGCTCATGCGCATCCGCGACGACATCCGCGCCCGCGCCCGATCGGCCATGGACGCCCAGCACGCTGACTGGCTGCGCGGGCAGTGCGAGCGCGAGCGCACCGGGCGCTGCGACGCCGACGTCTGCCATCGCCGCGGCCGCTGGCGGCGCGACGCCGACGGCCCGTCCTGCATCCCGCTCGAGATCCTCGGACGGCTCGAAGCCGCCGAATCCTCCCCCGACACCAACCCCTGACCCGAAGGACACCAACCCCATGAAACGCATCAAGCTTCCCGCTCCCTGCCATCTCTGCGGCCAGACCTGCGTGTCGAGCCGTCGCGGCCGCGTCGTGCGCCGCCTGGACCGCGCCGACCTCGGCCGGCCCGCCGAGCGCACCGACGCCGACGCCTGCCCGTGGCGGCAGTGTCCGCACCGGCCCCACGGCGCCCGGATCGAACCCGTCTGGGAGGACCAGCAATCGTACGGAGTCGTCGCCTCGACCTGGCCCCCGCGCGACCGGCCGCCGGTCGTCCTGTCCCTGCACCCGGTACGCAGCGCCGCCGAAACCGACCGCGACCTGCTCGCCGCCGCGTCCCCCATGCCGCGACCGCGCGGCGCTGTTCGCACCGACTACGACGTGGTCGAGTTCCCCCACGCCCTGATCGCCTCGCAGCTCGACGCCGCGCAGGAGGACGGCTACGAATACGGCTACGAACACGCCATGGAGTCCGCCTGCGAGCGCCTGCGCGAGGACGGCCGCCTGCCCGCCGCCACCGCGGCCCTGCACCGCCTCGCCGACCGGCATCCACGCCTGTTCGCCGACACCGTCCGCTACCTGTTCCGCATCGCCCGCGACGTCGCCGACGCCGTGACCGAGAGCGTGCGCCTCGGCTACCCCCTCGACGGGCCGCTCGACGCCGCTCTGAACGCGCTGGCCGCCGACTCCAGTCGTACGGAGACGTCGCCGTGAAGCTGCACCGCATCGTCGGGCGCGCCGGCAAGTGCGGCCCGAGCGCCATGTCCGCCGTCACCGGCCTGCCCACCCACGACTGCGCGGCGCTCCTGCGCGACGTCACCGGTCGCAAGCAGATCCACGGCGTGCACGGCTACGAGCTCATGTGCGCCATGGCCCTCGCCGGCTGGCGCTGCGAGCGCACCGTCCACGCCCGGGCGGAACGTCCGACGCTGGCCGCCTGGCTCGCCGCGCACGACACCTTCGCCGAGTCCTTCGTGCTGGTCGTCCGCCGCCACTTCATCGCCGTCGGAGCCGACGAGGTCGCGGACAGCGGCTGGATGTACGGCCGTCGTCCGCAGTCCGTCGCCACGGCGCCGCACCGACGCGTGCGCGTGCGCCAGACCATCGCCTGCCGCCCGGAGGCCGCCTCCTGACGCAATCCGCGGGCGGGCGTCTTTCCGCCGAGCCTGGTCCGCGCCCGCCGCCCGTCAAGGCGAGCCTGCGGTGCCGCCGACCCTGCAGACCGCCTCGACTCCGCTGGCCGGCCATGTCGGCGGCAGCCTTGACGGGCGGCTTGCAGCGCGGACCGGAGGGGACGGAAACCGCCAGCCTTCGAGGAGAGCACCACATGATCCACAACCCATCGACCCCATCCGCCGACCGCGGCGCTTCCGTGGCCGCCACCAACGAGAGGATGCGCGCCCTGTGCCGCGACCTCACCGCCGGGAGACTCCACCTCTCGGACCTCGATCCCGCGCTGGTCGAGGAACTGCGCGCCGCCCTGCAGGAGCCGCTGCCCAAGCAGCAACCGGGCGCCTACGCCGGCGTCGGGTCCCGCGCCACGCCGCCCGAGGTGCTCGCCGGGATGTCCGACGTGGCCCAGGTCCTCGGCAACGCCGGATTCGCGCTTTCCACCGGCGGCGCGGACGGCGCGGACAAGGCGTTCGAGGCCGGGGCGCTGCGCACCGACGCGCCGGTGACCATCCACACCCCCTGGCCCGGCTACAACGGCTACCGCCCCGGGCGCGATCCGGAATCCGACATCGACGTGGTCCACCCGAAGGCGGGCGACGCCGTCCGCGGCCTGTCCTTCCTGCACCTCGCCCGGAAGCACCACCCCGCCTGGGACCGCTGCCGCCGGGGAGCCCGCGCGCTGTTCCTGCGCAACGTCTCGATTCTCGCGGGCGCGCTCGACGACGACGGCACGGTACTGCCGGTCCGCGCGGTGATCGCCTGGAACCCGAACGGCAGCGCGCACGGACGGGAGGCCGGCGGCACGGGCCACACGCTGCGGGTCGCCGCCGAACTCGGCATCCGGGTGGTCAACCTCTCCGAGCGCACTCCGCCCGAACGCAACGCCGACGCCCTGGCGGCGATCCCGCCCGTGATCCGTCGCGCCATCCTCGACCGGTTCGCGGATCTGCCGAGATGACGATGCGCGGTTCCCCCTACATCCTCGACGAGCGCGCCGCCCGCGCCGCGGGCGCCGTCAAGCGCGGCGGCGAGCTACGTCTGCCGTGCCCGGCCCACGACAGCTCCCCGGAGACCCTCGCCATCCGCCAGGGCGACCGGGCGCCGCTCTGGCACTGCCACGCCGGCTGCGATCCCGTCGACGTCCGCGACGCACTTCTGGCCCAGGGCATCCTCGTGCGCCGGAGTCCGTTCCGCCGCGCCGTCATGCCGCCCTCGTCCGACCACCGGTCGCCGCCCGGATGGATCGCCCGCGTCTGGGCGTCCGCGGCACCGCTCGCAGGCACGCCGGGCGAGCGCTACCTCCGCGCCCGCGGACTGGTCCCGCCGTGGCCCGCCGAACTCCGCTGGGATCCCCGGCGCCGCCGCATGCTGGCCCGGGTCTCGCGCGATGCCGACATGCGCGGCCTGCACGCCACCGCGCTGCAGGAACGCCAGCGCCGCACCTACGGACCCGTGCGCGGCGCGGCGGTCCGTCTCGCCGCGGCGGACGCCGGCGTCCTCGCGATCGCCGAGGGCATCGAGACCGCCCTCGCGTACGCGGCGCTGACCGGCACGCCGACCTGGGCGGCGCTCTCCGCCGCGGGCATGAAGCACGCGCCGCTTCCCGACGACCTCCGGTGGCTCGCGGTCGCCGCCGACTTCGACGGCCCCGGGCTCCTCGCCGCCGAACACCTCGAGCGGCGCGCCCGGGATGCCGGCATCGACGTCCGCATCGACCTGCCTTCGCGGCACCGCACCGACTGGGCCGACATCCTCGCCGGTCCCGCTTGACGACTCCCGGCGTTCTTCCGGGCCTCCCGTAGGCAACCGCTCGGGGCGGCGTTCCCCGGCCACCGTGACGGTCCGCCCGGCGTCGCGCAAGGCAACCGGCCTTGCGGCCGGCGCCTGACGGCGGCCTTGCGCGCCCACCGGGCCGGACCGTCCTTCCCGGCGGCGAACACCGCCATCCTCGGGAGGAGACACGCCATGACACCCATCCGCCGCGCGCTGCGCATCGACCCGGACACCGTCCGCACCGTCGTCGACCACCTCGAGCGCCACGTCGCGCCCCATCTCGCGCCGGACGTCTCGAACTACGCCAGGGGCCGCCTGCGCGCCTGGCTCGAGGTCGAGGCGCCGCTCGGACCCACCCAGCCGTGGCGGCCGGGACTGGCTTCGCACCGGCTCTGGCCCTGGCTCGGAGCCGTCTGGCGGCGCATCCACCCGCACACAGATGCCCAGATCGGTCTCGCAATCCATGGGGACACCGGCATCGCGTGGCATCGGGACGCCTCCTACGCCCACGCCCGCGCGGTCCTCGTCAACCTCGGTCCCTGCACCTTCGAGCTCGACCGGGCGCGCGACTCCGCCAACGGCCGGCCCGCCGACCCCGTGTCGCTCGAACTGCTCGGCGGCGAGGTCCTCGACTTCGACTGCAAGCACCAGCACCGCGTGCTCGACGCCGATCCGGCGCGCTGGTCGATCGTGCTCTGGCGCCTCAAGCGGCAGCCGCCCCGCCCGGTCCCGCCGCACCGGATCCCCTGACGGCCCCGACCGCCACCGCACGTACGGCCCGTTGCCGATTCCCGCCAGTGTAGTCCGCGGCGCCGCGCGTCAAGGCCGGGCCCTTGCGGGTGCCTTCGGCAGCCTTGACCCGCGGCTTCCCCCGCGGACAGGGTGGGTGCGAGGGAATCAACAACGTTCCAACAAGGAGTTCAACCATGGACAACCCCATCCCCAATCCCCGCGTCTCGTTCTCGCGCGACGGCTCCAAACACCGCTGCGCCGAGATCTTCGGAGACGGCGACACGCGTCGGGCGTGCCGCAACTGCCGCACCCTGATGCACTACGTGCTCGGCCACCGGATCGACTTCCCCGTGGCTCGCGAGGTGGCGCGGGCCACGGCCGGCCTCGGCGACCGCGACCGGCTGCACGGCACCGTCGATCCCCTGACGCCCTGCCTGAGGCCCGCGACGGTCCCCGCCGCGGCGCGCCCGTGAAGATCCTCAACCTGCGGCACCTCAACGGCGACATCTCCCCGGCCGCGCTCCTGGAGCAGGGGATCGTCCGCGTCGACCGCGCCACCAAATACGGCAATCCCTTTCCAATAGGACGCCGTTACGGCAACCGCGAGCAGGTCGTCGAACGCTACCGGAAGCACCTGTGGGACCGCGTCCGTTCCGGCGAGATGCCTCTCGAGGACCTCGCCGCGCTCGCGAACCGGCGGCTCGCCTGCTGGTGCGCGCCGAAGCGGCCCTGCCACGCCGAAGTCCTCGCGCGGGCGGCGCTCTGGGCGGCTGCGGAAATCGACCGCAACCGCGCCGAAGGCTCGTCGGATTCCTGACCGTCGCACGCGGTTCCGGGCCGTCCCGCCGCCGGCCCGCGCTTAGCGCCGCGCTAACGATTTTCTCCTTGACCCCCGTGCGGGAAGGGCGTTCCATCGCTCCCGCTTGCTTGTCGGCCATGCCGACGTTGCCGCGGAGAGTTCCGCGGCGTGTGAGCACGTCAGACCGACCCGGAGGGGCAGGACCGCCCCGAAGGGGAGGTCGGCTACGACGGGTCTTTCTTCAACCAACCAAGGAGAAGACCATGGCAGCTCGAAGGACACAGAAGTCCGAACAGGCTCCGGCCATGCCGAAGTACCTGGGCGTTTTCGTCACCGAGAACTACCAGGGCAACGACGGCGAGGAGAAGACGAGCTACACCCGCGTAGGAGCGGCTTTCCCCCATCGCAAGGGGTGCGGCTTCAACATCGAGATCACCGAAGGTATCTCGGTGGGCGGACAGCTCGTCGCGCTTCCCCCCCGTCCGCGGGAGGAGAGCCAGGCCAGCTGAGCCCAGCGCGTCGATGCCGTGACGGCCGGAAGGGGGACAGCAATGTCCCCCTTCCTCTTAGAGTGAATCCGCCGAATACCGCTCTCTAACTCGCGCCCACCGAGTCAGGCCGCCAGCCCTGTTCGAGCCTCCTAAGAAACAGCCTAGCCGTCACCAGAACGACATGCACGCGGAACGTGCTGTGGTCTGCGTCGGACAAACCCGCATGCGACCCTTCACTGTGCAGCATCTTGAACAGCCCATTGACGTAGTTCTTCCCATCCCCCGACCACTCGCGTTGCGCCGACGACAGAAACCCCTCCTTGCATAGAGCAGCCAACCGGTTTTCCGGGGTCAACTGCCCCGCCCCGGCAATGCCGACCGCCCCGGCAATCTCCTCTACCAGGCTTTCCAGGAAGGCTCTCAGCTGGCTGTTCGCCGCCGCCCAATGCCCTCGCGTGTGCGCCTCCAGTGCTTGGTCCAAATGACCGGCAGACTGGGTGAATCCTTTGCTCCGCAACAGCTCGTGGACCTCATCATCCGGATCGTCCTCGCCGATCGCGACCGGCAGCGCCGGTACCAGGCGCGGTGGACTCTCCGACCTCAAGGCGAATCCCGCGTCATCCCACCGGAGCGCGAATCCCTCCCGGGCGAGCGCCTGCTCGAATCTCTTCTGCGGTTCCCACAAAGACCAGCTCCGCAACGTCGCCACCGCCTCGCGGATCACCGCCTCCGCCAAGGCCATCCTGCCGTCCGCGGTGTCTATTTCCGCTCCATCCTCCCGCAAGACGAGCTTCGCCAGACGCGCGCATTTCTTGCGTACGCTTGTCCGTGTGTCGTCCGGAATGTCGTCCTCCAGTTCCAACCGGAGCACCATCTGACTGAAGCTCGCCTGGGTATGCCCCTCCAAGGCCTCGCAAGCCGCGATCACCGTTTGCCGACTAAACCGTCCGTACCTCTCGCTCCTCATCGCTCCGTCCCATGCTCCCAATCTGTTGCCGGTCATCGCTACCGACTCACCGAAGGTCGAATCCAGCCACGTCATGACTGCAAGGGCAACACCCCGCTACCACCACGCGCCTTCAGCGGTAGTCCGCCCGTCTCCTACCTCAATCGCGCGCCGCTAAGCATTTTCTGCTTGCGACGCCGCGCCATCTCATCTAACAACGTTCCTGCTTGATTGTCGGCTTACACCGACGTGGCCGTTCCGCACGGGACGGCGTCGAGCAGGGACGCCGCGCAAGGCGGCATGGCAAGACCGGACCCCTCCCGGGGTCCACTCACCCGTCGGGGCGGCTCCCCGGCGGGCGCGCTTCGACGGTCCAAAGGAGCGTTTCCATGGAGAAACTTTTTGGACTGGACGTCGTCGAAGACGACGACCTCCACGACCGCGCGGTCGCGGAGGGATTCCGGATCGCGGACGAGGACGAGCTCTACGGCTGGCTCGCGGACCAGGCGCGCGCAAGCGACGGCTGGCCGTGGTGCGAGTGCAGGAGCCGCGGCAGGTGCTGCCTCGACCACCGCGTGGTCAGATCCTCTACGGGCGGACTCGCCCTGCAGGAGATCGACCACCGCACGGGGCGCCCCCTGCCACCCGAGCGCCAGCGCCTCGAACGCGAGGCGTTCGCTTGGGGGCACCGGCACACCTGGGCACAAACCTGGCTATAGGCCTTCCTCGTCGCTGCCGCACCGCGTCGCCCCTTTAGGGGCGGCGCGGACCTCATCCGCCACGTCACGCACCTCGTCTTCGACCCGCCCCCCCACCGCCTTGAGTTTTCCTCAATCGTCCCCACCTTCCAAACAATCACAGCACACCAGGGTGACGACAACCATGCCCGACGACCTAACAAAGACCGCTCCTCAAGACGCCAAACGAATCAACCTTGGCCAACCGCATGAAATCAGCTACTGGTGCCGTGCGCTCGACTGCACGCCGACGGAACTCCGCGACGCAGTCAGGGCCGTCGGCGACTCCGTCGCCGCAGTCCGCGTCTACCTTTCACGCGACTGACCCGCCAACTCGCGGATCAGCCCTCGATCCCGCGACCCGCAGACACCCCTAGAGGCCGACCAGGATGTGGACATTCGACGAGGTTCTCGCCGACGAACTGCTCACGGTCCTCACCCGATACGACAGCGCAGGCATCTTCGAGCTCCACATCGGGAATCTGGAAACCGTGGTCACGATAGATCTCGGTCGGTTCATGGACACGGAGAAAACAAAGTTCCGCCGTAGCCATGCGATCAAGACTCCCTTGCAGATGCGCCACTACATCCCCAGCGACACTGTGGGAGACTACCCCGCCGAGGCTCTGCACACCGCCGTCCGGAGCCTCACCCACCACTACCGGGAAGCGGTGCGAGCGGGACATGAGCCGCGCGAGGACTGGTTGGTGAAGATCTAGCATCCGAGATCGCGCGTCGGCGGTCGTAGCGCTCCGGCCACAAGACCGCGCTCAGCAACCTCCCGGAAAATGCGGTCGGACCCCTCCCTTAGGGAAGGGGTCGTCCCGCTGGTGCGTCACACCACGCTGAACAGGTCGAGCAGCCCGTACGTCGCCGCCACCACACTGCCGATCACGATCGCCGTGTGGAGGAGCTCGAGCAGGTCGCGGTTGTCCCGCGGCGCGTGCACCGGTCTGCGCCGGTCCACTGCGGTTTCCTCCGTCGAAGAAGCCCGCCGGCGAACCTTCGCCCCGACGGGGAAAGGTTCCCCGTCGGGATGGGCCGGGACGGCCCGGTCGTTGAACGCTGCGCAAGCGCAGCAGCCTGCTTCACACGCCGCCCGTCGCGGGGCGGCAACGCCAGGTCGAACCCGGCAGTCAAGCGGGACCATTGATAGTCCGGCCGCGCGCGCCGCGCAAGCGGAAAACCCCTAGCAGCGCGCTAAACGGCAGGCGGAACCGATCCGCTCCGCCGGCACGCGAGGCCGCCCGCGTGCCCGAGGTCAGCTACCCGGCGGATCATCCGCGCGCGCTCCGTGATGGAGCCGTGGTGCGGATTGAAGAGGCCGCGCGCCCGTGCCCGCGCCGTCGCCGCCGACGTCGCCGCGCACGCCACGTCGAACGCCCGGACCAGCTCGGCGAGCCGCCCGGTCTCCGGCGTCCGGATCCGCACCTCCCGCCTTTCGACGTCCTTCCACGCGGGCGTCGGCGGATCATCCCCGCCCAACGTCTCCCGCGCGAACGCCGCCAGGCCCTTCGCCCACCGGTTCACCGCCTGCTCGGTCCTGACCAGGGCTTCGTCGATCTCCCGCAGCCGTCCCCGCGCTCCGTCGTCCCCCGCGTCGGCCGCGCGGCGCAGCGCCCGCACGCCGGCCTGGAAGTGCGCGATCCCCGGAATGAACCGCCCGTCCTCCGCGCGGCCGTCCCAGAGCAGCCGGGCGGTGATCGACTCGAGCACCACCCGTTTCACGGTCACCGCCCGCGCTTCCACGCCGACCCGTCGACCTCGCCGCGCGCACGCCCGTCCGCGTACACGGTCCGGTCCTCGTCGAGCACGTCGCGCTCGCAGGCGTAGACGCGGTTCACCGCCCAGCCATCCCCGAACACCCCCACGTCGCACCACGCGAACACCGACCGCAGCGTGCGGTCGACGCGCACGGCCAGCCGGTCTGGTCGGGGCGGCGCGATCCGGTTCATGTAGAGGGTCCCGCCCTCGGCGAGCCGGGACCGGGCCAGCGTGAAGAACTCGCGCGTCTGCAGGTGCGCGGGCACCGTGGTCCTGTCCGCGAAGGCGTCCAGGACGATGGCGTCGAACGGGTCCGAGCGTCGCGCCAGGTACGCGCGCCCGTCCATCGGCACGTAGCCCGCCGCGCGCGGCGCCGCGCCCAGGAACGCTTCCGCCGCCTCGCCGAGTCGCGGGTCGACGTCCACGTAGACGATCTCCGCCGCGTTCGCGGCTCGGCCCCGTCCGAACGTGAAGCCGCCCGCGCCGACCACGAGTACGCGCGCGGGCCTGCCTTGCGGAGGGCTTCCATACACCTGGTCCTCGATCCACTCGATGTACGGGTGCCCGACGCCGTCCGCGTCCTCGCGGCTCGCGTTCTGGCCGTTGACGCGCAGGAACCGCGTCCCGTCCGCGTCCGCCTCGACCGCGTAGTCGGCATGCGCCGTGGCCAGCACGTAGGCGTTGCGCTCCGCGCCCAGGTTCGCCCCGCAGACGAGCGCCGCCGCGACCCCGGCCGCCCACAGCCGGCAGTCGAAGCGCCCGCGCGCGCCGAGCGCCGCGAACAGCAGCAGTCCGGCCACCAGCGCCACCGAGGCCGCCACGCCCAGGTGCTGCATCACCACGAGCGCCGTCAGCAATGCGCCGGCGACGTTGCCGAACGTGCTCGCCGAGAACGCGCCGCCGGCCTTGCCGGACGCCGTGGCCGCCGGGGCGCTGCCGACCAGCAGCACCACGGTCTGCGCCAGCAGGTACGCCGCCGGCGCGACCCCGACGGCGGCGTAGGCCGCCGTCTGCCACAGCGGAGGCAGCGCAGCAGTCGCGCCGAACGCAACCGCCACCCCGAAACGCGACAGCCAGAACGCCGACCATGCGCCGGCCAGCGCCAGGTTCCGGGCCACCTTCTCCGGCGCGTTCCCCCCGAATCCGCCCCCGGCCCGGTAGCCGAGCGCCAGCGCCGCAAGGAACGCCGTCACGACGATGCCGGTCACGCCCACCGACTGCCCGGCGACCGGCACCAGCACGCGCAGGGCGATCATCTCGATCGCCAGCGAGCAGTAGCCCTCGACCAGCAGCAGGGCGGTGGCCGCGCGCGGGCCGATCCCCCGCTCAGCGGCGTCCATCGTCGCGTACCTTGGCCGCGTACCAGACCGCCTGCACGGCGTCGTCGACGCGCCCCAGCGCCGCCTTCATGGCGAACCAGTCGCGCCCCGCTTCGGCCTCCTCGAAGGCACTGGCGAGCCCGTCGAGCGCCATCCGCCGGGCGGCGTCCCACGCGTCGCCGTCTTCCGACCCGTTCCGCGCGGATTCGTTTCGCGAAGACGTGCCGTCCGGCACCCGGTTTCGACGCCGGAGGTTCACGCCGAACCCGTCCCGCCCGCCGTTGGCCCCCGATCGGACATCCCGGCTACCTCGGACGGCGGACGCGTCCGCCGAACGCCCAGGCGGCGGTCCGCTCGGCGTAGTCGGCGACGTGCCCGGCCTTGCGCCGCCGGACGTCGGGGCAGGCCGCGAGCGCCGCGGCCACCTCGGCCCGGGAGAACCCGGCGAGCGCCATGCGACGGCACGCCGCGGCCTCGGCGCGGCTCATGTCCGTGGCGGCGCCGTAGCGGCGCGCGATGCCGTCCACCTCCCGCGCCAGGAACGCCTGCGGGTCGTGCCGCCGGGACCTTGCACGACCCGCCCGCGCCACCCTCGCGGCCGTCGCCGCCCGCTTCTCCTCCTTCGCGCGCAGCCGCGCCTCGGCCTCCGCGAGGATCTCGTCGGCGCGCGGGGTGACGCGCCCCTTCGCCTCGACCACGCCCACCCACGGGTAGTCGCCGTTCCGCTCCGCGTGCTCGGCCTTGCGGTTCGTGAATCCCGCCGCTCGGCCGAGATGCCGGAAGTCCACCGAGGCCGGATCGCCGCCGTAGCGGCCCGCCAGCACCTGCCCGGCGCACGTGCCGAGCTTCGGCCCGGCCTCGACCCCGAGCCGGAACCACGCCTGGTAGTTGGCGGGGCTCGTCTCGACCACCACGGCGGGTCGGAGGCCGTCGGCCGCGACCGCCGCGAGGGCCTCGGCGTCCAAGTCGTCGACCAGCACGCAGGCGGTGGTGGCGGGGCGGAAGTAGACGTGGGCGCCGCGCGCGTTCCGGTGCTTCAGCCAGCCCAGCGACTTCATCGCCTGGCGGCGGCGCCAGACCCGCCGGAGCATGCGTCCGTCGAACACGGCGAACTCGTACTGTGGCGCCGGCAGCGCGCTCATCTGCCGGTCGAGTTCCCGCGCCGCGGTGTCCGGGCGGACGGCGCGGTCACTCACCGGCCGCGTCCCGTTTCGGAGAAACCCGATGAACGACAGACAACCACGACCACGGACGACCCACGGGCGCCGTTTCGGCCGACGCTTTCTGGCCGCCCTTCTCACCGGCGCCGACGAGGCACTCGCGAAGGCGCGCGCCGAGGCCGACGACCGGGCCGAGGAGGACGACCAGTGCCGCCTGCGGCCCGACTACGGCCGGCAGACGCGCGGCTACCGCGAGACCGGCTGACCCGCTCACTTGCGCCCCTTCGTCGCGGCTGCCTTGGCGGCGCCCACCGCGGTGTCGCCGCCGGACTGCGCCGCCCGCGCCGCGGAGTCCGCCATTTTCGACATGCCGCCCATGACGGCGTCGGCCTTGACCCCCACCCACCCGATCGCCGCCAGCCACACCATCGGGAAGACGACGTAGAGGAAGCGCTGCACCCAGAGACTCACGAGCCCCTGGATGGGGTTGCCGCGCGGCGCGCTCGCGGCGCCGTTCAGCGCCGCGTGCAGGTGGTTGTCGGCCCAGAACGCCATGCCCCACAAGACGTGGAAGAACTGCAGGCCGAAAAACACCAGCGTCAGCGTGACGAGCACCGAGACGTCGTAGCGCGAGAACACCATCAGGAACGGCAGCACGGCCACGAACACCATCAGCAGGAGCGCCAGGAAGATCGGCATGCCCTCGCGGATGGCGACGCCGGCGGCGATGTTGCCGGGGCCCTGCAGCACCATGCCGAGACCGGCGGCGCCCATGGACAGCACGTTGTCGACGATGTCCGCCGTCGCGTGGACGATCCCGCCGAACACCCCGTGGCGCGTTGCCGCGCCGGCGCGGTAGCTCTCGCCGACGCCCGGCTCGTAGCTCACCGACTGCACGCCGATGCGGTCGCCGGAGCGGTGCGCCAGGTACTTGCGCAGCAGCATGTCCTCGAGCTCGCCTGCCGTCGCCCCGGGGTGCTCCTGCCGGAACAGGGCATTCGCGTCGTAGACGAGCTCGTCGCGCGTGGCCTGGTCGATCTCGGCGAGCAGGCGCGCGCGCAGACCGTTCGCCCCGTCCCGCCACCACTCCCGGCAGGTCGGATGCGATCCGACGAGGCCCGAGTCGCGCGCCGGGTCCGGCGGGAACGCGGGCCGGTCGCCGCGCGAATACAGGACGTTGTAGTAGCCGGACGTGTCGAGGAAGAACCGCGAGCCCACGTAGTCCATGTTCCGGCGCGCCTCGCGGCTGCCCCCGTTCGGGCCGCCGTTGTACATGCGCGACACCGCCGGCCGGTGGCAGTCCGTGGTGAACTCGGCGAGCTCCCTCAGCAGCAGCGGATTCTCCACCGTGTCGCCGCCGAGCGACATCGACAGCCGCACGACATCGCCGGTGCACGGGATCGCGGCCGTCCCGGCCGCCACCACCGCCTTCGAGACCACGTGCACGAACCCCCACCAGATGGGGATCCGGCCCGTCTCTCCGGAGAGCGTCGCGAGCGGGGCGTCGTAGGCCGTGCCGGTCGCCAGGCCGTTCACCTCGGCGGGTTCCAGGCCCCGGTCGACGCGCTCCGCCACGGCGCAGTCGAGCTGCGGGCGCACGTAGCTCATCTCGCCGAGGCGCACCTCGGTGAACGGCACCGCCGCGAGGAACATGACGACGATCGCGACCACCACGTCGGTCTCGCTCTTCTTCAGCGACTGGATCGCCGCCGAGCCCTCGTCGTCGCCGCCCCGGCGCGACTCCAGGATGTTCTTCAGCACGATCACCACGAACGGCACGTACACGATGCCGGTGTCGTTCAGCACCGCCCACAGGCGGTCGTAGACCACCCAGCCGAACAGCACGGTCACGAACTCGAAGTAGCTGGAGACGCCCATCAGCCGCCCCGCCGTTTCAATCGGGTTGCGGCGGACCGCTGAACGCGCGGGAGGAAGGTCCCGCCCGCGCGGCCCGCCGCGAAACAGACGCTCATGCGACCAGCCCCCGCAACACGCCGAACACGTTGCGGACGACCACCAGTTCGACGGCGACCAGCGCGCCGATCCAGAACGTGCGGCGTTCCTTGAGATAGGCGACGCCGTCCGGTCCGAGCCGGGGCACCCGCTCGGCGAGCGTGTCCCACCAGAACCACGCCGCGACGATGCCGGCGATCCGCGCGGCGCCCAGCCACGACCGCCAGCCGGCCAGAGCGCTCTCCGCCTCCGCGACCCACCCGGGCGGCAGCAGGACGACGAGCGCCACGACGGCCGCCGTCGACGTCCCGAGCACGAGCCAGTTCGCCGACCTCATTCCGGCGCGCCCTCGCGCAGGGATCCGCCCGGCGACGCCTCGTAGACCGGCACCCGCCGGCGCAGCGACGCGCGGCGCAGCAGCGCGACGGAGCTGTTCGACGCGACCACCGCCTTGACCCGGAGCTCCACCTCGATCTGGCGGATCTCCCGGTCGAGTTCGGCCAGCGCCCGCCCGGCCTGCTTGAGCGCCGCCTCGTTGCCGGCGACGTGCGGCTCGCGCATGCCGGCGAGCATCGCCCGGCGCGCCATCGCCGCCTGTTCGAGCACCCGCCCGACGGCCAGTTCGCCGGCGAGCCGGTTGGCCATGTCCACCGGCCGCGGCTCCTCGCGGATCGCCTCGATCAGCCGCCGCGTCACCCGGAACCCGCCGCCGCCGGTGAGGCCCTCGAGGAGCGCCTCGCCGGGCACGGCGTCCGTCTGCACAAGCGGCTGCAGCAGGTTCTGCAGCTCGCTCTTCTCGCGACGGTAGATCGACGGTAGACCGAGACCCGCCTGGCTCGCTACTTTGCGGCAGCCGTCGCAGGTCCGCACCTCGATCTCGCCGACCGCCTTGCGCACCCACGCCGCCATCTCGTCGGGGTCGTCCCACGCCTTGCAGATGTCCGAGTCCCCGCACGCGGCGGGGCCCACCGCCGAGTCGTCCGCGGCCGCGCGGCCGAGCAGCAGGTTGTAGCCCGCCGACGCCACGTCGCCCACCGCCTCGATGGGCTCCTGGCCCGCCCCGCCCTTCGGGACGCCGCCGATCCACGGTACGCCGCCGTCGGCCCCGGACGCGTCGGCCTCCTCGGCCACCTCCACCACGTCCCGTCCGCCGACGTCGATCTGGCGCCGCCAGTAGTCGGCCTTCGCGACCGACGACCAGCCCTCGTGGGCCAGGCGGTCGCCCATGTCGTCGGCGATCTCGTCGCAGCGCAGCTTCGCCACCCGGAACTCCTGGCCGGCCTCCAGCACGCCGTTCTGCAGCAGGTCGTAGAGACCCGGATTCAGGCGCTGAATCGTCAGCGCCGGCAGCGACGCCACCACGCCCTGCGCGGTCTGCACGACGTTGCCCATGACCTCCTGGAAGGCGCCCGTGACCCCGTTCAACTGGTTGCGGACGGAGTGGGCGACGTCGAAGTTCCCGCACACCAGATTCGCGTCCCACTCCGCGCCCACGCCGAGCCGCAGCGTCGTCGCCCGGGCCGACGGCCCGAGGCTGATCGGCTCGCCGCCGCCGAGCCGGTAGACGAGCTCGTCGTCGGCCGCGGCAGGCAACCCGGCCGCCATCGCGACCGAGAGCACCAAGGCTCCGGCGTGTCGTTTCGTTCGTTCCATCAGTTCCCCCAGTCGTAGAGAAGCCACTGCCCACGTCGCGCGCAGCACCGGTACGGTCGCCAGAGGTTCCACGCGTAGGCGCCGTTCTCGGATACGTTCCCGCCGAGCGGATCTACGACGCCGGCGGGCGGAGCCGCCGACGCCGCGAACACCGAGCACGAGCCCGTCGCGGGCGCGAGCGGCTGCCAGCGGTGCGTATCCGCGTCGCCCTCGACGACCGCGCCGGGCGGCCACTCGCCGGATCCGCCGCCGCCCGCGATCGACCGGTAGACGTGCCGCTGGTGCGGTCGCGTGACGATGTCCGCGACCCGCTGCGCCACGACCGCGCCGGCCTTGTAGTCGTGCCCCTGCTGCACGAACCCGGTGCGCGGGTAGACCGGCCCCCAGAGGGATCCGAGCGCGCCCGGCTCGCGCACGGCGCGCAGCAGATGGCGCACCGTCGCCGGCGTCTGCAGTTCCGGCCGCCGCCACATCGGGTCCAGACCTGCGACGTAGTACGGCGCGAGCGGCACGGCCGCGGGCTCGCAGACGGTGGTGCCGAGGTTCAGCGCCTCGATCCACGCGATCCCCGGCGAGCCGACCGCCTGCGCGAGCTTGAAGCGCAGGCCCGTCGACGCCCGCGCGCCGGCGCCCTTGGCGTACGTGCCGCCGTCGCCGGTCCCGTCCAAGGCGCGCATCTCCGTCCAAGGCGAGCGTCCGCCCGCCGGGTACGCGGTCACCACCGCGTCGGGCACGTAGTGCCGGTACTTGACGCTCGTGGTCGTCGAGCAAGACGGGGGCACGCCCGAGCAGCGCAGCCACAGGCAGCCGCCGACAATCCGGTAGTCGAGGCAGTCGGTGTCCGCCGACGCCGCGAGGATGTCGGCCGACGTGATCGTCTGGCTCCAGACCGGAACGCCGAGAGCCACACACAGGGTCGCGAGCGCTTTCACGGCCGTTGTCCCGCACGGACGCGGCGGGAGCGTGGAAGGGAGTGGGCCGGCAGCCGGTCGGGCGGGGCGACCATGGACGCTCCCGGCCCGCTCCCGTGAACGGTCTCCGTCTCGTTGCGCAGCCGCCAGGCGGCAACCAGTTCGACGGCGCGCCGGACGTCGCGCACGCCGTACACGACATGCCGCCGGTCGACCACGACCGCAGGCAGCTTCTCGACGCCCAGACGAGCGGCCAGTAACTTGCCGGCGGTTGCGGCCTCGAGCCGCGCGCGCAGGGCCCGCCCCTCCGGCGCCACCAGGCGCCGCCGGGCCTCGGCCAAGGCCTCGCCCGGGTCGGCGGGGAGCCCGGTACCCAGAGCGCTCGCAAGTCGCTCGCCCTCGTCCAGGACGTGCACCGTCGCCCCGTCCGCCTCCACCGGCATCGCCGACAGCGTGAACGCGACGACGTCGGGATGCGTCCGCAACGCGGCCACCGACAGGAGGAGAAACAAGGCCCTCACGACGCGATTCCCCGCGCGGCGTCGATCTCCGCCGCGATGCGCACCGCCGCCTCGACTTCCGTGATGCCGTGTTCGGCCATGACCTCGGCGCGGCGCGCCTTCTCGTGACGCTCGGTCTGCACCAGCGCCAGCACCAGCGACGGCGGCACGCAACGGAACAGGGTCTCGACCGAGCCGGCGAGGACCACGCCCTCCGTGTACTGGAGGTGCGCCTTGGTGGCGGACAGGAGCAGGTCGCGCTGCGCCTCGGAGAGGTCGCGGAAGCGGCGCATCTCCTCCACCTCCTCCTTGGGCATGACGAGGCAGATCCACCACTCGATCATGTTGAGGAGCTTGCGCGCCGCGCCCGGAAAGTCCTCGAGGTTCTGCGTGGCGAGCCACAGCCAGGCGCCCAGCTTTCTCCACATCTTCACGATCTTGACCAGATACGGGCTCACCAGCGGGTGCGTGGTGACGATGTGCGCCTCGTCGATCGCGACCACGATCTCGCGTCCCGTGCGCTGGTCGCGCTCGGCGATGTTGTTCACTACGTTCAGGAGGCTGATCAGCGCGATCGCCAGATGCGCCTCGTATCCCTCGCGCGCGAAGTGCGCGAGATCGACCAGCGTCACGTCCGTCTCCGGCCAGATGTCGCCGTCGCGGTTGAACACCTCGCCCGCGAACCCGTCGCAGAAGAGGCCGATGGCGTCGCCCATGTCGCGCAGGCGCTGTCGGGACTCGTCGAGCAGGCCCTCGCGGGTCTCCGCGAGCAGGTGGAACGCGCGGCGCACGTGCTCCGTGCGCGGCGCGGTCCCCTCCGCGCGGGCGTTCTTCGCGGCCTCGATGACCGCGTCCCGGATCGTCCGCCGGTCGGCGCGCCTGAGCCGCTCGACCTCCTTGGCCTCGCCGCCGGTGACCATGAGCGTCGCCACCGTCTCCAGTTCGCCCAGGATGTCGCGGGGCTCGTCCTCGTCGTCGTCCTCGACGTCGCCGAGTTCGGGCAGGTCCGCGTCCTCCGGCGTCTCCGTATCGAGCGCGACCTCCGCCGCCTCGGGCAGCAGCGCCGCGTCGGCGAACGTCGGCAGCGAAACGCCGCTGCCGGGCTTGAGCGCCACGCGGTTGACCGAGAGGCCGAGCGACTCGAACCAGTCGGCCAGCAGGCCGAACGAGTTGCCGGCCTCGATCACGAACAGCCGCGGCCGGTGCACGGCCATGAGCTGCGCGAGCATGCCGCCGAGCGTCGCGCTCTTGCCCGCGCCGGTCGGCCCCACCAGAAGCCCGTGCGCGTTCTTCAGCCGGTCGAGCTTGTTCAGCGGGTCGAAGCACAACGGCTCCCCGCCGCGGTTGAAGAACGACAGGCCCGGATGCCCAGTCCCGGTCGAGCGGCCGAACACGGGCCAGACGTTGGCCGCGTGCTGCACCCAGGCCAGGCGCGTCTGCCGCCAGCCGTTCTTCCTGTCGACGTCCGGGTCATAGGCCATCGGCAGGTGCAGCAGAAAGTTGTCGAGCGCGCGCACGTCGTCCTTCGGCGCGATGGCGCGGAAGCCGTGACGCAGCAGCACGGTCCTCGCCTCGGCGGTGCGCGCGTCGAGGTCCGCCATCGACGGCGCGCGCAGGTGGAACGCGACGCCGAACCGGTAGAGCTTGTGGCGCTCGCCCATGATCTCCTTCGCCGTGCGGCAGTCGGCCCGCGCCCGCAGCGCGTCCGCGGACTCGCCGGTCGCCGCCGAGGCGATGCGGTCGACGTGCGCGTCGACCGTGTCCTGCGGCACCGGCACCAGGGTCGTCGCGTAGACGGTCCCCTCCGGCAGCTGGTCGAGCACCGCATTCACGGCGTCGCCGTGGCGCGTCTCGCCGGTCACGTGGCCGATCGCCGGCGGACGCCGCAGCCCCTCGACCGTCAGCACGCGCATGGCGGTGCGGTCGAACGCCCACGCCCCGTTCCCGCCGTCCGAACACGGATGCGCGTAGAACAGGGAGTCCGCGAAGGCGTCGCCGTAGGGCAGCTCGCCGTCGAGGAACTCGCGCGCGAACGCCGCCGGATCGTCCGGCGTGAGGTGCGTCCAGGCGTTGAACCAGCGCGTGAGCCAGGCGTGGAACTCCGCGGCGGAAAGCCGCCGCTGGCGCACGCCGAGTCCCTCCAGGGCGCCCATCAGCTTGCCGCCGGCCTCGAGCACCAGCGCCCCCTCGTCGGCGGGCGCCGGTTCGCGGTTCCAGCGGTGCAGGGTGACCACCGTGCGCTGCCGCGCGCCCGCCCAGCGGGTCTGGGACAGGCGGTCGGCGAACAGGCCGCCCGGCCTCGCGACGCCCCGGTAGTGAGCGGCCAGGATGTCCGCGTAGTCTCTCGTGAACGGCCCGTCGCCCGCGTGTTCCGCCGCGTACGCCGCGAACGCCTCCGCCGCGACCGAGAGGTCGGGTTCGCGCCAGGTGAACGTCTGCACCACCCACGGGGACGCGTCGAGCTCGTCGAAACTGTCCTGCAGGGCATCGTGCAGCCCGTCGCGCACCTCGGCGAGCCAGGCCCTGCTGCGTCCCTCCGTCCCGCGCGGCCCGATCTCCCAGGCGGCGCCCACGCTCCTGCCGTCCTCCAGCAGGATCGTGCCGTCCGCCTGCGCCTCGGCCCAGGGCAGATGGTCAACGAACGAGCGCGCCGGACGGTACATGGACGCCACGGTCGCCGCCGCCACGCCCTTGCGCCGCAGGCCGCGCTCCGCGTCCCCGTTCGTTTCCGCCCGCGGTTTCGCCGGCGAATCCGTTTCCGGGCGTTCGCCTGGCGCGAACGCGCGCGCAAGCGTCGACCCCAGGCTCACGGCGCGTCCTCCACCGGCTCCGCAACGTCGCCGGGCAACGCGTACTCGACGCGGTCGTAGAGCGGCACGGCGGTCGTGTAGCCCGGCACCGGAAGCCTCGACTCCGTCGCGAGATGCGGGGGCACGTAGATGTAGATGTCCGGGTTCGGCAGCCGGGGGAACAGCGCCTCCAGCTCGTTGGCCGCCGTCCGCGCATACGATCGCTCCCGGGCGGCCTCCTTCTCCGAATCGACGGCCTCCGCCGGCCCGCACGGCCAGGTGAACAGCCACCAGCGGCACATCGCCGCCGTCGGCGCACCTCTCGTTCGGACCATGCCCCTCGATCCGGGATCGGCCCCGCGGACCGTCCCGCGGTAGAGTTCGATCATCCGCGGCCCCTCGGCGAGGGCCGAGGCGGGCGGCTTCGTCGCGCAGCCCGCCGCGGCCACCACGACCACCAATGCGATCAGCGTTCTAGTCCAGCGCACGGTTCCTCCCTCCCATACCCCCGTCCTCGTGGTGCACCAGCCGTCCGGCCGGGTCGTAGTCGATGCGCAGCTCTTCGTCGACGTGCATCGCCACCCGCGCGCCGGGCGGCACGTAGACGGCGTCGAACTCCTGCGCCTGGCGCGCGCGCAGCCAGCGCGCGACCTCCTCGGCGGCCCCGGACAGCCCCCGCCCAGCGGCGAACTGGCCGAGGCTGCCGTCCGCCACGGTGCTCGCGCCGTAGCCGCCGACCACGGTGCGCGTCTGCGCCGCGGCGAGACCCTCCGCGGCCGCACCCAGCGTCAGCGCCGCCGCGCCCTGGCCGAGGTACGACGCCGCGTTGCTGATCCGTTCGCCGGCGACGCACGGGTTGCCGTAGTCGTCCGAAAGCCCGCCGAGGCGCACCGCGCGCGTGCTGCCGCTGCCGCGCGAGACATCGCGCGGCTCCGGCAGCGTCACGATCCGCCCGTCGGCGAACACGAACGTCATCGACGTCACGTCGCCGGACACGCACCCGAGCGTCCAATCCCCGACCGCCTCGCCGCTCGCCACCGCGTAGGCGAGTTCCGGAATCTCGTGGCCGTTGGCGGCCAGGTTGTCGCCGCCGACGAGCAGCTTGAAGAAGTAGGGGTCGGTGACGCGCGCCTCCTCGCCCACCGGCACCCGGCCGACCAGCGCCGTGAACGCGCGCGCACCCACCAGCGTCGCGTTCTTCGGAATCGTGTAGACAGGACGGACGGGGGGCGCCTCCTCGCCCTCCTCCTCCTTCCGGATCGGGATCGCCCCCGTCGGCCCGTCGCCCCAGGGCAGGAGACCAGACTCGGCGGCCTCGGCCGCCATCGGCGGCAGCCAGACCGTCCCGGCCGTCCGCGCCCTGCGCGCCCGGGCGGCGCCTCCGACCGGCGTGTCGCGCAGCAGCCGCTCGATCTCGGCCTTGAGCCCGACGACCTCCTCGCGCGCGTCGGCGACCACGCCGCGGTTCTCCTCGCGCAACCTCGCGGCCTCGTCGCCGAGGTCGCTCGCCACCTCCGCGACCACGCTCGCGCGCATGTCGCGCAGGCGCGCGTTCTCCTCGCGGAGCGTCCGGTTGGCGCCCTCCAGCGTCGCCAGCCGCTCGTTGGTCTGGCGCACGTTGGCGATCAGCGTGCGCACGATGTCGTCCGGGGTGTCGCCCTCGATGCCGAGCGCCGCCGCCGTCTCCGGCGCGAGCGGCTCGCCGCCCACCGTAGGCGCGACCGGCACGGACGCCGCCTCGTCGCGCGAGCAGCGCACCACGACCATCATCGCGACCACCAGCAGCGCCACTGCCGCACCGCCCTTGACCATCAGGTTCGCGTTCACGGCCCCTCCGCGACGAGATCGAACGGCTCGCGCGTGACGACGTGGAACCGCGCCGTGTATCCCGGCTCGCCCGCGGGGGAAAGCCGGGAGCGTGTCCAGCCGACCGCCACGAACCCGTCCGACGCGCCGTTGCGCGGTCCCGCGCGCGCCCGCAGCCGGCGCACGTCCACCTCCAGGGGCTGCGCCGACAGGTTCGATGCCTCCAGCGTCGTGACGAAAAGCCCCGACCGGGAGAGCTGCCCGCGCACGGCGAGCCGCAGACGGCTGCGGTCGGGACTACGGTAGAGCCACGCCGCGTCCGTCGCCGCCGTCTCGACGGCGACCGTTCCCGCCGGCAGGCCGGCGAGGCGGGGCGGGGCCAGCTCGACCCGGGCGGCCTGGCGGATCAGCGCCGCCGCCGCGCCGCGCGGATCCTCGGCGGCGGCTTCAGCCGGCGCCGTCCCGTCCCGTTCCGGGCGCGCCACGCGCACCTCCAGCGGCTCCGCCGCGCCGCCGCCTCCAGCCACCGCGTCCACGTCGAACAGCACGAACTCGCCGGTCCGTTCCAGCCGCACCTTGAAGCGCCGCGCGGCGAACGGCTCCGCCGCGAGCCAGTAGGCGGTGTCGTTGGCGAACTGGGCGCGCAGGACGCCGGACTCCACCAGGTCCGCCGGGACGCCGACCGTCGCCGGACCCTCGAACCGGATCTGGCGCTCGACGCCGACGGCCAGCGTGACCGGGATCGGGGTGCGCTTCCATTCGACGGTCTCGGCCACGGCGACCGACGCGCAGAACACGTACAGGGCGACTCCGAGGGTTCTCACGGCGCCGCCTCCGGCGCGAGCTCGATCGCCCGCGGCACGCCGGCCAGACAGTCGAGCGCAAGGCCCCAGGGGTTGAGTTCCCGGTCGACGTCGTAGCGCACGACCCGCACCGGGTAGGCGACCGCGCGGCTCTTGACGCGCTCGCCGAGCACGGTCTCCTCGATCATCAGGTCGAGCGACACCACCCAGCTGCCGCCACCCTCGTCGAACACGCGCTCCGCCGCGTAGCCGCGCCCCGGGATCTCCCAGACCGCGCGCTGCCGTCCGCCGAGCTCGCGCCGCCCCCTGCGCTCGGCGTAGTCGTCCAGGCGGTCCTGGCGGCAGGCCGGGGTGAGGAAGCTCACCAGCGCGTCGAGCTTCGCCCGGTACTCCCGGGAGCCGTCGCTCGGCCAGCGGTAGAGCTGCTGCCAGATGTAGAGCGCGAACGTGTAGATGTGCGGCGCGGCGGGCGAATCCGGCCGCACCGTCGCGCCGGCCGTCAGGTCCGGCGGGATGTGGATGCGCAGCGAATTCGGCGCAGTCATCCAGCCGATGCCGAGGACCAGGGCGCAGACGAGCGCCACGCCGACGGCGCCCCACAGCGCGCGGATCGCCTCGCGCTGGCCGGCGAGCACGTTGCGGTAGCGGCTCAACGGTTCCGTCCCCGCGGCCGCCGTGCGCGGATGTCCCACACGGCGCTCTCGCGCAGCATCGTCTTCGGCTTGAGCCCCCGGTCCTCGAGCCAGGCGACCACCGCGTCGGCGTGATAGCCCTCGGGCCGCCCGCGCTTGAGGCGCCTGAGCACCCGCGCGGTCGTCCAGATGCCCCCGCACGCGGCCAGCGCCCCGGCGCCGAGGCCGAGCACGGCCTGGCCGAAGAGTCCCGCCGCGAGGGCGCAGGCCGGGACCCAGAAACCCAGATTGGCGAGCCCCGCCATGCGCAGCTCGCCGTCCGAGAGCCCGAGGAACACCGCCGGCGCCCGGTTCAGCCGGTCCGGCAGGAACACGATCTCGTCGTCCATCAGGTCAGCACCGTCGCCGACTGCGTGGCGAGAAAGATCACGATCACCAGCAGCACGACGCCGACCGCGCCGTGCATGCCCACCTCGCCCCAGGTGGCGCGGCCGTCTGCCACCATCGAGTACTTGGTGATGACGTTCTTCGCGACCACGAGCAGGGCGATCGCCGACAGCCCGAGGCCACCGAGGACCACGATGTCGAGCCCGTACGCCTGCAGCATGCCGATGAAGTCGCCCTCGTCGACGGCCCCGGTCGACGGGTCCGCCACCTCCGGCAGCCCGGCCGTCGCAGACGCCGCGGCAAACGCCGTCGCCGCCAGCGCGGCGATCCGCCGACGCCGCACCTTTCCGCGTCCCCACTTTTCTCTCGTTCCTTTCACTTCCACCTCCTTTGATTCACCAGGTGACGACCACCAGCAGGACGGCCGTCAGGAACACGGCGCGCAGCACGTGGCCGCCCGCCTCGCCGGGCGGCGTACCGCCGCCGCTCCAGTTCTTGTAGGCGTGGAACACGACCCACGCGCACCAGGCGATCGCCAGCGCGCAGACGAGCCCCGCGCACAGCGCGAGCAGGTCGGCCTCCGTCACCGGAGAGCCGGGGTTCGCGCCGCGGAACGCGGCCTGCTGGTCCGGATCCACGTCTACAGGTACTTCTTGAACGACGCGGCGACGATCAGCACCGAAGCGCCGAAGAGCGCCGCGCCCGGGACGATCACCGCCGTCGGGTGCACCGCGAACGGGATCGCGAGATAGACGAACACGGCCGCGAACAGCACCTTCGGCGCGCCGCGCTTGGCGGCGTGGTAGACGCCGCCGAACTCGCGGCCCGCCGACCAGCGCCGGATGTCGCGCAGGGTGAGCCCGCCTGCGAGCCCGACCAGGCCGAACAGCGCGAAGGCGGGCGCTGAAAACGCCAGCAGCACCACGCGCACGATCAGCACCTGCACGGTCCACAGCGCCGCCTTGACGTACTCGTCGACGCGCACAGTCCCGCCGAGCCACCGCAGCGCCGCGGCGAGCCCGGTCCACTCGAACGCGTAGAAGTAGGCGCGCTCCGCGCCGTGCAGGATCCTCGCCGCCGACGGCCGGAAGTCCTCGTTCAGGTACCCGGCCTCGCGGCGCAAGACGCCCGCGGCGTGCTCCGCGCCCTCCTCCGGCCACCACCAGGTCATGCCGACCCATTCGACGGCCACCGACGCGGCCGCCGACAATGCGAGGCACCCGGCCACCGAGCGCACACGGCCGCGCCGCCGTTCGGCGCGGACGGGTTCCCTGACGCGCGCCGCCTCAGCCACCGGCCGCCTCCGCCGCCCCGACCTCTCCCCACCAGGACGCGCCCGGGCGGTAGCGCCGCTCCATGTCGGCGGCCAGTTCCGCGAACGCCGACGACGGATCCCGCCGCCCGCCCGCCGGCAGCGGCAGACGCACCTTCCACAGCACGCCGCCCTCGAGCAGCGCGAACGCCTCGCCCTTCGGCAGCCTGGTGACGTCGTGCGGCTCGAGCATCGTCGCCGTCGACGTCGTGATGCGGTCCTCGTGCCGGGAGCTGAAATCGACATCGGTCAAAGGGTCCGACGAGTCCGTGTAGCCCGCGATCTGCGTGAGCTCGACCACGTTCACGGTGGGAAGCTGGTCGGTCAGGAGCGCCGCCGTGTCGACGTCCTTGACGCGGAACATCACCAGCGAGTTGAAGTTGCCCGACACCTGCCGCGCCTTCGACGCGTCCCGCGTCTTCGCCTGGATGTCCGAGAAGGTCTGCGTGTACGCGGTCACCTGCACGCCGGCTGCGCCGCCCTTGTTGAGGAGTGGAATGAACTCGTCGCCCATCAGCTCGTTGAACTCGTCCATGTGCACCACGATCGGGTGCCTTGGCGACGTCGTGCCGGCGCGCAGGCCGTGCGAGTCGCCGTGCTTGTAGCGCTCGCCTGCGTAGCTCACGAGGTCGGCGAACATCGAGTTGCCGACCGCGGCGGCCACCGGCGCGTCCGACAGGGCGTCGAGCCCGACGTACACGACGAGCTTCTGGTTCACGACGCGCCGCCAGTCCCACACCGGTCGCGCGTCGTCCATGTCCAGGTAGTCCGGGCTCAGCAGCTCCGCCGCCTTGCCCGTGGTGAGCTTCTCCAGCAGAGGCAGGAGCGACGCCACGAGCTTGTCGAAGTAGCTCTTCTCGTAGCGCATCGCGCTGCGCAGGCCGTCGAGGACCTCGTCGCCGAGGCCCCGGTCGAGCATGACGTGCTCGAACGCCACGAGGCGCCGCGGACGCCCCTCCATGTGCCGGGGCGGCTTGTCGCGTCGGCGCTCGACCGCCGCGACGGCCTCCAGCACTTCCGGCCGGTCCGCGAAGTAGGCCTCGGCGTACGACAGGCAGAGCTCGTCGATGTTGGTGACGTGCTTCAGGATCGTGCGGTAGTCGGGGCGCTGGCCGAGCGCCGTCACCGCCCGCGCGACGACGTTCACGAACCGCCACACGAACTCGCGGAAGACCGCCGACTGGCCCTCGCCGGAGACCTGGCCGGACACCCGCGTCGCCACCTCGGTGACCCGGTGGAACTGGCCGACGCCGTTGTACCGGCTGGAAATCTCCGGGTAGCCGAGGTGGAACAGCACAAAGTCGCCCGCGCGGCCGCCCGCCGCGCAGGCGTCGCGCACGGCGCGCAGGAGGTCGGCGTCGCCCTTCGGGTCGAACACCACGACCGCCTCGCCGCGGCGGATGTCCTGCGTCACCGCCACCTCGAGCATCCGCGTCTTGCCGACCTGCGTCGTGCCGAGCACCAGGGTGTGGCCCGTGCGGTCGCGCAGCGGCAGATGGACATCCTCCTCCTTCGCCTCCACGCCGTGCAGCCACGACAGGCCGCCCACCGGCGGCGGCGCCCGGAAGGGATTGAGGGGAACGTCGGCGGCCAGAGCCCGGCCGACGGGCGCAAGGCCCCCGCCGCCGCTGTCCGCGGCGCACGCGTGCGCCCAGCGCACCAGGCGTCCCGGTTCGACGAACCTGCGGAAACGGGTCTTCCTGCAGTCGTGCAGGCGCTGCGTGTGGCGCTCGCCCCAGCGGAAGCCGCGGCCGAGGTAGAGCCGGTCGGCGCTCACCGGAATCCGCGCCGCGCGCATCGAGAAGCGGCGTCGGCGACGCAGGTTGCGCTGGTAGCGCACGATGCGCAGCCCCCGCGCGAACCACCAGCACCCGCACGCGCCGAGCGCCACCGCCGTGCCGTGGCCCACGCCCGGGGTCATCATGACGTATTCGGGTCCGAGCGCCGCGACCGCGCCGCAGAGCACGGACACCGCGCCCGCCGTCAGTTCCGCCGGCGGGCGCAGCAGGGCCTCCACGGGATGCCCGCCGATCATTCGGAAGGCTCCGCGACGAAGGGGTAGGAGCGGGCGCCGAACGCTTCCGCGAGGGCCGCGCCCGGCATCGGGTCGAGAGAGAGCCCGTGCCGCGCGGCGATCTCGCGCATCCGCCGCAGGTCGCCCACGGACTCCGCCGCCACCAGCAGCCCGGTCGCGCCGCGGCCGCGCAGTTCCCGAGCGTTCGCCTCCAGCCAGCGGGCGGACGACTCGTCCGAACCGATCGCGAACAGCGTTCCGGCCAGGGCGCGCACGCGCACCCGCTCGGCGCGCCCGGCGCGGAGCGGGGCGGGCTCCACCGGGAAACGGACGAGTGCGTCCGGCGACGCCGGCACGCGCGACCGCGCCAGACGCTCTGCAGCGACCGCCGCCGCCTCGACCGTCCGTTGCCGCGGCACGTCCGTCCGTTCGATCCAGGGCGCGGCCGGCACCGTGCCGCCCGCGTCGTGGACGACCACGAGCCTGTCGGCCCCGACGGACAGCCCGCTCGCGAGCGCGAGCCCCGGGAGAATGGCAGGCATTGCATTGCGGACCCTCATTCGACCACCGACCACCCGCCGCCGCGCCGGACCCAGACGGCGGGCGCCGCCCCGGGCGGGCCGCCGTCGCCGTGGTTCACCGTCGCGAGGCCGCCGAGCACGTCCGACGCCTCGATGCCGTGGATCGAGGCCCAGGCGCGCAGGTCGTCGTCGTCCGCCGCCCCGCGAACGTGGAAGTCCACCGGGACGCCGCGCCTCAGATAGTCGCGCACCATGCGTCGGCAGTCGGCGCAGTCCCGGTGCACGACCAGCGCGTAGCGCTCCGCGGGCTCACCGGAGGACGTCGCAGCCGCGAGTCGCAGCTGCCCCGGAAAGAGCCGCGCCCAAGCCGCCTGCACGGCGCGCTCGAACGCGAGTTCGCCCTGCACGCGTTCGTGCTCGGCGAGCACGAACGCCTCCGCGAACCGCCGGCGTTCGGCTTCCGTCCGCGCGTGCGCCCCAAGGATCAGCAGCGGATCGCCGTCCGGCGTCCAGGTGCCGCGCCGCCCGCGCATGAGTTCCTCGTAGCGCGCCCAGTCCTCCGCCGACAGCCTCCAGACGGAAGCACCCCGGGCGCTCGCCCGAACCTCGGCATCGGTCGTCTCGATCTCCGATCTTTCCGCGCCATGGACCGTCGTGGGACACAGCAACGCCAGCGAGAGAAGCGCCGCCTCGCGCAGGGGAAGGACACGCGTAGTCATCAATGCGCGAACTCCACCAGGAACGGCGCCTGCGGGTCGAAGATCTCCGGATCCCTGACCAGCGAATCGCGAGGCACCGCCCGCAGCCGCCCACCGGTTTCCTTGCCCACCGCGCGGGTCGCCGCCTCGATGCGGATCGCCAGCGACGGGCTCGCGCGGCGATGCCCGCCGGCGACCTGGTAGAGGTAGGGGACGGTGGTGCCGCACGCCTCGGCGACGGACGCGCGCTCGCGCTTGCTCGCTTTGCGCATGAATCGGTTCAACTCCACTCGGCGCTCCGGAATCGGTGCTCTTAGCTCGTTTCGCATTAAAAAGTATCAAAGCATGTTCTTTTCTTGCAATGGTCCGTACCCTGCTTTATGTTTAGCTTCGCGCTAAACGGACGCAGACATGCCACGAGACATCGACCGCACCCGCCTCGAAAACCTGCGCCGCCTGACCGCCGAGGCGGGCTCCGCGTCGGAACTCGCGCGGCGCGCCGGCGTCAGCGTCTCCTACCTCAGCCACATCCGCGTCGGTCGGCCGTACCCCAGCGGGAACCCGCGCCGCGTCGGCGACCGCCTGGCCGCTACCCTGGAGCGCGCCATGGGCAAGCCCCCCGCGTGGATGGACCGGCGACACCCCCCCGGGGACACGCCCGCGGTAAGGCGGCCCGCCGGTCGCGGGTATCCGCTCATATCGTGGGTGCAGGCAGGAGCCTGGACTGAGGCGCCGGAGCATCCGGCAGCCGAGGCCCGCCTGCCGTGCCCGGTCGACTGCGGACCGGATACCTTCGTGCTGCGCGTCTCCGGCGAGAGCATGGCGCCGCGCTTCCAGGACGGCGAGTTCATTTTCGTAGACCCCGACCCGCCGCCGGAACACGGCAGCTACGTGGTCGTGCGACGCGCCGACGGCACCGCCGCCGCGACATTCAAGCAGCTGATCGAGGAAGACGGGCGCCGCTACCTCAAGGCGCTCAACCCCGACTGGCCCGACCGCATCGTCGAAGCCGACGCGCAGGCCGTCGTCTGCGGCACGGTGGTGTTCAAGGGCCGCCCGGTGTAGCGCGCCGGCACCGGCCGGCGCGCGTACTTCCCGGACCTATTCCGCCTGCGCGGCGGCCCGAACTCGGTCCGCGGGCACGCCGGACTGGGCCGCCCGCGCCTCGAGCCAGGCATCGATGTCGGCGACGCGCCAGCCGACACAGCGCGCCGACAGCTGCACCCGCGGCGGGAACTCGCCGCGTCCGAGCAGCCGGTAGATGGTGGCCTTGGACAGGCCGGTCACTTCGAGCACCGCCGGCAGGCGGTAGATGGCGATCTGGGGCATGGTTGCACCTCCCTTTCGGGTCGTGCGTGTCCGATGCCCCCGCGTCGCAACACGAGATTGGATTTGTTGCGGCTGCGCGATCCGCACCCGCCGGGACCGGAACGCGGGGGTGCGCCTTCCTTCCAGACCGTCGCACACCCTACCGGCCCGTACCGTGCCGTGCCACAACGGCGCGCTTAGCATGCGGCGATGCCGTCTCGCGCCCCGCGTTCGCCATGGCCACCCGGCCGCCGACACGGTCCACACTCCATACTGCCACGTGTCGACGTGTCGCGAAGTCGGCAAGTCCACGAGCCGACACGTCCGCTTGCGCTCGCGCCCACGAGTCGCCAGCTCGACACGTCCACGCCACGACAACCTTGCGGTACGAAATGCCGACAAGGCCGAAAGCGGGCAGGCCCACTCCCCGGCAAGTCGACAGAGACAACGGCCGGCCAGTGGCCAGTCGGGCACCCTGGTCGGCCTCGCCATCCGCGCCGTTTAGCAGACCGCTAAGGGTTTTCTACTCGCGTTCGTGGGGACGTCGGCGCTAGGCTCTTCGCCGTTCCGCGCGCCGATGCCGCGCCGCGACCCCGACCGGGCCGCCATGCGCAAAAGCGTCGGCAGCGGAACGCCAACGAACCGCACCACGCGGTGCCGACCGCCGAGGAACACAGAGCCGTGCGACTGATCCACCGAATCCCCGTCTCCGCGCGCCTTGCCCGCCTATGAAGAGCTCCCGCGACGACGCCCCCAGCCTCGTCATCCTCGACCGCTGGTTCGCACTCCGCAGGCGGCTCGACGCCCACTACGACATCCGCGCCTTTCCCTTCGCCGCCGACCGCATCGTCAACGACGCCCGCCGCCGCGGGACCTGCGATACGCCGCCCAGCCTCGCGTTTCTGCAGTTCTGGACGACCGGGTCCGTCGAAGCCGCGATCGCCTGTTGCGAGGGCCACCTGCGGAACCGCCCCGATGCCCTCCCCGAGCCCCCGCCCCGCGAACTCCGCCACTACAACCGGCGCATCGAAGCCGACGCAGCCCGCGCTTGCCTCCACGCCGCCCGCGCCCTCGCGCTCACGCCCGAGCACCTGCTAGGCATCGCCGTCCACGACCTCCTGCCGGCCGCCGCGGACCATGCCGTCCCGCTCGGTTCGACGGAGGACGCCGTCGGCTACGTCCTGAACATGCTCGTCCACCTGGTCCAGGAGATCGACCACCACGGCAACGTTCCCGATCCCCGCACCGTCGCGCCCCGCGACCCCGGAGCCGACGGCGAGATTCCCGATCCGCCGCCCCCGTGGAGCCACGTCCCGGGCCGGCCGCTCCCCCGCTCCGACGACACCGTCCCGATCTTCCGCCACGACGTCCACCCCGAACCCGCCTTCGACTGCGTCGACCCCGACGACCCGGCCTTGCCGCGCATCGACGACTGGGCCGAGCTCGTCGACGACCTGTCCTTCCGCTACGGCTGGTTCGGCTACCCCGCCATCGAGACGCGCATCCTGCAGCACGCCTTCGTCGACGGCACCGAGGGCCTGCCGGCCAGCCGCACAGTCAACGACTGGAGCGCCGACGAGATGGCGGCCGCCACTGGCGCCTGCGAGCGGTACGTCCGCGACCACCCCAACGATCCGCCGCCCTTCCCGCCGCGGCACCCGCAGCCCTACGACGCCGACGCCACCGCCGCGGAAATCGCCGCCTTCGCCCGCACCTGCGAGAGCCTCCGCCTCGTGCCGGAGGACGTCCTCGTGCTCGCCCTCCACAGCCTCTGCGCCACCGACGCCCCCGCCATGCCGGACGCGCTCCGGATCCTCGGCCTGGTCCTCGCCGACATCGAGATCCACGGCAACGTCCGCGATCCCGTGGCCGCACCCGAGGATTCCCCGGTCGTCCACTAGCCCGCGACGCCGGCGGGAGCGCGGGACACGGCTACCCGCCAGAACATCGCGCGACCTCCCCTCAGGATCCAATGTATTGGCTCACCACGAAGATCCGTTCATGGCCCAGTTCCCGGGCGATCTTCTGTCGGGCCGACTCGTCGATCCGCTTCATGGCCGCCGACATGGACCGCTGCCGCGGACCGCCCGCATTCGGCGCCTTCCACCCGGTCAACCTCTCGTACCGATCCATGGCGTACGCGTGGCGTAGCCCGTGCATGCGCCGCAACCCCGCTGCTCCGGTCTCCTTCTCGTACACCTTCCTCTGCGCGGCGTAGTTGCGCGCGCCCGCGATCAGCGCGCCGCCGCCCGCCAGGCGCCGTGCCGCGTCGAGCACCGGCCGCTGACGGTCGTTCCAGATCGGGATCTCACGCGCCCGACCGCCCTTCGCCCAGGACGCCTTGATCACCACCCGATCGCCGCGGTCCGCGTACGTCGGCGTGAACTTGATCGCCTCCTCCCGGCGCAGGCCGAACACCTCCTGCAGCCGCAGCGACATCCGCACGTGCGCATCCCTCACGAGCGCCAGCTTGTCTGACTCCAGTCGGCGGCTCTTGTCCTCGTTGGTCACGTACGTCCGGTTGCCGATCCCGTGCTCGGCGTTCGTCCCGACGACGCCCGGCCGCCCGATGCGCTTCCCCCACCAGCGCAGCGCCGCCATGCGGTTCTTCAGCGTGCCCACCGAAAGGCCCTGCCGCTTCCACTCCCGCACCACCGCGTTCACGTGCTTGCGCCGCAACCCCCTGCCCCGCAGCCGGCGGAAGCCGAGCTCGTGCAGGAGATTCGCCGCCTGGTCGAGAATATAGGCGCGGTCGCGCCGCGTGACATGACCCCGTTCCGGGTTCTCGGCCAGCAGTGTCTTCAGATCGTAGTTCAGTTGCCGCATGCCGTATTCCTCCGGCCCGCCAACCTAGCCAGCCGCGAATGCCGGTCAACGGAAAAACTCGTAGCAGGGCGCGAAGCGAAGTCTCGCGGCCGCCCGCCTCTCGCGCCGAGCGACGGTTGGGATTTCGGCCAAGAAGCTGCCGCGCCCCCGGCCGCGACGGGGGCCGGGGACGGGCGTGGGGGAGCTTAGTTGTGATGGGCGATCCGCTGTCCTGCACAACAGGACGCACGGAGCCGCAGCCAATGCTGCGTGTTGCCCACGACGCCAATTCGCGCTGCCGTCCAATGCGGCGGCTGCGGCGCGTCGTTGCCGACGTTGGCCGCGAGCCCGGTTTCGGCGCGCCGCTTCGCGGTACGGTGGTCCGTCACGGCCGGTGGAATTTCTCCCAGGCCTCCGCAGTCACGTCGCGCCACGGCTGGGCCGCCTCGACACGCCCGGAGACTCTCCGGTCGCCCGCGCGGACTCCCAAGAGCACCCGCGCGGCAGCCGCCTGGCCGTTCAGTTGGATTAAGCCCCCATCGGAAACGATGTGGCCCACCGTGCCTTGCGGGGCGTCTGCCCGGGCACCGCCATTACAGCGGTGCGGCACTGTCACGCCTTGCGGCGCCCACGTCGGCTTCAGCCGACAACGCTGCTCTCGCAGCCAGTGGATGCCGCGAACAATAGCACCTGTCACGAAAACCGCACGAGGAAAATGTTTAGCAGAGCCCTTGCCGCGTCAGGCCTGAAGGCCGATTTCGCCGCCTGTCACTACCCTCCTATCGACACCCGCCATCGCAAACCGGGGTAGTGACAGGCGGTATCGACACGCCGCCCGCCAAAGGTCGAGCTCCACGGTCCACGCGTACTTGTCCACCCATGGCTAGAATCACGCTGCTTCCATAATCACGAGGCCGACAGTGAAGTGGGATCCCCAGGGGCTCGTCAAAGACTTCCAGACCGTTGCCGAACTTGCCCGCGTCCCCATTCACGAAGGGGCGATCCAGATCGAGGTCCTTCGCAAACCCCACGCCCCGCCCCGCCTGCGAAAGGGCACGATGGGCGTCTACGTCTTCAGCGATCGCGACCGGGTTCTCAAGGTCGGAAAGGCCGGCGCCAATTCCGGGGCTCGATTCAGCAGCCAGCACTACACGGGCTCCGCGCCCAGCACTTTGAGCGGTTCGCTGCTCGCGGACCCCACCATGGTCAGCAGGCACGGACTCGACACATCGAACGTGTCCGACTGGATCCAGGACAACGCCGACCGCGTGAACTTCATACTCGACGCAAAGGCCGGACCGTTCGTTCTCGCGCTGCTCGAGACCTTCGTGCAGTGCCGACTCAGGCCGGTCTACGAGGGTCGGTCCAACCCGAACTGACAGCGATCCCCGACAAAACCCGCCCGTGCCGATGCGCCCGGCGCATGGCCCGTTCGAGCGGCGGCGTACAGTATCGTTCCCGCGCTTGGTTCCGATGCCAACCCACCCCTGCCCGACTCACCGCCGTCCCTGCCGCGCACCTCCCCGAGCTTGGCCGGCATCCAGCTCGCCGCCTCCAGCCGCGACCACTACAATGCCCCGCCCCGACCCAGGAGAACCTTGTGGGAACAGCCATTTCGCTTGACGTCGACGGCATGACGGTAGACTGGAGCAAGAACATGCGCGGTGCCGACCACGGCGTCCTTTTCCAGGCCAGGGACCGCACTCGCCTTCGGTCCAATCAGATCGATTACGGTTACTTCGAATCCAACGACCCAGACCTCGCCGACATGGAAGCAGCCTTCGCGCGCAGGCTGGTCGACATCCTCCCCAGGCTCGAACTCATGGGATACAGTCTCGCCAGCGTGCAGTCCGCCTACGACCGCGCCGCCGAGGGCGACCGCGAACTTCGCGCAAGCATCGAAGACCTGCGCCCCGAGGTTCCCAACGAGGCGATGACGTTCGCCGAGTTCGCTGACTTCGTGAATGCGTATCCCATCGCGGATCTGGACGACACCTACCCGTCGGGAAACTCGCAGTCTCGCAAGCACGTGATCGGCCGTTTCGCAGACGACCCCACAACGCTCAGCATCCCCTACTACCCGGCTGAAGGCGACCAGTACTCCGAGCGCAGCCACTTCGGCAGCCTGCTCTCCTTTCTGCCGCCCTACGCCATACTGCGCCTGCTCGCAGAGAACCCGGCGAACCTCGACTGCCGCGTCGTCTGGCAGTACGGTCCTCTTGTCGACGCGGGCTGGGCGGAGGCCGCCGAGTTCGAGCCTCACGCTGGTCGCACTCAGACATTCTTGATTGCGACGGAAGGAAGCTCCGACGCCGGCATCCTGAAACACGCCCTTTCCCTCCTACGGCCCAACATTGCGGACTTCTTCAAGTTCGTGGACATGGACAACGGCTATCCCTTCACGGGGACGGGCAATCTCCGCAACTTCGCCGCGGGACTGGCTGGCATCGACGTGCACAACAATGTCCTGTTCCTCCTCGACAACGATGCCGAAGGCGTCGATGTCTGCACCCAGGTCCGGCGCATGCGACTTCCCGCCAACATGCAGGCCACGTGTCTGCCCGAACTCGCGGATTTCGCGGACTTCCCCTGTTGGGGACCGGACGGGGTCCGCCCCTCGGACATCAACCGCCGTGCCGCTTCGATCGAGTGCTATCTTGACCTCGCCGCGCCAGGCCAGCCCACCGCCGAGGTCAGGTGGACAAACTTCAAGCGCGAATCAGCCGTCTATCAAGGCGCTCTCCAGAAGAAGGAGTCCTACACGCGCGTCTTCCACAAGCAGACCGCGACATCGCTAAGCGACGGCAGCTACGACACGCGTAAGATCTCCCTGGTTCTCGACCACATCTTCTCGGTCTGTTGCGAAATCGCCGTCCAGACGAACCCGTGGGACAGGTCGCCGGAGTCGCTGTACCGCCTATGACCGGTCATCGTGCCATTGATGCACCATCACCCCTACAACGATCACCCTACAGGACAAACGCGTTCCCTCGCGGCGTCGGCGATCCCGTGCCCTTCAGGTCCCATCACCGCTCCTAACGATAGCTGGACGACCCAAGATGGCCTTGCCGATTGTCATAGTCATCAACAGGCCACGCCTCGAACCGCCCAACCGCGTCCGCATTGGACGGCAGTTCCCGCCAGCAGGACAATCCCGTTGACCGGCGACTGACGCCGTGCGCCCTCAATTCCGTTTCGACCTTCGGTAGACCACGCTGCCCACGAACAGGACCGTGCCGCGGATGAGCGTCTCCGAATCGTAGTCGACCTCGATGTCGGGCCACCCCACGCCGACCGCGCGCAGGTACCGCCGCCCGCCCTCCTCGACCAGCCGCCGCACCGTCACGCCGCCGGTCTCCGGGTCGTCCACGCCGAGCAGCCGGCCCGGCGCCATCGGCTCGTCTGGATCGACGAACGCCCACCAGCCGCGCATCACGTCCGGCGCCATGCTGTCGTCCTCCATGCGCACCATGAACGTCTCCGGGCCGAAGTGCATCGCTCATGCGCCGCCACGACCCGACCGCCGATGCCCCGGCGTGCCGCCGGGCGCTGCGCCCAACCTACCGCGCCGGCGCGCGAATCGTCTCCTCGGACGCACACCCCACACACGTCCCTAGCCCGTCCGGCCCCATCAGCCAGCGCAGCTGGATCAACCGGTGGGTGGGCGCTTCGTCGGTCGCAGACGGCACGCGCAGCCACACCAGCGTCTCCAGGTCGCCGACCGGCGACAGGTCGCGCGCCGGGTTGCCGCCGAGGTCCAGCCGCCGGAGCGACCACAGGTCCGCCAGCGGCCTCGTGTCCGCGACGCGGTTGCCCGCCAGACCCAGATTCTCCAGACGGCCATGGTGGGTCAGCGCGCCGATGTCGACCACGCGGTTGCCGTCGAGCAGCAGCACCTCGAGCTTCGGCAGCCCGGCCAGCGGCCACAGTTCCTCGATCACGTTCCCCGCGAGGTCCAGCCGCCTGAGTTCCGTCAGCTCGGCCAGTGGCGCGAGGTTCGAGATGGCGTTGCCCGACAGGTCCAGGCTCTCCAGCATGCCGAGGCCCGCCAGCGCCGACACATCGGTCAGCGCATTGCCCGAGAGATCCAGACGCCGCAGGTCGGTCATTCCCGACACCGCGATCAGACCTGCGTCCCCGAGTTCCTGGCCGGCGAAGCTGGCCGACTGTCCCGCGTTCCAGACGGTCGTCACCACGCCTGGAACAGGCGCATCGACACCTGCCGCGGACAGTTCGTCCGCAGTCCATCCGGACACGTTCAGCGCCGGCATGTCCCGCCATGGCGCGCGCAGGTCACCCGCCGCGCTGCGCGCCGGGTGCATGGCGGAGCCGAGGTGGTCCACCACGACGCTCTGTTGCGGCAGCACCGGCTCAGCCAACTGCAGTATCACGCCGCGCGCCTGGAACGACGCCGACGTCACCGCCCGCAAGTCGCCGTCGACGCTCACCGCGAAGTCCGACCCGCCCGGCGGCGCGAAGCCGTCCGGCGGCGTGGGCCACGACAGGGTCAGCACCGGCCCGTTCACCACCGCGCTCGCGGTCGAAGCCCCGGCGACGGTTGCCGACGGCGAGTTCGACAGCGCCCGCCCGTCGCCGGTGCAGATCGCGCCCGTCGTCGTGCAGTCGGGCGTCGCCGGCAGCTCGATCGCCACCGCGCCCGTCCCCGCGGGCTCGACCGTGATGTCCCACGACAGGTTGCTGCCCGACGTGCGCCGCTTCGCCTTGCGCACCGTTCCGTCCGTGACGTCGAACGCCACGTCGCGCAGCGTCCGGTAGCTCACCTTGGGCGCTTCGCTGAAGGTCAGCACGAACGTGAACCTCGCGCCCGCGTGCGACTCCGGCACTTCCGAGAAGCTCGCCGTCAGCGGCGGCCCCGTTTCCTCGTTGCTGATCGTGCCCGTCGCCGAGGCGTCCGAGATCGTCGCCACCGCGGCGTTGCTCAGGGTCAGCGTGAGCGTCTCGCCGCCATCGTCGACCGTGTCGTCGGTGATCGGCACCGACACGGTCTTCGCGGTGTCGCCCACGGCGAACGTCAGCGTGCCGCTGGTCGCCGTGTAGTCCGCACCCGCCGTCGCCGTGCCGTCCGCCGTGGCGTAGTCCACCGTCACCGTCCGCGCGGCCGCGGGACTCAGGGTCACGACGAACTCCAGCGCCGTGTCGTCCTCCTCGCTCGCCTGCGCGTCGGCCACCGACAGCGCGCTGCGCGCCACCACCGCACCGGTCGCGGCGCTGGTCAGCGTCTCCGCCGTGCCGCCGTCGTCGGTGAACGTCACCCGCACTTTCAGCGTCTTGCCGACGTCGTTGGCGCCGGGCGTGTAGGTCTGGCCCGTCGCGCCCGCGATGTCCGCGTCGCTGCCGTCGTTCCCGATCCACTGGTAGGAGAACTCCGCGTCGTCCAGCCCGTCGGCGTCGTCGATCCCGGCCGTCGAGGCCGTCAGCGTCTCGCCCACCTGAGCCGTGCCCGTGATGGTCGGCGCGCCCGTGGGCGCGCTGTTGGCGTCGTCGTCCCCGATCGTGCCCGTCGCCGAGGCGTCCGAAATCTCGGCCACCGTGGCGTTGCTCAGCGTCAGCGTGACCGTCTCCCCGCCGTCGTCGACGGAGTCGTCCGCGATCGGCACCGAGACGGTCTTCGAAGTGTCGCCCACGGCGAACGTCAGCTTGCCACTGGTCGCCGTGTAGTCGTCGCCCGCCGTTGCCGTGCCATCCGAAGTGGCATAGTCCACCGTCACCGTCCGCGCCGCAGCGGGATTCAGGGTCACGACGAAGCCGAGCGCCGCGTCGTCCTCTTCCGTCGCCTCCGCGTCGGCCACCGATAGCGCGCTCCGCGCCGCCACCGGACCGGTCGCGGCGCTCGTTAACGTCTCCGCCGTGCCGCCGTCGTCGGTGAAGGTCACGCGCACCTTTAGCCTCTTCCCCGTGTCGTCGGCGCCGGGCGTGTAGCTCTGCCCGGTCGCGCCCGCGATGTCCGCGTCGCTGCCGTCGTTCCTGATCCATTGGTAGGAGAACTCCGCGTCGTCCAGGCCGTCGGCGTCGGCGATGCCGGCCGTCGACGCCGTGAGCGTCTCGCCCACCTGCGCCGTGCCGCTGACGGTCGGCGCGCCCGTCGGCGCACGGTTGATGGATCCGCCGTCCGCGGACGCCACCGGAGCGGTCGGCTCGCTCTCCCGCCACTCCGGATTGCCGGCGTCGTCCGTGAAGCTCGCCCGCACGATGATCCTGTCTCCGGCATCGCTCGGCTGCAGGACGTAGGTCGCGTCGGCGCCGTTCTGCAAGGTGCGGCGGATCGTCCCGACCCGCTTCCACCACCTGTAGGTGAAAGTGGCGTTCTCCAGTCCGTCGCTGTCGAGGATCCCCGACGTGTCCGCCGTGAGCGTCTCGCCCACCCGCAACGTACCGCTGATGACCGGCGCGCCGCTGTCCTTCGTATCCCGGATCGTCCCTTTCG
Organism: Candidatus Azotimanducaceae bacterium; assembly: GCA_965203685.1. Classification (GTDB taxonomy): domain Bacteria; phylum Pseudomonadota; class Gammaproteobacteria; order Pseudomonadales; family Azotimanducaceae; genus VXYL01. The sequence goes on from OZ241908.1 coordinate 2,619,171, forward strand.
CCTCGGCGTAGCCCAGCTCCGCGCCGGTGGCGTTGCTCAAGGTGAGCGTCAGCGTCTCGTCGTTCTCCAGGTCGTCATCGTCCACGAGCGGGACCGCGATCGTCTTCGTCGACTCGCCCGCCTCGAACGTCAGCGTGCCGCTCGTGGCCGTGTAGTCGGTCCCCGCAGTCGCCGTGCGGTCGGCGGTGGCGTAGTCCACGGTCACCGTCTCCGTCGCCACTAGGTTGAGCGTCACCACGAAATCGATGGACGCATCCTCTTCGGCGGCCTCGGCGTCCGCCACCGACAGCAGGCCAACCGGGTCCGTGTTGCGGATCGTCCCGATCCCAGCCCGCTTCCGCACCTTGTCCAGGTAGGGATTGTCTTCCTGATCCTCTAGAACCCATTCACCTTGCGACAGACGGTAGTACTTCAGAGTGCTCGCGACGAGCTTGAATTTCTCCCTGTCGTCCTGCTCCGTGTCGTTGATGGTGGGGACGCTGGCCGATTTCTCCGTATCGCCCGCGTTGAAGATCGCCTTGCCGCTCGTCCATTCGTAGTCCTTGCTCTCCTTAGCATGGACCTTGACGATCTCCCCCTTGTCGTTCCTCTCGTCCGGAACTTCGACGGTGACGTAGTCCACAACCAATCGTCTGTTGTTGCCAGGTGCCGGCGTGAGCGACAAGCGGAAGCTCATGTCGGTGCCTTCCTGCCCCTCGGCGTCGTGCACCCGAAGTCCATCCGTGTCTTCCGCGTAGAGCTGAATCTGCAGCTTGGACGTGGCGGAGGTCCACGTGTACGCCGAAGAGTCGGTGGTGGTGTCTTTGAAACTGTTGTCTCTGATGCTGTAGTTACCAACCCCGCCCGAGTCCTCGGCGTTGCTGGCGGTGGTCCTCAACGTGACATCTGTGTCGTTTAGACCCGCCCAAAGCACGACGAAGTAGAGGTCGCCCGAGTTCAGCTCGATCGCCGCGTCGTTTCTTCCCGGCCGCCTTCGGGTGAACTCGGCCTGCCCGGAGCCCTCGCACACCCCGTCGCCGTCGGTCCCGTTGTCGATGTCCCACCAGAAGGTCGCGATTCCCTCGTCGGGCACCAACTCCAGACTTTCCAGTTTGCTCGACCAGAGCTCCACGTAGACGGGGTCCTTCGCCTGGGGCTGCGTCCCGAACTTGACGCAGATGTCGGTCAGGAATTGCGGACCGTCGCCCGCCACAACCCCCTGGGCGAACGCCTTCGTTCTCGCCATCGACGTGGTGCCCGATTCCGACGTCTGCCCCACGTTGCCCACCAGCACCTCGGCCTGTACCGGGAAGGCGCACGCGAGCGCAATCGCACAAAGGACGATCGCCGGCCTGGGTCTCGATGCTGTCGCCAAGCCTCGCGCCCACCTTGATACGAGGGACTGCGCAGCGCCGACACGGGCGCGCGCCGCGAAACCGCAGGCGGCTGTTGGTGGTCTGGATTCGGAGGAGAGGTTGGGGTCGGGGCGATGCCCCGGAGGGGGGTCGGCTAACGCCGGGCGATAGTCGGCGCTCGGCGCTCGGCGCTCGTGCTCAGTATAGCATCACGGTGCGATGCCGGTGCTTTGGGTTGCCCCGATGCCGGCGTTTTTCTCATGGTTCCCTCCTGCCATCGTTTGCGCGCGCACACTGCCGCGAACATGGCGAGACCATATCACAACGGTGGCGGCGGGCCCAACTGGGGTCGAGGCGCGGACCCCGGAACCGATCGCCGGGTCCGCCTGCCGCTTGACTCTCGTGCGTCGCCTCTGAGAGCTGGCCCGCCACGGCCTTTGCCGGCCATGGTGGCCTCACTCGTCTTCGACCGCCTCCGACCCGGTCGGCGGTCGCGTCCCGGCGTCGGCGGCGTCCACGACGATCCTCGCCGTACGGCCGTCTTCCGCCGTGATGTGGACCTCGCATTGCTCGCCGGGCTTCAGGCGCTCGGCCAGCGCCTGGCACTCGTCGGCGGCATCCTCGAGGCGTGCGACCTGGATGTGGTAGGTGACCATACGCGCCTCGGCCAAAGCAGCCCGCCGATGCCGTCCTGTCGCAACCGCGGCGGCGGACGACCGTGCCTGCACTATAGCCGGGTTCGACGCCGCTATCCTGCGGAATCGTCCGTCCCCGGCAGCGGGGTCGCAATGTCCGCCGGGATCGCCGAGACGCCCGCCCGTCGCGTCGTCCGGAACGCGCGCGGGGTCTCCCCGAACGCCGCCTTGAAGCTCCGGGCGAGGTGGGAGCCGTCGGCGAATCCGCACTCGTGGGCGATCCCGGCCGCGGTGCGGTCCGTGTTGAGCAGCAGCCACTTGGCACGGGACAGGCGCATCTGGCGCCACACGGCCGTCGGGGTGCTCCGCGCATGCCGCGCGAAGTCGCGGTCGAGTTGGCTGACGCTGGTGCCGAGACGTTCCGCGAGACCGCGGATCGTGAGCGGCCGGTCGAGACGGCTCCGCATCAGGCGCACCGCCTGGGCGACGCGCCAGCTGTCCGAATCGGCCAGGTCGTCGTGCGGCATCCGCGGCAGGTGGCCGCTCGTCCGGAGTTCGTCCACCGACAGGTCCGTGAGCCCCTTCAGGGCCCGGGCCCGGCCGCAGTGGCGCATGACCAGCTCCACGGCGAGGTCGATCGACGCGGTGCCGCCGACGCAGCTGACCGCGTCGCCGTCGAACACGAACAGCTCCCCCATCGCGATCGCGGTGTCCGGGTAGCGCTCGGCGAACTCCTCGCGGTGCCGCAGGTGCACGGCGCACCGCCGCCCGCGCAGCAGCCCCGCCTCGGCCATGGCGAACGTCCCCGTGCACAGGCCCACGACGGGGACGCCCCGGCGGCGCGCGAGGCGCAGGAAGTCGAACGTCGCCGGCGCATGGTCCCCCAGCGCCGAGGTCAGGCCCCCCACGATGACTACGTAGTCGAACGCCTCCGGGTCGCTGTACGTCTCCCAGGGCGCCACCTTCGCCCCGCAGCTCGCCCGCACCGGCTCCAGGTCCGCGCCCAGGATCGTCCACCGGCAATGGATCTGGCGGCTGCGGTCGGCCTCGTCCGCCGAATGGCGCAGCGTGTCGACGAAGCCGGCGAACGCCAGCAGCGTGAAATCCGGCGACAGCACGAAGCCCACCCGGATACCCGGCTCCACCGTGTACCCGAGCTCGTCCGCCGGTTGCTCAATCCCTCGCATGCGCACTACATACCGTAATTCGCGCATCTTGTTCAATTCAGGGTTGAGAACAGACGGTAAGGTTGCGGCCTCACCCTTTTATCGGTACGTGAACGTGGACAACGCACCGGCCTCGCCGTCTGCGGCGCGGGCCCGGCGCGACTCCCGGCGACGACCTTGGCTACAGGCGCCGGTTCCGGCCGACCCAGCAGGCACAAACAGCAGTCGCGCGACCCGGGGAAACGGGCGGTCTTGCGGGAACGGTCGGGTACGGGAGGCGCAGGATCGGCGCTCGGCGCTCGGCGCTCGTGCTAATTGTAACAACACGGTTGCCGGTCCCGGCAACCCGGCGGTGAGTCAAGAATCCGAAGCCAACTTCGCCCCCACCCTGTCCCTCCCCGCGGCCGCTCCCGCCGCGCCCCGGCCCCGTCCCCGCGGCGACCGCGGTCCCCGGGCCGAGTCCCGTCCGGTGCCGATCGCCGGTGCCCGCCCGTAGGCCGCCCCGCTCCCGCGCCCGCATGCGCCACGTCCGCGCGCAAGACACGCGCCCGGAGCTTGTCGTGCGCCGCCTGCTCCACGCGCTCGGCTACCGCTTCCAGACGCACGCCACGGACCTGCCCGGCACGCCGGACATCGTGTTCCGCCCGCGCCGCAAGCTCGTCTTCGTGCACGGCTGCTTTTGGCACGGACACGCATGTCCGCGCGGCAACCGCCTGCCCAGGCGCAACCGGGACTACTGGACGGCGAAGATCGCGGGCAACGCGCAACGCGATGCGCGCCAGCGCCGCGAGCTCGGCGAGGACGACTGGGAGGTGCTCGTCGTGTGGGAATGCGAACTCGACGACGTCTTCGCACTCGCCCTGAAGCTGCGCGCGTTCCTCGGACCGCCCCGACTGAAACCGCGCCGGCACTGAACACTCAAGTGGTGCGCCCCGCCCGCGACGCGGTGTTGGGGCGCGCACCGCCTTTCCCACCAGTCCGTGCCCCCCATTCCGTATTGACTGCATCGGCCCACCAACCGCGCAACGCTCGGCCGCACAAACGCGCGAACCGGCGCTCGCCGGTTGATTCACAATGCGGGCAACGGAAACGAGCCGGGACAGCGCACGGAACTCCCTCCCCTCCCCCGACTCCAAAGTAGTAGGCGGTTTCGACAGATACCGTAAGCGACCATGGACAGGTTGGACAAACGCATCCTTACCGAGCTGCAGCGTCAGGCCAACCTCCCGATGCAGGAACTCGGCGACCGGGTGGGTCTCTCGCAGGCCCCATGCTGGCGCCGCATCAAGCGTCTCGAGGAAGCAGGCGTCATCCGCGGCCGAGTCGCCCTGCTCGATCCCGGGCGGCTCGACCTCGCGGTCAACGTGTTCGTCGAACTCAAGCTCGCCCACCCCGCCGACCGTCCCAAGCTCGCGACCGCCGTCCAAGCGTTCCCGGAAATCGTCGAGTGCTACCTGGTGTCCGGCGAAACCGACTTCGTGCTGCGCCTCGTCGCGCCCGACGTCCCCGCCTACCAACGCCTGTTGCAGCGCCTCCTCGAGCAGCTGCCCGAGATCTGCAACGTGAAATCGACGTTCGCGCTGAGCGAGATCAAGTACACCACCGCCCTGCCGATCAGCTGACCGGCCGGGCCGCCGGCATTGCCGCGCCCCCTGCGCGCGCTTGAGTTTCTTTTGCGCCGACCTGTTCGCGCCAGCAAGGATTTTGCGCGGGCGCGTCCCACGACGCACAGATCGAAAGCCTATTGCGCCGCCGCGCCACTACGATGTCCGTCCGCACACTTCCCCCACGACGCCGCATGCCGGCAGTACCCGGACACCCACGAATGAGCATCGCGATCCATCCCATCCACGACTCTCCCGCCGCACGTCTTGCGCAGCCGGCGGGCCGGCGTTAGGCCGCCGCCGTGGCGTGGAAACGCTACTACGGCTACCGCCAGACCAAGTTCTCCGCGGACCTGCACAAGCACATGGAAGCCTGGTGCGACGAGGCCGGCAGACGGCCGCCGCGTTGGAACGCCTGGACCGACGGCGTCTACGTCAAGCTGCGCCAAGAGGCGGAGCGCGCGGTCGTCGCCGACTCCGTGGTGCTCCATGACCACGTCGCGCACCTGCGCAGTTCCCAGGCGTTCGGCTTCAATCTCTTTCTGCCGTTCCGGGACGACAGCCGGGCACTCGGCGAACTCCTCGGCGATCTGCTCGGCGTCCAGCTCGCCATCGACCGCATCCAGTTCGAGTGGCTGCCGCCCGGACCGCTGCTCGGCGAGATCGACGGCGAGCGGCCGTTCGCCGAGGAGCCGGCGACCGCCGTGGACGTGGTCCTGTGGTGCACCCTCGCGGATGGCCGACGGGCGGCCGTGCTGGTCGAGGTGAAGCTCGCGGAGGCCGGGTTCACCGAGTGCCGCGGGCGCGGCCATCCCGACAACGACCGCAAGCACGTCTGCCGCGAGCCGGGCCGGTTCTTCGCCGAGCACGACGACTGCTTCGTGCGACGCTCGCCCGACCGGGCCCGGAACCGCCGCTACTGGGAGATCTTCGCCACCAGCGCCGGCAGCCTGCGCGATGCCTTTCCCGGTGCCGACCCGGACGGTCCGTGCCCCTTCGCCCGACGCGCCTACCAGCCCATGCGCAATCTCGCGGTGGCGTGCGCGCTCGTCCAAGACGGGCTGTGGGCCGTGGAACGCTCCTGGTTCGTGCTCTGCGCCCACGAGGACAATCCGGAGATCGTCGAACAGTGGGAAGCGTGGCGCGCCCTGCTACCCGATCCAAGCATGGCGCCGCTGCTGCCCGCGTCGGCGGTGGTTCGGGCCGGCGAGGCCGCCGGACTGGCGAAGTGGGCCGCCTGGATGCGGGACCGCTACCGCCTCGACGTTGCCGACGGCGAGACGGTCGAGCCGCAGGCAGAGGAACGATATGGCCCGGGGCCTTGCCCGCCCTGACGACTCGCCGCCGAACACGGCAGCCCGCGTGCCTTTTCGCGCTCGCCAGGACGCCGCGCCAACCGCCGAGCGGCTCAGGCGTAGCCGCCCTCGGCGGCGTCCGGCAACGCCCCCACCTGCCGGGCGCGACGCACCGCCTCGGCGCGGCCGTGAGCCCCGAGCTTTCGGAACATGCGCTGTACGTGGTAGCGCACGCCGTCGCGGCTGATTTCGAGCGCCGCCGCGATCTCCCGATCGGTCTGCGTCTCCAGCCGGGCCAGAATCTCCGTCTCGCGGGCGCTGAGGTGCGGAACCGCCAGCACCTCGCCGCACCGCGCCGCGCGCCGGAGCGCCATAGCCCGCTCTCGAAGGGTTGAATCGGCATGAGCGTCGAGGAAGCGCTCCAACACCGCGATCGCAATATCGCCTTCGCGGACCAGCGGCCGCGCGTAGTCCGTCTCGTCGAACAGCCGCAGGAACTCCGCTACCCGACCGACCGCCGCCACCGGATCCCCGCCCAGTTCCTCGAGCGTCGACCATAGTGCGAGCAAGCGCATCGAGGTGCGCCGGAGCCTGCGCTCCGTCGCCAGGCGGACGGCGCCGCGGACGAACCGGCGCCCAGCCTCAAGGTCGCCGCTCGCCGTGCACAGACGCAGCCGTGCAAGCGCGAGCGCCTCCATTTCCCGCCAGCTCTGACCATCCAGGTCGAGGCACCGGTCGTCGCCGTCCGGCAACCCGGCGTCCCGCCACGCCCGCTCCGCCTCGCCGACCCGACCCGCGTGCGCAAGTAGCTCCACCCGCTTTGCGCCCAGGTATCGCTGCAACATCGGCAGATGCGACTCCACGGCGTGGTCGTACATCTCCTCCACGGCCGACACCGCGCCCTCCATGCCCTCCGCCTCCCGCGCGGCATCCACGCGCAGTTCGCTCGCAGCGGCGTAGGCCGAAAACTGCGGACACGCGCGGTAGAGGTCCATCGCGAGTCCACGGCCGTTCGGGTTCTGTCTTGCGATGCCGCGCTCCAGCGTCAGCTCGGCGGCTAGGACTTCCGCGCACACCGTCATCCGCAGTTCCCGGAGGAACCTGCCCTTGGCCAGCCGCACCCCCCGTCCGTAGCACGCCTCGGCGTCCCGTACGCGGCCCTGCGCCATCGCGATCTGACCGAGCTGGAAGTCCACCATCATCCGCATGTACGGAGCCCGTTCACCCACGCGCCGCCTGGCACGCGTGGCCCACCGTGTCGCCGCCGCGAACTCCGCCCGGTGGTTGGTGCCGAAGCACATGGCGTACTCGGCGATGCCGCGCAGGAACGGTTCCGCGCTGGGCGTGTCGGCGATGCGGGCGCTCTCGGCGAACTGAGCGCGCCACACCGCCGAGTCCATCGACTCGTAGCCGTTGTGCGCCATGATGCCGACGAACACGTACCTGTCGAGTGCGAGTTCCGGGTCCCCGAGGATCCCGGCCTTGCCCCACAGCGCGAGCGTCTCCCCGAAGGCGCGCCTCGACTCCCGCGGGCGTCCGGCAGCGTTGAGCGCCATGCAGCGCACCAATCCCAGGCGCGGATGGGCCGCCACCGCTTCCTCCGTCAGATAGCGATCGGCCGCCACGAGCCGGTCCGTCCCCTCTTCCAGCCACAGTCGCACGGCCCCGGCGTCGGCCAGTATCCTGCCGACAAGCCCGGCATCCATCGCCTCGGCCCCATGCCGCATCGCAGCCACCGTTTCCCCGCGTCGCGCCAGCGCCTCCGCGATGCGCCGCTGCATCGAGAGGTAGCGTTCCGGCGTCTCCCGCCTGCGCCGCGCCACACAGTGCTCTCGCACGAGCGGATGCAGCCGACACGTGCCGCTGCGGCCACGCAACGGCTCGATCAGGCCCTCCAGCCCGGCGATGCACTCGAGGCGCCCCATCGCGTCAGGTTGCAGCAGCACGTCCCGAAGCAGATCCGCGTCCATCCATTCCAGCAGCGCCGCATCGAGCAGGAAGTCGCGATCCGCTTCGGCCACGTCGCCCCACAGGCGCGACTCGATCCAGCTCTCGAGCACGTCGCGCATCATCCGGCCCGCCTTCCGCGGACGACGAGCCCACTCGTTGCGCCGGATGCGCAGAGCGATCGGCCAGCCGCCCGACTCCGCCGCGATCTCCGCCAACTGCCGACGGGACAGTTCCCCTCCGAACAACTCAGCGATCTCCTGCCTGGAAAACCGTAGGTCCTCCGCGCTCACGATCTCGGCATGGCCCTCAAGCGCCGACGTCGCGATGTCCAGTCCCCGCGGAATCTCGCGACACGCCACCGCCACGTGCAGCCCGACCGGCATGGTTCGGAACAGGAAGTTGAGCAGCGCGACCGACTCCGCATCCGTCAGCCTTTCGAGTTCGTCGAGCGCGAGCACGCACGGCCCGTCGTGGGCCGCGATCGCGCGGGCCACCAGTTCCGTCCGGTGACGGGGGATGTCTAGGCCTTCCTCATGTTGTTGCAGCGGGCCGAGCACGTCGATTCCTGCGGCTTCGAAGGCGGATGCCAGATAGTTGTCCAGTAGAACCGCGTCGTCCTGTTCCTGAACCGAAAGCCAGGCGACTGGAATGCCCCGGTCACGCAACTCGCGGCAGCACTGAGCCAGGAGCGTCGTCTTGCCGAACCCGCCGCCGGCCAACAGGACCGTCAGTCGCCGGTTCGTCGGGTTGCACCTTTCTGCCAGCTCGGAACGGTGCAAATGTGCGGCCGAAGGTTCAGGCACCGCCACCCGGTGCGGCAGGAGCCAGTCCGACACCGGTTCCTCCCCTCCGGCCTCGCTCCCGCCGTGCCCTTCCGATGCACCGTGCGACGCGGCAGATACAGTCGTGTCCGTCTCCGGACTGCCATCCGGCATGCACCACCCTCCCGGTGTCCGTTGACGCGCGAGCGTGCCCCTCGCCAATCGCGCCACCCCGAAGTGTGCCATCAACGCACTGGCCCCGCGTCCCGCGGATCCCATAACGGCATGCCGACAACATGCCGTCGCGCAGCGACTCCGTTCGCAAGATCGGTCTGGGCTGGGAAAGGGGAAGGCGTGCTTCTCTGGTTCACCGGGCATCAGCCGCGGTCGCTTCGCCGGCTACCGTTGCGCGGGGATCCCCACAACTCCCGACCGCCCCCAGGTTCTCCGACCCATCTCAGCGGTCGGGACCCACCGTCCGAATTGCCCTCAATACGGTTTCGAGGGAGCAGCCGAGCGCCGCCGCCAGCGCGGACTCGCTCTCGAACACGCCGGCGCCCAGCATTCCTCGCCACTGCAGGCCGTTCTCGACCGTCGACAACCCCTCGGTCCACGCGTTCGTGCAATAGAGCAGCACCGCGCACTCGGCATCCGACATCGACGCCTCGCGCACCTCGGCCTGCCACCCGACGCCGGCACGCCGGCACGCCTCGAGGCGGCGTACGCCGAAAATCGCCTCCACCGCGTGGGAGTCCCCGGGGGGCAGACGCCGCGCCAGCCCGAGCTGCTGCTGGCCCTCTCTTCCAATCGACGAAGCCAGCCCCGCTAGGGCCGCCTCGTCCATGCCCGACGCGCCGCGCGTGTGGAATCGCCACGGCCGAACCTCGGCGGGATCGAATACTTCGACCTGCACCGAAGCTACCGTCCCCCGTCGCCGGCTCCCGCCGCTCGGCCAGCCTCTCGCCGCCCTGCCACCTTGCACTGGCCCTGTCCGTTCTATTTCGGGCGTCCCGTCTCGGTCCTTGTCAGCCAAATTCCCTGCCCGGCGACCACCGACACCGCGAATATAGTAGTTCAGCAGTGGTAGCGACCACTATTGACGGCCCATCCACATCGTGCGGCACGTCAACTGCCCACCCGCCCGCACTCCGATCGGATCGGTTGCCGACGGCCCTTTGTTCACCACCGCGTCCAGCGGGTCCTCGTCAAGCCACCGCGCCAACTGCCCCGAGATTTGCGGCCGCTGGGCATTCCCAATACGATCTACCGTGCCGTCTCGTCCCAATGCTCGGGTTCGAGACCACTCTCCACATGGCCGAGAGTTGGCCGACTCCTCGAGGATTCCGGCTCGCCAGATCTTGAGTAGGCACCATAACGATGAAGCAGAAACACGACGACTCCACCGTTCTCTCCCGCGAGTATCTCGAGCGGCGGGTGATAGTCGTCACCGACGACGACGTGGTCGCGGCGATCCGCGAAGCAGAATCCCGATCCGCTTCGGACAACTCCGTGAGCGTGACGGTCGTGGCCGACGTGGCCGACCTGGCAGTCACCCTGTTGCTTGGCCCCATCGTCGATCTCGCGGTCGAGTCCATCAAGGCCTGGAAGCGCGCAAAGGAGCGGGGACTCCCGATCCTGTACGTGGGGCTGTCCGAGGCGGCCGACCTCGCGTTCCCACCCGGACATCCGAGAGCCGGAGTCGTCTACGTGGGACATCCCGCCATGCCGGAGGTCTACTACACGATGGCCGACTTCCACCGCGTCACCTTCGAGCACAAGTTCTCCGAAGCGATCGACCTGCTGATGCATCTCGGCGCAACCACCATACGGGTCGAGCACCTGCGGGGCTGGGCTCAGCAGTTCGCCAGCCGCCTGTCCGTAGCAATGCGCGAGGTCGACGCGGACGCGACCGCCGGAGCCGAGCGGCAATCGCAGGCTCGGCTGCTCTACGAGGCGACGCTGTCCGGCACCGACAAGCCGCGGCTTCCGGAGTCCCGGGTCTGGTACGAGCACGAACCGACTTGGCAGTCCATCGCCAAGGGACGCCTCGAGTTCGGCCTCCAGCAGTTTTCCTTGAACGTCACCTACGAGGACGACTACGGGGTCAATGCCGGGCTGAAGGCATCGGCGCTCAAGGCCGGATTCGAACTAGGGGGGCAGTTCGAAGATCACTCCGCGACCACATGGAAGCTCTCCGGCGAGTTCACCTAGGGGCCACGTCTTCCCTTCGCAGCAGGCCGTCACCTCCCACGCACATGCGGCCGATCAGGAAGTGGGCTCCACCCTCGCAATCAGCGACCCGCGTCCGCGTCACGCCATTCGTCGACTCAGCGTCGATCCCGACCTACCGCATTGATATCTGCTCTCGACACTGGTCCGGCGGCGAGTTCCAGCTTCGCCACCGCCATCCGCCTCAATCTGGTCTCCCCACACGTCCCTTAAAGGCCGTTTCGCGCGCTCGACGACTTCCATCCGACCAGCGTGGCGCCAAGCAGCGTCGCCACAGGCCACTCCTCGGTGTCGGCGCCAGGGGCAGCGAGTCTCTCATCCGCATTCCCACGTCTCACAATTGGCCACCTATAGCGAAATCCAACGCTTTCTTGCCCAACTCGCAAGCGTGAGCGACCGTTCACGTAACCGTTCCTCGTTCCACGCCTCGTATTTGCTTCCGAACTTTCGCGTGGTCGCGAACATCGATTCGTCCTGATAGTAAGGCCTTTTTACCTCATAAGTGCTTTGATTGACCTGAACATTCAACGATTCGGAAAGCGGTAACAGATTGGCCCACAAGTCCTTCGTTCTTCCATGTCGTTCCCTAGTAATGACGCCGCTCCAAGTGTCACAGTACGCTCTAGGCATGACGTGCTCAATCGTCATCCCATCCGAAGGAGGTGGCTCACTACTCTGCGACCGTTCATACTCCAAAATCACGTACTTTGCCACGCTTGAGCCATATAGTGGCCGTTCCACTATCGCTTTGGTCAACCTCTCATCCGATGGCCACTCAACGGTCAAACGGTTTTCAATCACGTTCGAAACCCGTTTTGCGTCCGGATGGTTGTCGCATAACGCCCACATGGTTCTGAACATTCCCAACAGTCCCGTTGGCTCAATCCCACAGATCGCCCTTCTAACCAAGAATGACTCGATGGTTTGTATGCAACCAAGAACGTCGTCCTTGGAGATCTTGTGGTCGCTAAGGGTCTTCAGTAACTTCATCAGAAACGGTAGTGTCGCAGTCGGATGACCCAGTTCCACTAGCTTCCGTACTTCGGCACCGACTTCCTTGCCATACTCCTTTTCCGGGTTGGCGAGCCCTGAAAGAGCAAGGTAAGGCGCAGAGTATTCGTCCAACGCATCAATGATCTGTATGGAATTGAACCCTCTCCACATGTCCCTAAGCTCACCGAACATCTCGGTTCGACTAGCGCCGGACTTATGAATGACACAGAAAGGGAAAAAGAAATCGTCGAATTTGCTATCGAACCGATTCCTGAACGGCTCCCATCTGTCTTCATATAGCACCTTCGCATTGTCCACGTCGTAACCGACACGAGCAAAGACCTCGTTTTTCACGAGGTCACCAACCGATATAGGTAGGCCGGGATCATTGAGCCCTTCGAAAACTGTGGTCGCCGATCCAGGGTCCTTCAACAGAATGAAGACGAAGGTGAGGCCGTTGCGGACTACCTCGACCAGTTTCTGGACTTCCTCAAAACCGTGCGCCTTTACTTTTGGAGCGCATATAGGTCTGTATACGCCGAAACTGTCTCAGCAACGGTCCCGTCGGTGGACCATCCGAATGAGGTAGCCTCGTCCTTTGTGGCAACCAATCTGCGAGCTCGCCCGTCTTCGACACCATCTTGAAGATCTCTATGAACTGAGCACGATCTTCGATTGGCGGCTGGAGCTTGGTGTTGGACGGCAAGTCTTTCGCCCAGTCTACGATGAGGTTGGTACTAATTAGTCCACGGGCATAGTCTGCTTCTTCTTCTCTGGCGGCCACTTGAGCCGCAGCCAGTAAGAACAAAATACATCGTAGTAAGGCGCTGTTGACCATCCACGATCTCATGGGGAGTAGGCTGCGAAGGATTCGTGGGGCGCGTAACAGCAATGACCGCGCCGAGAAACCGACTGTTGTCTTCCTCATCTGCGATTACTTCGATCTCTCTGATCATTCGATCTAGCTGGCGCTTAGTCCACACATATGACCGCTGGAACAGCGGAATGAACAGCATCGAACTAGTGCTGGTCAGTTGATGGAAGCTCAACTCATTACTATTGTCAGTGATCTTTCCCATTACGGCTTCCAGATTATTCCTCTCTCGACAAGCTGAAAAGCATACGAACTATGGGCCCATCAGGGCAAACGGGTCGTAGTACACGAATCATTCGTACACCCCGCACCGCCGTACCTTGACTAGCTGGGATCGCGAACATGCGGCTCCCTTCCGCCTGTCGGGCATCGCATCCGCTTGACGCGGAGCGGTCTCCATGCGCTGAGCATCGCGTCCCGCGTATCGCCACCAGCCCCAGCAGCCAGACTCCGGTGCGCGTTAAGCGCTGTCCCGGCCACCGGCGACGCCGTCCGGCTGACGCCAGTTGACACGCCACAGCAGCGATCGTCCCTCTTCGCAGACGGAACGACCTAGCGTCGTTGGTGCCACTTGGGCACGGTTGGGAGCGGCACGCAGCACGGCAACTACTGGCCGTGCTGCGCCACACCGGACGCCCCGAGTACGATCTGAAGATGGTGCCTGTGGAGCTCATTCACCCGACGCACAGCCTGGTGGAGCAACGGCTCCGGCGTCGGCTTGTCGGTATGCGCCGCCTGCGCGAATAGTCCGGGGTCTTCGTCGAGCTGTAGCGACGGTCCAACGGGTGAGCGAGCGAACGAGCGAACGGACTCACCAGACCGCCTCATCGGCATGCGGATGGCACTTGGTTCTCTGTTCCTGCCGAACGACCTCCCCAGGAGCGACACTTGCGCTTGCGCTCTACGCGGCATCGCACCTCTGTCCCATTCCGAAGGGAGACGAAGGAGCTCTCCTAGAACCTCCGTCGCGCCTATGACACGGGCTCGGCCACCGAAAACGTCGGCGACGTCGTGATGACACCGGGTGCCCTCGGTAGCGGATCCGCGACCATAGTACCCTCCGCCCATTGGTACCTGAACGGGTGTTCCATCCGGTCGCCCCGAGTCTCACGTTCGGTGGTGGGTCACATGAGGGGTTGCGGACCAATGGCGAAACTAAAATCCAATAAAACCAATATGTTAAGGACACATTCGCCTCCTACCTCTTCCGCCATTTTTTCATCTAATTAATTGTTTTATATGAAATTATTTGAAGACACGCGCCTTTGTTCCCCCTAACATTCCCCCACCCGAATCCCGTGCCTGATTGAGATAGTCCGCCCAACCCTGCATTAGCGCTGCACGTCGCTCGAACATCGTCGACCGCGCATACGCCGCCTCCGCACTGTCCTTCACAACGTGTGCGAGCGCCGCTTCTGCAACCTCGCGCGGCACCTGCGCGTACTCGCTGCACCAGTCACGGAAGCTCGATCGAAAACCGTGCGGAACGGCAGGCACACCAAGGTCCCGCAGCATCTTGCTCAGCGTGTTGTCCGACAAGACCTTGCCAGTCGCGCTGGGAAACACGAGCCCGGAGCCATCCTTGACCTCGGTCATCTCCTCAAGGATCTCCACCGTCCGGTCCGCGAGGGGAACCCGATGCATCCTGCCGGACTTCGTGGCTGTCTCAGGCACCGTCCAGACACGCCCCTCCATGTCCACATCGTCCCACCGTGCGTTGCGCACTTCCCCACTGCGGCATGCGGTGAGGACCAGAAACTCGAAAGCCGCGATCGTAGAACGCCGGGACTTACTCGCGCGAACCTTGGCAAGGGCACCGGCGACCGCAGAGTGGGGCAGCGCGGCATGGTGCTTCCGCCTTCTCGCTTCGCGCTTCGGGAGGGCAGCCTGCAGTACGTCGCCCGCAGGATTGTTCGTGCAGTAGCCGCTGGCGATCGCCCATTGCATTACGGCCCGGATACGGTGTCGGATGCGCATCGCGGTCTCGCGCTTGTCGTTCCAGATCGGCGTCAGACAGCGCAGGACGTCGGAGGTCTCGATGGCTGAGAGCTTCATCCCACCGATTACGGGAAACGCGTACGCCGAGAGCGAATGCTCCCACTGCTGTCGCGACTTCACGGCGTTCCGCCAAGTCTCCGCATAGAGATCAATGACAGTAGCGGCCGCTTCGCGGAACGTCGGCTCCTGCACGCTCCGCCGGCGCGTCAATGGACTCTCGCCCGCCCGCACTAGCCGCCGGTTGTCTGCTACGGCCCGCCGGGCTTCTGCGAGTGACGCCAGTGGGTAAGGACCCAAGCCGATGTCGCGGCGTCGACCGTCGACAGTAATGCGCTGCACCCAAGTGCGTCGACCGGACGCCTTCACAAGCAAGAACAGGCCGTCCCCGTCCCGGTACTTCCCGGGAGCTACCGCGTTGCGTAGCTTAGCGTTGGAGAGCCGTCTGCTTGATCGGTTCCGCGGTGATTTCGGCTCCATCTCGCTCCTTCCGAGAGTAAGCGGTCATTCTGAGCCGTAGTTCCGCCGGTCGACGGCTCCTGTTCCCATTCGCGGTTCGGAACAGGAGATCCACATGGACGAGACGACGACGCGCAAGCGGACGCAGCGCACGGCAACGGAATGGCGTTCGATCATGGCCCGTTTCGAGGCGAGCGGCCTCGCCGGCGAGGCGTTCTGCGCCGCTGAGGGCATCGGCAGCAGCGCGTTCTGGCGCTGGCGGCGTCGCTTCGCGGACGAGGACGCGGCGCGTGCCGGCAACGGCGGGCCGGCGTTCGTAGAGCTGTCGGGCCCTGGCGCCGCGGCGTGGGACGCGGAGCTCGACCTCGGCGCGGGCGTCGTGCTGCGGGTACGCCGGCCGCGGTGCTGATCCCGGCCGCGGAGCGGCGCATCTGGCTGTGCGTCGCGCCGGCGGACATGCGGCGCTCGTTCGACGGCCTGGCGGCGCTGGCGCGCAACCACCTCGGGGAGGATCCGGCCGGCGGCGACTGGTTCGCGTTCGTGAACCGGCGCCGCACGATCGTCAAGGTGCTGTCGTTCGACGGCGACGGCTACTGGGTGTGGGCGAAGCGCCTGGAGGCCGGGCGGTTCGCCGAGCCGCGCGGGCGGGGCCGCAAGCGGGCGCTGGACCGGACCGCGCTGCTGGCCCTGCTGGAGGGCGTCGACATGGTGGTCGAGGGTCGCCGGAAGCGCTACCGGAAGGCTGCGTGAGGATCGCCGTCTGGTGTAGGCTTGCCGCCGTCGAGGACGCCACGGAAGGCCATTGCCGAACGCCGCAGGGATCGCGGAGCTGCGCCGGGAGAACGCCGAGCTGGCCGCCGCGGTCACGAGTCTCGAAGGGCAGCTCGCGGCGCTGCGCGAGACCGCGGCGTCGCTGAAGGACCAGGTCGACTGGTTCAAGCGCCAGCTGTTCGGGCGGCGTTCCGAGAAGCGCGTCGAGTTCGACCTTGCCGAGCAGGCGAACCTGTTCGAGTCGCTCGGCGCCGGGGACGTGCCGACGCCCGAGGTTCCCACCGAGGAGATCAGCTACCGGCGTCGGCGGAGGAAGAACCGCGCCGGCGCGGTGAACGAGTCCGGCCTGCGCTTCGACGACACGGTGCCGGTGACCACCATCGAGGTGCGCGACCCGGCGGTGGAGTCGATCCCCGAGTCGGAACGCGTGGTTGTCGGGGAGAAGGTGACGCACCGCCTGGCGCAGCGTCCGGCGAGCTACGAAGTGCTGAAGTACGTGCGCCCGGTGGTGAAGCGCCGGGACACCGGGGAGCTGGCGTCGGCGCGGGCGCCGGCGAACGTCCTGGAGCGGACCGCGGCGGACGTCAGCCTGCTGGCCGGGATGCTGGTCGACAAGTTCCGCCACCACCTGCCGCTGCACCGCCAGCACCGGCGCATGGCGGACGCGGGGATCGCGGTGAGCCGGGCGAGCCTGACGAACTGGACGGGGCGCGCCATCGACCTGCTCGAGCCGGTCGCGGCGGCGCAGACGGCGCACGTCCTGGAGAGCCGCGTGCTGGCGATGGACGAGACGCCGGTCAAGGCGGGGCGCGCGGAGCCGGGCAGGATGCGCCAGGGGTACTTCTGGCCGATCTACGGGGACGACGACGAGGTCGTGTTCCCGTTCGCGCCGACGCGCGAGCACCGGCACGTCGAGACGTTCCTCGGCGACTTCGAGGGCGTGCTGTCGAGCGACGGCTACGAGGCGTACGCCCGTTACGCGTCGAAGCGCGCCGGGGTGCGGCACGCGCAGTGCTGGGCGCACGCCAGGCGCGGCTTCGAACAGGCGCGGGACGGCGAGCCGGAGGCGGCCGACGCGGCGCTGGCGCTGATCGGCGCGCTGTATGCGAACGAGAAGGCGATCCGCCGGGGGAAGCTGAAGGGCGCCGCGAAGCTGGCGTTGCGGCGCGAGCGGAGCGTTCCGGCGGCGGCGCGGTTCTTCGCATGGTGCCGGGGGCAGAGCGCGCGGCCGGACCTGCTGCCGCGCAGCCCGCTGGCGAAGGCGTTGAAGTACGCGCTGGACCGCGAGGCCGGGCTGTCGGTGTACCTGTCCGACGCCGACGTGGCCATAGATACGAACCATCTCGAAAGGGTTCTCCGGCCTATCCCGGCCGGACGGCGCAACTGGCTGTTCGCCTGGACGGAGGTCGGCGCGGAGCGCGTCGGCGTGGTCCAGGGCTTGCTGGCGACCTGCACGCTGCAGGGCGTGGATCCGTACAGGTACCTCGTGGACGTGCTGCAGCGCGTCGGACGCCACCCGGCGTCGCGCGCGGTCGAACTCACGCCGCGGGTGTGGAGGACGCTGTTCGCGGACGACCCGCTGCGCTCGGACCTCGACCGCGGCCGCGATCCGCCCGGAAGCTAGGCGCTCGGAACAGATCGACCCCGGCCGGCTTCGCCGCGCCTCGCGGAATACCGTCACGGCACCGCTCAACCGCGGAGACGCCTACGTCCCAGTTTGACCGCTTACTTCCGAGAGGACCGGTGGATCACGGCAGGAAGCGCAATGTCGTTCCCCCTATTGGTCCCCCTAACGGAGTTCACAACAGGGCCACAATGGACCGTAACGACTCCGTAAGATCCGTTGCAGCAAATCGCGTTCAACCATACCACCCCACCACGAAAGCAGCATCAGGAAAGTGTTTAGCACGCTTGCATGGAAATACGCCTCCGGCGATGCGGGAAATGCCAGCACTTCCTTACGAGTCAGCGGTCGGGGGAGCTCCCCCGGCTGAAGGCTCCTATGGCAGTAAGGGTGAAGCCACGGTGACAGGCGGCTACCCGAAACCCCGACGTGAGCGGCCCTCAGATGTTCGTGTTCGCACTGGCGAACGACAGCGTTGACGTGTCCGGCGTCCGTCTGCACAGACGAAGCAAAGAATGCCACGCAAGGGGCTGCGCTTGTCACGACACCACGGTTGGTGCCCGGGACAGTTCAATGCCGGAGACCTTGTAGCTACTCGTCCTCCCCCAACTGACCGCACTGTCGCTCAAGATCCATCTATCCCAGTGCGTCCGGCCGCTCCTCCCGCTCCAATCCCGTTACGTCCACCAGGGTTCTCGCCTCAGCTTAATCTCTTCCCCTCGCATGCCCCCTTCAACCCCTTGTGCCGTCAACCGGTACGCCCCCGAGAGGCGCAGCACGGGGTAGCCGGGCGCCGGATCCAACAGCCTTACGGATTTCACGCACACAACCGTCCAAACCATGCCGAGTCCGCGCCGCTCGATCAGTTCCCGTGCGAACTCCTCCCCCATAAGCAACGCCGTCGGTCCTGCCGTTTTCGCGCTTGGATCGAACACCGAGACGCGCCCGTCGGGCGCCACGAAATTCGTCCCCGCGCCGCTCCAACGCAACTTTGCTGCCTCTACCAGACTCGACGCCGGCAACTGAATCCACCCTTCCGGTCCGACGTGGTCGTCACGACGCCCGAGCCTAAGTGGATACTTGGTGGCGACTGCCTCCAAGTGCACTGGCGCGTTCCTGCTAGGACGCGCCCCTTCGTGGAAGCTCCCAAGGTCCACCTGACGGTACTCCGCTGCCGGCCCCCAACCATGTTCGCCGATGAACACGCCGTATACCTCCCTGACATCCTCGATGCCGGCATCCACATATCCCCGGACCCGCGCCCAATCCATGAACTCGCCCGCGTCCTCGCTACCGGTCAGATACGCGTTGATCCACCACCTAACCTCCCCTCGCTCGACCTCGAAAAGCTCTCGACCCACGGGCGGGGCCTGCTTCCACGCGAAGCATGCGCTGCCGTTGAGCCACCTCGTTCCATCGTCTGGGTCCTGTATCACAAGGAGATCCTCGATCTGCGGGAGATCGTCCCGATGCCGCACCCAGTCGCCGAGCTCACCCGATTCCACCCAACCCTCGTACCGCGCCCCGGTCCACCAGACGTCCTGGTCCCCTTCCCGGTAGCTCCAAACCCGCCTGCGAGGAGGCGGGGCCGTCGAACTCGGATCAATGTCGCGCAGCCAGTTCTGCCACGGCCCCTGATATCGATGCGCGCGCTCCTGCCCCGCCGGGTACTCCCGGTACTGGAAATGGTCGGCCACGAGCCCAAGCACTTCGCGGTAGGCGATCCACTGGTACTTTCTCCCAATGCTCTCTCTCCGGGCTGACAATCCGATCGCGTCCACATCGTGTCTCCGGTCCGCGTTGCCGAAGAGCTCCGGCGTCCATCCCAGGTCGAACACCCTACGCAGCACGTAGCGTTCGATCGCAACGCGGTCGAGCGACGGCTGGTCCGCCGCGTGACCCGCAACCGCCTCCGACCACGCCTCCTCTTCGATGCCGAGCGACAGCCATTCCCCCGAGCATCCCCACGTCTCGCATATGGATCGATGCAAGGTAAGCGGTCATTCTGAGCCGTAGTTCCGCCGGTCGACGGCTCCTGTTCCCATTCGCGGTTCGGAACAGGAGATCCACATGGACGAGACGACGACGCGCAAGCGGACGCAGCGCACGGCAACGGAATGGCGTTCGATCATGGCCCGTTTCGAGGCGAGCGGCCTCGCCGGCGAGGCGTTCTGCGCCGCTGAGGGCATCGGCAGCAGCGCGTTCTGGCGCTGGCGGCGTCGCTTCGCGGACGAGGACGCTGCGCGCGCCGGGAACGGCGCGCCGGCGTTCGTCGAGCTGTCGGGCCCTGGCGCCGCGGCGTGGGACGCGGAGCTCGACCTCGGCGCCGGCATGGTGCTGCGGGTGCGCCGGCCGCGGTGCTGATCCCGGCCGCGGAGCGGCGCATCTGGCTGTGCGTGGCGCCGGCGGACATGCGGCGCTCGTTCGACGGCCTGGCGGCGCTGGCGCGCAACCACCTCGGGGAGGATCCGGCCGGGGGCGACTGGTTCGCGTTCGTGAACCGGCGCCGCACCATCGTCAAGGTGCTGTCGTTCGACGGCGACGGCTACTGGGTGTGGGCGAAGCGCCTGGAGGCCGGGCGGTTCGCCGAGCCGCGCGGCCGGGGCCGCAAGCGGGCGCTGGACCGGACCGCGCTGCTGGCCCTGCTGGAGGGCGTCGACATGGTGGTCGAGGGTCGCCGGAAGCGCTACCGGAAGGCTGCGTGAGGATCGCCGTCTGGTGTAGGCTTGCCGCCGTCGAGGACGCCACGGAAGGCCATTGCCGAACGCCGCAGGGATCGCGGATCTGCGCCGGGAGAACGCGGTTCTCGCCGAACGGCTGGAGACGCTGGCGGCCGACCACGCGGCGCTGCAGAAGACCGTCTCGGCGCTGCGCGAGACCGCGGCGTCGCTGAAGGACCAGGTCGACTGGTTCAAGCGCCAGCTGTTCGGGCGGCGTTCCGAGAAGCGCGTCGAGTTCGACCTTGCCGAGCAGGCGAACCTGTTCGAGTCGCTCGGCGCCGGGGACGTGCCGACGCCCGAGGTTCCCACCGAGGAGATCAGCTACCGGCGTCGGCGGAGGAAGAACCGCGCCGGCGCGGTGAACGAGTCCGGCCTGCGCTTCGACGACACGGTGCCGGTGACCACCATCGAGGTGCGCGACCCGGCGGTGGAGTCGATCCCCGAGTCGGAACGCGTGGTTGTCGGGGAGAAGGTGACGCACCGCCTGGCGCAGCGTCCGGCGAGCTACGAAGTGCTGAAGTACGTGCGCCCGGTGGTGAAGCGCCGGGACACCGGGGAGCTGGCGTCGGCGCGGGCGCCGGCGAACGTCCTGGAGCGGACCGCGGCGGACGTCAGCCTGCTGGCCGGGATGCTGGTCGACAAGTTCCGCCACCACCTGCCGCTGCACCGCCAGCACCGGCGCATGGCGGACGCGGGGATCGCGGTGAGCCGGGCGAGCCTGACGAACTGGACGGGGCGCGCCATCGACCTGCTCGAGCCGGTCGCGGCGGCGCAGACGGCGCACGTCCTGGAGAGCCGCGTGCTGGCGATGGACGAGACGCCGGTCAAGGCGGGGCGCGCGGAGCCGGGCAGGATGCGCCAGGGGTACTTCTGGCCGATCTACGGGGACGACGACGAGGTCGTGTTCCCGTTCGCGCCGACGCGCGAGCACCGGCACGTCGAGACGTTCCTCGGCGACTTCGAGGGGGTGCTGTCGAGCGACGGCTACGAGGCGTACGCCCGTTACGCGTCGAAGCGCGCCGGGGTGCGGCACGCGCAGTGCTGGGCGCACGCCAGGCGCGGCTTCGAACAGGCGCGGGACGGCGAGCCGGAGGCGGCCGCCGCGGCGCTGGCGCTGATCGGCGCGCTGTACGCGAACGAGAAGGCGATCCGCAGGGGGAAGCCGAAGGGCGCCGCGAAGCTGGCGTTGCGGCGCGAGCGGAGCGTGCCGGCGGCGGCGCGGTTCTTCGCCTGGTGCCGGGAGCAGCGCGCGCGGCCGGACCTGCTGCCGCGCAGTCCGCTGGCGAAGGCGCTGAAGTACGCGCTGGACCGCGAGGCCGGGCTGTCGGTGTACCTGTCCGACGCCGACGTGGCGATAGATACGAACCACCTCGAAAGGGTTCTCAGGCCGATCCCGGCCGGACGGCGCAACTGGCTGTTCGCCTGGACGGAGGTCGGCGCGGAGCGCGTCGGCGTGATCCAGGGCTTGCTGGCGACCTGCACGCTGCAGGGCGTGGATCCGTACACGTACCTCGTGGACGTGCTGCAGCGCGTCGGACGCCACCCGGCGTCGCGTGCGGTGGAACTCACGCCGCGGGTGTGGAGGACGCTGTTCGCGGACGACCCGCTGCGCTCGGACCTCGACCGCGGCCGCGATCCACCCGGAAGCTAGGCGCTCGGAAACAGATCGACCCCGGCCGGCTTCGCCGCGCCTCGCGGGATACCGTCACGGCACCGCTCAACTGCGGAGACGCCTACGTCCCAGTTTGACCGCTTACGATCGATGCAAGCGCACCCTCAAGAACCGAGTGCCCTATGTGGCTGCGGGCCCAGTCCTCCGCCTCGCGCCTGTGCGGATTGTGATCCGAACTCGGCAACAGATGCGCGACGTCGTCCGCACTAGGGAAAGCCGGCGGCACGCTCTGGTAGGGAGGACGCGCGCGGGTGGGATCTACAAGAATTGGTGACTCCAGATACAGTGCCCGCTCCACCACTCCCCGCGCGTAGTCCCGCAGCAGGATGTTTGCGGGCGGATGACCATCGCGAAACACGCTTGCGTACACGCGCTCGGCCAGCGCACCCACACCCGACCGGTCCTGGCTTCGCATCGCCACTCCGTAGGCGACTGCGTACACGCGCTCCGCAACGTACGGGTCATCCACGTCCGCGAATCCGTCCACCAACCCGGCGGTGCAATCGAGGCGACCCGTCAGGAGGTTCACGAGCGCCCGCGTCGCCGCATCCCGCAGGGGCCGATCGGACGTCGTCAACATCCACGCCAGTGTCCTGGACGCGAGATCCACCAACCCGTCCGTCAACGCAACGTTCGGCCCGACCCGCATCGCCCAGTCGAGCAAGCTCCCGATAGCGCTACCCTCGGAACTTCCACCGGTCAGATGGACGGACCACCACGCGTCCCGCGTCGGCATTTCCTCCTCCCGAAGCCGCGCGTCGAGAAACCGGCCGTTCAACAAGTGCTCCTCAACCGTCGCCACCGTCAGCAGCGTACGGAACATCGCGTACGAATCGCCCCGCCCCGGGTCTAGCCGCGCGCGGACCAATTCCCGCGTCCGTGCCGAGATCGAACTCGCATCGCGCCATATGAGGCTCTGCCGGAAAGCCGCCTCGAATCCCTCATGCTTCGTTAGCCGAGGGATCAAATCCGCCACTTCCCGGCCGGCACGTTCGACCAGCTGCACACACAGCGCCTCCAGAATCCCCTGAGTGCCGTACCCGCCAAGACCGATCTCCGCCAACCCGCCGCCAGGCTCGAACGCACGATCCGGCGACGCCGCGTCCAAGTGGTCGTCCAAGAGCGCCTCCGTCACGAGATGATCAGCCAGCCGATCGTATGCAATGAACACCGCCTCGCGGCCTGCGTTGCCGCCGCGCGCGCGCGCCATGTCCCGCACCAGCACCCCTTCGGCCAGCAGCGCCAGATATAGCGACTTTTCGTACCTCCGACCGGGCAGCAGCGCGTTGACCAGCCGCTCCGCCTCCTCAACTGCCAGCCAGCGCTCGGCAGCACTAGGGAACGCGCGCGCCAGCGCTTGCAGCGCCTTCCTGGCAAGTCCGCTCCACTCCGCTATCCCCAGCATGCTGGCCATGCGCGCGTCGACGGACGAAAGATAGAGGTCGAAGATCGCCGTGATCCCCTGGATGGTCTGATGCGATTGACCCGCGTCTTGATCCCGCAACCCCAGGCACAGAGTCTTGAGGAACAGCGGATTGCCGAACTCAGGTGCGAGCAGCGGATTAGCCGGCACTTTCAGGCCGTAGTGCTTGAAGAACGCGCGCATCGCCTCGTGGCGCTGTGTGCCGAATCCGGAGTGCGTCGCAACGACGGCATCTTCGCGGATCTTTTCCGGGATCATCCCCGCGTATGAGGACCGGATTGACAGAACCACGCCCACCCAGTCGGAACGGGCGAAACGCGCCAGGAGTGCCGGCAGGTGCGTCGCCCAAAAGCCGGCTCCCTTGCCTTCGTTGAGAGCATCAATGATGACCAGCGCTCGAGCATCCGCGGCCTGCGCGGCGCTCTCTAGCGCCCCGACAAACTCCTCCGCCGTGGTGCTGCCGAGGTCGAGCAACGCCGCCCCCTGCTGCCAGGGCGCCTCATCACTGATGAAGGACTGCCCCATCAGCAGGACCGTCGGGCGACCCTCACTGAACCGTCGGTGTGCGATGTCGCACAGCAGGTGCGTTTTCCCGGTCCCGGCCTGACCCTCTAAGATCATCACCGACGCCTGACCCCACCGCTGTGCTTCCAACAGTCCTTTCCGGACCGTTCGCAGCCCCTCGGCGAACCCCGCGAACTGGTGGCGGTACTGTCCGAACACGCGGTGTTCCGGCTCTCGCGCCTGGAGATGCTCTACCGCGCGGTCAACATCAGCCGTCACCGCAGCCACTCTCCGTACCACTTCCTCGAATCCAAGCGGTCCGCTCGGCCGAATCTCCATCGCATCGCCCAACGCGACAGCCTCACCTATCCTCTTGCCGATCAACCTCCTCGCCGCCTGCACCACCTCGTCGTTGGACACCAAGCCGATCCCGGCTTCCACATCCGGATCTGTTTCTCCGCCCAGGCGCGAAGGCCCGAACGAACACGCGTTGGTCCAGCGACCGCCCAATTCCCGGATCGCGCGAATCCTCTCGTCGAAGAACCGGCCCGTACGGCCGAAGGCTTCGAACCTGCGAGCGATCGGGAGCTCGACATGAACCTCCGCCGTGTATCTGGGACCTGCCGTATCCGTGGCCTCCGCCAGCCGCCGCGCAAACCATTCCTCGCCAAACTGAACCGCGCCGAACCAGAACCGCACACGCCCGGCGTGTTCCGGCCGGGCAAGGCGGTCCAGCAGCTCGCTGCTACCCCAGTACTCGAACTCGACCTCCAGCTCTAGCTCGGCAGCCCATCGGCCCCATTTCTCGACCCGGGTCAACCACTTCTCCCGCGCTGACTCCTGGCCCTCGATGCGGGCATCCGCGAGATCCATCGGCAAGCAGACGATGTAACGCTTGAGCCGCGGGTGCTTCCGAAGCGCCGTCCGCACGGACCGGTCAATCTGGCGCCACTGCGTTTCGCCAAGTTCCAGGAAGTACTTCGCCTGCCATCCCCATTCCCCACCACCATCGAACTCCGCGCTGCACTCAACGCCGGCATCGGGGTCTCCTTTCCGAAAGAACCGTGCCGGGCCCGACGTCTCCGCTCGCGCGAGCTGACAGCAGAACTCCTCGAAGCCGCGGCTCCTGCTGCCGTTCAACGTCCGAATCGCTCGCCAATCAATACTCACCTTGGCCCTTGTCTCACCTCGCAGTCGCCGTTCGATTGCCGCTGCGCCCTCCGGTCGCCGCACCCGACGGCACCGTGCCCGTCCGTCATCCCCATCATCAACTCGCCACCGGCGTACCGACCCTTTGCTGATTCGAGCGTCCGATCACGCGGGGCGGACCGCGCCCGAACGCTTGCTTGCGCCGGCTCTTCGACCGCCATGGAAGCACCCAGTTGCCGTGGCGTTATTGATCGATAATCCCGAGCGCCCGAGTCGAAGTCCCGCCCGAAGCGCCCGGTCGTACCTGTCAGGATCGCGGTCCTCCGGTTCCTCGACCGCGTTCAGAATCTCCCTGCGCGCCTCTCGCTCCTCCTCGTCCTTAAAGAGGACCTCGCCCGTCGTCCGGAACACACCCGGGCGTGAAAGGGGCACGGTACCCTTCGTGCGCAGGTCGTATTGCGGTTCGGAGACTTTCGCCAAGGTGACGCCGCTCGTCGGAAGCGTCCCCGACAGATCGACGTACATTGTCTGCACCAAGTTTCCCGGGGGACTGGTCACCCCGCCGTCGTTGAGCATCACGGCGTCGGGGAACAACAAGGATTTCGGTTCTTCGGGCACGTTCTCTTCTGTCGCTAACAGTCCGTCAGCAGGAAATCAGGCTCTCGAACATCCTTCCGAGCCCCTCTCCGGGCAAGACCATCGGCCGAACATGCCCGCCATTTCGGCGACACTTGGGCCGACGGGCGAAAGACCGTGGACTGGACCATCCGACCGTCACACCTGATGCTCCCCCAGAACGCCTTCGAGCCGTGCCAGGCTCGCGCCCACCGCGTCCTCCACGACCCGCGAGAACCGCCCGGCAACTCCGCGCCTGTCCAGATGCTGTTCGAAGAGGTGCAGCGCGGTCTCGGGGTCGCCGTCGTCCTCGACGCAGGAAGCCAAGAAACCGGGCAGATCCACCGCCTGGTCAGCGGCGGCGTTCGCCAGGCGCTCGAAGTCGTCGATCGACAGGACGTACACGCGATCCCTCGGCAGCAGTCTTTCGGCTTCTGCGTTTGGGTATGCCAGCGTCCCTTCCGGGTACATCTCCGCCAGCACCGTGCCCCTGCTGGCTCCCAGCTCCTTGTTGGTGACGACCAGCAGGTAGTCGACCTCCGCGTCGAGTACGGCCTCCGGAGCGCGACGCTCCCGCCGCAGCGACACGGACGCCGCCCACGCCTGTCCTACCGCTTTGGTGATTGCCCTCGTCTTGCGGGCGAACATCTCGTCGTTTCCGACGACCATGACCGATTCATCGAACAGACCGGCCTTCGACTCCACGAAGACGTTGCATCCAGGAAACGACAGCAACCCATCTGGCACCTGCGAACCGACCGCAATCCAGCCCCGAAGCGTTTCCTCGCCGAAGAATGGCGCCGGCACCCTCCGGGCCTCCCCTAGCACGTGGCGCTCGAACAGCCGGCCGAACCGGTCCATGTACGTTTGCCCTTCTTCCCCCAGCACCGAATGCACCAAGCTCTCGAGCCCTCGGTAGAACACCATCGGATGCCAACAGGTCATGCCGCCCTCCGTGCGCAGAAACGGATAGCGCGTCAATGCCGGGAACTCGAAACACTCCGACGCCACTTTTCGCTTGGCATCGGGCAGCGAGCGGCAGAAGCTCACGAGTTCCGGCAGCGTGCGCCCCATGGCCGACCGAAAGCCGGCAACGACGTTCGCGGGACAGGCCGGCTCGAGGGAGGAGAACCAGGTGCCGGGGATCACGCGTCTACCTTCGCTGATCGCCGCGAACGTGCCAAGCGAGAGATCGATGAATTCGACAACATCGAACCCGGTCTTCGCCCTGAACAGCCGGCGAAGCGGGTAGTCCTCACCCTGCGCAGCAAGCAGAGCCGCCTCCCGCGTGAAGCTCTTTGTCAGGCGGCGCTGGAAGCCGAGCTGCGGGCGGATGAGCTGCCGCATGAACAGCCGCGGCGGCATGCCGTCCCGCCCGTCCCTCTGCACCCGATCGGGCAACTCCCAAAGTTTCTGGCGCAGGTCCTCGAGTTCCGGCCGCGTAATCGCCGGCAACCGTCTGCCGTCGACATACCTGTCCTGGCAGGCCCACTTCACCAGAAGCAGGGTGACCCAGGGAGCGCTAGCGAGTTGCCCCACTGGATCGTGCGGCGCGTCGCCAAGCGCACGGATGGCCTCGACCACGATCGAGTCGCGGTCGTACTTGCGGGCGCGGTTGCGCCACTCTTTGTAGGCCTCGTTGAAACGCTTCCTGCCCATTACTCCGGCCGCATCCTTGTCAACCTCCGATTGCATTGGCGAAGCCCGTCAGCACGGCGGCAGCCTCCACGCTTTGGCGCCAACGCTGATCGGCCCGCGTGATCGACGATTCCGGCACACGGCCGGACTAGGGCGTTGCCTTCGGCCGCGCCCTAGTCGGCTTCGCCGACCCAAGCCCGCACGCGGTCTCGGCCCATTCGGGTGACGGTCGCTAACGCTTCCGCCCTCCGGGCGGCGCCGTGAACGACATCAAGAGTGCAACCCGGCTGGCAGCCGCACATTGAAAACTGCGTCCCTGCGCGCCCGCCGCTTCGCTCCGCATCAAAGCCTCCTCTGCGCCATCAGGAACTCCACGCCAAGCCCGACGCGCGCCAACTCGCGCGCCACCACCAGCTCTTCAACAGCCTCTTCGACCTCTTCCGACCAGCGCGTATCGGCAGCGGTCTCTCGCCGCCCCCGCGCGCGCTCCCGCGCAACCCGCGCCACCTCTTCGAGTTCTCCGGCCCTCGCCTCCTGGATCCGATCCGACACCGCCCGGGCAACCGCCACCAGTCCCCCCTCGGCCTCCATCGCCGAACGTCCCCGTTCGGCGAGTATCGACCCGATCTCCCGCGCCTCGACCGGTCTTGGCTCCGAACAGAACCATGCGCGGCGGGAGCCTAGGTCGTAGGCCACCGTGTGCTGCTCATCGTCCGGCAGGAGTCCGATCTCGGCGGGCGAGAACATCACTGAATGGCGATGCACGGCAACCGCGGCGTACGCGCTATTGAAAGCTTGCCGGCTCTCCAGCCGCGGCATCGCGTAGAACACGCTACCCGGGTCGTCCTGTGCCATCCCGACCAGCAGCTCGTGCTGCTGGGACGCGTTGCGCCTCGTCACCGCCATCCGCAGGAATGGCACCTTCAGCCCCTGCAAATCCAACTCATGGTTCCGAATCTCCCCTGCGGTCGAGCGCACCATCGGCTCCGGCAGCTTGTATTGCAGGAACAACGGCGCGCCGCCCACGTCCACCTCGACGTCGAATCCCAGCTGCGCCTCTTCCTGAAGATTCGGAAAGCGCGGTGCCGTCGCCGAGCCGTTCGCCGACGAGCGAACCAGGTTCTCCGTGAACGCGTAGCCGAACGAAAATTCACTGTAGCCGAGTTGCTTCCTCATTCGCGATCCCGTGTCCTCCGTGTCCCAGTGTCCCCTCGATTCCGCCCGGCCCCCCTAGCACCGCCGGACGGGATCTTCGCCCCCACGGCGCACGGCGCACGCCGCACGCCGCGCAACGGCCCTGCATTCCGTTACACCATGCCCGTTTACCCGTTCTCAGCTGCGCCCGCCGCCACGGCCCGGCGCTTCGCCCGTCTCTGCCAACACCATCTCCGCCACCGCGCGCCGCATCCACCGCCGCGTGTACGCGCTCTTCAGGGCCGTTCGCGGTCGGTGCCCCACCCGCTCAAGCAACTCTTCCAAGCACACCAAGCGATCCCGAAAGCCAAGACGGATCCCGGCGCGCAGGCTGGCACGGTCGGGCCCGCACAACCACCATTCGCCCGACCGTCCGAGCGCGTGCGCCCACAGCGACTCCTCGCCCAGGTCGAGCGCGATGCCGCCTACCCGCAGGGCCAACTCCGCGCGCTCGGCGTCGCCTACCTCGTGCACCGCCGCCAGTGCCGTTTCCAAGGCCCCCCGCTCGATCCACTCGGCCCGCGGGCGGTTGGCGAACCCGCTCTGCGTCTCCGTCACGCAGTCGGCTACCGTCTCGACCCGGTAACCCCCGGCCAGCGCCGGCCACGCCGCCGTCCGGTGCGCCTCGATGATCGCGTTGGTATCCACCAGCACAACAGCCCCAGCCCCGATGTCCACGTTCACACCGCAATGTCGCGCTCGATGCCGTGTGCGGCGAACACTCCCGGCAGTTCATCCACATCCGAATCCACCAAGACCGCCGCACGTCGCTCGGATACCATCCCCTCGTCCAGGGCGAGTCCAAGCACCTCCACGAACGCCTTCGAGAAGCGCGGTGGCACCACCTGGCGCTCGACACCGCCGTTGCGTCGCAACGCGGCCTCGGGAATGTCACGCGCCCTGGCCGCGGGAATCTCGCCCATCGCAGCTAGCCGCCATCGCAACGCCGATGCCGTAACCCGCAACTCGGTCGCCGCCTGGTTCAGCCGCGCAACCAGTCCTTCCGCATCGAGCGCCCGCCAGGGCCCGTAGCAGGCCACTGCAGCAGCGGGCATAAGCACGGCCGCCGCGAAGTTGTTGGCCAGCTGCTCGACTCTGTCGCGGCTCGTCTCCGCGGCCTCCTCCACGTGTTTGGGCGGCATCGCCTCCCACGTCAACACGTGGAACAGCTCATGCGCCAGATCGAAGTGCCGCCGCCCCGGAACTTCGTTGCGCGCGATCAGAACGGCATCAAGTTCCGGTAGCCGGCACGCCGCCCCCGATATTCGCGGCTCGGTGTCCACCATGAGCACCAGGATTCCCAGTCCGTTCTCCATCGCGGCCCCCAGGCGCAGCGCTGGCACTGGGCCCAACTCGAACTCCGCCGCGAACCGCTCCCCCGCCTCGATCGCGTCCTCGTACCGCGACCGCTTCGTGAGACCCAGGCAGGGCCGTACCAGCCGCGCCTCGCGTCCCACCTGCCCCGCCAGCGTCCGGTACGCACCGATCCAACGGCCCGCCCGGTTCTCGTACGCAGTCAAGCGCTCGGGCGCGACCCCGGTCTGCCGCCATGAGAACCGCGCCTCGCCCTCCAGGCGGAACGGGTCCGTGAAGTAGTCGAGCGACACCCCCAGCCGCTCCGTCGCGAGCAACAGCTCGCGGGCCGTCACCTGCCGTATACCCGTCTCGATCGCAGAGACGGTCTGCCGGTCCTTGAAGCCCAGCAACCCCGCCACCTCCGCCTGCGAGAGCCCCCTCTCCTGCCTGAGCGCCTTGATTCGGCTACCGATGATGTCTGCCACAACGCCTCCCGCCTATCGGCCTTGCGGATTTATGAATGCAAGAATAGTATGCATTCGTCAATTCGCAGTCAACGTTTGGTCTAACGCCATGGAGACACGACGCACGTACCGCATCGAGACCACCCCGATCACGGTCCGGCCCGACAGTGACGGCGGCACTGTCACCGACATGGGATCACTCAACTTCCGCGTCGTGGACGTCTACACCGACATGCCAATCGGCAGCGTGTTACACGTCACGGACGGTCCAGGCCCAATCGCGTACCACGCCTACTCGCACTTCTTCAAGTCCGGAACGGACGACAACCGGATCAAGCCCCCGAGCGACGGTTGGGGACCACGGTTCGATCTCGCCGCCAAGGCGCTCTGGAAGGACTACAACCGACGCCTCCCGGGCTACGTCAGAGCCATTCGATGGATGTGGCGCTGGCAGCCCCAGGGCTGGGCCTTCGTGATGCTCGCCTTGGGCGCGTTCCTCACCTTTCTCTTCCAGTCGGGCGCGAACTCCGACGAACACACGCACGCGCCCGCCCAGGTCGCCGAGGCCCACGCGCCCACACCCTCCAACAGCGCACATTCGGAGCGGGGCCCCGCGCCGGTCGAGTCGACTCCAGCGCCCGAGACCGACGTCCCACCGCAGCCCAAGCGCAGCGAGGGCCTCCCGTGACAGTCGATCTGGCCAACCAGACCGTCTACCTCGCACGCGGGACCCTAGACCTGCCGGAGGAACTAGCTGACCTGCGCAAGACCCTGCTCACCCACGACAACGAAGTCGTCCCGAAGGACGGCTCGTTCTGGCAACCGCCCCAACACGCCAAGTACCGACTCGAGCTGTTCGGGGAGCAATTGAGGAAGCAATGCTATGGAGAGCTGACCAGCTGCCGGGTCCACCTTGTACTGCCACCCCGCTTCGCCGGGCTCGACATGCAGGCGCTACACACACTTGCCCTCGGGCATACGGACTACCTCCGCGTAGGTCATTTCATGGTCCGAAAGTTGCGTTACCTTGTCGGACCCGACCTGAACACCGAGCTTTCCTTGTCGGATACCGCCGGGCTGTCTACCTACGTGGATGGGCGACTTTCACGAACCTCGTGAACGACTTGCCGCCAAGACCACCTAAAAGCCTAGATTCGCCGCGTACCGTGCCGAAGTTGGGTCGTACTGACCAACAAGCACATCGCGCCTACTCCACGAATGTCCGTCGGCCCTCAGCGTTGAAGCCGTTCATGTTCAGCAATCAGAAACGTCAAGTAGCTCCTTATCAGGTTGCAATATAGGCGTGCCTCGTCGATCCCAAGCTCCCGCTTGTCATTGAGATCGACACCATGACGAACCCCGCCTCCTGTCGGTGACGACAAGTAGCCGTGCAGGCTCATCATCCACTGTAGAATCTGCCGTTGGTGCCCTTCGCCGCGCCGCCGGAGCTCCCCGATGATCTTGTTGAAGTACCGACCGTGGATACTGCCATCCAGAATCTTCTCGCTCCTAAACGCAGTAGACACGGTCTCTAAGAGCCACAATACCTCCTGGACGGCCTGCCTGCCATCACCCCGACTGAGCGCCGTCTCGGAAGCGTTTAGAGCATCATGGATCAGTTTTTCGGCCTGAGCCTCCAGTGATGGTGCCTCTTCGGGAACTTTGATCGGCACATGTACTCGCGTGGCAACAAGCCTCGGCGGGTCGATCTGGAAGCCAGAGCCTGCATCAGTCAGGACCCGATTTATTCGTCCAACCCCCGGCATTTTCATGCCAGGACTGCCATTGCCCAATTCCTCACATGCATCGTAGAACGCCTCGATGAACATCGGAGCGTTCACAGATGCCGCCTCCATAAGGCTATCTAGATCCGTCGAAGCCCAGCCTTCGTCACTACTAACGTAAGATGTCGTCCCCACGGCCCTGGCAAAGTAAGACTTGAAATGCTCAAGAGTGGCTTGGCGTCTCCCTTGACCACTGATCTTGTCGATCAGTTCCCGACAGCCCCAGACCACCTCCCTTTCCACAGCCCCTGGGCTGTCGTATCGCCAATCGCCCTCGAACTCTAGCATTGTCTTACTAACCTGCTCGTCTATCTCCGATACTCATGCGACCCCCCGACACGCTGTCCCGTCCCGCAGCGCGCCGCACCTCCCGGCCCCGCCTGCCGCCCACGAAGTCGAGCGACCCCGGCGGGCCGGGATTCTGCCTCAACCGGGCCGTGAACTCATGCTCCTCGAATTGCAGGAGTCGGCGCGGTACTACCCGGGGCGTGTTGGTTACCGCCTGGAAGAGGCCGCCGTGTCATGAGCCTTGGCGAACGAGCGGGGCCGGGTAGCGGAAGCGAGAGAGCGGTCCGTGGCTACACCAACCCCCGCCTTTCCGCGACCCTCTGCCGCCTTAAGGATCTGCCGCTGTACTACCGTGATGTTGTACCACTGTTAGGCGACACGTAAAACTGACCCCCAGGCGACACAAAAACTGACCCCCATTCGAAGGGGTCAACAGGAGTCGAGAAGCATGGGGAAGTGTCACGATGTGCCGCGGTCAGGAGGATCGCGGAGGCCAGGGATGAGGAAGCCGGACGAGGTGGAGGCCATGCTGGGCCTCTACGAACTCGGCTGGGGGACGCGGCGGATCGCCCGGGAGTTCGGGTGCAGCCGGAACACGGTGAAGCGCTACGTCGAGGCGCAGGGCTGGGTGGCGTACGGCGGCCCGCGTCGGAACGGCAAGCTTGCCGGTCTGGAGGCGTGGCTCGAGGAGCGCCTCAGCCGGCACCGCGGCAACGCGGAGGTGGTGCGCCAGGACCTCGCGCGCGAGCTGTCGATCGACGTCAGCCTCAGGACGGTGGAGCGTGCGGTGGCGCCGTACCGGCGTCGGCTGGCCGCGGAGGCGAAGGCGACGGTGCGCTTCGAGACGCCGCCGGGGCGGCAGCTGCAGATCGACTTCGGCACGAGCCGGATCCCGGTGGGCGGGGAACCGGTTCGCGTGCATCTGTTCGTGGCGACGCTGGGGTACTCGCGCCGCACCTACGCGCAGGCGTTCGCGCACGAGCGGCAGTCGACGTGGTTCGCGGGCATCGAAGGGGCGTTCGGGCACTTCGGCGGCGTCGCGGACGAGGTTCTGGTGGACAACCCGAAGGCGCTGGTGGCGCACCACGACGCGGCGACGCGCGAGGTGGAGTTCAACGCGCGCTTCGCGGCGTTCGCGTCGCACTGGGGGTTCCGGCCGCGGGCGTGCGCGCCGTACCGGGCGCGGACCAAGGGCAAGGACGAGAACGGCGTGCGCTACGTCAAGCGCAACGCCATCGCCGGCCACGCGTTCGACAGCCTCGGCGCCCTGCGGGCACACCTGGCGTGGTGGATGCGGGAGGTCGCCGACGTGCGCCGGCACGGCACCACGGGCGAGGCGCCGCTGGCGCGCTTCGAACGCGACGAGGCGGACCGGCTCGCGCCGTGCGCCGGCAGGCCGCCGTTCGGCCAGCTGCGCGATCTGGTGCGCACGGTGCACGCGGACTGCGCGGTGACGGTGGACACCAACGCCTACTCGGTGCCGTGGCGGCTGATCGGCGAACGCGTGCAGGTGGCGGTGAGCGGCGGCCGGGTGCGCGTGCGCCACGGCCGCGAGCTCGTCGCGGAGCACGACGAGCATGTCGGGCGCCACGGGCGGATCGTCGACCGGACGCATCTCGACGGCATCAACACGGGTCCGCGCGATGGCGAAGGACAAGCCGCGGCCAGCGCCGAGCCGGCGCTGCTGCGCCCGCTCGACGAGTACGCGGCGGTCGCCGGCGGGAGCTTCTGACATGGACCACGAGACACTGGTCGAGCACCTCACGCGGCTCAAGCTGACCTGCATCCGGGACCAGCTCGACAGCCTGCTCGACGAGGCGGCCGAGAAGCAGTTGACGCTGCGCGAGGCGGTGGCGTTCCTGGTCGGCCGGGAGGTGGCGCGCAAGGACGAGCGGCGCCTCGAGATGGCGATGAAGATCGCCCACTTCCCGGCGGTGCGCGAACTCGCCGACTTCGACTTCAAGGCGCAGCCGAGCGTCGACAAGCGCCAGATCCGCGAACTGGCGACGTCGCGCTGGGTGGCGCACGGCGACGCAGCCCTGCTGCTGGGTCCGCCGGGAGTCGGCAAGTCGCATCTGGCGATCGCCCTGGGCCGGGAGGCGATCCGCCAAGGCTACTCGGTGCTGTTCGCGACGGCGCAGGCGGTCATGGCGTCGCTGGTCAAGGCGCACAGCGAGGGCAGTCTCGACGAACGCCTGGCGTTCTACGCCAAGCCGAAGCTGCTCATCGTCGACGAACTCGGCTACCTGCCCTTCGAGCGCCATGCGGCGCACCTGTTCTTCCAGCTGGTGTCGCGCCGCTACGAGCGCGGCAGCATCCTGGTCACGTCGAACCGCTCGGTGGCCGAGTGGGGCGAGGTGTTCGGCGACGCCGTGGTGGCCACCGCCATCCTCGACCGCCTGCTGCACCACAGCCATGTGCTGACCATCACCGGGGAGAGCTACCGGCTGCGCGAGAAGCGCCGCGCCGGCGTGCTCAACGCCTCCACGAAGCCGCTGGCGCAGGCATCGGCGTGAGCCTGCTCCCCGGAGCCGACGTCCAGGCTCGACGAGGCCCGCCGCTCGCAGCCGCACCGCCGCGGTCCACCGTGCTCCGGAGGGTGCACGCCGGCAACGCCGCGGCAGTCGCCGCGTCAAGGCGCTACGCGCCTCCTCCACTTCGTTCCGGCCCTGCGGGTGACGCGGCGACTGCCGCGGCGAAGAGGTTGACGACGACCGGAAGGGTACTTCCGGTCGTCACCGACCGGCGCGCGACATCGAGGCCCAGCCGGGCCGGCGGCGGAGTCGAGTGCGGCGTCCACCGCTGCTGTCGCGGCCAACCCGCCAGATTCGGCGCGGGTCGTCGGCGGAAGTGCATTCAAGGCGCAGGTTCAACGACAAAAGGGGGTCAGTTTTCGTGTCGCCAAGGGGTCAGTTTCTGATGTCGCTTGACAACCACAGCGCCCCACCGAGTCTCGCGTATAGTGGTGGGTCATCTGTGGGGTCGCGGGTCTCAAGAGTCCAAAAAACCAACTAACAAACAATAACTTGCATGGTCACTCTCCTCCTACCTCTTCCGCCATTTCTTGACCTAATCGGTTGTTTCATCTTAAGTTTTTTGGTCGATTTCGCTTTTGCTACACCTATTCGCCCAACCGAGTGCCGTGGCTGACTGAGATAGTCCGCCCAACCCTGCATTAGCGCTAACAGTTTGTCCCGTTCATGCAACAACCGCCGCCAGCCACGGGACCGACCCCGCCGCACCCTGGACCGATGTCCGCCTGAAACACTACCCTACATTGCAGGAGCCGCCCCTTCGCCATTGCGGGGCCTCGCTGCGTCACGACCGAGCGTCGCCTTCGGAAACTCCGTATCTCCCCATCGCCGACACGAAAACACTTATCGGCCAGTTCGCCGAGGTCAGCCGGACGTGGTCGCGGCATGCGACCAACCATCCACTACCGCCGCCAACTCGGGCGCCGGTGCCACCCCAAAAGGTCATGGGTTCGCCGTCATGTACCGAAAGGCGTTGGAGCAAACGCCCCAGCCAAAAAAACCGACCCGGTGAGTCATGCCGTCCGGCCGCTCCACACGCCAGGGCACGAAAGGCACGAATGGAGCTTCCTCTTCCAGCTCTTGGCCAAGGACATTCCAAAACGACGCTGGTGGCTCCCGCACGATAGGACTGGCCTCCGCTGGGATACCGCGTCATCGCTGCGTGGGTAGCACATGCTCGCTTGCAGACGGTGCCTCGGTCGGTCGCCATACCACGGACAGGCACCCGGGACGGGCCATCGGCCACCGGGCTACGTAGACTCCGCCGGGTCCGGCCTAGGCGATGCAGGCCCTGCTACGGGTTACGCGCTGACTGTACGCTCGCTCGCGGGTGCGGCATACGCTGCTGGAGTTCTGCGCCCTCGTGGGCTGCCTGCTCGGCGACGAGGACGGTGTGTACATGCCAGTCCCGACCGTTGCGCGCCAGGCGCGACGCCTCCAGCGACAGCACGATGCCGACCCGACCCTCGCAGATCGGCACCAGCAGCCGCTCGAAGCCCGGTCGCGAGGTGCCCCTGCCCGAGCGGCCGAGGTCGTCGTCGATCACCACCGGCTCAGGCCCCCAGGGCCACGCGCGCGATCGGCGAGGCCGTACTGCCGGCGCCGGCTCTCGTGGTTGTGCCGGAGCTGGGTTTGCGTCGACTGTCGGATGTAGACGATCGCCTCGCGGGCGAGGTGGTCAGCCGTTATCTTGTTCATCGTCCGTCTCCTGATCCCTGAAGGTGTCGGCGGCGGCGAGCGCCTCGAGCAGCAGGGTCGCCAGCATCGGCACCAGCGTCTCCCGCGACAGTGACGTTGGCGCCGGTTCCAGCTGTGTGAGCAGGTCCCGCTGTCGTCCCATCGTCTTTTCTCTGTCCGCGTGGAGCGGCGATGGTAGGAAGCTGTCGAGCGTGGCGCGGAGGCCGCGGAGCCCGCTGAGCGCGACGCGGGGTTGATCGACGACCGTCATCGCCGCGGCCTCTGGACCGCACATCCACGCCGGAACGTGCGCCATTGTGCCGTCGGGCTGGTGCATGACGAGCATCGCAGCGTGCGCGGCGGGGCCGAGGGGTCATGTCGCGCCTCCGCGAACCAGACGCTCGAGCGCCGCGATGCGAGCCTCGTACTCCTACAACAGGTTCGCCGCCTCGGCCTCGTCGTTGAACTCGCCCGCCTCGTACTTGCCACCCAGATGCGGATCAGGTTGCGCGACACGTCATGCCGCTTCGCGAGCCCGTGCAGCGTTTCGCCGCCCAGGAACTCCAGTACGACCTGGCGCTTGAACTCCATACTGTAGGTGCGGTGCTTGGCCATCGTTGCTCTCCTCCGGTAAGCCGGCCAACCCTGTCAATTCGCCAACCGTAACCTGTCCACGCGGAGGGGCGCACTCCGAAAACCCGGACATTTTCGGTTGCCATTGACACCCGGACATGCACTCGACAGTTAACCCGGCAGGCTTCACAATGCCCAGCTCCCAATCCGCATCGCGGTCGCAGGGACACGCACCATGAGGAGACTCTCGTGAAGTATCGGATAGGCATAACCCATTCCCGAAGAAGCCACCGACCGTCCCGCGGCCAGGTTCTTCGACTGGCACCGAACAGAGCGATCCTCAAATGACCGATTCTGCCGTGTCCGTCGCGCCCTGCTGCCCATGAAGACGCCGCTCCGCCGCATCATGCGCCTCCGTGACGTCATGGCCGAGATATCACTTTCGCGAAGTACCTTCCACCGGATAGCCGACAAGGGCGAGTTCCCACGACCCATCCGAATCCGGCCCAGGGCCGTACGATGGCGTCTCGACGAGGTCGAAGACTGGCTCACGTACCGCGAAGTTCCGTCTGCCGCCGCTCCTGATCCGCCGACGCTTCCGTTTTAGGGCCGGAAGGCCCGCGTCGGCGAACACCATCGCGACCTCCTGCACCACACGGCCGTCGCTGCCGACGGATACCGGACGAACCTGCGAGCCCCTGGGGCGGCCCTCGAAGCCCGGACGTTCTTGAGGAAGTAATGACAGAGATTGACTTTGCGCGAATTCGCGCTTTTGACGGTAGCCAAAACGCCGGTTTTGAAGAATTGGCTTGCCAGCTCGCACATTTGGAGGAACCGACAAACGCTAGGAGGTTCGTAAGAAAAGCAGGTGCAGGTGGGGACGCCGGTGTCGAGTGCTACTGGATTCTAGATGATGATAGTGAAATTTGCTGGCAGGCCAAGTACTTCATCGATGGGATGAATTACTCTCGCTGGAGACAGCTTGATGAATCATTTGAAACAGCGCTGTCCAAGCATCCCAACATGAGCTCTTATGTGGTTTGTTTGCCGCTCGATAAGCCGAATAGCAGAAAGATAGGAAGAGGGGGGAAGCAAAGCACGTCGGTTGAGGACGACTGGACCGAGCGCGTTGAAACGTGGACTGCATCCGCTACCGCGGCAGGACGAGCGATAGCGTTTGAGTTTTGGGGCAAGCATGAACTTACGGCCATGCTCGCCATTGATGATCCCAGATACTCAGGGAGGCGTCTCTATTGGTTTAACGAACCATGCCTGCGTTCAGAGACCCTTCGCCGTCTGGCTATAAAGAGTAGGGAAACTCTGGGCGACCGCTTCACCCCGGAGTTTCATGTAGACTTGCCGATTGCTAAGCAGTTTGATGGGCTCTGTGCTAATGAGCGCTGGTGGTTGGACATCGCTGCACAGAAAGCAGAACTAGAAGAACAGTACGACCGGTTCATCCGTTTTGTTGCCAGCCACAAGATTGAAGATGCCAGTGGAATGGATCTGAGGGGCCTCGAAAGCGCCTATACCGCATTTATGGAGCTATTAACGATTTGGTTGCAGAACAGACCTGCCAGATACCGCCTGAACGAGCTGAAAGAGGCACTGCAAAATATAGATCCGCCCTTTCGGGACCTTCGCGACCTGATCGACGGCAGAACATTGAAGGAAGAGTCCGCCAGAAGAGATTTTCGTCACTATTCGGGGAACTTTTTCAACCCCCTGATAAAAATTGAAGGTATTCTTCAATCCCATAGAGCGCAGACTTACGAAGTAGGCGCAGCGCTCCTCCACGGCGAAGCGGGAATCGGGAAATCACACCTTCTATGTGATCTAGCGCTTCACAGGGCCGATGAGGCTCTGCCAACCATCTTTTTGCTCGGGGCACATTATGGCGGCGGAAACCCGCTTGATTTTGTAAGGCAAAGTCTTGACCTAAATCAATTTGGCAATCGTCAGGTATTGGGAGCGATTGATGCGGCCGGAGAGGCTGCAAACTGCCGGGCACTGATCGTCATTGATGCCATCAATGAAGGGCCGTGCCGCGAGCAATGGCGAGATTTTCTAAGAGGCCTTCTGACGGATACCTCAGAATTTCAAAATGTCTCGCTTCTGATCAGCTGCCGCTCAACCTATTGCCGATACATCTTGCCGGATAGTGTCGATGAAAGTTGTCTGGTCCAGATTCATCATCAAGGGTTTCAGGGGTTTGAGCACCGCGCCGCCGAGAAGTATCTATCTGGGCAAGGAATTTCCAAACCTAGTACACCAATTCTTGCGCCCGAGTTCTCAAACCCGCTTTTCCTGAAGACGTGTTGTAAGGCGCTCAGACGATCCGGACAGAGATCATTCCCCAAGGGGCTCAGTGGACTAACACAGCTATTCCAGTTCTACCTGGAAAGCGTCGAGAGTGCGATTGCCGTGAGGAAGCAGTACATACCTGCGGAAAAAGTCGTGCAGAACGCGCTTATCGAATTTTCTTCGGTGCTTTATCCGGATCACCTCTCCGGAATTCCCATTGGCGGTGCACGCAAACTTATTAATAGTTTCGACATCGCCCCGCAAAAGGGCGGAGATGATCTTTTTAGTATCCTGTTGCACGAAGGAGTCCTTGCCGAAGATATCTACTACAAAGGCGATAGGGACGGTCGTCCCGTCATACGTTACACCTACGAACGGTTTAGTGACGTGCTCGTTGCCCGGCAGATACTCCGCAACCACGATGGCAGTACCGTCGCAAAGATCTTTGATGAGGGGGAGCCCCTCGGCCAGATATTGAAAGATCGAGGCATCTACCAGGTCGCCGGAATAGTAGAGGCCTTGTTCATCGCTATTGCCGAGGAGTTTCATCTCGAACTCATTGACCTGATACCCCAGGATGTCGAAGTTTCACGTTGGCAAACCAGTGAATTGTTCGAGCATACTGTACTCTGGCGATCACCGGACTCATTCACGGACAGAACGTTGGAAATCTTGAACGAAGATGTCGGCAATGCGGAATATGCGAGTCCCGCGCTAGATATTCTACTTAAGCTCTCTACTGAACCGAACCATCCCTGGAATGCCCGGATGCTCCATAGCAACCTTATAAATAAAGGGATTGCGGAGCGTGACTATTTCTGGTCTATCCGGATTGCGAGGGGAGCTAGCTCGGAAGAGGATGGACACGAATCGACTGAGCGGACACTCATTGAATGGGCGTGCTTTGGCGATATCTCTGATGCCGAAGATGAGCGGATCCGTCTGTGGGCGATCGTCTTGTTGTGGTTTCTGACAACATCGAACCGCAAGATAAGGGACCGGGCCACCAAATCGCTCGTGCGCCTGTTTGTTGAACGGACCCAGATCGTCGAAGGGCTCTTGTCCGAGTTTAGTAATGCTAACGATCTATATCTCCTCGAGAGGCTATACGCCGCCATCTACGGCGCGGTATGCAACATCAACCAGGACTCGGCTATTGCTGATACTGCCAAGCTTGTGTTCGACAAGGTCTTCGCGGATGGGCAGCCAATCCCCCACATCCTTCTCAGGGATTATGCTAGAGGCGTACTCGAGCGGGCGCTTTCGAGAGGCGTGTTGCCTGAGGGAATAGACCCTCGGTCGTTCAGACCGCCATACAGTAGTGCCTGGCCCCTGGATAACCCCACTAACGACGAGATCGACGAGATCACAGCCGATGAGGACTATTCAGATATCAAGAGTTCACTGATGGGTTTTCCGGGCGACTTCGGGAACTACACAATGAGCTGTATCCACGACTGGTCTTCAACACCTATCGGTCAAGATAGGCTTCAAAATGGCCACGAGCTAAAACTCCGGTTCGCCGAGGACTTCCTTGAGGGTGACCTTAAGGACGAGTTTCTCGAATTTATAGGGCCGGAGAAGAAGGAGCCTGTCAATATTGAAAAATGGCGGGCTCAACTCGCTGGCGAAGGCGAGTACGAAAGGCATTCTGATGAGGATATTCGACGAACAAGGGACGAGCGCGAAGCGTTCATGGAGAAAATCGGGGAAAGGCTTGATAGTGCAGGCCAAGAGTACTTGCGGTGGCTAGTTGGCTTAGCGAATGACCGGCCGGCGGCGTTTGGCCGTAAATGGGCGCAGCGCTGGGTTTGCAAGCGCGCCTATGAATTGGGGTGGGATGGAGAGTTGTTTTCATCGTTCGAGCGCTCCTGCTCACGCGGGCGCGGCGAAGGTCCCCCTGCAAGTGCAATGGAGCGGGTCGGCAAGAAGTATCAATGGATAGGCTTCCACGAGTTTCTCGCACACTTGGCAGACAACATGCACTGGATCGATCGCGGATATAGTGATCTGGAAGATCGAGTCTATTATGGGCCGTGGCAACCATACACGCGCGACATCGATTCCACGAACTGGCTCCGAAAAAGCGGCGAGTACCGGACATACCACAATGAGCAGTCAACGTGGTGGCAACCGTTCCGTTTTCCCATTGACCAATTCGAAAACCTGGAAGACCAAAAGGCCTATCTTTGGGACAAGGAAGGCGCACCAGAATTTGCTAAACTCCTGATCGCGAACGATCCTACCAAAGATAAGCAATGGTATGTTGTGAGAGGATTTTGGTCCCAGAAGCAAACGAAGTCGGAAGTAGATAGAAAGGCCCCGAGGCTGGATTGCTGGTTCAGGATAAATTCCGTCATCGTTAGTGAGAACGACTTCAACAAGGTAAAGAGCGACATCTCCAAGGAAAATTTGATTGATCCCCATACTGTCCCGGTTCCGAGGGTTAGCGAAGCATTCCTCGGTGAGTATCCTTGGCATCCCGTTTACGACCAGCTGTCGAATTGGCAGGACACAGATTCTAATTTTCGTGGCCTCATTTCCGCGGAGTACCTAGTCCCTGTGTCGGAGTATCTTTGGGAGCGGGGAAACTTCGATCATTCCATAGAAGAAACGGTGTCTATTCTCCTACCGGCCAAGGAATTGGTTAACGGAATCGGAATGGAAAGGGTCCCTAACG
The DNA here is from genome assembly GCA_965203685.1 of Candidatus Azotimanducaceae bacterium. GTDB lineage: Bacteria > Pseudomonadota > Gammaproteobacteria > Pseudomonadales > Azotimanducaceae > VXYL01. Next base: position 2,661,376 of record OZ241908.1, read on the forward strand.
AGTTCGGCAACTGGAGGGTAAGAGAAGAAATCGTCTTCACAGACCCAAGTGTTGAAGAATACGGACCAAGTTACGCACTGATGCAGACGGAAGTGCTGAACAAATGGATGGCAAAGAACCAGCTGAAGATCCTTTGGCTGATTGGAGGAGAAAAACAGCTTTTTGCTTCGGATTTGGGGTCGAGTGAGTTCTTTGGCCGCTTGGTCTATAGCGGCGTCTATTGGATGGAAGATGATCGTCCCGTTGGAAATCTGCATTTTGGTAAAGAGGAATAGAGCATACGGGTGACAGCAGACCGAGGACTGCGTCTGAAGGGGCGATCGCCGAAATGTGCGCCGTTGGCGTGCTGCGTCTTGCGAACAAAGTGCCCAAGCCCTGCAGCCCAAGGGCGACCCTCCAAGCTGTCGGATCGAGAGAAAGGCCAATTGGACAAACTGTTGTTCAAGGCGCGATTGCTGCAGTTTTCCTACGGATCTGTCGACCTGTGCGCGCATCGCATAAGCCATCAAGGGACCTCCAGCGTGCGCTATCACATCGGGCGGTTGATGCGCGCCTTGGGTTGGGGTGCGCGGCGTGCGCTGGAGCGCGATGAGACTGCCATCGCCATTAGGGTCAAGGCCAAATGGACCCGGATAGACAGCGCCTCGGACCTGAAGGCCTGGCTGGTTTTCGACGGCGTCCGCGTTTTTGGAGGCCCCGTTGGTCCGGCGTGGTTGGGCACCGCGCGGCGAAACGCCCATCACTCGTCGACGCACTCGCTCGCATCGCAAAGTCAGCGCGACCGGTGCGTTGTGTCGCACCAGAACGGAAACGCGTTCGCCTGTACTTCCGTCTGCACCGCGAACCCAATGTCAACGCACAGCGCACCCGTCACCAACTCGGCGGGCCTTTTCGTGGTGGTCCGGGATCGCCTGCAGGCGCATCGGGCAATTGTCGTACGTGACTCCCTGAAAGCGCATCCTCACGTACGCCGCGTTTTTTCTTCCGTCCTACGCGCCAGAGTTGAATCCGATCGAATACCTGCTGGGGCGACCTCAAGACGAATCCCATGGGTCAACCTTGCGATTCCCAACGTCGACGAACTCGCGGATATGACGCGCTCGCATGCCAAGTCGCTTCGGCACCGTTCCGACCTGCTCAAATACTTCGTTCGCCACAGCCCACTTTCTTTGCACCTCGAATAGGACTTTACTTCGCGGATACTAACTAGCTTAGCTAAAGAACCGGTCGGCCGACTATCCAGGCTAGGATACCTGCCAACCCTTGACCGTCGCTACCTATTCGACAACGGCGACGGAACGGCGCACCGCGAACGCGTACTGCTCACCGACGACGGTGTCTTCGAGAACCGCGGCACCAGACCATGAAGTCTGACAGGAGTCCGTCGTTCAGCGCCAACGTGTTCAAACCCGACTAGATCGGGTGCTGCGACGCCGGCATTGGACTCTTCGACGACGCACCCTACGCCGCGAAGACGCCCGCCCGCCTGTATCGCACGTACCTTACCGTGTTCCGCAAGGTGCAGGACGCCACCCGCAAACGGCTTCACTGGCTCGGCGAATCCAGCGCTGTCTCCGGCTTCGTTTTCGCCACCTTGGTCAGCAGGACGACGCGCTACCCTAGTTCCCGGCGGGACTTCCGGCCGTGACGACGTCCGCCACCATCCGACAGACTTTTCGCCGATGGCCGACCCGGACATCGACCGCCTCGCGCGGCGCGGCGAACTGCTCACGCGATTCCTAGTTTCCTACTACCTTCCGGAGTTCTAAACCCGCCACACGGGACTAGGCTTCCCTCGGACCTGCCACCGCGCACCAGGGCCACGGCGGCGTTGCACCGTTTGTTCGGCCTTGGAAGGTCCCCGGCTGGTAGCTTGGCCCCAAGACGCCGCTCCAAGTCGCAAGATTTGCGGTGGGTCGAATGTGGGGTCTGTCGAATTATGGAAGAAAAATAAGTGTTATAACAGTTACTTATGCACCAATGCCCCTCGTACCTCTTCCGCCAGGTTCACGCAGCATCATGAGGTTTCATGGAGCCTATCGACAAACTCAAAATAGCCAAGGAACAACTCCTAAATTGAGTCCCGGCTACTGTCCGGCGTTGCGAAACGAATCTGCTTTGTGGGGTCGAGTGTGGGGCGCCTTGAGTCCACCCTTCTCGTAAGAACATCCTTCCGACCTGCAGTCGACTGCGGCAATCCTGCCTAGTCTAGACCGCCCCTTCCTCGAACTGCGCCAAGAGACCACCTCCCGTCAGCGCCCGGGCCACCGCTCCGGCTATGGATTGGCTCGACATCACGATCAAGCCGGTCTCATTGCGCCCCGGTTGGTCCGCCGAGTAGCGGTTCGGCACGAGTTCCGGCAAGTTCCCGACTGCCTCCATAGCCTCTTCCAGCTCGAAATCGGCGTACGCCTCTCCCACCGCCCGAGCGAGCTCGGCGAAGTCATGCCCCAGCCGCCTCAGCTCACTGTCATCGGCGCCCGCGCCGGCTAAGGCTCCCTTCATCGACAACTCCGCAGCCATCAGTGCGCTCTGCACCGCCCCCCGCTCATCGAACGCCGCGCATAGCGTCGCACCGGCGCCCTGCGTCTGAAGCGCCGACAGCTGCAGCAGCGGCAGCGCGCCTTCCGGCACCGACCCGTATCCGCTCGTCGGCTGCAAGCAGCCCGCGAAGTCGAACAGGTTGCAGAAGTTCACCAAGTACGCCCGGCCTTGCCCCGGTGTCGACCGCAGCCAATCGATCTGCGTCGCCGACAAGTCGCAGCAGTCGTAGGGGACCAAACGCACCCGTCCGTAGATGATAGGAACATGAACGCTCGTTGCGATCCCCCGGAACATGAACGCGCCGCCATGCACCCCACCCGCAGCGACGTCCCTGGGTCGATAGAGTCGCCCCTGCAACCCTTCGATACGCTTGAGCAGCGGCGGCGCGCCGCTGCCGGCAATAGCGAAACTCCGAAACCCCAGCCGTTCCATTGCCCTGATCGGTAGCGCGAAGTGCCGCTTCTTCGGCTCCATACCTTCGGCGCACATCTCGTCCTCCAGCTCGAGCACGAGCCGCCACAATTCCTCGTCCGCGTAGTCTTCGCGAGCCGTCACTCTCCGCCCCCATCGCTTCCCGCCGCCGGGAGGACCCCCGCCGTCATTTGGGGGATGCTCCGTTCGGTCCCGCGTTGGGCCAAGTCGACCATTTCCGCCCACCGGTTACCTTTTTCTCCGACAGCCAGTCCTCCCATTTGCCGCGCAGCTCGGGGGAGTCCGGCAACAGGAACGACCCCGTCCGACGATCACCGAGCATCGCCACCCGCACGCCGCAGTCCTCGCCCCCGACAAGAGCGCGTCCCAGGATGTAGCCCACCGCCACATCGAACTGGTCGTCGTTCGTCGGAGTCGGTCCGTCCCCCCAGATGCTCGCCGTCTCCGACCGGATGATCTCCCACATCTCTGCAAGCACGGCCGCATCGCTCTTGTACGCCCACGACACATCGCCGCACCGTTGCTCCCGGCACCAAAGCCACGCGGCCACCCCGGGGTGGATCTCGACAACGACATGTCGCCGATCCTCGGACAGCCGCCCGCCCGGAAGGAGATCGAACGGCAAATCGTCGTAGGAGGCGTCGTAGGGTCCCAGACGGGGCAGTCCGATCAGCGACCGCGTGATCGTCCAGTGGGGGCACTGGCCGTAATCACGCACCGAAACACCGGGCGGCGCCTTGCAGCCTCTCTTTCCTTCGCGGAAGAAACTCTCGATCGGACGCTGGGTGAAGTCTCCCCGCCCGCCCGCGTCGTCCGGGTCGCGTGGTCCCGTCAGCGGCGCATCCCAGCACAGGAGCGTCTCGCGGTGCTGGCTCCGCATGTGGACCAGATAGGCGCCGAGAGACCGGGCATCGAGGTCCGCGAAGTCACCGCCGTCGAAGACCGTACTCCTCTTGCCCGGGGCCGCGTCCACGGCGACCACCGGCCTCGGCTCATGCCCTTGCCGTTCCCCGGTCACAACGACTCGATCCAATCTGCGACCGGGTGCAACGCCGCCGCCAGCGAGAGGTAGGCCTTCGTCTCGTGAGCGCCCTGCTCGGTGGCGTACGAAATCCGATCCGTCACGATGCCGATCGCCTGGTCCCTTCGGTCAAGATCGCGGAACACCGGGGCTCCGCTCAGCCCCGGAAACGCCGCAAAGGAAAGCTCGTACGCGCGGTAGCGGTACCGGCCGTCCGCGCTTGCGTGGTCGTATTTGGCCTGTATGTGACCCTTCATCATCCGCGGGTGGATCGGCTTCTCATTGCCAACCATTGGAAATCCGTACGCCAGGATGTCCTCCGCGAGAGGAAAGTCGTCGTACTGCGCATATACCTCCGACGGCAACCCCAGCTCGAAATGCTCCAGCGGTTTCGGGTTGAGCAGTTGCCGAATGGAGAGCGCGGCGATGTCCGCCTCCGGGTGGCGCTCGACCCGCTCAACCAAGCAACTCACCAAACCGCTATACGCTGTGCACACCACCAGCAGCGAACGCACGTCCAGATCTCGGACCACGTGATCGGCCGTCAGCACCACGCCCGGTCTCGCAGCTCCGAATGCCGTGCCGATCGGCATGGCGTTCTCCAACCCAGCGCCATCGCGTAGCACGCGGAACAGCATGAAGGTCCGTTTGCTTAGTTGGATGTCCTTTACGCGCAAGGTCTTGTCCCTACTGCTCCGTTCTCCACCACCGATCAGCCAACCCATGCCGCCGATGTCAACGAATGGCGTTGACCCGCTTTTGTAGACGCCCTGAGACTGTGGTCAGGAGGTATCACGATGACGACGGGGCGTTACGCGGCGGAGCGCCGCCGCCACATGGTCGAATTCTGCAACCGCATTGCGGACACGAGCTCGACGCCGCTTTCACCCCCCTCCCGCCACTCGGCAAGGCGCTCACGGCACATCACCCAACGTAGGCTCTCCGCCGCGCGCGGAGTACCGAGCGCGCTGCCGCCAGACCGCTCGATCGACCCGTGTCAGGCCTCCCCGCCGAAGATGAACGCCTCGACCGTGGCCATGTCGCCGTCCCACAGTCCGGCCTGCCGCATTTCGCCGTACCAGTCGCGCAACGCTCCCTTCATGGTCTCCAGCGAGCCGCCCTGCACGGGCGCCATGTGCTTGTTCCAGATTTCCATCTCCTCCGCAGTCACCACGTTCGACCGGGCCAGCACGTCCGCCGTGGCGACCAGCGCCTGCGCCAGCGCGCGGTCGACGATCCGTTCCGGCTCGGCCCATTTTCCGGTTCCGAGGCAATCGGTGTAGAGGCTCAACTGCTTGAGATTGTCCAGCGTGAACGTGTGCTCGCCGTCGCGGTCGGTCGCCGGCCGCAGTTCCTCCAGCGTCCGGGCTCCCTTCGCGGCCAACTCCGGCAGGATCCACCCCGTGTTCTTGCTGGTGTGGGAGCGGTAGTCCTTCCACAGGTTGCGCCGTTGCTTTTCGTTCGACGCGCTCGACAACCCCCTCAGTATCGACACCTTGCCGCTCTCCTCCACGGCGAGTATCGCGAGCGCGGCGGCCGTTGCGAAGCTGCCGGACTCGAGCATCCGCTTCGCGTCCCGCGCCAGCCGCTCGGCGTTCCGGCCGGCCGCGTTCATGCCGGTCGCCGCCTCCTCCGGGCTCAACACCCCGGAGAACCATCGGAGCCTGCGACCCTTCTTCGCACTCAGGTCTCCCGCGTCTCCGCTTCCTTTCCCCGACTCGTTCACCGTTCCGCTCTCCGTGCGAAGGCGCTGGTGACGGCGAACAGGTACGAGTACGCTCCCACCGTCCCCGCCGATCCCGCCACCAGGCCCGTCCCCAGTCCGAGCGCCCCTACGGCTGCGCCGAGGAGGTCACCCGCCGCCGCGGACCACACGCCGCCGGCGATGCCCATCGACCACGAAGCCAAGCTCTTCCCCACCGAACGACCGACCGAGCGCCTGTTGTCATGCGCCAGGTCCGCGATCTCCTGGCTTCTCTCCAGTAGCATCGCCCCCCGCTCCGCCGGATCTCCGATGCGCCCGAGTTCGACCAGGAAACCCCGAAGACTGCGCATGTAGGCCTTGTGCGCTTCGCGGAAGTCCCGCCGGAGTTGGAGCACCTCCTCGAGCGGGACAGTAGACAGGTCCAGGGTCACCGGCTCCAGGTCCAGCCTGACTACCCCTTCGCAGGACGGCATCGATTCACGGGACAGCGCGTCCAGCAGGTCCGTTGCCGCTTGCGGCCGGTCCGTCGCCGGGTGCACGGCCATCCCGCGACGCTCCCCCGCACCCCGCGCGAGCTGGCCCAAGATCACGAGGATCGTGGTACGCACCACGGGGTGGAGCGGGATCGAGACGCCGTCCTCGCTCTCCCGCGCCAACCCGCGCTGCCGTAGCTCGTCCACCAGGAAGTCCGCCAGTTCGAAGTCCGCCCCATAGCCCATCCGCGATCGGGAGAGTTCCGCGAAGTAGCGTGCCTCGGGCACCCCGTCGAACACTCCTTCGGCCAGCAGTTCGACCACGATCTCCGCCAACCTCTCCGCGACTTCCGCGTCGATCCACTCGTTCGGTTCGAGAACGCGGAGAAGGCCCTGCTCCTCCAACGGCCCGGCGAGCGACGGGTCCGCGTCCCGATGCCTCCCTCGCATGTAGCCGGGCAGCAGAATCGCCACTTCGTCGAAAAACAGCAGGAGCGACTTGATCCAGTCGCCTTCCCCCGCCGACCAGTAGGGGGCGGGATAGTAGTAGGCGGTGTCTTTCAATCTTGTTTCCTTCAGACTGTGAGTATCGCCGTCCGGTCCCCCACAGGGACCACACCGGAACTCCCCCGTTTCCATTGGCGGGCGATCCCTTCGGGCCGGGCTGTCGTTACTTCGTACCGAGCCTCGGCAGGCCGAGTCTCGGCCCTGGCGGGCTCCCATCCCTATCGCGGGCGCCGGTGAGCTGCCCAGGCCGCCACCGATCCTCAAGACCCTCCTACGCTGGCGGTGCGCTTTGCGGCGGCACTATACGAGACGCGACCACACACGGCCAACAGCACGCGAAGCTCAACACGCCTGCGTTCGCCCGAATCGACCTTCCCACCGCGCCGGTGCTCCGCGGCGCCCGCCCACCGGCAACGGCCGGACGCATCGATGCGACTTCCCTTTGTTTCACTAATTATGGTATTTTCACCAAACGGTGAAACATATCGAATCGCAGAAAGAGCTGGAAGCGACAGCCATGGATGCAGTCCGCAATCTTTTGCGTTGCCTCCCTGCCGCCGAGGTCACTCCGCTCGCCGAACCTCGTCGGACCGACGGCGGGCCCCAAGTCGACGCATTGGTTCGCGTGCACTATGGCGGGGCCGTCCGGCTGCTCGTCGTCGAGGTGAAGGCGCACGGTGCCCCCCGGTTCGTGCGCTCGGCCGTGTACCAACTGCAGAGCTACGTCGCACGCATCAGGCAGTATCCGGCGCACGCTGCCAAGTTGGTCGTACCGATACTCGTCTGTCCCTACCTTTCCCCGGAATCGCGCGCCATCTGCCGCGACCACGATGTCGCGTACCTCGACCTCGAAGGCAACGCCCGTCTCGTCTTCGACGGCGTCTACATCGAGCGGAGCGTCCCCACCAAGCCTAAGTCCGAAACCCGCACCCTCCGGTCGGTCTTCACCCCGAAGGCGTCCGCCATCCTCCGGGCCCTGTTGCGGGAACCGGACCGGCGCTGGCTCGTCACCGACCTCGCGGAGAGCGCGAACGCAAGCCTCGGCCATGTCAGCAACGTCTGCAAGGCCCTCCTCGAACGGGAGTGGGTCGACCGGCGCCACGACGGTGTCGTCCTCACCCAGCCGGATGCCCTCCTTCAGACATGGCGCGAAAACTACCGCCGGCCCCGGGGCGACCGGTTCGACGCCTACACGCATTTCCACGGCCGGCAGTTCGACGACCTGATCCGCAGCGGCCTCAATGCTCGACCCGGCTTGCCGCGCGCCGTCTACGCGCTGGCATCGGCCGCCCAGTGGATCGCCCCCTTCAGCCGTGACGCAACCCGGTCTTTCTACACCGACCCAGCCGGTGCCCGGGTCCTGCGGGAGACGTTGGAACTCGGGCCCGGCGGCAGCGGCCCCAACGTCGTCGTCCACGCCATTGCCGACGAGAGCATCTTCGACGATGCGATCGAGCCGCTGCCGGGCCTCTTCTGCACCTGCCCGATCGTCACCTACCTGGATTTGTGGTGCGGCAACGACCGCGAACGCGAAGCCGCCGACCACCTCGCAACGGAGACGCTGCCGTGGATCGCGTAGAACCCCAGTCCGCGAACGACTACGACGACCGGACCACCGCCGCGGTCAAGAGCGTGTTGGTCGAGATCGGCCAGATCCTCGGCAGCTTCGAGGGCAAGTTCGCCGTCATCGGCGGCGCCGTGCCGTGGCTCCTACTGAGCCAGACGGAAATGCCGCACGTCGGCACGGCCGATGTCGACCTCGCCCTCCATGCCGAAGCGCTGGGCGACGGCGAGTACGCGCGGCTTGTCGAGCTGCTCCAGCATCAGGGCTACCGGCAGGCACACGACTTGCGCCGCTTCCAGCTCGCCCGCACGGTCCCGGCGCGCGACGGCGGGCCGCCCATCAACGTCGTCGTCGACTTCCTCATGCCCAGGGACGCCGTGATCGCGAAGAACAACCCGCCACTGATCAGCAACTTCGCCGTCCAGCGCGCCGACGGAGCCGAGCTCGCGTTGAACTTCTACCAGATGGTCGCCATCGACGCGGGCATGCCGGACGGCGGCCGCAATCTGGTCTCCATTGCCGTCGCCAGCATCCCCGCACTGCTCGCCATGAAGGGCTACGCGATCGCGCAACGCCAGAAGCCCAAGGACGCCTACGACATCTACTACTGCGTGCTCAACCACCCCGGTGGCGTCGACGGCCTCGTCTCGGCCACCTTGCCGCTCCTCGACGTCGACATCGCCAAGACGGGTTACCGCAACATCGCCCGCAAGTTCCGCACCGTCGACGACTACGGCCCCGTCTGCGTTCGGCGGTTCGTGGACGGCTCACCCCTCCTCGCCGGGCGGACGGCAGATCAGTGGCAGCAGGACGCTTTCGGCCAGATCGACGCCTGGCTCGTCCGACTCGGCGTGAGGTGACGCATGCCCACCGCCTCTCGGAGACACATCCGCACCACCGACATGCTGGTCATCGACAACGTGTTCGGCATGGGCGATGGCTACGTCCTGAACTTCTCCAACCGCACGTTCTCGGAGTTCTTCGCCGAAGAACTCGGCGTCGACATCGACCAGCCCCGCTGGTCCGTGGACGGGGGCAGCAAGGCGAAGCGCCTGCGCACCTACCTGCGCCAGGCGGACCGCCAAACCGCGTTGCGAACGCTGCAGGCGTTGTGGGATTACCGCGAAGCAAGCAGCCTGGTCGTCGACCACCCGGCGATCGGCGAAGACGGGCGAGCCGCATTCTTCCGAATCATCGAGCGCCTCGGCGGCTCGCCGCCGCCGTCTAAGACTGCCGATACCAACCCCGCCCCCCAGCGGCCGGACCCGGACGTCGCCAACGAGCTCGCGGGGCGTCTGATCACCATCTCCCGCATGGATCCACAACCTCGAGGTTACGCGTTCGAGAAGTTCCTCACGGACCTCTTCGACGCCTTCGGTCTGGCAGCCCGGGCTTCGTTCCGGCTGCGAGGCGAGCAGATCGACGGCAGCCTCTCGCTCGGTCAGGACACCTACCTGCTCGAAGCCAAGTGGACGAACATCCAGGTCGACGGGGCGACCCTCCGCTCATTCAACGCCAAGGTCGAAGACAAGGCGAGGTGGTCGCGCGGCCTCATGGTCAGTCAGAGCGGTTTCACTCCCGAGGGCCTCTCCACGCACTAGGCCGGGGCAAAAGCGTCGTCTGCATGGACGGACTCGATCTCCACGACGCTTTGACGCAACGACTCGACTTGTCGTCGGTCATCGCCGCCAAAGCCAGGCGGGCAGCAGAAACGGGAATGCCATTCGTACCCGTAAGGGATCTGGATCTCCCGCAGCAAACGTGAATGCTCGTGAGAGTTCTCGTCGTCCCGTCGGCAGCCGCGGGTTCTGCGTCAACGACCTGTTCGCCAAGCACGGGTCGTCCCTGATCGTCGAACCGCACTGACCGCGGCCCGCCAACCGACCTAGCGGAGAACACACACATGGAAGTCGCCGCCTACCGCCTGCTTTATGACGGCATCCACGACTTCAAGACGACGGCCCGTCACGTCGAGGCCGACATCCGCCGCCACGGGATCCAGGACAACCGCACCGACCCCGTTCCCCGGCATGCAGGGCCGTGTTCATCACGACATGTGGGTGTCGATGAAGACGGCTTCGCACTTCAATCTCGGCGTCGTCCTGGAATCCATGCTCAAGCTGCTCCTCTACCTCAACCGCGTGGACCTGCCGCGCCACCACCTCCTGGCGAAGCTGCACGATCTCCTGCCGGAGAAGTACCAGGCGCAGCTCGACGACACGTACCGGGATTGCCGGCGCGTGGCGCCAAGCGGGTACGAGCTGGTGGCCTTCCTCGATTCGGCTTCGCCGACCGACGCCCCGCCCGGTCCACCGAACCGCGACATCTCGACCATCAAGGGCTTTTTCGAGTACTTCGACGAGGACATCATCCTCTGGCAGAAACGCTACTCCTGGGAACTAATCGAGGAGGGCCGCTGGCGTCACTACCTCTCTGACATCTCCGTCTTCGTCGCCCTCGTCGACCGTGTCATGGCCGGGGTCCCCAGGTACTGAATCCGCTGCGGCGCTTTCGTCCACACGAGCAACGCCAGCCGGGCCCGCGGAGGGGAGCCCTCGAAGGCAGGCAGTCACCTGCGCCGCACATCCGTTCTACCGATCCCCGAGCGGGGGCGAGCGAGACTCCGCCAGCGCGCCGACCCTCGCCAACGAGTGGCGTCCAAGTCTCCGCCGTCCTTCGGTGTTGAACCGCGCACTACGCGTGCACGGAGTCATGTGAGTCGTCCTGGAAACCTCTCAGCATCATCGGCAGCTGCGCACGGCCCACTCAGCGCCCTTCCTCACGGCAACCCACCGGCGCTCCCGGGCGGCGACCTTTCCGCTCCACGAGGCGCGCGAGATCCCGCGATCCGCCACGCGACAGCACGTCTTCCGAGGGCTGCTCGAACTCGGCGTCTTGTCAAGCTATCGCCTCGGCTGCGCAACCGCCTCGAACCAGGACGAAGTTCAGTTCGAAACCAGCCTGGTTGGGATAGGGCTCCATCTTTCGCGCAACCCGCGTCGCTTGAACCGTCACAACGAAGTCTCCCTCCGACCACACCGCGTCTTGGGCGCGTTTGACGTCCCCGGCAATGCTCCGCTCAAGAAGCGCCTGGGCAATCTCGTTGAACCTCTCCTTGGCTAAAGTCGGGTCGAAGTCGCTGCCGAAGTGACCCTTGAGCTTCAAGGTCGTCGCAAGATCTTCACGTCCTTCGACATAGAAGCACGCGGTGTTCGGTAGGACCTGGCCATCAAGATCAACGTGGTTCGAGTCGGCCCACCATTCCTCCCCTCCCGGTGCTCTGTGGTAGTCGCTCGTCTCGAACCCCTCCGGCTTGAGGAACTCGCTGGCCCGGTACGGGTTCCACCCCAAGCTCACATCGACGTCGAGTGGTTTCTTCCGGCGCCGTTCATGAACGAGCACGTCCGAGACGATCCGATCCACGTCATCCCCGGTCTCAGCGGGAATACTGTGGAACTGTCGGATCGCACGTCGGAGGAGCCGAGGACGGGTCATGAACCTAGGGAACAAACGTCTTCTTGCGTATCGCTTCAGCTCGTCCGATTGAAAGGTCTTGAGGTTGATCCGAATGCGGGCGTTCTCGAGTTCGGAGTAGCAGTGCCAAACGTAGACGAAGGGTATGCTCGCTATGGTCAACACTCCGGGAAGGACGAAATTTCGTCCGGTTCGGGTCGTGAAAAAGGCGTCGGGCCGGTCCCAGATGTTCTCGACGGCCTTCCACAGCACGAATGCAACGACTGCGAAAACGACGCACTCAAGGAGCCTCCTGACCGACGCGAATTCCTCCTTCCCTCGCGAGAACTCCGTCAACATCACGAAGAACGTCATGGCGGGCACGAACGCCAACTCGGTCGGCAAGCTGAACAAGTGGCCGACAACGAGAAACTCCAGGACTACCGTGATCTTGAAACAGTCCAGGAGGAGACGCTTGAAGTAGCCTTCGCCTTCCTTTGCCGAGAGCGTCCTCCCAAGCAGGGCGAACCCGGACAGGACGGTCCACAAGACGGTCGCGGGTATCTGGTCTGGACTCCAAAGTCCGAACGTCGAAAAAGACCAGCACAGGACGCCGACATTGACGACCATCGACCCGAATTGGATGACCAGCTTCCGATGAAAAAGAGCCTTCACGACGGGTCGAATGCGCGAGCGGATCGTCTTGCTGTAAACGCAAGGAAGAAGCGCAATCAAGAGCCAGATGCCACTGGCAATCTGACGGTTGGGAAAGGCCGCTTGGACCCAAGGCCACCAATCGTCCACGGTTCGAGTCCCTACCGGCTCTCCAAGAAGGATCCTTCAGACCCAGTCGGATGAGCCGCACTGCGCCAACACGAGCACAGTCTCTCGCCGCCGTGCGTTCGACTCCGCGATCCGTGATCCCGCAACAACCGTAACTTGGCCTGCCGGGAGGCCACCGCCCGATGCCGGGCGCTCGCCCATGCGCTGCCGCATCGCGCAGGGTGTAGGTCCGGTCCGCGCTCGACCCGCCGCCGCGCTCTATGTGCCTGGCAGCGTGGACAACGGTTCATTCTCCGTCGACCCCACCACCGAGCGCGTTCTCCCACGGCACGGAGGACTACGCGCCCTCCAGCCCCAGGTGGACCCGTTGCGACGCGCACATGTGCCCCGGCTTCCATTCGAACTCGAACGTCGTGTCGATGTCGATCCCGAAGTCTAGGCCGACCACCACCCACTCGTCGGCGATCACCGGGCCGCCTTGCCAAGTCCCCACGCGCGGTCGGCGTCGACCAGCGTCCGGATCGCATGCGCGCCAAAGCCCTGTTCGAAGTACCAGAGCGCCAGCAAGTCGCCCGTCTTTCCGCCAGTCGCGTGATGAGTATCGCCTTCATCCCCAGCTTGCAGGCGAAAGCGCCAGCCATTTCCCTCCCGCTTTTCGCAGACCACCCCGTCGCCGTCCTCGTCGCGCATGAAGCGGAACGGGGGCTGCGGGGAACGTCGGACCTTCGAACCCACTCAGCGCCGCCAGGTGTCCTCGGCGGATCGCTCGGGCATCCTACCCGGATGCCTAAGCCTGCTGCTCGCCGCGTCCGCGAACCAGGACGCCCAGCGATCGACGAACTCCTCCAGGCTGCCCGCATTCACCGGCTCGAACGGCCACGCGACCTGGTGGCTACCCAGTCCCCGCCAAAGCGCTTGCGCGGCGTCCTCTCCGGGATCCAGCGCGAACGGGTCGAGGATGCCCCGCTCCGGAATGACCGGCGTCACCATGAATGCAGTCTCGAACCACTGGAACCGGCCTTCCTCACGCGCGTCGCAATACCACAGCGAGTGGCTCCGGCCTCCGTAGTTCTGGCGGATCGGTATCGTGACCGAGACTTGTGCATGGGCGACCACGTCGAACGCGGGCGGCTCCCACATCCACGGGCTCGCCGACGTCTCGAAGGCGGGGCCGAAATTCAGACTCGCTTCGCCAAGCTTGATCGTCCAGCCACGCGCCGGCGGCGTCGCCTCCGCTGCGGACGCGGACGACCGGATCGCGTCGTAGAGCCCCCTCGAGACGCCCTGCAACAACGTCTCCGCCGAGCGGAACAGCTCCCTCCTGACCTCTGCGGCGGACCTCCTAGCGGACGCTTCGCTCTCGGCCTTCCGCTGGCTCGCCACCTCCGCCAAATTGCTCTCCCGCAACCTCGCCAAACCGCGCCCGCCATCGGGAGTCCGGGCAATCGCACTCACCCGGAGCCGCTCCGCGACAACATTGGCGCTCGGGCGCGCGCCCGGCGGTTTCGCCAGACACTCCGCGACCAGGGCGGACAGCCCGGGCGCGACCCCGTCGAGCGCGGGCGGCGGTTGGTGTAGGTGTGCCTCGCGCAACGCCTCCCGCGAGCCCGCGAACGGACGGGTTCCGCAGAGCATCTCGTACGCCATCACCCCCAACGAGTAGACATCGGTGGCGGCCGTCGCCCGTTCGAACCGCCACCTCTCCGGCGCAGCGTACGCCGACGTCAGCGCATGTTTCCGCGTGTCCGTCGCGGTCGTGGCCTCCGCGTACCGGGAAATGCCGAAGTCTCCCAAGCACCAGCGTCCGTCCAGAAGGAGCGTGTTCTCCGGCTTGATGTCCCGGTGTACGACCCCTCCCCCCGCGAGATCCACGAGCGCGTCGGTCACGTCCTTTATCGCCGCCACCGCCTCTTCGGTGCTCATAGCGCCCGCGTCGAGACGATTCCGGAGCGAACGCTCCGCCCGGGGCATAACCAGGACCCAGTGATCTCCGGCTTCGCCGCTATCGATAACTGGCACCACGTTGCACACGCCGTCCAGGCCGACAAACAGCAGCTCGCGTCCCGCCCCCGGGTCCTTCGGCACCAGCTTCGCCACGCACTGACCCATGCCTTCCGTCGCGGCCTCGACAACCCGGCCGAAGCCGCCGCTGCCGACCTCCGACCCGAGGCTCCATGACCGTTCACTCAGTCTTACTCTTGTCATCTTTCCTTGAAACGTGGACCTCCCCCGGCAAGTTCATCACGTTGACAGCTTCTCACGCCCGCGTCGAGGCCGAATGGTTCCCGCGACAGTCTCGGTCCGAAGACCGCCTTTTCGTTGTAGATCGCGTAAACATCCTCACCCGTCAGGCGGGACGCATAGACCAATCCGTCGACATCCGGCTGTTCGGCATGAATGGCCTTGCCGAAGGCGCGCCCCGCTGGGAGATTTCTCGTCTTCACCACGTCCGTCGAAGCCCCGATGCGCGTGCAACCATCTGCACGAAGGTCGAGAAGCGTCAGCGGCGTGTTTCCTTCCGACGACATACGGACCCACGCGCGTCCGGTGATCTCGCGAAGCGCGACCTTCCGTGTTCGGCCATGCGCGAACCTGTCCCTGACGATCGTTTCTATGAACGCGGTGCAGGAGTCCGGGAACGCGTACAACACCGTATAGCCCCCCGTCCGGGTTGCGAAGCGTGAGTCTGCGGAAGCCGTTCCCAACGGCGATCCGACATGCAGCGAACCGGTCTTCGCGATACCGACGCCGACGCCTTGCGGCCGCCAGGGGCGGCCCCGCGCGGGTAGTGCCCAAACCCCGCCTTTGTCTCGTGACGTTGCGCCAAGTCGCAATATTTGCGGTGGGTCAAATGTGGGGTCGCCCGACCCTTGCACACAAATAACCTTTGCAAAACAGCAACTTGTGAACTTCCATTCCTCCTACCTCTTCCGCCAGCTCATGCGGAAGAGCTGCACGAGAAGCGCGGCGGCTAGGATGAGGACGAGCGCGAGATAGATCGCGGAAATCGCGAAGCCGGCGAGGAAGAAGCCGGAGAGCAACGGGCCGAGCGCGGCCCCGAAGTCGCGCCAGGTCTGCATCGTCGCCATGCGGTGCATCAGCTGCTCGGGCGGACTTCGGACCGCCACCGTCGCCGGACCGAGCGCGGCGATCGCCGCCCGCCCCACGATGACGGCTCCCGTGCCGGCGTAGACCCCGCCAAGCGCGATGGCGGCGAGGCCCCCTAGCGTCAACGCCGTCGCGGCGAAGAGCGCCGCTTCGCTGCCCAGCCGGTCGCCGAGCCAGCCGCCGATGGGAGCGAACACCGCCTCCCCCACGCGCCGGAGCGACAGAACGATGCCCCCGCCGAGGATCGCCGCCTCGAGGGACACGAGGTCGGCGAGGATGATCGTGATCGTCATCGCGAAGACGCCATCGACCGCGAATCCGACGGCAAAGAACAGCCAGTCGAGTGCATGGGGTTTCGGGAGCCATCGGGGTCGGCTCGCGCCCGGCTCGGCTCGCTCGCGCGGGAGGGCGATCGCGAACGGCAGCGCGAGGAAGGAGGCGAGACCGAGAAAGAGGAAGGCGGACTTGGGTCCGAACTGGCCGGCGATCCATGCTCCCGCGGTCAGGGCGAAAACGGAGCCGAACTGCTGGATGGCGCTGCTGAGGCCAACCCGGGTGCCCGCGCGGCGACGGTCCGCGACGGCATAGGCGAGGGTGGTGAGGGTAAGGCCGGCGAAGGAGAGGCCCCATAGCAGCCGTGCGACGAGCAGGAGCCACCCGCCATCGAAGAGCCAGTACATCACCGTCGACGATGCGCCCCCGATGCACGCGACGATCGTCGCCGGCCGCAGTCCACAGGCGGTGGTCGCCCGTGCGATCGCGCCGTAGGACACGATTCGGACGAAGCGGTTGGCGGAGAGCAGCACCCCGACCCAGACGATGCTGACTCCGAAGGCTCCGGCGCTCACCGGAAGCACGACGTAGATGAGCGCATCGCCCATCAGCACGATCGACAGCACCGCGGCGGACAGGGTCGTTGCGCCGAGCGAAGGCGACGGCGACGGCGGCACGTTCCGGGGAGAATTCATGGTAAGCGGGCAAGGGTATCAACCGGATTCCGGTCGCAACAGGCTCCCACGGCCGGTTGGCGCCCCGGGCGGACACGGGCGCGCCGATCTCCATGCGCCGCACAGCTAGCCGTCGCACCGATCCCCTTCCCGGCCGCTCAATCCACGCTCGTCTGCGGAGCCCCACGTGGCGCGCCAGCCACCCTCGGCTCGCCTTGTCGTGCCCGACACCGCGTTGGATTTGACCCGCATTCCTCCAGCCCCGAAAGTCGTCCACGTGAGCCATGAACCGTCCGACGGCACGCAGGGCCGGCTGACATCCGCCGCCGCACACGCCGTCGACGAGTCCTGGTGCCAGCCGGCGACCGATGGTGCCAACTTTCGTGGATCAGTGTTGGCCCCCGCCAGTGCTCACGGCATGAAATGCCATTGCCCAGTTGAGTTTCCTCACGTAAACGGGAACAGTGGCGTCAGATGTTCCAGGAGCGCGCATCAATGCAACGAATCTTGTCGACTGTCTGTGTTGTTTGGAGCGTCGCCGTGAGCGCCGACCCGATGGACGCCTCGATCGAGGAGCTCCAGGCGCAACTCTCGTCCGCTACGTTCTCGTCCGTCGACTTGGTCGATTGGTATGTGCGCCGAATTGAAGCCTACGACCAGCAAGGCCCCGCGTTGAATGCGATCCAGAGCATGAACGACAACGCCCGTGCCCAGGCGCAGGCGCTCGACGACGAGCGCGAGCGCTCGGGACCGCGCTCGCTGCTGCACGGGATTCCCGTTCTCGTAAAGGACAATTACGAAACCATCGACGCGCCGACCACCGCTGGCTCCGCGATCATCGAAGGGCACTGGCCGAAGAACGATGCAAGCCAAGTCGCAAAGCTCAAGGACGCAGGCGCGATCATCCTGGCCAAGACGACGATGCACGAATTCGCATTCGGTTGGACCACTCGCGGCTCCGCGTTCGGCATGACGAAAAACCCTTACGGTCTCGACCGTCACGCGGGAGGTTCGAGCGGCGGTACCGGTGCCGGTGTTGCCGCCAATTTCGGCGCGGCGGGGATGGGCAGCGACACGTGCGGCTCGATTCGTGTGCCGTCCGCACACAACAACCTCGTGGGCCTTCGGGGCACGCAAGGTTTGAGCAGCCGGCACGGCATCGTCCCGCTTTCGAGCTCACGCGATATCGGTGGTCCGCTGGCACGTAGCACCCGCGACCTCGCGATCATGCTGGACTCAACGGTCGGCTATGACCCGGCGGACCCCCAAACCACCGCGTCGCGCGGCAAGATCCCGGGCAGCTATCTTGCGGACCTCCGCCACATGGACCTCACGAAGCTGCGCCTCGGCGTGCTCAATGATTGGTTTGAGGACGACGCGTCGACGAACGCGCGTATTCGACACGTTCTCGCCACGCTCACCGAAGGCGGCGCATCCATAGTCGAGATCGCGGACCTTGCAGAGCTCAAGGCCGACACCCGGGGACCCGTTGCCTTTCTCGTGGACGACTACGACATCGTCCATGACCTGACAGCCTATTTGCGCCGCCACCCCGATCTCCCGGTGCAATCGTTCGAGTCCGTCGCCGCACACGATCGACTCGAGCCGGTCGTCGCCGGCCACTGGGCCAACATCCTTGCCGATCCCGAGCGCAAATCGCGCGCCGCCTACCTCGAGGCGCACGCCGCTGGCGCCGCACTCCGCCGCCAACTGCTCGCGCTCATGCACGATCACGATGTCGGCGTGCTCGTATATCCCACCGCCACCGAAGAAGCTGCTCCACTCGGTGAGGAGCAAGGCCATTTCAACTGCAAGCTCGCCGCTGCGTCGGGTCTCCCGGCGATTTCCGTCCCGGCCGGCTTCGGCGCCAATGGCTTGCCCGTGGCGATCGAGTTCCTGGCGGAGGCCTGGGCCGAGCAGAAGCTCCTGAACCTGGCCGCTACTGTTGAGCAGCTCGTTCCCGTGCGGAGGCTGCCGCAGAGCACTCCGGCGCTCGACTGAGGCCGGTGAGTTCCCAAGCACGCTCTATCCGTAAGATCCAAACGCCAGTCTACGTCCAGCCCGCGGGCGAGCGGGCGTTGAAGGCGGTGGCGGCCGGTAGATGCGGGCGCAGGCGCCGGGCGGCCCGACGAGGAGCGTGCTGGTGGCCGCAGGCAGGCTCCCGGCCACCAGCCCCGCAATCCAAAACCGGGTTTGACGCTGATCCCGGTGCCGGCTAGCTTGCCCGGCTTCACAGCCAATCCCGCCCCGCAACCTGAAACCCAGCGCCGCGCTTCAGGCGTCGAAAAAGAAGCCGGTGTGGGTCCCGGGCTGTGATGCACTAGGGTCGAACATCACCCGGTCACCAGCGAACGACGCTTCGCAGCACCACGCCGTGGTCAACTTCGGGGACCGCACCGGCGCCCACGCCGTTGACCTGCACAGCCTCCCAACGCGTCGCGTCCAGACTGGCCTCGAACGTCGGACCACCGCGAGTCCCCGACGTTATGCGCCAGCCAGCGCGGTACGCGCGAGCCCTGTCCGAGAGCCTGAAGCCAAGGTTCGGCGTGCCCGAGAATCGATCGTCGAACAGGGCGACGCCATAGCCGATCTCGCCCTCCAGACGGCGCTCCGGCTCGAATCCTGCATCAGGTGCCAAGCCCCGCGCGTCGTGTATGGACCACAGCCGGTCGACACCGCTAGAGGCTGCCCCCCAAGTGGGCGCCAAGCGGAACCAGAGCCCTTGGCCCCGAGAACCGGGGTCGAGTCTCACCGAGCCCGACGCCCCCCACTCCTGGTAGGCCGAATCCTCGTGCGCGACCATCGCGCGCACCCGCGCCTCCACGCCAAGGCCCGTCGTCGGATCACTCAGGGAGATGCGCCCCCCGAGCTCCACCCCGATCCCGGTCTCCGCGTCCCCGGCGTCATGACGAAGGCCGAACTCCAGACCAGGAGTCATCACCACGCCGTCGCCCGTTTCGAACGACCGGCTGCCTTCGAGGGCGAGGCGCACCCGGCTCGTGGCCGCCGTCGTGCCGCCTTCGTTCGAAACCGCCTTCGCCACAGTCTCCACAAAGAACGCATCGGCTCTGAGCCCGAGGTCTACCCCGCCGGTCTCGCCCGCATCCAAGAGCGCTCCCCGACCACCCAAAGCCGCCAAGCGCATCCTCAGGTCGGTCCGCGTCCTGCGCCGCGGCTGGCCCCAGTCGTTAGCCGCCTGCACGATCGTCATCTCCCCACTGCCGAGGCCGAGCAGGCCCCATGCCGAGGTCCGCTCGGCGAGCGCAAGTCGCGCATATGGGCTCACCGTGGTCATGGTGCTCCCGATGGCACCGGAGTCCACTCCCGGCTGCGCGAAACTGCCCTCGCCCTCGCTCATGGACACCGCCACGCCGGCCGGTAGGCGGCTCCACTCCGCGTCTACGCCTAGGACCCCGGTGGTCACCCTACCGTCGATGCGGGCGCCCCCCTCCTCGGTCGGGGCCTCGCCGTCGAAATCACCCACCTTCATCCGTCCCCAACCGGCAATCCCGGGGCGGGCCCCCTCGCTCCCAAGGGCGAGGTCGAACGCGACTCCGGGCTGCAGGTCGCGGCCTGACAGCCCGCCCACCGGCGCCTCGGCCGCCACCGGCGCATCACGGGGGCCGGTCTCCGACCAGCCAGCCGCCAGCCGACCGCGAAACACTACCGGGTCTCGTCCTCATTCTCCGAACGCAGGAACGCCGACAGCCCGAACGCGAGCACCACGACACCCGCAGTCACCAGGAAGACCTCCCCGATGGCACCGGTGAGTGCCGAAGGAAACGCCTCGGCCAACGCTTCGGCGACTTGCTGATCCAGGCCCGACCGCTGCAGTTCGGCAACCACCTCCGTCGACTGCCCATCGGACACCGATCGCGGATCCAACCGCACGGTGCCGAGCCAATTCGGCTGCAACTGTACGGAAGCGCCGGTCGACGACACGCCGGAGGACAAGGCATCGGAAAGACCCTCGCGAAGTCGGTTCGTCAGCACGGCGCCCGCGCACGCGACGCCCAACATGCCGCCCACTGAACGGTAGAACGACAACGACGAGGTCGCGGCACCCAGCATGTTCTGGGGTACGGCGCCCTGCACCGCCGAACCGAAAGTCGCCAGCATTCCGCCGAGTCCGAGCCCGACCACGGCGATGGCCCCGTCGGTCGCGATGATGCTCGCGCCCTCGGTTAGGGTGGTGGACATCAGGAACAGCGCGACGAATGTGACGCCCGTACTCGTCAAGGCCAACCTCCGGTGTGTGCCCTTGTCCTGCGAGAGACGACGGCCCATGACCACCGCGCCGACCACCATGCCGAGCAGCATCGGGGTCAGGTGGCTGCCGGCCCCACTGGCAGACATCCCGCTGCCGGTGAACAGCCACAGGGGCACGAACAGCAGCGCCGCGTAGAACCCGAACCCGGTCAGCACCGACGCCGCCAACGACACCGGAACCCCTTGGCTGCGGTAGATGTCCACGGCCAGGATCGGACCTTCGGTGCGCGTCTCCACGGTGACCAGAACCGCGGTCATCACTGCGCCGAAGGCCAGGCAGGCGACGATCGGCCAAGACAACCAGTCGAACACGACGCTGCCGGACGACAGGGCGACCATCAACGGGGTCACCGCAAGCAACAGCAACACCATCCCGGCGTAGTCCAGCTTGGCGGCATCGACCCCGGCCCGTAGATTCGGAAGGGTCGCAACGACGACCGCCAAGACGATCGCGCCAAGCGGGACGTTCATGAGAAACACCCAGTTCCACCCGATTCCATCCGTGATGAACCCGCCCAAAGCGGGGCCCAGCACCGAGGCCAGGGCGTAGACGGCGGCCGCTAGCGCCTGGTAGCGGGCGCGCCGCGCGGGTGGGAATAGCTGGGCCATTCCGACCAGGCTGCCGATCATGACCACCCCGCCGCCGATGCCCTGCAGAGCGCGGTAGGCCACCAGCTCGTTCAACGTCTGGCTCAAACCTGCCGGGATCGACGCGATGGTGAAAAGCACGATGCCCGCGAGAAGCACGCGCTTGCAGCCATAGATGTCGGCGATGCGGCCCGCGATCGGCATGGTCACGGTGGCCGCAACCAGATAGGCCGTGGCGACCCAGGCGTAGCGGCCGAATCCGCCCAGCTCGACGATGATCGCCGGCATCGCCGTGGCAACGACGGTCTGGCTCAGCACCGCCAGGAACATGCCCAGCGCCATGCCGACGACAGCGAGCCGAAGCCTCCTGCGGACCCTTTGGAAGTCGTCGGTCATGGTTCCTCCCAACCGTTCTGTCAGCGCCAAAGCCCGCGCCGTTCGAACACGCCCTTCAGCGCTGTCACGCGGTCGCTCATGATGCCGTCTGCGCCGAGGTCGAGCAGGCGCTGCATCTCGGCGTCGTCGTTCACTGTCCAGACTTGCACGGGCATGCCCCGGGCGTGGGCAGCGCGCAGGAACGCCGCATCGACGACCGGGATCGATAGGCCTCCGATGAGCGGCTGGCGCGCCGGCACCTGCGCGCAGTCGGCGGACAGCTTGCCAGTCGGGATGCCCCAGGATGCCGCGCGCAGCCGCACCACCTCGGCTGGGCTGCAGGACGTGCAGCCCGGAGCATCGCTTCGGATCCGACGCAGGCGAGGGGCGGAAAACGAGCCGACGCAGACGCGGTCGCGCGCATTCGTGCGACGCAGAACCTCGATCAACGGTGCGACGACGTCGTCGGATTTCGGGTCGATGATGAGGCGGAGGTCCGGCCATGAGCCGAGCAGGTCGTCGAGGCGTATTATGGGCTCCCTCCCCGCGACCCGCACGTCGTCAAGTTCCGCCCAGTCCCGTGCCACCAGCGGCCCGGTGCTCCCGGTCAGCCGGTCCAGGTTCTCGTCGTGGAAGACCACCGCCACCCCGTCGCCCGTTGCCCGGACATCGGTCTCGATGCAGCGGTAGCCGAGCTTAACGGCATGTTCGAAGGCGGCCATGGTGTTCTCGTGATGCTCGGCCGCGCCACCCCGATGGGCAATGGCAACCGGGCTCTCGAGCCCCAGGAACGTCGACATCAATCGGCGTCCACGCCCGGCACGTGCTCGGCGTAGTGAGGCCAGTTGCCGAGCAGCTCGTCGATGACGGTCGAACCGACGAGATAGAGCGACTCCAGCGAGGCGATCATCCCGGAATAGCCCTCGCTCTCCCGCAGCAGGTACTCGGCCGCGCTGACCCCCGGTGGCGGCATCGTGTAGTTGCTCCCGGCGCGCAGCACCATGAACCGGCTCGCGTCCACGCGGCCCGCGCGGTCCAGGTAGTCGATGGCCCGATACGTCCCCGTGTCTTCCATGGCCGAGGTGAAGAAATCGGTGCGGCCTTCCGTCCAGTAGCGCACGTAGTCGTTGGCCCAGGCGTTCTTGAGCGCGCCGTGCCAGAAGGTCGCCGCGGCGATGTGACCGCCGCGGGCGACGAACGGCGGCTTCCGGGCGTTAGGATGGTTGACGTACGCAGCGCGGGCGGCCGCAAGGGCCGGATCGTCGGGCAATGTCAGGTCCTTGGTCAGCTCGAAGGCCCAGTCCCGCAAACCCGGGTTGACGAGGAACACCTCGCCGCGCGGATCTCGCTTGTCCGGGTCGGTCGGGGAAGTCGACCCGATCGCAAAGAACCCCGTCTCCCAGTCGGCGGGAATCTCTCGCGCGTCAAGCTCGTAGCCGAGGTCGCCGTCGACGAGATAGGCGGACCAGATCGCCGAGCCGATCGAGGCGTCCTCCGGATCGATGCCGGCAACGCCGGCTACGAGCCAGTAGGCGCGCGTGAGGTCGAAGCGCGGGTCGAGACCGACGGCCATGGTCGTAGCGGCTGCCTTCGCGGTGCCGACGCCGGTGACCATGCCAAGGATCTGGGACTCGCGGTTGTAGTACAGGTCATGGTCACCCTGTGGCAGGGCGAAGCGTTCGCTCAGCGCCCTTCGCGCCTTCCAGAATTGGAACTCGCCCGGCTCGTCGCCCTTGTCCGCTCCCCGTTCCCACATCGTCACGATGACCACGCGCACAGGGTTCACATCGGGAACCGTCGATTGGGAAGGTGGGGATTCGGATGCAGGTGCGTAGACACCGACCAGTAGGAGCGCTGCCAAGGCGATGGCGAACACTCGGTTGGACGGTGCGAGATTGGCGGCGCCCATCAGCCAGTCGAACACATCAACGGGGTTGGCTCGGTGTCGGGAAGCGTATGATTGAGGATGACGAAGCCAACACAGCGGAGACGGTCGCCATCTTACGTGACCGTGGCGGCACCGGCCAAACCAGATGGCCGGTGCTCGGCACCATGAGGGACATTACCGACGAGGAACGACGGCACTACCGCGACCATGGCGTCGTGCACCTGCCCGGTCTGCTCGACCAGGACTGGATCGAGCGCCTCGAATCGGCCTTCGCGCAGGAAATATCCGCCGATCAAGCCAGCGTCAATTTCGTGGACTTCAAAGCCCTCACGCCGATGATCGAGGCGAGCGGCGCAAAGTTCGTCTCCCCTGGGGTCGCATCGGCGACAGGACGGTTCTGCATCAGCAGTTTCAACTGGCGCCTGTTTCCCGCCTTGGCCGCGCTTTGCTGCGGTCCGCCGCTGCCGGAGGTTGTCGCCAGCCTGATGCGTTCGAATCGAACCAACTTCTACGGCGAGCAATTGTTCCTGAAGGAGGCGTCATCCCTGCACCGCACCGCATTTCACCAGGACATGCCCTACTTCCACGTAACCGGAGACAAGTGCTGCACGGTCTGGATTCCACTCGACGCCATCCGGGCCGACAACGGCATGATGGGATACGTCAGGGGCTCCCACCTCTGGCAGACGCATGCGGCCAACGGGTTCGTGACCCAGATGCCGTTGCCCGGCTCGCCGCTGCCGCAGTTGCCCGACATCGAAGGCGCCACGGGCGAATACGACATCGTCTACTACCCTGCTGAGCCCGGCGACATCATCGTCCACCACGCCAATACCGTGCACGGCGCTACCGGGAACTCCAGCGGCCAGGACCGCCGCGCAGCCTCCCTGCATTATCTGGGCGACGATGTTCGCTACCGCGAGCGTGAAGGGGTTGCCCTGGACGCGGGCAAATCCCCTACCCTCGAGAACGGCGACCTCATGGACAGCGCGGAGTTCCCCCTGGTCTGGTCGAGCGGCGAGGGATACGTGCCACCCGCACGACAGTCGATCCCGTAGCGAGCAAAGTAACCAGATCGATGGCGTCGATCCGATGACGAACCCGACAAGCGCCGTGAACCCGAGCGCCGAGAGCATCGCGGGGCTTCGTGCTCGGCCCGATGACGGTCCGATCGTCATGGTGAATCTGCTCAAGTACGCCGAACCAGGCGGCCGGGAACGCTACGCCCGTTACGGTGCGGTCGCCGGCCGCGAAATCGCCGCTCGCGGCGGGCGCGTGCTCTACAGCGGCAACAGCGTCGCGGGAGATGACTGGGACGGCGTGGCGCTCGTCTACTACCCGCGTCGAGCAGCTTGGTTGGACATGCAGGAGAACGCCGCGTACCAAGCCGCAATCCCGAACCGCACCGCGGGCCTGTCGGCGCGCCTGCTCTACGCCTTCGCGCGCGGCGCTGGCCCCGTGCCCGTGACGCCACCGCCGCTCGAGGACATACAGCGGGCGTCCGAGGATGAAGTCTTCGTCGTCAACCTGCTGCGCTATCACGGCGACGGGGGACGAGCGTCGTTCTACCGCTACGGTGAGGTCGCCTCACGTCTGATCCAAGACCTAGGCGGTAAGGTCGAAATGTCCCTCGTTGCGGACCAGGCGATGGTCAGCGACGATGAATGGGAGCACTTCGTGCTTGTGCGCTATCCGTCCCTAGACGCGCTACGGTCTATGCTGGCGAGCGATGAGTGGCAGGCCGCGAACACGGCGTACCGCGAGCCCGGCATGGCGGGGACGATCGCCTTTCCGACGCGGTAGAGCCCTGTCTTGGCCGCGGGATCCGGTCGAAGCAACTCAGCCATGGACCACCCCGCTCACGGCCGCGGCCAGCCACCCAGGCAACTGCGCGCTCACGCTGGCAAGCTCCCGGCGCTCGTCCTCGCTCAGTCCTTGCCGGACTGCCCGCGTCGCCGCACCGGCCTTGTCACGCCCCAGCCAAGCGAGCGCCCGGATGGCCTCGCCGGCACGCCGACCGGCCAGCGCCAGTTGCCACGCCGGCGCATGGCGCAATTCGATCCGCTCGCGGCCGAGCGTCAACGTTCGGCTCGGTCCTGACGTCAAAAAAACGTGTTTGACGGGCACCTGCGTGGTCAGGCCAAGCACGTTCGCGGCCATCGCACCACTATTCGCAATGCGCTCTCCGCGCGCCTTTGCCAGCTCCGCGACGGTTACTTCAACGGACGGCGACCGCCGGCCAAACCGGCGCTCGACCGGTAGAACATACACGCCTCGACCCGCCCGCATCAGCGCGCCACGCCGCACAAGCCGTGACAGAGCCTGGTCGACCGCCGCCCGGCTGCCGAGATGCAGTAATCCCTTCGCCAGCACCGGCGCGCCTTCGGGCTGTGCTTGCGCGTGTAGCAGGATCGTCGTGCTCAATGGTTCCATGACGTCAGTTTCGTCAGAAAATATAGAGATTTTCTGACACTCTGCGAACAATCGCCAGATTCTCCCGCTTTCGAGCGGCCGGGCTCATCTCACCGGCCTTTGCCGACCGTCGAGTCACTACGGCTGGTCGTGCCGCAGTACCCCACCCAATCGGTGCCGTGAACCCAAGCGCCGAGAGCGCCGGGGTGCTTCGGACCCGATGACAGTTCACGCTGGCGTGCGGGGGACCGTCGCGTGGGGACCGTACGACCGTCCGCTGCGGATCCAATCAAGGCCAATCGGCCATAGCGCATCGCGCTCACCGACACGACTTTGGGCAAGGCCAGCACGACGAACGGTTGCAAACCGCACGACGTTGGGCGACAACGGGGACTGGACGAAACGGTCGCTGAGAGACCAGCCGCCGCAGATGAACCCGACCGTCTACATCGAGACTTCCTTCGTGAGTTAACCTCACGGCCCGACCGTCGCGGGATGTGGTGGTCGCGGCGTACCAGGAAGTGACCCGCGAGTGGTGGCGGGACGCCGCCGCCAGGTTCCATCTCGTCGCGTCGGAACTCGTGGTGGCGGAGTGCCGGGCCGGCGACCGGAGTGCGGCGGACGCACGTCTGGTCGCGCTCCAAGGCGTTGCGCTACTGGACGCCACGGCGGACGCGGAGGATCTTGCGCGCCGCCTGCTTGATCTCGGTGCGGTTCCGCGCGAAGCTGCCGCGGATGCCGCGCACATTGCCGTTGCCGTGACCAACGGCGTGGAGTACCTAGTGACGTGGAACTTCCGGCACATCGCCAACGCCGCGATGCGTGTGCGGATCGAGCGCGTGTGCAGGGAGGCGGGCTACGAACCGCCGATGATCTGCACACCCAACGAACTGATGGAGACTGGACATGGAACCGACCAAGCGTGACCCGATCATCGCCGAAGTCCGCGCGGTCCGCGACCAGTTCGCTGCACGCGCCGACTACGACGTGGGCGCCATCTTCCGGCGCATCCGCGAGATGCAGGACGAGTCCGGATGCGACTACGTCAGCTACCCCGCGCGGCGGATCGCCGAGGGCTCCGACAAGTCGCACGCCGTTTGAGCGGCGCCGACCCGTCGGCAGGGCCGTCAGGACCTGCGGTCGTGACTGTTCACCCTTCCACGGCCTGGGTCGACGCCTTGCAAGCTCCAGACCCCCGCGCTGAGCGCCGCAGCCACCCACTCAAGCATCTGCGCGCTCGCCCCCTAGTTCCGCCTAGTGCCGCTTAACTGGCGCGAGGTCAACTGCCGCGCTACGGTAGGCTGACGACAAACCGGCGGAGGCCAACTTGCCACCAAGGCGTCGAGATTTCCTGACCTGGTCTGTCGGCGCACTGGCCGGAACCCTCGCGGGAGTCCGGGACACCGCGGCGGACACGATCGCTACGGAACAAGACCCCCGCGCACCACGACAACGCGTCCTAGACAAGGATGTTGTGATCGTGGGTGCCGGTCTGTCGGGGCTGGTCGCGGCGCGTCATCTGACGAGACACGGGGTCCGCAACATCGCCGTACTGGAGGCGCGCGACCGCGTCGGTGGCCGGACCCTGAACCAGCCCGTCGCGGAGGGTGGGGTCGCGGAGGCTGGCGGTCAATGGGTCGGACCGACGCAGGATGCGATCCTCGGCTTGATGCGCGAACTTCGCATTGGGCGTTTCCCGACCTATTCCAAGGGGCGCTTCGTCGACCACTCCGACGCAGATGTCGGGCTGCGCGACTGGCTGGACTATCGGCGCGCTCGGCGACGCCTGAATCGTATGGCCCGGCGGCTGTCGCCCGATGCACCGTGGCGCGCAACGTCAGCGCGGGAGTGGGATGCCATGTCGGTGGGCGACTGGCTCAACACCTCGGTGAAGACAGCCGTCGCCCGTCAGCTCGTCGCGTTGGACGTGGCGGCGGCCGTCGGCGGCGACGTGGCGGAGGTCTCGCTGCTCTACTACCTCTACTACATCCGCTCGGCCACCGACTTGGACCACCTGACCGACGAGGCACAGCGGTGGCGGATCAAGGGGGGCTCACAGGCGGTCTCGTTGGCCGTCGCTGCCGAACTCGGAGACGTGGTTCACTTGGACGAGGCGGTGGTTGAGATCGAGCGCTCCGAAGGCGCAGTTCGGGTGCGTACCACGAATGGGGAGACCACGGCCCGGAAGGTGGTTGTGGCGATGTCCCCCGCGGATGCCGTGCGCATCAAGTTCTCACCCCCGCTCGCTGCCGCACGCCAGGAGCTTAATCGGGTATGGGCCGGAGGTACGGGTGCGAAGGTGCACGCGGTCTATCCCACGGCGTTCTGGCGCGGTGCCGGGTTTAGCGGACAGGCGCTGAGCGGCGGTTTCGTGGGCCTGACCTACGACAACTCGCCAGCGTCCGGTACGCCCGGCATCCTGGTCGGCTTCGTTACGGACGAGGCCGCGATGCCACGCGACAAGGACCTACGGCGCAAGCTCACGCTGGAGTCCTTTGCCGGACTTTTCGGCGATCGCGCGCTGTCGCCGCTCGACTACGCCGAGTACGACTGGAGCCAGGACCCGTGGGCAGCGAACTGCGTGTCGTACCTGCCTCCCGGTGCACTGACGCGGGTCGGCCGCACGCTTCGCGAACCGGACACCGGCGTTCACTGGGCCGGGACGGAGACCTCGGACCTGTGGAGCGGATACATGGACGGTGCTGTGCGGGCAGGCATACGGGCCGCGACCGAGGTTATGTTGTGACCCTAGGTGACTCCCCTCGACCGCGCCACATTTGACCAACGAGGAATCACTGGTGAGCACATCCAGACAGGTACCGACCGCACCGGACCCGACATCCCCGGAAGTCGCGACCGGCAACGGATTGATCCGCGGCCAGTCTTCCGCCGGTATCCACAGCTTCAAGGGCATTCCCTACGCCGCACCCATTGAGGGCATCAACCGCTGGCTACCGCCGAAACCGCCTGCGGCCTTCACCGGGACGTTCGACGCGACCCGGTACGGCCCGTCGGCCCCGCAGAAAGTGCCGTCGGCCCCCGACTGGCTGATGCCGAAGGCCGGTGTGGCGATGATGAAGATGCTGGGCGGCATGACCGACCCAGGCCCGGACTGCCTCTCCCTCAACGTCTGGACTTCAGCGGAGCCTTCCGTTTCGGGCGACAAGCTGCCGGTGATGGTCTGGATCCATGGCGGTGGACTGGCCAGCGGCGGCAGCAGTCTTGCCAGCATGGACGGCGCTCGCTTGGCCAAACGAGGGAATGTTGTCGTCGTGGGCGTCAACTACCGCCTGGGCGGAATCGGCTTCCTCGCCGGTGACGGGCTCTTCGACGACGACGTCTGCGTGGGCAACCGCGGGTTCATGGACGTCGTCGCTGCGCTCAAGTGGGTGCAAGACAACATCGGCCAATTCGGCGGTGACCCCGGGAATGTGACGGTCGTCGGTCAGTCCGCGGGTGGTACCTGCGTTTGGGCCTTGCTGTCCTCGCCGACGAGCGAAGGCTTGTTCCATCGGGCCATTGTCATGAGCGGGCCGATCGTGATGATTGATATTGCCGACCACCACAAGTTCACCGTTGATGTCTTGAAGGCAATGAAGGTCCCTGTTGGTGATGTCGAGGCGCTCGCTGAGGTGTCGAACGACGTCATCGTCGGCTCCAAGATGCAGACCATGCTGTACCGACGGGGTGAGCCGTACGGCGAGATGAGCCGCATTCGGCTCCCCGCCGCTGGCGCCTACCACACCGACTTCATGCCTGACGACGTGCTTGTGGCCATGGCGAATGCCCGGGTGCGCAACATCGACCTGTTGGTTGGGAACTGCCGACACGACGGGCGCGTTGCCGTGCTCGCCATGCCATTGCCCAAGCTGCTGGGCATTCAGATCGGCAACAGCCTGTTCAACGGCCTCATCGGAAACACCAAGGCGGACCGCAAAGCGCTCCTCGCCGAGTACAAGTCCGCCCTGCCGGACAGTGACAGCTACACCGTACTCGAGCGCATTCAGTCGGACGCCCTGTACCGCATACGTTCGACTCAAGCGGCCGAAATTCACAGCGCTACCAGCAACGGCAAGACCTACATGTACCAGTTCGAGTACGAGACCAAGGGACTCAATGGCGCCTTCGGCGCGTTCCACGGCTTCGACTCCGCGTTCATGTTCAACAACCTCTCGACACTCGGAGCCTGCCTGGGAGACGAAGGCGACATGGCAGAAGCGCAAGCCTTGGCAGACAGCATCACCGAGGCCTGGGCTACGTTCGCTCACACAGGCGTACCGGCGTCGTCAGGACTCCCCGTATGGCCCGAGTTCGACGCGGAGCAGCGTCACACGATGATGTTGAACGCGCGCAGCGAAGTCGTAGCCGACCCGGACAGCCACATCCGGCAGATCTGGGAGAGAAGACGTTCGTAGGCGGTGCGCGGACGTCCGCGAACGGCTTGCCGTTCGCGTCCGCCATCCCGACTCCAACTAGCCCTTGGTGCCCCCTCGGGTCAACGCTTCCGCATCCAGCAGCGACTCAAGCTCTTCCCGGCTCAAGTCCGTCTCCTCGGCAG
Source organism: Candidatus Azotimanducaceae bacterium (assembly GCA_965203685.1). Taxonomy (GTDB): domain Bacteria; phylum Pseudomonadota; class Gammaproteobacteria; order Pseudomonadales; family Azotimanducaceae; genus VXYL01. The sequence continues at coordinate 2,692,003 of OZ241908.1, forward strand.
CCACGTCGATGATCGACCGACCTTCTTGGGTTGAGCGCTTGGCAATCTCGGCCCCCTTGTCGTATCCGATGAGGTGATTCAACGCAGTAACCAAGACCGGGTTGCGTTGTAGCGCGGCCCGGAGGCGATCTTCGTTGACAGTGAATCCTGCAATCGCCGAGTCCATGAGCCGCGCTGAATTGGCCAGTATTTCAATGCTCTGCAAGAGGTTGTGGGCAATCACTGGCAGCATGACATTGAGCTGGAAGTTGCCCGATTGCCCCGCCACGGTGATGGTCGTGTCGTTGCCGATCACCTGCGCCGCAGCCATCGCGACTGCCTCGGGAACCACCGGATTCACCTTCCCCGGCATGATGCTGCTGCCAGGCTGCAGGGCCGGCAGTTCGATCTCTCCCAACCCCGCCAAGGGGCCGCTGTTCATCCATCGCAGGTCATTGGCGATCTTGAGCAGGCTCACCGCTGCGGTCTTCATCTGTCCCGACAGTTCCACGGCCGAGTCCTGGGAACTCATCGCTTCAAAGTAACTGTCAGCCGGCCGGAACGCGATAGCGGTTTGCTGCGACAGATGCGCTGCCAAACGAGTGCCGAATTCCGGGTGAGCGTTGATGCCCGTGCCGACCGCCGTACCGCCCTGCGCTAGGGCACCCAGACGGCTGAGGACACCTGCAATGCGCTGGTGGGCGGTTCTGATCTGCGCAGCCCACCCGGACAACTCCTGGTCCAGCCGAATCGGCATGGCATCCATGAGATGGGTGCGACCGGTCTTGACGATCCCGGGCAACGCCTCCGCCTTGCGCTCGATGGTGCCGGCCAGATGATCCAGCGCTGGCAGCAGCGACTCCGCCACGCCAAGGGAGGCGCTCACATGAATTGCTGACGGAATCACGTCATTGCTGCTTTGCCCTTTGTTGACGTCGTCATTGGGGTGTACGGGCCCGCCGCAGACGCGAGCGGCAAGGTTGGCGATGACCTCGTTGGCGTTCATGTTCGAACTGGTGCCGGACCCGGTCTGAAACACGTCCACCGGGAAGTGGTCGTCGTGCCGCCCCTCGGCCACTTCCATCGCCGCCGACTTGATGGCGTCGGCCAACTCGGTTGGCAGTAGCCCAAGGTCTTCGTTCGTTGCCGCAGCCGCCCACTTGATCAGGCCAAGCGCTCGAATGAATTGGCGGGGCATGCGCAGACCGCTGATCGGGAAGTTCATGACAGCCCGCTGCGTCTGCGCATCCCACAGCGCACCCGATGGCACCCTCAGCTCTCCCATGCTGTCGCGCACGGTTCGGTCTTCCGTGGTCATTCGATCCCCTTGGTCATGGACCCGGCCCTGGGACGCATCCTCGCCGGCAGCAAGTGATCTTGCTGACTCTGCCGCAGCTTGTATAGGGATGACGCGCAGCACCTAAAGGGAACTCGGCGCTACGGACCGGGCGCAGCCGGGTAATCGCGCAAGGTTCATTGCGCGATTAGCCTTATCGTGCAACAATTCAACCAAATCGCGCAACCATAGCGCAAAGGTGGCGCAACCGTGGCCAAGGACCAGTACAGCGAACTCGAAGCCGTCATCGGGCGCCATCCCGACGGCATGGGCGTGAAGGACGTCGCCCGGGAAATCGGTGGCACCGTCTCGAGGCGCACGCTCCAGTACCGTCTCGCCCGCCTTGTCGGCATGCAGCGGCTGATGAAACAAGGACAGGGCCGGAACACCGTGTACCGGGTACCGCCCAGCGAGGACGTCGGTCTCGAGAACAACGCCAGCCCTTCGTCCATAGGCATCGCGGTCGACGTCATTCCAGACGACCTCGCCCGGCTTCGCAACGAGTTGCGTCAACGCTACCTCTCGTTGCCCCCGCGCCAGCGCTTGCCGGTCGGTTATCGGCGCGAATTCCTCGACGACTATCGCCCGAACGTCAGCGCTTACCTTTCCGTCGAGGAAAGGGCGAGGCTGCGCAGTCTCGGGGAGTACCACGAGATGCCGCAGCCGGCCGGGACCTTTGCTCGTCGGATTCTCGACCGGATGCTCATCGACCTTTCTTGGAACTCCAGCCGTCTGGAAGGCAACACCTACTCCCTGCTCGACACCAAACGCTTGGTCGAACTAGGCGAGCCAGCGGACGGACGGGACATCCGCGAGACGCAGATGATCCTCAACCACAAGCATGCCATCGAGTTCCTCGTCGAGAGCGCGGACGATGTCGGGTTAGATCGCCGCACGATCCTCAACCTGCACGCGATCCTGGCTGAGAACCTGTTGCCGGACCCCGCGGCGCCGGGGCGGTTGAGAGCTATGCCGGTCGGCATTGGCGCCTCCGCCTACCGACCACCAGATGTGCCCGCACAGGTGGAGGAATGCTTCAACCGCGTCCTCACTACGGCCCAGGCGATCTACCATCCGCTCGAACAGGCGCTGTTCTGCTTGATTCAGTTGCCGTATGTCCAGGCGTTCGACGACGTCAACAAGAGAGTCTCGCGCCTCGCGGCGAACATACCGTTGATCAAGCACGACCTTGCGCCGCTCTCATTCAACGACGTGCCGCGCGACTACTACACCGATGCGCTCTTGCTTGTATACGAGCAAAACGACACCAGCCTGATGGAAGACCTGTTCATCTGGGCCTACGAACGTTCGGCAGTCCGTTACGGCACCGTCAGGCAGTCGGTCGGTGAACCGGATCCGTTCAGGCTTCGCCATCGCGAGGCATTGCGTCAGATCGTTGGGGAAGTGATCCGCGACCGGCTGGATATCGAATCAGCCGCTGACCGGGTTGCCACTTGGGTCGAAGCGAACGTCGAAGCCAGCGACCGCGCCCGATTCCTCGAAATGGCGGAGACGGAACTCCTTGGGCTGCATGAAGGCAACTATGCCCGTTACCGGGTATCCGCCCGCGAGTTCGACGCTTGGAGCGAAGTCTGGGAGGCCCGCGAGTAAGTCCTTTACCGGGCACAGCCATAAACGCGCAACAAATCGCGCAAACCGAGAGACGTTACCCCAGGTGGGTCGCCACCCACCAAGTGTTCCCGCCAGCCCGGAACCCGCAGCCCCGCTCGCCGTACGGCTTGTCCTCGGGCTCCGCGATCGCCTCCGCGCCCGCATCCAGGGCGCGCCGGTACGCGCCATCCACATCCTCGACGTACACGTAGATTGACGCTTCTGTCGGGTGACCGTCGGGGGCATTTCGCCGGCTTCGACGACAAGCGCGCCGTCGCCGATCGCCAGTTCGACGTGGGCGGCGCGTCGGTCGGGCGCCTCGTGCCGTTCGATCTCGCGCGCCCCGAACACCGTGACCAGGAACTCGGGCAGTTCGTAAGGCCCGTAGATGTACGGCCTCACGGTGGCGAAACCGTGGCGGACGTGGCCTCTCTTCGCCATTTCAGCTCCCAGGAGGTGCGCGGACGTCCTCGTCCGCAAATGAACCTTGTACCAAAATGTGGCCGGGGACGTCCGCGCACCGTCAAGGCTCAGACTCGGCTGCAAGTAGGAATCTCAACGGAATGTCCAGCCGCTCGCGCCATGCTCTCGGCGTGTGGTCAGCCCCTTCAAACCGCCGGGTGATCCAATCCTCCCCGGCTTGGTAGCCCTTGCCTCGCAAGACGTCATCCATCTTCTGCTGATGGGGCCCATAGTGGGCATCGTAAGTCTCGGTGCCGTGGTCGAAGTAGACGCGATGCGACCCAGCCGCGGGCCAGTGGTCTTTGAGCCAATCGACAAATGCGCCTTCCGCCACGTTCCAGTCCGTCGACAGGCAGGCTGCACCGCCGAAGACCTCCGGGTACTCCGCGATGGCATACGCGGAGATCACACCACCCATGCTCGACCCCATGAGAAGCGTGTCTTCGCGGCCCGGCCGCGTGCGGTAGTTCTCATCGATGAACGGTTTGAGGTTCTCGACCAGGAACTTGAGGTAGTTGTCGGATGAGAACTCCTGGGTAGCCAGATCCGGGTGCTGCTCCAACACCCGCTGCCGGACCTCGTCGGTCAACATCTTCTGCGGCATGTACTCGGCTCCACGGCTGGCCTTCTCCGTCTCGTTCATCCACACCGAGACGACGATCGCCGGACGGATTTCCCCGGCCCCAATGAGCCGCGTCATGGTTCTGTCGACGTCCCAGAGCCAGTCGGTGCCGACGTAAGGCGAGTGCCCTCGATCGAACATGAACTGGCCATCGTGCATGTAGATGACCGGGAATCGACCGGTGCGCGCGGTGTCATAGGCCTCGGGCAGCCAGACGTCTACCGGACGCGGTGCAATGAGCTTGGTGGGGAAGTCCGGATAGTGGACGAGGTTGCCCGGATTCGAGGTATCGGTCATATCCGCTTGTTTTCGTTTGGTCGGGATCTTCGCGGCCCTCTCAACTTCCTCGGCCCATTCCTTCATTCGCGTCCTCCGGCGCTCGTCAACCTCGGGGTCGGGCGCTCGCCCGGACGGCAGAACCTTGCGCTCGGGATAGTCAGCGCCCAATGCGCTGCGACTCACCGAAAGGCTCCAAGTTTCCAGTTGCCTGCGCATGCGCTTGGCGAGGTCCGGGTACAAGCCGATCAGATCCTGCTCCTCGCTCGGATCGCCGATGACGTTGTATAACTCGAAGGGCTCCTGGACGAACTCTCCCTCGGCGTACGTGACGTTCTGGACGAGCTTCCAGTCGTTGTCCAGCCACATCCGGCCATCGCTTGCGCGGAATCCCAAGGGTTGGTCGCGTCGTGCCGGTTCCGACTTGAAGACTCCCGCGAGCGAGATGCCGTCGTGGACCTTGTTGATGGAGTCGGGGCTGAGTCCCGCAACGTCGATCAACGTGGGGAACATGTCCACGGTGCCTGCCGGGAAGTTGGACACCCGCGGCTCTATGCCGGCGGGCCACTCGACGACGGTTGGGACGCGCAGTCCGCCTTCGTAGAAGTCCTTCTTGAAGCCCCGAAGATGACCGGTGCTATCCGGGCGGACTCCCCGGTAGCAACCCAGGGCTTTCGCTTCCTCGCTGGTCAGGTCGGGATCCAATGCCGCGCTACAGTTCGAGGGATAGTCGATGTCCGGCGTCCCGCCGTTGTCGCTGGTGAACCAGACGAGCGTGTCGTCCGCTATGCCTAGATCCTTGAGTCCCGCTCTCAACCGACCAATGGACCGATCAATGGCAACGATCTCGCCATGCATGTGTGCGGACGTTCGATCGACGCGCCCCAGGAACGGTTCGATGTCCTCCTCGGATGCTTCCCATGGGCCGTGGGGGGCCGAGTACCAGATGACGACGAACACCGGCTTGTTGTCGGCGACCTGGGTTGCGATGTACTTCAAGGCTTCCTCGACGATGACCTCCGAGCCGTCACCTTCGAACTCTTCAACCGTGCCGTTGCGGCTAAGCTCGAACCGGCCTCCCGCCAAGTCGAATCGATCGAACCCGCTGGTCGCACTCAGCCAGTAGTCGAACCCCAGTTCCCCGGGGTTGTGCGGATCGTCGGCTGGGAGCGGATGGCCTTTGGCGCCGCCCTGGTTCAAATGCCACTTGCCGAAATGGGCCGTCGAGTAGCCGGCGTCCCGGAATGCCGTTGACAGCACCTTTTCTTGCTTGTTGATCGAATGTCCGACGCGGAACGCCCCGGTCCGGTCATTGGTTCGACCCGTGAGCACGGACGCCCGGGTCGGTGTGCAACTGGGCGCCCCGGCATAGAACCGGTCCATGCGGAGCCCGTTCTGCGCCATGTCGTCGAGGTTCGGGGTCTTCATCACCGGATGGCCGTAGTAGCCGGTCTGCGCCCACCCCATGTCGTCGGCCATCACTAGGACGACGTTTGGCCTGGTCTCGGCCAAGGCGCCGCCTGCCAACAGGACAGTCAAACTGAGGAGGATCTTCCGTGCGTTCGTCATGATTCTCACCCGCACCTGAAGTAGGTCCTCGGCCCCGAACTGTCTGTACAGGCTAAGTGATAGGGAACCAGCGTGATGTCCGTGCCCGTGATCCGAAACGAACCAGGCGTCGACGGCTCCAGCATCGCCAGTGCCTCATCGGGCTGCCGCCCAGCGAAAGGCTCGTCGTCCGGGCTCGCCGAGATCTTCTGTGCGAGCGCGAGAGGACCATGAGTAAACCCAATCCAACGCTCGTCATCAGGCGCCTGGAGATGCACCCTCAACACGTACTCGGCCTCGATCGCGAGGACGTCCCCGCTCTGCCAGCGACGCCGCAATGCATGGAACCCCCGCTCGTTCCGCGTGACCTCGGTCTCCACTCCGTTGACCAGAACGCTGCGGAGCGCGACGCCGGTCGGCAGACGGAACTCGCAGGTGTAGGTCTTCGGGCTCTCCGGCTGGAAGCAGATCCTTGTCGTCGGATTCGCCGGGAAGTCGCCCTCGATGGCCACCGTGCCGCCGCCGAGCGCTGCGCTCAAGGCCACGGTGCTGGGTGCCAACGTGCCGATCGAGAGACACCCGTCGATCTCGCCGGCGAGGTGCCCGGCAATCATCTCCATCGCCCGCGGCATGCTCGAGCCGCAGCAGTGCATCGTGTCGACGTAGTTGGTGCTCGCCTCGTTGGGCGCCGTGAAGTAGCACCAGCGGATGCCGTCGGCGTGCTGGTGGCCGTGCAGGCTGTTGTAGAGCGTGACTTCCGCGGCATCGAGGTACTGGCTCTCGCCGCGCACTTCGAAGAGTTGCAGACAGAGCTGGATCCAGGTCGCATCGCAGCAACCCTCCACCGAGGTTTCCCAGGGGTCGAAGTCCCCTCCCCGGGCGAAGCACTCCCGGTTGCCGTTGTAGTCCATGTGCCGGGTCCAAGGCCCTCCGGTGACGAGAACGTGGTGATCCCTGATGTCGCGCCAGCCGTTGACCGCCGTGTCGAGGTAGTCGCGTCTGCCGGTACATCGATAGAGGCGCAGGAATCCCAGCAGGTTGGCCATGAGCTGGTAGCCCTTGCCCTCGCCGGGGCCGACGACACTGCCGCCGCGCAAGAGCGTTCCCATCAGCTTGAGATCGGGGTTGGCTTCCATTCGACCGACGACGTGTTCGGCGAAGTCCAGGTACCTTGACTCCCCGGTACGCTCGTGGAGCATGACGATCGACTCGAGCAGCGTCGTCGCCGAGATGCCTTTCCGGGTTCCGTACCTAGTCAGGTCCGCGCCGTCGGGTCCGTAGACGTCGATCAGGAGATCCGCCATTCGCCGGCAAGCATCGACCACCCGCTCGTCGGGGAAGACGCTCTCGTAGGTCAGCAGACCGTAGAGGTTGTAGCGGTGCGTCCAGACGTCCCACCCACCCCGGCGCTTCGGTGTCCGGGGCACATCCATGTCATCGTGCGGCGTGGCCGACGGTGCGTTCTCGGGTACCGCCACAAACGTGGCGTCCGGTGCATACGTGCCGAGGTAGCCGTCCGGCAGTTGCGTGGCCAACAGGCGCGCCACGGTCCGTTCGAGTTCCCGCGCCAGCTTCTCGCGCAACACTTCGTCGTGCCGCGTCATGGTCCAGGCAAGGGTCGCCGCGTGCAGCCATTTGCCGACGTGCTCGCCCTGCCACGGATGGACGCCCGGCCGGTTCTCGAAACCGTCGATCAGGTAGCCGGACTCCGCCATGTACCACAGGCGGTGGTTGCGCCAAGCCGAGAGCCGTTCTCCCTGCGTCCCGGTCACCTCGACCGTGCTAAGCGCTCGCCAGTTGTCCATGGAACCTGGGCGAAGGTGTCATCCGGCCAAGACTAACACCGGCTGCGACGGCCAAGCGCGGACACGTCGGTCCGTGGAATACTTAACCGCTCGACGCTCTACTAAGCGCCGTAGACCGAGGCTGCAGCCGAACAGATTGGAGGAGCCATGTCAGAGAGCGAAGCCCTCAACGTTGACGAGAAGCCTGTCGCCGTGGAACGCGCCCGGCGCACCGAGAAAAACAAGCCGCCGCCAAGATCGACGCCGTTCACCGCCGTCGCCGGATCCCGCGCCCCAGGCAAGACGCGCGCGGCCATGGCGGCCGACTTGAGGACCCAGGACGACCTTGTCACGGCGAGCGTCGGCAACCTCCACTTCAAACCGGTGACGGTGGCCGGCGTTTCGCTCAAGCTCGAGCCGCTGCAACCGAGCATCGGCACGGTCGTCCACGGGATCGACCTCGCGAAGGATCTTGCCGACCCGGAGATGGTGTCCTTCCTGCGCAGTCTCTGGCTTGAGCGCCGGGTGATCATGTTCCGCGACCAGAACCACCTGACCCCGCGTCAACAGTTCGAGTTCGCCAGTCACTTCGGCGAGGTCGGCGTGCGCTACGGCGAACGCGGACACGAGCCGAACACGCCAAACCGCACCCACTCAACGGCGATCGACGGCATTCCTGAGATGCTGGTGCTCATCTCCGACGAGGAGGCCCCGGCGGCGGCATCCGGTTGGCATGCGGACGCCACCTGGCAAAAACGACCACCCATGGCCTCGGTGCTGTTGTGCCGGGAAGCGCCCCCGATCGGCGGCGACACGTGCTTCTGCGACTGCTACAGCATGTGGCAGGGCCTGTCCGAGGAAACCCGGAAACGCGTCGAACACCTCACCGCGATCCATGAGGGCAACGTCAATCACCGGATGGATGGAAAGACGCCCGTGTCGCAACATCCCGTAGCCCGCACGCACCCCGAGACCGGCAAGACCACGCTGTACGTCCAGCAGGGCTTCGTCAGGCGGCTGGCACCGGAGCACGACATCCCTGCGGACGAGGAACGCGCGTTGCTCGCCGAGATGAAGCGACAGGAAGGCCGGCTTGAGTTCACCTGCCGCTTCCGCTGGGAACCGGGATCCATCGCCATGTGGGACAACCGCGCCGTGCTGCACAGCGCCAGCGCCGACTTCTGGCCCCACCGCCGGCGCATGGAACGATTGACGATCCTGGACCACGACGTCTCGCGCAGGACGCCCTACTACGCACCGTCCTCCTAGCATGCGGAGGGCTTCCGCCCGCGACCAAGGTCCACCGATCGTCGACCTGTCCGGCAATACGCTCGAAGAGACGATCGAGATGCTCGCCAGTCCGCATCGCCGCAAGGTCGCGATGCGCAAGTTGATGGCGGCCGGACGGGCGGGTACGCCGGTCGTGCGCGCGGGGCTCCAGCACGCGGATCCCGAGGTGCGCATCGCGTGCTGCAGGGTGCTCGATCACTTCATGGACGAAGCCGCGATCCCGGAGTTGGTCGATAACCTCGATCACGCCCATCCGGGGGTCCGCGCGTGGGCGATCCATGCGCTGGCCTGCGACCGCTGCAAGGAAGGCGTATGCCGGCCCGGGGAAGGTGACGTGATACCGATCGTCGTGGACGCCCTGCTCCACGACCAAGACCGCCATGTGCGTCAGCAGGCAGCGGGTCTGCTCGGTCCTTCAGTGCTGCGCAGCGAGGCCGCCAAGGCCGCCATCAAGCATGCGCACGAACATGATGCGCACGCGGCCGTGCGCAAGGTCGCGGGCTGGTGGGTGCCGGGCGGAGCAAGGTACCGGAAGCTCGCCGCCTAGGGGCCTCCGCCCCGCCTTCAACAGCAAAGGACGGCAGTGGCGGCGCCCATGGCCGATTGCCGTTCCGACTTGCCAAATGCCTACATGCAATAAGCTTATAATCCACTGCCGAGGTCGGCTTAGTAGGAGAGCGTCGTGGCACTCGACTCACTCGAACGGTTTTGCATCCTCCCCCGCACCTGGCGCCTGATCCCGGCGGTGACCCTCGCGAGCTACCTCGCGGTCACCTCGGCGGCTCAGGACGACGACGCCGACGTCACGCCGGCCGAGGAGACCGAAGAAGCCCCGGTCGTTGCGCAGACCGAACTCGAGGACGCCCCCGTGGTGCCGATGACCGAGGTCGAGGAAATGGTCGTCACCGGTTCGCGCCTCGCGCGGACACCGGGGGAACTGGCTGGCAATCTCGTCGTCCTAGACGAGGATTTCATCGCGGCAACCGGCGAAGTCACGCTCGAGCGGGTGCTGCGGCAGTTGCCGCAGAACCTGAACTCCACGGCCGAGCAGATCAACAATCGGCTCAACACGGCGAGGAACCTGACCGGCGCGTCTACCGTGAACCTGCGCGGCCTAGGCGCCGAATCCACCCTGATCCTGATCGACGGCAAGCGGGCCGGCTACAACGGGTTCCTTGGCGGTGTGACCGACGTGTCGAGCATCCCGTTGTCGATCGTCGAACGCATCGAGGTCATGTTGGATGGCGCCTCGGCCATCTACGGCTCCGACGCGGTCGGCGGCGTGGTCAACATCATCACCCGCAAGGACTACCAGGGCGTCGAAGTCGATCTCAACTACAACACCCCCGATGGCGGCGAGTACAACGAGTGGCGCGGGACGATTTCCGGTGGCGCGAATCTCGACGGATCCCGCGTCCGGGCCACCTACTCCCGCGCCGTGCACTCCGGCCTGGACGGCGCCGAGCGGGACGCCACCTTGTTCCAGCGCGCCCAGTTCGCCGGCCCGCAATACGACATCCGTTTCTGCTGCCTACCCGGGCAAATCCACGTCCCGGTGCTGTATCGCCTTGACGGCGACGTCCTGACCTTGGGCGAGTACAACGCTCTTTCGCCGGAGGACCAGGCCCGGGCGAGTGCCGAAACCCACGCTGTTCTCCCGCCCGGGTTCAACGAGAATTCCAGCGTCGATGACATCAGCCAATTCGGTCCGCCGAACTGGGGCGCTGCGACGCAGGCCGGCCACCACATCCTGCCCAAGACCGTGCGCAACACCTTCTCCGGGAGCCTCGGTCGGGACTTGAGCGACCGGCTCAGCACCGAGGTGCACGCCCGTTACGAGCGCCGCGACACCGTCTATCGGACCGGCTACATCGGCTTCAGCGGCGAGACGCTGGGCGGCGGCAACCCGTTCAATCCGCTCGGACGCAGCGTTCATTTGCGCGGCCAGCGTCCGGACATGGGAGCCCAGTCCACCGAGACCATCAGCGACCACTTCGATGCCGGTGTCGATGTCGAGGGGCCGTTGGGGGACCGCTGGTCCTGGGAGGCGAGTTTCGGATACAGCTCCGAGGATTCACGCGGCCAGCGCCTGAACACCTTGAACCTCGAAGTGCTCCGCGCGGGCCTCGGATCCGACGGTGTCACGCCGCGGTCGCAATTCTTGAGCGGCGAGACCGCCGAATCGTGCGCCGAACTCGGCGGTTCGTTCTTTTTCGGATTCTGCCGGGTGAGTCTGCCGCCCTTCGAACCCATCAACCCCTTCGGCGACCTGACGCCGTACTTGAACGAGGCCCTCTTAGCCGACAGCCTGAACCAACAGAAGCGCATCGATGGACTTCTGCGCGGGGGCTTAAGCGGCTTGCCCGCAGGCGAGGTCAGGCTGCTGCTCGGCTACAGTTGGCACGAAACCACCTTGAACAGCGCAACCGAGTTCCAGGTCGGCGTGGTCCGCGACTCCCCCATCGGCGACATCGACACGTTTCACACGGACGCCAAGCGCGCCAATCAGGCCGTGTTCGGCGAAGCGCTGGTGCCGCTGGCTAGCTGGCTGACGCTGACCCTGTCGACACGGTGGGACTCCTACGACAAGCCCGACGTTGTCTACAGGGACGAGGACGCCGACGCGGGCAGCGGCGAAGAGATCAGCGACCCGGGCACGAAGACCACTTGGGGCACCGGGCTGGTGTTCGCGCCGATCGACGACATCACCTTCCGCGTCAACGCGCAGACCGCCTTCGTCGCGCCGCAACTCAACCAGATCCTTCGGCGGACCAGCGAGCGCACCGCCACGGGATTCAGGGGACTGCTGATCCAGAACCCCGACGGATCGCTGGGCTTCGCCGACGCCCTGATCACGGAAGGCGGGAATCCGGACCTCGACCCCGAGACCGCCGACACCTTGAGCGCCGGCGTGGAACTCAACCCCCGTGTTTTGCCGGGTCTCGGCTTGAAGGCGACGTGGAACCAAACGGAGTACCAGGATCGCATCAGCCTGCTCTCCGCGTTCATCATCGACCCCGACAATCCGCCCAGCAATACGATGTACCTAGCCAGCGAGGACCTCTGGTTCCAGGAGCGCCGCTGGATCAACGTGTCGTCGGTCGACCGCGAAGGCATGGACTACGAGGCGTATTACACGACGGCCACGGACGCCGGCGACTTCACGGCCCAGGTCAGGCATTCCCGGACCAGCGACTACAACTTCACGCTCGATCCCGCGACGGACGATCCGATCAGCGTCGTGGGTCACACGGACGGCGTCACCGCAATCGGCGTGGTCTCCCGCACGGCGACGACGGCGCAGTTCAGTTGGGGATATCAAGGACTGGAGGCCAGTGTCGACGTCTCCTCGCGCTCCAAGACGAGCTCAAAGGTCGGACCGACAACCACGATCTACGAGCCGGCCACCGTCGTCGACCTCAGTCTTCGGTACAGCTTCTCCGAAGGCCGATTGTTCCCCGCTCCCCGCTGGGCGAGCGATACGCGTGTTACGTTGACCGTGAACAACGTGCGCGACAGCTTCGGCGAGACACTGAGCATGACCGAGGACGGGGAAGTGACCGATACCATCAATAACCGCTATTCGCTGCTCTATGGGCGGGTGTTCAACCTGTCGCTGCACAGGTCCATGTAGCCAAAATGTCTCGGAGGTACGCAATGAAGTTGGGCTGGTCAGTACTCGCACTGCTGGCCTGGCCGGTGTGCGCGGCCGATGCCGGACGTTTCGTGCTTGAGGGCGACCTGTCGGCCTACTACGCCAGCGGCAACTTCGTTGTCTGGACCCCGAAGGAAGCCCCGCAAGGCCAAGGCGCGATGCGCATGGCCGTATCGGCGGCCTCGACCGCGACCACGCCAACGGGCATCGAGTCGACCCTGGACGTCATCGCCAAGGCTGCGCTGCGCGACGACGGCACGTTCAAGATCGAAGCCGATGTCGACGCACCGCGGCGCGTGTATTTCTACGTCCTCGAAGCGGTCAGCCACGAAGGCCGTCGCCTCGCCCCGATCAAAGGCAACGCATTCATCTTGGAAGCGGGCCGGTTGCGGCTGCAGATGGCACGGCCCGGGCGGTTCCACATCGAAGGTGGCCATTACAACGATGCCGTGTACAACACGTGGCGCCGTTCCGAGCCTTACGTGGCGGCCCAGGCGGAGTACGGGCGCTTGATCCAACCCGTCGATGGCGAAAGCGAACAGCAAAGGCGCGACCGGACCGACCGGGCTGCGGCTGTGTTCGACCGGATGCTCAACCTCGAGACCGAGGGACGCGAACGCGTTGCGACCACCCATCCGGACCCTCTTGTACGCCGGCTCACCCTCGAGACGACATGGCTCGGCGGCCCCTGGATGCTCGAAGCGTGGCGTGGTCTTGCCGCGCTGACGCCGGACGATCCATGGGTCCTGGAACGTCTTGCCCAAGCGGAGGAAGGAGCGGCCAAGCGTGCGCGTGAGCGGCAGAAGTTCGCGGTCGGTGGGGGGATTCGCGATTTCGTCGCACAGACGCTCGATGGCGAGTCCGTGCGACTGGCCGACATCAGGGCCGAGAGCACGTACGTACTCCTCGAGTTCTGGGCATCCTGGTGCGGACCGTGCCGCGTCGAGATCCCGCACATGAAGGAAGCGTACGACCGTTACCGGGACGAAGGCTTCGAGATCGTCTCCTTTACGATCGACGACGACCGCGAAGACTGGGAAATCGCGTCCGAGGAGGAACAGCTCCCTTGGCCTAACCTGGGCATGGGCCGGGAAGCCGAGGCCCCCGTCACGTACGACGTGACCGGCGTGCCGAAGAACTACCTGGTTGAGTCAAGCACAGGTGAGATCGTGGCCAAGGATCTGCGCGGCCACCACCTCGATGAAAAGCTCGCCGACCTCTTGAACTAAAGAACGGCTCACGTCCTCCCGTTCCTCTGCCGTCGTCGCGGGTCAGGTTGGCGCTACCATAGCGTCAAGCATTACAGGCCGAGACGCGGAGGTGCGCCCTGTGTCAGCCGAACCCCGGGTGTTGTGGCACGCCGACGCGATGCGGATGACCGCCGGCCGGATCTGGCTCGCCCTACGCATCGGCGTCGCGGTTGCCATCGTCGTCGTGCCGTTCGGCTACGCGATCACCGGTCTGCATACCGACGTCTTGATGGGTGTTGGATGCGGCATGGCCATCGGCTTGGGGGTGGGCTTGAGAGGCGGCCCGGGGAGCGGGCCGTGGACCGGCATCCTCACGGGTGTGATCGTTGGCGTCGCAACGGCGCTGATTGCGGGGCTGGTACCCGGAAATGCCTACGGTCTCTTAGTGCCGCCCGTTCTCGCCTTGGCGGTCGGCCTGATCGCCGGCTTCCGCGGGGCATCCATCACCGGGTACCGCGACATGTCCAAGGAGGCCCTCATCGTCTCGGTTCTCGTTGCATTGGGGTTCCTTCCCGCCTGGATCGAGCAGGGATCCTTCGCTCGGGGCTTCTTTTCCTACGGTGCGCTGGCCTTGCTGGCCACGCTTTGGTCCTTCTCCTGGACGGCCCTCGTGGGTGGCATCCTGAGCCACCGCCGGGAGGGATGGCGCGACACCCGCCCGCCCCTACTACTTGTTCTCGCGGCTGCCGTGATCCCCATCGCCGTCGGTTGGGGAATGTTCACCGGCGCGCTGGAAGAAGGCCGTGGGCTTTCGGGTGTCTACCTCGCCCTCGCAATCGCCGCGATGGGCGGCCTGTCAATTGCGCTGACGGCGGGCGCGTTTCTGGTCGGGCGCGGCGTGATCTCCTGGCTCGAGCCGCGGCTTCGCGTCTACGGCTACCTGGCCGACTACCTAGGCGTCATGTGGGTGCCGATCGGTGCCTTTGCCGTGGGCTACCTCACGATCATCGTCGTCTTCGCCGGGTTCTACGGCATGCTGGAGCGATTCCAGCCCGGTGCGTTCGCCGACGCCGGCGTCGGAATCGCCGAGTGGCTGTCGTTTTCGTTCTTCACAGCGCTCGGCCAGGAGTTCGCGGCCGCAGAGCCGGTCTCGGCCGCTGCAAGGATTCTCGTCGGCATCCACCTGATCATCTCGGCGGGTTGGGCGGTCGTGCTGTTTGCCGCGGTCATGTCTTCCATCGGACCGAAGCTCGATGAAATCGCACGCCGCCACGCGCAGAACGAGGGCTGACGTGTTGAGTGCGCGGACGCAAGCCTTGCTAGCGACCCTTCCAAACCGGCTCGCGCTTCTCCGCGAACGCCCGTGCGCCTTCGCGCTCGTCTTCGCTCGCATAGAGACGGTCCACGGTCGGGAATCGACGCCGCGCGACGTGCCGTAGGGCATCCTGGGCGCCCATAGTCTCGGCCTCGCGCACCACCTCCTTGATCGCCGCGAACACCAAGGGTGGACCCGATGCCAAGGACGCCGCGAGCTCATGTGCGCGAGCCATGAGCCGGTCGGGTTCGACGACCTCGTTGACCACGCCCCAACGGTGCGCTTCCTCGGCATCCATCCAGCGTCCCGTCAGCAACAGATCCATGGCCACGTGGTAGGGGATGCGCTTCGGCAACTTGATGGAAGCCGCATCGGCCAGCGTCCCGGCGCGGATCTCCGGGAGCGCGAAGGTCGCCGTGTCCGCGGCCAGGATCAGGTCGCAGGACAGCGCCAACTCCCACCCGCCGCCGACGGCCATGCCGTTCACCGCGGCGATGATCGGTTTGTTGAGGTCCGGCAACTCCTGGATGCCTCCGAAACCTCCGACGCCGTAGTCGCCATCCACCGCATCCCCGGCCGCAGCCGCTTTCAGATCCCACCCGGCACAGAAGAACCGGTCACCGGCGCCCCGCAGGATCGCCACGCGCAGCGACGCATCGTCCCGGAATCCTGCGAACACGTCGCCCATGGCACGACTCGTGGCCAAGTCGATCGCGTTTGCCTTCGGGCGGTCGAGGGTTACCTCGAGGACCTCCCCATCGACGCGGGTCTTTATCGGATTCGTCATGCTTGTCTCCGTCTCAGGAGGGACACCGTCGGGCGTCGCTGTCAGAGAGCACCTTGCCGGCACCGACACCGTGCCGCCGCAACGCCTCCATGATGGAAACGAGACAGTCGTCGCGCAATCGCTCGAGTTCCTTCACCGTCCTGCCCCCGGCTTGCTGCTCCGTGCCGGAAGCCAGCTTGTCGACCAGGCTGTCTGTGAGCTCCGGACCTTCGAGGCGTGTCCAAGGCAGCTTCAACGCCGGCCCGAATTGCGCCATGAAGTGGCGCATGCCCGCATCGCCGCCACCCATGTGGAAGGCGAGAAACGTGCCCATGAACGCCCAGCGCAGGCCAGGCCCGAGCGTGATGGCGGCGTCGAGTTCCTCGGTGGTCGCCACGTCTTCGTTGACCAAGTGCAGGGCTTCACGCCAAAGCGCCTCCTGCAGCCTGTCGGACAGGAAGCCGTCAATTTCGTTGCGTACCCGCAACGGGCGCATGCCGAGATCCGCATAGAAGGCCATGGCGCGATCGACGCTGTCTCGTGCGGTTCGATTGCCGCCCACGACCTCGACAAGTGGCAGCAGGTAGACGGGGTTGAACGGATGGCCGACGACGATGCGCTCGGGATGCCGACAGTCGGCCTGCAGGTTGCTCGGCAACAACCCGGACGTGCTCGAGGCGATCAAGATGGCCGGATCGGTCAACGAGTCGATCCGCGCGATCAAGGGGCGCTTCACGTCGATGCGCTCGGGAACGCTCTCTTGGATGAAATCGGCCGCGGTGCATGCCGCTTCCAGGGAGTCTGCACAGCGTAGCCGGTCGATACCGGCTCCCTCGTCAATGCCCAATCTCGCCAAGGCTGGCCAGGCGTTCTCCACCGCCGCTCGGAGCTTGTCTTCCCAGTCCGCACCAACGTCCCAGGCGATCACGTCGAGACCCCTGCCAAGGGCCCGCGCTGCCCAACCGGCGCCGATGACGCCGGCGCCGATCACCGCGAAGGTCTTCGTGGCCGCGGCCAGTGGTCGCCTCCGATCAGTCAGCGCGCGGTGAGGCCGAACTTGGCACGCGCCTCGTCAGGACCGAGCACGCGAGAGCCGAGCAGCTCGACGATCTGCCGCGCCCGTTCGACCAGTTGCGCGTTGGTCGCATAGACACCGCGCTTGAGATAAAGGTTGTCTTCGAGGCCGACCCGGACATGACCGCCGAGTAGAACCGACTGCGCCGCGAACGGCATCTGGTTGCGGCTGATCGCGAAAGCCGTCCAGTTCGACCCCGGCGGCAGCATGTCCACACACGCCTTGAAGACGCCCACGTCGGCGGGCGCCGCCCAGGGGATGCCGAAGCAGAGTTGGAACAAGGGTGGATCGGTAAGCAACTCCTCGTCGAGCATCTTGAGCGTGAAGCTCAAGTGCCCGGTGTCGAAGATCTCCAACTCCGGCTTGACCCCGAGCTCGCGGATGCGTCGTGCCCCTAGCCGCAGCATGTCCGGTGTCGACACGTACACCAGGCTGCCTTCGCCGAAGTTGTACGACCCGCAGTCCAGCGAACAGATCTCCGGCAGGAGTTCCGCCACGTGCGGCAGCCGGTCGACGGCGCCGACGAGGTCGGTCTCGTTGCCGAACATCGTGGGCGCGTCGTCTGGGCCGATGAACAAGTCGCCCCCCATACCTGCCGTCAGGTTGATGACGACGTCGGTTTCCGCGTCGCGGATCCGGTCCACGACTTCCCGGTAGAGCGCGACATCGCGGGAGCCCTTGCCGGTCGCGGGGTCGCGCACATGGCAGTGCACGATGGCCGCGCCAGCCTTGGCGGCGTCAAGTGCCGATGCCGCGATCTGCGCCGGCGTCACGGGAATGTCCGGATGCTTACCGACCGTGTCGCCGGCACCGGTCACGGCGCACGTGATCACAACCTCGGGATTCATGGCAGCGGGCCTCCTAAGGACGACTGCTCAGCCTCACTTTACACCGAGGACGCACCGTCCGCTGACGCATCCATGCGCTATGCTCACCCCGCATGCGCCTCATCATCGACACGGACATCGCGCTCGGCGCGATCCACGACGGTCGGCCCCGGGACGTCGACGACGCCTATGCCCTCGTCGCCGCGCTGAACAATCCCGCGATCGACCTCAAAGCCATCACGACCGTGTTTGGCAACGCGCCGCTGTCCGACACAGATGCCATCGCACGCGAGATCGTCGCGATGAAGGAAAGCGCCGTCCCGGTCGCGACGGGTGCCGCGAGACCGCTTTCGCCGGATGGGCCGGACACCAACGACGCCGTGGAGTTGATGGCCGATGTGCTCCAGGCCGCCTCGGCGCACATCGCGGCGATCGGACCGCTCACCAACGTCGGACTGCTGGCGCGGCGCTACCCGGAAAGGCTCGCGAACGCGGCTTCCGTGGTGATTGTCGGCGGACGTACTGCCGGCAACCGGTTCATGCTCCACGGCAAGGGACCGGTGAATGACTTCAACGTCGAGAACGACATCGAAGCCACTCGCGCCCTGCTCGAACACGGTGTCCCTGTGACAATGGCCGGCTTCGAGTTGACGAGCCAAGTTGCGCTCGGCGCATCGCACCTCGAGGCGCTCCCGGCCTCTTCGCTGCGCGAGTACTTCCTCGAGCGGACGCGCCCCTGGCTTGCGTACTGGCAGGACACGTTCCCCGGCGACGACGGATTCCATCCCTGGGACTCCGCGGCCATAGACTGGCTGCTGCATCCCGAGCGCTATGTGCGCGAGGATCGCGGGTGGCGGATCAGCGTTTCGCCGGATGACCCGGACTCCCACTGGCTCGAAACCGGGCCGCAGCTAGGCGGCAAGCCGGTCACCTTCCTCACCGGGTTCAAGGACGACGGGGCGGCCGCGCTCGTCGACGACATCGTCCAAAGCACCTACTGACCGTCGGCGCCGTTCAAGTGGCGCGCACGGCCAAAACCAAAGCCCGTATGCCATAATCGCCCTTTCGGCCGGAGGTACCCATGGATCAGACCAACGTTGTCGAGCAAGAGCTTCCGACGGACGCGACGACCACGCCGTCCGCCTACGTACCGTCGTTCCAGCTTACGAAGGGTCAGCCGCCGCCGTTCGCCCACAACGGCGGGCGCTCCTACATGATGCTCGACCGGGATGGCGATGCCGGCACGGCCGCCGCCACCGAGGCGGCCTTCGCCCAAGTGGCCGAAGGCACCGGCAATGAAGTCATCGAGATGCTCGAGACCGCACCGCCGGGCCCGATCCAGACCAAGTGGGGACTCGGGTTCCGCGAGTACGACGAATGCATGGCCTACATCCGCGAGAACAACATCGAGGCTCCGGAAGGCGGCGTAGCGCTACCGTTGCGCTACACCGTCCACGAAGACCCGACCTATTCCATCGTCTCGTCCAACGCGCTCTGGCGCGACCCGTCGCGCAAGGCCGATGCCGACGCGATTCGCGCCTACGAGCGCGACCACGGTCGCCGCAACCTCTACTTCCCGCAGGTGCTCCGCGACGCACGGCGCATGCAGGACTACCACCCGGGGCTCTCGGCCAACAGCCCGGAGTGCATGGACAAGCTCGGGGTCGCACTCGCGCACCTAGAATCGAAGTGCCGGGACTTCTACGACGCGCACGAGGTTGAGCGCGTCTTCTACATCGAGATCGAGAAGCTACTCCTGGACTTCTTCCCCGGCGCTACCGACGCCCTGGTCTACAACCACGACGTGTTCAACAAGGACTACACGGGCGACAGGACGGAAGATCAGGACAACAAGGACCCCGGCGTGAACCGCGGCTACGCCAACCTCGTCCACAACGACTTGAACGACAACAGCGGCCGCGTGCGCTGCCGCGAGTTGCTGACCCAGAACCTGCGCAACTTCGGGCGCACCCAGCACTACACCGAGGCCGAAGCCGACGCCAAGATGTCGCGACGGTTCATGTCCATCAACTTGGCGAAGCCGATGGAGACCGTGGGGCAGAATCCGTTCGTGCTCTGTGCTTGGCCGTCATTCGCCGATCAGCCGTACATCACCAACTATCGGATCTACGACGACCGGGTCGGCGAGACCACGCGCTTCACGTATCGGCCGGAGCACGAGTGGTACTGGATTCCGCAACAGAAGAGCACGGAAGTGTCGATGTTGAAGTGCTACGACTCGGTCACCGACGGTTCGGTTTCGCGTTGGTCCTTCCATACGGCCTGCGTCGATCCCACGGCACCGGCCGATGCGCCGTGCCGGAAGAACGTCGTCGTCCGGTCCTTCGTTTTCTTTTAGGGCTGCGCGTGTTCCGCGCCATCGGAATCGCTGGTGGCGCGGCTCGTGGGCTTGCCCTACTCGCCTCCTTCGGCGCCGCGTTCGGCTACGCGGCGGAGTCCTACTCGCCGAATGCCGCGGACGACCATCCGGTCGATGTGTTCTGGGGTGATACGCACGTCCACACCAGCTTCTCGTCCGGTGACGCCTTCGCGCTCGGCAACAACACGGTAACGCCGGAAACCGCCTACCGCTTTGCGCGCGGCGAGACCGTGACGGCCGGCAACGGCATGCCGGCGAGAATTCGCCGTCCCCTGGACTTCCTGGTCATCGCCGACCACGCGGAGGGGATGGGTGTCGCGGCCGGCCTAGCAGCGGCCGGTGCCAAGCGCCGCGATGCCGACTTCGGGGACCGCCTCGGCCAGGCCTATCGCGACTTCCACGCGCAACCGGAGCAACGGCGGTCCATCTGGCGCCACGTCGTCGACCGCGCCGAGGCGTACAACGAACCGGGTCGGTTCACCACCTTCGCGGGATACGAGTGGAGTTCCGGCGGCTCGGTCAACGGCGTTTTCGGCAACCTGCACCGGGTGGTGATCTTCCGCGACGGGCCCGAAGCGACCGGCGACCTCGTGCCGTTTTCGGCCGCCGATAGCCGCAACCCGGAGGACCTTTGGGCCTACTTGGCCCGTTTTGAGGC
Source organism: Candidatus Azotimanducaceae bacterium (assembly GCA_965203685.1). Lineage (GTDB taxonomy): Bacteria > Pseudomonadota > Gammaproteobacteria > Pseudomonadales > Azotimanducaceae > VXYL01. The sequence continues at coordinate 2,712,777 of OZ241908.1, forward strand.
CGAAACCGGGGGGCGTGTGCTCGCGATCCCGCACAATCCCAACCTGAGCAACGGCGAGATGTTCGCCAACCACACTTTCGACGGGAGTACACCGACGGCGGCATGGGCGGAACAGCGTCGCCGGTTCGAGCCCTTGCTCGAAGTGACGCAACTCAAAGGCGACAGCGAGGCCCATCCCGTGCTGTCGCCTACGGACGAATTTGCGGACTTCGAGACCTGGCACAGTTGGGCAGGCTACGGCATGGACAGTTCAGGTCATCCGTGCTGCGCTGCGCGGCAGGACCCGAGTTTCACGCATGAGGCATTCCGGGAGCAGAAAGAAGGTGAATACGCCCGCTCCGCGCTGAAGCGTGGACTGGTGCTCGGTGCCAAGCTCGGGGTCAATCCCTACGCGTTCGGGCTGATCGGCAGCACGGATACGCATACGTCGCTGGCGTCGGCGGACAACGACAACTTCTGGGGCCAGTACCCGAATACGCCGCCGAGCGCGACGCGGCCGACGGATCGGTTTACGCCGTCGTGGAAGACCCCGTTCCATTGGGAGACCACCGCGTCTGGCTATGCGGCGGTGTGGGCGCACGAGAACACGCGCACATCGCTGTTCGCGGCGCTCGAACGCCGCGAGGTCTACGCCAGTACCGGGCCTCGGATCACCGTGCGTTTCTTCGGTGGCTGGGATTTCACCGCCGCGGAGGCGCTGGCGCCGAACATCGCCCGTGTCGGCTATCGCAAAGGAGTCCCGATGGGCGGCGAAATCGCGGCGGCCGAGGGTCGTGCGCCGAGTTTCCTAGTCGGCGCATCGCGCGATCCCGACGGCGCGCACCTCGATCGCATCCAGATCGTCAAGGGTTGGTTGGACGCCACCGGAGTGGCCCACGAGCAGGTCTACGACGTCGCGCTTTCGGATGGCCGGAAATCCCGCGATGGCGACCGTGCCGAGGGACTGGGGTCACGTGTCGCGCCGGTGGGCTCGACCGTCGACGTGGCAGCGGCACGCTACACGAATGCGATCGGCGCGCCTGAGTTGACGACGGTCTGGCGCGATCCGTCGTTCGATCCGGACCAGCCAGCGTTCTACTACGCCCGCGTGATCGAGATTCCGACGCCGCGTTGGCCGGCGTACGACGCCGCCTTTTTCGGGATCGAGCAACTCCCCGATGACGTCGTGGTCGTAACCCAGGAGCGCGCGTACACGTCCCCAATCTGGTATCGGCCTTAGTCCGACTTCAGTTGTCGCCGACGCGGCGCAACTGAATGGCATCGACCGCCGTCTGTGCGAGAACGTCGGAGATCACGACGACACGTCCGTCGGGCGGTACGCCCTCCCGCTCCCGTAGAACCTTGAGCGCCGTCCGAATCGTCTTCTCGGGGTCGCTGCTAAATGCCGTCCGGTGCGCAAATACGCCCCTGTTCAGCATCAAGCGCCGCCGCGTCTGGCTCAAGTTCGTGAACGCGAAGATCGGCACGCGTTCAGGTCGGCAGTTGGTCACCGCATCCGCGGTGATCCCGCGCCGCGTGATGACGACGATGCCCTCGGCACCGATTGCATCGGCCAGTTGGACCGCGGCGCGCGCCAGGTGCTGCTTGTCGGTGTCGATGGCGAGCGCCTGGTGCAACCCGAAACCGCGCTGCCGCTCGCTCGCCTCGGCAATGTTGGCCAACTGCTCGACGCATCGCACCGGGTACTTCCCGATCGCTGTCTCGCCGGAGAGCATGATGGCATCGACGCCTTCGTAGACGGCATTGGCGACATCGGTGACCTCGGCGCGCGTGGGAATCGGGTTGTCGACCATCGACTCCATCAAGTGGGTGGCGACGATGCAACGCTTGCCGAGACGCACGCTGGTCTCAACGAGACGCCGCTGCACGATCGGCAACGCCGCGATGTCGGTCTCGATCCCGAGGTCCCCGCGGGCGACCATGACACCGTCCGCCGCCTGGGCGATGTCCGCGGCATTGGCGACGCCCTGCTGGTTCTCGATCTTCGCAACGACCTTCACGGTCCTCGCCCCCTTCGGGCCGAGCAGGTCCCGCAATTCCGCGATGTCCTCGGGAGCGCGTACGAAGGACAGGGCCACATAGTCGATTTCATGCTCCATGCCGAAGGCGATGTCGTTGCGGTCCTTCGGCGTGAGCGCGGGAAGGTTGAGCGCGACGCCGGGGAGGTTGACATGCTTTCGGCTGCCGAGCGCGCCGCCGTCAACGACCCGGCATTGCAGGCGCTTGCCGATGCGCGCGACGACGTCGACATTCAGTAGACCGTTGTCCAGGCGCACACGGTCACCGACACCGACGGCGTCGGGCAGATCTTCGTAGTCCACGGCGATCGAGGGCGTCGACGAAGCCGTCGTCGTCGGCTGCGGCTCGACGTCCAGGAAGACCGTCTGGCCTGCCGACAGGCGCATCGGCTCCGCCACCACACCCGTGCGGATCTCCGGCCCTTGGGTATCCAGCATGATCGGGACCGCGTATCGCACCTTGCGATTCAGGGTTTTGACCCAGTTGATGACGCTGGCCGCCTCGTCGTGCGTCGCATGCGACATGTTCAAGCGAACGATCGACATGCCGGCCTCGTACATTCGTTCGATTGCTGGATACGAGTCCGTCGCCGGGCCGACGGTCGCGATGATCTTGGTCTTGCGTCGCATGCTTACAACCGTAACACCGCTTGGCGTGGGCTTCGTAACGCGAAGCCCACGCTCCGTCCCGACGGCGATTCAGGGCCTCGTTCCGTCGGGGCACAAGTTCCCTTTGGCGCTGGCCAGGATCACGATCATGGCTACGGCTCCAGCACCGCCAAGGCGCCTGTGGACGGCAGCACCGGGTGCGGCCGGTAGCGCTTCATATGGGCCCTCCGGCACCGTCCACCCCGCCGCCTCGAAGTCGAACTCGTCCCAGATCGCGCCGCGCACCCCAACCACTGCCTTGGTCCATCGGTGTCCCAGCATCCTTCGGGTATGATTCTGTGAGGCGATCAAGCTGCGGCGCAGAGGTTGGGCTTGTACTCTTCTATAGAGATTTCCGGGTACCGCGGGTTCGACTCCTTTAGGCTGTCGGGCCTCGGTCGGGTCAATCTGCTTGTCGGCAAGAACAACAGCGGCAAGACGTCCATTCTTGAGTGCATTGAGTTCCTTCAGGCGGGAGGCAGCCCTGGCGTGCTCCATTCGATCCTAAGCCGCCGTGGGGAGTCTGAGCTCTGGAGCGCAAGTGGCCGCATGGCCCCGGCGGTAAAGCACCTCTTTACGGGCCATGACGTCGTGGGGCGGAAACTGACTGTCGCTGGTGAGGAGCGAGATGGGCCGAAAACGCTAAATCACCGCGTCACCATGTATTCATTGGCCACGCAAGCCGACGAACTGCCGCCAAACGGCGACCACGATCCGGACGATGAAGAGTTTGAGGAAATGACGCCCTATTCTCTGCACGTGGAGTCGCCCTCGCTCCCGGAGTCGTTCAAGACCAAGATGACATCGGATGGCTTGCTGCCCGATTTCCGGTATGTGCGGTCGGCGCCGGCGGCGCGACCAACGGCCTTGTTCCTTCGTACGGAAGGAATGACCGTGTCCGACGTGGGCCGGTATTTCTCCGAGGTCGTGCTCACGGATAGGGAAGAGCATGTGGTCAACGCTCTCCGGGTAGTTGAGCCGGGGATCGAACGGATCGCCCCTGTTGGGTTCGAGACTCGGCTGCCCGCGAGATCGAGAACCGGCGTGTTCCTGCGCCTTGCAGATCTCGACGATCGGATTCCGATCGGGAGTTTGGGGGATGGCCTGTGGCGGATGCTTGGTCTGGCTCTGGCGCTTGCGAACTCGGCTGGCGGCGTCCTGTTGGTCGATGAGATCGACACCGGGTTCCACCACACGGTCATGGAGGATATGTGGCGCATGGTGAGTGAACGGGCGGCGGCGCTTTCGGTGCAGGTTTTCGCGACGACACACAGTCGGGACTGCTGCGATAGTCTAAGCGTAATCGCTAAACCTGAGCTGATTTCGTCCGGAGACGTCACTATACAAAGGATCGATCAGGGACGACGGGAGGCAATCCGGTTTAGCAAGGAAGCGATTGTGGCAGCGGCCGAGCGGGGCCTAGAGGTCCGATAGTTGAGCACTGTCCGAAGAAAGCTCTTGGTCGAGGGCGGCGCAGACAAACGTGTGATTCCGTATTTGATGGAGGCCAATGGCGTCGAATGGCCAAGAGGCAACGAGCCTGTGATGATCCACGATCAGGGAAGCGTTGAGGAGATCTTGAGTCCCGGTGTCATTCAGGCAGAGCTCCGAGCGACTGGCCTTGAGGCGTTGGGCGTGGTCGTCGATGCGGATCAGGACGCGGGGGCTCGATGGACGGCAGTTAGGGCTTGCTGTCGAGGCGAGTTCAGCGGTCTCCCGGTCGAGATTCCTTCTGGCGGATTGCAGGTGGTGCATGCGGATGGGCCACGTTTTGGCGTCTGGATCATGCCCGACAACCGGTTTGCCGGGATGCTCGAGGACTTCCTGATCAGCCTGATGCCAGCAGAATCCAAGTCTCTCTACAGCATGGCACAGGCGTGCGTTGCCAACGCAGCTAACTCGGGAGCCCCGTTCAAGACGACGCATCAGTCGAAGGCCGAACTCCATACGTGGTTGGCATGGCAGGACGAACCCGGCAAACAGTTGCACGAGGCGGTCCATCATCGCGTTCTCAACCCCAATATGCCCGAGTCGCGCGGGTTCGTCCGCTGGTTCAGGCAGCTATTCGAGATGTGACCCATGGCCGGTCCGGCATTGGGACTGTCTTCGAGTTTGCGCGGTTCATGCCGAAGCGCCTCTCGGATGGCCCTCGCTGCCATCTAGGTAAATCGACCCCGCGTGCCGCCGTCAGCACCCAGTTCCTTTACAATCCACGCTCCAAGGAGGTCCCTTGGAATTCGTTGGCAGCCACATCCTCTCGGTCGATCAGTTCGAGCGGGACGACATCGACCGGCTGTTCAAGGTCGCCGACGACATGCTTCCGTACGCGCGCCGCCGCCGGATCACGCGCGTGCTCCAAGGGGCGATCCTCTCGAATATGTTCTTCGAACCCAGCACGCGTACGCGGGTGTCGTTCGGCTGTGCGTTCAACCTGCTTGGGGGCGACGTCCGGGAAACCACCGAAGTCAAGGCGTCCGCGCTGGCCAAGGGCGAGTCCCTGCACGACACGGCCCGGGTGCTGTCCGGCTACAGCGACATCATCGTGATGCGCCACCCGGTCGAGGGTGCGGTTGCCGAGTTCGCATCGGCGTCACGGGTACCCGTGATCAACGGCGGCGACGGCGCCAACGAACATCCAAGCCAGGCCCTACTGGATCTCTACACGGTGCGGCGGGAGATCGGCGCGCGGGCTGCGCGGCAGGGGGAGACGGCCGGAATCGATGGGCTCCGGATCGCGCTAGTGGGAGACCTGAGATTCGGCCGCGCTGTGCATTCGCTTCTCAAACTGCTCGCCCTGTTCGACGACGTGTCCGTGCACTTGGTCTCACCGCCTGGACTGGAGGCACCGGACGATGTGACGGCGCCGTTGCGCGCCCGCGGACACGCGGTCTCCACCTACCAGGAGTTGGAGGACGGGATCCAGCACGTGGACATCCTTTACGTCACACGTACCCAGGAGGAGCGCTTCGCGAGCAGCGAGGACGCGGATCGGTACCGCGGACTCTTCAGGGTCAACGAAGAGATCTACACGGAACACTGCGAGCCGAACACCGTGATCATGCACCCGCTGCCGCGCGACTCGCGGGCCCAGGCCCAGGAACTCGACGAGGATCTCAATACGAACCCGAACTTGGCCATCTTCCGCCAGACTGACAACGGCGTCGTGGTGCGCATGGCGCTGTTCGCGATGGTGCTCGACATCGCCGATCAAGTGCACGACCACGCCCAACCGGTGACCTGGTACACGGCCAAGCGCACACCTCGGCGCCCGATCCGTTAACGAGCTTCGCGGTGCGCGGACGTCCGCGAACGCCTTGCCGTTCGCGTCCGCCATTTCGGGCTGGTGCAAGGTTCATTGCGGACGAGGACGTCCGCGCACCCCCGTCACTCCGCGGCTGGCAGTACCTCCACGACCACCTGCCACCCCGGACCCGACGCGATGGCGAAGCGTTCCGCGAAACTCGCCTGGTTGAGCGCCACCGCCATTCGGCCGACGCTGTTGACGTAGAGCACCGCGTGCCCCACATCGACATCGGCGAACGTGCGCGAGAAAGGCACTTGGCCGGCGAATCGGCGGGTACCGTCCGGGCTCGTGATCGTGACCTGGTAGCGCGACCCCAAAGCCAGTGCCTTCCAGTCGGCCGGCAGGTTCGTCCAGACGTTGCCGAAGTGCACGTCGAGCACGGGGATGTTGCCCACCAACCGATTCGCTTCAATCGTCGGGCGCTGGTAGTCGATGCGCACGACGTGGGTCGCCTCGCCGGCGTCCTCGAAACGCAGCTTGCCGCTCGCCAGCAGCGCGCCGACGTGGGCATACAGGTCCCGCCCATGGAATGTGTGAGATGCCTCTGACCCGGGCAGGCGATGCTTGCTCTCGTCGATCCGCCGGACCGCGACGACGCCGACGCCATCGTGCAGCAGCGTCAGCGTACCGTTGTTCGGGGTCACCACCAGTTGCCCGTTCGCCAACCGTGCGACCACGGATTCGCGGTCCGAGCCGACCCCGGGGTCAACCACCGAGACGAAAACCGTGTCGGCCGGCCAATAGTCGACCACCGCGTGAAGCCGATAGGCCGCCTGCCAGATGTCGAAGGTTGGGATCTCATGGGTCAGGTCGTCGACCAGGAGCCCGGGTTCGACGCGACGGGCCACCCCGCGCATGGCCGCAACCGCATGGTCCTCAAGGCCGAAGTCAGTTTGCAGGACCAGCGGTCCCGCTCCCGCGGAAAGGGACAGCAACAGTGCCGCAGCGACGTGCGCGAATCGCATCGCGTTGACTCAGCGCAGGCTGAACCGGGCGTTCACGATCCCCGGTTCGTGCAGGTCCACGGTTGCGCTCGCAATCTCGATGCCGTGCCGGCTCTCCAAGGCGTCCGTCCAACGGATCACCTTGTCGAAGGGCTGGCGGTCGACCTGTACGCTGAAGCCGCTGGCTTCGGGCTGAATGCGCCGTAGCGGTAGATCAACGGCCTTGGCAGCGGCGTTGATGGTGGACATCCTCGCCTGCGACGTGGCGGTCGCTTCGGCCGCGCGGGATTCGGCCTGGGCCCGGTTGTCCTGCATCCAGACGAGATCCTGAAACTCGCGGGCCTGGCGCGAGACCGCCGTCGTGCGGTAGTCGACCAAGGGCTTGACGGTGCCATAGAGGAGCGCAATGCCGACGGCCGCCGCGCAGCCAAGCGCCAGCGTCCGTTCGCGCGGCGACAGGGCATCGAATCGAGCGCGCCAAGGCTGCAAAGCGTCGATGATGGTCTTGAACACTGGCCTACCCTCGCTTGTCGCCGGTCCAGCCCGGCCCGATCCAGTGGTCTGCGATGCGGATGCTGGCCCGCGCACGATCCTCATGCTGCTCGGCAGACACGATCTCGAGATCCAAGCCGCGCTCGCCGAGAGCCGTCTTCAACTCGTCCAGGACATCGTAGTCCGCCACCAGCACGTCGGCCCCAAAGGCGCCACGTTCGCTGTAGGAGACGCTGCGAAGCTCATACTTCCCGGAGAGGTCGGACAGCGCGACGCCAAGGTGCCCGAGCAGTCTGTGGAAGCCAAGGCGTGACTCGGGTGCTTGACCCAAGCGTACGCGCATGCGTGTTGCCGGGTTCCCGGGCGCGCGGTCGACACCGTAGATGTCGCGGTACAGCGCCACGGCTTCTGCGCGGTAGGCGTCGGCCCGGTGATTGGCCCACAGGCCTTGGGCCGCGGCGACTAGGAGTCCGAGCACCAGCCAGGCACCGGCGAGCACGGCCGCCGGGCGCCACCGTGCCCAAGTCCCAGTAGCGCGCTTGACCGTGTACTCGCCCTGCAGAAGATCGATCGCGAAGCGTTCGTCAAAGGCGCCCGCCAGGTCGGCCAGGACCGAGCCATGCGACCCAACGTCTTCGACCTCATCGATGGCGAAGCCCGCGGCGCGCAGGTCGACGGGGGCCAGGCTGCCGTTGACCTGGTGCAACGTGACACCGTCGGCTTCGTCGAGATCCGCACGCAGGGACATCAACGTGGCGGCAAGATTGGCCGCGTCGATGCTCGCCACCTGGTCGTCCGCACGCAGCAATGCGTCATCGCCGTCGTACAGCACGGCGATGGTGTTGGCGCCCGCCGGCAGCGCCATGGCCTCCGGCGTCATGCAGCCAGGTGCAATCCCGGCATCGTCAAGGACATCGAGCCAAGCGCGCATGGCGTCGCGGGGGGTGACCAGGCAGCGAACCGGCTCGTGACGCGCCAGGGTTCCGCAGGCCACGTGCATCGTGTCGATGTCCTCGGTGAGAAACGGCTCCACCGCGTAACGCGCCGCGCGCCGCAACTGGGCCGCTGTGCGGCCAGGGACCTCGCAGCGCAAAGCGACGACCTCCGCGGTGGGGACAAAAGCAACGACCCGGGCTGGATCCGTTGCCCATGGGGCATCGTCCGCGATCAAGGCCGCGAGTCCGGGCCCGTCCGTACGTCCCTGGGTCCTGACGCCATCGGCATCGTCCCAAAGCAGCCAGTCGACCTCGGCATCAAGCGCGCCGTCGTCCGCGCGTTCCACCGGGCTGGCAAGCCTTACAAAGAGTCGCAGCATCGGCACTTCTCGAATCAACCCCGGCCATCCGGCGGGGGCATTGTACCGGTTGCATCCGAGTCGCCTGCGGGTTCGTGCTCGTGCCAAGCGAGCGCTTCGAACCGCTCGCCGTAGCTCCGCCACAGCAGCGTCAACTGGCCGGTTTCCGGGTGGCGGTGGAGAAGCGACGTCAGTTCGCTGCGTGCGCCATCGACCTCGGCGCGGACCTGAACCCTGAAGAACGTGCTCTCAACGGTCAGCACGGCCACGGCCTCGCCGAGTTCCGGGTGGGCGCCCGTGATGTCTTCCACCCGCGCGATCTCGCGTTCCTGCTCCACCAGGCGCAGGGCGTTCCCGGGCACGAAATTCGGCGCAAGCGCGCCGAGAACGACCTCGTTGGCCGTGTTGACGTTCACGCGCAGATCGTCGTGGGGCAGCGCGGTGACGTGTGGTCGCAGCCGTTCGAAGGCCTCCGTCTCAAGACCGGTCGCGACGACGAACTCGGATACGTGGGCTGCGCGCTGGTTGGCGGCACGACGTGGTGGATCGCCCATCAAGTAGGCTGCGTCCTCGACGCCCAAGGCCGTCACGTCCTGGTCAGCATCCACCCAGTCCACCCACCGGTCGGCCAGGTTGGCATCGATTTCTAACGCGGTGAGCAGACGCTTCAAGCGGCCAGCGTTCTCGGCGCTCTCCCGGTCGCCAGCGACGGCGTTGAGGTTGAAACGTCGTTCGAGGTCCTGAATGCGAATCTCGAGGGCACCGCCCTGCACTTCGAATGCCTCGCTTGGGGCCGCCCACTCCTCCAGCAGCGTGTCGATCACGCGTGTGTCCTCCTGCTCCCAGTCCGCGTAGAGGACCTGGCGCGCGTACTGCTCGCCACCCAACGCAAACTGGCGCGCTTGGGACCCGGCAAGCGTCTGCTGGCTGTGCGCGATCGTGAATCGCTGGCGGTCGACCATGGCGTAGGCCAACGCGGTGGCAATCGCAACGACGACGAGGACGCTGACCAGGGCGACTCCCTGCTGATTGCCGGTCACGACGTGGGCTCCATGTCGGGATCCACGTCGTCGTCCAACTCTTGATCGTCGGTGCCGGGCAACCCTGGCTCGTCACGCTCCAACAGGAAGTCGGCAGGCGGAGCCACTGGCCACAGTCGCCCCAAGCGACCGTAGACCACGTGCTCGAGCCGCAACTCGATGGCCTCAAGCGCGTTCTCTTCGGCGTCGCCACTAACGGCCACGGGCCAGTACCGGAACTCCTCCCCGCGGGCGGCATGGGCCACGAACTCGACGTCAGTCACGCCCGGCAACAGCACCTGCTCAATGGCCTCGGTGTCGGGGCCGCGGTCGAGCAGAGGCCAGAACTCGCGCACAAGGTCGCCGTCCGCAACGGTGTAGGCAACGCGTTGCAGCTCCGAGCGTGGCGAGCGCAAGGGGTTCTGCCAGCCACGCCGCGTGAACTCGATCAGGGGCTGACCGATGATGATGGCGGCCGTCGAATCGCCGAATGCGTCGCGCACTGGCCTGCGCGTCATTTGCTCCACATCGCGCGAGATGATGAACATCGCGCGCTGCAGTTCCGCCAATCGATCCGAACGGTCCCGGACGTTGTCGGACAGATCGACGATCCCGGCGAGAATCTGGCTCGACATGAGCCCGATCACGGCAAACACGCCGAGGGCGATGAGCATTTCCAGCAGCGTGAACCCGTGTCGTTCGCGGACCATCAGTAACGCCCCATGAAGGCGACCAAGGTATCCAGTGGACCGACTTCGCGGCCGTCCTCGAGGGCGTACACGGTCACTTCCACGCGGCGCAGCGACGGGTGGGATGTCGATTGGGTCTCCCTGACCACTTGCCAGGAGCGGTCGCCCTGACGCACCCGTTGGCGTACGGTGCCGAGGCTGATTGCTTGTGTGGTGCCGCGATGTTCAAGGCGCATCCGTGCCACTTCGTTTTCCGCGACCCAGCGCGCCAGCGTTCGTTGCTCCATGGAGTGAAGATCGCGCACGGAGTCGCCGCCACGGCCGAACACGGCCATTGCGACGATCGCGAGTACGGCCAGGGCCACCATCAGTTCGAGCAATGTGAAGCCCCGGGCCAAGCAACGGTCGCGGTTCATCGTGCGCGTGGGTTCAGCGTACACGGATGATGGACCGCGGCTCGGGTGCGCCCTGCGGTTCGGCCCGGACGCGCGCAATGCCGTCAGAAACGGCCGACCACGGCGGCAAGTCTCCACTCGAAACCACCACCTCGAACGGCGTGATCTCCCCGCCCGGCAAGATCGCAATGCTGGGAAACTCCGCCGCGGACCGCGCATCGTCGTCTTCGCGAGCCAGGAAGGGTGGCGGGGCGTCGCCGTTCTCTACCGCCTCCGTGCGCTGCTCGAGGTTTGCCCGAATCGCGAACAACAGTCCGTCCTCGGCCTCACGGGGCTGGAAAGGCGCTTCGTCGAGGACGTGCCACGAGTCAGCGGCCGGGTCGTAGGTCTGAAACGCATAGCCGGTCGGGCTGACCGCTAGTCCCCAGATCTCGTTGCGCGTCAACGCTTCCGTGCGGGCCAACTCGATGGCCAGCGCCACTCGTTCGGCTTCCGCCTGGACGCGCTGGCGCTGTCCCGCATCCGACATCGCGAGCGTGAGTGTGCCCGCCAGGATGCCGATGATCGTCATCACGAGCAGCAGTTCCAGCAACGTGAAGCCGGCATGACGAGCGGTCATGGGCTTGTCTGTCAGATGTCCGCGGAACTGATGTCCGCGTCCACGCCTTCGCCGCCTTCGACGCCGTCGGCCCCGAGGGACACCAGTTGGTACGTGCGCCCCTCGGCGATGTAGACGTACTCGTTGTCCCACTGGTCCAGCGGGTACTTCCGGAGATACGGCTCCGGTCCCCAGCGCCGCGGTTCGGGAAAGCCGCTCGGCTTCTCGACTAGGGCTTCGAGACCCTGGTCTGTCGACGGATACGCGCCATTGTGCAGCCGGTACATTTCGAGCGCCTGGCCGACCGTGCGGATCTCCATCCGTTGCGCCGCGATACGGGCGTCGTCGTCGTAGCCGATCACGTTGGGGACGATGACCGCGACCAGGATGCCGATGATCACCACGACCATCATGATCTCGATCAGTGTCATGCCCGTTTGCCGGTGCATGGGTGAAGGTGTCCTCGTCCGCATCATGCCCTCCCCTTAGTCTGGTCAAGCCACCAATTGGTTCATGTTGAGGATCGGTACGAGGATAGCCAGCACGATCATCAGCACCATGCCCGCCATGAACAGCAGCATCAGCGGTTGGAACAACTGCACGAGCGTGGTTACCAAGCGTGTCAGTTCCTGCTGCTGGTAGTCCGCCACCTTGGCCAGCATGGCGTCGAGTTCGCCGCTCGCCTCGCCGCTCGCAACCATGTGCAGGAACATCGGCGGGAAGTACCCCACCGCATCCAGGGCCGCGCGCAGGCTGCTGCCCTCGCTCACGCTCTGGACCGCGCGCCCGAGGCCACGCTTCAGCCACGTGTTGGTCACGACCTCGGTGGCGATCTTCATGGCGTCCACCAGCGGCACGCCACTCGATGTCAGGATCGCGAGTGTACTGGCATAGCGGCTGGCGCTGCTGCCACGTGCAATCCGACGCACCAGCGGCATGGACAACTTGCGTCGGTCCCACCACAAGCGGTAGCTCGGGTTGGCGCGCAGCCACCTCACGGCAACGCCGCCACCGACAAGGAGCGTCACGAGCACCCACCAGTACTGTCGGAGCAGATCGCTCATGTCGATCAGCATGACCGTCAACAGCGGAAGCGTCTGACCGGTGTCCGCGAACACATCCACGATCCGTGGTACGACGTAGATCATCAAGCCGGCGATGATGAACAAGGACACGACGAACAGGAGCACGGGGTAGAACAGCGCCATCTGAACGTTGCGTACAGACTCGAACCGCTGCTCTGTGTGATCGGCCAGGTTGTCGAGCACGGCATCGAGGTAGCCGGACTGTTCACCGGCGGCAACCGTCGACCGGTACATCGAAGAGAAGGCATTCGGATAGTCGCCGAGCGCAGCGGCCAGCGAGTGACCCTCGAGCACGCGCCCGCGCACGTCCATCACCAAAGCCGACAGCCGGCGTTTGTCGCTCTGCCGGGCGATGGTGTGCAACGACTCCTCGACCGGCAGACCCGCGGCGATCAGCGTCGCCAACTGACGCGTCAGAAGCGCAAGATCCAAGGGCGCAACGGCGCCGCCGATCGTCAGCCGCCGGCGGCTCGGTGCGGTTGCGGTGGATGCACCGTTGCGGCGGCTCGCGGTCGCAACGGACATCGGGGACAACCCCTGGTCGCGCAAGAGTTGGCGGACGTGGCGACTGCTGTCCCCCTCCAAGACCCCTTTGCGCTGGCGGCCGCCGGCATCCAACGCGGTGTATTCGAACGCCGCCATGCTGCCCTTTAGCGGGGCGGTTCCGCGGCGCCCTCGTCCGCGAGACTGACGCGCATCACCTCGTTCACAGTCGTGACGCCAGCCAGTACCTTGCGCCGCCCATCGTCCGCGATGCCCGGCGAGTAACGACGCGCGTACTCGCCCATGGCCTGTTCGGACGCCTGGTCGTGGATAAGCCCGCGCAGAGTCTCGTCGACGGTGACCAGTTCGTAGATGCCGGTGCGTCCCCTGAAGCCCGAGTTCCCGCACGCGTCGCACCCTTCAGCCCGGTAGATGGGGGCGCCCGTGTTCAAGCTCCCTAGGAAACGCTGTTCCAGCGGGGTCGGCTCGACGGCAATCTTGCAGGCCGGGCACAACGTGCGGACCAGCCGCTGGGCCAGCACGCCAACTATGCTCGAGGCGATGAGGAAGGGCTCGACACCCATGTCGACCAGCCGGGTCACGGCACCAATGGCCGTATTGGTGTGCACCGTCGACATGACCAAGTGGCCGGTCAGGCTCGCCTGCACGGCCGTCTGCGCGGTCTCCAGGTCACGGATCTCGCCAACCATGACCACGTCGGGGTCTTGGCGCAGGATGGCACGCAGCCCCCGGGCGAAGGTCATGTCCGCCTTATCGTTCACCTGTGTCTGACCGATGCCCTTGATGCTGTATTCGATTGGGTTCTCGATGGTCAGAATGTTGATCGCATCGCTGTTCAATTCGCCCATCGCCGCGTAGAGCGTTGTCGTCTTGCCGGACCCCGTCGGCCCGGTGACAAGGAAGATGCCGTGGGGGCTCGCGACCACGCCTCGCAACCGCGTCAGCGTTTGCTCGTCCATGCCGAGGTTCGGCAACTCCAACGCACCCGCCTGCTTGTCCAGAAGGCGCAGTACGACGCGCTCGCCATTACCGGTGGGCAGCGTCGAGACCCGTACGTCGACTTCCCGCCCGCCGATCCTTAAGGGGATGCGGCCATCCTGTGGAATGCGCTTCTCGGCAATGTCGAGCTTCGCCATCACCTTGATCCGCGATACCAGCAGCGGTGCCAACGCGCGCTTCGGATGGACAACCTCGCGCATCACGCCATCGACGCGAAAGCGAACCTGCAGAACCTTCTCGAAGGTCTCGATGTGGACGTCGGAAGCGCCCTCGCGGATCGCCTCGGACAGCAACGCGTTGATCAACTGGACGATCGGCGCGTCGGCCTCGGCATCGAGTAGATCCTCCGTCTCCGGCACCGAGTCGGCCAGGCTCGCCAGATCGAGGTGCTCACCGATGTCCGCGACCATCTGCTTGGTAGCCGAAGCATCGCGGGCATAGGCCTCGGTGAGGCAGGCCTCGAACTCCTCTTCGGTAACGACCTTGAGGGCGAAACGTCGCTTCGTGACGCGCTTAAGTTCGGCAAGCGTGGTCAATGTCGGCTGGGCCTTGCAGACCACCGTCAATCGACCGTCGGCACTGCCCTCGTCGACCACAACGACGCCAAAGTCACGCGCGAACGCGAACGGCAAAACCGGCCCCGCCGCCGGGACGCCAGTCTCGCCGTTGCTATGTTGTGCGGGCAAGTCGGCCAATACGCACCCCGCCGCTCGCGTCCTGCATCGTTGCGATGATAGCGCCTTGGACGCCCCAAGGTCGCGGAAAGTTCGGCGTTGCGGGTGCCGTTAGCAACCGGTGCGCAACAGATCTTCGACAAGTAGGCACTGACGATTGAGCGGCTGCGAGAGCCGATCGTTCCCGTAGTCGCCGAACCATCCGCTCAGCTACCGAACATCGCCCTTTTCGACGTCGGTGTGGGGTTGCCCACCCTTTGCCCAAACGCGCCAGGTAGGCAGGACCGTCGCGCTGGACAAAGCGTGGACAACCCTGCGAGCATCGTCGTCACTTTTCGGCTCGCAAGGGTTAGACGGCGCTCTGTGCGGGACCGGCAGCGGGATCTAAGGCTGCTGACCGATGCTTTTCTACGAATCCGGCGAAGCCATCCGCGTAGGCGACGAGGTCATGGAGCCGTTCAACGGCAACCTGCACGGCCTAGTGGTCGAAGTGCTGGCGCCGAGTTCGCCCGAGGCGCACCGCGACGGGTTCCCGGATGGCGGCATCTACGTCAAGTGGCAGGGGAACCTGATGGGCCTTACCTTCATGTCGCCCGGGGCCATCCTCGAACCCGGCGTTCTGTGGTTCGTCGGACGCGACACGGGGTTCGTGCCGAGCGAAGTCCCGCTGCTCTACCGGAGCGCGTGGACGATCGAGAAGGGCGACGTGGTCATGCAGCCGAACGCGCCGGACGAACCACGGGAGACATGGTTCAGCGGCGGCGAGCGCGTGGGAAGGGTGGTCGAGGTTCTGCAACCGAAGTCGGTCGAGGCTGCGAACGCCGGGCACCCGGACGGCGGCGTAGGCATCGAGTGGGGCGCCGACCCGACTCGGTGCTTCATGCCGCCGGACATGGTCGTCGCTCCCGCCCGCCTGTTCTTCTGCTGTCGAGCCGCCGAGGCCGACTCGATGCTGCGCTACCGGACAGGGCGGATCGTTCACCCGGGCGACCGGGTGGAGCGCCTGGTCGGAAGCAAGCCTCGTGGCTCCGTGTATTGGGTCATGCAGCCCGGCTCGCAGTTCGCGTCCGATCAGGGGCGCCCGTCGGGCGGAGTCTTCGTTCATTGGTACCACGCGAACAACTCGACGTTCTGTCCTCCGGAGGACATCGCGGGGGACGGCGCGGGTTGCCTGTCGTTACGTTCGCGGAATCCGCCCAACTAGGGCACGGTCCGCGCTTACCCAGAATCTATCCGGCCCACCCTTAACGGCGCATTGACGCCGAGAGCCGATTCAGGTTGCACTTGACAGGTTCCAGTGTGCCGGTCGGGAGGCGCCCGTGGATTTGGATGTCGAAGCCCACTTACGCGCCGTCGACCGATCCGTATCGTCGTCCACGCGCGACGGTGCGCCCGCGCGAACGGTCACGCTGTCCCGGCAATACGACACGACGCTAGAGAACCTGTGGGACGCGGTCACCAACCCCTTGCGCATTCCCCGGTGGTTCATGCCGATCACCGGCAAACTCGAACTCGGTGGCCGCTATCAGCTCGAAGGCAATGCCGGGGGCGTTGTCGAGACTTGCGCGCCGATGGCTCACTTCGCCGCGACGTGGGAGTTCGGCGGCGATGTCAGTTGGATAGAAGCCAGCTTTTCGGACGACGCCCCCGGGGCACGCCTCACGCTCAACCACATCGCCCTGCTCTCCCCGCATTGGGACGAGTACGGCCCCGGCGCCGTCGGCGTCGGATGGGACACCGGCCTCCTCGGATTGGCGCTCCATATTGTCGCGCCCGACGAGCCCAAGGTGGACGAAGAAGCCTTCGTAGTGTCGCCCCCTGGTAAGGCGTTCATCGCGGGCTCCAGCGATGCGTGGGCATTGGCGGCAATCGCGGATGGTGGCGACGCGGAAGCCGCGCGTGCGGCCGCCCGGCGGACGACCGGGTTCTACACGGGCGAGCCCGCCCAAACCTGACTGCAATCCGCCTCGAGCGTGCGTCAGCCGCTACCGTCACTGTCACGGTCGCAAGCGTTGTTGTAGGCTTCGCGACGTGGAATTGAGGGGGAACCTTGTGGTGCCAGAACGCAAGCCCGGCGTCGGGGTAGCGCGCTCCCAATGGGCCACCGGATCTGCCTTGGCGGCCATGCTCGTCGCCGGCGCGAGTGGCTCGGCGCAAGCCTTCGAATCGGACGTACGGCCTCTCCTCGAGTCGTCGTGCTTGGCTTGCCACAGCAACCTAATCTTGAGTTCCCTCGATCTCACCACCACGGGTTTCGATCTCTCCGATGGCGCGACCTTCCGAACTTGGGAGCGCGTATTCGACCGCGTTCAACGGGGCGAGATGCCACCGCCGCCGATGCCGAGCCCGGACGCCGCGGTGGTTGACCCCGCTCTCGCAGCCCTCGATCGCGCGTTGACTGAGGCCAACCTCGAAGCACGGGGGCCGCAACGCACACCGTTGCGCCGCCTGACGCGCCTCGAGTACCAGTACACGATCGCCGACCTCTTGAAGATCGATCCTGACATTGCCGGCGCGATTGCCGAGGCGCTGCCCGCGGAAGCCGATACCGGCGGCTTCGATACGGTGGCCGCGAAGCAAGGCATTTCCGCGCTGCACGTGCGCGGCTACCTCGATGCTGCGGATGCGGCGCTCGATGTCGCGCTGGACACGGGTGAGCGACCGAAGACGGAGACGTTCCGCGTCGAGTACGCGAAGTCGGGCTACCTGGGGTTCATGCACGACGCCGAGATTCTCGGCGGCGGTATCACCAAGCTGGTGGGCGACGCCGTAGCCACATTCTTCGACGGCGCATCCACGTACATGTTCCACACGGACACCGAGGGTTACGCCGTGCCTCAAGCGGGCCGCTACCGCGTGTCTGTCGAAGCCTATCCGTACCAGGCGAGCACGCCGGTCACGCTGACGCTGTTCAAAGGCAACGAGGGGGTCGCGGCCGCAGCGGCACTCACCGACCTGATCGGCTCTTTCGACCTCGTGGGCGACGAGAGTCGGACAGTGTCCGTCACGACGTTTCTCAAGCCAGGTCAGGTGATCAGCCCCTCAGTGGCCGATCTGGACAAGCCCCCCGGCGACTACGTCAACTACTACGCGCCGGACAAGAACGTGCGCGACTACAAGGGCGAGGGCATCGCCATCAAGTGGCTCGCCGTAGAGGGGCCGCTATTCGATGCTTGGCCACCGGAAGGAACGCGGGCATTACTCGGCGACCTCAAGCTGGTGGACGGCGAAGTCCAGCTCACCAAGGACGCCTACGCGCACGTCCTGGATGTGGTCGCTGATTTCGCACCCAAGGCGTTCCGGCGCCCGGTGGCTGCGGAAGAAGCCGAAGCGTACGCGCGGCTCGCCAAGCCGCTGCTCGCGGAAGGTCGGGATTTCATCGACGCATTGCGCGTACCGCTGCGCGCCGTACTCAGCGCCCCGCCCTTCCTGTTCCACGGCACCGCGCCCGCCCCAGAAAACGACGCGCTTCTGGACGACTACGGCGTCGCCACACGGCTGGCCTACTTCCTGTGGCGCAGCCCGCCGGATGACCGGCTGCTCGCGCTTGCCGCGCACGGCAAGCTGTCGGACGACGAGACCCTGGCGGCGGAAGTGGAACGGCTGCTCGACGACCCGCGCAGCGAACGCTTCGTCAAGGACTTCGCAGGCCAAGCGTTCCGTCTCTATGAACTTCACGCCACGACGCCGGATGCCGGGCTCTACCCCGAGTACGACGAGCGCTTGGGCCAAGCGATGGCTGCCGAAACGGAGCTTTTCTTCGGCGAGTTGATCGACGGCAATCGTAGCGTCGGCCATCTTGTTGACGCGGACTTCACCTTTGTGAACCGGCGCCTCGCCGAGCACTACGGGATCGACGATATCGGCGGCCAGCACATGCGCCGCGTCGACCTGCCGCCAGAGAGCGTGCGTGGCGGCCTCCTAGCGCAGGCGGCGATCCACAAGCTCACCGCCAACGGCACGACATCCTCGCCGGTGCCGCGCGGCAATTTCGTGCTCGCCAATCTGCTCGGCCAGCCTGCCCCTCCGCCACCGCCTAATGTCGCCGGCCTCGAACCGGACACCCGAGGTACGACGACCATCCGCGAACAGCTTCAGGCGCATCGCGAGAATCCGATGTGCGCCACCTGCCACACCGTCATCGATCCGCCCGGCCTCGCGCTCGAGTCCTTCGACCCGATCGGCGGGTTTCGCACCACCTACCGGGCATCCGGCGACGAGGTGGAGGTCAACGGCGATCGCTACCCCGGTCCGTACAAGCAAGGACTGCCTGTGGATCCGAGCGGCGTCACGCCGGAAGGCGTCGCATTCTCCGGTTTCGCCCAGTATCAGCGCTTCCTGCTCGATCAGAAACTCGACCTGGTCGCCCGCCATGTCGTCTCCGAACTCCTCGTACTGGCGACCGGCGCGGAGGTCGGCTTCGCGGATCGCAGGGAACGCGACGCCATCGTTGCCGCGCTGGCGAACGGCAACTACCCGTTGCGGACCATGATCCACGAAGTCGCGAAGAGCGACCTCTTCAGGAGGCTCTAGCGCCATGCCCAGACTCGACCGAAGAACCTTCCTCAAGGCGAGCGGAGTGGCCGTCGCGCTGCCATGGCTGCCGAGCCTGTCCGTCGCCAACGCCGCGACCCGCCAGGCACCCGCCCGCATGGTCAACATCTGCGCCACGCTCGGGCTCTACGCCGATTCGTGGTTTCCCAAGACCGCCGGCGCGGACTACGAGGCCAGCGACTACCTCAGCCTGATCGACCGCCACCGCAGCCGCTATACGCTGTTCTCCGGTTTCGCGCACGCGAACCAGACCGGTCGGCAAGCACACAACTCGGAGATCACCTGGCTGACGTCGGCTGAACACCCAGGCCTCGACGGCTTCCAGAACACGATCTCGCTCGACCAGGCGGCCGCCAACCACGTGGGCTACGTCACCCGTTACCCGTCCATCGTCATGGGCACGGTGAGCCCGCAGAGCCAGTCGTATACCACCGGCGGTGTCATGGTGCCGGCGGAGATCAGCCCCGCCTCCTTGTTCGCAAAGCTCTTCCTGCAAGGCGACGCGGCGACGGTAGCTCGCGAGAAGCGGCGGCTCGCCGACGGCGGCAGCATCCTCGACCGCCTCCGCTTGGACGCCAAGGCACTGCGCGCCCACGCCAATGCGGGCGATGCGCGGAAGCTCGACGCCTACTTCGAGGCCGTACGCACGGCTGAGCGCGAACTCGTCGAAGTGCAAGCTTGGCTGGACCGCCCCAAACCCGTCGTCGAGGCCAGCCCGCCCCAGGATGTGGACGACCCCGCGGACCTCATCGGTCGGGTGGAACGCATGCTCGACCTAGTCCCGCTGATCCTCGCTACCGACTCTTCGCGCGTCATCAGCCTGATGATCCAGGACCACGGCGCGGTGCCCCAAGTCGACGGCGTGAACGGCGAACACCACGGCTTGTCCCACCACGGGCAGGACGAGGCGAAGATCGCCCAGCTCAAGCTCGTCGAGATCGAGATCGTCAAGCGATTCGGCGCTCTCCTCGACCGGCTCGACGAGCGGCCTGACGGGGACCCAAGCCTGCTCGACTCGACCACGGTGCTGTTCGGCAGCAACCTCGGCAACGCCAACTCGCACAGCGCCAAGCACCTCCCGATCCTCGTCGCGGGCGGGCCGTTCGCACATGGCCGCCATGTTGTCCACGGAGGCGAGGAAGACGCCCCGCTGTCGAACCTGTTCGTGACGTTGCTGCGAGCGTTCGGCGTGCCGACCGATACGTTCGGACACAGCACCGAACCGTTGGTCTGGGCGTAGGCGCGCCGGTCCGGTCAACCGGTCCAGAAATCGGCTACGTCCCCCGGCGCCGCACGAGCCCGCACGAACCGCGGTTGCCACCAGTTCGGCATGAACGCCTGGTAGGCCGGGTCGCCGAAACGCGGATCGACCAGCACGGCGACACCGCGACTGTCGCCACGCGCAACCCGCCCCACGGCCTGCACGACGCGGGTCATGGCGGGCTGGCGGTAGGCGATCTCGAAGCCGTCTTCGGCAATGTCGTTGGCCACGCTGTCGACGGCGATGCAGTCGCGACGGAGCGACCGTGGAGGCAGTCCCACACCCACGGCGACGATGCCGCGGACGGCGTGGCTGTCGTAGTCGACCGACTCCGCGAAGACCCCGCCCATGACCACGAAGGCCACTCGGCCAGCGTCTGGCTCGTTGATCCAAGCAATGAACTCCTCCCGATCGGTGAGTGACATGTCGGGCTCTTGGCAACGCAGGCCTGGATGGTCGAAGGCCTCGGCGGCGGCGCGCGCGTAGGCGAACGACGGAAAGGCCACGAGGATGTTGCCGGGCGTTGCTTCACAGACGCCGTCAATCAACCGAACAAGGTCCGGCATCGTGCGTTGGCGGTCACGGTAGAACGTGCTTAAGTCCGGAACGAGAAGCACGTCAAGTTGCTCCGGGAACGCAAGGCCGCTCGTTGACAGCGCGTCCGATCGCGCGTACTCGCGCGCATCTTCGCCGAAGCCGTGGATGCGCTGGAAGACGCTTGCTGGCGTGAGGGTGCCGGACAGGCGCGCACTGCCATGAAACGGCGCGAGAATCTCCTGGATGTAGCGACCCGGCACCGTGCAGACGATCTCGACTTCGAACCTCCGCCCGGAATGGCTGCCGAGACAGTGGAACGCGCCCTCCTCCGCCCAATCGCAAGCGCGTCGGAAGCGCAGGAGATCGAAGTGCGCCTCGCTCAACGCGGGCAACTCGTCCGGCTCGAGGGGCGTCTCCGCAAACGTCCCCAGGAAACGGTCAATGGCCCGGGCGAGGCCGTCAGGCCAAGCCACCTCCCGCTCCGCGTCCGGTTCTCCTTCTTGCGAGGGGCGAGCCCCTCGCGCTCCCCGGCTGAGGGCTCCTTCTTGCGAGGGGCGAGCCCCTCGCGCTCCCCGGCTGAGGGCTCCTTCTTGCGAGGGGCGAGCCCCTCGCGCTCCCCGGCTGAGGGCTCCTGCGGCCACATCGGTCTTGCTGAGCTTGGCAAGCGCCCGGTCCACGGACCGCAAGCCTTTGGCGAGCGACGCCGATATGCCGGGCTCTTCGATAGCCGCCTTCACAACGGATCGGCGCAGGCGCATGCCGAGCATGTCCCGGACCCGGTCGCCGAGTTGATGGGCCTCGTCGACGATCAACCCAATCCGGCGGAAACGCTCATTGTCCAGACGCTTGAGCCGGATGACGGGGTCGAAGACGTAGTTGTAGTCGCCGATGACGGCGTCGGCCCAAGCGGCGGCATCGAGCGACAGCTCGAATGGGCACACGCAATGCTCGCGAGCCACCTGTTCCACGAGCGGCCGATCCGCGACACCGCCCCCGAGCAACTCTCGCCGGGCTGCGGGCATGCGGTCGTAGTAGCCGCGCGCAAATTCGCAAAGGTCCGGATCGCACGGCATGCCGGGGTTGAAACAGGTGCGCTCCTTGGCCGTGATCGTGACGGCGACGGCCGCATCCCCTGCGGCGTCCCGAAAAGCAGCTTCCGCAGCCAGTTGCCCGGTGGTTCGCGATGTCAGGAATACCACCCGGTCCAAGTGCCCTGCACCCATCGCCTTACACGCGGGGAAGACGCTGGCGATGGTCTTGCCCGATCCCGTCGGTGCCTCGACGAGCCAGTCGGCGGCGTCGCGGAACCCGCGGAACAGGGCTTTGGCCACGCCGCGCTGGCCAACGCGGAACTCGCCATGCGGGAAGGAGGCGGCCCGCAACCGCTCATCGCGGCGGGCGAGCCGGCTGTCCGTCCAGGCCATCCAACGTGCGTAGGCGGCGCATGTCGTCTCGAAGAATTCGACCAATTCACGCCGTGAGAGGCGCTCCTCGACGACGATCTCGGTCGGCTTGTCCGGATGCAGGTAGACCAAGCGCAACCGCAAGGGGCCGAGCGTCGGGTCCGCCAGGACGAGCATGGCACCGTAGAGTTTGAGTTGAGCGCTGTTGACCGAGCCGATCCGGGCGTGCAGTTCGCGTGCATCGGCGCGGGTGGTCTTGATCTCCTCGACCAATGCCGCCCCTGGATCCCAGCCGTCGATCCGGCCGCTGACAACGAGTGCACCGAACGTTGCCTTGACGCCCACCTCGCACTGGTAGCTCTCCCGCCTGTCGCGTTGATATTCCTGCTGCCGCGCGATTCCTTCCTGGGCCAGCGCGGAGTACTCGTAGCGATAGTGGATATCGCCGTGCCGGTGGACGAACTGCGCCAACTCCTTGACACCGAGGCGTATCGCGTCCGTCGACGCCGTTAGCGCAGGCGCGCTGTCACGATTCATGCGGCCGCAAGTCGTTTCTGCCTGAAGCGCAGTACGCGCACCGGCAAACCACGGGCGCCAAGTGCTTGAATCCACAAGTGCTGATGCGCCTGCAGTTGGTCGGTGGGGCCTTTGACCTCGACGAACTCGTAGCGGCCCGGCCCGTACAGGATGGTGAGGTCCGGGAAACCGCTGCGCTTGCCAGCGAGATCGTCCCGGACGATCTCAAGCAAGGCGCGCAAGTCCGTTTCGGGTACGGCGTCGACGAACGCTTCGATCAGCTCGCGCGGACAGCGATGCCAACTGAACAACCGGTTCGCGGTTCCTTCCTTCGCGCGGGCCATGCGCTTGAGCCTTGCCTTGAGCAGCCCAGCAAGCGGATCCGTGCACACGTTCGCTCGCGTGGCAAAGAAGTCGGGCCAGTACAGGTCCCGCGGACCGACCTGGAAAGGGTGCAGGAAGGCACCCTCGATGGGGGCGAACATCCAAGACCAGTACGCTAGCGCGAAGACCGCCATCGGGAGGTCGTTCTCCAAGTGCCAGGCCGTGCCACCGGACGCGGTACATAGGCCAGCAGCGTATTGCTCGATCGGCATTGCCGGAACCGTCTCGAGTTCAATCTCGGTGGTGGGCACCGCTGGACGTCGGCCTCGACGTGTGAACCGCGTCGCGAAGTCCGCTTCCAGCGTTGATTCGGGATTCAAGAGCACGTCCCGTCGCAGGCGCTCAACGCCCGCGCGGTCGCCGAGCCGGTGCAGGATGCGCATGCGCCGCTCCCGTGCAGGGGCAAGCGTCGAGAGCCCGAAACAGCGCAACGCCCACTGATCGGCGCCGGCGCGCTCCAGGTTGCGGCCAAGCTGGTTCAAGACCCGGCTGCGCCGCCGCTCCAAGGTCCGGTTGTCCACTTCGTCTCGCAAGCGAGCGACAAGATCGAGTACCTGCTCGCTGCACGTCTCAAGATCAGGACGCTTGCCGAGCGCCGCCACCTCCTCCTGCATGGCTGCCAGTTCGAGGTAGCGGATCAACGTTGATCGGTCGGCAAAGAGCCGGGTCTCGCGGCACAGTTCGATCGGCTCAAAGCGATGGACGCCGAGGTCGCGCATCACGAACGTCGTCAGATCCTGCCGACGATCACCGAAAAACAGCAGTCGGTAGAGGTCCAAGTGATCGGACGACGCCACGGCGAGCCACGCGAAGGCTCGCCGCATCCGCCACCGCAAGAAAGCCACCGGCATTCGCGCAGCCAGCCACGAGATCCGCTCGGCCTTGTTCGAGTGCGGCGCATGCGCAAGCTCCCGCGCGAACAGCGCCTCCAGTTCCGGACGCCTCATCAACTGGCACAGAACCGTCGGCGCGGCATCGGGACAGCGCTCGATCAGCCCCGCATCCTCAAGGCAGTGCAAGGCGGTCTGCAGATCACCCACCTCGGCGTAGGCCAGCCGGTCCTCGCGAATCAGCGGCCCACGGCGACCGATCAGACGGGCATACAGCCGCTGGGCCGGAGGGGGCAATGCGAGGATCGTAGCGCCAAAGGACAACTCGGCCGGATCCAGCAGGTCGCCGTAGCGTCGCTGTACCGTGCGCACGAGCACGAGCAGGTTCTCCGCGTAGTAGTGTTCCGGCGGGGGCACGCCGGGTTCGAGATCGGCGATGGGCGTATGATGATCTTCGCTTGGCACGCGGTCGGGGAGCTAAGTTCGTACATGGACGTATATACAGCATACGGGTAAGGAGACGCAATGCCAGTCACCGACTACTGCATCTGCACGGTGGTCGCGGCGCAGGCACTCAAGAGCCTGCTCGAAGCGGCGCAAGAGCTTGGCGCACCCGGACCGTCCGGCCAAGGGATCTACCGCGACAGCCATCCGTGGCTGGTGGCCCGTGAACTACTCGACCAGGCGACAAGCCGGGGCGAGCGCATGCCCGTAGTTTTCGCTGTTGACGCCCCGCTGCGGTTCTCGCACTGGGCGCATGTACGCGCCATAGAGGTCCAGGAACTCCACAAGGGTGCGTGGGAGACGCGCTGCGCCTTCGAACCGCTCGAGCCCGTGAATCCCATCTGGGAACCCCTCGACAGCGTCGTGCTGGCGCCGTCGGCCGAGCAGTGCCATCGCGAACGCATCGAGCCGATCAAGAAACACCGCCAGTTGCTCGATGCTGGCCTGATTCATCCCTATGCCGTGTGCGAGACGCCGGCGTTCATCAGGTAGCACGTGTCGGAGATCGACCCGGCAACACGTACGAAATCCGCCAATCGTGTTGAGAGGGACGTTGGTATTCGATACAAAGCCACTGTCAGGTAGCCGGAAGTCCCACCGTGGGTATCGTTCAAGTCACTGCAACCGTCCGCAATCCCGCCGAGCCACATCGCGCTTGGGATGGGCTCTTCCTCGTCGACACCGGATCGACCGACTGCGTCGTGCCGACCGATGCCCTTTACGGGATCGGATTGCGGCCGCAAGGCTCGCGAAGCTATGAACTCGCCGATGGGCGCCAATCCACGGTGGACATCGCGGTCGCGAGGATCGAGTTCATGGGCGAGTTCGTGGGCGCCACCGTGGGGTTCGGGCCGGACGACGTGGAACCGATCTTGGGCCTGACGGCACTCGAATCCGTAGGGATCGAGATAGATGTCGTGTCCCAGCGCCTGATCCGACGGCACGCCGTGCGCATGAAGTCCATTTACCGCCGGGCCGCGTGAGGTCCAAGCAAGGCCCTGGCTCAATCGGGCGCGGCTTCGAGCAGTTCCTTCGGCAACGCCTTCTTCACGTCCGCGCCGAGTTCGCGGAACTGCTCCACCTGGCGGACCAGGTTGCCGTTGCCGCTGACCAGCCGCTTGTAGGCCGAGTCGAAGGACTTGCTCGCCGTCCCCAGGCTTTTCCCGAGTTGGTCCATGTCCTCCAGGATGACGCGCACCTTGTCGTACAACGCACCGGCGCGACGGGCGATCTCCTGGGCGTTGCGGCTCTGCTTCTCGTAGCGCCAGACGTTGTCGATGATGCGCAAGGTCATCATCAACGTCGTGGGGCTGACGATGACCAGCCGCTTCTCGAACGCCTCGGTGAAGAGCGCCGGATCACGTTCGATGGCCATCGTGAACGCCGCTTCGACCGGCACGAACAGCAGCACGAAGTCGAGCGAACGCACGCCTTTGAGGCGTTCGTAGCTTTGCGCGGCCAGGCTACGGACGTGGTTGCGCAGGCTCAAGACGTGGCGAGCGACGGCCGCGTCCCGCTCTTCGTCGTCATCCGCCGCGAGGGCCGCCTCGTAGGCCGCGAGCGACACCTTCGCGTCGATGACGACGTCCTTGCTGCCGGGTAGGCGAATAACGACGTCCGGCCGCTTGAGGTCGCCCTCATCGTTGCGGAATGACGCCTGCGGGAAGTACTCGTGATCACGCCGGAGCCCCGAGTCCTCCAGCACCCGCTCAAGAACAAGCTCGCCCCAGTTGCCCTGTACCCGCGTATCGCCCTTGAGTGCCCGCGCCAGATGCTCGGCTTCACGGTTCACGCGTTCGCTGGCCTGCTGCAGGTTGCGCACCTCGTTCAGCAATGACGCGCGATCCTTGGCATCCGTGGTGTAGACCTCCTCGACGCGCCGCTTGAAGTCCGTGATCTGCTGCCTGAACGGACTCAGGACGTTGCCGAGTTGCTCGGTGTGCTTGGCCTGCATGCGTGCACCGTGTTGCTCGAAGATCTGGTTGGCGAGCAATTGGAACTCTTGCTTCAGATTGCCGCTCGCTTCTCGGAACAGTGCTTCCTTTTCTCGGAAGTTCCGCTCGGCCTCATCGAGTCGCGTACGGATCTTGGCCAGCTCGACCTTGGCTGCTTCGGCGTTCGCCCGACTGACCGCGCCCTCGTCCCGGGCCGTGCGAAGTTGGTCCGTCAGCTCCGCGTTGGCGCCCCCGAGACGAACCGCCTCCGCGTTGGCTACGTCATGCTTGGCCGAGAGTTCCCGCAACTCCTCCCGCGCGCTCGCCAACTCCTGTTCGGCGCGCAAGGCGGCACCCTTCTGAACATCAAGACGCTCTTCGAGAAGGCTCCTGTCAACGGCAGCCATCTCGCGCTGCCGCGAAAGCGCCGCGTCGAGCGTGCGGCGTGCTCGCCGACGCACGACCCAGACAGCGACCGCGCAGCCGAGGAGTAGCCCTAAGAGTCCGAACACGATGCCTTCCATGGCGTTGTTCCTTATGTCAGGCGCGCTGCGGTTAACTCTCCCGCGCTGCCCTCTTGAAATCGGGCGGTCGCTTCTCAAGGAAGGCGTCCACCGCCTCCTTGTGCTCGGCCGACGCGTAGGCCTTGGCGAGCGCTTCCATTTCCCGCTGCTGCACCAAGCCGATGTCGGTCTCGGCACCGTTCGCGGTCAAGAGTTCCTTGACCCAGCGCAGGTGCGGCGACGGATTGGCCGCGATCTGGCGAGCCAGCGCGGTCGCCTCGGCCATCAGGTCGCCGGGAGCCACCAGGCGGTCGGCCAAGCCCATCTCGAACGCTTGGCGTCCGGAGTACAACGCCGCGGTGAGGCACATCTCGCTCGCCTTGCCAAGCCCGACGCGCTGCACCAGGAAGTGCGAGCTGGCCAGTTCCGGGGTGACGCCCATCTTCACGAACAGCATCCCGAACTTGGCGTCCTCGGAGGCGACGATGACGTCCATCGGCAGCATCATGGTCGCACCAACACCGACGCAGGCACCGTTGATGGCCGCGACCATGGGCTTCGACGACCGCAACAGGGTGATCCAGTCGCCAACGCCCTCTTGGCGGTCTTGGTTACGAGGAGCAGACTCTTCGCCCGTCATGCGCGCCTTGAAGTTGTCCTTGATGTCGGCGCCGGCGCAGAAGCCGCGCCCGGCACCGGTAACGACCATTGCCCCCACGTCGGGGTCGCTGTTGCAGTCGGTGATCGCGGCATGCAGCTCGGCATGCATCTGCCCCGTCCAGGCGTTCAGGCGGTGCGGACGGTTGAGGGTCAAGACGGCGATGTCGTCGGCCTTGTCGACCAGGATCGTCTCGTAGGTGGCTGCTGACATGGATTCCTTTACTCCGTGGCGCCTTATGCGGTCTTACGCGCCGCAGCGAGGTCGGTGGCGGCCGCGCGTGCCAGGAAACCGCCGTCCGAGCCGAGCGTGACCAGGTTGAAGCCCTGCGCGAGGTACTGCTGCGTGCGCTCGAGCGAACCAGTGTGGATGCCTGCCGCAATGCCATGTTCGCGGCAAGCCGCCAAGATTCGCGCCACGGTTTCGATGTGCTTCGGGTCGTCGTCCTGACCAGGCGTCAGTCCGAGTGCATAGGCCAAGTCCGCTGGACCGATGTAGATGGCATCCAGGCCCGGTGTGGACGCGATCTCATCGAGGTTCTCGATGCCCTCGGCGGTCTCCACCATGGCGATGCACGCGATCTGTCCATTCGCTTCCCGAGCGTAGCCTCGGCCACCGTACATCGCGGCACGGATCGGTCCGAATGACCGCGAGCCGTCCGGCGGGTAGCGGCAGGCGGACACCGCGGTTTCGGCTTCCTCGCGGTTGTTGACCATCGGTACGATGACCCCGTACGCGCCGGCGTCCAACGCCTTCATGATCTCGTAGGGCTCGTTCCAGGGCACGCGCACGAAGGGTGTCGTGTCCTGGGTGGAGATGGCGGGAAGCATGTAGGTGAGGTCGTCGTAGCTCAACATGCCGTGCTGCAGATCGACGCAGAGGTAGTCGAAGCCGAGGCTTGCCATGGTCTCCGCCGTGTACGCGTTGCCGATGCTGAGCCAGCCGCCGACGGTGTTGGCCCCTGCCCGCCACGCGGCCAGCGATTTGTTTTCTCTCATCCGTTTACGTTCCCGAGATCCCGCGAAGGTGGTGTGACGCGACCGATTGTATAGAATTCGCGCGCCCGTGCTTGCTGTAAGCGGGCCAGGGGGAGGCGAATGCAACTGGAACTCGAAGCCGCCGTTGCTGCCGTGACGGCGAAGGGCGAACCGTACGAGGCGCACACCGAGACCATCCGTGGCGTGGACTTCACCGTGTTCGCGAACGCACCGCGGAACTTGCGCGACCTCTACGAGAGCGGTCTCAACCACGCCGGCAAGGACTTCTACGTCTACCAGGACGAGCGCTACACCTATCAAGACATGTGGGACTGCGCGGCGCAGTGTGCGAACGCGTTGCAGGATCGGGGCGTTGAGCCCGGCGATCGGGTCGGCATTGCCCTGCGCAACTACCCGGAGTGGATTGCAGCCTTCATGGGGATCACCTCGCTCGGCGCGGTCGCCGTGGCCGTGAACGCCTGGTGGTCAGGGGAGGAACTGCTCTACGGCATCGAGGACAGCGGTCTCAAGATCCTGTTCACGGACGTGGAGCGAACCGAGCGCCTAATCCCCCACCTCGATCAACTCGCCGTCGAGATCGTCACCGTCCGCCATGCGCACCCCGGCCTGACGACCTGGGAGCAGTTCACCGAGAGTGCGGACACCGCGATGCCGGAACTGGACATCGCTCCCGAGGACAATGCCACCATTCTCTACACCTCGGGATCCACTGCGCACCCGAAAGGCGTGCTGTCCACCCACCGGGCCATCACCAATGCCCTGCTGGGCTGGGAATGCGGCGGCGCCATCGCCATGAAGATGAATCCCGCGCTCGCAGCCGCGGTCGGCCGCTCGGCCCCGCAACCCGAACATCCGCCGGCCGTGATCCTGACGGTACCGTTGTTCCACGTGACCGGGCTGGTGGTGCAGGCCCTATCGTCGTTTCGCCGCGGCCGCAAACTCGTGGGCATGTACAAGTGGGACGCCGAAGAGGCCCTGCGCATCATCGAAGCTGAGCGCATCACCGAGTTCAACGGTGTCCCGACCATGGCCTGGGAACTGGTCCAGTCGCCGAACCGGGCCAAATACGACCTTTCGAGCCTGAAGAGCGCGGGTGGCGGCGGGGCGCCGATGGCCCCTGAACACGCACGCCAGATCGACAAGACGATCGCCAAGGGGGCACCCGGAACGGGCTGGGGCATGACCGAGACCCAGGGGCTCGCCACGACGATCGGTGGCGAGGCGTTCCTAAAACGTCCGCGCAGTTGCGGCCGTGCGGTTCCGCCCATCGTCCGCGTGAAGGCCGTGGCCGAAGATGGCCGCGACTGCGCCCCAATGGAAACCGGTGAACTGTGGATCTGGGGCGTGATGAACTTCTCGGAGTACTGGAACAAGCCGGACGCCACCTCAGAGGGCTTGACCGACGGCTGGGTGCACACGGGGGACGTCGGACACGTCGACGAGGAAGGCTACGTCTTCATCACCGACCGGCTGAAGGACATGGTGCTGCGCGGCGGCGAGAACATCGGCTGCCAGGAAGTCGAAGCCGTGCTCTACGGACACCCCAACGTACTCGAGGCCGCCGTGTTCGGCGTCCCCGACGAGCGCTTGGGTGAGACCTTGGCGGCCGTGGTTGTCGCCAAACCCGACACAACGCTTAGCGCCAAGGACGTGCAGGACTTCGCCGCCGAACACGTGGCCAAGTTCAAGGTGCCCGACCACGTGTGGATCCGCACCGAGCGCCTCCCACGTATCGCGTCGGAGAAGATCTTCAAGCGCGGCTTACGCGATGAGGCCGTCGAACGAATGTCGGGAGGGGTTCGCCCCTCCCCAATCAGGGGAACACAATCTTGACCGTGATCGCCAGAAAGAGAGTCGCCATGCAACTGCCTCGAGCGGCCGAGGTGGCGAACCTGGAGCAACGCTATTCCCTGGAACTGGAGGCGCTTGCCCCGATTGCGGACATCGTGGAGGTCGCAAGCCCGAGCGCGGACGCGTTCGTCGAAGGTGCAGCCGATTGCGACGCCGTGATCACCTCCTGGGGGATCCGCCTCGACGAGTCCGTGGTCAGCCGCCTGGACAAGTGCGTCGTCATAGGCCTCGGCAGCGTGGGCGTCGATATGGTGGACGTGGAAGCTGCTACCGAGGCCGGCATCGTGGTGACCAACACCCCGGACGTTTTCATCGAAGAGGTCGCCGACCACGCCATGATGTTGCTGCTGGCATCCATCCGGCGCACGAAGGAGCAGAACATATTTGCCGCCGGGGGCGACTGGTTCAAGGGGCGACCGGAGTTGAACCACGTGCCACGACTGATGGGGCGAACCCTCGGCCTCGTGTCCTTCGGCAACGTCGCCCGGTGCACGGCCGCGCGCGCCAAGGCGTTCGGCCTCAACGTGATCGCCTATGATCCCTACGTCAGCGAGTTGACCATCGGCGAGGCCGGCGTGGAACCCGTGGGTTGGAGCGAACTGCTGGCACGGGCCGACTACATCAGCGTGCACTCGCCGCACAACGAGGAGACGCACCACAGCTTGAATGTCGAAGCCTTCGCGCAAATGAAGGACGGCGTTGTGATCGTCAATACCGCGCGCGGCCCGATCATCAAGGAAGCCGACCTGATCGAGGCGCTGGAGAGCGGCAAGGTGCAGGCGGCCGGCCTGGACGTGCTTGAGAAGGAGCCCCCGGACGCCGACAACCCGTTGCTGGCCATGCCCAACGTCATCGTCACGCCGCATGTCGCATCGGCATCGACCCGAATGCGACCGACGGCCCGTCGACGCGTCGGCCGAGAGGTCTCCCTGGTGCTGCGCGGCAAGTGGCCGATGAGTTGCGTCAATCCGACAGTCCTGCCCAAGACGCCGCTCGAGCGTTGGCAGCCCTACCCCATGAACCGAGGTCCGAATCGATGAACACCAAAACCTTCCTTCCCCTTGCAGCCCTTGCTGCTGCAGTCACGCTTACGGCGCCAGCCGCCGAGATCGACGACAAGGTGAACGCGGCCCTCGAGGCCGACATTCGCACCGAAGCCGAACGCGCCCGAGACGCCAACCGCATGCCCTTGGAGACGCTGAAGTTCTTCGGCCTCACCGACGACATGCAGGTCCTGGAGCTGTTCCCCGGTGGCGGCTGGTACACCAAGGTTCTTGCGCCCGTGCTGGCCGAGAACGGTGGTCTCGCCGTGTCGATCTTCACCCAGAACGTCGAGGCGGCTGCCGCTGAGGCCGGCTGGGATATCGACGTCATTGCGAACGACGGCTACCAGGCCGTGGAAGGCACGCGACGCTTCACGATGACCGGCATGGACTTCGGCGAAGACCGCTTCGACATGGCGCTGACGTTCCGCAACATGCACAACTTCACGGACGACGGCCGGGCGATGCTGAACGCTGCCGTGTTCCGGGCCCTCAAGCCGGGCGGCATCTACGGGGTGGTGGATCACACCCGCCGCCACATGCAGGCGGAGACGGACGAGAACTGGCGGCGCGAGGATCCGGTGCGCACGATCAAGGAAGTCCAGGCCGCTGGCTTCGAGTTCGTCGACTACGCCGACCTGCACTACCGGCCGGACGACGAACTCCGCTACGAGGTGGGACGAAGGTCGGTGACCGGCAACACGGATCGCTTCACGCTCAAGTTCCGGCGACCGGAGTAACGGCCGCCCGGATTGGGCAATCAGCGGCGCTGACGCGCTTCTAGCTCCGCAAGACGCCGCTCGGCTTCGGCCGCGCGGCGTTCGGCCTCCTGCCGTGCAACTTCGGCTTGTCGTTGCCCGGCTTCGGCTTGTCGTAATGCCTCGGCGGCTCCATGGATGTCGTGAATGTCGCGGCCCGTTTGCGGGTCGCGTATGCGGAGGAGTCCGTCCTCGACGCGGAACTCCAACCCCAGCACCTCGCTCAGAACCCCCCGGTTGCCGGGTAGCGGTTCGATCGGCGTGTATACGCCAGCGACCAGCCGATAGCCTTGCACCGGCGGCTCGACGAATGCGCTTACGGGGTCGGCCACCCAAAAACTCAGGTACGCCGAACCGCTGGTAGAGCGCATTCTTGGCACTGATGTCGTGCCGCCAAGTGCTGAAAGACAGCACCTCTAGGACGAAGCCGGGCATTTTGCCCTCGTCCCAGGTCACGAACGAGTTCCTCTTGCGGTTGGGCACGCCGAAAGTCACGTACACGTCGGGTGCCACCATGCGTCGCACGGGTTGGCCCTTGTCGTTGAGCACGACGTCGCCGCTGTCGTCGACCACGAGGTAGTGGAGGAACATGTCCCCCTGCACCGCGACGTCGGTGCGCACGGCAAAGTGCTCCCGCAACCCGTAGAGGGCGTAGCTGAGCGGGTCGCGCTGGAAGTCGCCGTCAGGCAACGGCTGACCGTCGTCGAAGGGCAGTTCGGCTTCCGTTGGCAGATCCCACGCGGGGTCGATACGCGGGATACTCGCGGACTCTCGATGCGCGGGTTGGGCCATGACATCGCTCCGTTCCATCGCCATGCCAGGACGCTACCACAGGGCCATTTGCACGAATAACCAAGTAGTTTAGTCAGTTATTCGCTACAATCCGCCTTCCCACAGACTTGCGAGGCACTGGCGTTGCCCGAACAAGCATCGGACCTCGACGAGCTGGTCAGCCAGGACTATGCGGCGGGCTTCGTCACCGAGATCGACGCCGATACGATGCCGCCTGGCCTCGACGAACAGGTGGTCCGGGCGATCTCGGCCAAGAAAGACGAGCCCGCATGGATGACGGAGTGGCGCCTCGACGCCTTCCGGCGCTGGCAGACCATGCCCCCACCCCGCTGGGCGCACGTGTCCTTCCCGGACATTGACTTCCAAGGCATTTCGTACTTCTCGGCTCCCAAGGGGGACCGGCCCAAATCACTCGATGAGGTCGACCCCGAACTGTTGCGGACCTACGAGAAGCTCGGCATTCCTCTCCATGAGCGCGCGAAGCTCGCGGGTGTCGACGACTCGGACCAAGCCGCACCCGAGGTCGCCGTGGACGCCGTTTTCGACAGTGTCTCTGTCGCGACCACGTTCAAGGACAAACTGCGCGACGCCGGAGTGGTTTTCTGCTCCATGTCCGAAGCGATCGCCGAGCATCCCGACCTCGTTCGCCGCTACCTCGGCACCGTCGTGCCGAAGCCCGACAACTTCTACTCGGCCCTCAACTCCGCCGTGTTTAGCGACGGCTCGTTCGTCTACATCCCGAAGCACACGCGGTGCCCGATGGAACTGTCCACGTACTTCCGGATCAACGCCGAAAACACGGGACAGTTCGAGCGGACGCTGATCATCGCCGACGAAGGCTCGTACGTGAGCTACTTGGAAGGCTGCACGGCGCCGATGCGCGACGACAACCAACTCCACGCCGCAGTGGTCGAACTCGTGGCCCTCGACGACGCCGAGATCAAGTACTCCACCGTCCAGAACTGGTATCCGGGCGACGAACAAGGCCTTGGCGGGATCTACAACTTCGTCACCAAGCGCGGCGCATGCCTCGGTGCACGCTCCAAGATCAGTTGGACGCAGGTGGAAACCGGTTCGGCGATCACCTGGAAGTACCCGAGCGTCATGTTGCGCGGTGCGGATTCCGTGGGCGAGTTCTACTCGGTGGCGTTGACCCGAAACCACCAGCAGGCCGACACCGGCACCAAGATGGTCCACATCGGGCCGCGCACGAAGAGCACGATCGTCTCCAAGGGGATCAGCGCGGGACACAGCCGCAACAGCTACCGCGGCCTCGTCCGCATGAATCCCGCCGCAGCCGGCGCGCGAAACCATACGCAATGCGACTCGCTGCTGATCGGCGATGCTTGCGGTGCGAATACGTTCCCGTACATCGAGAGCAAGCTGCCCGCCGCAGTCGTCGAACACGAGGCGACCACATCGAAGGTCAGCGACGAGCAGTTGTTCCTGTGCCAGCAACGAGGAATCGACCCCGAGAAGGCCGTTGCCATGATCGTCAACGGGTTCTGCAAGGATGTCTTTCGCACGCTGCCCATGGAGTTCGCCGTAGAGGCCGCCAAGCTCCTCGAAGTGAGCCTCGAGGGGGCTGTTGGGTGAGTCTGCTCGAAGTCCGCGACCTGTGGGTCAACGTCGATGACAAGCCGATTCTGAAGGGCCTCGACCTCACCGTTGAACCCGGCGAGGTGCATGCGGTCATGGGCCCCAACGGCTCAGGCAAGAGCACGCTGGCGAGCGTGCTGGCCGGTCGCCCGGGCTACGACATCGACGCCGGTTCGATCACCCTGGACGATAGGGATCTCACTGCGGCCACGCCGGAAGAGCGTGCGCACTTGGGCCTCTTTCTCGCCTTCCAGTACCCGATCGAGATCCCCGGGGTCAGCAACATGGAGTTTCTCAAGGCCGCTGTGGACGCTCATGCCGCACACGTGGGCTTGAGCGAGCCGTCCGCGGTGGAGTTCATCAAGCGCGCGCGCGCCGCTGCGGAGCAGTTGCACTTGAGCGCGGACTTCCTCAAGCGCGGGGTCAACGAAGGGTTCTCGGGTGGTGAGAAGAAGCGCAACGAGATCCTCCAGATGCTGCTGCTCGAGCCACGCCTCGCCGTGCTCGACGAGACCGACTCCGGCCTCGACATCGACGCGTTGCAGGTGGTCGCCGAGGGCATCAACGCATTCCGCGCCGCCGACAACGCCATCGTGTTGGTCACCCACTACCAGCGCCTGCTGAACTACGTGGTGCCCGACCATGTCCACGTGCTGATCGACGGCCGGATCGCGCGCTCCGGCGACCGCACGCTGGCGCACACGTTGGAGGACGAAGGCTATGGCTGGCTCGACGACTGACCCCTTGGCAGTGCCGCGTGCGGGCCCCGTCGCCACCCCCTCGGCGCTTGCGCAACGGCTCCTCGACATCGAACCGAGCGGTCGTTCGACCTGGCTCGATCCCGCGGCTTGCCAGGCCGTCATCGCCCGCGGGCTGCCGGATACGCGCGGCGAGCCGTGGAAGTACACCAACGTCAACCGCTGGTACGACGTCGCGTTGGAAGCCCACGACAAGGCGCCGCTCGGAGTTGATGCGCCCGACGGCATCCTGGTCGTCGACTTCGACGACCCTCCCGCGCAGCCGCTAGCCGCGGCGTACGGGGGTAAGGCGTTCAACCTCGCTGAACAACCGCTCGCCGCCGTGAACGGCCTTCTCCTCGGGGCGGGTCTAGCCATCGTCGTACCGAGCGGCTGGCGTGGGGATGCACCGGTTCGCATCCCCGATGGCGGCCCGCCCTACCAACATATCCTGCTGGTCGTTGAGAGCGGCGCCGAGATCACCCTCGTCGAGGAAGCCAGCGGTTTCACACACCGCATCGTCGAAGCAGTCGTCGAAGCCGGCGGACACCTCCGCCATCTGCGTCGACAGCGTCCCGCGCCGACTCGGGAATGCAGCCTGGTTGCGGTCCGCCTGGATCAACACGCCCAATACGACCTGAGCATGAGTTCCCGCGGTGCCGAACTGCGGCGCAACGATGTCGTCGTGACACTCGCCGGCAGCGCTGCCCAGGTCACGGTTCACGGCGCCTGGCGCCTCGTCGGTCGCGAACACCTCGACAACCAGGTCGCCATCCGCCATGTCGCGCCTCAAGGGTTGAGCCGCCAGACCTACCGCGGTGTCGTCGCCGACCGCGCGCGCGCCGTCCTCAACGGTCGGATCCACATCGCTGCCGGCGCGAAGGCCACCGATGCTGCGCTCAACACCAAGAACCTGTTGGCGACCGACAACGCCGAGGTCTACGCGAAACCCGAGTTGGAGATCTTCGAGAGCGACGTTCAATGCAGCCACGGTGCCACCGTCGGTACGCTCGACGAGGAAGCCGTGTTTTTCCTGCGCAGTCGCGGTTTGAGTGACGAGGCCGCGCGCGCTCTGTTGGTGCGCGGCTTTCTCCGTGAAGCGATCGCGGACGACGAGGGCGCGGCCCGGCTAGAGTTGGTGGTGTGAAAGCCTACACCTTGCGCGACGACTTCCCGCTCGTGGTTGGGACGGACGTGGTCTACCTCGACAACGCGGCAACGACGCAAAAGCCGTGCAGCGTGCTGGCCGCAATCCAGACGTATTACGAGACCAGCAACGCTAACGTTCACCGGGCGGCCCATCGGCTGTCCGACGAGGCCACACGCGCGTTCGAGGCAGCCCGCCGTACCGTGGCGAAACGCATCAACGCCCCATCGTCCGACGAAGTCATCTGGACGCGAGGCACCACGGAAGGCATAAACCTGGTCGCGGCAGCATACGCGCCGACGGTCCTCGGACCAGGCGACCGGGTATTGATCACCGAGTTGGAGCATCACTCCAACATCGTGCCGTGGCAGGTCGCCTGCCAGCGCGCACGTGCCACTCTCGATGCTGTGAAGGTGACGCCAGCGGGCGAACTCGACCTCGACGACTTCGAGGCGAAACTCGATGACCGGACCAGGATCATCGCGGTCAGCCACGTCTCGAACGCCCTCGGTACCGTGAACGACATCCCCTGGATAGTTGACCGGGCACGGTCGATCGGTGCAACGACGGTGGTCGACGGCGCCCAGGCTCCCGCGCACGTGGACATCGACGTGCAAGCCCTCGGCTGTGACTTCTATGCCTTTTCCGGGCACAAGATGTACGGCCCTACCGGCATCGGTGTCCTGTTCGGCCGCCGCGACCTGCTCGACGCGATGCCGCCTTGGCAAACTGGCGGCGAGATGATCGAACGTGTCCGAATCGAGGAGACGACCTACGCGCCCCTACCCTTCAAGTTCGAGGCCGGTACGCCGAACATCGCAAGTGCGATCGGCCTTGCGGCGGCAGTCGACTACCTGGACGCGCTGGATGCCAAGGAAGTTCGAGCACACGAAGCCGATCTGCTGGCCTATGCGTCGGCTTCGCTCAGTCAGGTCGAGGGCATCAAGATCGTCGGCACGGCCCGGCAGAAGGGTCCCGTGCTTTCATTCCTCCTCGACGGCACGCATCCCCACGATGTCGGCGCGCTGCTCGACCAGCAAGCCGTTGCCGTACGCACCGGCCATCATTGCGCCATGCCGCTGATGGACGCCTTCGGAATCCCCGGCACCGTGCGCGCCTCCTTCGGGTTGTATAATTCCCGCGCTGACGTGGACGCCTTGACGCAGGCGGTACGCAAGGCGCGATCCATGCTCTGATACCGGAGTTTCCCTTGAGTACAGAGGTTTTTGATCCCAAAGCGCACTCTCCGGTGGCGATTTCCATGACTGATGCCGCGCAGACGCATGTCCGTCGCCAACTGGCCAAGGAAGGAGCCCATGCCCTGTTGCTAGGCATCACCGAGAGTGGCTGCAACGGGTACATGTACGAACTGCGCTACGTCGCCGAGGAAGCCGACGATGTCGCGGACGATGTCCGGGCATTCGACTTCAACGGCGTCACCGTGCTCGTCGAGAACGCCGACTGGGCCTTGGTGGGTGGCACTGAGATTGACTACGTGACCGAGGGCCTGAACGCCGTACTGAAGTTCAGGAACCCGAATGCCACCGGCGAATGTGGCTGCGGCGAGAGTTTCTCGGTCGGCGCGTCGGATCCTGCGCCGGCCCTGGGACCCTAGACGCGGCAAGTTCCACCCATGGAACGCACGGTCATCCCACTGCGCCGCGACACCGAGGCGCGGATGGTCCCCACGGGGGACCCGCTCACCTTGCCCGCGGGCGCCTTCGTCACGGTGACGCAAGCCCTCGGCGGTGCCTACACCGTCGTCTACGGGGGCAACATGGCCCGGATCGACGGCGACGATGCCGATGCGCTTGGGTTCGAGCCGGAGACGCTCGAACTGACGCCGCCCGAGGACGGCAACGTCTCGGTCGCGCAAGTGCAGCAGGCCTTGCGCACCGTCCACGATCCGGAAATCCCGGTCAACATCGTCGACTTGGGATTGGTCTACGACTGCAACGTGCACGGCGGTGCGGTCGACATCGATCTGACCCTGACCGCCCCGGGGTGTGGCATGGGACCCGTGCTGGTCCAGGACGTCGAGCGCCGCGTAGGCAAGGTCCCGTTCGTAACCGCCGTCAACGTCAACCTTGTGTTCGATCCACCCTGGGACCGGGCGATGATGACCGAGGAGGCACAACTCGAACTCGGCCTCTACTGATGGCCTCGGCTGCGCTCACGGACATCCGGGAGAGCTTCGGCTTCTTCGACAGTTGGGAGGACAAGTACCGGTTCCTCATCGACTTGGGCCGCCAACTTGATCAGCTCCCAGTCGAGGATCGTGTCGAGCAGAACCTGGTCCGGGGTTGCCAGAGCCAGGTTTGGCTGGTGCCGACATACGATGCCGATTCGGATCGGCTGCATCTCGCCATCGACAGCGATGCACACATCGTCCGCGGACTCATCGCGATCACCTTGGCCTGCTACGACGACCAGTCGCCGACGGCGATCATGGACTTCGACATCGAGGGCCTTTTCGGCGAACTCGACCTCGTCGCCCACTTGAGCCCAAGCCGTGGGAACGGACTGCGGGCCATGGTCGCCAAGATCCGCGGCATCGCGGCAGCCCACGCCTGACCACTCCCTCGCAAGCCGGCTAGCGCGGCCCGGAACCCGATCCGCGGCGAAAAGGGAGCAATTTCCATGTGCATTCGAGGCGTGGCGTTGCTAGACTCGGGCCGAGGGATCGAGGGTCGGTTGCGAGAGGTATCGGTGCCTAAAGAACGCGCCAGCCAGCTTTAAGCCCCCTAGCCATCAACGTTGCCGCGCATCGCGCGGCGTTACTATGACTGTGTCGACAGGAGGCCAAGTTGAGTCGCGCACCGAAGAAACTGCCCCAGAACAACATAGAAATGAGAAAGTCCATCGAAGAAGACCTGCAAGCGTTTTTGGCAGCAGGCAAGAAGATCCAAGTCATCCCCATGGGTGTTAGCGGCCAGGACAAGATGGGACGTAGCAAGAACATCGTCATCTCCCGGAAGCGAAGAGCCGCAATCACCGCCACGTAGCCCGATACATCCCGTCGAAGGATCCTTAGCGGGGGCGCCGCCCCTCGTAGGTGAGAAGCCGGCGGGTCGACAGCGATCGATCACCGACCCTTGCCTGGCGCGCGGGTCGTGGTCGTCTCGTCCGGTGATTCCGAACACCGCCAGCGCTCAAAGTCGGCTGAATCGTCTACATCCCACAGGGGCTCGAGCAACCGTACCGACAAACTGAGCCGGCGGGCCCCCTCAAGCGTTGCTGCAAGTACCCGTGGCGTGCTCCACGGTATGCCGTGGAAGAGCCCGGCGTGCGGCACGTTCATCGCGATCAGGCAATAGCCGCCGTCCTCCACCGGGCCGATCACGAGATCAACGTCCTCAAGCGCAGTAAGCGCACGGTCGACATAGTCCGCCGTCAACACCGGGATGTCGGTGCCGACCAAGGCGGTCACGCCCGCATCGAACGCAGCCGCCATCCGTGAGCCCAGGTCTCCTTCCGGCTGCGGGATTACGCGGAAGCCCGCGAAACGGGTGTCAGCCGCTGTGCCTTCGAGCCAGATTTCCGGTTCGAAACGACCGCGGCCAGGAGCCAGCCTGGCAAGCGTCCCGGTGAGCAGCCGATCGTAGACAGCAAGCGCAACGTCGTCCCCGACGACGCGCGCCAGTCGTGACTTGACCCGGCCCCGGACCGGGGCACGGGCGAATATCGCCAAGCGCGGGAGTCGTTCGTTCACCTGCCGTTGGCGTAATACCGACGCGCCAGGTCGACCGCGTCAGCCCCGGCCCAGTAGCGCAATCTCAACCACCACATGAGAAGCACGGTCGGCATCGTCCCATCGCGTTGCCATCGGCGTGCGGAGGTCACCAGCGGTGTCTCGATCAAGCATGGCCTGCCAAGGCGACGCAGGCGGCGGCAGCACTCAACGTCCTCCATGAGCGGCAGCGACGGTACACCGCCAATGGCCTCAAGCAAGCGCCGGTGTGCAAATATCCCCTGGTCGCCAGTGGCAATCCCCGTGATTCCCGAGCGCCAGTTCATGGCCGTCTCGACCACGCGCAAGGACCACTCTGATCCGTCGAGGCGAACCCGGCAGAAGCCCCAACCGGGCTGCGCCGTGCAGGCGTAGAGGGCGGTGATCACGGCACGGCTGACGCGCGAGTCGGCGTGCAGCAACCACAGCCAGTCGCCACTGGCGTGATCCACGCCGGTTCGGATCTGCCGGCCACGCCCCGCCGAAGAGGTCAGCACCATGTCAGCGGACGCGGCGACTTCCAAGCTGCCGTCCTCACTCCCCCCGTCGACCACCACCACTTCGAGCTCCGGTGCGCTGCGCAGGTCCGCAAGGAGGCAGGCCAGGCCCTCGGCGTCGTTGAGCACCGGCACAACCGCGCTAACCGTCACCTCGCCTTCCTCTCCATGGACACCCGCGACCGCCCTCCTGCCGAGAACGTCAGGTGCGGGCACGCGTTGCGGCGTACCGGTACCGGGTCATCGTGTTGTCCACGACGCATTCGTAGTCTTCCGCCAGCAGCAGACGCCGGTCGACCAATGCTTGGGCACACGACCGTACCTTTTGTTCGTATTCCCGCTCCGGCGGCAGGTCGTCGTTGAACCGCGTGAAACCGACAAAGATGGCCGGCAATTGGGCGGCACCGTGGTCCGGATGGCGGGGATTCCATCCCGTGTGGCAGCCGATGGGCACGGCCACGTCGGGAAGGCGGATGCCCGCGCGCTCGTTGAGCGTCTCGTCGACATCCGCAACGAGGCGTGCATACGGGGCGCCTTCCTCGGCCGGGAACCGCAACACGCCGATTGCCTTGTCTTCGCCCAGATCCAGGACCGCCAGTCCGCTCAAGCGTTCCGCGGCGAGGATCGCGAAGCCGTGCGGGTGCGCGAACTTGGCGAGCACCACGCCACGCTTGACCAGCGTGCCCTCGGCAAGCGTCGGCACGGCCGAAGGCGGTGGGGCCGTGCCACGCTCGACCCACGCCGCGAGGTTGAGGAACGCTGCTCGTGTCAACGGCCCGTGGTCGACGACGTTGAATTCGTAGCGCGCCTTCTCGCCAGTCACCGCGAACGTATCGGTGGGTGGCCAGACGCCGCCCACATGGTGCGTGCCCGCGAACAGGTAGTTGCGCTCGTCGGGGTGGGCATCGACATCACGCCCGCCGTCGGAAGTCACGTGGGTGAGCGCAGCATCGCCGCGCCAGTATTCCCAGGATGTATTGGTGATCACG
Organism: Candidatus Azotimanducaceae bacterium; assembly: GCA_965203685.1. Lineage (GTDB taxonomy): Bacteria > Pseudomonadota > Gammaproteobacteria > Pseudomonadales > Azotimanducaceae > VXYL01. The sequence continues at coordinate 2,754,665 of OZ241908.1, forward strand.
ACCTTTGGCATCCATCGCGAACCGGTGAGGCGCTCGTAAAGCCCGTCCGTCTTGGCTGTCAACGCATCCCGCGTCGTTGGGCCCGCAAAGGGAAACTGCTGGCCCGCCGCCGGTACCCCTGCACTCGAGGGCTGCGCGAAACGATGGTTGAAGTCGCCACGCTGCCCGCCCGCGATGTGGATGTGAACACCGTCTAAGACGCGTGTGCTGGCGTCGTCGACGTTGAGGCCAAGGTGTAGGAGATGCCGCAGCACACGACCGGTCTGGGAGGCGCCGAACGCGAACACATCGTTGAAGCCTGCGCCATTGGGGCCTTCGCCACGGCGCAGACTGACTGCTGCATCCCTTAGCGCCAGCAAGCCGCACCCGGTCACCCGCACGCCGCGGGAGCGATAGACCAGCGTGTAGATGCGGCCCTTCTCGAAACCACCATCCAAGTGGATGAACTTGCCGCTGGGTTCCAGCGCATCCCCGCGAGTCCGGGCGAAACGCCAGCGATCGCGACCGATCTCGGCATGCGGTGCGTTGTCGTGGTCGCGCACGAACAGGCGGGCGTTCGCGTCATCGAGATCGGCCGGTGGATAGGTCACTTCCCCAAGTTGCCCGAACGACACGAAAGGCCGATCGCTCCCGGGCTGAACGCGGCACACGACGTCGCCTTCGATGGCACGACCGTTCAGGCGGGCTTCCGGCGCATCGAGGCCTAAGCCCCCGGCGACGTCCCATTGCCAGCCAATCGAGGCCAACGCAAACCCATGCCTGAACAGGAAGCCATCGCCGGGCGCGCACGGGTCTTCAAGCAAATCGCCAGGTGGCGCGCGGTTGAACTGGGAGAACGCCAACCGGCGACCGCGGTTCGGAACATCGACCAGCAACTTCGTCGATGCCGTCTGCTGCGGCGCGATGAACGTGAAGTCCCCCGCGAAGTGAACCGCCCCAGCCCGATCACGAGGTGCCAAGCCTAGGTCGACGATCGCAGCGTTGCGCGGGTCGTCCGGGTCGACCTTGTAGTGGGCGCGGCCTTCAAGAATCTCGAAGGGACCGAGATCGCCGAACGGAGCACCACCCGCATAGGGCTCGCGCCGCTGGACCTCCCACTTGACGTTCGCCACGACCGTTCTCGCCACTTAGACCACGGCGCACCGTACCAGCGTTTGTCAGGATTGCCCAACGCTCAGGGCGGCAACCACGCGGACGCTAGAAGTCCCCGCCCCCACCGAGCACGCTGAGCCCCGTGAGCAGCGCAGCGACGAGCCCTGCGCCGAAAGAGACGGCAATCGCGACGTTGACCAGCCGGGCATGGCGTCGCAGAAGAACCGCCACCGCGATCAGAAACGCGGCGACCACGGCAATCCGCATGTGGCGCAGCCATTGGTAGGCGAGCACGTCGTGCATCTGTGACTGCACGCTCTCCGGCTGCGAAAGGTCGGCGACGGCGACGGCCGACGGTGGGTCCAAGACGAGCAGTGCCAAGGCAATCCAGGTGTACGCCGTCACCGACCAGAACGCCCGCCCCGCACACGCGGCGACCCATCGCGCGGCGACCGGATCGTCCAGCCACCACAACATCACGCCGCACCCTAGGCCGAAGACCGCGGTCAACGCGACGGTCAATGCCGCCACGGTAACCGTGGCAATGTAGGCGGTCAGCCGCGCATAGACGAAGGCCGCGTGCGGCGCCGAAAACAGGCACTCGACACTAACGACGGAGAACGCCCCAAGGCCGACCAGCCAAGCGCTCAACGCCCACGCGACGGGCCTTTTGAAGACCGCAGCGACACCACTCACCGTCACCCCGACTCGGCAACAGCTAGGGACCGCGCGTCGCCTCGGCCAAGGCGCCGGTGACGAATGTCTCCAAGGCGGCTGCGACCGCCAGCGCGAACGTCCCATAGCCGAGAACGAGGCCAAGGCGAAGGGACCGGACGGCGCCCCACCCGTTTCGGCCCCAGTCCGATGCAATCCGAAACCCTTGGAAGCCCACCGCACCGGCGATGCAGAACGTGCCGACTTCCAACACACCGTGGGGAAGCAGCAGATCGATCAGCGTCGCGGGTGTCATGCCGGCGGCGTACGCGAGTCCAATCGTGTTGCCCAGCATGATGCCGTTGGCGAGCAACACGACGAACGTGACCGCACCGGCCGATAGGAGGCCTGCCAACAGCCACAGGTAGACCGTGAGGTTGCGCCGGAAGATAAACACGAGGAGGCCCGCGTCGGACACGGGTACCGCCCCGGGGGCGTGCGTGACGAGAGAGTCGGCACCGCGCTCATCCTCGGACATCGGCACCGGGAGTTCGCTGGGCAGGTTCTTGGTCACCTGGACGATCCCATAGCCACCCGCCATGCCAGCCCCCCACACGACGACGGCCAGCAGGAACGCGTGAGTCCATCGTGACGCCTTGCCTTCCGTCGTCATGCGTGGCCACTCCCCGATCCGGCAGCGCCGCCTGTGCAGTTGCGCGCAAGCGGCGATCCCGGGCTACTTCGCGATGATCATCTGCCAGATTCGCGGCGGCACGTGGGGCGGCCGTAGGGCCTCCAAGTTCGGTACTTCGACGCAGAACATGCCCGGCGACAACCTAGGGCTGCAGATTGGCAGGAAGTGCGTCAGTTCGGGTGCCGCCAAGTTCGGCTTTGGCCCGTTCGCGCCCAGCGCCAGGACGCCGCCAACAGCCAAGGCGGCCAGGATTGGCTTACGCATGTTGTGTCCCCTTTTTGCGTGTGTGAGCGGCGGACGATATCGGCCAGCCTCTTCCGAAAGTGAGCCGGAGGCGGATTTCCTACATCAAGAAAAGACATCCGCCATTCAGGTCGAGGTGCGCCGACCGCCTCGATGGCCCGGAGCCTCCTCCCAGTCGGAATGGCGGACGCGAACGGCAAAGCCGTTGCGAACGGCAAAGCCGTTGCGAACGATGAAACCGTTCGTGGACGTCCGGGCGGTCAGAACCCCGCGGCGATCAGATCCTGCAGCCGCACGACGCCGACCGGGCGGCCAGCGTCGAGGATCACGAGTTGCGTGATCTGGTTGGCCTGCATCTGGCGTAGGCAATCGATCGCCATGGTCCCGGGCGTCGTCGAGCCGTGAACTTCCGCGGGAGCATGGCTCTCGACGCCTCGACGGCTGCGGGCAACACACTCGGCAACGGTCAGTTCGCTCACATGCTCGCCGCGCAGGAGCAGTCGCCGGATGTCGGCATCGGTTACCACGCCCGTGTGTTGGCCTTGCGCGTCGACCACAACCGCCATGCCAATGCCCTTCGAGGTGATCTCGAAGACGAGATCCGCCGAGCGCGCGCCCGAGCCGATGATCGGCAGATCGTCACCCTTGATCATGAAGTCGTCCACGGACAGCAGTAGTCGCTTGCCGAGCGCGCCACTTGGATGGAAACGGGCGAAATCGTGGGCCGTCAGGCCCTTGCTCTGCTGGACAAGGATCGCCAGAACGTCGCAAACGGCCATGGTCGTCACGGCGCTTGTCGTCGGTGCCAAGTCGAACTCGTCGATCTCCGGCAACGCCGGGATGTGCAGGGCGATGTCCGCCACGGCGCTCAAGCGGGATCCGGGTTCAGTGACCGAAATGACCTGCCCTGCCGCAAGCGCCTTGAACTGCCGGGCGAACTCGATGGTCTCCTCGTTGCCCCCGCTCTTCGACAGGGCGAGCAGCGCCGATCCGTCGCGGACGATCCCCAGGTCTCCGTGCAACGCCTCCACCGGATGCACGAACGCGGCCGGCGTCCCTGTGCTCGATAGGGTAGCGGCGGCCTTGCGGGCAACGAGGCCGCTCTTCCCGAGGCCCGTTACGATCAAGATCGAGTCCAAGCCGGCGATCACGCCAACAGCCCGCTCGAACCGCTCGTCAAGCAGTTCCTTGACTGCGGCCATCGCTGCCGAGTAGCCGTCGAACATGGCGCCAGCGCGGCCAATCAGACTCATTCTAGACGTCTCCGAGTGACTCGGCAGCACCGTCGCGGAGCATCGCGATGCCGACCAAGTTCCAACGTGTCGCATCATAGCGGCGAAGACGGGTCTACACATCGCCCCGGGCCCGGTGTGATACAACCGAAGGCAACGGCCTTAATGGAGACACGTCTTGAACGACAGCCACTACGGGTTCGCGTTGCCGGAGGAACTCATCCTGCTACGCGACCAGATCCGCCGCTTCATGCGCGAGGAAGTCAAACCCATCGAAGACCAGTTGCCTCACGACGCCACAGGCTGCGCGGCGGCCGACCGCGAGCGGCTGCGGGAGCAAGCGGAAGCCATGGGACTGACCCGGCTGACCGTACCGGAGGAATACGGTGGCAATCCCGTAAGTGCCTTGGCCCGCGTGATCATCGCCGAAGAGTCGGCGAAGTGCCGCCTCGGCGCCTACGCGCCAGCACTCGGCGCATTCGGCGGTGGACCCCCGAACATCATCTGGGGCGGCACACCGACGCAGATTGAAAAGTACGGCGTGCCCTGCGTCGAAGGCCGGAAACGTGCATTCGTGGCAATCACCGAGCCGACCGGTGGCTCGGATCCTCGCAACAACATCCAGACCCGGGCCGTGAAGCAAGGCGACACTTGGGTACTCACCGGTCGCAAGATGTGGATCACGGCCGCCAAGGGCGCCGACTACGGCGTGATTTTCGCGCGGACCAAGGACGGCACGGCGGACGCACCACCAGAGATCACGGCGTTTATCGTCGAGCCGACGTTCCCCGGTATCGAGTTCAACGAGATCAAAGTGATACGAGCGCTTTCTCCCTACGAGATCGTGTTGGACAACTGCCAAGTGCCTGCCGAGAACGTCCTTGGCGAGGTCGGACGCGGTTTCGGCGTCGCGCAGAACTGGCTGGTTGATGCCCGCATTCCGTACGCGGCAGGATGCATTGGCATTGCCCAGGAAGCTCTCGACATGGCCTGCGGCTGGGTCAAGCAGCGGCCTGCCCGGGACGGCATGCTCTCGGACAAGCAGGCCATCCAATGGATGATCGCGGACTCCGAGGTCGAACTACGCGCCGCACGCATGCTGGTCTACGACGCCGCGTCCAAGGTCGACGCGGGCGAGTCGGGCAAGGTGGACGCGTCGGTCTGCAAGCTGTACGGCACGGAAACCGCGGGGCGCGTGGTCGACAGGGCCATGCAGATGTTCGGCGGCATGGGGATGGCGAAGGAAATGCCCTTGGAGCGCTGGTACCGCGAGTTGCGCGTGAAGCGCATCGGCGAGGGCCCGTCCGAGGTCCATCGCATGGTGATCGCCCGCGACAAGCTGCGCAACACGGACGGCGGCATATACTTCGGCTGAAAAATCGAAACGCGCCACTGATCGGCGCAATCCCTTGAGGAGAGGACATGAAGGAATTCGGAGGCAAGCTCGCGGTCGTCACCGGCGGCGGTACGGGCATGGGTCGCGCGCTGTGCCGGCAGTTGGTCGCGGAAGGCTGCGACGTGGCGACCTGCGACGTGCTCGAGGACAACCTCGCCGAGACCAAGCAGTTGTGCGAGCAGGAGGCTTCACAGGGCCGGGTGATCAGCATCCACCGCTGCGACGTCGCCAACGAGGACGAGGTCAACGACTTCCGCGACGCCGTCAAGTCGGCCCACGACACCGACCACATCGACCTCCTGTTCAACAACGCCGGCATCGGCGGCGGCTCCAGCTTCGTGGACGGCAACCGCGACGAGTGGGAGCGCACGTTCAACATCTGCTGGTTCGGCGTGTACAACTGCGCACGCGCCTTCATTCCACTGCTCGTCGCCAGCAGCGACGCCCACATGATCAACACGAGCAGCGTGAACGGCTTCTGGGCAAGCCTCGGACCGCAGAGCGCGCATTCCGCCTACAGCGCCGCCAAGTTCGCAGTGAAGGGCTTCACCGAGGCCTTGGTCACGGATTTCGCCAACAACGCACCCCACGTCAAGGCATCGGTCGTGATGCCGGGCCACATCGGCACATCCATCGCCATCAACTCCAGGCGGATCATCGGCGATGACGACCCGGCCCAGATGCGCGAACGCTTCGAGGCGCTCGGCTGGATCAACGAGGACACCACGGACGAAGAGCTTATCGAGATGGTCGAGACCGTCGGTCGTGGCTTCCGCGACAATGCGCCAACGACGGCGGAGCAGGCGGCCGCGATCATCCTCGACGGCGTGCGCGAAGAACGCTGGCGCATCCTCGTCGGCGAAGACGCCCACCTGATCGACCGCATGGTGCGCGAGGCGCCCGAAGAGGCCTACGGCGAGGCCTTCATGGAACGACTGCGGGCCAGCACGGAGTGGAACATCAGCTAGCCGCGCGGGGCGAAATTGCGCCGATCGGTCTTCAACGGGACCACGTCGCAAGTCGCCATGTACCAGGCGAGCAGACGTTCCTTGAGTTCGATTTCATCGCCCCGATACGCGGGATCCCCGATCAGGTTCCGCGTTTCGCCGGGGTCGTTGACGAGGTCGTAGAGTTCGTCCAACTCGTAAGCTCGCCGCACGTACTTGAGCCGTTCCGTGCGGCACATGGCGGCCTTGGTGTGAGGCAGTGCGGCACCCTCCCCCACTTCCTTGACCTGGAGGCTGACGCGGGGCGAATACAGGCCGAGCGCGGTACCGGCCGAAAGGCTCTCATGCTCGCTCGCCTGCACTTCGGCGTGGAGCCGACCACCCTCGGCGAATACCGCGTCGCGATGGGCTGCATCGCTGCTGTCGAACAACGTCCTCAAGCTCCGGCCGAAGTGCCAATAGCCGCAATCCACGCCCGCCAGGTCATAAACAGTGGCCGGGAAGTCCACCAGTTCGACGAGTTGGTCTCGCACACCAGCCGCGACTGGCACCTGCTTCGGCGGTTTCACGAGAAACGGTACGCGGCTCAAGCAGTCCTGGAAGGTGTTCTGGGTCTTCTCCACCAAGCCGTAGTCGCCGGTGAAGTCGCCGTGGTCTGAGAACACGAAAACGGCGCTTGAGTCGTACAAGTCCGCCTCCTTGAGCGCTGCCACCAGCATGCCGAACTGGTGGTCCACCCGGGAGCACATGCCGTAGTACGTGGCGCGCAGTTCGCGCCAGCGCGGTTCCGTCCAAGCATCAAGGCCCTGCCCGTGGCGGATGCCGGCCAGCAGTGCGGGCTTGTCGTCCCACGTGTCGTAGGTGTGCCTTGGCGGTATCTCGGCACGCTCTGTCATCGAGTACCAGGGCTCCTCGACGCAATACGGCGGATGGGGATAGCCGAGAGGCAGGAATAGGCACAGCGGCGCATCGCCCTGGTAGGTGCGCAGGAAGTCGATCGCACCGTGGACCATCGCCCAGTCGCCGTCGAACCACCGCTGGCCGTCCGGCGCTTCGAGCTTGCCCTTGAAGAAGCTGTAGTAGTTGTCGCCATCCGCTTCGCCGCGCCAGGAGAGGTCGCCACCGTGGTTGCCGGGCTGTGGCGTAACGCCCCATCGTGCGTAGTCCTTAGGGGTCGGCCGAAAGTAGACGTCGCAGTGGTCCTCGAACCCCAGTTGGCCCGGCACCAGGTCGTTCTTGCCACCCCACCACACGGTGTAGCCACTGTTGCGCAGTACCTGGAGGACGTTGGTCTCGCCGAGGACGGGGTTGAGCATGTGGTGCATCGTCCGATGGCCGCGCACGTGCGGGTACCAGCCGGTCATGAACGAGCAGCGACTCGGGGTACACACGGTCGCTTGGACGAACGCATGGCGAAACGACACCGCGTCGGTGGCGGCGAGGCGATCGAGGTTCGGCGTCTGGACAGCCGGGTGGCCTATGTGCCCCAACGCGTCGCCGCGCCACTGGTCCGGGTTGAAGATGATGATGTGCGGTCTGTCGGCCATGTCTATCCGGGCCTTGCGTGGTGAGACTCCGCGTACCCTAAACTGCGCCCGCCCGATATGCCCGCTGCGAGCACCCGCGATGCCGCAAATCACGCTTTACGAACATGCACCCACGCGATCCGCACGCTGCCGCTGGACCCTCCTCGAGGCCGGCCTGGCCTACGAGTCGGTGGGCAATGCGTCCGAGTTCATCGGCAGCGCCGAGCTACGGGCCGTCCACCCCTTGGGAAAGTTGCCGGTCGCCATCATCGACGGGCGTCCCCTGTTCGAATCCGCCGCGATCGCGACCGCGATCGCGGACCTGTCACCGGACAGCGGCTTGATTGCCGAGCCGGGCTCGTGGTCCCGTGCGCTCCACGATCAGTGGGTCTCCTTCGCCTTGACCGAGATGGAGCCCTGGCTATGGAGTTCCGAGATCAACAGCGTCGAAGTCCTGATGCCGAAAGAGCGCCAAGTTCCCGCCATCATCGAGCAGAACAACGGACTGTTCCGGCGCAGCGCGGCGGTGCTGGATGCGGTGCTCAGCGAATCTGACTACCTAGTGGAAGACCGCTTCACCGTCACCGACATCATCGTCGGCTACACCGTGAGCTGGGGCGAGAACGACGGGCTACTAGGAGGATTCGAGAACCTGCAGGCCTACCTGGACCGCCTGCACGAGCGGGAGCATTGCACGCTGCGCAGACCAGCGTAGCGCCGCCAAGCCCCTCGCCTAACAACTTGGGGCCTGGCACCTTTCCTTACCCCCTACAAATTGAGCGTCTTGAACGGCACGTCGGTGCCGTTCTGCGGTGCGCGCCGTGGCATCCGACGCAGACGGCGCATACGCGCCACAACCCTCCGTTTTCGCCTTGGCGCGGTGCACGGGGCTGGTAGGATGCACGACCCAGGTAAATAGGGCAGACATGAGCGAGATGTCCGATGGAGTCCGCCCGCTTCCGGAAGACCCCGAGAAGCTGTACGCCGAAGTACTGGCAAGAGCCCGCGCAAACCCCGAAGACCCGGAGAAGTTCCTCGCTGAAGTGGTGGAGAGATTCGGTGCGGTGACCGAGGCGGTAAATGAAAGGTTGGCGCGCGTCCAAGCTGTTTCCCGCTTCACCGAGAAGATTGCCACGGCGCTGCCTGCACGGACCATGCCTGAGACCGAAGCCATCTTGGTCGGCCCCTGCACGCGGGAGGAAAAGCTGACCCGATTGCAGGGAATGTTCCGCAATACGCTTCGGGAGATGCAGGAGGACGAGCAGCAGCCCCTGGAGTACCGGGAGGCTGCCGCCATGCTGGCAGAGCGCATGGAGGAGCGTTGGGCGCAACGGCCGAAGGGATCGGATCGGTAGTGGGTCCGTTTGGATTGCCGCCATAGCGCGACTACCCTTCTCACAGGGCTCGGAAAGGCGGAATCGCGATCCTGCAATTGAATTGGTCAAAATGGTCCGTTGGACCCCGTGCCAAACTCATCACCGCGATCAACCGGCCGGATCCGGTGAACAACGGCCACCTGCCCACCCGGTCTCCCAGCAACCCCTCGAACACCGACCATTGGCCGGGCTTTCCGGCGGCTCGCCGCAGCTCAGCACGACCAGACACTAGGTCGACGAGTGCATCCTCACGGATTGAACCGACTACACGCGACATCGGCTTCGGACTCGGTCACCCCGGCCTGTTCCGCGAATTCCGGCCATCCGGCAACGGCGTCCGCCACCTCGTCCGCACACTGCCGAAGCCAAGGCTTGCTCAAACCGAACATCCTCCCCATGCGTGACACCTGGCTTGGCCTCGGCGGCCTAGGTTCGTATCCCAAGCCAGCGGCGTGGTACTCGCCGATGGCTAGGCTCGGCACGAGGTCGTAGGCCGGTGCCAAGCGGTAACCAGGGACACGATGAATGAAGCTGAAGTTGCGCGCGTGGTCATCGGTGTTGTTGATCGCGCGGTTGAAGAGCGCGAGTCGCGCCAGTTGTTCGAGATCGGCCTTGATCGCGACCGAGTAGCGGCGCAACAGGTCCGCGACATCGTCGTAGCGAAAGGGCAACCCGGAGTCGCGTTGTGTCCCCTCTTCCTTGAGTAGCGCATTGACGGTGATGAGGTGGTACCTAGCTCCATCTTCGGCGATGTCGAAGCGTTCGAGCAGGAGGGCTTCCCTCCCGTTGACCTGTTCGACAACGTGGCCACGGGAAACCGAGAGCCCTGCGGCGCGGGCCATGTTCAAGCAGGCGAGTTCGACCCGCGCATTGTTGTAAGGGTCGCCGGACAGGCGGTTGAACTTCGCGATGTAGTGTCGCCGACCGTCCGTCAGCAGCGCCTTGGGGCGAGCGCCGCCGACGCCGCTCCCGGCGTTGGCCAAACGGGCGATGCCGCAATCGTCCCGGTCTGGCTCCGGCACCCTAGCGTCGACATGAACGGCGGTCCGCTCCGCTAGATGAAGCGACTCTACGGGCGCACCGAGGGAGTACTTCGGCCGCACTCCCGGCAACGTGAGAGACAGTCCGCCGATGTGGCTTCGGTCTTGCGCCAAGGTCAGCAAGTCGATGACGCTGTTGACGTTCAGGCGCCGCGCATCGCGATCTCGGGCGAGCGTTGCCAGCACCTTGCGGCCCCACGCATCCGGGAGGTGGTCGTCGATCGCTCCAGGCACACCGCCTTGGCACACGAACTGGCGCTCGCCCGGTCCGAGACCAAGCTGGCCGGGGTCTAACGGAAAAGCCGCCGGCTCGCCGAGGTAGTCGGCGGTGTATCGGAAGCCGACGCGCCGGACGATGCCGGCGTCCTCCTCCACGACGCAATCCCCGGCGTGGATCCGCCGACCGCCCGGAAGCTCGACGTGAACGTCAAAGGCTATTTTCAAGGTCTCGACCTTCTCATGCTCATGCGATCGGAAACCACAACAGGCGGCGTTTAGGCTAGGCAAGCCAACGCCGCCTTATGCACCCCCGGATCACCCGAGGCAAGCACGTCCCCTCCCATTGCCGGGTTGCCACCTCGCCAGTCGGTGATCATGCCGCCGGCGCCTTCCACGACCGGTATCAGCGCCTGCACGTCGTAGGGCTTGAGCCGCGTCTCGAGAACGAGGTCGGCCTGCCCCATCGCCAACATCGCATACAGGTAGCAGTCCGTTCCGTAGCGCATGCCGCGAACGGCTCCCTCGATGGTTCCGAGCGCTTCCCGCTCCCGCGCTGTGCGGAACATGTCCGGCGTGGTCGTACCAGCCAACGCAGTACCGAGACTAGGACATGGACGAGTGACGAGAGGGCGACTTTCGCCGCCGCAAATGAACACCGCACGGGATCCGTCACCGGCGAACGTCTCGTCGAGCACCGGTTGCCGAATGACGCCGACGACCGGACGCTGGCCGTCGAAAAGAGCCACCAACGTCCCCCAGTGCAGCAGTCCCATGACGAAGCCGCGCGTGCCATCGATGGGATCGAGAACCCACGTCAGGCCGTTGCCCGCTTGGTGGCCAAACTCCTCGCCGAGAATGCCGTGTGCGGGGTAGCGTTCCCGAATGGCCTTGCGCATCGTCTGCTCGGCGGCACGGTCGGCCTCGGTCACCGGGTCGTAGTGCGGTCCGGCCTCCTTGCTCTCGACCACCAGCGGCCGCCGGAACTGCGGCAGGATCGCCTCCCCCGCTGTCCTGGCCAGCCCGATGGCGAAGTCTAAGTACTCTGCGCGCTCGTCGGCGCTCACAGGATGCGGTTCGGCGGACTCGATGGACAAGGACACGGTGGCGTTGCCATAGGCCGGGCGGGACGCGCATTGTAAAGCGCTCCCGGCCTTGCGCTCCGGTCACGTCAGGGCGTCGATCCAGAACAATGCGCCGACGTGATCGTCGAGGACGAACACGGCACCACGGCCACCGTCGATGATCGCGTTCTCTCGGTTGCGGCCGACGTAGGTCGCGGTGAAACCCCGATCCTCCGCCAGCCAACGGATCTCCACTTCCCGGAAACCGACCATCAAGCCAACGATCGGATTGACAGCCTTGAAGACAGCCTCCTTGGCACTGAAATTCGCTGTGTAGGCGGTGGGCGGGCACGAGCCGCTTGCCCCTCGTAGAGACAGCTCCTGGCACCAATCCCGCTCGTTCGGTGACATGACCGTCTCGGCGATGTCCTCGGTTACCCGGCCGGCCATTTCCAAGTCGACACCCATGCCAGCCAAGCCCGAACGAACCCCGACAACCGCGATGGCATAGCGCCGGGAGTGCGTGATGCTGCCGACCACCCCGTCCGGCCAGAGGGGGCGACGGGAAGCATGTGTCGGAATGGACGAAACCCCCACGCCGAGTTCCACCAGAGCGCGCTTGGCCAGGTAACGACCCGTCGAGTAGGCGAACTGTCGCGACTCAACGGCGCGCCCGATGTGTCCGCGCTCGTCCGCCGACAGCCCGGAACGATGATCCTGCACGCGCCCAACGGCGGCATGGCACGCCCCGGCCGACAAAAGCGTGCAGTCGACGACGCCGTCAAGTCCTTCAAGGGCCACGGCAAGGCGCTTCATGGGGCGGATCCGTCGTCGTCGTAGATCGAGATTAGCGCCTTGCGGCTGATCCCCGTCTCCGATGGATACCCGTAGGCGTTGTTGACGTACTCGACGCCGTCGATCCGGCACCGCTGGTTGACGTGGCTGTGGCCGTAGGCGTGGATATCCGGACCTAGGCGACTCACCTGGCGCCCCAACCGCCGGCTTCCGAGGATCGGATACAGGTACTGCTGGCGTACGGGAATGTGGTCCGGCATGACGTCGATCCGCGGCAGGAAGTGGGAGAACGAGATGACGAACCGGTCGGGATCAGGCGCGCACGTCGGGTTCATCGCCAGAAAGCGTTCGGTGATTGATGCCGCACTCTCCCCGCGTGGCCAAACGCAGGCATGGAAGTCCGCCCAAGACCCGGTCAACAGGTCTCCCGGCGCGCCGAATGAATAGTCGTACCACGCAAACAGCGGCACGATTCGGAGCCGGTCGGATTGCCAGGGTCGCGTCGACGCCCCGCAGTCCTCGGCAATGGCCAGCACCGCGTCGAACTTTGCCAGCGAGTCCGCGGTTTGGCAGCGGCGCACCCAGAGTTCGTGGTTCCCTGGGACGAAGAAGACGCGACCGAACTTGCGCACCAACGCCTGCAGGGCGCGTTCTAGTAGGCGCGGCAGGTCGGAGACATCGCCCGCCAGGAGCAGCACGTCGTCGCGATAGTCAGAGTTGGACAGGCTCGCAAGCCAATCCAGGTTGCCGGCGTAATCGACATGGATGTCAGAAAGCAGGTAAACGCGCACGCTGTCTCCGGCGGCGCTGCGCAACGCAAGTCGGCAGACGTTACAGTGTGGCTGTCGCGTAGACCAGCTTCTCGCCATGCGCAACGCACGCTCGACGGCCCTAACGCTCGCCCTGGCCACGCAGTTCGCCGCAGGCCCTGCTCCGGCGGCTGCCACCTATCCCGACAACGTCTACTGGGGCGATACGCACGTCCACACTTACCTTTCCGGCGACGCCTTCGGAATGGGCACCCGGCTGACGCCCGACGAGGCCTACCGCTTCGCCAAGGGGCAGTCGGTCACCGCCACCGGCGGTACCGAGGCGCGTCTGCGTCAACCCTTGGATTTCCTACTAATCGCCGATCACGCCGAAAACCTCGGCGCCTTGCCCGCGCTGACCGGTGGCGACGAGCGCCTCTTGACCACGGACGACAGCAAACGGTGGACGGACTTCTTTGCGTCCGTACCGACCCTTACCCGGGTTCTCGGCGCGGCCAGTCTCGATGCCCACAAAGCAGGAACCGAGACGCTCCTGGCCGGCAAGGGCGCCTGGAACGTCGACTTCGGCATCGACGACGACTTCCGCCGGGAGGTGTGGCACGAGGTGATCGACGCTGCCGAGCGGCACAACGAGCCGGGCACCTTCACGACCTTTGCCGGGTACGAGTATTCGAGCACGGACCCGGCCATGCTGCACCGCAACGTCCTCTTCGTCGGCGGCCCCGAGCACACGCGCCGTACCTTGCCGTTCTCGAAATACGACAGCGCCAATCCCGAGGATCTCTGGACCCACCTCGATGCCTACGAGAAGCTCACCGGCAGCGAGGTCATTTCCATTCCGCACAACAGCAACTTGAGCCGTGGACAGATGTTCGCCCCCTGGACCTATGCTGGCGATCCGCTGACGTCCGCTTACGCGACCGTGCGAGCGGCCCGTGAGCCCGTGGTCGAGGTCACGCAGATCAAGGGTGACAGCGAGACGCACCCATTGGTCTCACCAGCGGACGAATTCGCAGATCACGAGACCTGGGGGCATGCACCGGGCAAGCCGGTCGAAGCCGACGCGTCGGTGGCGCAGTCCTACGCCCGGGGAGCGCTAAAGCTCGGACTCGCGCAGCAGGCAACGCTCGGCGTCAATCCGTTCAAGTTCGGCATGATCGGCAGCACGGACTCCCACAACGGTCTGGCGGCGGTCGCCGAGGACAACTTCTGGGGCAAGATGGCCAGCAACGAACCGGGACCGTACCGCGCGCTAATGGCGGCAACCTTCAGCGGCTCTGGTTACGCGGCAGTTTGGGCGGAGGCAAACACCCGGGAGGCGGTGTTCGCGGCATTCAAGCGCCGCGAGGTCTACGCCAGCACGGGGCCGCGAATCACGCTGAGGTTCTTCGGGGGTTGGGACTACAAGGTGGCCGAAGCCGCGGATCCCGACCTTGCCGCCGTTGGTTACGCCAAGGGTGTCCCCATGGGCGCTGACCTTCCCCCTGCACCGCACGGCGCGGTCCCGACGTTCCTGGTCGGGGCCTTCAAGGACCCCAACGGCGCCAACCTTGATCGCCTTCAAGTCGTCAAGGGCTGGCGCGACCGGCACGGCGGCTTGCACGAGCAGGTGTACGACGTTGCCTGGTCCGGCGAGCGCAAGGTCGGCGGCGACGGTCGACTCGAGCCCGTCGCGTCCACGGTGGACGAGGCCCGGGCGACCTACGCCAACACGGTCGGTGCCGCCGAACTCGCAACGAGGTGGGTCGATCGGGACTTCGACCCCGAGGCCCCAGCTTTCTACTACGTGCGGGTCATCGAGATACCCACGCCGCGCTGGACGACCTACGACGCGGCTCGCTACGGCATCGACGCACTCCCCGCCGAGACGCCTGTCGAGATCCAGGAACGGGCCTACTCGTCCCCGATCTGGTACACGCCCCCTTAAGAGCCAGGTTCTGGCGCCCCGACCAGGATTCGAACCTGGGACCTGCCGCTTAGGAGGCGGCCGCGCTATCCTGCTGTGCCACCGGGGCGTCCGCCGAACCATACACGCCGGGCTGCATGGTTCCAACTTTGGGCAGGGCTCGGGCCCCCGCCGCAATGACTATCCGCGCTGGTACGTCCCCACCAGGCGATTCATGCCGATGACGTGGGGTTCGATGCGTTCAAGCAACGTCCACAGGCCCAAGCCCGGCTCCAAGTCCAAGTTCGCGTCCAGCGCCAACACCCAGAAGAAGTAGTTGTGCACCCCGTGACCCTCCGGTGGCATCGGACCGCCGTAGCCCGGGCGACCGAAGTCGCTTACCCCCTGCGTGTGTTCCTCGGAGGCCTCGGCAAGCCCCGTGGCCTCGCCCGGGATGTTGTAGAGCACCCAATGCACGTAGCCATAGTGGCCGGGCGTGACCAACGGCGCGTCGGGATCATGGCAGACCACCGCGAACGATTGAGTCCCAGCCGGGGCGTCGGTCCAAGCCAGGGCCGGTGAGACATCCTCGGCCTCCCCCGTATGCCGCGCCGGGATGGCGCCGCCGGTCGCAAAAGCCGGGCTGGTGAGTTGCATCGATGAAAGCGCGAAACCCATGGGGCGAGTTCTCCTTGCTGCATTCGGTCAACGGCATTTGAGCCTACCACGCGGCGCGTCGTACACGTTTCGCATGTCGCATATCGTCACGCGGGGGCGTTACACTCCCACGCTGTCCACCGCAAACGAGGGAATCGCCATGACCTTGCGCATCAACAGCGAAGTACCCGACTTCACCGCCCAGACAACCCAAGGCGAGATCGGCTTCCACGACTGGATCGGCGACGGCTGGGCCATCCTCTTCTCGCACCCCAAGGATTTCACGCCGGTGTGCACGACCGAACTCGGCTACATGGCGGGCCTGGCTGACGACTTCGCGGCCCGGAACTGCAAGATCCTCGGCCTGTCGGTCGACCCGGTGACCAACCATGCGGAGTGGATGAAGGACATCGAGGAGACCCAGGGCAACGCCGTCACCTACCCGCTGATCGGCGACCCGGAACTGAAGGTCGCCAAGCTCTTCGACATGCTTCCCGAGGACGCGGGCGATACGTCCGAGGGCCGCACGCCCGTCGACAACGCGACGGTGCGCTCGGTGTTCGTCATCGGGCCCGACAAGCGCATCAAGGCGATGCTCACCTACCCGATGAGCACGGGGCGCAACTTCGACGAAGTGCTGCGCCTGCTCGATAGCTGCCAACTCACGGCCGCGCACCAAGTGGCGACGCCGGTCAACTGGCAACACGGCGATGACGTGATCATCGTGCCGGCCGTCTCCGACGACGAGGCGAAGGCCAAGTACCCCGATGGCTGGCAATCGCCGAAGCCGTACATCCGCATCGTCCCCCAGCCAGAGTAAGGCGATCGTCCATGGACCTGGAATACAGCCCGGAGTATCGCGAGTTCCGTGACGAGGTACGCACGTTCCTCGACGAGAACAAGCACAAGGCCCCCAATCAGCAGCCCGAGATCCCCGGCCGCCCGAACTCGGCCAAGGAGTGGCAGCAACTGCTGATCGAGAACGGCTACGCCGCGCGCACCATCCCGCGGGAATACGGGGGCTACGGGGCCGAGCCCGACATCCTGAAGACGCGGATCATCGCCGAGGAGTTCGCGCGGGCACGCGTGCCACCCGGTCATTCCGGCGACAACCGGCTGGTCCCCACGGTCCTCGAACTCGGCACCGAGCAACAGAAGCAGTGGCTAGTGCCGCCCTCGGTGCGCGGCGAGATGTCGTGGTGCCAAGGCTACTCCGAACCCGGTTCCGGTTCCGACCTGGCCTCGCTGTCCACCAAGGCCGAACTCGACGGCGACGAGTGGGTGATCAACGGCCAGAAGATCTGGACCTCGGGTGCACAGAACGCCGGCATGATGTTCTGCCTCGTGCGCACCGAGCCCGACGCCCCGAAACACAACGGGATCAGCTACCTCGTCTTCTCCATGGACACGCCAGGGATCGACGTCCGGCCGCTGGTCACCATGACGGGCGACGCGTTCTTCAACGAGGTGTTCTTCACCGACGTGCGGGTGCCGGCAGATCAGATCATCGGCAAGCGCGGTGAAGGCTGGTTCGTGGCCAATACCACGTTGCGCTACGAGCGCGGCGGGCTCGGGGATCCGAACGAGGCGGAGAACCGCTTCAACCGGATCGTCGACATCATGCAGCGCGAGACCGTGGGCGGCGAACGCCTGATCGACAACCCGATCTACCGCGACCGGCTGCTCAAGTTGCAGGGCCAGATTCTCGCCATGAAGTTCAACGGCATGCGCGTGCTGTCGCACAACATCAAGGGCGAGGAACCGGGCCTGCCGCGCTGGATCGTCAAGCTGAACGGCTGCGAACTCAACCATCAGATGGCGGGGCTCGCGATCGACGTGCTCGGCGAGTTGGGCCTGCTCTACGATGGCAGCCCCTACTTGCGCGACGGCGGCTTCTGGCAAGCGCGCTACATGCTCGACCTCGGCCTCATCATCGGCGGTGGCACGGCGCAGATCCAGAAGAACATGATCGGGGAGCGTGCGCTGGGGTTGCCGAAGGAACCTAAGGTGGACCAAGCCAAGGCCGCCTAGCAAACATTCGCAATATGCACGCCATTGGGCGTTAGACGGCGGACACAGGGGACACAGGGAAACAGGATGGATTTCGCGCTTGGTGAAGAGCAGCGGATGCTGCAAGACAGTATTGCCGGCTACCTGGAGTCCGGCTGCCCGTTGTCGCGGGTGCGCGAAGTGGCGGAGGCCGGCGAGTCGCGCGCCGAAGACGTCTGGCAGGAACTCACCAACCTGGGTGTTCACGGGGTCCTCATCGACGAGGACTACGGCGGCGTCGGTTTGGGCTACCTCGAAGCCGCGCTGATCGCGGAAGCCCTCGGCGCAGCCGTCGCACCGGTCCCCTACGTGGCGTCGGCGATCATGGCGCCGGTTGCACTCGCCGAGGCCGGCAGCGCCGGCCAGAAGGAGACCTGGTTGCCGCAAATCGCGGCCGGAGAGGCCGTTGCCGGCGTGGGCGTGAGCGAACAGGTCGGTCGGCGCGAGTCAGAAGGCGTGACGGCATCAGGCGGCAAGCTTCGCGGCAAGGCCATGTTCGCGATGGATGCTGCAAGCGCGGATGTGCTGATCATCGCCTCCGACGATGGCGCCTTGCACCTCGTCGATCCCGCTGCCAGCGGCGTGAAGCGCGAGAGGCTCAAGACCATCGACCGCACGCGCACGGTCTCGGAGATAACCCTGGACCGCGTCGACGCCGAAGTGCTGCCCGGGTCCGTCACCAACCGCGAACCGCTCCTGGCAACCATCGACGCGGGACGCATCATCCTGGCCGCCGACACCCTCGGTGCCGCCCAGGTCATGGCAGACAAGGCCGTCGAGTACGCCAAGGAGCGACGCCAATTCAACCGGGTGATCGGCTCATTCCAAGCGGTCAAGCACATGTGCGCCGAAATGGCGGCTGAACTGGAGCCTTGCCGATCCTTGATCTGGTACGCCGCACACGCCTACGGCGCCATACCCGAGGAAGGCCGGTTGATGGCCTGCCACGCCAAGGCGCACCTGTCCGAAGTGGGCAAGTTCGTCGCCCGCAAGTCGACCGAGGTACATGGCGGCATGGGAATCACCGACCTGCTTGGCCTGCACTACTGGTTCAAGCGCATCGGCTTCAACCGGCAAATGCTGGGTGCCCCCGAACTCGTGCGCGAAGAGGCCGCGCGGGTACAGGCCTGGGTCTAGCGATCGGTGAGGGCCGCATGAGCGACGAAGCACTGTTCGAAGAGCGCGTCCTCAAGATCGCGGCCACGGGAAATCACTTCGCGCTGCTGACGGCGCCCGATGGCGGCTTTCTGCGCCTCGACGATGGCGCGTGCAGCGTCGACGACGTGGCCGATGATGGCGCGATGTGGCTCGCGCTCCCTGGCGATACGTACCGGCATGCGACCACCGGACGTGAACTGAACGTGAAACTCCGCGCGGACGGGGGCTTGGATCTCGCCCTCGACGGCGAAGCGCTGGGAGCAGACGGCAACCCGTCGAATGTCCCGGCCCGGTTCACGGCCGACCACGGTCCGGAACAACTTCCGTCTCAATACCTGCAGTTCTTCAAGGACCACGGCTGGGTCTGCCTGACCTGCGTCGTCGGGCCGGACCTAGTGGATGAGTTGCAGCGCGTGGCATGCACCGACGGCTACGAGGACCGCGAGGTGGACCGGACCGCTCCGCAACTCTGCCAAAGCGCCGCCGTGGCCGAGACCGCCGCCGAACCGGTCTCGTTATGGCTGACCCGGCAGTACATGGGCCTCGACGAGGTCACCCTCGGCCATGCGCCCGCGATCGTCGTGCTGACCAAGGACGACGGCAAGCGCAATGTCCAGGGCTGGCACTCCGACTATCCCTATCACTGGGGCATTCCGGCCTTCGCGGCAGTGCCGACACCCTCCGGGGCGACTGTGCTCGGCGTCCAGCGCAACGTCTGCGTATCCGAATTCACCAAGGTGCGCGGCGCAACGGCGTTCAAACTTGGCTCCCACACCTTGGAGCGACCGCCGCCCGAGGCGTGGGGAAGAGCTGGCGTCCACGGCCGGCCAGGCTACCGAGCCGAAAACGGCCTCCCCTACACCGGACCCGAAGCCGACGTCATCGAGGCACCGGCGGGAAGTACGATCCTCTACGATGCGCGGACCTGGCACCGCGCCGGCGTCAATCGCACCGACCACAAGCGTGCCGCGATGCTGCAGGCGATGGTGCCGGCCTACGTCGTGCCCAAGAACGATACGGGCGGGCCGTATCGGCAGTTCGTTGAGAGTCCTGTGTATGGCGAACTCAACGGGCGCCAAAGAAGGGAAATCAACAACCTCATGGTGCACCGGTTTCCCGGCGCCTACCGACGCCAAGCCATGGTTGGCGACGAGGCACTGGCGACAAGCTAGCACCGTAGCCAATCACGTCTCCCCGAAAGGCGGGCGACCGAGCACCTGAAGGGCGAAGACGTGCGTCTTCGCGTCGGCGTCGGCACCGGCCGCAACACCGTCTCGACCTGCGACCTCACCCACGCCTACATCGACATCAACGCCGGCTACCGGAGTTGATCCGGCCCGCTTGGTCGCGACGGCGCGCCGGCGCACGCTAGCCATGCACGCGCAGCCCGACCGTTCGCGAAGCCGAGCCTTCAGATCGGCGTGATACTCTGGGCTGGCGGACCGGCCCTTGGGGGATCCACGAGCTACACGTAGCCTAAGGCGCGCAGACAATCCACGCTTCTTGAACCAAGCCGTTGCTCGCCAAGGCGTCATCGGATCGGCGGAATGCTCGGGAGGAAACCGATGTCGACACATCTTGCCCTGCTCGCCCGGCGAGCCATGCTGCTTGCCTTAGCAGCTCTCGCCACCGGCTGCGACGAAGGCGCATCGAAAAGCGGGGACGAAGCCACATCGAGCGGGGACGAAGCGGCGTCAAGCGCCGGGGACGTCAAAGGGGAAACTGCCGTGCGCCAAATCGGCGCGTCCGCGAGTTTCCGTGGGATCAACGGCATTCATTTCGGGCCGAACGGCGACCTTTGGCTCGCCTCCGTCGTCACGCCCGCCGTCGCACGCATCGACCCCGAGAGCGGCGAGATCCTCGAGAACCTAGGGCTAGGCGACGGTCCGAAATCGCCAGACGACCTCGCCTTCGGGCCGGACGGCTCGGTTTATTGGACCGACATCAGCAACGGCGAGGTCGCGATGAGAAGCCCCGATGGGGACACCCGAATTGTCGCCGCCCCCGGTGTCGGTGTGAATCCGATCACTTTCTCCGACGACGGTCGCTTGTTCGTCTCCCAGTGCTTCATGGACACCCGGCTCTTCGAACTCGACCCGCAGGGCGTTGCCGAACCGCGCCTCATCCGCGACGACCTAGGACCCGGATGCGGCCTGAACGGGATGGACTGGGGTTCGGCGGATGGGCGGCTCTACGGCCCGCGCTGGTTCCGCGGCGAGGTCGCCCGCGTCGATGTGGACAGCGGCGAACTGGAGACCGTGGCGGACGGTTTCGAGGTCCCGGCGGCGGTGAAATTCGACAGCTTGGGCCGGCTCCATGTCTTGGACTCCTTGCGCGGCGAGGTCATCCGGCTGGGCGAGGGCGGTAGCCGGGAAGTCGTGGCGCGCGTTCAGCCCGGCCTCGACAACCTTGCCTTTAGCGACGACGACCGCCTCTTCATCTCGAGCTTCGCCGACGGCTTCATCGTCGAAGCCGTGTCGCCGAACGAGAACCGGGTCGTATTGGCGGGCGGCTTGAACATGCCCGGAGGGGTGGCGCTGATCGGTGGCGCCGAGTCGCCCCGGCTCGTCGTTGCGGATTTCTTCGCGCTCCGACAACTCGACCCGGTGACAGGAGAGGAACTCTCCGTGGTCCGCGACGTGATCGGCTTTTCAGACCTTGGAACTTCGATGTCGGTTCAGGCGACGGTCGAGGGACAGCTCGTGCTGACGAGCTGGTTCGACAACGCCGTTCGCCTCTGGGATCCGGATGCCGACGCCTTGGTGGAGATTTTCGACGGGCTGGCGCAACCGATCGACGCCGTGCTGTTCGAAGGCGAAATCGTCGCCAGCCAATGGGGAGCCGGAGACGTGATCGCCTTCTCGCCCGAGGATCCCGCGCAGAAGCGGGTGCTGATCGATGGCCTGTCGGGCCCCGCCGGTCTGACCACCGCGGACGGTGCCCTATACGTCGCCGACAATCTGGCCGGCACCTTGCACCGCATCCGCGACGGCAGCAGCGATCTGGTGGCTGAAGGTCTCGACCAGCCTGAAGGCCTCGCGGCCGCGAACGGTTCCATCTTCGTCGTCGAGGCGGGCAACGGCCGGGTGACGGCGATCAACCCGGCCACCGGGGAGTCGACGACGGTCGCCGGGCCTCTCGAACTGCACGTGCCGCCGTCGGGCGCCTTCCCCAACACGATGCTGTTCAACGGCATCGCCACCGACGGCGAGACGGCCTGGGTCGCGGGCGACGCGGCGAACACGGTCTACGTCCTGGAACTGGAACAGCGTTCTTGAGCAGTCCGGTGAGATCGCTGGCGCACTCATGCCGAATGGCGGACGCGAACAGCAAGCCGTTCGGGACGTCCGCGTACCGTCAAGGCACGTTCACCGACGATTCAGGTTCCAAGTGTCAAGCTACGACACATTGACACGGGCGTTACGAGCCCGAACGTCGCTGCCATCAATGGGCATATCGATGATGAAAACGATTCCGTTTGTCGCAATCCTCGCCGGGAGCACATTGCTGGCCGGCTGTCTCAACACCGGCGCGAAGCATCGCCCCATCGTCGATGGCAGCGATCCTGAGAAGTACGAGACCGACCTCGCAGCCTGCCAAGCGTTGGCACGCCAACGTCCCCACATGAACGAGGACAACAAGCTCGACACGTCCATCGGCGCGGCAGTCGGCGGCGTCGCCGGCGCGGTGACCGGTGGCGTGGAAGGCGCGATCGGCGGTGCGGTCGCCGGGGCCGCCGGCAGTGCTGCCCAAGGGTCGCGGCGAACGGTGGACGAACGCAAGGGGATCGTCATCCGATGCATGGTTGGCCGCGGCCACAACGTGGTCGAACGAACCTGGTATTGATCGGCCAGGGTGCCAGTCAAGGTCGGGGCCGAGCTAGGTCCAATGCCATGACCAGTGCGTCTTCACGACCGTGCTCGGTCGGATAGTAGCCGCGTCGGCGTCCCACTTCCCGGAACCCCAGAGCGTCGTAGAGTGTCATGGCCACACGGTTCGAGATGCGCACCTCCAGGAACACCCGCCCCGCCCCGGCGGCGACTGCCCGCTCGACTAAGCGGGACGTCAGCGCCCGGCCGTGGCCCGCGCCTTGCGCACCGGGCACCACGCAGACGTTGAGGAGTTGCGCTTCGCCCGCCCCGACCGAGAGAACGCCGTGGCCGACCACGACGCCGCTGACCACGGCAACCCAGCACTCGTGACCTTCCGCAAGGCAGTCGGCGAAGACCTGGCCGGACCAGGGGAACCTGTAAGCCCGTTGCTCGTTGGCCGTGACACGGTCAAGGTCTGCGGTCGTCATCCGCCTCAAGCGTGTACCGCGTACGGCTACAGGCTTCGGATGCGATCCCACAGCCGCTTCTTGGTGTCCGCGTCCGGTGCGCCGGGAGGCACGTAGATCCGCCCTTCGGTCCTGTCGGTCGCGTCCGCGCCGCCGACGAGGTCCAGGACGCGTTGTCCCGACATCAAGGTGCGTTCCCCGTTGCGCGTCTGATGCCCCAGGAAGGCCCGGAACGCGCGACCGCCACCGCCCGGATCAGCACCAGGCTGCGGCCAATCGAATACGAGGTCCTGCCGCTCGGCGACGGTGAAGCCGTTCATCGCCCGGGCGACGTCGAGCAGGAAGCGTCGCCATGGCCACGCGTCCTCCGCAAGCGCCACGAAGACCTGCCCGTAGCGGAAGCAGCGAATCCTGAAAGCGGTCTCCGTGGAAGCCGTGTCACCCGGGGCGGCAGGCTCGGCGGCGACCGGTCGTGCTTGGACGCGTTCCGAGGGGGCCGTTGGCGATGACCCGTCTGTGCGAGGGGCAGGGCCCCCGCGCTCCCCGGCTGAGGGCTCTTTCTTGCGAGGGGCAGGCCCCTCGCGCTCCCCGGCTGAGGGCTCTCCAAGCGGCGCGTCTTGTGGCCGACGCCGGGGCACCCAGACATCAACGCCCAGTTGCTGCAGATAGGCTGCTTGCCGCGCGTCCATCCACCCGGATTGTACCTTGGGCGCGGATCGCGCTAAGTTTGCGCGTTCGCGAAATCTAAGAGACCAACCGCGCATGCAATACCTGACCGACGATGTCCGGATCACCGGCATGGCCGAAGTGATGGCACCGGATGAAATCATCCAGGAGTGCCCGCTCCAGGAGGATCAGTCGTCCCTGGTATTCAATGTCCGGCGCCAAGCCAGCGACATCGTCGCAGGTCGCGACCGTCGGCTCTTGGCCATCGTCGGCCCGTGCTCCATCCACGACCCGGATGCCGCCCGCGAATACGCGACGCGTCTCAAGGAGCGGGCCGACGCGGTCTCCGACCACGTACTCGTCGTCATGCGGGTCTACTTTGAAAAGCCGCGGACCACCGTCGGCTGGAAGGGGCTTATCAACGATCCCAAGCTCGACGATTCGTTCGACATCAATCTGGGCTTACGTACCGCACGCGCCTTGCTCGGTGACATTGTCAGCATCGGCCTAGGCACCGGAACCGAGTATCTCGACCCGATCACACCGCAATACGTCGGCGACTTGGTGTGCTGGGCCGCGATCGGCGCGCGTACGACCGAGAGCCAGATCCACCGTCAACTCGCCTCCGGGCTATCCTGCCCGACCGGCTTCAAGAACAGCACCGACGGCGACATCCAGGTCGCGGCGGACGCCGTCAAGTCGGCCATGCACCCGCACATCTTCCTGTCCGTGACCAAGGCGGGCCACTCGGCGATCTTCTCCACGGCCGGCAACGACGACTGCCACATCATCCTTCGCGGCGGCGGCGGCAAGACCAACTTCGACAACCCGTCGGTGCACTACGCCAGCCGGATCCTCAATCAAGGGGGCTTAGGCGACCGCGTGATGGTCGATATGAGCCACGCCAACAGTTCCAAGGACCATAACCGCCAAGTCGCGGTCTGCGGCGACATCGCCGCGCAGGTCGCCGGCGGCGAGGACAAGATCATGGGTGTCATGATCGAGAGCAACCTCGTGGCGGGGCGCCAGGGCCTGAGCAAGGACTTGACCTACGGCATGAGCATCACCGACGCCTGCATCGGCTGGGACGACACGGTGGCGTGCCTCGACCAGTTGGCGGAGGCCGTGGCAAAACGCAACGGAGCCTAACCTCTAGGTCGCGCGAACGGCACCGGCTCGATCGGCGTCGGCATGTCGCAGCCCCGCTCGACGATTTCGGCAGCGAGCAGGCAGAGATCCTCGCGATAAAGATCCGCATACACCTGGATCCCGGTCGGCAGGCCGTCCGACACCCCCGTGGGCAGCGCCACGGCCGGGATGCCGAGCACATTCCCCGGGGTGATGAACTTGAGCGTCCGTAGGAACATCTCGGTGCCCGTGTCCGGGTCGAGATCCGCATCGTAAGGGAACGGCAGGGAAGTCCAAGTGGGGCCGATCGCCACCGTGTAGTCGGTGAGAAACGCGGACCACCGCGCCCGAAGCCGCGCCCGTTCCGTGTGGACGGTGGCATTGGGGCGCGTCAACGGGGCGAAGTGATCCTGGAGACGTGCGAGGTAGGCCGCGGTCTCCGGCTTCACGACGGCTTTCGTCTCGGCGAAGCCGACCTCCATATCGATCACCAGGATTGCGCCCCATATCTCATTGACGCGATCGAGTTCGGGTGGCTGCGTCTCTTCGACCTGCCAGCCGCTGTCCGCGAGCAACTGTCCGGCCCGGCGGATCTCCGCAACGGTTGCGCTTGGCAGGTCGCAACCCGGAATGGCGGTGACCAGCGCCGCCCGGGGCCGTTCGGGAACGGCCCCCTCGAGTGGCGTATCCGTCGACTGCGGATCGACGATGTCTCGGCCCGCCATCGTCCGGAGGCCGATCCGCAGGTCGGCTACCGAACGCGCCATTGGGCCATCGGTCAGGAGGGCCATGGACATGCCGCCGTATTCACCCGAGTTCACCACCGCCAGCGGGATGCGCCCAACCGTCGGCTTGAGCGACGCGATGCCGCAGCAGTAGGCGGGGTTCCGCAGCGAGCCCCCGATGTCGTTGCCGATGCCGATCGGCGTCATCCCCGTGGCGAGGGCCGCCGCCTCGCCGCCGCTCGACCCACCAGGTGTCAATGTCCCATTCCACGGGTTGCGTGTACGACCGCGAAGTGGATTGTCGGTATCGATGCGTGCGCCCATCTCGGGGAGGTTGGTGCGCGCGAGCGGGATGCCGCCGGCGCGTTTCATGCGGGCAACGACCGCAGCATCCCGTGTGGGCATGAAATCTGCCAGCGCCGGTACGCCTTGCGTGGTTGGTGATCCGACGCAGTCGATGTTTTCCTTGATCGTGAAAGGCACACCGTGGAGCGGCCCGTTGCTTTCGGCGCCTCGGCTTGCGTCGGCGGCGTCCGCCGCCGCGCGTGCACTCTCGGCTAGGGGGAGGGTCACCGCATTCACGGAGCCGTTGACCGCGTCGATACGGGCCAGATGGGCCTCGACGACCTCCCGGCTCGAGACGTCGCCAGCGGCGATCATGCGCGCGAGTTCGGTCGCGGTATGCGTACACAAAGGGTTCATGGCTGATCCTCAACACGAACCGTCGGGCTCGACGGTTGCTGTAGCCGATGGTAGCGCCCGGTCGGCAAGGGGCCAAAGCGCGTCTCGGTGCCATCTGGCCAACGGACGTGGACGGTCTGCGGCGTGGCATCTGCGGCGCGGCCGAAAACTATGCGTGGGTCGTTGGCCGACGCATAGCTGCCATCGGTCGCCGCGCGGCGACGTGGACACGGGCTCGATTGGAGCCAAACCTCCGCGCCGACGGCCGTCTCGCCATGCCGGCCACGCAAGTCCACGCCGAGCCATGACGCACTGGCCGCGTTGCGGTAGATGCGTGCCGCTCCGCGGTTGTTGGCGGTCACCAAGTCCACGTCGCCGTCGTTGTCGAGATCCGCGAAGGCGACGCCGCGGCTCACCTCGAGGGCACCGAACGCCGATTCATCGGGGACTTCGGAATAGCGGCCGCGACCGTTGTTGAGCCAAAGCTGGTTGCGCTGGCGCAACGGATACACGTCACCCGCCTCCCGCAACGCCGCGATGGCCGAAACGGCGCCGTTGGCGCTGAACAGGTCGAGGTCACCATCGTTGTCGGCATCGAACCAACCGGTGCCGAACCCTGTGAACGGGCCGCTCGACGCCGCGAGGCCCGCCTGGTTGCTTGAGTCGCTGAACCATTCGCCCTGGTTGACGTACAAGGTGTTGGTCTCCGTCGCCAAATGCGTCACGAACAGGTCCACGTCGCAGTCCGCGTCGAAATCCTCGGCGTCGACGCCCATGCCGGCCTCAGCCGCACCGTTGCCGTTGACGGCGACAAAGGCGAGCGCGGCACCGTCCTCGAAACGGCCGTCCCCTTGGTTCAGCCAAAGGAAGTTCGCGGCACCGTCGTTGGCGACGTAGAAATCCACGGTGCCGTTGGCATCGAAGTCGTGCGCGACCACGCCGAGACCGGGCCCCGCGACGCCGTTGATTCCCGCGGCATCGCTGATGTCGTCGAAGCCTCCGTCGCCCCGGTTGCGGTACAGGCGATCCGCCACCGGCGCGTAGCTAGACGGCGCGCAATAGGCGGCCCGCGACGCGATGTCGCGGCACACCTTGTTCTTCTCGATCGAGTAGTCGAGGTAATTCACGACATAGAGATCAAGGAGGCCGTCGCCATCGATGTCGGCCCAACTTGCGCTCACGGACCATTCGGGTGCCCCCAATCCGGCTTTACCCGTGATGTCCCGGAAGCGGCCGTCGCCCAAGTTCTCAAACAGGCGGTTCGGGCCGAAGTTCGCAACGAAGACATCCGCGTCGCCGTCGTTGTCGATGTCGCCGGTCGCGACCCCCATGCCGTACTCGATCGAGTGGACGCCGGAGGCATCGGTGACATCCTCGAAACGCAAGACGCCGCCGCTGCTCGCGTTCCGGAACAGGCGATCGTTGGGCAAGCCTTCGGCGCGGTCGACCAGCGGCCCACCTTGGACGAGCCAGATGTCCAGCCGCCCGTCGCCGTCGAAGTCCAAAACGCCGACGCCCGCGCCCACCGTCTCCACGATCCAGCGCGAGCCGATCATGCCGTTGATGTGCTCGAAGTCGACGCCGGCCTGGGCCGCGACCTCGGCAAATCGGGGCTCCGCGAGTCCAGCCATGCAGAAAACGGCAGACAACGCCGCCCCGGCTACGCGGAAACGTCGATTTCCTACGAGCCGGATAAGGCGCAGCCCCGGCTCGCCGAGCCGGCGGGCGAATGTCTCTAAGGCCTCCTGCGGCCAATGCCTCAAGGTGGACTCCGACGCTCCCAGCGAGACTTGCTATGGTACTTTCCAGCCATGTCCACGAAAGCCACATCGTCCCGAGGTCGATGTTGGCCCAACGTCACCGACCTTCCCCGCCGGGGCCGTCTACGGTTTACACTGCGTCATCGAATCCTCATCCACTCAACCGCAAAGTTAAGGGAGCCCCATGTCCGAACATCCAGCCGAGCTGCTTGAGCAACTTCGCACTATCGACACGCCCACGGTCTGCAACGCCCTCGAATCGTGTGCCTCGCACAGGCGTGGCTACGGCTACACCGTTGAACCACTGGTGTGCACCCGCCCCGAACTCGGCGTCATGGTCGGCTACGCACGCACGGCGACGATTCGCGCACAGCACCCGGCGGACCGTCGCAATCAGCCTGGCGACTACTACGACTACATCGACAACGGCGGGCCGAAGCCGTCGGTGTCCATCATCCAGGACCTCGATGGGGACTCGCGGGGCTACGGATCGTTCTGGGGCGAAGTGAACAGCAACATCCACAAGGGGCTCGGATGCCTTGGCGTCATCACCGACGGCAGCGTTCGCGACCTTCCCGACGTCGCTGCGGGCTTCCAGATGATGGCGGACCGCATCGGCCCTTCGCACGCCTTCGTGCACGTCGTCTCGTTCGGGGGCGTGGTCAGCGTCTGCGGCATGCAGGTTGCCGACGGCGACCTGATCCACGCCGACCAGCACGGCGCCGTGGTCATCCCGCACGATGTCGCGGACAAAGTGATGGACGCCGCGGCCGCGATCGCGCGCCGGGAAGGGGTCATCATCAAGGCCGCGCAACAGCCCGGTTTCAACATCGACAAGCTGCGCGAAGCCCAAGGCAACGCCGCCGAGATTCACTGACCGGACTCATACCAGTGGCCGCCCTACCCGCGTTCTCCCTTGCAGACCCGTCGGGAACGGATCACTCCTTCCCGACCGGCTCGCCCGCGGTCGTCACGTTCGTCAAGGAAGACTGTCCCACCTGCAACCTCGTTATGCCGCTGCTCGACGCTCTGCAAGCCAGTGGCGACGTACCGGTACTCGCAGCGGGACAGACCGCGGACGGCAACCAGGTACTGATCGACCGGCACGAACCCACCTTCCCGTTGCTCGACGACTCGATCCTCAAGGTCTCGTTCGCCTACGACGTGGAGACGGTACCGCTGGTGCTGCTCGCGGACGCGGACGGCACCGAGTTGGATCGGCTGGTCGGCTTTGACCGTGGCGAGTGGCAGGCGTTTTTCGCGAGCCACGCACCGAACGCAGCAGTGGACTGGGACGCCTATCCGAAGTGGCGACCCGGATGCGGTTCGCTGACCCAGGATCCGATCATCGCCGAACGGCTGCGGGCCGAGTCGGAGAACAGTCCGCTGCGGGCGCGGCGGATCGACATCGCGCCGAGCGACGACGTCCACGAGTTCATGTTCGACCAAGGCTTCACCGACGGGTTGCCCGTCGTGCCGCCCACGCCAGAGCGCGTACTGCGAATGCTCTCGGGCACAAGTCGCTCAAGCCAGGACGTGGTCGCCGAGATCCCGCCCAACTACGCACCCGCAACGGTTGAGAAGATCGCCGTCAATTCCGTGTTGGCCGGCTGCCGTCCCGAGTACCTGCCGATCATCATCGCGGCCATCGAGGCCATCTGCACGAAGCAATTCAACATCCACGGCGTCAACGCCACGACCATGGGCGCATCGCCCGTGCTGGTGGTCAACGGACCTATTCGCGAGCGCATCGGCATGAACATGCGCCTAGGCGTCCTAGGCCAAGGGACCCGTGCGAATGCGGCGATCGGCCGCGCGGTACGCCTGGCGGTGCGCAACATCGGTGGCGCCAAGCCCGGTGGCACGGAACGGTCAACGCTGGGCAACCCGATGAAGTTCACGATGTGCTTCCCGGAGTGGGAAGAGCGTAGCCCGTGGGACGCGATGCACGTGGAGCGCGGATTCGACGCGGACGACTCCGTGGTGACCGCGTTCGCCATGACCAGTGGACCGGCGCTGTGCGTCGATCAGTCGTCGCGAACGGCGCGGCAGCTTGCGGGCAGTTTCGCCTTGTCCATGGAAGCCGCTCAGCACGTCCGCGCACACGGTGCGAGCGATGCGTTGCTGGTCGTGTGCCCGGAACACGTCGACACGTTGTGGCGAGACCAGTTCTCCAAGGACGACATCCGCGAGCATGTTCAGCACGTCACCGCACGCCCGCTATCTGACCTCGTCTCCGATGACGACACCGGCGGCGGCATCCCGCGCGATCGCTTCGATGCCATGGACGAAGACCGCCGCAATCGGCGCATGCCGAAATTCGCATCGAAGGACAACATCCACATAGTCGTTGCCGGCGCCGAGGCCGGCAAGTTTTCCGGCGTTTTCCACGGCTGGGCTGGAGGCGAGATCGGCTCCATTCCAGTGTCACGCAAAATTGAGGATTGAGCGGGCCGCTACGCGGCCCGTTGCGAGTCTGCTTCGCAGACTCGGTCCGCAAGGCAACAGACAGAGGAGCAACCATGACTACCATTCTCGACCCAACGGATGAACGGATACCCATAGCGAGGTCGATCACGCCACGCCCGGAGGCGATCACCGGCAACGTGGCACTGCTCGACATCTCCAAGCCCCGCGGCAACGTGCTGCTCGACCGCCTGGAACAGCGCTTGGCCGAGCGCCTCCCCGGCGTCACGGTGAACCGCTACGCCAAGCCGACGTTCACCAAGCCCGCGCCGGAGACGCTCCGACAAGACATCAAGGCCGGCAACGACTTCGTCATCGAGGCATTGGCCGACTGAGGCTCCTGTACCACGTGCAGTTTGCATGACACGGTATGGTTCGAGATTCAGGGCGTGCCCGCGGTGAGCATCGCTTCGTCGGAGTTCGAGGACGCGGCAGCGACGCAGGCCAGCATGCTGGGCATGGACGACGCCAAGCGCGTATTCGTCCCGCATCCCATCCAGGACGCGAACGACCAGGAGATGCAGGCGAAAGCCGACGCGTGCGTTGACGCGGTGATCAGGGCCTTGACAGCCTAGGTCCGATTCAAAAGGACGCGGGCCTCCCGGCCCGCAAAGAACGTCGTACCCGTCCGCGATGGCGGGCGCGAACGGCGAGCCGAGGTGGGCACCGTATGAACATGAAACAGAAAGCACCGACCCTCAAACGCTTAGGCGCGACCGTCGCCGCGGCTGTGTTCGCCGTTTCCGGCGGGGCCGAGCTAGCGGCTGCGGAGCCAGCCGAGGACGATCTGATCGAAGAGATCATCGTCACCGCGAACAAGCGTTCGCAGTCGGTCCAGGATGTCGCCGGTTCCTTAAGCGTGCTCGGGGCGGGGGCCCTCGATGCGCAAGGCATCAAGGACATGTACGACATCCAGCTCGCGGTCCCGAGCCTGCACTTCGGGCCGCAGCTCGGCAACCAGAAAATCACCATCCGCAGCATTAGCGAGTTCAATAGGCAGCCGGGCGTGGCGGTCAGCCTCGACGGCATCTACCAGTCCAGGAGTTCCACGTCGCACCTCTATCAACTGGATCTCGAGCGCATAGAGGTGCTGCGCGGGCCCCAGGGGACCCTCTACGGGCGCAACTCGAACGGCGGAGCGGTCAACTTCATTTCGGCAGCGCCTACCCGAGAGGCCGAAGGGATGCTCCGCGTCGGTTACGCGCAGTACGACGAAACCAAGATCCAGGCGGTCTACAGCGGGCCGATCGGCGACCGGGTGGCATTCCGGATCGCCGCGGATCGCTTGGACCGCGGCGAGGGCTGGGTCGAGAACCTGGTGCCCGGTGGCAAAAACCTGATGCGGGGCGAGTCCGGCAACGTTCGGCTCAAGCTGGCTGCCGAACCCACGGAGACGGTCTCCGTGGACCTCATGTACGTCAAGAGCACGACCAAGGGTCCGCACGAGCACCTGAGCTGGGTCACGTTCGATCCGGCACTGGCCGTGGCGGGGGGCACTCCCCAACTCACCACCGCGGCCAAGACTTTCGAGCCGCTCAAAACCCACGTCAACCCCGTGAATGATTCGGACCGCGACTTTGAGCTGGTTGGGCTGACCTTCGAGTGGGACATGGGATGGGCAACGCTCAAGTCCATCACGGCGCAGCAGAACTTCGACGACTTCGTAGTGGCCGACCGGGACCTCACAGATGTGCCCCTCTTCGACATCTGGGACAGATCGACCATCGACACGTTCACCCAGGAGATCAACGTCCTCGGCAGCAGCGACAGGCTGGATTGGGTTCTGGGCGCCTTCTTCTTGCAGGAAGAGTGGGACCGTCACATCGTCTTCAACAACGCGCTTCCCGTGTTCGG
Organism: Candidatus Azotimanducaceae bacterium; assembly: GCA_965203685.1. Taxonomy (GTDB): domain Bacteria; phylum Pseudomonadota; class Gammaproteobacteria; order Pseudomonadales; family Azotimanducaceae; genus VXYL01. Next base: position 2,787,018 of record OZ241908.1, read on the forward strand.
TTTTCCCGTGCCGAGCCAGTTCGTCTTCTCGCAACCGATTATGGACACGGACTCCTTGTCCTGGTTCCTCGACGCGACCTGGGAGGTCACCGACCGTACGCGTGTGAGCGCAGGCGTGCGCCGCACGGAAGACGAGATTGACGAGTATCACGTCAACGAGGGTCGTTTACCGCTATTCAATCTCACGATCCCGTTCTGCGACAAGGCCGAGCAACTGGACTGGGGTGCGACGACGATCAGGGTCGTAGGTCAGTACGACGTCAACGACAGCGGTAACGTCTATGTCTCCTATACGGAAGGCTACAAGGCGGGCGGGGTCGCCCCGGTCGAATGCAACGTCCCCTACGAACCGGAAACCGTCGATGCCTACGAGGTGGGTTACAAGGCGACGTTCGCCGGGAGCACCACGCTGAGTGCGGCCGCCTTCTATTACGACTACTCAGACTTCCAAGTGTCTCAGATCATCGGCATCAGCCCGGTCACGCGCAATGCGCGCGATGCGGAGGTCCGCGGCCTCGAACTGGAACTGTCGTCCACCGTGAACGAGAACTGGATGGTGTCCGGGGCTGTCGCGCTCCTCGACACCGAGTATGGTGACTTCATCAATCTCGATGGCCTGCAGGCCGAGCTAGGCTTTCAGAACAACAAGGGGAACCCGCTCAACAATGCGCCGAAAACCAGCCTCAATCTGGGGGTCGCGTATACCACCCCGGTGCAGTGGGGCGGACGCCTGACGCTGCGTGCCGATGCGGCGTACCGGTCGCGCACGTACTTCCGGGAGTTCAAGAACAAGCTGGACTCGCAAGGCGCCTATACGGTGGTCAACCTGAACGCCAACTGGGAGAGCGAGGATCGGACGTGGGCAGGGCGTCTATTCGCCCGGAACGCGACCGACGAGGCGTACATCCTCTACATCCTGGGATCTTCCGGGGTCGGCGCGAGATACGGCAGCTGGGGCCCGGCGCGACAGGTGGGCCTGGAAGTGACACGGCGGTTCGGTGCGCGCTAAGTAAGTGAAGCGGTAAACCCTACTTACACGCAAAGCTCGCTTCGTCGTCGGGGTCTCCCTTGCCCCGATACGACGCGATCTGCGGATAGGGGCAGATGGGTCGCGTTCTGGACGTCCCACCGCTTTCGTCGAGCTGCAACGATACGAGTCGTTCAGGCGCTTTGCCGTCCTCGACCCAAGCGCGAATTGCCTCGAGCCAATCTGCCCGGTCCGGTGCGGGTCCGCCGCCACAGTGGAACATGCCTGGCAACATGTAGAGTCTCGAGTATTCGTGGGCGTCGGGATCGGCTGCCGTCAACTTGTCGTAATAGTCAACGGTTCCGAGCGCCGTGATCAGGTGATCGGACCATCCGGTCCAGAAGATGATCTTGCCATCGCGCTTCTTGAACTCGGACAGATCCGTGCTGGTGGCATCGAGCATCGCGCTGACCTTCGCAACGTCTTGCTTCCAGTTCGCGAAATCGTACTCCGTGTAGTCCCACTGCGGATCGCTGAAGACGAAGTTCTGGTAGAAGTCGATGGCGAATTCACTGCGGGGGCTCAACCCGTCGCCGACGACGATCGATCGGTCCCAGCCTCCCGGATTGTGCTCGCCACCGTAGGGAAAGCCCGCAAAGATCCGTCGGCCGTCGATGGTCGGCGCATCGTAGATGGCCTTGATCGCGGCGAGTTGCTTCGTCGTCACGCAATCGGCGCGTGCATTGCCTTCGCATTTCGGCAGGTCGTCCGGCTCGAACGGACAGTCGCGCGGATCGGTCAGAATGCCATCGGCAACCCCGTCGCGCGCATCGCACGCAGCAATGATCGCCGTACCCAGGAGTTCCAGGTTCGCATCGGTCAGAACGGGGCCTCCCGTGTCTCCATCGGGATGCGTTTTTTGCACGGTCCGGACTTGCCCGCCGGTGAATCCGGCCCAGTCGTAGGCGGGCGCGCCGGCGACGAGCCCGTCGAAGTCTTCTGGATAGCGCTGGGTCTCCATCATCGCTTGGCCGCCGCCGCGCGAGCAGCCCACGAAATACGAATATTCGGGCGCACGCGCGTAGTAACGCTCGATGATCGCTTTGGCGGTAACGGCGGTGAGATGGACGGCGCGATGGCCGAAGTTCTCTTGTCGCTCGACGTTGTTCAATGCCCAATCGCCGTCGACCATCGTGCTGACGTGGCCAGTGTCGGTGCCGACCGTCGCATAGCCGCGTTCGAGCGCTCCGGGGCCGTAGCCGTAGGCGAGCGCCTGGTTCTGAATCGAGCCGACGTAAGCGCCGCCCCCGCCCATCATGAAGCGGCCATTCCAATCGTTGGGCAGTAGCAGCTCGAAGTTGATCTCCTTTTCTATGACGCCCGCGACTTTGCAGTGCGGGGTGCCGGCGTCCACCTTTTCGGTCGTTTTGATCCGCACATCCTGCAGCATGAACGAGGCGAGGTTGGCGCATGCTTCGTCGGCCTTCGACTGGCCGGCCACAAGCGCCAAGGCACTTACCGTGATTCCCGCCGTCACCCAACGGATCGAGCTCATATCCCCTCCGGCTTGTCAGTCCACGATAGGCGGTAAGAACCTCGTTATCGAGGTCATGGTAGGGCATCGCGCCCGGGAACATCTACAACCGAGTAGTCGGGCTCTTCCAGATCGAGCGCGGCAACGCCCTCGTCCAGCCAGATCTCAAGCGTGTCGAGGAACCGATGCCAGCCCGCGAGTACGGCATTGGCGAAGTCGGCGTTCGAGCGCTTACCGTCGAACCAGAGCACATCGGCAAACGTGAGTTGGCAGCCCTGCGGCACTGCTCCCAGCTCGAACCGCATGGATCCTAGGCCAAGTCGCGTAGGTGGTTCGAACGGATCGAGCTTACCCGAGACATGGGAAGGTCCTTCGCAGGCGTCCCCGAACCAGATATCGAAGCGTGCATTCCGCTCGGGGTCGAAGCGGATCCCGGGCACCCATACAGCGCGTTCGGTCGGCTCGGCGATCGCCGTCCAAACCTTGTCGACCGGGTGACTCAGCGAGCGGCGGAAGATGACGCGCGTGCGGTCGTCTTCGCCCGCAACGACCGCCCCGAACCGCTGCGACGGCCGACGTTCCCGGCTACTGGATTGCGCCACGTGATCGCAACTGTTCAGCCTTCTCGCGGGCGACGCCGAACCCGTCGAGGATCGCATCGGCGTCCTGGCCCGGATCCGGTGCGGCGTGATCAAAGCGGTCGGGATGCGGGAAGCGCGAGAGATTGATCGGCGAGCGGATCAGGTGCAGGTCGCCGAGTTCGCCGTGGGCCGCGGGCTTCGCCATCCGCAAGAACTTGGCTTGTGGGTTATCGAAACCGCCGCGTACGTCGTTGACCGGCCCGCAGGGAACGCCAGCCGCGTTGACGCACTCGACCAGTTCATCAACGGTCAAGTCAGCGATGGCCGCCTCGATGTCTGCGTTCAGTTCGTGCTTGCGCTGCCGTCGCTTGGCCGGCGTGTCATAGCGCTCGTCCGTGAGCAAGTCGTCAGCTCCCACCGTCTGGCAGAAATCACGCCACATCCGCCCGCCCGCTGCGGCGACATTCACGTAGCCGTCCTTGCACCGGAAAGCGCCCATCGGTGTTGCCGTCGGATGGTCGTTGCCCTGCTGCGCGGGCACATCGCCGAGCATCGTGTACCGGGCGCCTTGGAAGTCGAGCTTGTTGAGCATGGCTTCGAGCAGCGACGTGTGTACCCACTGCCCTTCCCCGGTCTTCTCTCGGTGCAGGAGGGCGAGCAGGATGCCTTGGCCGAGGAACATGCCAGCCGCCGTATCACTGATCGCAATGCCGACCCGCATCGGACCCCGGCCCGGTTCGCCGGTGATGGACATCAGCCCGCTCATGCCTTGGACGATCTGGTCGACGCCCGGTCTCGGACTGTATGGGCCCTCCTGACCAAAGCCGGAAATACTTGCATAAACAATGCTTTCGTTGACTTTCTTCACACTCGCGTAATCGACCCCTAGCCGGTGCTTCACGTCGGCGCGGAAGTTCTCGACGATGACGTCCGCCTTCTCCGCCAAGTCCATGAACAACGCGTGGCCCTCGGGGTTCTTCAGGTCGATACAGAGGCTGCGCTTATTGCGATGCAGGTTCTGTTCATCGGGACCACGGCGCGCCCCTGTCATCGCGCCGCCAACCGCCGCCGGGGCCTCGATCTTGATCACGTCCGCACCCCAATCAGCTAGTAGGCGAACGGCCGTCGGTCCGGCGCGGGCGATCGTCAGGTCCAGTACCGTGTAGCCTTTCAGTGGTCCATCCACGTGCTCGTCCTCGATGGATTAGTCGGGTGTCGGGTCATTGTAGCGAACGTTCCTTCGCGGCAATCGGGGCCCCATGGGTGCTCAACGAGCCAGCAACGCCCGGGTTTGGGCCTGCAGTTCCCGCAGCGTTTGCGTGTCCGGAAGCGCTCGTTCACGCCGCTCCCTGGTCCGTTCGGACCGCTTGGCAGCCGGCGCGGAGTCCAGAACAGCAGCTACACGCCGGGCGTCTGCCCGATCCCGGGCCTTCAAGGACTCCGTGTATTGACCGTTGCTGTAGTAGAAATCGGCCAGCATCTCGAGCCATGCCGGTTCCAATGTCGCCTCGTCCGACTCACCGACCACCCCTTCGGCCACGGCGACGGCTTCAGCGTTTGCGCCCGTGCGGCTGTGGGCGAGCGCAAGTTCCATCAGCGTGTCCGGGTGCGGCGCGGCCGACATGTCACGCCACGCGGACAAGTGGCGCACGGCGTCGTCGTACCGTCCTGCCAGGAAACTGTAGTGACCGGCGCCCAACCGAGCCGCGGCGAGCGCTTCGGCTGTCATGTCGCCCGCCTTGTCCACCGCTGCCATGTAGTGCGTCGCGGCCCTAGCGTGGTCGCCCAAACCGGCGTAGGCGGATCCGAGCAGGTAGTGCGTCGTGGCAGCGTCTTCCGGGTCCTCTTCGATCTGCAGTTGCAGCAGCAGTTCGATGGCCTCGTCGTACTTCCGGGCTTCGGAGGCGCCCACTGCCTCGTAGAGGTAGTCCATGCGCTCGCGCGGCTCTCGAGGCGCTTGTGCTTCGCCACCCGGCGGCGTTGTTGCACACCCCGCGACTACGGCGACCAAGAGGACGACGACCCACCTGACTGTCCGGGCCATGCCGCTACCCCGCGCGTGCCCATCCAAGGTTGACGACGGTCTCGTTGCCGGCACGTGGGCGGGATGGCACGTTCTGCGAGATCACCAATGAACACAGCGCGAACGCGGCGCCGATCAGGAACACGGCAGTGTGCGACGTCAACCACACGAAACCGAGCACGAAGGGAATGACGACGGCCGCGATGTGGTTGATCGTGAAGGAGACGCCTGCCGTCGAGGCAATGTCCGCCGGATCCGCGATCTTCTGGAAATAGGTCTTGATAGCGATGGCAAGCGCGAAGAACATGTGGTCGACCACGTACAGTCCGGCCGCCACGTAGGCGTTCTCGACGAACGCGTAGGCCACGAAGACGCCGATCAGGCCCACGTACTCCAGCGTTAGGGCATGGCGTTCCCCGATGCGTCCGATCCAGGCACCGATCCTCTCGGCGAAGAGGAAGTTGAACAGGTGGTTGATGAGGAAGAGCGCGGCGATGTTGGCGGCCGAGTACCCGAACTTCTCCACCATCAGGAAGCCTGCGAAGACGACGAAGATCTGCCGCCGCGCGCCGGACAGGAACGTCAGGCTGTAGTACAGCCAGTAACGCCCGCGGAGGACGATTTCCTTGCGTTGAGGGGTCTTCGACGGGAAATGCGGAAAGGCGCATAGAACCACGGCGATGGCGACGGCACCCGCTCCGGCGGCTAGGTAGATCCAGTGGTACGCCATCTCGTAGATCTCGAGGACCAGGTACATCGCGCCGTAGGCGACCAGGGATGTCGCTGATCCGACCGCCATTAGGCGGCCGAGCATGCGCGGTGCCTCCTCTTTCGTGAGCCATTGCAGGGACAGCGACTGGCGGATCGTCTCGAAGTAGTGGAAGCCGATCGACATCAGCACGGCCGTGAAGTAGAGGCCGTACTCGCTCGGGAAGAATCCGGTCAACGAGACCCCGATACCGAACACCAGCACCGAGACCACGGCGAACGTCTGCTCGCGCAGGATGAGGATGACGAAGACGGCCGTGAACGCGAGGAAGCCGGGAATCTCCCGCAGGCTCTGCAAAATGCCGATCTCACGACCCGTGAACGCCGCCTGCTCGATGGCGAAGTTGTTGAGCAGCGCTTGCCAAGCGGCGAAGCCGAGCGGCATCGCGATGCTGGCCAGAACTAGGAACGCTATCGGCGTTCGGAAGCGGTCAACCATCGTAGAAGCCGGGTGGATGCAGGCCGAGCAGTCGCCGTTCCCGGGCCGACGCGACACGCCCCATCGCGTCCGGGTCGATGTGATTCACGAGGCTTGTTCGCTTGACGCGCTGAGCGATGTCGCGCCGGGCGTAGTGCACCTGCAGGAAGAAGCGGCCCGCATCGCCGTCCCGGGTCGGTAAACGCCGGTGCCAGACGTCTGAGACGAAGAGCGCCACGTCTCCCGCCGCGGCGATCAGCGGCAGTGCCGCGACCCCGTCGCAGGTGAGCGACTCGTCCATGCGCCGGTCGAGCGGCGGCGGCTGCCCGGATTTGTGGCTTCGCGGGATCACGGCCGTCGGGCCGCATTCAATCGGACAGTCCTGGAGGAAGATGTGCACGCCGATGGCGAAGACCGGATAGGGTATCTCCTCCGGCCACGTCGTTCCCGGCGCTCGCGGGATGTGCGGGCCAGCATCGATGTGCCAGCCGCCGCCACCGTGGCGATGTTCGGCGCCGGCCTGGTTGCGCCAGCAGGTGTTGGCGATGATGTGGCAGTCCTCGCCGAGCAACGGCTCGATGACGTCGAGGATCTCCCGCCGGGCGACCAGGCTTTGCGCGCCCGGGCACTTGTTGAACATCTCGTAGCGGAAGTCGTCGTCGTGCACGCCTGCTCGCTTGTCGGGTGGCCTGTCGGCGTAGATTGCGGCGATCTCGTCGCGCACGGCTTCGGTCTCAGCATCACTCAGGACGGCGCGGAGCACCGCGTAGCCGTCACGCTCAAGCTGGGCGCTCGCGTCCGACGCCGGGTCCTCTCGTGGGAAGAGGTAGCCGCCGACGCGCCTAAGCATGGACCTCTCTTTCTTGCGCTTGCGAGGGGCACGCCCCTCGCGCTCCCCTTTCATGCGAGGGGCACGCCCCTCGCGCTGCCCTTTCATGCGAGGGGCACGCCCCTCGCGCTCCCCCGCCCCGCGCCGCGCCGATCGTCCAGGGATTGTCTCCGTCGCCGGCAACTGTCGTGCGTTTCATCACCCGCGGCTGATCGAATGGCCAAGGGTGACCGCGATGCAGGACGCAACGATTGTCCCAGGCCGCGATGTCGCCAGCGGCCCAAGTGTGGCGGAATATGCGCGGTGCGCGGCAGGCCCGCTCGGTCAACTCGGCGAGCAGTACTTGGGTTGCCTCGTCATCCATCCCCAGAATCGAGCGGACATGGCGTCCGATGTACAGGTTCTTCCGCCCGGTGGCAGGATGCGTGCGAACAAGCGGGTGCTCGACGGGTGGCAGCGCCGCCAACTCTTTCTTCTTCAGGAGGCGGACGCCGCCGACCTTGCCTTGCGACCAGGCGTAGGAGTGCACTGCCCGCAAGCCTTGGAGGCGCTCCTTCGTGGGGGCATCCAGATCGTCCCACGCGGCGCGCATATCCGCCCACTCGGTATCACCGCCGGTGTCCGGCACCGCCACGGCACGGAGCAATGAGACCTTGGCGCCGACCTTCTTGAACGACGAGTCCGTATGCCAATAGCGGTTGCCCTTGAGAAACAGGCCGAGCGGCTCATCCGCCTTCGCCACGGCACCGTCCTTGGCCACGTTGGACAGCAGGGAAATCTCCTGGCGGTCAGTACGTTGGGAGAGCGTGCGTTCCAGAGTCCCGAACCTCTCGCTGAAAGCGATGTGTTCGGCTTCGGTCAGGTTGGCGCCTGGGAATACCAAGACCGCGTGCTGGTGGAAGGCGTCCTCGATTGCGGACCACTCGACATCCGTCAGTCGATTCAGGCGCACGTCGGTGACAACCGCGCCCAACGTCGCGGCGCTTGGCCGGATTTCCACGCGTCGATTCAGCCCAAGGCGATGCGAAACGCCGATTTTGCCACAGCCAACGTGGTACGCGGACGTCCGCGCACCCTCGGCTATAGATTGCGCCCGAACATCCCGAACAAGCGCTCCCAATGCCGCTCGGCCGCCGCCTTGTCGTACAGCCCTTCGCGTTGCGGGAACACAAAGCCGTGGCCCGTTCCCGGATACCACTCGATGCGGTAGTTGATCCCCGTGGTCGCAAGGTACCCATCGAGAGCTTCCACCATTTCCGGCGGCGCCCAAGAGTCGGTCTCGGCACAGCCGAAGTAGATCTCGCCCTGGATCTTGTCGGCCGTGAGGTGTGGCGAGTCGTCTGCGTCCGTATACAAGCGCACGCCGTGCAGCGACGCGGCAGCCTTGATGCGGTCGGCAAACTCGGCAGCCGCAGCGAACACGAACGGACCGCTCATGCAGTATCCGACCGCCCCAACCGGCCCATCGCCGGCCGCGTCCTCCACAGCCGCGTAGTCGAGCATGACCTGCGTGTCCTCGCACACCATGGCGTTCGACAAGGCGCCCATCAACTCCGACATGCGCTCGCGCGTCGCCCCCGGCATCCCCAAGTGGAACTCGCGCACGCGGCGGTAGTAGAGGTTCGGCAACATGACGTAGTAGCCAACGGTCGCGATGCGCCGAGCCATGTCGTGCAATTCCTCGCGCTTGCCCGGGGCATCCATGTAGAAGATGACCAACGGGTGAGGCCCGCCCTCTTCCGGATGGGTGATGAACGTGTTCATCGTCCCGTCGCGGGTCTCAAGGTCGATTTCTTTTCGGATCATGTAGTGCGTCTCGGGGAAGTCGGGCGCGCGAGTGTGGGCAGCGGCCGGGCGGCGTGTCAAGGCGCGCGATCAGCGTGACCAGCGAATCGCGTCCGCCACAACGGTCTCGCCATCCGTCCGGTTGGTGACGATCAGACGCACGTTGTCGTGCGCGAGGTCGAACTCGCCGACCTTGTTCCAGCCGACCTCGGCGGCGCCGGCATCGAACCGAATGGGCGTCTCGAGACCTCCGCTTTCGAGGCGCATGTCCACGCTGCCGAGCGCGCCGAAGACCGTGGTCGCGCTGCCAGGCCTTCCCGGCAGCGGCGGTAGATGCCTGTCCGGGATGTGGTACGCCAATTGCCACCGTCCGGGATCTCCCAGTCGGGCCTCGAACACGACCTGCTGGTCCCCGGAGCCCGGGCTGACCAACGCGGCGGTCTGACGGTACTTGCCCCAGGCGGAAGGCACCGGCGGTCGGAACCAGTCGCCACGCTGTTGCTCTCGCACCGGCAAGCCTTGGTCCACGTCGATCTGCCAACCGAAATCACCAGAGCCGAAGACACCCAGGCGCAGACGGCTGCCGTTGCCGACGACCGCGAACCCGGCGTCGAGGTCATCGACGACAATGCCGCGGCTTCGCGGTCGCCAGTTGCTCGGGCGGCCGCCTTCCAGCGGCTCTTGCCTGGCGACCTCGACGGGGTCGAAATCAGGCAGGCGGACGCGAATGGACCGGCGGTTCTGCGACCCGTAGGAATGGAGCCAAAGCTGATCCGGCGGTTCCGACAGCACCAGGCCCACCTCCATCGACGCCTTTGCCGGAACGCGGATCGATGCCGTCCCGGGCGTGATGAATCCGGGCCGGTCTGTGGACACGCGCACCAAGCCGGGGACCGGTTCGTCGTTACGAACGTGGACGCGCACTTGGTAGCGTTGCCTTCCTGCGTCGTCCGCAAGCCGGACGACCCTGGCGTCGTCAACCAAGAATCCCGGCAGTCTCGGGCTCGTGAGCCAATCGCCCAAGAGGGCGTTCAAGTCGACACCAGCCGATTCGGCGGCCGCCGAGAATTCGTCCGCGTCGAACGTTCGCCCGGCGAATCGGCGCCGCAACTCAGCCAGCAAGGCACCCACGGCCGAGCGGCCAAGCCCGTCGTACATGGTCAACGCGACCGCCGTACCGCGCAGGAGCATCGCGTCCTCGGCCAGCTTTGTATCGATGTGACGCTCGAAGTCAGCCGGCGATACAGTGGAGAGCAAGCTCCAGACTGAGGAGCGGCCAACCAGCCCCGCAGGGAGGAGTATGGGTTGGATGGTGGGCCGGCCCGTTACTATGCCTCGCCCCGTGTGCCAAATGGCCCCCCCGAAAGCTGCATCAAAGTCGAAGCGGTGTGCGCTGAAGCCCCGAGAGAAAGGCACGCGGTTGTTGACAAGAATCCTGTAGGTCAACTCGGCGCACACGAGGTTGATGGCGTCTGCACCATGGCCGCGAGCGTGGGTGAAAGCGGCAAACAGGTTGTGGGCAAGCCCGCCATACATGTCCGCGCCGGTGCTGACATCGTTAGCCGCGAGCACCTGCAGAACGCCCAGCTTGTGCGTCGCCACATCGACTTGGCCGGACCGCACGTTTCTCAACCGGCTGCGGAAACTCGCGGTCGGCGGGCCTTGCTCCTTGACCAGCAGGACACCCGGCAAAGCCATCGCCGTTCCCATGCGCCAGCCACCGCGATAGCCGCGCAGCCGCGTTGGGACCTCCACGACACTCAGGGACTCCAGGGGATAGGGGATGCCGTGCGTCTGTGCATTGGCGAACAGTTGCTCGATCCGGTCCGCCAAGACGTCCGCGGCATCTGCGAAGTAGGTGACACTGTCGAGGTGTCGGGGATGCAGCAGCAGCTCGACGTGCACACCGGCGACGGTATTGGCGAACCTTTCGAATTGGCCCGCGAGGAGCCCCACCTCGGCCACGGCCCACGCAGGGCGGAACCGGGTTCGGTTGGCGTCGCTGCCCGCGACTTCCTCCCGCCGCCCAGGAGCCGCGACCAGCCAGCCCCTCGGCGCCTCCACCGTTAGGTCCACGTGAAAGAAGTCCGTTTCAGCGCCCGGCCGAGCCAAGTTGACACCGGCGACGGGCAGCCAAGCGGTACCCGGCATCAGCGCGACGAATCGGCGGTCGAACAGCGACGACTCTGTGCCAAGCAGCGCAAGCGGGCTGTCGGACGGTCGACGACGCCACTCAACCGCACTGTCAAGATACGCGAAGCGTGGATCGGGAATCCCGACCGCCTTTAGCCGGATCGTTGCGCCATCGCCTGCCGCCGACGGACGCGGCAGATCAATCACCAGCAAGCCGTCTTCGTGGCTGAAGGGCACGGCTTGCCCGGCCGCGCTGAGGCCCTCGATGCGCATACCCGGGTTGAAGCTGAACGTCTGCCGCGTCGAACCGGCCGACTTCGCTAGCGTCATCCGAAGGTCCATTTCGAGTTGCACCCCGGGCAGCAGCACGATGTTGCCAGCGATCCGCTCGACGTCTGGAAAGCCGTGGAGCGCGTCGACATCCTGGTGCACCGCCCGCCATTGCGCTCGCACGTCCAAGTCTTCGGCACTTTGCAGGCCTGCCCATGCCACACCGGAACCGCCCGCGACCGCAAACACGACGGCAGCGCCGAGGCGTCGCCCCCGGGACGTCCCGTCAGCCCGCGCGTGCGCGATCGAGGCGAAGCCCACGAACGCCGCAGCGAACAGGACGAGAGCACCGCGTTGGACGGCCATCTCGACGTCCACGAACCGGGGGACCATGTCGGACGCCCAGCCAACCTGCGCCGACAGCGGCGATAAAGGGCCATACAGGTAGGCCGGCGCTGTACCGTATGCCCAGACCTGCAGAGCCAGAACCGCCAACGCCGCAAGAATCACCACCAATCGGTTGCGGATGACCACGTCGAGCAGCAGCACGAAGGCGATCCAGACGATGAGGATCGGCAAGCTGTCGAGCAGGACGAAAGCGGTCTGCGCGACGGGCTCCGCAGGCTCGCCGAACCACCAGCCGGCATCCCGGGCCAGCCATGCAGCCAATTGCAGCAGCACAACGATTACGACGATTGGCAGCCAGGCGACGCATATCACGCCGATGAGCCGCCCAACAAGCAAGGTCAGGTTGCTGACCGGCCGACTGTCGACGACGTCTGCGATTCTCGCCCTCGCGTTGCGCGCGCCGATGTCGAAGGCCATGAACGCCGCGGCGGCGACGAAGACCCAAAGCACGTAGACGTTGATGGCCGCTGCGTAGAACCGTGGCGAGTAATACCCTGCAACCGGCATAAAAGCCGACATCAAGCCATGTACGTAAAAGTAGTAGCCGTAGGCCCCGAGCGCGGTCCCCGCACCGAGCGCCACGAATACCCACGTCCGCGTTGACCGTCTCGCGGTACGAACCTCGACGGCCGCAACCGCCAGCATGGCATGGATCGTCCGCAGCATTACCGTCGACCCGTGCGGTGGCCGGTCGTGCGATGGACGGTCGGCAACCAGCGGATCGCGTCGGCGATGACAGTCTCGCCGTCGGTCCGGTTGCTGACCACGACGCGCACGTTTCGATCGGCCAGGTTGAAGTCGCCGACCTTGGCCCAGCCGGCCTCGGCAGCACCGCCATCGAACACGACGGGAGTCTCGACGCCTCCGCTGACGACACGCAGATCCATCACGCCTAAGGCCCCGAACGAAGTGATCTCGGTCTCCTCGTCCCCCCAGTCGGGCGCGGGGAGGTGGCGATCTGGAACGTGGTAGTACAGCGTCCAGTCGCCTGGCGCAGGCAGTTCCGCCGTCAATGCAACTTTGCGCGAGCCGTCGCCGCCTTGCGCTTGCACGGCCGTGTGGCGGTACTTTCCCCATGCGGTGGGCGTCGGGCGACGCGACCACTCGCCGCGCTGCCGCTCCCAAACGGGGAGACCTTGGTCGAGTTCGACCTCCCAGAGGCGAAACGCGTCCCCGAGGCCGCCGCGCAACCGCAGGCCGCGCGTCTCGTCTTGCACCGTGAACCCTGCATCCAGGTCGTCGACGATGATCCCCGAGGGTACCGCCGGGCGCCAATCGGCGGGGCGTGCTCCCTCGAACGGCGCGAGCGACGAGCCAACCTCGGGAACAGCGGCATTGGGCAGCGCGACCCGCAGCGATTGACGATTCAACGACAAGTGCGAGTGCAGCCACAGTTGGTTGGGCGGCGTCGGGACGATCCAGCCGACTTCGAGGGATTCATGGCCCTCGATGCGGATCGGGGCCGTGCCGCGTTGCACGACGTTCCAGCGTTCGTCGGAGACGCGCACAACCCCCGGCACAGGCTCGTCGTTGCGGACGTGGACGAGGATCTGGTAGCGCGGCGTGCCATCGCTCTCGTCGCCGAGTCGATACATGCGGGCCGCCGAGGTGTGGAGGCCGGGCATGCCGGTTTCGTTGAGCCAGTCACCGAGCAGACGGCTCAACTCCGGCGTGGCCGCGAGACGATCCGTGCCGAAGGCTGCGCCGGCGTGCGTCTTTCGAATCCCAGCCAGCAGTGCGGCTGCCTCCTTTCGGCCTAAACCGTCGTAAATGGAACGCGCCATCGTCGTCCCTTTCAGCAGCAAGGCCTCGCTCGCACGGCCGTGGTCGTGATGCGTCGGCATTTCGGCCAGCGGCACCTGCGAAGCGAACTCCCAGACCGATGGCCGATCGACGAACGGATAGAAAATACGCGGCAGGTGCCAGATGTAGCCGCCAATGGCACCCCGGATCACCTCGCCGATTGGCGCACCAAGGTACTGAGGGGCGTCGAAATGATGCGCAGTGAACTCCATGGCTATCGGGACGTGGTTGAGTTCGAGGAGCAAGCGGGACAGGAGTTCGCGAGTGACCATGTCGACCACATCCGCGCCCTCCCCGGCTGCCGCGGTCTGCATACCGAACAGTTGATTGGCAAAGCCTGCGAGCAGATCCCCGCCGCCACGGTCGTTGAACGTGTAGGTCCAAAGCGCCCAGACTTTTCCCGCCGCGATGCCACCGTCCCACTCCTCGTACACCGACGGGTCCCCGAACCTCCGCTCGAAACTCGCCCAGGGGAGGCCCTGCTCCCGGAGCAGCAGCACCCCGGGCAGCGCCATCGCCGAGGGCATCAACCAGGCGCCGCCATACGTCCGCAAGCTCGTAGGCACCTCGACCACGCTCAGGCCATCGTAGGGATACGCGAAACCAAGGCGTTCGGACTCCTGGAGCAGCTCATCGAGGCGGTCGTTAAGCTGATCACCGATATCGGCGAAGAACGCCACGTTGTGCAAATGTCCGGGGTGCAGCAGGAGTTCGAACTCGACGCCGCGCACATCGGTCGCGAAGCGCTTATAAGGTCCGGCGAACAACGCGACGTCCGGGACCGGCGCGCCGGGCGCGAATCGAATCGTCCCGCTGCGGTCAGGCTCGCGAAGTCCTCGGCCGGGGCCTGCAACCGACCATCCGGCAGGCACGCGAACGGCAAGGTCCAAGGTGAAGAAGTCCGTCCCGCGCCCTCTGGACGCCACGTTCGGCCCGGCACGCGGCAGCCATGCGCCATCGGGCATCAGCGCGACATAGCGCCGATCGAAAATGAGACTTTCCGTGCCGAGCAGCCCGATCCGGTTGGTCACCGGCCTGTGACGCCAGTCCACCGCACTGTCCAAGTATGCGAAACGGGCATCCGGGACTCCGGCGACGGTCATTTCGAGTGTGTGTAAGGGCGTCAGCGACAAGGACGGACTGATCTCGATGACCAAGAGGCCCTGCTCGTGGTGAAAGGACGTGGGATTGCCGTCAAGGTATAGATCCTCGACCTGCATCCCCGGGTTCAGGCTGAACGCGACGCCTGTCTCGGAGTCGGTGGGGACCGAGAATCGCAGCTCGATGGTCGCGCGCAACTCATCGCCCGGCACGATGTGCACGTTGCCCGTCAACCGAACTAGGTCCGGCACCGCCGCCTGCGAGGCGTGTTCGTGTCGAGCCAACCAATCGCTCCTCAGCCGATTGCCCGCCTCCACGTTGACGCCAAGCCAAACAGTTACCGCCACGCCGAGCGCGGCGAGCGCCAAACCCATGGCGACCGGACGGCGTTTGTTGACACCATCGGCACGGCGGTCCAACGCGGCTGCAAGCACAACCAGCCCGATCGCTACCAAGAGCCCTGCGGCACGTTGAACCACCGACGCTGCGTCGGCAAACCGCGGCACCATGTCAGACGCCCATCCGACCTTCGCGGACAATGGCGACACCACGGTCGCGAGGTACGCCGGGGCGCTCGTGTGCGCCCACATCTGCACGGCAAGCAAAACGATCGCGACCGCCACTACCGCCAACCGACCACGAAAGACCGAGGACAGAAACAAGGTGGCCGCGACCCAGAGCACCATCACGGGCAGCGCGTCAAGAAACATGAACGCCGCTTGGGCGTAGGGTTCGACCGGTTGGCCAAACCACAGGCCCGAGGCCCTCGCTCCGAGGCCGAGGACCTGGATCAGCGCGCAAGCCGCCGCCAGCGGTAACCACGCCGCGAGCACGATGCCCGCCAGC
Organism: Candidatus Azotimanducaceae bacterium; assembly: GCA_965203685.1. Classification (GTDB taxonomy): domain Bacteria; phylum Pseudomonadota; class Gammaproteobacteria; order Pseudomonadales; family Azotimanducaceae; genus VXYL01. The sequence goes on from OZ241908.1 coordinate 2,802,484, forward strand.
CGACCGAAGAGCACCGCCATGTTGGACACCGGCCGCGCGTCCAGCACGTCCGCCATGCGTTCGCGTCGATCCCGGTGCCGCCCATCGAACGCCACCAGCAGCAACCCGGCAAGTAGCAGCCAGAGCACGTAGGCCTGGCCGTACGACGCCCCGAACCGGGGCGAGAAGAACGCCATGGCCGCCTCGCTGCCGGACATCTCGGCGTGGGCATAGGCGTAGAACCCGTGGAGGACGAAGAGCACGGCGATGCCCACGCCAACACATAGCCATGTTCGCCACCGCCGCCGTGCGCCGCGCAACTCGCTCGTGGCAACCGCGACCGCAGCGTCCAGGCCCGGCCACGCGTTCATCGTGGAGTCGACGGCCGGCGGCGGTCAGCGCGCTGGCGAGCCATCAATGCGCCGCCAACGGATCGCATCGGCGACCACCGTTTCGCCGTCGGTCTTGTTGCTGACCGCGAGGCGCACGGTACGATGGTCCAGATCGTACTCGCCGACCTTGTTCCAACCGACCTCGGCCGCCCCCGCATCGAACGCTAACGCTGTTTCCACGCCGCCGCTTTCAAGGCGCATGTCCATGCTGCCGAGGGCGTCGAAGACAGTCGCTGCGAAGTCTTCGGACCGTCCAGGGGGCGCCGGCAGATGCCTGTTCGGAATGTGGTACTCCAATTGCCAACGGCCTGGACCATCCAAGTGAGCCTCGAAGGCCACTTGCTCCTCGCCATCCCCGGCGCGGACGAGGGCCGCCGTGTGCCGGTACTTTCCCCGGGCCGACGGCACTTCCCGGCGAATCCACTCGCCGCGCCGGCGTTCCATCACCGGCAGCCCCTGGTCAACGTCGATCTCCCAGCGCTCGAACCTACTCCGAATGTTCCCTAGGCGGATGCCTCGGTCGTTGCCGACTGCGCTGAACCCGACGTCTAGGTCGTCGACCACGATCCCGGGTCGCGACGGCACCCAGTCACTCGGTCCGGCACCTATGAGGGCTTCCTCAGTCACCGATCGGGTGACGTCGACATCGCCCTGGAGGTGGATGCGGATGGGGGTGCGGTTGAGCGAGCCGTAGGGATGTAGCCAAAGCTGATCCGGGGGTTCCGCCTGCACCAAACCGACCTCCAGCGAGGTCATTCCAGGAACACGGATCGGACCCGAGCCATGCGTGAGGAACCCCCAGCGGTCGGTCGAAAGGCGTACGACGCCAGGCACTGGCTCGTCGTTTCGAATCTGCACGCGCGCTTGGTAGCGTTGCCCACCGGCCTCGTCGTCGGCGAGCCGGACAACCCTTGCCTGGTCGACCAGGTAGCCCGGCAAGCCTTTGTCTCCGAGCCAGTCGCCTAGAAGCACTTCCAAGTCTGCGTCGATACTCGCAGCGGTCGAAGTCAAGTCGCCCGCATCGAACGTCCGGCCTGCGAATCGCCGACGGACCTCCGCGAGCACAGCACCCGCGCCGTCACGCCCTAGCCCGTCGTACAGGGCCTGCGCCACGAAGCTGGCTCGCAGGAGCATCGCCTCCTCGGCCAGTCTAGGCCTGCCATGACGCTCTAGCTCGCCCAGCGATGTGGCACCGGCCAACGTCCAGACGGAGTGACGCTCGACGTAGGGCCAGAACAAGCTCAGCGGGCCAAAGTGGCCTACCGACATCCCCTGAGCGGCACGGCCGAGCGCCGCCCCAAAGTAGCCGTTGGCGTCGAACCGATGGGCGCTGAATGTCCTGCCAGAGGGCGTGTTGCGCCCTGTGAGTAGACGAAATGCTAACTCGTCAAGGACATAGTCCACAGCGTCCGCCCCGGGTCCACGCGCGCCCGTGACAGCGCTGAACAGGTGGCGGGAAAAGCCCCGGTGGACATCAGCGCCACTGGCGGCGTCATTGCTGGTGTGTACCCAAAGCCTTCCCAATTTGGCTCGCGCCAGGTCGTCCGCCTCTGCCAAGATGTCGTCGACCAATGGCCCTCCGAAACGCGTGGTCGGCAGGCTGTGCTCCTTGACCAGGAGGACGCCGGGCATCGCCATCGCAGTGTCCATTCGCCAGCCCCCACGATAGCCGCGAAGGCGGGACGGGACTTCCACTAGGCTCAAGGCACGGAGCGGATACGGTAGGCCGAGCGTGTCGGCCTCGCCGAACAGTCGCTCAATCTCCGCGACGACCGTATCCGCGACGTCGGCGAAAAACTCAGGCGTCTCCAGGTGCTCGGGATGGAGCAGCAACTCGACCTCTACGCCGTCCATGATCGTGGCCGCAAACCTCTCGAATCGGCCGGCCAATAGCCCAATCTCGGACACGGCCACCTCGGGACGAAACCGGAAGCGCGAGCGGTGACCATCGCCTCCGCCAACTTGCTCGCGACGCCCCGGTCCAGCAACCAGCCAGTCGTGCGGCAGATCCACGGTTAGGTCGACGGTATGGAAATCCGAGCGCTGGCTAGGTCGTGCGATGCTTGGCCCTGCGCGGGGAAGCCAGGCGGTCCCGGGCATCAAGGCCACGAATCGGCGGTCGAACAAGCCCGATTCCGTACCGAGGAGCGCAAGTCGGTTGGTCGGCGGCTTGCGGCGCCAGTCGGCCGCGCTGTCGAGATAGGCAAAGCGTTCGTCCGGCACACCCACGGCCCGTAGCGCCAGGGTCGCGCTGTCGTTCGCCAACGCTCGCGGCAGGTCCACGATGAGCAAGCCATCCTCGTGGCTGAACGGCAACAACTCGGTACCGATCGCGAGCTGGTCGATCCGCATGCCCGGGTTGAGACTGAAGACAAGCCTCGTCACGCCGGCGGGCTTCGCGACCGATATCTGAACATCGATTTCCAAGCGATCGCTTGGCAGGATGACGATGCTGCCGGCGATCTTCTCGACATCGGGAAGCTCCTTCGCTGCGACCGCACCTTCATGCACAGCCCGCCATTGCTCGCGAATGCGGACGTCGTCGACGCCTTTGAGCGTCGTCCAAACGAGCCCGAGTACGCCAGCGCCGGCGAGCACGGCGGCGATGGCGAAGTACCGGGCAGCGGGCGCGCCATCGGCCCGGGCCTGCGCAACCGCGGCGACGCCTACGAGCGCCGCTGCGAGCACGACGAGCGCACCACGCTGCACGGCCATCTCGACTCCCGCGAAACGCGGAACGATGTCCGACGCCCACCCGGGTTGCGCGGACAGCGGTGACAGCCCCGTGTACAGGTAGGCAGGTACCGCGGTATAGGCCCACATCTGCAGACCTAACGCCCCGAGGGCCACCACCATCACGAACAGGCGATTGCGGACAACCGCAGCCAGTGCCAACACGAGCGCGATCCAGAAAGCCAGGATCGGTGCTGCGTCGATCACCAGGAAGGCCGTCTGGGCAACCGGTTCCACGGGTTCGCCCAGCCACCAACCCGCAGCACGGGACGACCACCCGAACAGTTGCACCACGAGGACGACCATGAGCATCGGTACCCAGGAGACGAGCAGCAACCCGAGGAACCTTCCGGCGACCAAGGCAAGGTTGGAGACCGGCCGGCTGTCGATGACATCCGCGACGCGCTCACGCTGGTTGCGCGCACCGATGTCGAATGCGAGGAACGCAGCCGCGGCCAAGAAAGTCCAAAGGAGATAGACGTTGATGGCGGCCGCGTGGAACCGGGGCGAGAAGTACGCCATCGCGGGCATCGGCACGGAGAAGTAGCCGTGGGCGTAGAAGTAGTAGCCGTAGGCCGCGAGGACGCTGCCCGAACCGAGTGCGACGAACACCCATGTTCGCGGCAACCGCCGCGCAAAGCGCGCCTCCGCCACCGCCACGGCCATGACGGAATCGAGTGCCCGCAGCACTATTCCTGGATCTCCAACGTCTTGCCGCGCTGGGCTCTTTTGATCGTCGCTTCGCAGTACGGGAACCGGGTCCACCGCTTGGCGCTGTAGAGCCTCGTCTGGTCCCGGTAGTAGCGCGAGGCGGGATTGTCCGATTGGCCAGGGGCGAGGACGGTATGTGCGATGGGGCACTTGCTGTTGCCCCACGTGACCGCCACGATGTAGGAGTTGCCCGAAGAGACATCGGTGTAGCCGCCGTGGCGCAGGCTTGACGAGACAGCGCCGTACACGCCCATGTTGCCGTCGCCGCCGTGGATGGGGATCCTGGTTTCGCCCCGGGTCACGTATTGCACGTCGCGCCAGCGCGCGTTGAGCGTGACGCCGGCGGCTTCCAGCGCGAGCACCGCGCCGCTGAGCGAGTCGATGACGAGGTCGCGGTTCGCGGCGACGTCGATCCCGTGCGGAGTGTTCAACGGATCCGCCGGGTCGAAGTCCGTCGCCCAGAAGTCGGCCCCGACGACGTTCGTGAATAGCGAGGCGGTGCTCGCACGAATCCTCTGCCAGAACTCGGTGAAGACCTGCGCCCCGCGACTGCCCAGATCCACCTTGCGGTCCCACGACCGCAACACCTGGCACGCCCGGCGCGCCCGGCCTTGGGGCGTGTTCCCACTGACGCTGCTCGCAATGCCGTCGCAGATACCGAGCACGTCATCCAAGACCAGTTCCGCTGCGTAGACGCGGTTGCGATACAAGAGCTTCTTCAGCGTCGTCAGCGTGAACCCGGGAGATGCGCTCAAGCCATCGGTGGCGTTGCGGCGCTCCGCGATCATCAGGTGGCCAATGCGCGTGCGAAGCTGCTGCTGCGTATTCTCCCGGCCCAACCAGCCGTATTGCGTGCCATAGCCGGTCAGCGGCAGGTTGGCGTTGCTGAGCCAATAGCTGTCGTTGCTGTTGGCCACGTAGTCGGTGGTTCGCAGCGTGGGTCGCGCCGCATAGCCGGCAAGATTGGAATCCGGCGGCGAATCGCTGTCCGTCCCCCATTCGCACGCGGAGTCCGTGCCCTTGAGCGTCAGAACGGCCTCGTTCGTGAAGGTGCGGATCAACAGTCCCCAGACGCCCGGGGCACAGGTCTCGAGCTGGGTCGCCGTGAGTTGCGGCACAGCGGCCACTTCGCCGTAGAACGCCTCGCCCGAACGGTCGACTGCCAGCGTATGGAAGACCGGCACGCCGATCCCCTCGAGCGCTTCGGTGAACGCCGTCATGTCGGCAGCCTGGCCCATGGCGATGTACTGCTCGAGCATCGATACGCCGCGATCGAGGTTGGCATCGCGGATCGCGTAGGCGGTGCCGTTGAACAGCGGCCAACCGCGCAACAGGCTAGTCACCTCACCGAGATCGACGATGGGGCCGAAATGCGTGCTGTAGAACGTCCGCTGCCGCTCTTCCAGGCTTCCGTCGGCCAGCTTGACCTGGACACTGACGGCCTTGGCCGTCATGTCCCGGTAGCTGCCGTCGTAGAGATACTGGAGCCGGTTGTTCGGGTTGAGTTGCAGTTCGTAGAGCGTAAAGCGCGTGGAGAAGGCGATCGTATGGGTCCACGCGATGTCCCGGTTGAAACCGATGCCGACCACGGGCAGCCCGTGCAACGCGGCACCGGCCACGTCGTACGTGTCGGGAATGGTCAGGTGCACCTGGTAGAAGCTCGTGGTGCCTGCCCAGGGCTGGTGTGGATTAGCCAGTAGCAGCCCCTTCCCCGTGCGGCTGAGATCGCGGCCGACGGCGATGGCGTTGCTGCCGTTGTCGGAGTTGCCGAGGGAGCGCGCGAAACGCCCGAGGTCGCGGCTCAGTTGGTGCAAGTCGACCGCTGTCGAGCCGGCCGCGGGGGTCACAGGATCAGCCGCGTTGTAGATCGCACGACGCACGATGGATTGGTCGGAACTGCCTTGCAGGGCAAGTCGCGACAGCATCATGGCCAAGTCGACCTCGTCGATCTCCGCCACCCACTCCGCATCGCGGCAGCCATTGGCCCCAGCCGGCAATGCATCGATGCCGGTGTCGTCGAGGTAACGGTTCATCCCCGCCGCGAATCCTTCGGTCAGCTTGACCGCCGGGCTGTCTGCATCCGCTTGCCACGTCTCCCGGAACTCTTCCTTGGTGCCAAACACGTAGCGGAGAACGAAATCCGCCGCGACGTCACCTTCCTCGCCAAAGAACTCCGCGGAGCGTCCCGTTGCCTCGACGATGCCACGCATCGTGACGCAGTAATTGTCCTGCGCGTACGCGTAGCCGTATCCGTAGCCAAGGCTGGCCCAATCATCTGCCTTGATGTGGGGGATCCCGTATGCGGTCCGCCTGATCTCGGCGTGGTAGGCCGCATCCGCCGCCATAGCGCCCCAAGCGGGCATAGCAAGACATACGACGCCTATTAGGACTCCTAGCGACCGACGTGCGCGGGCCAATGCGGACGGGGACGTCCGCGTACCGTCCGGGCTTGGTGCCGTCACGGCGGGCCGCTTCAAGGGCGCGTCTCGGCCACGATCGCGTCGACGACGGTGCGCAACGCGGTTGCTTCGTCGTCGCCTTCCAGGCGGCGCAACCGGTAGAGGTCGATCTGCCGATCCGCCGACGTCCCTTCGCGGACGATGTCGCGGATCCGGTCGAGTTCCGCCTCGCAGCCCAGGGCAGCGGCGTCCTCGGCAAGATCGTCGATGAGTTCCGCGACGTAGTCGTCGATGTCCACTCGCCCGCCCCCGTCGACATTGCCGAGGAACGCGAGGACGCCATAGCGCGCCGCTAGCCAACGGTTCTCGGCGATGATCTCGGTAGCTGGTTCCGCCGGCAGCGCGCCTTCGGCGTCGAGCCTCAAGAGCCTGCGGACGAGCGAGGCGTACAGCGCGGCAACGGCGACGGCATCCTCGATGGCCGTGCAGATGTCGCAGATCCTGAGCTCGATCGTCGGATAGCTCGCCGACGGCCGCATGTCCCACCACAGTTCGCTGCCGTCGTTGATGAACTCCAAGGCGCGGTAGCCGTCGACCAGTGCCTCGTAGTCGCGCAGCGAGGCGAGCGGCGGCGGCAGGCTGGTCCGTGGCATCGCCCCCATGATCGTCAGACGGTAGGACTTGAAGCCCGTTTCGCGGCCACCGTTGAACGGCGACGAGCCGGACAAGGCATGCAGCGCCGGCAGGTGGCGGCGCGAGGCGGTCATCACGCGGACGCGGGAGTCGGGCGTCCCGAACCCGGCGTGGATGTGCATGCCGCCGACAGTCAGACGGCGGACGACTTCTTGGAAGGTGATCGCGAAGCGCTCGTAGCGTTCCTTGGCCGTGGGGGCCTGCTCGCGCCAATCGGCGAACGGGTGCATCGACGCGGCCATCGCCCAGGCACCATGCTTCTCCGCCGCGTCGACGACGATCGACCGGGTTTCGGTGAGGGCGTCGCGTACCTCGGCGATCGATTGACAGACGCGCGTACTGGTTTCGATCTGCGAACGCAGGAACTCGTGCACGACGTTGTGCGGTCCCCGGGCAGCGGCGCAGGCTTCGAAAATCGCAGGATCGGGGTCCGCGATGAGGTCGCGTGAGTCGGGGTCGACGAGAAAGAACTCCTCCTCGACGCCAAGAGTGATCGACAGGTCATCCGTCGGCACTTGCTTTTTCGCCTACCGGATCGCGGCCCGGCATTGTAAACCTTAGGCCCGCGGGCGATACCGCCTGATCGGCTATGATCCGCAGCCCTTCGAAAGCGGGACTTCACATATGCGCAAGTTCGCGATAGCCGCGGTGCTGGCCTTGGCGGCCACACCCCTCTCGGCCGCAACGATCACCCCCGACGTGGTCTACGGGCACAAGGCCGGTATGGCATTGGTCTACGACGTATTTCAACCGGAGCAAGCCAATGGCGCGGGCGTGCTGTTCATGGTGAGCGGCGGCTGGTTCTCCCGGTGGCAACCGCCCGAACGCCGTCAACGGGCGTTCCAGCACCTACTCGACGAAGGCTTTACGATGTTTGCCGTGCACCACGGTAGCGCGCCCCGGTTCAAGGTCCCGGACGCGGTCGCGGATGTCCGGCGGGCCGTTCGGCACGTCCGGGCCCACGCGGACCGATTCGGCATCGATCCCGACCGTCTAGGCGTTTACGGCGGCAGCGCCGGCGGCCACCTGTCCCTGATGCTCGGACTCGCGAGCGACTCGGGCGACCCGGCCGCGGAACAGCCCTTACTCAAGCACTCCAACCGCGTCCACGCCGTGGTGGCCTACTTCCCGCCCGTCGACCTACGCGGCATCGCGGGCCCCAACGAGAGGTTCCCGGCCCTCGACTTCGATCCCGAACTGGCCGCAGATATCTCACCGATCCAGTTCGTCTCCGACGACGACCCGCCGGTGCTTCTCATCCACGGCGATGCCGACGAACTCGTCCCGGTGGGCAACAGCGAACGGATGAACAAGGCGCTCACCGAAGCCGGGGTCGAGAACCGGATGGTCGTCATCGAAGGCGCGGGTCACGGCTTCCGTGGCGAAGACCGGGATCGTGCGCAGGCGGAAATGGTCGCGTTCTTCAAGACCCATCTTGCCAACGAGTGACGCGCCCGACGGGTCGTCGATGTCCGAGCGCTTCGAGCTGACCCGGCGCAACTGGAACGAACGCACGCCGATTCACGCTGCGTCGGAGTTCTACGATGTAGCCGGCTTCAAGGCGGGCCGGATCACCCTTTCGGACATCGAGCGGTCGGAAGTCGGCGCGGTCGACGGCAAGTCGATCCTGCATCTGCAATGCCACTTCGGGATGGACACCATGTCCTGGGCGCGACTCGGTGCGACCGCCACCGGCGTGGACATTTCCGACACCGCCATCGATCTCGCCCGGAAGCTGGACCGCGAGTTGGGCCTGGGCGTCCGCTTCATCCGGGCAAATGTCTACGACCTGCCCGACCTCCTCGACGAACGCTTCGACATCGTCTACACCGGTGTCGGCGCGATCTGCTGGCTGCCGGACCTCGACGCCTGGGCCGCGATCGTCGCGCGCTTCCTCAAGGCGGGCGGTACCTTCTACATGCTGGACGTTCATCCGATGTCTCTGGTGTTCGACGTCGTTCAGGACCCCGACGGCAAGCCGTACCTGCGCCCGGCGTACTCGTACTTCCCAGACCGGGACGGAATTCTCGACGACGGGGAACGTCCGACGTATGCCGGCTCGACACCGATCAAGACGCCGGTTTACGAGTGGCAGCACAGCCTCTCGGAAGTCGTGAACGCCCTGCTCCGCGCAGGTCTAACGATCGAATACTTGAACGAGTTTCCCGCCGCGCCGTACCAAGCCTTCCCGCACATGAGCGAAAGCGACGGTTGGTGGCGCCTCCCGGAGCGCCACGGCAGCATTGCTTTCCTGTTCTCGATCAGGGCGACGAAGGCTACCCCAAGTGCCCGTGGATCGGCGGGGGCGTAGCAACGAAAATTGGACGAGTACCGTCCATTTTTCGAGGTAGTGTACTGGCGGCAATTAGCCAATCCGCAACGATTGGCGTATGGTCGGCGGATTGGCACAAGCACTAGGGGGAGGGACCTAATGAGCCATGACGTGGTCATCCGAGGCGGCAGCGTCGTCGACGGTACCGGGGCCGAGCCTTACTCGGCCGACATCGCCATCGACGGCGACACCATCACCGAGATCGGCAAGGTCGCCGACAAGGGCAGAGACGAGATCCAAGCGGACGGCCTGAACGTGTCGCCGGGCTTCATCGACCTGCACACGCACTTGGATGCCCAGATCGGCTGGGATCCGCAAGTCACCTCGGTGTCCTGGCACGGCGTCACGACCGCCCTGCTCGGCAACTGCGGCGTTACCTTCGCCCCATGCCGGGCGTCTGACCGCGAGTTTCTCGCCGGCATGATGGAGACCGTCGAGGACATTCCCAAGAACGCGATCCTGCACGGCCTGCCATGGAACTGGGAGTCGTACGGTGGCTACCTGGACGCGCTGGAAGCATTGGGCCCATCCATCAACATCGCGGGCCTTGTCGGCCACTGCGCGGTGCGCTTCTACGTCATGGGCGAGCGCGCGGTCGAGGAACCGGCCACGGACGACGAGGTCCGCCAGATCGCAGAGCTCGCCGGCCAGTCCGTGAAGGAAGGCGCGGTCGGCTTCTCGACCAACCGTCTGCCGGGCCACCGTCTGCCGGACGGACGCTCGATCCCCGGAACATTCGCGGATCGCGATGAACTGCGTGCCGTAGCTAGGGAAGTGGGCAAGCACGGCGGCATCATGCAGACCGTGTCCGACTTCCGGGACTTCGAGGCCGAGTTCGACCTCATCGCCGACGAAGCCCGGACGGCGCGCGGCGCCTTGTTCAGCATGGCCGCCGAAATGGGCGTCGAACGCACTAACGAGCGCGTGCTCGCCATGCGCGCCGAGGGGCTCAACGTGACGTCGGTCACCGTACCCCGCAGCGGCGGCGGTGTTGGCGGCTTGAGTACCAACAACTTTTTCCGCACCGAGGCCTGGAACGAACTGCGCAAGAAGGACCTCGCCGGGCGCTTGGCGGCCATTCGCGATCCGGACATGCGCCGCCGCCTCGTCGACGAGGTCAAGGCGCAGGGCGACCAAGTGGCGGAAGGCACAAAGCGGTGGTTCTACATGGGCGACCAGCCACGGCCTCGCTATACACAGCACATGGAGGAGAGCCTCTTCCACAATGCGCAAGCCGCCGGTGAACACCCGGTAGAGACGTGGCTCAAGATCACCGACGAGACGGACGGCCGGGCGCTCTTCCATCTGCGGGGCTTCAACGTCAACTTGTCGGCCCTCGAGGACCTGATTCGGACCGAGTGGGCGATGCCAGGCCTAGGGGATGCGGGCGCACACGTCAGCCAGATGATCGACTCCGGTTGGTCGACCTTCATCCTCTCGCATTGGCACCGCGACAGCGGCGTCTACGCCATCGAGGAAGCCGTACGGCGCATCAGTGCAGTACCCGCCGGCGTCTTGGGGCTCAACGATCGCGGCACGTTGGAAGTGGGCAAGCGGGCCGACGTGAACGTGTTCGACATCGGCAAGCTCGAAGAGCGCATGCCGGAGATCGTCCACGACTTCCCGTTCGGCGCGCCGCGGTTCATCCAACGCGCGGCCGGCTACCACGCGACCGTGTGCAACGGGACGGTGGTACTCAGGGACGACGAACTAACCGGCGAGCGTGCGGGGCGCGTACTGCGCAACTGAACGGCGAGGTGCGCGGACGTCCTCGTCCGCATTCCGGTGCCGTTGGCCGGTTCATGGACCGGCCAACGGCGCTAAACCAGGTTGAGCCGCATCCCGCAGATCGCGACCTGCGACTCGCCGCTTCGCACGCCCCGTCGATCCGCTGCGGCGAGCACAGCGTCGCGGTCGCCGGCAGCGATGTCCAGTTCGGCGAGCCCCTCCGGCCGTCCATCGGCACATGGCACGAAGCGCAGTTCCGCGTTCTCCAGCGGCAATACGTTCCCGCGGAGCGGAATCTCCGCGATCGCCGACCAGCGCGCAGCCACAGCCTCGGGGTCGTCGCACTGCATCACCGCTGCGGAGATGCCTTGTACGCGGTCCGTTCGGCCGGCTTCCCAATCCGGGCCTGCGGGATGCCAAGGCCCAGCCGGGTTGTCGGCGCCCTCGCCGATCATCTGGTCGATTTCGAAGAACGAGCCGCCGGTGTCCTTTGGATGCAGTTGCATGTTCACGAACGATGAGCCGGCATGGTCGCTCACGAGGCGGACGTTCAGTTCCTGGAGCTTCGCGCGCCGCGGCGCTTGGTCGTCGCATTGCGTGATGACCATGTAGCCACCATCGCCGCCGCGCCGGTCCAGGTAGCGCTTGCCGGCGGTGTCCTGGGCAGGATCGATGGGTGCGACGACCTCGATGAACTGGCTGCCCACCGGGTACAACGCGTTGTGCAGGCCGAACGTACCGACGCCGGGGTCGTTGAAACACACCTTGACGCCCAGCACGTCGATGAGGTCCGCCTCAACCGGTGCCAGTTCCTCGGCGACCAAGGCGATCTGCCGCAACCGCAGCCACATGCCGGGCAGCCCTACTCGGCGTCGCGCTGGAGGCTTGTGTATACGCGGTCGATGAAGCCGAGCGAGCCGGACACCGGTCCGTAGGTCTCGTCGAACTCCCCGGTCACGCCGGAGGCCACGACGGCCATCAGGCCCTTGCCCTCCGCCATCTGCGCCGCAACGCGCTCGCGCACCGTCGTCAGCATGTCGATGTAGGCCTGCAGTGTGGCGCTGTCGGTGACTGGACCATGGCCGGGGATGATGATCCCGTTCGGGCCGACCTCATCGAGGATGGACTGGCAGAAGTGGATCATGCCGTCGATGCTGCCACCACTGTCGACGTCGATGAACGGGTAGCCCGCGTTGTTGAACACGTCGCCGAAATGCACGGCGTTGTGGCCCTTGAAGATCACCGCCGTGTCGCCCGCGGTGTGTGCGGGTCCGGCGTGCACGAGGTCGATCTCCTCCCCGTTGAAGTGGAAGCGCATGCGGTCGTCGTAGACGATGGACGGTCGCGCTGCCGGCGGGTACGGCGGTTGGCGATACTTGGTGATGACCATGTTGAGGATGTTCTCCTTGGCCATCATCTCGGCGGAGTTCGCGTGCGCTGCGATCCACGTCCCCGAGGGACCGAGCGCCAAGTTGCCCTCGGCATGGTCGAAGTGCCAGTGGGTGTTGATCGCGAAGTCGACCTGACCGTCCGCACCCTCGCCGCGGATCTCCTGGATCGCCGATTCGACCTTCGGAATCACCTCGGGGAACATGTCGTCGACGATCAAGACGCCCTGCTCGCCCACGGAAACCGCGATGTTGCCACCCGCACCGAACAGCACGTAGAGGCCTTCGCCCACCTGTTCGGTGGTGATCTCGACGGCGTCCAAGTCCCAGTTGAACATGGTGAGCAGTTGCTCGAGGTTGAGCGGTTCGTCGCTCGCCGCAGCCTCGTCCTGCGCCTGGGCGCTCGCCGACGCGACCGCCAACGCCAGCGCTATCGGCCAGATCTTCTTCATCATGATCCCCTCCCGTTCATGTCGCCCGGAGTCAATCCGGCAGCCCCAGAATACGCTTCGCAATGATGTTGAGTTGCACCTCGGACGTGCCGCCTTCGATCGAGTTGGCCTTCGAGCGCAACCACTCCCGAGTCGTACCGAGCTCCCTCGGATCGAATCCATCGCCTTCCCAGCCGAGCATCTGGTTGCCCATGATGCCGAGCGACAGGTCGAGTCGGCGCTTGTTCTGTTCGGTGCCGTAGAGCTTGAACATCGACGACAAGAACGTCGGCGCCTTCCCGGAGCGCATCTCCTCGCCGCTGCGGCGCACGGTGAGCCCGTAGGCGATGTCGGTGATGCGGTGTTCGATGACGTCGGCCCGGGTGGTCGGATCGGCGATCTTGCCGTCCTCGTCGCCGACATAGCGCTTCGCTAGCTCGGCAAGTCCGTAGCCCGTCCGCGCGCTGCTGCCGCCCATGCCACCGATGGACGTGCGCTCGTATTGCAGAAGCCGCTTGCCGACCGTCCAACCCTGGTTCAACTCGCCCACGACGTTCCGCTTCGGCACGCGGACATCGTCGAAGAAGGTTTGGCAGAACGGCGACATGCCGCTGATGAGCTTGATCGGCTTCACGGAGACGCCGGGTGTGGCCATGTCGAACAGGATGAACGAGATGCCCTCGTGCTTCGACGCGTCCGGATCCGTACGCACCAGGCAGAACATCCAGTCCGCGAAGTTGGCGCCGGAGGTCCAGATCTTCGAGCCGTTGATGACGTAGTCGTCGCCGTCCTCGACCGCCTTGGTCTGCAAGCTCGCGAGGTCCGAGCCGGAGCCCGGCTCGCTGTAGCCCTGGCACCACCAGATGTCGCCGCGGATGATCTTCGGCAGGTGCTCCTGCTTCTGTTCCTCGGTGCCGAACTCGAGGAGGGCTGGCCCGATCATCGACAGGCCCATGCCACTGTGCGGATAGTTGGTGCCGATGCGCCGCATCTCCTCGTTGAGAACGTTGTTCTGGTCGCGGTCCAGCCCGCCGCCGCCATACTCCGTAGGCCACGAGGGTGCCGTCCAGCCACGCTCCGCCATGCGGTCCAGCCAGACTTTCAGTTCCGGGTTTGGATACTCTGCCCGTCGACCGCCGCCGGTGCTGCCACCCTTGCCATCGCGCATGGTTGGTGGGCAGTTGTCTTCCAGCCAGTCGCGGACTTCCTCTCGGAAACTCATCGGTGGTTCGCTCTCCTTCGATGCCGTTCGGCAAAACGGCTACCTTGACGGTGTTTCCCGACGCGCGCAAGCCCCGCGCCGGATGCACGTAAAATTACCGACTCGCCGCAGACGGCGCACCCATCTCAAGAACCACCCGTGACGATCTACGTTTCAAGCCTCGCGGACATGCCCCATCTCGTAGGGCAATTCAGGGTGCGCGACCTCGTCTCGATCATCCAGCCGAGCGCCCAGCCACCGACGCCCGCGGGAATCGATCCCGCCCGACACCACCGCTGTCCCGTCCACGACATCATCGAGGCGAAACCGGGCGAAGTCCGGCCAGAGGTCAGCCACATCGAGGAGGTGATTCGGTTCCTCCGGACTTGGGACGGAGAGGCCCCGCTGCTGATCCATTGCCACGCCGGCGTCAGCCGCTCGACCGCCGTCGCACTGATCGCACACGTGCTGCAGACAGGGGACCCGCGAAGGTCGGCGACCGCACTCCGAGAGGCGTCGACCTACGCGTGGCCGAACCGACGCATCGTGGCCTTGGCCGACTCGATCCTAGGCCTCGACGGCGAACTCATCGAGGCCCGCGAGAGCATGGGGCCCGCGACGTGGGAAACCAACCCGGACGACGAGGAAGTCGCGGCGGCCGCCCGGCGTCTGCACGGCTACAAGCCGGCCCGGTACACGACGCTCAGCATCTAGCAGAACGCGCCGACCCGGTTCCCGCTGGCGGTGCGCGGACGTCCTCGTCCGCAATGAACCTTGTACGACGCCGGAATCGCGGCCGCGCGCACCGTCAAAGGTCCGCGCGCAGCTCAGGAACGCCGCCAGACCCCGCTCAGTGGTTCCACCACGGCAGATCCGAGAACGACCGGACATCCAACTCGTGGGTCCACACGGAGCGATGTTGCTGCGCGATATGCCAGTAGGTGTCGGCGATGCGTTCCGGCAGCATGAGGCCGTCTTCCGCGCCCTTGGTCTCGCGAAGCTGCTGGAACCGTTCGGGGCCAAGCATCTTGCCGAGGGTGTCCGGTGCGTCCACGGAGCCGTCGACAACGACGTGGGCGACGTGGATGTTCTTCGGCGATAGCTCGGCGTTCAGGGTCTGACAGAGCATGCGCCTGCCGCCCATGGCGGCGGCGTGGGAGTGCTGGCCCGCGTTGCCGCGAACGGCCGCCGTCGCCGAGGTCACGATCAACGTGCCGTGGCCTCGATCCGCCATCAACGGGCACGCGGCCTTCGCGAGTCGGAACAAGCCAAAGGTGGCGAGCCGCCAGCCCATCTCGAACGCCTTGTGGCTGGTGTCGGACAGCGCCCGGTTGCCGATCTGCGCGCCGAGGTTGTAGATCATCACCTCGATCGGGCCGATTTCGGCTTCGACATGGGCGACGCGGTCTTCGATCGCGTTGTCCTCAATGGCATTCATAAGGAAGCCGGACGCCTCGCCGCCCTCCCCTTCGATCGCTTCCACGAGCTTGGCGAGGCCTGCGCCGTCGCTGCGGCGGCAGAGCACCGCGTGATAGCCCTCGCGGGCGAACCTCTTGCCTACCGTGCCGCCGATGCCCGCACCGGCGCCGATGACGAGGCAGACTGGTTTCCGGGCACTCATCGGATCACCCCCGCCTCGCGGAGGCCATCCAAATCGTTGCCCTCGAGCCCGAGTTCGCCGCCGAGCACTTCCGTGGTGTGCTCGCCGAGCAGCGGCGCCGGCTCGATCGGCACGTCGGACTCGGACATCCGCGGTGCGAAACCGAGCAGCCGCACTGGCCCGTGCATGGGGTGGTCGACGGTGTGGACGAAGCCGCGCGCCAACAGGTGCGGGTCCGTGTGCAACTCGCGGGTGTCTAGGCACGCCGAACACGGCACACCTGCGGCACCTAGGGTTTCCATGACCTCCTGCTTGGTGCGTACGCGCGTCCACTTGGCCACTTCCTCGTACAACGTGCTGCCGTGGGCGATGCGCGCCTGCATGTCCGTAAAGCGGTCGTCCACCAACAGGTCGGGACGTTCGAGGGCCACGCAAAGGTCGTCCCAGTGGCCAGCGGTGATCGGCATCAGGTACACCCAGTCGTTGGGCCCGAACGGTTTGCACGGGTACAGGTCCACCGGCGGCAGCCCGCCCGATCCCCCGTTGCGAGGCGCGGCCCGTTCGCCCCACTTCGAACCGGAGACGCGTGTACGCATGAAGTACGTCATGGCTTCCTGCATGGAGATCTCGATTTGCTGACCCTTGCCGGTGCGTAGCCGCTGCACGTAGGCCGCGAGGATCGCCATGGCGAGTTGCACGCCGGTGCCCGAGTCGCCCGTGGTCGGTCCCGGGATGACCGGCGGCCGGTCAGCCTCGCCGGTCACGGAGAAGGCACCGGCAGCGGCTTGCGCGATCATGTCGTAGCTCTTGAATCCCGAGTACGGGCCCGACGTCCCAAAGCCCTTCAGGCGGGCGTGAATGAGTGGCGGATGGGCGGCCTTCAGCGTTTCGTAGTCAAGACCGAGCCGCTCGATCACGCCAGGGCCGTAGTTCTCGACAAAGACGTCGAAGCGCGGCAGGAGGCGCATGAACAGCGCATGGCCCTCGGGCTCGCGGAGGTTGATCGCCACGCTCCGCTTGTTGGCGTTCCAGTTGCAGAAGTAGGCGGAGTACTCCATGTTGGTGCTGCGGCCAACGGCTCTGCCGGGGTCGCCGTGTTCGGGTGCCTCGACCTTGACGACGTCCGCACCGAGCCAAGCCAGCGCCTGCGTGCACGAGGTTCCCGCCTCGTACTGCGTCATGTCGAGGATCCGCAATCCATCCAATGCCGGTCCGTCGAGTTCGGCCATGCGCACTCCCCACCGCTGCGTTCAGGTCAGGGGTGCAATGTAACCCGACGCTGCGTTGGGGGACAGTCCGTTGCCGCCTTAACAGACCTTGCCGGCGAACTGGCCTCAATCCAGGCTGAGCGCAAACCGGATCGCCCTCGCGACACTCGCCATCTTCTCTTCAGAGAGCCGAGCGATCGTTGCGCCTAGACGTCCACGCGGTACGGTCTGTAGGTGGTCGCAATTCACCGCGCACTCGCGCGGTAGCCCGTCGTCACGAGATAGCACAACCTCGGTCGGGATCTCCCGGATGTGGGTGGTCACGGGTGCGACGGTTACTTCCCCCAGACTGGAAATGATCGAGTCGCGAGTCAGGACCACGACGGGACGACGCTTATCTGGCGCGGCGAACTCGTACCAGCGTACGTCGCCACGCAGCATCAGTCAGAGCTCCAGGCCTCGTCGCCCCAAGCATGGTCGCCTTCTGGGATGTCGAACTCACCGGGTTCGGCTGGATCACGCGTATATCCAGCAACATGCCGTGCTTCGAGTTCCTTCTCGTCAAGGCGCGTCAGGGCGTCCCGCAAGGCGTCTCTCGCAAAGGCCGACCGCGTTGTCCCAAGAGCTTTCACGCGTGCATCGACGCGCTCAACGAGTTCGTTCTCCATTGTCATTTGTATGGTCTTCATCCGCGCACTCTACCACTACCATCGCCACTATGAGCATAGTGACGTCAATCCACATCAAGCTTGGTCGGGCGGTTTAGCCGGCAGACTCGTAGGACGCACGCGAACGGCCGCCGCCTCCTCGAAGATCTCCATGATCGCCCAAAGCTCCTTGTGCGCCCAACCTCGGGCCAAACCAGCCACGAACGGCTGTGTTGCCGCCGTCCCGATCGACAGCGGCATGTCGACCTTCTGCGCCAGTTCCACGGCCAGCTTCATGTCCTTGGCGATGGTGTGGAGCCCCATGTCTGCCGTCTGCCCCGGTGGCGGCTCGGGGTTACGCGTGGTGATGCGCTCGACCATCGAGCGGAACATCGGGCTGCCGCCGCTGCTCGCGCTGATCACGTCCGTCAACGTCTCCATGCTCAAGCCCGCCTTCACGCCCAAGGCCAAGGCTTCCATGGTCGCCACCATGCCGATGCCGGCGAGCAGGTTGTTGACCAGCTTCACGGTCGCCCCCGCGCCGCTCTCGCCGACGTGGAAGACTCTCTCGCCCAAGGCCTGAAGCACCGGCATGGCGCGGTTCAGCGCGGCGCCGTCGCCGCCCACCATGACCGACAACGTCCCCTCACGACGCTGGGCAACGCTGCCGCTCACCGGGGCATCCAGGACCGTGACCTCCTTTTCTTGAGCCTGCGCCGCGATCAGGTGAACGACTTCCGGGCTGATCGTGCTCAGCTCGATGTAGATCTCGCCGGGCTTGGCACCGGCCAGCACACCCTCTGGTCCGAAGGCCACCTCCTTGCTAGCCTCGTTGGACGGCAGCGAAGCCAGGACGATGTCGGACGCCTCAGCCACCTCGCGGGCGCTGGTCGCGACCTGCGCGCCGTGCTGGCGGAGTTCCTCAAGGGGTTGCTCACGCAAGTCGTTGACCGTCAATTCGAAGCCTGCCTTGGCGACATTGATGGCCATCGGTTTGCCGATGCCGCCGAGGCCTATAAAACCTACCTTCATGCCAATCACCGACTCAGTAGACCATGTTCGCGCCGAAGTCCGGCGTCCGGCCGCCTTTGACCAACGCGGCCCAATCCTTGAGCTTGTCGCTTGGCCAGAAGTTCGAGCAGAGCTCGAAGTACTCCAGCACGACTTCCTGCTCGCCACGTTCGAGGAGATCCGCCGCTAGCCCCATGTTAGGACCGAAAGTGTCCAGTGTGGGCGCTCCCGAGACCCTGCCCGCCGCCAGCAGGTGATGCTTTGCCGTGACCACATCGTCCTCGGCCAGCGCAACTCTACCCAGGACAATGTTCGCCTTGTGGATGTGCGACTCGTCCCGGCGGGTGCGGGGAGCCGCGAGCATCGCCTCGGCGTATGTTCGCGCATCGCCGTAGAGCCCCGTGTGGAAAGCCGCTTCGGCGAGGCCATCCAAGAGAGACGTCCGCTCCGAGTCGCTGCCGGCCAGTTCGTATGCGCGCCGCAAGTGCAGAAGCGCGCGGCCTGCAATGGGCGCATGGTCCTCGGTGCGGCGTTCAAGCAACTCCGACGCGCCGGGCGGCAGCCGCGGGTCGTCGGCATCAATCCCGGCCGGCAATTGAACCCGAGATCTAAGCCGTTCGGCCGACCCGGCCCTCAGGTACAGGTGGCCCAGTTGCGTCGGCCACTTCGAGTTCCCCGGGTCAAGCGATTGCACCTTCTCCAGCGTTTCGACCAGTATGTCGCGATCCTGAAAAGGCGAGTAGAAACTCGCCGCGTGGGCTAGGAACGTCACGTTCGCTGGCTCTCGTTCGAGGTGACTCGCCCACGCGTCCTTGCCCGCGATGTAGCTGTCCGCATCGCCATGCGGGTCGATCTGCACATGCGGCGTACCGAGGATCCCGGCCTGCGGCGCGTTCCGGATCAGCCACAGGACATGTCCGCTATGGGCGACCCGACTGTCGGGGTCAAAGTACACGTTACGATGATGGTAGACGACGAGTTGCGCGCGCGCTTTCAGGTCGTCGGCATCCGTTGCGAGTCGTTCTTCGAGCGTCTCGGCCTCTTCGGCTGTCATCCTCAGGCCCGCCATCACGGCTTGGGAGTACTCGACGGGTGAGGCCGCGGCCACCCCGGCACACAAAGACAACAGCGCCGCGCAGAAAGCGGTGATCGAACGGTTCACGGGCACCTCCTGACCTCTCTTCTCAAGACGTTCGCCATCGGCCGCGGATGCAGCACGTTCTAATGATCTTGTGCTTACGTCCGGTCGGGATCAAGTGCGAAGCGCAGGGCGTGGCCAGCCACCCTGAGCCGCCAAGGGCGCTTGCCCCCGCCCGGTCGGATCGGACACACTGCGCCGTTCGCGCCCGCTTGAAGCCGGACCGCATGCAAGCCTACATCGCCCGCCGCCTGCTCGCGCTCGTGCCGACGCTGCTGTTCGTCAGCCTGATCGTGTTCGTGTCGATGCGGCTCATTCCCGGCGATGTCATCGACCTGATGCTCGCGCAGAACGACATCGCGACCGGCCAGGACCGCGCGCGCATCGAGGCCGCCCTGGGTCTCGACCAGCCGGTCTACGTCCAGTACTTCACCTGGCTTGGCAACGTGGTCACCGGCGACTTCGGCCGCTCGCTGTGGAACAACGTCCCCGTCACCGAGCAACTGCTCGCGACCATGCCGATCACTTTCGAGCTAGGGTTCCTGGCGCTGATCGTGGCGCTGACGGTTGCGCTGCCCATCGGCGTGTACTCGGCAATCCGGCAGGACACGGCCGGCGACTACATCGCGCGCTCGTTCTCGCTCGTCATGCTCGCCGTGCCCGGTTTCTGGCTCGGCACGCTGGTGATGGTTTTCCCGTCGGTGTGGTGGCGGTGGGCGCCCGAACTGGAGTACACCCCGTTCCTCGAAGATCCGATCAAGAACCTCCAGCACCTGATCGTGCCCGCCATCCTCCTGGGCCTGTCGATGTCGGCGGTGACCATGCGCATGACGCGCACCATGATGCTGGAGGTGCTGCGCCAGGATTACATCAGGACTGCCCGCGCCAAGGGCGTCGGTGAAGCGCTGCTGATCCTGCGCCACGCGCTGCGCAATGGACTCATCCCCGTCGTGACCCTAATCGGCCTGCAGGCACCGCTGTTGATCGGCGGGGCGGTGATCTTCGAACAGATCTTTGTCGTCCCCGGCATGGGCCTGTTGTTGCTTGAGGCCGTCTTCCAGCGCGACTACCCAGTCGTCTCCGGGGTGTTCCTCGTGGCCGGCGCCAGCATTCTCCTGATCAACCTGGTCGTCGACCTGAGTTACGGCTGGCTGGATCCGAAGGTCCGTCACCAATGAGCGACGCTGCCTTTGCGCCCACGATGTCGACGCTGGCGGGCCCGCGCCCGGCCCTAGTCACGTTCCTGGTCCGCCTCGTACGCGAGAAGCCGCTCGGGGCGGTCGGCGGCGCGGTGTTCCTCGTGTTCCTGCTGTGCGGGATCTTCGCGGACTTCTTGGCACCGTACGGGGTCAACGAGACCAATATGGCGCATCGGCTGGAAGCGCCGTCCCTGGACTTTCCGTTAGGTACGGACCACCTCGGCCGGGATGTGCTGTCACGGATCCTGATCGGCGCGCAGCTTTCCATGATCGTGGCGTTCCTGGCGGCCGGTTTCGCCACCGTCGTGTCGCTCGCCATCGGCGTCGTCTCCGGCTACTTCGGCGGCAAGACCGACATGGTCGTTCAACGCGGAGTCGATGCCTGGATGACCTTCCCCGACCTCGTGCTGCTGATCGTCATCATCTCGGTCGTCGGGCCGGGCGTCGTGCAGATCGTGGTGGTGCTCGGCCTGCTCTACGGGATCGCCGGCTCGCGCATCGTGCGCGGCGCGGTGATCTCGGTGAAGGAGAACATGTACACGCACGCCGCGCAGTCCATCGGCGCGCGGACGTGGCACATCCTGATCCGCCACATCGTCCCGAACGTGATGCCGGTCGTGATCGTGCTGTTCACGACCCGCATCGGCGCGGTGATACTCACCGAGGCGGGCCTGTCGTTCCTCGGCCTTGGCGTGCCGCCGCCCGCTCCGACCTGGGGCAGCATGCTCAGCGGCACAGGTCGTACTTACATGTACCTCGGTGCTTGGCTCGCACTGGCCCCGGGGCTGTGTCTGACCATCGTCGTGTACGCGATCAACGTCTACGGCGACGCGTTGCGCGACCTCCTCGATCCACGCATGCGGGGGAGCCAGTGATGCACACGCGCGAACTCATGGCCGCCATCTGCGCGGCGGCAGCGCTCAGCGCCTGTACGCCGGAACGCTCGGCCACGGTTCCCGAACCGAGCGCCGAGCCGCAATACGGCGGCAGCCTGAACATCGGTACGGTCTACATCACGCTGTCCGCGCTGTCCTGGGACCCCGTGGACTGGACGTGGAAGAGCAACCACGACTACGGCTTGATCCGCGAGCAACTGTTCGCCGCGGACCTGGACCTAAGCGTGCACAAGGGGGGTACACAGCGTTTCATCGCCGAGGCGCACATTCCGTACGAGGCGTTGCGCGGCGAACTCGCGGAATACTGGGAGTGGGAAGACGACAGCACGCTGGTGGTCCACCTGCGCCGCGGGATCATGTTCATGGACCGTCCCGGGGTCATGGCCGCGCGGGAGCTTGACGCCCACGACGTCGTGTACTCGTTCCACTTGGTCAACGACAGCCCAAAGAAGGCCCAGAGCGACTACTGGGACTATCTCGACGCGGTGGAGGCCCGCGACGACCACACCGTGGTGTTCCGCTTCAACGAGTTCAACGCCGAGTGGCCCTACCGCTTCGGCTACGGCTACCACTCGTTCATCGTGCCGCGCGAGATCGACACGGTGGACCGCAAGGACTGGCGCACGGTCGTTGGCACCGGGCCGTTCGAACTGACCGGCTACATCCAAGGCAATTCGCACACCTATACCAAGAACGACGGGTACTGGGACCGCGAACGCATCGGTGGGCGCGACTACCCCGTGCCCTTCGTCGACCAGGTGAAGTACCGCATCATCAAGGACGAGGCCACCTACCTCACGGCGATCCGCACGGCGAAGATCGACATCCTGGAAGCAATCCGCTGGATCGCGGTGGACCACCTCAAGGAGTCGACGCCCGAACTTCAATGGTCGCGGTGGCTGGCGACCGCCGGCAACTTCGTTTCCATGCGCATGGACCAGCCGCCGTTCGACGATATCCGCGTCCGGCGCGCGCTGAACATGGCCGTGAACCAGCAGGAGATCGTCGACCTGTTCTACGGGGGCCACGCCGAGCTCATGGCCTACCCGCAGCACCCTGGCTTCGGCGACTACTACCAGCCCCTCGAGGAGATGCCCGAGTCTGTCCAGGTGCTCTTCGGCTACCACCCCGACAAGGCCCGCGCCCTGCTCGACGAAGCCGGCCTTGCCGACGGGTTCAGCTTCAAGGTGCAGGTCTGCACTTGCAGCCCGAGCAACATGGACCTGATCCCCCTGCTCGACTCGTACCTCGCCAAGGTTGGCGTGCGCATGGAGATCGAGCCACTCGAATACGCGGCGTTCCTGTCGATGATGACGACGGAGAACCACGGTCCCGGCTACTTCATGAACAACGGCCACACAAACCCGACCACGTCGATTCGCAAGTTCATCACGGGCCATACGTGGAATCCGTCCGTCTACAACGTGCCGGAGTTCGACGACGCCATCGACCGCCTCATGCTGACGCGGGAGGAAGCGGACCGCGTCGCCTTGACCCGCGAACTGACCGTGAAACTCCTCGACGAGGCGCCCTCGATCTGGCTGCCCACGGTCTACAACTACACCGCGTGGTGGCCGTGGGTGCGCAACTACGGCGGCGAACTGCGTGCGGGTGCCGTGCGTCCCGGGCCGATCTATGCGCGTATCTGGATCGACCACGACATGAAACGCGCGATGGGCTTCTAGGTGGACGACGCTAACCGGACCGGACCGCTCCTGGACGTCCAAGACCTGTCGGTGTCGTTCCGGACCGACCGGGGGATCGTGCGCGCGGTCGACGGGGTGTCGTTCCACGTGGACGCCGGCGAGACGCTGGCCATCGTCGGCGAGTCGGGCTCGGGGAAAAGCGTCACGGCGCTGTCGCTGCTGCGACTCCTGGACGCCGCGGGGTCAATCGACAGCGGTCGCGTCATGTTCGATGGCGAGAACCTCTTGGACCTCGACACCCAGGCGATTCGCTCGATCCGGGGCGACCGGATCGCGATGATCTTCCAGGAGCCGATGTCGTCGCTGAACCCGGTGCTGACCATCGGCAAACAGGTGGCGGAGCCGATTCGGCTGCATCGCGGCACCGCTTGGCAGGACGCGTTGCGGGAGGCCGAGCGTCTCCTCGACCACAGCCGGATCCCCGATGCTTCCGCCCGTCTCAAGGACTATCCGCACCAGTTCTCCGGCGGTATGCGCCAGCGCACGATGATCGCCATGGCCCTTGCCTGCCGGCCGAAGCTCATCATCGCGGACGAACCGACCACGGCCCTCGACGTCACGGTCCAAGCTCAGATCCTCGAGCTACTCAAGGTCTTGACCCGGGAGGCGGATTCGGCGCTGATCCTGATCACCCACGACCTCGGCGTCGTGGCGCGTTACGCGGATCGCGTTGCGGTCATGTACGCCGGCCGCATCGTCGAGTCGGCCACGGCACGAGACCTGTACGGCAGCCCACGCCACCCCTACACCCAAGGGCTCATGGCTTCGATCCCCGGCGTCGCCGGATCGATCGGCCGACGCTTGCGAACCATTGACGGACAACCGCCCGATCTCGCGCGCCTACCGCCAGGTTGCGCCTTTGCACCGCGTTGCGAGCGAGCGGCCGATGCGTGCCGTGAGAGCGTCCCCGCACTGAGCGCCGTGGACGACGGTCGCCTCGCAGCCTGCATTCGGCTATGAACAACGGCGGACCCTTGCTCAGCGTCGCCGACCTGGCCGTACATTTTCCGGTCACCCGGGGCGTGGTCTTCCAACGCGAGGTCGGCTCGGTGAAGGCCGTCGACGGCGTGACCTTCGAGTTGCGCCGTGGCGAGACGTTTGGACTGGTCGGCGAAAGCGGCTGCGGCAAGTCGACGACCGCCCTGGCCGTTCTGCGCATGCTCAAGCCCACCGCCGGGCGCGTTGTCTTCGAGGGTCGTGACATCACCGATCTCGATGTCGCCACGCTGCGCCCAATTCGACGCCGCATGCAGATGGTCTACCAAGACCCGTTCGGATCGCTCAACCCGCGCATGCGTGCCCGCGACATCATCGGCGAGCCGCTCGTCGTCCATGGCCTGGCGGGCGATCAGACGGCACATCGGCAACGAGTCCGCGAACTGATGGACCTCGTTGGCCTCCTGCCGGACATGGCGGACCGCTACCCGCACGAGTTCTCCGGCGGCCAGCGGCAACGCATCGGCATTGCAAGGGCGCTAGCGCTCGAACCGAGCCTGATCATCTGCGATGAGCCGGTGTCGGCCCTCGACGTGTCGATCCAGGCGCAGGTGGTGAACCTGCTCATGGACCTGCAGGAAGAGCTAGGGCTGACATACCTGTTCATCGCCCACGACCTCGCAGTCGTCCGGCACATCAGCGACCGGATCGGCGTGATGTATCTCGGCCGCCTAGTCGAGGTCGCCGACCGCGACGAACTGTTCGACAACCCGCGCCACCCGTATACGCAAGCGCTCCTCGCCGCGGTGCCGGTCCCGGACCCGGTCCAAGAAGCGGAGCGCGAACACGAACTGATCGCCGGGGAAGTGCCGAGCGTGCAGAACCCGCCGCCTGGATGTCGCTTCCACACGCGCTGTCCGCGCGCGTTTGCGCCTTGCACGGTCGACGATCCCAACCTGCAGACCGACGGCAAGGCATCAGTCGCCTGCCACCTCTACGACTGACATTCACGATACGCGGACGTCCCCGTCCGCAATGGACCTTGCACTAGGCCAGAAATGCGGACGAGACGTCCGCGCACCTCCCAAGGTTCGGCGCTGGCGGGGTGTATTGCTCCCCTGAAAGAGCCTCGTGGCCTATAGGTCGCGCACGACGCGGAAGCCGATGACGACGTCGCGCGACCCCTCCTTGACCCGCCGGCGGATCCAATTGCTCGGGGGCGGGCCGAAGGTGCGGCTTGCAGCACGGAGGTCGCGGGGCGTGATGCCCGTTCGGAAACCTTCCGCGTCGCTTGCCCAATGGCCGCCGCGGAGAACCCGGCGTTCGCAGTCGCCAGACCGCCACACGCTGCCGTCGGTCGGCGCGCCCACGTAGTTCTCGTTCCAACAGTCCTCGCACCACTCGGCCACGTTGCCGAGCATGTCGTGCAGGCCGAAGGGATTGGCCGGATAGCTGC
The DNA here is from genome assembly GCA_965203685.1 of Candidatus Azotimanducaceae bacterium. Taxonomy (GTDB): domain Bacteria; phylum Pseudomonadota; class Gammaproteobacteria; order Pseudomonadales; family Azotimanducaceae; genus VXYL01. Next base: position 2,828,268 of record OZ241908.1, read on the forward strand.
CGACCGGAACCGGCCGCCCCGCGAAGTATCGACCGTAGTTGGCCTCCTCCTGCGACACCGTGGCGCCGGTGTAGTACGGCGTCGTCGTGCCGCCCCGAGCGGCATATTCCCACTCAGCCTCGCTCGGCAGGCGGTACGGTCTGTCTGCCTCCTGCGAGAGCCATGCTAGGTAGACGGGCACGTCCTCCCAGCCAACGCGGATGACGGGATGGCGTGGACCGCCCATGTTGCGCCCGAAGAATCGCTGCTTCGGTCGATAGCCGTTGCAGCCGCCGGACTCGACGCAGGCAGCCCACTCGTCGAACGTCACCTCGTAGACGCCGACCGCGAATGCATGGTCGATGGTCACGGGGTGCACTGGCCCCTCGTTCGGGTGGCGGCCTGCTTCGGGCGAGCCCATCAAGAAGGTCCCCGGCGGCAGCACGACCATTTGGGGACACTGGGGACAGTCGCGGAAGCGCGAGCCGGGCGTCATGGCGCGATTGCTATCGTTCTCTGACATTGTCTCGACCTCCGACCCGCTCTGACCCGCACCGGTCTCTGCCGCGCAGCATGCGAGCGCGACGTAGAGTGCTAAGCGACACGTCAATGGTCGCGTGTGTTTCGCCGTCAGGAGCGTGCTCATGGCTGCTACCGCATGTCTGGGCTATCGGAGCATCGCTGCGGCGTGAGGGCATCGGCAACCCTTGTCGCCCGGGTGCCGTCACACGGGTCTCGTTGGCGTCTTCTAGCGCGACTTAAGAGACCTCGCGCCCGCGACAGACGACCAGCACGGGCTTTTCCAGGACCCCAAGGTCGGCCAGGGGGTCGCCGTCAACCAGGAGCAGATCCGCGGACAAACCGGGCCGCAGCGCACCGGTCACGTCCTCAAGTTCCAAGGCGGCGGCGCTTGCACTCGTCGCAGACTTCAATGTGTCAAGCGGCGACAACTCGGCCAGTCGCGCGAACACGGACAACGCCTTCGCCAAGTCCTCGTGCCGCACCCGGGGGATGCCGGCATCGGTGGACGCGATCAACCGGCACCCAGCGGCCTTCATGCCGCGCATGTTCTCGGTGACGCGGGCCGCGAACTCGGGGCCGAACCGCGCCCAGCCCGCATTGACTGTCGGCGAGATCCAGACGTCCCGCCGGGCGATTTCCGCCGCCACCACGGGGTCGTACGGCTCGCGGGCGCCGCTTTCGCCGATCCACGAGCAATGCTCGATGGTACGGACGCCCGCGTGGACTGCGTTTTCGATGCCCGGCGTGCCGTGGCAATGCGCGGCCACCTGCAGACCGAGCGCGTTGGCCGCGGCGACGATCGCCTTGGTCTCCGCGGCGTCGAATTGGGCGTCCTTGGGCTGGCTGCCGGGCGTCTGCATGCCGCCGGTCGCCATGAGCTTGATGAGATCGACCCCGTGCTCGTGCTGACACCGAATGACTGTCCGGGCCGCGTCGACATCGGTGGCCTCCCCGCCCCAAAAATGGCAGTGGCCCCCGACCGACGTCACCGGCTGACCCGCGCAAAGAAGGCGCGGCCCCGGAATCTCGCCGCCGTTGATGCGGTCGCGCAACTCCAACTCCAACCAGTTGCCCCCGCCGAGGTCGCGGGCCGTCGTGATGCCGGCACGAACCATCGCTTCGGCGCGGACCGCCATCTTCCGCCGGAGCGTGTCGTCGTCCTGGGCCAACTGGTCGGCGACGGAGGTCAACTCGGGATCGAGGACCATGTGCACGTGGGCATCGATCAAACCGGGTATCGCCGTCAGGCCTCTGCAATCCCGACCGCCCCGCGAGTCCCCGATGGCGGCGATGCGCTCGCCTTCGACCGTGATCGAGTCGGCGTCCAGGTAGCCATCGGCGATGCCGTCCCAGATGCGCAGGTTGCGGTATGCAGCCATGGTCAGCGGAGCACGTTCACGATGACCCGGCGCGTGCTCGGCCGATGCCGGTGTTCCCAAAGGAAGATGCCTTGCCACACCCCGAGCGCCAGGCGGCCGTCCATGACCGGGATCGACAGGTGGGTCTGCGTTAGTGCGCCCTTGATGTGCGCGGGCATGTCATCGGCTCCCTCTTCAACGTGCGTATAGCGCGGGTCGCCTTCCGGCACGACCCGGGCCAGGAAGGCCTCGAGGTCCCGTTGCACGGCGGGATCCGCGTTCTCCTGGATGACCAGGCTCGCCGACGTGTGGCGGATGTACACAGTCGCAAGCCCGTCGGCAAAACCACTCGACTTAACGACGGTCTCGACATCCGGCGTGATCTCGTAAAGGCCCTGTCCGCTGACCGCGATCGACAGTTCCGTGTTCATCCAAAGGTCCGTCGGTCGACGGGAATAGAATAGTCCAATAACTCAACCATCACCTGTCGCGTGCCGTGAACTGCGTGCTGACCATCGCCGGCTCCGACACCGGCGCGGCCTCGGGAGTCCAGGCCGACTTGAAGTCGATCGCCGCCAATGGCGGCTACGGCGTCACCGTGGTGACCGCGGTGACGGTTCAAAGCGCCGACGCCGTGACGGCCACCTTGCCGATTCCCTCGGACATGGTGACGGCACAGATCGACGCCGTACGCACCGGCTTCGACATCGCGGCTGTCAAGAGCGGGATGCTGGTGGACGCCGAACGGGTCGCCGCCGTAGCGCGCGTTTTCCAGGCATGGCGACCGCCGAACTACGTGCTCGACCCGGTGATCGTCTCAACATCCGGCCACACGCTACTGTCGCCCGAGGGCGTCGACGCGATGGTGCGCGAACTGTTGCCGGTCGCGACGCTGGTCACGCCGAACGTCAGCGAAGCCGAACGGCTCGCCGGTGCGAGCATCGCCTCGATCACAGACGCCCATGCCGCCGGCGAGATCATCCTCCGGCACGGTTGCGGTGCCGTGCTGATCAAGGGCGGCCACCTTAGCGCGTCCCCCGGGACCGACCTCTTGATCCACGCGGGCGGCACACTGACCTTCGATGGCGATTTCATCGCGGAAGCCCGGCCACGCGGCACCGGCTGCACGCTGTCCGCCGCCATTGCGACGCTCCTGGGACGCGGGCACTCGCTCGTGGAGGCGGTCGCAGCGGCGAAAGACTACGTCAGCGGCGCCATTCGCCAGAGCGCTGCTACGGGCGATCGTCTGCTCGATCATTTCCATGCGCTCAGGACCGCCTAACGCCGTGCTGCACGTTCCCCGCCTACATGTCATCACCGACGAGACCGTGCAGGGTCGTTACGACCACTTGGCCCTGGCACGACTCGCGCTCGCCGGCGGCGCGGACGCCGTGCAGTTCCGCGAAAAGCGCCCTTGGACGACGCGCCAACTCCTTGACGTTGGGCGAGCAATCGCCAATGCCTGCCGGGAAGCGAACGCCATCGCCGTCATCGACGACCGGGCCGATGTGGCCTTGAGCGTGGGAGCCGGCGGATTGCACCTCGGCCGCAACGATCTCGACGTCGCGTCGGCCCGACGGATCCTCGGCACCACGGTGCTGATCGGCGGCACGGCGAACAGCTATGACGAAGCCATGGCGGTCGCGGATACGGATGTCGACTACCTGGGCGTCGGCCCCGTTTACGGCACACGCTCGAAGGCGAATCCTGCCCCGGTGATGGGACTCGAAACGCTAGCCCGGATTGCGGGCGGGACGCCGAAGCCGATTGTCGCCATTGGGGGCATCACGGCGAAGCGCATCGCCGAGACCATGCAGACGGGCGTCCACGGTGTCGCAGTGCTGTCCGACGTCGTTCTCGCGGACGATCCGGTCAGCGCCACCCGTGCCTGTTGCGCGGCGTTGAATGTCCGTCCGAGCTAGTGTGCCCCCGCGGCTCTATGCCATCGCTGATGTGGCATACATGGGCGGCCTGGGGCCCTGGCTCGACCTACTCCGGCAACTGAACGAAGCCGCCGCACGGCATCGATTCATCATCCAAGTGCGTGCGGTGGGCCTTGAAGGCGCGGAGTTCGCAACCGCCGCTCGAACGGCGCGTCAAGTCGTGGACGCCCCGGCATTGCTGGTCCTCAACGGGCCCAGCGACTTGGCTGCGGAACTCGGGTACGACGGTGTGCATTGGCCGGAGTCGCGGATCCCATCCAAGGCGCCCGAGGGCGTGCCAGCATTCCGGAGCGCGGCCGTCCATTCCATCGCCGCGGTCCGCAAGGCTGAGAGTGCCGACGCCACGGCCCTGGTCTACAGCCCGGTCTTCTCGCCATCCTGGAAGGTGGCGGACGCCGTCGGCGTTGACGCACTCCGGGACGCGGCCGAGGCCACTGACCTTCCCGTCTACGCCCTCGGTGGTGTATCCGTCGAGCGCACATCTGGCTGCCTGGACGCTGGTGCCCATGGCATCGCAGCCGTCTCCGGGATCGCGACCGAGGATCCCGGCGGCGCGGTTGCCGCGTACCTTCGTGTCACTGGTTGACGACTGGTGCACCGCCCCTATACTCGACGCATCCATGTCGGGGTGCCGTACGGCTGAGACGTTCGCATCGCGGTATCGCATTAAGGCGGTGCGCTGAACGAACCCGTTGAACCTGATCCGGCTAATACCGGCGAAGGGAACTACCCCCGGCGAGTGAAGTAGAGAGACTACGGGGGAACCATGTCTGAGCAATCCTACCTATCCGACGCGGCGCGCATCGACGCCGACATGCTGAAGGCGCTGCCCGGGTCGCAGAAAGTCCACGTCGAGGGAGACGGCGACATCCGGGTTCCGATGCGTGAGATCACGCTGTCGCCGACCTCCGTGCACGAAGCCAACGGCTCGCCCCGCGTAACACCCAATCCGCGCCTGCGGGTCTACGACACTTCTGGCCCCTATACCGATCCCGACGTCGAAGTCGACGTCCGCGCCGGCATTCCGAGGCTCCGCGAGCCTTGGATCCTCGAGCGCGACGACACCGAGGAACTCGGCGGCTATAGCTCGAACTACACGCTCGAACGTGCTGCCGACGCCAAGCTCGAGAGCCTGCGCTTCGCCCACCTGGCCGCGCCTCGTCGCGCCAAGGCGGGCCGCAATGTCACGCAGATGCACTACGCACGCCGCGGCATCGTGACGCCCGAGATGGAGTTCATCGCGATCCGCGAGAACATCGCGCGGGCCAACCCGGGCTACCGGCGCGATCAACATGCCGGGCAGAACTTCGGCGCCGCCACGCCGAACGAGATCACCCCGGAGTTCGTCCGCGACGAGGTCGCCGCCGGCCGCGCCATCATCCCGAACAACATCAACCACCCGGAATCGGAGCCGATGATCATCGGCCGCAACTTCCTGGTGAAGGTCAACGCCAACATCGGCAACTCGGCGGTCACCTCGAGCATCGAAGAAGAGGTCGAAAAGATGGTCTGGGCCACCCGTTGGGGCGGCGACACCGTGATGGACCTGTCCACCGGCAAGAACATCCACGAGACGCGCGAGTGGATCGTGCGCAACTCACCAGTGCCGATCGGCACGGTGCCGATCTACCAGGCCCTCGAGAAGGTCGGTGGCGTCGCCGAGGATCTCACCTGGGAGATCTTCCGCGACACGCTCATCGAACAGGCGGAACAGGGTGTCGACTACTTCACCATCCACGCCGGGGTCCTGCTCCGCTACGTGCCGCTGACCGCGCGACGGACCACGGGCATCGTCAGCCGGGGCGGGTCGATCATGGCCAAGTGGTGCCTCGCCCACCACCGGGAGAGCTTCCTCTACGAGCACTTCGAGGACATCTGCGAGATCATGAAGGCCTACGACGTGGCGTTCTCGCTGGGCGACGGCCTACGCCCCGGCTCCATTGCCGACGCCAACGACGAGGCGCAATTCAGCGAACTCGAGACCCTGGGCGAATTGACGCAAATCGCCTGGAAGCACGATGTCCAGACCATGATCGAGGGCCCCGGCCACGTGCCGATGCACCTCATCAAGGAGAACATGGACAAGCAACTCGAGTGCTGCGACGAAGCACCGTTCTACACGCTCGGTCCATTGACCACGGACATCGCTCCCGGCTACGACCACATCACGTCGGCCATCGGCGCCGCCATGATCGGCTGGTACGGATGCGCGATGCTCTGCTACGTCACGCCGAAGGAACACCTCGGGCTTCCCGACAAGGAAGACGTGCGCGAGGGGATCATCGCCTACAAGGTCGCGGCCCACGCCGCCGACCTCGGCAAAGGCCATCCGGGCGCGCAGATCCGCGACAACGTGCTGTCGAAAGCACGTTTCGAGTTCCGCTGGGAGGACCAGTTCAACCTAGGCCTCGACCCGGATCTGGCCCGGCAATACCACGATGAGACACTTCCTAAGGACGCTGCGAAGGTCGCGCATTTCTGTTCCATGTGCGGGCCCAAGTTCTGCTCCATGAAGATCACCCAGGAGGTGCGCGACGCGGCTGGCGTCAAGAGCGGCGAAGACGGCGTACTCGCCGACACCGTGCGTCTCATCGATGTCGAGGCGGAGATGGCCCAGAAGGCCAAGGAGTTCCGCGACCAAGGCAGCGAGATCTACCAGTAGGCGCCGTCGCTGCGCGACGCGATGGAGAATGCTCCGCATTCTCCCGGGCGGAGAAATCGATCGAACGGCAACATGAAAAGCAGTCGAGCAAACTGATGCCCGCGGTCGCGATCGTTGGCGCCGGCCTGATAGGCCGGCTGATCGGCTGGCAACTCGTCAAGCGCGGGGCCGACGTGACGCTCTACGAGAGTACGCCGCGCCACGCGCCGGCGAGCGCCGCCCACGTGGCGGCCGCGATGCTTGCGCCCACCAGCGAGTTACCGGATACCGAGGCCGCGGTCTTCGCCATGGGCCAGGAGAGCTTGCGCGCCTGGCCCGCCATGCTCGATGAACTCGGCGTGCCTTACGACATCAGCGGCTCCCTACTGGTGGCGCACGGCCCGGATGGCCCCCTGCTCGACAAGTTCTTCAGATCGCTTGGCGAACACGGCGAAACCGAAGCGGAGTGGCTCGACAGCGCCGGCGTCGCCGCACTCGAACCGGCCTTCGCCGGACGATTCGAACGCGGACTCTACCTGCCGCGCGAGGGTTGGTTGGACAACCGCGCACTGCTGGCTGCCCTCGAAGGTCACTGCGGCACGATCCGCTTCGGCGAGTGCGTCGATCCGGCGGATCTGCACGGCAACGCGCGGTCCGGCGGTGATATGTTTGTTGTCGATTGCCGGGGGGTTGCGGCCGGTTTCCCCGATCTACGCGGCGTGCGAGGCGAGGCCATTCGACTGCATGCGCCCGAGGTCGACCTGACCCGGCCCGTCCGCCTCATGCATCCGCGCTACCAACTCTACGTCGCACCACGGCCGGGCCGGCACTACGTTGTCGGCGCGACACAACTCGAAAGCGAGTCGACGCAGGCAACGACCGTGCGCAGTGCACTCGAACTGCTGTCGGCCGCCTTCGCGCTGCACCCAGGCTTCGCCGAAGCCGAGATCACCGAACTGTGCGCAGGGCTACGCCCGGCCTACCCGGACAACCTGCCGCGCGTCGAGTGGCACGGGGGCGTGTTGCGCGTCAACGGCCTCTATCGGCACGGATTTCTGATCGCGCCCGCCGTCGCACAGCAGGCCATCGAGGAGATCGAACGATGCATGTGTTCGTCAACGGCGACCGCATTCGCATAGACACCGATCTCTTGGCGGAGATCGTCGAGTCGCTCGGCTTCGCCGACCGTAAGGTCGTGGTTGCGGTCAACGAGACGTTCGTGGCCAAAACCGAATGGCCGTCCTACCAGGTCCGAAGCGAAGACCGGCTCGACATCCTGTCGGCCATGCAAGGGGGTTGAGTTGAGCGAAGCCCTCGTCAACGTCGACTTGCCATCGCCCGAGGGAACGTCTCGGCCCGACCCGTGGCAGGTCTATGGGCAGACGGTGCAGAGCCGGTTGCTGCTCGGAACCGCCCGGTACCCCTCGCCGGCCGTCATGGCCGAGGCGGTCAAGGCCTCCGGCGCCGACGTACTCACCCTGTCCCTGCGCCGGCAATCGCCCGAGCAACTCGGCGGCGGCTCCATCTGGGACCATATTGCGGCCCTCGGCTGCCGCCTTCTGCCCAACACCGCTGGCTGCCATTCCGCCAAGGAGGCGGTGACCCTGGCCCACATGAGCCGCGAGATTTTCGAGACCGACTGGCTGAAGCTCGAGGTCACGGGTGACGACTACAACCTGCAGCCCGACCCGTACGAACTGATCGACGCAGCCCGCCAACTCGTGAAGCTTGGGTTCAAGGTGTTCGCCTACACCACGGACGACCTTGTCGTATGTACACGCCTGCGCGACCTCGGTTGCGAAGTGGTGATGCCCTGGGGCGCGCCGATCGGCACGGGCAAGGGGTTGACCGACCCCTACGCGCTAGAGACGCTTCGAGCCCGACTGCCCGACGTGTCGCTCGTCGTCGACGCCGGACTGGGCTTACCGTCCCATGCCGCCCGCGTGCTGGAGATGGGTTTCGACGGCGTTTTGCTGAATACCGCCGTAGCCCGGGCGGACGATCCCGTGCGAATGGCGGCCGCGTTCGGCAAGGCCGTGGAGGCCGGACGCCTAGCGTTCAAGGCCGGCGCCATGGCGGAGAGCGAAACCGCGCATCCCTCCACGCCCGTGGTGGGTACGCCGTTCTGGCAAACCACGGAGGAGTAGCAGGCCTCGTTCGACCAGGGGCGTCCGTCCCTAGAATCAGAAAACCAGTCGCCCGAGGCTTTCGGCCACGCAGCACGGCTTCTCCTGCCCTTCGACCTCGACCACGACTTCGTTCATGGTCTCGATCATGCCGCCTTTGATTTCAGCGCGTTTCAGCGTGCTCGTGGTCCGAATCCGGGCGCCAACAGGAACCGGCGCAGGGAAGCGGACGCGGTCGAAGCCGTAGTTGATCGACAGCTTCTGGCCGTCGAGTCTAGGGGTGCTCTCGGCGACGGCGCGGGGCAGATGACCCATCATCGACAGCGTCAGGTGGCCGTGGGCGATGGTCGTTCCGAAGGGCCCGGCCTTGGCGCGTTTCTCGTCGATGTGAATCCACTGGTGGTCCAGCGTCACGTCGGCAAAATCGTTGATGCGCTCCTGGGTGACTTCGAACCAATCGCTCGGCGTCCCCGGCACGTCGATCCTCGCGCTCAAGGTGTCGAGCGCGTTTTGCATGGCATCGGACATCAAAAGTGCCTCCTTGAGTTGTCGGCGCGGGAGCCTAACACGCTGGCGTGTCGTCAACGCTGGGGTGCGCGTGCGTCCTAGGGGTCGGCAACGAGACGGCGACGGCCGCGCACCCTCTTATGCATCCGCCAATGCTATGGTCGGCACACACGGCGGGAGAAGACCATGCATCCAGCAACCGCATCGGCATTGGTGTTTGCCACAATCGTCACGGCGTTACCCGCCGCTGCGCAGGCTACGCTCAGCGACCAAGCCTCGCGCTTTCTCGCCACCTTAAGCGCCGATGAGCATGCGCAGGCCACTTGGCCCTTCGCCGACAGCGAGCGGATAGACATCCACTACGCGCCGGTCGACCTCGACGGCCTGCGCCACGGTGGTCTGGACGACGACAAGCACCAGGCGGGCGAGGATCTGCTCGCCCTAATGCTGTCTGCGCGCGGCTTGGAAAAGGTGCAGGCGATCCGCCTGCTTGAACGCGATGTCCTGGCGTTGGAGGCAGGCCAGTCCCGACCCGACGGCTTCCGCGACCCAGGCCGCTACTTCTGGGCGTTCTTCGGTACACCGACCACCGACGCTCCCTGGGGCTACCGTTACGAGGGGCACCACCTGTCGCTCAACATCACAGCCGTACCTGATGGACCTCCAGCCAGTCTGCCGTTGTTCCTCGGTGCGCAACCGCGCGACGTCCCAGCCGGACTGCCCTCCGCTGGCGTGGCAGCGCTCGGGACCGAGGAAGCGCTTGTCCGTGAACTCTATGCCGGCCTCGACGACGATCAGCGCGAACTGGCCACACTGCCGTTCAAAGCCGGTCGCGGACACATGATCGGACAGGTCCCCACGCTCACGAGCCCGGACCCGGTCGGACTGCCCTTCCCGCGGATGACACCGGCGCAGCAGAGGCACCTGATCGCGCTGCTCCACGAGTTCGCGACCTTCTGGAACGCCGCCATCGCGCAAGAGCGCCTCGCGGAGATCGACGCGGCCCGAGACAGCCTGCATTTCGCTTTCGTGGCGCGGGACGATCCCCCGTTTTCCTTCTACACCCGTATCCAAGGGGAAGGCGTGCTCTTGGAGATCGACAACACGGCTGGCGGCGACCATGTGCACGCCGTGTGGCACCGGCCTGGCGACGACTTCGGGCGAAGCCTCCTGGCCGTTCATCTCCGCCAGCATCACCATGCCGTCGCAAATCGATGAATCAGATACTTAGGCACGAAACATGACCGAAACTGAAGTAAACCGCGACAAACTCGAGGCGTTTCTGAAGACCATCGGCGGCCAAGTAGCGGCCGGCTTCAACTGCGCCTTGTCGTCGCTCGGGGATCAACTGGGCCTGTACAAGGCCTTGAGAGCGATCGGGCCGGCCACCAGCGAAGAGTTGGCCGCCCACACGGGCCTGCACGAACGCTGGCTGCGCGAATGGCTTCGGCACCAGGCTTGCGTCGGTCAAGTCGACTACGACGACGAGCGATTCGCCTTGAGCCCCGAGGCCGGCATCGTGCTCGCCGAGGAGGGCCACCCGTTCTTCTTCGCCAGCGGCTTTGGCGCCGTCACCGCCACCTACCCCGCCATCCCCAAGTTGCCGGACGCTTTCCGTACGGGGCTCGGGATGTCCTACGACGACCACGGCCCCGCGTGCGCCTGTGGCATTGAACGCATGTCGGGCTACATGCAGCGCGAGGAACTGGTGCCCAAGCTGCTACCGGAGTTGCCGGGCGTCGTGGAGAAACTCGAGGCCGGTGCCGCCGTAGCCGATGTCGGCTGCGGCTCCGGGACCGCGCTGATCACGATGGCGCAAGCGTTTCCCAACTCCGCGTTCGTCGGTTACGACACATCCAGCCACGCCCTCGAGCGCGCGACGGCGAACGTGGACAGCGCCGGCCTAGACAACGTACGCCTCGCGGATCCCGCCGACGAGCCGTTGCCCGCGCAACCGACGTTCGACCTCGTCTCCACGCTCGACGTGGTCCATGACACCACCCACCCGGCCGAGCTATTGCACGCAATCCGCAAAGCCTTGAAGGACGACGGGGCGTGGCTGTGCGCCGACATCCGCAGCTTCCCCACGTTCGAACAGAATCTCGCCGAAAACCCGATGGCGGCCCTGCTCTACGGTTTCTCGGTGACGGTGTGCATGTCGGCGAGCTTGTCCACGCCCGACGGTGCGGGCCTCGGAACCCTCGGCTTCAACGAGGAGGTCGCGCGGCGCATGTCGGCCGAAGCCGGTTTCACGCGCTTCGAGACGCTGGAATACGGCAACGCGATCAACAGCTTCTACGACATTCGGCCTTGAGCAGCCCGCGCCCGATGACGGTCGCGGGCCGATGTCCTGACGCTTTGTGTTCGAGACCCGTCTAGTGTTTGATGCCACCTATCAGTCGCGGCATTCGCGCCAATGGAACCACGCATGGATTTTGTCGGCCCGTTGAACTTCGCCAATCCCGTCTCCCAGAATCAAGGCACCGAGGAGCAGCGCCGGGCCTTCGCAGCCGAACGCCTTGGCCGACCAACGCGGATTCGTGACGCCAGAAACGCGCACGGTGTCTTGGCGGAAGCCGCAGACTCCGCCGAATTGCTGGCCAACGGCCGCGGTTTCCTGCTTGTCCATGCTCCCTCGGCGGTCAAGGATTGGACGGGCATCGCCGAGGTGGCGGAGGTCTACTACGAGGAATCGCGCGTCCTACTGCAGAAACTCCTGCCCGACGCCGTGGTCCCGCCAACCAGCAGTCACACCTACCGCAACGAGCAGATTAAGGATCACTACTGGGAGAATGGCGTCCAGTACGGTCCTTGTGCCGCCGGCGTTCACAACGACTATGCCGACTCCTTGAGCGCGGACGGCAGCACGGTCACGGAAAAGTTCACCGAGATTCAAGGCATGCCGACGGATCGGCGCGTACTCGGCATCAACATCTGGCGGTCGGTGTCACCGCAGCCGTTGGCCCGGTTCCCGCTGGCCGTGTGCGACCGCACGTCGATCGAGCGCGACGATCTCGAGTACGACCTCAATCCCAACGCCAAGCCAAGGCCGTTCAACGCGCACTACTGCAAGCCCAACGATGCCCAGCGCTGGTACTACTACGCGGCGATGACTCGCGACGAGGCGCTTGTGTTCACCACCTACGACTCGCATCCAGCCGACGGTGAGGTGTTCTGCCCGACCTTGCACACGGCCGTACCCGTTCCCGGGTCGGAGGGCTTGCAGGAACGGGTCAGCGTCGAGGTCCGCTTCTTCGCCAACCTGCCCTTGACAGGCTAGGTGCACGAACAAGCGAGCGTGAAGTTCGTGTTGCTGCGCGCACTCCGCGACCAAACAGCCCCCTAAAACAACGATCAGAGGTAGATTTTAGGGGGGTAAAACGCTAGTCTCGCCCCATGCACCGCCATCAATCCGCGTCCCTCCGCGATTGGCTGGGCCGACCGGCACGCAAGCCGCTGGTCATCCGCGGTGCCCGTCAAGTCGGCAAGTCGACCTTGGTCGACCTGTTCGCTGCGGATACCGGTCGCGACCTGATCACGGTGAATCTCGAACGGCAACCGGAGCTTGAGGCGACCTTCGCAACCAACGATCCTGCAGCGACCCTCAATCTGATCACCGCGATCACCAACCAGAGGTTCGGCCCAAAGAGCATCCTGTTCCTTGACGAGATCCAAGCGGCACCCAAGGCGTTGCCGGCGCTGCGCTACTTCCTGGAGGACCGCCCAGACCTGCCGGTGATCGCGGCCGGCTCGTTGTTGGAGTTCCTGTTGTCGGACCACGCGTTCAGCATGCCAGTGGGACGCATCGAGTATCTGAACATGGGCCCGATGACGTTCACAGAATTCCTGACCGCTACCGGCCGAGATGCGCTCGCGGAAGCGGTCAACGGGTTCGAGTGGCTGGACGACCAGGACAAGCCACCGTCCTTCCACCAACTAGTCCACGAAAGGCTGATGGACGCATTGCGCGAGTACCAGTTCGTCGGTGGCATGCCGGAGGCCGTCCGCGTCTACGCGGAGTCCCGGGATCTCAAAGCCGTCAGCTCCGTCCATGCGAGCATCGTCGACACCTACCGCGACGACTTCCCGAAGTATGCAAGCCGCCGAGACCTCACCCGGATGCTCCGCGTCTTCAACTTCGCCGCGCACCACCCCGGTCGTAAGGTCAAGTACAGCAACATCTCGCCCGACGACAAGAGCGGCACCATCCGCACCGATATCGACCTCCTGTCCATGGCCCGGGTCGTGGACAAGGTGATCCACAGCCAATGCGCCGGCCTGCCGCTGCAAGCCCACCTTCGTGAAAAGGTGTTCAAGCTGGTGTTCCTCGACATCGGTTTAATGAACGCCATCAGTGGCTTGGGCTGGGACACCATCCAAGCCCAGCACGATTCGGCACTTGTGAACGCTGGCCCAGGTGGCGCGCAGTTCGTTGGCCAACACCTGCAATACCTGTACGCAGACCGACCCAATCGCCAGCTCACCTACTGGCTTCGCGAGGGCCGCGCCAACAACGCCGAAGTGGACTACGTCGCGGATTTCGCCGGCCACGTCGTGCCCATCGAGGTGAAAACCAGTCGCCCAGGCACGTTGAAGTCCCTGCATCAGTTCGTCGCGGAAAAGCGCGTGCCGATGGCGGTCCGATTCCACGCCGAACAGCCGGACATGCAGACGATCGTCAGCCAAGCAGGCGGCAAAACGGGCATGCGACCGGTCCGCTACCGACTGCTGTCGCTCCCGCTGTACCTAGTCGAACGCTTGCCGCATTGCGTGCGTGGCCTAGCGGCGCATCTGTAGACTCGCGACACGCCTCTTAAGGCAACACCGTGCAGCACCCCCCGTCGCGTCACAGTCGTGGGTCGACGGGTTCCGACTCCAAGGCTAGAACGCCGAAGACACACTCGTGGACGCGCCTTAAAGGCTCGCGCTCAACGAAGCGCGCCAGGGCTTCCAGGCCAAGCGCGAACTCGCGCCGCGCCAAGGAACGCTTGGCCCCCAAGCTGCGTTGCCTGAGGCGTCCCAAGTGCTCCTCCGTCGTGTATTCCGGCCCGTAGATGATCCGCAGGTACTCCCGGCCGCGGCACTTCACGGCTGGCTGCACGAGTCCTCTGTCCCCAGCCGTCACGAACTGCCACGGCTTGACCACCATGCCTTCGCCCCCGTTGGCGGTCAGTTCTTCCCACCAAGCCACGGCGGCAGCGCAGCTCGATTCGTCCGACAGTTCAACGGTTCGATGGGCGGTAGGGACGCACACCGCGTCGTCGGCACAGAGCTTCGCAAGCTCCGCCATGTGCCAGCCGTGGTCCTTGTCGACGTGGACCGCGCTCTCCGTCGCCAGCAGGTGAAATGGCGCCAGCTTCAGATCGTCGACCGAACTCACCGGCCAGTTGTAGTGGGCGAAGGCCCGTGCGTAGTCGCGGGCCATGCCAGAGCGCGCCTGGAATCGCGCCAGCAGTGCACCGCTGTCCAATCCTCGCGCGGTGGCGACCTCAAGGGCTGCCGTGGCGGCGGCCAAGCCCATCGACGCCGCGTCGGCGACCGGTTGGTAGTGCGACTTGACGAGGTCGTCGGCCTTCGCCGACCACGGCATCAGTTCGCAGTCGAGGCAGAACCAGTCGGTCTTGAATCGACCCCAGAGGTCGCACCGGCCGGCGGCATCGCGCAGACGCGCAAGGAGTTCCGACTCGAACCCGGCCTGGGCTCGCCCGGCGAAGAACGCCCTACCCGTCCGCGTATAGATGACTCCCGCGTCGTCTCCCTCCACCCCGAAACGACTGGCCGCAGCGTCCCCATCGCGACAGACTACCGCTACCGCACGCGAACCCATGTGCTTTTCTTCGCAGATGGCCGCGGTAACGCCGTTGGTGCGAAAATACTGGAACGCTTCGGCGGGATGCTCGAGCAGACCGTCGCGATCGCTCGTCGCGCATGGCGACATCGTCGGCGGCAGGTAGATGAGCCATCGCGGGTCGACGGCGAAGCGGCTCATCACCTCCAGCGCGGCGGCAGCATTCTCCGCCCGCACCGTGATGTTGCGCTGCCACCGCGTCTCCAGGATTCGCTTGCCGCGGACGTCGTCAATGTCCAGGACACCGGCATCCGGACGGTCCACGCGATCGTCGCCCGGCTTCGGCCCGACCGGCTCGTAGTAGGTCCGCGCAGCGGGAACCGACACAAGCTCCCGTTCCGGGTAGCGCAAGGCCGTTAGGCGACCGCCGAAGACGCAGCCCGTGTCGATGCAGATCGTCCGGTTGACCCACGCCGCGTTGGTCACGGGCGTATGGCCGTAGACGACCGCCGTATCGCCGCGGTAGTCGGCGGCCCAGTCGTAGCGTACCGGGAAGCCGAACTCGTCGGTCTCGCCCGTCGTCTCGCCGTAAAGGGCGAACTCGCGCACGGCACCTGACGACCGATTCATCAGGTCCGCCCTCATCCCGGCGTGTGCTACGGCGAGCTTCCCGCCATCGAGGACATAGTGGCTGATAAGCCCGTCGATGAAGGCCGCCACACGCTCGCGGAATGCAGCGGACTGCGTCTCCATCTGGGCCACGGTCGCGTCTAGGCCGTGCGTCACCTGGACGTTCCGGCCGCGCAGTTTGCGCAGCAACTTCGCCTCGTGGTTGCCGAGGACGCAGAGGGCCGCACCCTGGTCGACGGCGTCCATCGCCAGGCGCAGGCAGTCGACGATTCGTGGGCCACGATCGACTAGGTCGCCGAGAAAGACGACTCGACGGCCGTCAGGATGCGAGATGTCGTAGCCCTCGCCGTTCTCCCGGACGAGATATCCAAGCTCGCCCAGCAAGCCGACAAGCTCATCGAAACATCCGTGCAGGTCGCCGATGATGTCGAAGGGACCCGCATCGCCGCGCCGGTCGGTCCAGAGCGGCTGGCGTACGACGACCGCCGCATCCGCCTCCTCCTCGGATTGGAACCGGTAGCGGTAGCGGAAGCCCTCCCGCCCGAGCCGCTTGATCGAACGTCGCAGCGACCGGACGTGGTTGCGCACCACGTGCGGGCCAAAGTCGCGGTCGGGACGCTCGGCATTGCGCGCGTGGCACACCCGTTCGGGAAGATCGAAGACGATGGCCACGGCCAAGGCGTGGTATTCGCGGGCCAGGCGCACAAGGCGCGCACGATCCTCCGGGCGGACGCTGGTGGCATCGATCACGGTCAGTCGCCTCGCGGCCAGCCGTTTTCGGGCGATGAATTCCAGTACTTCGAAGGCGTCCCTGGTGGCCGCTTGATCAGTAGGATCGTCGCTCACCAGGCCACGGCAGGTGTCGGACGAGATCACTTCCGTGGCCGCGAAATGCTTGCGCGCGAAGGTGGACTTGCCGGAGCCCGAGGCACCGACAAGTACCACCAGGCAGTAGTCGGGAATCTCTATTTCGCGTGACCGCGGTTCAGTGTCGCCGTTAGGTTGCATCTCTCTGGCCGTTAGCCGTCCTTGCATCTTGCGTAGGGCGTCGCGCCGCTAGTCGCATCGCTCGAAGATCCCCATCTGCGTGGGCGGTCCGAGGTTCGGGTCGACATCGCCCACCGCCTCGAAGCGCACACGGTAGCCGTGCGTCGTGGCCACCTGCTCGGACCAAGCCGTGAACTCGGCACGCGTCCACTCGAAGCGGTGGTCGGGATGGCGCAAGCCGCCTTCCGGGATGTCCGGAAAGCTCGCGTTGTATTCGCGGTTCGGCGTCGTCACGACCACCGTCCCCGGACGAGCGAACTCGAACAGCACGCGCTCGAAGGCTGGCAGCCGGTCTGGCTCCAAGTGCTCGACGACCTCGACGACCGCCGCGGCGTCGTAACCGGCCAACCGGGCATCGCGATAGGTCATCGCGCCGTGCAGCAGCGTGACACGCTGTCGCTGCCGGTCCGGCAGCCGGTCGAGGCGCAGCCGCCGCTCCGCGTTCTTGAGAGCAGCGGTTGAGGCATCGACGCCGACGATTTCGCGGAACTGCTTACCGTCGAGCAGTGCCTTGAGGAGGCGGCCCTCACCGCAACCCAGGTCCAGCACGCGGGCCGCGCCGCTGGCTTCGAGCGCAGGCACAACCGCCGCCAGTCGGACCTCGTTGAGTGGCGCGTCGGGGCTAACGCCATCCTTGGGTTCGCCATCCGGCACGACCTCGTCCATCGACAGCCGGGTGATCGCGGCGTCGGCAAGCCCGCGTTGGTGCTTCAGATAGCGGCGCACGATGAAGTCGCGTTGGGGATGCGCTTCCAGCCAGCCCTTGCCGCGCGCAATCAGCTTGTCGACCTCGTCATCACCCACCCAGTAGTGCTTGCGGTTGTCCAGCACGGGGACCAGCACGTAGAGATGCGTGAGGAGTTCGTGGAGTGGGGTCCGAGCGGTCAACGTGACGTCACGGTAGCGGCCTGCGTCGCTAGCCGTGTCCATCGGTCGGACCGTCACGTCGTAGCCGAGCGGCTCGAACAGCCCGCGCACGCTCGCCTCGTTGCTACACGGCAACGCTGCAACCGTTGCCGTGAGAGGCAACGCCTCGCTCACAAGGGCGGGCCTCTCGGTGCTGCGTCCGCCCAGCGCGCTGCCGAAAACGCGCGCGATGGCAACGCTCAGGAACGACGAAGCGACATAGGGCCGGTCGTTGACATAGTCGGTCAACAGGGCGCCGCGTCCCCGCACCAGGGCGATCGGGTCCACGTCCAGCAACAGTGCTGCCGTGCAGCGGTCTTCGGTGGCCTCGGGGTAGAACACGTGCGCCTTCCCGAAGGCGAGGTCGAAGGTCTGGACGCGCGCGGGGTTCTTGTGGAGCAGGTAGCCCAAGTCCGTGGCCGGACGATGGGTGGTCGTCAGCGTCAGCAGCATGGGTCGAGTTCGTCTAGGTGCCGAGCGACCAGTGCCGCCACATGTCGTCGTCGGCCAAGGCGTCGTCGCGGAAGAGCCTAGTGTCCTTGAACCACTCGTACTGGCCAACTTCCCTGTGTTCGTCCGCATCGAGGGTCTCGAAATCGCGCGTGAAATCCGCGAATACGGCCCAGCGGACGTCGTCGCCCGTGTGAATGCCACTCGAGTGCACCGTTCGGCCGTGCCAGAAGATGACGTCGCCCGCCTCGCCCACGAGTTCGACCGGCTGGATCTCGTCCACGACGCGCTTGAGCGCATCGCGGAAATCGGGTTGCGGCGACCAGTTGGCGGCATAGCGATGGGCGCGGAACATCACCTGGTGGCTACCGGGATAAACGGTGAAGCCACCGTTGCGCGGCCTGACATCGCTCAAGTAGGCACAGGCGTTCAATTGCTGGCAAACCCGATCCGTATGGGGGCCGAGTGCCGTGGCGTTGCGCCTCGCCAGGCCTCGTTCGTCGTCCGGGATCGTCGTCGGGAAGAGTGCGTAGACCCCCCGTGTGCGCTCGCTGGGACGCAAATCCCCGAGTAGCGCCGTCGCGATCGCGCGCACGTCGCGGTTGTTCGGCAGCAGGTCGACAAGGCAATCGGCGCTCCCGAAATCGTGCAGCTTCACGGTCGCGCCACCGTGGTAGATCCGTTGGCGGCCTTGGTACGGCCCGGCCTCGTCGGGCTTCTTGAGCGGCCCCCATGCTGGATCCCGCCAGGTCGAGGGGTCGCTCTTCGTGAGCGTCCGTGCGTCGGCGTCCATCGGCACGTGTTCCAGCAGGTGCGCCCACGCACGGTCCAAGGTTTCCTCGACAGCCTTGCGGGCAAGCAGGCGCCGCTTGATCAAGAAGCCGTTGCTCACGAAAAACTCGGTCTCGCGGCGCGACACGATCTCGCCGTCTTCGGCGAGATCCGGCATCTCGAAGACCTTGCTCGGCTTGAGGCGTGCCATGTCCGATCCTTCTTACCCGGCGGGCGATACTATAGGGCGAACAGCCCGTAATGGAGATGCCCGTGCCAGCCACCCTACCCGCCGACTACGAGGAGCGCGTCTACGCCGGCGTCCTCGGCAAGATCATCGGCGTCTACCTCGGCCGTCCCTTCGAGGGCTGGCCCAATGAACGCATCGAAGAGCGCCTCGGAGAAATCGACTACTACGTCCACGACAAGCTCGACGTACCGTTGATCGTCACCGACGACGACATCAGCGGGACGTTCACCTTCATCCGGGCACTCGAAGACTACAACTGCGATCCCCAACTGACCCCGAAGCAGATCGGGCAGACCTGGCTCAACTACCTGATCGAGAACCGCACGATCCTGTGGTGGGGCGGATTGGGCAACTCGACCGAGCACACGGCCTACATGCGCCTGTCGTCGGGCATCGACGCCCCGGCGAGCGGCTCCATCGCGGTCAACGGGAAGGTGGTGGCCGAGCAGATCGGCGCGCAAATCTTCATCGACGGCTGGGCCATGGTGTCCCCGGGCGATCCCGAGCAGGCGGCCGACCTCGCCCGCCGGGCCGCCAGCGTCTCCCACGACGGCGAAGCCGTTTACGGCGCACAGGTCCTTGCCGCCATGGAAGCCGCCGCGTTCGAGGAGTCCGACACCAACAAGCTCATCGACATCGGCGTCAGCCAGATTCCCAAGGACAGCGTCCTGTACCGGATGATCGGCGACATCCGGGGCTGGCACGCGCAGCACGGCGACGACTGGCGCGCCACGTTCGCCGAGATCAAGGCCAACTACGGCTACGACAAGTACGGCGGCAACTGCCACATGGTGCCCAACCACGGGCTGATCATCCACGGCTTGCTGCACGGCAACGACGACTTCCAGCGCGCCTTGATGATCGTCAACACCTCGGGTTGGGACACGGACTGCAACTCCGGCAACCTCGGTTGCCTGCTCGGCATCCAGCATGGGCTCGGGGGGATCGACGCCGGGCCGGACTGGCGTGGCCCCGTGTCCGACATCTGCTACCTGCCCAGTGCCGACAGCGGCGGCGGGGTGAGCGATGCAGTCACCCAGGCTACCAGGATCAGCCGCATGGGCCGCACGCTCAACGGTTCGACGTTCGAACCGCCCAAGGGCGGTGCCCGCTACCACTTCGCCTACCCCGGCGCCGTGCAAGGATTCACCGGCCACGAATGTGCCGTGGAGAACCGCGAAGGCAAGAACCTGGCCATCCGCTTCGACCTGCTCGAGCCGGGCACGACGGCCCGCGCCACCACGTCGACGTTCGTCGACTCGTTGGACACGGCGCGCTACTTCGAGCGGCGGGGCTACGGTCTGATGGCCAGTCCGTCGCTCAGCCCGGGGCAGACCGTCAGTGCAGACGTGGAACTCGCCAAGACCACCGACGACGCGGTTGGCGTCGCCATCTGCATTCGCGTCTTCAACGCGGACGACGAGTTGCAGACACTCCGGAGTCCGACGACGACCCTCGAGCCCGGCGGGAAGGCCGGGTTGAGTTGGACCGTCCCGGATGTCGGCGGCTACCCGGTCGCCGCCGTCGGCGTCTCGATCGTCTCCGCGCCTGCGGGAGGCACGTTGTACCTAGACCGCCTTGACTGGCAGGGCACTCCGGACGTCACGCTGTCGCGCCTGCCCGGCACAATGTGGCACCGAGCCTGGGTCAACGGCGTCGACCAGTACCTGCCGCGTTGGGGCGAGTCGTTCCGACTGGTGCACAACCGCGGTACGGGACTCCTGCTCCACGGCAGCCGTGACTGGCAGGACTACCGAGTCAGCGCCGACATCACGCCGCATCTGGTCCGTCGCGTCGGCATTGCCGCGCGCGTGCAAGGCATGCGGCGGTATTACGCCTTAGTCCTGACCGACGGCGGCAAGGCGCAGTTGGTGCGCGAACTCGACGGCACGACGGTCCTGGCCGAGACCGACCAGCCGCTCGAGTTGTACCGAACCTACCAGTTCGAGATCGCAGCACAGGGGTCGACGATCACGGGCAGCATCGACGGTACAGCCGTGCTTACGGCAGAGGATGCCAGCCTCGCCGAAGGCGGCATTGCGCTCCTGATCGACGAAGGGCGTACAGCGACGCAGTCGGTGCGGATCAGCGCGCCATGACGACGACTGAGAGTCGCGGCGGGAGCCCGGAGCCGACGGATGAGGAGATCACCGAAGAGTTGCTGAGAATCATCGCTGAACTCGACGCCCTTGAGACCAGCGTCGTCGAGCAGCTAGCCGACGGTGCGAATCCGGACACGTACCTGGCATGGGCCAGGACCACGTTCCCGGATCTTGCGCCCAGACTGTTCGAAGTGTCCGAGGTGCCGGACAAGGTGGCGTGCTGGCTCGCGCGCAAGCTGTGGAACGTGATGCCGGTCGAAGCCAACGGGTTCGAACCCGTGCCCATGCCGGAACCCGGACCGGACGCGCCGTGCCCGTGCGGATCTGGTCGCACGTTCGGGGCCGGCTGCAGCAACTTCTCGCTCGAGATCCCGATACTCCCCAACAGCCTCTGGCCCGCCCTGGCGGAAACTCGCCCGTCTTCGCATTGGCTACGTCTTGCACGGTCTGGTGCACTGCCCGACCTCGGCTTGATGTACATCGCGCAGTGGTTACACACCTCCGGAGCATCGCAAGACATCGTTGACCTGCTCGCACCGAGAGTCACTGCCGGGGGGCTCGCACCGGACCATTGCCTGGACACGATGGAGTTGCTCGCCAACAGCTATCGGGAACTCGAGCGGCCGAGCGACGAAGAGACCATGCTCCGGCGCTTCAGCGCCAATGACGATGCCTTCGTCCGATGCGTTGCGAACCGCCGTCTCGCGATGGTTCTCCACGCCCAAGGGCATTTCGACCGCGCCTGGCGACACGTTCAGACGGCTGCGGAAGCCGCCCCGGATGATCCCGATACGGCACTTCAAGAACTGGTGCTGCTGACCGAGGAAGGGCGGCACGACGAAGCCGAGGATCGGGCCGCCGACTGGTGTGTACACCTGCTCGAAGCCGGTGTCGAAGTGGATGACCCGATGTTTGAGTTGATCAGCCGTTTCGAGACCGATGCCCAGTACGGACGCGAAGAGTACTTCCGATGGTTCCTGCCGCCGGCGTTCGGCGAACTGGTCGACTGGATCGACGAGGCGGTCGAGCGTCCGCTCGCCACGCCGAGGTGGCGGCGCATGCAAGGCACCGAGGATGACGACCTCTTGCGCGAGGCCCATGTGCCGGAGACAGCCGCACCGATCGAGAGCCTGGAAGCGCAGTGGCGAAGTCTCGACGACGGCCCGCTCTACTCCGATGACGACGTGGCTGACCTCGAGGTCTGGGTACCTTGGCTCCTCGAACACGAGGAAGCCGTGGACAGTTTCGTCATCCTGGCCGACCTCGCCGACTATCTCGAAGAGCACGAGGAACTCCTCGGCGGCGAGGACAACC
The DNA here is from genome assembly GCA_965203685.1 of Candidatus Azotimanducaceae bacterium. Lineage (GTDB taxonomy): Bacteria > Pseudomonadota > Gammaproteobacteria > Pseudomonadales > Azotimanducaceae > VXYL01. The sequence continues at coordinate 2,850,602 of OZ241908.1, forward strand.
GGTGGCACGAGGCGATCGTTCAGCGTGGCGCGGACATGCTCGAGCGCTCGTGGCCCGACGATCACGAGGGGGCGTTGCCTTGGGTCGTTGACGACAACCGACCTGCGCTCGGCCTGCTCTCGGACTACATCGATCTGCTCGACGAGGGCGACGACCGGTACGAGGATCTGATGGCGCTGTACCTACGGCTGAATCGTCAGGACAATCACTGCTACCGGATTGAACTGATCAACCTGTTGCTGCGCAACGGTCGCGACGCCGAAGCCCTCGCGCTGGGCGAGCGCTACGGCGACGACATGTTTGCGGAGACGCGCTACGGCGTCGGCTTGGCGCTGTATCGCCTCGAGCGCGAACCCGAGGCCGCCGAAGCCATAGGCAGCGCCGTCGAGGATCTGCCCCGGGTTTTGCAGTATCTGCTTCGCAACAGGATCGAACAGCCGCCCGCTGACGAGCAGGACTTGCTCCCCGGGGGCGAGTACCAAGCCTGGGTGTACCGCGAGGACATGCGCGCGACGTGGCTGGCCGTACCGGGCATGAAAGACTGGCTGAAGCAGTTCGTGGAGCGGGGCCAGGCGGCCCTGCGTCGGGACCGGGCGCGCCGTCGCCGTTAGACCTGTACGGACGCGCCTGAGCGACGGCCCGCCCACCAGCGAGCGATCAGATCGTCCACGCTGGTGAACCTGCCACCGCCGGTGAAGAACAGCGACAGGAGCATCACGAAGTACATCGCGGCGAACTCGATGCCGTTGTTGAGTATGGTGATGCTGCCGCGGCCGGTGAGCCATCGGTAGTCGCCGTGCTCGCGCAGGATCTCGATGGCCGCGGCCTTGCGTTCGGCGGCTTCCATCACGCGATCGTTGGCGAGCCAACTGCTCGAATCCGACAGCACCAGCCAGCCGTTGTCCCAATGCACGGCGAGCGCCGCGACGAGCATGGTGACCATCAGCGGAATCGCCACGATGCGCGTGCCGAGGCCGATCAGCAGCAGCACACCGCCACCAAGTTCGGCGCTCATGGCCAACGCCGCCATCAGTTCCGGGAACGGCATCCCCAGGCTGTTGCCGAACCAATACACCGTCCCTTCGAAGCCCACCAGCTTGTTCCAGCCAGCCTGCACCATGACCGGCGCGAGGATCAGCCGCAGCAGGAGCGGCGCGATGCCATCGAGCGGGGCGATCGTCCGCAAGGCACCGTCGTAGGTTGTTGCGGTTGCGTTCAAGAGTGACATGGGCTTGCTCCTCGGACCGTTCGCTTAGTGCATCTCGTAGGCGCCCGCCACGTTCAGCGCGATCCCGCTCACGTTCGGCGCACTCGCCAGGAACACGGCCGCCTGGCCCATGTCGTCCACGGTCTGCGCCCTTCCCAAGGGGATCATCTCCTGCATGCGCGTCTCGAAGTCGTTTTCGGGACGGTTCGCCATCAAGTGGTCGTGCCACATGGCAGTGCCCACCATCCCCGGACACAGGGCGTTGACCCGGATCCCGTCCGGTGCGAGTTCCAGCGCGAAGGACTGCGTGATGCCGACCACCGCGAACTTCGAGCCGCAGTAGGCCGCCATGCGCGGCGCACCCCGCTTGCCGGCGATCGACGCGGTGTTGACGACCGCGGCGTTGTCGGAGCCGCGCAGCGCTGCGACCGCCGCACGCGTCATCAGGAAGATCCCTTTGACGTTGACGGCGAAAATCCGGTCCCAGCGTTCTTCGGAGAACTCGGCGATCGGCCCGCTGTCGACAACGCCCGCGTTGTTCACGAGAACGTCCAGACCGCCGAAGGTGTCGACTGTCGCCTCGACGGCGGCCGCGCACGATGACGTATCCGTGACATCGACGGGTGTCGCCTCCACCGAGAGTTCCGCCGCCGTCGCCTTGAGTTCCGACTCCGAAGCCAATGCATAGCGCCAGCCTTCGGGGTCGGCCAGATCGGCGATCATGACGTTGTCGCCAGCCTCGACGAAAGCACGGGCGATACCCTTGCCGATCCCCCGCGCGCCCCCGGTGACAAGAACGGTTCGATTTGCCATGGTGCTACCCTCTTATGAACCGGGCTAAGCATACTGCGCGCCGGCGAGACCCATGATCCTCTCCCACGATCAGCTTGAGACGTTCGCCGAAGACGGCTTGCTGACCCTGCACGGCGGGCTTCCCGACGACGTCTGGAAGCCACTCGCCGACCGCGTGCAGAGCGCCCTGATGAGCGCCGGTCTCGGCGATTCGAACGTGCCGGACGGCGAGTTCAAACACCGGCGCAAGCGGGTGACCCGAGCGCTGAAGCCGCATCTGAACGCGGTCTATACCGAAGAGCTCAATGGATGTGCCAGCCAACTCATGGCCGACGACGCCGTCGGGCGGCACGCGGCCCTGCTGCTGATGACTCTGCCCGGTCAGAGCCCGATGGGGCCGGTCACGCAATGGTCGATACCGCGACAGGTTTGGCATACCGACGCCCCGCGGGTCAGCGGACCCGGAGTGCCGGGCATCATCGCACTCGGCTTCCTCGGCCAGGTTCTCGCGGGCGGCGGCGGCACGCTGCTCGTCGCGGGCTCACACCGCCTACTTGACGCGCCGGGCCGTGAACTGCGCTCGAAGGCGTTCAAGCAGGCACTACGGAAGAAGCCGTATTTCAACGTCCTCCTAGGTGAGGACAACGCCCAGCGAGCCCGGTATCTCGCACAGGCCCATCGCGTGGACGGCGTCGACCTCCGGGTCGTCGAATTGACCGGCGAGCCGGGCGACGTGGTGCTCGCCGATGCCCGGCTGCTGCACGCACCGGCACCGAATGCGCAATCAACGCCGCGCTTGATGGTCCGCGGGTTCTACATTGGCCGACCGCTTGCCGAGCACTACAGCGCGCTTTGGCCGGAGTACGCTAGCTCTCCGCCCGACGCCGCCTGACCCAGTCACGCGCTTGGTGCCAGGTGCGGCGGACACCGCCGGTGGCGAGGAACTCCTCGGTCAACGTCGGTCGGTCCGCGGCAAAGTTGCGCCACACCGCCTCGGTGTAGGGTCGGCTCACGGTGGCAAGGCTCGGGTAGAAACCCTTGGCTTCGATCTCGCCGAGGACCTCGCGGTAGTGGTCGAAGACATGCCGGTCGAGCAAGGTGCCCGCGGCCTGGACGCTCGACAGCGCCCCGCTGCCCACCTTCCCGATCTGCTTCAGAGAACCCAAGGTCACCACGCCCGAGACGTCGAACGCGCTCACGCCTTGGCGTTGGGCAGTGTCGCCGATCCGTTCCCAAAGCCGTCGCAGTTCGACCTCGGGCAGAACGCTGGCCACGTCCACCTCGGCGAGCGATTCACGCGTCTCGCGAACCGTCTGCCGCAAGCCTTCGACGGACAGCGGCGGCGTATCGAACGCCGTCGCGGTTCGTTCGCTGGCATCGGCCACCACCTCGAGTAGGTCGTCCGCCTTCTGGACCCGCGTCGCATCGGCAATGACGCCGCGTCTTTCGAGTTCCTCGGCAAACTCGCGCAGGTACGCCTTCGACCCGTAGGCGATGTCGCTCACGAGGGCCAGGATGAGCATCGGCGACACATGGACAGTGGCGAGGCTCGCAAGCTCCACGAAGTTGCCGACCGTCTTGCGGGCAACGTAATCGTCCACCCGGTCGTCACGGGATGCCAATGGTCGCTGCACGCCGCCCATGTCCTCGGCCATGAAGTCCAGCATCTGGCCGACGAAGACGCGATAGGTCTTGGCATCGCGAAAGGCGCGCGGCAACAGGACCGCGGCGGACTCCCGCAACGCGCCGCCGACGACGCCGGCGGTGCTGCGCAAGGCGCGCTCGGGTAGCGACAAACCGTAGCGCAGATGCCGGCGAACGGTTTCTCGGACATCGTCGGTTGCCACTGTACTCGCGTCCGCCTAAGTGTCCGGTCTGCTAGGCAAGGTGATGCCCGCCGTGGCCTGCCCGTCAATGAGAACGTGCTTGCGGAGTATAGCGAGTGACGCGGCAGGATGGCGCTGCGCGATCCTGCCCGTACTGACCCACGTACACCCGAGCGATCGGCTTGTCGCGCCCTGTTTCGGGAGTGTGCTACGTTGACCCGAGTGGAACGCCCCGATGGCACGAGGAAGAAAAATGTCATACGTGATCGACATGTCCACCTTGAAGAAGGAAGGGGAGTTCGGGTCGAAGGAGTGGGGCGAAGCCTGCGCGGCTGCGGCGGTCAAGATCCTCGAGGCTGCGGCTTTGCCTGCGGATTTCGAGTGGGCATTCACCGAGTGCTATACGCATCCTCCCGCTCGACTCATGAAGGGTGGTCGGGAGAAGGCTGGCTACTTCATCATCGTCAAGGACGGCAAGATCACCGGGGGCGACGGCGAACCGGAACAGGCGCTGGCGATACGGGGATTCCACATCCGGGCCCGGTGGGCTGCCATCTGCAACCAGTCCGGTGCCTTCTACGGCAGCGAGGGTGGGCGGAAACGCCGCGAAGACCAACAAGCGCTGCAGGCGGCGATCGAGCAATACGTCGGCCGCAAGAACCCCTACGGAGAAGAGCAACCGTCGCAGATGTACTGGCCCGAGACCGTCAGCGTTCCGCTGATGGCCGGCTCCGAAGAAGGCAATGGCCTGCACAACATCGCCGCTGCGATGCAGACCCAGTCACCGGAGTTCGTGGACCTGCCGGTCACGGAGATGCTGGTGCCGATCTTCGAGGAGATGAGCGAGCAACAGAGAAAGGATTTCCTCGAACTCTTGGCCGTGGAGATGTAGCCGAGTTCGCCACTGAAGAGGCCTAGCGGCGCTCTGCCCCATCCAGTACCCGCCAAGTTCCGACGGTAAGAAACTTCGCTCATCTGTTGAGTTCACCCGCGGTGAAGCAACTGGGCCTTGGACTTGAGAACCCGGAGGCCATCGCAAGCGGTCGCCGAACCCGGAGCCGACGGCGTATGGATGTCAGCGCGACGAAGTTCTATATTGGCCGCGTCAGGCACACTCTTGAGGGCATGCCATGTCCGACTCATTCACCGAGGCCTGCCTCGCCAACAACGCGAAGTACGCTCAGGCCTTCGACAAGGGCGACCTGCCCATTCCACCGGCCGGCAAGACGGCAATAGTCGCTTGCATGGACGCCCGCATGGATCCCGCGCGCCTGCTCGGTCTCGATGAGGGCGACGCACACGTGATCCGCAACGCCGGGGGCGTGGTCAGCGAAGACGTCATCCGCTCGCTGGTGATCTCGCAGCGCCTCCTGGGCACGGAGGAGATCATCCTTCTTCACCACACGGACTGCGGCATGGTGACCTTCAAGGACGATGACGTGAAGGCGGCCATCGAGGCGGATACGGGCCTCAGACCGACCTTTGCCATGGAAGCGTTCCCGGACGCCGAGGAAGATGTCCGCCAGTCGATCCGGCGCATCGAGGCCTGTCCCTTCATCCCGGTCCGCGACCGCGTCCGCGGTTTCGTCTACGAGGTCGAAACGGGTCGCCTGAACGAGGTCACCTGACGATGGCAACAGCTCGCGTCGACCGCGTCCGCGCCACGCTGCATGCCCTTCGCCAACTCGTGGCCGATCCGGACGACACGCCGCGGGTGTTCGAAATCACCCGTGCCCTGGGGTTGCCCTCGCTTCGTCGTGGCGCGCTCCGGTTCAAGTCCACGCCCGTCGGGCGCCGGGTACTCGCGGAGCGGATCGACCTGCTTGACACGCTCCGCGACCGTGCCGCCCTCGCTAGACTCCCGAGCGGCACGCTTGGCCGCGCATACCACGACTTCGTCTACCGCGAGGACCTTTCCGCGGACGGACTGGTGGAAGCCAGCATGGTGGGTGGTAGCCACACGCGTTTCGACGACGCGGACATGAAGCGTTACGCCGAGAGGATGCGCGAACAGCACGATCTGTGGCATACCCTCACCGGCTACGGTCGCGATCCGTTCGGCGAGGTCTGCCTGCTGGCGTTCACCTACGCCCAGACGCGCAGCAAGGGACTCGGACTCATCACCTTGGCTGGCACTTGGAAAGGCTTCCAGAGAGCCGGCAGCCGGGTCCCCAAGGCGATCTGGACGGCATACCAAGCTGGGCGCCACGCGAGTTGGCTACCCGAGCAGGATTGGGAACGCCTGTTGCCTCTCCCGGTGGACGACGTGCGCCGGCGGTTGGCGATACCGCCACCCGCGCGCGCCTATCGCGAAGCGGTTGCCGCCCCGCAGCCCGCGACCGCTTAGGCTGGACTCGGTGACCGGTTGCCAGCGGAGTGTGCGCTTCGCGGCGCTCGTGGCCAGCGTCTCCCTGCTTGCCATACCGGCTTCGGCCGCCTCGGAGCGTAGTTTCAAAAAGACGGTGTTCGAAGCCGAGAAAGAGAAGTCGCTCGAACTGGGCGGCGAGATCCGCCACGAATACAAGATCGAGTTGAAGCCCACCGTGGTCGGGCCCGAGTGCCAGGCCCAAGTGTCGATCTCCTACGTGCCGATGTACGACAAGGTCCGCGTCGAGACATCGGTCGAACACGACGGCTGCCCGGCGTCGAGCGGCGACTACACGCTGCGCGTACGCACACGCGGTACCGACGGCGAAGTCGCGACACAGGACATCCAGGAGTCATGGCGCCGTACCGACGCCGTCCGCGTCGATCGTACGGACGTATATCCGCTGGATCCTGAGCGCGAGTTGGTCTGGGTCCGTGTACGCACCGAACGCAAGACCAACTGCCGTTGCGAAGCCGTCGCGGCCGGCGGGGACCCCTAGATCGCCGGTGCAGCGCCATTCACCCAACTGCAAGCGCTGCGTCCGCGAACGCAGCGACCGCCGCCGTAAGGTCGGCAACGCGCTTGCGGCCAACGCTCTCCGTGAAGCAGAACGACAGCCGTAACTGGTTCAAGCCGGCGTGAGGATTGCGTTGCCGGGCGTCCGGCGGGTAGAAGTCGTACATGGGAATCACGACGACGCCATGCTCCGCGACTAGCGTCGCGACGAATTCGTCGTCGGTGACGATGTCGGGGTCGAGGAACGTGAACACGCTGAAGAACCCGGCTTGCGGCTCGGTCCAGCGGAACCGGTCGGGATGAGAGCCTAACTTGCCGTGCAGTCCGTCGAGCAGGACTGCCCGGTTTTCCCGGTAGACGGCGAGCTTTTTCTCCGCCACTGGCCACAGGGAGTCGCGACGTTGGAACGACTCGTCGAACAGCAGCGACTCGAATGAGCGGAGCGCCTGGGGGTTGTGGAACAGGATGTCGGCGCTGGCTTCGGTGAGCAATAGGTCGGCGAGCGGAGCCCGGGTGCCGCTCTCGATTTCGACAACCGCCTCCGAGTAGGCAAAGCCCACCCGGGGGCCCGGCAGGCCAATCTTGGACCCGGTGAACAGGTGCACCGTCCGCGTGGGGTCGAGGGCGATGAACGGCTGCGGTCGTTCGGCCGGCTCGGCGTAGCTGATGTAGACGTAGGGGGCATCCTCCACGATCAGGAGCCCCTCGCTCTGCACGATGTCCAGGATTTCGTGGCGGCGCGCGGTGCTGAACGAGAAACCCGCCGGGTTGTGGCCATCCGGAACCGTGTAGTAGAACGGCACGTAGAACCCGTCGTCGCGGGCTCGGCGTACGGCATCCCGCAAGCCGTCCGGGTGCGGCCCCTCCTCGTCCATGTCGACGCTGTAGATCCGCGCGTGGCGACACAGCGCCGCACGCGCCACGAAGCCAGCATAGGTCGGTGCGTCCGTGATGTAGGCGATCGGGGTTCCGGGGCGCTCGAACAACGAGCACATGAGGCTGATGCCGCCGGTCGCGCCGACCGTGGGCAGCAGCTTGGCGGGGTCGATGTCGACCTTCCAGTCGTTGCCGTACACGGCCGCGAACGACTCGCGCGGGCTCACCGGGCCGAGTGTGTCGGTATAGGCGTAGGACTCGCGCAAGTACTCGGGAAGCGCCGTCGGGTCGTTGACGCCTTCGGCATGGCGCAAGTGCTCGAAAAAGGCCTGCTCATGGGCGATGAAGCCACGCGGATCGGTGACCTCCGGGTTGGGGTAGCCGGCACCGAGATGGTGGATGGTCAGCCCCTTGGCTTGCGCGACGGCACGTAACTCCGGCAACGACGCAGCCATTTTGCGCGTCACCGAAACGGGTTGCTGGGCCAAGCTGGGAGCGATGAGCGTGGAGTCCATCGGGTCAGCTTAGCATCGCGCCGAGCGTGCGCGCAGCCGCCGAGGGCAGCGCCTGCCGGCTCGTCCTCGTCCGGAACGAACTACTCGGAGGCGAGTTCGGCTTCCATCGCGGCACGGCTTCGGTGTAGTTTCTGCTGGCCCCCGAACGCGAGCGAGCGCAACCTTGAACAATCCCGTTGGCGTCGGTCTGCGCAAGTCATGCGCGACCGCGGCGCTCTTGAGCCTCTTGGCCTGCTTCCCGGCGAGCACGGCGGAGGTGGAAGGCCCCAAGCTCAAGTGGAACATCTCTCTCTGGGGCAAGCCGCGCGCCGGAACGGTGATCGCCGATGCCTTGGCGGATGCCGTGTCCACCAAGACCGGGGGCAACTGGACGTTGTCTCTCGACTACGGGGAAGCCCTCTCCAAGGCACGCGAGAACCTGGACGGGCTAGCCATCGGTGCGTTCGAGGTGGCGATGTTCTGCAACTTCTACCACCCCCGCAAGAACCCGGCGTTGATGGCGCTGACGCTGCCGTTCCTACCCATGGCCAGTTGGGAGGACAACCGCCGAATCCGCGAAGCGGTGTACGCCCACCCTGCGGTCGTGCGCGAACTGGCGCGGTGGAACGCCATCGTCTACACGTCGTCCTTCCTACCCCAGTACGAGTTCGTCGGCCGTGGGCAGCCACCCCTCGACCTAGCCGACTGGCGGGGCATGACGGTGCGGGCTGGCGGTGGTCTCGGCCAGGCCATGCAGCGCCTCGGCGCCACCCCAGCGAGTTCGACCGCGACAGAGGTCTACACCGGGGTGCAGCAAGGCACCATGGACGCTGCGGCCTTCCCGTTCACCTATAGCCATGTCTCCTACCGGCTCCACGAAGTCGCGGACTGGTTCACCGGCAACCTGTCGCCGGGCACCGCGGACTGCCCGTTGGCCTTCTCGCGGACCGCCTATGAAGGTCTCCCCGCCCAGTACCGGCAACTCCTGGACGACGTGAAGGAAGACGTGATCGCGGCGCAAATCCAAGCCTACGTCGATGTTGACCGGGTAAACCTGCCTATGCTCAAGGAAACACTGGTTGAAGTCCGTTACACGGACGCCCAATTGGCCGACTTCCGTGCCCGGGCCGGCAAGCCCGTCATCGACGACTGGATCGCCGACAACCAAGACCGTTTCGACGCGCGCGGCTTGGTGGATGCCATCTACGCCGCCGTCGGCAAGACCTACGACTGAGCCCGCCCTTGCAGGACCGATTCGGCCGCGTTCTCGAGTCGTGCGACCGCGCGCTCGGCGTGGTCGAGAACGGGCTGAACCTCGTTGCCGGCGCATTGATCTTCCTCCTCATGCTGCTCGGCGTTGCGCAGATCCTGATGCGCACCGTGTTCGCCGCACCGATCTTCGGCTACATCGACATCGTGGAAGTGTCCATGGTCGGCTTCGCAGTGCTGTCCATCGCGTTCGTCCAGCGCGTCGGCGGGCACGTGCGCATGGAGTTGCTGATTTCCAGACTGGAAGGACGGTGGCTGTGGGGCGCGGAGTTGACGAGTGCCGCGCTCGCCGCCTTCATCGTCGCGGTGCTGATCCCGTATTCGTACCAGCACTTCGAGCGCGCGTTCGAGTTCGGCGATAGCACGATCGACATCGAACTCGCCACCTGGCCGGCGAAACTCGCCGTGCCGATGGCCTTGAGCGTCTTGCTGTTGCGCCTCGGTGTGCAGATCGCAGGCTACCTGCGGCTTGCCCTGCGCCCGGACCTGACCCCGGTCGCCGTACCGGTCATCAAGGACGCCGCCGCCCTGGCCGCGGAGGAGATCTCGCTCGCAAGCGGCGGTCAATCGGACGCCTCCCGATGACCGGCACGGACGAGTTCTGGATCGGCATCGGCGGCGTGGTGATGCTGGTCACCCTGGTCGCTCTCGGCGTGCGGGTTTACATCGCCGCCGCGCTGACCGGTTTCCTTGGACTCGTCCTACTTAAGGGATGGGGTGTTGCGGCCGCAGTGGCGGGCACCATCCCGCATTCCAAGACGGTCACCTACCCGCTGTCCGTTCTGCCGCTGTTCATCCTGATCGGCTTTCTCGCGTTTCATGCTGGTCTCACGGGTCGCCTCTTCGAAGCCGCCCGGCGCTGGGTTGGCTGGGTGCCCGGTGGCCTCGCGGTGTCCACCGTATTCGCGAGTGCCGGCTTCGCCGCAGTGTCCGGCGCGTCCACGGCCACCGCGGCGGTGTTTTCGCGGGTGGCCATCCCCGACATGCTGAAGAACCGCTACGGCAAGCGCCTGACCGCCGGTGTCATCGCGGCCGGCGGAACCCTGGCATCGCTGATCCCGCCATCCGCGATCCTGGTGATCTACGCGATCATCGTCGAAGAGTCGGTCGGCAAGCTGTTGCTCGCCGGTTTGCTTCCCGGCGTGGTTTCCGTGCTGATCTACGCGGGTTTGATCATCGCCATGTGCGCGCTCCGCCCCGGCCTTGGACAGCCGATCAGCGGGTTTAGCTGGCGCGAGCGCGTGGCCAGCGTGCCCGGCGCACTACCGATCTTCCTGGTCGTCGGCATCATCTTCGGCGCGCTCTATTCAGGGGCCGCCACACCGACCGAAGCCGGCGCGCTGGGGGCCATGGTGGTGTTCGGCCTGTACGTCTTCCAAGCCTATCGGCAACGGGCATTCGGGGAGATGCGGGGTCGGCTGCGCGAGGCGCTGATGGAGACGGCGAAGCTCACCGTGATGATCTTCACGCTGGTCTGGGGCGTATTCCTGTTCGTGCGCTTTCTCGGCTTTGCCGGCCTGCCCGGCGCATTCGCGGATTGGGTCGTCGATCTGGACGTGCCCCCGCTCCTCATCATCGTGTGCATCCTGCTCGCCTATGCCGTGCTCGGCATGTTCATGGACGCCATCGGGATGCTAGTACTCACCTTGCCGGTGGTCTATCCCGCCGTCGTTGCGCTCGGCTACGACCCGATCTGGTTCGGCATCGTCGTGGTGAAGATGGCGGAGATCTGCTTGATCACGCCGCCCATCGGACTGAACTGCTTCGTGGTGGCCGGGGTCGCGCGCGAACTGCGCGGCGCCGAAGGCCAGTCGCTTGCGATACCCTTGCAGGACGTGTTTCGCGGCATCGGACCGTTCTTCGTGGCCGACGTATTGACCGTGGCGGTCCTCCTCGCAGTGCCGGAGGTGGTGCTTTGGCTACCTAGGACGATGGGTTGAGCGCGAACGCGCTTAAGAGAACCTGAACCGCGTGGCGTCCTGGAACAGCAGCGTCCACGCCAATGCGCTGTGCGGCTTGAACCGGCAGATCTCGACACCGTAGTCGGCGGCCGATTGCGCGGCCGCCTCGTATTTCGCGTTCGCCTGTGCCGCCAGTGACGAAGCCAGGTGCGCGTCAGGCGTGACCCGGGAAACCGCTCCCTCCAGGATCACCGCGCTGTCCGCCTCCTGGAGCGTCACGGACGCCCGCTCATTCACCGCGAGGTTGCGCCGCCAGCGCGTGGCCGGATCACCATCGAAATAGAGCGCGGCGTCCACCCACATGCCGTCGACTGGGCGCATGATCGGCGCACCGTCGATGCTGGCCGTGGCCAGCCAGTAGTGGCGCGCTCGGGCGAGCCGGGCCTCCACGGTCGACCACGCGAGCAAAGGTGAGTTGGGGGGTAGGCCATAGGCGTCGGGCAAGCGCGCTCGTGTCCTGGCAACGCGGGGAGCGCGAGGGGCTTGCCCCTCGCATGAATCGGGCATATGGCGACCGAAATGCGGAAAGCGTTCGAGCTTAGCCCAATGCCGTTCGCCGAGCGCGCACGCGCTCACAGAGCGCGCGTACGCTTGACGCTCCCGTTGCCGTACACTTGCGGCAAACGAAAAGCGCATGGAGGGGAGAGTTGGTGGATCAGCCTAGCGACGAGGTCCTGCTCGACATACATCGGCGCATGGTCCGCATCCGGGTTTTCGAAACCGAAGCGGGTCGCATGGCCGAAGCCGGCAAGATACCCGGCGCGCTGCACCTGTATGTCGGCGAAGAGGCCGTGGCCGCCGGTGTCATGACGCACTTGAGCGACGATGACTGGATCACCAGTACGCATCGCGGACACGGTCACCTGATCGCCAAGGGCGGCGAGTTCGACAGGATGTTCGCGGAACTCTTCGGACGCGCGACCGGGTACTGCCGCGGCAAGGGCGGCAGCATGCATATCTCGAACATGGACCTCGGCATGCTCGGGGCCAACGGCATCGTCGGTGCCGGGCCGCCGATCGCCGTCGGGGCCGCGTTTTCCACCAGGTTCCGCAAGACGGATCGCGTAGCGGTGTCATTCTTCGGGGATGGCGCGAGCAACGAGGGCTCGTTTCACGAGGCCGCCAACATGGCCGCCCTCTACAAGCTGCCCGCGATCTTCGTCTGCGAGAACAACGGCTACGGCGAGTACACCCCGCAGGCGAACCACCAAGCGATCGTCGACGTCGCGGACCGCGCGTCGGGCTACGGCATGCCGGGCGTCATCGTCGACGGCATGGACGCGGTCGCCGTCTACGAGGCGGCAGGCGCCGCCATCGAGCGCGCGCGTTCCGGTGAAGGTCCGACCTTGCTCGAGTGCAAGACCTACCGGTTCTTCGACCACGTGGGGGTGCGCGGCATGGGCCTGTCCTACCGCACGGATGAAGAACTCGAGGAGTGGCAGAAGCGCGACCCGATCCACATGTTCGAGGCCCGTCTCGACGAACTCGGCGTGCTCAGTCGCGACGACGCGGCGAAGATCCACGAGAATGTGCTCGAGGAGGTTAGGGCCGGCATCGAGTTTGCCGAGTCCAGTCCCCTGCCCGACCCCGACACCTTGCTCGACGACGTCTACGCCTAGCGTAGTCGCGTCCACGCGTTAAGGAGAGATCATGGCCGAAGCGGCACAACGCGAAATCACCTATGTCGGCGCCATCGCCGAGGCGGCGCGGACCATCCTCAACGAGCAGGACGGCGCGTTCATCGCGGGCGAAGACGTCGCTGGCGCGGGCGGCGTCTTCGGCTCGTACCGCGGTCTTCTCGACGAGTTCGGGTCGGAGCGCATCGTAGACACCCCGATTTCGGAAGAAGGCATCGTCGGGCTCGGCGTCGGTGCAGCGGCGACCGGCCTGCGGCCGATCATCGACATCATGTTCATGGACTTCATGGGCGAATGCATGGACGAGATCGCCAACCAGATGGCCAAGATGCGCTACATGTTCGGCGGCTCCGCGAAGTTGCCAATCACGATCGTGACGATGTCCGGGGCTGGCATGAACATGGCCGCGCAGCACTCGCAAAGCCTCGAGGTGTGGCTTTGCCACCTGCCGGGGCTCAAGGTCGTGACGCCCGCCACGCCGTACGACGCCAAGGGCTTGCTGATCGCGGCAGCCCGCGACGACAACCCCGTGTTCGTGGTGATGAACAAGCTGTCGCTACGCAACCAGGGACCGGTCCCGGAGGAGGCCTACGAGGTGCCGATCGGTGCCGCGGAAGTCGTTCGCCCCGGCGGCGACCTGACCTTCGTCAGCTACAGCCGGATGGTCAGCGAAGCGGTCAAGGCTGCCGAGGCCTTGAGCGGCGATGGCATCGAAGCCGAAGTGATCGATCTCAAATCCCTGCAGCCGATGGACACGGACACGGTGATCGAGTCGGTGCAGAAGACCCACCGCGCGGTGGTCGTCCACGAAGCTGTACGGTTTGCCGGCCTCGGGGGCGAGATCGCGGCGCAGATCCAGGAACTGGCGTTCGACGACCTTGACGCGCCCGTGGCGCGGGTCGGCGCACCGTTTTCACCCGTGCCCTTCAGTTCCGTGCTGGAACAGACCTACCTCCCGAATGCCGACAAGATCGCCGCCGAAGCGCGGCAACTGCTCGGCATGTGAATGACGCCTCGCTGCGTCGGCCTGGTCGCCAACCCGGCATCCGGCAAGGATGTCCGGCGCGTGACTGCTCGCGCGTCGGTGTTCGACAACCAAGAGAAGTCCGCGATGGTGCGCCGCTGCCTGGTCGGCATTCGCGCATTCTCCTCGGCACCAATCCGCTACATGCCGGATCCGCACCACGTCGCGCGGCGCGCCGTGGACGAACTCAAGATGGACGCGCAGGCGCTCGACATCGAAATCGATGCGAACGTCGGCGATACCGTCCGCGCCGCACGCGCGTTGCGCGGGGCTGCGGCCGTGATCGTCCTCGGTGGGGACGGCACCAACCGGGCGTTTGCCAAGGGCTGGCTCGACGCGCCGCTCATCGCCCTGTCTACCGGCACCAACAATGCGTTCCCGACCATGCAGGAAGCGACAACCGCGGGCGCTGCAGCCGGCGTGCTCGCGACCGGAGATTTGCCACTTGCGGGCGTTGCCCACCAGGCCAAGGCGATTCACATCGACATTGACGGGGAGAACTCCGATCTCGCGCTGATCGATGCCGTCTTCACGCGTGATCGGTTCGTCGGCGCACGCGCGCTAGACGACCCATCGCGCATCAAAGCGGCGCTGTTGACCCGCGCCGATCCCGCTGGCGTTGGCATGACCTCGGTGGGCGGCTTTGCCCGTCCGATGAGCGCCGCCGAAGACACCGCGCTGTCGCTCGAGTTCGATGCCAGCGGGCCGAATGGCGTTTACGCTGCCTTAGCGCCCGGGCGCTTCGAGCGCATCGGCATCTCGGAGTTGCGGGTCGTAGGCTTCGAGGACGCCATCCGCTGGACCGGCCCCGGTGTGCTCGCCTTCGACGGCGAAAGGGAGCGTACCCTCAAGCCTGGCCAGACGGCGACGCTGCGGGCCGTCCGCGACGGCCCGTGGGTCGTCGACGTGGCGAAGGTCCTTGGTTTCGCGGTCTGCCGCCGGGGTTTTGTGAGCAACTAGGAGAAGACATGCCTGCCGAGATCTACCTGGTCAAAGTCGGAATGACCATGCACGAAGGGACCGTGGAAGAGTGGTACGTGGCCGACGGCGAGCGGGTCGAGGCCGGTGCCCTGCTCTACCGGCTCGAGACGGAGAAGGTCAATCTCGATGTGGATGCCGAGACCACGGGGACCGTGAAGCACTTGGTCGCCGAGGGCACCACGCTGGAGCCGGGCGACGTGGTCGGCTACATCTACGCCGACGACGAGACCATCCCGGACGTTCTCCCCACAGCGCAGCCGAAGCGCGACATCGCAGCCCAGGACGACACCGCCGCGACCCCCAGGGCTGAGACCAAGCCTACCCCGGCACGGTCGGGCAAGCGCGTCGCCGCATCGCCAGTCGCCCGCAAGCTCGCGTCCGAAATGGGCATCGATCTCGCCACCGTGACCGGCACCGGGCCGCGCGGGCGGATCACCAAGGAAGACGTTCAGCAGGCGAGCGAACGGGCCGAGATCGACTCCGTGCCGGCGAGCGGGCCGACGGCGGAAGCAGTCCCCCTGCGCGGCATGCGCAAGACCATCGCCGATCGCATGTACGCAAGCCTGCGCGACACCGCCCAACTCACCATGGACATGGAAGTGGCGATGGACGACGCCGTCAAGCTACGCCAGGGACTCATCGACGAGTGGCAGGACGAAGGCGTCCGGGCAACGTACACGGACCTGGTCATCGTCGCGGCCGCGCGGGCGCTCAAACGCCACCCGGCCATGAACGCGGCCTTGGTGGGTGACGCCATCAGCCGTTTCGGAGGCGTGCACGTGGGCCTCGCCGTCGCTTTGAAGGAAGGGCTGATCGTCCCAGTGATCAAGGACGCGGGCGTCAAACCGCTCAAGCAGATCGCGGTCGAGTCCGCCGAACTCGCACAGCGTGCCCGAGATGGTGCGCTGAGCCTGAGCGATGTCGAAGGCGGCACGTTTACGGTGACCTCCCTCGGCATGTACGGCGTCGACACGTTCACGCCGATCCTGAACACGCCCCAAGCCGGGATCCTGGGCGTGGGGCGAATCTACGATGGGTTGCGCTGGGACGACGATGCCCCGCGCAAGGCCGCCATGATGCGGCTGTCGCTCACCTGGGACCACCGCGTCCTCGACGGTGCGCCGGCGGCGGAGTTTCTCGCAACCGTGCGCGGGTACCTTGAGGCGCCCTTTAGGCTGTTGGTCTAGCCGCGGGGAGGCCGAGCCGAATCAGCGACCGACTACCTTGACGGTCAACCCGTCGAGTTCGTCCGTCAGTTCGATCTGGCAGGACAGGCGGCTGGTGTCCGAGACCTCGCCGTCGAACTCGAGCATGTCGCGCTCCAAGTCGCTGGGCGGGCCCACCTTGGCCATCCACTCCGGATGCACGTGGACGTGGCAGGTTGCGCAGGCGCAGCCGCCGCCGCATTCGGCATCGATGCCGTCGATGCCTTCGGCGCGGGCCAGTTCCATGACCACGTCGCCAGCATCGCCGTCGACGGCGACCACCTCGTCGTCAAGCGTCTCGAAATAGACGGTTGGCATGCCAAGCGCCCAGGCGAAAGGGCGTGCATTCTACTTTGTAGTCCGTCGCGTCGGGTACAGCCGTTCGCTATGCTTGCCGTCGTTCGGTCGTATTCGTCATCGCATGGCCCGACAGAAACTGGTGAAGAGCCGCGCTGACCTGCGCCCGCCTCCCGAACTCGTCCACGCGGTCCGCTTTCCAGCGCCGGACGCGGTCGCTCGCCACTTGGGGGAGAATCCGGATTGGGGTTGGGCCGACCACCTTTTCATCGCGGCTTGCCGCGTACCCGGCTACGAGGGGCACGGTGGTCAGATCGTCGAGGAGGCCAAGCACCAGGATGAACGGATCGCGATCGTCGAGATGTTCGTCGAGCACGGTACGCCGCCGTCGATCACCAATAACCGCAAGGTCACCCCGTTGCACATGGCGTGCAGATTCGACCTCCCGCGCGTGGCCGAGCGGCTCGTTGCCCTCGGTGCCGCGGTGGATGCCTACGATGCGTCGCGCGAGACCCCGCTCTACCGCGCCGTGAACCTAGGCTACGCGGACTGCGTCCGCGTTCTTATCGCGGCAAAGGCGGATGTCGATTTCCAGAACCGCCGCGGCGAGACGCCCCTGCTCAGGGCAGCCCGGCGCGGCAAGAAACTGATCGTCCCACTCCTCCTGGCAGCGGGTGCCGACCCCCGTATAGCCGACCGGGCCGGCAAACAGCCCATGGACTACGCCCGGAACCCGGCGATCCAGCAGGCCTTGGCCGAGTCCCAAGCATGACCGCACTCGTTACCGACCCGGCGTGCCTAGGGCACGAGATGGGGCCGCGGCACCCAGAAAGGCCGGCCCGTCTCGAGGCCGTCCTTGAGTACTTGGACGAGACCGGACTGCTCGCGGATCTCGAAACCGTCACGGCCCCCGAGGCAACTCGGCAACAGATCATCGGCGTACACGAACCAGACTACGTGGATGCCATCGAGCGCCTCGCGCCGTCGGAAGGGTTGGTGCGCCTGGACCCGGACACGTTCATGGGCCCCGGCTCCTTGCGGGCGGTGCGAGTCGCAGTCGGCGCAGCGATCGCCGGCGTAGACCTAGTCCTCGACAGCAGCCGGGGAGCCGAGAGCGAGCGGCGCGTGTTCTGCGCCGTTCGTCCACCGGGCCACCATGCCGAGGCCGCGACGGCCATGGGGTTCTGCGTCTTCAACGGCATCGCCATCGCGGCTGCCCATGCCTTGGCGAGCAAAGCGGTCGAGCGCGTCGCCATCCTCGACTTCGACGTCCACCACGGCAATGGCACGGTCGCCGCTTTCCGGGACGATCCACGCGTCCTAGTCTGCTCGAGCTTCCAGTACCCGCACTACCCGTACCGGCTGCAGGATGTGGTGCGCCGGAACATCGTCAACACGCCCCTGCCGGCGCATACCGGAAGCGTCGACTACCGACGTGCCTTGGAACGCGACTGGTTGCCTGCCATCGAAGCCTTCGAGCCGGAACTCATCCTTGCCTCGGCTGGGTTCGATGCCCATGCGGCGGACCCCTTAGGCGAGTTGATGCTCACCGAGGACGACTTCGCTTGGACCGCCGACCTGATCGTCGCGCTCGCCGACAGCCATGCCGGCGGACGCATAGTGTCGGTGCTCGAAGGCGGGTACGACTTGCAGGCGCTGGCGCGGAGCGTACACGCCTACGTCGAGCGGCTCTGACGCTAGAACTGCACCGAGTCTCAGGCAGCCAGTCGCCGCGACCGGCGCTTCATCCGCACCGAGGGCCGACGCTTGAGCCGCTGTTCCACCGGGTCGACCTCGATGCCAACGGACTCCAACGCCGTCAGACCCAAGATCGGCTCGACGCCTTCCGGGCCGAAGCAGACGGTCGTGCCGACGAAATCACCCATGAACTCGATGTCCGCGCTGGTGACATCGACGGTCTCCTCGCGCCCGTCGGCGAATTCGTAGGTCCGGCGCCCCTTAGGGACTAGGCCAATGCTGCGTAATGCGTCGGCTGGCACGACGCAGTCCGTGGAGCCCGTGTCGACTAGGAACAAGCCGTCCCAAGACCGACTCGGCTCGGCCGGGTTGCGCACCGTCGCGGTGACTTGAACAACTCCCTTCAGATTGTTCGCCCTTGCTTGGAGATGTCGTCGTTGTACAGGTCGCATCGTATCGTGTCCTACTTGGTGCAACGCGGTGCCAGTTTGACATCACCGGCACCTACGGAGATAGGTCCTCTGCCAATCCGGCAACTCGACCGATAATCGTGGTGGCCGGGCCGTCTGAGCCGATCGTGGCGACCCGGTCCGCGAGATCGTCCAAGCGACCGGCGATCACTTCCTGGTCCGGCAGCGTCCCGCGGACCACTGTCGCAGCCGGCGTCGCCGGGGCAAGGCCATGGGCGATCAGTTGCGCGCAGAGCATGGGCAATGTCGCGAGGCCCATGTAGACCACAACGGTCTGATCCGGCTGCGCGAGTGCGTCCCAATCGAGCGCTATGTCCCCGCCACGGCGATGGCCCGTGACGAAGCGCACCGATTGCGCCCAGTCGCGGTGCGTCAACGGGATGCCGGCAATCGCGGCACAGCCCAGGGCCGCGGTGATCCCGGGCACGATCTCGAACGGGACGCCGTGGTGGCCTAGGGCGGCGACTTCCTCGCCGCCACGGCTGAAAACGAGAGGATCGCCGCCCTTGAGACGGACCACGCGAAGGCCGCGCTTCGCATCGGCCAGTAGCGCCTCGTTGATGTCGCGCTGCCGCGAGTCCGCATCGTCACCCTGCCCGTACGCGGCGCGCCGGCCGACGAATACGCGCCGTGCATCGCGCCGGCAGCGTTCGAGGACACCGTCACCGACCAAGTGATCGTAATAGACCACATCCGCGCGCTGCAGCCGCTGCAAGGCCTTCACGGTGAGCAGGTCCGGATCGCCCGGCCCAGCACCGACGAGCGACACCAGCCCCGTGTGCGCCCCCGCCTCGGCCGCGCGCGCAAGCCGTTCGTCTGCCGCCGCTACGTCGCCTTTTGCCGCGAGGGCGGCCAAGTCGGAGTCGATGGCGCGATCCCAGAACCGTCTCCGCTCGCCGATGTCCGGAAGAAGCGACTTGAGCCGTTCGCGGCGACTGGCCAGGTAGTCCGCCAATGCGCCGAGGTTGCTTGGCAAGACGCCTTCGATCAGCTCGCGCATACGCCGCGCCAGCGTTGGCGAGGCACCGCCGGTCGAAATCGCGACGGTGACCGCACCGCGGTCGACGATGGCGGGGAACAGCGCCGTCGAACGCGCGCCGTCGTCAACGCAGTTCACGAGCACCTTGGCACGGGCGCAGGCACGGTGGATATCCTCGTTGACCACCTCGTCGTTGGTCGCCGCCACGACGAGCAAGCGACCGTCAACGTCTGCTGCACGAAATGGCCGCGAGGTCACGTTGACGTTCCGCTCCGCGCAGTACGCGCGCAAGTCGGCCACAACCTCCGGCGCCACAACTTCAATGTCCGCGCCAGCAGCGACGAGCAGTTCGATCTTCCGGCGTGCCACCTCGCCGCCACCGACCACCAACACCGGCTGGCCAGCCAGCTTGAGCGACAGCGGCAACACGTCCATCGGTTGCCCTACCCGTCAGGCGCCGCGCCGAGTTCCAAGCGTGACGACCCGCCCATGTAGCTTTGCAACGCGTCCGGCACATGCACGGACCCGTCCCCGTCCTGGTAGTTCTCCAAGAGGGCTATCAGTGTCCGCCCCACGGCCAGACCCGAACCGTTCAGGGTGTGGACGTATTCAGGCCGACCGGTCCCCGGGTCGCGGAAACGCGCAAGCATTCGGCGGGCTTGGAAGTCCAGGAAATTGCTGCATGACGAGATCTCGCGATAACGGTTCTCGGCCGGCAGCCACACTTCGAGGTCGATGGTCTTCGCTGCGGCGAAGCCCAAGTCGCCAGCGCACAGCACCATCGCCCGGTACGGCAGATCGAGCGCCTTGAGCACGGCCTCGGCGTGGCTGGTCAACTCGTCCAAGGCGCGCCAGGACTCGTCCGGGTGCACGACCTGCACTAGTTCCACCTTCTCGAACTGGTGCTGGCGGAAGATGCCACGCGTGTCCTTGCCGTAGTTGCCGGCCTCGCTCCGGAAGCACGGCGTATGTGCCACGAACTTGAGCGGCAGGTCGTCCGCGTCGAGGATGCGGTCGCGGATCAGGTTGGTGACCGGCACCTCGGCCGTCGGGATCAGGAACTGATCGCGGTCGCCGCTGATCGCGAAAAGGTCGTCCTCGAACTTCGGAAGCTGGCCCGTACCGACGAGGATGTCCCGGTCCACGACGTACGGAACGTAGACCTCCTCGTAGTCGTGGTCGCGAGTATGGATGTCGAGCATGAACGCTGTCAGGGCCCGGTGCAGTCGCGCGAGACTCCCGCGCATCACCGAAAAACGTGCGCCGGACAGTTTCGCGGCCGCCTCGAGGTCGAGCGCGCCGGCGGCAATGTCGACATGGTCGCGGGGCTCGAAGTTGAACCGTGGTGGCTCCTGCCAGCGGCGTAGTTCGACGTTGTCGGCATCGTCCGTTCCCGGGGGAACGCTCTCGTCCGGCACGTTCGGAATACCACGCATGAACTCGTCGAGTTCGCGGCGGACCTCGTCGAACTCCGCCTTGGCGCTATTCAGCCGATCGCCCAGGTCGCCGACCTCGGCCACCATAGGGGCGATGTCCTCGCCGGCCGCGCGGGCAGCACCGATCCGCTTTGATGCGCGGCGCCGTTCCTGCTGCAGGTGCTCCGTCTCAAGCTGCGCCGCCTTGCGTCGGTTTTCCAAGGCCTCGAATTTCGACACATCGAACGGCGCGCCCCGCGTGCCCACTCGGGCAGCGATGTTGAGGAGATCCTGGCGCAACCGCCGCGGGTCGATCATCGCAACGCGCCAACTAGGCGGAAACCGACGAAGGCGGCAAGCAAGCACATCGCCACCGTGCCGAGGACGTAAGCCAACGCCCAAGCAAACCGCCCCTGGTCATAGAGCACGAGTGTGTCGGCCGAGAAGGCCGAGAACGTCGTGAACGCCCCCAGGACGCCAAACACGAGAAACGAGCGACCGACGGCCTCGAACCACGGGCTGCCGGAGAAGGCGGCCAGCAGCGCGCCGATCCCAAGGCAACCCACCACGTTGACCACGAAAGTCCCCCAAGGCAGTGCCCCGGCCGCGGCCGACTGAACGGCGTAGCGCAACAGGGCGCCGCAAGCCCCGCCAGCGGCCACCCAAAGCATGGTTTTCAACCGATCCGCCCCGTCAAGCGTTCGACCGAGACGTGAAGCGTAACAGACTGCCCCCGGTAAGCCGCTCGCGGTGGGTAACCAAGGCGCCTCAACGACGCTCGTCGCGGGCAGCGCGATCCCGCGCTGCGAGATCCGCCAACCGAGCCTTGATCCGCGATTCCAGGCCGTGATCGGTCGGCTCGTAGAACTTAAGGTCCGGCACGTCGTCCGGGAAGTAGCGCTCGCCAGCGGCGTAGGCCCCGTCCTCGGCATGGGCATACCGGTAGCCCTTGCCGTGATCGAGTTGCTTTGCGAGCCGCGTCGGGGCATTGCGCAGGCGGAGTGGCACGGCGTCGGATGGGTGTTCGCGCACGTAGGCCATCGCCTTGTTGAACGCGGTCTCGATGGCGTTGCTCTTGGGCACGCTCGCGAGGTAAAGCACGGCGTGAGCCAACGCCAACTCGCCTTCGGGGGACCCGAGCCTGTGGTAGGCATCCCAGGCGTCAACGCACAACTGCAAGGCACGAGGATCGGCGTTGCCGATGTCCTCGCTCGCAATGCGCACCAACCGGCGCGCCACGTAGAGCGGATCGCACCCGCCGTCGAGCATTCGTGCCAGCCAGTAGAGGGCCGCGTCGGGCGCGCTACCGCGTACCGCCTTGTGCAGTGCCGAGATCTGGTCGTAGAACGCATCCCCGCCTTTGTCGAATCGGCGGTAGGTCTGCCCGCTGGCTTCGCGGACCTCCTCGACACGCAGGCAATCGGTCGCCAACTGCCCCGCCATTTCCAAGGTGTTCAGCGCCCGGCGCGCGTCGCCGTCCGCCAATGCGACCAGCAAGGCCATTGCCTCCGGGTCGATTTCGATACCGACTTCACGGGCGGCTGCGCGCTTGAGAAGGGTTTCAATGTCGTCCGCTGCAAGCGGTTTGAGCACGTAGACGCGCGAGCGCGACAGCAAGGCCCCGTTCACCTCGAAGGACGGGTTTTCGGTCGTTGCCCCGACGAAGACAACCGTACCGCGCTCAACGTGAGGCAGAAACGCGTCCTGCTGGGCCTTGTTGAACCGGTGGACTTCATCGATGAACAGCACCGTCGTTTCGTCGGCCGCGGCCTCGGCATCGGCGATCGCCGCGCGGACATCCCTGACGCCGGCGAGCACGGCCGAGAGGCTCTGCCAGCGTGCGCCGGCGGCGTCTGCAAGAAGTCGGGCCAACGTGGTTTTGCCGGTACCCGGCGGACCCCAGAAGATCATCGAGTAGATGAAGCCGCGTTCGGCCAGTTGACGCAGCGGCCGGCCAGGACCGAGCAAGTGCTCCTGACCGACGAACTCGTCGAGCCGACTCGGTCGCATCCGATCCGCCAGCGGCTGCGCCGCATGCGGAACTCGCACGTCAAGGCTCGGGCGGTCGGGAGACGTCGCCGATGACATCGACCCCGGTGGGTATCGTGAACTCGAACAGGGCGGATTCTAGCACCGGGCTTAAGTCACGCACCGTGAACGTGACCCGTGTCAACTGCTCCAAGTGGTCCGCGATGTCGATGCTCGCAAGGCCACCGTCAGCCGCGAACGTGAGGGCGAGTTCGCCGTACACGGCGTTCGGGTCAACCGGGGTCAACTCGAACCGGCTGCCGCCCGCCTCCGGGGCCTCGGTGGCAACAACGGTGAAGTTGCTCCGCAGGTCCGCCACGGTTCCGGTGAGGAAAACGGCCGGCGAGCCGCTCAGTGCCTCGGCAAGCGGCTGCACAGTCACCTGCTCCAAGTCCGGGTCGTAGACCCATAGTTTCTCGCCGTTGGTGACGACAAGCTGCGGATAGGGCTCGTCCAGTTCCCAACGCAAGCGCATGGGGCGCTTAAGGTGCATGCGCCCGGTGGCAGCCTGCAGGACGTCGCCGAAGCGATTCGTCACCGTCTGTTCGAACTCGGCCGACAAGGTCGTCATGCCATCGAGCAATTGGGACAACTGTGGCGCATCGTCGGCCTCGGCTCGGGCGGCCACCGAGAGCGCCAACAGGAGTGCGATCCGTACCGGCGCGGCCCAGGCGAACATCAGGCCGCGGGGGCCGGCGGCAACACTTCACGCGTACCGTTGGTGTTCATCGATGACACGATCCCGGCCTCCTCCATCGCCTCGATCAGGCGGGCCGCACGGTTGTAGCCTATGCGGAGCTTGCGCTGGACAGCCGAGATCGATGCCCGGCGGGACTCCAGCACGAACGCCACCGCCTCGTCGTAGAGCGGCTCGTCCGAGTCGCTCTCCGCTGGGGCCAAATCGACCGTACCCGGAACCTCCAGGTCGACGCCCCCCGCCACGACATCAGCGAGGTATTCGGGCGCACCACGCTCCTTCCAGTCGGCGGCAACCTTGTGCACTTCCTCGTCGGAGACGAAGGCACCGTGAACCCGGGTCGGCGTGCCGGTCCCAGGTGGCAGGAACAGCATGTCCCCGTGGCCGAGTAGCTGCTCGCCGCCCCCCTGGTCGAGGATCGTCCGGGAGTCGACCCGGCTTGAGACTTGGAACGAAATGCGCGCCGGGATGTTGGCCTTGATGAGCCCGGTGATGACATCCACGGATGGTCGCTGGGTCGCAAGAATCAAATGGATGCCCGCGGCCCGCGCCTTCTGGGCGATCCGCGCGATCAACTGCTCAACCTTCTTGCCGACAACCATCATCATGTCGGCGAATTCGTCGATCACCACGACGATGTACGGCAAGTGCTCAAGTATGGGGGCTGGCTCCCCGGCGTCCGATGGCCAAAGCGGGTCCAGGAGCGGTTTGCCGACACTCTCCCCGTCGGCGAGTCGACGGTTGTAGCCGCCAAGGTGGCGTACACCTAGCGCCGCCATCAACTGGTAGCGGCGCTCCATCTCGGCCACGCACCAATTGAGCGCCTGGGCCGCATCGCGCATGTCCGTCACCACCGGCGTGAGCAAGTGCGGGATGCCGTCGTAGACGCTCAGTTCGAGCATCTTCGGATCAACAAGGATCAGCCGCAGTTCGTCCGGCGTTGCCTTGTAGAGCATGGACAACAGCATGGCGTTAACGCCGACGGACTTCCCCGATCCGGTCGTGCCGGCCACCAACAGGTGCGGCATCCGGCCGATGTCGGCCATCACAGGAGCCCCGGCGATATCCTTGCCCAGCGCCAGGGTCAGGGGGGTGGCGGCATCCCGGTAGCTCCGCGAACTCAAGAGTTCCTTGAGGCGGACCGTCTCCCGCTCTTCGTTCGGAATCTCGATGCCGACGAACGGCTTGCCGGGAATGACCTCGACGATGCGGACACTGACTACGGATAGGGAACGGGCAAGGTCTTTCGCCAAGCTCGTGATCTTGCTGACTTTCACGCCCGCGGCCGGTTCCAACTCGAAGCATGTGACCACGGGCCCGGGCAGCACGGACTTGACCTGCGCTTCCACCTTGAAGTCCTCGAGCTTTTTTACAAGGCGTAGTGACATCGCATCAAGCGACGCCTCGGAGTAGCCGCCGCTCGCCGAACCGGCGCGATCATCGAGCAGTTCGAGATCCGGCATCTCCGCTTGCGTCTTCAAGTCGAATAGGCGGCGCTGGACGCCGGGGGTTGCCTCGACAACGGGCTCCCGGACCTTGGGTTTTGGGCGGTCCCGGAGCGGGACGCCGCCAACGTCGGGTTCACGCCGCGTCCGGGTGCCGATGGCAACCTTGGTGCGCACCGTCGGCGTCTCGTCCGGCTGCCGCGTGCCACGACCGGACACCCGCCGCCATGCGGCCCCCACCGCACGAGCCGCCGGCCCCGCAGTGTTGAGGAGCGCGCTCGCGGCCAGGTGGACGCCTCGCCCCGTGTACTCGGCGATGGTCAACCAGGAGTAGCCGAGGCCCGCCTGCGTACCGATGGCGAGCACGGCGAGCGCGCAGATCGTCAGGCCCACCCAGTTCAACACCGGAAGCCCGGCAGCGGCCAAGCCACTGCCCAAGACCCCGCCGGGGCCCGCAGGCAAGTCGCTGCTGGTGAAGTGCAGGTCCATCAACAGGCACATCGCCGTGACCATCAGGACGAAACCGCCCGTCCGGAGCATGGTGTTGACCCAGGTCAGCGACTCGCGCCAGCCTCGGCGCAGCAGTAGCACGGCGATACCGACCAGACCGGCGGGCAGCAGGTAGGCCGACCAGCCCAGGACGAGCAACATCAGATCGGCGGTATACGCGCCCCAGCGGCCGAACTGGTTGGAAACGACGAGATTGGAGCCCGCCACCGACCACGCCGGGTCGAGGGGCGAGTACGAGCCGATGGAGAGGAGCAGGTAGGCCGCGACCGCGAGTACCGCCACAAGCGCGATCTCGCGAACGGGGATGACGGTGACAGGTGTCGGCATAGGGAAATCCGTTTCCCGAGTCTCTAAGATTGTAACGGGACGCGCTCATGGCGCAAGTCCCGGATTCCCTTGAGAATCACCCCTTGTCGAGGAGGTCCCTCAGGTCCGTCAGTGCGGCGTTCACGCGGGAGATGTACGACGCCATGACGAGGGAGTGATTGGCGAGGAAGCCGAAGCCGCCGCCGTTCAGGATCAAGGGGCTCCAGAGCCGCTCCTGCGTACCTTCGAGTTCGCGAATGATCTGCCGTAGGCTGACCCGCGCGTTCTTGTCGTCCAGCACCGTCCCGAAGTCGTGCTCGACCGCCTTCAGGAGGTGGATCAAGGCCCACGTCTGGCCGCGCGCCTCGAAGAAGACGTCGTCGATTTTGAACCAACTGGTTTGGGTCATCGTGTCCGCCGGGACGTTGGTCGCGGTGGTGGCCGCCGTGTCGCCGGCCAGGTCGATGTTCAACTGTCGCTTGCCCACGCTCTGCGACAGGCGCTGCGAGATGTCGCCAAGGCGCCGGTCCACTTCATCCAGCCACCGCGAGAGATTGTCCGCACGGGCGTAGAACTGCGTGGTCTCGCGTGCGGGGTCCGCCAAACGCTCGGCGTAGTTCGCGACGCTCCGCGCCGCGTCCCGGTACTCGTCCTCGGACGCCGGGAAGATCCAGCTCGCGTTGTCGAAGAAGAGATGGCCCTGCGCCGCCACCAGGTCCGGATCCTCCGCGGACTGGCTTTGCGACCGGCTCAAGTCGTTGCGCAGCGCCCGGCTCATGTCGCGCAGGTGCACGAGCACGCCGAACTCCCAGTTCGGCACGTTGTCGAGGTAGACGCCGGGCGGGAACAGGTCGTTGGCCAAGTAGCCGCCGCGCTTGTCGAGCAAGGTCTCGGCAAGCAGCACCACCGTGGTGGCCGTCGTATAACCGGTGACCGGCTTGACATTGGCCTCGGCGGCGCGCTCGGCGGCCGCGGCGACCGGGTCGAACGTGTTGGGTTCGTACGACCACCACCAGCCCGTGGCGACAACCCCTACCACGTAGACGCCGAAGGCGACCGCCACGCCCACGCCCGTACGTTTCGTCCACCGGGTCGGGCCCGCCGTGGGCGTCACGTACGGGTCACGACGCCAGAAAGCCCAGTTCAGTTTCATGGCGTTTGCCATGAGCGCACCTCGAATGTCACCGGTAGGCTCGAGCCATCGTCCAAAACGGCCTTGAAGGTCGGCTCGTCGACGGCAGGATCGAAGCCGTGGAGCATCAGGTGCTTGCCGCCCGGTGCCAAGGTCACGGTCTGCCCCGGGGGAACGATCAGGCTTTCAAGTGGCCGCATACGGCTGATGCCGTCGACCGTCTCCGTCTCGTGCATCTCCACCTGTCCTGGCCCAACGAATCCCACGATGGTAACCGAGACCGCCGTCGTGTTCGTGATCGAGCAGTATCCCGCGGCAACAGTGCTCCCGGGGCGCGCACCGCGAATCCAAGCGTCGTCGACCGCCACCTTGGCATCCGCGCACCCGACCACCAGGACGGCCAGCCAAGCCACGGCCGCCGCCCGGGCATTCATTCGACGCCGTCGAGAAACAGCACGGTGACCTTGGGTGGCACCCCGATCTGCAAACTGGCCCGGATACGCCGCTCGCCGGGCGCCTTGTTCATCTGTTCGTAGATCCATCGGCCGTCTACGTCGCTCGCCGCGCGGATGGTAACCCGCGCATTCGCCTGCCTCGCCTTGCGACCGATCCGCTTGAGTTGCGCCGCCGTGCCGGGCGACCTGCCGCGTACAGCGGACTGCACGAGAGACACTGATTCACGCCGTGCATTCGCCAGCAGTTCGACCTGTCGGCGCAACGCAGTGATACCGAGGTGGTCCCCATCCACGATGCTGGCCCGGTCGAGCATGCTGCGCGCCGACGCCCAACGCTCGCGCTCGATCGCGCGGTTTGCCAAGGCCAGGTAACTCTCCACGATGCGCTCGAAACCCCGACGGGCGAGCGGGTGGTCTGGCGCCAACGCCAAGGCCTCGCGAAAGTAGTGGTACGCGCTGTCTTGCTCCGGCGTCAGGAGCCGATCTTCGGCAAGCGCGGCGTCGGCAGCGTCCAGGAGCGCGTAGAGGCCGTCCTCGTCGTACGCCGGGGTCGGTTCAGGCGGTGCCTCGATCGGTGGCTCGCCGGGCACTGCCGGCGGCGTCCCTGGGCGCTCCGGCGGCGGCGCGACGCAGGCCGCCAATACGGCCATGATGGGCAGCCAACGCAACGGCCGATTGACGCGCCCCGAATGGCGCGAAGTCATTCCTCGGCTGAATCGGCCGGTCCTTCCAGCGCGCCCAGCACCTTCGCGCGCTGAACGCGATGGCGCCGGGCCAACTCGCGCATATCCGTCGTCGCGTCCGTCTCATCGACGATCTCCAAGCCGAGCAGGGTCTCGATGACATCCTCCATGGATACGATTCCCGCCATGCCGCCAAACTCGTCGAGTACCACCGCCAAGTGCTCCTGGCGCGCACGCAAGGCGTTGAAGAGGTCGGTGATGGCGTACGTCTCGCCGACGGCCACGATCTCGCGGCGCACGGTGGCAATCGTCTGGTCGCCACGTCCCTCGACCATCGCCATCAGCAGGTCGGACCGCAAAACGTAGCCCGTGATGTGGTCTTTCGACTCGTCATGGACCGGTATGCGGGAGAACGGGAGGACTTTCGCCTCCTTGTAGTACTCGGAAATGGTCTCGTCTTCCGCGGCCACCTCGACGACCGTACGGGGCGTCATGACATCTCCGACTTGAATCGTCTGGAAGCGGATCAGATGGCCGATCATCTCGCTCTCTTCCTCTTCGAACACGCCCTCCTGGGCACCGAGTTCCGCCATCGCCACGAAATCGGTGCGCGTCAAGATCGGTTGGGTCGTGCCGCGTTTCAGCCGGCGGGTGATGTACTGGCTCAGCCAAATGAAGGGTGCCAGCCCCACGGTCAACATCCGGAGCGAGTGGGCGGTGAACGTGACGAAATACTGCCAATACAGTGCGCCGATCGTCTTGGGCACGATTTCCGAGAAAACGAGTATCGCGATGGTCATGGTCGCAGGGACCACGATCCGGGTAATCCAAGGATTCGCCTGTGCCCAAAGCGCCGACGCCTGGTCACCTACGCCTATGGCCCCAACGGTGTGCGCAATGGTATTGAGCGTGAGGATCGCGGCCAGCGGACGGTCCACGTTGGCCTTGAAGTCTTCGAGATAGCGGCCGACACGCGTACCTTGCTGGAATTCCAGGCGCGCATGGCTCGGCGTGATGCTGAGTAGCACAGCCTCCCATAGCGAGCAGAAGAACGAAAAGACGAGGGCGAGGAAAAAGAACGAAATCAGCAGGCTGTACATCAACGGAACCTGCAGCCGGGGCGCGGACAGCTCGGTTTCGCACCCGGTTCGTCATCAGCGACCATGGGCATGATTGTAGCGACAGATTCTGCCCAAAGCGCAATACCCCGTTTCCGGGATCGATACCTCGACCGCCGGGGAGCGCGAGGGGCTTGCCCCTCGCATGAAAGAGCAGCGTGAGGGGCTTGCCCCGCCCACAACAGAGTTGAGACGACTGGGCCTATGCCGCGCAGCCTAGCGGCAGATTGCATGCCGAGCCCAATCGTGAGAAAAACTCGCCGCCAAGACACCCGGAAACGGGGCAGCCAACAGTGGTGACAGCATACGACAGGCTTACCGTACATTGCCAAGCATCTCCCCACCCAGTCCCGTAGGCCGAGAAGCGCGCCTCCACCACCCCAAGGCGGGCGTTCGTGGGGTTCTGGCCTTGATTTGCCTGCTCGTTGCGGCCGCGGATCACGCCGCGCCACAGCGGGCTAAGGATCCGCTGTCGAGCGAGGTCGAGTTCCTCAGCGTCGACGAAGCCTTCGTGCTGTCCGCGCGGTGGACCGACGATGGACAACTCGTCGTGCGCTGGGACATGCCCGACGGCTACTACCTCTATCGGCATGCGTTCTCCGTGGAAGGCGACGACGTTGGTCTCGGGCAGGTCGTCATTCCCGCCGGGGAGCCCAAGGTCGACGAGTACTTCGGCGACTCCGAGGTCTACTACGGGCGAGTGGAGTTGACCGTGCCGATCGACGCTGCCGCCGAGCCGATTTTCGGGCGCTCGCGTATCCAGGTGGCCTACCAGGGCTGTGCCGACTACGGCCTGTGCTATCCCCCGCAGCGCCGATCGATCGCCTTCGCCCGCGACGGTTCGCTCGAGATCGCAAAGTCGCCGGCCCACGCGGGGAAAGCCGACGTGCGATAATCGCCGCTGCTCGGATGGTCGGCATGGCAGCCACAAAGTTTTGGCGAAGCTCCTCGTTCTACACGGCCCGAACCTGAACCTGCTCGGCACTCGGGAACCGGACCACTACGGCCATGAAACATTGGCAATGATCGATGCCCGGCTGCACGCGCAGGCGGCGGCGGCCGGCCATGAATTGACCACGCTGCAGAGCAACGCCGAACATGTGCTGGTGGACGCCGTGCAGCAGGCGCACGCCGATGGCGTTGCGTTCATCGTCATCAACCCGGCGGCGTTCACGCACACCAGCGTCGCCCTGCGCGATGCCCTGCTGGCGGTCGACATCCCGTTCGTCGAGGTGCATCTGTCCAACGTCCACAGTCGCGAGGACTTCCGCAGGCACTCGTACTTCTCGGACATCGCGCGCGGCGTGGTCGCAGGACTCGGCGCGGATGGCTATGCCTCGGCCCTGGCAACCGCCATTCGAGCGGTCAACCCGTAAAGAACGACTAAAGGAGTCACGCGTGGATCTGCGCAAGGTCAAGCGATTCATCGAACTGGCGGAGACAACCGGTCTTGCCGAACTCGAGGTCCGCTCCAGCCGCGGAACCGGCGAGGAGCGCGTTGATGAGCACGTTCGGATCGTGCGCAGCGCACGACCATCAACAAACAGTGCACCCGCCCAGGCCGACACCGTAGCGCCCCCAACCGAAGTGCCGCCTGCGACGCCGGGGCATGTCGTTCCCGCGCCCATGTCCGGGACGTTCTATCGCGCACCGGCGCCTGGTGAGGCGCCATTTGTCGAGGCCGGCGACACGGTCGCTGTTGGCGACGTCCTGTGCATCATCGAAAGCATGAAGATGATGAACCAGATCGAGTCGGAGGTGGCCGGCCAGGTGTCGGCCGTGCTCGTGGCGGACGGCGTACCGATCGAAACCGGTGCCCCCCTTTTTCGCGTCGTCTGACCCGCCATGCCTTGGTTGCGTCTGTGCGTGACCACGCCGCGTAACTGCGCTGAGGCCACCGAGGGCCGGCTGCGCGGGGCGGGAGCGGTTGCGGTGTCGCTGCTACCGGCCGAGTCGGCAGCGAGCGTTCTGGAGCCCCGCCCCAGCGCACAGCCGTTGTGGGACAGCGTCAGCATCGAAGCGCTCTTTCCAGTCGACTGCGATCTCGCGCCCCTGCGTGGCCTGGGGGCGACTGCTGATTTCGTCGCCGACCGGGACTGGTCGGAGACCTGGCGCCAGGACCTCGGCCCGATGCGGTTCGGTCGGCTACTGGTGCTGCCTAGGGACGATCCTCGGCCACCAGCGGACACCTGCACAATCCGCATGGACCCCGGATTGGCGTTCGGAACCGGGCAGCATCCGACCACCGCGATGTGCCTGGATTGGCTCGGCCGAACACCGCTGACCGATAGGCGCGTCCTCGACGTCGGCTGCGGATCCGGGATCCTAGCGATCGCTGCGGCCCGTCTCGGCGCAGCGGCGGTGGTCGCCGTGGACCACGACGCCCAGGCCCGCCAAGCGACCCTGGACAACGCGCACGCCAACGATGTCCGACTGACCGTCGTGGATGATCTGGCAGCAGCCCAGGATGGGTTCCACGTCGCCCTCGCCAACATCGTCGCCAACACGCTCTGCGACATGGCACCGGATCTCACTCGGCGTGCCCACACGTTGGTGTTGAACGGTGTCTTGCCGGACCAGGTGGACGAGGTCGTCGCCGCGTATCCAGGAGTGCGCTTCGATCCGCCCGAGGTGCGCAGCGGCTGGGCCATGCTCGTCGGGGTCCGCCGTGGGTGAGCCCTCAGCCGGGGAGCGCGAGGGGCCTGCCCCTCGCAAGAAAGAGCCCTCAGCCGGGGAGCGCGAGGGGCCTGCCCCTCGTATGAAAGAGCCCTCACCTGGGCCACTCACCTGCACCTGTCCCGCGTGCGAGACGCGATTCCGGGTCACCGCGGAGCAACTCGGCGTCGCCAACGGTCGTGTTCGCTGCGGAGCCTGCCTGACGGTCTTCGATTGCAGCCATCTCTTGACGCGAGGAGAAGCCGAGGAGGACATCCACATCGAGGCCGAGCCAGGGGACACGGGAGACAACAGACCCGCGATCGTGCCGACCCCGGCGGGCCGCACGGTTGCCCGGAGGGGGCGCGACCGCACCGCTGCGTCAACGCCGGTCGGGCCGTTCGCAACGGCCTACACCGCCGGGGCCGTCCTTCTCGCGGCGCTCGTGCTCGGCTTGATGTACCCCGCATGGTCGCAACAACCCACGCTACGCGGCGTCTACCAAGCCGCCTGTGCCATCGTAGCGTGCGAACTGCAGCCGCTGCGCGCCCTCGACGCGATCGCGGTCAAGCCACTGCCGGCAGAGCGCCGGGACGGACCGCCGCCGAGCCTGTCCGTGCCCGTGGAATTGTCGAACCAGGCACCGTTCGACCAGCCGTTCCCGGTGCTCGCTGTGCGCATTCTCAGCACGGACGGCCGCGACCTCGCCGAGCAACGCCTAGCCCCGAAGGACTACCTGCCAAGAGGACACTCACTTAAGATGGCCCCCAACGACCCCGTGACTATCGACTTGCAGCTCGAAGACCCCGGTGGCGACGCCGCCCGCTACATGCTGTCGGCCCTGTAGATGACGACCCAGGTCAAGCGCGCCTTGGTCAGCGTGTCCGACAAGTCGGGGATCGTTCCTTTCGCGCGCGCCTTGGCGGATCTCGGCGTCGAAATCCTATCCACGGGAGGCACCCATCGGACCTTGATCGACGCCGATGTGGCTGCGGCCGAGGTTTCGTCCGTGACCGGCTTTCCGGAAATCATGGATGGTCGGGTCAAGACACTCCATCCCAAGATCCACGGCGGCATCCTGGCGCGGCGGCACTTGGATGGTGCGACGATGGCTACCCACGGCATCGTCGGCATCGACCTCGTCGCGGTCAACCTGTACCCCTTCGAGCGCACGATTGCGCAACCGGATTGCACCCTTGAGCAGGCCATCGAGAACATCGACATCGGCGGACCCGCCATGCTGCGTTCCGCAGCCAAGAACCACCGCGACGTCCTAGTCGTTGTCGACCCGTCGGACTATCCCGCCGTGATCGCCATGCTCCGTTCCGGGGGGGCCAGTCCGAACGAACGCTTGGGGATGGCGTTGAAGGCCTTCCGCCACACCGCCGCCTACGACGCCGCGATCGCCCGCTACCTCGGAGACCAACAATGAAGGTGATGATCGTAGGTTCCGGCGGCCGCGAGCACGCCTTGGCCTGGACGGTTGCGCGTTCGCCGCAGGTCGAAGCAGTCCTAGTCGCACCCGGAAACCCGGGCACGGCCGCCGAGGGCGGGACCATCCGCAACGTGCCCATCGATGTCGACGATTTCGACGCACTCGCCGATCTCGCCGAGGTACAAGGCGTGGACCTTGCGATCGTCGGCCCCGAGGCGCCGCTGGCCGCGGGCATTCGGGATCACTTCGATGCCAGGCACCTCGCGTGTTTCGCGCCGACGCAAGCGGCTGCGCAACTCGAGAGCTCGAAGTCGTTCGCGAAGTCGTTCATGGCCCGCCACGGCATTCCAACCGCGGCGCACGCGACGTTCTCCGACAGCGGAGCGGCCGAGGACTACATCCGCTCCCAAGGTGCACCCATCGTGGTCAAGGCGGACGGCCTCGCCGCTGGCAAAGGCGTGGTCGTTGCGCAAGACGTCGAAGAAGCGGTGGGCGCAGCGCGCGACATGCTCTCGGGTGAGCGTTTCGGCGAGGCCGGACGCCAGGTCGTTGTCGAAGAGTTCCTAGCCGGGGAAGAGGCCAGCTTCACCTGCGTGGTCGATGGCAGACAAGCCCTTCCGCTCGCCAGTTCCCAGGATCACAAGGCCCGCGACGAAGGCGACACCGGCCCGAACACCGGCGGTATGGGGGCCTACTCGCCCGCGCCGGTGGTCACCGAAACGGTCCACGACCGCGTGATGGCCGAGATCATCGACCCAACCGTCCACGGCATGGCCGCCGAAGGCATGCCTTACCAAGGCTTCCTGTACGCGGGTCTAATGGTCGCCCCGGACGGTGCGCCGCGCGTCGTCGAGTACAACTGCCGATTCGGCGATCCCGAAGCACAACCCGTGCTGACGCGCCTGCGCTCGGACCTGGCTGAGCTCTGCCAAAAGGCGCTCGGCGACGGTGTCTCCGGCATGACGCTCGACTGGGATCCGCGCCCTGCCCTCGGCGTCGTCCTCGCCGCTGGCGGCTATCCCCTCGCCTACTCGAGTGGGGATCCGATCACCGGCCTCGATGCCGATCTGGCCGACACCAAGGTCTTCCACGCCGGCACGCGCTCGGACAACGGCGATGTCGTGACCAGCGGCGGCCGGGTGCTCGCGGTGGTCGGCCTAGGCGACGACATCGTCGCCGCGCAAGCCAAGGCCTACGCGAGGGTGGCGCGGATCGGCTGGCGCGGCATGCAGTACCGGCGCGACATCGGCTACCGCGCGCTCGCGCGACTCGACAGCGGCGGGTGATAGATGATCTGCAGGCTTGTCCCCTCCGGGTCGCGGCAGTAGAAGCTACGGGCGCCATCGCGATGGGTTCGGGGTGGCGCGTCGACAGCCACGCCATGGGCCGTCAGGTAGTCGTGCCAGCGATCGACGTCCTCCGGCTCATCGATGATGAAGCCGATGTGGTCCAGGCGCTGACCGGTCTCGGCCACGACCCCAGTCGCGCGGTGGATCGCCAAGTTGTCCCGCCCGGACGTCAGGTAGACGTTGTCGGCGTCGGGCTGCCATTCGACGCGTAGCCCCAGGAGGTCGCGGTAGAAGCCGACCGTGGACTCGAACTGGCGCGCGTGCAGGGCGACGTGATGCATGCCGGCCATCGGCGGGCGCTTGTGCCCGCTCACGCCTCGGTCACCTCGAAGTCGTGGGTGACCGCAACGCCGGCCCGTTCGAGCATGATCGATGCCGAGCAGTACTTGGCCGCGGTCAACGCGATGGCGCGCTCCACCTTGCGCCGGTCGATGCCACGCCCGGTGATCTTGAAGTGAAGGTGTATGCGGGTGAACACCTTGGGATCGGTCTCGGCGCGCTCGGCTTCGATGTCCGTGACGCAGTCCACGATGTCCTGCCGTCCACGCCGCAGGATGTTGACGACGTCGAACGACGTGCAACCGCCGACACCAAGGAGCATCAACTCCATCGGTCGAACGCCCGCGTTGCGACCGCCGAACTCGGGTGGACCGTCGATGGCGACGCGGTGGCCGCTATCGGGCGTGCCCGTGAACTGAACGTCGCCGGTCCAGCGAATCGACGCTTTCACGGTTGGCTGTGCCCGAACAGGCGCCGCAGCGCGGCACCCGGATCCGCCGCGCGCATGAACGCGGTGCCTACAAGGAAGGCATGGACGCCTGCGTCGCGCATACGGCAGACGTCCCCCGGCGTATGGATGCCGCTCTCGGTCACGACGCGGATATCTTCGGGCACGTCGTCGAGCATATCCAAGGTGGTCTCGAGGCTGGTGGTGAATGTCGCAAGGTCCCGGTTGTTGATGCCCACGACGCGCGGCTCGAGTGCCAGTGCCCGCTCGAGTTCCGCCCGGTCGTGCACCTCGATCAAGATGTCGAGACCGATCTCTTCCGCGAGCCTGTTGAGTTCGACGAGTTCGCCATGTTCTAGAGCCGCCGCGATGAGCAGAAGGCAGTCCGCCCCGAGCGCGCGCGTCTCGTAGACCTGGTACTCCTCGACGATGAAATCCTTGCGCAAGACCGGCAGTGCACAGGCGCCCCGGGCGGCTACGAGATGGGCGTCGTCACCCTGGAAGAAGCGTTGGTCAGTAAGCACGGAGAGGCAACTCGCTCCCGCCGCCGCGTAGCCTGACGCGATGGCTCGCGGGTCGAACTGCGCGCGGATCACGCCCTCGCTCGGGGATGCCTTCTTGATTTCCGCGATTACGGCCGGGCGGTCAGCCACGATCCGATCCGCGAACGGTCGCGTCGGCGCCGCGTTCTCCGCGTCGCGGCGGACTTCGGCAAGCGGCCGAACGGTCTTTAGTGCATGCGTTTCTGCGCGCTTGTGCTCGATGATCGCTTCGAGGATCTTGGCGCCGCTCACAGTTCGGCCAGCATTCGCGTGAAATCGGCGAACTCGCGAAACTTCTCGGCAGCTTGGCCTGACGCGATCAGGTCGGTGGCCATCGTGACGCCGTCGGTCAACGACCCGGCGACTCCCGCAGCATATATGCCGGCACCGCCGTTGAGCGCCACGATGTCCGCCGCAGCTTCGTCGTTGCCGGACAGCGCCGCGCGAACCAAGCGCAGGCTGTCCGCCGGACTGTCAGCGTGCAAGGCGTCCACGGACCGCTGGCGAAGGCCGAAGTCGCCGGGCGAGACCTCGTAGGTCTCGATTTGGCCGTCCTTCAGTTCCACGACGCGCGACGGCGCATGGATCGACAACTCGTCGAGGCCGTCGCAATGCACCACCAGGACATGGAGAGAGCCGAGAGCCTTGGCAACCGCCGCCATCGTCTCCTGCCACTGGGGCGCGAAGACGCCGAGCAACTGGCGGCGGGCCCCAGCCGGATTGGTCAACGGCCCCAAGAGGTTGAAGACCGTTCCAACGCCCAGTTCGCGGCGCACGGGCATGGCGTGGCGCATGGCACCGTGGTGCCGCTGTGCGAACATGAACCCCACCCCGATTTCGCGGATGCAGCGGGCGACATCGTCCGGCGCGAGTTCGAGGCTCGCCCCCGCCTCTTCGAGGAGGTCGGCACTGCCGCTCTTGCTCGTCGCGCCACGGTTGCCGTGCTTGGCGACATGAGCGCCCGCGGCTGCGACGACGAACGCCGCCGCCGTCGACACGTTGAAGCGTTTCGCGCCACCGCTGCCACCCGTCCCGCAGACATCGACCAAGTTCGGCACGTCCACGTCGACCTTGGTCGACACGGCACGCATCGCCTCCGCGGCCCCGGTGATCTCGTCGGCCGTCTCGCCCTTCGCCTTGAGGCCGACCAACACCCCGGCGATCTGTGGCGGCGTAACCGTGCCCCCCATGATGGCGTCGAACACCGCACGCGCCTGGTCGCGTTCGAGATTGCGGCCCGCGCACAGCATCGCGATGGCGTCAGTCGGTGTCACGGTTCGCTCCTCAACTGTTAGTTGGCGCATCGAGACCTAGGTAGTTTCCTAGCAGATCATGCCCGACCTTGGTCTTGATGGACTCGGGATGGAACTGCACGCCCTCAACCGGATGCTCCCGGTGTTTGAGGCCCATGATCTCGTCCGGCGTGCCGTCCTCGTACGCGGTCCACGCGGTGACCTCCAGGCAATCCGGCACATCGGTGACTATGAGCGAGTGGTACCGCGTGGCTTCGAACGCCGGTGGCAGGCGGCGGAAGACACCACGACCACCGTGGTGGATCGCGCTGATCTTGCCGTGCATCACGTTCCGCGCCCGTTGCACGGTCGCGCCGTACGCCTGGCCAATGCTCTGGTGCCCCAGGCAGATGCCGAGAATCGGAACATCCGCACCGAAAGTCCGCACGACATCCATGGAGATGCCCGCCTCGTCCGGCGTGCACGGCCCGGGCGAAATGACGATCTTCTCCGGCGCGAGTCGCTCCACGTCCGCTAGGCCGATCTCGTCATTGCGATGGACATCGACCTCCGCGCCGAGTTCGCCCAAGTACTGCACCACGTTGTACGTAAACGAGTCGTAATTGTCGATCATCAGGATCATCGTGAGTCGCCGGCTACTCCCCGGAGTTTGCGAAGCAAACTCCAACGGACTTGCGCCAGCAAGTCCGCGTTTACTCGTTATAGCCCATGATGGCCTTGGTCTCGAGGAACTCCTCGAAGCCGTAGCGCCCCCACTCACGCCCGTTGCCGGACTGCTTATAGCCCCCGAACGGCGCCTTGTTGTCCACGGGCGCACCGTTGAGGTGGACGTTGCCCGTGCGAATCCGCCGCGCCACGTTGCGTGCACGATCGCTTTGACCCGATACGTAGCCGGACAAGCCGTAGCTGGTGTCGTTGGCGATCCGTACCGCGTCGTCGTCGTCCTCGTAGCCGATCAGCGACAGCACGGGGCCGAAGATCTCCTCGCGCGCGATCGTCATATCGTTGGTCACATGCGAAAACACGGTGGGCTTGACGTAGTAGCCCGCGTTCAGGCCGTCGGGCCGGCCGACGCCACCGCATTCAAGCGTCGCACCTTCCTCGATGCCTTTCTCGATCAAGGCTTGGATCTTCTCGAACTGCACGGCGGACACCACCGGGCCGATCGTGGTCCCGGAGTCGTTGGGTTCGCCCACCTTGACTTGCGCGGCCGCCGCTTTCGCGATCGCTGCCGCCTCGTCCATGCGCGCATTCGGTACCAGCATCCGCGTTGGCGCGTTGCAGGACTGGCCGGAGTTCGTGCAGACGCCGAAGACGTCGCGCGAGATGGCCGCCGAGAAATCGGTGTCGTCCAAAATGATGTTGGCCGACTTGCCGCCAAGTTCCTGCGCCACGCGCTTCACGGTCGGCGCCGCATTGCGCGCCACTTCGATTCCCGCCCGCGTTGAACCGGTGAACGACACCATGTCCACATCCGGATGCGAAGAGATGGCCGCACCGACCGTGGGTCCGTCGCCGTTGACGAGGTTGAACACGCCCGCCGGCACGCCGGCCTCATCGAGGATCTCAGCGAAGAGAATGGCGTTGAACGGTGCCACCTCCGAGGGCTTGAGGACCATCGTGCAGCCCGCGGCCAGGGCCGGCGCGACCTTGCACGCGATCTGGTTGATCGGCCAGTTCCACGGCGTGATCAGCCCGCAAACCCCGGCGGGCTCGCGAATCACGCGCGACGAGCCAAAATCCTCCTCGAACTCGAAGCGCTTGAGGACGCTCAGGGTGGACAGGAAGTGACCGAGGCCTGCCGGGGCCTGCGCCGCCATCGCGAGGCTCATGGGCGCGCCCATTTCCTCGCTGATGGCCTTCGCCACGTCCGGAATGCGGTTCTTGTAGGCGTCAACGATCCGACTCAGCAGGTCGACCCGCTCCTCGCGCGTGGTCTGGGAATACGTCTCGAACGCCGCGACCGCTGCGGCTACCGCGCGGTCGACATCCTCGACGCCGCCCATTGCGACCTCGCCGATGACCTGCTCGGTCGCGGGATTGACCACATCGAGGCGCTCGCCGTTGACAGGGTCGACCCACTCGCCATTGATATAAAACTGGGTTCTGTGCGCCATGAGTGATCACTCCTCGCTCGAATCTGAGAAAGGCGCGCACGCTACGCGAACGCCGGAACCGGTGCAAGTTCCGACACTTGAACGGAGTCCTCGCGACCGCACAGCGGCGAACCTTGGCGGTGCGCGGACGTCCTCGTCCGCATCCGGCCTCGTGCGACGTTCGATTGCGGGCCGGGAGGCCCGCGCCGCCTTCAGTCAGGCAGCCCGAGGACGCGCTTGGCAATGATGTTGAGTTGCACCTCGTTGCTGCCACCGGCGATGGAGCCGGCTTTCCCCGCCAACCACTGCCGGGTCATGCCGATCTCGCCGCCGTTGAACGCGTCGCCTTCCCAGCCAACGCCTTGGGTGCCCATCATCGAGACCTGCAACTCGGCGCGCTGCTTGCGCAGGTTGGCACCGTAGTACTTGAAGATCGACGTCGCCGGGCCAGGCGTATTGCCTTCGGATTCCTCCACCGTGCGACGCTGGGTCAGGCGGAACGCCTGGGCATCGATGTTGTGGCCGGCGATGGTGTCGCGCAGCACGGGGTCGGCGATCCGTCCGTCCGACTCGCCCGCGTACTTGCGCGCGAGATCGTCGAGTTCCTCGCCGGTCTCGCGGTTGCCGCCGCTCGCGAGCATCGAAATGCCAGAGCGTTCGTGCTGCAGGAGGCGCTTCGCCACCGTCCAGCCGCGGTTCATACCGCCGACGAGATCCTCCTTGCTCGCGATGGCATTGTCGAAGAAGGTCTCGCAGAAGGGCGATGCCCCGGAGATCAAGCGGATCGGGCGGACCGTGACACCGGGCTGGTGCATGGTGAACAAGAGGAAACTAATGCCGTCGTGCTTCGGCACATCCGGATCGGTACGCGTCAGGCAGAAGATCCAGTCGGCGTTGAACGCACCAGACGTCCAGATCTTCTGGCCGTTGATGACGAAGTGGTCACCATGGTCCTCGGCGCGGGTCCGCAGCGAGGCCAAGTCGGAGCCGGAGCCGGGCTCGGAATAGCCCTGGCACCACCAGACTTCGCCACGTGCGATCCGCGGCAGGTGTCGAGCCTTCTGATCGTCCGTGCCGTACTCCAAGAGCGTCGGCCCGATCATCGACGTGCCCATGCCGGCCACGGGGGCGCGAACTCCCAGTGAGCGCATTTCCTCGAGAAGGACCACGTACTCGTCCTTCTCGAGCCCGGCACCACCGTACTCCTCGGGCCACGTGGGCACCGAGAAGCCGCGTTCCGCGCACCGGTCAAGCCACAGCCGCTGATCGTCCGTCATCGGCACCTTCGTGCCGCCGCCGGGGACCTCGCCGGGACCGCGACAACTCGCCGGGCAATTCTCATCCAGCCAACTTCTCACCTCGGTTCGAAATGACATGCCGTTAAGTCCGTTCAAGAATCAAGCGTTGCAACCGATGCTAACGCAGATCGCGTCGCCGCCGGTGACGTGTCTTAGGACGCAGCGCCCTTGTGCCCCGGAGCCTCGGCCGCCACGGTTCCCTGTGCGTCTTCCGTAACGCTTACGCGCAGCCCGGTGACCGCATTCGACAACTGCGTGGTCAGCACACGTGCGCCGTCGTTCAACCGAGGACCGCGGACGAGGAGCCTCAAGTCGCCATGCTCCGTCGTCATCTCGCCCACGCGCTCCACGTCGATCCCGGCGAGCAGCCCGTCCTCGATCATGAACACCCGGCGCTGGCCGTAGACCGCTTGGACGGGCAACGCCACGAGACCCTCCACCGGGCGCATCGTCATGCGCAGTTGGACCGCGCGGCCGAGGTCCGGTGGGTTAACGCCTGCGTCCAATCGCACCAGGCCGTCCACGCCCGAGCGGCCCTTCTCCACCGCGCCCACCAAACGCTCGAGGAACCCGGTGCCCTGGTAGTCGCCGAAATCGGCAAGCACGGCAGGGTGCACGCCGGCCGCAAGTGCCGCTTCCACCTCCGGGAGGTGCACGTTGGGGATGGCCACGCGGATTTCCAGCCGGGTGTCGTCGTAGATCTCCGCGACGGTGGTCCCGGGGGCGACGAGTTCTCCCGGTGCGACCAGGATTCGCGTCACGCGGCCCGGGAACGGCGCTTTGACCGTTGCGCGCTCCAGGTTGACGCGCGCTTCCCGCACGGACGCCTTGGCACGTGCCACGCTGGCGAGCGCCCGTGACCGCCGATGCTCGAAGCTGGCGACGAGACCCCGCTGTTGGACAAGCGCAATGGCTTGGGCGTGACTCTCGCTCAACGCGGCATTCAACGTCTGGCGGGAGATCGATCCCTGCGCGAAGAGCTTGCGATGCCAATCGGCCTTGGCGACCGCCTGATCGGCAAGCCGCTCCTGGTAGGCGAGCACCGCGCGGTCCTCGTCGCCCGCGAGCAGCAGCACGTCGAGGTCCGCCTGCGCCTGGTCGAGTTCGGCCTCGGCGCGTTCGAGGGCCAAGGCCATGTCGGTCTCGTCGAGCGCGACAAGCACCGCACCCGCATCGACCCGGTCGCCTTCCCTGGCGGCGAGGGCTGCCACCGGGGCCGAGATCAGCGCGGTAAGCTGCGCCGTATTCGGGGTTTCAACGCGTCCGTACAGGCGGACCTCCGGAGACAGGCGCCGAAATTGCGTGACCATGCTCGAGACCGGCACGCCTTGTGCGTCGGCGACGACATGATCCGGCTCCGGCGCGAAGGCGATCAGCCCGACGCTGCCGAAACCGCTCACGGCAACGATGACGAGGATGATCCGCGCCTTGATGGGCACCCGGAGGACGCGTTTCCATACGCCACGCCCTAGCGCCACGATCCAACTACCCATCACCTTACGCCTCCTTCGCGTTGTACCAGTGTGCTGCCGAACCCGGCAAGCGATTCCCGCCACCGCGCGACGCGCTCGCCGCCGCGCACGATCATCGCCAACAGGACCGGAATCACGATCAGCACCAGCAGCGTGCCGTAGAGCAAACCGAAACAGATGGCCGCCGCCAGCGGCTTGAACATCGCCGCGATCGGGGCCTGCTCGAACATCAGCGGCAGCAAACCGGCCATCGTCGTCAACGACGTCAGGATGACCGGTCGAAATCGGCGTCTGACCGCGTCTTCGATGGCTTGCGCGGGCGCCGTGCCCTCGGCCACGAAGCGGCGGTACGTGCTGAGCAGGATGATCGAGTCGTTCACGATGATGCCCGTCAGCGCGAACATGCCGAGCAGCGACATCGGGTTGATGTGAAGCCCGAGGACGATGTGGCCGAGCAACGCGCCGGTGAGTCCCAACGGGATGGCAGCCATCACGGCGAACGGCCAACTCCACGAGGCGAACACCCAGGCCAGCACCACGTAGATCAGCGCGAGCGCGATGCCGAACTGCAGGAGCATGTCGCCCAACAGTTCGTCCTCGGCCTGGCTCAACTCGTCGAGGCCGGTGGTTACGCCGTACTTCTCCACCACCGCGTCACGGATGTTCTCGTTGAAGTAGGCGACCACCTCGCCACCACTGATCACGGCGTGGTCGACGTCGCCACGGATGGTCAGCGTCCGCTGGCCGTTGTGGTGCCGGACCGCGTCGATGCCGCGGCTCGCCTCGATCCCTGCAACGGTGGACAGCGGCACCATGTCGCCGTCCGGCGCCTTGACCGGGAACTGCCCGATGGCCGCCAAATCCGTGCGCTCCGCCTCCGGCAGGATCAGCCGAACCTCGAGTTCGATGTCCTGGTCCTGGAAGATCTGGATGCGACGCCCGTCGTAGGCGGCGCGAAGCTGCGTACCCAAGTCGCTGGTCGAGAGGCCTAGCGCTCTACCGGCCGTCGTCAAGCTGAGCACCCATTGGTCGTCGCCCCACGGCAGGTTGTCGCGCAGGTTCGAGACACCGGCCAACGTCACGAGCGACGCCATCACCTCGTCGCCTGCCCGCTTCAACATCGTCGCGTCGTTGCCCTTGAGCAGGATCGAGAAGTCGGAACCCCAGCCCCGCACCTTCGCGATGTTGAGCGAATCGACGATCTCGGACCGATCGACGCGGGCCAGCCAGTCCGAAGAGAACTCGTCCGCCGAGAAGTCACGCTGTTCGGGCGATGTCAACTCCACGCGCAGCGACGAATACTGCGGGCCGGTCTTGTTCTCGTTGTTGATGGACGCGGTGTTGCGCATCGTGACGTGGTTGACGAGGTGCCCGCCGCCGAGATCCGTGTCCGTCGCCAGGAGCTTGTCCTCGAGTTCGGCGATGAAGTCCTCTTTGTCGCCGCTCGACGATCCGGGAACGAACCGCACGTCGGCGCGGATCTCCTCGAAGTCCAGGTTCAGGTTCATCTCCGTCTTGATCCACCCGGTGAGCGGGACCAGCGCGACCACGACGAACATGCCCGCCGCTGCCGTGAGCACCGCGCCCCGATTTTCAAGGCTCAAGCGGACTAGCGGCAGGAAGCGCTGATCGCGGAACGACTCGAAAGCGGCGTTGAATCGCTTGCGCCAAGGCCGCATCGGCCGTCGCCCGACGTGGTCGAAGGCGTGGCGCAAATGCCCCGGCAGGATGAGGAAACACTCGATGAGCGACGCCGAGATGACCACCAGCATGACCATGGCGATCTCCACCAGCGGTGCTTCATCGGAGACCACGAGGGGCGTGAAGGCACACAGCGTCGTCAACGACGAGGCGATCACGGGCGCCAGCATGCGTCGCGCGCCCGTTGTCGCGGCTTCGGCGGGCGAAGCGCCGGCATCGAATTGCGTGACGGCCTCCTCGCCGACCACGATCGCATCGTCGACGACGATGCCGAGCGCCATGATGAAGCCAATCAGGCTGATCCCGTTGATCGTGCCCCCGAGGTAGTAGAAGGCGAACAGGGACGCGAGGAACGTCGCGGGTATGCCCATCATCACCCAGAACGCGGGTGCCAAGCGCAGGAACAGGAACAGCGCGCCGATCACAAGCACCAAGCCCATGAGCCCGTTGCCAACGATGAGCGTCAATTCGTCCTT
The DNA here is from genome assembly GCA_965203685.1 of Candidatus Azotimanducaceae bacterium. Lineage (GTDB taxonomy): Bacteria > Pseudomonadota > Gammaproteobacteria > Pseudomonadales > Azotimanducaceae > VXYL01. Next base: position 2,894,995 of record OZ241908.1, read on the forward strand.
GATGAACCGCCATGCCTCGAGGAACAGGTTCAGCGTGACTCCCTCCGGCAGCGTCGGTTGCTTCGCCTCCAGGTAGGCGTTGAGGTTCTCTGCGGCATCCAGCGAGTGCGTTGTCATGTCGCGACGGACGAAGAGCGCGATGGCAGGCTTGCCACCGACCGTGAGATACGGCTGATCGACCACGGCCCGGCGTTCGACCTGCGCGATGTCGCCGAGGCGGACCAAGCCGCCGTCTCCCGTGTAGACGGGAAGGTCCTCGAAGGCGGCCGCGTCCCGGCGCTGGTCGAGGCTGCGCAACTGGCGCGACACTTCGCCGTCGCCGATTCGACCTCCCGGTGCGTCCGTGGACAGGCCCGCGAGTTGGCGGCCGAGTTCGTCGAAGCTCAAGCCCAGTTCCAGGAGCGTCCGAGTGTCCACTTGGATGGCGATCTCTTCGACCGGGAGGCCAGTGAACTCCACGGAATCCATGCCCCGGCCGAGCAGTTCGTTCTGCATTTGCTTGGCGAGCGGAATCAGCTCGTCCAGGCTGCCCGGACCGGTCACCAGCACCGCCGCGACCAGTTCCCGGTAACGGAAGACGTAGACGTTCGGGGGCTCGATCTCGGCCGGGAAGCTGCGCACTTGGGACACGCGTTGCTTCATCGCGTCCACGGTTTCGTTGATGTCCGCGCCGGGCGCCACCCGGATCTGCACGAAGCTCGCCGTGTCGCGGGTGACACTCCACACCGTCTCGACGCCAGGGACGGTCTTGAGCTGCTGTTCGAGAGGCGTGGTGACCAGCCTCTCCACGTCCTCCGCGCTGGCCCCGCGCCATCCGATGGAGACGTCGGCGAACCGCTGTGGCTGGACGGGATTGAGGCCGACATTGAGCCGGGAGACGGCCCAAACGCCCGCGAGCACCATCAACACCATGCCTAGGTTGGCGGCGAGACGGTGGTTCACGAAGACGCGGATCAGGTTCATCGGCTTTGCAGTGTCACGGCGAAAATCCTTCTCTAGCGACCTTGGACGGTGGCGGGTTCGCCGCTGTTAACGAGCCCTCGTCGTCTTGCTCTATGCCGTGTTGGTTGCAGTCTTTGTGCCAACTCGCAACTTATTGATAGAACGGGACTTCCATCGCCGGTAATGGCGGACGGCGGCGATATCCGCCACGGATTGGCAAAAGGGACGTCGATGAACGCTATAGTTCGCGCCCTACCGAACAGCGACGGAAGGACGAAACCCATGGGGGAGCGCCTGGATGGCAAGGTCGCCGTAATCACCGGCGGAACCAGCGGCATCGGCGAAGCGACCGCCGAACTCTTCGCGTCCGAGGGCGCCAAGGTCGTGATCGCGGGCCGGTCGCGCGACAAGGGAGCGGTACTCGCGGACCGGCTCGGCGAAAACGTCGTCTACGAACACCAGGATGTCACGGTGGAGGCGGATGTCAGGCGCGTCATCGACTCGGCGGCGGAGCGCTTTGGGCGCCTCGACGTGCTGTTCAACAACGCCGGCGGCCCGACCGCCGGCAATGTCATGGACATCACCGCCGAGAACGTCGACTACGGCGTCAAGCTGCTGTTCACCAGCGTGGTCTTAGGGATGCGTTACGCGGTACCCCACATGCTCGCATCCGGCGGCGGCTCGATCATCAACAACTCGAGCGTCGCCGCACTACGCCACCTCCAAGGCAACATCCTCTACTCTGCGGTCAAGGCGGCCGTCACGCACTACTCCAAGCTCGCCGGTGTCGACCTCGGCCCGCAGGGCATCCGCGTCAACGTGATCTCCCCCGGCGCCATCGCCACGCCGATCTTCTGGGGCGGCTCGGCGCGCGCGAACACGCTGCCGGACGAGGAGAACGCGCGCAAGATGGCGAAGCTCCAAGGCAATCTCGCCAAGGCGAATCCATTGAAGAAGTCCGGCCTCGCGTGGGACATCGCCACTGCGGCGTTGTTCCTCGCGAGCGACGAGGGCCGGTTCGTGAATTGCCACGACCTAGTGGTCGACGGCGGGCGGACCTCGATGTTCAACGAGTATCCGGCTGCGCACTGATTGCGCAGCGGCACTCAGGACGCCTAAACCGCACAGGACACAGGCCTCGGAGCGAGCCCCTACAGTTCTAGCCACCGGTCACCAAGCGCACTGCGAAGCCGAGGCACGTTCCGGTTTCGTCTTACGTCAAATCAACGTCGCACAGTCCCCTACGTTTCGCCCCGACCGGGCCTCGTACGGGACTCAGATCGCCGTGTCGGTGTGGTAGTTTGCGGGCAAATGACGCGGTTTTCGGGAAGAAACGATGGACTGGTGGAATGGGCTCACGGCCCCATTTACGACACAAGACTGGTTCTCGTTCTGGACCCTCGTGGTTGCTGTGCTGACAGTTGCGTTCAACCTTGGAATCGCGCTTTGGAACAGCAAGAAGATCGACAAGAAGCTGCTAAGCATGGATGAGACCCTCGAAGAGGGCTTGGGCAAGCTGGACGACAAGGTCAACGGCGTCGACTGGGGTTACGCGTATATACTCGGTGTGCTCGATGGTGCTGGGCTCACGCAAGGGCGCAGACGGAGGTAAGCCATGGGCGACTACATTCCCGGCGAGAAGAGCTTGGCGGTGGCGAGAGGCATCCGACCGAGCGTGGCAGTGGACTTGGCGTTCGAATACGGCTTCTACGAGGGGGACTATGTCGTTGTCGCCGAGCCCAAGGCCCCGTTCCGCCCGCAGATGGAACAGATTCGACGCGCCGCCGAAACGAAATGGTCCGGCCAACTCGTGGCGTTCGAGGACATCGTGGCATGGACTGACGAAGGTGCACCCGACCTTCTCACGGGTAGCTGCGGAATGGCGGAATCACCGCTAAGCGCCCAGAAACGAGCCGTGCTTCTGATCAACAATGGCGTTTTCGAGCGCCATTGGTGAGCTGAGAGGCTCTACTCGCCGCCTAGACCGGTACCACCGGCTCGTCATTCGGTTGGCAGCGCCTTCAGTACTTCACCGTCGATAGGGCCTTGGAAATACGCGGTGACGCTGGTTGCGAGCGCATGGTCGCGGGCGAGAACGCCGACCTCGATGTTCTCGGCCCACGCCGAGTCGGTGCGATTCGCCGACGTAACGAACACGGCCTCACCATCCGCCACCACGGCCTTTGCGTGGGGAACCGCCGCTGATCCGTCTAGGGCCAGCGACCGTGCGTCGTAGTAGACCTTCGGTCGAGAGGAGCCTAGCCGGTCCATCTCCAAAACTCGTCGGCAAACCGTCTAGGCTGTCTTCAGAGGTGGTGTCAGCCTTCCGTCGCTGAATTCAACAGCATTTTGACGTTCAGACTAGGAACGGCGTCCAGCCTTCTCGATCCAACTCTGGACCAACTGTCCGATGTCCTGAGCGCGCTCAGGAAGGCGTTCTGGCTGCTGCTCCGACGACTCGACGGATCAGGGGCACAGTTTGCGTACAACCGGTTTTCGGCGGAGCTACCGCATGGGTCAGATGGCCACACGGGCGATCGACGGCATCAACGGCACGAGCCACGAAAGCAAGCACGTTGCCGAAATGGGCTCCTCGGGCTCGAGCAGTCCGTGATGTCAATATCGCGGCGCCGGTTCATCGTCAGTAGTGCGGCCTCCATCGGCGCGGCCCGCATCGGTGCAGCTCGCCCCTTGCCCGGCTGGAGCAACGCGATACCGTCTCGATTGCCGATACCGCCCCTGGTCGATGGTCGCCAAGGCAACCCGATCGAGTTGCAGATTCGAACAGGTACTTGGTCCTTCAAGCCCCCCGTAAGGACACCCACGCTGGGGTTTAGCCAAGACTACCTGGGACCAACGATTCGGACCCGGCAACACAGCGAACTCAATCTGCACTACGAGAATACGCTGACCGAAAGCGTGGCAGTACACGGACACGGCCTACATGTCCCCGGTGAGCTCGATGGCGGCCCGCAACTCGCAATCGAGCCCGATGGTCGTTGGCAGCCGAGTCTGACCATCGTGCAGCCGGCGGCTACCTGTTGGTATCACTCCCATACCCATGGGAAAAGCGGCGAACAAACCTATCGTGGGCTTGCCGGCCTGATCATCGTCGACGACGAACACTCGAACTTCCTGCCGCTGCCCCACCGGTACGGCGTCGATGACTTGCCAGTCATCATTCAGGATCGAACCTTCGATGCACATGGCCGCCTAGTTTATTCACTAGACGCCGCGGACGAGGACGGCTGGCTCGGCGACACCGTGATTATCAACGGTGCAATAGCACCGGTTGCCCATGTGCCTGCCGGCAAAGTCCGGTTGCGACTTCTGAACGGTGCCAATGCACGTTTCTATTCGGTCGGCTTTACTGACAGCCGTAGGTTCCACGTGATTGCCAGTGATGGCGGCTTACTGGAAGCACCGGTGCCATTGACGTCCATGAGGATGTCGCCGGGCGAGCGTTGCGAGATTGTCGTTGATATGGCCGATGGCAGGCCCGCCGGACTACTGACCTTGTTCGAAGAGGAACTTGACGACGAGGGGGGCCTCATCGGCAGATTGCTTGACCTTTTCGACAGGCTCGAGAGAGAGCTTCCTCCGCCTTCGTTGACGCTGGTGGTGGACAAGGCCCTGTCGGCGCACACCGCACCGTTGCCGGAGCAACTGGCTACCATCGTCCGCCCACAGGCAAAGGAGATCGCGCGATCCCGTAACTTCACGCTGAGGATGGATCGTCGGCGTACGGAAAACGGCCATGGCCATGGTCGGAAGCACGCCCACGCGGCGATGGATATGACCATCAACGGTACCGCGATGGATATGAACGTCATCAATGAACGGGTCCAACGCGGCGTCTGGGAACGTTGGCGCATTCGCTCCTGGGACAATGCACACCCGTTCCATGTGCACGGCTGCTCGTTCTTGGTCGAGCGGATCGGCGGCCGACCGGCGCCGCCGGATCAGCGAGGCTGGAAGGACATTGTGTTTGTCGATGACGACGAATGGTCGGAGATTGTCGTGCGTTTCGATCACCCCGCAACCGAGCGGTTTCCGTTTATGTACCACTGCCACATCCTGGAGCACGAGGACCACGGCATGATGGGACAGTTCACAGTCAGTTGATCTCATTCGGCTTTTGTCAGTGCCGGTTTGCCAAGGAGACGAACGATGCTTGATACCCATGCGTCGGCGCACAAATCATCCGGAGGCCGCACGGTAGTGGCCATTGCGGTCGTGACCGCGTTGGTCGCCGGGATCGCGCTGATGCTGACCAATACGCCGGTGGGCGCATACATCCTCCTCGACTACCTCGGCGACGACGACAGCGGCCTCGTCGCCGAGCCCGCGGCCGGACCGCTCGAGCTCTCGGAGTTCGTGACCGCCGAGGAGGCGGCCCACGAGATGCCGCCGCAGATCGACCAGCCCTCCGGCATGACCTACCTCGAAGCCGACCGCGCCTTCGCCATCGTCACCGACCAGGCGGAGCTCTTCGTCGTGAGCGACGACTTCGCGACGGTCCGCTCCGCCACGGCGGTGCTAGGCGGGCTGCTGGTGACGCGCCAAGGGCGCATGGAGGCCGTCGCGAACATCGGCGGGCAGCGGGTCGCGGTGACCGGCGAGATCGGCAGTCGCATCGACGTCTGGCGCAAAGGCGCCGAGCCGGGGTTCGCGCTGGAGACGTCGATCGATCTGTCCGACTACGCCGGCGGGCACGATGTCGAGATCGAAGGCATCGCCTACAACGCGCAGACCGGGGAGTTCTACCTTAGCTCCGACGAGACGCTGGCGATCGCCATTGTCGACGCGACCGGACGGCTGCTGCGGGAGCTGACATTCGAGGACGACCTGCGGGAACGGCTCAAGCCGGGCCGCGCGCTGTCCGAATACCGGCTATCGGGGCTCGACTACGCCGACGGATTGCTTTACGCGGTCAGCGAGCCCTACAACACGCTGTTCATCGTCGATCCCGAGCACGGCCTAGTGCGCGTCCTAGGCATCAGGAACGGGGGACCGATCTCGGCCATCGCCGTACGAGACGGCACCGCCTACCTTCCCCTCGATCACAACTACGTCGATCCGCGTCCGCCACTGCTAGCGGTGACCCTGGATTGATGACTTGGGCGTGATGGCGGTCCTTGTGTGCTGGCAGAGGTGCTGGCCGAGTTGGTCGGGGCGGCCGGATTTGAACCGACGACCACCACACCCCCAGTGTGATGCGCTACCAGACTGCGCTACGCCCCGAAACTGATACCGGTAACCAGCACATCCTAGCATCCTTGCGGCCGTTTAGTGGCTCCGACCGGGTGCACGCGCTACTATCGGACGGCTAATCCTGATTTAGGAGGAGTCAAGATGGCATTACCCCAAGACATCACCCCGTTCAACGAACAGTTGGAAGACACCGTGGTCGCAGCCTCGGACGACGACTGGCTCGAAACCGAGCCCGGTCGGGCCTGGGTGAGACTGCTGTGGTCGCAGGGCGAGACGGGGCGCCACGCCGGCATCTACCGCTGGAAGAAGGGCTACGCTGCGCCGTCGCATAAGCACTTCGGCGCCGTGTACGTCTACGTCATCAGCGGCAAGCTGCAGGTGCGTGACAACATCCTCGGACCCGGCGATTTCCTGTTCGAGCCGAACGGGATGGTCCACTACGCCACGGAGGCGTTAGAGGACGTCGACTACCTGATGCTGGCCGACGGCCCCGTGCTCTTCTTCGACGAGAACGGGTTCACCGGCTACTTCGGCTGGGAGGAGTTGCGCCGTCTCGAAGCCGGCGCGGAACCACCCGCGGCGGCACAGCACGCGGCCGGATAGCGAGCTTCTCGCCGTCCAGCGCCTCGAGATAGGAGATCCTTCGCGGGAATCTACTACGGGGCGCGGTCCGTACCCCTTGCGGGGTCGGGTCCAATAGCTAACGGCACTCGTTGACCGAGTGCCCGGCAGTAATTTTGCGTCTCGAAGCACACGATGCGGACATGGGAGCCCGCACCGTGCGCACGCGCATTAGGCGCGCGGCGTAGAACATCGACGGCGGTTGACCTGCGCCGATGCGGGGTACAGTATCGGGCTCGAGGGCCGGCATTCGCTGCGGTATCGGCGAGAGCCGGAGGGTTTGCGGCGGCACCAAGCCGCCATCGAGAGGGAGTGAGAAAATGGCCAATACTGCGGAACTGTCCAAGGGCGACTACGTCCAGATGGACGAGGTGGACTGGGTGCAATTCCCCGAGGGGCTGTGCGCGGGCGACATCAAGTGGAAGCTGCTGCACGTCTCGCCGGAGGCAGGAGCCTGGACGGCGATCTTCGACTGCAAGAAGGGCTCGTCGTTCGCCAAGCACATCCACATGGGACCGGGCGAGTACTTCCTGACCAAGGGCCGGATGCACGTGCGCGGCGGCAGCGCGGGAGGCGGCGAGACGGCGACCGCGCCCGGCTACGGGTACGAAGCGTGCAATGCCCAGCACGACCATACCGAGTTCGATGAGGACAGCGAGTTCTACATGACCTTCTTGGGCCCGCTCAACTTCATCGACGACGACGGCAACACCATCGCCCTCGTCGGGTGGCAGCAAGTTTACGAGGCCTGGAACGCCAGCCAAGGATAGGGAACGCCCGCCCCGATTGGGGAGGACGTTTCAAACGCTAAGGGGGGTCGCAGCGCAAATGCGTTGCGGTCCCCCTTGTGTCTTCGAGACCTCGGCTAGAAGTAGTAGCTGAAACTTACCGTCGTGAGCCGCGGCTGGCCGAGCGTGCCGATCACGATCGCGCCCGGTTCGCCACGCGTGCCAATGAGATCGTGGCCGTTGAAGAAGTGCTGCACGTCGTTGTAGTACTTCTCGTCGAGCAGGTTTTCCACGTGGAGAACAACCTCCATGTTCTCCCAGAGGAATCCGGCCTGGCCGTTGACGACGTTGAACGCCGGGTTGGTGACCGGGTTCCAGGCCTGTAGTCCCTGGTACTCGCCGTTGTGGCTGATCTGCACGGCACCCAGGAACTGCACCCGCTCGTTCACAGGCCGACGGTAGTCCGCGGAGAAGCCCCAACTGAACTCCGGCGTGACCGGCGGCGGCTTGCCCGTCAGATCCTGGACGCCACTGCCGTCTCCCGGGTCGAACGATGCCTGTGTCCACTCGGCCGAGATCGAGCCCGCGACGAACGACAGGCTGAGCCATTCGGTCGCCTGAATCGAGAGCTCCGCCTCGAAGCCCACTTGCTCGGAATCACCGAAGTTGGTGATGGCCTCGATGGGGTCGCCATCCTGCTGGACGAGGTGGTACTCGATCTGGCGCGCCTCGTAGTCGATGAAGAACGCCGCAACCGATCCGCTCGCGCGTCCGGACGCCGAGCGAATCTTCCAGCCAACCTCGTAGTTGACCGCCTCCTCCCGATCGAACGGGATCAGCGCCTCGGTGTCCTGGAAACTCGCCAGGTTGAACCCGCCAGGCTCGTAGCCCCAAGACACCAGGCCATAGACCATGGCGTCCTCGGAGAACCATCGGGTCACGGACAACCGCGGCAGGAACTCCCTATCCTCCTGCTCGGCCGCGATGCCCAGATCCCGGTTCAGGCTCTCGTTCTTCCACCTGTCGAGCCGCAGGCCCGCTCCCACGTCCCAGTCGCCGAGGTCGTAGGTCATGCTCGCGAACGCGGCCAGGTGGCTCTTGTCCCGATCCCGCAACTCCGAGGGCGTGCGAACGGACTGGAGTTCCCGCGCCGGATCCGGGACATCGCCCCACCACCAGCCGGAGACGTCCTCGCTGCCGAAGAGGAAGGCAGCATTTCCAGCGTACTGGCCGCCGCCCAAGTCAACCGTGTCGAACCACCAGACGTAGGCATTCATGACCTCGTCGAACGCCGAGTAGTAGACGCCTCCCAGCCACTGCAGCGGGCCGTCCCCTGTCGAGGTGAAACGCAGTTCGTGGGTCGTCACCTTCATCTCTTCGGGCCGCAGGAGGTCAAACAGGTACTCCTCCCGGATGTCGATGTCGGTGTAGCGGCTACTGAACGTGTCCGTGAACGAGGTCAGCCACAGGACATCCATGTCCTCGAGTTCCAAGGTGAGTTCGATCAGGCCGGCCTTCGTGTCACGCTCGTGGTGCCCGGCGGTCGAGTTGTTGACGACGTCCGGATGCTGCAGGTTGTTCGCGTTCATCTCCCGGACCCACGTATTGTTCGGGCCCTCGTATTCGTTGTAGCGGAACGCAGCGTACAGCGACAGACGATCCGAGAGCGGTCCCTGAATGGAGACCCGTCCCCCGCTCTCGTCTACCGCGCCGACATTAGTCGGATTGTTGGCCCGCATACCGTTCGCCCTGGGCGGGTTGGTGTTCTTGATGTACCCGTCATCGGACGCGTTGAAGACGAAACCGCGAGCCGCCCAGCCGGCATCGCCGAGTGGCAGGTTGACGTGAACTTCACCGTCCACCGTGCCCTGTTCGCCGCCGAGCAGCTTGATCCTGCCGGACATCTCCTCGGAGTCCGGGCGCACGCTAACGAACTTGACCGCACCGCCGATGTTGCTGCCGCCGTAGAGCGTTCCCTGCGGCCCCTTGAGGACCTCGATCCGCTCTAGGTCGCCGAAACGCGACGAGGCGTCGGAGAAGATCTGTGTGTCGTCCAGGTAGAACCCGACTCCCTGCGTATTGCCGAAGGATCCGAGCCCCCGAATGGAGACGTTCGGAAACCCATCGAGACGCATGGATAGGTTCAGGTTGGGCACCTGGAAGCCGACTTGCTCGAGGCCCTTGAGGTTCTGCCGATCGATGTCATCGCCCGTGATAGCTGCGACCGACTCGGGAATCTCAAGTAGGCTCTCCTCCCGCTTGCGTGCGGTCACGATGATTACTTCCAAAGCGCTGGAAGCGCTCGCTTCTTCCCCCCCGGCATCCTCTGCACTGGCCGTTGCCGGAAACAGGAAAATCAGTGCTGCCAAGGCCCAAGCGGGCCGTAAGCTTAGCTCTCTCCCAATCATGATGTGTCCTCCCCTAAGAGGACCCTTTATTGTCCGCTTGATCCTTCTCCACCGCAAGTAACAGCCTTGTCCAACGAGAAGTGAGCCTGAGCGGAAGGGTTGATTCCAACGAGAAGTGAGCCTGTAGCGTCGTGTCCGGGATCATCGGAGGATGATCTTGAGCCTAGACGTCGAACGACTTCACACCCTGGACCAGGTCCGCGCCTTTCTCGACGGCAACGACCCTGTTGACTTCAAGCCACGCTCCCGCGAGGAGGCCTACGCCTTCGTGCAGCGCACGCTGGCGCGCTTCGGCTACGCCCGGCTCGGCAAGGCCGACAAGGGCACGCTGCGGCGCTTCCTCGGCAAGACCACCGGTCTGTCGCGGGCGCAGTTGACGCGCCTGCTGCGGCAGTACCGGGACACCGGGCGCATCGTCGACCGCCGCGGCGGATCGCCGGCGCGGCCCTTCGAGCGCCGCTACACCGCGGCCGACATCCGCCTGCTCGCGGACGTCGACGCCACCCTCGGCCAGATGGCCGGGCCGGCGACCCGCGAGGTGATGCGCCGCGAGCACGAGGTGTTCGGCGACGAGCGCTTCGCGCGCCTGGCGCGGATCTCGGTCAGCCACCTCTACAACCTGCGCGCCTCGACCACCTACCGCCGCAAGCGCACCACGCCGGACCTCACCAGGGCGGTGCAGGTGGCCATCGCCGAGCGCCGCCGGCCCCGGCCCGAGGGCCGGCCCGGCTTCCTGCGCGTCGACACGGTCCACCAGGGCGACCTCGACGGCAGCAAGGGCCTCTACCTGATCAACGCGGTGGACGAGGTCACCCAGTACGAGTTCATCGGTGCGGTGGCGGCGATCTCCGAACGCTTCCTGCTGCCCGTGCTCGAGGGACTCCTCGACCTCTTCCCCTTCGCGGTCATGGGCTTCCACGCCGACAACGGCTCCGAGTACATCAACCGCAAGGTCGCCCGGCTGCTCGCCAAGCTGCATGCCGAGTTCACCAAGTCCCGCGCCCGGCACTCCAACGACAACGCCCTGGTGGAGGGCAAGAACGCCAACGTCGTGCGCCGCTGGCTCGGCCGCGTCCACATACCCCGGCGCTTCGCGCCGCTGGTCCACGAGTTCACCCGCGGCGTCCTCTCGCCCGCCGTCAACTACCACCGGCCCTGCATGTTCGCCGTCGAGCACGTCGACGAGGAGGGGCGCGTCCGGCGCCGCTATCCGCACGACCAGGTCGCCACGCCGTACGAGCGCTTCCGCCGCATCGACGGCGCGGAGCGCTTCCTCAAGCCCGGCGTCGCCTTGGCGGACCTCGACCGCGCCGCCCATGCCGTCAGCGACCTCGCCGCCCTGCGCGAGGTGAACCGCGCCCGCGCGGAGCTGTTCCGGACGATCCTCGCGTCCGACGCGCAGCCGGCGGCTTGAGGCCCTCCGGGAATGCGCCGGGAACGCCGCGGGATCCGCCGTGTCAACCCGCTGCGCGGGTCCTCCGCTTCGCTGCGGCCCTTCGGGTGACACGCCGGATCCCGCGTCGTGGAGGTTGGCGACGACCGGAAGGGTACTTCCGGTCGTCACTGACCGGCTGGGTCACACACGAGGATCCACGGCTCCGGCGTTGACTGCGGCACCGGTTCCCGGCAACGTCCCGACTTCCCAACACAGGATCCCGGACGCCCGGCGCGGCTCAACGGTCGCCCTCGTTCAGGCTCATCTCCGTATTGGAATGGACTGTAACGGGCGTCGCGACTGCGTCGTCGGGCTGATTCCAGCGTAACGACGACGCAGCACGCCGTCTCGGAGGTTTGCGAAACAGCCCGATTCGTGACAATAATCCTTGTTCCATTCAGCCCGGAGAGCGCCATGGCAAAGGCCATCCATACGATGATCCGCGTGCAGGAACTGGACCGCTCCATCGACTTCTACGACCGGGCGTTCGGCCTCAAGGTGGCGGAGCGAGTGGACTTCGACGACTTCACCCTGGTGTACCTGCGCAACGCGGAAAACGACTTCGAACTCGAACTGACCTGGAACCACGACCAGGAGGGAGCCTACAGCCACGGGTCCGGCTACGGGCATGTGGCGATGGTCGTCGACGACTGCGCGGCCGAACGGGAGCGCTTCGACGGTGCGGGTTTCAACCCCAGGCCGGTGAGTGAACTACACCGGGACGGTGCGTTGCTGGCCCGGTTCTTCTTCGTGGAGGATCCGGACGGCTACAAGATCGAGGTTCTGGAGCGCCACGGGCGCTACCAGTAGGAGACGGCCTTGTCCCCGTGCCGACACCGCGCGCCTCGATGCCTTGAGGGCGGTTGGTGGTTACGATTGGGTCAAGTTTTGGTGACGCCGGTGGGAGAACGCGAAGCGTTCTCGATCGAGTCGCCGCCAGGCGACTCGCCTAGATAGAGGCTCAAATGTCTCAAGGCGATCCGAACCGTCCCATGGAAAGCGACGGTCGGGTCGCAACCGAACTCAAGCTCTTCGGCACCCTAGGCGTGCCGATCATCCTCACGCAACTCTCGCAGATGGGGATCGGCGTCATCGACTCCATCATGGCGGGCCGTGTCAGCCCCACGGATCTCGCGGGCGTCGCGCTAGGTGGCAACTTCTACTTTCCGCCGGTGGTGCTGCTCTCGGGCATCGCGATGGCCGTCACGCCCATGCTGTCCCAGATGCACGGTGCCGGCGACGAAGCGCGCGGCGGGGCGGTGGTCCGCCAGGCGCTCTGGATCGCGGTCATCGGCGGCTTGCTGGCCATGGGACTGATGCAGTTTGGCGAGGCGGGCTACCGCATGATCGGCGTCGACGAGGCGGCCATCCCGGTTGCCACGGCCTACCTCACCTACATGAGCTTCGGCGTCGTCCCGACCATCGCCTTTTTTGTGTTGCGCTACCTCTGCGAAGGGCTGTCGTGGACGACGCCGTCGATGGTCGTGGCTTTCGGCGGCCTGGCGCTCAAGCTACCCCTCAACTACCTCTTCGTATACGGCGGCCTAGGGATACCCGCCATGGGCGGCGCCGGCTGCGGCGCCTCCAGTGCCATCATCATGTGGCTTCAGCTATTCGCCATGATCTTCATCGTGCGCTACTCGCGCGTGCAGCGGGCGGGTGCTTTCTCCCAGTTCTCCCTGCCGGACTTCCGCATCATCTGGCGACTGGTGCGGCTCGGCGTGCCGATCGGTATCACCATGTTCTTCGAGGGCACAGTGTTCTCCGTGGTCACGCTTCTCATCGGCCGTCTCGGCGTCGAGGCCGTTGCGGCCCACCAAGTCGTCTTCAACGTCGGCAGCGTCACGTCCATGATCCCGGTCGCGCTCGGCGTCGCGGCGACCATTCGTGCCGGGTACAACGTGGGGGCGAAGGACTACGCGGGTGCGCGCCGCTCCGTTTACGTGGCACTGGCCGCCGCGCTGACGTTCGCGGTCCTCGCCGCGACAGCCCTGCTGCTGTTCCGTGACACGATCGCTGGTTTCTACACGACGGACTTGAACGTCCTCGCGAGCGCCTCAGTGCTGTTGCTCATCCTCGCGCTCTACCAGTTCGTCGACGACACCCAGACCACGGCCATCGGCTGCCTGCGCGGCTACAAGGACGTGCGCATTCCGATGGGGATCGTGCTTTTCTCCCACTGGGGCATCGGAATCCCGGTGGGCAGCGTGCTGGGCTACGGGCTGTTCGGCTTCGAGCCGTGGGGAGTTTCAGGCTTTTGGTGGGGTCTCATCACGGGGTTCGGGATCTCGACCCTCAGCCTGAATACAAGACTGGCGATCCTGTCCCGAAGTGAACGACGCATACGGCGCTACGCCGAGGCGTAAGCCGTGGACGTGATACGCGGACGATCGGTCAGTCCTCCGCGTAGCGCACCTCCAATCGGCTCAAGCGCCACGTCCCCAATGCGAGCCCGACGGCCGTCAGCGAGAGCAGCGCGAGCACCGAGATCCCAGGCGTCGGCAGCCGCGCCAGGATGGCGAACGGCCCGTCGGGCACGGGTAGCGGCACAGATGTCAACGCACCCAGGTAGTAGCGGACGCTGAGCGCCTGCAGCGTCGGCGGCAGCAGGAAATGGAGGCCCTCCCACGCGAGCAGGCCCGCCACCGGCAGGATCGGGTTGCGGAACAACAGGCCGAAGAGCAGGAACAAGGCACCATAGGCCGTGCAGGCCAACAGCGTCGTCGCGAGATCCCCGAGCAGCCACGCAATCCACGCGAGCGAGACTCCGGCGGGCGAACCGAACAGTAAGACGCAGGCGACGACCGTCGCGCCGCCGAACAGCACCCACGACACCACGAGGCCAGCCGCGTACTTGCCGAGCAGCAACGCCCCCCGTTGCAATGGCGCCAGCAAGTAGTAGTGCAATGTGCGCTCCAGGATCTCCGAACGGAACAGCTTGGTGAAGATGAACGCACAGCCGAAGAAGACGGTCACACCGAGCAGCAGGTTGTAGAACACGGCCGGGAAGACGTTGCCGCGGTCGAGGGTGGCGAAGGCGCTCACCGCTGCCGCAACACCGACCGGCAAGGCGGCCAGCAGCAAGGCTGGCAGCGAGTACCGCGGCCGCACCATCTTCGCCAACTCGATGCGGAACACGGCCCGGAACTGGTGGACGAACGGGGCGGCGCTCGCAGAGGGCAGCGCGTCCATCAACCTTGTAGCCCCGAGACCAAATCGGAGTAGACGGCCTCGATGGTCGCGTCCACCGGCGTCACGGCCTCGATCCTCAGCCCATCGACGCACACCAGTTCCCCAAGAGCGAGGAAGAACGTGTCGGCGTCCGGTGTGCGCACCAGTAAACCCCCGCCATCGCCGTGCAGCTCGACTTCAACAACGGCACCGAGCGCGAACAGCCTAGAGGCCAAGTGGGGCGCACGGTCGCAGCGGATCGAAACCCGTGCTGGGCGGGTGCCGTCGGCAGCACCCGCGGGCAATGCGACGTCGGTTCGCGCCGCGACGTCCCGTCGCGCCTCGTCGTGAATCTCCGCCACGTTGCCCGAGGCGACCAGGTAGCCGCCTTCGAGGAACACGACGCGGTCCGAAACGGCATCCACTTCGTGGAGGATGTGGCTGGAGATGAGGACGCTCGCGCCGTCGTCGGCGAACTCGCGGAACAGCGCGATCGCCTCGGCCCGAGCTTGCGGATCGAGCCCGTTGAGTGGCTCATCGAGAAGCAGCACGCGGGGGCTGTGGCCGATCGCGCGTGCCACTTTCAGGGCCTGCCGCATGCCCTTGCTGTAGACGTCGATGCGCCGATCGGCGGCCTCGCCGAGACCGACGCGATCCAAGGCGACGGATGCGCCTTCCTCCGCTTGGTACGCCGTGTACCCGTAGAGGCGCAGCGAGCCCGCCATGAATTCCCGGCCACTCATGCCGCGCGGGAAGGCGTCGTACTGCGCACAGTAGCCGACATCGTGGGCGACGAGGCGCGCCTTCCCGAGAAGGCGCGCCTTCTCGACCGACCGTCCGAGCACGGCGATGTGTCCACGGCTCGGTCGTACCAACCCGGCGACGAGGTTCATGAGGGTCGACTTGCCAGCGCCGTTCGGGCCGACCAACCCGGTCACCCCGGCTTCGAAGGATGCCGTGACGCGGTTCACGCCCATGACCTCGCCGTAGAACTTCGAGACGTCGTCGAGCCGGATGCCTGCGCTCACAGCCTTATGCGACTCACCAGTGCCCACGCCGCAAGCGTCGCGACGCCGACGACCACCGCGGCTGCGAGCGTGGCCGGCATCGACGGATCACCGATTCCTGAAACCGTCGCCGAAATCGCCTGCACGGCATCGGCCAAGTCGAGGAGGCTCCCGGACCAGCCGCCGAAAACCGGCTGCAGAACATCACCGAGAGTCGTGCTGACGATGTAGGCACCGAGCAACCCCAAGGTCGCCGCCGGTCGCCATTTCACCCAAGCCGAGATCGCCAGCGCCAGCATCGACAGACAGACCGTCCAGGCCAGGAGGCCGATCGCGAACGCCGCCGCCAAACGCGCAGTCCCGAGCCAGGCGACTTCGCCGCCGTAGCCCGCATTCACCACAATCAGCAGCAGGCCCGGGCACAGGCCCACCGCCACGCAAAGGCCGACGAGCACCAAGAGCTTCCCGGCGATATAGGAGCGTCGGGCGACCGGCCGCGAAAGGTAGAGCGGCATCGCGTTGTTCGCCAAGTCCGGTGCCACTAGGCCGGGACCCACCACTAGGACGACCAGGAATGTCACGGTCTGGGCGATGTCGAGCGCGATGTCGAACAACCACGCATCCAAGTCCAGGACGTTGCCGATCGCTGACCCCGCCTCTTCGATGGCCGCGACGTTGTAGCGCAGGTAGACGGCAACCAGGAGCACGAAACTCGGCACGAGGCAGGCCACGAGGAACGCCACAAACAGCCTGGAACGCATCGTCGAGGCGAGTGCATGGCGGGCGATCACGTAGGCGCAGCCGCGTCCTGAGTCGGCAGCCGATCGATCAAGCCACATCGGCGACCGCCCCACCGTGCGCGACACGGTCGACACCGGCGTCACCTGGCGCCGTCCGCGTGATCGGCATCGGCCATCGTGCGCAGGAAAATGTCCTGCAACGAGTCGCGCTTGTGGTCAAGTTGGCGGATCTGCACGGACCGTTGGCCAGCTAGCACGTACAGGTCGCGGACGTCGATCCCCTCCGGGAGGACGGCTTTCAACTGCCCTTCGCTCCGCGCGACTTCGCAACCGAGCTTGACCAATCCGTTGGCGAACCCGCTCTCGTCGCCCTTGACCTTGAGAAACAGAAAGCGCCGATTGCTGCGTCGCTCCGCCGCCAAGTCGCAATGGTTCGCGATCCCCCCGTCCTTGATGAGGACGACCTCGTCGCAAACGGCCTCCACGTCGGGCAGCAAGTGGGAGGACACCACGAAGCGCGTTCTGCCCTCGTCGCGCAGATCCCGGATCAAGGCGAGCATCCGTTCTCGACCAGGCGCGTCGAGGCCGTTGGTGGGCTCGTCGAGCAGCAGCAGTCGCGGGGTGTGGGCGATCGCCTGGGCGAGCTTGACGAGTTGCTTCATGCCGGAGGAATAGGACTCGATGTTCCGGTAGCGCGCCTCGCCCAAGCCGACGCTGAACAACGCCTCGTGGGCCCGGTCGAGCGCGTCGTGCGGGGCGAGGCCCGACAGTTCCGCCATGAACCGTACGAAACGCACGCCCGTCATACCGGCAATGAAGCTGTCGCGTTCCGGCATGTAGCCGGTCAGCCCGCGCACCGCGTGCGTGTCGCGGGCGACATCGTGACCGAACAACCTCGCACGCCCACGACTGGGCTTCAAGAAACCGAGCAACGTGTTCAAGAGCGTCGTCTTGCCGGCGCCGTTGGGACCGAGCAGACCGATGCAGCGACCCTGGATGCGGGCGGTCAAGCCATCCAGGATCGTTCGACCACCCAGGTCGACCCCTAAGCCATCCAACTCCGCCCAAGCTTCGCTCAAGTCCCGCCGCTCCCGGGCACGGCACCCGCACTCATGCCCGCGAGTATGGCCAACTCCGGCAGCGACAGTCCAAGGGGGCCGTTGACGACCAGCCTGACGCGGTCGGGTTCTCGATAGACGGCGTGCATCCAGGGTCCCGCCTCGGCAAGGATGTCCATCACGAGGCGTCGCTCGGCGGGAACAGCCTCGCGCAGCAACGCCCGCACGCTTGGCGCCAAGTCGCCGAACTCGGTGTAGCCGACCGCCGAGAAGTCGAGATAGGTGTCGTCCGGCAACAGGTCGCGGAATCGGCGCGAGCCCGGCAAGGTCACGCCTGACTCGTACGTCCGCCTCGCCTGCTCCACCAAGGCCGGGGTGGCGGCTGCGACAAGATAGCCGTCGAAGTATGCGTAGTGAGCCGACACCAAGCCGACGGCTAAGTGCACCAGCGGATACGGGCCGGAGGCGTCCGTGGACAACGTCACCCGGGTGTCGTCCCCCAACCGGGACGCGCCGTCGTTCAGCCTCGTCGCAAGGGTCTCGATGCCGCGCTGGAAGGCCTCGCGATCGTAGACCTCGATCACCGCCTGCCACGATGGCGTCGGCAGCAACGCGCCGTCGAAACCGACCGCGAGTTCGCCGCCGGCGGCGCGGATCCAATCCTCTAGGAAGTCGAGGGACCCGAGTTGGTCGAACTCCTGCGCTTGCCCGGACTGCTCGAGGTGCGCTGCGAGTTCACCGACGTTGCCGAGCAGTAGCGCAGCCGCAATCTCCGCATCCGGCGCGAAGAACTCCAGCGCACCCATCGGGCCCGGCTCGTCCAGCCACGTCAGCACATCGGGTACATCGCCGGGGAACCGGACCTCGGCCGTCAGGCGCGTCCGGTCGTCCGCGGCGAGACCTTCCACGATCAGCGTCTCGGCCCCGGCAATGCCGAGACCTGTCAAGCCGTCCGTTTGCATTGGGGCGAGGTCCATGCCGCCAAGGTAGTAGGCACCCCGCGCATAGCCCTCCTTGAGCCGCGCGTACAGTTTGCCGCTCGCGAACGTGTGCTCCGCACCGCCTATGAGCGCCTCGACTTGGCGCAGCGCGCCCGTGTCGCTGGAGACGACCAGCAAGTCCTCGCTCAGCCACAGGGAGAGCGCGCCTTCCCGGGCCCGGTCCGGTGAACCAACCACTTCGACGACAAGGCCGTCCGGCAAGTCGAGGCCGGCCACGAGATCCGCGAGACGTGCCTCCAACGCCGGGCCCAGTCCGTCGCGCCTGACCTCGGCGAGCAGTACTGGCGACGCATCCGCCTGTCGGAACGCGAACACTGTCTCCTCGCCCAGGTAGCCGGCGATTTCGACCAGCCACGCGGCGTATTCGTCGACGGAGGCCCGCATTTCGGCATCGACCAGGTGGGGGCGGGCCAACTCGTAGCCCTTGGCGATCTTGGCGGGCGCGTTCGGGATGGCGATAAAGCCCACCGTGTCGTTGGGCACCAGGTCCAGCAAGCGCGGGGAGTGCCGCGGCTCCGCACTGAGCAAAGTCCCGATTTCGCGCTTGAGCGCGGCGTACTCGGCGAGCATGTCGGCGTAACGGTCGGCATCGGCGCTCCAAGCGACGTCGTCGACCACGCTTGCAGCCACAACGCCACGAGTGTCGAACTGCTCGCCCGCACGCAGACTCTGGCGACTGCCACTCGAACGCACTTCCACCTCTCCCTCGACGACTGCGACGCGCGTGCCCTTGGTGCCGTGGCTGAGGCCGAACACCGTCCCCTTGACCGCCACGACCACATCGTCCGTTGCCACTTCGAGCGTATCGTCGCCCTGGGCTGCGGCCTGCACGATGACGCGACCCCGATCCACGTGCACGCGGTTGCCCAAACGCTGTCGTCGCAACCGCAACTGGGTGCGCGCCTCGATCTCCAGGATCGAACCGTCGTCCAACGCAAGCCAAGTCGAGCCCCGCTTCCCGGTGCGCAGCACCTCGCCACCGGACACCCAGTCGCCTGCGGATAGCCGGCTCAAGCCGGTATCGACAACGCGGTAGAGAGCGCCTGCAGATGTGTCCACCCGCGCGAGCCGGGTCTGGTCGGCAACGGGCACGACCGGGTACAAGAGTGCGAAGCCGGCGGCCACGACCACGGCCGCGGCAGCAGCCCAAGGCCAGACGCCACGATTGCGGTGCGGGACCAGGCTCTTTGTTGCGAGGGGCAAGCCCCTCGCGCTCCCCGGCTGAGGGCTCTTCCTTGCGAGGGGCAAGCCCCTCGCGCTCCCCGGCTGAGGGCTCCCCACTTGCGCGGGACCGTGCGCGTCACGCAACGCGCGGCGCAAGGGCACGGAACGGGTCAACTCCTCCTCGAAGAGCAGGCGCCGGTCAGCACCGAGCGTCCCGGCCCGATAGTCGGGTATCAGCGCAACGAAGTCGTCGATCACGCCCGAGTCGCCCTTTAGTGCGCTCGCCACCCGGCGCAGCGCGGTCGTCTCAGCCCGGGGGTCGGGCACGTCGTCGCGCACGGCGTGCAACGCCTGGTCGAGCAGCCGGTCGTCGTTGGTTTCGTTCATTGCCTCCTCCCTCCGATCACTGATCGGCCCGGTCACCTTGCTCGGCGTGCGGGGTCCCGACGAGTGCTCCGCGCAAGCGTTCGCGCGCCCGGTGCAGCGTCACCGCAACGGTGGACGCCGACGTGCCTAGCAACTCGGCGATTTCGACGTTGCTCAACTCCTCGAAGTAGCGCAGCGCAACCATCTCCGCCCAGTTCGGCGCAAGCGTCGACAGGGCTGCCCGCAAGCGGTCGCGCAACTGCTCCTGCCATACGCTTTGCGCAGCCCCGGGGGCGTCGGTATCCGCCACTTCGCCAACGGCCTCCGTGTCCGATTCCAGTCCCGCGCGTCGGCGTCGCAACACGTCGAGGGCGCCGTTGACGGCAGAGCGCGCAAGGTAGGAGCCGGGCGCTCGACCGAAGTAGCCGCCCGGCGCGTCTCGTTCTTTCTCCCGTCGCAGTGCATTCAGGAACACCGTCTGCAGCACGTCCTCGGCATCCTCGACATTGCCGGTGATCCGGTAGGCCGTGCGAAACACCTGGCGCCCATGCTGCTCGAACGCGGCTGCCACCGAAGCGTCGGTGGCGCCGTTTGCGCACGCAGGGTCGGTCATGTCCATCGTGGAGTCGGGGCCGTTTGCCTCAAGGACGCTGCCAGACCGGCGTTCATTAACCCGCTGGCCTTGCGTGGTTCAGTTGATACTGCCCGTGCGGCGCACGTAGGCACGGTAGCTCGCCAGCTTGTCCAGGTCGGCACGAGCCCGGAGCGGTGCCAAGTAGTCGCCGATCAAGGCGTCGATCGTCCCCTGGTGCGTCGGGTCCGTCACCAAGTTGCGCCTCTCCTCTGGATCGTCACAGAGGTCGAAGAACTGGTAGCGCTCGTGGTCCTCGAAGCGGACCACTAGCTTGTAGCGGTGCGTTCGCAACATCACCTGGCCAAACAGTTCGCTTATGACCACTTCCTTGCTTGGCTCAGCGGTCACCCCGGATTCGACCGCCGTGCGCCAGGAGCGACCGAGGCCCGGCGGCAGTGGCTCGGCACCCGCGACATCCACCAACGTCACGGGAATGTCGATCTGCTCGGCCAGGTCGTGAACGACGCGCCCGCCGTCGCCGGCAGGCGCGCGCATGATGCAGGGCACATGGACCGCGCCCTCGTAGAACGCGGCCTTGCCCCAAAGACCGTGGTCGCCGAGCAGTTCGCCATGGTCCGAGTTGAACACGATCCAAGTCCGCGCCAGCGAATCCGACTCCTCCAAGGCGGCCAGCAGTTGGCCGATCCAGTGGTCGATCAAGCTGACATTGGCGTAGTAGTTCGCGCGCCAGCGCTGGCGCTGTTCGGTGCTAGCCGCAGCTAGCGTCGGAGCGCGCTCGAGGCGGGCCTGGATCAACCGGGGCGTCGGCGGGGCGGGCAACGCCGCAATGCCCGGATCGAGTTCCACGGGACGATAGCGGTCCCGCCAGACGGTCGGCGCGTCGTACGGGTCGTGGGGGCCGGTGAACTGCACCTGCAAGTAGAACGGCTGCCGTTCGCCCTCTTGGGCATGGTCGCGGAGCCACTCGGCGGCGCGACGGCCAATGAAACTGTCGATGTCCTCGCCGTCCGGGACGGGCGCAGGCGGCTGGTCCCACGGCTTGACGTCGCCATCGCGCATCTGGGCCACCCAAGCGTGCATGTACGCCTGGTGACCGGCAAGCCAGCCGCGCGACTCGAGGTAGTCGGTGTATGCGCAGCCCATGAAGCGCGTACCGATCGGGTCATTGACCTCGACACGATCGTCGAAGCCCCAGGCGGCGAGGTTGTGGTCCATTTCGCGGGCATGCATGCCGGCCCGCCCGCCCGGCCCGACGCGCCACAGGTGCGTCTTTCCAAAAACCGCCGTGCGGTAACCCGCATCGCGGATGTTGCGGACATGGCTCGGCCCGTTTTCGTCCGCCCCGATGGCATTGCTCCAAACGCCGTGTTCGCGAGGCAAACGGCCTGTCATCAGCGAGGCTCTCGCCGGCACGCACAGCGGGGAGTTGGACATGCAACGCGCGAATACCACGCCCTCACGCGCGAGGCGGTCGATGTTCGGGGCGAGGACCGGCGCGCCGGGGAAGCCCACCGCGTCGCCGCGCAGTTGATCGGTAAAGACCAGGATGATGTTGGGTCGTTCGAGCGTCATTGCCAGCGAATCGCGTCCGACTCGAAGCGCAGGTCAGCCGTTCAGGGCCCGCCGCAAGTCCTCGAGTTCCGCGATCAGTTGGCGCACCACGAGTCGCGACTGGGCTTGCTCGGCAGCACCTTGCTTGCCGGCCAAGCGTTGTCGGGCGCCATCGATGGTGAATCCCTGATCGTAGAGCAGTTCGCGGATCCGGCGGACCATGATCACGTCGCGGGGCTGGTAGTAGCGTCGGTTGCCACGCCGCTTGACCGGATGCAGTTGCTTGAACTCGCGTTCCCAGTAGCGCAGCACATGGGGTTTGACGGCACAGAGTTCGCTGACCTCGCCGATCGCGAAATAACGCTTCGCCGGGATCGGCGGCAACTGTTCTCCCCTCGGCATGGACGGGCGGTCACTCATCGACTCGCCGCAAGAGAGTGCGCTTACTCGGATTCGTCGCGTGGGACGTAGCCCACGACGCGCGCGCGCAGCTTTTGGCCTGGGCGGAAGGTCACAACCCGCCGCGCGGTGACCGTCTTGGCCTCGCCGGTACGCGGATTGCGACCGGGGCGTTCCTTCTTGTCGCGCAGATCGAAGTTCCCGAATCCCGAGAGTTTCACGGGTTCGTTGGCGGCAAGCGAGGCGCGTACTTCCTCGAAGAAGGACGCGACGATCTCTTTCGCCTCCCGCCTGTTGAATCCGTGAACCTCGACCAGCCTTTCAGCCAGCCGCGCCTTGCTCAATGCCCCCAAAACCCAACCCACTCCGGTGAAGGCGCGTCGCATAAGGGCGACGCGGATGGAGACGCTGCCGGGAGTGTGGCCGACCTACCGCAACTGCGCACCAAGTCGGGACTTCAGGTCGGCCAACGCGTCATCCACTTTCTGGTTAATCTCCGCCTCTGCAAGAGTGCGCGAACGGTGCTGGAAGGTCAAGCTGATGCCGACGCTTTTTCGTCCTGATTCAATACCTTCGCCGGTGTAGAGGTCGAAGACGGCGAACCCCGTCAGAAGTTCGCCGACGCGTTCCCGCACGAGGGCCTCGATCTCGCTCGCCCGCACGGTGTCGCCGACAACCAGCGCCAAATCGCGACGAACGGTCGGTTGCCGCGACAAACCGGCGAAAACGCGCCGCTCCCTAGCGGCTAGCGCCTTAAGGTCAAGCTCGAAGCAGAACACGTTGCGCGGCACATCCAGCGTCGCCGCGACCTCTGGATGCAGTCGTCCGAGCCGCCCAACCGTTTCGCCATCGATGCACACCTCTGCGGCCTGGCCAGGGTGCAACGCCGGATCCTGCGTGGCGTGGAAGTCTGCCGACCGGCCGCCGAGGGCCAGCAGGCGCTCGACATCGCCCTTCACGTCGAAGAAGTCCGCATCGACGGATTCATGAGCCCAGTTCTGCTCGTGCCGGGGGCCAGACAGGATTCCGCCACACTTGAGATCCTGCTGGAGTTCTTCGCCTACCACGCGGAAGCACTGCCCGACCTCGAACAACCGCACGCGTTCCGCCTGTCGGGCCAGGTTCCGTCGCAAGGCGCCCACCAAGCCGGGGAGAAGGCTCGTCCTCATCACGGCATGCTCGCTCGACACCGGGTTCTTGACGCGGATCGGGTCGACCGACGGTTCCAGGACATCTGCGAGTTTCTGGTCGACGAAACTGTAGGTGATCGCCTCCGCGTAGCCGAGGTCGGCAAGCACGTCGGCGAAACGCGCAGCAGGAGCAACGGCCAAGTCGGGCTGGCCGAGCGGCAGCCCGCCGGTGGGTACGCGACTCGCGACGGCGTTGTAGCCGTGGATTCTGAGCACCTCTTCGACCAAGTCCTCTTCGCGTTCGATGTCGAACCGATGGCTCGGCGTGGTGACCGTCCACACGACGTCGTCGCCGTTGCCGCTTGTCGCCGGGCTCAGTTCGAGACGATCAAGGATGTCGCCGACTTCGGCCGCTGGGATTTGCTCGCCGACCAAGTGGTCCAACCGTCGCTTGCGCAGACGGACGACCTTGGCGCGTGGCAGATGGGACGGGCTGGTCGCCTCGACGACCGGCCCCGCTTGCCCGCCGACCAGATCAAGCAGAAGACCCGTTGCACGTTCCATGGCCTCGGCTTGAAGGTCGGAATCCACGCCCCGCTCGTAGCGGTGGGCGGCGTCCGTTTGCAGACCGAACCGACGCGCCGTCGCTGCGACGCAAAGCGGGTCGAAGTATGCGCACTCGAGAAAGACGTCGCGTGTCGCGGGTCCGATGCCGCTGCGGTTGCCGCCCATGACCCCGGCGATGGCGACCGGCCCATCCGCGTCTGTGATCAAAAGCGGGCGCCCGCTGCCGCCCTCCCCGTCGCCGACGGCAACTTCCCGGTCGTCGAGGAGCGTCAACGACTCGCCCGGATGCGCATCGCGCACGACGATGCCGCCACGTAGGCGACCGAGATCGAACGCATGCATCGGTTGCCCGAGTTCGAGGAGCACGTAATTGGTCACGTCCACGACCGGGTCGATCGAGCGCAGGCCCGATCGACGCAGCCGTTCGCGCAACCACCACGGTACCGGCCGTGTCACGTCGACCCCCGAGATCACGCGGCCAAGATAGCGAGGGCAACCGTCGAAGTTCTCGATGGCAACTGGGAATGCCGCATCCGTGGTCGTGGGAACCGGGGCATAGGTGGGTCGGGTAGCGGCCTGGCGCGTGAGCAAGGCGACCTCGCGTGCTAGGCCGCGAATGCTCAACGCATCGCCCCGGTTGGGCGTCAGGTCAAGGTCGATCGTCACATCGTCGAGGGACAACACCTCCGAGATGCTTCGCCCGGGCGCCAAAGCCTCAGGGCTCGCCGCGTAGCCGTCTTCCAAGTCCACGATACCGGCCGCGTCGTCACCGAGGCCGAGTTCCACTTCGCTGCACAGCATCCCGGACGACTCGACACCGCGCAACGCCGCGCGTTTGATCGCGACCCCACCGGGCAATACCGCGCCAACACGCGCCAGGGCGCCCTTCATGCCCACGCGGACGTTGGGGGCGCCGCAGACGATCGTCAGCCGCGCAGCACCGTCGTAGACCTGGCACACCTTGAGCTTGTCAGCGTTCGGGTGCCTCTCCACCGCCTCGACGGTGGCCACCACGACATCGGCTAGGTCTTCAGCGACCGGTTGGACGCCGTCGACCTCCAAACCCGCGTTCGTGAGTTTGTCGCACAACTCGACCGTTCCGAGGTCGAACGGAACCCAGTCGTGCAGCCACTGTGCGCTGAACTTCATGCGAACTGCTCGAGGAACCGCAGTTCGTTGTCGAACAAAAGGCGCATGTCGTCGATCTCGTAGAGCAGCGCGGCGAGCCTGTCGGCACCGAACCCGAACGCGAAGCCGGTGTATCGCTCCGTGTCTACGCCTAAGTTGGCCAACACGTTGGGATGCACCATGCCGCAGCCCATGACTTCCGACCAGCCGGTGTACCCACACGAGCGGCAGCCCACACCCTGGCAGTGCACGCACTGCACATCCACTTCGGCGGACGGCTCCGTGAACGGGAAATAGGACGGTCGAAAGCGCACGCCGATCTCCTTCTCGAAGAACCGGTGGACGAAATCCACGACAGTCCCCTTGAGATCCGCGAACGCGATGCCCTCGGCGACGACCAGTCCCTCCACTTGGTGAAACATCGGGCTGTGGCTCGCGTCCACGTCGTCCTTTCGATAGACGCGTCCCGGGCAGATGATGCGCAGAGGTGGCTGGCGCTGTTCCATGACCCGGATCTGTGCCGGCGACGTGTGTGTGCGCAACAGCAGGCCGTTGTCGAGGTAGACGGTGTCGTGCATCGCCCGTGCCGGGTGGTGCGCCGGGATATTCAGTGCCTCGAAGTTGTGGTAGTCGTCCTCGATCTCGGGCCCGGAGACGACGTCGTAGCCAGCGACAACGAAGATCTGTTCGATCCGCCGCAGGGTCTGGGTGATCGGATGCAGCGAGCCCCCGCGGCCGCCGCGGCCCGGCAAGGTGACATCGACGGCCTCGCTCGCGAGTTCGCGTCGAAGCTGCTCTTCCCCCAGCGCATTCCGGCGAGCCTCGATGGCCGCCTGCACGCGGCTTTTGGCCGTGTTGATGCGCGCGCCCGCAGCAGGACGTTCCTCCGGCGTCAACCGGCCGAGGCCCTTGAGCAGCGCCGTCACCTCGCCCTTGCGTCCGAGGAAGCGCACGCGGACCTCGTCCAAGGCTTGCTCGTCGGCAGCCGCCGCCGCAGCCTCCAAGGCCGCGGTTTCGATCTGTTCTGCATCCATATCGCTAGCGGGCTCCGCGCATCGAGGTGCGCGAGCGTCCGCGCCCACAATGAGTCTGTGCGAGGCCGGAATGGCGGACGCGAACCGCAAGCGGTTCGGGGACGTCCGCGCACGCCCTACCCCAGAGCAGCCTTTGCCTGATCTGCCAAGGCCGCGAATGCCTCCTTCTCGTGCAACGCCAAGTCGGCGAGTACGCGACGGTCCACGTCGATCCCGGCCCGCTTAAGGCCCGCCACGAATCGGCTGTACGACAAGCCGTTGTTCCGGGCCTCGGCGTTGATGCGCACGATCCACAGCGCCCGGAAGTCGCGCTTGCGCTGGCGGCGATCCCGGTAGGCATATTGGCCAGCCTTGATGACCGCCTGCTTGGCGACTTTGAACGACCGGCTGCGTGCACCGTAATAGCCCTTCGCCGCCTTGAGGACCTTCTTGCGGCGGGCGCGCGACGCAACACTGTTCCTGGCTCTCGGCATGGCGCTTACCTCCCCTTCTTCGGGATCAAGCGCTTGACCGCCGGGACATCGGCCGGGGACACGCTATTGAACCCTTTAAGGCGACGTTTCCTCTTCGGGGACATCTTGGTGAGGATGTGGGCCTTGTTGGTGCGCTTGTGCTTGAAGCCGTTCCCAGTCCGGCGGAAGCGTTTTGCAGCCCCACGATTGGTTTTGAGCTTTGGCATGAATTTCTCCGTTGTCTTGGACGTCTTGGACGTCGTTTTTGGCGAATAGCCGCGGTTCAGCCAGCCGGCAGCTACCCGTTTCACCCGTCTCGTATGCGGGTTTGTATGTGTGGGACGTCTACAGAACCCGATCTCGGCCGCACCTGGGGCCGCAGTCGCTTCAACCTTTGGAGAATTCGCGCAGCGAATTCTCCGGGCGACCGCGAAGCGGTCGCGTTACTTCCCGCGGCGCTTGGGCGCTAGCACCATTGTCAACTGGCGTCCCTCGAGGCGAGGTTCGGTCTCCACGTTGGCGAGTGGCTCCAAGTCGCCTTCGATCCGCTTCAGCAGCGTGGCACCGAACTCCGGGTGCGCCATCTCGCGGCCCTTGAACCGCAAGCTGATCTTGGCCTTGTCGCCCTCCTCGAGGAAGCGCACGAGGTTGCGCAGCTTGACTTGGTAGTCACCCTCTTCGGTACCTAGGCGGAACCGCACTTCCTTGACATGGGTCTGTTTCTGACGCTTGCGTTGCGCGGCCTTGGCCTTCTTCTTGTCGAAAAGGTGCTTGCCGTAATCCATCACCTTGACCACCGGCGGATCCGCATCCGGGGCGATCAAAACCAGGTCGAGCCCTGCGCTTCGCGCCTCGGCGAGTGCGTCTTCGCGGGGCACGATGCCAACTTGCTTGCCATCCGAAGCGATCAGGCGCACCCGGTACGCCCGGATGTCCTCATTCAGTACGGCCCGGTCGGCGACCAGAGTCCTAGCGTTCGTTCTCTTGATACACGTCTCCTTGTAGAGGCGGGGCTAACGCGCCCGGTAGTGCGCGCCCCCGCCCAACTTGCTTAGCACACTCCGTCGGCATCCGCAACGCTCCGCGCCGGACACCCTGAGTCGAAACCGGCGCGGATTCTAATGGTGGTGGCCTGAGCAAACAACAGACGTTCTCTCGTACGGATGTAAGAAATCGTCTATACGCTTGCGCTGCCGGGGAGCGCGAGGGGCTTGGCCCTCGCAAAGGGTTGGTAGGCGCGATTGGATTCGAACCAACGACCCCCACCATGTCAAGGTGATGCTCTAACCAACTGAGCTACGCGCCTGAGCCGATAGGAAGTTTAACAGATTGCCGACTGGGGACGTCACGGGCCCGCGAGTGCACCGACGAAGTCCACCACCGGTGCCGGGAAGACCCCAAGGACGATGATCGATACGCCGAGCACTACGACGGCAACCACACCCTCCCACGCAATCGGCAGACTTTCGATCTCAGTCTCGGTCTCGGTCTCGGGTCGCTTGGTCATAGAAAACACGATGCGCAGGTAGTAGTAGATGCCAATGGCACTGCCGACGATGAGCGCCCAAACCAGCACCCACGCGGCACCATCCACGCCCGCCGCCACCAGGTAGAACTTCGCAATGAACCCCACGGTGAGGGGAATCCCGGCCAGGGACAGGGCCGCCGCGGCGAGCACCGCCGCAAGGACCGGGCGCCGCCAGAAGAGACCGTCGTAAGCCGTCAACTCCTCGGCGTCCTCCTCCGCATCCGACAGCACGGTGACGACCCCGAACGCGGCCAGCGTCATCACGACGTAACCCGCCAGGTAGACCAGCGCCGTTTCCACCCCGAAGGAGCGCACTTCCGGTGTCGCCGCCACCACGACGGCAATCAACAGGTAGCCCATGTGGGCGATGGACGAGTACGCCAAGAGCCGCTTGATGTTGATCTGCAGGAGCGCGAGCAGGTTGCCGGCGATCATCGACAGCACGGCCACGACGACGATCACGTTGCGTAGAACGTCCGCATCCGCATCCAGGACGCCGACGTCGAGCGCGTAGCGCATCAAGACGGCGAAGACTGCGGCTTTCGACACGGTCGCGACGAAGCCCGTCACGGGCGCAGGCGCCCCCTGGTACACGTCGGGCGTCCACATGTGGAACGGCACGAGCGAGAGCTTGAAGAACACGCCGATCAACAGCATGGCCTGGCCGACGGCCAGAAGGAGGTGTTGGTTCGTGCCGATGTCGGCAGCGGGTGCGAACTCGAGCGTGCCCGTCACGACATAGATCAAGGCCATCCCGAACAGCATCGTGCTCGTACCAGCCCCGGACAGGACGAGGTACTTGGCTGCAGCTTCGAGCGGCCCGCGTCCTTCCTGCGGGTAGGCGATCATCGCGTACAGCGAGATCGACAGCACCTCGATCCCGAGCAGGAATCCGGCGAAATGATCGGTCGACGCGGTAACAGCGGCCCCAAGCGTGGCCACCAAAAGCAGGATGTAGAACTCCTGGGCGTGGGCCGCTCGCGGCTTCAGGTAGCGGTAGGACAGGACCGCCGTCGCCACCGCGGCAACGGCGAACAAGCCCTGGAAGAAGAGCGCATAACCATCGATGTCCAGCAGGCCGTCGACATCCTGGACACCGGCCGCGAGAGCCAACGGCATGGCCGCGATGGCCGCTCCGAGAACCACCAGCGCGCCGACGAATGCGACGACGTCCGAACGTAGCCACGCCACGACCACCAACAAGACGACGATTCCGCCGGCGAGGACAAGCAACGGCAACAGCGCCGAGATCAATGCCGCTGTCATGGGAGCACCCCTAACGTCGCGATCGTCGCGCCGGCGAGGTCGAGTACCGGCTGCGGATAGACGCCGACCCAGACCAAGGCGGCGGCCATGAGGATCATCACGCTCATGTCGCGCGCGCCGAAGTCGGCCATCTCGGCCACGTCGGGGTTCGGCGTGCCCTGGAAGGACTGTTGCATCAGGTATAGGCCGTAAACAGCCGCCACAACGATGCCAACGGTCGCCGCCACGGCGAGAGGCACGTTCTTCTCGAAAGCGCCCAGGAGTGCCAAGAACTCACCAACGAAATTGCCGAGTCCCGGCATGCCCACCGAGGCGACCACGAAGAACAAGGTCATGACGCCCATGCGCGGCGCCCGCACCCACAGGCCGCCCATGCGCGTCATCTCGCGGGTATGGAGTCGGTGCTGGAGGGCTCCCGCCATCATGAACAGCGCCGCCGTCGAGAAGCCGTGGGCGACCATCGTGACGATCGCGCCTTGCATGCCGACCTCGTTGAACGCGTAGACGCCAATGAGGATGAACCCCATGTGCGCGATCGAACTGTACGCAACCAGGCGCTTGAAGTCCGTTTGGCTGAAGGCCATGAAGCCACCGTAGAGGATGCTCACCGCTCCGAGCAGCATGGCCCAGAACGAGAAGTCCACCGAGGCTTCCGGAAACAGCGGCACGGCGATCCGGATCAGCCCGTAGGCGCCGGTCTTCAGCAGAATCCCCGCCAGGATGACGCTCCCGGCGGTGGGAGCCTGGGTGTGGGCATCCGGCAACCACGTGTGCACCGGCACCGACGGCAACTTGGTCGCGAAGGCGGCGAAGAAGCCCAGCATCAGCCACATCGCGATCGCCGGATCGATGTCGGCGCCCAAGAGCTTCTCGTAGCTGAACGTGATCTCGCCGCTCGAGCGGAAGTGGACGAATACCAGCGCCAGGATCGCGAGCAGCATGAGCAGGCCGCTGATCTGGGTGAACAAGAAGAACTTCATGGAGGCGTAGCTCTTGTTCTCGTGTCCCCAGATCGCGATCAGGAAGTACATGGGGATCAGCATGACTTCCCAGAAGAAGAAGAACAGGAACAGGTCCATGGCGGTGAACACGCCCACCACGCCGGCCATCACCCAGAGGATGTTGAACTGGAAAAAGCCGTGCCCCGACTCGATCTCCTCCCAGGACGACACGACGGCGACGATGCCGAGAAACATGGTCAGCGCGACCATGAGCAGGCTCAAGCCATCCATGGACAGCGCGACGCTGATCCCGAAACGCGGAATCCAAGCCATGTGCTGCGTCGCGAAGAGGCCGCTCGCGTCCGGTCCGCCAAGCCACTCGCTGATCGCCCAGGCGAGTCCGACGGCGAACGCGGCCACGCTGACGACCCGGGGCGCGTTGACACCCGCAAACCGCTCGCTCGCCCAGGCGAGGACGCCGGCGGCGAGCAGCAGGAGGATCACGCCGAGGATCAAAGGACCTCCAGCACGATCAGGAACACCAAGACGAGCCCGATCGCCATGTTGGCGGCGTACCAGCGCAGCCGCCCGGTCTGCGTCAACGCGCCGATGTAGTGCAGGCCGCGGGCAACGGCCGCCGTGACGCGGAAGACGAGGTCCACCACGTCGTTCTTGTTGATGCGGGCGACGGCCACGAACGGCTTCACGAATACCCGGTCGTAGACCCAGTCGAAACCCCAGCCGCCGTGCCAGAAGCGTCGCAGGCCACGGCCAAGGCCTGACTCGACGAGGCCGTCAACGCGCATCCGGCCCGTGAAGACCAGCCAACCGATGAGGACGCCGAGCAAGGGTACGGCAATCGTGGTGAGCGCCAGCGGTGTGAAATGATCGAACGCCCCGATGGGCCCAAGAAGGTCGTTCAGGACAGCGATTCCGAACCACCCCCCGCCGATCGACAACGCGGCCAGCACGACGAGCGGCAGCCACATGTTCGCCTTCGAGTCGTCGTGCGGTTCGGTCTTCGTCTCGCCAAAGAACGTCACGATCATCATTCGCGTGGTGTACAGCGCCGTCATCCCCGCCGCGAGCGCGCCACCGCCCCAATACAGCCAGCCGCCGTTGTCGTAGGCGGTCAACAGGATGGCATCCTTGCTCGCGAACCCCGAGGTGAACGGCAGCGCCACCAGCGCGGCCGAGCCGATGGCCATGCTCCAGAACGGCACCGGCAGCTTCTTCCACAGCCCGCCCATCTTGAAGATGTTCTGCTCGTGGTGCAGCGCGAGGATCACGGAGCCGGATGCAAGGAAGAGCAGTGCCTTGAAGAAGGCATGGGTCATCAGGTGGAAGATCGCCGCCGACCAGGCTCCCACTCCGAGCGCCATGAACATGTAGCCGATCTGGCTCATGGTCGAGTAGGCCAGGATGCGCTTGATGTCGGTCTGCGTCAGCGCCGTGAACGACGAGATCAGCAGGGTGACGAGCCCCACCACGGCGACGTAGTGCTGTGCGTCCGCCGACAGCAGGTAGACGTCCTGCATGCGTGCGATCAGGTAGACCCCCGCCGTGACCATCGTCGCGGCATGGATAAGCGCCGAGACCGGGGTCGGGCCCGCCATGGCGTCCGGCAGCCAGGTCTGCAGCGGCACCTGGGCCGACTTCCCGACCGCGCCGCCAAGCAGCAGCAGGCCGATGGCGGTCGCCATGCCAGGGGTCAGGGAACCGGCTTCGGCCAGGATCGCCCGGACCTCGAGCGTCTTGAACTCCCAGAACAGCAGGAACAGGCCCAGAGCCATCAGCGTATCGCCGACGCGGGTGACCACGAACGCCTTGCGCGCCGCGTAGCCGTTGGCCGGGTCGCGGTGGTA
Source organism: Candidatus Azotimanducaceae bacterium (assembly GCA_965203685.1). Taxonomy (GTDB): domain Bacteria; phylum Pseudomonadota; class Gammaproteobacteria; order Pseudomonadales; family Azotimanducaceae; genus VXYL01. The sequence goes on from OZ241908.1 coordinate 2,927,306, forward strand.
GAAGCCGATCAGCAGGTAGCTGCAAAGGCCAACGCCCTCCCAGCCGAGGAAGAGCGTCAGCAGGTTGTCGCCGAGAACCAGCATCAGCATGGCAAACACGAACAGGTTCATGTAGGCGAAGAAGCGGCTGTAGCCCTTCGGCTCCTCGTGGTCCTGCCACATGTAGCCGGTTGCGTAGAGGTGGATCAGGAAGCCAACGCCCGTAATGACGCCCGTCATCACGAGCGACAGGCTGTCGAGATACAGCGTCACGGACGGGGTGAAGTCGCCGACGGCAATCCACGTCCACAGCGGCAGCGCGAACGAGGCTTCGCCGCTCTGCACGAACTGCCAACCCACGCCTAAGGCAACGAGCGCCGCCAGGCCGACCGACCCGGCCCCGACGAAGGCCACGACCCGGTCCGGCAGCTTGCCCTGGGTGACGAACAGGACGAGGAAGCCGGCGAGCGGCAGGGCGGGCACGAGCCAGAGCGAGTCCATCACGTCCTACCCCGCCTTAGCCGTTGAAGTCGCTGGCGGCGTCGATGTCGAGGGTGTCGAAGCGCCGCGAGATCTGCAGCACGATGCCGAGCGCCACGGCCACTTCGGCCGCGGCAAGGGCCAGGATGAACATGAACATGATCTGCCCGTCCGGCTGCCCCCACACGGCGCCCGCTGCGATGAAGGCGAGTCCGGCGGCGTTCATCATCACTTCAAGGGACATCAACAAGAACATGATGTTGCGACGCACGAGCACGCCGGCCAGACCCAGCAGGAAAAGGACCCCCGCCAGCATCAGGACATGGAAGACCGGGACCTCGATGGCCATCTAGTCTTGTTCCCTGCGCTCTTCGAGGTAGCGGCGCCCCAGGTGGTAGGAGCCAACCAAGGCTGCGAGCAAGAGGAACCCAGCGAGTTCCACGGCCAACAGATACGGCCCCGGACCGAACAACGCCGCACCGACCGCGCCGGGCCCGACCATTTCACCTTGGGTTTCGACCCCATCCACCTTGGCGAACGCGTAGGCAAAAGCAACGGCCAGGATCGCGACGAGGATGAACGGACCGATCCACATCCCCGGCTGCAGCCACCGGGTCTCGCGCATCACGGAGGTCTTGCCGAGGTTCAGCATCATCACCACGAACAGGAACAGCACGACGATCGCCCCGGCGTAGACGACGACCTCCAACGCCGCGGCGAACGGTGCGCCGAGCATGAAGAAGATCACCGCCACGGCAAGCAGGGAGACCACGAGGTAGATCAGGGCACGCGATGCATTCTTGCGGGTGATGACCGCCACCGTCGCGAGGATGGCGACCGCCCCAGGAATCCAGAACAGGACGAGGTCCAGGGTCAAGGCAAGAGGCTCCTCACGTCCGTCGGCGGCGCCTCGCGCTCGGCTTCCCCCTTGCCTTTACCGGCGATGGTCTTGCCGGCCACTTGCCAGAAACTATAGTCGGGATATTTGCCCGGACCGTCGATCAGGAGGTGCTCCTTCTCGTAGACCATGTTGTTGCGGTCGAACTCGCACAACTCGAAGTCCGGCGTGAGCTGGATGGCGTAGGTCGGGCACGCCTCCTCGCAAAGCCCGCACATGATGCAGCGCGAGAAGTTGATGCGGAAGAAGTCGGGCATCCACCGCCCATCCTCCTCGCGCTCAGTCTTCTGCAACGCGATGCAGTCCACCGGGCAGGCCACCGCGCAAAGGTTGCAGGCCACGCACCGCTCTTCCCCGTCCGGGTCGCGGGTGAGCACGATACGCCCCCGGTAGCGTGGCGCCTGGTAGGGCATCTCCTCGGGGTACTCGACGGTTTCGTTGCGCATGAACGTGTGCTGAAGCACCGTCCACAAGGTCCTCAACTGGCTCAGCATCGCCTCAAAATCCTCTCGTCAGAGCGACGATCAGACCCGTCGCCAGGATGTTCACAAGCGTCAGCGGCAACAGGATTTTCCACCCGAGGCTCATCAACTGGTCGTATCGGGGCCGCGGGATGGCTGCCCGGAGCAGGATGAAGACGTGGATGAAGAACACCACCTTGATGCCGAACCACGCCAGCGGCGGGATGAAATCGAAGTCCAGGAACATCGGCGCATGCCAGCCGCCGAAGAAGAGCAGCGTGATCAGGCAGGAGGTGGCGATCATGGCCACGTATTCGCCGCACATGACGAAGGCGAACTTCATCCCCGAGTATTCGGTGTGGAAACCCGCGGTCAGTTCGTGCTCGGCCTCCGGTAGATCGAACGGCAACCGGTGCGACTCGGCGAGGCCGGCGATGAAGAAGATCACGAAGCCGAGGAACTGCGGCACGATGAACCACAGGTCCTTTTGGGCATCGACGATCTCGACCAGGCTGAACGATCCCGCGTGGATCACAACCCCCATGATCGACAGCCCCATGAACACCTCGTAGGTGACCATTTGCGCCGCGGCCCGGAGGCTGCCGAGCAGTGCGTACTTGTTGTTGCTGGCGAAGCCGCCGAGCAACACGCCGTACACGGCCAGCGAGGACATGGCGAGGAACCACAACAGCGCGATGTTGACATCGACGACGTAGAGATCCGGGGCAAACGGGATCACCGCGAGAATCATCAACATCGACGCGACGATGATCCCCGGTGCGATGATGAAGAGCGTCCTGTCGCCGAACGGCGGCACCCAGTCGTCCTTGGTGAAGAGCTTGATGCCGTCGGCTATGCCTTGCAGCAAGCCGAACCACCCGACGCGGTTGGGACCTAAGCGATCCTGCCACCAGCCGAGCACGCGGCGTTCCCACCACACCAGGAACATGACCCCGACAAGCGTCCCGCCCGTCAGCGGCAGGATCAGCACGTAGCTCCAGTTGAGATCGAACCCGAACACGCAGCGCTAACCCCTCGCGATGACGTCCGCCTCGCCCCCCGGCCGGCGGACGAAGTCCGCATCGGCGGACAGGCTGACCGTGGCTGTCGTGATCAGCCCGGCACCCGGAATCCCCTGGACGATACCGACCACGCCAGGGCGCATCGCATCGTCCTCGCGCACCTCCACGCTCATGTCGAGTTCGTCGATCTGGACGCCGCCACCGTTAGCCACTTGCAGGCGCTTAGCGTCGTCAGGGTTGAGGACAGCGTAGGGAGCGGGCGTTCGCTCAAGGATCGGCGCGGATGCGGCGGACAGTTCGTCGCCGCCAAAGACATAGCTGAGGCGGGCGACGACAAACGTCTCCCCGTCGGTCGCCTCGGCCGTGGAACTCCGCAGGGCGAACGGCTCGGGATCACGTGACACCGGAACGTCGGCGATCAGGCGCACGCCGGGGTCCCCGCCGTTCAGGGCACCCCCCACTTCCTGCTGAAACTTGAACACGGACTGGTTGGAGTTCCAGCCCGGCGTCCAGACGTAGGGCACCAGGGCACCCGGCTGCGCGCCGGTGTTCTGGCCCTCCATGGAATATGCGAACGGCGTCTCGTCGTCGACCGACGCCTTCGGCTCGTGAACGCTGACGTCGGCGCGCATCGCCGTGCGGCCGCTGTATCTATGTGGCTGACGCGGAATCCGCGTCTCGGCCTCGGTAGCACGGAACGCTGCGCTCGGGGCGCTGTCCTTGAGTGGTGTGAGGACGCCCGACGCCGAGGCCTCGGTCACTTCATCGATGTGCGACCAAGCCAGCCCGTCGCGCCCCGCCGACTCGGCAATGGCCGAGAGCCAGCGCCACGAAGGCGCTACGTCGCCGGTCGGCTCGAAAACCTGGTAGAAGCGCTGCGCCCGGGTCTCGTAGTTGACGAACGTCCCGGTCTGTTCGGCGTAGGTCGCGGCCGGCATGACCAACGCGGCAGCCTCGGCAGTCGGATTCTCCAAGGCGTCCAGTACGATGGCGTTTGCGAGGTCGATCTGCTCGGCCGGTGCCCGGCGGTTGAGGTCGTTCTCTACCACGACCGACGCGGCACCGTCTCGCATGCGCCCAAGCGCATCGCCCATCGACAGGCCCCCGCCGAGCATCGCGACCCCGTAGCTGTTCGCCTCAGTCGCAGTCAGCGCGAGCATGGCCTCCCGGCCTCGCCCGTGCCGGCGCAGCGCCCAGGCAATGTTGGCGGCCGCGCGCAGCAATCCGGGCTCGCGGGCTTCTGCGCCCGCGATGATGAGCGGCCGGGCCGCACCGGCAAGCGCTTTCGCGACCTGACCGACGAAGTCGTCCGTGAATCCTGCCGCATCGATGGCATCGGCGATCTGGAAACCGGCCACGGCCAAGTCGGTGGCGGCGCCACGCAGCGTGTCCGTGGCGATCTCGTCGATCCGCGTCGATGCGGCCGACGCCACGAACAAGGGGCTCATCGCCGCCTGGCCATGGCCCCGCACGCCGGCGTCCTGCCACTCGGGGATCCCGGCATCGCGGGCCATCTCGAACGTCATGCCACGCACCGCCTGGCGTACCGCCAAGGCCATGCGGGCCGCGGTGTTGGAGATGTCCTCGCCAAGCACCAGTACGGCGTCGGCACCTTCGATGTCGGTCAGCGACGGGATGCGGAAGCCGCCGGCCCGGTAGATGTCCAACGCGGCGGCCATCGTGTCCGCCTCGTCGTCCGCAAGTCCCGGGCAGAAATTCTCTTGGCCGACCAACTGCTTGAGAGCGTAGTTGGTTTCCAGCGATGCGCGCGGCGAGCCGATGCCGACCACGTCGCCTGAGCCCATGAGTTCCGCAGCCGCGCCGAGCACGATGTCCCGGCCTGGTGCCTCGAACACGCCGTCGTCGGCACGCACACCGGCTTGCCGGATGCGTTTGTCGTGGTTGACGAAGTGCGACCCGTAGCGGCCGCGGTCGCAGAGGAAGTAGCCGTTCACCGCGCCGTGATAGCGGTTGTGGACGCGCTTGAGCACGCCGTAGCGCTCGGCCGGGAACGTGTTGCAGCCCACAGAACAGTGCGGACAGATGGATGGTGCCGACTGCAGGTCCCACTTGCGGGTGTAGACCTTCGAGAACGGCTTGTCCGTGAACACGCCCGTCGGACAGACCTCGACCAGGTTGCCCGCGAATTCGCTCTCCAGCACGCCGTCTTCCTCGCGGCCGAAGAACATCCGCGCCCGGGAACCAAAGGCGTCGAGATCCTTGCCGCCCGCATAGTCGCGGTAATAGCGGACGCAGCGGTAGCAGGTGATGCAGCGGTTCATCTCGTGGCCGATGAAGGGCCCGAGGTACTGGTTCTGCCACGTGCGCTTCTGCCCTGCGTAGCGGCGCATGGAGTGCCCGGTCATGACGGTCATGTCTTGCAGGTGGCACTCGCCGCCCTCCTCGCAAACGGGGCAGTCGTGGGGATGGTTCTCCATCAGCCACTCGATGACCTGCTTGCGGAAGTCGGCGGCGAAGGCGGCCTCGATGGAGACCCGCATGCCGTCCTGGACGTTCATCATGCACGCCATCTGCAGCCGACCGCGCTGATCCGCTTCGTCGGCGTACTGGATAACGGCGCAAAGGCGACAGGAGCCCACCGAACCCATGGCCGGGTGCCAGCAGAAGTAAGGCAGATCGAGGCGTTGGGACAGGGCAGCGTGGAGCAGGTTCTCGCCTTCCGGGAGGTCGTAGTCCTTGCCGTCGATGTTGACCGTGGCCATTGCCTTATCCGTCGATGCTAAAGCGGCTCACGCCGCTATCCCGGCGGACCTCTGACTTAACGTGGGTCGGCATACGGCCCCGCTTCGAACATGGCCCCTCCCATTCCGCATGATGCCGGTAGGCTCACGCGGCACTCCCGATGCAATCGCGTGCATACACGCGAGAACGCAGTCGCTCAAGCACCCGCGCTAGTACGCACGAAAGCGCGCACAATACAGAGTGCAGACCCATCGGGCAAGCCGCGCCGATTTCCTACAGCAGATCGAGAAATCGGCCATTTCGGCGCCTGCCGCGAACGCGTTCCAATGTGTCTCCGAAGCGCTCGCGAAGGGCATGAAAGAGCTGTGGTACGGTCTCCACATGGCGCAGTTGAAAGAAGCGATCGACGCCGACAGGCCCGTCGGGCAGCGGTCCCACATACCAACGACCCCGCCGCACCCGATCCCCGGCGGGGAGTATGACCGGGACGGCTTCCTGTACCGGCTTCACGTCGTGGAGAACCTCCGTCACGACCGTGTCCGGCTGACGATGGCCGCCTTGCTGGTGCCGTTTCTGCGGCGACGGCATGGCAACCGCGCACTGGTCGCGAGCGACTGCGGCCTGTATGCACGCCGCTCCGACCGCTTCAAAGGGCCGCTCGCACCGGACATCTTAGTGTCACTGACCGCGGGGGACATCGATGTGCCCGGCACGCCGCCAGCCGAAGACCGGAAGTCCTACAAGCTCTGGCAGGAACCCGTGCCCGACCTGATTCTGGAGATCATCTCGTCGAGTTCCGTCGAGCGCGACACCGTCGAGAAGCCGCCGGTGTACGAAGCACTCGGCGTCCCGGAGTTCTGGCTTTTCGATCCCCACCGGCACACGGACGCACCGAACGGATTGCGCGGCCGGTTCCTCGTGGACGGCAAGTACCGTGCGGTGCCGCCGCGAACCCCCGCTCCTAACGAGGTGCCGCTACCACCCGGGACTGTGGCCCACTGGAGCGCCGTCCTCGGGCTCTATCTCTTCAGCGACGGGCCGGATCTGCGCTTGCACGACCCCCGAACGGGCCGCTTGCTGGACCTCACGGAGCAAGCCAACGCCCACGTTGCGGCGGAGGCGCGCGCCGACCACGAAGCCGACCGGGCCAACCACGAAGCTGCCCGCGCCAACCGCGAGGCCGCTCGCGCCGCGGCACTCGAAGCTGAACTCGAAGCACTGAAACGCACCCTGTAGAGGACGGGCACCCGTCTCAGGCGCGCTGTCCGCGCTAGAATCCCCGCTATGCACACGGTCGAGTTCTTCTTCGATTGCAGCAGCCCGTGGACCTACCTTGCCTTCGAGCAGATCCAGCGCACGCTCGACGAGCCGATCCGGTCCGGGGACGTGACGTTGGAGTGGCGACCGATCCTCGTGGGCGGCGTATTCAATACCGTGAACCCGAGCGTCTACGAAGCGCGCGCCAACCCGGTGCGGCGCAAAGCCCGGTACCAAGGCAAGGATCTCGCGGACTGGGCACGTTTCGTCGGCATCGATATCGGCTGGACCCCGCCGGTCTTCCCGGTGAACAGCGTCAAGGCGATGCGCGGCGTCTTCGTCGCCGCAGAGGCTGACTGCCTCGTGCCGTATTCGCGGCGCGTCTTCGAGACCTATTGGGGCGAACTGGCCGATATCTCGCAGGACGATGTGCTGGCGAAGATCGTCCGCGACGTGGGTCTCGATGAGACGGCATTCTTCGACAAGATACGATCCGACGAATACAAGGCGAGACTGCGCGACAACACCGACGAGTTGATCGAGCGGGGCGGCTTCGGCTCCCCGACGATGTTCGTCGACGGTGACGACATGTACTTCGGCAACGACCGCATCCCGCTGGTGGCGTTCAAGCTCGGGCTTGTTCGAAGCGGCGCCGCCAGATGAGCCTTGTGCCGGCCCGGAATGCAGATGCGAACGGCAAGCCGCTCGGGGACGCCGGCGGAGGGCTGACGGTCACCCGTCACCTCAGCCCACCGCATCCGTGCGTCTACTTACCCGAACGCACGATGCGCGCCGTCGTCGTCGGCACCGCGGCCGAGAACGAACCGGCGGTCTATTCACGCTTGGCGCCATCGGGGTTCCGCCGTTCCGGCAGCGTCTACTATGTTCCCCGCTGTGAGAGCTGCCGTGCCTGCATCTCCTTGCGCGTCAAAACAGGCGCCTTCGTCCCGAGCCGCCGTTTCCGGCGCGTTTTGCGACGCAACGCCGACCTGGAGACGACAGCCGGCCCGCCCGAGGACGAACCGCTCGAACACTTCGAGTTGTACCAGCGCTACATCAAGGAGCGCCATCCGGGTGGTTCCATGGATCCGCCCTCCCCCGCCGACTACATGCAACTCACCCACCCGGCCGGCATGGACACCATCGCTCTCGATATCCGGCAGGACGGTCGCCTCGTCGCATCGGCTGTCACCGACGTCCTCGACCACGGCCTAGCCGCTGTCTACACGTACTTCGATCCCGCGATGTCGAACCGGAGCTTGGGCGTCTTCGCCATCCTCGAGCAGATCGCCGAGTGCCGACGCCGTGGGTTGCCGTACCTGTACCTCGGCTACTGGATCGAGGAGTCGGACAAGATGCGCTACAAGGCGGATTTCCGCCCGGCCGAGGTGTTGACCGACGGAACCTGGTCGCCGCTCGCGTAGCACGCCTGAAGATGCGGACGTGGACGTCCGCGTATCGTCACCTCACCGATACGGGCACTTGCCCTGGCGGATGTGCTCCTCGAAATCGTCGCGGAAATAGCGCAATGCGCTCGCCAAGGGCTCGATCGCGCCCGGCGCATGCAGGCAGAAGGTGTTGGTCACGCCGCCGATGAACATGGCGTTCCGGTCAAGGAGTTCCAAGTCGCCTTCCTTGCCCCGGCCTTCCTCGATCTCGGTCAGGAGTTCCTCGACCCAAGGCAGACCTTCGCGGCACGGCGTACAGAAGCCGCACGACTCCTGCGCGAAGAAGTGCTCGAGGTTCCGGCACATGTCCACCGGGCAGATCGAGTCGTCCATCAGGATCATGGTCCCGGTGCCCATGCGGCTGCCGGCTTTTTGGATCGTCCCGTAGTCCATGGCGAGGTCGAGGTGCTCTTCGACGAGAAAGTCGGTGGACGCGCCGCCCGGCAGCAGGCCGCGCAGCTTGTAGCCTTCGCGCATGCCCCCCGCGTGGTCTTCGATGATCTCGCGGATCGTCGTGCCGATCGGCAGTTCCCACAACCCCGGGTTGTTGACGCGGCCCGACACGCCGTAGATCTTGGTGCCCGCGTCGTCGCCAAGCCCGAGGTCCTGGTACCAGTTCGCACCATTGCGAACGATTGCCGGCACGTTGCAGAAGGTCTCGACGTTGTTCACGATCGTCGGCCGGCCCCAAGCACCGCTCGCTGGTGGGAACGGCGGCTTCTGGCGGGGTTGGGCGCGCTTGCCTTCCAAGGCATTCAGCAACGCGGTCTCTTCGCCGCAGATGTAGCGTCCCGCACTGCGGTGGATGCGTAGCTCGAAGTCAAAGCCGGACCCGAAGATGTTGGTTCCCAGGTAGCCCTTGGCGTAGGCCTCTTCGATCGCCTTCAATAGCGACCTGTAGGGCTCGTGGTATTCCCCGCGCATGAAGACGTAGCCCTCGGCCGCACCGATCGCCCAGGCCGCGATGACCATGCCCTCGATGAGGATGTGCGGGTTGTACTCGAGGAGGTAGCGGTCCTTGAACGTCCCGGGCTCCATCTCGTCGGCGTTGCAGACGAGGTACTTGAGGCCGACATCCTCGCCTTGGGGGACGAAGCCCCACTTCATGCCCGTGCCGAAACCGGCCCCGCCCCGACCGCGCAGGTTGGCTTCCTTGACGAGGTCGATGACGTCCGCCGGTGCCATGCCCGTCAGCGCGGTTCGCGCGCCGGCATAGCCGTCGTGGGATTCGTAGCCGGCCAAGTCGACCCGACCGCCGACCTCGTCGATGATGCCGATCAACGGCCTCGTGTCGTCTGCCACCTAGGGGTGCTCCTTCACTCGAAACGGGCGAAGATCTCGCCGAGCTTTTCAGCCGTGACGTCGCCGATGAGTTCGTCGTCGATCATCATGGTCGGCGCGCGGTCGCAGGCACCGAGGCAGACGATAGGCAACAGGGTGAAACGGTCATCTTCCGTGGTCTCGCCCAACGCGATACCCAAGTGCTCCTCGACGGATTTGCGCAGTCCGTCCGCGCCCATCACGTAGCAGGACACGCTGTCGCACACCATCACAACGTGCCGCCCCACGGGTTTGCGGTAGATAAGGTTGTAGAAGGTCGCGATGCTGTCGAGGTTTTCGACCGACATGCCCAAGAGCCGCGCGATGGCGCCGAGGCTCTCGTCGGAGACCCAGCCCCGATGGCGTTGGACGATCATCATGGCGTCGATGGCCGCCGACTTGCGGTCTGGCAGGTGTGCCGCCTCGTCTTCGATCTCGCGGATCTCGTCGTCCGAAAGGACTTGGATTAGGGCTGGCTCAGCCACGAGTCCGTCCGCACTGCCAATCGAGGATTTTCGACTCCGAGATCATCTGAAGGTGCCGACCAAAACGGGGCGCGACATTACAGGCTGCCAACCCGGCGGGCAAGCCGAATCTGCCCCTGTCCGCGTGCTTGGGCCGTTAGAGGTCCGCCGATGCGGTACGGTTGGGTCAGCCACCCACGACGCTCTTGATGGTCAAACACAAGCTCCCCATCGGCATACAGACCTTCCGGCAAATCCGGGACGAGGGCTACTACTACGTCGACAAAACCGGGTTCGCCGCAAGCCTGATCAAAGATGGCAAGCATTACTTCCTGTCCCGCCCGAGGCGGTTCGGCAAGAGCCTCTTCGTGGACACGTTGAAGGAGCTGTTCGAATGCAACCGGGCGCTTTTCCGGGGCCTAGCCGTCTACGATGCGTGGGACTGGAATGTTCGCCACCCGGTAGTTCGACTCAGTTTCGGGGGTGGGAGCTACTTGGAGCCGGGGCATCTGGCTGCAGAGACACTCATTCGGCTAGCCGACATCGCCGAGGACGCCGGCGTTGAGGCGGCCCACAACACGGGACCCGCGCGCTTCCGCAGTCTCCTGCGCACGCTTCACAGACGGACCGGCCAACGCGTGGCCGTCCTAGTGGACGAGTACGACAAGCCGATCCTCGGTACCTTGGCAAACCCGGAACTGGCCAGGGCCAACCGCGACTACCTCCGCAGCCTCTACTCGACCATCAAAGACTGCGACGAGCACATCAAGTTCACGTTGCTGACGGGCGTCAGCATGCTCTCGAGAGCCAACCTCTTCTCCGGCTTGAACAACCTAACGGACATCACGCTCGATGCGCCTTATTCGGCGATCTGCGGGTACACCGAGAGGGACCTCAAGACCGTGTTTGCGCCGGAGATGGCCGGGTTCGATGGCGACGATGTGCGAGAGTGGTACAACGGATATGGCTGGCTCGGCGACGAGAGGGTCTACAATCCGTTCGACATCCTCCAGCTCTTCCGCAGCGGCGCGTTCAAGGCACACTGGTTCGAAACCGGGACGCCCACCTTCCTCGTCGACATCCTGCTGGAACGCGGCGTGCCGACGCCGTCGCTCGACGGGTGGGTCACAACGGACGACCTGCTGGCGTCGTTCGATGTCGGCAAGATCGGCACGGAGGCGCTCCTCTTCCAGACCGGCTACCTCACCGTCGCCTCCGCGGAACGCAAGTACGGTCGGTGGCGCTACCGGCTCGACTACCCCAACCTCGAGGTGCGCCAAAGCCTCAACGAACATTTGCTGCGTGAATTGCTGCCGGACTCGAGCGGGCTGATCCGCCACACGGACCGGCTGCATGAGCTTTTGGCATCCGACGACTTTGACGCCTTGGAGGCACTTTTCCGAGCGTTCTTCGCAAGCATCCCCTACAACTGGCACGTCAACAACGACATCGCCAGGTTCGAGGGCTACTACGCCAGCGTCTTCTACTCCCACTTCGCAGCGGCCGGGCTCGACGTCAGGGTCGAGGACGCCACGAACCAGGGGCGTGTGGACATGGCGGTACGATTCGGAGGGAGCGTCTACCTGTTCGAGTTCAAGGTGGTGGAACTCTCCGACCAGGGCGCGGCGCTAGCCCAATTGAAGGACCGACACTACGCCGACAAGTACCGGGGCATAGGCAAACCGATCCACCTTGTCGGCGTCGAGTTCAGCCGCGAGGAACGGAACATCGTCGGGTTCGAAGTCGAGCGCGCCTGAGATCGCCTTGGCAGAATCCGCCGGATCAGTACCCCTCAGCCGGTCACCGGCGCCGATTGCAGTGTGACGAATCGACGGTAGTGACTCCCGGAGTCCGCCATCAGCGACTCGTGCGAGCCCTGCTCCAGAACTCTACCGTCCTCGAGAAACACGATCTTGTCCGCGTTGGCAATGGTGGACAGGCGGTGCGCGATGATGACGACGAGCCGGTCCTTTGCGGCTTCGTGCAGTGCCCGGACCAGGTAGGCCTCGGTCTCCGGGTCGAGTGCCGACGTCGGCTCGTCCAGGATGAGGACGCTCGCCCGTTTGATCAGGCCGCGCGCAATGGCGATGCGCTGCTTCTGCCCGACGGATATCTTGCTGGTCACCGTGCCGAGTCGCGTGTCGTAACCCTCAGGCAGGGCGCTGATGAAGTCGTGCGCCCCGGAGATCCTGGCGGCGCGCTCGACTTCCTCCTGCGTCGCATCAGGTTTGCCGTAGCGGATGTTGTCGCGGATTGAGTCGGAGAAGAGTTGCGTCTCCTGGAACACGTAGGACACCTGGTCGCGCAGGCTCGTGAGAGAGATGTCGTTGATGTCCCGCCCATCGATGCGGATGGTTCCTGCGCTCGCATCGAGAAATCCCGGGATCAGGTGGGCCAAGCTGGTCTTGCCGGCCCCGGTCGGTCCCACCAACGCCGTGATCTCGCCTACGGCTAGCGTCAGGTCGACATCGCGCAACGCCTCGCGACCGTCGGGATAGGTCATGCCAACGCCGGACATCTCAATGCCGTGATCGATCGAACGCAATGCCGTCCCGCGGCGCGCCGTTTCGCTCGGCAAGTCCATGAGGAAGAACACCCGGCGGATTCCCGGAACGTCCGCCTGGATGCGAATCCACAGATACGGTAGCGCCGTGACGGAGCCCGAGAGCCAGGCATAGTAGAAGAACAGCACGCCGTAGTCGCCCGGTGTCAGCACGCCTTCGATGACCCGGGTGCTGATGAAGTAGAAGGCGATCAGGCCCATCAGCCCCCTTGCCATGCCGTTGGCAACCCCGTACATCACGCCCACCAGCACTTCGGCACGGTGGCGTTTGAACGACTCGTCGCTGTGACCCTGGAAACGTTGCCGTTCGCGCCTATTGCCACCGAGGCTCTGCACCGCCAGCACGTTGCTGATGCCTTCCTCGATGTTGCCGGTGGTCACCGAGCCTGCTGCGCGGCTCGCCTGGCTGCGACGGCGCATGGCGCGCGGGAACGGCAGCATGGCCAGGACCTGCAGCGGCAGGATGCAGATGGCGAGCCAGACGACTTCGGGAGCCTGTCCATAGTTGAACGCCATTACCACGAGCACCAGCGTGCCGGTGAATACCGCGCCGATGGGCGACATGATGGTCTGGAAGAAGACGTTGGTCAGCGCCGGGGTGTCATACATGACCCGATACAGGCTGTCGCCGATTTTCTGGTCGTTCAGAAGCGGCAGCGGCAGCGTCTGTATACGCTCGAACAGTTGTGAGCGCAGCAGGTGGTTGAGCGCCTGGCTGAGACGCAGTTGCAGGCGAAACTCGATGAAGCCCACGAGGCCCGCGAACTTGCTATACGCCGCGTTCGCCTCGTTCTCGGTCTGCGTCGCCTTGTCATGGCCCTGAGCCATCCCGGCGTCGGTCTGATCGTTGGCGCCGCCGGTCGACCCGAAGCCGCCGATCAGCAACACCATCGCGACGCCCAGGCACAGCACCCACACCATCATCTCGAACGGGGTCCGGCCATCCAGGAACGCAACGAACGGCCTGAAATAGGCAGGGAATGCCCCGGGGGCCACGGCCTCCTGGAGGATCACGTTGTCGATGACGATCTTGATCGGCCACGGCAGGACGAGTGGTGTCATCAACGAGATGGCAAAGAGCACGAACTTCGCTGTGAACCGATAGGGGAAGTGCTTGATGTAGGTCAGCGCCCGGCCGATCACGCGGCACGTGTCGCGGAAGCCAAGATCTGTATCCGAGTCCAGCGGACTGGCTGCCGCGTCCAGTGACCGCTCATGCGCTTCGAGGGACTTGCCCATGATGACGGACTCGCTCACGTCGAGTCCCCCGACGTGACACGCGCCAGGTCGGCCTCCGTCTCAACGAAGCGCCGATAGCGCCCGCCGCTGACCTGCATCAACTCGTCATGGCTGCCGGATTCGAGAATCTCGCCGCCATCCAAGTAGAGGATCTGATCCGCCCGTTGGATGGTCGAGATGCGGTGTGTGATGAGGAAGATGACCCTCCCTGCACCCCAGGCTGCCAAGCGTTCCAGCACCCGGTGCTCGGTCTCGGCATCGAGCGCCGCCGTGGGCTCGTCTAGAATCAGAATAGGCGCGTTGCGCACCACTGCCCGAGCAATCGACAGCCGCTGCCGCTGACCCGTGGACAGCCGTCCGCCGCGGTCGCCGAGCATGGTGTCCAAGCCTTGCGGCAACCCGGCGATGTAGTCGTCGGCACAAGCGACGCGGGCCGCCTCGAGAACTTGGGCATCCGCAGCGTCCGGGACGACGTAGCGAATGTTGTCGCGTACGCTCATGCCGAACAGCACGTTCTCCTGCAAGGCGATGGAGACGCTGGCGCGCAGGCTCTCCACATCGAGCACTCGCACATCGTTGCCGTCAATGCTGACCGTTCCCGTGTCCGGATCGAACAATCGCGTGAGCAGGCTGACCAGCGTGCTCTTACCGCTGCCGGTGGGTCCGACAATGGCATTGATGGAGCCGGCACGCGCGGTGAAAGTCACGTCCTTGAGCACAGGCCGCGCCGCCTCATAGGCAAAGCTCACATGCTCGAACCGGATTTCCCCCACGAAGTCCGGCATGGGTATGGGATCCGCCGCGTTTTTGACGTCGGGCTCGATGTCGAGGATCGCGAACACCCGATCCAAGCCCATGGCCATATCCTGCGCGGAGGTCCAGTCCCGAACCAGCCCTCGCACCTGCCCGCTTGCCTTGAAGAACTCGCCCTGCGCCCACTGGAACGCCGCGAGGTTCCAGCGCACGAAGGAGAGTCCTATGAGCCCGATCAGCACCGCGGCGAAGGTCTCGCGGTCCGTGCTGGCCCAGACCGCCATGAGGAATTCGCCGCCCAGCAGTATCGTCGCGGCCAGCGTAAACATGATGATGCCGACAATGGCGACCAGCGAGCGGACCTTGTGGGCGGCGTTGAAGGCGACAACGCTGTCCTCTTCGAAGCGCTGCTGTTCATCGGCCTCACGCCCGTACGCCTTGATGACCCTGACCGCACCGAGGACCTCCTGGATGCGTGAGGTCAGGTCGGAGTTGGTCTCCCGGGCGACCAGTGAACGTGTTCGGACCCGGGGCGAAAACCAGCGTGCCCAACCGAGGGCGAGAATAGCGATCGTGACACCCATCAGGCCCAGGATCGGGTCCAGTGCCGCGACGAAGAGAATCGTCATCGTATACTGGGTGACCTGGGTGACGACGCTGACCAGCATGCCGATGATGGCCGTGACCTGCGCAGAGTCCTGGTAGATGCGGTACACCGAATCGCCCACGCGGTGATCGCCGTGATAGCGCAGCGACAACTGGTGCCAGCGCTCGACGAGCGCAAGGCGCAGATCCTGGTTGATCCGCTGCATGATCCAGACGTTGTAGTAGGGCAGCGCCACGGTGAATGGGAAGGTCAGGATGCCAACGACGACGACGATGACCATGTAGGTCCACTGCAGGTCCTGGCGCTCGGCCGTCGTGAGCACTGCCGACGCGCCATCGGCGAGATCCTCACGCCCGACAAGGTCAGCCAGGAATGGCGTCAGTGGTTCGGCTTGGAGGATGGACTGGTTCAGGAGGTCAACGGTGAAGAGCCCCGTCACCACGCCCACCAACGTCGCCACCCAGACGATGATGTAGTAGTAAACGAGGTGGCAGCCGAGGCGGAGGCGGAACTGCAGTTGCCCGTCGACGAAGCGGTACTGAAGCAACCACATGGTGAGGCAACCGAAGCTGACCAGGGCGACGAAGACGTTGTCCCGCCAGCCGGCGACCGCCAGAACGGCAAAGAGATTGGCGACGATTCCGGTGACGACTAGCGCAGCCGCACTCCAGGCAAACATCGGTCCTCGCACGAAGATGAGCACCCAGACCAAGAGCGCCATCAGCGCCGCAGCGTAGACGAGGAAGTCGTGCTGCCAGTTGGCGCCGTGGCTGATCAACCCGGTAAGCGGCCCAACAGCAAGCAGCGCAGTCACCAAGAACGGGACGTACCGGTAGTTCCAGTCGGTCCTCCCAAACCGCCGCCAGCCGGACCAGCCGGCCACCGTCCGTTCCCGCCAGAACCCCAGCACCATCGGCAGCAGGTATGGCCACGTGCGAAAGAAGATGCGCAGGACATCGGTGAGGCCGCGGACTTCCGCGACCTCCTCGCGATCACGACCCGCCGGAATCGGCCCGGCGCCCCATACCGGAATCGCGGCCAGTCGCCGCCGATCCTGCGAGTCGCCTCCGGGGTCTACGGTGCTAATCGCTGTTACCCCAGCAGGTCGCCGACGCCGACCTCTTGGTTCCGACGGTGGCTCGTCCTCGCTCGTCGTCACGGGCTTGTGCGCCACTCCACTCCCGGCGTGCCTGCCTAGGCGTGCGCCGAAGCGGCAACTACCGGTCCACGTCCGCCATCACGAAGTCGATGCTCGCGATGATCGCGATCAGGTCGGCCACCATGAACCCCCGGCTGATCAGCGGAATCTGCTGCAGGGCCGGGAAGGACGGCGTCCTCACCCGCGTCCGATACGCCATCGTGCCGCCGTCGGAGATCGAGTAGTACGAGTTCCAGCCCTTGGTCGCTTCGATCAACGTCGTCGACTCGCCCGGCGGGATCACCGGCCCCCAACTCACGTTCAGGAAGTGGTGGATGAGCGTCTCGATGTCCTGCATCGTGCGCTCCTTGCGGGGCGGCGTGGTGGAGCGATGGTCCGACTTCACCGGCCCCGACGGCATGTTCTCCACGCATTGGCGCATGATGCGCAGGCTCTGCCGGATCTCCTCGACGCGGACTTCGCAGCGCGCGTAGCAGTCGCCCGCCTCGGCGGTCGGGATATCGAACTCGAACTGGTCGTACATGCTGTACGGGCGGTTCTTGCGGAGGTCCCAATCGTGGCCGGTGGCGCGCAAGGATGGTCCGGTGATGCCCCAATCCAGGCCCTCCGCGGTCGTGTACGCACCGATCCCCTGCGTCCGGCGTTTGAGGATCTTGTTCCTCATCGCCATCTTGTCGTAGTGGTCGAGGCGCGCGGGCATGTAGTCGCAGAAGTCGAGGACCATCTTGTCCCAGCCGTCGGGCAGGTCCTGGGTGACCCCGCCGATGCGGAACCAGCTTGGGTGCATGCGGCCGCCCGTGATCGCTTCGATGATCGAGAACAAGCGCTCGCGGTCCGCGAACATGTAGAAGACCGGCGACATCTGCCCGACGTCCTGGGCGAAGGTGCCGTAGAACAGGAGGTGGCTCGCGATGCGGAAGCACTCGGCAAGCATGACGCGGATGACCTGGGCGCGCTCCGGCACCTCGATGCCGGCCATCTTCTCCACGTTCAGGACGTAGGGCAGGTTGTTCATCACCCCGCCGAGGTAGTCGACGCGGTCGGTGTAGGGGATGTAGGTATGCCAGGACTGGCGCTCGGCCATCTTCTCCTGGGCCCGGTGGTGGTAGCCGATGTCGGGCACGGCCTGGACGATCACCTCGCCGTCGAGTTGCAGCGCGATGCGGAAGACGCCGTGGACGCTCGGGTGGTTCGGACCCAAGTTCAGGAACATGAAGTCCGTGTGCTTGGCGTCCATCTTCATGCCCCATTCCTCGGGCACGAAGCGCAGCGCATCCTGCTGCGCCTTCTGAAACTCGGGCGTCATCTTGAACGGATCCATTTCCGTCGCCCGCGCTGGGTGCTCCTTGCGCAGCGGATGACCTTCCCAGAGAGCAGGCGTCAGGATGCGGCGCAGGTTGGAGTGGCCGTCGAAGCCGATGCCGAACATGTCGAACGCCTCGCGCTCGTACCAGTTCGCCACCGGGTAGACCGACTCGATGGAGTCGACGCTCTCGCCGTCGGCCAAGGCCACCTTGATGCGCACGTCGTCGTCGTTGGAGACGGAGATCAGGTGGTAGAAAACGGTGAAATCGGATTCCGGCTGGTCGTCCCTGTGTTGACGGACGCGCTCGTCGATCGCCGAGAGGTCGAACATCAACTCGAAACGTTCAGGCGCATCGTTCTTGAGGTAGCGCATCACCGACTTGATGCGGTCCTTGGGCACCCAGACGGTGGTGATGCCGTCGATGCAGGCCTGCGGGACGCACTCGGGTCCGAAGTGCGTGGCCAGGTCTGCCGCGATGTGGTGCTCGTCCGCGGTCTCTGCGAGAGCTTCGGCCATCCTAGACGCGCTTCTTGCCGAGCAAGTCCTTGGAGAGAGGCGCATCACCGACTGTCGTCGGCTCGGCCAGGTTCGTCGCCCGCATCCGATCGGGCGTCTTGAGGTCGCGCTGGCTCGGGTCGTACTTACTGACGGAGCCGTCGTCGCCAATCATCCAGGACAGCGGCCGGCGGGTGTTCTTCACCGCCTCCTGCAAGAGCGTCAGCCCCTGCATGAAGGCCTCCGGGCGTGGCGGACAACCCGGTACGTAGACGTCGACCGGGAGGAACTTGTCGGCGCCCTGCACCACGCTGTAAACGTCGAACATGCCGCCTGAGTTGGCGCACGACCCCATGGAGATCACCCAGCGCGGTTCCAAGAGTTGCTCGTAGAGATGCTGGAGTACTGGCGCCATCTTGCGGAACACGGTTCCTGACACAACGATCAGGTCGGCTTGGCGCGGGGTTGCGCGGATGACTTCGGCACCGAACCGCGAAAGATCGTGGCGCGAGGTGAACGAGGTGGCCATCTCGACATAGCAGCACGACAGGCCGAAGTTGAACGGCCAGATGGAGTTTGCACGACCCCATGCCACCAAGTCTTCGAGGCGGGCCGTCAGGAAGCTCTTACCCGCCTCCTCGTTGTAGGCGTCGTCGACCGACTTCATCGACGCGCCGGGTTCAGTCTTGATCAGCCGCCACTGCATCAGGCGGCCCCCTCGGCCGGTGCCGCCCTTTCGGCCTGGGCGTACCGCCCCGGGCCAGCCGCGCGCCGCTTCAGACCCCAGTCCAGGGCGCCCGTGCGCCACTCGTAGAAGAGCGCCGCGAGCAGCAGGACGATGAAGAAGCTTGCGCCGATGTAGCCGCGCCAACCGACGTCGTTGAACGCCACGGCCCACGCGATAATGAAGATCGTCTCGAGATCGAAGACGACGAAGAAGACCGCAATCAGGTAGAACTCGATGGACAGCCGCATCTCCTCGGCTTCCCCCACCGGCACGATGCCGGACTCGAACGGGAGCGTACGTGCGCCGCCGTGTCGGGCCTTGGAACCGATGACCCACGCGGCGCCCAGCGACACCGCGATGATGCCGGCCACCACGACGGCGTAAAGGAAAAGCGGCAGGATGTCGGCAGCGACCGATCCGTCCTCAGGCACCCTCGTCTCCCTACTCGGAGGTCTCTATCCCCGGGGCGTTGCGCGACGCGGTCCCGCGGAAAACCGCGACAATACAGATCGGGTTTGGGTTGGGCAAGGGCGACTCGACCCTGGCATGGTTTGCACGCCCGGGCGGCCACGGTGTCACGCGAGGTCGTGGATGCTTCAACGTGCGCCACGAAGCTGGGACGGTGCTCGCCCGAATAGCCAAAAGACGACAATCCGGCCGCGTTTGCTCCGCCTCGCACGAAGCTGTTAGGTTCATTTGCGCCAAGACGCGACCGGTCAGCCCCAAGGTGCAACTTCGCCGTAGTCCGTTCCCTCGCCAACCGCGACGTACATCGTCGCCATCGGGTGCGAAAGTCCCCGTCCAGAAGCCGACGAACGAACGAGCCATGCTGACCACGTACCAACGCCACCTGACGCTCTCCTACGCCGCGAACATGCGTCGGCGCCTCCGCCGCAAACACCCGGACGCCACCGACTTCGTGGAGTGGCTCGCCGACCACGCGGACTTGCTGGGTCTCGCCACCCCGCTGGCTAAGTTGTCCTTGTCGGAGCGCGAGCCGACGGTCGCGGATTGGCGACGACTGGCCAAAGTCATCGACGACGCACTCGCACGGAGGCGCACGCCAAGCCGTGATGCCCTCGCCTGCCGGTTGGACCAACTGGCCGACGCTGTGCGCCTAAGTCCTCTCGACGTCGCGATCCTCGAGGTGCTCCTGTTGTACGAAACGGAGCCGGTGGTGGAAAGCCTCCTGGACTCAGCCGTGAGCGGTCGTCGGTACCGGCACCTCCGGGCGTTGAATCTACGTAGCGGTTGCCTGCCGTGCGCCTTAGGTGAGTCGCAAACCGCGGTTCACCGGCGATTTGCGCCGGACGCGCCGCTGATCCGGACGGGTCTGGCCGCCGTTGACGAGGACCAGGACGTGTCCGTGTCGAACCGGCTGAGACGGCTGGCCGGCGTTGTCCCCAAGAACGCCGACGTGCGCGAGCTACTGCTCGGCGAGACACGGCAGAGCAACCTCGAGTGGTCGGACTTCGACCATCTTGGCAAGGCCCGTGACGATGTTGCGATGCTGCTCGACGGTGCCCTCCGCCGTCGTGCGCGTGGCGTCAACGTGCTCGTCTACGGCCCGCCGGGGACCGGCAAGACCGAGTTCTGCCACGTGTTGGCACGCCATGTCGGCGCCGAACTCTTCAGCGTCGGAGAAACCGACGATGGCGGCGGCGAGCCCTCGCGTCACGAACGACTCCAAGAACTGTGCCTGGCCCAGTCGCTGTTGCGCGAAGACCGCGACGCATTGCTCCTTTTCGATGAAATGGAAGACCTGCTCGCCGAGTTCGGCGGCATGCCATGGGCGTTCGCGAACCTGTTCGGTCGCAAGCCTCAAAGGGGCGCGTCCAAGGTGTTCATGAACCGGCTGCTTGAAGACGCGCCGACACCGACGCTGTGGACCACCAACGAGGCGCGCGGCATCAACCCGGCGATCCTCCGCCGCCTGCTGTTCGCGGTGGAGATGCGCCAACCCCCCGCGCGCATCCGCGCCCGGATTTGGTCGCGGCAGCTTGCCAGCCGCGGCATCGAGGCCAGTGCCGAGGACGCCCAGGCCCTGGCCTACGAGTTCGACGCCACGCCGGGCGTGGCGGCCGGCGCCACGGCAGCGGCAGACCTCGGTGAGGGCGGGTTCGAGTTGGTGCGCCGGGGTGTGCGCAGCCTGTCCCGCGTCCTCGGGTGCGAACGGCCTGCGCAGCGGGACAGCGTCGCGTTCGACCCCGCATTCGCCGCGGCGGACATCGACCTCGCGCGGCTCACCGACCGACTCATCGAAGCTGGCGACCGGCGCTTCTCGCTCTGCCTGCAAGGACCACCGGGCACTGGAAAGAGCGCGTACGCCCGTCACTTGGCGAACCGCCTCGACTTGGACGTCCTGCAAAAGCGCGGCTCAAACCTGCTGTCAATGTTCGTCGGTGGCACCGAGGCCAACATCGCAGACGCATTCGCCGAAGCACGCGACCAGGGCGCGTTCCTGGTCTTCGACGAGGCCGACTCCCTCCTCGCCGACCGTCGCGGCGCACACCGCCAGTGGGAGGTCAGCCAAGTCAACGAGATGCTGACCTGGATGGAGACCCATCCCCTGCCCTTCGCATGCACGACGAACTTCGCTGAAAACCTGGACAGCGCCGCGCTGCGACGGTTCGTGTTCAAGGCGACGTTCCGCCACATGACGCCGGCAATGATCCAACGGGCGTTTCGCGCCTGGTTCGACGTCGATGCCCCTCCGGAGGTTTGCCGCCTGCCCAACCTCACCCCCGGCGACTTCGACGTGGTGCGCCGCAAGGCCTCGTTACTCGGTCTGGCGACAGCGACCGCGTGGGCCGACATGCTTAAACGCGAGAGTGACGCCAAGCCCGGCCACACCGCCAGCCTGGGCTTCGCGGCCTGAGCCGATGCGCAAGGCCACCGACACCACGCTCCGTCACTTGGCGACGCTCGAGTGCATCCCGGTCCACCCGCGCACCAAGACCACGCGGCAAATCGTCGAGGAACTGTTGGCCACCAACTCCGAGTACGCCGTCACCGTGCGCTCGGTACAGCGCAGCCTCGAGACCCTGTCCGCGGTGTTTCCAATCACCTCGGAGCAGCGTGGCCGATCGAACCACTGGTACTGGACCCACGCGCATGCGTTGACGCAGATTCCCGCCATGAGTGAACAGGAAGCCTTCGTCCTACGGCTGGCGTCCGAACACTTGAAGCCCTTGATGCCCCGCTCCGCCCTGCGCCTGCTCGCGCCCTACTTCGAGCATGCCGAACGGATCCTCGACGGCACGCGGCTTGGCCGCTGGGTCGACCGGGCGCGCATCATCGGTCACGGTCTGCCACTCCAGGCGCCCAGCATCCGCGACGATGTCCAGGAGAACGTGTACGCGGCCTTGATGGAAAGCCGCCGCGTTGCGGTGGACTACCGCAGCCGCTCCGGGGAGCGGACAAGGAGGATGGTGCTGAATCCGCTGGGCATCGTCGTTCGTGCCGGCGTCATCTACCTGGTCGCGACCTCCTGGAACTACCAGGACGTTCGTCACTACGTGCTGCACCGCATGTCGAAGCCGGAATTGCTCGAAGAACCCGCAGAGACACCTGCCGGGTTCAAGTTGGCCACGCACGTCCAGGACGACCAACGGTTCTCCTATCCGCTGAAACCAGAGGCGCTTCGCCTGCGCGCCTTGTTCGCACCCGAGGTGGGCATTCATGTCACCGAGAGCCGCCTGAGCCGGGACCACCGCGCCACCACGCAGGACGATGGCTGCGTACTCGTCGAGGCCACCGTTGCGGATACCGCGGATTTGCGTTGGTGGCTGTTGAGTTTCGGGGCGGCGGTCGAAGTCTTGGCGCCCGATGGCCTGCGCGCCGAGATCCGCAGCCAGGCACGGGGCATGGCGGCTCTGTACCCATGAGTCAGGCCAGGGAACGAACGGGCGGTTTCCGCGTACACGCCTCCGAGCAACTCGATGCGCTCGCCGGACTGCTCGCAGCCGAGATGAGGGACGACCCGGGCGACCCGTTAAGCGCGGAACGCATCGTGGTCCCGCACCCCTTGATGGGCCACTGGCTGCGCCTGCAGCTTGCAGAACACCTCGGCATCGCCGCACACCTTCGCATCGAACTGCCCGCGGAGTTCGCGTGGTCGAGCATGCGCGAGGCGCTACGGACGTTGCCTAGGCCGGCCGTCTTCGAGCCCGCGTACCTGCGCTGGCCGATCTTCGAGCGGCTCGGCGCGTGGCGGGGCGATGACGAGATCGCGCGCTACCTGGCCGACGGCGACCCCCGCAAGCGCTTCGAACTTGCCGACCGGTTGGCGATCGCCTACGACCGCTGCCTCGTCTACCGACCCGATGAGATCCGCAAGTGGCAACGTGGCGAAGACGCCGCATGGCATGCGCGCCTATGGTCGCACCTGGTCACCGACCAGGCTCCCGCACTGCACTGGGTCGATGCCATCGACGAGTACCGGCAAGCCACAAAGGCAAGTCACCATGCCCGCCGTGACGCCGGGGCGCCGCGGCGGGTGAGTTTCTTTGGCATCACGTCGCTGTCGCCGTCCTATCGCACCATGCTCGATGCGCTCGCCCAGGATGCCGAGGTTCACCTATTCCTGCTGCGTCCATGCCGGGATTTCTGGAGCAATCCGCCGCCGCGCAACGCAAGCGGCTACTACGACGAGACGAACGAACTGCTGGCGGCGTGGGCCAGGCCGGCGCGCGACATGCAGGCCCTTGTCATCGGCGTTAGCCAACCCGGTACGCGGGCCTCCCGGCCCGCAATCAGCGATGCAACGCTCCCGAGTGCGGACGAGGACGTCCGCGGACCCTCGTGCTTAGGGGTCGTGCAGCGCGATCTGTTTGGGGAGCACCAAACCTCACCAGGGCCATCCGCGCCGGACGACTCCATCCAAATCCACGTCTGCCACTCCGCGACCCGCGAGGTCGAAGTGCTCCACGACCGGCTTCTCGGTCTATTCGACGACCACCGGGACATTCAGCCGGCCGACGTGCTGGTGCTGACGCCGGACTTGGACACCTACGCGCCGATCATCACGGCGGTGTTCGGCGCCTTGGGCCGGATCCGATTCCAAGTCGGTCGGGAGCGGTTCACGGAGGGCGCTGCGTTGACCGCGTTCCTGGACCTGATGGACCTGCCCGGGTCGCGCTACACCGCCAACGCCATGGTCGCGCCGCTGCGGGCGGAGTCCGTGCGTGCCTGTTTCGGCATCGACGAGGGCGACCTCGAGGACATACGCGACTGGTTGCGACGCGCGGGAGTCCGCTGGGGGCTGAATGCCGAACATCGTACGCCGTTGGGCGTCCCGCCCTCCCCCAACCACACTTGGCGCCACGGCCTGCGGCGCCTGCTTCTCGGCTATGCCATCGACCGCGCGGACGTTCTGCACGACGACATCACGCCGTGTCCTCTTGATCCGTGGGGTCACAGCGGCAGCAACGACTACGAACTGCTCGGACGATTCCACCGCTATTGCGAACTCGCCTTCGCGCTCGACGACTGGGCCGAGGCCGAACGAACACCGCAGGAGTGGGGCGAGCGCCTGCGCACCGACGTCCTCGCCCGGTTCTTCGCCGCTGAGCGTCGATTCAGCCCCGAAGTCGGACGGGAGGTCGGTGCGGTGGCTCGCCTGATCGACGCGTTCGCCAGCGAATGCGAACAAGCGGGCGCAGTCGCCCCGGTGAGTTTCGCGGTGCTGCGCGACGTGCTGGCCGAGCACGCGGATAGATCGGTTCGCGGCGTTCCGCGCCTAGCCGATGGCATCACCGTCGCTGGCCTCGCGACCGGGCAGGTCCTGCCAGCGAAGGTGGTCTGCGCGGTGGGCATGAACGACAGCGCATTCCCCAGCCGCCCGCCGCCGATGCCGTTCGGTTTCGTCGAAGACCTGTTCGGGCCCGATGCCCACGCCGTGGGCGACCGGGATGTGCGCGACGACGACCGCTTCGCCTTCCTGGAGGCCGTGCTCGCCGCACGTCGCTGCCTGATCCTGACCTATACGGGGCGCGATCTGCAGGAGGACAAGCCGATTCCCGCCTCGGTCGTCGTGAGCGAGCTAACGGCGTACCTGGAGCGCCGGTTTCCCGGGACCGCCGATCGCTGGGAAACACGCCACCCACTGCAGCCGTTCAGTCCGCGCTACTTCCGCACCGAGGAGCCACACCTTTTCAGCTACGCCAAGCCCATGGCGGCCGCGGCCAACGCGCTTGGTGCCAGCGAAGCTGCGCCACCGCGTTTCGCTCACCCGGTCGAGCCGAGCGCGTCTCGGACGCCCGGTACGGTAGTCGGCATCGAGGAACTGATCCGTTTCTCGGCGAGCCCGACCAGCCACTTCCTCCGCCACGCCTTACGCATCAACCTAGGCGTGCGCGACGACGAGATCGACGACGACGAGCCGTTCCAACTCGATGCGCTGCAGGGCTGGCAGTTGAAGAGCGATCTGGCCGGTTTCGGCAACGCAACCGACGAGGCGACGCACCGCCTGGCGACAGCGAGCGGCCTGCTGCCGCCCGGCAACCTGGCGGAAATCCAGCATCGCGAGTCCGCCGCCGAGATCGCGGGGTTGCAGGAAGCCCTGGCCCCGTATGTCGGACACACGGCATCCGCCGACGTGGACATCGACATCGACGGCACCCGCGTCGTGGGCAAGGTCGCGGACTTCCACGACGGCGAGAACGAACTCGTGCGGCACAGGATCGGTCGCGTGCGTACGAAGGACACGCTGGCCGTGTGGCTGCGTCTGCTGGCGCTGACCTGCGCACAAGGGCGGCCGTTCACCGCGAAGCTGTTCGGCAGCAAGACGGCATCTACGCCCGTGACCCTCGCCGGCCCGGAACCGTCGACGGCCCGCGAGCTTCTCGGCCATTGGGTCGCCGCCTGGCACGACGGACAGCACCAGGCGCTACCGTTCTTCCCGGAGACGTCGCGCGCAGCCGTGGAGGGTAGGAAACTCGACTCGCCATGGGCCGGCACGGCGTGGAGCGAGGGCAACGACCCCTACCACCGCCTGGCCTATCCCGACGGGCCGCTCGCGGAGGGCTTCGGGGAGCTGGCCGCACAACTTCTAGGTCCGCTCCAGGAGGCGCTCTCGTGAGTCAACGGGGCATCCACCAGACACCATACGACGTACCGTTGAGCGGCGGGCTGGTCGTCGAGGCGAGCGCAGGCACAGGCAAGACCTACACGCTCACGACGCTGGTCGCGCGACTCCTGGTGGAAACCACCCACCGCATCGACGACCTGCTAATCGTCACCTTCACCGTCGCCGCCACCGGCGAACTGCGCACGCGCGTCTGGGAGACGTTGTGCGCGGCCCGCGATGCCGCTGCCGGTCGAACCGCCGCCACGGGCCAAGCCCGGGAACTGGCCGAGCACTGGCAACTCTCTGGCCACGCCAACATCGCCGAGGAGCGACTGACGCGTGCAGTCCGCGACTTCGACCGCGCGAACATCACCACCATCCACGGCTTCTGCCAGCGCGCATTGAGCGAATTCGCCCTCGAGGCGGGGCTGCCGTTCAAGTTCGCCGTCAGCGGTGACGGCGCCTTGGAAGTCGAGTCCGCCACACGCGATTTCTGGCGCCGCGAGATGGCCGGCGAACCGGTCTCGCTGCTCGAATACGCCAAGGCCAGCAAGTTCCTGCTCGACGAAGGCGCGGACTGGGCGGGACAGGAACTCGCGAGATCGAGCGCGGTCCGGCCAGCCATGAACGACGCCGAGTTTGCGCGGGATTGGGCAGAGCAGCGCGATGCGTGGCAAGACGCGTTCGACGCTGTCCGTGCTGCCTGGATCGATTCGAAACAGCGCCGGGCCTTGCTCGACTTCTGGGAGTCCGAGGCCTATCGCTGGAGGATAGCGAAAGGCAAGTCGGTGAAGGATCAAGGCGCCTTCGATGCCATGACGGCCGCCCTCGACGCCAACGATCCGGCTCTGCTTCCCCTGTCCACCGCAGGCTACTTCGGTCGTGCATCGCTGACGGCGAAGCTCTACCAGAAGACGCCGCCGCCAGACACACCACCGTTCGACGAGCTCGACAGGCTGGCGGACGCGGCCAACGAACTCGGCGAGTTCTGGCTGCTCGGCCGTCGGCGTGGCTTGTTGACCGAGGCAGCAGCGGCCCTGCACGACCGCGCGTGGCGCGACCGTCAACTGACCTTCGACGCGCTTTTGAGCGAACTGCACG
Source organism: Candidatus Azotimanducaceae bacterium (assembly GCA_965203685.1). Classification (GTDB taxonomy): domain Bacteria; phylum Pseudomonadota; class Gammaproteobacteria; order Pseudomonadales; family Azotimanducaceae; genus VXYL01. The sequence goes on from OZ241908.1 coordinate 2,954,357, forward strand.
ATGCGCTCAACGGCGACAACGCAGCCATGCTAGCCAAGCGGATGCGCGGCCGTTACCCGATCGCGTTGATCGACGAGTTCCAAGACACGGATCGCCTGCAGGCACGCATCTTCGAGGCCATCTACCCGCACGACGGCCTGATCGTTGTGGGCGACCCAAAGCAGTCCATCTTTCGCTTCCGTGGCGCCGACGTATTTGCCTACGTCGATGCTAAGCGACGCGTGGAGGCACGAGCGCGGCTTGGCGACGAAAGCGCCGAACTCCAGCTCACGCGGAACTACCGATCGACGGCGGCCCTCGTGGAGGCCGTGAACGCTGTCTTCCAACGCGACAGCGCTCTCGTGCTGCCGGAGATCAGCTTCGAACCGGCCATAGCCGCCAGCGGGACCGGCGCACTCCGTGTCGAGGATGAGGCGTTCGACGACAGACCGTTTCAACTGCACCTTTTCGGTCCGCGCGAAGGCGCCAGGAAGTGGACCAAGACAGACCTAACGGGGGTTGCCGCGGAACACGCCGCAAACCGCATCGCGGCACTGTTGACACTAGGCACCGAGGGCAAGGCCACTCTCGCGGAAGAAGCAAGCTCGCGACCTTTGGTCGCCGGCGACGTCGCCGTACTCGTGCGCACCGGCCAGCAAGGCCGCACGATGATCCGGGAACTGCGCGCCCGAGGCTTGCGTACCGTCGAGATCGGCACCGAGAGCGTCTTCGACAGCGAGGAGGCCATGACCCTGCACCGGCTGCTCCAGGCGCTCGCGACCGACGAGGCCGAGTACGACGCGGCCGCCCGCTTGCGGGGCGCATTGGCGGCGGATCTGTTCGGCCTCAACATGGCCCAACTCGACCAACTAAGGGACGACGACCAGATCTGGGCCCGTTGGCTTGAGCGCGCCCGCGATTGGCGGCGCCTTTGGGCCTCCGGGGGCATCGCATCACTGATGCGCCACCTGCTGTTCGCCGACGATCCGGCGTGCGCCGGGAACCTACTCGCCTACCCGGACGGTCCTCGTCGACTGACGAACTTCCTGCACCTGACCGACCTACTGCACGACGCCGAGGCCCGCGACCGGCTGTCCCGGCGCGGTTTGCTTGACTGGTTCGCCCATTTCAAGGCGCGCTCGGAGCGCGGCGGCGAGACGGCCCAGCTTCGCCTGGAAAGCGACGAGGACCTTGTGAAGATCGTCACCGTCCACCGCGCCAAGGGACTGGAGTTTCCCGTGGTGTTCTGCCCTTTTGCCTGGTGGGGTCGGCGACCGGACAAGAACGCGACGGCGCAGTACTACGACGTCGATGCCAACGAGCCCGTGCTGGATCTGCAGCCCTCGTCGGAGGCCTTGGAGCGCGAGGAGCACGAGGAGTTCGCCGACGAAGTGCGCTTGCAGTACGTCGCACTGACCCGTGCCAAGTACCGGTGCGAAGTGACCTGGGGCCAAGCCACGGAATCCGAGTACGCGCCGTTGGCGTGGCTACTCGACGGTGCGGATCCCGCCGCGGTGCGCGAACTCGCGCGCCGCGCCCCCGACGGCATCTCCGTGCAGGACGCGACGGTCGCGGACGAGGCGACGAAGGTGCGCAGGTCCGACCGGGGCCACGAAACGTTGAGTGCTCGCGAGCTCAACCGGGCCTTGGGCGGTACACGACAACTGACGAGCTACTCGGCGCTTGCGGCCGGGATGTCGGTACCACACGAGGAAGCGGTCGACGAGCCCGATCACGATGCCGACGAACCGCCCCCCGAGGCCCCAGCCGAACCCGCCCTGGATGTGTTCGGCTTTCCCGCCGGGAGCCGCCCTGGCAACTGTCTGCACGAGATCCTCGAGCGCTACGCCGAACGCGGGTCGCCTGGCGGCGACTCGTTCGAACTGGAAGCCATCTGCCGCGAAGCGCTCGACCGCTATGGCATCGATGGCAAGTGGCTTCCCGTGGCGCAGGCGATGGCGGACAACGCTTGGCGCGCTCCGCTAGGCACCACCGCACCGGCCTTCCGGCTGACCGACATTGACCGGCCGGTGCCGGAAATGGAGTTCCATCTACCCGTAGGGCACTTCTGCCGCGACCGGCTCGCGGACATCCTTGCGGAGCACGGCTACGACTGCCGCGTCCCCGAGGCCAGCCAAGAGATCAACGGGTTCCTGCACGGCTTCATCGACATGGTGGCGCAGCACGACGGTCGCTGGTACGTGCTCGACTACAAGTCGAACTGGCTGGGTGGGAACTTCGCGGCTTACGGCTCCGCATCCATCGCAGCATCCATGCGCCAGCATGGCTACCACCTGCAGTACCTGCTCTACCTGACAGCGCTCGACCGCCTGCTACGCGTCCGCCTGCCCGATTACGACTACGACCGCCACATCGGCGGCGCAGGCTACTTGTTCCTTCGCGGGATGCACCCGGACGCACCAGGCCGCGGCGTCCACTTCGACAGGCCGACGCGAGAGTGCATCGCGGCGATCAATGACTGTCTTCGGGGGCACAACGATGGTTGAGCAGTTGCGCAGCCTGGTCGACGCCGGTGTCCTCGCGGACATCGACCGCTACTTCGGCGAGTCCTTGGCAGACCTCGGCGCCACGCCCGAGGTCTCGCTGTCCGCTGCGGCCGTCAGCGCGATGTACCGGGCCGGACACACCTGCCTGCCCCTCGCCGAGGCCGGGAAACCTGTCGCGGAAGTCGTACCTCGCATCGAGGTGGACGGCGACGAACTGCCGGACACTGCCACCCATGTGCGTCTCCCGGCATTCGACGCGTGGCGCGATGCATTGGCCGCAAGCCCTGTGGTCACAAGCGACGGCAACTTCGATCCGCCACGTCCTCTCGTCGTCGATCAGGATCGCCTGTATCTGCACCGCCTGCACCAGGCGGAACGCCGCCTCGCGGCGCGGATGCTCGCGCTGGCGGCGCGGCGCGCGCCGAGACCGGTGCCAGAGGCCGTCGCCGCTCGGTTTGCGGAGCTCCCAGCGGGTGCCGCCAAGGCGGCGATGGACGGCCTGTGCATCGTCACTGGCGGCCCTGGCACCGGCAAGACGACCTTGGCAGCTAGCCTCATCGCGTTCCTCGTGGCCGCCGACGCGGCGGCGCCGTCGCGGATCGGCCTCGTCGCTCCCACCGGGAAGGCCGCCACCCGCTTGCAGGAGGCCGTCAAGACCCAGCTCGGTGACCGTGGCCTGCGTGAGCACATCCCCGCCCTCGCCGACTTTGAGCCGAACGCCAGCACCATTCATCGCCTGCTGACCCGCTCCGCGTTACCGCTGGACGCGTTGATCGTCGACGAGTGCTCGATGGTCGACCTGTCGCTCATGACGCGCCTGACCGACGCCCTCCCCGACGGATGCCGCCTCATCCTGCTCGGCGACGCCGAACAGCTCGCGTCGGTGGAACCGGGGTCGGTGTTCAGCGACCTGTGCGGTGTCGGCGAGAGTTCCTCCCTCGCCCCCTGCATCGTTCGCCTAACCGAGAGCCACCGCTTCGACCCCTCCCAGGGCATTGGCCACCTGGCCGGCGCCATCGTCGACGGCGATGCCGCCGCGGCCCTGGCGGCACTGCGTTCCGATGCCGAAGGCGAGACGTGCCTGAACCCTCTCCCAGACGAAACCGCATTCGAGGCATTCGCGAACGAATGTGCGACCCAGTGGGGCGATCACATGACAGCGCTGCATTCCGCACCGGAGGCCACCCCGCCCTTCCCGTCGCGGCGCGTCCTTTGCGCCCACCGCCGCGGACCATACGGCGTCAACCGCTTCAACCGCCTGGTGGAACGTCGCCTGCGCGACGCAGCCGCGATCGGCGACGATGAGTTCTACGTCGGCCGCCCAATCATCGTCACCCGCAACGATCGCCATACGGGCCTCTCCAACGGCGATACGGGGGTGGTCGTGGATGCCGCTGGACGGCACCAAGTCTGGTTTCCGGAGTTGGACAACGCCGACGGTCGATTCCTGGTGTCCCCGTCCCGGCTGCCACAGCACGAGAGCTTCTTCGCGCTCACCGTGCACCGCGCCCAAGGCTCCGAATACGACGAGGTGCTGTTCGTACCGGGCGACGCCGCATCACGGGTTTGCACGCGCGAGCTGTTCTACACGGCGGTCACGCGCGCCAGGCGACGGGTGACGGTGCTGGCGGAGGAGGAGGCCGTGCGAGCCGCGGTGCAGCGCGTGACGTCGCGCGCGACCGGCCTCGGATACCGGCTGACCCACTCTGAGGTAGCACGTTGACACGACCTTCTGTCACGGTGGCAGCTAGCGAGTCAGCCTCTGGTCGAACGGGTGCTGGCTCGATGACATAATGACCGCCTGAGAGGCGGCGGCATGACGTGGGTTCAAGAGATAGTTCCAGCTTCTCGGCACGACCGCGCTCGGCACCCTCAGCAAGGCTGAGGCACCGGACGCGAGCCACTCGCTACCGGCGCTTTGCGTGCGAGGCCGCTCTTTGGGCCACGGCTCGCCGAGTTGGCCGTCGTCCAAGGACAGAACGCCAATCGAAGCGCAATCGACTTCAAGGAGACGGTAGCTCGCCGGAAACTCATCAGGGTCCAAGTCGAAGTTGGCCATCACTTCCAATAGGGCCAGCGCCGGGCTCTCGGAGAGGTAAACCACCGGCACGCCTGCATGGTGCCAACGTCCGCTCCGGTACACGCCGCCGAGCCCGCTGAGGTCGGCGTGGTTGCTGATGCGCCAGAGGATCAAGCGAAATAGCCTTCATCGAGCTGCCCTAGCGTTTCCTCAACGACCTGGCCACCGGCTTCCGTCCGCAGAAGTTCCATCGCGCTGATGCCACCGAACGATCGGCGAGGTTTGCGTAGCCACGTAAGCGCGGACTCGGAACTCCCAAACACCGCCTGCGCCATTGCCCAGATTTTCACGGTGCGCAGGAAACAGCCGGTCTCATTGGCCGTGAGTGGCCGACCGTTCCGACGCCTGTGGCTGAGCGTCCGCGGCGGCACAATCCACTCTATTTCCCGCCTGGCGAAGCCGCCGTCGACCAGCACCGCGACCAGTTCGGGCGCTACACCCTCTCGGGTGACCGCCGCGAGATCCAAGGCCGTCTCAATGGGCGTCTTCAACAGTCGACTCAGTTCCGCCAATGCTCTGGCAGAAACCGCTTCAACACTCGCTCGGGGTGTGAAATCGTCGTTGGCGCCCATACTTGCCTCTCCTATGCGGCGACCTTGTGCGGCAATTTGCCGATTGTACATCGGCATATCGCCCGGCCGCCGGGGTCCACACCATTCGGTCCGAAGACGAGGAAGGCCTCCAACACAAGTGCGATTCATCTTCCAACGATACGGACAACACCGCGGGTGAATCGTGGCGGCCGTGGCCTTCCTTTTGTGACACGTTCGACGTGCAGGCTGCGTCGGTCGACGGTGCAACCTGCCCTCCGATCGTGCGGTCGAAAGCTCGGGCCCAGGCCCGCGTGGATCTCAATCCGCGTCGTTGGGTATCGCCACCACCGCTCCGCGCGCGATCATGGCCTCGATGGCCTCCGCGTCGACCCCCGCCTGCGCCAGCACTTCGCGCGTATGCCGCCCGAGCACGGGTGACGGCGCGGCGCTATCGAGGGGCGTCGCCGAGAACTTCACCGGTGGTGCTACGACCGTCATCCCACCGACCTGTTCGTGCTCTAGCCGCACGACGTAGTCGTTCGCCCGTACCTGTTCGTCATCCAGCACCTGGTCCTTGAGCAGCACCGGGCCCGCGGGGACGCTCGCACGCTCGAATTCAGCGAGCCAATGCGCGACGGGACGCCCTCGGATCGCCTTCGCGACTTGGTCCCGCATCTCTCGTGTGTGCGCCGCGATGTCGTCGGGCACGAAGCCCTCTTCTGCCAACGACGGATCCGTAACGCCGATTGCGGCGACGGCACGGCGTTGCAACGCGCGTCCGCCTGCGGCCAACGCCAGCAACCCGTCCTGGGCCTGGAAGACGCCGTAGTACGGTGGTTCGATCGCCGGCTTCACGGTGTTCCTGTGCGCCAGGACGTCCGCAAGGGAACGACCTTCCTGGAACGCGCGTTTGAGGTAGTCGACGAACTCGTTCCGCCAGCCGTCGACCACATCGACGTGGTTGATCGAGTTGTTCTGCAGGACGAGCGCTGCCTGCAACAGGGACACGTCAAGTCGTTGGCCGCGCCCGCGCCGTTCGCGGTCGTAGAGGGCGGTCGCAATGCCCCAAGCCATGAGCAATGCGGCGGTGTAATCGATCACCGGGTCGACCAACGGCACAGGGCCGCCCTTTGTCACGGGCGCAAGGCCCGTGTACGCCTGCAGGACCATGTCCATGCCGGCCTTGTGGCTCAACGGGCCGCGCTTGCCGAAGCCAGTGTTCTCCGCGTAGATCAGCCGTTCGTTGGTCGCTGCGAGCGTCTCGTAGTCAAGCCCGAGTTCTTCGGCTTGTCCCGGTCGAAAGTTCGCAATTACCACGTCCGCACGCCCGAGAAGGCCACGCAGGGCCCGCCTGACACCCTCGTCCGAGAGCTTCACCGCGATGCTGCGTTTGCCGCGGTTCTTGTTGAGGAACTGGCGCGCCTCGGTCGACGACAGGCGCGTTCCGTTGCGGCGGGCGTCGTCGCCGTGCAGCGGTTCCACCTTGATGACGTCGGCGCCGCCGTCGGCCATCAACTGACCGCAATAGGGCGCGGCGATGAAGCGTCCGAACTCGACAACGGTCAGTCCATGGAACGGCCCCAAAACGGCCTCCGTATAGCCTTACGTTACTTGCGGCCCAAACGGGCCTCGAGTTCGGCAATCCTCGCGAGAGCCTCGTCCCGCTGGGCCAAGGCGTCGTCGCGCTGGCGCAAAGCGTCGTGAGCCAAAGGAATGCGCTCGCCTGTGCGCACGTTGCGGATGTCCATCTCCGTGCGGTCGTAGGAGATCTCCGCGCCGAGCACGTCGCTCCGGTAGACGCCCGGGGGTGACGGCGTGATGGGTTGGTAGGCGCCGTGGCGGAGCCGGTAGCCCACGACCGGTTCGCGGATCCGGCCGATCGGGTCGACCTGCCAGTACTCGCGGACGCCGAGATCCCGGTACAGCGCCGGCTTGATGTCGACGTCCCGGCGCCAGGTCTTGTTCGACAGCCCCTCGACCACGAGATCCGGCGGTCGACCCTCGACCCAAGTCTTGTACGAGTTCCTGTGGTGCCGCCCGACGCCGAGCGCAATGGTGATGTCCGGTTCGACGGCGGCGGTGTTGTTGCCCTGTTCGAAGAGTATGAGCAGCCGCTCCTGCACCATGGCGTCTGCGCGATCGGCGAGCAGGACGAAGGCGGCGTTCCTGAAGTAGTTCAGGACGTCGTCGTGCCCGCTGCTCTCCGACACGTTGCGGCTCTCGCACGGATACCCCTCGTCGTCATAGCCGACCGGTGGCAGGGGTCTCCACAGGGCTTCGGCGTGGATCTTGGACAGCGGTGCCGCGCCGTCCCCCGGACGCGTTCTTGCAGCGTGTGCTGAGGTGTCTTGCATGGTTGGAATCTACCATAGCGGGTTCCGGTTCGTAGTCGCCGGGCAAGCATCCGGCAAGCAAAACCAAAGGCGTTAGGGACATCGGCCCAGCCGCTTGTAGGAGATTCGCACGCTATTGTGTAAGCCCCCGCCTAAACCTAATGTGGGAGTATCGCCAGTGTTGAGGCAGGCTCCGCATCCTGCGGGCCGGGGAGGACCAACCGTGCTGAGCGTCGACAAGGACGATCCCCGCGCCGTGCGCGTGACCGAAGCCATCCGCGCCGGAACCACCGACAGGCTAGCCGCCCTGCTCAAGGAGCAACCAGCCCTGGCCACCGGAGTCATCCGGGACGACAAGGGTGCCGGCCGCACCCTCCTGCATATGGCCACAGACTGGCCCGGACACTTTCCGAACGTAGCGGCCACCATCAAGATGCTGGCCGACGCCGGCACGGATCCGAACGCGGGGCTCTACGACTCGCCAATCGACGCGTGCGAGACGCCGTTGCACTGGGCCGCCTCGTCGGACGACGTGGCCGCGATCGACGCCCTGCTGGACATCGGCGCAGACATCGAGGCGCCGGGTGCGGTCTTTACCTGGGGGACCGCGATGTCCGACGCGGTGATCTTTGCCCAGTGGAACGCGGCACGCCGCCTGCTCGCACGCGGTGCGAAAACCACGCTCACCCAAGCCGCCGCACTCGGCGTCGACGACCGGGTCCGAGAACTTTGCACGGGAGGCCAACCGCAGGCGGATGAGATCACCGCAGCGTTCTGGCACGCGTGTCGGGGTGGTCAGCAGTCGGCGGCGGAGTACCTGCTCGGCCACGGTGCCCATCTGAACTGGGTCGGGTTCATGGACTGGACGCCGCTACAGGCCGCCGAGGACAGCGGCAACAGCGCGCTTGTCGAGGCACTGCGTTCGCGGGGGGCGCGCCGCGGCGGGGAGCGCTAGCAGACGACGTCGTTCCAACGGATGCGGACGGGGACGTCCGCGCACCCCGCGGTCAAGCGCTAGGCGATGCGGCCAGGCACGCCCTTGGTATGCGCGGGGCAAGCCCCTCGCGCTCCCCGGCTGAAGGCTCAGGGCACGGCGCAGTCAAAGCTGGCCTCGTCGTTCTCGTCGCCTTCGCCGCGGTAGCGCGCCAGTTCCGGGTAGGGGCATAGCGGGCGACTGAAACGGCGTTCCTGGGCAACGCCCTCGTCGGGCGCCAGGTGCCCCATCTCGGTGGGTTCCGGTGTCGTCGCGACGAGCCTGTCCGGTGCCGTTCCCTCCTCGCGCCACGCCACCAACGGCTCGACGTAGTCCGTGTCCCATGCGCCCGGACCTCCGGCGCAATGCACCATGCCGGGCACCATGAACAGTCGGAGGAAGTCGTCTGTGTCGTCGGCGCCCATGGTCTGCTTGACGCCGTCCAGGTAGTTGATGGCGCGCTGCGGGCGGAGCGGAAAGTCATTCCAGCCTTGGTACATCAAGAGCTTGCCGCCACGATCACGAAACTCGCTCAAGTCGAAGGTGCCGACGTCCAGGGGCGACGTGGCATCGGCGATGGTGTCCCGGTCCGCGACTGGGTCGAAAGCGTCAATGTCGAAATCCGGTGTGTCGCGCATCATCAGGCTGAGCAGTTCGCCGACCCCGGAGAGCACGGACTCGCCACCGAACGCCTCGTTGGGAAGCATCCAGAACCGCCAGTCCCCCGCCGCCTCGGCACCGGGAGGCACGCCCGGCGAGAGCACGTTACCGTCGGCGTCCGTCATATCGCCGTAGACGAAACGGGCTGTCTCGATCTGACCCGCGGTCAGGCACCCTTCGGTCTGACCCGCTGCGCATTGCAGGGCGCCCACGTCAAAGACATCGCTCGTGCAGAGACGCGGGTCGTTGATGACGCCGTCCTCGACGCCGTCCAAGCTGTCGCAAGCCGCTCGCGATGCGTCGTCCATCACGCGCAACGCGTCGGGCGTCAGCGGATTGCTCGTTTGCATCCGATGCACGCCGACGGTCCACGACACGAACTCCTGGAACCGGAACGCCGGGGCGCCGGCGATGATGCCGTCGTAGTCGTCGGGGAAGCGGGTCGCCTCGAGCATCGCTGCGCGGCCACCGTTCGAGCAGCCCTTCAGGTACGCGAAATCGATCTCCTCGCCGTAGAAGTGCGTCACGATCCGCTTGGCCGCCTTTGTCGCGAGGTGGACTCCGCGATAGGCGTAGTCCAGCAACGCCTCGGGTTGCCGGTAGAACGCGTTGCCCTCGCTGGCCTCGTGCCCGGTGTCGGTGGACGCCATGGCGAAGCCACGCGCCAGCAAGCTCGTCGTGTCGCCGATGACACCGGCTCCTCCACCCACGGTGGAGAACATCAGCCGTCCATTCCAGGTGACATCGTCGCCAGGGATCGGCAGGGTCACCTCGAAGCGAATGGCCCGGTTGATGACGCCGCGCACCCGGCAGTACGTCGGGAGGGGGCCGGAATCCACCACGATCCCCGGTTCGATCGCGTGGGAAAGGTCCGTGAGCCGGACGAGCTTCCGGCATTGTTCCGACCAACTGCCTGCTGCGACCGGTAAGGCGCAGAGCAAGAAGGCGCAACAGAAGACGAGAGTTGCGTTTTTTGCGAGCGGCAGGCCCCTCGCGCTCCCCGGCTGAAGGCTCACCATGTTCGCACCCTGTTGGACGAAGCGGCGCAGCATAACACCCCACCTTTGCACCCTCCTTGTCGCGCTGCCCGTCTTACCCCAAACTGCGCCGATGCTTGAGACCATCGAGATCGACCCGGGCGCGGATCCGGCAGGCACGGTCATTTGGCTACACGGGCTCGGCGCGGACGGTCATGACTTCGAGCCGATCGTGCCGATGCTTGAGCTCCGGGCGCCGGTCCGCTTCGTGTTCCCGCACGCCCCCAAACGCCCGGTGGCGATCAACGGCGGCATGGAGATGCGCGCCTGGTACGACATCGACCCCCGCGCCCCTCTCGCCGGGACGCAGGACATCCAAGCGTCGGCAGAGCAAGTCGAGGAACTCGTGCAGGCCGAGGCGGCCCGCGGCATCGCACGCGACAGGATTGTGCTCGCCGGCTTCTCCCAAGGGGGTGTCATCGCGCTGCACCTCGGCCTGCGCTCGTCCGAACGGTTCGCCGGCATCATGGCGCTGTCGACCTACGTCCACGACCATGAGCACCTTGGCGAGGAAGTCAGCTTCGCCAGCATCGACGTGCCGATTCTCATGGCGCATGGACAGATGGACCCCATGATCCCCATCGCGCGTGCCGTGGCCTCCCGCGAGAGCCTGACCGGGCTGGGTTACGAGGTCGACTGGCGCGTCTACGGCATGGGGCACCAGGTCTGCCCCGAGGAAATCGCCGACATCTCATCCTGGCTCAGCGCCCGCTTCGGCTAACACAAGCCGTGGGGCATGGGCCGCGAGTCGCGCCTTCATTTGGAATTCCGCGAAGCGGACGATCGGGCGGTCGCGTGCCTATATAATCCCCGCGCCGTGCCAAGTTTGCGCCTGCCATGACCTATTCCGTGTTCATCGACGGCCAAGCCGGCACCACGGGCCTTGAATTGGCCTCGCGCCTGTCCGCCCACCCAGGCATCGAGGTGCTCGCCATCGAAGAGGCGTCGCGCAAGGATCCGGCCCGGCGTCGTAGCCTGTTCGAACAAGCCGATGTGGTGGCGCTCTGCCTGCCCGACGACGCCGCGCGCGAGGCGGCACGCCTCGAACCCGGCGCGCGCTTCCTCGATGCCAGCACGGCGCACCGTACGAGCCCGGGTTGGACATATGGTCTTCCCGAACTCGGGCCCGGTCAGCGCGAAGCGATACGGACGAGCGCCCGCGTTGCCAACCCGGGCTGCTACCCCACGGGGTTCGTGTTGAGCATCCGACCGTTGATCGAAGCCGGCCTGCTCGACCCTGCCTTGCCCCTGCGCCTCCATGCCGTCTCGGGCTACTCGGGGGGCGGCAAGAGCATGATCGCCAAGTACGAGTCGTGCGATGCGCCGGGCCTGCGCAGCAGACCGTATGGATTCAGCCTAGCCCACAAACACGTGCCGGAAATGCAGTGCTATGCAAAGATGGCCTCGGCCCCGCTGTTCGCACCCTCGGTCGGACACTACTACCGCGGAATGCTGGTCCAAGTGGCGCTGTTCACCCGCGAACTCAGCGGCGACACGAAACCAGCCGACGTCTGGTGGGTGCTCGCCGACCGGTACCGTGACGAGCCGTTCGTCCACGTCCACGACTTGCATCCGGAAGGCGCCCTGGAGGACGGCTTCCTATCGCCGACCGCGCGCAACGACACCAACGATCTCGACCTCATGGTCTTTGCCAGCGACGAGCAACTGCTCATCGTCAGTCGCTACGACAACCTCGGCAAGGGAGCCGCCGGGGCAGCAGTGCAGAACCTCAACCTGATGCTCGGCCTACCGGAAACCGAAGGCTTAAGCGCGCCCGAGGCGCGCCTTGGCTAAGGGGACCCCGACGACCATGTCCGAACGATCCGAGTTGGAGGCACGCTACCTCGCGTTGAAGGGCGCCAACCTCTCGCTCGACCTCACCCGCGGCAAGCCGGCGGCCGACCAGTTGGACCTTTCCAACGCTCTCGACGGCATTCTCGCGGGCGACTACCAGGCCGAAGACGGCACGGACGTGCGCAACTACGGCAACCTGCGCGGCCTCCCCGAGGCGCGCGCACTCGGCGCGCGGTTCCTCGACGTCGAGCCAGACGAGGTGATGGCGGGCGGCAACGCCAGCTTGACGATCATGTTCTTCGTCCTCGATGCGGCCATGAACGCCGGCCTCATCGGCGAGCCATGGCGTAAGTCGGGTCCGGTCAAGGCGATCTGCCCCGTACCCGGATACGACCGCCACTTCACGGTCGCGGAGGCGGTCGGCATGGAACTGGTGAGCGTGCCCATGACCGACAACGGGCCGGACATGGCTGTCGTCGAAGACCTTGTTGCCAACGACCCCGCCATCCGCTGCATTTGGTGCGTGCCCAAGTATTCCAACCCCACCGGTTGCATCTACTCGCCGGAAACGGTTCGCCGAATCGCCACGTTGCCGGGCAAGGCGGCCGGGCCGTTCCTGGTCCTCTGGGACAACGCGTACGCGGTCCACGACTTCCGCTTTCCGCCGCAACCACTGACGCCGATCCTGCCCTTGGCGAGGGCCGCCGGAACAGCGGACAGCATCGCGATGTTCGCATCGACCTCGAAGGTGACTTTTTCTGGGGGCGGGATCGCCTTCCTAGGCGGTTCCGAGAATTTCCTGGCCGCCACGGACAAGCGGCTCGCGACGTTCATGATTGGACCGGACAAGGTGAATCAGCTTCGCCATGTGCGCTTCCTTGCCGGCAGACTCGAGGAACATATGCGCGCCCACGCAGATCTTGCGCGCCCGAAATTCGAAGCCCTCCAAAGCGGGCTCGAGCGGGGCCTGGGCGGGACCGGTCTTGCCACGTGGACGAAGCCCGCAGGCGGCTACTTCGTTTCCGTGGACACGCTACCCGGCCTCGCCAAGTCCGTCGTCGCACTCGCCGCCGAACTCGGCGTGGCGCTGACCCCGGCGGGTGCCACGTTCCCGCATGGCGAAGACCCCGAGGACCGGAACATCCGTTTGGCGCCGACCTTCGCCACCCTGAAGGAGGTCGAGGCCAGCGTGGACGTCTTCACGCTCTGTGTTCGACTTGCGGCAGCGCGGCGCGGATGAGCGGCAACGGCGCAAGGGAGGAGGTTGCCTTCTCGGAATTCGCGCTACCGGCGCCGATCATGGATGCCATCGACGATCTCGGCTTCGAGACCTGCACGCCGATTCAAGGCGAAGTCCTGCCGTACAGTCTTTCCGACTACGACGTCACGGGCCAGGCTCAGACCGGCACCGGCAAGACCGCGGCTTTTCTGATCACCATCCTGGCCCGGCAACTGGAGTATCCCCTCGAACGTCCGCTGCCGCCTGGCGCGGCGCGATCGCTCGTGCTCGCCCCGACGCGGGAGTTGGCGATGCAGATCGAGGCGGACGCCCGGGAACTCGCGGCCTATACGGATACCCGGATCGTCTGCCTGGTCGGCGGCATCGACTACCAGAAACAGCGCAACCTTTTGCGCGACGGTTCGGTCGACATCCTCGTCGCCACGCCGGGACGGCTGATCGACTTCTGCAACCAAGGCGCCGCCACCTTGCGAACCGTCGAGGTGCTGGTGATCGACGAAGCCGACCGCATGCTCGACATGGGCTTCATACCCGATGTCCGCCGCATCGTGTACCAGACGCCGAAGAAGCGGTCGCGACAAACCATGTTCTTCAGCGCCACCTTCAACGATGACGTGATGAACCTTGCCGGGCAGTGGACGCTGGATCCGTTGCATGTGGCGATCAACCCGGAGTCACTGGCCGTGGACACCGTGGAGCAGCACTTCTGGACGCTGCCGCGCGACCGCAAACGGGCGATCCTGCTCGCCTTCGTGCAGAAGGAACAACCGGATCACACGCTGGTGTTCGTCAACCGGCGCGACCAGGCGCGGCGCTTGGTGAGCTACCTGCAAGGTAAGGGCGTGCATTGCGAAGGCTTGGCCGGCGACATCCCCCAGCGCAAGCGGCTCGCGACCATGCAGCGGTTCAAGGAAGGCAAGACGAACCTCGTGGTCGCCACCGACGTCGCCGGTCGCGGCATCCACGTCGATGGCATCAGCCACGTCGTCAATTACGACCTCCCGGAGGATCCCGAAGACTACGTGCACCGGATCGGCCGTACCGGGCGGGCGGGCGCGAGCGGCATTGCCATCAGCTTCGTCTCCGAGGACGATGCCTTCGACCTGCCGGCCATCGAGGAGTTGCTCGGCCAGTCGATCACCTGTGTCCAACCGGAGCTGTAGCATGGTTCAGAAAACGACCGTCGGAATCGTGCAGATGTGCGCAACGAACGAGGTCGAGAGGAACGTCGACACCACCCTGTCCCTCACCACGGCAGCGGCTGGCGCGGGCGCAGAGGTCGTCTTCGTACCGGAAGCCTTCGCTTTCATCGGTCGGGAACGCGAGCGCAGGCAATGGCTGGAACCGCTGCCCTCAGGCGGGCCGATCCTTAAGCGTTGCGCGCAGGCGGCACGCAGCGCCGGCATCGACCTCGTGCTCGGCGGGTTCGCCGAAGCCGCCGAGGATGGTCGTTCTTTCAACACCTGCGTGCACATAGCACCCACCGGCGAGGTCGCCAAGTTGTATCGCAAGATCCACCTGTTCGACGTGGACATGGCGGACGGCACACGGGTGTTGGAGTCGCGCGGCACGGCGCCGGGCGACCGCGCGGCAATCACCGATGCGCCGTTCGGCCCGCTCGGCTTGACGGTGTGCTACGACGTGCGCTTCCCCCTCCTCTACCAAGCCTTGGCCGACCTCGGGGCCACGGCGATCACGGTCCCGAGCGCCTTCTTCAAGAACACCGGCAAGGCCCACTGGCACGTCCTCCTGCGAGCCCGCGCGATCGAGTGCCAGTGCTACATCATCGCGCCTGCGCAGCATGGCGACCACGGCCATCGCGGCCGACAGTCCTACGGACACGGCCTAGTCGTCGACCCGTGGGGCGATGTCATCGCGGAGTGCGATGACGGCGACGGCTTCGCCCTAGCGGAGATCGACCCGGAACGCGTAGCGAGTGTGCGCGCAGAGTTGCCGACCCTGGCAAACCGCCGCCCGTTTTCGTGAACGGGCGGACGCCGATGGCTGCGTACCGGGGAAAGCCCGATGGCTGAACGTCGCAGCGCGACGACGCATCCGCTCTTGATTGCGGCCGGCCTGGTGGTGGTGATCGCCGGCATCAAGGCCGCCGAGCAGATCGCCGTGCCGTTCCTCCTAGCCGCATTCATCGCCACCATCGCGGCAACGCCCGTGTTCTGGCTGAACCGGTTCCGTGTCCCGGTGGGCATCGCTATCGCGTTGGTCGTCCTCTGCCTGGTCGCTGTGCTGATCGGCGTCGGCGCCGTGGTTGCCCAGTCGGCCACGACGTTCCAGGAGCAGTTGCCGAGCTATCAAGCGAAGCTCGGCACACGCCTCGACGACGTGCAGTCGTGGTTCGCCGGCTTCGGGATCGAACTGTCGCCTGGAGCCCTCGACGCGGGGCGGGCTTGGAACCTGGCCGCCGATGCCCTGGTCGGCCTCGGCAACATGCTCTCGAACGGCTTCCTGATCCTACTCACCGTGCTCTTCATCCTCGCCGAGGCATCGAGTTTCCCGCGCAAGCTCAAGGCCGTGCTAGCCGACCCGGACGAGGACCTGCCGCACTTCGAGCGCTTTGCGGCCAACGTCAACCGCTACATGGCCATCAAGACGTCGGTGAGCCTGGCGACCGGCATATTCGTCAGTGTCTCAATGTGGATCATCGGCGTCGACTTCCCGATCCTGTGGGGTCTGTTGGCCTTCCTCCTGAACTACGTGCCGACCATCGGCAGCGTCATCGCCGCCGTGCCGCCTGTGCTGCTCGCCATCGTGCAACTCGGCACCGGACACGCCGTCGCCACGCTGGCCGTGTTCGTCGTCGTCAATATTGCGATGGGGAGCGTGGTGGAGCCGCGGTTCATGGGTCGTGCCTTGAGCCTCTCGACGCTGGTCGTGTTCCTGTCGCTGGTGTTCTGGGGCTGGGTCCTCGGCCCGGTGGGGATGCTGCTCTCCGTGCCGCTCACGATGACGGCCAAGATCGCCTTCGAGGCCAACCCGTCCACCGAGTGGATCGCCCACCTGCTCGATCCTGCGGAGCGTGCGCGGGCCAAGGCGTCCACCGAGTAAGGCGTGACGTACGAACGCGCCAACGTTGCGCGCATGAGCGGCTACGTCTACGGCGAGCAGCCAGCCGAACCGGACGTCGTCAAGCTCAACACCAACGAGAATCCCTATCCGCCCTCGCCCGCCGTGGCCCGGGCACTGTCGAAGTTCGACGCCGCCGGCTTGCGCCGCTACCCGCCAGCGACCGCGGATCAACTGCGCCGGCTGGTGGCGAGGCGTTTCGGTGTCGAGATGGAAAACGTCGTCGTAACCAACGGCGGCGACGAAGGCTTGCGCCTAGCGATCACGACGTTCGCCGATCCCGGCGACACGTTCGGCACAGCCAAGCCAAGCTACTCGCTCTACCCCGTGCTCGCCGCCGTCCAGGACTGCGCCCTCGCGGAGATTCCCCTCGGCGCCGACTGGACTCCCGCGGCCGACTTCGCGAGCCGTCTCAACGCCGCCGGGGCAAGACTGACGTGTCTCGTGAACCCCCACGCGCCGTCCGGCGTACTCATCTCCCGCGAGGCGGTGTCTGCGATCGCCGAAGAACTCGACGGCGTGCTGCTGGTGGACGAGGCGTACGTGGACTTCGTCGACCCGGCCCTAAGGCACGACCTCGTGCCGCTGGTGCGCGAGCACGAGAACCTTCTGCTGCTACGAACGCTGTCCAAGGGTTACGCGCTCGCGGGGTTGCGCGTCGGCTTCCTGCTCGGCAAGGAGAGCCTGATCCAACCAATCATTGCCAAGACGCGCGACAGCTTCAACGTGGACTCGATCGCGCAGGCACTCGCCAGCGCCGCGTTGGAGGACCGCGCCTACGCCGAACGGCTCTGGGAAGACATCCGCCGTGAACGAGACCGGCTGACCGAAGCGTTGCGGGCCCGGGGTCATCTTGTCCCAGACTCGCAGGCCAACTTCGTCCTGGTCCGGCTGCCTCGCGCCCGAGACGTCTTCAGCCGGCTGCGCGAGCGTGGAATCTTCGTCAGGTACTTCGATCAGCCACGCTTGGCCGACTGCCTGCGAGTGACGGTGGGCACACCGGAGCAGAACGACAAGCTCCTCGACGCCATGGACCAGATCGCGGAGGAATCTCGCGACGGCAGCTAGCTGCACGTCCGCACTCGGGCTACTGCGGCGCAGGAACCCCCGCACGCATGGGCAAATGACCGGAACCGTGAAACCGTGCCAAGCCGTTGCCGTCCGTTGTACGATCTGCGTTTCGCTTGGCGGGCATGCAGCCGTACGCAACTCGTTCGCGACCCCTTGTCACCCATCAAAAGGCTAGGACGGATCTATCCATGAGACTGCGCGAGGACAAGAGCTCTTCGACCTCCGGGAGCCTCCCGGTCGTTCCCGACCAGGCCGAGGCGCTCGCGCGACTCCGCGAGGAAAACGCCCAGTTGCGGGCCGAGTTGGCGCGATTGCGGGCGTTCGGAGACGAACCTTCCCGCGACACCGGGTGGCAGGTGGCGATGGACGACGGCATCGGGTACGCGGACGGCCGCTCGCCCACCAGCGCCATATCGGCGGGACGGCTGCTCAGGCAACTGACCGGCTTGACGAAGGAGCGCTTGAAGGCGGGGAAGATCCGCGACAGCAGCGAGTTCGATTACCTGCCCAAGCCGAGCGCGGACGAAGCTGCGCTCGAGGCCGACTTCGTGCGCTGGGGCTATTGTCTCGTCGAAGACGCCATGTCGCCGAGCCAGGTTCGCGCCCAGGTCGAGCGGATGACCGAGCAGGCCGCCGCGGAACGCGACCTCGGCGTGGCCATCCCGACCAGCCGCAACGACACGGCGCAGTTGGTCAACAACCTCGTCCTCAAAGGCGCCGTGTTCCGCGATGCCGTCGAGTTCAAGGCTTCGGCCGCGCAACGGGGCCCGCTGGTGGATCGCCTATTGACCAAGATCATGGGCGAAGGCTTTGGTCTCGGCTGTGCGCACGGGTCCATCGTGCATACGGGCGGCGGCCTTCAGGACCTGCACGTTGACCAGGGCGGCATGCCACTGCCGTATCCACCGTTCCCGTTCGGGTCGCTCATCATCTGGTGCTACACCGAGTTCAACCTGGCCAACGGCGGCACGTACATCGTGCCCGGCTCGCATCGAACGGCCGATGGCACGACGAGTTTCCACGACGGTGCCGACCTTCTCTCCCTGGTGGACGGAGATCCGGGCCTGGTGGCCATCTGCGCACCGGCAGGGACGTGCATCCTGACCGATACGCGTGTTCTCCACGGTGGCGGTCGCCGTACGGCTCCCGGCACCCGCTACGCCATGCGCTGCCACTACAACCGCCACTACATCCGCGCCCTGCATGAGCAGTCGACCGCCAACCTGCACGTCCCTGACGACGTCTACGAACTGCTGTCCCCGCGCTTGAAGCAGATGATGGGCATCACAGTCAACAACCATGAGCCGGTTGGCGAGCTCTTGCCTGCGCGGGGCTGATCCGAACCACCCAAGGAATCCCCATGACCCGGCAACTTCCCGCACTGAGCCTGGCGGCCGTACCCGGCCGCCGCCGAGCGACCCTCGACCTCGCCCGCGAGATCGAAACGCGCGGCTTCCCGGGCATCTACTGCCCGAGCCTAGGCGACGGGTTATCGCTGTGTGCAGCGCTCGCCCTCGCAACCGAACGCGTACGGTTCGGAACCAGCATTCAACCCATCTACACGCGTCACGTGCAGGACTTCGCGCAGGCCGCGAGTTTCATCCACGAGGCGTCCGGCGGGCGCTTCGACTTCGGCATCGGGGTCAGCCATGCCCCGGCGATGGACCGTCTCGGTGTCGCCACCGGCAAGCCGCTTAGCGACATCCGCCGCTTCGTCGACGATCTCCAAGCCGTGCCGCGCGCCGGGGACCTGCCGCGGCTGGTGTTGGCGACGCTGCGCATGAAGATGATCCGCCTAGCGGAGGAGATCGGTGGAGGAATGGTCTTCGCCAACGGCGCGCGCTCGCATATGGGCGCTTCGTTGAGCGTTCTCGATCCGGCGAGCCGCTCGGGCGACGGATTCTTCATCGGCAACATGATCCCGACCGTCGTCTGCGATGACGTCGAAGCGGCCAAGGCGCGCAACCGGCGCACGCTCACCAGCTACGCGATGCTGCCCAACTACCGCGCGTACTGGAAGGAAGCGGGCTACGTAGACGAAATGGCAGCGGTGGAGGCAGCCATGGCGGCCAAGGAGTTCGATCGGATCCCGGACTGTCTCTCCGACCGTTGGCTCGCCGACACGACCTTGTTCGGTACCGCGTCCGACGTACGCGAAGGCATCGAGGCCTGGTACGACGCCGGCATCAAGACCCCCATCATCGTGCCGTCGTCGGCGCGCGGTGGCCAGTTCGACGCCTTCGCCGAGTTCTTCGCGATCTGGGACTGACGGCGGCATGGCAAAACGCATCTGGATCATCCGCCACGGCAAGTCGTCGCGCCCGTTCGGCGTCATCGACCACAAGCGCCCGTTGGCCAAGCGCGCGAGCAACGATGCCGTGGTGATTCGACGGCATCTCGGTAACGAGCCGGCCGTGTACGTCTCGAGCACCGCCTTGCGCGCGATGGAGACCGCCGAGATGCTGGCTGGCAAGAGCGCGATCCAGCCGAGCGAGCAGCTCTACGAAGCCACCACGGACGAGTTCATGGCGGTCATCGACGAGTTGCTCGGCACATCCAATCACGTGGCCTTCATCGGCCACAATCCCGCCGTCACCGCCCTGGTCAACCGGTTGGCGGGGTGCGACCTCACCGACAACGTGCCGACCCTGGGCGTGGCCTGCTTCGAGCGCAGGAAGTCGCGCTGGCGGCTACTGAACTACGTCACTCCCAAGGAGCTTCGTTAGCCGCGCAACGTAGAAGCCGTCGAAGGACGCGTTCGGCATGATGCGGACGGTACCGTCAACATCGGCAGGAACGGCGACCCCTACCTCCGGCCAGGTCAGCGGCGCAATTCGCGCCGTCGGCTCGCGCTTCATCAGGTATTCCACGACCCCTTCGTTCTCCTTGCGTCCGAACGAACAGGTGCAGTAGACGAGCGTCCCGCCTGGCTTCAGGCAGGCGTAGGCGGCGCGAATGAGCCCACGCTGCTTGCGCGTCGTCTCGCGGACCTTGCGTGGGGACCAGTGCGCAAACGTCGCCGGCTCGTCGGCTCGGAACCGGGCTTCCGACGAACACGGCGCGTCGAGCAACACGCGGTCGAACGTCGCTGGCCTGCGCCGTCCCATTTCGCGACCGTCTTCCAGCCGGCAACGGACGTTGGTGACGCCGCAACGCGCCAGGTTCGCCCGCATCCTGTAGTAGCGGCTCTTGATGGGGTCGACGGCGGTGATGGTGCCGGTGTTGCGCATTCTCGCCGCCGTCATCAGCGTCTTGCCACCTGGCGCAGCGGCGAGGTCGAGCACCGTTTCGCCCGGCTGCGGGTCGAGCGCCATGACGGCGAGCACGCTCGACGGGTTGACGAGGTAGATCCGTCCCGTCGTGGCCGCGCAATGGCGAACCAAGGCATCCCGGGCATCGGCGGCCGAATACACGCCATCGAGGCCGTCTACCGAATCGCCCAGCGCGGGAACGTCGCCTTCGCGCAGCGGGTTGACCCAGTAACTCGTCCGTTTCGCCGCCCGCATGGAAGCAAGAACTGCCTGCGCATCGTCATCGCCGTATTCCAGGGCCAGACGTTCGGTGAAGGCAGGGGGAAGGTCCATTCGGCCCACACTACCGGAAACCAACCCGACCAGCAGCGTTGTGCGTCGCCGCGAATCGCGCTTAACTTGCCAGACTCGTTTGAGCCGGGGGCGGCAATGACTTTCTTGATCCTAGTGGCGGTGGCAGTCATCGCCTACTTTGCGTGGCGCATCGTCGATCAACTTCCCGACATCGTCTACCGGCTTAGCGAAATCCAACAGGACGTTGCGGAGTTGCGGCGGCGATGCGGCGACGACAGTTCGCCGGGAGGCGAGCCGCCGGACGCCAACACGGACGCCTCGCCGAACGACGGCGACGACGATTGACCGGCGGCGCCGATTGAGCGCAATCGACCCCGTCGCGGCCCTGAAAGCGGATCGGGCACGGGCACGAGCCAACGACGATCCGATGGCCAGCCTGTGCGTGCTAGCAACGGTTGGCGCCGACCGCCCGGAAGCTCGCACGCTCGTGCTGCGCGACGTCGAGGACCGGCTGGGCTTGTTTTTCAACAGCGGTAGCCCCAAGGCAAGCGAGATCAACCGTTCCGATGCGGTGACCATCCTGGTCTACCTGCCGAGCCTGTCGCTGCAGTACCGGCTGCACACGACGCTTGCAGCCATACCCGCAACGATCGTGCACGCCAACTGGCAATACCGCCCCGACGTGCCGAAGAAAATGGATTGGCTCTACGAACGGCACCCCCAGAGCAGTGTGATCGCCAGCAGGCAGACGCTGATCTCGCAACTGCCGACGACGACACCCGAGAGCGCGCCCGCGTCCGCGATCGGCTTCTACCTGTCGCCGCTGACGGTGGAAAGGCTGGATCTTGGACAGGACAACGGCGTGCACGACCGGCGACGCTATACGCTTCACGGCGAGATGTGGCGCGAGCAAGTCCTCGTGCCTTGACTTGGCCGGTAAGCCAGGGAGCGCAAGGGGCCTGCCCCTCGCATGAAAGGAGACGCCCACATGGCCCAAGACACTCTGCTGCAGGCTGCGACGGCTGCCCAGGACGGAGACCTCGACCAACTCCGGGGGATCATCGCAGCCTCGCCCGCGGTGTTAACCGCCCGCGACGAGCAAGGTCGGACCTTGCTCGACCTCGCCTGCCGCGCTGCGACCGGTGGGATCGCCATTCCGCTCGTGCCCGGGACGACGGAGCAGCACGCCGCTGTGGACCTGGTGCTGGCTGCCGGCGCGGACGCCTCGGCCGCCGACAACGACGGCTGGACGCCGCTGCACACGGCCGGCATGGCCGGTCACGTCGACTTGGCGCGACGCCTGGTCAAGGCGGGTGCATCGGTTCGGGCCGGCGCCTACGGCAAGGAAGGTGGCTCGCCTCTGTCCTACGCGTTGTTCTACGCCAAGGCGTACATGGGCGACGCGCTCGCGCCGGTCTACCCCGACAATCTCCGCGCCGCCGCGGCACTCGGCCGCGACCTCGGCCGCTTTGTCGCGGGCGACGAACTGACCGATGCGGCCTACGCCGGTCTCGACTTCTACGCGCCCGTGTTCTTCCCGGAGTGGCAACGGACCTTGAGTCGCCAGGAAGTCGTCGACGAGGCGCTGGCATGGGCATCGCGCAACAACCAATGCGAAGCCATGGCCAGCCTCGTCGATCTCGGTGCGAACGTGAACGCCAACGCGTTCCGCGGCACGGCCCTGCTTTGGGCCTGCTACGCGGACAAGGTGGACGCCGCCCGCTGGTTGCTCGATCACGGGGCGGATCCCGACTTGCGCCACGATTGGGGTGGCGAGGGACACGGCGTGGCCGCGGTCGCCATGCACCTGGCCGCCCAGCACAACTGCGTTGCTTGCGTACGGCTGCTACTGGACCGGGGCGCTGATCCCGACATCGTGGACGGTGCTCACGGCGGCACGCCGGCCGGCTGGGCCGAGTTCGGCGGTGCCACCGACACGCTGAGGATTCTTCGCGATCACGCCGCTTGACCGAGGCATCCGACAAGGCCTGTACGCGGATCCGGTTGCCGTAGGCACGGAGGCAGGCAGCGCTAGGTCGCGGCGACATCCTCGTCGGCCGGCACGATCCCGACGAGGGTCTTGAAGCACATCTGCTTGGCCAGCGTCACAAAGGCGGCCATGTACGGTGCGTCGCGTTGCTCCATGCGCACGGCGGCATAGAGGTTCGGCCAAATGCCCTCCTCGCCGAGCGAACAGGAAGCCACCGCCCCACGCGCGGTGTATTCGTAGAGAGCCCAGTTCGGTAGGCAGCAGACGCCGCGCCCACTGGCCACGAGTTGCACCATCACCGGGGTCAACTCGGCCGTGCGCACCCGGGCTGGCTCAACCCCAGGGGGGTCCAGGAACTGTGTGAAGACATCGAGGCGCGAGCGGGAAACGGGATAGGTGATGAGCGTTTCGGACTCGAGATCGGCCGGCCGGACCCAATCCCGGGAAGCGAGCGGATGGGTCTTCGCCAACGCCAGCCGCGCCTCGTAGCTGAACAGAGGTAGGTAGGCCAACTCCGTGCCCGCGACCGGATCCGCCGTGACGACGAGGTCAAGATCGCCGCGGATCAGCGCCGGCAATGCTTCGAAGCTGAACCCGCTAGCGATGTCGAGTTCAACGTCGGGCCAATCCTCCCGATACGCGTCGATTGCAGGCAGGAGCCACTCGAAGCAACTGTGGCACTCGATCGCCATGGACAGTCGACCGCGGTCGCCGCCAGCCAAGCGCGCCAGGCCCGCAGACGCCGCGCGGATCCGCGGCAGGACCTCGTCCGCCAGTTCGACCAGCAATCGGCCCGCCGAGGTGAACCTGACAGGCTTGGTCTTGCGGATGAAGAGCGGACAACCGACGCGATCCTCTAAGTCTTTCATCTGGTGAGACAGCGCGGACTGCGTCAGGGACACGCGTTCGGCCGCCTCCACCAAGCTGCCCGTGTCACGCAACGCCGCCAGTGTCCGCAAATGTCGCAGTTCCAAACCGTGCATGAGGTGTTCTCAAGCAAGCGAGGAAAACTTGATTCTAGCTAATGTTGGTGTCCCGCGCCGGTCGCGAAAGTCTCTGATGACCTACTGGTCGGCGGACGTCCCGTCCACGGACGTCCCGTCCGCATTGTCGACGAGTTGCAGCCGCCATCCGCGGAAAAACCGGCCCACACCTCCGGCCAGCGTACAGTCGGGCACCATCAATGCTGCGGACTCGCAGGTCGCTAGCAGTGGTTCCAGCGCGTCGACCTCACCCTCGTCGATCGTCAGGCCGTACTTTCGCCGGACGTCGACGATGCGATTGGCAAACCAACAACGGTTCCGTGCGGGCAACCAAGCGGCCGCATCCTTCGCCCCCTTCTGGTGTCGATTCACCTCCGGGCTGGCCAAGGTCAGATTGGCAAGGTCGGCGGCGAAACGCCGACGCGTCGCGACATCCGCCGCGCAAAGGCCACTGTCGTGCGCCTCCGAACGCGCGACGATGTGTTCGATGTCCGTCTGCCGGGCATTGTCGAAACATCGTCCCGTGTACGGCGAGAAGATGTCGCCCAAGCCCGCAACGATCCGCGCTTCGAGCGATTGAGCGTAACGGTAGTCGTCACTCTCGTACGCGCTGCACCGATGTTCCGGGGCCACCACGAGGCCGCGCCAAGTGTCCTCCGCCACGCTGGCCATGGCACCGCCCGCCACGGCGAAGACCACCGCCAAGCGGATCCTGCGCTGGCCGATGGTGGCGAACACCTCGTGCCCCTGCCCCGTCTCCTCGTACAGGCATGGTACTCACAATCGGCCGTCTGTGTACGAGCTTGGTATGCTGGCCGGGATGGACACGCTCACGCCGGCCGAGCGCAGTGCCTTGATGTCGCGCATCCGCGGAAAGGACACGAAGCCTGAGCTTGCGGTACGCCGTGCCTTGCACGCGATGGGCTACCGCTACCGCACGCACGACCTCAAGCTGCCGGGCCGGCCAGACTTGGTGTTCACTAGGCGGCGGACAGTCGTTTTCGTACACGGCTGTTTCTGGCACCGGCACGGCTGCACCAAGACGTCGACCCCGAAGACACGACCCGAGTACTGGGCTGCCAAGTTCGCCGGGAACGTCGAGCGCGACAAACGCAACGCCGAGCGGCTGGCCGAAGCTGGTTGGCGTGTGTTCGTGGCTTGGGAGTGCGAGATCGGTAAAGGCGACGTGATGCAACGCCTCGTCGAGTTCCTCGGTCCGCCGAGGTTGGACTAATGACGTCTTTGCCGGTCGCACACCGACCGTAGAATGCCTGTCCCCGGGCAGGGGTTAAGGCCGCATTGGGAAAGTCGTAGGTCCGGTCAGGTCATCAAGCTGAGGCTGGATCCAGTCGACCCAGCGGCAGAGCATCGGCCGCGTCTCGCGCGGATCGATCAGTTCATGCACGGCGAACGACTCCGCGCGCGGATACGGGGAACGCGCACTGCGCAGGCGTTCTTCGAGTTCGGCGCGCTTGGCGTCCGGATCGTCGGCCGCCGCGATCTCGCGGTGGAAGGCGACCGCGACGCCGCCCTCAAGCGGTAGCGCGCCGCTCTCCACCGATGGCCATGCCAAGACGTAGTTGTTGGGCGCATAGTGCGCGGCTGTCGCCACGCCAAAGCCCTTGTGCACTTGGATGGCTGCCCACGGCACGCTCGCCTGGGCCGCCGCGCAAACCGCCGCCATGCCGTAGCGAATCGTCGCGCTGCGCTCGGCTTCGGGGCCGATCATGAAGCCCGGCTGATCGATGAAGTTGACGATCGGCAGGTGGAACGTGTCGCACATCTCCACGAAACGCCGGTACTTCTGCCCCGCCTCCGCGGTCATGGCACCCGCGTAGACGCGGTTGTCGTTGGCGAGCACGCCGACCGGCTGGCCGTCCAGGCGCGCAAGCCCCGCGATCTGGCTCGGACCATAGCCCCGGGCGATCTCGAAGAACGAGCCCTGGTCCATGATCATCGTCACGATTTCGCGCATGTCGAAGGGTGCATTCGAGTCCCGGGGTACGGCCGTGAGTAGCTCCTCCTCCATGCGTTCGGAATCGTCCTCGGAACGGATGCGCGGCGTGCGTTGATGCACGCTGCTCGGCAGGTAGCTCAAGAACCGACGAACCTGGTCGAACATGTCGTGTTCGTCCTCGGCGATGTTGTCCACGATGCCCGTCTTGGCATGGATCGCCGAACCGCCGAGTTCGTCCTTCGTCAGCCGCACGCCGAGCGCGCGTTCAACCAGCGCGGGGCCGCCGATCATGATCTGCGCCGTATGCCGGGTCATCACCGAGAAGTGCGCGGCCACCAAGCGCCCGGCGGGGAAGCCGGCGACGGCGCCAGCAGCCATCGAAACCACGGGTACCGCGCCCATCGCGTCGGCAATGATGCGGAACCGCGGCGTTGCGAACACCGGCTCTCCGACGGTGCCGCCTCGACGTCCGCCACCGCCCTTCACGCTGCCGCCGCCGCCTTCCAGCGACCGTACGAGCGGCACCTTGTATTGCACCGCGAGGTGTTCGGCGTAGACGCTCTTGCGCAGTCCGGCGGCGTTGGGCGAGCCGCCTTTCAGGGTGAAGTCTTCGCCACCGACAACGACCCTGCGGCCTTCGATCCGGCCGAACCCGACCACGTAGTTGGCGGGCACGTAGCCAAGTAGCCGATCGTCGTCGTCGTAGTCGGGGATTGCCGTGGCGAGCCCCTGTTCTTGGAACGAGCCGTCGTCGAGCAAGGCGTCGATGCGCTCGCGGATCGTTAGCCGCCCCCGCGCATGCTGCTTGGCGATGCCCTCCTTGCCCCCTTGCTGCTTGGCGAGGTGACGGCGGCGGCGGATCTCGCGGACTTCCTCTTCCCAACTCATGGTCGAAAGCTCTTGAGGCGCGCCTTAAGTGTCCAGCACCGCGACGACCTGGTCCTCCTGGACGGCATCCTCAACCGCGACAAGCACTTCCGCGACCGTGCCGGCCGAGGGTGCCTCGAGCGGAATCTCCATCTTCATGGACTCGAGGATCAGCAAGACGTCGCCCTCCTCGACACGCTCGCCGGCCTCGACTTCGACTTTCCAGACGTTGCCGGTGACTTCGCTCTCGACTTCCAGTCGGGCCATGGATCCTCCGCGCTCTCGTGCAAGCGGCGCTTTATAGGCGTTTTGGTAGTGCTTTACAACTTGGCGGACTGTCTTTGCACCCCCGATTGGCCGACAATCAGCGCACGTCCTTATGAGCGGTCTTCAAGCGCCCCATGGCACGCAACGCCTTCTACGCCCAGTCGGGCGGCGTCACGGCAGTGATCAACGCCACCGCCTGCGGGGTCATCGAGACCGCCCGCGCCAACCGCGATCGAATCGGCAACGTGTACGCCGGCCGCAACGGCATCCTCGGTGCCCTGAACGAAGACCTGATCGACACGAACCAGGAGACCGCAGAGGTGATCGCAGGGCTCCGTTCAACACCCGGCGGCGCTTTCGGCTCTTGCCGATACAAGCTGGCGTCGCTCGAGGACAACGCAAGAGAGTACCGCCGCCTGATCGACGTCTTCGAAGCGCACGACATCGGCTACTTCTTCTACAACGGCGGCGGCGACTCCCAGGACACGGCCCACAAGGTCTCGCAACTTGGCGAACGACTCGGCTACCCGGTCACGTGCATCGGCATCCCCAAGACCGTTGACAATGACCTGCCGCTCACCGACAGCTGCCCGGGGTTCGGATCCGTCGCGAAGTACGTCGCAACATCCGTGCGCGAGGCCGCCTTGGATGTCGCGTCGATGTGCGAGACCTCGACCAAGGTGTTCATTCTCGAGGTGATGGGGCGCCACGCTGGCTGGATCGCCGCCGCCGGCGGGCTCGCCAAACGCCATGCCGACGAGGCGCCGCACATCATCCTGTTCCCCGAAGTGCCCTTCGACGGTGCTGCCTTCCTCGACCGAACGCGTAACGTCGTCGAGCGGGTGGGCTACTGCGTCATCGTGGTCTCGGAGGGCACGCGCTTCGCCGATGGCCGGTTTCTCGCCGATGCCGGGACTACCGATGCGTTCGGCCACGCGCAACTTGGCGGCGTTGCGCCCGTGCTCGCACAGATGGTGCGCGACGAACTCGGCTACAAGTTCCATTGGGCGGTTGCCGACTACCTGCAGCGGGCCGCCCGGCATATCGCGTCGGCGACCGATGTCGAGCAGGCGTATGCCGTCGGTCGGCATGCCGTCGAGCTTGCGTTGAGCGGCAAAAACGCCGTGATGGCAACCATCGTCCGCACGGCGGACGAGCCGTATCGCTGGCACCTGGGGGATGCCCCGCTCGAAGAGGTCGCCAACGTCGAACGGACGATGCCGGCAAGCTACATCGATGACGACGGGTTCGGCATCACGACCGCTGCCCGCCGCTACCTCGAACCCTTGATCACGGGTGAAGACCCGCCGACCTACGCGGGCGGCCTGCCCGACTACACCGTGCCCCGCAACGTTGCGGTACCCAGGAAGCTGGCGGACTTCAGCGCCTGACAGTCATCCCAGCAGATTCTCACCGCCGTCGTCGAGCGTCGCCGGGCGCTGCCAATAGTTGTATTGCGGCGTGAACTCGTCGATGCCGGCGAGCCCCAGCAGGCCCCAGAGGGCGCAGTAGATGTCGCCGGGACCGAACGAACAGGCGTTTAGCCGGCGAATCGCCTCGCCCTCCAACTCGTAGACCACCGCCCCGGGGTAGTTCTCTGCCTCGCCGTACACCCCTTGCTCGCGGATGTAGTCACCGCCGCCATGGGAGGCGAGTCGGAACCGCCAACCCCGGGAATTGGCGAAGGTACGTTGCACCTCCGGTGCATCCTTGGACACCAGCACGACGGAGAGCGCGGCCTCCAAGTGCGGCAACAAGCCGTTGAATCCGTCCGCCCACAGCGTGCAGTAGCGACACCCCTGCCCCATGTTGTGGATAACGAGCAGCTTGTTCCGAGAAGCGAACAGGTCGCGCAACGTCGTCTCGCCCGCCTCGTTGCGGAAGGCGTAGTTGGGCACGGACGTCGACGGGGTTTGCCGACGCAATTCGTTCAGTTCGCCGGAAAGCTCCGCGATACGCCGTTCGAGTTCTTCGATCCTGCCTTGCGCCGACACGGCCAACGAACCATCAACTGCCGAGGGCCGCGAGCAGCAACAAGGCAACGATGTTGATGATCTTGATCATCGGGTTCACGGCTGGACCCGCGGTGTCCTTGTACGGGTCGCCCACGGTGTCGCCGGTGACGGCGGCCATGTGGGCCTCCGAGCCCTTCCCGCCGTGATTGCCGTCCTCGATGTACTTCTTCGCATTGTCCCAGGCACCCCCGCCCGCGGTCATGGAGATGGCAACGAAAAGGCCCGTGACAATGGTCCCCAGCAGCATTGCGCCGACCGTCACCAAGGCCGCCTTCTGGCCGACCGTCAGTGCGACGAGGAAGTACACGACGATGGGAGCCAGCACGGGCAAGAGCGACGGCGCGATCATTTCGCGAATGGCCGAACGGGTAAGCAGGTCGACGGCCCGGCTGTACTCGGGCCGCGTGGTGCCCTCCATGATGCCCGGCATCTCGCGGAACTGCCGGCGCACCTCCTCGACCACCGACCCACCGGCCCGACCCACGGCCTGCATGCCAAGCGCGCCGAAGAGGTAAGGCAGCATCCCGCCAACTAGGAGGCCGATCACCACGTAAGGGTCGGAGAGTTGGAAGCTCACGTCCAGGTCCGGGAAAAAGTGCTCCATGTCGTGCACGTAGGCCGCGAACAGCACCAAGGCCGCGAGTCCTGCGGAGCCGATCGCGTAGCCCTTGGTGACGGCCTTGGTGGTGTTGCCGACGGCGTCGAGAGCGTCCGTGGTCTTGCGGACATCCTCGTCGAGATCAGCCATTTCGGCGATCCCGCCGGCGTTGTCCGTGACCGGTCCGTAGGCGTCGAGCGCAACCACCACGCCGGCCAGGGCCAGCATCGTGGTGGCCGCCAGCGCGATGCCGTAAAGGCCCGCCAAGGCGAAGGAGGCGACGATGCCGAGGGCGACGATGATGGCGGGCGCCGCGGTCGCTTCCATCGACACGGCCAACCCCTGGATCACGTTGGTTGCGTGGCCCGTCTCCGACGCGCGTGCGACGGAGCGCACCGGGCGGTAGTTGGTGCCGGTGTAGAACTCGGTGACCCAGACGATCAAGGCCGTGACGGCCAACCCGACCACCGCGCAGAGGAAGTAGCTCAAGCCCGCCGCGCCGAACTGCCAATAGGTGACGCCGTAGATGAGGATCGCGGAGAGCACGGCGGTCGCGATGAAGCCCTTGTAGAGCGCGCCCATGATGCTCATGCTGGCACCAAGACGCACAAAGAACACACCGATCACCGAGGCGACGATACACACCGCGCCGATCAGCAGAGGCAGTTCCATGTGGCCCGTGGTGGTGCCGAACTCGAACGCGCTGATCGTTGCCAGCAACATGGTGGCAACCAAGGTCACCGCGTAGGTTTCGAACAGGTCGGCAGCCATCCCGGCGCAGTCGCCGACGTTGTCCCCGACGTTGTCGGCGATCACCGCGGCATTGCGCGGATCGTCCTCGGGTATCCCCGCCTCGATCTTTCCCACCAAGTCGGCGCCGACGTCTGCGCCCTTGGTGAAGATGCCGCCGCCAAGCCGCGCGAAGATCGAAATCAGCGAGCCGCCGAACGAGAGCGCGACCAACGCCTCGATGAGGACACGCTGTTCGACGCCGACCGCACCGAGGATCGCGTAGTAGCCTGCGACGCCGAGCAGTCCAAGACCAACGACCAGCATGCCGGTGATCGCGCCGGACCGGAACGCGATGTCCAAGGCTGGTCGCAGTCCCATCGTCGCCGCTTGCGTCGTGCGAACGTTCGCGCGCACCGATACGTACATGCCGATGTAGCCGGCGGCACCGGACAGCACGGCGCCGATGACAAAGCCGAGCGCAACCCAATGCTTGAGGGTGATCCAGAGTACGACCGCCACGACAACGCCGACGATGCCGATCGTGCTGTATTGGCGGTTCAGGTAGGCCGCCGCGCCTTCCTGGATGGCGCCGGCGATTTCGCGCATGCGCTCGCTGCCCGCATCGGCGGCGAGAACCGACCGACCGGCGATGATGCCGTAGATGAGTGCCAGCACGCCGCACCCGAGCGTTAACGGTAGAACGTAGTCCATGGAAGCTTGATGACCCGTTTGGTTGAGAGTGTGTTGCGGCTCGTCCGCCACGCTGCCGCAACCTTCGCCACGACAGGCCCATAAAGCGGCGGGACTCTACATGAGACCGTCACAAGCGACAAGCGGAAGGCCGTGCGCGGTACACCTGCGCCGGGTGGTGCGCGGGCCATAGCGCCGGCGTTCAATCGCCGGTCAGGATCGTCCAGATCTCCTTCACGGTGAGCTTCTTGCCATAGATCAGCAAAGACCCCCGGAAGACGCGCCCGGCAAGCCAGATGATCGCCAACGCCGACGATGCGCACAGCACGATGCTGAAGAGCACCTGCCAAGCCGCCATGTCGGCAACCAGCATCCGCGTCGGCAGCATGATCGGTGCCGTGAGCGGGAAGTAGGAACCGAATGCGACCAGCCCGCTGTTCGGCGCCAGACCCACCATCTGCACCATCAGGATCGCGGCGATCATGGGTGCCATGGCGATGCTGACCGCGACCTGCGCCTCCTGGGGGGACTCGTACATCGCGCCCAAGGCGCCGAACAGGCTGGCGTTGATGAGATAGCCGAGGGGCAACATCAGCAGCACCACGCCCACGACGTCGAAGCGGATCGCCGGCCAGGCAACCGGGCCGCCGGGTTGCTCCCCGGGTCCCGCCAATCCGATTTCCACTAGGTCCTCGGCCGGAACCAGCCCGGCGGCTAGAACACCGAAGGCCACCAGGACGACGAGCCAGACCGCAAGCTGGGTCGTCGCCATGCCGCCGATCGCCAGGATCTTGCCGAGCAGAAGGTCGAATGGGCGGACGGAAGAGACAAGGATCTCAGCCATACGGCTGGTCTTCTCTTCCATTGTCGTCTGCATCACGAGCGCCCCGTAGATCCACATCACCATGAGCAGGACCATGCCGACGCCGAGACCCACGGCTACGGACCCGGCGACCGAGCCCACCTCTTCAGCCCCGGATTCCGTAAGGGCGACGGTGGTCAACTCCAACCTGGCGTTCAGGGTGTCGAGGACCTCGGCCGGCAGCTCATAGTCCGCCAGGCGAACCTCGCGTACCACGTCGAACAGAAACGCGCGCAACGCCTGTTCCGCCGTGATCGACTGCTTGTCCCTGACGTACACAAACACATCAGGCGGCCCGCCGGCGTAGCCGAGTTCGCGCGGGAGCACCAACAGGACTTCCGCCTCGCCGTCGATCACCGCCTTCTTAGCATCCTCGATCGAATTCGGTGCCGACCGCAGCCGATAGGTCTCGTGCTCGCGCGCCTCGAGAGCGGGAAGAATCCTGCCGCTCTCGTCGAGAACGGTAATCAGGCGCTCGCGCGCCGACTCCGATTCGACCAGGTTGTAGATGGCCGCGAACGCCGCGCCAACACCGGCGAGAGCGATCGGTCCGAGCAGGGTGGTCAATACGAACGCTTTCGTCCGAATTCGGCGCAGGTACTCGCTGCTGAAGACGGTCAATAGCACGTCAGCGCCCGCGTCGCCCTCGGGCGACGCGCCTTGTCGGTGGCATCGCCAACCACCCGGATGAAGATCTCCCGGAGCGTCGGATACGTCGCCGAATACTGGTGCAGGGCATCGGTCTCGTCGCGCGCCGCATCTAGCAGTTCGCTTGCCGAGTAGCCGGCGAGGATCCGCAGTTCCGCGCGCCCGTCTAGGTTGCGCAGCACCTCCACGTGACCGGCATCGGCCAGCCGCTCGAGGAAACCCCCGTCGCCTTCGAACTCGAGGGACACGGTGTTGCGGCCAAAACGACGCTTCACATTGTCGAGTTCGCCGCCAAGGACGATCCGACCGTTGGCGATCAGGCAGATTTCGTCGCACAAGTCTTCGACCTGCTCCATGCGGTGCGAAGCGAAAATGACGATCGCGCCGTCCGCCTTGCGCTCCCTAATCACCTGCTCCATGAGAGCCGAGTTGATCGGGTCCAAGCCGCTGAACGGTTCGTCGAGGATCAACAGCCGCGGCGAATGTACCAGCGCCAATGCGAACTGCACCTTCTGCTGCATCCCACGAGACAGTTCGCGGGGACGCCGGTCGTGCCAATCGCCCGCGTCCAACGCATCGAGCCACCGCTCGGCGCTCTGCCGCGC
This sequence comes from Candidatus Azotimanducaceae bacterium, assembly GCA_965203685.1. Lineage (GTDB taxonomy): Bacteria > Pseudomonadota > Gammaproteobacteria > Pseudomonadales > Azotimanducaceae > VXYL01. Next base: position 2,987,404 of record OZ241908.1, read on the forward strand.
CGCCCCGCGACTCAGACCTTTGAGCCGGGCCAGGTAGATCAACTGCTCGACGACCTTGACGTTCTTGTAGAGGCCGCGTTCCTCCGGCATATAGCCGATCGCCGCCTGGGTCGCGCGGCCCACGGCCTGGCCGTCCAGACGCACCGCGCCAGCATCAGGCTTGGTGATGTCGTTCACCATGCGCAGGATGGACGTCTTGCCGGCGCCGTTCGGACCCAACAAGCCCATGATCCGACCGGGACGAGCGTTGAACGACGCGCGGTCCACGGCCAGCTTTCCATCGTAACGCTTGCTAACCTGGTCGACTTCGAGCATCGGCCGGGCAATCTAGCGGCTCGCCAACCCGTGTCAAGCACGACTGCCGGCCACGCTTCATCCGCGTGCGCTTGGCGTATGATTGCCGGTCGTCTGGACAAGGGTTCTTGAGGTAGGCGACCTGACGATGCGCAAGGACAAGCAAAAGGTGCTCGACGAGGTCTGGGATGACGACCGCGTCAAAGGGTTCCTCACCAAATCCGTGCCGGCCCAGTCCGGCCAGCCGCTGCCCGGAGATGCCGACTTCTACGTCCTGCGGCATGCCTACCAGAGCATGCGGCCCGACGACTTCGAGCGTTTCCTGAGTTTCTTCACGGCGGCGGGGCGGGATGTCCAGGCTCGCGACGGTCGGGGCCGTACCCTGGCCGACGCCATCGCTTCGCACGCCAACGCCACGCCGTTCATCGAACTCCTAAATGCCCGCTAGTGCGAACCGACATAGGCTGATCGTGCTCGGCTCCGGGCCAGCGGGCTACACGGCTGCCTTGTACGCGACCCGCGCCAATCTCAACCCGCTCTTGATCACGGGCGTCGAGGTCGGCGGCCAGCTCACGACCACCACGGACGTCGACAACTGGCCGGGCGACCACGACGGCCTGCAGGGCCCGGAACTGATGCTGCGCATGCAAGCCCACGTGGAAAAGTTCGGCGCCGCGGTCGTCAACGACCACATCTCGGATGTCGACCTTGGCGGCTGCCCCTTGCGACTCAGCGGCGATCAAGCTGAATACGAGTGCGATGCTCTGATCATCGCGACCGGGGCATCGGCAAAGTACCTCGGGCTGCCGTCCGAAGAAGCCTACAAGGGGCGTGGCGTTAGCGCCTGCGCCACCTGCGACGGTTTCTTTTTCCGCGACCAGGACGTCGCCGTCATCGGCGGCGGGAATACGGCCGTCGAAGAAGCGCTGTACCTTTCCAACATAGCAAGCAAGGTCTACCTCGTACACCGTCGCGATGCGCTACGCGCCGAGAAGATCCTCCAGGACCGGCTCTTCGCGAGGGCTGCCGAAGGCAAGGTCGAACTGGTCTGGGACCACACCTTGAATCGCGTTCTCGGCGACGATGCCGGTGTCACGGGTGCGCTGTTGGACAGCGTCAAGAACGGCTCGACGCGCGAACTCGAGCTCAGCGGCGTCTTCATCGCCATCGGCCACGTCCCGAATACGGGCATCTTCGATGGGCAGCTCGAAATGCGCGACGGCTATATCCGCGTCGAAAGCGGGACCGACGGCAACGCGACGGCGACCAGCGTCCCCGGTGTTTTCGCGGCGGGCGATGTGGCGGACCACGTCTACAGGCAGGCGGTCACCTCGGCCGGCTTCGGTTGCATGGCGGCGCTCGACGCCGAGAAGTACCTCGACGCGTTGAGCTGACCGGCGGCTAGCCGCATGCCGTTTCCCGACCCGAACGGCGCACCTGCCGACGGCCTGGTCGCCGTCGGCGGGGACCTCGCGCCCGAGCGTCTGCTGGATGCCTACGCGCACGGCATATTCCCCTGGTTCAACGACGACCGCGAGCCTGTCCTCTGGTGGTCCCCCGACCCCCGGGCGGTGGTCGAGCCCAATGCGCTGCACGTGTCGCGCCGCCTCGCACGGCGCCTGCGCCGGCGGGAGTTTGCCGTTACGCTCGATGCGGCGTTCGAGGACGTGGTCGCCGGTTGCGCCGGCCCGCGTCGCGAGCAGTTCGAGACCTGGATCACGCCGCGCATGCAGGCCGCCTACGGCCGACTGCACGACGCCGGTCTTGCGCATTCCGTGGACGTCTGGCGCGACGGCGAGTTGGTCGGTGGACTCTACGGCATCTCGATCGGCCGCATGTTTTTCGGCGAGTCCATGTTCAGCGTCGCCACCGACGCCTCCAAGGTGGCCTTGGCAACGCTCGCGCAGGTGCTCGAGCGGTGGCGGTTCACGCTCATCGATTGCCAGATCATGAACGACCACCTGCGCTCGCTCGGGGTGGTCGGCATGTCGCGGCGTCGCTTCCTGCGCCTTGTCGCTGCGAACAACGCCCACCCCACAAGGCGCGGCCGTTGGACGTTCGATGAAACGCCGACCCCGAGGCTTTGAGGACAACGGCTCGCGGTCTCTTCATCTCGCCGACGTCACCTGCCCGGTGGTTCGCCGTATGTACATTTACGTACGTATGAACGGCGCACTGTGGTAACGTCGGCCACGCAACGTCAGCAGTGCGCCTTGGCGTCCGCCGGGCCGACCCTGCTGAATACAAGAGCCAGGTTGAACGGTCGGGAGTAGCTACCCGGTCGCCGGCGAATAGGTAGGACATCACACGCACTGTGTTGACGTTGCAAGACCCGGCACCGCCAGAGCGTGTGCCGGCCACTCGACGCGCACCGGGACCGAAATCCCTCGCGCTGCCAAAGAGACGTCGCCATGCCCTATCGCTGCCGTCCAGCAAGCGTCGCCTTCGAAGTGCCTACAGCCCGTCCATGCCGTTCCTGAAGTCGGTCGCACGGCGCAGCACGATCAGCGGTACCGCACGCTGGTCCGCCGCGATGTACCACGAGTTCGTCAAGCATGAGCCGGACTCGTCTCTCGTCGACATCGCGTACATGAGCGTGATGGCGCGGTACGGCCCGGAAGCGACAGCCGCCCCGCGGGGGAACGCGGCCAAGACGATGGGGTTCCTCGCGGCAAGCATCGAGGACGACGGCATAGACAGCCTGACGCACCTAGTCATCCTGATCCTCGTAGCCGAGGCTGGACTCCTCGATCTGGGCACCGACGCGCAGGGAAACATCGTCGACGTGGTCCGGGAGGAATTGCTGAAGAAAGGGGTTCCGGCGCGGTTCGCCCTAGGGTCCGGTGGGGTGCGCGCCCGAAACGCCTACGAGCTCCTGCACGACTTCGCGCCAGTCATGGTCAAGACAAAGGCCCTGATCGACAGGTCCGCGTCTGGGGACATCGTCATTGCTGGCTGGGGCTCGTGGGATGATCGACACCGCCGGCTCTATCTTGAGCGAGTCCACACAACGCCGCGTCGGAACGACACATAGGCTCCTCCTAGCAGGGCGCTCTACGTACCGGGCGGCGACCCGGTCTTTGGACTTCGCCCAGTACGACCGCGCGCCGGGTAGCGACCGGCGCCCTTGAAGTGGTTAAATTGCACGCCCAAAAACGCTGGCACGACGCAGTATTGGCGCGGCCACGGCACGGCTTTAGGACCGAATGGCAAAGGAAGAACAGATCGAGATGGAGGGGGTCGTGGTGGATACGCTCCCCAACACCATGTTCCGCGTCGAACTCGACAATGGGCATAAAGTCACGGCCCACATCTCCGGTAAGATGCGCAAGAACTACATCCGCATCCTCACCGGCGACCGTGTCAAAGTCGAACTGACACCTTACGACCTCACCAAGGGTCGGATCACCTTCCGCGAGCGCTAACGCGACTCCGCCCGAGAGATGGCGGACGCGAACGGCACGCCGTTTGCGAACGATCGCGTAGGGTTCACGCCTTGGCGTGGCGGGGCTCGATCTCCAATGCCAGGTCGCCGTCCTCTTCCGTGACGTGCACCACCCCGCCGCCGTCGGCGAGGTCTCCGAACAGGATGTCCTCCGCAAGCTGGCGCTTGATCCGCTCTTGGATCAGCCGCTGCATCGGCCGTGCCCCCATCTTCTCGTCGTAGCCTTCCCGTGCGAGCCATTCGCGAGCGGCCTCGTCCACGTCCAGCTCCACCTTCTTGGCATCCAACTGCGCCTGCAACTCGGTAAGGAACTTGTCGACCACGGTCTTGATGACGCTCAGGGGCAGTGACTTGAACTGGACGATCGCGTCCAGCCGATTGCGGAACTCCGGCGTGAACATCCGCTTCAGCACTTCCACGGCGTCGGAGGAGTGGTCCTGCTCGGTGAAGCCGATGGATGCCCGCGCGGCTTCCTGGGCGCCGGCGTTGGTGGTCATGATCAGCACGACGTTGCGGAAGTCCGCCTTGCGCCCGTTGTTGTCTGTCAGGGTTCCGTGGTCCATCACCTGCAGCAGCAGGTTGAACACTTCCGGGTGCGCCTTCTCGACCTCGTCGAGCAACACGACGCTGTGCGGATGCTTGACCACGGCTTCGGTAAGCAGGCCCCCTTGGTCGAAGCCCACGTAGCCAGGTGGTGCGCCGATCAGCCGGGATACGGTGTGCCGCTCCATGTACTCCGACATGTCGAAGCGCAGCAACTCGACACCCATGATATTGGCCAGTTGCCGACACACCTCGGTCTTGCCGACGCCGGTCGGGCCCGCGAACAGGAAAGACCCGATGGGCTTGCCCTCGACCTTGAGCCCGGCACGCGACAGCTTGATTGCCGATGCCAGCGTGTCGATCGCATCGTCCTGACCGAACACGGTCATTTTGAGCTTCACATCGAGATCGCGCAGGGCTTCCTTGTCCGACGTGGTGACCTGGTTCGACGGTACGCGCGCAATCTTCGCCACGACCTGCTCCACGTCGACCGCGCCGATCGACTTTTTGCGCCGGCTCGGGGCGACCAAAAGTTGCGCGGCACCCGCTTCGTCGATCACGTCGATCGCCTTGTCCGGCATGAAGCGGTCGGTGATGTAGCGGTCCGACAACTCGGCGGCCGCGCGCAATGCGCGATCCGTGTAGCGCAGGCTGTAGTGGCTCTCGTAACGCGACTTCAGGCCCTTGAGGATCAGGTAGGTGTCGTGGACGTCCGGTTCGACGATGTCGATCTTCTGGAATCGCCGCGACAGCGCACGGTCCTTGTCGAAGATGCCGCGGTACTCGTGATAGGTCGTCGAGCCCATGCAGCGGATTTCCCCGGACGCCAACAGCGGCTTCAACAGGTTCGAGGCGTCCATGACGCCGCCGGAGGCCGCACCCGCACCGATGATCGTGTGGATCTCGTCGATGAAGAGGATCGACCCCTCCTCCTTCTGCAATTCCTTGAGGAGCAGCTTGAAGCGCTTTTCGAAGTCGCCGCGGTACTTCGTACCAGCAAGCAGCGCACCGAGGTCGAGGGCCAAGACCCGGCTCTCGCCCACGACCTCGGGAACCTCGCCGTCGACGATGCGTTTGGCGAGACCTTCCGCGATGGCCGTCTTCCCCACGCCGGACTCGCCGACCAACAGCGGGTTGTTCTTGCGCCGCCGGCAAAGCACCTGGATCACGCGTTCCACCTCGTGGTCGCGACCCACGAGCGGATCGATCTTGCCGGACCTGGCAAGGGCGTTGAGATCACTCGCGAACGACTCCAGCGCGGACTGCTCGGCACCCTCGCCCTCCTGGCGTTCGGGCTCGTCTTGCGCACCCGCCCCCTCGGGAGCGGTCTTCGAGATGCCGTGCGAGACGTAGTTGATCACGTCCAATCGCGCGATCGACTGTTCCTTGAGGCAGTGAACCGCGTGACTTTCCTGCTCGCCGAACAGGGCCACCAGTACGTCGGCGCCGGTAACCGCCTTCTTGCCCTTGGACTGGACGTGGAACACGGCGCGATGGACGACCCGTGTGAAGCCGAGGGTCGGTTCCGTCTCTCGCCGCTGGTCCCCGGCGGGGATCAACGGAGTGTGCGAGTCGATGAACTCGCCAAGCTTGTCCCGCAGCCCGTCCATGTCGGCGCCGACGTTCTTGAGGACATCTTGAGCTTCCGCGTCGTCGAGCAACGCAAGCAGCAGGTGTTCCGGCGTAACGAACTCGTGGCGCTTCATGTTGGCCTGTTTGAAGGCCTCGTTCATGGCGGTTTTCAGTTGGTCACTAAACACGTCTGCTCCTCGATCAAGGGCCGTTCAATCGGTCATCTCGACCGTGGACCTAAGGGGAAACTGGTTCTCCTGCGCGTAGGCGTTGACCTGTTCCGACTTGGTCTCCGCTATGTCGCGCGGGAATATGCCGACGACGGCGCTTCCGGTGGTATGCACGGCGTACATTACCTGCCAAGCCTTCTCCTGGTCCATGTGGAAGAACTTCATCAACACATCGACGACGAACTCCATCGGCGTGTAGTCATCGTTCAGCATGATGACCTTGTACATGGGCGGCCGCTTGAGCTTGGGCTCGGCCGGACGTTCCTTGAGAACCGTCCCCGTGTCCCAGCCCTCGCGTTCGTCGTCGTCCTCGCCGTTGTCCGCGGCACCACGCCAGCGAAGCGCGGGGCCGGCTCCGGGGCGCTCCAAAGAGCGCGGAGGGGGCGTCCGTGCGACGTCGAAACCGGGATGTTCCATGGCTGTGCTCGAACGCGGAAGTACGTATTGATCACCTGTTCGTGTGACCAATCATAGCCAGTTCCAAAACGCAATGTCACGCGCAAAGGCTCGACCAGATTGCCCATGTCAACCGTCAATGGAACGTGCCGGACCGTCTCGGGTCCGCTTGACAGATGCGGGTCCGAAGGTGGACATTTCGCCGCTGAAACAATGACACTGTGCGAGAGTGGCCGTGCTAGGCGGCGCGGTCGGAGCTCAAGCTGCGCAGTGGCACGCTGAGGGGGACAGCATGGCCACGGGCACCGTCAAGTGGTTCAACAACGCCAAGGGATACGGGTTCGTCGTTCCCGAGTCAGGCGGTGACGACATATTCGTGCACTACTCGTCGATCGAGATGGACGGCTACCGGACACTGCGCGCCGGCCAGCCCATAAGCTTCGACGTCAAGGAGGGCCCCAAGGGGCTGCACGCGGTGAACATCCGCCTGGAGGGTTCGCCGCCCGACGGCGCCCCCGGCTGAACCTGTCAGCGGAGGCACTCCGTCAGGACCTTCACATCTTGGCGATCATCGCGTCGCCGAACTCCGAACACTTGAGCAAGGTCGCGCCCGTCATCAGGCGTTCGAAGTCGTAGGTCACGGTCTTCTCGGAGATCGCGCCTTCCATCCCTTGAACGATCAGGTCGGCGGCCTCTCGCCAACCCATGTGGCGCAGCATCATCTCCGCCGACAGGATCAGCGAGCCCGGGTTGACCTTGTCCTGGCCCGTGTACTTGGGCGCTGTCCCGTGGGTGGCCTCGAACAGCGCCACGGTATCGCCAATGTTCGCTCCCGGCGCGATGCCGATGCCGCCGACCTGCGCGGCCAGGGCGTCCGAAAGGTAGTCGCCGTTCAGGTTCATGGTGGCGATGACGTCGTACTCGTCCGGTCGCGTCAAGATTTGCTGCAGCATCGCGTCGGCAATCATGTCCTTGATGACAATCTGCTTGCCCGTTCGCGGGTTTTCAAGTTCGTGCCACGGGCCACCGTCCAACGGCGTCGCGCCGAACTCGTCGGCGGCGAGTTCATACCCCCAATCCTTGAAGGCGCCCTCGGTGAACTTCATGATGTTCCCCTTGTGCACGAAGGTCACCGAGTCGCGATCCTCGGCGATCGCGTACTGCAACGCCTTGCGCACCAAGCGCTGTGTGCCTTGCACGGAAACAGGCTTCACACCGATGCCGCAGTTGGTGGGGAAGCGGATCTTGGCAACACCCATGTCGTCGCGCAGGAAGGCAATGACCTTGTCCGCGTCCGCGGACCCCGCTTCCCATTCGACGCCGGCGTAGATGTCCTCGGTGTTCTCCCGGAAGATGACCATGTCGGTCTTCTCCGGAGCCTTCACGGGGCTCGGCACACCATTCAGCCAGCGCACCGGACGCTGGCAGACGTACAGGTCGAGGTGCTGGCGTAGCGCCACGTTCAGCGACCGGATGCCGCCGCCCACCGGGGTCGTCATCGGTCCCTTGATGCCGACCACGAACTCGCGCATCGCCGTGAGCGTCTCCTCGGGCAGCCACTCGTCGGGGCCGTAGACCGCAAGGGACTTCTCGCCCGAGTAGACCTCCATCCAGACGATTTGGCGGGCACCGCCGTAGGCCTTGGCCACGGCCGCGTCGACGACTTTGATCATCACCGGCGTGATGTCGATACCGATCCCGTCGCCCTCGATAAACGGGATGATCGGCTTGTCGGGCACGTTCAGAGTCCCGTCCTCGGCCACCGTGATCTTCTCGCCGGTAGACGGCACCTCGATGTGTTCGTAGCCCATGCGCTTGCTTCCCTCGCCCTCGCCGGTGAAAAACGCGGCATTGTACAACAGCCGACCTGCCCGCCCATGCGTTTGTACGGTCCGCGAGGCGCTTACCGCACCATGAGCGGCGAAATGGTTGATTTCCTACGAAACGACGGGGCGATTGGCTCTTTTCCCCGGCACTAGCGCCAGCACAACATGCCTCTTTGGCAACGCACCGGCGAGGTCCGCGTAGGAAGCCGACTGTGGTACGTTCGCGAGATGGCGCATCCAGCAAAGTCGAAAGGCGGGAAACGCAAAGGACGCGGGGCGGTCCCGCAGTCCCGACCGTCCCGCATTCCCACCAACCCGCCCCACCCCGTGCCCGGCGGTGAGTACGACCGCGACGGCTTCCTTTACGAGTGCCCCGTGGAGAACCTCCGCCACCACATTCTCACCAAGACGCTAGGGTCGTTATTGGCACCGCACATACGTCGCCGCCACGGCGATGCCGCGCTGGTGACCGGGGACGTCGGGTTCTACGCGAGGCGCGAGGATCGTACGCTGCCACCGTTCGTGGCGGACCTGCTTGTATCCCTGACCGCGGGCGCCGTCGACGCGCCGGGTACACCGCCCGAGGAGGACCGCCAGTCCTACAAGCTATGGCAGGAGCCGCTGCCGGACCTCGTGATGGAAGTCGTCAGTCCGAGTTCCCGCGTGCGAGACACGGTGGCGAAGCCACGGCGCTACGAAGCACTCGGCATTCCGGAGTACTGGGTGTTCGATCCGGCGGGGACCGCGGTGCCCGGCGGGCTGCTGGGTCGGCGGCTCACTGACCACCGATACAGCGACGTCCCGCCTAGCACACCAGGCCAAGGCGAGGTTCCGCTGCCAGCGGGTGCGACGGCCTACTGGAGCGCCGTGCTCGGGCTGTACCTGTACGCGGACGGCAAGGAACTGCGGCTGCACGACCCCGAAACAGGCCTGCTACTCGGCCTTGAAGAGACACAGCGCAGCTTGGAAGACACACAGCGCAGTCTGGGCGATGCCCAGCGCAGCCTGGGAGACACGCAGCGCAGCCTGGATGAACAGACGACCGCCCGCGCCGCAGCCGAAGCCCGTGCGGCCGCCCTGGAAGTCGAACTCGAGGCGCTGCGGCGTCGAACCTGAATACCGGGTCCGCGCCTACCCCTTCCGATCACCAACCGCTTCGGCGCTTCCGATCATTGTCGGTCGCGGTGATCCAGGCGTCGCCGCCGTCGCGATGTTCCTTCTTCCAGATGACGGCGTCCGTCTTCAGGTAATCCATCAGGAACTCGCAGGCCGCGAACGCGTCCGGGCGGTGGCTCGACGCTACCAGAACCAGCACGATCTGGTCGCCGGGTCCGAGATTCCCCACCCGATGAATCACGGTGACAGCGAGCAACCGCCAACGGTCCGCCGCCTCGGCGCAAATGCGCTCGATGCTGGCCTCCGTCATGCCCGGGTAGTGCTCAAGGTAGAGGCCCTGCACCGCGTCGTGATCCGCCCGGTCGCGCACCAGTCCGCCGAATGCGACCACCGCTCCGGCGCGGCCGGTGCAGCGTTCGCGGCAAGCCGCCCACTCAGCCGCGAGATCGAAGTCCTCGCGCTGGATGCGCACGGTGGTTTGCACCTGTCCGCCCATCAGCCACCCGTGACCGGTGGCAGGAAAGCCACCTCGTCGCCACTGGCGAGCGCCGCGTCGCCGCGCACGATGCGCTGGTTGACGGCGACCTGGACGCCCGCCGCGCAGATCGCCTCCCACTGTGTCGCGTTGAGGCGGCAACGCAATTGGTCGCGCACACTCGCCAAGGTCGAACCGGGCAACTCCAGGACGATCGCCTCGTGGTCGATCACCTCGCGCAGCGACGCGAAGAAGCGCACCGTGACGTTCACGACGTATCTCCGCGCGCCGTCGCCGAAGCTCGATTCCAAGTCCCGGACTTGCCGCCCGACTTGGCGACAAGGCCGAGGTTCTCAACGGCCATGCCCCGATCCAACGCCTTGCACATGTCGTAGACGGTCAGGGCGGCAACGGCCGCCGCGGTCAACGCCTCCATCTCGACGCCGGTGGGCCCGGTCACCTTGCACACCGCATCGATGGTCAAGGCGTCGTCGGCGTCGGCCCGGAACTCGACCCCGACCTTGGTCAGCGCGAGGGGATGACACAACGGGATCAGTTCGCTGGTGCGCTTGGCCGCCTGGATGCCGGCCACGCGAGCAACGGCTAGCACGTCGCCCTTGGCAACACCATCCGTGTAGATGGCAGTGAGCGTGCTTTTCGCCATGCGCACGACGGCCCGCGCGTGCGCTTCTCGCGCCGTTGTTGCCTTGCCGGAGACATCGACCATCGACGCCTCGCCGCGGGCGTTGAGATGGGTCAGCCGCGTCATTGGGCGAGCATAGCACGCTATAATTTCGCATCCGCTTTCCGAGCTTGAAGACCCGTGGCGGAATCCGTGATGGTAGGCATGTCCGGCGGCGTCGACTCCGCCGTGAGCGCGCTCATCCTGCTGGAGCGTGGCTACGACGTCGCCGGCCTGTTCATGAAGAACTGGGACGAGGACGACGGTACCGAATACTGCACGGCCGAGGCGGATTACGCGGACGCCGCGGACGTCTGCGAGCGCCTCGGGATCCAACTGCACACCGCCAACTTCGCCGCCGAGTACTGGGACAATGTCTTCGAGGCCTTCCTGGCGGACTACCGGGCCGCTAGGACGCCGAACCCCGACGTCCTGTGCAACCGGGAGATCAAGTTCAAGCAGTTCGCCGACTACGCCGCCCTGCTCGGCTACCAACGCATCGCCACCGGCCACTACGCCCGGCGAACGCCGCCGGGGGAGCCGTTCCGGCTCTACAAGGGAAGCGACCTCGGCAAAGACCAGACTTACTTCCTGCAGGCCGTGCCGAGAACCGACCTTGAAGGCTGCCTTTTCCCGGTCGGCGACATGACAAAGCCGGCGGTTCGCGACCGCGCGCTGCAAGCCGGGCTTGGCGTCCACGACAAGAAGGACAGCACCGGCATCTGCTTCATCGGTGAGCGCCGCTTCCAGGACTTCCTGTCCCGGTACGTCGCGGACCAACCAGGCGCAATCGTCGATGCGGCGGGCACGGTGCTAGGCGAACACCGAGGACTTGCGTTCTATACCCTCGGCCAGCGCCAAGGCTTGGGTGTCGGCGGACTCAAGGGTCGCCCCGAGATGCCGTGGTACGTGGTCGGCAAGGACCGTGCCGTCAATCACCTCGTCGTCTCGCAATGCGCGGACGACCTCAGCACGCAGTCACTGCGCGCATCGCAGTTGAACTGGATCGCCAGCCCGCGCGAGGGGCCGTGCATGGCAAAGACCCGCTACCGCCAACCGGACCAGGCCTGTGTGCTCGCACTCGGCGACGACTGCGCGGAGGTCGCCTTCGATCACCCGCAACGTGCCGTGACACCCGGCCAGTACGTCGCATTTTACGAGGGCGACGAATGCCTGGGCGGTGGGCGTATCGAGGCGGCTTGGTAGGGTCCATGGCCCAGGACGACCTCTCGACGCTGACCGCAATCTCTCCGCTCGACGGGCGCTACCGGTCGCGCGCGGCGGCGCTGGCATCCCTCGTCTCCGAAAACGCGCTGATGCGCTACCGGGTACGCATCGAGGTGGCTTGGTTTATTCACTTGGCAGGCTGCGACGGGGTCACCGGATTGCCGATGCTCGATCGCGACCAACGCTCGGCAGCCGAGGCCATCTTCTCCGACTTCGACGTCGCCGACTCGGCGGCGATCCGCGACCTGGAGGCAGAGACCAATCACGACGTGAAGGCCGTCGAGTATTTCGTCAAGGACCGGATGGCCCGGATCGAGGGCCTGCAGCCCTATCTCGAATACGTGCATTTCGGATGCACCTCCGAGGACATCAACAACCTCGCCTACGCGCTGATGCTCCGCGATGCGCGCGACACGGTGCTCGTACCCGAGATGGCAGGCCTGGTCGACGCACTGCGCCAACTGGCCGGGTCTTTGGCGGATGTCCCAATGCTGTCGCGAACCCACGGTCAGTTGGCCTCCCCGACAACGGTCGGCAAGGAGTTGGCGAACGTCGTCGCGCGCTTCGAACGCCAACTCGCGCAGGTGCGCAACACCGCCATTCTCGGCAAGATGAACGGCGCGGTCGGCAACTACAACGCCCACGTCGTCGCGTATCCCGACGTCGACTGGCCCGTCGAGAGTGGCAAGTTCCTAGCGGACTTGGGGCTCGCCGCCAATCCCTACACGACCCAGATCGAGCCGCACGACTACATGGCCGAGTTGTTCCATGCGCTGTCGCGCTTCAACCAGGTCCTCCTCGACTTCGATCGCGACATCTGGGGCTACGTCTCGCTCGGCTACTTCCGCCAACGCAAGGTCGAGGGCGAAACCGGCAGTTCGACCATGCCCCACAAGGTCAACCCCATCGATTTCGAGAATTCCGAAGGCAACGTGGGGCTCGCCAACGCTCTCCTGGGCCACCTCGCCGACAAGCTACCGGTGTCCCGCTGGCAGCGGGATCTCTCCGACTCCACGGCGCTGCGCAACGTCGGCACGGCGTTCGGCCACTGCCTAGTCGCCTACTTGAGCGCGTCGCGAGGCTTAAGCAAGTTGGCCGTGGATCGGGACCGGCTCGACAGTGATCTCGACGACGCCTGGGAGGTCTTGGCCGAGGCGGTACAAACAGTAATGCGCGCGGACGGTAGTCCAGAACCGTATGAGCAGTTGAAGCGGCTGACGAGGGGCGAGCGCCTTGACGAGGCGGTGTACCGTGACCTTCTCGCCCAACTCGACCTCGACGAGGTGTCGCGCGACCGGCTGGCGCGCCTGCGGCCCCGAGACTATCTCGGCATCGCGGCGGTGTTGGCCCGGGAGGTTGCGTCGGCCACGGGGCTACGCGTCCACGAAGTCGCCTGGGCTACGCACGGCCCCACGCTCAAGGCCATCCGCCGCACCGTGTTCGTCGAAGAGCAAGGCGTTCCGGAAGCCGAGGAATGGGATGGCCAGGACGACGCCAGTCGTCACTTCGTCGCCGAGGACGCCAGCGGAACGCCGGTTGGAACGGCGCGGCTGATGCCGTCCGGGCAGATCGGGCGGATGGCGGTGCTGAAACACCTGCGCGGCACAGGCATCGGTGCACGGCTGCTTGACGCTGCGGTCGATGCGGCCTCTCAAGGCGGATACGAGCGCATCTTCCTTCACGCGCAGACCCACGCCGCGGGCTTCTACGAGCGCGCTGGTTTCCGTGCCCGCGGCGAGGCGTTTATGGAAGCCGGCATCGAGCATCACCTTATGGAGCTCGCCATAGCAGATTAGCCGCGCCAGGCCCCAACCGAGTACGTCTTTTCGGCGTGTTTTCAACGCCGTTTTCGCCCCCATGACAGCGGGAAAAAAACGCATTGCGCGGACCCCGGACAATCTATATGGTTGCGCACTTTTTTTGCCACGGAGAACGGAACGATGGCCTTGCACTACGTGCCGAGAAAGCCGCGCGCGGAACAGATTCGGGAACTCGAAGAAGAATGGGAATCCAACCCGCGCTGGAACAGCGTCAAACGCGGCTATACGGCTGCGGACGTCGTCAACCTCCGCGGCACGATTCCGCACCGGAGCATGCTCGCCGCCCACGGCGCCGACAAGCTCTGGGACCTGCTTCAGGGTGACGACTTTGTGAACTGCCTAGGCGCCGTCACGGGCGGACAGGCCGTGCAGCAGGTCAAGGCGGGGATCAAGGCCATCTACCTCTCTGGATGGCAGGTCGCGGCCGACAACAACACCTCGGAGACCATGTACCCGGATCAGTCCCTGTACGCCGTCAACTCCGTTCCGAGCGTCGTCAACCGCATCAACAACGCCTTCCGACGAGCCGACGAGATCCAGTGGGCCACCGGCGTGGACGACGGGATCGACTTCTACGCGCCAATCGTCGCTGATGCGGAGGCCGGTTTCGGTGGACTGCTCAACGCCTTCGAACTGATGAAGGCGATGATCGGCGCGGGCGCCGCCGGCGTTCACTTCGAAGATCAGTTGGCCTCGGTGAAAAAGTGCGGCCACATGGGCGGCAAGGTCCTTGTGCCGACGGTGGAAGCCGTGCAGAAGCTCATCGCCGCACGCCTGGCGGCCGACGTCTGCGATGTGCCAACGGTGCTGATGGCCCGGACGGACGCCAACGCGGCGGACATGGTCACCAGCGATATCGACGAGTGGGACAAGCCCTTCCTCACCGGCGAGCGCACGCCCGAAGGCTTCTACCGCACCCGCAACGGCCTGCCGCAGGCCATTTCCCGCGGCCTCGCCTACGCGCCCTACGCCGACCTCATCTGGTGCGAGACCGCCGTGCCCGACCTCGACGAAGCGCAAGCGTTCGCCGATGCGATCCACGAGCAGTACCCGGACCAGATGCTCGCCTACAACTGCTCGCCGTCGTTCAACTGGAAGGCGAACCTGGACGATGCGACGATCGCGAAGTTCCAACGCGAACTGGCGGCCATGGGCTACAAGTTCCAGTTCATCACCTTGGCCGGCATCCACAGCATGTGGTTCAACATGTACGACTTGAGCCGCGACTACGTCGATCGGCAGATGTCGGCCTACGTGGATCTGCAGGAGAAGGAGTTCGCCGCAACCAACGCGGGCTACTCGTTCGTCAGCCACCAGCAGGAAGTGGGAACGGGCTACTTCGACCGGGTTGCGGAGGTGATCCAGGGTGGCCAGTCGTCGGTCACGGCGCTGACCGGATCCACCGAGGAAGCGCAGTTCGCGGCAAGCTGAACTGCGTCCGCAGTTCGCGGCAAGCTAGCCTACAGCGGGCGGTGCTTAGCTCCGCCCGTTACCGCCCTTGGCGTTTGAACGCGCCGACGACGGCGCCGGCCACCACGCCGGTGATGATCGCGCCGATGGCGCCCGAAAACGCGGAAGCGACCGGCGTCGTCCCTTCGATCGCCGCCATCTGGGCGGCCACCTGGTCCGCGGACAGGCCAGCCGCCGTCAGCATCTCCCGGGCGCCCGCAGCGTACTCGGCGTAGTAGCTCGGAAAGACCAAGGTGGTCATCGTCCACGAACCCACGAAAATCAGAACCGCCCCGACCGCGCCGACGACGAGCCCGTTGACGACTTGCCGTATCCACGTCGCGTCCGCAGCCGTCTGGCGCAGCGCCAAGAAGACGCACACCACGTTGACCACGATCGCCGCCGGGACGAACACGGTGGGCATGATCGGATTGGTGTGCAGACCAAGGATCGGCACGAGGTAGCCCAACGCGGCCACAACGATACCGAGGATCAATCCAAACCTGACGGGTGGGTTCATCTTTTTTCTAGCCCAGGGTAGTACGACGGCACAAGACTATGGCGATCCGAGGGGACGCCGCAAGCGGCCGTCAGATCACGAGCAAGCCCATGAACTCGTCCACTGGGGTCTGCTCGAAGCGCTCCCTGTCGAGGCACAAGTCGCTGATGTCACGCGCCCGCGCCCCGGGGAACCGGGTCGCGAGGTTGGCCTCGAACTTCTCGATGAGTCGCGGAATGCCCTCGCCGCGACGGCGCCGGTGGCCGATCGGGTACTCCACCGCGACCTTGTCCGTACTCGTGCCGTCGGTGAAGAACACCTGCACCGCGTTGGCGATGCTGCGCTTATCCGGTTCGTGGTACTCGCGGCTGTAGCGCGCATCCTCCTCGACCTGCATCCGTTCGCGAAGCTGATCGATGCGCGGATTCCGGGCCGCATCGTCCTCGTAGTCGTCCGCGGTCAGGTCGCCGTTCAGGAGACCCACGGCGACCATGTATTGCAGGCAGTGATCGCGGTCGGCCGGGTTGTTGAGATCGCCGGTCTTGCTGATGATGCGAATGGCGGACTCGTGGGTCGTCAGCACGATCCGCTCGATGTCATCGATCCGGCCTGCGACGTCCGGGTGCAGTTGCACCGCAGCCTCGACCGCCGTCTGCGCATGGAACTCCGCTGGGAACGAGATCTTGAACAGCACGTTCTCCATCACGTACGACCCGTAGGGGCGCTGGAAGGCGAAGTGGTTGCCCTTGAAGGCGACGTCGTAGAAGCCCCAGGTGGGTGCCGACAGTGCGCTCGGATAGCCGATTTCACCCTTGAGGACCAAGAGCGCCAAGCGTACGGCGCGGCTCGTTGCATCGCCGGCCGCCCACGACTTCCGCGGACCCGCGTTGGGCGCATGTCGATAGGTGCGCAACGCGGAGCCGTCGATGAACGCGTGCGAGAGCGCGTCAACCACCTGGTCGCGGCTTCCGCCGAGGAGATGCGTCACCACAGCCGTGGACGCCACGCGCACGAGCAGAACGTGGTCGAGACCCACGCGGTTGAAGCTGTTCTCGAGAGCAAGGCAGCCTTGGATCTCATGCGCCTGGATCATGCCGGTGAGCACGTCGCGCATGACCAAGGGAGCCCGGTTGCCGCGCACCGCCTTCCGGCTGACGTAGTCCGCGACCGCGAGGATGCCACCGAGATTGTCCGAGGGATGGCCCCACTCGGCAGCAAGCCAAGTGTCGTTGAAGTCCAGCCAGCGGATGGCACAGCCGATGTCCCACGCCGCCTTGACAGGGTCGAGTTCAAACTGCGTGCCCGGGACGCGTGCGCCGCCAGGCACGACCGTGCCCGGCACGATCGGCCCCAAGTGCTTGGCGCATTCCGGGAAGCGCATCCCGAGGAAGCCGCAACCCAGCGTGTCCATCAGGCAATAGCGGGCCGTGTCGTACGCCTCGTCGCTGTCGATCGTGCCGGTCGCGACGTAGTCCGCGATGGCGACGAGTTCGCTGTCCGGCGGTGGCCGGACGTTGACATCTACATTGGCGCTCATGGACTAACGGTCCGCGAGCGCCACGAACGGCCGGGGCTCCTCGCCGATGTAGTCCGCGCTCGGGCGAATGATGCGATTGTTGACCCGCTGTTCCATGACGTGGGCGGTCCAGCCGGACACGCGGGAGCAGACGAAAATCGGCGTGAACAGCTTCGTCGGGATGCCCATGAAATGGTAGGCGGACGCATGGAAGAAGTCGGCGTTCGCGAATAGCTCCTTCTCGTCCCACATGACCTTCTCGACGGCGCAGGAGACCGGGTAGAGCAGTTCGTCGCCGACCTCGGCCGCCAGTCGTTCCGCCCAAGCCTTGATGATCGTGTTGCGCGGATCGGACGTCCGGTAGATGGCATGCCCGAAGCCCATGATGACTTCCTTGCGTTCGAGCATGCCGCGCACGGCCTCGCTTGCCGCCGCGGTGGAATCGAACTGCTCGATCAGCGCCATGGCCGCCTCGTTGGCACCGCCGTGCAGCGGACCACGCAGCGACCCGATCGCGCCGGTCACGCAGGAGTGCATATCCGACAAGGTCGACGCGCAGACGCGCGCCGTGAACGTGGACGCGTTGAACTCGTGCTCGGCGTAGAGGATCAACGAGACATCCATGACCCGGCGGAATAGATCGCTAGGCGACTCGCCGTTCAGCGTCGCGAGGAAGTGGCCGGCGATCGAATCCTCTCCGGTGTCCGTGTCGATACGTACGCCGTCGTGACTGAAGCGGTACCAGTAGTTGATGATCGACGGCAGCGCGCCCAACAACCGATCCGCCACCGACTGCTGGTTGTCGAAGTCACCCTCCGGCTCCAGGTTGCCGAGCATGGAGCAGCCCGTTCGCATGACGTCCATGGGGTGGGCGCTCGCCGGGATGCGCTCGAGCACTTCGCGCAGCGGAGCCGGCAAGTCGCGCAGCCCCGCGAGCCTGGCCTTGTAGGCGGCCAGTTCGTCGGCACTCGGCAACTGGCCGAAGAAAATCAGGTACGCGACCTCCTCGAACGAGGCCCCGGCGGCAAGATCCGAGATGTCGTAGCCGCGGTAGGTCAGTCCCGTGCCGGTCTTGCCAACCGTGCACAGTTCAGTTTGGCCGGCGCTCTGGCCGCGCAGGCCCGCGCCTCCGAGTTTCTTGTCAACCACTATTCCTCCTTTACTCCCCTTTTCAAGACGTCCTCACGACGAACGTGCCTGGTCTTCCATGCGAGGGGCGAGCCCCTCGCGCTCCCCGGGCTGAGGGCTCTCGCTGGCCGCGAACAGGCGGTCAAGCTTGTCCTCGTAATCGCGGTAGCCCAGGAAATCGTAGAGTTCGTCGCGCGTCTGCATCGTGTCGACCACCCGGGCCTGCGTACCGTCGCTACGAATCGTGCGATAGACGTTCAGGGCCGCCAAGCTCATCGCCCGGAAGGCCGACAACGGGTAAAGCGCCATCCTAACACCCGCGCTCTTAAGCTCGTCCACCGTGTAAAGCGGCGTACGACCGAACTCGGTCAGGTTTGCGAGTACCGGGACATCGACCGCCGCGGTGACACGGGTGTACATGTCCAGTTCCGTCATGGCCTCCGCGAAGATGGCGTCCGCCCCGGCTTCCTCGAAGCGCGCAGCACGTTCGACCACCGCATCGAGCCCTTCGACGGCCAGTGCATCCGTACGCGCCATGACGACGAACGCGTCATCGGTCTTCGCATCGGCCGCCGCCTTGATGCGGTCGCACATCTCCTCGGTCGGAACGATCGCCTTGTTGGGCCGGTGACCGCACCGCTTGGCGGCCACCTGGTCTTCGATGTGCACCGCCGCCGCACCCGCCCGGGTCATCTCCCGGATGGTGCGCGCGATGTTGAACGCGCCCCCCCAACCCGTGTCGATGTCGACCAGGAGCGGCAAGTCCGTCGTCGCGGTGATGCGGCGGACGTCTTCGAGGACGTCGTTCAGCGAGGTCATGCCGAGGTCCGGGAGTCCGTAGGAGCCGTACGCGACCCCGCCCCCGCTCAGGTACAGGGCGCGGTAGCCCACGCTTGCGGCCATCAACGCCGCGTAGGCGTTGATCGCGCCGACGATCTGCAATGGATTCTCTTCGGTCCAAGCCTCCCGGAAGCGTTCGCCCGGTGTCATGCGCATCTCCTTCGGCCTTCAGGCCGCATTGGCATTCTTACCCGCGGTAGCCTGGGACAACGCCGTCCGCAAATCGTCATAGCCGGTCACGGCCTGGTAAGCCGGGTGCGCTGCCAGCACCCCGGCCGGTGCATCGAAGAATATGCCGACGTCCGCTTCCTCGAGCATGCCGAGGTCGTTGAACGAGTCGCCCGCGGCCAGCACGCGATAGTTCATGGCATGGAAGGCGCGCACGGCGTGGCGCTTCGGATCTTCCTGCCGCAACCGGTAGTCCACGATCCGCTCGTTCTCGACGACCAGGCGATGACACAGCAGTACCGGGTAGCCGAGCTTCGCCATCAAGGGCATCGCAAAGTCGTAGAAGGTGTCCGACAACACCACGACCTGGAAGCGCTCCCGTGCCCACGCCATGAAGTCCACTGCGCCCGGCAACGGGGCAAGCCCGGCGATCACGCCCTGTATAGTGGGCAGCCGAAGGTCGTGACGGTCCAGCACCTCCAAGCGCATGCGCATCAAATCGTCGTAGACGGGGATGTCGCGGGTGGTCTTGTTCAGTGCGGCGATGCCGGTATCTCGGGCCACCGCCTGCCAGATCTCCGGGACCAGGACGCCTTCCAAATCGAGACACAGGATGTCCAAGTACCGTGCTCCGGCGACAAAAGCGAGCTAGTTTACTTCGCATGGTCAGCGTCGTCACAGCGAGCCGAACGCGAGAGCCGCGCCACGGGCACCCGGACCCGGGTGGTCCACATTACGTTATGACCACACGGTATTTATTGGCCGGCCGTGCGCGTTGGTATGGTTCTCGCCCCAAAGGCCCGGATAGGGGCACAGAGCCCTATGGCGGAAACTCTCATCCATCGCATAGCCGACGCCGCGACGCCGCGCGAAGAGCACGCTCTCGCCGTGCTCGAGGACGCCTTCGCGCGCTTCGACCGGATCGCCATCTCGTTCAGCGGTGCCGAGGATGTGGTCCTGATCGACTTGGCGGCACGCCTTGTCGAGGACGTTCCCGTGTTCTGCCTGGACACCGGCCGACTGCACGCCGAGACCTATCGTTTCCTGGAGACCGTTCGGGAGCATTATCCCGTTAAGCTCGAAGTTCTATCACCGGATGCCGGCGACTTGGCACGCCTTGTCCGCGAGAAGGGCCTGTTCAGCTTCTTCCGCGACGGTCACGGAGAGTGCTGCGCGATCCGCAAGATCGAACCGTTGCGACGCCGCCTCGCCGGGCTCGACGCCTGGATCACCGGTCAGCGCGCGGACCAGAGCGTGACGCGCGCCGACCTGCCGGTGGAACAGGACGACCTTGCGTTTTCCACGTCGGACCACGCCATCGTCAAGTTCAACCCATTGAGCACGTGGACCGGCGAGGACGTTTGGGACTACATCCGCCGTCGAGACGTCCCGTACAACCCGCTCCACGACCAAGGTTTCCGCTCGATCGGTTGCGAGCCCTGCACGCGACCGGTCGGTCCTCACCAGCACGAGCGCGAAGGACGCTGGTGGTGGGAAAACCCCGACGACAAGGAATGCGGCCTGCACGCGCAGAACGTCGCCCCGATCCGGATCGTCAACCGCTAGCGTCCCCCCGCCCGTGCACATCACCTTCGTCAAGAAGATCCTCGCCAGTGGCGAGCCCTGCGCCAAGTGCGCCGACGTGCAGCAGCGCCTGGAGTCAAGCGGCCAGATCGACGCCATCCACCGCGTGGTGATCGCCGATGAACGCGAGCCGCATTCCGAGGGCATGCGGCTCGCCGAAGCGCATGGCGTGGAGGTCGCACCGTTCTTCATCGTCGAGGACGGCAACCGAACAACCGTCTACACGGTGTACCTGCGTTTCGCGAGGGAGGTGCTAGGCGGCAAGTCGCGGCGTGTCGAGGAAGCCGAGGAAGTGTTGCGCGCCAATCCGGACCTCGACTTCCTGTAACCAGCCGCACCTCTCGGCTTACCCTCGCGCGGACAGGCCCCCGTCAACCGGCAGGCAGACGCCCGTGATGTATCTCGCGTCATCGGATGCGAGGAACAGCGCGGCGTTGGCGACATCCCAGCCGGTGCCTTGCTCGCCGAGCAACGGCACTTGACGTGCGCGTTCGGCGCGGATCTCGTCGCGCGACCGGTTCTGCTCGCTGGCACGACGCTCGATGGCCATGGGCGTGTCCATCAAGCCCGGCATGATGGCGTTGACGCGGATGCCGTATGGCGCATTGTGGATTGCCAGCGACTTGGTCAGCGAGTTCATGCCCGACTTCGAGACCCCGTAGGTCATGTTCATGTGCGCACCGTGGGCGGCCATGGACGAAATGCCGATGATGACGCCCGAGCGCTGGGCACGCATGGTCGGCAGCGCGTGCTTGCACGTCAGGTAGTAGCCGGTGAGGTTGAGCGTCATGATCGCGGCCCAGTTCTCAAGGGCGAGTTCCGAGGCCTCGCCGTCGCCTTGGCTCTTCCCGACGTTGTAGTGCAGCACGTCGATGCGCCCGAAGCGCTCCTTGGCCTGATCACTGATCGATTGGCATCCCGTCTCGGCCGTGACGTCAGCGAGGAGCGTCTCGGCCGCGAAGCCCTCGTCGGCGACCATCCGCTGCGTCTCGTCGACGCGCTCGCCAATGTGGTCCACCAGCAGCAACTTCGCGCCCGCGCGAGCGTAGGTCATCGCGGCCGCGCGACCGTTGCCGATGGTCTCTCCCGGCGTTTGTCCGGCACCGACGACCACGCAGACTCGATTCTCAAGCTTCATCATCGTCTCCAAGGCAACAATGGCGTCCGCGCACCGCGGCCCCGCCCCTACCGCTCGGGCAGTTCCATGCCCTCGAACAGCGCCGCGCGCTGAACCGCATTCGGCTCCGCCAGTGCCTCGCGGATGATCTCCGGCGTCAGGTGGGGCGCGAAGAGGCCTACGAAGTCCAGCATGAACTGGCGCATGAACGTGCCCTTTCGGCAACCGATGTAGGTCGTGCTCGGTCGGAACAGGTTGCTGGCGTCGATGGCCACCAAGTCGCTGTCGATGTCTTGGTCGTAGGCCATCCGCGCGATCACGCCGATGCCGAAACCCAGTCGGACATAGGTCTTGATGACGTCGGTGTCCACGGCAGAGAGGGCGATGTTGAAGGTGCTCTCATCCTCGTCGGGGACATCGCCTGCGAGCGGGAGTCGCTCGCGGAAACCGGCATCGTAGGTGACGATGGGATGCGCCTCGAGATCCTCGAAACGCAACGCGTCCCGGTCCGCCAAGGGGTGGTCGCGCGGAACCACGACACAGCGGTTCCACTCGTAGCACGGCATCATCACCAGCTCTCCGTAGCGGTCCATCACCTCGGGCGCGATGGCGAAATCCACGACGCCGGAGGACGCCAGCTCGCCGATCTGCTCGGTGTTGCCCTGACGCATGTTCAAGCTGACGTCCGGGTAGCGCTCGCGCAGCACCGGGAGGATCGCCGGGAGCGCGTAGCGCGCCTGGGTGTGCGTCGTCGCGATGGACAGCGTCCCCCGGGTCTCGTTGCGGTACTCCTCGGCAACGACCTTGATGCTGTCCACCTCGCGCAAGATCTCGCCGACCTTGTCGAGGATGATCTTCCCGGCCGCGGTCACCCGGGTCAGGTGCTTGCCGCTTCGGGCAAAGATCTCGACGCCGAGTTCGTCCTCGAGAAGACGAATCTGCCGACTGATGCCGGGCTGCGACGTGTACAGGTCGCTGGCCGCCGCCGTCACGTTGAGGTCGTGGTGCGCGACCTCCCAGATGTAACGAAGCTGATGCAGTTTCATGGCTGGATGTTCCGGTGTGGCATTTTACGTGACGTCATTCGGTCCCACATGCTTACGCGCCCTCGTTGCGCACGCCGTGCGGAACATGGCCCGTGGCCACATGCTCGCCGGCGTCGTCGCAGTTCCCCGCCTGGTCGTCGAAAAACACGTCCGCCTCGTAGGCGCGCAGAAACTCCCCCTTGTCCAGGCCACCGAGGAATAAGCTCTCGTCCAACCGGATGTCCCAAGCCCGCAACGTCTTGATCACGCGTTTGTGGGCTGGCGCGCCTCGCGCCGTGACCAGTGCGGTGCGGATCGGGCAGTCGCGGCCGTCGAACTCCTGCTGCAGTCGATGCAGCCCTTCGAGGAAGGGTTTGAACGGACCACCGGCCAGCGGCTCGTCGGCCGCCGCTGCTTCAGCCGACGCGAAGGCCTCGAGGCCTTCGTCGCGGTAGATGCGATCCGCCGAGTCCGAGAAAAGCACGGCGTCGCCATCGAACGCGATCTTCAAGGTGCTGCGACGAGCGTCCCTACGGGCGGCGTTCGCCTGCCCCCGTGCAAGTAGCGTCGCTGCAGCCATGCCGCTGTCCAAGGCCTGGCGCACGTCGCCTGCTTCCGTGGACAGGAACAGGTTGCAGCCGAACGCTCGCGCATAGCGGTAAGGGCTTGCCCCGGAAGAAAAAGCCGCACGCACGATGTCCAACTCATGAGCGTGGATGGAGTTGAACACGCGAAGGCCCGTGTCGGCCGAGTTGCGTGACAGCAGGATCACGTCGACGCGCCGCCGGCCCAATTCCTCGTTGATCGCCAAGAGCTTGGTCACGAAAGTGAACCCCTCACCGGGCGCCAGCGTCTCGTCCTCGTGCACGATCTGGTAGCGCCGATACGCTTCCAGCCCTTTGTCCCGGTAGACAGCGTCAGACTCGTCGAGGTCGAACAAGGCCCGCGACGAGACGGCAACCGTCAGATAGGTCTCTGCGTCAGGCATCGAGATCCGGAATGAGTTGGCTCTCAAGCCGGGAGATCGTGTCCTTGAGTTTCAGCTTGCGCTTCTTCATGCGGCGGACCTTCATACGGTCGGGGTGGCCGGTCTGTTCGAGGTACTCGATCACCTCGTCGAGGTCGCGGTGCTCGATGCGCAACTCCGCAAGCCACCGAGTGACTTCCTCACGTTCTTTGTCGTCGTCTGTCGCCAAGGCGGCGCTCCCGTCAACAAGGGTCCACGCCTCGCATCCCGCCGTGTTGCCGGTGGCGATGGCCATGTCGCATCATAGGCGGGTAGCCGTTATACGCAACCTCGTGGCCGATCCCCCCGCATTGCGCTCGGACGTGAAGAGCTTCCTCGCCGAGGCCCGCCGCAGTGCGCCGCCAGCCGTCGGTTTCGGCAAGAATCAGCGCATTCTGTTCGCCCTCGACGCGACCGCGAGCCGCGAGCCCACCTGGGATTTGGCGACCCATCTGCACGCCGAGCTGTTCGAGGCGGCCGCGGACAGCATGCCAGCGGCCACGGTGCAATTGGCCTACTACCGAGGATTCAAGGAGTTCCACGTCTCCCCCTGGTTCGCCTCGGCACCGCAACTGCTACGCGAGATGACCGGCGTGCGCTGCCACGGCGGGCTGACGCAGATCGGGCGCGTCTTGCGCCACGCGTTGGCCGAAGCCAAAACGGAACCGATCAAGGCGGCGGTGTTCATCGGCGACGCCTGCGAGGAACCACACGCCGCCTTGCTCGCCGAAGCGGGCAAACTCGCCCTGTTCAATCTGCCGTTTTTCATCTTCCACGAGGGGTTCGACCCCCAAGCCGGCGAGACCTTCCGCGCCATCGCGCGGATCACGGGTGGCGCATATGCGCCATTCGCCGCAGGCAGCGCCAGCGAGTTGCGCGCCTTGTTCGGTGCCGTCGCACGCTACGCGGCCCACGGCCGTCGCGGCCTCGCCGAACTCGGCAACACCGCCGCACGCGGACTGCTGGCGCAACTACCACCGTGATGCTCCTGCTTGCCGCCATCGTCGGCGTGGCGGCGTTCGTCTTCCTCTGGCGCGCCTTCGGCGGTGCCCAGCGCTCGCAGAGGTTCCGGCAACTCGGTGTGGCCGCCGGGGTCGTACTGGTGACCGTGCTCCTGCTTCTCACTGCCACCGGGCGGTTGCATTGGCTGGCCGCGCTGGCCGCCGGTGCATTGCCGTTTTTGCGCGGACTCGCAGGCTTGATCGCCGGCCCCTTGATCAGCAACTTCCTGCGCAACCGGCTGTTCTCCCGAAGCAGTGCGCAACCCGGTGTGGCTCCGGGTGCGGACCCCGGTCCACCACCCAAGGACTCCACTGTCGCGACCCAGGAACTGCGCATGACGCTCGATCACGAAACCGGCGCGATGGACGGCGAAATCCTGACCGGACGGTCCGCGGGGCGACGGCTCTCGGATCTCGATCTAGCGGACTTAAGGACGGTGTTCGGCGAACTTTCGGACGAAGACTCGCGCCAACTGCTCAGCGCATACTTGGACCGGCGGTTCCCCGGGTGGTCAGACGATGCCCCAGACGGGGACGCCGGCAGTCAAACATCCACCGCAACCTCGAGCCAGATGGACGCCGAACAAGCACTGGCGGTCCTCGGTCTCGACGCGGGCGCGTCGAAGACCGACATCATCGAGGCGCATCGGCGGCTGATGCAGAGACTACACCCCGACCGGGGCGGCACGGACTACCTCGCCGCGACCCTCAATCTCGCGAAGAAGGTGCTGATCAACGGCCAGTGAGGGGGGCGGGGCTTCGCCCCAATCGAGGTGCGCGAGCCTCCTGGCCCGGTCACTCACCTGTCAATGGCAACTGACTGCACACGTCCGCGAACGACGCGGAGCGGCAGCGGCCGGGGGCAGCGCGGAAGTGCCCGTTCAGCCAAGAAGAGAACAGCGCCCTATTCATGCGGTGTGCCCCGGACGAACCGAACATCGCCCTATTCATGGTGTTGTCCTCGGTGGCCGAGCGGGGCGAAGGGTCGTTCGGCGACGTCGCGCCGAGCGCCCAATGCCTCGATCAGGACGCTGACGGGCAGGGCTTCGTGGATGACAGTTCGCCATGGGCACGTCATCGAGGGGTTACCCACCCTTTGCCCACCGCGCCTCTTAGAATCGGGGACCGGCGCCATGGACAAAGCGTGGATAACCCCGCCAGCGCCGTGCCATGCGCGAACGTGGGTTGTGGGCCACCACATCGTTGCAGGGCGTGGGCTCCCGCGCGAGTCCAAACATGGCCCGATTCAAGGGGTGTTTCTGCCGGACCGGCTCCGAACCGAACATCGCCCTTTGCTGTGAAATTCTTGGGCGGCCCAGACCCCCTAGGCGCAAGGGGAGGCCACGACACGCACGGTGCCGGAACGGACGGCATGCAACCGCGCCGTCTGCGGCGACGGCGCCCGCGGCGGCCGGCTGCCCCGGCGGCGGGTCGCGACTGCGGGGCCGTCGGGGCGCGCTACGCGGACGCCCAGTTGACGGTCACGGTGCCGTCGTCGTGGCGTTCGAGGATGCCGAACTCGCGCAGCTTGGCGATCCACCGCGGCGCCTTGCGCTTGACCAGCAGCGCCTCGTAGTCGACCTCGGGGTCCCGGTAGGGCTTGCCGTCGCGGAGCACCGCGTAGATCACCCGTGCCAGCTTGCGCGCGGTGGCGACGATGGCGCGCTTGTGGCCGCGGCGGCCGGCGATCGCCCCGTGGTAGGCGTGGAACTGGCTGGTCCGGGTGCGCGCCGCGCCGTGCGCGCAGGCGACCAGCAGGCCGCGCAGGTGGCTGGAGCCGGCGCGGGCCCGGGCGCCGCGGCGCTTGCCGGCGCTCTCGTTGTTGCCGGGGCAGACGCCGGCCCAGGCCGCCAGGCGGTCGGCGCTGCCGAACACCCGCGCCGGGTCCGGTCCGGTCTCGGCGAGGATCGCGGCCGCCGAGACGGCGTCGATGCCCGGGATCGTCTGCAGCAGGCGCAGCCGGTTCGCGTGCGCCGCGAGGCCCTTCGCGATCTCCCGGTCCAGCGCCCCGATGCGGCGCTCCACGGCGTCGTGCTGGCGCAGCAGGTCGGCGAGCACGACGCGGTCGGCGTCGCTCATCGCGGCGGTCAGCGCGTCCCCGAGCCGGTCCACCTTGTCGCGCACGTGGCTGCTCAGGGTCTCCAGGATGGCGTCGCGGCCGAGCCGGTCGACCAGGCCGTCGAGGATGCGCCGGCCGTTCATGCCGAAGATGTCGGAGATCACGCCGCCGACGCGCGCGCCGCTGCGGTCGACCACCTTGCCGGCGCGGTTGCGCACCCGGCTGCGTTCCCCGACCAGCGTGCGCCGGTGCCGGCACAGCACGCGCAGTTCGCGGAACTCCCGCGCCGGCACGAAGCTCGGCTGCCCCAGGCCGAACTGGCACACCCGCGCCAGCCAGCGGCTGTCGGCGATGTCCGTCTTGCGGCCGCGCAGCTGCTTGACCTGCTGCGCGTGCAGCAGCTGCACCTCGATGCCCGCCTCCGCGAGCGCGTCGTGCGGCGCCTCCCAGTACACGCCCGTGCCCTCCATCGCCGCCGCCGTCACGCCGAGGCCGCGCAGCCAGCCGGCCAGCTCCCGCAGACCCGACGGCAGCGCCTCGAAGCGCCGCGTCTCGGCCGCCGGCGGGCCGCCCGCGCCGCTCAGCCTCACCGTCGCCGTGATCTCCATCTTGTGCACGTCCAGACCCGCCGCGCGGGCGTGGACAACGTGCAGTTCGTCGTTCACCATCGCCAATGCCTCCTGTCCGAAAAGGGGGTGCGAAGGCGGGCGGACCGGGCGGCGGTGGAAAACTCGCGCCTGCGGCGCGGTTGCGGTTTGCTGCTCGTCCACGGCTCGGGGCCGGGCACACTCCGGGGCTCGCGGCCGACCGGTCGGGTCAGTTTCAACACGGGGTCACCAGGTCCCGCCATTAAAGGTGACGACCTCTGCGCCCGCCTTCGCCGCCATTCTCCCCGCCCCGGCAGCCCATTTCATGCACCCCGGGTGGTCGGTCGCCGACCATGACAGTTTCAACGTCGGTGTGGGGTTGCAGGCGGTGTCGGCACTTTTCGGTGGGGGCTGGGGGCGTTCGCGTGGGGCCGAGCGTTGTGCGGTCGTGTAAGTCCCTTGTACGCGGCGCGGGAGCAGAGCAGAACATCGCCCTTTTCATGCACCGCGGGCGGGGCGGCCCGGCGCGAGTCTTACGGCGGTTGGACCCGGTCGGGCGAGCCGTCCTGCGTGCCCACGTTGAAAAGGGCGATGTTCTGTTCATTCGGTGCCTGATTCCCGGTCGCCGTTCTGCAGAAATACTGTTGACATATACAGTAGTTCGGAGTAACCTCCTTCTCGAATGCAGGACCACAAAGGTGACGCCTCGTGCAAGGGAAAAGTCGTCTCCAATCCAAAAGCAAGCGGCGATCTCGGCAGGCCCGACGACGCCGCCAGCCACGCCAGACCAGCCTCGAGTTCAAGCCGACCGGCCGCGGCGGCGCACGGCCGGGAGCGGGACGGTCGCGCGTCCGCCGCTCGCGGGTCGCGCACCGCACTCGCGGCCCGATCCCGGCGCGCTGCCCTGTTCTGATCACGCTGCGCGTCCTCGACGACGTGCCGCCGCTGCGCCGGGGGTGCTTCGTGCGCGCCTTCCGGGAGACGCTGCGCAAGTGCGCGACGCGTCCCGGGTTCCGGGTGATCCACTACTCGATCCAGGACGACCATGCGCACTTCATCGTGGAGGCGGCGGGCGCCAAGCGCCTGGCGAACGGCATGAAGAGCCTGGCGGCGCGTTTCGCGCGCTGCGTGAACCGTGTCTTCGGCCGCACGGGCAAGGTGCTGGCGGACCGCTTCCACCACGTGCTGAAGCGGACGCCGACGGAGGTGCGGCGGGCGCTGGCGTACGTGCTGCTGAACGCGCGCAAGCACTACCGCCAGCGCCGCCGCCGGATTCCGCCGGTGGTCCTGGACGGGGCGAGTTCGGGTCTGTGGTTCGACGGCTGGAAGGGTCGCGGCCCGCCGCCGGGGCGCTATGCGGACGCGGACCGTCCGCCGGAGGTCGCGTCGCCGCGGACGTGGCTGCTGTCGAAGGGCTGGCGTCGGATCGGGCTGGTGGATCCGGCCGAGGTGCCGGGCGGCTGACGCACCGGATGCGCGAGCACGTCAACCGGAACACCTTCGCGATCTCCAGCCTGGCGCCATCGGGAAGCGTGACGTCTGGGCCTGGCACTCGGACTGACCCGGCCGCCGAAGCCCTCGAGCTGTCGTCGAATGAACTGCCCGTCACCACCTCCGCGCGTGGCACGGCCCCGGCGGGGTTGTCCACGCCTTGTCCACGGCGCCGATCCCCTTCGATCCAAGAGGCGCGGTGGGCAAGGGGTGGGCAACCCCACCTCCGACTCCTGCCCGTGGAAACATCCGGCCACGCCGCACGCCCAGCTGCTTCAATCTCCGAGGTCCGCGGGATGGCCAAGATGACCCCTAATATGGGCGGCGCTACCGGTCGGTCAGCCTCGCCGGGTGCGGGTCACAACGCGTCTCCTGTTCAACTCTCCCCCCTCACTGAATCGGCCTCAATCTCACCAAACGTGACGCATCTCTCACGCTCAAAGAACATCGCCCTATTCATTCAGGAACCCAGCCAATAATCGGGCAAGGCACTGGTCACCGGACGGGTGGTAGCACACGCCGGGAAACGAGAAAACTCGAAACTGCCAGTCTCAGCCTGACGCACCGTTTCAAGGGTCAACACGACAGCGGCGAACCCCGTCGGCACTGAAAAGGGCTATGTTCTTTCAGGGCACCGTGACCCAGCGACACGAGAACCTGACCCCGGGCGACACGAAAGTCGACCCCCGACGACATTGAAAGCCGACGCCGTCCGGATCCATGGCATCACCGTTGGCGTGGACAACCCCACGACGACCTTGGGCCGTGGAAACGCCGGGGGCGTCGCTCCCTACGCCGCCCGACCCGGCGAAGCGTCCATCAGGCGACGCGCTTCCTGCTCCAACGCAACAAGCTGCCTAACCCAGTCGTCCATGCGCATGAACTCGTCGTCATCGATTCCGAACGCCCGAGCGACTTCCTTCAAGAGGCACTCTTCCTCGATTTCGAAGGCACCGTCCACATACGACAGCCGCAACAGGTTCAAAATCGCAATCGTCTGAGCCCGCCGCGTGTCGAAGATCGCGCCGATACCGTCCAGTTCGAGATAGTCCGAGTCGACATCGGGCTTAAGCGCCATTTCGCGCTTGAAGTCCACCAGCATGTCCTCCTCGTTGGGGTCGAGCAGGCCGTCGGAGACCACGACATTGTGCGCGAGGCCCAGCAGTGCGTCGCGTTGCGTTTCGGTAAGCGACTTAAGCCACACGGGGTGCTTCTCAAGCTACGGGATCAGGGAATCCGCGAAGCTCGCGACGATGATCAGGACGGCCAGCCAGCCGACCCCGATGAACAGTTTGGCGATCAAGCCCTGTTCGAAAAAGTCCTCGATGAGGTACCACATGTTGCCTGTCTTCTCAGTCCGAAACGAGGTGGCCGGCGAGCGTAACACACCCGCTCGGACGGGGTCGAAAGGCGTTGTCGGGGGCCCGCCTCCGACACGCTACTGACTAACCAGTCAGCTTCGTATGCTATGCTCGCATTCATGCAGGCGGCGCATTTGGGCAACCACATTTTCGACCGCGGGAAGAAGCGTGCCCGTAGTGCGGTGACAACCGACAACACGGAGAAATCAATGCGTAAAAAACCAACATTGAGCGCACTGGCCGCCATGCTGGCGGTGTTCGTTGCGGCTTCGGCAAGTGCCCAGGACGAGGACGAGCCCCAGGTCGCCCAAGCGACCGGTGAAGTCGAGGAAGTGATCGTCGTCGGCTCTCGGCGGCGGGACCGGTCTGCAGCGGACTCACCCGTGCCGGTGGACGTGGTCCAAGGGGACGACTTCCTCGCGCACGGCGGCTCGAACCTGGACGACTTGGTCGCAAGCCTCGTGCCGTCCTACAACGTGAGCCAAGAGCCGATCAGCGACGCCGCCACTTTCATACGCCCGGCCACCTTGCGCGGCATGGCACCGGACGCGACCCTGGTGCTCGTCAACGGCAAGCGGCGCCATCGAGCGGCCGTGATCGCCTTGCTGGGCTCCGGCATTTCCGGCGGTTCGCAGGGACCGGACATCTCGGCCATTCCCGCGATCGCACTCGACCGGCTCGAAGTGCTGCGCGACGGCGCGTCCGCACAGTACGGATCCGACGCCATCGCCGGAATCATGAACTTCGTACTCAAGGAAGACCGCGACGGCGCGTCGCTCGACGCCAAGTGGGGTACCCACTACGAGGGCGACGGCGACGCCGTGACGGTGTCCGGGAACGTGGGGCTACCGCTGTCGGACTACGGTTTTGCCAACTTGAGCTTCGAGTGGAAGGAGTCCGACCCCACCAGTCGTAGCCGGCAGCGTGCCGACGCCCAAGGGCTGATCAACGCTGGCAACACCGACGTCCGCGAGCCTGCGGCCCAGATCTGGGGTGCACCGGAATACTCCGACGACTTCAAGCTGTTCGGCAACTTCGGCGTCGATCTCGGCTTCGGCGCCGAGGCCTACGCATTCGGCAACTGGGCCGAACGGCAAGTCGAAGGCGGCTTCTACTTCCGGAACCCGCATACCCGTGGCGGCGTTTTCCGCGGCCCGGTTGTCGACGGCATCTCGACGGTGAAGGTCGCCGACCTCGACCCGTCCGACAACATGCCCGGCGAGGTCAACAACTGCCCTGTCATCCGGATCGAAGGCAACAGTCCCAATTCGTCCGACCTCAACGCCGTGGCCAGGGATCCCGGCTGCTACTCGCTGATCGAGAAGTTCCCGGGCGGATTCACGCCGCAATTCGGCGCGTTCATCCACGACCTGTCCATCGCTGGCGGCGTGCGCGGGGAGCACGACTCCGGCTGGTACTACGACTTGAGCGTGACCACCGGGCGCAGCAACGCCCAGTTCTACATCTACAACACCATCAATCCGCAACTCCTGGGCACACGCAACGACATCCCCGTGTACTACAACGCGGGCGCCTACACCGAAACCGACCGCGTCGTGAACTTCGACCTGTCGAGGCCCGTCGACATGGACCTCTACGGGCCGGTGAACGTGGCACTCGGACTGGAGTATCGGGACGAGACCTTCAAGATCGAAAACGGCGATCCGAACTCGTTCTACATCGACACCGACTACAACTTGGCCGCGCAAGGCTTCGGGATCGGTTCCAACGGCTTCCCGGGCTTCCAACCCGGCGACGCCGGCGAGAACAGCGTGCGCGCCATGGCCGGCTACGTCGACCTCGAGTCCAACGTCAGCGACCGGTTGCTGATCGGCGCCGCGCTGCGTTTCGAACGGTACGACGAATTCGGCAACACCCTCGATGGCAAGTTCGCGGCCCGCGTGCAGGTCGCCGACGACTTCGCGTTGCGGGGCGCCGTCAGCACGGGCTTCCGCGTGCCGACAGCCGGACAGGCCAACCTGCGCAATGTCACGACGGAGTTCAACATGGGCTTCCTCGCAGACATCGCGACCCTGCCGCCGACGAACCCGGTCGCCGTCCAGAAAGGAGCGCTGCCGCTGACGCCCGAGACGTCCGTGAACCTCACCTTGGGCGCGGTGTTCACGGTCGGCGGCCTCGATGTCACGATCGACTACTACAACATCGAGATCGAAGACCGCATCGCGTTCACCAGCCGGTTCAACCTCACCGAGGGCGACATCGCGAGCCTCCTGGCCGCCGGCGTCACCGACGCGAGCAGCTTCACCTCGGTACGGTACCTGTCCAACCAGCAGACGGTGCAGACCTCCGGCATCGACGTGGTCGCCACGTGGCCATTCGAGCTAGGCAACGGTTCGTCGAACATCACGTTCGTCGGCAACTGGTCCGACGTGGAGCTCACCAAGTACAGCTCGCAGTACACCAGCGAGAACCGACGACTGCAGATCGAACAGGGCCGTCCAGACTCCCGATACACGGTAACGTGGACGCACCTCGTAGGCGACTGGCGCCTGATGGCGCGGTCACGCTACTATGGCGAGTACTACGACGCCCCGACCAACGACGGCAGCGTCTCGTTCTATCCCGAGCGGGATTGGGTGTTTGACGCCGAAGTGTCCGTCCAGGCGACGCCGTCATTGATGCTGCTCTTGGGTGTCCAGAACCTCACCAACAACTACCCGTCCGAGAACCCGCATGGTGAAGTCGCAGGTCTCATCTATCCCGAGACCTCGCCCTTTGGCTTCAACGGCGGTTTCCACTACCTGCGGGCCCGCTGGGACATGTAGACCGCTTGGATCGCGCGGCGGGCGCGCCCAGCGCGCCCTGCTGCCGCGACCAAGTACCAAGCGCCACGTTTTCGGGCGGTGGCACCGCGCCTCGGCCCTCGTCGGCGCACTCCTGTTCGGGATTCCGACGGCACTTGCCAACGGACCCATTGAGGGCCAGAGCGGGATCGACTATCGGCACGGCTACGCGTTCCTGACCGAGCCCAAGTATCCCGCGGACTTCGAGCACTTCGACTACGTCAACCCGGACGCCCCCAAGGGCGGCACGCTGCGCCGCCACGGCACCGGGAGCTGGGACTCCTTCAACCCGGCCGCCCTGCGCGCCGCCCAGGTTGTCGCGGGCCTAAGCACCTCTGCGCCACACGCCAACTTCCTCTACGACTCCTTGCTGGTGGAAGCGGCCGATGAGCCGTCCGCGTGGTACGGCCGCCTCGCCGAAGGGATCGCCGTGGCACCCGATGGCGCCTGGATCGCCTTCAAGATCCGCGGCGGCGCCCGTTGGCACGACGGCATGCCTGTCACGATCGAGGACGTTGCCTACACGTACCAGACCTACCGCGACGAGGCGACATCGACCATCAGCACGCCGCTCAAGCCCATCACGGAGATCGAGATCCTAGGCCCCCGGGAGATTCTCTTCCGCATTGCGCCCGAGGCCCACGGCGACGCGCTGCTGCCGATCCGCGTCGGCCAAGTGCCGATCCTCCCCAAGCACTACTGGGAGACCCGCGATATAACCAAGACGACCGTCGAGCCGCCGCTCGGTTCCGGGCCCTATCGCATCAAGGACTTCCGCGTCGGACGCTGGATCCGCTGGGAGCGCGTACCCGACTACTGGGGCGAGGATCTGCCCGTCATGCGCGGCCGGTTCAACTTCGACATCATGAAGTTCGACTACTTCAGCGACGATCGGGTGAAGACAGAGGCCGTGAAGGGGGACGTGATCGATTTCCACGTGGAGAACGTGCCGTCCTACTGGGAGAACGACTACGACTTCCCGCCTTTCCGGGCGGGCGTGTTCAAGCGCGAGTGGCTACCGGTGAAGCAGCCCTGGGGACTCTGGTGGCCGGTTTTCTGGAACCTCGACCAGCCCCGATTCCAGGACATTCGCGTACGCGAGGCACTCTGGCTGCTGTACGACTTCGAGTGGCTGAACCGGAGGAACTACAACTTCTTCGGTCTCGCCACGAGCTACTTCCACGGTTCGGAGTTGGCAGCGGCCGGGTTGCCCGGTGAACGCGAACTCGAATACCTCGAGCCGGTGCGCGACCTGGTTCCGCCGCGCGTCTTCACGGAACCGTATCGGCCACCGCCCAACGGCGGCAACGGGTGGCATCGCGAGAACCTCCTCCGGGCGGCGGCCCTCCTGAAGGAGGCCGGGTGGGTGGTTCGCGACGACCGGCTGGTTCATGGCGAGACCGGAGAACCGTTCCACGTCCGATTCATCGCCGTGTCGCCCGCACTCGGCAACTCGTTCATTCCGTTTACACGAAATCTCGAGAGGCTCGGCATCACGTCGTCGATCAAGGCACCGGAGATTTCCAACTGGCTGTATCGATCCCGTTCCGGCGACTACGACGCCGGCGCGCTTTGGTTCCGCCCGAGCTATACGCCGACCTTGCTGATCTTCCAGAGCTTCGCAAGCGTCATGGCCGACCAGGATTACAGCTCGAACTGGCCGAATATGCGCGACCCCGCAGTTGACCACCTGATCCAGGAAATGTCGGCGGCAACGACTTACGACGACTACCTGGCCGCGATCCGCGCCCTCGACCGGGTGCTGCTGTGGAACTTCTACTACATCCCGGGCATGACAAAGACGCAGATCGGTGCCGTGTTCTGGGACCGTTTCGGCCGTCCCGACGTCGAGCCGTTGAAGCGCGAGGTGTTCTGGGACACCTGGTGGTACGACGAGGACCGGGCTGCCGAAGTCGCACGCTTCCGAGGCCAGGCAGACTGACTGATGGCCCGCTACCTGCTGCGCCGCGTGCTGCTCATCGTTCCGACCTTGTTCGGGATCATGGTGATCAACTTCGTCATCGTGCAGTTCGCACCGGGCGGCCCGGTGGAACAGGCGATCGTGGCGGCGTCCGGGCTCGGCGGCATGTCGACCACGGCATCCGTGTCGTCGGCGAGCATGGGGCCCGCGACGCAGACCGGCTACACGGGCAACGAGGGCCTCGACCCGGAGTTCGTGGCGCGGCTCGAGAAGGAGTTCGGCTTCGACAAGCCGGCACCGGAGCGGTTCGTGCGGATGATCTGGAACTACGTCCGGCTCGACTTCGGCCACAGCTACTTCCAAGACCGACCCGTGATGGCGCTCGTCGTGGAAGCGTTGCCGGTGTCCGTCTCCCTCGGACTGTGGACCCTACTCATGATCTACAGCATCTCGATCCCGCTCGGGGTCGCCAAGGCCGTGCGCGACGGCGAGCGTTTCGACGTGTGGACCAGCGCCGTGGTGTTCACCGCCTACGCGATCCCCGGGTTCCTGTTCGCCGTGCTGTTGATCGTGTTCTTCGCCGGGGGCTCGTACCTGGACTGGTTCCCGATGCGGGGCCTCGTGTCCGAGAACTTCGCGGAACTGTCGGTCCTCGGCAAGCTCGGGGACTACTTCTGGCACCTAGCGCTGCCGCTGACGGCGATGACGATCGGCGGTTTCGCCACGCTCACCATGCTCACCAAGAACAGCTTCCTCGAGGAGATCAATAAGCAGTTCGTACTGACCGCCCGCGCCAAGGGCCTGACCGAGCCCCGCGTGCTCTTCGGCCATGTCTTCCGCAACGCGATGCTGATAGTGATCGCCGGATTCCCGGCGGCGTTCGTGAGCCTGCTGTTCACCGCCGCGTTGCTGATCGAGGTCATCTTCTCCCTGGACGGCATCGGCCGGCTCGGCTACGAAGCCGTCGTCAAGCGCGACTACCCGATCTTCTTCGGCACGTTGTTCTGCTTCACCCTGATTGGCCTTTCCATGCAACTGGTGGGCGACATCATC
Source organism: Candidatus Azotimanducaceae bacterium (assembly GCA_965203685.1). Classification (GTDB taxonomy): domain Bacteria; phylum Pseudomonadota; class Gammaproteobacteria; order Pseudomonadales; family Azotimanducaceae; genus VXYL01. Next base: position 3,023,639 of record OZ241908.1, read on the forward strand.
TATACCTTCGTTGATCCCCGGATCGATTTCGAGGCTCGGTAGGCGAGACGTGCGACTGAGTCCTGTCAACCGCCGCCGGCTCGAGTTGTTCCGCGCGAACCGCCGCGGCTACTACTCGTTCTGGATATTCAGCGCCCTGTTCGTCCTGTCCCTGGGGGCCGAGTTCATCGCCAACGACAAGCCGATCATGTTTTCCTTTGGTGGCGAACTTCACTTTCCGACGGTGTTCTCGTATCCCGAAACCGCGCTCGGCGGGGTTCTGGAGACCGAAGCGGAATATCGCGACCCGTACGTGCTGGCCCTGATCGAAGAAGACGGCTGGGCGCTATGGCCGCCCTTGCGCTTTGCCCACGACACCATCGACTACACCTACACCGTGACGCCGTCACCGCCTGACGCGAACCATATCCTGGGCACGGACGGACTCGGCACGGACGTCTTCGCCAAGCTGCTCTACGCCTTCCGGCTGTCCGTGTTGTTCGGCATCGGCATGACGGTGATCACCTCGGTGATCGGTGTCAGCGTAGGGGCCTTGCAGGGCTACTTCGGTGGACTGATGGACCTCATCGGGCAGCGCCTCGTCGAGATCCAGACCGGCTTGCCGATCCTCTTCGTGCTCATCATCCTGGCGAGCATCGTCGAGCCCAACGTCTACTGGCTGCTGATCATCCTCGCCTTGTTCAGTTGGATGGCGCTCGTGGGCGTCGTCCGCGCCGAGTTCCTGCGCGCCCGCAACTTCGAGTTCGTGCGCGCAGCGCAAGGACTCGGGGTCTCGGACCTCAAGATCCTGCGCCGCCACGTGCTGCCGAACGCCATGGTGGCCACCCTCACCTACCTGCCCTTCATCCTGAATGGATCCATCACGTCGCTGACGGCGCTCGACTTCCTCGGTTTCGGACTGCCGCTCGATGCGCCGTCGTTCGGCCGCCTCTTGTCGTCGGCGAAAGCCAACCTGCATGCGCCGTGGCTCGGCATCTCGGTTTTCGTCACGCTGGCCCTGCTGCTGACCTTGCTGATCTTCGTCGGCGAGGCCGTGCGCGATGCGCTCGACCCGCGACGGGCGCTGGCGAAGGCGCGCGCTGACGACAGCCCAGGCAGCGAAATGGTCAACCTGCAGACCGCGTGACGGGGGTGCGCGAGCGGGTCGAAAGCAGCGGCCGCGCCCCACTCGTTCGCCTCGACGCCGCCGTTGGCCTCGATGACGCCGTCCGACGCGGCGCGGTCATCACCCCCACACGCCGCCTCGCGCGGGAACTCGCCTACGCGGTCGACTGCGACCGGCGTCGAACAAGCGACACCTGGCCCACGCCGGACGCCGTTGGAATCGATGCGTTTCTCGAGCGCTGCTATCGCCAATGCCAAGATGCCGCGGTACCGGGCGCGGACACCCTGTTGCTGCCGGAGCGCATCCTGCCTTTCGTGCTAGCGCGGGCGGTCCCGAACCCCGCCTGGCTGCGCCACGTCGATACGTTCGCCGACGCTTGGCGCACCGCCAACCTCTACGGCGTACCGAGCGTGGATCCGCGTCTCGACGACACCGAGAACGGCCGTGCCTATGCGCGCTGGGCCAAGGCGCTCGAGGGCCTGCTGGATGCCGAGGGCTGGATCACCAGCGCCCAACTCCCCGACCGATTGGTGCGCTTGATCGACGGCCCGTCAGGGTGGCGGCCGCCAGTCGCGACCGCGATCGGCTTCGACGAGCCGGCCACGGCGATCCGGCGTTTCCTCACCGCCGGCCAAATACCAACCCTCGCGATGGAGCCCGGAACCGCGGCAAAGTCGTTGCAGCTTGTCGCGACGGCAAGCCAGCGCCAAGACGACGGGCAGAGCGAAACCGCCGGGGAAGAACTCGCACTTGCCGCGCTATGGGCACGCGAACGACTTGCCGAGGACCCCGACGCCCGGGTTGGCGTGGTCGTCGCCGGTCTCGGTCCCGCGTTCGCAGCCATCCAACGACGCTTCCATGCCGCGTGGCCCGACGTCCCAAACCCGGAAGGCTACGTCAACGTGAGCGGCGGTCTCGTGCTCGGCCAGGAACCGATCTGCCGCGACGCCCTGGAGATCCTGGCGTTCGCAGCGGACGGCCTCGACCGAGGCACCCTGACCGCGCTCGCAACGTCGTTCCTCCGCCTGCCGCTGCCGAGTCGCTTGCCGCGCCGGGCGCGCCTCGAAGACCTCGCACATCTCCCGGGCTTGAGCCGGCTGCGCGCCGCGGTCGACGCCGCGACGCGGACCCGGGCCTGGGCCGACGGCGTGCGCAAGGTCCTCGAGGCTGTGGGTTGGCCGGCACCGGGGCTCGATACCCGCGAGACCCAAGCGGCACAGGAGTTCGACGACTGCCTCCGCGACTTCGACCTCGGTGTTGAAGTCGGCGCGATCCCAACCTGGACGACCGCCGTGGACGCCCTGCACCGGCTCGCCCACACCCGCTTGTTCGCACCGCAGGCCCCCGGTCACGCACCGATCCAAGTGCTCGGCCGGACCGAATCCGTGGGCCTCACGTTCGACCACCTGTGGCTCGCCGGCATGCATCAGGGCGGCTGGCCGCCGGTGCCGGAGCCCAATCCGTGGCTGCCGCTGTCGGTCCAACGCGCCGCCGGAGTCCCAGGGCTGTCGTTGGACCAGGAAGTCGCCCGGGCCGAACGCATGACCACGCAGTGGCGCCATGCAGCGGGCCACGTGATCGCGAGTGTCGCAACGCAATCGGACAGGGGCGGTGCGCAACACCCATCGCCACTCGTTGGGGACTTCGACCCCGTGGCGGTCGCCGACGTCCTGCACGAACCCGGCCTCGCCGCCTACGGCCACCCTTGGGCGAAGGGGCGTGGCATCGAACTCGTGGACTACGTCGACGACTTGGCACCCCCTCTGAAGCTAGTCGCCGGCGAGACGCAGCCCGGAGGCGCCGCCGTGCTCCAAGACCAGTCGCTGTGCCCGTTTCGCGCATGGGCGCGGCACCGCCTCGACTTGCGCGAAGGCACCCCACGGGATCGGTTTCCGACGGAGAGCGAACGCGGCGCCCTCGTGCATCGCGTGCTTGCCGAACTGTGTCGTCGCCACCCCGCGGGGGAGGATCTCGTCCACGTCGATGGAGCGGAGATCGCTGCGGTGGTCGACCTCACCTTGCCGAGCGGTGACTGGCCAGACGTCTATCGGCAACGGGAATGCGCGCGACTGACCGCCCTTGTCCTCGAGTGGCTGGCGACCGAAGCCCGGCGCCCGCCGTTCGTGGTGACCTCGGTCGAAGAAGCTGCGGACGTCGATGTGGGAGGCCTGAAACTCGTCCTCCGCATCGATCGATCGGACCGTGTGCTCGCCGATCCGCGGGAGGATGCGCAAACCACGGGCGGCAACGTATTGATCGACTTCAAGACGGGCCCAGTGACCATCAACCATTGGCGGGGACCGCGGCCTGAAGATCCGCAACTGCCCCTGTACGCAGTGGCGGCCAAGACCCCTGTCCAAGGCGTGGCTTTCGCACGCGTGCGGCCGCAGGAGTGCCGTCTCAACGGCGTCGCCGACCCCGCCGCCGTGGCTGGACAGTTCGCCACGGCCGACGATTTCGACGCCGCGTCGTTCGAAGACTTGCTCGGACATTGGCGTGAGACGCTGACCGGGCTGGCAGAGCAGTTCCGAGCCGGGGACGCCGCGGTCGACCCGTTGCGGCCCACGGTGTGTCGACGCTGTCACCTGCACGCGCTGTGCCGGGTCTTCGCGTGAGCGCCGCATCGGGCCAAGCATCGGACGCCCGGGCACGCCAGCAGGCCGTTGACCCCGCCCATTCCGTGGTTCTGGAAGCACCGGCGGGCTCCGGAAAGACCCGCTTGCTCGTGTCCCGCTACCTCAACCTGCTCGCCCATGTCGCGCGTCCCGAGGAAATCCTCGCCATCACCTTCACCAACAAGGCCGCGAACGAGATGCGCGAGCGCGTTCTCGCCGAACTCGCGGGCGACAGCGCCGTGGCTTGCGCGGTCCGCCAACGCGACGAGGAACGCCATTGGGACCTCGAGAACAGGCCCGAGCGCCTGAAGATCCAGACGATCGATAGCTTCGCGTTCATGTTGGCGCGGCGGCAACCCGTGGCTTGCGAATTCGTTGCCGGCGTGCCCGTCGAGGACGCGACGTCCCTTTACGAGGACGCGGCGCAACGTCTCCTCGACCGCATGGCGGGAAGCGATCCCCTGGTTGCAGAAGTCGCGGACTTCGTCGCCCTGCTCGACAACGACGCCGAGCGTGCCAGGACGTTTCTCACCGCCGCGCTGGGCAAACGCGACCAATGGATCGACGCGGTCCGGCAAACGGCGCGCGATCCGGACGCGATCGCCCATCGGATCGGCGACGGTATCAAGCAGCTGCGTACGGCCGTTGCGCACAACCTGAATGCCGCATTCGACGATGGACTGCGCGACGACATGGCCGAAATCTGCCGCCATGTTGCGAGCGCGCTGGACACGCCGTGGACCGGCTGGGAAGACGCGGAAGGCTGGTCGCTGGCCGCCGCCACGCTGCTGACCGCCGCGGGAACTCCGCGGCGCCGGTTCACCCGCCGAGAGGGATTCGAGCGGCACCACGCTGCCGAGAAGGGAATGGCGCTCGAGGTAGCCGGGAAGATCGCCGCCGCCGGTCTTGCGCCCCGATTGGCAACGGCGCGACGACTGCCGGAACCCGTGGTCGACCCGGCGGTGCGCGCGCCACTTTGGGCCATCGCCACGGCCCTCGCTCTCGCGGTCACGGACTTGAGCGAGACCTTCGCAGCGCACGAGGTGATGGATTTCACCGAACTCGCCCTCGCCGCCAACCGGGCGCTTGCTCTCGACGATCTGCCCACGGAACTCGCCCAGGCTCTCGACTACCGCATCCGGCATGTCCTCGTCGACGAATTCCAAGACACGTCGCTCAGCCAGCATCGGCTGCTCGCCGCCCTGGTCGAGGGTTGGGAAGCCGGCAGCGGCAACACTTTCTTCGCAGTCGGCGACCCCATGCAGTCGATCTACCGGTTCCGGGACGCCAACTTGCGCCAGTTCCTCACCACGGCCGCCCAAGGCTTCGAGCATTGGCCGCTGCGACGTCTGCGCCTCAACAGCAACTTCCGCTCCGACAAGCACCTGATCGGATGGTGCAACGCCATCTTCGCCGACCTGTTCGGCGAGCAAACGGATCCCGTGCACGGTGCCGTCGCCTTCCACGAGGCCGTGCCGGGCTTCGACGCGGCACCCGGCCAACCCCAAGCCGAGGTGCGCATCGAGATCTGCATCGCCGAGCCGGACACCCAGGCCCGAGCGCAGGGCGAAGTCGTGGCCGACCGCGTCGAAGCCTTGCTCGCGGCCGACCCGGGGGCTTCCATCGCCGTCCTGGTCCGCGCGCGCGCCGTGCTCGACGACATGCTGCCGGTGTGGCGACGTCGCGGTGTCGCTTGGCGTGGTACGGACATCGAACCCCTGGTCGATGAACCGGTCGTGCGAGACCTTGCGACGCTCACCGAAGTGCTGTTCGTTCCGGACAACGTGCGTCCGTCGCAAGGAGCCCTCAGCCGGGGAGCGCGAGGGGCCAGCCCCTCGCAAGAGATCCCATGGCTCGCGCTATTGCGGTCGCCACTGGTGGGCCTTGAGCTTCCCGACCTCGAGCGCGTCGCCCAGTCTGGCGTCCCGAGCGACGGCAGCGGCCTGTCGGAGGCCGGCCGCGCGCGCTGGCGGCGGGTTCGTCGCGTGCTTGCCGAGGATCAGCGCTCGGCACAACCACGCGCCCGTGTGGAACGCATCTGGCTGCGGCTCGGCGGCGCCGACGCGTACAGGGACACGGCGTCCGGCGGCGAATGCCTCGCCAACGCGGACCAGTTCTTCGAGTTGCTGGACGCCCGCCCCGCCTTGGCGCGGCGGCCTGGTGACCTGCGTCGTCAACTCGCGCGGCTCTATGCAACGACCGTCGACGATGACGCCCAACTGGAAGTGATGACCATCCACAAGGCCAAGGGTCTGGAGTTCGACCACGTCATCGTTCCGGGTCTCGAGCATGTCCCGGTGCGAGGACCGAGCCCGCTGCTCCTATGGCGACCCGAGGGCGACGACGTGCTCATCGCGGCGCGGACTCATCGCGGCCAGAACTCCCTCTACGACTGGCTCGAGGCCGAGGAGAAGGCGCAGGACGCGAACGAACTCAGGCGGCTTTTCTATGTTGCCGCCACGCGCGCCGCGCGTTCGCTTACGCTCGTCGGCGCGGTCGAGTCGTCCGAGCAGACCGTACGCCCGCCCAAGGACTCGATGCTCGAGCTGCTCTGGGACATTGCGTACGACGAGTTCGTGTTCAAGGGGGATGTTGTACCGGACGCGGAGCGACGCGCGCGAACGCTGTCGCGCCTACCGGATGACTACCGCTGGACACCGCCCGTCGAGTTGCCGCGCGTCGGCCAAGTCGCCGAACCGGGGATCCGTGCCACCGCCGCACGCCTCGACGACCACCCCGACGTCGTGTTGGGCGACCTCGTGCACCGCGAGATGAAGCTAATCGCCGACCGCGGCCGCCCGAACGACTACGACATCGCACCACGCCTGCCGGTCTGGGAGCAGTGGCTCCGCCGCACCGGCCTACCCCACGCCGAGCGCGTTTGGGTCGCCACTCAACTGCGCGCCCAGATCCTCGCCGTCGTGGCCGACGCCACGGGGCGTTGGCTGCTGACGCAACACGAGCATGACGGTCGGGAAGCCCCCTTCACGTCCGTAGTCGACGGGGAACTGCGGCACATCGTCGTGGACCGCACCTTCGTCGAGGATGGAACGCGCTGGATCGTCGATTACAAGTCCACGGTGCTTGGCGGAGACGATGACGACGTGGACGCCGAATGCCAGCGTCACCGACCGCAACTTCGGCGCTACGCCCAGGCCCTCGGGGCGCTCGACGATCTGCCGATTCGGACGGCCATCTACTTCACTGGCATACCGCGATTGGTGGAGGTCTAGGCCGATGCGAACCGCAAGCGGATGCGAACCGCAACCGGCTCGGTGGACGTCCGCGCACCGTGAAGGCTCGCCGCCGTGCGGTACTGCTGAGGAGGTCGACGTCGAACGCTAGCCGGCAGCGCACCTCATCCGGAGAGCAGCGTGATGTGGACCACGTAGGCGGCCACCATGGCCGAGAAGATCCAAATGCCGTACTTGGTGGCAATCCACCATTCCCGCTCGACCCTGCGCCCACTCGGCGTGGTTTCGTATCGCTCCAACATCCGTCCTCCTAGAGCCAGCCGACCTTGTTGGCAAATTCTAGCGCCGCAAGACATGCCGCGAAAGTCGCCAAGACCATCGTCCAAGCGTCCCTTACGATGATCCGATGTAGGCGCCGCTCCTCCACTGTCAGCTTGTCCGCCTCGGCAGCCAGTTTGCGTGCTTCGGCGTTGATTCGTCTGAGCTCGGCCGCGGCTCGCTCGGCTTCCGCCATCACGCGTCTCTTTGTCGCAGTACCCAAGTCCACTTAAGGTTTCAGCTTCCGAGGGCATCTGTCCATGGGCGATCTCTCGACATCGTGTAGTACATCGGCCCGACGTCACCGCGGCGAGCCGCGACCGGCCCGGTACGCGGGCCTCACAGCCCGCATCAGTCCTTGTACCGCGCACAGATGCGGACGTGGACGTCCGCGTACCAATTGGCGACCCAACCGAGGTGACAGTTGGCGAACCAACTGGCGTTGCCAGTTGGCGTTGACGAGCGTCGACGGGACGCGCACAATGCGCCGCCATGCTGCATAGCACCACCATTGATCGCACGACGGACATCCGGCCAAGCCCGGGTGTCCGCTATTGGTTTTTCGAACGGTAGGCGCGCTCTGACATACAAGGGCGTCCTTCAGGTCGCCCTTCGATGAAACCCCGATCGGCGATCCGCCAATCGGGGTTTCGCGCATATGGGTGTTTGGAAAATGACCACGAAAACGGAAAACGTCAACGTCGCTGGCCTGGAGCCATTCCCGACGCCGCGGCAGGTGAAGGCAGGGCAGCCCGCGCCGCCCGCAGTCTGCCTCGCGGTGGCCGAGGCTCGGCGCCGAGTGCGCGCCATCCTCGCGCGGCGCGACCATCGCCTGCTTGTCGTGATCGGGCCGTGCTCGATCCACGATCCGACGGCCGCCCTCGACTACGCGCGGCGGCTCAAGGCGATCGCCCGCGAAACCGAGGACACGCTGATGGTCGTGATGCGGGCCTACTTCGAGAAGCCGCGGACCACGGTGGGCTGGAAGGGGCTGATCAACGATCCGGACATCAACGATACCTTCGACGTCGCCCGCGGCATTCGTACGGCCCGCCAGGTTCTCTTGGACATCGCCGAACTCGGCTTGCCCCTGGCGACCGAAGCGCTTGACCCGATTACGCCGCAATATCTCCAGGATCTCATGACCTGGTCCGCGATCGGCGCACGCACGACCGAGTCGCAGACCCACCGCGAACTCGCTTCCGGCCTGTCGTCGGCGGTGGGCTTCAAGAACGGCACGGACGGTTCGCTCGCCGTCGCGGTCAATGCGCTGAAATCTGCGACGAGCCCGCACCGCTTCCTCGGCATCGACAGCGACGGCCGGGTCGCGGTAGTGCATACACGCGGTAACGGCGCCGCTCACATCGTCCTGCGCGGCGGGGAGAACGGGCCGAACTACGACGCCGAGGCCGTTGCGCGGTGCGAGTCCGCCCTGGTGGACGCCGGGATGCCTAGGAACATCATGGTGGACTGCTCGCACGCCAACTCCGACAAGAAGCACGAGCGCCAGCGGCTCGTGGCGGACGCCGTCGTCGACCAGATCGTCGCTGGCAACACGTCGATCATGGGCCTGATGGTGGAGAGCAACATCGCCGCGGGGAACCAAAACCCGCTCGCAGCCGAACTCGCCTACGGCGTGTCGATCACCGATGCGTGCCTCGGCTGGGACGACACCGAGGACATGCTGCTGACCATGGCGCAACGTCTACGCGAGCCGCTGCTGGCGCGCCTGGCGATGCCCGCAGCGTCGTAAGAGCCCGGGGCAGTTGCCGTGGAGACCTACGAGTCAGCGACGTACGGCGATGCCATCGCGGGCGAATACGATCGCCTCTACGGTGGGCGTCCCGATGCGGAACCCGCGGCATCGATGCTGTCCCTGCTGGCTGGGGGTGGACGCGCGTTAGAACTCGGCATCGGTACGGGAAGGATCGCCATTCCGCTGGCTGCGCGCGGAGTGGAGGTGCACGGCATCGATGTCTCGGAGGAAATGATCCGCCAGCTCAGCGCCAAACCCACCGCCGCTGGGATCCACGCGGTCGTGGGCGACTTCGCTGACTTGAGCCTAGGCGAGTCGCCTGACGGCGACTCGATCAGATTCGCGTTGATCTACGCGGTGTTCAGCTCGTTTTTCGGTCTGACGACCCAGGAAGCACAGGTCAGGTGTTTCCGGCGGGTTGCCGAACACCTGGAACGGGATGGTGTCTTTGTGCTCGAGGCGTTCGTTCCGGACCCATCCCGGTATGTACAGGGCCGTTACGTAGGTGTCACCCACGTCGAGACCAGGTCGGCGGGAATCGACGTGAGCCTTCACGACAACGTGAACCAAAGGTTGAGCACGCAACACGTGCTGATGGAGGCTTCGGGCAACCGGCTCTTCCCTTCCCTCATCCGCTACGCGTGGCCGTCGGAACTGGACCTCATGGCACTGTTGGCGGGGCTCCAACTGCGCGACCGCTGGACAGATTGGTCCGGCTCGCCTTTCACCTCGGCGAGCAGGACCCATGTCTCCGTTTACGAGAGCGCCGCGAGCAGCACCGCGGCCTAGGCGCTAGCCGGAACCGCCGTTCACACTCTTGGACATCGCGCGGATGTATTGCGGGCCGATGCCGCAGCAGCCGCCGACGATGGTCGCGCCGTTGTCGATGCTGCGCTGGATCGACTCGACGTACAACTCGACCGGCAAGTCGTCGCGCAGCCCCATCTCACGCTCGTTGTCGAGAGTCCACCCTTCCGGGACGCGGTTTAGCCGGTTCGGGTAGCAGCCGAGTGGCTTGTCCGTTAACGCCTTGATTTCCTGGAGGCCCACTTCGATCGCTTCCGGGTGGGTGCAGTTGAACAGGAACGCGGCGATCTCGAGACCATCGAGTGCCGCGAGCGCATCGGGAATGGGTTCGCCGCTACGCAGGCCCGTCCCCGGGTCCTCGCCCAGCGTCCATGAGACGTACACCGGCTTGCCGCCGCCATGCTCGAGGGCCTGTTCTGCAGCACACCGGGCTTCACGCGCGCATGACATTGTTTCGCAGAGGAAGAGGTCAACGTCGTCCGCCATCGCGCGCACCATGCGCCCGTAGATCGGTGCTGCCTCGTCGAACGCTGGCACAAGGTCCGAGCGGTAGCTCTCGTCCAGCGGCGGCAGCGCTCCCGCGACCAGGATCCGCCGGTCAGCCTGGCTCGCAGCCTTGCGGGCCAAGCGGGCGGCGAGGCCAGTGAACTCCTCGAAACGGTCCGCCATGCCGCCCTTGCCCAGGTAGCTCGGGATGGTGGAGTACGTGTTCGTCGTGATCACGTCCGCGCCGGCGTCGATGTACTCGCGGTGCAGGTCCACGACAAGTTCCGGCGCTTCTACGAGCGCGGTCGCGGACCACAGACCGTGGGCCGCACCGGGGATCCGGCGTTGGATCTCCCCACCCATTGCACCGTCGAGGACGGTGATGCTCGCGTCGTCTCGGCCCATCAGGACTCCTAAGGCACGGTGGCCGGAAGGTTGGCGGTAACTATAGGGATGAACTGGGGGCAAGCAAAGGCGTGGGATGGGCGTTGGACCGGGCGGAATGCAGACGAGGACGTCCGCGTACCACGACGGGAGGGCCGCGCCTAAGAGCGGCGGCTAGCGGTAGTAGGCGTTCTCGGTGACGGTATGGTCCGTGACGTCGCGGATCTCGGTGAGTTCCGGAACCTGGGCCAGAAGCGACGCCTCGACGCTCTGCTTGAGGGTGATGTCCACGGCCGCACAGCCTTGGCAGCCGCCGCCGAACTGCAGGACCGCGGCGGTTTCGTCGACGATCTCGACGAGAGAGACCTGCCCGCCATGGGCCGCGAGGCCCGGGTTGATCTCGTTGTAGAGCACGTAGTTGATGCGGTCCTCGAGCGGCGAGTTCTCATCGACGCTCGGCACGCGGGCGTTAGGCGCCTTGATCGTCAGTTGGCCACCCATGCGGTCTTCTTGGAAGTCGACGACCGCATCGAGCAAGTAGGGCTCGCTGCGCGCTTCGTACCAAGCCGTGAAGCCGTCGTATTCGACCGGCCGATCCTCGTCCTGCTGCTCGCCGGGACGACAGTACGCAATGCACGTCTCCGCGTTGGGCGTCCCCGGCTGCGCGACGAAAATGCGGATGCCGCAACCGTCCTCCTGCTTGGACAGCAATTCCTGCAGGTACGTTTGAGCGGCTTGAGAAATGTCAACCACGACTTCAAATCCGACTAAATTAGTCAGGTAATAGTAACGCCGGTGGTCTAGCCGCCGCAATCGCCGCCATCACAAGCGGACGATCGTCTTCCCGAAGTTGTCCCCTTGGAGCATGCCGATGAAGGCGCCAACGCTGCTTTCGATGCCATCCGTGATGCTCTCGCGGTACTTCAAGCTGCCGGCAGCGATCCACTCGGACATCGCGGCCAACGCGTCTTGAGCCGCTGGCTGTGTGCCCGCGACCTCCGAGAATCCAAAGAACCGGAACCCGCCGGCCGCGTCGTCCGCGCCGGGCTTCAGGACCGGCAAACCTTCGTCGCGTAAGCGTTCCAGCGGCGTCGGGCGCCGCTCGCCGGCGATCTCGTTGTAGTGCGCGATGTAACCGCAGATCGGTACGCGGCAACCCGTGTTGAGTAGCGGAATCACCGCCTCCAAGACGTCGCCGCCGACATTCTCGAAGTAGATGTCGATCCCGTCCGGCGTGGCCCCGCGCAAGTCTTCGGGGAATGTCGGCGCCTTGTAGTCAACGCACGCATCGAAGCCGACCTCGTCGACGCACCAGGAACACTTTGCCGGCCCGCCAGCGACGCCAACCGCACGCGCGCCGTGGATCTTGGCCAACTGGCCCACGACCTGCCCCACCGCGCCGCTGGCCGCGCTCACGACCACGGTCTCTCCAGCGCGCACCTTGGCGACGTTGAGCAACCCCTGGTAGGCCGTGTAGCCCGTCATGCCGAGTACGCCAACCGCGGTCGACGGCGGTCCGAGCGAGCTGTCCCACTTCTCAATCGGCATGGCCGGGTTGTTCCACTGCAGATCCCCCGCCGTGCCGATGCTGTACTCCTGCCAGCCGTAGTAGCCCAACACGAGGTCGCCGGGCATCCAGTCCGCGGCGCGGCTCTCGAGAACCTCGGAGACCGTGCCGCCTATGATCGTGTTGCCGACATTCGCTGCATTCATGAACACGGAGCGCATGTAGGGGTCGAGACTCAGCCACCGGGTGCGCAGCAACATCTCGCCCTCGGCGAGCGAGGGAATCGGCTCGGACACGATCTCGAAGTCCTCGGGCGCGGGCAGGCCGTTAGGCACGCGGCGCAGCGTGACCCGCCGATTGATCGCTTCCGTCATCTTGCTGCCCGTTGCGAATAGAGCGATCAGTGTACCGGCTGCCCGCGTCGTCAGGCAGGGATTTGGGTGAAGTCGGCTCACCCGGGCGAACCACGACACACGGGCCCGTCAAACCCGTCCGGTAAAATGCGCCGCTTCGTTTCGAGCGACTTTGGATGCGATGACTCGTTTCACCACCGCACTGGATACGAGCGACAACGGCCTCGAGCGCGTGGGCGGTAAGGGCCGCTCGCTCTCGCTCTTGGCCAACGCTGGGTTCGCCGTCCCCGACGGGTTCCACGTCACCGCGGACGCCTATCGCCAGTTCGTGGACGAGAACGCCCTTAAGCCACGCATTCTTGAGCTGGCCCGCCCCGTGCCGAAGAACGGTGCGCCGGCATTCGACGGTGCATCCGAGGCCATTGGCAATCTGTTCGGCGGTTGCGCGTTGGGCGATGCGTTGGTCGATGAGATCCGCGCAGCCTACGATGCCTTGCCGGGCAAGCCCGCAGTGGCGGTTCGCTCATCGGCGAACGCGGAGGATCTGCCCGGGCTTTCCTTCGCGGGCCAGCAGGAGACGTTCCTGAACGTGCGCGGCGCCGATGCCGTGCTGCAGGCCGTCAAGGACTGCTGGGCGTCGCTTTGGACGACGCAGGCCATCAGCTACCGGCATCAGAACGGCATCGATCCGGACGCGGTGGCCATGGCCGTCGTCGTCCAGATCATGGTGCCCTCGGAGGTCTCGGGCATCCTGTTCACCGCCAATCCCGCGACAGGCGAACGTAGCGAGATGATCGTGAATGCCAGCTTCGGTCTCGGCGAGGCCGTGGTCGGCGGCCAAGTGACGCCGGACACCTACGTCGTCGATAGGGAGACGTTGACGGCCAAGGAGACCATGATCGGGCCGAAGGAGCGGCAAATCGTCGCTGACGGGGACTTGGGCGTTCGCCTCGAAGACGTCGCTGAAGACCTACGCCAACGCGAATCGCTGTCCGAGGACATGCTCGCCGGGCTCGCGGAGACGGCGCTCGGCATCGAAGAGCTTTTCGACGGCGTGCCGCAGGACATCGAATGGGCGGTATCGGACGGCCGGCTGCACGTGCTGCAGTCCCGGCCGATCACCAACCTCCCGGTGCAGCCGATCGAGGTGGAGTGGGTTCCGAGACCCCCGGCGAAGTACCTGAGTCGGCGCCAAATCGTTGAGAACATGCCGGATCCCATCTGTCCGCTCTTCGAGGAGTTGTACCTGACTGAGGGGCTCGAATCCTCGCGCGGCGGCAAGAGCCTGATGGTCGGCGGCGGCCCGTTGTTCGTCACGCTCAACGGCTATGCCTACCAACGCTTCGACTGGCCCCAGTTCTTCACCAAGGGCTCCGACAAGAAGCCGAGAGGCATCGCCGACGCCGACCTCGACAAGGCGGAGTACGACGCCGCCATGAAAGCCGAGGAACGCGAACGCCAAGCCCTCTTGGCCAAGCACAAGGCGCAGCAACGCAAGCAGGCGGAGCACGATATCGGGCTATTCGCCGAGACGTTGTCCGATGACGACCGCGCGGCGTTCCAGGCCTGGATGGCGAGCCAGGATGGCGACGACTTGGCGCAAGCGGTGACGATGCCGGAGAGCGAAAACCCCACCTTCATGGCATTCAACAACACCGCCACCAACGACCGGCAACTCAAGGAGTGGCACGACGTCACGCGCCCCCGCCTCGTCGAAATCCGCGACAAGTGGGCGAACGTGGACCCGGCCGCGGCGTCCGACGCCGAGCTTCTCGAAGGCATCAGGGAGATGGCCATCGAGGAGGGGTACTACTGGTCCAGCAACTCGAGCCACACCTTCGGCGTCGCCAAGTCCACCGACGATCAGTTCCAGTGCTTCCTGCGCGAAAGCCTGCCCGACCATCACTTCATCAGCGGCCAGTTCCTCTCGGGCATCGAGTCGAAGACCATGCAGGCCAACGCCGACCTGTTCGAGATCGCGAAACTCGTGCGCAAGAACGCCGATCTCGCGACGCTGGTCATCGTCACCCCGGCCAAGTTCCTCATGGACGCCATGAAGGCGCGCAACGACAGCCGCGAGGTGCTCGACGCCATCGATGGATACCTTTCGGCCTACGGCCACCAAGGCTACAGCATGGACTTCATCGAACCGACGCAGGTGGAGGATCCATCGGCGCTGTTCGCCACGCTGAAAGCGATGGTCGCCGACGACGACTACGATCCGAAGGATCAGGAAGTCCGCGCGGCGACCGTCCGTAAGGAGAAGTTCGCGGCTGTCTCGGAACTGCTCGACGGACTGCCGTATTGGCAGTTCCGCTTCCGGATGTGGCTGGCCCGACGGTACAACTATATCCGCGAGGAAGTCGCCTTCCACTTCGGCTACACGTGGAGCATCTTGCGCCCCATGGCCCATGAGTTGGGCAGCCGCCTAGTGGACGCCGGCACGCTCAAACGGCCGGACGACATCTACTTCCTTGTCACCGAAGAGCTGCACCGCGCCATCGAGGCTCGCGCAGGGGGTGCCGCCGTGGCCGAACTCGGCGAGGTGGCCGCCACGCGCCGCGAACTGCGCGAAGCCCGCAAACGCCACCACCCACCGGGGACGGTTCCTGAAGAAGCCAGCCAAATCAAGGGTATCGCGTTCAAGGAAACCCAGATCAAGAACGACGAGGCGAGCGACACGATGCGTGGCTTCCCGGTGAGTTCGGGCCGCGTGACCGCACCAGCCAGCGTCATCCTGGGGCCCACGGATTTCGACAAGATGGCACCCGGCTCGATCCTAGTGAGCCCGCTAACGACGCCGGCGTGGACGCAGCTTTTTGCCCACGCCGCCGGCTTGGTCACCGACATGGGCAGCATCCTCGCCCACGGCTCGATCGTGGCCCGTGAGTACGGCATTCCGGCCGTGCTCGGCGTCGGCAACGGCACGGTGCGCATCAAGCACGGTCAGACGTTGACGATCGATGGCGATGCCGGAACGGTCGTAATCCACGACTAGGCGCGCCACTACTTCCAGAACCGCTCGGATTTCATCCAGGTCCGGATCGGGTAGTTCTCGCCGGTCAGTGCATCGGACGCCGGCGATGCGAGGAACAGGGCGAGGTCGGCCACGTCTTCGGGATTCGGCGGCAAGTCCAACCGTGGCACCGCGTTGCCATCGTCGTCGACGGACGGCGGAATGATGCCGTAGCCCTTCAACTCCTCCGTGGCCGTCAGCCCCGGCAGGATGCAGTTGACGTTGATGTTGTGCTTCGCCCACATCATCGCCAGGTTGTTGGTCAGGCTGATCACGCCTGCCTTCGCCGCCGAGTAGTGAAGCTGCCCCGGGTTGCCCTTGCTGCCCGCGGTCGACGAGATGTTGATGATCTTGCCGGCCTGCTGCTTGATCATCTGCCTGCCTGCGGCGATGCACGGAATGAACACGCCGGTGAGGTTCTGCTCAACCACCTCCCGCCACTCGTCGAGCGGCGTGTCTTCCGGCACGTAACTCCTGCCCCACCGGCCGGCATTGTTGACGATGACGTCCAAGGCTCCGAAAGCTTCCACCGTGCGCTGCACCAGTTCGTCCACCGCGTCCGCCTGCGTCACGTCAACGGGAATCGCAAGGGCGCTTTGGCCCTTGGCGTTAATCTCCCCGGCTACGCGCTCGATGTTCTCGCGGTTTCGGCTCGCGACGACCACGTTGGCCCCGGCTTGGGCGTAGGCGGCCACCATGGAACGGCCCAGTCCGCCGGCGCCCCCGGTGACGATCGCGGCTTTCCCCGCCAAGCTGAAATCCGACATCAGAAATCCTTATGTGCGCACCACAAGGTCCAGCGTACCCCGTTTCGAGACCCGGATGCGGACGGGGGCGTCTGCGTACCGCCTAGTTGCGTTCGGTTGAACTCAACCGGTCGCGGCGCAAGAATGGTCGCGTTGAAGCGCTCCAATGTCGCCGCACACCTATGGCCCGCCCCGTCGACCCGGATCTCGACCTAGTCCGCAGCAAGGCCAAGGCGCTGGCGGCTCAGTTGAGCGCGGGGCTCGGCAAGGTGCATTCGCGGTTCGTCGCGGACATGCTGAGCGGCCTGCTCCTGTCCGGTTCCGTACGACTGAGCGAGATCGCACGCGCGCTGCGGGAGCCGATTCCGGAACACTCGACGCATAAGCGGCTCAGTCGCAATCTTGGCAACGCCGAAATCGGTCGCGTGGTCGCCGACAACCTGCTCCAAGCGGCCGCCAAGGTGATCGACGCCGAAACCCTACTCGTGGTGGACTGCTTCGAGATCGTCAAGCCGTATGCGCAGAAGATGCAGTACCTAGCACCGGCCACTGCCGACGGCACGAATGGTCAAAACAAGGGGTACAACGTATGCGAGGTCGTCAGTTGGGACATGCGCGGCGGTCCCATGCCGAATCTCGCTCAAGCCGCCCGCGACATGCCACCCGACCCGACGGAGCATCCGCACCGCGTCAGCGCCTGGAACGACGTCGTCTTCACCCCCGTGACGCAAACCGTCTGGTCATCACAGGCACCCGGTTCGTTGAGTCGCACGGACGAGATCGTACGACTGATCCGATCCGTCTCCGCCGCCTGCGACGGCCGCGGTGTCTTCAACGTCAACGCCATCGCGGATAGAGACCTGCCTTGCGCGCTTGCAGAAGAGCCCTGCAACTACGTCGCCCGGGTGGCACCGGGGCAGCCGCTCCTGCACCGACGTCGCCGAACCGACGCGGCGAGCGTCGGCGAGGCGTGCAACAAGCCCTACGCCACCACGATCTACAAGACCCAGGAAGATCACGAGGAGAGCGTCTTCCTGCAGTTCGGGGCGACCCCCGTAGCGCTGCCGAATCGTCACGAACAACCCCTTTGGTTGCTGACCATCGAGTCCGGGCTGGCAACCCAAGCCGAGCAGCCAACGTCGTACCTGCTGACGAACCAACCCATGCGCCGGAACCGGGCGGTGCTGTGGCGGCTCGTGCTGTCCTTTCTCCAGTACGGCCACGCGGTCAGTACCAACCGCGCAATCAAGCACGACTTCGACTTCGACGACGTACGCGTGCTGAGCTATCAGCGACTGCGCAATCTCGCGACCCTGGTGCAGGCGGCTGCGTACGTCGAGGCCCTCTGGCCTGGGATCGAACTCAAGGAGAGGATTTTCCTCGAACCGCAGTCCCGGGCACCGAAGTTCCGCGTGGAGCCGTATACCGCCCCGGTGCCCGGCCAGGGTTGAGATCCGGCACGCCGGCATGAACGGCGTTCATCACGGTGGGACCCGGCGCGCAAGCCCACCCACCACGGCCGACCTTAAAATCCGCCCGTCGGCTGAAGCCCTTCGCACCACATGATCACATCGCTCGCCGATGCGCTCGAGCAACGGGTCCTCGTACTCGACGGCGCCACCGGCACCATGCAGCAGGCCTACAACCTCGGCGAGGCCGACTTCCGCGGCGAACCGTTCAAGGGCCACAACGCCAACCTGAAAGGCAACGGCGACGTGCTCTCGTTGACCCGCCCCGACGTCGTCGAAGCGATCCACCGCGCCTATCTCGAAGCGGGCGCCGACATCGTCGAGACCAACACGTTCTCGGCTACACGCATCGCGCAAGCCGACTACGACCTTGGCCATGCCGTGCGCGACATCAACTATCACGCCGCTCAAGTCGCGCGGCGCGCAACCGACGCGTACGCAACGCCGGACAGGCCGCGCTGGGTCGCCGGCGTGCTCGGTCCCACCAACCGTTCGGCGAGCATCTCGCCCGACGTCAACGATCCCGGGGCGCGCAACATCCGGTTCACCGACCTCGTGGACGCCTACCGGGAAGCCGCCGAGGCGTTGATCGACGGCGGCTCGGACTTGATCATGGTCGAGACCGTCTTCGACACGCTGAACGCCAAGGCCGCGCTGTTCGCGCTCGAGGAGATCTTCGAGACGCGAGCCCGGCTGCCGGTGATGGTCTCCGGCACGATCACGGACTTGAGCGGCCGCACGCTGTCCGGCCAGACGACAGAGGCGTTCTGGCAATCCATCAACCACGCCCAACCGCTGATCGTCGGCTTGAACTGTGCGCTCGGTGCCAAAGCCCTACGGCCCCACGTCGAAGCGCTCGCGAACGTTGCGACCACCTTCGTCAGCGTGCACCCGAACGCGGGACTGCCCAACGAGTTCGGCGACTACGACGAAACGCCCGAGCAGATGGCGGCGACGGTCGGCGAGTTCATCGAGGAAGGATTCGTCAACCTGGTCGGCGGCTGCTGCGGCACGACACCCGACCATGTCCGCGCACTCGCCGCGAAGGCGCGTAATGCCAAGCCACGCAAGCCGGCGCAGGCGCGGCACACGTTGGCGCTGTCCGGCTTGGAGCCGCTCGAGATCGACGCGGACTCGCTGTTCGTGAACGTCGGCGAGCGCACCAACATGACCGGTTCCGCCCGGTTCCGACGGCTGATCAAGTCGGGAGATTTCACGGCGGCCCTCGACGTCGCCCGGCAGCAGGTCGAGAACGGCGCGCAGATCATCGACGTCAACATGGACGAGGGCATGACCGACGGCGTCTTCGCCATGCAGCGGTTCCTCGATCTCGCCATGACGGAGCCCGACATCGCCCGCGTGCCGGTGATGATCGACTCCAGCAACTTCGACGTCATCGAGGCGGGCTTGCGTTGCGTGCAGGGCAAGAGCGTCGTCAACTCGATCAGCCTCAAGGAAGGCGAAGACGCCTTCCTGGCGCAGGCGCGGCTGTGTCGCCGCTACGGCGCCGCGGCGATCGTCATGGCCTTCGACGAACAGGGCCAAGCCGACTCGGTGGCACGGCGCCAGGAAATCATCGCGCGCTCCTACCGGTTGCTCGTCGACCAGGCAGGCTTTGCGCCCGAGGACATCATCTTCGACCCGAACATCTTCGCCATCGCCACGGGCATCGCCGAGCACAACGCCTATGGCCGCGACTTCATCGACACGGTCCGCTGGCTGAAGACCGCCTACCCGCTGACGCACACCTCCGGCGGCGTCAGCAACATCTCGTTCTCGTTCCGCGGCAACGACCGGGTGCGCGAGGCGATCCACGCGGTATTCCTTTATCACGCGATCGACGCGGGCTTGAGCATGGGCATCGTCAACGCGGGCCAGCTTGCGATCTACGAGGACATCCCCGCCGACCTCAAGGACGCCGTCGAGGACGCCGTGTTGAATCGACGCGACGACGCCACCGAACGGCTGCTCGAGGTCGCCGAGCGCTACACCGGCGTTGCGCGGGATGCCAGCGCCGAGAACCTGGCCTGGCGCGATGCACCCGTGGAGGAACGCCTGCGCCACGCCCTCGTCAGCGGTATCGACCGGCACATCGTCGAGGACACCGAGGAGGCGCGCGTGGCCGCCACGCGACCGATCGACGTCATCGAAGGGCCGCTCATGGCCGGGATGAACACCGTCGGCGACCTGTTCGGCGCGGGCAAGATGTTCCTGCCCCAGGTCGTCAAGAGCGCCCGCGTGATGAAGCGCGCGGTGGCCCACCTCGTGCCCTACATCGAGGCCGAGAAGGCTGGCACGTCTGGAGACGCGGGTCCGCAGAGCGCCGGAAAGATCGTCATGGCGACGGTCAAGGGCGATGTCCACGACATCGGCAAGAACATCGTCGGGGTGGTGCTGCAGTGCAACAACTTCGAGGTCCACGACTTGGGCGTCATGGTTCCCGCGGAGAAAATTCTCGACACCGCGGAGGAAATCGGCGCGGACATGGTGGGCCTCTCCGGACTGATCACACCCTCGTTGGAGGAGATGGTCCACGTGGCAAGCGAGATGCGCCGCCGGGCCATGACCATCCCGCTCTTGATCGGCGGCGCGACAACCTCGAAGGCCCACACGGCCGTCAAGATCGACCCCGCCTACGACGACCCCGTCGTGTATGTCACGGACGCCTCGCGGAGCGTCGGCGTTTGCCAGTCGTTGATGTCCGAGGAGAACCGGCCCGGTTTCCTGGCGAACATCGCCGACGACTACGAGGAGGTCCGACGACGACGCGCCAAGGGACGCGGCAATCGTCCGTTGCGACCGTACGCGGCCGCCCGACAACGTGGCTTGTCGTGGGACTGGGAAACGTACACGCCGCCGACGCCGACCTTCCTCGGCGTCAAGTCGATCAACGACGTCGGCGCATCCTGTTGTCATCGATGCCCGGCGGTCTCAGCCGAGGCGTTGCGACCCTACATTGACTGGACGCCGTTCTTCCGGACCTGGGAACTCGCCGGCCGCTTTCCCGCCATTCTCGACGACGACGTCGTCGGCGCATCGGCCCGCGACCTCTACCGCGACGCCCAGGAGGCGCTCACAGAGATCGTCGAGCGGGATTTGGTAACGGTGCGCGGTGCGGTCGGCTTCTGGCCCGCCAACCAGGACGCGAACGGTGACATCGTCCTGTGGCGGGACGCGACCCGGAGCGACGCGCTCGCCACGTTGCATCACCTTCGTCAGCAAAGCGAGGGCACGACATCGAATCTCGCCTTGTCCGATTTCATCGGGCCAGCGCCGGTACAGGACCATGTCGGCGCCTTCGTCGTGAGCGTCGCGGCAACCGAGCCGGCGCCTGACGACGACTACCGGGACATCATGCTGAAAGCGCTCGCGGACCGCCTCGTGGAGGCGTTCGCCGAGTTTCTTCACGAGCGTGTGCGTCGGGTGCACTGGGGCTACGTCCCGGACGAGGCGCTGGACACAGAGTCCTTGATCGCGGAGAAGTACCGCGGCATCCGCCCCGCACCCGGCTACCCGGCGTGTCCGGACCACTCCGAGAAGGCGACCCTTTTCGAACTGCTCGACGCCACGAAGCACACGGGCGCCACCCTCACCGAGAACTACGCGATGTGGCCCGCGTCCACCGTCGCCGGCTGGTACTTCTCCCACCCCGAGTCGAAGTACTTCGGCGTCGGCAAGATCGGTGCGGATCAGTTGGCGGACTACGCCAACCGCAAGGGCACGACGCCGGACGAAGCCGCCCGCTGGCTCTCCTTCTCGAGACCCGACTAGCCCGCGTCAAAAGCCGGTACGTGGACGGACCGCTGTCCGCCGCTTTTCGGTGGGGTCTCCTCTCGACACCACGCTGTTTCGACATCCGCGGCCCGCCTCCCTAGCCGCCGAACATCAGGGTTCCGCTCCTTTGATTGAGATAATCCGCCACCGTTACCCCGCCGACATAGCGGCGCACTCCGGCATCATAGTAGCGATGCTGGAGTCCCCTTAACTGTTGGCCGTAACGGTGGCGCAGCCGGGAGGCTCCGGGCTGCACATGCACATTGTTCACATGTCCCGTGCAGTACGCGAAGCACGCAATCGGGTAAAGCAGAGCCGAGCAGACGATGTCGCAGATCTGCAGTCCGGCATGGTTGTCGCTGTGGCCAAAAGTCGGGAGTTCGACCAAGCGCTCGTAGTTCGGCGCGACGCTGAACTTCTGGGTGAATACCGAATGGGACACTCTTAAGTTCTTGCTCTTGCTACGACTGTCGGCGATGCATACGCCGCTGCTGTCGAGTTTGGTCAAATAGTGCTCGAAGTACGTGCACAGCCGTTGGATCGAGGACGTATACACGGCGGTGCCTTCGAACGGCCAGCCTGGAGCCTTGATCCAGACGCGCGCGACCACTCTTACATCGTGCCGCCATAGGAGGCCCATGATGCGATCGAGGAAACCCACCGCATGTAGTTTCTGCCTCGCGTTTCCGCGGGTTACGTGCTTACGGATTTCCGCGCCCTTCACCTCCGGAAGAATGCGATCCAGACGCCGCGTTGAGGGATAGTTCAGGTTCGGAAAGAAACGGTGCTTGAGATTGAGGTAGTCGTGCGTCAGGTTTGCCAACCTGCCGCCGTCAACGAACAGCCCGGCTACGACGAGGACTGGCTGGTCGTTCGGTGCGGGTGGATCGCGAAGTACTCCCAGATCCCCGGCTTCGTCGACGAAACAGAGCTGCAAGTGGAGGCCCCAAATAAAGCTATGGCCACCGATGGTGGCCATAGGGTCTGCCGCCCACGTTGGGGTCGGCAATCACGCCGAGGCGTGGTTACTCCAGGCAACATAGCCGTCGGGGCAACCGATGTCAATCCGAAGTCCACCACCCTCGCTGCGTCTCATCAGGGCGTTGGGCTACCTTGGCCTTAGCCCGGCCGCGAAGCGGGGGGCGGCGATACAAAGAACCGCCCTCGCAACGAACTTCATCGTCGGCTCCCCTGGTACGGGTGCTTCGCCACCACCTCCTCGTTCAACTCCACCCCGAGCCCAGGTTTCGTCGGCGGAATGATGTAGCCGTCGCGCCACTCGATGGGCTCCTTCAGGATCTCCGCGTGGAAGCCGTCGAACCGCCCGATGCTCTCCTGGATGAGGAAGTTCGGACTGCACGTGTCGATCTGGATGTTGGCGGCGGCCTCGATCGGCCCGCAGTAGAGGTGCGGCGCGATCTGCGCGTAGTAAGCCTCCGCCATGCCGGCGATCTTGCGCGCCTCAAGGATTCCGCCGACGCGCCCGAGAGCCATCTGCAGGATCGCGGCGGCCTGCTTCTCCAAGAGTTCGCGGAACTCGAACTTGGTGGCAAGGCGCTCGCCGCTCGCCACGGGGATGCTGGTTGCGCGGGCAACGCGCGCCATCTCGTCGCGGTTCTCCGGGGGCACGGGTTCCTCGAACCAGAGCGGATCGAACTGCTCGATTCTCCTGGCGAAACGGATCGTCCCGGACGTTGTCGACTGACCATGGGTGCCGATCAGGATGTCGGCCTTGTTGCCGACGGCCTCCCGTACGCTTCTCACCACCGCCTCGGCGTTGTCGAGCCGGTCAAGCGGTGGCTCACGCGGGTCGGCCGTTCCCATCACGTCGATCAGCGGGTCGAACTTGAGAGCCGTGAAGCCTTCCTCGACGTGGGCGATCGCGCTGTCCGCCGCAGCGGCGGGATCGGTATGCGGCGAGACGCCACGGGCGCTGCCCGGTGCCGGCCACAGGTACGTGTAGGAGCGCAGCCGGTCATGGTAGCGGCCGCCGAGCAGGTTGTAGACGGGCTGGCCGAGCGCCTTGCCCATGATGTCCCAGCAAGCCATCTCGATGGCGCTTAAACACCCCATCACGGTGTGGTCGGGATGCTGGTGATGGTCGTGCGACTCGTAGCCTTCACCGTAGTACACGGCGCGCCACAGCCGCTCGACCTGGAACGGATCGCTGCCGACGACATAGGTCTCGCCCATGTCCTCGAGTAACTTCGCCACTGTCAGCGGGTGGAACGGCGCCTTGTAGACCTCCCCGATCCCTTCGATGCCGTCGTCCGTCACGAGCTTGACGAAGACCCAGGTCCGCCCGCCACGGTGCGGCCGCGGCGTGCCGACCACGTAAGGCTTGATCTCGACGATTTTCATCGCTCCCCTTCAAAGTTGTTCCAACCCGCAGCGCAGTATAGGGTGATCCGTTTTGCTGCGGCTCAAAGGCACCTGCATGGCTGACGACCACGTCAACGACGACCCCTACATCTACAACGGCTGGCCCATGAACACGCCGATGGACATCCGGCTGGGGCTCACCCACGAGGACGGGATTCATCACAAGCTGCGTTGGGGGATCATCAGCGCGTCGTCGATCTCATCGGACTGGGTGAAGTCGCTGCAGGACGTACCGGGGGCCGGCGTCACCGCCATCGCGGCCCGAGACTTGGACCGCGCCCGGATGTTTGCCGAGGCCCACGAAATCCCGAACGCCTACGACTCCTACCAAGCGCTCTGCGAGGATCCCGATGTCGACATCGTCTACATCGCGTCGAAGACTTGGGATCACCATCGCGACCTGATGATGGCCGTCAACGCCCGCAAGCACATCCTGTGCGAGAAGCCGTTCACCGACACCGCGGACCAAGCCAAGGAGGCCTTTGATGCAGCGGACAAGGCCGGCGTCGTGTGCTGGGAGGGCATGTGGCTGCGGTTCTTCCCCGCCGTCGAACATGCCCGTGCCGCGATGGAACGCGGCGACATCGGCGACCTGCGTGTCGTCCAAGCCGACTACCCGGACCGGGTCTACGCGCTGAACCCCGCCATCACCGGTTTCGGCGCCGACGAGATGCCGGTCATCGCGGCCGCGGGTCGAAAGGCGCGCCCGCAAGCACATGCCGACGGCGTACTGTCCGCCCACGGCTCGTCGCCGAGCGCAGCCGTCCTGCAGTACTCGGACCAGGAAGGCATCGCCGTCATCACCTTCCCCAACGGCCGCTACATCGAAGAGTCGCAGTACATCGGCACGCAGGGCCGGATCACCATCGAGACGCCGTCACACCATCCGACGGCGGTGACCATCCGCACCGGCCGCCCACCGAGACGCGGCACGCGCCGCCAAGAAGGCAAGCCCTCGATCGAACTCGACCCGAGCGAGGGGTGGACCGGCGACTGGATCGAGACCCACTGGAACCAGGACCGCAACCCCAGCAGCGGACCGTTCAACCACGTCGAGCGTTTCGAGTATCCCTGCCCGACGCCAGCGCCGATTACCCGCGGCCAGCCGCCCGGTTCACGCTGGACCGGCGAGCGCCTGATCACCTACAAGGGGTGGACGTGGCACGGCGGCAATCAGCACGGCTTCATGTACCAGGCGCAGGCGATCCACCGGTGCATGGCCGCCGGCTTGAAGGAGATGCCGCAGTGGACCACGGCCGAGTCGATCCGCGTCTGCGAGATCATCGACGAGATCAACCGCCAGTGCGCTGAACGCGGTTTTTGATCGTCGGGGACGCCCGAGCACGCGGCGCAATGGAGACTGGTGAAAACGAACAACTTTCTTCGGTCCTTCCGAGACTCCCTCGTCGAGGGGCACCGCGAGTCGAAGCGGTGGCAGGCCCTTGCGCTCTACCTCGTGTTCGTCGCGATGTGCCTCGACGCTCAGGCCGAAGCCGTCGACGACGAGATAACCGTGGTTGGCGAACGACACGAGCCAGGCAAGGTCCCGTCGCCAGACTACATCGTGTACTCGTACTCCACCCTCAACTGCGGCAACGAGCTGCGCCGGAAAGGCAAGCACGCCGAGGCGCTCCCGCACTTGCTGGAGGCAGCCAAGCGCGGCTTCAAATGGGCGCAGGCGGACGTGGCGGACATCTACCTGAATGGTCTCGACGGCGTGCCAGTTGACCTCGAGGCTGGTATCGGTTGGCTCGGAGTCGCGGCCCAGTCGCCGTCAAACCGCGACATAGAGGGTTTCTTCCGCGAGGCGTTCACCACTCGGGTGCGGTCCGAGCACTACGCGCACTTTGCAGCGATTGTGTCCGAGTACCGGGCCAATTACGGTAGCGGGCTGCACCGGCTCGACTGTGGAATGAAGGCTCGCAAGCCGCGCGCCCTTGGCGGCAGGACGTGGAACTTCGGCAAGCTGGATACGGAGTTCCGGTGCGACTTCGAGGACGAAAGGGATCTGTGCTACGAACCACTACCGAACGGCCAGCAAGGCCTGACGTGGACGTGCGACTTGCCGGCAAGGAGCTGCCGTCAGTTGCACAAGCGCACTCGCTAGTCAGGCCCCGAAACCGTTCCCTCGAAGCCAGCCGCGTCGGCGCTTAGCGGACATCCACGTCCGCGCTTTGGCCTTGTCATAGGGTCAGTGCCCAGACTCGTCTGGGCGCGAGTGGTCAACCGCCAAGCTGTCGTGGAATTCAAGGAACGTCCGCAGCGCCAACTCCGGGTGCTCCAGGATACCGTTGTGCCCCACCGCTTCGAGCACGGCTAGCTTTGCGTTGGGCGCTGTCTCGGCGATGACCCGGCTCGAAGCGAGGTTCGGGTCGTGGCTGCCGGTACCGATCAGCACCGGCATGGTCAGTCGGTCGACGACGCTCGCCAAGGGGAACTTCCGCAGCGCCGCCATGGCTTTGCCTACCTCGTCAGGATGCAGGTGGTCGTTGATGCCGACCGGCACAGGTTGCGACTCGATGCCGACCTCACGACGGAGTTCCGCCGCACGCTTCGTACCGTCGCGCTGCGCCTGCACATCGGGAAGATCGACGTTGGCGGCATAGAGGGCCGCCGAGATGACCCGCGCGGAATGGTAGGCGCAGAACACGGTGGCCGGCCGCGAGCCCCAGGACTGCGACCACACGTGACAGCGCTCCCGCCCTAGGCTGTCGAGCACGTCGCAAGCGTCGCGGGCGTATTGCTCGAACGTGTACTGCGTATCCGGGTTGGCCGCTGGCGAACTGCGACCGAGGCCGCGAATGTCGATCCGAACCGTCTGGAAACGGGGCGTCAGTCGCGGCACCAGGTGGTCCCAAACCCGTAGCGTGCAGCGCCCGGGCGGCCAGAGCAGCAGCGCCGGGTTCGACTCGGGGCCGTCCACTTCGACGTAGAGCGTCGCGCCGTCCACGGCGATGTCCATTCGGGCCCCTCTCGTGCGGCTACCCAGGGCTGGCGACGGTTAGGCGACACAGCACGGTGTTGTGCGTCTCCAGGTCGCCAGACCAGATGAGGCGCGCATCCGCCACCCAGTCAATCGCATCGTAGCCACCTTTCGGACGCACGTCAGCCGCGCTGAATTCCGATGCCCTCGGCCAGGCACTGTCGTCGAAGTCCGCCCCACGCCATCCGTCAGGCTCCGCCCGCGCTCTGAATGTGCACGGCTCGGTGCCGACGACAGGCTCTTCCTCGTCCGCGCAGGATCGGTCCAAGGGGGCCTCGTGGATCACCAAGCACCGCCAGTCGGCGTTCGTCACCGCGATGGACGAGCCGGTGCGGGCGTCAGCGAACTGCGCGATGAGGCCGCCGTCGCCCATCTGCTGATTGCGTGCGCCGATGTACTCGAGCCCGGTGTCGTTCTCTTTGAAATCGCGTGCCAGGACGTTCAACTGCAAGGGGTAGTCGGCGTTGAAGACGAAGGCTTCCGCGTTGAAGGAACGCTCGGTCGTGATCGGCGTTGAGTCTTCGACGATCAATCGGTCGCCCGAGTAGAAGGCGAACCAGTTGTCGGCCCATACCTCGGCCTTGATCGCCACGGACCCGGGAGAATCCACCACCACGACATCCGGTCGCCGGACTTCCTCACAGCCGGTCAGCACGATCGCCAGTGCGCCGAGCCATGTTGTTTTCGCGTTGAGTTTCATCCCGGTTCCGTTCGCTGCCTGCAACTTGGATGTTACGTCCTAACGGGCCGAGTCCGTCGTTGCGGACTGACACCGCCCGATTCACGGTAAGCTCTTTCGCCGTCCATCGACCGATCAGGAATACACATGGAATCCGTCCAGAACAAGGTCGCCGTCGTCACCGGCGCGGCATCGGGAATCGGGCTCGGCATGGTCCGCGCCCTCACCGGCGCTGGCGTCCACGTCGCGATGCTCGATGTCGAGCAGGAAGCACTCCAAGGTGCGCACGCCGAGTTCGAGACGGCCAACGTCGACGTTCGACCGTTCCGCTGCGACGTCAGCGACCGCGGCCAGGTCAAGGATGTCGCGAGCGCCGTGCACGACCACTACGGGCGGGTCGACATCGTCTGCAACAACGCGGGCGTCGCCGCGGGCGGATCCATCGAGGAAACCACGGAGGACGACTGGGACTGGGTGCTGGGCGTCAACCTGCACGGCGTGGTTAACGGCATGCGGGCCTACGCGCCGATCATGAAAGAAGGCGGCGAAGGCGGCCACTTCGTGAACACCGCGTCCATCCTCGGCCATTGGGCCGGTGCGCGGATGGCGATCTACTGCGCGTCGAAGTACGCCGTGGTGGCCATATCGGAGTCGGCACGGGAGGATCTCGCGCCCTACAACATCGGCGTCTCCGCCCTGTGCCCCGGCATGATCAACACGCGCATCCTGCGCTCCGAGCGCAACCGGCCGGCTGCGCTGCCCGCCGAGTCGTCCGGCTGGGTGGCCGAACGCGGCGAGATCGAACAACGATTCGCCGAACAGGGATTGAACCCCGATGTCGTCGGCGAGCAGGTGCTCGATGGCATCCGCAAGAACAAGGCGTTCATCTTCACGCACGCAGCCCTGACCCACGGCATCCGCGAGCGCATGGAACGAGTGCTCGCGTGCTTCGACGGGATCGAGGTCGATGAACCGGACCGCCCGGCGCTCTGAGCGGAGTCTTGCAGGTGCACACCACGTTGATCGGCATCGCTGACCTGCACTTCGTCAAGCCGCGAGACGTCCGCGTGTTCGACTGCCGGTTCGATCTCGCCGATCCCGATGCGGGCCGCAGACGTTACGAGGCCGGGCACATCCCGCATGCGATCTACGTCCACCTCGACGACGATCTGTCGGGCCCGGTCGTGCCGGGTAAGACAGGCCGTCATCCCCTACCCGATCGGGCTGCGTTCCGGCGTTTTCTGCGCGGCCACGGCGTGACACCGCGGCGCCAAGTGATCGCCTACGACGACGCCGGCGGGATGTTCGCTGCGCGTTTCTGGTGGATGGCCCGTTGGGCCGGTCACGAGGCCACCGCCGTGCTCGACGGCGGTTACGCGGCGTGGATGGACGGCGACGAAGAACACCCGCCGCGCGAGCAGCCGCTCGGTGCCGTGCGCACCGTGTCGATGAGCGACGTACGCGGCCACGTGGACGACCGGAGTTGGCACTTGGTCGACGCCCGCGCCAACGATCGCTTCCATGGTCGCAACGAGACCATCGATCCGAAGGCGGGACACATTGCCGGGGCCATCAACGCCCCGTTCCAAGACAACCTCGGCCCGGATGGCCGGTTCCTCGCGCCCGAAGCGTTGCGGCGGCGGTTCGTCTCGTTGTTCGATGGCGCCATCAAGCCCGTCGCATGCTACTGCGGCTCCGGTGTCAGCGCCGCCCACAACGTACTCGCCATGGTCCACGCCGGGTTGCCGGAACCCGCGCTCTACGTGGGGTCGTGGAGCGAGTGGATCACGGACCCGGGCAACCCGACGGAAGCCTAAAACGAGGTTGCCTAACCGGCCAAGTGCCGCTCGATGAACGCGTAGCTAGCGGCGATCTCTTCCGCGGGGACCTCCGGGTGCAATCCGGGGTTGGCGTGGATGCGTTTGTCGTCGCTCGCGAGCGCATCGAACACCGCGAGATAGCCGTCTCGCGGGAACAGTTCGTCCTCCAACTGCATCAGGAACAGCACCGGGCAGCCGATCCGTTCAGCATCGCTCAAGATCCGTGTTGCGAACGGGCCGCCTGCTTTCGTTGTGCCCAGTAGCCCGAGGACCGCCGCCTTCGTGTCTGGAAGCGTGGCAACGAGCGGTATGCCGAAGATGGACCCCATGGACAGGCCGAAGTAGGCGAGGTCGCCGACGTCGACCTGCTCGCGTGTCGCATCGAGCGCCGCGTGCCAGTCGGCGACCATGTCGTCCATGAAGCCAGCCCGCTTGACCTCGTCGCCAAACGCAGCGCGGCCCCCCGGGCCTACTTGACGCATGCCGTGGACCGGTCCGTCGATGGACAGCGCCCGGCAACCTGTCTCGTCGACGAACCGGTGCGCAAGGTGGCAGATCGGCGATTGGTACCGGTCGCCCGATGCGCCGTGGCCGAAGAGCACCAGGGGTGCATCCCCATTGAGGTTCGCTGGCGACCACAAGGCCCCCGTCACGGGTCGATCGATACCCGTCCGCGCGATCCTGAACTCGCGGACCGATCGGCCCGTCGGGTCGCTGGCATCCCACCAGCCAAGCGTCTGTGTGTTCATTGTTGGGCTCCAAAACCGTACGCATGCCTGCCGTGTAAGCAGTTTACGTGACCCAGCTTTGCGGACGTGGACATCATTGCCAGCGCTACAGCGGCTTGAACACCGTCTGAGGCGTGTCGGAGTTCAACCTGCCATAAAACTCCACCGCATATCGGTCGGTCATGCCGACGATGAAGTCACATACGACACGACCACGAGCGGCAGAGCTTGTGGTACCCCTTACACGCCGGCCGAAGTCCTCGGGGAGCGACAACTCACCGCCAGGAGCGAAGAGTGCGTCGAACACTCGGTAACGATGTCGCTGCCACGATACTCGACCGTCTTGAGGCTTGGGGTTTGAATGACCAACTCGTACGTCAAGTGCTTCAAGATCGCCACACGTTGCTGTAGCCGATGTGGCAACGTGACCTTGGAGAGCGACGGCGACTTGGCGTCGATGGCAACGCTCACGCCCTCCACGTACTCGTTCACCAACTCAGAAGTGAGTTTCGTCCTGATTGCCCCATGTTGTGCCAGGTCGCGTACTACTACAAGGACGATACCGGTGTCAGGGCGATTCCCAACGACACGCCATGGACAAGATTCGGTTCTCGCACATCATGGAAAACTACCTGGTTGAAGCCCGCCAGGATCCGGCGAGTGTTTTCCCGTCGCAAGTGCTCGCCAGGCTTCGTTCGGACGGCGTGATCGGCGAGTTGGCCGACAACTACCACTTGTGCATGGGTGGCATCTATTCCCAGAACCGGGTGAGAGCGGAACTCATCCCGAACCTCGCCGACGCCATCGACCGGGAGCGGATTGATCTCCTGTTCCTGGGCCCGCTGTGACCGGTTTGCCACCAGACCGTGTGTCTGGTTGCACGGCACTTCGAGGCCATGGGTCTGCCGACGCTGATCCTGGGTAGCGCCCTGGACATTTCTCAAGGCTGGCCGGCCACCCCGGGCCAGATTCGTCAACTATGGCAGCAGGGCTGGGATAGAGTCAACGCAAGGGAAAGAGGCAAGCTGGATCATCGCAGCCCTCGAACCACTACACCGCAATACCAGACCGAGGAGGATAGGTTAATGGCCGAGGCAGAGAAGCCGCAGATGGATGGGATCCGAACGGGTCGGGTGTCCCCATGACGGGTAAACCCAACATCGTCCTCATATTCACCGACCAGCAACGCGCGGAGACCTTCGGCTACGCGCATGATCCGGTTGCGATCACACCCAATGCCGACCGGCTCGCCGCCGAAGGCGTGGTGTTTCCCCGCTGCTGCGCGAGCTCTCCTGTCTGCATGACCACCCGTGCAAGCCTGATTTCGGGCAAGCCGGTACACGAGCACGGCGTCTGGTCGGTGGGCGACCCGGAACTGCGCCACGGAACCAGCCATGTGCGGAACATCCGGGATGCCGGCTACCACACGGCGGTCGTTGGCAAAACCCACCTCCGGCACGGCCATCGGCACACCCGGGACTTCGTCGGGGAGTTGCACGAATGGGGCTATGTCGATGCCACGGAGATTCCCGGTCCCGTGGAGTCGATCACGACGGACTCGGTGTACACGGAACACCTGGAGCAAAAGGGTCTGCTCGATGACCACCGCGAATACATGCGGACCTACCACCGCGGCGAAAAGGCGCGCGTGTCGATGCCCTGGGAGACGCCCGCGTGCGTGCTGCCCAGCGAGGATCACCTGGACATGTTCATCGCGCGCACGGCGGCCGACTGGGTCCGCGGCTACACGTCCGCAGAGCCCTTCTACCTGCAGGTGTGCTTCGGCGGTCCCCACAACCCGTGGGATTCGCCTTCGGAGCACCGCCGGCGGTACGACGCGGAAAGCATGCCCCTCTCGATCACGGAGACACAGAGGGGACCCGTGGCGCCGCTCGTTCAACTGATGCTAGCGGGTGCGGCATCGAACCTCGATCAGATGACCGAGTCTCAGAACCGGGTCATGAAGACCTACTACTACGGCAAGGTCAGCCTGATCGACGACGGGATCGGCCTGGTGCTCGACGCCCTGAACGATATGGGGCACATGGACAACACGTGGATCGTCTACTCGGCGGATCACGGCGAGATGCTCGGCGACCACGGCCTGATCGCGAAGAAGGTGTTCTACGAGGGTGCCGTCAAGGTGCCCTGCGTCGTGCGGCCACCCGGCGGCACCGCGGGCTGGGTGAGCCGGGGACTGACCGATCACCTGGACATTGCCGCCACGTTTCTGGACGCGGCAGGCGCCGAGACAATCGACGGCAGTCCGGGGCGGTCTCTCGTGCCGGTGGTCGAAGCCGGCGAGACCGACGCCAACGCGCAGCGACACAAACCGGCCGTGTTGAGCGAGTTCGCCGGAACGGACCCGTACTCGATGGTGCTCACCGACCGGTACAAGATGAGCGTCAATACGCGCACCCGCGAGCCGCTTGACCTGTACGACATGGAGGAAGATCCCAACGAGTTGCACAACCGTGTCGAGGACGATGCGCTGGCCGATGTTCGCGCCGCAATCTGCGAGGAGCACTTGCCCGGGCTGTTGGCAAACGTCAACCAGGACAAGCTGCCGTGACGTGACGGCGACACCGTTTACGATCGAGATCCCGGACGCGGCGCTGACCGACCTGCGCGAACGTCTGCGCCGCACCCGCTGGCCGAGCGAGATCGCCAACAGCGGCTGGACGTACGGCACCAACAAGGCGTATCTGCAGGAGCTGTGCGCCTACTGGGCCGATGGCTTTGACTGGCGGGCGCAGGAGGCGGCCCTCAACCGCCACGAGCACTTTGTCCGCGACGTCGACGGGTTCCGCCTGCACTATGTCCACGCCAAGGGGCGGGGTCCCAAGCCGCTGCCGTTGGTCCTCACCCACGGTTGGCCGAGCACGTTCTACGACTTCGACAAGGTCATCGAACCCCTGGCCGATCCCGGCGCGCACGGTGGCGATCCCGCCGATGCCTTCGAGGTGATCGTTCCCGCCATGCCGGGATACGCGTTTTTCGGAGCGCCCGACGGTTCCCGGCGTCGGTCCTGACCGGACTGCTCGGTTGGAAGTACCCCGAGCGCGTGGTCGGCATTCATCGCCTTGCGGGCGGCATCCCGCGACCGAAGGCGAAGCCCGGGGAGACCGACGCGGAGCGACAGGTCCGCCTCGCCGATGGCAGCGGGTACGGGCACATCCAGAGTACGCGACCGCAAACGCTCGCCTACGGCCTCACGGACTCTCCTGCGGGATTGGCGGCTTGGATCGTCGAGGAATCGCAGGCATGGAGCGACTGCGCCGGCGACATCGAGTCACGGTTCACGAAGGACGAGTTGCTCACCACGATCGCGCTTTACTGGTTTACCGAGACGATCCACAGCAGCACGCGGCTGTACTACGAGAACGCCCACGACGCCGCGAACCGCATTGGCGGTCGGATCGAAGTGCCTAGCGGCTATGCCGTCTGCCGTTGGCTCACGCAACCCAAGGGCGAGTTCGCCCGGGACAGCGGCGACGACAAGCATCGCCTCGTTCGTGGACCGATGCCCATTCTTCAGAAAAAACTAGCCGCACAGGCGGTTGCCGATAGCCGCTGGCGATCTGGCCAACATCATGGCTTCATTGCGGCGGTCAACCATCGCACCGGGGGAGCACATGGCAGAGCTGGCACCGATCACGACTATCGAGGAGTTCGTGGGAAGCGAAGCCGTGAAGTCCGACGCCGCAGCTTGCCCTTGGACTGTGCTGACCCCCGCTCAACTCCCTGTCGACGTGTAGCGCCGTACACCGATGCTCCAGACGACAAACGATAGTCCGAGGAACGCCACGCCCGCCATCGGCGCCAGTGCCTGGAACACCCGTCCCGTGCCGAGGGGGTCGTCGACGCCGAGCACTGCAACGACCGGGAAGTAGCCGATGCAGCCGAGGGGCACGACGAAGGTGAAGATCCTTCGAAAGGCGACGTGGTAGATCGACAGCGGGTACTGCGCCGTCTCCACGCCGCCGTAGGTGAGCACGTTCATCATCTCAAGCGACTCGGTGGTCCAGAAGCACAGCGACGCCTGCAGGACCATGAGCCCAAAGAAGAAGGCGATACCGCCCACGACCGTCAACAACAGGAGCGCCGCGCGGGCGGCGTCCCACGGGATGTCGAGGGCCCAGGTCGCCCAGGCGAGCACGATCAGCCCCTGCAGGAGCCGGCCGACCCGGCGCAGCGCGAACTCGTGGCCGGCGAGCTGAAGCGCCGTGGGCCGGGGGCGGAGCAGCAACCGATCGAAATCGCCCGTCTTCACGTAGTGGGACCCGAAGCGATCGAATCCCGTGGTCAGCGCATCGGCGATGGCGAACGTGCAGTTGACGACACCGTAGAAGAACGCCACCTCCGCGAAGGTCCAACCCGCGAGGTGGCCGAAGCGGTCGAACAACGCCCAGAGGCCGAGGAACTCGATACCGGAGCTTGCGAACTGCCCCGCCGAGTTGAGCAGGAACGATGCCCGGTACTGCAGTTGGGCGCGGATCGAGACGCCGAAGTAGCGACCGAGCAAGGCGATCGTGTCGGTCATTCGTCAACCTCCCTGGACAACGAGGCGACGCACGCCCCGCGCGAGCAGGAGCCGCCCGAACCACACGATCACCACCGTCCAGGCCAGCGTGAACACGATCTCGTTGGCGGCCTCGGCGATGGGTATGTTGCCGCTGTAGATGCGGTAGGGCACATCGCACAGGCCGCGGAATGGCTGCCATGCGAGGAACGGCTGCATCCAGTCGGGGAACAGCGGCAGCGGCACGACCATCCCCGAGAGGATCGTGACGAACGACGGCAGGATGCGGTCGACACCCTCGCCCGATAGCGTCCACAGCAAGGAGATATGGGCCAGCACGGTGATCGCCGTCGACAAGAGGGCCGCTGCCGTGATCGCGACGAGGAAGCCGACAAGCGCCGCGAGCGTCGGGACCGGCAAGGCCCACTCGGCGAGTCCGAACATCGGTAGCAGCAGCATCGCGAAGACCACCATGGGAACGGCCCGCAGCGTCGTCGTCGCGGTGCGGAATGCCAAGGTGCGCGCGTACCAATAGCCGTAGAGGTCCAGCGGACGCAGCAGGTCGTAGGCGACGGCGCCCGAGGCGATCTGCTCCTTGAAGTCGGCGTCCGTGTTCCACGGCAGCATCCCGAGGAGCGCCTGGCCGAGCCAAACGTAGGCCACGACTTCGACCATGTTCATCGGCTGGGGACCCTCCGCCGCCGCGTAGAACGCCGCGAGGATCATCAGCCGTATCGAACCCCAGAAAAGCTGGGTGACGAATCCGGCGAACGCTGCGGTCCGGTACTGCAGCAGGTTCCGGTAGCGGGCGCTGACGACGGCCGTGTAAGGTGCCAACCGGCTCACGACTCCCCTTCCCCGTGCTCGGCGTAGAGATCGGCGACCGTGTGTTCGATGGGCGGATGCTCGACGAAGAGGTCATGGACCTCGAAGCTCGACGTCACCCGCGCGATGAGCGCCGCTGGCGCGATCACGCCCGCATCGAAGCCGATGCGTGCTCGCTTGCCGGTCACGCGCACGTCCCGCAACCCCGCGCCGCCGAGTTCCCGCTGGAGCGCCGCGAGACGGCCCGGCTCTTCGAAGTCCACGATGAGCACGCGCTCGTTGCCGACGCGACGACGAAGATCGTCGATGCCGCCGTCGATCAGGATGCGTCCCTGGCCGATGACCATGATGCGCTCGCAAAGCGCCTCGATGTCGTCCATGTCGTGCGTCGTCAGCACGACCGTGACACCTTCCTCGCGGTTCAAGGTGCGCACGAAGTCGCGCATGGCGAGTTTCGCCGCCGCGTCGAGGCCGATCGTGGGCTCGTCCAGGAACAGCAGCTTGGGCCCGTGAAGCAGCGCGGCGGCAAGGTCGGCACGCATGCGCTGGCCGAGGGACAGTTGGCGGACGGGCGTATCGAGAAGCGGGCCGAGGCGCAGCAGGTCCACCATGCGGTCCCGGTTGCGCTGGAACAGCGACTCGGGCACCCGGTAGACGCGCTGTAGCAGTTCGAAGCTCTCGATGACCGGCAAGTCCCACCAGAGCTGCGTGCGTTGCCCGAACACCACGCCGATGCGCGCCGCGTGCCGGCGGCGGTCGCGCCAAGGCGTCAGACCGTCGACGGTGCACGTGCCACCGGTCGGCGTCAGGATGCCGGCGAGGATCTTGATCGTGGTGGATTTGCCGGCACCGTTCGGGCCGATGTAGCCCACTAGCTCGCCGCGTTCGATGTCGAAATCCACGCCGGCCAGGGCATGCACTTCGCGCATGCGGCGGTCAACGAGACCCCGGAACGCGCCGAGGAGCCCGGGACGGCGCTCGGCCACGCGAAACACCTTGGCGAGGTTCCTCACCTCGATCTGGGACATGGACTCGCCTCGCCGTTGGACTTGCCGCCATGGGCGGCAGCGGGAAGGGCGCGCCAGTATAGGGGCGGGGTTTGAGTGCCTCAAGGCGATGTGGGATACCTTGCGCCAGAGGGAATGCGGACGAGGACGTCCGCGTACCCCCCCTTGGACGAGGACGTCCGCGCACCTCCCTCGAACGAGGGCGTCCGTACCCCCGTCATGTCGACTTTTTCGTTTACTCTCGGATGCCATGCGACATGTTGCCGTCATCGCGGCTGCGGCACTGTTTCTCGCCGGGTGCTCTGAAACGGACTCTACGGATGAGCCAATCGTGGCTGCTGTGGACCCAAGTGACACCGATGTCGGGGAGCACCTCGAGGCGCTACTGCAGTCGGTCCATACCGTCCCAACATCCGGATCCCTGCGCGGTCGCTTGGGAATGGCCTACGACATCAACGGATTCCGGCAAGAGGCAATCGCGACGTACGGCCAAGCGCAGTCTCTCGACCCGACGGATTTCCGTTGGCCGTACTTCGCCGCCCATCTGATCTCGGAGGATGGCGACTACCTGAAGGCCCTGGAACTCCTAGACCAAGCGCTCGCCGTCGACGCCGGCTATGGCCCGGCATGGTTGTCGCGAGGTGCGTGGTTGCAGAAGGCCAACCAGCCCGGTGCAGCGATGGAGGCCTACGGGCGCACCGAGCTTCGCACCAACCCCCATGCGCTGTTCGGTCGTGCCCAGTCAATGATGGCCATTGGCGAGGTTTCCGAAGCGCTCGAAATCCTCGAACCGCTGGTCCAGACGTTCGACCACCCGTACGTGCATCGGACCCATGGCGAAGCCCTGCGGGCGGCTGGCCGATTGGATGAGGCGCGAACGGCAATGGCGCGGGGTCGGGGGGCCGAGCCCTTGACGTGGCCGGACGAGCGGCGAGATGAGCGCTACGAGCACATCCGGGGCCATGGCAGCTACATGCTAGCCAAGGAGTTGTCGGCGGCGGGCCGGCTGGCAGAGGCGCAGACCATCCTGCAACGGCTCCAAGATCATCACCCGGAGGATCACTGCGGCCGCGACGAGGAGTTCTTCCTAGCCTGCAATCTCATGAACTCCGTGAGCATCGCCTACGACAGAGCGGGCAGGAAGCCCGAGTCCCTTGCGACGGTGGAACGAGGCCTGGCCCTCAATCCCGACTTTGCGCCGTTCCACCTGACGATCGCCAACCTCTTGCGCGAAGAACGCGATCTCGAAACCGCGCTCCATCACGTGGAACGCGCCATCGAACTCAGTCCGAGTAGCGGCTATGCCCATGAACAGCGCGGCCGGTTGCTGTTCGGCCTCGATCGATTCGAGGCCGCCAAGACAGCGTTCGAGACGGCGTTGCAGTTCGAACCGGGCAAGCGCACGACGTTCTTCTACTTGGGCTTGGCCGAGGTCGAACTCTCGAACTACCCCGGTGCGATCGAGTGGTTTCAGCGCGTCGCCGAGATCGAGCCGCGCTTCGCCCTCGGCCAGGCCTTTCTCGCCCGCAGCCTTCTCGAGGTCGGCCGCATCGACGAAGCGCGACAAGCCCAGGACCTGGCGAGGAAACACGGGGCCGACCCGATGGAACTGCGCCGAAACGAGGTCAGGCTGCGGGAACTCGAGCCGGTCCATTCGGGCGATACACCAGGATGAAATCGAATGGCCCTTGCAGCGTCCTTGCCGGATGCGGGGGAGCGCTCGCGCTGTTGGCCGCGTGTTCGCAGCCGGAGCCAGCGTGGTTCAGCGAGGAAGCCCGCGAGCGAGGCCTTGAGTTCCACCACCACTCCGGGTTCGACGGGCGTCCGATGATGCCGGAGATGATGGGTGGCGGCGCGGCGCTCGCCGATCTCGACGGCGATGGCGACCTCGACGCCTACCTCGTCCAGAGCGGTCGAGTCGACAAGACGCTTACGCGGGAACTCTCGGCGAATCGACTCTATATGAACCGCGGCGACGGTCACTTCGACGAAGTCGAGGGCGCCGCCGGTGCGGGAGATCGAGGCTACGGCATGGGCGTGGCGGCGGGCGACTACGACAACGATGGCGACACCGACCTGTACGTCACCAACCTCGGCCCGAACGTCCTACTCCAAAACGACGGCACCGGCACATTCCATGATGTCACTGCCGAGAGCGGGGTCGGCGACCCGAGGTGGAGCACGGCGGCGAGCTTCGTCGACCTCGATCTCGATGACGACTTGGATCTCTTCGTCGTGAACTACATCAACTGGACGCCCGAGATCGAACGGGAGTGCTTCGTGAAGACGTTCTACGTCACCTACTGCGGCCCGACCGCGTACGGTGTCCCCGCCATGGACCGGCTGTATCGGAACAATGGCGACGGAACCTTCACAGACGTCACGAAGGCCGCGGGAATCGATGTCGCCTTCGGAAACGGGCTTGGCAACGTGGCGGCCGACTTCAATGGCGACGGCTTGGCCGATCTTTTCGTGGCCAACGACGGCACGACCAATCAACTCTGGATGAACGCCGGCAACCTGCGCTTCGAGGAGGAGTGCGTGCTGTGGAGTTGTGCCATGGACTCGGACGGCATCGAGAAGGCCGGCATGGGCGTTGCCTCGGCGGACGTCGACGACGACGGCGACAGCGATCTTCTGGTGGTCAATCTCGAACGCCAGACGGACTCCTACTTCCGCAACGAAGGGTCGTATTTCTTCGACGCCACTCGCCTCGTGGGCCTAGGCACGGTGAGCATGCGTCACACCCGGTTCGGCGTGGCCCTCGCCGATTTCGACAACGACGGGCGCCTCGACCTCTACGAGGCGAACGGCAAGATCGCCTTGTCGGGGCCTGCCGAAGGCGACGGCTATGCCGAGCCCAATACGCTCTACCGCGGTTCGTTGGACGACGGCACCATTCGATTCGAGGAACTCGGCCCGGCCGGCGGCGTGGCACCCGGACTCGTTCACACCAGCCGGGCCGTGGCTTCCGGGGATCTCGACGGCGACGGTGGAATCGACCTCGTGGTGACCAATCGAGACGCTTCCGCGTACCTCTTGATGAACCGCGCTGATCGCGGCAATTGGGCGCTGTTCCGCGTGCGAATGGCGTCGGGTCGGAGTGCCCACGGCGCGACCGTCTCGGCAACGCTCGGCGGGCGACGCCTGAGCCGTGACGTGCAGCCATCCGCCAGCTACCTCGCGTCGAACGATCCGCGGGTGCACTTCGGCGTTGGCGATGAGGCTCGGCTACAGAACGTCGTTGTCAGGTGGCCCGGTGGGGGCGAGGAAGCGTTCGGCGATTTCGCAGCGGGCGAGATCCACGAACTGAGGCAAGGCGAAGGATCGCCATCGCAGGTGGCTAGCCCATAGGCTTCACGACCAGACCAAAAGGAGCGCACCGTTTCCGGTGCTCCGGTGCGCTCTGCGGCTCCGCGAAGCGGTCGCGTCTCCTACATTTGGTAGTTCATCGTGATGCCCATCCGTCGCGCATCAGTCACCGTGCCCGCGATCGGTCCGTCAATGCCATTGCCTTCCCGAGGCGAATAGGCCTGCACCGCGACCTGGTCGAGGATGTTGGTGACCCAGCCGGTGAGAGTCAGCTTCCCTGACGGTGAAACCCAATTGGCGCGGACGTCCCAACGGGTGTATTCCGGGACGCTGTAGATGTCGAAGTTCGACTCATCGACATACATCTTGTCTCGCCAGTTGAAGATGGTGACGAGGTCAAGCGCGCCCCGATCGGCTGCGAGAGGCATGGCGTACGACAGCGCGGCCGACAGCTTGTGATTGGGTGTCAGCCTTAAGGAATTGCCGCCGAAGTTCAGCTCGAAGAGGTTCCCCGAGAAGTTCGAGAGGTTTACGGTGACGGTGTTGCCGTCCGCATCCACGACTTGCCGAGTGGACGGCGGCGGGCGATTCCCGTCCGGCGTACAGCAATAGAGCGTCGTGTAGTCTCCGAAGCTCGACCCGGAGTATTCATAAAAGCCGCCGAGTTGCATCCGTTCATTGATGGTCCACCGGTACTGCAGCTCCATGCCGTAGATCTCGGTGCCGCCGACGACGACGGTCTCGCCGGTGATGAGGGATTCTCCTTCCCGGACCTCCGCCGGTGTCCTGAGACGACCGGATTGGACCCAGTACTTGCTGTAGTCCTGGATGTAGACGCTCGCTTCCAACTGCAGCCTACTGTCGAAGAACAAGCCCTTGTACCCGGTCTCGTAGTTGATCATCTCTTCGGCGTCCATGGCTTCGCCAAGCTGGGCGCCGAAGCCGGCGAAGCCGCCGGGGCGATAGCCCTTGGAGATGCGACCGTAGATCATCGAGAGGTCGTCCGGAGCGAACTCGGCACCGACGTTCCACGTTGTTTCTCGCCAATCGGCGACCTTCGAGTCCATCAGGGTCCGGTCGTCCGGAATGGGCCTGCCGCTGGCGTCGAGTTCAAGTCCGACATAGCCGCAACATTGCGTGTCGTAGTGCTTGGAGCGGTGGATGCCGAAGATGAAGTTCATGTCGGCGATCTGCGTTGCACCGGTGAAGTCGTTCTGCTCGTGCTCCTTGTGGTCGTCGTTGAAGCGGATGCCGCCGAACACCTTCCACTGGTCGTTCAGGACGTACTCGGCGTTCCCGTAGACCGCCTGCGAGGTGTAGCTCACGTTGCCGTAGAAGTGCTGGAACGCGGATCCGCCCGCCGCTTGGGCCAAGCCGTTGGTGACGTCGGACCAGTTGGCCGCGTAGTCGGCGCCGTGGCAGCCCCAGACCAACCCGGCCGCTTTCGTATTGTCCTCATGGTTCGGGTCGCGGATGTTGCGGATCAGCCCGGATGCCCCGAAGAAACCTTCCACTGCGGCCTCGCAGGCTTCGGACGTGTCCGTATAGAACAACGGGTTGTTCAGGTTGTTGTCGCCGGTTTCCAGCCCGTTGAACCGCTCCGCGTAAAGGTACGGCTCCTCACCGTCGATGTAGGTGAAACCGAGCGTGTAGTTGAACGGTCCGTCCAGGTTGGAGATCATCGTCAACTCGTGGCTCACCTGCTCGGACGTGAACAGGTAGTCATTCATGCGGTCCGCATAGGAACCGTTGCCGCCACCGTCCAGCGCACAACGAGGATGCACTTGGCCCTCCGTCAGCTCGCCGGATATGACCCTAGGATGGATGGCCGAACAGACGCCTCCCCCTTGTCGACTCGTCCCGTCGAGGTCGTTTCGACTTCGTTGCCGGGTGTCGCGTTGCCCGAACTTGTAGACCAGTTCGTGCGTGTCGGTGAGCTGGAAGTGCGCTTCAATCGTAGAGGCTTCCTGCGAGTTGTCCTGCAGGATGGGGCCGTTCAGGTCGACCTTCAGATCGATGTTCTCGCCGTCGCAGACGATCGGCGTGCCCGGCGTTCGGGTGCCGTCGTTGTTGAATCCAGGACAGTCGACCACTGCAGGGTTCTGCCCGATGCCAAAGAAGGGATTCCTCTGGTAGATGATGTTGCCGGCGGCATCCATGATCGGGTTGCCTAACGGATCCTGGGTCGCGACTCGGTTGCCGCTCGCGTCCATGATGAACTCGTCCACGGTATTGCGAGGACCCAGGATGAGGGAGACGCGCGGCGTACCCCTGTCCCGAAGCTTCGAATAACGGGCCGTGATGTCCACGCGGTCGTTCTTGAAGCGCAATTGCGGTGAATAGATCAGTTGATCCGGCTCGGCGGCATCCGGGCCCGTGCCGACGTTCTCAATCAACCCGTCTCCCGTCAGACTACTCGCGCTCAGGCGATAGGAGAAATCACTGCCCCCGATGGGACCGCCGAAGGCGACCAAGGCCTGCTGCGTCGCCTGATCGGTGAGCTCTGCCGACACCTTCATGTCCCATTCGTCAGTCGGTTTCGTGGTGACGAAATTGACGGACCCGGCAATGGCGGCTTTGCCGCCCGTGGTGCCCTGGGGGCCGCGGGCAATCTCAACGCGCTCAACGTCGAACATGGCACCCTGGTCGAGCCCGTAGGACTGATCGGAATAGACGCCATCGATGTAGACGGCCGTCCCGACGTCCTGGAAGAAGTTGACGCAACGATCGCAGGCCACGCCGCGCATGACGATGTGGCCGTCTTCATTCTTGCCGCCGCCTTGGCTGCGGTGACCGACCTGAAACCCCGGCGTCAATATCTCGAGGTCGTTGGTGTTCTGAATGCCGAGCTCCTGGATCATGCTGGCGTTGAAGCCGGTGACGGTCATCGCGCGATCGAGCGTATTCAAGTCAC
Source organism: Candidatus Azotimanducaceae bacterium (assembly GCA_965203685.1). GTDB lineage: Bacteria > Pseudomonadota > Gammaproteobacteria > Pseudomonadales > Azotimanducaceae > VXYL01. The sequence continues at coordinate 3,066,341 of OZ241908.1, forward strand.
CGCGCTCGCCGCGGACAATGATCACCTCGATGTACTTGGCGGCGTCGCCCTCAGCCTCGGCCTCCCCTTCTTCGGCCGCGTGCATGGGCAATCCGAACAGCGTAAGCGCCACTCCGATTGACGCGACTCGTGCAAATCCCTTCATCTACCCCTCCTGGAGACGTGCTCCCGCAGCAACAATACTGCTACGGGTTGTCGACCCACCCTAGTAGCAAATGCGGTGTGGGCCGTCAACGAAGTCGGCGGGCCGCAGGCGTCCGTGCGATTCGGAGTTGCCCCATTTTGTAACAGCCGGAAATGGCGGACGCGAACCGCAAGCGGTTCGTGGACGTCCGCGTACGTGCAGTGCGGGAGCAGACGCCCAGGTACCGCCTAGGGCAAGGTCACATCCGCATCGATGGGTACGAACAGGCAGGTGCGGGGCTGGCCATCCACGGCGCGGCTCTTGTGGCCGTGGCCCGTAGTGTCCTCGGCGAGCAGGATGTCACCGGAGTCGAGCCGGCGCGTCTCACCGCTGCCGATGGTGATGTCGACGGAGCCACGCAGGTTGACGACGAACTGCCGCCTCGGTGCGGTATGGAAGTCGAGGTCGTAGTCGCCGTCGACCTCGCGGAACATCACGCCCGGGCCCGAGATCAGCTTCGACAGCTTGCCGATGCCTCCCTGCCCCTCGACGGGGATGTCCACGTCTTCGAAGTGCGACTCGCCGTCGTCGCCCGTATAGACCCGTACTACCTTCATTGGCATCGCCTTCCCGGAGTGGAACGCGCGATTGTACGCCGCATGCCGGTGCGACTAACGGATACGGGAGAAGCGGCGGGCGGATGACCACCCGCCGCCGCTCCCGCTGCTCACTGCTTCAGCCGCACAAGCTCGTTGAGCACCCCATCGAGGCCGCCGTAGACCGACAGGTTGCCGACCTTCTCGGTGACCTTCTCAAGCGTCTCCAACTCCTTGAGACGCAACGCGACGGTGTTGCTCTCCATGACCTTGGCCGTGTTAAGGAGCGAACGCGTGGCGTTGGTTTCCTCGCGACGGCGGATCACGTTGGCTTGCGCAGCCTTCTCAGCCTCCACCACCTTGCCGAGCAGTTCCTTCATGTCGCCCGGCAGGATGATGTCCTTGACGCCGACGCTGTCCACGGCGATGCCGATCTCTGCGAACGGCGGCCCGACGCGCTCGGCGACGGCCCGGTCGATGGCCGACTTGTCCTCGAGCAGTGCATCGAGCGTGCGCGTGCCGACCGCAGCCCGCAGCCCGAACTGGATCTCCTTGTACAGGTGGTCCAGCGGATCCTTGGCCGCACTCGTCGCCCGCTCCGCATCGGCGAACCGGTAGGTCGCCGTCAGGTTGATGCGCAGGCTCACCTTGTCGCGGGTGAGGATCTCCTGGCCTTGGACCTCCAGCGTCTTGACACGCAGGTCGACGACGTCGATGCGCACACTCGGGCCGTAGGTCCAGTAGGCGTGCAGACCGGGTCGCAGCGAACCGGCAAGTTCGCCATCGACGTAGAGCAGGCCCACGTGCCCGTGGGGGATCTCCTCGGAGTAGATGGCGCGCCGTCCGATGCCCCGGAGCCCCAGAAGGCCCTCTGAGCCCGCTCCCAGTCCCGGTTCGTCGAGCAGCCGCTTGGCGAGATTGGCATCGATGGCAAGCCCTTGCTCCAAGTTGAACCGCTCGACGCGGATCGCCACCGGTCCTTTCCAGTAGAGCTTGCGCTCCGCGGGCCGGACGATTTCGGCGATCCGATCGTTCCAGTACACGACGGCGACCTCGCTTGAGCCGGTGGCGACGACCGTGAACAGGCGTTCGACATCCACGCGTTCGGCGTCGACCAGGTAGTCGGCCAACGCGTGCGTGAACGCCGGTTCCGTCACGTCGAAGCACTCGACGTCGTAGCGCCGACGCAAGGTGTTGAAGCGGTAGGTCCCCGGTTCCAGGAAGCGGACAAAGTCGGCGTCCCTGAACAGGAGTCCGCGTTCGTGCTTGCGCACGATGAACTTCCTTGAAAACAACATAACACGTTCTCCTCTTCTGACTTCGGTGGTTGCGAATTAATGCGTCCGTTCCCACAACGCCTCGAGCGGATCGACGGTGCCGGATGATCGGACGCAGCGTGTGCCCACCTAGCGGCGAAAAGGACTCCCGAAGGAGCCGGTCTCGCCGTTTGTCGAGCGGACGATGCGCCGGATCGCCTGGCGGGTCGGCACGAGTTCGCGCCAACGCCTTCGACCGGCTAAGCCGTTGCTGCGCGTTCTCGCCGGGGTTCGAAGATCTCGCATACGCGATCACTCCTTATCGCCGACAAAAGAACGCGCCGGGAACGGACGCCCCGTGTGACGATTAGGCGGTCGTCACGGCCGCAGCACGGTTATCAGCCGCGTTGGTTTGATTTGCAGTCAAACCGATCATTGGAATGCCGGAATCGAACCGGCGCTCCCAGCTCCCAAGGCTGGTGCTCTACCCGCTGAGCTAATTCCTTGCCAGGTTGGGTGCGCACAAAACGCTCGGTACACACCGTGCGATGGGTAGCGTGAGTGCGCCAGACGGGCAAGAGAACCCGAACCAAGGAACGCGCACGCCGCCCAACCTCAAGTTGACGGGTTGCCCCGTCGTCGAGGCGATGACTGCCTGGTCGCTGTCACCACCTCTTGATTCGCTGTCCTCCGTAAACAAAAAAGCCCTGTTCGACAATCCGACCAGGGCTTTCTTCAAGTTCCTGGAAGGATGCCTTTTGCGCATCGCCTTCCAGGAGATCGTGGAAGGGTCAGCGCATGCTTGCCTCGCCGTCGTTGGCAGGCGCGTGGTTGCAGCGCGACTGGGGCGCGCGCGGTAACGGCAACGCCGTTGACACTGCGCTCGTGTAGCCCGCTGTTCTGAATGTTCCTAAACGCACCTGTCTCGCCCGTTTCGATGCCGGTCGTATCGGCAAGGGCGCGCGATTATAGGAGTGAGTCGGGAGGTGTCAAACGCTTTTTTTCGATGTCTTTCGCCGTTCGCACAAATCGCTACGCTGCCAACCGATCCACCGCCCAGTCCGCCATCGACGGGATCGCGATCTCGCAACCGCCTGCGAGCGTGACTGTAACGACGCCTTTTTCAACCAGCGCCGTCGCGAAAGCCTCGGCCGTCACGTCAAAGTGCGGATTGTCGCCCAAACCCGAACGTGCCAACTCTTCATCGCACAGCTCACGCAGCGCGAGTTCATCGGTTGGTGGCCGCTCCCGCACCTTGGTGATGACGTGACACGTGAACGCGGGACGCAAGGCCAAGACCGAGTCGAGCAGCCTTGCTTCGTAATACGCGTGGCGGTCCCGATCAGATTCCCGCTGCACACGGGCCGGATCCACGTCGCTGAGCACGCCGACGGTTCGGATCAGTTCCCTGCAAAGGGCGGTCTGCGCACCGTTGAGGTGCTGCGGCCAACCGCGGGACAAGCCCGCGGCCATCTCCGCCACACGACGTTTTTCGTGATCCGTCCCGGCGGCATCGAGCCGGTCGATCATCATCCTAGTCGACTCGGCGCATTCACCTTCAGTCATGGCGCCGACGTTCGCGACAGCGTCCCGGGAAAGCCGCGAGACTCCGAGTTCGCCGAGTCGGCGTGCCGTATGGCTTAGGCCCGCCCACAGGCACACGACGGGCAAGCCTAAGCCATCCCTGTGCAACGCTACCAACCCCGCGCGTTCGGACGTCCCGAGCAACTGTGCCTCGTCCATGTGCGTCACGATCGTGACTCTACTGGCCATCCGCGCGGCGATGGTGTCCCGCAACCGTTCGCCGGCGTTGCGCATCCGTAGACGCTCGGCCAACGCCTGCACCAGTCCGGCACCGAGTTTCCGACCGGTCGAGCCTTCCTCGACCGCAGACTCGCGGATCCGTTCGAGCAGCGTCGTCTTGCTCGCCAGATGCTCATCCTCAATACGGACGAACATCACTCCGTCTGTCGCGTAGTTGCTCCGCAAATAGTGCAGCAGAGACGTCTTGCCGCAGCCCGGCGCACCCTGATAGACGCGGAACACCGCCTCTTCCTTCATGCCGGCTGCCCGAAGTGCGCCGCGGAACCGCTCGATCTCGTCGGCGCGTCCAGTGAAGAACGGGGCGGTGTCGCGATCCGCGAGATCCAGCAACTCGCGGGCGCGCTGATGGTCGAAGGTCATCTTAGATCCTAGCCCTCCACGGGCCGGATTGTAGTGGCATTACGCGCGGCGGCGGGCCGGTGACCTGGCTTTCAAGCTCCGGGCCCGGCTGCGGCGCCGGCTTTTCACCTCCACCGGCACGACTCGTTGCAGACTTTTATGCGCACAAAAATCCATATTCACAGACTTTTTGGTACATAAAAGCACTCTTAGGACGTACTTTTGGGGAGATGGCGCGAGTCCGGTCCATCTCCGGCGACGCACATCGGCCCGTGCCGAGCCCGCGAACACCGGAGCTCCCGGCCAACCAATCCTCACCAGCCCTTACAATCGCGGCTCCGTCCTGTCGGGTCGTATGTATGCTCGATCGAAAAGTCGCCTTGATCGTCGCGATCACGGTCGTCGCAGGTCAACAGGCCGTCGCTCAACAAGCCAACCAGCCGCTAGTCGGCTTCACGGACGCCGGTGCAGCCGCGCAACATCGGCTGGAAGCTGCCTACGACAGCCATCTCGACCCCGACGACCTCGCGGCGTGGATGCACGAACTCGCCCGGGAACCCCACCACCTCGGCTCCAGCCACGACGCGCGCAACGTTGAGACCCTCCAGCGCTGGTTCACCGAGTGGGGCTACGACACGGAGGTGGCCCGCTACGACGTGCTGCGCCCCACCCCGCTGACCAGGCGCCTGACGATGACGGTTCCGCACGAGTTCACAGCGTCGCTGACCGAACTGCCCGTCGAGGGCGACGCCAGCAGCGCCTCCCCGGACGTACTGCCGCCGTACAACGCGTTTTCGCCCGACGGCGACGTCACGGGCGAGTTGGTCTACGTCAACTACGGCACCCGCGAAGACTACGAACTGCTGGCCCGCCACGGCGTCGACGTCGAGGGCAAGATCGTCATCGCTCGCTACGGCCAAGTCTTTCGCGGTGTCAAGCCGAAGCTTGCCGCGGAGCACGGGGCGATCGGCTGCCTGATCTATTCCGACCCCGTCGACGACGGCTACTACCGGGGCGAGAGCTATCCGGAGGGACCGTTCAAGAACGCGAGCACGGTTCAGCGTGGCTCGATCATGGACCTGCCGTTGCATGCGGGCGACCTGCTCACACCCGGCTGGGCGGCGATCGAGGGTGCCACACGGCTCGCCCGGGACGAAGCGCCGGCAATGCCCACGATCCCGACGTTGCCGATCAGCTACGGCGATGCCCGCCCGCTCCTCGACGCCATCGAAGGCGCCGTGGCACCGACCGAGTGGCGCGGCGCGCTCCCGATCACCTACCGCATCGGGCCGGGACCGGCCACCGTGCGGCTCACCGTGAAGTTCGACTGGCGCACGGTGACCGCCATGAACGTCGTTGCGCGCCTCGAAGGTGCACGCTGGCCGGACCAGTGGGTGCTGCGCGGCAACCATCACGACGCCTGGAACCACGGTGCCCGCGACCCAATCTCCGGGCTCGTCGCCACGCTCGCCGAGGCCAAGGCCATCGCGCAACTCCCGGAGCCTCCGGGCCGCACCGTGGTGTTCGCCGCCTGGGGTGGAGAGGAACAAGGGCTGATGGGATCCACCGAGTGGGCGGAGGAACACGGCGAGGAACTCACGCAAAAGGCCGTCCTGTACACCAACACCGATGCCAACGGGCGTGGTTTCCTGCGGCTCGGGGGCAGCCACGCACTGACCAAGTTCTGGAACGAGGTCCAGCGCGACGTGGTCGATCCGCAGACGGGTTTGAGCCTCGCCGACCGCAACCGGGCGAGGATCCGCGCGACCGGCGACGAGAGGTCGCGCAAGGACCTGGCCGAACGGGACCTATCCCTCGGGGCGCTGGGTTCCGGCTCCGACTACACCGCCTTCTTCCAGCACCTCGGCATCTCGTCGGCCAACATCTCGGCCAGCGGCGAAGCGGAAAGCGGCACCTACCACACCCTCTACGACACCATCGAGCACTACGAGCGCTTCATCGATCCCGGGCACGTCTACGGCGTCGTGCTTGCCAAGGCGACCGGTCGCGCCACCCTACGCATGGCGAACGCACCGCTCCTGCCCTTCGACTTCAACGATCTCGCATCGACCATCAAGGGTTACATCACGGAAGTCGAGGAACTCGCCGACCAGCAGCGCGCCGAGACCGCTCGCGTCAATGGCCTCGTCGAATCCGGCGAATACGCCGCAGCCCTCGATCCCACGAAGGCGCTGCAACCACCGCCGTTGCGCGAGGCTGTGCCGCACTTCAACTTCGCACCGATCCACAACGCATTCGGCAGGCTCGACGCCGCGTTGGCTGGAACTCGGCTGTCGCCCGACCTGGACGCGGCCACGCTCGATGAGATCAACACGCTTCTTTACACCGCCGAGCGCGTCCTGCTCCGCGAGGATGGTCTGCCGGGTCGACCGTGGTTCCGACACCAGGTCTACGCGCCCGGGCGCTACACGGGCTACGGCGCGAAGACGCTGCCGTGGGTCCGGGAGGCCATCGAGCAGCGCAAATACGACCAAGTCGCTCCCGGCGTGGCTGCACTGGCGACCGCGTTGAACGCCCTTGCGGAGCAGATGGAAAGAGTTAAGGCACTAGCCGGTTAAGCAACTGGCACACGCGGCCACCGGGACGTATGGTGTTGGCACGAAAGGCATGAGGAGACGACGACCATGGAACTGAACCACACCATCGTTCCCACCCACGACAAGGAAGCGTCGGCACGCTTTTTCGCCGAGATCATGGGCTTGAGCTACGCGGGCCCCATGGGGCACTTCGCGCCCGTCATGGTCAACGACGCGCTGACCATGGACTTCGACAACGCCAATGACTTCAAGAGCCACCACTACGCGTTCAAGGTGACCGACGAGGAATTCGACGCCATTTTCTCGCGCATCAAGGCGAACGGCGTGACCTACGGTTCGGGGCCATTCGCGCCCGACAATGGCGAGATCAACACCCGCCACGGCGGCCGCGGGTTCTATTGGCGCGACATCGACGGGCACCTGATGGAGGTGCTGACCCGCGACTGACGCCGGGCCCTGCCTGCTATGGACCAACTGAACTCGCTGATCGACAGCATCAACGCCTTCGCATGGGGTCCGCCCATGCTCGGCATGCTGGGGTTCACCGGCGTCCTGCTGACGCTCGGACTCGCGTTCATGCCATGGCGCAAGCTCGTCTACGGGTTCCGCCTCCTGTTCGACCGGTCGGCCCCGGACGGCGACGGCGAGGTCAAGCCGTTCAACGCGCTCATGACCGCCCTATCGGCAACGGTCGGCACGGGCAACATCGCGGGCGTTGCCACGGCGATCGCCCTCGGCGGACCGGGCGCGATCTTCTACATGTGGCTGATCGCGCTATTCGGCATGGCCACCAAGTACGCCGAGGCGGTATGCGCCGTGCAGTACCGCGAAGTGGACAAGGCCGGCAAGTACGTCGGCGGACCGATGTACTACTTGCGCAACGGCGTCGGCGCATTTGCGCCGGAACTCGGCAAGTGGCTCGGCCTCGCATTCGCCGTCTTCGGCGCGGTCGCGGCGTTCGGGATCGGCAACGCCGTGCAGGTGAACTCCATGGCGGCGGCCCTCGGCCAGAGCTTCTCCGTGCCGACCTGGGTCACGGGTGTCGTGGTCGCGGTCCTGGTGGGCGTGGTCGTGATCGGCGGCATCCGTCGGATCGGCGAGGTCGCCGGCAAGTTGGTGCCGGTGATGGTCGTCCTCTACTTCGGGGCGGCGCTCGTCATCATCCTGATCAACATCGTCGACGTACCCGCCGCCTTCGGGCTCATCTTCACGCACGCCTTCACGCCCACTGCGGCGACAGGCGGCTTCGCGGGCGCAGCGGTCGCGGCGGCCATCCGCTTCGGCGTCGCACGCGGCGTGTTCTCCAACGAGTCCGGTCTGGGCTCGGCCGCCATCGCGCACGCCGCGGCGCAGACCAACAGTCCGGTCCGCCAAGGAATCATCGCGATGCTGGGAACGTTCATCGACACCCTGGTGGTGTGCACGATGACCGCCCTCGTGATCCTCACCTCCGGCGCCTGGACCATGACCGGCGCAGACGGCGGCGGCCTGACCGGTGCGGTACTCACGTCGACCGGTTTCGAAAGCTCCCTACTCGGCGGCCAGTACATCGTGACGGTCGCGCTGGTGGTCTTCGCGTTCACCACGATCCTCGGCTGGTCCTACTACGGCGAGCGCTGCTGGCAGTACCTGTTCCACGAGAAAAGCCTTTGGATCTACCGCGGATTGTGGGTGGTCGCCGCGCTCGCCTTCGCCAACGTGAAGGTGGATTTTGTCTGGAACCTGTCGGACACGCTGAACGGCTTGATGGCGATCCCCAACCTGATCGGGTTGCTGCTGCTGGCGCCCATGGTGTTCCAGGTGACGCGGGAGTACTTCGAGAAGGAGCCGTGACGGCATCGGCGTCGATCGTCCCCAGTGTGTGATCAATATGTCGATCAATCGTCAGGCGCTTGAAGTAAGCGGATACGCCGCGGTCGTCGAAAAATGCAATGACACCCGGTTCTACGTGGGGTACATCCCCGGGCTTCCCGGCTCACATAGCCAGGCCGAGACGCTAGACGAACTCGACGCGAACCTCGCAGAGGTCGTGGCGATGATTCTTGAGGACGACAAAGAGCCTGCGACGCCGTAGTGCGGACCGGGACGTCCGCGCACCATCAACTCGCGTCTACGCGGGTGCCCCAGCGGCGGTTGTGTCGCCCGTCCACCGGTCGTAGCGCTCCTGCAGGCCTTCCACCACCGTCAAGAGCGCGGGCACGAAGAACAGCAGCACGATGTTGGCGAAGGCCAATCCCGCCACCATGCTGATCACCAGCGGGATCAACGGCGCCGAGAAGGGACTGTCCGTGTAGATGGTGGGCAGGAGCGCGGTTAGCGTCGTCACCGTCGTCAGCAGGATGGCGCGGAACCGGTGCCGGGTGGCCGATGCCACCATGGCCACGTCCACACGCATTCCCGCCTCGGCGCGGATGGTTCGGTAGCGGTCCAGCAGGACGAGCACGTCGTTGACCACGACGCCCCCGATCGCCACCATCCCGAACACCGAATACGCCGACAGGTCGTAGCCGAGCACAAGGTGTCCGACCACCGCCCCGGCAGCTGCGAAAGGCACCGCGGCAATCACGACCAGTGGTAGCAGGTAGCTCCGCAGCTGAATGGCGATCAGCCCATAGATCACGAGTCCCGCGACAACGGCCAGCAGCGCGAGCACGCCGAACATCCGCTCCTGGATCTCCGCCTGGCCGGCGTACCTGAAGCCGAGGCCGGGATACTGGGCCTCCAACCCCGGTAGGACATCGCCTTCCAGGGCCGCGTTGACCGCGTTGGGGGTTCTGAGAGCCGTGTCGACGCGTGCCTCGACCGGCGCTGAGCGGATACCGTCGCGGCGCTCGATCGTGGAGAGGCCCCGCGTCTCGGTGACCTGGGCCACCAGCGCCAGGGGCACGCCGGGCACCGGGAGCCCCGCGTTGGCGCCCTGGACGGCGTTTCCGCCGAACAGGCCCGCACCACCCCCGAGGAGGCCCCCCTGCATCGGGTTGGCGCCCTGACCACCGGCTTGGGCGCCGGGGTTGGCGGGCAAGGGAATGCGTTCGTCCAGGATGTCCGCCAGCGTCAGGCGTTCCTCGCCCGGGTAGCGCACAACGACCTTCATCTCGTCGCGGCCGCGATGGTTGCGCTGCACTTCGACGCCGTGGAAACGGTCGCGGAGTTGCTCGGCGACCTCCTCCGCGGTGAGCCCGATCGCAACGCCCAGGTCGCCGATCTCGATGTCGAATTGGCGCTTGCCGGGAGTGAGCGACGTGGTGACGCCGTACACGCCTTCCTGGCCCGTGAGCCACTGCTCGACGTCGCTCGCGGCAAGCGCCAGGGTTTCGGCGTCGCCGTGCGTCAGCACGAAGCCGACCTCGGGGGGAACCACCATCGAGCTGGTGTTGTAGGTCACGCTGTCGGCACCTTGCAGTTCGCCGACGTTTGCGCGCCACATGTGTACGAGTTCCGTCGACGACAGGGAACGCGCCGGTTCGTCCTTGAGCACAGCCACGACGGTTGCGAGGTGGCTTGCGTAGTCGCCGTCCTGGTGGCCTTGGTCGAACGCATCGATCTCCGGCGCGAACTCGCCGCCCACGATCACGGCAACAGCGCCGAACGAATCGCCTTCCGTCGCTTCGTCGGCGGCGTAGGCGGCCTGGACGACCTGGTCCACTGCACGTTGCGTCACGCTGAACGGCGTGCCGACCGGGAAAGCGAGCTGCACGCTTAAGCGGTCCACGTCCGCGGGCGGGTCGTACAGCACGAACCGCACCAACGACGTGACGACCAGCAGCGCTGCAACGACCAGTAGCGCGACCGCCGCAGCAATAGTCAGCCACGGCCGCAACAGCGCCGCCCCGATGGCCCTGACCACGACGTGGTCGCGCAACTGTTCCAGCCAGCGCTGCACCCCGGCTTGCACGTCGGCCAGCGGCGGGCGGCTCCATGGTCGACCGTGCGCCAAGTGCGCCGGCAGGATCACGAACGCCTCGAGCAGCGATACCGCCAGCACCGCGATGACCACGTACGGGACGGCACTGACCAACTGACCCATCGACCCGGGCATGAACATGAGCACCGCGAAGGCGACCATGGTTGTCGCCACGCCTGTCACCACCGGACCCACCACGGCGCGCGCGCCCGCGATGGCGCCGGCAACACCCGTATTGCCGGACTCGTGCTGTACGGCGATGCTTTCGCCGACGACGATGGCATCGTCCACCACGATCCCGGTCGCCAGCACGAGCGCCAGGAGCGTCATCGTGTTGATGGTCAGGCCGAGCGGTTCAAACAGCAGCACGCCGCCCATGAAGGCAATCGGGATGCCCGCCGCGATCCACACCGCGAAGCGCAGGTCGAAGACCAGGATCAGAAACGCGAACACCAGCGTGATCCCGAGCACGGCATTGGCGACCATGCGACCGACACGGATGCGGATCCGTTCGCTGCCGTCCTCCCAGGAGACAACGTCGATGCCATTCGGGAGTTCGACCTCGGCCGCTGCGCCCATGACCGCCTGCGCCGCGGAAATCACCTGCGGGTCCCCTGCATCCGATTCCCGCACGCGGAGGAACACCGCAGGCCGACCATCGATCCGGCTGATCAGGGCGTTTTCCGCGAAGCCGTCGTCGATGGTGGCCACGTCGCCTAGCCGGAGCATGCTGCCGTCAGGCCGGGTCAGTACCGCGATGTCTGCGAAGCTCTGCGCTTCCTGGGCCTTCGCGGTGGTGCGAATGAGCACGCCCCCCGCATCCGTTCGCAACTCGCCGGACGTCCGGTTCACTGACGCACGCCGCAGGGCCGTGGCCACTTCCTCGACGGTCAGGTCGTTGCGCAACAGGGCCTGTTCGCTGACCTCGATGGAAACCTCGTAGTCGCGGGCCCCGAAAATGTCCACCCGGGACACGGTTGGCCGAGCCAGCAAGCGCTCGCGCACCAGTTCGGCCGCGCGGCGCAAGTCCGTCTCCGACGCCGTCTCGGATGCAACGGCAATAGTCGCGACGTTGCGCAACATCGGCGGGCGCTCGACGCGAGGGCGCTCGGCAAACCGCGGCGGAAACTCCGCGAGGCTCTCCACGGCGCTCTGGATGTCGGCCAGCACGACCTCGGCATCAGCGAATGTCGCGAGGTCGGCCATGACCGTGCCCACGCCTTCCTGCGCGACCGAACGCACCTGCCGCACGCCGACCACGTCCCGAACGCGCTCTTCCACGCGCCGGGTCACGCCTTCCTCCACCTCCTCCGGCGTCGCGCCCGGGTACGGGACGGTGATCTGGACAACCCGCGGATCGAAATCGGGAACGCTTTGCACGGGTAGCAGCAAGGCGGCAATCGTCCCGGTCCCGAGGAACAGCAGCATCAGCATGTTCGCGGCCACGGGCGAACGGGCGAAGAAGGCGATCGGGCCGGGCCGGGTCGCTGACGGGTTCAGGTCTTCCGCGGCCACCGTCGTCAGTCGCCTGCGATCCGCACGGGCATGCCGTCGTGTGCGCCGAAGACCGAGCCGACCACTACCCCGTCGCCGACATCGAACGCCCGAACCAGCCAGCCTGGACTACCGAGCATGCCCGACATCGAGCGGCGCAGCAGTTCGGGCGTGAAGGACTCAAGCTCGCCGTCGCGCACGATCCACACATGGCCGCCGGACTGCTCGACCGCACGCGGGAGGAGAAATGCGCTCTCGAAGGGCGGGCCGTCGATCCGCACGGTGGCGAAACTACCCGGCAAGGGAAGCGAATCGAGCGGCGTCTCGTCGGCGAACTTCAGGAACAACTGCGCGAGCCGACTCGTCGGTGCGACCAAGGCCGACACTCTCACGACCTCGCCCGGGAACGCTCCGGCCTCGGCGAATATCATCGCTGGACGGCCTGTCACCGGATCGAGATAGGCCAGGTCCTCGTTGCCGATGCCAGCGCCCACCTCCAGCGCGTCCTTGGCGTAGGCATTGCCGAACGACAGGCCAGCGACCAGCACCTGGCCGACGCTGACCTGCGCCTGGCCGATCCGTCCATCGAAAGGCAGCGAGAAGTTGGTCCGGGAAAGCGCTAGCTGTGCCCGCTCCAAAACGGCTTCCGCCTTGTCGACCAGGGCCTGCGCCCGTGCGACCCGAGGCGGGCTCTCGCCGTCGCTTTTGCGCTGTTCGAGCCTCGCCTGCGCGGCACGAAGATCGGCCTCGGCTTCCGCGACGTCGAGTTCGTAGTCCTTGGCCTCGATCCTGAGCAGCGTTTCGTTGCGAGCGAAGGTCCCGCCGATGCGCATCGCCGGGGAAATCCACACTACGCGACCACCATCGACCGACGGCATCATGGCGACGATCCCATGCGGCCCGACCGTACCGGTCAGAACCACGCTGGCCGCATGTGCGCCCGCCTCTGGCGCGATCACAGTGACCTCGGGCGTTTCCGCGGATTGGCCAAGGGAGGTACCGGGGTCCACCACGATCCGATCGGGCGCCTGGCCGAAGTAGATGCCTGCCCCGAGAACCAAGGCGACCACAGCCAACTGCAGATACCCCACTCGCCTTGGACCGGACGTCGATTCGGCCATCGGCCACCCCCCAACACGGCCAAGTCTGCAGCCATCATGGATGATCGCTCACGACCGGGCAAGTGCGTGTAGAAAGACCGTGAGAATAGTGTGAAATCCGTGTCGACAGGCCGGGCGTACCTGCTGGTCGTGGTATTGTCTCCGTCGGACTCTTGGACATGCTGCCCGGCTTGCTGAAACGACGCCTGATTCCGCTGCTGGTTCTGTTCGCCGGGATCTTGGCGGGTGCCGCCATCATCGCTACCGGACCGGCGCTGGAGCCTCAGTCGGTGCCGCCGCAGGTACCGGTGGTGAAGATCCTGCCCGCGACCCTGCAAACGGTGCGGCTCTCGGTGGCCGCCCACGGCACGGTCGTGCCCAAGAGCGAAAGCGACCTCGTGGCGGAAGTGTCCGGCCGCGTCGTGCACGTCTCCGACGCCCTCGTCTCCGGCGGGTTCTTCGCCAAGGGCGATGTGCTCGTAGAGATCGAGCGCATCGACTACGAAGTCGCGAATGCCCAGGCCAAGGCACAACTGGCAGCGGCCCGGAGCGACGTCATCGGAGCCCGCAGGGCGTATGCCCGTTACGACAGTTTGGCCGACGCCAGGTCCGGCTCCCAGGCACAGAAGGACGACGCGCTGAATCGCCTGCTGGTCGCGCAAGCGGCATTGGAAGAGGCCACCGCCCGCAAAACGCGCGCCGAGCGCGATCTCGACCGTACCAGCCTGACCGCGCCTTACGACGGTCGCGTCCGCACGGAGCGGGTGGACGTGGGCCAGTTCGTCAACCGCGGCGAAGCCATCGCCACCCTGTATTCCACCGATTACGCCGAAGTCCGCTTGCCCGTGCTCGACCAGGAACTTGCGCATCTACCGCTGACCTTGGCCCGTCCGCCCGATAGCGACCGACCCCCGGTAGCCGTGGTTCTCAAGGCCGAGTTTGCCGGTCGCGAACACACTTGGCGCGCAGAGGTGGTGCGTACCGAGGGCGAGTTGGACGGCGACACCCGCATGGTGAACGTCATCGCCCAGGTCGCCGCTCCCTACGACCCGCCCAATGGGGCGCCGCTAACGGTCGGGATGTTCGTCGAAGCAGAGATTCTCGGGCGGGAGGTGGCGGATGTGGTCGTGCTGCCGCGCGCCGCGTTGCAGGCGAACGATCAGGTCTACCTGGTCGGTACGGACAACCGGCTTGAGTTCCGGGATGTCGCCATTCTCCGTGCGACGGGCGAAACCGTTTACGTCGGCGGCGGGATCGCGGAAGGCGAACTGGTCTGCACCAGCCGGCTCGAGGCGGCGGTCCAAGGCCAACTCGTGCGACGCGTCGACGAGGTCACCGCCGACACGCACTTGGCGGACATCAGCGCCTGACTGGCTACGCGGTTCTCCGGTAAGTATTGATCCTTGTTCCAAGGTCAGAATGCGGACGAGGACGTCCGCGCACCGTCCCGTACCAAGGGCAGAGTCGGACGTGGACGTCCGCGTACCGTTAACGGGCCCGGCGCTGGCCCTCCGTCCCGCCGAGGACTTCCTCAATGTGCTCCGCCGCACGCGTCGCAGTGGCGGAGATGGCATCCGGCAGCGCGTCGAAATCGTCTACGCCACCGATCTTCGCCAGCGTCTGGCGCTGCTCTCGGGAGGCGACATCGGCATCGAATCTGCCCACGCAGACCATGCTCAGGAAGCCGTCGATGTTCTGCCAGAGCTGCGCCGCCTCGGCTAGCTGTGTCGCCGCCTCGCCGGCGAGCAGGCCCTCTTCGGCCGCAGTGGCGAAAGTGGCGCCGAGGCCCGTCGCCAGAACCGCCGGCTGCCTGCTCCCAACGGTCAGCTTGATCACGTCGGCGGCTAGCTCGACGTCGTCGAGTCCGCCCGCCCTACGCCGCACATCCCAGGGACCTCCGTCGTCCGACGTGGGCCCGGCACGTGCACCGCCCAGGATGACGCCTCTATCCGCAGCGTTCGAAAGAGCCGTTCGCCGCAGCGCCTCGAAATCCTCGGCCAGACCCGCTTCGGCCTCGATGATGCGTGCATCGACCAACATCCGAAGATCCGCTGCGGACGCCGAGGCATCGAACCGTGCCCTCAAGTCGGACAGCGCCCACGCCGCGCCGTGCCCGGCGCTTCCAGCGTAGGGCTCGACGCCCCCGAACAGGATGCCCTCCGGGGCCAACCCGCCAACGGCCCGCATCAACCGTTGCAGCAACTGCATATGCCACGCCCGTGGGTCCACTCCCAGACTGGCGGGCAGGCGCTCCTGGTCATAAAGGAAGAGCAGGCGCAACCGGGCGCCCGTCGCCAACTCACGGCGACCGAACGCACCGAGGGCAAGCAGTGCCACCCGGCTGCCCGGCATGGCACCGTTCTTCTCCGCGAACTCGCCCTTGGCGGCGCCGAGCAGAACGCCGAGCGTGGCGTCGAGGATGTCCGCAATCGGCCGTGCTGCGTCCAACGGCGCGATCGTGCCGTTGAGCATATGGACACCCACTTGGAAGGTCCGCTGCTCCGCCCAGACACGCGCCTCCTGCGTGAGATCGTCCACGGTCGGAGCCCGGGCGGCGATCACGCCGAGCTGTGCACGCATCTCCTGGTGGTCGAACTCGCGCTCGTAGTACACCCGCACAAGGCCGCGGCGCGCGATCTCTGCGGTCTCGGCATCCAGCCCCAGTTCCTCGTCGATCTGCAGGTCGGTGAACTCCTGCGACTGCACGCTTTCCTGGATGTACGGATAGCGGGCCATCCACTGGGTGAGGCGAGGCGCAGAGCCGAGCATGTCGCCGATCGCACCGGTGACGCGGTTGGCGCCGCCACGCACGTCGTGGAGCACCAGCCACAGCGCGGGCACGGCCAATAGCGCGGCCGGCATGGAGAACAGCACACCGAAAGCCAAGGAGACGGCCATCGGAATGATGGCAACGGCTTGGGCGTTCCTACTGAGGATCAGCGGTAGAACGCCCAGGAAAGTCGTCGCGGTGGTGATCAGGATCGGGCGTACACGCAGGCAAGCGGCCCGGACGATGGCATCCCGGAGTGAATCGCCATCCGCCCGGTAGCGGTTGATCGCGTGCATCAGCACCAGGGTGGCGTTGACGACCACGCCGGCAGCCGCCACCACGCCAAACACGGACGTCATGGACATACCCGCGATGGCGTGCAGGGGGAGCATGATCACGTGGCCAAACACCGCCCCCACGAATGCGAAAGGCAGCACCGACATGATGACGAGTGGCTGCGTATAGGACCGCAACGGGATCGCCAGCAGCGCGAAGATCGCGAACATCGACAGCATGAAGAGTGGTACCAGGCTGTCCATGGCCTCCTGCTGCATCGCCAGCCCCTCGGCCCGGTAGCTGGTGCCGGGGTACCTGGCAGCAATCTCGTCGAGAACGCCGCTCGCCGTGAGCGCGGTTTGCACCGCAGCCGAGTTGGTGATGGCGGGGTCGACCTCGGCGGTCACCAGGACCGACCGCTTGCCGTCGACGCTCACGATGGAGGAGTAGCCGCGTCCGGACTCCACGGTGGCGACGGTGGCAAACGGCACGGCATCGCCACCCGGCGTGCGTACGCGAAACGAATCGAGTGCTGCGAGCGAACGCCGGTGTTCGGCGGGATAGCGAAGCATGATGCGGATGTCCTCCGGCCCACGCTGCACGCGTTGCACTTCCTCGCCGTAGAAGGCTTGCCGCACCTGGCGCCCGAGGTCGACCAAGGTCAACCCGAGCCCCTCGCCCGCCGGCGTAATCGACAGCCGAAGCTCCGCCTTGCCCTCCCTGTACGAGTCGAACACCTCGCGCACGCCAGGGTAGGTCCACAACTGGTCGCGGACCTCGGCGGAAAAACGGCGCAGGTTCTCGATGTCTTCCCCGAAGACGCGGATTCCGACGTTGGTGTCGCTGCCGCCAAGGGCGGTCGTGTAGTGGAGTTCGGCCCCCGGGATCGCGCCGGTGGCGGCCCGCCAGCGTTCCGCGATTTCCCCGGTCGAGATGTCGCGGGTCTCGCTTGGCGAGAGTTGCAGGGCGACTTCGCCAAGGTGCGACCCGGTGACGCGTGCAACGCCCGTGAACGTCTCCTTGACCGACGGTTGCGATCCCGTCGCCGCCAGGACGTGCCGAATCGGCGGCACGCCAAGCTCCTCCGCGAGTTCCTCGCGTACCTTCTGTGCCGAGATGGTCAGCCGGTCGATCGCGCGCCGCGTCTCAAGCTCGTTCACGCCGTGCGGCATCGTCAGTTTCGCGACCACCCGGTCCGTCTCCGCAGCCATCGCGAAGATGAACGGCAGGTGACCTGAAGACATGATCGCGCCCGCGAAAATCAGTCCGACCACCGCCAACGACAACGTCAAATGACGGGCGTGCATCGCGGCTGCGACCGTGCGCCGGAACGGTCCCTCGATGAATGCGACGAGCCCCGACTCCAAGCGCGTTTGGAAAGCCGCGAAAGCCACACCCGCACGGCTCAAGCCGCCCATTCGATGCGCAACCCACACGGCAGTGACCGCGGCGATCGCGATGCCACAGCCGGTGCGGAAATCCGGTGCGACGGCGAAGGACGCGATGACCACCAGCAACAGCAGCGCCGTTCCGAACTCGCCGAGCGGCATCCGTGCACTGCGGTGTCCCAAGTGGGCCGGCAGCACCGCCTGGCATTCCACGAGCGAGAACGCGAGGCAGCAGATGACGGTGGCCGCGGTCACGGACATGAGCTGACCGATGACACCGGCCGCAAGCAGCAGCGGCACGAACGCCGCCACCGTGGTCAGCACGCCGAAAGTCACCGGCACCAACACCTGCTGCGCGCCTTCGATGGCGCCGGCGAGTTCGCCGCGACCGCCTTTTTGGGAGACGTAGACGGACTCCCCCACCACCACCGCATCATCCACCACCATGCCGAGGGCGATGATGAAACCGACGACGGAGACGGCGTCGATGGCGTACCCGAACCAGAAAAGGAGGAAGACGCCACCTAGGAACGCGATGGGAATGCCGATGGCAACCCACAAGGCGAGATGCGGCCGCAGGAAGAGCGCAAGGACCACCAGCACGAGCAGCAGCCCCTGGACGCCGCTGTCGACCAAGGCACCGAGACGGTCCGTCAGCATGACGGACTCGTCCTTCCAGAGCGTCAATTCCACCCCGGCCGGGTAGTTGGCGCCGGACTCGGCGAGGTAGCGGCGGACGGTCTCGCTGATCTCCTGGATGTTCTGGTTGCCGACCTTGGAAACCTGCACTAACGCCGCCGGCTTGCCATCAAACCTGAGGCTTTGGCTGGTCTCCTCGAAGCCGTCCACGACCCTTGCCACGTCTTTCAGAAGCACGCGAGTCCCACCACTGTCCGCCGTGACCACCAGCTTCTCGATGTCCTCGCCGCGGTAGGCCTGGCCTCGGGTGCGCAGGGACACGTCCCCGGCATCGGTCTTCACCGTGCCGCCGGGGAGGTCCGCGGACCCTCGCCGCAAGGCCTCGGCCACATGGTCGAAGGTCAGGTTGTTGCGCAGCAGCGATGGTTCGGAGATCTCCACCGAGATCTCGTAGGGCCGACTGTTGGTGAGCGCGACCTGGGTGATCCCCGGCAAGGCCTTGATGTCGTCGCGCACCCGCTGGCCGATCTCCTTCAGCGTTCGCTCATCCGTCGGGCCGGTGACGGCCACCTCCAGGACGACGCTGGTGTAGGTCGGCAGCGAGATGATGGGTTTCTCGGTCTCCACCGGAAAGGTATCGATGGCATTGATCGTCGACTCGACCTCGTTGCGCACCGCGGCGGTGTCCGCCTCCAGGAACAGCGTGATTTCCACGGCGCAGATACCCTCGTCGGATATGGCGACCACCTCCTTGATCCCGGAGATGCCCTGCAGCCGCTCCTCGATCCGGTTGCAGACCCCAGATGCGACCTCCTCCGGTGCCGCACCGAGATACGGCACGGTGATGCTGATAAACGGGAAGTCCACGTCGGGGTAGATCTGGATCGGAATCCGCGTCATCGCCGCCAGGCCGGCGAGCACGGAGAATCCCATCACGAGATTCGCAGCCACGTGGTTCGTGGCGAACCAAGCGATCATGCGCTTCATGCGTTGACGGGTCCCTTGGCAGTGCCTTGACTATCTTGCGTGATCGCGGACACACGCGAAAGCCGTCCTACTGCGTACCGGGGCGATGTCCTACGGCCAGAAACGAGGAATCAGAACTCGCCCTCGCCACCGTCTGTTAGGCTTCCTTGAGAGACTGTCAAGACACGCTTGGGCGCTCCACGATGGACGAAGATCACGCGGTCGGCCGGGTGCTCGGGACCGACGACGCGACGCCGCTGTCATTCTGGGTCGCGCTAGCGCCGGAGCGATACCTGCAACTCGACGATGTGGTCGCGCTCGAGCGCCAACTTCCCGACGGCAACACCGTGCGCATCTACGGTCTCGTCACCCAGGTCCGGGCCCGCCACGAGGGCGCTCGTTTCGACTCCGACGTGTTCCTGATCGAAGACGGCATCCTCCCCGCAGAGGTCAGCCAGGCCGCCGAAGTGCTGGCCGTGCGATTCGAGCCGGAGGTGTTCGTTCCTCCGCTCCCCGGCCAACGCGTCCACAAGGCCGAGGGCGACGACCGCGACGTGGCGCTCTACTTCGACGGCATGGCGAAGCGTCTGCCCGCCGGCCTCACCCGGGACGACGAGCCCCTGTACGCCAACCTGGAGTTCCTCGACGGCTCGCGCGGCGCGCACGTCAACATCAGCGGCATCTCCGGCGTCGCAACCAAGACAACGTACGCCACGTTCCTGCTCTTCAGCCTGTTCCGCTCCGGCGTGCTCGGTGGCGAGGCGATCAACACCAAGGCGCTGATCTACAACGTCAAGGGCGAAGACCTGTTGTTCCTCGACCGGGAAAACCGTGAGCTTGACGACGAAAGCCGCGAGCGCTACGGGCGCATGGGCCTCGCGCATGGCGCTTTCGACAGCGTCGATTTCTGGGCTTCGCCGCGACGCGACGACCTCGTCGCGGCACCGGACGTGTCGTCGCGCCAGACCGGCGTGACGTCCTACTTCTGGACATTGGCAGAGTTTTGCGCCGACGGCCTCTTGCCGTTCGTGTTCGCGGATGCGGAAGACGACCGGCAGCAGTACACCATCATCATCCACAACGTCGTGGCCAAGCTTCGCGACGCGGCCGCGCCGTTGGCCGATGGCGGCGTCGCGATCGATGGCGAGACGATCACCGCATTCGACGCGCTGGCCCGGCTGATCGCCGACCGCCTGCAGGACGAGACCACGGTCGGCGAATGGGCCGGGCGCGCTATCGGCCAAGGTACCGTCAACGCCTTCATCCGACGCCTGTTCGGGGCCGTCGGACACGTCAAGCACCTCATCCGCGGGGACGTGCCCAACCCGGAGCGCCACCGCATTCACCGCCAAGCCCAGGTGACCGTGGTGGACATCCACAACCTGAACGACCGCGCCAAGCGCTTCGTCGTTGGCGTGACGCTGCGCAGGGCTTTCGATGAGAAAGAGCGAGCCGGTGTTCAGCGTCCACTACTGTTCGTGGTCCTCGACGAGTTGAACAAGTACGCCCCTCGGGAAGGCTCGAGTCCCATCAAGGAGATCCTGGTCGACATGTCGGAACGCGGCCGGTCGCTCGGCATCATCCTGATCGGCGCCCAGCAAACGGCCAGCGAAGTGGAACGGCGCATCGTCGCCAACTCGTCCTTGCGCGTCGTGGGCCGCATCGACGCGGCCGAAGCCGGGCGAGACGAGTACGGGTTCCTGCCGACCGTCCACCGGCAACGCGCGACCATCCTGAAGCCCGGCACGATGATCCTCTCGCAGCCGGAACTGCCGATCCCGCTGGTCACCCAGTTCCCGTTCCCCTCCTGGGCCACGCGGGCCAGCGAGGCGGCGACGATTTCCTCGGCGGACGATCCAGACGACCCGTTCGAGGGGTTGGGCTGACCATGCGCTTCCTGCACACCGGCGACTGGCACGTGGGCAAGACCCTGCGGGGACGCAGCCGCGCCGACGAGCACCGCGCCGTGCTGGCGGAGATCGCGGACATCGCGGACGACAGGAAGGTCGACGCCGTCCTCGTGGCCGGGGACCTGTTCGACACGGCGGCGCCGGGGCCCGAGTCCGAGGAGATCGTCTACGAAATCCTGCTCAGGCTCGCACACGAAAGGACCGTGATTGCCATCGCCGGCAACCATGACAACCCGAATCGCTTCAACGCCGTGAAACCGCTGCTCGGGCTCGGCAACGTGATCGCCCTGCCCCGCGTCGCGAGGCCAGAGGATGGCGGCGTCGTCGAAGTCTCGACTAGGTCGGGCGAGCGCGCACGCGTGGTCCTGCTGCCGTTCGTGTCGCAACGCGGCATCGTCAAAGCCGAAGCCCTAATGACCCAAGACGCGGACGAGCACGTCGGCGCATACGCCGAACGCCTGCTGACAGTTCTTTCTCAACTCAGCGGCAAGGCCGATCCGACCGCCGTGAACGTCGTCCTGGCCCACGCAATGGTCCACGGTGGCACCATGGGCGGTGGCGAACGCTCGGCCCACACGGTGTTTCAGTACAGCATCCCGACGACGGCATTTCCCACCGACTACCACTATGTCGCGCTGGGCCACCTGCACCGGGCGCAGCAACTCCGCGACCAACCGCCCATCTGCTACAGCGGATCGCCCCTACAACTGGACTTCGGCGAGACCGAGGACGCGAAGAGCGTCGACGTCGTCGAGGCCAAGCCGGGACAACCCGCAGCGGTCGAGCAAGTCCCGCTATCGGCGGGCCGGAGGTTGCGACGAATCAGCGGTTCGATGGCCTCGCTCGCCGAGTCCGCCGACTCAGCCGGCGACGACTTTCTCCTCGTCGAAGTGCAGGAAAGCGCACGACCAGGCCTCGCCGACGACGTGCGCGAACTGCTGCCGAACGCCGTGGAGGTGCGCGTACGCGCTGCCGAGAGCGTTTCGGACGAACCGCGGACTCGCGGCGGACGCGCACCCCAAGAGCTTTTCCACGACTACCTTGAGGATCTCGGCGCCGGCAACGAAAGCGTCGAAGCACTGTTCGACGAGTTGCTCGAGGACGCGGATGCGGCCTGAAACGCTAGAGGTCGACGGGTTCACCGTTTTTCGCGAATCGACCCGCGTCGAATTCAACGACGCGGACCTGTTCGCCTTTACCGGGCCGACCGGGGCTGGCAAGTCGAGCCTGATCGATGCGATGGTCTTTGCTCTATACGGGAGCGTTCCGCGGCTGGGAGAGCGAGCGGTCGCGCCCGTGATCAGCCAAGGGCGGCAGGATGCGCGTGTTCGGCTCGACTTCGCGCTGAGCGACGAGCGCTACACGGCCGTTCGCGTCGTACGTCGCGGGAAGAGTGGCAATGCATCCACTCGGGAAGCGCGTCTCGAGCGCGGCGATGAGGTCGTCGCGGGAAACGTGCGTGAACTCGATGCTACCGTCGAACGCCTGATCGGCCTCGACTTCCAGCAGTTCACCACCTGCGCGGTGCTGCCGCAGGGCGACTTCGCCCGTTTCCTCCACGCTGCGCCGGCTGATCGCCAAAAGCTCCTGACGCAACTACTCGGATTCGCGGTCTATGCCGCGATGCGTCAACGGGCGAATCAACGGGCAGCGGTCGGACGGGATCGAATGGACGTCGCGCAGCACCGCCTTGAAGGTCTCGCAGATGTCAACAAAAAGGCCGAGAAGGCGCACGCAGAACGCCTGACGGCGCTCAAGGCACTCCAAGCCGAAGCGACGCAAGTGCTGGCCACAATCGCCGACCTTGAAGGACAAGCCGAAGCCGTCGCCCCCCGGCGGACGGAACTTGCCGCACGACTGAAGGCGCTCGGGACTATTCGCATGCCGGGCGACGTCCGGAAACTAGCGTCGGAACTGCTCTCTGCAACCCAAGCCGTTGTCGCGGCCGAGCAGACGCTCACGCTGGCGAAAGCAGATCTCGATGCTGCCGAGGCAACTCGAGCGGTCCTCCGCAACAAGGACGAGCTTGGCAGTCAGCAGCGCCTCCATCACGAGCGCGCGGACGTCGAGGGGAACCTCGCCCAAGCACGGGAACGCACCGCGCAAGCGAAGGAGAAGGACGCCGGTTGCCAGGGCGCGCTCACCGAGGCCACGCAAGCAGCGAGTGCGGCCCGCGACAAACTCGATGCCGCGCGTCGAACGCATGCGGCGCATGAACTCCGCGGCCACCTGGTCTCCGGCGAGTCGTGCCCCGTCTGCGGCCAGTCGGTTGTCGAAGCACCAGCAAGCGATACGCCCCCGGCATTGGCGACGCTAGAAGACGCCGAACGCGAGGCGAACGCACACCGCGACACCGCACACCGTGCGAGCCAAGAGTCCGGGCAGGAACTCGCCGCCGCAATGGCTGTCGAGGAAGCCCTTGGCACGAGTCTCGACGAACTGTCGACGCGCCTCGCCGATGCCCCAAGCCTGGAAGAGATCGAAGGAGCGCTCGACCAAATCGAATCCGCCGACCGTGAGCAACGCGAGGCAGCCCAACGCCAAGACGAGGCGTCGCAATCGTTGATCGCCGCCCAGCGCGCGCGGCAAGTCGTTGGCGAGCGCGAAGCGGCCGCATGGACGGCATACCACGCGGTCCGAAACAACGTAGCGGCGCTGAACCCGCCTGCGCCCCACACGGACAACCTGACGTCATCCTGGGTAGAACTGCAGGCCTGGACCACGACGACGATCCCCGAAGTGGCGAAGCAGGACGAAGCCTTGCGCGGTGAAGCCGCCAGGCTCGAGGCCGAGGTCGATGCGCGACGATCCAAGCTCGCCGGGCGTTTCGAGGAGCACGGTATTGAGTTCAGCGACGACCCGCCTGCCAGCTTGCTCGAGGCGGTCACGCAGGCCAGCGTCGCCTTGGCGGACATCCAGGAAAAACGCAAGGAAAAGAAGCTGCTGCGCGCCGAGGTCAAGCGTGCCAAGGCGGATGTGGACGTCGCCGAGGCACTAGCCCGCCACCTCCGCGCCGACGGCTTCGAGCGCTGGCTGCTGCACGAGGCCTTCGGCCGCCTGTCTAGCAGCGCCAGCAAATTGCTGCTCGAACTCTCCAACGGCCAATACGCGTTCCGTCACAACGAGCGACTCGAGTTCGAAGTCATCGATCATGCCAACGCCGGAGAGGCCCGCTCGGCAAGGACGCTGTCGGGCGGCGAGACATTCCTGGCCTCCCTGTCCCTGGCCTTGGCACTCGCCGACGAGGTCGCGGATCTCGCAACCGAGGGCACGGCCCGACTGGAGTCCATCTTCCTCGACGAAGGGTTCGGCACCCTCGACCCGGACACCCTCGACGTGGTCGCCACCGCCATCGAGGAACTCGGCGCACGCGGCCGCATGGTCGGCGTGGTGACCCACGTCGCCGCCCTCGCCGAACGCATTCCCGTGCAGTTCAAGGTCGCCAAGGCATCGGGGAGCGCCAGCGTCCAGCGAGTCGACACCTAGCCGTGCCCCAGAAGGTCGCCATCGAGACCTGGGATCCGGAGTACGGTGTTCCGTCCAGCGAACACCCCGGCGAGGAAACCGACGTCCTGGTCGACGCCGACGTTGAGATTCCTGTCGCCCAGTGGTCGCCGGTCGTGCCCGGGCAAGGCACCCCGCCCGCCAGGCTGGCCTTTATCGACGGTGTCCGGCGCATCGATGCCAACGCCTGGCTGGATGACGGCGCTGAGCCGGTCCGCCAGGGGATGTTCGCCTCGTTCGCAGCCGGCGCAGTGCACGCAACCGACCGTGCACGACCGGACGCGATCGAGGTGCGTCACGGGCTCTTCGCTCCCGGCAGTCCCGAGGCGTTCACGACGAACGCGGGGGCGTACGAACCGTTCGGTGTCGCCGGTCCTGGTCCGGAGCTCCTCTCAGCCGCTTTGCAGGAGCGCCTCGGGGCGCTGGAGATCGAGGTCGCCGGGCGGCTAGCGAACGAGGCGGATCTCATCGTCGTTGACGGTCCGCTCTACGGGCGTCAGCACCTCGCGCACACCGTGGGCTACATCAAGACGCACCGTGTGCATTACCTCAGCGGCGATGCTGCGAAGACCGTGGCCGCGCTAGCGCCCGGCGAGCGAACCCCGCTGTTTCGGTTTACGACGTCGTGGACGCGCCACTCGTGGTACCTGCGGCTGCCCGGGCCGATGGCACATGCCTGGTCGGGGATCGTGCGCCTCGAAGCGCCAGCCGATCTGAGCGTCGATCAATGCGTGGCACTGGCTGAACTGTCGAGTCGCGTGCTACCCCGTTTCGCCTCGGCACCGCACAAGGATCCGCGGGCGCCGCAGAACCTCTACCCGATCGCGGGGCTGGAGCGGGAACTCCGTCGGCGGCTGGGCGACCCGCGGTATGTGGAACGGGCGCTCCGAGCCGCGGCTGGGTGAAGCGCGCGTATTGAACGTTGTACCTGCCGGAATCGCGGACGCGAACCGCAAGCGGTTCGCGGACGTCCGCGCACCCCCCTCACGGCGACTCCGTGCCTAGCCGGTAGGCCACGACATGGTCGCCGCGACCGCCGCCCTCGGTGAGCGCGCCGCCGGTCGCAATCACGACGTAGTCCATGCCGTCGTACCGGTAGCCCATGGGTGTCGCGTGTGCACCGGCCGGCAGAAGCTCGGTCCACACCTCGCGTCCGTCGGCGCCGTCGTAGCCGCGCAGCCTGTTGTCGGACGTCGTTGCCACAAAGACGACGCCACCCTCGGTGACCATGGGACCGCCGCCGACGAAAAGGGAGCCCCAGTCCTTCGCCTCGTCACCGACATCGACCCAGGGGTACGTCCCGAGCGGCTGTTCCCACAAAACCTCACCGCGGTTCAAATCCACCGCGACGAGCGCCGTCCAAGGGCCTTCGAGGCACGGCAGGTCGTTGTAGAACAGGTCGAATCGAGCCATCCCGTACGGGGTGCCGGACTGCTCGGTGTGCTGTGCCCGCGCCCCGTTCAGCGTGCCCCGACGCCGTGCGGTGCGGAAATCCTTCCGCGGGATCACCCTGACGATCGTCGGTATCCGGGCGACGGCCACGTAGCCGATGCGTGCAGCCCGATCGTAGGCCATGGAGCCCCAATTCGTACCCCCCGCGTTGCCCGGATAGGCCAGCGACCCTTCGAGGCTCGGTGGCGTGAAGATGCCGTCGTAGCGGATGCCGTCCAAGCGCTGTTCGCAGCCAGCGCGATGCTCCGCGTTCAAGTCCCACAGTGGTAGCGGTCGCGCGTCGGTGGCATGCAAACGCAGCTTCGGAAACGGCTGCGTTCGTGCCGCCTGCTCGCCAGGGACATCGCTTTGCGGCACGGGGCGTTCTTCCACCGGATGCAGGGGCTCGCCAGTTTCCCGGTCCAGCACGAAGACGAACCCGGTCTTGCCGGCGTGCGCGACCGCGGGTGTTCGGACGCCTTCGCCAGACGTGTGGTCGAACAGAAGCGGCTGGGCCGCGAGGTCGTAGTCCCACAGATCGTGGCGGACGGTCTGGTAGCCCCAGGCGAACTCCCCGGTGGATGCGCACAGGGCGACCACCGAGTTCGCAAAGGTGTTGTCGCCCAAGCGCTTCCCGCCGTAGAAGTCAGGCGACGGCGAGGTCGTCGGCAAAAACACGAGATCGCGCTCCGGGTCGGCTGCCATCACACTCCAGACGTTCGCCCCGCCCGTAAGGTTGCGCTCCGGGTTCGCCCAGCCACCCGCGCCGGGATGATCCTCGCCGCGGGGGAGCGGATCCCACGCCCAGACAAGAGATCCGTCGGCTACGTCGTAGCCACGGACAGTTCCGGGTTGAAGTTCGGCCGCACCGTTGTCGCCCACGGCCGATCCGACCACGACGACCTCCCCCACCACCGTGGGTGGCGACGTGACCGAGTAATCCCACTTGTAGTAACGCCGGATTCCCACCGATAGGTCGATTTCGCCCCCATCTCCGAAGTCCTCACACAGCGCGCCGGTGTCAGCGTCGATGGCAATCAGGCGTGCGTCGAGCGTTCCGAGGAATACGCGCGTCCGGCAAGGACCGGTGACCGACGCGGGCCCGTGCCAAGCCGCTACGCCGCGCGAGACGAACATCTCGCTGTACGACCGCGAGAAGTCGACCTCGGGATCGTATTTCCAGATCTGTTCGCCCGTGCCCGGGTCCAGGGCGTAGACGCGGTTGAAGCCCGTCGACACGATCAACTTGCCTTGGACGAGAATCGGCGTCGCCCGGATCCGCGACGGGTTTCCGTCGAAGCCACGACCAGAGGTCGCGTCCCCCGTACGGTATGTCCAGGCTCGCGAGAGGTGCTCGACGCTCTCGGGTGTGATCGCCGACGGCGAGGCATAACGGTCGCCGGCGAGCGAGCCGCCGTAATGCGCCCAGCCGTCCTCTGCCGCGCGCGCCGAGACGCTTGCGACAACCAGCGCTACAACCAGGCAAGCCGACGCGAATGGTCGTGCGGCGCTACACCGGATCAACCACCCACTCCGGCGGTTCGCCCCGCGCGATCCGTTCCGCGTTCTCCACGGCGTTTCGGGTCACGCTCACGGTCGACTCCACGGCGCGCGACCCGAGGTGCGGGGTGAGCACGACGTTGGGCATCGTCACAAGCGGGTTGTCCGCTGCGATGGGCTCGGTCTCCATGACATCCAGGCCCGCCGCAAAGATCTCGCCGGTCTGCAAGGCGTGGATCAGCGCCGCTTCGTCAACCACCGGTCCTCGACAAGTGTTGATGAGCACGGCGGTGGGTTTCATCGCACGGAACTCGGCCGTGGACACCATGGCCCGCGTCGAAGCATCGAGCGGCACGTGCAGCGAAACGACGTCGGCCGTGGCAAAGAGTTCGTCCCGCCCGATGCGGCGCGCGCCGGCTTGGCGCTCGTGGTCGGCGTCGTGCTCGACGACATCGTGATAGACGATCTCGGCGCCCCAGGTCTTGAGGCGCCGCGCTACGCCGGAGCCGATGTTGCCGAGACCCACGATGCCGATCCGCTTGTCGGTGAGCGTCTGGAAATCCGTCAACGGGCCGGTGACATCACCCGCCCAGCGGCCGGCACGCACGCTCGCCGCTTGCCGGTCGAGCTTGTGGTTGACCATGAGCAAGAGACCGATGGCGTGTTCCGCAACGCAGGCCGCGTTGCCACCGCCGCAGTTGGCGACTTCGATGCCGAGGTTCAGAAGCCGTGCCTTGTCCAGACCCTCGGTGCCGGCACTGAACGTCTGGACCAGCTTGAGGCCTTCGATGCCCGCGGCGATGTCGTTGGTGGCAGGACGGTTCGGCGCGACCAGCACCTTGGCATCCGCGCAGGCCGCGTGGATCTCCGCCAAGTCCGCGCCGGGATCGACCCGCTCGAAGACGACGTCGTGCGCCAACGCGTTCATCTCCTCGATGCGTGCCTCGGCCGCCTCCGGGAGGAGTACCACTGCCTTGGTTGGCATCGCGGCCTACCCGGCCGCCGCCTGCATCTCGCGGGGCAGATCCAGCTTGTAGATGCGGCGCACGTTGTCGCCAAGCACTTTCGCCCGTGCCGAGTCGGGCAGTCGGTCCGCGAACGCCTTCAGGTCGTCGACCCAGGTGTGCGGATGGTCCGGATGCGGGTAGTCGGTCGCCCACATGAAGTTGTCGGCCCCGACGTGGTCGACGATGAACGGGGCCGCCGTCTCGTCCGGGTCGCCGGAAATGAAGCACTGGCGGCGGAAGTACTCGGTGGCCGTCGCCCGTTTGCCGGCCAGGTTCATCGAGCGCGTGAACGCATCGAGACGGTCGAGCATGGCGCCGATCCAGCCCGAACCGGACTCCAGGACGCCGACGCGCAACTCGGGGAAGCGGTCGAGCGTGCCGAGCGCAATGAACGAGATCAGCGCCTGCTGGACGATGGAGCGCAGCCAGATCATGCCGGCGAAGCCGCCGCCCTCGGCTGGCCAGTCGAAGATGCCGGCGGCAGGCCCGTGCGGGTGGAACGTCGGATGGATGGCGATCGGGACGTCGAGTTCAACGCATTTGCCAAACAGTACGTCGTGGTCGGGATGGCCGTGGATGACGCGGTTGTGGTTGAACGGGTTGACCCAACCACCCTTGCAGCCGTCGCGCACCGCACGTTCCAGTTCGGCGGCCGAGCCCTCGGGGTCGAGGAGCGTCAGCATGGCGATGGGCACCAGCCGCCCGCCGCTGTCGCGGCAGAAGTCCGCGATCCAGCGGTTGTAGGCGCGCGCATAGGCGAGACTGATCTCGGGATCGGTCTCCTCCACTTCCCAAAGCAGGCCAATGGTCGGATAGAGCAGCGAGCAGACCAGGTTCTCCTGGTCCATCAGCTTGAGACGGTCCGCGGCATCGCAGGCCCCGAGGGGCATGCTGTCGGCATAGCGGCGATCCGGGCTCGGCTTCAGGTCCTCCGAGCCCATGGCGCCCATGATGCCGAGCGAGCCCTTGCGGGTGCGCTCCGACGGCTTGCCGTTGATCTCGAGGTACTCGAGGCCGTCGTCGTCGACGCAGACCCGAAGCGCGCGATCGCGGTACTTCTCCTCCAGGTAGTTCTCCCAGAGATCCGGCGGCTCGAGGACGTGACCGTCCGCGTCGATGGTGCCGTCGTAGGGAAACCGTTTGATTTCGTATGCCACTTGCCTACCCCTCCTCAACTCGACCACCGATCATGCTACCGATGCGGGGCGCGCTACAAGCGCTCGTTACTTGGTGCGCGTGGGTGAACGGGAATGCGGACGGGGACGTCCGCGCACCGCTCACGGCAGACGTGCCACGATCTCCGGCTCCGCCGGCTGCATGTGCCACGGCGGCAGACCCTGGGCCATGGCCTCCAGGTCGTCGACGACCATCCGCCCGATGAGATTCGAGTCACCCACGATGCTGCCGGCACGATGGGCGGACAACACCACGTTCGGCGCCGTGCGGATCGGGTGGTCGGCCGGCATCGGCTCTTCCGGGAAGACGTCGATGGCCGCACGGAAACGACCGGCGTGCAGCA
The DNA here is from genome assembly GCA_965203685.1 of Candidatus Azotimanducaceae bacterium. GTDB lineage: Bacteria > Pseudomonadota > Gammaproteobacteria > Pseudomonadales > Azotimanducaceae > VXYL01. Next base: position 3,096,446 of record OZ241908.1, read on the forward strand.
GTTCCGTCAAGGCGTCGAAGTCGACCACGTGGGCTCGGCTCATCAACACGAACACCGCGTCGTGGCGGATCAGTTCCAGCATCGCGCGGTCGATCTCGGCCTTGTTCTCGACCGACGGGATGGCAAGGACGAAGATCACCCGGGCCTGGGACATCAACTCGTACAACCGCATCGGTTCAACGCCCTGGTCCTTGAGGTACTGGTCCGTCCGCCAGGGGTCGTGGGCCACCAAGCGACAGCCGAAGGGCTCGATGAGCGGCTTCAAGCACTGAGCAAGGCCGCCGAAGCCAATGAAGCCCACGGTCTCGCCATGTAGCGTGAACGTCCCCACGTTGCCGTGCCACAGGTACTTCTCCTCGCCTGCGCGGAACGCCTCGTGCCCTTTGGCAATCTCGCGCGCGGCGTCGATCGCGAGGCCCAACGCCATCTCCGCGACCATGGGCCCGAAGGCCGGCGCACAACTCAAGACCCGGATGCCCTTGGCGCGGCAGGTGTCGTAGTCGATGGCCGCCGGGCTTGGATGACGCCCGCCGACCTCCATGATCGCGCGCAGGTTTGGAAACTCGCTCACGTCGCCGTAGCGCCAGCGTGTCGTGACCACGGCGAACGTCTCGGCGCGGTGTTCTTCGACTAGCGCCTCCGGCATCGGTTCGTCCCGGCCCCAGACAACGTCGCAGCACGCGTGCAGGCGACGGAGATCGTCGGCATGGAAGATCTCTTCCATACGGCGAAACGCCGGATCGAGGATCACCGTGTTGGCCATGGGGGCTCCTGCAACAGGTTCTCTCACGAGGCTATCAACCCACCCGCCGCGTTGCGATACTCGGCCCAAACGAAGCGCTTAACGGAGGCGTGCCATGCTTGATTTCGGCGGACTGAACTGGTGGGCCATCTTGGTGGCTACAGCCGCGGCCTTCGCGTTGGGCGCACTGTGGTACGGGCCGATGTTCGGCAAGGCCTGGGTTGCCGCGCTCGGCAAGAGCGAGGACGAGATCCAGCCGTCGCCGGAACCGTTCATCGTGAGTGCTGTCGCGGCACTGATCACCTGCATCGTGGTCGCAGCCCTGATGCATGCGCTCGAAATGACGGGCCTGGTCACCGGCATCGTCTTCGGGTTGATCACCGGGGTCGGCTACATCGCGACATCCATGGCTTCGGACAGCGCGTTCTGCGGCTGGGGCTGGAAGCTGTGGGGAATCCAGGCGGGATACCGCGTCGCGTACTCGGCGCTGATGGGCGGCATCATCGGGATCTGGCCTTAGGGCAACTTCCCGTACGGGAACAACTGCACTGCGCACGCGCCGTTCCGCACGAGAAATTCCTGTACGGGAACTTGAAGTTTGTTCGCTGCCGGAAACGGCATTAGTATTCCCGTACAGGAATACCGTTGGGATCGTCTATGTCTGTCTCGCCTCGCAATATTGGCGAAACCGTCAAGTCGGTGCGCAACAAGCTGGGCGCAACACAACGCCAACTGGCGTTGGCGGCGGGCACCGGGTTGCGTTTCGTCATCGATCTGGAACACGGCAAACCGACCTGCGAGATCGGCAAGGCTTTGGACGTCCTCCGGGCCCTCGGCGTCCAAGTGACTCTAGAACCACCCGACGAAGCGTCCTGAGGTCCATGCGAACACTCCACGTCTACCGGGCATGCGATCGCGCGAGCGCATGACCGCAGCACCTTGGGCAGCCCGGTGCGCGGTCGCCGCTTTTCGCGGACTGTGCTGGCTGTTGTCGCCCGTGCCCATCGAAGGGCTGCACCGAGTAGCCCGGCTCGCGGGCCGGATCGCATTCTCGCTGAACGGTCGCGCAGTTCGGACGGCGCGCATCAACCTCGGCGTTGCCTATCCCGACGAAACCGACGCGTGGCGAGAGCGGCTCGCACGGGAGAGCATCTGCCACACCGCCATGATCGTCCTCGAGGCCGTCGCGCTGTGGACGTGGCCGCTCGCGCGCCTCGGCTCGTTGATCAAGGCGGTCGAAGGCGAGCACCTCCTACGCGACCGCCCGCCGGGACGTGGCCTGATCGTGATGCCGCTGCACCTCGGCAACTGGGAGTTCATCGGCTATTACCTGAACACTGTTGCGCCCTTGGCGCCGCTCTACGAGCGACCGAAGTCCGCCATCGTCGACGCCGCATTGCGCAACGCCCGCGAGCGCCTCGGCAACGACTCGGCGCCGGACACCGTCAGCGGCCTGCGCCAGTTGGTGAAGGTGCTCCGCGACGGCGGCATGGTCGCGGTACTGCCCGACCAAGTGCCCATCGTCGGGAGCGGCGTGGCGGCCCCGTTCTTTGGCCGCGACGCGTTCACGATGACGCTCGTCGCCAAGTTGCTGCAGCGGGTGGACACCGACGTCGTGTTCGGCAACGCAATACGCGTCAAGGGGGGCTTTGCGATCCGCATCGAGTCCATCGACGACGCGATCCGCGACCCTGACCCGGCTGTGAGCGTGCGCACCATGAACACCGCCATCGAGACACTGGTCCGCCGCCACCCCGAGCAATACCAGTGGGAGTACAAGCGCTTCCGGTTCCCGCGCCAGCCGAACATCTACCGCTGAGAGTCCGTGAGAACGAGTGTGGTTTACTTGGCGCTCACATGCCGCTTGACCGCCGAGACCTGAACGCCGCCCGGGAGCAACTGCTCGAGGACGGCTATTGCGTGATCGACGGTCGGCTGCCGGCTGGCGCGGTGGAACGTCTGCGACGCTGGTCCGACGACTGGATCGAGCGTACGCAACACACGCCGAAGTGGAAGTACCAAGGCTCGGACATCAAGCTCTCCGGCATCCGTACGCCGGCCCGGCCTGAGACCAAGCAACCCAAGGACCCGTTGGTCGATTTCCTGATCGAGCACCCGGCGGCGATCATGCGCGAACTCAAGCTCGACGATCTCCGTTCGATCGGTACGTTCCAGATCATCTCCAAGCCGCCTTATGCACCCGCGCTCTACTGGCACCAGGACTGGATGCGCTGGGACGATCCGATCAGCCTCTCGCCGTGGCCGCAGACGGTGTTCCTGAACTGGTACCTCACCGACACCGTCGTCGCGAACGGCTGTCTGCGCGTGATACCCGGTAGCCATCGCCGCCGGCTGGATCTGCACAGCCGCCTCGTCGCACCGCACGAGGGCGGCGGCTACGACGTAGAGGAGACCAACGAGTGGATGTTCTACGACCATCCCAAGGCCATCGATGTCCCCGTCACCACGGGTCAACTGGTCATAGGCGACGCGCGGCTACTGCACGGCACACGCCCGAACACGACCGCCGAACGTCGTACAGTTCTCCTTGGCTGGTACAACCGGCGCTCCGACGCCGTCCCCAAGCATTGGAGCGGCCCGGTTCCGGGGGAGATCACGAGCCGAGATCCCGACACACCGTTGCGCCGGAATCGAGAACCCGGTCGCTTCCTGCGCTGAAAGGAGGTCCCATATGCAAGTCAAGAATGTGCGGTATACACCCGGCGGGGGCGCCGAAATCGTCCACGTGGAGGTCGACGAACCCGGTCCCGGCCAAGTGCAGGTCGAAGTCGCCGCTTGCGGCATCTGTTCCTGGGACCTGCAGACCTTCCGCGCGGGCGGCGACTCGGCCTACGCGGCGCCACCGGGCCACGAAGGCGTCGGCTACATCGCCAAGCTCGGTGCCGGGGTGACCGGTTGGGAAGTCGGCGACCGCGTCGCGGGAGGCGGCTTCGCCCGGCTTCGGAACATGCCGGCCAACCGCGTCTACCGCATCCCCGACTCGGACCTCCCCGACCACCACTGGATCGTCGAGCCGGTGTCCTGCGTAGTCACCGGCATGGATCACTGCCAACTGAAAGCCGGCGAGCGACTCGCCATGGTCGGCTGCGGCTTCATGGGCTTGATGATGCTGCAGGGACTGCGCGGTGTCGGTGCCGACCAAATGATCGCCCTCGACGTCGACGACAAGCGTCTTGACCTCGCACTCGAGGCCGGCGCCACCGAAGCGCACAACGTCACTGCACGCGGCTTCGACGACGTCAAGCGCGACCTCGCGGGGCGCGGCATCGACACCGTGGTCGACACCAGCGGCGCCCAATCCGGCCTCGACCTCGCCACCGACATCGTGCGCCGCGCCGGTCGCATCAACCTGTTCGGCTGGATCAAGGGCGACAAGGCGACGTTCAACCCGAGCACATGGCACGGCAAGGCCATCAGCCTCGTCAACTCGTCACCCGGCGCGCAGATGCGCGATCCGTTCCCGCCGGCGATCCGCCTGATCCACAAGGGCGTAATCGACCTTCGACCACTGGTCACGCACGTGGTCGACATCGATGAGTACCCGACGTTCATGCAAGGCGTGACGTCCGGCGAGGTCGGAGATTACATCAAGGGTGTGGTGAGCCACGGCGGCGCGTGACAGGTCGCGGCGCGCGGACGTCTTGCGTCCGCTGATCCAGGCAGTGTCTTGCAGGATCCTCTGCGCGGTGACGGGGGACGGCGCTTTGGCTCCTAGAGCTTGCGCAGCAGGGCCTTAAGTTCGGCCAACCGCTGTTCGGCACCCCGCGCCCGCTGTTCGGCGGCCCGCGCCCGTTGCTTGGCGGCGTTAGCCCGCTGTTCGGCAACCCGCCGTTCGGCCGCGTCCGCCCGCTGTTCGAGGGCGTCCGCCCACCGTTCGGTGGCGTCCACGCACTGTTCGAGGGCGTCCGCCCACTGTTCGGCGGCGTCCGCGCACTGTTGGGTGGCGTCCCCCAGATCCGCGTGCTCGTCGAAGTCGCGCAGGTTTTCGCCAGCCGCCGGATCGAACCAGCGCAGCCTGCCCCCCTCGCCGACGTGGCCGACCAGCCCGAGTACGTCGCTCGGCACCCCGGGGCGGCCGTCCGACAGTGCGCGGGGCGGGATCTCCCGGTAGACGCCGTCGCGCAGCCGCAGGCCCACGAGCGCCGCAGGCCGCCACGACCACGGCGGGTCGTAGAGGAAGTACTCGCGCACGCCCAGGGACGCGTAGATGTCCCGCTTCGCCCCGTGGTCGCGGGCCCGCGTGCTCGTCGAGGCGATCTCCAGCACGAAGCGCATGTCGGCCTCCGGCTCGTCCCACAGCACGTACGACCGCCGGTCCGGCCGGTCCGGCGTGCCGAACACCGCGAACACGTCAGGCGCCACCGACCTCCTAACGGGTTCGCCCCGGTCGTCGCGGCCGATGTAGTGGACGTACATGTTGCCGTCCACGGCGACGGGTTCGTACACGCCGCGCAGATGGCGGCCGATGGCGTCGCGCGAGTAGTCGAGGTGGCGCCGCTGCTCGCTGCCGTCAACCAGCGGCTGGTCGTCCGTATAGGGCAGGCTGTCCTCGTGGAGCGCGAGGATGGCGTCGAGCGCCGGGCCGGGGCGTGGCGGGTAGGCGAGCGCGGGTTCGGCCATCTGGCTCTCCTTATCGTGCGGGGTCGGGCCGTCGGCAACGTACCACAGGGGCGGCGACCGCCCAATCCCGGGTGGCGTGGCGACGTTGTCGGCGCGGGACGGCGTTTGGGCCCTAGCGTTTGCGCAGGAAGGCTTCGAGTTCGGCGATCCGCCGTTCGGCGGCGTCCAACAATTGCGCGTTGGCGTCCGCCCGCTGTTTCTCGGCATCCCCCCGATCCGCGTGCTCCTCGAAGTCGCGCAGGTCCTCGCCGGCCGCCGGGTCGAACCAGCGCAGCCTGTCCCCCTCCCCGACGTGGCCGACCAGCCCGAGGACGTCGCTCCGCACCCCGGGGCGGCCGCCCGGCAGGGAACTGGGCGCGATCTCCCGGTAGACGCCGTCGCGCAGCCGCAGGCCCAAAAGCGCCGCCGACCGCCGGTCGCCCGGCGGGTCGTAGAGGAAGTACTCGCGCACGCCCAGCGATGCGTAGATGTCCCGCTTCGCCCCATGGTCGCGTGTCCGCGTGCTCGACGAGGCGATCTCCAGAACGAAGCGCAGGTCGGCCTCCGGCTCGTCCCACAGCACGTAGGACCGCCGGTTCACCCGGTACGGCGTGCCGAACACCGCGAATACGTCCGGCGCCACCCACCTCCGGACGGGTCCGCCCCGGTCGTCGCGGCCGATGTAGTAGACGAACATGTCGCCGTACACGGCGACGTCCTCATGCAGGCCGCGCAGATGGTGGCGGATGGCGGAGCGCGAGTAACTGAGGGGGCGCTCCTGCTCGTCCGCGTCAGCCATCGGCTGGTCGTCCGTGCAGGGCAGGCTGTCCTCGTGGAGCGCGAGGATGGCGTCGAGCGCCGGGCAGGGGCGTGGCGGGTAGGCGAGCGCGGGTTCGGCCATCTGGCTCTCCAATCGTGCGGGGTCGGGCCGTTTGGGACGCTACCACAGAGGCGGCGGAGCACCCAATCCCCTGTGGTGCGGCGGCGGTGCGGCTGGGCGATGCGCGGTGCATGGGGCGGCGTCTTGGCAGCGTTGGACGGCCATGCTGGACCGCGCCGAAACCGCGCGAAATGGCGGATGTCTCGAATCGGTGTAGGACATTCGCCCGAGAGAATTGACGATCGGACTGCGCCGCTACGCAGTCCGTTTACCCTGTTGCAGTCCCCACGTCGACACACAGCGTCGGGTCGAACGGCGGGTTCTCCGACGCCGTGTAGCCGCCGGGATTGGCGACCACGCGAGTCTCGCCGAGTTGCTCGTCGATGCTGTCGTGCATGTGGCCGTGTATCCACAGCGGTGGCGCGTACTTGGCGATCAGCGTATCCAGGCGCGAGGCGAACGCAGGATTCAATGCGTTGCCTTGGTACCAAGGCCGGATCGACCTTGGTGTCGGCGCATGGTGGGTGATGACCACCGCCGTTAGGTCGGCGTCCGCTGCACCCCGCAGTTCCTGTTCGATGAAATCCCGGTCGGCGTCGTGACGGCGCACCGACTCTTGCGGCGAGAACGCCACGCCGGCCTGACGGATCACCCGAAAGTCGGGCATCCCTTGTCGCGCCGTCTGCTGGGCACCGACGACGGCCGCGCTGCCGTCGAGGGCGAAGTCCGTCCACAGGGTCGCACCGATGAAGCGCACGCCGTCAATCGTGAGCGCGCGCCGGTCGAGCAATTCGAGGCCTAGGGTTGCGCAATCGCGCGCCATCGCCTCGCTCACGGCGTCGATGTCGCCGCCGTAGAACTCGTGGTTGCCGGGGACGTAGAGAACCCGGCGACCGGAGTATGTCTCGCCGACCATCTTGAGAACGTCGGGACGATAGGGAGCGATGTCACCGGCGAGCACGATGACATCGGCTCCCTGGGCGGGCGGCGGTAAGCGGTTGCCGAACTCGACGTGGAGGTCGGACAGGATCTGGACTTTCACCGCCGCACGGGCCCGGGCTGTCAGCGAGCGGCGGTCAGCGGGAGGTCGAACGACGACCCGTCGGGGTTCGTGATCGAGATCGTGAACGTATCGCCGTCGCGCGTGTAGCGCAGCGTGCTGAACATGCCCTCGCCCACGACTTCGAAAGCAACGGTGCTATCGCCCATCTCGGCGAGCTTCATCACCGTCGGTCCCTCGGTGCGCGGCTTCATCCCCGGATCCCACTGCTGCAGGCGCAGGACGAGCGTGTCGTCCTCCTCCTCGATCACGATGAGCTCGACCATGCTGGTCTGCCCGCCGCCGGTCATGCGCACCACCGACTGGATCGATCCGTCCCGCGGCACTGTCCAGTTCTCCTCCAGGACGCCGGGCCCGACGGCACCGGACCACGTGCCGGTCATCCAGGCGAGGTCGGCGATGGATGCCGCCATCGCGGCGGGTGCGAATGCAAGGCCCAGCACCAAGGCCGCAGCGCGTAGATTCAGTTTTCTCATGGTGAGCTCCAATCAAGGTTCGCCAAGGGTCGCGTATCCGGTGCGGCCGTGGCAAGGCCGTCGGACTCGGCAACCTGCTATGCTCGGTTGAATCCGTCGCTCGCCGAGCGTCGTTTACGCGTCCCGCCGGTGGCTGCTACGGGCGAAGAACCGAAACCGTTGAACTCGCCCGTCTCCCGATTCGACCACATGATCCGTCCCGGCGGGCGGGTTTTCCGCGGCTGGTGGATGGTGATCGGCGCTGCCGGCATCCAACTCCTGTCCGGCCTCTTGATGATGCACTCGTTCGGCGCCTACGCCGTCGCCCTGCAGGCCGACTTCCGCTGGAGCATGACCGCCTTGTCGGGCGCCTTCGCGCTGACCCGTGTAGAGAGCGGTCTGCTCGGGCCGTTGCAGGGTTGGCTGGTGGACCGCTTCGGCCCGCGCCCGATCCTGCGCGTGGGTCTCGTGCTGTTCATGGCGGGCTTCATGCTCTTTGCCATCACAGACACGCTGCTAGTGTTCTACCTAGCCTGGGCGCTGATCGCCTTGGGTTCGAGCCTTGGCGGCTTCGCGACCCTGACGGTCGCCATCGTCAACTGGTTCGACCAGCACCGGGCCAAGGCCGTGGCCATGTCCCAGCTTGGGTTCTCGATCGGCGGGATGTGCGTGCCGCTGGTGATCCTCTCAGTCGAGGTCATTGGCTGGCGATGGACCGCGTTCGCGTCGGGGTTCGCCGTGCTCGTGGTCGGCCTCCCGCTGGTGCAGCTTGTCCACCACCGCCCCAGCGACATCGGCGAAGTACCGGACGGCACCGACGAGCCGCACCCCGTCGTCGCCAGGCGGCGCACGCCCGACCGTGATCTGACCCCCTCCGAGGCCATGCGCACATCCGCCTTCTGGTACATATCCGTCGCGCATGCCTTAGCGCTCCTGACTGTTTCCGCCGTCACCGCGCACCTGATTCCCCACGTCACCGAGGGGTTGGGGTTCACACCCCTCCAGGCCGGTTTCGCGATCACCCTGATGACGGCGAGCCAGGTCTCCGGCCAGGTCCTCGGCGGCTGGATGGGCGATCGCTTCAACAAGCGCCTCGTCTGCGTCGGCTGCATGCTCTTCCACGGCACAGGCTTCATGTTGCTCGCCTTTGCCACCAGTTGGCCGATGGTGATCGGTTTCGCACTCCTGCATGGTTTGGGCTGGGGAGTCCGCGGCCCGCTGATGGTGGCCTTGCGGGCGGATTACTTCGGCGCCACGTCGTTCGGCACGATCATGGGCTTCTCGTCGCTGATCGCGATGCTGGGCATGTCCTTAGGGGCGGTGTTCGCCGGCGCCATGGCGGACATCTTCGGCAACTACGTCCTCGGCTTCGCGATCCTAGCCACCGGTTCCGGCCTCGGCGCTATCCTGTTCGCCATCTCCAAGCGTCCACCTAGGTAGCAGTACATGCGCATCGTGAGCTGGAACGTGAACGGTCTGCGGGCCTGCGTGAAGAAAGGCTTCATGGATTTCCTCGAGGCGTCCAGTGCCGACATGGTGGGGCTCCAGGAGGTGCGCGCGCTGCCGACGCAACTTCCAGCCGACGTCCGCTCGCCGCCGGGCTGGCACACCGTCTTCGCGCCCGCCGAACGGCTCGGCTACAGCGGTGTGGCACTGTACTCCCGTGAACCACCGACCCGCGTCGAGACGCGCCTAGGCGTCGACGAGTACGACATCGAGGGCCGGCTGTTGATCGCGCATTTCGGGCGCATGGCCATCGCCAGCGTCTACTTTCCGAAGGGTAGCGGGACAGACCGGGACAACAGCCGCGTCCCGTACAAGCTCGGCTTCTACCGGGCGGTTTACGAACGGCTGCAGGTCGTCCGCCGCCGCGGGCCGGTCTACGTCATGGGCGACTACAACACCGCGCACACCGAACTCGACCTCGCGCGGCCGCGCACCAACGCAAGGACCAGCGGCTTCCTGCCCGAGGAACGCGCGGAAATGCAGCGTTGGATCGACGCTGGCTGGAGCGACACCTTCCGCCGCCGGCACCGCGGGGAAGCTGGGCACTACACGTGGTGGCGACAGTGGGGCAATGCGCGTGCGGACAACGTCGGTTGGCGGATCGACTACGTGCTGGCGTCCCCATCGGCCCAGCGCCGCGTCGTCGACGCGTTCATCTGGCCCGAGGTGACCGGGTCGGACCACTGCCCGGTCGGCGTGGACATCGATCGCTAGCTTGTGCCTGGATCGAATGCGGACGGGGACGTCCGCGCACCGACGGGCACTAGAGCCCTGCGAGGAAGTCGCGCAGGACTTCGTTGAACGCGTCCGGTTTCTCGAAATAGGTCGAGTGTCCTGCGCCGTTGATGCGCTTGATCGGTGCGTCGATGTCCGCGGCGACCGACTCCAAGACGGCCGGTGGGAACAGCGGATCCAGATCGCTCGATAGCACCAAGAACGGCACGCCCGTCGCCTTGACCGCCTCCGGTGTGACGTAGACCGAGGCATCGCGGATGTTCGGCCTTGCTTGCGTGTTGTACGCCGAGATCTGGCGGTACAGCACCGCACCGGCAGGATTGCGCTCAGCGAACTCCGGGCTGTAGGCGCGGTTCACAAGCCCCCCGGCGGCCGCTAGCCGTTCGGCCATCTGCGCCATGTTCGCCACCGTGGTCTGGTTGCGGACCGCGCCGGGCGTGTTGGCGAGCAGGACGGCGCGGACGCGGTCCGTGCGGTTGACCGCGGCACGCACACCGGTCCAGCCGCCCATCGATTGGCAAACGATGACGGCCTGGTCCATCTCCGCCGCGTCCATGACCGTCACCAGGTCCGCCTCGAAGTGAGCAGCACTTTGCTGCTCCGGTGGACAGATCGAGCGCGCGAAGCCGCGGTGATCGAAGACGGCGATCCGGTGCGTGTCCGCGAACGCCGGCACCTGCTGCCACCAGCTTGTGGCATTGCCGCCGGCGCCGTGGGCGAAGACCAAGTTCGCTCCTGCCTCGGCGGGACCGTATGTTTCGTAGTAGATGTCGATCGCACCGTTTTTGGCGTAAGGCATCCTCTGCGGGCTCCTAGGAAGGCTAGGCTCCCATCATAGCGTTGCGTGTAGATGCCCACCTGGCCAGATCCTCGACCGACTCCGGATGCGGACGAGGACGTCCGCGCACCTCCGTTGTAAACGGAACGCATCCGTAGCAGTCTATGGGCTGCTCTAGATGCTGCTTTCCAGGCTTCAAGCCAAGGGGGATCCACCGTGCCCAGTTCGCAACCGAAAACCGACCGCAGGTCGTTTCTGCAGTTCCTCACCATGCTCGGCGTGGGCGGCCAAGTGCTGCTCCAGACCCGCAACGTCAGTGCCGCCGAGACGGCCGCCAAGGAGTCCGTCGACAACGCCGCATGGCCCGGCATGACCTACCGGACGCTCGGACGCACGGGGTTCCGTGCCAGCCGACTGGTCTACGGCTGCGGCGCTGCACTCTCCCGGAAACCGAACGACCGTCTGCTGAACGTCGCCATGCAGGCTGGCGTCAACGTCTACGACGTCGGCTACAGCGACTACTACGGCGATGCCGAGAAGAACCTGGCGGAGTTCGCCAAGCGCCATCGCGACCAGATCTTCCTGATCTCGAAGGCCCCGGTGGACATCGACGCGGACGAAGAGGTCACCACCGAGGTGGCCAAGCGCGCCGCCGCCAACTGGACCGCCTACATGGAGGGCAGCCTGAAGGAACTCGACACCGACCACGTCGATGCCTACTACCAGATGGCGGCGAACAACCCGGGGATCGTCAGGGCAGAAGAGATGTACCGCGCTTTCGAGGACGCCAAGGCGGCCGGCAAGGTCACGTATCTCGGGCTATCCACGCACGAGAACGCCCAAGGGTGCCTGGAGGCGGCGACGGAAACCGGCTGGTACGACTTGGCCATGATCGCGATCACGCCCGCGGGCTGGTACGACTGGAACAGCCGCAAGATCCTCGCTGGCACCGAAGACATGGTGCATCTCGCCCCGGTTCTGAAGCGCGCGCGCGACGCCGGAATCGGGCTTGTGGGCATGAAGGTCGGGCGCGCCTTGGCCGGGCGCCGCTGGGGCGGCGGTGCCGACGGCAAGATCTTCGACGGCTACTACGACGAGTCCTATCTGAAGGCCGATCTGTCGGACTTCCAGCGCAGCTACGCCTACGTGCTCGCCCACGGCTTGGACGTCGTCAACGCCGATATCCAGGACTACACCGTCTTGAAGGAGAACTTCGTCGCGGCAGCGACTTCGGAGAAGTTCTTCGCTTAAGCGCGTCGCATCGGTCTAAAGCCAGACGCGGGCGATGGCAATGCCGCTTTCGCCCGCGACGGCGTACAGCAAGTAGACGGCGTCGTCCTCGACGTAGATCGCCGGGTCGCGCAACTGGTTGACCTCCCCGTAGGCCACGCTTCGATACGACGGTTCGAGCGGCGCATCGGCGCCTTCCCAAGATCGTTCCGGGCGTAGCACGTCGATGGGCTCGCTGGCTCGCCAGTTGACCCAATCGCCCTTGAGATCCACCGTCGAGAGCAGGATGCGCTCCGGCGCGTGGCCCACCTGCGTCCAGAACACGTACAAGACATCGCCCCGGACGAGGACGGCGGCGTGGCGCATGTCCGGGTTGAACAGGAGCGGACCTTCCTCGAAGCCGTGCAGCGCGTTCCGTGATCGATAGAACTGCCCGGGCATCGCCAGCGCGTAGGTGATGCGCCGATAGTTGAACACGCGCATGTACGTCTGCCCGAGGATGTCGGTATGGCTCTCGAAGTCGATGCCATTGCGCGACACGGCAACGCGCGAGACCTGGCGACCCGCCGCTTCGAGCCCGTGGTAGTACATGACGATCTGCCGGTCGCCATCGTGGACGTGGACGTCCGGCGAGGCGATGTGCGGCGTGCCCATCTCGTGCGCCACCGAGTGGCCGATGCGCACGCCGCGTTCCCGGTTGCGCGCTTCGGCTACGCGCACGGCTTCGGGCGAAACCGGCGGCGGCTCATTGGGAAACGGCGTTTGCTCGAGATGCAGACTGCCGGGAACATGGATGCGCCAAGGGCCGGTCAACACATCCGCATACGCAAGGCGTATGTAGCGGCCCTTGTGGTCGGCGAAGTAGAGGTAGTAGTGCCCGAGCCGATCGGTCACCCAATCCGGCACGCGAATCAGCGACGGACCTTGGATGTTGGCGCCGATGCTCGGATGGGCGTCAGGCCCCACAATGGGGCGGTTCACCAGCCGCTGCACGCGAAAGGGCTGGTCATCCGTCGCTAGAGCCATCCGCCGATCATAGCGCGTGCTACATTGCGCCGCTGTTGGGACAACGGGACGCTCATGGGCAAGGACATCAAGGCCGCCGTTAGGGAGATCTGCGCCCTCCCCGAAGTGGACGTGCGTCCGGGCCACGGCATGCCGGACTTCAAGGTGCGCGGCAAGACCTTCGCCACGTTCGCGGTCAACCATCACGGCGATGGGCGTATCGCGCTGTGGGTGCATGCGCCCCACGGCGCCCAGCAGTTGCACGTCAGCGGCGAGCCCGAGCACTACTTCGTACCGCAGTACGTCGGACCCAAGGGTTGGCTCGGCGTGCACCTCGACCGCGGCAACGACTGGTACAACATCGCCATGCGCGTGCGCGAAGCCTACGTCAACGTCGCACCGCCCGACTTGGTCGCGGCGCTCGGCGCGCCGCTCGACATTGAACCGCCGACGGAGACCATCGATCCGGAGGAGTTCGATCCACTGTCAGCGCCGCATGCCGCCGCGAAGCTTGAGCGATTGCGCGAGATGTGTGCCGAACTGCCGGAGACCAGCGAAGGGCGGCAATTCGGCACGCCAGCGTTCAAGGCTGGCAAGAAGACCTTCGTGACGGTACACCGTTACCGGCGGCGGATGACCATCGAGACCTGGGTCGGCGCGCCGCTACAGGCCACGCTCACCGATGATCCACGCTACACGGTCCCTCGCTACATCGGCCACCGTGGCTGGATCGACCTCGACGTGGAGGATCGGATCGACTGGGACGAAGTGCGCGAGTTGATCTTGGGCAGCTACCGCCACTTCGCGTTGAAGCGGATGCTCAAGGCCTTGGGGGACGCGTAGCGCGCACCGACCCTGAGGTGCGAGCGGGCGTCCCGGGGACGTCCGGCTACCGTCGCTAGTAGCCGGGATACCGCGTCGGCGTATAGGTCGCCAGCCGGTAGCCCCTGTCCTGCATACAGCGCTCGTAGGCGACGAACTCCGGCGACGATTTGTGGGTCGCGCCTACGTCCACCCTCGCCGTTTCCGCGCAGCGCTTGTTGTCGAAGTTGTACTTCGCTCTCGACACGTCCAGTTCCGACACCCAACGATGTGTGGGAGTGATATTCGGTTCTTGCGTCTCAGTGGTCGAGCAGCCAAACGCAACGCCAAAGGCCGAAATTGCGGCCAACGTTTTCGCTAACGTCTTCATTAGTCGTGCCATGGTCTCTCTCCTTCTTATTCGAGCCACGATGCATGGACTAGGATAATTGATCCGTAACGGGATGCAACCCTGTATAGGAAAAAAAATCCGCGACCGTTCCATGGCTGTCACAAAGCTGTAACGCCACTGTCACGAAACCGTCACAGAACGCGCCTAAGTTACTGATTATGAAAAAGCGTTCTGTCGCGCTCGCACTCGCCGCAGCGTTCGCCGCCAGCATCGCCTGGGCGCAAGAAACGCAGGATCAGGCACCCCCCAAAGCCGAGTCGGATGCCCAGAGCAGCCAAAACGGCGGCCACTTCGTCGACGTCTGTTTCGGCGGACTGCACCGCGGCAAGGTCATCATCCCCGACAGCAAGGCCGTCGTAGACGACGAACTCGAAACCACGGCCAAGGCCTGCCGCATCGACGGCGGTCACCGAGCCACGGTACCGCGCTCGCCCATCATTCCAGCCGGCAGCGACGCCATCGCCTGACGCCTTCCGCGCCACTCGCGCTCGGACCCTCCCGCAACCGTTGCCGTTGACGGTGCCGCAAAGTACTCTCGGAACTGTCCTCGCGACTAGAAGGCCGTCTCCATGGCACTGAAACTCAACGTCAACGGGAGCGACGTCGAAGTCGACGTGGCTCCCGACACGCCCCTGCTCTGGGTGCTGCGCGACCACTTGGGCCTCACCGGCACCAAGTTCGGTTGCGGCGGCAGCTATTGCGGTGCCTGCACCGTGCACGTCAACGGCAGCCCCGTGAGGTCGTGCCAACTCCCGGTGTCCGGCGCCACGGACGCGCCGGTTACCACCATCGAAGCACTCGAAGCGGCGCACCCGGAACTCCTCGATGTCTGGGTCAAGAACAACGTTGCGCAATGCGGCTACTGCCAGTCGGGCCAGCTCATGTCCGCCGCGGCGTTGCTTGACGGCAACGCATCGCCCACGGACGCCGACATCGACGCGGCCATGGCCGGCAACCTTTGCCGCTGCGGCACGTACGTCCGCATCCGTGCGGCGATCCATGAAGCGGCCGCGCAACGGTCCGGGGGGAGCGCATCATGAACACCATCACCAACCTTTCACCGAACCTGTCGCGGCGCAACTTCCTAGGCGTTTCGGGCGTCTTCGTACTCGGCGCCTGCCTGCCGAGTTGCGCGAGGACACCTAGGCCGCCGGTCGCCACCGAGCCGTTCGTCCCCAACCTGTTCCTCGCGCTCGAGCCGGACGGCACCGTTCACGTCACCGCGCACCGCTCCGAGATGGGGCAAGGCATTCGCACCGCGCTCGCCCAAGTCGTCGCCGACGAGTTGGACGCCGACTGGTCGCGCGTCGTCGTCGACCAGGCGGACGGCGATGTCAAGTACGGCGACCAGAACACGGACGGATCGCGCAGCATCCTCCTGAACTACGAGCGTTTGCGTACCGCCGGTGCCGCCGCGCGGTTGATGCTCCGCCAAGCAGCGGCGCAGCACTGGGATGTCGGTGTCGATGAGGTCGAGGCCACGAATCACGAGGTGATCCACGCGGGCAGCGGCCAACGGCTCGGCTACGGCGACCTCGCCGGTATCGCAGCCACCTTGCCGGTACCCGAGGATCCACCGCGCAAAAGCGAGGCCGAGCATCGCTACATCGGCAAGCACGCCGTGCACGTCGACGCCGCCGACATCGTTCGCGGCAAGGGCACCTACGGCGCGGACTTCCAGATGCCGAACATGGCGACCGCGGTCGTCGTGCGTTGTCCATGGCTCGGCGGCGGCGTGAAGAACATCCTCAACAAGCCGAACACGGCGCCCGGCCTGGTGGCGATCGAGATCCTCGACCCGTCCGCGAGCGCGGGACCTGTGTTCAACCCCGTCGGCGGCGTCGCCGTGGTCGCGGAGGACACCTACAGCGCGATGCGCATCGCGCGCGACCTCGAGATCGAGTGGACCGACAGTCCCAACAAGACCTTCTCGAGCGACGCCTTGCAAGAAGAGTTGCGCGAGGCGCTGACCAAGCCCGGAACACCGGTCCCGGATTCCGAGAAGGGCGATGTCGACGCGGTCTTCGAGGCGGAGGGGATGAGCGAGATCTCGGCCATCTACGAGACACCGTTCCTGGCGCATGCGCCCATGGAACCGCCGGTGGCCATCGCGGACGTATCCAGCGGCATGTGCGTGGTGCACGGGCCGTTCCAGGATCCGCAGTCCGCGCGCGGCCTGGTCGCAGGCTGGCTCGGCTACGAACCGGAGAACGTCACCGTCACGCCGACCCTGCTTGGCGGTGCCTTCGGGCGCAAGTCGAAGCCGGACTTCGGGCTCGAAGCCGTCGAACTCTCCAAGCGCCTGGGCCGCCCAATCCGGGTGCAATGGTCGCGGGAGGACGACATCCGCCACGACTACTTCCATGCATCGAGCGCGCAATACCACCGCGCGGCGATCGATGAGCGCGGCCACCCCAAGGCCTGGCTGGAACGCACCGCGTTTCCGTCGATCACCACCGTGTTCGACGGCGGTGCCACCCTGCCAGCGGATTGGGAGCTCGAGATGGGCTTCTCGAACCTGCCGTACACGGTCGAGAACCAGCGCATGGAGTTCGCCGGCATGCGTCCCGGCGTTCGCGTCGGGTGGATGCGTTCGGTGTGCAACATCTTCCACGCCTTCTCTGCCAATGTGTTCGCCGACGAGATGGCCGCTGCCGCGGGGCGCGATGCGATCGAGCACCGCTTGGAGATCCTGCCGGAGAGCGGCGTGCTCCAAGTTCCGGGCATGCAGCCGCCGGAGGGCCACGGCCTGGACGTCGGACGTCTGCGCCACGTCATAGAACGGGTGCGCGCGCTGTCGGAATGGGATCGGGCACGGCCCGAAGGCACCGGGCTCGGCTTCGCGGTCCACCACAGCTTCCGTTCCTACGTGGCGACGGTCCTGGAGGCGAGCGTCGTCAACGGCACGCCACGGGTATCGAACGCCTACGTCGTACTGGACTGCGGCACGTACGTGAACGCCGACACGTGCGTTGCGCAGATGGAAGGCGCGGTCGTGTTCGGCCTGTCGCTCGCCCTGCTCGGCAAGATCGACATGACCGATGGCGTGGTCGCGCAAAGCAACTTCCACGACTACCCGCTCCTGCGCATGTCGGAAGCCCCGGCGACGCACGTGGAACTGGTGCCCGCCCAGGGCCGGCTGCCAGCCGGCGTAGGCGAGCCCGGGGTACCACCGATAGCGCCGGCGCTGGTCAATGCGCTGTTCGCGGCGACAGGCACACGACACCGCTCGCTGCCGATCAAGGTCGCGTAGGCAACCCACAGCACGCAGCACAAGGAGGTGTCGAAGCCAGCGAAGGCCGCTTGCCTGGCGATCATCGCGATCGCTGCCGGCGGCGGCTTGGTCGGCTGTCAGGACGATCCGGCTCCACGGTTCGAGGCGCCGCTGGTCTCGGGCGTCGTCACGTTGCCGATGCCCGGAACCCAGCGCTTCGACACCCGGCTCTCCGCCACCGGCACGCTCGCGGCGCTGCGCGGCAGCGACCCGAGTCTGCACGTCGACATGTTGGACACGGTCCTCGTCGTCCATGTGCCGCGCGCCGACTACCAACCGAGCATCCTCGGCCTTGGGGTCAGTGCCATGGAAGCGATCCTCGAGCGCGGCTACCGGCTCGTCGTCGGCAGCGGTTTCGTCTCGGTGCTCAACCCCATCTCGCCGCTGGGACTCCTGCAACTCGACGGCAAGATCGAAAGCGAACTGACGCCGCACGGCTACACACGGATTCTCGGCGTGCGCACAGCCGGCCTCGCCGTGGTCGGCCGCAGCGACTACCACCCCGGCATGTTCGAGGCGGCCGTCCAGGTCGGCCCGGGGATCATCCAGTCCGGCAAGCTCGACATCCTGCAGCGGGAACGCAACCTACCGCCCCACATCCGCGCCTTCGTCGCCACCTGCGAAGACCGCTGGCTGGCCGGCATCGCCCAAGAACGTACGCACCTCTACGACCTTGGGGAGCTATTGCTCGAGTATTTCGAGGCCGAGGCGCTCGCTTGCGACGAGGTCGTCAACCTGTCGGGAGACCGCGAAGCGTTGCTCGCGATCATCAGCGAGGATGGTCAAAGCGTCGCCTATTTCGGCAACCCGGCATTGCCGAAGGCGTCGGTGGTCGCATTCGGCAAGACACCGGCGGGCTGACGGCGGCCAGCTCAAAGGACGCCCGCGTACCTCAATGGGCGTTGCCCCGTTAGACTCATTCCTTTCCCCACGGACCAAGGACACTCATGGACATCGGCATCTGCGTGGCCTCGCACGTCCACGACATCGACTACGTCGTGCGTGCCGAGGAACTCGGCTACTCCCACGCTTGGCTGGCCGACAGCCAAATGCTGTGGTCGGACTGCTACGCCGCCTTGGCGCTCGCCGCGACGCGGACCAGCACGATCCAGCTTGGCACCGGGGTGGCCGTCACGGGGACGCGGCCCGCACCGAACAACGCATCCGGCATCGCGACCATCAACTCGCTGGCGCCCGGACGCACCTTCTTCGGCGTCGGCGCTGGCAATACCGCCATGCGCGTCATGGGGCTGCCGCCGCAGCGGATCGCGGCGTTCGACGAGTACTTGGCGACCATTGGGCCGTTGCTGCGCGGCGACGAGACCGTCTACCGGCACGGTCCGTCCGAACGTCCGATCCGGCACATCATGCCCGACAAGGGGTTTGTCGATTTCGACCACGCTATTCCGATATACGTCTCCGGGTTCGGTCCGAAGTCGCTGGCCTTGGCGGGCAAGCACGGCGACGGCGCCGTCCTCGCCATGCCGGCCAACCCCGCCGTGATGGCGCGCATCTGGAGCATGATCGAGGCGGGTGCCAACGAAGCCGGTCGCGAGATCGAACGAGACAGCTACTACACGACCGCGCTCACCACCATGGTCGTCCTGGATCCCGGCGAAGCCGTGGACTCGCCGCGCGTCAAGGCCGAGTGCGGCGCCATGGCCATGGCGGCGGTGCATTTCAGCTACGACCAGTTCCGCAACTTCGGTCGTAGGCCGCCCGGCTTCATGGCCGCGATCTGGGACGACTATCGCCAACTCATCGAGTCCTTCCCCGTCGACCGCCGCCACCAGCGTATCCACGGCGGCCACAACTGCTGGGTGCTGCCCGAGGAGGAGCAGTTCCTGACGCCCGACATCCTCCAGGCGTCGGCGATGATCGGTACGCGCGACGACCTGATCGAGCGGCTGTCCGTGCTCGCCGTCGCCGACCTCGACCAGGTGATGATCCTGCCCAACTTCGACACGCGTTTCGATGTTCTCGAACGCGTCGCTGCAGACATCATCCCGAACGTCTGAGCGCCAATTGCGAGGAGTAAGCACGATGCTCACCGGAAGCTGCCTGTGTGGCGACATCGCCTTCGAGATCACCGGTCCGGTCGACGAGATCGGCCACTGCCACTGCTCCATGTGCCGCAAGTTCCACGGCGCCGCGTTCGCGACCTTCGCTGTCACGGCCCCCGAGCACTTCCACTGGCGCCAAGGCGAGGACAAGGCCGCGCACTACCGCTCGTCGTCCCACGGCTGGCGCAACTTCTGTCCGCGCTGCGGCTCCGCCGTTCCCGCCTGCCCGCCGGGCGGGCCCTTCGCGATGATCCCCCTCGGAAACGTGGCCGAAGACCCGGGCACGCGGCCGTCGGTGCACTTCTTTACCGGCTCGATGGCGCCTTGGCACACAATCACCGACGACCTCCCGCAGCACGACCAGTACCCGCCCGAGTTCGGGCCCGACGCGATGGCCGTCGAACAGCCAACGCGGACTGCGAGTACGCCCGGCACCACGGGCGGCAGTTGCCTATGCGGTGCGGTGTCGTTCGAATACGACGGCGAGCCCGCCGCCATGGTCAACTGCCACTGCTCGCGCTGCCGACGGGCGATGAGCGCGGCGCACGCCACCATGATCATGGTCGGTCACGGGGCGTTCCGATGGCTGTCCGGCGAGGATCGCCTCGTCAACTACAAGATGCCGGAGGCCAAGGTGAAGGGCACCGCCTTCTGCCGCACCTGCGGTTCCCAGGTGCCACGGCGTCGCGACCCCGAGAACATGCAGATCCCCGCCGGCTGCCTGGACGACGATCCGAAGGTGCGGGCCAAGGCGAACATCTTCACCGCCTCGAAGGCGGCGTGGTCCGTCATCGACCCCGCGTTACCGAGCTTCCCAGAGGCGCCCGGATCGTAGGGGATTCGCCAATCGAGAGGTCACGGCGGCGTGGAGACGGGCGGACAGCCTCGGTCGAGATCGTCCAGGGCGCCCGGAGCGAAGCCCGGATCGAGATGATCGCCGGTCGGCGTTGCGTGACGAAACGCTACAACGCCTACCGCGATCCGCCGGGCGTCAAGCTTGCCCGCGAGCTATCGTTCTACCGCGCCTACGCCGCTGTGGCGATCCTCCCCAAGCTGGTAGCGCACCGAGAACCGGACACCATTACGTTGAGCCACGTCCCCGGCGTAAGACTGATCGACCTGATCGAGTCCGGCGCAGGCACGGCCGACATCCGCGCCGTGAGCGCGAACTACGGGGTCGTGCTCAGCCAGTTCTTCAACTCGCACCACGTGCCCGACGAAACCGCAGCACGGGCGTACTTGGCCGCGAAGGTGGAGCAGATCCACGCGGCGCTTGGACGCCATCCGCGTTGGGAGAGCACAGCCGTTCGCCACGGGCTCAGTGCGCTCGACGGGCTTGCCGAGGCGGCACCGCCGATGATGTGCAAGACGGATTGGTCGGCAAGCAACATGCTGGTGCAGGGCGACACGGTGACGTGCCTCTACGACTTCGACACCGCCTACCCCGGCAACCGTCTGACGTTCCTTGGCGATATTCTGTGCAGCGCGTCGGTCCGCCTCGACTGGCGAGCCGTTCGGGAAGGGTTGGTGTCCGCAGGTATACCGATGCCCGCGCGCGGGGATTTGGCGGCCGCCGCGCATTTCAGCCGCTGGCAGGTTCAACTCGCCCGGGCATCGCAGGACGACCTGGGCTGGCCCGGCCAAGCGCAGTTCGCCGCGCACCTCGAACGACTCACTGCGCTCGCAGAAACCTGAGCGTGACAGCCGTGACCGGCCCCACCGGCTACAATCGGGCCAACGGCGAAGGAGGGCCCAATACATGCCGCATCAGCTCGTCATAAGGGGAGGCCAAGTCGTCGACGGCTTGGGCGCGGAACCCACGCCGGCCGACGTCGCCGTGGACGACGGCACGATCACCGCGGTCGGCAAGGTGGATGCCACAGGCCAGCGCGAGTTCGACGCCGAAGGCATGACGGTCACACCCGGCTTCATCGATCTGCACACGCACCTCGATGCCCAGATCTGCTGGGATCCGCACGTCTCCCCCGTCTCCTGCCACGGCGTCACGACGGCCCTGATCGGCAACTGCGGCGTGACCTTCGCGCCCTGTCGGCCCGAGGACCGCGAACTCCTCGCCGGCATGATGGAGACCGTCGAGGACATCCCCCGCCAGTCGATCCTCACCGGCTTGCCGTGGGACTGGGTGGATTACGGCGGATACCTGGACTCCGTCGACCGGCTCAATCCCGGCATCAACATCGCGGGCATGATCGGCCACGGCGCGCTGCGCTACTTCGTGATGGGCGAGCGCGGTGTCGAAGAGGACGCGACGGAAGACGAAAAGCGCGAGATGGCACGCTTGGTCGGCGAGGCCATCGACCGCGGCGCCGTTGGCTTCTCCTCCAACCGCTACAGCGGCCATCGCATCCCGGATGGGCGTGCAGTCCCGGGAACACTCGCTGAACTCGACGAATTGGTGCTGATTGGCAGCGAGGTCGCCCGTCGCGACGCCCTCTACCAGCACGTCGGCATGCGTTTCGACCACGTCGACCACGTGGCCGGCGCCACCGGCGCGCGCATGCTCTTCAACTCCACCCTGCAGGGTTTCGACGAGGACGCTGGGAACAAGCGCCTACAGGCGATCCGCAAGATCGCCACTGGACGTGACATCTCCGGCGTGGCGCAGGTCCGCGGCAGCGGGGCGCTGATCGGCGTTCAGGCCCTCATCCCCGGCAGCAGCCAGAAGTGGGCCAAGCTTCGCGCCATGGATGTCGACGAGCGGCTTGCCGCGATCCGCGACCCGGCTCTCCGCGCCGAACTCGTCGACGAGGCGCGTGGCTGGGAACAAGGCTGGATTCGACCGGGGTGGATGTACTACCTCGGCGACGGTGTCTCGCCGGACCACACCCTCGGCGAGCACAACAACCTCGCGGCCATGGCCGAGGCCGCAGGCGAGCACTGGTCGGAGACCTTCCTGCGGATTTCCGTTGAGACCGACGGCCGGGCGCTCTTCAACCACGTCGGCGAGAACCAGAACCTGAAGGCTCTACGCGACCTCTTTGCGGGCGGCGTCTTCTTCGGGGTCGGCGACGCCGGCGCGCACGTCGGCATGGTGATGGACGCCGGCTGGGCGACCTTCGTGCTGTCGCACTGGATCCGCGAGGACGGCCTGTTCACCATGGGCGAAGGGATCCGCCGGCTCACGAGTGGCGCCGCCCGCATCCTGGGTCTCGATGACCGCGGGGCGCTCATGCCCGGTATGCGCGCCGACATCAATGTCTTCGATGCGGACACCGTCGCCGAGACGCACCCCTACCGGGTCACGGACTTCCCGGCGGGCGCATCGCGCCTGACACAGGGGAGCATCGGCTACAAGGCGACGCTCGTGAACGGAGAGTTCCACGTGATCGACGGCGAGTTGACGGACGCGCGGGCTGGGCAGGTGCTCCGGCACCGGTCGTAGATGGTACGCGGACGTCCGCGAACCGCTTGCGGTTCGCATCGGCCTTGCCGTTCGCGTCCGTTATTCCCACCCGGCGCAGGGCCTTGCCCGGCCTCTCCGCACAGAAGGGCGAGTTCCTACAGGACGTGTGGACATTCTCCACTTCCGGTCCCTTGTCAGGCGCCGGAAAATGCTCCTCCCGAAGTAGAAGGGCCGACAGACATGTGCGCGCCACAATACGGAGCTGGCCAAACGCGCGAGTTCACCCGCTCGGTTCAACCGGCAATGCTGGACCGCAGTCTGTCAATGCATCTTGATGGGAGCCGTGGCAGTGGACTACGCTGACAGGCGACGGCACGCCGAGCTCGAGAAGCTGAGGATGGAGATCCGCAAGATGCAGCGTGACATGACGATGGACGCTTGGAAGCTGGCCATCGCCACAGCCAGCCTGCTCGCCGGGCTCGGGACGGTCGCAAAGGCTCTAGGCTGGCTTTAGGTTGGTTGACTGCGGCTCACCTTAGCCGTTGGCTCTGATCGACTGGGTGGTGCTCACGCGCTCCGGTATGGGCGTAACGCAACGGAGGAAGCATGAAACGGCATATCGTGATTCTGGAGGACCTCAAGCTGGACGCTCCCTGGTGGGCACACACTAAACTCGCGATCCTGTTCAGTACGATGGCCATTGTCATCTTCGGCATCTACGCGTTCGTGCTGTAGACCCCACTCCACCCGTTTCAGTCGGGAAGCCAAGCCTTGGATCCACGGCTCGCTGCGCTCGCATATGACAAGACCATTGCGGACGGAGACGTCCGCGCACCATGGGTCAACGCGTGGGCCAGCGCCACGGCGGGACGTCCAGCGGATCGAGATCCTGCACGAAGGTCTCGCCGAAGTCCTTGTCGAGGTCCAGGTGATTGCATGAGCCGTCCGCGGTCAGCGCCTCGATCAGGATCGGTGCGTGGGTCGTGACCCACAGTTGAGTATCCTCGGCGCAGCGTTTCATCAGCCGCCCCAGGGCTGGCAGCAGGTCCGGGTGCAAGCTGGTCTCGGGTTCGTTGAGCACCATCAGGCTTGGTGGCCTCGGGGTGAGCAAGGCCGCGATCCAAAGCAGGTAGCGCAGCGTCCCGTCGGACAGTTCCGCCTGCGACAACGGGCGCAGCAAGCCGTGTTGGGCGAAGCGCAGGGCGAACCGGCCACCCACGTTCTCGACGTCGACCTCCGCGCCCGGGAACGCATCGGAGACGGCGGCGTCCAAGGCTTCCCGGTTGCCGATTTCCATGATCGTGCGCCAGGCGGCGGCCAGGTCGTGGCCGTCGTTGCTGAGCACGGGCGTGCGCGCGCCGACCTGCGGCGAACGGGCCGGCGAGGCGACGTCCGTGCGGAAGTGGTCGTAGAAGCGCCATGAGCGGATCTGCTCGCGAAGCATCAGCACCTCGGGCGCACGAACGGGGTCGGCGACGCTTGACAGCATGCTGTCGAAACTCGGCAGGTGCTGGGCGACGACCTGCCAGGCGCCGCTGTCGTCCCGGCTGCGCACGACCCCGGCCCGCCGGTCCGCCACGGCACGCCGGTCGTGCCACATCTCGCCGTGCCAGATCGCTTCCCGCTTGATCTCGGGGTCCTTCCCGAACATGGTCTGCGGCACCGGCGTCGGCAAGCCGAAGTCGATGGCGTAGCCGTAGTCGTCGCCGACGAAGCCGAAGCGGAGGTTCACCCGGTCCTTGCGCGGCCCGCCTTGCACCGGGTGGCGGCCGCTCTTGACGAGCCTGGAGAACTGCTCCGGTCCGGCCCACAGCACGGATTCGACGCCGCCTTCGACGGCGATGGACTCGACGGCCGTGCCGAAGGCGGTCTCCGAGAGCAACCGCAAGCCGCGGTAGAGGTTCGACTTGCCGCTGCCGTTCGCGCCGGTGACGACATTCAACGCCTTGAGCGGCAGGACGAGGTCGCGTAGCGAACGGTAGTTCGCGACGGCGAGCGTGTGCAGCACGGCGCCAGCCGCCCGATAGCGCTAGAACGCCAACGCGGCCTCGTGCGCGTCGAGCTTGGCGTTGCGGAAGCCGGCAATCGGCTGCGGATCAGCGTCCAGTTCGAACGTCACGTCGTCGTCGCCGTACACCGGCCACGTCGGCAGCCCATCGCCGTTGGGGCTCCAACTTATCGCGAAATTCACCCAGTAGGATTGCATCCGCGTCGAAAGCTCTCGGTCCGCGTCGTCCCAGAAGTCGCTGCCGTTGCCGAAGATGTAGGCGATCTCGGATCCGTGGAACGCGCCCAGCGAGCGCCCGTATTCCTCGACCTCCGGCGCATGGTTGAACACGTACAACCAAGCGCTGCTGCCCGCGGCGGTCGCGAGGCGCGCCCAAGTGCGCATCTCCCATGTGAACAAGGCATCGCCCATCATGTTCTGGGTAGCCCTTGCGGTCGAAGCCGCGGCATCGTCGGCGTAGGCGGCGAGGAACAGTTCCGCATGTTCCCCTTGTCCGGTACGAATGCTCGCCTGCCAGTCTTCGAGCGGCGTTTCGGGCACGCCCATGAACAACGCCGTGCCCTCGTCCGCGGTCGACCCGAGGATGTAGGCGACGCCCTCCTTGCCTTCCATGAGACGCCGCATCTGGTCGGGGAACATGTGGCCGTCGACGAAGATCGAACGCCATGGCGCCACGACCTCCGCCTCCTGCAGCGTCCGGATCATCGTCGCTGCATCCTGCTCGCGCAACGCGGCGATGGCCTCGGCCCCCTCGCCGTCTGCGCCAAGCCCCTTGGCGAGCTTGAGGCCGATCTCGTGTCCAGACCCGTCAAGCTGGTTCGGCACGGCAGCATCCGCGACAACGCCCTCCGTGCTGTCGAGCGACGCGTGCCGGGCGAAACAGCCGCCCGACTGCCCGATGGCCTTGTGGAACAGGCCGTCCGCCAGCGGCGTGGCGGCTAAGTAGCAGACGCTGATCGAGCCTGCCGACTCGCCGAAGATGGTCACGTTGTCTGGATCCCCGCCGAACGACGCGATGTTGTCGCGCACCCATTGGAGAGCCGCTACTTGGTCGTGAAGGCCCTGGTTGCCCGATGCGCCATTTGCCGACTCGGCACTCAGGCCCGGGTGAGCGAAGAAGCCGAGCAGCCCGAGCCGGTAGTTGACGGTCACGACCACGACGCCGGCGCTCGCAAGCGCCTCGCCGTCGTAGAGCGGCAGGCTCGACGTTCCGACCACGAAACCGCCGCCGTGGATCCAGACCATCACCGGGTGAGAGTCGTCGACGTGGCCGGCTGGCGCCCAGACGTTCAGGTATAGGCAATCCTCGCTCTCGGTGAGCACGGGTTGGGCGTAGAAACCCTCGTCGGTGCCGGCCCCCTGGTGGCATGACGCGCCGAACTCGGTGGCATCGCGCTCGCCCTCCCACGGCGTTGGCGGCACCGGCGGCTTCCAGCGCAAATCGCCCACCGGCGGCGCCGCGAACGGGATTCCCTTGTACGCCAGCATGGGGCCATCCAAAAACGCGCCACGGACCTTGCCGTAGGTGGTTTCGACAACCTCGTCGAGCGCCGGCGCGAGCGGGTCGAAGCGCACGAAATACCGCGGTGGGAACCCGGTGAGGATGCGGAATACGAGGCCCGTCGGGTTGTCTCGGCCCACCTGGTCGTGCTCTTCACCATCGACGACCACCGCGGTGTATTCCCCGGTCTCGCCGTCCCGCGTGACGCGCACATGCTGGTTGTCCTGCAGGCGGCGGTACCAGGCGCGCGGCCAATGGTTCACGGCGACGTACATGTTGCCGCCGCTTTCGAGTGCCGAGACCACGCGCTCGTGCGCCGTGCCGTCCGCACCGAACGTGGTGACAACCACCGTCCCCGGTGCCTCCGGCTGGAAGTATCCGAGCAACGACTCGAAGAGCGTGACGACCACGATGTACGCCACCACCAGGATCACAAGGATCTTCAAGGCCTTCATTCGACAATCCTCAAGGGGACGACCGGGGCACCAAGACTAACGCACTCGGACGTCCTCGCCGAAAGTGTGCAGTTTTCAATTGCCAAAAGAATCGTGAGTCCTGCCTGAATCGCCTCGCTGACGTTCACTGCGCCATCTTGCTTCTTGTGGTCAGTGCGGGCCTATTGAATGGCGCGTCCACCGTCAACGTCCAAACAGACCCCGGTTAGAAACTTGGCCTGATCCGAGGCGAGAAAAAGCGTGGCGTCCGCAACATCTTCAGGCGTGGCGCGACGGCCCATGGGGATGCCGGCGATGATCCGGGCATTCGCTTGTTCGGACAGCTCGGCAGCGCCGGTTGCGTTCAGATCGAAACCGGTTGGCGACGATACTGGGCAGATGGCGTTGACTCGTATGTTGGGGGCGAGCTCAACGGCGAGCGCCTGGGTCAGCGTCATCACGGCCCCCTTGGCGGCGTAATAGGCAGCCAGCCCGGGTCGAGGACGTTTGGCGCCGATGGAGGAGGTCGCGACAATGGCGCCGCCAGCCGGCATGTGCGGCGCACAGTATTTTGCCGCTAGGAATACGCTGCGCGTATTGATGGCGAACATGCGGTCAAACTCCGCGGTGTCCATCTTGATGGCGCGGATGGCCCGGTGTGGCACGCCGGCGTTGGCGCAGACCACGTCGATCTTGCCGTAGGCTTCAACCGCCGCACTGGCCAGGCCTTCGTTCTGGCCTTCGTCGGCTACATCGACTTGCACGGCGATGGCTCTAGGAAGGCTGTTGGCGACCACTTCGGCGCCTTCGACATTTATGTCCGCAACCACAACTGAAGCCCCAGCGGCTGCGAATTTCTCGCTCATGGCTTTGCCGAACCCCGATGCAGCGCCGGTGACGATGACGCACTTGTCCCCGAAATCGCCCATTTCGATGAGTACCGCGCTATTGATTTTGGTGGGTCCGCATGATGCGTTGATTCACTGGGTTGTCAAACGATGAGTGCTCTAACCAAGAGATCACCCAAGAGCAGGGGACAAACCACGGTGCGACCTACGCGTTGCGCTACACTCGCGCGCTCAACCAACCTTGAATCCACCGGAGGCCGCAATGGCATTCTCTCTTTACGACGCAACCGTCGGCACCTACCTGCAAATCCTCCCGGCCATCGAGGGCGTGCTCGACAAAGGCCGCGAACACTGCGAGGCCAACGGCATCGACCTCGACGACGTGGTCGAGATGCGCCTCATCGACGACATGCTGCCCTTCCGGTTCCAGGTCATCTCCGTCACTCACCACTCGCTCGGCGCGCTCAAGGGCGTCGAAGCGGGCGTATTCGGGCCACCGAGCATGAACGACCTCGACTATGCGGGGTTGCGGGGCATGGTGGCGGAAGCACGCGAAGGGCTAGCCGCCTACGACGCCGACACCGTCAACGGCTTTGCGGGCAAGGCCATGGAGTTCCGGATGGGACAGATGGCGATGCCGTTCAGTGCCGAGGACTTCCTGCTGACCTTCTCCCTGCCGAACTTCTACTTCCACGCCACGACGACCTACGACATGCTGCGCATGAAAGGCACGCAGATCGGCAAGGGCGACTTCCTAGGCCGGATGCGTATGAAGCGGTGAACTTGCCGCGCGGGGTGGCGGTCGAAACGGGCACGAGTCCTTTGAGCGGGTTCCGATAATGCCTATCCGAGTTGCCGTCTCAACGGTGCTGGCCGTGCTGGCCGCCACCATCCCCGCGTCCGCACAGGAAACCAAGACAGCCGTCTTCGCGGGCGGCTGCTTCTGGTGCATGGAGCCTCCGTTCGACGAGCTTGAAGGCGTCGTCGCCACTACCTCCGGCTATACCGGCGGCCACGCGGAGAACCCGACCTACGAGCAGGTCACCTACGGCGATACGGGGCATTTGGAAGCCGTGAAGGTGACTTACGACGCCGAGAAAATCGACTACGCCACCTTGCTCGACGTGTACTGGCGGAACATCGATCCGTTCGACAATCTGGGCCAGTTCTGCGACAAGGGCGCGAGCTACCGGGCGGCGATTTTCGTCGAAGGCGACGAGGAGATGGCCTTAGCGGATAAGACGAAGCGCGCGCTCGAAGAGAGACTCGGCACGCCCTTCGTCACGCGCATCCTCCAGCGCGCCGAGTTCTACGACGCCGAGGAGTACCACCAGGATTACTACCTGAAGAATCCCTTGCGCTACAAGTACTACAGGTTCCGGTGCCGACGCGACGCGCGGCTGGACGAGGTCTGGGGCGCGCGCAGCGAGTAATACCTCAGGGCGGCCTGTTACCAAGCACCAATGCGGACCGGGACGTCCGCGAACTACAGGACGCTGTAGCTGCCGTCGACGATCAACCGGATGGAGACGTAGACGCCTACCGTCGACGCCAAGACCCAGGGCGCCGTGGGCAGCCAGACGTAGGCGAACACCTCGCCGCGGCTGATCGACCTGTGGCCCCCGGAGCCGAAGAAGCTCAGCCAGTAAACAGACCCCGAGTACAGCCAATGCCAAAACAGCATCGCGCCGAGGATCCCGGTCACCATGGCGGGTAGCCAGTGGACCGTGAGCGCGACGTACAGGAAGAAGGACGGCAGCAACAGCACAAGGCCGTTTGCGAAGTCGGCATTGAAGCCGTACGAACGTCTATCCAAGTAGGAGCCGTCGTAGCTCGCATAGGCAGCCCAGACATCGGCCCAACAGTCGAGGGTGAGCATCTGTCGCACCGAGATTCTCGTCGCCAGGAACGCCAACGCCGGCGAGCGTCCGGTTTCGGCGCGGCGGCCGCGCCAATAGGCCGCGCGGGCCGCGATGAGATCCTGACGCAGCCCAAGGGCGAGTTCCCAATACGAGATCAAGAGGTTCAGCGACAGGAACAGGCTGAGGACGCAATACGCTACGCTGACGTCACCGCGCAAGGCGTAGCTCAAGCCGATGCCCGCTCCCGCGAGCACGGCGACGACCACGGCGGCGAACAACCAAACCGGCATCGTCCGCCTCGGCGCTACCCGCCTAGCGGCCGGTGAAGTTCGGCTTCCTGCGCTCGAGGAACGCGCTCACGCCCTCCTGGAAGTCGTCGCTTTGGAACATGCCGTTCAAGTGCACCATCAAGTGGTCGACGGCGGTGTCGTAGGACTCCTCCAAGCCCATGCGCATCATGCGCTTGGTCGTTTGCACCGCCATTGGGGCGTTGTCGGCGATCTCTTCCGCCCACTGCATGGCGGTGGGCATCAGCTCGTCGTTCGGAACCACGGTGTTGACGATGCCGATCTGCAGGCACTCCTGGGCATCGATCGTGCGCGCCCGGTAGTAGAGTTCCGCCGCCTTGGCCCAGCCGATGAGCCGCGGAAGCAGCCAGGTGCCGCCGCTTTCCGGCACGACGTTGCGCTTGGCTGTGACCGCCGCCATCTTGGCCGACTCGCTGGCGATGCGGATGTCCGCGAGCAGCGTCAGGTCCATGCCGTACCCAGCCGCGGCGCCGTTCACAGCGCAGATCACGGGCGTGTCGATGTTCCACATGACGTTGATCGGTGCATCGCGCAAGTCGAACAGCGCGCGTGGGCGATTGTCGCCTTGGCGCTGTGCCCGGCTGCCAATACCGCCCTCGTTGACGGCGACAAGGTCGAGGCCGGCGCAGAAACCGCGGCCTGCGCCGGTGAGGACGATGCACCGCGTGTCGGGATCCCTATTGGCCTCGACCAACTTCGCGGACAGTTCGCTGAGCATCGCGCCGCTGATCGCGTTCAGACGCTCCGGGCGGTTGAGCGTCAGGACGACGATGCGGTCGCGCTGTTCGACCAGCAGTTCTTCGGTACTCGATGGGCTGACGGCCACGGGTTTCCCCTCAACGTGCAAAGCGGCGAAGTATCCCGTTAGTTGACGGTGCCCGGCAAGGCGTACAGGCTCTGCGGCCTTGTCATGAGCAAGGATCGCCGTAGTGGAACTGATTCTCGTTCGCCACGGACTGCCGTTGGGCGTCGAACTGGAGCAAGGCCGCGCCGATCCGGCTCTGTCCGAGTCGGGGCACCACCAGGCGCGGCAGGTTGCCGACTGGCTCGCACGCGAATCCATCGACGCGATCTACACGAGCCCCATGCGGCGTGCCGTCGAGACGGCCGCACCCCTGGCGGAACGTCGATCGATGCAGCCGGCCACCCGCGAGGACCTCGCCGAGTACGACCGGGCGGCATCGCACTACATCCCCATGGAACAGCTCAAGGCCGAGGACTATGCCGCCTGGAAGGCTTTCGTGGACGGCGGCTACGGCGACGATTTCGACATCGAACTGTTTCGGCGCCGGGTGTCCGAGGGCATGGAGGCGATCATCGACGCGCATCGGGGCGAGCGCGTCGCCGTGTTCTGCCATGGTGGGGTGGTAAACGTCTGGGCCTCAACGGTTCTCGGTATGGCACCGCGCCTTTTCGTCGACGTGGCCTACGCGAGCATCAGTCGCTTCCTGTGTGCCTCAACGGGGGAACGCAACCTCAAGAGCCTGAACGAGACCCAGCACCTCCGGTAGCCGCGACTCGCTCATTCGTCCTCAGCGGCGTAGAAGCGATCCATGATGTCGAGCTTGTCCTTCCGCAAGCCCGCGATCTCGCCCGGGGTCGCCGAAATCTCCAGCGCAACGTCCGTGTCCTCCGCGTAACCCGGCCACGTCGGTAGGCCTTCGCCGTTGGGATCGCCGTTCTTTGCGAAGTTAGTCCAGTAACCCGTCATCAGCCGGGTCACCTCCAAGTCGCTGGCACGGGTCGACAACGCGTCCCCACCGTCCCCGAAGCCCAGCGTCGGGTTGCCGAACGCGTAGGGAATCTCGGCCGCGTGGAACGCACCCATCGACGTCCCGTACTCGCCGCCGAGATCCGGGATGTGGGAGAAGTAGTAGAGCCACGCAGGATCCCCGTGCGCCGCCTGGGCACGCGCCCACGTTCGCATCTGCCAAGCGAAGTACTGGTCGGACAGGATTCGCCGTTGGGCGGTTCCCGGGCTGATCGCGGCATCTTCGGCGTAGGCGTCAAGAATGTCGCCGGCGAGATCGCCCCAGGCCTGCTCGACGCCGGCCCGATATGCCTCCTCGTCGACCTCGGGCATACCGGCGAACAGCGTCGTCCCTTCGTGTGCGTTGGAGCCGACGATCACCGGGATCCGATTGTGCTGACCGGCCTCCACCAAGGCGCGCGGCGCCATCGGCAGCAGGTGACCGTCCACGAACACGAGGCCGCTGGCGGCCCACTCGGCCTCGGCAATCCGGTCGTACAGGGCCTCGGCCTCGATGGCGCGCAGCCCCGCCAAATCCGGAACCGCCAGCGCTTCGGCAAGCGATGCGCCAACGGCATGCCCCGACGGCCCGGCTGCCGTATCCGCCGCAAGTTCCGGGTACGGTGCGAAGCAGCCTCCCGACTGGCCGATGGCCCGATGCACGAGGCCGCTGGCGAGCGGCGACGCGTAGAGGAGGCAGACACTCCAGGAACCCGCCGATTCGCCGAACACCGTGACGTTGCCCGGGTCGCCACCGAATGCGGCGATGTTGTCGCGGACCCAGGCCAGTGCGGCGATCTGATCGAGGATGCCGTAGTTGCCGGATGCTCCGTTGGCCGCCTCCGCGGACAGTTCCTCTTGGGCGAGGAAGCCCATCACGCCAAGGCGGTAGTTGATGCTGACCAGCACGACGCCTTTCGCCGTGAGCGCCCCGCCGTCGTACATCGGGAGGTGCCCGTGGCCGATCTGCAGTGCCCCGCCGTGAATCCACACCATCACCGGGAGCGCATCGCCCGCGGCAGCCCGTGTCCAGACGTTGAGGTACAGGCAATCCTCGGATCGGTCGATTGGGCCGCGGCTGTAGAAGCCCTCCACCGGCGGCTGCCAGCACGGCGTACCGAAGTCGAGGGCATCGCGTGGCTCGGTCCAAGGGTTAGGCGGCGCGGGCGGCTTCCAGCGCAAGTCGCCGACCGGCGGCGACGCGTAGGGAACGCCGCGGAATACGCGCACGCCGTCGACGGTCTCACCGCGCACCGGTCCGGCCGTCGTCGCCACGACATTCGGATCCGTCGCCTCCGGCTCGGCCGGGGGCTGGACCTCCTCCGCCCGACAAGCGAAAAGCAGCACAAGAAGGGCTGCGGACAACGCGGCACGCGCCATGGCTCGACTCTCCCCGGGATTCGTGCCCATCATACACACCGCACCTTTCGCGGATGGGCTTGATGGACGCACTGTTTGATGGACTCAAGGTGGTCGACGCCGGAACCTGGATCGCCGGACCGGTGTCGTCGACAATCCTCGCCGACTACGGCGCCGACGTGACGAAGATCGAAATGCCCGGCGACGGCGACGCCTACCGGCGCCTGGCCCACGGCCCCGGGACACCGAACGCGGACATCAACTACGCCTGGGCCCAGGATGCCCGCAACAAGCGTTCGATCACCATCAACTTGAAGACCGATGAGGGCCAGGCGATCCTCAAGAAGCTCGTCGCGCAGTGCGACGTCTACGTCACCAACTACCCGCTCCACATGCGCCGGCGGCTCGGTCTCACCTACGACGATCTGAAGCCGCTCAATCCGCGCATGGTCTACGCGTCGCTCACGGCCTACGGTGAGTACGGCCCGGAGAAGGACCGGGAAGGCTTCGACCTGGTCGCTTACTGGTCCCGGTCGGGCTTGATGGACGTCGTGCGCGCGCCGGGTGCGAAGCCGGCGCACTCGCTGCCCGGCATGGGCGACCATCCCACCGCGATTTCGATGTACGCCTCGATCGTCACCGCGCTGTTGCACCGCGAACGCACCGGTGAAGGCAGCATGGTGCACACGTCGCTGATCGCCAACGGCGTCTGGGCGGCATCGTGCATCGCCGCCGCCAAGTTCGCCGACGGCAGTGACTTCTCCAACTATCCAAGCCGCGCCCCGCGCTATT
The DNA here is from genome assembly GCA_965203685.1 of Candidatus Azotimanducaceae bacterium. Taxonomy (GTDB): domain Bacteria; phylum Pseudomonadota; class Gammaproteobacteria; order Pseudomonadales; family Azotimanducaceae; genus VXYL01. The sequence goes on from OZ241908.1 coordinate 3,130,233, forward strand.
TCACACGGGAGATCTACGAGACCGCGGACGGCCGGTGGCTGCAGTTCACGTTTGTGCGCACCGAAGCGGAGACGCGGCACTTCTTCGAAGTCCTTGGCGTCGCCGAGCTGCTGGACGACCCAGCCTTCTCGACCCGCGAAGCCCGCATCGCGTCGGGCACGGCGCTCGCAGACCGCCTTCGCCCCGTGCTGGCGAGCAGACCGACCGCAGAGTGGCTGGCGACCTTCGAGGCCGAGGGCGTTCCCGTGTCGCTGGTCGGCAGCGTCCACGACCTGCCGGAGGATCCGCAGCTAGTCGCCAACGGGATCATCACCAAACCGGTGGACGACATCGGCGCCGACTACGTCATCAACCACCCGGTCAACGTCGACGCCATTCACCGGGTCGGCGTCAAGAAGGCCCCCGACGTCGGCGAGCACACCGAATCGGTGCTGGCGGAACTCGGCTACGACGAAGATGCAATCAGTGCTCTTCGTGAGAGCGGCGTCGTCTAGCGGTACGCGGGCGCCCGGGCACCGACATGCGCCAAGCTCAGGGGTTGAGGATCCGGCTGAGCGTTGGTGCGAACCGCTCGCCCATGCGCACGTAGCCGGCGGGGTTCGGATGCAGGTCGTCGGGCAGGTCGTCGGCATCCGCTTCACCGAACAGGTCCAATCCATCCACGTAGTGGAGGTTGGCGTCCCCGGCGGCGCGGCGCGCATCAACGGCCTCGGCGACGATTTCGCGGATCCGCGTCAACGAGAGGCAGCCGACCCGGTAGGGCTCGAAACCTTCGATGGTGACGAACTTCCCGTCGGCGTTCGGCACCGTCGGCCCCGGGCGGGTCTCTGCGCTCGGACAGTAGATGGGCGAGATGGCGACGATGGGCACGTCGGGCTTGCCTTCCCGGATCGTGTCCAGGAAGCCGTGCAGGGCCGGGACGAAGACGCGCTCGCGCATCGAGTCCATGTTCACCACGTTGATGCCGGTCTTGATGCTGACGATGTCCGCATGGGCGTCGCGAATCGTGCGGGCCACGAACTGGTCTAAGTGGCATTGGCCGCCGAAGCCCAAGTTCTGCAGCGCCACGCCGGACCGTCGGGCGGCCACAGCGGGCCAGGTCTTAGCGGGCTCCTCCGCCTCCATGCAGTGACTGATGGAACTGCCGTAGTGGATCCACCGATGTCGCGTCTCGGGGGGCGGTGCCGAGATCGTTGCGGCGTCGTCGATCTCGAGCGCGCGCAGTTCGACGAAGGCGTTGTGCGGCAGCCAGATCTCGCACACCGGCGCACCGGCAGGAACATCGAACACGAGGGTGTCGGGCTCGCCCCGCACAAGCTCGAATCCCCCGGGGGCCTCGGGCTTGAGGACGATAGCGTTGCCTTGGGTCGACGCGGCAGCCTGCAGTTCACCATCGGCTTCGCAGTTGAAGGCGACGGGGCGTCTCGGCCGCGCCGGGACGACCATGTTGGTCGCCAGGAAGTGCACGCCCACACGCCGCGAGTCCGTCGCGAAGCGCAGGCGCACGCCGGAGGGCATACGGACCATGGCATCCATCACCGCTGGCATTTGCAGGCGCGTCCACGCCGGTAGGCGGCGCGGTGCCAACCCGGATCCACGCTCGTCGAAGTCGAGCGCGCCGGAGACGTCGACCGTGTCCGGGATCAGTTCTGTAATGGCGATCGTTCTCACACGCCTGCTCCGCGCCTTGTGCGTTCCGACATCTTAGCGTGCAGCGATGTCACCAGTTATCCACCGAAACTCCACTATTCCTTGCACAGGCATGCACATTCCGACCGTAAGGTACGAATTAGCGACGAGATTCCATTGCTCTCCCCTCGGAATGCCGCGTCGCGAAAGCGACGCGCCTTGTCGCCCCCGCGCCGCGCATGCGGCGCGGGGTGCTCCTCCCGCCGGATTCCGGCATGACCCCGGCCTCGGTCGGGGTTCTTTTTTTAGAACCAAGATGTCGGCGCGTCGCCAGAGACTCTTCACGCTCCCGACGCCGGATCGGCTATGCTTCGCGCCTCACCCGGCTCGATCGAATCACCATGAAATACCTGCACACCATGGTTCGCGTCGCCGATCTCGACGCGTCTCTCGACTTCTACTGCAACAAGCTCGGCCTCGAGGAACTGCGACGCATCGACAACGAAGGGGGTCGGTTCTCGCTGGTCTTTCTCGCCGCACCCGGCGACAGCGAGGCGCAGGTCGAACTGACCTACAACTGGGATCCGGAAGCCCTCGGCGGGGGCCGCAACTTCGGCCACCTGGCCTACCGCGTCGACGACATCTACGCCCTCTGCGAGCGCCTGATGGAAGGAGGCGTGACCATCAACCGGCCGCCGCGCGATGGCTACATGGCTTTCGTCCGCTCGCCCGACAACATCTCGGTTGAGCTGCTCCAGGACGGTGCACCGCTGCCGGCGAAGGAGCCTTGGGCATCCATGCCCAATACGGGGGAGTGGTAGCCGGAACTTGCTGGCAAGGTCTCAGGGCTTAGTCCCAGAGTCGCCCACGCCGAGACCCTTGGCAGAGGGCCGGCCCGGCGCGGTACGCGCCTGGCGGCGAATGTAGTGCTGCAACGCCTCGAGGTGCCGACCGGACAGGGCTCGGAAGGCGGGCATGCCTTGCGCCACCAACGCACCACTCCGAACCACGTTTTCGAACGCGGTGTCCGACAGGACGACCGCAGATGCCCTGAGATCAGGCGCTGCCCCGCCCGAGATCGCTCTTGCGCCGTGGCACATGCGGCAGTTGCTGTAGACCTCCGCACCGTAGTCCACTAGTGCTTCGTCGATCTCGAGTGAGGGATCGTCGAGCGGAACCGGGGGTGCTGGCGGGGGAGACGACGGCATGTCCTGCGTCCCCTGCAGCGAAAACACGACCAAGCGTCGCGGATGGGCGCGGTACGCCCAGCCGAGTCGGTAGTTGTCGTACCCGCCACTGGTTGCAGCCGTCGCCCCCCAACCCACCAACAAGGCGACATACTGGCGATCGCCAATCCGATAGGTGATCGGCGGTGCTGATATGCCCAGCCCCATGTGCTGCCGCCAAAGCACCTCGCCCGTCGCGGCGTGATAGGCCACCAGGTCGCCCTCCGCCGTGCCCTGGAAGACCAGGTCTCCACCCGTGGTCAGCGTCCCAGGATTCCACGCGGTGGCGTGCCGAACTTCCCAGACCCTTCGCTGGCGGACTGGATCCCAAGCCTGCAGCGTGCCCACCGGCCTGCTCTCGGGCAACGGCACTTGACGGGCTTCGACGCCGTACCCGCGAACGGGCACCGGAGCGCGCCAGTCCGGCGGTTTCCAGCCAGCGATGTCCACCGCCGCGTCGGAAAACTCAAAGGCTTCGTGAATGGTCGGGATGTACACCAAGCGGTGCTCGGGATTGAACGACATCGGCGGCCAGTTGTGTGCGCCCGGCGGCCCGGGCGTGACACGCACGGGGCCGCCGTCGGGATAGCGCGCCGCCGGGATCTCCACCGGGCGCCCGGTCTCAAGGTCGACGTGGCTCGCCCAGCTCACTTCCGCGAAGGGCTCGGCCGAAACGAGCCGTCCATCGCTGCGGTCGATGACGTAGAAGAAGCCGTTCTTCGGCGCGTGCATGAGGGCCTTAACGTCGCGACCGCCCATGCGAAGGTCCGCCAGGACGATGTCCATGTTGGAGTTGTAGTCCCAGGTCTCCCCCGGGGTCGTCTGGTAGTGCCATCGATAGGCGCCCGTGTCCGCATCGAGCGCTAGTATGGAACTCAGGAAGAGGTTGTCCCCGCCGCCGGGGCTCCGGATCTTCCGGTTCCAGGGCGCCCCGTTGCCGGTGCCGACGTACACGGCCTTGAACTCGGGGTCGTAGGTCATCCCGTGCCAGACGTTGCCGCCGCCGCCCTTCTCCCACCACTGGCCCGTCCAGGTTTTCGCGGCCATCTCCATGGCGGCGTTTTCGAAGCCGTCCGCCGGATTGCCGGGCACGATATGGAAGCGCCAGACTTCTTTGCCTGTCTCGGCATCGTAGGCGGTGACGTAGCCACGCGCCGGCCCGTGTTCGGTGCCCCCGTTGCCGATCAGCACCTTGCCGCGGAACGCCTTGGGAGCGCCCGTGATGTACATCGGCTTAGCCGGGTCGATGGTGGTGGCTGTCCACACCGGCTCCCCGCTCGAGCCCTTGAGTGCGATCAGGCGGCCATCGACGGTGGCAACGTAGATCTTGTCGCCCCACAAGGCCGTGCCCCGGCTGCCGTGAATGAAGGCCATGTGCATGCGGCGCGCCGCGTGCTTCGTCACCTCCGGGTCGTAGGTCCAAAGCAGTTCGCCGGTGGCGGCGTCGACGGCACGGACCACGTTGCGCGAGTCGACGAAGTGGATCACGCCGTCGGCCACCAGCGGAGTCGAAACCAACCCCACGGGTTCGGGAATGTCCAGGAACCAGTCGACCTTCAGCCCGGCGACGTTCTCCGTATTGACAAGATCGAGAGGGCTGAAGCGCTGCTCGTTATGGTTGCGACCGTAGGCGAGCCACTCGGCCGTATTGCCGACGTCGGCAATCGCGGCATCGTCGACGGCGCGTGCTGGAGCGCCCGCGCAAAAGGTCGCGCATGCGCCAACGGCCAACGTGACGCCACGAAGCACCCTCGCCGCCGTGGATTCTCGACCGGTTTCGCCGAACGTCACATGCTGTACTGGACCTCGACCCCGAGTACTCTCGGCGGATCGAACGTGCCCCAAGGAACCAACGCGTTGTACGCGAACGCCAGCGCGTCTCTATTGGTCAAGTTACGACCAAACAGGGTAACGCTGTTCCCGTCGCCCCAGAGAAGCGAGATCGACCCGTTCAGCTTCGTTGCCGGCAGCCGGTAGTAGATGTCGTCGTTGCTTTGGCCGTAGGCGTTGTACCGGGATTGGTAGCGCGCATCCAGACGGTACTCGATGCGCCCATTCGCTAGGTTGTCCAGTTCGCGCACGTAGCGCACCGCGCCCGAGGCGCTCCAGCGCGGCGCCAGCACGACATCCAAGTGGGAGTTGTCCGTGGCGATGCCGTCGTTGTTGAGATCCACGAGGAACTGGGCCCACGATGCTTCAAGGTAGCCGAGCGACACATCGGCACTCAGGTTCTCCGACAGGATCCACTCCGACTCGAACTCGAGCCCGTGGATGTCGACGTCGCCGAGGTTGATCGCGATGGCCTCGGTGCCCCTCCCGGTGAAGTTCGGGCGCCGGACTAGGCCCACGAGTTTCTCGTAGTCCGTGACGAACGCCGCCAAAGAAATCCGCCCGCGATTGTCCAGGACCTGCGCCTTGAGCCCCAGTTCGTGGTTGGTCGCGTATTCCGCATCGTAGGGCCCGATGTTCTCGACGCGAGTCGCCCGGCCGTTGAAGCCACCCGGCTTGAATCCGGTGGAACTGGTCAGGTACGCCATCGCTGATTCGGACAAGTCGTAGCTGGCGCCGACCCGCCACGTTGTCTGGTCCCAAGTGCTCGTCAGATCGAGTGTCCGTGGCGGCGTCTGCGGCGCCGGCGGCGGCCGCGGATCGTGCCGGATGTCCACGGTCTTCTCGTCCCGCGTCAAGCGCCAGCCAAGCAGTAGCGACAGCGCGGAGGTGGCATGGAAGTCCGCCTGGCCGAACATCGCCGCCGTCTTCGTCCGCTGGCCGGCTTCCACCGTGACGAAGGCATCCTCGAGCGCGTAGCTGGCGGAATACGGTGCACCGGTGTTCTGGTAGGAGATGCGGGTCGACTTCTCGCGGAAAAGGAACATGCCCGCCGTGTAGTCCCAGCGTTCGCTGTGGGAGTCCCGGAAGCGGACTTCCAGGCTGTCCTCTTCGTGCTCGATGCCGAAGCCGAGGTTGATGATCAGGCCGGAACCCCTGACCGGCGGCGTGGTGCCCGCCCGCCCATCCAGGTCGAAGTAGGAGAGGAAGTCCGCCTGCTGGGTGTTCGCCAAAACGGTGACGGTACCGGCCTCCGTTCCGATGTCCGATCGGAAAGTCGCGCCCTTCTCGGCCGAGTTGGCGAGCCCCGCCTCGTCCTGCCGGACCAGGTGGACGTCGCCGTCGCCGACTCCGCGCGGATCCTGGATGAAGTTGGTGACCGGCAGGCCGTCGACGTCCTCGTCCAGCGAGTAGAGGGTCAGGGTGCTGTAGACATTGTCCAACGCATGGTCGACCTTCAGGCGGAGGTTCTCTGAATCGATCCCGCCCAGAGACCGTCCGTCGTAGGCGTTCTCGACGTGCCCGTCGTACCGCCGGATGCCGGCCGACAGCCTCGCCCGCACCGTGTTGTCGATCAAGCCACCTGTCTCCGCCGACAGGCGCAGGTGCCGCGTACCGTACTCGGCAAGGGAAAGTCGGCCGACAAAGCCCGCCTCGTCGCCGACCGGCTTGGTGATCACGTTGATCGTTCCCGCGAGGCTGCTTCTGCCGAACAGCGGCCCCTGCGGACCGCGGAGTATTTCCACCCGCTCGACGTCGAGCTGGTCGTGGAGCACGCCGGTGTTCCTCGCGTGGGGGGCGCCGTCGAGCAGGACCTGGGTCTTCGAGTCCGACAGCGGATCCGTTTCATAGAACCCGATCCCACGGATCGCGAAACTGCCGCCATTGCCGACCATCACCCGCTGCGTGATGATGTTCGGCACCAGACCGTTGAGGTCGGTCAGGTCCACAGCCCCGCGCGCCTCGACCTCGCCGCCGTCGATCGCCGACACCGAGGACGGTACATCTTCGATGTTCTCCTCGACCTTCTGCGCAGTGACCAGGACTTCCTCGAGTTGGGCGCTCCCGCCCTCCTCGCCCAGGGCTAGCGAGCCGCATGCGAGGCCGCAGATTGCGCCGGCAATCAGCCGCATACCAGCCGGCCTCCCGGCGACCATCGTGCGTTCGAGTTCCGGTGCGGTTGTAGCCGCTGCCGTTCGGTGTGTCATTCATTCCTCCCGGGAGTTGCTGGGCGGATCAAGTCGGCGCCGACGACGTTTGCGTCAGGCGGTGATTCACGAAGATGCCAACCGCGCCTGACGCAGTTCGCCGACGCGGATACGGTCTACCGCGACCATGATCGCGGGTACCAGGAACAGGGGACCTAAGCTCGCGAACGCGAGCCCGCCGATGAGGCTCACGAACAGCGGCAGGATCGTGATCACGGACTCGAACTTGCTGTAGACGATCGGAAGCAGCCCGACGATCGTGGTCACGGTCGTGACGACGATGGGTCTGGCACGCAACAGCGCCGCCCGCGCCGCTGCGTCGGCGACCGATGCTGCGGGCTCCAGCCGACGAATCCGGTTGTAGGCATGGAGGAACACCAACGTGTCGTTGATCACAACGCCGGACACCGCCACCAAGCCGTACAGGGACGTGAGCTTCACCGGGTAGTCCAAGGCCCAATGCAAATAGAGGGCGCCCGCCAGTGCCAGCGGGATCCCCACAAGGACGTACAGAGGCTGCAGGACGCTCCGAAGCTGCACCGACACCAAGGCAAAGATGACCAGCAACGCCGCAGGAAATGTGACGGCCAGCCCGCCGAGCGTTTTGACCGTGTCACGGGACGAGCCAGCCGGGAGGAATCTGAGTTCGGGGTAGTCAGTGCGCAACTCTGCCAGCAGATGGTCCTCCATCCGATCCTCCAGTTCCTCGGAGGATGTCACTGCATTGTCGTAGTAGACGGTGAACGTCACTGCGGGCCAGCCGTCCACGCGCTGCCGCTGGGCAAGCCCTTGCCGCTGCACGGTCTCGGCGACGCTCGAGAAAGCCGCCTGCGAGCCGTTCGGCAGGGCGATGAGCTCGTCGCTCATGTCGGCTTGGCTCCGACGTTGCTCCATCGGGTAGCGAACCATCACGTCTATGGTCTCGGCATCCCGGACGACGCGATCCACCTTCGCGCCGAAGAAGCGGTTGCGGAGCTGGTACGCCAAGTCCGCTTCGGCGAGGCCCGCCGCACGCCCCCGCTCGGTCACGCTGATTTCGTAGTTGATCTTGTCCCACTCGAGGGTGTCGTCGACGGCGTAGACCGACGGCAGCGCGACCAGCCGTTCCTTCAACGCGATCGCGGCGGCGACCACATCCTCTTCGTCGGGATGCAGCAGGACGTACCCCACGGCCGCAGCCGTCGCCTGCGTGGACGTCCGAAACGCCAGGCGTTCGGCACCTTCGAGTTGCCCGAGGTGGTTGATCCAAGTCTGCTTCAGTTCGGCAACCGACACCTGCCGAGCCGGCGGGATGTTGAGACGCAACTGCACCGTCGCCCGATGGCGGGACGGCTCCGGGACGGCGGCGCCGAGCAGGGTTTCGACCGGCCGATGCATGCCAACGATGACATTGATGGCGTTCACCGCCGTGCCGCCGGTTGTCTCGTTCGCCTCGTGGGCGGCCCTGACGATGCGCTCGGTGGCACGCACGGTTTCCTCGAACGGCGTGCCGACCACCATCGTGAGGTCCACCTGCAATTGGCGTTCGTCCAGGTTGTCGCCGACCGCGTCGAACTTGACCACGTTGGCCACGAAAAGGGCCACGGCCAGGGCCACCAGCGCGACACCGGCGAGAATCGGAATCGCGGGGCGGCCGGTACAGGCAGCGATCCAGTTTCTGAGACGCCCGTCCACGAACGCTTGAAAGACGCCCGACACCTTTTCCTGCGCGATGCGCAGCGGCCACCGGCTCGCTCGTCCACCGACAGCCAAGTGCGCCGGCAGCAGGAAGAACGCGTCCAACAACGAAAACGCCAGCACCACCAGCACGACCAAGGCCAGCGTGCTGATCAACTGGCCAACGTTGCCATCGAGCGGCAACAGGGCGGCGAAGGCGACCATGGTCGTAACGACGCCGACGATGACCGGCACCATCACCTCGCGCGCCCCTGCGATCGACGCCTGGACACCGTCGAGTCCGGCCTGTTGGTGTCTCGCGATACTCTCGCCGACAATCACCGCGTCGTCGACGACGATGCCGATGACGACCGCGACTCCCAGCACCACCATGACGTTGAGCGTCACCGACAGCATGTGGAGGGCGATGAAGGAACCGATCACCGCAGTCGGTATTCCGACCGTGATCCAGAAACCCACACGCAAGTCGAATACGAGGATGAGCACGAGAAACACCAGCGCGACGCCGATCAAGGCGCCGTTGGCGATGGTCGTCAGTTGCCTCTCGACCGAGAACACGCGGTCGAGCCAAGGCGCCACGTCCATGCCTGACGGGGGCGCGTGCGTCGACAGGAAATCCTCCACCTCTTCCATGACGCTGACAGGGTCGATGCCGGCCGGAGCGGCAATGTCGAGGAAGACAGCCGGCACACCGTTCACGGTGTTGATCAAGGGGGCTTCGGCGAATCCGTCCCGAACCTCGGCCATGTCGCCGAGACGGATGATCGTCCCGTCTGCCCTGCTCAGGATGACGATGTCCGCCAAGCCCGATGCGGTGGTGCGCTTCTGCAGTGCACTCAACACGACGTCGCCGGAGTCGGTGCTGATCTCGCCCCCCGAGACATTGTAGGAGGACGTGCGAATCGCCAGCGCGACGTCGCGTATCGTCAAGCCGTATCTCGTGAGCTCTGCTTCGTCGACGTCGATCTGGAACTCTCGCTCCGGCCCCCCCACCACGTCCACGATGCGAACGCTCGGTAGCCGCAGGAGTTGCTCTCGAAGCCGATCGGCATAGGCCCGGAGACGTTCCCCGTCGGCCGTTCGTGAGGTGACGGCCAGCGACAACACGTTGCGTAGGATCGTCTTGAGAACGACCTCCGGCTCGTCGGCACCCGGTGGCGGGAAATCCTCGATGCTCGCCACCGCTGTCCTGACGAACTCGAGCTTCTCGGCCGTGTCGGTCCACTGTTTCAGTTCGACGAGTATCTCGGCACGCCCGCGCCATGCGCTCGAGGTCAGCCGCTCGACGCCATCGAGGGAGACGAGACGCTCCTCGATGCGGCGAATGATGTCCTCCTCCACCTCCCTGGGTGTCGCGCCGTCGTAGGGGACGTTGATGGCGACCGTGCGCAGGTCGATCGCCGGATAGCGCTCGAAAATGCTGGCGTTGAAGGCGACGGTGCCGAGCCCCAGGAGCAGCAACGTGATCGCGGTGACCGCGACGCGGTTGTGCGCCATGTACTCGAACGGCGTCCGCGAGCGCCGTTCTCCCGCCATGCCGTCACCGTCGGCCACCCGGGTTTGCTCCTACTCCCCGGCCAGCGCGATGCGGTCCGACCGGGAGCGTCGTAGGCGCAGACGGCTCTCGACGAATTCGACCAGCATTGTCACCGCAGGCAGGAAGAACACCAGTCCAATGCCCGAGAACACCAGCCCGAACGTGATGCTCACCACCAAGGGAATCAGGAACTGGATCGTCTCGCTCGAGTTGAAGAGCATCGGCAGGAGGCCGAGCGCCGTCGTTACGCTTGTGAGCAACACCGCCCGGGCCCGCTGGCGCGTCGCGGCGGCGATGCCTGCGACCGCGGGCATGTCGGGATCCTGCATGACCCGGTTGTACCTGTGCAGCAGCAGTATGGTGTCGCTGACGACGACGCCGGACACCGCAATCAGCCCAAGGATCGACGTAACGCTGAATACGTAGCCGAGCGCCCAGTGGCCGACGACCGCTCCGACGAACGCCATGGGAATGCCGGCCAGCGCCAGCAGGGGCTGCACGAAGCTGCGCAGAAAGGACGCGAGCAGGACGTAGATGACCAAGAGCCCGATGGGGATCGAAAGCCGCAGGATGTCCAGGGCCCTTGCTGCCTCCTTGGACTCGTCGTGCGGCTCGACGTGCAGCCCCGGGTACTCTCGCAGAAGCCTCGGCAGCACCTCCGTCGCCACCTCCTGCACGGGATCCGTGGCTGCCATCGCTGCGCGGTCGATGTCGGCGGAAACCACGGCGGCACTGCGCCCGTCGATCCGCAAGCGTTCGGCGAGCGTGTCGGACTCGACGAAGTCGGCGATCGCGTACAGCGGAACCTGTTCCCGACCGCCGGGCAGGTAGATCAGTTCGTTGCCGAGATCCCGGTAGCTGGTTCGCCGGTCCTCCGGGTAGCGGACCATGACGAGGAGTTCATCCCGTCCCCTTTGCACCCGCTGGGCTTCCGCACCGTAGAAGGCATGCCGGAGCTGCAGTGCCACCGACGCCGCAGTCAGGCCGCTGGCGTGGCCAGCCTCGTTGAGCCGGACCTCGAACCGCCGCTTTCCCGTCGACAGGGAGTCGTTGACGTTGGTGACGCCGTCGAGATGCGACAACGCCTCGCCGAACTCCGCCGCTGCTGCCTGGACGGCGGCCGCGTCCGTGTGCGTCAACGCGTAGGACAAACCGCCCAGTCCCCGGTTTCGATCCGGGAAAACGACCTTCTCGACGCCCGGGATGTCCGCCACCGCTTGCTGCCAGCGATGCTTGAACTCCCGCACGGGCACGGTGCGAACGGGCAACGGGTTGAGGCGGACCTGAACGGAGGCGACGTTGCCCTCGGGCGGGTACGGGTCGGTGCCACCGACGAACTCCCGCGGAATGTGAAATCCGACTGCCACGGCGCCCGCATTGATCGCCGAGCCCCCGAACGCCGCATCCACCTCCTCGGCCGCGCGCGCGGCCGAGGCCGCCGCGGCCTCCACGTCCTCGAGACGTGCACTTGCCGGCAACACCAGGTCGACCTGCACGTCCTCGTCGTCTATGAGACTGAAATCCGGGTCGTACTGGACGACCCCGAAGGCCAGTAGCGCGGTGGCGGAAAGGACGCTTGCCGCGACCACGGCCGGCGGCCAGTACGGGTTGCGGACAGACCAGGAAATCAGCGGGACGACCCTCGTCTGCATCAAGCGACGCACCGAGCCTTGGACAGCGCGCTGCGGTACCGACAGGGGCCACCGATCCGGGCCTCCCCCTCTTGCCAAGTGACCGGGCAGGACGAGCGCAGCCTCCGCCAGCGACAGCAGCAATACGACGATGGCGACCATGGGGATCGCCCGCAGGAGCTGGCCGATCAATCCGTCGAGCGGGAACAGCACGGCAAAGGCGATGACGATCGCCAGGGCGCCGACGGTCAGCGGCGCGATGACGTCCCTGGTTCCGGCGATTGCAGCCGTCGGACCGTCGTGGCCCGCCTCCCGGAAACTCGCCACACTCTCGCCGACGATGATCGAGTCGTCGACCACGATGCCGATCAGCACGAAGAAGGCGAATAGCGCGATCACGTTGATGGTGAGATCCACGACCGGAAACAGGATCAACGAGCCGATGAAGATCACCGGCACGCCGATCGTCACCCACGCCGCCGTGCGCAGGTTGAAGACGAGCAGCAGTACGAGAAACACCAGGGCGAGTCCGATGATGCCGTTCCTGAGGACGAGGTACAGACGGTCTTCAACCGCCCACGTTTCGCTGTCCCAGACGGCGAGCCGCACGGCTTGCGGATGTTCGTACGTGGCGAGGTAGTCGCGAACCTGCGAACTCGCCTCCTGCGGGGACGTGTCCGGCGATGCCCGCACCTGCAGGAACACCGTCGGCACACCGTCGACGGTGGCGTAGGTCTCGCCCGCCAGTAGGCTGTCGCGCACGGTCGCGATGTCGCCGAGCCGAACCAGTGAACCGTCCTGTCGCGAAATGACCACGATCCGCGCGAAGTCCTCGGCGAAGTCCCCCTTCGCGAGGGTGCTCATCACGATGTCGCCGGACTGTGTCCGCAACTCTCCTCCAGTGACGTTCACCGAGGTCCGCCGGATGACCTCCACGAGATCCCGGAGGGTCAGCCGGTACCGGGTCAGCGTCTCCTCGTCGATCTCCACGCGTATCTCCCGGTCCCGCGTCCCGACGAGTTCGACGATCGCCACGCCGGGCATCAGCAACAGGCCGTCCCGGAGCAGCTCGGCGGCACGGCGCAATTGGTAGGGATCCAGGGCCGTGGAACTGACCGAGATCGTCAGCACGTTGCGATTCACCTCGACCCGGGTGACCTCGGGCTGCTCGGCGTTCCTGGGAGGGAAGTCCTCGATGCGCTCGACGGCAGTACGGACGAGATTGAGCGTGTCGATGTCGCCGGCAAACGGCTCGAGTTCGGCATCGACGACGGCAAAGCCGGCCCGCGAGAACGAAACCGTGCGCGCCACCCCAACCGTGCCGACCAGGCTTTCCTCGACCCGCTTGACGATGTCTTCTTCGACCTCGGCGGGGTTCGCCCCCGGGTACGGCACCTCCACCCGGATGACGCGCGGGTCGAACTCCGGGAACGTCTCGAGCGTCGTCACGCTGAGCGCCACGACGCCGCCGATGAACGCGAGCGCCAACAGGACGCTCGGCGCCACTGGATTTCGGCAGAAGTACGCAATCACCCGACTGCCCCGGCCGACATCGGCGTCGGGCGCCGCAGCGTCAGACATCTCAAACTCCCTTGGCGGTGTTGGCAATCACAGGGGTGCCTAGCTCAGGGCGACTCGTGCAAAACAGCCCTGACCGCGAGCCCTTCGCGAACCCCGGGAATGCGACCAACCACGACACCCTCCCTCGCGTCGAAGGCCCTCACCAGCCAACCGTCCGCCGCGTAGCCCAGCGAATCCGGCGTGAACGACTCAACCTTGCCGTCGTCAACGAGCCACACGCTGCCGTTGATCTGCATAGCCGCCTCGGGCAGCACGAAAACGTTGCCGTAGGTCGGTCCGTCGAGGGACACGTTTGCGAACGTGCCCGGTCGCGGCAGGACATTGCGTTCCTCCTGGTCCGCGATCTCGAGGTAGAGGTTTGCGAGACGCGTGTCCACGTCCACAACGCGCGACACCCGCTCCACTTCCGCCGCATAGGTGCGGCCGTTGGCGGTCACGGTCGCCTCGCGGCCAATGGCGGGCTCGATGGCGTCCAGATCGAAGTTCGAGATCTTCGCACGCACGCGTAGCTGGTGCTTCGGGAAGACGTCACCCAAGTTTGACTCGAGGCCCCTAACAACCTGCCCGGCAGAGACCCTTGTGCTCGTCACGTAGCCATCGAACGGCATCCTGATCCGGGTCTTGTCCAGCGCCCTCTCGGCAACCGCAATCCGGACTTCCGCGCTATCGACCTGCGCTTGGGCCTGCTGTACTTCACCTTCCCTCGCCAGCCAAGGGTGTAGGTCCCGGTCAGGATGCCGCTCCTTCAGATCCGTTGCCCGGGCCTCGCCGTCCTGTTTCTCGCGAAGCTCGCCACGGGCGAACTCAAGCCCGAATCGGGCGCGCGCGAGGGACAGTTCGAAGTCCTCCCGGTCGATCTGAACCAGCGTTTCGCCAGCCGAGAACTGCCCGCCGCTCCTAAAGCTGTCCGACACCATGACGACCCGCCCGGAAACCTCGGGCCGCACCTCGACGGTACCCAGCGTCGTCACCATGCCCGTCAGGCGAAGGTTTCGAGATGCTTCGGTCGCAGTCGGACGAATCACCGCCGCCGTTGGCTCGATGCGACGTTGACCTTCGTCGGGGCCGAGTTCCAGGTAGTCCCTGCTTGGCGCGCGCGCGAAGAAGATGGCACCTGCGATGACGCCTACGATGAGCAAGAGCTGTAACGCTCCCCGCCATTTCGGACCCTCGTCGCCTGTTGTTGACTCAGCCAATGGTTTCTCCTTGCTCGGTGCGCGACCTCAATGCGCGCGACGGCGACACACGTGTTCCAAGCACGCAGCGCTAGCCACGGGGTCTCTCACTTGATGGATAGACGGCTCGCCCCCAACAGGCCGTCCGATGGCGATCCGCACGGGTCGCCGCGACAGAGCGCAGGTCACTGCCCTGCGCCAAGAACCCGCCCAGGGTCGCGCTCGACTAGCTCCCCTACACGGCATGCCGAACCCTACATGCCCGCCGGGCACACCCACGATACGGAAAACCCCTGATCCTGATTTGGATTCGGCGGAGTCGCCGGAGACGGGCAATGGCGCTGGGCCGGAGGCGGCGCCGGTAGCGAGCGGACGCGAGGTACCGGACCGGCTTTGCGGCGCGATCAGGAGATCGAGCGACACGGCAAAGCTGAAACCGTGTAGACTTGTGTTACTTTTCGTAGCGTTTCACTCCCCGGTTTCCCATGCGAGGCACGTACACCACCGCCCTCGTCATCACGGGCGCGGTCGCCATCTGGCTACTTTCCGGATGGCTGACGGCCGAAGAGGGCATCTCGGAACACCCATCTCTAGCGCAGGCCAATGCGCTCGGCGGCGCCGACGACAAGGCGGCGACCGCGGTACGTGCGAAGGTCATCCATGCACGTACACGTCCCGAGCGGATCTCCGTGCGCGGCCGCACCGAGAACAAGCGCACGGTAGCCGTGCGCGCCGAGACGCAGGGCCGCGTCGTCGCCCGTCCCGTTGAACGTGGCGAGAAGGTTGAGTCCGGGGATCTGCTGTGCCGAATCGCCGTGGAAGACCGCCAGGCCCGCATCACCCAGGGCAAGGAGGGTGTCAACCAGGCGCGCCTCGAATACCTCGGCAGCCTGAAGCTCAAGGACCGCGGCTTTCAGTCCGCGACTGCAATCGCCCAAGCCCGGGCACGGCTCGCCACCGCCCAAGCGCAGCTTGAAGCGGCGGCCCTCGACCTCGAGCGGACCTACATCCGCGCACCCTTCGACGGCATCGTGGAGGACGTGGAGCTTGAAGTCGGCGACTACGCGCAGTCCGGCACGGCCTGTGCGCGCATCGTCGATCTCGACCCCATGCTCTTGGTCGGCCAGGTGGCCGAGCGCGACATCTACCGCGTAGCAGTTGGATCGCCGGCCACGGGGAGGCTCGCGACGGGCGCAGAAGTCAGCGGACCGATCTCCTTCGTCGGCCAGCAGGCGGAACCCGAGACGCGCACGTACCGCATCGAGATCACCGTTCCCAACGCCGACTACGCGTTGCGTAGCGGTGTCACCACGGAGATCGACATCCGCGTGGGCGAACTGCTCGCGCACAAGGTAACGCCCGCGCTGTTCGCCCTCGACGACGAGGGACGTCTCGGCGTGCGAATCGTCGACGCCGAGCAACGCGTCCGTTTCCGGCACGTCCAAGTGGTGGCCGACGACCACGACGGCGCATGGGTCACCGGGCTGCCTTCCGAGACCACGCTGATCACGGTCGGCCAGGAGTACGTCGTCGCCGGTGAGCGGGTCGCCGTCGAGATGCAGGCACCGGGCGCCGAGGACGGTCCTGACGAACTCCCGATACTCGCGCGCGGAGAAGGCGCAGCCCCCGGTCCTTCATGACCAATCCGATCATCGACGCCGCGATTCAGCGCTCGCGGACCACCTTGTTGCTGATGATGATGGTGGTCTTCGCCGGCGTTGCGGCGCGGATCGCCATTCCGATCGAGTCGTCGCCGAACATCGAAGTTCCGGTGTTCATGGTGTCGGTCCCGCACGAGGGCATTTCGCCGGAGGATTCCGAAAGGCTCCTCGTCAAGCCCCTCGAAGTGGAGATGCGCACCGTCGAGGGCGTCGAGGAAGTGCGCGCCTACGCCTACCAGGGGATGGCGCGCGTGTCGGTGGAGTTCGACGCCGAATACGACCTCGACGAAGCGCTGAACGACGTCCGCGCCGCCGTGGACCGCGCTAAGCCGTGGTTCCCGACCAGCGCCGAAGAGCCATTCATCCTCGAGATGAGCGCCTCCGGTTTCGCCGTTATCCAGATCAACCTCGTCGGCGACGGCGTCCACGAACGCGTGATCTACAACCTAGCGCAGGAACTCCGCGACGACATCAAGGCCATACCGGACGTACTCGAGGTCGAACTGCAGGGCGAGCGCGAAGAACTGCTCGAGATCGTCATTGACCCCGCGGCCATGGAAACCTACGAGGTCGGCAGCGAAGAACTCTTCAATACCGTGGTGCGCAACAACCGGTTGATCGCCGCCGGTTCGCTCGACACGGGCGCAGGCCGCATGGCCGTCAAGGTGCCGAGCGTCATCGAGGATGCCGCCGACATCGTGGACCTGCCGGTCAAGGCGAACGGCGACTCCGTGGTGACGCTCAGCGACATCGCGGACATCCGCCGCACGTTCAAGGACCGCAACCGCTTCGCGCGGGTGAACGGCAAGGACACGATCTCCTTGGATGTCGCCAAGCGCGCGAACGCGAACCTCGTCGACACGGTTGCCCAGGTGCGCGCCGTCGTCGAGACCTACCGCGCCCGGCTACCGAGCCGCGTCGAGTTGTTCTACACGCAAGATCAAGCCCCGTTCGCACGCGACCAGGTGAACGAACTGCAAGGCAACATCGTCACGGCGCTCGCCATGGTGATGGTCCTGGTAGTCGCGGCGATCGGCTTACGCAGCGGCCTGATCGTCGGCGCGGCGATCCCGGTGTCCTTCCTGTTCGCATTGGTTTTCGTCTGGCTACTCGGCTACACGTTCAACTTCATGGTCATGTTCGGCATGCTGCTCGGGCTCGGCATGCTCATCGATGGCGCGATCGTGATCACCGAGTACGCCGACCGGAAGATGGCCGAGGGCATGTCACCACGCGAGGCCTACGCGAACTCGGCAACGCGGATGTTTTGGCCCGTCGCGGCGTCGGTCGCAACCACGCTGGCAGCGTTCCTGCCGCTCATGTTCTGGCCGGGCGTCTCCGGCAAGTTCATGCGCTACCTGCCCGTCACCGTGTTCTTCGTGTTGACGGGATCGCTGCTTTACGCCCTGGTGTTCGGCCCGACCGTCGGCGCCACGTTTGGCAAACCGAGCCCGCACAACGACCGGTCCCGACGGACGCTCCGGCTGCTCGAGGACGGTGACCCGACCCTTCTCCAAGGCTTCACGGGAATCTATGCCCGCGTGCTGCGCACGACGTGTCGCCACGCGGGACTCACCGTGCTCGCGACCTTCGCGATCTTGGGCGTGTCCTTCGTTGCCTACGGCGAGTACGGGCGCGGCATGACCTTCTTCTCCGACACGGATCCGTCGTACGCCCGAGTGTCGGTCCGTGCACGCGGCAACCTGTCCGCGGTCGAGACCTTTGGCCTGGTCAAGGAGGTCGAGCAACGCATCCTCGAGATCCCCGGCATCAAAAGCGTGAACACCTGGGTAACCGCCGGCGGCGGCGCAGGCGGCACCGGGATGGGTGGCTCCAGCGACGCCTCGGACACCGTGGGCACGCTGTTCATCGAGATGCACGAGCAGTTCGAGCGCGAACTGACCGGCCGCGAGATCCTGGAAGAGGTCCGCACGCGCACGGGCAGCCTCGTTGGCATCGGCGTCGACGTGCAGAAGCAGGAAGACGGCCCGCCCGTGGGCAAACCCGTGCAGATCCAGTTCTCGGCGGACGACAAGACCTTGATCGCCCCCGTGGTGAAGCGCGTGCGGGACTACATGGACAGCGAGGTCGAGGGCTTGCGCGACATCGAGGACACGCGGTCGCTCCCCGGCGTCGAATGGCAGATCAGCGTCGACCGGGCACAGGCGGCACTGTACAACGCCGACGTCTCCCTCGTCGGGCGCGCTGTCGAACTGGTGACCAATGGCGTCCTAGTCGGCCAATACCGACCGGACAGCGCGGACGACGCCGTGGACATCCGCGTGCGTTTCCCATCCAGTGCGCGGGGCTTGAGCGCCTTGGACGACCTGAGGATCACGACGTCCAAGGGCCTGGTCCCGATCTCCAACTTCGTTCACCGCGAAGCGGTTCCCAACCTCGACAGCATCGAGCGCATCGACGGTCGCGTCGTCATGTTCATCCGCGCGAACGTGGCCCCGGGAGTCCTTGCCGACAACAAGGTGAAGGAAATCCAAGCCTGGCTCGACCGGACCGACTTGGACCCGCGCGTCGACGTTGCTTTCCGGGGCGCCAACGAGGAGCAGGCCGAATCGATCGCATTCATCGTCGTCGCCATGACCATGTCACTGCTGCTGATGTTCGTGCTGCTGGTGACCCAGTTCAACAGCCTCTACCAGAGCCTGTTGATCCTCATCGCGGTCGTCATGTCGACGGCGGGCGTGCTGATCGGCCTCCTCATTACCCGCATGCCCTTCAGCGCGATCCTGACCGGTGTCGGCGTGGTTGCGCTGGCCGGCATCGTGGTGAACAACAACATCGTGCTGATCGACACGTACAACCACATCCGCGAGCGTCACCCGGAACTGGACCAGATCTCTCTGATCGTGCGGACCGGCGCACAGCGCTTCCGGCCGGTGCTGCTGACCACGGTGACCACCGTGTTCGGCCTGCTGCCGCTCGCCAGCCACCTGTCGATCGACTTCATCAACCGCACGATCGTCTACGGCGGCCAGCTCTCGGGCTTCTGGGTTCCGCTGGCCCAAGCCAT
Source organism: Candidatus Azotimanducaceae bacterium (assembly GCA_965203685.1). Taxonomy (GTDB): domain Bacteria; phylum Pseudomonadota; class Gammaproteobacteria; order Pseudomonadales; family Azotimanducaceae; genus VXYL01. The sequence continues at coordinate 3,149,415 of OZ241908.1, forward strand.
CGTCTCAGGCCTGACCTTCGCGACGCTTCTGACCCTGGTCGCGACCCCCGCCATGCTGGCCCTGCCCCATCAGCCCTACATGCACGCCATTGCCCGTGCCGCAACGGCGGGCCGGGACATCGTCAGGCGCCTGATCTCCAGACCCCGCGAACCCCTGCCGCAATAACGTGCGGTATGCGGACGTCTTCGTCCGCATCGCTCAAGTTCTTCCGCTCGGCAAACCCGAATGAGAGAGCCCCGGCGATAAACGGGATTGGGGGAGGGAGGGGAGTGCTATCGCCGGGGCGGGATCGGTCTTGTCAATTGGTGTGCTGTTCTCCAATTGCCCGCATCCTGCCCCTTAGGACTCGCTTGCCCGGACGAAGTTCAACCTGCGGCGTGCCCACCGTAGGCGGGTTCCTGGACCCTACTCAACCTTCGTCCAGCGGACCGCGTCGGCGATCACCATCTCGCCAGCCGTGACGGTCGACACCTCCAACCGTGCAGCGTGCGATGCGCCGATCTCGAACTCCCCGAGCTTGTTCCAGCCTGGCTCCGCCGCGCCGGCGTCGAAGTCAACCGCTGTATCGGTATCGCCGACCACCAGCCGCATCGACATCGGGCCGAGTGCGCCGAACACGCGGTACGGCTGCCCCGAACCGTCGCCAAACGACATCGGGACTTCTGCCGCGGGTACGTGGAAGTCGAGACGCCATTGGCCAGCCTCGGGCAAGGCAGCCTCGAAGACCGCTACCGCGCCGTCGTCACCCGGCAGCGCACCAGCGGTCGTGCGTCGGTACTTCCCCCACGCACCGGGTATGGTGGCGCGAACCCACGTTCCCGAACGCAAAGAGTAGATGGGCAAGCCCTGGTCCAACGTTTCAGGTCGCGCACGGGCGTTCTGCGCGCCAAGCCGCGAGACGTCCGCATAGGAGACCGAGAAGCCGGCGTCGAGGTCGTCAACAACGATGCCGTCCTCTACGGGCGGCACCCAGTCGCTGGGCCGCGCCCCGACAAGCGGCGCGATATCGTGGGCCGCTTGGTCATCGACGTTGTCCGGGAGTGCGACCTGGATGGGGAACCGGTTCAGCGACAGGTACGGCATCAACCAGTAGTGCTTCGGCGGTTCCGCGACCACAATGCCAAGCTCGGAACTGGCTCGGCCCGGGACACGAACTGGATCCCCCCGCCCGCCGCCTGCAGCGAAGAAATGCGGCGCGAGTGCCACGAGGCCTGGATACGGCTCGTCGTTTCGGACGTGGAGGCGAAGCTGGTAGCGCGGTTGGCCGCCGGCGTCATCGGTGAGGCGGTGAACCGTCGCTGGCGACACGAGGAAGCCCGGCAAGCCTGCCTCGTGGAGCCAGTCGCCGAGCAATGCGTCCAAGTCGGCGCCGGCGGCCTCGGCGGCTGCGGCGAAGTCCGCCGCGTCGTAGCCGCCGCCATGCCGCTGTCGCAGGCGGGCCAGCAACGCGCCTGCACGCTCCCGACCGATTCCATCCCTGATCATCGTCGCCACGCCATCGCCCCTCACGTCCAAGGCTCGCAAGGCCTGCAACGGGCTATCGGAGTCGGCAAGATCCACGAGCGCCACAGTCCGCAAAGCCTCCCAAGAAAAAGGACTGTGGTACCACAGCGACTGAAACGCGCTGCGCGGCGGACCTGAGGACGACATGCCCTGGATCATGCCCGTCACTGTCGCACCGAAACCGGCGTCGGAGTCGCTGCCGTGCGCAGTCGCAATCTGGGCACCCGTGTCGCCGACCAGTCTTGTGGCAAGCCCCTCGACGACGAAATCCAGCCCGGTGGCAGCGGGCCCCCGCGCCCCGGCCTGGAACACCGTGAGGTTCCTTGCGATGGCGCGGACCACACTATTCTCCCGCGACGGCACAGAGAGCATCGCGATCAGATACGCTGCCGCCCTATATTCCGCCCCTTCACCAGACAACGACCGGTGGAACGCCGGCAGTCGCCCGTCGGGGATGCCATGCTCCCTGAGAAGCACCATGCCGGGCAGCGCCATCACCGTGTCGAGTGCCCAGCCACCACCGTAACCGCGCAAGTGCCCCGGCACCGCGACGGCTGCCAACGTCCGGTACGGGTACGGCACGCCGAGGTTCGCAGCTTGCGTCAAGGCCTCGGCCAGGTGCTCCTTGAGCGGCGCCGCGAGCGGAGCCAAGTCATCGATCGTCTGTCGGTGCCGCGGGTGCAGCAACAGTTCCACTTCGACGTCCGCGACGGCATCGGCGTAGCGGACGAACGGCGCCGCGAACACTGGCAACTGCGCGACCGGCGCCACGGGCCGGAACCGGAACATCCCCGGATCCAATGCTTCCCGACGTCCCGGTGCCGCGACCAACCAAGTTCGCGGCACGCGCACCTCTAGGTCGAGCATGAACGGGTCCCGTCCGGCGTTGCTCTGGAGATTGGCACCCGGCATGGGCAACCAATGCAAGCCCGGCATCAGCGCCACGTACCGACGGTCGAAGATGCCCGCCTGTGTCCCCAACCACAGGATGCCATTGCGGCTCGATTGGCGACGCCAATCGACGGCGCTGTCCAGATAGGCGAAGTCGGGGTCAGGCAACCCGGTCGTACGCATGGCCAACATGTGCTGTTCGTCTCCGGAAACGGAGCGCGGCCGGGCCACGGTCAAGAGGCCATGCTCGAACGTGTACGTCGCGGGGACGCCGTCGAGGTGCAGTTCCTCGATGGTCAAGCCCGGGTTCAGGCTGAATACCATCTGCGCTGAATCCGCGCGTGGCCGAACGTAGAGCGTGGCGTCGAGTTGCAGGGACTTGCCCGGCTCGAGCCGCAACTCGGCCTGTACTCGCTCCAGATCAGGCGCGAGATCGGTGGTCTCCGCAGCCGCCTCGTGCGTCTGCAACCACACGACACGCTCGGCCAGATTCGCGTGAGCGCGGTAGCCGATCGTCGCGATACCGCCCGCTCCCAAGACGACGGCAATCACACCCACGCCCACCTGCCGAGCGCGCGGCGCGCCGTCCTTGCGGCGTGACACGCTCGCCGCAAAAAGCACGAACCCCACGGCCACCAGCAACTCCGACACGCGCTGCGCATAGCTCTCCGCGGTGGGGAACCGTGGCGCCAGGTCGGATGCCCAGATGTCGTGAACCGTCATCGGCGAAAGTGCCGGGAGCAGGTAGCTGGGCACGAGCGCAAACGCCCACATGTGCGCTACCAAGAGCCCCAAGGCTAACCCGGCCACCGCCAGGCGGTTGCGCAGGCCCGCGGCGAGGAACAGCACAAATGACGACCAAAGGATCAGCACAGGCAGTGCATCCATCAGGACGAACGTGACGAGGGACACGCCCTGTAAGGGGCCGAGCATGTCGAACCCGGTTGCCTGGGCCAGGAGGCCAACGACCTGGATCAGGACCTGACCGGCCAGTAATGGGACGATAGCGACCGACACGACCGCGGCCAGCCGACCGGCCAACAGCGCCAGGTTGGAAACCGGACGCGAGTCGATGACCTCGGCAATCCCCTCCCGTTCATCGCGACCACGTCCGTCGAACGACAGCAACACCACCGCGGCCATGAAGAGCCACAACAGGTAGATCGTGAAATAGGCCGATGTATAGCGTGGCGACATGTAGCCTGCGTTCGGGTTGAACCCGAAGGCGTCGTGCAGGTAGCTGTAGTAGCCGTACGCCGTGAACGCGACGGCGAGGCCGAGGCCGAGGAAGACCCATGTCCGGACAGCGCGGCGCAACGACCGCAGTTCGGCCCACGCAGCAGCAAGTGGTGAGAAAAGGAACACCATCAGTCGACCCATCGGCGCCGCCGACAACTCTAGGGCTGGCTCAGCCGCACGGCAACTGGACTCCAGCCATGTCTGTTTGACAAGCGTGTATCCATGTGTATTATTTCATCGTAATACACATGAAGAACGTCGCGTGTTTGTACTGAACCCAACGTCCGGCGTGCCGATCTACCGCCAAATCGTCGACCAGACCAGGCGGCTAGTCGCCACTGAGGGGCTCGCCCCGGGCGACAAGCTGCCGTCAGTACGTGCAATCGCGACCGACCTTGGCATCAACCCGATGACCGTCTCCAAGGCGTACTCGATGCTTGACCAAGCGGGCATCGTCGTGCGCCGGGCGGGGATCGGCATGGTCGTTGCCAAGGCCGGCGCCGACCGCGCCCTGGCTATGGAACCCGAGGTACAGGCACTCGTCGCCAACGCCAAGGAACTCGGCATGTCGCGCGCCGACTTGATCGCACAAATCGAAAGAATCTGGGAGGAAACATGACCGCATCGCCCCTGACCTTGAGCGGCGTCCGCTTGAGCTACGGCCAGGATCCCGTCCTCAAAGGCGTCGACCTCGACCTCGCGCCGGGGACCGTGACGGGTCTCCTGGGCCGCAACGGCAGCGGCAAGACGACGCTGATGCGCGTGGCTCTTGGGCTAATGAAAGCCGACGACGGCACGGCCGCCGTGTTCGGCGAGCCCTCGCACGACGCCCCCGGACGGGTCCGCAAGCGCATCGGCTTCGTTCCGCAGCAATTCGGCAGCTTCGGCTGGATGACCGTCAGCGCTTGCGTGGCCTTCGTCGCCAAGCACTACAAGGACGCGTGGGACAGTGAACTGGTCTCGCGTGTAAGCACGGCGTGGCGGCTCCGCAACCGCAAGATCGCGACGCTTTCGCCGGGTGACCAGCAGAAGGTCGCGATCCTCCTCGCCATCGGCCACCGACCCGACCTCCTGGTCCTCGACGAGCCGGTCGCGAGCCTCGACCCGGCCGCACGCCGGGACTTCCTCAAGACGTTGATGGAGGTCAACGTCGACCAGGGCCAGACGATCCTGCTCTCAAGCCACATCACCAGTGACATCGAACGGGTCTGCTCGCACGTCGCCATCCTGCATAGCGGTCGCATCCTCTGCCATGTCGCCCTCGACGAGATCAAGGAGCGCGTGCGGGCGGTGACCGTGCCCAACCCGCCCTACCCGCCGGAGCTACACGTGCTCGGTAAGCGGGGAAACTGCTTCTGGGTCTGGGATCCGGAAGACTGCGGACTGGAGCCGACGAGCCGTGTTGAGGACACAACCCTCGAAGATCTGTTCGTCGGGGTGACGTCATGATGGATGTGCTGTTCCCGGACGGGCGTTACGTCGTTACGTGGGTCGCGGCGGCTTTCTTAGTCGGAGTGTTCCTTTTCGCCACCGACGGTGGCGATGCCGCGCTCCTGTGCGCAACGGTCGCCGCCGCATTCTGGGCGCAAGACTGCTTGGGGCGGCTTCGCCGTTGGGAAGCCAGCACGCTCGTGCCCGGGTACGCGCTGACCGTATTGGTGGTTGTCGTTGGGGCCGTGGGCGCGGTCATGACCTTGGCGAGCACGGTCTCCTATTTGGCCGGCAACAAAGCCCCGGCATTCGGCGTCGCCGCCATGGCGGGCGTAGTCCTCCTGGTCGTGCTGACCTACGCAAAGCGGCCAACCACAATCCACCGCGTCTTGGGCATCTTGAGTTTGATAGCAGCCGCAGTCCTGATCGTTCAACTCCAGTTCGGCAGTCCAATCGCGTGGCCCGAGATGGCCCACCCGCTAATCCAATGGCCTGCGCTGGCCATTGCCGTTGCAGCCGTCGTTGCACTCAAAGGCCGTCTCGATCGGCCCCTTGCGCAAAGACTCGAAATCTCAGCAATACCGTGGGATTACTTCCGTCCCTTCGTCGCCGGACCTAGGGATGTATTCGGTGGTTGGGTATCGCGAAGGAGAGCCGCGGAAGGCGTATCAATCAGCCTCGTCCTCGTCATCACGCTCCATGCTTACGACGTCTGGGACAGTGGCCCGTCGCTGCTCACTGCCTTCGTGTTCTACGCGATCTTCATAGGATCGCTGACCCCGCTAATGCTGCTGAAAGGTGCGGGAAGGTGGCTGTCGACTGCCTGGCAGCTTGGCGCGGGAGATGACAGGACGGCGATCGGGCAGATGTTCGCGCTGCGGATTGCCATCGCCACTTCCGCCACGCTAGCGGTGGTCTTGTTGGCGGTCGGCGCACACGAGGTACTCGTCCCTTCAACGGCTCTCTGGCCTGGACATCGCGATCTGCTCGATGAGGTGCTGTTGCTCTACACGGTCGGCTTCGGGGCGTTCGCGTGGGCCTGTTACATCTATCCGCCGAGAACAACCAGACAGCGGGCCTACATCGGAATGGTCGCTGTCGCTTGCGTCATCTACCTGGTCGTGTTTCACAAGGCGCCGACGTTTGAAATCGTCGGCCGCGTCGTGCTGTTGCTCGTGTTCCTCTCCAGCGTGGCCTTCGCCGTTTACGCCGGCGGGCGTGCCCTTGCCCGAATCGACTTCCTGCCAACGAACGAAGACTGACCAACGGGATCTGGGAGGAAGCATGACCGAGTCGCCCCTGAACCTGCGCGGCGTCCCCGTAAGCTACGGCCAGGATCCCGACGATCTGTTCGTCGGGGTGACGCCATGATCGCGCCGCTCATCTCGGTCCTGTTCCCGAGCGCGCGCTACGTCGGACTCTGGATCCTAGCGGCCATATTGCTCATCGGGGCGCTCATGCCCACACCGTCCGGCTTCGCGGCCACCAACGGCGGCATTCTTTACGCTACGGCGGCCGCCGCACTCTGGGCCAGCGACTGTCTGCGGCGCATGCGCCAATGGGATGCCAGCACGCTGGTCCCGAATTACGCAACGACCGCGTGGGCCGCTGCCGTGGGCATCGTCTGGTGCGTGACAGCCCTGGCGACTACGATCTCCAGCTTGGCCGGCAACGCCGCGCCAGCCTTCGGGATCGCGACGCTAGCCGGGACCGTTCTCGTTGTCGCCTTCACTTTTCTGCACAAGCGGCCCGCGTGGCAGTCCGGCATAGCCGCCGTGATAGTCCTCGGCATGGCCGTGCAGCATGCCGACCGCGTTGCTGCTGCGATCCCATGGCACCCCATGACACTGCCAGCCTCGCAAGCGGCTGCATTGGTCCTGGCCATCGTAGCGGCCGGCGTGCTGAGGCAGAGGCTCGGCACGCCCACCCGGCCGCACACCGATAGTGCCATGCAGTGGCAGTACTTCCGCCCGCAAGTCGCCGGGCCAATGGTTCTGCTCAGCTTTGGGCAGGCGCCCTTGCGAGTCGCCGAGACAATCATGCTCGCTGTTACCACGGGCCTCGCCTTGGCCGCCTACAGGCCGTTCGACAACTACCCGACTGGGCTCGTCGGGCAGATTGTCGGCTTGATCACATTCTTCGCTGCGCTGACGCCCCTTATGCTCCTCCGGGGCGCGGCGGCCTGGCTACCCACCGCGTGGCAATTGGGCATCGGCGACTCGCGACAGGACCTCGGCCGGTCGTTCGCATCCAAGGCCGTGATCATGACATTGGCAGCGTTCGGGCTCGCGGGCGCGATCGCGGGCGTCCACGCCTTGCTCGGCGGCCAAGTGCCCTCGCGCCCGGGGCTTACGAACCTGCTGGACGAAACACTGCTGCTCTGCACCACGTGCCTAGTCGTGTTTACGATTGCCTGCGCTGGCCGCCCAATGCGCACCACAAAGCAGCCGTCGCAGTTCGGCTCGCTAGGACTCGTCTGCGCGGCCTTCCTAACCGTGTCATTCACCGCGCCAGCGTTCGGGCTCCTAGCGCGTACGCTTCTGTTGGCGGTCGTTGCCGCGAGCGCGGCGCTAGCCATCTACGTCGGCGGTCGCCTGGTTGCGCGGTTCGACTTCCCGCCGACGAACGAAGACTGACGCCGCAAGGCTACCGATGACGCGGCCTAAGCGACCCGCCGTCGTTGACCCACAGGTCCCCCCACAAGATCGGCAGGGCCTTGTCTTCGTGCCAGTCGGGGTCCGACGAAAACTGGTTGACCCAGTTCACCACAAGCCCGCGAGTAACGCCGCACTCGCGCATCAACCGGGCCACTTCGCGTGGGGATGCGTCCGTCGTGACCATGAACTCGTTGCACTCGGCCGGGGATAGCTGGGCGAAGAGTTCCCGAACCGCGTGCTTCTCCCAGTCCTCGATGTCCGAGATGTCGTGCACCAAGTCCGTCAACCGTTCGGCCGTTGGACAGTGCATACCCGCCATGTACGCGCCGACGACCCCGGACACCCCCAAAGGGCGGCCGAGTCGATCCTGCCATGACTCTGGGAGCCGATGCCCCATGCGGCGGTTCGCGATCGGGGAGTCGAACGTGTGATCCGCGCAGACATCGTAGCGGGGGACGAACGCTATTCTTATGTCCTGGTCAGCGTCCATGCCCATCACTGCAATGCCGTGTGTCGTCGTCGCCTTGGCCCAGCGGCGGGACGTACTCTAGGTCAGTCTCGAACATCCGCAGCACCTCGTTCCACAGATCGGCGGCAATCCCGCCATGCCTCGCGTTCTCGAGGCCACGAAACCGCGGATGGCTGCCCCCTTCCGCCAGATCCCGGTAAGCCGCGAGCGCGCCTCTTTTCATGTCGTCGGTCATGGTGGACCATGCGTAGGCCAAATCGTCCGGGGCCAACGTGCGAGCCACGGCGAAGTCATAGGCGTCACGTTGAATCGCTAGCTGGTTGATGCCGAGGCGGTTGTACATTTTCTTGGTTAGGACATCCCTCGTCCCGCCGAGAATGACGCCCGTGTCGTATTCCACCTCGTCACACGGATCGCTGTGGTACATCTCGGTTCGAACAAGCGAAACGGGAACGTCGCCAATGGTGAACTGGATGTGGTTCGTGCCGTTCAGAACCACACCATCCTTCGAGATGACCCCGTCGCTCACCAGCCTATGGAGGTCCATCCCGATGTCATCGAAGTCCTTCCGGAACAGAGCGCTCGGGGGTGACGGCCCCAGGGTGAAGAAGAAGTCCAAGTCCGTGCTGGACCGATGATGCCACCGTGCCTCTAGCGCTGTTCCGCCGCCCAAGCGCAAGTGTTCGACGCCAATCCAACCGGACAAGATGTGCACGGCCGTGCCCACGGCCTTAGCGGGAGCAGGGTCGATTTGCAGTCTGGCCGGTTGCCGGACCATGGGCGGAGTATATGCCGCGAGCGACCGGCTTAAGCGTTCACAGGATCGCTTCGGCCGCACCTTCGGGAGGCTGTCTGACGCCGCGCATCAAACAAACGTCGCAAGCTCGTCGAGCGTGTAACGTCTGAGGTCCGGCACTTGCGCCTCCGGGGCCGGAAAGCCCGCCACCACGAGGACGTAAGCCCGCTCGTCCCGTCCCCGCCCGAGCAACTCGTTGAGGAACCCCATCGGGCTTGGCGTGTGCGTGAGGGTCGCCAACCCGGCGTTGTGCAACGCCGCGATCAGGAGTCCGGTCGCGATGCCCACCGACTCCGCCGTGTAGTAGTTCTTGAGGCGCCGGGCCGACTCCCCCGTCTCGCCGGGCACAAACGTGAACCGACGCAGGAAGACCGCAATCAGCACGGGCGCGGTGGTCAGGAACGGCTTGTCCGGGTCAGTCCCGAGCGGCGCCAGGGCTTCCAGCCACTCCTTGGAGGCCCGTTTGCCATAGAAGGCACGCTCCTCCCTCTCCGCCGCCTCGCGGATCGCTGCCTTCTTCGCCGGGTCGGTCACCGCCACGAAATGCCAAGGCTGCCGGTGTGCACCGCTCGGCGCACTGCCGGCGGTCAGCAAGGCGTGCTCGATCACGCCGTTGGGAATGGGGCGGTCGGTGAAATCGCGCACTGTTCGCCGGCGTCGCATGAGGGTGTAGAACTCCGCCGCCCGGGTGGTCATCTCGTCCGACGCCCGCTCGACATACTCGAGCGGCACGAATCGCTGGGTGGTCTCATCGGTGACTGCCATGTGCTACCGCGCCTATCTTAGTTCCGCAACCTTCGGCTAAGGTTAGCGCGTAACAACCCAAGGATAGTCCGCCCATGACCGTTTCCCTCGGTGTCCACGTCGGCCAGCAGAATCTCTCCATGACCGAGATGCGCACGCTTTGGCGTCGCCTGGACGCGGCGGGCATCGACTGGATCTCCGTCTGGGACCACTTCTACGAGGCACCCTTCCAGGGGGGCACGCAGCCGCACTACGAGGCCCTGGCAACGCTCGGCGCCTTGGCCGCCGATACCGAGCACGCGCGGATCGGCTGCCTCGTGTTCTACGTCGGGTACCGGAACCCCGCCCTCCTCGCCAAGGCAGCATCCACGCTGGACCACCTCTCCGGCGGACGCTTCGAACTGGGCCTCGGTGCCGGCTGGCACGTGTGGGAAGCCTCGGCGTACGGCTACGCCTTCCCCGACATCGGCACGCGCCTCGACATGCTCGACGAGGCCAGCGAGATCATCCGGCGTCTCTTGAGCGACAAACGCACCACGTATTCCGGTCGCCACTTCCAAGTCGACGACGCGACATGCTGGCCAAAGCCCCTGCAGGACAGCCTACCGTTGTGGATCGGCGGTCGTGGCGAACGACGGACGCTCGAGATCGTCGCACGGCGCGCCGATGGCTGGAACGCCGCTTACACCAGCGCGGTCGAGTTCGGTCGCCTGAACAGCGTCCTCGACCACTGGTGCGAGGTCGACGACCGCGACCCGGCGACCATCCGCCGCGGTGCCAATGTCGCGTTCCATATGTGCCTCGACCAACCCGGCGTCGAGCGGGAACGCGCGAAAATCGCGGCCGACTGGGGTCCGCAGGCCGACCGCATCGCCGAGGGCTCGCTGTTGTGCACGCCCGCGAACGCCGCAGAGCACATCATGGCCTACGTGGAGAACGGCGCCGATGCGGTCAACGTCGCGCTACGCGCGCCGTGGGATGCCGAGGCGTTGGATGCCTATCTTGAGGAGGTCGTCCCGGCCGTACGGGCAGCCGCAAGCTCGCGGTGAGTCGACGGGGGAACTAGCGAATCAAGAAGCGGAAGGGGGCTCGGAGGCGCGGAGGGTGTTGAGGAAGGGTTTGCGGTCTTCGAATTGGCGACGACCGCGTTCGCATTCGTCGCTGGCCTTCATTCGACAACTGTATTCGGAGAGTACCGGGATCATCGCAAAGCCCGCGACCAGAAGCCCTAGTGCAGGAATGGCTTCTCCGGTGGCGAACCAGCCGGGTTCTAGGTCGCCGGCGAGGATGAAGAACTGCCCGAAATACCAGTAAAGCGTGACAGCCGTGCCGATGGCCAGCACGCGGACCATCCAGACACCGAGCCAGTGCTTGAACGCGATCGCTGCGAGCGCAGCGCCGATGACGTACATCAACGCTTGAGCCGGCGCGTCCATGGAGGCAGCGGCAAAGACAACCAGAGCCACCGCGATGACCGCGTTCACATATTGCATAGTCCGCCCGGCCCCTCCGATTGCCGTCGCCAAACTTGCACACGGGCGATACTCCGCGATCCGGGAGCGTTAATCAACACCTTTAAGGCAGTATCACCGAGCCGCATCACCAAGGTGCCCAACAGGCGAATCCATGATGCCGCTGGCCACAGCCCAAAGCACCGTCCGCACCGGCGCCGCCAACACAGCACCGCCGTCCGCCAGAACTCGATTTCCGATCCTTTCTGCATGGCCCGAAAAACCCCAATTTTCCGGGTCCGTCCCCCTTGACGCGCGGCGGATCGACTGCCTATCATCCTTCTCGCCACGCGGGCTCCGGTCCCGTGGTTACTCGGAACGGACCGCAAGCCGGTTCAGCTTTTGGGCGGTCCACCCAACCTAGCATCCGCGCCTCCTCGCCCCCAAGCGAGCGAGGCCGCGATGCCCCACTACGGTTCGCGCAAAACTAACAGCCCTCGGCCCCGCACTCAACCCGAGTTCCTCGCGCCCAACGCCTCGCGCACGGCCGCGATGCGGTCGGACGCCCCAGCGACCGCCCCGGCCGCGTCGCGGCACCGTTGCAGATCCCACCCCGCTTCCCCGCCCAGGAGGGCAGCCGCGAACAACGCCCCGGCGATCTCCGCGGACTCCATCGACGCCACCCCCGGGGATGCAAAAACCTCGTCCGCGACCCGTTCGAGCAGCCCACCGCCGGCCGCGCCGCGGCCGTCGGCCAGCCGTTCCTCGATTCCATCCACCGCCATCGCGCGCCGCGACGCCCCAGCCTCGCTCCCGTCGCCGCCGGCGCGCCCCGCCGACCGTTTGCGCCGCCCACCCCCGGCCGGCGTCCCGCCGAACACCCGGTCGAAGAGGGCCTTGCCGGGCACGCGCGCTCCTTCCGCAGCGAGCTGGCGGGCCGCTCGCTCGCCGCGGCGCCGCGCGACCGGATCGTCCAGCGCGTCCGCGATCCGCAGCGCGGCGCGCAGCGCGACGTCCCCGAGCACCGGCTCGACCAGCGGCCGGAGCCATTCGCAGTCGAGGATCGAGGACGCACGCAGGTAGCGCGACACGTACGACTGGCTCACCCCCAACGCACGGGCCAGGTCCTCCTGCCGCGCGAAAACGCCGTCCGCGAGGTAGCGCGCCCACACGCGCGCGTCCTCGAGCGGACCGATCCCCTCCGCGTGGTCGTTCTCCGCGTGCATCGCCGCCGCGCACTGCGCGTCCGGCGTCTCCTCCGACAGCACGCGCGCCCGCCACTGAAGGCCCGCGAGCCGGCACGCCTCCAGCCGCCGCCGGCCGAACACCACCTCGGCCTTGTGCTCCGCGTCCGCCGGCAGGCGCCGCGCCAGCCCGGGCGACATCTGCCCCTCCCGGCAAAGCGACTCCGCGAGGCCCCGCAGGGACTCCGCGTCGAGCGCCGACGTCGCACGGTTCGCGTACGCCCAGGGCCGCACCTCGTCCGGCGCGAACGCCTCGATCTCCACCCGCCGCGAGACGCCGCGCCGGGCCGCGTCGGCACCCAGCCGCGCCGTCGGCGCCGCGCGCCGGCCCCCGGTCCGCTCCCCGGCACCGGACCCGCGCCGCAGCCTCTCCTCAAGCCCCGGCATCGCACCGCTCCCACGAGCGCACGACCGCACGCTCGAGTTCCCCCATCACCTCGTACAGCCAACCGAGCACCCGCCCGTCCGGGCGACCGGGGGCGCTCAGCAGCGTCTCTCCGGCCTCCGCCCGCCGCGCCACCGCGTTCGCCGACAGCATGGCCGACGACAGCACGAAGCCGCCGAGGCGCACCCGCATCACGTCGAGCATGTCCATCTGCGCGCGCCGCGCCCGGTCGACGCGCGACGGCACCAGGCGCACGAAGTCGTACGTCCCGCCGCCGACCGCGGCCAGCGCCTCGGCGACGTTGCGGATGTACTGCGCCGTGCTCAACAGGTCGTAGGCCGTCGGCGACACGGGCACCACCAGACCCGTCGCCGCCAGCGCCACCGACACCGACAGCATCGACAGCCCGGGCGCGGAGTCCATCACCACGACATCGTAAGCGTCCTCCACGGCGTCGAGCCCGCGCGCCACGGCACCGTACATCTCGCGCATCCCCGTCGCACCGTCCGCGAGCCGGCACAGCTCGATGTCGGCCATCTGCAGCCCGAGGCACCCGGGCACGATGTCCACGCCCTCCATCCGCGTCGGGCGCACGGCGTACGCCAGCGACGCCTCCTCGCCCGTCACGAGCGGCACCACCGTGTGCTCGGCCCCGAACTCCACGTCCGGCACGAAGCCGAACGTGCTCGTCGCCGTCGCCTGGGCGTCGCAGTCCACGACCAGCACCCGGTACCCCTGCCGCGCGAGGAACTGCGCGAAGTGCACGGCCAGGGTCGTCTTCCCCGCGCCCCCCTTGAACGTCTGCACCGCGATCCGCGCCGGCCGCGCCGAACCGCGCGACGGCCGACGGCCCACCGCCTCCCGGATCCGGTTGGCCTCCGCGAACGTGAGCCGCCCACGGCCCCTCGCGTCCACCTCCGCGCCGGCCGCCGCGCGCCGCACCTCGGCCACCGGCAGCCCCACGGACTCCGCGCACTCGGCGAAGCTGAAGCGCATCCCCGAACCGTCGCTGCGCCGCGCCAGCGCCGTGTCCCGCGCCGCCTCGAGCAGCGCCTCGATCTCGACCGCCACCTCGCGCAGCGCCCAGTCCTCGACCCCTTCCCACAGCGCCGCCGTCTCCGGCGCGGCCCCGTTCTCCGCATTCCGCCGTTCCATCGCCCGACCTCCGGCAATCCCTGTCCACGTCCACGCCCGGCGGAGTGGTCCGACGGGCCGTGGCGAGTATCCCCCCACGAGCCGGTTTTGCAACATCCGCCGCTTTCCATCCCCGCCTCGCGGCGCTTTCCGCCGCCTACAATTCCCGGTGCCGATGCCCCGAGAACCACGCGTGCCACTGTTCCGCCGCTCCCCGCCCGCATCCCCGGACGCCGCACGGTCGCCGACCCTCGACGGCGCGCGCCGCGAGATCCTCAACAACACCAGCATGCCGCCCGGCGAGTTCGCCCGCACCCACGGCGCCGTCGTCGAGCGGCTGTGGGACGCCTACGGGCTGTTCCCGCCCGACGACGCCGCCCGCATCCGGCAGTCGTTCGTCGACGCCCTGTCAACCGTCCTCAAGCACCGCCGCGCCTTCGTCCTGCCCCGCTTCACGCCCGCCGACGACCAGTGGCGCATGCGCGAGTGCATCTCCTTCGCGCTGACCGCGGCCGTTTCCATCGACCACCTGGCCGCCTACCTCAAGTCCCGCGACGCCCTCTACGGCACGACGCTCGCCGCACTCTGGGACGGACTCGGACCCGGTCGCGCCCTCGCGGCGTCACCGGGGCTTCCCGCCGCGCTCTACCACCTGCTCGTCCCGCCCCGCGGCCGCCAGTGGATCGACAGCGAACCCCCCGTGGCGGCGCTGCTCGCCAACTACTACGCCGGCGCCGAACCCGACGACCTGCGCGACGTCATCGGACCGGTCCTGCCCCGCTACCTGCCCGGCGGCCGCCACGCCGCCCCGGAACCAGCCGCCGCAGGACAGCCGCGCGCCGCGCCCGCCGACGGCGAAGCGGGTGCCCCCCGCCTCAAGGACGCCGGCGCCGCCGTCCGCGACGCGGCCCGCGACCTGTTGCACCCTGGACGCAACAGCCCCGACGCGGCGCGCCTGCGCAGCCTGCGCCTCGGCGCTGCCGAGGCCGCCGCGGGCCCCGCCCGGGCGCTGCGCCTCACCGGACCGCAGCACGCGGCCCTCGTCCTCCGGCTCGAGGTCCTCGCCGTCGCCTTCGCCCGCGACACGGAGGAGCGGCCGCTCCAGCACCTCGACGCCGACGCGGCCGTCCGGCACCTCGCGACCCGCGCGGCCCGCCACCGCGAAGCTCTCGAGCAGGCGGCAGCCGATTTCGCGGCCCGGCGCGACGCGGAGCACCGCGAGTTCGTGGACGCGCACACCGCGCGCCGCCGCCAGGCCGACGCCGACCTCGCCGCCGACGCCCGCGCGCTGCGCCTGGCGATCCGCCACCGGGACCCCGACACGCCCGCCGACCGCGCCGCCCTCGTACCCTTCGACGACCTCCCGCCGCTGCCCGAGCCGGACGAACCGGACGCCGCCGACGGCCGCTACGCCGCCGACACCGCCGCCGCCGTTCTGGCGCCGCGCCTGCGCCCCGGGGACCGCCCGGCCGCGACCGACGTTGTCGCGCGCCTGGCCGCCGCCGCAGACCTCGACGCCCTGTCCCCCGCCGACGCCGAGGCCCACCTGCGGGCGCGCGCCGCGGAACTCGACCAGGACGCCCTCGACGCGGAGCTCCGCATCGCCGAGGCCGTGCTCCACCACTGGTCGCGGACGCTCGACCCGGCGCACCGCCTCGGCCGCCCGGCCAGCCTCGCGATGCCCGCGCGGACCGACGCCGGCGCGGACGACGCGATCGCCATCGAGGTCCGCGCCGACCGCGATGCCGAACGCGCGGCCGAAGCCCTGCACCCGCTCCTCGCCCCGTCGGACGACGACGCCCTCGACCGCGCCCGCGCGGTCCTCCGCCGCTTCGCGCGCTTCGCCGCGCGCCACGGCCGCACGCTCGCGGACGCCACGCCCGCGCTGGCCACCGGCCACCTCGAAACGCTCGACGCCCCGCCCGCCGACGCCGAAACCGTCCTGCGCGACCTGCTCGTCCACTACGCCCGCACGCTGGCCCCCGGCGGCCGGCTGCCGCCGCCCCACCGCCCTCGGCCCGGGGCGGACCGCGCCGAGTCCGAACAGGGTCCGCCCGCGGTCGCCGAGCACAGGCCGGCGGACTCCGCGCCTCCGGCGACCGGCCCCGCAGCCGCCGCAGCGGAACCTGCGCCACCCGCACCCCGCCCGGACAGGCCGGGCAGCACGGACGTCGCCGCCGCGACCGCCAACGACGTCTCCCGGGCCGACCCCGGGCCCGGCGACCGACCGCCCGACGTACCACCGGCGGCCCCCGCCGACCGCGCCAGGATTACCGACCGCCGCGACCCGCAGGACGCGCCGCCGCCTGTCGAACAGACGTCCCGGGCGCCCCAGCCGCACCGCCGCTCCGGCCGCAGGCGCTCCCGCACCCGCACGCGCCCCGCCACGCCCTGGGGCGGCGAGGACGCGGATCCCGACCCCCGTCCCGCGCCGCGGCACACCCGCGACCAGCGCAGCGACCTGCTCGGCGCCCTCCCGGCCGCCACCACGGCCGCCGCGCCGGACTCGCACGGCCCGCGCAAGCGCCTGCCCGTCGTCGACGCCGACCCCAACGCGCACCCGGCGGACGGCGCGTCGCTCGACCCGGGCCCGGGCGCGCGGCTCGCGCCATGGCGCACGCCGCCCTTCGACGGCCACGTCGACGCCCCGCGCGGCGAACGCCTTCCGTACAGCCGCCTCTTCCCCCGCCGTAGCGCGGCGCGCCGCCCGGACCCGGCGATCTACGAGTTCGTCGACCACCTGGTCGCCGCGGTGCGCGACGGCCGCATCGTCCCCAACGCGGCCGACTCGCTGCTCCACAAGGTTCCCGAGGGCTGGTTCCTGGTCACCCCGGCCGCCTACCACCACCACCTGCACGCCAAGCACCCGGACGACCATCCCCGTCGCCTCGACCAGAACACCTACGTCCGCGAGCTGGCGCTGGCCGGCTACCTCGCCCTCAACGCCCGGGCGGCCGCGCAGCCGGACGCCGACCCCTGCGCCCGGCACACCTTCACCGCGCGCGGCGCCGGCGACGCCGTCCGCGCTGGGCTGATCCTCGCCGACGCGGTGATCCGCGACGAGGTTCCCAACGCCCCCCTCGACGCCTCGCCCTGGATCTACGTCCCCCGGCTCCTCGACCACAACGAGCGCCGCCCCGTCGCGCCCTCCGGGCCGACGGGCGCGCGCGCCGCCGCGTGATCCCGGGAACGAGCGCCCGCCCGGCCGCCGCGCGCCGCCGCCCCGTCCGCGCGCCCGGGAACCCCGGCGACCCCGCCAGCGACCCCGCCCATGCCACCCGCCGCGGGCCTGCGGCTATACTCCGGCGCCGAACGCCGCCGCACGGACCGCGCATGGTAGAACCGACACCAGCCGCGCTACAACCCGACGCCGTCGACGCCGACGGCAACGACGTCTTCGAGACCGGGCGCGGCGTCCGATTCCTAGCCGCGCCGGAGTCGCGCTTCGCGCATCGCGAGCCGCCGTCCCCCGAGGAGATCGCCGACTGGCCGCACGTCAACCGCGCGCCGGCGAAGCGCGCCTTCACGCTGCGCAGCATCCACTCGCAGCGGCTCTATGCCGGGCGCCTGCCGCCCCAGGAGCCCGAGGGTCCGCCCCGCATCCCGGGCATCGACTACTGCAACTTCGTCCTCGCGGGGCTCGCGCACCGCCGCGCGGAGCACCTGAACCGCTACCTCGACAACCTCGAGCGCCACGTCAACGCCCTGCACAACGCCCTCTACGGCTGGTCGCGGCGCAACCACCGCTGGATCCAGGCGTTCCTGCCCGCCGGCACGCGGCCGCTCTACGACCAGACCGCCTGGCCGCACTATGTCCTGCACACGCAGTTCCCCGGGCTCATGAAGCTCGCCACCGCCATCGCCTTCTACGACCGCGTCGTGCTCGAGGCCGGCGCCTCGGTGCAGGTCGGCCGCGACATGCGCCGGCACAACCCGCACCTCGCCGACTACAAGACCTTCTTCGCGCGCATCCGCGACGTCCTCTACGCCGTCCACAACACCCGCAAGCTCGGCCTGCCGCGGCCCGCGGACGCGCCGAGCCACTACAGTCTGAACGACTACGGCGAACTGCCGCACACCCCGGCGGACCCGGCGGACCCCGACACCGCCGCCGGCCCCCTCGACGACAACCCCGCCGCCCCGGACGCGGCGCCAACCGGACCCGACCCCCATGCTATCCCCGGCGACCTGGCTCCTCCCGGCACCAAGGCTTGACACCCCGCGGCGGCCCGCCATGCGCAAGGTCACGATCCGCTTCTCGGACGAGGATGTGGACGCCCTCGACCACTGGCGCGAGTCCACGCGCGACCCGGAGACCGGCGGCCCGCCGTCCCGCGCCGCCGCGCTGCGCCTCATCGTCCGCCGGGCGCTCCGGCAGGCCCCCGCCGCCGAGCACGAGCACGCGCCCGCCACGCGCGCCGACATGCAGAAGGTCATCGAAACCATCCTCGGCCGCGTCCCCGGCACGGCCGCCACCCGCGACGACATCCAGGAACTCATGGACACGGTCCTGGCGCAGACCCGCGCCGAACCGCCCGCGGGCAAGGCCCGCCGACCCTCCGGCCCCGCTCTGCTCAGGCGCCGCTGAACCGGCCGCCAACGCGGACGCGCGGCGCGGACTCCGCAGCGCCCTTCCCGGGGACTTCCTCCACGGCCCGGCGCGCGGCGACCCCCTAAGGGACCGCCGCACCCAGGCGTCGCAGCTCGTTCCAGTCCGCGAAGATGGACTCGCCGCGCCCGTTCGACACCAGGACGTGCTCCGCGCAGTACCCGCAGTCGAGGCCGCGGCAGCGCCCGACCTCCGCGTGGTTCTCCGCCATGAACACCCAGAACGTCTCCGCCGGCTCGTACAGCCAGTCCCCGTAGACGCGCACGCACTCGCGCGCATCCTTCAAGGCCCATTGCTGCACGGTCTTCCGGCCTTCCGCCTGCAAGGCGCCGAACGCCACATGGTCGAACCACACCGCCACCGTGTAGGTGTCGGCGAGGCCCGACCTGTACCCCTCTCGAGGCATGGCCTTCTCCTCAGTCATCGGAATTGCACCGGGGCGGACGCCCCGGACCACGATCCGCGACCGTCGCAACGACCGCGAGACGCCCGCCGACTCTAGCACCGCGACCCACGCGCCACCAAGCGCGACCCGCGGGGAGTGCGTCAGTTCGACATGCCGGCAAGCTCCTTGCCGCGCGTCGGCCGGTCCGGCACACGGCGCAGTCCCATCGACGGATCGCCCAGCGCGGCGATTCCCGCGCGGCATTTCAGCGATCGGACCGTCGCCATGAAGTCAAGCCACCATGCAAGGCCATGCCGCGACCGGCAGCCATCACGCCCTGCGGCGCACGGGGCCGACGACCGCCAGGGCGACGTGGCGTTTCCCGTGAAACAGACCGCAGCCCCGACGGCGGCAGCCGGCCCGCGCCTGCGCAGACACCTAGGTCGGCAACCGGCTGCGTTCCGCTTCCTCCGAGTGTCCCTCGGCAGCGCGGCTCCCCGGGCCTCTCGGCTCCCCGACCGTCGGTGGTACGCCCCCGTCCGCGCACGACGGCGGCGTAGCGCAGGTGCCTTTGCGGGGCGACCGCCTCACACAGCACATTCGCAGCAGGAGGCACATGGGGCACCTCGCGGAGCCCTTTCCACAGCCTCGGACGCTCCGTGTCCGGCGGGACCACGCGCCGCCGTCATACCGCAGCCGACGGACCGGAGGTATCAGGAACTCCTCCCTTGTGAGTGATTACGTGTGCTTTGCCTCGTGACCCCGGGTTTTCCATGCACGCGCCCATCCGCGTGCCCGGAAGCCTCCTGGACCGACCAAGGCTCCGGTGCCCAAGGTGGCGACGAAGTGCTGCGGCCCACCGTCGAGGCATGGGCTTCTCCCCAGCGTGTCGGAATCGAACGGGGTGGACGCCCCCGTGTGTCCGCTTGCCGTCGCAACGGCCGCGAAACGCCCCGCCACTCCAGCACCGTCCCCATGGGCAACCAAAGGCCCGTCCCACTGGGGATCCGGCGCGGCCGAGGTCGCCCGGAGTCCCCGTCGTGCGCGCTCGCGCCACGCCTCAGGCGTACAGTCTGGACCGCGCGATCACCGCCCGGTCGCCGCGCTCGCGCGTGACGAGCTCGAGCGGACCGCACGGCCCGCAGCGCTCCGTGCACCCGCAGCCCGGCCAGGCCGCGCCCTTGCGGCTCTCCTCCTCGTCCCCGGCGCGGACCGCGCCGATCGCGCGGGCAAGGTCGCCCGCGTCGTAGTACGCGGCGTAGCGCGCATTCACGAGGAGTTCGAACCGCGCGGCGTCCACGACGACGGGCACGCCCGCCACCGCGGCGCCGGCCGCGAAGACCGTCTCCGACATCTCGTCGCTCCTTAAAGGTTGATGTTGCACCGGGACGAACGTCCCGGACCAGGAAACCGCGGCCGGCAAGCGGTCCGCCGATTGCCCGTCGAATCTACCAGCGGTCCCGGCTCCGGCTCCACGACCGCATCCGTCCGCGACCCGCGCGCTCCTTCGCCTCCACGGTCCCGTCGCGGGCCTCAAAGGCCCGCTCCGGGACGTCCGCTAGGGATTCAGGACGATCCAGCGGTCGTTGCGCTGCGATCGCACGATCACCTGCCTGACGGCCCGCTCCGCCGCCCGCACCACGCGCTCCGCGAGAACCTCGCGGCTGCGCGTGCACGGGAACGTGACGCACAGAACGGCGAGCTGCCCTTCCGGCACCAGCATCTGCTGCACCGCGCGCAGTTCCGGCTCGCCCGTCACCGGGCTCGGGAACCTCGGGTAGGTCACCAACGGCTCGTCCTTCGCCAGAAACCGCAGCACGGCTTCGGCGAACGCCTCGCGCCGCGCCTGCACGTCCGCCGGCACCGCCACGGACTGCTCCATGTCGCTTCTCCTTGATGTTGGAATTGCACCGGGGCGAACGCCCCGGACCTTGAATCGCGGCGCCCGACAGGACGCCGCAACACGTCCCGGTACGCTACCACGGTCCCGGGCGCGCGTCCTCGCGGACCCGTCCCGGAACGTCGGCGCCTCACGGCGTCAGCACGACCCAGCGGTCGTTCGCCGCCGTGCGCACCACCACGAGATCGACCGACCTCTGCGCGGCTTCCATCACCGTCCGGCACAGGACCCTCTGGTTCCGCGCCGTCCGGTGGAGCCCGCCGAGAACGTCCATCTCGCCGTCCGCCACCTCGACGACCAGCACGCGCCGCTCGCCCAGGATGCCGGCGCGGCCCTGCGGCACCAGCCCCTCGATCTCCCGGACCCTCCCGCCTCTCACGAGCCGGCAGACCCGGTCGCCGAAGAGCTGGCCGCGCAGCGCGCGGCCAAGCGCCTCCACGGATCGCTCCATGTCGCTTCTCCTCATCGGAATTGCAGTTGCACCGGGACAGGACGTCCCGGACCTTGGGAATCGCGGCCTCGGGGCCGCAATACGCGCCCGCACACTAGCAAACCCGGCTCGCCCGGCCAACGACGAGAACCCGCCGGCCCGCGTCGCAACGCCCGCACCGCAGCCGCGCGGACAGCCGGGCGTCGCGGCTCGCCGAGCACGCGGCGCATCGCCAGGCTCGGGGGCGGAAGAGGCGGCCGGGGACAGCCACGCCGGCTCCGGCGCCAGCCGGTCAGGCTGAGTCCGGACCCCCGCCAGGTGGCACCCGGGGCGCCAGCCAGCACGAAGCGGCCACCTGCCGCCGCCGCGATGTCCCGGCCGTTCCCTGCGCACCCCGATCGCAGCCCGGCCTGCTCGGGTCGAACGGACACGACGGAGCGCGCGGAGTGTCCGCAAAGCATCGCAACACGCGAGAGTCCTGTGCGGCTACCATCAGGAACCCCGTACCCGTGCTAGGCTTCTCAACGGCAACCGCCAACGGCACGCGCTCTCGGGAGGCGCCCCAGATGCCCAGGACACGAGCACTCGTGGCGAGCCCGCTCCGGTGGGCTGGTCTCGCGGCCGTCGCGACCGCGGCGGTCCGCGGCATCGGTGGATGGCTGGCGAACGTCGACGTCCACGCTACGCGGCAAGCCTCGTTTCTGCTTTCCGTGCCGTTCGGCCTGCCGGCGACGGCCATTGCAGTCGCGTCCACGCCCCAGTGCCAGCGCCCGCCCGAGGATGCCGGCCGGCGCGAAGCAACGCCGAACCCCAGGGGGCAGCGATGAAGCCGACGCTCGCCGCCCTCGCCCTCGCCGCCGCCGTTTCCCATGCCCAGACCGAAGACGAGTGCGGCACCCGCGACGCCGACGTCTGGATGGGCTCCGAACTACGCCGCGCCGGCCTGTGGCAACCCGACTCCTACCGCGACCCGTTCACGCTGGGCCCGGTGCGGGACTCGGAAGATGGCCAGTTCACCGAATCGGATTTCAGGCAAGGCCGCGCCGCGCTGACCCTCCGGGTCGCGGCGGACCACCGCTGGGAGCCTCGCGGTGTCCACCTGCAGCTTGCCAGGACCATCGCGAGCCTCCCGGGGCTGGCCGTCCAGCGGTTGCCGCGGGTGAGCCGCCCATACCGGGAGTTCGGCATCGCGCCCGCGATGGCGGTGACGATGCACGCCGGCGAGATCCCCGGCGCCGGCGACGCGGCCGGGGTCGCGTGGACCGGTTCGGATGGCCCCTACGGCGTGGGCCTGCGCAACGCGGTCAGCCTCGACAACGACGGCGCGCCGGTTCTCCAGCCCTGGGTCGGAAAGGCCCTGCTGCACGAGTTCGCGCACGTCTTCGACAACCGGATCGCCTACGAGAGCGCCGGCGGCACCATCCCGGACGGCGAGCCGCTCCACTTCTCCGCAGGCGCCGCCTGGCAAAGAGCCATGTCCGAGTCCCCGTGCGCCGTGTCCGACTACGCCGCCAACGACGCGCAGGAGGACTTCGCGGAGTCGGTGGTCGCCTGGTTCCTGTTCTACGCGGCGCGGGTGCCCTACCACGTCGAAGAGCCCGAAGACTGGCGCTACCGGCGCTACCTGCGCAGCCAGCGTCAGCAGCGCGCCGCGCTGCGACGGGACTACAAGCAACGGCTGGGACGGCGGTTCGGGGTCTTGAATCGGGTCATGCACGCCCGGTTCGCCGACCCGCCGCCGTCACAGGCCATCGGCGCGTCTCCCCCGCGCCTGGCCCCGGTCGTGGAACGGATCCCGCTGGGCGAACTCCTCGGCGTGCAACGCTAGGCGGCATCCCCGCACAGCGTTCGAAGGTTGGCCAGACGACTGGCGCCCTCCCCCGATCGGGCGAGCGGTCGACGTACCCGCTCGACTCGTTTCCCGCCCCGGCCGCGCGACCGGCAGCGGCCACCGCAAGCGGCGGGGCAACTCTCACGGAGTTCCCTCGCCGCCGCGTGCCGGCGACGTGCGCGGCAGCCGCGCGACCAGCGGATCGTCGGCATCTGTCCAGCGACAATCAAGGTGAGAAACCGCCGTCAATCAAGGTGAGAAAGCCGATCTTGCGCGCATGGGGAGGGAGGGCGTAGCCCGACCGAGCCATGCGCGCGCCGCGGGGCCGGAGGCCCCGCGGCGGTCGCGGCGATCCCCGGCTAGGGTGTCCGTCTTTCCATGGACGGAATCCGATGCCGGGCCGACACGTCACCGATCACCAGACGAGGCTTTACATGCATCTTCGACAACAACACTCGCCGCAGGTGGCTGCGGCCAAGGCGGGCTTCAGCACCGCCACGGCGTACCGCATCGAGATCGATCCGCGGTTGCCGTCCGCCAAGGTCAGGCACGGCGGCAACCGCCGGCCGGACCCGCTGTCCGGGATCTTCGACGAGGAGATCGTGCCGATGCTCGAGCAGGCGCCGGACCTGCGCACCGTGGGGATCTTCGAGGAACTGATGCGTCGGCATCCGGAACTCGGCCGCGGCGTGCGCCGCACGCTGGAGCGGCGCGTACGCGAGTGGCGCGCGAAGCACGGTCCGGAGCGCGAGCTCGTGTTCCGCCAGACCCACCCGCCCGGACAACTCGGGCTGTCGGACTTCACCGACGCCGGCGGCCTCGGCGTCGTCGTGGCCGGCGAGCCGCTCGACCACCGCCTGTACCACTTCCGGCTGGCCTACTCCGGCTTCTCGCACCTGCACGTGGTGCTCGGCGGCGAGAGCTTCACGGCGCTCGCCGAAGGGCTCCAGCAGGCCCTGTGGACGCTCGGCGGCGCGCCGCGCGAGCACCGCAGCGACAGCCTCTCCGCCGCCTACCGCAACCTCGATGCGAACCAGCGCGAGGACGCCACCGAGCGCTACGCCGCCCTGTGCGCCCACTACGGCATGGCGCCGACGCGCAACAACCGCGGCGAGTCGCACGAGAACGGCGCCGTGGAAGGACCCCACGGCCATCTCAAGCGCGCTCTCGAGGATGCGCTGCTGCTGCGCGGCTCGCGCGACTTCGCCGCCCTGGCCGACTACCGCGCCTTCGTCGACGAGGTGGTCGGCCGCCGCAACAGCCACCTGCGCACCCGCATCGACGCCGAGCGCGCCGTGCTTCGGCCGCTGCCGCCGCGGCGCACCGACGACTTCGAGCCGGTCCGCGTGCGCGTCACCTCGTTCGGGGGCTTCACCCTGCGGCGCGTGTTCTACTCGGTGCCGTCGCGCCTCGTCGGCCACCAGTTGACCGTGCATCTCTACGACGACCGTCTGGAGGTCTTCCTCGGCACGTCGCCGCTGACGACGTTGCCGCGCGGGCGGACGACCGCGGACGGGCGCAACGGCCATGTCGTCGACTACCGGCATGTGATCCACAGCCTGCGGCGCAAGCCCATGGCGCTGCGCAACCTGGTGTACCGCGACCAGCTGTTCCCCCGCGATGCGTACCGGCGCGCCTTCGAGGCGCTGCTCGACGCCGGGAGCGAGCGCCGGGCGTGCCGCGATGCCGTGGCGCTGCTGGCGCTGGCCCACGAACGCAACTGCGAAGCCGCCCTGGCCGAGCGACTCGAAGCCTGCCTCGACGCGGGCGCGCTGCCCGACGTCGACGCGCTGGCGGCGGCGTTCGCCCCCGCCGCCACCCCGCTGCCCGCGGTGAACGTCGAACTGGGATCCCTCGCCGACTACGACGTCCTGCTCGCGGCAACTCCGGCCACGACCATGCGGCAGCCGACCGCGGGAGGCGCGTCTTGAGCGCCGTCGACACCGCGCGACTCGACCTGATGTTCACCGAGCTGCGCATGCCGAGCGCCAAGGCCATGTGGCGGCAGTTGGCCGAACGCGCCGACAAGGAGGGGTGGCCCGCGGCGAGACTGCTCGCGGCGCTGGGCGAGCAGGAGATCGCGGACCGCGCACGCCGGCGCTTCGAGCGCCATCTCGCGGAGGCCAAGCTGCCGCCCGGCAAGACGCTGGCCAACTTCGAGTTCGACCTCGTCCCCATGGTCTCCAGGGCCCATGTCAACGCGCTGGCCGCCGGCGACCGCTGGCTCGACCAGGGGGCCAACGTGATCCTCATAGGGAATCCCGGCGGCGGCAAAAGCCATCTGGCGGCCGCGATCGGCTTGGCGCTCGTCGAGAACGGCCTCCGCGTCCTCTACGCGCGCACCACCGACCTCGTGCAGCGGCTGCAGGTCGCGCGGCAGGAACTGGCGCTGGAATCCGCCATCCGGAAACTCGACAAGTACCACCTCCTCGTCCTCGACGACATCGCATATGTGCGCAAGGACCAGGCCGAGACCAGCGTGCTGTTCGAGCTCATCAGCTCGCGCTACGAGCGCCGCTCCATGCTCGTCACGGCCAACCAGCCGTTCGGCGAATGGGGCTCGATCTTCCCCGACCAGGCCATGACGCTCGCCGCCGTCGACCGCCTGGTGCACCGCGCCACGATCTTCGAACTCAACGTCGAGAGCTATCGCCGCCGCACCGCCGTCGCCTCCGTCGAGGCCAACCGCAATCGCGGCAAGGCGGCCAAGCGCGCCACGCCCGCCAATACGCAGGTCAATCCACAGCTCGCTCCGGCGCAGAACGCCGCCAAGCCGGACAACGCATCATGAAACGCTCGACATCCAGGCTCGGGCGGTTCCCGCTTCCACGCTCGCCACCGACGTCGAAACAGAAGACCCGCCGCGCCGTTTTCTCATCTTGGTTGTCGCGGGCTTCTCATCATGGTTGACGCGCTACAGGCATCCACGAACGCGTGTTCGGGATACATCAGAACCGCGTCGAGGTAGTCCTCGACGAGGCCGGCCGCGCGCAGCTCGTCCAGCAGCCGCCGGTACATCCCGCGCAGCGCGCCCGAGGCGGCCGCCCACTGGACGAACACCGCCCCGGGCTGCACCTCGACCCACGGCCGGGCCGGCGCGCCGTCGGCGCACCGCGTGCCCCGGCCCTGCGCGACAACGGCCAGCACCGCCTCGACCGTGGCCCGCAAGCCCGCGGGCTCGCCCGGCCTCGGCAGCAGCAGGCCGTCGCGACGCGGATACCCGGGCGTCGGGCTCGCGCACCACTCGGCGCGGGTCGCCACCGAGCGGCGCCCGGCGAGCCAGTCCCGACCGGCCCGCGCCTCCCTCCGGAAGGCGCCGAACCGCCCGGCCACCGCAGCCAGGCCCTTCAGCCGCAGTTCGCGGACCAGCCGCTCCTCGAACAGCACAGCCTTGCGCACATCGCATTCCGCCACGCGCTCGCTCTCGCGCGCACGCAGCTCCTCCACCAATGTCTCCATCGGCATCGCTCCTCTGTCGGTTGTTTTGCAGCGGGACGGACGTCCCGCACTAGGACGGCACCCTGGGGCACCGTTGGCCTGAGCCACGCTACACCGCGCCCCCGGCCCCCGCAACCGCCGCGACGCAGCCCATGTTGTCGAGGGTAAACGCACCGCCACCGGGCCGCGGCACGGTCGTCACACGCACGGATGGTCACGACGGGATCCGGCCGGACCGGCGCTCGCGGGGGCGGGTTCGAGGCCCCGCGCCGCCTCTCCGGCATGGTGTCGTGCCAAGTTCGCTACGCTCGGCTGCGCGGAGAGGCGGCAGCAGGACAGGCGCGCCGGCTGCGCTCCGGCCGGACACACGGCGGCGGATGTCCGGCGCCGGGCGGTCCGAAGCGGACGGCCTGCCACCACCGCCACACCGGTCGTTCCCGGCGCCGAAGATGCGCATTCCCGCCCGGTTTTCCCAACGGATTGTATACAAGCGGGCGCGCCAGTGTGTCCGTGAATAATCAGGAGACGAGAAAATTGTGTGTTGTCTACATCAGGATTGCGTTGAAATCGCCAACGAAACCAGTGTCAATGGCAGGCAAGCTAACGCCGCGCACGTCCGGGAAAGGACGTCCGAGCGTTGCCGACGGTCGGCACGGCGCACCGCCCCGCACGGTCACCGGCGCGGCGTGGCGGCCCCGAAGGACCGTTGCGCCGCACCCGTCCGGGAAGCCGCCTCAGGCGGCCTCCTCCAGCGGGACCCCGATGGACTCCACCTCGAACTCGAGGCGCAGGCCCAGCGGCAGCTCGCTCGCGTACGGGGGATCGAACAGGACGCCGATGCGGCCGTGCGCATCGGTGTCCGCCCTGCCCACCCTGAAGCGCCACCGCGTCTCGCCGTACACGTCGAGGACGTGCGCGTAGACGCCGAAGCGGACGTACGCCCGCCGCACATCGAGAGCCGGGGGCGGCGGCACGTAGCTCGCCACGCCCGGACGGCCCTCGACGGGCGCGAGCAAGGTCCCGAAGTCGATCTCGACCATGGGTCTCTCCTCGGAGGTCTGCTGATTCAGCGGTCCGGACGGACCGCACGGAACAAGGCGTGCGGTGAAACGAACGCCCCATGCACGAAGGAGCATAGCGCGGCTCGGAGGCAGCTGAATACGGCTGCGGGGCGCCCCCTGCGGGCCGCGCCCTAGTCGGCGTACCGCCGACCCGGGCCCCGGGGGGGGTCCCGGCCCATGCGGGTGACGGTCGCTGGCGCCTGGCGCGCTCCGCTTGCCCGCACGCGTGCGCGTCCCGCCGTCCGGCGGGCGGCCGCTTTCCGCCGCACGCCGCAAGCCTGCCGTCCGCCATGCTTGACACGCCGCACCGGCCTTCCTACGTTCACGGTCGGCGACGCGGATCCGCGAGATGTCCGACCCTCGTAGGAGTCGACGCCGCTCGACCCGCTACGGCGAATCCCATCTGCACGCGGGCCGGGTCGCTCCCGGCCCATCCCTTCCCCACGGTTCCTCAAGCTCGGCACGGCACCTTGGTCTGGCGACGGCGACCATGTCGAGTGACCGACTGTTGGATGAGGTTATCGCTGACTCAACGGGGCCAGAGCCGCGACCACCCCGAAGTGACGCTCAACCCATATGAGACAATCGCGCAAGCCATTCTTGGCAAAGACCAAGAAAGCGGTCAGCGTGCTTCAGTACCACAAGGATGGAAGGCAAGAGCAGCCATATGGCGAAACGAATGGCAAGTATTCATCGAAGTCACCACCTGCAAATTGAGTTGCCGTAAATTTCAGTGCCGACTCGAGCCAGCAGCAACTAGCCCGACTCGCTCATTCCACTGTGGGAGGAGAATGAACATGGTAGGCGGCTACCTATCCCGGTCTATGCACCGACGGTCGTATTCGCGGATGAGAGCAACCATTTCGCCCTTGGCGCGGGCAAGCGGCTTGGACGAGTCCTTGACGATGCTGGCGACCCCGGGCAGGATGAGGACGTTGCTAACCCCGTCAACGATGCGCTTGGTCTTCTGAGACGACGAGAGTTCGTCAATGTCAGCTTGCTTCTCCGTCCGTAACTCTGTCAGCGTCTGGCAGGAGTAGTCGGCGTACATTTCGGACGAGACGTGATCGGGCGCAACAGCCGCTGGGTTGGCGGCGCACCCCGCAAGCGCCACAGCAGCGGGGAACAGCGCGATTCGTGAGGTCATTCGGAGGGTTCCTTATAATTGGATATTGGCGTGCCCAAGGTGTCGCGCGAATCGCCCCGTAGGCACCCGTTGGTCCCCACACAACACGGCGGTCACCCGACCGGACACGTAAGCCTCACATCTATCATGCATCCCCGTCAATACCCCTAGCATCCGAAAATAGTGTATGTGGGCACCATTGACGTTGAGTTATCGTGCGATCAAACCGCCACAGGGTCGTAAGCGGTCAAAGTAGGCCGTCCTTGACCGCTAGCCGCGGTCCCTAACGCATCGGCGGGTCGCGACCGCGATCCAGAACCGATCCCAGCGGATCGTGGGCGAACAGCGTCTTCCAGACCCGTGGCGTGAGTTCGACGACGCGCGACGGCGGGTGTTCGCCGACCCGCTGCAGGACGTCCACCAGGTACGTGTACGCATCAACGCCGTGCAGGCGGCATGTCGCGAGCAGGCTCTGGACGACGCCGATGCGCTCGGCGCCCAGTTCCGCGCCGAACGCCGCTGCCCGCGACCCGGCACGCACCGTCCGCCGCCCCTGACGCGCGGGCCGCCTGCACGCGTCCACCGCCGCTGGCGCAGATCCTCGAACACCGCGTCGGCAGATCCATCTGCGCGCCCACGCGTGGCGGTCCGTCGCGCCCCAGGCGGTCGGACCGCCACTCCCTCGTAGGGCGGCCCTCCGTCACTGACGGACGCCGCGGCAACCTCCCGCCGGGAAACGCCGCGGTTCCGCCGTCGTCCGAAACCGCCGCCGCTAGGGCGGCGCGTTCCGGCTCACCAGCACGCGCGCCGCGCCGTCCGCGACCAGCACGAACGGCCCGCACGCCGCGCATTCGCGCGCGCACGCACAGCTCGGCCAGGCCAGTCCGCCCCAGCGCCGCCGCCCGTCGTCCGCCAGGACGTCGAGCAGCGCGGCACCGGGATCGGCACGGTCCGTCAGGACCTGGCCGCCGCGGGCCTCGCGCGCGAAGCGCGCCGGATCCTCGACCACGGGCACGCCCAGGGTCGAAAACCCGACGTCGAGCGTCTCCGCCATCGTCGGTCTCCTCAAAAGGTCAGGGTTTCCAGCGGCTGAGAGTGCCGCACAAGCGCGGTGTCCGCGCTACGCGGACACCGGTCAGCACGCCGACCCTACCGCAACCCCCGCCCTCCCGCACCCACCGGGCACCGTCCGCAACCTCGCCGGTCCGCCGCGCCGGGGCAAGGCGACCCGCGGACGGGCGCGGCGCTCAAGCGCGCCACGGCCTTGCCCCGCCCGCGCCGGACCGGCGCGAAGGGAGTCCCGACGCCCGGTCCACAACACATCCAAGGAGACGCCCGTGAACGCCGACACCTCCCGCACCCTGCGCCTGCGCCGCCTGCCCGACGGCCGCACGGCCGTCTTCGCCGTCCGCCAGCGGCACCGCAAGCTCCTGCACCTCGCCCCCGACCACGCCGCCGGCCTCGCCTGGACCGCCGCGGCGCTCGGCCTGCGCGTCACGGTCGCCGTGCCCCGCCACGGCCGCTCGCGCGCCAAGCGCCTGTTCAACGTGCGCCGCCTCGACGAGGCCGCCGCCCACGCGCTCCGCGGCCGCCCGGCGCGCGCCGTGCACGTCGCCGTCCGCGCCCTCCCCGGGTCCGCCGTGCGCGACGACGACGCGGTGGTCCCGGTGCCCGCGGCGGCGCCCGAGATCGTGACCCGCCACATCGGCGACGCCGTCGCCCGCCATCTGGCGGACCTGTCCCGCGGGGTCGCCGTTCCGGCACGGCGCCGCGCGCGACGCCCGGATCCCGCCGCGCAGGCCCGCGCCCGGCGCATCGACGCGCTGGCCGACGCCCACGGCGTGCCCCGCGGCGATGCACAGCTCCTCGCCGGCTTCCTCGGGCCCGACGAGGACGACGACGCCCTCGTCGCCGAGCTCGAGGACTTGGCAGCCCGGAACTCCCGAGCCGCAGACGCCCGCGCGTAGCGCGGCCGCAACCTGCGGCCCGACCGCCGCCCCGCCGCAAGGCGCACCCGCGACGCGGGCGCCGCGCCAAGGGCGCGACGGCCTTGCACCGGCACGCCGGCGGACCGCCCGGGCGGCAACGGCTCCGCGCCGTTTGATCCAAGAGGAACCGCCCATGAACGACCACGAACGCACCGCCCACCGGGCCAACGCCCTGGTGCCCGTCGACATCGACTCGAGGAGCCTCGAACGCCTCGACCCGCCGACGCCCGTCCCCGCCGACGCCGACGACCGCCCGCCCCTGCTGCGCGACCTCGCTGCCCGCATCGCGCAGGTCATGAAGGCCGTCCGCGGCCTCGCCCACGACGCCTGGAACACGCACTCCGAGTACAACTACGCGAGCGCCGACAAGTTCTACCAGGCGATGCAGCAGCCGCTCGCCGAGGCCGAACTCGTCGTCCGCTGCGACGAGGTCGACTGCCGCCTGTTCACGGTGCCGAACCGCGACGGTCGGCCCATGCTCCACGCGCGCTTCGTCTACGAGCTCGGTTTCGTGGGCTACCCCGGCACCGAGCGGCGCTCCCTCGTCCTGCAGGTCATCGGCCCGCAGTCCTTCCAGGCCGCCGAGACCTACGCAAGGAAGTACTGGCTGCGCGGCAAGTTCCTGGTGGCGACCGGCGAGACCGACGACGTCGACGCCGAACCCCGCTACGGCGCCGACAACCCCGCGCCGGTCCCGGAGGGACCGCCCGGCCGCGATCGCGCCGATGCGGCGACCGACACCCCGGCGCTGCCCGCCGCCGCGACCGACGGCGTGCCGGCCACGGACGACGTGCCCGACCTCGCCGCCAACCTGCCGGACGACTTCGCCTCCGAGCTCGACCGCCAGCGCCACCTGTACCGCGCGTTCGGCACCGCCATGCAGGCCACCGAAGACCCCGCGGCGGTCATCGACGGCAACCGCGGCCTGTGGGGCGACATCCCCGAGACCGGCCGCGTCCAGCTCCTCAAGCACTTCGACCTCGACCCGGAGGACGCGGCGTGAACGCCGTAGACGCCATGGCCGCCACGAACACCGCCGCCGCTGAGCCCACCGTCTTCGCCGACGTCGCCCAGAACACGCCCGACTGGCACGACTGGCGGCGCTTCCAGTGCACCGCCTCGGACGCCCCGATCGTCATGAACGCCGCGCCCGACTACTGGGAGACGCGGACCTGGAACGAGCTCCGCGAGCGCCGCCACGCCGAGGCCATGGGCGAGCCCGTCGACCCGGCCAAGATCTTCCTCGAGCGCGCCCACGGCGCCGGCCACGCGCTCGAGCCCTTCGCCCGCGACTGGTTCTCCGCCGAGACCGGCGCCCGTCTCGCCCCGGCCTGCGCCTCGCGCGTCGTCGCGGGCGTGCCGCTCGCAGCCAGCTTCGACGCCGTCGATCCGGCGCTACGCCTCCACGCCGAGGTGAAGACCGCCGCGGGTCCGAAGTCGCGCATCAACCGCCTCGTCGACGACCCCGCCGCCTTCGACGACCCGGTCTTCGACTACGTGCGCTGGCAGCTCGTCCACCACCACGCCGTGCTCGACGACGCCGCCGACTGGCACTTCCACGTCGTCGTCGCCGGACTGGACGCCGGCGGCAAGCGCGTCTTCGGCGCCGTCCCCGTCGACGCCGCCGAGCTGGCCGAACGCACCGCGGAGCTCGTCGAGCGCTGGCGGCGTTCCTCGACGGCGAGGA
Organism: Candidatus Azotimanducaceae bacterium; assembly: GCA_965203685.1. GTDB lineage: Bacteria > Pseudomonadota > Gammaproteobacteria > Pseudomonadales > Azotimanducaceae > VXYL01. Next base: position 3,181,815 of record OZ241908.1, read on the forward strand.
CCAGGAGCGCCTCGACACCGCCTGGCGCGACGCCGCGCGGGACTGGCTCGCCGCGGACGACGACGCCAAGGCGGCGCGGAAGCGCCTGGACGACGCCAAGCGGCGCCTCGTGGCACTCGCCCAGGCGGACGACGACCCGCTGCACCTGCAGCAGGGGTTCGGGGTGAAGCTCTCCACCTACGCGCGCACCGACGTCCGCTGGAAGGACGTCGCGGCCAACTTCGGCCTCGACGAGGCTGAGATCCGCGACAGGGCGGGCAAGACCACGACGGTCACCACCGTCAAGCGCTCCGAGCGCACCGCCGCCGCGCCGAAGGCCGACGATTCCACGGGAAGCTGACCGTGCCCGTCGACATCCTCTCCGTCTCCGGCGGCAAGGACAGCACCGCCATGTACCTGCTCGGCGTCGCGCGCGGGCGGCCGTTCCGCAGCATCTTCCTCGACACCGGCCACGAGCACCCGTGGACCCTCGACTACATCGCCGCACTCCCGCAGCTCGCCGGCGGCCCGCCGATCGAGGAGTACCACGCGGACTTCGCGGACCAGTTCCCGACCAAGCGCAAGACGATCCGGGAGGAATGGCCGAGGAAGGGCGTGCCCGAGCGCATCGTCCGGCGCGCGCTCGAGCTCTGCCGGCCGACCGGCAACCGCTTCCTCGATCTGTGCATCCTGCGCGGCGGCTTCCCGTCCATGCGCGCCCGCTTCTGCACGGACCGCCTGAAGGTCCGCCCGGCCCACGAGCAGGTCGTTTACCCGATCCTGAAGAGCGGCCGGTCGGTGATCTCCTGGCAGGGCGTGCGCGCCGAGGAGTCCCCGTACCGCCGCGATCTCGTTCGCTGGCAGCGGATGCAGACGCCGCCCGGCACGTGCAAGTTCGCGCGACTCGTGACGTTCCGGCCGCTCCTCGACTGGACAGTGCGCGACGTCTGGCGGTGCCACCGTCGGCACGGCATCGAGCCGAACCCGCTCTACAAGCTCGGCGTCTCCCGCGTCGGCTGCATGCCGTGCGTCAACGCCCGCAAGCACGAGATCGCGATCATCGCCGAGCACTGGCCCGAGTACGTCGACATGCTCGAGGAGTGGGAGGCGATCGTCGGCCAGGTGTCCCGCACCGAGGGCCAGGCGACCTTCTTCCCCGCCAACCGCTTCGTGTCGAAGGCCGACGTCGAGGCGGGTCGCGGAACGTACGGCGACTTCGGCATCCGCGCCACCGTCGAGTGGTCGAAAACCGCCCGCGGCGGGCGCGAGTACGACCTGATCCCGGTCACGGCGCTGGAGCGCCAGGACCTCGCCACCTCCTGCAGCGAATGGGGCGCGTGCGAGTAGGCGCGCCTCGGCAACGACGCGTCCGCGCGGCAAGCGGCGCGTTCATCGGCAACCACCACCACGACCAGGGAGCCACCATGAAATACACCGTCCAGTGCGGCTTCGCCGACTACAACGCCAACACGGTCACCGTCGAGGCCGACAACGTCGACGAGGCCTGCGAGCGCGCCATCGCCGCGACCGACCTCGGCGACGGCTGGAAGCGCATCGACGACGCGGGACCCACGTTCGTCGACGCCGTGGCCCGTTCGGCGGACGACGCCTGGGACGAGCAGGGCGCCTGCGACGTCCCCGCCGCGCACCGCCACGGCGCGGAGCACCACGACCGCGGCTACGACGACGCGCTGGCCGACGTCGCCGCGGCACTCGGCCAGACCGCCGTCGCCCAAGCTCTCGCAGCCCGGCGGGCACCGGCGCACCCCGCGCCGGTCCGCCACGTCTGCGGCATCTGCGGCAGCCACGACGTCCGCCGCGACGCCTGGGCGCGTTGGAACGCCGATGCCCAGACCTGGGACGTCGACGCCGTCCACGACCACGCGCGCTGCGAGAACTGCGACGCCGACGTCCACCTCGTCGAGGTCCCGCTGCCGACGCCCGCGCGCATAGCCCGCGCCCTCGAGCGGCTGGAGCGCCGCGAAGGCGTCTGGGCCGACCTGCCGCCGACGGACGGCTAGGCATGCCCCGCCGCCTCTCGATGCGCCGTCGCCAGGCCGAGCTCTGGCAACCCGGCGACCTCCCCGCCACGCACGCCCGCTGCCCGGAGTGCCTCGGCCTGTACGCGCTCCGCCACGGCTGCCGCTGGTGCGCGTCCGGCGGCCACGCCCGCGCCCAGGCGTCCGCGTTCAAGATCCAGTGCGCGGCCGCGCAGTACCCGTACCCGCGCCCGCAGCCGCACTTCCGCGCCGACGGCACCGTCGCCATCGGCTGACACGACGACAAGCGAACGGCCCGCCCAGAGCCTCGCGGCGCGGTCCCGTGCCGCGCAAGGCAACCGCCGCTTTCGCGGCGGGCTCGCGGCCCTTTGGGGCCGGAGCACCTTGCGCCGCCCGGTCCGCGCCGCCCGGCGGCGACCAGGCCCTTCGCTTCTACAAGGAAACCGCATCCCATGAACGCACCCGTAACCGCAGCGGACCCGTCCACCGACGACGTCCGCCTCATCCCCGTCTCCGCCCTCGTCCCGGACGACGCCAACGTCCGCCCCGACGCCAACGGCGACCCCGCCCTGCGCGACGCCGACGACCAGCTCGCCGCCTCCATCGCCGCCCTCGGCCTGCTCGAGAACCTCGTGGTCGTGGCCCGCGACGACGGCCGCTACGGCGTCGCCGGGGGCGGTCGTCGCCTGCGCGCGCTGAACCGCCTCGTCAAGGACGAGCGCATCGGCGCCGACCACCCGGTGCCCTGCAAGGTCGTCGCCCGCGAGGACGCCGCCGAGTCGTCGCTGGCGGAGAACACGGTCCGCGTCGGCATGCACCCCGCCGACCAGGTCCGCGCCTACACGCGCCTCGTCGCCGAGGGCGCGACGGCCGCGCAGATCGCCACCCGCTTCGGCGTCTCCGAGCGCACCGTGCAGAAACGCCTGCGCCTCGGCGCCCTGCCGTCCGGCATCCTCGACGCCTACCGCGACGGCCGCATCAACACGGAGACGGCGGAGGCCTTCGCGACCACCGCCGACACGGCCTTCCAGGAGACGCTCTTCGAGCAGCTCGAACGCGGCAACATGCTCTACGCCCGGAACGTCCGCTACGCCATCGGCGAGCGCCACACCCGCTCCGACTCGCCGCTCGCGCTGTTCGTCGGCATCGAGGCCTACATGGCCGCCGGCGGGCGCACGGAGGATCCGCTGTTCATCGAGGACCGCGACCGCGAGCACATCACGCTGCTCGACCCCGACGTTCTCGTGACCGTCGCCACCGAACGCCTCGAGGCGGCGGCCGCCGAGCACGCCGACGACTGGAAGTGGACCGCCGCCGCCCTCGAGTACACGTGGGCCGACCAGCAGCTCCACATCGTCGCCTCGCCGTTCCGCCGCGGCCGTCCGACCGACGAGGAGCAGGCGACGTTCGACGAGTCGAACGGCATCCTCGAGGAACTCGACCGCGAGTTCAACTTCGGGGAGCCGGACGACGAGCGCATCCCGGAGCTCCACCGGCTCGTCGCCGAGCACACCGCCAAGGCCGCCGCCATCGAGGCCGCCGTCGAGGCCCGATCCGAGTACTCGAAGAACGTCCGCGCCCACGGCGGCGTCCTCGCCACCGTCTCCGGCGACGGCCGCCTGCAGATCCGCCGCGGGCTGATCCGCCGCGAGGACCAGGCGGCCTACCACGCCGCCGTCCGGCGCGAGCCCGACCCCGCGGACGGGCCCGACGGCGCATCCCCCGGCACCAGCGGCGCGGACGACGCGGACACGGAACGCGCCCCGCGCTACACCGACGCCCTGCGCCGCGACCTGCGCGTCATGCGCACGGCCGCCTTCCGCCAGACGCTCGCCCGCGACCCGGGAGCCGCCGCCGACATCCTCGCGTTCACGCTCGCGCGCAAGCTCCGCCTCGGCGGCGTCTCCGAGATCGGCTACGAGTCCTCCCCGTTGCGCTTCAACCTCGAGTACGAGGCGAACCACGTCTCCGACGGCCTGCGCGCCTCGCCGGTGATGGACGCCCTGCACCCCGTGCCCGACGACGTCGACCTGTCCTGGGTCGCCGACAAGGACACCGCGGCCGGGTTCCGCGCGTTCCGGGCGCTGCCGGGCCACCACCGCGCCGCCGTGCTCGCCGCGTGCGTCGCGAACCTGACGTTCCACGCACTCGGCGACGACAAGGACGCCCCGGGCGCCCACGAGCAGCTCGTGCGCGACCTCGACGTCGACTTCCCCGCCGAGCTCGAGCGCGCGGGCGCGCTGCCGTTCGACAAGGACCTCGTCTGGATGCGCATGAACAAGGCGCTGATCCTCGGCGCAGCGGCGGACGCGCTGGGCGAGGAGTGGGCCGACAAGCACCGCAACTTCAAGAAGCGGGATCTCGCCGAGGCCGCCGCGAACGCGTTCCGCCCGGACCCGTCGCGCGACGACGAGGCCGACCGCGCCGCCGCACGCTGGCTGCCGCCGGGATTCCGGCCGCTGCCGGCGGACGGCGAGGGCACCGCGGACGGCGACGGCGCAGCGGAAGGTACCGGCCCCGCCGCGGACGGTTCGCCCGGCGCTGCCGCCGAGTCCGTAGCCGGGACCGCGCCCGATGCGCCGGCACCGACCGAGCCGGCCGTCGACGACGGGTCCAACGCCGCCGATGCTGCGCCGCAAGGCGAGGCCGATGCGCCCGCGCCCGGCGGCCTGCCGGCTTTCCTGGACGACTGAGGTCCGTCACTGAGACCGGTCGAACACGCCGCCGGAGACCACGGACGGTCCCGGCGGCGCCTTCCCCCGGCGCACGGACGCGCCGGTTCCCGCGGACAGCCGGGGCGGCCAGGGACGGCCCGCCCCGTCCGCACGGCCTACCGGCGTGCGACGACGCCCGGCTGCGCCGAGCCCCCGCGGCCAAGCCCGCGCCCAGGACCTTGACGCTAGGAGTCCCTCCCGCAATGCTCTGCGGGAAACCGAGGGAGCGAGCGAGACGACCGTGAACTTCCGCGTCTTCGGGCAGATCCCGCACACCCATCGCCTAGGGCAACGGAATCCGCGAGCTTCCAAGACTCAGACGGACCTACGGTCCGGGAAACTGGAGAAAGCGAAAGGGAAGCGCCCCGCATAGGACTCCAGAACGGCGATGTCCGCCTGGTCGAACTGCACTGGTACGAAGCCCATGGCATTGGACGCCGCGAGATGAAGCGCAAACGGTACCTCGACTGATCATGACTGCATCGACACACCCCCCGACATCAGAGTACGTCGTTGGCGTCGATAGCGGCGACTACCCGGTCTCGCTCGAGCTGCACAAGATCTACCGTGCGTTGCCCGACAACGACGCCGCCGCTTCGGGCGACCTCCGCCTCGTCGACGAGAGTGGTGAGGACTACCTTTTTCCCGCCGACCGTTTCGTCGCCATCGACGTCCCCGAACGCGTTCGATCCTCCCTCCACAGCACGGCCTCCTCGTTACGCTAACGGCTTTTGCGTAATTCGTGCCGTTACGCGGTACACTCGACCGATGAGATTCGCGCACAAGGGACTGCGCGCGCTGCATGGGGGCGACCGACCCGCGGCCCTCCCGCAGACCCTGGTTCCGCGCATCCGCCGCATACTGGGGAACCTCGACGCGGCGGCGCGGCCGACCGACCTCGACATCCCCGGCTACCGGCTGCACCCTCTCAAGGGTTCCCGCGCCGGCTACTGGAGCGTCCGCGTCAGCGGCAACTGGCGCGTCGTGTTCCGCTTCGACGGCGGCGAGGCGGTCGACGTGAATCTCGTCGACTACCACTGAGGAGACCGACATGACCGCAATGCTGAATCCTTCCCATCCCGGCGAGACCATCCGCTTCGACTGCATCGAGGCGAGCGGCCTCACGGTCACCGAGGCGGCACGGCTTCTAGGCTGCTCGCGGCCCGCGCTGTCGCGACTCCTGAACGGCCGGGCGGGGATCTCGCCGGACATGGCGCTCGCCTTCGAGCGCCAGGGCTGGAGCAACGCGGACTTCTGGATGCGCCTCCAGGCTGCCTACGACCTCGCACAGGCGCGGCAACGGGTCTCGGCGGCGTAACCGTCGCCCCGTGAAGCGACCACCCAACTACTCGCCATTGCGGCGCTCGCCACCGGCCGAACCCGCGGTCACGACGGGCGTCCTTCGGGCCCGGTCTCAAGCGAACGGTGAACGACGCTGGCCGGACCGGCCCCGGCAGCATGCGGCGCGACCACCGCCATACGTCGCGTACCAGCCCCCCGGAACCAAGTTTGACACCCACGTCATGGCGCGCCAGCCGATCCAGGTCATGCTCCACGACACCGTCCAACTGCCGCCCGGCGGCACGCTGGGCCGGCCCGTGACAGCCCGCATGGCCGGCGGCGCGCAACTTCACGTAACGATGGTAGAGTGCTTTGTCTCGCTTTTCCGCCCAACGTGCCCTCGCATGCGACGACTACGGTCGACCCGGTCGGTCTTGGCCCACATGCCGTCCATGGCGCACGATGAACCTGAGATGCGCCCGGAACCCGCGCAGCTCGTAGCGCCGGGCGCTACGCGGCAGCCGCCAATCCTCGCCTTCGAGCTCCGCAAACAGCTGCCCACCCGTCCGCGGACCGTCCGAAAGCTGCGCGTACGTCTTGGAGATCCTCGCGCCCCGCGCCGGCGGATAGTCGTGGCCCGGGGCCAACCCGAACACCGCGTGCTCCACACCGCCCGTGAGTTCGATCGCCCGCAGACCGGGCGCGCCGGTCGCCGTCCGCCACGTCACGGACCGGCCCCCGGCGGGTTCCGTCACGCGGTCCACGCACCTCCGTTCAGCACCAAAACGCCGGTGCCGAGAAAACGAGGGCCACGGCCATCGGGCAACAGATTCCTTGCTTGCCTAGGCTGTCCGCGCCGCAGATCACCCTTCGCGAGCGAACGGAACACACCATGGCCAGCCGACAACGCCGCTGCGGCGTCGATTCCGGCACGGCGCATCACCATTCATCCCCGCGCAACGTCGACTCCCGACTCGCCGGACGCGCCGCAGCGCCCGGGCACGTGGCTGTCGGCTCCGCGTTCTCACGCCCGGCAGATAGCGCGCCGAAGGACGCCCCCCGCCCCGCCATCGACCGGCTCGGCTCGCGCGACTGCACCAAGCCTCAGCAGTAGCGCCAGCACGCATCGCGGCTCGCCGCACCCGCTCGCTCGAGTGCCCGGACAGCAAACGCCAACTGGCTTTACGCTCATTCCGAACCCGGAGCGAGCATCGTCTTGATCTCCAAGTAACGCTGCCTACCGGCCCCGTCCTAGCTGGGTTGCACCAGCTGCACCGATCGGACCCGTACGCCGACTCGGCCCGACCCAATTCACGATCCCTGTCACTTCCGCCGACCGGGGGCGAGACGGTCAGAACCCTAGCTGAAGAACGCGAAGTCCTCGGTGTTGTTGAACGGGAAGCGCTCCGCCCCCGGCGAGTCCTCGATCCCCAGGTACCGCCGCAGCGCCTTGTGGACGTGCTTCGGGTAGATGATCGTGCCATTCGCGTCGTCGCGTTTGAGAGTTTGAGGGTTGATCTTCTGTGCGAAGTGCAGGCCATCGGTCTCGCCGACGGCCCGGTTGGTCCAAGACTGGTTCTTCTCCATCACCACGAAGCTGCCTATCGGCCAATGGTCCTTGCCGTCGTCTGCGTTGTAGAAGTTGGTCCGACCGAAATCCGAGCCGATCACAACCAGCAACCGATCGGCGACGCCGTGCTCCTCGGCGTAGCTCCATAGGTAGTCCACGCCGTCCGTCAGCTTGCGAAAGAGCCACTCCTGCCCGACATCGTTGCGAGCGTGCGTATCGAAGCCGCCGAGATACAGGTCGGCGCTAACGGCTACGCCCGATCGGAACGCCAGCACCGCGAGTTGTGCCTGCTGGCGGAGCCCGCTCCAGAACGAGTCGTTCCCAACCTGCTCCGAGACGAACCGCTCCAGCATGTCCTCTCCGGGAATGATATCGGCGAACGCCCTCAGACCCTCGCTGGCCGAAGTCGCCGTGCGGTAGAACTCCAGATTGCGCGCCTCGCCAGGCAGTAGCCCTTTGGTACTCGTCAACCGTTCCACGACGCTGGCACGACGCCTTGCCATCGCCTGCCATGCCCTCTCTGAGAGGTACGGGACTGGGTATGCGGCGTCCCGGTCGCCTCTCGGATACGCAACGGAGGTCAACAAATGTGTGTTGTCCAAGCGCGTGAAACGAGTTAAGCCTCCCGTCTCGGAGTAGCCCCCGAAGCTGACATACGCCATCGGCAATAGCGGGGCGAGTTGCGAGGCCAACAGCGCCGCCATAGTCGGATAGCCTTCCGAATTGCGGCCGCTCCAGTTGTGAACCACGCCCGTGCTGTGCGAATTGGTCTGCGCGTCCACGCCGTTGATCACCATCATCCACCGGTGGTACTTCTCGAAGAACGCGGCGTTACTCGCGAACGGAGCGTAGGCGATGTTCCCGGCGTCGCGGATCTCGTCGCGCTCGGCCCAGTGGTTGATGATCGGCTCGCTCGGCAAGTTAGTCTTCGGGTCACAGAAGCTTGTCGGATCCCAGCCGCCGTCTGCTTGAACATTGACCAAGAGCTTACCGGCGTATTCGGCACCGTGTGCAAGCGGCAGGCGCAACCCTGTCGCCGCTCCGGCGACAGCCAGCGCCATGCCCCTAAGGAATCCCCGTCGTTGCATCGTCCCTCCTGCGGACCTCACAGAAACAGGTACCGGTAATCCGAGAGTAGATAGGCCAGTACCACTGTCCAAGTCCGAGCGACGCCGTCAGGATCCGACCAGTCGATGCTCTCGAAGTACGGGTCAACGAGTTCCCGCTGCAAGCCGTGCCGTTCCCAATCCCATTCCTCGCCGACTTCAGGGTCCGCCCACCAGTCGTCAACGAATCCGTCCAAGTAGTACTGGTCGCTGTCCCAATCGCAACGCATGTCGAAATCGCCAGCACCGTGCCGGGCGCCCCGCCAGATTTCGACAAACAGGTCGTACGTCGCATCGACATCCAAAGCCTTCGTCGCCCTTTCGCCGAGCAGCCTACCGTGCAGTTCCGCAAGCTTGGCCTTGATGGTCCGCGCGCCGGCGGAACGTATGGTGTCCGTGCCGACCGAAAGCCACAGACGCGCGAGTTCGTCGCCATATTGGTCGGCCCACGCGGTCACTTCAATGTCGTAGCGCCCGTCCGCTGGAACGTCAATCCCCACGTCAACCGTCCCCTCGCAATAGAACGCCAAGTGGTCGTCCTCTGACGTGATCCAGTCGCAGCCACGCACGCTCGAAGACGGCAATTCCTCCATCTCGCGCGTAGCCACGATCTGCCCCGCCGCGTTGCGCACGTCGAGCCGGTCGATCCGGAGGTTGCGGTCCCCGTCAATGCCCTCGAACCAATCCTCGTTGTTGACGAACGCCAACGTCACCGTGGCATCGCCTCTGGTCAACTCGCCACCGACGGAGACCGTGTCGGCCCGCGTCTTCGATGACGCGGCAATCTCCCGCACCCCCGAGAACTCCGACAACGGCGTGGTGGTCGTCGTTACCCCGCCCAGGAGTCTGCTGTCCGTTTCGTCCACTAGGTAGAAATCCTTCATGACCACAGGACAAGCCACGGCAGCGGCATGGCGCATGGCAACACCCGCCATGATTGGCGTGATGTCCCTCGCGCGTTCCGCGATGCCGCCCGAGTCGATGCCCCCGTAGAGCAGGCCGTAGTCTTCTCGAGCCGCCCAGTCTGTGCGTTCTATCGGTCCGCCCGCCCACGGATAGGACGGACGTCTCCTCCCCCAGCCGAAGTCGGTCAACGCCAGCGTCTTGCGCGCCAGTTCCTCGGGGGTCAAAAGCCGTCTGGCACCCGCCTCTCCCAGCGCCACGGCTCGAACCGGATCGTCGTCCGAGAGCGATTCCGCACGGAACCAACGCGAAAGGACCATCTCCACAAGGAGGTCTTTCAGGTTGTACGGCGATCCGCCGCGGAAGCCCCGGCGGAAACCCCGCGCCAGCCTTTTCATCTCCGCAGCCTGCGCGTTCGACGCCAGTAGGCGCCCCCCAAAATCCGCCTCGCCTTCCTCTTCAGGTGGCTCCGCGACCTCGCGCCCCATCAATGCCGGCCACCAGAACTTCACCGTGGCTTCCGCGAACCGTTCGTCGGCCACAATGCGCCCCGCCAACCACCGCAGACTGCTTTCTGCGTCCGGCACGCGGTCTCCATCGAATCCCGGGGGCCGCATGTCGCGGTACCAAGTGTCTCCGTGGCGATAGAAGGGACCGCCGATCGATATCTTCAGCGTGCCCGATTCCCCTTGTGCATCCTCGCTCTGGTATCCCAACCAAGCGCCCACTTCCACGCTATACGTGCCATCGGACGGAACCTCCACCGGCACGATGAGCGTCTCGCAGCAGATTTCGAAGCTAACGCCGTCCCAATTGCTTTCACCGTCACCGAGGTCCTCCAACTCGCGATGCACCACAACCGCACCGGAGTCGTCACGAACGGTCAGGTAGTCGACATGGATGTTCGTATGGCCGCGGTCACCTTCATTGACCGCCGTAAGTCCAATTTCCCTTTCTCCGGCGGACATCCATCCCGATGCCTTTGCGGCTGTCTGGTCCTCCTCCGAAAGACCATCGACCACGACTTGCTCGCCTGACGACCCGGATTTGTAGAAGCCGTCGAGCGAATCCAGTCCCCCCAGCCCGCTGCGGTAGTAGCCTACGTCATCGTAGTTCTGGAACGCGCCGGCAACCGGATCCATGATCTGGTGACAGACCGTGCAGTTCGCGTTCTTCATCGTCGGGTTGTCGGTGTCCGCCAGCGCCACGGGGTCCGTTGTCCTTGGCGCCGACTTCTCGATGTCCAAACCAAGGAAGTGGTAATAGGTCCACCGCGAGCGCGCGCGGTTGCGGTTCGTCGCCGTCGTCGGATAGCGCTTCAGGAACACCGTCGTATTCAGAAGCCCTGCGTGGGGGTAGTCCGTCGCGCATGGACCCGGATCGATCACCCGTGCTCCAGTGTCGAGTTCGTACTCCATCCGATGGCCGTTGCATATCCGGTAGTAACTGGCGATGTCCGAAGGAGAGAACTCGTGAGGATCGAAGGTGTCCTCGAACGTCGTCTCCGCCCCGTACGCCTCGGCAGCCATGGGATTCGCCATGATGTAGTCGACCGTCAGGATGTCGGTGTAGGGCAAATCGTTCTCCACCACGTGTGCGACGAGTTCCAGCGGGGCACGCCTGAGCCCGTAGTCGACCGCATTCCGCCAATGCCAGTACTGCGGATCGTTCGCCACGAGCTTTTGGTGGTTCAGATTGTTGAAGTCGACGAAAAAGCCGAAGATCGGGTCAATCACGCCCACGCCCTGGACGTCGTCTCGATCCGTCAGCAGGCGGTCGTTGCTTGCCCTGATCAGAAACTCGTGGAACTCCGGCCCTTGCATGAGGTTGCGGATCGCCGCCCGGAACTCGCTGCCGCTCGCCCCGCGAATCACCGCATACTCCTCCTCCGTCGGAGTCCGTCCCGCGAACACGATCGCCGCGCGCCGCAGCGTGCTGCGCCACGACTCCAGCTTGACGCCGTCGAACAGCGTGGCCGGGGTGATCGCCACCGGACCGACGTCCTCCCCGAGCAGGCCGAGGAAGCGCTCCATGTCGGCGAACCCGTCCGTCCCGGCTGGCACCTGGATGCCGCCGCCGTGGCCCACCCCTTGGATCTTGTTCAGGATCAGCGCCGCGCCCTCCTCCACCTCCTCGAGGAACGTCTCGAACACCGCCAGGTTCTTCGCCAGGTGGTCCGCGTCCGTATCGCGGACGAACACCAGCCGCGTGTTGCCCGAGGCGCCGCCCTCCACGTGGCAGTTCACGCACTTCGACTGCACGATCGACGAGACGGCGTCTCGGAACACGTCCTCCGCCGTCTCCTCGCCCGCGCTCCCCGACCCGACGCGCCCCGGGGCCGTCGACAGGTTCGTCAAGTGCCCGGTCGGACTCCGCAGCAGGCTCATCGCCAGCACCGGCGCGTCCGCGGTCACCGTCAACTGCCACTTGCCCGCGCCGTCGCCGAGCGCCCCGTCCAGTCCCGCGCCGCCGGACTCCAGCTCGAACGCCGACACCGTCCTCGCGCCCCCCGCCGGAACGGCCAGGCCGACCTCGCCTTCCCCCGCGACGCCGTTGCCGTCGATGCCGGCGACCGCGACCTGCACCGCCCGGTCTCCCGGGTTCACCAGCCGCAGCAGGCTCTGCTGGTTGCGGTTGCTGCCGGGGTTGAACACCGCCACCCGGTGCACGTCGCCCGCGTGCGGCGCGACGTCGTGCATCGACGTCAGGAAGCCGTCCGGCGTGCGGATGTACGCCAGCACGTCGATGTCGACGTCGCTCGTCAGCACCAGCCGCCAGTCGCCCTCCCCGGGCCCCGTGCCGCCCGTCAGCCCCTTGCCCGCGTTGCCGTGCTCCAGGTCGCCCGAGTTGAAGTGCTTCGCCTCGCGCGCGCCGATCGACAGCGTCAGCGGCGCGTAGTTCCAGCCCGTCTCGTCGTCCGCCTCGATGCGCACCTCGCCCGCCGCGTCCGACCGGTTCACCACCCGCAGGAAGCCCTCGCGGCCGGACGCGTTGCCGGACGCCGGGAACAGCGGCACCACGTGCGACCCGTCCGGGACCGCTGCGGGCACCGTGGACAGGTTCGTCAGGTGGCCCGTCGGGCTCTCCAGCAGGCTCATCGCCACCACCGGCCCGTCCGACTCGACGAGTAGCCGCCACTTGCCCGAACCGTCGCCGAGGCGCCCGTCGAACCCCGCCGCACCGGACTCCAGCTGCGCGGCCGTGACCGTCGCGGCCGTGCCGGCGTCGAGCGACAGCGACACCCCGCCGGCGCCCGCCACGCCCCGGTCGTCCACGCCCCGAACCGTCACCGACGCCGCCTCCGCGCCCGGGTTGACCAGCCGCAGCATGCTCGCCTGGTTGCGGTTGCTGCCGGGGTTGAAGATCGCGACCCGGTGCACGTTCCCTTCCGCGGGCGCCACGTCGTGCATGGCCGTCAGGAACCCGTCCGCCGTGCGCACGTAGGACAGCACCTCGATGTCGAGACCGCTCGAGAACGCCAGCCGCCAGTCGCCCTGTCCCGAGCCGGTTGCGCCGGAGAGACCCTTGGCCGCGTTGCCGTTCTCCAGGTCGCCCGAGTTGAAATGAACCGTCTCGTTCGCGTCGATGGACAGCGTCACCCCGTCCACCGTCCAACCGCCGCCGTCGGTGGCGTGGATGGTCACCTCGCCCGCCTCGGGCGAGTGGTTGATCACCCGCACGAACCCCTCGCGCAGCGGCTCCGACGCCGACGGGAACAGGTAGACGTGCCGGACGCCGGCGGACGCCCGTCCGGCTCCCGCGGCCGCCGTCCAGCCGGATCGTTCCACCATGTGGGTGCCTTCGCCGGCGGCCGCGCCGGGCGACCATTGCGGGGCGTTCCGCACTCCGGCCCGCACGACCGGCAGGCCACGCTCGCCGGAAAGCCAGGATGACGCCGGAGCAAGACGGTCTACACGGTCTGCAGCAGGTCCGACGGGCCAGCGCCGGTCGATGCGGCCGACGTCCGCGGCGCCCAGCACCGGGCAGGACGGATCGCCGGCCGACGGCAAAACCGGCGTCGAGGCGTAGAGCGTGCTCGGCATCCGCGCGTGCGCCGCGGAGCGTCGGCGGTCGTACTCCCAGCGCAGCCGCGCCGTCCGCTGGCGGCGCTGCGCCTCCTGTGCCTGTCGCGCCGCTGACTCCGCCCATGCCGCCCGCGCCTCGCGGTCCTGCGCAATACCCGTCTGCGCGACCGCACCGACCAGGACGGCCAGCACAGCAAGAGTCGACGTCAACGACGCGCAATTCATCGAGCGCGCTCCCGAACGTACCCAAGCACTCAAGCATAGCTCGGATCCGCAACCCGGATGTGTTCGAAAATGATCCGATACGTGGAAAATTGCGTGTTGATCAAGTCATGACACGCTTGGGACACCGCACGGACGCGTAGCTCGGCACCGTTGTCCACCACTTCGGCACCGCCTCCTCGCCCTTGGAGTCGCGTTCATCTCGGCTCCCCGCGCCTGGAGCATCCGCCCGCAACGGCTCGCTCCGACCTACCACGGAAGCACACGCCGCCGGACAGAAGCTGCCGACCCTCCGGGCCGCGGCGCCGCCGGCTCGAAGACCTCCCAAGAGGACGGGGCGTCGGTACACCCCCCGTCCGTACGAACGCACATCCCTTGACCGCGCGCCGGTCGAACCCGCCACGCCCAGAACCGCGGCCAACACTTTCATGTCCACGTCCTTCGCGTCGGCACCGCTCGCCACGTTCGGCAGCGACCTCCGCCCGCCCGCCACGTCGCGATCCCCGGACACGGCCCGGCCCTGCGCTATCAGCCCATCCCGTGCCTCTTCCCCACCACGGGCGAACCGTCGGTGTCCCGCAGGTCTCAGACTACTCGAATGAAGCCGCCGGTCGCGGCCACGGGGCGGGCGCGCAGTCGTTGCCGGACGCCTTCACACCGCCCGACGCCGCCGGGGCTGATAGATCGCCGCATGGACGCCCCTTCGTCCACGGACTCCCGCATGCCGCGCCCCCCGGGACGCAACCGACCGCCGACCGGCCTCCCGAGACGCCGGCGCCAATTCAGGGCGGCCCGTCGCGGAGCGCCACGAGCCGGTCGCGCGACGCCGTGCAACGCGACCCCGCGTACTCGTCCACACAACGGCGCCGACCGCCGGCGGCATGCCGCCGGCGCACCCGCAATACCTGCATCTGGTCCGCGTACATGTACGCGAGCGGCGGCGCGAGCCGCCGGACCCTCGCGCGTTCCGCCGCGGGCGCGTCAAGGCGACCGCCGCTGCGCGGCGGGCCTTCGGCCTCACGGCCTCGGGCCTTGGACCCGCCCCCGGCGGCCGCGCCGGCGTGCGGTCGTCGCCTCCCCTCCGGGAGACGGAAGACGAGGAACGCATGACGGACACCACCCGCACACCCTCCCTGTTCGACCTCCACGACGTTGCCGCGCCCGACGCCGCCGTATTCTCCCCCGGGCAGGCCCTCGCCGCGGCCGCACGCGCCCTGGTCCCCGCCCTCGAAGCGGGACGCGCCGTATCCTCGGCCGACGCCAGCGCCGCGGTGGCCGACGCCTTCCGCAACGCGCCGCCCGGACAGCGCAACGCCTGGAACTCCAAGCATGCCTACGACGCCGCCGAGGCCGCCGTCGTGCTCTTCCTGAAGCGCTGGGCATCCGCCATGCGCGACCGCGCCGACGGCGATCCAATGCGCTTCCACCGCATGCTCGAGCGCGTCGCGGCGCTGGAGCCCACGCAGTCGCACCGCTCCGAACACCAGGTCGCCTACGACCAGTTCTCGACGCCGCTCGCCCTGGCCCACGCCGCCTTCGCGGCCGCCGCCGTGCGCCCGGACGACGTGGTCCTCGAGCCGAGCGCCGGCACCGGCATCCTCGCCGCCCTCCCGGCGGGCGTCCTCGACACCGCCGCGAACCTGCACCTCAACGAACTCGCCCCCTTGCGCCGCAACCTGCTCGCCGCCGTCTATCCCGAGGCCCCGGTCACCGCGCACAACGCCGAGCGCATCCGCGACCGCCTCCCGCAGGTCCGCCCCGACGTCGTGCTCATGAACCCGCCGTTCGCCGCGCGGCCCACGGTCGGCAAGCGTAGGGGCGGCGGGTCGCGCTCGATCCGCGTCGACCTCGCCCACATCAGGGCCGCCTACGCCGCGCTGGCCCCCCGGGGCCGTCTGGTCGCGATCGCCGCCGCGCCGTGCATCCCGGACTCGGCGGCCTGGCGCGACGCCTTCGGACGGACTGACGCCCCGCGCGTGCTGTTCACCGCGCGGATCCCGGGGCGCGCCTACCGCCGTCGCGGCACCGACGCCGAGACCCGCCTGATCGTCCTCGAACGCGCTCCGGCGGCGTCGCCCGCGCGCTACCCCGAGGTCGACGCCTTCCTCGTCGCCGACGACGCCGCCGACCTCCTCGCGCGCGTCCTCGCCCTGCCGCCGCGCTTCGCCGCGGACCCGGAGCCGGCACCGCTCGGCATCGAGACCGTCGCGGAGTCCGACCGGCCCGCGCGGGACCGCGGCACCGTCTGGACGCCGTGGACGGCCACGTCGTTCCGCATCCCCGGCGCCGACGAGCATCCCACGCCGCTGGTCGAGTCCACGGCGATGGCCGACATCGCGCCTCCCGTTCCGGACTACCGGCCGCTGCTGCCGCCCGCCCTCGTCCAGGACGGCCTGCTGTCCGACGCCCAGCTCGAGTCCGTCGCGCTCTGCGGCCAGGCGCACGACCGGCTGCTCCCTGCGCCGTACCGCGTGACAGCCGACCACGTGAGCGCCCACCGCGTGGCCGCCGACGCCTCCGACCCGGACGGCGCCACCGACCTCGAGCAGTACCCCGAACTCGACGACCCGACCGTCGAACTCGGTCCGCCCGTACGCTTCCGCCAGGGCTGGATGCTCGGCGACGGCACCGGGTGCGGCAAGGGCCGCCAGGCCGCCGCCGTGATCCTCGACCGCTGGCTGCGCGGCTCGAAGCGCGCGCTGTGGATCAGCCAGTCGGCGCGGCTCATCGACGACGCGCGGCGCGACTGGCGCGAGATCGGCCAGGACGACGCGCGGATCTTCCCGCTGTCCGCCTACCGGCCCTCGCAGCCGGTCGAACGCTCGGCGGGCATCCTGTTCACCACCTACGCGACGCTGCGCTCCCCGGCCCGCGGCGGCGCGCCCTCGCGCCTCGACCAGATCCTCGCCTGGCTCGCCGGCGGCGACACGGTGGAGCACCGCCACGCTTTCGACGGCGTCGTCGTCTTCGACGAGGCGCACGCGATGGCGAACGCCGCCGGCAACGCGACGAAGCAGCGCGGCGAGGCGAAGCCGTCCCAGCAGGGACTCGCCGGACTGCGCCTGCAGAACGCCCTGCCCAACGCCCGCGTCCTATACGCGTCCGCGACCGGCGCCACCACCGTGCACGGCCTCGCCTACGCGCCCCGCCTCGGCCTCTGGGGCGGCGACGCCACCGCCTTCGCCGACCGTCTCGACTTCGTCGGCGCCATGGAGCGCGGCGGCGTCGCGGCCATGGAGATCGTCGCCCGGGACCTGAAGGCCCTCGGGCTCTACCAGGCCCGCGCGCTCGCCTACCACGGCGTCGAGATCGACATCCTCGAGCATCCCCTGAGCGCCGCGCAGCGTGAGATCTGGGACCAGTACGCCGGCGCCTTCCGCATCATCCACGAGAACCTCGACGCGGCCCTCGAGGCGTGCGGCGTGGTCAGGGACGGCGACACCCTCGCCCCGGGCGCCAAGTCGGCCGCGATGAGCGCCTTCGAGCAGGCCAAGCAGCGCTTCTTCTCGCATCTCCTCGCCGCGATGAAGTGCCCGACGCTGATCCGCGCCGTGCAGGCCGACCTCGACGCGGGACGCGCCCCGGTGGTGCAGCTCGTCTCCACCGGCGAGGCGCTGCTCGACCGCCGCCTCGCCGAGATCCCGCCCGCCGAGCACGACGACCTGTCCGTCGACCTCACGCCCCGCGAGTACGTCATGGAGTACCTGGTGCGCTCGTTCCCGGTCCAGCTCCACGAGGAGACCGTCAACGACGAAGGCACGATCATCGCGGTCCCGGTGTTCGACGACGACGGCCGGCCCGTCGTCTCCCAGGAGGCGCTCGCCGCCCGCGACGCCCTCGTCGCCCGCCTCGGCGCGCTGCCGCCCATGCCCGCCGCCATCGACATCCTGCTGCACCACTTCGGCCACGAGCAGGTCGCCG
This sequence comes from Candidatus Azotimanducaceae bacterium, assembly GCA_965203685.1. GTDB lineage: Bacteria > Pseudomonadota > Gammaproteobacteria > Pseudomonadales > Azotimanducaceae > VXYL01. The sequence goes on from OZ241908.1 coordinate 3,199,536, forward strand.
AGGTCACCGGCCGCTCGCGCCGCGTGCTGCGCCTCGCCGGCCCCGGCGGCGCGTGGCGCAACGCCGTCTCGACCCGCCCGCCGAGCGCCAACCTCACCGAGGCCGCCGCGTTCATGGACGGCGAGAAGCGCATCCTGCTGTTCTCGACAGCGGGCGGCACCGGGCGCAGCTACCACGCCGACACCGCCTGCGCGAACCAGGCCCGTCGCGTGCACTACCTCCTGGAGCCCGGCTGGCGCGCCGACGTCGCCATCCAGGGCCTCGGCCGCACCCACCGCACCCGGCAGGCGAGCGCGCCGCTTTTCCGACCCGTCGCCACCGACGTCAAGGGCGAGCGGCGCTTCATCGCGACCATCGCGCGCAGGCTCGACAGCCTCGGCGCCATCACCCGCGGCCAGCGCGACTCGCAGTCGTCCATGGGCGACGGCGCTCTGTTCCGCGCCGAGGACAACCTCGAGAGCCCGCACGCGCTCTCCGCGCTGCGCCTCTTCTACATCTCGATCCACAACGACCACGTCCCGGGCTGGTCGGAGAAGCGCTTCGAGAAGGCCACCGGACTCGTCCTGTCCGACGCCGAGGGCGGGCTGCGCGACAGCCTGCCGCCCATGTCGCGGCTGCTGAACCGCGTCCTGGCCATGCCCATCGACGAGCAGAACGACCTGTTCGCGCACTTCCAGGAGCGCCTCGACGCCATGATCCAGGCCGCCAAGGACGCCGGCGTCTACAACCTCGGCGTCGAGACCATCCACGCCGACTCGCTCGCCGTCGTCGCCAGGCGTCCCGGCCCGGGCGGCACCGAGATCCTCGACATCCGCCGCCGCGACGCGCTGAAGCCCTTCACGGCCGACGCCGCCGCGGAGGCCGTGCGTCTCGGGCGCAAGCACCACGGACGCGGCGAACTGCTCCTCAACGCCCAGTCCGGCCGCGCCGCCGTGGCCCTGCCGGCGCCCTCCGCCATCGCCGAGGACGGCGCCGTGCAGCCCCGCGTGCGCCTGCGCCGCGCGAACGCCGCCGAACTGCTGACCCTCCAGGACCTCGCCCGATCGCGCTGGCGCGCGGCCTCGCAGAGCGCCTGGGAGCCCATCTGGACGCGCGAGGTCGAGGCTTTGCCGTCCCACACCGAGCGCGTCTTCCACCTGGCGTCCGGCATGCTGCTGCGCGCCTGGCACCTGCTGCCCGACGAGAACCTGCGCATCCGGCGACTCGCCACCGACGACGGCGAGTCGCTCATCGGCCGCGTCCTCGAACCCGAGGAGGCCGCCCGGCTGCGCGAGGACAAGGCACGCGCGGGCGTGCTCGACCTGCCCCCCGCCGACGTGCTCCGAGCGGTCGTCGAGCGCCACAAGCCGATGCCGCTGGTCAACGGCTGGACCCTGCGCCGGCGCCGCGTGCTCGACCGGCCGCGGCTCATGATCGAGGGCCCCGGCCCCCGCGACATCGACCACCTGAAGCGCCTCGGCGTGCGCGCCGAGATCGTGCAGTGGCAGACGGTCCTGTTCGCCGACGACGAGGACGTCCTCGCCCGCGTCCTGCGCCGCCACCCGCTCCGCCACCCGGACGCCGAGCCCGACATCCCCGAACCCCCCTTCTAGCCCAACGGAGAACGCCCGTGAAACCCGCCGACGTCTACGCCGCCGTCACCGAACGCATCCTCGCCGACCTGCGCGCCGGCACGCGTCCGTGGATCCAGTCCTGGACCGCCGCCCCGACCGCCCTGCCGCTGCGCCACGGCGGCGAGCCCTACCGCGGCATCAACGTCCTGCTGCTCTGGGCGGCCGCCTTCGACCGCGGGTACGCCTCGCCGCACTGGATGACCTACCGCCAGGCGCAGGCCCTCGGCGGCCAGGTGCGCCGCGGCGAGACCTCCTCGCGCGTCTTCTTCGTGCGCACCGTCGAGCGCCGCGCGGGCCAGGATCCCGCGGGCCCCGGCAACGACGATCCCGACCAAATCCGCGTGCACCGCGTCTACAGCGTCTTCAACGCCGACCAGATCGACGACCTGCCGGACGACTACCGCGCGCGGCCGCCGGCGCCGGCCAACCCGGGGGAGCGGATCGCGCGCTGCGAGTCGTGGTTCGCCAACCTCGGCCTCCGCGTCGCCGCACATCCCTCGCGGGCCTGCTACCAGCCGCGCCTCGACACGATCCGCATGCCGCCGTTCGAGTCCTTCGAGAGCCCCGAGGCGTACTACGCCGTGCTCGCCCACGAGAGCGTGCACGCCACCAACAGGCCCGCGCGCGCCCACCGCGGCGGCTTCGGCGAGTTCGGCTCGCCCGAGTACGCGTTCGAGGAGCTCGTCGCCGAACTCGGCTCGGCGTTCGTCTGCGCGGAGCTCGGAATCTCCGCCGAGCCGCGGCCCGACCACGCCGCCTACATCGCCGGCTGGATCAAGGCGCTCGAGGACGACCCGCGCGCCATCGTCCGCGCCGCCGCGCTCGCGCAGAAGGCCGTGGACTGGCTCCGCGACCGGCAGCCGGACCATGCAGCCCAGGCGCGCGAACACGTCGCCGAGGCCGCGTAGAAACCCGCGCGCCCGACGTACAGCAACTTTCAACCGCTCGCGTTGCATCGTCCCAACCGACGCCCTATATTCGCAACCGAAAGGAAACTGTTTTATGCAGACCCCCGACCTCACGCTCCGCGAGACCGCCGCCCTGTCCGGCGTCGCAGCGACGGTGGTCGAGAAGGCGGTCCAGTCGGGCATCATCGTCCCGCTCGCCGCCCCCGCCCTGTTCCCGGGCGCCAGCACGCGCTACCTGCCGGCCCGCGCCGTCGTCTACTTCGGGGCCCTGAACGCGGCCGACCTCGCCGACCTGCCGCGGCGCCACAAGTACGCCATCTGGTCGCACATCGCCGGCATGGAGCCTCTGCGCCTCGGACCCATCGAGTTCGCGCCCGGCGCAACGCTCGATCTCACACCCGCCCGCTCCCGGCTCGGGATCGCCAACGGGTACTGCGAGGCCCGCGACCGATTCATCAAGTCCGACCCCGAGGTGCTCGGCGGCACCCCGGTGATCGAAGGCACGCGAATCCCCGTCTACGCCGTCCTGGGGCGGCTCCGGCACGGCGACACCCTCGAAGACCTGCTCGAGGACTATCCGAGCGTTCCCCGGCATGCGTTCCAGGCCGCCGAGATCTACGCCGCCAACAATCCTCTGCGGGGACGACCCTCGGGACGACCTTGGCGCCACGCCGACTAGCCTCAACGCCTCCCACCCCGTGCGCCTCTTTCTCGACGAGTGCGTCTCCCCACGCATCGCAGCGACGTTGAACGCCGAAGGCTCCCACCTCGTCGAGCACCCGAGGGACTTCGGCGGCCTCGGCCAACCCGACCACCGCGTCCTCGCCCGCTGCCTCGACCGCGACATGGTCATCGTCACGCACAATGCCCGCGACTTCCGCGCCCTCCTCGGGACCGCCGACATCCATCCCGGCCTGATCATCCTCCCGGCCCTCGACCGCAGCCGGTCGGAAGGGCTGCTCCGCGCGGCCATCGCCCACCTCGCCTCGCTCGGCGACGATCCCATGGACGCCATGGTCAACCATGTCCTCGAAGTATCCGCAAATGCGCACGTGCGCCTCGCGCTTCTCGCCGCACGTTGAACCGCCACAGCCTTTCGCAACGATCCGTCAACGCGGGCCCGGCTCCGGGGCAACCGCGTTCCGTTGCCGTGCGGCCTGGCCGCCGTCGCACCGGGCACCGGCGCGGTCGCCAAACCCACGCGCAGCCGCCCAATCCTAGCCGAACCCCGCACCAGGACGCAGCCGGTCCGCCAACAGGCGCCCGCCTCGTAGGCCACCCCAGCCCCTCAAACCCGGACGGCGCAGGGACGGCCAGCACCCTCGGGCACTCCGCGCACCCGGGTCAAGGCGGCCGGGACGCCGCCGCCCATGGCGGTCTCCTTGACCCGGTCGCGCGCACCGCCCGCCTGTTGGTGCCGAACGCTACGCGCACGGAAGAAACCGACATGCCCATGCCAGAACCGATGGCAGCTCAGCGGCGCCCCCGCTGGCGGCACCGGGGCACATCCGGCATGATGCCGGGCACCGCAACGCAGCCTCCTGTGCCATGACCGCCGACGTCCACTTCGAACGCGCCCTCGCCGAGTTCCTCGCGGAGGAGTCCACGGTGGCGGCTATGGTGCACGCCTCCGCCGCGGAGCGGCCCGCCGTCGAAGCCATCGGCCCGGACCTGCTGCGCCTGTTCGGCGACCGCGTCCGCCCCAACCCGGTCAAGCAACACATCGGCCGCCTCGTCAAGCCCGTCATGGAGGCGCAGGGATTTCGGCCGTACAAGCGGAGCCGGGTCGCCAGGCCGAGCATGTTCACCGAGGGCACGGTCTACCGTTGCGACCCCGAGCCGATCGCCACCGTCCTCCGCCGCCACGCCGTCGCCGTACCCGACGACGTGCTCCGAGGGGCGGTGTGCCGCGCGGCCGCCGACGTCGTCGGCAACCCCCCGTTCGCCAAGGGCCCGAGCCCCATCGACTGGAACCGCCTCGCCGCCACCCCGGCACCGGTCGATCTCAGGCCGCGACTGCACGCCTTCGCAACCGCCCTCGACGACGAGCTCGCGGAGCAGCGTCGCCGACGCGCGGCCGCCGGTCCGTTCAGCCCGTTGACCGCGCGCGAACGGGCACGTCTCGGCCTCGACGATCTCGGCACCGGAGTTCCAGACGGTGCCATCGGTGCCCGGGTCTCCACGGCCCTCGCGTTCAGCGCCCTCTGCGCCACCGCATTCACCGTAGCCGAGGCCGCCGAGCTGCTCCGCGTCGACAGCCGCGCCGTCGCCGGCCTCGTCGCCGAACGCCGCCTCTACGGCGTAGCGTCCCGCTCCGCCGGCGGCGTCCGCCTGCCCCTCTTCCAGTTCGACGCCGACGCGCCCGTCCCCAAGCTGCAGCACGTCCTCCCGGCACTCGACGCCCGCATCCACCCGATCAGCGTCTTCAACTGGTTCACCGCCCCCGATCCCGATCTCGCCCTCGAACAGACGGGCTACGAACCCACCTCCCCCCGCGATTGGCTCCTGCGCGGCCACCCTGCGGAACCCGTCCGGCGTCTCGCGGCATCACTGACGGACGGCGCAGCCGCCTGACCCTTGGCCGAATACCTTCCGGCGCCGCCCGCGCGCCTGCGCAAACTCGCGCCCCGCGACACCGAAGTCCTCGTCCTCGGTGCAGGCACGCCTGTCTGGCGCATCTACCGCTCGGCACCGCACGGCACCAAATGGTCGGACTTCCGCCGCCACGGCCCGCTCGACGATGCCCGCTTCGACCACCATCTCGACAACCCGCCCGCCAGCGGCACGCGGTCGATCCTCTACGCCGCCGACCATCCCATGACGTGCATCGCCGAGGCGTTCCAGCGCCACCGACGCATCGAACCCTTCATCGGGGAACCCCGGCTCGCCCAGTTCGCCTTCCGCGCCGACCTCCGGCTCCTCGACGTCGCCGGCACCTGGATCACGCGCGCGGGCGGCTCCCTGGCGATCAGCGCGGGCGAGCGCGCGATGGCCCGGCGGTGGTCGCGCGCCATCCACGACGCGTTCCCCGACATCCGCGGACTCCGCTACGCCTCCAGCAAGAATGCCGGCGAACCGTGCTACGCCTTCTACGAGCGCGCCGAGGCCCTCCTCGAGACCCGACCGTCCTTCGACAGGCCCCTCGCCCACCCCGACCTCGAACCGCTCCTCGAACAAGCCGTCCGCACGTTGGGCTACCGCCTGTCCTAGCCACTGCCAATCCCCTCGCTCGCACCGCCCGGAGCCGGGCCCCACCCAGTCCGAAGCCACACGTCCCCAACACCCCCACGCAATAGCCGTTATCGGTGCACGCCATCGCCGTCCCCGTGCCGACCCGAACCGGGCCGCAGCCGCCCATGTCCGACGGACCCGTCACATCGACCCGAACGGCGCAGCGACGGCCGGCACCCTCGGGCACTCCGCGCACCCGGGTCAAGGCGGCGCGATGCCGCCGCCAAGGCGGCGTCCTTGACCCGCCCGCGCGTACCGCCCGCTGAAGGTGCCGAACGCTACGCCCTAGGAGAAACGGACATGCCCAACTGGTGCCAGAACCGCTGGCAGCTCAGCGGCGCCCCCGACAAGGTCAAGGCCGCCGTCGACGCCCTCGTCGACACCAAAGGCGACAGCCGCACCGTCACCTTCACCCGGCTCTTCCCCCGGCCGGCGTTCCTCGACCAGACCGTCTCGCCGAACCGGCGCGCCGTGCTGGGCGCCGGCACCCCGTGCGCCGCCTGCAACGGCACAGGCCGCACCGCCCCGGTCGCGCGCCGGTGCCCGCGGTGCCACGGTTCCGGCGTGCTCTCCGACGGCGTCTGCCCCACCTGCGACGGCAGCGGCTCGGTCTCCCTGCCCGAGCGGTGCCCGGCCTGCGACGGCCTGGGCTTCCTGGGACGCACCGCGGAGCACTGGGTCTTCGAACACCTCGGACCGTGGGCGATACACATCGCCCGCGAGATGACCCCCGAGGAGACGGCCGTCTGCGAGCAGGCCGGCGCCTGGAACTGGTACGACTGGTCCTGCGCCCACTGGGGCGTCGAGTGCGATGCGCTCGATGCCGACGTCGGCTACGACGACGGCGACGAGTTCGCGACCCTGTGCTTCGACACTCCGTGGGGTCCGCCCCAGGCGTTCCACGCGGCCTTCGTCGCCGCGCATCCCGAGGTCTCGGTCAGCGCGTTCTACGACGAGCCCGGCATGGAACTCGCGGGATACCTCTAGCCCGCCGCGCCCAAAGACCCTGTACAGGGAAACCCGCATGTCCTCGCCGACCCCCGCCCACTACCGCCCGCCGCGGCTCGAACCGTCGGACGATCCGCGCGCGCCCGTACGGCTGCGCAGCGCCGCGACCGCGGCCGAGCTGGCGGACGAGCTGCACGCCGAGCTCGCCCGCAACGCCGCCTCGCGGCGCGCCCTGCACGACCTGCGCGCCCAGGCGCGCGCCGGGTTCCGCACCGTGCTCCGCCACGCGCGCGCCCGCCGCGCCGCGGGACATGCCGACGCCCCCTTCCACCTGCGCAACGAATCCTCCCCCCGTGCCGCGCGCCGCGACCGGAGACACTAGCCATGCAGTCGATCCACGACCTCTACGCCGACCCGTTCGACGACCCCACGAACGGCGTCGCCAGCTACGTCCCACTCGCCTGGCGGCACGCCGGCGAGGACGTCGAGATCCCGTTCTTCGCGACCGGCGACCACAACGTCGAGCGGCTCGTCCGCTTCCCGGACGCCGCCACCCGCGACGCCGAACTCTCCGCCGCCGAGCGCGGACTCCTTCCCGCCGTCGACGACCGCGGCCGACCGGCGGGCGTCTGGGAGGTCGCCCTGATCCCGCAGGCCGTCCGCGACGACGACGGCCGCGTCTGGCCCGTGTTCGACGCCGAGAGCTACCTCGGGGTCGCGGTCGCGCTGCGCGAGGACCTGTCGCTCTCCGTCGGCCTCGAACCCGACGGCACGTTCACAGCCTGGCTGCACGGCGACGGCGCCGACCGCGGCGAACCGGTCGCCGTCGGCGGCACGCAGCCCACCCAGGCGGCATCCGTCTCGGCAGCAATCGCGGCTCTCGAACGCCATCCGACCGCCACCATCGAGCGCCTGCGCTCCGTCCTCGCCCGCGGGGCCGGAACCGGGTGACCGACCGCAATGCGCTCTTCGACCCTTCGTCAGCCCGTGAACGCCCCGACCGCCGCAAATGCGGGCACCGGCACGGAACGGGAAAGGCGCAGCCTCCCATCAAACCCGCGAACCCGCAAACCGGCATTGCCCGCCCGGTCCTACGCGGAAGGGACCGGACCGACCGCCTCAGCGCGGTCCCGTCAACATGACGAAGAATTCCTCGCCGCCGCCGTAGCCGGATCCTCCCGGCGCCCGGCGCAACGTCGACGGCGCATTGCCGACATTGCCCTTGTAGCCGGAGAAACCCACGAACGTCGGCCGGCCTTGCCAGTCCTCCACAACGAGCTGCAGGTTGCGACCATCCAGGACACGGGAGTACTCGCGCCCGTCCACCTCTTCCTGCAGCGAGCGCGCCTGGACGAGATTGAACATGCGGCCGTCGAGCGGGGCGCCGTCGTCGCGGGCAGGCCGCCCGAAGCAGTCTATGGCGCCCCCAAACTCGCCGAGCATCACCTTGCAGTTGCCCATCCCGAGCAGCGCGGAACCGGGATCCACCGCGGACATCGCGGCTTCGTAGTCCTCGAACGCGTCCTCGTACTTGCCGAGTTCGAAGAGCGAGTTCGCCCGGTTGTAGCGAATCCGACCGTGGTCGGCGCCTTGCGTTCGCGTCCGGTCGAGCGCCTGGCCGAAGGCCAGCACCGCCTCGCCGTGGTTCCCCTGCGCGGCCAGCGCGTTGCCCAGGTTGAAATGGACCGACCCCGGAACGGGCCGCCCGGCGTCGGCGACTGGCCGTGCACCCCCATCGGGGGCCGCCGGCTTCGCGTTCGCAGCGTCCAGACGCCGCAACGCCTTCGCGTAGGCGTCGGCAGCTTCGCCGAACCGCCCCAACGCGGCGTACGCGTCGCCCATCAGGCAGTAGCCTTCGGCAGCGTCGCCGTGCGCGGCGGCGAACACGCGGTAGGCTCGAAGCGCGTCCTCGTACCGAGCCACCTGGAACGCCTGGTGCCCATCGGCCAGCGAAGGGGCTCCGCGAAGCGTTCGGCGTGGCAAGGGCACACTCGCCGCGTTCATCGCGGCCAATCCCGGCACGTCCGCGAAGAGGGCCCGCTCCGTTACACCCATCCGTTCGACGTGACCGAGCACCCGCTCCTTGGCGGCCGCCGGCACATCGACCCTGCCCATGGACTCCTCCGGTATCAGAGGACGCCCGATGAGGAACACGCTCTGCTGCGCCACAACCCGTGCGCCCAGGCCGCGGTCCGGCAAGTAGGAGCAGACCTTTTCGCCGAGCTCGCTTGTGTCAAGGGGATCCTTGAGCGACCTTCCGTTCGCTACGACCCGGGGGTCGCCGATGTCGATGACGAAAACACTGCCGGCGCCGGCGGACACGGCCGCGGCCGGCTGGCATGCGAACCACAGGGCAACGAGCGGGTTTTCGGTGAAGTCGAGCAGCCCCGTGGCGGCACCAAGGTGCTGCAGTTCCGACAGTCGCTGTATGTCGCTGCCACCGACGCTGCCCGCGATCGTCGAATACTCCCGCAGGAGCCCGGCATGGTAGTCCTCCACCAGCTTCAATAGCGCCAGGGGCTCGAAGAGCACGGACCCGTCGTGTGCCTGGACCAGGCGCCGCACCGCGCCCGACAACACGCGCCAGTCCGCGTCGGCCTGCCCGCGGAATGCCGGTCTCGCCATGCCGTCTACGGACTCCTCGACCTCCTTCAGGATCGAAACCACATCTCGGTGCACAGAATTCGCCCGCCGACCGGCCAGCGTCGAACCCTATCCTCGCGCGGCGAACCTGTCATCCCGAGGGCCGAAGAGCGCGCCTGTTCGCCGACTTGGGCACGCTTCGACTCGGGGCACCGGCGCTGCTGGCCCCGGTACTCCCGCGCGACTCGGGCCGGCGCGGAACCGGCGCGTCCCGGACGCCCAAGCGCGGGCATCCCCGGGCGCGCGCCGCAGCGCGGTCTCGACGCCCTGGCCCGTTTCCGGCCGCGAACCACTTCCAGCACGCCATCTCTCCATCGCGGCGACGCTCAACCCTGTTCGCCGGATTCCCGGATCGACGCCGGCCTTGGCCAGCGCCCGGTCCTCCGTGGCTACGCCGGCTGCGCACGGCGCGCACCGACGCCCGGAGGTGGGTCGATGCCGCACCACGCCCTCCCGGGGTCCGCGGTTTCAGTTGCCATCTGTCCCGCACACGGCCGATCCCAAATCAAACGCGGCGGTAACGGCTCAGGTCGAATTGGCAGGCACCGGTCTCTCCGCGCGACAGGTCGGTGCCGGGTTTCGCCGGGCCCGCATGCGCAGGGAGAGGCACCGTGTCGATGGAACCGCGCCCCCGGCCCTCGGCGACGAAACCGGCAGGGATCGCCCCGCCCGGTTGTTACGGCAACCGGTTCAAGGCCGGGGACGCGTTCCGTTCTCCGGTCCGACGACCTCGCGCGTCACCGATCTGCTCAAGCACGGCCGCGGCCCTCGGCGGCCGTCACGGCGCCCCTTCGTCTTGCTCGAGCATCCAAGGCTCCTGCCGGTCCTGGGCCGCAGGAGGCTCGCCGGGAGTCGGCAGACTCGCGCCGTCGTTTGCGCACGGGATATGCGTCCCGCGGCACGTGGTAGCACGCCCATCGACGCCCCCTCTGCACCAAGCAGCGCAAACGTAGCACCGCAGAAGGCGCGCGATCAAGTGAGGAAGCACAGCATCCGCACACATGACGACCTGGATGATTCTCGAACACACGATTTCCGCACGAACCGCCCGTCGCCGCGCTGTGCCAATCCGGCCTGCGTTCAATTTGCCGTCCGCCCTCCCGAACTGCGCCGGTTTCCGGCACCTCGCGCCCGCTCGCCCACACCCCGTCCGATTCGACGCGACGGACCGAGGATGCCTAGCGGATCTCCCGCGGGTCCGCCGGCGCGTTCAGACGTTCCATCAGCGCTTCCGCGTCCTCGTCGTCCACCGCGTAGAGCACCGCCGTATGCAGACCGTCGCCCCGGTTCCAGGCCAGGGCGTTCAGCGTGGCGCTCGCGAACACGACCGCCTGGCGCTCGCTGATGAGCAGCCTGCTCCACGTCCCTTCGCTGTTGCGGACCAGGCAGGGCATCGCCTCCTCTCAGGACCGTCCCGCCGCGCAGCCGACCCCCGGACGCAAGGCCGCACGGGAACGGATCGTGGCCGTCGCGTTCCCGGCGGCGTCGCCCGTCGGGCCACTCGTTCCCAATGCGCTCCCTGGCACCGAACGACCGACTGCCCGTCCGACAGCGCCTTGCGCACGGCGGCGGACGCCGGCTTCCCCGCGCCCGTCGCGCGGTACGCCGCGCTCCGCGACATCCGTGCGCCGCGCCGTCGCCGGTTCGAACGCGCCAGCCACCCCGCAGGCCGCGCCAGGTCTCTGGAGGCGGGCGACCCGGAACTCGTGGACGGCGGCCCCGGACTCGCAGCCGCCGCGACCACCGCCCCGGGCATCATGATCCCCGCCGCGCCTGCGCTCGGGGAGACGGGGTCGAAGAGGAACGCGCGGCAGAACACGTCGGCTCCCAGGTGCGCGACCAAGTCTTCGTAGCCGAGCACCTCGGCGTCGCGGTGGATCCGCCTGCCATTGCCGGCATGGCCGCACAAGCCCGCCCTCCCACGAGAAACGCGTACGCTGCCACGCGCCAGGCCCGGTCGACCGTCCAATGGGCCAAGCGTGCCGCGCGTGCTCGGCTGGCGAACCCCTCGGGGCCGTTCCCCCGGGGACCGGCCACGCAACCCGGAACCGCCGGCCGACAGACGCCCCGCCGGACACCGCCCTGGCTATGGATCGTCCGGCGCGGTCGCCGTCGCCACGTTCGACCCCCGGCTGCGGCGGCGGCCGTCGTCGGCCTGCACCTTGTAGGCGTAGGTCGCGCCGGCGGTCACCGCCGCATCGGCATAGGTCGTGCCCACGTCGCGCGTGTTGACGATGGTGCGGAAGTCCTCGCCCGCATCGTCCAGCCGGCGCTGCACGAGGTAGCCGACGATGCCGTCGCCCACTTGATCGGAGGCGGTCCAGGACAGCTCGATCCCGACCCCCGCCTTCGCCGTGGCGGTCAGCTCCGTCGGCGCGCCGGGCCGCTCGTAGACGTCGGTGACGCCGATCGCCACCTCGATGTCGGCACTGCCGCCCGCGCCGTCCTCGGCGGTGACCGTCACCCAGTACGCGGCCTTCGTCTCATAGTCCAGGGCTGTCCGGGTCTGCAGCTGCCCGCCCGCGCCGAGGGCGAAGCTCTCGGCGTCGTTCCCGCCCAGAACGTAGGCCAAGGTGTCGCCGTCCGGGTCCGTCGCGGCCACGGGCACGCCGACCGCGGTTCCGGCGGTCGCGTTCTCCGGCACGCTGCGCGTCGTGGACGTGCCTTCCGAAAACGTCGGCGGCCGGTTCTCGTCCACGTCGCTCACGCCGATCTCCACCTCGATGGAGGCGCTGCCGCCCTCGCCGTCGGCCGCGGTGACCGCCACCCAGTACGACGACTTCGTCTCGTAGTCCAGGGCCGCCCGCGTCCGAAGTTGTCCGCCGTCGCCGAGCGCGAAGCTCGCCGCGTCGTTCCCGCCCAGCGCGTAGGCCAGCGTGTCGCCGTCCGGGTCCGTCGCGGCCACCGGCGCGCCGATGGCGGTCCCGGCGGCCGCATTCTCGGCGATGCTGCGCATCGTGGATGCCCCCTCCGGGAACGTCGGCGGCCGATTCCCGCCCTCGTCCACGTCGGTCACGGTGATCGCGACCTCGATCGATGCGGTGCCGCCCTCGCCGTCGGCGGCGGTGACCGTCACCCAGTACGATGACTTCGTCTCGTGGTCCAAGGCCGCGCGCGTCCGAAGTTGTCCGCCGTCGCCGAGCGCGAAGCTCGCCGCGTCGTTCCCGCCCAGCGTGTAGGCCAGGGTGTCGCCGTCGGGGTCCGTCGCGGCCACCGGCGCGCCGATGGCGGTCCCGGCGGTCGTGTTCTCGGCGACGCGCCTGGCCGTGGACCTGCCCGCAGCGAAGGTCGGCGGTCGGTTCTCTTCCGAGACCTCCGGCGACCGGTTGCCGTGCGCCTGGATCACAACCGTCGTGCTCCAGCGTGCATCGAGGATCGCGCCCGATGCCGAGGACAGGCGGATCTCGAAGCGCTCGGCCGGTTCGGCGACGTCGTCGACGACAAGCGGCACCATGATCGTCCGACCGGTCGCGTCGCCGTCCGACCAGGACAACCGACCGGCCCGCGCCCGGTAGTCCGAACCGGCCGATGCCGAGACCGGGTGCACCTCGTACGCCACGGCGACGTTCCCCTCCGGGCTGCCCAGGCGCTTGACCGTGGCGACCACGCGGCCCGAGGTCTCGTCCACCTTGATGCGCCTTTCGGCAAAGGCCAACGAGGTGCCCCGACCCGGATCGCCGACGAACACGCTCGCCAGGCTGACGTCTCCGAGCACCGCCCCGCCGGGGTTCAGAAGCCGAACGAACGCGCGCTCCACCGGCTCCGCCAGGGCGTCGCGCAAGAGCGACACCGGGATGTTCCGGACCTGCGCGCCGTCGGCCTTCGTGGCGGGCCAGTTCAGCGTTCCCGACGCCGCCCGGTAGTCCACCGCGCCCGCCGAACCGGCGATCACCGCGTAGTCCACCGACACCGCCCCGCCCGCGCCGCTCCGGACCACGCGGACCGACACCTCGTCGCCTTCCTCGCCGCCGAAGGTCGGCGACGCGAAGGCGACCTGGACGTGCCCCGACCGCGTGCGGTCGTCGACCACGAACAGCCCCGCGGCCCTGTCGCTGACCAGCACGGTCCCGCTCGGCAGGAACGGATACACGCCCCACGCGCCGCCGAAGTAGTTGTCGTCGGACGCGGGGTGGGTGTCGAACAGGCCGACCTCGACGGGCGCCAGCGGGTCCGAGATGTCCAGCACCGTCAGGCCGCGCGTGTACGTCGACATGTAGTAGCGGTTGCCGCGCGCGAAGCCGTTGTGGTCGACGGCCCCCGTGGGGCCGCGCCAGACGTGCACCAGTTGCGGCCTCTTGAGGTCGCCGAGATCGAAGACGCGCACCGTGGTGTTCACATCGGCCGTTTCGGCGGCGCCGTCCCGTCCACCGCCTCTCTCGTCCTTTTCGTCGTGCACGTACAGGTAGCGGCCGTCCTCCGTCAACCAGCCGGAATGGATGTATCCCGAGCCGGCGTAGGTCGTGGAACTCAGCCGCTGCGGCGCGCTCTGACGGCTGAAGTCCCAGAGCACGATCTCTTCCGCGTTGAAGTCCACCAGCACTTCGCACACCCCGGTCCTCGCCTTGCAGACCGAGGCGCGGGCGTCCGTCACCAGCATGGAGGTGAGGTCGTGGCTGTAGCCGCCCGGCAGGCTGGCGACGCGCCGCAGCTTCCGCGGATCGCTCACGCCGAACGACCACACCGCCCCGTTGTTCATGCCGCTCCCGGCCAAGTGCAGCAGCGGCGGCGTCCGCGCCTCGTCCAGCGGCACGCCGGTGCCGTAGTCGACGTTGCTGACGTAGACGTTGTGCGCGGTCGCGCCGACGATGTGCCGCCGCAGCCAGTCGAGCCCCGGTTCCGTCAGCGCCAGCCGCGCCGGTCCCACCCGGTTCGGCAGCCCGGTCAGATCGACCAGCTTCAGGCGGCCGGGCCCTTCCGCGCTGACGTAGGCATAGGCTTTCCAGCGGTCGTCCGCGGCGGAGTAGCGCTGCCTCACCTTGACGTCCCGCCAACCCGTAGGCGCCCCCTCCAGGTTTCCGACTTCGAACGGCGCCGAGGGGTCGGTCACGTCGATCACCGCCAGCCCATCGTAGTGGGTGAGCAGCGCGTATTCGCGTTCCGTGTTGAGGTCGACGAATCCCCAGACGTCCATCACCTCGTCCGGCGTCGCGGACAGATCGCCGGTCGCCACATGGGCGTGCAGATCCACCGCGTTGCACGGATAGGCGCCCGCCGCGTTGTCGGTGCAGCGCGCCGCGCCGCTGCTCGTCCGGGATGCCGCGACGCCAGCGAGCGCGGCGCGGGTGCGGGCGTCGATGCCCTTGCGGTCGACGATGACGTGGAATCCGCGGGCCTCGAACTCGCCCCGCAGGGCCAGGGGCACGCCCGTCAGCGTGGTCCGGTTGGCTGCCGGCGCCTGCCGGACGAAGTGGTCGAAGCGGTCGAATCCGCCGCGCACCGCCCCGGCGCCCGCGACGATCGCGAGCGCGTCGCGGATGTCGGCGAGCGCGTAGGTGCCGCCCGCGACGCGGACGTCGTCGCCCTTGCCCGCCCGGGCAAGCGCGTAGGAGACCGTCCGACACGGCCGCACGGCAAGCGCGCAGTCCCCCAGGTCGACCCCCTGCTCGGCGACGTAGCGCGGCACGGCATCGTCGCCCGCGGCCGCGGTCGACAGCAGCAGGGGCACGAGCACGACGAGCCATGCGGCGCGCGGCGCCTTGCCGCCGGGCCCGCTCGCGCCCGGACGCGCTCCCGAACCCCGTGCGACGCCCTCCCGGCGCCGGAACATCGTGCAGACCATCCGGCTCGCCCTCCCCGCCATTCCGAAGCCACGCAACCGCCACTCTACACGAAACCGCCCCGGAACCGTGTCCTGCAAGCGTCCAGTACCGGGTTTTGAACGTGTCTTTTTCGTCATGTCACGCCGGGAACTGTTGCCCCGCGGGCCGTCCACGGCTATACCTGCCCGGAAGAGGCCGAAGGCGCGGCGGCCAGCCCGGCGCCACCAGTCGAGGGCGACCCCATGACGCGATGTGCATCGAACCCGTCCCCGCGTCCCGGGCTCCGGCGGCTGCTTGTCGCGGCGGCGCTGCTCCTCGGCGCGTGCCGGCCGGCCGACGTGCCCGTCCGACTCGTCTTCGAGATGCGTGCCGGCCAGGCCGCCGACGCGACGTTGCGGTTCTACGTCTCCGAGGTCGCGCTGCGCGCGGCGGACGGCACGGCGGTCCCGGTGCGCCTCGACGAGGGGCCGTGGCAGGGCGGGGGCACGGCCCTGGTCGCGCTCGGCGGCGGGACGGGCAACGCCCGGTTGGACGGCCGCGCCGCGGACGGCCGCTACGACGCCGTCGAGTTCCTGCTCGGCGTGCCGTTCTACCGCAACCACGGCAATCCGCTCGCCGCGGAGCCGCCCCTCGACGTCCCGTCGATGTTCTGGACCTGGCGGTCGGGCTACAAGTTCCTGCGCCTCGACGTCGACGACGACTGGTCGTTCCACCTCGGCAGCACCGGCTGCGTGTCCGCTTCGGCGGTGCGCCCGCCCGCCGAGCCCTGCCGCCGGCCCAACGCCGCCCGCGTCCGCCTGGCGCGCGACCGGCCCGCCGCGGGCACGATCGTCGTCGACGTCGACGCCCTGCTCGCCGGCGTCGACCCCGCCGACGACGACAACTGCATCGGCGCCTACGCGGACCGGGGAGCGTGCCGGGGTCTCCTGGCCGCCCTGGGCCTCGACCCGGCGACGGGGCGCTGCCTCGACGACTGCGGCGGACAGCGCGTGTTCCGGTTCGCCCGGCCCAGCCCGGGCGCGGGGCCCGGGTCGCCGTGAGCGCGGTCCGCCGCCGGTCCCTGGCCGCGTGCGTGACGCTCGCGGCCGCGTGCGCCGGCTGCGGCACGTCCGAGGACTACGCGTGGGACATCCCCGAGGGCTTTCCGCGACCGGCGGTGCCCCCGGACAACCCGATGAGCGCCGCCAAGGTGGCGCTCGGCAGGCACTTCTTCCACGACGAGCGCCTGTCCGGGAACGGCCGGCAGGCGTGCGCGTCCTGCCACCGGCAGGCGCACGCTTTCAGCGAGCCCCGCGCCCGCGCCGTGGGCTCCACCGGGGAGCGGAACCGCCGCAACACCCTCGCGCTCGTCAACGTGGCCTACAACGACACCCTGACGTGGGCGCACCCCGGAATGCGGACCATCGAGCGGCAACTGCTCGTGCCCATGTTCGGCGACGACCCCGTCGAACTCGGCATCGCCGGGCGCGAAGACGAGGTCCTCGCCCGGTTCCGCGACGACGCGCGCTACCGGGAGCTGTTCGCCGACGCGTTCCCCGGCGAGCGAACGCTCGAGTTCACGCACGTCGTCGACGCGCTCGCGTGCTTCGTCCGGTCGCTCGTCTCCTTCGAGTCGCCCTTCGACAGCTTCGCCTACGCGGGCCAAGACGATGCCCTCGGGCCCGCGGCCCGCCGGGGACTCGAGCACTTCTTCTCCGAGAGGTTCGAGTGCCACCACTGCCACGGCGGCTTCAACTTCACCCAGTCGACCACCCACGAGCGCGTCGCCATGGCGGGCTCGGCCTTCCACAACACCGGGCTCTACAACGTCGGCGGCGCCAACGCGTATCCCCCGGAGGACCAGGGCCTTCACGACCTCACCGGCGAACCCGCCGACCGCGGGAAGTTCCGGGCGCCGACGCTCCGCAACGTCGCCCTCACCGCCCCGTACATGCACGACGGCAGCCTGCCGGACCTCGGGGCCGTGCTCGACTTCTACGCGGGCGGCGGACGCGACGTCCCGTCCGGCGCACGCGCCGGCGACGGACGCGCGAACGCCTACCGGAGCCAGTTCGTGCGGGGGTTCGCGATGACGAGCGCCGAACGCGACGATCTGCTCGCCTTCCTGCACGCGCTCACCGATCCGCGGTTCGCCACGCGACCGGAGTTCGCGAGCCCGTTCCTCGAGCCCCACTGACCTCCCGGACCGCTCGGCGGACGCTGCCGGGAACCCGCGAGGCGCGTTCGCGGATCTCCCCGGTCCGCTCTCGAGCCGCGGCGGGAACCTCGCGCGTCAGCGACCGCACGGCCGACCTTCGGAATCCGACCCAGCACCATGAACGGGGCCGGCAGCCTCGCGCAACCGTCGGCTCGCGCTTGGCTGCCCCATGATCCCGGAGAGTCGCCATCGATGTGTTCAGCAGGCCGACCGGTCGGCCATCGCCGACCGGCAGCGCGACGACGCTCCTCGCCTTCTGAACGTCGGCATGGAACGTCTTGACGTTCTGCCTCGAGATGCCCCGGAGGCCGGTGTCGGTCTTGCCCGGCCGTGCGCACTTGGATCTCGAAGGTGGACCAGCTCGACACGGACGACGTCGACGTCGCCGGCGTCGTGAGCGCCCGGCAGCGCCGTTCCCGCGCCCGGCACGGTCGAGTCGGCGTAGGCGCCGCCATGGTCGTCCCGCGACCCCCGCGGCCCGCGCGAAAGCACGGCCAAGGCCGCCGCGGCGTGCCCCGACCGGTCCGTCGTGCGTCGCCCCCTCCGCGTTGCGGCTTCGTCGCTCCCGCGCCCCCCCCAACGAGACATCAAGCGGGCTGCTCCAACTAGCGTACCCAAAGCGTTCCGATATCGCGTCGTTTCGTGTCGTTTCGGTTCGAGTCCGGTACACTCCCGGCGTCGACAGCCGCGTCCGCGACGAGGACCCACCACATGACCCGTTCCGAACCCGAGCCCCCGGACGCGCCGCCGCCCGGCGGTGGCACGGCGGGCGAGCTCAGCGCCGCCGTCCTGCGCGTCTCCGCGACCCTGGACCTCGACGCGGTGCTGCGCGAGGTGGTGGAGAGCGCGCGCGCGCTGACCGACGCGCGCCTCGGCGTCATCGCCGTCGTCGACCAGCCCGGCGCGCGCGGGCGCTACCACTTCTCCGGCTTCGAGCACGACGAGGAGCAGCGTCTCGCCGCCTGGCCGGACAGTTCGCGCCTCTTCGAGCACCTGCGCGGACTCCCGGCACCGTTGCGGTCCACGGATCTCGAGGACCAGGTCCGCGGCCTCGATCTCGAGCCGCCCGTGGCCCTCGGGCGGACCTTCCTCGGCATGCCCATGCGCCACGGCGGCGTCGACGCGGGCATCTTCTTCCTCGCCGAGAAGGAGGACGGACGCGACTTCGACGACGCCGACGAAGCGGTCCTGTCCGTGCTCGCGGCCCAGGCCGCGGCCGCCGTCGCCAACGCCCGCGCGCACCGCGCAGAACGCCGCGCCCGGGCGGACCTCGAGGCGCTCGTCGAGACCTCCCCTGTCGGCGTCGTGCGCTTCGACGCCGCCACCGGCGCACTGCTGTCGCTCAACCGCGAGGCGCGCCGCATGGTCGACAGCCTTCGCACGCCGGGACACCCGGCGGAGCAGCTCCTCCAGGTCGTCACCTGCCGCCGCGCCGACGGCAGCGAGTGGTCGCTGGCCGCGACCCCGCTCGCGGAGCAGTTCGCGAGCAGCCCCGAGGCCGTGCGGGCGGAGGAGGTGGTGCTGTCCGTCCCCGACGGGCGCAGCGTGCGCGCGCTGGTCAACGTCACCCCCGTCCCGGCCGGCGACGACGGCGGCGCAGGGTCCGTCGTCGCGACCCTGCAGGACCTCGCGCCGCTCGACGAGATCGACCGCATGCGCTCGGACTTCCTCGCCCTCGTGGGCCACGAACTGCGCCAGCCGCTGGTCGCCATCAAGGGATCGGCGACGACGCTGTTCGAAACCGAGGACGGGCTCGATCCCGTCGAGGCCCGCGAGTTCCACCGCATCATCGTCGAGCAGGCCGACCACATGCGCGGCCTGGTCGCCGACCTCCTCGACGCCGGGCGCATCGACGCCGGCACGCTGTCCGTCGCGCCGGAGCCGGCGGACGTCGCCACCCTCATCGAGCGCACGCGGACCGCCTTCCTCCGCGGCGGCACGGGACACGACGTCGTCGTCGACCTGCCCGCGGACCTGCCGCCCGCGATGGCGGATCCGCGGCGCTTCGGACAGGTCCTCGCCAACCTGCTCGCCAACGCCGCCCGGCACGCGCCGCCGTCGACGCCGATCCGGGTCGCAGCAGCGCGCCAGGGGGCGCACGTCGCGGTGTCCGTCGCCGACCAGGGCAGCGGC
Organism: Candidatus Azotimanducaceae bacterium; assembly: GCA_965203685.1. GTDB lineage: Bacteria > Pseudomonadota > Gammaproteobacteria > Pseudomonadales > Azotimanducaceae > VXYL01. Next base: position 3,218,968 of record OZ241908.1, read on the forward strand.
ATCGCGCCCGACCGGCTGCCGCACCTGTTCCGCAGGCAGAGCGGGGACGCCGGCACGGCGGGCCACGGCCTCGGGCTCGCCGTCAGCAAGGGCCTCGTCGAGGCCCACGGCGGGCGCATCCAGGCCGAAAGCGACGGGCTCGGGCGCGGCACCGTCATCACCTTCACCCTGCCCGCCGCCGGCGGCCCGGCCGAGAGCCGCGCGGGCCAGGACCACGCGGCGGCGCCGCCTGCCGAACCCGCCCGCGTGCTCGTCGTCGACGACGACCCGGGCACGCTGCGCTTCGTGCGCGGCGCGCTCGCCGCCGCAGGCTTCGCACCCGTCGTCGCCAGCGGCGAGGGCGACCTCGGGCGCATCGTCCGCCGCGAGAAGCCGCGCCTCGTGCTGCTCGACCTGATGCTCCCCGGCGCCGACGGCATCGAGCTGATGCGCACGCTGCCGGAACTGGCCGACGTGCCGGTGATCTTCATCTCCGGCTACGGCCGCGACGAGACCATCGCGCGGGCGCTGGCGGCGGGCGCCGCCGACTACCTGGTCAAGCCGTTCTCGCCGACGGAGCTCGCGGCGCGCGTGGGCGCCGCCCTGCGCCGGACGGAGGATCCCGACACCTTCCGGCACGGCGACCTCCTGATCGACTACGGCCGCCGCCGGGCGAGCGTCGCCGGGCGCGAGCTCGACCTCACCGCCACCGAGTTCGACCTGCTGCGCATCCTGTCCCTGAACGTCGGGCGGGTGGTCGCCGGCAGCGTCCTGCTGCGGCGCATCTGGCCCGCGCGCAAGCGGGAAGGCACCAACGTCGTGCGCACCTTCGTCGCGTCGCTCCGACACAAGCTCGGCGACGACGCCGCCAGCCCCGTATGGGTCGTCAACGAGCGCGGCGTCGGCTACCGGATGCCGAGGCCGGAAGAGGATTGAGGACAGTCCCGCGGCAAGCCGCCGGGTCGCAACCCGCACCGGGGGCATACGGGCGTTCGACGCGCGCGGGCATCGCGACGAGACGCGCAACGAGACGACGCGTCTCCGCCGGGGGGCCCCGCGCCGGTCACCGCCACCCCAGAGAGACCAAGGAGCCACCGGATCCCCGACCGGGAAGCCCGAAAGCTCCCGTCGGGGGGCGGGCGCGGGCTCCGGGACGTCGGGTTCGGACGGTCGCAGTGCCGCGGCGACGAAATAGGAGGCCGTCTACCTCGAGGGCATCGCGGGCAACGACCATGCCCGGACACGCTAGATCCTATGTTCGACCGGTACCAACATCGCGGCCGCACGTGTTACGAGACAACAACGCCGTCAGCTTCGCATCGTGCCCCCGCAAAATCTCATTGTTGACTGCCCGTTTGCCAGATCCGGTCGTCGTCGAGAAACGGTCCTAGGTGTTGGTAGAGGCAGTTGGACAACACCATGCCGGCAAGCACCGAGGGTCGGGCACGCAATCTGTTTGATGCATCCCATTGCAGCGATCCGAGCGCAACCGAAACCGACTCCGACGACAACTGCGACCCCAGGATTTCCTCACGCAACCACTCGGGTGGGACCTCCTCGAATCCCTCGCGGACATCGCCTCGATGGCGCCTGAGTATCTCTCCGGCCTCCGCATCCAGCCGTTTGAACGTCGCGAGGTCCTGCTTCCTACGAACCCACAACTCCCGACACAACCCGGTGTCGTGGACGATGGTTTCGACCAGTCTGGCCGGATTGGACGGGTCCACATGGGCGAAGTCCCGCTGCTCCATCGGAACGCATATCCCGTTTCTGACCCCGAACCTCGTGTACGTTCCAGCGTAAACCAGCCTCCTGCCTGAAGCCCACAAGCCAGCGAGCTCACCGACTGTGAAGTTCTTCCTGTGCGTGATCTCGAAGGCGCTCATCGATCCTGTTCACGACGATGGTCGACTTCTGCTGCCTTCGTGCGGGCCTGGGGTCCGGAAACACGTCTGCCTCCAGCGCGTCGAGCGGCAGTTCCGAGTAGCTGAACGTCCTCGTGCTGCCGACCTCATGCACACCGAGGTTCCGGTACAACGGTTCCACTCTCCCCTCCCTGTTCATACGCACGGGAACGTGGCGAAAACGGTCCGGGGCTAGGGGTCTGTTCGACACCCTGGTGTAGGTCTTCCCTCCGCGACCTTCGGCAGGTGGGTTGTTGTAATACAGCATGCACTTCAGGTAGGAATCTTCGACTCCACCGTATGCTGGAACATTCGCACCAAGAACCGCACTGACAGCAACCACAGCCGCCCGCCGCGAGACCGCTCCCAAGCGCCGCATGTCTATCTGCTTCGGCAATTTCGCCGTGACGCATGCTCGGAGTGGGCGCGGCGGCGGGCGCCACCAAAGAAACCCAAGGAGGTCAGCCCGCCTCGGAACCCACCTCCGCGCTTGAGGATGTAACGACTCAAGGCGTGAGCGTCCGGGCAATCCGGAAACCCACGCTGTAGCGTTTGTCGGCGGGGAGCCCGACGCGGGACGCGGCGCGGAGGTCGCCCGGGGGGTCGATGTAGGAACCGCCGCGCAGCACCCGCACGGAGCAATCCCCCCGCAGCCACACGCTGCCGTCCGCCGGCGCGCCCGCGTAGCCCCTGTTCCAACAATCCGCCACCCACTCCCAAACGTTGCCGTGCATGTCGTAGAGGCCGAAGCCGTTCGCCTGGAACGAGCCCGCCGGCGCCGAGCGGTCGAAACGATCGCCGCAGCTACCCAGATCTCCCCAGTCTTTACAGTTGGCGCGTTTCGCCCCGATCTCGTTCCCCCAGTGGTACTTCGTCGCGGTCCCGGCCCGCGCCGCGTACTCCCACTCCGCCTCGCTCGGAAGGCGGTAGGCCGCGCCCGTCTGCGCCGACAGCCACTCCGCGTAGTCCTGTGCGTCGTTCCACGACACGTTGATCACCGGGCGACGACCACGCCCGTAGCCCCTGTCGTCCACCTTCTGTGGATACGTGAAACGGTCGTAGTCCTCGAACGTCACCTCGTGCACCGACAGCGCGAACGGCTGCGCGATCGTTACCTCGTGCACGGGCCTCTCGCGGTCACGGCAGTCCGCGTTCGACAGGCACCCCATGCGGAACCGGCCCGCCGGGATCACCACCATCTCGGGACCCTCGCCGCCGCCGCGCAGCGACTCCCGGAACGTGCTGCCCGGGCCGGCCCGCCGCTGCGGTTGCTCCGACGCGCGCGGGACTCCTACCCCTTCCGCCGCTACCATCGCGGCGATCACCTCGCTGTCCACGCCGCTATCCGCCAGCGCCACCAGCGCATCCACCGAAGTATCGAACGCCCCCGCCGATGACTCAATCTTCGCGATGATCGCCACCGGCGCGAGCCCCGCCTCTGTGAGCCGTACGACGTCGTCGTTGGTAAGCGCCTCCGCGGCAACCGCGCGAACCGCCCATACCGCCACTGCGAGCCCTAAACAACCCGCCACCACTACGCAGCTCGACCACACACGAGATCCTCCTACGAAGCCCTTCCCCGCCGCACGTTCACTGGCGCGGCAAACAACCCGGTCGGTCTCGACAACGCCGCGACCACTCCTCGACCGTCTGCGATACGGATCCGCTGAACGGCCAGAAGCATCGCGAGCCGCCTTGGGCTTCACGCGCCACACATCAAAGACCTGAGCCCCGGCCTTCATACTTGCAGAACGACAGAGCAATGAAAGGCGGTACGTTGTTGTGCGGTTCACCTCCGCCTCGCACTCCGGTCGTTCCGTCGCGATGGTCCTGCCTCGCGATGGGATAGTTGCCGTCCACGTCGTCTTCTCGAGGGAACCAGATCTTGGCGTGATGTTCGTGCGGCGGCATTTCCGCCACGGTCAGCACATGTTTCTCTTCGCCACCGAACTCGCCCATGAGGTACGTAGTCAGCACTCGGTCGTCGGTCGTGCCTTCAAGGTTCCAATAACGGTATTCGCTCTCCGCGTTAGGCGTACCCGCCCCTACCAGGAAGCGCCCCTTCCCTTCGTCGAACGGTGTCCAGCCCACGGGACACGGTTCCTCCGAATCGTCGGTCGCATCGGGCCAGAACGCCACTACCGCACCTGTCAGCACACTAGCCGAGTCCACGCCGTCACAACCAGACGACCGGTACCCGCCCAAATCAACACACCCCCCGCCCCAAACACTATCACCGACAAATACACCGATGGCAGCCACCCCGGCCGCAAGGGCAACCCATAGCATCCATTTTGTAGCATGATCCGCCAGCTTGTTGAGCCAGCCCGATCTGCCTACTTCCCCAGCTTCTCCAACACCCACATTGTTCTCCTGTCGCACCTGTGCACCTGTGGGCCCTCGTGGCCCAATGGGCAGACCTCAGCCTCTGCCCCGCCAGCAGTATACCGTGCGCGGCCGACAGAGAATGTCCGGCGGGCATATATCCTGGACTCTTCTCTGTGTCGTTTCGGTTCGGACGACGATAAACATGCACGTAGGCCCCCCGACTATCGCTCGCCCCGACTCACGCGGCTCGCCAACACCGCCGATTACTCGCGCCACCGTACGCGATCTAACCCACCGTGACCGAATCAACTGATGCAGTGCCCATTCCCACGACGTCCATGCTCCTCCCCTCACGCGTTGCGTCCTCCTCCCCCTGCCGGTCCGCCTTGCCACCCGACCGGCGTGGGCCCCACGGGACCGGGCGTCAACCGTCGAGATCCTCGACGATCAACCCCCGCTCCGTCTCCAGGGCCTTGACGACCATGCGGCCGGGCACCCAGCCCAGCATCGCCCACTCGTCGCCCACCCAGACCACCGGCCAGCGGCCCCCCGCCTCGCCGTCCACCCATCGTAGTAGCAGCTCCGCCCAGAGCCGCCCATCGAAGGCGTCGTCGACGGGCAGGAAGACGCCGCGGAACGCGTCCGCGAACGCGGCCTTCAGCCCGGCCTCGCGGCGCGACCGCTGCTGCGCCACCCGGTTGGGCAGCCTGACGGCCACCAGCCCGGGCGGCGCGCACGCGCCGACATCCACATCGTCAGACATGGCAGTTCTCCTCGAAGTCGAAGGGATCAAGCGGACCGGACGGTCCGCACGGGAAGCAGCGCCGGCGGAAACCGACGCTGCGAAGCCCGTCGAACCTACCACCCCCCCGAAACCCGCGCCACACGCGTCCCAACCCGACCCGCCGCGCTAGGAGAGGCCCTCGACGAAACCCCGCGACGCCACGCCGACGGAGCTGTCCGCCAGTCCCGGCGATCCCGCCTGCCAGATCGCTGAGACCAACGACTCCCTGCCGCCCCGTCCGTCCCCACCGATACGAAGCGCAGCGCGCCGGCGCAGCCTGGCGCCCGGCAGCCGGCCGTCAAGGCGCACCGCTGCGCGGCTTCGGCCCTGGCGGGCCTCGGCCTTGACCGCCCGCCGAGCGGCCGCCCGCGCCCGGGAGGCGCACCGCGCAACACCTTCCACCCCGCGACCCCGAGGAGGTCCACGTGAAATCACCCATGATCCGCAATCTTTTCCCCGAGGAACTCGGCCGCTACAGCGACCTCAAGGTCCTCGAGTCCGCCGCCGGCTTCTACGTCGGCACCACCTACGCCAACCCGGACGGCTTCACCGAGCCCGGCTCCCGCGACAGCGGCTACTTCCCCACCGCGGACGACGCGCAGGACTTCCTCGACCACGTGGCCGCGAGCGACGCCGGACATCTCCTCCGGCAGCAGCCGTAACCGCCCGACGGGACGCCGCTTGACACGCCGCCATTCCCGGCCGCCTTCCCGGCCCTCGCGTCCGCCCAGGACTCCGGCCAGCGCACCAACACCGACCCTCAAAGCCACCCTCGGCACATACGTGCAGGACACACGGCCGGTCGCCGACAACGACCCGAACCCCGTCCCCCTCTCGCGCCACGCTCCCACCGCGACACAGCGCCAGTCGAAGACGCGCCGGCGTTCGAGGCGAGCGGCGTTGGGAATCCCGATCCGGGCAAGGCGGAATGTGCGCGCCACGCTGTCGAGCCGGCGGCCTCGGTCGCTCCCGGCCGGGACCGTTCCGCACCCGTACCGCTCGAGGTGCCGCGACTCGCGCCGCGAGACAACGAACGCATCCCTGGCCGAGAGATGTCATCGAACGTCCCGAGTGGCATGATTCGCGCCATGGTGGGCCGCGCAACGGACGGCGCCGTGGCCGCGCGAGGTCAAGAGGTGTTTCGACGCGAGTGCCACTTCTGCGAAGGCGAAACCGAGAGAAGCCGCAGGGGGCACGGCAGATGCGAACGCATGCTTCAGGCACGGAGCGACGTGGGCATGCACGACCCCGGACGACGCGAGCGAAGCCGCGACAAGGGTCTCTCAAGTGGCCGCATCGAGGAGCACCGACCATGGACCGGCACCAGCGCCTGAGGCAGGCGATCTTCGGCGGACGCGCGGACGCGAACATCCGATTCGCCGACCTGCGGGCGTTGCTGTTCCATCTCGGCTTTTCGGAGCGCGTTCGTGGCGGCCACCACCTCTACCACAAGGCGGGGATTCCGGAGATCATCAACATACAGAGCCGCGGCGGACAGGCGAAGCCGTACCAGGTCAGACAGGTCCGCAACCTTATTCTGAAGTACGGGCTGGAAGGAGAACGCTGATGTATCGCTACGAGATCATCCTCTATTGGAGCAACGAAGACGCGGCGTTCATCGCGGAGGCGCCGGAGTTGCCGGGGTGCATGGCGCACGGCGACGATCAGGAAACCGCATTGAAGAACGTCAAGGACGCCATGCGGTTCTGGATCGACACCGCCCGAGAACTGGGGCGACCGATTCCCGAACCCAAGGGCGAGCGCTTGATGTACGCCTGACGACGACCGTCCCGGTTGCGCTGCCCAACGGCGGCGGACTCTTTTTCCGGTCCATCGGCATCCACAGCCGGTCGATCGTCGGCACCGACGCCATAAGCGCAGTGCGGACGCCCCGCCCCAGGTGCGAGCGCCCCGCCGGTCACGTCAGCGCCGGCGACCGTAGTCGTCGCGGCCCTGGCCGGAACGCGCGCGCCTGTCCACGGCCATTGCCATGTCAGCTCTTCGATCACAGTGCAACGGGCCGGACGGGCCGCACGAAGGATGCCCCGGCGAACGCGCGACCTCGAGCGCCCCGGGCCTTGGCACGCACACCCACGGAACCGGCCGCGCGGCGTGGGGCGACCGAGCGAGTCCCGCTCATCGGAAACGGACACCACGAAGACCTTGAGCATGCTCACGACGTAGATGTCCGAGACGCGCTTCGCCAGCTCCTCTCCGCCTTCGACGGTGGCGAAGATCCCCGCGAGCGCCGCGAACTCCGCCGCCTCGACGCCCAGCCGGCACACCACCAGCACGTCGCCGAACCTGGGGTCCCGCAACCGCACTTCCCCGGCGCCCGGCACGCCGTCGGCGATGTCGCCGACCAGCTCCCCGATGCCGTCCTTCATCACGCTCGGACCGGCGTACTCGTCTTCCATGACCTTCGTCACGCGTCATCTCCTCTAGGGCTGTGGATTCTCGAGGACCGGTCAGCCCCCCACGTGGATGCCCGCGCAACAACGCGGACCTTCTGCGCCATCGACCATAGGACTCGGACTACCGCCGCCGGCGCCCGCCGCAGCCATCCCGACGCTCGCCCCCTCGCCCCTTCTGCAGCGTCCTCCGCGCATCGCCCCGGAACATCAGCGCTCCCACCGCGAGGCCCGCGAACACCCCGCCGGCGAACGCATACGCCCCCAGCGCCGCCCACCAGTCGCCCGGCACGTCCGGGAACAACGCCGCGTGCGATCGCGCCAGCAGAACGGCCACCGCCATCGACGCAGCCGAACATGCTAGCGGCAACGCCACGGCCCGCGCTCCGACCCGGCGACGTCCCGCCGACGCCCCGCGATCCAGCCTGCGCACCGACCGATGCTCCCGTGCCTGATCCCGCATGGGACGATTCCTCCTCTTCGCGGCCCGCTCGGGCCGTCCGGCGGCTCCACGGCCAAGCCGACGCCAATCCGCGCCACAGTCCGCCCACGACGCGCCCCGCGAACGGGGGCGGCATCCCTTGTCGCCGCGGGCCGACTTTCGATGTCGCATTCGCGTCCGACCGGCGGTGACGATGTCCACGACCATGTCGACGAGCCCTGCCGCCGCGGCGCGCGCCGCCACCTCGCCCGCCCAGTCGTCGCCGCCTTCGCCCGGAACGCGCACGCGTCGGTCGACGGCCGTTGCCGTGTCTCCCCTTCGATCGCCGTTGCAGCGGACCTCGCACGGGCCGCACCAAGGATGCCCGCGCGAACGCGCGGACCTCGAGCAACCCGGACCTTAGCACACGCAACCCGCGGAACCCCGCCGCCGCAGCCTCGCGCGGTCCGCCGGGCCGTCAAGGCACGCCGCCTGCGCGGCTTCGGCCCTCGGGGGCCTCAGCCTTGACCGCCCGGCCGTCCGCGCGCCCGGGCGGAGCATCGGGCTTCCGCCCTTCGAATCGACCCGGAGACGCAGTGACCGCGACCATCGCCGCCTTCACCGGCGCCCACGCCTTCCTCAGCAACTTCCACCGCCACCCGTTCGCCTGGAACGGCCAGCGCTGGCAGACCGCCGAACACCCCTACCAGGCGTACAAGACCCTCGATTCCGCCGAGCGCGAGCGCATCGCGGCCGCGCCGACACCGGGCGCCGCGAAGCGTGCGGGGCGCGCCGTCGAGCTGCGTCCCGACTGGGAGACCGTCAAGCGCCAGCTCATGCAGTCCATCCTCGTCGCCAAGTTCGGCGTCCCCGAACTCCGCCGCCGCCTGCTGGCGACCGGCGACGCCGAACTCGTCGAGGGCAACCACTGGGGCGACACCTACTGGGGCGTCTGCCGCGGCGCCGGACGCAACGAGCTCGGCCGGATCCTGATGCGCATCCGCCGCCGCATCGGCGACCACGACCCGCTGCCGGCGTGCGTCCCCGACGACGGCGTCCTCCTCGACTGGAACCGCGAGTGGCTCGCCTCCCAGTGCGAGCGCGCCCTTACGGGCACCTGCGACCGGGTCGCCTGCCATGCCCGCGCCGGCGGCCCGCCCGACGACCTCGCCCACCCGTTGCAGGAGCCCACGTGCCATGCGCTCGAGATCCTCGCCCGGCTGGCCCCGGCCGTCTGACCCGGAGACGCCCATGGAGAAGCGCATCCTCGCCCGCCAGGACACCCGCGTCGACCGCCTCGCGGAGACCGTCGTCGCCCTCGGCCCCGCCGTGTACCGCGAGTACGTCGGCCGTCGTGGCCGTCGGCAGCGCGCCGTCCTGCGCAGCTCGGCCGACGCCGTCGAGATCCACTGGCTCGACGACGACCAGCTCGCCGCGGTCATCGCCGCGTTCCCGCCCGGCATCGCGGCGACCGTCCAGGACCAACCCGAACCCGCCTCGCGGACTGCACGGGCCGGGGTCGACGACCCCCGCCTGGCCGAGATCGCCGCCATCCTCGACGTCCTGGTCGACGCCGTCGACCGCGTCGCCGCGCACCTCGCCCCGGCGCGCCCGGCCGACATCGAACCGGCGATCCTCGCGAGCGAACCACCGCCTACGCGCGGAGAGTGCCGGCGCATCGCCCTCGACGCCCTCGAACGCGCCGGCGAGGCGTACGCCGAAGGCCAACTCGGCCGCGACGGCCGGCCCGCCGCCGATCCTTCCAATCCCGCGGCCGCCGCCGCGATCGCCGCCGCCGCCCTCGTCGACGCCGGCCTGCACGACGGCGACGCCCTGTACAGCGAACTCGAGGAGGCCCTCCGCGCCTTCCTCGGCCCCGTCGGCCACTTCCATCCACAGTCCACCACACAGAAAGGAAACCGCCCATGAGCCTTCCGTACCCCTGCAACCTCTGCGGCCACACGTGCACGGCACGCCAGGACGGCGTCGTCCACCGCCGTCTCGACGGCGGCGTCCACGCCCCGCCGCAGAAGCCCGCCGCCGACCTCTGCCCGTGGTCCCAGTGCCCGCACAGGGGCGGGAAGCCGGCCGTCCCCCTCGTCATCGAGGACCAGGCGTCCTTCGCCGTCGTCCGCGTACCGCTTCACGACGGCAAGCACGATCCGATCGTCGCCATCACCCTGCGCGGCGAGTACGACGACGCGTCCGGGGACGCACGCACGCTGCACGAGGAGGCTGTCAGCGGCCCCGGCCCGCAGACGCACACCTTCGACGTCGTCGCCTTCCCGCACGCGCTCGTCGCCGCCAAGCTCGCGAGCTTCCAGGAGCACGGCTTCGAGGCGGGCTACGAGCACGGCCTCGCCACGGCCGCCGAACGCCTGCTCGACTGGATCCACCAGTCCCCGTTCGCGGACCGGCTGCCGGACCTCGTCGAGCGCGTCTTCGACGTCCACCCCGACGTCGCCCTCGCCGTTGCCGCCAGCCTCCGCTGCGGCCACGAACTCGACGCGTCGCTCTGCGCCGCGCTCCGCGCCTCCCCCAACCCGCCGGTCGTCGTGGCCGACGCCGACACCGGAGACAGCCCGTGAAGAACCGCCTCGCCGACCTCACCACCCACCTCTTCGCCCAGGTCGAACGCCTCGGCGACGAGGCCCTCACCGCCGACCAGCTGAAGGTCGAGATCGACCGCTCCAAGGCGCTCGCCGACGTCTCCGGGCGCATCCTCGACGCCGGCCGCCTCGGCCTCGACGCCGCCAAGCTCGCCCACGCCGCACGCGTCGAACAGACCAACGTGCCGCTGCCGGCGCTGTTCGACCGGCCCGCCGAGGCCCTGCCGCCACCCCCGGGGGCGTCCGCCACGGCGCCGGCCTCCACGCCGCCGAACACCTCCCGCGGGCGCGCCTGAGCCCGCCGACCTGCCCAGGAGAACCGCCATGACCGTCTTCGAAGTCGACGGCCGCGCCATCACCGCGGCCGCACCGATCCTCGCCGCCCAGACCGCCATCCACGCCGGCGTCGACCAGGTCCGCGTCGTCAACCGCAACGGCACCGAGACCGTGGCCGTGGACCGCGACGCCACCGTCCCCGCGCTGCGCATCGCCCTCATGGACGCCGCGCGGGCGCTCGGCTACCGCTACTTCTCGCCCGACCCGGAGCCCGGTCCGTGACGACGGGACGCGCCGGTCTGCGCGCGCGCGACCACGAGCTCCAGTCCCGGTGGCGCCGCCGCTTCGACGAACTGCCGGCCCCCGCCCGGGACGCGCTGCGCGACGCCCTGCTGGATCTCCGCGCCGACGCCCTCGACCGCGCCCGCACGTCCTGGAACCGCCACAAGGCGCCGATGGCCCTCTACTGGAAGGTCGTCGGCGTCTACGCGGGCCACCTCGCCCGCGCGCTGCGGCCGCAGCGTCCGGCGGCACGCGGCGGACGACCGCCCGTTCACGTCACGCGTCTGCGCGACACGGAAATCCAACCGCTCCGCGGCAGGCCCGCGCAGGCGCTCTTCCCGCTCGCCCGCGCCGACGCGAGCGACGCGGACCCTGCCCCGTGACGCCCACCGACCGCCAGCTCGACTGGCTCCAGCGCGAGTGGTGCGCGCGCAGCATCCTCGAGCGCGGCCGCCGCACCCCGCCCTGCAAGCGGCAACTGGCGCGCGACTTCTCGCGGCGCTTCCGCCGCCGCGTCACCACGCAGTGGATTGCCGCGGTCGTACGCATGCACTTCAGGAGCTACCACGCCGAGGCGATCGGCAACGCCCGGGCGCCGCTCCTCACCTGGGCCCAGGCGCGCTTCGCGAAGCGCCACTACCGCGACCACTCCCTGCGCGCAACCGCGGAGGCGCTCAACCGCCGCTACCGCCTCGCCGTCTCCACGCGGTCGCTGCGCTGGTGGCTCTCCGACCACGGCGTCACGACCGGCGGCGCGCGCACCGGCCGCTTCCCGAAGGGCACGCGCACCAACGTCCTCGACGCCGGCACGGTCACGGCGAGCCGCTGCCGGAAGAGCCCGGGCGAACTCCGCGTCAAGACCGACGACGTCAACCCCTACACGGGCGCCCCCGGCCGCATGCGACCGCTGCGCCACGTGGTCTGGGAACGCACCCACGGCCCCGTTCCCGCCGGCCACTGCATCGTCCACCTCGACGGCGACCCCGGCAACTGCGCCATCGACAACCTCGCCCGCGTGCGCCGGGCGGTGCTCGCCCGGCTCAACCAGTCGCGCTGGCGCGAGCTGGCGCCCGATCGCGACACGCGCCGTGCCGCGGTGGCCGCAGCCGAACTCAAGCAGGCCGCGCACGACGCCGCGAGGCGGATTGCCCCGTGACGCCGTCCACCGCCGACCGGCCCGCACGGACCGGCAGCCGCACGGCTGTCGACGGCAACGCGCACTTCACGTCCCACACCGTTCAACGCGCCGCGGCCGCGCCGCAGGAGGCCACGCCATGACAACACCCTCCCCGACCATCCCGGACGTGCTCGACGTCGACGTCACCGGCGACGACATCGCCCTCGGCGTCCGCGACTGCACCGGCGACTGCGCAATGGCCATCGCCTTCCGCCGCGCCTTCGCGGCCGCCTGCAGCCGCCGGGTGCGCGTCACCGTCCTACGCAGCGGGATCTTCGTCCGGGAGGCCCGCGACGCACGCCGCATCGCCGCATACGGCGACCCCGGCGGCGACCGCCGCGCCAACGGCATCGGCGAGCGGGCCGCCGCGTTCATCGCGAGCTTCGACGTAGACGAGCCGGTCGCCCCCGCACGGTTCGTCCTCCTGCGCTACGACCCCTAGGCCGTTCGCGAAGATGGACGCAAGCTGCGCCAAATCCGCGTCCCCACCCTCGGGGCAGGCCCGCCGCCCGACCCGGCCGTCCCCGCCGGGTGCCGGTCAAGGCTCCCCTCGCGGGGACCCTGCGGGCAGGGCCCTGACCGGCACCCGCCGCGCCCGGCTGCGGGGCGGCATCGGGCAAGCCCCGTCGCAACGGAACAGCAGCGCCATGCCACGGCACGCCTCTCGATCCGCCGCGGAGTCCCCTCCCCGGGCCGCGCGCGGTCCGTCCTCCTCCTCCGGACCGCGCGCCCCGGGCGCAGGCGACGACGACCCCGACGTCCACGACCCCCTGCCGCCGCTCCCGGAACGGCCCGCGCTTGGCCGCCTCCACGGCCAGCCCACGCTCACGTTCCGCACCCGCGCCGGCCTCGACGCCTGGCATGCCCGCGTCGACGCCGCCTGCCGCCGCCTCGCGGCCGAACGCGACGCGCGCATCCAGGCGGGCCAGCCGCGCCCAGAGGACATCGACCCGTTCCACGGCCTCGTGTAGCGCCCGGTCCGGCACCGCCGTCGAGCTCCCCGCACAGCCGGCACGGATCCGGAACCCCGAATCGAACCACCAAACTGGAGACATCGCATGCAGTCCGTCCTCACCGCCGTCCCCGACGCCTTCCACCGGGTGCCCCCCGCGCGGCGGCTTGCCTGCGGGATCACCGCCCACCTCGTCGATCCGTCGCATATCGAACCCGCGCGCGCGTGGCGGTTCGAGCGGCACGACCGCGTCTCCAGGGCCCGCCACACCGGCTGGTACGCCGACTGCGACCAGTTCGAGACGATCACCGGCTTCGTCTACGCGTTGGCGGACGACGCCGACGAAGATGTCGGGGACGACGAGGACGTCGATCCCCCGGTCAGCTACTACGCGCTGGCCGAGTCCAACGACTCCGACTGCCACTATCTCGATCCCGACGTCTACGACGACCCGGTGGCCGCCGCCCACGCGGCCGACCGCATGGCCGAACTCGTCGCCGAACTCGAGCGCGAGTGCGACGAGGTCCGCGGACACGCGATGCTGGCCCGGGCCGCACTCGCCGACGCCAACGACGCCCGCCGCGACGCGCTCGCCATCCTGCGCCACCTGCGCGGCTGCCCGGCCGACGGCGAGTCCCTCGCTCCCGCGTTCGCGCGCCTGTGGGCCCACGCCGACGCCGGGCGCAGGCGCGCGTTCCGCATCGTCGACGAACACCGTCCGCCGCCCCGCCAACGGTCGTTCGACCCCGGCCGCACGCCAACGCCCGCCGACTGCCGCGCCGACGCCTGGCGCGACGGATGGGACGCCGGACATGCCGCGTAGTTCCGGGCAGCGTCCTTCGCCCATCCCTCCGCTGCGCTGGAGCCACGCACCGCGACGGCATCGACGAAGTTCGCGCGCAAGGCACTGCAAGCGCTCTACGAGCACACCCGCACGCGCGGCCTGCCACGACATCTCGCGCCGCGCAGCCGGCACGTAATCGCGGACCTCGACGCCGCCGGTGCGCGCTGTACAGTCGCACATCACTTCCCAGTGGGCCGATGCCCGGCTCCTGGCAGGCGGCCCGACGCGCCCCGACTTGCACCCCTCCCGCGCGTTCAGCACACCGCCGTCCTGAATCCGCAACAGAACACGAGATTCCCGCCGTGCCGCAACCCCGTCACCGCCGCTCGCGTCCCCGCCGCTCCCACAACGAGAAGCGGCGCCTGATGCCCATGCCGCCCGACGACCTCGTCGAGCGCTTGCTCGACACCGTCCGCTACGCAGGCAGCGCCAAGCACAAACGCCATCCGCATCTGTTCGGTCTCGAGCCGTTCAACGGCGACCGGGACGACGCCACCTTGTGCGACGAGGCCGACTTCCATCCCGACCACGCGGCCGACATCCCGGCGTTGGTCCCACGTGGCATCCGCGCCGGCCTGATCGGCCACACGGCCCGCCCGTAAACGGCGACAACCGACCATGTGACCTTCGTCGACCAACACCCGACGAGACGGCATGTGCGCGATGGCCGATCCCCTTTGGCCAAACCGCCCGCCGGCTGCGTCGAGGCCAACCGCCCGACCGTTACCAAGCCGCGTACCGCTCGGCTGTTCGCACCCGACACGTCCGCGCCTCGACGGCCGCGCCGCGGTTTCCGCGACACGGCCCTCGCCTTAGTGCGGCAACGCGGGCAGTGCCGACTTCGGCATGCGCCGCCACACCACGGCCGCCGGGCGCACATTGGGCGGAACCCGCCGACCGTCGCCGACCTTCCCACCCCCGACACACCCCGACCGCGGCACCCTCGCACGTGCCGCCGGGCCGTCAAGGCGGATCCGCTACGCGGCTTCGGCCCAAGGGCCTCGGCCTTGACCGCCCGCCAGCCCGCGCGCGACGGGCCGCACCGGGGCGCGTCCCCATCCACACGAGGACCACGCAGTGAACGCCAGCACCGCCGGCCACCTCCCGCCGCTTCCGCCGGGCTTCGGCGCCGACGACGGCCGGGGCGCCTGGATCGGACAGGCCTCCGACACCGCCTTCGACACCTACGTCGCCGCCGCCCACCTCCTGCGCCTCGTCGACCCGGTCCGTCCCAGCCGGCGCGTCGCATGGCCGCCCGGCCAGCCGCCCTTCGCGGTCCCGGACCTCGTTCGGCGCGACCAGCCGGCGGTCACGTTCTCCTGCGACCCCGAAGCGCGACCGCTCGCGCCGTTCGCCCTGCTCGGCCATTTCGGGGAGCCCGCGGGGACCGCCCCGGATCTTCCGGGAGTCGCCGCCGCGGCGCGCGACTACCTCGCGCACTGGCCCGCCGACCTCCTCCGCGCGGGCGTCCGCGTCCGCTTGCGGCCCCGCCACGCCCCGGCACGGCGGCTCGTCGCGTACAGCGCCCTCGGCGACCCCGTCGCCGCCGGACCCGCGCTCGCCGTCGTCGTCCCGGCGGTACGCCGCTGGCTCGACGATCCCGCCCGCCGGCACCACGGCCATCCCGACGCGCGCACCCTCTCCGTGCTCGCCCCGCGCGTGCACGCCGGCCTGCTCGTCGCCGCCCCGACCGTCGTCGCCACGCGCCGGCAGCTCAATCTCCGCCGGGTCCCGTCCTCGACCGCCCTCCACCGCGAGACCAGCCGCTTCTACGCCTTCAAGGCCGGCGATCTCGCCCACGCCGCCGTCTACGCGCGTCGCATCGCCGCCGCGCTCCACGTCGCCGGCACCGACGACTTCGACGCCGTCGTGCCCGTGCCACTCTCCCCGGACCGCGCCGCCGCGGGCGCGCCCCACCGCACGCTCGCGCTCGCCGACGCACTCTCCCGCGCTCTCGGCGTCCCGGCGCTCGAACTCCTCCATCTGACGGCCCCCGTCACCAAGCACCGCCACCTCCCGCCGGATCCCCGGCCCCGCGACATCTCGGCGTGGGAGTCCCGCTACGCCGGCGCGCTCGTCGCCGCGCCCGTTCCGCGCCGCGTGCGTCGCATCCTCGTCGTCGACGACGCCGTCGCCCGCGGCTGCACGCTCGCCGCCTGCATCGGCGCCCTGCCCGAGGCCACGGCCTGCGGCGCCGCCGCGGTGCGCTTCACCGCCCCGGACTGGTCGCGGCGCACCTACCCGCCTCCTCTCGCGATCCCGTCCGCCGGACCGCGCACGCGCCTCCGCGCGCCACGGTTCCGGTCCCGTGCCTTCCGACCAACAACCCCGGAGACCACCCGATGAAGTACATCTGCCACCTCGAGGGACGCGCCGCGGCCGTCTCGCACTCGGCCCAGGAGGCCGCCCGCATCGCCGTCGCCGGCTGCCTCGCCGTCGACGTCTGGCACGACGGTCGCCGCGTCCGCGTGCAGCCCGGCGAGTCCAGGGCCGCCACGGTCCAGCGCCTCGCCGACGCCCGCGCCAACCTCTACGCCGGCGGCGGACGGCATCCGCGCCGCACCGACTCGGGTCCCGCCTACCGCCTGGCCGCCCAGGCCCGCGTGCCGATCGTCGAGGCCGCCGACAGTCCGCCGCCCTGGCCCGTCGACGGCCGTTTCGCGGAGATCCTCCTCCCCGAGACGCGCACGCCCGTCGCCTTCGCCCCGTCGGACACCGTCCGCGACCTCGCCGTCGACCTGCTCGACGCCGGCCGCCACGGCAACGACCTCGCCGTGCGCTTCCCCGACGGCACGCGCGACCTCGTCTACCTCAACAACGACCGCCGTCCGGTCTGGCGCGCCGTGCCCGCACCCACCGCGCGCGACTAGCCCCATCGACAACGAGCCACCGGGCCCGGTGCATGCCCACAACGCCACCACGCCCGAGGAAGGGACCATGACCACCCGGCGAACCATCCCGAACAGCGCACCCCCGCACCGCCCGCGTCCGTTTCCGCACGACCGCTGGCCGCACGAGGCCCCCACCCACGTCCGCGACCGCCGCGGCAACCTGGTCGTCGATCCCGAAACGCACGATCCGCACGGTCCCGACGGACGCGCCCGCCGTCCAGACGACGCCCGTGGCCGGCAACCTCGCGGCACCCCGGGCCGCCGTCAAGGCGGCCCTGCGGGCGGCCTCCCTCCGGTCGGCCGGCCTTGACGGTCGGACGCGGCGTGCCGCGCAGGCGTCCGCAACGGGCATCGCCCACCAGACCAGCAGAGGAGAACCGACCATGAACAACCTTCCCCGCAACGCCATGTGCGAGACCGACCTCCTGCGCACCGCGCCGGCGGACCCCGCCGAGCCCGCGGTCCCGCGCAGCCGCAAGGGCCTGACCGTCCGCGCCCTCTCGACCAGGACGAGCTGCGAACGGGTGGCGATGCCGGCCGACCTCTACTTCGCCGGCGTCAGCCTGCACGTCCAGGACGGCGTCTCCCCCGAGCGCCGCTACGTCTCCCGCAGCTGCCTCGGCGACGTCATCGCCGCGGCCCCCTCCCTCGAGGAGCTCGACGAACCGACGCGCGCCTGGCTCGGAACGAACTACTACCACCAGCGCCGCTGGCCGGACGGCCGCAAGCCCGTCATCTTCATCGACGACGGCGACGGCGAGCAGGTCTACGACTACGGCAGCGGCACCTTCCGCAAGGCCGCCTAGGCCGACCGCGCGGGGCTGTCCGGACATCCGCCGGACGGCTCCGCCGGCGTCTGGCGCGACCGGTACGCCCGCAGCCTGCGCATCCGTCGCCTTGCGCGCCCTCCGCGGCGCGTCCTCCTCGTCGACGATGCCGTCGCCCGCTGCACGACGCTCGCGGTCCGAGTCGCGGCCCCCTCGCGCCTGGCCCGGCTGCCGCGTCGCCGCCGCCGTCCGTGCGCTTCAGCCGGCACGGGTGCCCCGGTTCCGGCGTCGGCGCGCCGCTCCTCCGGTGCGAACTAGGACCGGTCGGTCCAAAGTTGTCCAGCGACAATCAAGGTGAGAAACCGCCGTCAATCAAGGTGAGAAAGCCGATCTTGCGCGCATGGGGAGGGAGGGCGTAGCCCGACCGAGCCATGCGCGCGCCGCGGGGCCGGAGGCCCCGCGGCGGTCGCGGCGATCCCCGGCTAGGGTGTCCGTCTTTCCATGGACGGAATCCGATGCCGGGCCGACACGTCACCGATCACCAGACGAGGCTTTACATGCATCTTCGACAACAACACTCGCCGCAGGTGGCTGCGGCCAAGGCGGGCTTCAGCACCGCCACGGCGTACCGCATCGAGATCGATCCGCGGTTGCCGTCCGCCAAGGTCAGGCACGGCGGCAACCGCCGGCCGGACCCGCTGTCCGGGATCTTCGACGAGGAGATCGTGCCGATGCTCGAGCAGGCGCCGGACCTGCGCACCGTGGGGATCTTCGAGGAACTGATGCGTCGGCATCCGGAACTCGGCCGCGGCGTGCGCCGCACGCTGGAGCGGCGCGTACGCGAGTGGCGCGCGAAGCACGGTCCGGAGCGCGAGCTCGTGTTCCGCCAGACCCACCCGCCCGGACAACTCGGGCTGTCGGACTTCACCGACGCCGGCGGCCTCGGCGTCGTCGTGGCCGGCGAGCCGCTCGACCACCGCCTGTACCACTTCCGGCTGGCCTACTCCGGCTTCTCGCACCTGCACGTGGTGCTCGGCGGCGAGAGCTTCACGGCGCTCGCCGAAGGGCTCCAGCAGGCCCTGTGGACGCTCGGCGGCGCGCCGCGCGAGCACCGCAGCGACAGCCTCTCCGCCGCCTACCGCAACCTCGATGCGAACCAGCGCGAGGACGCCACCGAGCGCTACGCCGCCCTGTGCGCCCACTACGGCATGGCGCCGACGCGCAACAACCGCGGCGAGTCGCACGAGAACGGCGCCGTGGAAGGACCCCACGGCCATCTCAAGCGCGCTCTCGAGGATGCGCTGCTGCTGCGCGGCTCGCGCGACTTCGCCGCCCTGGCCGACTACCGCGCCTTCGTCGACGAGGTGGTCGGCCGCCGCAACAGCCACCTGCGCACCCGCATCGACGCCGAGCGCGCCGTGCTTCGGCCGCTGCCGCCGCGGCGCACCGACGACTTCGAGCCGGTCCGCGTGCGCGTCACCTCGTTCGGGGGCTTCACCCTGCGGCGCGTGTTCTACTCGGTGCCGTCGCGCCTCGTCGGCCACCAGTTGACCGTGCATCTCTACGACGACCGTCTGGAGGTCTTCCTCGGCACGTCGCCGCTGACGACGTTGCCGCGCGGGCGGACGACCGCGGACGGGCGCAACGGCCATGTCGTCGACTACCGGCATGTGATCCACAGCCTGCGGCGCAAGCCCATGGCGCTGCGCAACCTGGTGTACCGCGACCAGCTGTTCCCCCGCGATGCGTACCGGCGCGCCTTCGAGGCGCTGCTCGACGCCGGGAGCGAGCGCCGGGCGTGCCGCGATGCCGTGGCGCTGCTGGCGCTGGCCCACGAACGCAACTGCGAAGCCGCCCTGGCCGAGCGACTCGAAGCCTGCCTCGACGCGGGCGCGCTGCCCGACGTCGACGCGCTGGCGGCGGCGTTCGCCCCCGCCGCCACCCCGCTGCCCGCGGTGAACGTCGAACTGGGATCCCTCGCCGACTACGACGTCCTGCTCGCGGCAACTCCGGCCACGACCATGCGGCAGCCGACCGCGGGAGGCGCGTCTTGAGCGCCGTCGACACCGCGCGACTCGACCTGATGTTCACCGAGCTGCGCATGCCGAGCGCCAAGGCCATGTGGCGGCAGTTGGCCGAACGCGCCGACAAGGAGGGGTGGCCCGCGGCGAGACTGCTCGCGGCGCTGGGCGAGCAGGAGATCGCGGACCGCGCACGCCGGCGCTTCGAGCGCCATCTCGCGGAGGCCAAGCTGCCGCCCGGCAAGACGCTGGCCAACTTCGAGTTCGACCTCGTCCCCATGGTCTCCAGGGCCCATGTCAACGCGCTGGCCGCCGGCGACCGCTGGCTCGACCAGGGGGCCAACGTGATCCTCATAGGGAATCCCGGCGGCGGCAAAAGCCATCTGGCGGCCGCGATCGGCTTGGCGCTCGTCGAGAACGGCCTCCGCGTCCTCTACGCGCGCACCACCGACCTCGTGCAGCGGCTGCAGGTCGCGCGGCAGGAACTGGCGCTGGAATCCGCCATCCGGAAACTCGACAAGTACCACCTCCTCGTCCTCGACGACATCGCATATGTGCGCAAGGACCAGGCCGAGACCAGCGTGCTGTTCGAGCTCATCAGCTCGCGCTACGAGCGCCGCTCCATGCTCGTCACGGCCAACCAGCCGTTCGGCGAATGGGGCTCGATCTTCCCCGACCAGGCCATGACGCTCGCCGCCGTCGACCGCCTGGTGCACCGCGCCACGATCTTCGAACTCAACGTCGAGAGCTATCGCCGCCGCACCGCCGTCGCCTCCGTCGAGGCCAACCGCAATCGCGGCAAGGCGGCCAAGCGCGCCACGCCCGCCAATACGCAGGTCAATCCACAGCTCGCTCCGGCGCAGAACGCCGCCAAGCCGGACAACGCATCATGAAACGCTCGACATCCAGGCTCGGGCGGTTCCCGCTTCCACGCTCGCCACCGACGTCGAAACAGAAGACCCGCCGCGCCGTTTTCTCATCTTGGTTGTCGCGGGCTTCTCATCATGGTTGACGCGCTACACCAAAGTGCCGCTCGCGGGGGAGCGGGCTTGTTCCAACGGGCCCAACGCGACACGCGATCGCAAGGGCGCAGCGGCCCGGCCGTGGCCGCGGCGGCGGGACGTCATGCTTCGCCGCTCAGCCGGGAGGTCGACGGAAGCCACTCGCGGTCGTCCTTCAGCAGCGTGGTGGCAGGCACGATCAGCTTGCGCATGACAGCGGTCGCGAGCCGGTAGGCGGCTCCGCGCGACCGATCCTCCCGAAGTCCCAACCCGACCTTCGCTACCGGGAAACGGCTCCGCGTTCGGCTGTTCCCGATCAGACAAGCGGGCGTGCGCTTCGCGCACGCTACCTGTCGCCGCGGGCGTCGCGCCAACGGTCGAGCGCGCCGGCGGGTGGAGTGCGCGGCGTTCCGACGTGCCGACGCTGGCGGAGCGGTTCGCCGGTGCTGCGGCGGCTGCAGGACGGGCGCGGCCCGGCGCGACCGGCGGTCGGGTGAAGTCAAAAGGCGTTACAGCGCCAAATCGATGTAAATACAACACTGAAAATCCTCATTCGAGACTGTTTCCTGACACAAGGGGGCCGCCCACTCATTTATCATGGAGAACTCGGTACGGCCCGGAAACCCGCACATGGAGACACACATGAAGACACCCGCAGGAATCGCCTGGACACGGCGCGTTGTCGGGCGATGCACCGAGCGCGGGGGCCTTTTGTCCTCATGTGCGCGAGGCGAGGCGACGGGGCGCCGTCCCGGGCGCTGGCGCTGCGCCGTCCCGGCGGCGGTGCTGGCGCTTGCAGCGGCGCTGCCGGCCCACGCGCAAGTCTGTACCGCCTGTCCGGACGACACCGGCACCTTCTGGACCGCTTCCCTGGAAGTGGGCGGCATCGACACGACGAGCAATCGGAGCGCAAAGGGGTACTGCCTGGATGTCCCCGTCAACGGCGGGTGCGGCTACGGCGAACTGAGCGACGACGACTTCACGCTGGACGCCACGAACTACCGGGTCAAGAGCGTCCGATGGGGAGGAGCCAGAAGTGGGCAAAGGCTCCACCTGACGCTCGACAAGGACCTCCCGTCGAACCGTGTGGGCGACCTGACGCTGGTGATCAACGGCGACTTCGCGCTGAGCGAGGCAGCCCGAGGGAACGACGACGGCGATGCCAACGACGCGGACGGCCTATCGAACAACTACAAGTGGAAGCTGCCCAAATCCTGGCAGCGGCCCGTCCAAGGCTCGACCGTCCGTGTGAGGCTCGAGGACGCGGCCCCCAAGGGCGTCACGGTCGCGCCGACGCGGGTGTCGGTGGACGAGGGCTCGACGACGACCTACACGGTGAAGCTGGACCACGAACCCGCGGAGAACGTGGTCATCACGCCCGCGAGCGGCGACACCGGCGCGGTCGCGGTGAGCACCGCGGCGACCGACAACACGCTGACCTTCACCCCGATGAACTGGTCCACCGCGCAGACGGTGACGGTGACGGGCGTCAAGGACACCGACTTTGCGGACGAGTCGGTGACGGTGACGCACGGCGGCGCGGGCAGCGGCTACGAGCCGATTCCGGTGGCGAGCGTGACGGTGGCGGTGCTCGACTACGACAGCTCGGCCCCGGCAGCCGACGCCCCGACCGTCGACGAGGACTGGGCGCTCATCCCGAAGGACGGCGCCAACAACGCGCTGTTCACCAACGAACAGAGCTTCCGGCTGCTGTTCGTCACCTCCACGGGCACGGCGGCGTCGAACAACACGGTCGGCCACTACAACAGCTTCGTGCAGCAGCGCGCGGCAGCGAACGACCATCTGGCGGCCTTCAGCAGCCAGTTCCGCGCCCTGGTGCAGCCTTGGGCCGTGGCCGACCACATGCGGCCCAACAGCCGCTCCCAAGGCCGCGGCGGCGTACCCATCTACTGGGTGAACGGCCCCAAGGTCGCGGACGACTACGCCGACTTCTACGACGGCAGCTGGGACCACAACCAGACCAGCCCGCAAGGCAATCCCACCGACGAGAACGGCAACGCACTCACCAGCCAACTGACCAAGGTGTGGACCGGCTCCAGGCCGGACGGCACGAATCACGTGAGCTACCAGGTCGGCGACGCCAACCCCATCGTCGGGAAACCCCACACCCTCGGCCGGGAGCTCGGAGCCACCACCGCCTCGGGCAACACGGACAGCTCGGCCAACTCCAACCGGCTCTACGGCCTCTCCCCGGTCATCACGGTGGTGTGGGGCCCGGGCGAACCCGACCCTACGGACTTGGCCGGGCCGCAGGACCCGGAGGATCCGCAAGACCCGCCGTCGAGGTCCCCGGGCGGCGGTGGCGGCGGTGGCGCGCCGGGCGGCGACGATCCGGACGACGACGACGGGGACGCGGGCGGCACGGACGTCGCCAACCGGGCGCCGCAGGCCGCGGAGCCGATCGCGGACGCGACGCTGCGCGTCGGCGCGCGACTGGAGATCGACCTGTCGGACGCCTTCGACGACCCGGACGGCGACGCGCTGGCGTACGAAGCGCAGTCCTCGAACGGGGCGGTCGCCGCCGTCGAGGTCGACGGCGACACGCTGACCGTGCGCGGGCTCGGGCGCGGCACGGCGGAGATCACGGCCACGGCGGAGGATCCGGACGGCGCGTCCGCGTCGCAGACGTTCGGCGCGACCGTGACGGAGCCGGAGGCCGCCTGGTACCTCCCGCCCGCCTCCGACGCCCGGCGGCAGGGCTTCGTGCGCGTGCTGAACCACTCCGACGCGGCGGGCGAGGCGAGCATCGTGGCGACCGACGACGCGGGGGTCGCCTACGCGCCGCTGACGCTCGCCCTCGGCCCGCGGGCGGCGACGCACTTCCACACGGGGGACCTGGAGTCCGGCAACGCCGCCAAGGGCCTGGCCGGCGCGACCGGCATGGGCACGGGCGGATGGCGGCTCGCCATCGAGTCGGAGACGCTCGACGTCGAGGCGCTGGCGTACGTCCGCACGCCCGACGGGTTCCTGACCGGCATGAACGACGTCGCCCCGCTGGAGGACGGCGCGCTGCGGATCGCGACCTTCAACCCCGGCAGCAACGTCGACCAGGTCAGCCTGCTGCGGCTGGTGAACCCCGGGACGGAGGAGGCCGAGGCCACCGTGACCGGCACGGACGACGCGGGCCTGTCGCCGGGTTCGCCGGTGGTCCTGACGCTGCCGGCGGGGACTTCGTGCACGGTGGACGCGGCCCAACTGGAGTCGGGCTCCGGCCTCGCCTGCGGCGCGCCGCAGGACGGCCTCGGCGACGGCGCCGGCAAGTGGCGCCTCGCGGTGGCGTCGCACGCGCGGCTCATGGCGATGAGCCTGCTGTCGAGCCCGGGCGGGCACCTGACGAACCTGTCGGGCAAGGCGGCGCCGGACTGGGAGGACCTGTGGCACGTGGACCTGTTCCCGGCGGCCTCCGACCCGCTCGGGCGGCAGGGCTTCGTGCGGGTGGTGAACCCCGCTGCGTACGGGCGCACGGCGACGATCCTCGCCTACGACGACTCGGACACGAGATACGACACGCTGCGGCTCTCGCTCGACGCCGGGGAGACTGCGCACTTCAACTCCGACGACCTGGAACTCGGCAACCGGTCCAAGGGCCTGCGGGGGAGCACGGGGTCCGGCACCGGCACGTGGCGGCTCGCCATGTACGGCCTGGGCGAGGCGCACGCCTACGTGCGCACCGCCGACGGCTTCCTGGCAGCCATGAACGCGGCGGCGCCGCGGACGCGCTCCGTGCACCGGGTGGCGTTCTTCAACCCCGGCAGCAACCGGCGCGTCAGCGTGCTGCGGCTGGTGAACCGTTCGCGGCGCGAGGCGCAAGTGTCGATCGACGGCACGGACGACCTGGGGCTGCGTCCCGGAACGACGGTGCGCGTGCTCGTGCCCGGGACCGACGCGGTGGAGCTGACGGCGGCGGAGCTGGAGTCGGGCGACCACGACGCGATCGAGTCCGGCGCCCTCGGCGACGGCACGGGCAAGTGGCGGCTGCGCGTGGCGTCGACCGGCCTCACCGCCGTGCTGAGCCTGCTGTCGAGTCCGTCGGGGCACCTGACGAACCTGTCGCGGGCGGACTCCCTGCGCGGTCTGGGACCGCTGCCCGCGGCGCTGCTGCCGTCGCCCGAGACGGTGACGCTGGAGCGCGCGGACGACGAACACGTCCGGGGCCGGTGGAGCGCGGTCGAGGGCGCCAGCTACGACGTCGATCTGCTGCGCGACGGGGTGCGCCAGGAGGAACGCTCCCTGACGCGGGCCCGCGGCACGTCGTTTCGCTGGCAGGTCCGTCCCGGGACGTACTCGGTCCGCGTCCGCTCGGTGAACGCGGAGCACGTGGCCGGCCCGTCGCGGGTGTCGGAGAAGGTCGTGGTCGACTGACGCGGCCGGTGCGGCGTGTTCCCCGTTGCGCTGCCCGGGACTCCGGGCGCAATCCGCCGCCGCGTCCCCGAATCCGCCGGACGACTCGCGGTAACTCGCGGTCGGGCGGCACAGGCTGAGGCCGCGGCTCGAGCCCGGCGTGCTGTCGCGACGGCGACGATGCGGAGACCGGGGCCGGGTTCGACGTCGGCGGCACGCTGCACGAGCGCGACGCGGGCGCCGGCCTGTCCTTGGACGTGAGCGGGCGCAAGCTGGCGGCGCACGCGGACGGCGACGACACGGCGTGGCGCGCAAGCGCAGCGGTCCGGCTGGATCCCGGTGCGGAGGGCCGCGGACTGGCGCTGCCGGCGACGAACCGGTGGGGCGGCGCGACGTCGAGCTGTCGAGCGCCGCCATCCCGACAAGCCCCTCATGACGGCTCGGGGCCGCCGATTCGCTACATCCGGCCGCCCAGGCCGTCGCGGAACGCAGCCACCTTGGCGCGCACGTCGTGCAGATCCGCAATCCTTTCCGCGCGTGAGCGGGCCGATGCCGCATTGTCTCGACCGCCGGCTGCAGCTTCTCCATCATGCGGTTGGCCGGATCCCCCGCATGGTCCGCGGCGGTGCGCGATCCGTAGCAGCCCCTTCCTTCCATCCTGTCCTTCGGCCCGGCCCGGGTACAGCCCTTCCCTACGTTGCTGCGTCCTCGCGGTCGCGAGCTCCGGCCCTGGAAACAGCGGCCCACGGCCGCGATACGCTCGGCCCTCCGGGGGATCTCCCAGGGGATCCGGTCCAGCGGTCCGCGCAGGGGCAGCAGCGGCTCGGACACCGCAGGCCCGATGAGGACGTTCTCCTGGTCTTCGAGGCCCGACTCGCCATGGCCCACCGCCTTCCCCGCCCTCGCGGACGC
The DNA here is from genome assembly GCA_965203685.1 of Candidatus Azotimanducaceae bacterium. Taxonomy (GTDB): domain Bacteria; phylum Pseudomonadota; class Gammaproteobacteria; order Pseudomonadales; family Azotimanducaceae; genus VXYL01. The sequence goes on from OZ241908.1 coordinate 3,244,889, forward strand.
GGTCGGCGGCCGCGACGCAGGGAACCCACCGAAGCGACCGGCCGGACCCTTGCGCGTCCCGGCCGCCGCCCGTCAAGGCGCCCCTCCGGGCGGCCTGCGGCCGGCCTTGACGGGCGGCGGCGCGGCCGCGCCCTTGGGACCCAAGGGCCGCTCCGGACGAACCGCAAGTCCGGAGGAGACATCCGCGAACGCCGTCCGTTCCGTCATCGTCGAGCGCCACGCGCCCGACCCCGAGCGCTCCGCCCCGCCCGCCATGACGGCCCGCTGGAACGCCTGGCGCGACGGCTGGGACAACGCCTGACCGCCATCGACAACCGGAGACACGCCATGAGCGACCTCGTCAAGGAGACCCGCCTCGCCAACGCCTACTTCGACGGCGCGTGCTTCGACGTCCACCCCACCGACGCCCGCGGCAGCGCCGCCGCGATCCGCAACCTCGCGCACCAGTGGGAGTGGGGCGATCAGGTCGACCCCGACACCGGCGTCCTGCGCCTGTACCCCGACCAGGACGTCCACGGCTTCGTCGACGACCTCAACGGCACGCTGGAAGCCAACGCGCCCTCCGCCGCCCCCGACGAACCGGACCGCGTCGCGCGTGCCGCCTTCGCCGAACTCGCCCGCTACGCGTCCCAGCGCGCCGCCCGCGCCGCCGACCTCGTCGACAGCCGGCCCCTGCACGCCTTCGCCGCCGCCCACGACGCGCGCCGCGCCCTCGCGGCCGCCCTCGAACCCGTGCTCGCCGCGCTCGGCATCGCACCGACGCCGTCCGCTCGCGCGGTCCCCGTCCGCGACGCCATCGACCGCGCCGAGGCCGCCCTCCCGGAGGCCGGTTCCGACCGCCCCGTCCCGGCGCCCGCCGCGCACGAGCTCGTCCGCGCCGTCCGCGCGCTCCTGCACCTCGTCGACCGCCCGACGACCGACGCCGAAACCCGCTGACCGCAGCCTCGCGCAGCGCGCCGGGCCGTCAAGGCGGACCCCTCCGGGCGGCCTTCGGCCGGCCTTGACGGCACGCCGCCGCGCCGCGCGCAACGGGGTCCATCGGGCTTCGCCCAACAACAACGAGAGGACACCCATGACACCCAGCGCAGCCGAGCGTCCCGCGATCACCCGCTTCAGCGGCGACCACGCCTTCCTGTCCAACTTCCACCCGCATCCGTTCACCTGGTCGGGCCGCGTCTGGCCGAGCAGCGAGCACGCCTACCAGGCCTCGAAGACCCTCGATCCCGCGGATCGCGACCGCATCCGCGCCGCCCCGACCCCCGGCGTCGCCAAGCGCCTCGGCCGCCGCGTCGCCCTGCGCCCGGACTGGGACGCCGTCAAGCGCTCCCTGATGCGCTCCATCCTCGTCGCCAAGTTCTCCGACCCGGCGCTGCGCGACGCCCTCGCCGCCACCGGCGACGCCCGCCTCGTCGAAGGCAACACCTGGGGCGACACCTACTGGGGCGTCTGCCGCGGCCAGGGCCGCAACCACCTGGGCCGCATCCTCGAGCAGATCCGCCACGCGGTCCGCGCCCGCCCCGAGGTGTTCCAGCCGCCGGCCGCCGACCGCGACGACCACGTCCGCTGGCTGGAGGAGCGCTGCCTGCGCATCCGCACCGGCGTCTGCGAACGGCCGGCATGCCACCGGCGCGCCGGGGGTCCGCCCGGCCGCCTGGCACACGCGCTGCAGCAGCCCACCTGCCCCGCGTACGAAATCCTCGAACGCCTCGCCGCCACCGCCTGACACGGAGACCGCCCATGCACAAGCGCATCCTCGCCACCCGCGACACCAACGTCGAATGCCTCGCCGAGTCCGTCGTCGCCCTCGGCCCCGTGGTCTACCGCGTGCACCTCGACTTCGACGGCAAGCGCCTCCAGCGCACCGTCCTGCGCACGCCCGACGACGCGGTTGAGATCCACTGGCTCGACGAGACCCAGCTCGCCGCCGTGATCGCCGCGTTTCCCCCCGAAGCCGGCGGCGGCCTGCCCGCGGCGGTCCACGACCAGCTCGCCGACCTCGCGCGCCGCGTCGCCACCGCCGTTCCCGTCGACGACCCGCGTTTCGCCGCGGTCGCGGACGTCCTCGAGGGCCTCGTCGACGCCGCCTCGCGCATCGCCGGCCACCTCGCCCCGGCGCGCCCCCACGACCAGCCGACCATCGTCCTCGGCGGCGAACCGCCCCCCGACCGCCACGAGTGCCGCCGCATCGTCGTCGACGCCCTCGACCGCGCCGGCGAGGCCCACGCCGAAGGCCTGACCGGCCGCGACCGCCGCCATGCGCCCGATCCGAGCGATCCCGCGGCCTGCGTCGCCATCGCCGCCGCCGCGCTGGTCGACGCCGGCCTCCACGACGGCAACCTGCTCTACCACCACGTCCAGGAGGCCCTCCGGCGCCGCTTCCCCGGCTACGCCGAGGGGTTTGCCACGTAGCTTCCGCCACCCCACGCATTCGCCGACCGTCCGCGTCCGGCCGGCCGCCGTACCATCTCCGCGACTCCGGAAGCGGCTTCCCCGCCCATCCTGGTCCGCGCCCGCGGCCCGTCAAGGCCGCCGCTGCGCGGTCGCCGGCCCCTCCGGGGCCGCGAGCCTTGACCGGCCTGCGCGTGGCGCGGACGGCAACGACAGGGAACCCGGACCCGGGCGAGCATTCCAAGCACCCCCCGTCCACCACAAGGAAAGCCCCATGACATACCACCGCCTCGTCTACCGTCCCGTCCGCGGTCCGTACCGCTTCGCCACCGTCCGCGCCTCGTCCCAAGAAGCGGCGATCCGCAAGCTGGCGCGCGAAACCGGCTGGCGCGAATACCTCATCGCGCCGACCGCATCCTGACACCGCCGCGCCCGCGCGCCTGATCCGTCGACCGGGAAAGCCGCCCGCGGGCCGCCCTCCTCGACCACCCGCCATGGCACGACGACGGTCACCCTCCACACACGCCGGATCGCCAGCCCTCGCCGGCGGCATGCTCAATTCAAAAAAAGAGGGGGCCGCACGGTCCAACGACCTGAGGTTGCCTTCGCTCCTGGACGGGATGGTCGTCCCTGTCCGCAACGACCGCCTCCCCTTCAGGGACGACGGGCGGATGCTCGCAACCCCTCGTACCCGCGCCAGAGAACAGGCCCCCGCCGATAACCCGGTGCCCTGACCCGTCGCCCGAGTCGCCGGGCCCGCTTCCGCGCGCTCTCGCATGTCCCACCGACGAAACGACGCCCGTCCCCGACAACCTCGCGCCACCCCGCGCCGCCGTCAAGACGGCCCTGCGGGCGGCCTCCCTCGGAGCGGACGGCCTTGACGCCCGGACGCGGCGTGCCGCGCATGCGTCCGCAACGGGCATCGCCCACCAGACCAGCAGACGGAGAACCGACCATGAAGAACCTGCCCCCCAACGCCATGTGCGAAACCGACCTCCTGCGCACCGCGCCGGCCGAGCCCACCGTTCCGCGCAGCCGCAAGGGACTGACCGTCCGCGCCGTGTCGACCAGGACGAACTGCGAACGCCTGGCAATCCCCGCCGACCTCTTCTTCGCCGGCGTCGCCCTGCACGTCCAGGACGATGTCTCCCGCGAACGCCGCTACGTCTCGCGCAGCTGCCTCGGAGACCTCGTCGCCGCGGCTCCCACCCTCGAGGAGCTCGGCGAACCAACGCGCGCCTTGCTCGGAACGAACTACTACCACCAGCGCCGCTGGCCGGACGCCCGCAGGCCCGTCATCTTCATCGACGACGGCGACGGGGAGCAGGTCTACGACTACGACAGCGACACGTTCCGCACGGCCGCCTAAGCCGGTCGCGCGGGGCGGGCCGCGTACGCGCACGCCCCGCGGTCGCGCCCAGCGGCGGCGGGAGTCGCCTGGTCGGCGGCGCGGCGGTCCTGCGCAACCGGGTGCTCGTGCACACTCTGGCGGTGGCAGGCGTGCCGCTGTCCGATGGTCCCGGACGCGCCGCCCGAGGCCACCCGCCAGCGGAACGAACCTCCCTTCGGGTCGGTTCCCGTGCACAAAGGCCACCCTTCCCGCACACCCTTCGATCTGCTAGGTTCCCCGCATGGACGCCACGTTGGACTCGAACGCCCTCAGGGAACTCATCGATCAACTCTTCGGCGTGATCGAGGCTCCGCCGTGCCCTGCGGCGGACGAGTCGGCGTTCGTCGCCGCGGCCACCGTCGAGCGCTTCGACATCAATGTGCCGGTCCGGGTCGACGAGCCGAATCCCGTTGCCGCACGCGACGCCTGGCTGGACACCCCGAACACGGCGTTCGGCGGCAGGTGCCCGCGGAGCTTCGTCGACGGTTCGGCCGAAGACCGCGGATTCCTGGCGGGCGTTCTCCAATCCCTCCGAGACGGCGCCTTTTCTTGACACCAGGACCCCTGCCGTACCCGGGACCTTGGTACTGCGCGGCGCGATCCACGGTCGCGGTGCCGCACCACGTCCCGTCCGCAACGGCCTACAACCGTTTCAACGACGCGAGCGGTTCCTTCGCACTCCGGTACTTCGCCGCGACGCCCGCAGTCGCGCTCGCCGAAGCCGGGGCGCTCTACGGCTCGCCCGTTTCCGGCTTCGTCGCCGCACCGCCGCCCGCCACCTCCTGGACGGTCTTCAGGTATTCGATCCAGGGGAGCGTATCGATTGTCGACTTCACGGATCCCGCCGAGCGCGCGGCGACAACGACGATCCAGGAGTTGACGGGCGACTGGCTGGGATACCGTCTTCGTCTCATCGCGCCGGCTGCGACGGTCCCGGCGGTCCTTCCCGGCACCAATGTCACTGCGCCGACCCAGCAGCTTGCGCACCGGATCCGCGCGATCCGCGCCCACGGTTTCATGGTGCCGTCGGCCAAGGCGCCCACAATCCCGAATCTGGTTCTCTTCGTCCCAGGCCTGCCGGACAGGTCCGTGGCCCATACGGGCACCGCGATCGTCGTCCTTTGACCCGACGTTCCCGCGCCATTCGCCCCTGACCGGCTTCGAGATCACCGGGTCGCCAAGCACTGCACGGCCGCCGACCGAGCTTCCTATGGCCGACGTCGTGGCAGCACGCGACAAACTCGTCACAGGGCTTACCTTCACGCGCATACGGCACAGCGCTTCGACGGGACAGACCTTGTCCAGCGCGGTCGCTGGCGGGAACAAGCGGCGTTAGTTCGATCAGCCCGTCTTTGTGCATAGCCAGCATCACCACACGGGCCATGATCCTTGAGTCCGAGGTCGACCTTGCGCCAGCCGATGCGTCGCGAAACTCGTTCGACAGGGCGTGACGCCTGAGCGGTCGCACTCCGGCGATCGGCTCCCCCCGCAGCGCCATCTCCCCGACGGCGAAGTCGCGCCCTTGGTGGTAGCGGCACTCGGCCGCGCCGGTTGACAGAACTGCACGCCAACGCTTTGCTTGCGAACTTTCGAAAGCGGCGTAAGACCCTTGCCCCTACCGATAGTCACGACTCTTCTCGAACTCGGTCACGCCACTTCCCAGAATCTCGAGTTCTCCCATGGCTCCAACTTGCGGATCAGCTACGGCGAAGAAACCATCACCGAGACCAATCTCCTAGAAATCAGACGACGTCATCCGCAACAAGCCCGGCTTCGGATGTTCACGAAACACCAAGAAGGCCTGAACGGTGCCGACTGGGAATGGCACATCATCGGCCGCCGACGGGTGTTGAAAATGCGGGTCCAAGCGAAACGCCTGCAGTGCGACAACATCCTGAAGATTCGGCACGCCGTCGCGTCCTCAGGAGCACAGCAGCGGACGCTACTCATCGCCGGCGCCCTCGCCAGCGGAATGAAGCCGATTTACTGCTTCTACTCTGCGGAAAACCAGCGCTCAATCTGGACTCAACCCGCATGGCGGGGAGGCTGGACCGGCTACCAAGCAGGCTGCCTCCTTGCCGACGCCTCCCAAATACCTCTGACCGCCACACGCCTTTTCCAGGTGGAACACAACTGCATCCCTTGGCACTTCCTGTTTCATCGCCTCGCATACGCCCACACGGCCGACGAACACTTGGCCTTCGACGACCATCATCAGCTCTATTTCATGCTCGCTGAACGTAGTGTCCGCCTCGTCGCCAAGGCCACCGTGGACATGGATGACGCTCCCGTAGACCGCTGGACTCCACCGACGGTGCGCGACCTCAACGAAGATTCCACTGCCCCATTCGATCCGGTGGGTGTACATGCCACCACGGATGAGGACCGCGCCAGGCTCGAGTCCGACACTGCCGACGCTGGCGAAATCCGGCAGCACGACATGGAGCGCCTCCGCGAGACGCGTGTAGCGCGCATGCTCGTCATCGATGTCCGTGACCAATGAACCTGCCAACAGCTTGACCGTCGCGCACCAGAACTTAGCGTCTACGCCCCCTGACAACGACTCGACTATGGCTCCCAAGACGCTCGCTTGCTCGGCCGGCCAAGACGTCCCTAGGCATCCGCGATCTCACCCTAACCTTGCCGTATGGCGTGCCCAAATGTCGCGCTCCCCAACGCCCAGCTCGTCGTCGAAATGTACGAGGCCTTGGCGCAGCGTTGGTCAACTGCTGCTCGCGTGCGAGGTCTGATGGCCCGAATGGGAGCCCTTCCGCCTGTAGGCCACCGCACACACACAACCCACCGCCTCCAAACTTCACCCATTGCTTGACTCGCCACCGACCGTCCACCAAATCCTCCCAGCCGTACTGCCGCTACCAGGCATACGCACGCCCCACGGATACGGCGGGTCCTTGCTGCGCTCATACTGATACACGACCACCTCGGGCAGATTCCGCCTGTCGTACAGTTGGCCGAAGCGGAAGACCACACTGTTCGGCGCCGCGAGGAACAAGTGAACGCGTTCGACGCCCTGGTTTCCGAGCGCAACAACCGTCCGTAGGAAATGCCTGCCAAGCTCGGTCTGCTTCTCCACCGACCAATGACTATCCGACGTACCGCCCGGAAGCGTCAGTTCCGCCGTCGCAAGGTCTCCCACCGTTGATCGTACGATGTCAAGCCGAACGCGGTAGGAAACGGACACGACCAACGCCGCCTCCCGAACCCCACTTTCCACGGCTTCAACACCTCGCTGCTCGAACCGCCCCCCGTCGTCGGCATCGTCCAGCTCTCGCCAACAGCCAGCGTGTCTGTCCCAATCCAGGACCAAAACCCGTCCCTCGTCGTCCAGAAGCATTCCGGTCAGAAACGTCAACGGCACCGGGGCCAATCCGCCGTACACTATGGTCGATTCACTCCGCCCGGCCCCGGTCTCGAGTTGGGTCAGCTGCGACGGCAAGCCCGCAATCCCATCCAACGCCGTCTGCGGCTCCACGATTACACCGTCCGCAACCCGCTGCCGTAGATCCACGGCCACCGCTATGCGTTGCCCCTTCAATCGTCTTGGCACCGCCGCCTCCAACGGAGTACCGCTCCAATTTCGCAAACCCCGCACTTCGACAACAATTACGCGCCGACGTCGGCCTTGACGCCACTCCGAGATCAGCGACAGCCCGCCCGCTCCAACTAAGCACACGCCCACAACCAACGCTGACACCAGCACAGGCGTCGGCAGATCGCCTTCTCCCAAACCGAACCGGATCCGCTGGTCCCCGAACGAAATCCAGCCGCTCATTGCCCAACCGGTCAACACAACCCCGATCAACAGGCATCCGTATTTGATAAGCGACAGCCCGATGGGGCGGGCCCGCAGCCAGTCGATCCACTTCTCGCCCAAACGCACGAGCTGCCCGACTGCTCGAATCCCATCTCTCATAGCCAGCAGTTCACCTCGTCAGCGCGCGTCCGCGCCCAGCCCTATCCCCTCCACAAGCCGGCACCGGGTCAAGCTGCCTCAATGCACGGCTTTAGCGCCTTGAACCGGCGCCCACAGCGTACGAATACGCGCGTTCGCTCCGTCCCGACTACCACGAAGACCAACGGTCGACCGGGATTCTCCCGGAGACATGCCATCCAATCGCGCGTGTCGACCTTCGACGGCATCGGCGAACACTCGGCGTGCGTATGCCATGTTCCTAGGTAAATTCTCTTTCGGCCCGAGCGTTCGAACATCCGCCGGACGGTCCGCTCATGACCACCGTCCAACAAATGGAACCCGTGCCGCCAGCGTCGGTCCATCCGCTTCGGCGTTGTGACCGCCTCGATCCAGACCACCTGCTTGTCAATCGACGTTGTGCCCATGAGCACGCCGAACGACTCGACCGATTCGCCGACCTGACGGTGATCGTCCCAAACGCTGATCACCGACTCGCGCACCCAGACGTCGCGCCCGAAGCCTTTGAAGTACTGCTCTCTGTCAGCCACCGCAACGGTCGCAGTTCTCATCCCGCAACGGCAGAACCCGCAGGGACTGGTTGAAGTGTCGATACCGGTACGTGGTCCGCAAACGCGCCAGCTCCGCCGCGGCCGCACGCCCCTTCCAACTCACCCGGGATGACTCGCGAACCTCCCCGGAAAGGAACGCCACCACCAAATCCGCCGCCATGACCGCCGTTTGCCGTGCCGCAATCCCGCTGAACGGCAGAAACTGCGCTCCACAACCACCGTGGTTCCGCATCGTGATCTGATCTTCAGCAAGAAAATTCAGGTTGGATGCGAGCCCCGGTTCGAGCGTCTTGGGATTCACGTAGGCGCAGTGCCAACACCCTGGCGAACCCGACACCGCCAAGACCGCGTGTCCGCCGATACCGTAGCCCTCGAGCCAGCAATTGACGGTCGGGACGCCCACTTCTTCGTCCAAGCAGAACTCCGCAAACGCACGCTCCACGGTCGGCGACCCAATTGCAATGACCACGAGATCGAAACTGCGCAACACCTCCTTATCCCGCAGCGTCTCCAGCCGCCTGTCCCAGTGCTCCACCGCGGCCCATGGGTGCTTCAGCGCCAACTCCCCCGTCACCGCCGCGCACTTCAACATACCGAGGTGACTCAATGACAGCGTGTGCCGGTACAGGTTCTCCTCCGCCATCTCGTCTGGGTCCGAAATCGTCACCCGCCCCAACCCCGCCGCCGTCAGCGAGTACGCAACTTCACTGCCAACGGATCCGCAACCCACCAACAACACTGACTTGTCGCCTAGATCCAGAGACCCGCCACCCCGGGGAACGAGCGATCTCCGCGACAGCGACCTCACCCTGAACGGCGTTGCTCTCCATCCTCCTTCCCGGGCCCCCGCCTCCGATGCCGGCAGCGCTGCCCTTTCTCGCGACCGCCAATGAACCGCAAACAGGGTGTCACCACCCGGGATTCCCGCCCAAAACACCACCCAATACTCGGCGCTCTTCTTTCGATACAGTCGCCGCAGCGCCTTGCGACCGGCTCGGTCAACACCTGCGATGGTGTCGAAGTACCATCCCGGCACCGATTCAGCCAACACGGGCGGCGGTTCTACCCCATTCAGACGCAGCCCAATGCCCTTGCCCTCCGTCGGTCGCCGATCCCAGCCGAACCACCTCCGCACGCCTGCGAACCGCGCATCCGTCGCCGGACCACCGGCCAATAGAATGGGTCTCGACTGGGGGCTCTCATCGCCGTTGCGACCGAACGGCTTGGCCTGCAACTCCTCCGTCGCCGTCCCGTCCCAAGCCACGTACAATTCTTGGCCGCCTTTCCTGCCGCCGCAAAGCAACTCCCAGTGCGCCCCGAACTCCCGCAACAACTCATCCCGGTTGTACGCGGGATTCTCGATCAGCTTAGTGAGCAGCCGCTCGTGTTCCTCGACGGTTTCCCGATACACGAGCTCCGGCCGTTCCCGGCTAACCGACGTCGACTCGGCGTCACCGATGCAGACTTCACCGCCATCGCGCTCGCCAATAGACAGCACATGCGCCAGCCGACCGAATCCGTGACCATCCGCTAGATCGAAACGAGGCACACGCAGGAGTTCATCGCAGAACTCGTGCACCAACACCAAGGGTCGCCCTGCCGCATGCAAGGTAACGGTTAGCTCGGTGCCATTCCCGCCCACTGCGGCGTCATAACCGGCGTCGCGCAAACTCCTGCAAATGCTGTCCCCATTCATGCGCCCTGCGATGGCCTTACGATTCCAGGCGTCAAATAGGCCGCCTTCTTGACCTTGGAACCTCCCTTGGGTGGATCCGGTATCTCGAAATCGTCCCCGAACAGCTTGTTCAGGATCTCACACTGCTTCCGCTCGTCATCTTCGGCCGCAACCTTGTCCAGCTGTTCCATCAGGCGCTTCAGCTTGTTGTAGAGCTGCGTACCCGTGTCCAAGCTGGATCCATCGAAGATGTCCCGAAACGGCTCCTTCGGCAGCTTGACGCTAACCCGGAACCGGCCTAGCTCCTCCTCATCGAAATAGCCGCCGTTCAGCACCGCGTTCACCGTCTCGCGTAACGCCACTACGTCCTGTCGCGCACCTTCCGTGCTGAAAGACGGCACGTACCGCTCCTTCAACATCACCGTCAACCCTATCGAGAAGACCTTCGCCGCAACCGCGTCGCTGAACTGGACATCCCGCCAGCGCTTGCTGTAACGCACAAGCCTGCGGAACTGGCTCCGCTGCTCTTCCGCGTCGTCGCCATAACCGCTGTCGTCGTTGATCCACTCGATCAACCCAAGCGGGTCGCATGCCGACCACTCTCGGTTGTTTTCGTCCGAGTTCTTCTTCCCCACCGCGAGGTAGTGCTGATCGCCATCAAGTTTGTAGATGATCAGGTCGATGTGCACGTCCTCGCTCGCGTAGTCCGCTGTCACGCACGGCTTCTTGATCTTCGCGTTCTTGAACCCCCGCCCTTCGAGGACATCAAGCGCCTTCTGCTTAGGAGTCACCGGATTCTCGGGCGCGGCGTCGTCCCCTATCACCAACGCACGGTCAATGTCGTAGTCACCGTTGATCGGCTTGACGCCAGTATGCGTCTTCAGCGAGCCCTGGATGAAGTCGGTGACCAGCGGGTATCCGGCTTCCTTGAAGGCGTCTCTCACCTCCGCCTTGATACTCTCGTCCCGCTCCCGCGCCGCCTTGTAGGCGTCGTCCTCTCGACCGAGCTTGATCCTGTCGTGAAACTTGTCAAAGTGAGTCTGAATGCCCATGGGTCCTCCCTGGCTCCGTTCTTCTTTCTCGCACGCCACTCACCGTCTCGACCACCCGCAAAAGCAGGCCCAACGAACAGTCCAGCTGTCTTTCGCTGGACGTCGGTGGTCCATCGAAACCGAATGGCCGGCACCGACCATGGCGCACAACCATTCGCCCCCTGGCCGACGGTTCGACCGCCATGCCAATCTATGGGCGCTTCCGGTCATTTCAACCCTTGCGCCTTCGTGACTCGCCTCGATCACATCGGCTCCAACGCCATTGAAGGCTATCCATTGCACCGCGCGCGGAGACGCCGCGCTCGATGTCGACCGCCTCGCGCGCCGCAGGCTCCCTCAGCATCGGAGTGCCGGCGCCACCGACACGGGCTACGTCGCCGACTCGGCGGAAACCGCGCTCTGGCCTTTCCCACCACCAGCACCTCAACCTTGTGATGTCGGCAGTCGCCCTGAAGGGCGCGTCCGATAGAGGTCCGTTCTGCGTACGCTCCGAGATGCCCGCCCACCTCCCCAAATCACGCGGGGGCTAACTGTACGTAAAGATGGTACGATATGTTTATCAGTGAGGGTACGCCTAGCGTACGGTTCCCATGGACGCCGCCCGCATCGGATACGCCCGATGCTCGACCGACAAGCAGGATCTCACCGCCCAGCACGAAGCGCTGGTCGGCCTCGGCGTCGACCGCGAGCGCATCTACACCGACCACGGCCTGACCGGACGCACCCGCGCCCGCCCCGCGCTCGACCAGGCGCTCGCCGCCGTCCGCGCCGGCGACACCCTCGTCGTCACCAAGCTCGACCGCCTCGCACGCTCAGTCCCCGACGCCCGCCACATCGCCGACCTGCTCGTTCGGCGCGGCGTGAAGCTCGCCCTGGGAACCACGACCTACGACCCGCACGACCCCATGGGCAAGATGTTCTTCAACATCCTCGCCACCTTCGCCGAGTTCGAGAGCGATCTGATCCGCATGCGCACGCGCGAAGGGATGGCCGTCGCCCGTGCCCGGGGCAAGCTGCGCGGAAAGAAGCCCAAGCTGTCCGAGCGCCAGTCCCGGGAGCTGCGCCGCATGTACGACACCGGCGACTACAGCATCAGCGACCTCGCCGAAGTCTTCTCGGTGTCCCGTCCGACGGTCTATCGCACGCTCCGAAGGCAGCCCAGTCCACCATAGCCGGCAGACACGGGCACCGCCGACGACGGATACCCGGCGCCACGGCAGTTCGGCATCCTGCCACTTCGCCGGTCCGCGTTACCGATGTCTCAGGTCGCCGGCCACCGCAACAGCGCTTTTCCACACGTTTTTCACGAAAACACCCACCGAAACGGGGCCCCACAGTGCCCTCGTTTCAAAAAACGCGACCCAAGTACCGCACGAGGCCACTGTGGCGAGCGCCGCCGGACGCTCCCGCAGGCCGACCAAGCCCCGAAGTCCCCGCAGCCCTTGCCGCTCGCCCTCGTCGAACGTCGCAAGCACTCGTTCGGATTGCGGAACGCCCAGGGCGTTCTCAAGCAATCCGACCGGCGGCCCGCATGTCCGCGATGACCTTCTCGGTCTCGCGTTGCAGGGCCTCTCGGCGATTCCGGCTGCGCGCGGCGGCCACGCGGATTGCGAGGAACGCAACCGCGAGCACACCGGCGACGACGCCCGCGCCTACCATGATGGCGGGTGCCGCGATCGCCACAGCGACGAACAGAACGGCGCCCACGAACAAGCCTGCCAATGTGTTCATTGGTTTGTCTCCTCGGGTTTGGGGTTCAACCGCCGCGAACGCGGCGAACGGAAGTCGCGCGTCTTCCGACACGCGATGCTCGCCGCCGACCCTACGCACGGCACCGCCGCCCAACAACGGACCGACCCCGCCGCCGACCCCGCGGAGTTCGACCGCGCGCCCGTACCGACAACCGAGGAACCGGCACGGCCCGCGGCGACCGGCCACTGGACCGGGCGGGCCGCAGGCGTTCACCGGAACACCCGCGAACCGTCCCCGGTCCGTTCGCTCGCGCGCAACCACACGATTCCCAACAGGAGGTCCAGGACGTTCAAGCCGAACCGCAGGATCTCGCGCCAGGTCACCCTGAGCAGCCAGACCAGTTGGACCGACAGGTGGACCACCGCGACCAGGACGATGAAACCGTCCGAGTCGAGCAGCCACCCGATCGACGCCAGGACCGCCGTTACAACGACGCCGAGCGCGACGTAGTCGAACGCATCGCGCATCCTCTCCTTACAAGCGTTGGATGAATCCCCGGCGGACGCCGGGGAACGAACCGCGCCCGTCGATCGACGGACACCAGCGACGCTACCTTACCGCACTCCCGGCGCCGCGAACCGCCGCGCTCCCACGCGGCCCGCGGTCCGGGGCCTTGGGCCCTTTTCCGCGAAGCCGGTCGCCGTCAGGCGAGCGCCGCCTTCAGGGCCGCGCCCTCCGCCGCGCTCAGCAGCTTGGGCCCGGACCCCGCGACGACCGCCGTGGCGGCCCTGCCGTGCGGCGCGATGCTGAACCGGATCAGCACCCCGTCGACCCGCCGCGTCGAGCAGCGGGCGCGCGAGGCGCGGACCGCGTAGGCGGCGCGCGCGACGGCACCTTTCCGGACATTGGCCGGAACGTCCATGCGAATCTCCATGGGAAAACCCTCCTCTGGGTAGCTTGGATCAAACGGATGGGGACATCCGCACGGAGGGCGCAACGCCCGCCGATGCGGACGTCGAGTCAGCGCCGCCCACGCTACCCCCCTGCCGGACCGGGCGCAACACCGTCCGCCCGCATCCCGACCGCGACGGGGGCACGCAGCCACCCTCCGCCGGCGCCGCGCGACGCGTCAAGGCGGCCGCTGGCGCGGCTTCGGCCCTTGGGGCCTCGGCCTTGACGCGCGCCCGCCGCCGACGGGCCCGAGGAGCGCACCCCGCAACGCAAGGAGGACACCCATGATCCGCACCGTCCGCGGCGACATCCTGCGCACGCGAGCCCGCGCGATCGCCAACCCCGTCAACTGCGTCGGCGTCGCCGGGCGCGGCCTGGCCCTGCAGCTCCGCCACGCGCGTCCCGACAACCACGCCGCCTACGCCGCCGCCTGCCGCGCGGGGCTGGTCCGGCCGGGCCGGCCGCACGTGCACGTCCCGGTCCGCAGCGGCCTCCCCGTCGTCGTCAACGTCCCGACGAAGCGCCACTGGCGCGAGCCGAGCCGCCTCGACGACGTCGCCGCCGGCATCCGCGCCCTGCGCGCGTTGCTCGACGAGCACGCCTGGCCCAGCCTCGCCGTTCCGCCGCTCGGCTGCGGACTCGGCGGCCTGTCCTGGACCCTCGTCCGTCCGCTGATCCGCAACGCGTTTGTCGACGCCGACGCCGACGTCCTCGTCTACGCGCCGCGCGGAGCCCGGGCGTGACCGTCCGCGCCCTCGACGCGAGGCGTAACGCAAGGGGCCGTCCATCCCCGTCCCCTGTGCCGCCCTGGACCGCCGGTTCAAACCGCGTCCCCATGAAATCCGCACAGGCGGATGCACGCCGCACCATCGGACGCGCCGTCCGGCCGGGTCAAGGCGACCGCTGCGCGGCTTCGGCCCTCGCGGGCCTCGGCCTTGACCGCCCGTCGGGCGCGACCGCGCGCGGACCGTGCCGAATCCGCTAGGATCACAGGGACACCAACGCCGATGAACGCCGACATCCACGAGGCCTTCCTCGCCGCCGACGACTGGAGCCGGCGCGACTACCCCGATCCCGCCACCTTCGCCGGCGAATCGGCGCAGCCCCCCGCGCCGCCTTCGTCCTCAGAGGACGACGCGTCGGCGCGCAAGCCGCCGCGGCGAACCCGGCCACGCCCGCAAGCGGTCGCCGCTCCGCTCGCGTCCCGCCGATGAGCGCGCCCCCGCAGCCCTGCCCCGCCTGCGGCGGCACCGGCGTCGCACCGGCCACCGTCGCGGCCTTCGCCGTCGAGTACCGGATGCCCCGCGCGAAACGATGGGTCCGCATCGACCCCCTCGACGACGCCATGTACCCGGTGGAGCTCAACCGCGACGAGGACGCCATGCGCGAGTACGCGGTCGCCTACGCCGCCCGCCGCGGCCTCGAGACCCGCGTCGTGCCCGTCCGGCTCAAGCGCGGATAGGGTTTGCCGCCCGGGCTGGGGCTTCCGACGCCGAGAACGACTCCTCGAGGCCGTCCCTCACGCGGTCCCCTCGACTGTCGCCGCCACCCGCTGGCCCAGCTTGCGCAGGAACTCGTCCATCCGCGCCGTCCTCGCCGCATGGTCCGGGTTCGGCCTCCCCGCTCCTCGCCCTCGGCAACGCCGATGGCCGGCGCCCATGCCACATCGTCAACACCCCTACCGTGTGGAAGACTGCCTTCAAGGCGACCGCCAATGCTGCAACCCGCCCCGCGGTGCGGCGTGGACGCCCGATCGGGAACGCCAGCAACCCCGTCGTCGGCTTCATCGAAACCACTCGTTCCGCAGGCCCGGCGCGCCCGCGGTCGCGGGATTCAGGGGGCCTCCCGGCCGCATTCGAAACCCAGGGTCGTCAGCATGCCCGACGAGTCGCGGCCCACGGAGGTCGAGACGACGTCGCCCCCGCAGGTCTCGGCCGCGATCCTCTGCAGCAACTCCTGCACGGTCGCCTCCGGGTCGTCCCGGCAGACGAAGTCCGCGCCGTCCGGCAGTCCCTCGGTCGCAACGCGCACGCTCTCGACGCCTCCGTCTCCGCAGGCCTCGACGGCCCGTACGGCCGCCAGCATCAGTTGCTCGGCGTCCACGCCCGCGGGCGTGCCGTTCGCGTCCCCGTCCGCGCGGCTCGACCCCTCGATGAGGGCCGCTGCGCATCCCGCCAGCACCGGCAACACCGGCAATGCCGCTGCGAAACGCCACGCGCCCCTCGCCACTGCGCGCTTCGATCCCGATGTGCACAAGTCCATGCCTCGCATCCTCCGCGTTCCTGTTCTCGTTCGATGGGCACCCGTCATACCCGAGCGACCTGCACATGCCGACGTCCAGCGGCGCGCTCCCTGTCCTGGTTTGCCCCTCTGGCTTGCCGGGACTCCGCGAGTCGCACCTCCGGGGCGCCCCGACGTCCCGCTCGCGACAGGCCGCCGCGTTCCTCCCGGCTGGCCGAGAGCCGCCGCGCGCCCCCGCTCCGCTCGACCGCACGGACGGGGAACGGGAGATCCGACCCGTCAACGCAGCGAGCCGCCGGTCGTTGCGGCCCAGCAATAGTCGCACAGGCCCCGATGGCGTCCGTGCACGCACACGGCGCCGCTCCCGACCCGCTGGGGAAGGAGCACGGGCCTCGCGGGCGGCTTTGGCGCCTGTACGATTTAAGGGCCCAGCGCCTTCCTCCTCGCCCCGAGGCCGGCCGGGCGGGAACGGCTCCTCGCTGCATTGGCGGGCGTCCCGACCCGACGCGGCCGCCGTCGGCGCGGCCGGCCGGGTCGCGCTCCCGCGCCACGCGCCGCCGGTACTTCGTCCACGTCTTCTCGTAGACGGTCTCCGCCTCCCGTCGGTCGTTGGCGACTTCCACGAACCGGCGCTGGGTGGCCGTTTCCGGTCGCCCCAGTCCGCGGCCGGAGGCGGTCGAACGCACGACCGAAGTCCTCCAGTATGCGGATCTCGTTGTCGGAGAAGTCTCGCGAGGAGCAACGCATGGTGAAAGGGGTGGCGGATCCAGCCATGACCGGACTCGTTCTGTTGGGTGAACAGAGCATCGCTTGCGCCGCCTGAACGGAAGCTGAACCGCCTGCAGCCGCGCCGACCTGTTCGAACGGCACCGCCGACCCGATGCCATGGCGAAGCGGTACGCCGACGCCCGCGACTGCCGCCGTAGGCCCAACCTGGCACCGGTATGCCGCAAGCGGGATTCCGCCGTCCTCGATCTGATCCGGATCTGTACCCCGCTTGCCATCGGGGCCGCGATGTTCCTCGATGCCCGGCTTCGCATCAACGGATGGGGTGCTCTCTTCACCGTTCGCATGTAACGCCCGCCCAGCCGTTGAGACCTGTCGGATTCGGAGTCTGCCTGTCGTCCGGCCGCCGAATGCCGGCGGTCGGCGCAGCCAGGCCACAGTCGACCCGATGCGACCCGATGCGACTTGCGCGGCCTGCCGACCCGATGCAACATCCGCCTCGGCGAAGGCGGCCCGCACGGGACCGCTCCTTCCCCCTTCCGGCGGATTCCCCGTCCGGAGCAACCCAAAGCAACCGAGGAGGCACCATGCGGCTGTTCCGCATACGCGACCCGCTGGCTCCGATCACGCGCACGCCGCGCCAGAAGCTCCAGCTCGCGCTGTTGCGCATCGCGGCCGAGCTCCTGCTCGCCCCGGTCCGCGACCGCGTACCCGGCATCTGGACCACGCAGCAGGTGCTCCGCTACCGGCACACCAGCCTGGTGGCGCGATCGCCCAGCGCCGTGATCGGCTGCCGCCTGCTCGCCCGATGGAACCGACTGTCGGACGAGTACGACGGCATGGACCCGGCCGCGACGGCCTTCCCTTAGGCCGCCCGCCGGTCCGCCACGCCCCTCTCCCGAGGGGCCGTGCTCCTCACGCGGCGGTTCCCGCCGCCACCCTCGGCGCGCCCGTCCCGCCCGGTCAAGGCGACCGCCCCGGGGCGCGAATCCGCCACCGGAACGCGCCGCCATGCCGACCACCGCACCCGGACCCGTCCGCCACGACGCCGACGGCGTCCCCGACCTCCGCGGCCGCCGCCATCCCCGTCTGCCGGAACTGGAACGCGGCCGCGAGCTGTGCTTCCGCATCGCCGAGCGCATCCACGGCACCGTGGCCCTCCCCGCGCGCCCCGGCGGCACGCACCGCACGTTCGCCTCCCGCCGCCTGGGCACCGACGTCTTCTTCAACGTGCCGGGCCCGACGGCACGCAGCGTGCCGGCCGCCGTGTCCGCCCTGCTCGACGCCTGCGTCTACGAGATCGTCTGCACCGACCTCGACGGGCGGGAGCATCCGCCGTTCACCGTCCTCGACCTGCCGCCCCACTCGGGCAACGCGGCCATGCCGGGCGCCGTCGCCTTCCGCGTCCGCACGCAGATGGGGGCCGGCGACGTCGACGCACCGCGCACGGGCCGGCTCGCGGTCCGCCACGGCGGACGACATCTCATCGCCCTCGACCTCCGGCGGCACCGTCCGCACCCCGGCTAGCGCCCTCCCCCGACAGCCGCCACCCGGCGTCCACCTCCGCCGCCGACCGCGCGTCGACGTACGCCTCGACCTCCCCGTCGACGTCCGACGCCTCGCACACAAGGCCGCGCCAGCGCGCGTCCGCCAAGGGCTCGCACAGCGCGAACACCGCGCGGACCGTGTTCGCGAGCAGCCGGTCCTCGAGCGCCGGCCCGTCCCTGCCGACCGGCCGCCAGACGGCCGCGAAAGCGTCCCCGGGACGCATTCCGCGGCGCAGTTCGCGCAGCGCCCGGACGCGCACGGCGTCCGCGTGTCCAGCGACAATCAAGGTGAGAAACCGCCGTCAATCAAGGTGAGAAAGCCGATCTTGCGCGCATGGGGAGGGAGGGCGTAGCCCGACCGAGCCATGCGCGCGCCGCGGGGCCGGAGGCCCCGCGGCGGTCGCGGCGATCCCCGGCTAGGGTGTCCGTCTTTCCATGGACGGAATCCGATGCCGGGCCGACACGTCACCGATCACCAGACGAGGCTTTACATGCATCTTCGACAACAACACTCGCCGCAGGTGGCTGCGGCCAAGGCGGGCTTCAGCACCGCCACGGCGTACCGCATCGAGATCGATCCGCGGTTGCCGTCCGCCAAGGTCAGGCACGGCGGCAACCGCCGGCCGGACCCGCTGTCCGGGATCTTCGACGAGGAGATCGTGCCGATGCTCGAGCAGGCGCCGGACCTGCGCACCGTGGGGATCTTCGAGGAACTGATGCGTCGGCATCCGGAACTCGGCCGCGGCGTGCGCCGCACGCTGGAGCGGCGCGTACGCGAGTGGCGCGCGAAGCACGGTCCGGAGCGCGAGCTCGTGTTCCGCCAGACCCACCCGCCCGGACAACTCGGGCTGTCGGACTTCACCGACGCCGGCGGCCTCGGCGTCGTCGTGGCCGGCGAGCCGCTCGACCACCGCCTGTACCACTTCCGGCTGGCCTACTCCGGCTTCTCGCACCTGCACGTGGTGCTCGGCGGCGAGAGCTTCACGGCGCTCGCCGAAGGGCTCCAGCAGGCCCTGTGGACGCTCGGCGGCGCGCCGCGCGAGCACCGCAGCGACAGCCTCTCCGCCGCCTACCGCAACCTCGATGCGAACCAGCGCGAGGACGCCACCGAGCGCTACGCCGCCCTGTGCGCCCACTACGGCATGGCGCCGACGCGCAACAACCGCGGCGAGTCGCACGAGAACGGCGCCGTGGAAGGACCCCACGGCCATCTCAAGCGCGCTCTCGAGGATGCGCTGCTGCTGCGCGGCTCGCGCGACTTCGCCGCCCTGGCCGACTACCGCGCCTTCGTCGACGAGGTGGTCGGCCGCCGCAACAGCCACCTGCGCACCCGCATCGACGCCGAGCGCGCCGTGCTTCGGCCGCTGCCGCCGCGGCGCACCGACGACTTCGAGCCGGTCCGCGTGCGCGTCACCTCGTTCGGGGGCTTCACCCTGCGGCGCGTGTTCTACTCGGTGCCGTCGCGCCTCGTCGGCCACCAGTTGACCGTGCATCTCTACGACGACCGTCTGGAGGTCTTCCTCGGCACGTCGCCGCTGACGACGTTGCCGCGCGGGCGGACGACCGCGGACGGGCGCAACGGCCATGTCGTCGACTACCGGCATGTGATCCACAGCCTGCGGCGCAAGCCCATGGCGCTGCGCAACCTGGTGTACCGCGACCAGCTGTTCCCCCGCGATGCGTACCGGCGCGCCTTCGAGGCGCTGCTCGACGCCGGGAGCGAGCGCCGGGCGTGCCGCGATGCCGTGGCGCTGCTGGCGCTGGCCCACGAACGCAACTGCGAAGCCGCCCTGGCCGAGCGACTCGAAGCCTGCCTCGACGCGGGCGCGCTGCCCGACGTCGACGCGCTGGCGGCGGCGTTCGCCCCCGCCGCCACCCCGCTGCCCGCGGTGAACGTCGAACTGGGATCCCTCGCCGACTACGACGTCCTGCTCGCGGCAACTCCGGCCACGACCATGCGGCAGCCGACCGCGGGAGGCGCGTCTTGAGCGCCGTCGACACCGCGCGACTCGACCTGATGTTCACCGAGCTGCGCATGCCGAGCGCCAAGGCCATGTGGCGGCAGTTGGCCGAACGCGCCGACAAGGAGGGGTGGCCCGCGGCGAGACTGCTCGCGGCGCTGGGCGAGCAGGAGATCGCGGACCGCGCACGCCGGCGCTTCGAGCGCCATCTCGCGGAGGCCAAGCTGCCGCCCGGCAAGACGCTGGCCAACTTCGAGTTCGACCTCGTCCCCATGGTCTCCAGGGCCCATGTCAACGCGCTGGCCGCCGGCGACCGCTGGCTCGACCAGGGGGCCAACGTGATCCTCATAGGGAATCCCGGCGGCGGCAAAAGCCATCTGGCGGCCGCGATCGGCTTGGCGCTCGTCGAGAACGGCCTCCGCGTCCTCTACGCGCGCACCACCGACCTCGTGCAGCGGCTGCAGGTCGCGCGGCAGGAACTGGCGCTGGAATCCGCCATCCGGAAACTCGACAAGTACCACCTCCTCGTCCTCGACGACATCGCATATGTGCGCAAGGACCAGGCCGAGACCAGCGTGCTGTTCGAGCTCATCAGCTCGCGCTACGAGCGCCGCTCCATGCTCGTCACGGCCAACCAGCCGTTCGGCGAATGGGGCTCGATCTTCCCCGACCAGGCCATGACGCTCGCCGCCGTCGACCGCCTGGTGCACCGCGCCACGATCTTCGAACTCAACGTCGAGAGCTATCGCCGCCGCACCGCCGTCGCCTCCGTCGAGGCCAACCGCAATCGCGGCAAGGCGGCCAAGCGCGCCACGCCCGCCAATACGCAGGTCAATCCACAGCTCGCTCCGGCGCAGAACGCCGCCAAGCCGGACAACGCATCATGAAACGCTCGACATCCAGGCTCGGGCGGTTCCCGCTTCCACGCTCGCCACCGACGTCGAAACAGAAGACCCGCCGCGCCGTTTTCTCATCTTGGTTGTCGCGGGCTTCTCATCATGGTTGACGCGCTACATCCGCGCCCGCGGCCAGCACCGTCCCCTCCGGCAGCCCGCCCGCCGCGGCCCATGCCCGGACGTCGCGCGCCTCGCCCGGACGAATGTCCGGCGACGGCCGTCCCGCAGCCTCCCACGCCGCCTGCGCCTCCCGCGCCGCAACGTCGACGAACGCCCGGCGGGCCGCGTCGCCGTGCAGCGTTCCCCACGCCCCGGCCGCGACCGCGGCCAGCGCCGCCGCAACCGCAGCGGCCCGCGTTCCGAACGCCGACCGCCGCGGCGACGGCCCGGCCGCGACCACGCCGCCGGCCGCGAGGGCCATCCCCGCGAGCGCCGTCGTCCAGCCCACCCCGCCGTAGCGCATCACGGCGAACGGCACGGCCAGCGCCGCCGCGAGGTTGCCGGCCGTCGACCAGCCGAACGCGCGGCCCACGCGCCGCCCGCGTCCCGCGGCGCCCACGCCGATGCCCACCACGCAGCGTCCGAGCAGAGCGCCGACGGCGGCCAGCAGCGCCGCCGCGGCGGCCACCGCGGTCCAATGGTCCAGGGCCGCGTAACACGCCGGCACGAAGCCGAGTCCGACGACGGCGGCCGC
The DNA here is from genome assembly GCA_965203685.1 of Candidatus Azotimanducaceae bacterium. Taxonomy (GTDB): domain Bacteria; phylum Pseudomonadota; class Gammaproteobacteria; order Pseudomonadales; family Azotimanducaceae; genus VXYL01. The sequence continues at coordinate 3,266,605 of OZ241908.1, forward strand.
CGCCACCAGGCACGGCGCAACGCCGGCCCGCCCGCCCTGCCCGGCGCGGCCTCCCGCCGCGTAGCCCGCCGCCAGTCCCGCGACGAAGGCGCACACGACCACGCTGGTCGTTCCCACCGACACGCCCGCCACCGGTGCCAACGTCCGCACGGCGGCGAGCTGGACCGCCACCGCGGCGAAGCCCTCGCAGAGGAGCACGCAACGCGCGCGCAACGCGGTCAAGACACCCGTCCCGGCACCCTCCGTCCTCGACTCCATCCGGCGACACTACCACCGGAACGCGGGCCGGCCGGACGCGGCAGCATCGCGCCGCCGACCGCCGGCGGGTCAAGGCGCCGCGGTGCGGCCCGCTGCGCGGCTGCGGCCCTGACCCGTCGCGGCTGCGGCGCGTGGGGGCGGGCATCCGGCCACCCGTTCGAGGAGGAACGACATGGACCACGCATCGACAGACTCCGCACCCGCATCCCCGTCCGCCTACGCCGGCGTCGGATCGAGGCGCTCCCCAGCCGCCGTCCTCGCCGCCATGCGCGATCTCGCGGAGACCCTCGGCAACCTCGGCTGGGCGCTGTCCACCGGCGGCGCGGACGGGGCGGACACGGCGTTCCAGGACGGTGCGCTGCGCACCGACGCGGCGATCACCGTGCACGCGCCTTGGCACGGCTACAACGGCTTCCGTCCCGGGCGCGAGCGCGCATCCGACATCGACGTCGTCGTCCCCCGCCCCGACGAGCGCCTCGGGGGCGTCCCGTACGCCGACCTCGCGCGCCGCCACCACCCGTTCTGGGGACGCTGCGGCCGGGGCGCCCGGGCGCTGTTCCTGCGCAACGTCTCCATTCTCGCCGGCGCCCGCAACGGCGACCTCCTCGTCCCGCCCGCCTTCGTCCTCGCCTGGACCGCGAACGGCCTCGGCACCGGGCGCGACGCCGGCGGCACGGGCCACACGCTGCGCCTCGCCGACGCCCTCCGCATCCCGGCAGTGAACCTGTCCGACGCGACGCCGCCGGAGCGCAACGCCCCCATGCTCCGCCTCTTCCCCGACCCCGTCCGCGACGCCGTCCTGCGGCATGTCCCCAACCTGCCCCGATAGACTCGCCGCCGTGCCGCCGACCGCCTACGACATCGACGAACGCCGGGCGAAGGCCTGCGGCGCCCGCCGCCAGGGCCACGAGCTGCGCATGCCGTGCCCCGTCCACGACAGCTCCCCCGACACCCTCGCCCTGGGCCGCGGCCGCGACACGGCCGTCTGGCACTGCCACGCCGGCTGCGACCCCGACGCCGTCCGCGACGCCCTCCTGGAAGCCGGCGTGCTGGTGCGCACCGAGCGGGCCGACTACCGGCCGCCGCCGCCCCGCGACGCCGTGCGCGTCCCGGCATGGATCCTCCCCGCCTGGCGGGCCGCGCGGCCGCTGCACGGCACCCCGGCCGCCGACTACCTGCGCTCCCGCGGCCTCGGTCCGCCGTGGCCGCCCGCGCTGCGCTGGGACCCGGACCGCCGCCGCATGCTCGCCGCCGTCGTCCGCGACGACGTCCTTCTCGGCCTGCACGCCACCCGCCTGCCCGACAAGGAGCGCACGTTCCACGGCCCGGTCAAGGGCGGCGCGGTGCGGCTCGACCCGCCGGGGCCGGTGCTCGCGTTCGCCGAGGGCATCGAGACGGCGCTCGCCTACCGGGCCATGGCCCGCGTCCCGACCTGGTCGGCGCTGTCCGCCGAGGGCCTCAAGGCGGCGCCGATCCCGCGCGGCACCGAGCGCGTGGTCGTCGCCGCCGACTTCGACGGACCCGGCCTTGTCGCCGCCGAGGCGCTCGCCAGGCGCGCCCGCGCCTCCGGCGTACGGGAAACGGACATCGACGTCCCGTCCCGCTACCGCAGCGACTGGGCCGACGTCCTGGCCGCCGCACGATGACGACCGGCACGATGCCCGGCGCACCGAGGAGACCCGGCATGTCCGACGAACTCGACCCTTCCGACGCCGCGGAGGACGGCTTTCCCGCCTGGCACCGCGACGACCCCGCGTTAGCGGCGCGCGACGACGCCGTGCGGCGCATGCGCCGCGTCCTCGCCCCCGCCGACGCCGAACGGCTCAACATCCTCGAGCTGTGGTGCCTGCGGGCCGCCGTTCGGGCGTCCGACCCCGACGTCCCGGCGGCCGCCACCGCCGTCGTCCACACCGACGGCTCCTGCCGTCCGAACCCGGGCCAGGGCGGCTGGGCCGCCGTCCTCGACGTCGACGGCGAACGCCGCCTCCTCTCCGGAGCGCAGGGGTCGACGACGAACAACCGCATGGAACTGACTGCGGCCATCGAGGCCCTCCACGCGCTGCCGGCGCCGGCCGACGTCGTGCTCTTCACCGACTCCCGGTACCTGCGCCGCGGCATCCTCGAGTGGGTTCCCCGATGGCGCGCCCGCGGCTTTACGCGCCGGAAGACCACCACCCCCGTGCCCAACGCCGACCTGTGGCGCGTGCTCGACCACCTCGACGCCGTGCACCGCGTCGAATGGCGCTGGATCCCGGGCCACGCCGGCAACGAGCTGAACGAACTCGCCGACCGCCTCGCGCGGGAGGCCCGCGCCCGCCGCGGCCCGGACGAAGGCGGCGCGCCGTGACGTGCCGTCCGCCGTTCTCCACCCAGCCCGTCGGCACCGCGGGCCGCCGCAAGGTGTACGTCGACGAAGGCTGGGAGTTCGGGCTGAGCTACCTCGGCGACATCGACCCCGACGGGAGCCTGTGGCGGCCCTGCCCCATGCTCGCGGCCAAGATCGGCCCGGAGCCCCGCGCCATGGACGCCCTGCGCGAAGCCTGCGAGGCCCTGCGCCGGGGGCGTTGACGCCGCCCGCAGCCTAGTCGCGGCCAGCCGCCCGTCAAGGCCGGGGCCGCGGCGCCGGGGCGCCGCGGGGAGCCTTGACCGGCGGCTACGGCCGCGGACCCGCAGCGGGGGCATCGGCCGCCAGCGGCCATCCTCCGGAGCGTTCCCATGACACCGTGCTACCGCCCCGTGCTGCGCCTCGACGCCGGCACCGTCGACGACGTCCGCGCCCACCTCGAGCGGCACGTCGCCCCGCACCTCGCCCCCGACGTCTCGAACTACGCGCCGGGCCGCACCCGCGCCTGGCTCCAGGTCGAGGCGCCGCTCGGCCCCTCGCAGCCCTGGCGCCCGGGACTGGCCTCCGCGCGCCTCTGGCCCTGGCTCGAGCGCGTGTGGCGGCGCCACGACCCCGCTACGGTCCCCGACCTCGGGCTCGCCATTAGGGGCGACGCCGGGATCAGCTGGCACCGCGACGCCGCCTACGCCCGGCCGGACGCCGTGATCGTCAACCTCGGTCCCTGCCTGTTCGAGATCGACCGCGACCGCGACTCCCGGCCGGGCCGTCCGAGCGACCCGCTGAGCCTGCGCTTCGACGGCGCCGGCGACGTCTTCGCCTTCGACGCCAAGCACCAGCACCGCGTCGCCGACCCGGCGCCGGACCGCTGGTCGATCGTGCTCTGGCGCCAGAAACGGCATCCCGCGCGGCCCGTTCCGCCGGTGCCGATCCCGTGACCCGCGCCCGTCCCCGATCGACCGTCCCAGGAGATACACCATGACCCGACTCGTCTTCGACATCGAACAGGTGGCCGGCCTTGCCGACCACGCCCGCAACGCGCCCCGCAACCGCATGGACCCCACCCAGAGGACCGAGATCTACGGCGAGGACGCCTGGGATCCGCAACCCGGCGAGCAGGACGTCGCCCGCCCGGCGCTCTGGCTCGTCAAGGACGAGGGCATCTACCTGATGTCCACCGGCCTCTACCCCGAAGGCCACGAACGCGCCCTGCCGGGCGGGCGCGCGGCCGTCGCCTACGCCGTCGGCTTCGACCCCCGCCGCGAGGACCGCCTCGACGTCTGGGACCGCGCCCGCGACGCCGTCGGCGGCGACGACTTCGCCGACCCCCTGCCCCTCGAATGGGTCGACGCCGCGGTCCGCGCCCGCGCCCCGGCGTTCGCGCTCGAGTTCACGCCGGACGCCGTCGAGCTGGTCCTCCCGCCGCCCGGCGGCTCCGGCTGAGCCCACGGCCTTCCCTCGCGGGAAGGCGTCGCCTGCGGTCCTCGCACGGGGAACCCGTCAGAGGTTCGCCCACACGACGTGGCAGTCGCCGCACCCGGCCGTGACGAGCATCAGCGACGCGCACCTGTCGCGCCGCCCCTCGTCGTGGCCGAACACGGCACCCCTGTCGCGGAGCTCCCGCACGAAGGCCTCGAGCGCGGCCGTCGCCGCGGCGGCGTCGCCGTCGGCCCTCTCGAGCTCGGACGGCACGCCCTGGGCCCGGAGCCGCGCCGCCCACTCGGGCTGCACGACCACGGGCAGGCCGCACGTCGACCGCAAGCCGCACAAGTCGGCTTCCGTCATCGCACTCCTCTTCGGTTGTGGGTTGCTGCCGCCGGACGGCGGCACGGGACAAAGACGGCGTCGTCGACGCCGCTCCTGCGCAGACCACCGTACCACGTCCGGACGACCGCCCCGCACGCCCGGCCGCAGTGCGCCGGACCATCGCCTGGGGTCCCGACCGCCGCCCGACGCAACCGGCACGGACGGGCGCTTTTCCGCCGAGCCTGGTCCGCGCCCGCCGCCCGTCAAGGCGGACCCTGCGGTGCCGCCGGCCCAGCCGACCCGCTCCGGCACCCAGGTCGGCGCAAACGTCGGCGGCAGCCTTGACCGGCGGCTTGCGGCGCGGACCGGACGGAGCGGAAACCGCCAGCCTTCGAGGAGAACACGAGATGACCCACGACCGGTCCCCACCGCCCACGGATCCCGACAGCGCCGTCGCCGCCGCGAACAACACGCTGCGCACGCTGTCGCGCGACCTTGCCGCTGGCCACGTGCACCTGTCCGACCTCGACCCCGCCCTCGTCGAGCAGCTGCGCGCCGCGATCAGCGAGCCGCACCCTCGGCCGCGTCCGCTCGCCTACGCCGGCATCGGATCCCGCGCCACGCCGCGCGACGTGCTGACCGGCATGGCCGACGTGGCGCAGGTCCTCGGCCACGCCGGCTTCGCCCTGTCGACCGGCGGCGCCCACGGCGCGGACCGGGCGTTCGAGGCCGGGGCGCTGCGCACCGACGCGCCGGTGACCGTGCACACGCCGTGGCCCGGCTACAACGGCTACCGTCCCGGGCGCGATCCCGAGTCCGACATCGACGTAGTCCACCCCAGCCCAGGCGACGCCGTCCGCGGCCGGTCCTTCCTGCACCTGGCCCGCAAGCACCACCCCGCCTGGGACCGCTGCCGCCGGGGAGCGCGCGCGCTGTTCCTGCGCAACGTCTCGATACTCGCGGGCGCGCTCGACGACGACGGCACCGTGCTGCCGGTGCGCGCGGTGATCGCCTGGAACCCCAGCGGCCGCGCCCACGGACGCGAGGCGGGCGGCACGGGCCACACCTTGCGGGTCGCCGCCGAACTCGGCATCCCGGTGGTGAACCTCTCCGAGCGCACTCCGCGCGAGCACAATGCCGACGCGCTGGCCGCCGTCCCGACGGTCGTGCGCCGCGCCATCCTCGACCGGTTCGCCAACCTGCCGAGGTAGCGGTACGCGACGCCGCCGCCACGCTCCACGAGTGCACCGCGGAACTGCGCCTGCCGGTTCCGGCGCGCGAGGACGCTCCGGAGACCCGCCTTGCGCATGCGAGACCGGTGCCGATGAAGATCGTCAACCTGCGCGACCTGTCCGGAAACCGTTCCGCGCCGGCCCTTCGCGCGCGCGGCCTAGGCCACCGAGCTAGCCGACCTAGCGGAGCGGAACGTCCCTTCGATCCCGCCCCGCTTGTCTTGGACTCCCCCAATGGGTTATACAGGTGATCCACGCAAACGGTAGCGGAGACGCCGACATTCACGCGCCAGGCCAGCAAGCTGTTCACCGAGGACGAGAAGGGCGAACTGATCGACTTCCTCGCCGCAAACCCGCTCGCGGGCGACGTCATCCCCGGCACCGGCGGCGTTCGCAAGCTGCGCTTCCAGACGTCGGGCAGCGGCAAGCGCGGCGGCGGCCGCGTCGTCTACTACTACCTCGACGAGGACATCCCGCTGTACGCGCTACTCGCCTACGCGAAGTCCGCCCAGACGGATCTGACACCCGAAGAACGGCGGACGGTGGCGACCCTCGCCGCCGCCATCAAGACCGATGCAAGGAGTAAACGACCATGAGCACGTTCGGCGACGATCTCGTTCAATCGCTCCGGGAGGCGCTCGCACACGCCAAGGGCGACGGGCCGGCCATCGTCCATTCCGGCGTCTCGCCGCGCGAGGTCCGGGACGCGATCAGCCTCACCCAGGCGCAGATGGCGCCCCTCGTGGGCATGAGCCTCTCCGGTTACCGCAAATGGGAGCAGGGCGCCCGGCGCGTCAGCGGCCCGGCGGCCGCCCTCCTCGAGGTCATCCGCAAGGAACCCGAAGCGGTCAAGCGCGCACTTCTGGCCGGATAGCGGACCCCATGCCGCGCGAGTCGTGCAGCGCGATAAAGCCAACCCAAGGCAACTGACGAGACTCCGGCCAACGCTTCGCAGCGCGGGGCTACCACCACCACCGGAGCCGTTCATGCTAAGCCACCGACGAAGAGATCGACGACGTCCGGGAGTACTTTGAGGCGCGTGGCCGGCCAATCAATCCCCGCCCCGGGATCTCACCCCTGCACATCCGGGTCCGCCTAACATGGCTGCGATAGACCCAACTCATTGATAGCCCGCCTCTATTACATGCGCCACTAGCAAGACGCGCTCCGCGCTCTGGGCCCGAGGCGAACTCGCCGCCCGAACGGCCGCGTGACGCAGGCGCGGCCGCCAACCGCGCCGCGCCCGCCGTGCCGGAATTCGGCCAAGGCCCCCCAGGAGGACCCACCGGAGACCCCGCCTTGCGCACGCGCGACCGGCAGGGACGCCCAGCATGCGCCGGCGGCACGCCGCGCCAAGGCGACCGCGGAACGCGGCTTCGGCCCTGGCGGGCCTCGGCCTTGACGCGCCCCCGCGCCCCGGCGCCCGTGGCGGCCCCCGCCCGCCAGCCCGGCGACGACTTCGAGGAGTCCATGGAAATCGTCAACTTCCGCAACCTGTCCGGGGACCGCTCCGCAGCGGCCTTGCTCGCCCGCGGCCTGGTGCGCGTCGACCGGCGAACGCGCTGGGGCAATCCCTACAGGATCAGCCCACAGGCGAGCCGCGACGACGTCATCGCGCAGTACCGCCGCCACCTGTGGGAGCAGATCCGCCGCGGCGACGTCTCCCTCGAGGATCTCGCCGCATTGGCGGAGTCCAAGGGTCTCGTCTGCTGGTGAAAATGCTAGTGGCCGGACTGTCATACATTTCCCCCCAGCTACACGCCTACACCTCGACGAACACCGTCCAGTTCCCACCCCTTTTCGACAGTGCTCTCTGGTAGCATGCGCCGCCCATTCTTCGGGCCCACTGCCGAACTCGTACAACCCGAAGCCACACAAGAACAAGGGGACGGACTATGGCTGCAACCGACCAAATCGAGCTGCAAATCGACCACCACCCGTCAGGTCGCTACACCCTCAAGAGACGCGAAGGAAACGAACCCCGCTTCCACGACTACGTCGAGGATGGACTCTGCGCCGAGTTGAACCCGGAGGTCTTTCTCAAGGCCTTCTACCTCAAGGTGCAGGCCCTCATGGATAGCGGCGTCCTCGTCACACTCGGCCGATTCCCCGACACGACGACCGCCGAAGGAGCCTCATGAAAGGCGCGTACTACTGTTCAGTCCGGTTCATCAACTTCGGCGACGAGCCGGACGAAAAGCCCGCCGTCCCCGTTCCCGCCCAAGAACCAGAGTTCTGCGAACGGGGCCTCTCCGGCGCGATTGCCGACGCGATCCAGCAGGCCACTGGCAAGACTCCTCTGGTAGCCCATTGGGACCAGCCGATGCCCCAGCTCTACGACCAGTCGCAACAGGGAGCCCCCCTCGACTACTGGGTCCTCCAAGCGATGTATCCCAAAGGACAGCCACCACCGTCCACGGCTTGGTTCGGCTACAACGCTGACGAAATCGTCTGGATACACGGTCCCGAAACGCTCCGATAGTCCGGCCACCTCTCGCCCAAACCAACCACACCGCCTTCCCCGAAAACGCCTCCTCGCAAACGCTCGCCGGCCCCCTTCGCCTACGACCCGCCGGCCTACTTCCGGTTCCAATGTCGCCGCGAACGCGTCACACTGGCCGTGCGGTGGTAGCGGCAGCAAGCCAATACCCAAAACCAATAAAGGCTGCCGCACATGGCATTGCGAAAGGAAATCGCTCGGCACCACGCCGTCGTGCTCACCCTTGTTCGGAACCCCGGGGCACCCGACCGGCGCCTGTACGTCCTGTACCTCTTGCAACCCCTTTCGCCTCCCGCACCGCTCGTACCCTTCATCCACTACGTCGTCGACGTCGGTCGAACCCGCGCCCCCGCATGGCAGCGGCACACCGCGAGCGCCGTCGGCCTGTTCGTCGACTACCTCCACGCGAACACCGCAGACTTGACGGATCTCCGCACCTCCAACGTGTTCGCGCTGTTCGCCGAAGCACTCGTCCGAGGTACGCTCGACAACGACGGCTACGACCGCTCCAGCCTGTTCTGGGAACCCAAGACGGTCTCCCGCGCCAAGCGAATGCTCGGTGCCGTCACCGCGTTCTCCGACTGGCTCGAGAACCGATACGGCGCATCGCAGCTCAACCCGACGCGTCCGGCAACGCTCGCCGAGCGCATCGCCTACTGGCGTCGCCTTGACAAGCGCAAGCCCCATGCCTTGCTCGGCTACGCAACCTACCGTTCCGATCACCGACGCCGCGCGAGCACGGTTCGCGCGGTCGACGTCCAACGCAAAGGCGCCACGGCGATCGGCCGCGAGGCGAAAGCCTTCCCCGGCGACCGCATCCTCGACCTCCTCCGCACCGGCTTCGCCGTCCGCGGCAAGCCGTCCTGGGCCCAGCTCCACGAGCGACTAAGCCTCAAGGACATCCTCGTCACCATCCTGCTCCACGGCGGCGGCCTGCGCGTGTCCGAACCGTTCCACATCTTCGTCTCCGACGTCGGCATCGACCCCGACAACCCGAACAGCGCCCTCGTACGTCTGTACCACCCCGAACAGGGCGCCGCGCCGCCGGACTACGTCGATCCTATCTCCGGGCGCCGCATCGTCGCCGACCGCGAGGAGTACCTCCGCGTCCGCTGGCGCCTCGAGCCGCGCACTTTGACCGAGGGTCGGTTCAAGGCCGGCTGGAAAGACCTGCACCTTCTGGACGCCCGCCAGAAGTACGCACTCGTCCACTGGTTCGCCCCGGCCTGGGGCGAACTCTTCCTCGCCTTCTTCAAGCCCTACATCGTTCACTGCAGGCCACGCCGTTGCGCACACCCGTACCTGTTCGTGAGCCGCAAGCTGGGCTTCCAAGGCGATCCTTACACGATCGACTCCTACCGACAGGCCCACGCCGCCGCCGTCCGTCGCATCGGCCTCGTGCCGGCCAAGGATCTCGGCACGACGCCCCACGGTCACCGGCACGCCTACGGCCGCCGTCTCGCCAGCGCCGGCGTAGACGAACTCACCATCCAACGCGCCATGCACCACCGCTCGCCCGCGTCCCAGACCGTCTACACGGCACCGGCCGCAGCGGAAATCGCCGCCACGCTCGCCGCCGTGAGGTGTCCCGCCGACGATCCGCTAGACCGCCTGCTGCGCAACGGCGGTGTAGACCAATTTGCCCATGCCGCACGGCCATGACCACCTTCACGCACAGCCAGTCGGACACCTTCCTCGAAGCCTGTTCGCCCATCACCGGGCGCCGCCTGGTTGTGAACCCCAGCTTCGACAAGGTCCTGGTCCCCGCCGACATGGACATCGACCGTGCTCGGGCACTCGGCGCCGAGCTGCCCGCCTACTGGGAAATGCGCTCTCGAACGAGCAACGCATGGGCTGCGTCTCACGACATGCGCGACGCCTACCACGCCTTCGCCGAGGTCCGAACCCTGGACGACTTCATGTCGGCCATCGACCGAATGGCCGATCTGGCAATCACCGCCACCAAACCCCGAGCCCAGGTCCGCCGCATGCTCATCTGGCTGACCCGTCTGTGGTCGCACGGCCTCGTCGCCGTGCCACCGAAGTGGGTTGCCGAGTACAAGATCAACTGCGCGATCTCCCCCTTCACCGTGGGCTCCAACCTCGCTTGGTTCGAGGACCTCAACGCCGTCGCCGCCCTCAAGTCTGCACGGGAACGGCGCCGACCTGCGGGCCTCGCCCTGCGCATCGCAGCGACCGCCGTCGGAGTAGAGGAACTGGGCGACCTGACGCCGCAAACTACCGCCGAAGGCGTCCGCACCGCGATGGGCACGCGAGCCATCGGAACGATCAAGGCGATCATCGCCGCTCAGGGTGCGCGCTACGGCCCAGCCGCGTGCCCGACCACCCAGGACTGGGGCGTGGTGTTGTACCGGCCCCGAATCAAGTCCGACCCCGGCTTCCTCTGGTCCACCGTCGAGGACCCCACGCTCGGGGCTTGGCGCGAGTCACTCGCCCTTTGGCTCGCCCAGCGCCCAGGGAAGGGCGGAGCCCTCAAACTCGGCGAGTTCTTCCTGAACTACCTCATCGCCAACCCGGCTGTCACGCGCAGCCCCGAGGAGTTCTGCCGCCGCTCCTACGCGGCCCCCGTCCCCTACCGCGAGTGGCTCGAAACGCGCCACCGAAACCGGCGCGCACTCTTCGACACGAACAACCTCGGCGCCGAGTTCATCGACTGGCTGCTCGATGTCCGCCTCTCCACCCCGGACGGCCACGGCCGCCCCGTGCGCAGCCCGAACCACTGGAACCCCTGTCCTCGCATGCAGCGCAAGCAACAGCCTATCCACACCCACCGCGAGGCCATGCCCACGCGCTACATCCGGGAGCTCGTTCACATCCTCACCGACGACGACTACGCCTGGCCCAAATCTCTCTCCTCCGAGTGGCTGCCATGGCACGACCCCGCCACCGGCCAGTGGCAAAGGGTCTGGAGTCCGGTTCGCGTGTCCGCGCTTCTTCTCAAGCTCCATCTGCCGCTCCGCACCTACCAGGTCCGCATGCTCGACTCCGGCGAAGCCGACACCGAGGCCTACGTCGACGGGCGATGGGTACCCAACACCGGACCTCTCGCGCCTGCGCCCAACCGCCCTGTCAGACGCGGCTTCCTGCGCAAGTTCACCGATCCCGCGTCGGGCGCGGTCCACACCGGCTTCTACGTGAACACCAACAAGACCCAGGATCGCAGCATGGACGAACGCGACATGGGCTACGAAATCCCGTGGCAGCACGGCGACGTCATCGCCGTCGTCACCAATCTCCTCGGATGGCAACAGCGCTACAACCCCATCCGGGCTCCACTATCGTGGTCCGAAATCCACGACAGCAACTTCATCCGAAAGGGCGGCCCCGCCGAGTTCGCCAGACCCGAGCCCGCCTGCTTCCTCCTCCGCGACCCTTGCGGCACCTACCACAACGAGCCGATCACGGATAGCCGTCTCCGACCGTTCTGGCTCCTTCTCCTCGACGAACTCGAACGCCGGGTCGCCGCCCGCGGCGAAACGCTCGCCGACGGTTCGCCGATCCGCTTCATCGACAAGCGCGATCCGCGCAACGGCTACCCGCGCCGACCGGCCTACGATCTACACACGCTCCGCGTCACGCTGATTACAGCGCTCGCGACCGAAGGCGGCGTTCCGATACCGATCCTCTCAAAGTGCATCGCCGGACACGCCTCCATCCTGATGACGCTCTACTACGTCAAGCTCGGCGCAGCCCAGATCACGGAGACCCTCGCGCGGGCACAGCGGAGGATCGGCCTCGAGGAGCAGCGCAACTTCCTGCGCTTCCTCCAGTCCGCCGAGCGCGACGGCCTCGCGGCCACCGTCGCAAGCAACGACGCCTCGGGCCTGACCGCCCTGCACGAGAACACGCCCGGCTCCTGGGTCGTGGGCGATCTGGGAATCTGTCCCGTCGGCGGTGCGCTGTGCCATGTGGGCGGCCCCAAGCTCTCGTCCAACCCCCAGCTCGCCGACTACGCGCCGACCCCGGGCGGCCCCCGCAACTGCGTCCGATGCCGCTTCTTCATCACCGGCCCAGCCTTCCTCGGGGGGCTCGTCGCGCACTTCAACGCCGTTGGCGTCAGACTCGTCACTGCAGCGGAGCAGTTCCGCGCGCGCGAGGTTGCAATCCATCGACTAGAAGACGAAGTCGCGACCCGAGCCGACCGTCTTTCCCAGTCCGACCTCATGGACGAACTCAACGCAACCCAGGACCATCACCACAGGAGCATGCGCGATGTCGACGACCTCTCGCACAATCTCCACGCCGTCTACCGGTTGACCGAACGGTGCCGGGCCATCGTCCGCACAAACGCCAACGCGACGCCCGATGGCCTCAGCCTGGTGCTCGTCGGCGATCAGACCGACTTCGAAGCCGCCATCGACATGACCACCGACTTCGAGCTGGTCAACGCCGTCTGCCAGGCGGCGCGGGTGTACGCCGGCGACGACCCGACGCTGGCGAACCTGCGCCGCGCCCGAGTCCTCGACGCCATGCTGGCCCGCAATGACTGCCGCCCGGTCTTCTCCTCCTTGACCGAGGACGAAGCCCTCGCCGTCGGCAACGAACTGGTCAATCTTCTCGTCAAACGCTTCGGCCACACAGACGCCGTCGCACTCATCGAGGGCGAGCGGATCATGGACGCTTCCGGCATCGCCGAAGACGTCCAGCGTGTGCTGCGCAACCGCCCGCTGGAGCAGTTGGACCGCTCTTCGCCGCTCCTCGCAATCCGCGACAACCGTCCGACCCAAGGGGCACCGCTCGAAGGACCCGCATGAACGTCATCCCCGATGCCCAAGCCATGCTCGACGCTCTATGCGCAGGAGCCGACCCGCGAAAGGTCCGCTCTCTGCGCCTCATCCATGGGATCTGCGTGGAACAGCGCGAACGAGGCAGCCACGACTACTCCATCGCGACCATCGGCAAGCTGTCCGCGGCGCGCGGCGGTCCCGCGGCCGGTGCGATCCGCAACAAACCAGGCGAGCCCTACCGCGCGCTCATCAGGATCTTCGCCGGCTCGACAGGCCCGAAAGCTACGGTCCCGAGCAGCACGCGAGCAGCAGAGATCGACCGCATCCTGGAAGGCGTCTCGGATCCCGTGCTAAGAACCCGTCTCGGCCTTCTCCTGGCCGAGCTCAAGTCGACCCGCGCCCAGCTCCTCGCCGCCCGCCATCTGGCAAACCGCACTGCCACGCTGGATCTCGGTAACCCGTCTCCCGGAGAACTCCCTTCCCCGTCACCCCGGCACCTGCTAACCCCCCTTGAGGCGCGAGCTCTAGAGACCGCAGTCTCCCCCGAGACCCTGCATCACTGGGGCTGGCGCACCGACGACACCGGCCGGATCACCACGGACACGGGCCTGACGGTCTTCCCTGCTGGCTTTATCGCCGCCGTCCGCAAGGCTCTCGCAAGCCTAGGACCTGACTCAGAACGGCTTTAGTTCAACGCAATCCCTCACAGCAGCGCCAACTACGGTTCCTGTCACTCCCGCGTACGAAAGCTGATCTTGTACGCATAGACACTCTTCGAATCCGCGTCACCACCGCCCGGTCCGCCCTTGGCGCCTTTATCCAGAAAGTGCTTCTCGACATCCCGCGCGACACTGTCACTTGATGCGGGCCGGTAGATCCACGGGTCCTTCTCCCTGTCCACCGAATGGTCATCGAAAAGCCGTTCCTCTGGGTCCGCCGCGATCCCCACATACCACCCACCGATACCGCCACCACACTTCGTGATGTGACCTTGGATGTCCGTAATGATCTCGTTCTTGCTCTTGGCCATGCCTGCTCCTGCAGTCTGTTCTTCTTTCTCCCGGGCATCGAGCCCGCACCACCTCATTGAGTTGGGACGAACCGCCGTCTTATCAACCCCCGAAGCCCACAGCGACACGGCCGAGTCGGCCCAATATGACTGCAATAGATCCAACCCCTTGATACCCCATATCTATTACATGCGCCCCTAGCAAGAACCATTGCGCCCCCCGCCCCTGCCACGCCGAAGTCCTGGCACGGGCCGCCCTCTGGGCCCGCCGCGAGCTCACCGCCCGGACCGCGGCGTGACGCAGGCCCAACCACCGGCCGCGCCCCGCCCGCCCCGAGTTCGGACTCGAAGGCCGAAGCCCTCCGGCCCACGCCGACCGCTCCCCCGGCCACGTTCCAGCCTGGCCGCCGACGCCGGCAGTCAAGGCGCCCCTTCGGCGCCGCGCCCTGCGGGCGGGCGGCCTTGACAACGCCGACGCCGACGGCCCGGGCGGAAGGTGCCGCATCCGCCCCTCCGGGGCGGAGCCGGAACACGGCGGCTACCGACCACCCGTCCACGCCGCCACTCGAGCCCAGTCCACACGGGAGAACCCCCATGCACGCCTCCGACCCCTTCGCCGACGGCAGCGCCCTCGCCGCTGAACTCGCCGCCGGCCTGCCGCGCTACGTCGACGCCGCCAACCTCGGCGAGCCTCGCCTCGACGCCCTCCAGCGCCTCGACGACGACCTCGCGCCCGACGGCCCGCGCTACGCCGACGCCGCGTGGGCGGTCCCCTACGTCGACGGCACCTCGCCCCGCGGCGCCACGCACCTGGTCGTCCTCTGCAAGCGAGCGCCGGACGCCGGTGCCGACGTCTACGACCACCTGCTCCGCCACGCCGAGTCGCTGTCCCGCGCCTTCGACCGCCTGGGCCTCCTCGGCCACCCCGAGCACCCGGTCGACTTCGTCCCGCTCGTCGACGACGCCCCGCAGGCGATCGCGGCCGACGCGCAGCCGCATCCCTACGTCTCCATGTTCCGGCAACCCGTCCTCGTCGCGTCGCTGCTACGCGACTTCATCCTCCCCGCTCCGGGGCAGGCGGCGCGTCCGCACCCCGGCCTGACGACCCCGCCGCCCGCCGACGCCCTCGACCTCGACCGGCTCGCGCTCGTCCCCGAGGCCTGGATTCCCGCCGAGGACCGCTACGCCGACGTGGTCTGGAGCGTGCCCTTCCGCGACGACAGCCGGCCGGACTCCGGCG
The DNA here is from genome assembly GCA_965203685.1 of Candidatus Azotimanducaceae bacterium. Taxonomy (GTDB): domain Bacteria; phylum Pseudomonadota; class Gammaproteobacteria; order Pseudomonadales; family Azotimanducaceae; genus VXYL01. The sequence goes on from OZ241908.1 coordinate 3,281,679, forward strand.
CCACGCACGCCGTCGTGGTGCTCAAGTGCGAAGCCGAGGTCCGCCCGGACGCCGGCGTCCGCGTCGAACGGCAGATCGCCGCCGTCCGCCGCGCCCTCGACGAGCATGCCGCCTGCGGCCATCCCGACCGCCCCGCGGTCGTCCTCCCGGTCGTCGTCTACAGCGGCAACGTCCCGTGGGACGCCCCGGGGGCCGTCCGCACGCGGCCGAACGGTCCGCCGGAGTAGCCGCGTCGCCGAGCGCACGGGCCGACGGGCCAGGCCGTCGACCAGCCGTCCGACCGCGGCGTCCACACCGAGCTCCGGAAGGACCGCCGCGACCCGGCAAGCGCGCCCCTCGACGGCGACGTCCGGCGCGGCCAGCCGCGGCAACGGGTCCGTTCCGGTCGTCGATTCCTCCCAGCCTAGCCCGCGCAGCCGCCCGTCAAGGCGACCGCTGCGCGGCTTCGGCCCTGGCGGGCCTCGGCCTTGACGGCCGCCCGGGCGCGGGCTCAAGCGGTTCGGAATCCACAACCGGACCACGAGGAGGTCACCATGCACTACACCACCACGCCATCGAACCGGCTCCACGCGCGCGAGTTCGTCTCCGACGGCACCTACGCCCGCTTCGTCAGCGTCGACGGCGAATGGCACATGTCGCTCGCGCCGGGACTGGCGGAGCACGTGCGCGTCGGCACCGCGGTCACCTGCGACGTCGAGACGAAGGCCGGCAAGCGCTACACGCGCACGGGCACCGTCGTGCGCACGCAGGAGCTGCCCAACGGCGTCCGCCGGGCGCTCGCCACCATCGAGGAGTTCCGCGCCGGGCGCGCCAACGACGAGCGCAACACGTTCGCCATGCTCCCCGACGGCAACTGGGGCGTCCGCCTGCACGCCTCGGCCTCGCGCACCGCGCACGTCGACGACATCGTCCGCGTGGCGGTGACCGCCAAGTCGGGGCGCGTCGCGCACGTGACCGCGCGGGTCACCGGCATCGCCGAGAACGAGCACGGCGACCGCCAGGCGCTGGCCGAGATCGTCGAGCGCGACAACGGCCGCATGGACGAGCCGGTGTACCGCGCCGGCGACGGCGTCACCGACCCCTGTCCGAGCTGCGGCACCACGTCGTGCGACGCCGGCATCGTCGGCCACTGCCGCCTGTCCCCGGAGCACGTCGAGGGCCGCTTCCGCGACGTGCCGCTGGCCGACACCGAGCGCGACGGCTTCGAGCTCTCGGTCGAGTCCATCGCCAGGGCCCAGGACGACGACCACTGGACGGCGCGCATCGACCGCGGCGAGCGCGTCCGCGCGATCGCCTGAGTCCCTCCGGCCCCGCGGCGGCGACCGCAGTCCGTCCCGCCGCGGGCCTTCCCCGGCCAGCCCGCATCCTCCAAGGAGACAGACCCATGCACCACGCCTCCGCGCAATCCGCGCCCCGTCCCCCGCAACCCGCCGCCGGCCACCCCCGGCGGCTCGACGACATCCGCCTGCTGCTGCCCCTGATGGACGGCCTCCCCCGCCCCGCCGCGCTCTGCGAGGCACTGCTCGACCGGTTCGGCACGCTCTCCCACCTGGTCCACGCCCCGCCCGAGCTTGTCCGGGCCGCCCACCCGGCGCTCGGGCCGCTCGCCGAGCGCCTCGCCGCGTTCCGGGCGCTCCACGCCGAGCTGCTGCGCGCGCCCCTCGAGACCGCGCCGCTGCGGCCCCCTGAGCTTCTCGACGGCGAGGCGGTCGTCGCCCGCTACCTGCTCGCGCGCGAACGGCCCGCCGACGTCGAACGCCTCGGCGCCCTGCTGGTGAACTCGCGCCTGCGGCTGCTCGACGACGTCGACCTCACCACGGGGACCTACGACCGCACCCACGCGTACCCCCGCGAGCTCGCGCGCCTCGTGCTCGAGCGCAACGCCGCCGGCGTCGTCCTCCACCACAACCACCCGAGCGCGGACCCGTCCCCGTCCGCCGGCGACTGGACGCTCACGGACCAGGTCCGCGACACGCTGCGGTGCGTCGACGCGTCCCTCCACGACCACGTCGTCGTCGCCGGCGGCGTCGCGGTGTCGATGGCCAGGCTGCGGCCCGACCGTTTCGATCCCGTCCCCAGGGCGGCCGTCCGCACGGCGGACCGGCCGTGACCCGTCCGCCGCGCACGCCGCCGCGGGGGCCGGGCGCCCTGCCGCCGGGTTCGGCGGACTCCGGCGCCGCGGACCGCGAACGCCAGCCCCCCGACCGGCTACACTCGGTCCCGCTCCGCAGACCCGCCATGCGCCAACCCGCACCCCGACATCCGCGGCTCCACGCCCTCCCCGACGAACCCGCCGGACTGCCCTGCGGCGCCGCCGCCCTGGCCGCCCTCACCGGGCTGCCGGTCGCCCGCTGCATACGCGTCCTCGAGGAGCACCACGGCTACTTCCCCCTCGACAGCGTCGTGATCCCGGCCACGCTGGGCGCGCTGTCCGTCCTCGGCTGGCGGCACCGCGCGGTCCGCCCCGACGCCCCGGCGCCCTTCGGCGACTGGAGCCGCAACGCCGAACCGGGCCTGCACCTGGTCTCGCTGCCCGGCCACGTCGTGGCCGCCGACGTCCGGCGCGCGCCGCCAATCCCCGTCGACGATCCGCGCCTGCGCAGCCTGCCGCGGCGCCGCCGCGCCGCCTACAACCACTGGCTCGCCGGCAATCTCCGCGCGACCTGCGCGCCGCGGGCGTACCGCGCGCACCGCGCGGCGCTGCTCGAGGCGCTGGGCGTCGACGTCGACGACGCCCCGCCGAACACCGTGCTCGTCGTCGACAACGGCCACCTGTGCACCCGGACCCCGGCGCCGCCGCAAGCGTCCCTCGACCCCGTCCCGGTCGACGAGTGGGCCCGCATCGAGCCGGCGCCGGCCCGCACGGACCGGCCGTGACCCCGCTCCCATCCAACCCGCCCGGGAACCGGAACGACGGCAGTCGCCCGCCGCACCAGGGGCGCCCAACACACGATTCCTACGTCCTCCCCTATGTATACTCTCCGTATACACTCGGCCCCGTGCGTCAAGCATGAAGATCCGACACAAGGGACTGCGCGCGCTCCACGAACATGACGACGGACGCCGGCTGCCGCCGTCCCGCGTCGAGCGCATCCGCGAGATCCTCACGGCGCTGGATGCCGCCGCGCGACCCGGCAACCTGGACCTGCCGGGCTACCGGCTCCACCCGTTGCGCGGCGACCGGAGCGGCTACTGGAGCGTGACGGTCTCCGGCAATCTCCGTGTCGTCTTCCGCTTCGACGAGGGCGAGGCCACCGATGTCGATCTCGTCGACTACCACTAGCGAGGAAACCCCATGACGAAGATGAAGAACCCCGTCCATCCAGGCCGCATCGTCGCCGGCGCGATCGCGGCCGAGGGATGGACCGTCACGCACGCGGCGGAGCGCCTCGGCGTCAGCCGCGCGTTCCTGTCGCGCATCGTCCATGGCCACGCGTCGATCACTGCCGCCACGGCGCTGCGGCTCGAGATGCTGGGCTGGTCCGACGCCGAGCACTGGATGCGCATGCAGGCCGCCCACGACCTCGCACGCGAGCGGTCCCGCGCCGTGGCGTGACGGCTCCCGCCGAACCTTCGCGGCCCCACGGCGTCCCCCCAAGCGGTGGCCCTCCCGTCGCGGTCGTCCTGGTGCCGCCACCATCGCCTCGGGAAAACCTCTCGGCCAGGCTGATCGCGAGGCGCCGATGGACGCCCCGGCGAGCCGCACGGGGCCAACCCGCGCGGGCCACGCTCCGAACGCCGGCGACGCCGGACGGGGCGGATTCGGCGGACCGAACGCCAGGGGCCTCCCGCAACCCGACTACCGGTACGCGCCGGCCACGCCGTCCACGGCGCTCGGCCGGCAGACGGCGAGGTACGAGATCCACGGCCCGCCCACGCCGTGCCGGTCGCCCCGCCACGCCGTCCGGCAGTCCGCGAACACCGCCGCCACCGTGCGCCCGAAACCCGCCCGGTAGCGCACGGCCTCGCGCCGCTGCAGCACGTTGACCGCCAGCACGCCGTCCGGCGCGAGCCGACTGCGCAGCAGCGCGAAGAACTCCACCGTCAGCAGGTGTCCGGGCACCGCGTCGAAGTCCGTGTACGCGTCGAGCAGCACGCCCTCGACCGACCCGGGCGGCAGGCGACGCAGGTAGGCCCGCGCATCCATGGCCACGAAGCGCCCGGGCGGCGGCGCGGCCCCCGCGCGCCTGGCCAGGAGGTCCGCGACCGCCGCCATGCCGGCGTCCACGTCCACGAACACCGGGTCGAACAGATCGCCGCGACCGCGGCCGAACGTGCGTCCGCCGGCCCCGAGCACCAGCACGTCGCGGATCCCGGCGGCGGCAAACGCGTCCTCCGCGGCCTCCAGGTAGCCGAGCCCGGTGCCCCGGCCGTCCTCGCAGCTGCTCCGCTGGCCGTTGCCGCGCACGCACCAGGTTCCGTCCGCGCCGGACGTCACCGCGTAGTCCCCGTAGGCCGTGCGCAGGTCCGTCGGCGGCGCGAACCAACCGCCGCCGGCGAGGACGCCGAACGACGCGGCCGCGGCCGGCCACGCCCGCCACGCCCCGGCGCCCCGCGCCGCCACCCATCCGCCGGCGCCGAGCGCGCCCACGCACACCATGGCCGCGCCGCCCGCGCCGATCCAGTCCTGCAGCACGAGGCCGGTGGCCAGCCCTCCGGCGACATTGCCCGCCGTCGACCAGGCGAAGGCCCGCCCGGCGAGCCGGCCGCCGCGTCCCGCGGCCCACGCGGCCACCGGATACGCCGCGAGCGCCATCGCCGGCGCCGGCAGTCCGAACGCGTACGCCGCCACCGCCCACCAGCCGAGGCCCCCCTCGATGCGGAGCCGCCCGGCCAGGAGTTCCGCGACCGGCGGCCACAGCGCCGTGGCGAAGAGCGTAGCGGCGGCCGCGAAGCACACCGCGGGCGTCCGGCCCCCGCCCGACGGCCAGCGCGAGCCCGCCGCGTAGCCCGCCGCGAGCCCGGCGAGCACGCCGCCGAACACCAGCGCCACGACCGGCACGGAGTGGCCGACGACGGGCACCAGGGCGCGCAGCGCGAGCATCTGGCCCGCCATGGTCCCGAACCCCGCCGCCGCGAACCCGGCCAGCCGCCACGCGGCCCCGCCGGCGACCCCTTCCGCTACCACGCCCCGAACTCCCTGCGGCACACTCGCGCGACGTTCACACAGGGGACACCGCCATGCCAACCCGCCTCGACGTCCGCGTGCCGCGGACCTTCGTCGACAAGAGCGGCCAGGAGCAGCGGCGCTACACCGACGCCGGCACGGCGTTCGTCCCGGACGACGCCGACCGCGTCGACATCGGCCTCCACCCCGGCATCGTGGCGGCCACCGCCATCATCATGATGCCGCGGGACGACGACGGCGCCAGCCTCCCGCTGCCGGAGCACGCGGCCGCCGACCGCTACAACGTCGCGACGTCCTGGCAGTTCGAGAACGACGCGGGCGAGACCGTCACCCGCTACGCGAGCCTCGGCGTGCTGTTCCGCAACCGCGCCGGCACGGGCTTCAACCTGCGGGTCAACGACAACATCGCGGTCACCGGCCGCGTCGTCGCGTTCCCCGCCGACCAGGGCGCGCCCGGCACCGACCGCGAAGCCCCGCCGGCGCGCTTCGACGACGACCTCGCGGGACTCCACGACGACGGCGCGAAGGAACGGGGCGACGAAGCCGCGCCCGCCGCCCTCCCCTAGGAATCCGCGGACGACGACGGCCACCGGAATCTTCACCCCAGCCTCTCCGGGGCCGCCGTCCGCGGGCCTGCCGCGCGCGAAAAACCATTTGACACCGCGCGCCGCGCCACGCTAAAACAGCGCCTGCTTTCGCGGCCAACCACGCCGCGTTGCACCGTGGCCCGACCGACGTCCGTCGGTCGCGGTCTTCATCCCAATACTTCGAGGAGGATTCTGTCTACATGGCAGGAGAGCGCCTGAACATCTTCTCCGTCTCCGAGGGCAAGCCCGACAGCGACGGCGAAGTGCAGAAGTACTGGAATCAGGTCGGCGTTGGGTTCCCCAACAAGCTGGGCGGTTACAACCTCGTAATCAACCCCGGCACCGCCCTGTTCGGCGACGACATCGTCATGGTTCCCCCGCGGGAACGCACCGACGACGACGCGCCGAAGTCCGGTACCACGCGTCGGCGTACCCCGCGCAAGTCCAGCTAGCCTGGGCCTTCGCGGGCACGCCACCGACCGGGACAGCCGCAACGCCCACCGGGCACGCGGCCGCCCCGAGTGAAGCCTCCCGCTCCGCCCGACGCCGAACTCCGGCATGGCGGGGCGCCAACCCCGCCCCTTCCGTCGCCGCGTCCCGCCCGGGGCCCGGACAGAACCCGTCGCAGCCCGCCGCCCGCCTAGGGCTCTCCGCTGTCCCGCCCGTGCTATTCTCGGGCTCAACGGTTCAACGACATCGGTCGCCACCGCGCCGATCGCGGCCGCGGCGGCGGTGCGGACGGCCGCGACATCGGCGCGTCCCAAACCACGTTCCAAGGGAGAACCGCCATGACCGCATACCGCCTCGACACCGCCGAAGCAATCCGAGCGCTCAAGGACGCCGGCGTCGACGAACGCCAAGCCGCCGCGATCGTCCGGCTCCACGCCGACGCCGACGCCGACCTCGCCACAAAGGCCGATCTCGAGGTCGCACGCACAGCGCTCCAGGCCGACATCGACGGCGTCCGCACGGAGCTCAAGGCCGACATCGACGGCGTCCGCACGGAGCTCAAGGGCGTCCGCACCGAAGTCAAGGCCACCGGCGACAACCTCTCGCAACGGATCGACGACACCCGCGATCTCCTCAATCACAGCCTCGAAACCGGCCTCGCCAACGTGGCAACCACCATCGCCGAGGCCAACACGGCCCAGCTACGCCGCCAAACCGCGTTCCTGGGTGCCATCGTCGCCGTGCTGGCCGTCTTCCTCGCAGGACTCGCGGTCTTCTGACCCCGGCCATCGCAACACCCGCCGGATTCCGGCGCGCACGTCCCGCGCCGCGTCCAGACGCCACAACCGCGACCTGTGCTCGCGGCACCGCCGGCCGGCCTCGCCGTCCGCGGGCCCGGCCGTTCATCCACAGCAGCGGCCGCGAGGAGTGACGCTGCACGAACGCCGGACGGCAAATCATCCCCGACGACGCCGACCGAGTCCACGTCGGCCACGACGCGGCATCATCGCCGCCACGGCGATCCTCATGGTGCGGCGCGACGAAGACGGCGCCGCGTCCTGGCAGGTCGAGCACGAGGCGGCCGAGACCGTCGCCGGCTGCGCGACCCTCGGCGTCCTGTTCCGCGACCGCCCCGGCACGGGCCTCGACCTCCGTGCCAACGGCGACGTCGCCGTCACCGGCAGCGCCGACCAGAACCCCGACGAGGGGCTTCGACGACGCCCCCCGACATTCAAGACGACCGTCCCGACAACCCCCCACGTGCTAATCTTCGGCGCAACGTTCCGACAGGATCAGCGCATTTCCACCGCACTCCAAGGGAGAACCGCCATGACCTCATGGCCCCGCGATGGCGCCGGCGGCCGCAAGCGTCACGCCGCCGCCATCATCGAACGCCGCGCCCGGCCGGCGGCGGTGCCGGCACGAAGACCGATACCGAAATGACGTCCCCCGCGCTCAAGCCCGACGTCGACCGCGGCTGCACGGAACCCAAGGTCCCCACCGACAACCTGTCGCGAACGAACGACACCGCCTTCGATCTCCTCAGCCGGTGCATCGAGACCGGCTTCGCCGACCTCGAGGCCGCCATCGCCGAAGCCAACGCGGCCCAGCTACGCCGCATCAACGTCTACGTGGGCGCCATCGTCGCCGCGACGGTCGTCATCGCGGCAGGGATCGCGGCCTTCTAACGGCCTCCGATGCGCGCGAATCCCGACCCGCACGTCCCGCGCAACCTCCCCGTCGCCGACCTCGACCGCATCATCCTCCGCCACCTCTGGCCCGCGGCCGTCGGCGCCCTCAGCGCCAACGGCCTGGCCCCCTCCATCGGCCCCGACGCGACGGCGCCCGCCGACGCCATCGAAACGCGCGCCAACAGCCACGAGGCAACGCGTGCGCTCACCATCGTCGTCGAAGACCCGGCCCTCGAGCGCCTGGCCGCGCCGTGGTACTGCCGGCTGCGCCTCGACGTCTCCCGCACCGCCTACACGGTCCACCGGACCACGATCCTGTCGTTCCCCGCCGACTTCGACCTCCACAGGCTCGCCGCCCTGCTCCGCGATCCTCTCATGGCCGGGTGTCCGCCCACGCTCGCCTACTGGCAGGGCGGACCGGGCGCGACGCCGGGCTACGACGTCACGCTCGACACCGCCGAAGGCGCCGGCTGGGGCCATCGCGACCCCGCCACGGCCGCCCGTCACGTGCACACCACCGTCCACGACCATGCGACCATCGTCCGGACCATGGAACGCCTCGCACGGGACTGGAGCGACGGCGACACCTTCGACGAACTCCATGCCGCCGCCGTCAGCGCCAACACGGCATACTGACGCTCTCGCCGGGTAGCAACCGCCCACGGGTCGCCCTCCTCCCGCGTCCAGACCGCCAACGCCCAGGCCGCGCGACGACCAACAGGACGACCCATCCGGGCGCCCCATGCCTTCCCCGATGCGACCGCCCGCGGGACGCCCCGCCGGTGGCGCACGCCAGCCTAGCCCGCCAGTTTTCCGCAGACGCGTCCACACGTGGACATCGGCGACCCGAACCAGATGGCACGTTGGCGGCCCGCGATTCGCTGCCAAGTCAGACGATCAGTCTGCACGCGCGGCCTCGCCCGGCTCCGGCAACAACTCGTCGACCGCGGCATGCTATCCACACCGGAACGATCTGGACGGCGGACACGCCTACACTGCGTCGTTCTCGCGCGCTAGCACGTAACCGCTGCGGAAAAGCAAGGCACCCATGGCCCATGGCCTCTTCCACAGCTATGCCCGGCAGCGGCGGATGCGGGAGCTGATTTCACCACGCCGGGCACCGCCTCGCGTCGCCATCGTCTCCGAGGAGCTCGGGAGTTTGCGCGGTGGGGTCAAGCCCCTCTACCGATTTGAGCGAGTCGCCGCCGGGCGTTCCCTTGGCGCCCCTGGCGGCGATTTCGCACGTCCGCTGCGTGTGGGCGTCGCGGCTGGGCAGCGGGGCCGCCCTAAGCTAAGGGGCGGGCTTGTACTTGAGCTTACCCTCGCTGGCATGCCAGACCATCATGTCGTTCAGGTTGCGTTCGTGCACCGTGTCGCCCGTGATGGTGCACTTGTACTTGAGCACGACGCGGTCCGCTTCGGGCGTAATCGACTGGTCCTGGCCGCAGGCGCTGTTGGCCTTGCGCTGCACGGTGATGGAAGCGCTGGTGAGGGAGACGACGCCCAGGGTCACCTTGTTGCAGGAGGCGCTGATGACGTCGGAACTGTTGATCGAGAAGTCCTTGCAGACCTTCTGCAGTTCGCCCGCCGTGGCGTCCTCATCGTAGTAGGGGTTGCCGGAAGCCACGCCGGCGAACAGCATGGCTACGAGGGCGAGCACTCCGCGCAGCGGATCCGGCGGCGGTCCTGTCGTCATCGGCTCGTCTCCTTCGGTGTCCGTCGGTAGGCAATGAAGTTCGACCGTATGCCCCTCGCCGCGGTCTGTCAATGATCGGTGACCAATCCTGATGAAAAAGGCACTCGGAATAGCGCGTCTCGAACTACAACCGGACATGCAGTTCCCGCGTTCCCTTGACGTGGTACGCGAGACCGCAACTGGTCCTTCGAGTGTCCCGTCGTCCTTGTGCTCGACGTCTTGCTCCCACCCGACCTGCGCCCGGAAGAAGGACTCGTCCTTCGGTATCACCAACTCTCTCTTCTCGCCGCTCGCGCCGCCTCGTTGTCGGAATCGGCTGACGTCCGTTACCGCGCAGGCACACGACGTCCGACCACGCCTGCATGACCGGGCGGCGCCTCTCAAGCAGGCCGTCGCGCACGTACGCCGCCACCGTCAGCACGCCGAAGCGCATCGCGAGCTGCACCACGCGGGACGCGCGGATGGCCGTCCACCTTGCGCAATACCGCCGCGACGTCGGAGCAGTACAGTGTGCGGTGGTGGCGCACCGGCATGGCCTGTTGCAGCGAGCGCATCACCGTCTACCGCCCGGCCGCTGCCGGCCGGTTCCCGGCCCTCCATCTCCGCCCACTCCAGAACCGCCCTGATGCGTCCCGCCACCATGCACGCAATAGCGTGCTTGCTGGCCGGCGCCGGTGGCCGTTGCACGCGCTTGACGTCGGCGGTGGCAACCGCCCCCACGTGCGTGCGGCCGCGCCTCGACCAGCGACACGAGATCCGCGCTGACGACCCCGATGTCGACGCGGCGGCCGTGGACCATGAGGCGCTGGACCCAGAACTGGGTGCCGCGGGCGCACACCCGCAGCATGCGCCCGTTTACGTCGGCGTAGCTTCCTTGGCCTGAACGCGCGCAAGCACTACCGGGAGACCGCGACGCGACTCAGATCAAGTCTGCGTTCGCGAGGATTTCGCGGCAGTCCTCCACCACGGTCTTCGCGAGCTGCCGCTCGAACTCCTTGTCGATCTCGTAGTCCGCATCCTTCCGACGGATCCTGCAACGGTCCAGAGCGCTGCTCAACTGTCGCATCGGACGGGAGTTCTGCGACTCCGCAAGCGCTTCGACCAGCCCCCAGTGGGCAGACCCGCCTTCCGGGATGCTCAGCCCCTCCTGTTCAGCCAGCAGGCGGCAGCGGTGGTAGGCCGCGTAGTACGCTCGGCTCGCCGCATTCCTGCTGTGCACTTCTCCAGTGCCGTCCAGGTACGACGCCGCCGCAGCCAGCATCTCAGCCGGCGCTACCGCCATCGTCGACCCCCACGAATCCCACCAGGAATGTACGGCCCGGATCCGCGCACAGATCGTCGCGGTCCAGGATCGCGCTGCTCACCTGCCAGTTCAACGACGCGGCCGTGGACGGCGAGCAGTTCACGCCGCGATCGTACAGGAAGCCGTCCATGTCGCCGCGGATCTCGAGAAAAACGGTCCGGGCGCCGGCCTCCCGCTGCACGGCCGTCAGCACGCCGATCGCGCCGCGAGCTCCCTCCTCCGTCATCAAGCCGCCTTCAACGGCGGTCGCCAGCATTTCGACCCTCCCCTGGTATCCGAAGGCCTCGGCCGGCCGCAAGGCGTCGCGGCGACGACAAAACTCCCCTCCCGCCGTGAAATCACCGGATGCCAACGACGCTTCGATCGCGCGCTCGATCAACATCACGGAGTCCGGGTGTCGGTCAAGACCGCGCCGGGCTACAGCCAGCGCACTGTCGTGTTCGTCCAACAGCCCAAGCGCCGTCGAGTAGTTGGCCCACACCTCCACCCGGGCACCCACCGTCGTCGCAATCCCAAAGTGTCGATCCACACCGTCCCGATCATTCCGCAGGCCAGCCACGGCACCCAGAACCGAGTGTGCACCCATGGGATCCGCAGGCATCAACTGCCGCGCCTCCGATGCGATGCGTTGCACCTCGAGTTCGTCGACCGCCACCGCCACCATCAACGGTCGAAGCCTCCCGAGCAGATCGTTCGCCTTGCGGGCCGCCACAGCGCCCTGCGCCATGCTTGAGTCGCCTACCGCCTTCCTCAGAGACAGAAGCCTACCACCATCGTTCAAACGGCGTGCCGGTCGCGGTCGTCGGGCCGGCGTCGACCGCAGACGGTGCGAGCACGCGGCCATTGCGGAGCCGAGCCGCGGACCAAGCTCAACCACCGCGTCAGGCCCAGCCACACGGACCGCGGACCTGGCGCGGCGATCGCGGCCGCGACGAATCGCGGGCGGCCGCGACATCGCCGCCCCACACGCTCTCCGCTATAGGACGCAACCATGGACCAAGACGACGCCCGATCCGCCGGCGGCCCACCCCGCGCCGGGAACGTCACCGCCACCGCCTCGGCCGGCGACGGTCGCGCCAGCGCCCACGTCCGCGTGCAGATCGTCCTGCACGGCGCCGACCACGCCGGGAAGCCGCATCGGGTAGCCGGCATCCTCCCCGATGCCGCCGCCACACCAGCGCCCCCAACCGGTCGCCCGCAGCCCACACGCATCCCACGGCGAGTCGCCGTGGTCGGCCTCGTCGTCTCGGGCGCCTTCCTCCTCGCGACCGCCTTCGCCGCCGGCGCGCTGATCTTCTGACACGGGCCGACCGGGCCTGCCAGGCAATCCACCAACGACCGCCCTGTCGACCGAAACTCGACCCGCGAACGACAGCGCCGAGGCCTCGCCCGCCCCGGCGTGCTGAGCCTCCCCTCCTCGCCACGGTCCGCACGCTCCAGCAACCCGAACTGGATACAAAACCAGTAATCATGTGGTAGGCTCTGCCCCTCGGACATCCAAAAGCAAGGACGCTGCGCCATGTGCAAGTACGCATTCGCCGCCATCACCCTGATCCTCGCAGGCTGCAACTCCACCGGCGGCTCCAGCAATCTCCCAGACACGTCGCCCGTCGACCCCTTGGAAACCGCGCTCACGGCAGCCTCCACCAACAACCCATGTGCCAGCAAGGCTGGCGCAGACGCAAACACGTGTCGCACGGAGATTGCCAAGGACCTCTTGATGCTCGCCGACCAGCAGTTCTACGCCGCAGCCAAGCAGTACCACGCCAAGGCCGGCTTCTGGCAGAACCTGTGGACTCCCGAAACCGTCACCAAGCTTGTCGGTGCAGGGCTCGCGGCCGGGACCCTGTACTACTCCATCGGCGGCGACAGCACGACCACCGACCCCGACGGCAACGTCGTTCCGAATACGCGCGTGGAAGACAAGCGCCGCAACCTCTCCGTCGCCACCGGTTTCCTGCTCGCGTTCCAAGCCATCTTCGGCTTCGACGACGACGGCGTCGATGCCGAGAGCGTCGTCAACAGCGCAGAGCTGGCACGACGCGACGTCCGGGACGGCATCATCGCCAAGCTGAACCTCTCAGCGACCGACTACTCCGTCGCCGACGTCGTACGCGACATTGCCCGTTACAGCTATGTCGGCGATCTGACTGTCGCCAAGGAGCGAAGCTAGCGAACCTTCATCATCCGCGCGCCACGGCATCGACCTCCCCGCGCATTTTCTCCACCAAATGAACGAGCCCGACACACAGAACCGTCTGCGCGGCGTCTACACCGGCCTCCTGCACGCCGCGCGCGTCCTGATACAACGCGGCACCGTCATGGGCCCGCTGGTGCTCCCGCTCCTGGTTGCGGGCCTCGTGCTTCTCCCCGCCGCCTCGCTCTTACGCAACGTCGCCGTCTACCACGGCCTCCCTGTCATCAGCGCGGCGCTCGTACTCGCCTCCCTTTGGACTCTCTTCCACTACCTGTCCCACTACTCCCGCTTTGCCAAGCGCGATCCCGACCGGCTACAGTCCGAAACCCACCAGCTCGAGATGCGTCGAATGCAGTACCTCACTGGCAAGGATCGTCTCGATCCCCTGACCCCCGACGTGCTGGAGCGCTCTGCCCAGAATCCGGAGATTCCGAACCGCGACGCCGAACCGCCTCCCCAGGAAACCCCATGACGCCGTACGTCTTCGCCTATTCCTCGCTTTGCGCCGACCACGTCGCCGACGCGATACTCAATGACACCGAGGCGGTGACGACCTGGGTGCGGCCCTTTCCGCACGCCGCGGTCGTTCTCTCCAACCTCGCCCTGTCCGACCTTTCCGCCGTGCTCCACAAGCGGCTCGGGGAGACCTGGTTCCTGCTATCCCCCATCCCGCCCGGCCAAGCGGACGGCTGGCTGCCCATGAACGTCTGGAGCTTCGTCAACCACAGGCCCGACGCACCGCAGCCCACACTGCCGACGCCGGCCCCGAGCGCCGCTCCGGGCATCCTCCAAGCCGTCGCCGAATCCCTCGAGCCACGCGTGTCCAAGCCCAGCTGATCCACGCCGTCACGTCGTCACGTCGTCGCGTCCTACCCAAATGGCTCTACCCCGCACCGCCGACCGCTGCCGGAGCGCCGGGGTGTCGCGCAGCGCGCGGCGACACCGCCGAGCACTGTCGCACGGCGAGGTCGGACCCGGGCGGCCGACACCTGGCTCCGCGCGCGAGTTCTCTTTCGGATGCCAGACCCGACGGCGGTCCGCGACGGGGATGTGTGCGGCGCGGCCTCGGGGCGCGGCCGACGCCGAGACCGCGCTGCGTGGACGATCCTGGAGCGCCGCGGGATTGCTATGCTGCCGCTGCCGTGCCCGGCCCCCGGGGCGGAGGCGCAGGGCCGGCCGCCGCCAGCGGCAGTCGGCGATCGGAAACGCATCGGAGACGCCGACAGTGGGATTCATCAGAAACACGATCGCGACCGCCATCGACTTCGCTATCGAGTTGCTCGTCGACGAACCCGACGAACAAGGCGACCACGTCGCTGACGACGAGGACTTCTACAATCCTGTGCGTGCATCCCACGCCTATGGCGTCGACGTCAACGGCGTCACCATGGACCATGACTGGCACACGAAAGGCGAATGACCTCACCCTTTCACCCTCCCCCGGCACCGCCGCGGATCGCTTTCGCCGCCTTCCCCGCACCCTGTCGTGCCACCGCTTCCACACTGGCTGCCCCTGACTGGCCCATCCTGCCAGCAACCGACCCCAGTTGAGACATGCCACCTTCGACCAGGCCGTCCGCCCTGAATCCGGCCCAACCCATCATCGCCATCCACGTCGCCGGCACAACAATGAACACTGTCTTCGTCACCGTGTGCAGCATCGCCGTCTGCGTCGGTCCGGTGTGCCGGTAGTCGAGGATCGCCGCCAGGTTGTTGTCGATCCAGAACGCGATCCCCCACAGCGCGCTCAGGAAGTGGATGCTGAAGAAGACGATCGTAAACAGCACCAGCTTGCCCACCGCGTACGACGAGAACACCATCAGGAACGGCAGTCCCACGATGAAGATGAGCTGCGCCAGGCCCTGCAGCATCGACACGGTCTCCCGGATCACCATGCCCTCGGCCGAGATCGCGAGCGCCTTCTTCACCGTCCCCGCGTAGCCCGCGGCGTCGCCGACCGCGCCGCCGACGAACTCGACGCCCGTCTCCAGCTTGCGCAGCAGCAGTTCGCCCAGGTTGTCGGACTGCACGTACGTGCGGAAGTTGCGCGCCCCCGCCTGCTCCACCAGGTCCGGGTCGTAGGACACCACGTTGCCGAACCCGTCGCCGGCGTCGAGCGGCCCCCGGAATCTGCTCTCGAGGATCGCCGCCAGCGCCGCGTCCTCGGCGGTCGGATGCGGCCACATGTTCCGCTCCCGCGCGTACCAGCCCCGCGGCTGCCCGTCGTCCCCGACCGTCGGGTCGACGGCGTCGTCCCACAGGTCGGCGTCCACGCCCGCGATCAGCTCGCCGCGCAGCTGCGTCCACCACTCGCCGCAACCCGGCCAGGACCCCGTCGCCCCGTAGATCCCGTCGCGCGCGTCGTTGCGCGCGATCCCGAGGCCCGAGACGTCGTTGACCGACGTCAGCGCCGGGTAGATGTTCGTCCGCAGCCAGGCGCTTCCCATGTAGCCCATGCCCACCTTGGCCTTCTCGGCCGCCGACACGCCGTCGCGGTCCGACGGCCCGGCGGGCAGCGGCGGCACGCAGCCGCCGCGGTCCGGCAGGTAGGTCGCGCACGACGCCCCGCCCGACGCGCGCTGCCCCTCGCGCCAGACGGCGAGCGCGCGGCGGTGGCACTGGCCGCCGAACTCGCGGCCGCTCCGCAGCGCGTTCTCGTCCCGGATCGCCGCCGTGCCGATGCGGTGGTGCATCATCTTCACGTCCGACGAGCACGGGATGCCGGCGACCGCGGCGCTCGTCACCGCCTTCGAGAACTGGTGGAACGCCGCCCACCACAGCGGGATGCGCGCCTCGACCCCCGAGAGCTGCGCGCGGATCGGCCCGTAGGGCGCGGTCGCGTCGCCCGCGGTCACCACCCCGCCGCCGGCGACCCCGCATTCGAGCGACGGGCGCACGTAGCGCATCTGGCCCATGTCGACGGCGTAGAGCGGCACGGCGGCCACCACCATGACGAACACGGCCACGACCGTGTCGACCTCGATCTTCTTCAGGCTCTGCACCGCGGCCGAGCCCTCGTCGTCGCCCGCCTTCTTGGACTCCATGACGTTGCCGAGGACGATCCCGAGGAACGGGACCAGGACCACGCCCGTGTCCACCAGGACGTCCCAGAAGCGCGTGTAGCAGATCCACCCGAAGGTCACGACTACGAACTCGAAGTAGCTCGACACGCCCACCCGGCCGCCCCCTTAGACGCTCAGCCACCGTGCCAGCGCGTCGGCGGCGAGCCCCTGCAGCACCAGCAGGTCGAAGCCCACGTACGCGGCCAGGTACGCGTGCCGGCGACCGTGGAGCGTTGCCGGATCGAAGGGCACGCCCCGCGCCGCGCACCAGCGCACCACGACCGCCCAGCGCCACCAGACGAGCGCGGCGAGGGCGATGCGGCACGCGCCCAGGACGTGGCGGTAGCGGCCGACGTCCGCCGCCGCGGCGTCGAGGCCGTCGGTGCCGCCGCCGCGGAACGCGGCGAGGACGAGCACGACGAGCACGGCCAGCGCGCAGGCGCCCCCGAAGCAGCACCAGAACCGCCAGCGCCGAGGCACGGCCACCGTCACTCCTCCCGCGCAGCGCGCTCGGCCTCGGCGTCCGCGCCCAGCGCCCCCGCCGTCGGCAGGTGCGCCCGGACCCCGTACTCGCCGGCCGGACCCGCGACGCGGGCCGCCCGCCGGCCCAGGACCGACAGCGGCACGCCGCGCGCCCGGCGTTCGGCGAACGCCATCTCCTGGCCGAGTTCCGCGATCTCCTCGTTGAGCTCCGCGACCGCCTCGAGCACCGTCGCCCGCGCCATGGCGTTGGACGCCACCGCGGGCGCCCGCAGGCCGGCGCGCAAGGCGCGCCGGAGGAAGAACGCCTTCTCCATGGTCCGCTCCATCGCGATCTCCGCCGCGAGGCGTCCCGCCAAGGCCCGCCGACGCGACGCGCCCGGCTCCTCGGCGATGGCCGCGAGCACCGCCGGGTCGACGCCGACGCCGCCGGCTCCGCGCATCTCGGCGAGCAGCGCCGCCGTCGGCGGCGCGCCGAGCGCCACCTCGAGCAGCGGCCCCTCCCCGGCGACCTCGTCGCCGTACAGCGCCTCGATCTCGTCCATCATCGCCTCGCGGAGCCCTTCGCCGGGAAGCGACGCCACGGGGACGCAGCCCGCGTCCTCGCGGCAGGTCCGGATCTCGATCTCCCCCACCACCTTGCGCGCGAACGCCTCCGCCTCGTCGAGCGAGGCGAACACCTCGCACACGCGGAAGTCCGCCGCGGCGCCCGCGCAGTAGTCGGGCGACGTCCCGCCCGGCGGCGGCGGCGTCGCCCCCGTCACGGTCGCGAGCCCGGTCTTCACCGTGTCCCCGATCTGCCGGACGGGCTCCTGGCCGAGGCCGCCCGCCTTCTCGCCGTTCGGACCCCAGGTCACCCCCGCGTCGCCCCCGTCGCCGCCGCCGACGTCCTTCTCGACCTCGGTGGCCTCCCGGCCCCCGGCGATCTGGCGCTTCCAGAACTCGCCGTCGGCGACCGCGCGCCAGCCGCCGACGGCCGTCCGGTTCCGCATCGCCTCGACTGTGCGCTCGCAGTTCGCGCGCGCCAGCCGGAAGTTGACGCCGGCCTCGGCCATCATCCCGGTGAGCATGTCGTAGAGCGACGGGTTGAGGCGCTGCAGCACGAGGCCCGGCAGCGACGCGACCACGCCCTGCGCCGACGTCACGAGGTCGCCCATCATCCGTCGCGCCGCGCTCTGCGCGTCGCCGAGCTGGTCGCCGATCGACGCACTGAGGTCGAAGTTCCCGCACTGGAAGTCGCCCGTCCACCCGTAGGAGACCGAGAGGTCCAGCGGACGCCCGGAGAACCCGCCGATCGAGCGGATCGGCACCGCGCCGCCCACCTCGTAGAGCGCCGCGTCACCGACGGCGATCTCGGCCCCGTAGCGCTGCGCCGCCGCCGGCGGCGCCGACGACGCCAGTCCCAGCACCAGCGTCGCCACGAACGCCCCGCAGAACGCCCGCACCGTTCCGTCAACCATGTCTCTCCTCCTTCCGGGCCCGCCGCCCGCGCATCGTTTCGCACACACCCCGGCCGGCGCGTCCGTCGGCAGACGCCGCCAGCCCGTCACCCGCCGATCCTGAGCGGCCCCGCCACGCGCACGACGCAGGGGTTCGCGCAGCACTCGTACTCGCGCCACAGCTGCCAGGCGTAGCTGCCGTCCTTGTTCATCCGCCCGGCGAGCGGGTCCGCGAACAACGACGCCTCGCCGTGCGCCACGGTCGCTGCGAACGGCACGCCGCCGGACGTGCCGGGCGCCGCGAACACGTGGCAGCCGGCGACGTCCGGCAGCACCTGCCGCCACTTGAACTGCGCGCCGCCCGGCGCCACGCCGCGCGGCAGCCACATCGTCCCCCAGTCGCCGAACCGGTATTCGCCGCTGCGCTCGAGGATGTCGAAAGGCGGCAGCGGCAGCGGCGACGCCGGCAGGCCCTCGGGCAACGGCAGCCCGTCCAGGCGTGCGAACCCGGGCGCGCCCCGGAGCGCCGGCAGGTCCGGCAGCGAACCGAACGCGGGCATCGGCAGCGCCCCGAGCGCCGCCGTGCCGCCGAAGTCGAACGCGCCCCGGGACGGGTATTCCGGCGTCGGCAGCGTCGCGCCGCCGCCGGCCATCCCGGCGCGGACGTGCAGGTTGGCGCCGCCCGGCGCCGGGAGCCCGAAGCTCGCGTTGGTCGCGACGAACGCCGCCCGCTGCGCCACGTTCGCCGCGTTGCGGTAGTCGTGGCCGGAGTCCATCCAGCCGCCCAAGGGGAACAGCGTCCCCCACTCCAGCGGCACCCCGGCCACCGGCTCGAAGAGCCCCCGGCCGAGCGGCGGATGCGCGAGCGCGTCCTGCGCGGCCGCGACCATGCCGGGCTCGCCGAAGCGCCACAGCGGATCGACCACGCTCGCGTAGTAGGGCATCGGCAGCACCGGCGGCGGGCAGACGAAGTCGAGGCCCGGCACGCTGCCGGCGAGCTGGGACACCAGGGCGCCGGTCACCGACCCGAACACCTCGGCCTCGTAGAACCCGAGTTCCGCGCCCGGGCGCAGCGTCTCGCCCCGGGTCGCCGGGCGCGCGCCGTCGCCCCTGGCGGACATCCCGCCGCCGAAGCGTGCCGCGCCTTCGAACGGCGACGCCGCCGCGAGTGGCGCCAGCACGGCGCGGCCCTCGGTCCACGGACATTCGCGTCCGGCGTGCACCGTCACCACCGCCGTCGGTGCATGGTGGCGCACCAGCAAGGACGTCTCCACGTACGTCGTCCCGCCGGGGACGTACGGCGGGTCCAGGCAGATCCACTCGCACAACCCCGCCACCGCGAACTCCATGCAGCCCGAGAACGGCTGCGCGAGCTCCGTGACCGTCGCCGCGACGAGGTCCGCCGACGTCAGCTCCTGCCCCTCTGCCAGCGGCCAACCGACGGCGGCCAGGCAGGCGACTGCCGCGGCCCGTCGCGCGCACCGCATCAGGCGATTCCTCGTGCGGCGTCGATACGCCCCGCGACGACCTTCACGGCCTCGACCTCGGAGACGCCCCCGGCCGCCATGATCTCGGCCCGCTCCGCCTTCTCGTGGCGCTCGGTCGCGGCCAGCGCCAGCACCGTCGACGGCGGCACGGCGCGGAAGAGGTTCATCCCGGCGGCGCCCATGACCACCCCCTCCGTGTACTGGCGGTGCGCCTTGCGCGTCGACAGCATCATCGCCGCCTGCTCGTCGGTGAGCTCCCGGAAGCGCTTCATCTCCTCGACCTCCTCCTTCGGGCAGACCAGCGCGATCCACCACTCGATCATGTTCAGGAGCTTCTTCGCCACGTCCGGGAAGTCCTCGAGGTTCTGCGTGGCGAGCCACAGCCAGGCGCCGAGCTTCCTCCACATTTTCGCCACCTTGACCAGGTACGGCGCGAGCTGCGGATGCGTGGTGACGATGTGCGCCTCGTCGATCGCGAAGACGATCTCGCGCTTCGCGTTCTGGTCGCGCTCGGCGATGGTGTTGACCATGTTGATCATCGACACGCACGCGAGCGCCAGGTGCGCCTCGTAGCCCTCGCGCGCGAAGTGCGCGAGGTCGACCAGCGTCACGTCGACCTCGGGCCACGCCGCGCCCTCGCGGTTGAACACCTCGCCGCCGAGGGAGTCGCAGAAGAGCGCGATGCCGTCGCCGAGCTCGCGCATGCGCGCCCGCTCCGCGGCGTCCCGCTCGTTGCCGCGGGCGTCCCGTCCGAACGCGTAGAGCGCGTCGCGGACGTGGTCCGGTCGCACCTGTTCGCCGCCCGCCCGCGCGGCCCGCGCCCCGGCGATCACCGCGTCGCGCAGCGCGCGGCGGTCCGCGCGCGACATGCGGTCGAGCTCCTTGGCCTCGCCGCCCGTCGCCATCAGCACGGCGACCGTCTCCATCTCCTGGAGGATGTCCCGCTCGACGTCGACGTCGTCCTCGTCGCCCTCGTCGCGGGCCACCGCCTCCATCTCCTCGTCGATGAGCGCGCCCGTGTCGCCCTCCTCGCCGGCCAGCGCCGCGGCGTCCCGGAACGGCGAGAGGCGCGCGCCGCCGCCGGGCTTGATCGTCACCCGGTTCACGCTGAGGCCGAGCGACTCGAACCAGTCGACGAGCAGGCCGAAGCTGTTGCCCGCCTCGACGATGAAGAGCCGCGGGCGGTGCATCGCCACCAGGTTGGCGAAGATCCCGGCCAGCGTCGCCGACTTGCCCGCCCCGGTTGGCCCGATCAGCAGCATGTGCGCGTTCTTGCGCCTGTCGTACTTGTTGAGCGGGTCGATCGCGAGGGGCTGCCCGCCGCGGTTCCAGAAGAGCATCCCGGGATTGCCCGTGCCGACGCTGCGGCCGTACACCGGCAGCAGGTTGGCGATGTGCTGCGTCATGTTGACCTTCGCGTAGCGCCAGCCCGCCCTCCGGTCTCGGTCCGGGTCGTAGACCATCGGCAGGTGCGCGACGTACGCGTCGAGGATGCGCATGTTGTCGAACGGCGCGACCGCCCGGAACCCGTAGCGGAGCAGGAGCGTGCGCGCCTCGTCGGTCGCGCGGTCGAGTTCCGCGGGCGTGCGCGCGCGCAGGAAGAACGCGTAGCCCGCGCGGAACATGCGCTGGCGCGACGACATCGCGGCCTTGGCCGCGTCGCAGTCCTCGCGGGCGCGCATCGCCTCCACCGACTCGCCCTTCGCGGCCCGCGCGATCATGTCGATGTGGCCGTCGACGAGGTCCTGGGGCAGCGGCACCAGCGTCGTCTGGTAGACCGTCCCCGGCGGCAACCGGTCGAGCAGCGTGTTGATGGCGTCGCCCTGGCGCGTCTCGCCGGTGACGTGGCCGACGCCCGGGGTGCGGCGCAGCCCTTCGACGGTGAGGATCCGCGCGCAGCAGCCCTCGAACCACCAGCACCGGTGGCGGAAGTCCGAGCGCGGGTTGCAGTAGAACATCGACTCGACGAAGGCGTCCCCGTACGTCGCCTCGACGCCGAGGCCCTCCGCGTCGCCGACGAGCTCCCGCTCGAAGGCCGTCGAGTCCTCGGGCGTCAGGTCCGTCCACGTGTTGAACCAGCGCCGCATCCAGCCGTGGAACTCCTCTCCCGACAGCGGCCGCACGCCCACGCCGATGCCCTCGAGCGCCTTCGCGAGCCGCTGCGCCGTCTCGACGAGCGCCTCCATCATGTCGTCCGGCTCGTTCACGGCGAACTTGCCGACGCCGCGGCGCCGGTAGACGACCATGTACGTCCGCTCCACGGACGCCCCCCAGCGCTCGTGCGTCACCTCCTCGTCGACGAAGAGGCCGTCGTCCTTGGCGGAGGCGATCATGTGCCGCTCCAGGATGCCGAGGTACTCCCGCGAGTACGCGGTCCCAGCGGCCGCCTCGACCGGGTAGTTCCGGACGCGTTCCACGGACGTCCGCACGTCGAGGTCGCGCCACGTGTAGGTCTGCACGACCCACGGGTTGGCGTCGCGCTCCTCGAAGCCGTCCTGGATGACGTCCTGCACGTGGTCGCGGACGTCGCGCAGGTACGCCTCGGAGCGGCCCTCCGTGCCCACCGGCCGGAGCTCGAACACCGCGCCGAGGCTCATCCCGTCCTCGAGCAGGATCGCCTCCAGGCGTCCCTCGCGGTCCTCGACCGCCTCGACCCACGGCAGCAGGTCGACGAACGACCGCTCCGGCCGGTAGATCCCCGCCGCGTCGGCTGCGCGCAGTCCCCGGCGCCGGGCCCGCTCGCGCGTCGGCGCCGTCGGGTGCCGGACCGGGGACGCGACCGGCCCGTGCGCGGTCCCCGCGCCGCCCGCGCCCGCGGCGGGGACGAAGGCCTCCTTGAACGCCGCGAGCAGGCCGCCGGACTTGCGCGCCGGCCGCCCGGCTCCGTCCGCCGGCGGCGGGCCCCCGTTCGCCGCACCGCCCCGCGCCGCCTCGCGCCCCGCGCCCGGGACGAACACCTCCTTCACCGCCGCCAGCATCGACATGCCCGCCTCCTACCGCGTTCCCGGTTGCGGACCGTCCGCCGCGGAACCGGCGTCCTCCGCCGTCCCGTCCTCTCCGGCCGGGTCCGCCGCCGCCTGATCCGGCGCGTCCGCGTCGGCGGTCTCCCCGCCGATGAACCCGCCGACCGCGTCCGCGACCGCCGCGCCGCGCGCCAGCGCGTCGCCGACCATCTCCGTGACGTCGCCCGATAGGACCGCGTCCGGCCCGGGCCGCGACTCGTTCCCCGTCAGGAGCGACGACAGCCCGGCGCGCCCGGCCACCACGTCGCCGACGTCCGGACGCCGCGCGCCGACGTCCGCCCCGGCGCGGTTCCCCGCGTCCTCGGGCGTTCCTTCCGCCGCCCACGCCCGGCCCGCGGGGTCCGCGCGCGGCGACGGCACGAACGGCTCGGCGCTCGCGTCCGCCTCCCAGGCGGGCCACTCCGCGGGCGGAACCGTCGACACCGCCTCGCCGGGCAGGGCGTACTCGGTGCGCTCGAAGAGGGGCAGCGCCGTGACGTAGCCGGGCACGCCGACGCCCAGCGGCGTCGCCACGTGCGGGTAGACGTAGACCAGGACGTCCGGGTTCGCGAGGCGCGGGAACACCGCGTCGAGGCCCGACACGGCGCTGCCCGACCACCCCGGGTGCAGGGGCGGCGGCCAGCGCTCCTCGACCACGAACGCCCCGGTGCACGCGAGGCCCTCGCAGTCCCGCTGCTCCAGAATGCCCGACAGCAGCCCTTCGGCAGCCGCGGTCTCAAGGCACTCCCGCACGCGCACGGGCGACGGGCCGACCAGCGCGGCGCGCAGGCGCGTGGTGCGCGCGAAGCGCTCGCAGAACGCCCGCATGCGCACGTCCATCGGACCCGACGCCGGCGCCGGGTCCGCCGTCCCGTACGCCTCCCGGTACAGCTCCTCGAGCGACGTCTCCGAAGGTGGCAGGACGGCGCCCCCGCCGACGCAGCCGCCGAGCAGCAGCGCCGCGAGCACCGCGCCCGCGGCCATGACAGTCCGATTCGTCAGTTCCCGACTCATCCTCGCCATTCTCCCGTCGGTCCCGGCCGGCGCCGGCCGCCCGCCTTGCGTTCCAGCAGCACGCCGCCGGCGACGCCGGTCGCCAACGCTGCGAGCAGCGCGCCCGCGACCGCCGCCGCGGCCCACAGCCCCAGCGCGGCAGCCGCGAGGCCCTCGGCCAGGACCGTGGCCCCGGCGGCCGCGAGCAGCCCCGCCACCGCGCGCCGGCCCATGCCGGGGCGCACGCCGCCGTCCGCCTCCGCTCCCGTCACCTCCGTCGTCCCCACGTCGGTCCTCCGGTCAGTCCAGGTCCGCCGCCACCGCCGGACCAGCCCCGAAGCGCGCCGCGGCGGCGTAGCGCACGCGGCGGCCGTCGAAGCGGTAGTCGACGTGCAGCTCCGTCTCGAGGTGCACCGAGACCTTCGTCCCGGGCGCCACGTAGACCACGTCCACCTCGCGGTCGAGGCGCTCGCGCATGTAGCCCGTGAACTCCCGCACGACCTCGACGGCCGCCCGGCCCGCCGCGTAGTCCGTCTCCTGCCCCGGCCGGACCTCCGCCGACGACGCCGTGCCCTGCGGCCCCCGCCACTGCGCCCGGACGGTCTGCGCCTCCGCGAACGCCGCCCCGAGCGCGCCCAGCGTCTCCGCGCCCATCATCTGCAGCAGGTAGCGCCGGGCGTTCGTCACCCGCCGCCCGGGCACGCACGGATGGCCGCTGCCGTCCGACAGCCAGGCCCAGTCCTTGCCGTCCTCGCGCACGCGCTCGGGCGTGCCGGGGTCCGGCAGCGTCCGCACCCGCCCGTCGGCGAACACGAACGTCATGCTGTCGACGCCGCCGCGCACGCACGACAGGGTCCAGTCGCCGTGCGCGCGGCCGCTCACCACGGCGTGCTGCACGTCCGGGATCTCCCAGCCGTTCGCCACTAGGTTGCGCGCCCCGAGGATGATCTTGAACGGGTACGGGTCGGACACCGTCGTCCCGTTCGGCACCCGGCCGATGAGGCCGGTCACCGCGGAGGCCCCGGTCAGCACGGAATTGCGCGGCACGGTGTAGACCTTCTCCGTGCACTCGCCGTCGGGGCACTCGGGATTCTCCTCGCCGCCCTTCGCGCCCACGACGCTGCGCTGACCGGAGACGTACTCGGCGACCGTGGACTCCGGCGACCCGTAGCCGCCGGCGCCCCAGACGTAGTCGCCGGACGCGCGCGCCGCGGGCTGCTCGCTCGCGACCCGCGAGACGAGATTCTCCACCACGCCCCGGGCGCGCGCGAACTCGCCGCGCTGCGCCTCGAGCTGGGTGCGCACGCGGTCGTCGACCGTGCGCCGCTGCTGCTCCCGCTCGCGGCGCATCTCCGCGCGCACGCGGTCCTCCATCGCGGCGAGCTCGCGGTTGCGCGCGAGCACCGCCTCGTTGCGCTCCTGCAGGCCCTCCACCTCCCGGCGCAGCTCCTGCACGGTGATGACGAGCGTGCGCACCTCGTCGTCCTTGGTGTCCGCCTCCACCCCCGTGAGGCGCGCCATCTCCCCGGTGAGCGCCTCGTCCGCCGGCGCGGAGCGCGCCGTGCGCACGTCCGGGCCGCCGCCGCAGCGCACCGCGGCGACGAGGGCGACGACGACCGCCAGCGCGACCGCCCCGACCCGGACCAGGATGTTCGAACCCACCGCGCGCGCCCTACAGGCGGACCGTCTCGGCGAACGGCCGCCGGGTGACCACGTAGACCATCGTCGCGGAACCCGGCCGTCCGGCGGGTGCCAGCGTCGACGCCAGCCAGCCGGCGGCCACGAAGCGGCGCGCGAAGCCGTTGACCTCCGGCCCGGCGGCGTGCTGCAGGAGCCGCGGATCGAGGTCCACCGGCGTCGCGCCCATGTTCACGAACTCGAGGCCGGCGACGTGCAGGCCGAGGCCGCTCCATGCCGAGCGCAGCCGCACCTCCAGCTGCCGCGCGTCGGCGTGCCGGTAGAGTCGCGCGAGGTCGCCGTCGACGTCCGCGGACGCGCGCGCCGCCCCCGGCAGCGTCTCCGCCACCCGCGCCGGCGCGTAGTCCTGCTGGACGGCGAAGCGGATCAACCGCAGCATCCGTTCGCCGTCGGACGGCGCCGCCGCGTCCCGGCCGGCCGCCAGGCCGGCGTCGTCGCCGGGACGCACCACGCGCAGGGTGCCTCCCGCCGCGCCCGTGCCGGCGGAGACGTCGAACAGCACGACCATGCCGTCGGACAGCCGCACCGGCACCCGGTACGGATCGAACGGCGCGTAGGCGTTCCAGTACGCCGTGTCGTTCACGAACGCGACGCGGAGCGCGCCCGACGCGGCGAGCGCCCTGGGGATGCCGACCTCGCCGCTGCGCGGGAACACCACCATCCGCTCCCGGCCCACCTCGAGGCGCAGCGGGATCGGGGTGCGCTCCCAGCGCACGGTCTCCGCGACGGCACAGAAAGCCGCAGCCGTCATCGCGATCGCGGCGATCAGCCGCCGCGCTCCGCCCATGCTCACTCCTTCTCCGAAATCGCCGTCGCCACGCCGTCCAGGCAGTCGACGGCCAGGCCCCACGGGTTGACCTCCCGGTCCACGTCGTAGCGCGCCACCTTGACCGGATAGCGCACCAGGCGCTCCTTCACCGCCGTCCCCGACAGCGTCTCCTTCAGGTGCAGGTCGAGGTACACGACCCAGCGTCCGACGCCCCGGTAGACCACCTTGTCGAACCCGTAGCCGCGACCGGGGATCGCCCACACCGCCCGCTCGCGGCCGCGCACCTCAAGGCGCCGCTCGGCGGCGTCGGCGCGCAGCTCCTCGTAGCACGCCGGCGTCAGGAACGCGCGGAACCCCTCGACGCGCGCGGGGTAGTCCCGCGAGCCGTCCGTGGGCCAGCGGTAGACCTGCTGCCACATGTAGAACGCGAACGCGTAGACGTCGCTCGCGCCCGGCTCGTCGACGCCGACCACGACGCCTTCCGTCAAGTCCGGCGGCACGAAGATGCGCACGTCGTCCGCGGCGCGCATCCAGCCCCAGCCGAGCACGGCCACCGCCATCGCGCTCGCGCCGAGGCCCGCGTAGAGCGAGCGGATCACGCGGTCGCGGCCGGCGAGCGCCGCCGTGTACGCCGAGTCCCGCATCGGCATCTCAGTGCTCCTCCTCCGGCGCCGCGTCCGCGTCCGCCGCGCGCGCGGCCGCCCGCGGCACGGTGCGCGCGGCCTCCCACACCCCCGAACGCCGCAGCATCGAGTCGCCGCCGATGCCGTGGTCCTCCAGCCACGCGCGCGCGAGGTCGGCGTGGTAGCCCGTCGGCCGGCCGCGCTTCACGCGGCGCAGAACCTTGCCCGCGACGTAGACGGCCCCGATGGCGCAGACGGCGCCGCCGCCCATGCCGACGGCGAGCTGTCCGAACGCCGCCCCCGCGACGCTGCCGAGGGGAACGAAGACCGCGAGCGCGGCCAGCGCCGCGGCGCGCAGCTCGGCGTCCGTGAGCCCGAGCACCACCACGGGCTGCTCGTTCAGCCGCTCGGGGATGTAGGTCACCTCGTCGGACAACGTGCGCGGCTCCCTTGCCGGCGCGGGCCGCATCACTCCTCGAGGATGCCGCTCGCCTGGTTCATCAGGAACACGATGATCACCAGCAGGACGACGCCGATCGCCGCGTGCATGCCGAGATCGCCCCAGGTCGCGCGGCCGGCGGCGATCTCCGAGTACTTCGCGATCATGTTCTTGCCGACGATGAAGAACACCACCGCCGCGACGATGAGCCCCGCGACCGACGCGATCTGCACCGCGTAGGCCTGGAAGATGCCGATGTAGTCGCCCTCCTCGACCCCGTCCGGCGGCTCGAAGTCCGGCAGGCCGGCGTGGCCGAGGGCCGCGGCCGCCAGCGCCGCCGCCAGCGCGGCGATCCGCAGCCGGCCGCCGTCGACGCCCGACAGCCCGTTCCACGCCGCCGCGCACCAGCGCGCCGCCGTCCCGTTCAACATGCGATGACCCATGGCCGCCCGCTCCTCGATCCTTCCCGTAGAACACGTCCCTCAGGACGACACCAGCCAGCCGAGCAGCATCACGACGAGCGTCGCCCGGAGAACCTTGCCGCCGAGCTCGAAGAACGTCATGCGCTCCCGGCCCCACGCCTCGTACGAGCGGTAGACCACCCACGCGTACCACACGAGGCCCGCCGCGAAGACCAGCCCGACGACGAGCGTCGAGACCGCCTCCGGCGTCAGCACGGCGCCGCCCACCTCGTTCGCGGCCGTGAAGGCCGCCGCCTGCTCGGGCGTCACCGGCGCGCGCCGGCGCACGCGCGGCACGGACCCCGGACGGAACCGTCCTCCGTCGGCGACACGACGCCGCGCACAGTCCATGCATCCACACCGCAACTCCCGCGGAACGAACGCCGCAGTGTGCCGCGAGCCGGAGGCGCCACAAAGCCGGCGGGGTCGCCGGCGGGGTCGCGTGCGCGTCCGCCCGGACCGGCAACGCATGGATCCTTCGGCCCTGGCGTCCGACGCCTGCCG
This sequence comes from Candidatus Azotimanducaceae bacterium, assembly GCA_965203685.1. Lineage (GTDB taxonomy): Bacteria > Pseudomonadota > Gammaproteobacteria > Pseudomonadales > Azotimanducaceae > VXYL01. The sequence goes on from OZ241908.1 coordinate 3,309,688, forward strand.
GCACGTCCCGGACCAGTGGTCAGCGCACCAGGCGTTTGGGCGGGTTCGGGGATTTCCCGGCGTTCACTTGACTCTTGGTGTGCACCGCGCCGCGAAGGCGCGGGGGGGCCGCTACGCGGCGTTCCCCCCATCGGATCCAAGCCCGTCGACGTGACCACCGTCAACGCTGTGGCGAGCCTCCCGCCCATCTGGTCGACCGCGCTCGTCGCCGCCAAGCGCGTGCGGCATCGCATCGGCGCCGTGACGGGGTGCGCCGTCGCACAGGGCCACCGGCCGGATGACTCTGCCGGAGACCGCGCTACCGAAAGAACGGCACGATGCAGAAGCACCACCGGGCGCTGCCGCACGCCAAGGTGGGTGCGCCTTTGCGGCGCATCCGCTGCGCCGACGCGAACCTCGGGATCCGGCTCCCCTCAAGTTTCCTGGCGCCGACCATCGCCCGTCCGGCGAGGTCCGCGGCGCGGTGTGGCGAGACCGGCTGCGAAGGCGCGGTCTGGACGATCCCGCCCAACGCGTGGAGGCGCGACGGGAGCGGTCGCGCGGCTACGCCGCCGCGTTCTCCCGGCGAATGCCGCTTCTCACCCGCACGTCCCGCAGCCGCGCCCCGTAGTAGCGCTGGAACACCTCGTTCTCCGGCCACGCGCCGGGCTCCGCCCAGTACGCGCCCAAGCGGCCCACCAGCGCCGCGATCCAGTCCGCCGCCTGCACGGTCTGGTAGCGGTGGCTCTCCAGGTGGAACGGCGGCTCGATCAGCGCCCGGCGCGGCTCCTCGCCGCCGTACATGTCCCTCGACACCTGAGTCAGCAACTGCTGCCGGCCGCTGTACTCGTCCAGCGCGAGGAAGAACCGCGCCCGCGGGCCGCCCTCCGCCGCGCAGAACCGGTCGAGCCGCCGGATGGCCTCCCGCAGCATCCCGGAGTAGAGCCCGTTCACACGGTGCTCCGCCGGACTCGCCGTCTTCTGGAGCCCGACGTAGAACACGCGACCGCCGACGCGGGCGATCTCCCGGAACAGCCGCCCGGGCAGGTCGCACACGTTGCGGTTGCTCCGCACGGCCGCGGCCCTGAACAGCTCCGAACCCTTCCGCTCCCAGATCGCCGGGTGCTTTGGCGACTGCGCCATCGGCCTAGCGAACAGTTCGCCCTTGCGCTGGAAAAACCACGTCCCGAAGCCGCGCACGGCCTCCGCCGGCATGATGTAGCCAGCGAACCCGAACACCGGGCTCGTGTTGTGCCGCGGATCGGCGCGTCCGACGTAGGGGCCGACGTGTCCGAACTCGTCGAGGTATGCCACGTAGATCACGGAAGTCCATTCCCAGATACGCGAAAGCCCGCACCTATGGTGCGGGCCTCGGAGTGAGAGCACGACTTACGCCATGCGACTCGAAACCGATCATCGCGCACTGCCCGCCGGCTGTCAAATCCGTAGTCCCGTCCGTAGTCCCGTCGCCGTGTTCGACACTGTGGCCGGATGCCATGGCGGGAGACTGCGCCCCCGGTCGCCTGTTCCGCCACCCCGCGGCAACGCCCCCGACGTGCGGCCCGTGCCGCAGCGATCCACGGTTTCGGTCGTCCGTCCTGTGGCCCCAAGGTGTCACGCGTGCTCGGTCGTTCAACCCGCAAAGCGCCGAGTTTGGCCAAGTTCATGGATCCATCGGAAAGCCTCCTGCAACCCCTGTTCTAAAGAACCGCGTGTTTCGGCCAAGGGTGATGGGCATGCTGGGGGCGAGCTGGCGAATCCCGGACGGGCGCGGAACAGGACTGGCGGTGCTCGCCGATGAACGGCAGGCCGCAACGGCGGCACTCATCCCGCCTCCGTGCGGCCGAGGCACGGCGGCTCCGGTCGTCGCATCAGGAATCGGCGTCGGCGACGTCCAGCAGACCATCGACCAGCGCTCGGAAACTGTCCGAGCGGTTTCCGCAGAGCGACAGCTCGGGACCGATCGCCCGGGATCCGGCCACCTTCTGGTAGACGTCCCGCGTCATCCTGGCCAGCTCCGCCGCGGGATTCCGCAGCCGGTCCGGCGCCCGGTACTTCCGCCTGTCCTGCTGGCGCGCGAGACCGGGCAGGCCGAGACCCCGCTCCACCGCCGCGAGGTCGCCCAGGTAGAAGGTCTCGAGCTCGTGGCACGCGATCCGCACAAGCGCATCCGGCTTCCCCGCGCGCGCGCACTTGGCGGCCAGCGTGGCCTTGACCTGCCGACAGTCGGAGGCGTCTTGGTCGCGGATTACGACGAAGGCGGTGTCCGGCGCCAGCCACTTCCGGAGGCGACGCTCGATGCTGCGCTCAAGATGTTGCTTGCCCTCGAAGACGACATAGCGCGGGACCACGTTCGGGCACAGCAACCGCGGCAGCAGCCCCTTGAGCATCTCGCGTGCGGAGCGCTCTTCCAGCAGGAACACCAGATTCACTCGTCGGGGTCCGCGCCTGCGAAGAAGCCCTGTTTCCAGAGGTAGCCCATCTGGTCGCCGTCCTGCATGTACCTCGCGACCTGCGCGTCTTCGCTGGCGCGGTGCACGCTCGTGTATCCGCCTTCCTTCCGGAGCCAGAAGACCTCGTCCAGCCGCGCGGCGTTCAGGAAGTCCGGCGAGTGCGTGGAGACGAACACCTGGCCGCCCCGGTTCGCATAGCCCCTGAACTCCTCGGCCAGTTCCCACAGCAGCGTCGGGTACAGCTGGTTCTCCGGCTCCTCGACGCACAGCAGCGGATGCGGGTCCGGGTCGTAGAGCAGGGCCAGGTAGGCCAGCATCTTTATCGTGCCGTCGGACACGTACCGCGCAAGGAACGGGGACTCGAACGCACCGTCCTGGAACCGCAGCAGGATCCGCCCCTCCTCCGTCCGCTTGGTCTCCACGCGCGTGATGCCCGGCACCCGCTGCGCGAGCGTCTGCAGGATGCGCTCGAACACCTCGGGGTGCTCGCTGTGAAGGTAGTCGACGACCAGCGAGAGGTTCTCGCCCTCGCGCGAGAGATGCTCAGCGTACCCGACCTCCTGCTCCGGCCGCGTCCGGCTGATGTGGAAGTCCGAGACGTGCCATCTCTCGATGAGTTCGCCCAACGCCACCACCGCGGGAAACCGCTCGAACTGGGCCAGACCCTTGATGGCCAGCAGGTCCGGCGACTTCAACACCTGGTGGTCCCGTTGGAGCTGCGTCGCATCCTCGACCTCGTCCTGCTCGTTGGTCACCGCGTAGCCCTGTCCGTTCCTGAAGTCCAGGAAGTGCCACGGCCCGCCACGCTGGAATCGTCGATAGCGGAGGAGTTCCCGTTCGACAACCGGCCTGTTCGCCGAACCCCCGATCGAGAGCGAGTACGTCACCAGCGGCCGTCTCGGCCCCAAGCGATATCCAACCTCGACCAGGATCGGGCCGTCGGTGTTGCGGCTGCGGACCTCGTCGAGCCCGCGGCTGCCGCCGAGCCTGGCCAGCGCCGTGCGGACGTCGGTGTCCATGGCGTCGCGGAGGAACCCGAACACCGAGAACAAGGTCGACTTCCCGGTGCCGTTCGCACCGACGAGGACGGCGAGCCGCGGGACGTCCCGCATCTCCACGTCGCGGAAGGCGCGGAAGTTCCGAATCCGAATGCGCTGGATCTGCATGCCCTGTCCGCGTCGGCTTGAGCGATCGGCGGGGCCTGCCGTTCCTAGCCCGCGCCGCCGCGCCAAGTTTCGCAGAAAAGGCACGCCACCGTCATTCGCCCGTGCCGTCCCGCCAAGCCACGGAAAGGGGAGGTCGGCCAAGCGGGGCAGCGCCTGCGGCACGGCGAATGCGGCGCGCGCGCCCCGCCATCCTGAACGCCCGCTCCAGCGCCAGGTAGGCCGCCTGCTGCAGCGCCAGCATCGCCGCCGGCGACTGCGGGCCAACCGTCCGCTCGGCACGGGGTCTGCTGGAATGTGCTGCCGTGACCTCCTTGAACGCCCCCGGCACTTGAACTAGTGTCCGAACCAAGGATCAGGGACAGGCATCCGTGACGACATACGTGGTAATACCGCGCCTTACGGGCCAAGCCATGGAAGCGGCTCACGCCGACGATCCCGCAACGGCTCTCGCCGAGGTGGCGCACGCACGTGCGGCACAACTCTTCCCCAACCGGTCCGACAGCATCACCGTGTCCTCGAGCCTCTCCCTGACCGACGAAGCGCGCGTTGCCCGGCCCGGGAGAGTGCAAATTCTGGACAGCCTCAACGTATACCTCGTCGACGATCTGGCACCCAACGAACGACAGGCCCTGCAAGGGTTCGCCACTGTCCTGGAAAACGTCGAGATCGACATCGTTCCCCCGGTAACGACATCCGAAGAGGACGACGGCCGGAACCAACACCTCGACGACATGAATGCCCCCGCAGCCTGGGCCAAAGGGTTCACCGGCAACGGCATCCGCATCGGCATCATGGACACGGGTATCGATGCCGCTCATCCCGAGTTCCACGGAAAGCACATATCCTTCGCCGAGTTCGACTCTACCGGCTTCCCGGTATCCACGACGCCGAGGGATGCTCACGATCACGGCACCCATGTCGCTGGCATCGCTGCCGGTGCCAACTGCGGTGTTGCGCCGGGAGCGGACCTTGCGGTTGCCGCCGTGCTGACCCACCGACGCCGCAACGGCCAGATGGTCGGTTACCTCGCCCAGATCCTGGCCGGCTACAACTGGCTGGTGCACAGCAATCACGCCACCGGCGGCGGAATCAGCAAATGCCCGGTTGTCAACGCTTCCCTCGGCGCCACAGGCTTCCACGACTACCTCTACTCGAGCGTCGACATGCAGTTGACGACCCTCAGGACTTCGCTGTTGGTCGCGGCGATCGGCAACAGTGGTGCCGGAGGCGTAAACCACCACGGAAGCCCGGCGAACTACGACATAGCCGCTGGCATCGGCGCAGTGGACGCGAGCGGCATCGTCGCGCCCTTCAGTGACTGGGGCGTGGAGCGCACGCACATGGCGCACAAGCCGGATCTTTGCGCTCCTGGCGTCGGCATCAGAAGCGCGGTCCCGGGCGGCGGCTACGCTAGGAAGTCCGGCACGTCGATGGCGAGCCCGGCAGCCGCGGCAGCCGCAGCCCTCCTCGTACAGAAGGATCCGCGCTATGCGCGGATCCCCCGTTCCCTCAAAGCGGCCCTCGTGGCCCTGGTGGACGCCTCAACCGTACGGGATCCAGCCAACACCGCCGCCGGCCATTCGCGGATCGGCTCGGGCATGCTCGATCTCAGTCTCATCTGACATGCTGACGGATGCCTTCCAGACCGCGCTCGACAACGCCGAACCCGGCAAGCGCGTAACCGCAGTGGTTTTCTGGGACGTTCGCCCGACCGATGCCGGCTCGGCAGCTCTTGCCCGGGCTGCCAGCATCAAGGCACCCATCATCGACGCGGCCAGGGCGTGCCCCGGCGCCCGGGTGAATCCACTCGAAGGCACGTACCAGGCGATCCTCGACGTCCCCGTCGAAGGCTGGCGGCGAATACTGCGGTCGGAGCGTGCTCGCTTCGACGCCGCCGACTTGCGGGTAGAGGCCAACGTTCCGGCGTTCGCCACTTTCCCCGAACCTTGACTCCCACCGCGCCGACGAGGTCGCCGACGCGCCTGGACGCAGGCCGGCCCCGCCGTTCCACGCCGTGGCGAGCCGTCCCATCCTGGTCCCGATCGCACTGAAGGCAGCCCTCCGCGGGGCTCTCCCAAGGGAACGCTCCATGGCCTCCGAACCGGTCCGGGACGCGGTGCTGGTCGCCCCGCGACAGTCGTCCGGACGACACTGCACGATTCATCGCCCGCGCGCCAGCCACCCGAACTCCGCGCGACGCCGCAGCGACCCCAGGGTGACCAAGTGGGCCAGCGCCTGTGGCACGGCGAACCCGGCCAGCGCGCCCGCCTGTCCGAACGACGGCACCAGCGCCAAGTACGCCGCCTGCTGCAGCACCAGCATGGCCGCCAGCGGCCGCGCGTGGTCCGCCGCCCGGCCCGACATCGCCGCCAGGTGCCGCACCGGGGACAGGGCGACCTGCACGGCCATCAACACCGCGGCCACCTGCAGGACCGTCGAGGCGTTAGCGTAGGAGGCGCCGAGGAAACGCAGGGCGACCGGCCCCGCCGCCGCCAGGCCCGCCGCGCCGACCGCGCCCCAGACGGCCGACGTCGCCAGCGCCCGGCGGAACTCGGTGCGCAGGCCGTCCGCGTCCCGCCGCCCGTGGCGGCGCGCGAAGCGGGGCGCCGCCACGGCGCCGACCGCGTGTCCGACGAAGCCGATGCCGCCGGCGAGGCGCGTGCAGACCACGTAGACGGCCACGGTCCCGGCGTCGTGCCACCAGGCGAGCCACAGCGCGTCCGTCCAGCGCACGAGCACGTTCCCGACCGACACCGCCGCGAGCGGGGCCGCCTCGCGCCACGGAATCCGCGGCGCCTCCCGCAGCCGCCCCCGCCCGAACAGCGGCGGCGCGTCCGGCCGACGGCGCGCGGCCGCCAGGAACGCCGCCAGCACCAGCGCCGAACCCGCCGCGAACGCGAGCGCCACGACGGCCAGCGAACCGCCGCCGGCGAGCGCCATGCCGACCGCGCAGGCGCACAGCACGGCCTGCCAGCCGCCGGTCTCGAGGAACACCGCCGCGGCGGGCCGGTCGCCGGCCTTCAGCAGGCCCCCCAGCACGTGGCCCATCGCGAGGAAAGGCACGGCCACCTGCATCGCGGCGAAGGTTCCCGCCGCGTCGGGACGAAGAAGGCGGCCCGCGACGGCGCAACCGACCGCAACCAGCACGCCCGCTAGGCCCGCAACCGCCAGGCATCGCGTCGCCAGGCCGGCGGCGGACTCGGGGCGCTCCGCCGCCCGGCGCAGCAGGTGCGCGTCGAGGCCGCAGCGCGCCACGGCCGCGCCGATCACCGCCACGGCGGCCGCCACCGCGAACTGGCCCATCGCCTCGGGTGCCAGCACGTCGGCGAGCAGCACCCCGTAGCCGACGCCCGCCGCGGCAGCGGCGCAGCGCGCCGCGAACACGCCGCGCACGGACGGCGGCTGGCCCGGAGCCTCACGCCCTGTCGTCACCGGACGCGGCACACCCATGGCGGCCACGTGCCGAAACTCAGGACGGCGCGGTCGACACGGCCTCTCCCAACCCGCTGGTCCTCGATCGCATTCCCTACCTGGACGTGGCCGAGGCGACCCGGTGCGGACGTCGGACGAATCTTCGATCGAACGCGGAACACGCGACCGTTGTCCCGCCGAGCGGCCAGACGGACTCCTTCGGAGATCGTGACCCAATGGTGTTGCAGCCTGAGACGACAGTCGACCGGTGTCTTTGGGTTGGCGCCGCGTTCCGAAGTCACCAGCGATTGCCTAGACGCCCCCCCCCCGAAACCAGGCACCCGGCTTTAGGAGATGTTTCACGACATTCCAAGTCGGGTGCCTCGCATTTGCCGTGAATCCAGAACCCGCAGCCCATGGGCGGGAGACCCGGCCCCAATCACTCGACGCGTGTGCGCGGCTCGATGCGCAATGGTCGAGGCAGGGCATCCCGCAAGCCCCTGTGGAGAGCAACTTGGGTGCATGCGCAAGATGCCAAGGCAAGCTGCGGCGGCTCGCGGTCATGCCATGCAGACGACACGGGCAACCCGTATCGAACCGCCCCTAAATGCAACCCTACCACGCATTGGCGGGTCGGCTCACACCGGCCGAGGGCTTCGCCAACCAAGCCCTCGCGAACCAGCTTCCCAGCTTGCTGGCCTTGGTCGCCAGCGCCGCTCGACTAGTGCCTTCCAGTTCAGGGTCGCCGCGTGGCAGATCATCCACACCGAACCCTTCACCCAACCGACGGCTGGATTCGCCGACCTAACGTGACCCGACTCGTCGTATGGACAGTTCGTAGACCGAACCCGCCGTCTCGGGTCGCGGAAGCATGTCTCCTCCTTTGAACAGTCTTTGCATTTTCGCGCCGGTGGGGTTCCCGTCTTGATCGACTTCCCTGTACCAGCATTTGCAGGTGCAGGTATTGCTGGCCTGAGGCTGGTCATACGGGGTCTCAGGGTCGGCGGTGCCATTCCAAGGTTCTCCTTGTTTGTGAACTACATGAGCCGTGTCAGCGGCGACAAGAGCCAATCTCAATCGACAGAACGAGTCCGCGTAATGCGTGGTGCGGACGATTTGACCATGGCTCCGGTGGTCGAGTCCGACCTTAGGTCCCCGAAGCCTGCTCCTTCTCTGTGCACTGACAGCGAATCAGAGACCACAGGTCTCAAGCCAGTCGAGCGTCTTGTTCTCATCCGCTGACCGGGTAGTAGTGGCTCAGTTTGAAACGCCGCCGCTCGGTTTCAAATCGCGTGAATTGCGGTGCTAAGGCTCCCGAGTCACATCGCCACCCATGCGATTGATCGATTGCGGTTGGCCTTTGCACCGTTCCGGGCAGCACATGCGCCGCACGATGAACAGGGTAATAGTCACGGATAGCGACACCGAGACGAAAACCAGTGCGAAGGCGTACAAAATCAATGTTTCCGGATCGTTGCCGATCATGGCTGATACCTCGTGCCGCCATCGTCGTAGCAGTAGACCGGGTGGCCTTGCGGGGTCGTGTAGCTGCCGGTGACTAGCCGCTTGCGGGGGCGGATGCGCGCAAGCAACCCGCGGATTCGTTCCTTGAGCATGGGTGGCTCCTTATCGCTGGTTAAGCGCAAGAGGCGTGCTTTCGGGAAACGCCCGCCGGTAAACTGGCGGACGTTCCGCATGACGCTGAACCAATTGCGCGGAAAGAAGCCGATGGAGTCGTTAGCTCGCCGGCTTCGCCGTTTCTAGGACAAAACATCAGTGACGACAGCACTCCGCCACCTGTTAGGGGGCACTTTTGGGAAAGAAGGAATCGAACACGATGGATTCCCCGACACCCTCATCGGACGGCGCGTGAATCTCGTCCAATGTGCGTGGACGCGGCGCGAGATCGAACGCGCCGTGAACGCTCGCGGCCGCCTTGACAGCCTGCCTGTCCCACCATCGTAGCTCACGACACATCTTGGACCAGACGTACATATCCTCCTGAATCCGTGCCGGGTTTGCAGACCCGCCGATGGCACCGCTCCTGTAGGCCAGCCAAACGCCAAGCGATTCCGCGAAGTGCTCGCCTTCATCCTTCGACGCGTAGCACGTTACAAATGCCGTCTCGTCGGGCTTGCCCTGAGTGTGGACCTTCGTCCAGAATCTCCCGTGATGTTTGCCGCCGCCAAGATGGCGGGTGACCCCAAACTTCCAATCGAGCACGTGGGCGAACTCATGGATTAGCACTTCCTCGAGCGGCGTCGTTTGCCTATCTCGCCAATCACGCTGCTGGCATGTGCTGAACCAGAACGGCTCCAAGTCGATTTCGTAACCGCCTTCGGAAGTCTTGCGGGCGAATGCTTCTCCGCGGCCCAGAGAGCCATCCACGTTGACGACCACGCCAACCGGAAGCGCCCGAACCACTATCAGCGGGATGGAAGCGATGGCGGTCGCGAGATATCGGGTCATGCATTGACGTTCGGCCATATCCGCGTAGGCACCGTGAACGTACCGCACGAGTATTCCGGGCGCATCAGCCTGCGTCAGCACAAGCGTATTGGGATCTGGTGTGGCTCTGGCCTGAACGGCTCTCTCTGTGTATTGCACGAGTCCTTGAACCGGCGCGTCCAGGTTGTGGTACAGCGTCGTTCCGAACGTTCGGCCCCACGAACCCGCGAACGACGATGCCTGCCAGCTATGGTCGATGTGCTCACTGCAATTCGTCCTGTCGGCGCAGGACGTGACGCTTTCATAGTCCGGTGCCGGGCAGTTCTCGTCCCATAGCCGAGTTTGCGCGAAGCACCCGGATCCCCAGCTCGAATCGGTTGAGACAGCCGCCAAGATCGCTGTGGCGACAGCGAGCTCTTTGAACGACGCGGTCAACATGTCGATTGGCTCATACCACCTTCTTGTATTCCTGTAGCCACTCTACGCAATGGCCTCGGCCTCCACCGGCGCTAACGCCCGCCATTGACCGCCAGCGGCCCTATGCCCGCTTCCCTGCTTCGCTGGCGTGCACACCGACCGCCGCAAGCCTCGTCGGCACCGACGACCTCTCCGCCCGTGACATCGCCAAGGGGCGGCCCGAAACCGATTCCCGGCCGCCAGGAGAACCGCAGCTGCAGACCGTGCGTCGCCGGCTCCGCCCCCGACTCCGTCCGCGTCGCCTCGAAACCGAACTCCGTCGACGCGCCCAGCGTCCAGCGCACGCCCGCGCGCCAGTCGCGACCGTAGCCGGTCATCGCCGCGCCCGCGTAGGGCGCAACCGCGCCTTTCCCGCCGAACGCGTCCATGCCGTAGGCCACGTCGCCCATCAGCCGCATGCCGGAGTCCGGCGCGTACCCCTGCAGCCCGCGCGCGTCCGTCATCGACCAGAGCCGCTCAGCCCCGCCGGACGCCTGCGCGCCCCACGCGGGCGCGAGCGTCAGCGTCAGGCCGCGGCCAGACGTCCCGGGATCGAGGCGCACCATGGCCGCCGCGCCCCACTCCTCGTAGGCGCCGTGCGCGTGCGCCGCCAGGCGCCGGCCGGACAGGTCCACCGACAGGCCGAGAGCCGCGTCCAGGTAGCGCAGCGAGCCGCCGAGCTCGACGCCCGCGCCCGTCTCGGCGTCGCCGCCGTCGTGGCGCAGGCCGATCTCGACCATCGGCGTCAGGGTGCGGTTCGCGCCCACGGCGAACGGCCGCGCGCCCTCCAGCATGAGGCGCGCGCGGCTCGCGTCGCCGGTCGCCGCCGCCAGGTTGCCCGCGCCCGCGAACACGGCCTCCGACGCCATGCGCGTGAAGCGACCGTCCAGCCGCCCGGCGAGCTCCAGCCCGCCGCGGCCCTGCAGCAGCACGCCGCGCAGGCCCGCCGCCGCCATGCCCATCGACGTCGGCGCGTGCCAGGCGGCGCCGGCGCCCGTGACCAGGTCCAGGTCTCCGGCGCCCAGGCCGAGGGTCGCCCACGCGGACAGCCGTTCGGTGGCCTCGAAGCGGGCGTACGGGTGCACGGCCGTCAGCGTGCTCGACAGCGTGCCGAGATCCGTCTCTCCCCTGTACGAGCCGGAGCCCGTGGTGCGCGCGAGCGCAACGCCCGCGAGCCAGCGGCTCCACGCCGCGTCCGCGCCGAGCATCACCGTGGTCGCGTCGCCGTCCACCGCCACGCCGTCGTCTTCGCCGCCGAAGAACGTCGACGCCGCGTTGCCCCAGGCAGTCAGCCGGCCGCCCTCCGCGTCGCCCCAGGCCGCGCGGAACGAACTGCCGCGCAGCATGTTGCGCAAGGCGTCGACGCCGCCGTGGCCGGAGGCACCGCGGAAGCCCGACGCGGCGCCGAACGTGTCGGCGCCCGCGAAGCCGGGGCTTGCCATAGATCCCGTGCGGCGTCCGCCGCGGGCCGGGAGCCCCGCGTACCCCGTGCCGCGTTCGTTGCGGGCCCAAGAGCCCATGTACCCCGTCGACTCCGGCGCGGACGGGTCGCTGGAGTCCGGCCCGAACACGCCGCCGCCGAGCAGGTTCATGCCGCCGAAGCGGGCCTCGCGGGCGGTGTCGTATCCCCGGTCCTCGAAGCGCGCCTCGAGCGCGTCCACCACGTGGTCCGTCGCCGCGCGGCCGAAGCGCGCCAGCCACGCCTTCGGCATCGGGTCGGAGTTGACGATCGTCGCCGTCGCCTCCGCGTCCGCCAGATACGCCCCGGTCGGCTCCGACAGCACGAGCGTGAACGTCTCCTCGCCCTCGTCGACGGAGTCGTCGAGAATCCTCACCGTCACCGTCTTCGAGGTCTGGCCGGGCCGGAACAGCAGCTTGCCCGACTTCGCCCGGTAGTCCGCGCCGGCCGTCGCGCTGCCGTCCGCCGTCGCGTAGCTGACCCGCACGCCGCGCGTCGCCGCCCGGTCCAGCGTCACCGCGAACGACACCCGCGCGCCCGGCGCCTCGTCGACCCGCGCGTCCGCCACCGACAGACCCGGCGGTCCCGCCACCGTTGCCGTCACCGCCTCCGACAGCGTCCGGCCGTCGGCCGTGCTCGCGGCGCCCGCCGCCAGCGTCAGCGTCACCGACGCGTGCCCGGACGGCTTCACGTTGATCCGCCACAGGTCCTTGCGGCCGCCGATCCGCCGCGCCCGCGACACCGCGCCCCCGGACACGTCGAACGACGCCTCCGACGCGGCGGTCTCCACCTCCTCGCTGAACGCGATCTGCACCGCGAACACGACGCCGTCGTGCTCGGCCGGCGCCTCCGACACGCTTGCCGTCAGCGGCGGAGGCGCCGCCTCCGTGGTCGCCGACGCCGCGTTCGACGCCGCGGACGGTCCCGCCGCGCTCGTCGCGCGCACCTCGAAACGGTACTCCGTCTCCGCGGCCAGGCCGTCGACGTCGTGGCCCGTGTCCGTCGAGCCGGTCGCCGTCCAGGCTCCGAAGGCGCCGTTGCCGGTGGCGTGGCGCACCTCGTAGCCGGTCACGTCCGCGCGTCCCGTGGCCGCCGCCGGGGCCGTCCAGGACAGCGACACCGTGCCCGGGCCGGACGCCGTCGCCGTCAGTCCGGAGGGCGCCTCCGGCGCGGCCAGCGTGGACACCGTGGCGTTCTCGACCGCCTGCCCGGTGAACGCTGCCACGTCCGCGCCGCCGCCGCGCAGCGGATTCTCGGACGGCGGCGTGTAGTCCACCGTCACCGTCTCGCCCGCCGACACCGCGCTCGCCAGCGTCAGCGTCACCGTGTCGCGGTCCACGGCGACTTCCGAGACGTCGCGCGCGTCGCCCGCCACGCTCACCGCGAACGCCGACGCCGCCGGCACCGAGGACCCGTCGAGCGGCGCGTCGAAGCGCAGCGCCAGCACCGCGTCCGTCACCCACGCCAGCTCCACCTTGGGCGCCGGCCCCGTCGGCGCCTGTTGGCCGGCGGGCACCGTCAGCGACAGCGCGACCGACTGCCCGTGGGTCCAGCCCAGGCTGGCCGTCCAGCTGAGCCGGTTGCCCGACGCGGTCGCGTCGTTGAACGCGTACGACGACGAGCCCACGTTCAGCGTCAGCCCCGCGAGCCCGGTCTTCGCCGCGTCGGCGGTCAGGCCGTCGAACTCGACCGCGAGCAGGTTGTACAGGGAGCTCCAGGTCAGGAACCTCACCGTGTAGGTGGCGCCCCCGTAGGTGAACGCGTCCTCAGTGAGAACGGTCGTCGCCGAGCAGTTGGCCCGGTCCGTGTCGCCGTTGTCGCAGCCGTACACGGTGTCGTCCCGGTCCACCGTCAGCGTGGGCGACCAGTCGGCCGCGGACGGCGTGGTGGTCGACGACGCCGCGAGGCCCGTCAGCGACAGCTCCACCGTGTCCCCTTCGCCCCACACCGCGCCGGAGTAGCTCCATTGCATGTACCCGCCGGACGTCGACGCGTCGGCGACGGCGAACGTCGACGTGTTCCCGCCGTGGACGACGGCGAGCGTCACGCCCGCGAGCGCGGTCTTCGCAGCCGCCCCCGTGACGCCCGAAAGCTCGAGATGCAGAGGGCCGTAGCCATCGCCCAGGTTCGCGTCGTACCGATAGAACTTGGCGATCGTGTAGGTCGTGCCCTTGTGCTCGAAGTCGTCGTCCGTGAGGACCGTCGCGGTGGAGCAGCTGTCCATGTTCGAGCCCGAAACGCTCCGGCCGCAGCCGGCGGCGTTGCTGGCGTAGTCCACCGTCAGCGTCGCGGACCAGTCGCCGGCCGGCGTCGGCGCGGGCGCGGGCGGCGCCCCGCCGCCGGCGGTCAGCTTCAGCGCCACCGCGTCCCCTGTGTTCCACCCCAGCGCGGGAGAAGGCTTCCACCTGAGCACGGATATGTTGCGCGGGGTCTCCGTCACGACCTCCGCGGCGGAGAACGCGAAGTCCTGGGCGCTCGCGCCGGTGCCGACCGTCAGCGTCAGCCCGCTGAGCGCGGCCTTGGCGGCGCTCGGCGTGACGCCGGCAAGGTCGAAGTGGAGGTAGGGTGTGGAGCCATCGGCGTCGTAGAGGTAGACGCCGTTGACCGTGTAATCGGTGCCCGCATAGGTGAACGTGTTGTCCGAGAGGCGCTGGGTGGAGGTGCAGGCCGCAATGCCGGTATTGGTCCCGCGTCTGGAGGTCAGACAGCCGTAGAACACACGCGTGGGGACGGAGTTGTCGAAGTCGGTCGAGTAGGCGACCGTCAGCGTCGCCGACCAGTCGACGGTCGGTGCGGGCGCCGGCGGCGTCCCCCCGCCGGTCGCCAGCGTCAGCGAGACCCTGTCCCCTTCGCCCCAGCTCAGGCCGGCGGGCCAACGCAGGAAGGCGACGCTGTTGTCCGTGACCACCGTGGCGGCGTCGATGGCGAGGTTCTTGGCGTCCGCGCCGCTGCCGACCGTCAGCGTCAGCCCCGCAAGCGCGGTCTTGGCCGCGGCCGGCGTGCCGTCCTTGAAGCGCAGGTAGAGGTCGCCGACGCCCCCGCTGGTGTGAACGATCGTCTCGACCGTGTACGTGGTGCCGGCGTGGGTGAACTCGTCCTCCGTGAGCGAGGATGTGCAAGGGTCATGGCTGTGCGGCCACCCGCTGTTATTGCAGCCGTACGCGCTTCCCTGGTCCACCGTCAGCGTGGCCGACCAGATTTCGGCAGGCGCGGTCGGGTCGGGCGCCGGCGGGCACCGGCTCGGCTCGGACGCCGGCCCGGCGCCGTCGGCATTCACCGCACGGATGCGGAACTCGTCCTCGTAGGTGACGCGGGTCCCGAGGCCCGTCACCGTGTGCCGCGTGGTGTCCGCGCCGCTGTCCGGGATGTCCGTCCAGGCGCTCCAGCCGGAGTCCTCGCCGCCGTTGTAGAGCACCCGGTGCTGGTACTGGTACTTCACGATGCCGGCATCGCCCGGGTCGTCCCACGTCAGCACGACCTCGCCGCGGCCCGGCGTCGCCACGAAGCCCGAGGGCCGCGCCGGCCGCCCGGACGGCGACGGGGCGATCCACACCTGCACCGCCTGCCCCTTGGTCCAGCCCAGGTCCGCGGCCCACACGAGGGTGCCCGACCCCGGCAGGGGCACCGGCTCGGCGTCGTCGAAGGCGAACTCCCGCCCCTCCACGCTCAGCGTCGTCCCTGCGAAGGCCGCCTTCGCCTCGTCGCCCGTCGTGCCCACGAAGGACAGCCGCAGCTCGTTGACGTGCTTCAGCCAGACCAGGCTCTCGACCTGGCGGGTGACGCCGCCGTGGGTGACGTCGTCGTCCCTGAGGTTGCGCCGCTTCGAGCACATCCCGTTGACGTTGGGCCGGTTGTCGCAGCCGAACCGCCAGCCGTTGAAGACGGAGACCTTCAGCCGGCCCGACCAGATGGCGTCAACCGGCACCCCGGTGGCGAGGGGGGCGTCCGCCGCCACGATGGCCTTGCTCCACAGCTGCGCGTGGCTGTTGCCGGCCGTGTCCTCGACGTAGACGCACAGCTTCTTGCCGAGCGAGGTCGCCGCCGCCGGTGTGTAGTCCACCCTCTTCGGCGAGGCGGCGGGAGAGACCGCCGTGGTCGAGAAGTTGTCGCCGCTCGACGACGGGTCGTCGCAGCCGGTCGCGTCCATCGCCGTGCCCGCCACCTCCACGATGCCGTACTTGGCGACCTTCGACGCCGCGTCGGTGAGCGTGATGCGCGAGGCGCTCTCCAGCCGCGGCGCGGCGGAGGGGAACGTCACGGCGGGCTTCACCCCGTCCACCTTGTAGTCGGACTGCGCGGGCCAAGCGCTGTGGGTCAGCGTCGCGGCGTTGCCGGCGGTGTCCGTGACGGTCGCCCCCGACACCAGCGTCAGGCTGCCCGCGTCGATGCTGATGCCGTCCGCGTCCTGCTCGCCCGCCTGCACGTCATAGTTGTGCTTCGGCTTGTTACCCACCTCTCCGCCGGGCGGCGACGCCGAGTTGCGCTCGAACTGGCGCGTGTTCGCACCCACCTTCACCGCCAGCCTCGTCACGCCCGTCAAGACGACGTCCTCGCTGAACTCGACCTGGAACTCCATCTGCTGGCCTTGCCTGTACCATCCGGCCGAGTGGATTGAAGAGAACCCGGTGATCGTCGGCTTCACCCCGTCCACCTTGTGGCCGCTGCTGTCGGCGATCGCGGTGTAGGTCAGCGTCGCGGCATTGTTCGAGCCGTCCTTGATCGTGCCCGTGAGCTTGCCCGCCTCGACGGCGATGCCGTCCGTGTCCTCGTCGCCCTCCACGACCGCGTAGCTGCACACGAGCGTCTTCGCCGCGTCCCCGCTCGTACCCCCCTTCGCGCAGGTCGCGTCCTTCTCCGCCGTCCCCACCTTGATCTTCAGCACCGGCGAGCCGGTCAGGACCAGCGCCTCGTTGAACGTCACCGTCACCTCGAGCGCGTCGCCGATCCTGTAGACGGCGGCGTAGCCTTCCACGTGCGTGGGCGCGCTGGAGGTGATCGCGATCGACGAGACCGTCGGGCCGGTGGTGTCGCCCGAGGCCGGCGTCGCCGACACCTCGTCGGACTCCGCGCTGTTGCCGGCGCTGTTCACCGCGCGGATCTTGTACTTGTACTCCGTCCCGTTGCTCAGGCTGGTGAAGGTGTGGGTCACGGTGCTCGAACCGCTGCCCGTGACGTCGGTCCAGGCGCCGTAGGCCGCGGTGCCCGCCTTCTGCCGGTACTGGTACTTCGAGATGGTCGAGTCGCCCGGATCGTCCCAGGTGAGCACGACCTGCGTGTCGCCGGCCGCCGCCTGGAAATTCGCCGGCTTCTTCGGCACGCCCTGCGCGATCGCCGTGGCCCACAGCGACGCGGCCGTGTTGCCCGCCGCGTCCTCGACGTACGCGCACACCTTCTTGGTCGCGGAGTCCGCGGGCGGCGTGTAGGCGAAGCTCACCGAGGCGGCGGGCGTGTCGAGGGTGGTCAGGTTGTCCGTGCCGACCTCCGACGCCGTGTCGCAGGCGTCCGCGTTGGTCGCCGTCCCCACCACCGGGATGGCGCCGTACTTCTTCACCTTGGAGTTCGCGTCCGCCAGCGCGATGGTCGCCCCCACGCCCGTCGTCGGCGTCTTGCCCGACGGGAACGTGATCGACGGGTCGACGCCGTCGTAGGTGTAGAAGACGTTCGCCGAGGAACATTCCGAAGCGTTGCCCCGGGCGTTCGTGTGCTTCGCACGGAAACCGAGCCCGCGCGAGTTGTATCTGAGTTGACCGTCTCGCGACACGTCGTTGGCGGTGACGACGACCGTGTACGGCGCGGTCGTGTCCGTCACGGCGACTGCCGCGCTCAACGTCGTATCGCAGGGCGACCTGAACGTCTCGTAGAGCGTGACCGTGCCGCCGGTCTCGCCCACGGTGACCTCGATGGACGGCGTCTTGTCGTTGCCGTCGGTCGTGCTCGGGCTCGACATGCTGAGCATGCTCGGCTTTGCCGGCGTCACCCCGTCCACCTTGTGCCCGCTCTGCGCGGCAAGCGCGTTGTGCGTCAGCGTCGCCGCGTTGTCCGCCGCGTCCTCGATGGCGGCGCCCGCGGGCAGCGAGAGCTTGTTCGCCTCGACGCTGATGCCGTCCATGTCCGCGTCGCCGGACGCCACGGTGTACGTGCATTCCAGCTTCTTCCGGTCGTCGCCGGTCGTGCCCTTCTTCGCGCACGTCGCCGTCTTCTCCGAGCCCGCGCCGGATCCGACCCGGATCTTCAGTTCCGGCGACTCGGTGACCTCGATGATCTCGCTGAAGGTCACGTCGACCTTGATCTCGTCGTCCTTCTTGTAGAACCCGCCCTGGCCGGCGGGCACCATGGAGCCGACCGCGACGCCCGTCACCGTCGGCGCCGTGCCGTCGTAGGTGTAGGCGACGTTGGCCGTCGAGCAGGCCGAGGCGTTGGTCGCCGCGTCGGCGTGCTTCGCGTAGAAGGTCACGCTGCCGTCGGTCGAAAGCGCGGTCGCGGTCGCAGTGACCTTGTAGGGCGACGACGTGTCCGTCACGTCCGTCGCGGCGCTCGCCGCCGTCGCGCAGCCGCTGTCGCTGTAGAGCGTCACCGCGCCGCCGGTCTCCCCCACCGTGACCTCGATCGACGGCGTGTCGTCGCTGCCGGGGCTCGTCGTGCCCGACGCGAGCGCGAGTCCGCTCGGCGCGCTCGGCGCTGTGGTGTCGAGCGTCAGCGTCGTGGCGTGCGTGTAGACGGCGGCCAGCGCGTTGTTCGCCTTGTCCACGCTGTTGGTGCCGACCTTCACCGTGAACGCGCCGTTGACCGACGTGCCCACGGTGTAGCGGCAGACGTAGACGTTGGTGTTGCTCGCGTGGTTCGGCTTGCAGTCGCCCGTCGCCAGCGTGTCGCCGTTGTCCAGGATGTCGTACTGCGTGTCGTTGGACCCGATGCGGTGGAAGATCTCGGGGCGCGCCGACGCCGAGTCGTTCTTCGTGTGCTTCATGTCCTCGGAGAAGGTGACCTTGGTGTAGATGTCCGTTCCCCCGTTCAGCGGACCCGTGAGCGCGTTCGAGAGCCCTGAATCGCTGTAGTAGCCGGTCTGGGTCGCCGTCACCGTCGGCGGGGTGTTGTCGGTCATGGTGGCGGCGGCCGCGGTCAGGCTCGCCGAGACCGTGTCGCCGCTGCTCCAGTTCATGCGGACACTGCCCCATTTGAGCCAGTTCGAGTCGGCGGTGGCGTCGGCTATGGCGAAGCTGGAGCTGCCGAGGTTCAGCGTCAGCCCCGTGAGGGCGGTCTTGGCCTGAGCTCCCGTGAGACCGGAAAACCTGAGATAGAGAACATCGTCGTTCTGTTGCTCAGTGAGATCGATGACCGTATAGGTGGCGCTGGGGCTTCCATAGGAGAAGTCGTCGTCGGTGAGGACGGTCGAGGTTGAACACGCATCGATATTGCCTACGGCTGTCCCTTCCCTGAGCTGGTTGCTGTTCGCACAGCCGTAGTAAAACTCGTCGTTAGCGCTGCTGTAGTCCACCGTCAGGGTGGCGAACCACACCGCGTTGGCGGGGGGCGCGACGAAGCTGGCGCCCGCCGTCGGCGTCGCCCTCGCCACGTCGGACGGCGTCCCGTCGCCCGCGCTGTTCACCGCCCGGATGCGGAAGCGGTGCTCCGTGCCGTTGGCCAGCCCGGTGACGGTGTACGAGGTGGTGGTCGCGCCGCTGCTCGGGATGTCGGTCCAGCTGCCCCAGGCGGCGCTGCCGATCTTCTGGCGGTACTGCCATTTCGTGATGGTCGAGTCGCCCGGGTTCGACCAGGCGAGCAGCACCCGCGCGTTCCCCGCCGTCGCCGTGAAGCCCGCCGGCTTCTTGGGCTTGGCGGCGGACGCGGTCAGGGTCAGAGTGACCGAGTCGTTGTTGCGCCAGCTCATGGCGCTCGCCATGGTCGTCCACGCCAACCTGTTGTCGTCGGTAGCTGCTAAGGCGTCATCGATGTCGAAGGTCGCCTCGGCCGAGCCCTTGACGACCTTCAGCGTCATCCCGGCGAGGCCGGACTTGGCGTTGGCCGACGTGACGCCGACAAGCCCGAAGTGAAAGCTGACTGTGCCGGAGCTACCTTCAACTACGACGGTCTCCACGTCGTAGTCGGTGCCGGCATGGGAGAATTCGTCCTCAGAGAGGACGGTCGACGACGAGCAGTTGTCCACCTTGCCGGCCGCTCCGTTGGTCGCCGTTTTGTCGACATTGTCACAGCCATACGCAGCGATTCCACCGGAGCGAGTGCTTGAAAAATCCACCGTCAGCGTGGCGGACCACACGGTAGTCTGGGCATAGGCGGGGGCGGCCGCCAGCAGGGCCGCGGCGCCGAGCGCGAGGATCGCCAGCGCGCCCGCCGCGCGGCGCCACGAACGAAGCCCGCTCATGTCAACCCACGCGCGTGCGCGAAGGCGCTGGGCGCTGGGCGCTGGGCGCTGGGCGCTGGGCGCTGGGCGCTGTTCATACCGCGGGCAAGCCCCGCACTGTCAAGGAAATCCCTACGCCTGTCGCGCATACCGGTCTCACCCAACTGCCTCGGCGCGAACCATACACAATTCGGCGCGGTTTGTGTGTCGGTAAATCGTTCGGATTCCCGGAGAATACGACCGCTAATCGTTGGGTTGCGTCGCGTAACGTTCCGATGGCCCCAGGGCGGAGTTGCAATGCATGCCGGGCTCCGGCAGCCTGCCGCCTGCGCACGGGCGAAGGGGGGCCGCGCCGATGGAGTCGAGCGAAGCGGTGAACGACGGCGCGCCGGCCTACGACTACCTGCTCGCCGTGGGGCCGGGGCGCTCCGGCACCACGTTCCTGTACCGGCGGCTGACCGCCCACCCGGCGTTCTGCGCCCCGGAGATCAAGGAGGCCCGCTACTACCGCTCGGTCCGGCGCCTCGAGCGCGCGCTGCGGCAGTCCCGCCGTCGCGGGGCGGTGCTGGTGGACGTGGCCGACATGGCGTGGTCGGACCCGCGGCTCGCGCGGGTCGCCGCGTTGGCGCGGCGCGGCCTGCGCATCCTGGTGGTGGTGTCGCTGCGCCGCCACGGCGACCGCGCCCGCTCCATGATCGGCTACCGGCTGAGCCGCGTGCTGCCGGCGCTGCCCGCGCGGCTTGCCGGCCCCGGGGGGCTCGAGCGCGCCGTGGTGCGCGACAGCCTCGCCGCGCCGGCGCTCCGGCGCGTCTTCGCCCTCGGCGCGGACGTGCTCACGGTCGAGTTCGAGTCCCTGGCGCGCGACCCCGAGCGGGTCCTGGACGCGCTCGCCCGCGTGTGCCGCGTAGGCCCCTTCGACCCGGTGGACGCCGCGCTGATCAACCGGGCGCAGCGGGCGCGTTCCACGCCGGTCGCCGCCGCGGCCAAGCTCGCGGCGCTGGCGCTGCGCGGCATCGGCGCCCGTCGCCTGCTGCAGTCCCTCAAGGACAGCCCCCGCGTCGTCGGCCTGGTCTTCCGCCCCGCGCACCCGTCCGAGCGCCCCGCCCTCGGCGCCGCGGCCGCCGCCCGGCTGGCCTGCCGCCACACCGAGTGCCGCGCCGTCGTCGAGGCGGCGAGCGAGTCCCTCGGCGCCGGCCTCTGGCTCGCCCGCGGGGCCGCCCCGGACGCTCCGCCGCCCCTCCCCGAAACCTGACGGCGTCCCGTTCCGCCACGCCCCCGCCGCCGGCGCGCCCGCCGTCACCGCCTGCCCGCCGGGAGCGGCGCCTCCATGGGATCGAGGTTCGGCGCGAGCGCGCGGGAGCGCTCGAGATGGCGCTCCGCGTGCGTCCCGTAGGCGGGCCGGTCCGCGGCGACCGCGACGTACAGCCGCGCCAGCGCGTGGTGGAGCACCCAGCTCTCGGGGTCGGCGGCGAGCGCGGCCGCCGCGTGTCCGTCGGCGGCGGCGAGCAGCCGTGCCGCCTCCTCCGGCTGGTGCCGCGCCAGCACCTCCCAGTTGAGCGCCAGGTTGTTGAACAGCACGATGCGGGGCTCCGTCGCGAGCGGCCCGAACGCCCCGATGGCCCGCTCGATCTCGACGAGGAACGGGCCGCCGTGGTCGGCGCGCCACATGGCGGCGGCGCCGGCGTGGATGGCGGCGCTGGAGCCGATCGACGCCCCGGCGAGCGCGAGCGCGGCCGCCCCGGCGGCGACGCGCGCGCCCGCCGGCGCCCGGCCGGCGGCCCACGCGCGGATCCGGAGCCTACGCAGCGGGGCGGCGAGCCGGCCGAGGAGCGGCGCGCCGCCCCGCAGCCGCACCTCCACGTGCGCCAGGAACGCGAGCAGCAGCATGTGCTGCAGCCACGACTCAGCCGTGTAGAAGAACGTCAGGCCCTGCACGAGCCAGCCCCCCAGCGCCGCCCCGGCGAAGATCGCCAGCGCCCGCTCGCGCGCGTCCCCGATCCGCTGCGCGGCGCGCATCGCCGTCAGCCCCGTCAGCGTCCACAGCGCGAGCCAGGCCGCGAGGCCCGCGGCGCCCTTCTCCACCGCCTCCTCGATGAGCAGGTTGTGGGCGTGGTCGCGCACCTTGGCGCGCCCCCGCGGCGGCGAGATGTGTCGCGCCGACGCCACGTAGTAGTTGCCGGCGCCCCAGCCCGCGAGCGGACGCTCGGCGAACGCCGCGAGCCCGGACTCCCAGTTGCGCAGCCGGTTGCCCACCGTGTAGCCGACCCACTCCGCGCTGCCGGCGCGCTCCAGCATCACGTTGCCGCCGCGGAACGCCGGGCGGCCGTCCTGGCGCCCCGCGCCGGGCTCCGCGGCCGGGTCCGCCGCCTCCCCGCCCAGCGCCAGCGCGACCACGAGGCCGGCGGAGCCGGCGGCGAGCGCCGCGAACCCGGCGAGCCCGAGCCGGCGCGAGCGGCGCGAGCGGCCGAACAGGGCGTAGGCGGCGCATGCCGCGGCGAATCCCGCCGTGATGCCCGCCAGCGCCCCGAGCGCGCCGGTCAGCGACAGCGCGACGAGCGCGCACGCCGCCGCCGCGGCCCAGAACGCGCGCAGACCCCACCCGTCTCCCGCGGACCCCCCGGACGGGCCCGCGCCCTTGCGGGCGCCGCGCGCCTCGCGCCGCCGCGCGGCCCGGTCCGCCGCGCGCGGCGGCGCCTCCGCGGCCGGCGCGCAGCACGAGCGCACGAGGAAGCCCGTCGCCAGCACCGCGACCGCCTGCATGTAGGCGCCGAGGATGAGCGGATTGCCGGTGCTCGCGCCGATCCGCGGCCAGTATCCCTCGCGGAACGGGAACGGCAGCGGCGTCTCCGGCGCCGCGAAGCGCACGATGGCGAACACCGCGACGGCGAGCCCCACGGCGAGATTGGCGTTGAGCAGCCGCCGCCAGTCCGCCCCGGTGCGCACCACCGACGCCACCACCACCGCGAACGCGGCCCAGTGCGCGGCGTTGACGATCCCCCGCATGCGCGCGTAGGTGCCCCAGAAGCCGTGCTCCGCGCCGACGCCGAGCCACGCCGAGAGGACGGCCGCGGCGAGGCCGGCGAAGAGCAGCATCAGCAGCGCGCTCGGCGGCGGCCGCCAGCGCGGCCGCGCCAGCGCCAGCACGGCCCACAGCGCGAACGCCACCGCGACGAGCACCCGCGCGTAGAGCGCCTTGCCGACGCTGAACGGCCACAGCGTCCAGGGCGCCGTCACCAGCGGCGTCAGCAGCGCCAGCGCGATGCAGGCGCGGACCGCGCCGAGCAGCAGCGGCTCGGGATCGCGCGGCAGCACCCTCACCGCGGCCCCTCCCGACGCGGCCGCAGCGCCGCCGCCAGGCACCGCGCGCACAGCGCCAGGTCGAGGCACGGACCCATGGCCGCGATGTAGAGATTGTCGTAGCGCAGCTTGCGCGCCGGGTCGCGCCAGCCCGCCCCCCGGGCCTGCGCCAGCCCCGCCACGCCCGGCCTCACCCGCAACCGCGCCGCGAACCCGGGCACGGCGCGCTCGACGAGCGCCGCCAGTTCCGGGCGCTCCGGCCGCGGGCCCACGAGGCTCATCTCGCCGCGCAGCACGTTCACCGCCTGCGGCAGCTCGTCGAGATGGAAGCGCCTCAGCACCCGGCCGACGCGCGTCGTCCGGGCGTCGTCGCGCGCCGCCCACACCGGCCCCGTGGCGGCCTCCGCGCCCACCGCCATCGTGCGGAACTTGAGGATCTCGAACTCCGCGCCGCCGCGACCGAGCCGCACCTGGCGGTAGAGCGCCGGGCCGCCGTCCTCGATGCGCACGGCGAGCACGACGGCGACCCCGAGGACGATCCACACGGGCGCCAGCACGACCAGGGCGAGCCCGAGCAGGACCAGGTCGAAGAGCCGCTTGTAGGCGTCGCGCGGCCGTGCGTCCGCGCTCACCCCGGCCCCCGCCCGAGTTCCAGCGGCCGCAGCATGCGCCGCACGCCCGGCACCCGCAGGAGGCGCCCCTCGAGCTGCGCCTGGCGCGACCACAGCCCGTGCCAGACGCGCGCCGGCAGCGTGCGCAGCGGCCGCCCGCCGGACCGGCGCGCCGGCAGGCCCGCGCCGTTGCGCGGCACCGCCGCCGCCCGCGCGTCGTCGAAGCCGCACCCCGTGAATGCGAGGTCCGACGCGTACAGCGTCTCGACCGTGCGCCGCGTCGCCCGGTCGTAGCACGCCGCGTAGGATCGCGGACCCGGGCGCGGCGGACCCGACGCGTTGATCCGGGGGAGCGCCGCCGCCGGCAGCCCCAGCAGCCCGGCCAGGCACGCGAAGTCCTCGTCG
Organism: Candidatus Azotimanducaceae bacterium; assembly: GCA_965203685.1. GTDB lineage: Bacteria > Pseudomonadota > Gammaproteobacteria > Pseudomonadales > Azotimanducaceae > VXYL01. The sequence goes on from OZ241908.1 coordinate 3,333,732, forward strand.
ATGCGCCCGACCGTGCCGATGAACGAGAGCCGGGCGGGACGCTCGCGGCGCACGCCGAACAGCCGCTCCGGGTTGCAGTCGGGCAGGAAGGCCGTCTGCGGCCAGAGGTGGTCGGCCGACCAGCCGAGGTCGCCGAGGCGGATGCGGCCCGGCCCGTACTCCCTGGCGCGCCTGGCCCGGAACGCGGCCACCGCCTCCGGGCCCCAGCAGGGGGCGAAGTCCGCGAGCACGTCGGCGGCGAACCCGGCGAAGCCGCGCAGCGTGTCGAGGCCGGCGGCGGACGTCCATGCCGCGCCGTGGCGCGCCTGCGCCATGCGGCGCAGGTGCAGCCACGTCGAGACGAAGCGCTCGTAGGGATCGCGCACGAAGGTGAACGTGGCGTAGTCGGGATAGAGGTCCATCAGGCGCGCCACCGCCGGGATGCGGCCCGACAGCGGACCGCCGTGCCAGACCGGCCGGAAGCTCGCGCGTCCGCCGCCGTGCGCCGAGAACCACGCCAGCACGCTCGTGCTGGCGCACTTCGGCACCTTCACGTAGATGCACCGGTGGCGGTGCGAGATCACCGCCGCTCCCGCCCCGCGGCGGCCGGCCGCGCGCCGGCCCCGGGCGTGTCGGCCATGGGCGCAATGTCCTCGGTCATGCTCCGGCAATGATAGTCGGAGTCGGCCCGCGCGTCTGTTCGACGAACGTTCCGAGTGCCGGGATTTCCGTGCGGTCGCCGTCAGACAGTCGGTCCCGCCGTGCCGGGGCCGCGCCGCCGTCTCACGCGTACTTCTTGAAGAGCGCGCTCGCCGGACCACGTGGAAGGGCCGCCGAACTCGCGGCCCGCCGACCAGCGCCGCACATCGCGCATCGACAGCCCGGTCGCGAGCCCGACCGCGACGAACACGGCGAACACCGGCAGGGAGAACGCCAGCACGACGCAGCGCAGGATGAACAGCTGCACCGTCAGCAGCCCCGCGACGGCGTACGCCCCGAGCGCGGTCTCCCGCCCCAGCCAGCGCACCGCGCGCGCGATCCCGGTCCACTCGAACCCCCAAGCGCCACGCGAAGTCGGCCGCGGCCACGATCGTCGCCGCCGGGCTCGCCACCACCTCCGCCTCGAGGAAGTCGCGGTTGAGGTAGCCGGCCTCGCGCTCGGGAGGTGTGCCTAATCGGGAGATTCTTCGCCCGGGGTCCGGTACAGTCGTTCGCTTAGATGGCGAACGCGCTCGTCGAGAGCGCCGACAAGATCGAGCAGACTTGCTAGATCATCCCGACCCATTCGGTACGCGTCTGCTGCCTCCCCCGCAAGAGTTTGGTCTCCAATTGCGTCCCGGATTCTACGGGCCAGGTCACGGTTGAGTTGCGAGGTTGTTGGCTGCGATGGACGGGCTTGATCGCAGAAGAACTCCGCTAGGACGTGGAGGAAGGCAACGACCGCGGCCTCTGTGAACGTTTCGTCGCTTCCGAGGACGCGAGGTCCGCGCAGTCTTAGGGGGCCGTGATAGTGGCGAGCGCCGTCAACGACGACGGGGTGAGTCCACGGATCCCCTCCACCTTCTATGTGCTTTTGCAAATCCTCAATGTCGTGCCTGTTGCCAGCCACGGGGAACTCCCCGTCACGGTACAGTTCCTTGATCTCGTCTATGTGGGGAGAGCGTGCCTCTCCCTGAGTTCCAGCGTCCGACCCCTGTGTCATGGGTTTCGGATCTTAAGGCTGCGAACCGACCTGCAAGTCCAGCACGGAGCCACGTCCCGTCAGGCTCTTCTCTCGAACGTAACCTTCCCCTCGGTCCGTTGCAGATCCCCGACCGACCATCCGGCCCACAGCCAAGCTCTGGCTTGAGTGTGCGTTCCGTTATTGCTCCACCATTGCGGGTAGTCTCTGGCACTGGCAGGAAGACTGTCGATTCCTAGAATGCTGGCGATCTCATCGAAGGACAGTGAGACGCTCGTTAGGCCACCGTCCCCTTGCTCCTTGAGGTAGTTGGCCAGCGGCGCGTACTTCCCCCTCGGCGTGGCTCCAGCGAGGTCCAGGAAGTAATCTGTCTGCCTGTCCGACGATACAGAGGTTCCTGCGGAAGGTGATCCGGCTCCGCCGCGACTTACTCGCGGGGAGCCTGTCGAAATCGCGCCGCGTTTAGCGCGAGAAGCCAATGTCGCGCGCCCTCGCTTGGCCGGTGTTTCTCGTGTGGCACGGGTTTTCGACACCCCCATGTCCCCTGTACGCCTCGTCTGTCTGCCGCGCGGTGATGCCCCTATCAAGTCGCCCACGAATGATTGCAGACCATCGACACGCTCTTTCAGCTTGGTGTCCAAATCTTCTATCCTGGTGTGCAGGTCTTTCGCTTTCTCCGTGATGCGGTTGTCGATGGCCGTGAACCTCCTGTCGATGTGATCCTTGAGGTCTGTGAACCTAGTGTCGACATGGTTCTGTAGGGACGCGATGCCCCGGCTCTCAGCGTCTTCCCTCTTGTCCTGCGATCGGTCGCGGCGACCGACAATAAGCGTTACGACGCCAACTGTTGCGACGACAAGCGTTCCTATCGGTGCCCATGAAACCCATGCAGGCGCGCCGAGGCCGGGCGCGACCGTGGCAACGAGAATCGGCAACTGTTCCACGCTCATGTGAAGCACTCGCTGCTCATGAATGCTAGTCCTGTTCGTTGCCCAGATCGCCGCCACCAGTGAGCGTAGGCGACCGAGCCCTCACCATTCTCCACAGCTGGCAACACGGACGGCACGACGATCACCTAAGGTTCTGTTCGACGACCGTGGCCACATCCTTGCGTCACACATGCAGCCATGGTCTCTGATGGCGCTTACTCGGGCCGGGGCACTACTGGCGGTTGTACGCCACCCGCCTAGCCGCCGCCTCCAACTCTTTGCGCAACTTCCTTGCTCGGTTTCTCCATATCACAAGCTCCCGTAGGTGATGCGGCACCCGAAGCAGTGCGCTGCCAACCTCTTGACGCGATCATACACCGGTCGGTCGCCATGAATGTAGGGTGGTGCGACTGCCGTATCCCGAGCAAGCACAACGCCATCCCCATCCACACCGCTTTCAATCACGCTCATCTGGGACACTGACCAGCGTGCGGCGGCCAAGATCACGGGCCACTCCCGCGCGGAATGTGCCGAAGGTGTCCGAACGAAGGTTGATCCGCACACCGAGACCGAGACTAACCTCGACCGCGACCGTCGCGGAGACTGCGTTGCGACCTCGAGTGCCGATCCGGCATGGCGTTCCAACCCGTAGAGAGGTGCAAGAACAACGGCATGCTGCGGAGCGGACTACGCGAGAGCGCAACACTTCCGAGTCGAACTCACCGGTTGGATCACGGGTCCAGCGGCCGCTGGGCCCCTTGATCCGCAAGCTCTTTCACTAGCGCCTCGAACGCCGCGTAGGCCGCCTTCTCGCCCGATCCTGACCACCCACCGCCTTGACCCAAGGGCGTCATCCGTCCCTTTCCCGTCACGCGGACGCTGTCCTGATACCCCTGGCGCGCCGCCGTAGGCCCGGCTGCCTGGTCCCGCCCGCGCTCGAATGATCACGCCGGACGCCGTCCGGGCGCCGCAACCCGGACCGCCCCGGACGCATCGTCGGACACCTCTTCGCACGGACGGCCGCGGGGCCGTCTCACGCGTACTTCTTGAAGAGCGCGCTCGCCGCGGCGCACACCACGCCGAGCAGCACGGCCGAGGGCAGCACCACCACCGTCGGGTGGATCGCGAACGGCAGCGACAGGTACGCGAAGCAGCCGATCCACAGCACGCGCCCAGGCCAGCGCCGCACCACGTGGAAGGCGCCGCCGAACTCGCGGCCCGCCGACCAGCGCCGCACGTCGCGCATCGACAGCCCCGTCGCGAGCCCGACCGCGACGAACACAGCGAACACCGGCAGGGAGAACGCCAGCACGACGCAGCGCAGGATGAAGAGCTGGACGGTCAGCAATGCCGCCACGGCGTACGCCCCGAGCGCCGTCTCCCGGCCCAGCCAGCGCACGGCGCGCGCGACCCCGGTCCACTCGAACCCCCAGCGCCACGCGAAGTCGGCCGCGGCCACGATCGTCGCCGCCGGGCTCGCCACCACCTCCGCCTCGAGGAAGTCGCGGTTGAGGTAGCCGACCTCGCGTTCGACCATGCGCGCCGCGTGCCCGGCGCCCTCCTCCGGCCACAGGAACAGCATCCCGAGCCACTCGATCGCCACCGCCGCGACGAGGCTGCCGAGCAGTAGCGGCAGCAGGCGCCTGCGCCGTCCCCGCGCGGCGTCGGACGGCGCCGCGGACGCCTGCCGGACCGCGGGCCGGACCTGCGCCCCGGGCGGCACCGCGGTCAGTCCCCGAGGACCACCGCGCCCCCGAGCTGCTCGTAGCTGCGCTTCATGTGGCCCACGAGCTCCTCGAACGCATCGCCGGCGGAACGCCCGCTCGGCTTCGCCATCGGCAGCCTGAGCTTCACCAGCTCGCTGCCGCCCTTGAGCATCGCGAAGCACTCGCCCTTCGGCAGCCGCGTCAGCGCGTGCGCCTCGAGCATCCGCACCCGCGAGCTGCTGACGCGGTCCTCCTGGCGGCTCGTGAACGACGTGTCCGAGTCCGGGTCCGACGAGTCCGTGTACCCGGCCACATGGGTCATCTCCGTCACCGTCACCTCGGGCAGCTGCTCGGACAGGATCTCCGCCGTCTCGATGCCCTTCACGCGGAACATCACGAGGTTGTTGAAGTTCCCCACCACCTGCTGCGCCACCGCCTTGCTGCCGGCGCGCGCCTCGATGTCGGACAGCGTCTGCGAGTACGCCGTGATCATGAGCCCGGCGCCGCCACCCTTGTTGACCATCGGCACGAACTCGTCCCCCATGAGCTCGGCGAACTCGTCCATGTGCACGACGATGCGCTCGGCGGGCTCGTCCGCGACCCCGTCCGCGCCCATCCCGTACGTGTCGCCGTGCTTGTAGCGCTCGCCAGCGTAGCCCACGAGGTCGGCGAACATGCTGTTGCCGACGGCCTGCGCGACCGGCGCGTCGGACAGGGCGTCGAGGCCGATGTAGACGACCAGGCGCTGGTTGACGACCTCGGGCCATCCCCAGACGGGGCGCGGATCGCCCCGCACGCTCTCCTCGTCGTCGACGTCCAGGTACTCCGGCGCGAGCAGCTCCGCGGCCCGGCCGGACGTCAGCTTCTCGAGCAGCGGCAGGAGGCTCGCGACCAGCTTGTCGAAGTAGCTCCGCTCGTAGCGCATGGCGCTGCGCAGCCCCTCGAGCACGTCGTCGCGTTCGAGCCCCCGGTTGACGTCCTCGAGGACGCGCTCCCACGCCTCGGCGTCGTACGAGCGCCCCTCGAAGCGCCGGTCGCGGGGCGCCTTGGAGCGCCGCGCCGCCTCCGCGCTCCGCTTGACCTCCTCCATCAGCGCCGCGTCGCCCTTGTGCATCTCGCGCGCGTAGCTGACGAACAGGTCGTCGATGTTCAGCACGTACTTGTGGATCGTCTCGTAGTTCGGCCGGTTGCCGATCGCGGTGACGGCCCGCGACACCACGTTGGTGAACCGCCACACGAACTCGCGGAACACCGCCGACTGGCCCTCGCCCTCGACCTGGCCGGCGATCCTTGTCGCCACCTCCGTGATGCGCCGGAAGTCGCCGATGCCGTTGTAGCGCGAGCTCACCTCCGGGTAGCCGAGGTGGAACAGGCGGAACTGGTGCCCGCGACCGGTCTCCCGGCAGACGTCGTGGACCGTGCGCAGCAGGTCGGCGTCGCCCTTCGGGTCGATGACGATCACCGGGTCGCCGCGCCGGATGTCCTGCGCGGCCATGAGCTCGAGCGCGCGCGTCTTGCCCACGCGCGTCGTGCCGAGCACCAGCGTGTGGCCGTTGCGGTCGGCCATCGGCAGGTACACGTCGCGCTCCGTCATCTCCACGCCGTGCAGCGCCGGCTCGCCGCCGACGTCCGGATCCGGGCGGAGCGGGTTGAGCGGCGAGTCCCACCCCGCCAGGCGCCCCGCGACGGGAATCCGGCGCAGCGCGTACTCGTGCGCCCGGACCCAGCGCGTCGCGGGTCCCGGCTCCACCCAGCGCCTAAGGCGCGGCTTCTGCGTGTCGGCCAGGCGCTGCGTGTGCAGGGCCGTCCACTTGAAGCCCCGCCCCAGGAAGAGGCCGCGCCGGTCCACCGGGATGTCCCCGTGGCCGACGACCCACTTGCGGCGCCGGCGCAGGTTGCGCTGGTAGCGCTTCACGGCCCACCCGCGGCGGGCCCAGAACGCCGCGTAGGCACCGAGGAGTGCCGCCGTCCAGTAGGCCACGTCCGGCGTCACCATGAACGTCCCGGGCGCGAGCGCCACCAGCACGGCGCACAGCGCGCTCACCAGCGCCACCGTCAGTTCCACCGCCGGGCGCAGCAGCGCCTCCACCGGATACCCCTTCGCAAACATCGTCCACTCCTTTCCTGTCCGCCGCTCCGGGAAACCCGGCACGCCCGTGTTCAGCCGCCCACGCGCATCCACGTTCCGTCGAGGCGCTCGCCGAGCACTACCGGCGTCGCCTCTCCCTCGAACGCGTCGCCGTGGTTCACCGTGACCCCCCGCCGCCGCGCGTCCACGCCGAGCGACGCCACCCAGGCGTGGAGCGCCGCGTCGTCGCCGCCGGTCCCGAGAACATGGAAGTCCACCGGCCGCGTCCCCGACCAGAACTCGCGCACGAGACCCCGGCACGGCACGCAGTCCGCCGCCACCGCCACCGCGAAGCGCCGCACCGGCTCCCGGGATCCGAGGCCGCCGGCGGCCTCCGCCCCCGCGGCGGCGAACATCGCCTCGCCGCCGTGCAGACGCGCCCACGCCTCCCCCACGGCCCGTTCGAAGGCCAGTTCGCCCTGGACGCGGGCATGCTCGGCCCGCACGTGGAGTTCGGCGTAGCGGCGCCGCTCGTCCGCGTCGCGCGCGTGCGCCCCGAGGACGAGCAGCGGGTCCGCGTCCGGCGACCAGCGTCCCCGGCGACCGCGCATCAGCGTCTCGAAGCGCTCCCAGGCCGCCTCATCGAGGCCCCAGCGCTCCGCGGCCGTCTCCGCGCGCTCCGGGCCGCCCGCATAGCCGACGTCTCGGTACTCCGCGCTCCGCGCGGCGGTCGCCGCCGCCAGAACGGCGAGAGCCGCCGCCACGCCCGCGCCACAACCGATCCACCGACCGCGCCGCCGCCGCGCCACGTCCGTACGCAAACTGCCTCCCGGACCTGTCCTCCAATGCCACAGCCGCGACGATAGGACGGCGGCGTTCCGCACGCATCCGACCGACCCCCCGGCGACCCCGCCGAGACGTTGCCGCACGCCCCGCCCCGGAACGGCTGCCGCCCGGCGAAGTTGCAGAGTCCCGACCACGCGCACACCGCCAACGGTCCCAGTTCACACGCACACGCACTTGCCCTGCAGGCCAATGCATGTCATCTTGTCGTCGACAACAAGACAAGTGTCCCGCATCGCCTATGCTGTACACGCCAGGCCAGCTCCGGAGCGCCCTCGACCTTCCACCGCAAACCTACCGGCACTGGAGGAAGGCGCTGCCGCCACTGCGCCGCCAATGCGGACACAGCCCGTGTTTCACGGCGGGGGACCTCCTCGCCGTGGCCGTCGTCCACGACCTGACCGGCCCCTTCGGGATCCGCGTCGGCGCGATCTCCGCCCTCGCGCACGCGCTGTTCGAGACCTGCAACTCCGAGCCGTGGCCGGTCCTCGAACGCGGCAGACTGGTCATCGACCTCGCGAGCGGGAGCCTCCAGCTCCTCCTCGACAAGGACGACTTCTCATCGCCGAACACCGTCCTCGTCGTCCCCCTGAAGCCCGCGCTCGCGCGTCTCCAGAACCGGCTCCTGCCGGAGCGCACTCGCGACAGACAGCCACCGCTCCGCCTTCCGCCGGCCGCGCGTCGCCCGGACGGCCGGCCGTCTTCGGCCGCCCGGTCCTGAATGGCGTGGACGGCCACCCCGACGCAGGCCGAGAAAGCGGCACCCGCCTGACGTCTCCCGGCTCCCGCTCCCCGAACCGAGCAGTCCTGCGCCGATGACGCTCGAAGACCCCGCAACAGCCGCGCAGCTCGAATGGTTGACCGACCTCGACGACGAGTCGCCTTCGCCGGTCGACGGCCTCGTTCGCGTCGCAGGCTACAGCCCCGTCGGCCGCCCGCCCGAGGAGGTCTCGTCGATCGAACGGGCGCGGGCGTACGACGCCCACTCCGTCTTCTTTTCCGCTGCGCGGGACGGGCGCCCCTCGGTCCCGCAGGCATTCATCTACGTGTCGAACGACCGCCGCGAAGATCCCTTGTTCGCGGAACTGCACAAACGTCTCTGGAGCTGGGGAGGCGTGCCCCTGGTCTACAGGAAGGCCGCCGGCGAGATTCAGCTCTTCCGATGCGCACACGACCCCGACTTCCTTTCCGACGACGGCACACCCGTCTGCAGACCATTCCGAACGCTGCAACTCGGCGCACGCATCGCCTCGCTCGAAGCCTGGTGGGACGCCGACCAACTCCGGAACAACACGCTGTGGGACGATCCACGCACCTGCCGGCTCGTGCTGTCCTCGACCAAGTCGGCCCACCGCAATCTCGTCACGACCATCCAGCACCTCTACGAAGCGCTGACCGGCGAAGGCATTCTGTCGGACCAACTCTGCAGGCGTCTGCTGATCCTCTCCCTCCTGATCGCCTACCTCGAAGAGCGCGACGTCCTGCGGCCCGACTTCTTCGCCACGTTCCTCCCGCACGCCCAGCGATTCTTCGAGGTGCTGCGCGACGGGCCCGCGCTTGTAGAAATGCTGGAGGCGCTTGAACGTCGATTCAACGGGAACATCTTCGCGCTGACCGAGTCCGAGACCGCCGCGCTCCTCGGCAGCGAGGACCTTGGCCGGTTCGCCCGATTCGTCGAAGGCCACGAGGAGCCGGTCGGCCAACTCGACCTCTGGAAGCTCTACTCCTTCAAGGATCTGCCCGTCGAACTGCTCAGCCAGGTCTATCAGCTATTCGTCCGGGACTCGGACACGGCCATCTACACCCCGCCGTCTCTCGTCCGGCTGATCCTCGAGGAGGCGCTGCCCTGGGACCGACTCGACCAGATCGTCGACGGCAAGCAGATCATCCTGGACCCTGCCTGCGGCTCCGGGGTCTTCCTGGTCGAGGTCTACAAGCGGCTCGTGCTTCACTGGCGCCGGCGCAACGGCTGGTCGCGACCGGACGCCGGCCGGCTCCGAGCCCTCCTCGACCATGTCCACGGCGTCGACGTCGAGGAGGCGGCCGTCGAGCTTGCGACGTTCAGCCTGTGCCTTGCCATGTGCGACGCTCTCGAACCGGCGGAAATCCGATCCAGCGTCAGCCTGTTCCCGCAGCTCGAGGGCTCGTCGCTCCACAACACGTGCTTCTTCGAGGCGAAGGAGCTCGCCGTCGTCGACCGGCCCGTCGGGGCCGTCCTGGGAAACCCTCCCTTCGAGTCCGAGCTCACGACTTCCGCCGCGGAACGCCGCTATGCCGCGTATGTCGAGGAACACGGCCGCCTGGCCGACAAGCAGGTCGCCTACCTGTTTCTCCACGAGGCCATGGGGTTGCTCGCCGACGGCGGGGTCGCGGCGATGATCCAGCCTGCGGGCTTCCTGTACAACCTGCACGCCGGCCCCTTCCGCCGCGGGTTTCTCGCCCGCTGGAACGTCCGCGAAGTGCTGGATTTCGTATCGGTTCGCGGCCTTTTCAAGAAGGGGCACGCCGACCCGAAGGTCGTCGTCGTCGTCGCAACCACCCCGACGCCAACGGACAGCGGGAACATCCTCCATGCCGTGTTCAGGAGGAGCGGCCGGGCGACTGCGGAGCAGGGATTCGACATCGACTACTACGACCTTCACTGGGTTGATCCACGCAACGCCTCCGGCGACATCGATCTTTGGCGCGCCAACCTGCTCGGCGGGGGTCGTTTCCTGGACTTCCTCACACGCCTCCGGACGTACCGGACCCTCGGCGAACATGCCAAGGCGAGAGGATGGGATTTCGGAGAGGGCTACATCGCCGGAAGGACCGGAGCGTCCAGCCCGGCCGACCACCTGGTCGGCAAGCCGCTGCTGCCGACTCGGTGCCTCTCGGATGCAGGCATCGACGCGACACGCCTCGAGGAAGTCCCCCGCCGACCCATAAAGCGTCCGAAGACCGCGTCCCGCTTCACGCCGCCCATGCTCCTGGTCAAGGAACACCAGGACCTGCACAACGGCCTCTGGAACCGTCACTACCTCGCCTACAAGCACGAGATCGTCGGCTTTGCGGCGCCACCATCGGATCTGACTGAACTGACCGCTGTGCAGGAGTGGCTGGCTCGGAACGCGACGGCCCTGAGGGCCTACGCGGCCGGCATCAGCCTTCGGCTGTTCTCGCAGCGCGCGACCGCCATAGGCAGCGCCGACATCTTCGCACTGCCGTATCCCGAGAATCGTTCCCTCGACCTCAGCGACAACGAACGACTGCTCGTCGAGGACCTCGTGACGTACGGCCGGGACCTCGTCCGGCTCGGCGGGGACTCGGCGGTCCTGCGAGCTCGCGCCGACGACGCGACGCTGGACGCGTTCGCCGCCGTGTTCTGCCGCCAACTCGGCACCGTCTACCCGGCATCGCCGACCCGACCCCTGCAGCACTACGCTTGGCCCGGGATCATCTGCCAACCGTTCGTCATCGGCGCAGGCGACGTCGACTGGTCCGGCGTCGACGAACTGCGCGACAAACTCGATTCGCTGCTCCGCGACAACCGCGGAACCCACCTCACCGTGACCAGGGTTGCACGCATCTACGATCGCAACTTCGTCTTCCTGATGAAGCCCGACCGGCTGCGGTTCTGGCTCCGATCCACAGCCCTGCGCGACGCGGACGACGTCCTTTCCGATCTCCGTACGCAAGGCTACTAGCCATGTTGGCCGACATGGAGAACGTGGTCGCATGGTCCGGCAAGCTGACAATCGGGCTGCATCAACGCTGGCACGCGGGCTTCTTCGCCTTCGTCGCCCGCGAGCTGCCGAAGTGGCGAGACGACCCCGAGCGCCCGTCCGCGCACTCGGAGACCGTTTTGACATCCCAGCTGTGCGCGCACTTGAACGGCGCGAGCCGCAAGACGCGCGGATGGGACTTCCTTCAGTTTCGCGTCGAGGAGCCCGACGAGACGCTCGCCGGCCGCCGGCTGGACCTCGCCCCCGCGCCCGCGGGCGTCACGATCTGGATCGATGGCCGACGGTACTCCCAGTACGACACCCTGATTCCAATCGAGTGCAAACGTCTTCCCACGCCAACCGACCCGCGGCGCGACAGGCGGGAATACCTCCATAGCCGAGTGTCCTCGACCGGCGGAGTCCAACGGTTCAAGGAGGGCCACCACGGTGCGAACCATTCGACCGGTGCGATGATCGCCTACATCCAAGGTCGAGACATCGACTTCTGGGGGCGGCAGCTCTCGCTCTGGATCGCGGAGCTGCTTGCCGAAGACGTGCCCGGCTGGAATGAAAGCGATGCGTTGACCGAGTCGAGCCGCGACGTTCCAGGCCGCGTCGCGGTCCTCGACTCCTCCCATGTCCGCGCCGGGGATCTCCTTCCGATTCGCTTGCACCATTTCTGGATAGTCATGACTACCTGACCGTTCCCGTCCGGTGATTCGCCCCGCCGGTGGGGGCAGGCCCCGACTCCGGTGCCGGTGCCTAGGCGGCGCAGGATCCGTCCGCGTCCCGCTCGCCGTCGGCGTGCGCGGCCACGCGCAGGCCGACCTCCGCCATCGGCCTCAGCGTGCGGTTCGCCCCCAAGCGAACCCTCCTGCAATCGCGGGCCTGCCGGACGCGGCGCACCGTCGACCGGTCGCGCCGACGACGCGACCGGATCGCTAGCCGACGTAGGCGACGATCGCGGCGACGATGCCGCTGAATAGCGTCAGGAACAGGCCCAGCCACAGGGGCAGCCGGTGGTTGAGCGCCCCGACCGTGCTCTGCAGGCCGTCCACCGTGTGCTCGAGGCCGTCCACGGTCGACACCAGGGCCTGCAGCGTACGCATCATGTCCGACTGCGACAGGTACTCGCGCTCCATCACGTCCCGGATCTGGTCCGGCGACATCTCGGTCAGGCCTTGGTGGGGCCCCCCGTAGACGCTCTCGGCCGGCTTGTCGAGACGGTGGAACTCCGTCGACAGGAACAGCTCCCGGTGCGCAAGCGAAATGGCCTTCGTGGACAGGTTCGTCAGGCCGACGAACAACCGACCGTGGAAGCCCGGGTCGATCTGCGGCCCGACGGTCGCGATCAGTCCGCGTCTGGCGTGCTTGCTCATCAGCCCGAAGCGACCAACGTGCCAAGCGTCCAGCTCGAGCACCTCGTGCGTGGACACGATGACGAAGTCGCCGGGTTCGATGTTCACGAACGCCTCGGCGGCGAGATCGACGACCTTCTGCCTCTTCGAGGACGCAGCCTCAGGCCCGACCCGCAGGTCGTACGACGCGGGCTGCAGCGCGGCGTCGTCGAAAGGCTCGATCGTGATTCCGCCGCCGCTGGCGGCGCAGGTGGCGCGGATGTCCGTGTCCGTCAGTATCATCGCGGCTCTCCTTCCGGGCCGTCCGTGGCCGGTCGGAGCACGACTATACCACCGGCGGTCCGGGGGCTGCCGCGACCCGCCTCGCGGCGAGTTCCGCGCCGGCGCGCCAACTCCATGCCGATGGACCTGTCCGCGCGCCGGACTCGGACTGCCGGCAATCGCCGGCCTCTTGCCGCGGTCGGCGCGGCCACGCGGGAACGGCGCGGCGGCGGGGTACTGCGACGTGGTCTACGACCGTTGGGAGAGCGTCTTCCCTTGGACGGTTTTCGGGAGGTGGCTCGACGACTGCCGATGCGGTCGGCGTCCGACCCTAGCCAACCGGAACGCGGTGCCGGCGGATCTCTCTGGTCCGCGCCTTCGCCGCGGCGAGAACCCTGCGCGTCGACGCCCGCGCTTGCGTGCGATTCGACGTGAACTCCCACTTGCCGACCGCGTCCGTCGGGTGGTTCTTGCGCTTCTTGCTCATGGTGCTCCTCCGTCGGAATCCATTGTGGGCGCAAACACGACGGATATCAAGCCCGCTTGTACATCAACGACTTAAAGGCGATCTTGGTCAGAATGCGACCCGCCAGGACCATGAACGGCGCCAGCAACCTCGCGAAACTCTCGGCTCGCGCCTGGGTGCCCATGATGCCTGGCGAGTCGCGATAGATGTTCAGTACGCCGACCAGTCCGTCGTCGCCCGGCACCGGCAGCGCAATGATGCTCTTCGCCTTTCGATCATTGGCATAGAAGGTCTCGATATGCTGCCTTGAACTAGCCGGCAGCCCGCTGGGGGACCTCGTCGCGAGATCCGCCGTGTCGCTGACGTAGCGCATCTCGCGGGCAACGAAAGCCTCCGGCGCGCCGCCGACGTTGATGTCCTTGCCGCGGGAATAGAGCAGCAGCAAGCGCGCCACGTCCTCGTCGGGGTCTCCGTCGGCCCCGTCCGCGGTGGCAAACCGACGATCGACCCACAAGCCGCCGTCGGCTTGAACAAGCGCCGCCGGCCACTCGCTCGCGCCATAGCAACCATGTCCCGCCCGCTCGTCTTTCCAAGCCTCCCTCTTGCCCGCGTCAATCATCACGTTGGCGCGGTACACGTTGCTTCTGCCGCCCGTGTTGTAGTCCCAACGAGCGGCCAGGGTAATCACTGCGTCGAGCACCCAGCGCAACTCGTCATCAGCGTTGTCCGTCTCCGGCCGCAGAACCCGCTCCAAGCCGACACACTGCTTGTAGATGCGCTCGTAGTCGTCGAGAAAGTCCGGCGGTGCCACGTTCTCGATCAGCATCTCGAGCTCCAGTCGCTCGCGGCGCCGGTCCGCGGCCCGCCAGGCTCTCGCGCGCCGACCAGACGATCGCGAACAGCAGCAGAAAACTCCAAAACCAAGCCACCGTCCAGTTCCAGGCGCCGAGTTCGACGTCGAACCCGTGGATCAGCCACGCCAGCGGCACGGCATCCGCCAGCTCGGCGTGGTACATGGCGCCCAGCAGACCGGCGATCACGCCGAAGAGGCTGTTGACGCCTGCCAGCACCGGCGACTGGACGGCTCGGCGGATCACGCCCGGGTGCGCATCGGCCATGCGGCGAAGGAAGGGCGGAATGGCGGAACTCCGTCTAACGAGTGAGCGACTTGGGACTTCCCGTCGAGGTCCGGTTCCCCAAGGGACGCATCGTCGAGAGAGCGAATCGGGATTGCCGACGGCCAACCATCGCACCGGCAACCGCCGCGGCGGCCCGGTCCGCGCCCTTCGCCGAGCGCACGGCCACGCACCTGGCGTACAGCCCGCCGACGATGTCGGCGTACCACGTCATCCATCGCAGGATCGCAACCGTGGCGGGCGACTCGAGGGAGGGGCGCGAATCGATGTCGACGGCCTGCTGCATCCGGGCTCTTGCGTTCGGCTCTTCAAGCGCCGGAATCCTGACACGGAACAAGCGGCAACGCGAGCGGCGGCGGCGTCGTCGGCGTCCGTGCAGAGGCCGGCGTGGCTCCGCGGGCGACCCGGCAAGGTACGCGGTCGACCTCGCCCGACGGCGACGGCGAACGGTTCGGGAACGGTCGCCCGCCCCGACCGTCAGGGCGTCGGCGGCGCCTCCGCCGGCGGGCAGTACGGTTCGTCCCCATCGCGGCGCACGTCGCAGTCGCGTCCCTCCGTCCCGGTCGGGGCCGCGCCCGGAGCGCTGTCCAGCGGCACGGAGACACCGACTCCCGGCCGCCACGCGAACCGCAGCTGCAGCCCGTGCGCCGCCGGCGCCATCCCGGACTCCGTGCGCGTCGCCTCGAACCCGAACTCCGTCGACGCGCCGAGCGTCCAGCGCACGCCCGCGCGCCAGTCGCGACCGTAGCCGGTCATCGCCGCACCCGCGTAGGGCGCCATCGCGCCCCGGCCGCCGAACGCGTCCAGCCCGTACGCCACGTCGCCCATCAGCCGCATGCCGGAGTCCGGCGCGTACCCCTGCAGCCCGCGCGCGTCCGTCATCGACCACAGCCGCTCAGCCCCGCCGGACGCCTCCGCGCCCCACGCGGGCGCTAGCGTCAGCGTCAGGCCGCGGCCGGACGTCCCCGGATCGAGGCGCACCATGGCCGCCGCGCCCCATTCCTCGTAGGCGCCGTCCGCGTGCGCCGCGAGACGCCGGCCCGAAAGGTCCACCGACAGGCCGAGGTGCGCGTCCAGGTAGCGCAGCGAGCCGCCGAGTTCGACGCCCGCGCCCGTCTCGGCGTCGCCGCCGTCGTGGCGCAGGCCGATCTCGACCATCGGCGTCAGCGTGCGGCTCGCCCCCACGGCGAACGGCCGGGAGCCCTCGAGCATCAGCCGCGCGCGGCTCGCGTCGCCGGTCGCCGCGGCGAGGTTCCCCGCGTCGGCGAAGACGGCCTCCGACGCCATGCGCGTGAAGCGGCCGTCCAGCCGACCGGCGAGCTCCAGCCCGCCGCGGCCCTGCAGCAGCACGCCGCGCAGGCCCGCCGCGGCCATGCCCATCGACGTCGGCGCGTGCCAGGCGGCGCCGGCGCCCGTGACCAGTTCCAGGTCTCCCGCGCCCAGGCCGAGGGTCGCCCACGCGGACAGGCGCTCCGTGGCCTCGAAGCGGGCGTAGGGGTGCACCGCCGTCAGCGTGCTCGACAGCGTCCCGCCGTCGTCCGCGCCCTTGTACGAGCCGGCGCCCGCGGTGCGCGCGAGGGACACGCCGGCGAGCCAGCGGCTCCACGCCGCGTCGGCGCCGAGCATCACCGTGGTCGCGTCGCCGTCCACCGTCACGCCGTCGGCATCGCCGCCGAAGAACGTCGACGCCGCGGTGCCCCACGCCGTCAGCCGGCGGCCGCCCTCCGGGTCGCCCCAGGACGCGCGGAACGAGCTGCCGCGCAGCAGGTCGCGCAGGACTACGCCTTGCGGGCCGTGGGCGGACGGGCCGTGCGCAACGCCGTCTCCGGCCAGCCCCAGCGCCGTGCCGGCCGCGTTCGCGGACGGGTCGCCGAACGCGCCGATTCCCATGGCGTTGCCCGCCGTCGGGGAAGCACCGGAAAGCCCGGTGTGCGCGGCGGGGCGCCTGCCGGCAGCCCGGAGCGCCCCGCCGTCGCCGGCCGCTCCGCCCGGATGTCCGCCGGGCGCGCCGCCGAACAGGTCCATGCCGCCGAGGCGCGCCTCGCGGCGGATCCCGCGCGCGGCGTCCTCGAAGCGCGCCTCGAGCGCGTCCACCACGTGGTCCGTCGACGCGCGGCCGAAGCGCGCCAGCCACGCCTGCGGCATCGGGTCGGAGTTGACGATCGTCCCCGTCGCCTCCGCGTCCGCGAGATACGCCCCGGTCGGCTCCGACAGCGTCAGCGTGAACGTCTCCTCGCCCTCGTCCACGGAGTCGTCGAGGATCCTCACCGTCACCGTCTTCGAGGTCTGGCCAGGCCGGAACAGCAGCTCGCCCGACTTCGCCCGGTAGTCCTCGCCCGCCGTCGCAGTGCCGTCCGCCGTCGCGTAGCTGACGCGCACGCCGCGCGTCGCCGCCCGGTCCAGCGTCACCGCGAACGACGCCCGCGCGCCCGGCGCCTCGTCGACCCTCGCGTCCGCCACGGACAGCCCCGGCGGTCCCGCCACGGTTACCGTCACCGCCTCGGACAGCGTCCGGCCGTCCGACGTGCTCGCGGCGCCCGCCGCCAGCGTCAGCGTCACCGACGCGTGCCCGTCCGGACGCACGGTGACCCGCCACAGGTCCTTGCGGCCGTCGATCCGCCGCGCCCGCGCCACCGTGCCGCCCGACACGTCGAACGACGCGTCCGAGGCCGTCGTCTCCACGTCCTCGCTGAACGCGATCCGCACCGCGAAGTCGCTGCCGTCGTGCTCGGCCGGCGCCTGCGAGACGCTCGCGGTCAGCCCGGCAGTGGGGTCCGGCGGGGTCGCGACCGTGGCGTTGTCGACCGCCTGCCCCGTGAACGCCGCGACGTCCGCGCCGCCGCCGCGCAGCGGATTCTCGGACGGCGGCGTGTAGTCCACCGTCACCGTCTCGCCCGCCGACACCGCGCTCGCCAGCGTCAGCGTCACCGTGTCCCGGTCCACCGCGACTCCCGAGACGTCGCGCGCGCCGCCCGCCACGCTCACCGCGAACGCCGACGCCGCCGGCACCGACGTGCCGTCGAGCGGCGCGTCGAAGCGCAGCGCCAGCACCGCGTCCGTCACCCACGCCAGCTCCACCTTGGGCGCCGGCCCCGTCGGCGCCTGTTGGCCGGCGGGCACCGTCAGCGACAGCGCGACCGACTGCCCGTGGGTCCAGCCCAGGCTGGCCGTCCAGCTGAGCCGGTTGCCCGACGCGGTCGCGTCGTTGAACGCGTACGACGACGAGCCCACGTTCAGCGTCAGCCCCGCGAGCCCGGTCTTCGCCGCGTCGGCGGTCAGGCCGTCGAACTCGACCGCGAGCAGGTTGTACAGGGAGCTCCAGGTCAGGAACCTCACCGTGTAGGTGGCGCCCCCGTAGGTGAACGCGTCCTCAGTGAGAACGGTCGTCGCCGAGCAGTTGGCCCGGTCCGTGTCGCCGTTGTCGCAGCCGTACACGGTGTCGTCCCGGTCCACCGTCAGCGTGGGCGACCAGTCGGCCGCGGACGGCGTGGTGGTCGACGACGCCGCGAGGCCCGTCAGCGACAGCTCCACCGTGTCCCCTTCGCCCCACACCGCGCCGGAGTAGCTCCATTGCATGTACCCGCCGGACGTCGACGCGTCGGCGACGGCGAACGTCGACGTGTTCCCGCCGTGGACGACGGCGAGCGTCACGCCCGCGAGCGCGGTCTTCGCAGCCGCCCCCGTGACGCCCGAAAGCTCGAGATGCAGAGGGCCGTAGCCATCGCCCAGGTTCGCGTCGTACCGATAGAACTTGGCGATCGTGTAGGTCGTGCCTTTGTGCTCGAAGTCGTCGTCCGTGAGGACCGTCGCGGTGGAGCAGCTGTCCATGTTCGAGCCCGAAACGCTCCGGCCGCAGCCGGCGGCGTTGCTGGCGTAGTCCACCGTCAGCGTCGCGGACCAGTCGCCGGCCGGCGTCGGCGCGGGCGCGGGCGGCGCCCCGCCGCCGGCGGTCAGCTTCAGCGCCACCGCGTCCCCTGTGTTCCACCCCAGCGCGGGAGAAGGCTTCCACCTGAGCACGGATATGTTGCGCGGGGTCTCCGTCACGACCTCCGCGGCGGAGAACGCGAAGTCCTGGGCGCTCGCGCCGGTGCCGACCGTCAGCGTCAGCCCGCTGAGCGCGGCCTTGGCGGCGCTCGGCGTGACGCCGGCAAGGTCGAAGTGGAGGTAGGGTGTGGAGCCATCGGCGTCGTAGAGGTAGACGCCGTTGACCGTGTAATCGGTGCCCGCATAGGTGAACGTGTTGTCCGAGAGGCGCTGGGTGGAGGTGCAGGCCGCAATGCCGGTATTGGTCCCGCGTCTGGAGGTCAGACAGCCGTAGAACACACGCGTGGGGACGGAGTTGTCGAAGTCGGTCGAGTAGGCGACCGTCAGCGTCGCCGACCAGTCGACGGTCGGTGCGGGCGCCGGCGGCGTCCCCCCGCCGGTCGCCAGCGTCAGCGAGACCCTGTCCCCTTCGCCCCAGCTCAGGCCGGCGGGCCAACGCAGGAAGGCGACGCTGTTGTCCGTGACCACCGTGGCGGCGTCGATGGCGAGGTTCTTGGCGTCCGCGCCGCTGCCGACCGTCAGCGTCAGCCCCGCAAGCGCGGTCTTGGCCGCGGCCGGCGTGCCGTCCTTGAAGCGCAGGTAGAGGTCGCCGACGCCCCCGCTGGTGTGAACGATCGTCTCGACCGTGTACGTGGTGCCGGCGTGGGTGAACTCGTCCTCCGTGAGCGAGGTCGTGCAGGGGTTCTGGCTGAACGGAAACCGGCTGGAGGAGTTGCAGCCGACCGCGCTGCCCCAGTCCACCGTCAGCGTCGCGGTCCACACGACGTCCGACGCGGTCGGGTCGGGCGCCGGCGGGCACCGGCTCGGCTCGGACGCCGGCCCGGCGCCGTCGGCATTCACCGCACGGATGCGGAACTCGTCCTCGTAGGTGACGCGGGTCCCGAGGCCCGTCACCGTGTGCCGCGTGGTGTCCGCGCCGCTGTCCGGGATGTCCGTCCAGGCGCTCCAGCCGGAGTCGCCGTCGTTGTAGATCACCCGGTGCTGGTACTGGTACTTCACGATGCCGGCATCGCCCGGGTCGTCCCACGTCAGCACGACCTCGCCACGGCCCGGCGTCGCCACGAAGCCCGAGGGCCGCGCCGGCCGCCCGGACGGCGACGGGGCGATCCACACCTGCACCGCCTGCCCCTTGGTCCAGCCCAGGTCCGCGGCCCACACGAGGGTGCCCGACCCCGGCAGGGGCACCGGCTCGGCGTCGTCGAAGGCGAACTCCCGCCCCTCCACGCTCAGCGTCGTCCCTGCGAAGGCCGCCTTCGCCTCGTCGCCCGTCGTGCCCACGAAGGACAGCCGCAGCTCGTTGACGTGCTTCAGCCAGACCAGGCTCTCGACCTGGCGGGTGACGCCGCCGTGGGTGACGTCGTCGTCCCTGAGGTTGCGCCGCTTCGAGCACATCCCGTTGACGTTGGGCCGGTTGTCGCAGCCGAACCGCCAGCCGTTGAAGACGGAGACCTTCAGCCGGCCCGACCAGATGGCGTCAACCGGCACCCCGGTGGCGAGGGGGGCGTCCGCCGCCACGATGGCCTTGCTCCACAGCTGCGCGTGGCTGTTGCCGGCCGTGTCCTCGACGTAGACGCACAGCTTCTTGCCGACCGAGCCCGCGGGCGGGGTGAAGTCGAACCGCACCGGCGAGGCCGCCGTCGTGCGCGTCGTCAGGTTGCCGCTGCCGATCTCGGTCGCCGTGTCGCAGCCGTCCGCGTTCTCCACGGTCCCGGCCACGACGATGTGGCCGTGCTTCTTCACCTTCGACGCCGCGTCGGCGAGCGTGATGCGCGACGCGCTCTCCAGCCGCGGGGCGGCGGCGGGGAAGGTGACCGCCGGCTTCGCCGCGTCGACCTTCAAGGCGGCCCCGGTCAAGCCGCTGTGGGTCAGCACCGCCGCGTTGCCGGCGCTGTCCTTGACGCTCGCGCCCGCGGGCAGCGTCACGCTGCCCGCGTCGATGCTCACGCCGTCGGCATCCTCGTCGCCAGCCTGCACATCGTAGGCGAATGGCTTCGACGTGAATCCCTCGCCTTGGGTGGTGAATGTCGCCGTGCGCGTGGCCGTGCCCACCGTCAGGTCCAGCGTCGGCGCGCCCGTCACATCCACCTTCTCGCTGAAAGTGGCTGAGATTCTGATGGTGTGCGCCGAGGTCAACCAAACGGCCCCGCTCACGCTTGCCAAACTCGTGATCGTCGGCTTCACGCCGTCGACCTTGTGGCCGCTGCTGTCGGAGATCGCGGTGTAGGTCAGCGTCGCGGCGTTGTCCGCAGCGTCCTTGATCGTGCCCGTCAGCTTGCCCGCCTCCACGGCGATGCCGTCGGTGTCCTCGTGCCCCTCGGCCACGGTGTAGGTGCACACCAGCTTCTTCGCGTCGTCGCCGCTCGCGCCCTTCTTCGCGCAGCTCGCGTCCCGCTCCGCCGTCCCCACCTTGATCTTGAGCGTCGGCGAACCGGTCACCGAGAGCGCCTCGCTGAACGTCGCGGTCACCGCGACCGCGTCGCCGATCTTGTAGCCGCTCTGGCCCGAGGTCACCGTCGAGGTGATCCCGATTGCGGAGATCGTCGGCGCCGTGGTGTCGAGCGTCAGCGTCGTCGCATGCGTGTAGGCCGTCGCCAGCGCGTTGTTCGCCTCGTCCACGCTGTTGGTGCCGACCTTGACGGTGAACGCCCCGTTGACCGAGTCGCCGACCGTGTAGCGGCACACGTACACGTCGGTGTTCGTCGCGTGGTTCGGCTTGCAGTCGCCCGTCGCGAGCGTGTCGCCGTTGTCCAGGATGTCGTAGCGCGTGTCGTCGGACCCGATGCGGTGGAAGATCTCGGGGCGCGCCGTCGCCCCGTCGCTCTTCGCGTGCTTCATGTTCTCGGAGAACGTCACCCTGGTGTAGATGTTCGCGCCCGCCTTCAGGGGACCCGTGAGCGCATTGGTGAGCGCCGCTTCGCCGAAGTAGCCGGTCGCGCTCGCCGTCACCGTCGGCGCCGTCGTGTCGGCAGCCACGATCGCCGTGCCCCACAGCGACGCGGCGCTGTTGCCGGCCGCGTCCTCGACGTACACGCAGATCTTCTTGCCCGCCGTCTGGGGCGTGTGCGACACCTCCTTCGACGCGGCGACGGGCGACGCCGCCGTGGTGGAGAAGTTGTCTCCGCTCGACGACGGATCGTCGCAGGCGTTCGCGTTCGACGCCGAGCCCGGCACCTCGAGGACCGCGTACTTGGCGACCTTCGCCGTCGCGTCGGCCAGCGTGATCGTCGCCGCCGTCCCCGTCGTCGGCGTCACGCCGGACGGGAACGTGACCGTCGGGTCCGTGCCGTCGTAGACGTAGGCGACGTTGGCGGTGGAGCAGGCCGAGGCGTTGGTCGTCGCGTCGGTGTGCTTCGCGTAGAAGGTCACGCTGCCGTCGCCCGTGAGCGCCGTGGCGGTCACGGTGACCTTGTAGGGCGACGACGTGTCCGTCACGTCGGCCGCGGCGCTCGCCGCCGTCGCGCAGCCGCTGTCGCTGCCGGGGCTCGTCGTGCCCGACGCGAGCGCGAGTCCGCTCGGCGCGCTCGGCGCCTCGGTGTCGAGCGCGAGCGTGGTGGCGTGCGTGTAGACGGCGGCCAGCGCGTTGCCCGCCTTGTCCGCGCTGTTGGTGCCGACCTTCACCGTGAACGCCCCGTCGTCCGACGAGCCCACCGTGTAGCGGCAGACGTAGACGCTGGCGTCGTTGCTCGTGTGGTTCGGCTTGCAGTCCCCGCTCGCCAGCGTGGCGTCGTGGCTGTCCATGTGATACTGCGTGTCGGTCGCGCCGATGCGGTAGGAGATCTCGGGACGGGCGGTCGCCGTGTCGCTTTCCGCATGCTTCATGTTCTCCGAGAACGTCACCTTGGTGTAGACGTCCGTCCCCGCGTTCAGCGGCCCCGTCAGCGCGTTCGTGAGCGCCTCCTCGCCGTAGTAGCCGGTCTGGGCGGCGGTCACCGTCGGCGCCACGCCGTCCACCTTGTGCCCGCTCTGCGCCGCGAGCGCGCTGTGGGCGAGCGTCGCCGCGTTGTCCGCCGCGTCCTCGACGGAGGCGCCCGCGGGCAGCGCGAGCTTGTTCTGCTCGACGCTTATGCCGTTCCCGTCCGCATCGCCGGACGCCACCGCGTAGGTGCACTCGAGCGTCTTGCGGTCGTCGCCGGAATTGCCCTTCCTCGCGCACGTCGCCGTCTTCTCCGAGCCCGTGCCCGACCCGACCCGGATCTTGAGCTCCGGCGTGCCCGTGACCTCGACGATCTCGCTGAAGGTCACGTCGACCTTGATCTCGTCGTCCTCCTTGTAGTGGCTGTTCTGGCCGTCGGGCACCGTCGAGCTGACCGTGACGGAGGAGACCGTCGGCGCCGTCGTGTCGAGGGTCAGGGTCGTGGCGTGCGTGTAGACCGTCGCCAGTGCGTTGTCCGCCTTGTCGACGCTGTTGGTGCCGACCTTGACGGTGAACGCCCCGTTGACCGAGCTGCCCACGGTGTAGCGGCAGACATAGACGTTGGTGTTGCTCGCGTGGTTCGGCTTGCAGTCCCCGTTCCCCAGCGTGTCGCCGTTGTCCAGGATGTCGTACCGCTCGTCGGCGGACCCGATGCGGTAGAAGATCTCGGGACGCGCCGACGCCGCGTCGTTCTTCGTGTGCTTCATGTCCTCGGAGAACGTCACCTTGGTGTAGATCTCCGTCCCGCCCTTCTGCGGTCCGGTCAGCGCATTGGAGACCGCCGCGTCGCTGAAGTAGCCGGTCGAGGCGGACACCACCGCCGGCCGGGTCGTGTCCGTTGCGGGCGCCGCGGCGATCGCCGTGCCCCACAGCGAGGCGGCGCTGTTGCCCGCCGCGTCCTCGACGTAGACGCAGATCTTCTTGGTGGCCGCCAGCGGCGAGTGGGACACCTCCTTCGACGATTCGGCGGGCGAGACCGCGGTGGTGGAGAAGTTGTCGCCGCTCGACGACGGATCGTCGCAGCCGGCCGCCGTCGTCGCGCTCCCCGCCACCTCGAGGACCGCGTACTTCGCCACCTTCGCCGTCGCGTCGGCCAGCGTGATCGTCGCCGCCGTCCCCACCGTCGGCGTCACCCCGGACGGGAACGTGACCGTCGGGTCGGTGCCGTCGTAGGTGTAGGCGACGTTGGCGGTGGAGCAGGCCGAGGCGTTGGTCGCCGCGTCGGTGTGCTTGGCGTAGAAGGTCACGCTGCCGTCGGTCGCGAGCGCGGTCGCGGTCGCCGTGACCTTGTAGGGCGACGACGTGTCCGTGACGTCCGTCGCCGCGCTCGCCGCCGTCGCGCACCCGCTGTCGCTGTAGAGCGTCACCGCGCCGCCGGTCTCGGACACCGTGACCTCGATCGACGGCGTGCTGTCGCTGCCGGGGCTCGTCGTGCCCGACGCGAGCGCGAGTCCGCTCGGCGCGGCGGGCGGCGTGGTGTCGGTCGCCGGCGCGGCGGTGGGCGTTGCCTCCCCGATGCCGGACTGCGCGCCGTTGCCGGCGCTGTTCACCGCCCGGATGCGGAACCGGTACCTCACGCCGCCGTCCAGCCCGGTGACCGTGTGGCTCGTGGTGGTCGCGTCGCTGCCGGGAACGTCGGTCCAGTCGCCCCAGGGCGCGCGGGCCCGCCTCTGCAGGTACTGGTACTTCGTGATGCTGGAGTCGCCCGGATCGGTCCACGCGAGCACCACCTGCGCGCTCCCCGCCGTCGCCGTGACGCCCGTGGGCTTGGCGGGCTTGGCCGTCGTTGTCGCCGCCGCGATGGTGCCCGAGCCCGACGGGTACGCGTCGCTGGCGCGGGTCTCGGCGTAGCCGGCGTCGTCCTTGAACGCCACCTTCACCTTCACCTTCTTGCCCGCGTCCGTGGCCGTCAGCGCGTAGGTGCTCGCCGTCGCCCCGGCGATGTCCGTGTCCGTGCCGCCGGACACCCGCACCCACTGGTAGGTGTAGGCGTAGCCCGTGTCGCCGTTGTCCGCCTTGGTCAGGCCGTTCGAATCGGCGATGTCCCCCTTGCCCGCCGTCAGCGTCTGGCCCGCCCGCGCCGTGCCGGTGATCGCGGGCTTGCCCGTCGCCGCCACGTTCGCAACCCGGCGCGTCAGCGTGACCGTGTAGGTCTTCGTGCTGCCGTTCTGGGCCGTCACCTCCACCTTGATCGCGTTGTCGCCGACCACGAGCGCGATCGAGCCGCTCGCCGTGCCGCTCGTCACCGTCGTCAGCGTCGAGCCCTTGCCCACCTTCACCGTGGCGGTGCTGTCGGCCACCGTCGGCGTCACCTTCGCGTGGGTGACGTTGCTGGCCACCGTCGCCGTGTAGGACGTCGTCGCCGCCGCGAAGGACGGGCTCAGCGTCAACGCGGCGAAGCTGCTGTTGTCGGTGCTGCTGGTCGCCGTCAGCGCGCTCAGGTTCGCGTTCGTGGACGCCGCGACGATGGCCGTCGCCCACAGCGACGCGGCGCTGTTGCCGAGGGCGTCCTCGACGTACGCGCACACCTTCTTCGTCGCCGAGTCCGCCGGCGGGGTGTACGTGAAGTTCACCGGGGTGACGGGGGTGTCGAGCGTGGTCAGGGCCGTACCGATCTCCGACGCGCTGTCGCAGGCGTCCGCGTTGCTCGCCGTCCCGATCACCGGGATGGCGCCGTACCTCTTCACCTTGGCGCCGGCGTCCGCGAGGGTGATGGACACGCCCGCCCCGACCGTCGGTGTCGCGTCCGGCGGGAACGTGATGGTCGGCGCGGTGGTGTCGAGGGCAAGCGTGGTGGCGTGGACGTAGGCGGTCGCCAGCGCGTTGTCGGACTCGTCGACGCTGTTGGTGCCGGCCTTCAGGGTGAACGCGCCGTTGACCGACGTGCCCACCGTGTACAAGCAGGCGTACACGTCGGTGTTCGTCGTGTGGGTCGGCTTGCAGTCCCCCGAACCCAGCGTGTCGCTGTTGTCGAGGATGTCGTACTGGGTGTCGTCGGACCCGATCCGGTAGAAGAGCTCGGGCCGCGCCGCCGCCGCGTTGCTCTTCGTGTGCTTCATGTCCTCGGAGAAGGTCACCTTCGTGTAGATGCCGGCGCCCGACTTCAGCGGGCCGGTGAGCGCCATCGTGAGCGCCGCGTCGCTGAAGTACCCGGTCGAGTCGGCCACCACGGTCGGCGCCGTGGTTTCCGCCGCCGCGATGGCGGTGCCCCACAGCCGGGCGCGGCTGTTGCCCGCCGTGTCCTCGGCGTACGCGCAGATCTTCTTGTTCGCCGAGCCGGACGGGGGCGTGTACGACACCTGCTTCGATCCGGCGGCGGGCGAGACCGCCGTGGTGGAGAAGCTGTCCGCCGCCGGATCGTCGCAGGCGTTCGCGTTCGTCGCCGAACCCGCCACTTCGACGATGGCGTACTTGCTCACCTTGGTACCGGCGTCGCTGAACGTGATGGTCGTTGCCGTGCCCACCGTCGGCGTGTCCGAGGGGAACGTGATCGTCGGGTTCGCGGTGTCGAGCACCAGGGGCGTCGCGTGCGTGTAGGCGCTCGCCAGCGCGTTGGCGGCCTTGTCCGCGCTATTGGTGCCGACCTTCACCGTGAACGCGCCGTTGACCGACGCGCCCACCGTGTAGAGGCAGACGTAGACGTTTCTGTTCGTCGCGTGGTTCGGCTTGCAGTCCCCGCTCGCCAGCGTGTCGCCGGAATCCAGCATGTCGTAGCGCGTGTCGGACGCGCCGATCCGGTGGAAGAGCTCCGGGCGGGCCGCCGCCCCGTTGCTCTTCGCGTGCGTCATGTCCTCGGAGAACGTCACCTTCGTGTAGACGGTCGCTCCGGCCTTCAGCGGCCCCGAGAGCGCGTTGGAGACCGCCGCGTCGCTGAAGTAGCCGGTCGCGGCGGCCGTCACCGTCGGGACGACCCCGTCCACCTTGTGCCCGCTCTGCGCCGCGAGCGCGCTGTGGGCGAGCGTCGCCGCGTTGTCCGCCCCGTCCTCGACAGCGGCGCCCGCGGGCAGCGAGAGCTTGTTCTGCTCGACGCCGATGCCGTCCGCGTCCGCGTCGCCGGCCGCCACCGTGTAGGTGCATTCGAGCGTCTTGCGGTCGTCGCCGGACGAGCCCTTGCGCCCGCACGTCGCCGTCTTCTCCGAGCCCGCCCCGGACCCCACCCGGATCTTCAGTTCCGGCGACCCGGTGACCTCGACGATCTCGCTGAAGGTCACGTCGACCTTGATCTCGTCGTCCTTCTTGTAGAACCCGCCCTGGCCCGACGGCAACGCGGAGCTGACCGCGACGGAGGACACCGTCGGCGCCGTGGTGTCGAGCGTCAGCGTCGTGGCGTGCGTGTAGACGGCGGCCAGCGCGTTGTCCGCCTCGTCGACGCTGTTGGTGCCGACCTTCACCGTGAATGCACCGTTGACCGAGTTGGCCACCGTGTAGCGGCACACGTACACGTTGGTGTTGCTCGCGTGGTTCGGCCTGCAGTCCCCGTTCCCCAGCGTGTCGCCGTTGTCGACGATGTCGTACTGCGTGTCGTCGTTCCCGATCCGGTGGAAGAGCTCGGGCCGCGCCGCCGCCTCGTCGTTCTTGGTGTGCTTCATGTCCTCGGAGAACGTCACCTTGGTGTAGATGTTCGCTCCGGCCCTCTGCGCGCCCGTGAGCGCGTTGGAGGCCGCCGCATCGCTGAAGTAGCCGGTCGTGGCGGCCACCACCGTCGGCGCGGTGTTGTCGACCGTGGACGCCGCCGCGATGGCCGTGCCCCACAACGATGCGTGGCTGTTGCCCGCCGCGTCCTCGGCGTACACGCAGATCTTCTTGGTGGCCGCCTGGGGCGAGTACGACACGTCCTTCGGCGACGCGACGGGAGACACCGCGATGGTGGCGAAGTTGTCGGCGCCGACCGCCGGATCGTCGCAGGCGTTCGCGTTCGTCGCACTCCCCGGCACTTCGACGACCCCGTACTTGGCGATCTCCGCGCCCGAGTCCGCGAGCCGGATGGTCGCCGTCGTGCCCACCGTCGGCGTGGTGTCCGACGGGAAGGTGATCGTCGGGTTCGTGGTGTCGAGCTTGAGCCCGTCCGCGTGCGTGTAGAGGCTCGCCAGCGCGTTGCCGGCCTTGTCCACGCTCTCTGCATTCGCGTTCACCACGAACAACCCGGTGTCCGACGAGCCCACGGTGTAGAGGCAGACGTACTCGTCGGTCTCCGTCGCGTGATTCGGCTTGCAGTCCCCGTCGGCAAGCGTGTCGGCGGGATCGAGAATGTCGTAGTAGTGGCCCACAACTCCGATTTCGTATCGGAGCAGGGGACGCGCCGTCAGACTGTCGCTCTTCACATGCTTCATGTCCTCGGAGAACGTCACCTTCGTGTAGATGGCCGTTCCGCCCTTCTGCGGCCCCGTCAGCGCGTTCGTGAGCGCCGCGTTCCCGTAGTAGCCGGTCGAGGCGGCGACCACGGTCGGCACCGTCCCGTCCACCTTGTGCCCGCTCTGCGCGGCGAGCGCGCTGTGGGCGAGCGTCGCGGCGTTGTCGGCCAAGTCCGCGACGGCGGCGCCCGCGGGCAGCATGAGCTTGCTCGTCCCGACGCTGATGCCGTCGGCGTCCGCGTCGCCGTCCGCCACCGTGTAGGTGCAGCGCAGCACCTTCCGGTCGTCGCCGGTCGCGCCCCTCCTCGCGCAGGAGGCGTTCTTCTCGTTCTCCCCGACCGCGATCTCCAGCCGCGGCGCGCCGGTGACGGCGATGATCTCGCTGAAGGTCAGGTCGACCGTGATCTCGTCGTCCTTCCTGTAGTGGCCGTTCTGGCCCGTGGGCACCGTGGAACTCACCGCGAGGGAGGACACCGTCGGCGCCGTCGTGTCGAGGGTCAGGGCGGTGTGCGTGTAGGCGTTCGCCAAGGCGTTGCCCGCCCTGTCCCTGCTGTTTGTGCCCGCCTTCAGCGCGAACGCCCCGTTCACCGTCGAGCCCGCGGCGTAGACGTAGAGGCAGACGTAGACGTTGGTGTTCGTCGCGTGGTTCGGCCTGCAGTCCCCGTGCGCCAGCGTGTCGCCGTTGTCCAGGATGTCGTAGCGCGTGTCGGAGGATCCGATCCGGTGGAAGAGTTCCGGGCGCGCCGCCGCCGCGTTGCTCTTCGCGTGCTGCATGTTCTCCGAGAACGTCACCTTGGTGTAGATGCTCGAGCCCGGCTTCAGCGCACCGGCGAGCGCATTGGAGAGCCCCGCGTCGCTGTAGTAGCCGGTCTCGGCGGCGGTCACCGTCGGTGCGGTGGTGTCCAGCGTCAGTGTCGTGGTGTGCGTGTACACGGCGGCCAGCGCGTTGTCCGACTTGTCCACGCTGTCCGTGCCGACCCTCACCGTGAACGCACCGTTGTCCGACGAACCCACGGTGTAGCGGCACACGTATACGTTCGTCTTCGTCGCGTGGTTCGGCCTGCAGTCCCCGTCGGCAAGCGTGTCGCCGTTGTTGACGATGTGGTAGCGCGTGTCGGCGTTCCCGACCCGGTGGGAGATCGCGGGCCGCGCCGCCGCGAGGTCGCTCTTCGCGTGCTTCATGTCCTTGGAGAACGTCACCCTGGTGTAGATGGCCGTTCCCGCCTTCAGCGGACCGGTGAGCGCGTTCGAGGCCCCCGCGTCGCTGAAGTAGCCGGTCGAGTTTGCGACCACCATCGGCGCGGTGGTGTCGGCCGCGATCGCCGTGGTCCACAGTTTGGCGCCGGAGGTGCCCCCCACGTCCCTCGCAAAGACGCAGATCTTCCTGCCCGCCTCCTTCGGCGTGTAGGACACCTCGTGCCGCGCGGCGATGGGCCGCACCTTGGTTAGGGTGAAAGCGTCCCCGGTGGACGGCCTGTTCTGTGCGTTGGGCGTGCGCGGATCGTCGCAGCCGGTCGCGTCCGTCGCCGTCCCCGGCACTTCCAGGACGGCGTACTCCTCGAGCTTCGCCACCGCGTCGGTCAGCGTGATGGTCAACGCTTCCCCCGCGGTCGGTGCGCCGGACGGGAACGCGATGCCGGGCGCGGCGGTGTCCACCTTGGCCGTGCTCGAGGCGAGGCCCGGGTGGGCCGGGTCCGCGTCGTTGCCGCGGGCGTCCTTGATGCTCGCGTCCGTCGGCAGCGTCAGGCTGCCCGCTTCGATGGTGACGCCGTCGTCGTCGTGGTCGCCTGCCTGCGGGTGGTAGAAGAAGAACTTCCCTGTGCCGGTGGCACCCGCGCTGGAGTAGGTCGCCGTGCGGGTGGCGCTGCCGACCTTGATCGCCAGCGTCGGCGCGCCCACGACGGTCACGTCTTCGCTGAACGTGGCGAAGACGCCGACACTGCCGCGGAAGGGCGGGCTCACCGACACCGAGAATTCCGTGATCGCCGGCGCCTTGGCGTCCACCTTGTGCCCGCTCTGCGCCGCGAGCGCGTTGTGGGTCAGCGTGGCGTCGTTGTCCGAGGCGTCCTCGATGGCCGCGTCGGACGGCAGCGAGAGCTTGTTCGCCTCGACGCTGATGCCGTCGTCGTCCTCGTCGCCGTCCGCCACCGTGTAGGTGCAGACCAGCTTCTTGCGGTCCTCGCCACTGGTGCCCTTCTTCGCGCAGGTCGCCGTCCTCTCCGCCGACCCCACCTTGATCTCGAGTTCCGGCGTGCCGGTCACATCGATGATCGCGCTGAAGGTCACGTCGACCTTGATGGCGTTGCCGCTCAGGTACCAGCCGCCGGGGCTGTCGGGGGGGCTTGAGCTCACCGCGAGGGAGGCGACCGTGGGGCCGGCGCCCACCGGTGCCGCCGCGATGGTGCCCGACCCCGACGGGTACGCGTCGCTGGTGCGGGTCTCCTCGTAGCCGGCGTCGTCCTTGAACGACACCTCCACCTTGACCTTCTTGCCGACGTCCGCCGCGGCCGGCACGTAGGTCTTCGACGTCGCCCCGGAGATGTCCGTGTCCGTGCTGCCGTCCACCCGCACCCATTGGTAGGCGTAGGCGAAGCCCGCGTCGCCGTCGTCCGCCTTGGTCAGGCCGTTGGTGTCGGCGATGTCCCCCTTGCCCGCCGTCAGCGTCTGTCCCGCCCGCGCCGTGCCGGTGATCGCGGGCTTGCCCGTCGCCGCCACGTTCGCCGCCCGGCGCGTCAGCGTCACGGTGTAGGTCTTCGTGCTGCCGTCCTGGGCCGTCACCTCCACCTTGATGGCGTTGCCGCCGACCGCCAGCGCGATCGAGGCGCTCGCCTCGCCGCTCGTCACCGTCGTCAGGGTCGCGCCCTTGCCCACCTTCACCGTGGCCTTGCCGGTGTCGTCCACCGTCGGCGTCACCTTCGCGTGGGTGACGTCGTTGTCCACGGTCGCCGTGTAGCCCGTCGTGGCCGCGGCGAACGCCGGGGCGAGCGTCAGCGCCGTGAAGGTGGTGTCGTCGGTGCTGCTGGTCGCCGTCAGCGCGCTCAGGTCCGCGTTCGTCGACGCCGCCGCGATGGCCGTGCCCCACAACGACGCGGCGCTGTTGCCGACCGCGTCCTCGGCGTAGACGCAGATCTTCCTGCCCGCCGTCTGGGGCGTGTAGGACGCCTCGTACGGCGAAGCGACGGGATCCACCGCCGTCGTCGGGAAGTTGTCGGCGCCCGCCGCCGGGTCGTCGCAGGCGGCTGCGGTGGTCGCCGCGCCCGGCACTTCGAGGACCGCGTACTTGGCGATCTTCGCCGTCGCATCCGTCAGCGTGATGGTCGCCTGCACGTGCGTCGTCGGCGTCACGCCCGACGCGAACGTGACCGTCGGGTCGGTGCCGTCGTAGGTGTAGGCGACGTTGGCGGTGGAGCAGTCCGAGGCGTTGTCGGCCGCGTCGGCGTGCTTCGCGTAGAAGGTCACGCCGCCGTCGGTCGTGAGCGCGGTGGCGTCGACGGTGACCTTGTAGGGCGCCTCCGTGGCGGTCACGTCCGTCGCCGCACTCGCCGCCGTCGCGCAGGCGCTGTCGCTGTAGAGCGTCACCTCGCCGCCGGTCTCGGCCACCGTGACCTCGATCGACGGCGTGCTGTCGCTGCCGGGGCTTGACGTGCCCGATGCGAGCGCCAGCGCGCTCGGCGCGGACGGCGCGGTGATGTCGACCAGCGACAGCAGGACCGTGTCCCCGTCGCCCCAGGACGCACCGGCGAACGGCGACCAAAGTATGGCCTTGGGACCCAACGTCGATGCGGCGGACACGGCCAACGCCTTCGTGTCCGTGCCCCTGACGACCCTCAGCGTAAGCCCCGAAAGCGCGGTCTTCGGGTTGCCTGGCGTGCCACTTGAGAACAGGAGGTTGAGAAATCCGGTGCCGCGAGCAGACACTGAACTTGCCGACCGATAGACGCCGGAAACCGTATAGGTCGCGCCGCGGTACGTGAAGTCGTCATCCGTCAGAACGGTCGTCGTTGCGCAGCTGTCCAGCGGGCTTCCGCTGCTAGCCAGGCAGCCCGCGAACTTGCTGGCGTGGTCCACCGTCAGGGTGGCCGACCAGATGGCGTCGGACGGGGCCGGAGGCATGGTGGTGGTCGCCGCCGCGACGGTGGCCGAGCCCGACGGGTACGCGTCGCTGGCCAGGGACTCCGCGTAGCCCGCGTCGTCCTTGAAGGCAACCTTCACCTTGACCTTCTTGCCCTCGTCCGACGCCGTCAGCGCGTAGGTCTTCGACGTCGCCCCCGCGATGTCCGTGTCCGTGCCGCCGTCCACCCGCACCCACTGGTAGGTGTAGGCATAGCCCGCGTCGCCGGCGTCCGCCTTCGTCAGGCCGTTGGTGTCGGCGATGTCGCCCTTGGCCGCGGTCAGCGTCTCGCCCACCTGCGCCGTGCCGGTGATCGTGGGCTTGCCGGTCGCCGCGGAGTTCGCCGCGCGGCGCGTCAGCGTCACCGTGTAGGTCTTCGTGGTGCTGCCGTCCTGGGCCGTCACTTCGACCTTGATGGCGTTGTCGCCGACTTCGAGCGCGATCGAGGCGCTCGCCTCGCCGCTCGTCACCGCCGTCAGGGTCGCGCCCTTGCCCACCTTCACCGTGGCCTTGCCGGTGTCGTCCACAGTCGGCGTCACCTTCGCGTGGGTGACGTCGCTGTCCACGGTCGCCGTGTAGCTCGTCGTGGCCGCGGCGAAGGTCGGGGCGAGCGTCAGCGCGGTGAAGGCGGTGTTGTCGGTGCTGCTTGTCGCCGTCAGCGCGCTCAGGTCCGCGTTCGACGACGCCGCGATGGCCGTCGTCCACAGCGACGCGGCGCTGTTGCCCGCGGCGTCCTCGGCGTAGACGCAGATCTTCCTGCCCGCCTCCTGCGGCGTGTACGACACGTCCTTCGACGCCGCGACGGGGGAGACCGCCGTCGTCGAGAAGTCGTCGCCGCTCGCGCTCGGGTCGTCGCAGCCCGTTGCAGTCGTCGCCGTGCCCTCCACCTCCAGCACCGCGTACCTGGCGACCTTCGCGCCCGAGTCGGTGAGCGTGATGGTCGCCGCCGTGTTCACCGTCGGCGTCGCGTTCGACGGGAACGCGATGCCGGGGTCGGTGCCGTCGTAGACGTAGGCCACGGTCGCCGCGGAGCAGTCCGATGCGTTGGTCGCCGCGTCGGCGTGCTTCGCCCGGAAGGTCACGCTGCCGTCGCTCGCGAGCGCGGTGGCGGCGACGGTGACCTTGTACGGCGCCTCCGTGTCGGTCACGTCCGTCGCGGCGCTGGCTGGCGTCGCGCAGGCTTCGTCGCTGTAGAGGGCGACGTTGCCGCCGGTCTCGGCCACCGTCACCTCGATCGACGGCGTGCTGTCGTTGCCCGGGCTCGTCGTGCCCGACGCCAGCGCCAGCGCGCTCGGCGCCGTCGGCGCCGTGGTGTCGAGCGTCAGCGCCGCGGCATGCGTGTAGACCGCGGCCAGCGCGTTGTCCGCCTTGTCGACGCTGTTCGTGCCGACCTTCACCGTGAACGCGCCGTTGACCGACGCGCCCACGGTGTAGCGGCAGACGTACACGTTGGTGCTCGACGCGTGGTTCGGCCTGCAGTCCCCGGTCGCCAAGGTAGCGCCGCTGTCGACGATGTGGTACTGCGTGTGGTCGGCCGCGATCCGGTAGAAGATCTCGGGGCGCGCCGACGCCACGTCGCTCTTCGCGTGCTTCATGTCCTCGGAGAACGTCACCTTGGTGTAGATGTCCGTTCCGCCCTTCAGCGGACCCGTGAGCGCGTTCGAGACCGCCGCGTCGCTGAAGTAGCCGGTCGCGGCGGCCGTCACCGTCGGACGCGTGGTGTCGGTCGTTGCGGCCGAGGTGCTTCCGGTCGCCGCCGCGGTCCACGGACCGTCGCCCTCGTCGTTCCTCGCCCGCACCCGCACCTGGTAGGCGGTGCCGGCGTCGAGGTTGTCGATGTCGGCGCGCGTGCCCGCGCCCGCGTGCGCGTGCGCGGTCCAGTCGCCGCTGGTGCCCTTGCGGTACTGCACGGCGTAGCCGGTCACGGCCGGACGCCCGGTGTCGACCGGCGCGGTCCACGTCGCGCGCAGCGTCGCGGCGTCCTGCGCCGCCACCGTCAGGCCCGTCGGCGCCGACGGCGGCTCGGCCACGTCCCCCACCTCGATGGTCACGTCGATCGAGGCGTCCGACGTCGTGCTCGCGGTGCCGTCCGCGGCCTTGCCGTCGTGGACCGACACCGTCACGCTGTAGCTCGCCTTGGTCTCGTGGTCGAGCGCCGCCTTGACCCTGAGCTGGCCGCTGGACGCCACGATGTCGAACGACGCCGCGTCGGTGCCGCCGAGCATGTAGGTCAGGCTGTCGCCGTCGGGGTCGGTGGCGGCCACGGGCAGCCCGATGTCGTCGCCCGCCGCCGCCCCCTCGAAGACGGTCCGCGACATCGTCCCGAAGGCGAAGTACGGTGCCGAGTTGGTGTTCGGCGTCGCCATGCGTTGCGGCGTCGCTGCCCCGTGCTGCGGCGCGGTCTGGCGCGCGCCCCGCAGCTGGAAGGCGTAGGCCGTTCCGTTGTTCAGGCCCTTGACGACGTGGGACAGGGTGCCGCTGCCGCCCGGGACGTCGGTCCAGGCGCCGTAGTTTCCGGTCCCCGCCTTCTGCCGGTACTGCCACTTCTCAACGACGGACGACGGCTGGCACAGCGCCCACGCCAGGCTCGCCTGGCGGTCGCCGGGCGTCGCGGTGAAGGAGCCCGGCGTGCACGGCGCCGCCTCGTCGTCGAGGATGCTGTACTCCAGCACGCCGACCACCCCGTCGTAGCCGCCGCCGCTGGCCGTGTGCGTGATCCGCACGGTGCCGTGGTCGTCGTCGTCGTCGTGGGCGACGGTGAAACGCTCCACGTGGGCGGTCGCGAACCCCACCTTGTCGGGCGTCAGCTTGATCGTCGCGGGCATCTGCCCGAGGGCGCCGGCCGGCGCGACGCTCACCGCGAGCGTCACGTCCGCGGTCGGCTTCGAGCCCAGCCACACCCTGTATTGCTTGTTGATCTCGCCCTCGGTGAGCGTCGTCTCGTTGGCGCGGAGTTCGATGCTCTTCTCCGCGACGGCGCCCGGAACGCCGGTCGTCGGCTGCGACGGCGGGCCGTCGCCGCCGCTGTAGACCGCGATGACGCGGATCCACTGCGTGCGTCGCGGCGGGAAGGGACCCAGGTCGGCCTTGGTGGCCGTCGTCGAGATCTCGCGCTCGGTGGAGAAGCTCGTCGCGAAGTCGCGCCACTGGACCTTGTAGCCGGTGGCGCCCGCCGCGGCGTTCCACGACACGGCCAGCGCGCCGGGCTTCGTCGCCGCCTTCACGCCGGTCACCGCGGGCCCCGCCACGGAAACCGCGGCCGACGTCACCGCGAGCGCGCTCTTTCCCGGGCCGTGGCCGTCCCTGTAGGACGCCGTCGCGCGCAGGTAGTGCCCGTTGTCGGCGAACACCGGCGAGTAGACGCTGCTCGTCAGCGAACCCGTGCTCCGGCCCCCGGCCGCCTCCCAGCTGCTCCGGTCCGACGAGCGCTCCCACGTCCACCGGATGGCTCCGGAGAACCGCCCCGAGATCCCGCCGTCGGCGTCCGAGAGCGTCGCGGTGACGGTGTGCCCTTCGGCGAGCGCGACCGTTCCGGCCTCGTCCACGTTGACCACCTTGATAAGCACGTCGATCGAGTCGCTGGCGCCGCTCGCGGTCGCCGTCACCGTCACCGCGTAGGTCGACTTCGCCTCGTAGTCCAGGGACGTCCCCGTCTTGACGCTGATCTGCCCGGTGCCCGCATCGATGGAGAAGCGCTCGGCGTCCGTTCCGGCCAGCGAGTAGGCCGCTCCGGCGGGGGTGGCGGCCACCGGCGCGCCGACCGCCGTCCCCGACGGCGCGTTCTCGTTCACGGTGCGCGTGGCGGTGGCGGCCCCGAACGACGGGCCGGCCGCCGCGGTCCCGTCGTCGTCGACAAGCACCAGCGTCGGCGGCGTGCCCGCGGCGCGCAGCGTCGCGTCGGCCGTGCGCTTCGCGCCGACGCCCGTCGCCGTCGCCGTCGCCGTCCCGTCGGCCGTGGCCTGGTTGTCGTCGGTCGGCGTCAGCGTGAACGTGGCGCTGCCGCTGGACTCGCCGCGGGCGATCTCGATCAGCGGCGGCGGCACCGGCGCGAACTTCACCGTCTCGCCGCTGCTGCCGCTCACGGTCACCTTGACGTCGGACCCCTTCGACTCGGCATAGGCGCCGGCCCAGGCCGTGCCCGCGTCGAGGGTCGCGGTCACCGTGATCTCGACCGCGCCGCCGTCCTCCGCGATGTCGTCCATGGGCGACAGCTCGAGGGTCACCCGCCCTTCCAGGAGGTTCCCCTGCAGCTCCAGAGTGCCGAGCTTGGACAGCGACGCCAGCTTGGGCGGGATGAGCCCCGTCAGCCGGTTCCGCTGCAGGTACAACCCTCTCAGTTTCGACAGGTCGCCGAGCGCGGCCGGGATGGACCCGCTCAGCCGGTTCCCCTCGAGTTGGAGCTCCGTCAGGTTCGAGAGTCGGCCGAGCGCGCCGGGGATGCCCCCGGACAGCCGGTTCGTCTCGAGGTGCAGGCGTTCCAGGCTGGACAGGCTGCCGAGCGCGGCAGGGATGCCGCCGCTCAGCCCGTTCCGGCTCAGCCACAGGTTCTTGAGCTTCGACAGGTCGCCCAGCGCGGCAGGGATGCCGCCGCTCAGCCGGTTCCCGTGCAGGTACAGGTTCGCCAGTTCCGACAGCCTGCCGAGCGCCGCCGGGATCCGGCCGCTGAGATCGTTGTCCTGAAGCCACAGCTCCTCAAGCTCCGTCAGGTTGCCGAGCTGCGCCGGAATCTGGCCCGTCAAGCCGTTGACGTGCAGGAACAGAAGCTCCAGGCGGGCGAGGCCGCCGAGCGCCGCCGGGACGGCGCCGGTCAGCCGGTTGCCGGCAAGGTCCAGGCGCGTCAGGCCGGTCAACCGCCCCAGCTCCGCGGGCAGGGTCCCCCGCAGCCCCCAGTTCCTGAGGCGCAGCGCGGTCACGCGCCCGCCGTCGACGGTGACGCCGTCCCAGTCGCCGATGGCCGTCCCGGTGCTCCAGTTCAACGCCTTGCCGCCGCCGCCGCGCAGCACGTACTTCGCCCCGAGCAGGACGTCGCAGTCCCGCACCAGCGCGGCCGGGGCGCCGGCCGGCGTCGCCGTGGAGCCCGCGCAGTTCGCGACGGCGGGAACCGCCACGACGCCGCTGGCCGTCTTGCCGCTGCCGTGCCCGTCGGCGTAGGACGCCGTGGCGCGCAGGAACCTGCCCACGTCGCCGGTCCCGGGCGTGTACGCGGCCGACGTCGCGCCGGAGATGTCCGCGTAGACGCCGTCCTCGGTGGCGGACACCGCCCACTGCCACGCGAGGTCCGACACCTTGCCGTCCGGGTCGCGCAGGGACGCCGTCACCTTCTTGCCCGCCTGCGGGCGGACCGGCACGAACGACACCGTGCCCGGCTCCTCCTGGTTGACCACGTGGACGGTGACGGCGATTTCGGCGGTGGCGCCGTGCGGATCGGTCGCCTTGACGGTGACCGAGTAGGAGGACTTGTCCTCGTAGTCGGCGAGGCGGCGGATCGGCGCCCAGAAGAGGCCGCCGGACTCGCGCGAGATGGTGAACCGCGTGCCGTCCGTTCCGTTCACGGTGTAGAACAGCGCGTCGCCGTCCGGGTCGGTGGCGGTCACGCGGCCCGCCGACGCGCTGAGCACGCCCTCCAGCATGGAGCGGGACGTGGACTTGCCGTCGGCGAAAACGGGCGGCCCGTTCGTGTCGTCGTCGGTCACCGTCAGCGTCACGCCGTCCGGCGCGGCGACGGACGTGCTGGTCGTCGACCCCGTGATCGTCACCTTCGCGTCGGGGCGGTCCATGTCGTTGTCCACCGCGGTGACCGTCACCGTCCCGCTCTCGGTGGCGTTCGCCGCGATGGTGAGCGTCGCGCCGCCGAACTCCACCTTGTCCGGCGGCGAGGCGGACAGCGTGACCGTCGTCTCCGCGTTGACCGCGCTCGACAGCGTCGCCTTGACAGTCGTCGAGTTGCCCGCGCCGCTCTCGGCGATGCGCGTCGTGCCGAGCACCAGCGAGATCATGGGTTTCGCCGACGTCGTCACCGCGGCCGCCGCTATGGCCGCCGCGCTCTTGCCGGAGCCCTCGGCGTCGGTGTAGCTCGCCGTGGCGCGCAGCCACGCGCCGTCGTCGCCCGCCTGCGGGGTGTAGGACGCCATGGCCGCGCCGGAGATGTCGGTGTAGTTGCCCGCCTTCGTGGTGGCCTTCGCCCACGTCCACGTCACCGAGGTCTCGCCGCCGTCGGGATCGTCGAGCTCCGCCGTCAGCGCCACGCCCACCTTCGGCGCCGCGGAACTGAGCGACACCGTCCCCTCCTCGTCGACGTTGTTGACCGAGATCGTCACCGTGACGCTGTCCTCGCCGCCGTGGCCGTCGCTCGCCGTCACCGTCACCGTGTACCGCGACTTCGTCTCGTAGTCCGGTTCCGAGCCCGACTTCACCTTGATCCGGCGCGCCGAGGCGTCGAAGTCGAACGACGAGGCGTCGGTGCCGCCGAGCTCGTAGGTCAACGCGTCGCTGTCGCCGTCCGTCGCCGCCGGGATCGCCGCGCCCACGTTCGTGCCCGCCGACGAGTTCTCGTCCACGCTCCGCGCGAGGCTGGTGTCGCTGAAGCTCGGCGGGTTGTTCGCGTCCGTGGTCGCCGAGTCGGTGTCCGACCAGGGGCCGTCGCCGGCGCCGCTGGTGGCCGCCACCCGGTAGTGGCGCGTCGTGCCCGCGGCCAGGTTGGCGTCCTCGTAGGTCACCGTCGAAGCGCCGGTGATCGTCGCCAGCGCCGTCCAGTTGTCCGAGCCGTTGGCCGACCACTCGATCTTGTACCCGGTGACCGCGGCACGGTTCGTCGCCGTCGCCGGCGCCGTCCACGACAGGTCGATCGCGAAACGACCGTCCTTCGTCGCCGACAGGCTGGTCGGCTTGACCGGAACCGACAGCGTCGTCACCGCGGCGTCCGCGACGGCAGCCGCGCTCTTGCCCGAGCCGTGCGCGTCCGCGTAGCTCGCCGTGGCCCGCAGCCACGCGCCGGCGTCGCCGGACGCCGGGGTGTAGGACGCCTCGGTGGCACCGGAGATGTCCGTGTAGTTGCCGGCCTTGGTCGTCGCCTTCGCCCACGTCCACGTCACCGAGGTCTCGCCGCCGTCGGGATCGTCGAGTTCGGCCGTCAGCGCCACGCCCACCTTCGGCGCGGTCGAGCTGAACGACACCGTCCCGTCTTCGTCGACGTTGTTCACCGAGATCGCCACCGTGGCCGTGTCCTCGCCGCCGTGGCCGTCGCTCGCCGTCACCGTCACCGAGTAGCTCGGCTTGGTCTCGAAGTCCGGCTCCGAATCCGCCTTCACCTTGATCTGGCGCGCGTCCGCGTCGAAGTCGAACGACAACGCGTCGGTCCCGCCCAGGGAGTACGTCAGGTCGTCGCCGTCGCTGTCCGTCGCCGCCGGAATCGCGGGGCCCACGCTGGCGCCGGCGGACGCGTTCTCGTCCACGCTGCGGGTGAGGGTGGCGTCGCTGAAGCTCGGCGCGTTGTTCGCGTCCGTCGTGGCCGAGTCGGTGTTCGACCAGGCGCCGTCGCCCGCGCTGCTGGTGGCGCGCACCCGGTAGTGGCGCGTCGTGCCCGGGGCCACGCTGTCCTCGTAGGTCACCGTCGAGGCGCTCGTGATCGTCGCCAGCGCGGTCCAGTTGTCCGAGCCGTTCGCCGACCACTCGATCTTGTAGCCCGTGACCGCGGCACGGTTCGTCGCAGCCTCCGGCGCCGTCCAGGCGAGGTCGATCGCCAGGCGCCCGTCCTTGGTCGCCGACAGGCCGGTCGGCGCGGCGGGGACCGACAGCGGCTCGTCGTCGTCCACCGCCACCGTCACGTCCTCCACGCTCGCCTGCCGGTAGCCGCTGCCCTCGCCGCCCACGGTGTGCGACACCGTCACCGACTCGTCGACGTTGTCGTCGTCCTGCACGCCGGTGACCGTCACCGTCTGCGCCGTGGACCAGTTGCCGGTGGTGAAGGTCAGCGTGTTGTCCGTGGCCGCCGTGCTCACCGTGACCGCGCCGGTGTCGTCGCTCGCCGGCGTGATCGTCACGCTGGCCGTGGGCTCGCTGTCGAGCTTGACCGTGTAGTTCGCCGTCGAGCCCTCGTTCACCGACACGCTCGTGGTGGAGAGCGTCACGCCCTTGGTGTCGTCGTCGACGACCGTGAGCATGACGTCGTCCGGCGCCGTGAACGCCGTGCTGGACGTCGAACCCGAAATCGTCACCGTGGCGTCGGCCTTGGCGTCCACGTCGTTGTCCACGGCCGTGACCGTCACGGTGCCGCTCTCGGTGGCGTTGGCCGCGATGGTGAGCGTCGTGCCGCCGAGCTCCACCTTGCCGGCTGGCGCGTGGGTGAGCGTCACCGTCACCTCCGCGGACGCCGCGCTCGGCAGCGTGGCCTTCACGGTCGTCGAGTTGCCCGTGCCGCTCTCGTCGATGCTCGTCTTGCCCAGCACCAGCGTCACCTTGGGCGCCGCCGCGACGGTGTCCGTCCCCGACGGGTACGCGTCGCTGGTCCGGGTCTCGGCGAAGCCGGCGTCGTCCTTGAAGGCCACCTTCACCTTGACCTTCTTGCCGACGTCCGACGCCGTGAGCACGTAGGCGTTCGCCGTCGCGCCCGAGATGTCCGTGTCGGTGCCGCTGTCCACCCGCACCCACTGGTAGGCGTAGGCGAAGCCCGCCTCGCCGGCGTCCGCCTTGGTCAGACCGTTGCTGTCGGCCATGGTCCCCTTGCCCGCCGTCAGCGTCTGGCCGGCCCGCGCGGTGCCGGTGATCTCGGGCTTGCCCGTCGCCGCCGCGTTCGTGGCGCTGCGGGTGACCGTCACCGTGTAGGTCTTCTTGGTGCCGTCCTCGGCCGTCACCTCGACGGTGATGGCGTTGACGCCGACATCGAGCGCGATCGACGCGCTCGCCTGGCCGCTCGTCACCGCCGTCAGGGTCGAGCCCTTGCCCACCTTCACCGTGGCCTTGCCGGTGTCGTCCACCGTAGGCGTGACCTTGGCGTGGGCGACTGCGTTCGCCACCTCCGCCGTGTAGTCCGTCGTCGCCGCCGCGAAGGTCGGGCTCAGCGTCAGCGCCGTGAAGCTGCTGTTGTCCGTGCTGCTGCTCGCCGTCAGCGCGCTGAGATCCGCGTTCGACGACTGGTCGTCGTCGGTCACGGTCAGCGTCACCGGGTCCGGCGCGATGACCGCCGTGCCCGCCCGCCCCGAAATCGTCACCGTGGCATCCGGGGCGTCCACGTCGTCGTCGATCGCCGTGACCGCCGCCGTCGGGCTCTCCGTGGCGTTGGCCGGGATCGTGAGCGTCCCCTGGAACCGTACCTTGCGCGTGGGCAGGACACTGATGGTGACCACCGTGTTCGACGACACCGCGCTCGTCAGCGTCGCCTTGATCGTCGTCGAGTTGCCCACGCCGCTCTCGGGGATGCTCGTCTTGCCGAGCACCAGCGTCACCTTGGGCTTCGGCGTCACCGGCCCAGCCGCGTTGGAGTGCGCACTTTCGCCGACGGCGTTCACCGCGCGGATGCGGAACCGGTAGGCCGTCCCGTTGCTCAGGCTCGTGACGGTGTACGAGGTCGCGTTGGTCTGGCCGGGCGCGCTGTTCGGGATGTCCGTCCAACTGTTGCCCCACGAGCCGCCCGTCCGCTGCTGGTACTGGTACTTCGTGATGCTCGCGTCGCTGGGGTCGGTCCAGGAGAGCGCCGCCTGCCGGTCGCCCGCCTTCGCCGTCAGGCCCATGGGCTTGGCGGGCGCGCTGGTGGCGGTCTGCTTCTGGAGGAGCTTGACGGTGAGGGTGGCGGAGTTCGCTGGATCGGTCCAACCCGTGGGCTTGGGCCAGCGGTAGTTCCGCAGAAATTCTCCGTCGCTCTCGGCGTTGTTGAGGTTCCCCTTGTATGCGTCGCTCAGGGCGAAGGTGTGCGTCCCGACCTGCAGCGTCAGATCGCTCAGGCTGTCATCCGGGAAAGCCTTGTCGAGCGTAAGGTGGACCTTTCGGCCGCCGGTTCGGCCGCCGGAACCTCCCCATCGGATGCTCTTAACCTCGTATTCCGCGCCGTCCAGGGTGAAATCGTCGTCACTGAGACTTCCGATGTCGTCGCAATAGCTGACGAAGTTCACAGTGTCTTCATCGCAGTACCCGCGCAGGCCGCTTCCGAAACCCACCGTCAGCGTGGCCGACCAGACTTCCTCCGTGGTGGTGGTCTGGGCCTGGGCGGGCGCGGCGGCAAGCGAGGCCGCCGCGCCGAGCAGCGCCGCCCCAAGGATGCGGCGCACGCCCGGCGCAGGGCGCGTGAAACCGAGGAACGCAAGGACGCGGAGCCCGGTGGACGCGCGACGGCACCCCGGCTGCGGGAACGGCGCCCGCCGGAAGCGAGATGCGCGGCTCACGGGCTCAGCGTCGCGTTTCGCGCGCGCGTGGCCATAGGCGCTGGGCGCTGTTCATACCGCGGGACGGTTCCGCCATGTCAAGGAAGTGCCTACGCTGCCGCGCATGTTCATTCACCCCATCCGACTTGCGCGGAACATAACGCAATCCGAGCGCGAATGTGCGTTCGCAAATCGTTCGGTTTGGACTTGTATCGTGTGTTTTTCGTCAGGATTGCACCAACTTGGCCCTCGAAACCGCCGTAGGGCAGGAACGCGGGCCATCGAACCGCCGCGCCACGCCCGTCCGGGAGCTCTCCGGGACCGGCCTCAGGGCGTCCCCTCGTCCACGTCGTCCACGAAGCTGACGAACACGATCGCGGCCGCCGCGACGGCCAGCCCGACGTAGCCGCCGCCGGCCGCGAGGACCGTGCGCCCGACGTCCGCCCGGCGTTTGCGCAGCTCCACGATCTCGTCGATCGCAACGGACACCTCCTGCGACGCGGACGCATGGCCGCGGATGACCTCCCGGTCCACCGACGCCACGTCCACGCGGATGCTCCCGCCGTCCCTGGTGACCGCCACGACCTGGTCGCCGGGCTGCACCAGCGCGCCGTCGCGGATCGCGTCGCGCAGGACCTGCCCCGATGCTTCCACCGGGCGCATGCTCGTGCATCCCGCGCAGACGGCGACCGCCAGCACGGCGGCCAACGCCTTGAGCGCGATCGGGCAACCGTTCACTCCCCCACCTCCTGCGGCCATGCGATCCCCAAGCGATCGACGTGCCGGGCCCGCAGGTTCCGGCGCGTCGACGCTCGCCAGCGGGAGAGTCTACGCGCATCCGCGACCGGCGTGTGTTGGGAAGTGGATTTTTCATATCCGGTTATCGTGCAGAGACGCCGGTTTCCGTTGCCCCGCCGGGCCGTCCGCGGCTATGATCGTGCAGACACCGGTCGGAAACCGTGCGCCGGGACGCCACCGCGCGGGCGCAACGAAACCGAGGAGGATCCCAATGGCACCACGTGCACCGAAACTGCTCCCCAGGGTCGCGACCCTTGCCCCCTGC
Organism: Candidatus Azotimanducaceae bacterium; assembly: GCA_965203685.1. Taxonomy (GTDB): domain Bacteria; phylum Pseudomonadota; class Gammaproteobacteria; order Pseudomonadales; family Azotimanducaceae; genus VXYL01. The sequence continues at coordinate 3,376,697 of OZ241908.1, forward strand.
ATGCTGGCCTGCGTCGCCCTGGTGTCCAGCCAGGGCGCGCTGGCAAACCCCCACTACCGCATGGCGATGTCGGAGGACATCCACAAGAACTGCAAGAACTTCGCGGTCGCCGCCGACGGCACGCTCACCGCCGACTGCAACGCCGTGCGGCGCGTCGACAGCCGCCGCAACGAGTGGTACGAGACCGGCAGCAAGTCCATCGACCTCGACACCGAGGTCGGCAACGACCAGGGCAATTCGTCGGCGCTGAGTTGCGGCAGCGTGAACTTCTCGAGCCAGTGCAGCAACTTCTCCGTCTCGGCCCACGCGTCCGGCGTCGACCTGAGCGCGGACTGCACCCTTGTCTCCGACGGCAAGACGACGCGCCCGAGAAAGACGGTCAACCTGAACTCGTGCATCAAGTGCGACACGAGCTCCAAAGGGGACTTCACGGGCCGCTGACGGGCCGCCGTACCGTCGGACACCCTGCAATGTCGACGAACGGTCCGAACGACGCCCTCGACGCGCAACGCGTCCGTGCAGGCCCGGGCCCCGGGGGCGTTCCCGCCGACGGGGCGCCGTGACGCCGGCCCTCCAGCAACGCACCGTCCCCGTCCGCGGCATCGACATGGCGTACGCGGACTGGGGGAGCCCGGACGACCCCGTCGTCCTACTCGTCCACGCCACGGGCCTGCACGGCCGCTGCTGGGACGCCGTCGTCCGCGCGCTCGGCGCGGGCGTGCGGGTGCTCGCGCCGGACCTGCGCGGGCACGGCCGCACGACCAGGCGCGGCCCCTACGACGACATGCGCGAGTTCGGGGCGGATGTCGCGGACTTCGTCGAGGCGCTCGGTCTCGAGAACGTCGTGGGCGTCGGCCACTCCATGGGCGGCCACTGCGTCGCGCAGGCGGCCGCACGCCTGCCCGAGCGCTTCCGCAGGCTCCTGCTCGTGGAGCCGATCATCAAGGACCCTGCCGAGCTGCGCCGCGCCGGCCCGCGCTTCGCCGCCGCCTCGCCCGAGGAGACGCCGGTCGCGCGGCGGCGCAACGTCTGGGCGTCCGTCGAGGAGATGGTGGAGCGGTTCGCGGGCCGGCCGCCGTTCAGCCTGTGGCAGCGCGAGGTCCTCGTCGACTACTGCCGGTACGGGCTGGTGCCCGACGGGGACGCCTTCGCCCTCGCCTGCCCGCCGCTGGTCGAAGCGTCGATCTACATGGGCACGGCCGGCCGGGACATCGGCGACCTGGTCGCCGCGCTGCCCCACCCCACCGTCGTCCTGCGCGCACGCAGCGGCGGTGCGGACCGGGGCGGCATGGACTTCGCGCAGTCGCAGACCTGGCCCGGGCTCGCGGACGCGCTGCCCCGCGGCCGCGACGTGCACCTGCCCGAACTGACGCACTTCATCCCCATGCAGCGGCCGGCGCTGGTCGCGGCCCACATCCGCGAGCTCCTGTAGCCGCGATGCGGGCGCCGGCAGCACCCGCTCCCGCCCGGCCGGCCACGGGAGCCCGCCACCGGGACGCGGACACGGTCGCGCGCCGGCCGACCGACAGACGGCAATCAACGTAGCGGGCGTCGCGGCCTCCCGCCCCGGGAGCCGGCAGCCCGTCAGGAGGTGACTATGTACATCGCGGTTTTCGGCACCGACAAGCCGGGCATGGCGGACGTGCGCAGCGAGCGCTTCGACGCGTTCCGCACGTACCTTCACGACCACCCGGACCATCCGGACGTGGTCCTGCACCACGCCGGGCCGACCCTGTCCGAGGACGGCGCCGCGAGGATCGGCTCCCTGCTGGTGGTCGACGCGCCGTCGCTGGACGCCGCACGGGCGTTCGTGGCGGACAGCCCGTTCGGCCAGGCGGGGCTGTTCGGCGATCTGCAGGTGCGGCCGTTCCACTGGTTGACGGGACGGCCCGCGTAGCTGCGCACCGTTCGCGTCGGCGGAGCGCACGCCGGGCCGGGGCCGTGGCCGCGGGATCCGCGACCGGGCGACCCCGCCCGCAGCGCTTGGCGTCGCGGCCCGGCGGCAGGACGGCCGGCTCGTTCCGCGACGGCCGCGAGCCGCCGCCGGTCGCCCCTGTCCGCGCGCTTTGCCCTGCGGGACATCCGCGCGTCGTCCTGACAGCGCCGGACAGGCCGGAACCCCGCGCCGCGCGCGCCCGCCGCCCGCCGCCGTGAGCACCGGGAGGCCGCTCGACGCAGGGCCGGACGCGAGGGTCTCCGCCGGCGTGGCGGCGGGCCTCGGGCTGCAGCTCTTCGGCCTGGTCGCGCCGGGCATCGTGCTGTTCGCCATGGTCGTCTACCGCGGCGCGGGCCAGCCGGAGGAGCTCCTGCTGTGGGCCGTGTTCGTGTCCGTCGCGGTGTGCGGCGCGGCGACGGCGCTGCAGGCCGTGCGCGCGGGGCGGTTCGGGGCGGGCTACCTGGTCCCCACGGGAACCTCGGGGCCGGCGATCGCCGTCGCCATCGCGGCCCTCGAGGCCGGCGGCCCGGCGCTGCTGGCGACGCTGGTCGTCGTCCTGTCCGCGTTCCAGTTCGTCGTCGCGGCGCGCCTGGCCCTGTTCCGGCACATCCTCACGCCGACGGTCACCGGGACGATCATCATGCTCGTGCCGGTCACCGTGACGCCGGTGGTCTTCGAGCAGCTCGGCAACGTGCCCGCCGACGCGGTCCCGGCCGGCGGACCCGCGAGCGCGGCGGTCACCCTCGCGGTGGTCGTCGGCATCATGCTCGGGGCGCGCGGCGCGCTGCGCCTGTGGGCGCCCGTCGCCGGCATCGTCGCGGGAACGCTGGTCGCCGCCGCGTTCGGCCTGTACGACGCAGACCGCGTCGCGGCGGCCCCGTGGTTCGGCATCCCGCCGGCCCGGTGGCCCGGCGTCGACCTCGGGTTCGGGGGCGCCTTCTGGGGCCTGCTGCCGGCGTTCCTGTTCATCGCCGCGGTGTGCACGATCCAGACCGTCAGCGGCTCGGTCGCGATCCAGCGGGTGTCGTGGACGCCGCCGCGGGCCGTCGACTTCCGCGCCGTGCAGGGCACCGTGGCCGGCGACGCCGCGGGCAACCTCGTCTCGGCGCTCGCGGGCGCGGTCCCGGTCGGGTTCCGGCCGACGGGCATCGCGATGGCCGAGATCACGGGCGTCGCGTCGCGCTGGCTCGGCATCGCGCTCGGCGCGGCGCTCGTCGCGTTCGCCTGCCTGCCGAAGGCGCTGGCCGCGGTGCTCGCGATTCCCGGTCCGGTCATCGGGACGTTCATCGCCGTCATGATGGCGACGATCTTCATCGTCGGCGTCAAGGTGGTCGTGCAGGACGGCATCGACCACCGCAAGGGCGCGATCGTCGGCATCGCGTTCTGGATCGGCGTCGGATTCGAGCACGGCGACGTCTTCCCCGACCTGGTCGCCGGCCTGGCCGGCGGCATGCCGCCGAACGGGATGCTCGCCGGCGGCGTCTTCGCCATCGTCGCGACGCTCTTCTCCGAACTGGCCAAGGGCCGCCGCAGCAGGATCGAGACCGCGTTCGAGCGCTCCGCGCTCGGCGGCGTGCGCGACTTCCTGGCCGGCTTCGCGGCGCGGTCGGGGTGCGACGAGGCGATGGCCGCCCGTCTCGACGCGGTCGGCGAAGAGGCCCTGCTCACGCTTCTGGACGAAGCCGGTTCGGACGCCTCGGCAAAGCCGCGACGACTGCTCGTCACCGCGCGCCGGGAGGACGGCGGCGCGACCCTGGAGTTCGTCGCCTCCCCCGGCGAGGGCAACCTGCAGGACCGGATCGCCGTGCTCGGCGAAGCGGGCGCCGGCGACGCGTTCGAGCGCGAGGCGTCCCTGCGGCTGCTGCGCCACCTGGCGTCGTCGGTCCGCCATCAGCAGTACCACGACACCGACATCGTGACGGTGCGCGTGGAGCCCCCCGCCCCGGGCGCCGCGCGCAACGGGTAGCCGCGCCGTGGCGGCGCCGAGTCAGGTCGCTGTCAGGTCGATGACGCGGATGGCATCCCGTGCCGCGCTGCTGACGTCGGGGTCGTCGCTGTCCGCGAACGGCTCGAGTTCCGGCAACATGTCCGGATCGCCGATGCTGCCGAGGACGGCGATGACCACGGGAAGATGCCGGCCGTCCTTCAACGCCTGCTCGAGCAGCGGCCCGGCCCGCCGGCCGGCCCTGGTGAGCAGGATGGCCGCGATCGTGCGCTCGTCCTCGTCGTCGGACCCGAGGGCATCCACCAGCGAGCGCCCCATCGCGGGGTGTCTCGTGACGCCCCAAAGCGCCCGCGAGGCGAAGAGCCGTAGCGCAGCCTGCATGTTCACCGTCCGGTGTCCTGCGAGAAGCGGTCGATTGTCCTGGTGACGAGCTGGTGGACCGGAGCTTAGCGTCGATCTTGTGACACCGCCACACGTCGGGTTGCCGGGCAGCGCCTCACTTCGAAGCAGTTTGATCCTTCCAGGTCTCCTCGACCAGCTTTTTCAGGTGCTCGAAGACCACGCGGGGGTTCTCTCCCCTTTTGGCACGTTCAGCACGGACCCAGACAACCAAAGGCTGAGCCTGCTTCCACATCCTCTTGATAGTGGTCTTGGACCAAGCGACATAGATGGGCTCGTCCAGTATCCCATTGTGGATCGACGCCGCAACGAGTTCGTAGTGATTGAGCAACCTGAATATCAGAAAACGCTCGTCCGGGTTGTCTTGCACATATTTGCGGGCATGCCCCTTGCGCACTTTGCTGAGCTTGGACAAGGCCTTCCAACTGTCGTCCATGCCCGGATCATGGATTTCCCTCTGAGATATGAGGTCCACGGTTGCACGCTGGGCCGCAATGCGCCTCTGGGCCCTGATCTGGAGCAAGGCGGTGAGGATGGCGGCGAGAACGCCAATGAAGACGATCATCGGCGTGACAAGGGGAGCAAGAGGAGCGTAGTCCAGAAGTGCTTGCGCCCAACCAGGCAGACCTGATTGGGCGCAGCAACAGACACTGTGGTAGGGGGTCAGAATACCCCCGAGTCACCTTCCATCTTCATGGGCAGTCTCCTCTCACTGCTGGACTAGTGAAAGCTAGCCTAGCACAAGTGGCAGAAGGGATTTTGAACTTTTTCAAGCCCAATTGACGCCTTGGCGTGCGGTGAAGTTCTCGAAGTGGAAGCGGGCGCCTTCCAGCGCGGAGACCGCGACATCGCGGACCAGTTCGTCCTGCTCGCCTGCGCCGCGCATGAGCACCTCGGTGCTCCGGCGCGGCAGCGGCAGACGGGCGGGACCGAGGGGATGGTCGGAATGGTCCGCCGTGGCACGAGGGCCGGCCGCCGCCGTGCGCACGAGTGGATCGCGGGCGTAGATCGAATTGAAGACGGCGGGTGGACCGTGGGCCCTCAGATCGTGGGCATCGAGGTCCAGGCGCAGGTCGGCCGCCGCGGCGGCGACGCGGACGAGGGGATGCGGCGCGTCCAGACAGGCTTCGATCAGGTCCAGCGCCGAGTCGGCGCTTGGACCGTCGTAGAGCGCGTCCGCGCAACGCGCGGCGGCCTCGCCCGTTCGCGGTTGCGCGGATGCATCGAGAGCGGCACCCCGCAACCGGCGGATTCGGGTCATCGCAAGGCCGGCGTCGAGTGCGGCGGGGTGCTCCCAGACCGGAACCTCCAACGCTTCGGCATCCTCGTCGTCCGGATCGACGCCAACGACCTCGTCGTCCGCCGCGTCGTCGCTGTCGACCTGACCTTGAGTAACCCAGCCCTGGCGACGTCCCTGCCGCGCGAGCATCAGCAGAAACGCGGCCTGGGAGTGGACCGCGGCAGGCTCGGTGCCACGAAACGCCTCGTGTCCGGGAACGGGCACGATCTCTTCCCACTGCATGCGACCTCCTCCGCTGGCGATGGTCGTCGGTTCGGCGAGGCCGCCGCGTTCGCTGCAACGAAACCTCGACCCGTGCCAGCCAACGCGGGCCGGGGCGGGATCCCGACGCCGATCGATCCAAGGCTCCCGCCCCGCATAGTGCCAACGGCAGGTCGCGTGTCAATGGCGCTGCGCGCCCGCGAGCCGTCCCGGCCGTCCTACCTCACTCCCACTCGGCCTCGTCCAGGAGACACCCGGTGTCGTACTCCGTGCCGGAGAACCAGATCGCCATGCACCAGCGCCCGAACGGGGCCACCACGCCGCCGGTCACCGCGACGTTCCAGCTCCCGTCCGCGTTCGACGCCACGCCGACGCGCACGCCGCCGCCGATGTCGCGCGACCCGCCGTCGGGCACGAGCGCGTGGTCGTCGCGCCCCCAGCCGACGTCGAGGAGGTAGTCAGGGTTGTCGGTGCGGTACAGCGCCGGCCCGAACCGCGCTTGCGTGCCGGTGCCGGCCGACTGGTCGTAGCGGCTGACCAGAACGCCGTCGTAGCGGCGCGCCCGGCGGCCGTCCGGGGCCTCGGGGTCGTAGACGTCCGCGCGCCGGACCCGGTACCGCTCGGGGCGCGCCTCGAGCACCTCGAGCGTCGTGAACGCGTGGCGGCGGCCCGAGTGGACCACCAGGAACTGGTAGCCGGGCTCGCGCGGCGGGCTCAGCGTGTAGGTCGCGTCGTCGGCGAGGTGCAGCGCCACGTCCCCGGGCCGGATCCAGCCGGCGGCGTAGCGGTTGATCGCGAGCGTCGACGGCATGGCGTGGTCCCAGCCCGGAATCGGGTGCAGGTCCAGCTGCGACATGACGTCGTAGAAGTTGGTGTACGGGTTCGGCGGTCCCACCTCGCCGCCGGGCTCCCCGCGCCACCCGACCTCCGCGTAGGAGTGGGGCCACGCCATCCAGGCGTGGCCCATCTCGTGGACGACGAGCTCCATGTTCCCGTCGCGCAGGCTCACCAGCCCGAAACCCGCCCACCCGTTGTACGCGCGGCCCGCGGTGTCGGCGGCGACGTCGGTGAGCAGCAAGCGGTTCAGTCCGCCCGGCGCGCCGTGCTCGCAGCCGTCGAGGCAGGCGCCGACGAGCCGGTACTGCTCGTTCTCCGCCGCGGACGGCGACCCGTCGCCGGGCACCGCGAACTCGTTGCCCGCCTGGAACGCGATGCGCAGCCTGTCCTCGGAAACCCGCCGGAAGTACGCCGCCACGTACTCGTTCAGGAGCGCGACCGCGTCGTCCATGGCGAGGCCGACCCGCGCGCCGTCGTCCGCGAACCAGCCCGTGGCGTCCACCGGCACGCGGGCGACGTCCACGCGGATCTCGAGGTCGCCCACGGAGTAGTAGGCCGGATCCACCGGCGGGTCGAGGTGGTAGGAGTCCGGGTACTTGTCGAGCGGCGTACAGCCGCGGAACCCCATGTTGCCGTAGCGCAGGTAGCTGCCGTTGCCGAAGTAGCGCACGAGCGACAGCGGATCGGCGCCGCCGAGATCGGCGAGCCCGGCGTCGGCCCAGACCGACGCCGGCTTCTCCGGCTCCGCGCAGGTGTAGGGCGCCGACTCGCGCCACCACGACCGGGGCTCGAGCCCGTTCCACCGGGCGAACGGGTCCGCGCCCTCCCGCGGCCGCGAGACCGACACGGTCGTCTCGTCGGACGCGGTCGCTCCCCGTTCATCGGCCACGGTCAGCCGGAAGACCAGATCGGACTGCCCGTCGACGACGGCGGGCGCGTCGAACGCCGTGCTCGCCGCGGACGAATCCTCAAGTTCGACCGCCGTGCCCGAGAGCTGCGTCCAGGCGTACGACACGATCGTGCCGTCGCGGTCCGCGCCGGTGCCGGCCAGCCGCACGCGCCGGCCCTCGTCGACGGCCTGGTCCGGTCCGGCGTCGGCCGTCGGCAGCGCGTTGACGGTCACCGCCGTCTCGTCGTCGGCGGTCGCGCCCCGGTCGTCCGCGACCGTCAGCCGGAAGACGAGCTCGGAGCGGCCCTCGACGAAACCGGGCGCGGTGAACCGGACAACGGCGGCGGCGGGATCGTCGAGTTGGACACGCGGGCCCGCGGTCTGCGTCCACCGGTACGAGCGCACCGTGCCGTCGCGGTCGTCGCCGGCGCCCCGCAACGTCGCCGCCGCGCCCTCGTCGACGACCTGGTCGGCGCCCGCGTCGGCCGTCGGCGCCAGGTTGGCCGGCGCGCCGCCGCCGCAGCCCGCCCCGGCAACCGCGAGGCTGCCCGCGAGCAGCGCCTTCGCGGGCCAGGCCGACGGGGCGCCAAGCGGTCCAAGGGCAGTCTCGAGCGTGCGGCGCATGTTGGGCGGATCCGGGCGGCGCTCCCGCAATCATAGAGGAGTCGGCGCGCCTGTTCGTCGGGAAACCGTGTGGAACGCCGGGAAACGCGTGTGTTCCGGATTCCGGGCACGCTTCCGTTGTTTACGGAGATCGCGCCCCGTAGTACGGTCGGCAGCCAACTCTTGCTTGAAACCGGAGTCCGATCCGATGAAACCACAACCCAGCCGTGCACGGCACCGCCTGCTGGCGTCGCTCGCCGCCGCCACGGCGGTCGGCGCCGCCCTGTCCGTCCACGCCGTGTACAGCAGCACGAGCAGTTCCCAGGACATCATGAAATCCTGCAAGGACTTCAGCGTCAGCGGCAGCGGCGTCCTGACCGCCACCTGCAACGTGTGGAGTTCGCAGGGGACCGTGCATCGCCAGGACCAGCACACCATCGACCTCGACGACAAGGTCGGCTTCGACGGCAGCGCGCTGAAGTACAACCAGACCGGCTACTCGGGCAAATGCGACGACGAGGCCATCGTCGTCGACAACGTCCAGATCCTGCTGACGGCACGCTGTCCTTCCGACGCACAGACGATCCACATCCGCATCGACGACATGATCTACAACCACGGCGGCGAAGTCGGCGCCGGCGACGTGGGCCTCTACTGGCGCGCGGCGCGCGGCTCGCTCGACGCACAGTCGTAGGCCCGATGGCGGTGGTTCGTCAGGGAATAGTTCGGAAGCCTGTCTTTTCCGTGTTTTTTCGATTCGGAGTCCCCTCCGTCTCTTTACGGAACGCTCCGACCGTAGTACGTTCGGCGGCCAACCCTCGACGAACCGGAGCTCGATACGATGACTTCGAAACGGATTTGCAAGCAACACGGTCCGTTGGCGTCACTCGTCGCGACCGTCGCCGTCGGCGTGGCCTTGTCTGTCCACGCCGCCTACAGCGCGACAAGCAGCGACGACGACGTCAAGGACTCCTGCAAGGACTTCAGCGTCAACACCTACGGCGTCATGTCAGCCACCTGCAACGTGTGGAGTTCGCACGGTACCGTGTTCCGCCAGGACACGCACAAAATCGACCTCGATCACAAGGTCGGTTTCGACGGCAGCGCGCTGCAGTACAACCAGAACAACTTCACGGGTCAGTGCGACGACCTGAGCGTCAGCTTCGGTTCCGACCGGCTCACCCTGAAGGCGACCTGCGACGAGAAGTCCGTGAGCATCCGCATCGACGACATGATGTACAACCTCGGCGGCGAATACGCGGGGCAAGGCACCGTCGGCCTCTACTGGCGCTCGGCGCGCTGGTCCGATTGAGGACGAACGCGCCGCACACAGCCCTCGACCGCAGGGGTCCCCTTGGCACGCCTACGACGACGAACGCCGACGCCCGCCCGTCCCGCGACCAGGCTGGCGTCAGGCGGCTCCGTCGGGCCCGACGGACGCCCCGCGCGCTGACGCGCGACCCGTAGCTCCTTGCGCCCCGCGGTAGGCGGGCGGCCCCGCCCGCAACGGATCCGGAACGCCGTCGCCGCCGCGCTGACCGTCGCGGCGCCGGCCTTCGCGGCCGCCGACGCCAGCGAAGCGGATGCGGACGACCAACTGCAGCTGAGCCTCGCGGACGCCGTGGCCATGGCCCTGTCCGCCAATCCCTCCCTGGCCAGCGCACGCCTGACCCGCATCCTCCAGGAGTACGACCTCGAAAGGGCCGAGGAGTGGTTCCAACCCAGGGTCAGCATGGGCTCGCTGAGCGCCCGCCGCTCGGTCTACGCGGCCACGGGCGAGCGCTCTTGGAGTATCGCGACGGGGCCGCGCATGGACATGCAGTTGCCGAGCGGCGGATTCGTGAGCCTGATGCCCGGCTGGACGGCGACGGCGGGCCCGGAGCAGGGCCTCTGGCGCGAAGACGCCGGCCTCAACGTGAGATTCAACCAGCCGCTCCTGCGCGGCGGCGGATTCGACGCGGGCCGCGCGCCGGTCCGACTGGCCCGCCTCGCGGAGGAGGCGAACGTGCTCTGGTTCAAGGGCGTGGTGATGGACGTCGTCGCGGCGGTGACGCGCGCCTACCGCGGGCTGATCGGCGCCGAGCTCCAGGTCGACATCAACCGCCGCTCCCTCGAGCGCGCGCAGGACACGCTCGCGGTCAACCGGCTGCTGGTCGAGACCGGTCGGATGGCGTCGCAGGACGTCACGCAGACCCAGGCCGACATCGCCGTGCGCGAACTGGGCGTGGTCGAGAGCGAGCTGCGGGTGGACGATGCGCGCCGGGATCTGAACGTGCTGCTGGACCTCGACGCCGCCGTCCGGGTGCTGCCCACGACCGAGCTTGCGGCGCGGCCGGTCGCCGTCGACGTCGAACGCAGCGGCGCGCTCGCCCGGGAGCACAGGATCGCCTACCGGCAGTCGCTCGTGGACCTGCGCCGCAGCGAGATCGGCCTGGCGCTCGCGAGGAACGGCATGCTCTGGGATCTGTCCCTGAACGCGAGCGCCATTTTCGCCGGCAGCGACGCCGGCGACGCGCTCGGCGACGTCGGCGGGTTCGGCGAGGGCAACTACGCGGTGTCCCTGTCGCTGTCGATTCCCTTCGGCGGCGACCAGGCCCGCCGGCTGCGGCGCCAGAAGCTGGCCGCGGAACTCGCCATGCAGCAGGCGGAGAACGCGCTGGCGAGCGCCACGCGTGAGATGGACATCGCCGTGCGCAACGCGGTGCGCGCGGTCGACACCGGCATCCGGCGCCTGGAGCTGGCCGCCTCGGCACTCGCCCTCGCCGAGCAGAAGCTCGAGATCGAGAGCGGCAAGCTGAAGCTCGGCCTGTCGTCGAACTTCCGCCTCGCGGAGTACGAGTCCGACCTGCTCAACGCGCAGGTCGGCGAACTGCGCGCGCGGATCGACTACCTGGACGCCGTGACGACCCACGACCGGACCGTCGGCACCTTGCTCGGCACCTGGGGCATCGACGTCGCGCGGCTGCCCGCCGCCGCGGAAGCAGACCCGTGACCGCGCCCGCCGCCGTCCAGGACGTCATCCTGGAGCAGATGGACGACGGCGTGGTCGTCGTCGCCTTCGGCGGCGTCGTGGCGACCGTCAACGCCGCGGCCGCGCAGATCCTCGGCACCCACGCCGCGGACCTGGTGGACCGGCCGTTCGCCGAGGTGCTGGTCTCGAATCCGGGCCTCGACCCGTTCACCGAGCTCGTGCTCGACGCCGTCTCGAACGAGCGCGCGTCCGAGCGACGCACGGTGGCCGTCGACGTGGACGGCGAGGAGCGCCTGCTGTCCGTGAGCACCACGTACCTGCGCACGGGCGACGGCGCGGACCGGCACCGCAGCGGCATCATCGCCGTGTTCGCGGACATCACCGCCGCCGAGGCGCTGCGCGAGTCGGAGCTCAAGCTCGGCCGGCAGGTGCGCGACCAGTACGAGGAGCTGCAGACCGCCTACCGGAGCGTCGAGGAGAACAACGACAAGCTGGAGGCGGCCCTGCGGCGGGTGCGCGTCGTGCAGGGCGTCGCCGCCGGGGCCGTCGTCGCCGTGTTCGCGCTCGCCGGCGCGTTCGCCTGGAATGCGGGCTCCGCCGGCGCTTCGGACATCGTCGCGTCCGAAACGCCCGCGATCAACCCCGGCGTCGCCACGACCATCATCGCGGTGGCGCCCGAACGCCTCCTGACGGCGGTCGCGGTGACCGGCGAACTGACCCCGCGCGAGGAGGTCGGCGTGCTGAGTCCCGTGGACGCCACGGTGCGGGCCGCGTTCGTCAAGTACGGCGACGAGGTGGAGCGCGGCCAGGATCTCGTGGCCCTTGACCTGAGCAAGGTACGCCAGGAGTACCGCTCGCAACGCGCCGCCTACATCAAGGCCGAGCAGCGCGTCCGCGAACTCGAGCGCTGGGAGGAGGGACCCGTGGTCACGGCGGCGCGCCGCTCGCTCACGCGGGCGTCGAACGCCCTCGAGAAGCAGCGCCACAGGATCGCGGAGACCGCCTTCCTGCTCGAGCGCGGCGTGATCCCCGCCGTCGAGCACGACGCCGCCGAGGAGCAGTACGAGAACCTGCGGTCGGACCACGAGGTGGCGGTGCAGGGCCTGGCGGCGGCCCGCGAACAGGGCGGCGCCGAGGCGCGCGAGGTCGCGCGGCTTGAGTTCGAGAACCTCCGCGACCGGCTCGCGGAGCTCGATGCGGCGATGGCGACCGAGGTGCTGCGGGCGCCGGTCGCGGGCGTCGTGCTGAGCCCGAGGGCGCCCGAGGCCGCCGCGACCGGCGGCCTCGCGACCGGCACGTCCGTGGCGGCCGGCGACCTGGTCGTCGCGGTCGCCGACATCTCCGCGCTGGCGGTCGAGGCGGTCGTCGACCAACTGGACGTCGCCGACCTGCGCGTCGGCCAGCAGGCCACCGTCACGAGCGACGCGGCGCCCGGCCTGGAGCTGGCCGCGGTCGTCGCCAACGTGTCGTCGCAGGCACTCGCCATCCGGCGCGGGCCGCAGGCGCTCTTCGCCGTCGCCCTCGCGCTCGATCCGCTCGACGACCATGGACGCCGCCGGCTCAAGCTCGGCATGTCGGTGGACGCCCGCGTCGTCACGCGCGACCGCGACGCGCTGCTGGTGCCGCTCGCCGCCGTTGCCCTCGACGGCGAACGCGCGCACGTGCGCGTGGAGGACGCGGGCACGGGGGACGTCCGGACGGTCGAGGTCGACACGGGGGCGACCACCGTCGACCGCGTGGAGATCACGCGCGGCATCGCGGCCGGCGACCGCGTCCTGGTGCCCTCGGGCGGCTGACCCGTGCTGTCGCTGGCGAACGTGCGCAAGAGCTACCGGCTCGGCCCCGTGGAGGTCGACGTGCTCAAGGGCGTCTCGCTGGACGTGCGCGCGGGCGACCTCCTCTCGATCATGGGGCCGTCCGGCTGCGGCAAGTCGACGCTGCTCAACATCCTCGGCCTGCTGGACCGGCCGGGCGCGGGCACCTACGCGCTGAAGGGCCGGGACGTCTCGGCGCTCGACGACGATCGGCGCTCGGAGATCCGCAACGCCAATATCGGCTTCGTGTTCCAGTCGTTCCACCTGCTGCCGCGCATGACCGCGGCGGAGAACGTCGGCCTGCCGCTGGTCTACCGCGGCGCGCCCAGAGCCGAGGTCGCGCGGCGCGCGGCCGCGGCGCTCGAACGCGTCGGCATGGCGGACCGCGCCGGCCACAGGCCGAACGAGATGTCCGGAGGCCAGCAGCAGCGCGTCGCGCTGGCACGGTCCCTGGTCGGCGCGCCGGCCGTCATCCTCGCCGACGAACCCACCGGGGCGCTCGACCCGGAGACCGGCCGCGAGGTGATGGACATCTTCGACGAGCTGAGCGCGGACGGCATCGCGGTCGTCATCGTGACCCACGACGTCGGCGTCGCCGAACGCTGCCGCCGCCGGACGCGCATGGACGGCGGCGTGCTGCGCGAAACGGACGGGGCCGAGGCCCCGTGACCCCTCGGGCCTGGCTGCGGAACGGCTTGGAACGCGTCCTCGAGGTGCGCGGCGGCAACCTGTTCAGGGCGAACGTCCGCGAGGCCGTCTCGAGCCTCGCCGCGATGGGCGTGCGCAGCGTCCTGGCGCTGGTCGGCATCGCCGTCGGCATCGGCGCCGTGATCGCCATGGTCTCCACCGGCGAGATCGTCAAGGAGGAGTCCCTGAACCAGTTCCGCGCCCTCGGCACGGACGTCGTGACAATCCGCCTGAGACGCGGCGACGCGCCGCGCGAGCTGTCCCGCGCGGACGTGGCGGAACTGCCGGACGCGATTCCGGTGGTCGCCGCCGCCGCGCCGTGGGCGAGCGACTACGCGGAGGTCGCCTACGCGGGCGCGCCGGTCTCGCGCGGCCAACTGCTCGGCGTCACCGAGGCGTTCGCGCGGCTGCACCGCCTCGCCGTCGCCGAGGGACGGTTCGTCTCGGACCTCGACGGCGGGCGGGCGTTCTGCGTCCTCGGACACGGCGTCGCCCGGCTGCTCCGCCAGGCGGGTGCGCCGCAGCTCGTCGGCGAGCGCGTGCGCATCAAGGGGCGGCTGTTCACCGCCGTGGGCGTGCTCGGCCCGAATCCCAGTTCCGTGCAGTCGCCGGGCACGGACGACGCCGTGCTGCTGCCGATCGGCGCGTCCGCCCGCATGGGCAGCACGATCGACCGCGCCATCGTGCGGGTGCCGTCCGGCGCAGACGCCCTCGCCGCAGCGCGCCAGGTGGCGGCCCACTTCCGCCGCGCGGCGCCGGAACTCGACCTCGAGGTCGTGAGCGCCCGCGAACTGATCGAGCAGATGCAGCGCCAGGCGCGCATGTTCACGCTGCTGTTCGGGGCCGTCGGCAGCATCTCGCTGGTCGTCGGCGGCATCGGCGTCATGAACGTGATGCTGATGTCGGTCGCCGAACGCCGCGCCGAGATCGGCGTGCGCCGCGCGCTCGGCGCGCGGCGGCGGGACATCGTCGCGCAGTTCGTCACGGAATCCGCGGCGCTCTGCGTCGTGGGCGGCATCGCCGGCATCGTGCTCGGCGCGGCGAGCGCCTGGGCGATCAGCCAGTTCGCGGGCTGGTCCTTCTTCGTGTCGCTCGCCGCCGTCTGGGTCGGCGTCGCCGTGTCCACGGGCGTGGGCGTCTTCTTCGGCCTCTACCCGGCCCGCCAGGCCGCGCGGCTCGACCCCATCGCGGCGCTGCGTGCCTGACGGTGCACGTTCCGGTCGAGCCGCCGCGCTACGATTTACATGGCGCAGCGGTCATCAAAGCAGGCTGAAAAACGGTGTCAACGGTGGGCAGGAACACTCGGCCGATTAGCCTGTTCCTGTAGACGATCACTTCACGAGAATAGGTCCAGCATCTCCTTTGCCAACAGGATCGCCCTCTTGGCCGTGTCCGACAACCACTTGCCGAGGATGTCCAACAACGAGTCCAGGACAACCTTGGCCCTGGCTGCGAACCTCGGCCACCAGGGCGTTCCTCGTTCTCCGGTCGAAGACATCAATGCACCTTCGGGCCCGGCGGCATGCAAAGCCACGAAGAACTCAAACTCGGCGTTGAGCGTCGATTCTGCGTCGGAGTCACGCATTCGGCGCATGCTGTTCTTCACTGATTGTTCGGAAGCCTTTAGGCCGCTGTTTACGCGCTCTTCGAAAACCCGGCCTCTTTCAGCGGCATCACCTCCGATTTCGCGCAGCCTGTTGCGCGCGTGATCCGATAGGGTTTTGATGAAACTCTCGTAGCTCATTCCCTCCTTTCCCTCTAAGTTGGTCCAGCAGCCCTAACCAAACGCCGACGCTCGCGGAGCGTGTCAGTCAATTGCGGTCTTGGCATACCCGTTAGGTGCCTTGAAAACCGCGCCCCCTGCGCGTGTTGGCACCACCGTACATGAGCCCAAAGTCATCGTCCGGCGTCCGCACAGCGCAAGCACCAACCCCCGGCCCGACTGCGCGAGTCGAAAGGAGGTCTCGCCACGTTCCCGCACCCTACGGTCCCGCGCTAAGCCGCAGGAAGTAGCTGCCGCCGTTGAAGCCTGCGGGATGGCTGAGCGGGTAGTCGGCGCCGAGGAAACCAGACACGCCCGCGAACCTGTGGCGGTCGGGCCTGCGGTCGTTCAGGTTCCGGACGCCCAGCGTCAGCGCGTACCTGCGCGACAGCGTCCGCGTCAGTTCGACATCCACGAGCGCCATCGTCCCCGTCTCGATCGCGCAGCTCTCGCAGTTGAGCAGATGTTCGTAGACCTTACCGTAGCGGCGCAGCCGCAGAATCGCACCCCAGTCGCCGCGCGCGTAGTCGAGCGACAGGATGCCGCGGCTCTCCGGCAGCCCGTCCTCGAGTTCCCTGACGCCGGCCGTCGTCAGCGTGGCGCCGGGCTCCCGAATCCTCGTGTCCGTCACGTTCCACGCCAGGCTGACGCGTCCGGCGCCGCCGGCGACGACAAAGGGCGCCTCGGCCGCGAAGTCGATGCCCGTCGTCTCGCTGTCGATGTCGTTGACGAAGAACGTCACCGCCGTCACCGTCTCGGCGCCCACCACCCGGGCGGCCAGCAGTTCCGCGCGGTCCGTGGCGTCCAAGGCCTGTTCGGTGAGGACGATGCGGCCGTCCACCGCAATGCGGAACAAATCCGCCGTGACGCTCATCCGCCCGAGCGACAGGGCGGCCCCAACGCTCCAGCTCGCCGACTCCTCGGGCCTCAGGCCGCGGCCGCCCTTGAGCGCCGCGATCGGGTGCGTCGGCGGCAACGTGAGCGACTCCTGCAGGCGGCCGTCGCGGAACGTCGTGGCGGCGCGGCGCAGGCTGCTCTGGCCGATGGAGGGCGCCCGGAAGCCGGTGCTCGCCGACGCCCGCAGCGCCAGCCGCTCGGACACCGCGAAACGCGCCGCCGCCTTCCCGTTCAGGGTGCCGCCCGCGTCGCTGAAGCGCTCGTAGCGGAGCGCCCCGGACCACAGCCAGCGCGCCGTGGCGTCGACCTCAACGTCCAGCCAGCCCGCGTAGCTGTCGCGGCCGAAACGCCCGGCGACGTCCGTGCTGAAGCCCTGGAACCCGTTCGCGCCCACGGAGAAGCCCTGGTCCTCGAAGCCGCCCGGTGCCCACGACGCCGTGTCGCCGGCCGCCATCTCGAAGACCTCCCGGTGGTGCTGCGCGCCGAACGCCACGTGCAGGTCCGAGTGCGCGCCGATGTCTACCGGCCATGCGAAGTCCGCGTTGACCAGCCGCTCGAACTGCTTCTGCGCCCCGAGGTCGAAGGCGGTCGGGGACCGGGGGCCGTAGGACGCGTTGATCGTGTTGCGGATCCGGTAGACGACCTCGCTGCGGCCCGCCGACACGCTGAAGTCGTAGCGCAGCCCACCGGCCGCCGTCCCGCGCCAGCCGGTGGTGACCGCCGCGTCGGAGACCTCGCCCCCGAAGCGCGGCGTGAAGCCCCCCGGGAACCACGCGCCGTAGTGGAAGCAGTCCCGGTCCGCCATCACGCGGGCGAGCGCCGCGCGGTCGGCCAGGCCGTCCGTGACGGCGACGCGTTCGCACGAAGAACCGTCGTTCGGCGCCAGGTCGGCGATCAGCAGCGCGCCCGCCCCGTCGGCGAAGACCCCGCGCCGCGTGTTGGGATTGCGGTAGAAGAAGCTGCCGTCGACGTCGCGTCCCGACCAGTTGCCGAAGCCGTACAGCTCGCCCGCGCCCGCCCCGGCCGCGGCGTTCACGAGCACGGAGAACTCGTTCTCGATGTCCGGCGCGCCCCAAACGACCACCGGGTCCGCGATGTCCGTGTAGCCGTTCGCGACCAGCCGGGAGGCCTGCGGATCCTGGCTGCCGCGGCTGGTCGGCGCGCTGTCTTTGAGCTCTACGGCCAGCGTCGCGAAGCCCTCGCCGCCCAGGCGCGATCCGAACAGCCCCGAAGCCGTCACCTGGTCGCCGTCGCCCTCGAACGTCGAACCGTACTGCACGTCGAAGCGGCGCGCCTCCGGATCGTCGGCCAGGACGAAGTTCAGCACGCCCGCGATGGCGTCCGACCCGTACTGCGCCGCCGCGCCGTCGCGGAGCACCTCGAGGCGCTTCAAGGCGATGCCCGCCAGCGGCACGATGTCCGGCGCCTGCGCGCCCTTGTTGACGCGCGCCACGAACTCCCCGATGACCGCACCGCGATGGCGGCGCTTCCCATTGACCAGCACGAGCGTGTTGTCGGCCGGCATGCCGCGCATGCTCGCCGGCCGGAGCAGCGTCGCCGCGTCGCTGATCGGCTCCCGGCCGACGTTGAGCGACGGAACCTCCGAGGCGAGCACGTCCAGCATGTCCCCCTCGCCCCCCGGCCGCAAACCGGCGGCGTCGATCACGTCCACCGCGACCGCCGACTCCCGGGAGGACCGTTCCTGCCGTCGGGTGCCGACCACGACCACCTCCTCCAGCAGGTTTCCGTCCGGCCGCCCCTCTTGGCGGGCCACCCCCGGTTCCCCGGCGGGGACGTCTCGGCCCGCCAGCGCCGCTACCATCAACAGCGCCAGCCCAGCGGCCCGCCCCTTCGAACCTAGTCCAGTTGCCACCCAGCCCGGTCGAGATCCGGCACCGTCCCCCTCATGCGCCTCCTCCTCGGCCGCAAAAGTGGACCGGACCGCCGCCAGCCTCCCCGAAAGTGTGCAGCTTTCCGTCGGCAGAAATGTGCAGTTTTCAGTTGACATTGACACTCCCTAACGGCGTAACTTGCCCCGCCCAGAGCGGGGGCCCCGCAAAGGTCGGCGATCACGAGTCCATACGCTGCCGTTGCGCCACGACGAGCGCGGATGCAAGCGGATTTCGCGGTCTCCGCGCTCGTACGAGCTGTCCGTGCTTAGCCGCAGCGATCATACCGAACTCCACACCTGGGCGTGTTCGCAAACGGTTCCTTTTTCGAGCGAAATCCGTGTACTTTCCGTCAAGGAGACCCCGGTTCGATTCCGATCGCACCGTGCGCGTTCTCCCCGTGGCCGCGCTCGTCCTGCGCATGGCCGTCAAGCAGCTGATGTATGTCATTTCCGTTGCTGGCTCGAAGCGTCCATTCTTGCGAACGCGAGGGTGCCGACCGTAGGGAACGCGCACACCGACCTGATCGGTTTCATCCCCGCCAGCGCGCGGAAGCCGGATACTGGTCGAGCCATTCCGTCGCAAACTGGGGTCCATCCCCGCCTACGCGGGGAAGCCCTACCAGCCCCGCCGTTTCTTGGTCAAGACCAAGGTCCATCCCCGCCTACGCGGGGAAGCCGCCGTCGCCGGTCGCCAAATTGGCGGGCCAGTGGGTCCATCCCCGCCTACGCGGGGAAGCCCAGGAAAACCGCGCCGCCCACAGCCGCACCACGGGTCCATCCCCGCCTACGCGGGGAAGCCTTGGTGCAGTTCAGGCCCGAGGCGCAGGTTCAGGGTCCATCCCCGCCTACGCGGGGAAGCCGCCGTGGTGGCTGCGCTCTCTCCCGTCCTCTTGGGTCCATCCCCGCCTACGCGGGGAAGCCCGCTTGGGAATGGTCTAGTAGTCTTTCGGGCCGGGTCCATCCCCGCCTACGCGGGAAAGCCCGAGGACGGGCGCGTCGAGGCCAGCTTCAACGGGGTCCATCCCCGCCTACGCGGGGAAGCCCAACGATGGCCGCGTAGGCGGGCCAATCGTCGGGGTCCATCCCCGCCTACGCGGGGAAGCCGACCTTGGCCTTGGCGACAACATCTATGGCGCGGGTCCATCCCCGCCTACGCGGGGAAGCCAGAGCTAGGCGCGAGGCTGTAATGTCCCGGCAGGGTCCATCCCCGCCTACGCGGGGAAGCCCCGACGCAGTGTGCGAACTGAACCGCCTGTGGGGGTCCATCCCCGCCTACGCGGGGAAGCCGGCCCGGGTCGCACTGGCCTTGCAGGCTGACGGGGTCCATCCCCGCCTACGCGGGGAAGCCTCTAGGCATTAACCCTTTGAAACTACGATAAACTGTTAAAGATCTTCTTGCTAGGCGCGCTTCACGAGCAGCACGCCATCGGCGTCTTGGATTTCCTTGGGCGGGTCGCCGAGATGCCGGAGCGACACGCCACCGGACTGACTCGCGTCGCGCCAGATCATGGCAACGGCCCCGCTGCCCAGCGAACGGTACCACCCACGGACAACCGTCCACACGCGCTCCCGCACGCCGGCGGACAGGTTCGGCGACACATAGACGCCAGGTGCGACCTCCAGCATGACCGATGCAAGAAATCCCCGATAGCGGGCTTCAACATCACGCGTAACAACCACGGTCATCGGCATCAAACGTCCTCCTCCTCCTGATCGAAGAGGCTTTTGATGCGTTCGATCATCTTCGGGATCGTCTTTTCGTGCGCAAGGGTCCGTCCTGCCGCGCGTCGGGCAAGTCGCTCCACATCCTCGAATGGCGGCGCATCCGCCGCCTTGGCAGCGCGAAAGGCCACCGGAATCGTGATCGAGTCGCGGAAAAGGTCCGCGACATCCAGAACGAAAGACTGCCCCGGATCCTCATGGATGAAGCCGAGTTGCGGGATCGTCGAGGTCGCCGACACGGCGATTGCCGCGGCGGCCTCCACCGCACTGGAGACGTGGTTCAACGCCTGATTGGGTAGGTCGCCGGAAGAGGGCCGCGCTCTGTCGTACCATCGACCGCGCCAGCGAATGCCGACCTGGGCCGCGACAAGCCGGTACGTCTCCTTCATTCGCGCCCCCTCAACGCCACGCAGCGTGGCGATATCGCGGTGCGGCAGCACCTTCCCGAGCCTCCACGCGTACATGCGACGGGCAACATCGAGACGCTGGCCCTCGTCGGCCCACGCACGCGCCTGCTTGCGGGCAAGCCCGGACCGGTCGGCGATCAGCGGCGGCGCCGTGTAGTGACGAACCCCGTCGTCGCCTACCGCCACCAGCGCAGTACCGTGCCGGGCAAGCAGCCGCAGCGCATCGTGGCTGACCATCGTGCCGGGTCCGATGAGGATCATGGACACACCTTGGAACGGGACAGTGTAGTGGCCCGGAGACAACGGATCGTTGGTTGCCGCGCGGCCCCTGCGCTCGAACGACAGCGTCCCGTCGCGAGCATTCAGGGTGCCGCGAGACAGCCACAGCAGACCAGCTCGGTCCACGTGCGGCACACGCGCGGTCTCCAGACCGAGACGGCCCTTCAGCATGCGCGCACCTCAGCGAGCGCCCTTGCCGACCGGTGATGGCGGGCGCAGCAGCAGCATGCCGTAGCCGTACGCCCTGTGTCGGCCAACTCCGCTTCTGACCCGTCTCGCGAACTCGTCGGGCTTCCTGATCGTGAGTTCACCGTGGATCGTTGCATCCGGCCCTTCGGGGCCCAGGCCGTCACCCCGGACGGCACGCGTTCGCCTGAACGCGACCATTCGACACACCGACTCGCGTATTTCCGCCGCGCCGTCGAAGCGCTCGGCAAGCCAACGGATGTAGGCGTTCTCGCGGCGAACTGTCGACTGTCCCGGCCGAACGGTGTCCGGCGACGACTCCCGAGCCAGCGCGGCAGCGAAGACGTCTATCTCCGAACCTCCGCGCAGGGTACGCCCCCTCTCGTCCCTCGAGTCCTTGTGCTGACGCCGCACGGGGCGGACGCGCACGTCGAACCCCAGCCGTTGATCGCGCGCGTAGTCCGTGCGCATTGGCTTGGAGCGCAGCCTCTTCGTGTCCAGTACGTCGAGACAGTCGGGCGTCGCCACGGTGTCCGACATCCTCCGCAGCGAGGATGCGTCGGCGTCGGCGTAGGCGAACAGGGACGCTCGGCGACTGCGCGGCGAGTGGAAGAGGCGGAACGGCTGCAGAACGCTCCTTCCGAAGGTGGAACCGAGCAACACGTGGAGCGCGAAGCCCTCGTCGAACGTTCCTCTGCGGACGAAGCCGCGATCCGCCGCCCATCGGTTGAAGGCGCGCATGTCGACCGGCTGCGCGAGCATGTGCGCGGTCATGCGTCCGCCTCCGGTGCCGAAAGCTCGCCTTCGCAGACGCGCCGGGATCCACCGTGCAGTCCGCTCATCCAGTTGCGCTCGTCCGTGACTGCGGTGGTTCGACTCGAACCGTCGACCCCCTCCGAGGCAGGCCACAGCGCGCGCAGGCGGACCGCGCCATCCGGCGCGATCATGTGCAGTGCGCTACGGACGTCCGGAGCGTCGTCGACCCAGCCGGCGAAGATCCGGGCCGCCGGCAGACAGGCCTTGCGACCGATGAACAGCGGTCGCGCGGGCCGGTCCAGGGCGCTCGCGAGTTCCTCGAGCGTCGGCGACTCGTCCACGGGATCCAGCCGGGCAACGCCCGACACGCGCAAATCGGCATGGTAGTCGCGCCATCGCTGGTGGGCGCCGGCGTACGTCCCGGCGCCGCCGGCCCGCCGGGCCGGTTCTCCGCCAGTGGTCCATGCCGTGTCGCCCTTCCCGATATGTGCCGTCTGGTAGTCGGTGACCGGCCCGAGCACGGGTTCGTTTTCGCGAAGTGCGCCGAACACCAGGCGTTCCTGCAGCGCCTGGTGTTCCCGACGCATCCCCCGCGTCCAGCCGAGTGCGTTCGCGAACAGCCCCGTCAGCATGGACTGGGTGGGGAAGTCCGCCGTGATCCCGCGCGCGTCGATCACGGGGCCGCCGAACGACGCCATCGGCGCCTGGAGCCGGAACCTCAGCCACCGCATCATGCGTCCCTGTTGCCGGCGACCGCTCCCGCCCACTGCGCGAGATCGGACAGCGGCACCAGGTCGGCGCCCGGCACGGCGGTTCCGGTCAGACTCATCGCGCGCCTGTCCTCGCCGTTGCCGTACGCCTCGTCGAGACGCCGGAGCTGCGTGGCAAGCGCCGCCTCCGCGTCCTCCACCAGCGGTTCGCACGGCCGCCGGAAGGCTTCCGCGAGACTGCGCGGCTGGCTGTCCCCGGCCTCGACCAGCATCCACGTCGCGAAGTCGTACGGTGCGGTCGAGCCGAGCTTCGCGCCGGGCGAGACGGTGGCAACGAGATGCACCAGCCGCCGTACGACCTCCCCGGCCATGTCGGCGTCGTCGCCCAAGTTCTCGAACAGCTTGCGCCGGTCGACCACGACGTAACCGTAGAACAGTCCGCTCGTGAGTTCGGTCTCCCCGATGTGATCGGCGCCCGAGTGGTCCTCGACCTCGTGCAGGTCATCCACCACCGTGAAGTAGTCGCTCTCGCTTTCCTCCTCGTGCACGGTGAAGGCGTGGGCGACGTGGATGGCGGCGTCGATGTTCGCCTCGATGTCCGCAGTCACCATCCGCCCGAACAGGGCGGCCGTCAGCCCGCCGGGCAGCGTCGTCGCGTTGCGCAGCGCCTTCAGGTTCGCGTTCGCGCTCTTGCGCCAGTCCACCGCGGCCTTGGCGGCGCTCGTGGCATCGCCGCCGGACTGCTCCGCCAAGTCGCGCGCCTGACCGGCCAGATAGTCGATCTCCGGCATCCCGAGCAGCAACGGCTGGCGGGTCTCCGTTCCCTTGTCGCCGTAGACCGCCTTCTGGATCTCGTCGCCAACGGCGGCGACCACTTCATCGGAGTGGCCGCTGGCCCTGAGCGGATCCAGCACCTTTCTGGTGACGATCTCCCGGGAGCGCACGGCCGCTGTTGCGCCGTCGATCCCGGAGAGCGCGTACTCGCCGGTGGCCGTGCGCCAGTGCCGCTTGAGGCACTGCGAGGACACCCGGGTCCGCGTGCTGCCGCCGTAGGACATGCGCTTGGCAAGTCCGGAATCGTCCCTGTTGAGCAGCACGGCGGAATACCCGTGCAAGGTGTGGATCTGAACGAAGTTAGGCATCGAGCTCTTGCTCCTTGGTCTGTGGTTGTGCAGCGCGGGCTCTGGACTCGGCCCGGTAGTAGTCCCGCGCGATGCGCCGGTCCGTGTCCTCGTCGCCACGCACGACGAACCGGGCGAGCGTCCCGACATCGAACCGGCGATGTTCCGCGTCGCGCGCCAGCCGACGACAGAGACGCACGAGTTGGTCGCCTCGGACCCGGCCCTTCGCGCCGAGCAATCGTGCTAGGCGAAGCTCGGAGAGGCCGGCGCCGTAGAGTGCGCCGCCCATCGAGAGGCTGGCGTCGTGCGCGGACGCGGCCGTGTCGTCGCCGACCGCTCGGCCGACCGGCGTCAGGATCGCGGTGGCGTGCACCACGGTCGCCCATGCCTCCGTGCGCTTCGCCGGGATGTCGTGGTCGGCCATCAGCTTCCAGAACGCGGCGGCGCCTGCGCCGGCGAGCGGGCCGCGCCTCAGCGCTGCGGCCGGTCCGGGATCGAGTCTCGCCACGGCCCGCGCGATGCGCACCGCGATGTCGCCGGTCGACAGCGTGTCGGCCGGGCTTGCGGGATCGTTACGCGCGATTCGCCGTGCCATCGGGTTCTCCTGTCAGTGCGAGTATTTCCGGTTGATCCGCGAATACCCCCTTCGGGTTGCGAAGGTTGCGCTCGAACGCGCTGTGCGCCTTGGCGCGTGCCCGATGCCGGCGGATTGCTGGACATGGCACGGTCTCGACCGCCTCCACGAGCAGCCCCCGCGCCGCCGTGACGAGGCCGCGGACGAACGTTGCCCGGTGGGCCGACGCGGTGCCGTCCTCGCTGGCAAGGAACCGCGCCTCGAGCGCCGGGAAGAACCTTGCGTCCGCCGCACGCTCGAGACGTCGGATGTACAGTGCGGCGGCGGCGCGATCGGCCTTCCCGAGGTCCGCGGCGGCCTTTCCGCCGCTCGCCGCCGTCGCGATCGCGAAACGCAGCGCGGCGGCGACCGCGGCGACCTCCTCGATCTGAGCCCGCGCGATCTCCGCCAGACGGTCGCGATCCGCCTCCCGCCGGAAGGCCCTCGCGACACCTGCAGAAAAGGCGATGTCCGTGCGCTCGTGATAGCCGTCGGTCCTGCCCTGCCCGCCGGCGACGCCACGCGCGACGAGTGTCCAGCGCTTGTTGGGCGTGTCGCCCACCACCATCGCGGCCGGCTTGCGGTACTTGTCCGGCTCGAACAGAAGCTCGCTCAACCGCCTGTACGTGAAACCGTTGGCCGACACCGACAGGGCCTTCCCGTCCTCGACGTCCACCGGCGTCCAGAAGTCCCCGAGGTTGCCCTTGGCGGCCTTGGCGGCCACGCGCGGCTTCCTGGAGCCGGCCGCGAGTGCGCTGAGACGGCCGCCGCGGCACCGCAGTCTGATCCGTCGGCAGATCTCGATGAAGTACGGGTCGAGCGTGCGGAGGTCCATCGACTCGTTGCCGTCCCAGGGCTCGAGCCAAAGAAGCGCGGTGCCGCCCTGCGGACGGTAGTACGGCGCCAGACGCTCGAGGATCGCGGGGCGTTCGGCGCGCATCCGGGCGACGTCGTGCAGAACGTGCGCCCCCACCCCCGCGTCCGCCGGCGCAAGACCGACGCACGGGCGCGCCGAGAAGCCGCCGTTCATGCGGGCGATGCCGTAGTTGCCGGCGCCGAGGAAGCCCGCCATCGTCTGCAGATCGACGAGTGCGAACGCCCAGTCCTCCGGCGCGTTGGCGGTCGCGACGGTCTGCTTGACATCGTGGTTCTTCGCGGTAACCAGCAGGTCGAGATCGTCCGGTGCGGAGATGGTTCTGCGATAGTCGCCCAGTCCACCCGGCGCGGCGCACTGAAGGAACGCCGGCACCGCGGGGTCTTCGACGACGAGGTGCCACGGTTCGTCGTTCGGATACTGCGATGTCAGTGCGCGCAGGGCGGCCGCCCAATCGTCCGGGGCTTCGGGCGTCCACGGCCCTCCCCCGGCGTCCAGGGCGATGGTCGCGAGTTGCGCAAGGAACGCATGCCAGGCATGCCGTTGATGCGGACGCAAAGCCGGGAAGTCGAGGACGCGGTCGGCAGCCAGGGCGGCGTAGATCCCCGGCAGAGACAGCGACTCTCGCACACCGTCCTTGTTGCGGACGGTGATCAGCGCCTCGGAGAGCAGACTATTCACAGGTCCTGCCCGTGCTTCCGCTTGGCCGGATCACGACCGCCGCCAATTTCGACCGCACCGGTCGGGCGGACGCCGAACCGGTCGTAGCGAAACTTGCGCGCGCCGACATGCAGCATCGCGTGGTCCGCCGCGCACTCCAGGCGGGCGGTGCACAGCTCTTCGGCAGTGGGCATGGATCCTGCACCGCCGAACAGGTGGGCCGGCAGATTGAACGTCCGAACCGGACTGCCGAACGGGCCGACCGCCTCCTCCACGAGCTCGAAGCGGGGACCGTCTTCGCCGAGGCGCGTGCGCACGGCCTGATCAAGGTCCGAGAAGGCAAGGTCCTCGTCGAACGGCTCGTTGCGGTCCAGGCAGTGCGCGCGGGCAACGTGTGCCTCGGCGGCGTGGATGCCAAACGTGCATTGCTCGTGCTCCATCCACGGACCACCGAGCCGCTCCGCCAGTGCGCGCAACGCGTCGGGATGGGTCGCTCCTTCGACCAGCAACCGGTTCATCTCGGGGATTCGCCAGACCGGATGGCCGACGGCGAGCCGCCGGGTCTGTTCGACGCCCAGGACGTTCCTGTAGATGCCGCCGCCCGTTCCCCCGGGTCGGCAGCCGAGCCCGTGACGCATCAGGGCGCCGTCCAGACCGGATGCGAGGCCCTCGGTGGGAACCAGTACAATGCAGCGGGGTTCGTCGAAGCCGTCCGGGCGCCGCCGTTCGTGACGGTGCAGGCGGCCGATGCGCTGCAGCAGCACGTCTATCGGGCAGATGTCGGTGACCAGCAGGTCGGCGTCGATGTCGACGGACTGTTCGAGGGTCTGCGTCCCGATCAACACCCGCCCGCCCGGACCGCGGCACTTGCCCAGTTCCTGCTCGACGGCGTCGTCGAGGAGCCCCCGGTCCTCGACGGCGAAGCGACTGTGGTGGACGGTCGCCATGTCGTTCACCGCGAATACAAGCTTTGCCAAGTCCCCGCTGCGTTCGGCCAGCATCGCTTCCAGGACCGCTTGAGCACTCGCCACGGTGTTGCGAATGACCAGAACCTTCGCTCCTTCTTTCGCCGCCTGGAGGGTCGTCTCGGCGATGCGCTCGGCATCGCCGAGCCATGGTTCGACTTCCATGCGAACGCGCTTCTCGAGCCCTGTCGCCTTGATCTGTTCGGTTCCGGTCTTGGCCGTCCCTGCCAAGGTCAGCGACGGGTACGGGACACTGGTCGCGCTCGCCACCCCGGGCACGTCGTGACGACGGCCGCCGCTGCAGACCGCAACGCGAGCTGCTGCGCCCAATGTTGCCGACATGAGCAGCGCGTGGCCGCCGAGCGCCAGATGCCCGTCGAGCAACGTGGCCAGCAGTTTCGTCATGTAAGCGTCGCTGGCGTGGACCTCGTCTACCACCAGGAGGCTCCTTGCTAGCGAGGCGCCGCGCAGATGCGCCCACTTGACCTTGAGGCTGGCAAGAAGCGCCTGGTCGACGGTGCCCACAGCGACCGGCGCGCTCAGAAAGTGCCGCGTGCTCTCCGAAGCCCAGCGAGCCACCCGCTCCGCTTCGTCCGGGCTATCTTCCCAATGGACTTCGAACCCTCCGATGGGCTTGCCGTTGGCCTCGCCGGACACGCAGTATCCGGGGATCGCCAGTACCGTCCGGTCGGCAACGGCGCTTGGGAGCACAGCCTGCATCGCGCTGCTGACTCGGCCATGGAGTTGCTTGGCCGCGGCCCGGGTCGGTACGGCGAAGTAGAGACCGTCGACGAGGCCCGCCCGCAGGAGCGCGACGAAGCGCAGAAGCGCGGCTTCCGTCTTGCCCGATCCCGTCTCGCTCTCAAGTACCAGGAGAGGCGCATCGACCGGTGCCTCCTGGACCGCGAGCTGGAGGGGACGCGGGGCCTCGTGCCCGAACATCGCCTGGAAACCCGCTGGCTTCGCGGTCGACCTCCAGCACATGCGTCTCAGCCGCCGCTGGCCGATCGCCTCCCGCGCCTGCCGACGAGCGCGGTCGACGTAGCGCGGATCGGACCGGGGCTCGAACGGGAAGTGGTTCTCGCGGTCCGAGCCGATCTGATCCGCCAAGGCAACCGTTCCCGCGAAGAGGTGGGCCAGCGCCGGGCTCTCCGGCAGGGGCGGGCCCGCCTCAAATGCACCGGGGAACCACTCCCGCGACCGCTCGCGGAGCAGATCGGCCGCTGCCCCCGGGTCGTATCCCGCAAACGGCTCCCAGATGCTCCGAGGTCCCTTCCCGCCCTCGGGTTTGCCGGGCGGGCGCCCGTGATGCGAAAGCGCCGCGAGCAGCAAGCCATCCACGCCTTCCCCCCACTCGTCCAGCAACTCCGGCAATCCGAGACGGCTGCACATGTCCGGATGCGCCACGCAGTGGAAGGCCTCGCCGATGTGGCCCATCTTCGGCGGCGGGTGCGGCGGCAACGCGTTCCGGTCGTGGACCTTGAACTGGAATCCGGCGTTGAGCTTGCCGAAGTCGTGCAGGAACGCGACCACGGCGAGCCGAGCGACAGTCACTCGATCAAGCGCACGCCCGTCGTTCCCGACTGCGCGCGCGAATCGCGCAGCCAGGACTCGATCCGCGACGAGCGCCTCGAAGCACGCCGCCACGTCCGCGCAGTGGTGCTCCAAGCGATGGAAGGCGGGCGTCCCGCCTGACGAATCGAACTTGCCCCAAGCGGGGCGCTCTTCCCCTTTGAGCATCATGGCTGCGATGGCTTCGTACGGGTGCATCCTCGCCTACGCCGCGCTCCCGGCCGGGCTCGTGCGCTCAGCCCGTTCCTTCGGGCTCTAGCGCCGAAGGCCACACGCGTAAACGGCGGCGCCGTCGCAGTCAGGTTTACGCGGCGGTAGCATGCTTGTATCGGGGGCCGCTCGAGCTCATCGTCGCGCGAGCGTGGCCAGCCCCCGTTCCATGGAAGCACTGCCTCCGCAGGGCGACCGTTGCGAGCAGGGACGAAGCCCGGAGCGTCGATGCCGGGGACGTGTCGAGCTACACCGGCAGCCGGGGCCCGCTCCGGGCTTCGTGTTCGCGACAGCAAGCAAGACGCCTCAATCCTCACGGAGGTACTTGAACACCGCATACCCCTCGATGCCGCGCTTCGAGTCCGCGACCTTCGCGATGGGAACGATCTGCAGCCGCGGCCACTGCGTGTGTTCCGCGAACGCGCGCGTTTTCGTCAGGTACATCACCACGGACACTTCCACGACATCTTCCGAGACCAACTCGAACGCGCACCGGTAGGACGCCCGGAAACGCTGCCGCGGCGGCTGGAACACGTTGGCAATCCACACGCCGACGGGCGGGCGCCTGCGAACGCCGACGGATTCCCCGTCGAGCTCCGACCGCTCGCGTTCCGCATATCGCTCCGCGAACGCGTGGCAGTGGTCGCCCACGGACTCCGTCGCCGACGATGCGGCGCAGCACAGGGCGAGCGTGGCCGCGACGGCCGAGCCCGCGACGCGGGAAAGACCGCCCGCCGCGACGTGACTCGAGCAGCATGGCTTCGCCCGCTCGCGTCCAAACAAGCTCCGCAGTGCCAGGGGAACGCTCGCCGTCAAGCGCATGTCCGCACGTCCGACCGTCTTGCCGCGATTGTATACAACACCGCGCGGCGCGTGCATCCGGAAACCATCCGACACGCACAAAGACCCGTGTTCTTTTCGTCAGGAGTACCAACGTTACCGTCCGCGGACTAGCCCCGCCCGCGCTGCACTCCGTGACCGTCCCCATGTTGAGGCCCACGCCCGCATGCCGCGCAGCGTCCCGCCCTGCGCGACAGACTGTTGCCAACCCACGATCAGCTCCCGAGGTCGTTCCCGGACCAGCCTGCGCCACCACGCGCGCGGCACCCGTCCCCATCGACCCACGCGCCGCCATGCCTCGCGGGCTGCGCGCCCGCAGCCGCGCCTCCCGAGTTCGCATTGCCTTCATCCGCAAGTCGCCGCTTCACCGCAGCGGAGCCCGCCGAGGAGCAACGGTTGGCCCGCCGCGCGTTCGTCGTCCAACGCTTCGCACAGCGCGCACAGTTCGCCGATCACGTCCCGGACGCGTCCGCGGCCCGCCACGGCGAGCGCCGCGTGCTCGAGCCCGGCCAAGCTGAGCAGGATGTCCCCGTCGACGGTGTCCCGGAACAGATCGAGTTGGCGCGAGCGAGTCGGCGAATCGGGCCGAGGCCGTCGCGGTCGCACCCTGCGCCCCCGCCCGCGTCCCGCTTGCGCCGGTACCTCACGCCAACGCGATCCTTTCATCTGGCCGCTCCGGCGGCACGCGCGCGGGCGCGTCCGAAACCAGTTCCACCCCTCTTCGCGACCGAACTCCGGTGACTCCTCGGTAGGGCCGTGTCCACGAATCCGCAGGCCGCGGTCCTACTCGGTCCCGTCTCCGGGCGTCTCCACGTAGTACAGCCGGTCGACGTCCTCGGCGGCGATCCGCTCGACCACCTCGTGCGTTCCGATGTGGACGACCATGTAGGTCGTGCCCTCCAGCAACGCCCGGCAATCCTCGAACTGCAGCGGGTCGCCATCGTGGTCCTTGATGTGGACGCGGAGGATCGCCGCCCCGCTTCGCGCAG
This sequence comes from Candidatus Azotimanducaceae bacterium, assembly GCA_965203685.1. Taxonomy (GTDB): domain Bacteria; phylum Pseudomonadota; class Gammaproteobacteria; order Pseudomonadales; family Azotimanducaceae; genus VXYL01. The sequence continues at coordinate 3,406,733 of OZ241908.1, forward strand.
GCCGCGCCGTTCGTCCTGCCCGCACGGCCACCGGCCGTCCTAGTCGCGCATCGCACATGCCGCCCAATCCTAGCGGTCGCACGGTCGCAACGCCACACGCTGCCCATGCGCTTGACGAAAGCAACACGAAAGACGCGCCGCGACAAGCACATTCCGCACGAACGTCCCGACCGATTCTCGTCTAGGATTGGTCCGGGCCCCGGCCAGGAGAGCGCACGATGAGCAAGCGGATCCCGACGATGTCCGTTGCAGGCGCGGCGGAGGCATCCACCGGTCGCCGTCGCCACGGACCTCTGGGCGCACGGGCGGTGGACCCCGGCCGAGACATTCGAGAACACATGCACGGCCCACGCGCCGCCGTCGCGAAACCCGTCCTGGCGCGCCCGTTGGCCGTGCGCCTCCTAGCCGCGGGGATGGCAGCCGGCGCGTCCGCCGCAACGGATGCCCCGGCGGAGGTCCACGACCCGCTCGAACCGCTGAACCGCCGGGTGCTCGTCGTCAACTACGTCGCCGACCGGGCGGTCCTCCGACCGGCGGCCGCCGCCTACGGCGTGCTCCCTGCGTTCCTGCGCGACCGCGTGCGCAACGTCCTCGACAACCTCGAGGAACCGGGCACGGCCGCGAACCAGCTCCTGCAGGGGAAGCCCCGGGCAGCCCTCTCGGACGCGGCCCGCTTCATCGTCAACACGACGGTCGGCGTAGGCGGCCTGTTCGATCCCGCCACGACCGCGGGCCTCGAGCGCCACGACGAGGACTTCGGGCAGACGCTGGCGGTGTGGGGCGTCCCGAGAGGACCTTATCTCGAAATCCCCGTGATCGGGCCGTCCACCGTGCGCGACGGCGCCGCCAAGCTCGTGGACGCCTTTCTTTCGCCGACAACGGCGATCGACGACTTCCGCATCCGCGTCGGCATCGCCGCCGCCGACCGCGTGGACGAGCGGTCGAGGACGCCCGACCACGATCCGAACGAACTGGGCGACGATCCCTACGCGCACCTCAGGGACGCGCACCTGCGGGAGCGCGAGGCCGCCGTCCGCGACGTCCGCACGCGACCGGCCCCTACGACCCGCAAGCCCTGAGCCCTCGTTCGACCCGCGGTTCTCCGAACCCCGCGGGCTTACCCTCGAGCGGTCGCTCGGCGCAAAGCGGTCGGCGGCGACAACGACCTCGGGCCACGCCGCGGCCGACCGCGCGCCACCGGCGCCTCGGTGCTGCGGAGCGAGAAGCCCCGACCATGTTCGCGCTGCCGGCCTCGCCGTCCCGCGTTCCGGTCAGGAGCGAGCGGGGGTCCACCTCCGCTGACACAAGGCTGTGGTGTAGTGTCGGCGACCGTTGATCAGCCGTTCGCAGCCGGCCGGGAATCTCACCAGATCGGGGTGCGGCCAGATGGTCGCATCCCGGGCCTCGTAGCCCGGCGGAAGCCAACCGACTTCCGTGTCGGGCCCCGCGTTCATCTCCACGTAGACGAAGGTCTCTCCCCCCGATTCGAAGTGCGCCGCGCCGCTCTTCCAGGTCGGCCACGCCTGGCAGAAGCGGGCGTTGACCCCGAGCGTGAGATGCCCCGGATAGCTGACCATGGCCCACGGCGGCGGCGGATCCTCGTATTCCGGCATGGTCTGGTTCAGGAGCGCGCACGCGAGGACCGTCTTGTCGTCGCAGTCGGCCCCGCTGTCGAGCAGGCTCTCCGTCGGCCACCGCGCCCCGACCTTCCGATGGCACTCGTGGGGAAGGGATTGGACGAACGAGAGCACGTTCCGGACCGGGTCGACGGACTCGCCGAGCTTGCCGTACACGCCGCAGGCCTCCTTCAACGCCCGGGCCAGCGGCCGAATCAGTGTCGCGATGTTGGGATCCTCGTGAATCATCACGTAGTACTCCTCGGGCTCTTCGTACCCGCGCACCAGCTTGCCGCCGAGCTTGCGCTTCGCCAGTTCGATCGCCTGGCGCGCCGTCACGGGACTGAAACGCGTACTGCTCTTCCGGGTCTGCCAAGTGCCCTTGATCTCCGGATCCTCGCCGGGACGGCGCCTCCACGTGACCCGCGCACGGGCGACCTCGCCCGCTGGAAGGTCCAGATGGAGCTTCCGGACGACCCCGTCGAGCATGTACCCGAACTCGATCTCGCTTCCGCCGCTCACCCAGGTTCCGAAACCGTCGTGATCGTCGCAGGGCAGCGGCCGCGAGACCTGGTTCCCGAGTACCCCCATCGGCGTCAGCAAAGGAACCAGGAGACCCATCGCCTGGCGTCTGTTCAGCCCGCTCCCGCTCATTGCCCGCATCCCCGTCCTGCAGCCCTCGACGTCTCGCCGGCCGGGGCGGAATCCGGCCAATCGCACCGCGTCGGGCCCTTGCTTCCGAAAGTGCTCCCATCGACACCGGATGTCAACGAGCCCTTCCCGAGTCCCGCAGCCACGCCTCGACCCGGCACAGGTTGCCGTCGTACCCCGGCGCCCGCGACGCGGGCCAAGCCCCGTCGAGTTTTCCGCCGACCGCGGGACACCTCGCGACAGCGTTGGAGGAGCGCAGTCCGTTGGGGGTCACGGATCCATCCGCGGTCGACACGCGCCCGGTCGTCCGGGCGGCACCGCCCTCCTGCCAGTGCCCGGAAGCTCGGTTCCCCCAAACGGCCAAGGCGTCGACCGCCCGGTCAACCCGTCCGCGCGCAGCACGCGCCAGCCCTTCGCGTCCTTCGACGTAGCGCCATCCCGCTCCGTGCGGCGTCGGGCGCCATCGGTTTGGGCTCCCTGACCGGGCACGGGAGCCCGCACAACCGGCGTTCGCCCGTGGACCGCACCCACCTGAAACCGGGCGCACCCTTCCTCCCGGCAGGTACCGACATCGCCGCGTCGGCATCGCCGCGTGAACCGGGAACCTGCGGCCGGTGGCTGCCGCGGCGCGCAAGCCGCACGTCCGACGGACCAATCAGGTCCGACGCCGCGCTCTGCGCGACGCCGCCGTCGACTCCCGGCAAGGCGCTCGCGACCTACCAGTGCCGCCAGCCGCGTCCGGCGGACACCGCTTCCAGCTCCTCCTCGGTGAGGTTCGCGTCGGGGGGCAACGCGACGTGCACCGTCTGCATGTCGCTCTCGTGGACTTCGATCGTCATCCACTCCGGTACCGCGATGCCCAGCTCCCCGCTGATCGTGGCTTTCGGATCAGCAAGCAGCCGCTGCCGGAACGCGCCGTCCACCGATGACTTCTCGAGAACGTGCTGCAGCACTTCGTCGCGGCTTCTCACTGTTCCTCCTCGCGAACGCGAGTCAAGTCGTCGACGCGGTTCGTAACACGACCCGATGCGCACGGCAACCAGACAAGCCCTGTAGCAACGAAAAGAACACGGAAAGCACTCGCATCGGGATGTCATCCCGACACATGCCAGTTCCGAACGCCCGGACCGATGGCGATGCCGGACGCGACCGAGACAGCACATCCGCCGACGCGGCGACGTGGCCGGAAGCCCCGGCCGCCCCGTGCGCGGAGTCCGCAGGCTTGTCCCGCGCAAGCGCGACGTCTCCGCACATCCCGCCCTGGAAGAACGACGGCACGCCCGAGTGGCTTGCCCGCTGCGACGACGCCACACGCGTCGTCCAACGACCGGGACCCTACCCGGTTCGAGCAGATTTTTATGTGGAGTTCGCCGCAGCCAGGTTCTTCCCCCACAACGACTTAGCTGCGTTTAGTCCACATAAAACTTCACTTCCCTAAGTAAACCGCGGCCACGTCGATGCGACCATGACCGAGCTCCATCGACACGACGCGCCGGGCCATCCCGTCGCGCTCGCGCTGCTCGGCCGTCAGTTCCCGCCACCCCGGGCCGCCCCGCGCCGGGCACGGAAACCCCGCGAGCCGCTCGAAACGCCGCTGCCCGTAGCCGTGGCGCAGCCCGTGCGTGCGCCCGAGGCCGGCCCGCGCCGTCACCTTCTCGAACCGCCACTTCTGCTGCACGTAGTCGAGGCCCGGCGGGATCAGCGACCGTTCGCCGGCGAACGCCCGCAGCTCGTGCAGGAGCGCCCGCTGCCCGTGGCTGCGCACCGGCACCCAGCGCGCCCTTCCGCCCTTGCACCAGGAGCCCTTCAGAAGGATCCGCGCGCCACGGTCCGCGTAGGCGACCCGGAACTTGATCGCCTCCTGGCGCCGCAGCCCGAAGGCGTCCTGCAGGCGCAGCGCGAACGCCACGTACGGATCGCGGATCCGCGGCAGCGCATCGGCCAGTTCCACCGACCGGTCCCCCGGCGCCCGGCTGCGCCGGCCGATGCCGTACGCCGCGTTGTCCGCATGCACCATCCCGTCCTTGCCGACCGCCCGCGCCCACCAGCGCACGTGCACCATGAGGTTCTTCACGCGGCCCCACTGGAGCTCGTCGTCCGCCACCCGCCGCTTCCACGCCGCGACGAGCGCGTCCACGTGCCGCGTCCCGAGGCCCCGCGCCTCCAACCCCCGGTAGCCGAGCCCGTAGAGCTGGTCGCACAGCGTGCGGCACGCGCCGAGGCGCTCCCGCCGCAGCGCCTCGGACGTCGAGCCGTCCTCGTCGACGAGACGCAGGAGCTGGGCGAACAGGTGCCGGTTGCCGAACGCCCAGCGGCCCTTGCCCGGCGCGACGCCCTTCCGCCGCCCCGGCATCAGCGGACCTCCGCGGCGCCGCCCGCAGCCCCGCCGACGCCGTCGCCCCGGGGCGGGCGGCGCCCCCAGTCGGCGAACCCGAGGAACACCTCCCGGACCACCGCGTGGACCACGCCCATCTCCGCGGCGAGCGCGTGCGTCGCGCGCCGCGCCGACGCCCGCGTCGCCTCGTCCATGTCGGCGTAGCCCGGTCCCCCGGCCGCCGGGCAGGTGACGCCGACCTCCTCCAGGAACCGGCGGCGCGCGTAGCCCCAGCGCAGCCCGTGCACGCGACCGACCCGGAACCGTTCCGCCAGCGGCTCGTAGACGTCCGCGCGGTGGCCGACGTACGAGCGGCCCGGCGCGATCAGCGGGCCGTCGCCGCTCGCCTCCCGGACGACGCCGAGCAGGGCGCGCTGGGACACCCACCGGATCGGCACGGACCGCCCCTTGCGGCGACTGCCCCACGACGCGGGCAGAACCACCGCGTCGTCGCGCACCACCCGCGCCGCCGCGAACTTGATGGACTCCTCCGGCGACAGCCCGAACTCCCACTGCAGCGCAAGCGACAGCCGCGTGCGTTCGTCGGGGACGCGCCCGACCAGCGCCTCGAGGTCGAGCCTGCCCCTTTGCCCGGTGCCGACCGCGCTCCGCGTCGCGAGCCCGTAGGCGGCGTTGGTCGGCAGCACCAGGCCGTCCTTGCCGATCGCGCGCGCCCACCACCGCAGGTGGCCGAGCAGCTTCGCGGTCCGCGACGCCGACAGCCCGCGCAGCTTCCACTCCCGCACCAGGGCCTTCACGTGCCGGCTCCGCAGCCCGCCCATCGCCACCCCTTGGAACCCGGCCCGGCCGAGCTCCTCGCACAGCAGGCGCAGAATCCGCACCCGCTCGCCGCGGACCAGGTCCGACGAGTTCCGGTCCGCCACCACCGCGCGGCACAGGGCGCGCCACGCCGCCTGGTTGGCGTCGGGCATGCGCACGCGGCCGGCGAACCGCTCCACGGACGCCATCGTCTCGCGCCAGCGCCGGCCCCGCTCCGGCACGTCCCGCGCCGGGTCGCCGCGGGCCGCCGGCCCCGACGCCGGCCCCGGCCGCCGCGGATCCTCCTCCCTGCGGCGATCCCGCTTCGCACGCTGCTTCTCCCGCCGCTCGGCCCGGGCGGCACGCCGCTGCGCCTTGCGCTCCTTCTCCTCGCGCCGCCGTTCGCGCCGCCGTTTCGCCTTGCCCACCCGGGCCACTCCCACCCCCGCCAACCGTCCGAAAACACACGGGGGGTCCCGGCTCCCGCCGGCACCCCCCGAGGTACGCGCTTAACGTAACGTGCCTCGCAGCCGCCCGTTGGACGGCCTGCGTCGGCTCATCGCCGAAAGCGCATGGAACGAGTCCATCCGCAAGCACGGTTCGATCATTCTGGTCGCGAAGCGCATGTGGTCCATGCGGCTCCGATGTGTGGCTCCCCGCGACCGACCTCCGGACATTCGCGAGGCCCCGCGCTCGTCGCGCGCGGCCCCGCTCCTGCCACCGGGTTCCTCGACCAACTCCACTCGGCTTTCACGACGTCGGGCAGCTCAACGGTTTTGCACCGGAGCACTTCGTTGCTCCCGCCGCCGGTCTCCCGCCTTCCGTGGATGTCTCACGACGCTCGGCTGCTTCGAACCTTTCTTGCCAGCCTAAGACGCATCGACTGGCCCCCGTCGCCGGGGACCCGACCTGTTGCCAGGCGTCGTCTGCCGTTGCCGAACAGACCCGCGGCGTTCTGTTGCCGCGTTCAACCCCCGGGAATGCTCTCGCCCCCTGGGCTGCCGATCGACCGCCGAAGCGGCCGGTCGTGCCGTGTCGCCACCACACCCCACCTGTCGTCCAAGGACCCGCAACGTCGTTGCCGACCCCCGGCCAGGTGCTGCACGAGCTCTTCTCTCGGCCACGGCGCGCGTTCTTCCGAACGCCCGCCGTCGCCTTCCAGCCAACGTGCAATGCTTTCCAGCGCGGCGGACACTAGCACCGGCCGGGAATCGCCGTCAACAATCCGCATCCCTGTGCGACTCCCATGGCAATTGCCCGGCAAGCCCCGTCACTACGTGCCGGACAAGAACTGTCACTGCGGCCTGGCTGCGGGCAGCAGTGACAGTTCGCACCTCCACCCGCCTTCCGTATGCACTGTGCATATCCGCCGTCCGCGACCGCCGCCGCGATCCGCGCGTCTCTCCTTCCTCCCACACGCCCGCCGCTCGCCGCGAAGCGGCTCCCCGCCCGGGGCCGACCGCCACCGGGGGCCCGCCGGACGCGGAACACCGCGTCTGCCCCGTCGCCCGCGCATGCGGCGACGACATCCGTCTCCATCCCGGACAACCGATCGCTCCGCCGCCCGGCGCACGGCCCCGCGCGCCGCGGCGCACGCGGCCATGCAGGCTCCAGGCTCCGCCAACGCGCACCACACGCCCGCGCCGACCCGGCCACCGGCCTCAACGGCAGCGTCCGCAGCACCCCGGCGCGCGTTGGCCCCCGCTCGCGGTCCAGCCGCGGCTTGCGGCACGCCGCCGCACCTTGGCGGCCGGGTGCCGCAAGCCGCGCCCGCCCGATCGAACCCCAGCCCCGCGCGCGCTCGTGCCCATCCCGGTCGCGCCAGTCCTCCGCCTCGCCGGTCGACGTCGGACGACGCAACGCACGGTGCATACGAACTCCGTTCGTCCCCGTCCGGGCCCCATGCACTCCCGACCCCGCGCGGCCGCGCGCATATGCACTGTGCATACGGGACGCGCCGCCAGCGCCCGCGGTTCCGAACGCAAAGTGCGCAAGCGAAAACGCATAGGGCCTAACTTCCTATGGCGGCGGGCCGCCCGGCCTAGGTGCAAATTGCCTATTCTCCATCGCGGCCCGCTTCCTGTATTCTGGCGTACGGGTACATGCGCCAGCAAAGCGCCTGACCAGGAGGTGCCCGTGACCGTCGTTCGATTCCCCAGACCACCGGATCAAGCCGCCGTGGCCGACGCGACGCGCCGCCACCACCGCCTTCTCGACGACGTGGACCAGGCGTTCGACGCCGAACGCCAGGCTGGCGCCCCGGTCCACGACATGCTCGTCCGCCTCCCCAAGATCCTCGAGGCCACAGCCGAGGCGGCCAGGATCCTGCGCCGCTACGTCGACGCGGCCGACGAGACCGTGCGCGCCACTGCGGCCGCGGCGGCACCGCCCGCCGTCCGCGCGGCCGCCGACCACGACGATCCCCACGCCCGCACGCTACTCGACGCCGAGAAGGCCGCCGCAGACGTCACGGGGCCCACGCGCAACATGCGCAAGATCTGCCGCGACGCCCTGGTCGCCATCCAGACGCACGGCGCCGCCCTCGCCGACATGCGCCTGCCTCCGGCGCATCCGCCGGCACCGCCCCCCGACTTCTAAGGGAACCCGCCATGGCCATCGCCGCCCGCGGTGCCGGCAACCGCCGCACCGCACACCACCACCCCGCGCCCCTCGACGAGCCCGCCCGGACGCTCGCCCTGCCCGCGCACCTGCCGCGGCTGAAGGCCGTGCGACCGGACGACGCGCCGGACGGACACCCGATCCGCACGCCCGAGGCGCAGCGCCTCTGGTGGGGCTACCAGCACCCGACCCGGGCGGAGCTGAGCATCCCGTCCGCCCCGGCGTTCGCGCGGGCGGTCCTCGATCTCCGCCCCGCGACCGGCAACGAGGACATCCAGTGGTGGCTCGCCGACGCCCACCGCCGGCTCTCGCAGATCTCGACCAACCTCCGGGCCTGGTCGATCGCCGACAACGCGGTCCGCCACGCCTTCCTGCGCAACGCGCCGATCGCCCCGGAGTCGTCGCCCCCGCGCTCGCTCGACCATGCGGAGCCGCTGGTCCGGCTGCACATCCACAACATCGTCAACCTCGACCGGTGCACGCGCAACGCGATGTTCACCGACCACCTCCTGCACGCGCGCGGCCTGCCCGGCAACTCCGCCACGACCGTGGCGCGCGAGGCCCTCTGGGTCCAGTGCGCCCTGCCCCGCGAGGCGGCGCGCCTGCACCGCCGCATGCCCGCCGAGGCGCGTTCCCCCGAGCCAGAGGCCGGCGGCCCGGCCGACACCCCGGAGACTTCGCAATGACACCCGCCCTCGCCACGGGACCGGACGCGCCGGCCTTCAACCAGGACGATCCCGGAACCGAACTGCTGCTCATCGCCGACCCCGACGAGTGGGCGCGCCTCGTGCGCCTGGTCGTCCACTACTCGCAGGGCCGCCGCCTCGCCCGGCGCGCCGCGGCGAACATCGACCGCCTCGCCCGCGAAGGCGACGCCGCGGCCGCCGAGAGCGCCGCGCACGACGCCGTCACGACGCTGCGCCACAACCACACCAACTATCCGGACCTCGTCGCCGACGTCGTCGACGTCCACGGCTTCGGCGCCCGGCAGAACGCCGTCGACATTCTCCGCCACCGCACGCTCCGCGCGCTCGCCCTCGGCTTCCCGGCACTCGCCGAGACCTGCCGCCGGCAGGCCGACGACCGCCGCCCGCTCCCGTACCGGGTCCCCGCGCCCTCCTAGATCCGCGCACGTTCCCCGCCAGGACGGTCCAAAAGCCCGTCCGGCACCCTGGCGCGCCCGACCCGTGCGACCGTCAAGGCGACCGCTGGCGCGGCTTCGGCCCTCGCGGGCCTCGGCCTTGACGGGCCCGGCCCGGCGCGCCCGGAGCAATCCCGAGCTTTTTCCCCAACACGGAGATCACACCGCCCATGAGCGAAGCACCACGCAATCCGCCGTACCTGGTCCTCTACACCGAGTCGAAACGCGTCGTGGACGGCGAGGAACGCACGTTCCGGAACCGCGCCGGCGTCGCCTTCCCGATCAAGAACGGCACCGGGTTCAACGTCCACGTCGACACGAATCTCCTCGTCATGAACGAGGCCGCCCTGCTCCCGCCGCTGCGCGACGGCGACAACGCCTCCCCGGCCGCCGGCAACCGCGCGCCGTCCGGCAACCGCGCACCGGCGCGCAACACGCGACCCGGCCCGACCGCGCGGGGCCGCCCGGGGAACCGCCAGCCGCCGCGCCGGCCCGACCCCGCACCCGCCGGCCGTCCGCCCGCCTTCACGGACGACTTCGACGACACGTTCGACATCCCGTTCTAGACCTGCCGGGACGCGGCGACCCCGCGCCGGCCTTCAACCCGAGGCCGGCGCCGCCTGTCCCCCAGCCTTCGCGGACGAACGACAACAACGACGGCCACGCCCGGACCGCCGACGACGCGCCGGACGCCGTCGACGCCCCGTTGTCGTCCGGTTCAGACCATTTCGTTCCTGTTCATGGCGTCCCGGTCCCGGGCCTCGCGCGGTCCCGCAACCGGTCCCGGACCGGTCCGCGAACGCGGTCTCTTCACCGGCCCGATTCCCGGACCGCGTTTCGCCCGCGCGAAAAAAACGCGGCCTTGCGGCCGCGTCCCCCGGGTTCGTCCCGCCGGGCTCGACGGGCGATCCGCCTACGATCCGCCCCGCGAGCCTTTCACGCCCCGTCCCCGCCGCGCTGCCGGCCGCCGGCTTCCAGGCGTTCCACGCACATCCCGCAGACCCGCCCGTCGCGCGGCGGGTCGAGGTCCGCCCCGTCCCGCGCCCCCGGCAGACCGAGCCCCCAGACCTTGCTCCCGCACACCGAGCACAGCGGCGCGTCGCGCCGGGCCCGCTCGATCTCCGCACGCCTTGCGTCGTCCCCCGCCCGCGCCGCGGCCTCGCGGACCTTGGCCGCCGTACGCGCCGCCTCCTCCAGCGCACGGTCGACGGCCTCGTCCTCGGCACGCCGCACGGCGGCCTGGAGGATCGGCTGCGCGTAGCGCACCATGCGCACGCGCGGCCACTCCACCTCGCCCTCGCGGTCCAGCTTCCCGGACAGCACCTCGGCCACGTAGGGGAGCACGGGCAGCAGCGCGTCCGCCCGTTCCCCGACCTCCGCCACGAACTCCGCGACCAGCATGGGCCGCCCCTTGTCCGGGCCGACGGGCACGACCTCCGACGCGACCGCCTCGCGCATGGCCGTGTACCGCCGCCGCACCGCCGCCGCCACGCCCTCCGCCGCCCCGGTCCCGGATTCGGGACCCTGCCCCGCCGACGCGTCTCCTCTCGTCCCGGAGCCCGGACGCCGGTCTTCGGACGCGTCCCGCGCGTCGGCCTCCGCAACGTCCTCGGTCGGCACGCCGGCCTCCACCGCGCCGCCCGTCTCCAGGCGCGCGGCCTCCTGCTGCTCGTTCGCGACGGCCGCCGCCCGGTCCACCGCCGCCCGGGCCGTCCCGAACCCCGTGTCAAGCCGCGCCCGCCCGGCGGCGGTGGCCTCGCCGCCGCCCTCGGCCGCCGCGCGGCCCCGTGCGCGACCGCCGCCGTCGCGCCCGAACTCCCCGGAAGCGGTCGACGTCGGGCCGTCCGCACCGGCGCGCACGGCTCCGCCGTCCCCGCTCAAGCCGGCGGCCCGCGCCTCCCGGCCCCCGCCTTCGGCCTCGGCGCGCCAGACCGCGCGGCCGCCGGGATCGACGTCGGCCGCCGCCGCGGCCGTGCCGTCGTCGCCGCGGGCCTCGACCTTCACGGTCGACGAAGCTCCGTCGGCGGCGATCTCGACCGACGCCTCGCCTCGACCGGACCGGCCCTTGCTTCCGCCGGCGGCCTCCCGCGCCAGTTCGGCGATCCGCCGCGCACCGTCGGTCGGGTCCACCCCGGGCGCGGCCAGGCCGTCCCCGAACTCCTCGCCGAGATACCACCACGTCTTGCCGTCCGCCTGCCGCTGGCGCACGACGAGGCCGTGCACCTCGAGCACGACGACGGCGGCCCGGAACACCTCCTTGCTGCCCACCGCGGCGAGCTGCATCAGCATGCCGCGGTTCAGCTTGCAGACCATCGAGCGGTCCCCGGCGTACTGCGCCATCGCCCCCAGCAGACTCGCGCTCGCCCACGACAGGCGGTACACCAGGCGGCACTCCGACACCCGCTGCCAGCGCGTCAACGGCCGGATCGGCCCGGACCGGCACTCCGACAGCCGCCGGTAGCCGCCGACCCGCCCGCCCCGCTCGGCGGCCACGTCCGCCACCGACCGCGCTCCGCCGCGCTTCTCCCAGTCCCGCACGGTCGCCGCGACCTCGACGGTCCATTCCGCGGCCCGCGCGCCGTCCCAGCCCTCCTCGTCCTGCAGGGCCGCCGCCAGCGCGGTCGTCAGCGTGGCCAGGACGCCCGCAACGTCCCCCTTGCCGACCAGCAGGCAGCTCGCGGCATCCACCCGGCCGCGTTCGTGCAGGCGCGAGGCCACGTCCTGCCAGAAGGCCAGGACCGCCGCGCCGCCCTTCCCGCCGCGTTGCAGCCGCCGCTGTACGACCTCGCGCATGCGCAGGACCGCCTCCGGCCCCGCGTCCTCTCCGTCCTTCGCGCCCATCCCTACGCCTCCGCCCGCGAGGGCATCGGGGGCGGCGGTCCGTGCCGCCCCGCCCGGGCTGCTACAGCAGGCCTTTCCCGGGGTGCTCCAGCCGCTGTCTCACATCGCGGATGTAGATCTCCAGCATGCGCATCGAGCTGTGGCGCATGTGTTCCCGGATCGCGAGCGGCGGCGTGCCAGCCACGTAGGCCGACGTCGCGAATCCCGCCCGCAGCGAGTGGCTCGAGAACTTCCTCGCATCGAGCTCCGGCACGACCTGCCGCAGACACCGCCGCACCAGGCCCGTAACCGAACCGGTCCGGAGCCTGAAGACCGAATCCTCGGGTCCGGTCGGCAGCCCTCGGTCCCGCATCGCCGCCCCCCAGGCGAACAGCAGCCGGTGGGGACAGACGTCCCGCTCGCCGCCGGGGGCCACCGACACCTCCACCGGCCCGACGGCGGCCTTCGACTTCCGCAACCGGACGACCAGGAACTCCCCGGCGATCCAGATGTCGCTCCAACGCAGCGCGACGATCTCCGACTCGCGCAATGCGCCCCCGAATCCCAGCGTCAGAAGGCTCCGGTCGCGCGGCGTGCGCCGGACGTCGGGCAACCCGCGCACGATCGTCCGCACCAGCTCGTCGGTCAGCGGCTTCGCCCGGCGCACGTCCCGGGCCCGGCTCTTCATGAGTCCGCGCCGAACGCCGTCCAAGGCCGGGCCTTCCGGCGCCGCCATGCCGTGGGCCTGGTAGCCCATCCGCACTCCGGTGTACCGCGCCCTGACGCCCGCAACGCTCAGACCGCCGTCCGCCAGGAAGTTCGCCAGGTCCACTTCCCCCGCGCCGGCGGGCTCCAGGCCGCGCGCCCGAAGCCAGCCGCACCAGTTGTTCCAGTGCCAGCCGTACATGAACCGCGTCCCTTCGCTCCACTGGCTCGCGTACGCCGCGGCGGCCGCGGACGACAATCCGCCGACGCGCTCGGCGTCGTCGTGCTTCCCGCACGCCACGGCCCCCTTCCGCACCGCCAACTCGCGCACCACACCATCCAGGGCGTTCGCCCCGCTCTTCTTCTTCATTGAAACTAACTCCAAATCGACGCCACGACAGCGCCGCGCTACCCGCCTCGCACAACGTGCAGACGCCCGACACCAACCCTGCGCCGGCCCGGACCTCTCGGCCCGGACCTTCCGCAGCCCCCGCCTTGGCAATTGAATTCCACGGCCAACCAGCTTTGACCGGCCGCGCCAAACCGGCTCCTTGGGAACCGGCCGATCCACCCGGATCGGCGACGCGTACGCTACCCGCTGGCGAGACTCCCCCGGAAGGTCCCGAGGCCCCGTTTTTTCGACACGGAAGTCGCCCCGGTCGCGGCAACGCGGCGCGCCGCCCGACCTGTCCGTGCAGCTCTGCCGGAACGCGTCCGGGCTCGACGCCGTCCGCGTCCTTCTTCGCCGGGGATCGGGACGCCGGCCGTATCCTGCGGCGTCTTGGCCGACGGGCACGATACGCCTCGCGCAACGCCACGTGATACTTTGTGTAACAAACTGTCCGGCGGGCGAGCCGGTTAATCAACACCTTTTGGGGCGTTCTCGGCCAGAATGTAACCAGATTACACACAACGGCCCCCTGTGCCGCCCCCCAAGGGCGGTCCTCAACGCCCCAAAGTGCGTAGACTCGAAACACTGCGCCACGAACGCGGCGCTCCAGCGACTTAGGACCCCGCGGACCTCTGCCTCCACCGCCTATAGGCCTCTTCACTGCTATTGCGAACCAGACGCCCCCAAGATCCTCGTCTGCCCCGGTCAAGAACGCGTAGCAGGCCGACTCTAGGGTGTCCGAAAGAGCGGGAAGCCGCCGGCTCGCGGCCGGCGAACGCGACACGTAGGGAGCCCATGTAGATCATGAACGCGTCCATAGCGCGCATGCATTGGGCCACCGACATTCCTGGTGTGTACCCGACCACATGCTTCTCGAAAACAGGGTAGTAGCTCCGCACACCTCGACGAACGGCGACCCGGACCGAACCAGCGTCTCCTCCGTCTCGGAGCCGATGCGAAGTACCAGCCGAGTGACTCGAGCTGGAACGCCCCGACAACCCCGGATCGGCACCGGTCACGACGTGCCACTCCGACCGTTCGGCCGGACCCGTCCGTACGCTGCAAATCTCTCAGGCGTCCGCGTACCGGGTCGAACCAAGACTCCAGACCTTGCGCGCCAGATCCTCCCGCTTCCCGGGTTCGACGCTCCTGCCTTCCTCCACGCACTCCGCTTGAAGTCGCCGCCAGAAGGACACGACCCTGAATGCCGTCACCGGTTCGCCCTCCCACTCGTTTTCAGCCTCGTACGGATCCTGATTGTCGGCGATCACCAGCGCGCCGCGGACAGGCACGTCACGCTCGTCCAACTGTCTGCGAACCCGCTCGACGTTTGCCGCCGTCTGTCTCAGTGCATCCCTGAACGCTGGCTTGGAGAGCCATGCCGCCTTCGTCTCAACCACCCACACGCCTGCCGGAGTCAGGACGACGTGATCCACGTTGCCGGCCCCGCCCAGCGCCTCCTTCACGTCGTGAGCGAACGCGCACCCCGGGAGCACAAGCGCGTGTTCGATCCGGTCGCCGACGCGCCTTTCCGCAGCAAGACCCCGTCCCCAAGTGGACTGCGCGCGCCGCACGACCAGCACTCCCAAACCGATTGCCAATCCCGCCACGCACAGAAAACCCAGAAAGGACCACCACGGGTTCTCACGCACAGCGACCCCGATCGGCGAAGTTCCACCGACGACGAGCCCGCATGCGAAACCAACCACCGCCGCCACAACCGTCATAGCCCACGCAGCGCGGCCAAACAACTCCCCAAGCAGCCAGCCGCCAGCCACGTTCTTTCGCCCTTTCACCCGCATCCGATGCTCCTCACTAAGCGACGCACAGAAACATAGCGCGTGTGCCAGGAACTCGCGACCCAGCGATGCGCGGTAGTCTGCGGAGCCGTGTCGCGCGCCCCTCAGCCGCACCTTTGCGGCCTTGTGACACGGAGTCAGCCAGTCGGGTACGGCCGAACCGCCTGAGCGGCGAAACTCGTCTGGACTACTGGATCATACGGGGATGGCGCGTTCGCCGGATGAGGACAATGCTGACGGCCACAATGATGACGAATCCCACGATCACCACCCCCGCCGCCAGGATCGCGATGGCCAGCAAGTGGCCGGTCGCCCACAGAACCGCGCCAACGACCCACGCCAGTCCGAGTACAGCGAGCCAGACCTTAACGATGCGCCACCACTGCTGGTCGTTCATGACGACGCACGCCCCGTTGGCCTGTCAGAACCGGTCCCAGCACCCGAGCCGATCTCTGCTTCGTCAACGCAACTCGGAGGAGAACCCTCTCTCGTGGACGCAATGTGGTTCGAGCCATTCGCGCCTCCGTACCGGTGCAACGTGAAAGGACACATTCGCTCAGCGATCCGTTGAGCTACCCCAGGAGCCATTCGAGCAGCACGTCGAGCGACACGTCGACTCCCTCGTCGATTACGGCTCCCACGACGTCATTGTCCTTGTCGTCGTCATTGTCAGGTACGTGATCTCCGCGGCCCTCGCTGGGAGACTCGGCGTACAACCTCTCGATCAGGCGGTCCAAGTGTTGACTGTAGTTCCCGCCTGGGTGCCGATCCATCGTCACGGTCCCAACCGAACTCTTCGAAGGCACTCTAGCACGTCGAAGCGCCCGCGTAGCCAGCGGCTCGACGATGGCCGATGCAGCGCCCGCACCGTCGCCGATGACGCCGTGGCTACCGACCATGACGTCACGCCGACGCCGCCTGTCGGTCTTCGCCTAAGAGGCGGGACACCAACATCGCCGCCCGCAAGCTTGTATGCGGCCAGGCCCAGAGGCGTGCTCCGCAGAACCCGGGTCATCGGCCCGTCGGCACCATTTCCTACGACCGGGTGTTCGGATCCTCCCCGCTCAATGTACGCATCGCCGTACGGGCTTCCAACCGCCATGCGTTAGTCTTCATCCGATCGTGCCAGTCGGCAGTCCATGGCAAGTTTTGGCCCAATGCCTGAAGCCAGGTCACCGGAATGAACAAAGCTGAAAACACATCCGCCGACCCGGGCACCTTCCTCCGAGCCGTCCGGGAAGCCATCGATGGCAAGACCAAGCCCGTCGGAGCCCTCGGCCGGCTGGAAGCCTTGGCGGCGCAGATCGCCCTGGTACAGCAGACCCTGGAACCCACGGCCGAAAGCTGCCGGCTGACGGTGTTCGCTGCCGACCACGGCATCGCGCAAGCCGGCGTATCCGCCTATCCCCAGGAAGTGACCCGGCAGATGCTGCAGAACTTCCTCGCCGGAGGCGCTGCCGCCAACGTCATGGCCGGGGCGCTCGGCGTGGAATTCGTCCTGGTCGATGCCGGCGTACGGGGCCCGGCCCTCGAGGCGCCCGGGCTTGTTTCGGCCCGCATCGGCAATGGCACGCAAAACTCGGTCGAACGGCCGGCCATGTCGAGACCCCAATGCCGCCGCGCGTTAAACAAGGGCCAGGCCATCGGCGGCGAACCGGGTCACGATGCAGCCTGCTACGGCGAGATGGGTATTGGCAATACGTCGTCGGCGAGCCTCGTTGCAGCCAAGCTGCTCGGTCTGCCGGTCGGCCGCCTTGCCGGACGGGGCACGGGCTTGGACGACGACGGCCTCGCGAGGAAGGTACGCATCCTGAAGACGGCCGCGGCACGAACTCCCGACGAACTGCAACCGGAAGATGCCCTGCGAGAATACGGCGGCTTTGAAACCGTCATGCTGGCCGGCGCAATCATGGGGGCCGCGGAGGCGGGCAAGGTGGTGCTGATCGATGGCTTCATTGCCACCGTTTCCGCCTTGGCCGCACTGCACCTGATGCCCGATGCAGAGCCACACCTGGTGTTCGCGCATCGCTCGGCCGAACCGGGCCATACCGTCGTGCTGGACGCGATTGGGGCCGAGCCGCTGCTGGACCTGGATCTCCGGCTAGGCGAAGGCACGGGCGCCCTGCTCGCCTGGCCGCTTGTGCAAGCCGCAGCCGCGGTATTGCGCGACATGGCGAGCTTCAGTTCCGCCCGGGTGAGCGAGAGGTCGTGAAACGCGTCGGCAGTAGCGCGTGAGGCACTCGGCCCGCAGCGAACTGCAGGCATTCGCGGTCGCCGTGCAGTTCCTCACCCGGCTGCCGACACCGGCCGGGGTCGAGTTCAGCCCCGCATCCCTCGCTGCCTCGGTGCGCTATCACCCACTGGTCGGCACCCTCATCGGCGGCTTCTGTGCGGCCGTCTTCTGGCTGGCCGACATCGCCCTGCCTAGCACTGTGGCGTTACTGCTCGCGCTCGCAGCCGGGCTGGTGGTTACCGGCGCCTTGCACGAAGACGGGTTGGCCGACACCTTCGACGGGATCGGCGCGGCCTCGGACGGTGGCGGTGCTGAAGCCCACCGTGATCGCATGCTGGACGTCATGCGCGACAGCCGCCTCGGCACGTTCGGCGCCTTGGCCCTCGTCGTTGCCCTAGGGCTCAAGGTCGCCGCTCTCGCCGGACTCCCACCGCACGCCGTCTGTATTGGGCTGGTCGCCGGCCACGGCCTGTCCCGGCTGTCCTGCATCGCTGCCATGCAGACCAGCACCTACGTACGCGAAAGCGGTGTCGCCACACCGTTTGCACACCGACTGGGCCTGCCCGGCTGGCTCGTGGTGCTGTTGACCGGGCTGGTGCTGCTCGCCGGACTCCATCTAGCGCTCGGGCCGTTGACCGCGTCGCTCGGCCTTACCGGGCTCATCGCCGGACACGCGCTGATGCGCCTTGGCTTCGAGCGCAAGCTCGGCGGCTACACCGGCGATACCCTGGGCGCCGTTCAGCAGGCCAGCGAAATCGGGCTCTATGTCGGCGTCTGCGCCGGGATGGGCGCGTGGGCCTGATCCTCGTACGGCACACCCGGCCAGACGTGCCCGAGGGTATCTGCTACGGGCGCCTGGACATCGGGGTTCTGGACACGTTCGCGGCTGAGGCAGCCGCAGTGCTTCGTGCCTTGCCGGAGGTGCGACGGGTGGTCTCGAGCCCCTTGCGCCGCTGCCGGGAACTGGCTGGTCACATCGCGAAAGCACGGGATCTGCCGCTGGATCAGGACGAACGCCTGACCGAGATGGACTTCGGTGCCTGGGAAGAACGCCCGTGGTCGGCGCTGCCGCGGCCGGAGCTCGATACCTGGGCCAAGGACTTCATGCACGCGAGGCCGCACGGCGGAGAAAGCGTCGCGATGGTGCAACGCCGTGTCGATACAGCGCTCGCACACTGGCGGGCGCTGAACGAGCCGATCGCCATCGTCACCCACGGCGGCGTCATCAAGGCAGCCTGCTCGTACGGCGGCACCACGGTGCGGGATTTCGCGGTTTCGGTGGATTTTGGTGGCATCATGGCGCTCCCCGACCGCAACGGGTCCACACCGGGAGAGGACCATCACTGACGCGAAAAGCCATGCCGAGAAGATGAAGGCTCAGCAGGCGGCGCACCGCAAGCGGGTCAAGGCCGCTTCGCGCCCTGATCGGGGCCTGGTGCTGGTCTACACCGGCGACGGCAAAGGCAAGTCGAGTTCCGCGTTCGGCGTGATCGTCCGCGCCCTTGGCTGGGGCCAGAAGGTCGGCGTGGTGCAGTTCATCAAAGGCACTTGGAAAACCGGCGAGCGCGAATTCTTCGCGAAGTTCCCGGGCGACATCGACTGGCACACCATGGGCGAGGGCTTCACCTGGGACACCCAGGATCTCGAGCGCGACACTGCCACAGCCCAGGCGGCATTCGAGAAGGCCCGCGAGATGCTCGAAAGCGGCGACTACGACCTGATCGTCCTGGATGAGATCAACATTGCCCTGCACTACGACTACCTGTCGGAACACGCAGTCCTCGAGGGTCTAAAGGCGCGCTCCCCCGGCACGAGCGTCATCCTCACCGGAAGGGATGCGAAGCCGGAGTTGTGCGAATACGCCGACCTCGTCAGCGAAATGCGCGCCGTCAAGCACCCCTTCGACGCGGGCATCAAGGCGGCGCGTGGCATCGACTTCTGACTGACGGACACGGTGGTCGCCGCCCGTTGCGGTGACGCCCCGTGCAGGTATTGACACCGCGCGCCCGCCATTCCGAAAATGGCTTCAGGTGGTGCCGTCCGATGGGCGGCCAAAAGGGAACCCGGTGCAAATCCGGGGCTGTACCCGCAACTGTAAGCCAGGAGCTTGCGGCCACAATGCCACTGGAGTCCTCCGGGAAGGCGGCCGGAAGCGTAGATGGGCGAGCCAGGAGACCTGCCACCGCGTCGTTCGTTCGGGGACCGGGACATTGTCCGTCGAACGGGAACGGGTACTTCGGTGCTCCTTCTACCTCCTGCGCGGGGCAAACCCTCGCGCTCCTGGCTGAAGGCTCCCTTGTAACGACACTTGAACGGAGTGCCATCCGCCATGGCTGGCGGACGGCGCGTTGTCATTACAACGCACCCCGCTGGGGTGAGGAGGTTCCCAATGGGTCGCATGGCCCCGCTGCTCCTTGCGGTCGCGTGGGCGACCGCATCCACCGCCGCCGAGTCGCCATCGGACGGCGCAGACCAGGCCCGCATCGACACCATCGTCGTCACAGCAACCCGCATCGAACAGCCCGTTGCCGAGACCGGGTCGACTGTGCGGATCATCGATGCCGAAGACATCGCGGCGCTCGGCTTCTCGCAGGCCCTGGATGCCATCGCCGGCGCGCCGGGCGTCACCGTCAATCAGAACGGCTCTTTCGGCGGCGCCGCCAGCGTGCGCGTTCGCGGAGCACCCAGCGCCCAGACGCTGGTACTGATCGACGGCGTGTCCGTAAACGACGCATCCGCGCCCGGTGGCGGCTTCAACTTCGCGCGGCTGGACACCGAGAACATCGAACGCGTCGAGATCCTGAGCGGACCCCAGTCGACGCTGTGGGGAAGCGACGCAATCGGCGGGGTGGTTTCCATTGCCACCAAGCGCCCGGACGAAGGTCTCGGCGGCAACCTATTTGCCCAGGCTGGATCGTACGGTGCTTTTCGCGGCGGGGCATCAGTCAGCCGCGGCGGCCGTGCCGGCGACTTCCGACTCGCGGCCACCCGGCTGGACACCGATGGCATATCCCGGGCCGACGAGAAAAACGGCAATACCGAGGAAGACGGCTTCGAGACGCTCACCTTGTCCACCCGGGGCGGCCTGAACCTTGCCCGGGGCGCCCGGGTCGAAGGCAGCCTGCTGTGGAACGACGCCGACGCGGAGTTCGACAGTTTCCGTTTCGGTGCCCAGGGCAACGTGGGCGACGGCGATGAAGTCAGCAGGACCCAGGAACTCTCCGGCCACCTGGCGCTAAAAGTGCCCCACTTCGATGGGCGTCTCGACAACCTCCTGCTCGTCGGCCGCTCCGAGATCGACCGTGAGAATCTCAGCGATGGCGCGCAGAGCTTCGAGGCCCAAGGTGAACGCACGTTGTTCCGTTACCAAGGCACGCTGGCCATCAATGCGCGCAATGCCGTGGTGGTTGGCGCCGAGCGGGAGGAGGCATCCGCGAGCGGGGACGACAGTTCGATCAACGGCCTGTTCGCCCTCTACCGGTGGCAGCCCGCGGAGCCGGTGACCCTCACCGGCGGCCTGCGCTCGGACGACCACGAGCGCTTCGGCGCGGAGACGACCGGGCGTATCACCGCCGCGGTTCGCGCCGTCCCGAACCTAACGCTGCGCGCAAGCTGGGGGCAGGGATTCAAGGCGCCGACCATCTTCCAGACGACCTTCTTCTGCTGCGGTGCGCCGGCGGCCAACGATGCCCTGCGACCGGAACGCTCCGAGGGCATCGACTTCGGTGCCGAGTGGCATTCGGCGAGCGGCCCCGGCTACGTCGGCCTGACGTTCTTCCGACAGAACACGGAGGACCTCATCGATTTCTCGTTCGCCATCGGTGGCTACGAGAACATCGAGGAGGTGGACTCGAGGGGCATCGAGGTATCCGCCGGCTGGAACATCACGGAATCGATCGCGCTCTCGGCGGACTACGCCTACATCAGGGCAAGGGAGACCGACGGCACAGCACTGCGCTACCTTCCCCGGCACTCCGGTGACCTCGCCCTCGGCCTGCATCCGCCCGGCCCCTTTTCCGGCACCGTGCTGCTGCGCTTCAACGGACGCGAAACCAGCAGCGACGGCAGCCGCCTGGGGGACTGGACCCGCGTCGACGTCAACGCCCGCTACGCGCTCTCCGAACGGCTGGAGCTATCCGGGCGCATCGAGAACCTGTTCGATGCGCACTACCAGCAGATTCTCGGCTACGGCACCCCGGGCCTGTCCGGCTCGGCGGGCGTGCGCTGGCGTTACTGAACCACGGCGCGGTGCAGTGAGCGCAGATCACCGCCAACAGGCGCACCCGCCCGGCGCGGTCGTCGCCGCCCTGGTTGCCGTTGGCGCACTGGCCGGATGCGGGTTGGACGTTGCCGAAACGCACGCGGCAACCGGGCCGCCGCAGCGCATCGTCAGCCTCGATTTCTGTGCGGATCAATACGTGCTGAGGTTCGCGGAGCGGGAGCGCATTCTCGCGGTCTCGCCCGATGCAGCGCGCGATTTCTCCTACATGCGCGACCGAGCGGCGGGGCTTCCCACGGTCCGACCAGTGGCGGAGGACGTGACCATCCTGCAACCCGACCTGGTGGTGCGGTCCTACGGCGGCGGTCCCCGGGCGCCCGCGATGTTCGCAAGGGCCGGCGTGCCGGTGCACAACATCGGCTTTGCCGAGGATTTCCCGGCCATACTGCGGACGATCAGGGAAACGGCACGCGCGCTCGGGTCGGACCCGGAAGGCCAAACGGTGGCCACGGTGATGCAGGCACGGCTGGCAGATCTGCACGGCTCCACGTCCGCGACGGACGACCACGACGAGCCGCAACGCGCGACCGCTCTCTACATGACCCCGGCCGGTGTGACTTCAGGGCCCGGATCCCTGATCCACGAAATGTTCGTCGCCGCGGGCCTCACGAACTTCCAGACCCAGCGGGGTTGGCGGTCCCTCCCCCTCGAGCGGCTCGCCTACGAGCAGCCGGACCTGGTGGCGGCAGCGTTTTTCGGGAGCCTGAACAACCAGCCCGACGGCTGGAGCCCCGCCCGGCATCCCATTGCCCGCGCCCAGCTCGTGGAGCGCCCGGTAGTAACGATCGAGGGAGCCTGGACCGCCTGCGGCGCCTGGTTCCTGATGAATGCGGTGGAGGCGTTGGACCGGGCTGCCGACGCGTTCATCCCCGCAGATGGCGCCCGGTGAATCCTGGTCGCGCACCCGCCCTGATGGGCCTGGCCGGGCTGACGCTGGCCTCGATCGCGGCGCTGTTCGCTGCCTGCCTGATCGGCTCGACGCCCATGGATATTGAACGCGTGCTCGCCGCGCTGCTCGGGCGCGGCACCGCCGGCGACCAACTGGTCGTCCTGCACATCCGGTTTCCGCGCGCGCTCACCGCGTTCGCTGTCGGTGCCGCACTGGGCGCGAGCGGCGCCGCCCTGCAGGGCCTGCTGCGGAACCCCCTGGCCGAGCCGGGAGTACTCGGCGTCTCCGCGCTGGCGTCCCTCGGGGCCACCGGGGCGCTGTACTACGGTTTTGCCACGCTAAGCGCCTGGGCGATGCCGACCGCAGCCATCGTCGGCGCACTCGTCGGCACCGGCCTGATCGCCCTGGCGGCGCTGCGTACCGCATCGGCGGTCACGCTGATCCTGATCGGCGTGGGCCTGTCGAGTTTCGCCGCCGCGACGATGAACCTGCTGATGAACCTCGCCCCGAACCCGTTCTCGCTGACGGACATGATCAACTGGATGCTGGGTTCCGTCGCCAATCGCAGCTTCGAGGACCTGTTTTTTTCAGCGCCTTTCCTAGTCGCCGGGCTGGGCGTTCTGTTCGTCTCCCGGCAGGGGCTCTCGGCGTTGACACTGGGCGAAGAGGCGGCCAGCGGCGTGGGCCTCAATCTCAGGCAGCAGCGCCTGCTGGTGGTGCTCGGCGCGGGACTCGCCACCGGCGCCGCAGTCGCGCTGGCCGGCGTCATCGGATTCGTTGGCATCGTGGCCCCGCACATCGTTCGACCGATGGTGAACCACGACCCCGCGCGTTCCCTGCTGCCCTCCGCCCTGCTGGCTGGCCTGATCCTCGTGGTCGCCGACATCGGCGTGCGGCTGGTACCCACGACCAGCGAACTCAAGCTCGGCGTGGTCGCTGCTTTGATCGGCGCACCGGCCTTCATCTGGATCGCCATGCAGCGCCGCAGCGTTCACGACTGAGAGCGCCCGACGATGAATGGGAACTGATCGACCATGATGCCGAGCCACATCACCAGCGGATTAGAGGTGTCCGGCCTGACACTCACTGCGGGGGGCACGACGCTGGTCCACGGCGCCTCGTTCCGCTTGCAGGCCGGCGAACTGGTCGCCCTGCTGGGCCCTAACGGCGCCGGCAAGACCAGCTTGCTGCGGGGCGCGATCGGCCTTGCGCCGGCGGAGGCGGGCTGGGCCCGCATTGACGGCGAGGACGCCGCCGGGATGTCCCCGCGGCGGCGAGCCCGCCACCTGGCCTACCTACCCCAGAACCGACCGCTGGCTTGGCCGAACCCGGTTCGCGACGTGGTGGCGCTCGGGCGTTTCTCCCACGGGGCGGCACTGGGGCGCTTGCGCGGTGCCGATCGGGACGCCGTGGAACGGGCGCTCACCTCCTGCGACCTCGACGACATGGCCGGGCGATCGACCGCCACCTTGTCCGGCGGCGAACTGGCCCGCGTCCACTGCGCCCGCGCCTTTGCCGTGGAGGCGCCGTTGCTGATCGCCGACGAGCCAGTGGCGGAACTAGACCCGTACCACCAGTTCCGCGTCATGGACCTGATCCGCACCTTCGTGGACGCGGGCGGCGGCGCCCTCGTGGTGCTGCACGACGTCACGCTGGCTGCACGCTACGCCAACCGCCTGATCTGGATGAAGGACGGCGGCATCATCGCCGATGGGCCGCCCAGCGAGACGCTGACAGCAGCCCGGCTCGCCGAGATCTACGGCGTGCGCGGCCGCGTCGAGGGCACGAAGGTGGAGTTGGAGGGTCCACTGTGAGCTTCATCGAGTCGGTTGACAGGTGAGCAATCAGCAGGCCAAGGTCGCACACAACTCTACGGATCGCGTCGCGACGATCAATGGAAGCGACAGAAACCGAAGACCCCGAAGCCGCCGGACGACTCGACCCAGTCGAAGGAGTCGTAGCGATTCTAAGTCGGGCTGCCATGACCGGCACTCACAAACTCGGCCTCCTACTCGCGTTGCTTGATCTTGCTCCCGAGTCCGTCAAGAGCGACGGCCGTGTTTCTCGGGACAGCCTAGCTTCTCGAATAGTAGAGATTCATTGGACCCATGGTCGTCCCTACGGCGACAACGCCACCAGACTTCGTCAAACGTCGTCGAGGAAAAGGAAGGACGATGGGTCGGTCTCTGACGATGCAACGGTGATGCTGGAAATCCAGAAACTTCGCACGTTCCTACGATTCAAAAGCCCAAACCTCGAAGACAGGCCTCTCGAAGTCGTCCAGAGAAGGTCAGAAGGAGAAGATTGGCATGGTGAGTGGTGCGACAGGTTCGAGAAATCGTTAAGGAACGTCGGTAATGGCCTTTGGAAGAATCCAGTCAAACACCTGCAAGAACTCTCGGGAAACTCGAAGCCGTTCCTGTTCGAACGAGACGGGAGCCGCGGCATCCGATTCCTCGAGGGCGTTCCCCAGGTACTTAGTAGGTATGCTGGCGTACTGCGGCCACTCATCGAATTCAGGTTCACTGAGCGCGTGGTCAAGATCAACAGGATGGGCGACCTTTCTCCGCAACGCGAGATCCATGCCCACCTGTTCGGGCGGGATCGAATCATGCCTCCCGACTCAATGAGGAGTGAGATGCGCGATTTGCAGTGCGGGCACTGTGTTCTCACTGGAGATTCGCTGGGGAACGAGATGTCTGTGGACCACCTGATACCTTGGTCACACCACAGGCTGTCAAAGGTGGAGAACCTCTTGATCACAACCAGGAGCGTCAACAGCCGCAAATCGGACTCGCTGCCAGGGCCTGATGCGATCGAGGCGTGGACGAAGCATGTCTTGGACAACTCCCGCGCGATTGGTGACATAGCTCAGCGGCACAGCTGGCCCACCGACTTGGGCCACGTGCTGGGCGTGGCGCTGCACATCTATAGCTCTGCTGCTCCAACCACGGGAGTGTGGGATGGCCGACAAGGTGTCCGGCCTCTCGGGAAGGCCGGACAAGCCAGGGTCATCGACGGTCTTGCACGGGCAGAGCAAGCGGTAGCCTAGGGCCTTCTAGCGAGAACCGGCCGTCCAGTAGCGACACTAGGCAACACAACGCCGCGCTTGGTAAGAACGGTCCCCTTGACGAGGTCGACCGTCGCGAGGACACCGCGGCGTCGGGTCAGATTAGCCCGGTTTCACGGTCAGCGGCAGCCCGGCGACCATGAACTCCACCCGCTGGCAAACGGTGGCCACGTCCCGGTTCAACCCACCCTGGGCATCCCGGAAGTCCCGGCCGAGACGCGTTTCCGGCACCAGGCCCATGCCCACTTCGTTGGAAACCAGGATGACCGGACCAGGTGCACCGGCTAGGAAGGCCGTGAGCGCACGCGTCTCCCCGCGCACGTCGCGACCGTAGTGCATCGTATTGGACAACCACAGCGTCAGGCAGTCCACGACGACAACGCGGTTCGGATTGACCTCGGTTTCGAGCGTCTGCACCAAGTCGAGGGGCGCTTCCACCGTCAAGAACGTCGCGTCGCGCTCCGCCTGGTGCCGTGCGATCCGCTCGGCCATCTCGGTGTCCGAGGGCTCGGCGGTGGCGATGAAGACGCGCTCGCCGTGGATTTCCCGAGCAAGCTCAAGTGCCCGGCGGCTCTTGCCTGACCGGGCGCCGCCCGTGATCAGCGTTGTCAGCATGATCGCTCCGCCGCCGGAAGCGGCGCACGGCACGACGGTTGGGGTCACGGCTCGACGACTTCTGCCTCCGTCTCGTTCAACGTCGTCGGGGGGAGCCTGGCGTAACGCCGCGCCAGTTCGGGGTCGTCCTCGGCTAACGCTCGCAACGGTGACCACGCCTGGGCGTGCACCGTTGGCCCCCGCGGACCGAGCAGATACGTCGAAAACTCCTCCGGGGCCGCTTCGCCGGCTGTCGCGCGTCGACCCACCTCCGCGAGCAATTCCTGCTCGGCTTCGGTCAACGGAAACGACACCGGGTCGCTGCGCCCGCCCGCGAGCGCGGTCGCGATGAATGCCATCATTTCCCCGAAGCGGGGGCGCATCGAAGCCCCCGTGTGATCCGCCCAACGCACGAGGTGGTACTCGTGGGGCACATCGTGGTCCCACAGGACCCGGTGCACGAACTCCGTGCCGTCGTGCAGGTTGAGGTAGTCCTCGTCCCCGACCTCGAGGTAGATGGCGAGGCCGCTCGCGCGGATGGCAGCGGCGTTGTCATGCGCCAGCCGTGCCGGGTTGTCCGCCACGCCGAGGGATGGGGCTGGACCGCGCGTCCAAGTGTTGCGCGTGTGGTTGGGTAG
Source organism: Candidatus Azotimanducaceae bacterium (assembly GCA_965203685.1). Classification (GTDB taxonomy): domain Bacteria; phylum Pseudomonadota; class Gammaproteobacteria; order Pseudomonadales; family Azotimanducaceae; genus VXYL01. The sequence goes on from OZ241908.1 coordinate 3,433,311, forward strand.
ACTGGTGAGCGTTGGCTCGACCGACGGCTCCATGGCGCCAACGGCGACGAACCGCCCGGGGGCTCGGAACGCGCTTTTCAGTGCACCGTAGCCACCCATGGAGATGCCAGCCACGGCTACACCGCCCCGATCCGTGCGCGTTCCATAACGCTCGGCCATCGCGCGTGGCAATTCGTCTGCGATGAACTGCTCCCATGGACCTAAGAAACCACTGAACGCCGAGGTTGAGAATGAGGCGAAGACCATGGGCGGGATCACGCCATGCTCCGTCAACTCATCGAGCCACGGGCGGTAACGGGGCAGGTGTTCGCGGTTCCCGCCGCCGCCGTGCAGCCAAACCACCAGCGGCAGTGCGACACCGCTCGCCCGGTCGAAACCCGGCGGCAGCAACGCCGACGCGGGGACCGGACTGCCAACCGCGGTCGAGGGCACATCGAACCGGGCCACCGTGTAGCCCCCTGCCGCCGATCCCCCTTCCGCCGCGGCCGAAACCACCAAGGTGAGTGCCAGTGCCGTGATCATGCAAAGCGAACGCATCGCGCCTCCTCCCGTGGTCATGTCGCCGTCGCGTCATCGCGTTCCGCGACGGTCAGCAAACACCGCTACCATACGCTCAAACTTGGAGCCTCGCGGAGTCACTGGTGACCGTCCAAACCGAGAAGCACGGCGATCTGCTCGTCATCACCATCAACCGCCCCGAAGTCCGCAACGCAATAGACTTCGAGACGGCGAACGCACTCAAGGACGCGTTCCGGTCCTTCGATTCGGATAGGCAGCGCCTAGCGTGCGTATTGACCGGCGCGGATGGAAACTTCTGTGCCGGGGCCGACCTCAAGGCCGTCGCCGCAGGCCGAGGCAACCGGGTCACGTTGGATGGCGACGGTCCCTTGGGGCCGACGCGGATGACGCTGTCGAAGCCTGTCGTCGCTGCCGTCGAGGGCTACGCGGTGGCCGGCGGACTTGAACTCGCCCTGTGGTGCGACCTGCGCGTCGCGGCGCGCTCGGCCGTCTTCGGCGTTTTCTGCAGGCGTTGGGGCGTCCCCCTCGTGGACGGCGGCACGATCCGCCTGCCGCGGCTGATTGGCCAAAGCCATGCCATGGACATGATCCTGACCGGTCGCGGCGTGGCTGGCGAGGAGGCCTTGAGCATGGGGCTCGCCAACAGGCTCGTCGACGACGGCGAGGCGTTGCACGGCGCGGTCGCGCTCGCCGAGTCGCTGACGAAATTCCCGCAACGCTGCCTCAAGAGCGACCGCCGATCGGCCATCATGCAGTGGGGCAAGCCGCTCCACGAGGCGCTGCAGCAGGAGACAATGCTCGGCCGCGAGGTCATCAAGTCCGGCGAGACCGTGCACGGCGCCACCCGGTTCAACGAAGGCGCCGGACGCCACGGCGACTTCTCGAAAATCTAACGTCACCTCAAAAAAAGGAGACCCAAATGGCATTCCGCGGCATAGAAAACGCCAAGTTCGGCGTCAGCATGTTCCCGACCGACTACTCCATCGGCCCCATCGAAGTCGCCAAGGCCGCCGAGGAGCGCGGCTTCGACAGCTTGTTCTTTCCCGAACATACGCACATCCCGGCGAGCCGCGCGACGCCGTTCCCAGGCGGTGGCGACCTGTCCAAGGACTATTGGCATGCGCACGACCCCTTCGTCGCCCTGGCCGCAGCGGCGGCTGTCACCGAACGGCTGCTCCTCGGCACCGGCATCTGCCTCGTGATCGAACGCGATCCGATCACGCTGGCCAAGGAGATCGCATCCCTCGATACGATCTCGAACGGCCGCACCATCATCGGCATCGGCGCCGGTTGGAACCGCGAGGAGATGGAGAACCACGGTGCCAACTACCAGCACCGTTGGGCGATCACGCGCGAGAAGGTCCTCGCCATGCGCGAGATCTGGAACAACGACGAGGCCGAGTTCCACGGCGAGTGGGTGGACTTCGACCCCATCTGGTCCTACCCGAAGCCCGTGCAGGCCGGCGGCCCGCCGATTTGGATCGGCGCCAACTCGCGCTGGGTGTTCGACCGCATCGCCGATTACGCCGACGGCTGGCTGCCAATCGGCGGTTTGGGCTCCGGCAACATGGAGCGCTTGAAGGCCGCTCTCGAGGCCAAGGGGCGCAAGGTCGTGGACCTGGATCTCGCCCTGTTCGGCGCACCACCGGACGCGGCACAAGTGCGTGGCCGCATCGGCCAGGGTTTCGACCATGTGACGTTCGGCTTGCCCGCTCGCCCGGCGGACGAGGTGCTGCCCGTACTGGATCGCTACGCCGCGGTCGTTGCCGAGATCAAGGCAGGTTGAGCCTCAACCGACCCGTGCATCGTAGCCTGCCGCCCGCAGTGAACTGAGGACCTCGTCGACCTGCTCTTCGCCGCGCATCTGCAGGACCAACTCGACCAGCGTGGTTCGCACGGTGGACACGCCAAACGCGCGCTGATGGACGATGTCCACGATGTTGCTGTCGCCTTCGCTCAAGATCCGCGTGATGCCCGCAAGCGAGCCCGGCAGATCCGGAACTTCGACCGCCATGCGCACGAGGCGCCGCGTGCGCACGAGGCCGCGCTGCAGGACGGATGAGAGGATCATCATGTCGATGTTGCCGCCGGTCAGGACGAGTGCCGTCTTGCCGCGCGCCAGCGACGGTTCCGCGCGCACGGCGGCAAGGCCCGCCGCGCCCGCGCCTTCGGTCACCGTCTTCTCGATCTCGAGGAGGGTGAAGACAGCGTCCTCGATCGCCTCGTCGGACACGGTGACAAGCCCATCAACCGTGTCGCGGATGATCGGCATGGTGAGCCGCCCCGGCGTCTCCACGGCGATCCCCTCGGCCACGGTCCCCGGTCGCACGGGTTCAGGCTTGGTGCCGTGGAACAGCGCCGCGGCAGCACCGAAACGGTCCGCCTGTACGCCGACGACGGTAATCGCCGGACACAACGCCTTCGCGGCAAGGGCGGTTCCGGCAATCAGCCCCCCGCCGCCGACGGGGACGATGAGCGTATCAAGATCCGGGGCTTGCTCCAGCATCTCGAGTCCAAGCGTCCCCTGCCCGGCGATGACCGCCTCGTCGTCGAAGGGATGGATCAGCACGAGGTCCCGATCCGCGGCCAGGCCCCGCGTGAACTCGATCGTCTCCGCCAAGGTGTTGCCGTGCAGCAACACGTCCGCCTCGAACACCCGGGTCTGCCGGACCTTGGCATTTGGCGTCGAGCGGGGCATGACGATGGTGACCGGCACGCCAAGCCGACGACCGTGGTACGCCAATGCTTGCGCGTGGTTGCCCGCCGACATGGCGACGACGCCGCGACCGCGCGTAGCTTCGGGCAGGAGCAGCAGGCGGTTCAACGCCCCGCGTTCCTTGAACGACGCGGTGAACTGCTGGTTCTCGAACTTGAGGTGGATGTCCGCGCCAAGTTGCGCCGAGAGCGTCTCGGACTTGGCGAGCGGCGTGCGTACCACGGCGTCACCGAGGCGTTGCCGGGCCGCACGGATGTCGTCGAGGGTCACCGTCATGTCCACTCCAGTGCCGGACACGGCACACTCAGTGCCGGACACGGCACACTTACGCGCGTGACTATAGCCGCCGCCAAGCACCTGCTCATCGTTTATCACACGCAGACGGGCCACACGCGTGCCCTGGCCGAAGCCGCCCATGCGGGCGCGACCGACGAGTTGATCGACGACGTCGAGACCCGCGTTGTCATGGCCAAGGAGGCCGGCGCCGACGACCTGCTCTGGGCGAACGGCCTGCTGCTCGGCACACCGGAGAACTTCGGCTACATGTCCGGCGGCATGAAGGACTTCCTCGATCGGACGTTCTACGCCGTCGAAGGCAAGATCCAGCCCCTGCCCTACGCCATCTTCATCAGCGCCGGAAACGACGGTCGCGGTGCATTGCGCGCCATCCGCCGCATCGCCGGCGGCTACCCGTTCCAGGAAGTGCAGGAACCGATCATCGCGCGTGGCGACGTGAGTGACGCGGATCTCGAAGCCTGCCGTGAACTCGGCATGACACTGGCCGCAGGCCTCGAAGCGGGCATCTTCTAGCGTGGAGCCTAGGCGCTAAGCCGTGCCGGCAGGAGAGCCCAACGCGGCGAGCGCCGACTCGCGGGTGTCATGTATGTTAAGCATGCTGTCGAAGCCCGTACCCGCGAAGAGACCGGTGATCGGCTCGGATGGCGAGCAGACGGCGAACCCGCCGGATCGCCCGGCCAATGCCCGTGACGCCATCAGCATCACCCGCAGACCCCCGCTGCTGACGTAGGTCACATCGGCAATGTCCAGTACCAGTCCCCGGATCTCCTCCACGTTGAGGAACGGGCGCAGGCAGGCTTCGAAATCCGCCGCGACGGTGAAGTCGATTCGCCCTGATATGGCCACTACGACCACGCCGCGCTCGAGCGTGACGTCCGTTTCCATCGTCCCCCCACCCCGCGCACAGCGACCGACGCTTGCGCCCGTGACACCGCGAGCTTTGCTCAACGGCCAAACTAGCAACTTACACCGGCGCGAGTACTACCGAAAAATGCCCGTTTGTTCTAAACCGGCGCGCCGTTATACCGATTTGTTCCTTCGCAAGGATGGCGCCGGGGCGTTACGTTCGCCTTAGTCAAGCCAGTAAGTCGAGGAGCCAACCAATGAGTGCATTCGAGCGCGTCGTGGTCGGTCTGGACATGCATCAAGGCGCCGCCAACGCCGTCCTGGCGCGGGCCTGCGAACTGGCAGAGCCGGCCCACATCGAGGCGGTGCATGCCTGCAGTGTCTTCCACCACGAGCACCACGACTACACCCTCGGGACATTCGAGACGACCGAGGCCTTGGATGCCGCGGTACGGCGCCAGGCCGACGAGTACCTGGAGAGCATCTGCAGGCCGCGTGGGATCACCAAGTGCCGCGTCCTCGACGGCCGGGCCGCAGGGGCGTTGCACGACTACGCTCGCCAGAACGCCGATCTCGTTGTCGTCGGCAGTCACGGCCACCATGGCGCCCGGGCGCTGTTCGCTTCGACGTCCAATGCCATGATCCACGGCACGCCATGCGACGTGCTCGCCGTGCATATCGAAGACCAGCCCTCTGACCTGCCGCCGGCCTACGGCAAGGTACTCGCGGCCGTGGACCTAAGCGACGAGTCCTTCCAAGTCATGGAGGAAGCCAACCGCGTTGCGCTGCACTGCGGTGCGGACCTTGCCGTCTGCAACGTCAGCACAAGTTCGTACGATCCGCTTCTGAACCAAGCCGCCGAACGCCTCGGCCGCCTAGCCGACAGTTACGGGGTCGACGAGGACGACGTCTTTGAACTCGCCGGTCATGTGGGGCCGCGTGTCCACGACCTCGCGCGCGACATCGGCGCCGACCTGATTGTCGTCGGCACCCATGGCAAGCACGGCATTCAGTTGCTCACGGGATCGACCGCGAACGCGGTGCTCCACGGCTCGCTTTGCGACGTGCTCGCGGCCCGCGTCCACTGACGCCGCGGCCGCCTACTCGCCGCGTAGCGCCACCGTGATGGGCAGCCGCGCCGCGCGGATGGCCGGGAACAGCCCCCCGATCGCACCGAGGACCACGGCCCACGTCACCCCGTCCTGAACCAGTTGCGGGGTGACGGCGAAGTCGAAGGCCACTTGCGAGAACGAGACGTTGTTCAGCGTCGAGGCCGTGAAGCCGTCGAAGACGAGGTAGGCGACGCCCGCACCAAGGGCGCCGCCGAGCAGCGCCAGCGCGAGCGACTCGATCATCACGGAGATCACGACCGGCACGCCGCCGAAACCCAATGCGCGCAGGGTTGCGATCTCCACTGTCCGGGTCACCACGGCGCTGTACATCGTGTTGAGCGCCGCGAACACCGCACCGATGGCCATGATCATCGCGACCGCGGAGCCGAACGTCTCGATCGTCTCGGTGAGGGCCTCCGACTGCGAGGCAAAGAACTCGACCTCGGATTGCACCGTGAGGTCGAGGCGCGGATCGTCTTCCACCTGCTGGGCCAATTCCGGGATTCGCTCCGGGGAGTCCACGCGCAGACGCATGGAACTGATGGCGCCCTCGGCCCGAAAGGACGATTGCGCGAAGATCAGGTCCATCCACAGTTCGGACTCGTACGCGGATCCGCCAGCCTCGAAGATACCCACAACCGTGAGTTCACTCTGACGTAGGCGCACCGTGTTGCCCACGTCGATGCCGGCGAACTCCGTGTGCGCGCTGCGACCGGCAATCAACTCGGCCTTGCCGGGCTCGAAGTTGCGGCCCTCGACGATCGTGACTTCGTCGCGCAAGTCGAAGGCGCCTTGGGTGACGCCGCGCAGGATCAGGTTGGCGTCGCTGCCGGTGGCGCGCTTGGGCACGTCCGCCACCACGTAGAGTTCGGGGCTTGCGAGCAGTACGCCTTCCATGCTGGTGATCACGCCGCGCTCCTCGACGGACACGCCGCTCGACAGTTCGCTGGTGGAGCCACCGCGCAGAACCAAGGCGCGGTCCGGTTCGCCACCGCGTTCTAGGGTGCTCTTGAAGCCTGCGGCCATGGCGAGGATGGCGATCAGCACGCCCACCACGCCCCCGATCCCCACCACGATCACGGACGAACTGCCGATCCGCGACGGCAGGTTGCGAAGATTCATCAAGGCGATTTCGAGGATCTGTCCGAACATGGCTAGCTCCTCCGCAGCGCATCGGCGATCGACAAGCGGTTCGCCGACCAAGCTGGACTGGCGCCGACGGCAATGCCGAGCAGCACGGCGAGGCCAGCGGCGATGGCTGGGACTTCCCAACCGATGATGAAGAGACCCATGCCAGCGGTTGCCATGACCGCGTTGATCCCAGGCGCGGCGGCCACGGCGAGAGCGATCCCGAGAAGCCCGCCGAGGGCGCACAACAGCACGGACTCGCCCAACACGATCATGGCCACCTTCAGGTTGGAGAAGCCGAGCGTCTTCAGCACCGCGAGTTCCGGGATGCGCTCGCGCAGCGCCTGGCTCATCGTATTGGCGGTCAGCAGCAGGATAGTGAAGAACACCGCCGAGAGGATGCCCGTAGTGATGAGGCCGATGTCGCCGATCTGCGCCGCGAATTGGCGCCCGAACTCGTCCTCGGTGGCGGACTTGACCGGATTCAGGGAGTTCTCGAACAGCGTGTCGATGGTGCTCGATATTTCCGGCGCGCGCTCCGGGTCGCTGATGCGCACAGTCCACCAGCCGACCGAACCTTGACCGAACTGGCGCGCCTCGTCGAAGTAGTCGTAGTGAAAGAGGAAAACCGGCGGCGGGCCGCCCTCGGCCTCGGTCGTGTAAGAGCCCACGAGGTCGAACTCCCACAGCCGGCTGCCGTCGCGCATGGGATAGATGTCGGCCTCGATGGGAATCTTGTCGCCGACCTGCCAGCCGTACTGTTCGAGCATGCCAGCGGGCGCCACCGCCCCGGTACGCGTATTGGCGAAGGCGTTGAGCTCCTCCGGATCGATGATGTACTCGGGGAACATCTCGAAGTAGCCGAGAGGCTCGACCGGGTACTTGGGAAAGAAATTGCGCGGATCCTGGTAGTTGCCCCCGAACCACGTCATGTGCGTGATGGCTTCGACGCCGTCCACCGCAAGGATCTGCCCCCGTTGGCTGACGGGCAGGCTCTCGATGATCGAGTACTTGGCCGTCACGACCAGCCGGTCCACGCCACCCGTGTCGCCGATGCCCTCTTCGAACCACACGGCCACGGTGCGCAGCACGGTGAACAGCAGGAACGCGACGAGAAGCGAGAATACCGTCAGGTAGGTGCGGATCTTGCGGCGTTGCAGGTTCGCCCATACCAAGCCTAGTGCACTCATGCCGCCACCTCCGTCACCAACTGGCCCTTGTCGAGATGCAGGGTACGACGGGCATGGTCCGCCGCCTTCGGATCGTGCGTCACCATGATGATCGTCTTGCCGTGGTCGCGGTTGAGAATGCCGAGCAGATCGAGGATCTCCTCGGCGGTTTCGCGGTCAAGGTCGCCGGTCGGCTCGTCGCAGACGAGGATCGGCGGATCGGCGACGATGGCACGCGCGATGGCGACCCGCTGCTGCTGGCCGCCGGAGAGTTCGCCGGGCTTGTGCCGGGCGCGGTCAGCGAGCCCGACGATTTCCAGCGCCGTCTCCGCATTCCGCCGACGTTGCTTGCCGGAGAGCTTGGTCAGCAGTAGCGGCAGTTCCACGTTGCGGCGTGCGTTCAACACGGGCAGCAGGTTGTAGAACTGGAATACGAAGCCGATGTTCGACGACCGCCAACGTGCCAGTTCGCGGCCGCTCATCCGGTTGAGATCCGCCTCCGCCACGGTGACGTCGCCCTCGCTCGCGCTGTCGATGCCGCCCACGATGTTGAGCAGCGTCGTCTTGCCGCTGCCAGATGGCCCCATCAGGGCGAGGAAGTCGCCCTGGTCTATGCCGAGGTCGATTCCGAGCAGGACTTCCACCCGCTCGCGCCCCTTCGTGAAGCTCTTGTGCACGTCTTTAAGATCGACGATTGCCATGCGGCCTTCCCCTTGTCAGTAAGTCAGTCAGCGGTCAGTTGAGTAGGTTGATCTCGTCGCCATCGCGCAGGGCGGATTCCACCGCCGTGGCGACGATTCGCTCGCCGTTCGAAAGCCCTGCGGTCACCTGGATGCGCGAACCTTCGCTGCGTCCCACGGTCACGTCTCGCCGTGCCACCATGCCCCGGTCGTCGCCCGATTCGCTGACCACCCAGACGTAGCGTTGACCCTCACCGCTGGCCACGGCGGTCTTCGGCACCAGTATGGCCTCCACCGGTGCCTCGGGCGTCGCGTCGCCCTCCTCCAGGAACGCGACCCGGACACCCATGTCCGGCAGGATTCGCGGATCGCGTTCGCGGAAGCCGATGCGCACGCGCACTGTCGCCTTGTTGCGGTCTGCCGCCGGAATCGTCGCGATCACCCCGGCAGGGATCGGGAAATCGGGGTAGGCGTTCAATGTCACTGTCACCGGCTGGTCCGGATAGACGCGGTTGATGTAGGCCTCGTTGACGTCGACTTCGACCTCCAAGGAGTCCATGTCCACGATCGTGCAGATCCCAGTCCGCGTGAAGCCGCCGCCTGCCGAGATCGGCGAGATCATCTCGCCCGGTTGCGCCGCCTTGGCGATCACGACGCCGCCGAACGGCGCGCGGATCTCCATGTCGCTGACTTCCCGACGCTGCACGGCCAAGGACCGTCCCGCCACCTCGATGTCCCGCTCGGTACGTTTCAGCCGCGCTTGCAGGCCTTGCAGCACGAGGCGGGCCCGATCCAGTTCAGCCCGGCTCGCGAGATCGCGTTCGGCGAGATCCTTGGTCCGCGAGTAGTCGAGCGCGGCCTGCCGGATGTCCACCCGAATCTCGTCGACGAGTGCTCGCGCGGATTCCAACTGCGACTCGGCGAGTGCAAGCCGCGCTTCCGGGATGCTCGCGTCGAGCACGGCGAGAAGCTGGTTCTCCTCGACGGTCATGCCTTCCTCGATCAGCACTTCCACCACCTTGCCGGTGGTCTTGGAACTCACAGTCGCTTGCCGGCGTGCCACCACGTAGCCCGTGGCGTCCAAAACGCTCCCCCCGGGGGTCGCGGTCGACGTCGTGCGCACCAGCACCGTGCGCACTTCGGCGGCCGCGAGATCCGCGCCCCCAAGGTAGGGCCGGCCGAACGCCCACCCGACGAAGGCGATGCCACCGATCACCGCGACAGCGACCATCCACTTGAGCGGTCTGCGCCCGCCGGCAGCATTGTCCCGGTCGATCTTGAGTTCGTTCAGTAGTGCTTTCTTGTCCATCGCCACCGTCTCGGACTGATCGCGTGGACTGATCGCGCCGAACAATCCATCACCGCATCATACGCATGGGGTGGTCGGTCGCAACGGGCAACCGTCACCGGCTACCGTGACAGTTGTCAACCCGCCATGCTGTAGCCGGGGTCGGCTAAAGCGTTGAAGCCTTCGAGGACGCGAGCGCCGTCCTCGTGGGCCAGGATCTCCGCCTTGAGGACCTCGTGCTGGCGTGCCGCGGCAAGCCGCGGTTGTTCGACGGTCGCCCATTGCACTAGGCCCGCCCAGAAACGATCGACGATCTCGGCCCCGGCAACGGTGCCACCGTCGACGCACTTCACCGTCAGCGAGCGGAACTCGCCCAGGTAGAGCCGGAGCGACTCGACGTGGATCCGCTCGTCGGTGCGAATACGCTCGACCATCTCCGCCGCTTCGAGCGCCCGGCCTGCGCGGTCCCCGAACAGGCCCGGCGTGCGGAAAGTCTCCTGCGAAGTCGCGAAGCCGATCTCTGCACGGAACTCGATCAGGAGCAGGTTCATCAGGAAGCGCAGCGACATCTCGTAGGGCACCTCGAGTTCCGGCATGTACCGCTCCTCGCCCTCGGGACGGGCGATGCCCCCGGGCGGTTCGATGTCCGGGTGCGCCTCGGCACCGAATGCCAAGTCGCGGGCGACGAACCACATGACGTCGTGACCGCCGATACCCTTGTCGGGTTCACCGCCTTCGTCGACGCCATGGGCCTTGAGGAGACCCTTCTTGAGATGCCCGAGGGCCATGCCGCTGATGTCCTCGACGATGATTGGCTGCATGTCGGGAAACGGCATCTCCGCGATCATGCGACCACGACCCTCGATCTTGCCGGTGACCGTCAATCCGTTCCAGAACGGCCGCGTGACGCCGCGCTCGATCAGGTAGCGCTGCTGTGCGGGGTTCGGCACGCGTGGCCCGGTGAGCAGCGAGGAGTCAGCGTCGAGTAGGTCGCCGCCCCGCTCCCGGAGCGCCGCCGTCCAATTGTCGATCGCGACTCGCCTCCCTTTCGAGCGAGGCGGCACGTAGGTGCCCTCGGCGTCGAACCCGCCGTGCAGCCGCTGCCCGTCGATGACGTGCGCCGCCGCGTAGTCTCGGTCGGAGAGCAGTTCGGCCTCCGTGAACGTCAACTGCCGGTCGATCATCGCTGTGCGCCCGTAATTCACAGACAGCAATTGAACCAGAAACGGGAGTCGGTGTACGTTGTGTTCCAGTACGACCGCCGATGCGGGGGTAGCCGCCATGCGCAAGATGTTCGTGGCCTTAGTCGCCGCGGGTATGGTCTCCGGAGCCGCCCACGGTGCCGACTTGCGGTTGACCAACTCTCAAGTGCTCACCATGGATTCGGGTCCGACCTACGAGGTGCGCGACATCGTCGTCCGGGAGGGCAAGTTCACGTCCTCGAACGCGTCCCAGGACGCCCAAACCATCGACCTCACCGGCATGTACGTCATCCCAGGCCTCGCGGAGATGCACGCCCACGTCCCCGTGCCCCGCATGGATAGCCCGGGCTATCGCGAGGACGTGCTGTTTCTGTGGGTCGCCAACGGCGTGACCCGCGCCCGCGGCATGATGGGTCATCCGTCGCATCTCGAACTGCGCGAAGCCATAGCCGCCCACGAAGTCCTGGGGCCCGCGCTGACGATTTCCGGGCCGTCGTTCAGCGGCGGCAGCGTGCGCGATGTCGCCAGTGCCGAGCAACGCGTCCGCGATCAGAAAGCCGCCGGCTACGACTTCCTGAAAATACACCCCGGTCTCTCCGCAGCCGCTTTCGAAGCCGTCGCGCGGACGGCGAACGAGGCCGGCATCGCGTTCGCCGGACACGTCACGGGTGCGGTGGGCCTACTCGACAGCCTGAAGGCCAAGCAACAGACGATCGACCACCTCGACGGGTTCGTCGAGACGCTCGTGGCACCGGCGCGCCTCGCCGACCGGCAGGCATCCTGGTTCGGTGCGGACCTGGTGATGGATGTCGACAGTGATCGGATTCCGACACTGATTGAGGCCCTGACCGCTTCCGGTGCCGCCGTGGTGCCGACAGAGACGTTGCTGGAGAACGTCGCCGGGGACTTGGCCGAAAGCCAAGCGCGCGAGGAATACGCATACCTGCCCGAGAACCTGCGCCGAAGCTATTCCCGTGCCGTGGCAGGTTCCGCGCGCGCATTCACCCCGGAATCGGCCGCACGTTTCTTGAGCTTGCGCAAGCGCCTGATCGGTGCCGCGCACGACGCCGGCGTGCCGATCCTGCTCGGTTCGGACTCGCCGCAGATCTTCAATACGCCCGGCTTCTCGATCCACCGCGAACTGGGCGCCATGGTGGCGTCGGGGCTGACGCCATATGAAGCGATCGCGTCCGGCTCGACTGTGCCCGCCGAGTTCTTCGGCGAGAGCGAAACGTGGGGCGGCATCCTGCCAGGACGCGAAGCCGACCTGATTGTGCTGCGCGACGACCCGCTCATCGACATCGACAACGCGCGGTCCATCGAGGCCGTGATGGTGCGCGGGCGCTACCTGGCGCGGGAGGAACTCGACGCGGGACTGGCCGACATTCGCGCGCGATACGAGTGAGGCACCTGCCATCAGTGCCTTGAAACCGAAAGGTCAATCTCCGACACGTAAACGAGACATTTGCCGTCGCGTCCGCCCATCCCGCGACGGCAACATGTGGCGCTCAATGTCCCGTGAGCAGCCGCAATGTGCGCCCGGCATCTCGACTCCGCTCCTGTGGTACGGTCGCCCCGTCACGCCCTGGGCGAGTGGCTTCGCTCGCAGCGGAACATCACGGAGCATGGCCATGGCCGAACCCGCCATCCACGACTTCCCGCGCTTGCCGCGCATCGACCCCGCGTGGCGTCTGCCCACCGAGGCGGAGCTACCGTGCGAGGACGACGAGCCGTTGGCTGAGAGCGACTATCAGCTCGAGCCGCTCGGCTACGCCTTCTACGGCCTGCGCGGTCATTACGCGGAACGTGCGGACGTCGCCGTGCACGCGGACATGTTCGTGCACTACCTGCGGGTGGACGAACTCGGCGAGGTGCGGCTCGACCAAAGCGGCCAACCGATCGTGGACAGACTGGCACCGGACGTGTTCGTGGTCTTCGGCGTGCCGAGCCGGAAACGGGACTCGTACGTCACCTACGACGAGGGCAAGCCGCCGGACTTCGTCCTGGAGGTCCTCTCGGGGTCCACCTGGCGCCGGGACATGGGCGTCAAGAAGACGATCTACGAACGCATGGGGGTGCAGGAGTATTGGATCCTCGACCCCATGGATGCCTACGTCGATCCGCCGCCACTCAAGGGCTTTCGGCTGATCGGCGATCGCTACGAACCCATCGCTCCGATGTCGGGCGGAGGGATCGTGTATGCCAGCGAAGTGCTCGGCCTGGAGCTGCGCCTCTCGGACGGACGGTTCCGGATCCGCGACCCGGCGACCGGCGAAGATCTGCGCGGTCCGATCGAACTCGCCGAAGCGCTAGAAGCTGAAACCACGGCCCGTGGTCGCGAGGAAGTCCTGCGCAGGGAGATCGAGGAGGCGTATCGACGGGAGAAGGCGGCACAGAACGACGGCGATACGGCCCGTCGTCTGGCGGAGGCCAAGCAGCTCGAAGCCCAAGCCGCGCTAACGCGGACAGAAGCCGCACTCCGGCGAGCCGAGACCGCGCGTGATGAAGCAGAGGCCGGGCGGCTGGAAGCAGAGGTCGCGGCGCAACAGGCCGCGGAACGCATCGCGGAACTCGAAGCACGGTTGCAGCGGAACGACCGGTGACCGCTGACCGACACATACATCGACCGCGACGCAAGCACTGGCGTGCCGCCGTCCCGCTCAAGGTCGACCACATAGGCGTTGCCGTCCTCCTCCTCTGCATCCCCATTGCCGCCGACGTGCCCAGCCAGCAGGTGTCATACGACGCGTCGGGTCCGGGCTACCACCACGGCTTCTCGTTCTTCCGCGAACTCCGCTACCCGCCCGACTACACCCACTTCGACTACGTCAACCCCAATGCCCCGATCGGCGGCGAACTGGTGCTGCCGGTCGTCGGCACCTTCAACAGCTTCACCCCGTGGATCCAGAAAGGCATCAACCCCGCCGGTTACGGTTTCGTCGGTGCCGGCATCTACCTGTTCGACCGTATCCTGGAACCGGGCGACGACGACCCCTCGGCGCAATATGCCCGCCTAGGCGAGCTTGAGGCAGCACCGGACTACAGTTGGTTCAAGGTGCGCATCCACCCCGATGCGCGCTGGCACGACGGCGTACCCATCACGCCCGCGGACATCCTCTACACGGTGGACTTCGTCGTGAACTACGCCTCGGCACCCATCCGAACCGGCCTCGCGCACTTCGGCCGTGCCGAGCAGGTGGGAGACCGCGAGGTCAAGATCTACATCACCAACCCGGCGTTCCGGAACCCGGCTGCGGGATTAAGCGTCGGCCACCTGCCGATCCTGCCCGCGCACTACTGGGCGGACCGCGACATCACCAAGACCACCGTCGAGCCGCCGCTCGGCAGCGGCCCGTACCGCATCGCCGAGTTCGAACTTGGCCGCCGGATCGTCTACGAGCGTGTCGACGACTACTGGGGTTGGGACCTACCGAGTGTGCGCGGCAAGTACAACTACGGCCGCATCGTCTTCGAGTACTTCCGCGACAACACCGTCGCCCGCGAGGCGGCCAAGAAGGGCATCGTCACGTTCCGCGGCGAGGGTGTGGCGAAGGACTGGGCGACCTCCTACGAGAACTTTCCGGCGCGGGATGACGGCTACTTCATCCTCGAACTCGCCGAGCGGCGCAATATCACCGCCATGGCCGCCGCGATCGTGCTCAATACGCGCCGCGACAAGCTCAAGGACCGGCGCGTGCGCAAGGCGCTCCTGCACGCCTACGACTTCGAGTGGATCAACCGCGTCCAGCACTTCGGCTTCTACCGGCGCGTCGACAGCTTCTTCGACAACTCCGACCTGGAGAGCACCGGAATTCCGCGCGGCCTCGAGCGTGAACTCCTGGACGAGTTTCGCGGCGAGCTTCCCGCCGAGCTTTACACGACGCCGTTTGAAATCCCGGAGTCCGATGGCTTGGGCCTCAACCGGGAGAACATGCTGAAGGCGCAAGAACTCTTCGCGGACGCCGGTTGGCACGTTGTCGACGAACGGCTCGTGAACGCGGACGGAGAGCAGTTCACATTCGAGTTCCTAGCCCGGAACCCGGCCGAGGAACGCGCGGCGCTGCCGTACATCGACGCCCTGCGGCGGCTCGGCATCGACGCCTCGGTACGCACCGTCGATCCCACGCAGTTCCGCAGCCGGCTGCGCGGCTTCGCCTACGACGCTGCGATCAACGACTACTGGGCGACGCCCACCCTGGGGACCTATCTCAAGTCGTTCTTCCACTCCTCGGGCGCCGATGCGCCGTTCACGGAGAACTGGGCAGGCATCCGTAGCGCCGCCGTCGACTCGCTGGTCGCCCGGGCGCTGACTACCTACGACCGGGAAGAGCTCTACGCCACGGGTCGCGCCCTGGATCGCGTGCTGCTCCACGGCTACTACATGATCCCCACCCAGATCGAGAGTGGCATGCGTTGGACGTACTGGGACCGCTTCGGCCGGCCAGCGAGATCGTCGCGCTACCGGCACCACTCCTTCCCCGAGACCTGGTGGATCGATCCGCAGAAGGACGCGGTCGTCACCGCGTACCTCGAACGCACCCAGGAGCAGTAACCGTACATGGGCCGCTACGTCCTGCGCCGGCTGGCGCTGATGCTGCCGACCTTGCTCGGCATCATGCTGATCAACTTCCTGATCGTGCAACTCGCGCCCGGCGGTCCGATCGATCTGATCATCGAGCAGATGATGTCGGGCTCGAGCGGCGCCTTGTCCACCCGCGCCGCGGGCACGACGATGGAGATGGGGGGCAGCACGGTGATGGACGGCGGCGTCCGCAACCCCGCGGAGCGCGGCCTCGACCCGGATCTCTTGGCGGACCTCGAGAAGCAGTTCGGCTTCGACAAGCCGCTGCACGAGCGCTTCCTGAAGATGATCGGCGGCTACATCACCCTCGACTTCGGCACCAGCTTCTACCAGGACCGCCCCGTGCTCGAACTCCTCTTCGAGCGGCTGCCCGTGTCGATCTCGCTGGGGTTGTGGTCGATGCTGCTGATCTACCTGATCTCGATTCCGCTGGGCGTGCGTAAGGCGGTCATGGACGGCACGCGGTTCGACGCGTGGACCAGCGCCGTGTTGTTTGTCGGCTACGCGGTGCCGGGCTTCCTGCTCGCCATCCTGTTGATCATCCTGTTCGCGGGTGGCAGCTACTTCGACTGGTTCCCGCTACGCGGGCTGGTGAGCGACGACTTCAAGGAGTTGTCACTGCTCGGCAAGATCAAGGACTACTTCTGGCACCTCGCGCTGCCGGTTGGCGCGTTGACTCTAGGCGGGTTCGCAACACTCACGATGCTCACCAAGAACTCGTTCCTCGAGGAGATCAGCAAGCAGTTCGTTCTAACCGCGCGCGCCAAGGGCCTGAGCGAGTCGCGCGTGCTCTACGGCCACGTGTTCCGCAACGCGATGCTGATCGTCATCGCCGGGTTTCCCGCGGCGCTGATCGGCATCCTGTTCACCGGCTCCATGCTGATCGAGGTCATCTTCAGCCTCGACGGCATCGGCCTACTCGGTTTCGAGGCCGTGATCTCGCGCGACTACCCGGTGATGTTCGGGACGCTGTTCCTATTCACGATCATCGGCCTCATGCTGCAGTTGATCGGCGATATCACCTACACGGTGGTCGATCCCCGCATCGACTTCGAGGCGCGGAACTGACGCCTTCGCTTGGGGGGGCTCAGCCCAAGACAGCCTTCGCGATCTCGCCGACGTTGTGGCGGAACATGTCGAGATAGGTCGGCGCCGGGCCGGTGGGACCGGATAACGAGTCGGAGTAGAGCCTGCCGCCGATGACGGCACCGGCCTCACGCGCGAGTTGCTCCACCAAACGCGGGTCCGTGATGTTCTCGACGAACAGTGCGTGGATGCCCTCATCGCGCATCTGGCGAACAAGGGCCGCCACTTCGCCCGCCGACGGCTCGCTCTCCGTGCTGACACCAACCGGGGCACGGAAGTCGATGCCATAGGCACGCCCAAAGTACTGGAATGCGTCGTGCGAGGTGATCACCTTGCGCCGGTGTGCGGGGAAGGCGTCGAGCCGGCCGCGGATGTCCCGATCGAGCGCCGCCAGTTCCCGATCGTAGGCTTCGGCTCGGCGACGGTAGTCGTCCGCGTGAGCCGGGTCCGCCGCGGCCAGGGCACGGGCGATGTTGGCGACATCGAGGCGTCCGTTGGCGAGATCCTGCCATGCGTGAGGGTCGGGTCGGTTGCCCTCGACTGTCAGGGCTGCAATTCCCTCGCTGGCCACGACAACCGGCCCCTTGTAACCGGACACCTTGACAAGCCTGTCGATCCAGCCCTCGAAGCCGAGCCCGTTGACGACAACGACATCCGCCCGGGCCAGCGCGCGTGCATCGGCAGGAGTCGGTTCGTAGACGTGGGCATCGGCGTTTGGACCGACCAGCGTGGTGAGCGCGACGTGCTCACGGCCGACATTTCTCACCATGTCTCCGAGAATGGTGAAGGTGGTGACGACCTTGAGCTTGTCCGGGGCCTTAGCTCGAGACGTCGGGGCAACCGCGAGGGTGGCAACCGCAGCCAACCACGAGCGGCGCGAGAGACGATACATGGATGGCCTCCTCCGGCGCCGTTCAAGCTTCAAGATGGGGGCGCGGCATCAACCGCGTCCACAAGCTGCCACGAGGACCCGCGACAACCGAGACGATGTAGACGCCGCCGGCGACCAGGATGATGGCTGGCCCTGAGGGCAGGTCTGCGTGGTAAGAAAGCAGTAGCCCCGCATACCCCGACGCGAATGCGACCAGGCTGCTCGTGGCCGCGAGTGTCGCGACCTCGCCCGCCCGGAATCTCGCGACCACGGCCGGGAGCATCATCAAGCCAACTGCCATCAGCGTACCGAGCGCATGGAACCCGGCAACAAGGTTCATGACGACCAAGGTCAGAAACATGAAATGAACGACCGCGCCCGGCCCACCCACGGCGCGCAGGAAGCCCGGGTCGAAGCACTCGACAATGAGGCCGCGGCCGATGACGGCCAAGGTAAAAAGAGTCAGCGTCGCGATCGAGACGACGAGCAGCAGCGACGCATCGTCGACAGCGAGAATGGTTCCGAAGAGGACATGCATGAGATCGACGTTGCTGCCGTGCGTGGAAACAATGAGCACGCCAAGCGCCAGCGAAATGAGATAGAAGGCGGCGAAGCTGGCGTCCTCGCGCTGAGGCGTCACGCGCGCGACGAAACCGGACAGGATCGCCACGACGAGGCCCGCGATGAAGCCGCCAAGGCTCATGACCACGAGCGAGAGCCCAGCGATCATGAAGCCAATGGCGACACCCGGCAGGACGGCGTGGCTCAAGGCATCGCCGACGAGGCTCATGCGGCGCAAGACAAGAAGCACACCCACCGGGCCGCAGCCGACGCTGAGCGCCAAGCAAGCCACCAAGGCCCTGCGCATGAACCCGAATTCGACGAAAGGCTCGATCAGCGCGGCGTAGATGGCCATCAGTCAACGCCTCGGCGGCAGACCTCGGCACCGTCATCCCACGCCTCTGCCATCTGTCGCGCCTGGAAAAGATGTTCTGCCCGCAGCGCCTCGGTCGTCGCGCCCCAGGCAACGGGCTCCCGGGCGATCACCAAGGTGTCGGGAAAGTTCTCTCGTACCTGGTCGAGGTCATGCAGTACGGCGACAACGGTTCGTCCTTCTCCATGCCACGCCACTACCACCCTCAGGAGGTCGGCCGAGGTCTTAGCGTCGATCGCGGTAAAGGGCTCGTCGAGCAGAATGACAGCACAGTCCTGCACCAACATGCGGGCAAACAAGACACGTTGAAACTGCCCGGCGGACAAGGAGGCAATCGGGCGTCGACCGAAGTCACCGAGACCGACGGCCAGGAGCGCTTCTTCGGCTTGCCGCCGCTGCGCCCGCGTGACCGGGCGGAATAGGCCGATCGTGCGCCAGTGACCCAGCAACACCGTGTCTAGCACCGAGATCGGGAAACTGCGATCGATCTCGGCCTGCTGGGGCAGATAGGCGATGTCGCCCTGGCGCAGCCCGTTGCGTTCCAAGCGCCCATCGAGAGGCGCCAGACGCCCGATCAGGCCCTTGAGCAACGTGCTCTTGCCTGCTCCATTGGGGCCGACCACCGCGGTCAACGAGCCGGTTGCGAAGCGGCCGGTGAGGTGATGCACGGCCGGGTGGCGGTCGTAGCCCAGGGTGACGTCGTGGAGGGAAAAAGCGGCCGTCACGGCAGCCACCCCATCGCCCAAGCGGCGGCAACCCACAGGAGGATTGCTAGAGGAACTGCCCAGGCGAACTGAGCGACCACGCCGCCGCCTAGAGGCGAGACGGCGCGCCCGAGACGAGTCCCTTTAGCGGTGCCATTGATCCCGGTTGGCCTAGGCATCAGTACGGAATCCCACACCCCGGTCTCCGGCCCGAATCGCGACGGCGCGCGGGAGGCTCCGCAACGCCGTCAGCGAACGGGCCTGGCAGGGCGACGCGTCTGGTCACAACTCCCCCTCAAGCCGCTTGTATCCCTGAACGAGCGAGTTGTTGGTGCGCACGACATCCTCCGAGAACTCGGTAGCCTCGACCGTGACCCTTTCAATGGCGGTGACGTCGGTGTCGGGTCCGATGCACTGTGTGGAGGGAACGTGTAGGCCGGGCGGCAGGTCACAGCCATCGACCACGGCGTTATGACTCACGACGCAGCCTTCGCCCACCACACAGTCGAAGAGCACGCTGTTGAAACCGATGAAAACGTCGTCGCCGACCGAACAGGGGCCGTGGACAATCGCGCGATGGGCGATCGAGGTCCGCTTGCCGATGGTGACGCCCGCTCCGGACTTGGCGTGAATAACCACACCGTCCTGGATGTTCGAGTGACCACCGATGACGATGGCCTCCATTCGCCCGTTGGCATCCACCTCGTCGGCCCGGATCACGGCATAGGGCCCGATGAAGACGTTCTCATGGACCACCACGCGACCGCACAGAATGGCCGTTGGGTCGACAAAGGCGCTGTCATGGACGACCGGCAAATCGCCGCGCGGATTCTTGCGGATCATCGGGCCCGCGCTCCCTTTGCCGTGTTTCATGGAACCCACTCCCGCCGCCTTAGGCCGCGCCGACCGGAAGGCAACTCGGGCAGGCGCCCTCCACCTCGACCACACGTCGCGTCACGCGGTACCCCAGGGCTGCGGCATCCTCGGTCAGCACCTGCACGACCCGCGGGTCCTCCATTTCGGTCGACGCCCCGCAAATGCTGCAGATGAAGAAAAGACAATCATGCTGGCGTTCAGGATGCGTGCGGGGGACGTACGCGTTGCGACTTTCGATCTTCGAGGCAAGTCGCTCGGCAATCAGGAACTCGAGCGCCCGGTAGACCGTGGGCGGCCCGACACGACGGGAGTACCTAAGCTCAAGCGCCTTGATCAGCGCGTAAGCACCCGTCGGCCGCCCCCTCTCCCAGAGCAACTCCAGGACCTGCCGCCTGAGTGTCGTTAGCTTGTTCCCGCGTGCAGCGCAAAGCGACTTGGCCAGCGCCACCCGTTCGGCCGGCGCATGCTGCCCGCGGCAGTTGGGATCGTTGCAGGGCTCTGGTCGGGTCGTGGGGAGTTCCATGGCATGGATCTCCATTGCTGTTTTTGATGGTGTTACGTTATAACATTGCGTTCATCGATGACAAAGTGCCAACGAACTTCTCGAAGGCCAACGTCGGCGCAGGAAGGAGCTTGACATGGGTATAGCGGTGGTCGGGAGCGCTCCGGGTGGGATCTGAACGCACCGACCCGACGGCGTCGACACCCTTTGCAGCGCGCTTGTCGGTTGAGCAAGTGGAAGAGGGCCTTGCGCTCGTGCCCAAGTTCGATGCCGACGGACTGATCCCCTGCATCACGACCGATGCCAACACGGGCGAAGTGTTGATGCTCGCCTACATGAACAGCGACGCGCTGGCGCGGACAATCGCAACCGGCGAGGCTCATTACTGGAGCCGAAGCCGCCAGTGCCTTTGGCGCAAGGGAGAGACCAGTGGTCTCACCCAGGAAACTGTAGAACTGCGCATCGACGACGATCAGGACGCCGTTTGGCTCCGCGTCAAGGTCGCTGGTTCAGGTGCCAGTTGTCACGTGGGCTACCGTTCCTGCTTCTACCGATCAGTTGAGCGCGGCGGCCCTCCCGGTGTACCCGCTCGGCTCGTATTCACCGAGTCGAGAAAGTCCTTTGATCCGAAGGACGTCTACGGTGACGCGCCCAATCCGACCCGGCTTTGAGTTGGAACGGCAAGACACCTAGATCAACGTCAACACGTCGGTACGAACCTCGAATCGAGGTCCCACAGAGGCAGTTCCAGGAGAACGAGATGAACACGCCGTCCAAAGTACCTGTTTCCATCCTCACCGGCTTCCTCGGCTCTGGCAAGACGACCTTGCTCAACCGCATCTTGAGCGAGGAGCACGGCAAGCGCATTGCCGTGATCGAAAACGAGTTCGGGGAAGTCGGCATCGATCAGGCGCTCGTCATCGACGCCGACGAGGAGATCTTCGAGATGTCCAACGGCTGCATCTGCTGCACGGTGCGCGGCGACCTGATTCGCGTGCTCGGCAATCTCATGAAGCGCCGCGACAAGTTCGACTACGTGCTGGTGGAGACCACGGGGCTCGCAGATCCCGGCCCGGTCGCCCAGACCTTCTTCGTGGACGACGAGATTCGCGAGGAGTTCTCCCTTGACGGGATCGTGACCCTCGTCGATGCAGCCCATATCGAGCAACAGCTCGGCCGAAGCGACGAGAGTACAGAGCAAGTCGCGTTCGCAGACGTCCTCGTGCTCAACAAGACTGACCTCGTCGACGGCGAGGCGCTCGACAGGCTCGAAGCTCGGCTCCGAGACATGAACAGAATGGCGCAGGTCATGCGCAGCGAGCGCGCTGACGTTCCCGTGGACACGGTGCTCAACCTCGGTGCCTTCGACCTCGACCAGGTGCTCGAGCGTCGTCCCACCTTCCTCGAACCCGAGTACCCGTTCGAGTGGACCGGGGTCTATTCGCTCGAGCCCGGCCGCTACGAGCTCAGTCTCGACGAAGGACCTGATCCGGCGATGTCGCTGGTCGTCGTGCCCGACCAAGGCGTGGACGACGCTGCCCTTCGTGAAGGTGGAGTGGTGTGTGCGGCGCTACGCCGAACCTGCAGAGCTCATTGGTCCGGGCAAAGAGATTCCCGTCGGAAAGCACGCGAACCTGCAGCTCGACTATCCCGGGCGCAAGTCGTTCTTCCTGCAGGTCGATGCGCCGGTGCGCCTTGGCCTCTACGCACAGCACACCGCGGAGGAGTTCGACCTCCAACTTGCGAACGCGAGAGGAACAGAAATCAGGCCTGAGGCCGAGCGCACCTGGGTCGCACAGCACGAGCACGACGACGAGGTGGGCTCGATCGCGATCGAGACGGACGGCGATGTCGATGCCGGCAGGCTCAACGCCTGGCTTGGCGAACTACTCCGCGAGCGCGGGGTGGACATCTTCCGAATGAAGGGCTTCATCAGCCTCGCGGGAGAGTCGCGCCGCTTCGTATTCCAGGGAGTTCACATGCTCTTTGACGGCCAGCCGGATCGTCCATGGGGAGACTCGCCGCGACGCAATCAGCTCGTCTTCATCGGCCGCAACCTCGATGAAGAGAGCATGCGGCAGGGCTTCGAGGCGTGTCTGATCTGAGCGGCGACCGCACAACGGGCATTCTTCGCAGGGGCTGGTCCGCGGAGGTCGACGACTACGCCATCGCCGGCGGCTGGACTCGGCGCGGTGAGAAGCTGGTAGTCGCCGACGCCGCCGGTGCCGTCTACGCGTTCGAGGGCAAGTCCGGTCGGAGGGCCTGGACGGCGCATGGCTCTCACGATGGCGGCGCGCTCGCGATGGCGATCCACCCAAGCGGAACCTCGTTCGCGACGGCTGGCCAAGACGGACGAGTCCTTGTCTGGGGTGTCGCCGAAGGTCGGGCAAAGCAGGCCATCGACGTCGGTACCGGCTGGGTGGAGAACGTGGCGTGGTCGCCGGACGGCCGTTGGCTCGCGGCCTCGTGCTCTCGGCAGGTTCGCGTATACGGTGCCGACGGTGAAGAATCCTGGAGTTCCGATGACCATCCGAGCACCGTCAGCGCGATCGCCTGGTCCCGCACCGAAGAATTGGCGACCGCCTGTTACGGTCGCGTGTCGTTCTTCGACGCCTCGACCGGGGAGCCCGGCCAGAAGTTTGAGTGGAAGGGTTCCTTGGTGTCGATGGCATTGAGCCCGGACGGGGACATCGTGGCCTGCGGCAGCCAGGACAACTCGGTCCACTTCTGGCGTCGCTCGACGGCCGAAGACTCCATGATGTCCGGGTATCCCGGCAAACCGTCCGCCCTGGCCTTCGATGACTCAGGCACCCTCCTAGCCACCGGCGGAGGCGACAGGGTGACCGTCTGGAGCTTCCACGGAGGCGGTCCCGAGGGCACGCGGCCCGGCATTTTGGACCTGCATGTAGAACCTGTCACCACGCTTGCCTTCGCTCGCCGCGCGTTGCGCCTGGCCTCTGGGGGCCGCGACGGCGCCGTAGTTGTGTGGTCGCTTCGGCGCGATGGAGAAGGCGGTCCGGTCGGGGCTGCGGGCGTGGCGGGCGTGGTCGCCGAACTGTATTGGCGGCAAGACGGGCGCGCACTTGCCGCACTCGACGCCCAAGGCGGTGTGACGGCTTGGCGGGTCCGATGACCGAGGTCCAAATTGCCCACGCACGCGGATCCTGCGACGGCGCGACGCGAGACCCGCGACCCTTCGGCTCACGCAACCGGTCTGCTCACGCTAGCCGGACGCGGTCGACCGTAGATCGACACGCACGGGTGTTTCGGCAGTGGAAACCACTGCGTCGACACGGTCTTGAGCACCGCGGTTCAACGCTGTTCAGCTTGACGCGCCGTTCCTGTAACGTCACGCGGTCACTTTTCACGCACACGTCTGGGAATTTTGCTCTATGGCTACGCTGACCTTCTTGACTCACACGATCTTCGACCATGGGGCCAGTCAGAAACTGGACCGGGTGTTGGCGCAGCACGGGGTCGAGCGCCCCCTGCTCTGTACCGACCGGGGACTCGTCGAACTCGGCATGGTCAAGGAACTGGCCGGCGCGTTGGGAAACGAACGGGCATTGACCATCTTCGATGGAACACCGGAGAACCCCACCCAGGCGGCCGTGGAAGAGGCGGCCGCCGTGTACCGGGAGGCGGGGTGCGACGGGGTCGTCGCTTTCGGCGGCGGCTCCTCGATGGATCTGGCCAAGGCGGTCGCGCTCACCGTGACGCACGAAGGGGACTTACTGGGATACACCGCGGGTCTCGGTGGCACAGCGAAGATCGGCCCCGTCGCGCCGCTGGTCGCCATCCCCACCACCGCGGGCACCGGTAGCGAGGTCTCGAGCGGCGCGGTCATCATCATGGCCAACGGTGAGAAGCTGATCCTCGCCAGTCGACACTTGGTCCCACTCACCGCCGTGTGCGACCCGAGCCTGACCGCCGGCTTGCCGCCCCGACTGACGGCTGCAACCGGCATGGACGCGATGACACATTGTATCGAGGCGCTGCTCTCACCCCAGGTCAACCCCCCAGCGGAAGCGGTGGCCTGCGACGGCATTGAGCGCGGGATCAAGGAAGGCAATCTCCTGCGAGCCGTTGAGGACGGCAGCGACAAAGACGCCCGGTGGCACATGATGATGGCCGCCACCGAAGGCGCAATGGCTTTCAGCAAGGGCTTGGGTTCAGTCCACTCCATGAGCCACGCCTGCGGAGCCGATCAGACCCTCCGGCTGCACCACGGGACCTTGAACGCGGTCCTGCTCCCCACGATCCTGGACTTCAACCGCGATCACGTGGGTGACAAGTACGCGCGGCTCAATGCGGCGATGGGTTGCGATACTGGCGCAGATCCGGCCGAGTTCATTCGAGAGCTCAACGCGGCGCTCGGACTTCCTGCCGGCCTGCGGGAGATGGGTGTCCAGGCCGACGCGACGCCAAGCCTTGCGGAGCACGCCGCCAAGGACGTCTGTACCTTCACAAACCCCCGCCCATGTTCGACAGAGGACTACGAGCGCCTCTTCGAGGTGGCGCTCTCCTAGCCGAACGCAGGTCGACCGCATCGATCTCCAAGCGTCGCATGGCGTCTATTGCACGTGGAACCCAACCTATCCGAGTGCTATACGATGAAACCTACGGATGACCGGAGACGCAGGCCCGTGCAGGGGACGACAGACAATCCCGTCAGCAATGTACCGGGGCAGCCATGGCGCGGCTGACCCCGCTGACCCGCCGTCGCTTGGCGAACTTCCGGGCCAATCGCCGGGGCTACTGGTCGCTCGTGATCTTCCTTGTGCTGTTCGGCATTTCGCTGGTGTCCGAAGTCATCGCCAACGACAAGCCGATCGTCATGCGCCACAACGGCGAACTGTGGTTCCCCGTCCTGTTCTCGTACACCGAGCACGAACTAGGCGGCGAGTTCCTGACCGAAGCCAAGTACGAGGACCCCTACGTCCAAGGACTCGTCCAAGACAGCGGCGGATGGATGGTCTGGCCGCTGATCCGGTTCAGCTACGACACCATCGACTGGTTCACCGAGGAAGGCGCGCCCGCCCCGCCATCGGCCCGGCACTGGCTCGGCACGGACGACGGCGCGCGGGACGTGGCGGCCCGGCTGCTCTATGGCTTCCGCCTGTCCGTCAGTTTCGGCCTTGCGCTCACGGCCGTCGCTTCGCTCATCGGCATCGCCGTCGGCGCCGTGCAGGGCTACTTCGGCGGCAATGTGGACCTGATCGGCCAACGCATGATCGAGATCTGGGCGGGCCTGCCCGTTCTGTTCCTGCTCATCATCCTCTCGAGCATGGTGGAACCGGGGCCGCTCGTGCTACTCGGCCTGCTGGTCCTCTTCAGTTGGATGACCCTGGTCTCCGTGGTGCGCGCGGAGTTCCTGCGCGCGCGGAACTTCGACTTCGTGCGCGCGGCGCGCTCGCTCGGGGTGAGCAATGCAACCATCATGCGCCGACACGTGCTGCCCAACGCGATGGTAGCGACGCTCACGTACCTGCCCTTCATCCTGAACGGTTCCATCACCACGTTGACGGCGTTGGACTTCCTCGGCTTCGGCCTCCCGGCAGGCTCGGCCTCCCTCGGCGAACTGCTCGCCCAGGGCAAGGCGAACATCCAGACGCCTTGGCTCGGTCTCACGGGATTCGCGACGCTCGCGGTGATGCTGACGCTGTTGATTTTCGTGGGCGAGGCGGTCAGAGACGCATTTGATCCACGGCGCGGAGAAAGCGTGGTCAGCGCGTAGGGCGCGCTGCCAAGCGCCTCGCAACCTTCGTCTCCTCGTGCTCGAAAGCCTGCGCATAATGCGTGATCTCGGCGCCACTCAACCCCGCTTCGCGGCATCGCTGACGCCATCGATCGTCGATGACGGCAACCATGCTGCGGAGCATGGTTCGGGCCTCGTCTTGCTCGATGTCGAAGAACGGGGCGGCCTCAAGGGCTGCCTCAATCGACGCCTCGTCGCCGCTTAGCTCGCTAATACCCGTCTCCAGATGCCGCGTACGTTCAGGCTGCGGGTTGATGTCGAACGCGGGAGACAGCCCCCAGAGGCCGCCGCCAACATGCAGCAACCCGTGATTTCGCAAGTGATCGTCGTTGTTCGACACCAAAATCGAGAACAGGATGCGACGGAACAGCTCCGATAGTTGCGCTTTAGGACTTGCCCCGTGCGTCCGCAGCGCGTCGGCAACGTCGGTGTAGAAGCCCCCGGTCGCCACTTCCACGCCGATGAACGACTGCGCGGAGAGATACGGAACCCGATCCGACTGCTGCGACTTGGTGCCGGGGCGGCGGTCAAACCGCTTGATGATCGCCACTGGGCGAGACGTGCCGCCGAGTTCGAGACGCGCGGCCGCCGCAGTGATCCCGACATCGTTCGCGAGAGACAGCGTCGCGACCTCTACGCGCTCGATCGGGACGGTGTCCTGGTCCGTTGTGAATTTCGCGATCGCCAAGGCGCCATCCGAATCGACCACGCAAGCCTTGGGCCGCGCACCACCCACCGATGCTCCGCTGCCGATGAGGCGGGACCGTGCCGCCGCGTCCAGGTCCTCAATAGGAGTGCTCGCCAAGCGTCGCAGATCCGCAAGGTCCGCAAGACGCGGCACGGGCGGCCATGAGTGCGCAAGCGGCTGCCCTTCCGCGTCTAGGTAGCGAAGAGCACCCTGGCGCGTCAGGTCATCGACGCCGACCAAGTAGTCGAACTCTGTCAACGCTCGCCGCTCGCCCCGTCGGAGGAGACCCCGGCCCCACGAGTCCGGTGTGCCGTCGCCGACCGGCAGTGGAAGCGCGGCTCTACTGTTGTCCGCCGTCGCGGACGTGAAAAACGGCGCGGTGGACAACGGCATCGCCGGGGAGAGCGCAAAACCCATCGGGTCGGCCAGCCAAGCGTCGGTGTAGCGAAACATGCTGGTCTGCCGGCGACCGTCGGACTCGAACACCAACTCGCCGACCAGCGCGAGGGCTTCGCCGATCGCCACGCTTACCCGTGATGTGGTCTTGGCCATGCCTGCCAGCCTAGCGCGACGATCGACGCCGGATGCGTTGAGGAAGGCTATCGATGTCGAGCATCAAGCCCGTGTCGTCCTTGGACACGTCGATTAACTCATCGAGGCGTCGCAGTTCTCCAAGCGCGAGCAAGGCCATCGCCAACGCGCCCACCGATACGCCGGCGTCGCCCGTTTCCAAGCGCGCAAGCGTACCCGGCGACACGTCCATCCGGGCGGCGAAGTCCGCCGTTGGCATCCGGCGTTTCTTGCGGGCGATTCGGATGTCGCTGCCGAGGGCGCGGAGTGCGCGTTGCACCGACGGCGGAAAGGGTTTGGATCTCATAGGAAGCGATATAACGATGGTTAAATCCTTTAGTCACTACTATAGCACTCTTAAAACAACGCGACCCCGTTACGGCATCGACTGCGGAACGAACCCACTGTCTCGCGACGTGGCACCGGTAGGCGGCGTGGCTCGCTTCGATCAGGGCGGGTACACTGTTTCGCCGCACCGTCCCCACCACTTACCGGAGCTCGAACTTCATGGCGATCGAAGAAGGCAAGGCCGCGCCAGCGTTCACGTTGAACGACGCCGACGGCAATGCGGTATCTCTCAAGGACTTCAAGGGCAAGAACGTCGTCGTCTACTTCTATCCGCGCGACGACACTCCCGGCTGCACCAAGGAGGCCTGCGGCTTCCGCGACCATTGGCAGGACATCCAGGACGCGGAAACCGTCGTTCTCGGCATCTCCCCGGACTCCGAGGCATCGCACCAGAAGTTCCGCGACAAGTACGAACTGCCGTTCACGCTGCTTGCCGATCCCGAGCGCGAGGTGATGACCGAATACGATGCCTACGGCGAAAAGATGATGTACGGCAAGAAGCGCATGGGCGTCATCCGCTCGACGGTTTGGGTGGGACCCGACGGCAACGTGGTCAAGCACTGGCGACGCGTCCCGAAGGCTGCGGACCATCCGCTCAAGGTGCTGGAAGCGATCACGGGCTAGGCGGGAGCAGGGCCCATGCCGGCGCGCGGGACGAGTCGGTCGTTCCGCGTCGCTGCGGCCGCTCTCGCTGCCGCACCCGTCGGCTTCGCGGCGGGCGCTTTGCTCGCGGCCCGGCAATTGACAACGCCCGCGGGCGTCGACGGGTTGACGATCCTCGCCCACGGGCTCACCGGTGCCATCGTCGCCGCCCTCCTGCTGACCATGGCGGCGCTGACTTTGCCGCCGAAGCCCGTGCGGATCGCGACCCTGGTTTTCGCCGGGGCCTCGTTCGCCATCCTTGTCTACATGGTCCAGGACTTCATCGTCGACCGGGTCGAGCGTGCCCAAGCACGCGACGCGGTCTACCAGGACATGCCGCACTATGAGCTGACTCTCTGGGCCAAGAATCCGCAGCGCGAGGCGTTCTCTCAGCTTCAGTTCAATTCCAAGACCCGCCGCTACGTGGCCAACCGCCCCGGCGGTTGGCGTTGCGAGGGCACGGGGACCACCAGCCACGCGGTCGTCGCCTTCGAGGCCATGCAGACCGTGGAACTTGACGCGCGTCCGTCTTGCGACTTGCGGGCGTCTTGGCGCACCATCGGCGAGGCAACCGGAGTGGATCGACACGGCTGCATTGGCAACGACAACGCCTTGTTCGCCGCTGCGGACAACATGGTCGAAGCCACCGAGCGGAAGGCGTCCTGTCGGCGCGCGGACGCAGAGCAGTAACCTTCTTACAGGAAGCCAGACAAGGGGCAACGCATGAAATTCGGCATCTTCTACGAGCACCAGCTACCGCGCGACTGGGGCCCGGACAGCGAGCACAAGCTGCTGAAAGACTCGCTCACGCAGATCGAGTTGGCCGATGAGCTGGGCTTCGACTATGCGTGGGAGGTCGAGCATCACTTCCTCGAGGAGTATTCGCACTCCTCGGCACCCGAGGTCTTCCTCGCGGCCGCAAGCCAGCGCACCAAGAACATCCGCCTAGGCCACGGCATCGTGCAGATGACCACGAACCACCCGGCCCGGGTCGCCGAGAAGATCGCCACGCTCGACCTGGTCTCCGACGGCCGCGTGGAGTTGGGACTGGGCGAAGGCGCCTCGGTCACCGAACTGCACCCCTTCAACCTGCGCTTTCGCGACAAGCGCGACGTCTGGGAGGACGCCGTCCGCTGCACGCTGCCGATGTTCTGGAACCACGGCTGGGAATACGAGGGCGAGTTCTTCAAGTTCCCGTTGCGCGCGGTCGTGCCGAAGCCTCTCCAGAAGCCGCATCCGCCGCTGTGGGTGGCTTGCTCGCAGTTGGACACCATCAAGTACGCCGCGCACCGGGGCATGGGCTCGCTGTGCTTCAAGTTCGTGAGCCTGGACGCCGCGCGCGCCTGGGTGAACGCCTACTACAACACCTTCACCCGCGACCTCGAGAAGCTCGAGGACTACCAGACCAACCCGAACATCGCGGTCGTGTCCGGCTTCATGTGCGCTCCCACCGACGAGGAAGCGTGGGCGAAGGCGGACGGCTGGACCTTTTTCCAGTTCGCGTTGCAGCTCTACAACAAGGAAGGGCCGTTCGAGCCTGGCACCATGAACTTCTGGGACCGCTACCAGGAATGGAAGCAGACGCCGGCCGGCCAGAAGCGCTCCGGCAGCGAGCTGATCGGTTCGCCGGACACGATTCGCGAACGCCTCAAGGAACTCGAGAGGTCCAACGTCGACCAGGTGATCCTGCTCAACCAGGCGGGCAAGAATACGCACGCCGACATCTGCTCGAGCCTCGAACTCTTCGCCCGGGAGGTGATGCCGGAGTTCCACGCCCGCCACGGCGAGCAGGAGGCTTGGAAAGCCGCGGTGCTCGCGGGCGAGATCGAACTCGAGGACATCGACACCGAGCCGTTCAACTTCGCCGCCCGCGGCAAGCCGAACAAGCCCTCGTCCAAGGAAGCGCGCAACATGGTTTCCGGCGTCACCGGGCGGCCGGCGGCGCAGACGGTCGCGTAAGGCCTCCATGTCCGAGGCGCGTCGGGAGCGCCTGCCACCGGAGACCTTCGGCCTGCCGGCAGACGAAATCCGCGCCGGCACGTACTCCGACAAGTACTTCGTGCGTACGCGGGACGTTCTGCGCGCAGACGGCAAGCGTCCCCGGGTGCTGATGCAGGTGTTCGGCAAGGCCCACGCCCTGCTCTGCGGCACGGACGAGGCCATCGCGATCCTCAAATGCGCGAGCGACGACTTCTCGGCACTGACGGTGCACGCGCTGCACGACGGCGAGGTCGTCGAACCCATCGAGACGGTGATGACCATCGAGGGACCGTACGATGTCTTCGCCAACCTGGAGACGCTCTACCTCGGCGCCCTCGCCCGCGGGACACGGATCGCCACGCAAACCCGCCGTGTGGTCGACGCGGCCGCCCCGAAGGACGTGCTGTACTTCGCCGCGCGCCACGACCACTACGCCGTGCAAGCAAGCGACGGCTACGCAGCACACATCGGCGGCGCGACGGCGGTCTCCACGGATGCGGGAGCGCAGCGCTGGGGCGGCGTTGGCTTCGGCACGGTCCCCCATGCGGCGATCGCCGCGTACGGCGGAGACACCGCGCTCGCGGCAGCCAAGTTCGCCGAGCACATTCCGGAGACCGTCCAACTCGTCGTACTCGTGGACTTCGAGAACGACAGCGTCAAGACGGCGCTGGAGGTCGCACGCGCCCTAGGATCGCGCCTCTACGGCGTTCGCCTCGATACGTCGGGGACACTCGTCGACAAGAGCGTGACGCCGCTCATGGGCCAGTTCGACCCACGCGGCGTCAATGCGCGACTCGTGCACAACGTCCGCAACGCACTCGACGATGCCGGCTTCACATCGGTGCGGATCGTCGCCTCCGGTGGCTTCGGCGTCGACAAGGTTCGCGCGTTCGAGTCAGCGAACGTGCCCGTGGACGCATACGGTGTCGGTTCGTCGCTGGTCGCGAACAACGGCGAGTTCGACTTCACCGCCGACGTGGTGCTGACCGATGGCAAGCCGAGCGCCAAGGTTGGCCGAACGCTGAGGCCCAATCCCCGTCTGGAGGTCGCGATATGACGCGTGTGTTCTGGGATGTCGATACCCAAGTCGACTTCATCCACCCCAACGGCAAGCTCTATGTCGCCGGCGCGGAGGCGATCGTTGGCAACCTGGCCGTGCTGACGGATTTCGCTCATTCAAGCGGCATCCGCATCGTCGGCAGTTCGGACAGTCACACGCTTAACGACGACGAACTGTCCGACGACCCCGACTTCGTCGACACGTACCCGCCCCACTGCCTCGCCGGAACGCCGGGCCAGCGACGAATCCCCGAGACCGCGCTACACGACGTGCTCGTGGTCGAGCCGGAAGACGCGTCGGCCGAAGTGCTCAAGCGACTGTCGGGTCACGACGGCGACATCCTGTTCCATAAACGCTACTTCGACGTGTTCACGAACCCGAACGTTGGCCCCGTCATCGACGCACTGGCCATCGACGAAGTGGTTCTGTACGGCGTCGCCCTGGACGTCTGCAACCGCTACGCCGTAGAGGGACTGCTTGAGCGTTACCCGGGCCTGCCGATCACGTTGGTCACCGATGCCGTGCGCGCCATCAACGAGGATGCGCGGGACGAGTTGCTCACCGACTGGCAACACCGCAGGGTGAAGTTGACGCGCACCGCGGAAGTCGTCAACGAGGCGGGTTAGCGAGTGGTACGCGGACGTCCACGTCCGCACCGGGCTTCACAATACTCGAACTTCATAGCCCCTTTGCCGGAGCCGCGACAGAGGTCCGTCGCCACGGAGCAAGTCCTCAAGAGGCAGGATCGCGAAAGTTGCGGCGTTGTTGCTCAATGCGCGATCAACGTTATCGTGCCAGAGCGCCCAGATACGCGACTCAATCTCAATCCACACCTCCGGGCGTGAGGAGAGTCGCCGGCGGCTGCAAACCTCCGTGGCCCGATCCCCTGGATGGGCCCTGATCGACGCCAGGTCGCCTCCGGCCCAGGCTTCTGCAAGACGCGTCAGCCCCTCGAGCCGGTCATCGAGAGTTTGAAGACGTACCTGTAAACAGGTTTGCTCCGCTCCGGCGGACGTTTCAGCCATCGCGTCGAGGAGATCCGAGTCCTCCACGCGCTGGGAGATCACCGCTGTCACCTCCTTGAGTCCATGCTTCCGGGCTCGCTTCTGGATTGCCCGGCGAATGGTACGGCTCCCGCGCTCCAAGCCAGCGGATCGGGCCGCCGAATCGAAAAGTTCCTTCGCTGCCTCGCTGGGCCGCAATCTCCCGAGATCGTCCCGCTTCGGCGCGTACAGGAGTTGAGTCTGCAGAAAGAGCTCGTACAGATCCTCTGGCAGCAGGTCGTTGAGCGTTCCGCGGTCCGGGATCTGTCGCATGCGCCTAAACTGCCTGAGCACCCGCGCCCGTTTCAGCACGTTCAACGGGTCAACCGTGACGACCCAGCCTAAGTAGCTCAGGTACTCGGTGGAGTCTGCCAACACATGCTCGACGAGTTCCGAACGCCACGGAAGACCAGCGGGCACCCATTCCGGGTAGCCAAGGATCCACAAGGCATGATCGTCCTTCGCGACCTTCCAAATGGGCGGACCAGGGATCTCTCCCAGGACCAGGACCTCTTCGACGACGTCATCGCTGGTAGGGGACGACCGTGGATCCGCCGCCTCTTGGGCGGCCACTGCCGGCACGGCCGCTGTGGCCAAAAACAACAGCGTTCTCCACATTGCCGAAGGTTCCTTGGGCTCTACGATGCTCAAACGTCAGACCGACGCCTCTGGTATTGGGTTCGACCCTGTGGTGCGGCAATCGGGACGCGAATCCGGACGATGCGCCGGGTGAAGTGCTTAAGCGACTACGAAGCCACGGCGGCGGCATCCTGTCCCACAAACGCTACTTCGACGTGTTCACGAACCCGAACGTTGGCCCGGTCGACGCCCTGCCTATCGACGATGTCGTCGTGTACGGCGTCGCCCTCGACGTCTGCAACCGCTACGCCGTAGAGGGCTTGCTTGAGCGTTGTCCCGGCCTGCCGATCACATTGGTCACCGATGCCGCGCGCGTGATCAACGAGGATGCGCGGGACGAGTTGCTCACCGACTGGCGACGTCGCGGCGTGAAGTTGATACGTACCGCGGAAGTCGTCGACGAGGCGGGTTGGCGAGTGGTCCGCGGACGTCCACGTCCGCACTGGGCTTCACAATACTCGAACTTCATAGCCTCTTTCCCGGAGCCGCGACAGGGGTCCGTCGCCACGGAGCAAATCCGTAAGAGGGAGGATCGCGAAAGTCGCGGCATTGTTCCTCAATGCGCGTTCGGCATTGTCGTGCCAGAGCGCCCAGCTACGCGACTCCATCTCGATCCACGCCTCCGGGCGTGAGGCGAGTCGCCGGGGGTTGCAAACCTCCGTGGCCAGGTCGCCTGGATGGGCCCTAACCGACGCCAGGTCGCCTTCGGCCCAGGCGGCTGCACGACGCCTCAGCCCCTCGAGTCGGGCATCTAGACCTTGAAGACGTACCTTCAGACAGGTTTGCTCCGCACCGGCGGACATTTCAGCCATCGAGTCGAGGAGATCCGAGTCCTCCACGCGCTGGGAGATCACCGCTGTCACCTCCGTGAGTCCTTGCTTCCGGGCTCGCTTCTGGATTGCCCGGTGAATGGTACGGCTCCCGCGCTCCAAGCCAGCGGATCGGGCCGCCGAATCGAAGAGTTCCTTCGCTGCCTCGCTGGGCCGCAATCTCCCGAGGCCATCCCGCTTCGGGGCGTACCGGAGTTGAGTCTCCAAGAAGAGCTCGTACAGATCGTCTGGCAGCAGGTCGTTAAGGGTCCCGCGGTCCGGGATCTGTCGCATGCGCCTGAACTGCCTGAGCACCCGCGCCACTTTCAGCACGTTCAACGGGTTACCCGTGATGCTCGCGCCCACGGACGTCAGGTACTCGCTGGAGTCTGCCAACACATGCTCGACGAGTTCCGAACGCCACGAAAGATCAGCAGGCACCCATTTCGGGTAGCCGAGGATCCACAAGGCATGATCGTCCTTCGCGACCTTCCAAACTGGGGGACCAGGGATCTCTCCCAGGACCAGGACCTCTTCGACGACGTGATCGCTGCTAGGGGACGACCGTGGATCCGCCTCCTCTTGGGC
The DNA here is from genome assembly GCA_965203685.1 of Candidatus Azotimanducaceae bacterium. Lineage (GTDB taxonomy): Bacteria > Pseudomonadota > Gammaproteobacteria > Pseudomonadales > Azotimanducaceae > VXYL01. The sequence continues at coordinate 3,467,948 of OZ241908.1, forward strand.
GGCCATTGCCGGCACGACCGCAGTGGCCAAAAACAACAGCGTTTTCCACATTGCCGAAGGCTCCTTGGGCTCTACGATGCTCAAACGTCAGACCGACGCCTCTGGTACTGGTTCAATCCTGTGGTGCGTCAATCGGGACGCGAATCCGCGCACCGTAGGGGCTTGCAGCCGCGCGAACGTCTCAGGCGAGGGAAGGCTGACACCGCAAGGACGATTTCCTACGCGATGCCGAGAGATCGTCCATTCCAAGCCTGGGATGGCGCGCGTATGATGCTCGGCATCTACGCCATGTTTTGCAGGCCATCGGAGATTTCGTGGAGCCCGAAAGCTGGACCGTCATCGGAACGGGAATCGTCATTCTGATCGCAATCGCGGCGTCTAATCGCTCGGTGCGACAAGAGTTCAATACGCGGTTCAAGCACCTCGAAGAGGAAATCAAGCGGATCGACGGGGACCTCAAGCGGCTGGAACTTGAGATGCGAGAGCGACTTGCACGGCTGGAAGGTCTGTTTGAAGGCATGCGCGAGACAATCCTGGAACGCACTACCCGGTAGCACACTCAGCGTTGGGTGGCGTCAGCGCGCCCCAGGAGCCATCGCTTCGATGATCCGGCCACAATCGACGACGTAGTCCGCCTCCGGAATCGCCACCGGGAACACCATCGCCGAGTCCACGCCGGCCGCGGCGTACGCCTCGAGGCGTTCGTCGATCTGCTCCGCTTCTCCAACCAGGGTCCGTTCGCGGATCAACGCTTGCGGGATCGCTTCAAGGGCTCGATCCCGTTCCCTGGCGCGCCAGAGCTTCTGCACTTCCCCACAAGCCTCGCCGAAGCCTTCCCGCGCGAACATGCGCTCGTAGACCGGCGCCATCACGTAGGTCAGCAATTCGCGCTGATAGCGTTGACGCACGCGTTCGTAGTCATCGGTCACGGTAGCCCGGAAGAACACCATGAGTTCGAATCCGTCGAGGTCGCGTCCGACGCGCGCCGCGCCCGCCGCCACGCGCTCCTTGGCGTGGGCAACATCGGCCACGGTCACGAAGTTCAGGATCACGCCGTCGGCAATCTCGCCGGCCAGTTCCAGCATCCGGTCGTTGAGTGCGCCGAGGTAGATCGGCGGCGGCGACTCCGGGGGTGCCAGGAGGGCCGCCCGTCGATAGCGCCAGCGGCCGGAGTCGGTGGTGATGCGCTCCCCGGCGAGGAGTCGGCGCGTCAAGTCCACGCACTCGCGGGTCAGCGCCAAGGCCGAGTCGCCCCACGCCGTCGCGTGCCAGTCCTCGACGATGATCGGGGTGCTCGTGCCGAGACCCAAGGTGAATCCGCCGGGTGCGATCTGGCCGATCGCCGCCGCCGACATCGCGAGCAGCATCGGGTTGCGGGTCTGCATCGGCACGATTGCCGTGCCCACGCGACCGGTGGAAAGCCGCGCCGCGACGGCGGCTGCCGTTGAGACCGCATCTGCGCCAGTCGTTTCCGCTACCCAGAACCCGCCCCAGCCACAACGCTCCGCCAAGAGCGCCAGGTCGATGTTCTCGGGGACCGCCCGTCCGGGCGAGGCGAGGTCCAGTTGCACATTGGTCATGGCCGATTCCCCAGTCTGTGTTGGTAGATGCGCTTGGTGGGACCGAACAGGTAGTCGACCGGTTCGTCCACGTAGGCCGCGTTGGTGTCGACGCCGCGGCCCTCGAGCGCGGCCTCGCAGCCCCGGCCGAAACGGAGCGTGCGGCCCGATCGTTCGTCGTCACTGGGCGCCGAGAGAATCAGCGCGATCATGTGGCGCGGGCGGTTTGAGTTGTTCGGAACGCCACGATGCCAAAGCAGGACGTCGCGAATCAGCACGTCCCCCGGAACCGCCCGCGGATTCTCCGGTGGCCGAATCCGCCGCCGTTCGGACTCCATTTCGCCCGGAACCCCCTGCGGCGCCCCATGCACGGCCACGCGGTGGCTGCCGGGCCACAACTCGATCGCGCCGTTGGCGTCGTCCATGCCTCCTGGTGGAATGTTGACGACGACGGCCGAGGTCGCCGGCACCGGCTCGCCGGGCTCGGTGGTGTGGCGGCCATCCATGTGCAGACGCTGGCGGACGCTTCCGGGGCAGTTCGTATTGCCGTTGTAGAAGGTCAGTTGTGGACGGCCGCCGAAGAGCGCCTCGGCCACCGCGTTGACCTGGGCGTTCATGGCAACGTCGCCGAACACATAATCGACGAACGGCGGCGGTCCCTGCTGCAGGTGTCCCCGCTCCCGGGGATTACCGCCGATGGTCGCGCAGTAGCGCACGAGATCGGCGGTGTCGCGGTCCATCCGGCGCCGCAAGGCGACCAGCGGCGAGGTCGGTATGGCACGCTCGAGGATCACGCAGCCGTCTTCGGCGATGGCCTGGGCGGCGCGCTCGGCCTCGTGCGGAGCGAAGCGTTGGATCGTCGGCATTACTCGAACGCGAAGCTCTGTCCGGTTTCGGCGGCCCGGTATGCAGCCGCCATCAGTTCGGTCAGGTCCACCGCGTCGTCAATCGTGAACTCGATCGGCGCGCCGTCCACGCAACCCGCGATCCACTGATCCACGGGCTTGGCGTGGGCCTCCGGTAGTTCGGCGGGTGCCTGCCACTTGGTGCCGTACAGATGCTTCGAGCGCACCTGGACGTCCCCAGGAGAGAGCATCCGGTAGCCGCCCTCGGTACCGTCGATTTCCAGCGAATACGCACCGCCGAAGCTCGTGAACGAGGTCTCGTTGACGGCAATGGCGCCGTTCTCGAACTCGATCACCGAGACGGTATTGTCGTCGACCGCTCGACCGGTGACGGTGTTGAAAACCGACACGACCCGCTTCGGCCGACCGAGCAGCCAGCGGCAGATGTACATGCCGTGGGCGCCGAGGTCCATCATCGCGCCGCCTCCCGTGGTCTCCGGGTCGTAGAAATGCGCCGGCAACCAGTCGCGCACGGCGCCGTCGTGGGCGATCCGCACGCGCACGGCAGTGATGTCACCGAACAAGCCCTGTTCCGCTGCCTGCTTCGCGTACAGCGTGGCCGGGATCGTGCGGCGCGGGAACGAGATGCAGAACTGTACGCCCGCGTCCTTGACGGCCCCCGCGATCCGGCGCGCATCCGGGATCGTGGTCGCGAGCACCTTCTCGGTGAAGATGTGCTTGCCCGCGTCGGCGGCCGCGATCATCACCTCGGGATGCATGCTTGTCGGCGTCGTGACGCTGACGGCGTCGACATCGTCGCGCCGGAGGACCGCGTCGAGGTCTCCTTCGAAGGGCACGTCGAGACTCGCCGCCCAGTCAGCGCCGCGCTCCGGGTCTTCGTCCCACACGACACTGATGTCGGCTTGCGGGTGCTCCTTGATCTCGCGAACGTACTGGTCGGCGTGGACGTGCCACCGGCTCATCGCCGCAACGCGCAACATCGGCTCTCCCTATGCGGGCCATTGACGGATCACGTTAGTATGGACGCAAAAATCCAAACGGAGGAACGCAATGGCCGTTGCCAAATCGGTGCTGGTGACCGGTTCCGCGGGTGGTGTCGGTAGCGCCGTGTGTGCCGCACTCGCCCAGGCCGGCCACAAGGTCACCGGCTTCGACCGGCGCCCCACGCCCGGGGTCGAGACCGCGCTCGTGGCCGATCTGATGGACCGCGAAGCCGTCCGGGGAGCCGCCGAGGGGCAGGACGCCATCATCCACCTGGCCGCGACCCCGGACGAGGCCGACTTCATCGACGAACTGATCGAGCCGAACGTCCGCGGTCTGTACCACGTCTGCGACGCGGCACGTCGCGCCAACGTCCCGCGCCTCGTACTGACGAGTTCCGTACAGGTGGTCACCGGCCACCGCTGGGACCGACCCGTCACCGTGGAAGACGGGCCTCGCGTGATCAACCACTATGCCCTGACGAAACTGTGGGCCGAGGACACCGGCGAGATGTACGCGCGCGTCTACGGACTCTCGGTGATCGCCGCCCGCCTTGGCTGGCTGCCGCGATCCAAGCCCCACGCCGAGGAGCTTCTCGCCAGTCCCGTCGGCACGGACGTCTACTTGAGCCACACGGATGCCGGCCGGTTCTTCACCGCGTGCGTGGAGGCCGACCTCGCGTCCTCGCGCTTCGAGATCCTGTTCGCCACCAGCGTGCCCGCGCGCAAGCGGCGCATCGACCTGTCCCGGACGGCGGCGGTCCTTGGCTACGAACCCCAGAACACCTGGCCCGAGGGACAGCCTTTCATCGACTGAACGACATGAACGACGAGTACAAACCAGACCACAGCTTCGGCTTCCACACCCGCGCCATCCATGCGGGCGCGCGACCGGAGCCGTCCACGGGCGCGCGCGCCATACCGATCTACCAGACGTCGAGCTACGTCTTCGAGGACCCGGAATCGGCGGCCGCGTACTTCAACCTGCAGGAGTACGGGAATACGTACTCGCGGATCATGAACCCGACCGTGGCGTCGCTGGAGGAGCGTCTGTCCAACCTCGACGGCGGCATCGGCGCCGTCGCCTTCGCAAGCGGCATGGCCGCCCAGTCCGCGGCGCTGTTCACGCTGCTGACGCCGGGCGACCACATGGTTGCGTCCTCGGCCCTCTACGGTGGCACGGTCACCCAACTCAAGCACTTGGCACGCAAGCTCGCCGTTGGCCTCGATTTCGTCGATCCCGACGACCTCACCACGTGGCGCAATGCTGTCAACGACAAGACGAAGATCCTTTACGCCGAGACGATCGGCAACCCGGCCGGCAACATCCTCGATATCGAGGCGGTCGCCGGCATCGCCAAGGACGCCGGCATCCCGCTGATGGTGGACAACACGTTCGCGACGCCTTACCTGTGCCGGCCCATCGAATGGGGTGCGGACATCGTGGTGTATTCGGTCACCAAATTCCTCGGTGGCCACGGCACCAGCATCGGGGGGGCCGTCGTGGATTCCGGCGAGTTCGACTGGTCGAACGGCAACTTTCCCATCGTCGCCGACCCGTCGCCCGCGTACCACGAGCTTGAGTTCCACGAGACGTTCGGCGGCTACGGCTACCTGATGAAGCTTCGCGCCGAGACCCTGCGCGACCTCGGCGGCGCGATGAGCCCGTTCAATGCGTTCCTCTTCCTGCAGGGGCTGGAGACCTTGCCCTTGCGCATGGACCGCCATGTCGGAAACGCCCTGGCCGTCGCCGAGTGGCTAGGCGAACGCGACGACGTCTCGGCCGTGCGGCACCCGGCCCTGAATCCGAAGTACGCGAGCCTCGTCGCCAAGTACCTGCCCAAGGGCGCAGGCGCCGTCTTCTGTTTCGACCTCGAGGGAGGACGCAAGGCGGGGCAAGACTTCATCCGCGGCACTAGGCTTTTTTCCCACCTCGCCAACGTCGGCGACGCCAAGAGCCTGATCATCCACCCGGCGAGCACGACGCATCGGCAATTGAACGACGACGAACTGGCCGCCGCAGGCATCGGCCCGGGAACCATCCGCCTGTCCATCGGCATCGAGGACGCCGCCGACCTGATCTGGGACCTCGAACAGGGGTTCGCGCGCATAGGAGACCAGCCGTGACGGACACTGCCCAGTACCAAGATCCCGAGGTCATCCAGCGCCTGCTGCACAACTCGCGGACCGTCGCCATCGTCGGCCTGTCATCGAACCACCTGCGGGCGAGCAACTTCGTCGGCTTCTACGCCGCTCGCCACGGCTACAAGGTGATCCCGGTGAATCCGCGCGAGGAGGAAGTGCTCGGCAACAAGTCCTACCCGAGTCTTTCTGCCGTCCCGGAACCGGTCGACGTCGTCGACGTGTTCCGCGCCCCGGCCGCCGTTCCCGGCATCGCCGAGGAAGCCGTCGCCATCGGGGCCTCGGCGCTGTGGCTGCAGTTCGGCGTTCTCAGCTTCGAAGGAGCCGACATTGCGGTCAAGGGCGGCCTCGACGTGGTGATGGACCGTTGCTTCAAGATCGAGCACGCGCGCTACATCGGGCGGATGCACGTTCTTGGGTTCAACACGGACGTGGTCTCCGCGCGCCGTGAGTTCTACTGAGTGTGAGGAGGAATGCCATGAAGATCTGTGCGGGAACCACCCGGGGCGCGTTCACGGTCACCGATGACGGCGTGGACCAAGTGCTGGAGAGCCGTGGCGTCCGGGAGATGGCCAAGATCGGCTCGCGCTTGTTCGCGGGCACCGGGGACGGGCTCTTCGCATCGGACGACGAAGGACAGACCTGGGCAGCGTCCGGTCTCGAAGGCAAGGAGGTTTGGCAGATCAGGGACAACGGCAACGGCCTGCTCTACGCGGGCACAGCGCCGACGGGGCTGTATCGAAGCGATGACCAGGGCACCACGTGGACCGAGGTGGAGTCATTGGCGCGGCTCGCCGAGGCCGGCGGCTGGTGCGTGCCGCTCAACCCACCCGTGGATGGACGCGCTCGCGCCCTGGTCGTGGACGGAGACCGGCTCCGCGTCGGCGTCGAGGTGGGCGGCATCGCGTCGTCCGACGATGGCGGCGAGACTTGGTCGGTCGTTCTGCCCGGCGACAATCCCGACCTGCACATGATGTTCGCGCATCCCGCCTCGCCCAGTACCTTATATGCGTCAACCGGTTACGGCCGTCTCGACGGCGTCGCCGAAATGGTGGAAGGCAACGCCGGGGTGTTCCGCTCCGAGGACGCCGGCGCAAGCTGGACCTACGCCTGGCGAGGAATCACCCCGCGCTACTCGCGACCGATGTGCATCGACCACCGCGCGCCCCATGGGCTGACCGTCGCGAGCGCCCCGACGGCGTTCTCGCACTACGGCCAGGAGAAAGGTGCCGAGGCGATGCTCTTCCGCTCCGAGAACGGCGGCGAGTCGTGGCGCTCGCTGTGCGACGCCGCCCACTCGCCGAGCGTGGCCAACTTCCACGGCCTCACCGTGGATCCCGAGAACACCGGCGGCGTGTTGGTAGGCACGGACACCGGCGAAGTCTGGCGCGTCAGCAACGATGGCGACTGGTCGCTGTGCGGCGAGGGCATGCCGGCCGTGTTTGCTCTCGCGACAACCTGATTCGCACACGCTACTAGGCTTCGGCGCGTTCCCGCAACGCCGCCACTATCCGCTCGTGGGCCTCGCCGTCGAGGCGATAGAGGAACGTCGCGCCTAACAGGACGACGTTGACCAGCAACGGGCAGATCGACATCAGCACCAGGATGCCGTGCAACGACTCGGCGGTTTGCGGCTGATTGGCGACGTAGCCGAACCACGCCAGGAGCGCGGCCACGGCCCAGCCGCCAAGCGCCTTGCCCATCTTCTGAAAGAAACTCGCGGTCGAGAAGATCACGCCGTCGGCGCGGGCGCCCGTGCGCCACTCGGCGTACTCCACCGTGTCCGGGATCATCGCCCAGCCAAGCACGGCCACCGGCGCCCCGCCCAGTGACAGCAACGCACCCCAGACGAAGACCATCACCACGTTGTCCGCTGGCGTCAGGTAGAAACCGATGCCGCCGAGCATCGCGATCACGGCCCCAACGCGGATCGCCCCGGCTTTGCCGAGCCGTGCCGACAGTGCCGGGATCGCCACAAGGCCGAGGAACATCACGCCGAGCGTGACGCTGAAGTAGAGCGAGACCAGTTCTTCACGGCCGACGTTGTACTTGAAGTAGAACGGCGCCGAGGCTTGGCGGAACGTGAACGCCAGCATGCCGAGGACGAACACCAGGATCACCACGGCCAGCGGCGGATTCGTGATGAGCGCCCGCCCCGCCTCGGCGAGCGTGATCGGCTGCGTGGGCGTCGCCACCGTTCGCTCCCGCGTGCCGGCGAACGTCCACCAGAGCAGCGCGGTCGCAGCGACACCGAACAGCGCCATCGTCCACATCCACCCGTCGGCACCACCGCCGAGCACGCCCACCAACGGCATCATCCCGACCGAGACGCCCCACCCACCGGCGAAGGCGCAGGCCATGCGCAGCGTCGAAAGCTTCGTCCGCTCGTGGTGGTTGTCGGTCAGCACCGCGGTCATCGCCGCGTACGGGATCGTGACCACGGTGTAGACGATGCCGAAGAGGATGTAGGTCACGTACGCCCAGGCGATCTTGCCGGCGTCGTCGAAGTCAGGAACGGTGAACGTCGCCAATGAGATCAACGCCAGCGGCACGGGCCCGAACAGCAGGTACGGGCGCAGCTTGCCCCAGCGGCTGCGCGTACGATCCGCCAGGTAGCCCATCAGCGGATCGGTCACCGCGTCGATCACCCGCGCGACGAGGAACACCCACGCCGCCACTTCAGCCGAGAGCCCGAAGACGTCCGTGTAGAAGATGAGCAGGAACGTCATCGCCGACATGAAGTAGAGATTGATGCCGAGATCGCCCACGGCGTAGGCGAACCGGGTCTTCGGCGTCACGCCCGTCATGCTCTCAAGCCCTCGTACTGCCGCGTTCGGGCGCGTGATCAATAGCCGCCTTGATCGCCGCTCGCGCCGTCCTGGTTGAAGATGCGGACGGCCGTTCCCGCCGAACGCGGGTCCGTGTAAACCGTTCTCACGGTACCGTTGGCTCCCGCGCCCTTCTGGTAGCCCTCGCGGCGTTTGCTGGCGAGCGGCTGCATGTCGCCGGCACCGTATGGCCAGACACCCGGTGCTTGCTTGACGAAACGGCAGATGCGCTGGCCGTGAGGCGACAGCGCCTCCCAAATATCGTGCGGCATGGTTTTTTGGAACCCGCGACCCTGGCGCCAGCCCGCAGAGAACTCGACGCTTGGCAACGCGCGAATCTCGCGGGACAGGTTCGGCGTCGCGCCGTGCCAGCACCGCGTATCGCGCATGATGCCGGCACCGGCCGGTGCCCCGACCAGCGTGGAAAGGCGCATCCATTCCGGTTCCTCCGCGGGTACCGGCGGCGTTTGCGTCGCGGTCTGCGTACCCGGGATCTGGCGGATCGGACCGTTCTCCCAGGTCAGATCCGTCATCACGAAGTTGATCGTGACACCGCCCGGCGAACGATCCATCACCAGGCGCTGCGTGCGGAAGTCGAGGTCCTCGAACGACTTGCCCGGCTCGATGTCGAGGCCTTGCTGCCGCGCGAAGGCCAATCTCCGGTCACCCTCCTCGCGGTTCTGCATGTCGACGCCGTCGGTGTGCAGATGCTGATACTCGATGGCGCCCGGAATGGACAGGTCGCCGCCTGCGCCCCAGACCAAGTAGTCGTCGGTCGCGAAGATCTCGGTGAGGATCGACGTCGCAGTCGGCAGATCGACCATCTGCACCCATGCCGGATGGTGCAGCATCTGCCGCGACGACGAGGACGTGCCGTAGCAGTAGCGGTGGGCCAAGCGACCGCTCTCGGCGACGTACTTGCGGCCCCGGTAGCCCGGCCGGGAGAGCATCTCGGCGAGAACTTCCGCGCAGCCTTGGCGAATCGTGGCCAGTTGCTCGGGGTTCAGCAGGTCACGAACGACCACGAAGCCGTCGCGGCGGTAGATTCGCGCGGCCCGTTCGACCTCGTCGGGTGTGCAGATCTCGAGCCCGCGAATGCCGTTGTTGGCGCGCAGGTGTTCGCGCAGCGCACGGACCTCGGGGTCGTCGTAGACACGCCGCGACGGCGCGCGCGGATCAGGTTCACCGAAGCCGGGACCTTGGGCCGGGACGCCGTATTCGTCGACGACCTCGTTGGGCGGCGTGTTCGCGTCCCAACCGACGTCGCAATCCCCATGTACCTGCAAGCCGTCAAGTTCGCCGCTCATCGATCCCTCCGGGAACAGGTTCGTGCACAGGATGTTAGCCGATTGTTGGCAACCGCCGAGTAAGCCGTTCTCTTACGCGCATGCGGGCGAATACGTACAACGCGAACCTACGGTGGCCTACAATGCACATGGTCAATGTCCTAACGACACGCTGACCGACACCGGCTAGCGTAGTCGATAACAACGTCATCGATGGAGCCTGGGTCGTGACCACGGATTCAGACACTTCGCATCCGGAGCAGCGCACGCTTCGCGGTCTGTCGAGCGAGATGGTCGCCATCCTCGGTGTCGGTGCCACGCTTCTCGGCGTCGCTGCTGCAAGTTGGGCGGACTCGCGTTCGTTCCAGGCCGAGTCCCGCGCAGAGCGCGCCGAGATTCGTCGCGAAATCGGCAATCTACGCACGGAACTCAGGGCCGACATGGACAAGCTGCGTACTGAACTGCGCACCGACATGGCCAAGTTGGACGACCGAGTGCGGACCGTCGAACTCGGCGTAGCCGCCGCCAGGCAACCGTAGGCCAGGCGCCGACCGGCGACCGGCGGAAGCGGCCGCCCTCACCCGCCCGTGAACGCTTGAATCCCGGTCTGCGCCCGACCGAGGATCAGGGCATGAATGTCGTGCGTCCCCTCGTAGGTGTTGACGGTCTCCAGGTTCATGACATGGCGGATGACGTGGTACTCGTCCGAAATGCCGTTGCCGCCGTGCATGTCGCGGGCCATGCGCGCGATGTCCAGCGCCTTGCCGCAGTTGTTGCGCTTCAAAAGCGAGATGCTCTCGACCGGCAGCCGGTCGTCGTCGAGCAGCCGGCCCATGCGCAGGCAACCGTGCAGACCGAGGGTGATCTCGGTCTGCATGTCGGCAAGTTTCTTCTGGACCAGTTGATTCGCCGCCAGCGGGCGACCGAATTGCGACCGGTCGAGCGTGTACTGGCGGGCCGCGTGCCAGCAGAACTCCGCAGCCCCCATGGCACCCCAGGCAATGCCGTAGCGCGCCCTGTTCAGGCAGCCGAAGGGTCCACCGAGGCCACCGGCATTCGGTAGCAGGTTGGCCGCCGGGATCAGGACGTCGTCGAGGACGATCTGGCCCGTCACCGATGATCGCAGGCTCATCTTGCCCTCGATCTTGGGGGTCGAGAACCCCGGGGTGTCACGCTCCACGACGAAGCCGCGGATCCGACCGTCGAGCTTGGCCCAAACCACGGCGACATCGGCGATCGGCGCGTTCGTGATCCACATCTTGGCCCCGTTCAGGAGGTAGCCGTCGCCCGTCTTCTCGGCACGCGTGACCATGCTGCCGGGGTCTGAGCCATGGTCGGGCTCCGTGAGTCCGAAGCAGCCGACCCACTCGCCGCTCGCCAGCTTCGGCAGGTAGCGCATGCGCTGATCCTCGTCGCCGTAGGCGTAGATCGGGTACATAACCAGCGAGGACTGCACGCTCATCGCCGAGCGGTAGCCGGAGTCCACGCGCTCGACCTCGCGAGCCATCAGGCCGTAGCAGACGTAGCTCGCCTCCGCGCAACCGTACTCGCTCGGCAAGGTCGCACCGAGCAACCCCAACTCGCCCATCTCGTTCATGATCTCGCGGTGGAAATGCTCGCGGCGGTTCGCCTCGAGCACGCGCGTCATCAGCTTGTCCTGGGCATATTGGCGCGTGGTGTCGCGCACCAAGCGTTCATCCTCGCCAAGCTGGTCGTCGAGCAGGAGGGGGTCGTCCCAGGCGAATGCGTTGTCGGGCATGTCGGGGTCCGTGGGTAAAGGGCGCGATTATCAAGCCGCGTGCCGGCCCGCGCCACCGCCGACACCCGCGCGATTAGAGGGACACGAAACTAACGTCCAAAGTCCTGCGTAACTCCCGGAAGAAAGTGGAATCTGGCGGTGGACAACGGAGCGAAGTGACCGCCCTGCGGGCTAGACTGCGCTAGCGGACAGCGCGGGCGAAGTGGTCGTTCAGCGCATCGATGATCGTGGCACGCTGTTGGTCTCCGACCCCTAGGAACGGGCGGACCGGGATGTCCCCCCTGGGATCGGCCGACCTCGCCGATCCGATCCGAACCGCCGCGCTCGGCCCCAAACTGGTGCGTGGCGGCGTAGACCTTGTTGGTGCCCGCGACGGCGTGGTCGTTGCCGTACTCGCTGGAGATGCTGCCTGCGAGGCCGCGCCCGCCGGTCTCCTGGAGGATGCTGCCCGGCCAAGTGCCGCGGGCCGAGCGCCGGGTCCTGGTCGAGTCCACAAGCAATGCGCAGGGCGTGCCGTCCGGCGATGCCTCGCTCGTGAACGACTCATCGGCGGCGTCCTCGAGCAGCTCATCGACGAACTCCGCAGCGGCTTTGTCGGCGGCCGAGTCGCCGCCGGGCACGACCTCGGTCTCCCGGGCGACAACGGCCGCGCGCCGCTGGGCCAGCGCCGCGTACACGCGGTCGTCCTGGAGCATCTCCTCGTAGAGCCGGTAGCCGGAGCGTCCGGCACCGAGCGTCCGCAGGAGTTCGTCCTGCGGCCAAAGATAGTGAGTGCCGGAGACATAGCCGCGCGTGATGTCGCGGACGTCCCTCGTGGTCGCGACCTCGCGGTCGAGAACCGGCTCCGGGCCGTCGTCGTCCTGCATCGGCATGGCCGGCATTTCAGACGTAGCCTTCCGTCACGCGGCGTCCGGGCATCGGCGGAGCGCGCGGTGGTCCTGCAGAACGTCGTCCGACCTGGGCAGCCGGATGAGGTCGTCCTCGAACGCCGCCTTGTAGGGCGGCATGTTCTCCCGGTACCACTGCTCGGTCGGCATGACCTAGTGGACGATACTGCCGTACTCGTCGGCAACGGCCTCCGCGACGAAGCTGCCGTTGCCCCGGGCGTCCAGGGCCGTGCAGGCGAACCGCGGCAGCCGGTCGCAGACGTACGTAACGGCCTGCACCTGCTGCATGTGGAGCGTGTTCCGCATCTCCAGCAGGAACGGGCACGCGCCGCGAGGTCTCCCCGATCTCCAACGGCATGTACGCCGACAGGTCGCCGCGGCGCGCGAAGACGCCTCCGAGCACGTGGCGGCGGTCCGGGTCGAGTGCGGCGAGGAGCGGCGCGAGCTCCTCGTCGAGCCAGTCCTTCATCTCCGCCCGGCGCATGTGCTCCGGCATCGCGCTGAACGCCGCGCTGCCGTCGAAGCGAACGACGGGCGCATCGTGCATGCGGCTCTCGACGAGCGCGCGCGGCAGCCACGCCGCGCCGCCGCGGCGGGGGATGTCGGTACCGGATCAATACTCCCCAGAAGTGCCGATTGAAAACTCCCCACTTCGGGCTTCCGCCAACGCCCCCGCGGGGGCGTTGGCGGAAGCCCGGCGATCGGTTTGGATGCCCCTGGACCACCAGGGAGCAGGACATGGTCACTTTGAGGGAGATCGTCATGATCCACGACCTGAAGCGCCAGGGACTCGGCATCTCCGCCATCGCCAGACGCACGGGCCTGGACCGCAAGACGGTGCGCAGGCATCTCGAACGGGGGATCGAGGCCGCCCGCTACGGGCCCAGGCAGCCGCGGCCGCGGCTGATCGATCCGTACGCGGACTATCTGCGCCAGCGCATCGCCGCCTTCCCGGGACTCTCCGGCCGGCGCCTGTGGCGCGAGATCGCCGAGCTCGGCTACGGCGGCGGCTACACGGCCGTCACCGACCTCCTGCGCGAGGCGCGGCCGCCGGCGCAGGCCGGCTTCGAACGGCGCTTCGAGACGCCGCCCGGCCGGCAGGCGCAGGTCGACTTCGCGCACTTCAAGGCCGTCTTCGACGACGAGCCGGGCCGGGTGCGCACGGTGTGGCTGTTCTCCATGGTGCTGGCGCACAGCCGCTGGCTCTGGGGGCGGTTCTGCGCCAGGTAAGAACCTGCAGACCGTGCTGCGCTGCCACATCGCCGCGTTCGAGGCCGTGGGCGGGGTTCCGGGGGAGATCCTCTACGACCGCATGAAGACCGCCGTCGTCGGCGAGGAGGCGGACGGCACCGTGGTCTACAACCGCTCGCTTCTCGACCTGCTCGGCCACTACGGCGCCGTGCCGCGGGCCTGCAGGCGTACCGCGCCAAGACCAAGGGCAAGGTCGAGCGGCCGTTCCGCTACGTCCGCCAGGACTTCTTCCTCGCCCGCAGCTTCCGCGACCTCGACGACCTGAACCGCCAGTTCGAGCGCTGGCGCACCGCCCAGGCGAACCCCAGGACGCACGCCACCACCGGCCGCGTGGTCGACGAGGCGTTCGCCGATGAGCGCGCGCATCTCGCGGCGCTGCCGGCGGTCGCCTACAGCGCCCCGCTCACCGTCGAGCGGCGCATCAGCCGCGACGGCATGGTGTCCGTGGCCGGCAACCTCTACAGCGTCCCCGACGCCACCCGGCGGCGCGTCGTCGAGGTGCAGAACCATCCCGGCCAGGTGCGCATCTTCGAGGACGGCGTCCTGATCGCGGCGCATCCGGTCCTGGAGGGCCGCAACCGGCGCCGGCTCGACCCCAGCCACCGCACCGCGCAGCCCCGGAACCGCGAACAGCCCGGCCAGCAGCCCCCGGCGCAGCGGCCCCTGGACTTCTACGCCGCCGTCGGCCAGCGCCTCGCCGACCCCGGGGCGCGGCCGTGAGCGGCCTGCTCGACCGCATCCACGCCAGCCTCGTCGGTCTGCGCATGCCGAGCGCGCTCGAGTCCCTCAACGACGTCGTCCGGCGCCTCGAGCAGGGCGAGATCAGCGCCCTCGAGGCCGTCGACGCCCTGCTCGCCGAGGAGCTCCACGTCCGCGAGACCCGCCGCATCGGCATCGCTCTCAAGACCGCCCGGCTGACGCCGCCGAAGACCCTCGAGAGCTTCGACCTTCCAGCCGTCCCTCGACCGCGACCGCGTCCTGGCGCTCGCCCAGCTCGACTTCGTCGACCGCGCCGAGGTGGTCCATCTGCTCGGCCCGCCCGGCACCGGCAAGAGCCATCTCGCCGTCGCCCTCGGCATCGCCGCCGTCAGGGCCCGCAGGAGCGTCTACCGCACCACCCTCGCCGAGCTCGTCGAGGCGCTCGGCAAGGCCCGCCGCGAGGACCGCCTGGCCGAGAAGATCCGCTTCTACACCCGCACCTCGCTGCTCATCGTCGACGAGATCGGCTACGTCACCATCGACGGCGCCGCCGCCAACCTGTTCTTCCAGCTCGTCAATGCCCGCTACGAGAAGGGCGCCATGATCCTCACCTCCAACCGCGGCTTCGCCGAATGGGGCGAGCTGTTCGGCGATCCCGTCGTCGCCACCGCGCTCCTCGACCGGCTCCTGCACCACGCCGTCGTCATCCAGATCGAAGGCGCCAGCTACCGTCTGCGCGAGCACACCGACCTCATCCCCGAGCACGTCCGCGCCAACGCCCCCATCGCTCCGCCCCCGCCGCCGAAGCGCCGCGGACGGCCGCCCAAGCGGACCGCCACCCAATGACCCCGCAGCCACGCACAACTGGGGACTTTTGCCTCGGCACTTCTGGGGAATTTTCAATCGGCATTGACACTGGCGCTACCGGGGGATCCGGCCGTCATCGCCGGTGGTCTGATCGAGATGCGCGGCTGGGGCTCTCCGGTCGACGGCAGGTGGGTGGCCAGCCGCGCGAGCCACCGGATCAGTGGTGAGGCGGGGTACGTCACCGAGCTGTCCGCCGAGCCTCGGGCGACGTAGCCCGTGCGCGGACTTGCACGTGTGCAGCTCCGTGCTAGTCCGGGAGATGTCGAGCGGTCGGCCGCCTGAGTCTGCGGTCACTCTGTCGGTGATACGGAGATGCCTGTGGGATATAGTTCCGCCTCACTGTGCCGAGGCGTCTTGGAACCGTGAACACCCCTTACGTGCCGCCGTCCGCGCAACGGAGCGCGTTCAATTGTCCGCACTGCGGAGCGTATGCGAAGCAGGAGTGGTTCAGCCTCACCGGCACCGGCGTCGCATCCGCGACGTTGGGGGAGCATCTTGCTACCAAGAAGGTGTTGCAGTACCCGCGACGCTTGGAGATCGCGGACTTTCACGCTTGCGAGTGTAGCCGCTGCAGACGCATCACGTTTTGGCGGGGCGAGTCTCTCGTGCTGCCACGGCAGAGGTCTGCGACGCCGCCGAACGCCGACCTTCCCGAGCACATTCGGAAGGATTATGAGGAAGCCGCCGCCATCATGGAAGACTCCCCACGAGGGGCGGCGGCCCTGCTCCGACTGGCGGTGCAAAAGCTCTGCGTCCACTTGGGTGCCAAAGGGCACAGCTTGAATGACCACATTAAGAAATGGGTAGCGCAAGGGCTGGATGCCAGAATCGAGCGTGCTCTGGACACGGTCCGAGTGGTCGGGAACAACGCAGTTCACCCGGGCAAAATCACGGTAGAGGACGACCCTGCAACAGTCGAGAAGCTCCTCTTCCTCGTCAACTACATCGCAGAGAAGCAGATCAGCGAGCCAATGCGCATAGACGAACTCTTCGCCGACGCGGTGCCAGAAGACGAGAGAGCCAAAATCGAACGGCGGGATCGACCGCCGGCATGATCCTCAGCGCGTTGAGTCGCGGAGCTCCTCCATAGCGTCTAGGGTGCCCGGCCCTCGACCGTTTTTCGCAGGCCCAAGACCGGCGGCTTGCGAGTGACGATCTGCTAGGGTGTGTTGGATGGCGGAGTCAGGATTGAAGCAATTTCGGGGCGAACTTTCGGCCGCTCAGGTGGCAGAGGGGATGAACGCTGCGCGGCGAAATGCCCGCGGTCTTGCCGACGACGCGAAGTTTCTGCCCAAGGCCTCCCGTCTGCCCAGAGCCGTTTCGCTTGCAGTGCTGTCGATCGAAGAGAGCGGGAAAGTGAATGTGCTGAGGCACTTGGCGATGGCGCCTGATGAGAAAGAAAGGCAGCGTGCCTGGAAGGACTACAGGCGCCACCGAAGCAAGAACGCCATGTGGATCTTGCCTGAACTCGTGGCGCGTGGCGCTAGCGACCTAGACTCGCTCCGTGTCGCTGCGGATCCGTCGGCGGACCACACCGCGACTCTCGACAACATCAAGCAGTTGGGCTTCTACACCGACTGTTTGGGAAACGCCAATTGGAGCGAACCCAACGAGGTCGTAGATGGGCGCTTGGCAGAGTCGTTGGTAGGCGTTGCGGGTGTTTTGGCAAGTTTTCGCGAGACCAGTGTCGAGGAGATTGAACTCTGGCGACACTACATGGGGCCCGTGTACGGGGAGCCGTTAGCCCAGATGAAAATCGCTCTTCTGAGATGGTTCGATGCGATGCGGGAGAAGGGGCTCTGGGTCGATGTGGGATTACCGCGGAGGCGTTCGTGGTGGGGAGCGGTCACCAGTGAACCCCAATGAGCTACTCGGCACGGGTCGTCCCTTGTCACAATCGGCCATCCGGGCGCCCGTGCAGAGGCGCTTTGGCGGCCGCCGATTCTCGACACCAGACATTCGCGCATCGCTGGTATCACTCAACCGGCTGCGGCTCCGCGTCCCTCCCCCCACGCGCTGCGGGCACGGGTGCACCAGGACTAAGGACTGACGCCGGGTCGCTGCCGAGCGACTGGATTCGCAAAGCTGCTTAGGCTCCGTTGGTGCTCTCTTCTTTGACCGTTGCAATCAGTGATTTCCGCCCTTTCATGGCGGTTCGAGCAAACATGAACGACAGGACGGACATGCAGGCGAACGAGCCGACTAGAAAGTAGGTGAATGCGGTTACGGCAACATCGGACAAGGCGAACGCCTCAACGGCGGTGCTCACCCCAAGTCCCGCGAAGAAAGCCGCGCTCGCATACGCTCGGTTGGCTTGGAGGTAGAACGTATCAACGGTTTGAAGCTCATTCTCTGTGACAGGGTAAGAGTTGACGGTCCTGGCCTTCGGCGCAATGGAGAGAGTCGCGCCCTTTGTGATTTCTACGGCGCCGCTCGAAGTGCCAGATTCCCCGGCTGTGCTATCCATTGTCGTCCTCGCTCCTGGCTCGAACGCCGGTCAGCAAGGCGTTGTAGAGGTCCGCCCGGCCACAGTTCGAACAGAACACGACCCAAAATGGGTACACCCTGCTGAAGTCCGTACCGACTGGGATTTGGGCTGGGTATTCGCCGATGCCCCAAGCTGAGGAACCACACGTCGCGCAGGGGCGGTCGCCACGTTTCGACTTGAGCCACGCCCGCATCGTTCCTAACTCTTCGGCTGACCACTTGGGTTTCGTGTCGGCCACAGTGAGACCTCCTTTCGGACCGATTGCTGATCACCTCGAGGGCGGTGCCGCTCGGGCGGCCGGCTGAGCGAACCGGCGCACGCTCGAAGAAGACTACTCGATTTTCTGCGTCAATTGCCGTCACTGACGACCAAGACTGACTGACGCTTACCCCATCGGCCACGCTACGGAACGACTGTGGACCTCAGAGATCGCAGCCAATGCCCGCCCTGCGGGCTCCGTTGCATAGCGACTTCGCACGACTTCTGGCCCGAAGTTACGCGCGCCTCCAGTGCGGCGTCCTCGTCCGCATCCCCCCGCTTACCTCGCAGCCAACGCGGCGTTCCGCGCGCGCCGCATGTCGTCCCGCAACGTCGTCGCCGCCGCGGTCACGCCGTCGGTCCAGTCGTCGCCCTGCCCCGCGAAGATGACGCTGCGCGATGCGCTCACGACCAGCCCCGTGCCGTCCGCTGCCAAGCCATTGGCGAACACCGCTTCGAGGTCGCCGCTCTGCGCCCCGACGCCTGGCACCAGGAACGGCACGCTCGGCGCCTTGGCGCGAACCTGGGCGAGTTGCTCCGGGAACGTCGCACCGACGACGAGCATGAGGTTGCCGGTGTCTTCCTTCGCCACGCGTTCGGCGACCCGCAGGAAAACGGGTGCCGTCTCCGGGTACTCCTGCAGCCACGGGCTGCCGGCATTCGAGGTGTGGCAGAGCACGATCGCGCCGCGTCCAGGCACCCGCGTATACGGTTCGACCGCATCCCAGCCGAGGTACGGGTTGACCGTCGCGGCGTCCACATCGAACACCTCGAAGAGTTCCTTCGCGTACAGCGCCGACACATCGCCGATGTCCGCGCGCTTGGCGTCGAGGATGACCGGCACGCCGGGGTGGTTCTCATGGATGTAGCCGACCAACATCCGCAACTCGTCGAATGCGCCGGTGGCGGCGAAGCACGCGTATTGCGGTTTGAAGGCACAGACCAAGTGGGCGGTCGCGTCCACCACCTGGCGGCCAAACTCGAGGAACGGCTTGGCTGCACCCCGGCACGCGCTCGGCAGCCGGTCCTCGCGGGGGTCGAGGCCGACGCACAGTGCCGAGTCCGCCCGGGCCCATGCGTCACGGAGTTTTTCCTGGAACGTGCGGGCCATGACCAGTCCCGATGCCGCTAAACTACGGCGCCGATTCTAGGGCAACGAGGCAAGATGACTACCCGCGACTGGCGTGAACCCGTCCGCTACCCCGACCCGGCTGTCCAGGTGATCGACCGCCGATTCCGCCGCTACGTGATCGGCAGCGCCGCCGTCGAACGGCTCTACACAGGCTGCCGATGGGCGGAGGGCCCCGTCTGGTTCGGAGACGCCCGCCAACTGTTGTGGAGCGACATCCCCAACGACCGCATCCTGCGCTGGGACGAGATCACCGGCGAGGTCACCGAGTACCGCAATCCCGCGGACAACGCGAATGGCAATACGCGCGACCGGCAGGGGCGGCTCGTCACCTGTGAACATGGCGCGCGGCGCGTCACGCGCACCGAACACGACGGCACCGTCACCGTGCTCATGGACAGCTTCAAGGGCAAACGCCTGAACGCGCCGAACGACGTCGTGGTGCACCCGGACGGCGGCATCTGGTTCACCGACCCCGGCTACGGCAGCCTCGTCAACTACGAGGGCCACAAGGCGCCGCTGGAGATCCCCGAGTACACCTTCCGCATCGACCCGGACACGCTCGAAGCCACCGTCGTCGACGATACGCTCGTCAAGCCCAACGGCCTCGCGTTCTCGCCCGACTACAAGATCCTCTACATCGTCGACACGGGCTCGTCGCACAAGCGTGGCCATCCGCGCACCATCAGCGCCTTCGACGTGGCCGACGGCAAGACGCTCGCCAACGGGCGCATCTTCTGCGACATGGGCAATGGCAGTTCCGACGGCATCCGCGTCGACGTCGACGGCAACGTCTGGTCCGCCGCCGGCTGGGGTGGCGACGGCTACGACGGCGTGCACGTGTTCGCGCCGGACGGGGCCAAGATCGGCGAGATTCACTTGCCCGAGACGGTCTCCAACGTCTGCTTCGGAGGCGTCAAGCGCAACCGGTTGTTCATGACCGGCTCGCAGTCGCTGTACTCGCTGTACGTCGAAACCCAGGGCGTCCCTTACGTCTGAGCGGAGCCTCAAGTCCAATGGCCAACAACGACCTACCGCCGTCCACCCCGCTCGACGTTCGCCAAGGCATTACCGACGCGAAGGACATCGCCCATCCCCTGCGGTGGGGCATCCTCGGTACCGGCAACATCTCGGCGCAATGGGTCTGGTGCCTGCAGCAGGTACCGGGTGCCACGATCACCGCGGCCGCAGCACGGGACCAGGACCGTGCGCAGGCCTTCGCCGACCGGAACGGTATCGCCGCAGCATACGACAGCTACGCCGACATGGTGGCGGCCGACGACGTGGACGTCGTCTACATCGGCACCATCACCAGGCTGCACAAGGAACACACCTTGCTCGTAATCGAGGCCGGCAAGCACGTGCTGTGCGAGAAGCCGCTCGCCGCCAACGCAGACGACGCTGCCGAGATGTACGCTGCTGCTAAGGCCAAGGGCGTCATGCTCCAGGACGCCATGTGGACGCGCTTCTTCCCCGCTGTCGAGCACGCCCGGTTCGCCATCGAGACCGGCGTCATCGGCGACGTGTCGCTGGTGCAGTCGGACTTCTTCGACCCGATCTACACATTCCAGGCAGCGCCACTCGGCTTCGGTGCCGATGCCACGCCGACGAAAGTCGTCGCCACTGGTCGCCGCGGAGGCGGCGCGATCGTGGAATACGGGGAAGGCAAGGTGGCCGTGTTCACCTTCCCGCCCCCCAACGCCGAACTTGCGGAAGTCACCGAAATCGTCGGCTCCCTGGGCCGCATCACCCTCCAGCAGCCGGGCCATTGTCCGACAGGGATCACGATCCGCATACCGCCCGCCGGCGGCGTGCCCTCACGCTACCGGACGCGCAACGTGCCAGCGCCCGTGCAGCACTTCGAATACCCGCTACCCGGCAACGTCGGGATGCCAACGTGGTACCCGAACCAGCACGGATTCCTGTACCAGGCGGAAGCCGTGCATCGCTGCCTCGCGGCTGGACTGACCGTGTGCCCGCAGTACGACGAGGCGGAGTCGATGCAGGCGATGCGGTTGCTGACTGAGATCAACGCGGCGCGGTTTGCCTAGTCTGGTCGTTCGCCTACTCCCGTGCATCGCATTGCTATGCGCCAGCAGTGCGATCGCCCAAGCGTCGAAGATCGGCTTTTGGGACACGCCGCGCAAAGGTGCCAACCAACAGAATTCACAACACCGTCCTGAGTGGTACGCCGCGGCAGGCGATTTGGGACTGGGCTACGTTCGCATCCTGCCCGACGCCTGGCCTGCAGAACACAGGGACTTCCTGATTGGCAACGCGGACAGCTTTCAGGACATCAACGAAACGGATCTGGCCCTGTTGATCGAGGCGCTCGACGAAGCCGAGCGGAACAGCGTCAAGGTCGTCCTCGCGATGCTGAGCTTGCCAGGCTCCCGTTGGCGACAACTGAACGAGGGCGAGGACGACACGCGACTCTGGAAAGACCGGAAGTACCACCTGCAGGCCTTCCAGTTCTGGAAACAGCTCGCCGCGCGCTTGAAGGCACATCCCGCTGTCGTGGGCTACAACCCCCTCAACGAACCGCACCCGGACAAAGCCTTCGGCTTCGATGCGCCAGACGAGAACTTCGCCGAGTGGTTCGAGCGCATCCAAGGCACGCCGGCCGACCTCAACCAGTTCAACCGAGGAATGGTCGACGCAATCCGCTCAGTCGATGCGGACACCCCCATAATCCTCGACGGGTGGTTCTACGCATCGCCCCAGGCATTCACGTACAACCGACCTGTCGACGACAAACGGACCTTGTACGCATTCCACAATCCCGGCCCCTGGGAAATGGTCACCTACCGCATCAACCAGGGCAGGTACGCGTACCCGGATCGCGTGCCCAAGTCGCCGAACGGACCAACCGAGCCCTGGACGACCGAGCGCCTTGCGCAGGAAGTGCTTGCGGTCGAGGAGTTCGCCCGAACACACGGCATACCTGCCAATCGCATCGTCGCCTCGGAGTTCTGGTACGACCGTCGCCTCGAGGGAGCGGCGGCCTACCTAGGAGATCTCATCCGGATCTACAACGAGCGCAATTGGCACTGGGCCTTCTACGCCTTTCGCGGCAGCGGCTCATGGACCGGCCTCGACTACGAGATTCCGCCAGGTCACAAGATGGGTTGGCGGTACTGGCAGGCCGTCGAACAGGGCGCAGACCCTGAACCTCTGAAGCCGCGGGGGCCAAACCCACTGTGGGAAGTGCTACGCAGGGAGTTCGCGGACTAGGTCCCTGCGCCGGCACATCGGAACGTCGATGTGGACCACGACCAATGTCGCCTTTACCGGCGCGGTCGTCCGACCATGGCGCGATCCATCCGCCGCACCGTCTCCAACAGCGCCTCGGCCGCGATGTTGGCAACCTGCGGCAAACGCCGGCCGTGCGCGCGACCGTGGCCGACGAACGGCGTCTGTCCTTCCAAGGCGGCCGAACAGAAGAGTGCTACGGCCTGCTGCGCGTCGGGCCCTAAGCCAGGATTGATCTCGGCGATGAGGTCCACCAGGTAGCGACGGGCATCCGCGTAGAGCCCTTCCATTTCCGCGGCGGCGTAATCGCTGCGGTTGGCGAGTGCCCACAGTTCCGGGAAGAAGATGGAGGTCTCGTGAGTGCCGAGATCCTCGACGATCAACCGCACGATGGCGACGAACTTCTCCTCTGCGCTGGTCGACGTGTCCGCCATGATGTGGTCGAAGTCCCACGTGTAGCCGCTGATGACCGCGCGTAGGAGTGCCTGCAGCAAGGCATCGCGGTTCGGGAAGTAGTAGGTGACGTTGCCCCGCGCCAGCCCACACCGCTCGCTGACGCGCTTCAAGTTGAAAGCGCCGTAGCCGTTCTCAATGAAGACGTCGCGCGCGGCGGACAGGATCTTCAGGATCGTTTGTTCGCCCTTCTGCGACAGCGCGCCGTCGGTTGCGGGATGGACTCTCAGTGTGCGCAAGCGGTCTCCCTTGAGCGACGGCGCCCCTTGCTTCGACTGTGGGGGCCGCCGGGTTTGCGCCCAGAGAATACCCTGAAATAGTCAGTTGTGCATAACTAGGCACTTGTGTATAAATAGGCGCAAGTGTATAAACTTGCACTAACGCCTATTGATGGAGATGCCGATGCAGGTAGAGCAACCGCAGTTCCGTCTCCTGGCGAGGAGGTTCGAGGCATGACTGGAATCCTAGTGATCGCCCACGCGATCTTGTGGACCGGCCTCATCGTGTTGCTGGTCATCGTGTACGCCCTCACGCGCCACATCGGCGTCCTCTTCGAGCGCATCGCCCTCGGTGTTGGCTTCAACGCCCGAGGGCATCCCGCGCGAAACCGCGCCGCGAGCGGGGGAACGCCGCAGTGCACCCGAACGAGTGAATCCGACGAAGAAGGAGAGCCCCATGGCTAGAACTGTTTACAGGTCCTTCGGCCTGACGACGGCTTGCGCTGCAGCGCTGTGCTGCGCGGCACGGGCAGCCGCCCAGGACCGCTACGTCGACTTCCTGGAGGAAGCCTCCGTCATGCCACCGAACGCCCAAGAAATCACGGCGATCCCACCCGACAACGACATCGTCACCAACGTAGAAGCCCCGAGTACGGTGCACGTCGACGAGGTTTACCTGAGCAAGGTGTCAGGCGCAGGATTCACGCTCTTCTACATGGAGCGCGCGGAGACCGTGCGCGACCCGCAAGGGACCCTCTTAGGCCGCAACGTCACCAAGGACCTCGTACAGTACGTCCCCGTCAAACCCAGCGACGGATTCGGCGGCTACCGCACGGCGATCAACGGCGACCAGACGCGGGACGGCATCGCGGACGTTTTCCTCTGCGACTACCTCGTGCTGCTCGGCGAGCCGCCGTGCACACAAGGCACCGCAACAGGCGGACGCCTCGGCATCGACATCCCACGCGTCGAATGGCCGCTGACCGGCTTCGGCGACGACCTGACCATGCAGGGCTCGGTCGAGAACCGCACGGAGCAACTCCTCAGCCTGACCAACACCTCGGCGCTGGACGAGGACGGCCACACGCCCTGCCCGACTTCAACGGCAGGAAGCCGTGCGGTAGCCCAGCGGCCGGACTGACCGGGGCCGTCAGTACGAAGAGACGTGGTCGATCAAGGCTTCGAGCGTCAGTCTCCAGCGCGTGCAGGGGACTGACGCCGCGCCATCGTCACCACCTAAAGGCCTCCGGTACCGGCGAGAAGGAATCCCAAGAACGGTGATCGAGCCATGCCGGCCACTCTCAGGGATTGATCGACAGCGGATTGCCGTCGCGGCAACCCGGGTCTTGAAACAAGGGCTCGCTTTGCCAGGCGGCAGTGGCAACACAGGCCAGACGTTCGCCAAGGTATCCTACCCATCTGGAGGATAAAGATGAGCACGCTTAGCCTACGCTTGCCGGACTCGCTGCACACACAGATCAAGCAGCTCGCGAGACGCGATGGGGTCTCGATCAATCAGATGATCGCGAGTGCCGCGGCCGAGAAGGTGGCTGCCTTGCTCACCGAGGAGTATCTGCAAACGCGGGCGGACCGGGCCAGCCAGGCGCGATTCCGCGCGGTGCTTCAAAAGGTGCCTGCGGACCCGGCTGGCGTCGACGACCCGGCGTAGTTGCGCGCGTCGGCACCATCGATACGGCGCGAGAGCTCCGCAGCGTACAGAGTACTGACCGCATGGGCTTACGCGGCGAGCTATCGAGTACGTGCACGATTGCCAGGCATCCCGGTATCAAGGCGCGCGTTGCCCGAACGCCCCGGCGTCCCGCAAGCGATCAAGGTCCGCATTCGACACGCCCAACAGTTCGCGTAGCACACGGTCGTTGTGCTCGCCGAGGCACGGTGCCGCAGATCGCAGACGCTGCGGCGTGCGGGAGTAGATCGTCGCCGGCCCGTCGTAGGGCGTTGGGCCCATCACCGGGTGTTCGAGGGTGACGAAGAAGCCGCGGTGCACGAGTTGAGGATCGTCGTAGAGGTCGCTCGTCCGCAGCACGACGTATGCCGGCACGCCGGCGCTGCGCAAAGTCGCAGACGCCTCGAACGCGTCGCGGTCGCGGCACCAATCGGCGAGTGCGTCACCACCGAGGAGCTTGGTCAGCGCGCTCCGCTCAGTCGGAGTCTCGACGCCGATTGCCACGTAGCGGTTGTCGCCCCGGCAGGCGAATACACCGTGCGGATCGAGGGATGGCGACCCCTGCCCTAGCCGCTTCGCGACCTTGCCGGTGGCGGCGTAGTCGAGGATCAGGGGCTCGAGAAAGCGGATGCCGCATTCGATCTGGGACAGGTCGATGTGCTGGCCGAGGCCCGTGCGCCGGCGGTGCAAGAGAGCGGCAGCGAGCGTTGCCACGCCGAAGCGCGGCGTGATGAAGTCGGTGTAGGCGCCCCAAGGTCCGCACGGCGGTCTGTCCGGCCAGCCGACCAGTGAATAGAGCCCGCCAATCGCGGAGCCTTGGCCACCGAACCCGGAGTACTTCCGCTCGCGCCCGGTCTGCCCGCGCATCGACGTCGAGAGCATCACGAGGTCGTCGCGGTCGGCGGACAGCGTCGACCAGTCGAGGCCGAAACGGGCCATCGTGCCGGGCGAGTAGCTCTCCAGCACGACGTCGGCCCAGTCCACCATCCGCCGAGCCAGCTTCCGGCCTTCGGCGTTCTTAAGGTCGAGGGTCATACCGAGCTTCGAGGTGTTGAAGTTGGCCATGAACTGCGCCCGGTCCGGCCCCGGCACGCCGTCCTTGAACGGCGGCACGGTACGCAGCAGGTCGAGCCGGTCCGGCGACTCGATGCGCACCACCGTGGCACCGTGGTCGGCCAAGGCCTTGCCGATCATCGGGCCAACGCCGACCCAACTGAAGTCGGCCACCTTCAAGCCCTCGAATGGGGACGATGGGGCGTCCATGTCCGCGACCGGTCGCGGGCGCGGCGGCGGTTGCTTGCTGGACCCCAGCGCCGGTGCCGCACGGTTCAACGAAAGTGGCGTCCGCGACAGCCGCGCAAACGGTCCCGCATGCACCCGACGGCCGTTCCTGACCCAGAAGTCCCGGTCCGCGAGGTGCGGATCGACGAGCAGGTCTTTCACCGTGTGGATCGCCGCCACCGTGAGGCCATGCTCGGCGGCATAGACCTGGATCTCCTGCTTGGTTTTCGTGGCCAAGTGGTCGACGATCAAGTCCGCCGCGACTTGCGTGCGTTCGAGGTCCAACTCGCCGCTGCGTGCTTGCGACAGCCACCGGCTCAAGTCCATGCCGTGGACGTCGTCCGGGACGGGCCCGCCGTCCGCCTCCACCCAGCGCAGCAAGGCGTCGAAGCTACGCTCGCCCAGGATGCGCATCTGGAAGCGAACTTGGACGAGCCCATCCCGGCATTGCACGTTGCCGGGCAGGTCCAGCCGTTGCACCGGGTTCGGTCGCGGCTGCCCACGGAACTCGCTACTGCTCGGCGGGTTGCTGCCGGTGTTGGGCGGGAAACCCGTCGCGTTCATCAAGGTCCAGACGACACACGCCTGCGCCGAGACATCCAAGTGCTGTCCCCGGCCGGAGCGGTCGCGCTCGAACAACGCGACGACAGCGTCCGCCGCAGCCTGGGCTCCCGCGTGGAACGCCGCTTGCGGCATGGCACCCATCGGCAGCGGGGGCCGGTCCGGGTCGCCCTGCAGGTCGATCAGCCCGCCGGCAGCTTCCACCGTGACCTCTGCCGCCGGCGCGGCAGCCATCGGTCCCCCGAGGCCGAACGGCGTCACCGAGACATGGACCAAGTGCGGGAAATCCCGCGCCAGATCCTCGGGCCCACGCACGCGCCCGTCAGGGCGCGCCGACTCGATGAACACGTCCGCGTCGCCTAGGAGCGAGGTCACGTCGTCGGTGACGATGCTCCGCTTGCCCGCCCCGACGCACGCCCAGTAAAGGGACTCTTCACCATCGAATGGACCGACGTGACGCGAGTCGCAGCCTTCGGGAGGTTCGACCTTGAAGACCTCCGCGCCAAGCTCGGCGAGAATCCGGCCAGCCAGGTCGCCCCAGCGCGTGGTTGCGTCGATGACGCGAATGCCGGCGAGTGGCGGCGTCATTCGAGGCGCGGCTTGGTTCCGACGATGCCGTCGGACTCCAGGTCGTCGATCTCGGCGTCCGTCAGGTGCAGGAGTTCGGTGAGCACTTCGCGATTGTGCTGCCCCAAGGTCGGCGCCGGCCGGTCAATGTCGAACGGCTCTTCGCCTAGGCGATAGGGTGCCGCAGGATGCGGTAGCTCACCGACGAAGTCACGCTCCATCAGTTTCCAGAAGCCGCGCGCCGACAAATGCGGGTCGCTGGCAAGCTCGAGGCCACTGGCAACATGGCCAGCGCGGATCCCGAGGGCCTGCAGTTCAAACATGAGGACCTCCGCCACCTGCTCGCGCGTGAAGGACGCGACCGCGCGGTCGACCTCGTCCACCTGTCGCAGGCGGCCCTCAACCGACCCAAAGTCCGGCAGATCCGCGAAACCCTTCAGCGCTTGCCACTCGGTCTCGGAACGAACCTCAATGGCGATCCACTCGTCGTCGCCGACGCACGGGTAGACGCCCCTGGGAGCGAAGCGATCCGAGCGGTTGCCGAGCCGTTCCGGCGGCTTGCCGGTCGCCGATTGGGTCAGGATGCCTTGGATGCCCACGGGGAACAGGCCCTGGGATTGCGATAGGTCCAGGTACTGGCCCCGCCCGGTTCGATGCCTGGTGCGCAAGGCCGTCATGAGCGCCGCACCGCCGGTGATCCCGCCGACAGCGTCGCCGAGGGCGACATGCACCATCGTCGGTGGATCGTCGGCGTTGCCCGAGAGGTGCGGCAGGCCGGAGGCCTGTTCGACGGTGGAGCCATACGCCCGGTAGCCCTGCCAGGGGCCGTCTGTACCGAACGCGGGCATTGAGATCATGATGATCTCGGGGTTGACCTCCTTGAGCACGGCGTAAGGCAGTCCGAGTTTCGTCAGGACAGCAGCAGAGTAGTTCTCGACCACCACGTCGGAGATGGCGACAAGGCGCTTCAACAGGTCGCTGCCCCGTTCGGTGCTCAAGTCCAGCGTCACGTCCCGCTTGTTGCGGTTGACCATGTTGAAGGCGGACGACTTCTCGGCACCGCCCTCGTTGATCCACTCCTCGGTCGCCTCCCAGCCGCGCCACCAGTCGAAGCGCACGCAGCCTTCGACCTTGATGACGTCGGCTCCCATGTCGGCCAAGTGCCTGGCCGCCAACGGCCCGGCCCAGCCCATGGACAGATCGACGACGCGCACGCCGGCGAGCAGGGTTGGGCGGCTCATGTCAGCAACTCCGCGGTCATTTCCCCGAGACGGGCCGCGCGGCCGCCCGACGCCCCCGGCGTCTTGAACAAGCGAAACGGAGTCGTCGGTGCCTTGAAGGTCTCACCGGTGGCGGTCGACACCTCGCCGAACGCGCTGCGGGCGACGTATTGGTCGGTGACGAAGAGTTCCTCCATCGTCGGCACCGGTGCCAGCGGGATGCGCATGTCCTGGCCGCGCCGAACCAGTTCCAAGGACGACCGGTCCTTGACCTGTTCCTTGATGATGGGCTCCAGCACGTCGTAATCGTAGAGGCGCCCGATCGCGGTCTGGTACTGCGGCACGTCGGCGTACTCCTCCATGTCGAGCAACGTGCAGAAGCTCTTCCATTGGCTTGGCGTCAACGCCGTCACGCCGAGCCAGCCGTCGGCGCAGGCGTAGACACCCAACGGGTAGGTGGGGGCGAACCGATTGATCCCTAGCCGCCTGCCCCGGTGTCCGCTGCGGTAGCCACCAACGCCGCCGACCTCGGTGAAGCAGAGATTCGCCTCGAGGATGCTGGTGTCGAGGCGGTCGGGGCCGGATGCGTTGCCCATCTCGCGAGCGACGACCAGCCCGAGGGTCCCGATGTACGCCGTCAGGCCGCCGACGATTTCCGCGCCGCAACCGGCGGCGATGATCGGCGGACCCTCGGCCGGACCCACGTTGCGGACCAGACCAGCGAGTGCCCAGCAAACCGCACCGGCCCCCTGGAATTCGGCGTAGGGTCCCGTTCGACCGAACCAGGTAATCGTCGACACCACGACCTCCGGCGTCACGTCGGCGAAATCAGCAACCTCGAAAGATCCGTCATCCAAAACGACCTGGGCGTCGCGCGCCAGGTCTTTGAGTTCGGCAGGGCGGGCCTTGGCATCGAGCACCACGCTCGACTTGCTCGCGCTCAAGTAGGCGTGCAGAGCACTGTTCTCCGGAGCACCGACCCCGGGAACGAACGGGGGTTCGCGCCGCGTCTCGAAACCGCCGGGCGGCTCGACGTTGATGACGTCCGCCCCGTGGTCCGCGAACAACTTGCCGCAATAGCCCGTGGCGATCGTCCCGGCGACATCGAGCACCTTGATCCCGTCCAAGGCCGCATCGGTTCCCGCCGTGGCCTCGGCGCCAACGGCCATAGTGCGTTCTCCACACCCGCGCAAGCGCCGCAAAATAACGCATCTCGCGCCGACGCGCGACGCGCCTAGGTGGTGCGCGGACGTCCACGTCCGCATTCCGGCTTGAATCAAGGCACAATCACACCCTTTGAGAGTCGGACGGGGAGATGTGGTGAAAGTAGCGTTGCAGGGCCGCGCCCAAGGGCGGCAAAGGGAGCTTTACGAAGCGGCGGGGATCGAGATCGTCGAAGGTGGGTGCCGCACCGAGGACGAGATGATCGAACTGATCGGCGATGCGGACGGCGCGCAGGTGGGCATCTGGCCGCTGACCTCAAGACGTGTGCTCGAAGGGTGCCCCAACCTCAAGGCGGTGAGCCGATTCGGCGTCGGCGTGGACTCGATCGACCACGACGCTGCCACCGAACTCGGTGTGATGGTGTGCAACGTGCCAGGCTCGAACACCACGGAAGTCGCCGATCACGCCATGGCGCTGATGCTCTCCCTGACCCGTCGGGTCTACGACTCTGTCGCGGCCACCCGCGCCGGAAACTGGGCCGATAATCCGCGCGCCATGGGTGCGTTCACGCCCAAGATGCGCCGGCTCTCCGGTCAAACGGTCGGCATCGTCGGCTTCGGCAACATCGGACGCGCGTTCGCCATGCGCATGCGCGGTTTCGGCGTCTCGCGCATCCTTGCCTTCGATCCCTATGTGCGGCAGCTTGCGGGCGACCTCTACGGCGTGCAACTCGTGGACTTCGAGACGCTGACCCGCGAGGCCGACTGCATCACCATCCACAGTGCGGCGACCAGCGAGTCCCAGTACCTGTTCAATGCCGAGACGTTCAAGCGCATGAAGTCGACGGCGCTTCTGGTCAATACGGCCCGCGGGCCCATCGTGAACGAGGAGGATCTGGCCGACGCCCTAGAGGCGGGCGAGATCGAGGCGGCCGCCCTCGATGTGACCGAAGTGGAGCCCTTGCCCTCGTCCAGTCGACTGCTCAGTCTGCCGAACTGCTACATAACTCCGCATATCGCCGCGATGTCGGCCGTGTTCGTCGCGGAAACAGCCGTGATGCAGGCGGAGAACATCATCTTCGTGCTGGCCGGCGGCAAACCACACGGACTGACCAACCCCGACGTGATCAAGACCATCGCGATCATGCGGCAAGGCGACGGGGGACGCTGGGCCAGCGTACCGGAGTCGTAGGAAGGTTTGGGCTACAGTAACCGTCACCGTCAGCGAGGTACGCATCATGCCGACCCCCTTACCCGAACCGGACGAGAACAACGCCTGGCGACTGGAAACCCCGGGCGTCGACGGTTGGACGCGCACGGCCCGTCCGGACGATCCCAACAAGTACTTCATGGTCTCGACCGACGGCCACGTCCAGGAACCGGCCGACCTGTGGCGGACGCGGATCGACAAGCGCTTCCGCGACCGCCTCCCGGGCGTCGCCGTGGACGCCGAAGGCCGCAAGTTCCAGAGGACCGAGGGCTTCCGCCCGGTACGCATCCGCAACATCCGCTTCGACGGCGAGGACGGCCTGCGCAACGGTGCCGGCGAGACGCCAGAACAACGCATCCACGATCTCGCGCTGGACGGGGTCGATGCCGAGATCCTGTTTCCCAACAAGGGACTCACCATCTGGGCGACACCCGACCCTCAGTTCAGCCAGGCGATGTGCCGCGTCTACAACGACTGGGCGTGGGAGGTGTTCGCCGACTACAACGACCGGCTCTGCCCGATGGGGTGCGTGGCGTCGGCGGATATCGACGGCGCGATCGCGGAGATCCAACGCGTTGCGGCGCTCGGTTTCCGGGGGCTGTCGCTGCCGTGCAAGCCCGTCTGGGGCGCTCCGGACCACGAGCACGCCAACTACAACCTGCCCGAGTTCGATCCCCTTTGGGCGTGTATCCAGGAAGTCGATCTGCCGATCACGTTCCACGTCTCCACCGGCCGCGACCCCCGCACGTCGCGCGGCAACGGTGGTGCCGTTGTGAACTACGCCGTGCATTCGCTGGCGCCGACCATGGAACCCATCGCCAACCTCTGCGCCTCGGGTGCGCTCGAACGCTTCCCCGGGTTGCGCTTCGGCAGCGTCGAAGCCGGGATCGGCTGGGTACCTTGGGCTATCTGGGCGCTCGACGAGGCGTACCGCAAGCATCACATGTTCGTGCGGCCGAAGCTGTCCCAGTTGCCGAGCGACTTCTTCAAGGAGCGCGGCTTCGCAACCTTCCAGGAGGACAAGCCGGGCCTCGACCTCGCTCGCGAGCATGGCCTTGTCGACAACTTCATGTGGGCCAACGACTATCCGCACCACGAGGGCACATGGCCGCACTCGGCGGCGGCGATCGAGCGCACCATGAGCCAACTCGACGATGGCGAACGCGCCAAGATTCTCGGCTTGAACGCCGCGCGGGTGTTCTCCCTGCCGATCCCCGAGCGCTACCATGCGCAACCGGACGTCGGCGCGTACCTTTGACGCTGTTAAGGAACCGTTCAGCCAACGCGTCATAGACTGTGATCCCGGTTTGATTTGAGGGAAGGCACGCTCATGCAATCGAAAAGTCACCTGCAACGGCTGCGCACCGCGCTGATGGTCATCGTGGCCGGCTTGATCGCCACGGGATGCCTGCTGACGGTGCAGAGCGACTCGCGCTGGCGCCACGGCAGCGCCGCCATGGACTCCGCGGACCGGATCCAGAGCGGGACGACGACCCGCGACTGGGTACTCGATCATCTCGGCAACCCGGACAGCAGCTACGTCAACTCGCGCGGCAACGAAGTGATGCGCTACGTGTCGCGCCGCGAAACCGACGCCGAGGTGCACCTGTTCCTGCTCTTCTCCATCGACGTGTCCGACGAGGAGGTCCACACCATCCACGTCGAAATCGAGGACGAGATCGTCCGGGGCTGGTGGGTCGAACAGTAGCCGCCACCGGCCCGGCAAGAGCCCGGAGCCGCCAAGCGAGTACAATGGCCGCTCCGTCGAATCGACGACAAGGCGGCCCCAGGGCCATGGGCGTCAAGACCCCTTCGTGCTAGGCAGCCGCAGTCCGTTAGGACAGCGGTCGTCACCTTCACCTCCACCGTCGGACGCGGCGTCGGATGCTCCGCCGCTCGCCGCCGCCGGACGAGCGCGCATGTTCGACGCGCTCGCGATCCGCGATTTCCGCCTACTGTGGATCGCCAACCTCGTCGCGTCCTTCGCGATGCAAATGCAGATGGTGGCGCGCGGCTGGCTGATCTACGACATCACCAGTTCACCGATGGCTCTCGCCTGGGTCATCCTTTCGTTCATGCTGCCCTCCTTCGTGTTCTCGCTGTGGGGCGGCGTCATCGCCGATCGGATGCGCAAGAAGCCGATCATGATCGGCGCGCAACTGCTCAACACGGCTGCCACCGTGCTCCTCGCCGTCATCATCTACCGCGGCGACGTGACGTTCTGGCATTTCATCTACTTCGGGCTGTTCAACGGCACCATCCTGTCGTTCTCCATGCCGGCCCGCTCGGCGGTGATTCCCGAGATCGTGCCCAAGCACCTCGTGGTCAACGCCATGGCCTTGCAGAGTTCCACCTATTCGCTTTCGCGCGTAGCCGGACCGTCGCTTGCCGGCCTCTTGATCGCTTGGTTCGCGGGTGGTGACAACACGTCCGCGACGGGTGTCGGCCTCGTGTTCTACGTCATCGCCGCGATGTACCTCGTGTCCGTTGCGGCAACGGCGATGCTGCACTACACCGGCGACCCTAGGGCCGAAACCAACGCGGGCATGCTCGAGGACATCGCCGAGGGTTTCCGGTACATGGGTCAGGAGCGCATCATCCTCGGCCTCCTAGTCATGGGCATCGTGCCCTTCATGTTCGGCTTCGCGCCGACCTTCCTGGCCCCGGCCTTCAACAAGGAAGTCATCGACGGCGGCCCAGACACCCTCGGCTACCTGATGACGGCGTTCGGCGTCGGCTCGCTGATCGGCGCGCTGACCTTGGCCCGCTTGGGCGACATCGGCGGCAAGGGCAAGGTCCTGTTCGCCGCGACCTACATCTGGGCCGTCGGGGTCGCAGCGTTCGCGCTGTCGCCAGGACTCGTCGCGGCGATGATCTTCGGCATCTTCATCGGCGTCTTCAGTTCGCTGGTCGGGTCGCTCAACATGAGCGTCGTGACGCTCGCCATCAAGCCGGAAATTCGCGGTCGCGTCATGGCGATCATGATGATGACCCATGGCATCATGCCGATCGGCATGTTCCCGGTCGCCGCCGCCGCCGAGTACATCGGCATCGATGTCGCGCTGTTCCTGAGTGCGGTTCTGCTCGCCGTCTCGATGGCCGCCATCGGGTGGTGGTTCCCCGAACTCAAGAAGATCAACAAGGGCCACGGGGGCGAGGCGTGACCGCATCCCGGTGACCGACCTCGACGCAGCGGACCCTTGAGCGTGTCTACCGACGACGCCGGCCAAACCCTCGTCTTCAGCTTCGACGGCACGGGCAACGAGCCCGCCGACGCGGACGGCTTCAAGCAGGACGAGAGCATCAGCAACGTCTTCAAGCTGCACATCCTGCTCGGGGGCGGGATCGAGCCGCAGCCGCCCATGCAAACCCGGAGCGGCCGCCTCCAGACGGCGTTCTACTACAACGGCATCGGCACCCGTCAGGACGGTGCCACGATTCCGCTCCTCGGTCGCCTGTACTCGGCCGGTCGTCGGGTGGTCAACCTCGCCCTGGCCCCGACCTTCAGCGATGTCCAGCAAATCCTCGACGAGGCCGAAGCGGACTTGACCGCGGCCTACAGGCCCGGCGACAAGATCGTGGTCTTCGGTTTCAGCCGGGGTGCTGCGCTGGCGCGCAAGTTCGCCACCGTATTGTTGGAAGCCGACGAGCGCCGGACGGTCGCCTTTCTCGGCGTTTTCGACACCGTCGCCGCCATGGGCGGCCTGATCTCGAGCGACGTGGTCATCGAACAAGGCGCGTTGCACGAGCGGGTGCAACGCGCCGTGCACGTCGTCGCCATCGACGAGGATCGGGTGGCCTTTACGCCGACGCTGATCGACTCCGATGCCGACGACGCGAAGCGGGTCACGGAAATCTGGTTCCCCGGCGTCCACGGCGACGTTGGCGGCGGCTACTGGAACGACGGCCTGTCCGACCTGACGCTCGCTTTCATGGCCGGTTCCTGCCAGCGCACGCTCGGCGCCGACCTCATCGTCATGGACGAGACTGCGATCACGCGCCCGTCGCCTAGCGACGACGCGATCGAGACCGGCACGGTCATCGCCGCGGACGACATCGCCTTGGAGCCCCGCTTCGACGCCCGGATTCATACACACACGCGGTTCGACTCGACCCTGTTCGACCGGAACGTGCGCGAGGTCCGCGCCTGCACCGGGAACCTTGCCGACACGCTGCCCGTGCTGCACTACTCGGTGAAGCAGCGCGTCGACCACGTCGCGGACTATCGGCCCCCGGCGCTGCGCGATCTCGACTTCAGGCTGTGGCTCGGCGACGGAAGACTCAGCCCACCGATCCACGGCATCGGCGGGCTGCGCCGCTACCGCCTACCCTGGTGGTGGCGACTGCGCCAGATGGCCTACGGTTCCTGAGGGAGTGCCTTGGCGGGCTGCTACAACGGACGACGGCCAAGGCGGTCTCCGAGGACGTCACGCCTAGTCGACGTCCGTCGACGAACCGCGGCCGGTCTCCAGCGCTGCGACTCGCGCCTCCAACTCCGCAATGCGCGCCGTGGACTCGGCGGCGGCCAGTTCCGCCTTCCGGCGCTGTTCGCGTTCTCGTTCTAAAGCGGCCTCCGCGTCCGCCCGTCCCTTGCGTTCCTCGTCGTAGTCAAGGCACCGCTCCCGGTCGTCGGGGTTCCACCACCAGAACTCGCCTGCTTCGTCCACGAACGCCACCAACCCCACCAACTCGCTGCGGATGCCCCGGCCGAGTCCCTCGTGCATGGCGGGCGCCACCTCCGCGTAGGCCCCGTCCGCGTCCGCCCGCCACGCGGCGAGCGCCTGATGGCCTTCGCGCGCGTCGTAGACGAAGTACTCCCGCACGCCCAGCCGCTCGTAAACGTCCCGCTTCCTGCCGTAGTCATGCCGCCAGGTGTTGGTCGATGCCACCTCCAGTACGAAGTCCGGTACTTTGCCCATGTTCCAGGTCTGGTACGAGCCGCCGAACCGCCGCCGCTGCACACCGAACGCGACCATCACGTCCGGCACGACGAGCGGCGCGTAGCGGGCCGGCGTCTCCTGCCAGCCGCCCCCAATCAGCACGCCGCCGCGCTCGTCCTCTGGCAGGTAGTACAGGCCGAGGTCCACCCCGACCGTCACGTCCTCCCGGTCCGCGAAGTGGCTGCGCAGGACGACGCCGGCATATTCCATGGTGCGCCGCTGCTCGACGCTATCCACGATCGGCTTCGCTTCGCTGGGCAGATCCTCGTCGCGTAGGGCCATGAGTTCCGCGTTGCTCATCGGCCGGCCCGTCAGCGGCGGCGGCGGAATCCAGCCGGGCAGATCGTCCTCGTCCAGCGCCATGAGTTCGGCGTTGCTCATCGGCTTCCCGCGCGGAGGCGTGGGGCCGTTGGCGATCGCCAGGGCCGGCTCGTCCGTTTCCGGCACCACAACTGGGCGCGGCGCGGCGCTCGCGGCGAGCTTTGGCGTTGCGGCTTCGGGGGCGCCTTCCGCCATATGCCTTATCCTCCGATCCACTGTGTCGCGATCCGGATGATGGCCACCGTACCACACCACCGCCAGCCGGACCCGCGTATACACGGGGTCGGGTAAAGCGTAGCGGCGTGCGGGGCATCGCCTTGGTCCGAATCACGAAACGAGACGCGACAGCGTGCGGGATTCGGCAGGCACGGCGCTACGGCAGATCTCCTACGGAGCCCATGGTCGGTTGCGCACACGCGCCATGGCGAATCTCCTACGCACGGACACTCGGCAGCGCCCCATCACAATGGCTGTACGCCGTCCAGCGGTTTGCGGCCCGAGCCGCGGATTGGCATCATTTTCCGCAAACTTGGCCAACGCGGAGAAGAGCGTGGGCACAGCGAACTTCGCCCGCGCTGGTTGCGTGGTCATCGGCTTGGCCACCGGGGTCGGTCTCGAAGCGGAGGTACCTGCCGCTCCTCACGATCAGGACGGCGACCGTACTTGGCTAGGCTGCCAGCCGGAGAACACCAGCATCGCCGGAAACTCCTCGGCGCTGGAGTACGCGAAACTGATCGAAGCCGAGCTCGGCTTGCCGCCAGCGGTTGACTGCGGTGCGGGCGTGGAGCAGCCGATCTACGTTGAGGGCGTTGCGACCGTTGGCAACCCCGGCCTCCACCAGTGCGACAACCCCAGCCTGCAAATCGGCGACTGCATGTCGGGATCCAGCGTTCAGCGCTACCGCGGAATGAATGCCGACGGTTCGACACGCCATGACGTCGTGTGGGTGAGCTTCTGCCGACATGACGGTCGCGGCGACGTGTTTGGATTCGACATCGACGACTCGGTCCAGATGATCGGCTACAACAAGGTGACGGGTGCGACGGCGTTCTTCGAAAGCGCGGACAACCGGGAGTGGACCCATGTCGATCCCGTGACCAACAGACTCATGGGGAAACTACCGGGGATCGACGATCCCGAGGCCTTCGATCGGGCGTATGTGCGCTCGGACACCCAATGCGTGGCCTGCCACCAGGCCGACCCTTTCATCCACAACCCCTTCATCGATGGCGCGAAGCGGTCCCACGCATCGAGTCAGCCGGTGGTTCCTCGAATCGGCGGACGCAAGAGCAGGAGCAACACGCCCTACTACGTGATCGGCGGCAAAGACTGGGACATGCGCACGATCCACATCGAAGGTAACGAGTGCCTGGATTGCCACCGGATCGGCATGAAGACGGTCGAGGAGTTCATGGGGGATCACTGGCACCCGAATCACCACATGCCCCCGCCCGACCCCGGCAGCCTGAGCGACGACTTCGCCGAGCTCTTGGCCTGCTGGACCGATGGGCCGGAAAACACGCCCGGATGCGAATGGGTCATTCCGCCCGCGGGAGATTGCCCGAGCCAGGTCGTCGGCGAGGACTACCCTTACAAGGCGCGATTCAATCAGCCCAACCGGAAAGAGCTCAAGTGGGCCGAACGCCCACCGTTCGAATCCACGGCCGTCGTTGGGAAGCACGCCGAGCAGCTAGCACAGCCCCGCTCGCGCTAACTCCCATGTTGCGAAGGCGTTCCTCGTCCTGTGCATCCATGGTGCGTCAGGACTGCCAGCGTCCCTCGTCCGGCCCCGCGAACGCCGGTAGGGACGCCTCCAAGCGCCTCATCACGGCCAGCACGATGTCCTCGCGCCACGGGTTGGCGACGACTTGAACGCCGATCGGGATGCCTTCGGATGACGTGCCGCCGCGCACGACACCCGCAGGCCAACCTGTCAGGTCGTACGCCTCGGTGTAGCTCGCATCCCCGGTCGGGAACGGCGAGTCGCCCGGTGTGGGATGTCTTGGCGCCGGGTGCGCGTTGACCGGCGAGATGAGCACGTCGTAACGCGCCATGTGCTGCTGCATGCGGCGTCGATAGTCCTCGAACCGCGCGAGTTGGCCGGTCAGCGCCGCCGCCGGAATCTCGTCGGCCCCGGCGGATTGGGCGAACTGCCTGAACCAGTTGTTGCCGTAGTCCTCGACGTCGGTCCCAGCTTCGTCGAGCAACGCCCGCACGCCGGCATGGGCACCCACGGGCCAGAACCCGCCGCCGAGAGCGGTCGTCTCCTCGACCCCGTCGAGACGGTCCCGTTGCATCGCCAGGCCGGCCCGCTCAAGGATCGCTTCGGCGGCCTCGACCACGGCCACGGTTTCCTCGTCCGGTGTCGCAACGCCGTTGTCGACCATCACCGCACAGCGCAAGCCCGCCAAGTCCACGGCATTGGACGCGGCGAGCGGAATCGGCTGGATGCGCGTGTCGAGGCCGTCCGGTCCCCAGATGACCGAGAGAATCAGTTCCAAGTCGTCAACGGTCCTCGCCATGGGGCCTGCGTGGCTCAGAAAGTCGGTCAACATCCCCGGCGGCAAGCACAGGCCAGTACGCGGCACGCTGCCGCTGGTCGGCTTGATGCCCACGGTGCCGCAGGAGTGCGACGGCACGCGAATGCTGCCGCCGTAGTCGGTGCCGATGTCGAAGGAGGTCAGCCCCGCGGCGATCGCCGCCGCCGCGCCGCCGCTGCTGCCACCGGGCGAGCGCTCGAGGTCGTAGGGGTTGTTCGTGAAGCCGTGGATGTTGTTGTGGGTCTCGAACGACAGCGTGAACTCCGGCGTATTGGTCTTCCCCAAGAGGATCGCGCCGGCCGCCTTGAGGCGGGCCACGACCGTGGCGTCCGCGTCGGGCACGAAGTCCTTGCGGCCCACCGTGCCCCAGGTGGAGACCACGCCCGCGGTGTCGAAGCAGTCCTTGATGGTCATGGGCACACCGTGCAGAGGCCCCAAGGGGCGCCCGTCTGCACGTGCCCGATCGGCCTGCCTTGCACGCTCGCGGGCATCATCCGCCAAGGCGACGACCGCGTTGAGCCTTGGATTGAAGCGCTCGATCCGCTCCAGGTAGCGTGCGACCAGTTCTTCGCTCGCGAGGTCGCCGCTCTTGATCAGCGCAGCCTGGGCGGTGGTAGAGAGGTACGGGAGTTGGTCTTCCGAGGTGGCCATGGTGGTGGACTCGCTTGCTGATCTCGTCGGGTGGGCTGCCAAGGCTAGTGCCGGCACGATGGCGGACTTGACGACCGTCCGCCGCGATATGCCGGGAGCCCTCAGCCGCGGAGCGCGAGGGGACTCCCCTCGCAAGCAAACCGACACGTCGTTGTTCATGGGAACGTCCTCGGATCGCCCGGCGTGACGGTCATTGAGCCATAATCGAAGCATCGGCTACAACGCCACCGACGTAAGCAACCCATGACCGAACTGACCTACGTGACGGACGAGATGCGCGCGGCGCAAGGCCAATGGGGCGAACCGTGGACGGCGCCACCGATCACGGACACCGACATCCGGCGCTGGGCGATGGCCACCTTCTATCCCGAGCAGCCGCCGCGCATCTACTGGGACGCCGACTACGCCGCCACGACGCAGTGGGGCGGCATCGTGGCACCACCGGACTTCAACCCGTTCGCCTGGCCGGTCGAACGGCGCAGTCGGGGCGGCTCGCCCGGTTTGGCCGGACGCCGCCCCGACGGCAAACCGCTAACGGGCATGAACGGCGGTCAAACGGATACCTACGGTGTACCGATGCGTCCCGGCGACGTGATCAGCGCGCGCAACCGCCTCGTCGACTGGTGGGAGCGCGAGGGCCGGTTGGGTCATACTCTCTATGTTCGCTCGGAGATCGAGTGGCGCAACCAGAACGACGAACTGGTGCGCACGCGGTTTTCCATCGGCATTCGCTACTGAGGCCATTGGTTAAGGAGGGACTTTAGGATGAGCGTCAACTTCGACGACGTAAACGTGGGCGATGAACTACCGAAGTGGTCGCGCAAAACCAGCTTCGCCGAGTGGAACCGCTACGCGGCGGTGAACGAGGAATTCGTGCCCTTCCACATGGATGACGAGGCCGGACGCCG
The DNA here is from genome assembly GCA_965203685.1 of Candidatus Azotimanducaceae bacterium. GTDB lineage: Bacteria > Pseudomonadota > Gammaproteobacteria > Pseudomonadales > Azotimanducaceae > VXYL01. The sequence goes on from OZ241908.1 coordinate 3,507,919, forward strand.
TGCCGGCAACGAGCAGGGCGCGTTCGGCATGGGCAACCTGCGCTACGCCTACATCGTCAATGCGCTGCACGCGTGGATCGGCGACACCGGCGTGGTCCGCGAGGTCGGCTGCCAGTACCGGGCGATCAACCAGAAGGACGACGTGCTGACCGTCATTGGGGAGATCACCGACAAGCGCACCGAGGACGGCGAGAAGCGCGTCTACCTCGACATCAACGTCGTCAACCAGCAAGGCGGCGCAACCTGCCCCGGCCACGCGGTCGTCGCGCTTCCGTAGCGCCCTCGAGCGCCGATGGCGACGGAAGAGCCTCGTCGGTGCGCGGATGTCCTCGTCCGCATTCCGCCCATGCGTCCGCATAGCCCATTACCCACCATGGGTCCGTCATGACCTACGCCGGCGATCGCGTCATCTACGACGCTGACAGCCACCTGATGGAGTTGCCGGATTTCCTCGCGCGCAATACTCCCCACGCGATGCGCCGACAGATCCCCGACTTGAGCGACATCCGCCTAGCCGACGTCGGCGACCGGATGCGCTCCCTCGAAGGCATGCAAGCCCACAGCGCCGAGACCGTCGCCGAACTGACGGCTCTCGGCGACCGGCTGACCCGCGGCCCGAAGTGGCACGACGCCCTCGGCGCATTCAACGGCACTGAGCGGGGAGTCGCCCTCGATCTTCTCGGCTTCAAGCGCCAGGTCGTCTTCTCGTCGTTCTGCGCGACGAAGATCTTCGATGCGCCGGACGTCACGGCCCGCTACGCGGGGGCCGAAGCGCACAACCGTTCCATGGCCGAGTTCTGCGCCGCCGATGAACGCCTGATCGGCGTCGCCCTCGCACCGCTCGACGAACCCCAGCATGCCCTCAAACTCATCGACGACGCCCTCGACCTAGGACTCGGTGCGATCTGGATCCCGTCCCGTGCCCCGGGCGGACGTTCGCCCGGCCACCCGGCCCACGACCCCATCTGGGCACGCCTCGCCGAGGCCGGTGTGCCATTCATCCAGCACGTTGGCAGTTCCACGTTGTCGGTCCCCAACGAGTGGATGAACGACGGGCACTCGGAGCGGCAGAGCGCCCGCGGCCGCGCCGAAGTCATCGGCTCGAAGGACCTGACCGTGATCTTCCAAGCGGCGCAACGATTCATCTCGGTACTGGTACTCGACGGCGTTCTCGAGAAGTTCCCGGCCTTGAAGGGCGGCGTGATCGAACTCGGCGCGGGTTGGGTGCCAGACACCATCCGCCGCCTGGACCATGCGGTCGACATCTGGGCGCGATCCGAGCCGCACCTCGCCGAATTCGAGAGAAAACCATCGGAGCAGTTCCACGATCAACTCCGCTTCACGCCCTATCCGTTCGAAGATGTCGGCGCGTTGATCAGGGAGTCGACGCCGGAGTTGTACCTGTTCTCGTCGGACTACCCGCACGCCGAGGGAGGCCGCGATCCCATCGGCCGGTTCTCGCGGGCCCTCGCCGAGACCGACGCCCGGGACCAAGCGCGGTTCTTCGGCGGCAACTTCCGTGATCTCTATGTGCGACGTGAAAGTCGCACTTCTCGTGCAGGTGACTGATATGAAAGCAGAAATGCCGGATTACACGACACCTGTAGACCAGCCGCAAAAGCGGTTTTGCCAACCTGCATTGGGGGTCCTACGGACACCCACAACCGCCAGATTTGCTGCATTCCCCGTCCTATGGACGGCGCAGCGTCTCGCATCGCAGGGCAACGAAGCCACCTTGAGCGGTCCAAGCGGAGACCCGGCGCGAGCCGGATATCTAGCTGCACAGGCCCGGTGTTCAACATCGGGTGCAAGCAGCATCGAGCAGCAATCGGACCATAGTGGAAGCGTCAGCCGACACGACCGGATCGACATGGAGACCACCGACCGAGCGGCGATAAACCGCAAAGAAGGAGCGTCCACGCTGCAGCCAAAAAGGGGTCGAGAGGCTACACACTACCCTGAAACGGCGACGTCTACGGACGTTTACGGCCATAGCAAACGAGGCGAGGACCACATCTTCGGATGTTTGGTCACTCGTCCACGTGCGAAGCCACAAAGTGTGTGTACAACCGTGCGACGTGCGGAACCGCAAGGCGAAACGCGAAACACGGGGCTCCCAGAGCCAAAGAGAAGTGCTGCAAAGCCGTCCGAGCAATTGTCCCATCGCTGGTCCATTTACCAACGCAACGGGACCGGATATGCAGCTAACCGTAGCCTACGGGCAGTGCATCGCTGGCAACGGCGATGTGCGAAGCGCCCCGACAATGTACCCCCTCGAACCAGAGGCCCGGCAACCGTGAGGAAGCCGGTGGAGTCTGCAAGCTACAACAGCGGACAAGGGGCTAGGCTGGCGGGCAAGGTGAACGTAAGTGAATGGCCTTTAAACGTCGTAACACGGAACAAGCGGAAGTAGCTATGACGCTTGAACCAAAACGGTACGTAGTCGGTTCTGCCCTTATAGAGTGGGCAGACGCTGCCTATATGACTACCGGCGAAGAAGCCACACCTACCCCCGCCCCGTTGCTCAGACGGAACTCGGTAAGCCCGTCACTGCGCCCCTTCGGGGGCAGGGGAGCCGCAAGGCGACCTGTTGCAGTAGCGGGTAGAAGAACGCGGAGAAAGCGAATGCTGCGCTGTAATGGCGCGGATACCGGGATGAAACATGCCCGGCGGGGAAACCCGTGCCCACTTCCACATGGTCGCTCATCGCGAGATGACCGGCTGAACCCCGCAAAAGAGAACCCGACACGGCTCGTGCCGTGCCGGGAACTCATAACCCTGAAGGAGGGCAAACCTGTCGCCCCCTTCGGGGACGCGACGAGTTTCGCTTTCCTTCGCAAGAAGGAGGATAGCATGCAAGTGCAACGCTCTGACGCGGTGTCTGCGTCCCCCCGCTGTCCCGCCGAATGGCACCAGATCGACTGGAGCCGGGTAGAACGGACAGTTCGGGGTATGCAGGTACGCATCGCGAAGGCAACGCAGGAAGGCAACTGGCGCAAGGTGAAAGCCGTGCAAAGGATGTTGACCCGCTCGTTTTGTGGCAAGGCGTTGGCCGTGAAACGAGTGACCGAGAACCAAGGGAAACGAACACCGGGTGTGGACGGAGTACTTTGGGAGACGCCAACAGCCAAGCGCGCAGCGATCGACTGCCTGACGCGGAAAGGATACAGGCCCTCGCCCTTGCGGCGGGTGTACATCCCGAAAGCGAACGGCAAGCTGCGCGCCCTCGGCATCCCGACCATGAGGGACCGCGCCATGCAGGCGTTACACCTGCTAGCGTTGGCTCCCGTAGCTGAGACTACGGCTGACCGGAACTCCTATGGGTTCCGTACAGGCCGATCCACGACCGACGCAATCTGCCAATGCCATCAGGTGTTCGGCAAGCGCGGCAGTTCGGAGTGGGTACTCGAAGCAGACATAGAAGGGTGCTTTGATCACATCGATCATGACTGGCTGATCCGCCACGTCCCCATGGACAAGGCGGTGCTGCGCAAATGGTTGAAGGCTGGCGTGGTCGACCTAGGCCAGCTACAGACCACCGATGCCGGAACGCCGCAGGGAGGGATCATTTCCCCGACCTTGGCGAACTTGGCATTGGACGGGCTTGAAAAGCTGCTCGCCGACACGTTCGGCGCTCGGCGCAGCCACAAAGCGGAAAAGCACAAGGTCTACATGGTGCGATACGCGGACGACTTCGTGATCTCCGGTAGCTCGCGAGAGCTGCTTGAGGAACGGGTGAAGCCGCTGGTGGAACAGTTCCTCGCGGAACGGGGGCTCCGGCTCTCCGAAGCCAAGACGAAAGTCACGCACCTAAGCCAAGGCTTTGACTTCCTCGGCTGGCACGTACGCCGTTATCCCAACGGTAAAGTGTTGGTCAAGCCGTCGCGAAAGAACGTGAACGCGTTCCTAGCCAAGGCAAGGGAGACCATCAAGGCCAACCGGACCGCCGCGCAAACGGCCCTGATTCGGGAATTGAACCCGCTCCTTCGGGGGTGGGGGAACTACCACAAGAGTCAGGTCGCAAGCAAAGCGTTCCACCGTGCCGATTCGCAAGTGTTCGCCGCCCTATGGCGGTGGGCGCGACGAAGACACCCGCGAAAGGGACGCCAATGGGTACGCCAGCGCTACTGGCACACCAGAGGCAACCGGCAGTGGGCGTTCGCTGCACCAGCGTTCGACAGCCGCGGCAACGCGGTGACGGTCGAGTTGGCCAGCCTCGCAAGCGTCAAAATTCGTAGGCACCCGAAGGTGAAGGCGGACTTCAATCCGTACGATCCGGCTTGGGAGCAGTATGCGGAGGAACGGCGCACAGCGGCGATGAGCGACAAGCTCGGATACCGCGCGCAGGTGCTGAGCCTGTACCGGCGGCAGGAGGGTAATTGCGCCCATTGCGGCGCACCCATCACTTGGGAGAGCGGATGGCACGACCACCATATCGTGTACCGCACTCACGGGGGTAGCAATGCCCTCGACAACCGGGTGCTGGTTCATCCGAACTGCCACGCGCAAATCCACCACACATCCACGACGGCAGCATGATGGCAAAGGCAAGAGACGGAAACTCGCGCACTACCCGAATCGGTTACTGGAACCGAAACGACCAACTGTGCCTTGGCACACGAGGAGAAATCGGGATAGCTAAGGACGAAAGAGTTTTCGTGCTCGTTTGCCTAAACTGCCTACACACCTACCGCACATATGGAGGCGATGTCTTCCAGCGGAAGTGCCCAGAGTGCGGGAAAGGCCGACCGGAGATCGCATATCGATGAAGAAAACGCTCAAAGAAATGCTCAAATGGCACAACATCGTCGCCATAATCATTGGCGCCATGTTGTGGGTCTGGCTAATGCCTGATGGATGCGCAACATAACTCGGTCGCGATACCGGCTCCCCAAAAGGAGCTTCGTCAGCGGCTTGAGCCGTATGCGGGGAAACTCGCACGTACGGTTCTTAGGGGAGGGGTAGCCAGCAATGGCTATCCCTTACCCGATCCCGCCTGACCTCCTCGCCATCGTTCTGCGCGTCGTCCTGGTCGGCGGCGGCATCTACCTCGCGTTCTGTGCGCTGCTTTGGGCCGTTCAGGACCGCATGATCTTCCATCCGCAGCCGCTGACCTACCCGCCCATCCACCGGGCGGCGGACTCTGTCGAGATCCCGAACGCTGGCGAGACATTGCGCGGCTGGATCGTCAACGAACACAGTCGCGGGCTCCTGGTTGTCTATTTCGGTGGCAACGCCGAGGAGGTGTCCGGGAACATTCCCCGATGGGCGGGCTTCCCGGCAACCGTGGTGCTGGTGAACTATCGGGGTTTCGGCCAAAGCACCGGAACGCCGTCCGAACGCGGCCTGGTAGACGACGCGAAAGCCATCGTCCGTTGGGCGCGGGAGCGCTGTCCGGACCGACCGCTCGTGCTCTTCGGCATGAGCCTCGGCTCCGGCGTGGCGGCGCTGGCCGCTGCGGATACCTCGCCCGACGCCCTCATCATCATCAGCCCGTACCGGAGCGTCGAGCACATCGCGCGCAGCCGATTCCCGATCTTCCCGATCCGCTGGCTGCTACGGCACCCGTTCGATGCCGAGTCGGTCGCGGCGTCGATGCCAAGGACACTTGCATTCGCCTCGCCGACTGACCTCGTGATCCCGTTCGCGGAAAGCGCCGCCATGGTCGAAGCGCTCGGCGAGCGCGTCGAGTTCCACACCTACGATCTCGCCCACAACGCCTTCCTCGAACACGCCCCCGTGTGGGCCGAGGTGCGAGAATTCCTCTCTCCGTACACCACCCCGGAAACGATGCCCAATGACCGAAAGCAGCCAAGCCAGCCCCGCCCCGTTCCTTGACCTCGTCCCGCTGCTGATGTGCGCGGACGTCCAGGCGTCGATCCCCTTCTACACCGACGTGCTGGGGTTCAAGGTCACCGGCCGCCAGGACGATGTGGGCGCCACCGGCTTCGCTGCGCTCGCCAACGGTCGTGCCCGCGTCATGCTGGCAAGTGGAACCTACGTGCCGGAAGCGCAGAAGGTGGATGGCCTGTACCCGCAGTCGAACTACTACTTCTACGTCGAGGATGCCGAAGCGCTGCGCCAGGCCGTGATCGACCGGGGCTGGCAGGCGACGGAGTGCGTCAAGCGCTTCTACGGCCTGCTGGAGTTCGAGGTCGTCGATCCCGACGGCCACGTGCTGTTGTTCGGCCAGGACCTGGAGGACGGCGACGCGGCCAGTTAAGGAACCGCGGACCGGTTGAACTACAATCCGTCGTTCCGCGACCACAGGTAAGAGCAACGCCTTGCACTTCAACCTCGCCACGGTCAACGAGGCCATTGCCGACGCCGTCCCGGACCGCGAAGCCATCGTTTTCCGGGATCGGCGCTTCACCTATCAGCAGTTCACCGAGCGGACCCGCCGGCTCGCCAACTTTCTCGCGGGCCAAGGGCTCGGACTGCACGCCGAGCGCGCCGACCTCAAGGACTGGGAATCGGGCCAGGACCACCTCGGCATCTACCTCTACAACGGCAACGAGTACCTCGAAGCCATGGTCGGTGCCTACAAGGCCCGCGTCGCCCCGTTCAACGTCAACTACCGCTACGTCGACGAGGAGTTGATCTACCTGCTGAACGACGCCAAGACCCGCGCGCTCGTGTTCCACAGTTCTCTCGCCGACCACGTCGCCGCCGTTCGCGAACAGGTTCCAAGCCTCGAACTGCTGCTCCAGGTCAACGACGAGCCCCGCGACTTGCTCGATGGCGCGATCGAGTTCGAGAGTGCCTTGGCGGGGGCGAGCCCGGACAAGCCCGATCTCGAGTGGAGTCCCGACGACCTCTACATCATCTACACGGGCGGCACGACCGGCATGCCGAAAGGCGTCCTGTGGAAACACAGCGACATCCTGATCGCGAGCCTGGGCGCGCGGCGTACCAACGGCCAAGTGATCGACAGCATGGACGGCTACATCGACCGTGCGACCGGCAGCCATCGCAAGACGCTGCCCGCGCCACCGTTCATGCACGGCGCCGGCCACTGGGCCGCGTTCCAGGCGTTCAACACCGGGAGCACAGTAGTCATCCAGGACGAGGTCAAGCGTTTCGACGCGCCGAGCGTCGTCGACATCATCGAGCGCGAGGGGGTGAACAACGTGCTGCTGGTGGGCGATGCGTTCGCGCGGCCGCTTCTCGACGCCCTACGCACCAAGGGCTCGAAATGCCCCACCCTGCGCAACGTCATCACCGGCGGGGCCATCATGACCGCCAACATCAAGCGCGAACTCATCGAGACGCTCCCGCAGATCAACATCATCGACAGCGCCGGGTCTTCCGAGACCGGCGGCCAGGCATCGCACACCAGCAACGCCAAGTCGGGTGCGGCCACTGGACGATTCACGCTGTCCGCCCACAACGCGGTGCTCAACGACGACCTGACCGAAACCCTCGAACCGGGCCACGACGGCTTGGGTTGGTGGGCGCGAGCCGGGAACATCCCGCTCGGCTATCTCGGCGACGAGGACAAGACCAGGAAGACGTTCCCCGTCGTCGACGGCGTGCGTTACTCCGTCCCCGGCGACAAGGTTCGCCTGTTGCCGGACTTGACATTGGAACTTCACGGCCGCGAGTCGGTCACCATCAACTCCGGCGGCGAGAAGATCTTCGCCGAGGAAGTGGAGCAGGCCATCAAGCATCACCCGGACGTCTACGACGCCGTGGTCGCCGGTCGCCCCTCGGAGCGCTGGGGCAACGAGGTGGTCGCCATCGTGCAGTTCAAGGTGGGTAGTCGCGCCACCGAGCAGAGCCTGCTCGACGAGTGCGCGAAGCACATCGCCCGCTACAAGCTGCCCAAGGGCTTCGTATTCATCGACGAGATCCTGCGTAGCCCGAACGGCAAGGCGGACTACCGCTGGGCTCGCGATCAAGTCACGCCAGCGGAGTAAGGCGCATGGTAAACGGCATCAAGGCCCTGACGTTCGACGTCGGCGGCAGCATCTTCGATTGGCAAACGGCGACCCGGGCGGCGGTTCGCGACTTGGCCCAGGAGCGTCAAGTCGAGGTGGACGACCGCGCATTCGCGTTCACGTGGCGCCGCCGCATGTTCGAGAAACTGGCCGAGGTCCGCCAGGGCAAGCTGCCGTGGCAGAACGCGGACGCATTGCATCGCGCCGTACTCGACGAGTTGTCGGCCCAGTATCCCGCGCTCGAACTGTCCGACGCCGACCGCGACGAGCTCAATACCGTCTGGCATCGACTCGGCGTCTGGGAAGACGTCCCCGAGTCCCTGCCCCGGCTGCGTGAACACTACGTCGTGTCGATCCTCACCGTGCTGTCGCTCGCCATCGTCGTGGACAGTTCCAAGCACGCCGGCATCGATTGGGACGCCTACATCTCCTGCGAATTCCTAGGCGCCTACAAGCCCGATGCCGCCGCGTACCACGCCGCGGTTCGGCTGCTTGGGGTCAAACCGGGAGAAGCCATGATGGTGGCCGTGCATCCCGGGGACCTCGCGGCGGCGCAACGGGCCGGGTTCAAGGCGGCCTACGTCAAGCCGAAACTCGAAGAGATGGGTAGTCGTGGCGAGACGTCCGGGTTCGAGATCCGCGCCGAGGACTACCGCGACCTCGCCGACCAGCTCTGTTCGGCATGAGCGGAAGGCTCGAAGGCCACGTTTCGGTCATCACCGGTGCCGCCACCGGCATGGGTGCGGCCGCGGCACGGCGCTTCGTTGGCGAAGGCGCGCGCGTCGTCATCGCGGATCTCAAGGTCGACGAAGGCCAAGCGCTCGCTGACGAGCTAGGCGATGCATGCGTGTTCTCGCGCGTGGACGTGACCCAGGAGGACCAGGTCGAGGGCGTGGTGGACTTGGCGGTCGAGACCTGGGGCCGACTCGACTCCATGTACAACAACGCCGGCTTCGGTGGCGCGCTCGGGCCGATCACCGAGACCACCGAGGATGACTACAACATCACCATGGACGTCTTGCTGAAGAGCGTCTTCTTCGGCATCAAGCACGCCGGTCCCGTGATGCAGCGGCAACGATCCGGTTCGATCGTCAACACCGCCTCCATCGCCGGCATGGAAGCCGGTTGGGGACCGCACCTCTACAGCACCGCGAAGGCAGCGGTCATCGCGCTGACGCGCACCACGGCGGTCGAACTCGCCGAGCACGACGTGCGCATCAACGCGATCTGCCCCGGCGTGATCGCGACGCCATTGGCCATGGGGCGCCAAGAGCGCGATGCCTTCGACGAGGACATGGCCGATGCGCAGCCGCTCGGGCGGGTCGGCGAGCCCGAAGAGATCGCCAACCTGGCGTTGTGGCTGGTCAGCGACGAGTCACGGTTCGCAACGGGACAAGCCTTCATCCTCGACGGCGGCATGACCCTGGGACGACCGTGGCGCAAGCAGCCGGGGTGGCTCAAGCGACATCGTCCAATCACGGTGTACCGGCCACCGGGGCGGTGACACAGATGCGCCGAACTGTCCTCGTTCTGGCCGTGATCGGCTCGTTCAGCATCGTCGTACATGGCGAGCAAGCGCAGGAACCTGAAGCCGACGAGCAGGACGCGATAGCCGAGCCCGCGCCCATCGACCTCGACGAGATTCTCAACAACCCTCTGTCCGAGAGCGACTACCGCGAGCAGAAGAAGTGCCTTCGGATCCGCGACGTCGACGACGTCGAAGTCCTCGACGAAACGCTCGTCCTGTTCCATGGCCGCCGAGGCGAGCTATGGCTGAACCAACTCTCCTCGCAATGCTATGGGCTCGAGCAGGAGATGATCCTGCGGTTCAAGGCCTACGCGGGCACTTACTGTCGACTCGATCCGTTCCGCGGCACACCGTACTTCAGCAGGGTCGCGATCACGGCGGAGTGCCGCCTCGGGGACTTCGAGCCCGTTGACGATCTCCAGGTCGAGGCGCTCCGCGTTGCCGTCGCCGAACGGCAGCAGGTCAGCGACATGGCGAAGGAGTCCCGGCGCCAAGCGCGGCGCCAGAGCAAGGACTGAGCTAACGCTCCGTACCCTCGGTCGGCGCCACGGTCTCCTCGCTCTTCAGGAACTCGCGGGCGCCGCGCGAGATCATCGCCGGCGCGCTCGGCGCCTGGAAGAAGCTGAACCCTTCCCGCGTTCGCCACTGCAGCGGTCCACCGACCTTGCGTCCCGCGTTCAGCGTCTCGTCGCGGATGCGCGTGATCATCTCCTCGTAGGCGGGCTCGCCTTGGCGGTGCCCGGAGAAACTGCTCAGGTCCGTGGCAGCCGAGAACACCACGTCGACGCCGGGCACGGATGCGATCTCGGTCGCATTCTCGACCCCGGCCGGCGACTCGATCATCGCCACTAAGGCGATGTTGTCGTTGGCTTCAGCACGGTAGCTGCCGCCGTAGAGCGCCCCGTACTGACCACCGCCCAAGCTGCGTGCGCCAGCCGGCGGGTACTTCATGAAGTGTGCGGCCGCCTTGATCTTCTCCACCTCGACGACCATCGGCACGATGATGCCGAGAGCACCGATGTCCGTAGCCTTCTGGATATCCCCCTCGGTGGCGTCGGGCACCCGGATGAACGGCACGGCGGGCAGATCCCGCCCGGCCCAGATCATCCGCGCGACCTCCTGGTACGACAGCGGGCTGTGCTGCATCTCGATCCACAGGAAGTCGAACCCGGCGCGTGCCATCGCGCAGTAGATGTCCGGATCGGGCGTGTCGATGGTGCCGCCGATCACCTGTTGGCCGGCGGCGAGTTTCTCTTTGACGGTGTTGCGCATTCGTGTTCCCAGTGCAGTGAGCCGGTGAAGCATACGCTGAAACGGGTACCCGTCGTCGCTGAGGCCAATGACGTGGCATGCTCAGGTCTCGCGGTCTGCGTAGATGGGGAGGACTGATGGCGGACTGGAACCGGCGACGGGTCTTGCGCGCCAGCGGCGCGACGGCGGCCTTGGCGCTAGTACCCATGGGCCGCTCGTCGGCGGCCGAGCGAGCCGACGACGGCTGGCGCCAGGGCGACCTCAAGCATCTCGTGCCCGCGGCCAATCACGACCGCTTCCTGGTCAAGTGCTCCTTTCGCTCGTCGCGGCCAGCGCCCGTGCTTGCAGTGGGCGATCTGCGCGTGAATGCCCGGATGACCGACTCCGAGGGACGGTACTTCGCCTTCGATGTCCGCGGCCTCAAGCCGGACACTGCATACACGCTACGGCTCATGGACGGCCAAGCGGCGCTCACCGACCCGTGGCCCCTCAAGACCTATCCGGCGCCGGACGCGCTGCCCGAGTCGGTGCGCCTGCTGGCGTACACCTGTGCCGGGGGCTATCCCGCGTACCCCGGCGACGTCCAGCCGTTTCTGTCGCTTACCGTGCGCCGCCGGCTGCTCAGGCGAGCCCTGTCATTCGCTCCCGATGCGGCCATCGCCATCGGCGATCACATCTACTGGGATCAGCGCACCCAGCTTGAGTCGGCTCGCGAAGACGTCCGCGAACGAGCCCACGCCTGGTACACGTCCCGCGGCATGCTCGCCCCCAGTCTCCCGGCCAAGAGCACGGTGAACGAAGCCGCCATCAAGAACGCCGTCGAGCCGCAATTCGCGGACCTCTACGGGGTCATGCTGCGCTCCACGCCGAGCTACTTCGTCTGCGACGACCACGACTACTTCGAGAACGACGAGGCGACCGATCGGTTCGTCACGCTGCCGCCCCACGCGTACCAACTGTCCTTCGCGCGATTTACGCGAGAGTTGTTCATGCCCGAGTTCCTGCCGGATCCAGACCGGCCGGTGCTGATGTCCGGCTCGGGTGCCGGCGATCGGGGCCCCGGGATCTCGGAAAGTTTCGGCACGTTCCGGTACGGGGACCTCGCCGAGGCACTCATCTACGACTGCGCCCGGTTCCTGAGCTTGAAGGGAGATGTCGCCGGCCTCGTGCCGCCCGAGGCAGAGGCGTGGCTACGAGCGCGTACCGCCGACCAGCGCGTCCGGCACGTTTTTCACGTGCCATCCCACCCGTTCGGCTGGACGGCCGGTAAGTGGCGCGAGTGGTATCCCGATGTCGCCGATACCGGCGAGGGGGACACCGCCGTTGCGCAGATGCGCCCGAGCGGTGAGGAGACGTTCCGGCTGACCACGGCGCGCCGCAAGTTCTTCTGGCAGCGCGGCTGGTTCCTGCAGCATCAACGGCTCCTCGCAGCCCTCGGCGGGCAGACCGAGCGTGCCGGCATGGTCCTATCCGGCGACTTGCACGCCACCGGCCACATCTGCATCCGCCGCAGTCAGGACCTGGCGCTGCCGAACCCCGTCCACGCCATCCTGACGGGCCCCTTGGGCACAGGCGTCGGCTGGCCCTCCCGTGCCCGAGGCACGCCGCCGCTGATCGCCACCGGGATGGAAGCGGAGGACGTGGCGAGCGTTCGCGAAAAGAACGGCTTCGCGCTCCTCGACATCGATCCCGGATCCGTCACAGTCCGGCTATTCGAGTGGCGACGCGGCGAACCCGAAGACGCCATCGACACGCTCGAGCCCTACCACGTGCACACCATCCGCCGCGCGTAGACCCGGCGGGCGTCGGCGTTAGAATCGCGCCAACCCCGCCGCCGGCCCCACCATGCCCTATATCGCCGACCGCGTTGTCCACGACGCGGACTCCCACACCATGGAACTTGCCCATTGGCTGGACGACTTCGCCGAGAACCGCGTACGCGACGCGTTCAACGCCCGTTTCGGCGCCCGGTACGCCGCAACGCTTGCCGAGACCGTCGCACGTCACGATGACCCCGCCTACCGAGCCGCCAACGCCGACGAGATCATGTTGCGCAAGAACCACGCCGCAACGGGATCGTTCCGCCGGGAAGACCGCAGCGAGGCGTTGGACCTCATCGGTGTCGCCAGCCAGCTTGTATTCCCGACCTCGCCCAACGTTTGGCTCGAGGAGTTGGAGCACGGCGACGACCTCGACCTGCTCTACGGTGCCGCGTCCGCAACGAATCGCGCCCAGGTCGCCTTCTGTTCAGTGGATGCCCGCCTGCTGCCCGTCGGCTACGTGCCACTTGCCGATCTTGACCGCGCTCCGAAGGTCGCGTCCGAGGCCATCGACCTTGGAATCAAGGCGCTCCTCGTGCCGTGGCTCTGTCCCAAGCACCACGCCACCAGCCACGTCGCCCTCGACGCGGTCTGGTCGCAGGCGGCCGATGCCGGACTCCCTGTTCTTTTTCATGTCGGCGCTGCGGACCGCGTACTCCCGCGTGCCCACAAGAACAACGGCCTGCCGGCGGTTCCCGACTTCCACGGCGGCGAGGAGAACTTCCGCTCGATCTCCTATATGGCGATCCCGCACGGCCCCATGCAGGCGCTGTCTATGCTGATCCTCGACGGCGTCCTCGACCGCTTCGAGACGCTCAAGGTCGGCGTCATCGAACTCGGCGCACTCTGGGTGCCAAGCTTCATGCGCCAACTCGACGCCGCCCTCGAGGCCTTCGGACGCCATGAGACGCGACTCCAGCAACTCAAGCTGAAGCCGAGCGAGTACATCACGCGCCAGGTGCGCGTCACGCCCTACCCCACGGAGCCGACAGCCTGGATCGTCGAACAGTCCGCGCCGGGGATTTGCATGTTCTCGTCGGACTATCCGCACGTGGAAGGGGGTCGGAATCCATACGGGCGGTTTGATCGGTCGACGGCGACGTTGTCGGATGGGGACCGGGATCGGTTCTTTCGCGGGAACTTCGAGGATTTGATGGGGCTTGGGTTTCCGGAGTAGGAGCGGAGCGCTCGGCGCCAGCGCGACCAAAAGCGCAAGCAGGGCCGAATGAACAAGGGCAAGAGGGGACCGGGGCGCAACTGATGAACGCGATCCGACGCCAACTCGAAAAGGCGCTCGACAACGGCTGCCTGGTGGCGCTCTATCGCGACCCCACCGACTGGTCCAAGTGTCAAGTCGGGTTCGTTGACGAGGTCACCTCGGATGCCGTGCGGATCAGGTCCGTGACCAGTCGCGGAGACGTGATCGGGTACGAGGTGCACGGCCTTTCAGCGATCAAGGGCGTAGGCCTCGATGACGGTGCCCACGACTACCTAGACAAGGTCTCACGGCTAATAGGGATGCGCGGACGGATCACATCTGGTCCCGAGCCCTGTTCTTGTAGCATCCGGGACTCGCTCCGGGACGCGATGGCGAACAATAGGATCGTGACCGTGATCTACTCCCAAGGCGAGGGCGACGCGTTGTGCGGCCTGATGCGCGCAATGACGGAAAGCACCGTCGTCATGCAGACGGTGGACCAGTTCGGCGAGGATGACGGCCTAGTTACAGCGTCTCTCGATGGCGTCACTGCTGTCCATTATGGGACCGAGGACGAGCAGATCCTCGACTATCTGAGGGCGAGCTACGCCGCGTCCGACGAAGTGGAGCGCGGCGGGGTGTGAACGTGTGACTCCCGAAGCCGTTCCGGTGTTTGGCCGAGAGCGCAGTTTTTTCGGTTGCCAGCAATGTGCACAGGCGTGACCCCGCTGACACGGGCAGCATGCCGACACCAGTCCGCGCGAAACCCATCAACGACACGCAGGGGAGGGTCAGTCTTCCGGTGTCGCCACCGGCTCAGTTTCGATGTCGCTTGACACTTGCCATTGACAAGAGCTCAACGGGAGAGCGTATGAGCCACCCGAAAGCCGGTGAAGAAATCCTTGAACCCCGCATTGAATCCCTGACGCCAAGCCGCCCGGATACCGGTTGGGTCGTTGTTCCAAGAACCGCCACGCAGAACCCGCCGCGTGCAGCCCGTGGCGACCCACGCGGATCCGTCCGACGGAGCCCTGCGGTACCCCGGATTCCAGCAATCCTCGACCCACTCCCAGACATTGCCATGCATGTCGAACAAGCCCCATGCGTTGGGCGTAAACGACCCTACGGGCGTGGTCCGACCCCGCTCGAGTCCACAGCCGCGACAGTTGGCGCGCCCTGTGCCGACATCGTTGCCCCAGCTGTAAGCGGTAAGCGAGCCCGCCCGCGCCGCGTACTCCCACTCGGCTTCGGTAGGTAGCCGATATGTTCTGCCGGCTTGGACAGACAACCAGCGCGTGTAGTCCTTGGCAGCCTTCCAAGATACCCAGATTGCGGGCTGATCACCTCGACCCCACCCCTCATCGAACGGCACCTCCACACGGGTTGCCGTCACAAAACGATCGTATTCCGCAAACGTAACCTCATGCGTGGAAATCGCGAACTCCGCCACTCTTACTTGGTGGACGGGACGCTCGAACGAGAAGCAAGATAGGCGCGACACACAGCCCATCTGAAAGGATCCGCCTTCTATCACGACCATGTTCGGACCCAGACCACCTGTTCGAAGAGTGTCCCGAAACTCGCTGCTTGTGGACAGGGCGTCCGAGGAGTTTCCTGTCGGTAGATTCGAGTCCCGGGAATCTGCAGCTACCGCAGAAGGAACGGCAGCGGTAGCTGCCCATAGGAGCAAGAGGGCGCGACTCGGCAGCCAGCGCGGGTTCCGTTCCGCGAGGTCCGACCGCGACAACAACAACGGATTCAAGCGGACGATCCAAGCTCCGAGGCCGCCCAAGTCTTGAAAGCACGTAGATCGCCCAAGTCGTCCTGAATGGCTCGCCAAGCGATCCGATGGTCGATGTTCGCGTACCCGTGGACCAGCACGTTCCGGAAGCCCGCCCATGCCCGCAGCCGTTCGGCGAGCGATTCCTCCAAGGCCCCGGCTTCGTACAAGACAGTGAACGCGTCGCGGTTGGACTCCGGCGTCCTCAGGCCACTATCGGCGATGTAGTGGTTTGCCAAGTCGATTGTCGCCTCGGCAGCCAAGTGCAGATAGCGCTCCGCGAGGTCGTGGATGGCCGGTTCCGCCAAGAAGGTATCCTCGTCGACCTCACCTAGACGTTCAGCTTGGACCAAGTAGCTTCCAACGCGTCTAGCCGCCTCGAGAATATCTCTTCGTCCACCATGGGCCGCCCCCCGGTCGTCTTTGAGCCGTGCAATTCGTCGCCGCCTGTGTTCGCTGAGCCAAGGCGCGAAGTCCTGGTACTCGCGCATCGTACGAACCGCGAAACGGACCCGTTCGGTCTCGTCGCGTGCGTGTAGAAGCTGGCCGTCCCGCAAAACGCGATGGCAAAGCAACACCGGTGCCTCGTTGAGTATCGTGACATCGAGGAGGTCGGAGCGAATCTCGCCACCGCTCACCTTCTCAACGACGTGCCTTATCGTCCGGTTCATAGCCGAAGGGCTGCGAACGCACCGCTCGTCCACCAGGAACGCAACATCGATGTCGCTATCCAGGCGGTCTCGCCCTATCGCTCGGCTACCAAAGAAGTAGGCGAGTCGCACCTCGGGAAGGCTCTCCCGGCACCTTCGCGCTATCTCGTCTTGCACGGTGGCCCAAGCGGTAGTCGACGACGCTCGATACTCCGCACGGACCACCCAAGTGTCAACTGCCTCGAAACGCCGACGCCGTCCCGAGTGTCTGAACGCTGCAGGGGAGTTTCGACCGTTCTGATGCCAGCTGAAAGCGCTCAGGAACCGGCTACAACTATGGAAACTCGACCCTACCCCCGTGTCCAGGCAACCGTGGCCGCCGGTCATGTTTTCGACTTTTTGCACGGCCATTGCGGCACGCCACGCCTAGTGCGCACGGCACGCCACCGCGATACGCTCCGGTCTCGTCTGAACCCGGTGCCTCGGATGCAGCGAATCTCACGGTGTCTCGTAATCTGGTTGCTGGCCCACGCTGCCTGCAACATCCTTGGCGCGGACGGGCGGGACGTCGAGCGTCCCATCGCCGTATCGATCGGTTCCGACGGGATGTCTTACTACAGGCGAAGCGCGGCAATCGTCGACAGCATCCTGGCCGGCGACCTCGCCGCCGCCGAAGCCGGGACGACCGGTCTCGAAGAGCTCCGGAGACCGCAGCCGCTGTTCTTTGCCGATGTCCACAACACGATAGGCGTCGCGTTCGGGGAGTCGGGGCACTTCGAAGCCGGGATCGCGCACGTCGCCAAGGCACTCGGAGGCGGCGGGTCGGACCTGCCCCCGGGGCTCGTCGCGGAGGCGCGCGCGTACCTCGCGTACTTCCACGCGGCGGCGTTGCGGTTCTCCGAGGCGGACCGCTTGATCGCCCTGCTGGAGGACAAGCCGCCGTGGCTGCACGCGAAGCTGGCGACCACCTTCGCCAGCCAGGGCAACTACGTCTGTGCTGTCGCGAACGCCGAAAAGGCGCTGCAGGCCGCTCGCGCAGGCGGCACCGTTGCATCGCGGTGGACAAAGAGCCGTGCCGCCGAGCCGGTGGACCGTGACGTCGTCCTCGCCGACTGGTCGATGCGTTTGGATGCGCTCAAGAGGAAGGCGACGGGCGCCGAACCGGCGGACGGCGCGGTGGCCGTCTCCTGCGTCGGAACCTGAACCGGCCGTCGCCGCCAGTCGGCCACGATGGGGTTCCGCCAGCAGTCCTCGCTGGGGACACTCACGGTCCAGGAAACAGCGGCGGGATCCTGCGGCGACATTGCCTAGGCACGAGGTGTCACCGTCTCACAAGGCGACCGACCTCGGAATGCCCCGGTGAAAGAACATCGCCCCTTTCAACGTATCTGCGGCCGGCAGCCACAGCGACGGTGAACGCATGTCCACTCTGCAGGCCCGCGTAAGCCACGACCGAGGTCGATCATGCCGGACGCCTCTCTGACCGTGCCGGTGAGAACGCCGTTTGATGCCACACGCTCGCACGCAACACCACCTCCACGCCAAAGGTGCTACTCTCGCAGCACAACGTCCGCAAGACGACGATGCAATCCTCGGGAGGGAAACGATGGCAGAGCATGCCGAGAAGCCGCTGGTTCACGTCCGTAATCTCAGCAAGGTCTTTGTCACCGAGAAGGTGGAGACACATGCGCTGTCGGACCTGACGTTCGACATCGAGCGTGGTGAGTACCTCGTGGTCCAAGGGCCGTCTGGCTGCGGCAAATCGACGTTGCTCGCCATCCTCGGGTTGCTCGACGAGCCGACTGGCGGCGAGTACCGGCTGGCGGATACGGACACGAGCGGATTGAACCTGACCCGTCGTGCGCACTTGCGCAACCGCGAACTGGGGTTCGTTTTCCAGGCGTTCAATCTCGTGGCCGACCTGACCATCCGGGAGAACGTCGAACTGCCGCTGCGCTACCGCAAGGGTTCAGCTAGGCCGAAGGCTGAGGAACGTGCGGAGCGGGCCATGGGAATGCTGGAAGATGTCGGCATCGCGCATCGCGCGGACCACTACCCGGCGCAGCTCTCCGGTGGCCAACAGCAGCGGGCGGCCGTGGCGCGAGCGCTCGTAGCCGAGCCATCGCTGTTGCTCGCCGACGAACCCACCGGCAACCTCGACGCCGAGTCCGAGGACACGGTCATGGAACTGCTCGCGGGTTGCCACGAACGGGGCACGACGTTGTGCGTGGTGTCGCACAATCCCCGGTTCGCTGCGGCTGCGGACCGTACACTCGTGCTGTCCGAAGGCCGGCTGCAGTCATGACTCGCCTCAAGGCCGCGGGGGCCGCCAGGGCGGGTGGCTTCCTGCTTGCTGTCAGCCTCTCGTTTGGCTTCATCGGCGTCGTCGTCGCGATCGCCTGGGCGAGTTGGTTCCGCCTGCCCGACGGCGTCGAGCCCCGCGAGTATGTGACCCTCGGGCGCCGCGGCGCGGACTCCGGACTGTTCCAGGGCGTGTCCTCGCCGGACTACGAACGCCTTCGCGACTCGACCACCCGCATCACGTGGGCCTTCGCCGAGAGTTTCCTCGACCAAGTGGACGTTCGCACAGCCGACGGGACCACGCTTACGGCAAAAAGCCGGTCCGTCTCGGGGAGCTTCTTCGATCTCTTCGGCGTTCGGGCAGCCGTCGGCGTTCTCGGTACCGAGAACGCCCGCGCCGCGGTCGTCACCGAAGCGTTCGCGCGTAACGCCTATGGCTCGGCGGCCGGTGCGCTCGGCCGAGAGGTTCCCGACGTTTACGACCAGCCCGTGCCGATCGTGGGCGTTGCCGACTCCGCCTTCCAGGGTGTTTTCGACGAGGATGTCGACGTCTGGCTCCTCGACCCGCCGGGACCGTCAATCTCGACCGCGCCGGATGGCACCGTGACAACCACCGTCAGCATGGCGCTAGTGCCCTTGGGCGCGCTCGATGGCGCGACCACGTTGGCCGCCGCCCAGGCCATGCTCGACGGGTTTCGTTTCGCACCGGGCCGGGGCGGCTACGGCGGTGCCACGGAGCGCGACCGTGCGGAACTCGTAGCAGGCATCGAACGGCGGCCAGATGCCCGTCGTGACGTACTCGAGCGCCTGGGGTGGCTGGCGCTGGTCGTGGTGCTGCTCATGGCCTTGGCCTTCATGGCCGTCTTGGACTTCCTCCTCGCGGCGCACTATCGACGAGCGGAGTCCGACGCCGTGCGGCTCGCCGTCGGCGCGACCCCGGGTGACGTGTTCCGCGCGGCGCTGTTGCGCGATGTCGGGTGGATGGCGGCCACCGGCGCGGTCGCAGCCCTGATGTTCGTCTACATCAAGGATGTCGTACTCGGCCTCGAACCGTTCGCGGGCTATCTCGGCGAACTCACCTTGCAGCAGTCCGTGACGGGCGTGGTCGGCAGCCTCACCTTGCTTGCGGCAGCCTTCGTGCTGTCCGCCGCTGTCGTCAGCCGCTCGGTCTCGCGCGCGGCACGGGTGATCGCATACGCGCGGGGGCGGAGTGCTGGGCACGCCTCGCGCATGGCGCGCCGCGCGCTCCTTGTCGCCGCGACGATGAGCCTGCTGCTCGTGGCCTCGCTGGGCGTGCGCTATGCCACGGAGGCGAGGACGACGCTGCCGTTCGAACACGTCGACACGACGATGCTCGGGGTGGTTGGCATGCAGGGGCGGTCTGTGACGGTGGATGAGGTGCGACGCACGTTCTTGGAGAACCCCGTAGTCTCCTCAATTACACAGTTGGAAATGATGCCGCTGCTCGCCGAGTCGATCCGGCCACAGAACCGCATGAAGGTCCGGGGCATCCCCGGCCTCGAGGAGACAGTATTCCTGCGCAACGGCATCTCGGCGTCGTTCTTCGAGACGCTCGGCGTCGGGGTGATCGAAGGACGTCCGTTTGATGCAGGCGCGGCATCCGAAGTTGCCATCTCGCGGACCGCCGCGGAACTCCTGGCCGGCGAAGCCGCGACCGCCGTGGGTATGGCGCTCGAACTCGGACCCGCCGCGCCCGCGCCGGGCGGGCCTGCACCTGGCACGGTGACCGTGGTCGGCGTGGTGGAGGACGTCCCCTACGGGCAGGTCACCGCAAACGGGGCCGCACAACCCGTGCTTTACGGCCCTCCGGGAGCAGCCCAATGGCAACAGCTCTGGCTTGTTCGACATGCCGGTGCGGACGCAGACGTCCTCGAACCCTTCGGCGCAGACGGCTACCGGATCGGTACGCCCGCGGAAATCTTCCGGGAGCAGTTCCTCAGCCGCCACAGCATCGAGGTGGCGTTGGCTGCCGCGGCGGCGTTCGCGGTCATCCTAGCAATGGCGGGGGTAGCGACCTCGGTAGGACGGGAGATCGCCGCTGCGGGTCGTGGCATCGGCATTTGCCTGGCGGTGGGCGCTAGCGGCGTCGACCTGAGCGGGCGTCATCTGGCCCGCATCCTCGTGGATCTCCTTGGCGCGACGTTCGTGGTCTGCGTGACCGTGCTCCTCGTGCGGGGGCTGGCACCGGCGACCGTGGACGCCATCGAACTGCTTCTCGTTTTCGCCGTCTGGCCCTTGTTAGCTCTTGCCTGCGCCGCCGTCGTGTACGCGAGCATGCTGCGATTGGCGAGAAGCCGGTCGTTGAGTTCGTTGATCGGCGGCAGTGTCTAGCGCGAGCGTTGAGGCGACGAGGGCAAGTTGGTGGAAGCGTTACGCCACATCGCTGCAGCGGCGCGCCGGCGCCCGGTCAACCTGCTGTACTTCGTCGGCTCGCTCGGCGTCTCCTTCGGATTCATCGCGGCGGTGATCGCGATCGCCCACGCCAGTTGGTTCCGTCTACCGGGTGGCGTCGCGGACCAGGGCTACGTGACGGCGTTACGCGGAACAGCGGCGGGCGTGCAGTTGATGTCCCTGCGCGACTTCGAAGCCGTGGCCGAGAGGATTCCCGAGATTCGTTGGTTGTATGTCAAGCCGATGGCGGGCGGACTCGTCGATGTGTCCAGCCCCTCCGGCCCCGCCGACTCGCTTGCGTTGCATCTCGTGTCCGGCGGATTCTTCGACGCGCTTGGCGTCCGCCCGGCGCTCGGCAGCCTGTCCGTACCCGACGACACGCCCGGCTTGGTCCTGTCGGACGCGGCGTGGCGACGCCTCTTCGACCGGCAAGACATCGTCGGCACGATGCTAGAAGTGGCCGATGGACCCGCGCTGCCTGTCATCGGCGTTGCGTCGCCGGCGTTTTCCGGCGTGCTGCAGGGCGAGCCGGATGCCTGGGTAATGAACCCGCCAATGGCACTGTCGCCCCCGGAGTTCGCGGCCGGTGTGGACGCCGAGACGCAGCGTGAGATCGTCCGCCGGATGGCCAACGTTGCGGTGTTCGGTGCCGTGCTAGATCGGCAGGACCTGGAATCGACGTTGGCGGCAATCCGCGCGCGGCTTAAGGAGTACCGGTTCGACGGTTCGCTGCTCCTTGCGGAAGTGCCCTCGGCTGACGGCACGGGTGGCACGACGCGCCGTGCGTTCGCCTTCGGCATTCGCGACACGGACCGGGTAGCCCTCGGCCCGGGGCTTGAAACGGCGCCGGAGGAGCGTCGTGAGGTCGTGCAGAAGACGACGTGGCTGGTCGGCATCGTGGCCATGCTGCTTGTCATGGCGTTCGTGTCAGTCGTCGAGTTCCTGATGGCGGAGAACGTATCCCGGGAGGACGAGCAAAACGTCCGGATTGCCGTTGGCGCGACGCCGTGGGACCTGTTCCGTCAGGCGATCGCCGAGAACGCCCCGATTGCCGGCGCGATGGCGCTGGTGGCGTGGTCGACCTCGGGCTACGTGCTCTCAGTGTTGATCGGTGTAGAGCCGTTTTCGAGCTACCTCCGCGAGATGCCCACCGACTCGCGGCCGGCTGGCCTAGCCCTGGCCGGCGCGCTGTTGTTGGTCTCCCTCCTGGTCTGCCTCGGCTACACAAGCTGGTTCGTGGCGCGCAGTTCCGCGGCGCTGACCCGGTCTGGCGAGTGGCTGCACCGGACGATGCGACGCGTACTGCTTCTCGCCGGTACGGCGAGCTTGGTGGTCGTGCTGTCGTTGGCCGAGCGCTACTTCGGCGAGGCCCGGATGTCGCTGGGGTTCGCCAACGCGGACGCTTTGACGGTCGTCGTGGAGAGCCCGGAAGGGGGCATTCGCTCCGACGTGGCGGCCTTTGTCGATGCGGTTCATGCAGCCCCTGGCGTTCGTTCGGCAGCAACCGGCGATGTGCAACCGTTGGCACCGATGGTCACGCTCCACTTCTACTCGAGAGAGGTTTTGGACCGGCCCGACTTGACCGACACGCCGTTTTTCGAAAACTCGGTCACACCGGGCTTCTTCGAAACACTGGGTGTCGAATTCCTGGCCGGCCGGATATTTGGGCCCGGGGAAGGCGAGGTTGTCGTGTCGCGTTCCGCTGCGGAGGCACTCGGGGGCATCGGAGAGGCGGTGGGGACGCCCCTCCGTCTGCGGGGACAGCACTCCGCCGAGTCGGAAGCGACCATCGTGGGCGTCGTCGACGATGTCCCGTACGGCGGGTATGCGGCTACCGGTACGCCCATGGTGTATTCGCCGATCAGGTACCTGTCGAGCCGGCAACGTTGGCTGATCGATGCGGATACCGATTTCGACGCCGTCGACGTGCTTGGGCAGTTGCCGCTGTTCGCGGGCTGGCAGATCGACATCACGGACACGCCGGCGGAGACTTTCCGCAAACAGTTCCTCGCCAAGCGCAGCGTCGAGATCGTCCTGTCCGTCGCCGGAGCCTTCGCCCTGGTGCTTGCCCTCTCGGGCGTCGGCAACTCCCTGGCGCGGACCATGGCGGAAGCACGGACGCCGATCGGGATCCGGTTCGCCCTTGGTGCGTCGCCGAACGACTTAGGACGGGCGTACTTCGGCGGGAGCCTCAAGGACCTTGCTCTCGCGGGCGTTCTAGTCTCCGCAGGAGGCCTTGCCGCGAAGACGGCCGCGCCGGCCTTCGCGGAGGCGGTTCAGTTGTGGGTTCTGCTGCCGGCTCTCGGCGGCCTAGTCGCCGTGTGCGGGTTGATGACCCATATGCTGTTGGGGCGGATGGCGCGCCGGCACACCGTCATCGCTCTTGTCAATGGGACGGCTGCACCCGGTCGCCCTGCGGCTCGGCGTATTTGAGGCCCGGAGAACCCATGTCGCAAACCGAAGACAGTTATTCGATGGATCGGCCTCGCGACGCCGATCCACGACGCCGGATCCGGCAGATCGCGTGGGTGGCGCTGGCCGTCGTCGCCATCGCCGCCTTCGTTGTCGTTGATCGGGTGTGGCTCCGTCCGGGCGTTGGCATTCCCGCGGAGGACTTGGCAACGGCCACCGTGGCAAGAGGCAAACTGGCCATCGAGGTGCAGGGCGTGGGAGAACTCGAACCGGTCACCGAGCGATGGATCGCCTCGGAGGTCGGTGGCGCCGTGGAACGGATCTCCGCGCGGGCGGGCGAGAGCATCGGAGCGGGTGACACCATCGCGCGTCTCATCAACCCGCAGGTCTCGCAGGGCGCCGTCGCGGCGCGCCTGGAACTCGCCGAGACGAGAGCGGACCACCGCCGCCGGCTGGCGGAGTTCGCCGACCGCCGCCTCGCCGCCGAATCACAGATCCTCGGCCGGCAGGCACAGCTTGAAGAGCTTGAGCTCCAACTCGAAGCGCACACCGAGTTGCGCGAGCGCCATGCCGTGTCGGAGATCGACTACAAGAGCACGCAGATCCGCGCCGACCGGGCCAGGAAGGAGCTCGAGTTCGAGCAACGACGCTTCGACGAACTCAAGGACGTGCTCCAAGCGGAACAGGCGGCGAGCGAAGCGCGCGTCGCGGCCCGAGAGTCGGCGCTCGCGGAGGCGGAGCGGCGCGCAGACAGCCTGCTGATCACGACCGACATCCCGGGCACGCTGCGCGAGGTGCTCATCGAGCCGGGCCAACGGATCACCGCCGGGACCCAGGTTGCGAGAGTCGTCGGCACAGAGGCGCTGCGAGCGGGGATCCGCGTTCCCGAGTCCTACGCCAGCCGCGTCGCCCCCGGTCAGCCCGCCGTTGTCACGGTGCTCGGGGCGGCTCTCCCGGGAACAGTCACGCGTGTGGATCCGGCCGTGGTCCAGAACAGCGTTGCCATCGACGTCGAACTGAACGGCGAACTCCCGGCTGGTGCGCGTCCGGAACTGTCGATCCGTGGCACGGTCACGGTGGCGGAGCTTGAGGACGCGCTGTACGTCCGCCGCCCGTTGCGGGTCCGCGACGACACGACGGCCGAGGTTTACCGGCTCGCGGAGGACGGCGAGAGCGCGGCGAGAGTGGCCGTACGCTTCGGTATGGGCACGCTGAGGCACGTCGAGGTGGTCGACGGTCTGGCCGAAGGCGACACGATCATCGTTGGCTCGACGACGGGCTTCGAGGAGGAGGAGCGGATCGAGATTCGGTGAGGTCAATGCGACGTGCGATGTGGCATGGTCAGTCGGTGGCTACCGAGGAATATTCGATGGACAGGCTTTGCGAATCCAAGTCCGGCGCGACCGGGCACCGGATAGCTTGGCTGGCGGTCGTTGCGGCGTTCGTTGTCGTGGACTACTACTGGCTGCGGCAAGCCGAGGGACTGGAACCGGACCACGCGGTTTCGAGTCGTGAGCACGTTCAAGCGTTGCAGCGCTACGGAGCCGAAGCGAAGGCGGGGGACGCGCAAGCCCAGCATGCTCTCGGCATGGCGTACGAGACTGGCCAGGGAGTGGACCAGGACTACGCGAAGGCCGCCGAGTACTACCGCCTGGCTGCGGACCAAGGCCATGGACCTGCCCTGGTGGCCCTGGGCACCCTCTACTTTCGCGGGCTAGGTGTGCCGCGCGACTACGTGGAGGCCGGCAGGTGGCTGCGCCCCGCTGCGGAACAGGGGCATCCGGCGGCGCAATGGCGACTCTGCAGGATCTACGCGCGCGGTCTGGGTGTTGACAAGGACCACGCCGAAGCGAAGGCGTGGTGCCGCGAAGCGGCCGCGGCGGGGCATGTCTGGGCGCAGGAGGAACTCGGTCGACTCTACGACGACGGATTCCCACCGGACTATGCGCAAGCGCTGGAGTGGTACAGACGGGCCTCCGACCAAGGCAGCGCCGTGGCCCGCCTCCGAATGTACTTCATCTACAGTCAAGGTCGCCGGGGCGTCCGTCGAGACCCGGTGAAAGCGCTTGCGTACCTAGACTACGCACAGATCGGGAGGTTGCCAGACCGAGAGAGTTTCTTTGTGACTACCGTTGGCAATGCTCCCGACGGTGCCGCCGAGCAGGGGATGCGCAACTGGGTCACGGCCAAGATGTCGAAGGAGGAGATTGCCGAGGCCCAAGAGCTTCTGCGTCAATGGACAGGCGGGAAAGCGTCGTCCGACGATCCGGTGATCGAGTACGCTCATCCAGACTGATTAACTTTGGAAAATGGATCGAAGCAGATGCTGCTGGACGGTGGTGCGTGTCGGCGCGTGCGGGACAAGGGGGTGAGGCGCCGGATGCGGGGTGCGCTATTCGCAAGCGCGGTTCTTCTGGTTGCCGGATCCGCTGTGGGTCAGGCGCCTGGCGATGTGCATGCGTCTGGCGAGTCGGACGCCGGGAATGCGAGCGTCGCGGTTTCGAAACGCGAGCGCGGCCAAGCGTTGCAGCGATACGTAACCGAAGCGAAGGCGGGGGACGCGGATGCCCAGCATGCTCTCGGCGTGGCGTACGAGACTGGCCAGGGAGTCGGCCGGAACTACGGCGAGGCCCTGGGCTGGTACCTGCAGGCTGCCGAACAGGGGCATGCCGAAGCGCAGACGAGCGCCGGGTCGCTCCACGGCAGGGGACTGGGAGTCCCGCAAGACCACGCCAAAGCTGCCGAGTACTACCGCCTGGCTGCGGACCAAGGCCATGGACCTGCCCTGGTGGAACTGGGCGCCCTCTACTTCCGTGGGCTGGGCGTGCCGCGCGACTACGTGGAGGCCCGCAGGTGGCTGCGCCCCGCTGCGGAACAGGGGCACCCAGAGGCGCAATGGCGGCTCTGCAGCACCTACGCGCGCGGTCTGGGTGTTGACAAGGACCACGCCGAAGCGAAGGCGTGGTGCCGCGAAGCGGCCGAGGCCGGGCATGTCTGGGCGCAGGAGGAACTCGGTCGACTCTACGACGACTGGGGATCCCCGCCCGACTATGCGCAAGCGCTGGAGTGGTACGGACGGGCCTCCGACCAAGGCAGCGCCGTGGCCCGCCTTCGAATGTACGACATCTACAGACAAGGCCGCCGCGGCGTCCGTCGAGACCCGGTAAAGGCGCTTGCATATCTGGACTACGTACAGAGCGGGAGGTTGCCAGACGGAGGGAGGATCTTTGTCACTACCGTCGGCAAAGCTCCCGACGATTACTCCGAGCAGTGGACGCGCAACTTGCTGACGCGCAAGATGTCGAAGGAGGAGATTGCCGAGGCCGAAGAGCTTCTGCGTCAATGGACAGGCGCGGAAGCTTCGTCCGACGATTTGGTGATCGAGTACGCTCATCCAGACTGAAGGCTGTTGTTTCACCCTGAGAGGCCAACCGCGGTGAGCAGTGCACTTCGCCGGCGTGTCATCGCGTTGGCCGCGAGCCAACGCCGTGGATTTACTCGGTGTCCGACAACGCAGTAGCTCAGGCAAGATTCGTGAACGCATTGGGATCCCGGGCCAAGCTGATTCCCTTTTTTGCCGTCCTCGGCGTCTCGTTCGGATTTGTTGGGGTTGTGTTCGCGGTCGGCTACGAAAGCTACTTCCGGTTGCCTCCGGGCGTGGAGAGTCAGGACTATGTGACGGTGCTGCGCCGAGAGGCCGACTCGGGCCGGCCTGGTTCGATTCGGCTGAGGGAGGTCGCGGACATCGTCGGCCTGGTGCCCGAAGTCACATGGGCCTATGCGGGAAGGTCTCCGATCAGCGTGACGCACCGCGGCGGCGACGGATCGTCGGAGGTCGTCTCGTCCCGCTACGTGTCCCCGAACTACCTGGAACTCCTGGGGGTGGCCCCGAAAGTCGGGCGCGTGGGAACCACCCCTGATGATCCCATGGTCGCCGTCATCAGCGATTCGCTGTGGCAACGGCTCTACGAGTCCGACGCCGACGTGGTCGGCCGGCTTCTTACTACCGACGTGTGGGGATCCCTGCCGGTCGTTGGCGTGGCCCCACATGGTTTCGCTGGTGTGTTCTTCGAGGAGACGGACGTTTGGATCCTCGGACGCTCGGCCTTGGAGCCCCCCTCTCGCGACACCGGCACGGACTCGTCCGGCTCGCAGTCGCGCACGATGACCACCATTGCAGTCCGAGTGGTACTCGTTGGCGTCACCGACGGTCGGACGTCGCCTTCCGCACTGCGCTCCTTGCTGGACTCCTATACGTTCGCCAGTACGGACATGGAGTACGACCGCCTGGAGCTTGTGGACGGCCTGGAGATGATGCCGGATGCGAGGCGCGAGATGCGGGAGCGATTGGCCTGGCTCGCCTTGGTCGTGGCGTTGCTGCTGTTGCAGGTCTTCCTGTCGCTTGTGGATCGGCTGTTGGCGGTGCACCACGCCAGGCGTGGCGAGCAAGCGGTCAGGCTTGCTGTCGGGGCCACGCCTGCGGACATGTTCGCGGAAATGGTCGCGGCACACGGCGGCTGGTTGCTCGTCGTGGGATTGACGGCGGCGCTGGCCGGCGGCTACATCGCCGATGTGCTGGTGTCGGTCGAGCCGTTCTCGCTCTACATCGGCGAGTTCTCGGGCACATCCCTCGCTTGGGGCTTCGGGGCCAGCGGTCTGCTGCTTCTGCTTGCCCTTCTGTTGTCCGGTGCATACGTGAGCCGCCTGGCGTCGCGTACCGGGCGTGGAATCAGCGAGGTCGCCCTCCAATCCGGGCGCGCGGTGCGACTGGCGCGGACGGCGCTGCTGTTCGTGGCGGCAGCGAGCCTGTTGATCGTGGCTTCGCTAGCGGTCCGCTACGCCAAGGATTCCCGCGCCTCCACAGGCGTTGCCAACACCGAAGCGCTGATGCTCGGCGTGATCTACTACGGAGACTTGTCGACCGCCGTCGATCTCATGGCATCGAACCCCGAGGTGGTCGCCTTCGCGCAGGCCGAGATGCTGCCGTTGCTGGCGGAGACCGTCGGGCCCGCCAACCGGGCCGTGGTTCCCGGTCGCCGGGACTTGGCGGGCGCGATGTTCTATCGCAACGGCGTAGCGCCGCCGTATTTCGACGTTCTCGGCATCGAGCTGCTCGCCGGACGGGTCTTCGATGGCGTAGCCGGGTCCGAGGTCGTGTTGGCGCGCACGGCGGCGGAATCCCTGGCGGGAAGCATCGAGGATGCTCTCGGGATGGCGTTTGCCTATGTCACGGACACTCCTCTCGGCAGGGCGCGCGGAACCGAGGTGACGACGGTGGTGGGCGTCGTCGAGGATGTTGCCTACGGCCCGGTGCACGAGGCGCCGAGGCGCGTCTTCTACCGGATGGTCGAGGATCCGGGCAACGGATTGTTCGTCGTGAAGGACTCGGGAAGAGATGCGGACATCGTGGGCCAGCTGCAGGCCGATCGGGACATTGAAGACGCGTACCGGATCGGCACGGTCGCAGAGATATTCGATGAGCTGGTCCTCGCCCGAAGAAACGC
Source organism: Candidatus Azotimanducaceae bacterium (assembly GCA_965203685.1). Lineage (GTDB taxonomy): Bacteria > Pseudomonadota > Gammaproteobacteria > Pseudomonadales > Azotimanducaceae > VXYL01. The sequence continues at coordinate 3,536,715 of OZ241908.1, forward strand.
GGAAGTCGTGCTCGCGGTAGCCGCCGTGCTTGCATTGACGCTGGCGCTTGCCGGGGTCGGATTCTCGTTGGCGAAGGAGATGGCCGGGTCCGCGCATGCGGTGGGCGTTCGGCTTGCGCTGGGCGCGACGCCACGGGACATATCGATGAGTTTCTGCGCGAGACCCCTTCTGGAGTTGCTCCTGGTCGTTGCCTTGGTTACGGCGCTGGTGGTGGTTGGGAAGCTGACGATTCCAACATTCCTGTCCGTCGTTGAACTGTGGCTGGTGTCGCTGGTGATTCCCGTGTTGTCCGCGGTCGTCGTCCTTGTTGTGCACCGGCTCGCGACGAGAATGGCGAGAGCGAGTCCCGTCGCTCTGCTGGGCGCGGGGTGATCTGTTTGCCTACGCATGGCTCCCTGTGGCTGCTTCCCGTGCGACCACATTCCGCCCTACTCGCTCGAGCCCGCTTTCGCGCATGTAGTTGAAAGAGCGTCGATGGTCGAGGGACGGCTGCGGGAGCATCAGCGGCGGAATCCGCTACTCCCGCGGCACGAAGTCAGCCTAGTGACAAAGCAATCCTCGGGAGCGCAGCGATGGAAGTACGTGCGGAGCGGGCGTTGTCCTGGCGGTCGAAGAGTCGCCGCTGCGTCAGCCGCCCGGCACTTCCGCCGGATCCACCAGCCCGATCCGCCGCCAGCCCTTCGACAGCAGCCATGTCCGCGGGGACGCCACCTCCGGCGGACGGTCCGCGTCCGCGTAGCGGCCCGGCGGCGGACCGCGGCCCTTCCAGCCGTCGAACCACAGACCCGAACTCGCGCCGTCCAGAACCACCGGCGGAACCCGGCGGCGACGCTGCCGGTAGTGCTTGCGCGCGTTCAGCAGCACGTACGCCAGAGCCCGCCGGACCTCCGTCGGCGTCCTCTTCAGCACGTGGTGGAAGCGGTCGGCCAGCACCTTGCCCGTGCGGCCGAACACGCGGTTCACGCAGCGCGCGAAACGCGCCGCCAGGCTCTTCATGCCGTTCGCCAGGCGCTTGGCGCCCGCCGCCTCCACGATGAAGTGCGCATGGTCGTCCTGGATCGAGTAGTGGATCACCCGGAACCCGGGACGCGTCGCGCACTCGCGCAGCGTTTCCCGGAAGGCGCGCACGAAGCACCCCCGGCGCAGCGGCGGCACGTCGTCGAGGACGCGCAGCGTGATGAGAACCGGGCAGCGCGCCGGGATGGCGCCGCGGCTGCGGTGCGCGACGCGCGAGCGGCGGACGCGCGGCCGTCCCGCTCCCGGCCGTGCGCCGCCGCGGCCGGTCGGCTTGAACTCAAGGCTCGTTTGCCGCGGCTGGCGGCGGCGGCGCTGCGGCTTTCTTGCGTTCCGAGGACGACGTTTCCCTTGCACGAGGCGTCACCTTTGTGGTCCTGCATTCGGGAAGGAGGCTACTCCGAACTACTGTATATGTCAACAGTATTTCTGGAGAGCGGCGACCGAGCCCCAGGTGTCCAGCGAACAGAACATCGCCCTTTTCAACCTCCACGGGCGGATCCACGACGACCTGGTCGACACGCTGCTCGATCGCCGCTGGACATGTGCGAGGCGAACCCGGCCACATGAAATGGGCGGTGTTCTATTCGGAGCCGGTCCAGCGGACCGACTCGCCTTTGAAATGGGCGGTGTTTGACTCAAGGGTGAGCGTTAAGCCGTGGCGACGGTGGTGCTCGCGGAAACCCTGGGCCGCGGGTTGCACCGTCGCTGATGGGGTTATCCACGCCTTGTCCACAGTACCGATCCCCTTTCACCCAAAGGTGCTGTGGGCAAGGTGTGGATAACCCCGTCCGACGCCCTGCCCCACCAGCGCGCCATCGACACCGTAGCCTCAGCCCCGGACTATCGCGGAACGTGGATGTGGTTCAACTACAACATCCCGCGACCGCGCGCTTGACCAACATGGCCCCTTTCAACGCCAGCTCAACAAGATCGCATGCGACATGACCAGGCCACGTCCGATGAAAAGGGCGATGTTCTGACTCAAGCCCCGCATCGGGCCCGACTATGTGGCCCGACGAGCAAGGCCCCGCGTCAGCCCACCCAGGAATCCGCCCCCGGTTGCGTCACGTTGATCCGGTAGCCGTCCGGGTCGAGGAAGCTGGCGTCGCGCTCGCCCCAGGGTTCGTCTGTTGGTTCCTGGACGATCGGCGAGCCGGCGGCTCGGACCACTTCGATGAGGCCGTCGACGTCGTCGACTTGCCAATAGACGTCGTGTCCTTGCGCTGGGTCGACGTCGTCGGTCAAGCCTGGGTGCAGGAGGATTCGGGGGCCGCCCGTGTCGAACGCGGTCACGCCTTCGTTCTTGTAGACGCACGGCAGGCCGAGGATGTCCGCGTAGAAAGCTGCCGATGCGTCGATGTCGCGGACGTAGGTGACGACGGTCTGGATGCCGCTGAACTGGAATCTCGCCATCTTGTGTGGGTGCCCATTGAACGGGATGATTACCGTATCAACGCACAAGGAAAATCGCTATGAAACTGGGCGTGGTATTCCCGCAGACAGAGATCGGCACGGATCCTGACATCGTCGCCGAGTTCGCGACGACGGCCGAGGCCGTCGGCTACGATCATCTCATCGCCTACGATCACGTGCTTGGCGCGAGCACTGCCAATCGGCCCGATTGGCAGGGTCCGTACACGTCGGAGAGCCTGTTCCACGAGCCGTTCGTGCTGTTCGGGTACCTCGCTGGCCTCACGACGACGTTGGAGATGGTCTCCGCGGTGATCATCCTCCCCCAACGGCAGACCGCCTTGGTCGCGAAGCAGGCGGCCTGCGTGGACGTCCTCTCCCAAGGGCGGCTGCGACTCGGCATCGGCACTGGCTGGAACGCCGTGGAATACGAGGCCCTTGACGAGAACTTCCATGATCGCGGGGTTCGCTCGGAGGAGCAGATTGATCTCATGCGCAAGCTCTGGGCTGACGACGTGATCAGCTACGAGGGCAAGTGGCACACCGTCACGGAGGCGGGTTTGAACCCGTTGCCCGTCAACCGGCACATCCCGGTCTGGCTCGGTGGCATGGCACCGCAGGTGATCGACCGGGTCGGCCGCATCGCGGACGGCTGGTTCCCGTTCTTCAATCCGGCGCTCGATACACAGATCGCCGAGGTTCGGGCCGCCGCCGAACGCGCCGGGCGCGATCCGGGCGAGGTCGGTATCGAGTGCATGACCGTACTCGGTGACGCCGGCGACGAAGCGCGTGGCCGGCTGCAACGCCTCGCCGACCTCGGCGTCAGTCACACGGCCGTGGTGACCATGAACGCGGGGCTCGATCCGCGCGGGCACATCGACGCGATCAAGCGGTTCTGGGACGTTGCCGGCGACTTCGCCTAATGCCATGACTGCCGAAGGGCGTATTTCCTACATGAATCCGAGAGCCGGGCCATTTCGGCCGTGGTCGGGACCGCTCACCATCCCGATGACGAAATCCCGTCCTGCACACAGTCATGCAGCGATGCCCAACAACACTCAACCCCAGCACGGGCAAGGAGAACGTCGGTGGCGGAGCCCGAAAGCGTCGTGACAACGACGCTGCTCGCTTATTCGCCGGCGCCTTGTCCGGCGTTGGATGCGATCCTGGCCGACGACGAACACAGTCTGCCCGAGAGCGACGGACAGCCGTTGGCTGACGGCCGCGTGCAACAAGGCCCGCTCGACTATTCCCGGGCCGCATTGCGCTTCCATCTGCGCGAACACAGCGCGCACATGGCGGTCGAGGGCGACATGTTCGTGTACTACGTCGGTCGCGACCAACGTGGACGCCCGAAACGCGCGTCCGTGGCGCCGGACGTGTTCGTCGTTGTCGGCGTGCCGGACCGCCCGGACCGCTTGAGCTATGTCCTGTGGCGGGAACCTGATGCGGATCTGCGCTTCGTGCTCGAAATCGCGTCGAAAAGCACCCGGGGCCAGGACCACGGCTCGAAACGGTCCCTGTACGCGTCCCTGGGCGTGCGCGAGTACTTCATCTACGACCCGCCAAGCCGGCGCAGGGAGGCCCGGATCCTTGGGCTACGCCTGCAGGACGGCCGCTATGTCGAAATGACGACCGAGCTTCTCCCGAACGGTGCGCGAGGCGTGCGTAGCGAGACCGTCGGCTTGGTCGCCTATGTCAACGCCGACGGCGACCTCCGCTGGTTCGACCCCGAGGCCGGCCGCGACCTGGACAACTTCGTCGAGAGCAACGAGCGTGCCCTTGCGGCCACCCGCGATCGCGACGCCGTCGCAGCCGAACGCGATGCCGTCGCCGCCGAACGCGACGAGCTAAGAGCCCAGCTTGCCGAGGCCAAGGCCGCGTTGCGCCGAGGCAGGTAGACGACCGGCAACTCATGGACCTAGACCTAACGGGCCGCCGCGCCCTCGTCACCGGCGGCACGCGCGGCATCGGCCGGGCGATCGTCGAAGTGCTGGCCGAGGAAGGCTGCCGGGTGTCGTTCTGCGCCCGGGACGCCGAGCGCGTCACCACAACCGAATCCGAACTCCGCTCGGCCGGCCTCGATGTGCACGGCCATGCCGCCGACGTGACCGACGACGCCGCGCTTGCCGAGTGGATCGCATCAAGCGCTGGCGACCTCGGCGGCATCGACATCCTCGTCGCCAATGCCGGTGCGCTGGCGAACACGGCGGACCTCGGCGCCTGGCGGCAAGGTTTCGAGACCGACGTGCTCGGCACCGTGGCCACGGTGGAGCACGCCATTGCGCACCTCAAGGAATCCGATGCCGGCGCCATCGTGATCATCTCCAGTGCCGCAGCACTCGAGATCTACGCCGGCGAGCGGCCCTACAACGCCATCAAGGCCACCTTGACCGCCTACGCGGGTGGCTTGGCACAGCGGCTCGCACCTGACGGCATCCGTGCCAACGTCGTCTCCCCGGGGGCCATCATGTTCGAAGGCAGCGTCTGGGAGAAGGCGCAGGTCGAGCGTCCCGAAGCGTACGCCGACATGGTGGATCGGACCGTGATCGGCCGACTCGGCAATCCGCGCGAGATCGCCCAGGCGGTCGCCTACATCGCAAGCCCAATCGCCGGCTTCGTCACCGGCACCAACTTCGTCATCGACGGCGGCCTCACCAAGCGCATCCACTACTGACGGCAAGCCCCACCAAGTTCATCGTCCGTGGCCCGCGTGTTAGCTTGGGCGATATGCCGCACCGCAAGGCCAATCCCACAGTCTCGGCCCGGTCCGATTAGCGAGCACCGGACCCTCAACTCCGACGTCGACGCGGACAGGGCGGCGGCGGACCACCTGCCGCGCAACACGCTCGTCCAACTCGCCCACGGCATGTTCGGCCAGACCGGGTTCCGGCTGGTGTCGGCACCCACCTTCCTCCCGGCGTACCTGTTCATGCTGTCGGGGTCCGACTTCGCCGTTGGCCTCGCGCGTTCGCTGCAAGCCGCCGGGACGATCGCGACGCCCATGATCGGCGCGTCGCTCATTGCCCATCGCAGCAAGATCCTCGGCATCACGCTGGCATCAAGCGCGTTGATGCGCCTGCAGATCCTCGGGCTCGCCCTGGTCGGATTCTTCGCCGGGGCCGGGGCGGCCGTGCCGGCGATCATCGTGTTCCTGACATTGATGGGCACGATCCAAGGCATCGCCCAGGTCACGATGAACTCCTTGCGTGCCAAGGTGATCCCCATCAACCGGCGCGGCATCGTTGGCGGCGCCCGCAACTTCCTCGCCGGCTTGACCTCCGCGGCCGTCTCGTACGTGGCGGGCGCCTACCTGATCGACGGCAACGTCCTCGGCAACGGCTACGCGTCCGTGTTTCTGCTGGCCTTCGGCGTGACCAGCATCGGCCTCGTCGCCCTGGCATTCACGGCCGAGCCGAAGTCGATGAGCGTGCGCGGCCGCGAGTCGATCCTCGAGACCTTCAAGGCCGTCGGTCCGATCCTGCGCGCCCAGGACGACTTCCGGCGGTTCTTCATCGCCCGCGCACTGGCGAGCGCCGGACGCATGGCCTTGCCGTTCTACATCCTGTTCGCCGGTACGCGCATGGAACTGACCGGCACGGTGCTCGGCGTGCTGACCACGGTTTGGATGCTCACATCGAGCACCGCGAACCTCGGATGGGGACTGCTGGCGGACCGGCATGGCTACAAGATCGTCATGCTGGTCACCCTCGCCTGCTGGATCGCCTCCCACGTCCAGCTTCTGTTCGTCGAAGGCTTTGCGGGCATCGCCACGTTCTTCGTCCTGATGGGCGCGGCTTCCGGGGGCTTCAACCAGTCCGCGCAGAACATGGTGCTGGAGTTCGGCCGCTTCGAGGACATCCCCATCCGCTTGGCCGCTTCCGGTTCGGCGGTCAACCTGATTGCCACGGTCGGCCCCGTCCTCGGCGGAGCCGTCGTCGCCTTGTTCGGCTACATCGAGTTGTTCGTGCTGACCATCCTGTTGCAGACAGTCGCTTTCGCTATTATGGCGGTGTTCGTGCCGGACCCACGGCACGCGCGCGGGGGAAGAACGAGGGGGGAACCATGACGCATACGAGACGCAGCGGCTCGCGCCGTTGGACGAGTACCGCCCGCTTGGCAGCCCTTGGCGCCGTCGCGGTGACCATGGAGGCCAACGCGACGCCGAGCACTGAGACCGCCTTCGTACTGAACACATTCGCGTTCCTGGTCTGGGGTGCACTCGTGATGTGGATGTGCGCCGGCTTCACGATGTTGGAGGCGGGATCGGTACGGACCAAGAACGCATCGGTCATCTGCCTCAAAAACATCGGCCTGTATTCGATCGCAGGCCTCGCCTACTTCGTGATCGGCTACAACCTCATGTACACGGACGTCGGCAGCGTTGTCGGGTCGTTCACGCTGTTCCACGGGTCGTCGCCCGAGGAAATCGCGCTGATCGGTGGCGACGAGGGCCAGGCCGGAGCCGTTGCCCAGTCCGGCTACTCGACGATGTCGAACTGGTTCTTCCAGATGGTGTTCGTCGCGACCGCCGCATCCATCGTGTCCGGCACGCTGGCCGAACGCGTCAAGCTGTGGTCGTTCTTCGTCTTCACCCTGTTCCTCACCGGCTTCATCTACCCGATCGTGGGGGCCTGGACCTGGGGCGAAGGGTGGCTCTACCAGCTCGGATTCAAGGACTTCGCGGGCTCGACGATCGTGCACTCCACCGGCGGCTGGGCGGCGCTGGCTGGTGCGTTGGTGGTCGGCCCGAGGCTCGGCAAATACCGCGCCGACGGTAGCGTGAAGCCCACACCGCCTTCGAACATCCCCGCCGTGACCCTTGGCGTTTTCATCCTCTGGCTCGGCTGGTTCGGCTTCAACGGCGGCTCGCAACTGGCGTTGGCCGGGGTCCTCGACGCGGTCGCCATGAGCAACGTGCTGGTCAACACCAACCTCGCCGCGGCCGCTGGGGTCATGGCGGCGGTGTCCGTCGCGCGACCAATCCTCGGCCGCGTCGATCTCCTGGCGGTCTTGAACGGCGCCATTGCCGGATTGGTGTCCATCACCGCCGGGCCGGACATCGTCGACCACTACTGGGCAATTGTCATCGGCGCTATCGGCGGGGTTGTCTGCACGGCCGGGATCAAGCTCTTGGAGACCATCAAGATCGACGACGTGGTCGGCGCCGTCCCGGCGCACCTGTTCGCGGGCGTCTGGGGCACGCTTGCCGTGTGCATTGCCGGCGGAGGCGACTTCGTCGCGCAGATCGTGGGCATATTGGCCATAGGCGCGTTCGTCTTCACGGTCTCGTGGGTGCTGTGGTACGCCCTCGACAAGATCATGAGCGCCCGGGTCTCCGCCACGGTCGAACAGCTCGGCCAGGACGTCTCCGAACTCGGCATCGAGGCCTATCCCGAGTTCGTGGTGATGCCGGACGCCGACGAGGCAGCGGAACTGGCGGCGGCAAGCAGCAAAGAGTCGGAGTAGCAGGGCTACGTGGAGGTACCAAATGGCCGACGGTGACGAACGCCCGGTCTTCGCGATCGGGCACATGAGCATGGACGTGGACGATGTCGGCGAGGCGTACGCGTTCTTCGCGAAGTACGGGATGCGCGGCATACTCGAGCGACCCGCGTTCGCGATCCTGGAACTGCGGGGCGGTACGCACCTCATCCTGTCGCAAGCGGAAACGTCCGTCGAACCCGGACAGCGCGCGCCTTTCGATCTCATGGTCGATGACGTGGACGCGGTGCATGCCCGGTTCGTCGCGGACGGTGTCGCGGCGACGGCAATCGAACGCGGCAACATCCACGACTCGTTCTCGGTAACCGGACCGTCGGGGTACACGATTCCGTTCAACTCGTCGCACGTCGCCGGGGTCGTCTGAATGGCGGGACACCTTTTCGATGGCCTCAAGGTCATCGACGCCGCCTACGTGATCGCTGCTCCGGCCGCCGCGATGATGCTCGGCGACTACGGGGCCGACGTCATCAAGATCGAGCGACCGGGCCGTGGCGACATGCTCCGCATCCTGTCGCCGAACGCGCCGGATGCCGCCAGCAACTGGTTCTGGCAGATGGACGGCCGCAACAAGCGGAGCCTCACGCTCGACCTCAAGACCGAACGCGGCATGGACGTGATGCGCCGGCTCGTGGCCGAGTGCGACGTCTACATCACCAATCAGCCCTACGGCGCCCGCGAGCGCATGGGCCTGACCTACGAGGCCCTGAAGCCGCTCAATCCGCGCCTGATCTACGCCTCGCTCACCGCCTACGGCGAGCAAGGTCCGGAGCGCGACCGCAAGGGCTTCGACCAGCTCGCGTACTGGGCGCGCAGCGGCTTGATGGACCTGATGCGCGAATCGGGTACGCGACCGACGCAGGGCTTGGCCGGCATGGGCGACCACCCCACGGGCGTTGCCATCTACGCCGGCATCGTCACCGCCCTTCTGCATCGCGAACGGACCGGCGAGGGCGGCATGGTACACACGTCGCTGCTCGCCAACGGCCTGTGGTCGGTCTCGGGCGTTGCCGGCAACGTGATGGCCGGGCGCGATATGACCGCCTACCGCGAGCACCACGATGTGCCCTCGCCGATGATGCGCGTCTACCAGGCCAGCGACGGCCGCTGGCTGCAGTTCAACATGGTGCGCAACGAGGAACTGATGAACCTGTTGTTCACCGGCCTCGGCATCGTCGACCTGCTGGCCGACGGACGATTCACCCGCGAGAACATGTGGCGCCACCGGGGCGAACTGAGCGACGCGATCGCGTCCGCGGCCGCCACCCGGACATCCACGGAATGGCTCGCCGTGTTCGACGAACTCGACGTGCCGGTCAACCGCATCGCCGTTGTCGAGGAGATGGCCGACGACCCCCAAGTGCTGATCAACGAGATGGCGATCACGCCGGGCGACCCGGAGATCAAGGTGCCGATGCTCGTCAACCACCCGGTGAACATCACCAGCGTGCCGGCGGTGGGTCCGAAACGGGCACCGGATCTCGGCGAACACACCGCGGAGATCCTGCGCGAACTGGGCTACGACGACGCGGCGATCGAGGCGATGCACGAGGACGGGGTGGTTTGAACGCGCGGTGTGTCGCGGCAGTTGCCGGATTGCTGTGTGCCAGTGCCAGTTTGGCCGGTGACGAGGTCGAACTCGAGCTCTACACCGGCCCCGCCGCGAAGGAAACCGTCCCGCCGATCTACCCGGAACTCTCGCGCCGATCGCTGCGCGAGGGGTGGGTCCACGCGCACTTCATGGTCGGGGCCGACGGCCGTGCCTATGAGATCGCTATCACTGATTCGATGGGCGACCCGGCGTTTGCGCGGGCGACGGTTCGCTCGATCGAGAGGAGCGTCTACGAGCCCGCCAAGCTCAACGGCTCGCCGATCGATGCCGGCTACGCCCGCAAGTACTACTTCGAAATCCAGGGAGGCGTGAACGCCGCAAGAGGGAGTTTCCTAAGGACTTACCGGCGCATAGGAGATGCGATCGCCGCCGGCAATCGGCAGCTAGCGGGGACGCTCGTCGAGGAACTCAGCGCACGAAACCACTACGAGGAAGCCTTGCTGCATCTCGCCAGGTTCCACTACTTGCGCGAGTGGGGAGAGGCGGCGCAGCAGTTACAAGCGTTGGACCGCGCCATCGCGCATGAGAAAACCGCGAAGTACCTGCCCGAGCAAGTGTTCATCTCCGCGCTCGTCGCGCATTTCGGCCTGCTGGCCCACACGCGCGACTTTGCCCGCGCGCTGGAGACCTTCGAGACCCTGCAGGATTTCGAGCTAGACGACCATGTCCTGACCGCCCTTCAGGCTGACGCGAAGCAAATCCGCGCCCTGAAGTCCGACAACCGCGCCTATTCGGTTGGCGGCGAGATCGACACCAGCGCGAACTGGTACTACGACCTCTTCAAGGACGACTTCGCCGTTCTCGACGTCGACGGCGACGTCGCCGAAGTCAAGCTCCGGTGCGATCGCAAGTACGTCTTCTGGCGTTTCGACCCGGAGGTGGTCTACCACGTCAACGACGACTACGGCGATTGCCACCTGACCCTGGTCGGGGATCCCGGAACGACGTTTCAACTCCGCCAGATGTAACCGGCACCCGTAGTCGTCACCCCCGCCGCCGCCGAGAGGTCCAGCGGATCGATCCGTCATCGCACGCGAGCGCCGCGGTACAGAGGACTTTCATGGAACATCGGCTGAAGGAACGCGGTGGCCGCCCGGCGGATGTTCACGATCAACGCCGGCGCCGGGCCGGAGGCGGCGTGCGCATAGCAGAGCGAAGGGCAGGCCCCGCCCTGGGGCGCTCAGACCAGGATCGCCTCCCCCCGGTACCGCCGCACCGTCGCAAGCCCACAAGCCACACCGACCCCAACCGTCACGAGCGCCGACACCGCGAGGTACAGGGGGTCGAAGACCTCCCCCTTCACGAGTTCGGTCACCAGCAAGTGCTGCGAAAGGCTCGGCACGAGCATCAGCGGCAACGAAGGCTGCACCGGATTGAGCACCACCAGGATGATCGGCAGCGGCGGTGCCACCATCGCGATGCTCGTATAGGTCTGGGCTTCCCGGAACGACTTGGTATAGGACGCGACGATCGTCATCACCCCCGCTCCCAACGCCGCGAACGGCAGCATCACCAGGTAGATCCCGACGCAGACCAAGGGCGTCAGGCTCGCCGTCATGCCGATCTCCGCAAGCGGCAGGAAGCGGACGGCGATGGCGAACGAGACGATTGAGATCGCGAGCGACACGGCCATGAACACGAACGTGACACCGATCTTGCCCCACACCAGTTCGGCCCTTGACGCCGCTAGCGTCAACAGGGGTTCCAGCGAACCCCGTTCGCGCTCTCCCGCCGTCGTGTCGATGGCGACCTGGGTGCCGCCCAAAAGCGTCGAGAACAGCAGGAAGTAGGTCATCATGCCGAGCAACAGCACGGCTCGACCGGACGGCGTCGAGACATCGTCGGTGAGCACCGCCAAGGGCATGGCCAGGTTCGGATCGACACCGCGCAAGGCCAGTCGCTGCACACCGATCCCAAGAGCGTATTCGTTGAGGGCGGAGCGCAGTCGCGCAATGGACGGTCGGGCCGTGTTGTTGGCCGTGTCCGCAACGATCCAGACCCGCGCCGCTTCGCCCGCCGCCAGCGCTTCGGCGAAGTCCCCGTCGACCACCAGGCCGACGTCCACCTCGGCCCTACGCACCGCGTCCCGCAACGCGTCGACGTCCGTGAACCGTTCGTGGTCGACGTCGATCTGCCGACCGAACAAGTGCGACACCAGGTTCCCAGCGCCTTCGCCGTTGACGATCGGCACCTCGATCGGCTGCTCGGCCTCGTCGATCTGCAGGTTGACGGCGTAGCTCGTCACCAGGACGAACAGAACAGGCCCGAACAACGGCCCGAATACCAGCGCCGATACCAGCGAGCGCCGCTCGCGGAGGCTATCCACCAGCTCCTTGCGGAACACCACCGACAGTGCCGACATCGAGCGTCTCCTACCCGCCCGCTGGCACCGATTCGTCCGATGACGTCGCCACGGCAGCAACAAACGCGTCTTCGAGGTCCTCGCAGCCGGTCGCAACAAGGATTTCCTCGGCGGTGCCGTCCACGACCGTCCGACCGTCGGCAACGATGGCGATGCGGTCGCAGAGCACAGCCACCTCCTGCATGACATGGCTTGAGAACAGTACGCAGCACCCGTCGTCGCGTCGTTCCAGGATCACATCGCGCAGCACGCGCGTTGCCATGACATCAAGGCCGTTGGTGGGCTCGTCGAGGATGAGCGTGGCCGGCTCGTGTACCAGCGCTCGCGCCAATGCCACGCGCAGCCGTTCCCCCTGGGAGAAGCCCTTGGCGCGCCGGTCGGCGAACGACCCGATGTCGAGGCGTTCGATAATCCGCTCCACCGCGTGCTCGAGTGGCGATCCGTCCAATCCCTGCAAGGCAGCGTAGTAGGCGATGTTCTCGCGGGCCGAGAGGTTGCCGAACAGGTTGGAGTTGTGGGGCAGGACGCCGATTCCACGCCTCACGGTGACGGGATCGTCCGCGACGTCAACACCCGCAACCCGCGCAAAGCCACCATCCGCCGCCAACACGGTGCACAGGATCCGCAAGGTGGTCGACTTGCCGGCGCCGTTCGGGCCCAAAAGCCCCGTGATGCGGCCATCGGCAGCCGTGAAGCTGACGCCGCGCAACGCCTCGACCTTGCCAAACCGCTTCGTGAGGCCCTCAACCTCAATCACGGCCCGGGGCCCATCCGCGAGGTGAAGATCGGGGCTGGCTGCATGCGATCCACGCAACTGCGGTCGAGTGCGCTCGTCTCGGCCAGGTCGAGGAACTCGGCCGCCAGCCGTTGGCCGCAGCCCGTCATCAGCATGCCGTGCCCTTGTCCGGGACCGACAACGTCAATCGCGTTGGCAAGCGTCGTCGCAGCCCGCCGCGCGTAGCGCGGCGGCGTGATCGGGTCCAGTTCTCCCGAGAGCATCAGGACCGGCTTGTCGCTGGTCAGTGGTTCGTGAAGGTCATCGTCCATGAAGCCGCGCGGCCAGAACTCGCAAGTCCGGGAAAGGACCTCCACGAACCTCGTGCCCATGTAGGTCGCGGCTTGCGCATCGAGATCGACGTCGCCTTGGAACGGGACATCCTCGGTACACACGACCGCGTTGTTGAGTCCCACCGCGAGATCCTCGAGGCCCTCGGTGACCAGGAAGACCTGGGTGGCCAGCGCGCGGTAGTCGCCGTGGTCGACGGCGTCGATGAGGAACGGCAAGAGGCCCGCGGTCTGCGGCTGGTAGACGAGCAGTCGGACAACGCCGATGAGCATCCAGTGGTCGACCACGACGTCGACCGGTTCGCCCGTTCGCGGATGGTCCAGGCTCACCTCGACAGGCGTCTCGCGCAACCGGGCCAGAAGCTCGTCGAATCGTCGCCGCAGATCGGGGAATGCCTGCCGGCAAGGCGCATCCGCTTCACAGCGGTCGAGCAGGGCATCGAGCGCCGCCTGGCTCGCCAAGGCCACATCCGTGGCGAGTGCTACCCCCGGCGGCAATACGCCATCCAGGATGATGCGTCGTGTGCTCTCCGGGTAGCGGCGCAGGTAGTGCTGGGCGACGCGTGTGCCGTAGGAGGCGCCGTAGAGGTTGACCTCGCCGTAGCCGAGGGCTTCGCGAACTCGTTCGAGGTCGCGCACGGCCGTGCTGGTGGTGAAGAAGCGCGGATCGTGTGCAAGCCCGTCGAGGCACTCCCGGCTCAACTCGAGCATTCGGTCGATGTCTCCCGCTTCGAGGGACAACCCGTCGTCGCCGCTTTCGCAGGTGAGCGGCGCGGAACGGCCGGTACCACGTTGATCGAGCAAGATGATGTCCCGCTTGCGGACGACGCGCGCGAAGGCTGCCTCCGCCATCGCGTAGAAGGTCGTCGCGGCTTGCCCCGGACCGCCCGCGATGACTACGAGCGGGTCAGGCGCGCCCTGTTCCGCAAGCGCATCGACCACGGCGACGAAGAGGTCAATGGTCTCGCCGTGCGGATCGCCCGGATCCACCGGCACCGCCAATGTCCCGCACTGCGCGTCCACTTCCTGCCGCCCGCCGGCCGCGGTGAGGTCGCACGGCGCCAACTCGAGCTCGGCCCCCTGTGCGCCCGCCGCGGGCAGGACGCTTGCAGCCAACCACGCTGCAACCATGGCGTAGCGCACGGTCACGGGACGGCGTTGACGCGCCGGCGTTCGGCCCACGCGCGCTCGATCAATGCCAGTTGGGGAAGGCGCAAGTCGTCTCCTAATTGGATGGTCTCTCCGAATTCTAGATAGGCCTCGTTGCTGCGCGTATGCGCCGGCCACTCCGGCAGTTGCCCACCGTTGGGATTCCCCGTTCGCGCAAACCGGACCCAGGTGCGGGCCAACACGTCCGCCATCCGCCGATCAGCGTCCGTGGGCACGGCGTTGAATGCTCCGAGATCACCGAAGATGTACATCTGGAATGCGCCGTGGAACGCGCCGTAGATCTCGCTCCGTGGAATCGGCGGCGCCCACGTGAACCAGTACAGGTAGGCGTCGCTCCGCAGCGGTCCCATGCTTCTCGCCCAGGCACGCTGCGGGTAGGTGAAGGTCAGATCGGTGAACAGGTTCGCCCAGGCGTGCATCGCGCGGCTGTCGGTGTCCGCAGCATAGACGTTCGCGATTTCGTCCTTGGCCTCGGGCAGCATGGCAGCGGCGAACGTCTCGAATCCGGCGGTTCCCGTACCCATGAAACGGGTGAAGTGCGCCAGCAAGGCGGTGCCCTCGTCGGCGTTGGAGCCGACTAGGACCGGAACGTCCGCCTGTCGACCGACGGCGAAGATCAGGCCGACTTCATCGGGCAACACCTCGCCGTCCACCGTCGACAGGAACTCGTAGGTGTTGAACACCGGGCTCGACTCGGCCACTTCGAGAATCCTCGCGGCTGGCGTCCGGCGCATGGCGGCGAGCGACCGGTTCTCCTGACCTTCGAGCAGCGCATCGGCGAACTCAAGGCCGACGGCCTCCGACGACGGGCTGTATGTCCTCGGCGCGGTCCGGTGCGCCATCGGGTGGAAGGCGCCGCCGCTCTGACCGATGGCGCGGTGGAAAAGGCCCCGGGCCAAGGGACTCGCCTGCAACACCGAGACGCTGTATGCGCCCGCGGACTCGCCGAAGATCGTGACGTTGCCCGGATCCCCACCGAATGCGGCGATGTTGGCACGAACCCACTTAAGCGCCTGGATCTGATCCCGGTAGCCTTGGTTGCCCGAGACGCCTTCGGGGCTCTCCGTCGACAGTTCGGGATGGGCTAGGAAGCCGAAGCGACCGAGACGGTAGTTGATCGTCACCACGACCGCGCCGGCCTCGGCGAGCAGCCGACCTGACTGCGCGGACCCGGAACCGGCCTGCAGGCCGCCGCCGTGAATCCACACCATCACCGGCCGCCGTTCGTCCACGTGACGCGCCTCGGTCCAGACGTTCAGCGTCAGGCAGTCTTCGCTCTGCGGGGGAAGCGTCGCGCCGGGGGGCGGATCGTAGAAGGCGACGCCCACGTGTGTCCGTTGAATGCACACGGGCCCCGGCGCACTCGCATCAAGCACGCCGTTCCAAGGAACCACCGGCATAGGCGGCGCCCATCGCCCCGCGCCCACTGGCGGCGCCGCGTACGGAATCCGGTGGTATTGCCGAAGAGCGGGCCGCTCCGCGTCGCCAATCACGCCGCGCACCACGCCGCCGGTCACCGCCACGTCCACCCCGATGGCCTGCGGCTCCGCGTAGCCCAAGCGCCGAGGCCCACGATGAACGCCACCGCCCAGGCGGTGCGCGGACGTCCTCGTCCGCACTCGGGCCACGTGCCGTGTTCTATGGCGGGCGAGGACGCCCACGTACCACTACCCACGACGCTTGGCCGTCGCTTCGACATCGATACTCCGACCATCCGCCGCGATCACCACGCCGTAGTCACTCGCCGCCGCCGCAACAGAAACCACCCCGTCGCGAACGTCGCGCAAGACCAGTTCCGCCGGCCGCGTCAACGGATCCCCCCAGCCGCCGCCACCAGGCGTGTCGACGACTACGCGCGCCGGCCCAAGCTGCCGCACACCGTACTTGGGCGGCACGAAAGCGCCGCCGTCCGCATCCGCATCCAGCGGTGTGACCCACTTGTGTCCAACCCCGCCGGTCATGCCACCCCGCACGCCATACCCGCTTGCCGTGTCGAGCCCCTCGGCGCGAAACGACCACGTCGCCGGCACAAGGATATCCGCCTCGTAACGCACGCCCGTGCCACCGCGCCGGGCACCCGCACCCGCGTTGTCGATGCGCTGTTCATGGCGGACGTAGCGTACGGGATAGTTCTGCTCATGGAACTCCAAGTTGGGCAGGTCGAGCCCGCCAAGCGTAATCAAGTGGCCCATCTGCGCGAACCCGTCACGCTCCGCCGTGGCGCCCGGCGTGCCCATCGCGTGCCATTGGTACATCACCCACGCCGTCCCGTCCGCGTGGCGAGCCGTGACATGGTTGTGCATGGTCTTCGACCACCCAGCGCAAGCCCGCAACGGGTCGGCCTCGGCCAGGGCTCGCCAGACGGCATGGACGATCTCGTGCGCGACGAACACCGTGTTCATGGTCATCGGCGCCGGCGGTCGAGCGTTCACGATCGTGCCCTCGGGCGCAATCAAGGTCAGGCACCGGTAGGTCCCCTCGTTGCGCGGGATGGTCGTGTCGAAGAACGACGCCAAGGCGAGGAAGACTGCCGAGTGGGTGTTCGCCAGGGAGCTGTTCTTGAACCCGGCGATCTGCGGATCGCTGTCGCTGAAGTCGGCCACCAACTCGTCGCCCGCCACCGTCAGGCTGACGCGAATGGCGATGTCCCGCTTCTCGAAGCAGTCGTTGTCGGAGTGGTCCTCGCCCAAGTACACGCCGTCCGGCAGTTCGGCCACCGCTGCGCGCATGCGCCGGTCGGCATGGTCGAGGACACCGTCGAGGTAGCGGAGATACGCCTCGACGCCAAGCTCCTCGGTGAGCGCGATCACCCGCTCGGCGCCGATCTGCGTCGACCCCAACATCGCGCGCAAGTCGCCATCCAAGAGTTCGGGCGTGCGCGAGTTGATGAGCAGCAGTTCCCAGACATCGTCGCGCACCTCGCCTCGATCCACGAGTTTCAGGACCGGCAGCCGGATCCCCTCGTGCCAGATCTCGGTGGCTTCGGGGTTGTACGTCCCGGCCAGGCCGCCGCCGATGTCGGACTGGTGGGCACGATTGCAGCAGAATCCCGCGACGACCGGCTCACCGCGATCGCCGTTGACGAAGATCGGCCGAGCAATCACCCAATCCGGCAGGTGGTTGCCGCCCGCCACGTAGGGATCGGAGAGCACGAAGACATCCCCCGGCTTGAGCCGCGTCCCGAACCGTCCGAGCAGCGCGCGCACGGCGAAGCCACCCCCGCCGGTGTGGATCGGGATCCCGTCGGCCATTGGCCACCAGCGTCCCGTCCGCCGTGGTGATGAAGCAACTGAAGTCGTGGGATTGACTGAAGATCGTACTGCGGGCGGTGCGCGTCATCACCCAACCCATGTGCCGGGTGACCTGGTCCAGGCGGTTCTGCATCAGCGCCAAGACGACGGGGTCGAGGCCCTGGGGCTCTACAGCTTCGTCACGACGGGCCTGCACGGCACCTTGGCCCGCAGCGACCTCGATGAGGAACCCGCCGTCGTCACAAACTCGCAGCGCATCGTCGGGGCCAACCAAGACGGTCATGGTGAACGCCTCGATCAAGGCGGGACCCGCGATCTCGTGCCCCGGGCGGAACGCGGCAGCGTCGTAAACGGGCGTTTGTTGCCATCCATGGCCGCCATGCCAGGTCGGACGGACCTCGATCGGCGTAGGTTCCACCCCACTTTCTTCGCCAACCGATACCGCCACGTCACCCGTCGAACCATGAGCGCTGAGGCGGACCGAGGCCAGCAGGATGGTCCCGCCTTGCTGAACGTGGCCGTAGAGACGCTGGTACTCGACCTCGAAAGCCCTACGAACGGCGTCCGGTTGCATGATCCCATCCGGCACCGCCACCCGGATCGTCCAGAGCTGACCCGGGTGGTGAAGTTCGAGCGCGTGCTCAAGGGCGATCTCCTCCGGCCGGAATCCCTCGCGGGCCAAGACCGCCGCCGCCTCCACACCAAGGTCTGCGAACGCCGCGTTGACATCCCGGGGCGCAAGGTCGTCGATGGAACCGGTCATGAAGTGCACGAAGTCCTGGCGGATGTCCGCATGCAGCATGCCGACCGCACACAGCGCACCCGCGTCCCGCGGCACGTAGACACGGCGACAGCCCAACCCGCGCGCAATCGCCGCGCCATGCATCGGCCCGGCACCGCCCGCGGCGACGAGAGCAAAGCGGCGCGGGGCGTGCCCGCGCTCGACGGACATGTGCTCCACGGCATGCAGCACGTGCTGCTCGACCATGTCGACGATGCCGGCAGCGGCCTCTTCGATGGACAGCCCGAGAGGACTCGCAACCGCCGCGTGGATCGCCTCGCGGGCGGCTTCGATGTCGAGATCGAGGATGCCGCCGGACGACTTCCCGGCGCGCAAACGGCGGAGCACCAACTGGGCGTCCGTGACCGTGGGTCGAGTGCCGCCACGTCGATAGCAGGCGGGGCCGGGATCGGCTCCCGCACCTTCGGGCCCCACGTAGAGCATGCCAGCGTTGTCGACACCGGCGATCGTGCCGCCGCCAGCGCCGACGGTGTGGATGTCGATGGCGGGCGTCGAGACGTGATACCCCGCGACCATGACGTCGTCTCGCGCCGTCACCGCACCGCCGGACATCAGCAGCACGTCGCAGGACGTGCCGCCGATCTCCATCGAGATCAGGTTGCCTGCATCCGGCGCTTCCGCAGCGTCGTCGAGGGTCGCACCGTACAGGTTCAAGGCGCCGACCGCGGCCGCCGGTCCGCTCAGCAGCAGACCGACCGGGCGGTCGGCAACCTGGTCGACGGAGGCAGCACCGCCGTTCGATTGCAGGAGCAGGATCGGCCGCTTCAGGCCGCGCGCCGCGAGTTCGCTGTCGAGCGCGCGCAGGTACGGAACGATCACTGGCAGGAGTGCCGCATTGACCACGGCCGTCGACGTTCGCTCGTACTCGCCCATGAGCGGCGATACCGCCGCTGAGGTCGTGATCCATTCGCCGGACCAACGCTCGGCAAGCGCACTCGCGACCGCGCGTTCATGTGCGTCGTTCAGAAAACTGTTCATTAGGCACACGGCGACGGCTTCGACCCCATCGGCCTCGAAGTCGGCCAGGACGTCGTCGAGCCCGGCTAGATCGAGCGGCGCGGTCTCGGTCCCGTTGGCGTCGATGCGGCCGGGAACGGACTTGCGCAGGTAGCGCGGGACGAGAACCGGCGCATAGGGCAGCCGATGGTTGAACTGGTCCTCGCGCAACCCTCGGCGGATCTCGAGCGTGTCCCGGAACCCTTGCGTTGCGATGAGGCCGACCCTCGCGCCCTTGGCCTCGAGCATGGTGTTGGTCGCAATGGTCGAGCCATGCACGAACAAGGCACACGGCTCGAGAAGCTCACGAACCGATCGATCCAAGTCGGTGGCGAGCCGCTCCAGCGCCGCGATGACGCCGCGGCTGGGGTCAACTGGGACCGAGGGGACCTTGGCGACCCACGTCGCGCCGTGGGCATCGGCGAGCACGAGGTCAGTGAACGTGCCGCCGACGTCTACGCCGATCCGCCAAGGTGGGATAGGTCGGCGGGGTTCCATGCGAGCAGGCAACCCTACCTTGACGCCGGGGCAATGCCGAAGGGTTCAAAGAGCGTTGCCAAGTCCAGTAAATCCTTCAATGTCTGTCCCACACCCTGCGCCAGCCATCCCCGCCGCCGGTCCGCAACGCCCTCACCGTGGCGGCAGCTAGTAGAACAGTAGGTTGAGACAAGCCGGACTCAAGGAGTGACGCTACGTAGCCTCGATCTCGCGCCGCGCCGCAGTCGCGAGGAAAGCCGAGCGTGTCATCCGGCGACGGCGCGCCTCGTCGTCAATCGCTTCGAGCAAGCCGCGGTCGAGGGAGATGTTGACCCGCCGCGAGGAACCGCGATCCAAGAGTAGCGGGATCAGCACCAGATCGGCACCGTTCCGCCAGTCCGCGAGTTGTGGGTCGGCCTTGATGGCGTCAATCGAGCGTGGCGAGGGAATCGCCTCCCCGTCGTCCACGAGGCCGTCGACGTGGAAAGCCAGGGCTTCGCTGCCGTGGCGAACGGCGTCATCAACGGTGTCGCCGACCGACACGCAGCCTGGAAAGTCGGGAAAACTGACACCGTAGCCAGCCGCGTCCCGGTGGATGAAGGATACGTAGCGCATCGTCTGGTCTCCTTACGCCTTCCATCCCGCCTGCCGGTAGATCGATGCCACCGTTCCACGCGGAATGTCCTTGTTCGGGTGCGGCAACGTGACCCGCCCCGGGGTAGTGGGGTGCGTGAACTGCAAGTGGCTGCCCTTGGTGCCCACATGCACCCAGCCGTCCTTCTGTAGCATGCGGATGAGCTTCCTGCTGTTCGTCTCCACGCAAACTCCTCGTTGTGTATCAATATACACAAAGCGATCATGTGATCAACGGCTCTGCCAACCCGCTTTGAGTCGACTCGACGTCATGTCCGTGAGTGCTAGCTAGCTTGCACGGGGCAAGTGAAAAGAGCTGTGTGCCTCATCGACCGCAATGCTCGCATGGAACGCAGCGGCATGTCGTCGGGCGAACGCCTACAAGGATGCGGACGTAGACGGCCGCGTACCGGGCGCGCTCATCCCGTACGCGCGCAATCACTTGCTAGGATCCGTGTTCCACCGCCACCGATGCGTACCTGAGCCAGCCATGACCGACCGACGCAGCGACAACGGATCGCGTAGCGCCGCGCTCTATGAACGCGCCCTCAGGGTGCTGCCCGGTGGCGTCAGCCGCAACACAGTCCTTCGCCGACCCCACCCGCACTACGTCGACTCCGCGGCCGGTTGCCGCACGACCGACGTCGACGGCGTCGTCCGCCTCGACTTCGCCAACAACATGGCGTCGCTGATCCACGGCCATGCGCACCCGGCGGTCGTCTCGGCGGTGGCCGAACAGTTGGCCAAGGGGACCGCCTACGCGGCGGCGACCGAGATCGAAGTCCGCTACGCGGAAGCCTTGTGCGCACGCAATGCGAGCTTCGAGAAACTGCGCTTCGTCAATTCCGGCACGGAGGCCGTGATGTGCGCCTTGAAGGCAGCGCGCGCGTTCACGGGACGAGCGAAGATCGCCAAGGTCGAGGGGGCCTACCACGGCCAGTACGACTATGCGGAAGTCAGCGAAGGTGCAACCCCCGATAGCTGGGGCCGCACGGAGAACCCCGCGAGCGTTCCGGTCGCGAGAGGCACGCCGGCCTCCGCGCTCGACGACGTCGTGGTCATACCCTTCAACGACACCGAACGGGCGCTCGCGATCCTCGACCACCACGGTCGCGACCTAGCCTGCGTCCTGTTGGACCTGATGCCGCACCGGGTCGGCTTGATGCCCGCGGATGCTACGTTCGTCGAGGCGCTGCGGGCGTGGACGGACGCGAACGATGCGCTGCTCGTGTTCGACGAGGTGATCACGTTCCGTGCGGAAGTGGCTGGACTGCAGGCCCACTACGGCGTCGCGCCGGACCTGACGGCACTCGGCAAGATCATCGGTGGCGGCTTCCCGGTCGGGGCGGTTGCCGGTCGCGCGGACGTGATGGAAGTGATGAATCCGCTGGCCGACACGGTTCTCTTTCCACACTCCGGGACGTTCTCCGCCAATCCGGTGACGATGACCGCGGGCTTGGCCACGATGTCCCTGTACGACGAAGCGGCGGTCGCCCGGCTGAACGAACTCGGCCGGCGCGCGGTCGCGGGCATCGAGGAGGCCATACGCGCCACCGGTGTCACGGCCTGCACGACGGGCTACGGTTCGATCTTCCGCGTGCATCCGAAGCCAACGCCACCACGGAACTACCGCGAAACCTATCCCACTGCTGCCGAGGAGGCCGCTAGGAAGTTACTGGTCGACACCCTGTACGAGAATGGCGTGGTCATATTCAGCCCTTGCACGGTCACACTCTCGACGCCGATGGGCGAGGCGGAGGTCGATGCGTTGGTTGACGCCTTTGAGGCCGCCTTCGCAATGCTCGGCAATCGGTAGATCAGGAGTGGACCACACCGCACTCATCGACCGCATCGCCGAGGTCCTCGAACCCCTCCCGGGACTCGGCAGCGCGTTCCTCGGCGGCAGCCACGGTCGGGACGAGGCGGACGCGTATAGCGATGTCGACGTCTACGTTGTCGTTGACGAGGCGGACGACATCCCCGACCTGCTACCCCGCCTGGAGCAATCCGTCGACGAGATCAGTCCGATCCTGTTCAAGAAGGTCCTGCCGAACGCTCGCACCATCAACTGCATCACGACGGACTGGCAACGCTTCGACCTCACCGTGGTGAGCGGGATCGAACTGGCCTTCGTCGCGGGCGGTGGAGCGAAGCCGCTGTTTGATCGACTGGGACTCGCCGAGGCGCTGTCTGCTATGCCCGCGAGCGCGCCCGCACCGACCGCCGATGCCATCCTTGATGTCGTCAACGAGTTCATCCGCGTTCTCGGCCTGTCCATGGTCGTCAAGGGGCGCGATGACCTCGTCGTCGCACAGACCGGGACGAATCTGCTGCGCGACATGTTGATCCGGGTGATGGCCATGGAGAACGCGCCGCAGCCTCGGCGGGGCGTTCTCGCCCTGCGGCGCGACCTCACGCCGGACCAAGTGGCCGTGCTACTGGACCTGCCACCGCTGGACGCGACATGGGCCTCCATCTTCGCGCGAACGAAGGCGATCGCCGCGCAGTTCTTTCCGCGGGCGCGTACGCTGGCGGAGGAACTTGACGCGCCCTGGCCCGAGACCTTCGAGCAGGTTACGCGTAAGCTCCTAAGGGACCGGATGGGTCTGAATGTCTGACATCTCATCCGAGGAGGCGCCCATGACCACTGAACCTACCCACGAAGGCGGCTGCCTATGTGGTTCCGTTCGCTGGCGTGCCAGCGGCGCCCCGTCACGGGTGGTGCACTGCCACTGCGAAATGTGCCGCCGAAGCTCGGGCGCGGCGTTCATCACGGCGGCAGCTTTCTCGACCGATGCGATGCAGTGGGAGAAGGGAGAGCCAACCTGGTACCAGTCGTCCCCGGAGGCCAGCCGCGGATTCTGCGCCCGCTGCGGAAGCTGGCTAAGCTGGCGTCGGGGCGACGAGATGTGGCTGACGGTCGGGACCTTCGACCAGCCGGAAGCCGTACCGCCGCGGGAACATCACATGACCGAGTCACAACTGTCGTGGGTGAGGCAACTCGACGACGGTCTGCCCCGGCACACCGGGCAGCAGCGAGCATGACCGAGAGACCGAACATCCTGTTCATCCTGACCGACGATCAAGGCTATTGGGCCATGGGATGCGCCGGCAACGAGGAGATCCGCACACCGAATCTCGACCGGCTGGCGGCTAGTGGATTGCGTTTCACCAACTTCTTCTGCACCTCGCCCGTCTGCTCGCCCGCGCGGGCCTCGATCCTGACCGGGCGAATCCCGTCGCAGCACGGCATCCATGACTTCCTACGCGCCGGGAACACGAACCTAGCGTTCGGTGCGGGTGCGAAACCGGGAGACGAGGCGATCGAGTACCTTGCGGGGCTCACGGCTTACACCGATCTACTGACGGCGGCCGGCTACACGTGCGCCCTGAGCGGCAAGTGGCACATGGGGTTCTCCGAGAAGCCGCAGAAGAGCTTCGAGTTCTGGGACGTGCACGCTTACGGTGCCGGCCCCTACTTCGCGCCGTCGATGATTCGCGATGGCGCGACCTACGAGACGAACCAGTACGCAAGCGATCTGTTTACGGACAATGCCTTGGGGTTCCTAGAGCGGCAAAAGGACAGCGGCCGACCGTTCTGCCTGAACGTCAACTTCACGGCGCCGCACGCGCCTTGGCAGCGTGAGCATCACCCGGCTGAGCTGTGGGACGACTACTATGCGAAATGCCCGTTCGCGTCCACGCCCGACCTTCCCATGAATCCACACCAGTTGGCCAAGGAGGGGCCGTCCGGTTCGCTCGGCTTCACGACAGAGGGAAGAAAAGAGGCCTTGAGCGGCTACTTCTCCGCGGTGACGAAAATGGACGAGAACGTGGGTCGCCTGCTCGACTGGCTCGAGAGCAACGGGGAACGCGAGAACACGCTCGTGGTGTTCAGCAGCGACAACGGCATGAACATGGGGCACCACGGCATCTACGGCAAGGGCAATGGCACCTTCCCGCCGAATATGTTCGACACGTCCGTCAAGGTCCCCATGCTGATGTCGCGACCGGGGCACATTCCCGAAGGCCAGGTCGTTGCGACGCTGCATAGCCATTACGACCTGATGCCGACGCTGCTCGAGTACGTTGGCGTCGAGAATCCCGAAGCGGGGTCCTTGCCCGGACGCAGCTTCCGGGGCGCGCTCGAAGGGCGCGCGTTGGACGGGGACGACTACGTGGTCGTGTTCGACGAATACGGCCCGACGCGCATGGTCCGTACGGCGGACTGGAAATACGTGCATCGCTATCCCTACGGCGACCATGAGTTGTTCGATCTCCGCAACGATCCGGATGAGGAATACAACCTCATCGATCGAGACGAATACCGGGAGATGCACAAGGCTTTGCAGGCCAAGCTTGACGCATTCTTTGCGCGCTTCGCCGACCCTGGGCGGGATGGCTCGCGGGAGGCGGTGATTGGCAGGGGCCAGATCGACGTGGTCGGCCCGGCGGCGGAAGGCAGGAAGCGGTTCGGGGACGATCTGCTCTTCGAGGCGGACCGGCTCAAGGGAGCGGTTCGCGGTACCGTGCACGACTAGGCGGACTCGGGGTACGCGGGCCTCCGGCCCGCAATGCGGACGAGGACGTCCGCGCACCGTCCGGGCGTCCCTTCGGCGCGATCGAGAACGCCAGCGAGATCAGAGGCTTGGCCATGGATCGGCGTACAGTGGTGTGCGTTTCCCATAAGCCATTGACTCCGCTAATCTTTTTCCGCACGGACCCACGGGAGTCAGACATGGCGGAAACTGCATTGATGACCACCTCGGGTCGACCCAGCTACGAGACGGCGGACGGTCGGCTCGACGAGGATCGTCTTCGGGGATACGTCTACGAATACGACGGTCCGGAAGACCCGGACTACCCGGGCTGTGTCCCCATCCCGATGACGGTGGAGCAGTTCGACGATTACGAGGGTGGCGTCGAGTACTGGAGCCGAGAACGCGGCACCGCGTTGATCTGCCGCGACGGCGGACCGGCCCACGAGATCCCGGGCGGCATGTTGCCCGGCCTCCTAACCCGGGTCGAGCAGGAGCGCGGCTCGCCGATCCGTTGCTGCGGTGCCCTGAAGATGGTCACCGAGGATCTGGCCGGGCAGACGGCTGAGGGGATGCACCCGGACCAGTCGATCTACCTGCGCCCTGGCGCCTGGATGCCGAGCGGTCGCTCGACGGTGGTCGGTCGTGACCCACGTCCGGACGTGGTCCTCGAGGTCGACAACACGACGGACGTGCGTCGCCACAAGCTTGGCGTCTACGCTCGGTGGGGGTTCCCCGAGGTCTGGGTGGAGACGCCCGACGAGCCGTCGCCGAGCCGACCGCGCGGGGTGACCCCTAAGCTCACGATCTACGTCCTCGACCAGGGCGACTATCGCGAGAGTGCGGAGAGCGTGGCCCTGCCCACCTGGCGGGCGCATGAGATTCACGCCGCGCTCAACGAGCCGACTCCGTCGTCGACGACCATCGAGAGCCTGGTGCAGGTCGGTCGGACTCTCGGCGACCGCGACGGTACCGGGCCCATGGACGACGCACAGATCGCGGGCTACATGCGCCGCTCGCACGACGTTGGCCATAGGACGGGATTTGCGCGCGGCCTGGAGCAGGGTCAAGAGACGGCACGCCGCGAAGCTCTCGCGTACGCGGCGACCGAGGCGTTGCGACTGCGGGGCTTCGCTCTGTCCGAGGACTTTGAACGGCGCCTTGCTGCGACGGAGCTGTCGCCGCAGGCCCTGCTCCATGCAGCGCAACTCAGTGCGACCGAGGCTGACTTCTGGACGCTGGCTGGGTAGCGCATAGCGGACGGGCGAGAGGGATGCCGGAGAGATTGACGCGGTCGAAAGGCCGGTGCATAGTTCCGATCGAGACGCGCGACGGAAGTCATGCCCTCATTCCGAGGCCCGCACGCAAGTGCGGGCTTTCGTGTTTCTGGGGGCCGGGTTGATCTACATCGCGTACCTCGACGAGTTTGGACACGTCGGTCCCTACGCTTCCCGCAGCGATCCCCGGCACAACGACAGTCCAGTGTTCGGCTTTGCGGGCTTCCTGATGCCTGCAGATGAGGTGCGCGCTTTCGGCACTTGGTTCTTTCAGCGCAAATGCGAGCTCTTGGCGGACGAGTTGGCGCGGTCGGGCAAGCATCCGGCGGTATGGGAGAAGAAGGGTTCGAGTCTTTACAGAGCCGCCAGCATGACGCGCTATCCGGCGTTACGCTCGGCGACGAACCGGCTGCTGAACCGGATCGTCCGGACGCGTGGCCGGGTTTTCTACGTCGGCGTGCGGAAGGAGGAACCGGCACGGCATGACTCGAACGCGCTCTACGCGGACACGCTACGCGAGGCGGTGGCACGGATCGACGCGTTCTGCCGCGAGGACTGCGAGCCGGCGGCGCGCTTCCTGCTCGCTCTGGACGAGCACCCGAGCCGGGACGCGGTCCTGACGGCGGTTGCGCGTGACATGTACGGTCGCGGCGAACCGAGGCGGCGGCTGATCGAACCGCCCTTCCACCTAGAGAGCCATCGCTACCAGACGGTGCAGGCGGCGGACTGGATTGCCGCGCTGGTGGGCCGCCTAGGGGCGTTCTGGAAGGAACCGGAGGCGTGGCCGGAAAACGCAGTGTTCCGCCGGTACTTCGAGCACCGTCTGGCCGAGGCGCAGGTCAGGAGTGGTATTCGAGGTTTTGACTGGCCGAGTTAGTTAGAAGGGTCCATGCTGAAACCGCCCCGTCCGTCGATGATCAGTTCGGCGATCTGTGCCCCGTGGCTGCTCTGGAGGAAGTGGTCAGCGTCCGGGATGCCGTCGAAGCGGGCGCCCATCCGCTCGGCCCAGGTGCGCCCCCAGGCCTCGGTGAACACGTCGTCGACGCAGCCCCAGATGAAGTGGACGCCCTTCTCCCAGCCCAGCAGCGTGCGGTAGTGCAGCGCTTGGGCGGTGGCGTTGCCGTTGTCGGGGCTGCTGACCGGGATCGACAGGGGGAATCGGCGCATGCCGTTGTAGCCGGCGTCCGGCAAGCCCCGGTACGGAGCGGAGTACCCGCGATAAACCTCCGCGGCTTTGCCCGTGAGACCCGGGTCTTGGCCGCCGGCGATGGCGCCGAATACCGTTTTGCGGTCGGCTAAGCCGTCGGACAGAACGAGGAGCATGCCGACGTCCGGTTCGGGACGGTCAAACATGCCGCCCTCGTGCCAGTTCCTGTTCCAGTTGCGGATGGCTTCCGAGTACTCGTAGCCCAGGTGGTGCAGCCACGTGTTCATGATGACGAGGTGCTCGAAGCGCTCGGGCATCATCGCCGCCTGGGCAAGCCCGATGGGGCCGCCCCAGTCCTGGCAAACGACGGTGATGCGGTCGAGGTCGAGAGCGGCGATCAGCGACGTCATGATTTCCGTGTGCCTGGCGATCGTGTACCAGTGAATGTCGGTTGGTTTGTCCGAGCGCCCGAAACCCATGTGGTCCGGCGCGATGCACCGGTAGCCCGCGGCCACCAGCGGCGGGATCATGTCCCGATACAGGTACGCCCAGGTCGGCATCCCGTGTAGGAGCAGCATGACCGGTG
Source organism: Candidatus Azotimanducaceae bacterium (assembly GCA_965203685.1). Taxonomy (GTDB): domain Bacteria; phylum Pseudomonadota; class Gammaproteobacteria; order Pseudomonadales; family Azotimanducaceae; genus VXYL01. Next base: position 3,564,561 of record OZ241908.1, read on the forward strand.
CGTCCCGAGGACCTAAGTCCACGTAGTGCATCCGCAGGTCCTGCCAAGCGTGGTAGTTGGGCTCGTAGCGGAAATCGGACAGGTCGTGGAAGTTCTCCTCCGCGGCGCGTACGAATTCGGTCATAGCGATGTCTCCCGCCAATCCTCAGGTGTCGATGCGACCGGTAGCATAAGGGCTCCGGCCGTCCGACGCGCTTTCACGTCCAGGAGGATCCATAGCCCGTCACCGCTTTGCCGCAGTCGCCGCCGCGCTGGCCGCCACGCCCATCGCCTCCGTTGCCGCGGATTCGGAGGCACCTCGCGCCATCGAGGAAATTGTGGTCACCGCCGCCAAGCGCGAACAGGGGCTCTACGATGTGTCCGCCTCGTTGAGCGTATTCGACGGTGGCACCTTGGCGGAACGGGGCATCGCCGACCTGGTGGACGTCGGCAAGTTCGTGCCAAACCTGAACGTCACCACGTTTTCCGCAGGGCACACCTCTTCGGCCAATCCGTTCATCCGCGGCATCGGCACCCAGGACCACCTGATCACGACGGATCCGGGCATCGGCGTGTACGTGGACGGCGTCTATCTTGGGCGCCAAGTCGGCCAGCACTGGTCCTTGGCGAACATCGAGCGCGTCGAGGTCTTACGCGGGCCCCAGGGCACGCTCTACGGGCGCAATTCCATCGGCGAGGCCATCAACATCGTCACCGCCGCACCCGGGTCGAATCCGGGCCGGCGCATGGCTGCCCGCATCGGCTCGCGCGGGCGCACGGATGCCTCGCTCCTGGTCGATGGGAACCTGTCGGACACGCTGGCAGCTACCCTGTCCGCCGGACTCACGCGGCGCGGCGGACTGGGGCGGTTCCTCAACTTGCCCGATGTCGAAACCGAAGTAGGGGAAACCCGCGAACTGTCCGCCCGTGGCATTGGCCTGGCGACCGTCGCCGACGTTCTCGATGACCCTCGCGGCGGACGCCAACGACGGCGCCAACGGCCTGAACCCCTACACCACGCTGATCGACGAAGTGCCTAGCGGCGCCGTCTTCGCCGCGGGCTACCGCAATGCCGACGTCGCCGCTGACCCTTACGACAACAACACCGGCCAAGCCGCGCAGGCGCAGACATCCAACGCAGCGCGGGGCGTCTCGTTGACCGCGGTATGGGACTTGAGCGACCGCCTGACAGCCAGAACCATCGGCAGCGCTCGGCGCTCCGAGTACCAAGCCGGCCTCGACGACGACGGGCTCTTCGACGACTACCTGAGCTTCCCCGAGGACGGACACGCGGACCAGAGCTCCGTCGAAGTGCAGCTTCTCGGGGACTTCGACCACTGGTCCTTCGTCGCCGGGGCCTACCGCTTCAGCGAAGATGGCGCCAACGTCCAGGATCCCACCGTGTTCCTCGGCTTCAAGGGCGCTTTCCAATTGACACAGGCCCTCGATAGCACGGCGTTCTTCGCCAGCTTGAACAGGGCCGTCACCGAACGCTGGCGCTTGAGCGCCGGCGTGCGCACGACGCGCGACGAGAAACGGGCCAGTACTGATGTCGGCACGGGGCTCGTCCGCGCCGCTCGCTCCTGGCTGGAGACAAGCTGGGATGTCGCCATCCACCATAGCGTCAACGACTACCTATCCGCCTACGCCACCGTCCAGAGCGGCTACCAATCCGGCGAGTTCCCGGCCCGCCCCTACTGCCTGTTCAGCGACCCCGGCTGTTTCGTCGCGGGCGACAACGTCACGGCCCTGAACTACGAGATCGGTATCAAGGGGCAGCCGCGCGACCGGCTGGAACTCAGCATCGCTGCGTTCCACACGCAATACGACGACCTGCCCTACCAAGTCAGCACGACGGCGGGTGCGGGGTTCACCACGGTGAACCTGATCGTGACGCAACGCACCGCCGGTTTGGAGTTCGAAGGGACTCTGTACATGACGGATGCGTTGCGACTGCAGTTCGCGCTCGGCCGGATCGATGTCGACGTCGACCGCCGGCAGGGCGTCCGTCCGGTCGCACCGCTGACACCGAAGCTCACCGTGTCGATCAGCCCCGAATACCGCCACTCACTGGCTTCCGGGGCCGAAGTTGCCGCCCGCCTCGACTACTCCTATCGCGCCGCCATGTGGGGTGAGCCCAGTTCCGATCCCGCGAGGCTCACCCGGATCGCTAGTCGCGGCCTCGCCAATTTCCACGTTGGATTCACCGCGGCCGATGGCGCTTGGACCGCTGCGATCTATGGCCGCAACGTCGGTGACGTCCGCTACGACAACGCCCGCCTCAACACGGGCGACTACGTCCTGCGCATCTTGAGCAACGATGCCAGCGAGTTCGGGCTGCGACTGGAGCACCGCTTCTGACGCGCCACACCCGCGTTAACATCGCCCGACACTGCGGCGGAAGACACACCCCATGGCAACGAGCGCAAAGCAAGCCGGATTCGACGAAGCGCGGCTAGGCCGCATCACCGGACACTTGCAGCAGCACTACATCGAACCCGGCAAGGTCGCCGGTTGCCAGGTCGCCGTCGCGCGCCACGGCCACCTCGCCTACCACGCCTCGCTGGGGATGCGCGACCTCGAACGCGGCCTGCCCATGGCCGACGACACCATCTTCCGCATCTACTCCATGACCAAGCCGATCACGTCGGTGGCCCTGATGCAGCTCTACGAACGGGGCATGTTCCAGCTCAACGATCCGGTCCATCGGGCGATCCCGCAGTGGCGCGACCACGAGGTCTACGTCCGGGGCGAGGGGGAACGGATCGAGACCCGCGCGCCCGAGGCGCCGATGACATTCCGGCATGTCCTCAGCCACACGGCGGGCCTCTCCTACGGTGGCACGAACCACCCCCTGGACAAGCTCTACCAGGCGGCCGGTGTGCGTCGCGACGACGGCGAGACCCTCAAGACCTTCGTCGACAAGCTCGCCGGCGTACCACTCCACTACGACCCCGGCGAGCGCTGGATGTACTCCTACGCCACCGACGTCTGCGGCCATCTCGTCGAAGCGTTGTCCGGCATGCCGCTCGACCGCTACTTCGACGAGCACATCTTCAAGCCCCTCGGGATGGTGGACACGGCGTTCAGCGTGGCGTCGGCGAAGGTCGACCGTTTCGCCGCGAACTACCAGCGCACGCCCGACAAGACGCTGGCGCTGATCGACGATCCGCGCGCGAGCAGCTACCAGGATCAGCCGACGTTTCTCTCCGGCGGCGGCGGGCTGACCGGGACGACGGCCGACTACCTGCGCTTCTGCGAGATGCTCCGGCGGGGTGGCGAACTCGACGGCGCCCGGATTCTCGGCTCCCGGACGGTCAAGCTCATGACCAAAAACCACCTCGCCGGTGGCGGCGATCTCGCCGGCTTGGCGGAAGGCGCCTTCTCGGAGACGGCCTACCAAGGCGTCGGCTTCGGTCTCGGCTTCGCGATGACCCTCTCCGAAGTCGGCGCCGGCACCTTGGGTGCCGGGGATTACTACTGGGGTGGCGCCGCATCGACCATCTTCTGGGTGGACCCCGTGGAAGACCTCTCGGTCGTGTTCATGACACAGCTCATGCCGTCGGCCACGTTCAACTTCCGCGGCCAACTCAAGAACATCATCTACTCGGCCATCGTCGATTGAGCGCCGGCACCGCGACGGTTGGGGTCACCGAGCACGGCAACTCGGCGGTGCTGGTCACCGTCGGCTCGGATGGCACGCTCGTCGACCGTCGCCGAATCGACCTCACCGAGGGATTGCCCACGCACCCGCACCACCACGAAGGGTCGTGGGCGGTCGGTCGCTATCGGAACAGCCCCTGGGCGCGCGAGATCACGCTCAGCGACGCGATCGAGCTTGTCGAGCGGGTACGCGAAGCCGCCGCACGGGGGGCACGAGAGGGCCTCGAGGCCTTGGCTGCCGACGTGCCCATCCCCGTTGCCCGGATCGCCATCCGCATCTGTCCGGACGTTCCGGCGACCGTCGAGGAATGCATCAGGGACAACCGCGCCCAGACCGTCGCCGACACCGTCATGTACCGCCAAGCGCTCGCGACGGCTGCCGAGGAACGCGGCTGGTCGGTGGCCTGGTACGACCGCGACCGTGCTTTCTCCGACGCGGCAGCCGCCCTGGGCGTCGCGGACATCAACGCGGCGCTGCTGGGGATGGGGCGCGCGGCCGGACCGCCTTGGCAGGCTAAGCACAAACTCGCAGCGGCGGCCGCGCTCGCGGCCACACCGCTTAGTCGATGATCGCCTGGCGCACTGCGTTCTCAAAGTCGTACTGCGCCGGCCCGTAGGGTTGCTGCAGCATGATGACCCCGACAAGTTCCTCGGCCGGGTCGGTCCAGGACCGGGTGCCGAACGCACCGCCCCAGCCAAACGCACCGGCGCTGCGGCGGCTGCCCGCGGCAATGGGATCGAGGATCACCGAAACCGTGTAGCCGAACCCCTGCCCCTTGGCCGTCTGCGTGAAGCCGCGATAGAGGCCGTCCAAGTGGTCGCTGCCCATCATCGCAACTGAGCGGGGGCTCAGCAGGCGACGCCCGAAGAGTTCGCCGCCATTGAGCAGCATCTGCTCGAAGTGCAGGTAGTCCTTCGCCGTGCTCGACAGGCCGTAGGAGCCGGAGAAGTAGGTGGTCTCGCCCATCCACCGCGACAGGTCCCGACCCGGGATGACAACCCGGCGTGACGCCTTGGCAGGCGGCAGGTTGTAGTGCGTATCGGTCATTTCCAAGGGATCGAAGATCCGCTTCTGCACGAACTCGTCGTACGGCACGCCAGAGACGATCTCGACGATGCGGGCGACGACGTCGAGCCCCGTGCCGCCGCTGTAGGTCCAGCGCGACCCGGGCTGGAAGTCGAGCGCCATGTCGCCGAGCGTCGGGATGTAGTCGGTGAGCGTGGTGCGCTCTGCCCCGCGTCCGGCGGCCAACGAGCCCAAGCCGCCGCTGGCGAGTCCGGAGGTGTGCGTCAACAGGTGCTGGATGGTGATCGGCGTCTCGGCTGGCACGAGTCGATGTGCCGGCGGATTCTCACGATCGATCTGGAACGGACTGATGTCCTCCTCGGCCGGCTCTGCCAGCACGGCCACCTGCATGTCCGCGAACTCGGGAATGTACTTCTCCACGGGATCGGTCGGACGGATCAGTCCCTCCTCGATCATCATCATGGCGGCGACGCCGAGAACCGGCTTCGTCGACGACATCATGATGAAGACCGCGTCTTCGGCCATCGGGCGTTCCGCCTCGACGTCCATCAACCCATGGGCCTTGAAGTGCACGACCTTGCCGCGCCGCGCCACGGCCGTCACCGCGCCCTGGATGTCGCCAGCATCGATGTGCCGCTGCATCGCCGTGTCGATCCGCAGAAGTCGCTCGGTCGACATGCCAACGGATTCCGCCTCGCCGACGGGAATCTCGCCACCGTGGACCGCGATCGCCACGAAAACCGCAAGGGCCGTTAGCCCTGTTTTCAAACGCATAGTCGTTCTCCCTCCAAAGTGCCAGCATTCTTGACGGGGCTGGCCGTTGTCAACGGCACGTCATCCTAGTTCGTACACTTGCGTGCTAACTACATTGTTTTAACTTCATATTTGTTTGAACTATCCCAACCCCAAGGTATGCTCTCGTCAGGACTCGACTTGGCAAGAGGTTTACCGTTGGCAGCAGAACGCGCCCTAGTGCAATCGCCGCTCGCGCAGGCGTTCGCGCTCAGTGGCTGCGAGTCCATGCCGTTGTCGTACACCGAGATCGCGGACTACGATGGCCCCTACGAGTACTGGGAGGCGGACACCGCCTGGGTACTCCGCGACGTCAGCCCGATTCACGCACATCCGCCCGTCCGTCTAGTCGCACTGTTGCAGGACATCGCCAAGATCCGCGGCACCCCCATCGCGCTATACGGCACGGCGGACCTTCAGGAGCGCAACACCGAGGGGATGCGGGTGCGCGCCGCACGGGCCGACCAACTGGTCTACCTCGAACACCCGAAGGTCCTGCCCCCGGTCTTCGTGGTCGATGCCTTCCCGCTGCCCGACGTGGTGTTCGAGGTGGACCTGACCACGGACATCCGCGACCGCAAGCTCGACGTGTACGCCGCGTGGGGCGTCCCGGAGCTCTGGGTCGAAGTCCCCGACGCGCGCATGCCGAGCAAGCGCAAGCAGCCCGGACTGACCATCAACATCCTTAGCGACGGCAAGTACAAGCCGTGCGCGGCGAGCGTGGCGTTCCCGACGTGGTCGTGCCGGGAGATCCACGCCGCGCTGAACGAGCCGTACACCTCGTCGACCACCGTCGGCACGCTGCGCCGCGTCGGCGAGGCCATGGGCCGGCTGGTGGGTACCGGACCGGACAACGACCCGTTCCTGGGAGCCGAGCGCAGGATCAGCCGACTTGCGGGCCGGAAAGAGGGCCTCCGCGAAGGCCTAGCCAGCGAACGGATGTCCATGGTCGAAGGCATGCTCGCGGCGCGCAACATCGACGTTGCCGGCAAGTTGAACGAAGTGGCCGATCAGGTGGCCAGGATGCCGCGCGACGCCGTGCTTCAAGCGGCCCTCCAAAGCAGGGACGTAGACGACTTCCTGCGTCGGCTTCGCCCCGGTCCTTAAGGGTGCGCGCTCGTCCGCGAACTTGCCCTGTTAGCTCCCCGCGAGCGACTCGTAGACCGCCCGCCAAAGGCCGAAGCCGCGCTCATCGCCGAGCACGCCGGCCTCCATGCGGTTCATAACGTACGAGAAGGCGATGCGGGCATCGAGGTCGCAGACCACGGTGGAACCCCCGTAGCCACCCCAGAAGCAGACGTTCTCGTTCGGTGTCGACGGCATTAGTTCGTTGGGCAGTCCGTAGCCGAGACCGAAGCGCATCGGCGCGCCCAAAACGAGATCCATGCCGTTGGTCTGTTCCTCCATGACCGCCATGCAGCCAGCCGGCGACATCAGGGTCTGGCCGAACGCCGTGCCGTGGTTCGCCAACAGCGTCTGGATGCGCACAATGCTGCGCGCATTGCCGTGCCCGTTGGCCGCCGGCATCTCTGCGCGTCGCCACGCAGCCGTCTTGGTGTCCGCAACGTCCACAACGCCACGGCCGATGGTGCGCTCCATGATCGAGCCGGGCTCCATCTCGAGCATCTCCGACGGCTCAACGGGAGGCGGGATCAACTCGGCGATGCGGTGGAAGTGCCGGGGATCGACGCCGACGTGGAAGTCGGCGCCCAGCGGCTCGGCAAGTTCCTCGCGCAGAAACGTGCCGAGCGAACGACCCGTGATCCGGCGCACCACCTCGCCGACCAAGTTGCCTTGGGTAATAGCGTGGTAGCCGCTCGCCGTACCCGGCTCCCACCACGGCGCCTGCGCCGCGAGGCGTTCCGCAACGGCGTCCCAGTCGTACCAGATGTGCGCGGAGTCGATGTCGTCGAGGCCGGAAAGCCCAGCGCTGTGGCTGAGCAGGTGCCGCACTTCGATGCGTTCCTTGCCGTTGGCCGCGAACTCCGGCCAGTACTTCGCGACCGGTGCAGACATGTCCAATTCGCCGCGGTCGGCAAGCAGCAGCGCACACAACGCGGTCATCGTCTTCGTGCTCGAGTAGACGTTGACGATGGTGTCGGCGAGCCAAGGCTCGGTCGCCGCCGCGTCGCGGTGTCCGCCCCAGATGTCGACGACGAACTCGCCCTCGACCGTCATCGCGAACGATGCCCCCACGTCGCCACGCTGCGTGAAGTTGCCCTCGAACGCCTCGCGCACACGCTCGAAACGTGGGTCGCAGTTGCCGCTGATGTCCACCATGTAGGGTCGCCCGTCCCGGGAAACGGTGCACCCTATCACACGCGTCGGCTCGGCCCCGCCATGGCTCGCCTACACTTGCATCGTGCGTCGCTACGTCCAACTCGCCGTGATCACGGTGGCCGCCGGAGCCATCTACCCGCTTCTATACCTGCGCCAGAACTTCGAGGTCTCGATGCTCGAGACCTTCGAGATCACCGCGACGCAACTCGGCCAGTGCAACGCCATCCTCGGCGTGATGTTCGTCGTCACCTACCTGCCGAGCGGCTGGCTGGCCGACCGGGTGGCGCCACGTCACCTGATGTCGCTGTCGCTGCTGTGTGCCGGCCTGCTCGGGGTGTGGTTCGCCGCAAGACCGACGTTCACCGAGTTGGTGCTGATCTACGCCGGCTGGGGCATCGCGACCGGACTCACCTTCTGGTCCGCGCACATCAAGGCCGTGGCGGTCCTCGCCCGGGCTGACGAGCAAGGACGGTTCTTCGGCATCCTCGATGGCGGCCGTGGACTCTTCGAAGCGCTCCTGGCAACGGTGGCGGTGGCCGCATTCGCGCTCTGGTTGGCCTCCGGGCAGCCAACCGACGTCGCGCTGCGCCGAGTCGTTTGGCTCTATGTCGGCACCATGCTCGTCTTGTCCCCGATCGTGCTCCTCGTGGTTGACGACAGCCGATCGAGCGACAGCCGGCACCGGGTGGCTTCGTTGGCGGCCACGCTGGATGCCTTCAAGCTCGTCTTCGCCAAGCGGGAAATCTGGCTGGCGGCCTTGTGCATCATGGCCGGCTACCAGTTGTTCTTCGCCACCTACGCGTTCTCGGCCTACATGCAGCAGAACTTCGGCCTCAGCGCCGTGACCGTCGGCGCGATCACCGTGGCAAAGCTGTGGATGCGCCCCGTCGGCGCGGTCGGCGCCGGTTTCATCGGCGACTACCTGGATCGCGAAAGGGTCCTGGGCGGGCTCCTGGTGCTGGGGTCGATACTGCTCGCGGCCTTGGCGCTGCTCCCCTTCGGTGCCCCGGTAGCGCTGTTGCTGGCGATCGTGCTGATCGTGGGGCTCGTCACGTACGCCGTGCGGGGCGTCTACTGGGCGACGCTCGAGCGTTGCGATGTGCCGGACCAGGTCAAGGGTCTGGCCATCGGCGGCATCTCGCTGATCGGCTACGCGCCGGACATCTACCTGCCCTTGATCCGCGGAGCCCTCGTGGACGGCATCCCCGGGCGTTGGGGCTACGGTATCTATTTCGTGGCCATCGCTGGCTTCGGCCTTGTCGGCGCCATGGCCGCTTGGCGGCTCGCCAGGATTGCCGCCGGTCGGCGCCCAGCGGCAGCTCAGTCGGCGTAACGGGCGCACTTCCGCAACCGGGTACCCATCAACGCCAGCCTTGCCGCCACGCCTGGTATTCGGCCGGGCGCAGACGGTAGCGCGCGATGTTGCCTTCGTGGAGGCTCATGAGCTCAGTCTCCGCGACTTCAACGAGTCGCGACTGGTCCGGAGGTGGCACCTCCTCCGCCGCACGTTGCCGCACCAGTGCAATCGCAGCCTTCTTGCCCATTCCTCCCCGCACCACTGCAGTCACCATCTCGACAACCAGCGGCCGGTAACGCAAGCGGAACGGATCCGGCTCGCCCAAGGACTGGCGCACGGCCGAGTACCGCGCGCTCGATCGTTCGTAGGCCCAGACGAATACGTCGCGCAACAGCTCAACACGGTTTAGTTCGTAGACGGCCAAAACGCCGTCGACATAGGCCCGCTCTGGCACGTCCACGAAGGACAGCGGGCAGAGATTGGCGCGTACCAGCGGGAGGTTCGCCGCGAGGCGGGAGACGCGCTTGTTGACGTCCTGGAAAGGCTGCAGGTAGGCCAGGTGTGCGAGGGCAAAAAAAGCCTGCTCGAAGGGATCCTCGATCGCGACCGCGGCTTTGAGGATCTGCTCGAAGCATTCCTCGACGAGCTGTGGCACTTCCAGCGGGTGGTAGACGGTGCCCTCCACGCCTACCGGGATGTGCCGCAGGCTGCCGCCGGCCTGCGGGTCGGCCAGCAGGTTGTCCGCGAGCAGGGCGTGCAGGTTCAGGATGGTGTAGCGGTTGAAGCCGATCTCGTCGGCCTCGTCGACGAGCAACTCGATGGCCGCCTTGTGATTCAGAATCATCTGCGCTTCCACGGCATCCTTGCCCTCCGCGGCCTCGCCCAACTCCAGCAAGCGCTCGGTTTCCAGCAGGGAGTAGGTGTTTCCTTCCAAGCGGCTGGAGTTCCAGGAGAGATCGATCAGCAGGCGGCTGTAGATCGTCCTTGCGTAGGTTCCCGCCAACCGCTGGCCGGTGGGCGGGCGACCGACGTCCAACAGGTGTTGACGCGTCTGGACTGGCAAGTAGTAGGTGACGTTAGGCCGATAGTCATCGAGGAAGGCGCGCTGGTAGCCCACAGGCTGCCGTTCCTGGACCGGCGCACGAATGGCCTGCTTGAGTGCCTCCGCCTCTGGCGAGATCGGCACATAGGCCTCGACATGCGCCTCAGCGATCTCGCCATGCGCGACTAGACTCCCCTTGACGGTTGCGGTGACCGCCGGCACGCGATAGCGACGGCTCTTGCGCTGCCCTTCTGCGCTCAGCCGATTCTGTTCCACCAGCAGGGCGAGGCGTCGGTGCAGGGTCCGACGCGGTAGATCGTGAGGCAGTCGCTCGCCGATGGCGCCGGCCCGCATGCCTTCCGGACAGGCCGCGACGACGGCGAGAATCGCTTCGAGTTCCTTTGCAGGGATCCGCTTCGGCATGTGGCGGATTATATGTCGTAATAGCACTTATAGGACGAATAAAGCCTTTTTATTTGTCCCAAAGAACGTCTTTATGTCCTATAAATCGCCTTTGTCCGCGTAACGGACGGCGTTTGCGACGATCGCGTCGCGCACGAAGGTCGCAAGCCCCGCACCGCGCGCGTCGAAATACGCCGAGAAGCGCGGATCGTCGGTGTACATGGCGGCGAGGCCGGCGTGCAAGGCGTGGCTGCACGGGTAGAACCACCGTTCGATGTGTCGCCGGTGCGCCTCCGCCAAATCCATGGCCGCATCTTCGTCCGGCGCGGTGCCTTCGGCCAGGAGAGCAGCCAGGCCAGCAGTCACGGACTCGCTCTCGGTTCTGATTGCTGCCCAGTCGTCGTCGCCGTAGCGGCGCGTGCGGCGCATCGACTCCTGGTACTCCGGGTTGGTGCCCCAGCGCCTTTCGGCCTCGTCCTGGTAGACGGACGGGTCGAATACCGTTTCCGCCATGGCTGCCCGTCCTTTGATCCTCTCGCGAGCGCGAAAACTAGCACAGCTCGCTCGTTGGCGAGCGACCATCAATTGGTCTATGTTGCCGAAGACAACCCAACGCCGCAGGGGAACGCGAATGAGTGAAACGGCCGCTGAAGACCAGTCACGGCAGTCACCTGTCCACGAGACACGCCAACCGTTTGATCTCACGGATGAACTTAAAGCCAAGGTGGACACGTTGGGCCTGGCGGAGTCGGTCGCGCACGTCAAGGCGGAGGGTTACGGCTACATCTACGATCCAGCCCCAATCGCCTTCACCCAACGCCTGCGCGAGGCGATCGTGCGGACCGCCCCAGGGTCAGAAGGCCCCCGGGGCATGAACATGCTGCTCGACAAGGATCCCGTCTTCGCCGAAGTCGCCCTGAACCCCAAGCTCCTCGCCATGGTCGAGATCCTGTGCGGCAAGGGCGCCTTGCTGTCCCAGGTGACATCCACCGTGATACCGAAACAGGCGGACGAACAGCGCAAAGGCGGTCTGCATGCCGACCAGGCCTGGACGCCCGCGCCTTTCCCGGAGCACAACCAAACCGCCACGTTCTGCTGGACCTGCGACGAGTACACCGTCGAGGGCGGCGCGACGAGGGTCGTGCCCAACTCCCATCGGCTTCGCCGCCACCCGACGGCGGAGGAAGTCGCCGCGGAGGACGGCATCATCTCCACGGCCTGTCCAGCCGGCACCGTCGTGTTCTGGAACGGCTCGATCTGGCACAGCGGCGGCACCCGGACCATCGGCGGCGAGCGCGTCGTGCTGCACATCACCTTCAGCCGCCTGGCGATGCGTCCGATCGAGAACTACGACCATCTCGGCGAAGACTGGCTCGCAGACAAGCCCTACGAGATGCGCGTCCTGCTCGGCCGGGAAGACTTCCTGAACAAGGAGGGCACGATGGCGCACATGGACAAGATCGCGCAGACCATGAACTGGGCGAAAACCTGAGCCGAGGTTACTGCCGCCCCTCGCCCGCCGGGCCGATCCGCGACGCACGCTCCTCATCCCACCACCAAGTGTCTGGGAAGCTGGTGATGTACTCGGCTTCAACCGCGGGGCGGCCAAACTTGTCCCAGTGCACGGCCCGAGGCTCTGGCCGGCCGATGATCGGGATCAGGTAGTAGCCCCAAAGGAGCGTTCGATCGAGTGCTCGACTGGCGGCGATCAGTTCGTCGCTGCGCCGCGCGCCGAGCACCTCGCTGACGAGGGCATCGACGACGGGGCTGTTGATGCCGGCGACGTTCGCGCTGTTCGGCGCACTCGCCGAGACCGACGTGAAATACGCCCGGATCTCGACGCCGGGCGGGAAGCCGTACGGCAGGCTGCGTAGCAAGGCGTCGTAGTCGGAGGCAAGCAACCGGTTCATGTACTGGGCGGATTCGACGAGGCGGATCTTCGAGCCGATCCCTAAGCGGGCGAGATTGTCCATGTACGGCAACAACGTTCTCTGGTGGGTCGCCGCGTTGGTCAGGAATTCGATCTCCAACTGCCGCCCCTCGACGTCGACCACCTCGCCATCGCGCGTCGTCCAGCCTGCCTGGGCCAAGAGATCCCGGGCCTTGAGGAGATTGTCCCGGTGGCCTTCAGCATCGGTGGCTTGCGGGAACGCGAACGGCCGGGTGAAAACGTGGGCCGGCAACTGTTCGCGAAACGGTTCGAGGAGAGCCAACTCCGCCCCGGCAGGCGTGCCCCGTGCGGCAAGTTCGGTGCCGGAGAAGTAGCTGTCGGCGCGGGCATAGAAGCCGTCGTAGATGGCGCGGTTCGTCCATTCGAAGTCGAAGGCGATGGTCAGGGCTTCGCGCACGCGGACGTCGGCCAGCTTGGCGCGGCGGGTGTTGAAGATCAGGGCCGTTTGAAAGCCGGACTGGACCTTGGCGTTGTTCTGGCGCTTGACCAGCCATCCCCTCGCCGCCGCTGGCGTGTCGTAGCCCGTGCGCCACTGGTAAGGGTCGGCCTCGACCCAGTAATCGACCAATCCCTTGCGCAGAGCTTCCCTTGCCACCGTCGCGTCGCGATAGAGCTCGTAGCGGATGGTGTCGAAATTGTGGCGGCCTCGATGGACGGCGAGGTCGCGGCCCCAGTAGTCGGCCACCCGTTCCCAAAGCATGAACTGCCCCTGTTCGAAATCCCGAACCCGGTAGGGTCCGCTCCCTAGCGGCACCTCGAGGGAAAGCTTGCCGAGGTCCCGCGTACGCCAATAGTGTTCGGGCAGGATGGCTACGTAGGTCGCGGGGCTCGCGAACGAGTTCTTGTTGAGCCCACCGACCGGTTTGAATCGAAATAGCAGCTCAAGTTCGCCTTGGATCTCCACCGCGTCGATGATCGACAGGGCGGCGCGTACCCCTGGATGGGCCTTCGCCAAGACGTGATCGAACGTGAATTTCACATCCCTCGCGGTGATCGGCACACCGTCGTGCCAATAGGCGTCGTCGTGGAGTTGCACGGTCACTTCGCTCAAGTCGACCGCGAAACTCACCCGTTTTGCGAGGTTGCCATAGACGCTATATGCCTCGTCGTTGGCCCGAACGAACAGGCCGTCGTAGAGCATCCCGGGCGCAATCATGCCGATGGCCGACGTCCCAAACGGTAGGAAGGGCGTGAAGTTGGTGTAGTCGACCGCCGTGGAGAGCACCAAGGCACCACCCTTCGGGGCGTCGGGATCGGCGTAGTCGAAGTGTTCGAACTCCGCGCCGTACTTGAACTCGTCGAAGGCCGATACGCCGTGTTGCCAACGTTCTGCAGCCGCGACGGGCGCTGGCATGGCGAGAAGCGCCAACGGCAGGAGTACCGCGACGTCTACGCCGAACTCGGCGAGCATGCTGCCGCCGGCCATGCACCTCTGGGCGAAGCTCATTCTTCCCGGGTGCGGCGCGACGGGGCTTCCATGCCGGTACTTCGCATCGTTCGTAGATCGACCCGATGGAGTCACTAGACAATCCCTAAAGAAGGCGCCCTAGGCTTTCCGTCGCGCTTTCCTTCGAGGCCCGACGGTGCATCCGACCGATGACTTTTCGCGCACGCCGGTGGACTTTGGCTTCAGTGTAGTCCGGGTGAGGGATACCGCATACATCGGGCGGGGGCACGGGCGGCAACGGAGCCAACCATTCGACGGCTCCACGGCGTTCTTTTTCGCGCGTGGATGACATGCGGAGACCATAGTCCAAACCCCTGTAGCGTCAAGGTCAAGCGGCGTGTTCGTGCCAGCCACCGGGGTCCGCACGCCGACTCTCCTTGTGTTAGGTTTGCCGACCTCAACAAAACCGACCAAAGGAACCAAACCAGAATGAAGAAGATACTCGTGATGGGAGCCGCCTTCCTCGTGCTTGCCGGATGCGCCAGCCAGCGCATAGGGGACTTCACCTTGTTGTCGACCAAGAACATCGATATCTCCAAAATGGACACGCTCGAACGCGTCGGCGCGCGGCAGGACGCCCGCGACATGAAGAATAGCTTCCAACTCTACGTCGGAGCGGTGCCGAGCATGGAGGAAGCCGTGGACGAGGCGATGGAGCAGATACCGGGATGCCGGGCGCTGGTGGACGTGAGCGTGAAGGCCGTGTCGAGGGCGTTCAGCGCCGGGTACGAGATAGAGGGCGAGTGTCTCGTCGACCCGTCCGTCGCGTCGCGCGAGGTCGAATAGGGGCGTACACTGCCGCGCCATCACTGCCCCTGTGTGAAGGACGCCACCCCGCCGGCGAATGCCGGCTCGGACGCGGCTTAAACACCTCCGCGCCTCGCTTCAGTCGCCCATCGGCGATCGTTGGCGAACACCGGACAGGCAACGGCAGAAAGGTGGCCTACTCCTGCAAGTTGGAGGAGTCGGTCAACGCCAAGAGACCAAAGGCCGGATTCAAGAGCGTCGACGAAGCGTTCGCCGCGACAGTGGAATGGCGCGACCGTTTACGACCACGGGACGGTAGCGCAGCGGAAAGCCACCTAGGCACTCACCCACAGACCATGGGCTGCTGTCACCGCTGTCGCTGCCATCGGCGGCGCAGTCCTGAGCGGCTGCTTGCCCAAAACGCCGTCCGGCGTGGCCACTGACTAAGTGGAAGTGGACAGAGCATAGGCAGATGACGATGCCGTCGTAGACGAAGCGAGCGGACTGTAGCCCGTACACAATTACGAAGCATATCCTCCGTCGGTAGGTTCGGGAACCGATCACAGGCTCCCCGATAGCCGGCCGGACGTTCGCCGAGCGCCATAGGCTCGAAGTGGTCGTTCCAGCGCTGTCGGCGGGGCATGATTTGCCATACTCGCGCGATGCGCTTCTTCAACACGACCGGCCCCGTTGTTCCCGAGGATCACTACTGCATTCCACCACTCGCTCGGCTGGACCTCGACGACGTGCTCGCCTTGGTACGCAATGAGCGCTACTTCGGCCTATTCGGGCCGCGCCAAACCGGCAAGACGTCGACCTTGCTGGCGCTGCGCGACTTGCTGAACAGCGGCGAGCACGGCGATTACCGGTGCGTGTACGTGAACGTCGAGGGAGGCCAAGCGGCGCGGGAAGATACCGAGCGGGCGATGCGGGCGATCCTCGGCCAAATCGGAACCGGGGCTCGGGTGACGCTCGGCGACGATTCCTTGGCGCAGATTTGGCCTGCCGCCCTCGCCAACTTCGGGCCGGACGGCGCATTGGACGAGACGCTCGGTCGTTGGGCGGAGGCCGATCCGACACCCCTGGTCTTGCTGATCGACGAGATCGACGCCCTGATCGGCGACACGCTGCTCTCCGTGCTGCGCCAACTCCGGGCTGGCTACGTGCGTCGGCCACTCGGGTTCCCACAGAGCATTGTGCTGTGCGGCGTGCGCGAAGTACGCGACTACCGGATTCATTCAAGCTCGCAGAACGCTGTGATCAGCGGCGGTAGCGCCTTCAACATCAAGGCCAAGTCGCTGCGCCTGGGTGACTTCTGTCGCGACGAGGTGGTCGCACTATTGGCCCAGCACACGGACGAAACCGGACAACCATTCACCGACGATGCGCTGCAGGGGATCTGGACCCAGTCTCAAGGTCAGCCGTGGCTGGTGAACGCCCTGGTCGAAGAAACGTGCCTTTCCGGCCGACCGGACCAAGACCGCAGCCGCCCGGTTAGCTTGGAGGACGTACTCGCAGGCCAGGAGCGGTTGATCGAGCGCCGCGAGACGCATCTAGACCAACTGGCGGACAAGCTCCAGGAAGCTCGTGTGCGGCGCGTCATCGAACCGTTGCTCTCCGGCGGCGATGAGCGCGAGTTCTCTACCCACGATCTCGAATATGTCCGCGACTTAGGATTGGTCGCGCTCGACAGCCCCTTAAGGATCGCCAACCCCGTCTACGCGGAAGTGGTGCCACGGGAGCTCACCTACGCAGCCCAGATAGGACTGGTCGAGGAGACGGGCTGGTACGTACATGCCGACGGGCGCCTGGACGTGGTCAAGCTGGTAGCCGCGTTCCAAGAGTTCTTTCGTGAGCATTCCGAGCATTGGGTGCAGCGGTTCGACTACCAAGAAGCGGGTCCTCAATTACTGCTGCAGGCCTTTCTCCAGCGCGTTGTCAATGGCGGCGGACGCATCGAGCGAGAGTACGGCTTGGGACGCGGTCGGACGGATTTGCTCATTGTCTGGCCAGCGGGTGGCCGGACGCAGCGCTTCGTCGTCGAGTGCAAGGTCCTCCATGCACGCCGAGGGCTCGACCGGACCGTCCGAGATGGCCTTGAACAGACTGGGGCATACATGGACCGCTGCGCGGCGGAAGCCGGGCACCTCGTGATCTTCGACCGCGACGCGGCGAAGAGCTGGGACGAGAGGGTCTACCATCGCGTGGAGTCCGCTGCCGGGCGGGACGTCCATGTGTGGGGGATGTGAGCGCCCCATAGCCGATCCGATACCTCGCAACGGCACCCCTCGCATGGAACAAGCGCCAAGCGCTGAGGCCGGTTAACCCGCGCCGGGGCTCTCCAACTGCCAGCTGCGACGCTGCGCCATAGCAGTGCGCGAATCAGCGACGAATGCACCATCACCCCTCCTAAACGAACACGTAAACTCATGATTAAAAACGGTTTAACACACTGGCACGGTAGTTGCTTTATCGGCCGGCATGAACGCGACCACCACCATGCATGCCGTCCGGGACCGACACGCCGTCTTAGACCAGCGCGCCGTTTTGAACCGGCGCGTTGTCGTCGTCGGCAACGGCATGGTCGGCCACCGCTTCGTGGAACTCGCCGCAGCGATCCCCGGGGTGGCGATCACCGTACTCGGCGAGGAACCGCACACGGCCTACGACCGCGTTCACTTGAGCGATTACTTCGCCGGCGCCAGCGCGGGCGACCTCGCCCTTCCAGACGCGCCATCAACGGCAACGGTCCACGTCGGCGAGCGCGCGACCGAGATCGACCGCGAGTCGAAGACCGTATGCACTGACCAAGGTCGCCGGATCGGCTACGACACGCTCGTCCTCGCCACCGGTTCGTACCCTTTCGTACCGCCCATCGACGGGCGCGACCAGCCTCACTGCCACGTCTACCGGACTATCGAAGACCTCGACGCCATCAAGGCGTCAGGCGCCGGTGCCGAAGTCGGCGTCGTTGTTGGTGGCGGCCTGCTCGGTCTCGAAGCAGCCAATGCGCTGAAGAACATGGCCCTCACCACGCACGTCGTGGAGTTCGCGCCGGGCCTCATGGGCACGCAGTTGGACGACGGCGGCGGCACGATGCTGCGCGGCATGATCGAGGACTTGGGCGTCGCCGTGCACACGGGAAAGAACACCTTGCGCATCGTCGCCGGCGAAGCCGCCCGCCACCGCATGGAGTTCGCGGACGGCGACACCCTGGAGACCGACGTGGTGGTGTTCTCGGCCGGCATCCGTCCACGGGACGAATTGGCCCGCGAATGCGGACTCACCGTCGGCGAGCGCGGCGGCGTTGTCATCGACGAGTCATGCAGGACGTCGGACCCAAACATCCTCGCCATCGGTGAATGCGCCCTCTACGACGGGCGAATCTTCGGCCTGGTGGCACCCGGCTACGAGATGGCCAAGGTGGCGGCGAGCGTCCTCGCCGGGGACGGCGATGCGACCTTCCATGGTGCCGACATGAGCACCAAGCTGAAGCTGCTCGGCGTCGACGTCGGCAGCATCGGGGACGCCCACGGCCGTACCCGCGGCGCGAGCACCTACACCTACATCGACCAGCGCGAGCGTGTCTACAAGCGCATCGTCGTCAACAAGACCGGGAAGAAACTGCTGGGCGCGGTCTTGGTCGGCGATACCGCCGACTACGGCATGTTGCTGCAGACGATGCTCAACGAACTCGTCCTGCCCAAGCATCCCGACACCCTGATCCTGCCGCAGCGCGACGGCGGTGGCATGCCGGCCGGGGCTGTCGACGCGTTGCCCGACAGCGCGCAGATTTGCTCATGCCACGACGTCTCCAAGGGTGCCATCGTGGCCGCCGTCGCCGACGGTGCCACCACGCTCGGTGCCATCCGCGGCTGCACCAAGGCGAGCACGGGATGCGGCGGCTGCGCACCACTGGTCACGCAGGTGTTGAACGCGGAACTCGAAAAGCAAGGCATCGAGGTCAACACCGACTTGTG
Source organism: Candidatus Azotimanducaceae bacterium (assembly GCA_965203685.1). Classification (GTDB taxonomy): domain Bacteria; phylum Pseudomonadota; class Gammaproteobacteria; order Pseudomonadales; family Azotimanducaceae; genus VXYL01. The sequence goes on from OZ241908.1 coordinate 3,583,168, forward strand.
CGAGCACTTCCCGCACACCCGCCAAGAGCTTTACCACCTCGTGCGCGCCCTTGGCATCAAGTCGTTCGATGCGCTGATCGACGCGCACGGTCGCGGCCGGGGGTGCGACATCTGCAAGCCGGCGGTCGCCTCCATCCTCGCGGCGTGCTGGAACGACCACGTCCTCACCGAGCCGCACGCGCCCTTGCAGGACACCAACGACCACTTCCTGGCCAACATGCAGAAGAACGGCACGTATTCGATCGTGCCGCGCGTGGCGGGCGGCGAGATCACGCCGGACAAGCTGATCGCGCTCGGCCAAGTCGCCAAGAAGTACGACCTCTACACCAAGATCACCGGTGGCCAGCGCATTGACCTGTTCGGTGCGCAAGTGCACGAGTTGCCGCTCATCTGGCGCGAACTGATCGATGCCGGCTTCGAGACCGGTCACGCCTACGGCAAGGCGGTACGCACCGTGAAGTCCTGCGTCGGCAGCACCTGGTGCCGCTACGGCGTACTCGACAGCGTCGGCATGGCCATCGCCATCGAGAACCGCTACAAGGGCTTAAGGGCGCCGCACAAGCTCAAGTTCGCCGTGTCCGGCTGCACCCGCGAGTGCGCGGAGGCGCAGAGCAAGGACGTCGGCGTCATCGCCACGGAGATCGGCTGGAATCTCTACGTCTGCGGCAACGGCGGCATGCGACCGCGCCATGCCGACCTCTTCGCCACGGGTCTCGACGACGCGACGCTGATCGCTCTGATCGACCGCTTCCTGATGTTCTACATCCGCACGGCGGATCGGCTGCAACGCACATCGGTGTGGATGGAGAACCTCGAAGGCGGCCTCGACTACCTCAAATCCGTGATCGTCGACGACAGCCTCCGCCTGGTCGCCGACCTCGAGGCCGAGATGGCCCACGTGGTCGGCACCTACGAGTGCGAGTGGAAAGCCACCGTCGAGGACCCGGAGAAGCTCAAGCGGTTTCGCACGTTCGTCAACAGCGACCAGGCGGACGACTCCCTCGTATTCGTGCGCGAGCGCGGCCAACGACGGCCCGCAAGTGCGTCAGAAGTAGCGTAGCGACCATGCAGGCGGCCTGGACCACCGTGTGCGAACTCGACGCCCTGCTGCCGGATGTGGGCGTCCGGGCGCTCGTGGGCGATACGCAGGTGGCGGTATTCCGCCTTTCCCGGCCGGACGACGTCTTCGCAATCGACGCCTTCGACCCGTTCAGCAACGCGCCCGTGCTGTCACGCGGCATCGTTGGCGACCTCAAGGGGCAACTCGTCGTCGCCTCCCCGATCTACAAGCAGCATTTCAACCTCCAGACTGGCCGATGCCTCGAGGACGAGGCGGTCGCCGTGCGCACATACCCGGTGCGCGTGGTCGACGGGCACGTCCAGGTTCGCCAAGAGTCGTGAGCGCCTAAGACCATGCTGTTCGGACGACGTCAAAAGAACCCGGTGCGCATCGCCACCAAGCCCGTGGCCGAGTGGAAGTACGCGACCTGCGGCTATTGCTCCGTCGGCTGCTCCATCGAGGTGGGCGTCGACGCCGCAGGCAAGCCACTGACCACCCGCGGCGTGGGCGGTGCCGACGTCAACCGCGGGAAGCTCTGCATCAAGGGATTGACCCAGGCGCAGATCTTCGCGGCACCCGGTCGCGGCAGCGCGCCGAAAGTGCGGATGCGCACCTTCGAGGACTGGCAGCGTACCGACTGGGACTCGGCGCTGGACCGCGTCGCCGAGGCTTTCAAGGGCATCCAGGCCAAGCACGGCCGCGATGCAGTGGCCGTCCTGTCCACGGGTCAGATCATGACCGAGGAGTTCTACACCCTCGGCAAGCTGGTCCGCGGCGTCATCGGCACCAACAACTACGACGGCAACACCACCCTGTGCATGGCATCGGCCGTGGCCGGCTACAAGCGTTCCTTCGGTTCCGACGGCCCGCCCGGTTGCTATGGGGACTTCGACCATACCGAGTGCCTGCTGGCGTTCGGCTCGAACCTGCCGGAGCAGCACCCGATCATCTATTGGCGACTCAAGGAAGCCCTGGAGAAACGCAAGTTCCCGATCATCGTCGTCGATCCCCGGGTGACGATGTTCGCCCAGTTCGCGGACATCCACCTACCCATCACGCCGGGCACGGACCTGGTGCTGCTCAACAGCCTCTGCCACGTCATTCTCGAGGACGGCCTCCACGACGAAGCCTACATCCGAGCCCACACCACCGGGTTCGATGCATTCGCCGACACGGTGGCGAACTACGACCCCGCCACGGCGGCGCGGATCTGCGGCATCGACGAGGACACCATCCGCACGGTCGCGCGCCTCTACGGCAAGGCGGATGCAGCAATGGCGATCTGGACCATGGGTATCAACCAGTCCACCCACGGCAGCGACGGCGTCTGCGCGATCAACAACCTGAACCTGGCCACCGGCAACATCGGTAAACCGGGTGGTACGAGCCTGTCGATCACCGGCCAGTGCAACGCCATGGGCACCCGCGAGTGGTCGTCGTGTTCAGGACTCCCAGGCTACCGGCAACTCGAGAACCCCGCGCACCGCGAAGAGATCGCCAAGTTCTGGAACATCGACCCGGCGTTCTTCCCCACGGCGCGCGGCCTGTTCCAGACCGACATCTTCCCGGCCATCGAGACCGGCCAGATCAAGGCCCTGTGGGTGATCGGCACCAACCCCATGACCTCCATGCCGAATACGCCGCGCATCCGCAAGACGCTGGAAAACCTCGAGTTTTGCGTCGTCCAGGACGCCTACGAGGATGTCGAGACGGCAAACTATGCACACGTCTACCTGCCGGCGTCGGTGTGGGCCGAGAAGGAAGGCTGCTTCACCAACACCGAGCGTCGCGTCAACTTGACCCGCGCGGTGACGGCACCGTTCGCGGACTCGAAGCCCGACCACTGGATCTTCACGTCCTTGGCGAAGCGCTTCGAGCAGGCTGGCGCCATGAACTGGCCGACCACGCCGGAAGCCACGTTCGAGGAGATGAAGCAGCTTTCCAAGGGCTGCGGACGCAATCTCGACATCTCGGGCATGACCTACGCGAAGATCGAGGCGGCTCGCGGCATCCAATGGCCCATGCGCGAGGGCGACGAGGACGGTTCGCCGCGGCTCTATACCGACGGCGCCTTCGCTCACCCCGACGGCAAGGCCAAGCTGCTGGCGTTGCCGTACAACGAGAACAACGAGCGCCCCGACGACGAGTTCCCGTTCTGGCTGAACAGCGGTCGCGTCGTCGAGCATTTCCACACCCGGACCAAGACCGGCAAGGTCGGCGACTGCAATAAGCACTCGCCGATGCCGTACATGGAGATGAATCCCGACGCGGCGGATGAACTCGGCGTCGACCACATGGGCTATGCGCGCCTGGTGTCGCGGCGCGGCGATGCCGTGGTGATGGTGCAGCGCACGCAGCGCGTACCGAACAACATGGTTTTCATTCCGTTCCACTTCCACGACTGCGTCAACAGGCTGACGCTGGGCCTGCTCGATCCCCATTCGCGGCAACCCGCGTTCAAGCAGTGCGCCGTGCGTATCGAGTCCGTCGACCAGCGCGCCGCGGCGCAATGGGACGTCGCCATGAGGGCGTTCTAGTGATCCCGCTACGCAACGACGAACCGGGCTACGCCGAATTTGCCAAGTTGGCTGACCGCACCGCCGAGACGCTCAATCGGTACGGCAATCCGATCCAGTTGCTGCCGGACGGCGACAACGGGACGAGCCTCGTCATCAACGGCGATGCGGGGATCGGCGACAACCCGAACCGCACGCGCCAGCACGCGTTCCATTTCACGGCGGACAACTGCATCGGCTGCCACGCCTGCGAAGCCGCGTGCAGCGAAAAGAACGACCTGCCCCCGCACCTGAGCTTTCGCTCGGTCGGCTACGTCGAAGGCGGCACCTACCCCGACTACACGCGCATCAACATCTCGATGGCGTGCAACCACTGCGACGACCCGGTCTGCCTCAAGGGCTGCCCGACGCGCGCCTACACCAAGCACCCGGAGTACGGGGCCGTCATCCAGGATCCGGACATCTGTTTCGGCTGCGGCTACTGCACCTGGGTGTGCCCCTACAACGCGCCGCAACTCGACCCCGTGGCCGGCCAAGTCGAGAAGTGCAACATGTGCGTCGATCGGTTGGAGGTCGGCCTGAAACCCGCATGCGTCTCGGCGTGCGTGGGCAATGCGCTCGACTTCGGCGTGGTCGAGAACATGCCGGACCGGCGTGAAGCGACCGACACGCGGATTCCGGGGTTCCCCGACCCCAACATCACCAAGGCGAACATCCGCTTCCAGCACTTGAAGACCGCGCCGCTCGAGATGACGCGACCCGACTCCGCGCCGGTCAAGTACCGTCAGACCCAGCCCCGAGATCACGACCCCGCGTTCCGTCCGGTTGTCGATGCCAAGGACGGCGTCGACCCCCAATGGAACTGGAAGCGGCTTTCGTCGCGTGAGAACCCGCTGGTGGCCTTCACGCTCGCCGTACAGGCGGCCGCGGGGGCGTTCGCGACGACATTCGTGGCTGGCCTCGGCAGCGCCGTGATTGCACTCGTCGCCCTGGTCCTGGTCGGGCTCGGCATGGCAGCGTCCACCGCACACCTCGGCAAGACCCTTCGCTTCTACCGTGGTTTCAACAACTTGCGGCACTCCAACTTGAGCCGCGAGGCGCTCGCCACGGTCTGTTTCGGTGCAGCAACGGGCCTCTACTTCATCGCGGATCTCGCCGGTTGGTCGCAGGCAGCATTCGCCTCGGGCGCCGCAGCCGTCGTCGCCGGTGTCGCGACGATCTACACGATGGTGCGCTGCTACCTCATCCCCGCGCGACCGTTCTGGAACCATTGGCAGACCGCCGCGTCGTTCGTCGGCGCAACGCTCGCGCTCGGTGGCTGGGTCGGCATGGCGCTGGTGCCCGGTTGGCCACCGCTACTAGCTGCCGCAATCATCGCTGGGCTGGGACTGGAGGCCGTCGGCCTCGTCGGCCACGCCAGGGACATGCGTGACGCCGCGCACGAAGGTGCGGTGTCGCACTACGTGCAGACGACGACTTTCGGCCACGTCTACCGGCTGCGCAATGCGCTCTTGGTCGCCAGCCTGGTCGTGGTCCTAAGCCTCGCCGTCGCCGGGGTGACCCATCCGGCACCCTGGCTGATTACCGCGCTCGTCGGCATCGGCACGAGCACGGTGAGTCGAGCGCTGTTCTATGTCGTGGTCGTGCCCACCACCATGCCGGGCGCCTTTTTCTGGAGAAACAAGGGGTTCGAGCAACACGCCCGCGACATTGGGTTGGCCGCGAACCCGGCCGTCGGCGTCGCACCGAACGGACACTGAACAACGGTCAAGGAGGACTTCGTGACGAACGACGTACGCGGTTTCAACCTGCTTGCCTTCCGCGGCAAGATGAAGGTGCTGCACATGAGCTGGATGGCGTTCTTCGTCACCTTCGTGGTCTGGTTCAACCACGCCCCGCTCATGTCGGCCATCAAGGACACGCTGGGCTTGGGCAAGGCGGAGGTGTCCACCCTCCTCACGCTGAACGTCGCGCTCGCGATCCCCGCGCGGATCATCATCGGCATGCTCACCGACAAGTTCGGCCCGCGACTGGTCTACTCCATCCTGCTCGTGGCGTGCAGCGTGCCGTGCTTCGCTTTCGCCCTTGCGGACACATTCGTCCAAGCGGCGATCGCACGGTTCCTGCTCGGCTTCATCGGCGCAGGCTTCGTCGTCGGCATCCGCATGGTCGGCGAGTGGTTCCCCGCCAACGAACTCGGCCGCGCCGAGGGCGTCTACGGTGGCTGGGGCAACTTCGGCTCCGCCGCCGCCGCGATGGCGTTGCCGACGCTCGCCCTGTTGTTCGGCGGCGACGAGGGGTGGCGCTACGCCGTCGGCACAACCGGCGTGCTGGCGATCGTCTTCGGCGTGCTCTACTACTTCAACGTCTCCGACACGCCCAAGGGCTCGACGTATTTCAAGCCGAAGAACCTAGGTGCCATCGAGGTGACCAGCAAGGGCGACTTCTACCTGCTGCTGGCCATGAAGGCGCCCATCTTTCTGGCCCTCGCCCTGCTCACCTGGAAGCTGTCGCCAAGCGGCGTGGACCTGCTCTCGACGACCGGCGCGAATACCGTCTACGCCTTCCTGCTCATCGGCTACGTCTACGACGCCTGGCAGGCATGGCGCGTCAACAAAGGCGTATTCGAGAAACCCGTCCCGGCGCTGCACCGCTACAAGTTCAAGCAGGTCGCGGTGCTGAACGTCCTCTACTTCGCCACGTTCGGCTCTGAACTCGCCGTGGTCTCCATGCTGCCGCTGTTCTTCAGCGACGTGTTCGGTCTCAGCATGGTCCAGGCCGGGTTGCTGGCGTCGTCCTACGCCTTCATGAACCTCATGTCGCGTCCTGCCGGCGGCCTCATCAGCGACTATTTCGGCCGTCGACCGACGCTGCTGATCCTGATCGCTGGGCTCGCCATCGGCTACTTCACGTTCGCCATGGTGGACTCGTCTTGGCCTCTGGTCCTCGCCGTTATCACGGCCATGGCCTGTTCCTTCTTCGTACAGGCCGGCGAGGGCGCCGTGTTCGCCGTCGTACCCCTGATCAAGCGCCGGTTGACGGGCCAGATCGCGGGCATGACCGGCGCCTATGGCAACATCGGCGCGGTGTGCTACCTGACGGTCTTTTCGGTGGTCGGCTATGAAGCCTTCTTCGCGATCATTGGCGTCTCGGCGGTGGTCGGCTTCCTCACCCTGTTCTTCATGGAAGAGCCGCGCGGACACATGGCCGAGGTTCGCGACGACGGCACGGTCGAGTTGATCGAGGTCGCTTAAGAAACCGGTGCACGGCGCCGAACTCAGCATCAGCTACGGGGGCGCGTCCCTCGCCGGGGCACGCGCCGTCAACGAGGATGCGTTCGCGGCGGCCCCGCCGGACCGGCTGCGGGGCGCGGTCGCAGTGATCGCCGATGGCGTCTCGAGCGGCGAACAGGCGGACAAGGCCAGCCAGACCGCGGTGACCGAATTCATCGACGAGTACCTGGCGACGCCAGAGACATGGACCGTCAAGGCGTCGGGCGCGCGCGTGCTCAACGCCCTCAACCGCTGGCTCTGCCACCACGACGGCATGGCGTGCACGGTGAGCGCGATCATCGCCAAGGGCCGCACTGCGCACGTCTTCCACGTCGGCGACAGCCGCGTGCACCGGTTCCGGAACGGCGACTTCGAGCAGCTTACCCGCGACCACCGCAAGCAGGCGATGCTGACCAACGCCCTCGGCATGGACCTCGACCTCGAGGTGGACTACCTGGCCGAGGACCTGGCGTCGGACGACGTTTTCGTGCTCACCACGGACGGCGTCCACGATGCATTGCCGGCCCAATACCTGCGCAAGCACGTGACCTGCGCGCTCACCGAGAACGCGACCCTGGAGAGTGTCTCCCGCGCCATCGTCGACGCTGCGGTACAACGCGGCAGCGAAGACAACGTCAGTTGCCTGCTGGTGCGCATCGAGTCGACGCCCGACGAGGACATCGACGAGGCGCATCGCCGCTTGACGCATCAAGTGATTCCGCCGGTGTTGCGCCCGGACGCCCGCATCGACGGCTACCGGGTGGTGCGTACGATCGCGAGCGGTACGCGCAGTCACCTGTACCTCGTCGAGGACCCATCAGGCCAGCGCCTGGCCCTGAAGGCGCCGTCCGAGTCGTTCGCGGAGGACGCCGTCTACCTCGACGGGTTCCTCCGCGAAGAGTGGATCGGCAAACGGATCCGTCATTCCGGCGTGATGAAGGTCCTGCCGCGTCCGGAGAGCCGCTTCCTGTACCTCGTCGCCGAGCACGTCGAGGGCATGAGCCTGCGCCAATGGATGCTCGACAACCCGCGCCCGGCCATCGACGAAGTCCGCCGCCTGACGGGCGAGATCGCCAAGGCGCTGCGCGCCTTCCAAAGGCTGCAGATCGTGCACCGCGACCTCAAACCCGAGAACGTCATGATCGACCGCGACGGCAACGCCAAGATCGTCGACTTCGGGACCGCCTACGCGCAAGGCTTCGACGAACTCGACCACGCCGTTCGCGAGACCCATCCCGTCGGCTCCGTGGGCTACGTCGCACCCGAATGCCTGCTCGGCCAGCCCGCGACCCACGCCGCCGACATCTACGCCTTGGGCGTCGTGGCCTACGAAATGCTCGCCGGCGCCCTGCCCTACAAGCCACCGCTCGCGCGTGACGCCAAGGCGTACCTCAATCGACCGTACATCCCGCTCGCCAAGGCCGGCCGCGACGATGTGCCGAGGTGGGTGGACTTGGCGCTCGCCAAGGCGACAGCCCAGAACCCGGAGAGCCGCTACGAGGCCCTCTCGGAACTCGTCACGGACCTCGCCCGCCCGAACCCGGAACTGGTGCGCCGGGCGGAAGCGGCACCGCTGCTGGAGAAGAACCCGACGCTGTTCTGGAAGCTCGTCAGCGCCACGTTGGCTGGGCTGCTGGTGCTGAGCCTCGTGCTTGGTTGACCATGAGCTACGCCGAGCGACCGCCCCGAACCCGACTCATAAGCGCTCGTCCAGCGACGCGCAACGAAAGGCGACAATATGAGCAAGCAACCTAAATCACTCCCGGAGGACCGCGACACCATGCGCCCGGAGTACGACTTCGCCCACGCTCGCCGGGGCGTTACCGCAGAGCGATATGCCCAGGGCGCGAACGTCGTCGTGGTCTCGCCGGATCTCCTCGACGTCTTCCCTGATGCAAAGTCCGTGGACGACGCGCTGCGTGCGCTTGCCCCCATCCTGCGGCGCGCCAACCCCTCCTGACCAGCTTCCGCCGATCAAGCGCAAACGGCTCGGATCGATGTTGTCGCTGGCGGCACGAAGCGGGCTCACCCGCCCGAGTAGTCGACGGCGAGCCAGGTCTCCGGCCGCACCGTGACGGTCAGGCTGGACCCGGCCGGCATGCTGTCGGCGTAGGTCTTGCCTTCGTCGGGTCCGAGGTAGCGGGTCGCCAACTCGCGGATGTGCTCGGCCGTGCCGTCTTCGATCTGCACGACCGGACCTTCGACCGTGACATAGGCGTAGGGCGCGGACTCCCGCTGTGCACACAGCGATACCCGGGTGCCCATGGAAAGCAGTTCCGCCTTGCGCGAGTTGCGGCCCATCATCACCCAGAGGTTCTCGCCCGGGGTGTAGCCGTACCAGATGGGCGCAGTCAGCGGTCCGCGGCCGTCGCGAGCCACCGACAAGATGCCGACGCGCACGTCGCCCAGGAAGGCTTCCTTTTCCCGTTGGGTCATACCAGCCATGGCGATTCCTCTTGGTGGGGTCGTTTACGGTGCCCGTGCTCTGTCGATGACAGCGCGAACGGGATCCAGGGATGTCTCGGGCTCTCCGGCGAGTTCACGTTCTGCGAACTGCTTGAGGGCGACCTCGTGGTCGAACAGGATCTGCACGGTTTCGCGCTCCTCGTCGGGCGCCATGGCCAATAGCTCGCGGAACCGCTCGATGGCGGGATCGAGGATGCCCATCATCTGCTCCATCGCCGCTGGCCAGGCCAGCTTTGTGTAGGCGGCGACCGCGGGTTCAAGGGACCGGTAAGCGTCCGCGTCGGGGCGATCCGATGCATCGGCGACCAACGGCGCGAGCCGGTTACCCGTTGCCTCCTCGAGTTCCGCGAGCACCTGCCACTTGGCGCGATGCCCAGCATCGTCCGACGCGGCTGCCAAGCGCTCGAAGAACGCCTGGCCCCAAAGTTCGCCCTGCCATGCCTGCACGATGCCGTCCCGGTACGCGTTCGATGCGCTGTTCATGTGCTTTCCTCGATCGTGGTACGCGGCCGCCCGTCAACTCGGTCTAGGGCGCTCCCGCCCTAAAGCAACTCCTCGACTTTCTCCGACGGCCGCCCGACGACCGCTCGCCCGCCACGCACCGCGATCGGGCGCTGCATCAACCGTGGATGCTCCGCGAGCAGCTTCACCACCGCGTCCACCGTGGTGTAGTCCTTGGCATCAAGGCCAAGATCCTTGAAGTGCTTGTCCTTGCGGACCAGGTCGGCCGGGGCCACGTCGACCATGCCGGCGATCTCGCGCAGGCCGTCCTCGTCCAGTGGGTTCTTGAGGTAGGGAATGACATCGAACTCGACGTCTCGCTCGCGCAGGATCTCCAGCGCGCCGCGCGACTTTCCTCACCCAGGGTTGTGGTAGAGCTTCAAGCGGTCCATGGGGTTCTCCGCCGTGACGATCCATGCAGAGTAACCGCCACCTCGGGCGTGTCAACGCACTACAGGCCTCGTCCAGACCTCGTCCCCGCTCGCCTTGTCGTCTCACCGCGCACTCCGTAAGGTCACATGGCAGATTCCAGGAGAGTGCCCATGTCCGTCGTCGAGACACAATACGGTCGGGTCGAAAGCGTCCGCGCCAATGGCCTGCACGCTTTTCTCGCCATACCCTTCGCCGCGCCCCCGGTTGGCGAGTTGCGCTGGCGATCACCCGCCGACCCGACGCCGTGGACCGGCGTGCGGCGTGCGGCGGACTTCAGCGCCCAATCCTGGCAGCCGGTCATGGAAGGCGCGGGACCGCTCCAGTTCGCGTTCAACTCGGACGGCAACGAGCGCCACGAGGACTGTCTCTACCTGAACGTGTGGACTCCCGGTCTCAACAACCGCAAGCGGCCGGTGCTGGTGTGGATCCACGGCGGCGGTTTCTCGGGTGGCACCGGTGGCACGCCGATCTACGACGGGACCGCGCTTGCGAAGCGCGGCGACGCCGTCGTCGTGACGATCAACTACCGGCTCGGTGCACTCGGATTCGTCAACCTCAACGAAGTCACCGGCGGCCGCGTGCCGGCGACCGGAAACGAGGGACTGCTTGACCAAGTGAAGGCGCTCGAGTGGGTGCGCGACAACATCGCGGCCTTCGGGGGCGATCCCGGTCGCGTGACCATCTTCGGCGAGTCGGCGGGCGGCATGAGTGTCGGCGCACTGATGGCGTTTGACCCGGCCGCCGGGCTCTTTCACCGCGCCATTCCGCAAAGCGGCGCCTGCAGTACCGCGCAGTCGGTGGCCCGGGCGGCGGAAGTCGCGGAAGGACTGCTGGAACTTGCCGGGGTATCGGTGAACGCATCGGCGGCCGAACTCCGGGCCCTGGATCCGGAGCGCCTGGTCGCGGCGGGGACCGGTGTCAGCGCGAAGCTGGGTGGCGCGATGGTCTTCCAGCCCTGCGTCGATGGCGCGCAGTTGACTGACACACCCCTGGACGCGGTCGCGGCTGGTTCGGCGGACGGGATTTCGGTCATGGTCGGCGCCGCACGCGACGAGTGGAAGCTGTTTACGGCGATGCCCGGGTTCCCCGCGCCCGACGACGACGCGGCGTTGCGACAATTCCTTGCGGGTCGCATCGACGACCCCGACCCCGTGATCTCGGCCTATCGCTCGGCCAGGGAAGGACGTGGCGAGGCAGCGGACGCCGCGGCCCTGTTCGCCGCCATCGAGACCGATCGTGTCTTCCGCATTCCGGCCATCCGCCTCGGAGAAACCCTGGCAGCGCGGGAGCAGGAGTCCTTCCAGTACCTGTTCACCTGGGAGTCACCCTGGGAGGACGGCCGGCTCGGGTCACCGCACGCGATCGATATCGGCTTCGTGTTCGGCACGCATGCCCTGAACGCCGGGAGCGCGGCGTTCTTCGGCAGCGGGGACGCGGCAGACACGCTGGCAGGCCACGTGCAGGATGCCTGGCTGGCCTTTGCCGCCGACGGAGACCCGCGCACGGACCCGCTCAAGGACTGGCAACCCTACGCGCCCGACACCCGGGCCACCGCGTTGTTTGGCGAGGCGGTCTCGGTGGCCGCGGACCCCTGGGGCGAAGAGCGCGCCGTGTGGGATCGGGTCGACGCGCGGATCGGAGGGCTGTAGGGAGGACGGAGAGCGGCAGGCCGAAATACGGTACGCGCAGCCCCATCGTCCGCACGCGGTCCGGGCCGTGGTGCTGCGCAACGGCCATCGCGTGAATCGTCCCGTAGCTGACCCCGTAGACGTGGAAATCCTCGACGCCCTCCGCGTCCAAGACGGGTTCCAGGTCGGTTCGCGGCCAGTCCGCGCGTCCCTAGGGGTGCCCCTCAAGCTCCCCGGCTGTATCGTACTCGCACCAACTGATCCTCTTAAGGACCGCATACATGCCCATCTACACGCGGATATTGGCCGCGGCAGACCTTCGCGATGACGGTGACCCGGTCATCGACTACGCGGCCACGCTCGCCCGCGCCTTGGGTGGGGAGTTGCACGTCGCGCACGTCGTCGAGCCGCTGCCGCTCGGCTACGGCGGCGAGTTCCCGAGCGCCGTGCGCGATATCCAGACCAGCCTGCAGGACCAAGCGCGAACGCGTCTGCGGGAGGCAACGCGGGCCTACGACGTACCGGATGCGAACTGCCACCTCCGTGGCGGTTCGGCCTCGTCAGAGATCCGTCGGCTCGCGAAGGATCTCGCCGTCGACCTCGTGGTGATCGGGACGCATCGGCGTCGGGGTCTGGAGTTTTTCCTGGGTTCAACCTCGAACGCGGTGCTGCACGACGACGCTTTCGACGTGTTGGCCGTCCGACTTAAGAAGCCCGACGCCTGAGCGCGGGAGCGATCGTCAGCGAGCCCGGGATGGCGGACGCGAACGGCAAGCCGTTCGTGGATGTCCGCGTACCGCCTGCATCAGTCATCGGGAACGGGGCTGTCGGCGTGGATTTCCGCTGGCAGTTCGCGTCCGGCCATGAAGTCGACCATGAGCTTGGCGAGCGCTCGGCCCGCGTCCTCCTGAACGAAATGCCCGGCACCGCGAATCGTCACGTTCTGGGCAACACCGACCCGCGACAGGAAGGCGTTCTCGCCACCCCGGGTGATTGGATCCTGGTCCGTGAAGGCGACGAGGAACGGCTTGTCCCATTTCTCGAACACCGCCCACGCGGCCTCGTTCTCGCGCAGTTGGGACGGCACCAGGTAGGGCATGATCTGCGCGGCCGCCTTGTAGGAGCGGTCGGGGAACGGTGCCTCGTAGGCGGCGACGACTTGCTCGCTTCCCCCCATGAAGGACATGAGGCGCCCGATCGGCAGGTCTTCCACGTGGTAGCTGTAGGCCACCCAGCGCGGGAAGGTTAGGTCGGATCGGAGTTCCTCCAAGGTCAGTGCGCCCTCCCACCAAACCGCGAGCTTGAACATCGTATAGCCCACCCAGCCCTGGACACCGTCAGCGGCCGGGAGCCCGGTGTTGGACACCACCACGCGCGCGAAGCGCTCCGGCTCTGCGGCCACCACGCGCAACCCGATGAGCCCGCCCCAGTCCTGGCCGAAGAAAGTCACGTCCGTGAGGTCGAGCGCGCGTACGAGCGCCAGCATGTAGTCGACCTGCATGGGGTAGCTGTAGGCGTCTTCGTCCACGAACTTGTCGGACCGACCGAAACCCACGAGGTCCGGGGCCACGACCCGGTAGCCGGCATCCGTGAACACCGGGATCATTTTGCGGAAGAGGTAGCTCCACGTCGGCTCGCCGTGGATTAGGAGCAAGGTCTCGCCGTCGGGCGGGCCCGCATCCACGTAGTGCAGACGGATGTCGCCGACCTGGTGATAGTTCGGCGCGTAGGGGAAGTCCTCGAGGTGCTCGAATCGCGCATCCGGCGTGCGCAGTATGCCCGGTCGAACTTCATCCGCTTGGGCGAGATAAGTGAGCGCCGCGGCAAGCGCCAGGCTGCCGAGGGTCGTACTCGCTATCGCGGGTCGCATTGGCCGAAAGTAGCTGCCGGTCGTTGCCTTGGTCAAGGCAGGGGCGATGAGCTTTCGCCCATCGCACCCCAATGCGGACGGGGACGTCCGCGCACCGTTTGCAGGATAATTCGCCGGTGGAACGGCTCAGTCCACTGTACGACCCGAGCTTCCGCAAACTGTTTGCGGCGCAAGTCGTCGCGTTGATCGGATCCGGGCTCGCTACCGTGGCGATGACCTTGCTGGCCTACGACTTGGCCGGCGGCAACGCGGCCGCGGTGCTCGGTACGGCGCTGGCCTGCAAGATGGTTGCCTATGTTGTTTTCGCGCCCATCGCGGGCGGCCTTGCCCACCGTTTTCCACGCAAGGGCTTTCTCATCGCCATGGACATCGTGCGTGCAGTCCTGGTGCTGGCCATGCCCTTTGCGACCGAAGCCTGGCACCTCTATCTCCTGATCTTCCTGCTGAGCGTCTTCTCGGCGGGTTTCAAACCCGTTTACGCGGCGACCATCCCGGACATCCTCCCGGAGGAGCGCAGATACACGCGGGCGCTCGCGATGTCCCGGCTGGCCTACGACCTCGAAAACGTCCTCAGTCCCACCTTCGCCGCCTTGGCGCTCCTGTATGTGAGCTACACGGGGCTCTTCGTCGGCAACGCCCTGGCATTCGTCGTATCCGCCCTACTGATTCTCGCGACGCTGCTGCCAACGACGCGGGCGGTTTGGCGGCCGGGCGACATCCTGGGCGAGGTCACCTTCGGCGTCCGCTCCTACCTGAAGACGCCCCGGCTGCGCGGCCTCCTCGCGCTCTACATGGGTGTCGCCAGCGCCAGTGCCATGATCATCGTCAACACCGTCACCTACGTGCGCGACACCCTCGGCGGCAGCGAGTCCGATGTGGCGATCGCCCTCGCGGCTGCAGGCGGGGGTTCCATGGTTGCAGCGATCGGTTTGCCGAAGGTCCTAGACCGGATCGCTGACCGAACCGTGATGCTGACGGGTGCCCTGGTCATGGCCGCCGGCCTCGGACTGCTCGCCACCGGTCCCATCTATCCCTGGGTGTGGCCAGTCTGGTTCGTCCTAGGGTTCGGCTGGTCCTTGGTGCAGACACCGGCAGGCCGGATCGTGAACAGGTCGTCGGCGCCAGCGGATCGTCCCGCGTACTTCTCGGCCCAGTTCGCCCTGTCGCACGCCTGCTGGCTCGTTTTCTATCCGGTGGCCGGTCTGCTCGGCACCCACATCGGCGTGCCCATCACCGCGCTCACCCTTGGGTTCGGGGTCCTGGTGTTCGCCGCCCTTGCCGTGAAGCTCTGGCCGAAGCACGACCCCGAGGTGCTGGCCCACACGCATGCCGAACTGGTCCATGAGCACATGCACGGCCACGGACCCGACGAGCACCACGAGCACGAGGCCGCCGCTGGCGCCGAACCGCACAGTCATCCGCACCGGCACCGGGCCGTGCGCCACACCCACCGGTTCGTCATCGACGACCACCACACGCGATGGCCGGACCCGTCTCCTTCTTCGCGGAAGTCGTAAGGCCCGAGGGGCGTTTCGGGAAGGTCTGATTGGCACCGACGGCGAGGTGCTTAGACTTCGCGCGCCTTGCAAGTGCGCCCGGGGCCTCAATGCCGCAGACCAACCACGACGTTCGTTACGAAGCCGACGAGCGTCCGCCGCCGGCCCTGACCCTCGGTCTCGGCATCCAGTACACCGTCCTCGCAGTCGCCACCGTCGTGCTGACGCCGGCGATCCTCATCAGCACCGCGGGCGGCAGCGAGGCGTACCTGAACTGGGCAGTGTTCGCGGCGCTCGCCGTGAGCGGCGTAGCCACTGTCGTGCAAGCGGTCCGCATCGGCCGACTCGGCGCCGGCTACATCCTCGTGATGGGCAGCACGGCCGCCTTCCTGCCTATGAGCGTGACCGCGCTCGCCGAGGGCGGTCCGGGACTGCTGGCGACGCTGATCGTGATGTCGTCCATCGCCCAGTTCGTGCTCGGCGCAAAGATGGCGCTGCTGCGCCGCGTGTTTACGCCGACTGTCGCGGGGACCGTGCTCATGCTCATCCCCGTGAGCGTCGCGCCCATCATCTTTGGGCAACTCACGGCCGTTCCGCCCGAGGCGCCAGAGACCGCCGCACCGGTCACGGCCCTGGTGACGCTCGCGGCGACTGTCCTCGTGGCGCTGCGGCTCGCGGGTGCCTGGCGCGTCTGGGCACCGGGAATCGGGCTCGCGGCCGGCGCTACGGTCGGGCTCGCCTTCGGCATCTACGACCTCGAGCGCGTGGCGGCCGCCCCTTGGATCGGTCTGCCGGACGTGGCTGGCTACCCTGGCCTCGACTTGGGCTTCGGCAACACCTTCTGGGCGCTCTTGCCCGGCTTCCTCATCGTCACCCTCGTCGGCGCCATGGACACGCTAGGCGATGCCATCGCGATTCAGCGGGCATCGTGGCGCAAGTCGCGGGCCATCGACTTCCGGTCCATCCAGGGTGCCATCAACGCCGACGGGCTCGGCAACCTGCTCTCCGGCGTCGGTGGAACCGTGCCGAACACCACCTACGGCAGCAGCATCGCCATCGCCGAACTCACCGGCGTCTGCGCGCGATCCGTCGGCGTATGCGTCGGCATTCTGTTCATCGCGTTGGCGTTCTTCCCGAAACTCGTCGCCATGGTCGTCGCCTTGCCCGGCCCCGTGGCCGGTGCCTACCTCGCAGTGATCGTGGGGCTGCTGTTCGTCTTCGGCGTGAAGATCCTGACCAACGACGGCCTCGACTACCGTAAGAGCCTGATCGTCGGCTTCGCGTTCTGGGTGGGTCTCGCCTTCCAGTTCGACCTCGTCTACCCCGTGCTCCGCGAGGGTGCCTGGGGCCAGTTTCTCGGCAATGGCATGACGGCCGGCGGAATCACCGTGATCCTGCTGTCCGGCTTCCTCGACCTGACCGCGAGCAGACCGCGACGGCTGCGCACGGCGCTCGCCACCGAGGCGTTGGCCGAGATCGACACCTTCCTGCAGGACTTCGCCAAGGGCCGGCGCTACGACGAGCCGTTGGCCGTGCGGTTGCGTGCCGTGGCGGAAGAGACCGTGCACGCGATGGTCGCCGCCGCCTCGACGGTATCGCCCGACGTCGAGCACGACCTGCTCGTGGTCGTGCGACCCGACAGTCGATCAACCGAGATCGAGTTCATCGCGGGTGTTAAGGACGGCAACCTCGAGGACCAGCTCGCCATGCTGAGCGAGGGCGTGACCGAAATCCCCAACGAAGCGGAGGCACCCCTGCGGCTGCTGCGCCACTACGCCTCGTCCGTGCACCACCAGCAGTACCACGACACGGAGATCGTCACGATCCGCGTCGATCACTGAGCCGCGATTAGCGCTGCATACTCGCGACCCGTATCCTACAGCGATGAGCAACGAGAGGAAGGTCGACACCGTCCGGCTACAGGGCTTCTCCCGGGCGTTCATTTCGTCGGCCAGCCTCTTTGCGGCGATCGACCTCGAGCTGTTCACGGCGATTGCCGCGGGCGACAACACCGTCGCACGGTTCGCCAAGCGGGCCGGCATCGCCGAGGTCAACGCGACCCGCCTGATGGCCATGTGTGCCGCCGCGGGGTTGATTCGCTGGGTGGGCGATCACGTCGAGAACGCCGACGACGTCGAACGCTACCTGGTCAAAGGCAAGGCGAGTTACGCGGGGGCTTGGCTGACCTTCGTGCGCCCCGCCTGGAAACGCTGGGGCGAACTGACGGAACAGCTACGCAGCCAGGAGCCACCGAGCGTCATCGGCAGCTTCGATGCGGCGATGACGGTGGACTCGGCACGCAGGTACCACGAGGCCACGGCCAGCGTGGGCTTCGGTTCGGGTCGCCGGTTTTCGAGACAAGTCGATCTCGCCAACCGCAAGAAGATCATGGACCTCGGCGGCGGTTCGGGCGCCTATTCGATCGTCGCCGTGCAGGAGTACCCGGGCTTGAAGGCCGTTGTCTTCGACCTTCCCCCGGTCGTGGAAGTCACCAAGGAGTTCATTGCCAAGCACGGTGTCAGAGACAAAGTGACCACCGCGGCTGGCGACTTCACGAAGGACGACTTCCCGGAAGGTTGCGACGTCGCCATCATGGCCAGCAACCTGCCGCAATACAACCGTGACATCGTCCAGTCCGTCGTCGCCAAGGCGTTCCAAGCACTTGAACCGGGCGGCGAAATGCACCTGATCGGCGAAATGCTCGACGACGACCGCAGCGGCCCCTTGGACGCCGCGATCTGGGGCTTGTACGAGGTGTTCGCCAACAGCACCGGCATGGCGCACACCCGCGCCGAATGCGCCTCCTACTTCGAGAACGCGGGATTCGTCGACATCAATGTCAACGACTTCGTTCCGGGCATTCTAGTGAGGGTCTCCGGGCTGAAGCCCCGCACCGGCGAATCCTAGACGGTACGCGGCCGGGTCCGCCGATCATGCGGCGTCGTCCGAGTCGTCCTCGATCTCCCCGTATCCCTCCCACGGGGCGGCCTTGCGACGTCCGACCAGGTAGCCCCCCTTGACCTGCTCCCCCTCTCTTCTGATCACGTAGATCCTGGAGCGCTTGTCCAGCGAGACCGCACCTGCGATTTCAGACCTCAAGGACCCCATCACGTCGTCGACATGGTGGTAGGTCAGATAGGCCACGCTGGACCCGCACTCCTTGGCACCTTGGATGTCCAGCCAAGCGTAGAGCCCGTCGTAGTCGCCGTTCACCCCTAGGTCGTACGAGATCCAGATCGCGCTCTTCATCGACTTCTCCTTCCTACCGCAACATCGACAATAGCACCTCGTCTGGTGCCGGCCCGTCACGCGCCGGACCTCATAGCGGGCACTCGCGGACGGGCCCCGGATGAGGACCGCGGTAGCCACCCAAGACGCGGCATCGTGGCTTGAGTTGGTGCGACTTTGTTGCGAGGCGCCCGGTGCGAGGCGATCCTCCGATGCCGCCGGAGGCCCGCGTACCCGGGGGTGCGGGACGGCGCCTGTCGGCAGCCTCCAGGCCATGTCGTTTGCGGGCCTACACCGCTTCCGGCATCATCTACCGAAGTACGCTAAGCGCCTCCGCACGGGCATGCCAGCAGACACTCACTTCGAACGAGCACTCTCGGAGTTCCTCGCCGACGACGCCACGGTACGCCTCATGGTGGCCGCGTCCGAGGCGGGACGACCAGCCGTCGAGTCGATCAGCTTGGATCTTCTGCGCCAATTCGGCGATCGTGTGCGCCCGAATACCGTCAAGCAACAAATCGGCCGCCTCGTCCGGCCCATCATGGAGTCGCATGGCTTCGAACCGCATAAGCGCCGCAGGCATGCCAAGTCCGCGCTGTTCACTGCCGGCACGGTGTATCGACGCCAGCCCGAGCCGATCATCGCCGTCCTCGAACGCCATGGATTCCACGTCGCCGTCGACGTCGTGCGCCGCGAAGTCTGCGAGGCAGCCCAGAGTGTAGTCGGCGATCCACCGTTCGTTGCGCGCCCCCCTGTCGACTGGTCGCAACTGTTAGGCAGGGCACCGGCTCCACGCGATCAACACGTCCTGCTCGCATTCGCAACCGCATTGGATCACGAACTCCGGGAGCAGGCTCTGCGACGGCTCGACGCGGTGCCGAACCACCAGCTCACCGCCGCGCAACGCGAACGCCTCGGTCGTGCGCACGTCCGTCACGAAAGCCAAAACGGATGCCTGCCATCCCGGCTCCGATCAGCCTTGACGTTTGGCGCACTCTGCGCCACGGGCTTCACGCTCCCCGAGACTGCACAACTCCTCTA
Organism: Candidatus Azotimanducaceae bacterium; assembly: GCA_965203685.1. Lineage (GTDB taxonomy): Bacteria > Pseudomonadota > Gammaproteobacteria > Pseudomonadales > Azotimanducaceae > VXYL01. The sequence goes on from OZ241908.1 coordinate 3,602,678, forward strand.
CTTGGACGAACGCACGGTGTCTAACCGAGTCAAGAAACGACACCTCTATACCGTGCCCCCGACGCCTGCGGTTCCCACGCGACTCCCGCTCTTCCAATTCGACTCCCGCGGCCTCGTTCCGAAGGTCCAGAACGTCCTTCCGCGACTCGACGCGGCTATCCACCCCGTCGGCGTCTTCCACTGGTTCACGAGCCCGAGTCCCGACCTAGCCCTCGAACAAACTGGCTTCGAACCCACCTCGCCCCGCGAATGGCTGTTGCGTGGCTATCCGGCGGAACCAGTCTGCGGACTAGCCGCCTCCGTCGCTGTCGCTGCGCCTGGCTGAACTTTGGCCGACCGCCTCCCGGCGCCACCGCGGCGCCTCCGCGACTATTTGCCCCGCGAAAGCGAGGTTTTCGTTCTAGCGAAAGGCACCCCGGTCTGGAGGCTCTATTCCCGCGACCCCCACGGCACGACCTGGTCCACCTTTCGGCAGGCGGGACCGAATCCCAACGCTCGCTTTGACCATCACGTCGACGACCATCCTTCCCCACGGTCGATCCTTTACGCTGCTGACGACCCCGCCACATGCCTCGCCGAGGTCTTCCAGGACACCCGCGTCATCGATCCCTTCGCGAACGCCCCCCGTCTCGCCGAGTTCGCCTTCATTAACGACCTTCGCCTCCTCGACGTAGCCGGTCCATGGATCACGCGCGCTGGCGGGTCTATGGCGATCAACTCAGGGCTCCGCGCCACAGCACGCCATTGGTCCCGCGAGATCTACGACGCATTCCCAGACATAGACGGGCTCCGTTACGCATCCAGCATGCATGCAAACGACCCGTGCTACGCCCTCTACGATCGTGCCAGCCCCTCGCTGGCTGCTCACCCCCTTTTCGACGAGCGACTGAGCCACCCTGAGATCGAAGCGCTGCTCGACAATGCGGCCCGCACGCTAGGCTACGAACTCGCGTAACGCGAATCCCCTTTGCGGGCCGGGAGGCCCGCGTACCAACAGTCAGCTTGCCACGGCGCTCCACGCCACCCGCGAGTCCGTGTGGATGTTGTCGCTCGGCCTGTCGCCCGGATCGTCGTCAAGGAATCCGGCGGGAACGCATACCTGGTCGTCACGCTCCCACGGGACCCGTGAACCACAGGTTCGGCAGAAGGCGCACTGGAAACGGGTTCCCGGCAAGTGGTACTCGGCGATGTTGTCGACACCGGCAAGCCAGCGGAATCCGCTGCGCCGGGCGCGCAGGACGGTCTGGTACGCCGCGCTCACGGCACGTCGACACCGGGAGCAGTGGCAGTTGTACATCCGTAGCGGCGGCGGCTCGAACTCGTACGCGACCGCACCACAGAGGCAACTCCCACCCACAGCCCCGGGCGTTCTAGTCACGCGCGCCGGGTGTTCGACGACGGTGGCGCCGAGCAGGTGATCCGCCACCGTCTCATGTCGCGGCAGATCGTCGACGATGGTGTGCCAAGGCGCCATGGAGCCAGTGAAGGCATGCAGGCCGGGGCGGACTCCGGGGTCTTCCGCGACATTACCCAGCGGCACAAGCACATACCGCTCGCCGTCCACAGCGGCTGGCACAACGGAACCGCAGCGCGCACAGAACCGCCGGGAGCGTCCATCCGACGACTGGTACACCCCGACCCGCCCCTCGCGTCGCGTCCATCGGAAATCGTCGGTCGACACGACAGCCAAGGTCGCGAACGCGCTCCCATGCGACTTGCGGCACATGGAGCAGTGACAGTGGCCGACCATCTCCAGGGGTCCGTCCATTGCGAACGCAATGTCGCCGCACAGGCAACTTCCGGTCATTCCCGGGTGTCGTTCACCGCTCACCGGGCGACAAAGAACATGCGGCCATCCAACGTTGGACACCCTTCGGCGATCGGTTCATCGCCACTGAACGAACGGCTGTCCGAGAAGCCCGCTTCTCGAAGAGCGCCGAGGACATCGTCTTCGGCATACCAGCGCTGCACGAGGCTCAAGTCCGCCCGCGTCCACGCCTTGCCCGCCAGCTCGAAGATGGTCAGGTCCATCACGCCCGTTCTCGTTGCCACATCGTGCGAAGACCGCAGCGCGCACACGTGATCGTCCTCGATGTAGGCGAACGTCCCGTGCCAGCGGGCCTGGTAGGCCGCCGCCATGTTGAGATCGAAGGCGAAGCGACCGTGCGGGCCAAGCACCTTGCGGACGTTGCGGAATACGAGAGTCAGATCCTCGAGCGTCAACATGTGGTTGAGACTGTCAAACGTTGAGAACACCGCTGCAAAGCCCCCATCCGGCAGGGCGTGACGCGCGTCCTGGACATGGAAATCCGCTCCCGGCGCATTCGCCTTGGCGATTTCGATCATGGACCCGGAGACATCGACCCCGGTCACTTGGTAACCGTCTTCGCAAAGTTGCGCCGCAAGCTGGCCGGTGCCGCAACACAGGTCCATGACAGCGGCCTGCTCCGGGAGATGCCGCAGGACGAGGTGCTCAAGAATCGGAACCACCAGCTCGGCATAGGAGCCCCAGTGGAGGTTGTACACGCGCGCGAAGCGGTCATAGTCACTCGTGGGGTGCAACGACGTCATCCGCTCGTCCAACCGATCGTGTAGCCACAGCCTACCTCCTGGGGAAATCGCCTCGATTCGTCCGGACCCAAAGCACCGAGGATGTGCTCTTCGAAGGCGTCCCGTTCATCACCCAAAGCCGCCAAGGAGAAACGCGAGGTCGAGAGCAGGTGACCCAGGATGCCCTCGCGAGTCCACGTGTGGGGCTCAACGAACTCTCTGTTCGTCACGTCGTTGAAGCCGGCCTCGACAAGCCGTGCGGTGTCGTGGGCCTGTCCCCTTGGCTGGCCCGACGGGTCGCCGGGTCTCACCTTCGTCCATTCAGACACCGCCCGCCGCAGCGGCTCCTGCCAAGGGTAGTCGCCATCCAAGACGCCGAAGCACCCAACGATCGCCACGCACCCCCCCACCTTGAGCCATTGCCGAATGCGCCCCAGCACGACGTCCTGGTCGAGCCGGTGAAACGCCTCGCCGATCGTGACGAGGTCCAGGGAGCCCGACGCGATCGTGACCTCTTCCGCCCGCGCACGAACCCATTGGACATTGGCGACACCCTCGCGACGAGCCACGCGCCTCCCCTCCTCCAGCATCTCAGGCTCCACATCCACCGCCACGATCTCCCGCAACGATGGCGCGAGGGCCAGCGCGAGCCGCCCGGGCCCCGTGGCCAGGTCCAGAACCTGCGAGTCGTAGCCCAAGCCCGCGTCAGCCTTCAGGCGAGCCACCAAGCTCTCGGGATACGGCACACGGAAACGGCTGTAGAACTCGGCCGTGGACTTGAACGCTGCCATGTCAAACCGCCGGAACCTACCGCCCCGGCCTGACGCGCAACGTGTGGGCCAGCCGCCGCAGGTCGCTCCAGTCGTGCTGCTGAGTGCCCGTGAGGTAGAGCGTGATTCGGCGCTCGGCGCCATCCACGCTGAGTGCAAGGGTACGCAAGCCCAACTGCGACCCCGCGGCCTGCCACTCGACGGACAGTTCCTCGACCTTGCTGCCGCCCAGATCCGTCGTCGTGACGCCGCTCGTAATCGGTTTGGGGGCTTCGGGGTCGTCGCCCTCCTCAGCGGCACCCCCCTTGCCGCCCCCGATCGACAACGACCCGAGATACGCCTCGACCAACTGCCCGAGATCCCGGGTCTCATCCCGCGTCTCCACGATTTCCATGAGCGGGACGGTGTAGGGCGATGCCACGCTGAACAGCTTGTCCGGCTCGTCAGCGACTAGGGTGTACGAAGCGGGATACAGGACGGACACGCCGAGCGTTTGATCGTCAAAGACCCGCAGTTCCCAGTCCGGCATATCCGGCTCCGGTGCGAGATCCCGGGCAACCCGGAGCCCGATGCCATCGAAGCGAGCATCCGGCGGGTCGTCGCTGCGGTCCGCCGACCGCAGGCTCGGCAGGTCGTATCCCCAAGAGCCGCCGCGGATGCTATAGGCCTCGCAGCCGTCCTTGCGTAGCGCCGAGCCGTCCCTGGGGACATTGGCGTAGCTGCGCTCGTAGCAGTCGGCGAGCCACTCCCAGACGTTGCCGGTCATGTCGTGCAGACCGAACGCATTGGGCTCGAACTGGCCGACCGGCGCCATGTCCGCGAACCCGTCGTCGCAGGCCGCTGTGACCAGTTCCGGCGACACCGCGTTGCGTGACTCGTCGGGCACGTTCCCGTATTCGCAGAGCAACTCGGGGTCGTCGCCGAAGTGGTAGGCGGTGTCGCTGCCCGCCCGAAGCGCATACTCGAACTCCGCTTCCGTCGGAAGTCGGTAACGCCCGCCGGTGCGCACGCCCAGCCAACGCACGTAGGCGTTCGCCGCGGACCAATCGATGCAGGACGCAGGGAAGTCCGGCCTGTGCTCTCGTCCGAGGTTGGTCCAGGCTCCCTCCTCGTCCCACCCCCAGATGCCGTCCCGATCAGCATCGGAGTAGCAGCCGCGGGGCATCTCGTAGCCCGTGTCGTCGACGAACTGTGCGAACTGCCGGTTCGTGACCTCGTAGACGCCAAGCGCAAACACCGACACGGAGACCCGAACGCGCTTGCCCCCGGGACCTTCCAAGTCGTCCTCGTCATGGTTGCGGGAGTCGAGGTCCCGCCCCGGCTCGTCTTGGGGCGAACCGCGCATGAAGTCGCCCGCCGGGACCACGACCATCTCCGGGCACGTCGAACAGTCCCGAAATGGGGTGGACTCCGGCGCCGTCCCGGCGTCGACGGCCGTGGTGCACAACATGGTCAACACGACGGCCAGCGCGCTACTCGCTCTCGGACCCATATCGAAGACCATGTCGCACTCGTCAGATCGGGGTGCCTCCAATTCTGGCACATGGGCCACAGCCGGCCTCGCTTGCGACGGCCAAGCCGCTACTATCGGTAACAAATGGCGACGCGCCGAGTTCGTCTCCATCGCCGGGCCGTCGGGCTGCGGCAAGTCCACGCTACTGTCGATCATCGGCCTGCGGTGATGGACCTGCTCGGCGAACTGCACGCCGACGGCGCGGCGGTCTGCACGGTCACCCACGACCCCCGCTACGCCGACATGGCGGCGCGCACCGTGCATCTGTTCGACGGGCGGATCATGGACGAAGGGGCGGGGCGAAAGTGGGGACGCGAAGCGCAGTCGATGCGTTGCCGTAGGCAGCGGCGGCTGTTCCTTCCGTTTGCAGCGCAGCTACTTTCTGCTGCACCGCGGCGCTCCGCCAGGAGCCACACGGGGGCAACCCGCTTGCTACGTTTCCACGTTCCGGGCGCGCAGCAGTTCGCGGACGCGGGCGAGGAGATCGGTCTGCTCGATGCGGATGTCGCGCAGTATGGCGGTAAGCAACTCGTCCAGTCGGCCGTCCTCGGCAGCGACCAGCGCTTCGAGCGCGTTGCGGCGAACGGCTTCGCTGGCTTCGGGATCCGTTGCCAGAGCTACGACCGCTCCGCGGATAGCCTCCTCGACCTCATTGCCCTGACCATGCTCCTGCGGCAACAGTCTGGCCGCAGCTCTCGCGCCGGCGATCACAACAGCTTCGCTGCGCGATGCCAGCGCGGCCGGGAGAAGCTCGATGACATCGACATCGCCGAGATCTGCCCGGGCCAGAAGCGCGGCGGCGGCGAGCGGATGTTTGGGGTCGCGCGTCAAGGCCGTGAGCTCGGAGGCGAACGTGGCGTGCCCGAGCAAGCCAAGGCCGCGCACGGCAGCCCGCTTCCAGCCGCTGTCGTTGCTGCTCGCATAGATGTCGAGCAGTTGCTCGGCGGTACCGGGCCTGGCGATGCCGGCAATGGCTTCGAGCGCCGCTTCGAGGTAGCGCGGTTCGGACAGGTGCTCCAGCGCGAACGGGTAACCGTCGTCGAAGCCGTGGGGGCCGAGAAAGGCGGCGAAGCGCAGCTTGCGCAGGAGATCCGGCTCCGTCGACAGGTGCGACCGCAGGGCTTGCGCGGCCCCTGGCGTGTCGATCTCCATCAATAGCTCTGTCGCCAGCCGGCGCAGTCCGACGTGGCGGGGATCGAGCATGTCGCCAAGTGCGGGTGCGAGCTCGGGCGTCGGCGCCCACCGCGACGCCCGGACGAAGGCCTCTTTCTCGGAGGTCGTCAGGCCGAGATCGAGCAGCGCCCGCTGCAGGGGCCAAGGGTCGGGAACCTTGGGCAGGATCTCCCCAAACGCTTCGAGTTCGGGCTCGCGGCCGAGACCGACGGCGCGCTTGCGGCGCATGCGTTCAAACAGGCTGTCCGCACCGCCTGCCAACGCGATGCGGGCCCACGACCGGGCGACGGATCTTTGCAGGTGTTCTGGCGCGTCCAGCGGCAACTCGGCGAGCAGCCCGCCAATGCCGGGCACGGCACCTCTGCCTTGGTGGACGCGCCCGAGGACGTCCAGGCGCGCGGAGAGTTCCGCCAAGGTCTCATAGGGCGCGTCGAGCGAGACGAGGCGCATCGCATCCTCATTGCCGGCAACGGCATCGGCGGCAGCAGCCAGCGCTCCGATGGCAGCCACCCGCGCACCCAGCGACGTCTCGGCCCGTTGCAGGGATCCGACGAGAGCGGCAACGGCCGCCTCGCGGTTGCTTTGGTTCTCCAGGTAGTCCGCTTGCAGGAGGTCGCCGAGGACATGGGCCGCAGCCTCCCGGACGGTCGCATCCGGGGAGCGGAGCTGGTCGCCGACGGCCATTAGTGCGGCATCGACCTGGGCCGCGACGTAGGCGCGCTGGCCAAGGGAAGCGAGCAGCGCGATCGCCCCGCGGCCCTCGGCCTCACCGAGGTGGCGGGACAACCGCGTCACGATCTCGCGCCGGTCGCTCAGTTCCTGCAGCGCGAGGAGCGCATCGACCGCCCCGAGCAGCGGGTCGCCCGTTCCTTCGAGTTTCGGAAACGCCAGATCTGCGGTCAACCGGTGCGCGAAGGCACCGTAGCCGTCCGTCCACCGGCGAAGCATGAGTAGGCGCCGCTCGCCGCGGCGTATGTCCGTGGGATCGAAACGGTGCGAGTACGCGCGCAGGTCACCGCTCGCCAACTGCAGCCGGGAGCGCGAATAGACGCCCTTCAAGACGCGGATCGGTGTACACGTGTATTGGTAGCGGGGCGCGGAGACTTTGGTGCCGGAGACGACCGGCACGTACTCCCGCTCGTCCACCCTCACGGCGATGACCAGCGCTGCTTCGCGCAGCCACGGTTCGAGGTCGAGGTCGTTCACCGGACGGTTTTCGGCGAAGGCGGCCGGTGCCCCGAGGGACAGGCCGGCGACCACGCCCGCAACCCATGACGAAGGATGCGAACGGATGGACTTACCGAGCCAACAGAGCATGGAGGGCCTCCCGACACGGTCTAACCGCTAAAAACTTAGCACATTTCCGAGCCCCAAAATGACCGGTTCCGTGCGAAGGATCCGTGCCTGTGCCGAATCCAGTGGCCAACGGCCGGCGTCCGACACAGCGGCGCCCGTCGTGGGGGCCGCCATCTGCGCCAGTCTCGCCGACGCCCTGGCCGGCCTAGCTTCCGAAGACCAAGCCGCTACTATCCGTCACGGTAACGATGCGCCGAGGATCACGCGCGGCTCATGCTCTTCGACATCCGCCTTTGGCAGTTCACCCGTGGCGTGCGGTTGCGCATCGCGGCCACGGTGGCGATGGGCCTCGTCTCCTCACTGGTCGGGATCGGCCGCCTCGCGCTGCTCGGTTGGCTTCTCGCGCGCGTCTTTGCCGGCGAGACGGTCGCCGACCTGATCGTGCCCGTGGCCGCCGTGGCGGCGGTGATGGTGCTGCGCGGCTGGATCGAGCATACGCGCGCGATGGTCGCCCATCGCACGGCGATCCGGGTGCAGTTGGCCCTGCGTAAGCAGTTGTACGACAAGGTGGTCGCGCTGGGCCCGGCTCACTTCGGCCTGGAACGGACCGGGGCGGTGATGATCTCGATGATCGACGGGGTCGAGCAACTCGAGACCTACTTCGGTCAGTACCTGCCGCAACTCCTCGTCGCCGTGGTCACGCCGCTCATCGTCTTCGCGGTGCTGGCGTTCTACGACCTGCCCGTCGCCGGACTGATGTTCGCCTTCGCGATGTTCACCTTGTTCGCGCCGGTTTCGTTTCAGCGTTTCGAGGCGAAGAGCAGCATGCGCCGGTCCCAGGCCTACCGCACCTTCGCGGCGGAGTTCCTCGATGCGATCCAGGGACTGGCGACGCTCAAGGCGTTCGGTCAGAGCGCCGCGCGTGGGCGGCTCCTGGCAGAACGCGCACACGAGGTGTTCCGGAGCACGATGTGGGTGCTCGCGGCCAACGCGGGGAACCGCGGGATCACCGACTTAGGCGTCGCCTTGGGCACGGCCGCGGTCCTTGGACTCGGGGCCTGGCGCGTCACCCAGGGCCAGATGAGTCTCGAGGTATTGCTCGTCGTCTTGATGATGGGTATCGAGGTCTTCCGGCCGCAGCGCGACCTCCGGGCACTCCTGCACAACGGCATGATGAGCCGTGCGGCGGCGGACGACATCTTCGCCCTGCTCAATGCGCGGCCGAGGGTCGACCCGCCGGCGACACCGGTCGACCTCGACGGCCCGATCACCCCAGTCGTTGAGTTCGACGACGTGTCGTTCGCCTACCCCGGCGGGCGGCGGGCGGCGCACAGTGGGCTCTCGTTCCGCGTCGAGGCCGGCGAACGGGTCGGCTTCGTGGGGGAGAGCGGCGCGGGGAAGTCCACCATCGTGCGACTGCTGCTGCGCTTCTACGATCCGGATCGCGGTGTCGTTCGCATCGGCGGACACGATCTGCGCGACCTCCGCGCGGACGACGTGTACCCCAATGTCGCGGTGGTGAACCAGGACACCTACCTCTTCCATGGCACCGTCGAAGACAACGTGCGCTTCGGCAAGTCCGACGCGACACGGGACGAGATCGAGGCGGCCGCACGCGCCGCGAACGCCCACGAGTTCATCACGCGGTTGCCGGATGGCTACGCCACGGTCGTCGGCGAGCGTGGCATCAAGCTCTCGGGTGGGCAGCGCCAACGGATCGCGATCGCCCGCGCATTACTGCGCGATGCGCCGATCCTGATCCTGGACGAGGCCCTCTCCGCGGTCGACGCGGAAAACGAGGCGGTCATCCAGTCGGCGCTCGACCGGCTCATGCAGGGGCGCACCACGCTGATCTTCGCGCACCGCCTGTCGAGCGTGATCGGCGCACAGCGCATCCTGGTGCTCGACAAGGGCGCGATCGTCGAGGTCGGTGATCACGCCTCCCTGATGCAGGCGCGCGGCGCGTACTTCCGACTCATGGGTGCACAGACCCAGGAGGGCGCACAATCCGACGGCTCCCTGGCGGTGACGGCCGACGGGCACGCGACGCCGTGGGATGTCCCGCGCGAGATTCCCCTCGAGGACGTGCAGGCCGAGGACGCCCGCGCCCACGCTGAACCCACCGATGCGATCCTGCGCGCCGAGGGCTTAGGCTGGACCGGCGTCTTTCGCGAACTGCTGCGCCACGTCGTGCCGTGGAAGGGCAAGTTCACGGTCGTGCTAGGCCTGGGCATAGCCAGGGTGGTGGCCCTGATCGGCGTCGGGGTAGCGAGCGCACTCGCCGTCGCCGCGGTGAAGCGCGGCGAGCCGTTTGCGCCGTACCTGGTGGCGCTCGCGGTCGTCGCTCCGCTCTCCGGCGTGCTGCACTGGCTCGAGTCGTGGTTCGCCCACGACATGGCGTTCCGCATGCTCGCCGAGATGCGCATCGCCTTGTTCAACAAGCTCGACCGGCTCGCCCCGGCCTACCTCGTCCGGCGCCGAACCGGCGACCTAGTGGGCATGGCGACGCACGACGTCGAACTCGTGGAGTACTTCTTCGCGCACACCGTGGCACCGTTCCTTGTCGCCGTGCTGGTGCCGGCGGCCGTCGTCGGCACGCTCGCGTGGTTCGGATGGCCGATGGCGCTTGCCCTAGCCCCGTTCCTCGCCGTGGTCGCGATCAGCCCATTCCTCGTCCGGCGCCGGATCGACGTGCTGGGCTCGCGGGCCCGGGAGGCCTTCGGTGACATGAACGCGCACGCGGTGGACACCATCCAGGGTCTCTCCGAGATTCTCGCCTTCCAGCGTACGAAAGCCCGTGGGGACGAGTTCGTGGCGCGCATCAAGCGGCACACGGCGTTGCGGCTGCCGTTCTACGCCGACCTCACGAGGCAGACGGCGATCCTGGAGGCCGTCACCGGCCTCGGCGGACTCGTGGTGGTGGCGACGGGCACGCACCTCGTCGCCACCGACGCGCTGGAACCCGCGATCCTGCCCATGCTCACCTTGCTGGCGATGGCGGCGTTCCTGCCCGTTTCCGAGATCGCCCACATCGGTCGCCAGCTTGCCGACACGCTCGGTGCGACGCGGCGGCTCTATGCGGTCCACAACGAGGTCGAGGCCGTGACGGACGGACCTGGCGTGGGTGCACGCTTAGGTTCCGGCGGCGTCGAGATCGAGGTCCGCGACATCAGCTTCTCCTACTTCGCCAACCGTCGCCTCGCGCTCGACGGCGCAACCTTCACCGTGCCGGCTGGCACCACGTTGGCGCTGGTCGGCCCCTCGGGAGCCGGCAAGACCACGGCCGCGCACCTCTTGATGCGGTTCTGGGACCCGGGCTCGGGTGTCATCCGCTTCGATGGCCACGATCTGCGCGAGTACCGGCTCGACGAACTGCGCGATCGGGTCGCGCTGGTCACCCAGGACACTTACCTCTTCAACGAGACACTGCGGGCCAACATCCTCATCGCGAAACCAGAGGCGACCGCGGCACAACTCGACGAGGCGGTGAACCGCGCCTCGTTGGGCCCGTTCGTGGAAGCCCTCCCGGACGGCTTGGAGACCCGCGTCGGCGAGCGCGGGGTACGGCTTTCCGGCGGACAGCGCCAGCGTGTCGCCATCGCGCGCGCGTTCCTGAAGGACGCCGAAGTGCTCATCCTCGACGAAGCAACATCCCATCTCGACGCCGTCAACGAACAAGCCGTACGCCATGCTCTCGAGGAACTGATGACCGAACGCACGACGATCGTGATCGCCCACCGGCTCTCCACCGTGCGCAACGCCGATCGAATCGTCGTGCTCGACGCCGGCCGCACCACGGAAATCGGCGACCACGACGAGTTGCTCGCCAAGGGTGGCCTCTACAGCCGCCTCGTCGCACGGCAGATGGCGGTGTAGATGTGCGAGGCGAAGCGCCGCCGGTGAGCTTCGCACCGGCGTGGATCGCGACGGTGGTCGTCAACCTAGCCTGCGGCGCGCTGGCGGGACCGGCGGAGACATCGTCCGATGCGTTCGTCGGTGCCGACACATGCCGCTCGTGCCATGCCGACGAGTACGCGCTTTGGACGCAATCCGACCACTTCCGGTCGATGCGCATCGCCACCGATGCGACGGTGCTTGGCGACTTCGCCGACGCCGCCGTTACCTTCCACGGCGTCGAGACGCGCTTTCTCAAGTCCAGTGGTGGGACGTTCGACGTCGACACGGTCGGCGGCTCCGGTGAACGCGGCCGCTTCCCCGTTCGCTACACGTTCGGACATTGGCCGCTGCAGCAGTACCTTGTCGACGCCGGCCGCGGGCGGCTGCAGGCGTTCGGCATAGCCTGGGACGCCCGGCGCGCGGACCAGGGCGGGCAACGCTGGTTCCACCTGCAACCGGACGAGGACATCAACCCGGACCACCCGTTCCACTGGACCCGCCACGCGCTCAACTGGGCCAGCCAATGCGCCGCGTGCCATTCGACGAACGTTCACAAAGCTGCGAGCGACACGACCTACAGCGAAGTGAACGTCGCTTGCGAGGCTTGCCACGGTGCGGGCGGCAACCACCTTCGGCTCGTACGCGAGGGCTCGGCAGGCACAGTGCCCCACGCCGGATTCCCGAACGGCCCGACGCCGCGCGTCGCCTGGCGTTTTTCGCCCGGGGAGCCCATTGCAGCACCGGACCGGTCCGGCAATGCGCGAGAGATCGACATGTGCGGCGGTTGCCACGCCTTGCGCACGGCGCTCACCGATAGTCCAATGCGCCAGGGATTCCACGACACCTACCGGCTCGAACTGGCCAGCGACGGCCTCTACTTTCTCGACGGCCAGATCCGCGAAGAGACCTTCGTCCTCGGCTCGTTCCTGCAGAGCCGGATGCATGCGCGCGGCGTCACCTGCGGCGACTGCCACGATCCCCACAGCGGCGCGCCACTCGCGCCGGGCAACGCGGTCTGCGCGCGCTGTCATCAGCCTGCCGTGTACGACGTCACCGCCCACCATCGACACGCACCGGGTGAGCCGGGCAGCGCATGCGTCGACTGCCACATGCCGGCTCGTACCTACATGGGCGTCGACGACCGCCGCGACCACGCGTTCACGATTCCGCGACCGCACCTTTCCGCGGAACTCGGCGTACCCAACGCTTGCACCGGTTGCCACGGTGAGCAGACGAACGCTTGGGCCCGGGAACGGCTTAAGGCTTGGGGCGTTCCCGAACGGGGCCATTGGGCGCAAGTCCACCATCGCGTGCTGCGCCGCGATCCCGGTTCGGTCGCGGCATTGGCGGCGTTGGTCGAAGGCGACGCGCCGGTGATGGTCAAGGCGAGCCTGCTTGCCGAGTCGGCCGCCCTGCCGGCGCACACCGTGCGTGCCCTCCTCGTCCGCGCCTTGGGCGACCCCAATCCGTTGGTGCGTCGCGGTGCCGTCGCGGGAACGCGTGGCCAGCCTCCCGCAGTACGCTGGGAGCTTCTGCGACCCCGGTTGGAGGAGCCGGTTGCTAGCGTCCGCTTCGACATGGGCATGGCGCTTTCCGAGGTGGCGAATGCCCTGCCACCAGCCGCGCAAACGGGTGTTGCCCCGCTGTTCGCGGAACATCGGCGATATCTCGGGGCCAGTGCCGACCTTGCTGCCACGCAGAACGCGCTGGCGCGCTTCGAGGACCGGCTCGGGCGCCCCGAAGCGGCGGAACGGGCCTACCATCGGGCGCTGGACATCGAACCCGGCTTCGTTGGTGCCTTGGTGGACTACGCCGATTTCCGTCGGCGTGCGGGCGATGAGTCGCAGACCGCCTCGCTGCTCCAGCAAGCGTTGGCGGTCGCACCGGACAGCGCGGTGGCCAACGCGGCGTTCGGCCTGCACCTGGTCCGGCTCGGCCGCCATGCCGAGGCCCTAGCGCCCCTCCAAAGGGCGGCGACGGCCGCAGACACCTCCGCGTACTTCGTCTACATCCACGGCGTCGCGCAGCACAGCCTGGGCCAGCGCGATGGCGCCCTTGAGACGCTGCGTCGCGGCATCCGCCGCTGGCCGTGGGATCCCGACCTGCTGCAAGCGCTGATCGTCTACCTGGAACCGGGCTCGTTCGAAGCCCAGACATACCGCCGTCGGCTGGCCGAGATCACGACACCGTGATTCGACGGCACGCGGACGTCGCCGTACGCCGGGTTGCTTGGGGTTGAGGATTAGCGGGTCAGAGGGCGATCGCCAGAACGAAGAAGCCCGCCACCACCGCGAGAGTGGCAACGCTCTTCCAGTCCAAGTACACCGTTCCGACAGCCATCGCCAGACCGTACCGGAACGGTTTGCGCCAATAAAATAACTGTTTCGTCTACCGTTATTCCGTTACCAGCCCATCGCGACGAACCACGTGATCGGCAACACTAGGAGCCACAGCACAACGCTCAGCAGGATGGCTCGGCCGTTCAAAGACGCGATCGTCGTGCGCCGGATCTCCAACCCAATGCCGAAGAGCGCCGCCACGAGCAGCACCTGGCTCGCCGCCTTGACCCCCGAGAGCAGCGCCGCCGACGGTTCCAGGACGCTCCCGGCCGCGGATGCCACCACGAACAACACGAGGAAGCCGGGTATCCGAAGCCTGGCCTGGCTCTGACGCACCAGGATGCCCGCCACCAGGGCGATCGGCACGAGGAGGAGCGTCCTTAAGAGCTTGACCGTGGTCGCGACTTCCGGTGCGCGGTCGCCGAAGATCGCCGCCGCTCCGACGACCGAGCTCGTATCGTGGATCGCCATCGCCACCCAGACGCCGAACTGGTCCTCGGTCATCTCAAGGGCGTGGCCGAGCCATGGCAGCAGCACGATAGCTACGGCGTTCAGCAAGAACACGATGCCGATGGCGATAGCCACCGACTCCGGCCGCGCGCGGATGATGGGCGCGAGCGTCGCGATCGCCGTACCTCCGCAAATCGCGGTGCCCGTACTCAGCAGGCGCGCCTGATCCTCGTCCGCCTTGACCAGCCGGCCAATCACGAGCCCCGCTACCAGGGTGCCCGCAACGAAGATCAGGATGAGGGAAGCGTAGTCGCGGCTGGTCTGCCACAACGCCTGGACGTGCAACGTGAAGCCAAGCAGCACGATCGCCGCCTGCAGGCACAGCTTCGCGGCTCGGTCGACCAAGGACGGCAGGGCCGGTGCCAACGCAAGACTTCCCACCGCGCCAGCGAGGAGTGCCAGGGCCGGATGCCCGGCCATAAGCGCCACGGCGAACGCTGCGACGAGCAGGAGGCGTTTTTGCCCCTCGTTCGGCATTGCCGACGGCCAACCGTTCATCGCCTCACTGTGACAGGCGGCAGCATCGGCCACAATCCGCGGGATCCGACCTCGGCATGCGGTGGGCGTCGGACGGCGCGATGGACGCTACTGGGTCGGCTTAACCTCGCCGGCGAGGCGGGCCGCCACGGCATGGAATGCCGGGTCGCGCTTGCGGGACAGGATTGCGGCCGCGGTTCTGCCGTCGCGGTCAGCGATGTCACCTCTCGCGCCGTATGCCGCGAACGTGTGGAAGTACCGTATGTCGCTGTTCTTCCTGAGCATGTAGTGCAACGCGGTCATACCGCGCACGTCCCGGTAGTCGGGGTCGGCACCAGCCTTGAGCAACGCCTCGGCGCCCCGGAACCTGCTGTACTTCACGGCGTGCAGGAGCGGCGTCTCCTGTTCCGCAACGGCCTCGAGACGCGCCCCCGCTTCGACGAGCAGGGCGATCATGTCGACGTCCTCGTTGTAGGCGGCCGCCCAGAGGCAGTGCTCCGGGGTTGACCCGGCGGACAGCAGGTATCGGGCGAGGGCGATGTTGTTGCCGCGGGCGACCGCGTACCACAATGGCGTCGCCCGCCACGTTCCCTCCGTGAACGCGGCCGCATTGACGTCGATGCCGAACTCGAGCAGCGCCGCCGCAAGCGGTACCGCGTCTGCAGGATCAAGACCCCGATTGCCCGCATCGACGCTCGCGCACAGGTGCAGCCAGTTCCGGCCACGCTCATCCGCGTGATGCAGGAGGTCCGGGCGCGCCTTCAGGCCCGCCACCACGGCGTCGGTGTCGAGAGCCTTTACGCACGCCGTGAGGCGGGTCTTCGATGTGGGTACCGGGCTCATGCTCACACTCCAGACCTGCGTCGCATCATGACACTTGGCGACCTAACTTCGGCTCCGCAGTCGCTCCAAGGCAGCGTCGAGCACAGCATCGCCCGAGCCCGCCTCGACCGGGAACGGCGGCACAAACGCTTCGCGCGGGGTGCCGTCGACGTGGTAGAGCCGTTCGGCGGGCACCCGCACCGGGATCTTCGTGTGCTTGAGTTCGAGCGTCTCAATTGCGCCACGCAGTCCGGCCATCGGGGAACCGAACACGTCCGCCCGCCCGATGCCGTCAAGGGCAATGGCGACACCCTCTCCCATGCTCCCTGTCCACCGGCCGACCAGCACGGCCATCGGCTTGTCGTAGGTGAAGGGACTGCGCGGTTTCACCTCCTCTGTCCAAGTCCGTGAGCTGCGTTCGTGGCGCTGGTAGGGCTCTGTGGACGCTACGAGGCGGCCCATCAACGGCCGGGCCACCGCCGTGTCCCCGCCTCCGGGCGTGTCGCGGAGGTCAAGGACGAGCCCGCGGGTCTCCTTGAAGCGTGCCAGCGCCGCGTCCCAGGCCGGGATCAGGGCATCCCGGCCCAGGCTGTCGTGCAGCCGGACGTACCCGATCTCCCCATCGAGATGCTTGGCTGTCAACGGCGCTTCCGGGCGACTCCAATGTCCTGGCTCGAACGTGGCGCTCAGAGGTCCGGTCGCGGTCTCGACCTCCACGCTGACCGATGTGCCACGGCGCCCGGCCAGCAGCGTTCGGAGGGCCCAGTCGCGTGCGGCCGGGTGGTCACGCGCGACGGACTGCGGCAACCGGTCGTCCACGGCCGCCGCTACCGGCAACCCGCCGATCGACACGATCTGCATCCCAGCGCGAAGCCCAGACGTCTCTGCGTCCGACCCGGCACGCACGTCCGCGATGACCGCCTTGTCCGACCGATGCGCTGCCCAGACGTCGGCGCCGCTCGGTACCAAGCGCGGCGAAGACGCGGTGTTGACGCCCAGGTGGGCGTGGTGATCGCACAGGTGCTCGACCAGTTCCTCAAGCAGGCCGACGAACTCGGCGTGATCGCCGACCTCGGCCACGCGCGGTCGCAACACGACGCGCACCTGCTCCCAGTCCACGGCCTCGGGGTCGAAGTAGGCGTAGGTGTCGCGTATGAAAGCCCACGCTGCGTCGAAGTCCTCGGCATAGGCGTCGGGAGGCAGGCGTTCCGGCGCCGCGCGATCACAACCGCCAAGCACGCCCGTCGCGCCGACAGCGAACACCAGCAACACCTCCCTAGGACCGCGCAACCGCAGAGTCTCAAAACCAGGTTCCCCCGGACCCTAGCACGGCTCGAAGCAGGCAACGCCCCAGCAATCGAGGTGCGCCATCGGCCTCGCCGCAAAAGAGCCGGGTGAATGTGTCTATAAGACCGGGCAGCTCGCGACCGTAGACTTCGGCGGCGGCGTAGCGTGTTTTTTGACGAACCGTGAACCACGGCTTACAGTTCGACCCGATCGACGTGGTCTGCGGTGGTACCAAAGCTGGCGCGACTCGCCCAAGGCTGGAGCCGAACATGACCGAGACGTTTAGCAGATGGGACGCCGCCGAACACCTGCGCACCCGCGAAGACGTGCGTCTGTACCTCGCGGCCTGCGCCGAGGAGGACCCGGGCGACGGCAGCTTGCTCCGCGCCGCCCTGAACGACGTGGCGCGAGCCGGGAACATGGCCGCTCTTGCGCGCAAGGCCGGCATGAGCCGCGAGGGCGTCTACAAGGCGCTGTCGCCGACCGGCAATCCGAGTTTCAACACCGTGATACGGATCACGCGAGCCTTGGGCCTGCAACTGCGCATCGGCTGACCGTCATCCCGGACAGCCACGTCGAGTCCGATCATTCCGGAATGCGGACGTGGACGTCCGCGCACCGCCCGGGCCCGCCACGGTGCAGCTGGTCCCAACGCGGACACACGCGATTCCGGTCCCAAAGTTGATCTCACGGTGACATCAGCCGACGCGGGTCATGTTCGCCTTGACGCGACGGCGGTACGCCTTTAGGGTGCGCCGCCCATGAACCCCGCCCGCCACATTCGATCCGTGATGTGCGTCGCCATGCTGCCGCGTGGCGCTGGTGGCGAGGTTCGTCCCGTCGGCTGATCGCCGACAAACTTAGACCCCTTAGAGATCGACGGACCTCTCCGAATCCCGGAGAAGGTGTCCTGATCGACGGTTCCTCCGGGACGAGTGTCCTAGGCGAGGAGCCAGGCATGAACGACAACGCCTCACCGTTGGCCGAAGAAGCCAGCGCCTACTACGAAGACTTGCTGCGGCCGGTCTTTGCCGGCCGGAAGTTCCTGGTGGCCGGGCCCGTCGCCGTGGGCTTGAGCGGGCTCGCACGGCGTCTGGTTGCGCTCGGTGCCGAACGTCCGTTCCTCATCGCCGCTAGCGAGGGGACCGGCGACCTGCCGACGCCGGAAGAGGCGGAACTCAGGGTGTTGGGCACTCGGAGCACAGATGTGCTCGAGGAGTTCCGCAATCTGCAACGCGCGCTTCAGAACCTGCCCACCGGTCTGCGTCGGGACATCGACGCGTGGGACCCCGAAGGCGCGGCGCGGTTCGTTTTCGCACACCCTTTGGCTGGCGCCCTCGACGCGGCGGACCGGAAGGCCTATGCCGCCCGTCCACCAGCCTGGGCGGAGCTGGAAGACAAGGTGCGGATCGACGCCTTCTGGGATGCGGTGAGCGTACCGCGCGCGCCGTCGCGGGTCGTGGCCGCCGATCACCAAGCGCTGAAGTCGGCGGCCGAAGAGTTGGATCGGGGTTTGGGCACGGTCTGGGCAGCCGATGCCCGCGACGGCGCCCACGGCGGCGGCCTTGGCCTGCGCTGGGTTCGACACGGCGAAGACGGGCGGGCGTCGTACGAGTCGCTCCGACGGATGGCGGACCGGATACGCGTCATGCCGTTCCTGGAAGGCATCTCGGCAAGCATCCACGGGATCGTATTCCCGGACTCGGTCGCCGTGTTCCGTCCGGTCGAGATGGTCGTACTCCGCCCCACCACCGGCGACCGCCTGCACTACGCGGGCTGCGCGACCGCTTTCGATCCGCGCCCCGACGATCGCAGGGCGATGCGCGATCTCGCATACCGCGTCGGGGCAGCACTGCGCGAGACGGTGGGCTACCGCGGGCCGTTCGGCATCGACGGGATCCTGGCCGAAGAGGGATACCTGCCGACGGAACTGAACACGAGGGCAGGTGCGGCCATGGGTCCACTGGCCCACGGTGCCGGCGTGCCGCTGACAGCGCTGTGCCTAGCCGTCGTCGCGGGCGAGCGACTCGATTACCGGCCCGACCTGCTCGAACGGGCCATCGTGGAGTCCGCGGATGCCCATCGCACCTGCGCGGGCTGGTCCGTCACCCCGCTTCGAATCGAGGAGAACCGTGCGGTGGATGTTGTCCGGGACGGCACCGAGTACCGGGAATGCCGGTCGGGCGAAGAACCCCACGGCACGCTGCAGACCGGCCCTGGTCCCGTCGGTGGGTTCGTGCGGTTCGCGCTGCGTCCCGAGCACATTGATCGCGGGCGGTCCGCCCTGGCGGAGGTCGCACGGGCGTTCCGCCTCTCGGATCGTGTGATTGGTACGGACTTCGGAGAGTTCGAGTTCGCCTGCGACGTGCGAACGTGAGTGTCGCCCGACGCCTGTACGTTATAACATAACAACGCGGCATCAGTAGGAACCAGTCCCGAACGCTTCTCGGGTCGAGGTCAGGCAAGAGCGAGCGATTCCACATGAACCAAGCCAGTGGCCAACTCAGTGCGCAGGACGCCCGGACCGCCGGGCTGGATCTGTGTGCGGCTGGGCTGTCGACGCTTTGCCTGATCCACTGCCTCGCCCTACCCCTGCTGGTGAGCCTGTTGCCGTTGGCTGCCCAGTCGTTCGACAGCCATTTTCTGCATCAAATCCTAGCGGTCGCGGCCGTGCCGGTAAGCGGCCGGGTCATGTGGAAGGCCCTGCCCGCCGGGGGCAACGGGTTCTTCATCGCTGCGGCAACGACAGGCCTTGGGCTACTGCTGCTCGCGGCTTTCGTCGAGGCCACATCGGCGTACGAGCAACCGATCACCGTCGCTGGTGGCGTGCTGCTGGGCTCCGCCCACCTTTGGCACTGGGTGCGGCAACGCAATAGAGGTCGCCGACTCGAGTCGCCGCGAGGCGACTCGCCTGGCGCCATCCGCCCGCAACCGGACTAAGCAAAAGACTCACGGAAGGTCATCGAAGTGGCTACACCTTTGGCGAACGCACCACCACTCGCGGCGAAATGGCGAAAGCTCGCCGAAGCGCGCTGCGCCGAGAAAGGCGAGCGACTGACGCCTGCGAGATTGGCCGTCTACGCGGAAATGCTAGCCAGGGACCGGCCACTTTCCGCCTACGAACTCATCGCCCTGCTGGAGCAACGACAAGAACGCAAAATCGCACCGCTGACCGTCTACCGACACTTGGACTTCCTCATGCGGGTCGGTCTCGTGCACCGCCTGCAATCCACCCAGTCGTATTTGCCGTGCGACCATCCGGACCACCCCCACGAGAGTCAGTTCCTGCTCTGCTCCTCGTGCGGCCACGTGGACGAGGTGGAGTCGAGCGGACTCGAAACATTGCTGTCCAAGATCGCCGACCAACACGGGTTCCGGCCGGACAACGCCGTGGTCGAGATCGAGGGCGTGTGCGACAACTGCCGCGAAGCCTGAACTGATCCGGGGCTCGCGTCATTGACGCGCCCAACCCTCTGCGGCAAGGTGCGGCGCCGACACCCCCGCCGGATTGATCCCATGACCGACATCGCCATCGAAACCGTGGAACTCGAGCCGCAGGCCGCCATGGTCGTGCGCCGCAAAGTTGCCCTGACCGATTTCGGCGACGCGTTGGCCGACATCCTGCCGCGCGTCTTCCGGCACATCGCAAGCGCCGGCCAGCAGCCGGCCGGCATGCCTTTCATGCGCTACTTCAGCATGGACGGCGTTGCCTGCGACATTGCCGCGGGCATGCCCGTCGCACAGCCCGTCGACGGCGCGGGGGACATCGAGCAGCACGTCCTGCCCGGAGGCCGAGCGCTCACGGCCTTGCACGTCGGCGCCTACGAAGACGTCGGTGCCGTGTGGAGCCAAGTGATGCAGCGTGCCCGCGAATTGGGTTCCGACGCCATGTTCGGGTGGGACGTGTACACCAACGACCCGGGCGAGGTTGCGCCCGAGGAGCGCGAGACGCGCGTGTATCTGCCGCTGTAAGGTGGTCGAGCGTCGTTAGCCTGCGCAGGAGATTCCCATGAGCCGCAGGGCCAGTATTGCCATCGGCATCCTGGCAACGGTCGTAGTGGCCGTCGGCATCGTTTGGATCTTCCGCATGGAAATCCTCCTCGAGTTCGTCGAGATGCGCCAGCACATGGACGTGGCACCGACCCAGGCAATCGCATGGGACTCAGGCCCCGATCCAGCCGGCCGGCCCGAAGCGGAGCGGCCGCCCAACATCGTGGTCATCCTCGCGGACGACCTTGGCTGGAACGACCTGACGTGGCTCGGCGGCGGTGTCGCCGGCGGCACTGTGCCCACACCGTATATCGACTCCATCGCCCAAGAAGGCGTTCATTTCGCGAACGGCTACGCGGCCAACGGCACCTGTGCGCCGTCGCGCGCCGCTCTCATGACCGGGCGCTACGGCACCCGCTTCGGCTTCGAGTTCACCCCGACGCCTACTGGCTTCAGCACGATGGTCCCGCTACTCGGCAACGCCAGGCAGGGGGTGCTTCGCAGGACCATCGTCCGGGACGTCGGCCCGTCGATCCCCTACGACGACATGGGCGTCCCCGCGTCCGAAATCACCCTCGCGGAGTTGCTGAAACCCGCCGGCTACCACAGCGTGCACATCGGCAAATGGCACCTCGGCTTGAGCGGTGGCATGGCGCCCCACGACCAAGGCTTCAACGAGAGCCTCTTGATGGCGAGCGGCTTCTACCTGCCCGAGGACCACCCGGACGTCGTCAACTCGAAGCAGGAGTTCGACGGCATCGACCGTTTCCTGTGGCGCGCCATGAACTACGCCGCCTCGTTCAACGGTGGCGAACCGTTCGAGCCCGGCGGCTACTTGACCGACTACTACACGGACCAAGCCGTCGAGGTCATCGAGGCCAATAAGGACCGACCCTTCTTCCTCTACCTCGCGCACTGGGCCGTGCATACCCCGCTTCAGGCGCTGAAGGACGACTACCACGCGCTGTCGCACATCGAAGAGCACCGCCTGCGCGTCTACGCCGCGATGGTCCGCTCCCTCGACCGCAGCGTCGGCCGGGTACTTGGCGCGCTGCGCGACAACGGCCTCGAGGAGAACACGCTGGTCTTCTTCACCTCGGACAACGGCGCACCGGCGTACATCGGCCTGCCGCGCGTCAACGAACCCTTCCGCGGCTGGAAGATCAGCTTCTTCGAAGGCGGCATCCATGTGCCGTTCTTCCTCAAGTGGCCAGCGCGGCTGACCGGTGGTCAGACCTTTGAGGCCCCCGTGCACGGCTTCGACATTTTCGCCACCGCCGCCGCGGCGGCCGGCGTCGACGTGCCGCGCGACCGGACGATCGATGGTGTCGACCTCGTCCCCTACGTCGCAGGCGTTGCCGAAGGTGTACCCCATGAGCACCTGTTCTGGCGCACGGGCGGCTACCAG
This sequence comes from Candidatus Azotimanducaceae bacterium, assembly GCA_965203685.1. GTDB lineage: Bacteria > Pseudomonadota > Gammaproteobacteria > Pseudomonadales > Azotimanducaceae > VXYL01. The sequence goes on from OZ241908.1 coordinate 3,624,710, forward strand.
GTCGTGATCGCGGACGGCTACAAGCTGCAGACGAGCGAGCCCCCCGGCAAGACCTGGCTCTTCCACCTCGCCGAAGACCCCACAGAGCAGCACGACCTCGCCGACGCGCAGCCCGAGCGCGTGGCTGCGCTACGGAAGCTCCTGGACGAACACAACGCCGCGCAGGCGGAGCCGCTCTGGCCTTCAACCATCACCACGCCGATCAACATCGACAAGACGCTGCTCGACCCGGACGCCCCCGACGACGAGTTCATCTACTGGTTCAACTGAACTGGGCCCATGGAATCTACGCCCATCCAGCGCGCCTCGACAGCGCGGGCCTCCCCGATCGGGTGTCGCGTGCATGTGATCGGAAACAGCGCTACGGGAAAGAGCACGCTGGCGAGGCGATTGGCATCGGCGCTCGACGCGGATTTCGTGGAACTCGATGCGCTCAATTGGCTGCCCGGATGGGTCGGCCTGAACGAGACCGATCCGGACGAGTTGGAGCGCCGGTTCGAGCACGCGACGCGTGGCGACGCCTGGGTGGTCGCGGGCTCCTACACGCGTTTCGCGAAGCGGACGTTCTGGCCGCGGCTTGACACGGTGATCTGGTTGGATTTGCGCGTGCCGCTACTCGTGTGGCGGGTACTACGACGCTCGTGGCGGCGTTGGCGGACGAAGGAATTGCTGTGGGGCACGAACTTCGAGCGGTTCTGGCCGCAACTGGCGTTGTGGCGCAAGGAAGACTCGCTCGTGTACTGGATCGTCAGCGCGCAACGGCGCAAGCGCAAGGGGATGTACGCGGCGATGGCAGATCCCCGCTGGGCGCACATACGCTTCATTCGGTTGGCGTCGGTCGAGGACATCGAGACGTTCGCAGCGAGCGTCGAGACCGAAGCTCGGTCGATGAGTCCGGAGGGCGGCGAGTTCACGTAAGCGGTTCGGGACGCTTACCGTCCTCGCCGCGATGAGCCATTTGACGGGTCGGAATGGCGGACACGATCGGCCGGCAGATGCGAACGGCGAGCTGTTTGGGACGTCCGGGTTCCGTCAAGGTTCAACCATCGTCTGCACGCGGCGCATCGCGCTACTTCTGGGTTTTCGCGAACGCGCTGATCGCTGGCCGCTACGCGCCGGGGAGAACGGTCCGATGCCGGGCGCGCCCCCGAATCGGCTTGATCAGGCCTTCTCTCGCCAGGTTGCGCGAAAGTGTGCAGTTGTGAGTTGCCATTCACGCGGCAGCCGCCGGCTTCGGCGACGGGCGTTTCGTTGGGCAGGGGTCGGAGGTGGGGTTGTCCACCCCTTGCCCACAGCGCCTCTTTGGATGGAAGGGGATCGGCACTATGGACAAGGCGTGGACAACCCCGCCAGCGCCGTGCCACTTGCGGAGGTGGTGACGGATAGTTCGGTCGACGATGGCCCGAGGGTTGTGCAGGCGCGTCAGTCCGAGGGCCAGTGCTGGACGTTGCGCTGCCCGATGTTGCGAGGCCGGACGGTCGCCGAGGGGTTGCGGTCGATGTGCTCGGGCCCCCGCCGGGTCAGCCGCCCGGCACCTCCGCCGGATCCACCAGCCCGATGCGCCGCCAGCCCTTCGACAGCAGCCACGTCCGCGGCGCCGCGACCTCCGGCGGACGGTCCGCGTCCGCGTAGCGCCCCGGCGGCGGACCGCGTCCCTTCCAGCCGTCGAACCACAGCCCCGAACTCGCGCCGTCCAGAACCACCGGCGGCACGCGCCGGCGACGCTGGCGGTAGTGCTTGCGCGCGTTCAGCAGAACGTACGCCAGCGCGCGGCGAACCTCCGTCGGCGTCCGCTTCAGCACGTGGTGGAAGCGGTCGGCCAGCACCTTGCCACTGCGGCCGAAGACACGGTTCACGCAGCGCGCGAAGCGCGCCGCCAGGCTCTTCATGCCGTTCGCCAGGCGCTTGGCGCCCGCCGCCTCCACGATGAAGTGCGCATGGTCGTCCTGGATCGAGTAGTGGATCACCCGGAACCCGGGACGCGTCGCGCACTTGCGCAGCGTCTCCCGGAAGGCGCGCACGAAGCACCCGCGGCGCAGCGGCGGCACGTCGTCGAGGACGCGCAGCGTGATGAGAACCGGGCAGCGCGCCGGGACCGGGCCGCGGCTGCGGTGCGCGACCCGCGAGCGGCGGACGCGGGGCCGTCCCGCTCCCGGCCGTGCGCCGCCGCGGCCGGCGGGTCTGAACTCGATGCTGGTCTGGCGTGGCTGGCGTCGTCGTCGGGCCTGCCGAGTCTGCCGCTTTCTCTTGGATTGGAGACGACGTTTCCCTTGCACGAGGCGTCACCTTTTGTGGTCCTGCATTCAGAGAAGAGGCTACTCCGAACTACTGTATATGTCAACAGTATTTCTGCAGAACGGCGGTCGAGACCTCGCAATCCCTCCCTTGACAGAACATCGCCCTTTTCAACGCCGGTTCGCCGAACGATATGCCCTACCGCATGAACACAACCAAGATAGAAAAGGGCGATGTTCGGTTGAAGCCGGTCCTGCAGACTCGCCCTTTGAATCGGGCGATGTTTGAACTCGTGTGGGAGCGCTACGCCTTGCGACGATTTGGTCGCGCGACCGACGTCCGCGCGTGGCACCGCCGTTGGCGGGGTTGTCCACGCCTTGTCCATGGCGCCGATCCCCTTCGATCCCAAAGGCGCGGTGGGCAAGGGGTGGACAACCCCTCGACACCACCCGCCCGACTCATTGACCAGCCTTCACACCGACGTCGAACGCGCTAGCCGCGGTCGCGCGGGCGACCCGGGCATGGACCAGCGACGGGGCCGCCTCGATGAGTGCCTTAAGCCTCCCAGCGTCGCCGGGATCGACGGCGTCGACCATCGCGGCGACATCCGGCGGTACGGCGCCCGACGTGTTCAGGAACCCCTCGGTCGCGGGATGGCTCGGCACGACAGTGCGTAGTGCTCGCCACGAGCCGAATCCGTACTCGCGGGCGATCGTCCGCTGCGCATCCGCACGCGTGATCGTTGCAGCGAACACTTCATCGTCCGACATCTCTCGGAGTGCTGGCAGAGCCTTCCGGAGCCTCACCGCCGCGGTGGGGTGACGGGCGGCGTGGTCGAGGAGGAGGAACTTCGCGCGGTTGCGGATCTGCGCGTAGTCGTCGTGTGTCAACGGCCGAGTCGTTGACACGAAGGGAAGCCTAATCTAGTCTTAAGACTAGTCAGATTGACGGCATGGCGGATATGGGCAAGAGATGGCCAGTGCAGGATGCGAAAGCGCGGTTCAGCGAGCTTCTCGAAGATGCCGTTACCGAGGGACCCCAGGTCGTGACCAAGCGGGGGGTGGAGACAGCCGTGCTCCTTCCGATCGAGCAATGGCGCAGGCTGGAGCGGATGGCCAGGCCTGACCTGAAGGACCTTCTTCTAGCCTCCGAAGCGCGGACCGGGAACCTCACGCCGGCGCGGCGGCCGCATCGCCGCCGGACACCCCCGCTGGTGGAGTAGGTGGCGTACCTCCTCGACACCAACGTCGTCTCCGAGCTGCGCCGCCCCCGTCCCCACGGCGCGGTTCTGGAGTGGATCGCAGGCGTGGCGGCGGAGCAGCTCTTCGTCTCTGCCGTTACCGTAGGAGAAATACAGGCCGGGATCGAGATAACCCGCGAGCAGGACAAGCCCAAGGCAGAGGAGATCGAGGCTTGGCTCACCAAGGTGCTCGCGTCCTACGGCGTCTTGCCGATGGACGCGCCGGCCTTCCGCGAGTGGGCGCGCTTGATGCACCGGAGGTCGGACACCGTGAGCGAAGATGCCATGATCGCGGCCACGGCCATCATCCGCAGGCTGACGGTTGTCACCCGCAACACTGGGGACTTCGCGCAGTTCGGCGTGGAACTGCACAACCCTTGGCCCGACAGTCGTTAACAGCATACGCGGCCAAGGGAACGGTTTGAGAGCCAACTCGGGCGCCCCGGGTACGCGGGCCTCCCGGCCCGCAATCAACCCGACACCAAGGCCGGAATGCGGACGTGGACGTCCGCGTACCGTGGGGAACATCGCGGTAGTCGCGATGGCACTTTGCCTGGCCTTCTCGTTCACGTCCGCAGAGGCCGGACGCGCCGTGTTCACCGGCGCGAACGACGCGGAGCCGATCAACGCCGGATTCCGCCGGGACAGCATCGTGCTCCACGACGACGGATTCCAGATCGTGAACGGCGATGACCCCTATAAGGACTTCGCCGACCACAGCATGCGCCGGACGGGCTACAGCGACACGTGGCCCAACTTTTTCCCTGAACTCGACGGCGACATCCACCCCGAGATCGTCGAGGCGATCGGCGGCAACGACTTCACGCTCAGCATCACGCTCGATCCCGCGAGCACGCGACTTAGGCCATACACGAACCGCTCGGGCGAGCGTTTCGGCGTCTACCTGCAGTTCGACCACGGCCAAGTCCTCGGCGGTGCCTATCTCATCGTCGGCTTCGACGGCATCGGCGGCGTGCCGCAGCCCGGGAACCGGCCGTTCGCCCTAGTCGGGCAAGGCTACTGGACCTACTACGTCGACGAGCGCGACGTCACGGGAACGGCGGAGACGATCACCCTGGTGCGCCGTGGGGACGTCTTCCAGTTGTACACCGCGTCAAAGGGCAGCAGCTTCGTCAGTGCCGCCGGTCAGCTCACGGACCGCGCCGTGTACCCCGACGTCAACGGGACCTTGGCTGAAAAGCCGAACATTATCAAGGACATCGGGCCGGGCCGCAAGTTGACGGCCTTGGCGCTGTGGACGGAATCCGCTGCGGGCACGCCGTTCGATGCCGGCGCGGCACGGCTCAAGTCGCTGGTGATCGAGTCGCAAGCACTATCCCGCGACATCAATCCTGAGAGCCAGGCGGCGCCCCTGCCCGGCCCGGGACCCGTTCGACGGATCTCCGGCACGGTCGTCGACTCGGCGACCCGGGCGCCGGTCTATTACGCGCATGTCGCGTTGCAGCGGGACGGCCGCACGTACGTGGTGATCACCGACGCTGACGGTCGCTACGCAGCGGACGTGCATCCGGGTGATTACGTCCTCGATGTGGCGCGCAAGGGGTACGAACGCCAAGTCGCCGAGATTACGGTCGGCGACGACGTGGTCCACGACTTCGCCATTGCGGACGTCGGTGCCGAACACCAGGTCGGACCGGACCGGGATTACAAGACGATCCAGGCCGCGCTCGACATCGCCAACGATGGCGACACGATCCACCTCGACCCCGGCGTCTACGACGGGCCGCTCGCGCTCATCTCCAACATCGCCATTCGGGGAGCGGGCCACGACCGCACCCGCGTCGTCGGCGAGGCCTACCGCGACCTCGCCATCACACCGTTCCTCGCGGAGTACTACCCGCCGTACGGGGCCGAGAGCGTGACTCTCAAGGCGGCGCTTGCCAACGTCGTGCTGACCGGCTTCACGCTGGATGGCGGCGAGGAGCACGAGTCCTTCGCCGCGGAGACGGTCTCAGAGCGCTTGGCCCTCCTGATGGCGATCGACCGTGTCGACCTGTCGACGGTCACGACGATGCTGGAGGCCAACCCCGCGCTTGCGAAGGTCCGCTACTACACGGAAGACTCGCCCGCGACTGGTGCCAGCTTCCTGACGCGCAACATGGATCCCTGGGTGCAGTGGACGCCCGAGCTTCGCGCAGACAACTCAAACGTCGCGCGGCTCCTGATCAAGAACGGCGCGGACATCGAGGGCTTCGGTGGCTACGCATGGTCCTCGGGCGGACGACCCCTGCACATCGCGGCCAATCACGACAACGTCGGCGTCGCCCGGCTCCTGCTGGAAGCCGGCGCGGACCCCAACGCACTGGCCAGGGACCGGCCCCCGCTCGAGTGGAGCGCCGGGCAAGGCGTGCGAGTGGCCGCGACGGCGCGTGTGCTCATGGATGGGGGCGCGGAGTACAACCTCCTTCACCTCGCGCACTTCAAGCTGCTCGACCGGCTCGAAGCCGAGATGGACGGACGGATCAACGACCTGTTTCCGGTGTACGACGCGGAGCCGACGAGCCTGCTGCACAGGGCCGTGCGGGACGACTTCCCGGACGTGGTCGCGTGGCTGCTCGAACGCGGTGCGGACCCGGACCTCGTGGACGCCAACGGCATGACGCCGAAACAGGTGGCGGTCACGGCGGACCGGTCGGACGCGGTGCGCGAGCTTTTGGGGCTCGAACCCGCAACGGCCCCTTAAGTGTTCCCAGAGGAGATCGCCGCACCGCAAGACCGCGCTCGACATCGGCGTTCCTGCGCGAGAGGGGGGAAAGGGCGGCACGTTGATCTAGGCCGCATTCCGCGGATCAAGGCATAATCGCGGCGCATCTCCGATGCGGGTCGGACCAAGATGGAACGGATCGTCAATTTGCACATTGAAAGGCTGCCCGAAGGCGTATATCTGGCTACCTCGGACGACATCCCCGGCCTGGTAGCTCAAGGCCGCACCGTGGCCGAGACTCTGGAGATCGCTCGCGATGTCGGCACCAAGCTGCTTGAGGCCCAGTCCGAACGCCAGGAGCGGCCGGCATTGCGCAAGGCCGGGGCTTCTTTCGATCATCCCTTGGTGATCGGTGGCTACTGAGTGGGTCGCGTAGCAGGATTCTCCTACGCCCGGACGAATCGCTACGCGACGATCGCAATCATCCCGGCGACATCCCCGAAGGTACGTTGCGACGATCCCAAAAAGCAGGCCGGTGTCTCGCCTGCCGACTGCGAGCGAGGGTGCCTTCGTCAGCCTTCGTCCTGCCAAGGGTCGTAGCTCCCGAAGCTCCACAGGTTGCCTTCCGGATCGCGGCAGCCGTAACCCCGACCACCGTAGTCCTTGTCTTCCGGGGCCATCACGACCACCGCGCCGGCGGCGAGCGCACGCGCGTGGTGCGCGTCCACGTCCGTGACGATGACGTACGGGCTCTGCGATACCGGGGCGTCAGCGGACTCAAGGGGCCGCTGCATCTGCCCGAACTCGTCGTCGTGCGCTGACGACAGCATGATCATGCCGTTGCCGAACGTGAGCTGAGCGTGGGCCACGCCACCCTCCCCGTCCTCTACGACGAAGTGTCGGTGGAATCCGAAGGCGCGCTCCAGCCATTCGATTGCCGCATGCGCGTCCCGGTACCGCAGCGTGGGTACGATGGTCGCCGTGGTCGTCATTGCTAATTCACTCATCGTTTCTCGGTCTCCGAGCCGGGGGCGCGCAGACTACATCAAACCGACCCCGCGTTTGCTACGCTTCCGCGATCGTCACGTCGGACCCCAAGAATGCCCAACGACCTCACGCTCTACACGAACCCGATGTCGCGCGGCCGGATCGCGCGCTGGATGCTCGAAGAGACCGGCGTCTCCTACGACCTGGAAGTGCTCACCTTCGACGACAGCATTCGGTCGGATGCCTACCGGGCCGTCAATCCGATGGCCAAGGTGCCGGCGATCCGTCACGGCGACGTCGTCGTCACCGAGGCCGCCGCCATCTGCGCCTATCTCGCCGACGCCTTCCCCGACGCCGGCCTAGCACCGCCAGCCAACAGCCGCGGGGCGTACTACCGCTGGCTGTTCTTCGGCGCCGGCCCGTTCGAGGCGGCAACCATCAACAAGATGATCGGTGCCGAGGTCAACGACGAACAGCAAGGCATGGTCGGCTATGGCACGCTCGAGAGGGTTCTCGACACGCTTGAAGGCGCGCTCGAGGCCAACACGTACATCGGCGGGGAGGAGTTTTCGGCCGCCGACGTCTACGTGGGTGCCAACCTCAACTGGGGCGTGAACATGATGCAAACCATCGAGGGGCGCCCGTCCTTCACGAGATACCTCGACCTGCTCCGCGAACGCCCCGCTTTCACCCGGGCGAGCGCTTTGGACGACGCCCTAGCCGCCACGTTGAGTTAAGCGGCGCGCGGACGCATCCCTTAACGCGTGCGTTGCACGGCATCGCTCCAGCGGTAGAGATCGGCCAGATAGCCGACGTAGAGGTCGCAAAGTTCCTCGTAGCTGTGCCGAACGGATCCGCCGGTCGCCACCGCCTCAAGCGTGTCGACCATGTGGTGCCAGCCGCCCGCGACGCCGGGCCAGGGCGTGCCCGGCCCGCCGGGCTGTTGTGCCAACGCGCCGCCTTGGCCGCCGCTCTCGATTCCGTCCGCCCAAGTGTCGAGGAAGGCGAACACGGTTCCATCGCCGTCGGCCTTGACCTCGAGGCGCATGCCGCCCGTTCCGGCATAGCTGCCGTTCGGCTCCCGGAAGTCGATGAACTCGCCCACCCGGAGGTCGTGCACGACGTTCTCCCAGTGGTGCTTGAATGTGCCGCCCGGACGCAGTTCGAGGACCGTAGGCGGCACGATCCACCACTTCGCGAGACCGTCGAGCGTGCTAACCAGACGCCAGACCTCCTCGACAGGGGCATCCAGCCGGCGGATCCAGACCATGGCGTGGCGAGCGACGAGTCGCCCCGCGTCGGCGAGGATGTCGGTTGGGAGCATGGGCTGTCTCCTTGTGGTGGGATCGGCGGGCGTGCCTGCCGTCCAGGCAGCTCTCGCCAAGGCGCTCGTGCCAAGGGCTAGGAGGACTGTGCGAGACACCGCTTGGCGTCGGCTGATTACGTGCTCCAGGCGCATGGCGTCGGAAACCCCGTAGGGCGACTCTGATAGGCAAGACGTGAAGGGACGCGATACTACACGGCGACGCAGGCGCCCTGTCGCGTCTCGACCCTCACGCCCTGGATGTGTGAGCATACGTCCGGTAGGGAGGGCACATGACGGAGAGCGAAAGTTGGGTCCGCGCGGCGGCCTGCGGCGATCTGGCCGACGGCGAGGCGGTGGCGGTTCCTGGACCGGATGGGCGGACGATCGCCCTGTTCTTCACCGATGGCGCATACCACGCCACCGACAACCAATGCCCGCATATGGGATTTCCGCTGGTGCGGGGCCTGGTTCGCAACGGCATGGTGACCTGCGACTGGCACGGTCGCAGCTTCGACCTCACCAGCGGCGGCTGCTTCCATTCGCAATGCGACGACGTCCGGGTATTCGCGACCGAAGTCCTCGACGACGCGGTGTGGATCCGATACGACGCGGAACCGGAGGATCGGCGCGAGGCGCGCCTGCGTCTGCTCTGGGAAGGCCTTCTTGGCGACGACCGCTGGACGATGTCGAAAGCGATCGCCCAACTCCTCCACGGCGGCGTGCCCGAAGCGGACATCGTCGAACTCATCATGCGCCACGTAGGCCGGCACATTGCGAGTTCCCACGATCTCGACGCCGGCGACGACGTGTCGCGCCTCATCAACGGACTCAAGGTGGGTCAGCGCTACGAGGGGGAGGACCGCCTGATCGCGCTGGCCATTGCCGCACGCTCCGCGGCAGGCCCCGCCGCCGAGCGCAACGAGAACGTGCCCATGCCCCCGCCCTACGACTGGGAACGCACGGCGCGTTGGGTGCGCAACTTCGCCCGCGACCGCATGGGCAACCGCATTGAACGATGCCTCTACACGGCCTGGACCGAGGGCGACGGCGACAAGATCCTGCCCTTGCTGCTCGAGTGTGCCGTCGAACCGCATTTCCTCGACTTCGGGGACAGCTTGGTATCGCTCGCTTACCTGGCGGAACTACAGGATCTTTTCGGTTGGGAGCAGGCGGGCGAACTGATCTTCAACCTCGGCGCCAAGCTCATCGGTCAGCCGCGCCAGGAGCCTGAGCGGTTCCGCCGCGACGCCGTGGCGCGCATGCGCGAACTGCAACCGCGGATCGACTTGGCGCCCGACGGAGGCGCCTTCGACGAGGAGGCGTTGGCATCGGCGGCCACCAGCGTGGACATCCACCGCTCGTTCGACGCCTTGGCTGCCGCTTTGGCGGGCGGCTCAACTGACCGCCTAATCACGACGTTCGTGCTGCTCGCGGCGGACCGGATGGCGCGCACGCCGGTTGCCGTCGACGCAGGCTGGCCGAATCTGACCCGGGAACTGAACCTCGCGTCGTCGCTGCGCGCGCTCAAGGCGCACGGAGGCGAGAGCGTCGCGGCGAAAGGCCTGTTCCACGCGGCGTGGCACGTGTTCGCCGACCGCTGGATCAACATCGACCACCGGCCCTTGAGCGAGCCTTTGCCAGCTCAGCCTGCGCCAGGCGACGACGAGGACGCCGCGGTCGCCGCCGTCCTGGACGCGATGCACACCTTGGATGTCGAAGCCGCGGGCGCGCGCGTTGCCGGCTACCTGCAGGCGGGCTATTCCGGCGACCGGCTGCTGCACGACATGGGACGCGCAATCCTGCAGGACGATACCGGCCACGAGATCCTGCCAACCCTACGCACGGTGTTCGACGAGTGGGGCAACGTCTCCGGGTCCGAGGCGGACCTCGGCGCCGGGCATCCCGCCGGGACGCAGTTGCTGGTGGGCCTGGCACGCTATGCCACCGATGTGCGGTCGAACTCGGACGGCCGATCCGCAGCGGTGACGGCGATGCGGTTCGCGGAAGGGCGGACCACCGTCGAGATGTTCGAGTAGGGGACTGAAGATGAGTACACAAGACGGGTTCGAGCGAGTCGCCGGGATGTCCGATGTGCCACCCGGCAAAGCGATCGCCGTGCGCGTCGAGGATCGCAGCGTCGCGCTCTTCAACCACGACGGCACGATCTACGCCACTGACAACCAGTGTCCGCACATGGGCTATCCGCTGATCCGCGGGCGCGCGAGGAACGGCGTGCTGCAATGCGATTGGCACGGCTGGAGCTACGCCATGGCGGGCGGCGGCTGCTTCACCGGCGGCTGCGACGACCTCGACACGTTCCCCGTGGAGGTCCGCGGGGACGACATCCACGTCAAGGTCGCCGGCGTCGCATCCCGGCGCACGGGCGCCCACTACCTGCTGCTCAAGGAAGGGCTGCTGTCGCGCGACAACTGGGTGCTGTCCAAGGCCGTGGCGATCATGCTCGCCCAAGGCGTCTCCGAGGACGAGACCCTGCGCCTCCTGGTCACGCACCTCGGCAAGCACATCGCGACGGAGCACAACGCCAACGGCAGTTGGCGGCCGGCCCAAGTCGCCAACGGCATCGAGGTCGCCCGGCGCTTGGCGTCGGACGACCGCCTGATTCCGCTGATGATGGCTGCCAAGGGTGCGTCCGGCCGTGCCGGCGACCGACCGGAGCGCGAGCCCCTGCCACCGCCGGTGACCTGGGAGAAGCTCGCGGACTGGGTGCGCGCGTTCTCGCGCGACCGCGACTGGGAGGGTATCGAGAAGTGCCTAGTGAGCGCCCGGGGCATGGGCGACTGCGACGACCGCATCCTCCCGCTCGCCTTCGAGTGCATCCTCGCGCCGCACTTCATAGGTTTCGGATTCAACCTCATGCACCTAGTGCGGATTGCCGAGTTGCTCGACGAATTCGGCTGGGAGGTCACCGAGCAACTGGTCTGTAACCTGGTCGCCAAGATGCTCGGCCGCCATCGGGGCACGCCAGACGGTGTCCGGCGGGAAGCCATCGAGGCCTACACCGCCCTGCAGGCCGACCTGGATACGATCGCCGAGCCCGACGGTTCGGCCGACTTCGACGAAGATGCCTTCGGCGAAGCCCTGCTCTCGGGCGAACTCGACACCGCGTTCGGTGCCGTCACGTCGGCACTCAAATCTGGCGTCCACGTCAACCGAATCGCCGACGCCATGGTCATGCTTGGCGCCGACCGCATGGCGCGGACGCCCGTCAGCTTCAATCCCGGCTGGTGGGACCTCGGCGCGGAGATGCAGATGGGGTCCGCTATCCGAGGGATTCACCGTCAGGCCGGATACGCGCTCGCCGCAAAGGCCGCCTACCACGCCGCTTGGCAGTTCTACTCGGACCGCTGGCTGAACATTCCCAATCGGCCGCTGTCGAGAGCCAAGCTGGAGCCGAGCGTCGCGACGACAGCCGATGTCGGGGCCGAACGGGCCGCCGTGGTGGACGCCATCGAGTCGATCCGCGTCAACGACGTCGGCCCGCTGGTCCGGAAGCACCTGGCGGCCGGACACCCGACCGGCGAACTGCTGGACGAAATCGCACTGGCGCTCCTAAAGCACGACACCGGTTGGGACATCCTCGACACGCTGCGCGTGGTCTACGACGAGACCGAAGCCTGCCGCGAGCATCCAGCCGTACACCAGCTTGTCGTCGGACTCGCCCGCTTCACCACCGGGGCACGGCGCAGCAACAACAGCGACTCTGCTACGCGAACGGCAAGGCGTTTTGCCCGGCGTGAGACGGCAGTGGACCTGTACTAGGGCGTCCTGCGGCGCGCCGCCGTCCCCTTGAAGTACCCGGACTACCACGCAGAAGTGCTCGACGCGCTCCAGGCGCTCGGCAGTCCATCGTTCGGCCGCCACATGGCGCGCGACCGCGGATCGGCCATGAAGTACGTCGGCATCCGCGTGCCCGCGTTACGGCGCCGCGTCCGGGAGGGGTTCTCCTTCCTCGACCGAGAGCCCGAGGCGGTGCTCGACATCTGGGACGACCTGTGGATGCACAGCCAATGGGGCGACGTCCTGTTCGCGGCGGAAGAGTACTACCGGCCCCTTGTACGCCGACGCGTGCTTCCGATGTACTGGCCCGTCATGCGTCGCTGGATTGTCCGGGTCGACAACTGGGCGCACTCGGACGTGCTCAGTTGGACCTATTCCCGCCTGCTCGAGGCGGACCCAGACTCGGTGATGCCCCAACTCCGGCGGTGGAACGCCGACGAGGACCTTTGGCGGAAGCGCGTGTCGATCGTGTCCCTGATTCACTACACAGGCAAGAACGCCGTATTCCTTGCTCCGGACGTGGTCCTGCCGATGTTGGACCGCTGCGCGGAGGACAACCGACAACCCATGCAAAAGGCGGTCGGCTGGGTGCTGCGCGAGATGTGGCACGCCTACCCCGCCGAGATCCGCGCCTACCTCGAGGCCAACGCCGGCCGGCTCGCACGGGGCGCGTATACCAGGGCCATCGAGAGAATGGGAACGGTGGAGCGCAAGGAGATGCGTGCGTTTCAGGAGCGTGGCCGGGGTTGAGGAAGATCGCGCGTGGGTGGATGACGCGGCCGAACGACGTGCTTAGAATCCGCGCCTCTCCCGCTCAAGCGAACCACGGAAATGCCAGCGCAATCCTGTGGGCATCGGGTCAACGGTTCTGATGGGCAGCGACACGAGCGAAGCCGCGCCCGTGGCGGCCCGGATCAGCGCAGATGTTCCGCCAAGGTCCGCTCGACCTCGACCGCGATATCGTCCGTGGGTGCTTCAACGAAGGCGGCCGCCTGCCCAAACATGCGCTGGAAAAGCGGTCGGCCATCGACGTTCGTTAGGAGCGTGAACCGGGCGCGGTCGGCGAATACGCCCTGCCACGTGTCGCGCGCGGCGGCCCAGTAAGGGGACGCGGCAGCCCAGTAATCGACGCCGGCAGTGAAGTCGAAGTCGACGATGCGTTCATAGCGGTTCAACCCCGCCTCTCGGGCGAGGTAAGGAAGATCCTCGCGCGGGCTTTCCGCATTCATCACCAGCTTCAAGTTGTCCTGCTCATGCGTCCAGCCGGTGGCGGTGACCGTGTGCCGGTTGGTGCCGGCCAACACGTGGTAGTCGTCGCGCACACTCGACTCCCGGCGCGGTAACGGGCGCCAGGTCTCGGCGCTCGTCCAAGTCGACGCCGAGCCGTCGTGCTGCCATGCGCCGTAGGACTCGTAGCGCGGCGAGTCGTCGACCTGGAAGACGGCCTGGCTCCACGTACCCCCCACCGCATCCGCATCGAGGCGCCGATGCTGCCAAGTGGAAGCGCCGGCGAACTCGTGCAGGTCCTGGTCCTCGTAGCGCCAGTCCTGGCGCCAATGCTTCATCACCAGCGGTTCCGACAAGGAGCCGTCCTGCTGTTGAATCCGCATGACCATGATGTGCTGGAGACTGACGAAATCCGGCTGGTCGGCAACGACGTACACCGCTTCCGTCGCCCACGACCGGTACGGGCGCGTGGGGACGTAGCCCGCGGTGAAACCCACGGTTTCGATGAACTCGAACGATGTCCGGAACTCGCCTGCCATGGCGAGAATCGCGCGCCGGTCCCGCTCCTGGTCGCTCAAGCCCTCCGCCCGAAGTGCGACCCAGCGGTCCGATGGTTGTACGTCGAGCGTGACTTCGGGCCCTCGCGTCGTGCCACCACGGGGGCGCATGTCGTCGTCCGGCGCAAACATCCAGGAGAATGTGAATTGCCGTCTCTCGGGTTGGTCGGCGTCGTCCGCAACAGGCTGCGCGTCGTCGCCCAGCGCGTGAGCGCAGAAGATGCCGAGGGTCAGGCCCAGGACGATCAAGCCACCAGACGGACGTGGGTTGCGCATGGCGTCACCGGTCGAGGAAGTCCCATCCACCTTAATGGCAAATGCGAACGATTGCCATTATCGTCCGCGTGTTGGGCTTGGAACGCGGACGTGATCGACGAACTCGTGAAGGGGCTAGCTCCCGCCATCGAACGGACCATGACAGAGTTCCGCGTGCCGGGCGTGGCTTTCACCGTCGCCTCCCTGGACGCGACACGCTCGTGCCATTCCGGTGTGACTCACCCGGCGCATCCGCTCGAGATCACGGACGAGACCATCTTTCAGGTCGGATCGATCTCGAAGATATTCACGGGGACCACGGTCATGCGACTCGTGGAGGACGCTGTCCTGGACCTCGACGTTCCGGTTCGGCAGTGGATTCCGGACTTGGCCCTCGCCGACCCTGCCGCTGCACGAGACGTAACGCTGCGCCACCTCATGCACCACACCGGCGGCTGGCACGGCGACTACACGGCCGACACGGGGCGAGGCGACGACGCGCTGGAGCGGATGCGTCCCTTGCTCGCCGCGGCGCCCCAGCGTACGCCGCTCGGGTCGCATTATCACTACAACAACCTCGGTTTCGTGCTCGCCGGCCTGGTGATCCAGACGGCGACAGGAAAGCCGTTCGAAACGGTCGTGCGAGAACTGGTCTTGGCGCCCCTCGGACTCGACAAGACCGCGTACTTTCCCGAGGACCTGATCTTCGAGCGCCTCGCCGCCGGTCATCTCGTCGGTCGCCGCCGCCGCGCCGTGAGCTCTTACGGCCGACCGCGCTGCCGTGCGCCAAACGGGGGCGTACTATCGTGCACGACCGACCTGGTGCGGTTCGCGCGCATGCACCTGGCGGGCGACGGCGACCGTGTACTGGCAGCGCAGTCGCTGGCCGAGATGCAGGCCCCCACCGTGCCCGTGGGCGTGGACGGGATGCATCGGGGCCTCGCCTGGTCCGTGAACTGGCGATACGGCCCGACCCTCATCGAGCACGGCGGGGCGACACCCGGTTTCCAATCCGGCCTATGGCTGTTGCCGGAGAAACGCCTCGCCATAGTGGTGCTCACCAACGCCAACACGGGCGGCGCCGTCGTCAGTGCCGTCGAACGGGAACTGATCAGCCTCTTGGTGGGGCATCCATTGCCCGTGGCGAGCTTGCCGGTCGGGCCTAAGGTGTTCGAAGAAATTCGCGGTGTCTACGCCGGCGGCGGGGCACTCGCCATCGACGGAACGGCCGACAGGCCGGTCCTCGCGACGTACCTAGGCGGCCTCAAGGATCCTGAGGACCACCCCATCGCCGCCACCTCGACGCAGGACCGGTTCGAGATCGTCGCGGGCCGCTTGGCCGGCGTGCAATTCGACCTGGTTCGGGACCGTGACATCGGCGGCACCACGTCGGACCTGCGATTCTTGCGCTACAACGGCAGCCGCTTGCTCGAACCCGTCACCACCACCGAACAAATCGAGCGCCTGGGTCCAATCGCCGAACGCTACCCGTCCCTTGCCGAGCGGCTTTCGTAGACGCCGACAGCCATCGCTCGCGCGCGCAAACGCTATTGCAAATGATTTGCATATGCTTTCAAATACCCGGTGCATCCATGTAGAAAACGTTGCGGCGACGGGTGCAAGCCGGCCGCAGCCTGTGTGGGAGGGGTTTTGCCATGACGAGACCAGTACCGAGTGCCGTCGCGCTGCTTCTGCTCGGCTTTGCCGGGGTGATCACGCTGATCGTGGTCGAACTCCTGCGGGCCATGACCGCACAACCGATCGATGCCTCCCTCATGCCGCCGGCCTGGATGCTCGCCGCCTTGCTGTGCGTTGCGGCTGTGCCAATCATCCTGCTAGTCCTGTCGACCGCGTCCGCAACGCGCTGGCTGGCGCTCGGGATCGCCGCCCTTCTCGCGCTGTTCCACGCGGCGCACATCGTCGAACACGCCACGTTGGCCGACTTCGCCGTGGGTGCGCTGATTCTGATCACGATGTTCGTCCCGAGTGCCGCCGCGGCCTGGCAGCTTTGGCAGGCGCGCGACAGCGAGGACGCGGCCAAGGGCACCGGTGATGGCGGATAGGCCGACGACCGCAGCCATGGTGCTCGAGCCGGCTGCAGGTTCGCAGGCACGAAGCCCTCGTCGCGCGCCCGGTCGCCGCTGGCATGTCGCCGCGCGGATCCTGGCGGCGGCCCTGCTGGGTTACCTGGTGACCAACGCCGTCGGTGTAATCGTTGCCCTGTCGTCGCCCGCGTCGAAGCCGAGTGCCGTCGCCGGCACCACGATCGCGAGCTTTCTCCTTTGGGCCTTGATCGCGATGTGGGTGTTCTCCGTGCGCAGGACGCGGACGGTCTGGCTGGGTCTACTCGCTGCCCTCGTGGTGTCTGGCACCACGGCGTGGCTGCTGATCGGTGCGGAGGTCAACGTATGAACGGCTCGTTCCGCCAGTCCATGACCTGGTTGCACACCTGGTGCGGCCTGGTCTTCTGCTGGGTGCTGTATTTCCTGTTCGTCACCGGGACGCTCGGCTACTTCGATACCGAGATCGACCGTTGGATGGAGCCCGAGGTGGCGCCGGCTTCGCCGGCGAGCCTCGATGAGAGCGTGACCGTCGCGCGCAAGCACCTAGAGAACGTGGCCGAGGGCGCTGAACGCTGGCTGATCACGCCAGCGCGTGGTCGCGAGACGCCGCACCTCTGCGTCTTCGCCCAGCAACCGGCCGGCGCGGACGACGCTCCCGGACCGACCGTGAACGAGGAACTCGACCTGCGCACGGGAGAGCCCGTGGCTGCGCCTCGAGAAACCGGCGGCGGCCAGACGCTCTACCGCATGCACTATCGCTTGCACTACCTGCCGGGGCAGTCCGGTTTCTACATGATCGCCGTCGTCACGATGGTGATGTTCGTCGGGCTCCTGACCGGCATCGTTGCGCACAAGAAGATCTTCGCGGACTTCTTCACTTTCCGCTGGGCACGCGGGCAGCGCTCGTGGCTGGACCTGCACAACCTGCTGGCCGTGGCCACCTTGCCCTTCCAGATCATGATCACCTACAGCGGCCTGATCTTCACCGTCTTCCTCTGGATGCCGTTCATCGCCCTCGGCAGCTACGGTTTCGAGGTCGACAGCGTCGCCGAAGTCCAGGAAGAACTGCTCGGCCGACAGCACGTGGACGCGTCTGGAACCCCGGCGGAGCTACTGCCGCTATCGACTTTCACGGACGCCGCCGTGGCAACTTGGGGGCCCGAGTCGGTGCGCTCCGTCGAGGTGCTGCAACCGGGAGACGCGAACGCCCGGGTCAATGTGCAGCGCATCCCGGGGGTCGCGGTACTCAACGACGTGCTCACCTTCGACGGCGTTACCGGCCAACTCGTGGATGAACTCGACTCGTACCTCAATGCGCCGCTTGCCTTCGGCAGCGCGGCCCTCGCATTGCACGAGGGCCTGTTCGCGGGACCGCTGCTGCGCTGGCTGTATTTCCTTTCCGGCGTCCTCGGCGCCGGCATGGTCGCCACGGGCGCGATTTACTGGGTGGTCAAGCGAAAGCCGAAGACCGCCGGGGCCGAGGCGGGGTTCGGCTACCGCTTCGTCGAGCACATGAACGTCGCGACGATCGTCGGCCTGATCCTCGCAATCGGCGTCTACTTCTGGGCCAACCGCCTGATTCCTGTGGGCATCGAAGACCGCGCCGACTGGGAGGTGCACTGCCTCTTCCTCGCCTGGGGGCTGGCCTTTGTCCACGCGATGGCGCGCCCGCTCGATCGCGCCTGGGTCGAACAGTGCATCCTGTGCGCGGCGATCTTCCTCGGCCTCCCGGTCCTCAACGCATTGACGACGTCCGTGCATCTCGGTGCGACCCTTCCGAGCGGCGACTGGGTGCTCGCCGGGTTCGACCTGACGGCGCTGGCGACGGGCACACTGGCGGCGCTGGCGGGCATCGTGCTGCACCGACGTTCGCGGTCGCGCCGCGCACAGGCGTGGCGCACGGCCGTCGTGCCAACCCGCGAAAGCGGCGCGCCCGCCGGCTGACGGGACGACAAGGAAACTAGACCTTGGTCGCGCTGTCGTTTCTCGCCGTCGCATTGGGCACGGCGCTGCTATGCCTCTCGATGCGCCGCCACTACCGGCTCGTGTCGGGGGCACTCCTCACGCGGCCACGCAGGCTGGCGATGCGGATCGCCGGCTACTCGCTGCTCGCCGTCGGTGCCTGGCTCTCCGTCGCCGGCCACGGAACGGGCGTCGGCCTCACCCTTTTCGTCGCGCTGTTCACCATCGCAATGCTGGCGACGGCCTTCGTCGTGACGGGCCTCACCACGAAAGCCGACTAGCGTCCCGCGGTGCGCGGACGTCCACGAACGGCTTGCCGTTCGCGTCCCGCCATTTCGGGCGTTGCGGACCGGGAGGTCCGCAGTAACGAAGCACAGCCTTCAAGCGAAATCCTTGTAGTGGAAGCGCTGCCTTCCAATGGGATCGAACGATCGCCGGTACGCCCTGTAGGCGGTGGGGTTGTTGGATTCCGAGGACATGACATAGGCGTGCTCCATTCCCCGTTCGCGCAAGCGAAGCATCGACTGCTCCACCAGGACGGCGGACAACCGCAGACCCCGATAGGCGGGACAGGTGCCAACCGGCTCGAAAACGCCGAAGCCGCTTTCCTCGTCCGCCCAGGCAATGCTGCAGGCTGCCAACTCGCCGTCCGCATTGGCGACCACCAGGTCCAGTTCCGGGTCGTAGCGGATGGCACCGCGTAACGCACGATAGATGTGGTCATGGAACTGGGAGACCGCGTCGGGCCGGCCGATGTGATCCAGTGAACTCCATGCATCGCGATGGCACTGAGCGCGTGCGTGCTCATCGACCTCCACGCAGTCGTGGACGACCATGCCCTCCGGGACGGCTTGCGCCGGAACGAGACCTTCGAGTTCCGCGCACAGCACCTCGGCGAAGCGGCGTCCGGCCCGGTAGCCTGCCCGAGCGAGCAGCTCGCATTTCGCCTCGTCGTCGTCCATCGCGTCGATGCGCAGGCGGATGCCCTCGTCCGGGTTCATCACGGCAACGTGGCCTTCGACCCAACCGAGCACTTCATCGCCTAGGTCCACATGGTCGGGATGCAGGTCGAAACGCGCGAATCGCGGCCCGTAGAACCAGGCGAGCGCAACGCAGTCGCCGGCCTGGTCCAGCCACAGGCGTATGTCACGGCGGTTGTCGAACAAGCCCATGTGACTGTGGGTGAGCATCATCCAGACGATGTCGCCGGGATGCCAATAGGAGCATCCCCGGCGTGCATCGAGGTTGTGAGCGGCGAATGCCGTCATGCAGGGGAGGTCCGCGTCCCCTTCGTAAGGTCTTGAAATCATGGCGGTCTCCTCAACCGCAGCCGAGCCCGGGGCCTCCTAGGGGCAGCACCTGCCCGTCGCGCATGGGAGGCAGCGGCGCCGGGAAGGAAAACGCCCGGTCAGCCGGGACCCACGGAATCTCAAGCCACCTCGACGCCGGGGACGTGAACGCCCAGTGCACCGACGCGTACAGCGACGGGCCAAGTCGGAAGTTGTGCGGACACAGCGCGACGTTGTAAAGCTCGGCAAGCGTGCTGACACGCCGCGCGGCCGTCAGGCCACCGATCTTCGTGATCTCTGGCTGCAGGTAGGCCAGCGCCTCCGTGGCGAGCAGCCTATCGAAGTCCTCCAGCGAGTACTCGTTCTCGCCGGCTGCCAAGTCGCAATCGATGGATGCGCCGACGCGGGCGATCGCGGCGTGGTCGCGCATGGGCCGCACGGGCTCCTCGAACCAGGTGACCCCTAGCTCACCGAGGCGTCGGCCGAAGGCGATGGCCTCCAGGGGATCGAAGTGGCCGTTGACGTCGACCATGATCTCGACGGCGTCCGCGAACTCGCCGCGCAACGCGGCGATCAACTCGAGGTCGATCTCGTGCAGCTTGACGGCGGTGAACCCGGCCTCCACGGCGCGCGCCGTCTCGGCCACCAAACGCTCGGCGTCCGCATAGCGTGGGAAGCTCGCGTAGCCGGGAATGCCGTCGCTCACCGGGCCACCGAGCAGCGTGGTCACGCCGACGCCCAAGCGCTTGCCCTTCAAGTCCCACAGCGCCAGATCCACGCCGGAAAGGCCCATCAGGAAGATGCCCTGATCCGCGTAGCGGTAGCCCCAGTCCATCAGTTCGAACCAGAGCCGCTCGATGGCTTCGGGGTCACGGCCGGCGAGCTTCGGCGCCAGCATGTCGTTGACCACCGCGATGATCGGCGATGCCGTTCGGCTCGGCTCTTCGGCGTCGTAGATGCCCCACCAGGCCTCGCCGACACCCTCAAGCCCATCGGAGTCGCGCACGCGGATGATGACGTTGACCAGCGACTGGTCGCGTAACAGTTCAGCGGTGACGCTCTCGATTCGGGGCATGGCAATTTCCGCGTTGGCGAGGCGGACATTCTGGCATGGCGAGGACGGCCGCTGTCCGCGCAGTAGGAGTCCTGCTAGTAATTTCTACCATGGTCAAAATTACACGCGAGTAATTTCTACGTGGGGTGAAACACCTTGACGGTGGGCGGACGCCCACGAACAGCTACGTTCGTGTCCGCCATTTCGGCCTAATACAACATCCTTTGCGGGCGAGGACGCCCGCGTACCCCCTCGCCGGCGGCCCCGCAACTAGGACGCGTGCAGGAAGCTGGACCGGAACTGGATGCCCCAGTGTCCGTCGACAAGCGTGGCGATCCAGAAGGTGTCGAAGCTGTGATAGACGGTGCCGTCGGCGCGACACCGATCATTGCGGATCGCGATGTGGACCTTGTCCGTGCCTGCATGCACGACTTCGAGGCTCGCGACGACGGTGTGGTGCCAGCCCTCCTCTTGCAGCCGGGACTCGCCGCGTCGGGAGCCGGCGATGAATGCCTCGGCGTTCTCGATGGTGGTGAATCTCCCGTTGGCAAAGCGGACGTGCGGGTAGTTCAGTGTCTCCGCCTGGCGCTCATGGTCCTGTGCATTGAATGTGCGGACGAAGGCCTTGACGACCTCGATACCCCGCTTGGCGCTCTCTTCGTTCATTGTGCGTCCCGTGTTTCGGATTTCCGCAGTATGGCTGCTTCGCCGCCATCGTGGGGGGTCAACGCCTCCCGGGCGCGTTAGGATGCGCACTTTTGCCGTGCCAGGAGCCAGCGTGACCGAGGTCAACCACCGCACCATCGAAGTCAACAACATCAAACTGCACGTTGCCGAGGCCGGCGACGGGCCGCTGGTCGTGCTGTGCCATGGATTCCCCGAGTCCTGGTACTCGTGGCGCCACCAGATCCCCGCGCTCGCCGACGCTGGATTCCGGGTCGTGGCACCCGATCAACGTGGCTATGGCACGAGCGATGCCCCGGAGGACATCGCCGCCTATTCGATCCTGCATCTGACCGGCGACATCGTCGCCCTCGTGCATGCCCTCGGGGAGGAGCAGGCGGTCGTTGTCGGCCACGATTGGGGATCCCCCGTGGCGTGGTCCCTCGCGCAGATGCGTCCCGACATATTCCGCGCCGTGGCCTCCCTGTCGGTCCCGTTCACCGGTCGCGCGCCATGGCCGCCCATCCACGGCATGCGGCAGTACTTCGGCGACCGCTTCTTCTACCAGATCTACTTCCAGACGCCCGGGGTCGCCGAGCATGAACTGCAGCACGACATCCCGGTCACGATGCGCAAGATGCTCTACGGCGCGTCGGGAGCGATCGAGCGCTCCGGTGGCTCTTTCGGCGCCGAAGGCGCGCCGCCCGCGTCCTCCTACATGCTCGAGCGCATGCCCGATCCGGGCGACGACCTGCCCACGTGGCTCACTGCGGAGGACGTCGACACCTACGTCGAAGCGTTCACCAAGTCGGGGTTCCGTGGCGGCCTCAACTGGTACCGGAACATCGACTACAACTGGGTTCTGACCGCGGCGTTCGACGGCATGAAGATCGAGCAGCCGGCGCTCTTCGTTGCTGGCGACCGGGACGTCGTCCCGTTCAGCGACGAGGCCGAGCAGAGCATGCGCGCTGTCGTCACCGATCTGCGCGACGTGGTCCTGCTCCCGGGGATCGGCCACTGGACCCAGCAGGAGGCGCCGGACGCGGTCAACGAGGCCCTGCTCGGATTCCTGAAGGGGCTGTAGACGGCGAGGTTACCCTGGCGCCGGGCGTCTCACCTCGGGCGCGGGACTTTCTCGTCCTCTGGCAACGTACAAATCCGATCCATCCGGGTGACGCTGCCGTCGGCGTATTCCCACACGAGTTGCTCACCGTCGCGGTAGCGCCGCACCACCACCGGTCCCCAACCGAAGATGTGGAAGTCCAGGACCCCTTGGTTCCAGATCATGCTGGCGGACGATCGCGGGCAATAAGGCCTGCGCCCGATTCGAAAAACCACCGATCCCTCGGTGTCGTTGGTGTTCTCGCCCAGCGTGCTGTTCGGGCCGTAGTCGTGGATGATGCCGCTGCTGGTGACGACCACCCGGCGTCCGCACTGCTCGATGCGTTCCACGTGGCCGACGCGTCCTTCGACGCCGAGCCACAGCCCCCGTATGTCATCGGCGCCGGCCACTAGCGGTTCAGTGCACTCGGCGAGGATCGGCAACGGGAAGTGGGTGTAACTGCAGCCCGGCGTGTTTCCCTTGGGTATCTCCCGTGCCAGCTTGCCGCTGCCATCGAGTTCGGGCAGTTCGCAGTAGTCGATCGTGCTGCCGTCGCCGGCAAGCGTGGTGGGGTCGGTCGTGACCGGTGGTCGCGGTGAAAGGAAGATGCCCCAGAAGGCGAGCAGCAAGCCGACGATTAGGACGGCCGAAGACCACAGTGCGACCTTTGCGACCACCCGGAACATCGTCAGGTTCCCTTACGCCGTAAGTCCGCGTTTGCGCGAACGAAGTCCGAGACGATGCGTGCAAGGACGTCGCCCCGCCCTTCCTGCAGGAAGTGACCACCGCCCTCGATCGTCCGGTGGGGCTGTCCTTGCACACCCGGCACGCGCTCTCGGAACAGCGCGTCGCCGCCGCGCGTGACAGGATCATTGTCGGTGAACGCGCAGAGGAACGGCTTGTCCCACTCGCGGAACACCTTCCAGGCCGCGGCCTGCTCGGCCACGCAGGGCGCGTCGGGGAGCAGCGGCACCTGTGTCGGCATAGCGCGCGGGCCCATCTTGTAGGACGGATCCGGGAACGGCGCGTCGTAGGCGGCCACTTCCTCCGGTGTCAGGGCGCCGCCGCCGGCCCCGGCCACACTCATGCCGACGAGCATGCCGATCGGCAGATCCTCGGTTTCCCAGGTCCACTTCTGCCAGTAGGCGAACTTGCGCTCGCGCACGCCTGGTTCCATGGACCCGAGCGCTGCGGCCATCTCCTGCATCGTCGGGGTGGGTGTCGAGGGGGCGAGAAACTCTTTGACCGCCCGTAGCCGGGCTTCCGGCACGCGTCGACGTGGTGAATGCGCAGCGTCCCGCCCTCGCCGTCGGCAATGTCGGTGTAGTTGGGCTCGTAGGGGTAACCGGGCAGGTTCGCAAAGCACTCGTCCGGAGTACGCAGGATGTCCATTGGGGCGCGGCTCTTCGAAGTCGACAAGGTGACTGTACTTCAATGGGTTGCAGTCGTCGCCGATTGACGCACCGCGACACTTCTGTACGACGTACTTCTTCGTGCGAAATCATTGACATGCGTGAACTCGGGGTCGACGATAGGGGCTTCGGATGCGTGGCGAACGCGCATAGGCGCAGTCCGAGCAGAGAACCACCATGGCCATGAATACGCCGTCGCAGCCCGAATCCACCACCGACAGGCTTGCACGACTCGAAGAGACGGTGGCCAACATCAAGGCGAACATGGCCACCGCTGCCGACATCGAGGGTGTCAAGACCCTCATCGCACAGGTGGAAGCGCGCCAGACCAAGTGGCTACTTGGGATCATGGCGGCTGCGTCGGTGTCCGTGGCGGTTGCCGTGATCCGCACGTCCGCCGGATAAGGAGCTACACCAGGACCGATGCGGTATCTTCTCAAGTTCCGCGAGACAGCGGCTCACGTAGCCGACCAATTCGACAACGCACACATATGATCGACTCTCCGCTACCTCAAGGTGACCCGGCCGCCTTGGGTTTCGATCCGCAACGCCTCGCGGCCATCGGCCCGGCCATGCAGGCGTTCGTCGACGACGGGCGCTTGCCGAACCTGGTCACGCTCGTGGCTCGCCGCGGCCAAGTGGTCCACCAGCACGCCTGCGGCGTGCTTGACCTGGACGACGACACGCCCGCCGGGCTCGACACGCTGTTCCGCATGTGGTCGAACACCAAGCCCATCGCTGGCGTCGCAACGCTGGTCCTTTCCGAGCGCGGCCTGCTGAACCTGGACGATCCGGTTGCGCGGTTCCTGCCGGAATACGCGGAGATGCGGGTGCGTCGGACCGACGATCCGATGGCCACCGAGCCCGCCAAACGCGCCATCACGATTCGCGACTGCCTGACCAACACCGCGGGCTTGCAGGATCCCTCGACGATGCCCAATTCGTACCGCGAGCGCTACGAGGACATCCTCACCACGATCGGTTGGATCGGGCCGCGCTCCGGCATGCTCAACGTGCCCGAGAGCGACAACCGGGAGCGAGTTCGTGCGCACGCGCAGTTGCCGCTGATGGCGCATCCCGGCGAGCGCTTCGAGTACCACTTGGCCTACCCCATCGTCAGCGCCGTGCTCGAGGAGGCGAGCGGCCAGCGCTTGGACGAGTTCTTCCGGGAGGCCATTTTCGAACCCTTGCGCATGGACGACACCGGCTTCTACGTAAAGGACGGTGCACTGCCGCGTTTCGGGGCCTTCTACATGCCTCGGGAGGTCAATGGCGAGATGCGGCTCGTTCCCATCGAAAAGGCGGCAAGCTGCGAGAAAACCGTGGGACCGCAACGGGAGTTTGCGGCCGGCGGCGACTACGGCGGCGTGCTGACCACGGTCGGCGACTACGCCCGCTTCGGACAGATGCTGCTGAACGGCGGCGAACTCGACGGGGTGCGGGTACTCGGGCGCAAGACGGCGGCGCTCGTGACCGGCAACCATACCGGCGAGATGGTGATCCCCATCACCGGCCCTGGCTACCACTGGGGCTTGGGCGTGTCCGTGTACCACGGCGGCGCCGCCACGCCACCGATCCATTCCGTCGGCACGTACGGATGGGACGGCGCGGCCGGCACGATCTACTTTGCCGACCCTGCCGAAGAACTGCTCGGTGTCTGCCTGACGCAGGTCCTTGCGGCCGGGACCATGCCGAACAACACCTACCAGGAGGACTTCCGGCGGCTGGTCTACCAGGCGCTGGTGTGACCGGAGTGCGCGCTTTACGATGCACTTGGCGCACGCGAACCCAAGGGTGAACCCATGGCAGGACCACGCCTTACGAACTTGACCCGCCGCGACTTCGGTCGGCTCTCGATGCTCGCGCTCGGGGGCGCGGCGGCCGGGAGGGCGTGGGCAGCGCCCGGCGACGAGTCAGGCACGAGCCCGATCCACGGCGAAGTGGCTCCCGGTTTCGAGCGGGTTAGGGATGCCTTCGCAGCGAATTTCGAGAAGCACGGCGAAGTCGGCGCCGCGTTCAGCCTGTACCACCGTGGCAAGAAGGTGGTCGATCTCTGGGGCGGTGTGGCGGACGTAGAGACCGGTCGGCCGTGGGCCGAGGACAGCATCGTCATGGTGTTCTCGAGCACCAAGGGGGCGACGGCGATCTGCGCCCACCTGCTGGCCCAGCGCGGCGAACTCGACCTCGATGCCCCGGTGGCCGAGTACTGGCCGGAGTTCGCTGCCGGCGGCAAGCAGGACATTCCCGTGCGCTGGTTGCTGTCCCACCAGGTCGGGCTGCCGGTCTTCGACAACCCGTTGACGCCCGAGGAATTCCTGGCGTGGGAGCCACCCGTCAAGGCGCTCGCGGCGCAAAGCCCGGCCTGGGAGCCAGGGACGACGCACGGCTACCACGCGGGCTCCTACGGATGGCTGGTCGGCGAAGTGGTGCGACGGATCACCGGCAAGACCTTAGGGACGTTCTTCGCCGACGAGGTGGCCGGCCCGTTGGGCCTCGATTTCTGGATCGGCCTTCCGGAGAGCGAGGAGAGCCGGGTGGTCCCAATGATCGAGATCGACCTTCAGGAAGGCAGCGTCGACGAGCAGGCGTTGACGGACAGACGCCGCGACCTTCTTGACGCGTCCAGGGACCCGGATTCCCTGCTCGCTCGGCCGTCGACCACGGGGCCGCTGAATCCGAATACGCGCGCGTTCCGCGCCGCCGAGCTGCCGGCGGGGAACGGGATCGCCGACGCGCGCTCGCTAGCGCGCATGTACGCTTCCCTGATTGGCGACGGCGTGGACGGCGTCCGGATACTCAACGACGAGACCGTAGCGCGCGCCACCGCCGAGCAGTCGAACGGTCGCGATGCAGTGCTGCAGATCCAGACACGCTTCGGGCTTGGGTTCGAACTCAACCTGCCGCATGGGCATCTCGGCCAGGAGGGCGCCTTCGGACACTCCGGCGCCGGCGGCTCGCTCGGTTTCGCGGACCCGAAGGCCGAGATCGCCTTCGGCTACGTGATGAACAAGATGCAACTTGTCGCGAGCGACGATCCGCGGACGCTCAGCTTGATCGCGGCGGTTCACGAGTCGCTGAAGGGCTAACGGACAGGTTTCCGGTCTCCCGGGTGAACATGCGGATGGGACGTCCGCGCACCTCCGCTTGCGACGTTCGCGCAATCGTGCGAGCGTCAGCGAACCACTTTCGAGGGCTCAACCATGCGGCCCGTCCTCATCTGCATTGTCACGCTCGCTTGCCTCGCCGCTGCTAGCGCGTGGAGTCAGCGCTCCCAGGCGTTCGAACGCCTGTACCAAGAGCACTGCGCCGTCTGCCACGGGGACCGCTTCCAAGGCGCGGCCCAGGGCACGCCTCTCGTCGGCGCGCCACTGATCCGGGGCGAGGGCGTGGAAGCCATCGCGAAGAGCATCGCGGAGGGTGCACCGGATCTCGGAATGCCCGCCTGGTCGGAGACCTTCGCCGCAGGGCAGATCAGGAGCCTCGCCATCCTCATCGCCGAAGAACGCGCCAACGCCACGTTCGCCGACTTCCGCATGGCCCCGCCCCTCGAACTCCCCGACGGGATCATCGAGACGGCGGACCACGCGTACGGCCTGACGAAGGTGATCGACGGGCTCGAACCCCTGCCCTACTCCATCGCGCCGCTGCCGGACGGTCGCATCCTGCTGACCGAGAAGATGCGCGGCCTCACCGTCGTATCCGCCGACGGCACCCAGTCGGACCTCGTTCCGGGTGCACCGGTGGGCAACCGGGAGTCGGTCCGCCTCGGACCACTCAGCTACGGGCTCGGTTGGATCCTCGACGTGGCGCTGCACCCGGGCTATGCGCAGAACGGTTGGATCTACCTGAGCTTTGGCGACCGCTGTACCGATTGCGGCGCCCGTCCGGTGTCCATGATCAAGCTCATCCGCGGGCGCTTGAAGGACGGCGCCTGGGTCGACGAGGAGACCGTTTACCAAGCCGCCCCGGAGCACTACAACCCCGCCAGCGACATGGCGGCCGGCGGTCGCATCGCATTCGACGGGGCCGGGCACGTTTTCCTGAGTCTCGGCATGAAAGGTGGCTACGAGGGAATCCAGGATCTCGGGATCCCGCACGGCAAGGTGCACCGCTTGCATGACGACGGACGCGTTCCCGCGGACAATCCGTTCGCTTCGGTTCCCGGCAGGCTGGCGAGCATCTGGACCTACGGACACCGCAGCGTCCACGGTCTCGAGGTTGATGCGCGCACCGGCGCGCTGTGGGGAACGGAGATGGGGCCCCGAGGCGGCGATGAGATCAACCTGCTGCGGCCCGGCGAGAACTACGGCTGGCCGCTCACCTCGCACGGCGTCCACTACAACGGCCGGTCGGTCGATGGCGCGGGCTTAAGGGTCGACTTCGACCTTGCCGACCTCGTTGGGCCAGTCGTCGACTTCACCCCCTCCGTCGCGGTGTCGAGCTTCGTCTTCTACGAGGGCGAGGCGTTCCCGGAGTGGCGCGGACACATGCTCGTCGGGAGTCTCAAGGGCAGCGATCTCTACCGCTTCGCCATGGTGGACGGCAAGGTCGCCGAACGCGAAACAGTGGTCGAGGATCTTGCCCGGATCCGGGACATCGAGGTGGGCCCAGAGGGTAGAGTCTTTCTCCTCCTCGAACACGAGGGCGGCAGCTTGATCATCCGCATGGATCCGGCGTCGTAAGGATCGGGGCCCCCGTGATCTTTGGGGTTCTTGAGGACAAGACTCCCTAGCGGGGTTATCCGAACTGGCCTATGCTGCACCGCGCGGTACGCGTCGCACGAGGTTTGAGTGGCAACAACGATGGGCCTTGAACAATACAAAGACACCCGGCATTACCGGGAGATTCGCGAGCAACTCGAGTCGCTTGGGGTCGCTAGCCACGCCGATCATCTGGACGAATACGGGTACACCGTGGTTCCACCCGACCTGGTCGCGCCCGAGGCATTCCAGCGGCGTCTGCGGGACGCGTTGCTCAAGGTCCACGAACGTCGGACGGGGCAGCGTATCCATCCCGACGACGTCGCAACGGCCAAGCTCGCCGACGATGTGCCGGTATCCGGGCACTGGTCGCTCCTCACGGAAGACCGGGTGTTTGAGGACATGCTCATGAACCCCACAGTCCTCGCCATCGCGAAGTACCTGTGCGGCAAGAGTGCCGTCCTGAGCGACATGGTCGGCCTCCTGAAGCAAGACCACGAACGCATGACGCATCCGTTGCACACGGATCAACACGGCACGCCACCGCCGCTGCCGCCGTATTCGCAGGTCGCCAACGTGACTTGGACCCTATCGGACTACAAGGAGGGGAATGGACCGACAGCCATCGTACCGAAGAGCCATTTGAAGTCGCGCTACCCGACCGTCGAGGAAGGCAACTTTCTGCGCGAGGACGCGCCGGTCAAACCCATCGCGATCGAGGCTGCGGCCGGTTCCCTGATCGCCTGGCACGGCGCCACGTGGCATGGCTCGTACCCGAGGGAAAACGCCGGTCTGCGACTGAACGTGATCATGGTGTTTACGCGCGTGTACATGAAACAGATTCGTGACTTTCGCAGCACGATTCCCCAGGACGTGCTCGATCGCAACCCTGTCGAGTTCGCGCGGCTCATCGGTGCCAACAGCGCCTATCCGTTCCGGGACGGCAAGGTGCCCGCCCCCGAAGACATGAACTACATGTACGCCGCAGCCCGAAATCCATGGGCTTGAACCGCCCATGGTCGATTCGGGGCGCGCGACGGCAGATCTCCTGATCAAGTACACGGCCCCAAGTGAAGCCACCGCCGAAGCAGAACGTCCCGCACCCTTCGAACATGTGACGCGTCAGCATCAGTCGAAAAAGCTCGCATGGTGCTCCGCGGCGGTAAGGTAAGCCGATGAGTCCGGTCCCCGATACGGCAGCGATGTACCACCCGATGGCCTCGCGGACACACTCGATCGTGCCGGCTGTCTGGTCGTGACCGGCATGTTCGACCACGAGATGTACGAGTCGGTGAAGGGCGCGCTCGCTTCACACATGCCGGCAGCGACAGTCGCCGATGATCGCGCACTCGGCTGTTGCATCGGCGTGGACCACGCTCGTCGACGAAAGCCATGACGGCCGCCGAACGCATGTCCGGCGTGCAAGGCGGACCCGCGAGCCTCATTCCCATGGTCGAGGGCACTGCCCGACGTGGCGCGTTCCTACCGGTCCTCTTCATCGGCGCACTCGCGGCACTCTCCGCCGCGCCCCGCATCGCGCTCCACGACACGCTGCCCGTTGTCCACCTCGCCGTCGTCGGCGTCCTGGCAGTTTGGTACCTCGCCCTCTACTTCCGCGATCGTGCGGACCCGAGCGCGCTCAACTTCCGCGTCCGCCTAGCCGCGCCGCATTACGTCCAAGCCTGCCTGCATCTGTCCATCTACGTCTTCTGGGGTTTCTATTGGGCGCTCGTTGCCCACAACGCGCTCCTGCTCGTCGCGCAGGTCGTCTTCGCCTTCGCCTTCGAGGGGTTGCTCGCCTGGTCGCGCCGGAAGGAATGGCGCTTGGGCTTCGGGCCGTTGCCGATCATCTTCAGCACCAATCTATTTCTGACGTTCAAGGACGATTGGTTCGTCTACCAATTCGTCTTGATTGCGGTCGGCTTCCTGGCGAAGGAATTCATCGTCTGGCAACGCGATGGTGTGCGAACGCACATCTTCAACCCGTCGGCATTCGCGCTCTTCCTCTTCGCTGTGGTGCTGATCGCGTCCGGCCAGACCGACACGACCTGGGTCTCCCAGCTATCGGCGACGCTCGACACGCGTCTCGTCGATCCGGACAGCCGGCCGTACCTTTTTCTCTTCGCGATCGGCCTCATCGCGCAGTTTCTCTTTCGCGTGACGCTCGTGACGCTCGCCTCGGCGGGCATGCTCTTCCTCCTCGCGAGCGTGTACAGCGCCGCCACCGGGACCTATTGGTTCGTCGACACCGGGATTCCCGTCGCCGTCTTTCTCGGCCTCCACCTCCTCATCACGGATCCCGCGACCTCGCCCCGCAACGACTGGGGGCGCTTCCTTTTCGGCGCTTTCTACGGCGCGGGTGTCTTTGCGCTGTATGGCTTGCTCGACTTTTTCGGTGAGCCGCTCGCCTACGACAAGCTCCTTTTCGTGCCCGTTCTGAACCTCCTCGTGATCCCGCTCGATCACGCGGGCGCGTTCCTCGCTGGTAAGTTCACGGCTCTCCGCGAGCGTTTCGTCCGCTTCGAGGCCGCCTCCTCCATCAAGTGGAACCTGGTCCACATGGCGGCCTGGATCGGCATCTTCGCGTGGATGTACTTTGGCGAGTTCATCGAATCGGATCATCCTGGGCGACATCTCGAGCATTGGCAGACGAGTTGCGCCGAGGATCGCCCGGCGGGCTGCAGCAACTTGGCGGAGACCCTCCGCGCCCGATGTACGCAAGGCGCCGTCAACCGCTGCGACGAACTCTCGGCGCTCTACGAGCGTCGCCCCGATCTCGCGACGCCGGTGGAGACGCAAATCTGGTACGGCTTCGCCTGTGACGCGGGGTCACGGCGCGAATGCGCCCGCTACCGGCAGAACCTGACGAGCGCGATGCGGGAGGAGCTCGAGTCGCAATGCGAATCAGGCGACGCCATGAGCTGCTACGTCATCGGCTCCGGACACTTCAAGGGCATTCATGGCGGACCGCGCGATCCGGAGACAGCGCTCGGCTACATCCTGCGTGGCTGCGAGTTCGGGATGGGCAAGAGCTGCGCTGTTGCCGGGATGATGCATCAGTTCGGCATCGCCGTCGGCCAGGATCTCGACGAGGCCACGGCCTACCACAAGGTTGCTTGCGGCCGCTCGTTCACGCCGAGCTGTGCCTCCCTGGCCGAGCTCTACGGAGATCCCGATACGCCGCTCGCGGACGTCGCCCTTAGCGAGTGGTATCGCGCGAAAGCATGCGCCCTCGGCGCCGCCCCACTCTGCAACCCGACGGGAGCTGACTAACCCGCCGTCGGCCCGGCACCGAGGCCGCCGGCAGGGCGTCCGGGGCTGTTCCGACTCAGCGTTTCTTGTGCTCGCGGTCGATCCCGGGCTCCTTCGGATGGGCACATGGCCCCATTTCTCGGAAGTCGGGACGGACCGGCCCACGATTCGGAACATCGCCCTATTCATCCGGAGTCGGGGACGGACCGGCCACGACCAGAACATCGCCCTTTCGGCGACGGCCGGCGGATCTGTGGCGAGGCAGGACCGAGCGGCCTCACGGGCACGTCGCCCGGCCGGGCCTGTACGAAAAGGGCGATGTGCCGCTGCCCGGAGACGCCGCGGGTCCCCGGCAGTCGGCGGTCGCGCTACAGCCCTGCCGCTTCGAGAATCGCCGGAATGTGGCGTTCCCAGCCAATGGCCATGATGTGCACACCGCGGCACATCGGCGCGACGTCGCGGATGACGTCGCTCGCCATGCGGACGCTGGCCTCGACCGGATCCGACGCGCGCGCGAGTTCGTCGACCAAGCGGTCCGGGACGACGACGCCCGGAATCCGTTCGGTCATGTAGCGTGCCTGGCGAGCGGATTTGAGCACGATGATGCCGGCCAGAATCGGAACCTGGAACGACTCGCACCGCGCCATGAAACGTTCGAAACCGGCGGGCTCGTACACGGCGTTGGTCTGGAAGAACTGTGCGCCGGAGGCGATCTTGGCCTCCATGCGCGCGACTTCCTTGTCGAGATCGGGGACGGCGACATTGGTCACAGCACCCCGGTAGAAGTGCGGCCTGTCCTTGAGGGCGTTGCCGGCGAGATCCTGGCCTGTCTCAAGGCTGCTCGCCGCCCGGAGGATGTCCTCGGCGCCGAGGTCGAACACTGGCTTGGCGTCGGGATGGTCGCCCCCGGACGGCGGATCGCCAGTCATACAGACGATGTTCTCGACCCCAAGCGCATGCGCCGCGAGCATGTCCGCCTGGATCGCCAGCCGGTTGCGGTCGCGCCCGGCGATCTGCAAGGTCGACTCGATGCCTCTGTCGCACAACAGGTGCGCCACCGCGAGGGGCGCCATGGTCATGCGGGAGGCGGCGGAGTCCGTCAAGTTGAAGGCCGCAATGTGCTGCCTCAACGACTCGGCGGCGGAGAAGAGACCGCCCAGATCCGTCCCCTTCGGCGGGTTCAGCTCCGCCGTAACCGTGACCGCGTTGCGATCGAGCGACTCCGAAAGACGGCTCACTGGCCAGCGCGGACTTTCGACGACCGAAGGCGAACGACCGCCGCCGTGGTGAGACCCCGTGGCATCTTCATAGCGACCTCGACCCACGCGGGGTGAACGACGGGCGGACGCTATTCCGTCAGGTGTCGGCTGTCAATCACGCCCATCACCCAGGTCCCCACAACGCGACTGCGATGGACAGCGCGCCGAGTGCGAGCCACGTCGAGACCACGAGCCAGTACGCCAAGGGCTGTTCGCGCCTCGTAAGCCGCTGCACGAAGACGCTCTCGCCGGTGAACACGTCGTAGCCCGCCCACGCCAGGAACAGAAGCGCGAAGACCACAGGCTGGTTCACGAGAGCGGCGCACCAGACCACGACAAGGGCAATCCAAGTGGGCATCAGCCGCTGAGTGGGCGGTGCCGGTGGTCGCGTCTGCATCATGGCGTCTGCTCCGAGTGCACCGCGGGCGGCTCGACATCGTTGATCCGCCAGTTGAGGTAGTGGCCGAAATCCTCGACGACGCGCTCGACGGGGAGGAGCCGGCCGGGCCGGAAGTCACCGGCGGCCCCGCGCTGGATTCGTTCGCAGATCGTCTTGTCCTCGGCGAGGAAGTCGGCCTGCGGGTAGGTCTCGGCCGCGCGTGTGAACCACCTAGCGAGCCGCCGCAATGCGCCGCGCCGCCGGGTGGCGGCGTAGGCGCCGCCCGTTCGTACTGCACACCGGTCCGTGCCGACTGGGTGCACGGCCAGCCAGACGAAACTCCCCGGGGTGAGCACACCGACGAACCCGGGCGGCAGGCTGATGAGCAGGTAGTCCTCACCGCCTTCGACAGCCCCACCCGTCGCCGTCGCACGGGCAGACCCGGTGATGTAGTACGCGCCCCGGGTCGGCGTGGCGGGCTCAAGCGTCGTCGGGTGAACCTTGAAAAGGTGATAGCTCTCCATGGCGTTGGTGACGGC
Organism: Candidatus Azotimanducaceae bacterium; assembly: GCA_965203685.1. Classification (GTDB taxonomy): domain Bacteria; phylum Pseudomonadota; class Gammaproteobacteria; order Pseudomonadales; family Azotimanducaceae; genus VXYL01. The sequence goes on from OZ241908.1 coordinate 3,658,654, forward strand.
GATCTTCCAGTTGCACGCCCACATTTCCGTGCCCTCGTAGGCCGGCCGATGGTGCAGCGCGTCGAGCCCCCGACCAGCAACGTGCGACTCGAGGGCCGCAAAACGTGCCGCGAGCGGCTCGACATCCCGATCGAGGCTGACGAAAACCAGGCCATGCCATGAGTCGACCCGGTAGGCTGGGAGACAGTGTGAACTCCGGTCCACCGCACCGCCCGACGCGAACGGCACCGCGAGCAAGCGCCCGGCGTCATCGTACGTCCACGCGTGGTACGGGCACTGGATCCGCTTGTTGTTGGTCGGTTCCTCCACGAGCAGCGTGCCCCGGTGGGCGCAGAGGTTCGACACCGCCGCAAGCTCGCCCGACTGGTTGCGGAGCAGAAGCACAGGCTGGTTGCCGACGACGACGGGTAGCTGGTCACCGGGCGCGGGGAGCGCGTCTTCGGTCGTCACAAACACCCAGTCGCTGTGCCAAATGCGGTCCGTCTCGGCCGCCAGCCACGCGGGGTCGCGGTAGGACGCAGCGGGTAGCGCGCGCGTGGGATCGAGTTCACCATATGGCGTTGTCACGTGTGCCTCCGGTCGAGTGAAGCCGGACCGTTATGATACATGAGTGTCTCATTGCTTGTCCCAGCCAGGCCGGGCGGTAGCCAATGAGTAGGGCTTCCGGTCACGCCATCCGGCCGCGAACGCTTAACGCGATCGTCGAGGCCGCCATCCGGCTCCTCAACGTCGACCCCGGCGTCACGATGAGCGAGGTCGCCCGCGCAGCCGGTGTCGGCAGGGCCACCTTGCACCGTCACTTCCAAAGCAAGGCCGATCTCCTCAAGGCAGTCGGCGCCCGGTGCATGGAAGAGACGAACGCGGCCGTGCTGGCCACCGACGTGCCCGATGGGCCAGCGGTGGACAGGCTGCGCGCCATGCTCAAGAGCGTGATCCCGCTTGGAGATCGCTACGCCTTCCTGAGGTTCGAAGGGTCCGACGACGAAACGCTGCAGGCCGGCTACGAAGCGCAACTCGAGTGGACCACGGCGCTCGCCGAGCAGCTCCGGGCGGAGCGTGCGATTGCCGCCGACGTACCGACCTCGTGGGCCGTCGCGCAGGTCGACCAGGTCATCTGGAGCGCATGGACCGCCCTCTCGACCGGTGAACTCTCATCGGACGATGCAGCCGAACTGGCCTTGCGGACGTTGTTGAAGGGTCTGGGGTAGCGCCCGCGTCACCACCCCTATCGTTCCCCTCGTCGCTCGCCCTGATGAAGCCCGTTGTCCAAGCCATCGAGCACGCCATCCAAGTCCCGGTCGATACCCATGCGCACACCCGAGCCAGGCGGTGCGCAGGTATAGGTCAACGGGCCGTCTTGCGCCGCGAGCGAGCGCACCTCGGCTTCCGTCGACACCACACCCAGATCGTCTTTGAAGCTGCCGTCGGGGAGCCGGACCCACCCCCGCGCTTGCCCATCAACAACGCCCTTGACGACCAAGTCGCACTCGGTGACCTCGCCCCCGAGAACGAACGACTCGAATGGTTCCGCAGCGCGCTCAATCAAAAGGTCGATGCGCGGGTTCGCGTCAGCGCCGTTGTTCGCGTCCAGCGTGACCTGCTGCCCAACGATCGGCGCCAAGTCCGTGTCGAACTCCATCAGGTAGTCGACCAGGCCTTGGCGTACCGTATCCCCCGGGATGCCGACATCCATCCCGTCGTTGGCGTCGCAACCGAACCAGCTACCCAACGCGCCACCGTAACTCCGTGCGCTTGGCAGCCCCAGGTCGGCGCACGTCGTTGCGCCGTCGTCGAAAACTGCGCCCTGCAGGAAGTTGAACAGCTTGTCGGTCGCACCGTCGTGCAGGAATCCGAAACCGCGCACCTGGTCGCCCTGGTGGGCATCGGTGGTGGACGGCAGAAAGAACTCGCGGTTCGGCAGCCCGAACATGCCCACCTTCTGGTAGAGATTGCGAAGCTGCGGCACCTTCAGGATCAGCACCTCGCCCCCGTGCGCCGCGCTGCCGTCGGTTCCGTAGAACCCGCGGGCCGGTTCGTGCCTGTGGCAACCCTCGCAGTTGCGACCATCCGGCTCGGCGCCGTTGCGGTTGTATGGCAGGTCGAAGCCCGGCCCGACGCCGTCCGACCGGCGCGGCCCGGCGAAGAAGGCATCGCCAAGCTGGGCCGATGCACTGTGGACGTTGTCGAGCGGCTTGATGGGATTCGGGGGCAATTGAACGGCCAGCATGAAGTCGGCGAACGCGGCCACGTCCTGCTCGAGCGCAACGACATCGGCTGGCTTGTCCGCGTCGTCGGCGCTGGTGAGCGTCACGTCAAGGCCCAGCAGGCTCTCGAAAGCGACGATGAAGTTCTTGAAGGACAGCACTTCATCAAGGGTCTGCTCGTCGTCCGTTCCGAAGTAACCCGTCGCCCGGTCGCCGCGCCAGTGCATGTGGCCATGCGTCGACATGCCACGCATGGTCTGCGTCGCCATCGGTCCCTTCATCGAGGCGAAAGCCAACTGATCGCCGTTGCCGTTCACCCAGGGCACGAATTCGCACCCGGGGTAGTTCCCGAAGAGGTCGCAGTTCAGGTAGAAGTCGGAGAACGTCGGGAAGGGCTGCGGGTTGACCGAGTTCACCGCGTCGGGATTGCCAAGGTTCCAGCTCAGATGGTCCGTGTCGCCGAAGACGTGGCAGCTTGCGCAGGAGGACTCGCCGTTCGAGGACGTACGATCCGCGTCGTAGAGCATGTGCCGCCCGGCAACGACCGGGGCGGGTTCAGGATTGTGGAATGCGACCTCCTGCAGCAGTTCGCCCGTCGCCGCGTCGAGCACCTTCACGGCGCGGTCGATGTGCGTGAACACGTAGAGTTGGCCGTTCTCGCCGTTCCTGGACTCGTCAAGGAGAAGCCCGGCGGGCCCACCGAGAACCGGCAGGTAGTTCGCGCTCGAGATCTCCGGGTCGAACTCCGCGCCGACGCCGTCCCACAGAGCGTCGTCCTCAAGGTCCGCCGTTGAGAACACGCCGACCCGGTCCGAGCCCAGCGCCGCGACGTAGAGCGTGGCGCCGTCCGAACTCACCTGCATGTCCAAGGGCGTAGAAAGGCTGTGCTGGCGCACGGATGCCGGCGCCTTCAACTCGGCGTAGTCGATGTGGCGGTTCAGGTGACGCTTGCGGACCGAGCCGGTATCCGGATCGATCACCGTGATCTGCGCGCGAGCGATGTTGCCCTGAACGGTGGAACCGCCGCGGACCCCGGGGCCCTCGAAACGAACGTGGTTCTGGGCGTCGGTGTTCGAGGCATAGATCTTGCCGCTCACCGGGTTGGTGGCCATGTTGAACAACGTCGTACCCACGTGTTGGAAGCTGGCCACCTCATCGAGGGTGGCGGCATCGATCGCGAACACGTCCTTGTCCGGAAGGTAGAAGCGGATGCCGTTCGAGTAGTTGAGGCCGCGGGGGTCCCGCCACTCGCCGGACTCTTCGTGCCATTGGACGATCATGGCGGTGAACGGCGCGTGCTCGCCGTCGGCGCCGGTACTCGGCAACGGCCGGCCACCGGGCAAGGTCTTATTCGATGGTCCGTTCGGAGACGCACTCGCATACTCGGCGGGAATCTGGCCGGCAATGCACGGCTCGCTGCCGCGACGCCACGCCCAGGTGGCGCCCACCGTGTAGCCCCGCGGCGTGTCTTCGAACCCCCGGCACATCACCGACTCGTGGATGACGCTTGTCTGGTTGCCCGAGTGGAAGACTGCCGCGTAGACCGTGGTGCCATCCGGACTCACCGCGAGTGCGCGGGGCGTATCGCCGAAGAGTTCGACGATCTTGAGCGGAGTGCCGCCGACCCCCGGACCGGGCTGTTCGGCGTCGAAAACCCAGACATCCGCGCGTCCGATCCCGGGCGTGTGCAGTTCGGGGTCTCCCGCACCGGGCACTTCGGCAAGGGAGGGATCGGTACGCTGCTGACCTCGGTGCGCGGTCGTGATGAAGGCCCGTCCTTGAGCGAAGACGATGTCGCGCGGTTCATCGCCGACGAGGAGCGTGCGGGCCACGAAGGGTACGCCCGGTTCCAGCGCCTCGAGCGCTTCTACGTTCACGACGCTCACGGAATCCGACACGTGGTTGACGACCCAGACTTCAGCAGCGTTGTGCACCGCCACGGCGACCGGCTCCAAGCCCACGGCGACGGAGGCGACGTGAGCAAGGGTGCCGGCATCGCTCACCCGCAGGATCTCGAGCCGGTTGTCGGGCGTGTTGACCGCGTAGAGCAGCCCGCCGTCCGGCGACAACGCCATGGGGCGAACCGGGCCTGATTCGAATGCCACGAAGTCGACCGCGTGCGCGGGGAAGGCGTTGAGGGCGGAGAACAGCCCAAGGCCGACCAGAAGACACGGTGCTTTGGCTAGGCGTGCTAGGTCACGCGGAGTAACTTTCGTAAGGGCCATCGCGTACTGTCTCGAAGGCAGTTATGAGACACAACTGTCTCATAACTGGATCTGGAGGTCAAAACAGCGGTCCGGTACCGCAGCTCCCCGGTACCAAGCCGGCGGTTGAATCACCTAGTACACGGGCGTACATTGTCCGGCACCGCAGTTTGACATCGTCGCCGGGCGAGTCAGCTCGCGTACGGTAGCGCGTTCCTGGCGTCCGCTATTGGTCCGCCAACCCGCCCCCCGGCAGAAGCTACGGCGTAGACGGGGGTTCCGTGATTACGTCGTGCCTCCGTCCCTCACCATGGGATACGGGGGAAGCCATGTCCTTCAGACTGCTCAGTCGCATTGGCGCCGCGCTGGTCGCCGCACTCGTCGCATCGCCCTGTCTTGCGGCAGACGAAGCAACCGATGACGGCGGAACCTTCATCGAAGAAATCATCGTCACCGCTGAAAAGCGCGAAGAGAACATCCTCGAAGTGCCGCTCACGATGTCGGCGTTCAGCGGGCAGATGATCGAGGAACTCGGCATGACCAACAACGCCGACCTCGAGCAACTGGTGCCGGGGCTGCAATTCGGCGATGACCACGGCACCGCCATGCGGGGCATGATTTCCCAACTGAACCGGGAAGGACACACCGACCTCGCCGTCGCCGTTTACGTCAACGGCGTCTACACGGTCGACTCGTACGGGATCGCGCCCAATCTCTTCGACATGGAACGAGTCGAGGTCGCGCGCGGACCGCAAGGCACGCTGAATGGACGCAACTCCATCGCCGGCTCGATCAGCTACTTCCACAAGAAGCCGACCGATGAATGGGATGCCGAGGTCCTTACCGAGTTCACCGATCAGTTCACCCAACGCTACAACGTCGCGTTCGGGGGACCCATCTCGGACCAGTTGAGCTTCCGCATCAGTGGCGGCTATTTCGAGGGCGACGGCGCACAGAAGAACCGCGGGCCGGCCCGGGACTACGATGCGCCCGACCAGTACAGCATCGCGCCGCAACTGCGCTTCAAGACGGACCGTTTCGACCTAAACCTTCGCTACGAACGCACCGAGGATTCGGGTGCGCCGAGCGTGCAAGTGTCCTTGATGGAGCCGGACAGGACCGACCCCGACTTCTACAACGGCGCGTTCTACATGTTCGAGGGAGAGATCCCTTCGATCGTGAACTGCGATGTCCGGCCGAGCCGGGGGGATCTCGGCGCAAGGGGCGCCGCGAGTCCGATACCTTGCGATGATCCGAAGAACGAGATCTCCACCAATCTCGATGGGCGCTTGGACAACGAAACCGACCGCATCACGGTGCAAGCCGATTTCGACATCACCGACGCGTTGACGCTGCGCTATACGCATGGCGACACGAGCACGCGTCAGTTCTCGACCCGCGATTTCGATCTCACCCCCAGGGTTGCCAGCGCGACCGATCCTTACACCGCCGCCGACGCGCCGGTCCCGCTGGTGGACATGGAGTTCGATTTTCCTTTCGAGAACGACGAGAGCTCGCACGAGGTGCAGCTCATCTCCAACTTCGACGGTCCGTTCAACTTCGTGACTGGCGTTTACACCTACGAGAACCGCACGCTCTTCGGCACCGGCGTCTATGGCGTTGGATTTCAGCCTCCTTTTGCGAACGTCGACCCCGATGTGGCGGCGCAAGCCGCAGGCTTCGATAGCTGCCTAGCCCTGCTGGAAGCTCTCGAGTTTGAAACCGACCCCAACGCGGTGGAGCACTGGTTCTGTCCTCGGCCCGGTGTCGATCCCATTGGAAACACGCTTCCCGGCTTCCGGAAGTTCTTCACCTTCCTGACCGCCGCCCAGTCGGAGACCTTCGCCTACTTCGCCAACGCAGAGTACCAGATCAACGAGCAGTGGCGCGTATCGGGCGGTTTGCGCTACACCGAAGACGAGAAGATCCTGGACGCCAGCATCTTCGAGTTCATTCTCAACGTCATCGGCGTGCCGGTGGCCTTGAGGGGGTCCGGCGAGAAGCTCGATGCGTATACCTGGTCCAAACCGATCGGCCACATCAGCGTCGAATACTCACCGCGAGACGATGCCCTCATCTACGGACGCATCGCCACCGGCTATCGCGCCGGCTCGCTCAACACGGAGCCGGAGGTCGCCTTGTTGCGGGTGATCGAGGAAGAGACGCTCGTCAACTATGAGTTCGGCGTCAAGGGCCTGTTCGCGGAAGACCGACTGGTTCTCACGGCAGGCGTTTTCTACAACACCTACGAAGGCTACCAGTTCACCGGGACCTTTGAGCCGGACCCCGAGCTGCTATTGCCGACGTCCGAGACTCCGTATGTCGAGAGCACCGCCAATATTCCCGACACCAAGATCTGGGGTGCTGAGGCGGAGGCGACGTTCTTTGTCAATGAGAGCTGGCGAGTATCCGGGTTCTACAATTTTCTCGACTCGGAAATCGGCGAATTCGGCACGTTCATCGGCGGGGATCCCGAGTCGCCCACGCGGGAGTGGACCTACCAGGACTTCTCAACCTTGGAGACGGTGACCGTCACCCTCCCGCAACAGCGCGATGTCACCGGCAACCAGTTACCGCAACAGCCGCACCACAAGTGGTCGTTCACGGTGGCCAACACCAGGCCCCTCGGGGAGTTGGGCACGCTGCAGCTTTTGAGCATCTACACCTTCACCGGCAAGCGCTGGCCAAATCTCGGCAATGTTCCCATCCAGGAACTCCCGGGTTACTCGCGATGGGACCTGCGCGCCAACTGGACTTCGGCCAACGAGCGATGGGCGGTCGCCGGTTTCGTGCAGAACGTACTCGACAAGATCGGGCTGCAGGAATACATCCCCCGGTCGACATTCGGTGGTCAGCCGGGGATGGGCCGGCTCACCGAACCGCGCCAGTTCGGCGTGCAGGTTCGCTGGCGGCCACAGTAGTTGAGCTCCAACTGCCCCCGCTCGGTCGAGTGGGGGCGGTGGGCCGAGTCGTCGGGCCCCTCAGCGCGGCAACTTGATGCCGGCCTTGACGCGGTCCCAGGTATCTGCCGACACACCGGCTTCTCGAATCTTCCCCTTCTGGATGCGCGCCGTCGCTTCCGTCTTGGGCAACGCGTCCCAGGTTTCGACGTAGCGCGGAATGGCGAAACGGGGCATCCGGGGTACCAGGAACTCGATCAACTCCGCCGGGTCGAACTTCGCCCCCGGGTGCAGCACGACCGCAATCTTCACTTCGTCCTCGCCCTGCTCCGCCGGTACCGCTGCAGCACCGGATTCGGCGATCGCCGGGTACTCGTTGACGATGGATTCGACCTCGAAACTGGAAATGTTCTCGCCCCGGCGGCGAATGTAGTCCTTGGCTCGGTCGACGAAATAGTAGTTGCCGTCTTCGTCGTAGGTGAACGCATCGCCGGTGTGGAACCATCCGTTGCGCCAGGCTTCGCTGGTCTTGTCAGGCATATTCCAATACCCGGCATTCAGCTCCCAGGGTTCGCCGCGGACGATCATCTCACCCGTCGTATTCGGCGGCACTTGCATGTCGTGTTCATCGACGATCCGCACCTCGACACCCGGGCGTGGTCTCCCGCAGCTCTTGTAGTTGGCACCGGTGCAACGTTCATTTTCACGGATGATCGGGCAGTTGATTTCAGTCATGTTATAGGTGGTGAAAACCTCGAGATCGAACCTTGCGCTGAACGCATCGACGTCCGGAATGACCGGTGCCATCACGACCGTGCGAATCGGGTTGTCGCCATCGTCCGCCCGCTGTGGCTGATCCAGGATCATCTGAGCTAGTGGTCCAAGCAGGATCAGGCCGTTGGGCTCATGTCGCCGTATGTCGGCCCAAAACTCACTCGGCGAGAAAGCTTCGCGAATGACACTCGGATTGCCGAATACGGTCGCGTAGTAGAACCCGGCTTTGCCAGTGACGTGGAACACCGGGTAAGGCGAATACAGACTGAGTTCCTCAATCCTGTCTCGCGGGATCAGCCCGCTTTCCAAGGAGGAGTTGAGCTGCAGCCAAGGCACCATCACAGCTTTCGAGCGACCCGTGGTACCCGACGTGTAGATGAGCGAAGAGATGTCCCATGGCGCCGGTTCGGCCCGCTCACGGGCCGTCGCACCGTCAAGAAAGTCTGACTCGGACAAAACGTCGAACGGCAACGACCGCGGTACCGAGTCGAAGCTGCCGAACACCACGCAGTGCTTCACGTGGGTGAGCTGATGGGCAATATCGAACAGCGGTTGGCTGAAGCGCGCTTCCGTCAGCACAACTTCCGCCTCGGTGTTGTTGACGACGTGGCGCAACCAGTCGCCCTTGTAGTTCGTGTTGACGGGAGCTTCGATCGCCCCCAACCAGGCACAGCCCAGCCACGATCGGTAAGCGTCAAACGAGTTGGAGAAGACCGTGACCACCGGGCGCCCGCGCACGGTGCCTAGGCGTTCCAGGGCGTCGGCCCAGCGCAGAGCGTCCGTATACGCTTCATCGAACCGCAAGGTCGATCCGTCCACGTGCTGCAACGCGGTGTCGCCGCCTTGCTTGGCGGCCCGCTTGGCCAGCATCTGCGGCATGAGTTCCGGATGGTCAAAAGGCATCGCACGTACCCACCACTTCACCCCTTGCTGAGTAGCCCGAGAGATGCATTAGGCCGACCGCCGAAACGCTCGTCAACATGTGGCGCGTTGGACACCCGGCCATCGTGGGACTAGGATTCACCGACTAGGTATGCAAGCCGATGCCTTGCCGTACGCCCGATGCCCGTATTCGACACACACAAGGCCGTCAAAGCGCTGTCTCACGCCGGCTTCGACGATGCCCAGGCGGAGGCCGTGGTCGAGCAGATCAACGATGCGGTCAACGACAATGTCGCAACCAAGACGGATCTGGATCGATTTGCGACTAAGGAGGACCTAGATCGATTCGCGACCAAAGAGGACCTCGAGCGCTTCGCCACCAAGGACGATCTCGAGCGCTTCGCCACCAAGGAGGACTTGGAGCGCTTCGCCACCAAGGACCACCTCCAGCGCGTGGCCGACGACGTCCAGCGCGTCGCCGACGACCTCCAGCGCGTCTCCGACAACCTGCAACGTTTCGCTACCAAGGACGACCTCCAGCGCGTCTCCGACGACATGCAACGTTTTGCCACCAAGGACGACCTGCTACGTTTCGCGACCAAGGAGGATATGGCAAAACAGAACGGGGCCATGTTGCGGTATGCGCTCGGCACCATCGCGCTCGTCGTTGCGCTGACCAAGGTTCTAGACGCCGTCATCGGTTGAGGCAAGTGGAGATGTGGGTGGTCTCCCAAGGGCTGTGCGGTACATAGCCCTTGCGACGGCGTTTCTAGTTGCAGCATCTTCCGGTGCCGCCGAACCGAAGTACCAACACGGCATCTCCTTCTTCCACGAACTGAAATACCCCGCGGACTTCTCGCACTTCGACTACATCAACCCCGACGCGCCGAAGGGCGGCGTGTTGTTGCAGTCGACGCAGAACGACTTCAACACGCTATCCCTGATCACGGACCAATTCGTGACAGCACCGGGCGTCACCTGGCTTTACGACTCCCTGGTGTCGTACCGCTCGGAAGAGATGAGCAGCTTCTATGGCTGGTTGGCCGATGGACTGAGCGTTGCCGACGACAGACGCACGCTCTTCATCCGCTTGCATCCTCAGGCGCGGTGGCACGACGGCGTTCCGATCACGAGCCGGGATGTGAAGTTCACCCTCGAGCTCATTCAATCCAGCCTGCGTTTCCGCGGGTTCCTGTCGTGGGTGCGATCCGTGGAAACCGTAAGCGATCGCGAAATAGCCCTCCGGCTCGACAGTGAGCTAACCGTATCCAACATCTTCCCCTTGAGTTGGTTTCCGATCCTGCCTGCCCATTATTGGGAAGACCGGGACCGCGACCGGGCCTCGCTGGAACCGCCGCTTGGTAGCGGTCCCTACAGAGTCGCGGAAGTCAGGCAGGGCCGACACATCCGTTACGAGCGGGTCCCCGACTACTGGGGGCGCGACATCCCCGTCAACAAGGGCCGCTTCAACTTCGATCAGATCCGCTACGAAGTCTATCGGGATGCGACCGTCGCCCGGGAAGCGTTTCGCAAGGGATTGTTCGACACCTGGTTCGAGCCGGACATTCGCTACTGGGCGACGGGCTACGACATTCCCGCCCGGGATAAGGGCTGGCTGGTGATGGACCATCTCGACCACCGCGAAGAAATCGGCATCAATCGGGTCCTTGCCCTCAACAACCGCCGGGAACGGTTCAAGGATCCACGGGTTCGGGAAGCGTTGACGCTCGCCGTGGACTTCGAGTGGGAAAACCGCGTGCTTCGCTTTGGCCTCCTCCACCGGGCATTGAGCAATTTCTCCGGCGAGCCGTCGCTCGAAGCCCGAGGACTACCGGGCGAGGACGAACTCGCGCTGCTGGCGCCTTTTCGCGATCAACTGCCCGAGAGGCTCTTCACCGAGGCCTTCGATTTCCCGCGGTCCACCGGGATGGGCCGCAATCGCGCATCCCTCGAACGCGCCCGGACTCTGCTGGCACAGAGCGGCTGGCACATCAAGGATGGCGTGCTGGTCAACAGCAGCGGCGAGCCTTTCGAGATCGAGTTCCTGTCCGTCGACAGCGCCGATCAGCGTACCCTTCTACCGTATCTCGGCACCCTGCAGCTACTTGGAATCAACGGCGGGATACGGCTGGTCGACGCCGCGCAGTTCGTGAATCTCAGGCAGGAGTTCGACTACGACGCAATCGTCACGCAGAACGACATCCTCGCCCCGCCGATCGTCTTCCTGGCCAACTTTTTCCACTCTCAATCGGCGTCCCAAGCGCAGAGTTTCAACGCATCCGGCATCGCGGATCCCGTCGTCGACGCCTTGATCGCCGAAGCCGTCAAGGTGACGACGCTTAAGGAAATGGCAACCGTGTGCCGTGCCTTGGACCGGGTCTTGCTTTGGGGCTTCTACCAGATCCCCCTCGATGCAATTGCACCTTTCCGCATTGTCTACTGGAACAAATTCGGTCGCCCGGAGCGGGAGGACCTAGCGGTCTACAAGTCACCGTTTCCCGACGGTTGGTGGTACGACGACACCAAGGCGGCGCAAATCGAGATCAGCCGTTAGCTGCCAGCGCACGGCCCGGGCTTGGCGGTGCGCGCACGTCCCCGAACCGCTGGCCGTTCGCATCCGCTTTGGGGTTCGCATCGGCTTGCCTTCGTGCGCCATTCGGCCTAGACCCAATGCGGGCCGGGAGGCCCGCGTACCAAGCCGCTGCGTAGCTCTCGCAACAGAAAGGACCGCTCACCTTGACGCCAAGGCCGCGCGTCATTAGCGTACGCCGCCCATGAACCCCGCCCACCACATCCACCGCTGGACGTGCGTCGCCATGCTGGCGCGTGGCGCTGGTGGCGAGGTTCGTCCTGTCGGGTGGTTGCCGACTACCTGATCCCCATTTGAAATCGACGGACCTCTCCCCTCCCGGAGAAGGTGTCCTTCTGTCGATGGTTCCTCCGGGACGATGTCCCCACGAGGAACTCACCATGAACGACAAGGTCTCTCCGTTGGCCGAAGAGGCGAACGCCTACTACGAAGGCTTGCTGCGTCCGGTCTTCGCCGACCGGAAGTTCCTGGTGGCCGGACAGGTCGCGGCCGCCGAGAGCCTGAGCGGACTCGCGCGGCGACTGACCGGGCTTGGTGCCGCGCATCCGTTCCTCATCGCCGGGAGCGAGGGGACAGGCCCCTTGCCGACGCCGGACGAGGCGGAGCTTCGGGTGTTGGGCATCCCAACCACGGACGAGCTCGATCACTACCGAATGCTACGTCGGGCGGTCGAGGACCTGCCTGCCGATCTGCGTCGCGATATCGACTCGTGGGATCCTTCGAGCACTGCACGGTTCATCTTCGCCAGCCCGTTGGCGGACTCGGTCGATGCCGCGGGCCGGAGAGCGTATGCCGGCCGCCCTCCCGCCTGGGCGGCCCTCGAGGACAAAGTGCGTATCGATGACTTTTGGGATGCCGTCGGTGTACGTCGCGCGCCTTCTCGAATCGTCGCCGCCGATTACGAGGCGCTTAGGTCCGCCGCCAAGGAACTCGACCGCGGCCTCGGGACGGTCTGGGCTGCCGACGCCCGGGAGGGCACGCACGGCGGCGGCATGGGTCTGCGGTGGGTGCGGCACGGCCACGACGGCCACGAATCCTTCGCGTCGCTGCGCCGGATGGCCGACCGGATCCGCGTCATGCCGTTCCTGGAAGGCATTCCGGCAAGCATCCACGGCATCGTGTTCCGCGACGCCGTGGCGGTGTTCCGGCCCGTCGAGATGGTCGTCCTCCGTCCGGCCGCTGGGGATCGCCTGCACTATGCCGGGTGTGCGACGGCGTTCGATCCGCTCCCCGACGACCGCAAAGCGATGCGCGATCTCGCATACCGCGTTGGAGCAGCGCTACGCGAGACGGTGGGTTACCGGGGGCCGTTCGGGATCGACGGGATACTCGCCGAGGACGGCTACTTCCCCACGGAATTGAACGCACGAGCAGGCGGCGCCATGGGTCGACCACTGGCCCAAGGCGGCCTACCGCTCGCACCTCTGTGCCTAGCAGTCACCGAGGGCGAACGACTCGACTACCGGCCAGACCTCCTGGAACAGGCAGTCGTTGAGTCCACGGATGCGTACCGGACGTGTGCGGGCTGGTCCGCCACCCCCTTAAGAATCGAGGAGACCCGGACGTTGGATGTCGTGCGGGACGGCGACGCGTACCGCGAGCGCCAGCCCGGCGAGGATCGCCACGGCACTCTGCAGGTCGGCCCGGGCCCAGTCGGCGGATTTGTACGGTTCGTGCTCGATCCAGAGAGGACCGAGCGCGGGGGCTCGGCTGCGCCCGAGGTCGTACGCGCATTCCGCTTCGCGGACCGTGTGGTCGGAACGGACTTCGGCGAGTTCGACGTTGCCATCGACGTGCGGCGGTAGATGCCGCTCTGATCCCTGCCAGACCAGATCTCAGTCACCAAGGTCGGGGCAGCGTAACCGTCTCGTCCCCGGCCCACGCGGATTGCGGACGACGAATCCAAGCCTACCGGGGTAGGCCGTAGCCAAAACCGGTCCGATCCCTGGCGCCATGCCAGTGCCCATGACTGCTTCCAAGTCCGCGTCCGCGAGTATGCCGCTGGCAGGCAGAAGCCTGGTGAACTTGCACGAGACCCTCCGGGCGCCGTTACTGATGCGGATCGACAGCCCTGAGGTGCGCCTTACGAGGCGACAGGCCATGCCGGTCGCACGGCGTCCGTAACGGCTCCGATATAGTCGGCAACGATGTCGTCGAAGGCCTGCTCGCAATCGGCGCGCCCACCGCACAACGTCTCTTTGGACTCGCGCAGTCGTTTCTGTGCCAGCGGCTTGATGTTCCCTTCAGCGGCGACCCCGAGCCAGCCAACCGCAGCGTTCCAATCCTTCGGCACATCCTCGCCGGCGATGAGCATGTTCGACGCAATGAATTGACTGTCGATGTCGCCGTAGCGCGCGCCCATCTTGATATAGGGCCAAGCCGCGCGCTTCTGCCCGTCCGAATAGAGACGTTTGCCGCAACTGATCGCGCGGTTCACGAACTCCATGTCCTCAAAGGACATCTCCCACTTGCCTACCCGTTCCGCGATCACCGTGATGTCGGGCTCGCGTTCGGTCTCGGCGTTACCCCAAGCGGGTGTCAACAACAGAAATGCCGCGAAGACGCGCGGCGTCACCTTGGCGATCCGACTGGGACGCCACGTCTTCACCGTTCAGGCGGCAAGGTCATGCCTTCGCCGGATTCAAGCTGGAAGTACCCGTTGCCACACCCCTCGGCCTCGAGGAACCTGCCGACCGCCATGGCGCTGGTGCGAATGTCGCTTGGCGTCCAGTTCACGTAGAGCCGGTCGCCAAGGATCTCCGTGGTGAGCTTGTCGATGTCCAACTCTTCCTTCGGAGCCCCAACGAGAGCATCCCGCGCCGCCGCCGGATCCTCCGCCCTGCAAACCCCGGTGACCGAGGTCGGCAGATGGAGGGGCTTATCGGCAAACGGCAGAACATCGGGCGTGACGACGACGTCCGTGGTCAGCTTCAGCGGCTTGGGCGCGCCAACGTCGTAGGTCAGTTCAAGGAACCACGCCGTCCAGCCGCGGTCGGGCGACAGCACCTCGGCGCTATACATGCCATGCTTGTCCGGTTCGATGGGCGTGCTGACAAAAGCAGGGCCCAGAGTCGCGAGGCGGAAGTCGCGGGCCTCTGGGTTGGTCGCCTGCCAGAGCAGTACGCGCTCGGGCTGATCTTCGGGAAGCACCCGCAATGCGTCACCGTAACGACGTAGCCAGGTAAACCGCGGCGGTCGTCGGTCGTTGACCATCAGCCAATGGAAAGCGGCAACCGAGTCGAAGACATCCGTGCCGTACATGCTGTGGTCGGCGTTCGGGACATACCGGAGGTAACTCGCGCCGCGCAGATCATCCCAGTAGAACTGCGACGAGTCCGGCAGGAAGAACTCGTCGCCGACGGCGTTGAGGATCAGCTTGGGAACGGTGACGCGGTGCCGGTACTGGTAGGGATCCGCGACCTGCAGCAGCGCGTTGACCTCCGGCTCGCCGAGACGCGGCAGGATGCCGTGCAAGGTGAACTCGGCAACCGCCTGCGAGAAGTGCCCGTACGCCGCGAAGTGATGGCGGATCGACGCCTCCATGTTGAGCACGTCGAACACGATCGGCGCGATGCCCACGACCCGCTCGTCCACGGCGGCGGCAAGCCAACTCGTCCACCCGCGCTTCGAGATGCCGGACACGACGAACCGCTCGATGCGCCGCTCGCCCCACTCGGGCATCGCCATGATCGCGGTGACAGTGTCCATGGCGCGCACGGCGCTCTTGGTCATGGCGTCGAGTACGAGCCGCTTCGGCTCGTCGCCCGTGAAGGACCGGGCCCAGTTGTAGCCAACGAGGTCATCCTCCCACCGCGGCACCCCGTCGCCGTCGAAGGCCAGCGGCTGGTTGGGAACTGGGCCGAGTTGCGCGACCACGGAGCCGGTGGCGTTGGCGATAGCGACCATGTTCGGGTCGACGTTCTCCGGCATCGGACCGGTGTTCGAGCCACCAGCGAGGTAGAGGAACGCGACGTCGCTCGTGAGGGTGTCCGGGATGGATAGACGCAGCCAGTGGCGCCATTCCGTGCGATCGACTTGCCCCGGGCTAAGCCAGTGCTGGGATACCATGTCGACGATGACCAGGCGGGAGCTATTGAGTTCCTTAGTCGCGGCAATCTGCCAAGTGTGGGAGTCGTCGGGTTGGGCGACGTAGTCGTCGAGGATGGTGCGCTCTGGGAGTTCGCCGGCGACTGTCGACAGGTACAGGGTAGCGATCAGGAGAGGAAGGGTCGCGCGCATTCGGTGCCGCGTTGCTCTGTGACCTGCATCAGCATACGGTACAACGTCGTGATCGGCAGCGGCCGCAGCTACCCCACCGTTTGGACCTCGATTGGGCCAGATCGCTCGTGCGTGCTGTCCTCAGACGCTTCTGGCTTGAGCAACCAGAACCATGCCACCGACCGGGTTCTACACCGGCTCTCCTCGGGCCAGGTGGACCGCCGGAAGGCGCCGTGCGCTACCGCAGGCGGGCGTTAGGAGCGCATCAATGCAGCAATCCGGTCCGTCAAGTCGATGCCAGAGTTCGCGTCAATGATCGACTCGCCCACCGAAGCGAGCTGATCCCAGTCGCTGACGGCACCCAGGAGGCCGTCGAGGCGCTCGGCGGTCTCTACGCCGAACCGCTGGCTCGCCAGCCCCAACAACAGCGCTCGGGAACGGGCGGCACCCCGGTTCTCGCCCTCCATCAACGCGTCCCGGCGCCACTCCTCGATCGTCTCGTCCAGTCTCGAAGTCAGTTCGGTCACGTCTTCCATCGCTAACAACTCCTGCAAGCCGGGCAGATTCAGATTGTAGTGCGCGTCCATACGTCTGAGCCAGCGCGCCACCGTGTCGCGCAACTCGTCGTCCGCGAGTTGCCGTACCGTCTCCCAAAGGGGTGCCACGAGGTCCGCGCGCTCCTTGGCGAACTCGATCCCAACCATCATCGAGATGATGTCGCCGGGAATGTGAGGCCGGTCACGATGCGCAACGAAATCGAGCGGGAAGTATCCCCACGGGTGGAACGCTACGAGGCCTGGCGGGACGACTGCACGACCAAGCGCAGCCGGCACAGATAGTGTTGCCGCCGCAGACGTCGGCGCAGTCCACGGCGAGCCGCCGTTGCGCAGGAGTATGCACAGCACCGGGCATGGCTCCCCTTCGCCAACGACGCCCTGGGCGCGTACTTCGCGGTAGAGCTCATTGCCGTACTCAAGGAACCGCAGCGCCATGAATCCGTCGCGACGTGACTGGAACTCCAAGTTGAGCAGCAGGAATCGCGGATAGCCCGCGGCTTGCGCCTGTGCCTTGAATGGCACTTGCCAGATCTGGTCGCCGCGCCGCATTCGAAACTCTCGCGTGACCCACTCCGTCGACAGCTTGCGTAGGCCATCGAAATCCAAGCTGTCGATCCAGCCCATGGGCAACGGGCCGACGGGCTCGGCCAGGTAGCCGGTGAGGATGTTCTCGATTGTCTGTCGATGACAGCAAAGCGCCTTGTAGATGGCGTCAAACGGGAAACGGGCCGGCTCGTCCGCGTCGTTGTGTTCATCCATGCCAGGACGCTAGCCCCTTGCCGAGGCGTTGTCGTTGGGCGATCTCTCGAATCTGCGTAGGAAATTCGCCCCGCGTGGCATTCCGCCAAGGAACCAAACTCCCGGAGACGGGATTGTCGACGGCAGGCTATCGGGATCCGCGAGAATCAGGGGGTCGCATCAACTCCGTATCCGGGTTACGCCCGGACGCTAGAATGCGACCTACCTCGCGCTCGTGACGCTGCCGGAGGACGAGGTCGCCGAGGCATCTGGACCAACCAGCCATGACGACGAGCGGAACAGAACAGCGCGGATGCGAAACGAGGAGCCAGTTTCCGTTGGCAGGGCTTCGTGGCTCATCGCGGTGCCGCGTGCATGCGTTCAAGGCTCATGTCGGGCAGCGGCTTGTTGTCCCGCAGGTATCTCGCGAGATAGCTGGCAGAGGACGAGTCGACGCGAATCGGCGACAGACGAGATAGGAAACAGACTCCGCTTCAAGTTCCATGACGTCGGCGGGACGCGACGATCCGGCGCGCGCCGGGTTTTGACCTGTCGACCGTATTCTGCGAGCCCGCGATTGGGCGAATCTCGCACACGCCAAAGCGCCGATGTCCTCCGCCAAGCCGGGCCGATGTCCACTTCCACCCCCGTGTGCCGCCGGATAGCGTGCCCTCGTCGTCACACGCCACACGGAGCCCTAGGTGCCCGAGCGTCCGCCGCGGAAGAGCCACGACGCCGCGTGGAAGCAGTTCTTCTCGCTGTCCATCGTCGTCGAGCATCTGCTCGCCGGCTTCTTTCCCGACATCGCCGCGCTGCTCGACTTCGCGACCCTCGCCGACATCTCCGGCGAGTGGGTCCACGGCGGCGCAAGGCGGCGCGGCGACTCGGTCTGGCGCGTCCGTTACCGCGATGGCTCCGACCGGTCGCTGGTGCTGTTCCTAGAGTTCCAATCCACGGTGGACGCCGATATGGCGCGCCGTGTCCTGCGCAACATCGGCATGGCTGCGGAGCGGTTACGCCGCGACGGCACGCTCGACGCCGATGGGCGGCTCCGGGCGCTGTGCGTCGTGGTCCACTCCGGACGCCGCCGCTGGACCGCGCCCGGGGCCGCTAAGCGCGTCGCGGTCGACGCCGACGGCGAGGTGCTGCTCCTGGTCGGGCTGCCTTACCACGCCCTTGACGCCCGCCGGATGGCCGCGGAACATCTCCCGGCGCGCAACCTGGTCTCGACGCTGTTCCAACTGAACGCCGCCACGGGAACGACCGACGCGGAGTCGGAACTGCGGAACCTGGGCCACTGGCTGGGCGGACTCCGCACGCACGCCGAAGCGATCCGCGCGGCGTACGCAGAATGGCTGGCGACGACAACGCCGACATGGTTCTCGCCAGAGCAAGCTGCGGCGCTGGTCGAACGGACCACGGGAACGGGCAAACCGGAGGAATCGGAGGAAGGCATGGCATTCTCGGTGATGGAGGACAATGTGCGTCGGCGAATCAGGCGCGCCGAGCGCACGGGGCGCCGCGAAGGGCTTGCGCGGGGCTTGGAGCACGAGCGAAAGCTCCTCAGCGTGCAAGCCGGCCGAAGGTTCGGCGACGGCACGGCCGGGAGGCTGGCACCACTGCTCGCCGCCGTGGGCGACCCCGAGGAGCTCGAGCGGGTTGGGGAGTGGATTGTCGACTGCACGGACGGCGAGGAATTGATCGCGCGGTTCGGCAACGGCGCAGACGGCGGAGGATGACCCCGGGGTTCGCCGTATCGGGGCGCGCCGCTGACCATGAATGGGTGCGTTCACAGGGACAACAGCACGGTATTCTGCAGCAGCGTGTGTGCCGTCGTCGTGAAACGCTAGGGGTTGGTTGGGAACTGGGCCGGGTGCGCGACCACGGAGCAGGTAGCGTTGGCCCGCGACCATGTTGCGGTCGACGTTCTCCGGCTTCGTCCCGCCGTTCGAGCCGCCAGCGAGGTATTGGCACGCGACGTCGCTCGTGAGCGTGTCGGGATGGACAGGCACAGCCAGTGGCCCACTGCGTGCGATCGACTTACGGCTCGGTGAGCCAGTGCTGGACACCATGTCGACGACGATCAGGCGAGAGCCTCCTACCTCGTGCGTCGCGGCGATCTGACAGGTGTGGGAGTCGACGAGCGCCCGCCATGACTGTTGACCGCGCCGCAGCCGGGCACGCCAAGGGTTAGGCCTCGAACAGGGAGCCTACCGCTTGTAAGGCGGCGGTGGGGCGTCCGCAGCTTGTAGCATGTCGGCATCGGTAGCAGCGGTTCTGCCCCCCGCTCGCATCTTGAAGTATTCGTTCGTCTCCCGGTCGACACAGAACATGTAGCACCCGCGCTGCCCTCGAGTCATCAGCGTACGGTATGTGTTCTTGATGATCCGATCGGCCAACGCCTTGGCAGTCCCGGGGTCACTCTTCAGCATCTTTTTGTAGCCGTGAATCGACCTATCTTGAGATGACCGCTGAGCCGCGTCGGTTACGACATCCCCGTGTCGAACTACGAGATCCCTGCCCACGATTACGCCCACGTAGTCAAGCTCCAACCCCTGACATGTGTGGATACAGCCAATCTCGGAGACTGAACTGGGGGCCACGATCCAGAGCGAACCATCCTGGTCGAGATTCCAGCGCATTGCAAAACCATACTCCGGAATGTTCACGTCCTTGACATTGGGGCTCCTCTTGCCTTTCCAGTCCCAGCAATAGCCTGCAACCATCCGAGCCTTGTTGCGCTCTTCGTTGCGGAGTCGTATCAAGTCCCGGAGTTCATTCGGAGAGTCGAGGACGCGAAAGTCGTAGTCGACGCCAGCCAGCGACTCGTTGGCCGTCCCTTCGATCTGAAGGGAATCGCTCACCCACGCCAGGTATCCATCGGACCCGTTACAGCGGAACTGCGACTCTAGCTTGAGTTCGGTCAGATCTGCCGCTGCTTCTTCGGCAACGCGACGGATCTCGTCTCGATCGCCAATGTCCTTGAGTGTGACTCGTTGATCTTGGTCCAAAAAGAACACGGCGCACTTGGCGGAATGTACGATCTCCGCTATCTGATTGTCACCTTGATTCTGGAATAACCCGGACTTCGCATTGAGCCGATGGGCTTCGTCGACGATTAGGCAGTCCAACTCGTCCTTCGGACGGTCAACAAAAGCGCCGGATCCCTTGAACAGGTTCGCGATACGCGTCTTCTGGAACGTCCCTGCCAATTTGCTCTCGTAGACAGCTCTTGGAGCCGCATTCCGAGACACATACTGAGCAACTAGTCCCCGCGACGTGAGTTCGACTAGGAGATTCACGGCTACGACCGATTTCCCTGTACCAGGGCCACCCTCTACCAACAACACTTTTTTTCTATCCCGCGAGCCTTGGCCTGACAACTCGAGAGCCGTCTCATAGACAACCTTCTGGTCATCAATCATCTGAAACTCTTGATTGCCGCGCAGTAGCGAGACGAGGTGGTCAGCAAGGTTCTTGGACGGTCGAATGCGGCCATGGTCAATGCGATAGAGAACGCCTGACCTGTCTCCTTTCGCTACGTGCGCCCGCAAAAAGTCAGCCAGTGACTGCACGTCGTCACGTAGGAACACGGGCGCACGACGAGTGTGGTCGTCGTAGAAGGGTGATCTCAATACCGACCCGTCGCGACAGTTGTGCAGGTAGGCGCACGGCCGCAACGCGATGCCTTGGTCCTGCACATCGGCGTTGTAGTCCTTGATGAGCGCGGCGTAGGTCCAAGCCTGATAAGACGGATGGGTTACTTCCCTTGCAGCACCAGCAACGTACGTCTCCACGATGGCGTCCTTCGGCGTCGGTCGCACATCGGTCCACTGCTTCAGTTCTACGATGACCGCAGTGTCCCGGTCTTTCTCGTCCATGCCCGAGAGGATGAAGTCAACCCGCCTAGACGTGAGTGGTATCTGGTACTCAATGGCTACGCCGGCAGCATCCGATATCCCGCCTTTCGTAAGGACGTTGTTCATGTATTGCATGGAGTTTTTCCATGCATTGATCTCAGACCTTGGCGGGCGCCGGCCCAATCTAGTCGAAAAGACGTCGAGAATCTCGTCCTCAATGTTGTTTGACAGGACGTCGTGCGTGAACTCTCTACGAGTTGCAGAATAGACGATCATGTGGGCGTAGGCCTCCCGTCAGTACTACGTCAGCCCGGTCGAACCGGATATTTAGCTGCGTTAACCGTGATCTTGTTTCGGACAGATGCCTCGAGATCTACGTTGAGCCTGTCAGCAAGCAGTAGCAGGTAGATCTGAACATCGGCGATCTCAGCCGCCACCGCCAACCTGTCGACCGCATCGGGTGACGCCGACTCGGCCTCAGTGAGCCACTGGAAGTGCTCGACCAACTCAGCCACCTCCACGGACAAGGCCATCGAGATGTTCTTCGGTGAGTGGAACCGGCCCCAATCGCGTTCCTCGGCGAACTTCCTGATTCGCCCCTGCAGATCCGCGATGTCCATAGACCCCTACCGGCTACCAAAGGCGCGCCATCCTAGCCCGCAACCAACCACGCGGCAACGTACCAAGAGGTACGAGCGCACGGCACACCAAGTCGCGTTGGTGAGGTCAGGCAACGCGGCAATCCGGCCGGAAGTCGGGGACAGGTCCAGCCGGCGACCGGACAGTGCCGCGCTGGACCTAATCCATGTGCCTTGCGACGCCCGAACTTCGCTGCGGCCGAAGCAGTCGGCTCGGCGAAGCTCGCTACGGCAACGCGTAGCGGATGTTAAACAGCACGGCGAAGCGCCCGGTGTCGCCAGTTCGCGACCACGCACTGACCGGCTCGCTGCCGTCCAGACGTAGGTTGGGCGGGTGGCTGCGCAACAGGTCGCCCTCGTAGCCGGCGGACTCGAACGCCTCGAAGCGCTTCCACTGGGCCTTGAGTCCGACCGAGACGTTCTCCGACAGCTTGCGGTCGATGCCGGCAACTAGGACGTATCCAACTACGGTGTCGCGCAGTGTCCTGCGTCCCACGCTGACGGTCCCGGCAAGGTTGCGCCGGATCTCCTCGGCGTTCGGCTGGTCGAGGCCGGTCGCGATGTCTGCGGGGTCGGCGCTCCTCGCCCAGACCCACGAGAAGTCCTTGCGCGTGTGGGAGACCGACACGCCGATGCCCGCGTAGGGTGTCCAACGGGTTCCGTTCGGCCAGTCGCGGTAGACGACGATCTGGACTTCGTCCGAGGTCACATCACCCAGGGTCTCCTCGCCGATCGACAGTTCATTGCCGATCTTGTCGAAGTCCGCGCCCGTGGCGTCGGTGGACGACACGGTCTGGCCGAACTCCGTTGCGTTGCGACCGTAGACGGCGGCGAGGCGAAGTCGTGGCGACACGCGGAGTCCCAACTCCGCCTCAGCGGAAAACCCCGCACCCGGGTCGAACGGCGCGAGCCATCCGTCCCCTGCGCCGCGGTCGGGCGTGGTGCAGCCGGGCACCCCGAGCGCTCGCGGGTTTATGTACTCGTCGCAGATGCTGGCGCGGTCATTGCTGCGGCTCTCCACGACGACGTCACGCGAAGCATTGGCGCCCAGGGCGACTCCTGCGTACCACTGCGCGTGTACATTCCCGGTGGCCAAGCACGCCGTGGCCATCAAAGCCATCGGCCCGAAGCTCCGGCACACGCCGCTAGAAACTCCGTCGGCAGTCAGGCGGTTTGGGCGTCCCATGCGTTTCAACTGAATGGCACGAGTTGGCGCACCATTGAGATCGGTTGTGCTGTAGAGACTGTTGGCCGAGAGGCGCCAACACCGGTTCTGGCTCTATCCGTAGACCTCCTGAAGACCATGCGCTAGCTGTTCACGCGACGTCGCCCGTCGCCCTGACCGCCTGGACCTCAAGGTGGACTCCTTCGCGCTCCTGCAGACAGCCGATGATCTCGAAGAGGTTTCGCGCTTGCGGATTGCCGTTCTGACTAAGCATGCGCATCAGGCTCTTGGGGGACTTGTCGGTCAATCCCCGAGTTCACCGAACCCGATCGTCGCATTGATGTAGTCGCGGAGCAGCGATTTGCCCGTGTCGATGTCACTCGACAAGAGGCAGTCGACGGCCTCCGTCAGAAGCGCCTCGCGAAAAGACGGGTCGCGCTGAAGCCGTTCCCGGACAGTCACCTTGAAACCGCGCGTCAATGCCATCGTTCATTCCTCCAGCCGCCTCCGCCGATAGTCTCGCCATAGCCGCTTGGCAGTCTAGATGTCAACGTATTCTGTGACTTGCAGCACGACGAACGGTAACCATCACGTTACGCAATTGATAGCGAGCTAGTTCGAGTCGCAGGCAACTGCCCTCAAAGCGATTCGGACCGTATGGCGGAGAGGGAGGGATTCGAACCCTCGATGGACTTTCGCCCATACACACTTTCCAGGCGTGCTCCTTCGACCGCTCGGACACCTCTCCAAGGGCGCTCTTAGGGCAGAGCGCAGCGAATTGGAGGTGACCGTACCCATCACACCCCGGCGCACGAAGGCGCTGCGACCGTTGCTCCCTTCCGGGCCTGGCGGGGTTGACAACGTCTCGTCGCGAGGGGACCGGTACGGTCGCCATCGACTAAAGCCGAACAAGAATCCTAATCGCTTTGGGGGCGGAATGACATACCGTGGTGTCGGCGCCCGCGCCGGTCCGAGGCTCACGCATCGGCGCCTGTCGGGCCATCGGCAATCGGTTATGCTTCGCTGCCATTGGGCGCCGGGCGGCGCTCTTTGTTTGAACCCTCTCACGCGCACGAGGACAAGGCATGTCAGACAAGAACCTCCTTTCGCCCGCCTTTGCCGTACTCGCGGCAATCGGTGCCGTTCTGATCGCGCCGGCGGCCGACGCAGCGCAGGAACTCCGCATTGGCCTGCAGGCCGCTGCCGGTAGCTGGGAGGAAGACCTCAGCACCGCGGTTCCGGGCATCGAGGACCAGACGCTCAGCGCCGATGGTGGCGGAATCGGCGTGGTTGCCCAGTACGTGGTCAAGTCCGACGAGGACACCGGTTTCTTCATCGGCTTCGAGGGGGCGCTCACGCAGCAGGACGCTTCCGACACGACCACGGTGGAGCTCCCGCCATTGTTCTCCGCCGACGTCACGGGCGACATCGTCCACAGCGTAGACCTGCTCTGGTTCGGTGGCTACGACTTCGGGATGGTGTCCGCCTATGCCGGCGTCGGGCCAACCATAGCCGGTGGCGAGGGCCAGATCGACTTCGGCGGGATGACACTCAAGGACGAGGCGACGCACATCGGCTGGAAGTACGGTGCGGGTGTCGAGGTGGATCTCGGCTCCAACGTCTCGGTGATCGCCCGTGCAGCCTACGCGGGGTATCGGAATCGCGCGTATACGGCTGAAGGGTTCCCCATCGCCGTCGACGTGGAACCGCGCGTCACCGAAGTGCGGGTAGGCGTCGTCTACCGGGTGAACGTGGCGGACGTGCTCGGGGCGATCGGGTTGAAGAGCGCCCGTTAGCGCCGCAAGTAAGGCAGGTCAGTTCGGCACGAAGCCAACCGCCAGGCGTTGGCCGTGGGTTTAGGCCGCCTCGATCCGCGCCACCTGAATAGTGTCCATGCGGCCTCTGGCCTGCCAGAGGTCATAGGCCATCTGTAGGCCAAGCCACATCTCCGGCGAAGAACCGAACGCCTTGGAGAGCCGGATCGCCATATCCACAGACACCCCACCACGCTCGTTGACCAACTCGGAAAGAGATTGTCGGGCAACACCAAGGTGTTGCGCGGCTCCCTTCACTGACAAGCCAAGCGGTTCGAGGCACTGCCTCCTGATGACCCCGCCAGGATGCGGGGGGGGTTGTGCATCGGCATCTCTTGCTCCTAAGTGATACGCGGACGTCCCCGTCCGCATTCCGCTCTCGTTACTGTCGCCACAACCGGATCATGGGGGCTCGGCTTCCGCGGGTCGAACGATAGGGGTTGAGGTCGATGCCACCACGCCGGAGGAACCGACCGTCGACCGTCAGTTCAGCCGCGTCGGTTGCCGCACATAGATCGATGAAGATCCGCTCGATCACATCTTCGTGGAAACCCGCAGCATCGCGGAAGGACACCAGGTAGCGGAGCAGACTGGCGCGATCGAGTCGCTTGCCGCGCCACGACACCGCGACCGAGCCCCAGTCTGGTTGCGCGGTGATCGGGCAGACGGAACGAAAGAGGTGCGTGTGAACGGCCTCTCCGCCCGTGGAACCAGCCCGCTCAAGCAACGCCGCGTCAGGCTCGTAGCGATCAACTTCGACTGGCAGTCCGTCGAGGCAGAAGCTCGTGAAGTCGCTCGCCTTGCCATCACCCGGGCCTTCCGCCAAATCCGCCCCAACTGCAGCGCCGGTCAGCACTTCGAGATCCGTCCTGATCCTCGCCTCCACGTCGCCCGCACTCGCGAACTCCGTGTGCGCGAAGCCGTTCAGGTAGAGCTTCAAGGACTTGCTTTCGACCGTCGCCGGGGAAGGGCACGGAACCCGCAATGTCAGCACGCCGATTCGGGGCAACCCGCCGGGCCGCAGCCAAGACATTTCGTAGCACCGCCAGACATCTTCCCCGTCGAAAGGCAGCGGCTCCCCCACCCCGAGACCTTCGCGCGCCACCGCTCGGTCGATGGGCCGCAGCACGGACGGGTCAACGTGACGCGGCGCGTCGACCTGCTTGCCGAGCGGCAGGTCGGTCATCCGGCCGCCTGGCGCGGCTCGTCCGCCGGTGGCGTCTCCGACCGAGACGTGGCGAGGAAGGCGTCCGCCGTCATGTTCCACAGCGACGAGGTCAGCGCCACGGCGACGATGACGACCATGAGCGTCGCCGAGGAGATGAAGAGTGCCAAGGGCGGACCGACCCAACCGACGAGGTAGCCGGCGATCAGCGCGCCGAGTGGACCGGCGCCCATGAACGAGAACGAGAAGAACGCCATCACCCGGCCACGCTGACCGTCCGGGGCCGCTTCCTGCATGATCGTGCGCGACATGCTCATCGCCACGCCGCCGCAGGCGCCCCACAGGTAGATGCACCCGATCGCAGCCCAGAAGCCGAAGTCGAGGCCAGCCGCGGCGAGGAATATGCACCCCAGGAAGTGCGCGAGCAGCAGCGCCCTGCCTTGCCGACGTAGGCCGCCGCCCAGGAGCAGGAGCAGGATCGACGTCACGAGGCCGAGGGCGTTGGCAATCATCACCATCGACAGGTCCGACGCATCGCCTTGGTATACCTCGCGGACCAGGAGCGGCATGGCAACGATGTAGGAGCCCATGAAGCAGATGCCCATGGCGATGTTCTGCACCACCACGGGACGCATAGAGTCGGAGCGCAGCACGGTCTGACTGCCCTCCACCACCGAGCCGATGAGTTCTCGGAGCGACGGCATGACGACCGAACGCACCGGCGGCGACGGCAGCCGCGTATAGGCGACGGCACCGACGATCAGCACCGCGGTCTGGAACCCGATAACGGCCAACGGGCCGATCCGGCCAGCGAGACCCGCGACCGTGAACCCGACCATCTGCACCCCGAACTGGATCAGGCTGACCAGCGTCACGGTGCGCTGGATCCGACCTTCGGCGACCAGGTTGAGCAGCCCGTCGCGAGCGGGCGTCACGAACGCCGTCGCGCAGCCCATCGCGACGGCGTAGATGATCATCAACCGGAAGTCCAACGCGTCGAAGGCGAGCACCAGCAACAGGCCGATGCTCGGCACCACGGCGAAGCTCTGCGCTAGGATGGCGATCCGGCGTCCGCCGAGGGCGTCCGCGACGCCGCCGCCGAAGAGCATGAGGAGCATCACCGGCACGAGCATCGCCATCTGCGCGACGCCGACCATCTGCGGCGTCTCGTGCAAAACCATGGTGACAAGCCACGCGAACATAACGCCCTGCACGCCGTGAGCAGCGAACCAGGTGCCAGTCGCGAGGCAGTAGTGGTGGAGAGGGCGCAACGGTCGGCTTGGTCGAAAGGTGCGCCACTATGCACCCGGCCCGCTTCGATTGGAATACGCAGGTGCGCGGGCGTTGGGCAACGTGCTAGGCCGTTGACTGTATTGGCTGCGAAGTGCTTCCATCCCTTCACCTCCGCTTGCAAAACCCGCCGAATGTCGCTTGTTCGCCGGTTGCTTGAACTGAGCGCCATCCGCGCTGGCATCGTGGCCCTCGCCTTCCTGGCCACGCTTGCCCTTGCCGAGGAACCCCGACCAGAGCCCATCGTCCGCGCTGCTGCCCCGGAACCGGGCCACGCGCCTTCCGCCGATTTCATCGCGGAGATTTACGCGGCGGCCGAGCGTGGCGGCCGCCTGTACGACGATGGCCGCTACGCCGAGGCCTTGCCTTACCTGAGGGCTGCGGCCGAGCGCGGGTTCAAGGTCCCACAGGCGTCCCTAGGCGACATCGTCCTCAACGGTCGTGGCGGCGTGCCACGCGACACCGAGGCGGGCATAGGCTGGCTTGGCGTTGCCGCCGAGTCGGAGACGCTGTCGCGCATCGAGACCTACTTCGAGCGGATGATGGCTCAACTGCCTCCCGACTACCGCCCAACGGCCCAGCGGATCGTGGACAGGTACACCGCGTCGTACGGCAACCACCGCCATCGCGTGGCCTGTCGGCTGTACGGGGAGGTCGTCGAGGACCTCAGGTGCCGTTTCGTGGATGAACGGGACGACGACTCGCCGGACATCCACGCCGCGGGCACAGGCGACATCGAGGAAATGGTCGTCACGGCCCCCGTGATCACGGCGCCCGAACCGGAGTTCGGGCAGATGCCGAGCGGCCAATTCATCTCGCAGGTCTACGACGCGTTCAGCCAAGGGGCGCATCTGTACAAGCAGAAGCGGTACAAGGAAGCACTGCCGTTCCTGGTCGCTGCCGCCAAGCGCGGCTTCAAGTGGGCGCAGGCGTCAGCCGCCGACATCTACCTGCATGGTCGCGGCGGCGTGCCCGTGGACTTGGAGGCCGGCATCGGCTGGCTTGGTACCGCTGCCGTACCCCGGACGGCGCACTCCATCGTGGAGTTCTTCGAGGAATCACGAGCGCTGCTGCCAGCGCAGTACACCCCCGAGGCGGTCGACGCCATCGTTGCCAGCTACCGCGACCAATATACCAACTCGCAGCATCGCGTCGCTTGCCGGAGCGCCGCGTTCGATCCGAGTTGGAGCATCCGCATCAAGAGCGTGCGCTGCCACTTCATCGACACCGTCACGCAGTGCCGCTATGCGAATCTGACGGAGAGTGGCCTGCTGACCTGGGAATGGCAGTGTCCGCCGCTTCGCGGGTCGCGCTCGCTGGACCTGCTGAGCCAATAGTTCATGCGGGCGAGGACGCCCGTGTGCCGAGGCTTCAGCCAGCGAGCATGCGTTCCCGCCTATTGGCACGCATGAACGCCAGCGCCAGGATGCCCGTGGTAACGAGGGCCACGCCGATGCGGTTCTGCACGGTCCAGGCGAGGATGTCGGCCGGATCGGAACTCGTCGCCGCGAGCGGATTGAAGAACGGCGAGACGCGCACCTGCTGCTCGCCGAATCCCGTGACGATCCCGTTGAAACCCAGCACGGCGACCGTCGCCATCGCCCCCGCCACCTCGCTCCGGAAGAGGGTCGCCATGGCCATCGCGAGCACCATGTAGAAGACGGCTGGTTGCAGCGCGCCGTAGAGCACATGCAGCGGAAACGGCCCGGTGAAGAAGATCCAGGTCGGCACGGCGAGCAAGGCTTCCGCAACCAGCAGCATCATCACGGCACCAGCGAGCTTTGCCCACCACACGCGTTCGCAACCGCCGGGCACGGTGTAGGCGATCTCGAGGCTTCGGCCGTCGATCTCGCCCGCGATGATGCGCAGCCCTAGGAAGACACCGAGGACGGTCAGCGGCAGGCCGATCAGGCCGCCCTGGGCGTCCATCGGGTCGAAACTGCCGGCGCGCATGCCGATGGCCGTCATGCCGGCGAGCACGCCCAACCACAGGAGCGGCAGTAGCGGCAGCAGCCAGAAGCGGTGGCCAACGATGGACAGCGCGGCCAGTCGGAACAGCGCGAGCGCGCCGCGTGCGCGTTCGATCCGGGAGGTCATTTCCCGCCGTTCCCCGCCGCAGGATTCGAGATCAGCACCAGGTAGCCGTCCTCCAAGCTAGCCGTGAGGGCGGTTGCGTCAGGCGTCGGAGCCCCATCGGCGATGATCCGTCGCAACACGGTACCGTCCGCAGCGGGCGCTTCCTCGGCGAGGATGGCCCCGTCGGGGACGACGAACTCGTCGGTGATCGCGGATTGTGTCTGCCAAACCCGGCCGACCGCCGCGTCGGCTAGCGCGGATGGCTTGCCGTCGAACACCAATTGGCCACCGGCGAGAACCAAGACCCGCTCGCAGGCCACCGCCACGTCTTCGACGACGTGGGTGGAGAACAGCACGATGCGGTCCTCGGCGAGCCGGCCAAGCAGGTTGCGGAAGCGGATGCGTTCGCGCGGGTCGAGGCCCACGGTCGGTTCGTCGACGATGATCACCGGCGGCAGCCGCAACAGGGTTCGGGCGACGGCGACGCGCTGGCGCATGCCACCGGACAATGCGCGGATCTTGTCGTCGGCTTTCTCGCCCAAGCCCACTTCTTCGAGCAGGCTCGTCACGCGTTCGCCGCGAATCTCCGCGGGGAGTTCGTAGAGGGCCGCGAAGTACGAGAGGTATTCCCGTGCCGAGAGCCCGCCGGGCATGCCGGCGTCCTGCGGTAGGTAGCCGACCCAGCGGGCGAGCACGCGGCGGATCGGGTTGAGCGGGACGCCGCCGAGCCAGATCGCGCCCCGGGTCGGGTCGAGGATGCCGGCAAGCTGGCGCAGCAAGGTCGTCTTGCCGGCGCCGTTCGGCCCGAGGATGCCCACCATGCCGCGCTCGACCTCGAAGTTGACGCCTTGCAGGGCGATGATCGGCCGGGCCGGCAGGTCGAAGCCAGCCACGCGCAGGGCCAGGCGACGCAGCACGGTCCGCGGATAGCGCAGCCAACCGGAACGGACCCGGGCGTCGAGCGTGCCGCGCTGCTGGCGCACGGCGCTCAACCGGGCCATCTGTCCGATGCCGAGCAAGGCGGTCGCCAGCACGGGCCAGAGCCACGCCGCCTTGGCTGGCTCCCCGTCGAGACGGGGCAAAACCACCATCCAGCCCGCGAAACCGGCGACCGCGAGCCACGGCAGGACCACGCGCAAGGCGCCTTCGATGCCGCCTGGTGCGACCTCCCCCGCCGCATTGGACAAGCCCCGCGCACGCCGGATGTCGGTCAAGAGGCACGCCGCGAAGGCGGTTCCGACCAGCCACAGGATGAGCGTCCAGCCCCCGGCCTGCACGTAGTAGGAGAGGAACAGCGGTGCCGCGACCAAGAGTACCGCGGGGCCGAAACGCGCGACTGCATCGCGTCGGTCGAAGCGTCCGGCCGCCGCCAGGGAGCCGCCCTCGGCGAGCACCCGGCGGACGAACTGGCGCTGCGCGAGGATGGCTCGCCGGATGGGACCCGGGAGGCCGTAGTCCTTGCGCAGGTTGCGCACGTCGAGCCGCGGTGGGCCCGTCGAGGTGTCGGGCACGGGCAGTGACGTTCTGCGGAACAAGAGCACGATCGCCGCGAGGACCGCGCCGCCGATGAGCAGGCTGGTAACCATCTGCCAGAGCATCGAGGTGACGACGTCGGTCAGCGTCAGCGACAGCACGGCGGTAAGCGTCACCGCGAGCCAGAGGATCACGAGCCAAGGCCCGACCCGGCCGAACAGCGTGTCGAGACGGCGCAGCAGGATGAACGACACCGGGATCACCAAGAGGGTCAGCAAAGTCGCGGTGACGATGCCGCCGATGACCACCGTGGCGAACGGCGGCCACAGTTCGTTCTCGCGCCCGGAGACCAAGGCCAGCGGCCACAGCGCGGCGATCGTGGTGGCGGATGTCATGAGCACCGGCCGCGTTCGTTCGCGAACCGCCGCCATCGACGCCGCCCCGGGCGAGGAGCCATTGCGGATGCGTTGCTGGATACGGTCGACCAGCAGGATAGCGGGATTGACGGACAGTCCGATGAGCACGGCGATGCCGGCGATGGCCATCATGCCGAAGGGGGTGTTGGTGAGCACGAGCATCCAGGTGGCGCCGAGAACGGCCAGCGGCCACGCGAGCACCACCAGCACGGGCAACGTGAGCGACTCGAAGGTCATGGCCAGCACGAGGAGCACCAGAAGCAGCATGGGGATCAAGAGCTTCCGAACCAGTTCGGCCTGCTCTTCGTCCTCCTTGATCTCGACGGTGTAGCCAGGAGGTCGCGGCGCGGCGTGAACGACGGTGGCGATCTCGGTGTCGAGCGCGTCCGCGGCAGGACCGGACGTGGGGGCATCGCGGGTCAGGCGGAAGCGAACGCTCATCTCGCGGCGGCCGTTGTGGTGCACGATCATCGGCGGCGGCGGCATCTGGCGCACCGAGGCTAGCGCCGCCAGCGGCGCGGTTCCCGAGTCCGTGTGCACGCGCAGGCGGCGCAGATCCCGGATGCCGTCGGTTTCGCGTGCGCCCTGGCGCT
Organism: Candidatus Azotimanducaceae bacterium; assembly: GCA_965203685.1. Classification (GTDB taxonomy): domain Bacteria; phylum Pseudomonadota; class Gammaproteobacteria; order Pseudomonadales; family Azotimanducaceae; genus VXYL01. Next base: position 3,690,211 of record OZ241908.1, read on the forward strand.
CGATCACCACCGGAATCTCGCGTCCCGAGGGCAGCGTGTGCTGCTCGTTGAGGGGCACGCCCTCCCGGCCAGCCAGTTGCAGCAGGGGCAGCACCTCGGCGACGGTGAGCCCGAAAGCCTCGAAACCCTGGCGGATGGGCTGCACCCACAGTTCGTTCATGCCGGGCGGCGTTACCTGCCAAGCGTCATTGATCATCGGCACGGCCTCCAGGCGCGCCACGAGGTCGCGCGCCAGCCGGTCGAGCGGGCCTGTCTCGGGGCCGGAGATGACGATCTCCGGCTGCTCGCCGCCGAATACCCCGGGATCGACGCGCGCGGCTCGTTCGCCCCCTCCGCCCTTGCCGCTTTGCTGGTCCTCGCCGGGGCGCAGGAGTTCGAAGTCAGGTACCCGCTTGGCCGCATCCTGCGCCGCGCCGCGGACCCGCGCGGTCGTGAGTTCCGGTGGTCGGATGTCCCGGTCCACCAGTGCCACGGTGATCGATGCGCCCTCCTCGCCGATCTCGGACATCACCTTGTCCACGCCGTCCAGGGCGAGCAGCGCGCGCTCGACATGGCCCACCGCCTCGCCCAGCGCTTCGACCGAGGCGATACCCTCGCCGAAGCGCGTCGTGAACTGCACCTCGTCGGCGTTCTCGGCCTCGGGGCCGACGTTATTGGATATGGCGATCGGCAAGATGGGGAACAGGGTGAAGAGCACCGCGAACAGCGTCCCGGCGAGCAGCGCTGACGGCCGCCGCAGGGCGCTGGCGACCAGTCCGCTGAACAGGATCCGCGCCGGGTCGGGCGCCACGCGGCCGGCATATGCATCGCGCAGCGCACGCTGCCGGGCGACGCGACGGCGTGCGGCGGGAGCAGCCAGGCGATGGGCGAGCACGGGCACCAAGCCCACGGCGACCAGGAGTGACGCCGCCAAGGGTGCCAGGAAGGACAGCGCCAGGATCTTGATCATGGCGCCGGTCGTACCGAGGTCGACCAGCGTGGTGGGGAGGAACAGGATCGCCGTGGTCAGGCTGCCGGCGGCGATCGCCCGTACGGTGCGCCGCACACCCAGGCGCGCGGCTTCCGCGGCATCGGCACCGCGCTCAAGGCGCCGCAGGACCGCCTCGTAGACGACGATGCTGTTGTCGATCAGGAGGCCGACCGACAGGGACAGGCCGATCATCGAGATCAGGTTCAGCGTCTGGCCGGAAAGGTAGAGCAACGCCAGCGCAACCAGAACGCTGGTCGGAACGGCGATGCCCACCACCGCGACGGCCCGCCACTGGCGCAGGAACAGGAACAGCACGGCCAACGCGATCAGGTATCCGGAGAGACCAAGCTTGGCGACGTAGCCGATCTGCTCCTCCACCAGTTCCGCCGCATCCGTGCCGATCACGAGATCGAGGCCGATCGGCGCGACCTCGGCGCGCATTTGGGCGACCTTGGCGCGCAGTTCGCGCCCCAAGCGGATGAGATTGGCGCCCTGCTCCTGGAAAATCACAATGCCGACGGCGGGCTCGCCGTTGACCCGGAACGCGGACTGCTTCGGCGGGTAGCCGTACTCGACGTCGGCGACGTGGCGCAGTTCCGCAGGACTCGCCGCATCGAGGCGCGCCTGGCGCAAGGCGTGCAGACCGGCGAGGCGGCCGTCGACCAGGACATCGGTGCGCCCGCCCTCGCCTTCGAGTTGGCCGGCGTAGTGCAGTTGCTGGATGTGCCGGTTGACGCCGCCGATCAGGCTCTCCGGCGACACGGCGGCCGCCGTCGTGCGCGCAAGGTCCACGGTCACCGTGAGCTGACGCCGGCCAGCGCCGGTGGCATCCGCCTGGCTGACGCCCTGGACGGCGGCGAAGCGCGGCACCAGCAACTCGTCGGCGAGGTCGAAGAGCGTATTGCGGTCGGCATCGCCGAGCACGTGCACCATCATCACGAAGCTGCCGGCGCCCGCCGTCTGCGACTCCGTGGACATCACCCGGATGTTGCTGGAGTTGCGGGGCTGCTGGCGCTGCACGACGGATGCGATGCGGCGCATCTCCAGTTCGCGCACCTTCATGTCGCCGCCGGACTCGAAGCGCACCCAGTAGTTGCCCCCCGAGCCACGCACCTGGCCGCCGCTCTCCGCGACCAGCGGCAACGCCGAGGCCTTGGCGTGCAGCGGCAGGAGAATCTCCCGCTCGACCACCTCGGGCTCCGCACCACGGCGGAAAAACTGCACGAACAAGGTGTCGCCCTGCAGGGCCGGCATCAGTTCCATGGGCAGCCGCTGCCAGGCGACGAGGCCGAGCAGCGACAACCCGACGAATAGCATGGCGACCGCGACCGGGCGCCGCACCGGCAGGTCGAGGAGGCTCACTTAAGCCGCCCCTTCCATGGCCGGCTCGGCGGCGCGCCGAGACTTGAGCGAGAGGCGATCAAGGAGCAGGTAGAGGCATGGCAGGACCAGGAGCGAGCCTACCGTGGAGGCGACGATGCCGCCGATGATGGTGAGCGCCATGGGCGCGCGCAATTGCGCCCCTTCGCCGGTCCCAAAGACCAGCGGCGTCAGCGCCAGCGCCGTGGTCAGCGTGGTCATGACGATCGGCCGCAGGCGGATCCCCGCCGCGGCGGCCAGCGCATCCTCGCGGGAGCGGCCCTCGGCCATCAACTGCCGGGCCGTGGTGATCAGCAGCACGGCGTCGTTCACGGCGACGCCGGCCAGCACGATGAAACCGAGCATGGCCATGACGCCGATGGGCTGGCCGCCGGGCACCAGGGCCACCGCGACGCCTATCAGCGCAAGTGGAATGGCGGCGAGCACGGTGATCGGTTGCAGGAGCGACTCGAACGTGCCGGCCAGGACCATCAGGACCAGCGCCAAGGCGAGGATCCCGGCAAGTTGCAGTTCCCCGAACGTCCGGGCGCGCTCCTCCTCCTGGCCGCGCAGTTCGGCATGCAGGCCCGGCGGCAGCGGCAGATCCGCAAGCGTCGCGGCGACCGACGCCACGGCATCGGCCTGGTTGTCGCCGCGCACATGGGCGGTCACTTGGGCCGTGCGTCGCTGGTCGCGCCGGAATACCTCGCGGGCTCCCTCGGCCTCGACGAACCGGGCCACTTCGCCGAGCGCCACGCGGCGGCCAGCGGGCGTGCGGAACTCGATGTCCTGCAAGTGCTCGCGGCGCGGCTCCGGCAGGCGCACGTTGACGGCGCGTTCTTCATCGCCGGTCGACAGTTGCGTCACCACGAGCCCGTCGAGGCTCGCCTCGAGGGCGCGCGCCACGGTCCTCAAGTCCACGCCCATGGCGTCGGCCATGGCGTGGTCGAGTGTGATGCGCAACTCCGGCGGGCCGCCTTCGAAGGACGAGCGGACGTTCCACACCGTCGGCAGCCCCTCGAGTGCCGCTTTCACCCGGTCCGCACCCCGGCGCAGGTCTTCGAGCGCGTTGCCGGAGACCTCGACGACGATGGGCGGGCCGCTCGCGCCGAGGGCGTCGGTGAGGGCCGAGCGGGTGACTTCCCAACTGACCTCGGTATCCGGTAGTGCCGCCAGTTCCGTGCCGAGTTGATCCGCGACTTCGCCGCCGGTCGGCCCGGTGGGTCCCATGCGCACGATGACGCGGGCGGTGTTCTCCTCGGTCAGTTCGCTGCGGATCACCCGTTCCTCTTCCGGCAGGCGACCGACCTCGGACAGCGTCGCAGCGACATCGCCTCGCGTCGAGCGACCGTCGTCGCCGACACCGCCGCCGGCGGCTTGGCCGATGAGTTCCTCGACACCGGCCACCGCGCGGGCCGTGGACTCCACGCGCTGCGCGGCGGGGCCGACCAGGCGCACCGAGAACTGGCGGGGATCCGACGGGGCCAGCAACTCCGTGCCGAGGTCGACGAGCAGCGTGGTACCGCCGGCAGCAAGTGCGGCGGCGACCAGCACCACCGAGCCGGGTCGGCGCAGCAGCCGGGCCACGACGCCCTCGAGGCTGCGGCGGCTACGCGCCGCGAAGGTCTCCTCCTGCGCCTCCCGGGCGCTGACGCCTTGGTAAGGCGCGGGGAGGAACCATCGTCCCAGGGCGGGGATCAGGAACACGGCGACGCCAAGCGACGCGATCAGCGAAACCACGACGGTGAAGGCGATGCCGTCGATCAAGCGCGCCGCCAGTCCCTGCACGAAAAGCACCGGCAGGAAGACAACGCAGGTGGTCAGCGTGCTGGCGACGATTGCACCGGCCACCTGGCCCGTGCCCTTGGCGGCGGCCGTGACCGGGTCGTCGCCCAGACCCACTCGGCGGTACATGGATTCCACGACGACGATGGCGTTGTCGACGAGCATCCCCGCGCCGAGCGCGAGACCGCCCAAGGTGACGATGTTGATGCTGTGGTCGGCGAACGTCATCAGGAACAGGGCCGTGAACACGGACACCGGCACCGCGGCCGCGACGATCAGCGTGGCGCCGGCGGAACGCAGGAACAGCGCCAGCACGCATATGGCGAGGACGACGCCCGCGCCGGCGGCGATCTTCAAGTCGTCCAGGGCATCGGTGACGAGGCCGGCGTCGTTGGCGATCTCGTGGGTGTCGACGCCCGGCAGGTCTTCGTGGAGTCCGGCCAGCGCCTCGTTGACTTCCTCCGCGACACCGACCGTGTTGGCGCCCGCCTCCTTGTAGATGGACAGACCAACGCCTTCGACGCCGTTGACCAGCACCAGGTGGTCGATCTCGGCATCGACCATCTCGACCGTGCCGAGATCCTCGACGCGTACCGCTTGGCGGGCGGTGCGCTCGCCGCTCGGGTCGTCGATGTATCGCACCACGACCGCAGCAACATCGGCGGCGGTGCGGAACCGTGACAGCCCACGAACCTGGAAGATGCGCTCGTCCTCCTCCAGCGTTCCCGCGGCGACATCGACGTTCTCCGCGGCAAGGCGGCTCTCGAGCATGGCCAACGTGACGCCGAAGGCATCGAGGCGGTAACGGTCGACGGAGACGCGCACCTCCTTGTCCCGTCCACCGGTGACGCGCACTTCGGCGACGCCCGGTAGCTGTTCGAGGGCTGGCGCCACCTGGCGGCGCGCCAGGCGTCTGAGTTCAGCGAGGTCTGGGGTGCCGGTCGGCGCGACAAGCCCAAGCGTGAGGATCGGGGACTGGCGTGGATCGAAGCGGCGCACGAGGACTTCGTCGACATCGACGTCGCCCTCGATGCCGCCGACCGCCTTCTGCACGTCCACGAGCGCCACGTCCAGATCGACGTCCCAGTCGAAGATGACCGTGGCGACCAGGCGTCCTGAGCGGGCCACCTGCGAGACCTCGCGGACGCCGCGGACGGTAAACAGCATGCGCTCCACGGTTTCGCCGTAGAGCCTTTCCATCTCCGTGGGTGGGCGGCTACCGGAGCGCACGGAGACCACGACGGTGGGGCTTTGCAGGTCCGGCAGCAGGTCGACGGGGAGTTCCTGCCAGGACAGCCAGCCGACCAGCGCGACGGCCAACGCCACGACGCTGACGGCCACCGGCCGGCGGGCGGCCAGGGCGGCCATGCGCTCGAAGCCGGTCATGGGCTAGCGGGGCTCCTGACCAAGGCCTTTGGCATGTTCAAGGCCTACGCGCCTATGACGCGCACCCGGGTGCCGTCGGTCAGCGTTTCGAGGCCGCGGACCACGATGCGGTCGCCGAGCGCGAGGCCGTCGAGCACCTGGACCTTGTCGTCGTCACCCAGCCCTAAGCGCACGTCGCGGCGGCTCACGCGCTGGCCGTCGAGGATGAATACAACGCTCTTGCCGCTGCGGTCGGTGACGGCTTCCCGTGGCACGACGCTGACGTCGGCGCGCTGTTCCACGACGACGGTGACCTCGACGAACATCCCCGGCCGCAGCAAGCCGGAGTCGTTGGCGACTGCCACCTCGGCGCGAAACGTGTGCTTGACCGGGTCGAGCACGGGCGACAGGCGGACCACCTCACCGGTCAGCGAGGCATCCGGGAACGCATAGTGGCCGATGCGGGCCGGCAGTCCCGGCTGCACGCGGGCGAGTTCCGGACCCATCAGGTCGACGTCGGCGATCAACACGTCGAGCGGGGCAATTTCCGCCACCTGGAAGCCAGCCGCCACCAACTGGCCGTCAGCCACCGGCAGGTGGTTGGCGTCGCGCGCGAGGCGCAGGATCGTGCCGCTGATCGGCGTCGTCTTGGTCGCCTTGGCGGCGTTCAAGGAACTGCGCTCGTACTCGTAGAGGGCGTTCTCGTAGTCGCGCTCCGCCTGCTGCACGGCCTCCTCGGCCACCAGTTGCGCGTCGAAAAGATCGCGCTGGCGCTCAAGCTGCGCCTCGGCCACGTCCAGCGAACGCTTCGTCGACTCGATGCGCGCGTGCAGGCGCGCGTCTTCGCCCGTGACGCGAAACACGACTTGGCCCGCTTCGACCACGGAACCTTCGGCCAAGCGACGACCTTCGGCATCACGCCCGATCTGCAGGTGTCCGGGGGTCTCGATGGTGAGACTGACGATCTCGCGCGTGCGCAAGGTGCCGGTGGCTTGCACGAGGTCCTCAACCGTGCCGGTGGCGACCTCGGCCGCCTCCACGGGTATGCGGAACTCGACGTCGGGGCCGGTGTTCGGTGGCCCGCAAGCGGCGAGCAGTACGAGCGCGGAAGCCGCGATGCATTGAGTACGTCCAAGGCGGGGCATGGGCACGAATCTGGCTGTCGAGCGGCGGGGCATGGATACTAACCGTTACCTGGTGTCGTCGGAACCGGGCGCAGCGCATTCGTGCCCGCGTTCCTTCGGGCGTGCTGCCGCCGCTGAATAGACGGCTTCTGAGGCCGAACCGTTAACGGGACGATCACGGTGTGCGTCTAAGAACGCGGACGCGAACCTCAAGAGGTTCGGGGACGTCCGCGCACCACCACCGCTCGCGTAGGGGGCACCGCCTATAATCGCCGCCATGATTGACCAAATCCTCGCCTCCGCTCGCGCCGAGGTGCGTTCCGCGCGCCGCCTCGTCCGGACCTGGATGTTCACCGTTGTCGCGATGCTGATCGGCATTCTCGGCTACGGCCAGCAGGTGTTCTTCCACACCATCGGCAGCGGCATCTCCACGACCGTGGGCGGCATGATGACGCCGCGCTTCGTCGTATCCCAGTTGGGTGCGCAGATCCTCTGGGTGCTCATGGTCGCGCTAATCTTCCTCGCGTTCGACGTCCGCGCTCGGGATCGTCGTGAGCGCATGCACGAAGTGCTCGACGCGCGCCCGGTCGACAACTTCTCAGCGCTGCTCGGACGCCTACTGGGCCTCATCGTGATCGGCTGGCTGCCGCTCGCCATGCTGGCGGCGTTCATCCTCGGCTTGACGGCGCTGGCCAACGGCGCCGGCTGGTGGATCAATCCCGGGGTCGAGCCGTTGTCGATGACCGCGCTGCTGCTCATCGATGCCCCGGTCAACCTCGCACTGTGGGGCGCATTCGTGTTGCTGCTCGCAGTCCTGGTCCGCAACCGCCTGGTGGTTGCGCTCATCGCCCTCGCCCTGTTCGGCATCTATGTCTTCGCGTTCTTCCGCACGCCCATCTACGTGTCCTGGACCCTCGCGGCGGTTGGCGATCCGGTGGCGCTGCCCTCCGATTTGGCACCGGTCTTCCTGTCCTGGCAAGCCGTCCTCCACCGCCTGTGCTACATCGCGGCTGCACTGGGCCTGCTGGCACTCGCGGCCGTGTTTCATCCCCGGCCCGACTCGGCTGGGCGTGTCCCCCGACTTGTTGCGGGCGCCGCGTTGACAGCGCTCGGGGCCGTGGGTTTCGCGTCGTTGAGTGCTGCCACCATCGCGGATCGGCAGGAGCGCGCCGCCTGGGCGGACGTCCACGCCCAGGCCAAGGACCTGCCCCGCGCCGACTTGCAGACACTCGGTGGCCGGGTGACGATCGATCCCGGCGACCGGCTTGTGCTCGACATCGAAGCCACCCTCGTCGCCCCGGCGACGGGTTCCGGACCACTGGTGTTCTCGTTCAACCCCGGGCTTGCGATTTCCAGTCTCGAGGTGGACGGCGCACCGGTCGAGTTCACCCACGAAGCCGGCTTGCTGACGATCCCGCGGCCCGAATCCGCCAACGAGACTTTCACACTTGCGCTTCGCGCCGCCGGCGTGCCCGATCCGGGCTTTGCATATCTCGACGCCGCTTTCGATCCGATGGCCATGCCCGCGATCGAGGCCGGGGCCGCTGTCCTCCTGGGGACGGTCGCGGCGCTTTTCCACGACGACTACGCCGCGCTCATGCCGGGCATTCGCTGGCTGCCGATGCCCGGGGCACACGTCGGCCAGCACGATCCGAACCGCGGCCGCGATTTCTTCACGACGGACCTCGAGGTCGAAGTGCCCGCCGGCTGGCTGGTCGCCGGCCCCGGCCGAGCGCACAACGTCGCCGAGGACGACGATACCGCGCGCGTTCGCTTCAATCCCGGTGCCCCGGTGACGAACTTCGGCGTTTTCGCCGCGCCGTTCGAGCGGTTCGCCACGGAGGTGAACGGTGTCGCGCTCGAACTGCTCGTCAGCCCGAAACACGCGGACAACCTGCGCTTCTTCGCCGATGCCACGGACGAACTCGAGAAGCGCCTCGCGGAGTTGCTCGACGGCGCCGCGGCGATCGGACTGCCCTACCCCTACGACGGATTCTCGATGGTCGAATTGCCCATGGGCGTGCGCAGCTTCGGGGGTGGCTGGCAGATGGACACCACCCTCGCCCTACCCGGTGTCATGCTGGTGCCGGAGGCCGGGCTGCCCCTGGCGGAGTTCGGCGTCCACCTCCGCGACACCGGAAGGCTCGAAGCCCAGGAAGGGGGACTCGCCAAGGCCAAGATCGACATCCTGTTCGGCAGCCTGCAGAACGACTTCGGCGGCGCCAATCCGTTCCTCGGCGTCACGCGAAGCTTTTTTTCCTACCAGACCGGGGCGACCGGGGTGGGTGCCGCTGCCCTGAACGCGATGCTCACGCGCCTCGCCAACCGGCTGATCACCGACCGGGAGGGCTACTTTTCCGCACACGGATTGCAGGCACAACTGCAGAACGCGATGGGCGGCGTCATGTTGAGCCTATTCCAGGGCCAAACGAACGCCACGATGAACATGATCCGCAGTGCGGCGACGAACCGGCCAGCCGTGTGGGAGCGGACCTTGGGCGAGGCCCTTTCCGAACTCGATGTGGAAACGGACCCCGAGCTTGCCGTCAACGTCGTCGCACTCAAGACCACCGCGGTCTACCGGGCTGTCCTGGAGACCCTCGGGCGGGAGGGCGCGGGCGCGCTGTTGGCGGAACTGCGCCGCCGCTACGCGGGAACGAATTTCACCGCGCAGGAGTTCGAGGAACTCGCGGCCGAACTCGGCACCGACTTGCGGCCGATCGTTGGCGACTGGCTATTCGAAACGGCTCTGCCGGGCTACATCACGTCCAGTGTCCGCGGCTACCGGCTTCCCGACTCCGATAGCGGGCAGCCGCAGTACCAGTTGCTCGTCGACGTACGCAACGACGAACCGACACCCGGCGTATTCTGGCTCGTCGGCGATATATCGGCCGAGTACGACCAGCGGCGGAGCACTGGCCCGTTGCGCATCGAACCGGAGACTTCGCTTACGGTCGGCCTGGTGACCAGGGCGAAGCCGATGGAACTTCGTCTCGGCTTCCACATGGCATTGAACCGGCAATCGCTGCTGCTCGCCTTGCCGACGATCGACGACGAGGAGGTCGTCGAGGGCGAGCCGTTCACCGGGGCCCGCCCGAGCACGTGGGCGCCACGAACAGGGGGCGGCATCGTCATCGACGATCTCGACCCCGGCTTCAGCGTCGAGTACGACGACGGAGCCGGACCGATCATCGGCGGCGCCGGCGCCGGCTTCGCCATCGCGGTGGGCGCCATCGCAAGCCCGGACATGGATGAGGGGCTGCCGCAGTTCTCACCGTTCACGCGCGCCGGCGGCACGTGGTCGCGCCAGCCGCACCCGGGTGCCGTGGGCAAGTACCGCCATACCGTGGCCCGGGCCGGCATCACGCGGGCCAATGCGCGAGCCGTGTTCGCCGCCGAACTACCTCGAACGGGCCGCTGGCGACTGGAGTACCACATGCCGCAGCAAGGCGAACGGAGCTCGTCGGGCTTCTCAGGCCCCGGGATCCAGATCCAGATCAACACCGGCGGGGCACGGATCGGCGACCAGGGCGCTTACGACATCACGTTGGTGATAGGCGGAGACGAACGTGCCATCGAGTTCGACGGCAGTGTCGCGGCAGGTGGCTGGAACCGACTCGGCGAGTTCGATGTCGCCGATCGCGACGTACGAGTGGTCGTGGCGAACCAGGCCGAAACAGGCCATTCCGTCATCGCCGACGCCGTGCGGTGGAGCCCCGTCGAGGACCGTTGACGCCGCCAAACGGCACGCGTTGACCGCTTACAATCCCGCTCACACGACTCACGCTCAAGGAGGGATTCTTGTCGAGGATTCGCAACGCCCTGCTCGGGATTGGTCTGCTTGCTACCCTGTCGGCGTGCACGGTCGATCGAGGCGAGATCGCCGCCGATGCTCGCGCCGACAACGACCGCGGCGTGGCGTTGATGGGGCAGTACGAGTACGCCGCCGCGGAGCAGGTGTTCGCCGAAGTCGTGGCCCGCGAGCCCGGCTGGCTCGATGCCCGCGTCAACCACGCGATCGCCACGTTGAACCGCCAAGAGGACGGCGACGAACACCTTGCCCTCGACATCCTCGCCCGTGTGCTTGCCGAGGACGCTGACCATGCGCGGGCGCTCTACACCAGCGCCATCCTCCACCTCTATCTCGGCGAGGCGGAACCCGCTGCCACGGCGCTCGAACGCGTGGCCATGCTCGATCCGCAGGACGCCTACGCCGCCTATTTCCTCGGCCAGTCGCGGCTGCAGGCGGGCGACTACGCCGGCGCGGCCGAGGGGTTCCTCGCGAGCATCGAACTCGATCCGTACCTGCGCAGCGCGTACTGGGCCGGTTCCCAGGCGCTGCGCCGCGTCGGCCGCAACGATGAGGCGACAGAGCTTCTGACCGCCTATCAGCGTTTCGAGACCAATCCCGCAGCGCGCCTGGCGGGTTTCTCGTATGCGCGCATGGGGCCCAAGGCCCATGCGCTGGCGGCATCGCCCAATACGCCCGCGCGATCGCCCAAGCCAGAAGGACCCCTGTTCGGTGAACCGATGCGGATTGCCGACTGGAATGCCGATCCGGCGACAGTCAGTGCCGTGGACATCGACGGGGATGGCAACCAGGACTTGATGGTCACGGGGGGTGATGCGCCCCGGGTCTTGCTCGGCGATGGTGCCGGTTCATTCGCAGCCGCGTCGGACCACCCGTTGTCGACCGCGATCGGTGCCCGGGCAGCACTCTGGGGCGATGTCGACGACGACGGCCTCGTCGACGTCGTGCTGTGCGCGGACGATGGTGCCCACTATTGGCGGCAAACCGCGCCGGGTGCGTGGGCGGCCACCGAGACCCTGGCGCAGCCATGCGCGGCCGGGGCGCTGGCCGATGCCGACCACGACGGCGACCTGGACGTGTTCGTGACGGGCGATGCGGGGTTTGAACTGTTCAACAACAACCGCGACCGGACCTTCCGTCGCTTGGCGGAAGAACGCGGCCTGGAGGGGGCCCGGGGTAAGCAACTCGTGGTCGCCGACCTCGACGGCGACCGGGATCTCGACATCCTCGTGGTGAACGACGAACCGCCGCACGACGCGTGGGAGAACGACCTCACCTGGGCCTACGGGCCGCTTGAAGGGCTGGACGATCTCCGCAATACGCCGCTGCGCGCGGTCACCGTCTTCGACGCGGACGCCGACGGGCACCGCGAGATCTACGGCGTTGGCAGCCAAGGCCTCAGACGGTGGCGATACGACGGCGTCGCCTGGTCGGCCGCCGCGATCGAACTGGACCTTCCGAGCAACGCGACCGTCCTCGAAGGCGCCGACTTCGACGGCGATCGGCGGCTTGATCTCCTGGTTGCGGGCGACGACGGCGTGTCGATCGTGGCCACGGACATGGCCAGCGTCCTGACGAGCCTGCCGCTAGCGGACCTAACGGCGGCGGCAACGGTCGGGCTTCAGCCGGGCGCCGGACCTGCCGTGGTCGCGGTGTCGAACGATATCTCGATCATCCCGCCCGGCGCCGGACGCTACCCGTTCCTCGCTCTCACCCTGACCGGCCGCAGCGAGGCCGAACAGATGCGCTCCAACGGCTCCGGCATCGGCACGCTCGCCAAGGTGCGTGCCGCCGGTCGGTGGACCGTGTTCGACGCCATGGACACCAACTCCGGCCCCGGTCAGAGCCTGGGTCCGTTCCCTGTCGGTCTCGGTGGCCACCACCAAGCGGACTTCGTCGCGCTCGACTGGAGCGACGGGGTGACCCAGACGGAACTCGACCTCGCGGCGGGCGAACACCACGTCATCGAGGAGACCCAGCGCCAGCTCGCAAGCTGCCCCGTACTCTTCGCCTGGGACGGCACCGAGTTCGCGTTCGTCTCCGATATCCTCGGCGGTGCCGCCCTCGGCTACCTCGGCTCGGTAGCGGAAGGGGGCGGCGAGGGTGTGTACGCACCGCCGCGGCCCGTGGAGAGCTACCTGCTCAGCCGCGACGCGCTTACTGCCCGCGACGGCTACTACCAGCTCAAGCTGGGGGAACCGATGGAGGAGAACGTCTATCTGGACGCCGCGCGGCTGACCGTCTTCGACCTGCCGCCGGGCTGGGACATGATCCTCGACGAGCGTCTCGCCACCGGTGGCGCGTCGGCGACAGGCGAGCCAATCTATTTCCGCCACGCCCTGAGCCCCGCTCGGGTCGTCAACGGATCCGGGGCCGACGTCACGGAACTCGCGCAGGCCAAGGACCGCGTGGCGCCCCCGCCGGGCGACCTCGACCACCGCTTCGTCGGCCTCCTGGCGGAGGATCAACGTCTGACGCTCGAGTTCGACGCCCCGCTGCCCGACAACGCCGTGCTCGTGGCCGACGGCTGGATCGAATATCCCTACTCGCAGACCGTGTTCGCCGCCTGGCAGGCGGGCTTGCGCTACCGCCCGCCCGACCTCGAAGCGCGCGGCGCGGATGGTACTTGGCACACCGTGCAGGAAGCGTTCGGCCACCCCGCCGGCATGCCCCGGACGATGGCCTTTCGGCTTCCCGAACTGCCGGCGGGCACGAACGCCCTGCGGATCACGTCCAACATGGAAATCTACTGGGACCGGCTGCGCGTCGTCAAAGAGGAGATGCCCGACGACGTTCGCGTGACCGAACTCGCGCCCGAGGTCGCCACCGTCGCCCGAACCGGTTTCGCCAAGCGCACGACGGGTCCGCAGCGGCTACCGCACTACGACTACGCAAATCGCTCGACGTATTGGGACGCCAAGGTGCCACGTGGCTTCTACACCGCGCTGGGGGACGCCATGGAACTCGCCACCGAAGTCGACGGCGCGCTCGCCATCTTCGGTAGCGGCGAGGAGATCCACCTCGAGTTCCGCGCCGTCCCAGCGGTGCCCGGTGGCGGCAAGCGCTACTTCGCGGCCCGGTTCCACGGTTGGGCCAAGGACATGGATCCGTACACGGGCGACGGTCAGACCGTGGGGCCCTTGCCGGTGCTCGAAGATGCCACGGCGGATCAACTCGCGAGGCGCGATGCGCTGCACGGTCGCTACAACGTGCGCTTCGAAGCGGGCCTCAACTGAACGGGGATCGCCAGACCGGATGAACACTCCGCCTGACCTCCGCCGGCCCGTGCCCGTGGTCGGACCCGGGATGCGCAAGCTCCTGCTTGCGGTGCTGGCGCTCTTTGCGCTCCTGGTGGTGAACTCGGCGTACCTTGGCGCGGTCACCTTCCGGCAGTGGCTGTCGGGCCTCGTCTTGGAGGACCGCGTCTACCAAGCGATGTTCCTCGGCCACCTCGTCCTCGGCGTCGCCATCATCGCGCCGGTGCTCATCTACGGCGTCATGCACTTGCGCCGGGCCATCCACCGAGCCAATCGCCTCGCGGTGCGCCTCGGCCTCGTCCTATTCGGGTGCGTCATCGTCCTGCTGGTCACCGGCATCGCGCTGACCCGCGGGCTGCCCGCCATCGAACTGCGCGACCCGGTGTTCCGCTCGATCGCCTACTGGGCGCACATCGCCACCCCGGTCCTGGTCTGCTGGCTCTTCGTCCTGCATCGCCTGGCCGGACGCGCGATCCGCTGGTCGGTCGGTGCGGGGATTGGTGCCGTCGCCATCGGCCTCGGTGCCTTGGGCATCGCCCTGGCCGACAGCGACGCCACCGACACTCCCGAGACGGACTTCGCGCCGGCGCTCGCCCGCACGGCCACCGGGCGCCATATCGACCCCGAGCACTTCATGCGCGACGACGACTGCGCGACCTGCCATGCCGACGCCCATGCCAGCTGGCAGTACAGCGCGCATCGTCTCGCCTCGTTCAACAACCCCGCGTACCTGTTCTCGGTCCGCAATACGCGTCAAAAGGTCCTCGAACGCGACGGCAACGTGCACGCCGCACGCTTCTGCGCCGGCTGCCACGATCCGGTACCCCTGTTCAGCGGGCGTTTCGACGATCCGGATTTCGACGACGTCAATGATCCGACCGCCCACGCCGGCATCGGCTGCGTCGCCTGCCACGCTATTCAAGCGTTGAATCCGGACGGCGACTACGGCAGCAGCGCGATCAGCGTCCGCGGCAACGCCGACTACGTGATCGGCGAGCCGGAGCGCTACCCGTTCGCGCTGTCCGACAACGCCGTGGGCCGCTGGATCAACGGGTTCCTGATCAAGGCGAACCCGGCGCTGCACAAGCGCACATTCTTGAAGCCCCTGCACCAGAGCCCCGAGTTCTGCGGCACCTGCCACAAGGTGCACCTCCCCGAGGCGTTGAACGACTACCGCTGGCTGCGCGGCCAGAACCACTACGACGCGTTCCTCTTGAGCGGCGTATCGGGCCACGGGGTAACGAGCTTCTACTATCCCCCGAAGGCCGAGACCAACTGCAACCGCTGCCACATGCCGCTCGAGGTGTCCGACGATTTCGCGGCGCGGCGCAACGACGATAGCGGCGAGTTGACGGTGCACAGCCATGCGTTTCCCGCCGCGAACACCGCGCTCGCCCACCTGCTCGGGTTGCCGGACCACGTCATCGAAGTCCATCGCGAGTTCCTCGAGGGCAGCCTGCGTGTTGACATCTTCGGGCTACGCGAAGGTCGTGCCATCGACGCCGACCTGACCGCCCCCCTGCGCCCGTCCCTGCCGGCACTCGCGCCGGGCGGCGAGTACGTCTTCGACATCGTGCTGCGCACACTTACCCTCGGCCACCTGTTCACGCAGGGCACGGCGGACTCGAACGAGGTCTGGCTCGAGGTGACCGTGACCAGCGGCGACCGCGTACTGGGCTTGAGCGGTGGCCGACGGTTGGCGGACGGCGCGGTGGATCCTTGGTCCCACTTCGTCAACGCCTACGTGCTCGACCGCGAAGGCAACCGCATCGACCGCCGCAACGCCGAGGACATCTTCACCCCGCTCTACAACCACCAGATCCCGCCGGGCTCGGCAAGCGTCGCCCACTACCGGCTGAAACTGCCCGACGATCTCGACGCACCCGTCGAGGTCGCGGCGAAACTCCACTACCGCAAGTTCGACACCATCTACACGCGCCTCTTCCAAGGCGATGCCTTCGAACGCAACGACCTGCCCATCGTCACCATCGCCGAGGATCGCGTGGTCTTCCCGGTGTCACCCCGCGCGGACGCCGTCGCCCCCGACATACCGCTGTGGCAGCGCTGGAACGACTACGGGATCGGGCTCCTCGCCAAGCCCGACCGCGGCGCGCTCCGACAGGCCGAGGCCGCGTTCACCGAAGTCGCGGCCTTGGGGCGCGCCGACGGCGATCTGAATCTCGCCCGCGTCCTCATTCGCGAAGGTCGCCTCGACGAAGCCGCCACCGCCTTGCGCCGCGCATCGGAAGGCGGCGCCTACCCATGGTCGGTCGCCTGGTTCGGTGCCGAGGTCGACCTGCAGAACGGCGAGTTCGACGCCGCGATCGAAGCCCTCACTGGACTGGTCGAGACCCGGTTTACCGAGGCCCGCGCCCGCGGCTTCGACTTCTCGCGCGACTACCGGCTCTTGAACAAGCTCGGCGGTGCTCTCTTCGAGCGCGCGAAACTGGCCCGGTCAGCGGATGACGAGGCGGCGTGGCTCGAGGCAGCCGCGGAGCGCCACCGGCAGGCGCTCGCCCAGGATCCGGAGAACTTCACCGCGCACTACGCCCTGGCGCAGGTCCATGCCCGGCTTGGCAACGACGAACTCGCCGTCCACCATCGCACGCAGCACGGCCGCTATCGACCGGACGACAACGCGCTCGACCGCGCCAAGACAGCCGCCCGTCAGCGCGATCCGGCCGCCAATCACGCGGCGGAAGCGGTAGTGATCTACGACCTGCAGCGCCCCGGCGCGTACGGCGCCGACTCTTGAGCGAGACCCCCCCGGGCGAAGGCGAAGCCCGCATTCGCCGCGCGCTCTTGGTCTCCCTGGCGATCGCGGGCGTGGTCGCACTGGGCATCGTCGTCGTGGTGCTCGCGAACCGCGACGGCGACCCCACCGACGTCCCCGACGATCTAGCCCCCGCCGGGCCCGTTCTGCCCACCGCGCAGCCCGTCTCGGTGCCACGGATCGTGTTCACCGAAGTCTCCGAAGAGGCCGGGATCGATTTCGAGCACGTCACCGGGGCCTACGGCGAACGGCTGCTGCCGGAGACCATGGGCGGTGGTGTCGCATTCCTCGACTACGACAACGACGGTGATCAAGACCTGTTGCTGGTGGATTCCGGCGAGTGGCCTTGGCGAGGAGACAGCGCCGCACGGGGAGCGTTGCGCCTTTTCCGAAACCGGGGCGACGGCTTCTTCGACGACGTCTCCGCCGAGGCCGGTCTCGAGGCGCATCTTTACGGCATGGGCGTTGCAGTCGGCGACTACGACGCGGATGGGCATGTCGACGTCTTCGTAACGGCCGTCGGACGCAACCTGCTGTTGCGCAACCGCGACGGGGTCGCGTTCGAAGACGTGACGGCCGACACCAGGGTCCCGGGCGGTGAAGACGCCTGGAGCACTGGGGCCGCCTTCTTCGATGCCGACGGCGACAGGGACCTCGACCTTTTCGTCTGCAACTACGTCGGCTGGTCGCCTGACATCGACCGCGCCGTCGACTTCCGGCTGACAGGCATCGGGCGCGCCTACGGCCCGCCCACGGACTTCCCCGGCACCGACTCGTACCTCTACCGCAACGACGGCGGCGTCTTCACGGACGTCTCCGCGGAAGCCGGCATCCATGTCGCCAACCCCAGCACGGGCGCGCCGGTTGGCAAGGGACTAGCCGTGCTCCCCGTCGATCTCGACGACGACGGGCATCTCGACCTCGTCGTCGCCAACGACACGGTGCGCAACTTCGTGTTCCACAACCAAGGCGGCGGCCGATTCCAGGAAGTCGGCATCGACACCGGCCTCGCCTTCGACAACACCGGCAGCGCCACCGGCGCCATGGGCGTCGACGCGCTACGCTTTGGAGGCGGCACGCTGCTCGGCGTCGCCATCGGCAACTTCGCCAACGAGATGTCCTCGTTCTACGTCACGCGCACAGGCGAGAACGTGTTCAGCGACGACGCCATCGTCACCGGCATCGGCGCACCAAGCCGACGCGCCCTGACATTCGGCCTAGCCTTCGTCGACGCCGACCTCGACGGCCGGCTGGACCTCATCGCCGCCAACGGCCACGTCGAACCCGAGATCCAGCGCGTCCAGGCGAGCCAAAGCTACGCCCAGCCCGCGCAACTGTTCTGGAACTGCGGCACCGAATGCCCCCGCCGCTTCGTACTGGCCGACGACATCGGCGACCTCGGCACCCCCCGCGTGGGCCGCGGCCTCGCCTACGCCGACATCGACAACGACGGCGACCTCGACCTCGCACTGACCCAAGCCGGCGGCCGATTCGCCCTGCTGCGCAACGACCAGGACCTCGGCCATAGCTGGGTGCGCTTCACGCTGCGGGGAACTGGGGACAACCGGAATGCCATCGGGGCGCGGATCGTCGTTACCGCGGCCGGCCGACAGCAGACTCGGACCGTGATGCCGACGCGCAGCTATCTCAGCCAGGTGGAGTTGCCGGTGACCTTCGGGCTGGGTGACGCGGCGGTCATTGAGCGAGTGGATGTCGCTTGGCCGGACGGTGGGCGCGACAGTTGGAGAGAGCTTGCGGTCAACCGTGGCCATGTTTTCAGCCGAGGCGGACTGTAAACGGGCAGTTCCGAGCCCGCTAGCCGGCTTGGCAGGCGGTCCGCCGACGGCCAACGGTTTCCCGCCACGCGCCCACCGCTACGGCATGCATTGCCAAGCCCCGAGCCGCCCGTCCGTTATACCAGCCAATTACCAATTTGGACCGAATTAGTAGTAGATTGGTATTTGACACATGAGGGAGAGACACACACCAATCGGTTGAGGCCAGTAACCATGCGAATGCCGAAGAACCCCAAACCGCTGTCTGAGTTGGTCGCGTCCTACGAGCCCTCTGCCGTAATGAAGATCATCTCATCCGGCATCGGCAGTCAACCCAGGGGCAAGTACCTGCACTGGGAAAAGATCAGACACATGCCGCCACCTCCGGGATTCACGAGCCTAGACTGGTGGCTTGCGATCAAGTTCAAACGCAATGCCTCTCGTCACGAACTGCCTTTCAAGGACGTTCATGGCACGCCCTTCTCGTTCACCGACACGGGCGATCTGTACCGTCGCCTCCATGAGGTCGACCGGGATGCTAGCGGGCGAATTGAGGTCCCGCACACTGACACCGTGAACAGCGGCGATCGCGAGCGGTATCTGGTGAACTCGCTGATCGAGGAGGCGATCACATCAAGCCAGCTTGAAGGGGCGGCGACTACCCGGCGGGTCGCCAAGGAGATGCTCAGATCGGGTCGCCCGCCTCGGGACGAGAGCGAACAGATGATCGTGAACAACTACTTGGGGATGGAGTTCCTTCGCGACAGCGTGGATGAGGAACTCACGCTCCCCATGCTCTTGGAGCTTCAGCGCATCTTGACGGAAGGAACGCTCGACCCCGAGGCGGTGGGGCGGCTTCGGCACTCGGGCGATGCGGTCCAGATCGTCGACCAGCGTGACGGCGAGGTCATCCACACACCCCCGGATGCAGCGCAGCTAGACGACCGTATCGAGTCGCTCCTGAAGTTCGCTAACGGTCGTACGCCGGACGACGAGTTTCTGCATCCTGTGGTCAAGGCCGTACTCCTCCACTTCATGGTCGGATACGACCATCCGTTCGTCGATGGCAACGGACGAACCGCGCGAGCGCTGTTCTACTGGTCGATGGCCAGATCTGGCTACTGGCTCACCGAGTTCCTTTCCATATCCGCCGTCATCAGCAAGTCGCCCATCCAATACGCTCGCGCCTATGTGTTCTCCGAGGTCGACGACTGCGATGTGACGTATTTCCTCGACTATAACTTGCGCGTGATCCTAGACTCCATCCGGCTCCTACACGTCTACTTGGCACGCAAGATCAGAGAGACGAGCAGGCTTGAGGCGATGCTCCGCGGCTCGACGGCCACAGCCGGCTTGAACCACCGTCAGGTCGCACTGCTCGGCCACGTGCTGAAGCACCCCGACTCGGTCTACACCATCGACGGGCACCGGCGCTCGCACAACGTGACATACGAAACGGCACGGACGGACCTGGCTGCACTGGACTCTCTGGGGTTTGTCGTCAAATACACCCGAGGGCGAAGGCTAATGTATCGGATGGCGGACCGTTTCGAAGAACGACTGAAGCGGTTCACCGACGTAAAGGTCGAACGGTCCATCGCCGTCGACGTCCCACGAAGCTCCCGCTGGTAGACCAGCGCTACGATACGTTCATCATCGCTCCCGGTTGGTGTCAACCGTCTACGGCTGCGCTGGGAGAGCGCAGGGCGATTTAGGCGACCGCGCCCCGACTGCCCGCCGTGCGCGCTCCAAATGCCGACGCCGGTGGCGGGTTGTCCACGCTCTGTCCACCGCGCCGGTCCTGCGGTACCTGGCGCGGTTGGGCAAAGGGTGGGCAACCCCACGCCAACGCTGAAAAGGGCGATGCTCTGTTCAGCGAGCGTTGTTGCCCGATCAGGACGACGCGACCACGACCATTTCACCGAGACCGGCGCAAAACATGGTATCGGTTGACCGCCAACGGCCCGAACTGCCGTTCTACCCCGTCGGGCCAGCGGACGGTGACACGCCGCGACCCGTCGGTGGTCCCCAGGCCGAAGACCAAGCGGGGGTCGTGTGCCGAAGCGTAGCTGCCATCCGTGCGTACCCGACGCGGTCCGGTCCCGGGCTGGTCGATCCAGACCTGGGCGCCGATCGGAGGGCCTGTGACACTGTCGACAGTCACGCCGAGCCACAAAGCTCCCGCCGTGTCGTTGCGATAGAGCCGTGCCGGACCGTGGTTGTTGGTCACGACCATGTCGAGGTCGCCGTCGTTGTCGAGGTCGCCGAAGGCGGTGCCGCGGCTGGCGTATTCAAGCGCGAACGCCGGACCGCCATCAGTGCGACGGTACCGGCCATCGCTGTTCAGCCAGAGCTGATTGCGCTGGCGCAGCGGTGGCCCTTCGGGTGCGCCAAGCTGGCCGGGTACGAAGCGGACCGTGCCGTTGGCGGCGAACATGTCGAGGTCGCTGTCGTTGTCGACGTCCAGCCAGCCGGTGCCGAAACCTGTGAAGGCGAGGCTTCCGGCGGCTAGGCCCGTGACGTCGCTCCTGTCCTCAAAGACGCCTTCGCCGTCATTCACGTAGAGGGTGTTCGTCTCGCCGGTGTCGTGGGTGAGGAACAGGTCGCTGTCGCCGTCGGCGTCGAAGTCCGCGGCGGTCACGCCCATGCTGGCCTCGGCTGTTCCGGCACCGTTCACGGCCGCGCCGGCATGCAGCGCCGTGTCCGTGAAACGGCCGGCGCCGTCGTTGATCCACAGCAAGTTGGCGCTTCCGTCGTTCGCGACGTAGAAGTCGACGTGGCCGTCGGTGTCGAAGTCGTCAGCGATGACGCCCATGCCGGCGGCCCGTGCCACGCCTATCCCGGCCGCAACGGTGACGTCCTGGAAACGGCCGCCGCCGAGATTGCGGTAGAGGCGGTCGCCGACGCCCGCGAATCGCGACGGTGGACAGTAGCTCCGCTGGTCGGCGACACGGCACGGCGGCGCGGTGTCGATCGCGAAGTCCAGGTAGTTGGCAACGTAGAGGTCGAGCAGTCCGTCGGCGTCGACGTCCGCGAAGCTGGCGCTGATGGACCATCGCTCGCCGACGAGGCCGGAGTCGGCGGTTGCGTTGCGGAAGCGACCGTCGCCGAGGTTGAGCCATAGCTCGTTGGGCCCGTAGTTGGCTAGGAAGACGTCCGTGTCGCCGTCGTTGTCGACGTCCGCCGTTGCGATGCCCGTGCCGTATCCGGTGGCCGCGATGCGGGCCGTCTCGGTGACGTCCACGAACGCGATTTCGCCGGGGTCGCCGACGTTGCGAAACAACCGGTCGCTCGGCAGCTTCGCCGTGGCCCGCTCCACGAGCGGACCGCCCTGGACCAACCAGACATCCATGCGCCCGTCACCGTCGTAGTCGAGGATGCCCACGCCGGCGCCGATGATCTCGAGCGTCCAAAGCTCGCCCACCATGCCGCTCAAGTGCGTGAAGTCGAGGCCCGACTCGTCGGTGGCATCCACGAAGCGCACGTCTGCGCTCGCGTCGACGGCCAACACCAACACGGCGAACAGCAACCTGCGCGCGGCACCGCTCAAGGTCGCTGGCGCAGTTCCCAAGTCTTGCCGCCCGCGAAGTCGCCGAACGCCTGCTCGCCGCTGCCCGGGAAGCGTACGGCGACGTCTGTCACCTCTGCATGGTCGCCGAGACCAAAATGGACCCGGGGGTCGTTGGACGCGAAGTAGCTGGCCGCCGGCTGCACGTCGCGATGCACACGCCGTTCGCCCACGCTCGCCGACACCGTGGCCCCATGGGCGTCGCGCCCAGATGGGGTCAGCACGCGGAAGCGCACCCAGTTGCCCCGCGCCGCACGATTCATCAACAAGTACGTGGGACCGTCGCGATTGACCACGAGCAGGTCGAGGCCGCCGTCGTCGTCGACATCCCCGATGGCTACACCCCGGCTCGTGTGTACGAGCGGTTCGGCCACACCGCTGCCCATGGCCTCCAGTCGATATGCGTCGTCCGCCTGTCCACGGTAGAGGACATTCGGCTCCGCGAACGGATCCGGCACCACGGATGGGTCGCCGTCCACTTTGCCGTTCGCCTCGTAGAGGTCGAGGACGCCGTCGTTGTCGAAGTCGCTCAAGGCGACGCCGAATCGCGTGTGTCGGCCGCTGATGGCGCCGAGACCGACGGCGGCTGTTTGATCCGAGAACCAGGCGCCTTCGTTGCGGAAGAAGGAGTCCGTCTCGCCCTCGAAGTTCACGACCAACAGATCGCTGTCGCCGTCGTCGTCGACGTCCGCCGCGGCGACGCCCATGCCCGCCTTGGCCACACCG
Organism: Candidatus Azotimanducaceae bacterium; assembly: GCA_965203685.1. Classification (GTDB taxonomy): domain Bacteria; phylum Pseudomonadota; class Gammaproteobacteria; order Pseudomonadales; family Azotimanducaceae; genus VXYL01. The sequence continues at coordinate 3,712,724 of OZ241908.1, forward strand.
TGCTCGTCCACGGCCGAGCCCCAGTCCGCGGCCAGGTCTCGGAAACGCAAGCCGCCCTGGTTCATCCAAAGCTGGTTGACGTTGCGGTCGTTGGCGACGAAGACGTCAAGCCGACCGTCGCGGTCGAAGTCGGCCCCGACTATGCCAAGCCCGTTGCCGTAGGCTGCAGCGAGGCCGGCCTCGACGCTCATGTCCGTGAACGTACCGTCGCCGTCGTTTCGAAACAGCTTGTCCGGTGCCGGCGCGGCATAGGTGGTGGGCGCGCAGTAGGTCGGCGCGCCCCGGTAGTAGCAGTCGCGTTCCAAGGTGGGCGACCAGTTGATGTAGTTCACCAGGAAGAGATCGAGATCCCCGTCGGCGTCCAGGTCGAGGAAAGCCGCTGCACTACCCCAACCTGGGTCGGCCACGCCGGCACTCGGCGCCACGTTGACGAACCGACCGGCGCCGTCGTTGCGCAGCAGCGCGTTCGGACCCGTGTTGGTCACATAGAGGTCGACATCGCCGTCGTTGTCGTAGTCGCCGGCGGCAACGCCCATGCCGTAACCCGCATCGGCCCCGTCGCCGATGTCGGTCGCTTCCACGAACGTGCCGTCGCCACGGTTCAGGTACAGCCGGTTGCCGGGTGCCGGTTGCTCACCGCGCGCCGGAAGCCGTCCGCTCTGCACGAGGTACGCGTCCATGTCGCCGTCGCCGTCCACGTCGACCAGCGCCGCACCACCACCGACGATGTCCGGCAGCATCGGCGTGCCGTCGAAGCCAGATTGATGCTGGAAGTCGATGCCCCGCTCGCCGGCCTCTTCGACAAACCAAGGCCGGTCGCCGCCACAACCGGCGAGCACTAGCACCGTCAGGACAGCGGTCGCACGGGCATTCCAGGCGAAGGGCAAGCCCCTCGCGCTCCCCGGCTGAAGGCTCTTCCATGCGAGGGGCAAGCCCCTCGCGCTCCCCGGCTGAAGGCTCTTCACGACGCGTCCGTGTCCAACTCCGCCAACCGGTCGCGAGCGGCAGCCACATCGTCGGGGTGCGTCCCCAAGTCGTCTGCCCGGTCCAACGCCTCGCGGGCCTCAGCAAAGTGTCCCGCCTCGGCGAGAGCCCGCCCTAGGAACACGTGGCCCCTGGTGAACGCCGCATCAAGTTCCACCGCCCGTTGCAGGAGTTCGATGGCGCCCGACCAGTGCCCGCGCGACCCCGCGATCATCGCCGCATGGTGGAAGGCCGAGGTGGCCCCGCCCAACGACACCATGGCCTCAAGGCTCTCGCGCGCTGCCTCCCATTGGCCCTGGCGCATCAACAGCATGGCCAGCCGCTCGTGCGCCGCCGCCAGCCCGGCGTCAAGCTCCGCAGCGCGCGCGAAGTGTTCGACCGCCGACCCTGGCTGGCCGGCTTCCTCGAACAGGCTCGCGATGTTGAAGTGGAACAGGGCGTAGTCGGGATGGGTCGCCAAGCCGTCCCGCAGCACGTCGATCGCCTGTTCAGGCCGGCCGGTTCGCTGGTAGGCGATGCTCAGGTTGTTGAGCAGCGTCCGGTCGTCCGGGCGGGACTCGCGCAGCGACTCCAGCATCGAGGCCGCGCGATGCGCGTTGCCGCGCTGCAGGACGGTCTCGGCGAGGCCGAGCCGTCCGTGGAAACCGCGTACATGGTCTTCGGTCGCCTCGCGTCTCTCGTCGCGCCACTGCAGGGGCGGTGCATCCTTGCCGCGCGCGGTCGCGCCGGCAGCTTCGTCCGCGCGACCGTCCGCACGGTAGGCCAGACCGAGCAGCCGATGGAGCTGCGGATGATCGTAGCGGGTGAGCAAGGGCTCAAGAGCAGCGATGGCCTCGTCCGCCTGGGACTGGCGGACGAGCACGCGCGCACGGCCAGCCGTGGCCGCAACCACGACATCGCTCGTCGCCGCCAACCCGAGCGCTCGCTCAAACGCGGCGGACGCATCATCGAGGCGATCGAGGTCGAGGAGCCAGGTCGCTCGTTGCAGCCAGGCCGGCGCGTAAGTCGTGTCGATGGCAAGCGCGGCGTCCATCGCCCGTACCGCTTCGTCCAAGTCGCCGCCTGAAGCGACCGCGAACGCGCGCAGGTACGGCCAGAGAAACTCCTGCCTTTCCAAGGTCTGCGCCTGCGCGTAGGTAGCTGCTGCTGCCTCGGTGAATCCGTTCGCGTCGTATGCGAGGCCAAGGCGCCCGCGCATAGGCCCAGAGTCCGGAAACTCGCGCGCGGTGCCGTGGAGCTCCTCAAGGTACCCGGCAAGCTCGGCTTCGTCGCTGTCGAAACCCGCGGCGACAGGGGGGCCAACGCCCTCGGCGCAGCCGAAGAGCGCAAGCGACAACAGCGGAACGGCGAGCGCGCGCAAGGACGACCTTCATACCTCTTCCAAGGTGGTTGGCATCGTATCGCGAACCGAGGCGCCACCGTCTGCGGACCGCGAAAACCGCGGACCTAAGAAAACGGCACTTGGCGCGCAACCGCTACGCTGTTACTTTCCGTGCACGGGAAGTCCCGCTGGAGTCCTTAATGATTGTTGGCGGGCTCATCCAGCGGGACTGGTAGGGGGCAGGTTTGACAACGACGGTAGTCCGCCACGGCCCCCTGCGCGCATCGCCGATCAGATGACTGACCATCCGGACATTGCCGCGAACCGCGCCCGTGCCCGGGCACTACCCATGTTCAACGAAGGTGTGATCCCGCCCGAGCGAGACCGCACCCTGGCATCCGACGACAGCGGCTTCCTGGACGTCATGCGCCTGTTGCTGCGCTCGTGGCCCTACATCCGCCCGCAACTGCTCGGTCATTGGTGGTATCCGGGACCCGGCGGCGGCATCCAGACCGAAGTCGCCGACATGGTGAGCGGCGAGGGTTACCGGTTCGGCTATGCGCCGTTCCTGGTGGCCGTCGTTGCCATGATCGGGCCAATGTCCGGGTGGATGCCGAGGACGTTCGAGTGGCCCATGGGCCTCCTGTACGTGCCGGTGATGGCTACCGTGGTCAGCATGTTCCTGATGGCGCTCACCCAAGGTCGCTCGCAAATGGTCGGCACGGTCGGCGTGCTGCTCGGTTGTATCGGCATGAATCTCGCAGGTGGGTTCTTCATCGAGGGGTTCCAGTCGACCATCTACGCGGTGGTCGTGACCATCGCCTGCATTGTCGGGTGGATCCTGCAGTTCCGCGTGCGCGAGGGTCAGATCCAGTTCCGCGCCCGCGTCGGAACGCACTTGGTTTACTTCTATGCCATCAACTTCCTGCAGCGTGGGATCGCCATCGTCGTCGGTCTGATCCTCGCGGACCTGCTCAACCAGAGTCTGTTGCAGGCCGAGCCCCTGGCACCCGGCCTCGCCGGATTGCTCGGATTCCCGGAACTTGCCTCCGGCACCATCGATCAGTTGACTGACGACCAGCGACGCGAGTTGACCTGGTCATACGTGTACGTGGCGCTAGGCTCGTACCTCTTGCAGATGCCGCTGTCGATCCTCAACCCGTACTACAACATGTGGATCATGCAGCGCATTAACCAGGACCTGCGCCTCGCGCTCATTTCCCGCTGGCACCAGTTATCGCTGAGCTACCACAGCGATCACCGCACGGGCGACTCCATCTTCCGCATCTACCAGGACAGCGCCATGGTGACCGCCGTGGTCGGGCACATGATCGGCATGACGCTGGCCATGATGAGCTACTACAGTTGCGTGGTCCTAGTCACCATCCTGAACCCGTGGCTCGGGCTCGCTGCAGGTGTGCTGGTCGCCCCCGCCCTGCTCTGGGCGGGCTGGGCCATGCCCCGGATGCGCGTGCGCGCCCTGGTCTACCGGGAGGCCACGTCGGACGTCACATCCACCATTCAAGAGAGCTTTTCGTCGATCAAGCTCATCAAGGCCTTCGGCACCGCGGACCGTGCCCAGCGCCGCGTGGAGAACGACTCGGTGGTCGCGTTCAACGCCGCCTTCCGGGTGAAGAACCTGATCGCCATCGTCACCATTGTCATGTACACCGTCGCGGCCGTATTCATGGCCGGCGGCACGTCGTTCATGGCGTGGTGGGCTTATCAGGGTCAGCCCACCTGGTTCGTCGAACTGCTGGCCCTCGTCGGCTTGAGTTTCGTGGTCTGGAACTTGGCGAGTTTCTCCTGGACGCGCGATCAGTTCCACGAGTCGAGTGGTGATCTGCGCAAGCTCCTGCGCGACTGGATGACGGCCCAGGACCTCACCATGGGGCTGCGCCGCGTGTTCGACATCCTGGACATCGAGCCGGACGTACAGGACATGCCCAACGCCCAGGACTTCAGGGGTTTGAGCCGCGAGATCCGGTTCGAGAACGTGAATTTCGCCTATGAGGCCACCCGACCCGTGCTCAGCGACGTGAGCTTCTCGGCCGAGCCCGGCTCGATCACCGCCATCATCGGGCCCACGGGTTCCGGCAAGAGCACGCTCATGGCGCTCTTGCTGCGGCTCTTCGACCCGAACAGCGGCCGCGTCACCATCGACGGTCGCGATCTGCGCGACTACCGGATCGCGAGCCTCCGCGCCGCAATTGCCATCGCCCTGCAAGAAAACGTGCTATTCGCGATGTCCGTGCGCGACAACATCCGTTACGTGGCGCCCGGGGCCTCCGAAGATCAGATCCGCACCGCCATTCGCGTAGCTGCCATGGACGACTACGTCGATGGGTTGCCGAACGGCCTCGATACCGTGCTGTCTGACCGCGGCGGCAAACTCTCCACGGGCCAGCGCCAGCGCCTGTCCATAGCCCGGGCCGTGGTTCGCGACACCCCCATACTCGTCCTCGACGAGCCCACTGCGGCGCTCGACGCGGCCACCGAGCATCGCGTCATGCAGAACCTAGCCGAGTGGGCAGGCGGCGCCGATGGTCGGACCGGGCGGGCGATCTTCCTGATCACCCACCGGATCTCGACGATCCGACGCGCCGACAACATTCTGTATCTCGACGGCGGTCGCATCGTCGAGAGCGGCAACCACGAGACGCTCATGGGCCTTGAAGGCGGCCGCTATCGCGGTTTCGTGGAAGCCGAGTCGACCCTCACCGACACCAGCAGGAGCTTGACGGCATGACTCGCCAAGCAGGGCCGACCCCACAAGGGCAGCGGTAGTCGTGGCCGAATCCGCGATCAATACACGACGCGGCCGCCGACGCCAGGCGTTGCGCGATCTCGATACGCGCGCCAGCGGCCTCGATACCAGTACGCGGATCAGCAATGCCGAGGCGTTCGCCATCATCCTGCGCGCCGCCGGCTATATCCGCTTCTTCTGGTGGCGCTATCTCGCCAAGTTCCTCCTGAAACTCGGCGCCTACGCGATCGCCCTTGGCTTCTTGCCGTGGCCCGCGAAAATGCTGACCGATCACGTCATCCTCGGCAGACCGATTTCGGAGGCGCAAGGCTACCCGCCCTACTGGCAACCCGTTCTCGACCTCGTGCAGGGGTTTTCGCCGTTCTCCGACTCGCTCACGCCGGGCTGGTCACCGTTCGAGATCCTGGTTTTCCTCGCCATCCTGGGCGTAACCCTGGTCGTCCTGATCGGGCGGTACATCACGGGCTACGACGATGGCGTGGAGGCCGGGCTCGCCGAAGGTCACGACTACGCCACCCGCGTGGAGAACCAGATCCACGGCGGCGGCGCCGTATTCGGCGGCGTTTGGGGCTACGTTGAGTTCAAGATCAACTCCCGCCTGACGCAGGCCCTCAACCACATGTTGCGGGGCCAGCTCTTCAGCCGCATAGGCGCGCTGTCGATGACGCAGCTTGAAGAGCAGCGCATCGGCGACTCGATCTACCGCGTCATGTACGACGCGCCGCAGGTCCAAGAAATCTTCTACGAAACCACGCACACGCCGATCATGTCGACGTTGCTCTACATCCAGGCCGGCATCACCTTGCTCGCCACCTACCCCACCATGCCCGAGGTGTTCTGGCTGTCGATGAGCCTCTTCTTCGGCGTGGTCATCGGCACGAGCCTGTTCTCCTCAATGGTCCGACGGCGGGGCCAAGCGGCCCGCGCGGCCGGTTCGCTCACGACGGGCACCATCGAGGAGGGCATGGACAACGTGCTCGCCGTGCAGGGCCTCGGCGCCAACGCCACGGAACGGGACCGGTTCGACGGCGACAGCAAGGAGTCCTTCCGCCGCTTCCGGGGCGTGGCGCTGATGTGGATGCTGATCCCCAGGGTCTGGGAGTTCATCACCGCCGTGCTGCAAACGGCGTTCTTCGTCTACCTGATCAACCTCATCATCGACGGCGTGATGACCCCCGGCGACTTTGCCGCCATGTTCGTCTTCTGGGGCTACCTCATCGGCCCGGCACGCTCGCTCGGAATCCTCTGGATCCGTTTCCAGGACAACGTCGCTGGCATGCGCCGGGTGTTCGCGATGATGGACCTCCCGGCCGAAGGCGACGTCGGCCGCACCCGCTTGCCTCCCGTGCGCGAGGGCGTCTCGATGCGCGGCGTCGGTCTCGTCTACCCCGACGGTCGGCGCGCTCTCGCCGACATCGACGTCGACGCTAGCGTCGGCGAGATCGTCGCCTTCTGCGGTCCGACCGGCGCAGGCAAGACCAGCCTCGCCTACCTGATTCCCCGCTACCACGCCGCAACGGAAGGCGTCATCCGCATCGACGGGCACCCCGTGAACGACCTGACGCTGGAAAGCCTCCGCGAGCAGGTGACCTACGTCTTCCAGGAGACGCAACTGTTCTCCGACTCGATCCTCGACAACATCCGCTACGGCAAGCCGGGCGCGAGCATGGCGCAGGTTGAGGACGTCGCGAAGACCGCGGGCATCCACGACTTCATCGCCTCGCTGCCCGACGGCTACGACACCAAGCTCGGCGGAGCGGCCGCGAGCAAGCTGTCCGTCGGCCAGAAGCAGCGCATCTCCATCGCCCGCGGGTTGCTGCGCGAATCACGCATCCTGATCTTGGACGAACCGACCTCCGCGCTCGACCCCGAGACCGAGCAGTACCTCGTCCAGTCCCTGCACGAGGCCGCCAAGGACCGGCTGGTCATCATCATCGCCCACCGCCTTTCCACCATTGCCCACGCGGACAAGATCGTGTTCCTCGAGGATGGCCGGGTGATGGAACAGGGCAGCCACGACGAACTCATGGCGAACCCGGACGGCCACTACCGCCGCTTCGTGGAGTTGCAGACGACCGCCGCGGCTTAATCGCGCGCGGCCCGCTCGGCGGCCATCACGATGCCCCAAACCCAAGCGGACCTCGCCGCCAACCGCGCCCGCATCCGCGCCGTGCCGATGTTCTGGGACGGCCCGATCCCTCCGGAACGGGACCGCCGCGTCGAGGACGACGACAAGAGCTTCAGCGAGGTCCTGCTGCTCTTCCTGCGCTCGTGGCCGTACATCCGACCGCAGTTCCTCGGCCGCTGGCTAATTCCGGGCCAGGGCGTGACGCCAGAGGTCGCGGAGACGGTCAGCGGCGGCGGTTACCATTTCGCCTACGCGCCCTTCCTGGTCGCCGCCATCGCGCTAGCCGGCCCGTTGCTCGGCGCGGTGCCGGCAACGATGGCGTGGCCCATGAACCTGCTCTATCCGCCCATCGCGGCGCTGGTGCTGTCGATGTTCGCGTTGGCGTTCTCGACCGGTCGCCGGCAGATGATCGCCACCATTGCTCTCGTGCTGTCCGGGCTCGGCACCAACATCTCCGCGACCTTCTTCATCGACGGCTACGCGGACAGCTTCTACGGCGCCGCCGTCACCATCGCCGCCATCGTCGGCTGGATGTGTCAGTTCCGCATCGACCAAGGGCGAGTCCGGGTGCGGGTCCGGGTGGGCACGCACCTCGTCTACTTCTACGCCATCAATTTCACCCAGCGTTTCATCGCCCTGACGCTCGGCGTGATTCTGGCTGACCTCCTCAACCAGAACATCCTGCAGAACGAGCCCATCGCGCCGGGGCTTGCCGATCTCTTCGGCATCCCGGAGTGGGCGCAGGGCGCGATCGCAGAGTTGTCCGACGACCAACGCCGGGAACTCGTGTGGCTCTACGTCAAGCTGGCGCTGGGCGCCCACCTTCTGCAACTGCCGCTGCGCATCATCAATCCCTACTACCACATGTGGATCATGCAGCGGATCAACCAGGATCTGCGGCTCGCGCTCCTGGAACGCTGGCACCAGTTGTCGCTCAGCTACCACAGCGAACACCGCACCGGTGACTCCATCTTCCGCATCTACCAGGACAGCGCCCAGGTCACGGCCGTGATCGGCCGGCTGATCACCCTGACGCTGGCCACCATGAGCTACTTCTCGTGCGTGACGCTGGTCACCTTGCTGAACCCGTGGCTCGGGCTCGTCACAGCTTTGCTCATCCCACCTGCCCTCGTCTGGGCGCGCTGGTCCATGCCCAGGATGCGAACCCGGTCGCTGGTCTATCGCGCTGCGGCCTCGGACGTCACGTCGCGAATCCAGGAGTCCTTCGGCGCGATCCGCCTGATCAAGGCCTTCGGCACTGCAGACCGCGCGCAACGCGACTTCGAAGAGGACTCCGTGATCGCGTTCAACGCCTCGTACCGCATGCGCATGCTCACCGCGATCATCACGATCATCATGTTCACGGTCGGCGCGTCGTTCATGATCGGCGGCGAGTTCCTGATGGCCATGTGGGTGTTCCAGGGCGAGGCGGCCTTCGCGCTGGAACTGATCGGCCTCGTCGGCGTCAGCTTCGTCGCGTGGAATCTCGCGAGCTTCAACTGGACCAAGGAGCAGTACGCGGAGGCCACTACCGACATCCGCGCCATCCTGCGCAACTGGCTGACCGCGCAGGACATGGCGATGGGACTGCGGCGTGTCTTCGACATCCTCGACATCGAACCCGACGTCAAGGACAAGCCCGACGCCGTGCCCATGACGACGTTCCGTGACGAGATCCGCTACCACGACGTGGGGTTTTCCTACGAACCCGACCGGCCCGTTCTCGACGCCGTGAGCTTCACCGCCAAGCCCGGCACCATCACGGCGATCATCGGGCCCACCGGCTCCGGCAAGAGCACGCTGATGACGCTGCTGCTGCGCCTCTACGACCCGGACTCCGGCGCGATCACCATCGACGGTCGGGACCTGCGCGACTACCAGGTCGACACCGTGCGCCAGAACATCGCCATCGCCTTGCAGGAGAACATGCTGTTCGCGATGTCGGTGCGCGACAACATCCGCTACGCCATGGCGAGCACGGCGGATGCCGACGATGCCGAGGTCCTCAAGGCCATTCGGGTCGCCTGCATGGACGACTACGTCGACGGCCTGCCGGACGGTCTCGACACCGTGCTCTCCGACCGCGGCGGCAAGCTCTCCACCGGCCAGCGGCAGCGGCTCTCCATCGCCCGCGCGGTGGTGCGCGATACGCCGATCCTCGTGCTCGACGAACCGACCGCCGCCCTCGACGCCGCGACCGAGCACCGCGTGATGACCAATCTTGCGACGTGGGCACGCACGGGCGGTCCCGGAGGCGGCGGACGTGCCATCTTCTTGATCACGCACCGGATCTCGACGATCCAGCGCGCCGACAACATTCTCTACCTGGACGGTGGTCGAATCGTCGAGAGCGGCGATCACGAAACGCTCATGGGCTTGAGCGACGGTCGCTACCGGGCATTCGTCGACGCCGAGTCCAACCTGACCGCCGGCTCGGGCGCGGCGTAGCGGGGGCGAACGTATGGCCGAGTCCGCGCTGCCGCCGCCCAAGGCTTCCCTAAGGGAACGCGAACGGGAACTCGACGCCCGGTCGAGTGCACTCGATACGCACACCGACATCGGGCTCGCCGAGACCCTCGCCGTCATCCGCCGCGTACTGGTCACGTTCTGGCCCCTCGCGCCAATCCGCCTGGCCGTCAAGGCCCTGCTACAAATGGGCGCGCTGGGCTCGATCGCCTTGTTGTTGCCCTGGCAGGCGAAAGCGGTGATCGACCACGTCGTGCTTGCCGAGCCCATCGTCACGACAGGCTACCCGCCCTACTTGCACCCGGTGCTGCACTGGCTCGACGGCATGCACCCGCTCGAAATCCTCGTCGCTCTGAGCGTGATCGCCGTCGGCATGGTGCTGACCCTCGGCTACTACGCCTCGGGCGGCGCCCGGGACGACGGTGTCGAGGCCGGCATGGAGCAAGGCCACGACATCGCAACGGCCACCGAGAACGACATGAACCAGGGCTTCAGCCACAACGGCGGGCTGTGGGGATTCGTCGAGTTCACGTTGCAGTTGCGGCTGTCCCAGGCGGTCAACCATGTGCTGCGGTCCCAGCTCTTCAGCCGCCTCGCCGCGCTGTCGATGACGCGCCTCGAGGACCAGCGCATCGGCGACTCGGTGTATCGCGTCATGTACGACACGCCCGCCGTGACGACGATCTTCTACGAGGTCGTGCTCACGCCAACCGGGTCGCTGACGATCTACTTCGGCGCCCTCGTCGGTCTGATCGGCGCCTATCCGCACGTGCCGGAGATCATTTGGATCTCGGCATCGATCTTCCCGATCTGGCTCGCCATCAGCGCGTGCTTCTCGCGCATCACCCGGCGGCGCGGCCAAGCGGCCAGGGCAGCCGGGTCGATTACCACGTCCACGGTCGAGGAAGGCATGGACAACATCCTGGCCGTGCAAAGCTTGGGCGGCAACAAGAAGGAGAAGAACCGCTTCGGGGGAGACTCCACGGAGTCCTTCAAGCGCCACCGCGGCTACCGACTGGTCGGCATCATCGTCGGCCAGTTCGGCGACTTCACCAACGCCTTGCTGCAAACGGCCGTTTTCGTGGTCATCAGCTACAACGTGATCGACGGGGCGCTGACGCCCGGCGACTACGGGGCGGCGTTCGTGTTCTGGGGCATGATGCGGGGGCCAGCGTTCTCGCTGGGCGGCCTGTGGATCAGGCTGCAAGGCAACGTCGCCGGGATGCGGCGCGTCTTCGCGCTCATGGACATGCCGCCGGAAGACGATCCCGGCTCCGCCCGGCTGCCGACGATCCGCGAGGGCATGACGATGCATGGCGCGGGCTTGGTGTATCCCGACGGGCGGCGGGCGCTGGCCGACGTGACCGTATCGGCCAACCTCGGCGAGATCGTCGCCTTTGTCGGCCCGACCGGCGCCGGGAAGACCAGCCTTGCCTACCTCATCCCGCGCTTCCATGCCGCCACCGAAGGCGAGGTGCGCATCGACGGCGTCAACGTCAACGACGTCACCCTGGAGAGCCTGCGCGGACAAGTCACCTACGTCTTCCAGGAGACGCAACTGCTCGGCATCTCGATCGCCGACAATATTCGCTACGGCCGACCGGATGCGGGCCAAGCCGACGTGGAGCGCGTGGCCCGGATCGCCGGCGTCCACGATTTCATCGCCTCCCTGCCCGAGGGCTACGACACGAAACTCGGCGGCGCGGCGGCCAGCAAACTCTCGGTCGGCCAGAAACAACGGATCTCGATCGCCAGGGGGCTGCTGCGCGATGCCAAGATCCTCATCCTCGACGAGCCGACCTCGGCGCTCGACCCCGAAACCGAGCAGTACCTCGTCCAGTCCCTGCACGAGGCTGCCAAGGACCGGCTGGTGATCATCATCGCCCACCGGCTCTCAACGATCGCCCACGCGGGCAAGATCGTGTTCCTCGAGGATGGCCGCGTGATGGAACAGGGCAGCCACGACGAACTTATGGCGAACCCGGACGGCCACTACCGCCGATTCGTGGAGTTGCAGACCACCGCTGCTGCGTAACCGGAACCCGATTCGGGTCTCACGCAGAAGAAAGCGCCAATCTCTTACAAAACGCCGGGCGAATCGCCACTTCCTAGCCGGTAACCAGTCCCGTTCAATGCCACCTCCCGCAGCTGATCGCCGGGCGAGGACGAGGACTGTGATAGGGTTTCCACATGAGCGATGCGAACCTTCGCGACAAGGCACAAACCGGTGCCGTGGTGCGCTCCCCGGCGTCCCGTATACCGACGACCGGACCGCACCCCATACCCGGCGGCGAGTATGACCGGGACGGCTTCCTGTACCGGCTCCACGTGGAGAACATTGGCCACGAGCGTGTCCGCACCGAGTTGTCGTCGGTGCTGAGGGCATATATGCGCCGGCGTCATGGGCCACGCGCCCTCGTGGCCGCGGATGTCGGGCTCTATGCACGCCGCGCGGACCGGTTCGGCAAGCCGCTCGCACCCGACATCCTCGTATCGCTCACCGCTGGCGACGTGGATACGCCCGGCACCCCGCCACAGGCCGACAGGATGTCGTACAAGCTCTGGCAGGAGCCCGTTCCCGACTTCGTCCTGGAGATCATCTCACCGAGTTCGGGCAAGCGTGATACACAGGAGAAACCCAGCCGCTACGAGGCGATCGGGATCCCCGAGTACTGGATTTTCGACCCGCACCGGCGCTGGCTGCCGAACGGCTTGCAGGGGCGGCTCCTTGTGGGCGGGAAGTACCAGGATGCCGAGCCACAAGTGCCGGATGCGGCACGTTCTGACGATGGTCAGGCCCCCCGCGCTGCCCGCGCGCAACTCCCCGACGGCGCTACCGTCTACTGGAGCGATGCCCTCAAGCTATATCTCTACGCGGACGGCCCAGACATCGCCCTGCACGACCCGCACCACGGGCGTCTGGGGACGGTGGGGGACGAGTGGGCCGCTCGCGAATCGGCGGAGGAGCGCGCAGAGGCGGCCGAAGCACGAGCAGCAGCGCTTGAAGCGGAACTCCGGCGGATGAGGAACCGTTAAGGCGAGGACCATTTTTGCCCCAGTTTGGGGCACATCTTGTTACGAACTGAAACAAAATCCCCCGGTCGGCGGCCTTTCGGTGTATGATTCGTCATTGCCTTGACGACCCCACCCGACCTTGCCTCCGAACCCCAATCGCCACTTCGTCCGATCCCATGCTTGGATGATCAATAGGCGGACGACTGCGAGGCAAACATGAGAGGGACCATGTACGGTCGCTCGACCATGGCGGCATCCCGCGAGCGGTCGTCGTTCAAGCACTTGGGCCACCTCCGCCGCCTGTTTCCCTACGTCCGACGCTACGCTTGGGTTCTCGGGTTGGCCGTTCTGGGGTTGTTGCTGACGCGATTGGCCTACAACCTGGTGCCACAGTTGATGCGGATCGCCATCGACAGCCTAGAAGACCCCGAGATACTCGCCAACTACCGGCTGCCCGCGCTCGGCATCCTGGTCATCGTGCTGGTACAGGCCGGCATCCACATCGTGTCACGCCGCGCACTGCGACGCATCTCCATCGCGGTCACCTACGACCTGCGCAAGCGCCTGTTCAACCACATCCAGTACCAAGGCCCCAATTTCTTCAACCGGTTCGACACCGGCGACCTGATGTCCCGGGCCGTCAACGACGTGCGCATGGTGCGCATGGCGGTTTCCTTCGGCTGGGTGCAGATCGCCACCGTGGTGTTCTCGATCGCAACCAGCCTCTACTTCATGCTGATCATGTCGCCCAAGCTCACGGCCTGGGTGCTGATCCCGCTGCCTTTCGTCGCTTTGACCGGCTTCTTCATGGCTCGCGGCATGTTCCCCTACTACCGCGAACGCCAGGAGGCGATGGCCTCGGTGACCTCCTTCACCCAGGAGAACCTCAACGGCATCCGCACCATCCAGGCGATGGCGCAGGAAGACCACGAGATTGCCCGTTTCAAGCGAGCGAGCACGGTCTACGCCCAGAAGTACTACCGGGCAACCCGCTACCAGCAATTCATGGACGTGGCCATGAGTACGATGACCACCGTGTCGCCGTTGATCATCATGGGCTACGGCGGCGCGTTGGTACTGGCCGGCGAACTGTCCCTCGGTACTTGGGCCGCGTTCTCCACCTACCTGATGATGATGACCTTCTCGGTCACGCAGATCGGCTGGTCGCTGTCGATGTTCGTCGCCGCGGCCGCGGGGACCGAGCGCATCTTCGAGATCCTCGACGCCAAGCCCGAGGTCGTCGACGACCCGCACTTCCAGCCGCCCGCGACCATTGCCGGACACTTGGAGTTCAAGGGCTTCACCTACCGCCATCCAGGCGCGCCGCGACCGACGATCCGCGGCATCGACATCCACGCCGACGCCGGCGAAACCATCGCCCTGCTCGGCCGCGTTGGCTCGGGCAAGTCCACGATCCTGAAAGCCGCCGTGCGACTGCTCAACACGCCGCCCGACACCGTCTACCTCGACGGCCACGACATCTGCGACTTCCCGATTCGGCAACTTCGCCGGTTGGTGACCATCGTGCCGCAGGATCCATTCCTGTTCTCCGCAACGCTGCGTGAAAACCTGACCTATGACGACCCGTCGCGCGACGACGAGGCGATCTGGGAGGCCGTGGAAGCCGCAGGACTCGGACGCACCGTCCGCGAGGACCTGGTCGATGCCCTCAATACCATCGTCGGCGAGCGGGGCATCACCCTCTCCGGCGGTCAGAAACAGCGCGCGACGTTGGCCCGGGGACTGATCCGCGATGCCAAGGTGCTGCTGCTCGACGACTGCTTCTCCAGCGTCGACACGGAGACCGAGGAGCAGATCCTCTCCGGACTGCAACGCCTGCGTGGCGACAAGACCACGATCCTCATCTCGCACCGGGTCTCCACGGCACGCCACGCGAACCGCATCTACGTGATCGACAACGGCCGCGTACTCGAGACCGGGACCCACAAGGAACTGCTCGCCAAGGACGGGTACTACGCCGAGCTTGAGGCGGTGCAGAGCAACCAGGAACTCGACCGATCCCGCAAGAGCGCGCTCTTGCACGACCTCGAAGCCGACGATGAGGCTCTCGCGGTGGCAGCGCAGGGGGACGCATGAACGGCGCCGCCAGTACGACCACGCCGGCGCGCAACTACGCCGCCTTCGACCAGGAACTGACGCACCAGGCGCTCAACGTCCGCCTGTTCCTGCGGCTCCTGAGGTGGACCAAGCCTTACCGCCTCACGCTCATCGCGAGTGCCGCGCTCATCATCATCGGCTCCGGCATGGCCTCGCTGACGCCGGTCCTGCAGAACCGCATCATCATCGATGAAATCCTCGCGCCGAGCGAGGCCGCGAGCGAGATGCCCCACTACCACTTGCTGACGGTGTTGAACTGGCTGACCGACGTGCTGCCCCTCGGCCCGTTGACCGCCGCCGTGCTGATGTATGTCGCGATGTTCGTGCTGCAGATGTTCATGCAACTCGCTCAACAGTTGCTGCTGACGAGCGGCGCGCTGAAAACGCTGCGCGACTTAAGGATCGACCTGTTCGCCACGCTGGAACGAAAGCCCGCGTCCTTCTACGACCACGTCGCGGTCGGTCGGATCATGACGCGTGTCACCAACGACGTGGAGAACCTTTTCGAGTTGCTCGTCGGCTTCGTGGGCCGGGCTGGCGTCGTCTTCCCGTTCTTCATCTCGCTCGCGATCATGCTCGACATGAGCGTCCACCTCACCAGCGTGGGCCTCGCGATCATTCCCTTCGCCGCGGTTGCCACCTACTACTTCCGGAAGGTCATGCGCCAGATCTTCCGGCGCATCCGGGACTCCGTCTCGGCTCTCAACCAGTACATGCAGGAAGACCTGATCGGCATCGAGGTGGTGCAGATCTCCGGCCGCGAGCCGATGAACTCCGAGCAGTACGGCGAACTGAATCGCGCCAACCGTGGGCACGAGTACAACGCCATCAACTACGAGGTGGTGTTCGAGACGTTCAACATGAGCCTCGGCAGCATCGCCACGGTGTGCATCCTCTGGTTCGGCGGCGGCCAGGTGGTTCAGGAGCAGATCAGCCTCGGCGTACTCATCCTGTTCACCCAGTACATCAACATGATGATCCACCCCGTCGAGTCCGTCGGCCGGTTCTTCAACACGCTGTTCCGTTCCATGGCTTCGGGTGAGCGCATCTTCCAAGCGCTCGACTGGGACGAACGCCTCCACGAGCCCACCGACCCGGTGAAGCTTCCCGAACGCCTTCAAGGCGAGGTGGAGTTCCGCAACACGCAATTCGCCTACCCGGGCGGCGAGCCCGTGCTGCACGGCATCTCGTTCAAGATCGCGCCCGGCGAGAAGCTGGCGATCGTTGGCCCCACCGGTTCGGGCAAGAGCACCATCATCCGCCTATTGGCGCGCTTCTACGACTTCGACGACGGCATGATCTTCCTGGACGGCACGGACGTGAACCAGATTGCCAGCAGCGACCTGCGCAAGCGCGTCGGCGTCGTCCTCCAAGACTTCCACATCTTCTCGGGCACCGTGCTCGACAACATCTCGCTCAACAACCCCGAGATCTCCCGGGAGCGGGCCATGTGGGCGGCCCGTTTCGTGAACGCGGACCCGTTCATCCAGAACCTGGCCGACGGCTACGACACGGAGTTAGCCGAGCGCGGCAACAACCTTTCGCAGGGCCAGCAACAGCTACTGGCCTTCGCTCGCGTACTCGCCTCGGACCCGGAAATCCTGGTCCTCGACGAGGCAACCTCCAGCATCGACACCGGCACCGAACTCGTCATCCAGGACGCCCTGCACAAGCTCACGGAAGGGCGCACGTCGATCATCATCGCGCACCGCCTGCAGACCATCCAGGAATGCGACCGCGTTCTCGTACTGCACCACGGCGTCGTCAAGGAACTCGGCACCCACGAGGAACTGATCGCGCACCGGGGCATCTACTACACGCTGCACGAATTGCAGTTCCAGGACAGCAAGGTGGCGGCGGAGTTGACCGGCGAGAAGGAAGAGACCAAGCCACGGCTGCGGTGGGTCGACCGAAGCGGCGACGTC
This sequence comes from Candidatus Azotimanducaceae bacterium, assembly GCA_965203685.1. GTDB lineage: Bacteria > Pseudomonadota > Gammaproteobacteria > Pseudomonadales > Azotimanducaceae > VXYL01. The sequence continues at coordinate 3,729,448 of OZ241908.1, forward strand.
GACGACGAACCACCGTTCTCCGAAGGCGGAATGACCGCCGGCTGACGTCGGTGCGCGGACGTCCTCGTCCGCATCCCTGTTTTCACCCGGAGGCCGCGCGCCGCGACCGCTCAGATCACCCCGTGCGGCTCCAACCCAAGGAAGAACTGCCCGGCGGTCTCGTAGTGCGCCTCGCGGCCCTGGACCTGTTGCGTGATGACGTGGATGTCCTGGAACCGGCGCTGGATAGCGCGGTCGTGGAAGATCGACGTCGAACCGCTCAAGTTGTAGGCGATGTCGACGACTTCCGCCGACTGGCGGATGGCATGGGTGCCGGCCATGCGCAGGGCGATGCGGTGTTCCATGGTGATCTCGCCGGTTGCCTTGACGGCGCGCCAAACGGATCCGGCCGAGTCGAAGAGCAGCGCCTTCGCGGCGCGCCATTTCGCTTCCGCCATGCCGATCTGGCGCTGGATCACGGGATCCTCGCACAGCGGCCGGTTGCCGAACCGAGGGCGCTTGTCGCTGCACAACTCGATCGTGGTGTCGAGTCCGGCCCGCGAGACGCCCAAGGCGACGCATCCGAAGCCGCATGCGAACAACAGACCTTGGGGGATCACGTAGATCGGGCCCGGTTCACGCGGCGCCACGTCCATACGCATGGTGTGCCCGGCGGGAACGAAGAGGTCGTCGACGCGGAAGCTGAAGCTCCCGGTGCCGCGTAGGCCGCTGACCTGCCACACGTCGATGAATTCCACATCCTGCCGCGGTAGCAGGTGTAGTCGCGGGGGCTTGCCGCGCCCGCCGGAGACCGCGGCCAACCAGTTGGCGTGGCGACAGCCGCTTGAGAACATCCAACGTCCCGTGAGCCGGAAGCCGCCGTCGACCTCGTCGACCTCGATGGGGCCTTGCGGCGGGCCGTTGCCGACGACGGTTTCGGGGTTGCCCCACACTTCGGCCGCCAACGCGGCCGGGGCACGGCAACTGGTCGTCGCGAACACGGTACCTTGGTTGAAGCACCAGCCGGTGCTGCCGTCGGCATAGGCAATCGTGCGCACGACGTCGAGGTAGTCCAGCCAGTCCATCTCCTCGCCGCCGACCGAGCGCGGAACCAGTAGTCGGAACAGGCCGTTGCGCTTCATTTCGTCCGCCAACGGCTTGGGGAGCTCGCGGTTCGCGTCGATGTCATCGGCGGCCGCGGCGATGCGCGGCACGAGCGCCTCGGCCCGTGCAAGGGGCGACAGGTCACCGTTGTCGGTATCCATCCGCCAGAGTTTACTGCATGATGTTCGGCCGTGAACGACGCCGAACGAGTCGACGCGGTTCTCGACGGTGTGCTTCCGCGAGTCCAGTTGATCGAGCCGCTCCCCGCCGCGATGCGCTACGCCGTCCTCGGTGGCGGCAAGCGGATTCGACCGCAGCTCGTGTACGCCGCAGGCCGCCTAGCGGGTGCGTCGCCCGAGTCCCTCGACCCGGCCGCCGCCGCCGTCGAACTCATCCACGCGTACTCGCTGATCCACGACGACCTACCGGCCATGGATGATGACGACCTGCGACGCGGGCGCCCAACCGTGCACCGCCGCTTCGACGAGGCGACCGCGATCCTCGCCGGCGATGCCCTGCAGGCGCTCGCCTTCGAGGTCATCGCGAAGGCCGAGGTCGACACGGCCACCATGGGGGCTTGGGTGCGGCTGCTCGCCAAGGCCGCCGGACACGACGGGATGGTGGGCGGCCAAGTCCTCGACCTTGCGGGCGAAGACCGCGCGCTCAATCAAACGGAGCTCGAAGCTCTGCATCGCCGCAAGACTGGAGCGCTGATCCACGCGGCAGTCATGATGGGCGGCGTCGCAGGCCAACTCGATGCCGAGGAGTTGGCGAGCCTCGGCCGGTTCGGTGCGGACATCGGGCTTGCGTTCCAGGTCCACGACGACGTCCTCGATGCGACGACCGCCACCGAGGTGCTTGGCAAGCCGCAAGGCTCGGACGTCCGGCAGGGCAAGTCGACCTACGTGAGCCTGCTGGGCATCGAGGATGCGCGCAAGCACGCACGGGCGGTCTACCAGGGCGCATGCTCACACTTGGCAGCGTTTGGAAGCCGCGCCGACGCCCTGCTCGCCATCGCCGAGCACATCGTGAGACGGGAGAACTGATTGTGGCCGTCGAACTGATCAAACCCATCGAACTGATCGCCGGGGACAAGGACTGGACGGACACCTGGCGCGCCGACGATGTCTGGGCCGTGCTCAACGCTGCACGCGACGGCGATGTCGCGGGACTGCGCGCCTTGTTGACCCGAGATCCGAGCTTGGTCCGCGCCGATTACTGGTACACGCCGCCCTTGCACTTTGCTGTGCGCGAGGGCCACCTCGAGGCCGTCAAAGTCCTCGTGGAAGCGGGCGGCGATCTGACGCACCGTTCGCTCCACGGCGGAGAACCGCTCATTGAGATCGCCCTGGACCGCGACCACGACGACGTCGCGCTGTACTTGCGCAGCGAACTCAACGGGCGCGCCGACTCCGACGGGACATCCCACGCAATCCACGAGGCCGTCGCCGACGACGACCTTGCCCGCGTCGAAGGGCTGCTCAACAAGGATCCCAGCTTGAGCAACCGCGGCGACACCTTGGGACGGAGACCCCTGCACCTCGCCGTCGACGCCGGCAGTCAAGCGATGGTCGACCTCCTGCTTCGCCACGGCGCCGACGTCGATGGCACCGGCTTCAGCGCAGAAGACCGGCTCGGCGGCGGTGGTTTCCGGCCGATCACGCTGGCCCTCTGGCATACGCCGTATTGGCGTCAACGCAACGACTACGCCATGGTCCGCCACCTGCTTGCCCACGGCGCCCATTACACGATGACGGTTGCCGCGGCGCTCGGCGACGCGGAACGGGTCCGCGAACTCCTTGCCGAGGACAGCGCGCTCGCCAACGACGTCGAGTCGTGCGGTAAGCGGCCGCTCTCCGCAGCGGCCGAACGGGGCCACGACGAGATCGTCGACGCGCTACTCGATGCCGGTGCCGACCCCACGCTGGCGGAGGGCCCGATGTGCCCTCACGGGAATGCGCTGTGGAGCGCAGCACGGTTTGGGCATGCAGCCATCGCCGAACGCCTACTCGTTGCCGGTGCCGACCCCAATGGCTACATGGAGTCCTCGGGCACACCGACCGGGTCCGCCAAGGACGCCGACATGCGCGCCCTCCTATACCGGTATGGCGGACGCGTCGGCATTGACCAGCACGTCCACGAAGGCGGGATCGATGCCGTCGCGGCGCTCCTCGACGCCCGGCCTGAACTCTTCGACGAGATCCGCACCACCGAGGCCTTCACGCTGGCGGTGTCTGCCGGACACGACGCGATCGTCCGCCTGCTCTTGGCGCGGGGCTTAAGGATCCCCGCAGTCGTGACCTACTGCCAGAGCTACCTGTGGCGTTCGCTCGACCTCGCCCGGTTGCTCCTCGAACACGGCATGGACCCGAGCCTGCCGAATTGGCAACGGGTGACGCCGCTCCACTACCTCGCCGCCGCGGGCGACATCGAGAAGGCGAAGCTGTTCCTCGAGTACGGCGCCGACGCCAACGCGGTGGACGAGGAGTACCGCACCAACCCCCTCGGCTGGGCCGCGCGCAAGGGGCAAGTGGACTTCGTCCGCTTCGCCTTGCAGCACGGCTTCGAGGCTTCGCTGCCCTCGGCACCCGACTGGGCGCAGCCGGCTTCCTGGGCGCGGCGGCGCGGCCACGGGGCCATCGTGGATCTGTTGGAACGGTAGGCGCGCCGACTAACGCCCGGCCAACGAACGCGGCGAGGGCAGCAACATCGGGGTCGAGGACTGGTATTCACCGTAGCCCGCGTACTTGTCCGCCGAGACCGACTCGGTGAACCGAATCGAGCCTACGAACACCGCCACCAACGCGATAAAGCCCAGGCCGCTCCAGTGCAGCCACTGCCCGGATGCCGCGACCGCGAATAGGTAGAAGACGGCCCACTGGCCAAGTTCGGCCGCGTAGTTGGGGTGGCGGGAGTAGCGGAAAAGCCCGGTCGCCATGAACGGTTGCGCGATCTCCTCGCCGCCCTCGCGGCGTCGTTTCTTGTCCTGCTGGAACGCCCACATCTGTTCGTCGGCAACGGTCTCGACAACGAGCAGCGCGAGGAACAGCACGGTGGCGATGTAGTCGAGGGCGTTGAGAGGCACGTCCTGGGCTACCCAAGCCTGGTGGATCGGCGCCGTGAAGAGCCAGATGATCAGCATCTGCCCGGGTACGCCGAACGTGGCGATCAGCGCCGCGAATGCGACCGGTGGAAGCCGTTCGCGCAGCACGCCCCAGCGGTAGTCCTCGCCGCCCGGACGGAAACCGCCCTTGCGCGCGAAGTTGAACGTCAGCCGGGCGCCCCAAAGGCAGACCAGCAAGGTCATCAAGTTGACCCGGGTCGAAGAGAACGCCAGCGCGCTCGCCACGATCAGGCAGTAGATGGGCGGGCAGAGGGACCAGAGGCGGTCGACCCAGGAGCACTCCCGGGTCGCGAAGGAAATGACCAGCACGGCGATCGACAGGACGATGCACAGGTCGAGCGCGGTCCCGAATGGCGTCCCGATCAACGGGTGGGGGATGAAGTTCAAGTCCATCGTGCTGCGCTCCCTTTAAGAGCCGTCGGCTACGAAATCCCATTCCGACCAGTGGTCGCACATCTTGTCCACCGAGGTCCGGTACGGGTCGTAGTCGTCGGGATAGTCGAGGAAGTCCAGGTTCAGCGCCCGGTCCGGATGGTCCGACACGCCCCAGCCCACCACAGGGTCGCCTTCGAAGGGGTTCTCCGGGCGAAAGCGGCGGATGCGGAAGAACACGTTCATGCGCGGATCGTCGCTCAAGTTCGGCGTCGCCGTATGCGGCAGCGAGTGCATGGCGATGACCGCGTCGCCCTCCTCCATCAACACCGGCGTCAGTTCCGGCCAGGGCCACTGGTCGTGCTCGAAACGGGTGTCCGGGTAGGTGGCCACCATCGCCGGTGGCATGATGCCGGCGAACGCGCCGTCCTCGCCCATGGGCTGCAGGCGCGGCCAATCCGGTCCACCGCCGCCGATCGGTCCCCCCTTGTCGCGCTGCCTGCGAAAGAACGCCTCGACAGCCTCGTGCGCGCCGCGCCGCACCGAGAACTGCCCCTTGCCCGGCCGTCGCTGGTCGTTCAGACAGACGCCGACCAGCGCCGTGTAGCTGCCGATCGCCACGGTCCGCTCCCGGTCCTGCCAAAGCGGCGCACCGCCCGCCGGACCGCGCCACTTGGGATCGCCGTCGTGGCCCCATGTCTCCAACGTCTCGCCACGGGCCTCAAGCTCGGCGCGCGTGAGCGGACAGGGTCCGGCCCAGCCTCCGTCGACGTGCGCCCCCGGTGCGGCTTTCGACGTCACCTTGCGGCGGCCCACGGCATCGGTCTCGTTGGGCAGTGTGACGGCGACCTGGGCATTCACCGGCGCGGTGTGCGGCCCCATGGTGCCCAGCATCAACTCGCGCAGCACCGAGTCGTTGTAGAGGCCGTTGATCGCCGGGTTGTCGCCATGGACGATGCGGCTGGGATCCTGGATGATCAGTGCTTTCGCTCGCCGGGTCACGTCCCGAGGCACCGCGTTCTTGAGAACCACGAAGCCGTCATGCTTGAGGGTGCGCATCTGGGCATCGGAGAGGCGGGTGGAGTGTGGTTCTGACATGGCGGGTACGTGCGTATGACGGTCGCAAGCATAGCAACCCCGACTCGCCGTGGTACCGTTCCGCTTCTTCCGCCAGGAATCGACATGCGACTGACCCAGGCTGATCTCGCCGACGCCCTGCCTGACCTCGAGTCCACCATCCGCATCGGCGAACTGGACGGCGCCGTCGATATCGTCCGCGACGCCTGGGGCGTCCCGCACATCCGCGCCACCACCGAGCACGACGCGTTCCTCGCGCAAGGCTTCGCCACCGCCCAGGATCGCCTCTGGCACATGGACTACGACCGCCACCGGGCACTCGGTCGATGGTCGGAGTACGTCGGTGAGTCGGGCCTGGGCGAGGATCGGGCCATGCGGACGTTCGGCGTCGAACGAGCCGCGAAAGCGGACTTGGCGGTGTGCAGCCCCGCTGCGCAGGCGATGCTCGAAGCCTACGCCGCTGGCGTCAACGCGTTCATCGAGACCACCGCATCGTTGCCCGTGGAGTATCGACTCGTCGAGGCCGAGCCCGAGCCGTGGGCGGCCTGGCATTGCCTTGCTGTCTACAAGGTCCGCAACATGCTGATGGGCACGTTCGAGATGAAACTGTGGCGAGCGCGCTTGGCCTTGGCCCTGGGTCCCGAACGTGCGGCTGCCCTGTTTCCGAGCTACCCAAAGGATGGTTTGGTGTCGGTGCCGCCGGGCGAGACCTTCGGCGAACTCGGCCTCGACTGTCTCGACGAACTGACCGCCGCCGTGGCCGAACTCGAATGGCTCGGGGTGGAGCGCGGCAAGGCCCCACGATCGGGCGAGGCCGACGGTGGCAGCAACGCCTGGGTCATCGGCGGCGCGCGCACTGCGTCGGGACTGCCCTTGGTCGCGGGCGACTCCCACCGTGGACTCGATACGCCGAACGTCTACTACCAGGTCCACATCAACTGCCCGAGCCTCCGGTGCTCCGGCTACTCCCTCCCCGGCGTGCCCGCGATGCCGCACTTCAGCCACAACGAAGCCGTCGCCTGGGGCATGACGCACGGCTTCGGGGACTACCAGGATCTCTACATCGAGCGATTCCGCGAGGCCAACGGGGGTTTGGAGTACGCCTACCGAGGCGACTGGCTGCCCGCCGAGGTCAAAACGGAAACCCTAGTCGTCCGCGGTGGCAACGCCGAGGCGCTCACCGTGGTGCGCACTCGCCACGGTCCGATCGTCGCCGGCGACCCGGCGGCCGGCCATGGTCTCGCCTTCAAGCACACGGGTACGAGCAGCGGTACGGCCTGGCCCAATACGCTCTACGAGCTTCTCGTTGCCAAGAACGCGGACGAGGCCGAGGACGCGCTGCGGGAATGGACCGAACCCGTCAACAACTTCGTCTACGCGGACATCCACGGCGAGTTCGGCTACCGGTACCGGGGCCGCATCCCCGTGCGCTCCCGTGCCAACGCCTGGGCACCCGTGCCTGGCTGGACCGGCGCGCACGAGTGGCAAGGCCAGATCCCCTTCGAAGAGATGCCGCACGCGCGCAACCCGGACGCGGGCTTCGTGGTGACCTGCAACAACGCGCCGACCACGGCGGACTACCCGCACTACATCAACACCTTCTTCGCGCCCGACTGGCGGGCCCAACGGATTACCACGCGGCTCGGTGCGATCGCTGACGGTACGGCCACGCCTGCAGACATGGCCGCAATCCACGCGGATCGCGAGTCGATCCCGGCGTCCCTGTTGATCGAGCGACTGCGGTCGTTCGAACCCGACACACCGCTCGCGCGGGAGATGCGCGACATGCTCATCAACTGGGATGGGCGGATGGACCGCTCATCCACAGCCGCGGCCATCTACGGCACCGTACGAACCTACCTTTTCGCCGACGTCGTCAAGGCGGCGCTCGGCCCGATCGCGGAGGCCGCCCTGGTTCCCGCCGGGCAGATCGGGCGTGGTGCCGGCGGCCATGCGGGTACCTTGTACACCCGCGCATTGAGGGCGTTGGCGGCCGACGATGACTCGGTCTTGCCCCGGGGAACGACCTGGGCGGACCTGATCCGATCCGCCTTGAACCAAGCCGGGGCCGAACTCGCCGCGCGGCTCGGCCCCGAGGCGTCGCAGTGGCAATGGGGTGCCGTCCACCGCACCCGCCCGCGCCACCCGCTATCCCGCGCCTTCCCGGAGTCGGCCAGCCTGCTCGACCCGCCGCGGATCGCCACCCACGGCGACGGCGACACGCCGCTGGCCGGCGCCTACTCCATGATCGACCGGTTCAGCGCCACAGTGATGTCGGTCAACCGCTACATTCACGACCCGTTCGACTGGCGCAACTCGCGCTGGATCGTGCCGCTTGGCGCATCGGGGCACCCCGGCAGCCCGCACTATGCCGACCAGGCACCGAATTGGGCCGACGTGGAGACGATCCCGCAGCTTTGGGACTGGGCCGACATCGTCGACGCCGCTGAGACGCGGCAGACGCTGGAACCTTGAGGCTGGGGTCACAACGTAGCCGTGATCTCCCCGAGCTTCTGCGTCAACAGCCGGTTCTCCTCGTAGTCGATCGGGATCACGACCAGGCTCGGGCCGTCGGCCTCGAAGGACGCCTCGAGCACGCCGCGCAGATCCTCGCTTCGCGTACACGTGTAGCCGTTCCACCCGAACGCGTCGGCCAGCTTCGACCAATCCGGGTTGTCGAACGACAGGTCCGTGTGCCGACCGAAGGTGTTCTCCTGCTTCCACGCGATAAGCCCATACTCGCGGTCCTCCCACACCATCGCCGTCAACTGGCTGCCTAAGCGCTTCGCGGTCTCCATCTCCTGGACGTTCATCAGGAAGCCGGCGTCACCGCATACCGCGAGGATCCGACGCTCCGGATGCACCAGGTTGGCCGCGATGGCGCCGGGCAATGCGAAGCCCATGGAGCAGAAGCCGTTGGGGATCAGGCAGGTGTTCGGGGTGTGACAGTGGTAGTGGCGCGCGATCCACATTTTGTGGGCGCCGACGTCGGAGAGCAGGATGTCCTCGGGGCCGAGGACCGCCCGGGCATCGGCCAGCGCCTTCTGCGGGCGGATGAGGCCCTCGGTCACATCGCCAGCGTGCTCGTCGATGTCGGTGATCATTTCCTTGCGCAGGTCGCGCTGGCGCGATACGTCGAAGGTGAGGCCGCCGACCCCATCGACGCGCTCGTTGAGCATCCACAACAGGTGTGCCAAGTCGCCGACGAGTTCGACTTCCGGGTGGTAGTGCGCATCCACCTCCGCGGGCAGGAAGTCGGCGTGGACGATGCGCTTGTCCGCGTTCGGGTTCCACAGTCGCGGGTGGTACTCCACCATGTCGAAGCCGAGCGAGATGACGAGATCGGCCTCGTCGATGGCGAGGTTCACGCGGTCCCGGGCGCCGAGGCCGGCGGTGAACAGGCAGTATTCGGCGTCGAGGTCGACGCAACCTTTAGCCATGAACGTGCTGACCACGCCGATGCCGGTCTTTTCGCAGAACAGCTTCAGTTGGCGGCTGGCGCGGCGGCGGATGCAGCCGTTGCCGGCGAGGATGACGGGACGTTCGGCACCGCGTAGCAGTTCGAAGGCCTGGTTGACGATCTTGTCGTCCGCTACCGGGCGCCGCAGACGTCGGGGCGTCAAGGGTTCGGCGTTCGTTTCGTGCCCCGCGATGTCCTCCGGGAGTTCGATGTGCACAGCGCCTGGCTTCTCGGTCGTGGCGATGCCGACGGACTTGCGCACGATCTCAGGGATCGCCTCCGCAGTGCGCACCGTCTCGGCCCACTTGGTCACCGGCTCGAACATCGCCACGACGTCCATCACCTGGTGGGACTCCTTGTGCAGGCGGTGCGTGGTCCCCTGCCCGGTCAGCACGAGGAGCGGCGCCCGGTCCATGTTCGCGTCCGCGACGCCGGTGATCAGGTTCGTCGCCCCCGGCCCCAACGTGCCCAGGCAGACTGCGGGCATGCCGGTGAGGCGCCCGTAAACCTCGGCCATGAAGGCGGCGCCCTGTTCGTGGCGGGTCAGCACGAAGCGGATCTTCTCCGACGCTTCGAGGGACATCATGAAGTCGGCGTTCTCCTCGCCGGGGACGCCGAAGATGTACTCGATGCCTTCCGCTTCGAGGCACTTTACGAAGAGATCGGACGCTTTCATGGGAATCTCCGTCGGTTGCCTGCCATTTGGACGGCGAGGGTACGCCCTTTGTTCCGGCCGGAATCGGTTCGTGGACGTCCGCACACCGCGTGACGTAGGTTGGCGTCGATGACACTGTTCGATACGCACATCGTCGTCGACTGGTCGGCGCGCTCGCGGCCGAGCCCGGCCAAGCCGACGCGCGATGCCATCTGGTGGGCGGTCGCGCGTGACGGCGTGGTCGCGAGGCCCGTATACGTGCGGACCCGGCACACGGCGATCACCCGCCTGGCGAAGCTGATCGCGGCCGAACGCGCCGCTCGGCGACGCGTGCTCGTGGGATTCGATTTCCCGTTCGGATACCCGGCAGGCGTGGCACGACACTTGACCGGCCGCGCCTGTGCATTCGCCCTGTGGGACTGGCTCGCCACGCGCATCGACGACGACGAAAGGAACGCGAACAACCGCTACGCCGTCGCTGCGGAGATCAACAGGCGCTACCCCGGTGTCGGCCCGTGCTGGGGTCGGCCCGCCACGTGGCCCTACCCCGACGTGCCGACGCGCGCCCACGCGCGGACCCACCGGGCCAAGCCACCGGAGCGGCGCATCGCGGACAAGCACGCCAAGGGCGCCAAGACCGTCTGGCAACTCGCCTATACCGGATCGGTCGGTTCCCAGGTCCTCCTCGGTCTTCCGGCGCTCGAGCGGTTGCGGAGCGCTAGGTCGATCGCTGGAAGCGTCGCGATCTGGCCGCTCGACGGCGGCTTGGCCGTGCCGGACAAACCCGTCGTATTCGCCGAACTGTATCCGTCGCTGCTCAAGCGAGCCGTCGCTCGCTACGCGAAGAAATCCGAGATCCATGACCGCGCACAGGTCCGGGTGAACGCCGGGGCGTTCGCGTCACTCGATGCCGCCGGGGGTTTCGCGCCGCTCTTCGAGGGCTCGCCCGCGCTGGCCCCGTCAGAGCGTCGTCTCGTCGAGACCGAGGAGGCCTGGGTGCTGGGCGTCGGCCACGAGGCCGTCCTCCACGAAGCCGCTCGCGGCTAGATTCCGCCCATGCAGAGGTACTTGACCTCCAGGAACTCGTCGAGCCCGTAGTGGGAGCCTTCGCGGCCGATGCCGGACTCCTTCATGCCCCCGAACGGCGCCACCTCGGTGGAGATGATGCCGACGTTGACGCCGACTATGCCGTACTCCAGGGCTTCGCCGACGCGCCAGATGCGACCGATGTCGCGGGCATAGAAGTAGGCGGCAAGGCCGAACTCCGTGGCATTCGCCATGCGGATCGCCTCGTCGTCGGTCTCGAAACGGAACAACGGCGCGAGGGGTCCGAAGGTCTCCTCGCGCGCCACCTTCATGGCCGGCGTAACCCCGGTGAGGACGGTCGGCTCGAAGAACGTGCCGCCGAGGCGATGGCGCTTGCCACCGGCAACCACGGCCGCGCCGCCGCCAACGGCATCTTGGATGTGGTCCTCGACCTTCTCCACCGCAGCCATGTCGATCAGCGGGCCCTGCTCCACATCGCCCGAGAATCCCGGCCCCACCCGCAGCGCGTTGCTGGCGGCGGCGAGTTTCTCCGCGAACTCGTCGTAGACACCGGCCTGTACGAGGAAGCGGTTCGCGCATACGCAGGTCTGGCCGGCGTTGCGGTACTTCGACGCAATCGCGCCTTCCACGGCAGCGTCGACGTCGGCGTCGTCGAAGACGATGAAGGGCGCGTTGCCGCCGAGTTCCATGGACACTTTCTTCACCGTGCCCGCGCATTGTTCGAGCAGCAGCTTGCCGACCTCCGTGGAACCGGTGAAGGACAGCTTGCGGACGGTCGGATTGCCGGTGAGTTCGCCACCGGTCTCCCGGGACGGCCCGGTGATGACGTTGAACACGCCCGGCGGGATCCCCGCGCGCGTGGCGAGTTCGCCGAGGGCGAGGGCCGAGAACGGCGTGGCCGAGGCCGGGCGGGCGACGACGGTGCATCCCGCCGCCAAGGCGGGCCCGGCCTTGCGCGTGATCATGGCGTTCGGGAAGTTCCAGGGCGTGATGCTGGCCACGACGCCGACGGGCTCCTTGGTGACCACGATTCGTCGGTCGGACAGCGGCGCGGGGATGACGTCGCCGTAGGCGCGCTTGCCTTCCTCGGCGAACCACTCGATGAACGATGCCCCGTAGAGAATCTCGCCACGCGACTCGGTGAGCGGCTTGCCTTGCTCCGCAGTCATGATGATCGCGAGATCCTCTTGGTGCTTGAGCATCTCCTCGTACCAGCCGCGGAGCAGGCCAGCGCGTTCCTTCGCCGTGAGCGCGCGCCACGCTGGGTAGGCGGCATTGGCGGCCTCGATGGCGCGCCGCGTCTCGGCGCGACCGAACGCCGGCACCGTGCCGATACCTTGGCCCGTGGCCGGGTCGGTGACGTCGAAGGCGGCCCCGTTGTCGGCGTCGACCCAGTTACCGTCGACGTAGCACTGCTCGCGGAACAGCGCCGCGTCATTCAAGTGGATGCCGGTGACGATCTCGGCGATGGCGGTAGCGGGCATGACGATCCCCTAGCGTTCTGGAGAAAGTCCCATCTTGGCACTTGAGCGCGGTTTCCAAAACCCGGGGCGGCGAGCCCTGGCGGTGCGCGGACGTCCACGTCCGCATCCCGCCCTGGTACGAGTTCGTTTGCGGGCGAGGAAGCCCGCGTACCCCGACGGGTTCAGCCCTTGGCGAGTTTGCGCTGCAGCCTGCGGACGGCTTTGCCCAACTCGGCCAGTTCGGCCTTCACCGCATCAACGTCCAGTTCCTCGCTCGGCGCGGTCCCGAAGTGCTCCTCCCGCGTCTTCAGCACGACGGCGTCGCGGTCGACGTTGGCGTTGAAGATAGCGACCGCCTCGAAATCCTCGGTGCCGGCATTGCACATCGCGTGGAACTGGCCAGCGGGGACGACGGCCACGGAACCGGGACACAGATCGTAGGTGTCGTCCTCGATCTGGATGCGGCCTTCGCCCTTCTGCACGATCACGACCTCTTCGACGACGGTATGACTGTGTCCCGGATCCTCCTGGCCGGGCGCCAAGCAGATGGGCGCAACGCCAAGTTCCTTGAGCGTTGCCGAGCGCACCGCCCGCGCGGCAGCGAAATCCGTTGGATTCAGAACGGCACCCATGGTCAATCCCCTACAAGAAAGCTCTGCACAACCATAGCACGGAGACCGGTGTCGCCCGCCCAAGCTCGCTTCTCGGTGTCCGACAGATGAAGCGACCGGTGCCCCGCTACCGGGAGCAGCACCGAACATGGCCCTTTTCAAGGTCGGAGTGGGGTTGCCCACCCTTTGCCCACCGCGCCTCTTGGATCGAAGGGGATCGGCACCATGGACAAAGCGTGGACAACCCCGCCGCTGGCGTCACCACTGTTCGGCGATACCCGCGTCGAAAAGGGCGATGTTCTGTTCACTGGGCGCCTAGTACTCGGTCGCCGTTCTGAAGAAATACTGTTGACATATACAGTAGTTCGGAGTAGCCTCTTTCTCGACTGCAGGACCACAAAGGTGACGCCTCGTGCAAGGGAAACGTCGTCCTCGGAAGGGAAGCAAACAGCGGTCGCGTCGGCAGATCCGCCGACGCCGGCAGCCACGCCAAACCAGCCTCGAGTTCAAGCCCACCGGCCGCGGCGGCGCACGGCCGGGAGCGGGACGGCCGCGCGTCCGCCGCTCGCGGGTCGCGCACCGCACTCGCGGTGCCATTCCGGCGCGCTGCCCGGTTCTCATCACGCTGCGCGTCCTCGACGACGTGCCGCCGCTGCGCCGGGGGTGCTTCGTGCGCGCCTTCCGGGAGACGCTGCGCAAGTGCGCGACGCGTCCCGGGTTCCGGGTGATCCACTACTCGATCCAGGACGACCATGCGCACTTCATCGTGGAGGCGGCGGGCGCCAAGCGCCTGGCGAACGGCATGAAGAGCCTGGCGGCGCGTTTCGCGCGCTGCGTGAACCGGGTGTTCTCCCGCAGCGGCAAGGTGCTGGCGGACCGCTTCCACCACGTGCTGAAGCGGACGCCGACGGAGGTGAGGCGTGCGCTGGCGTACGTTCTGCTGAACGCGCGCAAGCACTACCGCCAGCGCCGCCGCCGGATTCCGCCGGTGGTCCTGGACGGGGCGAGTTCGGGTCTGTGGTTCGACGGCTGGAAGGGTCGCGGGCCGCCGCCGGGGCGTTATGCGGACGCGGACCGTCCGCCGGAGGTCGCGGCGCCGCGGACGTGGCTGCTGTCGAAGGGCTGGCGGCGGATCGGGCTGGTGGACCCGGCGGAGGTGCCGGGCGGCTGAACCGGCGGCTGCTCAAGGACATGAGCCGGAACACCTTCGCGAGGGTCCGGCGTAGCAAAATCGAGAAGCGCAACGTCCAAGACTGGCACTCGCGCCTGCTCAACCCTTGGGCCGTCATCGACCGACCTAATCCGTCGCAGCCTCAGCGCGTGGCACGCCGTCGGCCGGGTTGTCCACGCCTTGTCCATGGTGCCGATCCCCGTCCATCCAAAGAGGCGCTGTGGTCAAGGGTGGGCAACCCCACCTCCGCACCGCCGGCCCGTGGAAACATCCGGTCGCGCCGGAGTCCCCAACCGACTGTGAGTCAGAGCCCGCATTGTTCAATCTGTCTACTTCCCACACCTGAATCAGCCCGATCTCACCAACGGTACGAATCTCTCATGCTCGTAGAACATCGCCCTATTCATTTCAGAGGCCAGCCAACGACCGTTCGGCGACACGGCTACGGGACGGCCGACGGGTACACGGCAGGAGATGCAGGCCACCCGAACCTCCTAGCCCAGTCCACCGCGGCACTTTCCAGGGCACCCCGGCTGCGCCGGAGCCTGACCGGCACTGAAAAGGGCGATGTTCTGTTCGGGGCCGTCGGGACAGACTCTCTTTCGAATAGGGCGATGTTCCACCCGTGTGAGCGCGACGCCGAAGGTCGGGAGTGCCTGGGCGGCCTGGCTCTGACCGACGACGACTGGTTTGCTTCGACGAAGCTCGCTTCTCGGCTTGTTTCAAGCCCGTCACGCCGCTAGGCTCGCGGCTCGCTCGTCGCCTTCATGTCAAAGCGGTGTTGCGTGGGCGGCGTCAACCCGAGTGAGGAAGAGCCATGAGCGAACCGGATCGCGAACAGGGCGAGTTGATCGCGTTGAACCAGATGGGGCCAACGCCAGAACAGTTGCAGAAGTTCCTGGCCCTACCCGACCAACCCGTAGTGATGGTCAACCTGCTCAAGTTCAAGGACGGCCCGGGGGCGCAGGAGTACGCCAAGTACGGCGAAGCGATGCAGAAGATCCTGGCCGACATCGGCGCGGAGGTCATCTTCTCGGGCCAGTGCCAGGCTACGCTCATCGGCGGGGCCGAGTGGGACATGGTGGCGCTGGTGCGCTATCCGAACCCACGGGCGCTCGTCGACATGGCGCAGTCGGGCGTCTACCAGGCGGCGCACGTACACCGCGCCGCGGGTCTTGCCGGACAGGTGAACCTCGCGGTGTTCGAACGATGAGCCACCGACTGCCACGCACCCGCCTTCTCGCCGTCCCGCTGCTCATGCTGGGACTCGCAAACTGCGCCAACCAGACCGGAGAACCCACGATGACCGTCGAAGAGACGCAGATGAGCGTCGGCGAATACACCTACGATGTGCGGCGTGCCGGGGACGGCGAAGAACTCGTCATCCTCCTGCACGGCTTCCCGGAGACGTCGCACATGTGGCTGCCGCTCCTCGAGCACCTGGCAGCCAATGGCTACACGGCATTAGCGCCGGATCTCAGGGGGTACAGCCCCGGAGCCCGTCCCGCCGACGCGGAGCACTACACCCATGGCACGATGGCGAGCGACATTCTCGCGATGGCCGACGCCCTCGGGAAGGACCGCTTCCACCTCGTCGGCCACGACCATGGCGCCGGCTTAGGTTGGTACATGGCTGGCCGCCACGCGGACCGAATGGCGAGTTGGACGGCCCTTTCCGTACCGCACATCGACGCCTTTCTTGAAGCCATCGCGACCAACGCCGAACAGCAGCAACGCAGCGGCTACATGACGTTCTTTCGACAGGTCGGTACCGCGGAGGCGGGGCTGTCGGCCAACGACTTCGCCGCGATGCGGAACATCTGGACGGCGTCGGCGCCGGAACAGGTCGAGGAGTACCTGCGCGTGCTGCGCCAGCCGGGAGCACTCACGGGTGCCCTCAACTGGTATCGGGGCGGGTTCGCGGAAGGTCGGCAACCGGTTGGCCAAGTGTCGGTCCCGACCCTCCTGATCTGGGGCAACCAGGACCAAGCGATCGGCCGGCCCGGGGTGACAGCGACGCCGCCTCTCATGGATGGGCCTTACCGGTTGGTGGAGCTTGACGCTGGCCACTGGCTCATCCAAGAGGCCGAGGCCGACGTGCTGCGCGAGACGCTGGCGCACATCGTGCAGTACTAGTGGGTACGCGAACGACTTGCCGTTCGCGTCCCGCATCCGGCCTGCTACACGATCCACGCGGGCCGGGAGACCCGCGTACCCCAAAGGGCGCCTAGACCGGCAACTCTTCGAAGGCCTCCCGCGCTTTCGCCAAGTGGGCGTCGGCGTCGAGTCCGCCACCGAGCGTCCGCAGGCACAAGTGGGTCAGCCCCTTGTCGCGCCAGCCAACGCAGCGGTCCTTCCACTCCGCCTCACGCGCGCCGACGACGGCAACCCCCGCCTCGATCCCAATCGCCGCCGGGTCCCGACCGGCCTCCCGCGCGGCGGCGTCGATGTCCGCCTTCAGGCCATCGAACTCCTCCGGCGAGCACAGCGCGAACCAGCCGTCCGCCTGGGCGCCGATGCGGCGGCGAATGCGCGGCACAGGCAAGCCCGCCCCGCCGATCCAAATCGGGATGGACTGCGCCGGCAAGGGGTCGATGCCGGCACCGTGGACCGAGTCCCAACGACCATCGAAGTCGACGTCCGGCTCCGTCCACAGTCGCCGCAGCAACGTGATCTGCTCCTCGCAACGCGCCCCACGCGTATGGAAGTCCTCACCGAGAGCTTCGTACTCAGCCGAGCTGCCGCCGACGCCAACGCCAAGGCGGACACGGCCGCCGGACATGCGGTCGAGCGTCGCCAATTGCTTCGCCAGGAGCGCGGTTTGCCGCGCCGGCGTGACGATCACCGACGGCACCAGTTCGATGTTCTTGGTGACGGCCGCGATGTAGGCCAAGACCATCAGCGGTTCGTGCAGGTGGCCGCTCTTCGGCCGCACGACCTGGTCGGGCACGCGCAGGTGCGTATAGCCCAGTTCATCGGTCAGTTGCGCAAACGCGCGGATGGCGCCGAGGTCGTCCTTCAGTTCGCGGACAGGCAGCGAGATGCCGACTTTCAAGATGCTCTCCAAGGGATCGGTGGTGCGCCAATGCTAACCGTCACACGTCGCACCCGTCAGCAACCCCCAAAGAGCATCGCGCTGGGCGGCTCCCGTCGCGCGGTTGGTGACGAATCGCACATGGCGGCCTGACGTGGCTTCCGGATCAAGATCGATGCCCCAGAGCGGGTCGACCTGGTTCGGAACCAGGGAGTAGCGCATGTCGATGACGCGGTTCGGCACCACCGGGTCGAGGGCAACGTATCCGTCCGAAAACCAGCGGAACCGTTCCACGTCGCGGGCCTGCTGGGTGTCGCGATCGAGCCACGGCAAGTCCCGCGACAGTTCGAGGCGCGCGACGCTGGAACCCGGGCAGATCGAGACCGCGACACCCGTCCTGACCCCGTCGACGTAGAACCGGCCGTCGTGCTCGTAGACCACCTTCCACACGAGTAGGTTGGCGAACCCCGCCTTCGCCGTGAGGCGTTGCGGGTCGTGCCCGCGCGATGCGGCGAGCTCGGCGCCAGCGGCCTCCGCCCGTTGGTTCTGGACCACGCCGAGGGAGAGATAGGCGAACGCCCAGATCAACCCGGCCACGGCGTACGCGCGCCGCCGCCGGAGGACCGCGACGATCCCGAGCACGAGGAGCGGCACGGTGAACGACGGGTCGACCACAGAGACGTTGTTCCAGGCCACCCGGTAGTCCGTGAACGGCCAGAACAGTTGCGTTCCGTACGAGGTGCAGGCGTCGAGAAAGCCGTGGGTGGCGTAGCCGAGGAGGCAGGCCAGGTAGGACTCCCGGAGGGCAAGCGTGCGGCGTACCGTCCAGTGCAGCAATAGCGTCGCAATCGCCGCACCGACGGGAATGAAAACCAGCGCGTGCGTGAACTGGCGGTGGTACTCCAAGAACAGCAGCGGGTCGGTCGGCGAGTTGATGAAGACGTCCAGGTCCGGCGCCATGCCCGCTAGGCAGCCGAGCAGGGCGGCCGCGCGCATCTTCTCCCGCGGGAACGCCGCCTGCGGCACGACGGCAGCGATTGTCCCTTGGCTGATCGGATCCATGGCTCCTAGTTTTCCCGACCGCGGTTCATCTTTGCAGTTGAATCGAACTCCTGGCCGTCGGAACTTGGCGGGTTCTTGATAGGGCGCAGCCCCGCTTCGATGTCGGTCTTGGCGAGGCAGCGCCGCAGTATGCCAAACTTGGCGCATCCCACCGTGGAACACGCCATGGCCGTGACCATCAGCGAGCAGGTCAAGCGACTTGGCCTCGAGACGCACGTCCTGGAACTCGAGGTCGACGGCCTCACAGTGGTACCTCCCGAGGTGCACGGGGTCTCCATGGACCGCTTCGACGGCATGGTGGAACTGCTCCTGGCCAAGTCGGCGCAGATGATCGGCTGCCCTTTCACGCTCGACCGCGGGCCGCACGCCGACCTCGAGTTCTCGCCCAATGCCTCGGGCCTCGCGGCGGTCGACAAGGACAACCGCAAGCCCGGCCAATTCCTGATCCAGCAGCTTGGCCGCCAACACCGGCTGTTCCGCGATCTCGCGATCAACCCGGTTGCCGTGGCGCTCATGCGGCACATGATCGGCGACGACGCGGTGCGCTTCTCCAGCCACAACTCGTTCGTCAAGTGGCAGGACGATTTCGGCTACGGACCCACCCTGGGCCTGCACTGCGACCAGACCCAGATGCCGCGCCCGTGGGGACGCGCCGCGCTCACCGCCAACACCAACTGGTGCCTGACCGACTACACCAAGGAAGGCGGCTCGTTCGCCTACGTCCCCGGCTCCCACCGCTTGGGCCGCCGGCCCGACCAGCCGCAGGCTGCAAGCCGCGCCGTGCCGGTCGAGTGCCCCAAGGGGTCGGTGATCGTCTTCCACGGCGCCACCTGGCACGGCGCATTTCCACGCCTGATCCCCGGCATGCGGCTGTCGATCGCCAACTACTACCGCCACCACATGGTGATGTCGCAGGAGGACATCCGCACCACGTTTCCCCGGGAACTCGCCGACGACTGCGACGATCCCACGCTCTTCAAGCAACTGGCCGGGTTCAACGACCGGTTCCCGTACGCCGAGCAAAGCCAACCGGTGCCGATGCTGGCCGACGCCTGACCGTGGGCTGGTCCGTCAACCGCCCCACCGGGCTGACCCACCATCATCCCAACCTCTCGACCAAGGGCTATACGCTCCTGACGCCAGGCGGCGGCGACGTCACCTACCTCATCGACATCGCCGGCCGCGTGGTGCACCAGTGGAAGTTCGACCACATCAAGCCGGGCTACGGCCGGTTGCTCCGCAACGGCAACCTGTTGATGACCGGGTCCGACAACGGCCTTGAACCGCCCCCCAACCACGACGACATCCGCAAACCGCCCCCGCCGTTCGAGGAACGCGTGCGCATGCTCGGCGGCTACCACACCACGCTGTGCGAGGTGGATTGGCACGGCGAGGTGGTCTGGGAGTACGTCAACCCGTACCAGCACCACGACTTCTACCGTTTCGACAACGGCAACACGCTGGTGCCGATCTGGGTGGAGCTACCCGATGGGATGCGCACGCGCGTGCGCGGCGGCCTGAAGCGTCCGCGCGAAAAACTGCCGCCCCTGATCGGCGACGAACTGCTCGAGATCGACCCGGCCGGTAAAGAAGTGCGCCGCATCGACGTCTGGCAATTGCTCGATCCCGTCAAGGATCCGATCTTCCCATCGATCCGACGTTGGGAGTGGACGCACGTCAACGGCATCGATGTGAACGCCGCCGGCAAGATCGTGTTCTCCGCACGCCACGTCAACCGGCTCGGCATCATCGACGCGGCGGGCGCTCTCGAGTGGACGTTCGACCAGACACAGCACCAGCACCAGCCGACCTGGGTGCCCGCCGAGCCCAACGGCGACGACGGCGAGAACATCCTCGTCTTCGACAACGGCCACGCCGCCTCCCGGGTGATCGAGGTCGACCCGCGCGCGAACGAGATCGTGTGGACGTTCCGGGGCAAGCCGGCGTACCAGTTCTTCAGCGGCCACATCTCCGGGGCGGTGCAGTTGCCGACACGCAACGTCCTCGTCTGCGAAGGCACGAGCGGCCGGTTGTTCGAGGTGACCCGGGCCGGCGAGGTCGTCTGGGAGTGGATCAACCCGTTCCTGAACACCGATGGTCGCGGCGAACCCTCGGTGAGCATCTACCGTGCGCACCGCTACGCACCGGACCATCCGGCCCTGAGCGGTCGCACTCTTGATGCCGAGGCGTTCGGCAACCTGAACCGGCTTCACGGACTGATGTAGGGACGCACACCTGGGTGCAAGGTCCATTGCGGGCGAGGACGCCCGCGCACCTCCCGTTGGCTACGGGGCGTAGCTCGGGTACAGAGATGTCAGCGACAGCGCAGCGTGGTAGTACGGGTCGCGCGGACAATGCTCGGCAACCAACGCGCGAAGCCTGTTCACGTCCGTTTCCGGATCCTCGCGCTTGCGCGACTGGGACTCGTGGTGGATCAGGCGGACATCGGGCAGGTAGACGTTGACGTATCCGCGAACCATGGCGCGGATGCACAACTCGACGTCGCCGCCGCTGATGCGATAGGCCTCGTCGAAACCGCCGATGGCCTCAATGCGGTCGCGGGCGATGGCAAGGCAGGCGCCGGTCACGGCGGCCACGTTGCGCGGCACGGTCGGCGAGACGAAGAGATGCCCGTCGGACTCGGGGTCCACGCCGCAATAGACGTGCGCCGCGAGACCGCTGAATCCGGTCACGACGCCCGCATGCTGAATCCGGCCGTTCGGGTAGAGCAGCAGCGCGCCGACGACGCCGACATCGTCCCGGCAGGCCACGTCGGCCAGCCGGGCGAGCCAGTGCTCGTGGGTGGGCTCTGTGTCGTTGTTGAGGAACACGTAGACATCACCCTTGGCGTGTGCCATGCCGACGTTGTTGAGCCAACTCCAGTTGAACGTTCCAGCCGCTGGGACGACGCGGAAGTCGCTCAGGCGCGTCTCGGCGTCGGCCAGCCACTGCCGGGTTTCCGGTTGCGTAGAACCGTTGTCCAGAACGATGACCTCGAACGAGCCGGGCGCGTTCGTCGCGTAGAGGCCCTCCACGCAAGGCGCAAGCAGGTCGATCCGGTCCCGGGTCGGGATGATGACGGACACGAACCGCGGCCGCCGCCCGTAGTGGCACACCCAGCCGCCAGCCTGCGTCGCGACCGACGCCTCCGACCCGTAACGGTTGTGCAGGTACGCCCGAAGGTAACTCGGTGCGGCATCCGGTCGCGCCGGCCGGTATCGGTGGGCGACAAAGGCATCGACGTGGCTCACCTCCGCCGCTTGCTCCGCCAGCATGAGCGACAGGCTGTGGAAATCACCGATCGGGCGCTCCGGGATCTCCCTTGCTAGTTCATTCGTCACAGCCAAGCACGACGACAGGTAGTCCGCGTGGAGCAGGAGATCCGGCGAGAATCCGGGCTTGAAGAAGGGCTGGCCGCGCCGCCCGGCGTCGTCGATCACGTCTTCGTCACCGTAGAAGGCGACCTTCTCGTTGTCCTCGGAGGTGAACGGCATCGCGCCGGGAACGCAGCCGGGCGCGAGAAAGGCGACGTACCGGTATGCGCTCGGGGACTCATCGAGATGCGCGCGCATGGTGGCGACCATGGTGTCCGGCGACCCATCCTCGGCGGCGACGACTTGAACGCCCGCCACGGAGACCGACTGCGTGGCGTGCTCCGAGTCGACCAGCACGATCACGTCGGCGAGGGCATGCTTGTTCGCCGCGACAAGGCCGAGGAAGGCCGGCAGGCCCTCGGCGTCCATGCCAACCGCGGATGCGAGCACGAGGACCCGCCCGTCGGGCAACGCCACGGCCGGTCGCTTACGCAGCCAGCGCCGATAGCGGTTTGGGTTGCCGCGTTGCGCGAAGTTCGCCGCCGTGGTCATCCAGGGAATGAGGGCGCGCCACTCGCCAGCGAGCAGTTTCTTGACCTTGTAGGTGGCAAACGGCCGCACGCCGCCTGCAAAGCGGACCAGGTTGGCGACGTTGGTCGCCAACAGCGCGAGGCGTCGCGCACGGCTCCGGATTCTCATGCGGGCGAGAGGCCAACCAGGTCCGCGTAGATCCCCGCGTAGCGGTCACCCATCAAGCCGCCGTTGAAGAGGCGCTCGAATCGTCGCCGGGCGCATAGCCCCATCCGGTCCGCCATGGCTGGATGTTCGTGCAACTGGTCCATCGCCTGGCGCAGCGCCTTGGCGGAAGCGGGCGTGACCACGAGGCCGGTCTCGCCGTCGACGTTGACATGGCTGGTTCCCGAGCCGACTTCAGTGGAAATCAGCGGCTTGGCGTGCATCGCGCCTTCGAGCAAGGTGACGCCGAACGCTTCCGAGCGCATGTAGGACGGGAAGACCACGCCGCGGCTGAGCGCCAGCAGTGCGACTTTGGTCTGGTCGCTGACGTGACCCGCGAACACGACGTTCGTGAGCTTCAAATCCTCGGCTTGGCGCTTCAACTCGGCCTCGGTGGGCCCCGACCCGACGATGACCACCCGGTAGGGTGCTCCGGCGATGGCATCGAGGAGGATGTGCAGGCACTTGTAGTAGCGCAGGACGCCGACGAACAGGAAGAAGCCCTCGCCGAACTCGGCGCGCGCCGCATCGATCTCGCCTTCGGCCGCCACCGGGTACGACGCCGGGTCCAGGCCGATCGGGACGATGTCCACCCGGTCTTCGAACTTAGGGAGGACGTTCGACGTCGCGAAGTAGTTCGGCGACGTGCAGACGATCCGGTCGATGGCGTTCAAGAACTTCGTCATCAACGGGGCGTAGATCAGCGCCAGGAAGCGTTGCCGGACGATGTCGGAGTGGTAGGTCAGCACGGTCGGCACTTTCACGCCCGCGGCGAAGTGCAGCACGTCCGCGAACGGCCATGGGAAGTGGTAGTGCACGACGTCGGCCCACTTCAGCAGGCGCCGGAACATGGACAGCATCTGCAGCGAGACGCTGCACGACGCCACTTCCGCGTGCAGCTTAGACCGGTAGACCACGGCCTCCGCGCGGCGCACGACCCTAGGCTCCACCGAAGGGCTGACGCAGAGCACGCGGCTTTCCACGTCGTGGCGCTGCGTGTTGAGGCAGATCTGCCGGATCACCTCCTCCAAGCCGCCCTGGGTCTGGGGGAAGTAGGTCCGGTAGACATGTAGAACGCGTATTGACATCGGGCGGTGCCGGCCGATCCAAGGCCAAGCCGGTTGTTGAGCGCGTAAGTGCCCGGCAAGCCTACACCATGATCGCGGCAGCCGTGGAATACGCGCTGCCCGCGACAGCGTTTGGTCCGTGACAGGTGTAACGGCAAGTGCTGACAAGCGTCCGTGGCGCGCCCAAGCGTCCGCGAAGATCATCGTGGGCATGGAGCATCCATTGCGTGACTCGACCGTCGCGGCATCTCTCGCCAACGTCACCAAGCGTTACGGCGCGGTCACGGCGTTGCACGATGTCAGCCTCGACATCCACGTCGGTGAAGCGGTCGCCGTGCTGGGCCCGAACGGCGCCGGCAAGACCACGGCCGTCGGATTGCTGCTCGGCACGCTGCGGCCGGACGACGGCGAGTTGAGTGTCCTTGGCGACGATCCGACCCGCCGGCGATGCCGACAGCGGATCGGCGCCATGTTGCAGATCTCCGGCGTGCCGACCACGCTTCGCGTCCGCGAACACGTCGACCTGTTCCGCAGCTACTACCCGGCCCCGCTCCACCGCGAGACCATCATTGCCACCGCGGGCCTCGACGGTCTGCAGAACCGGCTCTACGGCAAGCTGAGCGGCGGAGAGAAGCAGCGCCTGCACTTGGCCCTCGCCCTGTGCGGAAACCCCGACCTCCTGTTCCTGGACGAGCCGACCACCGGACTCGACGTCGAGTCCCGGCGACGGTTGTGGCAAGAGATCCGTGCCGTCATCGACGCCGGCCGCACGGTGGTATTGACGACGCACAACATCGAGGAGGCCGATGCGCTCGCCGATCGCATCGTGCTCCTCGACCGCGGCCGTGTCATCGCCAGCGGCACGCCGGCGGAGATCAAGCGCGACACCGCGGGAAGTCGGATCACCGCCGTCACAACCCTCGCGACTTGCGCCATCGAAAAGCTGCCCGGCGTGACCAGGGTCCGCCGCGATGCCCGGCGACTGGAGATCTTCGCCAACCAACCGGAAGGGGTCGTGCGCGCGCTCCTCGCGATGGACCACGATCTCAAGGAGCTTGAAGTCAACCGTGCAACGCTGGAGGAGGCATTCCTGAGCCTGATCCGGCCCGCCGCCGAGGAGCACACCCCATGAACGTGACCAATCGCCTTGCCGCCTGCGGCGCAGCGATCCTCGCCGCGCTGGCCGCTGTTGCAGCGACGCCTGAGGCGGCCGACATCGCCGCGCAGCCGGTAAGGATGCTGGACGGCAAAGTCGGGGCCCTCACCCTGGATCCGGCGCGCGGCGGCATCCTCGTGCTGGGCTTCAGCCGCGAGTCGAACCCGCAAGCCCGGGAGTGGGGCCTGCAACTGCGCGCCAAGTCAGCCGAAAACGGTCATCAGGGGGTTCCGCTCCACAACGTCGTCGTACTCGTCGGCGCGCCGCGCTTCGTCCGTGGCTTGATTCGACGTGGAATCAGGGCCGGCGTCCCCGAGGAAGACCGAAGCACGTTCTACATCGTCGAGGAGGACGATACGTTTTGGCGCGCCTTGGCCGCGGTCGAGGACGACGCCCCGGCCTACATCCTCCGCGTCGATCCTAAGGGGCTCGTGTGCGCCCGCCATGTCGGCGCTGCGAGTGAGGATGCCGTTGCTCAAATCCTAGAAACGCCCTGCCCCGCCGTCGGGAACGACCCGTGAACGCCGCCGCGACTGTCAGGACCTACTGGCTGGAGTCCAAGTTCGAATTCCTGAAGAACCTGCGGCTGCCGGTGTTCTCGCTGTCCACGCTGCTGTTCCCGGTGATGTTCTACCTGATGTTCGGTCTCGCCTTCGGCGGCAACACGATCGGTCCGGTGGCGCGACCGCTCTACTTCGCCGTCGCCTACAGCGCCTTCGGCGTCGTCGGCGCGTGCCTTTTCGGATTCGGCGCCAACGTCGCCATCGAACGCGGCCAGGGCTGGCTGCTGCTGCGACGCGCATTTCCGGCCCCGCCGCTCGCGTACTTTGTCGCCAAGATGTTCATGGCCACCGCGTTCAGCCTGGCCATCATCGCCATCCTCCTCGCCTTGGCCGTGATCGCTGGCGGCGTAAGCCTGGGCCTTGCCGAACTGGCGCGAGTCGTCCCCCTGTTGCTGGTCGGGACGCTGCCGTTCAGCGCCATGGGGCTCGCGCTCGGCACCGTGTGCGGGCCGAACTCGGCACCGGCCGTGATCAACCTGGTCTACCTGCCGCTGGCGTTCGCGGGCGGCATGTGGATTCCGATCCAATATCTGCCCGCGCCCGTCCAGGCGATCGCACCGTTCCTGCCCACCTACCACTACGTGCAACTCGCGCTAGCCGGAATCGGCACCGGTGCGGGCGAGGTCGTCCTGCACCTGCTCGTGCTCGGAGGGGTCACGGCGGTGTGCCTCGCAGGCGCGGCTGTGTTCTACTCCCGCCAACCGTGAACGCGCTCGCCAATCGTCTCAAGGCCTACGGCTGGGGGCCGTGGGTCTACCTTGGCTTCCTCGTGTTCCCGATCGCCTCGCCGTTCCTCAACCCGGACGCGACGGCGTGGAACTGGGCCGCCACCGCAGCGTGCATCGCCTGCTTCCTCCCGCTACACTTCTGGAGCTTCGACAAGGTCGGCCGACCGCGCTTGCTCGCGGCGGTGGGCATGACGGCCATCGGCGCGGTCGGCTTGATCTTCGGCCTCAATTCCGGTGCCTCGGCCTTCCTGATCTACGCGGCCGCGAGCATCGGCAACCTCGGCAGGCCGCGCCTCGCGGTACTCGGCATCGCCATCCTGATGGCGGTGGCCTTTGGCTTTTTCCTCGTATCGTACGTGCCGCTGTTCCCGGATCGCGTCTGGGCGTTCGCGCCAGCCTTCGTCTTCATCCCGATCATCGGCGCCATCACGGTGTTCGAAGTGGAACGAGCGATGAGCAACGCGAGGCTCAACCTGGCGCAAGGGGAAGTCGAGCGACTGGCCGTGATTGCCGAGCGGGAACGCATCGGTCGAGACCTGCACGACCTGCTTGGCCACACGCTGTCCATGATCACGCTGAAGAGCCAACTGGCCCGGAAGCTTAACGCTTCCGACCCGGAAGCCGCCGCGCGCGAAATGCACGAGGTGGAGACCATCTCGCGGGACAGCTTGAAGCAGGTGCGTCAGGCGGTCGGCGGCTATCGCGCCAAGGGCCTGAACGCCGAGTTCGCCGATGCGGAACGGGCACTCAAGTGGGCGGGGATCGCGTGCGAGGTCGAGAGCGATGCCGTCCCGCTGCCGCCGCGCCACGAGACCGCCCTTGCGCTCGCACTACGCGAGGGCATCACCAACATCATCCGCCACTCCGGTGCGACCCGCGTCAGTGGTCGACTCGCAAGCTGCCCCGGGGACGTGACGCTGACCCTCACCGACAACGGCCGCGGCGGCGGTGCCGAAGGCAACGGGCTGGCGGGCATCCGCGAACGCATCGAGCACCTCGGCGGCAGCTTCCACCGCAGCAACCACGACGGCACGACGCTGACGGTTCGCCTGCCGGTGGAGCAGGATGATGCGCCACCGGACGCCACGCCACCCACGCTCTCACACCCCGAATCGGCGAAATCCGTCCCGGCCACCGCGCCATGATCCGCGTCGTCATCGCCGAAGACCAGAAACTGGTCCTCGGTGCGATCGCAGCGCTACTGACCCTGGAAGGGGACTTCGACGTCGTCGGCCAAGCCACCGATGGCCGCTCGGCGCTCGAGATCGTACGCTGCCACGCGCCCGACATCCTCGTCACGGACATCGAGATGCCCGGCCTCACCGGGATCGAACTCGCCACCCGGGTTGCCCGGCTTGAAGTCGCTACCCGGGTCGTCATCGTCACCACCTTCGCCCGGCCTGGATACCTGCGCCGCGCCCTGGAGGCCGGCGCCGCCGGCTACCTGCTCAAGGACGCCCCGGCCGCCCAGCTTGCGGACGGTCTGCGCCGCGTCCATCGCGGCGGTCGCGCCATCGACCCGGAACTGGCCGTCGACGCGTGGGGCGAGAGCGACCCGCTCACCGACCGCGAGCGGCAAGTCCTCAGGCTCGCCGGCGAGGGCCGTAGCAGTGCCGAGATCGGCGCCGTGCTCGCGCTATCGGACGGCACCGTTCGGAACTATCTGTCCGAGGCCATCGGCAAGCTGGGGGTCGGCAACCGCATCGAAGCCGCACGCCTCGCCCGCGAGAAGGGCTGGCTCTGACGGTACGCGGACGTCCACGTCCGCATTCCAATCGTGTGCAAGCCCAAGTGCGGGCCGGGAGGCCCGCGTACCAGCGGCGCTCAGTCCTCCATGAGCGCCTTGTGCCGGGTCGCGCCATGGCGCCGGGCCAAGGTGACCTCGCCCCGACCCATGTCCGATGCGGGCCGCGGGATGTACTCGAAGTGGCGGTACGCATCCTCACCCTTGACGAGGATCGCCCGGTCACCGTCGATCTTCGTCTGGCGCACGTCAGTCGCGCAATAGCGCAGCACCATGCCGATCCGCCGGTCCGCCGTGCGGTTCGGCTCCGAGCCGTGGATGATGCGCACGTGGTGCAAGGACATCTCGCCGGCGGCCAACGGCGCGAGCCGCGTCCGTGACTCGTCCACGTCGACCTTCACTCTTTGGCCGCGGCTTAGGATGTTGTTCTCCCCGTACGTGTCGTCCTGCTCATGGACCGGCCCAAGGTGGCTGCCCGGCAGGAAGCGCATGGGGCCGGTGTCGGGGCCGGCATCGGATAACGCGATCCACGCGGTCGCGACGTGATGCGGTTCGAGGCCCCAGTAGGTGGCATCCTGGTGGTAGGACACGAAGGCCGGTCCGGGCTCCTTGATGAACCAGTCCATCGACCACAGCAGGACGTTGGGGCCGAGCACGGCCGAGATCGGCTCGACGATCCGCGGGTCGTGCACCAAGTCCCAGGCCCAGGCATGGGTGATCGGCAAGCCTTGCCGCGCGGCGCGCTCGCGACCGGATTCGGCGAGGGCTTCGGCCGCTTCGAGTCGGTCGCGCAAGGCTCGGGTCTCGGCATCCGAGAAGACCCGTAGCGGACTCAGGTAGCCATCCCGGCGGTACGTCTCGATCTGTTCGCTGGTCAATCCGGTCATGCATCAAGCTCCGAGGCCGTACGCGGCGGCCCAACTCAAGCCCTCGCGCACCGTTGTCTTCGGTCGGTATTCGCAGCCCACCCAGCCATCGTAGCCGAGACGGTCGCACGCGGCGAACAGGTAGTCCATGTTCACTTCCCCATGCTGCGGCTCATGGCGCCCTGGCACGCTCGAGAACTGGATGTGGCCGATGACATCGAGATTCTCCTCGAGCCGGCGTTCGAGATTCCCCTCCATGATCTGGCGGTGGTAGAAGTCGAACTGCAGGCGGACGTTGTCGCGCTCGATCGCATCGATCACCTGGCGCGTCTCCTCCGTAAAGGTCAGGAAGTAGCCCGGCGTGTCCTCGGTGTTCAGCGGTTCGAGTAGGACGTCGATGCCGTGGCCGGCCGCGAGGTCGGCCGCCGCCCGGACATTCCTGACCAACACTGCTCCGGCCACATCGCGGTCGGCGTCGTCGACGACGCCCGCCATGACGTGGATCATCGGCACGCCGACATCGACGGCGTACGCCATGGCCCGATCGAAATCGCGGCGGAAGTCCGCCTCGCGCCCAGGCACCGCGGCAAGGCCCCGCTCGCCCTTGGCCACGTCGCCCAAGGGCGTGTTCAGCAGGATCATCGCGACGCCCGCCTCGGCAACCCCGGCCTTCACCTCGGCCGGCGACTGCGTGTAGGGGAACAGGTACTCGACCGCCGTGAACCCCAAGTCCCGTGCGGCCTGGAAGCGCGCCTCGACCGGCACGTCCGGGAACATCATCGAGACATTGGCGGCGAACCTGGGCATCGCCTACCGGAAGAGGTCGTCGAGCTTGCGCTTGGCGTCATCGACGTCCGCGTCGGCGTTGGCGTTATCGGACTTCCCCGAGAACAGCGCATCGAGGCGATTCTTGGCCGCCGCGTGCTTGCTCGTCGAGGCAGGCTCAAACGCGTCCGTCGACGAGCGGAAGAACTCGCAGAAGTTGGCGCCTTCCTTGTGGACCGGTGGTTCCGCCCGGTCTTCGTCGCAGGGGTTGGTGACGTTCGGCCGATAGTGGCGGCACAAGCGGCAGCAGTGCAGGTCTTCGAAGCACGCCGGGCAGTTCATGTGTCGGGTGATCGGCCGAGGCAACTCCTCGAGGGAGGTGCCGCAATTCCAACACTTGAGCTCGGCCACGTCGCGGCACCGGTCAGGGGATGCCGACCATCTCCGTGTGTGCGCGCAGGACGTGCATGCGCCCGCCGTCCACCCACTTCTCCATGCCGTCCGGCTTGATCGTCTCCCGGTAGGCCTTCCAGCCGCTCGGGTCGTGGAAGTAGAGCTCCGCCATGCCGGCGTACGGCTCATCCGCGGGCTCGAAGCTGTGACTCACGACGTAGCGAAAGCCGCCGACCTGTTCCATGGTGTTGCGCACGTTCGGCACATGCACGTCGAGCCAATGGGCCAGGAATTCGTCGTAGTCCGTTCCGGGCTTGGCCGGGACGAGGAAGCTCATCTTGAAGAAGCCCGACCGGGTCATGGGGTACGGTGCATTCAAAGTCAGCGGCGCCGTACTCAAGTGTTCGGAACCGTCGATCACGACGTACTCGCGCGTCGCCCATGGCACGTAGGGCTGTGCCTTCTGCTGGAACGTGTCGCGCGGCTTGGCACCGAATGCGCCACGCGGCCTTGGTAACGGGCGGTCGTACCAGAGTTGTGCGACGCCGTCCCACGGGTGCTCGCCGTCGGCGTTGGCATCGTAGAGCGTCGCGAAGTAGCGGCGGGCGGCAGGTCTGCCCCGCGCCTCGGCGTCCTTCTGATTCTGGATCACCTCAGGCATGTGGTTCGCGAACCAATGCACGACCAACTCCTCTCGGGACGTGTCGGGCTTGCGCTTGATGAGGTACATCATCTTCGCGCCCGGCGTCTCTGCCACCATGTTTTTGTGCCCCCAAGATCCCGACGAGAGCGACTATACACCGGCCACCACCGCCACCGGGCAAGGTGGCCAATCGGACGTGCCTAATCGGCGTGTACCGGCCGCGAGATCCTTGGCGAGCGTGGTCACCCCAACCTGGCGAACGCCGGACACCACCACCGGCATGACTCCGAGATGCGCGCCGCGTAGCGAATGATTCACGCTCTGAATGACAATCATTCAGAGCGTGAATAATCCGCCCGATTTCCTGGCTACGGCCCTTCGCCCCATCGGCTACGCCGGAACTAGGCTCGCTCATTCGCCTTGGTCGTTACTCCGCTAACGGATGCAAACGACCTCGACGCCTTCGAGCTCCAACGATTTCCATAGCCTGTCGGCGGTCAAGGCCGGTTGCTGTGCGACGTACGCGGCGGCAAGGCAGGCACGGTCGCCGAGGCCCAGTCCAAGGTGACGCGTGGCACTTCGGTATCGACCACTCAGCAGCGCAAGACGTTCGTCGAATGGCACAATTTCGATGCCTTCGAACACGAGCGGAACATCCGCTTCTGCCCAGCCGTCCGCGTCGAGCTTGGCCGCCACCTCGGCGACATTGACCGCCGACATGCTCGCGCCCGATTCAAGCGCCTCGTGTACGGTGGCCGAGCCGGGTTCATCGAAAAGCTCGGCTATGAGCGCGGATGCATCCAGTACAAAGCCGGTCACGGTTCGCCCGCCGCATCAGCGCGCCGCGTTGCCAGAAACGCATCCACCACGCTACCGTCGTCCTTGCGATGAGCGCGGGCGAGCGCCTTGACCCGCGCACGGGCTCGTTCCAGCGTACATAGCGTGAGGCCGTCCTCCGTTAGCGAGAGCGTCAGTTCTTGGCCTTTCTCGATCCCGAGCACCTTGCGCACGTCTATCGGGATCACGACACGTCCTGCCTCGTCGACGCGTACACGTTGGGACCTCTCCCAGCGTGGTAATGATCTGCCATGAGTGCGGACATCTACCATTTCAACACACCAATGGGACACAGGAGAGAGTCTACCACCCTACTCGACGCGGCACGATGCATGTGCTTACCGACGACGCCCGCGTGCCCAACACCAACCTTGAAACCCCGTTGTCCAATGAGAAAGTGATGGTGAAACCGACCGATCCGTGAAGCGACCGGTGTCGGGTGTCCAAATGGCGATGGCGGGGATGATTGAGCGACCTTCGCTGGCGGTCAAGGGGGGGTGGGCCGGCGTCGGGGAACGGAAGGCGTGGGCTGTGCGACGGACGTCGGCGGCGGGTCAAGGGCGAACGCGACGCGGGCACGGCGGCGGGGCCTTCGGGACGTGCGCATCGGAGCGGGGCGGCGGATCGAGGCACGGCGTCGAGGCGTCGCGGTCGGCGCAGCGGACCCTTGACGCGCCTCTTGGGAAGTACCCTGTCGGGCAGGGATCGGCGGTCGCCGCGGCTGATCGGAGACGGGCGCAGGACACCCGACACGCCTTCGCGGCGCGCACCCGACCGCCGAACCCTGCCTCCCGGCGAGGGCGGGGGTCCGGGGGCTGGCCCCCGGTTGCCGAACCAAAGCACGGCGGCGCGTTCCTCATCCGGCCGCCGGCGCCATGCCGTCGGCGATGAGCCGGAACAGCGCGCGGCGTTCGGCCTGCACGCGGCGCGCGGCCTCGACGTCGGTCTCCGCGGTGGCGGCGGCGTCGAGCAGCGCGAGGTCGACGCCGGGCTTGAGGTGGTCTTCGGCGCCGGGGAGCGAGCGGAACCTGGCGTAGGGGGTCATGACGTCGCGGGCGAGGTACTTGCGGCGGATCCTGCCGGCGGCGTCGCGGTACTCGGTGGCGAACAGGCAGGGGCGGTGGAAGTTGAGGAACGGCGACAGCGTGCCCTGCGCGAAGCGGTTGACGTCGCCGGCGAAGCGCCGCGGGATGTGGTCGTGGCCGAACCAGCGGCGCACGACGTGGGCGTTCTTGCCCTCCACGAGGGCGTTGTCGTTGGAGGTGCGGGGGCGGGACTTGGTGAACCGCTCCACGCGCAGCTTGTCGAGCAGCTTCGCGACGCGGTGGTTGATGTACTCGCTGCCGTTGTCGGCGTGGAAGCCGAGGATGCGGAACGGGAACGACAGCAGCAGGCCTTCGAGGAGCGGCAGCAGGAAGCGCTCCGAGATGGCGGCGGCCGCGCCGACGAGCTCGTACTGGGTGACCTCGTCGACGAGGTTGATCAGGAACAGGCCCTTGACGCCGTCGCGGTCGCCCTGGTGGACCGTGTCGACGCGGACGTGGCCGGGCTTGCCGTCGGGCTCCGGCGCTTGGCGCAGGGCGATCTCGACCGTGGTCGGCCGCGTCCTCGTCCACACCGTGCGCTTCGCGCGGTAGGTCGCGGAGCCGCGCAGGTTGTAGAGGTGGCCGTTGGAGAGCGCCGCCAGGCGCTCGAAGCGGGCGTCCCCGAACACCTCGAACTGGCGGCGCAGAACCTCGCGCGTGGCCAGCCCGGACATCTGCCCGTAGGCCTCGTCGACATCCGCCAGAAGGCGCACGTCGGCCGGCGTGTAGCGGCGGACGAACGGCCGGCCCGGGCCGTCGGCGCGCCGGTCGCGGACCTCCCCCGTGTCGCGCCACTGGCGCACCAGGCGCTCGATCTGCGGACGCGAGATGCCCGTCGCGGCGACGAGGAACGCCAGGACCACGCCCTTGTCGCGCCTGCCGAGGCGCCGGAAGCCGAAGCGCTCAAGCGTGTCCCGGACGAAGCCGTTGGCCTCCTCCCGGTCCCGGGGATGGAAGTCCACCGCTTCGCTGCCTTCGACGAAGGCGCGAAGCTGCTCGATTGTGCGGAGCCGCCGCGTCTGGATGTCCACGATCATCACCGAATGGTGCGCCGGACATCCGCTTCACCATCACTTCACGTTGGAATCGGCTCTTCGCTTCACCATCACTTGTCGTTGGACAGTTCGGAAACTACCGTTGGCCACCGACTTGTGCCATAGTCCGGCGGTTCACCTTTGGGCAAGCGGGAGAGTAAGTCTTGAACCACGATCTAGTGATCCGCAACGGAACCGTTGTCGACGGCACCGGCGATGAGCCGTTCGATGGCGACGTCGCCATCGACGGCAACACCATCAGCGCCGTAGGCGAAGTCAGCGGCAAGGGCCGCGAGGAAATCGACGCCGCTGGCCATGCCGTGACGCCGGGGTTCATCGACTTGCATACCCACCTCGACGCCCAGATCGGCTGGGATCCGCACATGACGTCGGTCACCTGGCACGGCGTCACCACCGCCCTGCTCGGGAACTGCGGCGTTACCTTCGCGCCGTGCCGCAAGGAGGACCGCGAGTTCCTCGCCGGCATGATGGAGACCGTGGAGGACATCCCGAGGCACGCCATCCTGACCGGCCTGCCGTGGGACTGGGAGTCCTACGGCGGCTACCTCGATTCCATCGAACGCCTCGGCCCGATGGTCAACGTCTGCGGCCTGGTTGGCCACAGCGCTACGCGCTTCAACGTGATGGGCGAGCGCGCCATCGAAGAGCAGGCGACGCCGGAGGAGATCGAAAAGATCGCCGCGCTCGCCGCGCAGTCGGTGAAGGAAGGCGCACTCGGCTTCTCGGTGAACCGCCATCCGGGCCACACGCTGCCGGACCGGCGCCCGATCCCCGGCACGTTCGCCTCCCACGAGGAGATGCTGGCCATCGCCCGCGCCGTCGGCGCCGAGGGGGGCCTCATGCAGATCGTGCCGAACTTCGGCAAGGTGGAAGAGGAAATGGACCTCATGGCCCAGGAAGGCCAGACCAGCCGCGTGCTGTTCAGCGCCATCGCCGAGCACCGCGAGGCCCTGGACGAGAAGGTCACCGCCATGCGGGCAAGCGGCGTGGACATCACGGCGGTTACCGTGCCCCGCGCCGGCGGCGGCATCATCGGCCTCGCCACCAACAATTTCTGGCGCACGCCGTCGTGGAACAAGCTGCGCGACATGGATTTCGACGCACGGCCCAAGGCCATCGCCGACGAGGCCTTTCGCGCCAAACTGGTGGCGGAAGTGAAGGACAACGAGCAACTCAACGAGCAGGTGCTGAAGACCACCCGGCGCTACTACCCGATGGGCGACGGCCCGCGACCCATCTATACCCGGTCGCGCTACGAGAGCCTGTTCGACATCGCCGCCGCGGCTGGCGAGCATCCGTGCGAGACCTGGCTGCGGCTGACGCTGGAGAGCAACGGCAAGCTGCTGTTCCATGTGCGCAGCTTCAACGTCAATCTGGAGAACTTGGAGCAGCTCATCACCACCGACTGGGCGATGCCCGGCCTCGGCGACGCGGGCGCTCACGTCAGCGGGATGATCGATTCCGGCTGGGCCACGTTCGTGCTGTCGCACTGGTACCGGGACCATGGCACCTACGCCATCGAGGAAGCCGTGCGGCGCATCGCCGCCGAACCGGCCCGCGTGCTCCGCCTCAGCGATCGCGGCACCTTGGAGACCGGCAAGAAGGCCGACCTAAACGTGATCGACATCGATCGCCTGGAAGAACACCAGCCCTACATCGTGCATGACTTCCCTGGCGGCGCTCCGCGCTTCCAGCAGCGCGCGCAGGGCTACAAGGCGACGGTGTGCAATGGGCAGGTCACGCTAAGGGACGACGAGCACACGGGGGTTTGCGCCGGCCAGGTGCTGCGTCACGGCAGCTAGCGGGTCGCCCACTCGGGCAAGCCGTACCGCCATCGCGTCAGGGGAAGCGCGTCGTCATCCGACGCGCCGCCCTACGCGCCCATGGCCTCGTCCACCGCCTTGAGGATCGCGTCGAGCCCACTGGTACGCGCGATGATCCGGCCTTCCTCGTTGGCGAGCATGTAGGTCGGAAAGACACGGACGTCCCAGGTCCGCGCGATTTCGCTGCCCACGCCGACGTGCCAATTGGGCCACGGCATCGGCTCCCCCTCCTGGAACTCGGTGACTTCCTCGAGCTTTTCGTCGACGCTGATCGCGAGCAGCGCGAACCGGTCGGCCGGCTGTTCTTCGACGAGTTCGCGAAGCTTGGGCAGCGCCGCGATGCATGGGCCGCACCACGTCGCCCAGAAGTCGATCAGGACGACCTTGCCCGCATAGTCGGTCAGGTTCTCCTCGAGCCCGTCGACCGTGGTGCCCGCGAGTGACGGAAGCGTGCCGCCCACCATGGCGTGTTCGATCCGGTAGACCAGCCCCGCCTCGGCCTCGGCAATAGTCCCGTAAGCTGAATCGTCGTCGCCGGGCTTAAGCTGCCGCGCGAAGCGCAACTCCTCGACGCCTTCGCTCAACCCCTTGGCGGCCGCCAACGCTCGCTTGCGCACTTTCGCGGCCTCGGTCGGATCCGAGGCGGCGGCCTCGTTCGCGGCGAGTACCAAGCCCGCAGCGTGGAAGTAACGGGCCGTGGCCCGCGCGGCCGGGTCTGCAGCCTGCTCGGCGAACTCCTCGAAGAACCCGTCGATCGACCCGTCCGCCTGGTAGCGCCCGGAGTCCAAGGCAACGAGGGTGTCCGGCCAGCCCTCGTAGTCGGGTACGTTGGCGTTGAGCGCCCGCGCCGCACGCAGCACCACCGGACCCCTTCCCGGCATCCGCGTCGTGTCCTCGATCACGAACGTCGCCGCTTTCTGAACGGCCTCGCCTGCGCCGGACTCGGCAACGGCGAGGGCCGCCGCGGTCGCGCGGACGACCGGCGGATAGGTGCCGAGCGCATCGAGCCTCGTCGCCTCGTCGTCGGCCGGCAACTCGGCGTCGATAATCTCCTGGCGCGCGGCGTCCCAGTCGTCCGCCGCTTGCCGGTACGCCTCGACCACCGCCCAGTCCGGACCGATCTCGGCGACGAGGACGTCGATGCCCAACGCCAAGTCCTCCGCGGCGGTCTCCGACAGTCCGAAGGTGTGTTCAACGAGGAACTCGGCCGCGTCGATGCGTCGAGCATGTCCGGGCACGTCCAGGATGCCCCGCGCCGCTGCGACCGCGTCGGTGATATCGGGATGCGGGCCAACTGTCTCGCGCGCCTTGGCCTTGGCCTCGGGTGCGTCATCGGAACGCGCGATGCGGTTCATCTCCGCGTGCCACTTCGTATCCACGTCGATGTAGGTCTGCACCGCCCGCCAGGGGTCTTGGGCGCCGCAGGCGCCAAGCAGCAGGCTGGTCCCGGCCAGGACCATGGCACCGAGGAGTTGCCGAGTGTCGATGGGCATATGCGTCTCACGCTTCTCCCGAGGGGTGCCCAACATGCGCCGATTTGCCGCCCGGCGCAAGCGGTGAGCCATCGCGTCCGGTCACGCGCCGCATTGACTGCAACCACCCGCTTCAATAGGCTCAACGGCTCATTCAACGTGAGTGGGGGGACACACTTCGTGGCATCAACCGGCCCGAAAAACGCCCGGCTATTCGTCGATGGTCGCGAAGATCCCATCGAACTGCCGATCCTCAAGCCGAGCCTCGGGAACGATGTCATCGATATCGGACGACTGACCAACGAAGGCTACTTCACGTACGACCCGGGGTTCGTGTCCACCGCGTCCTGCGACTCCAACATCACCTACATCGACGGCGACGCCGGCACCCTGCTGCACCGGGGCTACCCAATCGAGCAACTCGCCGAGCAATCGGACTTCGTGGAACTGTGCTACCTGCTGCTCAAGGGCTCCCTGCCCACCCCGGGCGAGAAGGCGAGCTACGCCGCCGCCCTGGTCGCCGAACGCGACATCCCCCAAGGTGTGCGCGACATGGTCGGCAACTTCTCGCGCGATGCCCACCCGATGGGCATCATGACGGCGCTGACCGGCGCCTTGGCCGCGGAGTACCACCAGGGGCTCGACATCACCGAAGAGGCCGACCGCTGGGACACCTGTACGCGGCTCATCGCGAAGATGCCAACACTGGCGGCGCTGACCTATCGCCACGGCAAGGGCAAGCCGTACCTGCCGCCCCGAGACGACCTCGGCTACGCGGAGAACTTCCTCTACACCACCTTCGCCGACGACGAGAACTACACCATCAACCCGGTGATCGCCAAGGCGATGGACCGCATCTTCATGCTCCACGCCGACCACGAGCAGAACGCGTCGACGTCGACGGTCCGGCTCGCAGGCTCCACCGGCACGAACCCCTACTCGGCTGTCGCAGCCGGCATCGCGGCGCTCTGGGGGCCTTCCCACGGCGGCGCCAACGAGGCCGTCCTGAACATGCTCGCGGAGATCGACTCGCCCGACAACATCGACGCCTACGTCGCCAAGGCCAAGGACCGAAACGACCCGTTCCGCGTCATGGGCTTCGGCCACCGGGTCTACAAGAACTACGATCCGCGCGCCACGGTCATGCAGGAGACCTGCCACGAGGTCTTCGCCGAACTCGGCGTCGACAACGACCCCATGCTGCAGATGGCGCAGCGCCTGGAGAAGATCGCCCTCGAGGACGAGTTCTTCATCGAGCGTCGGCTGTACCCGAACGTCGACTTCTACTCCGGGATCACCTTGAAGGCCGTCGGCATTCCCACGGAGATGTTCACGGTCATCTTCACCACCGGGCGCACGCCCGGCTGGATCGCCCACTGGCGGGAGATGGTCAGCGAGGCGTACAAGATCGGCCGCCCTCGTCAACTCTACCGGGGCCAGACCGCCCGCGACTACGTCCCCCTCGCCGACCGCGAGTGAAGCCCCTCAGGTCGGCAAGCCACAACGGAGGTCCGGACAAGCAGGTCCGCACCACGACGTCGGCAAATGGCCGAGGCTGACCCACCCGCCACCCAGGATCCCGGCACCGACACGCCCAGCGAAAGACCGCGTCCCTTCCGCAGGCGCCGTTGCGACAACTGCGGCGCGAAGATGCGTGGCCGATTCTGCGTGGTCTGCGGGCAGCGCGACCGGCAATACGGCCCCATCATGTGCGAGAACTGCGGGGCGGCGAAGCAGGGAGCCTTCTGCGCCGTCTGCGGCCAGAACGACCGCAACTACCGGCGCAACGTCTTCCCCGTGGTCGCCGAAGCGCTCGCCGAGACCTTCGAGACGGACTCGCGCTTGTTCCGCACGCTTGGCGTTCTCTTCACGCGACCCGGGTTCCTGTCGAAAGAGTTCTCCGAGAACCGCCGTGCGCACTACCTGTCCCCGTTCCGGCTCTACCTGTTCACCAGCATTGCCTTCTTCTTCGTGCTGTCCTTAAGCATCGACATGCCGGACGGTCCGCCCGGATCAGGCGAGGGGCGGCCCTCATTCCTCCAGGTCGGACCCGGAGACGCCCCGCCGGGCCTCGGCGCACGGCGAGCCGCCAGCGAGTCCGACGACGCCCAGGAGAGCGTCGCCACAGAGGCCGACGACGCGGAGCGAGAGCGTCGATTCACCCTGACCGTCGGCGGCGAACGCGTGCTTGCCACGGCGGACGGAGACGAGAATCCCGACGAGGCGGAACCTGCCACAGCCGGACCGCGGGAGTTCACGGCAGAGCAACAAGCGGGCATCGAGCGGCTTCGCGAGGGCCTCGACGAGCCGCGGCGGCGCAAACTCCGCGAACTGTTGAATCGCCCGGTGGTCGGACCGGCCATCGCGGACGTTGTCGAGGACATCCCGGCGGAAGCCTACGCGGAGAT
Organism: Candidatus Azotimanducaceae bacterium; assembly: GCA_965203685.1. GTDB lineage: Bacteria > Pseudomonadota > Gammaproteobacteria > Pseudomonadales > Azotimanducaceae > VXYL01. The sequence goes on from OZ241908.1 coordinate 3,768,261, forward strand.
GGGCGACTACAGCCGCCACTTGGTGGGGCAACTCGTCGACATCCTCCATCGACCATTCGACGCGGCACGGGCGTGGCTCGAGAACCTGCCGATCGCCATGTTCTGCCTGCTGCCTTTCTACGCCCTCCTTTTGAAGATCCTCTACATCCGACCGAAGAGGTTCTACTCAGAGCACTTGGTGTTCGGCATGCACATCCACACCGTGGCGTACATCGTGTTCACGGTGATGGTGCTGATCCCGGATGTGCCTGCCGTCGGTTGGCTGGGACCGGTGCTACTTCTCGCGCTCGCCGTGTACTACTTCCTCGCGCTGAAGCGCTACTACGGCAACGGTGCCTTCCTGACGCTGGTCAAGTACGTGATCCTCGCGAGCATGTATTCGTTCCTCCTGATCCTGGCACTCGTCGGCGCCGCAGGGGCGGTTCTACTGTTCTTCTAGACAAGACGGTTGCCCGGCGGCCGACGCGGTCCACGCCACATGCCGGCGACCGCGAAGCGGTCGCGTCTCCTTCGGTACTCCATTGTTCTTCTTGCGTTCTTCACGCCTCCCTGCCGCGACGGTCTGCATAGTTCCGGGTCGACCCCCCTTGGGAAGAAGCGATGCCACGAAAAGGTCTCGTTGCCTCCGTCGTCGGCGACATCTCGTGGACGCCCCCGGTATGGATTTCGCGCATGGGGCGGCGGCGTCTCGCATACGGCGCCGCCGGTTTGTTCGGCATCGTCGCGGTCGCCGTGGCGACTCTCGTCTACGTGCAACGTCTGCCCGAGCCCCAACGCGTCGCCGTCGACGTCACGCCTCCGGCAATCTCGCGCATCGACCAGGGAGACCTGATCCCGGACTCGCTCCGCCTCGACTTCCACTACACCGGGACTGCAGAAGGCGAGCCGCCGACCGTGCTGTCCGCGGCGCGCCTCGACCTCGTCGGTGAACGCGTGGACGAAGGCGTCGAACTGCAACCACCGCACCCCGGCGAGTGGCGCTTCGACACCGAGAACCGGCTGGTCTTCGAGCCATCCGAGGACTGGCCGGCCGGGCGCGCATACCGGGTGCGGCTGTCCCGGAGCATGTTCGCGCCCGGGGTCGAACTCGTGGACAGCGCCGCGCGGTTCGAGACGCCCGCCTTCGTCGCCTCGGTGACATCCGCCGACTTCTACCAGCATCCCGAGGTCGTCGCCGAGCGCCGCATTACGGCCAGTTTCAACTTCTCGCACCCGGTCTCCAGGCCTGACTTGGAGGAACGGTTGGACCTGTCGATCCGGGAGGGCAGCTCCGACGCCGCACACCAATCGCGACCGCTCGGCTCGCGGGTCGAGTACGGTCCCCACGACCGCACCGCCCACGTGCTCTCGGGCGTCGTGGAGATTCCCGAACGTGAGCAGTTCGCAACGGTCGCGGTGGCGCCCGGTCTCAAGCCCGTGAGCGGCGATGTCGCGTTCGAGGACGCGCTTTACGCACAGATCAGGGTGCCGGATCGCTCAAGCTACTTCCGCGTGGAGAGCATCAGGGCGTCCATTGTCGAGGACGCCAAGGGCGATCCCGTCCAGACCGCGGTCGTGGCGTTCACGGACCAGGTCGACACCCAGGCATTCGGGCGCCGGCTGAACGCTTGGCTGCTGCCACGAGACCGAAGGATCGGCAATACCCGGTACCAGCGGTATCGCTGGCGCTCGCCAAGCGAAGTCACGCCGGACGTGCTCGCCGAGTCCGAGCCGCTGGACCTCGTCGTGAATCCCACCGAACGCGATGCCGCCATGCTTCAGAGCGTGACCCTCGACGCGCCGCCGGATCGCTACGTCTACCTGCGCGTCGACCCCGGTCTCGTCTCAGCCGGAGAGTTCGTACTTGGATCGACGGCCGACGGGGTCGTGCCGGTGCCGCACTATCCAAAGCAGGCGGGCATCGCCCAGGACGGAGCGCTGTTGCCCCTGACCGGGAATCGCCTACTCACCATCTTCGGACGTGGCGTGGAAGCGATCAAGGTCGACGTCCAGCAATTGCTTCCCGGGTCCATCAACCACTTGGCAAGCCAAACGGGCGGAGACATCCGCGACCCCTGGTTTCGCTACGGCATCGATGCCGACAACCTGTCGGTTCTGACCACGCGCATCATCGAACTGAATCCTGGCCACCCGCGGGAACGCAAGTTCGCGACGCTGGATCTCGACCCCTACCTGCCATCAGGCGGGCTGTTCTTCGTCAAGGTGCAGGGCTGGGATCCGGAAACCCAGGGCACCGTGGGGACCTCCGACCGGCGCATGGCTTTGGTCACCGATCTTGGTCTCTTGGTGAAGACCAACGTCGATCAGAGCCAGGACGTGTTTGTGCATTCGATCGCTACTGGCGAACCCGTGTCGGGCGCCGAAGTGGAGCTACTCGGCAAGAACGGTCTCGCCGTCATCTCCACGACGACCGACGCCGACGGGCATGCTCCGCTGGCTTCGGCCGCTGCCTTCGAACGCGACCGCCAGCCGACGGTCTTCGTGGTGCGCCGGGGGGCCGACGTCACATTCATGCCCTATCGGCGCGGCGACCGACGGATCCGTTGGTCGGGATTCGATGTCGGCGGCGAGCATGTCCTTCGCGACGACGCCGAGCGCCTCAAGGCGGTGGTGTACACCGACCGCGGCCTCTACCGTCCGGGCGAGACGGTACGCCTGATCAGCATCGTACGACGGAGCGACCTCGGCCTGGTGCCCGGCACCCCAATCGAGGTCCGCGTGGCCGACCCGCGTGGTGCCGCTGTATTCCGCACCCGCACGCGGTTGCCGGACGACGGGTTCTTGGCTTGGGACGTCGGAACCCGACCGGAATCGCCAACCGGACGCTATGCCGCGCGCATCGACCTCGTCGACCAGGGGCGGCGGCGGACCCTAGGCGGCGCTTCGTTCCGCGTCGAGGAATACCAGCCCGACCGGCTGCGGATTCGTGCCGCGATCATCGACCGCGGGGCCAAGCCGTCGGATCTGCAGCCAACCGTACGCGAAATGCGCCACCGGACATGGCTGAACCCGGGCGAGCACTACGCCCGTGTCACCTTGCGGAACCTGTTCGGCACGGCTGCCCAAGGACGACGGGTCGCGGCTTCCCTGGTCTTGACGCCCGTGTCCCCGAGCTTCCCTGAACATCCGGGGTACCGGTTCACCGACCCCTTCCGAGACCCCGACGCGCCACTGAAGACCGTGAAGCTGACCCTTGCGGACGCAGCCACGGATGCTCGCGGAGTTGCCCAACTCCCCTTCGACTTGCGTCCGTACGACAACGGCATCTACCGCCTGCTGTTGACAACCGAGGGCTTCGAGGTCAGCGGTGGCCGCAGCGTCAAGGCGCGGACCGGGACACTCATGTCACCTGCGGCCGCCCTCGTCGGTTACAAGGCGGACGGCGACCTCGACTTCATCACCCTGAACGGCGCACGCACCTTGAGCTTCCTTGCGATCGGCCGGGACCTTGAGCCCGTCGCCCTCGACGGCCTCACGGCAGTGCTGATCGAGCAGCGCTACGTGTCGGCGCTGGTCAAGCGGCAGAACGGCACGTTCGCCTACCAGTCCGTGGTCAAAGAGACGGAGCGCGACCGCGCACCCTTGGCACTCGCTGCCAGCGGGACGGACTACGTCCTGCCGACCTCGCAGCCCGGACGCTTCGCGCTCGACATCGTCGACGGCAGTGGCACGAAGCTCTCGCGCACCGAGTTCGTGGTGGCTGGGGCCGCCAACCTCGCAGGCAACTTGGAGCGAGACGCCGAACTCGACCTAAAGATGAACCGTCGCGAGTACGGCCCGGGCGACGAGATCGTGCTTGAGATCACGGCGCCGTACGCCGGCACGGGCCTCGTGACGATCGAACGAGACCGCGTCTATGCCTTCAACTGGTTTCGCTCGAACACCAACCAAGCCGTGACACGCATCCGCGTACCCGCCGAGTTGGAAGGCAATGCCTACCTTAGCGTGGCGTTCGTGCGCGACATCGACGACGAGGAGATCTTCGTCAGTCCGCTCAGCTACGCGGTCGCGCCGTTCACGATCGACCCGGGCGCCCGCCGCCTCGACATTGCCCTCGAGGCACCGACGCGCAGTCGACCCGGCGATTCCCTGCGCGTTGGCTACGCCGCCTCCGTCCCATCGCGGATCGCACTGTTCGCGGTGGACGAGGGGATACTGCAGGTTGCCGACTACGCCACGCCGGACCCACTTTCCGCGTTTCTCAACAAGAAGGCACTGCAGGTCGACACCCATCAGATGGTGGATCTGATCCTGCCGGACTACGACGTGCTGCGGCGCGTGGCGGCGCCCGGCGGCGGCGATGCTGGGAGGCTCCTCGGCGCCAACCTCAACCCCTTCCAGCGTCGATCCGAGCCTCCCGTGGCGTACTGGTTCGGAATCCAGGACGCGGGCCCGGAGGTTCGCGAGGTCGAAATCGCCATCCCCGACTACTTCAACGGCGAACTGCGCGTCATGGCCGTGGGCGTGGCCGATGCGAGGCTCGGCGCGGAATCCGTCCCGGTGACGGTTCGCGGGCCAGTTGTCCTGACGCCGAATCTGCCCCTTGCCGTGGCACCGAACGACGCCTTCGAACTCGCCGTCGGCGTCGCCAACAACGTCGAGGGGTCCGGCACTGCCGCGGAGTTGGCCGTGGCGGTCGAACTTCCGCCACGACTCGCGGGCGTCGGCGAGGTGTCCGAGACCCTCGCCATCGCCGAGGGAAGCGAAGGCCGCACGACCTTCCGCCTGCGCGCTAAGGCGCCTCCCGGTGCCGCATCGGTGAAGCTGACGGCGCGCATCGGCGAGACCAACGTCGAACGCACGGCCACGATGTCCGTGCGTCCCGCCGCACCATTCGAGACCACCGTGATGTCCGGTTTCGAGGCCGATGGCAATGCCCGCATCGTCTTTCCGCGGCGGATGTACGAGCAGTTCGCGGACCGGCGGGTCACGGCGTCTGCGAGTCCGCTCGCACTTGCCGACGGTCTGCTCGCCTACCTGGCGGGATTTCCGCACGCCTGCGTCGAGCAGCTTGTCAGCAAGGCGTTCCCGCAACTCGGCCTCTTGCACGCTCCGTCGTTCGGCATCGAGCAAGCGCAGTACCGGGAACTGTTCCGCGCGACTGTCGACAGGCTTCGCCCGCGGCAGGACCCTAGTGGCGGCTTCCGGTTCTGGGTGACCGCAAACGAAGCCGCGCCGTTCGCCTCGGTGTACGTGACCCATTTCCTCACCGACGCAGGCGACCTCGGCCTGCCCGTTCCCGACGACATCGGCATTCGGGCGGCCAGCTACCTGCGGCGTCTCGCGCAAGCCGAGGGCGGCCCGTTGGGCGAGTTCAGTCTCCGCGACGCGCGAACGCGCGCCTATGCCATCTACCTCTTGACGCGGCGCGGGCGGGTGACGACCAACGCACTCGACGCGTTGCAGGAGGCCTTGCAGGCGAAGTTCGACGATGCTTGGCGCGGTGACCTCGCGAGCGCCTATATGGCAGCGAGCCACGTCCTGCTGCGCAACCACGCCTTGGCCCGCGGACTGATCGACGGCTACCGGTTCGCCGACTCCTCCTATCCGGACACGGATTTCGACACGCGCCTCGGTCGGGACGCGCAATACGTCTACCTCCTCGCGCGGCACTTCCCGGAACGCCTGGCCGAGATCGACGGGGACACCGTGCACCAACTCGTCGAGCCGGTCTTCCAGAATCGCTTCAATACGCTGTCCGCGGCCTACACGATCCTCGCCCTCGGCGAAATTCATCGAGCCCTTGCGAGCAAAGGCGGCCTGTCAGCACCTGCACTCGTCGCCGACGGCGACCCCACCGCCTTGCAGCCTGCGGCGTCGGGACCGTTCGTCCGCGCGTCTGTCCCCGTGGGCGTCGACCGGCTCCGGATGGAGATGCCGTCCGGCGGCGGTGGCCTGTACTACACGGCCAGCGAGTCCGGCTTCGACGTCGAGCCGCCGTCACGTGCGCTCGCCGATGGCATTGAAGTCGATCGCGTCTACCTCGACGCCGATGGCGAGCCCACGGACGAGGCCCGAGTCGGAGACGAACTCGCCGTGAGGCTTCGCATTCGCACACAAGGCCGTCGGATCAGCAATGTCGCGGTCACCGACTTGTTGCCGGGAGGCTTCGAAATCGTGACCGAGTCGGTGCGTGCCCGGTACGGCCCGTGGTCCGCCGACTACCGCGACGTGCGCGAGGACCGGCTGGTGCTCTACGGATCGTTCGACGAGCGCGTCACGGAAATCCTTTACCGGGTGAAGGCCACCAACCCCGGCGAGTACACCGCGCCGGCCGCGCATGCTGCAGCCATGTACCACCGCGGCATACGCGGCAACTCGGCACCCGGCAAGCTGATCGTGACCGGCGCATGAAGGACACCCCAGCGAGCAAGCGCCCGAGGAGGGCCGAGGGCGCGCTACTGGCCATGGCGGTGTTCCTGCTCGCCCCGTTGCTGGCGTGGTTCGTTCTACCGAAGCCGGTGCTTTACGACGGGGTGGCGTTCTCGACGCTCGTGACGGCTCGTGATGGCCAGCCGTTGAAGCTCGAGTTCGCCGCGGACGGCCGGTATCGCCTGTTCACGCCGCTTGACGACATTGCGCCGGTGATGATCGACGCAACACTCCTCTACGAAGACCGTCGCTTCTACCGCCACCCCGGGGTCGACCCGTTGGCGCTCGTGCGCGCGGCGTGGACGACCTACATGCGGCGCACGCGCATCGTGGGCGGCTCGACCATCACCATGCAACTCGCCCGGCTGCGCTTCGGCATGGACACCCGCACACCGCTCGGCAAGCTGCGCCAGTCGATCCGCGCCGTGCAGCTCGAACGTCACTACGATAAGGGCGAGATCCTCGAGGCGTATCTGAACCTAGCACCCTACGGCGGCAGCATCGAGGGCGTCGGGACCGCGAGCCGCATCTACTTCGACAAGCCCGCCCGGGCACTCGGGCGCGGTGAGGCCCTCGCCTTGGCCGTCATTCCCCAGAATCCCACCGCTCGATTCCCGGCGACGGCGGCGGGACGGACCAAACTGCTCGCGGCCCGTGCCCGCCTCTTTGACGCCTGGCGGCAAAGCCGGACCGACCACGACGCCGAAACCCTCGCGCGGGCCCGACTGGTGCCGACCTTCCGCCCGCCTTCCGCACTGCCGTCCCATGCTCCGCATTTCGTCCGCGACCATGTGCCGGCGAGCGGCCCGTCGGAACTCCGCACGACGCTGGACCTTGATGCGCAGCGGCTGCTTGAGGCCCGCATCCGGGACCACTTGGCGCGACGTCGCGGCGACGGCATCGCCAACGCCGCCGCGATGCTGATCGACCACCGCAGCATGGAAATCCTGGCGCTGGTCGGGTCGGCCGGGTTCTTCAACGCCGACATCGCCGGCCAAGTCAACGGCGTCCGCGCGCGACGCTCGCCGGGTTCGACGCTCAAACCACTGCTCTACGCCCTCGCCATGGACACGGGCCTCATCCACCCGATGACGCTGCTCGAGGACGCACCCGAGCGCTACGCTTCGTTCACCCCGGAGAACTTCGACCGCGGCTTCCTCGGCCCCGTATTCGCACGAGACGCGCTGATCCACAGCCGCAACGTCCCAGCGGTACGGGTGCTTGAAGGCGTCGGCGTGGAGCGATTCAGGGCGTTGCTCGATCGGGCGAAAGTCGCCGAACTCCATCCGGCGAGCCACTACGGACTGGCCCTGGCGCTGGGAGGCAACGAGATGACCATGGAAGAGTTGGTTCAGCTCTACGCCACGATCGCAAACGCCGGCATGTGGCGCCCGGTGGTTGTCGAAGCCGGCGCGGGAGTCGCCAAGGCACAGCCGATCCGGTTGCTGAGCCCGGAAGCGAGCTTCCTCGTGCTCGACATGCTGCGCGACGTACCAAGACCTGACGCCGGGCCCCTACCCGCCACCCGCCGGTCGACCGTCGCGTGGAAAACCGGCACCTCGTACGGGTTCAGGGACGCGTGGAGCGTCGGTGTTTTCGGCCGCTACGCCCTCGCCGTCTGGGTCGGCAACTTCGACGGCAGCGGCAACCCGGCCTTGGTGGGCCGCGAGGCGGCCGGCCCCCTGTTCTTCGCGATCGCCGATAGCCTGCACGACGACCATGGCCAATTCACACGAAACGCAGGCACGCTCAACCTGCGCCGTGTCGAGGTCTGCGCCACCACAGGCGACCTGCCCGGCACGCACTGTCCGAGCACGACACTGTCCTGGTTCATACCCGGGATATCGCCGATCAAGGTGTCCACCATCCACCGCGCCGTCGCCGTGGACGTGGACACGGGACTCCGGAGTTGCCGCGCGGACGCCGACACCGTGCAGCGGGTTTTCGAATTCTGGCCCTCCAACCTGCGTTCGGTCATTCGCCGCGCCGGCATCGCGATCCGTTCGCCGCCGCCGTGGTCCCCCGAATGCGGACTCGACGCGACATCCGCCGTCGGCCTATCGCCGCGCATTCGCTCGCCGCAGCCGGCCTTGGTCTACCACGCTGCACCCCCCGGCGTGGACCAAGCCAACGTGCCGTTGTCCGCGGTGGCGGACGGCGACGCCAGGGCACTGTACTGGTTCGTGGACGACCGCCTGGTCGCGACCGCCGCACCGGGCGACGACCGGTTTTGGACACCTCGGGCCGGACGCTTCACGGTGCGGGTGGTCGACGACCTCGGGCGAGCGGACGCGGTCGCCGTGCAAGTGGCGGCGGCGCCCGCGCGAACGCCGGGTTAGTCTCCAGGCACGCCGAGCGCCGCCGACCAACGATCCGTCGCCAATACAGGAGAACGAAGTGCCCACCGAAGAGCAACGCGCGCACATCATTCCCTCGCTCCGTTACCGCGATGCACCTGCGGCCATCGACTGGCTGTGCGCCGCGTTCGGGTTCGAAGCGCGCTTCGTCGTGCCGGACGGGGAAGGCGGTATCGCGCACGCCCGGCTGACCTTCGGCAACAGCATGATCATGCTGGCTACGGCCCGCGCCGACGAGTTCGGGCCGGTGCAGTTGCTTGTTCGGGTTGGTGACGTGGACGAGCACCATGCCAAGGCGGTGGCAGCGGGAGCGCAGGTGGTCGTGGAGCCGCACGACTTCGCCTTTGGCGGGCGGCTTTACGCGTGTCGCGACCCGGAGGGGAACCTGTGGAACTTTGGGACGCACGATCCTTGGGAGGACGAGCAGCCGTTGGGGTAAGAGAACCGGGAATGCGGACGTGGACGTCCGCGTACCACGGGTCGTTCGCGCACCTTCCCTAGGCTACGCGGCGGTACTGCGGGGGGACGGGTTTGCCGGTTGCCAGGGCGTCCTTGAGGGTGCGGGCGTGGCGGCACATGCCGCGGTAGGCGAATCCCTTGCAGTCGCAGGTGATGTCCGCGCCTTCGACTTCCAGCCGGTAGGAACTGCGCCCGCTTGAACTCGCGATGGTGTACACGACTTGGACGGGGCCGGTCAGCACCGATGCGAGGGCGCGGATGGCGCTGTCCGATACGGGTTTCAGTTCCCGTCTTGCCGCAGCGGTCATCTGGGCGGCGTGCTCGGCGAGGTAGCGTTCGCTCGCCGCACGCAACGTGGCCTCCACGGCGGCGGGGTCGGCGTTCCCCGCAGCCTTCCCGGCCAAGGCATCGTCGAGATGGGCGAGCAAGCGGCGCAACTCGGTGAGCACGTCACCCTCCATGCCGTCGCCGAGCGCCCTGCCCTCCACGACGTCGTCGATCAGCCGCGACTTCGTCTCCAGCACCGTGCGCACGAACTCCTCGAGGGTTCCGCGCGCGACCATGTAGGTGACGTTGACGGTACCGCCTTGACCGATGCGGTGGGCACGGTCTTCGGCCTGCCAGTGGTTGGCCGGCACCCAGTCGAGGTCGTTGAACACCACCAAGCGGCCTGCGGTGAGGTTGATGCCAACGCCCGCTGCGTGGATCTGGCCGATGAAGACCCGCACGCTGTCGTCGTTCTGGAAACGGTCTACCAAGGCTTGGCGCTTTGCGGTCGGCACCTCGCCGGTCACGGTGACGGCCCGATCACCAAAGGCGCGGGCGAACCGCCGCGTCGCGTGGGTAAAGCACGAGTACAGGATCACCTTCTCGCCCTGCTCGACCGCCCCTTGGACGTACTCCAGGGTCACCGGCACCTTGGCGACCGCAAGGCGTCGACGCGCGCCGGACATCATGGCAATCCCCATGCGTCCGCCGCGGGCGTTGCGCTCCGCGGTCATGAAACCGGCCACGGCCTCGTTGAGGCGCTCGCGTACCTCCTCGTCGACATCGACGTCGATCCACGTGCGCTGCTTCGGCGGGAGATCGAGCGTTTCGTCCTTGCTTCGCCGCAGCATGATGCCCTGCAACTGGACCGACAGTTCGGCGGCGTTGCTGACACCGTTGGTCATCCAGTAGCCGTAGTCGTTCTTGTGCCCGTCGCAATAGCGCTTGGCGAAGGCGAGGAAGCTCTGGCCCAAGGCATGGCCAACCAGTTGCAGCAGCGGGAATAGGTCGCGTGGGCGATTGGTCAGCGGCGTGCCGGTCAAGACGTGCACCGGCGGCTCGGCGTCCGGGTCCTCGTACGCCGCGCCTTCCGTCACCAGCCTCCGCGACAGGCGGCTGCGCTGGGACCGATGGTTCTTGATGTAGTGGCCTTCGTCGAACACCAGGCCCTTGTACGGAACCTCGAGAAGCCCGTCGATGTGCCGCTTCAGCAGGTCGTAGTTGATGATCGTCCAGCCTTGGAACCCCGTCGGCGGCAATGGCTCGGGGCCGACGATGTGAACCAACGCCGTCGGTGCATCGCCCAGCGCCAGGCGGATCTCCCGCGCCCAGTTGTGTTTGACCGACGCCGGGCAGACCACGAGATAGGGACCCACCGGCTCCGCCACGGTCAGGGCGATGACCGACTGCCGGGTCTTGCCGAGGCCCATGTCGTCGGCGAGGATCGCCCGGCGACGACCGAGCAGGAAGGCAACGCCCTCGACCTGGTGCGGATAGAGACCGTCGGCGATCGCCCGGGCGCGGGACTCGGCGCCGCCATCGGCCTTGACCACGGCACCGGATCGGGCCGGACCGCTTGATGTGCGGTCCGACCGGATCACCGGTTCCGGATTGACCAAGGTTAAGTCAGTCGCCGAAGTCCATCCTGAAAGAGAGCCCGTAGATGCGCGGCTCGGTCAGGAAGTAGTTGCGGAAGAAGCCCGACGTGTCCGACGTCACGTACTTGCCCGTGATGTTGTCGTCGTTGCGGATGTTGCGCACCCACAGCTTCACCGTCGCGTTGTTGCGCTCGTAGATGGCCGTCGCGTTGTGCTGACCCCAGCTCTCGATCTCGTCGCCCCGGGAGTTGAACTCTCGGGCGTAGGAGTCCGATTGCCAATACCAGTCCCAGCGGGCCGTCAACGTGCCACCCGCCGCCACGTTCCAGGTATGGGCAACGCCCAACCTGAGAGTGTGTTCCGGCGCGTTCGGCAACTGGTTGCCGTCGAGGTTCACGAGCACACCGTCGAGCGTCTCCACGCCCATCGCGGTCAGGAAGTTGCGCGAGAAGTAGGCGGGGATCGACACGCCTGCGGCGTTGGCGCCATAGGAGACCGACTCGATGGTCTGCCCATTGCGGATGTCCAGCGCACCCCCGGCCTGCAGCGCGGCGAGGACCACCTCGTTGGTGATCTGCGATTCGCGCGCCACGTAGTTGACCGCCGTGGACGAGCCCGGATCGATGTTGTTGAGCAGGATGTAGTCCGAGTTGCCGCCCGTGCGGTTGATCGGATCGAGCGAACTCGAGCCATCCACTTCACTCGACAGGAAGCCGTAGGCGAAGTCGACGGACAGGCCAGGGAAGGCCTCGGGTCGCCAGACTCCCTCGGCCTCCAAACCCATCAGGTTGGCGTCGATGTTGTCGTTGATCGAGCTGTTGTTGCGGATCCGGGTCACCTGCAGGCCCGAGTAGTCGTAGATGAACGCCGCGCCGTTCAGCATCAGACGACCGTCTAAGAGCACCGTCTTGGCACCGAACTCGAAAGAATCCACCTCCTCCGACTCGAAGGTGAACGGCGAGGAGGCTTGGAAAGCCGGCGGAATGGCCGGGTTGAAACCGCCCGGTTTGAAGCCGCGGCTATAGAAGCCGTACAGCAGGACGTCGTTCGACAGACGGTAGTCGAAGCCGAACCGACCGCTGACGTTGTCCCAACTCGCCGTGGACGGGCTCCCGGTGACGAAACGCGTCTCGCCGAAGCCGGGGACCGGGCCGATTGCGCCGGCGATGGTCCGGAACGCCACCGCGCCCGCCTGGAGTCCCGCGTCCGCCGCGATCGCCGCCGGGTTCTGCGACAACAGCGCGCCGACCGTGGCCTGGAACACCGGTGGCAGCGGCAGGCTCGCGAGCGTCGCGGGCAGCAGTTCGAGTGGCAGCAAGCCGGCCGCCAAGAGGCCGCCGATCTGTTGCGCCGCGCCGAGTGCGCCGATGAGGCCGATCGCCGTCGGCCCGTTCGCCTCGTAGACGCCGCCCGCATCCCAGAACTCGAGCATGCGCATGGAACTAGCGCTGATCGACGTCGCGGTGCCGCTGGCGATCGCCACCATCTCGCCGAACAGCCCGCTGCGGAGCCAAACCCGTCCGGGCCCGAGCACGCCGCCCAAGGCCGCATTGGCGTCCGCCGAGTTGAACAGCACGCTGGTGTCGCTGGTGGCCTTGTCGTCCTGGTTGAAGCGCAGGCCGGCCGTGAGCTGCAGGCGGTCGGAGAAGTCGTAGTAGACCTCGCCGAACAACGCCTTCCCTTCCTGCTGCGCGCCGCTTTCGGGGTTGTTCGTGTTCATGAAGAAGCCCGGGTATAGCGGCGGCGCGTTGAGCGCCGCGGAGCCGTACGAGGTCACCAGGTCCAGCGTGTTCGCGAGCACGTAGTAGGCACCGTGCGCCCTGCCTTCGTACTGGCTCGCACCGAGCAGGAAGTTCATGGGGCCTTCGAACGTGGACCGTAACCGCGCCTCGACCGTCCAGTATTCGCTGTCGTTGTCGAGTTGGTCGAACGAGAACGCGCGGTTCTGATGGGTACCCAGGATGCACCCCCCGAGAACGCCCGAGGTGCCGTCGGCCAGGTTGCAGGTGTCCGACATCCACTCCGCACCAGCGCCGCCGGCGGGGCGGGAGACCGGCCAGATACCCGCTGGGTTCTGCGGTGTCGGGCTTAAGGTCGCACCGACGTCCATGGCGTAGTCCTGCTGAGCCAGGTACTCGATGGAGACGTCGGCACCGATCAGCGTGAAGTCGAACTGATCGAACTCGTAGGTGAAGCCAAAGGCCGCCAAGTCCTCGTCGTTCTGGAACACCGGCTCGAAGTCGGTGTGCATCTCGCGGAAGTTCGTGATCCGGGGGCGCGGATAGTCGTACAGCGAGCGGTCCGAACCGTCGACGCCGAACGGCAGCGCGCCGCCCGCACCGGCGAAAATGCCCGCCGTCGTCGAGCCGAGGTGCGGCTGCTCCCAGCCGAACTCGTCGGGCAGGCAGCCGGTCGTCGGCAGCCGGTTGCGCTCGCAGACCTGGTTGGTGATCCGGGCGCGGTCATCGTCCTCCTGGAACCGGCTGAGCATCACCCAGGCGCTGGCGCGGTCGCTGATGTCCCAGCCGAGCGTGCCGCGAAAGGCCAGGATGTCGCGGCCGTCGATGTCCTTGTCGATGCCGGGCAACATGCGGCCCTCGCTGTCCTCCTGGCCGAACGCCAGGTTCGTGATGTACCCCTCGCGGCGGAGGCTGTAGCCCGCCAACCGAAGGGCGACGTTGTCGCCGAACGGCAGGTTGATCGCGCCCTTGACGCGCTGGTGCCGGTAGTCGCCGGATTCGAGGTCGAAGAAGCCCTCGACCCTGCCGGTCTCCGCCGGTGCGGTCACGAAGTTGATCGCGCCGCCGGTCGCGTTCCGGCCGTACAGCGTGCCTTGGGGACCGCGCAGCACCTCGACGCGTTGCATGTCGAAGAACTCCAACGCGTTCAGGTTCGTGTTGACGGCGATCTCGTTCCAGTGGGTGGAGACGCCCGACTCGCCGGTGCGACCGATGACGAGGTTGCCGATGCCTCGGATACCGAAGCTCGACCCGCCGAAGTTGGTCGCCGTGAACGAGACGTTGGGCGCATTGAGTTGCAGGTCCGAAGGATTGATGACCTGGCGGTCCGCGAGAATGCTGTCAGTCAACGCGGTGACCGCGATCGGCACATCCTGGACGCTTTCCTCGATCCGCTGGGCCGTAACCGTGACTTCTTCGATGGCGCTTTCGGTCTCGGCCGCGGACGCGGTGGCAGTGGGTATGGCGAGGCAAACTGCAACGCAAAAGCCCACGATGGGACGCTTCGCAAGCGTTGAATCCATGGCCTCTCTCCTTGCTTGGATTTTGGGCGGATCATACGCCTTCCATGGGCCGAACGCGCCAGAGAGCGAAGCGTCCTGGCGCGTTCGGTCGATGGAAGGTCGGCGTGGCCTTGGGCCGGAGACGCGCCCGGCGCGCAGCGTCAGCGAAGCGCCCGGGACGTCTCTGGGGCGCTTCCACCCGACGAACGCGCCAGCGTTCGGCAGGTGGAAGGACGGTGTGGCCTTGGGCTGGAGGCGAGCCCGGCGCGCAGCGTCAGCGAAGCGCCGGGCCGCCTCTAGGGCGCTTCCACCCGACGAACGCGCCAGTGAACGGAGCGCCCTAGGGCGGCCCCGCGCGCTAGGGCTCCGGACTGCCGATAGCGGCCTGCAGGCGCTCGATCTCGGCGCGCTCGGCGGCGATGGCGTCCTGGTCGGCGGCTCCCTTGGCGCGGAGGTCGGCGGACCGTGCATCGAGATCCCGTCGCTGAGCGGCGATGCCTGCACGTGCGTCCTGCAGGCGTTCCCGTGCCACGCGGAGGCTGTCCACCGCCTCGTCGGCCGCCAGGCGATCGTCGTCGAGACCGTCCCGCTCGCGCGCGAGCCGGACGAGGCGGGTCGGCCGGTCGGCGAAGGACGCGACCTCGTAGCCGCCCATCGGCGGCAGGTGGTGGAAGACCGCCTCCAGTCCGATGGCGGCGAGATGGTCGTGCCACAGCCGCTGGTGAGTCTCGCGCACGGCGGCAGCGTCCGTCGTCCCCGTCCTCAGCACGTAGAAGATCTCGGCGGTTGCCACCGCGGGGTCCGTCGGCGGGCCGGAGTCCCGGTCCGCCTGCGCTTGCCGTTCGGAGTACCAGTGCTCCGGTGGTAGGTCGAAGTGCGAGTACCAACGGGCGTGCTGAAGCATGTCGGAGTAGACGTACAGCGAGCGGTGGCCGGGGACGCCCGCAAGATCGTTGCGCGCCCGTTCGAGCGCTTCGACCAGGTAGGCGCTGGCGATCGGCGGCCCGTGCTGCGGGAAGAGAGATCCCAACGCGGGTTGCACGGCATCGACGGACGCGCACCGCCAGCTCAGGCCATCCGGTCCGCAGGCGTCTGTCACGCCGTTGCCCGGGGCGCACAGCCGCGCGACTGGAGCCAGCGGCGAGAAGGTCCGGGGCGCGACGCCGTAAACCCACAGTTCCGTTCCATCCGGCAGCCGCTCGGAAACGCTGCGGAGCAACTGGCCGGGCTCCGCACGACGATCGGGATCGAGTGGCTTGCGCAGGTCCAGGAGGAAGACCGCGAGGCCGGTGGGCGCGGCATCATGGCAGGAGTCGTGTTGCGGGGCCGCCGCGGCGTCGAAGGACGCCGCAGCGAGTGCCGAGACGGCCAGAACGATGCCGGCCATGCGCGTTGACGGGGACGTTCGATGGCGACGGTGGCGGCGGTCCATCATCTGCAAGAGAGCCCGGTCCACGTTGGCGAACGCGCCACACCATAGGACCCCTCGCCGTCGCGTGCAACGGGCGCTGATAAGGGTGCTGACGACCACGGCAACGCGTTGCGCCACGCAGAAAGCCGCTGTACAGTCAGCGGTGCCTTTGGGCAGCAAGACGCGGGTCGAAAATCGAGCATCTCGACGGTTGATCCCCGGTTTCCTGGCGCAATCCAGGGTTCCTACTAGGCCAAGGGCGCAGCGGCAGAGGAGCAACGCGCATGTCGAGGGCAGCCCGGTTCGCGGTCGTGCTAGGAGTCGTTCTGCTCGTGGCGGACGCGCAATTGGGGATGCCCGCGCACGTCGGCGCGCCCGCGCACGCGTCCGGATCGGTCGGTCCGGGCCTCGGGCCGATGGGCGGACGCGGTGCCTACACGCTGGGCAAAAGGCTCCTCTTCCGGGAACTCGTCTGCCGCAGGGGCTGCCCGATCCCGCGCCGCGGCTTCGACCGCGACCGGGCACGGGAACTCAAAAGCAGTCTCGATGCGGCGTTCCGGGACGACAAGCCAGGCACGCCGGACGACGAGTACGTCCGGGTCCTGTTCTCCAACTCACCCGAGGAAAGCGCCGCGAACGTGGCGGCGGTGAGGACGTACTTGGCGCGCCGTTTCAGACTATAGGAGCACCCACAATGCAGACTAGCATCGCCGCCAAGGCAGCCTGTTGTGCAAGCTCGGGGGGCCGCAGGACCGTCGGACGGACATGTGGGCGCGCGGTCACGGTATGCGCTCTCGCGGGCACCGTCCTGCTCTCGGCCGCCGCGGCCGCCGACGCCACGGCCTGGCTCCCGGAGCCGCGCAGCGGGTACGTCGGCCTCTCCTGGGTCCACCAGTCGGCGGACCAATTCTACGAGGCGCGCGAGAAGCGACCGACGCCAGAGTCCGCGGACCTCGCCCAAGGGACCGTTTGGCTTACGTCGAGCTACGGGATGGGTGAAAACTGGTCACTCGACTTCCAGGCCGGCTGGGCCAAGAGCGACTTCATCACCGGTGAAGGGATTCCCACCACGGCGGCGAGCTTCAGCGGGAGGACGGACGCAACGATAGGCATCACCCGGCGCCTGGCCGACGAGGCGACAGGGCCGCACCCGAGCATCGCCCTTCGGGTCGCGGGGATCGCGGCGGGCAACTACGAGACCGGCCATATCAACTCGCTCGGTGACGGCGGGAACGGCTACGAACTCTCGGCGGTCGCGGGCAAGTTCCTCGGCGCGCGCGTGGGCGTCTCCGGGGAAATCGGCTACCGCAACCGCGACGGCGACATCCCGGCCGAGCGTTTCCTCAACGTCGCAGGGCTGTGGCTGCTCAGCGACGCCGTCACGCTCGGCGTCGACTACCGCGTCGTGGACTCACGGTCGGGTCTCGATATCGGCGGCCCGGGCTTCGCGCCGGCGCGGTTCCCGCACCTCCAGGAGGACCATCAAAGCGTGGGGCTGAGGCTGTACTTCAACCTCGACCCCATCGGCGTCAACGTGTTCCACTCGCGGGTCATCGACGGTCGGAACACCGCCGCGTCGCGCGTCTTCGGCGTGGCCGCGAGCCGGTCGTTCGGCGGGTACTGAATCGGCGGTCACCGTCGACCGCGCGAATGTCGAGACGCGGTTGGGAGAAATCGCCGGCTGAAGAGCCGCGCCTGCCCCTAGTACGCAGCGGTGGAGAACACGGTCCGGCACCTCGGGATGGGCGCGCCGACGCACTTCTGGCGGTAGTTGAGCGTCGCGATGCCTGCCTGTCCTTGCGGTCCGATGGCCCCGTCCGGTCCGCAGTCCACGTGAAAGCGCCAGCCTTGGACGACGTGCAGGGCGTCCCCGGCAAGCACGTCGAAGTCCTCCGGCCGGGTGGCGCTTGAGCGTTCTGCGTCGACCGCCGCTCCGTCGAGGGTGACGCCGTGCGCGTCGACCGCGTAGCGAACGACCATCTGGCCCGCGCCATGGTTGGCCGCGCCGCCGCCGAGATAGCGCTCCACGGTCAAGGCCGTGTCGAATTCCGGGCGCAGGGCGAGACCGCAAGCCGCCGCTGGCACGACCCGCGGTTGCGGCACCGCGGGGGGTTCCAGCACGACGGTCAGTTCCGGTAGGACGGACGGTTCCGGCACGACGGGCTGTGCCGGCGCGGCAGGCAGTTCCGGCGCGGCAGGCAGTTCCGGCGCGGGGACTGGTCGGCGGTCCAATTCGGCCCGCAGCCGGTGCCGTTCGGCCCGGGTCGATGCCAGTTGGCGACCTAGGGCGTCGACCCGCTCCGCAAGGCCGTCGTAGGCCGCGACGAGGGTACGGGACTCCGCCTCCGCGGCCTCGATCTCGCGGTTGACCGCCGCCAGTTCACGCTCCGCCTCCTGTCGGCGCCGTGCCGTCGCCTGGCGTTCCCCGGCGACGTCCGCCAATGCGGAATCGAGAGCCATGCGCGGCGTCGCGGCGTACACGGGCAGCGGCGCGCGCGCCTCGAACGCCAGGTCCGCGCCGTCAAAGTAGCGCCGCCAGAACGTCCAGTGGGCGGCCTGGGCACGGGGCGCGTCCGTCAGTCCGGCGCGCGGCACGTACATGACGCGCACACGGAGCCCCGCTGGCACGTCGGGACGTCGCGAGGGAGAACCGCTGTCCGGGACCGCGGCGAAGTCCTCGAAAACCCACTCCGGCCAGTCGAGGTCCAGGTGCGAGTACCACGGCGCGTGCTGCAGCATGTCGGAGTGGACGTACAGCGTGCGGGGCGCCGGCGCCGCTGCCAGATCGCCAACGGATTGGGCTATGGCCTCCACGAGGTACGCGTCCGCCACACGCGGGGCGGCAGCGGCGTTCAGCGCGTCGACGCGCCGCGCCAAGGCGGACCGCTCCCCGCAGTAGGTCGTCGCGGTCGCGCGCAGCACGGGCGAGATCTGCGCCGGCAAGTTGTCGCAGTCCCGCCGTGTCCCGCCGTCCTTCGCCGTCGCCACCTGCAACGCGTCGTCGTCGTACGGTCTGCACAGGCGTCCGACGTGGTGGCGCGGCGTCCGTGGATCGTGGCCCACGGCGTAGACCGCGAGCTCGGTTCCGGCAGGGACACGGCGGGCCACCTCCCGCATGGCGGTCGCGGAAACGCCCGGCGCCATGGGTTTGCGCAGGTCGAGCAGCAGGTGCACGGTTCCGGCAGTGGCAGAGTCGTCGCAGAGAAACGGATCCTCGGGACCGGCGGTGTCGCGCAGCGCGAAGAAGGTCACCGCGGCCAAGGTCACGACCGCGGCGATCAGGCCGAAAGCCCCACGGAATGACCCCGGAGGCCGGGTCGCAGGTCGTCGCTCAGGCATGGATCCTGGCGGAGCTTAAGCAGCCCCGCAGTTCGAGTCGCCGCAATGCGCGCAAGCGTACTCGAAGCGAACCGTTCGATGCCAGTCAGCCATGTCGCGTTGTGACGAAGCTCTTCGGCGTCGACGGGTGCCGAGCAAGCCTTGCGACTTTCGGCCCAGACCGGGAAAAGCATTACACTCCCCGCAACCCAACGACCCTGTTGATGACGCCGACGCCCTCCCCGCGCCACCCCTTGCCCAACGACGACACCGTGGTCGGTGTCCTGGGCCTTGGGTACGTGGGGTTGCCCCTAGCCGTCGCCTTCGGCGGGTATTTCCGGACCATCGGCTTCGACATCGACGCGCAGCGCATCGCGGATCTCAAGCGCGGCGTCGACGCCACGCGCGAGGTCGGTGCCGACGAGTTGGCGGCAGCTAGGCGCCTAGGTTTCACCGTGAAGGCGTCGGACCTCGAAGCCTGCAACGTCCTGATCGTCGCCGTCCCTACCCCCATCGACGACGCCAAGCAACCCGACCTCGGTGCATTTCAGGCCGCAAGCCGCACCGTCGGTGACGTCATCCACCGTGGCGATATTGTGATCTTCGAGTCGACGGTCTACCCCGGGGCCACCGAAGAGGTGGGCATTCCCATCATCGAGCGGCACTCGGGCCTCGCCTACAACCGCGACTTCTTCGCCGGCTACAGCCCGGAACGCATGAATCCCGGCGACCGGGAGCATCGGCTCACCGACATCGTCAAGGTCACGGCCGGCTCGACGCCCGAAACCCTCGCTTTCGTCGATGCCCTTTACGGGCGCATCGTCGACGCCGGCACCCACCCGGTCGCGGACATCCGTACCGCGGAGGCGGCCAAGGTGATCGAAAACACCCAGCGCGACCTCAACATCGCCCTGGTGAACGAGTTCGCCATGATCTTCGAACGCTTGGGCCTAGACACGCAGGCGGTTCTCGACGCGGCCGCCACGAAGTGGAATTTCATGCCCTTCCGCCCCGGGCTCGTCGGCGGGCACTGCATCGGCGTCGACCCCTACTACCTGACTCACAAGGCCCAGGCCGTTGGCTTCTCGCCGGACCTGGTACTCGCGGGAAGGCGCGTCAACGATGGCATGCCGACGCACGTCGCCGAGCGGGTGACGGCGCTCTTGGCCGACGCCGGGATCGCCGTGGGCGGGGCGCGCATCCTGGTCCTCGGATTGGCGTTCAAGGAAAACTGCCCGGACGTGCGCAATACCAAGGTCGTCGACCTGGTGACGTCGCTTGCAGCCCGCGGAGCCACGGTCGACGTATTCGACCCATGGGTCACTGCGGCAACGCCCGTGAACCGCGTTGACGACCCGGAGCCAGGCACCTACGACGCGGTCGTCATCGCTGTCGCCCACGATGCGTTCCGCGATCTCGGCGCGGAGAGCATCCGTGCCTTCGGCAAGCCGCGGAGCGTGGTCTTCGACGTCAAGCACCTGCTGCCGGCGTCCGCGGTGGACGGGCGCCTGTGAAGGTCCTGGTGACCGGCGTAGCCGGCTTCATCGGCTCGTTCGTGGCCCACGCCCTGCTGGCCCGCGGCGACGAGGTCGTGGGCGTGGACAACCTGAACGACTACTACGACCCTTTGCTCAAGCAGGCCCGCCTAGCACGGCTTGAGGCGGAGCCACGATTCAGCTTTGAGAAGATCGACCTCGCGGACCGGGGCGCCACGCTGGCGCTGTTCGAAGCAGCCGCCCCGCCGCGCATCGTCCACCTTGCGGCCCAGGCGGGGGTGCGCCACTCCATCGCCGATCCGCACGCGTATGTGGACGCCAACGTGGTCGCTTTCCTGAACATCCTAGAGGCCGCCCGCGAGAAACAGCCGGAGCACCTGGTCTACGCCTCGACGAGCGCCGTCTACGGCGCGAACTCACGCATGCCCTATGCGGTGGCCGACGCCGCCGATGCGCCGCTGTCGATGTACGCCGCCACCAAGAAGTCGAACGAACTGATGGCACACGTCTACAGCCACCTGTTCGCCGTGCCGACCACGGGTTTGCGCTTCTTCACGGTCTACGGCCCGTGGGGCCGGCCCGACATGGCGCTCTTCGAGTTCACGCGCCGGATCCTCGCCGATGAACCGATCGACGTCTTCAACTACGGCAACCACCGGCGCGACTTCACCTACATCGACGACATCGTCGAAGGCGTGCTCCGGGTTCTCGACCGGCCTCCGGATACCGCATCCACGCCCTACCGGCTCTACAACATCGGCAACAGCCAACCCGTCGAACTCATGCGCTTCATCGAGGTGCTCGAGGACGTCCTCGGCCGCCGAGCGCGCAAGAACCTGCTGCCCATGCAACCCGGCGACGTGCCCGACACCTACGCGGACACCGCGCCGCTCGAGCGCGACTTCGGCTATCGCCCGAACACGCCCATCGAGACCGGGATTGCCCGTTTCGTGGCCTGGTACCGCGACTACTACGGCGTCCCGTCGGCACGGCCTTCCGCGTGAAGGTCCTGGTGACCGGCGGCGCCGGCTACATCGGCTGCCACACCGTCGTCGAACTGCTCGCCGCAGGCCACGACGCGGTCGTCCTCGACAATTTCGTGAACTCCTCGCCACGCGCCGTCGATGCCGTGCGTCGCATCGCCAACCGCGACGTGCCGCTGGTGCGAGGCGACATTGCGGACGGCGACGGCCTGGACAGCCTCCTCGGCGCGGCCGCCTTCGACGCAGTCATCCACTTCGCGGCCCTGAAGGCCGTGGGCGAGTCCGTTGCCGACCCCTTGAGCTACTACCGCAACAACGTCGCCGGCACCGCGACTTTGCTCGACCGCATGGCGGCCCACGACGTGAAGACGATCGTCTTCAGTTCATCGGCCGCCGTCTACGGGGATCCCCGATCCGTACCGATCGCCGAGGATGATCCGACCGAGCCTACGAGCCCCTACGCCCGTTCCAAGCTCATGGCCGAAGACCTGCTGCGCGACCTGCATGCCGCGGATCCAGCGTGGCGCATCGCCATCCTGCGCTACTTCAACGCGGTGGGCGCCCACCCGTGCGGCCACCTCGGCGAGGACCCCGTCGGCACGCCGGCCAATCTCCTGCCCTACGTGGCGCAGGTCGCCATGGGTCAGCGCGACTTCGTGCCGGTGTTCGGCGACGACTACGCGACCCCCGACGGCACGGGCGTGCGCGACTACCTGCACGTTTGCGATTTGGCCCGCGGCCACTTGCTCGCCCTGGACCATCTAGCTAGCGAGCCGCCTCTCGCGGTGCACAACCTAGGCACGGGGCGGGGCTCAAGCGTCTACGACGTCATCCGCGCCTTCGAGCGGGCTTGCGGGCGCACCCTCCCGACGCGGGTCGTGGCGCGCCGGCCGGGAGATGTCGTCGTCTCCATCGCCGACGCTGAACGGGCCAACACTGACCTCGGCTGGCAGCCGGTGCACGACCTGGACGACTGCTGCCGGGACCTGTGGCGGTGGTGCCAAGCGCATCCGGACGGGTTTCGTGGGTGAAGGCAGGTACCGCCGCCGCACATGGGGGCCACCCTCGCTGCGACAACTGATCCACGAACAACGCCAACAAACCGTGGTCAAACTACGCGGAAGTACAAGCGAGAGACCATGAACCCGGATCGATGGAAGGTACCGGCCGCACGCGGGGTCGCTCTATGGGAGACCCTCAGCCGCGGTGCCACCTACAACCCCTTGTCACCGCGCGTCATTCAGAACCCCTACGAGGTCTACAGGAAGCTGCGCCGCCATAGCCCCGTGCACCGCAGTGCAATCCTCGGTAGCTGGGTGCTGACGCGGTACGAGGACGTGGTCGCGACCGTGAAGGACCACGAGCGCTTCTCGAACGATCCGAGCTGGCGCGGACCCAATGCGAGTGTGCTGCGGCCTGCCCCGGACGACTACAGCATCCTGCTCATGGATCCCCCCGACCACTCGCGGTTGAGGAAAGTCGCCGCCAAGGTGTTCGCGAGGGCTCGTCTCGCCGCATTGAGCGAGACCATCACGCGCACCGCGGCCGAACTCATCGACCGGGCGGCACGACGCGGCACCATCGACTGGGTCCACGAGGTGGCCGCGCCGCTGTCGATGAGCGTGATGCTGAAGATGCTGGGCATCGCGGAGCGTGACCGCCACCGCTGGGCGACATGGGTGCGAGAACGCGCGCCCCTGCTCGAGATGATCGTGATGCGAGACGAGCGCCGGACGTCATATCGCGCGGGAGCCGAGATCCAGCGCTACTTCACGGCGCTCCTGCAATGCCGGCGCGGATCGGACGGGGACGATGCGATCAGCACGTTCGCGAGGCACGTCGCCGCGGGCGACAAGATGAGCATGGCCGAGGCCGCCGACATGCTGAGCGTTCTCATGATCGCCGGCAACGAGACGACGGCCAACCTGATCGGCAACGGAATGCTCGCCCTGCTGCGTCACCCCGAGCAGATGCAGCGCTTGCGCGAGGAGCCCGCACGGATGCAGGACGCCATCGACGAGATGCTGCGTTTCGACAGTCCCGTGCAGACCGACTTCCGAATCGCGAAGGCAACGGTCCGCCTGCGAAGGCACATCATCAAGCCCGGCGACGGCGTGATCCTGCTCACGGGATCGGCCAACCGGGACGAAGCGGCGTTCGATGAGCCCGATACCTTCGACATCGCCCGCAAGGATCCCATGCACACATCGTTCGGCCACGGCGTCCACTACTGCGTCGGCGCGGAGCTTGCCCGCATGGAGGCGAGCGCCGTGTTCAGCGAGGTACTGCGCGCCGTTGACACGATCAAGGCACACGGCGACGAGCCGCGCTACCGGGCCTCCACGGTCATCCGGGGACTTGCCGCGCTGCCGTTGCGCCTAGTACGTCGCCGCTAGCCCGCCCGGCTCGCGGGCGCCCATCGGTGCCGAGCGGCATGCCAACGGCCCCCGCGAGAAAGAAAGCGCCGTCGCTGTACTTGCTGGCCCACAGCCCCTGCGCGACAATTTCCCGGTCGCTCTCGCACGGCGGCGACGCCGTCGAGGCCCATCCCTGCGGAGGGGTGGCTGAGCGGTCGAAAGCGCTGGTCTTGAAAACCAGTGAAGGGCGACCTTCCCAGGGTTCGAATCCCTGCCCCTCCGCCACACCACGCGATTTCTTCAATTTCAATGCCTTACATTGCATCCCACATCGACTAGCCAATCCATGGCGATTCGCGACGAGGACATCCGTCAGCGACTCCGATTGGGCGAGGACAGTCTCTGGGAGTTCAAGCCGATCGAGTTCAAGGACGACACACCGGTCAGCCCGTGTAGAGGCGACCTTGCGGACGAGATCGGCGCATTCGCCAACGCGGGCGGTGGCGTGCTCCTGTGCGGTGTCGCCGACGACGGACAGATCCAAGGAATGTCCCGGGGTCAGATGGCCGCGCTGGATCGGCTGCTCGTGGAAGTCTGTACCGACGCCGTGGAACCCCCGATGCGCATCGTCGTCACCCACCGCCAACTTGAAGGAAGAGCTTTCCTGGTCGTGGAGGTGCCCCAAGGCGACGCCGTTCACGAACGAGCCGGGCAAGCCTTTATTCGCGTGGGCGCGAGGAAACGCCGCCTCGATGGGGACGAACGCCGGCGACTGGCGCAGAGACGGGCACAGAGTCGCTACCTTTGGTTCGACCAGCAGGTGGTACCTCAAACGGGCTTCGAGACGCTGAGCGAGCGCCTGTGGGAACCCTTGCTCAGCGTCGCTGGCGCTGCGGATCCCCGGCGTGGGCTGATGAACCTAAACCTGCTGGCGCAGGACAATGCCGGTGTCGATAGAGCGACGGTCGCCGGCGTGTTGCTTTGCACCCAAGCGCCGCACGATTGGCTGCCACAAGCCACCATTGCGGCCACGCACTACCGCGGAAAGGACCGTGCGTCGGGGCAGTTGGATGCACAGGAGATCACCGGGCCACTTCCTGTTCAGGTTGCGGACGCCGTGAGATTCGTCGCGCGCAACATGCGTGTTGCCGCCCGCAAGGTTCCCGAAAGGGAAGACACGCCGGAATACAGTGTTGCAGCCATCTTTGAAGCGCTGGTCAATGCCGTGGCGCACAGGGACTACTCCATAGCTTCCCGGCGCATCAGGCTGTCGATGTTCAGTGACCGCGTAGAGATCGACTCGCCCGGGCGGCTTCCGAATGGCATGACCATAGCGGGTATGGAAGCCAGTCAAGCGACCCGTAACGAAGTGATCGCTTCGGTCTTCGGACGGGTTCCCGTTGGCGATGTGCCCGGAGCGGACCACCGTCGGTACCTGATGGAACGGCGCGGCGATGGTGTCTCGATCATCCTAGAGGAAACCCAGCAAACAGCCGGTAGAGCGCCGGAATTCAGTGTTGTTGACGAGTCTAGCCTCGTCCTCACGATCCCTGCTGCCAAGCTCGAACTGACGCCGGCTCCGGCAACCGTGACCGTGCATTTCGCTGGTGCACCCTTGGCGGGGGTCGATGTTCTGGCACTGTTTCCGAACAAGACATGGCAGCGTGCGACCACAGACCATGCTGGCGAGGCGGCCTTCGATCTTTACACCACTCATCTGCCGATGACCGTGTACGCCGCAGCCCATGGGTACGCCGCTGGCTTCCACCAGGGGTGGGAACCGAACAAGGGGGAGCTGCTGCTGGAGGTCAGCAGTCTGCCAACCGGAGGTTCAGCCGTTTTTCCGCAAGCAACCGGTCAGCTCCCCGGTCTGCGAGGTCGCCTGAATCCAAAACGGGATAGCTCCGACCGGACCTATCTGTACGCCGACAATATTGCGATTGACGAAGGCCGACAGCAGCCCGTGCCGTTTCGGCTGGGCAAGGCAATGCGGCTCACCGACGCACACGGAGCGGAGTTGTCGGTAACCATAGTGGATATCGTCGGGCGGTCCGCGCTGTTGGAATACACGCCTTGGAGTGGCTAACGAGCAGTAGTTCCGGGTAGTCCTCAGTCCGACAGGTCCACGATCCCGATCCGGTCCCCCAGGAACGTGCCGAGGTAGAACACACCGTTGCGCTGCAGTGCGACGGTGACGCCACCCATCGGGGCGCCCCCGTGGGCGATCAGCACCTGCTGGGAGAGATCGTCGGGATCGAGTGCCACGATCTCGAAGGGCATGCCGCAGGAGCCTTCCTCGAGCTCCTGGCATGCCAACATCTCGCTCACGCCCCCGGTGTGGGCGGCGGCGAGCAGGCGCCCGTCCTCTCCCCAGGTGGTGTTGTCGACCGGGTCGATATCGGCCGTCGCGACCGTTTCGCCGGTGGCGACGTCGATCTTGCGGACGCCGCCCGAGCCGTAAACGTTGAGGTAGACGTACCGTTCGTCGTGGGACTTCTCGAGGCCGTTCGGCATCGGCGCGTCCGTGCCGTCGATCTTCCGGAACCCGCGGGCGGGCGACCAGGCGTAGACCCAGCCCGTGTCGAAACCGAGCATCGCCTGCACGAACGACAGCGACATGCCGTCCCGCGGGAACATATGCGTCACCCAGAAGCCGCCGTCCCCCAGCAGGACGACGTCGTTGAAGGCCGCCTCCTCCGGCGCGATCACGCAGCCCCGCCAGGCGAGCGTGCCGTCGTCGAACATCTCGAAGAGCTCTACCGACTCGCGCCCGCCGTGGTTGACCACCGCCAGCTCGTGCCGGCCGTCGGCGCGCGTCTCGATGTCGATGCCGTGAGGCGAGAAAACCGCGGTGTCCGGCGGACCGCACGCGGGATCCCCCCACTCCGAAGCCTCCGCTCCCGCAGCGCCTTCCGGAGCCGGGAACAGCACGGTCAGGCTGCGCGAAGCCGGATCGTAGGTGGCGAGGCTCCCGCTCCCGGCACCCTCCATGTCGGCGAACTGGCTGACGAGGATTCGGCCGTCCGGGGCGAGGGCCAAGTCCTCCGGATTCTGGAATTGGCAGTCGACGTCGATGCCGAATCCCGGTTCGCAGCCGGTGACGGGCGAGAACTCGGATGAGCACCCAGCCGCGAGGGCCAGGCTCGCAGCGAGGAGGATCGCTCGAGGAAGGGGAGTCGAATCAATGGCCTGCGTATTCATCGCTTTCTCCAACGCGGAAGCGCAGCGTGCTGACACGGTTCGGGGCGGACACGGCGTGGCCGTCCTCGACGCGCGGGTGGAACCGCCAGCGGGACAGGGACGCGAGGGCGGCAGCGGCCCATGCGACTGCGCGCGGGGACAGCACAACGAGCCTTAGCATGGGGCGGAGACTACACGACCGGAGCGGCGGCCACGCGCTAAGGTACAAGCGCCACGAGAGCAGCCGCGCACAGAGACTTGACAAAATTGTACGACTTGGCAAATCAGTCAAGTGCCTACATTTTGTCAAACATGGCTGCGCCACATCCCGGCTCGGGACGGCGACGAACTCGTACGCATGCTCGCCGAGACACTCTCACACCAGCCAGACCAGCCCCCGTACGCCGCGACCGGGCTTGCCGCCGCATGGTGCATGGGCCGATACGCCGCATTCCGGACCGCCAGCGTTTACGTCCACGACGAGGGTGCTCTCGACGAACTCCGCAACCTATCCTTCCGGCGGACCGACCGTGGCGCCAACGTTTGGGTTCTCGTACCAGCCGACGTCGGCGTGTTTCAAGATGTCGCGATCCACGATGGCGTCAATTGCGTCACCTCCGTCCAGGTCTACTTGGACCTCCACGCCCATCCCGAACGCGCCCGCGACGTTGCACTCGAGGTGCAAAGACGTCACCTCGACTGGACCCCCGCCAGGTGACCACTAAGCCATCCACCGCCGATGGCTACGACCTCGCTACGACCCAGCACGCGAAGGCCACGTGCCTCTACGTCGCGACGAAACTCGAGGACCTCATGGACAGTCTTGTCGTCATCGGCGGTCTCGTTCCTTCCCGGCTTGTTCCCAAGCTCAACGGGAATGTTGCTGGACAGCAAATATATAGTGGATCGCCACATATATAGACAATATCTATTATTCGCTGCACAGCAAATAACTCATAAACGACGTCTAATGGGTCAAGAGCCCCGAACCGAGCGCCAACGAGTCGCGGACTTGGTGACCACCCTAGCTGCGTTGCCGTTCTGTGAGGCCATCCACACCGTCACCTCAACCGCTGACGGATCGGCCGTCCCAAAGCCCGAGGACGCCGTCATCCAATGCACGTGGGCGGGACGCCACGTCGAACTCACACTGCTGATCCGAACGAACATCTATCCCCGCGACGCCCGCGAGATCATCTGGCGGATGGATGCCCTTGCCGCCAATCGCCCTAGTGCCGTCCCGATGCTCGTCGCCGATGCCATTTCGACCGCCGCAAAGGAACTGCTTCGGGACAAGCGGGCAGCCTACTACGATGCCGGCGGGAGCCTCTTCCTGTGCACCGAGCCGGTCTATGTCCACATCGACCGGCCCGTGCCGCGCCCCATCCCCAGACGCGTGCAGAGCCTTTTCCGGGGTACCCGCGCCCAAGTCGTTCACTGCCTGCTGCTCGCACCAAGCACCTGGTTCGGCGCCACCCGACTCGCCGAGCAGGCGGGCGTCTCTCCCGGCACGGCCTCGGTCGTCCTCAACCACCTCGAGCAACACGATTGGGTCCTCACTCGCGGTCGCGGACCGACGAAACAACGGCGCGTCGCCGACGCCGGGCGCCTGCTGGACGCGTGGGCCCGAAGCGATGAATCCCTCCGCCCGGTCTCGGTCGGGGGCTATTACGTCGCCGTCGTGCCCGAACAGTCCCTCGCGCGCGAACTCCACCGCGCCTTCGAGGCGCACAACACCGACTACGCCCTCACCGGCGAGTCCGCCGCGCAGCGCTATGCGCCGTTCCTATCGAACGTCTCCCGAGTCCACTGCCTAGTCGCACCACGGGACGATCACATCGACGCGGTGCTCCGCGACGTCGATGCAAGGCACGTCGACCAAGGCGCCAACCTTTCCGTGACCCGGGCTCCGTTCGCCGGTGCCATTGCGTCGCGTGAGCAGGTCGACGGCGTCTGGCTCGCGAGTCCCATTCTCGTCTACCTCGATCTCCTCCGCGCTGGCGGACGAGACCGCGAGATGGCCCGCCACCTGCGACGCGAGCGCCTAGGCTACTGACGGCGATGCCCACCCACTACGGCGACTACGACGACCACGCGACCCAGGCCTGTGAGCGCGTCCTTGTCACTCTGCTCCGGGGACTTGGCCCCTGGAAGCGTTGCGTCTACCTCGTGGGCGGTCTCACTCCGCGCTACCTTCTCCCGGACCCGCCGGCCGGAGTCCGGCCGCACGCCGGCACTCGCGACGTCGACCTAGTGGTCGACCTCCCGCTCCTCGTCGAAGTGGAGGCATACAGGACCCTCGAGCGGAACTTCCGCGACTTGATCCCCAACCCGGCGCTAGCGCCTGCGAGCCTTCCGCAGTGAAGCGTGCTGCCCCGAGGGACAAGCCCCGACCAAACCAAGGCGAAAAACGGCACCGCGATTCCACGGTGCCGCTTCGCCGTTCGATCACCGCGAGCGGGGCGGATTGTTACCGCGCCGACCGCCGGATGGGTTCCCGGTCTTGCTCGGTGCGTTGGGCGGACTCCCGCCCGGACGCCCACCGCCGGGCCTGCCGCCACCGGGCCTGCCTCCGCCGCCCCGGCTTCCTCCTCGTTTGCTCATGATGTGCTCCTTTGAGTAGTTGACCAACCCGTAGCCGCTGGTTTACAGCGCCCCGGTAGCCAAGATGCTGCTGCAACGCACATGAACGCGGCATGAACGGTAATGTGCGATTCAGGCGGCCAACCTTGGACCAGCAGCGATTCGGCATGACAATGCCGTGCATCCTGTCGACTACAGTGACACGACCAGCATGGCGACCCAGCTTGTTCAGGCGCGCGTCGATGGCGAACTCGTTGAAGAGGCCGCGACAATCCTCGCCGCCATGGGGCTCACAATCCCGGACGCAGTGCGGCTGCTACTCGCACGCGTTGCCCGCGATAAGGCGTTGCCTTTCGCGTCGCTCTTGCCCAACGACGGGACCATCGCGGCGATGAAAGAGGCACGTGCCGGGCACTTGCGCAGTTCAAGGACGTCAACAGCCTGTTCGACGACCTACACTCGGCAGATTGAGCGGACGACTCGGTTCAAGCGCGAATCCAGCGGCGTTTCCGGAAACCACGTCGGTGAACTGACCACACGCGCAAAAACTCCCTCACCCGCCGAGCGCTGCCACACAACCGTGACCACGGTGGCACATCCGGCCACGGAGGCGAACAGCGCGAAGCCGTAGGCCAGCCCCTGGCTCCGGCCGACCACCGTCCCGAGCACGACGGCCAGCAACATGACGAGCATCAGGATCAGGTGGCCAGAGCCCGACAGGCGAAGGACCGCCGGGATGCGGCGCAGGACCGCCAGGGCACCGGCCACGGGAACCGCGAACAAAAGCACGATTGCCGCTGTCTCGCCATGACCGATCCGCCCTGCCCCGCGCTGTTCTATCCGCCCTACGGCGAGTAGCTCACCGTCAGCCAAGCCTTGGTCGTGTCCGTCGCGTGAGCGTCGGCGATGTAACGACTCAGCTTGGCCTGCACGCTCAGACGCTTGTGCTTGAATGACGCGGATACGCCCATCTCGTTCCCGTAGTCGATGCCGTCGTGCCAGGACCCGTAGGTGTGGACGTCGACCCCGACGGAGACACCACTGATCGCGGTCGACGCGGACAGGTAGGTGTCCCGGAGCCCGGTGGCGGGCTTGACCGCGGCGAACTTGTCCGCCCAGCCGCGATAGATGTGCTCTGCGCCGAGGGGCGTTTGCACGGCCGCAACGCCGCCGTCGCTGCCGAGCGCCTCCCATCCCACGGCGACCTTCGCGGCACCGACGGTGCGGCGCACCTCGAGGGCGTAGTACGGCGCGCTGTACGGCACCGTCGCATCGCCCCAGTCCTCTTGGCGCCCGGCCGACGCGGAGAAGCCCCAATCACCGGACGAACCGACATAATCGAGTCCGGCCGTCGCATTGGAGTTCGCCGGGCCGTTGTCGTTCGTGAAGTCCAGCAGGTACGCAAACGCGCCGAAGGCGTGGCCGTCGACCGGTGTCAGCGACAGGCGCAAGAGGTGCGAGTCGCTGTCCCAGGTGTCCGGCTGCGCGCCGTGGCCGGGGCCGAAGATCCGGTTCACCCTGGCGACGTAGGCGTAGTCGACGGCTGTGCGACCGCTGACTCCCTCCAACCGCAGCGCATCGAAGCTCTGCTCGTTCTGGCGCCACGCCTTGAAGCCGACGAAGCGCTGCCCGGGATGCGCGATGCGCTGACGTCCCGCGGTGACGGTCACGTCGCCCTTGCGGTAGCGCACGAACGCTTGGTTCAGGTCGAAGCCGACGGGATCCGCGACGACCGGGTACTCGGTGCGTCCGTTGACCGTCGAGTTGTACCTCTGGGCACCAAGATTGGTGACGTAGTCGGCCTGGACACCGACCGAGAAGCCTTCGCCGGGTGGCATGACCCAACCCAGGCGAAGGCGCGCCGTCGACGCGTCGGACTGCCGCTCGAAGCCGTCCTGGTCGACGGTCTCGAACCGGTACCGGACGTCGAACAGCGGCTCGGTCTCCTTGGCCGTTTCTTCGAATCCCGCCACGGTAGGAACCGCGGCGAGGGCTAGCAGGGCCGGGCCGCACAGGCCGACCGGACCCGAAAACACTCCTAGGCGCATTGTCATCAGGCCTCCGCGACGTCCGACATGCTGTCGAGGTTCTCGATCACCAGCAGGACCTGGCGGAACACGTCTGTCGGCACCTTGTTGCGCGGATCCGAACGCGGCTCGCGCGGGATGTTGATGCCCAGGTGGTGCTTGATCCGGGTCATCTCCGCGAGGAGCATGTTGGTCGCGTCGTACACCACCGACGGGGTGACGCGAACGAGCGTCAAGGTCGGCACGCTCGATGCGTCCATGCCCAGCCGGTTTTGCAGGTTCACCATCTTGTAGCTCGCCCGCAGAACCTGCTGCGCCACGTCCCTGGGCGTCTTTGTGCCCTCGGCGGGAGGTGCCGTGCGCGCAAGCGGCGCGCGCAGCTTGGCCGCAACGAGTTCCAGTTCGTCGAGGAGGTACTGCGTATTCAGGTAGACGTCGTTCGGCGTCAGCGGCCGCCCAGCGAGCCCGTCGAGAAGGAACGACGCATCGGCGAGGTTCTTGTAGACCATCGAAGGCGTTTTGCCGCTTTCGAATGGCGCGGCGACGATCTCTTCACTGATCACCATCTGGTTCTTGATGTCGCGCAGCTCGCCAATGATTCCCGCAACGCTTTCGAGTACGTCGGCGGGCTGTACTTCCTTGATCGGGATCTGCCCCACCGTCGCCGGCGGCATCCCCAAACGCCGCTGCACCCGGGAGACCTTGGACATCACTTCCAGCGTTTTGGCGTAGACGTGTACCGGCGCCCGGTCCTCCTGCGGTTCCGCCTCGGGCGGATAGTCGTCCGCGCCGAGTTCCCGGCGCAGGATTCGGATCTCGGCGACGAGGTCCCGGGTTGCCCGGAAGACATGGCTGGGCCGAACGGTCTCGCCTTCGTCCCTGCGGTCGAACCAGTCCGCGACCGCCCCGACCCAACTGCCGCCCTGCTTCTCCTGGGCGTGTGCCGGCATCGCCACAAGACCCACGCACAACACGACCGGCAGTGCCGCGCGCAGGCTCAGCCTCCCGTGCGCACGACCGTCGCCGGTCGCGAAATGGGTTAATGCTTTTGCGTTTGACATCTCGATTCCCCTAGCTATTGTCTCGACCCGTTATCGGGCGTCGGGCACGAGCATGCGGACGCGGGCCGCTGGCCGGCAACGATAGGTTTCGGTGGGTCAGACGCGGTGGCTGCCGCTACTGATCGCGGTTGCCGCTGACCTACCGATACCGGTAGGTCAGCCATGACCTAGGGGGTCGGGCCGCCTAGTCGACGAACCGAAGGTCGCGGCGCAACCGGACGAGTTGGCTGAACGCGCGGCGTAGCGTAGGCGCATCGGGTGTTACGAAGTTGCGCCCGCCAGTCGCTGCGGAGCAGCGCCTCAAGGAGTCGATGTGGTCGGCCGTGTTCGCGTCGTTGTTGCCGATGAAGATCGTGTGGACCTGCACGTCTCGCGCTGCCGCGATCAAGCACGCCTCGTCCCACCACGCGTAGAGTCGGCCGTCAAGCGACGCAGAAGGCTGTTCACCAGGAGACACCCACGGCGAGTGCCCGAGCACCGGTTGGCCGCCGACGTAGAGGGGGTCGCCCAGGCGTCCATAGATTCCGAAACCACTCGACTGGTCGCATAGGTGGCGCCGGACCTCCGTCGGGCGCGGCAGCCCGACGTCAACCAGGACATCCGCAAAGGCGGCACTGCCCCCGCGGAAGGCGTCGACCGGTTCGAACGGACCGAGCCGTGCCTCAAGCTCCGGTCGTTCGAGGGCGGCGGCGAGGCTTGCGCGCCATCCCGAGCCGAAACGGGCATTGAATGCCCGATCGTCCAGCCCAGCGGCGCCGTGGTAGCCAGCGCGCATCAGCGACTGGTAGACGGGGGTCTGACAGGCAGGGCTGTGCGACCACCTCGGATTGACTGTCGTCCCCCATTGCGTGGTCCGACGGGGAAGCAAATGGCCATGGGTGATCCAACCCGACTCGACTTGGCCGTCCGAGACCACGAGAACTGTTTTGTCAACGTCCGATGGCAGTGGCCGCTTAGCGCCGCGAAAGTCCGTTGTGTTCCAGATGTCCTGCCAGCCTGCGGATAGCAGGCGAAGGCCCCAGACAATGCCCAGATGCGTATAGGTGTAGGCGCGCCCGCCCGGCCCGCCCTCCTCCGGACGCAGGTCGTCCACGGCTTGGCGCACGATGGCAACGTCGTCCGTGAGCGGCAACATGCTACTCTGCTGGCAGAGTTCATCCCCGCCACCGTCCTCCAACGACCAGTCGTTGTCGCCGAACCAGCCGCCCGGAACCGGGTCCGTTCCGCCGGTGAGGGCCTCGGCCATGGCCTGCTGCAACCGGGCGTCGATATCGCCCGCGGGACCGGCATCGGGCCAGGAGTAAGGCGTGAACAACGTGTTGGCATTGCCGACGTCAGGCGCGGCGTCGGTCAGGTGCAGCGGCTCGCCGTTCACCTTCGCCGGCCACGTCATCGGCACCGGCCGCGCGAGGGGATCCCAATACGCGCCCCAGCGGGCCATGACGCAACCGGACCAGATGTTCGGATCCCACGCCCAGCCGGCCGGGATCGTGATCTCGTGCGTGCCGCCCACGCCGTAGTGGTGGTACATGTCCACCCACTTCGCATGCAGGCGACCGCCCATCATGCGCAGGTACCGCGCCTTGTCCTCGGTCTCCCTGATGCCGTCGATGTCGGCTACGCGCACCGTCGACGCGAACGGTGCCACCGAGACGAGCATGCCGGCCGGCGAGTCGCGCTGCGCCTCCTCGAGGTTGTCCGCCACGGTCCGCATGGCCGCCTTCAGCGCATCCATGCGCGTGCCGGCGCCGAAGCGTCTTCTCATCGAACCCGAGACGTCCAGCGCCACGGCGAACTCGTGCTTTGACGTCGTCAGCGACACCGCCTGGCTGTCGGAGAAGGATCCGCCGAAGAACCCGTCCCAATTCCATAGCGCGTCGACGTCCATCTGTCCGTCCAAGCCGACATCCACGCGGCCATTGGCGTAGGACACCGTCACGTCGTCGACATCGATGGGCGTCGCCGCCTCGACGAATGCCTCGACGCGCTCGGCGATGGCCTGGTCGACCGCACCCCCGTCCCCGGCCCGGGCCAGGAGCGACGCGCCCGCGCTCGCGATCGCAGCCCGCAGCGCGGCCCGGACCTCTTCCCGGTGTGCCTCGTACCAGGCGAGGTTGAGGAGGCCTGCGCCGCCCGCGAACATCGTCGCGATCACGAACGCGCCCGTGACCAGCATCGCCCCGCCGCGGTCATCGCGCATGAAGCGCCGCGCGGCGCGAACGAGGAACTCTCCAACGCCGCCGCCTGCGGCGCGCCTCAAGGCAATCCGGCCATCCATCACTCCGTCCTCCATTGGTCCATCACTCCCCGATGCCGCTCATTACCGTCGACAACTGCACGAACGCCGGCCCGCCGACGATCACCAGGATCCCCGGCAAAACGAAGGCCAGCGTGGGCAGGATCAGCAGCACAGGCAGCCGTGCCAGCTTCGCTTGCATGTTCGCCACGAGTTCCACGCGCGTCGCCGCGGCAAGCTTGCGCAGCGCCTCCGCCAACGGCGTCCCGTGTCGTTCGCTTTGCCCGACGGTGACGGCGAAGTCCCCGAACTCGGGGCTCCCCAGGCGCCCGGCGAGCCGCGCCACGGCGTCCTGCCGCGTCCTCCCGTGGACGCTCATGTCCAGGCTGGCCCGGCGCAGTTCGGCACCGAGGTCGCGGTGGAACGTCCCGAGATTCGCCACCGTGCGCTGCATCGCACGCTCGAACGTCATGCCCGCCTGCAGGCAGACGATGAGCAGGTCCATGGCGTCGGCGAACCCGGCTTGGATGCGCCGATAGCGCATGGCACCAAGCTGCGCGACCACGAGTTCGGGCACCAGGTTGAGCAGGACGCCAAGGAGCATCCCGCCGACGAGCGCGCCGAGCAGGCCGACGACCCCCGCGAAGAGCGGCGACAGGCCCGATAGGAACGCCGGCAGCACCGCGAGGCCCACCGCGATGCCCACCAGCAGGCAGGCCACCTTCGCGCCGAGCACCGTCGCGACCACGCCGGGGCCGTCGTAGCCTGCACGCCGCAGCGCGATCACGATCTTCTCGCGATCCTTGCCGCCAAGGGGCATCAGCCGACTGAGAGCGGCGAGCAGGCGTGCGGCGTGACCACGCAGCACCACCGAGCTTTGTGCCAGGCCGGAGTCACGATCATGGCCGGCGTCGAAGGCCAACAGCCGCATGCGGCTCGCCAGCCGGGCGCGCAGCCGCAGCCTGGAGACGAGGGCGAGCACGGCCATGGCGACGGGCACGCAGACCATGAACAGCGCCAGTTGCGAGGCGGTCATCGTTGCATCCGGCGCACGAGCAGCCACGCCGACGCCAAGCCGAGGAGTACGAGGCCGGCGCCGATGCCGAGCAGGTGCCGGGCGTCGCCGAGCAGAACGTCGAAGATCTCCGGCTTGGTCGCCCCCTGGATGCCGACCGCCGCGAACGGCACGCACGAGAGCACGATGAGGCTCAACTTGGACTCGGCCGTCGCCGCCTTCATCCGCGCGCGGTTGTCCTTGCGCTCGCGCAACATGTCGGCGAGGTTGCCGACCGACTCGGCGAGGCCGCCGCCCACCTTGGCCTGGGTCGCGAAGATCGCTGCCAGCATGGCAAGTTCGCTGACCCGGACCCGATGCGCCTCGCGCTCGAGGGCAGCGGCAAGCGGCACGCCCAGCCCCGTGCTGTGGCGTACGCGGCGCAGCGACTCCTGCACCGGTTCCTCTGCCCCCTCCGCGACCGCGCCGAAGGCCTCGGCCATCGGCATGCCGAAGCGCACCATGCGCTGAAACTCGTCAACCGCCGCGAGCAGGCGGTCGGTGAATCGCACGCGCTGACCGCCCTCCAGGAAGGCACCGACGTTCCAGCCGACCAAGGCACCGAGGCCAAGGCCACCGACCAAGCCGAACAGCAGCGGCATGCCAAAGAAGACGAATGCCGCCGTGGCGGCTAGGCTGGCCACGGCAGCGCTCGCGACGGCGGCCAGTCCCGCACGCATCCCGCCCGCGAGTGGGTAACGCCGATCCAGGAGGGCGACCAGGGCGTGCTCGGCCGTCTCCTCGCCGTCGTCGACAGGCCGTGCCGTGAGCGTCTCTTCGTCCTCCTCGAGCGCCATGAAGAGATCAACGGCGCGCATGCGCTCCCTGATCCGGGCCCGCATGCGGAACCCTTGCCAGGCCGATGCCGCCCACAGCGCCACGGCGGCGCACGCCGCAACACCGAGGACCGTCGTCATGTCCATGCGGTTCAGCGACCGCCCCGGCCCGGGGGACGGCCGAGACTGGCGTTCAGGGCATCGCCGAGCCCCAACGCCTCGACCCGGCTCGCAAACGACGGCCGATTGCCGCTGCAGCGGAAGGCGCCGTCGCCGGTGTCGTAGGACCAGACGTCCTCCAGCACGGGGACGTCGCCTTCGAGGCCCGCGACATCGGTGATGGCAACGATGCGGCGGTTACCGTCGTGGAATCGGGCGACCTGGACGATCAGGTCAACCGCCGAGATCACCTGGTTGCGGATCGCCCCCAAGGGCATCTCGCCCGACTCCATCATGACGAGGTATTCGAGGCGCGAGACGGTGTCGCGCGGGTTGTTGGCGTGGATCGTGAACATCGAACCCGGGTGGCCGGTGTTCATGGCCTGCAGCGCATCGAGGGCCTCCGCGCCGCGCACCTCGCCGACCACGATGCGGTCCGGCCGCATCCGCAGCGCATTCTTGAGAAGGTCGCGCATCGGCACCTCCCCGGTGCCCTCCACGGACGGCGGCCGCGTCTCGAGACGCACGACGTGGGGCTGCATCAGGTTGAGTTCGGCGGCGTCCTCCAAGGTGACGACGCGCTCGTCGAAGCCGATGAAGCCCGAGAGCGCGTTGAGCAGCGTGGTCTTGCCGGAGCCCGTGCCGCCGGACACGACGATGTTGAGGCGCGACTTGGTCGCCACCTCGAGCAGCGCCGCCATGCTGGCGTGCATCGTGCCGTCGCGCGCGAGTTCGGCGACCGTGAACCCGCCCTTGCGGAAGCGGCGGACGGAAATGGCGGCGCCGTCGACGGCCAACGGCGGCACGATGATATTGACGCGCGAACCGTCGGCGAGCCGCGCATCGCACATGGGACTCAGCTCGTCCACACGCCGCCCGGCGCTCTGCGCGATGCGCTGGGCGATGCGCGTCAGGTGGTCGCTGTCGCGGAAGCGCACGTCCACTTCCGCGAGCCGGCCCCGGCGTTCGACGTACACCGAGTGCAGCCCGTTCACCATGATGTCGCTCACGTCCGGGTCGCGGAGCAGGTCGCCGAGGGGCCCGAGGCCACGCATCTCGTCGACCAGGCGCTGTGCCAGCCGGTCCAGGGCGCTGCCCACCGCGGGCGCCTCCGGTCTCGGCTCCAGGCGGCGGATGATCGTCGACACCACCGCGCCCAAGTCCTCGTCGGACATGTCCGCCGCGCTCTCGGCGTCGAGGGCTTCGAGCACGTGCGCGTGGTACCACGGCACGATGCTCTCGAAGCGGCCCTCGCCAGCCGTCCCCGGCCTCTCCACGGTGGCGGCCTCCGGCGTCGGCACCGCTCGCACGGGGCTGCCGAGCCCGTGCCGTCTGCGCAGCGTCCGAGCCATCGTGCCGGTGGACCGCGGTCAGCCGTCGCACCAGTCGCAGCGCCCGAGTTCGTGGATCGAACCCCAGGCAATGCGGCGGTGCACGACGGGCGTGCCTTCGAAAAGCCGGATCGGCAGGTTGGCCAGACGGCCGGAAAACCTCCCCGGACGCGGCTCGAAACAGGCATCGACGACGACCCACCACTCCGTCACGTCGAGGTCGCGGCTGATCCAGGCGCTCTCGTCGCCCATCCGCGCCTCCCGTGGCAGCACCGTCTCGTCTGCCGCGAAGTGCTGCCCCGCGGGCGGCAGCGGGTTCGGGCCGGATGTCGGGCAACCGTCGCCGCCGTTCGACCACTGGCCAAGATCCGCCGTCGCCGGCCACGAGGCCGTCACTTGCGGCGGACACCACCCGTCGAGGGGACAGGCCGAGCCGTCGCGGCGAACCGTACCTCGGGTGACTACGGCCGCGGTGATCGAACCGGAACCGCTGCGTCTATCGAGCAGCGCGCGGAGTTGCCCCATGGCCTCGCTGACAGGCGTTTGGCCAACGGGCGTATGGGGTGGCAGTTCGGGCTGGTCCGCCGCGGCGGCCGCGGCGACGTGGATCTGGCGGGCGATATCCGTGCGAAACGCGAGTTGCTCGCGCACGTCCCAGACCACAGCCATGAGGGCCAGGATGAACGGCACCATGACCGCGAACTCCACGGATGCCGCCCCGCGCCCGGTACGCGCGGCGCCGGAGCGACCGCGCGGGGGTGGCGTTTCGCGGGCGAGCATCACGGGCGGGGATCCTGGTTCAACGCCCAACTGGCCTCGCGCCGCAGGATGTCGCCAAGTCCAAAGCGTGCCCGGATCGTGACGGACGTCTGCACCCGGATCCAGCTCCCCGGGTCACCGCACAGCGGCTCTTCGAACCTGACGCCGTCGGTCAGATTGCCGTTGTCAGCCGCTATGTCGAGGCGCACCTCTTGGCCCGTGCCCGCCCCGAAAGCGATCCGGCCGTCGTCGTCGGTGTCGAACAGCCAGCGTGCCAAGGCGTCGCCTTCGAATGCCTCGCGTGCCCGGGTTTCGCAATCGGCCGGGTTCCGCCCCGCGGCGACCGCCGCCCGGTGCGTGGCCCGGGCCAACGCCTGGTCGCAGAGCGAGACCCGGCCGAACTCACCCACCGCGAACGCCACGGGGATCAGCACGATCAGCACCAGCACATACTCGACGGTATAGACGCCCCGGTGCCGCCGCCGACCCGGCGCGGAATGCACACCCGCTCCTTGCCCGCGCCAGTCACGCGCCACCGCCGCGCCCTACGACGCCGCCGCAGTCCCGCCGGCCGAGGTCGACCGGGTCGCATCGGCGGCCAGTGCCTGCCTGAGCCGTGGCAACTCAGTGTCCGGCGGCAACGGGCCGATGCGAACACGGTGCATCGGCTGCGGCTCGTGGCCCGTGGGCTCGATGAGGACCGGGAGGTCGGTGAGCAGCGCCACGCGTTCGCTCAAGCGCCGCGCATTCGCCTCGACCGCGAAGGCACCGATCTGCAGGTAGTCCACGCCGCCACGCTCGACGACGAAGCCGACGCCGGCGACCGCGTCCCCGAGATCCGGATCCGGCCGCGGCGCGGGGGCGTCGGTCTCTTCGGCGATCAGGGATGATGTCTCTGCGTCACCGGCCGGCGGTTCGCCGACATCGGGAACCTCCGCGACCGACGGCGCATCGGCAACCGGATCGGCATCCTCGACCGGCGCTTCGGCCGGCATCGGATCTGAGTCCGCGACGTCGATCTCTACGGGTGCCGGTTCGGCAGGCGCTTCCTGCTCGGCCTCGCCAGTCGCAGCGAATGTTTGATCGTCCGGGGGCGCCACCTCAAGCGTGGTGAGCGTCTCGGCAGACTCGGCCGGTTCGGCGTCGGCCTGCGCCAGCATCGCCGGCTCGGGCTCTGCGTCCGGCACGCCGAACTCGGTGCGGTAGGCGTTGGCAACAGCGACGGCGCGGGTGAGGTTGTCGCGAAAGCGGTGCTCGTCGGGGTCGAGGAGCACGGCGCGCTCGACCGCCGCGACGGTACCGAACGGGTCGCCCTCGAGCATCGCGACCACCGCCAAGCCATTGTGGCTCCAGGCGGCATGCGTGGCCGACGCCCGTTCCTCCGGGTCGACCAAGCGCTCGAAGCTCTCCCGCGCCGTTTCGAGATTCCCGGCGGTGATGGCCGCGCGCCCGTGGGCAAGCAATGCGGCGTGTCGGTCCGCCGGCCTCTCGGCGAGGCTGGCGGCGTCGAGATACCACGTTTCGGCGCGTGATGGGCGGCCAGCCGCCATCGCCACGTCGCCGAGTCCCATGCGGGCCTCCATGGCGTCCGGGGCAACGTCGAGCAACCGGGTGTAGAGCCGGCGCGCGGTCTCCACTTGGCCGGCGGCCAGCGCGGCGCGGGCCATGGGCACCACCGCCTCTTCGATGCGCCGGGCGCGCATGTCCGTCTCCGGCTGCAATGTCGTACACGAGGCCATCGACAGGCAGGCCAGCATCGCCGCCGCCCGTCCCCTCATCGACCAGCGAGAGTTCGTGCTTGCGTTCATCATGCTGCCTCCGCTACTGCGGCCAGGCCCACTAAAGGATTCAGAAGCCGGTCGAGCACGGCGCGCTCGCGCCGGCCCAGGGCTTTCTCGGGTTCGCCGAGGGCCATGGCCGCCGCCATGCCCTTGATGTACGGCAGCACCGCATCGGGCGAGCGGTTGCCGAGGTGGCTGCGCAGTTGCGCGTCGTTGAGTAGGCGGGGCAGCGGGCGCGCGTGGTTCGCCACCAGCGTCGAGGGCGTGCCGCTTAAGATTCGCAGCCACCGCGCGGCCACGGACACCCCCGCGGGCGTCGGCTCGAACACGATGATGTGGTTGCTGGCGACATGGCGCAGCGCCTCCGCGCGGGCGAAGTCGAGGCCGACGGCGAGAACCATGTGGGCCTGCGCCGAGAGCGCATCGACGAGTTGCAGCAGGCCGGACTCGTCGTACGGGTTCCCGGCCTGGTCCATCGGGTGGGCGACGAGGCCGATACGCGGCGACACCCGGGCCAACAGGCGCTCGACGCCGATGCCCGAACCGTCGGCCAGGGCCTGAGCCAGGCCGCGTTCCGGGATCGTGTCGAGAGCGAGCGACAGTGTGCCGAAGTCGGCGTCGAAATCGACGCAGGTCACGTAGCGCCCGCGGTCGCCGGCCAGCCGGGCCAGCAAGGCGGTGACGGTGTTGACGCCCATGCCCATGCCGAGGACCAGCACCAGGCGGCTGGTCTGGATCTCCGGGCGCGCCTCGTCGCCGCGGGCGCTGTCCAC
The DNA here is from genome assembly GCA_965203685.1 of Candidatus Azotimanducaceae bacterium. Classification (GTDB taxonomy): domain Bacteria; phylum Pseudomonadota; class Gammaproteobacteria; order Pseudomonadales; family Azotimanducaceae; genus VXYL01. Next base: position 3,809,840 of record OZ241908.1, read on the forward strand.
GTCGGCCAGCGCGCGCGACAGTTCGGTCGCATCCAGGGGCTTCGGTAGGTAAAGAAAGACGCCGCCCCGGTAGAGTTCGTTGGCCAGCGTTACGCTGTTCTCGGAGCCGGTCGCGATGATCACGGACTCCGGTCGGCAGACGCGCAGCAGTTCCACCACGTGGACGAGCGGATTCTGCTCGCCGTCGAGGTCTACGAGCATGGCGTCCGCCGACGGGGCATCCTGGCAGGCCTTCACGGCATGGCGCACCGTGCCGCGGCGAATCGTCGCCTTCGGGTCGGCCTCGCGCACCGTGTCCCGCTGTCCGCATCGCCTAGGAACGCTTCGAGTTGCGCCATGTCGCTACTCCCCGTCCTTGCTGTCGTTCTCCCCGTCGGCTGCCTTGCCGAGGAAGTCCGCGGCGTGCTTCACGGCGCGGCCGGAGGTCGCGGGTGCCGCCTCGGGCGCCTTCCCGGCCTCGACCATCACCTCGCGCAGAAACGCCTCGTAGTCGCCCGGCGACGGGCCGAGGCGTGCGGGCTGGGCCACGCACGCCGCCAGCAGCACGCAGGCGAACGGTGCGCAGGCTAAAGCCCAGGTACGGCGACTTGATCGCTCCGCTGTTCGGTTGTCGGTTTGCACGTGTGCTTCCTTTTTCTTGGTTCTTGCGTTCTAGAAGTGGAATTCGTTGCCGATCTGGCGCGCGGTGCCGCCGGCGGTCGCGCGGGCCAGCTCGGCGCCCGATGTCCCGGCAACGCCCGAGACGATGGTCGGCGTGACCACGATGATGAGTTCCGCCGAGTCGTCCCGTTCGGCCGTCGAACTGAACAGGGCGCCCCACAGGGGGATGTCCTTCAGGAGCGGCACGCCAGTGTCGCTTGAGGACGTGGTGCGCCGGTACAGCCCGGCGATGGCGATGGACTCGCCGTCGCCGAGTTCAACCGTGGTGGCGGCGGATCGCTCGTTGATGTTCGGCACGTAGGCGCCGGCGATGGTGGTGCCGCCGAGGGCCAATTCGCGGACCTCGGCGTCCACGGTGAGCGAGATCTGCTCGCTCGACAGCACCGTCGGCGTGAAGGTGAGTCCCACACCCGTCTGCCGGTATTCCGTGCCGATGATGCCGCGGTCCGTGATGGCCGGCACCGGCACCTCGAGCCCGGAGAAGAAGGTCGCCGGCTCGCCGCTCATCGTGGTGAGGCTCGGCCGGGCGTGGACTGTCACAAGGCCGTTGCGGGCCAACGCATCGAGAAAGCCCGTCAGGCGGTACTTGCCGCTGTTGAGTTCGTGGGTCTTGCTGAGCACGATGCCGCCGTCGCCGCCCCGCACGGGAATCTGGGTGCCGAGTTCGTCGGTCTCGATTTCCAACAGGGTCTGACCGGTGAACGGATCGATGGTCTCGATCTCCTGGGCGATGAGTTCGCCGACCTGCACAGCGCCCGTGCCGAGCCGCACTCCCGTGCCCCACGTCCACGCAAGCACGTCGTCGAACGGGTTGATGTCCACCGACCAATCGATGCCGAGTTCCTCGGTGACCGTGCGCGACACCTCGGAGATCTGCACCTCCAGGCTGACCTGCGCGGGTGCCGCCAGTTCGAGGGCGTCGATGACGTCACCCGGCGCCACCGCGCGCACCCCTTCCAGGACGCGCGCCGCCTGCGCCGGACTCGCCGCGGTGCCGCTCACGAACAGCGTCCCGCCGACGGCATCGACGCGGATGTCGGAGTCGTCGCCCGCCAGCCGGGCGACCACTTGGCCGGCGTTCGCGGTCTGCGCGTCCACGCGGACGGCGTAGGCACCGAGCGGCACCCCGCCTGCAGCGCGGACGTCGAGGCTGGTGATGCCCGGCGTCTTGCCGAGTACGATCAGGTTGCGGCTGTCGATCACCGTCACGTCTGCGACCTCTGGATCGGCGACAAAAGCGGCCTCCGCTTCGGCGTCGAGTGCAATGGCCTGTGCGGTCCCCGGCGACAACACGATGGTGTCGCCTGGTGCCGGCGCATCGGACGCCAACAGTGGTGCGGCAACGACCATGGCCGCCGCCGCGATGCGGGCACGAAGCCTTGCCAACGCTGCGTACCTCATGTCTCACGCCCTCGCGACGTGGTCGGCTCGGCCGACCCGCGGAAGACGCGCACCGCCGGGGCGGTGGTACGTACCGGTGGCATGACGTCGCTCATGCGGACCAGCCGGTCCCGGACCACGGCCGCCGGGGCGTGGATCTACCGCATGGCCAACGTGAGTTGGCCCGCGGCGAGCGCGACCGCGATGCGCTCGGCGTCCACCGGAGGCACTTCCAGGGTAAAGGTGGAGCCCGTCGGTTGCGGGATCGGCTCGATTTCGCCCGCCTGGGCCAGGCTCACGGTGCCGTAGCGGCCAAGTGAAAGCACGGCGTCGCCCACCGCGAGGACGCGCGTATCGCGGACAATGGTGCGCGATGCCGCGGACTGGCCCGCTTGTGCGGCGGCCACGAGGATGACGTCCACGCGGTCGCCCGGGTAGATGATCTTCGCGGACGTGGTCGCGCTGTCGACGCCGACGGTGACTGCGCGCATGCCGGGTGCGAGCACGGCGCTGATGAAGCCCGGGTGGCCCGGCATCAGCAGGCCGTCCCAGGACATCATGGCACCGGCCCCGAACGGCCGGCGGGTAACGGCGCCGATCACCGCCCGCTGTGGCACGGCACCTTCGACCACGGCCATGTTGACGTCCACGGGTTCGCGCGACTCGCGGAACTCGACCAGTTCGCTGGTGACGAGGACGCCGGCCTCGATGTCCCGGTTCGCCACCAGCACGGAGGGGTACACAGGCGGGGGCCGGGGCGGCTCGGGGGGAGGTGCCACCTCCGCCACGACCGCCTGCGGCCTGTCCTGCCGGTCGCCGCCGCTGACCACGAGGTCCGTGCCGAGCACGAGCCACGCCGCCACGGCAGCGACCGCAGCAACCACGACCGGAATCGGGCGCACGCCGTAGGCGCGCCGCGGGAGTGAACTGATGGCCATGCGTTTTCCTTTAAGTTCCGGTGGCCGGCGACGCCACGTCCACGGCGCGGAAGGCCAGCAGCGCCACCGACGGCGGCGCTAACGCCAAAGCGACTGGCAGGTCGCGCTGCGCGAAGCCTCCGCCGAAGGCGAACGCCGTGACGGCGAGCACGAGTAGCAGCAGTCCTGCACCGACCAGGCCGAGACCGAAGTCGGCGGGGCCGAGCCAGAGGCCGAGTACGGCGACCAACTTCACGTCACCCGCACCCAGCCATCCAAGCGCCCACAGTGCGAGGCCCGCGCCAAGCGCGCCCGCACCGCAGGCAAGGCTCGAGAGCGGTGAACCGCCGAGCGCTTCAGGCATGGCAGCGGCGACCAACGCCCAGCCGACCACGAGCGCTGCAACCAGCGGATGCGGTATCCGCCGCCGTCGCCAGTCGGCCCATGCCGCGGCGACGGCGAAGGCCGCCGCACCGCCGATGATCGCAGACGCTGCGAACATGGGCCGTGCTCGAGATTCGGCCGCGGTCGCTAGTCCACGCCGCTAGCATCTTCCGCCACGGTGGTTGCTTGGTCGATTTCGGTACCCAACGCGTCGAACAGGTCCCCAAGGTCGCCCTCTATCACCACAAAAGCTGCACCGACGATCGCCACGACCGCCACAAGGATCAGCGCGTACTCCACGGTTGACACGCCGCTCATCTTCTTCCGCGAGGAGCCGCCCCGCGCGGTCGCCGGCGCGGATTGCGCCCGACGGTCCTTGATGCGCCGCACGGCGCTCCTGATCCAATGGGTCATATCAAGCTCCTTTCTCGTTGCCCATCTTCGAATTGCGGCGCCGCACCGAGTTACGATGCGACGCCGCGCCTACAAGCACCGCGCGGATGCGCGGCGCATTGAATCGATTTCTCCCCTCGTGACCACGTCTAGCCTTAAGCCGTCGCGGCTTCGTCGCCGCCGATCACTTCGCCGTGCTGGCTGTAGTCGAGGCCTTCGTTCTCCTCGCCGTGGGTCACGCGTAGGCCGACCGTGTACTTGATCGGCAGCAGGATGGCGGCGGTGCCGAGGGCGCTCCAGGCGGCGACCGCCAGGACGCCTTGAATCTGCACCCACACCTGCCCGGGGTTGCCGTCCACGAGACCGGCCGCGTTGCCGATCTCCTCGAGGGCGAAGACGCCGGTGAGTGCCGCGCCGAGCAGGCCGCCGACGCCGTGGATGCCGAATACATCCAGGGCGTCGTCGTAGCCGAGCCGGTACTTGAGCCAAGCGCACGCCGCGCAGCAGGAGAAGCCGGCGATCATGCCGATGGCGATGCCGCCCGCTGGCGACACGTAGCCTGCCGCCGGCGTCGACGCGACGAGTCCCGCCACCGCCCCCGAGACCAGGCCGACGACGCTCGGCTTGCGCACGACCCACCACTCGTAGCCCATCCAGGTGAGCGCGCCCGCGGCCGCCGCGGTTTGCGTGACCAGCATCGCGAAGGCGGCGTTGGTGCCGGCCGACAGCGCGGAGCCCGCGCTGAATCCGAACCAACCGATCCACAACAGGGACACGCCGGTGACGCTGAAGAGCGGGTTGTGCGGGGCCATGTTCTCGGTGCCGTAGCCGTTGCGTCGTCCCACCAGGAGGCACGCCACGAGCCCGGCGACGCCGGCGTTGATGTGCACGATCGTGCCGCCCGCGTAGTCGAGGACGCCTTCCTCCTTGAGGAAGCCGCCGCCCCAGATCCAGTGGACAACCGGTGCATAAACGATGAGCGACCAAGCGCCGATGAACACCAGCACCACGGAAAACTTCATCCGGTCCGCGACGGAGCCGGTGATCAGCGCCGCGGCGACGACGGCGAAGCCAAGCTGGAAGACCGCGTAGAGCGACTCCGGAAACGTGCCGCGCAGGTTGTCGATATCGAGGTTGGCGAGGAACAGCATGCCGAGGTCGCCGACGAACTCGCTGTCCCCGGAGAACGCCAGGCTGTAGCCGAGCAGCACCCAGAGCACGGAGACCAGGCAGCAGATGGCGAAGCACTGGCCCGCCATCGAGAGCATGTTCTTGCGACGCACCATGCCGCTGTAGAACAGCGCGATGCCGGGCACCGTCATGACGAGGCCAAGCACCGCCGCAGTGAGCATCCACGCCGTGTTGCCGCTGTCGAGGCCGTCTGCGGCCAAAGCCGGAACGCAAGCGAGCGTGGCTGCAACAACGCAGAACGCCCGGCGACACCACGCCGCCACGGTTTCGTGCTGATTCTCCCGCGCCTTCATCACGCCTCATCCTCCTGTTCACTCTCAGTCTCATCTGTCGGCGCGGTGTCATCGGGCTCCGCCACGCCGTCGGTTGCCGAGACGGCTTCGCCCAGCCGGGGAGGCCAGGCAACGATCTCGGCGTCGTGCACCACCGGGGGCACGTGACCCTCGGCCACCGCGTCCTCCGCACGCAGCACGCCCGCGTCCAGCCAAGTCAGCGCCACGACGGCCAGCGCCAAGGCTGGGAATGCCACGCCGCCGCGGTGCCCCTGGCGTCCGGCCGGCACCCGCCGCCGCGCCGACGCGCGGCCCGCCACCTGCGCTTCGGCCGCCGGCGGCTGGACCACGGCCGGTGCGACGGTCGGGCGCCGACCGAACTGTGCGCGCGCACCTGTCACGTACCCTCGCCGAGTCCGTCCGCCGAGTCGCTGGACGAGGCCAGTCGCGCCTGTTGCGACTCGAGGCGCTCGCGCTCTGCAGCTAGTTCCTGCCGTTCGGCCGCAAGCTGCTGCCGCTCGGCTTCGATGCCACGCCGCGCGCTCTCGAGATTCCGACGCTCGCGTTCAATCTCCGCCCGGTCCTGTTCGACAAGGGCGCTCGAGTGGCGCAGTCGTTCCAGTTCGTAGGCGGCCAGTTCCATCGACGAGGACAACTCGGCGAGCGGCGTGACGACGTAGTCCGCCATGGTCGGCTGGTCGTCGAAGGCGACCTCGGCGCCGCGGAAGTAGTCCTGCCAGAACCGCTTGTGGGTGGCGCGCCAATCCCCTTCGTCAGTCGTGCCGGCCCGCGGCACGTAGTGGATCCGCACCGTCGTTGCCGTCGGGAAGCCGGTCAGCGGTGCTTCCAAGGGGAGCGCCGACCAAGCGTCCGCCATGTGTTCGAACTCCCATTCCTCGAGCGGGCTTTCAGCGTGCGAGAACCACGCCGCGTGCTGCACCAGATCCGAGAACACGTACAGCGACCCCGGTGCTTCGCCGAAATCGCGCGCGGTCGCCTCCAGCGCCTCCACGAGATGGGTGGCGCCGGCGGGCTGGCGGAGGGTCTCCGCCGCCAGGACGTCGATGCGCCGCGTCAGTGCATCGCGCTGCGCGCAGAAGTCCTTCGCGCCCGCGCGCAGCGCCGTCGGCAACTGCGCCGGTATGTCGCAATCGTCCGTCGCCAAGTGTTTCGACGACTCGGCGGCAAGGCCGGCCTCGTCGAATGTCTTGCAGAGCCGGCCGATCAGCGTCCGCGGTGCCTCGGCATGGGGACTCAGCGTGTAGACGGCGAGTTCGGTCCCGGCGTCCATGGTACGCGCCGCTTGGCGAAACAGCGCACCCGGCAGCGACACGTGGGCCGCATCCAGGGGCTTGCGCAGGTCGACCAGGAACGCGGTCGGTGGTGTGTCGCCTCCCGCGTCGCATTGCGCCAGTCGGTCCGAGCCTTCGGCCGTGCGGCCACCCCCTTCAAGGGCGAAATAGACCCCCGCTGCGCCAACAACGACGATTGGTGCGAGCAGCCAAGATAGCGGTCGGCGAGCCGTCTTCCGGTTCATGTGGCCATTCCCGGCAGACTGATCCGAAGCGCCGTGCCACGGCCCTCGTGGGAACCGACGGCGATCCGACCGCCATATTTGCGGACGATGTGGTCCGTGATCGCGAGGCCGACGCCCGCGCCGTTGTTTCCGGCGCCCGCGAACGGCTCGAACATGTGCTCTTGGTCCTCGGTCGACATGCCGACCCCGTTGTCGATGACGGTCACCGTGGCTTCGGAACCGTCGCCGCCCGTCTCGACGCGGATCTCGCCCTCGCCAGGGCCGAGGCCCTTGTCACTGATAGCGACCAGGGCGTTGTCGAGCACCTGCTCCAGCATCAGGCACACCTCGGGCTGCGAGGCGAAGACCTGCGGCGCCTCGCCGAAATCGCAGACGACCGTCGCGCCGTCTTCGGCGCCAGCGGCCTCGAGGGCTCGGCGCGCGCAATCCCCCACGTCGACCAGCGAGCACATCTCGTCCCGCCGCGTGCTCGCGTCTGCAAGCTGTTCGGCAAGATCCGCGATCCGTTCCACGTCCTTGGTCGGATCCGCGCCGTTGCCGATAGGGAGTTCGCGCGCCGCCCGGGCGATGCTGGAACTCACCGCTGCCGTCAGAATCCGCTGCGACATCAGTAGTTTCTCCGTGGCGTCCGCGTGCTCGCTCGACTCCAGCGCGCCATTCGTGGCGACCTGGTGAACGGAAGCTGGCTCGGGCGCCGGCGTTGGAACGACCGCGGGCCTTTGGGCCGGCAGATCGGCACTGCGGGCCGGCGCAGGCTGGCGGGCTTGGCGGGACCGTGCCGTGATCGCGAATACCCACACCAGGAGCAGCGCGACCGCAGCCGCCCAGATTCCGGACGTGAACAGCTCCGTGCGCCGCTCCAAGCTCGCCGACAGGGCGTCGAACTCTCCGACCAAGTCGCCCGCAAGGCGGGAGACGTCGTTGGACGTGGCTTGCCGGAAGATCCGCTCGGTTGGGCCCGGCTGCTCCAAGAGGATTTCCGCGTGGGCGAGGAATCGCTCCAGAGCGCTTAAGTCTTCCCCGGACAGCGCAGCTTGGCGTTCCACAAGCCGGTCGCGAATCGCGGCGAGCCGGCCCTTGGCGGCATCCGTGGGGGACGCCGCGTACTCGGCGAGGCCGTCCGCGAGGGTCGTGACGTCCTGGACCAGTACGGGATTGGACGACGATTGCGCGATGCTTGTCGCCGCGTTGGGAAGGTAGCGCACGGAGTTCCGGATCACCGAGTTCGCGCTCTTGAAGCGTTCGACGCGCTCCTCCTTCGCCGCGAGGGCGCTTGCGAAGGCGTAGACGTCGTTGGTCAGGCGTTCCGGCATGACGGACGTGTCGCGTGCCAACTCGAGCACCACGTCCTTAAGGCGCCCAATCGCCGGAACGAATGCCGCCAGGCCGTCGTAGTCCCCCAAGGGGTCGGTCCGGGCGCGCGCCGTCTCGACGCTCCACTCGGTTGCCAACAGGCGGATCTGCCGGGTGGCGTCGGCAGCGCCCCGGTAGCCTTCAAACTCGGTGTTGCGCGCCAGCCAGAAAAGGACGGACGCTGCTGCGAGCAGCATGGCCGACGCGGCGACGCCGACCTTAATCGTGGTTGCCATGGCGGTTACCTACCTCCCCGTGTCGGGCCGCTGCGGGCCGGAGGGGCTTCTTGGGACACGCTCGCCGCAGTGTCGGGACCGTCCAGGGGTTGCGGACGCGCACTGCGCGGACTTTGCGTCGCTGGCCCACGCGCACTGCGCGGGCTTTGCGTTGTCTGCGCGCGCCCAGAGCGTGGGCTTTGCGCAACCCGCGGCCGCTCCACGGTCCGAGGACGTTCCCAATTGCCGGCAAGCGTGCGGATGAAAGCCTCTATGGCCTCCTTGTCCGCGTCCGGCGCCTCTCGACCCAGTTGAAACTCGAACATGATGTCGATGGCATCGCGCAGCGTCTCCGCGCGGCCATCGTGAAGATACGGCGCGGTTTGCGCCGCCATGCGCAGGCTCGGCACCTTGAAGGCGTGCATGTCCGCCTCGTTTCCGGTGACGTTGAAACGCCCGCGATCCGCGTCGGTGATTTTCCCCCGCCGCGTGAAGTAGTCGTTGAGGACGCCGAAGGTCTGGAACATGTTGCCGCCGACGTTGGCGCCCTGGTGGCACGATGCGCATCCATACGACTTGAAAAGGTCGTAGCCGCGCACCTCCAGCGCATCGAGGGCCTCGGAGTTGCCGCCGAGCCAAGCATCGAACCGGCTGCCGGGCGTTGTCAGCGAGCGCATGAACTCCGCGATCGTATCCTTGACGTTATCCCGGGTGATCCCGTCTGCGTAGATCGCGGTGAACTGGGCCGGGTAGGTCTCGTCGCGGTAGAGGGTGGCGATGACGTCGGGCCACAGGCTTCCCATTTCGACCGCCGACTGGATGGGGCCGTCGATCTGGTCCTCCAGGGTTTCCGCCCGCCCGTCCCAGAACTGCTTGAAGTTGTAGCTGACGTTGAACACCGTCGGGGCGTTGACCTCGCCAAGCGCGCCACCCACCCCCTCGGAGACCCGGCGGCCGTCGTCGCCGCCGCGCTTGAGATCGTGGCACGTCGCGCAGGAGACCGTGTCGTCCTTGGACAGCCGCGTGTCGTGGAACAGCCGCTCGCCGAGTTCGGACTTGGCGCGGTCGACGACCCGGTACGCGGGGATCGGCTTGATCGGTTCGGTTACGTCGGCGACGGCGACGGCTACAGCGAAGAGGGGGACGGCGGCGACCGCGTAGCGCCACCAAACCGGCTTGGCCGGTTTAGCCGATTCGCCTACGCGTACGGATTGCGCGCGGCCACGCCCGACGACCGACCGCTGTCTGTCGGGGTCGGGCAAACTGAATTGGTCTTGACGGAAGGGCATGTGCCGAAGACGCGCTCGCCGTGAGACAGCGCATACCGTAGACGGTCATCGTTTCGATAGTCGGGCACGATTGCGGTGGTCGGTCGAGGCGCAGGTCGCCTACCGATGGAAGGTGCGATCAGTAGTCTGGCACTGGTAGCGACGGCCGAAACGTGGCCTACGCCGGCTCGCGGGCGGACAGGACTCCGAGCCTCCGCGCCCGACTCGCGGCGGTGCGACGGTCCGCGACACCGAGCTTACGGAAGATGTTCTTGACGTGGTAGCGCACACCGTTGTCCGTGAGGTCGAGTTCCCGCGCAATCTCCTTGTCCCGGGCATGCCCCAATCGTGCCAGGACTTCCAGTTCGCGCGGAGTCAGATCCGGCGCGCCTTGGGCCGTGGATCCGGTCGTGACCATGGACAGCAACGTGTTCCGCGCCGCATCCAAGTGCGCCTCGACATCTTCGCCGAGCCATTCAAGGGCCGCCACCGTGGACTCCTGGTGCCAAAGCAAGGCCCGGCAGTAGCCCGTCCGATCGAACAACTCCAAGTTCTCGACGATGTAACTCCGCGCGACGCCGATGTCGCGGTTGAGCCAGGCCGTGTAGACAAACAGGGCGTTGGCGTAGGTCAGCGCACGGATCAGGCCCTTGTCCCGCGCGACCGACGCGAACTCCCGGCTGAGCGCAGCCGCTTCCTCGAGCTGTCCCTCGGCTGCGAGGAGCCGGACGCGGGCAGTGCAGACGCATTCCATCTCTCGCCATGTCTGACGCGAGAGATCGAGGCAGGCATTCGTTTCGGTCGGCAGCGAGTTGCTCTCCCAGAGGCCAGCCGCCTCCTCGTGTCGCCCGAACTGGACCAACGTGGACACCTGGAGCCCGACCAGGCAACGCTCCAACCGGGGCGCATGCTCCCTTCGTGCCGATTCCAGCGCTCGGGCGAGGACGGACAAGGCCCGCTCCTCGTCGACGCGTGCCGCCAGGCCGGCGGCGGTATCGGTGACCGCCACGTAGATGTCCAACCAACCGCCGGTACCGACCAGGATGGCGCCGCCGGGTATCCTCTGGTGCAACGATCCGGTGCGGTTGCGCTCGAGATCGAGTTCGGCGAGAAGCGCGTCTGCCACCACGATGGGCCTCGGGTCGTAGGCGAAGTCACGCTTCGCGATCCTTGCTGCCCGGGCGCACATGTCCTCGGCCGCAGCCGGCTCGCCCTGCGTGAGCGCGATGGCGGCAAGCATGAGGTCGGCCCTCACGGCGAGGTAGCTCGAGGTTACCGACGCTACGCCTCTGAACTCGTGCGCCAAGTGACGCGCATCGGGAAAGCTCGCCGACTCGTAGGCCAATTGTGCCTGGCCATACAGTGTCGCCGCCTTGATGGTGGGATCCGCGGTCGGCTCCGAAGCGAAGTCGGCGAGTTCCGACACCACCGCCTGGTACTCCGGGCCGATGGGCGCGAAGCCGTAGATCAACAACATCCCACGCGCCAGGGCGAGGTCGATGCGCAGTTCCTTGCTCGCCAACTCGTCGTCGACCTTCCGGGGGACCGCAGCGAACCGCCGCATCGCCTGGTCGACCTTCCCCTGGCTCACGAGAACGGCGCAGGCGACGATCGCGAGGCGCGGGGAGCGACGCACGACATCCTTGGTGAGCAGCCGGCTCGCCTGGTCGAGGCGCTGCAGGCCCTCCCGGAAGCCGACCCGGATGGCGCCGGCCTGTTCGAGGATCGAACCTGCGAGATGTGGCTCGTCCGCTTCGCGGGCATGGCGCATCGCCTCGATCATCTGTCCCCGTTCGGCCAGCGCGAGCGCTATGCGCCGATGAACAAGACGATATCGCTTGCGGTCACGTCGCCATAGCACGTCGGCGGCATAGCGACGGAGTACCGGATGGAGCCTGAACCACCCGTCGGCGACCTCCTGCACGAGTCCGATCAGCGGCGTGAGCGACCGCAAGCGATGCATCGCGCCTCGCTTCAAGACGGAGTCCAAGAGATCCGCGTCGGCCCACTCGAACAGCCCGATTTCCAGGATGAACCTGCGGTCGGATGGCGATAGGCCGCGCAAGAGGCGCGTCTCGACCCAGGTCAAGCTGATTTCCGCCGCGACTTCGGAGTCGCCTAGCCGTTCCCCAACATTCCGCTGCACGCAAACGGCAAAGGGCCAGCCGGCCGACTCCTCCCACAAGGACCGAAGCCGTTCGCGTGACAACGTCGTGTCGAAGTAGCGGGCGATTTCCTGTCTCTGGAAGCGGAGGTCGTTAATGGAGATGACCGTGCCGCGTCCGTCGATGACGGGTGTGGCGATATCGAGTCCCCGGGGTCGCGTGCGAAACGCCAGGGCGAGACGGAGATTGGCGGGACCGCGCGATGCCAAGTAGTCCACCAACGCCACGCTCTCCGCGGGGAGACGGTCCACCTCGTCGAGCGCGATGACGACATCCCCTTTCATCGTCCCGATCCAATGCAAGAGCGCATCGACCCGGTGGCGAGGCGAGTCCGGACTTCCGACCGACGGCTCGTACTCGAACTGCGCGCCGGACTCCCCCAACGCCAACGCGAGATAACTCACCAGCGTCTCGGGGTCGTCGTACTCGTCGAGCGACAACCAGGCGACGGTGACCCCATCCGCCCGTGCCCGCCGACAGCAGTCCGCCAAGAGGACCGTCTTGCCAAACCCGGCAGGTGCCAACAGGACCGTCAGGCGTTGGCGCGTTGGATCGCAGCGTTCCTGCAACAGTGGTCGGTCCAAGGCGCCCGCGGGTCGCTCCGGGATCATGACCTTGCGGCGAGCGAGCCATGTGGGAGGCGCGGGATCGGGGTGTGACGATGGCGAAGGAGGTCGTTCTGTCGATCCGGACCGGATCTCAGTGCCGTTATGCGTGCTGCTCAAGGCAGTCACCATTTCAGTTGTCGGCGCGCGGCGTTACCTGCTCGCGTCGCGCTAGTCCCGGGAGACGGGCTGTCTGTACTCGACGCGGCGGGGAGTCCGGCAGTGGAGCCGCCGCAGCGGTACGCTCCGACCCCCTAAACGCATTAGTTTAGAACATATCGTCATTAAATGTACGTGTAGATGTCGATTTTTTGGATGTTGTTTCATCAAGGTGGCGCGATCTTCCCCAAAAGGGACGCCACCAACCGTGACACCGGGAGCGTGCCGCGGGCGACGTCAACTCGGCCTACCCCCGATCGGGGGCGGGGAGGACGCCGAGACTGCGCGCCCGGTTCGCGGCAGCGCGGCGGTTCGAGACGCCAAGCTTGCGGAAGATGTTCTTGACGTGGTAGCGCACGCCGTTGTCCGTGAGGTCCAGTTCCCGGGCGATCTCCTTGTCCCGGGCATGCCCGAGGCGCGCGAGGATCTCGAGTTCGCGCGCGGAGAAATCCGGCATGTCCGGGTCCGCGGACTGTGACGAGACCATGGGAAGCAACGCGTTCCTGGCCGCATCCAGGTGCGTCTCGATGTCCTCGCCAAGACCGTGCAGCGCCGCTATGGTGGACTCCGCGTGCCAAAGCAAGGCCCTGCAGTAGCCGGTCTGATCGAACAACTCGAGGTTCTCGACGGTTTGCGCTCGCGCGGCACCGACATCGCCTTTGCGCCACGCCGCGTAGATGGCGACGGCGTTGGCGTAGGTCAGCGATCGCACCAGGCCAGCGCCCCGCGCGACAGTCGCGAACGCCTGGCTGAGCGCGCTCGCTTCCTCGAGCTGTCCCGTGGCGGCAAGGAGCCGACCGCGGGCGCTGCAGACGCATTCCATCTCTCGCCAACTCTGCCGGGAGAGATCGGCGCATTCACTCGCCTCGGTCGGCAGCGCGGCGCTCTCCCAGTAGCTGGCTGCTTCCTCCCACCGCCCAAAGTGGACCAGGTTGGACACCTGGAGCGCGACCAGGCAACGCACCAGCCGGGGACGCGCGCGTTGGCGCGCCCGTTCCAACGCCCGGGCGACGACGCGCAATGCCCGCTCCTCGTCGGTGCGCGCGGCCAGGACAGCGACTGCGTCGGTGGCCGCCACGTGGACATCCAGCCAAGCGCCGGGCCCGTCCACGCTGGGTGCCCGTTGGTCTAACGATCCCATACGGTTCCGTTCGAGATCGAGTTCGGCGAGGATTGCGTCGGCCACAGCGACGGGGCTCGTGTCGTAGGCGTAGTACCGTTTCGCCACTTGCGCTCCCCGGGCGCACATGGTCTCGACCGTAGCCGGCTCGCCCTGCGCGAATGCGATCGCCGCCAGCAGGAGGTCGGCTCTCACCGCAACGAAGTTCGACGTTCCCGAAACGGCGCTCCTGAACTCGTGCACGTAGTATCGCGCGTTGTCGAAGTCCGCAATCTCGTAGGACAAGAGTGCCCGGCCGTACAGCGACATCACCTTGACCGTGGGATCCGCCGCGGGGTCCGAAGCGAAGTCGGCGAGTTCTGCGATCACCGCGTCGACCTGCGGCCCAATGGCCGCAAAGCCGTAGATCAAGAACATCCCACGCGACAGGGCGAGATCGATGCGCAGTTCCTGGCTCGCGGACTCGTCGTCGATTTGCGCGCCGAGTGCTGCGAACCGGCGCCTCGCCTGATCGAGGTTTCCCTGGTTCGCGAGAACGCCGCAGTCGACGAGCCCGAGGCGCGCGGAGGCGCCGACGACATCCGGCGTGAGCAACCGGGCAGCCTGTTCGAGATGGTGCATGCCTTCCCGGAACCCGACCCGAATGCCGCCAGCCCGTTCAAGTATCCGCCCCGCGAGGCGCGGCTCATCCGCTTGACGGGCATGCTGCATCGCCTCGATCGTCTGGCCACGCTCCGAGAGCACGAGCGCGATGCGCCGATGAACGGAACAAAAGCGCTCGCGGTCGCGCTCCCACAGCGCGTCGGCGGCGTAGCGACGGAGCACCGGATGGAGCCTGAACCACCCCCCGTCGACCTCCTGCACGAGTCCGGCAAGCGGTGTGAGCGAGCGCAACCGACGCAACGCGCCGCGTTGCAGCACACGTTCCAAGAGATCCTCATCAGCCCACTCGAACAGCCCGACTTCCAGGGTGAACTCGCGGTCCGATGCCGAAATCCCGCGCAAGAGGCGCGTCTCCACCCAGGTCGAGCTGATTTCGTCCGCGATCCGGGAGCCACCTACCTGGGCGCCGACGTTGCGTTGCACGCATACGGCCAGGGGCCAGCCAGCCGACTCCTCCCACAGGGACCGGAGCCGTTCACGCGGCAACGCGGTGTCGAAGTAACGGGCGATGTCCTGTCTCTGGAAGCGTAGGTCGTCGGTCGAGATGACCGTGCCGCGTCCCTCGACGACGGGTGTGGCGATGTCGAGTCCACGCGGACGCGTGCGGAACGCCAAGGCCAAGCGGAGATTGGCGGGACCGCGCCACACCAGGTAGTCCACCAGCGCAACGCTCTCCGGTTCCAGCCGGTCCACGTCGTCGAGGGCGATGACGACATTCCCTTCGACCGTCCCGATCCAATGCAGCAGCGCATCGATCCGATAGCGAGCCGAGTCGGGCGTGGCGGCGGGCGGTTCGAACTCGAACTCCGCGCCAGATTCCGCCAACGCGAAGGCGAGATAGCTCACCAGCGTCTCCGGGTCGTCGTACTCGTCCAGCGACACCCAGCCGACGGTGACGCCGTCCGCCCGCGCTTGCCGACAGCATTCCGCCAAGAGGACCGTCTTGCCGAATCCGCCCGGCGCCAGCAGGAGAGTCAAGCGCTGTCGCGTCGGGTCGCACCGCTCGACCAGCAACGGCCGGCTCAACGCGCCGTCGGGCCGTTCCGGGATCATGACCTTCCGGCGAGCGAGCCATGTGGGCCGCGCCGGATCGTGCGGCACCGCTGAAAGAGCGCGTTCTGTCGTTCCGAGCCGGACCTCGGTGTCGGTACTCCTACCGTCCATCATCACCATCGAAGTTGGTGGCGCTCAGCGGGACGGCAATTAGTAGTGGAGCCGCCGCGCAAATACGCTCCAGCCGTGGTAGACGACGCCTACCGAGGGACTACTACCGACTGCCGACTCGCTACCGACAGCACCGCAAACGCAGCAGACCCTTCCCAACGCGGGACTCTACGCCAATCCCCGTTAAATGTGCGTGTGGTTTGACATTTTTTTGATGTTGTTTGCATCAAGAAGGGGGCCGATCCTCCGCTGCGGGACGAGTTGACGACCGCCTGGCGGAAAACTGGTGGTTGGCCCAGCCAAATCGGACTACCGAAGCGCGCCGATCCCGTTCCCAGCGAGCCATTCTCCGAGCAGCCGAGCGCCCCGCGCCGTCGAGTCGGCCGCATACAGCCGGGCGTCGTCCCGGACCCTTTGAACATCGATCCCGCAATGGTCGAGTTCGTGGATGTGGCCGACCAACCAGTGTTCGAGGTGAGCCGCCGAGACCTCGATGTGGAACTGCAGCGCCAAGGTGTGATCCCCCACGGCGAAGGCCTGGTTCGGGCACGCCGGCGTCGATGCCAACGCCTGCCCGCCAGTCGGCACCTCGAAGGTCTCCCCGTGCCAGTGCAACACCGGGGTCGACAGGTGCCGCAGCGGGCTCGCCTGACCTTCCGGCGTCAACGTCAACGACTGCCAGCCGATCTCGGGTGCCGCCATGGGGACGACGGCGGCCCCCATGGCGCGGGCGATCAGTTGCGCGCCGAGGCAAATGCCCAAGGTCGGCAACCGGGCGTCGATCCGGTGTCGAATCGCGTCGATCACGTCCCCTAGGAAGGGGAACCGCTCGCCGTCGTTTACGCTGATCGGTCCGCCCATGACGATGAGGATTTCGGCATCGCGGGCTTCCGCGACCGCATCGGTTGGCGCGTCAAGGTAGTCGGAGGCAAGACCGAGCCGCTCGAGTTCGTCGGCCAGCGTGCCGAGGCCCTCGAAACACAGGTGACGGATCACCTGCACGGGTGCGGGCGGGTTGTTCGCGGGTCGGTCGGGCACTGCCGTAATATGCCCGATCCTCACGTTCCCGAGGTACCGAGTTGAACACCATCATCCTGTACGGCTCGCCGATGTCGCTCTACACGGGTCGGGCGCGGAGCTACCTGATCAAGGCGGGCCTCGCGTATCGCGAGGTGCCGCCCACATCAGCACACTTCTTGGACACTGTGTTGCCGAAGGCCGGCGGTCGGCGCAGCCTGCCGACCATCGAACTCCCCGACGGCACGGTCATTCGCGACGGCGTGGCCATCGTCGACCACTTCGAGGCCGAGCGGGGACATCCGTGCTCGCCGACGTCGCCGAAGCAGCGCATCGTTAGCCGCCTCTTCGACGCCATCGGGGCCGAGGGCCTGCTGCGCCCGGCGATGCACTACCGCTGGGACTTCGATGCCGAGAATCTCGAGTTTCTTCGCTTCCACTTCAAGACGGTCTTCCCCGAGGGACGCGAGCCCGCGGCGGACGACCGCATGCAGTTCATCAGGGACGTCGTCAATCCGTCGTGGGGTGTCTGGCCTGCGGCCATCGAGACGATCGAGACGCTGTATACGCAACTGCTGGACAAGCTGAACGCGCACTTCGCCAAGCATCCCTACCTGCTCGGTGGCCGACCGTCCGTGGGTGACTTCGGCATGATGGCGCCTTTGTATGGACACCTCGGGCGCGATCCGGCACCACGCCTGCTGATGCAGACGCGGGCCGTCCGGGTCTTCCGCTGGGTCGAACGCATGAACCGTCCGGAGCCCGATGTCGGCGAATTCGACAACTACGGCGATGCCTACCTGGCCGACGACGAAATCCCCGACACGCTCATCGCCGTGCTGAAGCACCTCGCCATCGACTACGTCCCCGAAACCCGCGCGGCGTGCGGGTGCATCAACGCCTGGCTCGCAGAGCACGACGACCTGCCCGCGGGAACCACGGCAGCCCGCGGCGTCGGCGACGCGGCGACCTTCGACCTTCTCGGCATACCCATCACCGCGATCGCACAGCCTTTCCGGTTCCATGTCCTGAAGCGCGTCCAGGACGAGTTCGAAGCCCTGCCAGAACCCGAGCGCAGCGACGTACGGGAACTGCTCAACGCGTGCGACATGGCAGCGCTCCTGGACTTCAAGCTGACCCGCGGTATCGGCCGCGCCAACAACCTCGAGGTGTGGCTCTAGGGCCGCAAGAGGTGCGCGGACCTCCGGTCCGCATTCGGCCAGTTACACGGCTCATCGCCGACACGGTACGCACGTTGGAACGAGGCGCGTTGCTGGCCTTGCGGGGTACCGGTCGGGCGCGTAGTGTTGTGCGCGAAATCTCATCTGCGCAGGTCGCCCGAGGCCGGGCCGCCTGCCGAATACCACAATCTCATTGCGGCGTTGGGTAGCTCCCGGTGCCGGAGGTGAATAAGCAGGGCATCTTGCCATGTACTTGTGCAGATGGGATTTCGAGACCCGGCACCTGCGGTGCGCAAAGGATGCTGAAGATGCTGTCCCGTGAAGCCCTCATCGACACCCTCCACGCCGGCGATTGCCTGGAGGTCATGGCCGATTGGCCGGACGACTTGGCGGACCTCTGCTATGTCGCGTTGCCGCCCCTCGACGAGTGGTGGTGGGATGCAGCAGCCGCTCGCCGGGTCGATCGCATCCAGCGCCAAGCCAGCGCCCTCGGCCACGATACCGTCCTCGGATTGCACATCGCGCTCGGCAATGTCGCCACGATTGCCTACCTAGCCTTCCTGGCAGAGCGCCTACCGACCCTGAAACGCGTCCTCAAGTCCACCGGCAGCCTTTGCCTGGTCGGCGATGCCAACACCGGGCACTATGGCAAGGTCCTTCTCGACGCGTTCTTCGACCCTCGGAACTTCGGTGGCGAGATCATCTGGGCGCCACGAGAGGGCGAACCGGACGCCGGGGCGATTGAGAACCCCCGCCTGGCGACTTGGTATGTCAAGGACGACGCTGACTTTATGGGTCGCGCCAAGCCCGTCATCACGCTGGTCTCGGATGAGGTCCACGACGACGATCCCGGGGCCGCGATCGCGCTAGCCAAGCGCGTAATCGCCGCAACGACCAACCGTGGCGATGTCGTGCTCGACCCCTTCTGCGGCGACGCGGTGGCCGCCGCGGCGGCCCGCGAACTGGGGCGCAGCGCGATCGCCATCGATGCCGGAAGGCCCGCGCTGTCCTAATTGCGGGCCGGGAGGCCCGCGAACCCTTTAGAGGGCCGCAGGCCTCGCGCCGTCTACCAGACGAACGTCGAGCGCAGGTACCAGGAGCCGCCCTCGAAGTTGGCGGCCGTGCGTCGCGCGTAGGGCAGTCCGACGTTCAGGCGGTTGGCGAACGGCTCGTCGATCACGTCGATGTAGGTATCGAAGGCATTCACGAGGCCGAACGTGAAGCGAAGGTTGTCGCTCATGTCGTAGCCGAGTTCGCCGTCGATGAACACCGTCGGGTCGAGAAGCTTGGTGGGCGCTCCGCCGTCGACGCCGCCGATGCGGCCGCGCTCGTCGTAGTGCTCCCCGTAGTAGTTGAGGCGGAGCAGGAGATCCCAGCGCGGGCCGAGCACGGTGTCCGCTGACACCGTGAAGCGGTTGTTCGGGTAGCTCTCCTCGATGTCCTCGACGTCGGCCGCGCTCACCGGCATCAGGCCGTTGACCCGCGACTGGCTGACCACTTCGACCTGGTTGTGGTTGAAGGCGACGCTCAAGTCCGTGCTGGCGCCATCGCCCCAGGCGAACTGCGTCGTCACGACCGCGTCGAGCCCGACCACCTCGAGATCCAGCGCATTCGTGAAGAACTGCACGTTGGAGCCGATCCCGGTGTCGGGGTCGGTGTACGGGAGGCTCCGGGTCTTGAAGATCCGTCCGTCGATGCGGATCAGGTAGGCATCCAGGGTGAACTGGACACGCTCGCCACCGCTCCACAACCCGACGCTGTAGTCGATGGAAGTCTCTTCGCTTAAGGCTGCCCCGCCGGCGGCAATGGCGGCCGGGTGGTCCGGACGGACCGTGCCCGACTCGACCTGCAGGCCGGTGTCGTTGTCGAAGGTCGTGGTCACCTTCTGCAGGTTCGACTGACCCGGCGTCGGCGCGTGGAACCCGGTGTTGACCGAGCCGCGCAGCGTGACCGTGTCGTTGAGATCGTGGCGCAGGGCGACCTTGCCGTTCAGTGTGCCCCCGAAGTCCGAGAAGTTCTCGTAGCGCAAGGCGTACTGGGCCAGCGTCGTGAGCGAAATCTCGTGTTCGAGCTCGCCGTAGACGGCCACGTTGTCGCGCGAGAAACGACCCGCGTTGCGCGGCTCCAAGCCCTTGAAGCCGCTCGAGCCTGCGCCGCGGAACGACGACCGTTCACCGGCGAAGACGGAGAAGATCTCCTCGCGCCACTCGGCACCGTAGGCCAGTTGAACGCTATCCGAGAGTCGTCGTGTGAAGTCGGCGTTCAGGTTGACCTCCCGCTGCTTGAGGGCGCCGACGTCGAAGTCCATCTGTCGCGGCAGGCCGTTGGCGCCAAGGCCGAGATCCTGGTTGATCGTGTTGTTGAGGAAGAAGTCGAGGAAGTCTTCACCCGCACCGATGCTCAAGTCGAACGTCGTGCCATCGCCAAGGACGCCCTTCACGCCCGCCACCAACGACTTGTCGTCGTGGTCGCCGTCGAAGAACGGCGTGAAGCCCTGCGGCAACGCGTTCTCGATGCCGAGCGTCCGGATGGTCACGTGGGCTTCGTTGGCTTCGGTCTGCGGGTTGTCGCCGGAGCGGTAGAAGAACCGGTAGCGGCCCTCGGTGGACGTGACGTTGCTTTGCAGGTACGCCTCGAGGTTGTCGCTCAACGCCCAGCCGGCGTTGAGGAAGAAGCGCAGGTCGGTGGCCTGCGGCCGCCCCCAGGTCTGCACGAATGGCGCATCGTCGAACGGCGCATCCGCGCCGACACCTTGGACGCCGGCGGCGATCAAGGCCTGTGCGTTGGGGCGCTGACGCCCGCGGGACAACCCTTCGTTGTCGACGTACTCGAAACTCACGTTGGCGAAGCCATCGGCCCCGAGCGGGAACCCGGCGTTCGCCGCGAGCGTCACGCTCTGCTCGCCTTCGTAGAACTGGCCGTAGTCCACGCGCACCTCGCCGCCTTCTGCGGCGTCCTTCATTTCCAGGTTGATGACGCCCGCGATCGCGTCCGAGCCGTATTGCGCCACGGCGCCATCGCGCAGGATCTGGACGTTCTTGACGGCGATGCTCGGGATCATGCCGATGTTGGGTCCGTGCGAACCCTTGCCGGCCGCGGGAACGAACTCCGCGATCAGCGCCGCGCGGTGGCGTCGCTTGCCGTTGACCATCACCAGCGTCTGGTCGGGTGCCAAGCCACGCAGCGATGTCGGTCGAACGAAGGTGTCACCGTCGCCGGAGGCCATCGGCGCGTTGTAGGACGGCGCCAAGGCCCGCAGACTGTCGGTGAGGTCCGCGTTGTTGCCGATCGCGCCGATCTGCTCGGCGGACAGGATGTCGACGGGGGCCGTGGCCTGGGAGTCGGAGCGCTCGGTCTGGAACCGGGAGCCGACGACGACCACGACCTCGTCGGCCTGGGCTTGCGCCTCCGACGCTTCTTGCCCGGAAGCGGGCAGACCAAGGACGACGGCGACGGCAAGAAATGACGCGTACGCCGGACGAAAACACGGGTTCATGCTGTTCTCCCCAAGATTCGATGGATTCAAGCCCGTGGGTGATGCCTCTTGCGCGACCGCTCGATCAGCCGCGTCACCCCCACGCGCCGGGCGCGGATTCTACCCGGTCTGTCGATGGAATTGGGGCATGGACGACCTATGCGTCACGAAAACGGCAACCGGGCGAGCCACCGTCCATCGAGGTGGCCGGCGCGCGCTGTCCACCGCCGTCGAGCCAGCGCCTCGGCCGCGGCCGCGTCGCCGCCGAGGCGGTGCGCCACGACGCCCAGGTCGATGAACACATCGCGTTGAGCGCCGCTGCCGCCCAGCCGGGGCAGGTCCAAGAGCACGCTTTCCAGTAGGGTGGCGGCGTCGCGGAAGCGACCCTCGCCGAATGCCGACACGGCGTCACAAACGTCGGCAACCACGGGGCCGGACGCTTGGCGTCCCTGGCCGAGAACGTCGCGCACGGCGCCGGTCCACCCAGCCAAGGCGCTTGGACGTCCGGCCACCGCCTGCGTCAAGGCTTGGTGGACGTTCACGAACGGGACGCCCGGCTTCGGGAAGTGCCGCTCCGCGAACGCTGCGACGGCGCGCAGTTCATCCGGCGGCAACGCGTGGCCGTAGAGCGTGCAGCGCATGGCGAACGCTGCGCAGTCGATCATCGTGAACATCGGCAGGGCTTGGGATGCGTTCGGACTGACGTTCGCCAGGTAGATCGACACGGCGCGCTCCGCATCGCCACGCTGCAGGGCGAACAATGCCTGGTGCCAACCGAGGTGGCCGTGCAGCGGCGCGGCACGGTCGTAGCTCGGCAGCCAAGCACCGATGAACGCCTCGCCCTCCCCGGCCGCGCCCTGCTCGTAGTAGCCGTGGGCCCGGCCGTGGACGGCATTGGCGTTGTCCGGCATCAATTCCAGGGCCCGGTCGAGCATCGGGATGCCGATCTCGGCTTCGCCGGCCTCGACATGGGCCCAGCCCAGGGCCGCAAGGTACCACCAGTCGTCGCCCCAAGCCGGCGCGACGCTCTGCAACAAGGCGACCTGGCGGTCGACGAAATCGGGGAATCCACCGAAGCCGAGCAAGCCGTAGACGCCCAACGCGAAGGACAGCGGCACGGGGTCGCGCGGGTACGCCGCCGCATGCTCGCGCACCGCCGCGAGCGATGCCTGCAGGGGTTCGCCGTTCAAGACCATCGACACGATGCTGGCGTGGCTGCGCTCGCGCGGCGACAAGCGCTCGGCCAAGTCCTTGGCACGGCGGGCGGTTGCGCGTCCTGCGGGCGCGTCTCCCACGACCATCAATGTCCGTGCCTTGGCACAGTGCGCCAGCGCGAAATCGGGGTCGAGCGCAAGCGCCTCGTCGATCAGCGCATCGCCGCCCGGTTGCAGGACGAACAGCCGATCGACGGCATCGTCGTAAAGCTCGAGGGCCCGTGGCGATACGGTCGTGATCGGCAGGCCGAAGCGGTCCGTGTGCAAGCCGGGTGTCAAGTCCGCGTGGTCGGTGCACTATGATACGGCTGGATGGACCTTCTTGACGTTCGCCCATGCGCCTAAGCCTGCTCGTGCAAGGCGAGCCGTGTACATCCTCAGCTCCTGTCAGCGCGCTCGCCTTCGCGCGCGCGGCGGTTGCCAAGGGCCACGTGATTGGACGCGTTTTCTTTTACAAGGATGCAGCGTTGCTGGGCAGCCGGTTCACCGCCGACGAAGGGAACCTGCGCGACGGGTGGACGACGCTGGCCGCCGAAGCGGATTTCGAACTCGCGGTGTGCATTTCCGCGGCTGCTCGCCGGGGCGTCGTCGAAGACCACTCGCTGGCGGACGGATTCACGATCGTCGGACTCGGGCAGATGATCGAGGCCATGGAAGAGTCCGACCGGCTGGTGGCCTTCTAGGGCCGTTGAGATGAAGCGCGTCCTTTACCTGGTTCGCCAGCCGCCCGGCATCGCAGCGGACGAGACGACCGACATGATGCTGGTCTCCGGGGTGTTCGAGCAGCCCACATCCGTGCTGTTCATGGACGACGGGATCTTTCAGCTTCTCGGCCTCGCGGACCGCAAATCGTCCCTGAAAGCCCTGCCGACGTACGAGGTCAGCGACTTATACGCGGCACGGTCAAGCCTTGCGAGCCGGGGGATCGCCGACGACGACATCGGCGGGCCGCTCCCCGTCGAGGTGCTGGACGAGGCTCAAGTGCGCGATTTGATCCGCCGCCACGACGTCGTCGTTCCGGATTGACCGTGGCCACGCTGCACCTCGTGTCGGATCCCAACGCGGCGGCATCCTGCCTCGCGACCGCCGCGGACGACGACGCCGTGCTCTTCCTCGGCGACGGCGTCTTCGCGCTGACCGCCCTCGGAGACTCTGCGCCCCCCATCGGCGTGTTGGGTGACGACGCCGCCAGTCGCGGCGTGGCGGTGCCGGATCACGTCCGCCGGATGTCGCAAGCCGACTTCGTCGACTGGGTGGTCGCCTTCGACACGAGCGTGACGTGGCGCTGAAGGTCGACGATTACGGCCATCTTGTCGACGCCGAGAAATGGTCGGAAGAGATCGCGGGCGCATTCGCCGAGGCCGCGGGAATCGAACTGTCCACGGACCACTGGCGCGTGCTCGCCGTCGTGCGCGCCTTTCACGGCGACACCGGTGTCGCCCCCTCCATGCGGCCGCTCGTGAAACTCGTGCGCGAGCGCCTCGGTCCCGAACTCGGCTCTAGCATCGCGCTTATGCGGCTGTTTCCGCCAGACACCATGCGCGGGGGAAGCGCTCGACTCGTCGCGCAGATCGCCGGGCTGCCGGTGCCGGAGAACTGCCTGTAGGGCGCGACGGATTCGGGTCAGTCGGGGACGCTGCCAAGCACGAGGTCCCGCAAGGTCACGATGCCGACGGCGTCGCGCTTCTCGTCGACCACAACGGAGCGCGACAAGCCCTGTTGGCTCAAGAGCCGCACGGCGTAGCGCGCCAGCATGCCGGGCGGCAGCGTGACCACGGGTTTCGACATCACCTCGTAGACGTGGACGCGGTCCGGAGGCCGGTCGTCGGCGAGCGGGCCGGCCAAATCGACGACTTCCACGAGGCCCACCTCGTCGTCCGCATCGCGGCGCGCCACGACCAGTGAACTGACGCCGTGCTCCTTCATCATCGCGATGGCTTCCCCGATCGTGGCGAGGCCGTCGACGACGTGGAGTTCCCGCGCCATCACATCCCCGACGCGCAAGCGGCCCTGTTCGTTGCCTTCTTCGCTCACAACACGTTCTCCAACTCTTCCCGGATCACCGGCATCTGCGTGGTGAGTCCCACGGCATCCTCGATCGCAATTTGAAACGCCATCCCGGCGCCGGCGTCCTCATCGAGCCGGCCGGCGTCGCGGATCCGCTCGAGGATGTCGCGGGCCCGGGTCTCGACCACCACGAACAGCACGGCGTTGCCGACGGACTGCAGATCGAGGCCGAGGAAGGTCTTCGCGGGTTTCAGCCCTTCGCCCCGGGCGCGGCCGATCACGGTAGCCCCGGTTGCGCCGCCGGCGCGGGCCGCCTCAATGACAGCCTCGGTGCGTTCGTCGTCCACCAGGGCGACGATGAGTTTCATCCTCATGATTCCACGCTCCTCCTTTGATTAGGTTGCATTGTCTCGCGTGCGTCGTCCGCCTGTTCCGCCCTTTCGTCGCCACGCTTGCGCAGCTTGCCGAGCCATGACACCGCCATCGCGTACCCGAGCACCGACACGATGGGGAATGCGGCGGCAAAGGCGATCATGCCGAAACCGTCGATCAGCGGGTTGCGGCCAGGCACGCTGGCCGCCAGCCCCAAGCCGAGCGCAGCCACCACGGGGACGGTCACCGTGGACGTCGTGACGCCGCCGCTGTCGTAGGCGAGCGGCACGATGCTGCGATCGGATCGGAAGGTCTGGATGATCACCACGATGTAGATCGCCACGATGTACCACGGCAGCGGCGTGCCGGTGACGATCCGGAAACAGCCCAAGGCGACGCCGGTTGCCGCGCCGGCCGCCACGGCCAAGCGCAAGCCCCAGGCGTTGATGGCGTTTCCCGACACCTCCTCCGCCTTCAGCGCCACGGCGATCAGCGATGGTTCGGCGATCGCGGTCGCGAAGCCGATGGCGGCTGCGAAGACGTAGACGAGCCAATAGTCGGTCCACGCGGTCTCCTCGGTACCGGCGACGCCAATCGCTTCCGGCGCCGTAAGCTGTCGGGCCATGGTTTCCCCGATCGGGAACAGCGCGTCCTGCAGACCGATCAGGAACAGGGCCAAGCCAAGCAGCACGCACACGAATCCACCGACTATGCGGCGCAGGTTGGGCAGGCTGCGACGCAGAACCGCCACCTGGAAGACCACCAGGATGACGACGATGGGAAGGACATCCAGGCTCGTCGACCAGAGGGTCTGCGCGAAGTTGACCGCGAAGTCCATCAGACAAGGCCCGCCAACGTGCCGTAGGTCAGCACGAACACGATCGGCGTCAGGCTCGCGAACGCGATCAGCCCGAATCCGTCGAGCATCGGGTTGCGCCCCTTGATCGCCGTTGCGAGGCCAACGCCGAGCGCGGTGACCAGCGGCACGGTGATGGTGCTCGTGGTCACGCCGCCGGAGTCGTACGCGATGCCGACGATCTCGTCCGGGGCGAAGATGGTCATCACGGTGACCATGACGTAGCCGCCGATGATCAGCCGGTGGATGGGCCAGCCCTTGAGAATGCGCAAGACGCCGATCACGATGGCGACGCCAACGGAGACGGCGACCACCATGCGCAGGTTGAAGGCATAGCTCGACCGCGCTTCTGGACTGTCGGCGATCGCGCCCGCTTCGGACGCGACCGAGGCGGCTTCCGCGGCCACCGCGATCAGGGCGGGTTCCGCCACCGTGGTGCCGAACCCGAGACAGAAGGCGAACGCGAACAAGGCGGTCGCGCTGCCCTTGCGCGCAAACGCATGCGCGATCGCCTCGCCAAGGGGGAAGAGCCCGCTCTCGAGGCCCTGGATGAACAGTGCGAGCCCGGCCACAACGCACAGCAAGCCGATGAGCACCTCGGTCAGGTTCGGAAACGGCTGCTGCAGGACGACGATCTGGAAGAACGCGATGACCGCGACGATCGGCGCCAAGTCGCGCAGCGCCCCGACGATCCGACCGCCGAACAAGACGAAGAGATTGCTCACGAGAGGCTGGGGTCCATCACTCGACTTGGTCGCCCCTCGTCGCGGTGAACCGGTGCACATCGCCGTATTGGCTTTCCGCACGACCGCGCATGGTCTCGCCCTCGACCGTCGCGCAGAAGACGATCGGCTCCTCGCCCCGGAAGAACAGCGCGTTGCTTGCTACGGCCACGATCTCGAGTTCGTTCTCGTGACCCCCGACGATCATGCGGCCAGTCAGCCCGTCGCTGCCGGCATCGAGCCGCATCGCGAACTCCGGAACCTCGACCCCGGCACGGTCGTCCGAGTCGAAAACAACGAACCAAGTCCCGGCCACGTCGACGGCCGGACCGGTCGGCACGGGGCCATCGAGCAACAGCCAAGCCACGGGCGGGCGCAACTGCGAGAGCATCGCGCTGTACACAAGGCCATGGGGCGTATGGGACACCGTACCCCGGATGGCACCCTCGGTGTCGCACTCGATTGCGAGCTTCAGCAAGCGGCGGAAGCTACGGATGTACTCGCCGCTCAGGGACGCGCGGAAGGGTGAGCCGAAGAAGAAATCCCCGTCGGCGCGAATGCGGCCGAAGTTGCCTTCCAAGAGCGCGTTGTCGCGCGCCACGAAAAGGCGGGGGAAGCACTCGGAATCGCCCGCCGAGTGCGCGGTCCAGTACTGCTCCATCTGCTCTTCGCTGCCTCTCAGGTCGTTGTCGCAAGAGGCCAGCATGACGCCGAGGAGGTTGCCCGTCTGGCGCCGGACGTTCTCGGCGATGAGGAAGAACGCCTGCTGTCGCGACGTGAGCGCCGATGCCTCGATGGCGCTCGCTTGCTGGGCGGCAAGAACGTTCGACTGGCGCATTTCGTCCCGGGTGCGCGACAGTTCCTTTTGCTGGATGAAGAGGCCAACGACCAGCCAGAGAAACGCCAGCGGGGCGAAGAAACCCTCGAAGAAACCGCCGATGGTGGCCGCGCCTTCACGCCAGAAGGTCCAGCCGACGCCGGTTGCCAAGTAGACGATGCCGACGCCGAGCCAGACGACGGTGACGAGCGCAGCCACCCAGATCCGCCAGTCCCAATCGGGCAGGTGTCCGTAGCGCATGGCGAAGCTCGCGAAGTGTGATCGGGAACAATCCTAAGTGAACGAAAGCAGCGGCGCGTGCTATTCGCTAGGAACGGCGATCACGGAGGTTACATGGCCGCGTCGGATCGTTCTATCGTGACGGACGGATGAACTCTGGCGACGCCGCTGGCCGACAACCAGCCCTGCGTGCCGTCGGCGAGCGCCACGCGCAGCCATGTGGCGCGGTCCTCGACGATCGTCACCTCCGTTCCCGCCGGCAACGGATTCGGATAGGTCGGCGATGCCCCGACGCTGTCGGCGGACCGCAAGGTCGCGCCGTCGAGGACGACCACGCCGGCGGCGGCCCCGTTCGCCGCCAACAGGGCGGAAGAAGTCGCGGTGAGCCATACGACGCCCGCGAGGACCGCGAGTGCCCGACGCCATGGCTTAGGCGCACCTCGCCATGGCACGAGGACGAGCACACCGAGCGCGAAGCCGATGCCGCCGACGAGGAGTAGCTGTGCTGTGGTCAGGCCCTTGCGCCAGAACATCAGCGAGTCCAAGGCGCCGGCCGATGCCGGTCGCGGCAGCCACGTCGGGAGCCGGTCGCGTAGCCACGCGAGGTTTCGCGACGCGCGCTCGTTGGCAGGATCCGCCAGCAGGGCGCGACGCCAGGCAAGGACGGCCCAGCCACGGTCCTGGGCACCGAGGGCGGCGTTGCCCCAGTCCACCTGCAGTTCCGGCGCCGCGGGATTGGCAAGCGCCGCGGGACGCAACGCCTCGGCCGCCTGTTCGAACAGTCGGACGCGACGCAGCCGATCCGTTTCCGCAAGGGCCGCCTGGTAGGCATCGCGCGCGCCGGTCAGATCGTCGGCCCCGTCCGCCGTTCCCGTTGCCAACGCCAAGGCGACGAGCAAGCC
The DNA here is from genome assembly GCA_965203685.1 of Candidatus Azotimanducaceae bacterium. Lineage (GTDB taxonomy): Bacteria > Pseudomonadota > Gammaproteobacteria > Pseudomonadales > Azotimanducaceae > VXYL01. Next base: position 3,838,089 of record OZ241908.1, read on the forward strand.
GGCTGTTGCCGCAACGGCAGGGCCCTGAGCCCTCCCCTTGCCAGCCCACGTGCGCGCCAACGCACGCAACTCCTCGATGTCGTCGCCGCCCAGCGGCTGCTGCGCTGTACCGGGGTCGAACGCCCGGTTCTCGACCCTGGCCAGCACTGCATTCGCACCGCCCAGATCGGCACCCGTCGCCGCGGCCAGGCGTCGCACGGCGGTCGCAATGGCGGGTGCCGCCTCCCGTGCAGGCGCTGTGCTGTCGAGGGCCGACTCCAGCGCCGCCAGGGCACTGCGAATGTCACGGGCGCGCCCGCGGCGGCCTTGCGTGCGGCGCAGCATGAGAGAAACCAGCGCAACCAGGATCGGCACGCCGTAGAGCCCACCCAGCCAGAAGCCCACCCCGTCGCTGCCCCACGGACGCGCGAAGGTGCGTTGCGGATCGCTGATCGCCATCTCGGCGCCGAGCAAAGTGGCAATGCCCCCGGCCTCGGGCTCGCCGGCCGATCCGGCGATGATGTCCGCGGGCGCGGACACCGGGGCCGCCACCACGTCCGCCGCACCAACCAGTTGACCAGCACCGACCGATACCGCGATGGGCTCGCTGCGCACGGTTCGGTATTCGCCGGCACGCGGGTCGAAGTAGGAGAACGCCAAGGCCGGGATTTCGCGCACCTCGGCACTCTTGATGCGCACCGTGACCGGGAAGCGCTTGGTGCCGGTCTCTTCGTCGACGGTCCCCGCCAAGCTGCCTTCCGGCACGCTGAACTGTGCGGCGGGCAGCGCGTCCGGGCCATCGAGCGGCGGCAGGCTGAGGCCCGTCAGGGGCGGCGCACCGCGCAGGCTGACCACGAGTTCGATGGGCTCACCCACCGACACCACGGTGCGGCTTGCGCGCACATCGATCGCGAAACCCTCGCCGATGGCGTTGACAAAGCTCGCCGGGCGACCAACCTGCGGCAACGGTCGCACCGTGAGGCGCTGCCGCTCTCCTTGCGCCTTGAACAGGTCGTACCGCGGTCGGCGGAACCCGAAGGCATCGCGCGTCGTGCCGCTTTGCAGTCGGGCGACAACGCGGACGGGATCCAGGTCCAGCGTGCCGACGCTCGGTAGCGTGATGCGGGCGGGGAACGAGAAGCGCGTATACGCCCGGCCGCCCTCGCGCACCTCGCCGCGCCGGAGCGGAAGCCGGACCTGCTGGGCACCGGCCATGAAGGGAACAGACTCGGCACCGCTGGTCGCCGGCTCTACCTGCACGCCGTCCTGGTCGAATAGCGGTACGGCAAACTCGTAGCTGTCGACGTCCCTGGCGAGCAGCCACTCCACCGTCGCATCGAAGGTCTCACCGACCCAGACGGCACGCTCCGGCAGGCGCAGGCGGACGATCATGTCCTCGGTCTCCGGGACGTCGCGCACCTCGAACCCGGCCTCGGCCACACGCGCCTCGACGCCGTTCTGTTCCACGCGTTGTGGCGGAACGGAATAGCGCCCCGCGTTGGTCGCCGTGACTCGCCAGCGGTAGTGGAAGCTCACGTCGCGCCATTCGGAACGGCGACCGTTGACGATCTCGATGCGCGAAGAGACGCTCGGGTCGACGCCCAGGAAGACGACCTCGCAGCCGTCGATCTCGAGGGCCGGCGCGTCCGGCACCGGTTCCTCCTCGAAGCCTTGGGCGGACAACGTTAGCGTGAACGGCATGCCGGCATGGAGCGCCTCAGACGACGCCGACCATTGCAGCGAAGCTGCCGCCGCCGACGGTGCTACCGCCAGCAGGGCCGCCAGCGCCATCGCGATGCTCCACCGACTCACGCTCACCAGTCCTTCTCCACGGGTTGGGCGCTCGCCTCGTCCCCTTGGCGGCGCCGTTGCCGCTCGGCTTCGCGGTCACGGATCGCCTGCAGGCGTCGGAGCGCCTGCCGCTGTGACATCTCCTCGTCCTCCGGCGGTTGGGGTTGCGCCTGCGCCTGCTGTTGCTGGCCGTCCGAGCCGTCGCCCGACTGGTCCTGGTCTGGTGGGGCGAGGGCGCGCAGGGCATTCTCCAAGTGTTCGATTGCAGCCGTCTGGTCACCGAGCGCGGGCTCCAGTTCTGGCGTCATGTTGGTCGCTCGATCGGCGGCATCGGCAAGCTCCGCCGCGGCACTCTGCATGCGACCGCCGGCCTTACGGACCTCGGCGGCCGCGTCGGCGAGCCGTTCTGTCGGGTCGCCGGCTTCCGGTGCGCCTGCGGCCTGTGGTTGCGGCGCCGATGCAGCGGCGTCCGCCTGCTCCGCCAGCGCCGCAGCCAACGCGTCGGCGAGGGCCGCATGCGCGGACTGCCGCTCCGCCGTGTAGCCGAGGTCGGCCGGGAGATCCTCCACGGCATCTGCTGAGCCTTCGAATTGCACCGTCGCCGTCGTGTCGTGGGTTTCGGTCTGGTCGGCATGCAGTTCGCGCAGGTGCTCAACGATGGTAAAGAACAGCCGGCGCAGTTCCTCAAGCGCCTCGAGCGTCACGCCCGCCGCCGACCGGGCACTCTCCACGTCGCCGCCACCCTCCGCCAACCGGGTGATCTCCGGCTTGAGATCGGCGAGGCCGTCCGCGGCCTTGGCGCGCAGGTCTTCGGCCAAGGCGTAGCGTTGCGCCTCGGCCTCGCGCGCTTGCGCCTGATCCTCGGCCTCGCCGTCCTCCGGCGGGGCCTGTGCCGCCGCTTCGGCTTCCTCGGCGAGCAATCCTTGGAGACGCGTCAGGCGGCTCGTGTTGGCATCGACGATCTCCGCGATGGCGGCGGCGCGCTCGCTCGTCGACAACGTGGCAACCGGGGAATCCTCCGTCGGCGTCAGCAAGCCTATGGCAGCTTGCTGGCCAGCATAGGCCAACTCGATGAGGTCCCGCACGTCGGCGAACTGCTCGATGGCATCGCCCAATGCCCGCACCGCGCGCTCCTGTTCGGGAATGGCGGCGCCGGGCTCGCTGGCCTCCACCGCCGCGATGGCCCCGCGCATCGCGGCAAGGCCGTCGGCCAGGATCGGCGTCGCCGCGGCCACCGCGCGCAGCGTGCGGGCTTCGCCAACGTCCCCTTCGGTAGCCGGTTCGCTGGCCGCGACGGCCTCGAAGCGCCCCAGCACGCCCCCGGTCCTGACCGCCGCGTCCTCCTGCCGGTCGGCGAGATGCGCCGGCGTCAACCAGGGCGGCCGGCCGGCGTCCAGGCGAACGCCCTGACCGAACGCCGCCAACGCCCGCGTGTGGTCGATCAAGGCCATCTCGTCACGGACCACCGCCTTCAACACCGCGACCGGGTCAAGCAATTGTTCGCGGGCGCGCTTCATCTCGGCAAGAGCCGCATCGGCGCGTCGATGGGCCCGTTCGCCGGCCAACCGGCGCAGGAGCCGCCGGGTGTCGCTCAGCGACTGTCGCGCCCGCTCGAGGTAGTCGGTGACGCCGGCAAGCTGATAGGCGCGGGTGGTTTGCTCCGGCGTGCGCTGTTCTTCCGGCAACTGCTCGATGTAGAGCCGCTCCTCGGCGGCGAGGTCGATGCCCTCCCCCACTTCCGCTGCGAGTCGGCGTTCGCGGCTCGCTAGGCTATCGAAGTCGCTCTTGAATCCGATGGGCTCCGTACCGGCCCCCTCGGCGTCGACCTCGGCGAGTAGCCGGCGCACGTCGTCGCGAAGGCCGCGCTGGTCGTCGATCAGCCGGTCGAGGCGCGCTTCGAGGCGGTTGCCTTCGTTCAACTGGTCGGCGAGCACGAGGATCCGTTTCGAGACCAGTTCCAGGTTGATGCGCGCATCGTCGTCGCCGGGCGGCGCCAAGCGCACGGCATCGTTGAACCAGGCGGCGCTCTGCCGCAACGTGTCGATCGCCTCCTCGGGCGGCGCGTCGGGCGCCACCCCGGTGGCCAACGCCAAGGCGAGGTTGAACGCCGCGCGGTAGCGCAACTCCGGATCCGGCCCAGCGGAATCCCGTGCTTCGAGAAACGCATCGGAGGCGGCTTGCGAATCGCCGGCACCGAGAAGATCAAGCCCCACGTTGTAGCGACCTCGCGGCGTCAGCGCGGGAGCCTCCACGGGTGTGGACACGTCCGGCAGTGCATCGTCCTCGGGCACTTGCGTCGGGGCATCGTCGTCCTGGGCGGCGACGGACGTGCCGACGATGAGCAGGCAGTACGCCGCGATTCGCTTCATCGGGCTTTGGCCAGGGTTGGCGATCCGGCCCATACCGCCGCGACGAGGCAGGCCAACGCGGCGAGCACCAGCCAGAAGTAGTGCTCGGTGGGCGCCCGCCGCTGCAGGCGCGAGGCCTGGTCGGCGACCAGTGGTTCGACATGGGCCTCGACGATGGCGTCCAAGTCGATGGCCGCCGTACCCGCCGGGACATAGACGCCCTCGGTGCGCAACGCGATGCTGCGCAGCAAGTCGCCGTCGAGACGCGAGGTCACGACGACCCCGTCCCGGTCGACCAACGGCCGCTTGGCGCCGGTGTCCGGGTCGGTGAGCAAGATCTCGCTCCCCGCTTCGCTACCGAAGCCGATCGCGACGATGCGGATGCCCGCCTGCACCGCGTCTTCGACGGCATCGAGCGGGAAGGAGTCGTGGTCTTCGCCATCGGTGATCAACAGCATCAGCCGCGACACGCCGCGGTTCGGCCCGAATGCGGCCACCGCCTTGCGGATGGCATCGCCGATGCGTGTCCCGCCGAGCGAAACCACGGAGCCGTCGACGTTGCGCAACACGAGGTGGAAGAAGCCGTAGTCCGCGGTGAGCGGCGACAGCACCGCCGGGCGCCCGGCGAACGCGACCAGCCCGACGCGGTGGCCGCTGACGCGATCGACGAACTCCGCGACATCGGCCATGGCCCGCGCCAGGCGGTTGGGTGCCGCGTCTTCCGCGAGCATGCTCTTCGACACGTCCAGCACGACCATGATGTCCGCCCCGACCTTGCGGCCGGACAACGATTCCGTGCCGCCCGGCGTTTGCGGGCGCATCAGCGCCAATACGCCCAAGGTCAGCATGATGAATACGAGGGCGAGCCGCGCTATGCGCCGCGGCAGCGAGGCCGTGCTTGCTAGCCGTTGCTGCATCGCGCCGCTCAGGAACCGCCCAAGGCCGTCGCGACCCCTGAACTCCAGCACCGCCAACAGGCCGGTCAGCGCAACCACGAGCCAGACCAGGTGCACGAGTTCCGGGTTCGCAAAGACGATGCCGGTCATGTCGGCACCTGCGCGTAGCCTGGCTCAAGCATCACGGCACCCGCACAAAGACCGCGGCCCGGCCGAGCCAGCCGAACGCGGCGAGCAGGAGCGCCGCGGCGAGCGGCAATGGGTAGAGTTCCTCGTACTGCCGCGACCGTTCCTCGGTAATCCTAGTGCGCTCCAAGCGGTCGATCTCGGCGTAGACGTCGACGAGCGCCTCGGCATCGTCGGCGCGAAAGTAGCGGCCACCGGTACGTTCGGCAATGTCGTTGAGGGTGACTTCATCGATCTCGACGGGCATGGACCGCAATACCGAGCCGCCGCGCCCGTCGGGAATCCGCACCGGCGCGATGCCCGTCGTGCCGGCGCCGATGCTGTAGACCTTGACGCCCTGCGAACGCGCCAGTTCCGCAGCCGCTCGAGGGCTCTCGACGCCCGCGTTGTTGACACCATCCGTCAACAGCACGGCGATCCGCGACTCCGCCGGCGACTCGCGCAGACGTTCCACGGCAAGGCCCAGGGCGTCACCAATCGCCGTGCCGTCCTCGTTGCGCAAGGTGGTGATGTCGAGGTTCCGGGCCACCGCGACCAGGTTCTCGTGATCCAAGGTCAGCGGTGCCGCCGTGTCGGCGAACCCGGCGAAGCGGATCAGTCCGATGGCGTCGTCGGGACGCCCGGGGAGTTCGCCGCCGCCGAGCACGAAGCTCTCGAAGACGTCCTGGACCGCTTCCAGCCGCGTGCGCTCACGGTCCGCCGTGGACAGGTCGAGGGCACGCATGGAGCCGGACGTGTCCACCACCATGGCGATCGCGATGCCTTCCTTGAGCACGCGGCTGACCCGCTCGCCGACGCGCGGCCCGGCGAGCGCGAGCACCAGTGCCAGCAGGGACAACGCCAGCAACGCATCCGGGAGCCAGGCCAGGCGTGCGCGCCAACCCGCGACGGTCTGTGGCAGCAGCGTCAACGACGAGAACAGCACGCGTCCCGGCGCCCGGCGGGCGAGCAGGAACAGCGGAATGGCCAGCACCGCAAGGAGCAGCAGCAACGGTTCCCGGAACTCCAGCGCGGTCATGCGGGCACCGCCTCGGCAGCGGGGTTCGGCTCGGCGGGGGTCGCGGTTTCCCGGGTCTCGGACAGGAACCGCTCAGCGACGGCAAGCGCATCGCGCGACTCGTCCGCCTCGGGGCTGTAGCGGGCGAACTTCACGCGGTCGCAGCGTGCCAGGAAATCCGACAGCAGTTCCCGGTGTGGCTGCTTGAGGTCCGCGGACCGACCGGCTTCGAGCAGGAACTCCTCGGTGGTCAGTTCGGGGGCGCGCAGCGCGAAACGTTCCTCGATGTAGCGGCGAACGATGTCCGACAACTCGACGTACCAGCCGTCGATGGCACCCGCTTCGGGCAAGCCGGTGCGACGCAGCCCATCGAGCCGCGCCATGGCACGGTCGTAGGCCGTCACCCGGGCGCGTTCTTCGGCCCGTCGCAGCCAGGCGACGAACCCGCCTGCGGCTCCGGCCAGGACGACGACGCCAGCCACCAGCCACGGCCAGTGACGTTCGAGCCAGGGGCCTTTCAGTTCCGCAAGCGCCGCGCGGGCCGGGCGCAGATCGCCGTCGACTGCGTCCTCCGGCAGCACGGAGGCGACGGAGAACGCCAACTCGTCGGTCAGCAGTTCGCGGGTTTTGGCGTCCGCTGGCCCGCCGCGTTCATCGACGTACTCGACCCGCAGCCGCGGGATGCGCTGGTGGCCGCTCATCGGCGACTGCAAGGTATAGCGTTGCGTCAAGACGACGCCACCGTTCGCCCCGGCCTCGCGGCGCGGCGTGTAGTCGACGATGCCGAAGCGGCCGAGGGCATCGCCGAAGACGGGCATCTCGACGGTGACGCCGGCGTCGGCCACGACGGCCAACGTCAGCACGAGGGAGTCGCCAAGGCGCGGCGCGGCCGGGGTGAGCGATACGGTTGCGGTGATGGGGCCCTCGCGGGTCTCGGCCGAAAGCGTTTCGGCCTCGTCGGGTTGCGACTCGGGCGGGTCAGCGTCCTCCACGGCCGGCTGCGTACAGGCGCCGAGCACGACGGCTAGGAGCAGGCATAGCGAAGCGGTTCGTGGACGTCCGCGTACCACGCCAGCGCGGCCTAGCATCAGTGGCGGTTCCGGCGTTCGCGCATGCGGAAGAAGCGCACGAGGGGTTCCACGACGGATTGCGCGGCGTCGATGGTGATCAGGTCGACGCCGACCGTTCTTAGGTTCCGCTCGAGGGCTTCCGCACGCGCCTGCGCATCGGCCTGCATCGCGGCGCGCACGGCAGGCGAGTTGGTGTCGAGGAGCGTCCGGGTACCGGTCTCCGCGTCCTCCAGCGTGACGAGTCCAGCAGGCTCGATGGTCGACTCCCGGGTGTCGGTGATGCGCACGGCGACCACGTCGTGCTTGCGGTTGGCGTTCGAGAGCACGTTCAGGTAGCCGTCGTCGAGGTAGTCGGAGACCAGGAACAGGATCGCCCGTCGCGGCAGCACGCGGCGGCAGAACTCCAGGGCCGCCGCGATGTCGGTGGCCCGCCGCAGCCGCCGGCGGCGCACCACCAGGTTGACGAACAGTTCGCGGATGCGGCGCGGCAATTCCTTGAGGCTGCTGCCGCGGGCGAGCGCTCCCGTCGGAAGCGCGCGACCTCCCACCCCCTCGAGGGAAAGGACCTCCCTTACCACCCGCAAGGCGTGCTTCTGGCCTTTGCGCGGCGGGATGTACTCGTCGACGTGGTCCTGGAACAGCAGCAGTCCCACCTTGTCGTCGTTCTCGATGGCCGAGAAGGCGAGCAAGGCCGACAGTTCGACCGCCGCTTCCCGCTTCGAACGGCTGGCCGAGCCGAAGTCCAGGGATGCGCTCACGTCGACGAGCAGCATGACGGTCAGTTGGCGCTCCTCGACGTAGCGCTTGACGTAGGGGGCGCCCACGCGCGCCGTGACGTTCCAGTCGATCGTGCGCACATCGTCGCCCGGAACGTAGGGGCGGACCTCGTCGAACTCGACGCCGCGGCCCTTGAACACCGATACGTAGGCACCGGCCAGCACGTCGGCCACCTGGCGTCCGGTTGTCAGTTGAATGCGTTTGACCTGGCGAACGATGTCCGCAGGCAGCAGCCCCCCGCCCGAAGCGGGCTCCTGGGCGCGAGCCGAGGCCATCAAGGGACTTCGACGTGGCCCAGGATGTCGTCCGCCAGGCTGTCCGCGTCGCGACCCTCCGCCTCGGCTTCGTAGGTGGTCACGATCCGATGCCGCAATACGTCGGGCGCGACCGTCTTGACGTCATGTGGGCTCGCGTAGTTGCGCCCTGCGAGCAGGGCATGGGTCTTGGCGAGTTGCACCAGGCTCAGCGATCCGCGCACGGACGCGCCGTATTCGATCAGGTTGGCCAACGCCGGCAGACCGGCTGCGGCCGGGTCGCGGGTGGCGGCCACCAACTCGACCGCGTAGCGCTTGACCTTGTCGTCCACGAAGACTTGGCGCATGGCCTCGCGCGCAGCAAGGATGTCCGCCCCGGAGAGCACCGAGGATGCGCGTGGGGCCACGACCGCACCGGCCATCCGGTCGATGACGCGGACCTCGTCGTCGCGGCTCAAGTAGCCGACGCGCAGCTTCATCATGAAGCGGTCGAGTTGAGCCTCGGGGAGCGGATACGTGCCCTCCTGTTCGATCGGGTTCTGGGTCGCCATGACCAGGAACGGGGCGTCCAGCGCGAACGTCTCCTCGCCCAGCGTCACCTGCCGCTCCTGCATCGCCTCCAGCAAGGCCGACTGCACCTTGGCCGGGGCGCGGTTGATCTCGTCGGCCAGCACGAGGTTGCCGAACACCGGGCCCTTGCGGACCGAGTAGGTGCCCTCGCGGGGGTTGAAGATCTGCGTTCCGGTGACGTCGCCCGGCAGCATGTCGGGCGTGAACTGGATGCGCGAGAAGCGGCAGTCGATGGCTGCGGCCAGTGTGCTGATCGCCAAGGTCTTGGCGAGGCCCGGCACGCCCTCGAGCAGCACGTGCCCGTCCGCCAGCAGGGCCAGGAGCAGCCGGTCGACCATTTCCTCCTGCCCGACCAGGACTTTGCCGACTTCGGCGCGCACCCCGTCGAAGCGCTCCTTGATGGCGGCGCCGTCGGCTACCGCCTCCGCCGTGGTTGCCATGGGCATTCTTTCCTACGTTTTAAGGTGAACCAAGCGATTCTACCGAGTCGGTGCGGGACACTGACGCGGTCAGCGAACCCACGTGAACAAGCGGCGCTCGCCGCGTTGCACGTACAGGCCCACGGCGTCCCGGCCTTCGATGGCATCGTCGAACTCGGGCACGTTGTCGATGCGGCGCCGGTTGACGCCGACGATCACGTCGCCGGCCCGCAATCCCGCGGCGGCCGCACGACTGCCGTCCTCGACATCCACGACTTCGACCCCGGTGACGCGACCGTAAAGCTCATGCTCGTTGGACAGGTCGCGCAGCGTAGCGCCCGCCAGCAATTCGGAAGACGCCGGGCGGGCGGATGCGCGCTGGACCTCGCCGAGCGTCGCCGTGAGCGTCGCCGGTTCGCCGTCGCGGATGATGCCGATCTCCACCTCCTCGCCGACCGCCGCAAGCCCGATGCGCGTGCGCAGTCCGATCGGGTCGACGACATCCTCGCCGTCCACGCTGACGATGACGTCGCCCGGTTCGATGCCGGCCCGTTCGGCGCCGGAATCCCCCACGACTTCCCGGACTAGGACGCCCTCCGTCTTGGCCAACTCCAAGGCCTCGGCGATGTCCTCCGTGACGGGCTCCATGTTGACCCCGAGGAAGCCGCGCCGCACATCCCCGAATTCGAGCAGTTGCTCGGTGACCACCCGGACGATGTTCGCGGGCACCGCGAAGCCGATCCCCGCGTTGGCGCCCGAAGGGGTGATGATCGCCGTGTTGATGCCGACCAGGTGTCCGTCGAGGTCGACCAGCGCACCGCCGGAGTTGCCGCGGTTGATCGACGCGTCGGTCTGGATGAAGTCCTCGTAGCCGCCCTGGGTGAATCCGCCGCGGCGGCCCAGCGCGCTGACGATCCCCGAGGTCACCGTCTGACCGAGGTTGAACGGATTGCCGATGGCGATGACGAAGTCGCCGACGGAGAGTTCGTCGGAGTCGCCGAGCGGCAACGCTTCGAGGTCGTCAGCGTCGATCTTCAACAATGCGATGTCGGTCTCCGGATCGCTGCCGACCAGTTCGGCCTTCACCTCGCGCCGATCCTTCAACTCGACGACGATCTCCTCGGCATTGTCGATGACGTGGTGGTTGGTGACCACGTGCCCCTTGCCCGCGTCGACGATCACGCCGGACCCAGCGCCGACGGCTTGACGCGGCGCACCGCGATCCGGGAAGAACCGCCGGAAGAACGGATCGTTGTAAAGCGGGTTGCGGGCCTGTGGACCCACTGTGCGGATGCTCACCACCGCCGGGGTCACCTCTTCGAGCACCGGCGCGAACGTCAATCGGCCCTCATGGGCGGCGGTCGGTATCGCCACCGCGGCAATGCCGGCGATGGCCAATAAAGCGAGAGCCATCAGCCGGGGAGCGCGAGGGGCTTGCCCCTCGCATGAAAGAGCCCTCAGCCGGGGAGCGCGAGGGGCCTGCCCCTCGCATGAAAGAATGGTCTGGCGCTGCACTTGGTCTCCTTCAAGCAACCGCTCGTGTCAACAAAGATGCCGTGAACGGTAAGTTCGTCGCCTTTTGATGGCGTCAAGTCGCGTGAGTTCAACCCCAATGCGTGCAAGACGAGACCGCAGGCGGTCGACCGAGAGTCGTAGAGCCAGGGGAGCCCTAGGTCCGTGCCCGAAACAGCACGAGACATGGTCGATGGTCAGCGCGCGACCAGCCTCCACCAGACTGGTGCGCACCGGTCGCTGATGGCATTCTGCGTACGGGTCCGTGAACGGGAAGGGGATGAGACCGATCGGGTTTGGCGCCTGCTTGGCTCTCGTGTGCGGTGCCTCCGCCGCACCCGGGCAAGACGCGGAGCGATTCGACCGGTTCCACGACCGCGGCGTCTTCGACGAAGGCGTCTCGAACGAGTCGGCCAACGCACTCGTGGCCGAGGGAATCGCAAGCGAGGATCCCGTGATCGTCGAGACGACGATCCACGCGCTGGCCGGTTACACGGTCTATCTCCCGCACAGCGCGCCGCCAGGCGTGATCCGTGGAGCAGGCGCTGGTCCGTTCGGTCCCCTGCCGACTCGGACGTTTCACGAGGTCGACGGCCTCAAGGCGTTTCTGATGACGTACTGGCGGCAGACGCACGCGAGTAGCGGCTACAACCTCGATGCGTCGCAGCGCGCGGCCTTCGAGCGGGTGAGCGGGCTGGAGCTGGCGCCGGAGCCCGTTCCGCGGGTTGTCCCGCGGGAGACGCCGCCGGAGGCACGCTCGTCCGACTCGCCGCGGCCCGACCCATCGCAGGGGATCAGGGACGCGCTCGTGGAGATCGCACGGGGTCTTGACTTCGAGAATCCCCGGCAGGCCAGTGGCGAGGAGATTCTGATCGCCTACGGCAGGCAGTTTCCGGCCTGGCACACCATCCCCGGGACACTGTGCGCCCTGTGGCCTAGGGATCCGGAGGTGCTCGAGTTCGTCTGGGAAATCCAGTCCGCGGACCGTTCGCCGAGAGTGTGGCTGACGACGCTAGGCCTGCTGAACATCGGCCTGTTCGCGACGGCCGAGGCAGATGCCTTTCGACTCAAGGAACTGGCACGGTCACGCGCAGGTCCCGACGGTCACGTCGCGGCGTTGTTCGCGGCCCGCGGTCTTGCCCTTGCCAGACGACCGGAAGCGTTGGCGGCCCTGATTGCCGCGGGCGTGGCGCATCGGTCGGCGATCCGCGACATCGCGATCGCGGTGGCCGGCTACAGCGACGAGCAGCTCTCGGCGCATGCCGCCGAACTGCGCGACCTGTTGCCGCTGCCGCGGGTTCCGGGCGGCGCGCGCGACGAGACGCAGCCGCCGGCGCTTCAAGCGCGGATGGACGCAGAATCTCGTGCCTTCGAGCGTCTCAACGCGGTCACCGACAACGCCGGCCCGTAACCGACAACGACATGGGCGAGACACAGCTCCGAGAGTTCGTGGTCAATCCCGTGGTTGCGGGCCCAGTCCTTGAAGCTGGACCGGGACCCGTCGGTGTCCCGGGCCTCGGCGAGACTGACGAGGTCGGCAGCGCCGAGGTCGATGTGGCGGCGCTTGCTGTGAATCATGGTTCGCTGGACCCAGCACTTCGCACCCGACTCTCGATGCGGAGCATAATGAAGGAATGTACGGATACTTGGGAGCCACCATGGGTCGCCTTGGTTCAGTTGGGCATCACCGCGCGTCCTCTTGTTCCAGGCGAGACCGTCGGAACGCGCTCAGATGCGGGCCAGGACGCCCGAGCACAACGCCCGATCAGCCATGGCCCGGCTGACGTTCTGCCCGCGCTGCGCCGAGCGCCTGATCGTGCGCCACGACGGCGGTCGAGACCGCCAAGCGTGTCCGGACACCGAGTGCGGCTTCGTCCACTTCGGCGATTTCTCCATCGGCTGCTCGGGCGTGGTGCTGCGCGAACTCGAAGGCGAAGTCCGCGCCCTGCTCATCCAGCGCGGGCAAGCTCCGTACGCCGGCACCTGGCAACTGCCGGGCGGCTATGCCGAGCACGACGAACTGCTCGCCACCGCCGTCGAGCGCGAGGTGCGCGAGGAAGCGGCCATCACGGCCCGCTTTCGCGACGTGGTGGGCTTTCGCCACATGGTCGTCGGGCCGAGCACGAACGTGTACATCATCTGCCGGCTCGACTACGTGGCGGGGGAACCGGCCAGCGACGGCGTCGAGACCGCAGCGGCGGGCTTCTACTCGCTCGCCGAAATGGACGCCATGGACGGTGTGCAGGGCATCTCCAAGTGGGGCATCCGCCATGCGTTGTCGACACCTCCGGGCAGCGGGCTCAGCGTCGACGAGAACGGTTCGGACAACCGTTGGCAGATGTTCGGGCTCGCGGACGTCGATCCGACGCACTGGCGGAGTTGAGCCCTCAGCGGGGGAGCGCGAGGGGCTAGCCCCTCGCATGAGAGAGCCTTCAGCCGGGGAGCGCGAGGGGCTAGCCCCTCGCATGAGAGACCCTTCAGCCGACGAGTTCCGGCAGGATGGTCTCGTTGAAAAGCTTGTCTCGTGTATCGAAGTGCAACATCTCGATGCCGAGTTTCCGTAGCGCCTCCAGACGTTCGTAGACCGTGTCGGGGCTGCCGATCAACCGCGCGGCATAGCCCTCGTTTGTATCCAAGAGGCTGAGGTCCTCCGTCGTCGCCCACATGCCCTCCGCACCGCCAGTGGCGGCGCGGCGGCGCTTGACCAGGTCGCGGTCGATGGCACCGATCCGCGTCTCGATTTCCTCCCAGGCTTCGGCATCTGTGCGACGTACGAGCGGCGCGGCATAGAGCGCGAAGCGGACCGTTCTCCCGGTGGCACGGCACGCCGTGCGCACCCGTTCGATGATCCCTTCGATGCGCTCCAGCGAACCGCCGTTCAAGAACATCCAGTCCGACCGCGCGGCCGCCATCGCGACGGCGTCGTCCGACTGGCCGCCCTGGAAAACCGTCAGCGGTGTCGACGGCCTGGGTTCGAGTTCGAGGTCGTTGGCGCGGTAGAAGCGTCCCTCGTAGCTGAAGGGCGTGGTGGTCCAGGCGCCGCGCAGCACATCGATGAACTCGGCGGAGCGCGCGTAGCGTTCGTCGTGTTCCAGCGTGTCGATGCCGTACATGTCGAACTCGCGGAGGTTCCAACCACTCGTGACGTTGATGTCCCAGCGGCCCCCGCTGATCCAGTCCATCGTCGTGCCCCACTTGGCGATCGCCGCGGGATGGAAGAAGCCCGGGTGGATGGCGGTCACGAGCCGTATACGCTCCGTATGCGCCGCGAACAAGGCGGTCATGGCGAGGCAGTCCAGCGACGAACCTTCCATCTCGACGCCGCTGCCCCACCAACGCTGGGCGATGAGCACGTGCGACAGACCAAGCGCTTCTATGCGCTCGAGCGCCGGGAGCACCGCGCCCTGCAAGGCTCGGGAGTCGGGAAACTCGCCCTTCGGATTGGTCGCCACCACCTGGGGACCGGCGAAGACGGTGGGCGCCCAGGTACAGGTCAGCATCTTGTCGATCATGCGTCGATTCTACGAGGGATGGACGTGGACGTATCGGCGGTCAGCGCCACAGCCAGCGCAGCGTCTCGGCGAACAACGCGCCACCGTGGCGCAGGTTGTGGCCGCCTTCGCCGAACTCGAAGCGACGGTCGTAGCCGGCGAAGTCGAGGGCGGCGGCCATCGTCTGGTTGGCCAGCGGCCAACTGCCGATGACGATGTCGGCGTCGTTGACGCCGCTTTGCATGAAGACGCGGATTGGCTTGCGGGGCGTGCGACGCACCATGTTCGGATAGTTGTGTCCGCCGCGAATGGCTGTGAACGAACCGCAGTGACTGATGACCCGACCGAACAGGTCCGGGCGATGCCAGGCCGCGTTGAAGGCGCAGATGCCGCCGCTCGAGATGCCACAGATGGTCCGCCGCGTCGGATCGCGGGTGAGGGCACGCCCGAGCGCGCCTTCTACAAACGGTAGGACGTCGGCCTCGAGGAAGGTGACGTAGCGGTCGTCGACGGTGTCGTATTCGACGCTGCGTTGGGCCATGGCCACTTCCTGATCGACGTCGCCATCGAGCACGCCCGGGTTCACGAACACCGCGACCGTCGGCCGGATCTCGCCCGCGTTGGCGAGCGTGTCGAGCACGGCGGCCGCGCGTACCGCGCCATCGCGGTCGAGGTATCCGCCACCGTCGTTGAAGACAATCAGCGCGGGCTCGTCATCGACGTCGTCGAAGCCGGGGGGCGTGTAGATCCACACGTCGCGCCGCGTGTCGGCGAACACGGTTGCCTCGGCCCATGCCGGGTAGCTCTTCACGCGCCCGGTCGGCGCGCCCGGTCGCGGAAAGGCCTCCGGACACGGGTGATAGGCTCGGTCGCCCGGCGTGTCCAAGGCCCGCATGATCTCGGCGTTGGCGCGACCATTGGCGGTCAACGGCCCGCGCCCGTCGAGCCCGTAGCGGCGGTAGGTCTCGTAGTCCATCTATGGCTCCATCACCCGCAACGCGACGGCGTTGTCCCGGGGTGCAAACGCGCCGACCACCATGTCCGCCACGCCGTATTTGTACGCCATGAGCCCGTTGACCACGCCCGTCTGGTCTTCCGCGACGACGAGGCGCACCTCGCGTCGCTCCTCACCCCGCTCTAGCATCACCAAGGGTCGCGCACGCACGCGCTCGAGCCAGGCCGAGTCCGAGGAGCCGGCACGCAGGTACGTCGCGTCTTCGACGTCGACGATCCATACCCGGGTCTCGTGGAACTCGCCGCTTGCATCGACCGAGGTGAGGACCACCACTTCGCCGCTCTCCGAGGCAATGAACAGCAAGGTGACGAGGACCACCACCACGGCCACTGCGTACGCCGCGAACCTGGCGAGCCGCTTCATCGGTCAACACCCACGTGCCGATCCAGGAACGTGCGGATCTCGCCCGCGAGGCGCGTGGTCTCCGCGGAAGCCTGGTAGGCGAATGCGTGCGGCAGGCCCGGGTAGAACAGGTAGTGCAGCGCACCACCGGCGTCCTGGTACGCACGCACCAGGTCAAGCGTCATCCGGCGTGGGACGTTGGCATCCTCGCCAGGTTGGACCAAGAGCAAGGGCGGCGTGCGTTCCGCTTCCGCGGCGCACAGCGCGCGCGGCACGCTCGCGGCCTGCATATGTTCCTCGTCGTCGTAGTAGCGCAAATGGGCCGCGACGAGTTCCTCGCGGCCGACGTCCTGCGCATAGCGGAAACGCACCAACGGATCCGACACCGGCCAAAGAGCGACGACGCAGGACACGGCGGCCGACACCTCCGAGGCGTCGCCGAACGTGCCCTCCATGTCCACCGCTGTGCCGCGATGCGCCTCGGTGTCCGGTTGGATCGCCGCGAGCAGCACCAGGTGGCCGCCGGACGAACTCCCGATCAGGCCGATCGCGTCCGGGTCGACGTCGAGGTCCGCCGCATTGGCGCGCACGTGGCGGATGCCTGCCGTGATGTCCTGCACCGCACAGGGGTGCTTGCCGTTTCGCCCATCCCGGAAGTCCAGCGAGAACACTGTGAATCCGTGCCGTGCCAGGTCTTCGCAGACCACCACCGGCGTATGACGATCATTGCTGGTCCACGCGCCGCCATGGACCATCACGACCGCGCGCCTGTTGCGCGCCGCAGGATCGCGATGCCGATAGCACTCGGCTAGCAGGTCGGCCGCATCCGCCCGACCGTAGACCAGCGTATGGGATTGAACGGCATCTACCACTGACTCCTCCCGCCGCGGTTCGCAAGCCCGAACAGTCTGTCGGAAGTAGCGCCCGCCCGGCAAGGCTTGGCGTACGCGGACGTCCACGTCCGCATTGGGGTTGGTACAAGGCAGGATTGCGTACCCGGGAGGTCCGCGTACCCAAGAGCAATAACCACGGACGTTCCCGTACACTGGCCGACGGCACCCAAGAGAACGCCTAAGGACCGCCATGCCCGAGACGCCAGGGCCGATCGGCCGCTTCGATCACATCGGCATCGCCGTGTTCAGCATCGACAAGGCACGCACGTTCTTCGAGGACGTGCTCGGTGCCAAGCATCGCCGGACGTCCGTCCACAAGTCGGGGGACTTCCGCATCGCCCTGTTCGACCTGCACGACTTCTGCATCGAGTTGCTGGAACCGATCAGCCCGGACGGATTCCTGGCCAAGTTCCTCGAGCGGCGCGGCGAGGGAATCCACCACCTCACGCTGCAAGTGCCAGACCTCGAGGACAAGGTCGCCGACATGGAGGCGCACGGCATCCGGGTCGTCGACAAGACCCTGGACGGGCCGGAGATCGATGCCTTCGTGTCGCCGAAGAGCGCGCACGGCCTGTTGATCCAACTCGGGCAGACGCCGGGGCCGCTGAACAACCCGCCCTATTGGAAGGACGAAGAGTGAGCGGCAGCGCCGAGGCACCGCTCGCCGGGGTCCGCATCGTCGATCTCTCCCGCAACGTCGCGGGACCGTATGCCAGCTACCTCCTCGCCCAGTTCGGCGCCGACGTGGTCAAGGTCGAGCCGCCTGGCGGCGATCCGAGCCGGCGATTCGGTCCTTTTCCCAATGACATCGTCGACCCGGAATGCTCCGGCCTCTTCCTGCACCTGAATCGCTACAAGCGCTCAGTGGTGCTCGACGCAGCCCAAGAAGGCGAGACGATTCGCCGCTTGGCGGCTGACGCGGACATCCTGATCGAGGACTTCGCACCCGGGGACGCGGCTCGCTGGGGCTGGGGGTTCGACGTGCTGTCCGCGGAGAACCCCCGCTTGGTTGTGACTTCGATCACGCCCTTCGGACAGACCGGCCCCTACCGCGACTACCGCGCCTCGGAACTGACGCTGCAGGCGATCGGCGGCCCGCTGGTCACCAACGGTCATGCCGACCGCGAGCCGTTGAAGCTCGGCGGCCACTATGCACACTACCACGCCGGCATCACCGCCGCGCTCGCCACCATGATGGCGTTACGGCGGGCCGAGTCGACGGGCGCTGGCGACTGGATCGACGTCGCCGTCCACGAGTGCCAGGCCGGATGCCGCGACCGGCGCACCATCCAGATCACCGCGGCGTCCTATACCGGCAAGTGCGGCGGGCGTCTGCGCACCGTCCAGCGGACGTTCGGCATCGGGGTGCGCCGCTGCGCCGACGGCTACGTCAACATCATGGGCGCGGGCGTCAAGCGTCTGCCCCGCCTGCTGGACATGATCGACGCACCTGACACCGAGGACATCGACCCGCTCAACATCGCTCCCGACGAGCGCGAGCGCCTCGAGGAGGTCTACGCCGCGTGGCTCGCCGAACGCCCCAAGCGCGAAGCGGTGCAGAACGCGCAGGCGCACGGCCTGCTCGCCGGCGCCTTCCACACCATCGCCGAGGTCGTTGCCGACCCGCACTACGCGGACCGGGGCGCTTGGGACGAAGTCGATCACCCGGTGGCGGGCCGGCTGACGTACCCCGGCCGTCCATTCACCCTATCTGCCGGTGCACGTGTTCCGCCGGAGCGGGCGCCGCTTCTGAACGAGCACGCCGACGAGATCCTCAAGACCGCGCGGTCTCGGCCGGAACGACAGATGCCCGCTTCCGACGAACTACCTTTGCCGCTAGCGGGCATTCGAGTCGCCGAGATCACGGTCGTTTGGGCGGGACCCCACGTCACCCAGTTGCTGGCCGAGTGGGGCGCGGACGTCGTTCGCATCGAGCCCGCCAACCGCGTACAACCATTCACGCGCGGCATGGAACAGGTGCCGAACCCCGAACGGGTGCGGGAACTGATCGCCCGCGGGGCACCCGTGGGCTATCCCGACGGCGACCCGGGTACCGATCCCTGGAATCGCAACGCGTCGTTCAACTCCCATGCCCGCAATAAACGCTCCATGACCTGCGACATCATGACGCCCGAGGGCCGCGAGGCCGTGCTCCGGCTCGCACGCGAATGCGACGTCCTAGTCGAGAACAACGTCCCGGAGACGATCGACAAGGCAGGCCTCGACTACGCATCTTTGAAGGCGGTCAACCCACGTCTCGTTGTCCTGCGCATGCCGGCCTTCGCGTTGGACGGCCCGTACCGCAACTTCCGCGCCTTCGGCCTGCACGTGGAGGCGATGGTCGGCCACACGCTGTTGCGCGGCTATCCCGACGCCGGGCCCGAATTGCTGAGCGAGTCGCTGGCGAGCGATGGCATCTCCGGCGTACAAGGCGCGCTGGCCGTGATGCTCGCGCTACGGCACCGCGAACGCACGGGCGAGGGACAGCTCATCGAGATGCCGCTCACGGAGGGTTTCCTGCCGGTGTTGGGCGAGTACATCATGGACGCGACGATGAACGGCCGCGACACGCCGCCCCAGGGCAATACGCACCGGCACCACGCTCCCCACAACGTCTATCGATGCCACGGGGACGACAACTGGATCGCCATCGACGTGGGCACCGATCGGGAGTTCGCCGGCCTATGCAGCGTTCTCGGGCTCGGTGACCTGTCGGACGATGAACGCTTCGCGAGCCAGCAAGCCCGGCACGCGAATACGACGGCGCTGGACGCCCTAGTCGCCGACGCTTGTGGCACGCGCGACAAGGAGGAGGTGTTCCACGAACTGCAGGCCAGGGGCGTTTGCGCGGCGCCAACCCGCAACGCGGTCGAGGCACTCGACGATGCGCAACTGAACGCGCGAGGGTTCTTCGAGCCCCTACCCACCGCCGACGAAGGCAAGCCGTTCCGCTACCCCGGGCTGACGTTCAGGATGCAGCGTACGCCGAACACGCTGCGCACGCCCCCAGTTAGGCTCGGCGAGCACAACCGCGAAATCTACTGCGATTTGCTCGGCTACACGGCCGAGGAACTGGCGGAACTGGAAGCTCGGGGGCTCGTGGCCAGCACATTCCCCGAGACCATCTGGCGACCACCCCCTGCGGCGGCCGCCGACGGGGACCGAGAACGATAGTCCGGCGCACCTAGCGGTGGATGGCCATTGCCTTGTGCAAGGGCCTTTTGCGGCGTGGACGCCCGCGTACCGGCTAGACTGTGAAGATGATCGGCTGAGGGAGCACGGGACATGAATGCGAAGGTCTACGCGGGCACGGTGGGCTGGGGTGTCTGGGAGAGCGCCGATCTCGGTGAGACGTGGGAGTTCTCGTTCCGCGGGCTGAACGTGGAGTGCCGGGTGTGGTCGCTGTCGCACCACCGCGACGAGCCCGGCGTCGTGTGGGCGGGCTCCGACCAGGGTCTCATGCGCCGCGATGCGGACGGTCGTGCGACGCGGGTGCCCTCGCCCGCCGACGGCATGCAGGTCTGGGCGCTCACGCAGGCGCCCGACGACGCCAACGTCCTGCTCGTCGGCACGAATCCGGGTCACCTGTTCCGGTCCGACGATGGCGGCGGGACGTGGCGCGAACTGCCCATCGACCTCGTCGACGAGTGCCCGATCGGCAAGCCGCGGATCACGCGCATCCGCTTCGACCCTTTCGATACCGATGCGTTCTGGGTCAGTGCCGAAATCGACGCCGTGCACCACACCAGCGACGGCGGCGAGACCTGGGAGCGCTGCGAGGAAGGCTTCACCTTCCCCGACATTCACGACATCGCGATCGTCGATGCCGGCGGCCAACGCAGACTGCTCGCTGCCACCGCGGTCGGCTTGTACACGTCCACGGATGACGGCCGGAGTTGGGATTGGCAGCGCCTCGATTCGCCCTGGCAGTACACGCGCGGCCTGAAGCCCCGCGCGAACCTCGACGGGACGGTGTTCCTGTGCAACGGCGATGGCCCGCCGGGTTCCCAAGGACGCCTGCTGCGCAGCCGGGACTGGGGCGAGACGTGGGAGGATGCCCAACTGCCGGAGCCCACGAACTCGACGCCTTGGACCGTGGCGACCAATGACGCGGATCCGAACCTGCTGTTCGCGTGTACCAACCTCGGTCAGATGTTCAGGAGCACCGACGGCGGCGAAGAGTGGACGAAGCTACCTCGCGAACTCGGCGAGATTCGCACGATGATGTGGCACCCCGCGTAAGCGACGGGGTCAAGGCGTCCGATCTGCGTCCCCGGGCCGCCCCAGCGGCAGGTACTGCGCCTCCGGGTGCTCCAGCGTCGCCACGCGCCGTTCGAGGTCGGCGACCCGCTGCTCCAACGCCGTTAAGCCGTCGTCGACCGACGACGCGTCGTCTGCCGACGTCGCGCCGTAGAGCCAGGCCGCGCACGCCAGGGCCGCCACAACGGCGAATCCAGCGATGATCTTGCGTTTCATGGGTACTCCTTCCCGCGACCCGTAGTTCAGTCGCGAAAGTTGTTGAACTGCAGGGGGACGCCGTAGTCGCCCTCCTTCAGGGCTGCGATCACCCGTTGCAGGTCGTCGCGCTTCTTGCCCGTGATGCGGACCTTCTCCCCTTGGATCTGCGACTGCACTTTGAGCTTGGCGTCCTTCACCGTCTTGACGATTCCCCGGCTGGCATCGCGGTCGATGCCTTGCTTGAGGCCGAAGGGTTGCCGCTTCTGCTTCCCCGACGCCTCGATGGCCTGTGGATCCAAGGCTCCGATGTCCACGCCACGGCGGGTCATCTTGTCCTGCAGGATGTCGACCAATTGACGCACCTGGAACTCCTCCTGGGCCCAGACCGTGACGACTCCGCCCTCGAGTTCCGCGCCGGCATCGACGCCGCGAAAGTCGAAGCGCGTGCGCAGTTCCCGGTTGGTCTGGTCGACGGCGTTACGGACCTCCTGCAGATCCACCTCGGAGACGACATCGAACGAAGGCATGGGCGTAGCTCGTTGCTGGAACCGTCGGTGTTTTACCCGAATGGTTCCGGGGGGCGCAACTTGCGGATGCGAATGCGGACGTGGACGTCCGCGTACCCTCTTACGGCTTGCCGCGAGCTGGTGGGGTCGAGCGGTTTCGTTCGAAGACCACCGACGGGTGATCCGACTGGTCGGTCGGGACGGATCGACGATCGCTCACGAAGCCGTCGTCGTGGGTCGCCGGGTTGTCCGCGATCAGGCGCTTCTCCTCGTCGTTGAGTGGCGGCGCGCCATCCTGCCAAAGGTGCTCGCCGATGCGTTCGCGCACGCGTCCTGCGATCGTCCGGTCGGAGAACTCGGCCACGCACATCGACCGTTCCCCCTCGGCGCTCGGGTAGCCGCCGAAGACCAGCAGCACCGGGTGCTGCTTGGCCGACGCGGGCGATGCGATTTCCACCCGGGTCACCGAGACGGGATTGACTGTCACGGGACGGTCGGGATACGCGGTGAATGTCAACGGTCTCATCCTTGACCTCCTGGCCTCCTAGACCGGTTCCTAAAGCGCCAACCTCCGGATGTCGCCGAGCGTCGCCACCAAGTCGGACACGAAACGCCCGGCCTCCGCCCCGTTGATGGCGCGGTGATCGTAGGACAGGGACAGCGGCAACACCTCGCGGGGGCGGAAGCCCGTGCCGTCCCAGACGGGCCGCGTGGCCAGGCGGGCGACGCCGAGAATCGCCACCTCCGGCGCGTTGACCACCGGCGTGAACCCGGTGCCACCAATGGCGCCGAGGCTGGAGATCGTGAAGCTGGCGCCCTGGATTTCATCCGGCTTGAGCTTTCCTTCGCGGGCCGCAGCCGCGAGGCGCGTGGATTCCTCGGCCAACTCGTAGATGCCGAGCGCGTCGGCGTTGCGGATGACCGGCACGACGAGACCGTCGTCCGTATCCACCGCCATGCCGATGTTGTAGTAGCGCTTCAGGATGAGCGCGGTGACAGCCGTGTCCAAGGACGCATTGAACGGCGGATGCCGCTTAAGGACATGGATGCAAGCCTTGACGATGAACGGCAGCGGGGTGAGCCTGATGCCGAGCCCCGACGCCTCGTCCTTGACCCCGGCGCGGAAGGCCTCAAGGTCCGTGACATCGGCCTCGTCGTGCTGCGTGACATGCACGACGTGCTGCCAGCTTCGATGCAGGTTGGCCGCTCCACGGGCGCGGATCCGGGACAACGGCACCGTCTCGACGTCCCCGAAACGGGAGAAGTCGATCTCGGGCATCGGTGCCAGTCCAGCCGCCGTGGGCGGCGCACTCAGGGCCTTCTTGACGAACGTCTTGACGTCGTCCTTGACGATCCGGCCGTTGGCGCCCGTGCCGGGCACCGCCGCAAGGTCGACGCCCATCTCGCGGGCGAGGCGGCGCACTGCGGGCCCGGCGTAGACCTTCGCGCCGACACCGTCAACGACCCGGGGCTCGACGGTCGGGGCCGGCTGGGGAGCCGGCTGTGGGGCTTCGATGACAGGCGCATCCGGTGCGGCAACCGCCTCGGGCTCCGGCGCCGCAATGGCCGCGTCCGCGACAGCGGACGCATCCGCCGCCACACGCATGATCGGATCGCCCGTGTTGACGTGGTCGCCAAGCGCCACCAGCACCTCGCTCACGGTGCCTGCGAAGGGCGCGGGTACTTCCATGGACGCCTTGTCGGACTCGATGACGATCAGCGCATCGTTCTCGCCAACGGCATCGCCGACAGCCACGCAGATCTCGATGACCTCGACATCCTCGGCATCGCCGATGTCCGGGATCACGACGTCCATGGCGCTCACGACAGCCTCGGGTTCACCTTGTCGGGCGCGATATCCAAGCGGCGCATGGCGTCGGTGACCGCGGCCGCCGACACGACCTGGCGCTCCTGCAGCTCACGCAGTGCCGCAAGCGTCACGAAACGCTCGTCGACCTCGAAGAAATCGCGCAGGCGCTCGCGGGTGTCGCTGCGGCCGAAGCCGTCGGTACCGAGTACCCGGTAGGGCGCGTCGAAGTGGCCGCGAATCGACTCGGCCACGGCCTTGACGTAGTCCGTGGAGGCCACGACCGGCGCATCGCCATCGAGACATCGGGCCACATGGCTCACGCGTGGCTCATGGTCCGCGTGCAGCAGGTTCCAGCGGGCGACGTCGTTGCCATCGCGGGCGAGTTCCGTGAAGCTGGTCACGCTGTAGACGTCGCTCGCGATGCCATAGTCGTCGAACAACCGGCGCGCGGCCTTGCGGACTTCGCGAAGGATCGTTCCGCTGCCCAGTAGGCGGACCCTCTTGGGGTCCGAACTGGCCCGTTTTGTCGAGGGCTTGGATCCGTAGCTCTCGAGAAGATACATGCCCTTGAGGATGTCCTCGGCCGCACCTTCCGGCATGGCGGGCTGCGGGTAGTTCTCGTTCATCACGGTGATGTAGTAGAAGAGCCGCTCGCCGTTGCCCACCATGCGCCGCAGCCCGTCATGGATGATGACCGCCAGTTCGTGCGCGTAGCACGGATCGTAGGCGATGCAGTTCGGGATGGCCGATGCCAGTAGGTGGCTGTGCCCGTCCTGGTGCTGCAGGCCCTCGCCGTTCAGCGTCGTCCGGCCTGCGGTCGCTCCGAGCAGGAAGCCCCGGGCTTGCGTATCGCCCGCCGCCCAGGCCAAGTCGCCCACGCGCTGGAAGCCGAACATGGAGTAGAAGATGTAGAACGGCACCAAGGTGTAGCGGTGCGTGCTGTACGAGGTCGCCGCCGCCAACCACGCAGAAAAGGCGCCCGCCTCGTTGATGCCCTCCTCGAGGACCTGGCCGTCCTTGGACTCCCGGTACGACGCGATCTCGGCGAAGTCCTCCGGCTGATAAAGCTGGCCCTCCGAGGAGTAGATGCCGAGCTGGCGGAACATGCCTTCCATGCCGAAGGTGCGGGCTTCGTCCGGGATGATCGGCACGATGCGATCGCCGATGCCCTTGTCGCGCGCAAGCGTCGAGAGGATGCGCACGAAGGCCATCGTCGTCGACACGGCCCGGTCCCCGGTGCCGGCGAGTTGCTGCTGGAAAATGTCGAGCGGCGGCACCGGAACGTCGGCGGCCGCACCGACGCGTTTCGGGATCGTCCCACCGAGCTTCTCGCGCTGGCGCTTGAGGTAGACCGTCTCCGGCGAGTCCGGCGGCGGCCGGTAGTAGGGGACATCGCCAAGTTGGTCGTCCGTGATCGGCAAGTCGAAACGGTCCCGGAAATGCTTGAGTTCCTCGAGGTCGAGCTTCTTGACCTGGTGGGTCGTGTTCTCCGCTTCGCCCGCATCGCCCATGCCGTATCCCTTGACGGTCTTGGCGAGGATGACGGTCGGTTCTCCCTTGTGATGCACGGCCGCGTGATAGGCCGCGTAGACCTTGAACGGATCGTGGCCACCCCGGTTCAGGTGCATGATGTCGTTGTCGGACAGGTTGGCGACCAGCGCCTTGAGTTCCGGGTGCTTGCCGAAGAAGTGCTCCCGCGTGTAGGCGCCGCCCTTGGCCTTGTAGTTCTGGTATTCGCCGTCGACCACTTCATCCATGCGTCGCTGCAACAGGCCCTGGGTGTCGTTGGCGAAGAGCGGATCCCAGAGACGGCCCCAGACGACCTTGATGACGTTCCAGCCGGCGCCGCGGAACACGCCCTCGAGTTCCTGGATGATCTTGCCGTTGCCCCGCACCGGGCCGTCGAGACGCTGCAGGTTGCAGTTGACCACGAAGATCAAGTTGTCGAGCTTCTCGCGCCCGGCGAGCCCAAGACCGCCGAGGGACTCCGGCTCGTCGCACTCCCCATCGCCCAGGAAGGCCCACACCTTGCGGTCGCCCATCGGGATCTGCGCGCGGCTGTCCAGGTACTTCATGATGTGCGCCTGGTAAATGGCCTGGATCGGCCCCAAGCCCATGGAAACGGTCGGGAACTGCCAATAGTCCGGCATCAGCCAAGGGTGTGGATACGACGACAGGCCACCCTCGACCTCCCGGCGGAAGGCGTCCAGATCGCCTTCGTTCAGCCGGCCCTCGAGGTACGAGCGCGCGTAGATCCCCGGTGAACTGTGCCCCTGGAAATAGATGAGATCGCCCGCCTGCTCGTCCGTAGGCGCCCGGAAGAAATGGTTGAAGCCGACGTCGTAGAGGGTCGCGGCGGAGGCGAACGTCGAGATGTGGCCGCCGAGATCCGCGTTGCGGCGGTTGGCGCGCACCACCATCGCCAGCGCATTCCAGCGGATCAGCGAGCGGATGCGCCGTTCCATGAACAAATCGCCCGGCATGAACGCTTCCTTGTGCGCCGGGATGGTGTTGCGGTACGGCGTGGTGACGGTGTACGGCAGCGGTGCGCCAGTCTCCGTCAGCCGGGACGACAGGCGCTCCAAGAGGAAGTTCGCGCGTTCGATGCCGTCGTGTTCAAGGATGTTCTCCAGCGACTCGAGCCACTCGCTGGTTTCGGCAGGGTTCGGATCCGCGCCGTTGGACACGCCTTGGGACGCCTCCGGTGCGCGACGGTCCTGCGCGCCTCGCTCATGGTCGGTCACGTCCATTGGCGGTAAGCCTTAGTTCAAGCTCCGGGCCATCCTGGCACCATCGCGACGATTATACGCCCATGGGACCCGCCCTCGCCGTTACGGTTCCGTGTCAGCCCCACTCGGCCACAGGCGGCAAGCACCGAGCACGCCACTGGCATCGCCGTGCTCGGCAACGACGATCCTCGTGCGCCCTTCGTGCGAGAAACCGTACCGTGGCAGTTTCGTGGTCACCGCGCTCGCCAAGCCAGGCAGGTTGGACACGCCACCACCGAGCACGATGACGTCCGGGTCAAGCACGTTGACGATCTGTGCCAAGGCGCGGGCCAGCATGGTGGTGTAGAGATCGATGGTCGGCGAGTCCGCGGGCACGTCGGTGGCCGCTACGCGCTCGCTGGTCAGGGCCAGGTGGGTCTTCGCCAAGCCGGGGCCGGACAGGAACGTCTCGATGCAATTGGTCCGGCCACAGTAGCAGGGCCGGTCCGCCAACGACTCATCGAGCGCCGTGTCCGCCCGCAGGTACGGCAGCGGGGTGTGGCCCCACTCGCCCGTAACCGCATTCGGACCGTTCAGCAGCCGCCCATCGACGACGATGCCGCCACCAACGCCCGTCCCCAGGATCACGCCGAAAACCACGGACGCGCCGATGCCGGCACCGGAGAGAGCTTCTGACAGCGCGAAGCAGTCGGCGTCGTTGGCGATGCGCACCCGGTTGGCCAACAGGGTGTTCAAGTCGTCGAGCAGCGGCTGCCCGTTGAGCCAGGTGGAGTTGCAGTTCTTCATGGTGCGCGTAGCCGCCACCCAGGCACCGGGGGTGCCGATGCCAATCGGGATCGCGGTGCCGGTCAGGCGGTCGATTTCCGCGACCAACGCCGTGATCGCCGCGACGGTGCCGTGGTACTCCCGCGGCGTGGCAATGCGCTTGCGCCACGCTACCGTTCCGTCTGCGCCAAGCACGACGGCCTCGATCTTGGTCCCGCCGAGGTCGATGCCGATGCGTTCCTTCGTCAAGTAACGGCTCGGATGAGGCGAGGCCAGTCGAACGACGGACCGGGATCTGTCTTGCGGCCGGGTGCGACCTCCGCGTGGCCGGCGATGGTCGAGACCGAGAGCTCGGGATAGCGGACAATGAGCGCGGCAATGACGGCGGCCAACCGCGCGTACTGGGTGTTCGTGTAGGGCATCGAGTCCGTGCCCTCCAACTCGATCCCAATGGAGAAGTCGTTGCACCCCTGGCGACCGCGGTAGCTGGATACCCCGGCATGCCAGGCCCGCTGGTCGAAGGCAACGAATTGCGTCACCCGCCCGCGCCGCGAGATCAAGAGGTGGGCGGATACGCGCACGCCGTCGAGGTCCGCGAACGTGGGGTGCGCGTCGATCGCCAACGTGTTGGTGAACAACGCCTCGACGCAACCGGTCCCGAACTCCCCCGGAGGAAGCGAGATGCCGTGCACCACCACCAAGGAGATGTCCCCGGGATCGGGCCGCGGGCCGGCATTGGGCGAGTCGATGCGGCGCGCACCGACGAGCCAGTGGTCATCCGTGACGTGAAGCATGCAACCAATATGGAAGCACATCCCCGATCGGTCAAATCCGGATACACGAAGCGATCTGCGAGGTGCGCGGACGTCCTCGTCCGCATTCCGCCCGCGCACCCAGCAGCGATGCGTGCCATCCTCAACGCGGAAAACGGCACACTAGGCCCATGGAACCCGACACCGAGACCGTCCGACGCAACGTCGCCAGCGCCCTTCGCGAGGACCTAGGTCCCGGCGACATCAACGCCGAACTGATCGCGCCGTCAACGCGCGCAGTAGCGCGGATCGTCACCCGCGACCCCGGCGTGCTCTGCGGCCAACCGTGGGTGACGGAAGCCTGCCGGCAGGTGGATCCGTCCCTGGAACTCCGCTGGCACTCAAGCGACGGTCAGCGGCTCGCCGCAGGCGATCTGCTCGCGGAACTCGAAGGGTCCGCGCGGAGCCTGCTCAGCGTCGAGCGCACCGCCATCAACTTCCTGCAGCTTCTGTCGGGGACCGCCACCCGCACGCGGGCCTTCGTCGATGCCGTGGCCACTACGCGCGCCGTCATCCTAGATACGCGCAAGACACTCCCGGGACTGCGCGTGGCGCAGAAGTACGCCGTTCGCGTCGGCGGCGCGCAGAACCACCGCATGGGGTTGTTCGATGCCTTTCTGCTCAAGGAGAACCACATCGCGGCAGCGGGGAGCATTGCCGAGGCCGTCGCCACGGCACGGCGTCACCACCCCGACAAGCTGCTGCAGGTCGAGGTGGAGAACATCGGCGAACTCAAGGAGAGCATCGACGCCGCCGTCGACCGCGTACTGCTCGACAACTTCGACATCGCGACACTGCGCGAGGCGGTAGCGGTCGCCAACGGACGCGTCGGGCTGGAGGCGTCGGGTGGGATCACCATGGCCACTGTCGCGGAGATCGCGCAGACAGGCGTCGACTTCATATCGGTCGGAGAACTGACCAAGGACGTGCGGCCGCTCGACCTGTCAATGCGCATCGTGGCCGTGGTTGAGCGTTCTTAACTGGTTTCGGGCGGCTCCGCGGCGCGGCAGCCCACGGCCAGCATCCCTCCCATGCGCGCCAAGCGCTCTTCCAACCCGCCTAGCGCGCTCTGCATCTCGTCCATCCGGCTCTGCATCCCATTCATTCGCGCATCCGCATGGCGGCGGTCGTCCAGCAGTAGGCCGACGACGATGCACCCAAAGGCGATGATGGCAATGAGTTCTGCTGACATCCCGGCAATCCCTTGTTTTTGAATGGTGCCGGAACGCGGAGTCGAACCGCGGACCTACTGATTACGAATCAGTTGCTCTACCTGGCTGAGCTATTCCGGCACGGAACTGGGGCGCGCCGGGCATTCTACTCCGGCCCAATGGCCCGTACCACAGACGGTTCACGGCGCCGGGCACTCGTCGCCCGCAGGGAACACCCGGCAAAGACTGCGCCCACTCGCGTCGGTAGCGGTCACCGTCCAGCTTGTTCCGGCGTCGGCCGTCACGGCGTAGGTGCGACCATCGTCCGCCGCCGGTGCCCAGCCGATTGAAGTACGCAACGTATTCACCCCGCGGGCGCCGTCGTATTCGCCAGCGCCGTACCGCCCGGTGCGCAGACGCGTGTCCTCCTGGAACACCACCATCGCGTTGATCTGGTTCAGCAGGACGCTGTCCCGGGACGTCCCCGCGTAGTCCCGGTAGACGGGCACCGCGATGGCGGCGAGCAACGCCACCACGGCGACCGCGACCAGCAACTCCACGAGCGTGAAGCCCCCGACGCCGGGCAGGGTCCATAGTGACCGCTTCCACGCGACCATCAGACGTCGGCCAGCGCGATGCGGCGCGTGTCCGTGGCGAGGTCGCCATAGGCTGGCCTGGTGAGCACAACGACCAAGTCGCGATCCGCAAACGTGCCCTCGATGGCGACGCCCACCACGCCGCCCGCGTCGTTGGCGAGCCCGGCATAGGCATCCTCGCCGTTCGGCGCCCGGCCGCCTTCCCCGTCAGCCGCGCCGCCGTTCAGCGCTGCGATCCAGTCCTCGGCCGTGTAGCGTTGGTCGGCCACGCTGGCCACGATCGTTCCCAGCGCAATCTGGGTCTCCACCTTTTGCAGTTCGTTCCCGACGAAACGGGCGCCTTGGCGGTAGTGCATGTTCACCTTGGCCATGTTGGAGTTCTCGACATAGCTTCGATACGCCGGTATGGCGGCGGCGGCAAGCACGCCGATGATCGCCACCGCGATCATCAGTTCAATGAGTGTGAAGCCGGTCGGCCGACTGGTTTTGGACATCTTGAATACTCCGTGCCGGTTGAAAGTGAAGTGGCTGATTAGCTTCCACCAGCACGCCGTTCGGCGTAAACGGCAAACGGCCTACAGCACGGCGGGCCGATGTCCCACGCCGATCCGAGAGATTGTCCATTTCCCCTACGCCTGAGCGCCTTTCACACTGGCCGCAAGACCTTCCGGGGACCCGATCGTGAGCACATTGAAAGCCACCATGCGACGTCGCGGTCGCCAGCCACCAAGTGCCGCCGTTGCGGAAGAACACCGCGCTACAGGCAATGCGACGTTCGACCTGCCACGCGTCGATCTCGCCGCCTTCGACCTCACCAGCATGCCGACACACCTGGTCAACGAAGAGTTGGTTCGGCGCCACGCCGCGCTGCCGCTGGTCAAGCGGGGGACGCGGCTGTTCGTTGCGATCGCTGACGCGGGAAAACGCGAGGCGCTCGACGCGTTCGCGGCGGCGACCGGCCTCGAGACCGAACCGGTGCTGGTCGAGCCGGCCAAGCTCATGGCCGCGGTCAACGATTACCGCTCGGCGGGGGACGAGACACTCCTCGCGGAACTCGCAAGCCAGGACGACGCGGAGTTGGCGCGGCTTCGGCCGGGCGATGACGCCGGCGGCGACCAAACCGACGAGACGCCCGTAGTCCGGTACATCCATCAGACGTTGCTCGACGCGGTCGAGTCCGGTGCGTCGGACATCCACTTCGAGCCCTACGACGGGTTCTATCGCGTCAGGATGCGCGTCGACGGCATCCTCCGCGAAGCGCGGCGGCCCCCGGCCCGCCTGGGTCGGCGGTTTGCGGCGCGTCTCAAGGTGATGGGCAAGCTCGACGTCACCGAACGGCGGATGCCGCAGGATGGTCGCTTGCAGTTGAGCGCGGGGCAGCGGGCTGTCGATTTCCGCATCAACACCTTGCCGACGATGCACGGCGAGAAGGTGGCCCTGCGGATCCTGGACTCGGCGGCAGCCAACCTCGGCATCGACGACCTTGGTTTCGAGCCGGAACAGAACCGGTTGTACCGGGACGCCCTCGGACGTCCCCAGGGCATGGTGCTGGTCACAGGACCGACCGGCAGTGGCAAGACGGTCACCGTCTATGCCGGGCTCAACAGGCTCAACGCCGAGCACCGCAACATCGCCACGGTCGAGGATCCCGTGGAGATCAACGTCGACGGCATCAACCAGGTCCAGGTGAACTCCCGGATCGGCTTGGATTTCGCGACAGCGCTACGCGCCTTCCTGCGCCAGGACCCGGACGTCGTGATGGTCGGCGAAATGCGCGACCTCGAGACCGCGGAGACGGCCATCAAGGCCGCGCAGACCGGCCACCTCGTGCTGTCCACGCTGCACACGAACTCGGCGCCCGAAACACTGACCCGGCTGCGGACCATGGGCATCCCCGCGTACAACCTCGCCACCTCGGTGACGTTGATCGTCGCCCAGCGGCTAGCCAGGCTCCTATGCCCGACATGCCGGCGCGCCGTGCACCTGCCGGACGATGCCCTCGTAGCGGAAGGCTTCGACCGCGCCCAAATCGACGCGGGAATGCAGTTGTACGAGGCCAACGACGACGGCTGCGCGGACTGCGACCACGGCTACAAGGGCCGCACCGGAATCTACGAGGTCGTCCCCCTCGAACCCGAACTTCAGCGGCTGATTCTCGCCGATGGCGATAGCTTGGCGCTCGCCGAGACGGCGCAGACCCTCGGCCACGACAATGTGCGACGGGCCGGACTGCGGAAGGCCGCGAGTGGGCTCACATCACTGCGGGAAGTGAACCGCGTCATGACCACGCGTTGAGGCGTCGTGGAACGGCAACGCACATTCGCCTGGGAGGGCACGGCGGCGTCAGGCGAGCGGGCCTCGGGCGAACTGGCCGCCCCGTCCGCCGCCTTCGCACGCGCTCGGCTGCGCCAAGACGGCATCCATGTTCAACGCCTGAAGCCAAGGCGTCGCCAGCAGCGGCTAAACCGAGGGCGGATCAAGCCCGTCTCGATCACCTTGTTCAGCCGCCAGTTGGCGACCATGATGCGCGCCGGCGTGCCCATGGTGCAGACCTTGGACATCCTCTCGGGAGAGACGAAGAATCCGGCCGCGGCCGCGATGATCGCTGCCGTTCGCGCCGACATCGGCACCGGCGCAACCCTGTCCGCAGCGCTCGCGCGGTTCCCGCAACACTTCGATGGCCTGTATCGCAACCTCGTGGACATCGGCGAGCAGTCAGGCGCGCTGGACACGATGCTCGACCGGATTGCGACCTACCAGGAGAAATCCGCCGACATCAGGCGCAAGGCGAAGAAGGCCCTGACCTATCCCGCCGTGGTCGTTGTGGCTGCGATCGTCGTGACCGCAGTCATGCTGATCCACGTCGTGCCGCAGTTCGAGGCCGTTTTCGCAAGCGCCGGTGCCGAACTTCCGGCCGCGACCCGTTTCGTCGTTGCGCTCTCCGAGGCTGCGCAGGCCTGGTGGTGGGTGGGCGCCTTGGTCATCGCTGTCATCAGTATCGCCTGGGTGGTTCTCAGCAAACGATCAGAGGCATTCCGCAACGCCTTAGACCGCGTGAGCCTCTTTACGCCGGTCGCGGGGCCGATCCTCGCCCGGGCTGCCGTCGCGCGCTTCGCCCGCACGCTCGCCACCGCGCTAGCGGCCGGCGTGCCGTTGGTCGAAGCCCTCGGCGCCGTGGCGGGCGCAACCGGCAATGCCACCTATGTCGCCGCCGTCCTCGCCATACGCGATGAAGTCACGGCAGGGCGGTCACTGCAGGCCGCCATGCGCGAACGCAGTGTGTTTCCGAGCACGGTCGTGCGCATGGTCGCCATCGGCGAAGAATCGGGCCGGCTCGACGACCTGCTCGGGCGCTCCGCGGAGCAGTTGGAACTCCGCGTGGACGAAGCCGTCGATCAACTCACCACGCTGATCGAGCCGATGACCATGGGCGTACTCGGCGTCCTGGTCGGCGGTCTGATCATCGCGATGTACCTGCCGGTGTTCCAGCTCGGTGCCGCCTTCGGCGGGTGACTTACCACCAGGCGGTTGCCTCGTCACCGGTCTTGAAGGGTCCAACGATCTCGGCGGTCACCCAGCCGCCGTAGTAGTCGCCAGGTTGCGCCACGACAGTCTCGTCATCCACGGTGCAGTCGAGCTTCGCGGGATAGAACGCGAAGTGGCTAGCGAGCGATGCGTACTCCGGGTACGTTTCGATGTACGTCCAAGCGGCCTCGGCGACCCCGGCCACATCGTAGGTGCGCGCCAACCCCTTCCACTCGCAATGCGTGGTGCCGGGCGTTGCGCGCATGCAGTCCGGGTCGACGTCGGCGGTCGGCACATAGAACGTCGGCGGCGAGGCGGTCTCCAGGACGCGCACGGCACGGTTGCTATCCGCCACCAGGTGCCCCGCCGCGACAACGCGCACACGACGGGGGTCGGCGAGAACGCGTGGCGGACGGGGATAGTCCCAGACGGACTCCTGCCCCGCTTGCGGCGCTTGCGCGAACGGCGGCCGCCTATCGCCGCGGTAGCGCCACTTGCCGCGCGCCGCAAGCACGGTCGGGGTGGCGGCGAGCGCCATGTCCGGGCGCTAGACCCCCTTCACCACGCCGCAGGCCACGCGCCCGCCGGCACCACCGATGGGCTGCGTCATGTGGTCGTCGGGGTGCTCGTGGATGATCACGGCGGACCCGTCTTCGTCGAGAAGCGCCGGTTGCTCTCCGCCCGCGACCGTAACGCGCGGGGTGAAGAACTCGGCGTCGGCGCGGCCGTCGGCGCCGGCGATCAAGTTCGGCAGATCGCCGTTGTCGGGGCCATCGGGGTGGCGCAGGCCGTGCGCCTTGCCGTCGGGGTTGATGTGCCCCTTCGCGGCGCCGAAGTCCGGCGAGCACGCACCCGCGCTGTGCAGGTGGATCCCATGTCCGCCGGGGGTGAGTCCGGACACGGTGACCTGGATCAACACGCCACTCGGCGTCTGCTCGAAGGCCGCCTTGCCGATTACCTCGCCAGCGGGGTTGATGATCTCCGCGGCTGCCTTGGCAGGCTCGGCCGCCGTCGCGTGCGCTGCCGCCGCGCACAGCAGGAATCCAGCAGTGATATGACGTGTTCTCATACTCCCTCCGATGAAAGGTTCTTAAGGGTGGCTGCCGTACTCGCGACCCGGTGCTCTATCGTCGCGCGCAGGTCGGCCATGTCCGTGTCCTCTTGGCACCGCCCCGCATATGCCACCACGGCGAGGGCGAAGTCGATCAGTACATCCCGGCAGTTCAGGGTCTCGGCATCGACCGCGGGCAGTTCCGGGCGGTCGGCCAGCACGTCCGCCGCGTAGACGCCGCGACCAAGACGGCGGTAGCGGCCCGCCGAGTCGTACACCTTGACCCCCGCAAGGCCGCAACTCGGGGACCGATCGGCGAAGACGTAACCAGACACCCCGTCCAAAGTCGTCGCGATCCTGTGCGCATAGCCCGCGAGACGATCCGTGTAGTCCGACGCAGGATCATCGACGCCGACGGCCCGCGGCGCATCCGGATCGCCGGTCAACTGGATCGGTGGCCGCGGCACTCCCATCCCGATGCCGACTTCGGGACACAGGCCGACGCAGCGGAACAGCCGCCCTACAACCTCGCGCGGCCAGACATCGCCGTTGTGGTCGCCGTCCCAGCGAACGGCGCGGC
Source organism: Candidatus Azotimanducaceae bacterium (assembly GCA_965203685.1). Classification (GTDB taxonomy): domain Bacteria; phylum Pseudomonadota; class Gammaproteobacteria; order Pseudomonadales; family Azotimanducaceae; genus VXYL01. Next base: position 3,872,612 of record OZ241908.1, read on the forward strand.
CGAGCAGGCACTCGCTAACCGCAATGGTCGCGAGTCTTTGACCGGGCGGAGACCCGCTATCGCCCACGCGTGATGAAGTCCATGAGCTGATCCGCCCCGCGGGCCGCTGCGCGACGCCCGAGTCGCTCCTGCCACTCGCGCTCCCGTCCGTATTCGTCGCGCCAAGCCAGGAGTCGGCGGGTGAAGTGATGCAGGCTGTGTTCGTGGGTGAAGCCGAACGCGCCGTGCACCTGGTGGGCGATCTCGGCGACGGTCCCCGCAGCCTCGCCCACGCGCGCCTTGGCGGCGGCGATCTGGTTGTCCGCACCGGCAGAGCCCAGCGACTCGATCGCGCCGTCGCAAGCCCGGACCGCGGCCGCGACCTCGCCGGCAAGCACAGCCAAGTTGTGCTGGATGGCTTGGAACTTGGCGATGGGACGGCCGAACTGCGAGCGCTCCGTCGCGTAATCCACGGCCATCTCCATCGTGCGCTCGAGTGCCCCCGCCATGAGCGACGTTCGGGACAGGGCCATGTAGAGATCGAGTTCGCTGGGCACCGCAACCCTGTCGGTCTCGCCGGCGTTCACGCGGTCGCGCGGCTCGCCGGCGATGTTCGCATCCGGTTCGACGGTGAAGGACACGTGCAAGGTGCCGTCCAAGTCGAGAACCTGGCTCGCGGCGCGGGCCCAAGGCGCGATGCCATCGACCGCGATGGTCGTGAATCCCGCGCCGTCCGGGACATCGGGCAGCACGGCGTTGGCGACCAGCACTTCGGCCAGCGGCAAGGGCACCGCGTGGCGACCGGCCACTTTCAGCAAGCCGAACAGGTCGCCGAGTTCGCTCCCAGAGTCCGGCCGGCCGACCAGGTGCAGTCCGGATTCCTGCACGGTGCGCCATAGCGCGTCCGGGAACACGCCCGCGGGTGCCTCCGCTCGATCTAGGAGAGCCTTGTCAACGTGGTCGGCGAAGATCCGCTCGGCGGTCTGCGCGATGAGCGATTCCATCAACGCAAGCCCAAGCCGCGCGCGATGACGCCGCGCAGGATCTCGCGCGTGCCACCGCGAATGGTGAACGACGGTGCGTGGAGAAGCGTCTGCGACACGCTGCGTTGCAGCGGATGGTCGCTCGGCAAGGCAGGTGTCTGCAGGCGCACCAGTTCCGGCAACAGCTTCTCGAAGTCGTTGCCAACCGATTTCACCAAGGCCGCCTCCACGGCCGGACTGCGCCCGGCTTGCAGCATGCCGGCCACCGAGATGGACATCTTGCGAAGCGTCATCAAGTGGCTTGCGAGCCGGCCGATCAGTGCCGCGTCATCGGCTTGCGGATCGGGCCCCACGTGGCGGACGAATTCCACGAACACGCGGAATGCGGACAGGAACCGCTCCGGGCCGCTGCGCTCGTAGCCCAATTCGCTGGTCACCTGCGTCCAGCCGTTCCCCGCCTCGCCGACCAAGGCGTCGTCGGGCACCAGGCAGTCCTCGAAGACCACTTCGTTGAAGTCCTCGCCGCCGGCCATGTTCTTGATCGGACGCACCGTTACGCCGTCGGCGTCGAGGTCGATGAGAAGCTGCGACAGTCCGGCATGGCGGTTCTCGGCAACCGGCGCCGTGCGCACGAGCGCGATGATGTGGTGGTTGCGGTGCGCGTCGGTGGTCCAGATCTTCGCACCGTTGACAAGCCAGCCGCCCTCGACGCGCTCCGCGCGGGTGCGCACGGAGGCGAGATCCGAGCCGCTGTCGGGTTCGCTCATGCCGATGGAGAAGTAGCACTCGCCGGCGGCAATCCGCGGCAAGTAGCGCCGCCGCTGCGCATCGGTCCCGTAGCGCAGGAGCAACGGGCCGCTCTGCCGGTCGGCGATCCAGTGCGCACTCACCGGTGCGCCCGCCGCGAGCAACTCCTCGGTCACGACGTAACGCTCGAAGAACGACCGCTCGCCGCCGCCATAGGCCTTGGGCCACGTCATGCCGATCCAACCACGCTCACCAAGCTTGCGCGAGAACTCCGGGCTATGGCCCTCGTTGAAGTCCGAGTTCGGCCAGGACTCCGCAGGCATCTCCCGCGCCACGAAATCGCGCACTTCCGCGCGCAACGCTTCGGCTTCGGGGGGCAACTCGACGGGGTCGAAACGCAGTTGTACCGACATCGGGGCGCGAGCACTTAAAACCGTGGGCTTGAACGCCCCGCAGTCTATCATCGTGCTCGTCCCAACCTCGGTGCCTGCGCCCAAGTGCCCATCCGATCACAAGCCGAACTGCAACGCCTTTTCGCGCCCATCCTGGCCGCCGCGGAGCGCCAATCGGGCGTCGCCGAACGGTTCGTGGACAAGGACCTGTACCGGATCTACCTAGCTACCGTCTGGGCGAACGTGGTGATGGATCCCGCTGCGATCGGTTTGACCGAGGACGATCTCGAGAGCGCCCACGACGTCATCAACCTCAACGCGCAACGGCTGATCGGCGACGAACACGCCATCACCGCCGCGTTCAGATTCGTCAGCAGCCAGGACGGGGAACGTGCCATGGACCAGGCCAAGGTGCCGCGCGCGCACCGCGACCTGCTGCTGTACTTCTCGTCGATGATCCTCGATCCGGAGCGCCACCGGCGCGCGATGGCGGACTACAGGAACCAGAGCGACAGTTCGGGCACATAGGTGATGACGACGAGGGCGATCAGCAGCACGCCCATGAACGGCAGGCACGCCGCGTAGAGTTCGAGCATGGGCCGTTCGAACCGGTAGCTCGCGATGAAGAGGTTCATGCCGATGGGCGGCGTGAAATAGCCGATCTGCAGGTTGGCGAGGAACACGATGCCGAGGTGGATGGGGTGGATCCCGTAGCCGACCGCCACGGGCAGCAGCAGCGGCACCATGATGACGATCGCCGCGAACACATCGAGGATCGCTCCGAGGGCCAGCAGCAGGAGATTGAGGAGGATCAGGAACGTCAGCGGACTGGTCACGTGTTCCTGCATGACCGTGAACAGGCGCTGCGGAACCTCGGCGTCGACCAGGAAGTTCGTGAATGCCAGCGCGACACCCAGGATCAGGATGATGCTGCCGACCATCACCATGGACTCCCGGAAGACGCCGGGCAGATCACGCCAGGCGATCTCGCGATAGAGCAGCACTTCCACGACTAGGACGTAGACGACGGTGATGGCGGCCGCTTCGGAGATCGCGAAGTACCCCGAATAGATTCCGCCTAGGACAACGAAGGGCAGCGGCAACTCCCAGCGCGCGGCCTTGACGGCTGCCCAGAGCGCTCGCCGATCGAACGCCGTCCGCGGCACGTCGCCGACCCGCAGCATTGTCCACAGCGACAGCAGCAGGACCATGAGCAGAGCAGGCCCCAAGCCCGCGATGAACAGTTCGCCGATGCTGAACGACTCGCCCACGCCCATCTGCTGCGCGACGATCCCGTAGAGGATCAGCGGCACGGACGGCACGATGAGGAGTCCCAAGCTGCCGGAGGTGGTCACCAGGCCGAGGCTGTAGCGCTCCGTGTAGCCGCTCGATTTCAGCATCGGCAGCAGCAGCGCGCCGAGGGCCACGATGGTGACGCCGGAGGCGCCGGTCAGGGCCGTGAACAAGGCGCAGGCCACGAACCCGACGATGGCGAGGCCCGCAGGCATCCACCCGAACAGCGCCCGCGTCAGCGCCATCAGGCGCTCGGATGATTTGGCGGCTGCCATGAGGTAGCCGGCCAGGGTGAAGAACGGCAGCGCCACCAACAACGGCTTGTCCGTCATGTCGTAGATGTTGATGGCGACGACGCTGAGATCGACGCCGACCGCAAGGAAGCCGAGCATGGCCGCGCCGAGCACGACGGCGAACAACGGCGCCCCGAGTATGGCCATCAGGACCACCAGGACGACACCTGCCCAGATCACGGTGGTGCGGGCTCGTGGAGGGGCCAAACCGCCCGCGCTAGGTAGCGAGCTGCCATGACGCCGGCAGCGAGCGGGATGATGCTCTCGCAAACCCATGCCGGGACGGCGCCGAAGCCGATCGTCCCGTCGATGAAGTCCCAGCGGATGAACTCGATGGACGTCCATCCCAAGGCGGCGCACAGGACGGCCGTCGCTAGCGCCGTGACCCGCGCGGCAAGCACGCGCATGCGCGGACCGGCGAAGCGCGGAACGATGTCGATCTTGATGTGCCGATCCGCCCCGGCGGCCACCGATGCACCGACCATGGTGACCCACAGCAGCGCGACCTGGACCAGGCCGTCCGCCCAACCCAAACCGCCACCGAAGGTGTTGCGTGCGATGATTTGAAAGGCGGCAAAACCGATCATCGCGGCGAGGAGCGCGACGAGCAGCGCGGTCTCAACGATCTGCAGCCACCGCTCGATGGCTCGGCCGACGCCGGCGAGGCTAGCCCGCATTTCCCATCAGAGGCCGCGATGATCGGCGAGGATTTTGGCCCTGTGCGCGTGCTCGCGACCGAAAGCGTAGCGGTGTTCTACGGTTGAGGGAGCATGTGCGCGCACAGGGCCAAAAGACCGCCGAGGGCGCGGCCAGCGCAGGCTGCACCCAGGTCATGTCCAGTACCCCGAAAGCCCTGATGTCCCGATGAATTCCATCTCCGACTCAAGCGACTGGTGGGAAATGCGGGCTAAAGCTCAGCGCGAATCTCCGCGAGGCGCGCCACGATGGCGTCGTGAATGCCGTCGCTGATCACGCCTTTGTCGACCCAGTCCGCCCTCGCCCGCGCGGCGTGCTTGCGCCACTCGGCGAGTTCCGGCGCAGTCAAGTCAATGAAGGCAAGCCCTTGGTCGGCCAACACCTGTCGCGCCTCGTCGTGGTCGGCGCGGTTCTGGCGATCCGTCTCCGCCATGGCACCTCCAACGATGCTCTCGAGCGCTGCCACATCCTCGGACGACACGCCGCGGAGCGCGCGCTCGGACACCACCAGCGTGCCATAGACGTACATCAACGGCAGGTCGAGCACGAACTTCAGCCGCGTGTGCCACAGCAGGGGCAGGGTCGCCACCGGCGGGGACGCTACGGTATCGATCAGCCCAGTGCTCAAACCGGTGAGCACCTCCGCAATTGGCATTTGAATCGGCGTGATGCTGAACGCCCGCAGCATGCGAACCGCCGCCGCGTCGCCCTGCGGTGCCCAGACCTTGAGATCGCGGGCGTCTGCGACCGACCGCGCCCGGCGCGTCCCCATCGGGTAGGCCATGCCGACCTCGGACAAGCCGAGCGCGAGGAATCCGTGGTCCCGGAACCCGTCCATCAGCACCGGGTCCATGGCCTGGCGCACCGAGTCCACTTCCTCGAGGTTTCGGAACACCATCGGCAGGTTGTAGACCTGTACGTCAGGGTAGATGTTGGCGAACGCGGTGGTCAGCACGAGGCCACCGTGGAGCTGCCCCACCCGCATCCGCTTGAGGACGCTCGCGTCGTCGCCCATCGTGCCGCCCGGGTAGAACCTCAACGTCAGCCGACCATCGGTCGCGGCATCAAGGTCATCACCCGCTCGGCGCAGGGTCTTCATCCAAGACGACCCATCGGGCGAGACGGTGGCGATCTTCAGCGTCTTTGCAGCGACCGACGAGGCCAGCCCAGCGGCGGAAAGAGCGGCGGCCAGGACGAGACAGCGACGCAGATTTCCTCGGCGGATCACGTAACCCTCCCGTTTAGAAGTAGTCATCGGCCGATGCCAGCAGTTCGCGCGCGCGTTCCTGCGCAATGGCATTCATCAAGGTTAGACCGGGCGCGCGGATGTCAGTTTCAAGCACCTCGCGCAACAACCGGTCGTGCAGATCGCGGTCGAAGACCAGGCGCGCGTAGTTGTCAGCGAAAAACACCTTCGCGAGCAGGTGCTTGCCGCCAGCGATCTCGATGGTCCGCTCGAAGTGGCCTCGGGCGACCTCGGGTCTGCCGCCTACCGACGGTGGCAGCACTGTCTCGAAAACACCCATGTACAGGTGCGGGCCGCCGTTGTCGTAGCTCTCGTCGAGTTCCAGCACGCGCGCCATGATGGGCCGCACGCGGCCAAGATCCGCCACCGCGGCGTAGTCGTCGGCCCGGGCCTCGATCCATCCCGCCCAGGCCGTCGCCAGTGCATACGCAGCGGGTACGTCGCGCGTGCCCATTCCGGCCACCCGACGCTCCAGGTCCTCGAAGCCAAGCGTCCGCACCTGGCACATCCAGGCGATGTCCACGCAAGCGGCGCGCAGGGCGAGGTCGAGGGCCTTGTCCGCGAATGCCTTGCGACGCGCCTCGTCGGTCACGAACGCGGTGGAGTAGGCGCCATTCAACGACGAGGCGGCGCGCAGCAGGTCGGCGTTGTCGGCACCGCGGCGCAGCAAGGCGTCCAGCATGATCAGGTAGGCGGGCGCGCCGTCTCGGACGACCGCAGGGTCGTTGCTGTCGAGAATCGCCTCGGAGAGATCGGTGGCCAGACCACTGGTGACTTGGCCGACGATGTTGGCGCAACCCGCCGTGGCCAGGCAGACCAGGGCGACGGCGCCCCAACGTGAACCGGACCTTAAGCCCGAATGCCGACGTGGACGGCCGCGCACCGTCGCGACGCGTTCATGCACGCTGCATCTCATGGCGCGCGAGTATAGCCAACGGATGTTGGAGAAATACCAACCTCCAACCACGTCAATGATGGAGGTTGTGTTGACGCAATCCCTAGTCCGTCGCAGCGGTCTCCGGCGGCGCGAGCAAGGCCTGCACGGCGCCATGCAATTCATCGAGCGGTGGGCGGTCACGGTACCCCGGCACGGCTCGCTTCAACGCGATGACGCCGCTCGCATCCACGTAGAAAACGCCCGGGTGCGGTATCCCGTAAACGCTGTGCCCTTCGCCGTACTCCTCGTTGCGGATGCCGAGAGCGTTGACATGCTTGGCCCCCTTGTCAGACAGCAGCGGATACCCGATGTCGCGGTCCTCGGCGAAATCGGCAATCGGCTCGACGTCGTCGTAGCTCATCGCTGCGATCTCCACGCCCAAGGCGTTGAACTTGTCCTGCCACTCAGTCAACTCGACCAGTTGACGCTTGCAGAACGGTCACCAGTCGGCACTGCGCACCATGAACAGGAGCAGGCCGCGCTCGCCTGATAGGCTCGCGAGATCGCGCACCGTGCCGGTCTGGTCCGCGGCCGAGATCTCAAGCATCGGCGTGCCGACCGCCGGCCCCCAATCGTCCTGGTAGTCGGCTGCCGCACCGAGGGCCAATGCCGCGGACGCGAGTGTCGTTGCCAGTCTTCCCGGAGCCATAGCGCCTCCCTTGGCGAGTTGTGTCCTGATCGTCGGACGGCATGGTTCACATGTCAACGGGCAAGACGCCTGAAAGACGTTTTGGGGTGGAACGGATCAGCTAAGATTGCGTCTTTTTGTGAGGGGCATCGACGCAGACTCGCCATGGCCAGGTTCAAAGCCCGTAGCGGGGAGATCTACTTCGAGCACCGGGGCGCTCGCGCCAACCCCCGGGTCGTGCTCATCCACGGCTTGGGGTGCCAACTCGTCCAGTGGCCGGATTCGCTGATCCAGGGCCTTGTCGGCAACGGCTTGTGCGCCATCCTTTTCGACAACCGGGATGCCGGCCTCTCCGACGGACCGGGCGGCCCGCCACCGTCCCTCGAGGCCTTGCTGGCCGCGAGCGACGCCGTGACACCGGACTACACGCTCTCCGACATGGCGCAGGATACGGTGGACCTTCTCGACCACCTGGGCCAAGGGGGCGCGCACATCGTCGGGCTGTCCATGGGCGGCATGATCGCGCAGCGGATGGCCATCGAGCACCCGCAACGGGTCTACAGCCTGACATCGATCATGTCCTCCACCGGCAACCCCGCCCTTCCCGGCCCCCACCCCGACGCCATGGCGGCAGCCGTGGCGTTGACCGAGGACAACGCCGAGACGGCGCTGGCGCGTCACATCCACGCTTGGCGCGTATGGGGCGGTGGACACTTCGACTCGCGCGAGTCCGGCATCGCGCGGTTCGCCGAGCGTGCGGTGGAACGGGCCTGCCGCCCGCACGGCATCATCCGCCAATACGCGGCCATCGTCGCCGATGGCGACCGACGCGGCGAGCTTGCGGACATCGACGTTCCCTCGCTGGTGATCCACGGCGCAGCCGACCCGCTCGTGCCAGCCGCCGCTGGCAACGATACGGCCACCGCCATTCCCGGCGCGCGCTACATCGAGGTTCCGAAGCTCGGCCACGACCTGCCGGAACCGGCGATTGCCGAGATCGTCGAGGCCATCTCCGGGCACATTCAAGCCATCGAGGTCAGCCGCTGATCACCCCGTAGCGGCCGACCATATCGGCCGCATAGGTCTTCAACTCCACCAACCTCGAAGCCTCGACGCGGCATGGCACCATCGAGTCGGCGAAACGCACTACACTGCCCCCCATGGGCTCGCGGAAACGCAAGCTGCCGATCGGCATTCAGACGTTTCGCACGATTCGCGAGGAAGGGCACTACTACGCCGATAAGACCGCGCACGTCGAACGGTTGATCGAACAAGGCGCGCACTACTTCCTCTCGCGCCCGCGACGCTTCGGCAAGAGCCTGCTGCTCGACACCATCAAGGAACTGTTCGAGGGCTCGGAAGAACTGTTCCAGGGGCTCGCCATCCATGGGCGCTGGGACTTCCGGACGCGACACCCGGTGGTGCGGCTGGACTTCGCCGGCGACTTCCGAACTCCCGAGGGTCTCGAAGGCGTCACCCAAGCCCTGCTCGACGGCGTTGAACGGACACTCGGTGTACCCGCTCGGCACGACACCTCCGACAATCGGCTGCGGCACATCATCAAGGAGCTGCACGAGCGCGGTGGCCAGCGCGTCGTCGTACTGATCGACGAGTACGACAAGCCGATCCTCGACACGCTCGGCAACCCCGAGGTCGCGCGAGCCAACCGCGACTTCCTACGCGGGCTGTACGGTGTGCTCAAGGCCTGCGACGCGCACATCCGTTTCACGCTGCTGACGGGAGTTAGCAAGTTTTCCAAGGTCAACCTGTTCTCGGGGTTGAACAACCTCGAGGACATCACCCTCGATCCGCGTTTCGCAACAATCTGCGGGTACACCGAGGACGATCTCGACACGGTGTTCGCGCCGGAACTCGAGGGCCTCGACCGGGGGCGTGTGCGCGAGTGGTACAACGGCTACAACTGGGACGGCGACGAGCGCGTCTACAACCCCTTCGACATCCTGCTGCTGTTCAGGCGCCGCGAGTTCCGCCCCTGGTGGTTCGAGACGGGCACGCCGACCTTCCTTGTGGACACGCTGGTACGGCGCGGCGTGAACGCCTTCGCGCTCGACGGCACGGTCGCGGACGACGGCATGCTGTCGAGCTTCGACGTTGAGGAGATCGCGCCCGAGGCCCTGCTGTTCCAGACCGGGTACCTGACCATCCAGGAGTCGTCGACCGAGGACGGCGAGAGCTTCTACCAGCTCGGCTATCCGAACCGGGAAGTCCGCCAGAGTCTCAACAGGGCGCTGATCGAGCGGCTGGTCGGCGGCGGCCGCGACGACCATCCGCGCCGCGCGCGCGACCTGCGCCGCCATTTCCGCGAACACGATCTCGCCGGCATCGAGGCAGAGTTCCGCGCCACCTACGCCGGGATACCCGTCGACTGGCACCGGCGCAACGACATCGCCCGTTTCGAGGGCTACTACGCGAGCGTGTTCTACGCCTGCCTCGCCGCGCTCGGCCTCGACCTATCAGTGGAGGACGCCTCCGCTGCGGGTCGGGTCGATCTCGCCCTGCGCTGCGACGGCCACATCTATCTATTCGAGTTCAAGGTCGTCGAGCGCGCCGGGGAGGGCGCGGCCTTGCGCCAGTTGATCGAGCGCGGCTACGCCGAGAAGTACCGCAGCGCCGGCGAGCCCATCCACCTGATCGGCGTCGAGTTCAGCGAGCAAACCCGCAACATCGCGGCTTTCGAGGTGACCGAGGCATGACGGCACCGGGGCACGTCCGAGCCATCGAGGTCAGCCGCTGATCAAGTCGTAACGGCTAACCACGTCGGCCGCGAAGGTCTTCTGCTCCGTTGCGATCGCTCGCAGCAACGCCTCGACGTCGACGGGCCCATCACCTTTCTGGCGGGCACGCGCTACCGCCTGTTGCATGACGCGGTTGAGGGCGCGTGTCGGCTTAGGCTGACCGGTCCCTCGCGACGTCGTCGCCAGGAAGGCGTCTAGCTCGGCACGCATGCGGCGCAGGTGTGGCTCCGATCCGGCCTGGTCAGCCGTCAGCAAGTCGGCAACGCCGCGCAGCAAGTGCTCGACGCCGAACGCTTCGTGATGCTCCGCCTGGGCGCGCGAATACGCCGCATGCAGGACGCCTTCGACCGTCGGCCCGAGCACGCCTGTCGTGCGCGAGCGCGCGCCTGCCGTGTGGGCGCGCGCGCCTGTCGTGTGGGCGCGCGTTGGCGGCAGCTTCGGGATGCCATGGGCGAGGTAGAGGATGACGTCCTGTCGGCGCAAGCCTTGACCTTCGAGGAGCACCTTCGCCTGGCATGATTCGGCGAACATGCCCACGAGGACGGTGGCCGCGTTGGCCCCTCGCGGCCCAGAGCGCGGTACACGTCGGATCGGGCGAGGACGCCGAAAAGCTCGCGAGAGGTAGCGGGGGCATCGCCCGCAGGGACCGATTCCAGCGATGCGAGCAGGTCGGGCCGCAGGGCCGCGACATCCGCGCCGCACTTGGTCAGAGCATCCTCGGCTGCGGGGTCGTCCAATAGCGCGATCAACAGGTGCTCGACGCCGACCGAGGCATGCCCTTGAGCTTCGGCAATCGCGAACGCCTCCTCGATCGCTCGGTGCAGGTCGTCCTGGACTTCCAGGAGCGGGGCGTTGAACTCCGTCAACTCGGCAAGCCCGAACGACTCTCCGTGCTTGGCTTGGGCCTGCGCGAAGTACATGTCGCGCATCCGCGCACCGTCCTTGGGCGGCTTGGCCTCGGACCATGCGACGTGGCCGACAAGCGTCTGCCAGTCGTCGAACCCGAAGGACCTTGCCGTTTCCCGGCGGCGTTCCTGGGCATTGCCGGTCTCCAGCCGCTCGGCGAACCAGTGGAAGTGCTCGTAGGTGGCGTTGCTCGGCACGGGCTGGATGTCGCCACCGTCGAGCGCGTCGTAGCGCACGGTCAGTTCCGCCGACATGCCGTTGACGTGATCGAAGTTCACCACGTCGAGCGTCCAGTACCGGTCGCCGATCGCGTCGATGCTGGACTGCGCCACAGTGACGGCGATGGTCAGTGTCTCGCCGTACTCGTCATCCTCGCGCGTGAACAGTCGCTGTTTCCGACCGCCGTAGAACAACAACATCGCCGCATCGGAGCCGCTGTGGCGGAGCGTAGCGGTCAGGATGGTTGGCAGGTCGAAGCGGAAATAGAAGGTGCGGCCAGAGTTCCTGTCGTCGTCGGTCCACGGCTTCGTCCGCTCGAGTTCGAAACGCACGGTGCCGGGCGGGTGGATCTGCCGCGGCACCACGGCGAGCTCGAAGTCCTCCCGCTCGCGTTCGGCAAGGGCATCCGCCACGGCACGAAACAACCGTCGATAATCCGCCGACCAATCGTCCGGTGGCGCGATTACACCCGCGAAAACACAGTTCGACTGCCGCGTCACGACTCCCCAACTGTCCTTCTGCGGCAACGCGACGAGCACCTCGATGAAGCCCTTGCCGTCGACGAGTCGCAACTCGTCCGGCACTTGGCGCCAGGCAAGATGCCGCCGATCCTGGCGCAACTCGAAGCTCCGTGGCGCAGGGCGCTCGGCTAGCGGTTCCAACGACTTCTCGGCGTCTTCGCCCGGCGGCAGCAGTGCAGCGTCCTGGATGTTGACGGCCTCCACACCGGAAACCATCCCTCCGCCGATGTCGAGATCGAGTTCGCGAAACAGCAGATCCGCGTAATCGCCCGTCGCCAAGACCTTGCGAGCCCTCAGGTCGTCGACTTGCGCCGACGACAGTTCGAGTTTCCGCCACTCGTCGACACAGAGCACAAGCACTTCGGCCTCCGACGCAAGCGCCTCCTCAAGAGTTGCCGCGACGGTGACGTTGGCACCGCCGAGGATCTCGGCGAGCGCCGCGCCGGTGCCTTCCGTGTCGCCAAACACGGTTCGCGTGTGCCGCTGCAGGTCTCGTTCGCGCGACGCTTGGTCAGCACTCTCCGACATGCATGAATCTCCCTTGATACACCGAGTCGCCGGTCAGGCGCCGACCAAACCGTAACGGCGGAGGACGTCCACAGCGAACGTGTTGCGCTCGGTCGCGACCGCCTTCCGCAACGTCTCTACGTCCACGGGGCCGTCGCCTTTCTGCCGTGCCCGTGCCACCGCCTGCTGCATGACGCGGTTCAAGGCGCGCGTCGGCCGGGTTCGACCGTCTACCCGCGCCGGCACTGTGTCGACGAACGCCGCGAGTTCCTTGTGCGCCCCGCCGCGGTCGCCGGCCGCGGTGAGCACGCCAAGAAGCAGGTGCTCTACGCCAAACGCTTCGTGGCCGCTTGCCTCAGCGGACGCATAGGCGGAATGCACGATGGCCTCGACCTCGCCGGAAAACAACCCGCTTGGACGATCCGAAACGGGCAGAGCCTTGGCGATTCCGTGTGCCAAGTACCGGACGACGTCATCGGCGCTTGCCCCTTGCTGCTCGAGCAACTCGCGGGCGCGGCAGGGCTCGGCGAAAACGCTGAACAGGACGTTACCGGCGTTGCATTCCTCGAGCCCGAGGGTGCTGCACAACTCGGCCCGGTACAGGACGCCGAACAATCCCCGCGAAACGCCCGGTTCGTCGCCTCGCTCCTTGGCGTCCAGACTCGCGACTAGGCCGCTCCGGCAACGCTCGCGTTCAACGCCGCACTCGGCTAATACGTCGACCGTGAGCGGGTTGTCGAGCAGGGCCAAGAGCACGTGCTCCACGTCAACCGAACCATGCTGCCTCGCCTCGGCCAAGGCACCCGCTTCCAGCACGCCGGTGCGCAGGTCGTTGCTCATCTCGACCGAGGACGCCATGAACTCGACGATGTCATGGGCACTGGCGCGCCGGTTCGGCGCGTTCCCGAACTGCTCCTGGGCTTGTGCAAAGCGCATGTCGCAGCCATGCACGACGCCCGCCGATGACGTCGGACCCCGCCAGGCCACATGGGTCCGAAGCGTCGCCCAGTCGTCGAAGCCGAACGCCCTCGCCGTGTCTTGGCGGCGCGCGGGGCCATCGCCCGTCGCCAGCCGTTCGGCGAACCAGTGCATGTGCTCGAAGCTCGCATCGCTCGGCAGCGGACGAATCGCACCGCTGTCGAGCGCGTCGTGGCGAACGGTGAGTTCGGCCGACATGGCGTGATCCATGTCGTAGTTGTCGACGACGAGCTTCCAGTAGCGGCCCTGCATCGCGTCGATTGCCGGTTGCGCGATGCTCAAGGCGATCGTCAGCGTCTCGCCCGGTCCGCCGTCTTCTCGTGTCAAGTAGAGTTGCTGACGACCACCCGAGAAGGTAAGCGCGACCTCGTCGGATCCGTCGTGCTTGAGCGTGGCGGTGACAACCGTCGGGCGATCGAACTGGAAGTGGAAGTCTCGAAACGACTCGCTGTTCGCCCAGAACCCGGTGGACGCGTCGAGCCGGAATCGGATCGTCCCAGGTTCGTGGACGGCCCTCGGGACAATCGCGGGTCGATACACGTCCCGCTCCCGGTCCGCCAGCGCGGACACGATCTGCACAAACACGCGCCGGTAAGCGTCCGACCAACGCTCAGGGTGGGCGGTGACGCCAGCGAAGACGCAGTTCGCCTCGCGGGCCACGACGGCGACTTCGTCGCCGCGATCCGCAGGGGCGATGAGGACTTCGACGAAGCCGGACTCCCCGCGCAAGCGCAGTTCCGCCGGTGTGTGGCGGAAGTGCAGACTCTGCTCACGCCAACCGTCCGGTCGTTTTGGGGGGTCCGGTTCCGCGAACGGCTCGATCGAATTCTCTCCCGACGCCGACCATGCGCCCCCGAGCAACGGACTGTCGAGGACGCGCAGCGGCTCCCCCTCGATCACGTTTCCGCCGCCGATCTCGAGGTCTAGCTCGCGGCACAGCTCACTTGCCCACGGCCCGGTGACAACGAGCTTGCGCGCCCTCAACTCGTCATGTCTGGACTCTTGAAACGGCTTGTCCCGCCGGATATGCAGATCCAGCAGGACCACTTCGCTGGTCGATTCCAGCGCCTTCTCGAACGACTCCGCGATCGTAACGTTGGCATCGCCCAGCAGTTCCGCGAAGACTTCCGCCGCGCCTTCCGCATCCGAGAACACGGTCCGGGTTTGGCCCTCAACATGGCGTTTCAGCACGGGCCAACTCCGGAAACCGTACTCCCGGGCAATGACGAAGAGCGCCTGCGCCTGGGTCAGGGTCGTCGGCACCGGCGATACGTGTGCTCCAACGCGCGTCCGCGCAGCGGCGTCGGCATCGCCCAAGGCCGCACGCAGCGCTTTGGCTTCACTCTTCAGGTAGGCAATTGACGCCGCCGTTGGCAACGTCCGTTCGGTTTGCTCCGACATCGGATGCATCTCCCTTCGTAGCTGCCCGATGTCCGCTTGTCGGGCTGAAAGAAGACCATCGCTTTGTCGCGCACTTCGTGCGCATATGTCGCCAAGGTGGCCTGCCTATGAAGGTGGGATTGCATCCCTTTCCGCGGACCGGTGGCGCCCTTCGCACTCGCGGCAAACCTAATCCCGTGACGCCCGCGTGTCAACGTGGAACCGCAAGGATCGCGGCGATGTGGCCAAGCCGCCTTAGCCGGCCCGGCGCGTTGAACGTCGGCAACCCGGCTGTGGTCTTCAGCCCCGCATGCGCCGCAGCGCGGGCATGACCTCGTCGGCGAGCCCGGGCCACGGTCCGACGAAGTAGAGATGGCTGAGGCCTAGTTCCACGAGCGGCGCCAAGCGCCGGGTCACTTTCTCCGGGGTGCCCACGGCCGCGAACCAGTCCATGAACTCGTCGTTGAGCATCTCCGCGTGTGCGGCGTTCCCCTGGGTGTGCTCCTTGGTGTCGTACGCCGTAACTAGGCGTTCGGTCACGTTGCGCAGGATTGCCGGCTGGTTCTCGAAGTCGGCGCCGACCGACGCGCTGAAGTGCGCGAACGTCGCGATGCCCCCGCGGATCGCCTCGCGCGCCGCGTTCTCATCGTCGTGCACCGACACGTTGACGTAAGCACCCACGGGGACATCGTCGGGGCCCCGCCCCGCAGCACGCGCCGCGGTACGCACCTGCTCGAGGCCCCACTCGATCCGCCCCGGATCGACACCCACGGCCATCGTCACGCGGTCGCCAAGCTCGGCGGCGAGCGCAAGCGACTTGGGCCCGGATCCGACCATGTCGACGGGCACCTTGTCCACGGTGCCATGGCTCGCGTCGAGTTGGTCGAGCCATCTCAGCCGGCTCGCGAAGCCGTTCTGGTCGACGCTCTCGCCACGCAGGTATCCCTGTAGCTCGCGCACATAGTCGGCGTATTCGCGCATTCGTGCGGGGGTCTGGCCGATGTGCAACACCGCGCTATCGCCACGACCGATGCCCAGGATGGCCCGGTTGGCACATTCCGCCTGGATGCTGATGATGCTGGCCGCGGTCACGGACGGATGCCGGGTCAGCGGATTGGTGACGCCGGTGGCCAGCTTGATCCGGCTCGTGGCCTGCCCGCAGAGCATGAGCTGCGTGTAGACGTCGCCGCGCAGACACTGGCTGTCGGTGACGTGCAGGATGTCGAAGCCCGCACGTTCCGCCGCGACGGCGACCGGTACGGCCTTGCCGGGCGTGGCGTAGGCCGCGGTGGCGAATTCAATGGGCATGCGCGGCGCTCAATCCAATTCCCCGATCAGCTCCAGCGTCCGACCCAACGTGTCCAGCCTGGCGGTGGCGTTGGCTCCGGTCGGGGACAGGCGGATCGTCGTCACCCCAGCGTCCCGGTACGTGCGAAGCCGCTCGCGGACGGCGTTTTCATCGCCCAGCAGATTCGCCTGGATGACCATTTCGTCGGGAATCACCGCCACGGCCTCGTCGCGTTTCCCGGCGACCCACAAGGACTGGGACTGCCGTGCGACGTCGTCCCAGCCGCCCCGCTTGTAGGCGTCGTTGTAGAAGTTGGTCCGCGCGGAGCCCATGGCGCCAAGCGTGAACGCCATGCCCGCCTTCAACGGTTGCGCGAGTTCCTCGGGATCCCCGAACGCCACCGTGCCGCCGACCTGGATGTCGATGTCGCGAAAATCGCGGCCGGCGGATTCGGCCCCCTTCCTCAAATAGTCGAGATGCGCATCCGCGTGGTCGGGCGTGAACGACGTGCCGAGCCAGCCGTCGGCGGCCTCGCCGGTGTACTCCAGCGCCCTCGGGCCCAAGGTTGCGAGGTAGATCGGGATCCGGTCGTTGCCCGGCTGTGCGAGCCGCAACGCCTTGCCCTCCCCGCCCGGCAACGGCAATTGGTGGTACTTACCGTCGTAGGCGATGCGTTCGCCGGCGAACGCCAGCTTGACGATCTCCACGGTCTCGCGCATGCGCGTCAGCGGCGCCTTGAATGGCCGGCCCTGCAGGCCTTCGACGACCTGCGGCCCGCTCGCGCCCAGGCCGAGTAGGAAGCGATCGTTGGAGATGGCGGCCATGGTGAGGGCGGTCATCGCCGTCATGCTCGGCGTGCGTGCGCTGATCTGCATGATCCCCGTGCCTAGGCGGATGCGCTCGGTATGCGCCGCGAGAAACGCCAAGGGCGCAATGGCGTCCTGGCCCCAGGCTTCCGCCGTCCAGACCGTGTCGACACCGAGTTTTTCGGCTTCCACGACGAACGCCACCTGCTCCTCGAAGTCGCGTTGGCCGCCGGATGCGGCGCCGCCAATGCCGATGCTGGTCTTCATGCTTCTCCTTACGTTGTGTAAGCCGTTCTGGCCGCAATCGCCGCGGCGCCATCCAATGCCGTGTGGGGATCGGCCACGAGATACACGGGCAGATCGCTCAGATAGTCAGCGGCCCACGCGGCATCCTCGAAGCGCCGTCGGAACAGCGGCGTGCGCAGCCTGTCCTGAACCGCGACGGCCACGCCGCCCGCCAAGTATATGCCGCCGAGCGTCAGGGCCGTGACCGCCAGGCCGCCCGCGGCCGTGGCCAGCAGACCCGCCCAGGTCTCCAAGGTGGTGTCGCAAACCGGATCCGCGCCGTCGTCGCCGTTCTCGATGATCTGCTCGGGCGACGACCACTGTGCCTTTGCGCCCCACACCGTGTTCACGGCGCGATACAGGGCCACGAGGCCGCGACCGGAGAGGTAGTGTTCCCAGGACACCGGCTCGTTGCATTCGCGCTCCGTGACGGCCACAAGCTCCCGCTCGAGGTCGCCCACCGGCGCGACCCGGGCGTGCCCCCCTTCCGACGGGAGACAGCGGCCGTCTACAACGATGCCCATGCCCAATCCGGTACCGGCGGCGAGCACGCCTCGCGTTGCCTGCTCTGTTGGCACTCCGCTCAATCGCTCGAACCGGCTGGCCGGCAGCTCAGCGATGGCCGTGCCGAGGGCAACCATGTCGTTCACGAGCACGGCCCGCGCACTACCCGTCGTGGTCGCCACCGAGTTCGACGAGAAGGTGATCCCGGCGTTGGTCAGCTTCGCCTCGGTGCCGAAGACCGGACCTGCGACGGCTAGGCAGCAGGAGTCAAAGGCATGCCGAGGCAACGCTTTCACGGCGTCCGCGAGCATGTCTTGGGCGTCCGCGTAATGCGGCGTGGACAAGTCCACCGAGCCGGTCCTCGTGCCATCGACGTAGGTCGCAAAACGGGCGTTCGTGCCGCCGATGTCTCCTGCTAGGTGGGCCATGGGGCAAGTACAGCAGGGAGGTACGTATTGCTCAACCGCGGAATGGCGGACGCGAACGGCAAGCCGATGCGAACCGCAAGCGGTTCGGGGACGTCCGCGTACCGGCGGCGCCGTGCGGTTTCAGGAAAATCTGTCAAGATGTCCGCATGCTGGGCGCTGTTGAACTGCTGCGAGCCTTATGTCCGCCGGTCGCCGTGCTGGTCCTCGGGACCGCCGTCCACGCGGCGGAGTTGAGGATCGGCAACGGGGGTGAGCCGCTCACCCTCGACCCGCATCGCTACAACCTGAACCTCGAAGAGAAGATCCTCGCCGACCTCTTCGAAGGATTGACCGCCCACGATGCGCATGGCCGGATCGTGCCCGGCGCCGCGGCAAGCTGGACGACGTCTGCGGACGGCTTGGTGTGGACGTTCAAGCTGCGCCCGGATGGTCGCTGGTCGGATGGGAACGCCGTGACGGCCGACGACTTCGTATTCGCGTTTCGACGCCTGCTCGACCCCGCGACCGCGGCGAGCCTCGCGTTCTTCATGTATGCCATCGAAGGCGCGGCGGACGCCAACGCGGGCACGGCTCCCGTCGAGGACATCGCGGTGCGCGCTCTCGACGCCCGTACGCTGGAAATCCGCCTCGCTCGGCCGTTCCCGTTCTTCGCCGAGAGGTTGATCTACCCGACCGGCTTTCCCGTGCCAAAGCACGTTGTCCAGAAACTCGGCGACGACTGGGTGAAGCCTGGCAACATGGTCACCAACGGCGCGTTCACGCTCACGGACTGGCAACCACAGGGCTTCGTGCGCGCGGAGAAGAATGCGCATTTCCATGCTGCGCCGACCGTCTCGCTGGACGCCGTCAGCTACTTTCCCACCGCCGACCGCAACGCCGCCTACAACCGCTACCGCAACGGCGAACTCGACATCATCGGCGACTTCCCGCCCGGCGAGATCGACTGGCTGCGCCGGGAGATGCCCGACCATCTGCACATCTCGCCGCTGCTCTCGATCATGTACCTCGTGTTCAACGTGACCGAGCCGCCGTTCGATGATCCGCGTGTGCGGCGCGCGCTCGCGCTGGCCATCGACCGCGAACTCATCACCGAGCGCGTTCTGCAGAGCGCCGAGGTGCCGTCGCCATCCTTTGTGCCGCCGATGGTGGACAGCTATCGCAGTGCCGTAGCCGCCGTGGCCCGCGACACCGGCCAAGCGGCGAACCTGCTGGCCGAAGCCGGCTACAGCGAAGACAACCCCTTGAGGATCACGCTGCGCTACATCGCCGGGGCCGACAACAAGAAGGTCCACGTTGCCATCGCCGCGATGTGGAAGGCCGTCGGCGTGGAAACGACGTTGCACCACGCCGAACTCAACGCCCATTTCGCCGAGTTGCGCCAGGGCGGGTTCCAAGTCGCCCAGGCCGGCTGGTTCGGGGAGAACAACCCGGAGCACTACCTCGAGCTTTTGATGTCGACGACCGGCGACGTCAACTACGGCCGCTTCGCCGATGCCGAGACGGACGCGTTGATGGCGCGGGCCAAGGACACGGTTGCGCTCGACGCGCGCCTCGACCTGTTGCAGCAAGCCGAGGTCGCGGGGTTGTCCCTCGACCCCGTCGTGCCGCTGTACGCGGTGACCATCCGCAGCCTCGTCAACCCGCGCATCACGGGTTGGCATCCCACTTCCCGCAACGTGCACCCGGCACGCTACCTCGGCGTCCGCGCGGCGCCGTAGAGACCGGCTGCTCGGCCGGCGACTTCAGTGGGACGCTACCTTCTTCGGCGGCTGGCGTTCGCCCTCATCACCCTGTTCGCCGTTGTCACGGTTGCCTTCTTCCTGGCCCGGGCAGCCCCCGGTGGACCGTTCGATGGCGAGCGGCGCCTGCCGCCTGAAGTGGAGGCGAACCTGCGCGCTGCCTATGACCTCGACAAGCCCGTCCTCCACCAATACGCGCGCTACCTCGGCATGCTCGCCCGCGCTGATCTCGGACCTTCGTTCCGGCACAAGGACTTCTCCGTCAATGAGTTGATCGCGCGTGGCCTGCCGATCAGCATCACCATCGGCGGCTTGGCGCTCGCACTCGCGGTGGTCGTCGGCGTCTCAGGGGGCACGTTCGCGGCCATGGCGCGCGACCGCGCGAGAGACCGGGTGCTGGTGACCGCGGCGACGCTGGGACTGGCACTGCCGCCGATCATCGTGGCACCGCTCCTGGTGCTGGTCTTCGCGGTCGGCCTCGGCTGGTTTCCCGCCGGCGGATACGACACCGCTTGGAGCTATGTACTGCCCGTCATCGCGCTGTCGCTCCCCTACGCGGCGGCGTTCACCCGCTTGAGCCGCGGCAGCGTCGCCGAGGTGCTCGGCCGGGCGCACGTGATGACAGCGCGCGCGAAGGGCATGCCGACGTCGCGCATCGTGCGCAGGCACGTGCTGCCGAGTGCGCTAATTCCGGTGGTGTCCTTCCTCGGCCCCGCGGCGGCTGCGCTGCTCGCTGGCTCCATGGTCGTCGAGGAGGTGTTCTCGCTGCCCGGACTTGGCCGCTACTTCGTCCAGGGAGCGCTGAACCGCGACTACACGCTGGTGACCGGGACAGTCATCGTCTACGCCGCCCTGGTGCTGACCTTCAACCTGCTCGCCGATCTCTGCTACGCGCGCCTCGATCCGCGCATCCGCCATGCGTGACGCCCTGTTCGGAACGCGCCTCGCGCGTATCTGCAGCGGCGTGCTCGGGGCTGTGATCCTGGCCGCTGTGGCCGGTCCCTGGCTTTCGCCTTGGGACTTCGATGCCGTGGACTGGGACGCCATC
This sequence comes from Candidatus Azotimanducaceae bacterium, assembly GCA_965203685.1. Classification (GTDB taxonomy): domain Bacteria; phylum Pseudomonadota; class Gammaproteobacteria; order Pseudomonadales; family Azotimanducaceae; genus VXYL01. The sequence continues at coordinate 3,893,171 of OZ241908.1, forward strand.
GACACCGCACCTAGCGTCGCGCACTGGTTCGGTACCGATGGCGTCGGCCGCGATCTCCTCACCCGGACGCTTGCCGGTGCCCGCGTCTCCATCGCGGTCGCCTTGGCCGCGACGGTGGTGAGTTGCTGCATCGGCATCCCCTGGGGCGCGACCGCGGGCTATCTCGGTGGCCGGACGGACCAGGCCATGATGCGCATCGTCGACGGCATGTACGCCCTGCCCTTCATCCTCCTCGTGATCCTCCTGGTGGCGCTCTTCGGGCGCAACATCGTGCTGCTGTTCGCGGCTCTCGGCGCGGTGTCCTGGCTGGACCTCGCCCGCATCGTGCGCGGCCAGACGCTCGCCGTGAAAAGCGAGGCGTACCTGGAAGCTGCGCGTGGGCTCGGTGCGTCGACGTTCACGGTGATCCGCCGCCACGTGGTCCCCAACGTGCTCGGCCCGGCCCTGGTCTACGCGACGCTCACGGTGCCCGGGGTGATCATCGCCGAGAGTTTCCTAAGCTTCCTCGGGCTCGGCGTCCAGGAACCCCAGACAAGCTGGGGCGTCCTGATCGCCGACGGCGCCCGGGAGATGCACTCCTCGCCATGGCAGCTTGTCTTCCCGGCGGCGATGCTGACGGTCACCCTGTTTGCGTTCAACATCCTCGGCGATCGGCTCCGGGACGCGGTCGCCGGGAGTTAGGAACGTATACGAGCTCAGGCTACGCAGTCGAAGTGACTGGACAGCGCACAAACTGTCGACTAGACTCGACAATATATAAATTGTAGAGTCTACTCGACAAAAATCCGCCAATGGACGACGCGGAACTTCTCGACATCGCTGCCACCTGGAGTTTCTGGGAGCAGCCCCCGGCACCATCGATTCCGCGGAACATCAGGCTGCCGGAGTCGCTGTCGCAGCGCACCGCCCTCGTTGTCCAAGGCGTGCGTCGCTGCGGGAAATCCACGCTGCTCACCCAGTTGATCGGGCGCTACCGGCTGGACCGCATGGACTGCCTCTTCGTCAACTTCGAGGACCCCCGCCTTGCCGGCAGTCTCCGCTTCGAGACACTCGAGCAAATGACACGCGCTTTCGGCGTTTTGCGTCCGACAGGAACATTGACTGTCTTCCTCGACGAGATTCAGTGGGTGGACGGCTGGGAACGCTGGTTGCGGACGAGACTCGAACGCCCGGACCGCTTCCAGTTCGTGGTCAGTGGCTCAAATGCCCATCTCCTCTCGGGCGAACTGTCCACCGTGCTCACGGGCCGACACATCACGGTCGAACTCTTCCCTTTCGACTTTTCAGAGTACCTCCGTCTAGGCGCAGACCAGACCGTTGCTGGGTACCTCCATCGCGGCGGCTTCCCCGAGCCGATCGCGAGCGTCGCGGGAGATTTGCTGCTGCGGCAGTATTTCCTAGACATCCTGCAGCGGGACGTCCGCGAACGCATAGGCGCGAGATCATCGTTGGCGCTTCGTCAAATAGTGCAGATGGTTTTCGAGTCCGCTGGTTCCGAACTCAGCCTGCGGCGCATCTCCGCCGCAAGCGGCCTAGCTGTCGAGACCGTGTCGGCATACCTCGACGCTTGCGAGCAGGCTTACCTCCTGTTCGCTTGTCCTTGGTTCGCCTATTCGGAACGCAAACGAGCCATGAGGAACCGCAAGTACTACCCCGTCGACACCGCTTTGCGCCGCGTTGCCGTAACACGGGCCGGACGAGATCTCGGCAAGGCGCTCGAGTGCGCGACGTTCGTTGAACTCAGAAAGCGACACCGCGACGTCTTCTATTGGCGGGCCACCGGTGAAGTGGATTTCGTGGTGCAGACAGGGGCGGGGCCTACGCCGATCCAGGTCGCCGTGGACGGCGCCAAGGAGCGACACTGGTCCGCGCTCGACGCCTTCTACGAGGCGTTTCCCCACGCCACCGAACCCTTGATCGTCACGATGGCCGATTTCCCGGACGTCCTCGTCCAACTCGAGGACGATGGTCCCGACGGTGAACGGACCGGAGTGCCCTCGGGCAACGAGTCGCTACGGTGACAGGGCGCGTCCGCGGGCCAAGAGTTCCGTCGCCACCGCGCCGAGCCGTTCGCCGTCGCAACTGGCCACGAGGTGGGCGGCTTGCGCCTTCTCGAGCATCATCGGAAGGCGTGTTTCGATCCGGCCGCAGACCCATTCGAGCGGGTCGCCGGTGGCGGCGCGGTCGATCAGCACCTGGGGCTGGTCGATGTACGAAAAGCCGTAGTGGTAGTGCGGTGTGCGGTCGAAGCAGTCGAAACGCAGGATCTCCTCCTCGACACCATCGACGTCGCCGAAGACATGGACGGACGGCCCTTGCTCTTCGCCGACGTGGCGGTACTCGACGGCAAACGACAAGTCGCCGACGGTGATCCGGTCGAGCGCCTCTCGATCGGCGGCCTGGCCGCGGAATCCGCGTTGTTCAGCCATCGGATGTCTCCTCATCCGCTCGATCAACTGACCGTACCACACCCCCACATCCGAGACGGCTAAACTGCGGCCAACTTTCGCCAAGGGCAGTGAGCATGACCGTCAGCGCCGGAATCGGCATCGCCAGCTTCAACTTCGACGACGCCCGGGGCTTCTGGAAGTGGGTCGACATCTGCGAGGCCGGCGGCATCGACTCCATCTGGCAATCCGATCGGCTGATCTCGCGGGAGGGCAACCTCGAATGCATGAGCGTGATGGCAGCGCTGGCCGGCGCGACCAGGCGGATCAAGTTCGGTATGAACGTGGCGAGCTTGGGCGTCCGCGACCCGGTGCTCACGGCCAAGCAGTGCGCGACCATCGACGTCCTCTCGGAAGGGCGTCTCCTACCCGCGTTCGGACTCGGCAGCAGCCGGTCCCGCGACTACGTCGCCACCGGCACGCCCACCGCGCGACGCGGCAAGCGCATGGACGAGTGTCTCGAGATCCTCTCCCGGCTCTGGTCCGAGGAGACCGTGTCCACAGACGGCGAGTTCTTCCGGCTCGACGCCGCAAGCATCGCGCCACGGCCCGTGCAGCAACCGCTGCCGCTGTGGGTGGGCGGTTCGGCACCCAAAGCGATCGAGCGGACCGCGCGCTGGGGCACGGGCTGGCAGGCGGGGATCGAGTCGGCGGACAAGGTCGCACCCGTGATCCGGGCGATCAAGGCCAAGGCATCCGAGTTCGGTCGCAGCATCGACGAAGACCACTACGGCGCCGGGTTCGGATTCCGCTTCGGACATGCCGATGAGCCGATCATGCAACGCTACATCGGCGGCTTCACCCGTTCCATGGGCAAGCCGCCGAGTGCTTTCACGGCCATCGGCGGGCGCGCCGACATCATGGCCAAGGTCAAGAGCTTCCGCGACGCGGGCGCCCACAAGTTCATCCTGCGACCGATCGCCTCGGGTACGGACGACATGATCGCCCAGACGAAGCTGTTGATCGACGAGGTGCTTCCCGAGGTCGACGGACTGGCTTGAGCCGGTTGTCCGCTACGCGCGTCGCGTCCATAGTAGCGCGCACACAACTGATCGAGCTTTGAGGAGTACCCATGGCCGAAGCCGCAGAAAACCTCGCCGTCGGGTTCAACCATCCACTCGACGCGCTCACCGCAGACGAGGTCGCCGAGGCGGGCGCATTGGCCAAGGCGGAACTCGGCGAGCGCGCTGCATTCTGCTCGGTCGCCCTGGTCGAGCCGCCGAAGGCCTATCTCAAGTCGTTCCGGAATGGCGATCCTGTGCAACGCAAGGTGCGTTTCCTAGGCTACGACTATCCTGGCGGCGACAACGGCGGCGACGGTGGTTTCGATGCGACGGTGGACCTGGTCAGCCGACGGGTCGAGATGTCCCGGATCACGCGCGGCCAGGCGCCGATCGGCTTCGCGGATGTCGTCGCCGCGGTCCGCATCACCAAGGAAGACCCGGGCTGGCAGGCGGCCATGCGCAGGCGCGGTATCGAGAACTTCGAACTGGTGCAGATCGATCCATGGCCCGCGGGCGGCTACCAGCACCCGAGCATCCCGGCAGGCCATCGGGCGCATCGCGCCATCGCCTTCGTTCGGGAGAGCAAGACCGACAACGGCTATGCGCGCCCGGTGCAGGGCCTCATCGCCCACGTGGACCTCGACGCCGGCCGCGTTGCCCATCTCGAAGACCACGGCGATGTGCCGCTGCCGCCCGAGCACGGCCGTTACGATGCGGCCAGTCAGCCGCGCCTACGCGAGGCGCCAAAGCCGATCGCCATCACCCAGCCCGAGGGGGTGAGCTTCACCATCGACGGCAACCAGATCGCCTGGCAGGGGTGGCAGTTCCGGGTCACCATGCACCCGATCAACGGCCTGGTGCTGCATCAACTGCGCTACGACGATGGCGGCGAAGTCCGCTCCATCCTGCACCGTGCGGCGCTTTCCGACATGGTCGTCCCATACGGCGACACCGATCCCATGCACGTCTGGAAGCACGTGCTCGACGCCGGCGAGGCGTGCATCGGCAATTGCGCGAACTCACTCAAGCTCGGCTGCGACTGCCTTGGCGAGATCCGCTACCTCGACCACGTCGCGGTCAAGCCCGACGGCTCGCCACGGCTCGTCGAACAGGCGATCTGCATCCACGAGGAGGACTACGGCATTCTCTGGAAGCACCACGACGGCCACGGCCAGACCACGGAAGTGCGACGCTCGCGTCGGCTCGTCGTCAGTTCCTTTCACACCGTCGGCAACTACGAGTACGGCTTCTACTGGTATCTGTACCTGGACGGTCGCATCCAGATGGAGGTGAAGCTCACGGGCATCGTCGGGGTGTCCGCCGTCAACGACGGTGACAGACGTCCCGAGTACGCGCCCCTGGTCGCGCCAAACGTCGCATCCCCGATCCATCAGCACCTGTTCTGCTTCCGCCTCGATTGCGAAATCGACGGGGAGACCAACAGCGTCTACGAAGTCGATACGGTGCCGGCCCCGGTCGACGACGACAATCCGGATGGCACGGCGTTTCGCGCCGAAGCGCGGCCGCTGACGACGGAACAGGACGCGAGACGACAGGTCGATGCCAGCCGATCCCGGTCGTGGAAGATCGTCAATCCCGGGCGAAAGAACCGGCTCGGCGTACCCGTGGGCTACGGGCTGGTTCCCGAAGGCACGCCGTCCCTGTTGGCCGCGCCAGGCTCGCAGGTGGCCAAGCGAGCCGGGTTCGCAAAGTACAACCTCTGGGTTACGCCGTGCGAGGAGGATCGACTGAGCGCGGCAGGCGACCATCCGAACCTGGGGCCCGGGGACGGGTTGCCGGTATGGACCGAAGCGAACCGGAACGTCGATGCCACCGACATCGTGATCTGGCACACGGTGGGATCCACGCATGTGCCGCGCCCGGAGGACTGGCCGGTCATGCCGGTGGAGTATTGCGGCTTCACGTTGAAGCCGGTGGGCTTCTTCGACAGGAACCCGGCGTTGGATCTACCGCCAGGGGATCACTGCGCCACGACTGGGGAGTCGTAGTTGCGACTCTCCAGGTGCGCCACGTCGCCGAGGAAGCGCGTCATCCAGCCGCGCTCGTCCCGGTAGAACAGGCTCAAGCTCGTGTTGCCGATGTCGAACCCGCGCCGGGCGGTCGCAGGTACGCCGAGCACGTAACGGGCAAATGCGGTCACCACGCCTCCGTGGGTGACCACGAGCACGCGCTCGCCGACGTGCTCGCTGGCGATCCGGTCGAATGCGGCGATCACGCGCTCGTTGAACTCGCCCGCGGTCTCAGCGCCGGGCGGCGTGTAGTCCGGATTCGCTGCGCCACTGGTGATCCTGGCGTCGGGGTACCGGTCGGCGATCTGTACGCGAGATAGGCCTTCGAAGACCCCGTAGCATCGTTCGCGCAGCGCCGGGTCTTCGCGAATGCGGCTTCGCCCGTCAACCAGCAAATCCGCTGTGCGCCGAGCGCGGCCTAGATCGGAGCAATAGACCGTGGCGCTGCAATCGAACGAGCGCAGCCGCGGCGCCAAGCGCAGCGCCTGGGCCTCACCGGCCGCCGTCAGCGGGCTGTCGGCGTGGCCCTGGTAGAGGCCAAGACGGTTGAATTCGGTCTGGCCGTGGCGGACGACGGCGAGTTCGGTGGTCATCGCGTGCTACTAGAACGGCTGCCAGTGGTGGTCCCAGGCATCGAGGAGGCGCTCGAGCACGGCGGCTTGTTCGGCTTGGGCTGCCACGTGCAGCGGCGTCGTGTCGCGCAGGGCGGGCGTGCCTTGGTACTTGCCGGCCTCGTCTGCGCGGTTCATGGCCGCGGCGGAGTAGCCCCGGGCCAAGAGCATCTCGGCGGCCTGGAGTTCGCCAAGCCGCGCGGCAAAGTGCAGCGGCACGAAAGGTGGCCCGGCGCCGGCGCGCGGTCCGGTGATGTCGTGGTCGTCTAGGAGCGCCTCGAGGGTAGCCACATCGCCGAAGGCTGCGGCTTCATTGATGTCGGGACGGCCCTTGGCCGCCAGCAGGGTGTCGGCCAGTCCCTTCTGCCCCTGGACCAGGGCTGCCAGCGCCGGGGTGCAGCCCGTCTCTTCGTCGTAGAAGTCGAGCAACTCCGGATCCGCCACGACGCGGTCGACGATGTCCGGTGCCGCGCTCGCGAGGCGTTCGCGGAGTTCCACGAGACCAGGATGTCGTGGCTCCGGGCGCGCGCCGCGAGCTTCGAGCAAGGGGCGGACCTCGTCGTGCGCGAAGCCCCAGGGCGTGACGCCGAAGCGATCCGCGTAGTTCGGGTCGGCACCCTTGTCGAGCAGGTTCTCGATGATCGGCAACCAGTGCTCATGGCCGCTGTCTTCGTTGTAGCGCGTGGCGGCGCAGGCATGCAGCAGGCCGCTCTCGCGCCTCTCGCGCCATTCCGTCGGCGCCCCGGCGTCGAGGAGGGCGCGCACCAGGTCGACCGCGCCCCACCACGAGGGTCCGCCGATTCCATCGTAGGGCCGGGCACCGGCTTCGAGCAGCAGCAAGCCGGTGGCGACGCTGCCCGTGGACCCGTAGGCGCCGGGCAGGTAGAGCGTGCCGCCATCCCACATCGTGCGGCTATGGACAAGCTCGGGGTTGTCCGCCAGGAAAGCCCGGACACGTGACGTCTGAGCCCATTGGCAGGCGAAGAGGAAATCCTCGACCAGCGGCGAGTTCATCGGGCGCCACACGCGCTCCGGCGGTACACGCCGACCGTGACGGGGTCGCAGCTTGCGAGCTGCCTCGTTTCGAGGAAGCTCGGCAAAGGTGAGGACATTCAACGGGTCTGCGAGTTCCAACTGGAAGCGTGCCCAATCCCACGCCGTCTCGCCATCATCCCACGTCAAAAGGTGGCGCCCGCGAAGCAGGGCGTCTACCAGCGCGTCCTTGTCGAACCAGCCGTCTGGGCACAACAGCCGCGCGGCGTCGCGACGGCCGTTGAGGCAAGCCAAGCGGAATGCGCGTCGCCGCGCTCCCGCATCGGCTTCGTTCAACCGCGACCGTACGCCGGACACGTCGCCGAGCCCGGCCGCCGCCTCGAGATCCGTCCCGGGGCCCAACAGGTCGGCGAGACTATCGGCACCCATTTCCAGTGCACGTTGCAGGGGCGATTGCCGGGGCGTGCCGCCGGGGCGCGCCCCCGGGGCACCGGCCGCCACGAGGAGGTCGACGATTTCCTTCCGATGCCACCAGACCGCATGTTCCAGGAGCGTCGAGGCGGGCCAGTCCGGTAGATCCTCCGCCATGGCGGGAAGCTCCGGATCGCCCGCAATCAGATCGCGTACCGAGTCGGCCTGCCCCTCGGTGATCGCCCGGTAGGCTGCCTGGTAGGACGTCGCCAACGTCTCAGACGAGGCTGCTCAGGAACTCAAGAGTCCGGTCGTAGGCCCCGTCCTCGACGTTCATGATGGCCGCGTTGAAGTCGGTCACGCCGGCGTTGCGGAAGCGGTCGATCTCGCCGCGCAGCGCGTTCTCGTCCCCGACGATGGCGATATCGGCCGGCCCGTCGACGCCCTCGCGGTCCAGCATCGCCCGGTAGGACGGCAATTGGCCGTACATGGTCAAGGTCGTGCCGATGCTCTCCCGGGCCGCGTCCGGCTGGTTCGTGAGCGCGATCGGAACGCCACCGACAACCCGGGGTGCCGGGCGCCCCGCGGCGTCTGCCGCGCTCGTCAGGCGTTTGACGATGTGGTTCTCCATGGTCTTCGGCCCCACCATCCAGGTGTTGGTCCCGTCGGTGGACTCGCCGGCGACCCGCAGCATCACGGGACCGAGCGCCGCGACAACCGTCGGTACCGGATCGGCACCGGGAATCGCGAGCTGCAGGCCGTGGACGCGGTACTGCTCGCCGTCGTAGTTCACCGCCTCGCCGCGCAAGAGCGGCATCAACACGTCGAGGTACTCGCGCATGTGACGCGCCGGCTTGTCGTAGGAGAAGCCGAGCATGTTCTCGATGACGATCTTGTGCGAGAGCCCGATGCCGAGCGTGAACCGGTTGCCGGTGGCGGCCGCCGTGGTCAACGCCTGCTGCGCCAACGCGGTCGGGTGCCGCGGATAGGTCGGCGTCACCGCGGTGCCCAAGCCGATCCTCGGCACCTCGCGGCCAACCACGGCCAGCGTGCCGATGGCGTCAAAGGAAAAGATGTTGGCCATCCACAGGTTGTCGAGACCCGCCGATTCCACCTGTTTCGCCGAGGCGACGATCGCGTCGAGATCCCCTCGACCACCGTCCGCACCCAACATGACTCCGATTCTCATTGTCGTGATCTCCTAATCAGTTGTTCATGCCCAGCGCGGCCGCGATCTCCTCGAGGATGGCCGGGTCGTCGATCGTCGACGGGACGTCGTAGGGCACGCCGTCGGCGATTTTCGCGATGACCTGGCGCAGGATCTTGCCGGACCGCGTCTTCGGAAGGCGCGGCACGATCAGCGCGCGCTTGAAATTCGCGAATGCGCCGACGTGCGAGCGCATGCGCTGCACCAACTCCGCCTCCAGCGCCGCAGGCTCGACGTTGACGCCATCCTTCAGCAACACCAAGCCTAGGGGGACTTGGCCCCGATCCTCGTCCGCGACGCCAACAACGGCGCATTCCGCCACCGCCGGATGCGCCGCCACGACCTCCTCGAGTTCCCCCGTCGACAGGCGGTGCCCGGCGACGTTCATGACATCGTCGACGCGCCCCATGATGTAGACGAAACCGTCCCGGTCGCGATAGCCGCCATCGCCGGTCAGGTAGTAGCCCGGGTACTGGGACCAGTACGCCTCCAGGTAGCGGTCGTGGTCGCCCCAAATCGTCGGCAGCGCCCCGGGCGGCAGCGGCGCTTTCACCACGACGTTGCCTTCCTCGCCGGCGCCAAGTTCGCGGCCATCGTCGTCGAGAACGCGCAGGTCGTAGCCGGGTACCGGCAGACTCGGGCTGCCCGGGCGCGTCTCGATGTCGGCCGCGTCGGCAACGCCCGTCATCTTGGCGCAGATCGACCAGCCGGTCTCGGTCTGCCACCAATGATCGATGACCGGCGTATGCACGGTGCGCTTGAGCCACTCGTACGTCGCCGGATCGAGCCGTTCGCCCGCGACGAACAGGTACTCGAGGCTCGAAATGTCGTAGTTGGCCTTGAGGGTAGCCTCCGGATCCTCCTTCTTGACCGCCCGGAACGCGGTCGGGGCGACGAAGAACGTCTTCACCCGGTGCTCGGCTATCACCCGCCAAATGGCCCCAGCGTCGGGCGTCCGCACGGGCTTGCCTTCATAGAGCACGGTCGTGCACCCCTTGATCAACGGCGCGTACACGATGTAGGAGTGGCCGACCACCCAACCGACGTCCGATGCGGCCCAGTAGACGTCGCCCGCATCGCAACCGTAGATGGCGCCCATGCTGTAGTTGAGCGCCACGGCGTGGCCGCCGTTGTCGCGCACGACGCCCTTCGGCTTGCCCGTCGTGCCGGACGTGTAGAGGATGTAGAGCGGATCCCACGCGTCGACGGGAACCACGTCGGAGGGCTCGCTGGCCTGTTCCCAAGCGTCCCAATCGAGGTCGCGGCCGGCGCTTAAGCTCGCTTCGCATTGGGGTCGTTGGACGACGACCACGTGTTCGGGCTTTGCCGCGGCAAGTTCGATGGCCGCGTCCACGAGCGGCTTGTAGGGAATGACGGTCTGGAATTCGATGCCGCAGGAAGCCGCCAGGATCACCTTGGGCTCCGCGTCGTCGATGCGCAGCGCCAGTTCCGGCGCCGCGAAGCCGCCGAACACCACGGAGTGCACGGCGCCAATGCGCGCGCAGGCGAGCATCGCAATCACCGCTTCCGGGATCATGGGCATGTAGATGATCACGCGGTCGCCCTTGGCGACACCTAGCGTCTTGAGTCCGCCAGCGACCGCGGCCACGCGTGCGGTCAGTTCCCGGAAAGTGAAACCCTGGACCTGTCCGGTGACCGGCGAGTCGTAGATCAGTGCTAAGTCGTCGCCACGCCCGGCGGCGACGTGGCGATCAAGCGCCAACCACGCCGTGTTGAGCTTGCCCCCGCGGAACCAGCGGTCGGCGCCGTTGTCGTCCTCGTCGAGGATCGAGGTCGGGAACTCGAACCACTCGATCTGCTGCGCCGCCTCCCGCCAGAAGGTCCGCGGTTTGGCAATGGAACGTTCGTAGGCCTGGGCGTAGGTCTGGGGCTCCACTACGCCGCCTGTACAACACCCTGTTCCGCCAAGGCGTCGATCTCAGCGGCACCGAGGCCGAGGTTCTCTAGCACGGCTCGGGTGTCCTCGCCGGGGGCACGCGCTGGATGCGAGATCGCAGGCTCGGTGCGGCTGAACCGCGGCGACGGGGCCGGCTGGGTCACGCCATCGATCTCGACGAACGTGCTGCGGTGCTGGTTGTGCGGATGTTGCGGCGCTTCGAGGATCGACAGCACGGGGGCGAAACAGACGTCGCTCCCCTCCATGATCTCGCACCACTCGTCGCGGGTCTTGGCCTTGAACACCTCGGTGAGTTCGTCCTTGAAGTCCACCCACTGATCCTGGTCCATCTGCGGGCCGAAGCGGTTCGGGTCGACGCCCGACTTCTCGACGAGTTCGGCGTAGAACTGCGGCTCGATGGAGCCGACGCAGACGTACTTGCCGTCCTTGGTCTCATAGGTGTTGTAGAAGTGCGCGCCGCCGTCGAGCATGTTCGATCCGCGCTGGTCCTTGAAGCCCCGGCCAGCCATGGAGAAGAACATGGCCATCAGGGACGCGGCACCGTCTACCATCGCGGCGTCGATGACCTGGCCCTGGCCGGACCGGGACGCCTCCAGCAGACCGCAGACCAGCCCGTAGGCGAGCAGCATGCCGCCGCCGCCGAAGTCACCGATGAGGTTGAGAGGTGGCACCGGCTTGCCGCCCGGCTCGCCGATCGCCGCCAAGGCGCCTGCCAGGCCGATGTAGTTGATGTCGTGGCCGGCGGCGTGGGCGATCGGCCCTTCCTGGCCCCAGCCGGTCATGCGGCCGTAGACAAGCTTCTCGTTGCGCGCCATGCAGTCGTCGGGACCGAGGCCTAGGCGTTCCGTCACCCCTGGCCGGAAACCCTCGAACAGCGCATCGGCCGTCTCAACGAGCTTCAGGACCAGTTCGACGCCTTCCGGCTGCTTCAAATCGATGGCGATGGAACGCCGATTCCTCGCGAGCACGTCACGCCCGCGCCCGGTGGCACCCATCCGGTCGACGCGGATCACCTCCGCACCCATGTCCGACAGCATCATGCCGCAGAACGGGCCCGGGCCGATCCCAGCAAGTTCAATGACGCGAAATCCCTGCAACGGTCCCACGGTTGGCCTCCTCGCCCGTTAGTCACGCTTTGCGAAGAGTGTAAACCACGCGACGACCGGTTTAGGCGCAAGGAATGAGGCAGCTTGCGCCGCGGGAGCGTCAGGAGACGCGCTGCCCTCGTCAGTCGTTCGTCGTCAACCGGGCCCAGAAGTCGGCTTCGGTCGCGCACCGCGTGGCTGCGGCCAGCAGCACCTCTCGGGTGAGTCCCATCCCGGCCAAGCGCTGCTCCACATCGTCCGACAGCGCAATGTCACGCAGACGCAGCACTTCAACCGCTGCGGACGCCAAGGCGACCCGTTGCCCGCGGGCGAAGCCCGTACGTTGGCCGACGCCGTGGGCACGACGCATGTAACCCGCAATCTGCACGTCGTCGATCGGCCCCGTGCCATCAAGGTCGCCCAATGCCCGACCGACGCGGACCAAGTGTTCGATCGTCCCCGGCGATGACGCCGGTTCGTTCAGCGCGGCGTGGATCTCATACGCTTGCCAGGTGGGCAGCGCGGTGCTCTCGGGCGCCAGGCGGTACTCGTCGTCTTCGAGCACGTAGATCGAAAGCCCAGGTACGACTCCACGCGGACGGCTCGGCGACCGTGCGTCCGGTGTCTCCACCCAGACCTCGGGAAAGCGCCAACGTTGATAGATGCTGAGCTTCTTTCGTCGCACATCCGTCGTGTGGTCGACTTCCAGGACCACGTCCGGTGGCCGGTCACGACCGATCACGGTCTCGGTACCGCTCGGTGCCCAGCGCTTTGGACGCAGATAGACGGACTGGTCCGGGTGCATCGCCTCCGTTGCTCGTCCATCCCGGTCCACAACGACCATCCGCAAACCGCCCCAGCAGCGGATTGGCGAGCCGCGCTCCATCGCCACCCGCGTCAGCAACGCCGGCAGGTGGCCGCCCGGGTTCTCGTGGTCCGGGCCACCGTCGCGCAACACCCAGGCCATGGCCTGCTCGCGGCTCCAGTACTCCAGACCACCGTCGTACTCCTCGAACTGCTCGGCGGTCATCGGAATCGGGACGCAGCCCGGGAAGTCGGCATCCTCGGGTCCGTCGTAACGCGCGACATGTTCCAGCACGGCGTCCCTCTCCCACGGGCCGCCGTAGACCACGTGGCGGGGGCGATCTGTCCCAGTCGTCAATTCAACCTCGGCAATGTTGTCTCCCGCCGAAAACTGCTCTAAAGAAATCAGGAGAAAGGATAATGTATACAATGGCTTAACGGTAACGTATAGGCATGTGCGCGCACGTCGTACGAGTGTGTACGTTCCGGCGTTCGGGTCAGACCCGCCCAAGAAGGTTGTTCAAGGCGCCATGACATGCCGACGAATCTAGTTGCAGACGCGATCACGGACGACGGCTACATCGCGCCGAAGGCGCTCGCCCGCGTGCTCCGCGTCACCCAGACGGAACTGGCGAACATTACGGGATTGCGTCGCGAAGCGGTCTTGAAGCCGACACGCGCACGTAGTCCCCCCACGCAGAAGCGGCTTCACGAAACCGTCGAAGTCCTGAACCGCGTCTCCGACTGGTGCGGCGGGCCCGTACGGGCTTTGGCGTGGTTTCGGTCACAGCCGCTGCCGTCGTTCGGCGACCTCACGGCTGAGGATTTGCTCAAGGCCGCACGCGCCGACGCGCTTAGGGCGTACCTCGTGCGTGTCGCCGAAGGCGGATACGCTTGACAGACATCACATCGACCCACTTCTGTGCCCGCCGTTCGCGCATCCGGATCAACGACGACCAATGGCGCGTCTGCTTCCGCTGGAGACCATGCGAGCGCCCCATAGCCGGTCCGGTACCTCGCATTCGCTCGGTACCGGCGCGCGCCGCTTGCGGCGCGCCGCCTCCGGCCCAAGGCCACACCGACCGTCCATGGACATCGAGATCACCGACTACCACAGAGGGGCGACATGACCAACACCGAACCAATCCATCCCGGCGAACATCTCGCTGAAATCCTGGACGAGCTAGGCATCAGCCAGTACAGGTTGGGGAAGATGGCCGGCACGCCGGCCAAGCGCATCAGCGAGGTCGTCCGCGGCCGACGGTCCATCACCGCCGAGACCGCCCTGCGCATCGGCCTCGCACTCGGCATGACGCCTGTCCTGGCTGAACCTCCAAGCGTTGTACGACCGCGACGTGGCTCGCTCGGGCGGCGGATCCAGACGCGCGCCCTAACGGGGAATCTGCTCGGGGTCGTCCCGCAGGCGCACCGTCAGGCGATGTTCCTCCGCCACGAACTCCGGTTCCGTGCCATTGTGGGCGATCATGCCGGGCACCACCTTGTTGCGGATGCCCATCCCCCGGGCATCTACGTAGCCATAGTCACGCATGACGTTCATCAAGGTTTGGTTGCGCGCGTAGCGAACGCCGGCGCGCATTCGCTCCACCGTGATCGTATTGGGCAAGCTGCCAGGGCTCTCAATCTCAAGGCGGTCGGGGAATACGTACAGGGTGATGTCGGTGCCGCGGATGCTGTAGTCCCGATGCGCGAGCGCGTTGGCTACACACTCGCGAACCACCTGCTCGGGGAACGGCCAGCGGTCGATGCGGCGCATTCCATCAAGGTGGGCCGTAGGCGTCGTATTCAGGCGCACGAAATCCCATGCCTTGTCCACCAATGACGGGTCCAAAAGGTAGCCATCGATGCCGACCAATGGAACGATCGGGCCGTGCAGGTCGCGGTCGGAGCGGGTAGCGTAGTCTGGCTCAAGAGTCGGATAGCAGATGGCCCGAATCCCGGACTGTGGCAGATATCGCCGCGGCCGCGTGCCGAACAGCAACATGCCATCCACCGTCGCAACTAGCCCCGCCGACGTTTCCGTGGCGAATTCTAGGTTGTGAAGCAGCGTTTCCCACTCGCTCGTATCACTGTCATCCGGCGCACTGCCACCAAGCACGCGAACGAGGTAGTCCCGCAGCCGCCGCCGGTCCAGTTCCTCGACGCCGGCACCGGGAACGGGCTTCAGACCGTAGTTCAGCCGGCCCGCGCCCTGGTACATCCGTTCGAGCTCTTCGCTGCTCGCTTCTCGGGAGGTGCTGCCCACGCGTACGTAGTAAGTCCTCCGAGTGTTGTGAACGCGAGCGTACGGCTTGTCCGGTCCCACGCTGACGCGTACCACCAGAACGTCAGCCCCCGACTCTGCGTCGCGGACCCAACTCAGCGATGGGATCACCGGCGGGTCGATCTTGGCGCGGCAAAGCTCAGCCACCCATTCTTCCAAGCGTGGCCGGTGGGTGCCGACGATCCGCCCGCCATCGTCCACCCCAAGCAGCACGGTACCGCCAGCGTGGTTCAAAAACGCCGTGATCTCCCGGGCAAGATCGAAGTTCGTCACTTCATCGCGCTTGAACTCAAGGCCCGAGTCCTCTCCTTCTCGGATCAGTCGTTGGAGTTCGTCTCGCGTCATCGGTGTCCCCGGCGCGTTCCCGCCGATTTATCCGCAACCGCTCTTCAACGGATCAACTGATATGCGCGCGCCAAATACCGCGCGTCGCCGACGTCTTACGACAACTCGACGCCCTCGAGTGTGCCCGCCGCGCGCCAGTCGCGGAGGATCTGGAAGAACGCTTCCGGCCCGCCGCCGTACTGACTACCGATCAACGAGTTGCCCTGCCCCGGCTTGCCTTCGTTGTTGTAGTAGCCGGGCGTGCATTCCTCTAGGAAGCGCTGGTTGAACACCGCCATCTTCTTGATGGTGTCAACCCAGCCGTCCTCGCCCTCCTGCGACGCCTCGATGACGCTGACGTTGCCCTTCTGCGCGTAGTCGATCATGTAGGCGATGTGCAGGCTCTGCTCGTTCAGCATATGCGGGAAGTTGGCGGTGAAGCCGCCTTGGGTCACGCCCATGAAGAAGCAGTTGGGGAAGCCGCGGGTCTGAAAGCCGTGCAGGGTCCGCATGCCTTCGGCCCACTTCTCGGACAGCTTCAAGCCGTCGCGGCCCTCGACGTCGTAACCGGCGCGACGCGTGTACGCGGTGCCCACCTCGAAGCCCGTCGCGTAGATCAGGCAGTCGAGTTCGTACTCGACGCCGTTCGCGACGACGCCGCGCTCGGTGATGCGTTCCACGCCCTTGCCGTCGGTGTGCACGAGCGTCACGTTCGGGCGGTTGAAGGCCCTCAAGTAGTCGTCGTGGAAGCACGGGCGCTTGCAGAATTGGCGGTACCACGGCTTGAGGGCTGCCGCCGTTTCCTCGTCCTCGACGAGATCGTCGACGCGGGCGCGAATCTGCTCCATCTTCTTGAAGTCGGCCAGTTCCACGCGGGCCGCCGCCTCCTCGGGCGAGGTGTCCTTGTTGGCACGGCCCATCGTGGCGAGGTTGCGGATGATGTCCGTCCAGCCGTCGTTCACGAGATCCTCGTCCTGGAGGCCGCCGGTCACCAGGACGTTGAAGTTGGTCATGCGCTGCTGCTGCCAACCGGGTTGCAGCGAGGCGGCCCAGTCAGGGTCCGTGGGCTTGTTGCCACGCACATCGATGGATGACGGCGTGCGCTGGAAGACGTACAAATGGCCGGCTTGCTCGCCGACATGCGGAACGCATTGGACCGCAGTAGCGCCGGTTCCGATGATGCCGATGCGCTTGCCCTTGAGGCGCGTCAGGTTGCCGTTCGTGTCGCCACCCGTGTAGTCGTAGTCCCAGCGGCTGGTGTGGAAGGTGTGGCCTTTGAAGGAGCCGACGCCGGGGATGCCCGGCAGCTTGGGACGGTTGAGCGGACCATTGGACATCGCGACAAAGCGGGCGCGCATGACATCGCCTCGGTTGGTCTCGATGATCCAGCACCGGTCGTCGTCATCCCAGCGCATGGCCGTGACTTCCGTTTGGAAGCAGGCGTTGTCGTAGAGCCGAAAGCGCTCGCCGATCGCCCGGGCGTGGGCGAGGATCTCCGGCGCGAAGCTGTACTTCTCCTTCGGCACGTAGCCGAGTTCCTCGAGCAGGGGCAGGTAGATGTACGACTCGATGTCGCATTGGGCACCCGGGTAGCGGTTCCAGTACCAGGTGCCGCCGAAGTCGCCGCCCTTCTCGATGATGCGGATGTTCTCGACGCCGGCCTCGCGCAACCGCGCACCGGCCAGGAGGCCGCCGAAGCCGCCACCGATCACCACGACATCGACGTCGTCCTTAAGCGGCTCCCGTTCGGTTCGCTCGACGTAGGGGTCGTCGACGAAGTGCGCAAAGCGACCACTCACTTCGACGTACTGCTCGTTGCCTTCGTCGCGTAGGCGTTTGTCGCGCTCGGCACGGTACTTGGCGCGCAGGTCGTCCGGGTCGAATCCGAGATCGGGCTGCGTGGCTTCGGACATGGCGATGGGCTCCACGGGTGGCGAAACTACGTAGTCTAATGCGACACCGCCGCGGCACGCCATTGCGCAGCGACAAAAGCGCTCGCATGGCGTATCGGATCTGGCTAAGTTGGCGTTTTCTGTCATGGCAGAAAGACGATGCGAGCGACCATCTCCGAGGTCAGGAACGGTCTCAGCGCGTTCATAAGGCGCGTCAAGGGTGGCGAGTCGGTCACCATCGTCGATCGCTCGACGCCGGTCGCTCGGCTGGTCCCGATCGAAGCCGCAGGCGTACGCGACGACGGTGCGCCCGGTGCTTGATGCCGATGACCGCATAGCGGCGTGGTGGGGCACGTCGGTCGAATGCGTTGCCGCCATAGCGCGGAAAGAACGCGAAGGGGGCATCGGTGTCGAACGCGCCGCGGAACTCCTCCACCGGCTCGATACGCTGGCCATGCAGTGGTACGAGGTCCACCCGGGACGGCGCGTCAAGACCATCGCGCGAAGGCTGTTGCGCGTGCACCCTTTGAACGCGGCAGACGCGTTGCAACTTGCCGCGGCGGTCGCCGTGGCCGAGGACGAACCGGGCTCAATCGGTTTCGTCTCCCTCGACGCGAGGCTGAACGAGGCGGCCGGGCGTGAAGGTTTCGCCCTGCGCGTGTCGGGAGGTGCAAGCGCCGGGTAATCTACGCCCCAACGCGGACGGCAACGCCAACGGATCCGAGAGCCATGCCTGAGACCCTTCTTGAACGACGCAACCGAACCCTGGGGACGGGCGCGCCGCTGTTCTACCAAGACCCCGTGCACATCGTCCGCGGCGAGGGCGTGACGCTGATCGACGCCGACGGGCGACGCTACGTCGACATGTACAACAACGTGCCCTGCGTAGGCCACTGCCACCCGCACGTGGTGGAGGCGATCACGAGCCAGGCGGCCACGCTCAACGTCCACAGCCGCTACCTGCACGAGGGGATACTTGAGTACGCCGAGCGGCTCGCCGGGCATCACCACGCGGGGCTCGACAGCGTCGTATTCGAATGTACCGGCACCGAGGCCAACGAGGTGGCGCTGATGATGGCGAGGCTGGCGACCGGCGGGCGGGGGATCGTCTGCACGGACGCGGCCTACCACGGCAACAGCGCGGAGGTCCGCAAGCTCACGAGACCGAAAAGCAACGACGGCGAGGTGCGCGCCATACCGTTTCCCGAAACCTATCGCTTCGCGTGGAATGAGGATCCGACCCCTTGGCACCTCGACCGGTTGCGCGCAGTCATCGCGAGCTTTGCCGAGGACGGCATCCCCTTCGCCGGCATGCTGGTGTGCCCGATCCTCGCCAACGAGGGCCTGCCCAACATCCCGCCCGGTTTCATGGCCGCAGCCGCCGACATCGTCCGCGAGGCCGGCGGGCTCTTCATTGCCGACGAGGTCCAGGCAGGCCTGTGCCGAACGGGCCAGTGGTGGGGCTACGAGACGATGGACTTCGAGCCGGACATCGCGGTCATGGGCAAGCCGATCGGTGCCGGCATGCCCCTTGCCGCCGTCGCCGCAAGCCGTGAACTCGTCGAGACCTTCCGGCGCGGCACGGGCTACTTCAACACCTTCGCGTCGAGCCCGTTGCAGGCCGCCGCGGGCAATGCCGTGCTCGATGTGATCGAACGAGAGAACCTGCGCGCCAACGTGGCGGCGGTCGGCGCGACCATGCGCGACCGGCTCCGGGAGTTGCAGGACGGTTGCGAGCCCATGGGCGATGTGCGCGGCCACGGCTTGTTCATCGGCATCGAGTGGGTCAAGGACAGGGACGGCAAGGAGCCGGACCGGGCCGGCGCAGTAGCCGTTGTCAACGCGCTGAAGGACAAGGGCTTCCTGATCGGCAACGCCGGTGCCTTCGGCAACGTGGTCAAGATCCGGCCACCGCTCGTCTTCTCGGCCGATGATGCCGCCGCATTCCTGGACGCGTTCGAGGAAACCCTTGACGACCTTGGACACCGCTGAGCACCTGCGTGCGGCGCGAGAAGCGCTCGAGGCCTGGCCGCTCACCGTCGCCGACGTCGAGCGCGTCTCGGTTTCCGAGAACATCGCCTTCCGCGTGGTCGACGCCGAGGATCAGTCCTACGTGCTACGCCTACATCGGCCCGAGTACCACAGTCACGCTGAACTGGTCTCCGAGCAGACCTGGACCGCCGCACTGCTCGACGACGGGGTCGACGTCCCCGTCGTGGTGAAGGCTGCCGACGGGCGTGGTTACGTGCCCGTCGATGTTGCCGACGAACGGCGCTACGCGGGCCTCCTCGAGTGGGTGGATGGCGACACGATGGCAGCGCGGATCGGCAGCGGTCGCGAAACGGACGTGAGGGGCTCTTTCTCGCGGCTCGGCGGCATCATGGCCGTGTTGCACCAGCAGGCGTCCGGCTGGACACCGCCGCCCGACTTCACGCGGCACGCGTTCGACGCCGACGGCCTCATGGGCGAGCAGCCGTTCTGGGGCCGCTTCTGGGAGTCGCCACATCTCGACGGCAGTCAGCGCCGTCGGCTTGACGCGCTGCGCCACCGGATTCACGCGATGCTGCGCGAGTACGCTAAGGACGCCAGCGTCTTCAGCTTGATCCACGCCGACCTGCACGCCGCGAACGTCATCGTCAATGGCGAGCGCCTGCACGTGATCGACTTCGACGACGCCGGTTTCGGCTGGCACGCCTACGACTTCGCCGTGGCCCTCTACCACCACCAGGACGACGCCGACTATCCGGCGATTCGCGATGCGTTGATCGAGGGGTACAGGCAGGTGCGGCCCGTCGCGGACGACACCGTCGCGATGATCCCGCTGTTCCTACTCATCCGGAGTCTCGCATCGATCGGCTGGACCGCGGCGCGTCCGGAACTCGCCCGGAACGCCGACAGGACGCGGTGGCTGATGACGCTCGTCGACCGTGATGCGGAAGGTGTCGTAGCCTAGGGAATGCGGACGGGGACGTCCGCGCACCGCGCTAGAACCGCGCTGGCGAAAACGGGGCGGGATCGATGTGCGGCGTCCGTTCGCCGACGATTTCCGCGACCAGTCGGCCCGTTGCTGGGGCCATCGTCATCCCCAGCATGTGGTGGCCGGTTGCCAGGACGACGTTACCGAGCCCGGGCATGCGGCCGATGATAGGCAGGCTGTCCCACGTGATCGGCCGCCACCCCGACCAGGTCTCGCGGACCTCCGCCCCCTCGGGTTCAACCAGGTAATGTCCCGCGGACGCCACGAGTTGCGCGATCCGCCGGGGCGGCACATTGGCGTCGAAGCCGCAAAGTTCCAGCATCGAGCCAAGGCGGAAGCCGTCCCGGAACGGCGTGACGCCGACCCGGTGTTCCGGGAACAGCATGGGATGCGCCGGGCACTTGGCCGGGTTGGACATGGTCAGGGAATAACCCTTGCCGGGCTCGAGCGGCAATGACCGCCCGAACGCCGACGCGAGCCGTCCAGTCCAAGCGCCCGTGGCGATCACGAATTGGTCTGCGCTCAAAGCGCCTTGGTCCGTTTCGACGGTGACCACACTCCCCGACCGAACCTGAACCCCTGTCAGTCGCCGGTTTTCCTCGAACCGCACGCCGCGTGAGCGGAGTCCAGCGGCCCAGCCCCTCACCAAGGCATCGGGCCGAACAGACGCGTCCCCCTCGTAGTGAAACGCCCCGGCGAGACCCGTCCGGAGCGCCGGATCCAATGCCGGAAGCTGCTCGCCTTCGAGGCGCCGGGCAGAGACCCCGAACTCATCCCGCAGCATCGCGTCCATCCTGGCGAAGGCATCCATCCCCTTGCGGGTCCGCAGCACGTAGAGGAGCCCCTCGTCTCGCCACTCGCCGTCGATGGCGCCTGCGGCCACCAGGGAGGCGTACTCGCGCCTCGACGACTCGAGGATGGCCCGCTGGTGCCGCGCCGCATCGAGCATGTGCCGGCGAGTGCAGCGGCGTGCGAACTGCAGCAGCCACCACAACATCCCCACGCGCCACTGCGGCCGGACCTTGAACGGCGCGTCGCGGCGGACGAGCGAGGCCAGGCCCTCGCGGAGCGCCGCTGGTTCCGTCATGGGGAGCACATGGCTCGCACAGATGTGACCGCAGTTGCCGTGCGAACAGCCGCCGCCGATCCGGCCCTGGTCAATCACAGTGACCGAGAAGCCCCCGCGCGAAAGGTAGTGGGCGCAGGCAATGCCGATGATCCCCGCGCCGACGACGAGTACGCTGTCCCCCGGGCGAGCCACTCAGCCGATGCCGTCCCGGAACGGGTCGGCGGCGTGCCGGATCAGCGTCGCTTCGGCACAGACGAACGCCTGGCCGCTGATGCTCGGGACGATGCGGCCGTAACCGGACCGGCGGTCGTTGCTGGAGGGGCGGTACCGAGCGGTGAACAGGCTGCCGATGACGCTCTCCTGCACCCACGCTTCGCCGGGAGCGAGCGTACCGCGCGCGGCGAGGCAGGCGAGCTTGGCACTCGTGCCGGTCCCGCAGGGCGAGCGGTCGTAGGCGTCGCCCGGGCAGAGGACGAAGTTGCGGCTGTCGGCGTGGGCCGCGCGGGGTGGACCGAAAAGCTCGATGTGGTCGACCTCGGCTCCGTCCACGCCGGTTACGCCCTGGTTTGCGAGCGCAGCCTTGATCCGCCTCGCCGCATCCGTCAGCGCCGCCTCGTGCTTGAGGTCAAGCGGCGCCGGGGCGTCCTCGACGAGGAAGAACCAGTTGCCTCCCCAGGCGACGTCCCCGCGAACCGTGCCCAGGCCGTCGACGTCCACGGCGACATCGCGGCGCCAGCAGTAGCTCTCGACATTCTCGACTGTCGCCTCGTTCGGCGCCGTCAATTCGACGGCGACGGTGCCCACGGGCGTGTCGAGACTGAGTTTTCCCAGTCCAACTCGTCCCAGGTGAGCAAGCGTGACCGCGACACCGATCGCCCCGTGGCCGCACATGCCGAGGTAGCCGACGTTGTTGAAGAAGATCACACCGGCGGCGCAGCCCTCGTTGGGCGTCGGACACAGTAGCGCGCCGACGAGGGCATCCGATCCCCTCGGTTCGAGAATGACAGTTCGGCGTAGGTCGTCGTGGTATTCACGCAAGCGCTCGCGCTGGGCCGCCAAGGAGACCGTACCGAGATCCGGGCCGCCATCGACGACCACCCGGGTCGGCTCACCTGCGGTATGGGAGTCGACGACTCGCAGGCTCGTTCCCGCCGCAGCGGTCACGACTGCGGCCTCCCCGGCCAGCTTTCCCACCAGCGGCGGAATCGTTGCCAGGCCCCGTCGACGAACGCCTGCTGCGAAGCGCTCAACGTGTCGGACTCGAGCAATGGATGCGCGTACTCGGCGTGTCCTTCGAGCACCATCAGGCGACGGAAGCCGAGGACCAAGTCGGGGCCCTCGTCGAAGCGGGCGAGCACGGCGAGCGCCGCGTCAAGTTCCTGCGCGAGACGCATGGCTTGTGCACATCCTGCCCGCGCGTCGCGGCAAAGCTCGACGAGGCGCAAGGTCTCAACAGGCAAGGCGTTGCCGATCCCGGTGATGACGCCGGGCGCGCCGCAGTGGACGATCCCGTGCACGACTTGCGTATCCACGCCAACGACCAAGTGCAGGTTCGGGTCAGACGAGGTGATGTGTTCCGCCGCGTAGCTCAAGGACTTGGCACCACCGAACTCCTTGAAACCGACGAGGTTGTCGAACTCGCTTGCGAGATCGAAGAACAGCTCGGCCTTGGTTTCGAAGCCGTAGTACGGGCTGTTGTAGATCACGGCGGGCAGGTCCTCGGCCGCACCGAGAACGGCCGCGAAGTGCGCCCGTTGCGCGGCCGCCGAGGTGGCACGCGACAGCACGCGTGGGATGACCATGAGGCCGTCGACGCCTTGGGCCTTCGCGTGGCTGGCGAGCGCTACCGCGCGGCTCGTGTTCTGTGCGCCAGTGCCGACCACTACCGGCACGTTCGCCGCCACCAACGCCTCGACGCCCTGGTAGCGCGCCTCGTCGCTCAGCAACGGCCACTCGCCCATGGACCCGCAGTAGACAACGCCGCGCATCCCGGCACGCACTAGGTCGGCACCGGTATTGGCTAGGGTGTCGAAGTCCGGCTTGCCCGGTGCCCTACACGGCGTCATCAGCGCGGGAAGGCAACCGGCGAATATTGGCGTGCTGTCACTCATGGTGGTGGGTGGGTCGGGCGTCTCTTTCCGATCAACTGCGGCTACTCCCGGGCAGCGCGGCTCATGCCGGCGCCACCTCGAAGGCGACCACGTTGCGCGCGTCCTTGTCGAACTCAACGGCGATCAGATGTATAGGCTGGCCCAGACTACGGTACTTGTCCGCGTAGCGTTTCTCCTTCAATTGAGCCATCGCGGCGCCCGCGCCCGACATTCCGACCACCTTGAACTCGAAAAGGAAGACTTGGCCGTTGAAACGCACGGCCATGTCCAACCGACCGTGGCTGCTGCTGTCCTCCACCACGATGTCGAACCCAAGCCCCGCAAAGTAGGAGTAGAACACGCTCGCGTAGTAGCCCTCGTAGGCCGCGATGTCGTTGTTGGTGTACCACTCATAGGGGATGCTGGCGAAGAACGCTTGGAACAGCGTCTCGAGAGCCGAAAAGTCGTTGGCCTCCAGCAGCCGGTAGAGGCGAACGCTGTTGGCGGTCTGTCGGGTCCGGTCGCGCACCAGATGGCCGAGCAGACTTCGGTTCAGACTCTGGCGGACCTCCCGATTCGGATAGCCCAGGCGGTAGACCGCTTCGCCGCCCACGTCTTCCGTACTCCGGATCGTCAGGTAGCCGGTCTGGAACAGGAGAGCCTCGGTGGAAATGTCGCCCACGTCGAACTTCGAGAGCAACTCCTCCGTGCCGATCATGTCTTCGAGAACAAGCGAGGTCACCCGCCGCTCGAACAGTGTGTCGATCAGAAAAGTCGGCGAGCCCGTCTCGAACCAGTGCGCCTTGAACTCCCGGCTTCGGAATAGCAACAGGATGTCGAAGGGGTTATAGACCCGCTCGTCGCCAGTCCAGCAATACCCGTTGTACCAGTCGCGGATCTCGTCCCGATCGAGGCCACCGAGTTCCGGGGAGAAGACCGCGTCAAGGTCGGCCTCGGTATAGCCGCAGATAGCGGTATAGCGCGGGTCTAGGGTGATGTCCGTGAGGTTGTTGAGACCCGAGAACAGGCTGACCTTTGAGAATTTGCTCACCCCGGTGACGAAGCTGAAACGCACATCCGCATCACGGTCTTTGATGACAGCGTACACACCGCGTAGGAAATCGCGATTGTCCCTGGCGACGTCGGGCGCCGACAGAGCATCCAGGATCGGCTTGTCGTATTCGTCGACGAGGACGACGACGCCCCGGCCGGTTCGGGCGTGCATGCCCTCAAGGAGCGAGTCGAAGCGCCCCGCGGCAGTTGTGGCACCGGTGTCCAAACCGACGTTGCGCTCGATGCGGGCAAGCTGATCCATCAGGCGCGCTTCCAACCCGCCAGGAACGGCGAAGTTGCCGCCGCCGAAGCTCAGCCGGATCACAGGGTGTCGTACCGACCAGTCCCACGCGTCGTGGATGGCCAGACCTTCGAATAGCGACTCGTTGGCCTCGAACAGCTCCTTCAGCGTGTCGAGAAAAAGGCTCTTGCCGAACCGCCTCGGTCGCGACAGGAAGTAATGCTTCCCCTCGTCGACCATCCGGGCGACATACGGCGTCTTGTCCACGTAGTAGCAATCGCGCTCGCGGAGTTCGCTGAACGTCTGCATGCCGATGGGGAGCATGCGCTTGGCCATTGGTGAACCTTAGCGCGACGGCGGCTTACCGCAAGGCCGCGCGGCGGTGGAGTGAAGGCGCGGACAAATGGAAAGGCAATACCGTCGCCGATTCTCCTCGATGTAGCGGCGCCCGTCAGTCCACCTTCAATCTGGCGAAGTTCGGCGCCCGGCGTTCCACGAACGACGCGACGCCTTCCTTGAAGTCGCCGCGGGCCAGGCTCTCGTCCATCCAGTCGTTCGACTCCACCATGGCGGGGCGCAACTCGGCATTGAGGTGGCGGTAGATCTGCCTCTTCATCATCATCAGCGAATTCGGCGCGGCGGTGCGACCGATTTCGCGCAGGTACTCGACGGCGTCGTTGACGCATTCGCCGGGCTCGCAGACCCGGTTCACCAGGCCCAGGCGCGCGCCTTCCTCGCCATCGAAACGGCGCCCGGTCCAGAGGATGTCGAGGGCGTTCGCGGGACCGATCAGCCGCGGCAACATCCAACTGGTGCCGTGCTCGGCGATAAGCCCGCGTTGGGAGAACGACGTGACGAAGCGCGCGGTGCGGTCCGCGAAGCGCATGTCGCAGAACACGGCATAGCTGAAACCGAGTCCGGCGCAGGCGCCGTTGATCGCGGCGATCAGCGGCTTGCGCAAGCCGAGGAAGTAGGCGGCGCCGACCTCGAAGTTGGGATCGTCGTCCGGGTTGCCCGGATCCGCGGCCAATTCCGCGTAGCTGTCGCCGAGGCGACGACCGGCCTCGCTCATCGCGCCGAGGGCGTTCATGTCGACGCCGGAGCAGAACCCGCGTCCCGCGCCGGTCAGCACGGTGCCGACCACGTCCTCGTTGCGTTCGGACTGATCGAGTGCATGGCGGATCTCCGCCTGGGTGCGGTCGGTGAGCGCATTGAGCGTCTCCGGGCGGTTCATGGTGATGACGGCGACCGAGTCGTCGACGTCGTAGATGATCTCTTCGTACATGGGCCTCGCCTTTGCTCGGATAAGGAATGCGTGGGTTGACGGTGGTTAAATGTACTCGATCAATGTCGGTGGCGTCTTGCAGCGGCCCACAGTGCGGAGGAGGACCATGATTCGCGGAACGCTCGCCGTGCTCGTCATGACGGTCTTATCAAGCGCGGCGGCGCAGGAAGACGCCGCGGGCACGTTGCCCGGCATTCCCGTCCTGACCGCGCCTGCCGACACCCCGGCTGTGTCGGTCACCTGGTTCGGCGTCACCACGCTCTTGTTCGACGATGGCGAGACCCAGATTCTTATCGACGGGTTCTTGAGCCGTCCCGCATTCGAGGATCTCGACAGCCTGGCCGAACCGGATGCCGCACGCATCGAGGCGATGGCCGGGGGCGCATTCGACCGTGTCGCCATGATCACCCCGGTGCACTCGCACTTCGACCACGCCATGGATATTGGTGCCGTGGCGATGGCCACGGGCGCGACCGTGGTCGGCTCCGAGTCGACCGCGAACATCGCCCGAGGGGCCGGCGTGGACGAGGCCCGGATCGTCGTCGTGGACGATCGCCTTCGGCGGCCTTTCGGCAAGTTCAACGTCGAACTGATCCGCTCCGCCCATGCCCCGCTGGTGAACGGTGGCCCGCCAATTCCCGGGACCATCGACGCGCCGCTTGAGCCCCCTGCGCGCATCGGCGACTGGAAGGAGGGCGGAAGCTTCACCATCGTCGTCGATCACCCTTCGGGTAAGGCGCTGATCCAAGGCAGCGCAGGCTACGTCGAGGGTGCCTTGGAGGGCACGGCCGCCGACGTGGTCTATCTCGGCATCGGCGGCTTGGGCACGCTGGGCAAGGACCATGCGGCCGCCTATTTCAACGAGATCGTCGGCCTAACCGGTGCCCCATGCGTCGTGCCAATCCACTGGGACGACTTCTCGCTGCCGTTCGGAGAAATCGCCTGGCGCGGGTCGATCTACGACGTCGAGTGGCTGCGCGAGTTTGCCGCGGAATACAGCCCGGCACCCGGGTTCGCGACGTTGCCGTTCGGCAGGCCCGTCGACGCCTTTGCTGGTTGCCACGTGCGCTGAGCAGCGGGGCACGTTGCTCTAGTCGTTTGGCCCATCCGACCACGACCAGGATTCGTCCGGGATGCGGCTCTTCGTCGGCCGCGCTCGCCGACGCTCCCGTCCTCGGTACTCCACGCGTTCGATCGGCCGAACCTCCAACGTCGGGATTCCAGCCATCAAACTGTCTGCGAGTCCAAGCGCGATCACGACCCGCAGCACGCTGTCCAAGCTGCTCGGGTCGCCGGCTTCCACACGGCGCAACGTCCGCAATCCAATGCCCGCCGTCTTCGCGAGCGCCTCCTGAGTTACGTTCCGCGCCAGACGATGCCGCGCCAGCCGGCAACCGAGTTCCGTCCGCAGCGAGTGCGACGTCTCGTTCCGCAAGTTGTCCTTATCAGCCATTTATGGCCCTCTAAGGTCTCTAGAGCCGGTGGACAGGCCGTATTTGGCCTATCTTACGGCTAAAAAGAAGCAGCAGGTAAGCCGTTATGACGCGGCACTCGACGTTAGGCCCCGTGGTGGGCTTGGAACTGCGGACGTGGACGTCCGCGCACCGTCAGGAACTGCATCCCGCCCATCAGTCGCCGCCCAACGCTTCCAGTTCAAACGCCGCGGCCATCAGGGCCTTCGTGTAGTCGGTTCGCGGCGCGTCGAAAAGGTCCGCCGCGGTGCCCTGCTCCACGATCACCCCGTCCTTCATCACGATGAGTTCGTGGGCGATGGCGCGGACCACCTTGAGGTCGTGGCTGATGAACAGGTACGCGAGGTCGTGGCGACGCTGCAGGTCGCGTAGGAGGTCGATGATCTGTGCCTGGACCGAGACGTCGAGGGCCGAGGTCGGTTCGTCGAGAACCACGAGCGCTGGGTTCAGGACGATCGCGCGGGCGATGGCGATGCGCTGCCGTTGGCCGCCGGAGAACTCGTGTGGATAGCGATCCTGGGCGTCCGGGTCGAGGCCGACGTCGACGAGGACCTGCGCGACCTCCCGGCGGCGGTCCTCCGCGGACAGATCGTCACGGTGGATCTTGAGGCCTGCCTCGATGATCTGCTGCACCGAATGGCGTGGTGGCAAGCTGCCGTAGGGATCCTGGAAGACGATCTGCATCCGGTCGCGCAACGGCCTCAACGACTTGGCCCTTAAGTCCTGGATCGGCTGACCGTCGAGGTGGATGTCCCCGGTACTGGACAGCAGGCGCAGCAAGGCCATGGCCAGCGTGGTCTTGCCGGAACCGGACTCGCCGACGATGCCCAGCGTCTGCCCACGGCGAACGACGACGTCCACTTGGTCCACCGCCTTGAGAATGCGCGCCCGGCTGAACCAGCCGCGCGCCAAGTTGAACTCCACGGAGAGCCCCGACGCAGCCATGACCGGGGGAGCATTGCGCGTCGCGGGCACCGGGTCGCCGCTCGGTTCCGCGGCCAGCAAGTGCCGCGTGTACTCATGGCGCGGGGCCTTGAACACGGTCTCCGCGCGACCGTGCTCGACGATCCGGCCCTGGGTCATGACGCACACGCGGTGCGCCATCTTGCGGACCACGCCGAGGTCGTGGGTGATCAGCAGCAACGCCATCCCCAGCCGGTCGCGCAAGTCCTCCAGCAACTTCAGGATCTGCGCTTGCACGGTGACGTCCAGCGCCGTGGTCGGCTCGTCGGCGATCAAGAGGTCGGGCTCGCTCGCCAAGGCCATGGCGATCATCACGCGTTGGCGCTGCCCACCGGAGAGTTGGTGGGGATACGCGCGCAGCCGCTCGTGTGCATTGGGCAAGGCGACCAAGTCCAACAGTTCAAGAGTTCGTTCCCGGGCGTCGCGCTTGCCCAAGGCCCGGTGGACATAGAGGATCTCGCCGATCTGCCGCTCGATCGTGCGCAGCGGGTTCAAGGACGTCATCGGCTCCTGGAACACCATGCCGACGCGTTCGCCACGCACCTTGAGCATGTCGTCCTCAGACGCGCCCACGACCTCGCGGCCATCGACGCGGATCGATCCGCGCGGATGCGACGCGTACTGGTACGGCAGCAGTTGCATCACCGACAGCGCCGTCACCGACTTGCCCGAACCGGACTCGCCGACCAGCGCCACCGTCTCGCCGCGTTCGATGGCAAAGCCCACGTCGCTGACCACTTCCTCGCCGCGAAAGGCAACGGCGAGGTCCGCCACTTCGAGGATCGCGCTCATACCGCCGCCCGCCGCGGGTCGAAGGCATCGCGCACGCCTTCGCCGACGAACACCAGCAACGTCAACATGATCGCCAGCGTGAAGAAGCCGGCGAGGCCGAGCCAAGGCGCTTGGATGTTGGCCTTGCCTTGGGCCAGCAGTTCACCGAGCGACGGGTAACCTGCAGGCAGGCCGAAGCCGAGGAAGTCGAGGGACGTCAGGGTCGTGATCGAGCCGTTCAGGATGAACGGCAGGTACGTCAGCGTCGCCACCATGGCGTTCGGCAGCACGTAGCGGGTCATGATCGTGAGGTTGCGCTCGCCGATGGCCCGCGCGGCGTTGACGTAGTCGAAGTTGCGCGTGCGCAGGAACTCCGCCCGGACCACGGCGACCAGCGCCATCCAGTTGAACAGCAGCAGGAGGAGCAACAGGGCGATCGGGTTGGGTTCGAAAAGGCTGGTCAGGATGATGATCACGAAGAGCACCGGCAGGCCCGCCCAGATCTCCACGACGCGCTGGCCAATCAGGTCGATCAGCCCCCCGAAGTAGCCCTGCGTGGCGCCCACGGCGATCCCGATGATCGCCGAGAAGAACGTCAATGCGAGGCCGAACAGCACGGACAGCCGGAAGCCGTAGATGATGCGGGCAGTGACGTCCCGAGCCACATCGTCGGTGCCCAGCCAGTGGCGCGTACTCGGCGCCTCCGGCACGGCGCCCTCGGTGTAGCGGTCGATGGTGTCGTGGCTGAACGGGATCGGCGGCCAGACCATCCAGCCGTCGCCGGCCTCGATCAGTTCCTGGACCGCTCGGGAGGTATAGACCGCCTCGGTTTCGAAGACCCCGCCGAATTCCGTTTCCGGGTAGTAGAAGAGCACTGGCGAGTAGAGTTCGCCCTGGTAGCCCATGATGATCGGCTTGTCGTTCGCAATGAATTCCGCGAACAGGCTCACCACCACCATGGTCCCGATCGTCCACAGGCTTATGTACGCGCGCCGGTTAGCCTTGAAGTTGGCCCAGCGCCTTCGGTTAAGCGGCGACGCCCACGCCCGCCGGGGCGTGTCCACGACGACGTAGCCGTCCGTGGGACCCAAGCCTAACGATCCTGCCGATTCCGCCATCAGGTGTCCCGCTGCTCGAAGTCGATGCGCGGATCCACAAGGGTGTAGACGATGTCGCCGACCAGGGTCATGGCAAGGCCCACGAACGTGAAACAGAACAGCGTGCCGAACATGATCGGGTAGTCGCGACGCAGCACGGCCTCGAACCCAAGCAGGCCGAGGCCGTCAAGGGAGAAGATCACCTCGATCAACAGGGCGCCGGTGAACAGGATGCCGACCAGCGCCGCCGGGAACCCGGCAATGACGATCAGCATGGCGTTGCGGAACACGTGGCCGTAGAGCACGCGGCGCTCGTTGAGTCCCACGGCGCGGGCCGTCAGCACGTATTGCTTGGCGATCTCGTCCAGAAACGAGTTCTTGGTGAGCATGGTCAAGGTGGCGAAACCGCCGATGGTCAAGGCGAGGACCGGCAGAGCGAGGTGCCAGAAGTAGTCGGCCACCTTGCCGATGAACGACAACTCGTCGAAGTTCGTCGAGGTCAGCCCCTTCAAGGGAAAGAGGTCGAGATACGAACCGCCCGCCAGCAGCACGATCAGGAAAACCGCGAACAGGAAGCTCGGCACCGCGTAGCCGACGAAGATCGCCCCGCTGGTCCAAGCGTCAAAACGCGTCCCGTCGCGGACAGCCTTGGCGACGCCGAGCGGGATCGAGATGACATAAATGATCAGCATCGACCACAGGCCCAGCGAAATGGACACCGGCAACCGCTCCTTGATGAGATCGACCACCGGCCGGTCCTGGTAGTAGCTGGTGCCAAGATCGAACGTCAGGTAGTCGCCGAGCATCTTGAAGTAGCGGACGTGGATCGGCTGGTCGAAGCCGAACTGCGCCTCGATGGCGGCGATCAGTTCGGGGTCGAGCCCCTGGGCGCCGGCGTATTGCGTCTCCACCTGCGCGGTTTCAGACGGCGCCCCCGACTGTGCACCAGCGATCCGGCTGGTCACACCCGCGTCCTGCCCGGTGAGCGTCGCGATCATCTGATCCACGGGGCCGCCGGGGGCGAACTGGACGATGAAGAAATTGACCGTGATGATGCCGATCAGCGTCGGGAACAAGAGCGCTAGGCGGCGGAGGACGTATCTACCCAACTCGGCTGTCCCCCGAGGTGGCATTGGTCGCGGAATGTCCGAAATCGTCCAACGGGACCTCCTCTACGACGGTACGCGGACGTCCTCGTCCGCATTCCTGTCCGCGTGAGCCCGCACCGTGGTGCGACGGCAAGCGTGCGCGCATCTTACGCCCCTCGGGGCCAGCGCCGCGCCTTTACCGGTAACGCACCAGTGATCCCCTGTTCCGAAAACCCGCCTCGCGTGTAAAGATGGTGGTTGGCCTCACGCCCGCGACCCGGAGCAAATCCATGAACCACGACATCGTCATTCGAAACGGCACCCTGGTGGACGGCAGCGGTGTTGCGCCCGTCTCGGCGGACCTCGCGATCCGCAACGGTCGCATCGCCGCGATCGGCGACGTGCCCGGCAAGGGCGACCTCGAGATCGACGCCCGCGACCGACTCGTGACCCCCGGCTTCGTGGACATCCACACCCACCTCGATGCGCAGATGGGATGGGATCCGGACATGACCCCGGTGAGCTGGCACGGCGTCACCACGGCCCTCATCGGCAACTGCGGCATGACGTTCGCACCGTGCCGGCCGGAGGACCAAGAGCTGCTCGCGGGCATGATGGAAACCGTCGAGGACATCCCCAAGGAGGCCATCCTCTCTGGGCTGGCCTGGGACTGGGAGCATTACGGCGAGTACCTCGCGTCCATCGAGAAGCTCGGCACGGCGGTCAACGTGGCCGGCATGGTCGGGCACGCGGCCGTCCGCTACTACGTGATGGGCGAGCGCTCGTTCGCAGACGATGCGACGCCCGCTGAACTGGAGCAGATGGCAGCGATCGTCGGTCGCTCGCTCGACGACGGCGCCTGGGGCTTTTCCACGAATCGCTTCGCGCCCCACCGCGCACCCGACGGGCGCTCTATCCCGGGCACGTTCGCGGAAGTGTCGGAACTCGAACGGATTGCGGCCGAGGTGGGGCCGAGGAACGGCCTCATGCAGGCGGTGGGCGCCAACTTCGACGTCCTGCGAGCGATCGCGGATGCCGCCCGCAGCCGGGTCCTGTTCAGCTACGCGCTTGAGATCTACGACGACGGCGACACGCTCGACATGGGCACGGCCGGCGTGCCGGACGAAGACGTTGGGCGGCGCGCCGCGGCGTCACTCGACACCCTCTGCGGCGAGCGCGACATCACCGCCATCGCCCACGTCCGCGGTTCCGGCTTCGTGCTGGGCCTGCAATCGAACCTGCCGGCGACGGGCGAGGCCTGGGGTCGGCTCGCCGCGCTCGACCTACCCGGCCGGCTTGCCGCGATCGAGGACGCCGACACCGTGGCCAAGCTCGTCGCCGAAGCCCGCGAGAACGTCCGGGTCAACGTCGACCGCTGCTTCTTCATGGGTGCGGGCGAGACGCCGGACTATGCCAACGAGACGAGCCTCGCGGCGCAGGCGGCGGCCGCCGGCGAGCATTGGGCGGAGACTTTCCTGCGCCTGTCGCGCGAGACCGCGGGTAAGGCGCTCTTCAATTACCGCATGTTCGCCGGCAGCCTCGACGCCCAGGCGCGCCTCTTCGAGAGCGACCACCTCTACCCGGGCCTCGGCGACGCCGGCGCCCACGTGTCGCAAATCATGGATGCCGGCTGGCCGAGCTTCATGCTCTCCCATTGGCACCGTGAGACGGGGTTCTACAGCCTCGGGCGCGTCATCGAACGCATGACATCCGGCCCAGCGCGCGTGGTTGGCCTGACGGACCGGGGTGTGTTGCGTGAAGGCATGGTTGCCGACGTCAACGTCATCGATCTCGACAACGTTGGCGAACTGCAGCCGCGGCTGGTCCACGATTTCCCCGGCGGTGCACCGCGGTATGTCCAGGAAGCCCGCGGTTTCGACGCCACCATCGTCAACGGGCGCTTGAGCCTGCAGGGCGGTGAACGCACCGAGGAGCGGTCGGGACGGGTGTTGCGCAAGGGTTCGTGCTGAGTCGCCGCCAAGCAGACAGCCATGTCTCGAGACGCAGACCTCCTCGCCCGCATCACCGTCTGCCCTGGCATTTTCGGCGGCAAGCCAATCATCCGCGGGATGCGTTTCGCGGTAGAGCATGTCCTGTCCAACCTGGCGGCAGGCGCCACCGTTGAAGAACTGCTCCGGGAGTATCCCGTCCTCGAACGCGAGGACATCCAAGCCTGTCTACTGTTTGCTCATCGCTCAATGGCGGGAGAGCAAGTTCATGACCGAGTCAACCAACCGACATGAAGCTGAAGCTCTACCAATACCCGTTCGCCTGCTCCGGCGTGACGATGAACGCCCTCGAGGAAGCGGGGCTCGAATACGACGACCAGCTCGTCAACATCGGGAAGGGCGAACAGAAGCGCCCCGAGTACCTCGCCGTGCACCCGGACGGCAAGGTCCCCGCCCTAGCGGTGGACGATGAGGTCCTCACGGAGAACCCTTCGATCCTGATGTTCCTCCACGGCATCGCCCCGGACGCGAAGCTGCTGCCGGATGTCGGGAGCCCTTTGGCGCGGGCGCGGCAGGCCTCGGACCTAGTGTGGTGCTCCGCCACCGTGCACCCCATGGTCCGCCAGATCCGCATGCCGATCCGGTTCACGGACGGCGACCCGAGCGGCGTGCAGGCCAAGGGGCACGAGTACCTGCACGGCGTCTGCGCCCGGATCGACGAGCGCCTCGACGGCAACGACTGGTGGTACGGCGCCGACTGGTCGATCGTCGACGTATACCTGCGCTGGCTCATGACGACGGCGGCATCCGCGGGCTTCGAGGTCGCGAACTACGCCAACATCGTGGACCTCGTGGAGCGCGTGCAGCACCGCCCGAGTTTCCAGCGCGCCCAGGCCCGCGAAGACGCCGCCAAGGCGAACATGTAGCGCAATGGCCGACCCGTCGCGGCGCAACGCGAACCGGATGAGCGATACCGCGTCATGGCTCGCCGCCAGGAGGGCGAGGCGCGCCTTCCATCACCGAGACGCTGGATGCATTACAGACCGCTAGGGAACTCGGGCATCGACGCCTCCATCGTCGGGCTCGGCACGTCGGCGATTGGCGGAGGCGACACGTTTGCAGGCCCGGACGAAAGAGAATCCGTCAAGGCGATCCACGCGGCCCTCGACAGTGGAGTCACGCTTATCGACACCGCGCCATCGTACGGTTGGGGGCACGGCGAAGAAGCCGTCGGCCGAGCCATCAAGGGCCGGCGCGATCAGGTAGTCGTTGCCACCAAGTGCGGCGTCTGGTGGGAGGACGAGAGGGGCTCGTACAACGGCGTAAAGGACGGTAGGAAAAATTACGTCAGCCTGCGTCCCGACACCATCGCCATTGAAGTCGAGAACAGTCTCCGGCGACTCGGCGTGGACCATATCGATCTGCTGCAATGCCATAAGCCCGCCATGCCGCCCGAGGACACGCCCATTGCCGAGACCATGGGCTGTCTCATGAACCTGAAGGACCAAGGGAAGATCCGCGCCATCGGCGTGTCCAACGTGTCGCTCGAGCAGCTCGATGCATACCGCGAGGCGGGTGATCTCGCGAGCGATCAGTTTCGCTACAGCATGATCTCCCGCGATCGCGAAGCCGACGTTCTTCCGTACTGCGCGGAGAACGGTATTGCGACGCTGACCTATTGGTCGCTCGAGCAGGGCCTGCTGACCGGCAAGGTGGGATTGGATCGCGTGTTCAGGGAGGACGATTTCCGGCGTACCGCTGGCGCCTGGCTCCCCTGGTTCAAAGTCGAGAACCGTCGGCGGCTGCTCGACATGTTCGCCGGCTGGGCCGACCTGACCGAGAAGCACGACTGCACGATCGCGCAGTTGACGACCGCATGGACCGCGGCTCAAACCGGAGCGACCCATGTGCTCTGCGGCGCTAGAACGGCGCAGCAGGCGATCCAGAATGCCGGCGCGGGTGGCTTGATACTGCAAGCGAGCGACATCCGACGCCTTCGGGACGACCTGATCGCCTTGGGCGATCCGGTCTGACAGCGCCATGGCCGGCCCGGCGCTAGTGTTCGGATATGGATGACAAGGAAGAGTTGATGGCCAATATGTTGGCCGAGAGAACCGACCCGCCTGCGATCCAAGGCGAGATCATCCATCGTGGGGACTTTCCCTCGGAACTCATACGTCCCCGTCCGGTGGACATCTGGCTGCCCGAGGGCTACGACTCCGCTTCCGGCGACCGATATCCGGTGATCTACATGCACGATGGCCAGATGATGTTCAACCACATCACCTCGCCCTATGCGGGAATGGACCTGTTTTGGGACGTGGACAAGGCGATCACCCGGCTGGCCCGCGACGGCGAGATCAGGCCCGCCATCGTCGTATCGATCTGGATGGCCGACTGGGCGAAGGGCGCGCGAGGCGCGGAATACATGCCGCAGAAACCAGCAACCGACGAGGTTCTGCAATCGATGACGGCGACGGGGGACAGCTTTGCGACCGAGGACGGCGGAGAGAATCTCGGCGCCGACAATTACCTGAGATTCATCGTCGAAGAACTCAAACCGTTTGTCGACGAGAACTACCGCACGGAGACGGACCGCGACAGCACGTCTGTCATGGGCTCCAGCATGGGAGGCTTGATCTCCGCCTATGCCATCGCGGAGTACCCGGGCGTCTTTGGCCGTGCCGCCTGCTTGTCCTCACATTGGAACGTCGGCGATGGCGTGGTGGTCGAGTGGCTCAAGGACCACTTGCCCCCGGCAGGGTCGCACAGGATCTACTTCGATCATGGGACCGAAACCTACGATGCAGGTTATGGACCGTACCAACGGCGAATGGACGAGGTGATGCGACTGCGCGGCTACACGGAAGGCAAGGACTGGGTCACGCTGCGTTTCGAGGGCGCGGATCATTCGCCGAGAGCTTGGCGCGAGCGGCTGCACATTCCGTTGAAGTTTCTTCTGGCGCGTTAGCGCCATGAACCATGTCACCCAGCCCACGCGCGGACAATCCAGTCCCGAATTCACCCGCCGCGCTTGCGGGTCACGTCCAGCGCCCGCTCGAAGCTGACCAACCGGCGTATGTAGGCGTTGTACCGCGAATAGGCGTCGCCGCCGTCCCGGCACAACCGCTCATACAGCGCCAGTTCAGGATGCGCCGGCTCGTCCGCCGCCGCCGGGAGCGCCATCCCGGCGCCCCGGAGGCGGGGCGCGCCGACGGCGATGAGCAGTGCCTCCGCAGTGAATATGCCGTCACGCAGATCCGCAAGACCCGCCTCGATGAGATCACCTCCGGGTAGTGCGCGGTACTGCGTCACGGTTTGCTGCCCGGGCCGCGAGGCGCGCGCTCCATCTCCGACACCGTCTCGCGAACCCGGCTCGCGAAGAGTTCCGCATCGAGGGCGGGGTAGCGCTCGAGCCCGGCGACGATGGAATCGAACATCCGCAGGAGCAGTGCCGGCTCGATCAGGTCCAGGCGGTGCATCGCGCCGACGTCCGCCAGGTCCTGGCGGTGGCCACGCTCGATCTTCGCGAGCGCCTGACCGTAGAAATCGTAGTGCAGATAGTCGACTTGGCCGTGTCGGGCGACGAATGGGCTGCGTGTCTCCCAGTCGGGCAGTGGCGGGATGAAGTCGTCGGGCGCCGACAGCTCGATGTTCATGTCCAGCGCATCCTTGGCCTGGGCGATCGCTCCAAAGACGCCCGCCGGCTCGGGATGGAGTTTCAGGTCGACGTCGACCGTGGTGTCCCGCCAGCCGATCAGAACGGCCGTGGCTCCGCCGACGAAGTAGATGCGCCCCGGGCCCTGCGCGGCACGGCCGAGCCGCTCCATCAGCGCGCGGACCTGTTGCCCGGAGCTTGCGCCACGCGCCATGCGAAACCGCCTACCTTCATTGCCGGGACGGAGTATGCGCTTGTGTCTCCCGCGGTCCAAACCACCCCGGGCGGAGCGGTCGCCTCGGTGTGGTGCATCGCGGGGTGGCCTGGTTTGACCCGGATAGTTGGCGCATCCATTGGCTCGGCGAACACGCTGCGCGCCTTCCAAGGGCGCCGACCGGCGAACGCGTTATGATCCCGCCTTGCGCACTGCATACAGAGGGCGAAGCATGGGCCTGTCCCAGTACGAGGCGTATCCGGACGTTGACAATCTCATGGCCGAGATTGACACCTACGACCTCCACGAGCACATCGTTGAACTCGAAGCGTACGGCATGACCGTCGTGCCGCCAGAGAGGATGCAGGCGAGC
Source organism: Candidatus Azotimanducaceae bacterium (assembly GCA_965203685.1). Lineage (GTDB taxonomy): Bacteria > Pseudomonadota > Gammaproteobacteria > Pseudomonadales > Azotimanducaceae > VXYL01. The sequence continues at coordinate 3,930,478 of OZ241908.1, forward strand.
GACGGCTTCGTGGAGCGGTTGCGCGACGCGATCATCCGCACCTGCGAGAAGCGCAACGGCGTGACCATCGGGGACCATCGAACCGCCAAGGTGGACTTGCGCCAGGCCGGCGGGAACAGCTGGCACCTGCTGGAGGAAGACGAGGTCTTCGTCGAGGCCGCGATCAACCCTGTGGTCCTGGCGCTGGTGCGCTGGCTGCTGGGCCAAAGTGCCGTCTTCTCGGGGCAGACCTGGATCATCAAGGGCGAGGGCGCGCCGGGCTTGGGGCTGCACAGCGACTCCCACGGCATTCCTCCCGGCGCCGGCCAGATCGCGCACATGTGCAACGCCTCGTGGGTGTGCACGGACTACGCCGGCCAGGACGACGGGCCAACCCTGTTCGTACCCGGCAGCCATCACTACGGCCGGGCCACCCTGCCCCACGAGTCCAACCTGGAGAACACGCCGTACAAGTTCGTGCCACTGATCGCGAAGGCCGGATCGCTCGCCATCTGGAACGGCGCCACCTGGCATGCGTCCGCAGCCCGCAAGAACCCAGGGTTGAGAGTGACCCTGGTGCAGAACTACATGCGCAGCTACATGCGCGTGCAGCACGACTACGAAACGACGTCGCCGCAGCTACTCGAGAAGTACCCGGAGCTAGCCCGCGTGATCGGCAAGGCGCTCTACCCCTACGAGAACGCACAGAAGCCGGACTATTCCCGCGTCGGATCCTTCATGCGCGCGGGAACGGATCCGTTCGCTTAGGGCTTGACGCCGGTCGGGGTGGCGGGGTCGTTGCTCGGACCGGTTGGGCAGTTAGGACTTGCGTTGGTCTAGCAGCGTAGTAGCTCGAACTCACGGCACGGCAGAGGTCCGTGCGCCGCGGGCGCCGCTCGTTGATGTTGGCGAGATCGTAGGCGATCTGGAGCAGGTCTTGCGGATTCAAGCGGACTGTTCTTCGTAATCCGACTTGGCGATATAGGAGATCACCGGGAAAGCGGACACTTCGAGGTCGTCGAGTTTCGGTCGGAGTTCGCGGACCATGGTCAGGGACTTGCGGGTATCGATTACGCTCGGCTCGCCGTCGTAGACGGCCCGCACCCAGAGAAACTCTTGGCCGTCCTCGTCGATGTCGGGCGAGACGTCGATGACTACGAACGCGACGTCGCCGTAGAAGTCGCGCATCGTACGGTCAATGACCTCGCGAGCATTGGTGAGCGTCCTAGTGTTCATGAAGGTTCTCCTCGCCACCGGCGGTAGGGCAGTTCTGACACTATCGGCTTGGCGCGGTTGGAGCAAATGGCGTAAGGGCCGAGTACGCGGGACCACATAGCAGTTCCGGGGCGCTGAAACCGCGGCCCTCCCAAAGAGTGCGGACGGGGACGTCCGCGCACCCCACGCGTCCTCACTCGGTCGCGTCGACTTCGATGCGGGCGGCCTTGGCTTGGTCGTACCACCAGCCGTCGGGGAACGCGGGCCAGTACTTCGGCTCGTAGGCCGGGATGCCGAACTTGTCCCAGTGCACGGTACGTCGCGGGCCCACCGCGTACAGGGGGATCTGGTAGTAGTTCCACAGCAGTACGCGGTCGATGGCCCGGCAGGTGGCGACCATGCCGTCGAGCGTGGTCACGAGGTTCGCCTCAGTGACCAGGAAATCCAAGACCGGGTCGCCGATGCCGGCGACGTTGCGCGACAGCGGGAGGTTCGCAGCTTCCGAGTGGTAGGTGGACTTCAACTCGATGACCGGCGGCATGAGGATGTCCTGGTTCTTGAGCATGGCGTCGAAATCGAAGCGGCGTAGCAGGTTGATGTACTGGCTTGCCTCGACAACGCGCAGTTCGGCTTCGATCCCGAGCCGCTCGAGGTCCCGGAAGTACGGCAGCAGGATGCGGGCGTCGGCCGGATTCTGAGACAGGAACTTGAGCACGAAGGTCTCCCCGTCCGCGTTGGTGAGGTGGCCGTTGGTCGTCCGCCACCCCGCTGCCCGCAACAGGTCCCGCGCCTGGACTAGGTTGGCGCGGCGGTCTTCGACCGAGCGCGCCTCGGGAAATCGGAACGCCCTTTCGAAGAGAGCCGAAGGCAACCTGTCGCGGAAGGGTTCCAATAGCTTGAGTTCCGCTTCGCTCGGCAAACCTGTTGCGGCGAGGATGGTGTCGGGCCAGTAGCTGTGCGCACGCTTGTGGTAGCCGTGGTGCAGCGTCCGGTTCTGCCACTCGAAGTCCATCGCCAAGGTCAACGCCTCGCGCACCCGACGATCCTTGAACCGCGCCTGGCGGTTGTTGAGCGCGATGCTGCGGCGAACGCCCACTTCGATGCCGAACTGGCGGTGGATCTTCTTGATCCAGCCACGCTCGAAGGCCGGCGTGTCGTAGGCACTGTGCCAGTAGCGGACGTCGGTTTCCGTCCAGATGTCGACCAGGCCCTTGCGGAAGCTCTCGCGGATCACCGTGGCGTCGCGGTAGACCTCGTAGCGCACACGATCGAAGTTGTAGCGTCCGCGATTCACGGGAATGTCGCGGGCCCAGTAGTCGGGGTCGCGCTCGTACTCGATGAACCGGCCGGCCTTGAGCGCACGGACCCAGTAGGGCCCGCTCGACAGGGGCGGCTCTAACGACACCACCGTCGGGTCGCGTTCGCGCCAGTAGTGCGCCGGCAGGATGGACGTGAACTGCACCATGATGATGTTGTTAACCGTCAAGGGCGTGTTCAGGTGGATGGCGACGTGGCGGTCGTCGATCTCCTCGATCGAGGCGATGAAGTCGAGGTACATCCGCCCGCCGACCTGGCTGAGTTGCGCATCGAACGTGAAGGCCACGTCCGCCGACGTAATCGGCACGCCATCGCGCCATTTCGCATCCGGGTGGATCCGGAACACCATCGCGAGGCGGTCGTCGGTGACCGCGATGCCGTCCGCGAGCCGGCCGTAGAAGGCGCTGACCTCGTCGCCCGCGCGCACGAGAAGGGTATCGGCGCTGAACCAGAAGCCAGCCGGGGCGCCGATGCCGCCTTCGGCCAGCGGCGCGAAGTTGTTGAACGCGCTTTGGGTGGCCTCGACCAGGAGCCCGCCCTTGGGGGCATCAGGGTTGAGATAGTCGAGGTGCGTGAAGTCGGGCGGGTACTTCAGTTCACCGAAAAAGGCGATGCCGTGCTTGAACTCGAGGTCGTCCAGGACGATGTCGGATAGCGCCGGGAACGCGAGGAGCACGCCCGCGATGGCCGCGGCACCTCGCAACAGGGCGACAAACCGCCGCGGGCTCAAGGCCGGTGCGTCCGGTGCAGGTAGGCGTCGCTCTGCATCTCGGTGATCCGGCTGCGCGTCCGTTCGAACTCGGCGACCAGGCGCTGGCCTTGGTACAGGTCGTCGACCGGTGCCGCCGCCGACAGCAGGACCTTCACGTTGCGATCGTAGAACTCGTCGATCAGGCTGATGAAACGGCGCGCCTGGTCCTCCTTGCGGGGATCGAACACGGGAACGCCATCGATCACCACCGTGGCGAACAGTCGCGCCAATTCGATGTAGTCCTCGGCGCTGCGTGGTCCATCGCAGATGGCGGCGAAGTCGAACCACACCACGTCCTCGGAACACCTTCGGGCGATGATCGGGCGGTCGTTGACAAGTAGCTCGTGGTCCTCGACGGTCGTGGCGTGGGCCAGGGCGTAGAAGCTCGCGCGGAGCGCATCCTCGTTGCCATCCGTGCGATACAACCCGTCGCGACGCAGCACCCGCAGGCGGTAGTCGGTGTCGCCGCCGACGTGGACGACGTCGGTGTGCCGCTCGATCAGCCCGATCGCTGGACGGAACCGGCGCCGTTGGAGCCCGTTCTCGTAGAGTCTCTCCGGTGCGGTGTTGGATGTCGCCACCATCGTCACGCCGCGCGAGAAAAGCCCGCGCAGTAACCCGGCCAGGATCATCGCATCGCCGATGTCGGAGACGAAGAACTCGTCGAAACAGAGCACCCGGGCCTCGGCGGCGAAGCGGTCGGCCACCACTTCGAGAGGGTCCGACCGCCCGGCCAGTGACCGCAGATCGCGGTGCACCCGCTGCATGAACCGGTGGAAGTGCAGGCGGGACTTGTCGGCGAACGGCAGCGACTGGTGGAACAGGTCCATCAGGTAGGTCTTGCCGCGGCCCACGCCACCCCACAGGTAAAGGCCCGGGACCGGTTCCCGGCGTCGGAACAACCGCGACAGGCCGTTCGGCACCTCGCCGGCCTCGATCAGGCGAGTGCGCAAGGCGGTCAGGCGTTGCGCCAGCGCGGTTTGCTCGGAATCGGCGCTGAAGCCGCCGGCCACATCGCGTGCGAGGGCCTCGACCGGCGTCAAGAACTCGGACATGGCGGCGAACTATAGCCAGCGACGTAGAATGCGCCAATTCCGGTGCGTGCGCACGTGTAGAGGAACCGAGGAAGAATGAAGCTTCTGGTAGCGAACCGGGGCGAGATCGCCATCCGCATCATGCGCGCGGCGGCGGAGCTCGGCATGGCCACCGTGGCGGTGGCGCCGCGCGACGACGCGGGCTCCCTGCACACCGGCAAGGCCGACGACGTGGTCGTCCTCGACGGCACGGGCTCGGCCGCCTACCTCGACATCGGCGGCATCGTCGCGGCCGCCGTCGAGTCCGGCTGCGACGCCGTGCATCCCGGCTACGGCTTCCTCGCCGAGAACGCCGGCCTCGCCAACGCCTGCGCCGAGGCCGGGCTGACCTTCGTCGGCCCGCGCGTCGAGACGCTGGAGCTCTTCGGCGACAAGGCGCGCGCCCGCGCCGCCGCCGCGGCGGCCGACGTGCCCGTCGTGCGCGGCATCGACCACGCCGTGTCCGCCGCCGAGGCGCAGGACTTCCTCGACGGGCTCGGACCCGGCCGCGCCATGATGCTCAAGGCGGTCGGCGGCGGCGGGGGGCGGGGCTCGCGCATGGTGGAGAGCGCCGACGACGTCGCCGCCGTCTACGAGCGCTGCCGCGCCGAGGCCGAGGCGGCGTTCGGCAACGGCGCGCTGTACGTCGAGGAGTTCATGCGCCGCGCGCGCCACGTCGAGGTGCAGATCCTCGGCGACGCGCACGGCGCCGTCGCCCACCTCGGCGAACGCGAGTGCAGCGTGCAGCGGCACTTCCAGAAGATCGTCGAGGTGGCCCCGGCGCCCGGCCTCGACGGCGCCGTGCGCGACGCCCTCGTCGACGCCGCGGTGCGCTTCGCGGCGAGCGTCGGCTACAGCAACGCCGGGACCTTCGAGTTCCTGGTCGACGTGTCAGGGGAAGGCGGCGGCGCGTTCGCCTTCATCGAGACCAACGCGCGGCTGCAGGTGGAGCACACGGTGACCGAGGAGGTCACCGGGGTGGACATCGTCAAGGCGCAGCTCCGCCTCGCTACGGGCGCCACCGTGGCCGAGCTCGGCCTCGCCGAGGCGCGCGCGCCGCGCGGCTACGCGGTCCAGGCGCGGGTGTGCATGGAGTCGGTGCGCGACGACGGCGCCATCCTGCCGGCGAGCGGCACCCTGGCCGCCTACGAGGCGCCGAGCGGCCCCGGCGTGCGCACCGACGGCTTCGGCTACGCCGGCTACGAGACCAGCCTCAACTACGACTCGCTGCTCGCCAAGGTGATCGGCCACTCGCCGTCGGACGACTTCGCCGACGCCGTGGCGCGCACCGCGCGGGCGCTCGCCGAGTTCCGCGTCGAGGGCGTCGAGACCAACATCGCCTTCCTCGACGCCATCCTCCGCCACCCCGACTTCGGCGCCGGGCGCGTCCACACCCGCTTCGTCGACGAGCACATGAGCGAACTCGCCGCCGCCGAGGCCACGCGGCGCTTCATTGCGCCTGCCAGCCAAGACGACTCGGCCACCGCGGACGGCTTTGCGGGCGCACGGGTCGCGGATGCCCAGGACCCGCTCGCCCTGTTCAAACACGACACCGAGGTCAAGTCCCAGGAGGACGATGACGCAGCCGGGCCCAGCGGCCCCATTACCCTTGTCGCGACCGTGCCGGGCACGGTTGTCTCGGTCGATGTGGCCCAAGGCGACCAAGTGCGCGCCGGACAGCCTGTTGCGACAGTGAATACGCTGGAACTCGACCACGTCATCCGCCACGAGGGCAGCGGCATCGTCGATACGGTCCTGGTCGCCAGGGGAGATCGCGTCCACGCTGGCGACCCGCTGTTCCGGATCGCCGAGTCGGACCTCGAGGGTGACTGGGCCGAGCCAAGCGCCGAAGGAGATCCCGACGTTCGCCGCAGCGATCTCGCCCTGGTCGACGAACGCCGCTACTTCATCCACGACGAATTCCGTGCCGAGAAGATTGCGACCAGGCGCCACGCCAAGCAGCAACGGAGCCCGGCGGAGAACATCGAGCACCTCATGGACGGCACGTTCCGGGAGTACGGGCCGCTGGTGACCGCGGCAAGCTGGCAGCAACAGCAATGGCTGCGCGAAACCACGCAGGCCGACGGCCTCGTCATGGGCATCGGCGAGATCAACGGCGACCTCTTCGAAGCCGATCGGTCACGGGCCGTCGTGGTGCACTACGACTACATGGTCGTCGCCGGCACGCAAGGCGGCCGCGGCCACTACAAGCAGGATCGCATGTACGAACTGGCCGGGCGCTTTCGCCTGCCCCTCGTGCTCTTCGCCGAAGGCGGCGGTGGCCGGCCCGGCATCAGCGGCGGCGAACGCGCCCAGCCCGTGGACATCGCGGTCGAAGCGGGTCTGCGCAAGTACGCGCCCCAGGCCAAGGGAAGCGCCGTCGACGTGGCCGGCCGGGGCGGGGGTGGCGTGCCGGTGGACTCCTACACGTTCACCAAGCTCTGCGAACTGAGCGGTCTCGTGCCCCTCGTGGGCGTCAACTCCGGGCGGTGCTTTGCCGGCAACACGGTGATGCTAGCGTCGTGCGACGTCATCATCGCCGCCGAGAACTCGACCATCGGCCTCGGCGGACCCGCCATGATCGAGGGCGGTGGCTTGGGGATCTATACGCCCGAGGAAGTGGGCCCGATGTCGTTCCAGGTCCCCAACGGCGTCGTCGACATCCTGGTCAAGGACGACGAGGCCGCGATCGAGACCACCAAGAAGTACCTGTCGTACTTCCAAGGCCCGGTTCGACACTGGAGCACCCCCGATCAACGCGCACTGCGCCACATCGTCCCGGAGAGTCGCAGCGAGACCTACGACATGCGCCGACTGATCGAGACGCTGGTGGACGAGGACTCGATCCTCGAAATCCGCAAGGCGTTCGGGGTCGGCATCATCACGGCGTTCATCCGCATCGAAGGCCACCCCATGGGGTTGATCGCCAACAACCCCGCGCACCTGTCCGGTGCGATCGACAGCGACGCCGCGGACAAGGGCGCCCGCTTCCTGCAACTGTGCGACAGCTTCGACATACCGGTGCTGTCGCTGATGGACTGCCCCGGCATCATGCCCGGGCCGGACTATGAGCGTGCAGCCCTCCTCCGCCATGTCGGTCGCCTTTTCGTCACCGGCGCGAACATGACTACGCCCATGTTCGGCGTCGTGGTGCGAAAGGCCTATGGCATGGGCGTTCGCGCCATGTGCGGCGGCAGTTCCCTGGAGCCCTTCTTCACGGTTGCGTGGCCGACGGCCGAGTTCGCCGACATGACCATCGACGGCCGCGTCGACCTCATGTTCGGCGAGGAACTCGAAGCCGTACCCGACCCCGAGGAGAGGCAGACCATCCGCGGACGCCTGATCGATGCCCATGTGGATCGCGCCCGCGCGGTCAACACGGGTGGCACGAACTACGGCGTCGACGATGTCATCGACCCGGCGGATACCCGCGCCTGGATCGCGCAGGGACTCCGGAGCATCCCCAAGACGCCGCCTCGGACGCACAAGAAGCGCCCCAACATCGACACCTGGTAGGAGAAGAACGTGAAGCTTCTGGTAGCGAACCGGGGCGAGATCGCCATCCGCATCATGCGCGCGGCGGCGGAGCTCGGCATGGCCACCGTGGCGGTGGCGCCGCGCGACGACGCGGGCTCCCTGCACACCGGCAAGGCCGACGACGTGGTCGTCCTCGACGGCACGGGCTCGGCCGCCTACCTCGACATCGGCGGCATCGTCGCCGCCGCCGTCGCGGCCGGCTGCGACGCCGTGCATCCCGGCTACGGCTTCCTCGCCGAGAACGCCGGCCTCGCCCGCGCCTGCGCCGAGGCCGGGCTGACCTTCGTCGGCCCGCGCGTCGAGACGCTCGAGCTCTTCGGCGACAAGGCGCGAGCCCGCGCCGCCGCCGCGGCGGCCGACGTGCCCGTCGTGCGCGGCATCGACCACGCCGTGTCCGTCGCCGAGGCCGAGGACTTCCTCGACGGCCTCGGCACCGGCCGCGCCATGATGCTCAAGGCGGTCGGCGGGGGCGGCGGACGCGGCTCGCGCATGGTGGAGAGCGCCGACGACGTCGCCGCCGTCTACGAGCGCTGCCGCGCCGAGGCCGAGGCGTCGTTCGGCAACGGCGAGCTGTACGTGGAGGAGTTCATGCGCCACGCGCGCCACGTCGAGGTGCAGATCCTCGGCGACGCCCACGGCGCCGTCGCCCACCTCGGCGAACGCGAGTGCAGCGTGCAGCGGCACTTCCAGAAGATCGTCGAGGTGGCGCCTGCGCCCGGCCTCGACGACGCGGTGCGCGCCGCCCTCGTCGACGCCGCGGTGCGCTTCGCGGCCAGCGTCGGCTACAGCAACGCCGGCACCTTCGAGTTCCTGGTCGACGCCTCCCGCGAGGGAGGCGCGGACAGGTCCGCATTCGCCTTCATCGAGACCAACGCCCGGCTGCAGGTGGAACACACGGTGACCGAGGAGGTCACCGGGGTGGACATCGTCAAGGCGCAGCTGCGCCTCGCGGCGGGCGCCACGGTCGCCGAGCTCGGCCTCGACGAGCCGCGCGCGCCGCGCGGCTACGCGGTCCAGGCGCGGGTGTGCATGGAGTCGGTGCGCGACGACGGCGCCATCCTGCCGGCGAGCGGCACCTTGGCCGCCTACGAGGCGCCGAGCGGCCCGGGCGTGCGCACCGACGGCTTCGGCTACGCCGGCTACGAGACCAGCCTCAACTACGACTCGCTGCTCGCCAAGGTGGTCGGCCACTCGCCGTCGGACGACTTCGCCGACGCCGTCGCGCGCACCGCGCGGGCGCTCGCCGAGTTCCGCATCGAGGGCGTCGAGACCAACATCGCCTTCCTCGACGCCATCCTCCGCCATCCCGACTTCGCCGCCGGGCGCGTCCACACGCGTTTCGTCGACGAGCACATGAGCGAACTCGCCGGTGCCGTCGCCACGCGGCGCTTCGTCACACCCCCGGGGTTCGAAGGGAGCGCGGTCGCCGTCGAGCAGGAGCAGCAGGCCGTCGGCCCGGAAGGCTCCTACGGGCTGGTCGCCCCGATGCAGGGAACCATCGTGGAGATCGGCGTCGTGATCGGCGACGACGTTCGCATCGGCCAGGCCGTCGCCGTGGTCGAGGCCATGAAGCTCCAGCACGACATCCGCGCGGACCGCAACGGGGTCGTCTGCGCCGTCTCGATGGCGGAGGGCGACGTCGTGCGCGAGGGCTACCCGATCGTGTTCATCCACGAGAGCGACGTCGAAGGCGGCGCCATGGAAGGTGCCGGCGGCATCGACCTCGGCCTGATCCGGGACGACCTCAAGGAAGTCAACGATTGGATCGAGGCGACACTGGATCCGGCCCAGGCCGAGGCCGTGGCGGTCTTGCACGAGAAAGGCCGACGAACGCCCCGGGAGAACCTCGACGACCTCATGGACGCCGATTCGTTCCGCGAGTTCGGCCCACCCGCAGCCGGGTCGGCCGCCGGCGGCACGATCATGGGATTCGGCAGCGTCAACGCCGACCTCGTCGGCGACGAACGCTCCCGGGTTGCCGTGGTGCACAGCGACTACGCGGCCGCCTCGTACACCCACGGCCACTACAGGCAGGAGCAGGTCCACGAACTCGCCCACGACTGGCGCGTGCCGCTGGTGCTGTTCTCCGAGGGCGAGGGGCGCCCCCTCGGCAACGTCGGCACCGTGGGCGTGGACGCCAGCGTCTTCACGGATTTCGCCAAGCTGTCGGGCCTCGTGCCACTCGTCGGCGTGAGCTTGGGCGACTGCTTTGCCGGGAATGCCGCCCTGCTCGCCTGTTGCGACGTCATCATCGCCACCGAGAGTTCCAACATCGGCATGAACGGGCCCGCCGTCGTCGAGGCGAGCGGAATGGGCGCCCATACGGCGCAGGACCTCGGGGCGACGTCGTTTCGTGCCGCCAACGGCGATGTCGACATCCTGGTCAAGGACGATGCCGCCGCCGTCGGAGCCATCAAGCAGTACCTGTCCTATTTCCAGGGCCCCGTGGCCAACTGGGAGGCACCCGACCAACGGCGTATGCGCCACATCATCCCGGAGAATCGCGTACGCACCTACGAGATGCGCGACATCATCGACACGCTGGCCGACGAGGGTTCGGTGCTCGAGATCCGCAAGGACTTCGGCTTCGGCGTCATAGCGTCCCTCATACGCGTCGAGGGCCAGCCCATGGGCGTGGTCGCCAACAACCCCGCCCACCTCGCCGGGGCCGTGGACAGCCCCGGTGCGGACAAGGGTGCCCGGTTCTTCCAGTTGTGCGACGCCTTCGACATCCCCGTCGTGGTGTTCATGGACTGCCCCGGGATCATGGTCGGGCCGGACCACGAGCGCACCGCCCTGGTCCGGCACGCGGTGCGGCTGTTCAACATCGGGGCCAACTGCACTGCACCCATGTTCGGGATCATGGTGCGCAAGGCGTACGGTCTCGGCGTACAGGCGATGATCGGCGGCGCCTCGTCCATACCTTTCCTGACCGTGGCATGGCCGACCGCCGAGTTCGCGGGCATGAACATCGACGGCGCCGTGAAGCTCTCCGCCCGCCGCGAACTCGCGGCGATCGAGGACGCCGAGGAGCGCAAGGATGCGTACGACCGACGGGTGGCCCAGGGATACGAGACCGCACGCGCCATCAACTCCGGCGCGAGATACGTCATCGATCCCGCGGATACGCGGGCGTTCATCACGAGGGGCATGAAGAGCCTGCCACCGACGCCGCCCCGCACGACCAAGAAACGCCCCTACGTCGACACCTGGTAGATGGCCGCCGCCCCACGCCCCCGAGCAAGCGCAGGCGACCTGCTACTGCGTTACGTGGGCTTGCCGCTCGCCATCGGCGCTGCCATCGGTTTCGCCCTGCTGTGGTACGACGCCAAGGACGAGGTTGCCAGCGTCGAGCCGGAAGCAGACAGTTTCGCCGATGCGGTGACCCGCGCGGCACCGGCGGTGGTCAGCGTCTTCTCCCTCGCCGCCCACAACCCGCTGTGCGACCTGCCCCAGTTTCGCGCGATGTGCGAACGGTTCTTCCGGGGGCAGCGCTCGCAGAACTCGCTCGGTTCCGGCGTCATCGTTCGCGACGACGGCTACATCCTCACCAATCGGCACGTGATCGCCGCCGGCGAGGACATCGTGGTTGCGTTCAACGACGGCAGCACGATCCTCGCTGAGCTTGTCGGTGCCGACAGCGGTACCGACCTCGCCGTTCTCAAAGTGCCGCGAACCGGCCTGCCGTCGATCGAGCAGGCCTCCACGGACAACGCCCGCGTTGGCGACTTCGTGCTCGCGATCGGCAACCCGTTCGGAATCGGCGTGCAGGCGGTGTCGCTCGGCATCGTCAGCGCGAAGGGGAACTACCAAGTCGACCAAACCCCGTACATCGACGACTTCATCCAGACCGATGCAGCGATCAACCCGGGGAACAGTGGTGGCGCGTTAATCGACCAATATGGACGCCTGCTCGGCATCAACACGCTGTTCTACAGCGGTAGCGGCCGCGGATCCGACGGCGTAGGGCTCGCCATTCCGGTCGAGCGTGCCGTTGCCGTGATGGATCAGATCATCGAACACGGACAAGTGCTGCGGGGTTGGTTGGGCATCGTCCTTCACGACCCGCCGCGCGGCGAGGCGGGGTTGTTCATCGTTCGCGTCTTCGGCCGAACGCCCGCCGCGGAGGCCGGTTTGCGGCCCGGTGACCTATTGCTGACCATCAACGACGAACCCGTTGGGACCGCCAGGGAGGCCACTTTGCAGTTGCGCAACATGGACCCGGGTTCGGAGCTTTCGATTCGGTTCAAGCGCGACGGTGCGGTTCGGCAAGCCACGGTCACCATGGCCCTGTTCCCGTTGTCCGGCAACTAACGCCGGCCTTAAGTGGTACGCGGACGTCCACGTCCGCATCTGCGTCCGGGATAGCAGCGACTACGTTCGAACGTTGCCGTCGTAACCGCGGATGCGCGCGCGGGCGGCCGCCGCATGCGCCGCCAAGCCCTCGGCGTCCGCCATGTTGGCCGCCGCGCGAGCCAGCGGGGCCACGGCAGCCCCGGCGCCGCGAACCACGGACGTACGCTTCTGGAAGTCCGGCACACCGAGCACGGAGGCATAGCGCGCGGTGCCGAACGTCGGCAGCACGTGGCTCGGCCCCGCGCTGTAGTCGCCAAGCACCTCTGCCGCCCAGGCGCCGAGGAAGACGGCGCCGGCGTGGTGGATGCGCGGCAAGAGCGACTCCGGGTCGCGCACCGCCAATTCGAGGTGCTCGGGCGCGAAGCGATCGGCAATCGCACAGGCTTCAACGAGGTCGCGGACCGCGATGAGCGCACCACGGCCTGTAAGCGAGCGGCGGATAACGTCCGCTCGCGGCATGTCCGGAAGCAACGCCGCCATCTCCGCCTGGACGCGGTCCAGGTAGTCGTGGTCGGGGGATAGCAGGACAGCCTGGGCGTCCGCGTCGTGTTCGGCTTGCGCGAACAGATCGAGGGCGATCCAGTGCGGCTCGACGCTGCCGTCCGCGATCACCAGGATTTCGCTCGGCCCGGCAATGAGGTCGATACCCACGGGCCCGAACACCAGCCGCTTGGCCGCCGTGACGAAGGCGCCCCCCGGACCGACGATCTTGTCCACCCGCGGGACCGTGGCCGTGCCGTAGGCCAGCGCCGCGATCGCCTGCGCCCCGCCGATCGTGAAAACGCGATCGACGCCTGCCAAGCGCATGGCCGCCAGGACGTGGGCATTGCGTTGACCTTTCGGCGTCGGCACCGTGGCGATGATCTCGCCAACACCGGCCACCCGCGCGGGCACGGCCGTCATCAGCACGGTGGACGGGTAGGACGCCTGCCCGCCGGGCACGTAGATGCCGACCCGTTCGAGGGGGGTCACGCGTGAGCCAAGCAGGTTGCCGAACTCGTCGGTGTACTCGAACGCCGCGGCGGGCTGGCGTTCGTGGTAGGCGCGAATCCGCGCAGCGGCCAACTCCAGCGCATCGCGATCCGCCTTCGGTAGGCCGTCCAGCGCGTCATCGAGCGCCTCCGGCGCGACCTCGAGGTCCGCCATCCGCTCGGCCGGAACGTCGTCGAAGCGACGCGACAAGCGCAGCAGTGCGGCATCGCCGTCCGCGCGCACTTCCGCGATCAACTCGGCCGCAACCTTCGCGACGTCCGGCGACTCGCGCGCTTCCCACGCCAGCAGGGCGTCCAAAGCGCCGCCGAAGCCCGGATCGGCGGTGTCCATACGCCTGATCATGTGGTCCTTAACGGGGTTTTCACGTCGCGTCGAGAGCACGCGCCTCGTCCGGTGTCAGCGCGCGGATCGTGACCGCGTGAACTGTTCCGGCGGCAATCAGGTCGCCGATGGCCGCGTACACGGCCTGCTGACGCTTGACACGGCCCAAGCCCGAGAAGGCATCGGAGACGACACGCACCTCGCAACGATTGCCCTCGCCCGCAACGGCGATGTCGGCACCGTCGAATGCGGCCTCCACACGACTCCTGACGTCCTCAACCATGACCGTCCTGTCCGACGAGACGAAAACGCACCCTACCACGGAACCGTCGGCGAGCGCCGCGTGTGCTACTTAACGTAACATCCGTCTCCACTGGCACCCGCCCTCGTCGCAAGGCAACGCAACCATGCCCGCAACATGATCGACCAAATCTACGGCTTGGTTCACGAGTACCCGTTCATAGCGCTCATCGTCGGCTTTAGCGCCTTGATCTGGAGCGCGGACCGATTCGTACACGCATCGGCGGCCGCCGCCAAGAACCTCGGCGTCTCGAAGATCGTCATCGGCCTCACCTTCGTCGCCGTCGGGACGTCCGCCCCCGAGATCGTGGTCGGCTTGCAGGACAGCCTCGGCGGTCGCGGCCAACTCGCGATCGGCAACGCCATCGGCTCCAACATCGCCAACATCGGCTTGGTCCTCGGCATCACGGCCCTGGTCAGGCCACTGCCTTTCGCCACGACGACACTCAAACGCGAGATTCCATGGCTGATCGGCGCGACGCTGTTGGCCCTGATCTGCCTGGTGAACGGCTATCTCGGGTTTTACGACGGTGTCGCCCTGCTGGGGGGCCTAGGCTTCCTCCTCTACCGACTTGGTCGGATCGGCCGTGGCGCTGGCGGACTGCCCGACAACATCCAAAGCGAGCTCGACGAGTTGCCGGACATGACGATGGTCATCGCGGGACTGTGGTTCCTGGCCGCCTTGGTCGTACTGCTCGTGTCGGCCCACTTGGTCGTCGAGGGTGCCCGCGAGGTCGCACTGCGCTTCGGCGTCAGCGAGGTCGTGGTCGGCCTCACCGTGGTCGCCGTCGGCACCAGCCTGCCGGAGTTGTCCGTGACCATTACCGCCGTGCTGCGCGGCCACGCCGACATGGCGATCGGCAACGTCGTCGGGTCCAACATCCTGAACATCCTCGCCGTGCTCGCCATCCCCGCGCTGCTGGCGCCGCAGGAGATCGAGGTCGCCGTGCTCTGGCGCGACTACGGCATGATGTTGGCCTTGACGGCGCTGCTGATCCTATTCGCCTACGGGATCGGCTCGCGCAAGATCATCACGCGGTTCGAGGGTGCGGTGTTGGTCACGGGCTGGGTCGGCTACACGTTGTGTGTCTACCAACAGTGAACGACGTGCCGGACGACGTCCTGGCCCGCGCGGCCGACGTGCGGCTGCTCATCCTGGACGTCGACGGCGTGCTCACCGACGGGCGGCTCTACTACGGCCCCGACGGGGCCGAGTACAAGGCATTCCACGCCCTGGACGGCAGCGCCATGAAGGGGCTGATGGCGAGCGGCGTCCCCATTGCCATCATCACGGGACGCACATCTGACGCGGTCGACCGCCGCGCCGCCGAACTCGGCGTGCCGCACCTGTTCACGGGGGCCGAAGACAAGGCCGCGGCTCTCGCCGTACTGGTCGAACGCAGTGGCGTCGACGCCGCACATATGGCCCATGCCGGGGACGACCTTCCCGACCTCGCACTGTTCGCGCGCACCGGGATGGCATTCGCCGTGCCGGATGCGCATCCCGACGTGCTCGCACGCGCGGACTACGTCACGACGTCTGCCGGCGGTGCAGGCGCGGTGGGCGAAATCTGCGACCTGATTCGCCGCGCCCAAGGTACATGGACGGTGCCCCAGTAGCCGGCGGGCAGTCCATGCCCGGCCAGCGCCAACCGCGATTGCCGCTGTGGACGGGCATCCTCATGGCCGTGGCCGTCTTCGCCGCGCTGGCCCTGATGGTGGGGCCGGGGGACGTTCGCGCGCCGTCTTTGCCTCCGGAACTTGCCAGACAGCCGGACGCCTATCTCGAGGACGGCACCATCTCGCAGTTCCGCGTTGACGGTGCGCTGCAGTATCGCATGCAAGTCGAACGGGCAACCTACTTCGACCAAGGCCGGACAGCCGAGGTGGCCGCTCCGATCGTGGAGTATTTCGTGCCGCCGGCAACGCCTTGGCGAATCGAGGCCGCGTCCGGGGAGATCCGCAACGTGACGGGGCCGGACGGCACCACCGAGGAACGCGCAGATCTCGAAGGCGACGTCGTTCTGTCCCAGGTCGCCGCCGACGGGATGCAACTCGTGCTGAGTACGCAGGCGTTGACCCTGTACCCATCCCGCGAAACCGTCCGCGGCGACCAAACTGTTATGATCGAACGCGGCGTCGGCAGTCGTACCGTCGCGGCCGGTTTCGAGGCTGATCTCGCCACCAGCCGCATCCATCTCTTCTCAGACGCTGATCGCCGGGTGAACATTGTTCTTCAGCCAACCGAGTTCGATTAGACGGGCGCGACCGATGGCGCTTCGCACGTTCGCACTCCCGTTGGCGTTGGCGTTCGCCGCGACCGCGCATGCGCTGCCCGACGACAGCGAACAGCCGATCGAGATCCGGGCCGACCAGGCCCGGTCGGATCCGGACGGTACGTCCGTGTTCACCGGCGCCGTGCAGATCGAGCAGGGAACGCTCTCGCTTGCCGCAGAACGCGTCACCGTCGCCACGCGCGACGAGCGCATGCACAACATCGTCGCCGAGGGCGGCAGCGACACCCCGGTGAGCTTCCGCCAGCAGATCCAAGTGGATGAACCGTTCGCCAATGGCCGCGCCAACCACATCGACTACGCGGTCACCGAGCAACGCCTGGTGCTCAGGGGCAACGCCTTCCTGTCCGTTGGCGACCGCGAGTTCGCCGGCGACGTGATCACTTGGAATGTCGACGACGGCCGCGTCGAGGCCCATCGCGACATCACCGTGAAATGGCTGCCAGAACCCAAGCCGACGGACTAAGCGCGGCCCCGGCCAGCCGCCCCCGCCTAGTCGCGCAGGATCTGACCAAGCGCTACCGCGGACGGCCCGTCGTCAACAACATAAGCCTCGCGCTCAACGGCGGCGAGATCGTCGGATTGCTCGGTCCCAACGGTGCCGGCAAGACCACCTGCTTCTACGTGATCCTCGGCCTCACCAAGGCCGACGGCGGCACGATTACGCTCGACGACCACGAGTTGTCCAACGCACCCATGCATGCACGCGCCCAAGCCGGGCTCGGCTACCTACCCCAGGAAGCCAGCGTTTTTCGCAAGTTGACCGTCGCCGACAATCTGCGCGCAATTGCCGAATTCCGCCAGGGCTTAAGCCGCGCTCAACAACGCGCCCTGGTCGAGGATCTCCTGCGCGACTTCCGCCTGACCGGAATCCGCGACACCGTTGGGGAGCGGCTCTCCGGAGGCGAGCGGCGTCGGGTCGAGATCGCCCGCGCATTGGCGAGCGAACCCCGCTTCATGTTCCTCGACGAGCCTTTCGCCGGCGTCGATCCGATTTCCATCGGGGAACTGAAAGACGAAATCCGCGCCCTTGCGGGGCGCGGCATCGGCGTGCTCCTTACCGACCACAATGTCCGGGAAACCCTGGACATCTGCGACCGCGCCTACATCGTGAGCGAAGGCCGCGTCATTGCCGAAGGCGACCCCGCCACCATACTATCCGACGAGACCGTCAGACGGGTCTACCTCGGCGAGCAGTTCGAGCTGTGATGAAGCAGACGCTAGCGCTGCGTATGGGTACGCAGCTTTCCATGACGCCGCAGTTGCAGCAGGCGATCCGCCTCATGCAGCTTTCCGCCCTCGAACTCAACCTCGAGGTTCGTCAGGCCATCGAAAGCAACCCGATGCTCGAACTGGTCGAGGACGAAGCCGACCCACTCGAGGATCTCGACCAAGTCGGCGCCGACGAGGTCGGGCCCGAAGAGTCGGGCGGGGATGACGACAGCGCGGCGGAATCCGCCGACGAGGAGTCGGCCGACGACCCGGCGGTCGATACGATGGACGAGTGGGACGATCTCGACGACGGCATGGACACCGAGTCGGAACCGTCGCAGGAGGCGCTTGAGGACATCCCGACAGACCTGCCCGTGGACGTGTCCTGGGACGACGTTTACCAGCCGTCCGCGCCGTCCGATACGGCGCTCGGCAGTGGTGGCACGGCCGACGATGGTTTCGAAGAGCGCAACGGCACCAGCGAGAGCCTCGCCAGCCACTTGCTCTGGCAGTTGAACCTAACGTCGATGTCCGATCGTGACCGGCTCGCAGCGCTCGCAATCATCGACAGCATCGACGACGACGGCATGCTGAAGGCCAGCATCGACGACCTGCTCGACGCCATGGACCCCGCCTTGGCGTACGAGGCCGCCGAAATGGAAGCGGTCTTGAGGCGCGTGCAGAGCTTTGACCCGCCTGGCGTCGGCGCGCGAGATCTCGCCGAGTGCCTGCTACGCCAACTCGAGGAAATGCCGAGCGACATCGCGTGGCGCGACGAGGCCTTGGGACTGGTCCGCGACCACTTCCCTACCCTCGCGAACCGCGACTTTTCCACGCTCGCCCGACGCACCAAGCTTGGCCAAGACGACCTCCTCGCCGTGATCGCCCTGATCCAGTCGCTCAATCCACGCCCCGGCGCGACCATCGGTGACGTGACGACGGAGTACGTCGAGCCGGACGTCATCGTGTCCAAGAGGAAGGGCCGCTGGACGGTGGACCTGAACCGCGAAAACACCCCCAAGGTGCGCGTCAACGGGCTGTACGCGGGTTTCATCAAGCCCGCCGACACGAGTGCCGACAATCAATACTTGAAGGACAACCTGCAGGAAGCCCGGTGGTTCCTCAAGAACCTCGAGTACCGCAACGAGACCTTGCTGCGCGTCGCAAGCGAGATCGTCAAGCGCCAGCGTGGCTTCCTGGAGCGCGGCGAGGAGGCCATGCAGCCGCTGATCCTTGCGGACATCGCGACTGCGGTGGACCGGCACGAGTCGACCATCTCCCGCGTCACCACGCGCAAGTACATGGACACCCCGCGCGGAATTTTCGAGCTCAAGTATTTCTTCTCGAGCCACGTCAACACCGCCAACGGCGGCGAAGTCTCGAGCACGGCGATCCGGGCGGTCATCAGGAAATTGACCGCCGAAGAGGATCCCCGCAAGCCCTTGTCCGACTCGAAGATCGCGGACATCTTGAGAGGACGCGAGATCAAGGTCGCGCGACGGACGGTCGCCAAGTACCGCGAGTCGCTGGCGATCCCGCCGTCGAACGAGCGTCGGCGGCTGATGTGAGCTAGACGCAGGATGGCGGAGGCGAACGGCGAGCCGTTGCCTCCGCGTACGGTCGCCGGCCCTAGGCGAACCGGGCCGGCGCTCGCGAGTCCTCCGCCCTGGTCTTGACGTCGATCAAGACCGTTTTGCCCTCGGCGTTGAGGCGCATCGCAGAGGTCAGCGCCGGTGCCATCTCGGCTGCCTGGGTCACATGGATGCCTTCCGCGCCCATCGCCTTGGCGAGGCCGGCGTAGTCGCCCTGCATGTGCGAGACGCCGAACTGCTCGCGGGCTGTCGGGAAACCGCCCGGGTAGGTCGCCATGATGCCGTTGTTGAGAACGATCGTGGTGATCGGTATCCCGGCGCGGGCCGAGGTCTCGATGTCGAGCCCGGACATCCCGAACGCGCCGTCGCCCATCAGGTTGACGCACATGCGCTCCGGAGCCGCCATCTTCGCCCCGATCATCAGCGGGATCGAGAAGCCCAAGTGCGTGGTCTTGCCCCAGCCCACGTAGCTGTGCGGTGTCGTGGCCTGGTAGAACGGCACGATCTGGTCCCGCGGCGCGCCCGCATCGTGGGTGACGACGCTGTTTTCGTTGTCGAGGACTTCGTTCATCTCGTGGATGACGCGATACGGCGACAGCGGTCCGTCGTCGTTCGTCAGGTAGGGCCGCCAGCGGCCGAGCCAGGTGTCGCGCGCGTCCTTCACCCGCGCCTTGACGCCGGTGTCGCGGCCATTCTCGCCGATCAGACCCTTCACCGCGTCGATCAAGGCGGTGAGGGTCAGTTTCGCATCGCCCACGAGGCCGATGTCGGCGGCGGTGTCCTTGTTGATTTCCTCATCGGCGATGACCGCGTGGATGAGGAACTTGTCGCGCGAGAAACGCTGGCCGTAAGGGGTTGCGGTCAGCGACGTCCCCACCGCGAGCAGGACGTCGCAGTCGTCGAGCCACTGCCTGGCCGGTCCTGCGACTGTCGAGCCACCTGCACCGACCGATAGCGGATGCCGCTCGTCGAACGCGGACTTGCCGGGCATCGACGTGTAGACCGGGACGTCGAGCAGTTCCGCGAGGGTGCGCAAATCATCGCAGGCGTCCGCCGACATCACGCCTGCCCCGGCCCAGATCAACGGCTCGGTGGCATCCACGAGCTGCCTTGCTGCGTCGGCGACGGCACCGGCTGACGGCGCGTACTCGGCCGGCACTGGCGAGGCATACGCCGGGGCGTTGTCGGGAATGGGCGCCGAGCAGACGTCGCCCGGCATCTCCACCAGTACGGGTCCCGGCCGGCCCGTGCGCAGGGCGTGGAAGGCGCGGCGCATCACGTTGCCCGTCTGATCCGGCCGGGTGATGACCTCGACCCGCTTCAGGACGGGTTCCCAAGTCTTGCCGGCGAAGAAGTTCGGCCGCACGAACAGCATGTCCAGCGGGTTGCCGCCCGGTAACGCCAGGATCGGCACGTTGTCGGCATTCGCCTGTGCCAGGCCGCCGAGCGAGTTCTCCGCCCCGGCCTGCGACTGCACGGCGACCACGCCGAAACGCTTGCGGTCCGAGAGCCGCGAGTAGCCGTCCGCAGCCATCACCGCACCGCGCTCGTGGCGGAAGGCCACCGGACGGATCCCTTCCTTGGCGACCGCTTCAATGAGCGGGTTGGACGGATAGCAGGACATCCACGTCACGCCCTCGTCCTTGAGGATGCGGGCGACGTACTCAACGCTGTTCATCTATGCGGCTCCGGTCAGGCACAAAGCGCCGAATGGTACTCGATCCGCCTGGCCGCTTCGTTCGTCTCACCACCGACTCACCGAGTACCATGACGCGATGCTTGACGACGAGGCTTGGCTAGTCCTGCGCGAGGCCCGGGAGCGGCGCGACCTGCGCACGCTCGAGTTGGTTCTGAGCGCGCGCGGGATCGAAAGCCGGGTCACCTACGACGTCGGCGTCTGGCGACTCCTGGTGACCACCGACGATCTGCTCGATGCCAACCGCGAGCTTGTCGCCTACGACCGCGAGAATGTGCCGCCGCCGCCGGTTGCGATGCCAGCCGTGATCGACAATGGCTACGTCGGCGTGGCCGCCTACCTCGCGGCCATTTGGTTGGTGATGTTCTGCGAGGCGAGTGCCGCGTTCGGCTGGGACTGGCTCGGGATCGGGCGACTGCAGGCCGGTGCCGTCGCGTCCGGCGAGTTCTGGCGCTTGGTGACCGCCCTGACGCTGCACGCCGACATCGGCCACATCGCCGCCAACTCCCTGTTCGGCGGTCTCTTCGGCGTCCTCGTCGGTCGTTACTTCGGGTCCGGCCTGGGGTGGTTGTGCATCCTGCTCGGCGGCATCCTCGGCAATGCGCTCAACGTCATCGTCCGGCACGAGGACTTCAGTTCCATCGGCGCGTCCACGGCCACCTTCGCAGCAGTTGGGCTCACCGCCGCATTCGCCTGGCGCAGCGGCTATTTTCGACGCTTGACCTGGCAGCGTGGGTTCGCGCCGGTGTTCGCGGCCATTGCCTTCTTCGCGTATACCGGGATCGGCGATGAACGCACCGACGTCGTCGCCCATGTCGCCGGGCTCATCGCGGGATTCGGACTTGGCCTGGGGGTGGCGAAGACGCGGCTGCAACTCGCGGGGATCCGAGCACAGCGCTTCTTCGCGGCGACGGCGGTGGCGATCGTCGTGCTCGCGTGGCTCTCGGCGAGTTGACAACCGGAATGGCGGACGCGAACCGCAAGCGGATGCGAACCGCAAGCGGATGCGAACCGCAAGCGGTTCGGGGACGTCCGCGCACCTAGACGGCGCGCCAGCGGTCTAGGATCACGGCGAGGATGATCACCGCGCCCGTCGTCACGCGCTTCGTGGGTTCGGTGATGCCGATTTGCGCGAGGCCGATCTGCAGCACGGAGACGATCAGGACACCGACGAAAGCGCCCATGACCGACCCCCGCCCACCCATCAGGCTGGTGCCGCCGATCACCGCGGCCGCGATGGCCGAGAGTTCCAGGCCGACGCCGGCATTGGGATCTGCGGACCCCAAGTAGGACGAACTCATGAGCCCGCCGAGGCCGGCAAGCGCACCGGAGATCACCAATACCGTGCAGCGGACGTGTCTCGCGTCGATTCCCGAGACGGCGGCCGCGCTCTCGTTGCTGCCGACGGCAACGATCTGTCGACCGAACACCGTCGACTTCAGCAGGAACTCGAAGGCAATCACGAGCAACAACGCGGTCATGAACGCCGCCGACATGCCGAGGCCACCGATGGGCAGCGCGAAGGCCTGGATCTGCGCGCCCATGTAGACGGTCTGCGAATCCGTCGCCAGGTATGCGAGGCCCCGCGCGACCTCCAACATGCCGAGGGTGACGATGAAGATCGGCAGGCGCAGGTACGCGCCAAGCGACCCGTTGGCGAGTCCCGCAAGCGCCCCGGTCAAGATTCCCACGAGGGCCGCGACGGGCACCGGCAAGCCGAACCCCACGACGCACGCGCCAATCACGCCGGCGCTCAGCGCAAGCACGGAGCCGACCGAGAGGTCGATAGCGCCCGAAATCAGGACCAAGGTCATGCCGATTGCCACGACGGTCAACGCGGGCAACTGGTTCAGCAACGTCGACAGGGTGGTGACGGAGAAGAAGCGTTCCGAGGCGAAGCCGAAGAAGGCCACGATCGCCACTAGGGACAGCAGGATCAGGTTCTCAGCGAAGAAGCGAACCACACGTGAGTTTTTAGCCAAGGCAGCCCCTCACGCAGCAGTCCGGTCCGATTGTGCGTCGGAGGCATATTCGCTGAACGCCGCGGCCAGGATGTCCTCTTGGCGCCAACTGCCCCGTTGAAACTCGGCGACGAGCTTGCGGTTCGACAACACCAGGATCCGGTCACAGAGACTGCACAACTCCTCCAGTTCGCTGGACACGACCACCACCCCGACACCAAGGTCGCGCAGCCTGACAAGCTCTTCGTGGATGGCGAGCTTGGCGGCGACGTCGACGCCACGCGTCGGCTCATCGAGCAGCAGCAAGGTCGACTCGCAGTGCAGCCAACGAGCCAGCATCAACCTCTGCTGATTGCCACCGCTAAGTTCCCGGATCCTCTGGTCGATGCCGGTGCTCGTGACGCGCAGGTCCGCAATCAGCTTGGACACGGCGGCAGTCTCCCTCGTGCGGACCAATCGGCGCGCCCGATCCGCGACACGCCGGAGGCCTGCGATCGTCACATTGAACCGCAGGTCGCGGTCCCGGAATATGCCGTCCCTGGCCCGGTCCTCGGCGACGTAGCCGACGCCGCATCGGATGGCCTGCCGCGGGTTTCGGATCTCGGTGGCCCCGCTGGCCCCCCGGATGGTGACCGAGCCGCCGATCCTCCTGTCAACGCCGAAGACCGCGTTCAGCAATTCTGTCCTGCCTGACCCGGCGAGCCCGGCAAGCCCGAGGATTTCGCCCCGGCGACAGTCGAAGCTGATCGGATGAGGGAGTGCCGCCGAACGCAGGTTCTCGACGCTGAGATGTATCAGACCCGTACCTTTGATCGATCGTTGACCGGCGTCGAAATCCGCATCCGCCCCGGCCATCTCGCGGATCAGCGTCTCCTCGCTGAGCTCGTGGCTGTTCGCCGTCAGCCGGACCTGGCCGTCTCGGAGCACGGACACGCGGTCGCACACGGCCAGGACATCGTGCAAGCGGTGCGAGATGTAAATGACGCTGACGCCCCGGCTCGCCTCGGCACCCAGGATGGCGTGCAACCGGTCCGCTTGCGGCGCGGTCAACGCGGACGTCGGTTCGTCGAGGACCAGTAGCGTGGGATCGGTGGCCAATGCCCTCCCGATCTCGACAAGCTGCTTCTCGGCAAGGCTCAGACGACCCACGCGGGTGTCCGGGCTCGCATCGAGGCCGACCGTCCGCAGCACACGCGCCGCCTGTTCGTGCGCGGATCTTCGCCTGATGCGCTTGAGAACCGACGTCGACGTATGCAGCAGGATGTTCTCCGCGATCGACAGGTCGTCGACGAGACTGAGTTCCTGAGCGCACATGGCAACGCCCGCGTTGAGCGACTCCGCCGGCGTGGTTGGCCGGTACGGTCGCCCGTTCAGGCTGAGGGTCCCAGAATCCGCACGCTCGAGCCCGACGATGATCTTCGCCAGCGTCGACTTGCCGGCACCGTTCTCGCCCACCAGACCATGGATGCAGCCAGGTGCAATCTCGAGATCCACGTCCCGCAGGACGGGCGTCGCGAACGACTTGCCGATCTCTCTGGCGGCAATCCTCAGCGGCGCCTGCCCGGACTCGGGACGGGTCACTTAGGTCGCCGGTGGCTCGCTCTCGGCTGGGAGGTCGGCTCCGGTGATTACCACGGTCGGCGTCTCGCGGTCGGTGAGCTCCGAGTCTCCCGCGATCATGTCGAGGGCCAGCTCGATCCCGTTGACCGCGAAGCGGTCGCCGTATTGCTCAACAGTCGCCAGGATCCGTCCGTCCCGGAGCAACGGGTGGACCGCCGAGATGTTGTCGAAGCCGACGATGTCGACCTCGTGGTCCAGTTCGGCGAAGGACAGGGCCGACGCCGCGCCCAGGGCCATGTTGTCGTTCGCCGCGAGGATGACCTGCACGTCGGGGTGGCGAACGAGAATCGCCGCGGTCACTTCGGCCGCCTTGGTCTGGTCCCATTGTGCGCTTTGCATGGTCAGCAAGGTGGCACCGGTGTCAGTGATCGCCTCGGTGAACCCGAGCCGGCGTTCGATCGCGTTGTGGGCGCTCGTCACACCTTCGAGAACGACGACGTTCGCGCCCTCCGGATACCGTTGCAGCGCAACCATGGCAGCGGCCTTGGCACCCTTGCGGTTGTCCGGACCGATGAAGGGAATCGCCAAGTCGAACTCGGCCAGCACATCACGATCGAGTTGGTTGTCGATGTTCACGACCTGGATGCCGCTCGACCGGGCGCGGGCAAGGGCCGGTACCAGCGCCTTGGAGTCCGCTGGGGCGATGACGATGGCATCGACGCCCAAGGCGATCATCTGGTCCACCAGCGCGACCTGCTGCGCCAGGTCACTCTCGTTCTTGATGCCGTTGACGACGAGTTCGTAGGTGTCCTGACGCTCGTCCTGGTGGCGCTCGGCCGCCGCTGCCATGGTCACGAAGAACTCGTTGGCCAAGGATTTCATGATGAGCGCCACCGTGGGTTTGGCGCTGCCCTCGCCGCCTGCCTGCTCGCTCGCCGGGCTGCAGCCAGCGAGGGCGACCAGGCTCGCCAGGAGCGCGGCGGTCCCAAGATGCTTTGTGTGCCGGGTTATGGCCTTCATGTGCTCCTCCGCCCGCGTTGATGACTCACGGAAGTGGGATCACCCACCCGTCGCTCCCGACCTCGCCGCCGATCTCGTCGGCGACGACGCGATCGACGATCGCGAGCCCGGCCGCTGCCATGGCATCGAAGTTGTCAACGCCGTTGGGAACCGGGAATCCTGTCCGGGTGCGATGGATGTTGTAGCGGTCCGAGAACTCTTGGCCGAACGCCTCTTCGATGCCTTTCTTGCCGTCCATGAAGCCAAGCAAGCCGCCCCAGGTCGCCGCCGGGTTGTCGGAGTCCCAGCCGGCAAGCACGGCAATCTTGACCGTTTCCTGGTAGTCGCCCTCCCCGTAGAGCAAGCTGACGACGCTGGCGGCGAAGTTGATCCCGGAGGCGAAGCAGCCGTTGCAGAAAATCTCCCGCGACGTCATGTCGTAGCCGTCAAGCTGGTCCACCTGGTAGCGCTGGTACACCTCGTCGCGAGCCTGTTCCCACGGCACGCCCGCCTCATAGCGACCCTTGACGAAGTCGTACATCTTCGCCGTCGTCGATTCGTCCGGCAGGTGCGCCCTGGCCGCAGCCGCCATCGACTGGATCTGCGCCTTTCGCGAGCTTGCCGGGTCGGCGCTGGCGGCGAGGGCATACATGACCACGTAGAACTCCGATGCCAGGGCGGCTTCACCGCTCGCCGTCGTGGCGATCGGCAGCTTCGCCATCTCGAGCGCGATGTCCGGCCGACCCGGGGCGTAGAGTCCGAAGATCTCCGTGGTCAGTTGCGCATCGATCATCTCGTAGAACTCGTTGTTGGCCGGATCGCTCGTCGCGGGCGGCACCATGCCATCGAGCATTAGGTCGTGGGCACGCTGGTTGGACACCCAAAGGAAGTTCTCGCGTTCGTTCTCGTCATAGATGTGCGCGAGCCAGCCATCCCTGATCTGCTCGCCCGACAACCGCGTGGTGGCGTTCGTCGAGAGCAGGTGTTGGTACATGTACTCGATGTCCGTGTCGTCGTCGGCACCCCAGATCTCGTTCGGCGCCCGCCGAATCCAATCGATGGTGCTTGACAGGCGCGACTGGCCGCCCCACGCGTTTGGCTGGTCCTCACCGCCCCAATCCTCTCGCGTATAGAAGACCCCCGTGTCGCCTTCGCCGCCGATCTTGTCCATCTCCGTGATGATGCCGGTCCAATTGGCGATGCACTGACCCAACCAGAATCCGTGCAGCTTTTCCGCGTATTCGGACCTGGAAACGGTCAGGTCGTTCGCGTGGGCCATCGACGCGCAAAGCACCATGATCGTGAGGGGGTAGAAGAGCCTTCGCATGAAGCCGTACCTGCTTTAAGGGCAATCCGGCATTATGGCGTAGCGTCTCGACGAACGGCAACGCACGCTGGCGTTGGCGGGGTGGTCTGAGTGCCCGCGGGGCAAGCGCGAAACGGCGGCGGAGACGATGCGTTAGGTCTTGCCCTTCAGCACTTGGATTTCGGCTTCCAGGGCCGCCACGCGTGTCGCATGGTGGGCGGCCAGGGCCTCCGCGTCTCGTCGGGCGGCTTCCTCCTCCTGGCGCGCGGCCTCCGCAGCCGCCCGGGCTTCCTCGGCCGCGACACGGGCATCGGATTCCTCAAACACGTCTCGCAGTCGCCCCGTTTCGGGGTGGTGCAGAAGTAGATCCGGCCCTTGTGAGTAGAGGTAGAGCCCGAGAACACCGCTCCAGTATGCCGTCACACCCGCCGGAACCGGCGCTCGATCCGGCCCGGGTGCTTGCGGCGGCACTTGTCGGTATCGCCCATCCACCAGCCGCCAACCGCGCAATCCATCCGGGATGTCGGTATGCCGGCTGGGATCGAAGAGCCAGAACTCCGGGATGCCGAGGCTTTCGTACAGCCTTGGCTTCTCCACCGTGTCACGCGTCACTGAACTCGACGAGACGATCTCCAGGATCAGATCGGGTACGGGTTCCTGCCAGAGCTTGTAGGACTTGCGGTCTTCATCCGGCGGCGTGCCGGGCGCATCGATGTCGCCAGCAGTCAGCGACACCAGTATGTCCGGCGCGACCGGTTTTCGGAACCGGTCCGAACGGCGCGCATAGAAGGCGCAGTTGCCGGTCACGAGGGCATTCTCGCCATGGAGGCGCCTCAGGTGCGGCCTCAGCAAGACGGTCGTCTCCTGGCGGACGCGGTCGTGACGGAGGCCCTCCTCGACGTGAAGCCCGTACAGGAAGCCGTCCCGGTCGTACTCGCCACCGGGGATCGGGTGGGGCGGAGTCGTGGGTATGGGTGACCGCCGCTTTGCCGGGCCGTCGGCTTTGATCGCTTCTTCCAGTTGTGCCATGTCGAAACCGTACCACAGCCTTTTCCGCATCCGCCGCGCAAGCGCGTGAAGAGCCGATTGGATCACCCCGCGAACGACCCCGGAAATGGGCGATCTCTCGATGTGCTGTAGGAGACCGTCGACAGCGTTTACCCGCCCTCGGCCGCCACGCGGTCTCGCCCGGCCCTAGGCCACACCGACCGTCCATGGAACAAGCGCGCAACCGCGGCAGAAACGATGCGCTAGCGTTTACGCTTCAACGCTTGGAGTTCGGCTTCCAGGGCCGCCACGCGTGTCGCCTGGTCAGCGGCCAGGGTCTCCGCGTCTCGTCGGGCGGCTTCCGCCTCCCGGCGCGCGGCTTCCGCCTCCCGGCGCGCGGCTTCCTCCTTCCGGCGCGCGGCTTCCGCCTCCCGGCGCGCGGCTTCCTCCTTCCGGCGCGCGGCTTCCGCCTCCCGGTGCGCAGCCTCCGCAGCCGCCCGACCTTCCTCGGCCGCGAGACGGGCATCGGATTCCTCGAGCAGGTCTCGCAGTCGCCCCGTCTCGGGGTGGTGCAGAAGCAGGTCCGCCCCTTGCGAGTAGAAGCAGAGGCCGAGAACACCGCTCCAGTATGCCGTCACACCCGCCGGAACCGGCGCTCGATCCGGCCCGGGTGCTCGCGGCGGCACTTGTCGGTATCGCCCATCCACCAGCCGCCAACCGCGCAATCCATCCGGGATGTCGGTATGCCGGCTGGGATCGAAGAGCCAGAACTCCGGGATGCCGAGGCTTTCGTACAGCCTTGGCTTCTCCACCGTGTCACGGGTCACTGAACTCGACGAGACGATCTCCAAGATCAGATCGGGTACGGGTTCCTGCCAGAGCTTGTAGGACTTGCGGTCTTCATCCGGCGGCGTTCCGGGCGCATCGATGTCGCCAGCAGTCAGCGACACCAGTATGTCCGGCGCAACCGGTTTCCGGGACCGGTCCGAACGGTGCGCGTAGAGGCCGCAGTCGCTGGCCACGAGGGCATTCTCGCCATGGATGCGCCTCAGGTACGGCCTCAGCAACGTGGCCGTCTCCTGGCGGACGCGGTCGTGACGGAAGCCCTCCATGACGTGAAGCCGGTACAGGAAGCCGTCCCGGTCATACTCGCCACCGGGAATCGGGTGGGGCGGAGTTGTGGGTATGGGTGACCGCCGCCTTGCCGGGCCTTCCGTATTGACCACTTCTTCGAGTTGTGCCATGTCGAAACCGTACCACAGCCATTCCGCATCCGCCGCGCAAGCGCGTGAAGAGCCGATTGGATCACCCCGCAAACGACCCGAAAATGGGCGATCTCTCGATGTGCTGTAGG
The DNA here is from genome assembly GCA_965203685.1 of Candidatus Azotimanducaceae bacterium. Lineage (GTDB taxonomy): Bacteria > Pseudomonadota > Gammaproteobacteria > Pseudomonadales > Azotimanducaceae > VXYL01. The sequence goes on from OZ241908.1 coordinate 3,959,281, forward strand.
AAATCGCCTCGACAGCGTCGCCGAACACGGTGACGGCATGGCCCAACTCCTGGGCCGCCATGACTTTCTCGCCAAGCCGGCGGGCAAGAACGACTATGAGAAATTCATCAACGCCATAGCGAACAGCCGGGCCTGACGCTGCCGAGTCTTGCCCGAGAGCCCTATCTGCGCGAGTACGCCACCGCGCGCATGAAGCCCTGGATGTCTTCCTTACCGGCGGGCTTGGCCAGGTAGTCGTAGCGACCCATGAGCTGGGCCATCGGCTCGCCGTAGCGTTCGATCATCCGATCCTCGACGGATCGGGGATAGGTCTCCATCGGCCGCATCGCCAGCCGCGTGTAGGTGACGTGCAGGACGGCACGTTCGCCGCCGATCGTGCGGGGACCGTTGCCGTGCCAGACCCGGCCGTCCCACAGGACCACCGAGCCCGCCTTGCAGAGAATCGGCTCGCTCGGTGTCGAGTTGATCTCCTCATGGGTGGGATACCGCCGAAGCGCCGCGCTCCCCGGAACGATGGTCGTCGCCCCGGATTCGGCGGTGTAATCGTCCAGGGCCCAGCAGGCTGTCAGCATGAGGTTGTGCTCCGGAAAGGGGGCCGGCATCCAGGCCTGGTCGGCGTGTATTCCGAGGTCCGGTTCGCCTTTCCGCTTCAGGGACGTCGCCATGTTGCTCAGGATGAACCCGGCTCCGACCGAGAACTCCGCGATGGCCATCAGCTTCTCGTCGAGCGCCGCCTGGGCGAACACCGCGTGTTTCGGCAGGACGTGGAGGGCGCCCGGATCTGCGGCCATGGCCTGGGCGCGCAGCTCGCGCAGGAACTCGGGCGAAGCGACATTCTCGAGGACCGTGTAGCCCTGCTCCCACAACTCGCGGCACTTTTCCTCGAGGCCGAGCTCACGGATGCGGGGAGCAAGCTCCTCGGCGATCTCCCCCGGGGGAGTGCATTGGCGTCCCTGGAGCTGATCGAAGAGGTCGCCCATTTTCCCTGGATCTGTCAGCAGGAGTTCGCCCGCCCGATCGATCATTTCGTCGTCGCTTGCGCGCCGGGTGCGCTCGGGAAGCGGCGGCGGGACATATGCTGCGGAGTCAGTGTCGTCCTCCCCGGGGAAGTAGTCGCGGAAACTCCGGGCCGGCAGCAGCTTGAAGTCGCCGTAGACCGCGTAGCGGACTCCACCCCCGAGCGCACACAACGCCAGCATACAGAGCACCCCGGTTACGGCAGCCGTAGCGAGCGCAGCGCCACTCGGAGCCGTGTCCAACATGTAGGGCGCCGCAATCACGCCGAGCATCGTGGCCAGACCCACCGCCGCGCACACCACGTGGCACACCAGCACTGAACGCGCCACGACCAGCCGCCAATCGGCGATCATCTTCATGAAATCCATACCATCAGCCCTCTTTTTTTCCCTTACGCGGGATCGAGTCCCGCCACATCACGATCCTGCCGGCCCTGGCCCTCCCAGGATGCGCTGCGCCTTGGCCTCGTCCCACCACCACGCATCGGGAAAGCCTGTGCGGAACGGCGGATCTTCGGCCGGCCTACCGAATTTGTCCCAGTACACCACCAGGGGACCGGAGATGCCGACCAGCGGGATGTAGTAGTAGTTCCACAACAGGACGCGGTCGAGTGCGCGTGCCGCGGCGATGAGTTCGTCCATCGACCGCGCGCCCAGTGTCTCCTCGAGCATGCTGTCGACTGCGGGATGGTTGATCCCCGCCCAATTCGTGAGCGCCGATGATGCGGACGAGGAATGCACGCGGCCGCGCAGGCCAGACTCGGGCGTGATGCCCGTGCCAAAGTTGCCGAACACGACGTCGAACTCCCCCTCGTTGAGGATGTTCACGAATTGGGCCGTCTCGACCATACGAATGGTCGAGCGAATGCCGAGGCGCGCGAGGAGGTTGACGTAGGGCAGCAGCGTGCGTCGCTCATTCGCGGTCCGTATCACGAACCGCAACGACAAGGGTTGGTCGTCCTGGTCGCGGAGTTCGCCGGCTCGCATGCGGTAGCCCGCCTCGGCGAAGAGGCTCCGGGCCTCGACCAATGCCGGCCGGTTGTCGCCGAACCCACTGGATCGCGGCAACTCGAACGCCTCGGTGAAGATCCGCGCCGGCAACGAATCGCGGAACGGCTCCAAGAGGCGACGCTCTGCCGCCGACGGCGGTCCGCGCGCCGCGAGATAGGAGCCGGGGAAGTAGCTCATGGGCCTGTCGTACAAGCCGTGGTTGAGGGCGCGGTTGCCCCACTCGTAGTCGAAGGCCATGGAGAGCGCTCGCCGAACGCGCCGGTCACTGAGCTTGTCCTGGCGGGTGTTGAACGCGACAGCGCTCCTGAAGCCCACGTACGACATGTAGTTGTGCCGACGCTTGACCAGCCAGCCCTTGTCCTTGGCGGGAATGTCGTAGCCGGTCGCCCAGTACCGCGGCTCGGCTTCGACGCGGTAGTCCACCAGGCCCTTGCGCAATGCCTCGCGGGCGACGGTGGCGTCGTGGTAGACCTCGTAGCGGATCGCGTCGAAGTTGTGCCGTCCCCGATGGATGCCTAGGTGTCGCCCCCAGTAGTCGGGTACCCGTTCGTAGCGGATGTAGCGGCCGGGCTCGAAGTCGGCGATGCGGTACGGGCCACTGCCGAGCGGCGGGTCCAGGGTCGTCTGCGTCAGATCCCGATCGCGCCAATAGTGCTCCGGAACGATGGGCCACTTGCCCATGACCATGACGTTGTTGGGGCCTAAGCCGCTGGCGGTGCGGAAACGGAAGCGAATCTCGCGCTCGCCTAGGATCTCGATCGTGTCGATGAAACCGAAGGCTTGCTTGACGCCGCCCATGCCATGCTCGGCGATCCAATCGAAGGTGAACTTGACGTCCCGGGCGGTAACGGGCTCGCCATCGTGCCAACGCGCCTCAGGCCGGAGGCGGAAAATCGTCCAACTGTAGTCCTCGGCGAGCGCGACGCTCTCCACGAGGTTGCCGTAGAAGCTGCCGGGTTCGTCGTCGGACGGCCAGAACAACGGGTCGTAGACCATGGCCAGTTCGATCACGTGAAGCCCTGGCGGGTTGATCCCCTTGCCGATATTCGGCGTGAAGCTGTTGAATTTCTGGGCCGTGGCGAGGACCAGGGTGCCGCCCTTGGGGGCGTCCGGATTCACGTAGTCGAAGTGGGCGAAACCTTCCGGGTACTTCAGTGCATCGAAATTGGCGACACCGTGGCTGAATCGCGGCTCCGCGTAGCCGCTGGCGGCGATCAGGACGGTGAGACAGAGCGTCTGCAACGCGTGGTCAGGCTTGCGCCTCATCGCTTTTGGCGTCGACGGACCAGAGAACTGCTCGATGCTTGCTCCGAGTTTGCCGCGACGCCGTCCTCAGATTTTGGCCGCCGCAGCCGCGTACATGAACTTCTTCATGTCCACATCGTGCTCCGGCGTCGCGGTGTGGAAAAAGAGCTCCGCACCTAGAAGCTGCCGCATGCCTTCTGGCGCGCTCGCCATGTACGCCTCGTCCTTCAAGAGGTAGGTGAAGTCGTCGATGGGCTGCGTATAGAGGCGCTGATACGTCGCATGCAGGACGGTGCGCGTGCCCGGGATCTTGCGCGGCAACGAGCCGTGCCAGACCGCGCCGTCCCAGACGGCCACTTCGCCCTTCTCCGTCTCGATGGCAACGGGCTCGGCGGTCTCGACCTCCTTCGGCGTGGGCGGACGGCGCAATCGATGGGAGCCGGGGACCACGCAGGTCGCGCCACCAGCGCGCGTCATCCCCTCGCAGGCGAAGCAGAAGGTCATCACGAGGTTGTGTTCGGGAAACGGCACGGGCATCCAGTTCTGGTCCGCGTGCAGGCCGAGCGCGCCGTCGCCCTCGCCCTTAAACTCGTGCTTGATGCTGCCGACGAAGCGGCCTGCGCGCATCGCCTTGCCGCAACTGAACTCGGCGATCGCCATCACCTTGGGCAAGGTCGCGACGCGGTCCACGGCGGGGTGTCGGCCGAGCAGGAGCGGTGCCGAGCCGACGATGCCGTTGGCGCTTGCGGTGTCCGTGGGTGACGAAAGCGAATGGATGCCTTCCCGCAGTTCATCCCAGAGCGACGGCGGCCCGGCGTTGCGGATGACGCCGTAGCCGTGTTCGCGGAGACTGGCGATAACATCCCACAGTTCGAGTTCGTCGATTCGCGGTCGCAGCTCGTCGGAGACCTCAAACGGTGCGACCGGGGCCACTTCCTCCGGTCGCTCGAGCGTTTCGGCTTCGGCCATCTTGGGTATCTCGTGGAGGTTTTCCGGGATACTAGCACCCGGTTCGCGGGTGGCGGGGGCATTGGGGATCGGAATGGCTTCCGCGCACCGCGGGGACCTAGGCGGTGATGACGGCCATCTTGTTGTGAAGCTCGACCAGCCATGCCGGGAAGGTGCTCGTATCGCCCTGGATGTCGGGCGGTGGCTCCGGTGGGGGCCGGGAGGATATTTCGGCGACGATCTCCGGCGTGTAGACAGTCCGTGCACCCGGCAGCGCCGTGGTGTAGTCCGCGCGGATCTTGACGTCCGTGTCGTCCACTTCGCCGACGCCGACCGTGACGCTTTTGCCGACGATGTAGAAGTACCACGCGGCCGTACCCGACGGCGCAACCGTCGTTGGAACGTCCGTGAACACCTCGCAGACGCTGAGCTTCGTGTCGTCGTCGCAATGCTCGGCCACGAGATCTTCAAGAACCCCGCGCGCAGCGTCGACCCACGCCGCCCCTGCAAAATCAACCTTTACAGTCGCTCCTTGTTCGCCCATTTCGTTTCCCATGAGTGCAGCCATTTGATTCTAGCGGGCATTCCCGCGCAGTTGACACGTCCAACCGGCACGGCCCATGATGCCGAACACTCTCCCACCGGCACGACGAGACTTGGCTCGCATGGTCAAGGATTCGACCGCCTCAAAATGCAAGGGGACCAAGCAATGAACCGATCCAGCGACGTACGCCTGACTCGCCTTTCCCTCCTCCTTCCCGCCCTTCTTCTCGCCCTATCGTCGTCCTTTGCCCGCGCCCAATCGATGGCCGAGGAGCAGGAGCCGATGATCGAGGAAGTGATCGTCACCGCGACCTACCGTGAAACCAACCTCATGGACACGGCACAGTCGATCAGTGCGGTCACCGACAGCCTGATACAGGACGTCGGCGGCCAGAGCATGGAAGACATCTACACCATGGTGCCGGGCTTGAGCATGCAGGGCAGCCTGGACGGCGAGAACCGGTTCACCGTGCGCGGCGTCTCGTCGCAGACCGGCGGTACCGGCTACTTCCTGACCGGTGCCACCATCGGCGTCTACCTCGACGGCACGCCGGTCACCGCAGCCCTCGGCCCCGACAACCAGGTCAGCGGCACCCTGTTCGACATCGAGCGCGTCGAGGTCCTGAAAGGTCCCCAAGGAACACTCTTCGGCGAGGGCTCTCAAGGCGGCACGATCCGGTACCTGTACAAGCAGCCCGACCCCACACAGTTCGACGCCGCAGTGAACGTGGGCTACTCGAACATGGGCGCCTCCAAAAAGAACTCGCGGCGCATCGACGGCATGGTCAACATTCCGTTCGGCGATGGCTTCGCGTTGCGCCTGACTGCCTGGGATGCCGAAACGGCGGGGTACGTGGACAACCTGTCGCTAGAAGGCGAGGTGCTCGACGAGGACTTCAACCCAGCGGCACGGACGGGCCTCCGGGCGGCTCTTCGCTACGAACGCGACCGCTTTTCCGTGTCCGGCACGATCTACAACAGCGAGCAGGAAACCCGGGGCAGCGGGCAGACGGTTCGCCCCTACGAGGTGTCCACGCCCAATGTCGAGGGTTACTCGCCCATGTCCTTGGACGACATCGACATCTACAGCCTGGTCGTGGAAGTCGACTTCGACTGGGCGAACTTCCAGTCGATGACCTCATTCACCGACCGTCAAATCCCCTCGACCGCGTTCGCGACGTTCGCGGGATTCACCGTCCTGGACTTCGTCTACGGCGGCTCGACGCTTGCCGCGGACCACCCCGCTTGCACGCCGGAACTGTCCTTCGGTTTCTGTCCGGGCTGGCCCGGATTCTTCAACATCGCGGTACCGGGTTCGGTCATCCCGGACGGTAGGAACATCGCGGGCTTCGTCGCTTTTGGTGGTTCCTACAGCGAACGCATGGTGCAGGAGTTCCGGCTCGTATCACCCGGCGATCAGCGGCTGCGGTGGACACTCGGCGCATTCTGGAAGGACAGCGAAGACCACAGCGAGAACCAGCAGATCGCCGCATACAATCCCGGCCGCGAGGGCTTCGGGCTGTTCTTCGACCCGCTGCTGATGGTGCCCGCGAACACCCATACCGACTTGCTCGAAGAGTACGCCGTGTTCGGCGAGGTGAGCTACGACCTGTCCGAGCAGATCGAAGTCACCGTAGGTCTCCGGCTGTCCGACATGCAGCAGTACTTCTCCAATACGGACTCGGGCACCGACGACACCCCGGTATCGCCCAAGTTCGTCGTGTCCTGGCGGCCCATGGACGACCTCTTGCTGTACTTCAACTACGCCACGGGTTTCCGCCCCGGCAACGTCAACAACCACATGGAGTTCAACGTCAGGCAGCTCGAAGTCGGCATCCAGCAAGCGATGGCGGCCGGAATGACCGAGGGAATACCCGCGCTACGCGAAGGACAGGAACTCTCCCGAGCCCACCGCTTCTTCGATGGCGACCACGTGTCAAGCTACGAAGTCGGCGCGAAGACGACCGTCTGGGACGGTCGGGTGGCCATCCTTGCCTCGGCATACTACTTGGACTGGGAGGAGATGATCCTCGTCGAGGATGTTCCGGAACTGCGCGCACTGACGCCCGGAACGAGCATCTACAACACCAACAGCGGCGGCGCGGAGATCAGAGGATACGAACTCGAGGCCACCGCCTTCGTCACCGAGCGCCTCGCAATTCGGCTTGCTGGAGACCTCGTGGACACCGAAGTGACCAAGGGACCGTTGCAGTCCGACCGCAGTCCCGCCGGCGCCGAGCTGATCTACGCGCCAGACAAGAGCATGTCACTGGCCGCCGACTACACCATCCCATTGAACGAGGGCTGGAGCTTGGTGCTGCACGCCGACCGGGCGCGAGTCGCCGAGCAGTATGCGAACACCCAGAACACGCTGGTCGTCCCGGCGTATAACCGGACGAATGCACGGGTCACGCTGCGAAGCGCCGACGACAAGTGGCGCATCGCCGCCTACGCGAACAATCTGAGCAACGACGCGATCATGCGCAGCCGCAACTCCATCGGGATTCTCCACTGGCACGCACCGCGGCAGGTGGGTCTCGAGGTGGGCTACCAGTAGGTCGCAAGGAGCATCCATGCAAGCGTCCGCCGTGAACTCGTCTCGCCTCGACGAACTCGCGCGACTTAAGCTCGAGCGCAACGCGCTGGAGTTGGAGGCCAATGGCTACACCGTGGTGGAGGATGCACTCGATCCCGATCTCACCGCGCGCGGCCTCGAGGCCGCCTTGAAGAGCATCGACGAGCGCAACGGAAAACGCCCGAACATCGAGGCGGACCCGGACTTCGGCGGCTACTGGGTGTGGCGATTCATGCTCCTGAAGGACCCGGCCTTCGAAGAGATCGTGGTGGCGGAGAAGGTGCTGGCACTGGTCGACTACCTCGTCGGCGACGACTGCATCCTCAGCACGCTGACCTGCCACATCCGGGGTGAGGGCCGCAGCAAGGATCTTCCGCACGGCTACCTGCCGTTGCACGGCGACGACCCGCATCCGCATGCTGGATTCAACAACTCGGTGACCGTCAACATCTGTCTGACCGACGTGACCGAGGAGTCGGGCTGCTTGGCGTTCGTCCCGGGCAGCCACAAGCTGGCGCGGCAGCCGGCGCCGAAAGAGCGGGTGCTTGCCGGGGACGGTGCCAACGACGAGGCGGTGCCCCTCGTCGCGCCGGCCGGTTCGGCGATCATCTGGCCTTCGCACACGTGGCATGGCTCTTGGGAGTCGCCCTCACCCGGGTTGCGCGTCACCTTGGCGGTGCTCTACGCCCGACCCCATCTACAGCCGTACGAACTCTACCGGGAGTGCGTACCGGACGAGGTGCTCGAGCGGAACTCGCCGCGCTTCGCCACGCTGATGGGCATGGACACGATGAGCGGCTGGAACGACAACCAGGACGACTGGCACAAGAAATGGCGCGACCGGGACCGGTCCCGGTATACGCCACGGGTCGTGGCGCCGCGCAAGGAGCCTGCGCGGAGCGTCGAGCACTCGGCGACGTAATGTATATTCGCCCCGGACGATCGGAGGGAGTGCAATGAGCGAGCAAGCCGAGACCGCCGAGAAATCGCGCGACAAAAGCCCGATGATGGCCGTGCTAGGCCAAAGAGCCGAGAAACTCAAACCGCTGATCGACAGCGTGCAGAAAAGCAAGGGCTTGCTCGGACCCTACGACGTCGCCGACCACCTGCAGACCCGGATCGAAGAACTCGATCTTGCCGACTCCATCGCCCATTTCCGCGAGCACGGCTACGCCGCGATCCCGAACGTCGCGCCGCCCGTGGAGATGGACGAACTACGCGAGGCGATCCACAGCCTGTCCGGCGAGATCACCGTCGGCAACCCCACCCGCGGAGCGTCGTACCTGCTAGGCCGTCATCCCGCCATCGACCGGATCGCCACCAACCCCAAGATCCTGGCATTCGCCGAGGTCAGCGTGGGCAACGGGCTGCGCGCCAGCCAGTTCGCGGCATCCATCATGGGCAAGGTCGAGAAGCCGTTTGCCGGTGGCATACACGCCGACCAGAACTGGCTGCCGGCACCGTTTCCCGAACACAACTGCGTCATCACGTTCTGCATTCCCTGCGACGGCATGACCGACGAAGAAGGCGCGACACGGGTCGTTCCCGGGTCGCACCTGAAGCGCCGGCACCCGACCCCCGACGAGGCCAAGTCGGAGACCGTCCCCATCGAGGTGGAGAAAGGCGGCGTGGCCGTCTGGGACGGTTCCGTCTGGCACGGCACGGGCTGGCGGCGCGTCGACGGCGTGCGCACGGTGCTCCACGCCACCTATCAACGGCTCTACACCCAGCCCATCGACGACTACACCTACCTGCTGAAGGACGAGGCCTACATGGCATCCGCGCCGGAAGCCATGCGGGGACTGTTGGGCGAGCAGTTGTTCTTCGGCACGGCTCATGCGGGCAGCATGGTCGACATGGCGAAGTTCAGCGAGGCGACGATCCGTTCCAAGCTGTAGGGATCTCCACGGTGCGCGTACGTAGTCCCGCCGGAAGTCGATCATCTGCAACGATGCCAACGTCCACGAGAGTTCGTCGTGGTTGCATGACCGGCACAGAACCGGCGCTATTCTCCCATCGAACCGATCCTGTTGGAGGCAGAACAGGAGCTCGCGCTTAACCCATGTCGACGCAACGGCGTCGGGCGTGTGAACCACGATCAGCCAGTCACAGCGCCGCAGTGCCGCCCCGATCTCGTCGTGCCATGGCTGAGCGCCTCGGATGTCGGTGTCGCTGTACCAGACAGGTACGCCGTGGTCCCTTAGCACTTGGGCGAGCCTAGCCGTGACCGCCCGGTCGGCGCTCGGGTGGGATAGGAAGACTTCGGCGGGGACGGTCACCGGCGATGGGGCAACCGTCAGGCGTGACTGAGGGTCGCCTCCGCGATCGGCTCGACTTTTGGAGGCTCGGTCTCGGTGTCGTCCAACTCGAACCACGGCATGCGTCGCACGATCCATGGAACCTCTGTGCGAGGAAAGCGTTTGCGGCCGCCCACAACGACGGGAATCAGGCGGTTACTGTAGTTCTTCGCCCCGAGGGCATACTCGATGTTGCGCCTTACATCCGGCGAGTCGATGGCCGCGGGGGTGAGCAGGACGACCATGGCTTCGGACTCCTCCAGGGCGCGCGCAACTAGGCCAGCCCAGTTGTCTCCTGGGAGATGATCGCGGTCGGGATCGGACACTTCGAAACCACTGTCCGCCAATCGGATACCTTGAGTTGTGCGCGCGAGAGCACGTCTCCTATACGATGGCCGGCACGGTGCCAGCGCGGCCCAGACGTGACGAGATCGAGAGGAGGTCAGCATGGATGTGTTCGAAGCGATGATGACGCAGAAGAGCATTCGCCGTTACAGCGACGAACCCGTGTCCGACGACGAGATTCGGCAATGTCTGAAGGCGGCGGTGCAGGCTCCGAATGGCGGCAACAGCCAGCCGTGGCAGTGGCTGGTGGTGCGCGATGCCGACAAGAAGCGCCAAATCGGCGAGTGGTATCGCAAGGCATTCCATGAGCGTTACTGGCCGGCGATCACCCGACTGTCGGCCAACGCCGCCCGCGATGTGTCCGACGAGGCGCGCAAGGCGGGCGACCGCACTGCGGCTTCCGCGATCCACCTTGCCAATCACCTCGGTGAAGCCCAGGCACTGGTCATGCTGATCGGTGCCCGTGCCGAGCGCGATTGGGAGCTACACGACGACGAGGGGCTGGTCGACATCGGTCGGACCTACTACACGTCGCTCATCCCCGCGCTGCAGAACTTCATGCTCGCCGCCCGCGGGCTGGGCATCGGCACCTGCCTGACCACCCTGTTCCGCGTACATCAGCAGGAAATACGCGACATCTGCGGCATCCCCGACGACCGGGAGATCGAGGCGCTCGTGCCCATGGGACGACCGCGAGGTCACTTCGGGGTCGCGCCCCGCATCCCGGCGGCGCGACGCACCTCATGGGACACCTGGGGTGAGCACCGCGACTGAGCCCGGGACCGCGTACCGCGTTGAATCGCCTGCCCAGCAGACGCGCGCAAGCGATGCACTTACGCTACATTGCACGAAACTGCTTAAGACGAGGTGCCCCGCGATGCCCGAGTTGCGAAGGTTGACCCTGGACGAGAAGCGATCGCTGTATCGAGACGGCTACATCGTGCTCCGCAAGGCCGTATCCGACGATCTCGTCGATGCCGCGAGGGCTCGCATCAAGGCCGCCAAGAAGGGCGAGAGGCTCGGCGGCGAGTCCGTCATGACCGACCTCGTCAATGCGTCGAGCATCACGCCGGTCCTGCATGACGCGATGGGGCAATTCGATCCACCGACGGCGTGCCAGGTCGGGGTGATCAAGCCCAGCGAACCGAGCGACCGGTTCAACAATGTCGGGTACCGCGACCGCGACATGCCGTACTACGGTGCGCAGACCCACATGGACGGCAGCATCACGATCGCAGCGCCGCAGGAGGTCCAGGAAGGCACGCCGGACGAGATCTACCGACGCCACTTCGCCTCCGGGCCGAAAGGCGACCTTGGCCGCAGTCCCGAGGTGATGGGTCACAACATGGTGCCGCTGTTCGAGGATCCGGCGATGACGCTGGGGCTCGGCAGTTTCACCGCGTTCGTGTTCGTGTGTCTCAACGACCAGACCACGGAAGGCTGCGGCCAGACCGCCCTATTGCGCGGTGCCCATCACGACATGGAGCAGTTCTTCCGGTGGCAGTACGCCACCAACGGCCGTCTCGGCCCGGAAGGGCCTGGCTGGCCTAGGCTGAACTACGCGGCACCGAACCGCTGCGGCATGGTGTACATGCCGCCGTCGGTGCAGGACAAGTTCGTCGACGAGACCTCCGAGTCGACGCCCGACGGCAAGAAGTGGCCGCGACCGACGCAGATCCTGATGGAACCCGGCGACGCGTGCATCACGTCCTACCACATCCCCCACTCCGGCACGCGCAACGAGAACGGGACCGAGTCCCGCAAGAACATCATCTTCCGGATCCGCAACAAGAAACGACAGCCGAACGTCGTGGTCAGCGGTGTCACGGACCACCCCGACCGCGGCCAGATGGGCGAGTGGCTCGACTTCGAGGACGGTAACGATCCTTGGGAGCGCTCCAAGTACGCCATGTGCAACATGTGGCACGAATGGGACGGCATGGCCGAAGTGGTCGCCGAGGAGCGAGCCTAGGCAGTTTCCGGCCCGCCACCGTCACCTGCCATACAGCTCGCCACGCGCCCGGGCGAAGAACTCCTCCCACTCGGCATCCGTGAGCCGTTTCGGTTCGCCTAGCTGCCGCGCGAGCACGTATTGCCGGCACATGATCTCCAGGCGATGCGCCTGCTCGACGGCACGCTGCAGGTTCGGTGCGCGGCAGATCATGCCGTGCTGGCCGAGCAGGCACGCCGTCCGATCGGAGAGCGCGTCGGCCGCATCATCGGCGAGCGCTTGGGTGCCGAACGTGGAGTAAGGGACACAGGGCACGTCGTGGCCCCCAAACAAGCCCACAAGGTAGTGGAAGCCGGGCAACGGCTGCGAGTGGCTTGCCACGGCAACGCAGTAGTCCGAGTGGGTGTGCACGACGGCCCCCGCCTGGGCGTGTCGCTCGTAGATGGCCGCGTGCATGCGCCATTCGGACGACGGTCTGCGCTCGCCGTGCCATGTGCCGTCGAAGGAGACCTCGACGATGGCATCTTCGGTGATGGTCTCGGCGGATGCGCCGCTCGGTGAGATCAGCATCCCCCGTCCGAACCGGACGCTCAGGTTGCCGGACGACAACTCGTTCAGGCCGATCGCTTCGACCCGCCGGTAGTGCGCCACGAGTTCGGCGCGCAGTGCCGGTTCGTCGAGCGTGTCGGCCATACGTGTTCTCCAGCCATAGCCGCATCGAGGCCTAGCAGATATTGTCTTGACGTGCGGCTGTCAACCCGGAGTGCGGGCTATTTCACGTTTCGGCGCAGCGCCCCTTGCGGAAATCGCGGCGGACTTCCGGGCCAAAGCCATCGCCGGCAAGTCACTCGCCAGCCTCTCGGCCGGCGTCACGTCGGGGCTTGGGCTGCTCGCCTCGCAGGTCGCTTTCGCGACATTCATCTTCTCGGGCGTACTGGCGCCATACACGTCCCAGGGCGTCGGCCTCGTGCTGTTCGGGAACTTCGCCGCCTGCCTGGTCATGGCCATGGCGTCCGGCTACCGCGGCGTAATCGCGGGGCTGTCGCCAGCGCTCGTCGTCGGCATGGCCGCGTTCGGATCCTCGATGGCCGCCGAAGGCGAAGCGCTATTCGTCACCGTCTCGGGGGCACTCATCCTCAGTGCGGTAGTCACCGGCGTCGGCTGCCTGGCCATGGGTCGATTCCGACTCGCCCACCTGCTGCGGTTCATTCCCTACCCGGTCTCGGCGGGATTCGTCGCGGGGATCGGCGGCGCCGTCTGCCTGGCCGCCGTTTCCCTGATGGGCGTAGAGCCTCACTGGCGCGCGATCCCTGACCTGGTGGAGCCCGCCGCGCTGTGGCGATGGGGGCCAGGCGTGGCCTACGGCATCGTTCTCTACCTCGCCATCAAGCGCTGGCGCAACGCGCTGATCCTGCCGGTCAGCGTCGCGGTCGTCGCCGGCGGATACCATCTCGCGCTGGCCGGCCTCGGCCTGTCCGGCGACGAGGCACGCGCCGCGGGCCTGCTGCTGACCAGCACGGCCGACGGCGACCTTTGGCCGGCCCTAGGCTTCGCCGACGTCCTCCGGGTGGACTGGCCGGCGCTAGCGGCCGAGATTCCGAACATGCTGGCGCTGATCCTGGTCGCCTTCATCTGCGTGATCCTGAACATCGCCGGGATCGAGGTGGCCGCCAACGTGGAACTCGACTGGGACCGCGAGTTCCAAGCCGGAGGACTCGCGTCGACGGTTGCCGGGCTCGGCGGCGGCACGGTCGCTACCGTGGTCGTTCCCGCGTCGTTGCGCAGCAAGCTGCTCAGCGCCGACACGCGCCTGACCGGCATCGTCGCAGCACTCGTCATCGGCGTCGCGCTGTTCTTAGGCGACGGCATGCTTCAGCACGTGCCGGCCACGCTGGTCGGAGGCGTACTGGTCTTCGCGGGACTCGGCATGCTCGACGAAGGGTTGGTGAGAACGCTCGGCCGGCTGCCGGCCTCCGAGTTCGGCATCATCGTGCTGATCTTCGTCGCGATCATCGGTTTCGGACTGTTGGAAGGCGTCGGCGTCGGCGTGGTGGCCACCCTCGTGTTCTTCGTGGTCCGGCTCGGCGGCGTGGACCCGATCGAAGCACACTTCACCGCCCGGGAACGACACAGCAGCAAGGCGCGTTCGGTACCCGAACGCGCGATCCTCGCGGACGAAGGCGACCGCGTCCACGCCTACCGGCTGCGCGGTTACGTGTTTTTCGGCAGCGCCTCGGCCCTGGCCGACCGGTTGAGGGAGCCGCTGAACGAGCCGGCGCAACCCGATTGTCTCCTGCTCGACTTCGAGGACGTCTCCGGCTTCGACTACTCCGCGGTGAACGTGCTCAGCCGCGTGCTGCAGACGGCCCACGGCGCCGGCGTCCAGGTGGTGCTCAGCGCGCCAACGGAGGCGTTGCGCACTGGGCTCGTGCGCAACCTGCCACCGCCCGTGTTCGCGGAGTTGGTCAGCGTGGAAAGTCTCGACGTTGGGCTCGAGCGCTGCGAGGAGATCGTCATCGCGGCATGGAAGGCGAGTGCCGACGCCGACGGCCAGCGGGGCGCGCTGTTGGAACGGGCCGCGGACGACCTCGAGCACGAGCTCGACCGGCAGGTCGAGTTCGAAAACCTGGTGGAGGAGTTGCGCGACTGGCTAGAGGATCGCGACTATGCGCCCGGCGACACCATCGGTGCCGCATCGGGGGCGGATGCAGGCATGGAACTCCTTGCTTCCGGTCAGGCCTCGGCACGCGATGCCGCAGGCTCAAGGCTCCACCAATACGCACTAGGCGATGTGGTCTGGCCACCCGGTGTTCGCGAGGAAGAGCTCGCCGCAGTGGTCGCCGAGGAGCCGAGTAAGACGGTGCTCCTGACTCCGGCGGCCCGGCGGGGGCTGGAGGCCAACCGGCCGGAGCTTGCGCTTAAGCTCTATCGTTACGTCGTTGCCGAGAGTTTCCGGACCGGGACGGACGACGCGCCGTAGCCGCTGCGCCAGTCCCACGGCGACGGCCCCGGTCGGTGCACGGACGTCCACGTCCGCATCCCGACGATTGCAGGGCGGCGGCGCTCAACAAGGCACAATGACAAGTGCGGCTGGGCGCTCTGCCTGATGTTGGGTTTGACGCGCCGAGCGAGGGTGGACGGCACATTCGTCACTCCGCAGGCGACATGACGACCTCCTCCCCCGTTGCCTCCGCAACGGCTTCACGCGGCACGACGATGCGCGCAATGATGTTCAGTCGTGGGTCGTCCACGCGCCGGAACATGCGGTAGAACTCGATCAGCGCAGCGCCCAACGCGGTGTCGCGCCAGAGGCGCTGCTGCACCTCGCGGTGGTCGTGTTCGCCGGGCTGGGCGGTCAACGCTTCAAGGTAGAGCACCTTCAGGTCCTCGGTGGCGAGCTTGAACCACTTGAGATCCTCTAAGGGCAGCTTGTGCTCGTCCAGCAGTTGGCCCACGGCCACGAGGTTGTCCTCGGGTGTTTGGTCGGAGATGCCCACCAAGGTTCGCCCGTCTCGGCGGCGTCGGCCGAGGTCGTACCAAGGCTTGAGGAGCGCAAGTTCGTCCGCGAGCCTGGATGCCCAACTCTCGTCCGCCTGCCTTGGCCTCGCGAAGGAAACCGGGCAGGCGGGTGCCGCCGCAGCGGCATCCACTGGCGGCGCGTCACGTGGGTAGTCTTCGAGAACGGGGCCCGACTCCCTGGCTAGCAGGGCCAGCGCGGCTTCGATCACGTCGCGCTGGAACTCCGGGTCGCCGGGCTTGCCGAGCGGGCGACCCAACGGGAAAGGAACCCACAGCGAGCGTGGCGGTTGCAGGCTCTGGGCGTTCTCCCGAACCAGGCTGATCCCGGTGGTCATGATCCCTTCCCGTTCCAAGAAGTAGCCCAGCGCGCAGACCGCGCGCGTGCAGTTGGGTCAGACCGGCGTCAGGAATACCGCGTCGACCCTGTCCTGCTTGAGCAAGCCGGCCACTTGGGACGCGCTGTGCTCAAAGGCCTCGGGCAGCACGCCTGCCCCCATGAAACTGTAGTGAACAGCAGCCAGTGAGCCGATTCCGCCCCGGGCCTCAAGCTCCCTGAAGCGATCGATGGGGAAAACCAAGTTCACATCTTCGGCGAACCCGGTCTTGTCGAAGTTCGCCGAGCTTTGAGACATGACAAGGTCGCCCGCGTTCTCGCCACCCCCGATCGGGCGGAAGGTAGCGTCGGCGAAATCGAACGTCGGTTCATCGCGAAAATGAAGACCCGCCGTGGTGATCAGGGCAATCCTCAGCTTGGAGACGGGCTTGGGCAGAGGTGTCCACACCGGCGGGCCCAGGGGCCCGAGGTTCTTGGCGAGCAGGTGTTTCCGTTCGTACTCGGGAAGATCCGACAGTCTTACCACCGCGGCATCGCCTCAGGTTCGGGCGAGGTACGCACCTCCTTTCTCAATCCGCCGCCTTCTTGCGGAACCTGAGCGTCATGCGGTCGGATTCGCCGATGGCGCGATAGCGGGCCTCGCAGGCCGTACGCTCGTCCGTGTCCTCGACCTCGCCGCACAGCGCGAACGAGGGCGGCAGCGTCCAGACGCCCGCCTCGTGGTCGTGTGTGTCGCGCGGATTCGCGTTGATCTCCGATGACGCTTCGAGGATCAGCCCCGCAGCCTCAGCCATCTCGATCACGAGCGCCTCGGCAACGTAACCCGTCCGCCCGGCATCGTCCGCCGTCCAACCCGGCGGGGCGCGGTGGGTGACGAGCCCGACTACCCCGCCGGGGCGCAGGGCACGGGCCATCACGCGAAACATCTCGGGCGCGTAATCACCACGGATCCAGTTGTGGACGTTGCGGAACGTCACCACGAAATCCAAGGACCCCGGCGGCGCGATCGTCGTCCGCTCGGGCACGCTCAGCTCCGTCGTGACCACCGCGTCGTACAGTTCCGGCTGCGCCTCTAGCTTCTCGGCGAACCGCTTCTGCACACTCTTGCGCCACTCGGGCGTGCGGTCGGCCGTCATGGCGAAGCCGGCGGCGTAGTAGACCCCTTCGTCGCGCAGGGCAGGCGCGAGGATCTCCGTCCACCAGCCGTCGCTCGGCCAGATCTCGGCGACGCTCGAGTCCGGCTTCAGTCCGAAGAAGGCGAGGACCTCGGCGGGATGGCGGTACTGATCGCGTGCACGCTTGGCAGGATCCCGGTGTTCGCCGGCAACCGCCGCGTCAAGCCATTCCGTTGTTGCCGGGTCGGGCTCGCCAGCGCCTGCGACCCCAACCGGCAGCGCGAGCAGAGTCGCAAGCGCGGTGATATGCAGGTTCATCAGGCAGGCTCGCTGGTAAGGACACCTCCCTATCGTAGCCTCCATCGAAGGTGGTCGGAACCGTGCGTCACCGCAGTATTCCGATCCGCCATGTTATGTTCGCATACCACTCTGGCTGCACCTGAACAGGGCAGGAGCGCATCGTGGACATCAGCGAATACGGGGTTTCCCCCAATGCGGATCCCATCGTTCAAGACCTCGTCAAGTACGACCTCCTGAAACACGCGGTGGAACTCCAGGCCTACGGCATGACCGTCGTGCCGAAGGAGAAGATGGGCGTGGACGACGACTTCGTCGAGCGCCTGCGCGGCGCCATTCTCCGCGCGTGCGAGAAGCGCAACGGGGTCGCGATCAACGACCACACCTCGGACGAACCCGACCCCAAGCAGATCAGCAAGAACTCCTGGTACCTGCTGCAGGAGGACGAGGCATTCGTCGAGGCTGCCACCAACCCGCGCGCGCTGACGTTGGTGCGTTGGCTGTGCGGCCAGAGCGTCTGCCTCACCGCGCAGACCTGGATCATCAAGCCGCCCACGCAGGAGAAAGTCGACCCCGACGCCAGCGTCGGGCTGCACAGCGATGCGCACGGCATCCCGCCGGGTGGCGGGCACATCGCGCACATGTGCAACGCGTCGTGGCTGTGCACCGACTACGAGGGCGCCGAGGACGGTCCCACCGTCTTCGTGCCCGGTAGCCACCACTACGGCCGGGCGACGCTACCCCACGAGTCGTCCATGGGCTTAAGTGACGACTCCCCGTTCAAGGTGTTTCCGCTCATCGGCGAGGCCGGATCCCTCGCGCTTTGGCACGGGGCCACTTGGCACGGCACGACGCCGCGCACGAATCCCGGGCTGCGCGTCACCCTCGTGCAGGTGTTCATGCGCATGCACATGCGCCCGATCCACATGTGGGACGACGTCTCGCCGCAACTCCTTACGAAGTACCCCGAACTCAAGCGCGTCCTCGGCGAGCATACGTATCCGTTCCGGGAGAACGTCGACCGGCCCGAGACGATTGCGCCGTTCATGGCCACGGGGACGGATCCGTACGCCTGATACACGCCGCCTGCACCTGCCCGCTTCGTACGTGCTTACGGCGCGCCCTTCGCACTTGTACCGGGCGCACATCCAACACTTGCTTAGGGTGCGCATCTTGTACTTGAAATAGGGGCGTGCTAGCGTGGGACCACAGGCGAACGCAATGCTCAAGCCCCACGAAAAACTGGCCCGATCATTGAAGGTCCTGCTCGAGCGCCAGGGCGAGAAGCGGCGAATCTTCCGTAGCGCCGAGTTCCCCCGCGAGGATCGCGAACGCCTCCTGCGCAGCGGCCATCTGCTGCCGGTCACCCGCGGGTGGCTGATGCTCGCAAGCCCCGGCTCCGTAGGGCACGACACGACGCCCTGGTACGCGTCGTTCTGGGAGTTCTGCGCACGATACTCCACCCACCGCTTCGGCGAGCGTTGGCACTTGTCACCGGAACTCTCGCTGTTGCGTCACGCGGAGAACCCCAACATGCCGCAGCAAGTCATCGTGCACGCTGAACGCGGGGGAAACAACCTGATCGCTTTGCCGTTTGAGACATCCCTGTTCGACCTCAAGGTCGGAACGATGCCGCCGCCGGAAGACATCTGCGAGCGAGAGGGGGTCCGCCTCTACACCACCGAGGCCGCTCTAGTGCGCGTCCCCGCGTCCTTCTACCGGGACCATCCCTTGGACGCGCGCACGGTGCTCGCCAGCGTCACGGGCGTCGGAGGAGTGGCCAGCCGGCTTCTCGCCGGAGGGCACTCCAAGGTGGCGGGCAGGTTGGCGGGCGCCTTCCGTCACGTCGGCCGGTCGGACATCGCCGACGGCGTGCGACAGGCCATGTTGAACACCGGCTACAGGTACCGCGAGAGCGACCCATTCGGTGCGTCCACCTCGAGCGCCACTGCTCTGCGCCGTCCCGCCTCGCCGCTGACGTCCCGCCTGGAGTCGCTGTGGGAGCACGCTCGGGAGCCGATCCTCTCGGCCCTACCGCCGCCACCGGGCCTCCCCGCCGACGAAACCGGGCGGATGCGCTACCTCGAGGACACCGACAGCGCCTATGGAGACGACGCCTACCATTCGTTGTCGATCGAGGGATACCGCGTCACGCCCGAACTGATCGAGCGTGTGCAGAGTGGCACATGGGATCCGGAAGACGACGCCGATGATCAGCAACAGCGCGATGCGCTTGCCGCGCGGGGCTATTGGCAGGCGTACCAAGCCGTACGTAGCGCCGTGCACGAGATTCTTGAGGGCGAGGATCCGGCCGGGCTGTTCCGCGAGGGACACCGGAACTGGTACTTCCAGATGTTCGAGCCACTCGTGGCGGCGGGCGCCTATCGGGCCGCAGTGCTGGCGGACTACCGGAATCACCCGGTCTACCTGCGCGGCTCACGGTATGTGCCCCCCCGTGCCGACCTGGTCCCGGAAGGCATGGAGGTGCTCACCGCGCTGTTGGTGCAGGAGGAGAGTCCGGGCGTGCGAGCCGTGGCGGGCCACTGGCTGTTCGGCTACGTGCACCCCTATCCCGACGGCAACGGGCGCCTCGCGCGCTTCCTGATGAACACCATGCTGGCGTCCGGCGGCTATCCATGGACGACCATCCAGGTGAGCGACCGCGAGGCCTACATGAGCGCTCTCGACACCGCCAGCCTGGACGGCGACGTCACCCCCTTCGCGGAGTTGGTAGCTGGGTACCTGAAGGGGCCTCGGCACCGCAGGACGTGAGCAGGAGGGGCCTGTGAAGATCGGGATCTTTGGGAGAAACGCCCGGCAAGGCGCGGCGCTTGCGAGTCTCGTGGACGAAGTTGTCGGATACGAAGAACAGGGGTTCGGGAGTTACTGGATGCAGCAAGCGAGCACATTCCATGCGCTAACCATGATGGGCGTGATTGGCCATTGCACGTCCAGGATTGAACTCGGCATCGCGACGATACCCACCTACCCCCGTCACCCCGGTGCGCTGGTGCATCAGGCTTGGACAGTGAATGTCTTGGCCGGCGGGCGCCTCGTGTTGGGCATTGGACCCACCGCTGAACCAGAGTACGAAGCATTGGGTTCGAGTTACGACAAATCCGTCCAACACATTCGCGACTATGGTGGCGCTGGTTTCGAGGATGACGACAAGGAAAACGCAGGAGTCGAGTTGGATTTCCCGGAACCCCGGCCATACAAGGTGCTTGTTTCCGCTCTAACCCCTGAGATGCGCAAAGCTGCAGGTCACGCAGCAGGCGGTGTCGTGACTTGGATGGTTAGTGGAAACACCATCCGCAATCACACGGTACCCGAGACTATGAAAGCCGCGGAAGAGGCGGATCGAGACGCTCCGCGGATCGTAGTAGGACTCCTGTTTGCGTCCACGATGACAAGGAACAAGCCGTAGCTCGAGCCAATGAGGTCTACGCCATTTACGGCCAGATACCGAGCTATCGCCGTCAACTCGATGCGCAAGCAGCCGAGAATCCCGGCGACATCGCCGTTGTGGGTAGCGAAAGCGAGGTCGAGGCACAGTTGGAGGATTTCCTCGACGCTGGCGCCACGGAGATTGTTGCCAGCATCTATCCTGCAGGCGGTGACAGTCGTGGATCGTTCGCAAGGACCACGGAATGTCTGCGAGGGCTCCTTTAGGCAGATTCGCCGTTCGGCTTCCTGCGGAGTCTGCCTCGTCGCCGGAGTGGCCTGCGTGCCCCGGTAATCGCGGGGACGGTCGTCAGTTGAATCTCGATCGCGGATCTCACGGCGTCGGGGACGGGCAGCGACTTCGACGCTTCAGGCCAAATGTCGCGGAATCTGTCGGCCGTTTCCGCAGCCGCATGCACAAAGGGGCCGGGGTCAATGTGGGCTGCGTCTGCAACGGCGGCGAAGTCGTCGAGGGTGAGATCCCGCCAACCCGAGGCCGAGCCAAGCCTCAGCGCCATCGTCTCGCCAGGGATGTGTGGCGTTGTGCAGAGAAGGTCGTACGCGGGCGATAGCTCCGGGGTCCGGCCGTCGCGGTAGATCAGCGACCAGTTCTTCGCGTGCAGGTCGGCGTTGCCTGTCAGCGCGGCGTACATGAGCCGTTTCGAGAACTCGGTGACGGATTGCTCGTCGCAAAATGCCGCCAGGATCCGGGCAAAGTGGGCGTAGGTGTAGCGCCTGTACTTGTGGTCGGCCCGCATGCTCAGAGCCTGCGCGAAGTCCTCCGCGTGTATCCGCCCCGTGGCCGTTCTGTCGTACCGTCGAACCGCAAGCGCGTTCTCGTCGGCAATCCGTTCGTTGACAGCCTCGGGCGGCAGACCTTCGATTTGACGCATGGGCACCAGCCGGATTTCGGGGACCTCGATTCCCACCTTCTTGGCCAACGACATGATGGAGAACTCGTTCTCGGGGATGTCGTCGAAACGCAGCGACGGCAACTTGAGGATCCAATCCCCTCCCATGCCTCGCGCCGGGATCGTCAGACCTCCCGATGCCTTCTCGATGGCCGAGAACTTCAACTGCACGCCTGCCAGCGAGAACGTCAGTGCATCGCGAGGAACGAGTGCACGGCGATGGGCCGGCGCGTCAACGGCGCGGTCGCGCGGTTCCTTGGGATTCTCGTTGACGACCACGACAGCCCCGGGCAGGTCGCCGCCCAGCAACTCGAGCAACTCGAACTCTCGGGTCTCCGGAACCCCTGCTTTGGCGGCCAGGTAGGACCGCAGTTCTCCTTCCGGCAGCAGGTTCGAGAAGAAGTCCGGCACTTCTCCGTTGTTCGTAGGCCTGCCGCCTCCCGTGACTTCGCCCGCGTCGTCCAAGAACGACCGGCTCATGGTGGGGCGGTCCCTCTGCGCGGCGTATGCCGGATAGAACTCAAACTGGATCTGCCCACTTGGGAACCGGACGATTTCGCCCACGTCCTGTCCGTGCAGACGGACGATCAGCACGTCGCTCATTCGTCGTCACCACGGCCAACCAGCAACTCGACGGCCGAAGGCCGAGGACCATCATCCATGTGCTCGGTCATGAGCCTGTAGACCGTTGGGAGCGCCCGCCGCGGCACGAGAACGAACTCGAGCCCGACAGCCCTCGCCATCTGGATGGCGTCGGACACTCTAGCGTCGACCACTCCGTTCTCGATCCGGGAGAGCTGGGTCTGGTGGATGCCCGTTCGCTCCTCGACCTCACGTTGCGACATCCGCCGGGCCTTGCGGGCCTCCCTCACCTCGGTGTGCCATGATTGGGGCAAGAGGTTCGGCACGGCCATGATGGGTTGCTCATTTCTATGCAGTAAGAGCATAGTTTAGTCAAAGGTATGCTCTAGTGTCATGGAAAATTAGGCTGTGTACGATCCTGCGGACGTGGACGTCCGCGTACCCAAAGGCGGTCAGTCGGTTCGTGTCGGGTCGGCGCGGGACAGGTTCGTGAGGTGGCCGGTCGGGCTCGACAGGAGGCTCATCGCCACGATGTCGCGGTCCGCCTCGACCCGCAGCCGCCACTTGCCGCTGCCGTCGCCGAGCGCGCCTGCCGTGATCGCATCTGCCTCGCCGGACTCCAGCTCGGCAGCCGTCAGCTCCAAGGCGTCGCCAGCGGGCACCACCACGCGCACGATCGAGCCGGGACGCGCGCCGCCGTCGTCGGTCCCTGTGACGGTTGCCACGGCGCTCCGCGTCCCCGGGTTGATGAGGCGCAGGATGCTGACCTGGTTCGTATTGCTGCCCGGGTTGAAGAAAGCGATGCGGTGCACCCGGGCTGCGACGGGGGCTGATGCGTTCACCGCCGTCAGGAACCCCTCCGTCGTGCGGATGTAGGCGTGGGCTTCGATGTCGACGTCGTCGCTCGACAGCGCCAGTCGCCATGTGCCCGTGCCGGACCCGGTAGAGCCCGTGAGGCCCTTCTCGGCGTTGCCGAGCTCGAGGTCGTCGGAGTTGAAGTGCTGGGTCTGCCCGCCGGCGAGAGCCAGGGTCAGCGTCTCGTACTCGCGGTCGGTGTCGTCGCGTGCCGCGATCGTGACCGTTCCCGCCTCGTCGGAGTGGTTGCGCACCCGCATGAAGCCCTGGCGGAGCGGGTCGGACGCCGACGGGAACAGGTGCGCGTACCAGACGCCGTCGGCGTCCGCGGACGCGACGCCCGACAGGTTCGTCAGGTGTCCGGTCGGGCTCGACAGCAGGCTCATGGCCACCAGCGGCGGGTCGGACTCCACGGTCAGGCGCCACTTGCCGACGCCGTCGCCAAGGCCGGCTTGCGGGGAGCCGCAGTCGAGGCCGCGTCCGGACTCGAGCTCCGCCGCGTCCACCATGCACGCTGTGCCCGCCGGCACCGTCAGTTCCACCGCGTCGCCCGGAGAGCGGCCGTCGTCGTCGACCCCTGCCACCGTCGCCTCGACGGCCTCGTCGTGCGGGTTCACCAGCCGCAGGTGGCTGACCTGGTTCACATTGCTCGCGGGATTGAAGGTCGCCACGCGCCGCGTGCCGTCCTCGTCCGCCGGGACGGTGGCCACCATGGCGGTGACGAACCCGTCGGCGGTGCGCAGGTAGCCGAGCGCCTCGACGTCGAGGGTGTCGCTCTCGACCTCGAACCGCCAACCGCCCGTGCCGGGGCCGGTGCCGCCGGCCAGGCCCTTGGCCGCGTTGCCGGACTCGAGGTCGTCGGAGTTGAACGGTGCCGCCTGCCGCGGGGCGAGTGTCAGCGTCAGCGGCTCGTAGGTCCTGCCCGCGTCGTCGGTGGCGGTGATCGTCGCCGTGCCGCTCGCGTCGGAGTGGTTCAGCACGCGCACGAACCCCTGCCGCAGCGGATCCGCGGCGCTGGCGAACAGCCACACCCTCCCGAAGTCCTCCACGGTCTCGGGCACCGCTGCCGTCACGGTCACCGCGAACGTCTGCGACACGGTCGCATCGTCCGGGTCAGTGGCCGTCACCGTGATCTCCGCAGTTCCGACACCCACCCCGCGCACGGCGAGCGTGTCGCCGTCGATCGCGACGGTGGCGACCGTTTCGTCGGACGAAGTGGCCTCGTAGGTCAGGTCGTCGTTGTCGGGGTCGGAGAACGCCGGCGACAGGTCGATGTCCACCGACGCGCCGACAGTCACGGTCGCCGCGGCGAGGCTCGCCGCCGTCTCCGGCGCCCGGTTGGACGTGCCGCCACCGCCACCGCCGCCTCCGCCGCCGGAGCCGCTATCGTCGCCATCGTCGTCCGGATCCCGCGCTGTCGGCCCCGCGGGCACGGTCACCACGACGTTGCCGATGGCGACGCCGTCGTATTCGACGTCGCCGCTCGTCGCCGTGTGCGTCAGCACGGCACGGTCATCGACGCCGTCGCCGTCCGCCAGCGCGCTCACCGTCACGGTTTGGTTGCCCCAGTTGTCCGTCGTGAACGTCAGCGATGCGGGGGCCGCCGTCACCTCCACGTTGTCGCTCGCCACTGCGATGGTCACGTCCTGTGCCGGCCGCGTGTTGAGCCGCAGCGTGTACTCCCCGGAACCGTCCTCGGCCACGGTCAGGGCGGTGTGGCTCACCCGCACGCCCGGGCCGTCGTTGTCGACGATCGTCAGCGTCGCTCCCACCGTGAACTCGATGACGCTGCCTTCCTCGTTCACCCCCTGCAGCCAGACCGCGATGGTCTCGTCGTCCTCCCTCGCGCCGTCGTCGATCAGCGTCACCGACGTGCTGTGCGTGAACACCCCGTCCGCCAGGTCCGGGAAGTCCCCCTCCTCGAACACCAGGCCGGTGAAGTCCTCGCCCCGCGTCGCCGTCGAGTCCGGAAGCGACGCCTGCACGATGTAGGACCTGCCGCTCAGCGACTCGCCGACATCCACGGCGACCTCGAGTTCCACCGTGCCGCCGCCCTCGTCCACGGTCGCCGGCAGAAGCGCGATAGACCGCTGCACGGTCGTGTCGTCGTCGTCCACGGTCACCGCAACGGTCTTGTCGGCCACCCCCCGGAACTCGGCCGCGCTCCCGTCGACCACGATGCTGTGGGTTAGCACGGCCTCGTCGTCGACCACGTCGCCGTCCTGGGCCGCCGCAACCCACACCCTCTGCGGGGTGTTCCAGTTGTCCGCCGTGAACTCAAGGCGCGGCTTGTCCACGCTCACGTCCCGATGGTTGCCGGCCACCGCGACCACCACCGCCGCACTCGGCTCGACCTGCAGCCTCACCGTGTAAGGGGCCGTCGCCCCCTCGCGGACGCTCAGTGCGCGCGGCGACAAGGTCAATCCCGGCACGTCGTCGTCCTTCACCCGCACGTCCAGCGTTGCGGACAGGCCTTCGTACTCGCCCGCGCTTTGGGCGTCCACCACCGTGTGCGTCAGCGTCGCCGTGTCGTCGAACGAATCGCCGTCGTCGGCGGCCCTCAACGTCACAGTCCGCGCGTCGTCCCAGTTCTGCGTCGTGAAGGTGAGGCGGGTGGGCTGCACCGTCACTTCGCCGTTGTCGCTCGCGATGTCGATCACAACGCTCGCGGTCGGCTGTGCGTCCAGGACCACCGTGTACGTCGCGCTCCCGTTCTCCTCCACCGCCGACGGCGACAGTGCGCTGAGCGTAACCCCCGGGGTCTCGTCATCGGCCACCGTGACCGAGACCTCCGGGATATCGATGCCGCCGTAGTCCGAGTCGCCGCTCGTCGCCGTGTGGGTCAGCATCGCCTCGTCTTCGGCCGCGTCGTCGTCCTGGGCCGCACGTACCGTCACCGTTTGCGTCTGGCTCCAGTTGCCCGGCGTGAAGGTGAGCCTTGCCGGTTCCATGGTCACGTCGGCATTGTCGCTGGTGACGACGACGTCCACGTCGTGGGACGGCTCGGTATTGAGCCGGAGCGTGTAGGTGGCGCTACGACCCTCGGCTGGGCTGAGGTTGGTCTGGCTCACGCGAACGCCGGGCGTATCGATGTCCGCGAGCGTCGCCGGCAAGGAGGCGATCGAGATGCCGTCGTATTCGTCGGCGCTGGAGGCGTCGACGACCTCGTGCGAGATCGTGACGGTTTCATGGTCCGAATCCGGGTCCCTGACGCCGCGCGCCGTCACCTGCTTCGGCGTGTCCCAGTTCGACGTCGAGAAGATGAGCGTCGCCGGCGTGACCCGGAGCGCGGTCGTGTCGTCGCTGACAACCCGAATCTGCACGCTGGCAGACGGCGGCCTGTCCAGCACCACCGTGTAGGTCGCGCTGCCGTCCTCCGGCACCGGCGACGCCGAAAGCGCGCCGAGCGTAACGCTCGCCGTGTCGTTGTCGGTCACGGAGAGATTCCGGCGCTCATCGCCCACGCTGCGGTATGCGGGCGCGCTTCGGCCGTCCACGACCCGGACGGTGAGCCGAACGGTCTCGTCCGCCGCGTCGGCGTCCTCGATGGCCCGCGCGGTGACGGTGTGCTTCATCGCCCAGTTGTCCGGCGTAAAGGTGAGCTCCTCGGGCTGGAGCGTCACGGTATCGGTGTCGCCGCTCAGCAGGGCGACCACCACGTCCGCGGTCGGCTGGAAGTCGATCTCAACGGTGAAGGTCGCCGCCGCGCCCTCGCGGACGGGCGAGGGTGCGGGCGTGCCGACGGTGAGGCCCGGCCGGTCCGAGCGCGCCGGCGTTCCCGGGGCATCGTCCGACGGCATCCCGTCCGCTCCGCCGGCGCGGGTGGCGATGATCCGCACCGTGTAGGACTCGAGCGGCTCCAGGGCCGGGATCGTGGCGCGGGTTCCAGTCACCGCCAACTGCCGCGCATCTTCGAAGCCCTGCGTGCCGGACTTCCACTGCACCTTGTAGCCCTCGGCGTTCGGCACCGGGCTCCACGTCACGATGAGTTCCCGCACCCCGGAGCGCACCTGCACGTTCGTCACCTGCGCAAGCGCGGCGAGCAGCGGCGCCGCGGTCGCGGTGGGGGTCCAGCCGCTGTCGTCGGCATTGTTTCGCGTCGCGGCGACGCGCACGTCGTAGTCCACGCCCGGCGTCAGGCCCGGGATCGTCCAGGAGAGCGCCGCGATCTCATCCTGCTCGCTCGCGCCCACCCAGGTCGCCGCCGTGTCGAGTTTCCACTGCACCTTGTAGCCGTCGGCGTTGCTTCCCGCCGTCCACGACACGATGAGCGACTCGCCGCCGGGCGTCAGCATCACGTTCGCCGGCAGGCCTGGCGGCTGCGCCTTCGGCCTGCCGCTCGCGCCCGGCAGGCTGTCGTCCGATTCTGGCCCGTCGTCCGCGCCGGTCCTCGTGGCGATGACGCGCACCGTGTAGGTCGTATCCGGGTCCAGGTTCGGGATGGTGTCGGTCGTCGAAGAAAAGCCCACCCTGGTCCGCTCGTTCGCCTGCGGGTAGGTGCCGCCGGACCGCCAATGCACCTTGTAACCCGTGGCGCGGGCGGCTTCGTTCCATGTCACGGTGAGCCCCTCGGCGACCGGCGTGACCGTCACGCCCGCCACCCGCGCCGGCGGCTGCAGGTCGTCTTCCTCGATGGTCAGCCGCGCCGGGGCGGGGTCCGGGATGGCCGGCGTGCCGGTGTAGGTAATGTCCACATCCACATCCACCACCCGGTTCGGCTCGTAGGTGTTGTCGTTCGCCGCGGTGATGGTGAAGGTCACCGAGCGCGCACCGGAGCCGGCGGCGATCGTCCGGCTGGGGGGGTTAGAGCCGTAGTCGTCGTGTTGCGGCACGGAGAACATCGTGTCCGCCGTGGTGGCGGTGCCGTCCAGGGTGACGGTGAGCGTAGCGCTGTTGTTCGATCCACTTTCGTCGATGCTGTTCGTGTCCAGCGACAGGGAAACCGTCGGCGTGTTCACCTGCATCTGCCGGTTCAGCACGATGGTGGCCGGAGGGCCTTCGCCGACCGCGTTGACGGCCCGCACCTCGAACAGCGTGTCCCGGTCCGCGTGCAGCAGGCTCAAGCTGGTGAAGTTGCGCGACGTGTTGCTGTTCCCCGTCGACTGCCACCCGCCCGTTCCGCCGAAGCGGTATTCGTAGGCGGTGATTGTCCTGCCGCCGCTGGACGGCGCAGTCCATCGGATCGCGAAGCCGCTGCTGGTGAAGCTGTCCGCCGTCACGCCCGTCGGCGCACCCGGCACGGTGGCAACCACGCCCGTCGGGTCGGAGGTCAGCTCCTGGGTCGAGCCGTCGAAATCGTCGGTCCAGCGCGCCGTGACGGTGAGCGTCAGGCCCCCGTCGGCCTCCTGCACCGTATAGGTGGCGCCGGTCGCACCGGTGATCGTCTCCGATGTGCCGCCGTCGATCCGGTTCCACTGGTAGCTGAAGACCGGCGACGGGGTGTCGGGCGTGTCAATGTCGCCCGGCCCCGCCGTCAGCTCCTGCCCCACCTGCGGCGTCGTGTCGTCGATGGACGGCTTGCCGGTCGGCGTCTCGTCCACATTGCGCACCGTCACCGTGACGGCCTGGTCCGCCATCAGCACACGGTCCCCGGTCCCGGAGGTCGCCGTCACCGAGACGTTGTAGACATTGTCGCCGCCGACATCCTGCGGCATCTCGTAGTCGACCGTCGGCACCTGGGTGCTGTCGAAGGTCAGCACGCCGGTGGACGAAATCTCGAACTTGGACGCATCGGCACCGCCGAGCGTGTAGCCGGTCACCGTGTCCCCGCTGTCCGCGTCCGTCGCCGTCACCTCGCCGACCTGCGTCGCCACGTCCGTGTTCTCGTCCACCGTGAAGGCGATGGTGGCGTCGGTGAAGTCCGGCGGGCCGTTGGCGGCGGTTCTGCCGGTGGTCGAAGGCGACCAGTCGCCGGCCCCCTCGGCGTTCTGCGCCCGCACCTGCACCCGGTATTCCACGCCGGTGCTGTCGGTGACGAGGCCCGTTATCGTGACGCTCGTGTCCGTGTCTTCCGCATCGTCCCCCGTGTCCGGAAGCTCGATCCAGTCCCCGTCCCCGGGGATATTCGGGTCGGGTGCGGTCTTCTGCCAGCGCACGTCGTAGTCGATGATCGCCGGCCCGGTATTGATCGCGGGCGCGCTCCAGGACACGTTCAGGCTGTTGACCGTCGGCGTATCCACCGTCGGTGCCGCCGGCTGCCCCGGCGCCTCGTCGTCGGCATTCGTCAGCGTCACCGTGAAGGAGCGGGTCGCGCTCATCTCGCGGGCGCCTGCCCCGCTGGTCGCCCTCACCGTGACCCCATAGACGCCGTCCGTGTCCGCGTCGTCCGGGTCCTCGAAGTTCTTGCCGCTCTCGAAGGTGACCGTGCCGTTGGAGGCGATCCGGAATTTGCCTCCGTCGTCGCCCTCCAGCGCGTAGGTAATCGTCGTGTCGGCCGGCACGTCCCCGGCATCCGGGTCGGTCGCCGTCACCGTGGTGACCGCCGTGGTGTTCTCCTGCACGTCGTAGTTCGCCACGGTCGAGGCGAAGCCCGGTGGGTTGTTGCCGTGCGTCGCCACGGCGGTCGTCGAGGCCTCCGACCACTCGCTCGCGCCCTCCTCGTTCTCCGCCTGCACCCGCGCCACATACGCCATGCCGTCGTCGAGCCCGTCGATGATGCTCGTCAGGCCGTCCACGCCCGTCGGGCCGTCGGTCCAGTCGCTGGCGCTGGCGAGCCGGTATTGCAGACGGTAGAGGATCCGCGACGGTCCACGGTTGTCCGGCGCCACCCATGTCGCGCGGAGGCTCTCATAGTCCACGACCGCAAGCGTCGGCGGGGCCGGCTTGTCCGGGGCCTCCTCCACGTCCTGAACGAGTACCGCGATGTTCTGGGTCTTCGTCGCTTCGCGGTCGCCGGTGCCGCTCGTTGCGGTCACGGTGATGTCGTAGCTGTTCGCCGTGCCGCCCTCGCCCCCGCCCGACCCGCGCTCGAAGTCCGGCGCTTCGCTGAAGGCGAGGACGCCGGTGGTCGAGTGGAGCGTGAAATGCTCAGCGTCGGCCCCGCCCAGCGTATAGCCGGTCACGCTGTCGGCGCTGTCGTCGTCCACGGCGGTGACCGTAACGAACGACTCGGCGGTGTTCTCGTCCACGTCGAATTCGTTGGCGGAGGTGAAGCGCGGCGCGGCGTTCGCCGCCGTGCTCACCTCACCCCAGTTCGACCAGGGGCTGTCGGCCTCGCCGTTCCAAGCACGCACCCGCACTTCGTAGGTCTCGTCCTCGGCAAGATTGGGGATCGTATGGCTCGTGCCGGCTATGTCGTTGATCGCCGTCGGGTCACCCTGGGGCGTTTTGACCCGGTATTCCAGATCGTAATCCACGATGTCCGGCCCGGTGTTTGCCGGCGCAGTCCAGCTCACCATCGCGCTGTTGACGGTCGTCGTGCCGGGGGTCGGCGGGTCAGGCGTTCCCGGCGCCTCGAGCAGGTCGATGACGGTGACGGTGACGGTCTGCACCGCCATCGCCTCGCGGTCGCCGGTGCCGCTCGTTACGGTCACGGTGACCATGTAAATGTGACTGGTGCCCGCCGTCCCACCGCCCGTGGAGCGCTCGAAGTCCGGGGCCGTCTTGAAGCGGAGCACGCCGTCGTTCCCGATCTCGAAGTCCGTCTCGTCCGTCCCGCTCAGCGCGTAGCTCTCGATGTTGTCCGCACCATCGCTGTCCGTTGCCGTCACCGTGCCGACAGGGGTCGTCGCGAGCGTGTTCTCGTCCACGGAGAAGGAGTCGGTGCCGCTGTCGAAGACCGGCGCGGCGTTCGTCTGCGTCGTCGCGTCGACCGAAGGATCCGACCACGCGCCGGCACCGTCCCGGTTCACCGCCTGCACCCGTACCTGGTAGGTCTCGCCGGGCGTCAGGTTGGTGATACTCGCGCCCGTGCCGGTCTCGCCCATCTGGTCCGTCCAGGCACCTTGGGGCGTCTTCACCCGGTATTGCAGGTTGTAGGTCGTAATCTCCGGCCCTGGATTGGCCGGCGCCGACCAAGTCACCGGTACGGTGAGCGGGGTGATGCCAGCCGTCGTGATACCCGGCGGATCCGCCTTGCCCGGAACCTCGGCGACGCCGTCTTCGTTGACGACGGTGACCGTGACGGTCTGGTCCACTGTCAGCGCACGGTCGCCGGTTCCGCCCGTGGCGCGCACGACGACTTCGTAGTCGTTGTCGCCGTCCGCGCTGCCCGGCGCCTCGTAGTTCGGCGCGGTCTTGAAGGTCAGCGCGCCCGTGCCGGAGTCGATGTTGAACTCGCCCCCGTCCGCCCCGCCGTCCTCCCCGCTGGGGATGGCGTAGCTCTCGATACTGTCCTGGCTGTCCGCGTCCGAAGCCTCGACTTGGCCGGCGGAGGTTTGGTTCTCGTTCGCGGTGAAGGTCCGCGCCGCGCCGCCGGTGAACGTCGGCGCGGCGTTCGCCGCCGTCTCCGCAGTGGCTGAATCCGACCAGTCGCCGTTGCCGTCCGCGTTCTGCGCGCGCACCTGCACTTCGTAGGTCATGCCGTGGGTCAGGCCGGAGGAGATCGTGGCGTTCGTCGCCGTGTTAGTCGCCTCGGCCCCCGTGTCGGGAAGACTGGTCCAGCCGGGCGTCCCCTGCTCCCGCCACTGCACGTCGTAGTCGGTGATCGCCGGCCCCTCGTTGGTCGGCGGTGACCAGCTTACGGGGATGCTGTTGACGGTCGTCGTCCCGATGGTCGGCTCGTCCGGCTTGCCAGGCCGTTCGTTGCCGACGTTGGTCACGTTGACCGTGATGTCCTGCGTCGCCGTCATGGTGCGCGAGCCCATGCCACCGGTCGCGGTCACGGTGAAGGTGTAGACGGTGCTGCGCGGGTCCTCGAAGTTCGGCGCGGTCCTGAAGGTAATGACGCCCGTGCCGGAAACGTCGAACAGGCCCGCGTCCGTCCCGCTCAACCCGTAGGTCACGTCGTCCTCGGGATCGGTGTCCGTGGCGGTGACCGTGCCGACGGAAGTCTGGTTCTCCGCCGCGCTGAAGCTCCGCGTTGCCCCGCCGGTGAAGGTGGGCGCCGTATTGACCGTTGCCACCGTCAGCGAGCCGGAATCGAGCCCGCCGGTGCCGCCTGAATGGGTAACGGCGCCGTCGGGTATTCGCACTTGGATCGGGATGTCCTCGGCGATGTCGAAGCCCGAAGCGGTCACCGTCACCGTCGCCTCCGTGTTGCTGACGCGCGTCACCGTATTCACGCTCAGCCCGGCGGCCGTCGACTGGATCTCGAAACCGTCCTTGCTGAGCGGATTCGAGAAAGTCCCGTTCGTCAGTTCCACCGTCAGGGTGGAGCCGCCAATATTGGCCTCGGTGAGCGGATCCCGGTTGGACGAGAGCGCCGCCGAAACCGCCCCGGCGAAAACGGGCAGACCGATCACGGAGGAACTGTCGTCGCTGGCCACGAAATCGGTCCCGGCGGTGGCCCTGATGACGAAGGTGTAGCTCTCGCCATTGGTCAGCCCGGTCCAGGCGTGGGCGGTGCCGGAGGCGGTCTGCGTGACGGCGGGGGCCGGCAATGTGCGGGTGATCGTGTAGCCCGTCGCGTGATCGACGGCCGTCCATGTGAACGAGACCTGCGCGTCGCCGTTCATCGCAACTACGAAGTCCTGCGGCACGGCGAGCTTCTGCTTCACCGCCGGGGTGGAGGCGCTAGTAAGGGTCTCGGTAAAGCCCCGGCCGTCCGTGAAGGTGACCTGCACCTTGATCGTGCTGCCCCGGTCGGTCTCCGTCAGCGTGTATGTGTTCTGGTTCGCGCCAATGTTGGTGTTCGTGCCGCGTATCCACTGGTAGCTGTAGGTCGCGCCTGTCAGCCCGTCCGCATCCTCGATCGTGCCCAGATCGGCCGTCAGCGTATCCCCCACCAGCGGCGGCGTGTCGTGCGTGATCGTCGGCGCGCCGGTGGCCGGCACGTTCGGATCCGCTACCGGCGTGGCCGTGCCGGTGGCGGCCGCGCTGTCCCGGTAGCCGTCCCCGGCCGTGGCCGTCACCGTAACGGTGCATTGCGTGCCGTTGGCAAGTGGCGGGCTCGGCTGGATGTCGTAGGAGGTCGTGTCCGCGGGGAGCGTGCCGGAGGAGCTAGCGGTACCGCCGCAGTTCCAGTCGACGCGGTAGCCTGCCTCGTTGTCCACGTCGCTCCACGACACCCCGATCTTGCCGTCGCCCGCCGTCAGCACCAAGTTCCCGGGCGTGGAGAGTTGCGGCGTCAGCGTGCTCGTGCCGACCTCGCTCGACCACGCGCCGTCGCCCTCGGGGTTCACGGCCCGTACGCGCACGTCGTAATTGGTCGCCTCCTCCAGGCCAGAAATCGGGAGCTCCAGCGAGTCCTTGGACAGGTCGTGGCGCTGCTGCCATATGCCACTCGGCGCCACCCGGTATTCCACGTCGTATGCGTTGATGTCCGGCCGCCCGGTATTGTCGGGCGCAGTCCAGGAGACCTTGAAGGAATTTTCCGTCCGGTCGGTGATCGTCGGGTCGTCCGGCGCAATCGGCGGCTCGTTGACGTTCGTCACCGTCACCGTGATCGGCGTTGGCGCGCTGGTCAGCGGCGTGCCGGACCCGCTCGTCGCTGTCACCGTGATCTTGTAGTCGTTGTCGCCGGCCGCGCTGCCGTTGGCCTCGAAATCCGGCGCGTTGCTGAATCTCAGCGTGCCCTGATTGTCGATGGAGAACTTGCCGTTGTCCGCGCCGTTGCCGGCCAGCGCGAAGCCGGTGACCTCGTCGCCGTCGTCCGCGTCGTTCGCCTGCACTTTGTCCGGCACGACCGTCTCGTTCTCGGCGACCGTTAGCGTCGTCGTCGTCACCACCGGCGGGTTGTCCACGGCCATCATCGGCGTCGCCGTCTGCGTCTCGCTCCTGGGACCGTCGGCGGTGCCCGTTCCGCTGGCCGCGCCGGAGCCGAGGGCACGCACGGTGACGCTGCAATCGACGTCGTTCGGCAGATTGCCGATGGTGTACGTCGCCGTCGTCTGGCCGGTCACATCGTGGTCGCCGGTCGTCACGGGGTTCGAAGCGCAACTCCATTCGACCCGGTAGCCGCTGGCCATCGCCACCGTGCTCCAGGAGGCGACGATCTGTCCGCTGGTCGCGTCGAGCGAGAGGCCCTGCACCTGCAGCAGTTCGGTGTCGTCGTCGGTGACCGTCACCGCCACCGTTGGGTCGGTCAGGTCGTCGAAGCGCTCGTCGTCGCTTTCGATATCCAGTGTCACGGTCCCTGTCGTGTCGTCCGCGTCCGCGTCGTGCGCTCCGGTCACCGTCACCGTCTGCGTGGTGCCGTAGTTCGAGTCCGTGAAGGTGAGTTCGGACGGCGAGACCGTCGCCTCGGTGGTCGAGGAGAGATCGACCATCACATCGGCGCGCGGCTGCGTATCCAGCTTCACGGTGAAGCTGTCCGTCGTCGTGCCGTCCTCGGAGACGGTCACGGCGCTCTTGCTCACCGTCACGCTCGCGGCGGGCGCGGTCCCGGTTGTGGTCTGGTCGGCGTTGGAGCGCGTCGCCACCGCTCCCAAGCCCTCTTCGTTCAGCGCCGCCACCCGCACGTCGTAGCGCGAGCCGGCCACCAGCCCGGTGATCCGGTAGCTCGTGCCCGACGCCGTACTTACTCGAACGCTGTCGTCATCCCAGCTCTCGACCCCGTGCCATTTCCGCCACACCCGATATTGCGTCACGGGCGGACGGTCCGTTTCGGTCGGCGCATCCCACGCTATGGTCAGCGAGTTGTTGTCCGCCGCCATCCGCCGGATGTTCGTCACCGCCTCCGGCGGCTCGTTCACGTCACCGATGGTGACGGTGATGTCCGCCGGGGCGCTCCACTTGTAGCGGCTAGTGTTCGAGCCGGTCTGCGTGGCGACCTTGATTTTGTATGTGTTGTCCTGGCCGTCATCGACCGGGTTCTCGAAGTCCGGCGCGTTCTTGAAGGTGAGCCGCCCGTCAATGCCGATGCTTGAGAACTTGTCGTTGTCCACCCCGCCGTCTTCGAACCGCCAGCGTTCTCTGGCCAGGTCGTCCGCCTCCGCATCGGTCCTCATCAACAGGTGGGCGGTCCGCTCGGTGTTTTCATCGACCGTAATCGCGGTCGTCGTGACCGTCGGGGCCGCGTTCGGGGTCATGTCGCTGGCCGCGATGGTCAGGTCGGCGCTCCGGTAGACAGCGAGGACGCGTCTGCCGAGGTGGGAGCTATAGGTTGTCGTGCCGAAATAGACCCGCAGCTTCTCGTCCAGCTCCTCGACATCGTCGTCTACGATGTCGAAGCTCAGCGTCCGCACGCACCTGGTCGGGGTGCCCGCCCAGTTGTCCTCGCCGCAGGTGCCCGGGCCCAGATTGAAGGCGCTGTCGATGCTGGTGTCGGTGCTGTAGTCAGCGGCGTCTGCGTTGTTCTCCGTTATCGCGTTGAGGTGGTCTACATAGAGCGTGACCTCGCGGAGGGCCCGGCTCCCGAGCGTGGCCGTCACCGTGATATTCACCCGCCCGTCGCCCTCGTTGACGGTGGCCGGGCTGAGCGTGAGGTCGGTGATGGAGAAGGTGGTCTGGGCCCGCGCTTCGGGCGCTGCAACGAACGCCAGCGCCGCAAAGAGGACGGCGCCCGTCGCGCGGCGGGCGCGTACGGCTAGAGAGCGGGAGCGGCGATCCCGGTGCGAATCCCGGGCTGGCGCCCGGCGGCCATGGCGTTCCCGGCCTACGGCGTCACCGCGAACCGACGCAGAGTACGGCTCGGCTCGAAAAAGGCCGTGGCCGGCCCTGTGCCGACCGCAAACCCCTGCCAACGTGGACGCCATCGGTCCAACCCCCCCTCCTCGCGCCCGACGCTTCGGCGTGGGCGCATGTAGAAAAACGCGGAATTGCGGACCATAAAGACCTACTGTATAAATTAGGCGTATAGACACCCACTTTTTTGTCTAGAATCAGTCAAGTTGAGCCCTGGCTGCCCCCTCGCGTGCGTCCGCCATCCGAGCGCGCCCTTTTTCTTGCCGAATCGGGAAGGGAGAAGTTGTGACGAAGACGAAGACCACCGATTCGGGGCCGGAAGGCCGGTCGCCGAACGGGCGCGCCTCGACGCTCGCCGCGGCCCTGCGGCGCATCAACGCCACCCTCGACCTCGACACCGTGCTCGGCGAGGTGCTGGCGGGCGCCCGGGCGCTGACCGGCGCTCGCAAAGGTGTCATCGTCGTCCTCGACGAGAACGGCGGGCCCCGGGAACCGGTGTTCTCGGGCCTCACCGCGGAGGAGGAGCGCGAACAGCTCGCCTGGCCCGGCAACCTCCGCCTGTTCGAGCATCTGCGCACGCTGGGGGAACCGTTGCGGGCAGCCGACTTTCCGGACTACGTCCGCAGGCTCGGCATCGAGTCCCCCTGGACAATCTCGAAGACCTTCCACGGCATGCCGATGCGCCACCGGGGCGTGGAGGTCGCCAGTTTCTCTCTCTCCGACAAGGCCGACGGCGAGACCTTCACCGCAGAGGACGAGGAAGTACTCGCGTTGTTCGCCTCCCAGGCCGCGGCGGCAGTCGCCAACGCGCACAGGCACGACAGCGAGCGGCGGGCGCACGAGCGCGAACGGCGAGCCCGGGCGGACCTCGAGGCCCTGGTCGAGACGTCGCCGATCGGGGTGGTGGTGTTCGATGCGAAGAGCGGCCAGGCGTCGTTCAACCGCGAGGCGCGAAGGATCGTGGAGAGCCTGCGCACGCCGGACTGCCCGCCCGAGCAACTCCTCGAGGTGATGTCCTTCCGCCGCGGCGACGGGCGCGAGGTGTCGTTGAGCGAACTCCCCATCGCGCAGCAGCTCACGAGCGGCGAGACGGTGCGCGCCGAGGAGATGGTGCTCTCGGTGCCGGACGGGCGCAGCGTCAGGACGCTGGTCGACGCTACGCCGATCCCGGGCGAGGGGGGCGCCGTCGGCTCAGTGGTGGTGACCTTCCAGGACCTGGCGCCGTTCGACGAGATCGAGCGGCTGCGCACCGAGTTCCTGGCGCTGGTGAGCCACGAACTGCGCGGGCCGCTGGCCGCGATCAAGGGCTCGGCGACGACGCTGCTGGAGGAGGAGGCGCTCGACCCGGCCGAGGCGCGCGAGTTCCACCGCCTGATCGTCGAGCATGCCGATGCTATGCGCAACCTGCTCGGCGACCTGCTGGACGCCGGACGCATCGAGTCCGGCACGCTCTCGGTCGCGCCCGAACCGGCCGCGGTGGCCGATCTGGTCGAACGCGCGCGCAGGACCTTCCTGGGCACCGGCGCGGCGCCCCCCGTGATCGTCGACCTCGAACCGGACCTGCCGCCGGTGATGGCCGACCGGCGACGCATCGCGCAGGTGCTCACGAACCTGCTCGCCAACGCCGCGCGCGAAGCGCCGGCGTCGGCGCCCATCCGCGTCTCGGCGGCGCGCGAGGAGGCCCACGTCGCGATCTCGGTGGCGGACCAGGGGCCCGGGCTGACGCCGGAGCGGCTGTCGCAGCTCTTCCAAAAGCACGCCGCACCCGGCGCCGGACACAAGGACGGCACGCCGCGCCACGGCCTGGGGCTCGCGATCTGCAAGGGGCTCGTCGAAGCGCACGGCGGGCGCATCCGGGCCGAGAGCGCCGGTCCCGGCTACGGCACAACAGTCGTGTTCACGGTGCCGGCGGTGTACGGCCCCGGCGAGACAAACGACGGCCCGCGCAGCCCCCGCGAGCGCGTTCCCGACGCGGACGCGGCGACCCGCATCCTGGTGCTCGACGACGACCCCCGGACGTTACGCCTGGTGCGCGACGCGCTCGAAACCGAAGGCTACGCGGCGGTGGTGACTGCCGACCCCGCGGAACTGTCGGGCCTGCTCCGCGACGAGCGGCCGGCCCTCGCCCTGCTCGACCTGGCCCTGCCGGACGCCGATGGCATCGAGCTGATGCGCCAGCTTCACGAACTCGCCGAACTGCCGGTCATCTTCATCTCCGCCTGAGGCCGCGACGATACCGTCGCGAAAGCGCTCGACGCCGGCGCGGTGGACTACATCGTGAAGCCGTTCTCGCCGACCGAACTCGCCGCGAGGGTGCGGGCGGCACTGCGCCGCCACGAGCGACCGGCGTCATTCGAACTGGGCACGCTCGCGATCGACTACGCGAGCCGCCGCGTCACCGTGGCGGACCGCGCCGTGGACCTCACCCCGACCGAATACGCGGTCCTGCGCGTGCTCTCGCTCAACGCTGGCCGTGTGGTGTCCTTCGAGGCGCTGGTACGCCAGGTGTGGGCCGAGCGGGAGCAGGACAAAGGCGGACCGAACCTGGTGCGCATGTTCGTCAGGAACCTGCGCCTCAAGCTCGGCGAGGACGCCGCGCACCCGGTGTGGATCTTCAACGAGCGCGGCGTCGGCTACCGCATGCCGGATCCAGGGGAGACGTAGTTCCGTCGAACTGGCTCGGTACCCGAGTCGCCGGTCACCGACCGCTCCTGGCTATCGTGCGCGCGATGGCAGGTCGGGCCGATCCGTCCGGCGGTCGCGCAAGTGACGGCGCAGCAACCGTGACTAACTGATCAGTCAAAGCTCACAAATACGCGTGGCCGCCGCCACGCCAGGGGGCAATCAATCCCGCGCGTCCTCGGCCACCGAGAGCACACCGTCAGCTTGAACGAAGGGTGACGACTCGATGAGCGCACCGAAGTCGGCCAGCACGGTGCGCACCTCGGGGTACCCTTCCACAAATCGCGTTGCGAATACGGCGGACACGGTCGTCGAGATAATCCGGGCGAGATTGCCGTCAACGTCCGACGGCAGCACCCGGTGGCCGTTGGTTCCCGACTGCGCAACCCAGCGCCGCCATATCGAGACGGAGCGCGCGTCCACTAGGCAAGCGGCTTCGCTCACTACGGGCCGTGGGTGCTCACCGCGCAGCGACGACAGGAGCGCGTCGATATCGGGATGCGCGTGCAGGAACGCGATCGCCCGGTCGATCACCTGCATGAACGATGCACCGTTGACGATCGGCATCATCTCCCGGTAGAACGTGTCGCTCGCCAGCCTCACGGTCTCCAGGTACAGTTGGTCCTTGCTTTCGAAGTGCCAGAAGACGGTCCCGTTGGCAACGCCGGCCCGCTCGCCGATCATCTTGACGGCGGCGCCGTCCAGTCCTAGGCGCGCGAACTCGGTGAGGGCGGCCCGCAGAATCCGGCACCGGGTCAGCTTTCGCCGGTCTTCTCTCGACGCCATGATCTGAACATGGTTTCGTTCACCCTCGCGGTCCCGCCTCCGCCAGCGCGTCGACCATTGCTAATCATAGCGACTGATTTCGTGAATTTGCCGTTAATAGCTCCGCTATTTTCATATATTTGTAGTCAACTACGGCGGTCGCTCATACAGCTTCGAGGTAGTTGCCGGTCACGAGCGCCAGATCCGGCGGACGTACGGATCGTTACAGACCGTGGTCTTGCACAAGACCGGCGCCACGACGCGAGACTGCCGGACGGCAACCCTCGACTGCGCTACCGCGGGCGAAACCCCAATGCAACGCTACCTAACCGGCGCACCGCCGAACTCTGCCGCCGCTCGGTAGCCTTCAAACAGTCTGCCCCCGATGACAAAAGTCGGGGTCGCGTGTACGCCGAGCGTGCCAAAAGATCGCTTCCCCTCCGCCACCCACGCCCGGCCCTCCTCGCACAAGGGGTCATCCACATCCAGGTCTCCGGTTTCCATGAGACGGTCGATCGCGGCGTCGCCCTCGCACTTGGCCGCCGCCATGGCAAGGCCCGCCGGGCTCTCGGGTCCGTCCAGCGGAAACGGCACAAACCGCACGTCCTATCCGCTGCGGCGCAACTCGTCGATCTCGCCATGCTGGCGACGGCACCATCCGCAGGTCGGGTCCGTCGCGATTTCGACCAGATTGGTACGGAACTCCTTTGGGTCGAACGCAGGCTCGTCGGCGCAAACACACGGCTCGCCCCTCCGCGTTGCCCGCGCGGCGGCCACCGTGGGCTCAGCGACGATCTGTGACCCGCCGATCGCCGTCTCCAAGTCCGCTAGTTGCCGCTCGAAATCCGACTCCGCCGTCGATGACTGTCCGTTCGACTGGACAACCACGATGCAGGGGATCGCCAGTGTGCAAACCAGAACAGACGAGCGCTTTGGGAACCAACTCGGAGCCTTCATTCGCCTGCTCGCACCTCGCTGCGCCGTCCCGAATGTAATGCCCCGGGCCGAGCAATCGGACGATCTCCGGGGTGCTGGGCGTGATCGCGGGCCGGGGCGGTGGGTGATGTCATCACTCTCTCAGGCCCAAGCCTCTAAGCCAGGCGTCGACCTGTCCGAAGGCGTCCTGCTGCCACTGGTCTGCGGTGCGTTCGCCAAGCAGGTCGGAGCCCTCAACGAACGTTCGCACACTCGTCGGGCCGAAATCCTCGACATTCCGAAACTTGCTGGAGATCGATTTGTAACCTTGGTGGGCCGACTCGACATCGAGAAGTGGCCGGGTTGCTTCCACGAGAGCGTCGATTCCGTCCGGGAAGTTCCGCACGGAGTAGTAGATGTCGTAGGCGTCCTTGCGTTTCAGACGGTTGGTGATCGCGTAACCCTTCATGGCCAGAAGGGCCGGGATGGATGCCACGGCGATGCTGACACGGTTGCGGTCACCGTCGGGCATGTGGCCTTCGATGGCCACCAGTTGATAGAACCTGACCGCCAGATCTGCGCCGTCCGCACGCTGGACGGCAAATTGGCTGATAAGCGGCGGTGTGTTCCTGGTGATCTCGGCATCGCGCGGCATCAGGAAATCGACGACAACGTCGATGTCCGGCCCGTCGTCGCCTGCGGGAACAGTGCGCACGAGTTGGAAGCGCCGCAAACTGTCCCGTTGAAGGTAGCCTTGTTCCTGAAGAGCTTCGACAAGGCGGACGTATTCACCGTCGCCCAAGGCAGCCGGATCAAGGGCAAGGTCCACGTCTGCCGTGCCGACGTGCTGCATTGCGGCTTCGCTGAGCAGCAGCCAGGGAACGGCACCGCCGATGATCGCGAACTTGCCTTCGAAGCTACCGAGGATCTGGCCGATCTCGACGAGAACCGACTTGACCGCCGCTGTCGTCCGGTCATCGTAGTCGCTGGCGACCTGGGGCTCTCTCACAGCCATGGAAAACACGTCGCGGCCAGATGGTCGGCGGCCTCACGGTCCCGATCGGTGCCGTTCCAAAGATCGAGGTAGGTGACGACCGGATCGGCGCAGAAGATGCCCGGTGCCGGCTCAACCGCGTCTTCGAACAGAGTCTCATCGTTGGGGATGCGCACGATCACATTGGCTCCCATTGCGGCGTGGGTCAGTTGAAGCGCCTCTTGCAGAATCCGCGCCCCAGGATCGTCTGCATAGAAGCTGTGGGTGCCGCCTCGGACGTATGGCGCAATCCACTCGGCGGCCGAACTTGACGCGCAGATCGCGCGCGGCGACTGCGGTCCGGGATTTAGCCTTCCCGACAGGCGATCGCGCAACTGGTCCCCGTGGAGAACCGTGTAGCCGCTAATGTGATGATCGGCAGGTTGACGGTAGTTCTCGCGCCAAGACTTCAGTAGCGCATCCGGTTGGACGAGAACCAGACCGTCCTCCCGTGTTTCGACCCATTCCCGGTCGAGCAGCGCTTTGCGGATGTTGCTCACGTGCCCTAGGCTGGCGTTGGCAGCCTCGGCCAGATCCGTGACGCGCCATGGGCGTGCCGGCTCGCGCAGGAGTACCCGCAGGATCGCGCCCGCCCTCGGAGTGAACAGTGACCGCCGAGCGCGGGCCTCTGCCTTCGGTCTATCCGGGACGGATCGCTCAATATAGACCGGGCCGAAAGCAAGGTGGGCGTTACCGCAGAGGTCGAGGTAGGCGACATCGTGATCGAGGCAGATGGAGCGCGACTCAGGAGACAGGTAGGAACTCACCAGAATCGGAATG
Source organism: Candidatus Azotimanducaceae bacterium (assembly GCA_965203685.1). Lineage (GTDB taxonomy): Bacteria > Pseudomonadota > Gammaproteobacteria > Pseudomonadales > Azotimanducaceae > VXYL01. The sequence goes on from OZ241908.1 coordinate 4,001,167, forward strand.
AACTGCCCGGGGTCGTTCTGGTGTTCGGATCCATGCAAATGCGCGATGTAGCTCTGGAGCTGGTAGATGGCGGAACGGGCAAAGCGCGGCGCGCCATTTGGCTTGATCTCGATGAGGAGAGCATAGCGGCTCCCCTCGTGCCTTAGATCGAGCCTCGCATCGAGCCGGTGGCCGGACTCGAGATGTTGCTCGTACCGAGTTCCGATGACCTCTATGCTCGGGACGTGCTCAAGCAGGGCGCGGACCGCTTCGACCGCCGCCATACTCTCTCCGCGCTTCTCTGTTTTGCTCGGTTTCACCATTTGGTGAAACTATCCAAAACAGTGAAATCAGTCAAGGAGTTCGTCGGACTGTTTCCAATGCGGCTTGTCAAGGCATGGATTGAGCATTTGCCCGCTCAACACGGCGCGTTGCCCCCCACTCCGTAACAACAAACCCCGCGTGATCACACTTCCGCCCCGATGCTGGCATTGATGAACAGCCGCCAGTCACCCGAACGCGGCGCACCCTCAGCCGACGCGGAAGGTAGCAGCCGGGTGTAGTTGCGTGCTCGCTTTCGCACATGATCCTTCAGCGGCCCGCACCGATCATCCGCACCGACGAACTCGAGCATGAAGCCGAGCCGCTGCGCCCACAGCACCGAAGCGGACTTTGCAGCATCGACGAGTAGGACCGGATCCATCTGCTCCGCCAGTTCCGACAGCAACCCCGCCACTCGGTCAACACCGCCGGCCCGACGCATGTAGCCGACGAGGTCGACCGCCGTCGCCTCGACCGTGGAGGCGACAACCGTTCCGCGCGGGCTGTCAAAAGTGCACATCGGCACGCTGGCCAACCTGGCCCGCCCGACGAAGTCCACGCGCACCGCCCGGCACTTGATCGGCCGCCGGCTCCTTTCCACCATCACTTGAAACACTTGTGGTCGATGGTGCGCGGCACCGTGATACTGCGCTGCGGAGAGTAGACCGACGTAGTACCGCATGCCGCGTTGTTCCATGAGGGCAGGAACGAACTGGTCCGGCGGCAGGCAACCGAGCGTGCGGTACTCTGGAGGGACGACCACGTAGAAGCCCCGCCCGGGGCTCGCGATGTCGCCGCGGTTCGCCAGTCGCCACAGCGCCTGGTTCGCGGCGGCCTGAGACACGCCGAGTGCCGCGCGGAATTCCGCAGACGTGAAGTGGTATTGCCCACGTGCGGCGAACTCGATCACCAAGTCCCTCGCGTTGGTTGCCTTGAAGGCACACATTGAGCGCCAAATATATCACTTAGCGTTGTTTTTCTGGATCAAAGTGTGCGCAACGTCAGAGACATGCCCTAGGCAAGTCGACAGCCCGGAACGGGCGTGCGGAAACCGGACACATCATGTGCTAGGAAAGCGGACATCTTTTTTTTGCTGCCACCACACCGGCCTCGTCGCCTTGCGCCACTAACTCGTCCCGGACAAGGTGCCCCGCTTTCGGGCGGACGAGCATTGCCCCCTACATGTCGGCAGACACGCACAGCGGGGTCGGCGGCCCGACACATCAGCACATCCGATACCGAGAACAACACAATGGCACGACGGACGTTCTTCTCCCACTCTCAACCCGACATTTGGCGAGCAATGAACGTCCGCAAGTCCTGGGTCGTCACCGACAACCATGAGGATCGGGGATTCTTCGACAGCAGCGTCTTCGAAGCTAACAAGCGCGAAAGTGAGGACGCCCTCAAAAGGTTCCTTAGGGAAGCACTGGTCAACACGTCCGTTACCTGTGTACTGACCGGCCCCCGAACATGGCAACGCCGATGGGTCAAATACGAGATCGCACGCAGCGTCATCAAGGGCAATGGCCTCCTGAACACATACACAGGCTCAAGAACCACGATCAGAAGACGGCCACCAAGGGCACATCCGCCTCTCCCAGCCCCTCTACGGCAGGTCTCCGCAGCCGCGGTGGCAAGCGGTTCATGCCAGTGAGCGAGCGCCGTTTGAACGGCGCTGTCTAGGTCGGCAGGTTTGGAATCTTGGGGACCGGAGTCGGGAGCGCTGGCCTGTTTCCTGCTAGGTCAGTTTCTCGTAGCTGGCAGATAGCTTGTCGCACAACGCTTTGGTGGCCTCTGGAGCGAAACCGAGGATGCGAGTGCACGCGGCGACCACCGGATCAGTACTCGGCCCGTTTAATTGACCATTGTCGCTCTTCCCGCTCGTTTGTATGACATAGGAAGAACCCTTCACCGTGACGGTGGCTGTCATTCCGGTTCTGTCATGTTTGATCTGCATAGCGCAATTTGTGGGTTTCGAAACCGTGAACTGCTCGTCGTTGACCTTTACGTTCTTGCTCATTCGTGTTGCATCCCTTGCTCTTCTCGGCCCGTTCCGTTTTCCGGAAACGCACGTCCCGCTCGGTTTCCCGCCCTTCGGCACGGCAATCTCGGGCCGAACCGTTTCCTCCGCTACGGCTTTCTTGACACTGCCTGTCAGCGCGTCCGTGCCGACGGCTTGGCCTTCACCGCAGCAATGTCCTCATCGCGGGCACCTGCCTGGTGCCGACTCCACGGTTGGTCGCCTGCGCACCGCTACGCCCTTCTCTCTAACCAGTCGAGTGTGTATGAACTCGCCCCCAACTGCAATGTGGAGCCTTGTCCAACGAGAGGTGAGCCTGAACGGATGGGCTGATTCCAACGAGAAGTGAGCCTGAAGGGGGGCGTCGGAGATCATCGGAGGATGATCTTGAGCCTAGACGTCGAACGACTTCACACCCTGGACCAGGTCCGCGCCTTTCTCGACGGCAACGACCCTGTTGACTTCAAGCCACGCTCCCGTGCCGAGGCCTACGCCTTCGTCCAGCGCACGCTGGCGCGCTTCGGCTACGCCCGGCTCGGCAAGGCCGACAAGGGCGCGCTCAGGCGCTTCCTCGCCAAGACGACCGGTCTGTCGCGGGCGCAGCTGACGCGTCTGGTGCGCCAGTACCTGGACACCGGGCGCATCGTCGACCGCCGCGGCGGGGCACCGGCGCGGCCCTTCGAGCGCCGCTACACCGCGGCCGACGTCCGCCTGCTCGCGGACGTCGACGCCACCCTCGGCCAGATGGCCGGGCCGGCCACCCGCGAGGTGATGCGCCGCGAGCACGAGGTGTTCGGCGACGAGCGCTTCGCGCGCCTGGCGCGGATCTCGGTCAGCCACCTCTACAACCTGCGCGCCTCGACCACCTACCGCCGCAAGCGCACCACGCCGGACCTCACCAGGGCGGTGCAGGTGGCCATCGCCGAGCGCCGCCGCCCCCGGCCCGAGGGCCGGCCCGGCTTCCTGCGCGTCGACACCGTCCACGCGTGGACTTCGTCCACGTGGGCGACCTCGACGGCAGCAAGGGCCTCTACCTGATCAACGCGGTGGACGAGCACCCAATACGAGTTCATCGGCGCCGCGGCGGCGATCTCCGAACGCTTCCTGCTGCCCGTGCTCGAGGGACTCCTCGACCTCTTCCCCTTCGCCGTCATGGGCTTCCACGCCGACAACGCGTCGCGCAGAGACGCGCCGGCTCCGAGTACATCAACCGCCAGGTCGCCCGGCTGCTCGCCAAGCTGCACGCCGAGTTCACCAAGTCCCGCGCGCGGCACTCCAACGACAACGCCCTCGTCGAGGGCAAGAACGCCAACGTCGTGCGCCGCTGGCTCGGCCACGTCCACATACCCCGGCGCTTCGCGCCGCTGGTCCACGACGGGCAGGGGCGCGTCCGGCGGCGCTATCCGCACGACCAGGTCGCCACGCCGTACGAGCGCTTCCGCCGCATCGACGACGCCGAGCGCTTCCTCAAGCCCGGCGTCGCCTTCGCGGACCTCGACCGCGCCGCCCACGCCGCCAGCGACCTCGCCGCCCTGCGCGAGGTGAACCGCGCCCGCGCGGAGCTGTTCCGGACGATCGGACTCGCGTCCGACGCGCAGCCGGCGGCTTGAGGCCCTTCGGGAATGCGGCCGGTTCACGCCGTCCACCCCCGCGTCTCGACGTTGACCACGACCCCGGTTCCCGGCAACGTTCCCCTACCGCAGACACAGTGATCCCGACCAACCCGGCACGACTCACGAACGCCCTCGTTCAGGCTCATCTCCGTATTGGAATAGACTTGTGGGCAGGTACGAGAACGGTGTTTTTGACATCGGCACCGATAGCGCGCACAGTGCGTCCCCGCAAACTCTAATCGGACGGTTGCTCGGCCTTGGGCCGGGCTGCCGTGGCCCCGGGCTTCGAGAAGGGGGCTTCGCCGTCACGGGATCTGACCAAGTGATGCGGGACGCACCCGGCTTGGTTACCACTTATCAGAAGCGAGGCATAACAAGCCCTGGCTTTGGTAGGTATCCGATTCCATCGAGGCGGTCTGGATGGCACGGCCATGTTTACCGAGAACCGGAGAAATGACTGACAACGACATCAAGTGGCCTCATTGGCTAACCAAAAAACTTGCGATCAGATTTCTGATTTGGCTCATAGCTGGCATATCCATTGGCCCCGTTGTTCTGACGATAATCGACCAATGGCTTCGGAACTCGGTGGATGATTGGATGAGCGGTCCGGACTTGTACGATTCTCTGTCGATCAGCCCAGACGAATACCAGGAACTGCCGCTGCACTGGCGTCAAGCCCTTGCAGAGATCGCGGTGCGTGACTCAAGCGAGTCGGTAGCTTTGAAATCGCTGGTCAAGGCACTCAGCATCGAGGACATGCAGCTGATTAGCCACATAGCACCATACGCAATACACCATTCTGCCTCTTTTGTCGTGCGGAACGACAGCAGGACGCGACACCCCATGCCGGAACTTTCGTTGTTGGATTTCGGTGCACTTGAGATATTGGGGCTGTTCCAGCCAACGGAATTGGCTGGCTTGACGTGGCGCATTGACGACAACCTATTCGGTATGACAGCGGCAATAGAAGTCCAGCAATTGGACGGCACCCAGGAGCCGCCAAGTTTGGGAGTCACCGTATTCAGTGATGTCGGACACGAGCTGGTTTGCCTACTCAGGATGCCATCTAACCTAGGCTACTTCAGTTGGGTGGCACAAGAGATAGAAAAACTCGGGGAAGGAAATCTCAAAGTCGAACTGATCGCGTCCGGCAAGCACGAGCCGAAGAGCAGTTGTATCAATATGCTGGCTGAGTACGGCCGCATTGGTCCGGTTGTCACTGATTGGAAGCCGATGACATCAACAAGATCAGATACCCAACCTTAATCGGATCATGAGCCACGGCGCCGGTTCAGCTCAACGAGTGTAGCTCGCCACCGGGTTTCACCGTTCGACTCCGACAAACAGGAGCCGTTAATGAGGAAGCAGCAGCCCACATGAACCGGATGCTCCGCAGAAAGGGTAGCGTGGTCCGTGTCAGCGCAAGCAAGGGCATGACCATGGTCCACGTCGACAATCCCAGTGTGGACGCCACCATCCCAATGCTGAATGGCCGACATCTCCCGCACTGGGCCCGCTGAACGCGGCGTCACGACTTCGTCCCGGCCCTAACATCGACTCGCACAACAACGCGGTGGCCCCGCTCCTGCCAACCCCATGCCGTTCACCGTGACCGGACACCCGGCGGAGCACGGGGGCCGACCCGTCTCTGAGCGGGGTCCACGCTTGGCCCTAGAGAAGGAGCCGTGCAACAGCGTGCCACAACCCACCTTGCATCGCGAATCGACTGGCGGGCGACCAATTGGGCAGCACGTTAGTAGGGATGTTTGGCGGAGCGGACGGGATTTGAACCCGCGACCTCCGGCGTGACAGGCCGGCATTCTAACCAGCTGAACTACCGCTCCGATGGTGCGAACCCGACAGATCTGCCAAGGTTCTGGTGGGTGTTGCAGGGATCGAACCTGCGACCTACGGCTTGTAAGGCCGTCGCTCTCCCAGCTGAGCTAAACACCCGATTCAGCAAGTGGCCGCGTATGGTAGCGAGGCCGGACGCGTTGTCAAACTAATCGCTGCCCGGTCAAGCCAGATCGCAGGCCCCCGCCGTCAGGTAGTCGAAGCTGTGGACGTAGCTGCATCCGTCGATGACGAGCCGTTCTGCATGGGGCAAGACCTCGGGGCGCGGCCTCGACTCACCCGGCACTTCGCGGCGGGCATCGTCGTAGCGACGAAACAACACTGTCCGGCCGGTCGCATCGACGTATGCCACGATGACCACGTCCCACTCTTCGGGCTCGAGCGGCATCTCCAAGACGCGCGTACACCGGAGTGTTGCCTCGCCCACGGTGACCTCGAAGACACCGTCTGCGAACTGCTCCGGCGTGCCGGCGCGTCGCACGAACTGACCGTCGGGTTGTTCGGACAGGTAGTCGCCGCCGGGGACGTGGCGCGGGGAGAGTCCGAAGTTCTCCTGGAAGTGGTCGTCGAGGAACGTGTAGAGCGTCGACACGCCATCAGTGGAGACGCGCTCGACACCGAACCATTCGACGTGCTCGTCGTCGAGTCGCCCCCAGACCCGGGTACGCCGGTCCTTGGGGGGCTGGATAGGGACACCCTCTACGGCGAGGCTGTCCTCGGCCATTTCGATCTCGACGCACTCGCGGTCGTGGATCACTGCCCGACGCGTCGCGCGCATGGCAGCGACTTGGGTCAGTCGCCATGTCAGTCCACCGCCGGTCGGCTGGTATTCGGCCCAGTGCACCTCGTCGTTGAGTTCCGGGGCTACGAACCACCAAGTGAGTTCACGTAGGTCTACGTCCGAAGCCGCACCACCGAGCCGCTCGATCACAATGCTCGGGCGCTCGGCGGGGAACGCCTTGGTCTGGATGTTGTCATTGCGCATGTCCATGTCTCTCCTAGAGTTCGTGAGTCCTAAGGCGTCGCGCACCTTGTCGCGACCCAACGACAATCGACGCTTGATGGTTCCCGAAGCGGCCCCGTGGCGGGCAGCAATTTCGCGGATGCTGAAGCCGTCGATGTAGAAAGACTGCAGCGCACGTCTCTCCGTCGCCGGCAGCGCTTCGAATGTCTCCACGACGTCGTCGACCATCTCGCGCCGGCGGGAATCCGCGACACCGAGACGGTTCACCATCACGCCGAGCGTCTCGTCGCCGACAGTGCGTTCACGGTGACCTGGTGCGCGCAGGTAGTCGCTGCAACGGTTGCGTGCCACCTGGTACAGCCAAGCACGGATGTCGCGTGGCGCACCGGTCCGCAATCCCGTCCAAGCGTGTACGAGCGTCTCCTGCAGGACGTCCTGTACGGCGTCCACGGGGCCGAGGCGGCTTCTGATCAACGCGAGGAGCGACAACTCGTAGCGGCGTACCAGCATGACGAACGCGGCCTGCTCGCCGGCGCTGATCCGCCGCGCGAGGATCTCGTCCGTTGGGTCTTGCGCCGATTCGTCCATCACGCCCTACAAGGCGCGCCCGCGCGCAAAAAGGTTCGACCTCGTCAGCGAGCGGCGAGTTCGCTGGCCAGTTCGCGCGCGTAGGCCTGGAGCGCGCGGACGTTGTCCGGCCCCATGCGCAAAAGCTGCTTTTGCAGTGGGGACCGGCTCTCGAACGTCGGGTTCTTGAACAGATAGAACACCTTGGGCTGCTCGACGGCGATCGGGCCCCGGGTAACCGGCGTGTCGAGCACGTGCTGCAACGTCGCGGTGAGCAATGCCCGTGGCGCTTCGCTGCGACCCAGCATCGCCAGCCCATCGACGAGCAAGGGCTCTAGGAGGACGATCAACTCGGCCGCTCGCGGGGCCGGAACGGACGTAGCGGTTGCCACCAGGGCGTCGTAACGGGCATGGGTCGCTGGTGCGATCACGGCAACGCCATCCGCGTCATCGACCTCGAACGCTCCCGGCACACTGGCGAAGCGGAGCAAGCGAGTGGGGATGTTGCCGTCCTTTCCGTTGGCGATGACCGCCGCTGCTCTCAGGACGAGGTCGTTCTCGGCCAGCCAGTCAGCGCCCGCGGTTCCGACGAGCTGGTCCGCGAGGTGCTCGCGCACGAAGGCGTCGCTCTCGGCGAACGGTGGCAGCACGATAGGATCGGGCTCGACCACGGTTTCTACCAACGGCACTGGTTGGACGGGCGGCGTCTCGGGAGGTGGCTCCGCCGGCGCAGTCTCCTCGAGGGGGCGCGGCACGGGAACCGTCTCGGGTAACGCGGGCACCGGCGCTTCCGTGGCCGCCTCGGGCGGGTGTTCCTCGTCCGCGCCATCGGTGTCGATCAGCAAGTACACGATGGCCGCGAGGGCAACCACGGCGACAACCCCAGCGACAATCCACGCCCGCTGATTCATGGATGGATTATGCACCGCCACGGCCGGCGTGGCTCTGCGCTAGAGATGCGCCTTCAGGTACTGCCCCGTGTACGAGCGTGGACTCGCAGCGATGTCCTCGGGCGTGCCCTTGGCGACCACTTCGCCGCCGCCTCGGCCACCTTCGGGGCCCAGATCGATGACGTGGTCGGCGGTCTTGATCACGTCGAGGTGGTGCTCGATCACCAGCACCGTGTGTCCCGCGTCGACAAGCCGGTGCAGGCAATCGAGGAGCCGCCTGATGTCCGCGAGGTGGAGGCCCGTGGTCGGCTCGTCGAGGATGTAGAGAATGTGGCCGCGGCGCTGGAGCTTGGCCAGTTCCGTCGCCAGCTTGATGCGCTGCGCCTCGCCGCCGGACAGCGTCGTCGCCGATTGGCCGAGGGTGAGGTAGCCGAGGCCAAGGTCGTTCAGAACCTTGATCTTGCGGCCGATGTTCGGCAGGTCGGCGAAGAACTCGACGCCCTCCTCGATCGACATGTCAAGCACGTCGGCGATGTTCTTGCCCTTGTGCGTCACCTCGAGCGTCTCGGCATTGAAGCGCTGCCCCTTGCAGGCGCCGCACACCACTTCCACGTCCGGCATGAAGTACAGCTTGGTGGCGATCACGCCCTCGCCCTGGCACTCCTCGCAGCGGCCGCCCTTGACGTTGAAACTGAACCGGCCCGGCTTGTAGCCCCGATCCTGCGCTGTGTCCGTCTTCGCGAACAGCGTGCGGATCTGGTCGTAGAAGCCGACGTACGTGGACGGGTTGGACCGGCTGTTGCGGCCGATGGGGGATTGGTCGATGTTGATGACGCGCGTCAAATGTTCGACGCCCTTGAGGTCGTCGTGCGCCCCGGACAGCGATCGCGAGTCGACCAGGCGTTTCCACAACTCCTTGTAGAGGACCTCGTTGATCAGGGTCGACTTGCCGGAGCCGGATGCGCCGCTGACGCAGACGAACTGGCCGAGCGGGATGTCCACGTCGACGGCCTTGAGGTTGTTCGCCGAGGCACCCAGGATCGTCAGCGCCTTGCCGTTGGTGTCCCGCCGGGCGGTTGGCGTTTCGATACGGCGGCGACCTGACAGGTACTGCCCGGTGGGAGACGCCGGGCATTGCAGGACGTCGGCCAACGTGCCCGAGGCGACCACCTCGCCGCCATGGATCCCCGGTCCGGGCCCCAGTTCCAGGACGTGGTCGGCCGCACGGATCGTGTCTTCGTCGTGCTCGACGACGATCACCGTGTTGCCGAGGTCGCGCAGGGATCGCAGCGTGGCGATCATCTTGACGTTGTCTTTCGGGTGCAGGCCGATCGACGGCTCGTCGAGGACGTAGAGCATGCCCATCAGGCCCGAGCCGATCTGCGTCGAGAGGCGGATGCGTTGGGCCTCGCCGCCGGACAGCGTTCCCGAGGCGCGGTTGAAGTTGAGGTAGTCGAGGCCGATGCCGAGTAGGAGGTCGAGGCGGCGGGCTAGCTCGCGCACGATCTGCGTGCCTGCGGCGGCCCGGTCGCCGGTCGGCTGCACGGTATCGAGGAACGGCCGCAACTCGTCGAAGTTCATCTGCCCGAACTCGTCGATCGTCTTGCCGTTGACCAGGAACTTGAGCCTTGTCGCCCGCAGGCGCGAGCCGTGACAGTCGGGGCAGACGTGCTCCACCATCACGCGGTCGAGCCAAGCCTCCATGCCCGAGTTCGCTACGTCGCGCTGACGGTACCAGCGGTAGTGGCGCTCGATGCCGCCGGCGATCCCCTGGAAAGCGTACGGACGGCGCAGCCAGCCCTCCTTGCGGACCTTGGCGTCCGGAGGAATCTGAAGCTGCAGCGGCTCGCCACGCGTGCCGTAGAGGATCAGTTCGCGCGCCTCGTCGCTCAGGTCCTGCCACGGCGTGTCGAGATCGAAGCCGTACTCCACGGACAGCGAGTAAAGCGTATAGCCGCGGTGATTGTCGGGCCGGTAGTTGAATGCGTCGCGCAGGAAGCACCCATCGCGGACGCTGCGCTCCGGGTTGGTGATCAAGAGGTCCGGGTGCGTGCGCTTGTCGGTACCGATGCCGCCGCAGGTCCGGCAGGCGCTCTCCGGGTTATTGAACATGAAGAAGTCCGGCACGATGTCGCCGTAGACGAGCGCATGCGTCGCGCTCCCAAACGTCTTGGCGAAGCGCGTCGCCTCCCGTGCGTTCGTGCCGCCGACGACGGCCGCCGACAGCAGCGAGTCGCCGACGCGCAGGGCATGTTCGATGCCGGCCTTGAGTTGCTTCTCGACGCCCGGCACGATGACGAACCGATCCACCACCGCCGACAGCTTGGGATCGCCCGGCAATGCGTCCGGAACGGTTTCGGCCAGATCGATCCGAACGGGCTGTTTGCCGTCCGCGTTACCAATGTCGACGTAGCGGCAGCCGAGCTTGCGGACCTCGTTGAAGATGAACTCGGGATCCTCGCCGTAGACTTGGAAGATCGGTGCGCGCAGTTCGACCTCGGCCCCCTCGGGCAGCTTGAGCAGCGACTCGAGGATCTGCGACGCGGTCTTCACCGGCACGGGCTCGTCGGTGTACGGGCAAAACCCCTCCCCAATCGTGGCGAAGAGAAGGTTCAGGTAGCTCGCGATGTCGGTGAGCGTGCCGACGGTGGATCTTGGGTTGCGACCGATGGTCTTCTGCTCGATGGAGACCACGGGCGACAGGCCGTAGACGAAGTCCACGTCGGGCTTCTCCACCTGGGCGATGAAGCGCTTGGCGTAGGAGGACAGCGACTCCATGTAGCGGCGCTGGCCCTCCGCGTAGACGGTGTCGAAGGCGAGCGACGACTTGCCGGAGCCGGACAGGCCCGTGACCACGGTGAGTTGGTCGCGGGGGATGTCTACGGAGATGTTCTTGAGGTTGTGGACGCGGGCGCCCTGCACGGCGATGGACGTGCGCACGGGCGGGCGGCCGACGCCGTCGATCTGGTCGGTGTTACCAGAGAGACGTGTCGAGCTACTCGACATGGAAAAAGGCCAATTCGTCGACTTCCGTCTGACTGCGCGTGGTGAGCTTAACGGGCGCCGACGCCTTCTCGATGATGCCGATATCCGAGAGCCATTCGCACGCCAGGATGATGTGCTCCATGTCGTAGTGTCGCTGGAAGTAGTGGGTCAGGTCCGTGGTCGAACGCGGTTCGCCGGCCGCCTCGTCGAGGTAGTCGATCACCGGCCGGAAGAGTTCCTCGGCGCGCGGCTCGAGGTAGGCATCGATGGCATCGAGAGCCGCGGTCAGGGCGTCTCGAGTGACCTCGCCCTCCATCAGGTCGGTATAGACCAGTCGGAAGAGCCCCGGATCGATGCGCCTTGCATCCACCAGCGCCTCGCGGTCGACGATCTCTCCGGCAAGACCCACGACGACCTCGGCGAGTGAACGCGCGGTCATCAGGATCCACAAGGCGGTGTAGTTCACGTCGTCCTTGATCTCGTACCACTTGCGCGCCTTGTAGAGCGTCGCCAAGGCGTGTTGGGCCGCGTGCATCGCTTGCACCGCGCTGTCGCGGGCGCCGATCTCGTGCAGGCCCTCGAAGATGGCATCAATCGACGGGTCGCGGCTGAAGATCAGCTTGCCTTTCGCGAACATCGAGTGCCCGAACGTGTTGCGGACAGAGGCTTCGAGCAGCCGGCGAAACTCGGCCCGCGGCTGCACCATGGTGTGTATGTTGACGTCGTCGGCCACCAGGGCGACGCCGTGCGGCTTGGTTTTCTTGTCGTCCGTGCAGATGAGGTGCAGGTCAATGTCCGACTTGTCCCACACCTCGTCGTGGGACAGGCTGCCGCAGAGGATCGCGGCCAGGATGTGATCGTCCTGGCGGACCTCGGAGATCAGGCTGTCGAGCGCCGTCTCGAAGCGCGCCCGGGCGTTGGTCGTAGTTGACATCGAGTCGACGCCATCGCCTTCAGACGGGACGCGGAAACCTACCACACACCGCCAAGCAGCGCGCCTCCCGGGTGCGGACTCTTCGGTACGCGGACGTCCTCGTCCACATTCCAGCCTTGTTGCAGGACCCAATGCGGGCCGGGCGGCCCGCGTACCCCGGGCTAATCGCCCCGGAAACGGGCCATGAAGGCGTCGATCCGGCGCGCGTTCGCGCCAAGGTCACTCGAGCCCACTCGCGAGGCGGAACGGACGTCGACCAGCGAGCCGTTGCCGTCCGGGCGAATGCGAACGACCACGTCGTCGACGAATCCGAACCAGAACGTGGTCGCCGTGGCCTCCAGGGTCCGTTCGCCATCGACATTCGTGTCGGCCAGCACGTCCCAGCCCATTTCGCGCGAGACTGCGAGCGCCTTGCGCGAGGCGTCGTCCGGGGCGAGGTTTGAGCGCTCGGTCGCTATGTGGGCATAGCTGCGGCGCTGCGCGACGCCCTTGTCAGGCACGTAGTCCAGCACGCTCGCGCCGCGCAGTTCCAGGGCACCGAACGCGGGGGGATCGTCGAGGTCGGTCGTGATGTCGTTGATCGGCGGCACCGTGGTCGTGAGGCGGTACTGGTAGCCCATGGTCCCCAGTGCAACGACGCACGCGAGAAGCCCGATGCCGATCGGCACGACGGCGCTCTTGCGTCCCGCACGTAGCGCGAACACCAAGACGGCGATGCCAAGCACAAGGACGGCGGCGGCAACGAAGACGCCGGTGTACATGAGTTGAAAGCCGCGACCGAAGTCCCACATCCCGAACCGGGTGCCGAGCGCTCCGAGGGGGAGCAAGGCCAACGCACCCAAGCCTACGATCAGTACCGCGCGATTCAGCATGTCAACGCCCAAGCTCCAAACCCGTTTTGAAAGTCCGCCGCCACCTTAGATGGCTTCTTCGACGGCAGCAAGGGCGTGTACCGGCTCAACACCTTTGGCACTGGGACTAGGTAGCCTCCTGAGCGACAAGGTACTCGTTCGGGGTTCGATAGGCGAGCGCGGCTTGGGGACGTTCGTAGTCTAAGGAGAACTCGTACCTCGCGAGCGATCGCGGAGTTGTCAGCCGTGGGGCCACGGATCGGCGCGGTATTCGTAAGTGTTGAACACTGCCTGCACGACGTCGTTGTGCGCACGCTTATAGCGTCGTTTGTTGGTCTCGCTCGTCGCATCCCAAACCGCTACGTAGAACGTACAACGACGATCCTCCCGAACCAGGCGATCTTCGCCAGCCTGCTTCAGCGGTCGAAAAGCGGTGACGAAGGCGGCATCGCTCAGCGGACGGCCGAGGGCGCTGCGGTCGAAAGCCAATCCGAGTTTCTGGTTTCTGTATGCGTCGGTGGACGCGGCGACGTCGTGGACATAGATGTAGCCGTCCGTGATGCGTACGTGGAAGATGTAAGCTGGTCGTTCGTACGGCTTTCCGTTCGGTCGTTCGGCGTCTGCGAACCAGCACGGCGAGTCTTGGCCGATAGGCTTGTCGACATCGGCCAACTCACGCCTGACCGTCGCGTTGTCGTCGGCAAGACTCTTTATCTCGTTTTCAAGTCGGCGGTTCTCGCGTTCGAGATCGTCGACTATCCGGGCGAAGTCCGCAGTCTCCCGCTGTAGGCTGGCGTTGTCTGTTTCAAGAACCGCTAGTTTGTCCTGCAAATCCTCGGCGGCCAGCGAGTCCCCGGACTCGTTGCGCAACATTTCGATTAACCGGTCCTGCTCCGCCAGCTTTCGGGTCATCCCGTCGATCGCGCGCTGCTGACGAGAGACCGTTTCGACCGCTTCAGGTTCGGACGCGGTCGGCGACTCGCCCGGCGCAAGGTCATCGCTGGCCTCCCACCCGGGCGGCAGCCTGTCCTCCACTGGCGCAGGACCATTGCCGGCCTCCGCCCCGGTCGGCCGCTCGTCCTCCGGAGGCCCTGCGCCACCGCTGGGCTCTGGCTCGTTTGGCGGCTCGTCCTCCTTCTGCGCCGTACCATTGCCAGCCTCGGACGAGGTCGCCGGCTCGTACTCCGGGGGCGCTAGGGCGTCACTGCCTTCAGATGAGTCGGAGGCGCGCAGCTCCTCGGTTTCGGACCGATCAAGCTTTAGATCGCCGGGCAACGCAGGTTCGATAGGGTTCACCTTGTCGTCGCCCATGACCTTGACGAGAACATCGCGTTGGGCATCCGCGAGAGTCGTCTTGTCTTGCAGAGTTTGCTCTTGAACGAGGGCGTAGGCGCCGAGCACGAGGAGCAAGAGGAAAACAAGGATCGTGAACAGCTCGGCGAGCGATAGCCCGAGAATCACGCCGCGACGGTACTCGCGCCCTGCGTCGACGAACTCGGTCACCGACGACGCCTAGGTTCCCTGCGCGACCAAGGCCACCGCTGCGGACTACGCGGAGCATCCAGAGGCTGCTGGTCCTCCCTTTCGGCTTGCGCAGCAGCCACCTCGAGTTTGGACACCGCAGCGTCCACACGGCGTCTTGTGTCCTGGATGTCCCCGGCAAGAGCGTCCGCCTCCCCACGCGCTTTTTTCGATGCAGTCCGCAACGCATCGACGGCATCGCCAGTCGCGGCCAAGTTCTCAATTGCATTAGCGCCATTCTCGGCGGCTCGCCGGGCGTGGTCCGCGTCCCGGTGCAACTTGCCGACTTGAGCGGACATCTTGCTGGCTTCCTGCGCGAATTCGCTGGCGCGTCGGGATAGTTCTCCGGAAGCAGTCGCGATGCCGCGCCCTGCGTCGTCCAAGGTGCTTAGAAGCGCCTTGGCTTCGTTGCCTACACTCGCAACCTGCTGGTCAACCGCTTGGGCGGACGCGCCAATGTCGCGCTCGACATCGCCGATCCTGCCGTTCAACGCATTCGCACTGTCGCGAACGCCAATCGCGATGCCCTTTTTCCCGTCATCCCCGTCAATGGCGACCCGGACGGACTCCACGGCATCCTCGACGCCGCGAATGGCACCGGCCACGCGCGTTGTCCGCTGCTGTGCTTCGGCTGCTGCCACCGAGGCACCGTCGATTAGAGCATTAGTCGTGTCGATTCCTGTACCTGCCCGCGCGATCTCATCGAGCGCACGCTGCGTCTCGTCGACCGTCCGCGCAACCAAATCACGCATCCGACCCGCATCGTTCGCAGGTGCAAAGTTCTGTAATCGTGTCGCCAGCGACTCAAGGTTGGCTGCCACCGCCGCGATCCGGCCGGAGGCGTCGGTGGCGGCGTTCTGTATGCTCGTGAGTGCCTCGCCCGCCTGCCTCCCGCTGTCGGTCAATTCCTCGAAGCAGGCACCCGGACTCGCCTCGCGGATGCGGTCAAGCTCTTCTCCCATGCTGAGATTTGCGGCGGCGACACGGTCGGCGAGTTCGGACATGCCGCCCGCCATCGTATCGGCAGCGTCGCGTACCCTCTTCTGCGCGGCCTCGAAGGTCTCGATCTGCGACTGCACAGCGTCCTCGAGTTGCTTCGCGACACCGAGCCGGACTGTGTTTGTTGCAGCGGCGATCTCGCCCGTCGCGATCCGCAGCTTGCGCGAGAAGTCCCGCACCGCCTCGTCAAGGTCGCGCCGCGCTTGCTCCGAGGCTTCGGCAGCCGATTGCCGCTGTTGCTGCAATGCCAGGCGGGCGATGATTCCAGCGACGGTCGAAGCGAGTGCCACGCCGAAGTCCGGGATCAGATGCGCGATTCGCTTTGCCTGTCCCTCCGCCACCGCCTCCGGCGATTCGAAATCGATGGCCACGACGAGCTTCACCAGGGCAACTCCGAGGCTGGCAAATGTCAGCACCAGGCCGATGTAGTAGGCGTTGTCGCCTGCCTGATCGGGGGATATCGGCAGATTGGCCCGTTGTGTTCCCGCATAGATGGCGTAGCCGCACACCGCAGAAACCGCGATCAGGACGGCGAAGATGTCCTGCGACGTCACGCCATCGCCTGAGAGTCCACGCAACGCGACGACAACAACGACGCTGCCGATGAGCAGGGCCCAGAGAATCCAGCCGTGGACGCGGGAGGTCGGGTCTCGTCGAACTCGTGCCATCTACCAAGTATCCGGGGTGCGCGTCATGGGACCGCCCGCTTCGGCGAAGAACCTCCGCCACCATGCGAAGTGTTCGCCCGTCTGCAGATGCGCATCGCGCTTCGACCGCAGATAGCGTACGCCGACGTCGATGCCTGTAAGGTCCAGCGCGAACGACTGCGGCAGACCATCAACGGACGGTAGCGGCCCGCCATAGTGGGAGAGCAAGTCCGAGTTCTGCAGCATGTCGGAGACGATCAGTAACGTGCCTGTGTTCGGCTGGCTGTCGTTAGCGTCGGCAACACGCGGGAACTCCTTGTTGCGCACGTAGCGGATGGTCTCGATGATCGGCGAATTTGGCGCCGACGACAGGTCGTCCGCAGTGGGGAACGCTTGTCGAATCGCCTTGTCGAATTGCGTCCAGCGCACCATGACGGCGATTTCTCCCTCGGTGAACCCGTCGAGTACGCTGCGATCTCCTGGGTCGCCGGGGTTGCACATGCGGAATGTCTCCACTGGCGTCTCGCCGCTCTCGGCGAGTTCGTAGACGACCAACAGGTGGCCCTTGGGAACGTAGTTTTCGGAGCCTTCGGACTCGCCCTTGGACACAAGGGAAGTCGTGAACTGGTCCAACGCCGCAAGCTGGTGCGGCGCGAGCGGATCGGACGTATCGAAGATTACTACCGTCGTGGATTGCGGCCCGGACGGCGGACATAGCGTAGTAGTGTCCACAGGGCTGCCGCAGCCAACGAGGCCGCAGACCGCGCCCAGAACCGCAGGTATTCGCTTCAAGACCAACCACCGACCCGTTCAGTCTTGAGGTCGCAGCATTCCGCTGATTTCACGTTTGATTTCTCTGAGCTTTCCGACGGGATCCGCAAACTGGCGATGGTTCTGGTCGTTCGGATCGACCGCCAGCAACGGTGCGAATACTTCCGATCCGTATCGGCTCCTCGCCAGCAGCACGACCTTGTCGCACTGCTCCCGCAGGGCCAAGATGTCGCGATCCTGTCCGTCGGGCACGGCCGGCGGCTTCGGTGGATCGCTGAGAGCGGGATCCAGGGCAAACCCGTCGAACGCGGCATCGAGTGTCTCCGGCCAAGGCTTAAGGCCCCGATTGGTCTGCCGATACGCCTCCAAGCGTTTCTTCGCCGCGTCGGTAAGACCGGCGACTAGGTTTCGGTATGCGTCGCCCCAGGACTCGAACTTGCGTCGCACTTCGGCGGCCAACGCCGGGACCAGCGCGACTTCAGTCGCTATTGCGGACAGCGCTGCGATGGCCTCGTCTGCCCGAACCGTGACTCGCCGATTGATGGCGGCCACTTCCCGCGCGTAAAGCTCTTGTGCTCGTTGGCGCTTGCGCGAAAGTTCGCCGAACCCAGGATATGGGTCGTCCGCACGGTAGCGTTTGTACTGAACCAAGCCAGCCATGAACATGCCGCCGAAGATCAGGGCGACCGTCTGCATGCTCTTCGGAATCCATTCATCCGAGAAAGCCGTCGCCAGCGCCGTGGGGAACAAGACGGCCCATGACTCGAGGAACGTCTGGTAGTCGCCGTCAGCAATTTCCCGCTGCAGGCTGACCAACGCATCCCGGTAGTGGCCGAAGACGAGGTTCGCCAGCGGCACAAGGACCACTGCGGCTGCAACGCACAGCCAGCCGGTCAGGCGTCTTGCGCGAAACTTCGGGTGATGGTTCTTCCTTCGCCGGCCGTACGCGATCACGAGACCCGCAAAAACGTTGACGGCGGTGAAAACGAACATCTCCGGAAGGACGCCAACCAAACCCGACGGGTGTGCAGTGCCAAGCGTCCACGCGTTGAGGCCTACTTCGAGCGCAGCAACGGCGACGATCCAGGAAGTAGCCCATCGGTCTTGGTCATCGGCAGTCTCACCCACCAGACCGTGGTTCACGGTGAAGTCGGTGTATTGTGCCCGCGTGGTGTTGACCGCCTCTTTCAGCGGGGTGGTAGCGTCGATGCCGTTCCGGCAGATCTGCTCCATGTCTCCCAATGCCGCGTCCTGCTCCTTGCGCAGTTCCGCGTCCGCGTGGGCCGGCGGAACGGCACTGTCGATCACGACCCCGTAACTGCTGCTGACTTCGTGGCGGGCGGCACGCGCGATACTGGCGGTGGCGGAACCAACGGCGGCCAAAAAAGAGCAATCGGCCGCACCCTCGCGCGGTTCCCCATGGGCTGCGTCGTACCGTGCTCGACCTTCGGCGTCAAGTTCGGTGGCAAACGCCGCTTCGTCCCAATCGAAACGAGAGGCCGTCGGATCGAACGTCACGGGTTTGGCGGACACTAGGCTTCCGTCGAAGCGAGTCCGGCGAAGTCTACCAAGTCACGGAACGACTGTACGTACTTCCTCGTACCGTCGTTGCGGCGGCAGTGTCGTTCGGTTGATCACAGCGAAACTTCCGCTCACCGCACGTTGCGCGCGGTCGCTGTCCATCGGCGCCTCGGGGTTGAGATCCTGACCAATGTGTGACGGACGAGGCCGCGCCACGGCCGTCGATGAGGAACTGATCGCTGACGCGCTCGGCCGGTTGGACATCGATCGTCACCCCGTGATGTGCACAGCAGTCCGTAGACGCTCGGTGTATTTGCCGGGCGGCGCCCCGGCGGTGGTCAGGGCGTTGCTGGATCGCGGGCGAACCGAACTGGTGCCTTCGTTCTCTACGCAGGAGGTCGCAACGCCAGAGTGCAGGTGAGTGCGGTCCCTTGGTGGGACGGCTAATATAGGTCCCCATGCCCACGGCACCCCGATTCGAGGTCGTATCCTACGACGACGAGCCGCTGATCCTGGTCGACGAACAGGACCGCGAGGTCGGGACACTCGACAAGGCGTCATGCCACGACGGGGACGGCATGCTCCATCGAGCGTTCTCCCTGTTCGTGTTCAACACCGGGGGCGAGACCCTCTTGCAGAAACGGCATCCGGACAAGCGGCTGTGGCCCGGGTTCTGGTCCAACGCCTGCTGTTCCCATCCACGCCGCGGCGAGTCCCTGCCGCAGGCGGTCGTGCGGCGCGCCGAGGAGGAACTCGGCCTCGTCGTCGCACCCGAGTATCTGTTCAAGTTCCAGTACCAAGCATCCTTCGAGGGCGTCGGCAGCGAGCACGAACTGTGTTCCGTGTTCGTCGCCCACGGCGCAAGCGCACCACGCATCAACGCTACGGAAATCGCCGAGTGGCGCTGGATCTCGCCCGGCGATCTCGACCGGGAAATCGACACCGCACCCGGGCAGTACACGCCGTGGTTGAAGCTCGAGTGGCAACGCCTGACGACGGAGTTCCTGGCGCGAATTCGACCGCGATGACGCATTGGTTCGGTTGCGGGCTCGACGGCCGAGTGGCTGCCGGCGCCGAACAGGCGCAGTCTTGATCGGGTACGTACCTCCCTTTACAGTTCAAGTGAATCCGGCAGGGGACGATTCGAGCATGTTGCAGCCTCCCGGCGCATATGCCGCGGGTTACGCCGAGGCTTGCGGCGTGGATTCGGAACTGGCGGAAAACTACATTCGGCACACGCGGCTCGGCGATCCCGAACTGGATCCCGTGATGGCGGACGTCGCCAACCTCGATGGCGCATTGCTGAACCGCTACATTCGGGCGGGCATCGAGGACGACGCAGAGCAACTCAGCCGTGCGCCACGCTCGCTCCGCCACTTCTTCGACGACCAGGTCGGCCCGCCGCCATGGGGCGACTTCGAGTCCCACGCACCCGCGATTCGCGCGTTCAATCTCAATGCCGCCAACATGCTCGTAGCGTTCGTTTGCGGTGTCCTCATCGAGGGCTTCTCAACACTCATCTCCAAGTCGTTCGCCACCACGGGTCGCGTCTTGACACCCGAGTCCGGGCGCCGCCGGCTTATGCAGAACAACCGCCATCTCATGGAAGTGTTCTATCCCGGCGGCCTCGAGAGGCATGGCGATGGATGGAAGCTGTCGTTGCGCGTGCGGTTTGTGCACGCCCGCGTCCGACACCTGTTGGCGGAATCCGGCGTCTGGGATGAGGCAGATGTCGGAACGCCGATCAGCGCCGCGCACATGGGACTCGCCCTGACGGTTTTCTCCATGCGCCTGTTGGACCATGCGGCGCAGGTGGGTGCGGCCTTCAACGACGAGGAGCAGGCCAGCGTCATGGATGTCTGGCGCTATGCTGGCTACGTCATGGGAGTGCCGCAGGACATCCTGTACGCTGATCGGGACCACGCGAAGCGGATATTCACGATCGCCCACCTGTGCGAACCGCCGCCGGACGAGGACGCGGCAAAGATGGCGAACGCCCTGATCGCGGCGATTCCGTTGACCGCCGGCATCGAGGAGGAGCAGCGGCAACGCGAAGTGGTCAAGCTCGCCTACCGGCTGTCTCGGGCCCTGATCGGCGGCAAGCTCGCCGACCAACTGCGCTTCCCGAAGATGATGACGGCGGGCTCGCTGCTCGCCTTCCGGGCCAAGCAGAAAGCGCAGCGGCTGTTGCAGGGCAGGCAAACGGTGAGGTCGACCAACTTCGCGCAGTTGCTGGACATTTCGGTGTACGACGCGCCCGACGAACGCTACCGAATGCCCGATCACTTCCGGTCGGCCAAATCTCGACCCTGGTAACGGGTAAGCTCCGCGCATGGCATCCCCTCCCCAATCGGACGAGCCCGGCGGCGCGGAAGCCGGGTCGGCAGCCCTGGTGCGCTACGCGACGGCGCTGTTGGCTCGACCTTGGCTGGTCGTGGCCGTCACGGCGTTGGCGATGCTGATCGCGAGCGGCGGCGCCGTTTCCATCGGCGTCACCAACGACCATCAAGTGCTCTTCGACGAGAGCAATCCGCAGTTGCTCGCCTACCAGGCCTTGGAGGCCACCTACACCGAGTCCGACACGGCGTTGATCGCCGTTGCCCCCACGGAGGGCTCCGTGTTCACCCGGGAGGCGCTTGGCGTCGTCGAAGCGTTGACGGAGTCCGCTTGGCAGACGCCCCACTCGATCCGCGTCGACTCCTTGACCAACTACAACCACAGCGAGTCGTCCGGCGACGACCTCGTGGTGGGGCCACTCGTGGAAGATGCGGAAGCTCTCGACGACGATGCCTTGGCGCGTGTCGAACGGATCGCCCTGGGCACTCCCGAGACCGTCGGGCGCCTGGTGTCCGTCGATGGACGCGTGGGGGCCGTGGCGATCACCTTCGCCCTGCCCGAAGACCCCGATGCGGCGGTGATCGAAATCACTGACCACTTGCACGCCGTCCTGGACGACTTCCGCGAGGCGTATCCGGAGATCAGCCTCCACGTCACCGGCGACGTCCTGATGAACCGTGCGTTCGCCGACGCAACCCGAGACGACTTGGAGCAGCTCACGCCCATCGTCTTCGTCGTCATCGTGCTCGTCGCGTTTGCCATTCTGCGCTCCGTGGTGGCAACGGTCGCCGTCGTGGTCACGCTCATGTTCACCATCAACACGACCATGGGTTTCGCGGGGTGGGTGGGCACGGTGTTCAACCCCGTGAACGCCGGCGTACCGCTCATCGTGCTGACGATCGCGGTCGCGGACTCCATCCACATCGTGTCGACAACGCTGACCGGGCTTTCCCGCGGGTTGACGAAGTACGAGGCGATCATCCGGTCGGTGCGCGAAAACGCCTACCCGGTGCTCCTCACATCGGTCACCACCGCCGTTGCATTCCTCACCCTCAACGCTTCCGAGGCGCCCCCGTTCCGCGTGCTCGGCAACCTGGTCGCATTCGGCGTCCTGTGCGCCTTCGTGTACTCGATGACCGTGCTGCCCGCCGTACTCGCCTTGCTGCCCTTGCGTCCGGGGCGGGCACGCGCGGAATGGCGATTCCTCGATCGCCTGGCGGACTTCGTCATTGCACGCCGCGTGACGCTGATCTGGACGATGAGCCTCCTGACCGTGGCCCTGATCGCCGGGGCGACGAGGCTCGACTTCACCGACAACTGGACCACCTATTTCGACGACCGCTACGAATTCAGGCGCGACACCGATTTCGTGGTGGAGAACCTGACCGGGCTCGAGTCCTGGGAGTACTCCCTGGATTCGGGGGTTGAGGGTGGCATCACCGACCCGAACTACCTCCGCGCCGTCGACGGCTTCGCGCAGTGGCTGCGCGACCAGCCCGAGGTCAGCCATGTGCAGGCATTCCCGGACATCATGAAGCGTCTGAACCAGAACATGCACGGCGACGAGCCGGCGTACTACCGGATCCCCGACGAAGGAGAGCTTGCCGCGCAGTACCTGCTCCTCTACGAACTGTCGCTGCCGTTCGGCAACGACCTCAACGACCGTCTTGACGTCGCCAAGTCCGCGACGCGGTTGACCGCGATGGCACGCGGCGGCCTCACCGCGAGTCAACAACGCGATTTCGACGTCCGGGCGCAGGACTGGCTGCAGGCGAATGCGCCGGACCTTGCGTCCCCGGCCACCGGTTTCACGATCACGTTCGCGCACCTGTCCCAACGCAACATCGCGAGCATGCTCCAGGCCACCATTCTCGCCATGGGCGGAATCTCGCTCATTCTCCTCCTAGTCTTGAAGAGCTGGCGGCTTGGGATCATCAGCCTCGTGCCGAACTACATTCCCGCGGCCATGAGCTTCGGCGTGTGGGGATACCTGGTCGGGCAGGTCGGCCTTGCGGGGTCGGTGATGACGGCCGTCGCGTTCGGCATCGTCGTCGACGATACGACGCACTTCCTCACCAAGTACCAGCGCGTTCGAACGGCGGGGCACTCCGCCGCAGACGCTGTGCGCGCCACGTTCGGGGAGACGGGTCGGGCGCTTTTCACGACGACGGCCATCCTGGTGGCCGGATTCCTCGTATTCGCGGCATCGGGCTTCGAGGTGAGCTGGACGCTTGGCGTGCTGGTGGCCATCACACTGGCGCTGGCCTTGGTTGCCGACTTCTTGCTGCTACCGCCCCTGCTCATGGCCTTCGATCGGAGAAAGACATGACCCTAGGATCCCCTCTGCGCTCAAGCGGCCTATGCATCGCCTCAATCGCAGCCGCGATCGTCGTGACGGCCCCCGGTTCGACGGCGGCAGCCCAGGAACTCGCCGAGGCTGAACAGAAAGGACTCGACATCGCCCTCGAGGCCCGGGAGAGGCGCCTCGGTTTCGGAAACTTCACCGCCCGCCAGAACATGCTGCTGCGCAACAAGCGCGGCCAGGAGAGCCAGCGCGAGTTGCGCGTCAAGGTGATGGAAGTCGACGGCGACGGCGACATGAGCCTGTTCGTTTTCGACGAACCGCGCGACGTGCAAGGCACGGCCTTCCTGATTCACGCACACAAGGACAAGGGCGACGACCAGTGGCTCTACCTGCCGGCGCTGAAGCGTGTGAAGAGGATCAGCTCCGGCAACCGCTCCGGCTCGTTCATGGGCAGCGAGTTCGCCTACGAAGACATGACCCCGCCGGAAGTCGAGAAATTCGGCTACCGGCACCTGCGCGACGAGGCCTGCGGGGAGTTGACCTGTACCGTGGTGGAACGGACTCCCACTGACGAGCGGTCCGGGTATAGCCGCCAGACCGTCTGGCGGGACACCGAGGAACTTCGAACCTGGAAAGTCGAGTACTTCGATCGCAAGGACGCGCACCTGAAGACGCTCACCCTCGACGGCTACGAACGCTACCTGGATCGCTACTGGCAGGCCGGGCAAATGACGATGGTCAATCACCTGACCGGCAAGACAACCGTCCTGACTTGGGCCGACTACGACTTCCAGACCGACCTCGATGCGAGTGACTTCACGCAGGCAGGTCTGAGGCGCGCCCGTTAGGATGCCCGGCACCAGTGCCGGGCGCGTTTGCGGACGGCTCGCGGCCACCGTCCTCGCGCTCACCCTGGGCGGACCGGCTTTCGCCACGGCGTCGTCGGGCGTTGTGGTGTTCGGGAGCTACCTGAACGCCCAGACCGCGGAAAGCCAGGCCGAAGTCCTCGCCGAGCGTCTGGGCGTTGGGCTTGCGGTTACGGAGGTTCTCGTCGACGGCACGGTTTTCCACCGCGTCGTGTCCGAACCGACGCCCGAGGCGGCAGCCCGGCAGTTGATCGAGCGCGCCGCCGAGCGTGGACAGGACGCCTGGTTCGCGCCCGCGCCGGCACGCCGCAGTGCCGTCGCTGCGGACGTGGCACCCACGGTGCCAGCGACCGTCGACGACGATGCGGCGGCTGTCACCGAGGACATCGCGATCCACGTCGAAGCGGCGGAGCCCTCAGCCGGGGAGCGCGAGGGGCTTGCCCCTCGCATGAGAGAGCCCTCAGCCGGGGAGCGCGAGGGGCTTGCCCCTCGCATGAGAGAGCCCTCAGCCGGGGAGCGCGAGGGGCCTGCCCCTCGCATGCAAGCACCCACTTGGACAGACCGCTTCACCCGCATCGACCTGACCGGGAGCTTGCGCGCGGAGACACGGTTGTTCTATCGCGCCATCGGCCATGCCGGACAGAGGTCCCGTCCCAGCGGCTTGGTGGCGATGCCGCAACTCTACGTGGAGGACCGAACCGGCTGGAGCTTCACGCTGTCGCCCTTCTACCGGTTCGACAGCGACGATCCGGAACGGACACACGCGGACCTGCACGAGGCCTACGCCCTGTTCTACGGTCCCCTTGGCGACGGGCAGTGGGAAACGCGCCTAGGCGTCGACCGCGCGTTCTGGGGGGTTGTCGAGTCCAACAACCTCGTCGACATCATCAACCAAATCGACCTCGTCGAGCACCCGGACGAGAAGTCCAAGCTCGGCCAACCCATGGCCTACTTCGCCTACGCGGGGAACTGGGGGACGATGGAACTATTCGGCTTGCCGTATCACCGCCAGAGGACGTTTCCGGGGTACGCCGGCCGGCTGAGGTTGCCGTGGCTCGTGGACGACGGGATGGTCAGCTACGAAAGCGACCAAGAGGAACGCCACGTCGATGCGGCCGCGCGCTATAGCCACAGCGTCGGATTCCTGGACTTCGGCATCAGCGCGTTCCAAGGGACGAGCAGGGAACCCTTCCTCGCCCCCAGGATCCGCGCTGACGGTCAACTCGCGTTGGCGCCCCACTACGAGCAGATTCGTCAAGCGGGACTGGATGGCCAAGCGACATTCGATACGTGGCTGCTGAAGCTTGAGGCCATCTATCGGAGCGGGATGTCGAATCGCCTCGGCGAGAAAGAGGACTACGCCTCGTTCGTGCTCGGGGGCGAGTACACGTTCCACGGCCTACTCGAGACCGCGGCGGACATCACCGTTCTCGCGGAGTGGTGCTACGACGAGCGAGGGCTCCGCGCAACCACGAAGTTCGACAACGACGTCTTCCTAGCGACGAGACTGGCGTTCAACGACGTTCAAGGCACGGAATTGCTGGTCAGTGCCCTGCTCGGAACCGACCACGACTCCCGCGTGCTAACGGCTGAACTGACTGGACGGCTAACGGATCGATGGTCGCTGCGACTGGAAGCCGTCGCATTGCTCGAACTCGACCCGTGGGATGTCCTTTACGAGACGCGCGAAGACAGCTTCGTCGAACTGGGGGTGACCTACAGCTTCTGAGCGGGGGCTACCGTGCGTCGAGGGCGGCCAACTCCGCCAAGGCGCGTTCGTGGATGATCCCGTCGAAGTGGTTGGTCGACGGCAACTCCACGGCTTGGTTCAAGAGCGTGCGGGCCCGCTCCCGGTGTTTACGGCCACCGATCGCCGCGAGCCCGCGCCCGAACTCGTAGTAGGCCACCTTCTCATCAGGTGCAAGTTCCAACGTGCGCTCGTAGTTCTCGATCGCCGCACCCAAGGTTGCCCCGTAGACGGTTCGCCCGATGAGGCGGCCGGCGCCGTCGACCACGTCCGCATGCCAGGACGCGAGGCTCAGGACCGCAGCGGCCATGTTCGGGTCGAGTTCGAGGACGGCGTCGATCGACTCGCGGGAACGCCCCACGTAGCCTTGCCGCAACGCCTTCACCGGCCCGATGCTCTGCGCGTACCGGGCCATCGCGTGCGCGAATTGGAATCGGGCCTCCGCATTCGTCTCGTCAAGCGCCACGGCTTGGCCAGCGAGCGCGTTGGCGCGTTCGAGGACATCCGTTTTCTCGTCCTCGGGCGCGACGAAATGGCCGTAGACCGCCAAGGCCTCGGCCGCCAAGGCGTGCCCGTCCGACGTGCCCAGCGACTCCGCCAACTCGGCGGCCTCGAGGTATCGCCCTTCGTCGAAGGCGGATTGCGCTGCCGTCGTGGGAGCATGCGCCGCGAACGCCGCCGCGGCGAACGCGAACGCCGCCGCGGCGAAAAGGACGGGCGCGATGTACCGGACCAGCCTCGCGGCGATCACCCCGCGCTGCCCGTCCGCGAAATCCGGTCTACGGCACGGTCGAACATCCATCTCAAGCCGCGATCCCAGCGCACGAGAGCGCTGGTCGCCATGATGATGGCGCGCACCTCGTTGCGCGAGATCTTGACCTGGTCCCCGTTGACCGATGTCGGGTTCTCCGCGAGCCGCTGCAGCGTCTGCACAGCCATGCCGAGCGACCAAAGCAGAAACCGGCGCATACCGGTTTCCCTGGCCGGAATCAGCATCGTGTATCGGAATGCGCCCGCCAAGTGACCGGCGGCCACGTAGATCAGTCGCAACATGGCGATGGCGAACTTGCTTCCGGCCTGGCCTTCCCCCGGAGCGAGAGACGAAAGATCGACGCCGACGTCGGCGAACACATCCCGGGGCAGCCAGCAGGCACCCCGTTCCCGGTCTACCCAGAAGTCCTTGAGGATGTTCACCATCTGCAGCCCCTGTCCGAAACGCAACGATAAGGCGAGCAATCGTTCCCGCCGGCTCTTGAGGCCGGGCGAATGGTCGCAGAACAACTCCGTAAGCGTCTCGCCAACGACGCCCGCCACGCAGTAGCAGTATCGGTCCAGGTCGCGCATGTGCTCGAGCCCGCGCGGTGTCATCGTGGCCTGGAACTCGGCCATCCCCGGGGCCATGATGCCAATGCAGCGCTCGATCGGCTGGCGCTGCGCACGACGGAATCCGCGCGTGATCCCGACGACCGTATCGACGTTGGCCACGAGATCACGCTCGGCCTCGATGGTCGCTTCGGACAGCATCGGATGGAGATCCCGGCTGAATTCCCGCGCCGAGGACGCCCCCTTGACGACGCTGACGAATCGATCGAGGTAGACGTTCTTCTGCTCCACGAGCAGGGCGGGTTCGTCCTCGATCGTGTCAGCGATGCGGCACAGGAGGTAGGCGTTGCCGACAACGTGGCACAACGGATCGGGCAGTTGCGGAATGGTGAGCGCGAAAGTCCGCGACACGCCGGGAAGCGCTTCCGCCTGATACGCTAGAGATTCCGCGCTGCTGATCACGTCGGCACCCTCGCGAACATTCGCGTGGCCACCACCATGACAGGTGGCGGCTAACCGGTCAAGGTCGCCTCATTACAAGATGTTACGGGCCTCCGGCGTGACTCCGGGCCGGTGCTGGCAAGATGCACGTCGGGCATTCGGGGTCGGCCAGCGCGGCATCTTCCGCGCACTGGTATTGCGGCGTATCGAAGCGTTCGAGGCGGCTGTCGCCCCGCATGACACCGTCCTTCCACGTGTCGTCCGCCGCCCAGCGGTAGTCGACGTCGATCACCGTCCCGGGAGTCGTGGCGTCGCGCACGAGATCGAGGGCACGGCCAACGATGTCCCGCTGCATGGCCTTGTCGAATGCGCGCCCGGCCGTGCGTCCCAACGGGAAGTCGAGGAAGACGGCGCGCGGCGCCCCCGCGGATCGGGTGATCGAAAGCGCGCTCGACAGGCTGACGGACGGTATCCCGCGCGCCTCGACCTCTCTCGCGATCAGTCCCACGGACTGGTGGCAGACCGGTCAGACCGGCACCATGAGGGCAACGTCGACGGCATCGGCGACCAGGCGGTCGGCCAGTGCCGGGGCCAGCGCGTCGCGTACCCGGCGCGCCGAGTAGATGCCGCCCATGAACGTGTACGCGGTCGGCCCCACCTCGCCGATCACGCCTTCGGACGCCATGTCGCGGAGGATCTCGAGGGGGAACACCACGTTCGGATCCTGGCGCGAGTCGTCCAGGTCGTAGGCGAAGTGCGTCGTGCGCAGATCCTCGACCGCCGTGTCGCGGGCGATTTCCCGGTAGCTGAAGTCGTCGCGGTGATGGAAGGCGATCTGACCGACGGCATAGATGCCGCCGGAGGCCACCAGGCCCACGCGCCATTCGTTTTGCGGCCTGGCCGTGCGGGCCAGCGCGCTGAGCGGCTCGTTGGCGACCCAGCGATACGGTGGATAGCCGAGGGAGGAGTACACGGCGCGCGTGCGCTCGATGTAGTCGACGGGAGGTTGGCGTTCGTTCATTGGGGCTAATTCTCCGCCGCCGAGGTGCGCGCGGCCATGATGAAGTCGTTGCGGTGCAGGCCACCGATCGTATGGGTCCACCAGCGCACGCGTACCCTGCCCCACTCGACGACGATCTCCGGATGGTGGTCGGCTGCATCCGCCAAGTCGCCGACCCGGTTGGCGAACTCGAGCGCGTCGCGGAACGTGTCGAACGTGAACGTGGCCGTCAACACGTCGATGCCGCCAGCCTCGGCGATCTCCCACCCCGGCAACGCACCGAGTAGGTCGGCCGCATCGGTTGGCGATACACGGGGGCTGCCCGGGCGGCACGCCTGGCACGCCTCCTTCGCGAGGGATTGCGCGAGGGATTGCGCCAAGGACTGCGTCGTGTCTGTCATCGCGGTACCCGGATCCTACGCACCATCGCCTTCACGTCCTCCGGCGGTTCACGGGTCAATGCACTCACCGAGAACGCCACCGCGAAGTTGATCAGCATGCCGATGCCGCCGATCCCCTCGGGCGAGATGCCGAACAGCCAGTTCTCGGCCACGTCGGCCGCGAACGGTTCGATCACGACGCCCTTGAAGTAGATGATATAGCCGACCGTGAACAAGAGGCCGGCGAGCATGCCGGCAACGGCGCCAGGCTTGTTGATGCGCACGGAGAAAATCCCGAGCAGGATCGCCGGAAACAGCGACGCCGCGGCGAGTCCGAACGCCAACGCCACCACTTGCGCCACGAAACCCGGCGGGTTGTAGCCGAGGTAACCCGCCATCAGGATCGCGACGGCCGCGCTGATCCGCCCCGCCATCAGTTCCTGGCGCTCCGAGATGCGCGGCATGAAGACGCCCTTGCAGAGGTCGTGCGAGACCGCCGCTGAGATCACCAGCAGGAGGCCCGCGGCGGTAGACAGTGCCGCCGCGATGCCGCCGGCCGCGACCAGGGCCACCACCCAGTCCGGCAGGCCCGCAATCTCCGGGTTGGCGAGCACGATGATGTCGCGATCCACCGTCAGTTCGTTGCCCTCCCAGCCAAAGCTCTCCGCCTGGGCCGCGAAATCGGCGTTGGCGTCGTTGTAGTACTGGATGCGGCCGTCGCCGTTGCGGTCCTCGAAGGTCAGCAGGCCCGTCTCTTCCCAAGTCCTGAACCACTCGGGCCGTTCTTCGTAGGGCAGGTTGCCGGTCTCCTCGCCGACCGGCCCCGTCTGGATGGTGGTCGTCAGGTTGAGCCGGGCCAGTGCGCCGACGGCCGGCGCCGTGGTGTAGAGGATGGCGATGAAGAGCAGCGCCCAACCCGCGGAGGCCCGTGCGTCGCGGACCTTCGGTACCGTGAAGAAACGCACGATCACGTGCGGCAGGCCCGCCGTGCCGACCATCAGCGCCAAGGTGATGAAGAAGACGTCGATGCGGCTCTTGGTACCCGACGTGTACTCCGCGAAGCCGAGGTCCGTGACGATGGCGTCGAGCTTCGCGAGCAGGTAGCCGCCACCTGCGATTTCGCTACCGAAGGCGACCTGCGGCAGGACAACGCCGGTCACCTGGAGGGAGATGAACACGGCGGGCACGGTGTAGGCGAAGATCAGCACGCAGTACTGCGCGACCTGGGTGTAAGTGATTCCCTTCATGCCCCCGAGCACCGCGTAGACGAAAACGATGCCCATGCCGACCAACAGGCCGTAGCCAATTTCGATGTTGAGGAAGCGCGAGAAGACGATCCCGACCCCGCGCATCTGGCCGGCCACGTAGGTGAACGAGATCACGATCAGGCAGATGACGGCGACCACGCGCGCCACGTCCGAGTAGTAGCGTTCGCCGATGAACTCCGGCACGGTGAACTTGCCGAATCGGCGCAAGTAGGGCGCGAGCAGGAGCGCAAGCAGCACGTAGCCGCCCGTCCAGCCCATCAGGTAGACCGAGCCGTCGTAGCCGAGGAAGGCGATCAGCCCGGCCATCGAGATGAACGACGCCGCCGACATCCAGTCGGCTGCGGTCGCCATGCCGTTGGCGACCGGGTGGACGTGCTTGCCGGCAACGTAGAAGTCGCCCGTGCTGCGCGCCTTCGAGGCGAACGCGATGCCGATGTAGAGGGCGAACGACGCGCCGACGACCAGGTAGGTCAGAACCGTCAGGCTCATTCGTTGTCAACCTCGTCGTGAGACGAGGCCTCGTCTGAGGACGGGTCGTCGGACTCTGCAACGCCGTGCCGTCGGTCAACGACCGCCATGCCGACAACGTAGGCGACGATGACGAGCAGGAACACCACGATGCTGCCTTGCTGGGCGAACCAGAAGCCGACCCCGAAGCCGCCGATGGTGAAGCGGTTGAGGACGTCGACGAACAGGATGCCGCAACCGAACGAGACGACGAACCACACGATGAGGCAGATTCCGACCAGGCGCAGGTTGTCGCCCCAGTGGCTCGATTTCTTCATGGCGCCTCGGTTCGACGGGGCAACAAGCGACCGATTCTAACGCGATCCGCACGTCCGACTAGCCCGAGTGGCGGACGCTGACGGCAAGCCGTTCGTGGACGTCCGCGTGCCATTCGCGAGTCCGCGAGTGGGACGCCAAACCCGTTGACCATCGGACGCTTCCATCCGAGAATCCCACGAGATGGCTCAAGACCGTATTGAGACGACCCTCGCGTTCCCGGCACAGCTCACGCCTGAGCCGGAAGGCGGTTTCACAGTGACCTTCGGCGACCTGCCGGAGGCGATCACCTACGGCCCGAACAAGAGCGAAGCCGAGACAGCGGCCGAGGAGGTCCTTGAACTCGCCGTCGCCGAACGCATGGCCCGTGGTGAGGTGATCCCGTCGCCAAGCCTCGCGCGACCCGGCGAGGTGGTCGTGGCGCTGCGCCCGCTGCTCGCGGCCAAGGCAGCACTGCATTGCGCATTGGCGCGCGACCGCGTCACGAAGTCGGAGCTTGCCAGGCGGCTGTGCGTGGATGAAGCCGTGGTCCGTCGGATGCTGCACCCGCGCCGCGCCAGCCGAATCGACAATGTGGCGTCGGCACTCGACGCGTTGGGCGTGGCCGTGTTGGTCACGACCGTTTCCACCAGAAACACGGCCTAGCGCCGCATTTGGGGCATCGGGCCGTCGTCCGGGAGGATGCGGTTCGGGAGTGGGCCATCAGGCCCGCAGCGTGAGAAAATAGCGTGTGCTCGCCGAAGCACGCCAACAACCACACTCCCACCCGATCGAGGAACACACATGCTATTGGTCAATCGCGGTGCGCCGTTCTGGGGCGCACTGGTACTTATCGGCTTGCCTGTCGGCATGCAAACCGCCCTCGCCCAGGACGAGCAGGCCGTCGAAATCGAGGAACTCGTGGTCACGGGCACGCGAATCCGCGACCCCAACGTCGTCAGTTCGTCGCAGATCACCACGGTCGAAGCCGAGGACATCGCGGATCGCGGTATCACGCGCGTGGAGGACTACCTGAACGATCTGCCGCAGGTCTCCCCGGGCCAAGCGATCACGGCGTCCAACGGCGCCTCGGGCACGGCGACGGTGAACGTCCGCAATCTCGGCTGCGCCCGGACGCTGGTGCTGATCAACGGCCAGCGCCTCGCTCCCGGCACCACGGGTGGCGGCAACTGCGCCGACCTAAACTCCATACCCACCTTGCTGCTGGAGCGGGTGGAAGTCCTGACCGGCGGCGCTTCGTCGGTCTACGGATCCGATGCGGTGGCCGGCGTCGTCAACTTCATTCTCGACAACGACTTCGAGGG
The DNA here is from genome assembly GCA_965203685.1 of Candidatus Azotimanducaceae bacterium. Lineage (GTDB taxonomy): Bacteria > Pseudomonadota > Gammaproteobacteria > Pseudomonadales > Azotimanducaceae > VXYL01. The sequence goes on from OZ241908.1 coordinate 4,033,364, forward strand.
CTTCCGCGCGAGCTACATGCACAGCCGCTACCAGCACACCAACGACAACGGCGAGTTCCGCGAACTGGTCCGGTCCTACGACTACCAGGTGGCTGACGGGGACGTCACCACCGGCGAGACCGACAAGCTCGCGCTCGCCTTCGGCGGCGGCGTGCTAGACGGGCGCGGCCATGTCACCGGCTTCATCGAGAAGACCGACACGGCGCCCATCCTGCAAGGCGACTACGACATCTCGGCCTGCGCACTGACGCGGGGCAAGAGCGCCTGCGGCGGCTCGTCCACGATTCCACCGGGTCGCTGGGCGGACTTCGGCGGCTACTCCGCGCTCGGTTACGTCAACACGGCCGACCCGTCGGTCACGGGACTCGATCTCAAGGTCCTCGGGGACGAATTCGTGCCCCGGGCCGGGCAGACCTTCAACTACAACCCGACCAACTTCTTCCAGCGCCCGGATGAGCGGCTCAACGTCGGCTTCTTCGGCAACTACCAAGTCGCCGACACCGTGGAAGCGTATGCGAGCGTACGATCGATGCGGTCCGAGTCCAATGCGCAGATCGCCTACTCCGGGACCTTCGGCAACATCACGTCGTTGCCTTGCTACAACCCGCTGCTCTCGAAGCAGCAGTACGACACGGTGTGCGGCAACTGGGCCGGCATGGGCGGCGATCACGCACCGGACTTCCCGAGTGCCGCGGCCGCGCTCGCCTACCTCTCCACGCTCGCCCAGGCGGTTGGCGATGGCGACATCATCGGCTACCGGGCACCCCTGTACTCGCTCAAGCGCAACGTCGAAGGCGGACCGCGCCAGAACATCACCACCTACGAGAACACCGTGTCGATCTACGGCGTACGCGGCGACATCGGCGAGCGCTGGTCCTTCGACATCTCCTACCAGTCGTCCGACGTCGAGTACACCAGCGAGTACCGCAACGACCTGTCGGTCATGGCCATCAACCGGGCGATCGATGTGATCAGCGTCAACGGCACGCCGACGTGTGTCGCGGCCCTGAACGGCAGCGACGCGGCCTGCATGCCGTACAACCTCTTCCAAGGCGGCCGACCCGGCGACGGCGGCATCCAAGGGGTGATCGACGGCGGCCCGGAGCTACAGCGCTACATCGCCAACTCGACCTTCGTGCTCGGCACCGGTCGGCAGCGCATCGTGCAAGCCGTGCTGTCCGGCGAGACCGCCTTCGCGTTGCCCGGTGCCCCGAGCGGGCTGTCGACCGCCATCGGCATCGAGACCAAGGATCTCAGCACCGACTTCCGCCCCGACCGACCGAGCCGCACGGGCGACCGCTCCGGCTCCGGCGGCGCCACCTTGCCGCTCGCCGGGGGCTACGACGTCACGGAGTATTTCGTCGAACTCGGTATCCCGGTGCGCGACAACCTGAGCCTCGATGCGGGCTACCGCTACGCGGATTACTCGACCGGCAATACCACCGACACCTTCAAGCTGGGGGCGTTCTGGCAGATCGCCGACTCGATCGCGTTGCGCGGCTCCTACCAGTCCGCCATCCGCCACGCGAGCCTCTACGAGTTGTTCCGCGCCCAAGGCTTCAACCTCGTCGACTTGGCGGACGACCCGTGCGGGTTGTCGATGAGCGCCAGCCAGGCGGCGTGCGCCAATACCGGGTTGCCGGCCGCGCTCTACGGCACCGACCTGAAGTCGCCGGCGGACCAGTACAACATCCTCCAAGGTGGACGCCCCGACGTGGAACCGGAAGAGGCGACGTCGTTCACCGCAGGTCTCGTCGCCACACCCGCGTTCCTCGAAGGCCTGACCGTGACCCTCGACTACTTCCAGATCAACGTGGAGAAGGGGATCGGCACCATTCCCGCCGCCACCGCCCTCGAGAAGTGCCTGGACACCGGCATCGCGACCTTCTGCGACCTGATCAACCGCAACCCGGTCAACGGATCGCTGTGGCTCACCGGGGGCTACATCTCGGCCCAGACGACCAACTTGAGCGAGGAGACGGTCGAAGGCCTCGACATCATCTTCGACTACACGTTCGGCACGCGATTCGGCTTCGTCACCGTGGAAGGCGTGACCACGAACCTGTGGACCGCGGACCTGATCGAACTGGTCGGCGAGGCGCCGCTCGACTGCGCCGGCCGCTGGGGCGCCTACTGCGGCAAGAACCCGCAACCGAAGTGGAGCGGCAACTACAAGGCGACCCTGCAAGCGCCGCGCGACCTACGGCTTTCGGTCGGCCTCCGTTACCTCGGCGAGACCGAGGACCTGGGCTCCAACGAGATCGACTTCGAAGCGGAGACCTACTGGGATCTGACCGCCGAGTGGCAGGCCACCGACTACCTCTTGGCAACGGCGGGTGTCAGCAACCTGTTGGACACGGATCCCCAAGTGAGCTCCGACGCAGGTACCGCGCCGGGCAACGGCAACACGTTCCCCGCCTACTTCGACGCGCTCGGGCGTTACATGTTCGTCAACGTGGGTGTGAGCTTCTGACCCTTCTGGTGGTGCGCGGGCCTACGGCCCGCGTAGGCCACCCGCGCCACGGTATGCGGAAGAGCCGTCAGCCGGGGAGCGCGAGGGGCCTGTCCCTCGCAAAAAAGGGGAATCATATACGTGGCTACAATCCGCTCGGTTGGCCGTCCGAGCGGAGTTGCGGCGGATGCCCACCCTCGGGAATCCTTCGTGACTAAGTGACGACAATCTACTCGGATCACCGCCAAACAGTCTTCATGCACGACGATTCCGCACCGGCATTGCAGCCCGTGGTCCGTCTCGCCTGGGTTGATTCGTTCAACGTGGAGGCGGGCTGGCACGACGAGGACGACCTGGCGGGCTGGGTGCCCGCCTTGGTCTCCCTGGTCGGTTTTCTTTTCAACGAGGACGACAACTACATTCGTCTGGCGCTGTCGGCGTACGGGGTGGGTGATGGTCGCCACGTCAGCGGCGTGACGATCATCCCGAAGTGCTCCGTGACGCGGCGCGAGACGCTCACTTCTTCTTAGGCTTGGCCTTTTCCCGTTTGGGCGAGGGCGGACCCTGCGGCGGATTTCGAGTCCTTACCGGTGCGTCCGTCGCGCAAGACCTTGGACGCCTTGGAAGCGACCTTCTTGCTGGTGACCTTCTTTGCCATGGGATGGTTCTCCTTTGGATTCGAAATGGATTGTGGGCGCGAACGTCTCCGTTGACACTTCCGCGCGGACGATTTCTTCGAGCACGAGTTTCTTCATTCCGGTGGCTCGTCGTTGTCGTGTTCGATGTAGTGGTCACCGTCGCCGGTTCCGAGCAGGTGGTACTGGCTCGCCGGGACCGCTTCGCTGGATGCGGTCACTTCCGATGCGGGGATGGCGTGGAGCAGGTCGTGGAGGAAATCCGCGTCCCGGCGACCCACGGCGAAGAACTCCGGGAGCCCGCTGGCGCGGTCTCTCGCGACTTCGACGGCGTCCGCATACTTCGTCACCGAGACCATCTTCGCGAACGGGATGCGGACGGACCTGCCGGTGGACGCTCGGAAGTAGATGTTCTTGGTGGCGACGCCGAGGAGTCCCGTTCCGTGGGAGACACGCTCCCGCCGTTCCACGGGCGTTCCACGCGACTGCCCCACGCGGACGGACACGCCCTTCGCCACCCGGACGCTCATTCCGCTCGACCTTCCACGGATTTCGCGCCGCATCTTGTCTTCAAGGTATTCCACGCCTTGGAACACCCATAGGAGCCGTTCGGACTTGAGGAGCTTGAAGGGCAAGGTTCCGCCAGTGACGTTAATGCTGACTTCCGGCAGTTTGCCCTCGTCCAGTATTGCCAGCACATTGGACTTCAACCGAAGGTGTTCCTGTTCGCGCTTGCGTTCCTCTGCGGCCTTTGCCTTGCGCCGGGCTCTCTCGGCTTCCCTGGCGGCTTCCCTTTCCTCCTTCCGCTTCCTCAGCCACTTCCTCATGGCGAAGCTGGCTCCTTTGAGTTGGTGTTGGCGGCGGCGGAGCGTAAAACAGTGCTACCGTCTCCTTTCCCGATACGCTTCCACGATGTTCGGCGTGCTTTGGGCGCTGAACACACACACCCCGGCGGCAGCCCCATGCTTCAAGAGATCGTCCCGCCCCCACCCATCATGCGCGGCTAACCTCCCGTCCACAGCCTGACTTCCGACTCTCCAATCCGACCCGATCGTAGCCAGTCCGTCGTCGTCCCCGGCTTGGCTAACCTTCGCGTTGCTTGATTGAGGGCCAGCTTCCGTTGGCCGCTGGAAGCGCACCGATGTGGTTGTAGAACTCCTGAATCAACTTCGCTTCGAAGTTGCGGGGGTGTCGTCGTTCTTGGGCTCGAACCAGCAGCAATCCACTCCGAAGGCGATGGCGTACTGGTACCTGGGCCGAAGTTGTTGCCGTAGTCCCGCCGAAGTTCCGTCCCTTGGCGATCACGTCCCGGTGCGTGCCCAGCCGCTCCCGGAGGTTCCCGGACTGACGATTTAGTAGATGGGCGAAGTGCCCCAAGGATAGATGAGCGGCGCGTCGGCGGTCCCGTCGTACGGGGGCACCGGCGAGAGAACCTGTCACCACAATCGGCCTCGGCGCCATAGGCGCCTACTTGGCGAACGATGGAGCTCGAGATCGTCGTCTACCGCCTAGCCTTGAAGGCCGCACCTCGAACGAGGAGAGGGCCGATCCCGTCGCACAGTTCAAAGTGCGCGTTGCGGGCGACCACCCGCCCGCACGAACACGAGCGTGTCGTCCGACGGCTTGACCACGGCGTCGTAGTTCCGGCCTGAGCGGTAGAGGAGATGTAGATCGCTTCCGAAGTCCTGGTCGATGCGGGCGCGGAGCACCCGGGAAACGCTCGGCCAGTTCACCGCGACTTTCAGTCGACGGTCACGAAGCCATCAGCGGTCGGTCCCGCGGCGAACGTTACGCGGAGACGCCCCGCCGCCAACACCGCAGTTTCTAGGAGGCCGACGTGACGAGACTGTTGAGATACTGATGCGGGCCATCAGCGGGGCGGCCCGGAAAACGGGTGCTACGCAGCGTCGTCCTCCTCACCAATACGCTTGTCGACCAGCATCTCCTCGACGTCTTCGGTAAAGTCCAAGATCAGTTCGATCTGCCGTTCTTCAGGGTGGGCGTCATTGTAGTGATCCACATCCGATCGAAGCTGATAGCTATCCCCCACAATCTGCCTACGCCGTTGGGCGAACGCCTTCTCCATATGTGTGCGGGGTGCGTTGTCAATGTCTGCCCACAGCGATGTCTGCCGCCCGTTCCTAGACTCCCGAACTGCGTGGTTCGCTCGATAGCTGCGACCTCTTTCGTCCACGCGATACTCTTGGCGCAGAGAGTCTGCCATGTCGCGCGCGAAACGATCGCGGATGTCGGTGGGACGGGGCTGCCATAGTCCCTTTTCGATGGCCCAGGCACCACCTCGTGAAGGTTCGCGGGGTCGGCGCGTACCTCACGCTGGTACTTGTGGAAGATTGCCTGCATTTGCTCTGAGTATCTCGACACTTAGCGTATCCTCATCCGACGGGGACGAAGTGTCCCCAACCGTCAACCATTGCACGATGTTCGATCTGATCCAGCACGGGCACCAAGTGCCGCCGGAGCAAGTCGTAGCGTCCTAACCGCCTTTGCAGCTGGCCGACAACTAGACCGGGATGCACTCCGAGGATCGTTGAGAACGCCACTACATCCCTCTCCGAGAAGAACGGGTATTTACGCTTGTAGAAAGAGTCCATACGTTCGCGCGGAACACAGAAATCAGCAGCTTCCGAGTTGGCTATCCGCTCCTCGTCTTGGTCGTCGAGTTCCGCAAGATCGAGCTCCGAATCCACGATCGGCAGTCTCTTTCCGTGGCCGTGCAGCACGTGAGCGCATTCGTGACGTAGAACGAACCAGAAGTTGTCGATCCGATTGAATCGAAACGACATCCCAATTACGGGTGACTCGCCGTCGAGCCAGAAGCAAACGCCGTCGATCTTGCTGCTGGGGAGCCCCTCGACCAAGACGAACCTGACGCCGGCCTCATGCAGCAATCGTGGGACATATCTGACTTCCTCCCGGTTTCCGAGTAAACCAGCCATTTCCGCGATAGCATCGAGCAGTCGACGTCGGGAGTATTTCGGCGTCGGCATTTCCTCGGCGATTTGACGGACCCGAAACAACCAGGCGAGTTGGCCTGGTGGTATCGCCTCCACTGGCGTTCGTCGGGCGGCATGGGATAAATGCGGAATCTCATCCAGCGATCTGACGCCAAAGAACCTTGTGACTGCTGCCAAGATGCCCTCTGGCTCATCCGTTCCGCCGATCCACTGGCGCTTGAGCATTTCCCGCAACGGATAAACAGACACCACCCGTGCGCGCTCAAACACGAGCGGATCAGGATCCTCACCCAAACTCAGATCATAGGTAACTTGGAGGTGTGCGAGCATTCCCGGGTCCACATCCAGCGCCGCGCCGAGGGTCTTGGCCAAGGATGGGCTGACGCTACGCCTACCGTTCAGAACCTGACTAACCGTCGCAGTTGTCGTGCCCATCACGAACGCCAAATCTGCTTGGGTCCAGCCCAACCGTCCGAGGTGCTCCCGCAAATACTCGTTAGGAGCAGGCACTCTTCCGTTTGCTGACATCCTATCCCTCCCGCTCGTCCGTGAGCCTAATGTGCTGAGTGTATGCCACGAAGCGCCAGTATGCAATTAACAAGTTAAGTAACTTGTTAATTGTCGTCGGAGCCAGCTGCGGCAAACCCAGCTACGCGTGCGTTGAAGCGCCGTTGCCTAGGCGGTCGGAGCAGCCATCGGATCCTCCCGATGCTTGGGCTTGGCGAACTCGTCGGCCGTTTCTAAATCGAAGACGTGGCGAGCCACCGACGCCCCACGGATGTCCACCGATTAGCTGCGTGCGTGTCCCTCTCGTCAACCGCCCGGACTACCGCCCCGTCGTTCCCCGGTACCGCCCATCCGTTTCGCCGCCGCGCGCCGCTCGGCGCCCAAGGGGTGCATGACGCCGGCACCCGATGGCCAAACGCCGGGTTCCGCCTTGATGTGCCGGCATAGGTGCTTGCCGTGCGGCGTGAGCGTCTCCCAGATGTGGTGGGGCATGGTCTTCGCGTGCTTCGGTCCCAGCCAAGGGGCACCGTATTCCACGTTCGGCAGGGAGCGAATCTCGCGGCTCAAGTTCGGCGTCGCGCCGTGCCATGCGCGGTTGTCGCGGATGACGCCGGCACCGGCCGGGGCGCCCACCAGGGTCGACATCCGCATCCACTCGGGCTCGTCGGCGGGCGGCGGTGGCGGCATCTGCCAGGTATGGGAGCCGAGAATCTGGCGGATCGGTCCGTTCTCCCAGGTGAGGTCGCACATGGCGAAGTTGATGGTGACCACCGCCGGGCAGAAGTCGATGATGCGTCGCCGGGTGGTGAGGTCGGGTTCGTCGGAGCCCTCCTCGGTCGCGATCTCGATGCCGATGTCCTTCGCGGTCTGCAAGCGCCCTTCGGAGACCTGGTTGGACTCGCGGACGTCGGCGTGTAGGTGCTGGTACTCGACGGCACCCGGCAGGCAGAGGTCGCCCCCGGCACCGAGGACCATGTAGTCCATCGAGCCGAAAATCTCGGCGAGGATCGGCGTCGTGGTCGGCAAGTCCACCATCGCCGCCCATTCCTCCTCGTGCAGCATCTGGCGCGAGGCGGACGCCGTGCCGTAGCTGTAGCGATGGGGAAGCCGGCCGCTCTCGGTGACGTACTTGCGCTGATCCTTCCCCGGGACTTCGAGAAGCTGACGCAGCGCGCGGGCGCTGCCGCGACGGAACTGGGCCAAATGCGCCTCGTCGAGGAGGTCGCGAACCACCACGAAGCCGTCGCGGCGGAAGATTCGGGCGGCACGCTCGACTTCGTCGGGGCTAAGGATCTCAAGCCCGTGGATGCCGTTGTGGAGCTTCAGGCGTTTGCGCAGTCGCTCTACGTCCGGGTGGTCGTGGATCCGCTCTCGAGGCGCGCGCGGATCCGGCACGCCAAAGCCAGCCTGGCTGGGAGACGGATTGCCCTCGGCGTCCACCGTTTCGTTAACCGGCGTGTGGGCATCCCATCCAACCGCGGTGTCGCCATAGACCTCCAACGTGTCGAGTTCTTCCTGCGCCGAGGACCGCGCTGCCATGGTGCTGCCTTCTTGTCCGCTGTACGAGGGGCCGAATCATATTCAAATCCAGATGCGGACGGGGACGTCCGCGCACCTCCTCGCCCGGCGTGGTCATTGAGCGGCCGACCGCCGGGCCGCATTCCTCCTTCGCCTAAAATGGGCGGCCACGCGCTCGCCGAAGAGCAGGACCAGGATCGCGCCGTACACGAACGGGTCCATGAAACCTCCCTTCGACAACCACATCAGGTGTGTCCACGCCGCCACGGCCGCTGGGTAGACCAGCCGGTGGAGCATCCGCCAGCGTGCGCCTAGGCGCCGTTGCCAGCCCCGCGTCGAGGTCGCGGCCAGCGGAATCAGCAACACGAGCGCCGTGAACCCCACCGTGATGTACGGTCGCTTGACGATGTCCGCGGCAATGTTCGCCAGTTCGAAGCCCGCCAGCACGGCCAAGTAGGCGGTGAAGTGCAGGACGATGTACGCGAATGCCCAAAGGCCGACCATGCGGCGGAAGCGGACCAGGCGTGGTTGGCGCAAGACGCGCGACGCGGGCGACACGGCCAGGGTCAGCAGTAGGATGCGCAAGCCCCACGTTCCCAACGTGCGGACCAACTCGTCCGCGGGGTCGGGCCCAAGCCCGCTGCCGGGGACTTGAAGCTCCCGCCAGACATCGACGGCGAGCAGTGCCAGCGGCACTGCCAGCAGGATGAAGAGGACGACTCGGGCGGCGCGGTCAGTAATAGCGGCTGAGATCCATCCCCGCGTAGAGGCCGGCCACCTCGTCGTAACCGTTGAACATCCGAGTCGGCATCCAGTTCGGCCGGAACAGCGTCGTGGGGAAGCGCCGTTCCCGCGCCTGGCTCCAGCGCGGGTGGTCGACGGTGGGATTCACGTTCGCGTAGAAGCCGTACTCCCGGGGCTGCAGGTCGTTCCAGGTGTTGACGGGTTGGGTCTCCGTCAGCCGGATCGAGACGATGGATTTGATGCTCTTGAAGCCGTATTTCCATGGCACCACGAGGCGGATCGGGGCGCCGTTCTGCTTTGGAAGCAGCTTGCCGTACATGCCGACGGCGAAGATGGCGAGCGGATGGTTGGCCTCGTCCAGGCGCAGGCCTTCGGCGTACGGCCAATCGATGCTCGAGAAAAGAGACCGCTGGCCACGCATTTCCGACGGTCGATGCAAGGTCTCGAACATGACGTACTTGGCGTTCGCGGTCGGCTCGAACTTGTCGAGCACCTTCTTCACCGGGAACCCGATCCACGGGATGACCATCGACCAGGCCTCCACGCAGCGCAGCCGGTAGATGCGCTCCTCGAGGTCGATGCCCGCGAGCATGTCCTCGAGGCCGATCTTGCCGGGCTTGGCGACCTCGCCGGAGACTTCGACGGTCCATGGGTCCACGGTCATCTCGTGGGCGTAGGCCGCGGGGTCGGACTTGTCGGTGCCGAACTCGTAGAAGTTGTTGTAGCTGGTCGCGTCGCTCTCGGAGGTCATCGCCTCGTCGAGAGGCGCGCCCGGACTGACGGAGCGTTCGGCCAGCCAAGCCGCGGGAAGCGCGGAGGCCGGGAGCGCGACTCCCGCCCCCGTTAGCGCCAACGCTTCGGTCATGAACCGGCGGCGCGAACGGTAGACGTGCTCGGGTGTGATCTCCGAAGGCATGATGTCGGCGGCGGTTCTGATGAGCATGTTGCTTAAGTTCCCGTGTCGGCGTGTTCGGTGGGATCGCCCTTCGACCGCTCTGGTCGGTAGCGCTGCCACAGAAAGGCTGCGGGCCCGGACAACGCGTAAAGGCCGAAGCAGATCAGCAGCACCAGCGGCGGATTGACGAGGATGACGGCGAAGATCAGGACCGCGGCGACCAGCGCGAAGAACGGCCGCCTGCCCTTCAAGTGCATCTCCTTCGGCGAAAAGTAAGTGAACGGCGAGACCATCAGTAGGCTGACGGCCGCCGTCATGAGCGCCGTCGCAACGGCCCGCATGATGGACGGGTCCGGCCCGGCCGTCTCGCTCCAGATCCACACCGTGCTCGCCACGATGGCGGCCGCGGACGGACTGGCGAGCCCCGTGAAGGTCGCGTTGTCGCCGCTGGTGTTGAAACGCGCCAAGCGCAACCCGGCGCAGGCCACGTAGATGAAGGCCACCACCCAGCCGAACTGGCCGAGACCCTTGAGCGCCCAGAAAAACGCCACTAAGGCCGGTGCGACACCGAATGCGACCATGTCGGAAAGGCTGTCGTACTGGGCCCCGAATTCGCTCTCCGACCGGGTCCAGCGGGCTACCCGACCGTCGAGCGTGTCGAGGATGAACGCGGCATAGATCGCCAACGCAGCCTTGATGAAATGCCCATTAGCCGCCGCGACGATCGCGTAGAAGGCGGCGAAAAGGGCGGCCGTCGTGATCAGGTTGGGCAAGAGGTAGACGCCACGGCGCCGCTTGAGTTCGCCATCCGGATCGATGCTGCGTACCTTCGAGTCCTTGGCCATCGTGGTATCCGGTAAGTCGGCGCGACTATAGCACCTACTTCAAGTCGTACACTCGGCACCATGAGACCCGCCACAGCAGTCCCAAGTTCCACGAGCAACGTACACGGACCTCCACGTCGGCATGACGCGTAACGACATCGCCGAATCCGTAAGCCGCGTCCTGGTCGATTACCGTGTGCCGATCTCGGCGACGATCATGGTTGCCGCGCTGGCGTCGATGTTCGTGCTCGGCTCCCAAAGCGCGTCGAGTTTCGCGACCTACTTGCTCGCTCTATACGTCCTCGCCGCCGCGCCGCGCTGGCGATCCCTGTTCCTGGATTGGGGCTTCCTAGCGTTCGTCGGTCTGCTGGTCTACCTGCCGCTGACGAGCCTCTGGTCGACGCCGTTGGACCCGCGCGGCGCGCTCAGCCAAGTCACCCGGGCGGTGCTGGTCTTCGCCTTCGTGGTCTCGATCGCCGAGTGCATGCAGGTGGATTGGTTTCGCCAACGCATGACCTGGGTCGTCGGTGTCGTCGGCGCCGTCGCTGCGGCCGCGGCGATGTGGGTCTTCTTCGCGACACCCCCCGAGGACGGTCGCCTGAACGGGCTCGGGCAACTCGATACCCATGTCGCGGCCGGCATGGTGTTCGCCGTGGCCAGCATCTGCGCCTTGAGTTGGCTGTTGGACACCGGGTCGTCGCGATCCGCTCGCGCCCGGGCCGCCGTCATCGTGGCTGTCGCGGTGCTGGTCGTCGCGGTTGCGCTCACGGGCTCCCGCAACGCCATGGCGTGCGGTCTGCTCGGCGTCGGGATGGTGCTCATCGCCCGGCGCGCACCGAGCGCGACGCATTGCGTCGCGTGGGTCGCCGGCCTAGCGGCGGCAATGGTTGGTGTTCTGATCGCCGCGTATGTCTTCGTGCCCGGCGCAGACACCCTCATCCTGCCGCGCGGGGACAGTCTACGGTTGGGTATCTGGACGTACTACGCGGAGCGCATCACGGAGAGCCCCTGGTTCGGCCTGGGCATCCTGACCGACGATCTCACCGAAGTCGACGGCATGCAGGTTCTCCACCCCCACAACCTGTTCCTCGCGGTGGCCTGGCAAGGCGGCCTCTTGGGACTGGCGCTCATGTTCGTCGTCATCGCCACGACGCTCAAGACCTTGCTGCGCCACTTCGCCGCCGCCGAAGCCAAGCTCGGCCTCGCGATCTGGTGCCTGGCCCTGCCGGGCTATCTCATCGACGGCCACGAGCTGATCGACAAGATCGGCTGGACGTGGCTCCTGTTCTGGCTCCCGGTGGCGATCGGGTTAGGCTTGCGCGCCGGGCCCGGCCTCGGTGACGCGCGCCGCTTCGGCCCGCTGGCGGCGCCGACAACGTGATGGCCGTGGCCGCCGACAGCGCGTTCGTCCTGTGGGGCGGTGCCCACATTGCAGCCATCGGCTTGACGATCACCACGCCCATCGTGCTCAGCGTGTTCGCCCGACGGGGCTCGGCTGGAGTCACCAAGGCCATCTGCCTGGGTTTCGCGATTACGCTCGTCGGCAACATGGTCGTTCACTGGGTCTACCAACTCGCCACGGTCGGCGTCGTTGACTTCATCACGCGGCACATGCCCCTGCACATCTGCGGGATCACCGTGTTCGTGCTCGCCGCGGCGCTCGTGCTCCGCAACCAACGGGCCTACGAGGTTGCCTTCTTCTGGGGTCTCGCCGGCACGGCCAACGCCTTGCTGACGCCGCAGTTGGAGGTCGGCTTCCCGGCGTACCGGTTCTTCCACTTCTTCATCGGCCACGGCGGGATCGTCGCGGGCGTCCTCTTCATGACCTGGGGGTTGCGCATGCGGCCGACGTTCGCGTCGTTGCTGCGCGCCTATGGATGGCTGGCCGTGCTCTTCGCCGTGCTGCTTATCGTCAATCCGTTGCTCGGCAGCAACTACATGTTCCTCCGTGCGCCGCCGGAGTCGGCATCGCCGTTCTTCTTCGCGCCGTGGCCGTACTACATTCCGGTCCTGGCGGCGGTCGGGTTCGTCTTCTTCTGCGTGCTACTCGCGCCGTTCAAGGTCGCCGACTGGGTGCGAGCGAGGCGCTGACCCGCGCTGGTGTGCGACCGACAAGCTGCTAGGTACGCAAACCGAAGGACCGCCAGCGTGTCAGTCGGGCCTGCCGCCTGCCGACCTTCTCCCGTCTGCGGATGTCCCCAGCCAGCGTGCCATTGACGGAATGGCCACGTCGTAGCGGTTGCCCTGGGTGATTGACAACACGCCCCGTTCGACCAAAGCCAACGCGAACTCGCCGGGAGACGCCTCGAAGTCGGGGTCGTTGCCCAGTCCGTGCTCCTCGATTCGCCTCCTGCACAACCTGACCAGGTTGCGCACTCGCGAGTCGGTTTCCATCCCTCAACCCGTGCGCAGTGCCACCTTTCGCAACCGCCTGACGCCGTCGCCATCAAGCCGCCTCCACGGCGAATTCGACGATGTTGCGTTCGTCGCGGCTGAACTCGATGCCGATCAGCCAGATCGGTTCGCCCCGTGTACGGTACTTGTCGGCGTAGCGCCTCTCTTTCAACTGCGCCATGGCGGCACCTTGGGGGACGGTTTCCGCGATCTTGAACTCGAACAGGTAGACGTTGCTGTTGTAGCGCACCGCCATGTCCAGCCGGCCGTGGCTGGTGCTGTCTTCGACGACGATGTCCAGCCCCAGCGCGGCGAAGTAGGAGTAGAACACGCTGGCGTAGAAGCCTTCGAAACGGGCGATGTCGTTGTTCGTGTACCACTCGTGGGGGATGCTGGCGAAGAATGACTCGAACAACGCTCGAAAGCTGCCGAGGTCATTGGCTTCCAGCAGTTCCTGGAGACGCGCACTGTTCTCGGCCTGGCGTGAACCGTCGCGCATTGGGTGAAGCAGAAGCTGCCTGTTGAGGGCCTGCCTCACCTCCCGGTTGGGGTAGCCGAGTTCGTACAGCGGCTCGCCGCCGACGATGCGCTGTTGCCGAACGGTCAGATAGCCCGTCTGGAACAGCAGCGCTTCGATGGCCATGTCGTCGACGTCGAACGACGAGAGTAGTTCCTCCGTACCCTTCATACTCTCGATGGCCAGCGAACTGACGTTTCGTCCGAACAGCGCAGCCACTAGGAACGTCGGCGTCCCGGTCTCGAACCACCACGCGCGGAACTGACGACGGTCCAGGAACTGCAGAATGCCGAACGGGTTGTAGACCTTGTCCGGGCCGGCCCAACTGTAGCCGTTGTACCACTCGCGGACCTTCTCGCGGTCGAGTCCGTCGAGTTCGGCGCCGAAGACCGTGTCGAGATCCTCTTCCGTGTAGCCGCAGATAGCCGAATACCGCGGATCGAGGGTGATGTCTTTGAGGTTGTTCAATCCCGAAAACAGGGAGACCTTGGAGAATTTGCTGACCCCGGTGACGAAAGTGAAGTGGACGTGCTCCTCGCGGTCCTTGATGACGGCGTAGAGACCGCGCAGGTAGTCGCGGTTGGCACGGGCGACCTCGGGTATGTCCAAGGCGTCCAGAATGGGCTTGTCATATTCGTCCACGAGCACGGCAACCGGACGGCCGGTGCGTTCGTGCAGAAGTTCGAGAAGGTGGCCGAAGCGCTCCGGCCCGGTCGGGTACGCGGACTCCACGCCCGCGTGGCGCGCCACGGCGTCCAACTCGGCCATGAGCTTGCTGTGCAGTCCCCCGGGCGTGGTGAAGTGCCCGCTGCCGAAACTCAACCGCACGACCGCGCGACGGACGGACCAGTCCCATTGATCATGGATCGCGAGCCCTTCAAATGGAGCCTCGTTGCCTTCGAAAAGCTCCTTGCAGGTATCGACGAACAGGCTCTTCCCGAAGCGCCGGGGACGTGAGAGGAAGTAGTGCGTGCCGCCCTCCAGCAGCTTCGCGATGTAGTGGGTCTTGTCTACGTAGTACGCGTTCCGATCGCGCAGACGGCTGAAAGTCTGGATGCCGATGGGCAACGGACGCTTGGGCATGCGACAGCCCTCCTGCTGCCGTGGACTGCCTCACCGACCGGCAACCCTAGCTGGCCATGGCCGTCCGTACGACCGGAAACCGTCAGCCTACTTCGTCGCCGACTGGGCAAACAAGGGCCTGTGAACGACAGTCCACGGCGAACACGCCAATGTCGGCATCCGGCCCGGCTTTAGGTGCGCTTGCGGCCTCGCCCCAATGAAAGACGCACGAGGCACGCGCGCCTCAGACCCTCTCGGATGCCAAGTCAATTGCCAGCGCGCCATCGCCGATCTCGCGGATGCCGACGTCGTAGCGCACGGCGTCGTCGAGCGTGTAGGCACCGGTGTTGACGTGCGGGTACTGCTCGCTGACGTGATGCACCGTGACCCGGTGGGGGCCTGGAACGACCCCGTGGGATGCTGGGATCGTGAACTTGCCGTCGTCGCCCTTCGACGTTCGGGTCCGCGCCAACGGCGCATTGCAGTCGAGCGGCTCGAAGGTGATCCACGCCATGCCCATCGCGACGCCGTCCAACGTGACCCGACCAACGACGCCTTGGCGTGGCCGTGCGGTCAGGAAGCCCGAGCGGCGCATCCAGTTCACGAGCAGCACGGGCCAGTCGCTGAAGTCGGGATCGCCTGGTGCAATGCCTGTACCGTGCTCGCCGTAGCCGTAGATATGCAGTTCGGCCTGCACGCCGGCGGTTCGGAGCGCGTCGTAGAACAGCGTCGACTGGTGCGCGGGCACGATGTCGTCCTCGTGCGTGTGGACGAGGAACGTCGGTGGCGTCTGGGCGTTCACGTTGACGTCGGCCGGCGTGTACTCGTCGGCTTTGCGACCGCGCAGGATGCCGTTGGTCACGGCGTACACCGGCACCAGGAAGTCCGGGCGGCTCGACTCGCGTTCGGCCGGGTCCGCCGCATCGGCATCGCCGCGGTCCCATTGCGTACCGACCGCGACGGTGAGATGGCCTCCTGCCGAGAACCCGAGCATGCCGATGCGGTCCGTAGCGACGCCGAACTCGGCGGCGCGTTGGCGTACTAGGCGCACGGCCCGCAGGCCATCGAGGAGCGAGACCGACGAGTGGTAGCGCTCGCCGACGCGGTAGCGCAGCACGAACGCGGCGATGCCACGGCGATTCAACCAGCGCGCGACCTGCAGACCCTCGTGGTCCGAGGCGAGGATGCGATAGCCGCCGCCAGGACAGACGATGATCCCCGCCCCGGTGGCCACGTCGCGTTCCGGAAGGTGAACGGTGAGTTGCGGGCGGTCGATGTCGAGATCGCCGAGCGCGCCCGGCGCGCCGTCGGGCCACAGCGCGATGGCCGTTTCCGAGCGCTCTTGTATGCGAGGGGCAAGCCCCTCGCGCTCCCCGGCTGAAGGCTCACCCAATGGTAGTCGCCCCGCCGTCGCAGGGAATGGTCTGTCCGGTGAGGTACGAGCCCGCGCGCGAGGACAGGAAGATGGTCAACCCGGCGGCGTCCTCCATCCGACCCCAGCGCTTCATGGGGAAACTGGCGGTGACCTGCCGGTCCTGCTCCTCGGTGGCGAAGAGCGGCGCCGTCATCTTCGACTTGAACGGTCCGGGCGCAATGACGTTGACGTTGATGTGCTCCGCCATGAGGTCGCGCGCGAGTTGCGCGGAAAGCTGGCCGAGGCCCGCCTTCGCGGCGACGTACGAGTAGTTCATGAGGCCGCTGGGCTTGATACCGTTGACCGACGTGATGTTGACGATGGACGCGCGTTCGTCGGCGCTCGCCGCGGCGCGGATCTCCGGCAACAGCTTCTGGATCAGGAAGAACGGACTCTTGACGTCGAGGTCGACCACCCGGTCCCAAGCCTTCTCCGTGAAATCGTCGATGGGCAGGCTCCAGGTGAGCCCGGCGTTGTTGACGAGGATGTGCAGTGCGTTCTCGCGCTCGCGGAAGGCGTCCGCGAGCGCTTCGCAACCCGCGATGTCGCGGATGTCGCCCGGGATCGCCGTGCAGTCCCCATGCTCGCGCAAAGACCGCTCCGCCTCCGCACAGGCGTCGACCTTGCGCGAGGTGATGTAGACGCGTGCGCCGGCCCGGACCAACCCCTCGGCGATCATCAGGCCGATGCCACGCGAGCCGCCGGTGACCAGCGCGACCTTGCCGCGTACGCCGAAGAGATGCTCGTAGAACGCGCTCACGCTAACCACCCGGTGCTTCGGCGGTCTCGCCGAACATGGCATCGAGATGCTCGTCGGGCAACCGCGCGGTGGCCTTGGACACGAAGAAGGTGGTCAGCACGCCCACGCCCTCGCCGATCGCCGCACACGAGGTGGGGTTCGGGCCCTCGCCGTGGAGCCAGGACACGACCACGTGCAGGAGACCGGTGCCTTCGAACCACGCCGGGTTGATCTGCTGCGTGTGCAGGATCACGAATGTGCCGAAACCGGCGATCAGCCCCGAGTACGCACCCGCCTTGGTGACCCCCTTCCACAGCGCCCCGAGCACAAGGGGCCCCGCGAACGCGGCCATCATGCCGCCGATGCCGATCCAGACGATGATGGCGATGTTCATGTCGATCAACGACCACGCCATCACCGTGCAGATCACCAAGGTGGCCACCGTGGCGACGCGGCCGATCATCAGTTCGATGCGGTCCTGCTCCTCCTCGGTCTTGTTCGGCGTCAGGTGCTTGGCAAGCGTCCGCCGGTAGAGGTCGTTGGCGATGATCTGCGACGAGGACACGACCAGCCCGTCCGCCGTGGACATGATTGCGGCCAAAATCCCGACGCCGATCAGCGCCGCGAGCCAGGTGGGGAACAGCTCGATGAAGAGCATCGGCAGGGACGCGTTCGGCGTCGCACCTTCCAGAAGGAGCGCGTCTTGCAGCACGCCGCGCGCCAGCAACCCCGCGAGGCCGAGCATACCGAGGGTGATGCCGAAGGTGAACGCGAGCTTGATGAACGACCTCTGCTGATCCGTCCCCTTGAGGGCCCAGAGCTTGTTGCCGAGGTGCGGCAGCAGCCCCAGCGGCAGGTGCGCCAGCACCACGCAGCCGATGGACCACCACGAGTGGTAGAGGGGTGTCGTCACGTTGAGTGGCTTGACGAGGTGCTCGTCCTGCTTGCCGAGGTTCTCGACGAGCCCCGATAGGCCGCCATCGACGCCGACGCCGAGTACGAAGAGCGCGATCACGACAATCGCGAGGACGAGCATCATGACGCCCTGCGCACCGTCGGTGAGGATGTCGGCGTGGGCACCGCCGAACGCCACGTAGATGCCGAGCACGGTCGAGGTCACGATCAGCGCCCAGATCGGCGGCATGCCAAGCATCACTTCGAACATGACCAACCCCGAGACAAGCTGGCCGGCCAGGTAGAAGAAGAGCACCAACGAGAAGATCGACACGATCACGCGGATGCCGTCGGCCTGGTAGCGGTCGCCGAGGTACTCCGGGATGGACCGGTTCCCGAACCGGTTGCCCGACGTGGCGATCAGCCGCATCGAGATCAGCACGCCGAAGTAGACGCCGATCGGGTAGAGGAAGTTGCCCCACACGGTTGCAAAGCCGTACGAGTACGCGAGTCCGGGCCCACCCAGGAAGGTGGCCCCGCTCGCCGTGGTCGCGGCGAACGCGAAGGCTAGGAACACCGGGCCATACGAGCCGCGCGCGGTGGCGAAGTCGTCCGCGTGCTTGACGCGGCGCTGGCCGAGAATGCCGATGGCGAGCATCGCACCGATGTACAGGATCATGAACAGCCAGGACCACGTAACCAGCGTCACTTACATTCCCCTCCCGTGGAACAAGCGGCGGAGTGTCACCTACATGGGGAGTGCCCGCAAGCGGGGTGTGCGGCGGTCAACATTCGATGCGCCTTCGTCTGCGGGAAATGTCGCGCAAACGACGAACTCGTGCAGAATTGTACGAACACATTGTTTTTATTCGTAATTATTCGTATGGTTCGTTTGCAGATCAGTCGTCTGGAGTTACCATCGCCAAGCGATTGGGCTGACCAAATGCCACGATGAGTGCAACGAATACGAGAGGGAAGACGAGAGAAGGAAACAAGCCGGTGGGCTCCCAGCGTCTCAGCAACTGTCAGGCCGCGGCCATCATCATCACCACTCTCATGGTCGGCGTGGGCATCTGCGCCATGATCGTCGCGTCCACACTGATTATCCGCGCGGAGTTGCGCACGGAGATCCGGAGGATGGACTCAAGCTTGTTAGACATGCGCAAGGAACTCAGCACCGACCTTCACGAAGTGCGACCCACGGGGTGGAGCAAGGGGCGGTCAGATCGCGGTCCTCGTCACGTCTAGCCGTGCCGCCGGACGTGCGATCGTCCCTGCAAGCTTGTCACCAGGTGTCCACCCACCCCCGTTTCTTGCCGTCCCGGGGCACGACGGGTGGTAGCGCGTCGAGTCCCATCACCATCCACTTGCGGGTATCCGCCGGGTCGATCACCTCGTCGACTTCCGAAACGGTCGCCGCGTTCAGCGCTCTCGACCACGCATACGCCTCGGCCACGTACTTCTCGTAGCGCGCCTTGCGCTCGGCGAGGCCGGTGATCGCCTCGAGTTCACGACGCCGCCCAAGCTTGACCGAGCCCTCCAAGCCCATCCCGGCGAACTCGCCGGTCGGCCAAGAGATCGAGAAGAAGGTCTCGTCGAAGCTGCCGGTCGACATGGCGAGCGCCCCGAGCCCGTAGGACTTGCGCAGCACGACCACGAAGTACGGCACCGTGATGTTGGCGCCTGCGACGTACATGCGCCCGCAGTGGCGAATCAAGGCGGTCTTTTCGGCCTCGGGTCCGACCATGTTGCCGGGTGTGTCGATGAGCGACAGGATCGGGATGTCGAACGCATCGCAAAGCTGCATGAAGCGCGCCGCCTTGTCCGCGCCTTCCGAGTCGACGGCGCCGCCGGTCGGCGAGTTGGAGTTGTTGGCGATGACGCCAACCGGACGGCCTTCGATCCGGATGAAGGCGGTCACCATCGATAATCCGAACTTGGGGCGCAGTTCGAGCATCGAGTCGACGTCGCCCAGGGTCTCGATCACGGTGCGGATGTTGTAGACCGCTCGACGGTTCTCCGGAACCACGTGGCGCAGGATCCGTTGATCGTGCGCGCGCCACTCCCCAACGCGTCCCTGGAAGAAAGACAGGTAGTGCTTGGCAACCGCGGTCGCCTCCGCCTCGTCCTCCACGAGGACGTCGATCACGCCGTTCGGCTGCTGGATCTCGACGGGGCCGACCTCGGCCGGCGCATAGGCACCGAGCCCGCCCCCTTCGATCACGGCCGGACCGCCGATGCCGAGGCTCGAATCCTTCGTCGCAATGATGACGTCGCAGGCACCGAGGAGCACGACGTTCCCCGCGAAACAATAGCCCGAGTTCACGCCGATGATCGGCACGAGGCCCGACAGCTTGCCGAGTTCCCGCCAGGTCCTCACATGCAAGCCGCCCACCGACCCGGCCTGCGGCCCGCCGGCGCTGCGCACGCCCCCGTGCGTTCGACCGCCCCCGCCTTCGGTATAGAGCACCACCGGCAACCGGTACTTGCGCGCGATGCCGAACATGCGGTCCTGCTTCTGGTGGTTCTTGCCACCCTGGGTCCCGGCAAGCACCGTGTAGTCGTAGGACATGGCTACACAGCGGGCGTTTTCGTCGCCGACGAGGTCGCCGTTGACGCGGCCGACACCCATGACCATGGCATCGGCCGCGGTCTTGATGACGCGCTCCTCAAGTTCTTCGTGGGTATCCGTGCGGTATCGCGTGGCCGTGACCAACGGGCTGTACTCGAAGAACGAGCCGTCGTCACAGAGATCGTAGATGTTCTCGCGAGCCGTGCGCTTGCCGGCGTCGTGCCGCTTGGCCGTAGCTTCGACCCGCGCCTCGTCCCTGGTGAGTTGGTGGAAGTGCTGGACCTCGGCGACGTCGGGCCGGATGGCATCGAGGTCGACGGTCTCGCCGGTGTCGTACTCGCCCGCGATGTCCTGCGGCTCGATGAACAGGATCGGCGTGTCCTCGAAAATCGTGTCACCGACCTCCAACGCGACTTCCCGGACGATGCCCGGCTCATTAGCCAGCACCACGTGCTCCATCTTGAGCGCCTCCAGCACCGCGACTGGCTGGCGTTTCTGCACGGCGTCGCCGACATCGACCTTGAGTTCGATCACCATGCCTTGCAGCGGTGCAGTCACCGCCGTCGTGCCAGCAGGACCAATGGCATGGGGCACCGGCGGGGCCGGTGTCTGCGCCGCCGCCGGTCCTTTCAGGGCCAGCACCGCCAGCGGGTCGTCGGGGTCGACTTGCGTGCCGGCCTTGCGGACATCCGCCTCGGGAGAGAAGTAGCGCGCCCGGCCCCCATCGCCGGCAAGCAACGCCGCGGCGTGCTCCTCGACGTAGCGCGTATGGATGCCGGCTTCGGCAAACGGCGCCGTCTCCAGCAGCGCCGAGAGGAAGCTCAAGTTGCTGCGCGCGCCTTCGATCTTGAACTCGTCCAGGGCGCGGCTGGTGCGACGGATTGCAGTCGGCAGGTCGTCGCCATGCGCGATGACCTTGGCGAGCAGCGAGTCGTAGTAGGGGCTCGTTGCGTAGCCCGTGTAGCCGAACCCGTCCACCCGGATGCCGGGCCCGGCCGGGGGCTCGTAGGCGGTTAGCACGCCACCGCCCGGCCGCGAGACGCCTTCGGCCGTCATGGTCTCGAGGTTTACGCGCGCCTGCACCGCCACGCCCTTAGGCTTGACGACGAGCGCCTGCTCGAGGCCGAGGTCGCCAAGCGTTGCGCCGGCGGCGATGTGCAATTGAACGGCTACCAGGTCGAGCCCGGTGACGGCCTCCGTGACGGTGTGTTCGACCTGCAGGCGCGCGTTGGCCTCCATGAATACGAAGCGGTCGTCCGCGCGCACGTCCACCAGGAACTCGATGGTGCCGACGCCCCGGTAGGCCGTGGCCGCCGCGATTTGGGTGGCGGCGGCGAGCATCGCTTGCCGCATCGACGGTGAGAGGCCGAACGCCGGCGCGACCTCGATGAGCTTTTGGCGTTGCCTCTGTAGGCTGCACTCGCGGTCCCACAGGTGGACGACGTCGCCGGAGCCGTCGCCGACGATCTGCACCTCGACGTGGCGCGCGCGAGGGAGGAGTTCCTCGACGTAGAGTTCCGCCGAGCCGAAGGCCTGTTCAGCTTCCGAGCTTGCGCGGACGAACGCCTCTTCGAGGTCGCCCGCCTCGACGACTGGGCGCATGCCGCGTCCCCCGCCGCCACCGACCGCCTTCAACATCACCGCGCCATCCGGCCCGAGAGACTCGAAGAACGCCCGGGCCTCGTCTAGCGTGACCGCGTGGCTGACTCCCGGGAGCACCGGCACGCCGCACTCTTCGGCGAGGGCACGGGCCTGCGCCTTGTCGCCGAAGCGGCGAAGCGTCTCCGGGGTGGGTCCGACAAAGACAAGACCTGCGCCCTCGCAGCCTTCGGCGAACTCCGCCGCTTCGCTCAGGAACCCGTAGCCGGGATGGATGGCCTCGCAACCCGCCTCCTGCGCGAGCGCAATGAGTTGCTCCCCATCGAGGTAGGCGGCGACACCCGTCGCGCCGAGGTCGAGGGCCTGGTCCCCGTGGCGCGTGTGCAGGGATTGGCTGTCGTCTTCGGCGAAGACACAGACCGTCTCGACTCCGAGATCCGCGGCGGTACGCGCGATGCGGATGGCGATTTCGCCGCGGTTGGCGATCAGCAGACGTCGTAGCATGGGGGTTGGCAAGGGAGCGAATCCTTTGTTGCGGAACTCAATCGATCAGGTACGGCGTGGCCACGCGAACAGGTGCCCCGTCCTTGAAATCCTTGGTATTGCGCGTGACCAGTGTCAGGTCCTCCTCGTTCCGTTCTGCGCAGACCACTCCGTCCCGCAACCGGCGTTGGTACTCGAGCCCGTCTCCTCCACGCCAGATGCCGGACGTCCGTCGCAGAATCTCCTGCATGGATGGGCGCGCGGCGCGCTGTTCCTTCGCCCGGAACTCGCGGACGGCTTGGCGTACAAGCTCGGTCATCGGGACACCACGGTCCGCAGCTTGGCGATCCAGCCAATCCTTGCTCTCCTAGTCCAGGCTGATCACTGTTCGGGGCATCGTTCCGCACCAAATCACTGCTCGGTTGAAACGATACAAAGACGTTTCACGTGCTGGCAAGCTGTCCAGCGCGCGTCGGTACGCGGACGTCCCCGTCCGCATCCCGGGCTCGTCCAAGGTTCATTGCGGGCGAGGACGCCCGCGTACCCCGATGATCCGCACCGTCCCCGCCGCGCCGTCGACCTCGAGGGTCTGGCCGTCCTCGATCCGGGTCATGACATCGGCGATCCCCGCCACGCAAGGCTTGCCGAACTCGCGCGCCACGAGGGCGCCGTGCTGCAGTTCGCCGCCGATCTCGAGTACGACCGCGGCGGCGTTGACGAACAACGGCGTCCAGCCCGGGTCGGTCGTGACGGCCACGAGTACATCGCCCGGCTCGACGGATTGCTCGAATGGATCGTTCAGCACCTTGGCTGGGCCGCGCGCCGTGCCGGGCGACATGGCCGCGCCGTGCAACGTCGAGGCATCGTCCTCGCGACGCTCCGGACGTGGGATGCGCCCGCGCGAGTCGATCGCGTGGGGGAAGTGGCGCCCCTGCCGCTTGAGTTCGCGGTAGAACGCACCGCCGGTGGCGACGCGGGATCGGACGTCGAAGTCCGCATCGTCGACGGCCGACTGCAGGTCCGCGAAGGTCAGTTCGAAGACGTCGTCGCACGAATCCAGGCGACCCGCGTCGACGAGTTGGTCCGCAATCCGCACCACGCGCTCGCGCAGGCGGGCATTGGCCTGGGTCACGTGGTGCTTGATCATCTCGCGGGCGTCGTAGTGGTTCTCGATAGTGCGGTAGGCGCGGTCTAGGCGGCGGCGCTTGCGGCGCGGCAGTCTCGCCCGCAACTCCGCGAACGCCGCCTGCCGTTCGGCCACCAGGCGCTCCTGGACGGCGCGCGGATCGAAGCTGTCCCGGGACGCGGCCATCGGCGCGATCTGTGCGAGAGCGACGCGCGGGTCGTCGCCGTACTTGGGATTGGCGAACTCCATCTCCAAGGGTCCTCGGCAGCCGAATCGCGCAATGAACGCATCCCAGGCGGCGAGAAACGCCTCCGGTAGACGGCGTTGCTCAAGGCGCGTGACGAGTTCGTCCAGGTTCTCCGCCAGCTCGGGTGGCAACTGCCGGGCGAGGTCGAACATCGCGATGCCCATCTGCACGACCAGGTCGTCCGGGTAGCCGCGGCGAATCGCGTCGGCCAAGGCAACCTCGACCGGGTCGTTCAAGTCGATCAGCTTGTTCACGACGTCGGTGCCGCCGTAGTAGAAGACGGCCACGGACGGCGCCGTCGCAGCCAGAGTCACACGCCCGAGCTCGGCGAACAGTTCGAACAGGAAGTCGTCGAGCGGTTGCTCGTGGTCGACGGGCGTGGCAAGCCAGCGATCGTAATCGGCCTGTGCGCTGTCATATGTGCGCCGGAATCGCTCGTAGCCGAACATCGGCTTCATCAGGGCAACGAGCACGGTACGTAGTCGCCACAGCAGCATCGGCGTCATTCGCAACAAACTCGACCAGCGCAGGAAGTCCGGCGGCTCGGCGGGGCGGTAACGGTCCATGTCCACGGAGGCGAGCATGTCCGCAAGCAGCATGTTCATCTGGCTGAGCTGGCGGGCCAGCGCCTCACGGCTGCCCATCAGGTGCATGTACAGGGAAATGTTGAAGTAGATGCGCGAGCCTTTGAGGCAAAAGCCGCCCGCCACGAGGTCGGCATCCTCGGGGATGTCCATCAGGTACTTGAGCATGAGCATCACCACGCGCTCGACATAGTCGTTGGTGAGCGGCGAAATCGGCCCGCTCATCGTCAGGCCATCGGTCAGCGCGCGGTCGATGTATAGATAGCGCTGTTCGCCGGGCGCGGTTTGCAGCTCCGCAGCAAGTGGCACGTACGCGGTGATTGGACGCGCCTGGAGGATGTGCAGGCGTTCGCCGTCAGACCCGTCGGCAAACGCCCATTCAACATCCATCGGCCGCCCGTTGAGCGACTCGACGCGGGCGACCGCGGTCAGCAACTCACCGAGTTCGGCCCCGTCGAGACACGCGCCCTCCGCAGGCGACGACGGCCGCTCGTCGATCACGGCACCCGAGACCTTGTCCACCACGAAGGCATCCGGCGTGATCTCCCCGGCGACCAGGGCTTCCCCCAAACCGCGGTGCGCGTTGACCAGCATCTCGTCGAAGTCGTTGGTGAGCGGATTGAGGGAGAACGCGACGCCTGAGGTGTCGCTCGGCACCATGCGCTGCACCACGACGGCGATCGACGGCACCGGATCGGTGAACCCCATGTTGAGCTTGTAGGTGAAGACGCGACCGTCGAGGCAGGACAGGAAGCACCGCCGCACGGCGTCCTCAAGATCGCCCGCACCAACGTCGAGGACCGTTTCGTACAAGCCCGCGAACGATGCCCCGGCGAGATCCTCCTCCGGCGAAGATGAGCGCACCGCCAAAGCGCCGTCGGCGAACTCGTCGCGCACGGCCACAAGTGCATCCCGCTGATCGCTGGTCAATGCGAGCGAGGTCGCCCGCGCCTTGACCGCCGCCGCGAGTTCGACGACTCGTTCACGGCCGTCCGGATCATCCAGCGATGCGCCATAGCTGTTCGCCAAGGCCCGCCAGGCGCCAGTCGCTTGGACCTCAGCGATCCAGGGGACGAAGAACGCCGTGGTGAGAATTGTCCCGGGCGGGACGTTGAACCCGTTGCGGGTCAGTTCGATCAGCCCACGGCCCTTGCCACCGATCACGGCCAACTCGGGTGTCGGCGTGCTGGCTAATCCGACGAGCATCGTCACGCCACGTGAAAGCCGGGCGGTTCCTGGCGCGGCGACTCCCAGGCGACATCGACGTCGTAGACGCGTGCGTGTCGTGGGCCGTCCCGGCACCAGGCCACGAGGCCCGTGACCGCCGGAGTCGTCCCCTCGGCGACGACCTCAACGCGCCCATCGGGCAGGTTGCGGACCCAGCCGCTCAAGTTCCGGGCCTCGGCCTCGACCATCGTCGCGTACCGGAAGCCCACGCCCTGGACCCGGCCGGCAATCCGCAAGTGCGCCCGGGACAAGCCCTCGCCGTCGCCCATGTCCTGCGCCTCACGCAGCCCGCTGAACGTCCGATGTTACGCTTTTGTTACAGCGCGCGGCGTTGCACTCCTGCGCCGACCATGCGACAAAAACCAAAGTGGACGATCAGGGGACACCGATGAGGGACGACGATGTACTTCTCTGCGACAAGCGTGACGGAGTCGCCACGCTGACACTCAACCGCCCCGAGAAGATGAATGCGTTGAACTACCCGCTGCGCCGACGCTTGACCGACGCGCTCGACGCCATCGCCGGCGATGCCGAGATTGGCGCTGTCGTCCTGACGGGCGCAGGCCGGGCGTTCTGCGCAGGACTCGACCTCACCGAGATGGGCGATCCCGACGCCGGTGGACCGCTGCTCGACCCGCCAGCGCAGATGCGGGCGCTGCCGCAACCGGTGATCGGCGCCGTGAACGGCGTCGCGGTCACTGGCGGATTCGAACTCGCGACGTCGTGCGATGTCCTGATCGGCAGCGACCAAGCACGCTTCGCCGATACGCACGCGCGTCTAGGCCTGATCGCCGGATGGGGGCTCTCGCAGCGGCTGCCCCGCTTGGTCGGCGTCAACCGTGCCAAGGAATTGGCGTTCACCGGCAACTACCTGTCCGCGGAGCAGGCCTACGAGTGGGGGCTGCTGAACCGCGTGGTGCCGGCCGAGGACCTGCTGCCGACGGCCCATGCCTTGGCCGAGGACATGGTGTCGTGCGACCAGGACACGGTGCGTGCCTGCAAACGGCTGATCGAGGACGGGTTCGCGTTGCCGCTCGGCGAGGCGATGGCTCTGGAGGCCGAAGTCAACAGCGCGCGACGCTCGCGACCGGGTCAGATCGCCGAACGACGAGCGGCGGTGCTGCAAAGGGGGCGGGAGCAGGCGCGCTAGGGGTGCGCGGATACTCGCCCGTACTGCCTCGCGCCACGGCGAAATGCGGACGTGGACGTCCGCGCACCAATCACTCCAGTTCCCGAAAGCGCATTTCAGCCATGCGAGCGGCGCGGAAGATGGCGCGCCCCTTGTTCATGCTCTCCTTCCATTCCAGGCGCGCAATGGAGTCCGCGACAACGCCGCCACCCGCCTGGATGTAGAGCACGCCGTCCTTCAACAGCGCCGTGCGGATGGCGATGGCGGTATCCATGTTGCCGTTCCACGCGAGGTAGCCGACCGCACCCCCGTAGACGCCGCGCTTCACCGGTTCGAACTCGTCGATGATCTCCATGGCGCGGATCTTCGGCGCGCCGGACAGGGTGCCGACCGGCAGCGTCGCGCGGAGCACGTCGATGGCCGATCGGCCGTCCTCGAGTTCGCCGACCACGTTGGACGACAGGTGCATGACGTGGGAATAGCGCTCGACGACGAACTGCTCGGTGACCTTGACGCTGCCGATCTTGGAGACGCGTCCAACGTCATTGCGGCCTAGGTCGATCAGCATCAGGTGCTCGGCGATTTCCTTGGGGTCGTTGACCAGTTCCTCCTCCATCGCCCGGTCCTCCGCATCCGTGTGACCACGCCGGCGCGTGCCGGCGAGCGGGCGGTTCACGATGACGCCGTTTTCGACCCGGGCCAGGATCTCCGGAGACGAACTGACGATGTGGAAGTCGTCGAGGTTCATGAAGTACATGTACGGCGACGGATTGAGGCCGCGCAGCGCGCGGTAGAGGTTGATCGGCGGGCTCGTGAAGGGGATCGACATCCGTTGCGACAGCACCACCTGCATCACGTCGCCCGCCCTGATGTACTCGCGGATGCGCTCGACGGCGTCCATGAAGTTCCCGCGACCGAAGGCGGACTCGAAGTCGCTCTCTTCGACCGGCTGATTCGCTGACGACTCCGCGATCCGGGGAACCGCCGCGTCGAGCTGACGGGCGCGCGCCTCGAGCGTCTCCCGCGCTACCTGCAGGGCATCCGGGCGCGACGTCTCGACCAGCGAGATCAGTTTCATGCGCGCGTCCACGTTGTCGAAGACGATGACGTCCTCCGACACCATCAGCAGCATGTCCGGCGTACCGAGATCGTCCGGTGGCGTGGATCCCGCAAGGCGCTTCTCCACATAGCGAATGGTGTCGTAGCCGAAGTAGCCGACGAGGCCGCCGAAGAAGCGCGGCAACTCCGGCAGGTCGGGGACGTTGAAGCGCTCGCTGAACGCCTCGACGAAAGCCAGCGGGTCGGCGGTTTCCACCTCCGCCACCACATCGCCGTCCTCCTCGACCGTCACGGTGCTGCCACGAACGCGAATCACGGTTCGTGCGGGCAGCCCAATGATGGAATAGCGCCCCCACTTCTCACCGCCCTGCCCGGCCGACTCAAGCAGGTACGAGTACGGCGCGTCGGCGACTTTCAGGTAGGCGGAGAGCGGCGTGTCGAGGTCGCCAAGGATCTCGTGTACAACGGGGATGTGCGTATAGCCTTCGCTCGCGAGGGCGTCGAATTCTTGCTGGTTCATGGACTGTCGACCTTGGGACGGAATGGTGAACGTGTAGCGCCCGCCAGACGGGCAAACGCGTTCATCGCCAGCGCAGGTGCTGCTCTCCCAAGGCGCGCCGACGGGGGTCGATCGACTGGTGGTTCTCGTCCATTGCGGCGGTCAACTTACTCGTTTGCGTCACCGCGGACAACACCGCTTGCGCTTCAACGTGAGCGGCGTCTCCACGGGTCTGGGTCGAAGTGGGGTTGTCCACCCCTTGACCACGGCGCCTCTTGGAGCGAAGGGGATCGGCACCATGGACAAGGCGTGGACAACCCGCCGACGCCGTGCCACGCGCCGACGCGCGGAGGTCGTCCGTGCCGCTCCAACGTGCTCCGCGACAGTGCGCAGTTTTCAGTTGCCAGAAGCGCGCAGCTTTCAGTTGCCATCGACGTCGTCGTCGGGTCGATGGGCGGGCCGCGCTCACCCCGGGGCCAGAACATCGCCCAATTCAACGAGAGTCGACCCAGCACCGGACTCCGGAACCTGAACATCGCCCTTTTCTGTCTTGGTTGCGTTCATGCGGTGGGGCATGTCGTCCGGCGAACCGGCGTTGAAACTGTCATGGTCGGCGACCGACCACCCCGGGGTGCATGAAATGGGCTGCCGGGGCGGGGAGAATGGCGGCGAAGGCGGGCGCAGAGGTCGTCACCTTTAATGGCGGGACCTGGTGACCCCGTGTTGAAACTGACCCGACCGGTCGGCCGCGAGCCCCGGAGTGTGCCCGGCCCCGAGCCGTGGACGAGCAGCAAACCGCAACCGCGCCGCAGGCGCGAGTTTTCCACCGCCGCCCGGTCCGCCCGCCTTCGCACCCCCTTTTCGGACAGGAGGCATTGGCGATGGTGAACGACGAACTGCACGTTGTCCACGCCCGCGCGGCGGGTCTGGACGTGCACAAGATGGAGATCACGGCGACGGTGAGGCTGAGCGGCGCGGGCGGCCCGCCGGCGGCCGAGACGCGGCGCTTCGAGGCGCTGCCGTCGGGTCTGCGGGAGCTGGCCGGCTGGCTGCGCGGCCTCGGCGTGACGGCGGCGGCGATGGAGGGCACGGGCGTGTACTGGGAGGCGCCGCACGACGCGCTCGCGGAGGCGGGCATCGAGGTGCAGCTGCTGCACGCGCAGCAGGTCAAGCAGCTGCGCGGCCGCAAGACGGACATCGCCGACAGCCGCTGGCTGGCGCGGGTGTGCCAGTTCGGCCTGGGGCAGCCGAGCTTCGTGCCGGCGCGGGAGTTCCGCGAACTGCGCGTGCTGTGCCGGCACCGGCGCACGCTGGTCGGGGAACGCAGCCGGGTGCGCAACCGCGCCGGCAAGGTGGTCGACCGCAGCGGCGCGCGCGTCGGCGGCGTGATCTCCGACATCTTCGGCATGAACGGCCGGCGCATCCTCGACGGCCTGGTCGACCGGCTCGGCCGCGACGCCATCCTGGAGACCCTGAGCAGCCACGTGCGCGACAAGGTGGACCGGCTCGGGGACGCGCTGACCGCCGCGATGAGCGACGCCGACCGCGTCGTGCTCGCCGACCTGCTGCGCCAGCACGACGCCGTGGAGCGCCGCATCGGGGCGCTGGACCGGGAGATCGCGAAGGGCCTCGCGGCGCACGCGAACCGGCTGCGCCTGCTGCAGACGATCCCGGGCATCGACGCCGTCTCGGCGGCCGCGATCCTCGCCGAGACCGGACCGGACCCGGCGCGGGTGTTCGGCAGCGCCGACCGCCTGGCGGCCTGGGCCGGCGTCTGCCCCGGCAACAACGAGAGCGCCGGCAAGCGCCGCGGCGCCCGGGCCCGCGCCGGCTCCAGCCACCTGCGCGGCCTGCTGGTCGCCTGCGCGCACGGCGCGGCGCGCACCCGGACCAGCCAGTTCCACGCCTACCACGGGGCGATCGCCGGCCGCCGCGGCCACAAGCGCGCCATCGTCGCCACCGCGCGCAAGCTGGCACGGGTGATCTACGCGGTGCTCCGCGACGGCAAGCCCTACCGGGACCCCGAGGTCGACTACGAGGCGCTGCTGGTCAAGCGCAAGGCGCCGCGGTGGATCGCCAAGCTGCGCGAGTTCGGCATCCTCGAACGCCACGACGACGGCACCGTGACCGTCAACTGGGCGTCCGCGTAGCGCGCCCCGACGGCCCCGCAGTCGCGACCGCCGCCGGGGCAGCCGGCCGCCGCGGGCGCCGTCGCCGCAGACGGCGCGGTTGCATGCCGTCCGTTCCGGCACCGTGCGTGTCGTGGCCTCCCCTTGCGCCTAGGGGGTCTGGGCCGCCCAAGAATTTCACAGCAAAGGGCGATGTTCTGTTCACTGGAAACCCAGGGTCGCGGTCGCCGGTTTGCAGAAATACTGTTGACATATACAGTAGTTCGGAGTAGCCTCTTCTCTGAATGCAGGACCACAACGGTGACGCCTCGTGCAAGGGAAACGTCGTCTCCAATCCAAGAGGAAGCGGCAGACTCGGCAGGCCCGACGACGCCGCCAGGCGCGGCAAACGAGCCTCGAGTTCAGGCCGACCGGCCGCGGCGGCGCACGGCCGGGAGCCGGACGGCCCCGCGTCCGCCGCTCGCGGGTCGCGCACCGCAGCCGCGGCGCCATACCGGCGCGCTGCCCGGTTCTCGTCACGCTGCGCGTCCTCGACGACGTGCCGCCGCTGCGCCGCGGGTGCTTCGTGCGCGCCTTCCGGGAGACGCTCCGCAAGTGCGCGACGCGTCCGGGGTTCCGGGTGATCCACTACTCGATCCAGGACGACCATGCGCACTTCATCGTGGAGGCGGCGGGCGCCAAGCGCCTGGCGAACGGCATGAAGAGCCTGGCGGCGCGTTTCGCGCGCTGCGTGAACCGTGTCTTCGGCCGCAGCGGCAAGGTGCTGGCCGACCGCTTCCACCACGTGCTGAAGCGGACGCCGACGGAGGTGCGGCGGGCGCTGGCGTACGTGCTGCTGAACGCGCGCAAGCACTTTCGTCAGCGCCGCCGCCGGATTCCGCCGGTGGTCCTGGACGGGGCGAGTTCGGGACTGTGGTTCGACGGCTGGAAGGGTCGCGGCCCGCCGCCGGGGCGCTACGCGGACGCGGACCGTCCGCCGGAGGTCGCGGCGCCGCGGACGTGGCTGCTGTCGAAGGGCTGGCGGCGGATCGGGCTGGTGGATCCTGCGGAGGTGCCGGGCGGCTGAACCGGCGGATGCGCGAGCACATCGACCGGAACACCTTCGCGACCGTCCGGCCTGGCAACATCGGGAAGCGCAACGTCCAAGGCCCGCACTCGGACTGACGGGGCCACTACACCCAACCGACTGTCGATGGTCGAGTAATCCGTCACGACGTCCGCGCGTCGCCCAGCGCCGGCGGGGTTGTCCACGCCTTGTCCATAGTGCCGCTCCCCCTCATCCAAAGAGGCGCTGTGGTCATATATGGTCCGCCCCGCATTGCAACGGGTCAGTCGTGGCGAGACGGATGGGTCAGTTGCAGGCATATATCCGGCCTCCGTTCGGGAGTCGCAACTCCCGGGCCCTGATGCATTCCGCACACGCCGGCCTCATCAAGGGGGCGGTCTTGAAGACCCAGACCACAGTCAGGCTTGCGACGTGTCGGTCCGACCTGTTCCGCATCACTTCGACTCACTCCGCGCAACCTCGGCGATCCCGCAGCGCTGCGACCCGGCCCGCTATCCTGCCGGGCCAGTGTAAGCGGTCAAACTGGGACGTAGGCGTCTCCGCAGTTGAGCGGTGCCGTGACGGTATCCCGCGAGGCGCGGCGAAGCCGGCCGGGGTCGATCTGTTTCCGAGCGCCTAGCTTCCGGGTGGATCGCGGCCGCGGTCGAGGTCCGAGCGCAGCGGGTCGTCCGCGAACAGCGTCCTCCACACCCGCGGCGTGAGTTCCACCGCACGCGACGCCGGGTGGCGTCCGACGCGCTGCAGCACGTCCACGAGGTACGTGTACGGATCCACGCCCTGCAGCGTGCAGGTCGCCAGCAAGCCCTGGATCACGCCGACGCGCTCCGCGCCGACCTCCGTCCAGGCGAACAGCCAGTTGCGCCGTCCGGCCGGGATCGGCCTGAGAACCCTTTCGAGGTGGTTCGTATCTATCGCCACGTCGGCGTCGGACAGGTACACCGACAGCCCGGCCTCGCGGTCCAGCGCGTACTTCAGCGCCTTCGCCAGCGGACTGCGCGGCAGCAGGTCCGGCCGCGCGCGCTGCTCCCGGCACCAGGCGAAGAACCGCGCCGCCGCCGGCACGCTCCGCTCGCGCCGCAACGCCAGCTTCGCGGCGCCCTTCGGCTTCCCCCTGCGGATCGCCTTCTCGTTCGCGTACAGCGCGCCGATCAGCGCCAGCGCCGCGGCGGCCGCCTCCGGCTCGCCGTCCCGCGCCTGTTCGAAGCCGCGCCTGGCGTGCGCCCAGCACTGCGCGTGCCGCACCCCGGCGCGCTTCGACGCGTAACGGGCGTACGCCTCGTAGCCGTCGCTCGACAGCACCCCCTCGAAGTCGCCGAGGAACGTCTCGACGTGCCGGTGCTCGCGCGTCGGCGCGAACGGGAACACGACCTCGTCGTCGTCCCCGTAGATCGGCCAGAAGTACCCTTGGCGCATCCTGCCCGGCTCCGCGCGCCCCGCCTTGACCGGCGTCTCGTCCATCGCCAGCACGCGGCTCTCCAGGACGTGCGCCGTCTGCGCCGCCGCGACCGGCTCGAGCAGGTCGATGGCGCGCCCCGTCCAGTTCGTCAGGCTCGCCCGGCTCACCGCGATCCCCGCGTCCGCCATGCGCCGGTGCTGGCGGTGCAGCGGCAGGTGGTGGCGGAACTTGTCGACCAGCATCCCGGCGAGCAGGCTGACGTCCGCCGCGGTCCGCTCCAGGACGTTCGCCGGCGCCCGCGCCGACGCCAGCTCCCCGGTGTCGCGGCGCTTCACCACCGGGCGCACGTACTTCAGCACTTCGTAGCTCGCCGGACGCTGCGCCAGGCGGTGCGTCACCTTCTCCCCGACAACCACGCGTTCCGACTCGGGGATCGACTCCACCGCCGGGTCGCGCACCTCGATGGTGGTCACCGGCACCGTGTCGTCGAAGCGCAGGCCGGACTCGTTCACCGCGCCGGCGCGGTTCTTCCTCCGCCGACGCCGGTAGCTGATCTCCTCGGTGGGAACCTCGGGCGTCGGCACGTCCCCGGCGCCGAGCGACTCGAACAGGTTCGCCTGCTCGGCAAGGTCGAACTCGACGCGCTTCTCGGAACGCCGCCCGAACAGCTGGCGCTTGAACCAGTCGACCTGGTCCTTCAGCGACGCCGCGGTCTCGCGCAGCGCCGAGACGGTCTTCTGCAGCGCCGCGTGGTCGGCCGCCAGCGTCTCCAGCCGTTCGGCGAGAACCGCGTTCTCCCGGCGCAGATCCGCGATCCCTGCGGCGTTCGGCAATGGCCTTCCGTGGCGTCCTCGACGGCGGCAAGCCTACACCAGACGGCGATCCTCACGCAGCCTTCCGGTAGCGCTTCCGGCGACCCTCGACCACCATGTCGACGCCCTCCAGCAGGGCCAGCAGCGCGGTCCGGTCCAGCGCCCGCTTGCGGCCCCGGCCGCGCGGCTCGGCGAACCGCCCGGCCTCCAGGCGCTTCGCCCACACCCAGTAGCCGTCGCCGTCGAACGACAGCACCTTGACGATGGTGCGGCGCCGGTTCACGAACGCGAACCAGTCGCCCCCGGCCGGATCCTCCCCGAGGTGGTTGCGCGCCAGCGCCGCCAGGCCGTCGAACGAGCGCCGCATGTCCGCCGGCGCCACGCACAGCCAGATGCGCCGCTCCGCGGCCGGGATCAGCACCGCGGCCGGCGCACCCGCAGCACCATGCCGGCGCCGAGGTCGAGCTCCGCGTCCCACGCCGCGGCGCCAGGGCCCGACAGCTCGACGAACGCCGGCGCGCCGTTCCCGGCGCGCGCAGCGTCCTCGTCCGCGAAGCGACGCCGCCAGCGCCAGAACGCGCTGCTGCCGATGCCCTCAGCGGCGCAGAACGCCTCGCCGGCGAGGCCGCTCGCCTCGAAACGGGCCATGATCGAACGCCATTCCGTTGCCGTGCGCTGCGTCCGCTTGCGCGTCGTCGTCTCGTCCATGTGGATCTCCTGTTCCGAACCGCGAATGGGAACAGGAGCCGTCGACCGGCGGAACTACGGCTCAGAATGACCGCTTACGGGCCAGTGATGGCCGGAAGCCCGCTTCCGGCCATCGACAACCTCCTCGGCATTGGCGGCGCCGTGTCACCCGAAGGGTCGCAGCGAAGCGGAGAAGCCGCGGCGCGAAGCCTCGCTTCGCGTGCGGCTTGACACGGTGCCGCCAATGACGTCCCCGGCACGCTCACGCTGCCCTCCCGGCATGCGCGGGGTCGTAGGTGGCGCCTCGCGCGAGCACGGCCCACGCGGTGCGCGGGTTCTTGTTCGCCAGCGCCACCGCGGCGATGTTCTCGCCG
This sequence comes from Candidatus Azotimanducaceae bacterium, assembly GCA_965203685.1. Classification (GTDB taxonomy): domain Bacteria; phylum Pseudomonadota; class Gammaproteobacteria; order Pseudomonadales; family Azotimanducaceae; genus VXYL01. Next base: position 4,067,923 of record OZ241908.1, read on the forward strand.
CGGCGGTGCCGCGTCGCGACCGCCCACCGGCTGCGCCTGTCGGAGCGCCGCGACGCCACCCGCAGCGCGGCCCGCGCGCCGTGGATCAGCAGCGTGCGCAGGTAGCGGTCGCCGCGCTTGCTGATGCCGAGCAGCGTCGGCCGTCCACCCGTGGACCGCTGCCGCGGCACCAGCCCCAGCCATGCCGACATCTCCCGGCCGTTGCGGAACTCCGCGGCGTCCCCGACGGCCGCCACCAGCGCCGTCGCGGTCAGCACCCCGATCCCCGGGATCTCCATCAGCCGCCGGCACGCCGGCGTCTGCCTGGCCATGCCCGCGAGCTGCGCGTCGAACGTCGCCACCCGTTCGTCCAGGCGCCGGAACTCGTCGCCCAGTTCGCGCAGCAGCGCGCGGCCGCCGATCGGCAACTCGTTCTCCGCGTCCTCCAGCACCTCCGCCAGCCGGCGCAGCAGGGCGGCCTTGCCGCGCGGCGACTCGATGCCGTACTCGAGCAGGAAGCCGTGGATCTGGTTGCCCTGCGCCGTGCGGTTGCGCACCGCCATCTGCCGCGCACGGTGCAGTTGCTGGACGTGCTCCTGCTCCGCCGACTTCACCGGCACGAAGCGCATCCCCGGGCGCGTCGACGCCTCCGCGATCCCGTCCGCGTCGTTGACGTCGTTCTTGTTCGACTTCACGTACGGCACCACGAACTGCGCGCTCATCAGAACCGCCCGGTGGCCGAGGCGCGCGGCAAGACGCGCCCAGTGATGCGCGCCGCCGCATGCCTCCATCGCCACCGTGCAACCCCGCGGCAGCAACGCCAGATAGGACTGCAGACCGGCGCGCCGCAGCCGCTTGCGCTCCACCACCTCTCCCCCGGCGTCCACCGCCGTCACGTGGAATACCTTCTTCGCGAGGTCGATCCCCACCCGTGCTACCTTGTCCATGGTCCGCTCCGTTGTCGATTGATGAGACCCCGTCATTCTGGCCTCCGAGGCCGTGCGAATGAAGCGGGGCGGACCATCACATCAAGGGGTGGACAACCCCATCTCCGACCCCTGCCCGTGGAACACCCAGTCACGCAGAGTGGCGGCAGCCTCTTCTCGCCGGCACCGAAATCCCTTCGACACCGACCGGTGTAGAACTGAGTCGACCTCACCAACGTGACACGTCGCTCACTCTAGACAAACATCGCCCTATTCATTCGCGCCCAGCCTACAACCGTGGCAGCACGGGCAACTCCAAACCTCGCACGCGCTGAAAAGGGCGATGTTTCGTTCAGTGTCGACACGGCGGCCCGACTGAAAAGGGCGATGTTCTGCAGCAGACCCAGGCTACGCCGCTTCGACGTCACCTCGCCGAATAAGCCCAGACGGAGCGGCGACACCAGTTTGGTGCTAATCGTCCGTCGACCACATTGAGCGTCAGCACCAGTCGCTCGTGCGGAGCCTATCCAGAAGCGCCGCAAACGAGTCGACGACGCCGTCCGCGCCGAGCGTCTCGGGGTCGTGGCCGTGGTTGTAGCCGTAGCGGTAGAGCACGACGTCGCAGCCGGCCGCGCGGGCGCAGGCCACATCGGTTGCCGAGTCCCCGACGAACAGTGCATCCCCGGGTTCGACTTCGAGCTGTCGGCATGCGGCAAGGGCTGGCTCGGGGTGCGGTTTGTGGTTCCTGGTCGAACCGCGCCCGATCACCGCACCGAAGAACCGGCGCAGATCCAAGGCATCGAGTAGGCGTTCGCTCAGGTCGGCGGGCTTGTTTGTCACCACGCCGAGCGCCGCCCGCTGCGCCAAGGCGTCGAGGGTATCGACCACCGCCGGGTAAGGCTCCGAATACTCGGACAGATGCTCGCCGTAGTAGGCGACACAGGAATCGAACAAGCTATCGAGCCTCGCCTCGGAAATCGCCACGCCATGGTGTTCGAACGCCGCCGACAGCATCGCGCGTACCCCATGGCCAACCCAATGCCGGGTCAGCGCTTCGTCCACCAGTGGCAAGTCGGCCTCGCCGAGCACGTGGTTCAGTGCGCGCATGAGATCCGGAGCCGTGTCGACGAGCGTGCCGTCGAGGTCGAACAGGTAGGCCGAGTAGGCTGGCGCCGGTGGGGCCATTCAGATCGCCGACCGCATGGCGTCGATGACGGCTCGATAGTCGTCGGACCGGGCTGCGTCCGTTGCGGGCACGCCGAACACCGCCGATCCGGCCACGAACGTATCCGCACCGGCGCGCGCTGCAGCACCGATGTTGTCCACCTTGATGCCGCCGTCGATCTCCAGCCGGATCTCCCGCGCGCTTGAATCGATCATCCGTCGCAGGGTCGCCACCTTGTCGAGGCTCGACGGAATGAAGGCTTGGCCGCCGAAGCCCGGGTTGACGGACATCACGAGCACCATGTCGATGGCTTCGAGAAGTGGTTCGACCGACGTCGCCGGTGTCCCGGGGTTGAGCACGAGACCCGCCATGGCCCCGCCTTCGCGGATCAACGACAACGAGCGGTGGGGGTGCTCCGTCGCCTCCGGGTGGATGGAGACGTAGTCGGCGCCGGCATCGAGGAAGTCGCCGATCAGCCGGTCAACTGGCTTGACCATGAGGTGTACGTCGACCGGTACGCCGACGCCGTGACGCTTCAGGGACTCGAGAACCAGCGGGCCGACGCTCAAGTTCGGCACGTAGTGGTTGTCCATGACATCGAAGTGCACCATGTCGGCGCCCGCGACAACGACGTCGTCGACTTCCTGTCCGAGCTTGGCGAAGTCCGCCGCGAGGATGGAGGGCGCGATCCAGCTTTTCATGGCATCAACGTGGTGAGCCGCGCTTGGAGGGCCGCGAATTCTACAGCGTCTCCCGGCGCACGCGCTTGAGTTGATCTGGGGTGCCGATATCGATCCACGAGCCGCGGAACACCTCGCCCTCAAGGACGCCATCGGCCGCCGCCTTGAACAGCAGTTTGGTCAGCGAGAACGCACCGTCAGGCGCATCGTCGAAGAAGGCGGGGTTGATCACGGCGATGCCGCAGTAGGTCAGGTCGTCGCCGTCGCCGCGCCGCACACGTCCGTCTTCGAGATGGAAGTCCGCATGCGTTTTTTCCGGTGGCGTCGGCGTCAAGACGAGATGTGCAGCACGCGGTTGCACGGCGTTGAGTCGCGCGAATCGGAAGTTCGTCCAGATGTCGCCGTTGAGCAGCACGAAGGGCTCGTCGCCGAGATGGGCCAGCGCCTTCTTGATGCCCCCACCCGTGTCCAGCAAATCCTCCTCGACGCTGTAACGGATGCGCACGCCGAAGTCGCCACCCCGGCCGAGTGCACGCTCGATCTCGGTACCGAGGTGATGCAGATTGATGACCACGTCACGGATTCCGGCGCGATGCAGCCAGCGCAACTGGTGCGCGATCAACGGCTCGCTGCCGATCGGTATGAGCGGCTTCGGAATCCGCTCGGTCAGCGGCCGCAGGCGTTCACCGCGACCCGCCGCTAGGATCATCGCCTTCAAGCGAGAGCCCTCAGCCGGGGAGCGCAAGGGGCGCGCCCCTTCCATGGACAAACGCCAAAGGGAGCTTGCGACCGTGGCGCTTGTTCCATGGACGGTCGGTGTGGCCTTGGGCCGGAGGCGGAGCCGGTGCCGAGCGGATGCGAGGCACCGGACCGGCTATGGGGCGCTCGCATGGAGGGCTGCCAGGCGGCGCTCGGCGACCGGCGTAACCTCGGCAGCGAGCCAGTCCGCCAGCATCGCTGTTTCCGGGTATGCCGCACTTAACCGTGCGATGCGATTGAGCACGGGCACGATGTCGCCCAAGTGGCTTGAGCGTCCGCGGGAGAGGAATAGCCGGGCGAAGATCCCCACGGCCTTCAGTTGCCGTTGGATGGCGGTGAGGTCGAACGCCCGCTCGAACACCGTCTCGTCGCAACGCAACTGTGCGAGGCGGTAGAAGCACTGCCGCCAGCGCCGCACGTCCGCCTCGGCAAACTCGACGTAGCAGTCGCGCAGGAGCGACGCGATGTCGTAGCAGGCCGGCCCGACCAGCGCGTCCTGGAAATCCACGATTCCGACGGTGCCGTCCGCGCGCCAGATCAGGTTGCGGCAGTGGTAGTCGCGGTGTACGACGCACGCGGGGATGCTCTGGGTTGCATCGACAAGCGCGCTGCGGAGCGTTGCGAAGTCGCCCGGCACGGCGAGGCCCAGGAAGCGCTCGACCAGCCACTCGGCAAAGATGTCCAACTCGTCCGCGAACCGCGCCGTCGTGTAGGGCGGAATGCCCGCCTCGGGCAACTTCTGCAGCAACGCCAATGTGCGCATGGCGGCGCCGAGCATGACGTCGGTGTCGTGCGTCGCGTAGGCGTCCGCGAAATCCGTTTCGCCGAGATCCTCCATCAGCACGAAGCCACGCGCCTGATCGAAGGCACGAATCTCGGGCGTCGCCAAGCCGTGGCGGCGGAACGCCTTGGCAAGGCGCACGAAACGCACGTTGTCCTCGGTTGCCGGCGGGGCGAGCATGGCGATGCATGACGCCGTGCCGCCGACGCCGGGGACTCGGAAAAAGCGCCGCGTGCTGGCTTCTGCGGGCAACGGCACCAGCGTCGCGTCGGCGACGCCGGTGCACTCGGCCACCCAGTCCTCCAAGGCGTCGATTTCGGGCATCCGGAGGATTCTCGCGCATCGGCGCAACATCTGGCTATACACCAACGGCCGGCATGCGGACGTGGACATCCACGCACCACATGAGACAACGCCGCCTTTCTGAAACCGGGCGCAAGTGTGAAGATGGGCCTCATCGGGAACCCATGGACTTCAAGTCGTTGACGCGAGCAAGGACAGCAACCCTTTGCGTGGCCCTCATGCTGCCGTCGTGGCAGCCGTTCGCAGCCGATCTCGCGGAGTCGCTTTGGCAAGCGGGCGATCCGGGCGAGTCGAGTTGCGGCACTTACGCCGAGCCCACTTGGCGGTTGCCCCGCGGCACGAACAACGCCACCCAACCCGTCGAGATGGCTGCCGATCACGTGCTGGCGACCTTGGGCGAACGCAGCGAAGTCGTCGGCGACGTCACGATCGAGCAAGGCAACAGGTTGTTGACCGCGGATCGCCTAGAGATCGACGAAGCCACGTCACGGGTCGCGGCACCGGGTGGCCTGCGCTTGCGCCAACCGGGCCTCGACGTCGTGGCCGACACGGGGTCGGTGTCCCTTGCTGACGATGAAGCCGACGTCGTCGACGCCAATTTCGTACTCACCGACATGGGCTTTCGCGGATCCAGCGCGCAGATGGTCCGCCAAGGCGGCAAGCTGACGCTCAAGGACGCGTCGCTCACCCGCTGCCCGCCCCGGATCAGGACCTGGGCGATGCACGTCGCCGAGGTAGAGATCGCCGACGGAGAGCCTTTCGCGCGGGCAAGGCATGCACGGCTCAAACTCGGCAACGTGCCGATCTTCTACGCGCCCTACCTGCGCCTGCCAGTGCGCGGCGAACGCGCGAGCGGGTTCCTGTTCCCCAACGTCGGGCACCACGACGACGGTTTCGACGTCTCGGCGCCCTACTACCTCAACCTCGCACCGAACTACGACGCGACGCTAACGCCTCGTTGGATCGCCCAACGCGGTACCGGCATCGAGGCCGAGGTCCGCCACCTCGACCGCCGCACACGCAACGACGTAGGCGTGGCCATACTGGTCCGCGACGCCCTCTACGATGGCGAACTACCCCGCGAAGACTTCCTCGCGCAGCGTCCCCATGCCGACTTCGTCCCCGCAGACCGCTGGCTGCTGTCAACCAATCACCTCGGGCGCCACGGACCCTGGCGCACGGTCCTCGACTACACGGCGGTCAGCGACAACGACTACTTCATCGACCTCGGCTCGGAGGTCGCTGTTGCGAGCCGGGTCTCCCTTGAGCGGCGCGCAGAGGTCCAATACCTGCGAGGCGGCCTGTTCGCACGGCTGTGGGCGCAGGGTTTCCAACGCCTCGAGCCGGGACTCGAACCCTATCGACGCTTGCCAGAGGCCAACCTCACTTACGACGGTTGGCTGCCCGGACCGGCCGCTTGGTCGATCGGTGCCGCCTGGTCCGCCTTTGACCGCAGCGGCATGCCGCGTGGCCTCCTTGGCCTCACCGGCGAGCGGCTACACGTCGAACCTCGGATCCGCTTGCCGCTTTCCCGGTCATGGGGCTTTCTGAACCTGTCGGCCGGCTTGCGGCTGACCGATTACACGCTCGACAACCCGACTCCCGACGCGTCGGTGGAAGAGTCGCGCACCGTGCATCTCGGCATCGCCGACGGGGGCATCTTCCTGGAGCGGGACCTGCCCGGAGGCTGGATCCAAACCCTGGAACCACGGCTGAACTACCTCGTCCAGTCCTACGCCAATCAGGACCACTTGCCTCGCTTCGACACGACGGTGCCCGCGATTTCGTACCGACAACTATTCCGCGACAACCGCTTCGCCGGTTTCGATCGGATCGGCGATGCCAACCGAATCGCGTTCGGCCTCACATCACGGATCCTATCGACGACCACCGGCGCGGAACGCTTCACGGCGCGCATAGGCGTCGCGCGCCACTTCCGCGACCGTCGGGTGACGCTTGGCGGTCCCCCCGGGCCTGACGAGACCCGGCGCACCTCGCCCTTGGCCACCGAGTTGCAGACGACACTTGGACCCGTGTCCCTCGTCTCAACGCTCGCCTGGGACCACCAAGACGGGGAACTCGATGAAACCGGGTTGAGCCTGTTGTTCAAGCGCGACAACACCCGGATCGTCAACGTCGGCTACCGGCACCGTCCGCGCTACGACGTCGACCAGACCGACGTTTCCTTCTACTGGCCAGTGACTGGCCGGTGGCGTGCTTTCGGCCGATGGAACCATGACTGGCATTTTGGTCAAAACATCGAGCGATTCGCAGGCGTTGAGTACGCCGGGTGTTGCCTGGCGGTGAAACTCGCCTGGCACCAGACGGTCGACATACCGCGCAACCGGTTGACGGCAGATGCGGATTTCGACACGGGCGTGCTCCTGCAGATCGCCTTCCGGGGCCTGGGAGGATTCGGCACGAGGGTTGATTCCCGGCTCCAGCGTGGCATAAAGGGCTATCCGCAGGAGGGAACGTACCGATGAGTAGTTTGTTGGAACGCGGTTCAACTTCGGTGAAACAAATGCTCGTTTTGTTTGCCTGCCAGTCAGCGGCGCTCGCAGCCCCGAGAATTCGCGCAGCGAATTCTCGGGGCGACCGCGAAGCGGTCGCGTCTCGCATGGGAAGGGCGTGGGTCGGCGTGTCTGCCGTGGTGTTCGGTGGCCTTGCCGTGGCGAGCCCAGAGTCCGTGGATCGCATCGTCGCGATCGTCAACGACGACGTGGTGCTCGCAAGCGAGGTCGTCGAGCGCTACGAGGGCGCGATGCAACGGCTGCGCGATGAAGGCCAAGGCGACCTCATCCCCAAGGAAGCGCTCATCGAGCAAATCGTCGAACGGCTGATCCTCGAGAGCATCCAACTGCAAGAGGCGGAGACCCGCGGCGTGGTGGTCGACGACGAGACGTTGACCCGTGCGGTCACCGACTACGCGTCCCAAAGTGGCATGTCCATCGACGAGTTCATTGCCGCCCTCGACGGGGAGGGGCTGTCGTACCGGGGGTTCCGCGACGCAATTCGCCGGCAACTGACGCTCGACCGGGTCCAGCGCGAAGTGGTCAACCGGCGGGTCTACATCACCGAGCAGGATCTCACCGAGTTGCTCGCCTCACCCTTCTTCGCCGAGCAACTGTCCGACGAGTACCGTCTCGGCCACATCCTTCTGCCGGTGGAGGGCGGCGCGACGCAGAGCCAAATGGACGCGGTTCGCCTCCAAGCCGAGGCCCTCGTGGCCGAGTTGCGCGGCGGCGCCGATTTCGCCGCCGCCGCCGTGGAGCACTCGTCGGCCTCAACCGCCCTCGAAGGCGGAGACCTCGGCTGGCGGCGTGCCAATCGCCTGCCAAGCTTATTCGCCGAGGCCGTGCTCGAAGAATCCCCGGGCACCGTTCTCGATCCCATGCAGAATGCCTCCGGCTTCCATGTCGTCAAGCTTCTGGACCGGCGCGGCGCATCACAACAGACCGCGAACGAGACCTTGCTGCGTCACATCCTGGTCGAGCCATCGGCCATCCTCACGGATGCCGACGCCAAGGCGCTGGTGGCCGAACTGCGTGGCCGCATCGAGGCCGGCGAGGACTTCGGCGACTTGGCGATGGAATACTCCGATGATCCCGGGTCGGCGCTTGCCGGGGGCGACCTCGGCTGGACAACGGGCGATGAGTTCGTGCCGGAGTTCCGCCAAGCCATGGCCGCAACGGCAACCGGGGCGCTGTCGGAACCGTTTCAATCCGAATTCGGCTGGCACGTGCTCGAGATCCTTGATCGGCGCGAGCAAGACGCCAGCGAGGAAGCGCGGCGGGATTACGCGACTCGCGTCCTCCATGCGCAACGCTTCGACGAGCGCCTGGAGGAGTGGCTGACGGAGATTCGCGACGAAGCCTTCGTCGACCAGCGGCTCAGCGTGACGGAGGTGGAGGAAGAGGCCGACAACTGATCGACGCACGGCCCGGTTCGCACGATGTCGAGTTCACGCCCTCGCGCCAATGCAGGATCCGGGCTGCCACGACGTCCCCGCAAGCGCTTCGGCCAGCACTTTCTAACCGACCCGGCCGTCGTTGAGCGCATCTTCGGCGCCCTGCACTGCCAAGCGACGGACCACGTCCTCGAAATCGGTCCCGGCACGGGTTTGCTCACCGAGAGGTTGTGCCGGGAGGCGGGCACGGTAACGGCCATCGAAGTCGACCGCGACTTGGCGGCGAGTCTGCGAGCTCGGCTACCGGCTTTGAACGTCGTTCAGGCCGACGTCCTGGGCACCGACCTGGCTCCGTATCTCGGCCCGGACGGTGCTCTGCGCATCGTGGGCAACCTCCCCTACAACGTGGCGACGCCGCTGCTCGGCCGGCTCTTCGAGGTGATCGACCGCATCGCCGACGTCCACGTCATGCTGCAGGCCGAAGTGGCTGATCGGTTGGGTGCCTGCCCGGGCACCAAGATCTATGGCCGCATCTCCGTAACCAGCCAGTACTACTGCCGAATCGAACGGTTGTTCGACGTCGAGGCCGCGAGTTTCACGCCCGCGCCCAAGGTGCGCTCGGCCTTTGTACGGCTTTGCGCCCGCGAGCGTGAGCCGTGCGATGTCGGCAATCTCGCCGCGGTTTTGCGCGCTGCCTTCGGCCAACGCCGAAAAACACTGGGCAATGCCCTAAAATCATTTGCGCCGGACTGGCACGCGCTCGGGCTCGATGCCGGCGCTCGAGCCGAGACCTTGCGCGTCGAGGACTTCGTCGCCATAGCCAACGCGGCGCCGTCCGGGCGCCGGCGCTAGCGGGACACAGCCGAGGGGTCATCCATGAGAGAGTTCCAAGTCAGCGTCGAGACAAGGTTCGTGGCCAACGAGTCCGACCCAGCCGAGCCCCGCTACGTATTCGCCTACACGATCACGATCGCCAATCGCGGCAACGAAGCGGCCCAGCTTAAGAACCGGTATTGGCTGATCACGGACGGCGACGGCAACCAGAAGGAGGTGCGTGGTCCCGGCGTAGTCGGCAACCAGCCCCGGATCGCTCCCGGGGAAGCGTTTCGCTACACGAGCGCTTGCGTCCTCGAGACCGAAGTCGGCGTCATGCAGGGCCACTACGAGTTCCAGGGTGCCGATGGCGACTCCTTTGACGTGCCCATCGACGCGTTCTCGCTGGCGGCTCCTAACGTGACCGTGCACTGAGCGAATGGCGACCTACATCGTCGGCGACATCCAAGGGTGCTTCCGCAGCCTCGAACTGTTGCTTGAGCGCATCGGCTTCGCGACCGACGACAGCCTGTGGTGCGTCGGCGACCTCGTCAACCGTGGGCCCGGGTCACTGGAGACGCTACGCTTCACGCGTGGACTCGGGCCGCGCTTCCGGACGGTTCTCGGCAACCACGACCTGCACTTCCTGGCCATGGTCTACGGCGGCCACCCGCATCGTGGCAGCGACACCATGGAAGGCCTGCTCGACGCACCCGACTGCCTCCAACTAGCGGATTGGCTGCGCCGGCAACCCCTCCTGATCGCAAGCGACGACTACCTGGTCGTCCACGCTGGGATTCCGCACATCTGGGACGAGACCACCGCGATCGAAAATGCCCGCGAGGTCGAGGCGGTCATCCACGGTCCCGAACACCGTGCGTTCTTCGAGGCCATGTACGGCAACGAACCACCGCTGTGGGATCCGGGCCTAACCGGGATGCCCCGGCATCGGGCGATCACGAACTACCTCACGCGCATGCGTCTCGTCGACGCGCACGGGCGCATGGACTTTGCGCACAAGGGCGATCTCACGGACCTGCCGAGCGGCTACCTGCCGTGGTTCCACTACCCGCCGCGAATCGATACAACACTGTACTTCGGCCACTGGGCGGCACTCGATGGCCAAATTGGCCATGAGCGCCTGGTCGGCCTCGATACCGGCTGCGTCTGGGGGCGCCAATTGACTGCGGTCCGCCTCGGCGATGGGATGCTGTTTGCCGTCGACGCCGTGGCAAGCGACGTCGCATGAAGACGTACCTGGTCGGTGGCGCCGTGCGCGATCGGCTCCTGGGACGCGAGCCCGCCGAGAGGGACTGGGTGGTCGTCGGTGCAACGCCGGCTGACCTCCTGAAGCGCGGCTACCGCCAGGTCGGCCGGGACTTCCCCGTCTTCCTGCATCCGGACACCGGCGAGGAATACGCGCTGGCCCGCACCGAGCGCCGCACAGGGCCTGGGCACACCGACTTCGTCTGCTACGCCGACCCGGGCGTCACACTTGAAGAGGACCTCCAGCGTCGCGATCTCACCATCAACGCCATCGCCAGCGCCAGCGATGGGTCCGACGTCGTCGACCCCTATGGCGGGCAGGGCGACATCGAGGCCAGGCTGCTGCGCCATGTGTCGCCCGCGTTCCGAGACGACCCGTTGCGGGTGTTCCGCGTTGCCCGGTTCGCCGCGCAACTGCCCGGGTTCACGGTGTGTGCGGAGACCACGGCGCTCATGGTCGACATGGTCCCGGAACTCCAGGCCCTGCCAGGCGAGCGGGTTTGGCAGGAGTTCGCCAAGGCCATGGCAGGAGACGCGCCAGCGCGCTTCTTCGAAGTGCTGCGCACGCTCAACGGCGCGGACTGGTTCGCCAACCTGGATCTCGACAAAACGGTGGCGCTCTACCGGTGGCGCCGTTTCCGTGACAGCGAAGTCGCCTTGGTCGCCCTCGGCTGGGTCACGCCGGCAGACGTGGTGGGGCCTACCTACGCGCGGCTCCGCGCGCCGGGCCTGGTCCGACGTGCGGGCACGCTACTGGCCCGGCACGGCCGCACGCTCACCGGCGGGAGCGCATCCGCCGACGACGTCGTCGACGGGTTCTCGGCCATTGGGGCGTTCCGCACCGGGCGGACCGCCGGACTTGTCCTGGATGCGGCCGCAACGTGCGCGGGCAAGCCCCGCGAGCCGCTGCACGCGCTCGTGGGCGAACTGCGGCGCATACGTGTCAATGCCGCGCCCGGACCCGAACACGGGCACGCGCTGCGGGTCGCACGGATCAACCATTTGGAGTACGCCCGGGAGCACAGTTAGTCGCGCCGACCAACCACAGCGTTGCCGGGCCACGCGGTGGCTACTCCACGCGATTGGGGACACTCCACGCGATTGGGGACACACGCGTTCCGCGTCCTACAGCGCGTAGGACATCTCGCACGCGGCGCTTCCGTTTTGCCGCGCCGCCGCCGGGCCGATGTCGCACGCCAATCCGGGACATTCGTCCATGGACAGCGCCGCGGCGGACCGCCACGATGCCCCCATGACCACCCCGAGACGACTGCTCGTCGACCCCGTCAACGCCTGCGACTACCACCTCGTGTCGCGCTGCGTGCAGGGCGCCTTCCTGTGCGGACGCGACCCCCGCACCGGGCGCGACTACTCGCACCGCAGGCAGTGGCTCGTCGACCGCATCAACCTGCTCGCCTGCTGCTTCGCCGTCGAGGTCTACGCCTACTGCATCATGAGCAACCACTTCCACCTCGTCGCCCGCTACGACCCCCTGGCGCGCTGGCGCTGGAGCGACGAGGAGGTGGCGCGGCGCTGGGTGGACGCGTTCCCGCCCACCGAGAAGGGCGAGGTGCTCGAGCAGCGCAAGCCGGAGGCGCGCGAGCTGCTGCTCGGCGACCCGGAGCGCCTGTTCCGGGCGCGCTGCACGCTCGGATCCCTGTCGGACTTCATGAAGCACCTCAAGCAGCCCATCGCGCGGCGCGCCAACGAGGAGAGCGGCACGACGGGCCACTTCTACGAGCAGCGCTACTACTCGGGGGCGCTGTTGACCGAGGCGGCGCTGCTGGCGGCGATGGCGTACGTGGACCTCAACCCGGTGCGCGCGGGCATCGCGGCGCGGATCGAGGCGTGCCGCGAGACGTCGGTCGCCGAGCGGCTCAAGGAGAACAGCGCCGCGGCGCTCGAGGCGTACCTGGCGCCGCTGGTGTCGGGGCTCGACGACAGCGCCGGGAACGAGGTCGGGGAGGCGTCCGCGCCGGCGCCGTCCGGCGCTGCGCCGGAGTCCGCGACGGTTCCGGCTGCCGCGACGGCGGCGGCGGATCGTCCACTGCCGTACCCGTCGATCAGCCAGCGCGACTACGTCGCCATGGTGCGCGCCATGGCCGGGGCGGTCGCGGCGCCGGCGTCGCGGCGCCCGGACCGCGTGGCGGAGTGGCTGGCGCGCACCGCCGTGCTCGGCAGGCGCCAGCGGGCGTACGGGCCGAAGGAGCGGCTGGCCGACTGGATCGGCCGGCGCGGCCTGCAGCTCCGCGAGACGCCGCTGCCCGCCTGACCCGCCCGTCCTTTCTCCCGCGGCTTCAAGTCCGCAACGGCGCGACGGCAATCCGCCTGTCGGGGTCGGCCGGTGTCGACCGCGGCTGGCGGCATGTCGAAGCAAGCTCCCTCGGAGCGCCGCAAGCTGCCCGCGCCCGTGTGCCGGGCCGTTCCTGCGACCTCCATGACATCCCGCCGTGCGTGCTCGACCGAAACCCTTCCCTTGCCGGGCTGCCACGACCGCCCCGCGACGCTGTCAATGGATAATCTCCCGGCTCCGCATGCGACATCGCCTAGGCGTAGCCGCAGCTTTCCAGACACATCGCGTGAGACATCGCCTACACGCTGTAGGACGCCGCGCGCGTGTGTCCCCAACTAAGATGTCCCTTGCCGGGCTGCCACGACCGCCCCGCGACGCTGTCAATGGATAATCTCCCGGCTCCGCATGCGACATCGCCTAGGCGTAGCCGCAGCTTTCCAGACACATCGCGTGAGACATCGCCTACACGCTGTAGGACGCCGCGCGCGTGTGTCCCCAACTAAGATGTGACACGCTGTAGGACGCCGCGCGCGTGTGTCCCCAAATAGGAGTGAGCACACGTCCACGTCGAGCTGCGTCCTCTCGTTCGTCGAGGAGGACGTGTTCAACAGCGTGCGGTCGAACGCGGAGACGATCATCTGGACGGATTACCATCTGCTTAGGAAGAACTGTCAGGATTGGGCGGCAGAAGTCACGAGGGGGCTGTTGTGAAGAGTCTAAGTATGAGGAGAACAAGGGACGCATGACGACTCGGACGCTGGTCCTTCTTGCCCTGTGGGTCGGCATGGCGGCGTCCGCCCGCGAGGACGTGGAACGCTTCCGCCACTTCATGGAGGAAGGCGTCATGGATCCCGGCATCTCGGTGGCAACAGCGAATGAAATCGTCACGGAAGGGATGTCCAGTGGGGACGCGGCGGTCGTGGAAATGACACTGCGGGCAATGGGGAAGCATGCCGCGTACGCTGCCAATGACTTCCTGAGCCAGTACGTCGTGATTCCACACCGCGAGTTCGCGCAGGTTCCGGGCCTTAAGGAGTTCCTGATCGAAAACTGGCGCATACACCATCGCGAGTCCGGGCACAACACATCCGACGTGATCGAGAGGGAGACGAAAGGCATACGCGACCTGGAGTTTGTCGAGCAGGGTCCGGAAGTCAACGACATCCTGACCGAAGGTGCGTGGGAGCGAATAGGAAAGGAAGTGCGCGAGCGGATGCCGGCATGGACCTCGATTCCGTTGATCTTGGCAGTGAACTGGCCGGGCGACTTGCGGTCGAGCAGTTCCTGTACGAGATGCTGGATTCGGATGGATCGCCACACATCACGCTGACTACGCTGGCGCTGTTGAACGACGGGAAGTTCACCTCCGACCAGGCGAACTCGTTTCGCGTGCGGGAGCTTCTTAGGTCGGATACAGATCACGTGGGGGTGAGTCTCGCCGCCGACGGCCTAGCACTGTCGCGTCCCGAGTATGCGCTGCCGCTGTTGATCGCTGCAGGTGCAGAGCACCCGGCGGCTCTCGAATCCGTACGAGCAGCGGTGGCTGGCTATACGGACCGGCAACTCGCCCGCCACGCAGATGAACTGCGTCCTCTTGTGCCGCGGACCCTGGAGCTCATGCCTGTAGGGACGGAGCGGGATGCGGTAGAGCGTCTCATGCGCGTCGCCGAGGACCAAGCGGCTGGGTCAGACGCCCGGCTTACACCTTAGACGGGCGGGCGCCCGTTGACCCGGTCCGGTGTCCAACCGGGCTGGGCAACGGCTGCGCTCGATCCGTGCGGGAACCTAATGAACGACGCCAGTGGGACACCAACTTCTCCATGGCACACCACGCCAAGGAGAAGCTGTTGATTGCCGAGGCGCGGCGCAATCTTCCGTGACCGGTACCAGCCTGTTCGGCCACGCCCGCCTACCCGACCAGGCCCTTCAGTTCGTCCATGGGCCAGCGCGCGCGTGTCGCGATGGCCAAGCCGTCGCGTTCGCCCGCGGCGAGTCGCAAGGCGCCCGCGTAGGCGATCATCGCGCCGTTGTCGGTGCAAAGCGCGGGCGGTGCATAGATGGTGCGCGGCAGTTCCTCGGCGAGGCGCGCGCGCAGCCTTCGATTCGCGGCGACCCCGCCGGCGATGACGAAGTCCTCCAATCCCGTCGTCTCGACCGCTCGCTTGCACTTGATGACCAAGGTCTCTACGACGGCCTCCTCGAATGCGCGCGCGATGTCGGCGGTGTCCTGTTCATCAAGCGGACTGTGCTCGCGGACGGTGTTGAGCGTGTGAGTTTTGAGCCCGGAGAAGCTCATGTCCAACCCCGGTCGATCGGTCATCGGGCGCGGAAAGTGGAACCGGTTCGGGTTGCCGGACTCGGCGGCTCGTGCGATCGCAGGCCCTCCGGGATAGCCTAGGCCGAGCATCTTGGCGGTCTTGTCGAACGCTTCCCCCGCCGCATCGTCGAGGCTCTCGCCCAGCATCGTGTAGCGACCGACGCCCTCGACGCGGACGATCTGGCTGTGCCCGCCTGACACCAGCAGTGCCGCAAACGGTGGCTCGAGATCGTCCACACCGATCAACGGCGCCAGCAGGTGCGCCTCCATGTGGTGAACGCCGATGGCCGGAACCCCAAGCCCGTAGGCCAGCGAACGGCCCACCGTCGCCCCGACCAGCAAGGCCCCGACAAGGCCGGGGCCTGCCGTGAACGCCACGCCGTCCAGGTCCGAGAAGCGGCGCTCGGCGCGGTCGAGAAGCTCGGTCAAGAGCGGCGCGATCTTCTGGATGTGGTCGCGCGAGGCGAGTTCCGGCACGACGCCGCCGTACCGGGCATGCAGGTCCACCTGGCTGTACAGGGACTCGGCGACCAAGCCCGCGTCCGTGTCATACAAGGCGACGCCGGTTTCGTCGCAAGACGTTTCGATGCCGAGTACCAACATGCTGTTTGCCAACCGATCCGAACGCAAAGATGCCTCCGACGACACGCACGGCGCGCGCCGGATGGCGCCGGATTCTACGGGATTGGCCAACCGCGTCGGCGCGGCATTCCACGATCCCGCCAGAAGCCGCTAAACTGGCCAGATGCCCGCGAAAATGCCGCTCGTCAACGCCGACCGCGTGCGTACGGTCAGCGAGGTGAACCATGAGGCTAGGATGCTCGTCGAAGAGCGGTTCCGCCTGGTCTGGATCGAGGGCGAAATCTCGAACTTCCGGCGCTACGCCTCCGGGCACTGGTACTTCAGCCTGAAGGACAACCGCTCTCAACTCAGTTGCGTGATGTTCGCGAGCCGCAACCGGTTCGTCCGCGCGCGCCTCCAGGACGGCTTGGCAGTGGTGGTACGCGGACGCTTGTCGATCTACACCGAGCGTGGCGCATTCCAGGCCGTCGTCGACCACCTTGAGCCGGCCGGCGAGGGCGCACTGCAGGCGGCCTACGAAGAACTCAAGGGGCGGCTTGCCAGGGAGGGGGTGTTCGACCCGGCGGCCAAGCTGCCGATCCCCGCGTACCCCCGGCACATTGCGGTCATCAGTTCGGAGCGCGCCGCGGCGCTCAAGGATGTCCTCGCAGTACTCAGCCGGCGGTTTCCCTGCGTCCGCGTGACCTGCTTCTTCGTCGCCGTGCAGGGCTATGAAGCCGAAGGCCAGATCATCGGCGCATTCGACCGCGCCGAGCACATGCGTACGCGACCCGACGTCATTATCGTCACGCGCGGCGGCGGGTCGCTTGAGGACCTCGCCGCCTTCAACCGCGAGTCCGTGGCCCGGCGCATAGCCACGGCGCGGATCCCGGTGATCGCAGCGATCGGTCACGAGACCGACGTCACCATCGCCGACTTCGCCGCCGATCGCCGCGCGCCGACGCCGTCCGCCGCTGCGGAACTCGCAACGCCAGACGGCGGAGAACTCCTGCAACGCGTGGCGCGCTACGGCGCGGCGATCACCAATCTCGGGCGGACACGTCTGCGCACCGATCGAAGGATCCTTGGCGCCGTTCAGAACCGGCTCGTCCACCCGGGTCGAGCGCTCGAACAGCGCATGCAGCGGGCCGATGAACTGGCCGACCGGCTCAACGGCGCGGCGCGCGCGCTGTTCGACCGGGCACAAACGACCCTAGACCACCGTCGTGCCTTGCTCGAACGCTTGAGTCCTGCGCGACGCATCGATGCAGCCGGCGAGCAAGTCCTCCGCGCCCACGCCCGTTTACGCACAGCGGAGGCGGCGAGCCGAGCGACCGCGGAATCGCGCCTAGGTGGACTAGCGCGAGCGTTGCAGGCCGTGAGTCCATTGGCCACCCTGGACCGTGGCTACGCGATCGTCGCCAAGCCAGACGGTAGTCGGTGGGGGACGCCCTTGGTCTCGACACAGGAAGCGGCCGCCGGAGAGGAACTGCTTGCCCACCTCAAGGATGGCCGTCTGCGTGTGCAGGTCACGGAGGTCAACGCATGAGCGCGGCCTTGCTGCTCGCCGCTGCGACCTCGGTCACCGTCGGCGGCGTTGCCGCCCTGCCCTTGCCGGCGGACTCGGTGAGCGTCGAATACCAGGGCGACGAAGCCCTGGTCCTCTCCGACCACGCGCTCATCGGCGTCAGTGCCGACGCCGAGCCGGGCAAACGGGAGGTGTTGGTCCGGACCGGTTCCGGGGCACAACATACGCTCGGCTTCGTCGTGGTCGGCCGGGAGTTCCCCGAGGAGCGACTGACGATTGCCAACCCCCGGCACGTGAATCCCGACCCAGCAGACCTCGAGCGTTACGCGCGCGAGCGCGATATCCAGTTGGCGGCCTACGCGCTGCGCACCGCGCCGCGCGACGGCCTGCTGCCGTTCGCAGCACCGCTCGAGGGGCGAATCTCAAGCGCATTCGGCTATCGCCGGATCCTCAACGGTCAGCCGCGTGCCCGCCACTCCGGCCTCGACATCGCCGCCGACACCGGCACTCCGGTCGCGGTGCCGGCGCCCGGCACCGTGGCCGTCACCGGAGACTTCTTCTTCAATGGCAAGACGGTGCAGATCGACCACGGTGGCGGCTTGGTGACGATGTACTGCCACCTGAGCCGCATCGACGTGCGGGAGGGCGACGAGGTCAGCCGGGGTCAGGTCCTCGGTGCCGTTGGAAGCACCGGACGCTCGACGGGTCCGCACCTGCACTGGACCGTCAGCCTGCGCGGCGTGCGCGTGGACCCGCAGTCCGCCGTGGCGACCCTCAACGCCCTCGCCGGTGGCGAATGAGTCGCGCGCGGCGCTTCAGTTGTCGCCGGTTCAAGACGTTCGGCCTGCCCGCGAACGGGTTGTCGGCGGTCTTCGTGTCGATCACGACGGGAACGCCCACCAAGCCGAACTCCGCGCGAAACCGGCCGGCCAGGTAGCGCCGATAGCTCGTCGGCAGCGCCTCGGTCTGGTTGCCGTGAATCACGACTCGCGGCGGGTAGGCGCCCGCCTTGTGCGCATAGCGCAGTTTCACCGGGCGTGACCGCACCGCCGGGGGCGCGTGATCCCGGACGGCTTCGGCGAGCACGCGGTTCAGTTCCGGCGTTGTCACCTCGAAAGCCCCGGCGCGGTGGATGCCGTCGATGTCATTCATCAGCGCCCGGACGCCTCGACCGCGTAACGCCGACACGTAACGCACCTCGATCCACGGGGCGAAGGCCAAGCGCCGGTCCACGGATGCCATCACGCGCTGGCGATCGTCCTGCGACAGGCCATCACACTTGTTGACGGCCACGACAATCCCCGCGCCCGCCTGCGCCGCGTAGTCGAGCACGTGCAGGTCCTGATCGACGATGCCTTCCCCGGCATCGGTGACGAGGATCACAACGTGTGCCCGATCGAGCGCGTCGAGCGTTTTGACGATCGAGAACTTCTCTACCATGGCCGTGCCGCCGCTCGCCGACGCCGTCCGACCCTTGCGCCGCACGCCCGCGGTGTCGATCAGGAGGTAGCGCCCGAACGGTATGTCGATGGCGTCGCGCGTCGTCCCTGGCGTGTCGTGGACGATTTGGCGTTCTTCGCCGAGCAGACGATTGATCAACGTGGACTTGCCGACATTCGGACGGCCCGCCACCGCCACCCGAACATCCTCGTCGCCCACGGCCTGGTCGGGCACCGCGTCGGAAGGCGGCAGGCGCGATGCGATCGCATCGGCAAGGGCAGCCACGCCACGGCCCGTGGCGGCTGCCACCGGCACCGCCGCCTCGAAACCGAGGCTCGCGAACTCGTGCACCGCGTCCGCCCCGGCGCGGTCGATCTTGTTCACCGCGACCACCACGGTGGCGCTCCGCCGGCGCAGCCGCCTTGCGATGTCCTCGTCCGCGGTTGCCACGCCATCGCTGGCATCGACGACGAAGACCACCACGTCCGTTTCGTCAAGGGCGGACTCGACCTGCGCATCCACGGCCTCGAACACGGCCTCGTTGTCGGGGTGCACGTCCGGATCGGCGAGCCCACCGGTGTCGATCAGTGTCACGCTCGTGCCCGCCAGCGACGCCGTACCGTAGTGGCGGTCGCGGGTCAGTCCTGCGTAGTCCGCCACGAGCGCGGCACGCGTGCGACACATCCGGTTGAACAGCGTGGACTTGCCGACGTTCGGCCGGCCGACCAGCGTAACGACGGCGGTTTGGTGCGAAGGCGGCCGCATGTCAGCCGCGCCGATTGATCCTCAGCGCCTCCAGGCGACCGCTATTGGTCAGAACGAAAACGTCGCCGTCCACCTCGACCATCGGCGAGCGCAAGCCGCCCGCGAGTTTGCGTCGCGCCACGAAACGCCCGTCGCTCTGCGCCAGCACGTGCAGGTAGCCGTCGGCATCGCCCACGAGCAGGTAGTTGCCGAAGGCGATGGGGCTCGTCAGTTCGCGGTTGCGCAAGGCGTCCTGCTCCCAGACCACGGCGGCCGAAGTCTGGCCCACGGCGGTCACGACATCGTCGCTGCCGACGACGTAGACCTGCCCGTAGCCCTCCGCGAGATCGAGGTGGCTCGATGCCTCCATCTCCCACACCAGGCTGCCGTCCTGGGCGCCGAGGGCTTTCAGCCGACCTTGGAAGCTGACCGCGTACAGCACACCGTTCGCGAACAGCGGCGTGGCGTCGACATCCACGAGGCGATCCATTTCCGTACGTCCTTGCGGAAGCATGACGCGGTGCTTCCAGATCGGCGCGCCGTTGGTCCGCGCGACGGCGCTCACGCTGCCGTCCCCGAAACCCGCGAACACGAAGCCACCGAGCGGCACCGGAGCACTGGTGCCGCGCAGCGTGAGCAACGGGACTTGGCTATCGTAGGCCCACCGCTGGCGACCGTCCTCCGCCTCCAGTGCGAACAAGCGTCCATCGGCCGTCTGCGCGAGCACCACGTCCTCGGCGCTCGCCGGGCGGGACAGCACTTCGCTGGAGACGCTTGCCCGCCACAACTCGGACCCGTCGCCGGCATCTAAGGCGACCACCTCGCCCCGCGTGGTACCAAGGAGAATGCGGCCTTCGCCGGCTCCGAGGCCACCGGAAACGAACGATGGATCACGGCGGTCCCAGAACTCGTAGAACGGACCCTCGTCCGGCTCGCCGATCCTCGTCGACCAAACCTCCTTGCCATCAAACCGGTTGACCGCGACGACCCGGCCGTATCCGTCAGCGGCGTAGACCCGGTCAGCGACAACCACCGGCGTCAAGCGCACGAACTTGCGGCCGAGCCCTCGCCCGACCTTGGCTCCCCACAGCCGATCGATGTCGGCTTCAGGTTCGAAGTCGACCAGCTTGGCGGGTTCGCCTTCCTTGAGTTCCTCCGGCTCGCCCTCGATCCAGGGCAGGAAGGAAAAGAAACTGCAGCCCCCGAGCAGCGCCGCAAGCGCGAGTGCGGCGACGGCACGAGAACCATCGCCCACCGACGGGCGACGGATTGCGGATTTCGTTCGACTCATGGCTCTACTTCGGTACCTTCGACGGCGGTCGGCGGCACCTCGCTGGGGGACGCGCTCTCCGCAGGGGGTGGCGCAGCATCCTCACTGGGTTCCTCAGCGCCGTCGGCTTTGACTAGGCTAGCGAGCTTGAGTTCCATCAACCCGACGCCCGGGAACACCCGGCCTGGCTCGCGTTGCGCCGCCTCCACCGCGGTCCGGTAAGCCTCGCGGGCCGCGTCGACGTCGCCGCGCGCGTAGGCGACATCCCCCGACAGTTCCGCCACTTGGGCGGCCAACCCGGGACTCCTGATGGCGGCCAATTGCTCCGAGCAGGCGTCGAGCCTGTCGAGTTGGTAGAGCAGCTTGGCCGCCCGGAAGCGCGCGTTGTCGCGCACGTTGCGCTCATCGGCCAGTTCGACGGCGCGTTCGAGGAGCGCGAGCGCCTCCTCCCAGTCTTCTTCCTGAACCTGATCGGCCGCCCGGTAGAACAACGTGAATACGTGGTACGTCGAGCCCTCGTGATCACTATCGATCACCTGCAGGTACTCCTCAACCGGCTCGGCCGCCGCGCGCGCTTCGAGGTAGCCTCGAAATGCCTCGGAAGCCACGTTGGCGCGATCGGTGCTGTACGCCTGGTAGTACCGCCAGCCCACGACCGCCGCGACGGCAACAACCAGCGACACGATCAGCGACGTGCCGTTCTTGTCCCACCAAGCCTTCAGCCGCTCGGCCTGCTCCTCGTCTGTGAGGTAGTCCGCCATCGGCGCCTCCTTTTACTGCCCCGCCCGCCCCTTAAGGGTGACCGTCGTGCTTGAGTTCGGTGACGAGCGCGTCCAAGTCCACCGTCGACTGCGACCGATCCGCCCGCAGCCACTTGAGCGATACGCGATTCTCCGCCACTTCGTCGTCGCCGACAATCACCGCCCAACGCGCGCCGCTGCGGTCGGCCTCCCGGATCTGGCTGCGCAAGCCGCCGACGGCGTGCTGGAGGACGCGCAGCGTCGTGTGATCTCGAACGTGCTCGGCCACGGCGGCACCGTACTGGGCATGCTCGGGCCCCGCCACCGCCACGAAGACGTCCGCCCGGACACTACGCCGTTGCACGCTCTCCGCGTGCAGCAGGACGACCCGGTCCAGCCCCATCCCGAAGCCGAGCCCGGGCGTAGGCCGACCACCGAGTCGCTCCACCAAGCCGTCGTAGCGACCGCCGGATGACACCGCATTCTGCGCGCCCAAGGCTTCGGTGACCCACTCGAAGACGGTGTGCGTGTAGTAGTCCAGGCCGCGCACCAGGAAAGGGTTGACCGAGTAGCCGACGTTCGCGGCATCCAAGGCCCGCCGAAGTCCTTCGAAGTGTTCGCGGCTCACTTGGTCGAGGTATACATCCATGCGCGGTGCCCCGTCGACAATGGCTCGCGTCGTCGGCACCTTGGTGTCGAGGATCCGCAACGGATTGGTGTCAAGGCGGCGGCGGCTGTCCGCGTCCAGGTCGTCGACGTGTGGCGCGAGGTAGTCGACGAGCGCCTTTCGGTAGCGTCGGCGGGAATCCTGCGAGCCGATGGTGTTGAGCTCGAGGGCCACGCGGTCGGCGATGCCAAGCTCCCGGAAGATCCGTGCCAGCATGGTGAGCATCTCCCCGTCAATGTCGGGACCTGACAGGCCGAATACTTCCGCGCCGATCTGCGTGTGCTCGCGGGTGCGGCCTTTCTGCGGGCGTTCATACCGGAACATCGAACCCCGGTACCACAACTTCGGGGTCTGGTTGTGCAGCAGTCCGTTCTCGATACACGCCCGGGCGCAGCCCGCGGTGCCCTCCGGTCGCAGGGACAGCGACTTCCCCCTGCGGTCCGCGAACGTGAACATCTCCTTCTCGACGAGATCGGTGGCCTCGCCCACGCCCCGGCTGAACAGCTCCGTCGCTTCAATGAGCGGCAGACGGATCTCCGTATAGCCATAGCGGTCGAGCACGTCGACGACCACCTCCTCGACCTCCCGCCAGCGTCCGGTGTCGTCCGGGAGGATGTCGCGCATACCGCGCACCAGTTGATAGGTTCCAGCCATCGCGTTACCCGCCGCCGAGTTCGAGACGCGCTACGTTTTGGTCGCTGGTGAACGGTTCGAGATCCACGGACTCGCCATCGAACTCCACGCGCACCGCAAGCGCGTTGCCTACCAGGAGCGAGAGCGGTACCGGCCCTGCCACGGTGACCGTGCGGCCACCTCGGCCCAAGTCGCCGAAGATCTGCCGGCCTGTTGCGTCGTCGACACTCACCCAGGACTCGTCGTCGAAAACCACCGTCAACTCGCCGACCGTGCCAGTTCCGGCCGCGCCGTCAACGCTCGGCCCGGCGAGAGCAACTTCGGTGTTCGCCTCGTCCGCCAGCCCCAAGGCATCCACCCCGTCGTCCCTCGAGCCCGGCTCGTCGGCGACCGTCAGGGCCGGCGGCGCCAAGGGTTCTTCTCTTGCGAGGGGTGCCCCTTCGTCGGCCACCGCGTCGTCGACGGTGCTGTCGGCTACGCTCGGCCACGGGGACACGTTCGGCGGGCTTGCGGGCGATTCTGTCGCCGGCGGCGGAGTCGCGTCGGGCTCCGTCGGCGGTGCAGCCGGGTCGTCGGCGAGGAACGGGAACTGCCAGTCCTGGACGCGCCACGCCGTCCACAACACCGCTCCCAAGGCGATGAGCAGGATCGCAACGATGGCGGCATATCCCAACGCCAGCGGACGCAACGCCAACTCCGACTTGCGCGACACGCGGGGCCGCAACCCGACGCTGCTCGGTTCGGGGCGGCCCACATCGGCAGCGTCGAAGCGCCGCGCCAAATCGTCAGCATCGAGCCCGAGAATGCGGGCGTAGTTGCGGACGTAACCCCGGGCATAGGGCCGCATCGGCAGATCTTCGAAGCGGCCTTCCTCGATCGCGGCGACGACGGCGACGTCCAAATGCAGCACGTCGGCTACCTCGTCCTGCGTCATGCCGGCATGGTCTCGGGCAACCCGGAACGCCGAACCAAGCGCTACGCCTGGCGACGCTTCGGGATCCGCGCGGTCGGGGTCCATCATGCTGAGCCCTCAGCCGGGGAGCGCGAGGGGGCACCCCTCGCAAGTAAAGAGCCCTCAGCCGGGGAGCGCGAGGGGGAACCCCTCGCATGCAAAGAGCCCTCAGCCGGGGAGCGCGAGGGGGAACCCCTCGCATGCAAAGAGCCCTCAGCCGGGGAGCGCGAGGGGGAACCCCTCGCATGCAAAGAGCCCTCAGCCGGGGAGCGCGAGGGGGAACCCCTCGCATGTAAAGAGCCCTCCACGAGCCGCACGGGTTCGGACAGCCCATAGCGAGCACGCCGCCGGGTCCGGTCCTGGAAATCGCCGGTCAACTGGCCACATGCCGCGGCGATGTCATCCCCCCGGGTCGTGCGCAACATGGCCACGAGGCCGCCGTCAAGGAGCGTGCGCTGGAAAGCGGCAACGCGCGCCGCATTGGGGCGCTTGTAAGCCGGAAGCCCGCCGGCCACGGGGAACGGGTTGAATGGAATGAGATTGACCTTGCAGCGCCAATCCCGCAGCAAGGCAACGAGGTCGCGGGCATCGGCCAGGTTGTCGTTGACGCCCTCGATCAACGTGTACTCGAAGGTGACCGGGCGACGGTCGCCAACCCGTGACAGGTAGTAGCGGCACGCGGCGAGCAAATCGGCGATCGGGTACTTGCGATTGATCGGAACCAGACGGTCGCGCAACTCGTCGCGCGCGGCATGCAGCGACACGGCCAACGAGACGCCGCTGCGATCGGCGAGGTCGTAGATGCGCGGCACGACGCCGGCGGTGCTGACCGTTACCCGGCGCTTAGAGATCCCGAAGCCAAGGTCGTCCATGAACACGTCCGCAGCATCCATCGCCGCGTCGTAATTGAGCAGCGGTTCACCCATGCCCATGAAGACGACGTTGGTGATCACGCGCCCCTCGGCGCTCGACTCAGCCGCGGCGCGCCACACCTGGCCAACGATCTCGGCGCGGCTCAAGTTGCCGTTGAAGCCTTGCTTGCCCGTCGCGCAGAAGGAGCAGTCGAGTGAACAGCCCACCTGCGCCGAGATGCACAGCGTATTGCGCTTGGCTGGATTCTCCGTATGGGAGCGGCCATCGGGTATCAACACGGTCTCGACGGCGCGGGATTGGCCAACGTCGGCGAGCCACTTCACGACGCCGTCACCCGCCTGGTCCACCACCTTGAGTTGGGGTGCTCGTATCTCGGCGACTTCCTTAAGCCGTGCCCGCAGTGCCTTGGAGATGTCCGTCATGGCATCGAAGTCGGCGACCCGAGCGCGGTACAGCCACTTCATCACCTGGGTGGCACGGTACGGCTTCTCGCCGAGTTCCTCGAAAAAGCCGGTCAGTTCGCGACGCGGCATCCCGAGTAGGTTGGCCCTGTCGGGGCGTCTATCCGCCATGGGTCTTGCTCGCTTAAGCGATCCTTACCGAGAGCAGATCTCATCCGCAGAGAAGAAGTAGTCGATCTCCCTTTCCGCAGATGCCTGACTGTCCGAGCCGTGTACGGCATTGGCATCGATCGACTCGGCGAAGTCCGCTCGAATCGTGCCGGGAGCCGCCTCCTTGGGGTCGGTTGCGCCCATGAGTTGGCGGTTGACGTGGATGGCGTTTTCGCCTTCGAGCACCTGCACGACAATCGGCCCCGAGCACATGTAGCCGATCAGCGGCGCATAGAACGGCTTGCCTTCATGCTCGGCGTAGAAGCCGCCAGCCACCTCCGGCGAGAGGCGCATCATCTTGGTCGCGAGGATGCGCAAACCGCCTTTCTCGAAACGTGCGTAGATCTCGCCAATGAGGTTCTTGGCCACGGCGTCGGGTTTGACAATCGACAGCGTCCTTTCGACGGCCATTTCCGTATCTCCATGAACTCACAGGCGGCGCCGCCTTAAGTCGGCGGCGCACGTGCGGCGGGCAATTATACGCCGCCAAGATCAGCTAGCGACGCGACTATCTCGGCAACCCGCCGGCCAGCGAAGTCCACGTCCTCGGCGGTGGTGAATCGGCCGACAGTGAAACGCAATGAACTGCCGGCGAGGTCGTCCGGCACGCCCATGGCGCGCAACACGTGCGACGGCTCAACGGTCGCCGAGGTGCACGCCGAGCCGGACGACACGGCGACATCGTCGAGCGCCATCAGCAAGGTCTCGCCGTCGACGCCGGCGAAGCCGACATTGAGGTTGCCCGGCAACCGGGCTTCGAGCGTCCCATTCAGGCGCGAACCCGGGATCTGCCCCAGGTGCGACCAGAGTCGGTCGCGCAGACGGGCAATACGCTCGTTTTCCTCGCCCAGCACATCGGCGCACAGCCGACACGCTTCGCCCAAGCCGACGATCTGGTGAGTCGCCAGCGTACCGGAGCGCATGCCGCGCTCATGACCGCCACCGTGGATCTGTGCGGCGAGCCCCACGGGCGGTTCGCGGCGGACGTACAGCGCACCGATACCCTTCGGCGCATAGATCTTGTGCCCGGAGATACTCAACAGGTCGATACAGTCCCGCTCCACGTCGATGTCGACTTTGCCGGCGCTCTGCGCGGCATCGGTGTGGAAGACGACGTCCCGGGCACGACAGGCGGCACCGATGGCCGCGATGTCGTTCACCGTGCCGACCTCGTTGTTGACGTGCATGACCGAGACGAGAACCGTGTCCGGTCGCATGGCGGCCACGACGGCCCCCGGACTGACGATGCCGTCGGCGTCGGGATCCACGAAGGTGACGTCGGCGCCGTGTTCCGCCAGGTACGCCGCCGTGTCGAGCACCGCCTTGTGCTCGTATGAGGTGGTGACCAAGTGGCCGCCCGCGCGCGCCTCGATGACGCCCTTGAGTGCGAGGTTGTCGGATTCCGTCGCGCCCGATGTCCAGACGATCTCCCGCGGATCAGCTTGGATCAGCGCGGCCACCTGGGTGCGCGCCTCTTCGACCAGTTCGGCGGCGTCCCAGCCAAAGGCGTGCGACGTCGACGCCGGATTGCCGAACGTACCGTCCATCGACAGGCAGGCGTTCATCTTCTCGGCCACGCGCGGATCCACGGGCGTGGTCGCCGAGTAGTCCAAGTAAACAGCCCGACGGGATAAGTGTTGGGACATGCGGTCAAAAGTCCTTGCGGCACGGAAGGCCGCACCGGGTTGCATTCTCCAACGCGCCCAAGGGCGCGCCGCGCCTACACGTGGCGGGCCGCGATCAAATCCCCGCTGTCCTGTCGTCGCGCCACCGAAAGCACATCGCCACGACGCACGAGGTTGGCGAGTGTCACGCGCGTCAGGAACAGGTGGATCTGCATGCTGAGATCGGCCCAAAGCTCGTGGGTGAGGCAGGTATCGCCGTCCTGGCAGTCCCCGGTCCCGCCACAGCGGGTTGCGTCAACACCCTCGCCGACCGCGCTCACCACATCCGCGACACTCACCGTCGCCGGATCCCGACGCAGCAAGTAGCCGCCTCCCGGACCGCGCACACTGTCTACGAGCCCGGCACGCTTCAGGCGCACGAACAACTGCTCCAGGTAGGCTTGCGAAATCCCTTGGCGTGCCGCGATCTCCGCCAGCGGCGTCGGCTCGCTGTCGGCATGGAGCGCAACATCGAGCATCGCGGTGACGGCGTAGCGGCCTTTGGTGGTCAGGCGCATGGCGTTTGTCGGATGGGGCGCAGCCCCGCTACGGCCCTAGTTTAGCGCCTTTGCGCGTCGCGCGTTGGACGTGGGTCAGCACCCCGCGCAGGATCGCCACCTCGGTCTCGTCGAGTTCCACGCGACCGAATAGGCGCTTGAGGCGTGTCATCGTTCGCCGCGGCGCTTTCGGATCCTCGAACTCAATGGCTACGAGGACTTCCTCGAGGTGCTCGTAGAAGCCCGCCAACTCGGCTGCGCTGGCCAGGGGGCGGTCCCACGCCTGCCCGTGCCCACCGGATGGCGTGGCGAGAACCTTGAAGAGTTCGTAGCACACCACCTGAACCGCCATCGCCAGATTCAACGACGCGTAGCCGGGGTGGGACGGGATCACCACGTGACGCGTGCAACGCTCCAACTCGTCGTTGGTGAGCCCGCTGTCTTCGCGGCCAAAGAGCACGGCCAGCGAGGCCCTGGTCGAAGCAACCCGTTCGGCAAAGTCGGCGGCGGTGTCGACGGGCAGCGGGATACGACGCCGGCGGGCGCTGGTGCCGACAACCAGCGCGCAATCCGCCACGGCCTCGTCCACGCTGTCGAAGACGCGGGCCGCGCGCAGCACGTCGGTCGCGCCGGCCGCGCGCCACTCGGCCTGCGGATCCGGGAACCGCTTCGGACGCACCAGGGCGAGGTCGCCAAAGCCCATGGTCTTCATAGCCCGCGCGGCGCCGCCGATGTTGCCAGGGTGGCTGGGCTCGACGAGCACGATCCGCAACTTCAGCGGGCTCACGGTGGGCCCGTCGGTGGTCGACTCGGTCGGGGCTGGCGTCTCGGTGGGCATCGATGGAACCTAACACACCGGATCAAGGCCGCTGACCCCCCGGCCTATCCTTCGAACGCCGTCGCAACGGCCGTGCCGATTCGCGATACGATGGCGTCGCGATGCTCGAAGATTTGACCCTCACTGGCCGCAGCGCCGTGGTAACCGGCGGTGGACGCGGCCTCGGCCGAGCCATGGCGAAGGCGCTGGCCAAGGCCGGGGCCAACGTGCTGGTGGCCGCCCGAACGCGCGCCCAAGTCGACGAGGCCGTGGCGGAGATCCGCGCCGACGGCGGCAACGCGGTGGCCTGGGTCGCAGACGTGACCGACTCGGCGCAGGTAGACGCCATGGTCGACGGTTGCGTGGATGCCTTCGGGACCATCGACGTGATGATCGCGAACGCAGGCGGCGGCGGTGTGCAAGGCAACTGGGAGTTCTGGGAGTACCCCGACGATGCGTTCGAGACGGTCCTCGCCACCAACCTCAAGAGCAACTTCTACTGTGGGCGCGCCGCCGCCCGTAACATGGTCGACCGCGGCGAGGGCGGCGTCATCATCAACACGTCCTCGGGCACGGCGCTCCGCGGCAACCGGTCGTTCGCCTACCCCACCGCGAAGGGTGGCCAGATCAGCCTGACCAAGAGCATGGCCACCATGCTGGGCCCCCACGATATCCGCGTGAACGTGATCGTGCCCGGTTTCGTCGCGCAACGGCCAGCGGCCGATGAGCGCGAGGCCGAGACCCGGCGGCAGCGGGGCGAGCGCATCCCCGTTCGGCGAATCGGGGAGTGGTGGGAACTCGGTCCGCTGGCCGTGTACCTAGCGTCCGACGCATCGCGGTACGTGACGGGGCAGCTGTTCATTATCGACGGCGGTGGGCTCGCGGGCGGTATCGGCCCGACGGGTTTCGTGCCCAGCCATCCGGAAACCGGCTGATGGAACACTTCGAACTCGCCGGCAAGACGGCCGCCCTGGTCGGGGCGGGCCCAGCCGCGGACGCCATCGCGGACGCCTACCGCGAAGCGGGCGCGGAGGTCGCGCCGGTGACGCGCGTCGAGGAACTCGAGACCGCGTTCGACATCCTCGCAGTCGCCCAGGATGCCTTCCTTGCCAAGCCCATCGCACAGATCGGCGATGACGAGTTGGAGCACGTTCTCGGCACCAACTTGACCGGGGTCTTTGCCGCCATGCGCGCTGCCGAAGGTGCCATCCGTCGCCCCGGGCGGATCGTCGTGGTGACCAGCGTATTGGGTGAGCGCGGGTTGCCGAACTGCTCCGCGTACGCGGCCGCTCACGGTGCCGTGCACAACCTGATCCGGGCCGTGGCGCAGGAGTTCGCACCGATGGACATCTCGGTCAACGGCATTGCACTCGGCTGGATGGACTGGATGGACGACCGCCTCGACCCCGCGGATCCGGAAGCGGCTCGTGCCATCCGTTTCACGATCCTCAAGCGACCCGGCGCGCCGGAGGACGTAGGAGCGCTCGCTGTTTGGCTCTCCGGTAGCGGCGCCGGGTTTGTCACGGGGCAGATCTTCACGGCCGACGGCGGCCTGACCACGCACCTCTAAGCGATCAGCGAAAACGCGAACTCGTGGAACCGATGGTGAACATCGCCTTGCGTGCGGCGCGCAACGCCGGGCGCGTCATCCTGCGCGCGATGGACCGGGTCGATACGCTCACCATCGAGGAGAAAGGCCGCAACGACCTCGTCTCGGAGATCGACCGCCAAGCGGAGGACGTGATCGTCGACACGATCCTGCGCACCTATCCGGACCACGGCGTTCTCGGCGAGGAGCACGGCGAACGGGGCCCCGATGCCGAGTTCAAATGGGTGATCGATCCGCTCGACGGCACGACCAACTTCCTGCACGGCATCCCGCACTTCTGCACGTCCATCGCCGTCACCCGGGGAGCCACCTTGCTGCACGGCGTGGTCGTCGACCACGTCCGCAACGAGGAGTTCAGCGCTAGCCGTGGCACCGGCGCGCTGCTCAATGGGCGTCGCATCCGCGTTGCACGCCACGACCGCCTCGACGACGCCATCGTTGCCGGCGGCCTGCCGTTCGCCAGCGTCGCAGCCCACCTCGACGCCTACTGCGATGTTCTCCGCGAGTTCATGGGCCGATGTCGGACGCTGCGCCGACAAGGGGCCGCCGCGCTGGACCTGGCCTACGTCGCGTCCGGCCGCCTCGATGGCTTCTTCGAGATCGGGCTGAAGCCCTGGGACATGGCGGCCGGGGCGGTCATCGTGCGCGAAGCCGGCGGCTTCGTTGGCGATGCCGCCGGCGGCGACCGGTTCATGACCACGGGCAACGTCGTCGCCGCCAACCCCAAGGTGTTCCGGGACATGCTGCGCGTGATCCGCAGGAGTGCCGCCGAACATCGGGATACGAACCTCGCCGAAGGATGAAGGTCCAACGCACGAGACGTTTGACACGGCCTCGCTGCGGGCATTCAATCCGCGTCGGGTCCAATTGTTTTTTCCGCGGGCGAACTCGCCAAATGGCCAAACTCTCTGGCCGTCAGAACTTGACGGGTCCTTGATGAGGCGTCGCCCCGCTAGGAGATCGCACATGCAGTATCCCTCCTACTTCGAACGCATCCGCCGTACCTCGGCGGCGTTGGGCCTAGCTGCTGTCTTGACGACACCTGCAGCGTGGCCGGCGAGCATCGGCGACATCAACGGCGACGGCAACGACGACATCCTCCTACGTAGCAACGACGGGCGCTGGCTCTACAACGCCATGGACGGGCGGCGCAGGATCCGCGGCTTGAGCGGCTCCGCCGACTTGCCGAGCGATTGGTCGTGGCGCTACGAAGGGATGGGGGATTTCGACGGCGACGGCGACGATGACGTCTTGCTGCGCCATGACAACGGACGCTGGTACGTCTATGCCATGGACGGCCGCGATGCACCGGACGAAGGCGTCCGTCTGGTGATGTACGCGAATGCGGACTGGCAACTGGCAGCGATCGCCGATCTCAACGGCGACGCGACGGACGATGTCCTCCTGCGGCACCGCAGGAGCGGGCGCTGGTACTACTACCCGATCAAGGACGGCGCCGTGGCTGCCGGTCGCGGTCACGCCGTCATGACTAGCAACCGCAACTGGAGCCTGGCCGGGGTCGGCGACCTCAACAACGACGGCAACGACGACCTGCTGTTGCGCCACGACGATGGGCGGTGGTGGTACTACCCGATGAACGGCAGACGCCACATCGTCGCCGAGAGGGGGCTCGTCGACATCGAGACGAGCGAGGACTGGCAAATCGCCGGTATCGGCAATTACGACGGCGACGGCGGCGAGGAGATCCTGCTTCGCCATATCGACGGCCGATGGCAGCACTATGCGATGGACGGTCGGATGCCCATTGCCGACGACCAAGGCTCCGCGCGGATTACGCGCAACAACGATTTCGCCTTCGTCGGCATCGGTGACTTGAACGGCGACGGCAACGACGACGTGCTCCTGCGTCGGGACACCGGCCACTGGTACTACTACCCGATGGCCGGGCGCGACTTCATCGCCGGGCGCGGCACGACCAACGTGACCGCCCAGCGTCGCTGGAACATGGCCGACGTCGCCACGGGCTGGGAACCCGGCGAGTTCTACGTCGACGACGGCAACGTCCCCTTCGCGCAACGCGAATACAACGTGCGGTTCAAGGACTACTGCGCCGTGCCGCGAACCGGTGTCGACCTCGACGGCAATCCCTTCCCCGACAGGCAAGGCAGCACATGGGACGAGAACAACTGGCTACGGTCGTGGAGCCACGACACCTATCTCTGGTACAACGAGATCGAGGATGCCGACCCCGGCTGCTGCGATACGCCGGACTACTTCGATCTGCTGAGGACTTTCGCGACGACGCCTTCGGGCAAGCTCAAGGACCAGTTCCACTTCACGCAGAACACGGCGGAGTACCGTGCCCGGGTGTCGACGGGCGCGGTCGGGGCAGGCTACGGCGCGAGTTTCGCCGTGCTCGCTGCACGACCCCCGCGGGAAATCCGTGTCCGCTTCACGGAGCCGAACTCGCCCGCAACGCAACCCGGCGTGGATCTCGCGCGTGGCGCCGAGATGCTCGAGGTCGATGGCGTGGATGTCGTCAACGGCCCGACCCAAGCCGACGTCGACATCATCAACGGCGGGCTGTGGCCGGACGCTTTGAACGAGACCCACCAGTTCCGCGTCCGCGACCTCGACGGCACCGAACGCTCGATCACCATGACGTCCGCGAACATCACGACCTCGCCGGTCCAGCACGACCAGATCATCGGAACCGACACGGGGCCGGTCGGCTACATGCTGTTCAAGACGTTCGGCGTACAGACCGCTGAGCGGCAACTGGTCGACGCTCTCACGCGGTTCGAGGACGCGGGCGTGACCGACCTCATCCTCGATATGCGCTACAACGGCGGCGGGTTCATCATCATCGCCAACCAACTGTCCTACATGATCGCGGGCGATCACGCGCGCGGCCAGGTGTTCAACCAGTCGCAGTTCAACGACAAGCACCGGGTCTTCAACCCCATTACCGGCGCGCGTCTCGAGCCGGACATCTTCCGCACCACGACGATTGGCTGGACGACGCCGCAGGCCGGCATACCGTTGCCCGAGCTCGACCTCGAGCGGGTATTCGTGCTCAGCAGTTCATGGACCTGCTCGGCGAGCGAGTTGGTGGTCAACGCCTTGCGCGGCATCGACGTCGAAGTGATCCTCGTCGGCGAGACGACCTGCGGGAAACCGTACGGCTTCTACTCCACGGACAACTGCGGGACCACGTACTCCACCGTGCAGATTCGCGCCGTCAACGCCAAAGACTTCGGTGACTATCCCGACGGTTTCTCGCCCGAGAACCTCCGGGTCGTGGAAGGCATCCCAGTCCCAGGCTGCGTCGTCCCCGACGACTTCGAACATGGATTCGGCGACCCGGCCGAGGCCCGCGTGGCCGCCGCGCTGCAGTATCGGCGCAACGGCACCTGTCCGACGCCGAGCAGCGTGGCGGCAGTGTCTGTAGCGAGGCAGCAGGATACGGGTGCCGCCCTGGTCGAGCCGCAACCCGACATCGGCTACATGATCGCGACCGAGGTACCTGACTGAGGACCACCATCTGGCGCGCCCCTCCAAGCGTCGGCCCATGCGGACGCGAACGGCAAGCCGTTCGTGGTCGTCCGCGTACCGTCGTCAAATCAGAATCCGCTCGACGCGCCTTCCGCCGTAGATGAGATCCACCACCA
Organism: Candidatus Azotimanducaceae bacterium; assembly: GCA_965203685.1. Classification (GTDB taxonomy): domain Bacteria; phylum Pseudomonadota; class Gammaproteobacteria; order Pseudomonadales; family Azotimanducaceae; genus VXYL01. The sequence goes on from OZ241908.1 coordinate 4,101,353, forward strand.
CGCGCGAGCCGAAGATGGCGGTAAACATGGACGTCACGATGCCGATCGCGAGCGTCTTGGCAAAGCCCTCGACCGGGCCGCTGCCGATGGTCAGCAGGACGAGGGCCACGAAAAGCGTGGTCACGTTCGCGTCCATGATGGTGAGGAACGCCCGGTCGTAGCCCGCCGAGATCGCCTGCGCGGGCGACCGCTTCTTCAACTCTTCGCGGATGCGCGAAAAAATGAGCACGTTGGCGTCCACCGCCATGCCAACGGTGAGCACGATCCCCGCGATGCCGGGCAGCGTCAGGGTGGCCCCGAGCAGCGACATCACCGCCACCAGGATCACGAGGTTCAAGGTCAGCGCGACGTTGGCGACGAGGCCGAAGACCCTGTAGTACACGGCCATGAAGATGAGTACGAGGACGAAGCCGGCGCCCACGGCCAGCATGCCGCGCTCGATGTTCTCCTCGCCGAGGGTGGCGCCCACCGTACGCTCCTCGACGATGTACATCGGCGCCGCCAAGGCACCCGCGCGCAGCAGGAATGCGAGTTCCTGGGCGTCGCGGAGTTCTAGGCCGGTGATCCGGAAGGAGTGCGGCAACGCGGCCTGAATCGTCGCCAAGCTGATGACGCGCTTGTCCGCGCGGCTCGAGTGCCGCTCCACGCGCTCGCCGTCCACCTCCTCGACGGTCACGATCGGCTTGTGCTCGATGAAGATCACCGCCATGGCCCGACCGATGTTCGGCGCCGTGGCGTCGTGGATCATCTCCCCACCCTGGCTGTCGACCCTGACGTTCACCTGCGGCAACCCGGTCTCGGGGTCGCGGCCCTGCGCCGCGTGCACGACGCGGTCGCCGGTGAGGATGACGCGGCGGTTGAGCTGGACGAGGCGGCCGTTGTACATCCACTCGTCGATCTCGGACGGGCGGTCGTCGGCCGCCGCCTCGAGCCGGAAATCGAGGTTGGCGAACTTGCTGATCTTGCGCTTCGCGTCCGCGGCGTCCTGGACGCCCGGCAGGTCGATGACGATGCGCGAGCCGCCGAGCTTCTGCACCAGGGGCTCGGCGACGCCCAACTGGTTGATCCGGTTGCGAAGCCCCGTCAGGTTCTGCTCGATCGCATTCGACTCGATCTCGTCGATCCTGGCCTCCTGCACCGTGATCTCGAACCCGGGGCGGCCGCCTACGTCCGCGTCGCCGAGCAGGTAGTCGGGCTCGCGAAACTCCGGCTCGATGATCGCTATGGCGCGGTCGCGAAGCTGCGCCGTGGCGAAGCCCATGCGGATCACGTCGCCCTGCACGGCGTTCGACGTGCTCCCGTAGCGCACGCGTTCCTCGCGCAGCATGTCCTTGATCTTCTCGACCTCGTCGGTCAGGCGCTTGGCCAGCGCCTCTTCCATGTCCACCTGCAGCACGAAGTGCGCGCCGCCCTTGAGGTCGAGCCCTAAGGCCATCGGTTCGCCGCCGATGCCCTTGAGCCACTCCGGCGTTGTCGGGGCGAGGTTCAGCGCCACGACGAACTGGCGTTCCTCGCCGGGCGGGTTCAGGTGGTCGCGGAGCAACGCGCTGCCGCGCAACTGATCCTCGGCGTCGCCCACGCGCAGCAGGCCGCCTTCCGGGATCCGCTCCTTGGCGATCACCGGTACGCCGCCCGCCTCGAGAACTTCAGCGAGCTCAACGAGCAGGCGGTCGTCGAAGTTAAGCGGCGAGTTGTCCACCGTGACCTGCAAGGCGAAGTCGGGTGGGAATAGGTTGGGCGCCGCGTAGATCCCGCCGATCACGACCACCACGGCGAGCACGATCGCCCGCCACAGCGAGGCGCGTGCCGGACCGGACGCGGCACGAGATCCACCGAGGCCGAAGCCGGCCAAGCCGGTGCCGGCCGTCCGACCGCTATCGCCGCTGCGGCGGTTGCTTGTCATCCGGCGTTCAGCCTTGCGGTCCGCCCGCTAGGGCGTCGTCGCGTTGTCCTCTTTGTCCGGCAACGCCAGATCCTGCTTGCTGATGCCCATCGCTAGCAGGACGTTGGCCGCGACGTAGATCGACGAGTAGGTCCCCACCACGACGCCAATGGCGAGTGCCGTGGCGAAGCCGGACACCTGCTCGCCACCGGCAAACAGCAGTGCGCCGAGGACCAGCAACGTCGTCAACGAGGTCACCAACGTCCGACCCAGGGTCTGGTTCAGCGAGTAGTTGATGATCTCCACGGGCGTGCCGCGGCGCATGCCGCGGAAATTCTCGCGGATCCGGTCGGAGACCACGATGGTGTCGTTCAGCGAGTAGCCGATCACCGCGAGCAGCGCCGCCAGTTCCGGCAGGTTGAAGGTCCACTGGAAGACCGCGAAGGCGCCCACCACGAGCAGCACGTCGTGGATCAGGGCGGTCACGGCACCGACGCCGAACTTGCCTGTGAATCGCCACATGATGTAGAGCATGACCGCGCCGAGCGCGACCAGGAGCGCGAGACCGCCCTTCTCGGTCAATTCCTCACCCACCGTGGGGCCGACGAACTCCGAACGGCGCAGATCGACGTCGTCGAAGCTGGCCTGCAAAACGCCGGCGATCCGCTCGCCGAGGTCCGACTGGTCGACGCCTTCCACGGGCGGCATGCGCACCAGGAGGTCCGTCTCGGACCCGTAGTTCTGCACCACGCCGTTCTCGAAGCCTTCCGCCACGAGGATGGCGCGGACCACTTCGGGATCAACCGGTTCTGCGAAGCCGAACTCCACCAGCGCGCCCCCGGTGAAGTCGAGGCCACGGTTGATCCCGACGAAGACCACCGCGACGACGGAAGCGACCAAGAGCACGACCGAGACGCCAGCCGCGATCATGCGCTTGCCCATGAAATCGAACGTTGTTAGCTCACGGCGCGTCGTCATATCAACACCCTCTCGACGCGGCGGCCGCCGTAGATGAAATCCACCACCACGCGCGAGCCGAAGATCGCGGTGAACATGGACGTCACGATGCCGATCGACAGCGTGATGGCAAAGCCTGCCACCGGGCCGCTGCCGATGGTCAGCAGGACCAGCGCCACGAACAGCGTCGTCACGTTCGCGTCCATGATGGTGAGGAAGGCCCGGTCGTAGCCCGCCGCGATGGCCTGCGCCGGCGGCCGCGTCTTCAGCTCCTCCCGGATCCGCGAAAAGATGAGCACGTTGGCGTCCACCGCCATGCCCACGGTGAGCACGATGCCCGCGATGCCCGGCAGCGTGAGCGTCGCCCCGAGCAGCGACATCACCGCGACCAGGATCACCAGGTTCAGCGTCAGCGCGACGTTGGCGACGAGGCCGAACACCTTGTAGTAGATGGCCATGAAGATGAGCACGAGGACGAAGCCAGCACCCACGGCCAACATGCCGCGCTCGATGTTCTCCTCCCCGAGGGTGGCGCCCACCGTGCGCTCCTCGACGATGTACATGGGGGCTGCGAGCGCTCCCGCGCGCAGCAGGAAGGCGAGTTCCTGCGCTTCGCGGACCGTGAGCCCTGTGATTCGGAAGGTATAGCCCAAGGCGGCACGAATCGTCGCCAGGCTGATTACGCGCTTGTCCGCGCGGCTCGAATGCCGCTCCACGCGCTCGCCGTCCACCTCCTCGACGGTGACGATCGGCTTGTGCTCGATGAAGATCACCGCCATGCGCCGGCCGATGTTCGGTGACGTGGCGTCGTGGAACATGTCGCCACCTTGGCTGTCGAGCTTGATATCCACCTGCGGCAGGCCGTTTTCAGGATCACGCCCTTGGGCGGCATGCACGACCCGGTCCCCGGTCAGGATGACGCGACGGTTGAGTTGCACCGGACGCCCCTCGTAGACCCAGTCGTCGATCTCCGAGGGCCGGTCGTCGGCCGCCGCCTCCAAGCGGAACTCCAGGTTGGCGAACTTGTTGATCTTGCGCTTCGCGTCCGCAGCGTCCTGAACGCCCGGCAGGTCGATCACGATGCGCGAGCCGCCGAGCTTCTGCACCAACGGCTCGGCGACGCCCAACTGGTTGATCCGGTTGCGCAAGCCCGTGAGATTCTGCTCGATGGCATTGGACTCGATCTCGTCGATCTTCGCTTCTTGCACCGTGATCTCGAACCCGGGGCGGCCGTCCACGTCCGCCTCCGCGAGAAGGTAATCGGGCTCCCGGAACTCCTCCTCGATGATCGCCACGGCGCGGTCACGAAGCTGCGCAGTGACGAAGCCCATGCGGATCATGTCGCCCTGCACGGCGTTCGCCGTGCTCCGGTAGCGAACGCGCTCCTCGCGCAGCATGTCCTTGATCTTCTCGACCTCGTCCGACAAGCGCTTGGCGAGTGCCTCCTCCATGTCCACCTGCAGCACGAAGTGCGCACCGCCCTTGAGGTCGAGCCCCAGGGCCATCGGCTCGCCGCCGATCCCCTTGAGCCACTCCGGCGTGGTCGAGGCCAGGTTCAGCGCCACCACGAACTGGCGCTCCTCGCCAGGGGGATTCAGGTAGTCGCGGAGCAGCGCACTGCCGCGCAATTGCTCCTCCGCATCGCCGACCCGCAGTAGGCCGCCCTCCGGGATTCGCTCCTTGGCGATCACCGACACGCCGCCCGTCTCCAGGACGTCGGCGAGTTCGTCGAGTAGGTAGTCGTCGAACGTGCGCCGCGAGTTGTCCACCGTGACCTGCAGCGCGAAATCGGGTGGGAACAGGTTGGGAGCGGCGTAGATCCCGCCGATCACCACCACCATGGCGAGCACGATGGCTCGCCACAGCGAGACGCGCCCTCGGGGACCGGACGCGGCACGAGATCCACCGAGGCCGAAGCCAGCCAGGCCGGTGCCGGTCCCCCGGCCCGTATCGCCGCTGCGGCGGTTACTTGTCATCCAGGGTTTTCAGCGTGCCCTTCGGCAATGACGCTTGCACGGACCCCTTCTGCATGCGCACCTCGACGTTGTTGGCGATGCGGACCTTCACGAAGTCGTCCTCGACCCGGGTGATCAGTCCGGTCATGCCGCCGACCGTCACCACCTCGTCACCCTTGGACAACCCGGACACCAGCGCCGCGTGCTCCTTGCGCCGCTTGCTCTGCGGCCGAAAGATCATGAAGTAGAAGATCAGTGCAAAGCCGCCGAGGAACAGGAACATCGTCCACGGGCTGCCGCCCGCCGGCGCCGCAGCGTATGCGAGTTCGGGGAACTCGGCGAGTTCAGGGAGCGTGTCGTTCAATGGGATTCCCAACCGCGGGTGACGGTACGAGCAAGGCTCGCCAATGTACCGGCTTCAATGGCCTCGCGCAAACGGCGCATCAGGTCGTGGTAGTAGTGCAGGTTGTGGATCGTCATAAGCATCCCGCCGAGCATCTCGCCGCAGCGGTCAAGGTGGTGCAGGTAGGCCCGCGAGAAGTTGGCGCACGTGTAGCAGTCACAGGCCTCATCGACCGGCGCCTGGTCCGAGCGGTGCACGGCGTTGCGGATCTTCACCACGCCGCGGGAGGTGAACAGGTAGCCGTTGCGCGCATTGCGCGTCGGCAACACGCAGTCGAACATGTCGATGCCGAGCGTGACGCCGCGCACTAGGTCGGCTGGCGTGCCCACCCCCATCAGGTAGCGCGGTCGTTCGGCCGGCATGGCAGGCGCGAGGTGGGCGATCACCGCGTCCATCTCCACCTTGGGCTCGCCCACCGATAAACCGCCGATCGCATAGCCGTCGAAGCCAATGCCGACGAGTTCGGCCAGGCTCTCGCTGCGCAAGGCCGAATACATGCCGCCTTGGACGATGCCGAACAAGAGGCTCTTGCGACCGTCGTCGCCGTGGCGTTCGCGGCCGCGGCGTGCCCACGCCATCGACAGGCGCATCGACGCCTCCGCCTCGGCTTCGGTGGCCGGGTACGGCGTGCACTCGTCGAACGACATGACGATGTCGCTGCCGAGATTGTGCTGAACCTCGATCGACCGTTCCGGCGTCAATTCCACGGCATCGCCGTTGATCGGTGACCGGAACGCGACGCCGTGCTCCGAAACCTTGCGCAGATCGCGCAAGCTGAAGACCTGGTAGCCGCCCGAGTCGGTCAGGATCGGCCCCGGCCACTGCATGAACTCGTGCAAACCACCGAGCGCCCGGACAGCTTGGTCCCCGGGCCGCAACATGAGGTGGAACGTGTTGCCGAGCAGGATCTGGGTGCCGACGTCCTCGAGCATCCGCGGCGTCATGCCTTTCACGGTGCCGTAGGTCCCGCATGGCATGAAAACCGGCGTCTCGACCGTGCCGTGTGCCGTGGTGAGGCGCCCGCGGCGGGCGGCGCCATCGGTAGCGAGCACCGTGAACGGCGTCACGAAGCGCGCTCGCAGAACATCGCGTCACCGTAGCTAAAGAACCGGTACCGCTCCGCCACGGCGACCGCGTAAGCCCGGCGAATGCGCTCGACCCCCGCGAACGCGGAGACCAGCATGAGCAACGTCGACTCCGGCAGGTGGAAGTTCGTGATGAGCGCGTCGACCGCCTGGAAGCGATAGCCCGGCGTAATGAACAAGCGCGTCTCGCCGCAATCCGCGCCCGTTGCGGCGGCCGCCTCCAAGGTGCGCACGACGGTGGTGCCAACCGCCACGACACGACCCCGACAATCCCCGATCGCGCGCCGCGTCGCCGGCGGGACGACGTAGCGCTCCGCGTGCATGCGGTGGCGGCTCAAGTCCTCCACGCGCACCGGCTGGAACGTGCCGGCCCCAACGTGCAGCGTGACCCGGGCTACGCGGACACCCTTCGCCTGCAGACGACCGAGGATCGCCTCGTCGAAGTGCAACCCGGCCGTGGGTGCCGCGACGGCGCCCGGCACCCTGGCGTAGACGGTCTGGTAGCGGTCCTCGTCCGTCGCGTCAGCCTCGCGGTCGATGTACGGGGGCAACGGGACGCGGCCGAAACGCTCGAGGTACGGCTCTACGGGCTCGCCGAAATCGAGCCGGTAGAACTCGCCTTCGCGCGCGATCACCGTGACCGCGCTGTCGCCAACGAATACCGTTCGTCCCGGCTTGAGCGGCTTGCTGGACCGCACCTGGCATAGCGCCTGGCACTCCCTGTCGAGGCGTTCGACGACGATCTCGGCCTGGCCGCCGGAATCCTTGCGGCCGATCAGGCGGGCCTTGATGACGCGCGTGTCGTTGACCACGAGGAGATCTCCCGGGTCGAACAGATCGACGATCGCCTCGAAACGGCGATGGCGAACCGTGTCGCCAGCGAGTTCGAGCAGACGGCTGCCGACGCGGTCCGCCGCTGGTCGCTGGGCGATCAACTCGTCCGGCAGCTCGAAGCGGAAGTCCGCGCGCTGCATGCCTTCAGTCGCCCCCGGGTGACGGCAACGGCACGGCAACGGGGAGCAGCCGCCCATCGCGCCTGATCTCGACTTCAACCGCCGGACTCCCGCGGTACCCAAGCCGGGCGATGCCGCCGACATACCCTTGCAGTGTTTCGTCCGCCCAAACGAACGCCTGCGCAGCGCCATCGACTTGCGCGTTCGCCTGCCGCGCCCGGAGGTGGGCCCCCCGATAGAGCACGGACCCCGAGACGTCCACCGTCGCCACGTCCGCGGTGCCCGCGACGACGGCCTGCGCCGCGCCGCGCAGTTCGGCGGCGAACTCCGTGGCACGGATGCCAGACGCCGACACTGTGCCGGAACCGTCGACGGCGATGTGGACACGCTGGGCCGGGACGTCGACCAGGTCCAGCGCGCCCGCTCCCGACACCGAGTAATCGACCACCGGCGAGCCAACGCCGCGAATCATGACACGACCGCTCCCCGAAACCGCCACGCTCGCAAGCTGCGGAACCGTCACAGTGAACCTGATCGGCACGGTGGGGCGAACGCCGTCGATCCAATCGACATCTCGCCAAACCACAAGCGTGTCGTCCTTTGTCTGAACGCGGAGCGTCGGCAGGACGTTGTCCTCGGCCGAAGCGGTGACCGCGAAGTCGCCCGGCAGCACGGTCACCGTGCCGTCGCTGCTCAGCGCAATGCCCGAGAACGCCGCGACCTCGTAGCTCTTGAGCGCGACGACGCCCGAGCCCTCGCCGGTGTAGCACCCCGCGGCGAGCGCGAGCATCGGGATCATCACCAGGCGCCGCATTGCGATTCCTTGAAGGGCTTTTGAATCAGGATCCGAAGCGGTAACGGAGCTTGACGATGAGGTAGTCGACGATGGGCTCGCGCAGGGCATCGAGGAACAATTCGTCGTACTCGTAGCCCGAACCCCGGACCAGGTTCGATCCCCGGGTGTAGACGACGAACAGGTCGGAGAGCGGGCCGATCTCCCAGCGGTAGCGGAACTGACCCGTGAGGCGCGAGATCGTGAAGTCCTCGTCCCCGTCCTCGGGCACTTCGTCGCGCGGCGTGAGCCAGCCTTCGCTGATCGGGACACGGAGGTAGGTCAGGTCCGCCGCGTCGATGCCCGCCCACTGCAACGTCAGGCGCATCTGGTGTCGTGCGTTGAAAAAGAAATCGGCCTTAACCACCGGTTGCAGGTCATTCGCGGAAAAGGTCGCGAAGTTGCGATCGCCGGTGTGCAACAGCCAACCGTCGCGGCGCATGTAGCGCAGGTCGAAGTCGAGCGACAGCCGGTCGGTCGGCTTGTAGGTGATACCGAAATCCGAGCCGAACGACTCGCCGCCGAGTTCCTCCTCGTCGCGGGTGATGGTGCCGCTCCACGAGAACGGCTTGGCCGTGTCCGTACCGAAACCGATCTGCGTGAACAGGCGGCCCTTAACCTTGAACATGCCGTTGCCGCGGCTCGACAGGTCGTCCCAACGCGACGGGAAATAGTTGACGTAAGCCTTCACCTCGGAGCTGTTGTTGAACATCAGCGTGTGGCTCGAAAAGATCCCCACCCGGTTGGCAAAGCCCTCCGTGCTGGCCTGGAAGTTCAAGAACAGGGAGTTGCGCACCAGCCGAAACCGCTCGAGGTTCTGGAAGCGAACCAGGCCGTAACGACCGACGACGACGTCGTTGCGGCCGATGAAGCCGAGGGCCGACATCGAGAGGTTGCTGTCGATGTAGTCGAGTGCGCCCTGGTGGATCAGCCCGCGGCGCTGGAAGAAGCTGAAATCGTTGTAGATGCCCTGGCCTGTAACGGCGCCCAAGTCCTGGTCGTTCGGCGGCGCATCGCTGTACACGTACTGTCCGTCCCACTGGAACGCGCCGCCCGCTGCCAAGGCGTGGGCATCGATGCCGTGCACCATCGCGGGATCCCGCCCGCCGGGGAGGTCCACGAACGTGCCCATGTAGCCGATTGAGCGACGCCCCTCGCCGGTTTGCTCGTAGAGCATGCGCACGACGCCGAAATCGCGGCCGTCGCCCGTCCACTCGACATCGTCGCCCGCAGCGTCGGTACCCCGCAGCACCACGTCGTCCTCCATGGCGCCGAGCACGCCGAAGCGCAGTCCCCCTGCCTGGCCTACCAGCTTGGCCGCGCCGAGAAGATCGGTCGGCTTGCTCCTTTCTACGGCGGCGATCTCGATGTCGTCCGGCACGTCGTTGACCAATTGACGTGCAGCGCCACCGATGCGCCGGGTGTTGATGAGCGTGGTGGGTTCCGGCGTGTATGTCCTCGGAGTCGCCCGGGCGCCGGTCCCCTGCGGACCCCGGTAGCGGTTGACGTCCGCACGCGGCGAGGTGAAGAAAACCTCGTTGCCCTCGAGGAAGAACTGCCGTTTCTCGGGAAAGAACGTCTCGAACGCCGTCAGGTTCACCACCACGTCGTCCGACTCCACGGCCCCGAAGTCCGGGTTCAGCGTCGCGGTGAGTTGCAGGTTGGGCGACGGGCGGTACGAGAAATCCACGCCGGCGCGTCCGCGCTCGTCGTCGGCCATGTTGTCGACGGTCCCCGAGACGTAGGGGAACACGCCGTACTGCTGCTTCGGTTCCACTCCGGGCACACTGACCGGTTGCAGCGCCGAGATGAACCGCCCGCCCGTGCGCGGGAGCGCGGGCCAACTCCAGGTCTCGTCCAAGTGTGCGACCTTGCGCTTCACCCAAACGCCCATCGTCCTCTCGCCGTTCCCAGGCGGCATCGCCATCATCGACCAGGGCAGGAACATCTCCGCGCTCCAGCCAGTCGCCGTCTCCGCCGTCGCCGCCTCCCACGGCCCGTCCCACTGCTCGGTGAGCGTGTACTCCGGCAGCACCTTCCCGTCCTGCACGGAGCCGCCGAGGTTGACGGAAAACCAGTACCCGTAGAGGCCGTTGCCGCTCGAGTCCAAGGCCACGCCGAACTGGTCGCGGTTGATGTACTGATCGCGGGCGGAGAGGCGCGAGACCAAGGTATCGGGCGGCTGTTCCATGGCCGCGGCGACGTAGAGGCCACGGTCGGTGTAAATGAAGCGGGTGACCGTGGCATAGGCCGCATTGGCGAGCGTGTCCGGCTCCGTCACGCGCATGTTGTCGAAACCACCGACATCGCGCCACGCGGGCTCGTCGACTTGACCGTCGAGCCGGATCGCCGCGTCGGCGACGTAGGACACGTCGATCGCTCCGCCATCGTCGCTACCGGCCCGAAGACGCAAGCGCCAATCGCCCGGATCTTCAATCGGCGCGACCGGTGGTTCCGCCCCGGCGGCAGTTTGCGTCGGCTCGGACTCGACGATGTCGGGCGTCTGCATCGGCTGTACGATGCGCTCAGCGGGCTCGGACGCGAGGGCCTGTGTCGGTTGCGACGCCAAGTACCACGCGGAGAACCCGCTGGCCCGGGCGCGAGCGCCGAGTGCGCGCGCTGCCGCCTCGGCCATCTCCGCCGAGACAGCCCGATGGTAGCGGCCACCATCGATGTTCGCCGTGCGCACCGAGCACGCGATCTCGAGGCTGGCGCGGACCCGTTCACACGCTGCATCGGCGTAGTGCGGTGTCATCCAACTGCCGAAGACCACCGCGCCGGACGGGCCCGCAGCCGCACCGGACACGGACAAAACGGCCATCAGAACGCCGCAAGCGGCGCGTTGGGGGAAGTGGGGGAACATCAACCTGCTAGCGTAGTCGAAATCGCTCGACAGAGCTACGACGCTACGACCAGCCAGGGTCGGATAGGGTAAGGTGCAGCTTAAGAGTCCGAGGAGGCGGAGATGGCGAGGAAGCTCCTGCAGATCTTGACGTGTGCCGCGTTTGCATTCGTATCGGCACCCTACGCCGCTAACGACCAGCAATCCGATGCCGCGCTCGCGCAGGTGGCGATCAACGTCGCCGATCTCGACCGGTCCGAGAAGTACTACCGCGACGTGCTCGGATTCACGCGCGCCTGGCAATACCCACCGGATTCGGAGAACCCGATCGAGATTGGGTTGGCGGCACCGGGCGGTGGCGCAGGCCTGGTGCTCGCGCGTCTCAACGACGACCCCCTGCCGGAGGGCAAGGGCAGGTACGGTCGGATCATCGTCAATACCGCGAACGCCAAGGCGCTGGCGGCCAAAGCGGAAGCTGCCGGTTCAGAGCCCCGGTTCGTCACGATTCCGGGCGACAACCCGCCGACGCTCGTGTTCTTCCGGGATCCGGACGGCTACGAAATCGAGTTGTACCAAGCACCGTCGTCGCCGTAGCCATCGCCTAACGCGCCGCTGCGTCGGCAGCGCTTGCCACCCTCCTAGGTACCGGGGTGATTTCGCGGGTCATCGGCAGCACCGATCCACGCGGACCCGTAGTCGTTCTTTGGATCCCGGTACATGCTGTGGACGTGATCCGGCGGATCCTCGCCATTCTGAGGCGCGTACTCGAGCACCAGCGACGGCCCAGTGACGCGGAAATAGCCGACTCCCGGCACGGCCTGCGGTCCCCACCAACCGAAATAGGTCTCGTCGATTTCGGCCACCACGGTCTCGATCTTGGCGGCGTAGTCGTCCTCGTTCATGAAACCCAACCGTGCAGCGATCAGGTCGAGAAGCAGTTTCTTCTGCGCGTCGGTCAGATCACTGCCTTTGATGCCTTCCGCGTCAGCAACCCTTCCATGCTGCCCAGGCCCAAGCAACAAGCCGATGGCTTCATCTGCGCGTATGGCGCGTTTCCGCTGTTCCTCCGTCAAGCTGTCCAGGAGGGTCCGCGCTGCAACAGCTTCGTTGTGCGTGATGAAGACGTCCTTCCCCCCATGGCGCACGCGCAGTGGCTGTCCGCCAGTGAGCATCGGCGAGAAGGACATGCCCGGGCCGAACACGGTGACGTTGAGAGCGAGGTGGTGACCGCCGAACTGGAACATCCAGGGCTCGACCGTCGAAGGGACGCCAAGGAACGCAAAGGAGAAAAACCGGCTACCGTACTTCATGACACCTAACCGATCACCCGACACAAGCGTGTCTTCGGCAGCCAACTGATACTCGACGTTCTTGACGCCGTCCTCGCTCAGAAGCACGGCGAGTAGTTCATCCAGGTTCGCACGCTGCGAGTCCGAGAGTGCGCCAACCATCAGACCGCCTCGCGGAACCATACCCTCAGGAAAGTTCGACCAGTTCGACCGCTGAGCGTTGTCGTTGAACGCATACGTCGCTGCTTGTCTCTGGCCATCGTCTAGCGAACCAAGCAGGACCGTTGCGGCCGCGACGGCAGCGCGGGTCCTTTCATCCGCGGCGGGCACGCGGTACGAGCCGCTGAGAACGATCTCAACCGGCGAGGAGTCCACTCCGAAGAACATCCGTGTCCCAATCTGGGGATTCAGAAGCAGGAAAAGGCCAATTGCGGCAACGACAGACACCGCGCTGAGAACGTAGATCAGGACACGTTTCACGGGCTCAGATCCACATGTGTGCGGGTGTGCCCGACCGCTTCCGGGCCACGCACCGGCGATCGCCGGACGTCACCGCCCCATGGCTTCCCGGGAAAGGAAGATCGGAAACTCGGCCCGCAGGCGCTGGTCGATTTCGTCGCTGACGTGGCGCGGCACATGACCGGCGAGAAGCTGCCGGGTCTTTTCGATGGCCCGATCCAGCAGAACGGGCTTGCCGAGTTCCTCCCACACCGTCGGACTGGTGCGGTCGCTGTAGTCTGGGTAGATGTACTCGCTTTGCATCACCTGCAAGGTGTTGCCGGAGCCTAGGTAATGACCCTCCCCGCTGGTGCAGATCCGTTCGATCTCAGCGAAGCTCAGCGTGTCCGCGTTGACTTCGATGCCGCGGACTGCGCGCCCGACCGTGCCTAGGACGTCGTTGTCCAGCAGCAGGCTCTCCGGGCACGCGCCCAAGAGGCTCGCGTACATGCCGGCGGATTCATAGACGATGTTCGCTCCGGACAGGGCGGCGGCGAGTACGGTTGCGCCCCGTTCGGCACCCGCTTGGAAGTCCGGGAACTTGGCGTCGCTCATGCCGCAAGCCGTGCCGAAGGGCAGGTCGAAGTGATTGCCGACCTGGGCGCAGGCGGCGGATAGCAGGCCCTGCTCGGGCGAGCCACCGCTCATCGCCCCGGTCCGCAAGTCCGAGACGAACGGCCAAGCGCCGAGAATCGCCGGTGCGCCGGGCTCGATCGCGTTCACGTAGACAAGCCCGCCGAGGCACTCCGCCCAGGCTTGGGAGACCGTCCCGGCCAAGTACGCCGGTGCCGTCGCGCCGGCCTGGGCTGCGGACAGCAGCAAGACCGGCATGCCACCCTGCACCGCGACCCGGAGGCATTCGAGGGCATCGGTGGCGAACTTGAGCGGCGGCACCACGAAGCAGTTGGACTGGCTGACGAAGGGGCGCGCGCGCCACTCGGCCTCGCCGCCGGCGATCGCGTGCAGCATCTCAAAGCTCTTCTCGAGGTGCTGGTACACCGTCCAACTGGAACCGACGTGCTTGGCGGTCCCCATCACCGAGCAGTAGAGAGTGTTGATGTCCAAGGCATAGTTGTCGGCAATGTCCCGGGGCACGCAGGTGCGCTGGAACATGTGGATGTGCTCGCAGGTGTCGACGATCCGCGCCATGTCGTACAGGTCCTGCGCCTCGGAGTCACGGTAGAGGTTGTTCTCCGAGTCGGCGAGCATGACTGCGGCGCCCGCAGTCGAGAAGTGCACGCGCGTGCCGCTCAAGTCCAGGTCCCAACGGGGATCCTGAGCGTGGAGCACCAGGTTCCGGCGGGCCTGTTGCAGCGTTCGCTCAATAAGGCTTCGCGGCATGCGCAGACGCCCGTCGTCGCCGAGGACGGCACCGGCCGCCGTACAGGTCTCGATGCAGTGTGGCGTGGCGTCGGCGAAACCGACCTGTTCCAGGATCGTGAAGGCGTTGTCCGCGATGGCAAGAACGCCGTCCGCCGAAAGGGGCTGGAACTGTCCCCCGGTCTGCCCCGGCCTAACCGGCTTGACCGCTTCGGCCAAGGGTGCGGCGCGCTCGGCCTTGCGCGCCCGTCTACCACCTGATCGTCTAGCCATGGCAGTGTCTCCTTAGGCGTGCGAGCTTTGAGCTTAGCTCGAATTCGGCTGCCGCGGGAGCGATGACTTCCGCCGCGAGCGTCTGCCCTGCGCACGGGCTGGCCGGACAGCGCCAGCGGAAACGGGGCGGGTGATCCGACCGGGAAAGAGATCGCTCAGGCGTGCCAGTGCGTCGGCTCCGGCCGGTATCGCCATGGCATCGACGAAGTACGCTTGGAACTTCGGTTCTATGGCCGTTTCCACTTTCTCGACGCTCTTGACCACAGACTCGATCTCGCGCCGCGAGGCCCGGTTCAAGAGGGCGATCCGGGCGCCGTGGCCTGCCGCGTTGCCGACCGACGCGACAGCATCGAGCGGGCAGTCCGGAATCATGCCGAGGGCCATGGCGTAGCGCACGTCGATGTGGCTGCCGAACGCCCCGGCCAGGCGAATCCGATCCACCCCGGTGACGCCAAGCCGATCCATCAGCAGCCGGGTACCGGCATATAGCGCCGCCTTGGCGAGTTGAATCTGACGCACATCGGTCTGCGTAACGGTGACGTGATCGCCATGGATGGCGAAGGAGAAGGTGCGGCCATCGCGAACCAGGCGAGGTGTGCGGATCGCCTGGTCGCCGTCGATCACCCCGTCGCTGGTGAGAACGCCAGCCAGCCACATCTCGACCACCGCCTCGATGATCCCCGAACCGCAAATGCCGGTGACGCCCTGCGCCGGTAGGGCATCGCCGAACCCGGGCTCGTCGGACCAGAGATCCGAGCCGATCACACGAATCCGCGTCTCCAGAGTCAGCGGGTCGATCCGCACCCTTTCGATGGCCCCCGGCGCCGCGCGCTGCCCAGCGCTGACCTGGGCTCCCTCAAAGGCCGGCCCGGTCGGACTGGAGCAAGCCAGTAGCCGGGCGTCGTTGCCAAGAACGATCTCCGCGTTGGTGCCGATGTCCACCAGTAGGCTCACCGCGTCGCTCCGGTGAGGCTGCTCGCAGAGCACCACGCCGGCAGTGTCCGCACCGACATGACCGGCAATGCAGGGCAGCGCGTAGGCGACGGCGCCCGGGTTGACCTCGACGCCCAAGTTCCGGGCTGGCATGCGGACGGACTCCTCGGTCGCCAGCGCGAAAGGCGCCCCGCCGAGTTCCACCGGGCTGATACCGAGCAGCAGGTGATGCATGATCGGGTTGCACACGAACGTCAGGCTGAGGATGTCCTCAAGGTCGACGCCCGCGTCTGCAGCGGTACCGGCCACCAACTCGTTGACGGCCCGGCGCACCTCCCGGGTCAACTCCGCGCTGCCTTCGGGGTGCATCATGACGTACGACACCCGGCTCATCAGATCCTCGCCGAAGCGGATCTGGGGATTCATCATCCCGCTCGAACAGAGCACATCGCCGCTGCCGAGGTCGCAGAGATGGGCAGCAATGGTGGTTGAGCCGACGTCGATCGCCACACCGTACATGAACTCCTTGAAGCCGGCCCACAGGGCGAGGACTTCCGCATCCTGGTGCACGGCGACCGTCACCGACCACTCGCCGGCGCGCAACAGGTCTTGTAGGTTCGGCAGCAACGCGGCGGGGAACGTAGGGCGCAGATCCCATTGCGACTGCATGGCATCGAGCAGTCGCGTCAGGTCGCTGCCGGCACCGAGGTCGGCAGGCGCCACGTCCACCAGGTAGAGGCGAACCACCGGATCCAGGCGGATCGGCCGGGAGTCGGCGTCCTTGCGCACGACCTGGCGGTGCACCTGGCTTTCCGGCGGCACGTCGATCAAGAGGTCGCCCTGAATGGTGGCTTGGCAACTCAGCCGGTGGCCGGGCGCGAGCGGCTGGCCGCGCTCGCCGTAGCGGGTCTCGACGGCCCCGGCCGGCGACAGGTGCTCCAAGCTGGAGACGATGCCGTGTTTGGGAAAGTCGCCTATGCTGCAAACGACCCGGCAGCGCCCGCAGAGCCCCCGGCCACCGCAGATGGAGGCGACGTCCACGCCGAGTTCCCACGCGGCTTCCAGCACCGGTGTGCCGAGTGCGAACTCGCCCCGGCGGCCGGACGGCGTGAAGACCACCCGCGCCTGGCGTTCGGTCTGAGGAGCCATCCGCCCCGGGGCCCGTGATCAACCGCGGCGGCGACGCCGCGGGCGGTCCCGTCGCGTCGTCACCGACGCGCTGGTCTCGCGAAACTTGCCGATCCAGCGCACGCAGTCGGGATCATTGCCCATCATGACGTCGGCGCCGGAGACCGCCTGCATGACCGTGTCATGCAGCGGGTTGGTGATGGCGGACGTCAAGCCGGCACCGATCGCCATGGTGAGAAAGGCGCTGTTGATGCCGTTGCGATTGGGCAGCCCGAAACTCACGTTGGATGCGCCGCACGTGGTGTTGACCTTCAGTTCCGTTCGCAAGCGACCGACCAGGCGCATGACCTGCTGACCCGAGGAGTTGATCGCGCCGATCGGCATCACCAGCGGATCGACCACGACGTCGCTCAAGGGGATGCCGTGGTCCTGCGCCCGTTCGACGATCTTCCGGGCCACCTCGAAGCGCACGTCCGGATCCTCGGAGATGCCGGTTTCGTCGTTGGAGATAGCCACCACTGCCGCGCCGTGCCTGGCAACCAGCGGCAGCACGGACTCCAGCCGATCCTCTTCGCCGGTAACGGAGTTGACGAGCGCCTTGCCCTCGTAGACGGCCAGACCCGCTTCCAGCGCGGCAACGATGGAAGAGTCGATGGACAGGGGCACGTCGGTCACCGATTGCACCAGCTTGACCGCCTCGGCGAGGATGCCTGGTTCGTCCGCCAGCGGGATGCCGGCATTGACGTCGAGCATGTGGGCGCCGGCGGCAACCTGCGCGAGGGCGTCGTCGACTACGCGGTGGTAGTCGCCCGCTTTCATTTCCGCCGCCAGGATCTTGCGCCCGGTGGGGTTGATGCGCTCACCGATGACCACGAAGGGCCGGTTGAAGCCGATCACCACATCCCGGCTCGCGGAAGTGACAACCGTGTCCGTCATGACTTAGCCCTCCCGCAGACCGTGATTGCGGATGAGCGCCAGCAACCGGGGGTCGGAGTAGCTGGTCTCGATCCCCGCCGCCAACCGGTCGGCCACCGCCTGCAGATCCGCCGGCCCATCCGTTGGCTCCAGTTGGATCGCCTCGCGCTCCCACTCGCTGATGTAGGCGTCCGCGCTGCGCTTCTTCGCGCGCATGGCCGCACGGTCGATGGCACTCTGGAAGCGCGCGCTCAACAACACCTTGGCGCGTTTCCTGCCCTGCTTGACGATGATCTGCGACGGAATGTCGCGCCACCGCACCAGCAGGGCGTCCACGCGTCAGCCTGCGGCGACCTGGACGACGCGGGTTTCCAGTGCGCCGTAGCCGGTATGGACGTGGGCAAACGCGAGACCCAAGCGGGTCGCGGCGGCCTTGGCCTCGGCAAGGAGCGCCGCGTCTTGGGTCTGCGACAGGTAGGTCAGGCGCCGGTAGTTGCCGAAAAACTCATCCAACAGTTCCGGATGCGCCTCGAGACCCAGTGCGTCCACGACGAGGCGATCGAAGGAACGCACCAGGAAATCGGTCAGGTAGAACGTGCCCGGCTCGTCCTCGGCCCAGCGCTCGATGCGCTCGGCACCGGCGAAGACATCGTAGCAATGCAGCCCCGGCAGACGCTCCACGCCGGGAAAGTCCGCGAGCACGCGGTCGATCCCGCCGTAGCTGCCGCAATCGGCGTAGCCTATGAAGATCCGCTGGTACTGCCCGCGTGCGCGGTCCAGTTCGGTGCGCAGCCGGGGCGCGATCTCGGCCGGACGAAGATGCAGCGCCGGGTCTAGGCAGCGAATGCGCAGATGGTCCCAGCCGTTGGCCCGCCGAATGGCGTGCAACTCCCGGCCGAGCGCGCCGCAGCCGATCACCAGCACGGACTCGTTGCCGGGCCTGCTCATGGGTAGTTGTGCCTCTTGCGCATCAGGTCGTTGGCGGTCTCCACCGCGGTGGCGGCATCCCGGCAATAGGCGTCCGCGCCCACCGCCTCGCCAAACTCCTCGTTCAGCGGCGCACCGCCGACCAGCACGATGTAATCGTCGCGGATGGACTGGGCCACCAGTTCGTCGATGACCACTTTCATGTACGGCATGGTGGTGGTCAGCAGGGCCGACATGCCGAGAATGTCCGGCTTGTGCTCGTTGAGGGCGGCCATGAATTCCTCAACGCTGTTGTTGACGCCGATGTCGAAGACCTCGAACCCGGCACCTTCCATCATCATGCCGACCAGGTTCTTGCCGATGTCGTGAATGTCGCCCTTGACGGTGCCGATCACCATCTTGCCCACCGGCTTGGCACCCGTCTCCGCGAGCAACGGCCGGAGCACGGCCATGCCGGCCTTCATGGCGTTGGCGGCGAGCAACACCTCAGGGACGAACAGGATGCCGTCGCGGAAGTCGATGCCGACGATCTGCATGCCGCCGACCAAGGCGTCGTTCAGCACCTTGTCCGCTGGCCAGCCCCGCTCCAGGAGGATCTCGGTGCCTTCGACGATCTCGTCCTTCAGGCCGTCGTACAGATCGTCATGCATCTGCTCGACCAATTCCTGATCGTCGAGTTCGGACAGGACAAGATCTTCTTCCTCTCCGGCCACGCCTTTGCCGTCACTCATTCGACTGCCTCCAATCACCAGATTTGCTGGTGCGAAAGCTTGTAGTTCTGGCCGGAAGCCCGGTCGTCCGGCGGCGAGTATAGGGTACGGGAATACCCCGCCGCGAGCGGTTTTGCGACATCCCACACTACCAAGTGCGACCCCCAATTCGGCGCCCGTTTCACGTGGTCTGGAGCGGATTCTCCCAGCGCAGCCCTTCGAATCGCGCGAAGTCGTTGTCATCGTCCTCCTTGACGACGAACAGCAGGATGTTGATATCGATTATCTCACTCGCGTAGGGACACCTTGCGAGTGATCTCCTCATCCTGCAACGCTGTGGCCAGCGCTAGAGCCTTGTCAATCCCAACACGCGGCGAGCCCATACGGAAGGTGTTCTGCTGGAAACGTCGGCGTTCCGTCGTCCGTTCGCTTTGATCCCTAAGCGCCGCACGCAAGGTTCGGTTCAGCATGCGTGTCAAGGACACGCTCTCTGCTACCGCTCGCGCTTTCAGATCCGCCATGAGGTCATCGTCGATTCGCACGGTGCTTCGCATGATGCTGTCGCAACCTGTGTCGTGATGGCATGGCATTACCATAGCGTGACTGGCCTGACACCGGCAAAGGCGTCCCAGGCGAAGGGTGCACAACAGAAGAGCGCCCCGCTTATTGCCAGTCGCCCCCGAATGCCGTGAGAATCGCAGTGCCATCCACGGTTGGATTGCGGCATGGACAACCAGGCTCGCATCGTCATTGTCGGCGGCGGCATCATGGGTGTCGGCTTGGCGTACCACTTGGCCCTGGAGGGCTGCGACGACGTCCTGTTGATCGAGAAAGGCGAGTTGACGTCCGGCTCGACCTGGCACGCGGCCGGTCAATGCCCGAACCTGGTCGGCAACTACAACCTCGCCAAGATCCACGAATACAGCATCTCCCTGTACCAGAAGCTGGAGCAACTGACCGGCCAGGCCGTCGGCTGGCATGGCTGCGGCAGCGTGCGCTTCGCCTTGACCGAGCGGGACCTCGACTGGTTCCGCTACCTCAAGGGAATCGCCGCCAACGTCGGCTACCACATGGAGATCGTCGACGTCGAGACGATCGCGAAGCTCAATCCGTTCGTCTCAACCGACGGCGTGCTGGCCGGTGCTTGGACCCGAGACGACGGCCACGCCGACCCGTCCGGCCTCTGCAATGCGATGGCCCGAGGAGCGCGCGACTTGGGCGCCAGGATCGTGCGGCACAACCGGGTGACCGGCATCAGCGCCCTGCCGAGCGGCGAGTGGGAGCTCCTCACGGAACAGGGCCGCGTCGTTGCCGAGACCGTGGTCAACGCGGCCGGCTGCTACGCCCGACAGGTGGCGCAGATGGTGGGGACGGACCTTCCGATCTGCAACATCCAGCACCACTACCTAGTTTCCGGACCAGTGCCGGAACTCGAGGAGAGAAGCGAGGAACTGCCGGTGACGCGCGACCCCTACGCCTCGGCCTATATGCGCCAGGAACAGAAGTCCGGGCTGATCGGCATCTACGA
The DNA here is from genome assembly GCA_965203685.1 of Candidatus Azotimanducaceae bacterium. Lineage (GTDB taxonomy): Bacteria > Pseudomonadota > Gammaproteobacteria > Pseudomonadales > Azotimanducaceae > VXYL01. The sequence goes on from OZ241908.1 coordinate 4,121,783, forward strand.
GGGCGAAAGGCTCGCTGAAGCCTGGCCACCGAGCGGACTGCCGCCATGGGATTCCGACAGCGAACTGTTTTCGGACGATCTCGAGCGCCTGATGCCGTGGCTCGGTCGCGCCATGGCGCGCATGCCGATCTTCGAACCCGCCGGCATCAGGCGGATCGTCAACGGGGCGATCTCCCACAGCCCCGACGGAATGCCCATGCTCGGCCCCGTGGCCGGCCTCAAGAATTTCTGGCTTTGCTGCGGGTCGTCGTTCGGCATTGCCCAGGGCGCTGGCAGCGGCAAGTACCTGGCCCAGTGGATGCTCCATGGCGACTCCGAGATCAACATGACCGGCTTCGATCCCCGGCGCTTCGGCGTATTCGCCGAGCCGGACTACATGGGCGCCCGGGGTCGCCAGGACTACTCCAGGACCTACGCCACGGCGTTGCCCGGGGAAGAACTACCAGCAGCCCGCCGGTGCCGGACCAGTCCCTTGTATGACAAGCTCAAGGCCCAAGGCTGCGTCTACACCGAGACCTTTGGCTGGGAGCGCCCCAAGTGGTTCTCGGTGGACGGCCGCGACGAGCAATACAGCTTCCGCCACAACAACGTCTTCGACCTCGTGCGCGACGAGTGCCTAGCCGTGCGCGAACGGGTCGGCATCCTGGATCTCTCCGGATTCGCGAAGTACGACGTGTCCGGCCCCGATGCGCGGACGCTGCTGGATCGGCTGTGCGCCAACCGCGTACCGAGACGTGGGCGAATCGCATTGACCCACCTGCTGTCCGAAGGCGGGCGCATCGGCGCGGAAATGACGATCACGAACCTCGGCGACGAAGGGTTCTACGTGCTTTCCGCCGCCGGTGCCGAGTTGCGCGACCTCGACCACCTGCAACAGGGCCGACGCGCCGGCGAGCAGGTGCACATCGCCAATGTCACCGACCAACGTGGCGTCCTGGTGCTGGCCGGGCCGCAGGCCCGTTCGGTGTTGGGGAAGCTCACGGACGCGCCCTTGGACAGTGGGGCCTTCCGCTGGCTGACGGCGAAGGAAATCGACATCGCCGGGATGCCGGTGCGGGCGTTGCGCGTGAACTACGTGGGCGAACTCGGCTGGGAACTGCACCCGGCCATGGAACACATGGAGCCGCTGTACGACGCGCTCGTGGCCGCGGGAGCCGACTTCGCCATTCGCAATTTCGGCCTCTACGCGGTCAACAGTCTGAGGCTTGAGAAGTCCTACCGCAGTTGGGGCGTCGAACTGACGAACGAAGTCACGATGATCGACGCCGCCATGGAGCGGTTCATCAAGCCCGAAAAGGGCGATTTCATCGGGCGGGAAGCGACCTTGGGTCAACGGGACCGCACGCTGCAACTGATCTACTTCAGCCTTGATCCGGGCGACGCCGACGTGCAGGGCGGCGAGCCGATCTTCGCCGGCGACCGCTGCGTGGGGGTGACCACCTCCGGCGGCTATGGTCACGCGGTGGATCAGAGCCTCGGCTTCGGCTACGTCCCGCCAGAACTCGCACGCCTGGATCAGGCGTTGACGGTCGACGTGCTCGGCCAGCGGCGGCAAATGACGATCCACGAAGACCCGGTCTACGATCCGACCAACGTCCGTTTGCGCGCCTGACGATCATGGCGGCCCAGGAAGAACGTCCGCACGACTTGCCGCGCCACGCCAGCGTGGTCGTGATCGGCGGCGGCGTCATCGGCTGCTCGGTCGCCTACCACCTGGCGCGGGCCGGCGTCTCGGACGTGACGCTCCTCGAACGCCGGCAACTCACTTCCGGCACGACGTGGCACGCGGCGGGGTTGGTAGGACAGCTTCGCACGTCCATCAACATGACTGAGCTTGCTCGCTACACCAGCGAGCTTTACCTGCGCCTAGAGGCCGAGACCGGCCAGGCCACCGGCTACCGGCGCTGCGGGTCCCTCTCAATCGCCACCAACGAGGAGCGTTTCGAGGAACTCAAGCGCAGCGCCTCGATGGCCAAGGTGTTCGGTCTCGAAGTGAACGTGGTCACGCCCGCGACCATCAAGGAACGGGCGCCGCTGATCCACACCGACGACGTGCTCGGCGGCATCCACATCCCTTCCGACGGCTACGCCAACGCCGTGGACGTCACCAACGCGCTGGCCAGGGGCGCCCGCGCCGCCGGCGCGCGCATCTTCGAGAACCTCAACGTCACGGCCATCCGCACTGGGCACGGCAGCGTCACCGGTGTGACCACGGAACGCGGCGAAATCGACGCCGACTGCGTAGTGCTGTGCACCGGTATGTGGACACGAGAGTTGGCGGCAAGTGTCGGGGTGAACGTGCCCCTGCATGCGTGCGAGCACTATTACGCCGTGTTCGAGTCGGTCGCAGGGCTGGATGCGAAATTTCCCGTCGTGCGCGATTACGATGCCTGCACCTACTACAAGCACGACGCCGGCCGCCTCCTCGTCGGCGCCTTCGAACCCCACGCCCGGCCATGGGGCATGGACGGCATCCCCGAGGACTTCAGTTTCGACGAGATCGCCGGCAGCCTCGAGCACTTCGAACCCGTGCTCGAGCAGGCCATGGTGCGCGTCCCGGCGCTGGAGTCCGCCGGGCTACAGACGTTCTTCTGCGGGCCGGAGAGTTTCACGCCGGATGTGCGCTACCACCTAGGCCAAGCGCCGGAACTCGACAACTGTTTCGTGGCGGCAGGTCTCAACTCGATCGGGCTGCAATCCGCCGGCGGCATCGGGCGGGTGATCACGGAGTGGATTCGCCACGGCCACCCGCCGTCGGATCTGTGGGAAGTGGACGTGCGCCGCAATCATCCCTTCCAGCGCAACCGCACCTACCTGCGCGAACGGGTCTCGGAGAGCCTGGGCCTGCTCTACGCCACGCACTACCCCTACCGTCAATACGACACCGCCCGGGGTGTCCGCAAGTCGCCCCTCTACGACAGGCTGAAATCCGTCGGGGCCTGCCACGGTGAGGTCGCCGGGTGGGAGCGACCCAATTGGTATGCACCAGATCCGAGCCAAGCCCGTTACGAGTACAGCTACGGCCGGCAGAACTGGTTCGAGCATTCCGCCGCCGAACATCGGGCGGTGCGCGAGCGGGTGGGCCTCTTCGACCTGTCCTCTTTCGCCAAGTTCCGGTTCCAGGGCGCCGACGCCCCGCGGGTGTTGAACCACGTCTGCGCCAACGACGTGGACGTGCGCCCGGGCCGCATCGTCTATACGCAATGGCTGAACGACCGGGGTGGCATCGAAGCGGACCTGACCGTCACGCGGCTAGCCGAGGACGACTACCTGATCGTCACGGCCGCCGCGACGGAAACGCGGGATTTCCATTGGCTGCAACGGCACCTTCCCGCCGACGCCCATTGCGTGCTCACCAATGTGACGTCGGCCATGGGCGTGATCTCGATCATGGGTCCGAACGCGCGGGCGCTACTGCAATCGCTGACCCCGGACGATCTCTCGCACGGGGCCTTCCGTTTCGCGCACAGCCGGGAAATCGAGCTCGGCTACGGCCTGGTGCGCGCCTCGCGGATCACCTACGTCGGCGAACTCGGCTGGGAACTCTACATACCCACGGAGTTCACGGTCGGCGTCTACGACACCATCGTCGCCGCGGGTGCCCCCTTCGGCCTCGCCCACGCGGGCTACCACGCGCTGGACTCGCTACGCATCGAGAAGGCCTATCGTCACTGGGGCCACGACATCACCGACGAGGACACGGCGGTCGAAGCGGGCCTGGACTTCGCCGTGAAGTTCGATAAGCGGGGCGGCTTCATCGGCCGGGAGGCGTTGTTGCGAGACAAGGTGGCGGGGCCGGCCAAGCGCCTCTTGCAGTTCCGGCTGACCGACCCGGAACCCCTGCTCTACCACAACGAACCGATCTGGCACGACGACACCCTGGTCGGCCACGTCACCTCCGGCGCCTACGGGCACACCCTCGGCGGCGCCATCGGTCTCGGCTACGTCGATACGGCCAAAGCGCCGGATCCGGGAGAAGGAGGTTTCAGCATCGAGGTGGCCGGGGAGCGCGTTCCGGCGGAGGTTTCGGCACAGCCGATGTACGATCCGGGGAACACGCGCATTCGACGGTGATCCGACACGGCGCGGTCGAACGCCGTCCCGTTGTTTTGGAAGCGAAGGTCAAGCCCGTGAAAGTCGTAGCGCTTGTGCAGACCGTTCCTAGATCCTAGCTAACGAAAAGCCGATCGAGGCCAGCGCGGAACGCACCTCGTCGTCATCGTTCATCGTATATTCCAAGCTTGGGATTCCGGCCACTCGTCGGGGTCGATGCCCAAGTCGAAATGCGTCGTGGGGTTGAGGGAAGCCCTGAGCGTCGGCATCACGTCAACCCGACAACGCGCCAGCAGCATCCCCAGCAGGGCTCTCGTGCCCGGGTTGTAATAGTTCAAGGCCAACCGCTGCAATTTCTTCCGCCCCGCCGGCGTGAGCCTCGACAAGCGCTCGGTCATCGCCTGAATGACGCGTGAAACCGTCGCTGCCGGCACCTTCCGCGCGTCTTGCAGGATATCTAGGATCTCAAGAAGTGGCACGGTCGAATCCGAGATCGGTGCTCGCTTCGACACCAACTTCATTCGTATCGTGCCGAAGTCCTTGGTTTGGGTGGCGCGGTTCACGGCGATCACAATGGTCTCGGGTACCTGGGTTGTCAGACCGAAACGGTTGTAGAGCGCGGGGCCGGTTATGTAGCCGACCCGCCGTCCGTTGCGGTACAACGCATCGCGCAATCGCTCGTCGTCGCTAACGAGAACGTCGCCGAGTGCGCCTTTACGGGGCCGATAGAAGCGTCCCTTCCCGACGCGCTCCAATCGCCGGCCTTCGACACGTCGGTTGACCGCCCGCACGACCGCCCCCGGAGCTTCTCGGTATTGCGGAAAGACCTCGTAGCCGAATATCCGCCCGGCGGGCATCCGGTCGATCGTCTGGTTGACCGTGGCGGCGATGCTCATGTGTCCTCCGACGTTCCAACCTACAGCCTCTGGTCTCCATGCGTCAAGTTTTTCATTAGATAAACATGACCCATGGTATGAGTGACTGGCCGGTTGGCCTGACCGGGCTGTCCTCGGGTGTCGGAGATTTCCGCCAGTCTTCAACGCAAGCGTAGTTCACCCATCAGGCCTACGCCGCAAGCGCCTCAAGGGGTCCGTTCGAGTGACATCGCACATTGAAATCTGAGCGTCCAGCGCTCAGATTTCAACCTACCGTCCTAGGTCGCGTTTGAACATATCCACGGCGAGCGCCACCTCCTCGCCAAGCCACGTGGCAAGCGAGGTGTGCTCCTCCAGCGCATCGTCCGTCAACGGGTGGACCAGAATGTCGAGGGCGCCCCGATGTTCGTCGAGCCACGGGATCAATCGATCAAACTCGTCGGCGTCGAAGGTGAGTTGGCAACTCCATCGGGGGTGCGGGCCGACGGGGCGGCGATGGAAGCGGCCGAGCCCGACGTGGCAACTCCGCCACGCGTTGATGCACAGTGCTCGCGCCTCATCCTCGGTGGATTCGTCGAAGTAGACGTGCGCGTGATACCGCTCGTGTGAGTTGACGGGCCGTTTTGGCATGGCCGGACTGTCCCTAGGTGTCGCCGGATTCGTCAGTCTTCGACGCAAGCGTAGTTCGCGGCGTCATCCGCGTCACCCGAGCCGGTGTATTTCGCGTACTGCGGATAAGGGCACAGCGGACGGGAGAAGCGCTTGCGGTCCTGCATCTCTTCGCCGGCTTCGAGAATGGCCTCGCTCCAGTTCACCTCCCGACCTGCAATGGCCGTTTGGCTCTCCATGAACGTGAAGTAGCCGGGGTGCTCGGCAACGATCCGTTCGGGTGCCACGTCGTCTTCGACCCAGTCGACGATCGCCTGGATGAAGTCGGCAGCCCAAGCGCCCGGTCCGCCCGCGCAGTGCACCATCCCCGGGATCATGTAGGTGCGCAGGTACTCGTCCAACGTATCCGCGCCGTTCAGATCCGCAGCCTCGGCGAGGAAGCTCTCGAGGACCTTCGCGCGGCAGGGCTGGTCGTGCCAGCCGTTGTAGATGATGAGCTTGCCGCCGCTCTCTTGGAAGGCACTGAAGTCCGGCCTCGGGACCTCGACCGAGTACAGGGTCTCGGTCAGCCGCGCCAAGTCCTCGACGGGGTCGAAGCTGTCGACGTCGAAGCCCGGTTCGCGATGCATCACGGCCGTGATCACGTCTACCGTCACGTCGGACGCGGTCCCCTCTTCGAGGAACGGTACGGGGCCGGTCACCCAGAGCTCGAAATCGCCACCAAGCTCCCCGCCGGGATAGACCCCTGGCACCACCACCGCGCCCGACTCGTCGGTGATCCCGGTGTAGATGTAGCGCGCGGTCTCGATCTGACCGGCCGTGAGGCAATCGGGGGCGGGACCGTCCTGGCACGCGAGCGCGTCGAGTTCGAGCAGTTCGAGCGTGCATTGGCGCGGATTCCCGACCACGCCGTCCGCGACGCCGTCGAGCAGATCGCAGGCCCTCGTGGTGTTGGCGTCCAGCAACGCCACCGACTCCGCATCGAGCGGACCGTGGCCCTGGTGTCGGCTCGTCTCGTAAGCCCACGCCAGCAAATGCGCGTAGTCGATCGCCGGCGCCCCGGCGATGATGCCGTCGTAGTCGTCCGGGTAGCGCAACGCCTCAACCAGCGCCGCTCGCCCGCCGTTGGAGCAGCCCCACAGGTACGCGTACTGCACCGGCTCGCCGTAGAACGCCTTGACGATCCGTTTGGCCATGACGGTGGTCAGGTGGTTCGCGCGGAAGGCGAAGTTCAGCTTGGCGTGATCGTCCCGGTAGAACGCCGCGTCGTTTGCCGCGTCGTGGCCGGTGTCCGTGGTCGCCATGGCGAAGCCGTCGTCGAGCAGGCTGCTCGCGTCCCCGATCACGCCGGCGAGGCCGCCCGGGGCGTGGAACATGAACCGCCCGGTCCAGCCTTCGACCGGCATGCGAACCTCGAAGCGGACCGTCGCGTCGATCGTGCCCCGCACACGACAGTGCGTGGGCGTAGCGCCCGAGGCCGGGACCAGTACGCCCGCCTCCACCGCGCTGTCCATATCCGACAACGCGTAGAGATCAGCGCATCGATCCTCGGGCGAGCCGGCCGGGGCGGCGATCCCCGGGAGGGCAAGGCACATCAATGCCAACGGTGCGAGATTGCGCAGATTGCACAGATTGGGCATAGCGGTCTCCTGGTACTTAAGCGTGTGGCGTGAGTCCTATTGGCGAGCCATGGCAGCGCGGGCTTGTCGTTGTGACTCGTCGCGTTTGTCTCGTTCGGTCGGCCGCCTAGCCAGCTCGAACGTCACTCTCCTGATCTTTCCCGGGTATGCGAAGGGCGGCTGGTAGTCCCGGTTGACCGGCGCGGTCGCGCGTCCCAAGTCCATGCCGGTGCTCGACAGCATGCCGAGCAAGAGTGGGATCTCACCGTCGGCAACCACATCGCCGTCGATCTGCAGCCGCACCGCCGCCCGCCGTGCCGCCAGACGTTCGACCTGAACCGCCACCACGTGCTCGCCCGGGGTAAGCGCAGTCGGCGCCGAGACCTTCGTGTGTGCGTGGAAGCAGTTGTAGTCGAAGTGCAATCGGCCGCCGAGGATGTAGAAGGCAAACCCGGAGTTGATCGTTCCGCGATTGACCAGTGCGCCGTCGCCGCCGGACTGCGGATGCTCGAGCTCGACCTGCGTCGTCCAGCCGCGGGCGGCCGAAGGACACGCATCGGACACGATGTGCGAGACGGGCGGGTAGTACACGAACACCTCCCGTGCCGTCGGCAGCCCCGGACGCCGCGCGGCGCGGAAGGTCTGCGCGGCGGGCCGGTCGTCGAGCGGCAGGACGCCGTGTTCCTCCGCCTGCTCCCACCAGAGCTCGACCATCTCCTGCAAGCGCTCCGGGTGCTCCTCGGCGAGATCGTTGGTTTCAGAGAAGTCCTCGTCGAGGTGGTAGAGCTCCCACTGGTCGTCATCGTCCCAGGACGTGCCCGGCACATGCCGCACCACGGCCTTCCAGCCGTCCTTCCAGATGCCGCGATGCCCGAGCATCTCGAAGTATTGGACGGTCCGCGCCGTCTTGGCATCGGCCGAGGACAGGGTCGGCGCGAGCGAAGCGCCATGTAGCGGCATCTGCGCCACCCCGTTGAACTCCTTGGGCGCCTCCGTGCCGGTGAGCTCGAGGATCGTTGGCATGATGTCGATCGCGTGACAGAAGGAACGGCGGATGGCCCCTACCCCTTCCAGCCTATTCGGCCAATGAATGACCAGCGGGTCACGCACGCCGCCCGCGTGGGTGTTCTGCTTGTACCACTTGAGCGGCGTGTTACCGACCTGCGACCAGCCCCAGGGGATATTCGAGTGGCTCTCGGGACCGCCGATGTCGTCGAGTCGCTCAACCGCCTTGTCGACATCTTCCACCATGCCGTTGAACCACCGCATTTCGTCGAAGACGCCGGTCGGACCGCCCTCTTGGCTCGCGCCGTTGTCCGACATGACGATGAGGAGCGTGTCGTCGAGACGGTTGATCTCCTTGAGGAAGGCAACCAGTCGACCGATCTGCGCGTCGGTGTGCTCAAGTTGCGCAGCGAATGCTTCCTGCAGGCGCGCCGCGAACCGGCGTTCATTGGAGGAGAGTTCGTCCCACGGTCTGACGCCCGGATTCAGGGGTGCGAGACCGGTGCCCTCCGGGATGATGCCAAGTGCCTTCTGGCGCTCGAACCAGTCGGCCCGGACCGCATCCCAGCCCGCATCGAAACGGCCCCGGTACTTGTCGCGGTAGGCCTTTGGCGACTGGTGCGGCGAGTGGGTGGCGCCGAACGCAACATAGAGGAAGAACGGACGTTCCGGGACGAGCGATACCTGGTCGCGCAGCATGGCGATGGATCGATCGACCACGTCCTCCGAGACGTGATAGCCGGCTTCCGGCAGCGCGGCCGCCTCGATGTGGTGGTTGTCGCTCGTGAGTTCCGGGTAGAACTGGTCGGTCTCGCCCTGCATGAAGCCGTAGAAGCGGTCGAAGCCCCGCTGCAGCGGCCAGTTGTGGAACGGCCCGGCTGCGGAGCACTCGGCCATGGGCGTCAGGTGCCATTTGCCGGCGGCGTACGTCCCGTAGCCCACGCCGCGCAGCACGTCCGCCACCGTGGCCGCGGATCGGGGCAGGAAGCCGCGCATGTTCGGATACCCCGTGTCCATGTTGGACACGGCTCGCATGCCGACGGCGTGGTGGTTGCGCCCGGTGAGCAGACACGCGCGCGTCGGCGAGCAGAGCGCCGTCGTATGGAAGTTGACGTAACGCAGACCGTTGGCGGCCAGGGCGTCGATGTTTGGCGTCCCGATCGTCGAGCCGTAGCACCCGAAGTGCGAAAAGCCGGTGTCGTCAAGCACGACGAGCACGACGTTGGGCTTGCCGCTCCCTGTCGTCGGCGCCGGCCACCAGGACTCGGACTCGTAGACCGTTCGACCGATCCGGCCTTCGAACGGCTCACCCGATGGGTGTTTGTAGCTCATCTCAATCCCTTCGCCTGTGAACATGCCACGCGCACAGTATTGTGCCGCAGCGGAGTCCGGTTGCGGGCGCCGGTCAGGCAGAGGCAGATGGCATCATGAGCCGCGTGCCGACGCGGTCCGCCTGTTCGGCCGTGTCGAAGGCGTGGCATGCACGAAGCGTCGTCATTGTCTTCTCGAAGTCCCGCCACGGCACCGCAGCCGTCCAACGCCAAGCGAAGTCGAGCATGCGGAGCATCGCGTGTGCCCCGTGGCCGGCGGTCAAGGCCCGTTGTCCCGCGATGTAGTTGTCGCGATAGACCGTGGGAATCACGATGCGCTCCTGGTCCCCGGCCACGAGTTCGGCGTTCATCATCATCCGCGCGACGCGACCGTTGCCGTCGGCGAACGGATGCACTTCGGAAACGAGGAAGTGGATGAAGGCTGCCCGACGGAACGGCGTATCGAGCGTCCGGTACATCTCGAAGCCGCGTTCGAGCGTGCCGACGACCGCGTCCGGTCGCACAAACTCCACCGCGCCGACACGGTTCGGCACCGTCTTGAACCGGCCTGGTGCGGCGTCCGGCCGTTGGGCGAGCATTGCGGCGTGGCGTTCGCGCAAAAGGTCGAGGAGATCGAGAGCGGAGCGCGGGACGCGACGCATTTCGGTGAGATCGGAGACGACGCGCCAGACGCCCAGCACGTCGTGCGCGTCGGCCGGACGCTCGGCCGGGATGCGGCCGCGGAACACGATCTCCTCGGCCTCCTCCGGGGTGAACTCGGTGCCCTCGATGTAGTTCGAGAAGTACGCGTCGAAGAACCCAAGCGTCGCATGGCCGATCCCGTCGCGCGGCTGCGGCCGACGTGACGGGAATGGCGTGCGCTTGAGCTCGGCGACAAGCTCCGCGAGCAGCGCCGCGCGGGCCGGATCGTACGCGCGCCCCGCCGCCCGGGCGCGCACCGCGGGTGCCGAGAGCCGAATCTCGCGGGTGCCAGCCAACGCGCCGACGATCGCGTCGAGCTGCGCGCGCTCAGCGACTCGATCGATGTGGGGAGCCATGCGCCTTGCGTCGTCGCGAAGGCGGTTGACGGCATCTTGGCCGGCTGTCGCGACCAACTGTTCAAGGCGGGCCTCGATCTCCGGCCGCCGCAAGGTACGCGGCAATCGGCCGCGCCGGCCCCGCGACGGGCGCAGGTTGTCGAGGTAGGCACGTGCGGGAGCACTCAGGAACAACTCGCCGAGGAACGGCTGGTCGTCCGGCGTCGGCGGGGCACCACGCCTTGGCCGCAGCACCACGCCCGGCAGTTCAATGTCGGCGCCGCGCGCGGTTACCAGGCACACCGAGCCGTCGGGCGCAGGCTCAAGCTCCAGCGCGGTGCGGTCGGCAATCAGCGCGCCGGGAAAATAGCCGGCGACGACGTCCCAGAGGTTGCGGCGCACCAGAGTCTCAGCGTCGGTACGCAGGTCCCGCGTGTACAGGCGCGTGGCAAGCTTGCGTACGCGTCCTTGGGCAACGCGACGCGACACCTCCGCGCTGATAGGAGCGCGCGAGACAAAGACCTCCGGCATGGCGTCCACCACGGCCGAAGGCGAGGGTTTTGCCGGTATAGCGATGGCGGTCGGGCGGGTTTCGAGGATAAAGCCGGATTATAGGCGACTTTCTGCGGGTTTTCCGTCTTTAAGGCGCCGCACGCAGGTTCAACGTCTGGGACAAGGCGACGACGTGGGCCAGTACCGTCACGGCCCCCCTCCCTAGCCCAGCTACGCATGGGAAGGCCGTTCTCTCACGTTCTCACTCGAGCGCGTCTGTTCGTGTCAGGTAATGAGTCTTCTGCCTTCCTTCAGCGTAAGCAATTTTCATTGCCAGGCGCGGCGCAGGCGAATTGTTGGGGCCCGACATGTGGGGTTCAAAACTGTCGAACGCAACGGCCTCTCCCTTTGACATCCCAATAAACCCCATGGACCCCGCCATTCGAGATGCAACCTGATCTGGAATCGAAATCGGGAACCCGCCCTCCGGTTCTGCGCCCTGCTCATGTTCCAGTGTTGATCCCGTATTGAATGACGACATATCACTGACGCTGACCTCGTTCCCAAGAGACAGCATCAGACCACCTCTTTCCTTCGACATGTTCTCAAGTGCGATCCATACCGAGAAAATCGACGGCGTCGCCTCCTTGCCAACCCAATAGGGACGATCCTGGTGCAACGCCGTTTGCGGAGCACCAGCGCCTTTGATCAACAGGCTGGCATGGTCAATGACCGGGATTTCGAAGGCCATGACGTTGGAGATCTCCGGCCAGATCTCCGAGTGGAACAGTCTCAATAGGTCAACCCTGCCAGGCTCTGGGGGTTTCCCTCCAAAGAAGTCCTTGCCTACCCAATGTAGGGACTCCCTGCTGCCGGATGAGGAGACAATCGAACCCGCGCGCCCAAGGAGATTGTCGACGTTGTCGCCAGGAATTCGCGACTTCAGTCTGCACCACATAACCTGGTCTCGACCACTACGGGCTAGGCATGGATCGGACGGCGTCCAGACGGTTCCGCCCAGATCGAGGTGGCCCGCAAGCGGTCCGGTACGCGAGCTTCCTCGCCCACAATTGACGTTGTGCCGAGCCGGAATGCGGACGCGAACGGCAAGCCGTTCGCGGACGTCCGCACACCGTCAGTCGACAATGGCACCTGTGACCACTTCTGCGATTTTCGAAGGCAAGTCCGTCGGTTGCTGAACCATGTACACGACCGTTAGCTCCTCGTCCGGTGCCGTCCAGGACACCGTTCCTGCCGCCCCGCCCCAGCCAAATGCCCCAGCGGGTCGACCATCCTTGGCTTGTTCAGGATCCATCGTGATGCCAACCGTATAGCCGAAGCCAAGTCCAATACTCCCCTTGGCGGTCTCGTTGAACAGGTTCCCCACGTGGTTGGTCGACATCATCGCGACCGACTCCGGCTTCAGGAGGCGATGGCCGAACAACGTTCCCTTATTGACCAGCATCTGCTCGAAGTGCATGTAGTCCCGCGCCGTGCTGATCAGCCCAAGGGAACCCGAGAAGTAGTCGGCCGACTTGATCCACGGGCCCTTGTCATTGGTGATGGTCGGCATTCGATCCAGCTTGTCGTCCGGGACAATCCAGTGGGTATCCGTCATGTCCAGCGGATCGAAGATACGTGCCTGAACGAACTCATTGAACGGCGTGCCCGAGACGATCTCGACGATCCGCGCCACGACGTCGAGACCGACCGTACCGCTGTAAGCCCAACGGGCTCCCGGCTGGAAGTCCAGGGGACCAGCCGCGACCTTTGGGATCCAGGAGGCGAGCGTATCCGACGCGCCGGGCCTGTCCAGTTTCGAGACCGCCGTCCCGGTCCCGCCCGTGTGGAGTCCGGCCGTGTGGGTCAACAGGTCATGGATGGTCAGCGGCCGGTTTACATCCACAAGCTGATAGTCGAAGGCCTTCTGTTTCTTCCACTCTTCCTTGGACTTGCCCTCGCCCTTGTCAGCGGACCCCGATGCAACAGCCACTTGGATGCCCTTGAACTCGGGTATGTACTTTTCAACGGGGTCTTCCGGACTGATCAGACCCTCCTCCATCACCATCATTGCCGCGACGCCGAGTACCGGCTTGGTCGAGGAGACCATGTGGAACATCGCGTCCTTACGCATGGGCGTCCCGGTCGCCTTGTCAAGGAGACCATGGGCCTCCAGGTAGACCACCTTGTTGCGTCGAGTGACGCCGACGACGGCTCCCTGAATCCGACCGGTATCGACGTACTCCTGGACGACGTCATCAATCTTCTTCAGTCGGTCAGCAGACATGCCGACCTCTTCCGGCCTGCCGTGAGGTAGCTCGCGAGTTGTGGCCATTGCAGGATCCAAGGTGCTTGGTTCGGGTTGAGGCTCGATCGGAGGCTGGTCGGTGGCGGTTTCGCCACAGGACGTGGCAAGAAGACAGGCAGCAACAACAATCAACAGTCTTGGCATGGTGACTCTTGTGTGGGCGATGGCAGGCACACTAGCGAACAACCCGCGTGGGAACAAACCGGGCCCAAGAGAAGGTCACCCGACTCGCCCTAGCGGCGGTACCAGGCGAACCGGGCAAAAAGCGCCATGACGATCCCGCCGACGATGAGAACCACCGCGGCGTAGCGGACAAGGTCGCCGGGCGGGTTGAAGACTCGGGACAGCCAGAAGGCGTAGGTCGCCGCGTACACCCCGCTCCCGATCAACACAAGGAGATAGAGCGTCGCTGAAACGAGGATGACGACGGACACTGCGGCGGACATCGCCGACTTCGGCTTGCGCTGATGCGAGCCTAGGCATAGGGTAGACGACCTTTCGACTGTCTACCCAGCGATTGTCATGGGACTAAACATCAAGAACGACGAGACTTGCCAGCTCGCTCACGAACTCGCGCGCCTGACCGGTGACACGATGACCGGTGCGATCACTATCGCACTCCGCGAACGGCTCGAAAGAGAGCGCCGCCTCCGCGGGGCCGAGAAACGGCTTACGGAGATGCGGCTGATCGCCGACCGCTGCGCCCGTCTCCTAGCTCCCGGACCGTCTGCCGTGGAGCATGGCAAGGTGCTCTACGACGAGCGAGGTTTGCCCCATTGATTGTCGATAGCTCTGCATTGCTTGCAATCCTCTATCGGGAGCCGGACGCGAGTCGATTCGAGAGGGCTGTCGCGAACAACCCCGAGTGTCGGATGTCCGTCGCGAACGCGCTGGAAGCGTCCATCGTCGTTGAAGGTCGCGGTGGCGTCGCTGCGGGAGATCAGCTAGACGCGTTCCTTGAAACCGCCTCCATAGAGCTTATGCCGGTCACGGAAGAACATCTCGTCGTGGCGCGGCGCGCTTGGCGACGTTTCGGCAAAGGCAACCATCCCGCCGCGCTCAATTTCGGCGATTGCTTTGCGTATGCCCTAGCCGAAGCGACGGGAGAACCGTTGCTGTTCAAGGGCGACGATTTCGCGCGTACAGACATCCCGTCGGCGCTGGCGGACCCCGCAACCCCGTGACGTCACGACCGCTAGGCTGAGGGCCTCACCCGGGTCGTTCCAGCAACTCGACGTAAGCTGCGGGACCCGGGCAATCCTCCGTGCCTTGCCGACGGGTGTTCACGCAGCTCGGCGACCTGCTGCTCCGTCGGCAGCGGGATCACCGCTTCGCCAGGTAGGCAAGCACCTCCGATCGCTGATCCAGGATCGACTGCGTGAGTTCCGCGACCCGGGCATCGTCGAGCGTGTCGAAAGCAAGGGATTCCGCCGGCAGGTAATACCCTTCCACCTTGCTGTTGCGAAGGATCGCGGTCGGCTTCTTCTCGTCAAGGATCCGGCTAGCCTGCTGCTTGAACTCGGTCACGGTCACGTACCGCATGGAGTCTCTTCGGTGTTGATTTTGACTCTGAATGGTGGCACCGATAACGGTGCCCATCCAGCGCGCGGGCAGTTAGCCCCGGGAGCCGGCTTGACTTGCCACCCGCAACCGTTCCAAATCGACTGCTTCACCCGAGAACCCGCTCTCGTCGACTGCCTGAAAGTGGCGGACCGCCCCACGCAAGGAGACCTGATGCCTGATAACGACGAAGCCATGCGGAACATGGTGGCAACGTTACCCGTGCCGCAGTTCGCCGAGACGGCGTTCACGCGGCCGCCGCCCCTTCCGGACGCGCGCGTCGCGATCGTCACCAGCGCGGCGCTGTACCGCGAGGGAAGCAATCCGTTCGCGGTTCCGGACGTCCACTTCGAGACCATCCCCGACAGTGCGCGCGACCTGAAGCTGGGTCACATCAGCCCGAACTTCGACCGCGCCGGTTTCGCGGCGGACCTGAATGTCGTCTATCCCATCGACCGCCTGCATGAGCTGGCCGAGCGCGGCGCCATCGGCAGCGTCGCCGATTTCCACTACGCGTTCGCCGGCAACCAGCCCGAAACGGTGTCCGAGGTACGCCTGGACACGGGCCCGGCGTGTGCGCAGAAGCTGCTCGAAGACGGGGTGGACGTCGTCGTCCTGACCCCCGTCTGACCCCTGTGTCCGCGTACAGTCTGTACGCTGGCGCACGTGTTCGAGGCCGCAGGGCTGTCCACGGTCGCGATCGTCCCGATCCGCGACGTCGCCGAACGCATGCGACCGCCGCGGGCGCTCGCCGTCGAGTTCCCGCTGGGCCTGCCACTCGGCAAGCCGGGCGACCCCGACTTCCAGCACCGCGTGCTGGACGCGGCCTTCGAGCTGTTCGAGAAGCCTACCGGGCCCATCCTCGAGGACTTCCCGGAAGCGATCCGAACCGGGGATTCCGAGCCGCTGGTCTGTTCGCTGCCGCCCCGGTACGACCCGAAGATGCACCCCGCGGTCGATGAGGCCCAGGGTTTGCGCGCGGCGTACGACCGGGCCGTTGCCAGGCACGGACGCACCACGGTGGGCTCGCACGCAAGCGCGGACGACATCCCGGACGCGATCGGGAAGTTCGCCAGGATTGCCGCGGGAGAACCCTGGGACCAGGTGGGCCTCGACGGCTCGACCGGCCGGGTCGGGCAGGAGATCAGGACGTACTACGAGGAACTCGCCTGCGAACTCGCGGACGCTCCCGCCGGACCCTGGGCGGTGGAGCGCTGGTTCTACGAACGCACGGAGACGGGCAAGGTATTGCTCGCGGCGCGGCGCAAGATGCGTGAAGCCGGTGCCCCGCAGTTGGCCTGGTTCCTATTGTCGCCGGCTTCGCGGGAATAGGTCGCTTCGTTGCCGGAATACGGCCATCGTCGTGCTAGCGGTGCGCGACCGAGAACGCACGTTCTTCTGACCGCCGACGACCGCACGGGCGCGTTGGAGATTGGCGGGCTCGTCGCCGACGAAACAGCGACGATTCCGGTCGGTCCCAACGTTCAGAGTGAGCGCTGCTGCGTCGTGGATATCGCATCTCGCCATCTCACTAAGGAAAAGGCGCAGGCACGCATGGCCGAGGTTGTTGCTCGCCCTGCGGATCACCGCGCGCACAAGATGGATGCCGGCTTGCGCGGCAACTGGGCGCACGAGATCGAGGTCTTGATCGACGCCGGATACAAGGTTGCCGTCATCTGCGCGTTTCCAGACGCCGGGCGACGCTGCAAAGACGGCGTCGTCTACATCCACGGAAAGCCCGTGCTCGAGTCCGTTTTCGGCAATGATCCCCTAAATGCGCCGATCAGCAGCAAGCCTGCCGAGGTGCTCGAGCATGCGAGGGTGCGCGGCGATTGGGTCGTGTGGGATGCCAACGATAATGTCGAGATGCAAAGCAACATCCGCCGCGCGATTGCCGAGGAACGGATTGTCATTGGCGCATCCGGGGCGATTGGCGGCTTTGCTCGAGAGTATCTGCCGGAACGTCCGCCCCGAAAGATAGCGCTACCCAAACCAGCGGTTGTCTTGTGTGGGAGCCTGAATCCGCTAAGCCGCCAGCAGATCGACGCGATCGGGGTGAGTGTGCAAATGACGACCACGGGGATCGAGTTCTCCGACGACACCACGGTCATCGCGACACCCATCCCGGAAGGCGAGATCACAGACGCCGAAGCCGTGGCGATGGCGGAAGACGCGGCGGCAATGCTGCGCAAGGAATGGGAGCGGATCGGGACCCTGGTCGTCATCGGTGGCGACACGGCGGCCGCGATCGTCGGCGACGATACGCTCGAATGCATGGGCACCGTCGCGCCAGGGATCCCCGCTTCGATGTACCGCGGCGTGTGCCTGATCACGAAAGGCGGCGGCATTGGCGAGTTGGAGATCGTGAAAACCATCGTCCATGCGACAGACGCAGGTTAGGTCACCGACACCCTTGCTCAACGCGCGGCTCTCGCCAGACGATCGGCGCTGGCAGGAGTTTGGTGCCTGGGGAGAGACTCGAACTCTCACACCCGCCGCGAAGCGGCGGGCGGTTGCCCATACCAGATTTTGAGTCCCCGCCAACGGAGTCGGCGGACGCGCGTAGCGCCAGACGACCGGCGCTGGTAGGAGTTTGGTGCCTGGGGAGAGACTCGAACTCTCACATGGTTGCCCATACCAGATTTTGAGTCTGGCGCGTCTACCGATTTCGCCACCCAGGCATTCGGAAGCGGGATTCTCCGCGAACGGCCCAGCGAGTCAAGCGGCCCCGCTAACCCGCCGGCTCCGCCTCGCGCCTCTCCTGCCGCTCACGCGCCGCGACTGTCTGCGAGATCACGTACTGGTGGATGAGATCCGTCTCCTCCGTGGTCACCGCGTCGGCGAAGGACTCCATGCCGTTGTCGCGCAGCAGGCCGCCGCGGACGATCGCTTGGAACCGCTGGTGGGTCTCGGCCGTCATCAGGCGCAGATCCGCGTTCACCGTGCCGACTGCGCCCATGCCGTGGCACCAGACGCAGACCCGGTTGTAGTGGCGCCTCCCCTGCTCGATCTCTTCCGTGGTTGCCGTTAAGGCCGGCGGCTCCGGGATGTCGACGTCGGGCGCCGTGGCGACGGGAATCGTGACGTCGCCGTCGAGCTTGAAGACCAGCAGGCGACCGTCGTTGTAGCGGTTGCGCACACCCCCCGCCGCGAGCGTCGCGACGTACTGGACGCCGTCCACCTCGTAGGTGATCGGCGCGCTGTCGGCGGCGCCCCGCGTATCGAACTCCCACAGCAAGGATCCGTCATCGACGTCAAAGGCGGCGAATTGGCCCCCGTTGTCGCCGTGGAAGACGATGCCACCGGCCGTCGCGAGCACGCCGCCGTTGTACGGTGTGGCGCGCTGCACGACCCAGGCCTCCTCCCCCGTCAGCGGGTCGAAGGCTTTCAGGTAGCCCTTGGGTTCGGGCATGGGCGGCACGCCGTCTACCCCGGGTCGACCGAATTCCACGCCCAGGCTCATGGAGCCGTCGTTGAGCTTCCACTGGCCGGTTTCCACGAATTCCTTCGGCAGCTTGTAGTACGCCGACATGTCCTGGGCCGCGAAGTACGCGATGCCCCGGTCTGGATCCACCGACATAGGCTGCCAACTATGTCCACCGGCGTTGCTCGGCGCCACCCACTGCGGCGACTCGTCCCAACGCATGTCCGGGTTCTCCACCGGCCGGCCCGTCGCCATGTCGATGTGCGTCGCCCAGTTCTGGCGTACGTATTGGTTGGCGCGCAGGAGTTCGCCGTCCTCCCGGTCGAGCACGTAGAAGAACGCGTTCTTGGGTGCCTGCAGGGCCACGGAGCGCATCTCGCCGTCGATTTCCATGTCGAGTAGCGCGATATCCTGCGCGGCGTTGAAGTCCCAATTGTCGGCCGGCGTCATCTGGTAGAACCAGTTCATGCGGCCGGTGTGGGGATCGAGGGCGATCACGCCGCCGAGGTAGAGGTTGTCGCCGCCGCCCGGCGAGCGGATCTTCCGCGGCCAGGGCGCGCCGTTGCCCGTGCCCACCAGGAGTTGATCGTACTTGGCGTCGTAGACGATGGCGTTCCAAGGCGTCCCGCCGCCGCCGAATTCCCACCAATTGCCGCCCCATGTCTCGGCCGCCGCCTCCAGTTCGGGATGCTCGAAGCCGAGTTCCGGGTTGCCGGGGACCATGAAGAAGCGCCACGCCAACTCGCCGGTGTCGGCATCGTAGGCCGACAGGTAGCCGCGCAATCCCCACTCCGAACTGCTTTGGCCGATGAACACCTTCCCCGCGACCGCTCGCGCGGCACCCGTGATCGTGTACGGGCTGTGTGACGGGTAGTGGCTGGTGTCCACGTCCCAGACCTTCTCGCCCGTGGCTTGATCGATGGCGATCAGGCGCGCATCGAAGGTCGCGAAGTAAAGTCGGCCCTTGTAGGCCGCCAAGCCCCGGTTGACGGCACCGCCGCAACAGGAATAGCGCATCGAACGACGATCGGTCTCGGGATCGAAGCGCCAGATCTCCTCGCCGGTAGCCGCGTCGAGGGCGTAGGCGACGCTCCACGGGTCCGTGAAATACAGGACGCCGTCGATCACGAGGGGCGTCGACTGCATCCTGTGGCGGTTGCCCAAGTCCTTGTACCAGGCAAGGCCGAGGCGGCCGACGGTTTCGCGGTTGACGTCGGTGAGCCTGGAGAACCGCAGTTCGTCGTACGTCTGGCCGTGGGCCAGCCAACTGCCCGGTTCGGCTGCGGCGCCGAGCACGCGCTCTTCGTCAACCCAGCCGGCGCTGCCTGGCTGGATCGTCGGACCGGCCACGGGCGTTTCCACCGCGGTCGGTACGGCCTCGCTAGTGGGCTCAGGACCGCAACCGACCAGTGCCACCGAGGCGAAGAGCAGTCCCACGCCGAGCGAACGGCGTCCGAACCGAGCATTTGCAGTTGATTTCACCTTCGTCCCCCCATGGACCCCGGATCAATCCTACTCCGATCCGCGCTACGGGCGGCAGGTGGTATGGTCACGCGCTTTGAAACAACCACGACGAGTCACGGGGGCTTGAGAACATGGACTTGGCGGACAAGCACACCATCATCACCGGCGGCGCGAGCGGTATCGGTGCCGCAACGGCCCGCGAGTTCGCCCGCATCGGTGCACGCGTGGTGGTCGCGGACATCAACGCCGACGGCGCCCGGGCGGTCGCGGACGACATCGGCGCAACCGCGGTGCGCTGCAACGTTGCCGACGAAAGCGACGTCAACGCCCTGGTGGCCGAAGCCGAACGCGCCCATGGGCCGGTGGACCTGTTCTTCTCCAACGCGGGGGTCGCCACCGGCGGAGATCCGCTGGAGACGCCCATCGACGTCTGGGACGACCAGTGGCAGATCAACGTCATGGCCCACGTCTTCGCGGTGCGTGCCGTGCTCCCGTCCATGCTCGAACGCGAGTCCGGATACCTGCTGCACACGGCCTCGATGGCCGGAATCCTCACCACGCACGGCAACCTGACCTACGCCGTCACCAAGCACGCTGTCGTCGGCCTCGCCGAGTGGCTGTCCATCACGTACCACGACAAGGGGATACGGACGTCCTTGCTGGCGCCGTTGGGCGTTCGCACACCAATGCTCGGGAGTTCCGTGCGCGGCTTCGTCCCGAACGCAGCCGGGCCCGTCAAGGAGCCCGAGGACGTGGCGCGCATGGTCGCCGAGGCCGTGTTCGAGGAGCGATTCCTGATTCTCACCGACGAGATCGCCGAGACCTGGATGAGCCGCAAGGCGAACGACCTCGAGCGTTGGCTGAATGGCATGCGGCGGCTGCAATCGCGCATTGAGGAAGCTCGGGAGTAGCGGCACACGCCGCGGACGCGGCGCGGAATGCGGACGCGAACCGTCAACCGTTACGGCGCGGTCGCGGCCGCTCGTAGATGCCCCGGCGTCAGCAGCCGTTCGATGGCCTCGAACA
This sequence comes from Candidatus Azotimanducaceae bacterium, assembly GCA_965203685.1. Taxonomy (GTDB): domain Bacteria; phylum Pseudomonadota; class Gammaproteobacteria; order Pseudomonadales; family Azotimanducaceae; genus VXYL01. The sequence continues at coordinate 4,142,565 of OZ241908.1, forward strand.
CCAACTCGGTCAGCACCGCGAGCAAGGCCGCAGGCACGGCGCCTTCAAGGATCAGCGCGGTGTCGTTGAGCGAAAGGCCCTTGACGATGGGATCGCCCAAGCCGCCGGCGCCGATGAAAGCTGCTAGCGTCGCGGTGCCGATGCTGATCACCGCCGCCGTGCGCACGCCGGCGACGATGCTCGGCATGGCCAGAGGTACGAACACGAAGCGCAGTTCCTCGGCCGGCTTCAGGCCCATGGCGAGCGCCACGCGACGCAGCGTCGGATCGATGCTGGTCAGCGCCGTGACCGCGTTGCGCAGGATCGGCAGCAACGCATACAGGAACAGCGCCACCACCGCAGGCAGTACGCCGATGCCCGTGAGCGGGATCAGGAGCGCCAGCAACGCGATGGACGGGATGGTCTGCAGCAGGCCCGCGAGATAAACGGCGGCCCGGGCGAGCCACGCGACCTTGAAGATCGCGACGCCGAGCAGGACGGCCACCACCGTCGCCGGGACAAGCGCATAGGCCACCAACTGCAGGTGGCGAGCCGTATTTCCGGCCAGACGGGTCCAGAAGCTATCCGTATCGACGCGCCTCGGTCCGCCCGCGTCGACAAGGCCCTTGCGCGCCACGTAGTCGGCGGCGACGGTCGCCGTGTCGGCCCCACCGAGAGCGGCGGCGTTCATGTCGCGCATCTCGGCGTCGGTCAGCGTCCCCGCGGTCAAGGCGATCACCGCCTTCGCGCGCGGGTCCAGCGCGGCCCGCACCAGCGGCACGGCCAAGTAGGTCGGAAAGAACCCGAGGTCGTCGGCCAAGACGACCAGTCCATCGCGGCTGAGTTCGCCATCGGTCGAGTAGGCGTCGGTGCCGTCGATGGCGCCGTCCGCGATCGCCTGGTAGGCGAGTGCATGCTCAATGCCCGTCGGCGTCCAGTCGAATCCGTAGACCGCCGTAAGGCCGGGCCAACCGTCGTTGCGTTCCAGGAACTCGTGCGACACGGCTAGGCGCAAATCACTGTGGGGCACCAGGTCCGATACGGTTCTCAAGTTCCGGGATGCCGCGGCCGCCGGTGCCAAGGCGAGTGCGTAGGTGTTGTTGAAACCGAGCGGCGGCAGCATCTCGATGCCATCGGGAGCAAGCGCGTCGGCCAGGTGGGTCAGCGTCGGCTCGCCGTCCAGGTCCTTGATCGCTTCGGCGATGGTTCCCGTGTACTCGACATAGACATCGATGTCGCCAACGGTCAACGCGTCGTAGCAGATCTTTGTGCCACCGAGGCCCAGCTTGCGATCGACCGCGAAGCCCTCGCGTTCCAGCAGTTGCGCGACGACTTCGCCGAGGATGTACGACTCGTTGAAGTTCTTGCTGGCCACCACGATGGGTTGCGCCGCCGTGAAGGCCGGCACGCAACCGGCCAACAACACCGTCACCGCCAACCGCTTCATGGCGCCGACGCCAGCAAGTCCCGGACGAACGCGTTGCGCGGGGCGGCGATCACGTCGCCAATCGGCCCCGCCTGCACGACGCCACCGTCGCCCATGACCACCAGGTGGTCGGCCAAGCGGCGGGCCTCCGAGACGTCGTGCGTGACCAGCAAGGTGGTCACCTCTTCATGGTCGCGAAGTTGCTCGAACTCGGGGTAGAGGTCGGCCCGGGTGATGGGATCGATGCCCGCAAACGGCTCGTCGAGGAGCAGCATCCGGGGCTTCAGCATGAGCGCCCGGCACAGGCCCACGCGCTGTTGCTGGCCCCCCGAAAGCTGGTGCGGGTAGCGTCCGTCCAACGCCTCCGACAAGCCAACGATGTCGAGCAACTCGCGGCGCCGCGCGCGCATGGCGTCCGCTGGCCAGCCTTCGAGCTTGGCGACGAGGCCGACGTTCGCCGCAATCGTCATGTGCGGGAACAGTCCCGCGCCTTGAACCGCGTAGCCGAAGCGTCTTCGGAACGGCACGAGGCCGGCCTCCGGGACCGGCTCGCCGAAGACTTCGACGACGCCTTCGTCGGGCTGCTGCACGGCGTTGACCAGCTGCAGGAGCGTCGTCTTGCCGCAGCCGCTCGGTCCGACGAGCGCGGTAGTCCGTTCGTTCGGCAGCTCAAGGTCAACGTCCCGGAACACCCACTCGTCGAATCGCTTGCCGACGCCGTGGAACTCGACAGCGTTCATACGCTCGGCTCGTACGCCGCGAGTTGGCGCACGATTGCGCTCTTCTCGGCATCGTCGTCGGGCAAGCGGCCGACCTCCTCGCGGAACTCCGCAAGCGACGGCCTGCGGCCGAACCCGGTCTCGAGACAGCCGCGAACATGATCCCGCCATGCCGCCGCCTCGTGCACATCAAGCTCCGCGGGGCGCAAGCGCGCCTTGAGACGCAACGCCAGTGTCTCGAGGCGTGCATCCTCAGAGCGGAACGCCGGCCACGGTGCGCCGGTCGCCAAGGCGGTCCGCAAGGTGTCCAGCGCCGGCTTGTCCACATCGTCAATGAACCGGTCGAAGAGCGCGAATTCAGCATCCTCGTCTTGCGACGCCGGAGGTTCGCGCCGATACGCAGCGCCGATCTTGGTGGCGAGATCCGGCACGTTGGCCAAGGCTTCGCGACGCTTCTGCACAATGTCGAGGTCGAAGCCAAGGCGTTCCGCGTCAGCGCGGCGAACAACCGCGATCGGGGCCACGAACGGACAACGGTTGAGCACGACCTCCTGGACCGGGGCACGCTCTTCGTCATCGGCCAAGTCGGTCCCGAAAATCCGGCGCTTGAGTTCCTCGGCATCGCAATCGAGAAGCATGTCGATGTCGCGCGAGAGATCCGCGACGACAACCCGGTTCTTGATCTCGGGGTGCACGGCGACCGAAACAACGGGGGCCGCGCAAAGCCGTTCATTGGAAAACCGCTGCGACACGTGAACGCAGAGCTTGGCGCCCAACGGCAGCAGCATCGCCGCCACGTTGCTGCGGATCCGCTGGCCGAGCGCGTAGTCCCAAAGCTTCGGCTGAGCCGCCCTCAAGAGGCGCGCCACGCCAATCGTCCCCTCGACATCCCAAAGCGCGTCGTGCGGCGAGTCCTGGCGGATGCCGTTCGCGGCACATAGGCGCTCCAGGCGAAAGGTCACCACGCCGTCCTCGCTCGGCCATTCGATACCGTCCGGTCGCAGTGCACACGCTGCGCGCACCAGGTCGATCAGGTCCCAGCGGGAGTTGCCCTCCTGCCACTCGCGGGCGTAGGGGTCCATCAGGTTGCGATAGAAGCCGAAGCGCAGGAAGTCGTCGTCGAAGCGCAGGTTGTTGTAGCCGACCACGCAGGTGCCGGGTTCACGCATGCGTCGGTCGATCTCGGCGAGCGCCTCCCACTCGTCGACACCCTCCGCGTTCGCACGCTGCGGGGTAATCCCGGTTACGAGGCAGGCTTCCGGATGCGGCAGTACGTCCGGCGCCAACCGGACGAAGGTCGTGTACGGCTCGTCGATCGGATTGAGCGCCGCGTCCGTGCGCCGACCGGCGAACTGCATGATCCGGTCGCTCGCGGCGTGGGTGCCCGAGGTCTCAAGGTCGTACCAGTAGAAACTCCGCGGCTCCGGCGTGGTGGGCTTGCGGCTCTGCATCACCTAGCGGTTCCGCCATTTGAGCGTGGACCATGTTAACGGTTTTCTAGGTACTCGCCATCGCTGCCACGTCATCGGTGTCGCAGGTGAACCCGGTGGGCGCGGCGTCCTGTGACCGCGGCGCCTGTGCCAGGGCCGCATGGCGCTCGCTCTTCTGGGCGGACCCGAGTTTCTTGACCTCGGCATAGAAGGCTCGCCAGTCGCCGACCTCGAAGAATAGGCCCGCGAAGGCCGGCTTCAGATCTTCGTACGTCGCGACCAGCGCCAAACGGGCGTTGTTGTACGGCGTCGCCATGGCGCGGTCGTAGCGGCCGTTGCCAAGACGAGCGCGATGGCGGCGGTAGCAGGCACGCATGCTGGCGAAGGCCGCCGCTTTCAACTGTCTCTTGGCGTCGTCCGCGATTGGGCGCTCGTAGAGGGTCGCCAGATGTTCGCGCCAACGACCGAGGAAGTCGCGGTACGAGCGCCCGGCGGCAAGCCTAGCCACGTAAGAACCCGTGTCGCCTCCGGTGTGCTCGAGCCAGGCCATCGCGCCCTGGGTACCGACGAAACTGGCGAAGGACTCGTTGAACGCCGAGTCGCCCTTGACGTACACCACGCTGTGGGCCAGCTCGTGGAAGATCAGTTCGGCCAGGGTCGCCTCATCGTAGTGCAGGAACGATCCCAAGATCGGGTCGTTGAACCACCCGAGGGTCGAATACGCCGCCACCGGCGCGATGTGCACGTCGTGGTCGACGCCGAGGCGGGCCGCCTCGCGTTCCGCCGCCTCGTGGGAGAAATAGCCCCGGTAGACGGCGCAACCCACGACCGGGTAGCAGCGCGGGATCGCGGCGACGTCGAACTCCGGCGCGGCAATGACGTTCCACAGCAGCACGCCGTCCGAATCGACGAAGCTTCCATATCGACCACCCACGGGCAGTTCAAGCTCGGTCTCGGCGAAGCGCAAAAGCCGCGCGATCAGGCGCAGTTTGGCGGCCACGCCCGGGGCGGTCGCCGGATCCGCCAACACCGTGTCGGTGTCCCGGCGCGCGAGCATGAGCGTGGCCTGTCCAAGGGCCGCCTGGGCATAGAACCGCACGGACGCGCAGCCGCTCAAGGCCATCAGCAGAACGGCCGTCGCCAACGCGACACAAAACCAGCGGGTGCTACGCAACGCTCGCCCTCTCAACGAGTATGCGAACATACCGGAATCGTCGCTCCGGGCTAAGGGCGTGGTCGAGGCGATTCGCGGCACGGCCGCCATGACCTTTCTCGCATTCAACACCATCCTGTGGTGTCTACCGATCTACGCCCTTGGTGCGCTCAAGCTGGTCATGCCACGCGCGGGCAAGGTCATGCTGGGCAACGGCATGTTCGTTGCCTTGGACGGCTGGGTCCGGTGCGCAAGGTGGATGGTTCGCGCGCTGGGCGTCACCCGCATCGACAGCGCCATCGACGAGGCCGACGAGGCCCCCTGGCATCGCGACGGCTGGTTCATCGTGGTCTCGAACCACCAAAGCTGGGCCGACATCCTGGTCCTAGTGGTCGCGCTCTGTGACCGGCTGCCGCCGTTCAAGTTCTTCACCAAGCGCGAACTGATCTGGGTGCCACTGCTCGGCATCGCGCTCTGGTTCCTCGACTACCCGCTGGTCCGCCGCTACGGCCGTGCGCGCCTTGAGCAGGATCCGGCGCTCGGGGTTCGCGAGCGCCGGGCAACGCGCAAGGCCTGCGACCGGTTCAGCGAGCGTCCGACGAGCGTCCTGATCTTCCTCGAGGGCACGCGATTCACGCGCGCCAAACGCGATGCCCAGCAATCCCCCTACCGAAGCCTGCTGCGCCCGAAAGCCGGCGGCGTCGGCATGGTGTTGGAGGCACTCGACGGGCAACTCGACGCCATTGTCGACGTCACCATCACCTACGCCGGATCGCCGCCGGACTTCTGGGATTTCCTGTGCGGGCGCTCCCCGGCGGTGCAATTGCGCGCGCAGACCGTGCCGCCGCCGGATGCCGGCGGCGACGCCGTGCGTCTTTGGGCCGATGCGCTGTGGCAGGAAAAGGACCGCCGACTGACGGCGCCATGACGGTACGTGGAATCAGGGGCCCACCGGGCTCACGTTAAGCGCCCGTCGAAGTTCCACGATGTCGTTGTTGATCCGGGTGCGATGGGCATCGATCGCCGCGATGGCTTCCTCGTTGTCGCGCACCCGGGACTCCAGCGCCGCCTTAAGGCTCGCCGAGCCCTGCACCGCTTGGTTGGCCTTGTCCACGAGGTCCTGCTGCGTCCGCAGCAGGCGCTGCATCTGCATGTCGAGTGCCGTGACCCGGTCACCGATCTCCTGCTGGCCTTGGACGGTCGAGTCCAAACGGGCCACGGTGCTCTTGATCGAGTTCAGTTCCGTCTGCGCAGCGCCGATTGACGACGTGACCTTGGTGATGTTGGCGCGATTGGTCTCGATCCAGCCACGGTTGCGCTTGTTGGCGAGATCCCAGAGCTTGCGAATTTCGGAGTCCCAGAACGCGATCTGCTCGCTGGTGTCGGCGTCGGACTCCGAGAGCGTCTCGTCGGTCATCCGCAGCCGATCCTCGAGGGCCTGGATGCGCGTCGTCGCCTGATCGAGGCTCCGCTGGCTTGAGTCCAAGCGTTCCTGCTGCGTCAGGATGAACCAACCAGCGGCGGCGAGACCGATGATGAGCACGGCGAGGACGCCGTTGACGAGTATCGGCCCGCCGCCGCTACGGGAACGCCCCCGCGATCGGCGTGGAGCGCGCCTGGCGTCGTCGGGATTGGCGGCGATCGTTCCGGTAGGCGTTTCCTGTGCCACTTCGTTCCCCGGTTCGGTTCGCTGCTGAAAGGAGTGCATGAGATTAGCTCGCACGAATGGGCGGCTCAAGCTGCATCCGCCTCATCGGCCGCTGTGAAACCCGCGTGAAGAAGACGCCGCGTCCCGCTCACGCGGCATTCACGCCCTCGAGTCCACAGTGCCACTCAAGCGAACGACCGGAGTGCACGCGTGGAGACGATCATCAGGTGGTTCGACCGGGGCCACGCCATGGCCGGTGGAGACGACAGCAAGGACTGGTGGGGCATCGCGCCCTTCGTCGGCCTGCACCTCGCTTGCGCTGCCGTGCTGTGGGTCGGTTTCAGCGTGCACGCCCTATGGGTCGCCATCGCGTCCTATCTCCTACGCACGTTCGCGATCAGTGCGTTCTTCCATCGCGGTTTCGCGCACCGTGCATTTCGCAGTGGTCGGGTCACACAGTTCGTGTTCGCATTCGTGGCAACCACCGCGACCCAGCGCGGGCCGCTCTGGTGGGTCGCCCACCATCGTCGCCACCATGCCTACGCCGATACCAGCCGCGACCCGCATGCCGCCGCACGTGGCCTGTGGTGGTCGCACATGGGCTGGTTCCTATGCCGATCTGCGTTCGATACCCGCATGGAGCGCGTATCCGACTTGGCCCGCTACCCGGAGTTGCGGTGGCTAAACCGCTTCGACCTGCTGCCGCCCGTCCTCTATGGGATTGGCATGTTCGGCCTCGGCGAGGCGCTCGTCGCCGCGGGCGTCGATACCACCGGTTGGCAACTGCTGGTCTGGGGTTACGTACTGCCGACGGTCGCCCTCCTCCACGCCACGTGTCTCGTCAACTCCATCGGCCACCGCTGCGGCGCACGGTCGTTCGCGACCCGCGACGGGAGCCGCAACAACTGGTGGCTCGCGCTGTTGACGTTGGGCGAGGGCTGGCACAACAACCACCATCGATACGCAGGCTCAGCACGCCTCGGGCTGCGCTGGTGGCAGTTCGATCCGACCTACCTGTTGCTGCGGGGCATGCACCACCTCGGCCTCGTCCACGACCTCAAGACGGCGCGGCTGACGGCCAAACCGGCCCGGATCTCGTGCGCGTAGCAGTCGTTGGCGGCGGCGTCTCCGGCTTGGCGGCTGCCTACGCCTTGCAGGAGTTTGCCGACACGGCCCTGTTCGAGGCCAAGCCTCGGCTCGGCGGCCACACGGATACGCACAACGTGTTCACCGGCGAGCACAGTTGCGCCGTCGATACCGGGTTCATCGTCTTCAACCGCCCGAACTACCCCCTGTTCTCGGCTTGGCTGGACAGGCTCGGCGTGGCCACGCAACCGTCGGACATGTCCTTCGCCGTTCGCCGCCCGGACACCGGCCTGGAGTACGGCACCGACAGCTTGGCGGCCCTGTTCTGCCAGCGCCGGAATGCTTGCAGCATGGGGTTCCTGTCCATGCTGAACGGCATACGGCGATTTTACCGTCGCGCGCGATCAGTCGCCGAGCACGACACGCGCACGCTCGGCGAGTACGTCGACGACGAGGGCTACCCGGCACCCTTCGTGGACGACCACCTGCTACCGCTGTGCTCGGCGCTGTGGTCGGCGCCGGTCGGCACGATGCGCTCCTTGCCAGTGGCGCACGTCGTCAAGTTCATGGCCAACCATTGCCTCCTTGAGCTGCGCAATCGCCCCGTGTGGCGGGTGGTGTCCGGTGGCTCGCACAGTTACGTCGATGCCTTCCGGCGCGACTTCCGTGGCCGGCTGCATCTCGGCCACGGCGTGCGGCACGTCGAGCGGCGCTCTGGATACGTACGCGTGGTCACCGACCGCGGCAGCGCGTCTTTCGACAAGGTCGTCCTCGCCTGTCACGCCGACGACGCGCTCCGCTTGATCGAGCCTTCCGAAGCCGAACGTGACGTACTCGGCGCGTTCGCGTACCGGGACAACGTCGCGGTTCTGCACTCCGACGAGTCGGCCATGCCCCGCAACCGGCTCGCATGGTCGAGCTGGAATGTCACGGTCGACCACCGCGACAGCACGGCCGCCTGCCACGTCACGTACTGGATGAACCGCCTGCAGCGGCTACGCGGCGCCCGCCATTTTTTCGTCTCGCTGAATCCAGGCACGCCGCTCCACCACGCCTGGATCGAGCGGCACTACCGGCACCCGGTGTTCACGACCGCGAGCCATAAGGCACGAACCCGGCGGCGCGAGATCGACGGCCGCGACCGCATCCACTACGGCGGCGCGTACTGGGGTTGGGGGTTCCACGAGGATGGCTACTTGAGCGGCGTCGAAGCCGCACGCGCCATTCGGGAGCAGGCCGATGGTTGCTGAAGCCAACCAGCCTGGCCCAGAGTTGACCGAGGAGCTCTACTGCCACGGCTGGGTGACGCACAACCGCACGCACCCGGTGAAGCACCGGTTCACCTACCGGGTCTGGATGCTGCTGGTCGATGTCGACGGGAGCCCGCAGCCACGGTCGACCGCCCGTGCCATGCGAGGGGCAGGCCCACCGCGCTCCCCGGCTGAGGGCTCTTTTCTTGCGAGGGGTGCCCCCTCGCGCTCCCCGGCTGAGGGCTCCTCTCTTGCGAGGGGTGCCCCCTCGCGCTCCCCGGCTGAGGGCTCTTGGCCACGTTGGCTCGTGTCATGGGACCGGGGTCACCTACTCGGGCGCAGTGAAATCATGAGCGCGCTCCGGGACGCTGGCATCGACGCGCAACCCACGCGTATTTTCGCCCTCACGCAACCACGCTCCGCCGGCTTCTCCTTCAACCCGGTGAACTTCTACTTCTGCTTCGGTGACGGCGTCTGCCAAGCGATATTGAGCGACGTTCGCAACACGCCGTGGAACGAGAAACACTGCTACGTGTTGGACGCTCGCGGACAACGTGGTGAGTACGCCTTCGAGCCGCGCAAACGCCTTCACGTTTCCCCTTTCCTGCCCATGCAGGGCAACTACCGCTGGCGCGTTCGCCTGAGTGCGGAACGGATCGAAGTGACAATGCACTTCGACCCGCATGGCCGGCCGGCATTCATGGCCAAGCTGTCGCTGCGTGCCGAACCGCTCACTAGGCGCGCACTAATCCGCGCCTTGGTTCGCACACCGGCGCAGAACCTGACCACGCTGATGCGCATCTATCGCCAAGCGGGGCGGTTATACTTCAAACGGGCACCGTTTCACTCTCATCCGCGTGACGGGTGAGCTAGGACTACCCATGGCAACGCCACGACGCCTATTGCATCGTGCGCTCGACGGCCTCGACGGTCAGGTCACGCTGGCCGACGGCACCATCGCAACCGTTCACGGCAACGGCCCACCATGCGTCCGCATAGAGGTCCATCGTCCCGCCTTCTACCGCCGCGTGGTTCTCGGCGGCACATTGGGCGCCGCGGAAAGCTACATCGACGGCGACTGGGACTGCGACGACCTCGTCGCCCTGGTCCGACTCGTGGCGCACAATCGCCACGTCCAGCAGACCGTGGACCGAAACCGCGGGCGCATCGGCTCGTACATCGACCGATGGCAGCACCATCGGCGGCGCAATACGCGCCGTCGCAGCGCCAGCAATATCGCCGCGCACTACGACCTCGGCAACGAGTTTTTCCGCCTCTTCCTCGACGAGCGCATGATGTACTCGTGTGCGCTTTACGACCATGCAACGGCGTCGCTCGATGCCGCAGCTACCGCCAAGCTCGACCTCCTTTGCCGGAAACTGCGTCTCGGACCCCACGACCACCTGCTGGAGATCGGCGGCGGCTGGGGCGGCCTCGCCGTCTACGCCGCCAAGCGTCATGGCTGTCGGGTCACCACCGCGACCCTGTCGCCTTCGCAGCACGCTCACATGGTGTCCTTGATCCGGGAGCACGGACTCGAGGAGCGCGTAGAGGTCCTACTACGCGACTACCGGGATCTCGACGGGCAGTTCGACAAACTCGTCTCCGTGGAGATGATTGAAGCCGTGGGCCACCAATTCTTGCCGGACTACTTTCGCGCTTGCGCACGGCTCCTGAAACCGGACGGCTTGATGGCATTGCAGGCGATCACGATTCGCGACCAGCGCTATCGACAAGCACTGCGTCACGTCGACTTCATCAAGAAGTACATCTTCCCCGGTGGATTCATCCCGTGCATATCGGTCCTGGTCGAGAATGCTGCCCGGCAGTGCGATGCCGTGCTGGTCCACCTCGACGATCTCGGCCAAGACTATGCGCATACGCTCCACGCCTGGCGAACGCGGTTCGATGCCCAGGCGGAGGCCATCAAGTCACTCGGGTTCGACGAGCGATTCCGACGAATGTGGCGGTTCTACTTCTGCTACTGCGAGGGCGGTTTCCTCGAGCGCGCCATAAGCGACGTGCAGATGCTTTTCGTCATGCCCGGCTACCGGGGTCCCGTACGCCTGCCGGCGCAAGGAGATGCGCGGTGAGCGCAGGCGACATCGCGATCCGCCTAGCGGAAGCCGGGCGGATCCCCGACGTCGCCGTGCGATTGGGCATCCGACGGCTGATACGCCAACGCCTGCGGGAGGAAACGCGCCACCCGCTAAGGCGCCAGGAGTTGCTGGCCGAACTGCGCGCTGGACCGATTTCTGCTCACTCGGAGCGCGCCAACGAGCAGCACTACGAGGTACCCGCGACATTCTTCGAGGCCGTTCTAGGCCCGCGCATGAAGTACAGCGCCTGTTACTGGTCCGAGGACGTCGAAGACTTGGGAGCGGCGGAACTCGCCATGTTGGAACTGGTTGGTGAGCGGGCGCGCCTGTCGGGCGGTCTGCATATTCTCGATCTCGGCTGCGGGTGGGGCTCATTCTCCCTCTGGGCCGCTCAACGCCATCCGTCGAGCCGCATCACCGCAGTCTCCAACTCGGCAAGCCAAAAGGCCTACATCGACCGGCGCGCTGCCGAACTTGGTATCGAGAACTTGACGACCCACACCGCGGACGTCAACGAGTACAAGCCCAAGGCGATCTTCGACCGCGTCGTATCGGTGGAACTGTTCGAGCACCTGCGCAACTACGAGTCGCTGCTGGAACGCATCAACAATTGGCTGACACCGGACGGCCATCTGTTCGTGCACGTGTTCTGCCATCGCAAGCTGATGTATCGGTTCGACGACGACGGGCCCGGCAATTGGATGGGCCGCGAGTTCTTTGCCGGCGGCATCATGCCCGCTGCCGACACCCTTCCCGAGTTCCAAGGCGACTTGCGCCTGGAGCGACAGTGGCACCTGAACGGCCGCCATTACCGCGACACGGCACGCGCCTGGCTCGACAACCTGGACCGGAACCGCGCGCTCGCGGCCGAGGCCCTTGCGAATCCGTCCGGCGACCTTCGTCGTGGCGAAGTTGACCGCCAAGTGCAGCGATGGCGGATGTTCCTGATGGCTTGCGAAGAGTTGTTCGGTTACGGCAACTGCACGGAGTGGGAGGTCTGCCACTACCTGTTTACGCCGCGAGCGGAACCGCCCGGCGACGGCGACCCCGTGTGACAGCACCCGGACTACGTGCACGGCTCGGACGCCTGTTCGTCGCGCAGATCGCGATCATCGGCATTGCCACGGTCGTCGGCATCTACCTCACCGAATTAGTGGTCGAGGACATGCTCACCCGACGTGCATTGACCGTCGAGGCCGAGCACTATTGGCGCCTCGCCGAGGAAAGTCCCGACCTGGCGCTACCGCACACCGCGAATATGCGCGGCTACCTCGCGGACGCCCGGGATCCATTGCCCAGGGGGTTCGAGGATCTTGGCCCCGGATTCGGTCGCGTCGAAATCGACGGCAGCGACCGCCTCGTGCACATATCTGATCGCAGCGGCAAGCGCCTCTACCTGGTGTTCGATGAAGCCGGCGTATCCGACCTTGCGTTCTTTTTCGGCCTGCTGCCGTTGTCGATCGTCCTGTTGCTGATGTACCTGCTGCTGTTCGTCGCGTATCGCTGGTCGCAGCGGGCCCTTTCGCCCATCGTACGCCTCGCCCGTCAGCTGCAGACCCTCGACTTCGAGGCCAGCGGCCACGTCGCACTCGAGCTTGGCGCGTTGCGTCGCACTACCAACGCCGAGGTCGCGACCATGGTGGATGCCCTCGACCAACTCGCGACGCGCATCAATGCGGCCATCGATCGGGAGCGGGTGTTTACTCGCGACGCTGGTCACGAGCTACGCACGCCCGTCGCTGTGTTCAAGGGATCGCTCGACTTGCTCGAAACGGTGCCCGAGTCCCATTGGCGCGAGCGCGACCAACAGGCGCTCAAGCGGATGCGGCGTACCGTCGAGGACATGGAGACCTTGCTGGAGACACTGCTCTTGCTTGCTCGCGGCGAGGCGGCCGCGTCAGTCACGGACGAGACATCGGTGAACGAAGTCGTGACGGTGCAGATCGACGAACTGCGCGCCTTGGCCAACGAGAAGTCCAATGTCGTCACACTGCACGAGGCCGCCGAGTTGCGTGTCCGCGCGCCGGTGAAGGTTGTCCAGATCGTGATCGGGAACCTGCTCCGCAACGCGTTGACCTACACCGCCAACGGCACTGTCGACGTCACCGTCGCGGCGAACGCGGTCAAGGTCGCGGACACCGGACCCGGGATGTCCCGACCCGACCTCGCCAACGCCTTCGAGCCGTTCTATCGGGCCGACACGAGCCGCGGCACGAGCCGCGGACACGGCCTCGGGTTGTCGATCGTCCGTCGGCTCAGCCAGCAGTTCGGCTGGCAGTTGGCCGCCAACAGCCGGCTTGGCGAAGGCACGACCATGCAGGTCCACTTCGGCTGACAGTGCGCGGGCGTCCTCGAGCGACTTGCCGTTCGCGTCCGCACTCGGGTCGCCGAGCGGGGCGCCTAGACGCTCTCGTCGCGCTCGCTCGGCCGTTCCCGAATGCGGTAACCGGCGCCGCTCACCGTTTGGATTATGGGCTGCGCAAATGGTCGATCAACGGCGCGACGCAGATTGTAAAGATGGCTGCGCAAGGCATCGCTGTCGGGCGGGCTGTCGCCCCACACCTCGTGCTCGAGCTCCCGTCGTGCCACGACCTTCGGGTGCTCGCGCGCGAGGACACTGAGAATCGTGAAAGCCGTGCGCGACAACGAGATCGCCTGGCCAGCGCGCGTGACTTGTCGCGTGTCGAGGTCCACGACAAGATCGCCAACCTCGAATCGCGATGCCAAGCCGCGGTCACGCCGGGCCAGCGCTTCGACCCGCGCGGCGAGTTCGGGCATGTCGAACGGCTTGACGAGATAATCATCCGCGCCCGTCTCGAACCCGGCAAGCTTGTCCTCCAACCGGTCACGCGCCGTCAGCATGATGATCGGCGTGCCAAGCTTCGCGTCGCGCCGCAGACGCTCACAGACCTCGAGGCCGTCCGGACCGGGAAGCATGATGTCGAGCACGATGACGTCGTAGTCGTTCGTCACGGCCAAGTGCAACGCCACGAGACCGTCCGGGGCGTAGTCCACGAGATGACCATGGGACTCCAAGAACGCCCCCGTGGTCTCCGCAAGCTCCCGGTGATCCTCGACCAGCAGGACGCGCAGTGCCTCCTTGGCGTTCGGCATGGGCATGGCGCTAGTGTACCGTCCCGGTATGACGGTACCGGTTCGCACGGCGGTGCAGCATGTCCAGCACTACGCAAGGCGAGGATATGCCGCCGTCAAACAGAGGTACTTACGCATGCCCGGTTCGGCCGTGGGCACGAGAGTAATGTCAACATTTGCCAGACGGCACACTAGCGTAGCCTCCGGTCACGCAGTGGGCCATGGACCTTAGCGGATGAGCCAAGACGCCGGCCCGCGAGACGTGGCGGGCGGAGTCGCCGCGTTGGGTGCCGCCGGCGCCATCGCTGGCGGAATCGTCATCGCCGTAGCCGGCAGCGTCGAGAGCGTCGCGCTCGCCGGGATTCCGGTTTTCGGCCTGTGCGTGGCCGGTGCCTTCGCAGCACAGTGGATCGCTTTCGTCCCCGCCGTGCTCGGAAAGACCGAGCGCCACTTCGATCTGGTCGGAAGCGCGACGTTCATCGGGGCGATCGGCCTCGCCCTAGTTGCCCACGGCGCCTTCGATCCGCGCTCGCTCGTGATCACCGCCATGGTCGTGATCTGGGCTGCAAGGCTTGGCACGTTTCTTTTTCGGCGTATCCGGCGCGACGGCTTCGACCGCCGCTTCGCACGCTTGAAGACGGCCGCGCTCCCGTTCTTCATGACCTGGACGCTGCAGGCCTTGTGGATCTCGGCCACCTTGGCCTGTGCGCTGGCGGCGGTCACCGCGTCCCGCGCGGCGACGCTCGACTGGACGGCCGCGGTCGGCACGGCCATTTGGGCCTTCGGACTCGCCATCGAAGTCGCCGCGGACTGGCAGAAGCAACGCTTCCGCGCCGCGCCCGAAAACGCGGACCGATTCATCGACACAGGGCTATGGGCCTATTGCCGTCATCCCAACTACCTCGGTGAGATACTCCTGTGGACCGGCATTGCGCTGGTCGCACTGCCGGCGCTTCAGGGCTTAAGTCATGTGACCCTAGTCTCACCGGTATTCGTCTGGGCCTTGCTGACGCGTATAAGCGGCATCCCCATGTTGGAGGCCCGGGCTGAGCGAAGGTGGGGTACCGAAGCCGCGTACCGGGCCTACAAGGCACGGACCCCGGCCTTGGTGCCGAGCGTGACGCGTCTCGGGCGCGGCGGCGGCGCCGCCACTTGACCTGGGGGCAACACGCCAAGGCCACGCTCTGCACGAGCGCGATGGCCTTGAGCTTGACGTTGTTCTCCTTGCCGCTTGCCATCCTCGCGTGCGCCAAGCTGGTGGTACCCCGCGCGCGCATCCTGACGACAGCGATGAACGGCATCTACCGACGCGCGGTGGCATTCGACGACTGGTGCCTGAGGCGCATCGGCCACGTGCGCTGGGAATTGCCGGAACTTCACCTAGACGCCGAGCAGCGGTGTCTCGTGATCTGCAACCACCGTTCGTGGTGCGATGTCCTCGTCGTGCAGAGTCTGATTGCCAAGAAAGGCCCCGTGATCACGTTCCTCACCAAGCGCGAACTGGCCTTCGTCCCGGTGTTCGGAATCATCGTCTGGGCCTTTCACTTCCCGTTGCTGAAGCGTCGCGCGCGCGGCACGCAGTCGGAGGCCGTGCGCCGGGAATCCGACCGCCAGCGGATACTTGCCGCGTGCACCGCCGTGCGCCACGCGCCGGCGGCCATCCTCAGCTTTGCCGAAGGCACGCGTTTCAGCCCCGCGAAGCGCGAGCGCATGCACAGCCCGTATCGGCATCTGCTGCCGCCGAGGCCGGGCGGCTTCACCGCGATCTACGACAGCCTCGCCGGCACGGGCGCCGTCATCGTGGATCTCACCCTCGACTACGATGGCGAAGTAACGCTTTGGCGATTCCTAGCCGGCGAGGCCAGCGTGTCGGCGACGGCAACGGTTTGGGACTGGGCCGAGTTGGCTGCCCGGGACCGCGCCGCCTGGCTAACGCAGCGTTGGCAAATCAAGGACCGTCAGTTGTCCCGAGAGGCGGCGGAACCCGCCTAGCGCGAGCCCGCCGCTTACCGCCTAAAGGCCAGCGGCCACCACGGCCATGATGACGGTCAGGACGAGGCTCGAGACGATCACGCCCCGCACGGTCGTCAGCACCATCGTCTTGCCCCATAGCGCGTTCGCTTCGATGGCGGCGATGATGATGAGGCCGACGATCAAGCCCGTCATCGAGAGCGGCGTGCCTTGCAACCCCGCGCCATGCATGTGCGCGACCATGAAGAACACCATCGGTGCCGAGAAGAACGTGTTCGTTCGCGACGCCAACAACGCTTTGGCCGCCGCGCCCGCGGCATTGGGATCAGCCTCGCCGCCACCCTTGATGGACTCGTTGGACGCGATCACGATCTTCTGGTTGGGCCAGATCACGAACCAGACGTTGGCCGCCATGACCGTGCCCATCACGGCGCCAAGCGCGATCCCCGTCGATAGCGCGGTCATGATGAAGTAGAGCAGGATCAGCCCGGTCAGGAAGGTGAAAGCGGCCGCCCAACGGAACCACCACAGCGCCGACGGGACGAGCTTGGTGAACGCGTCGACCTTCGCTTCGTCGGAGGCGGCGTTCATGTACCCGCCCTGCACAAAGTTGAAGTAGTAGAGCAGGCCTATCCAGGCGATCCCGAAGAGGACGTGGCCCCAACGCGCTAGAAGTTCGATGTACTCCATGCTTCTCCCCCAAGCTTTTATTCGAGCAACGATCCGACTATAGCAAACAACCGGGGGCGAACAATGCAGGTTGCGGCCGCTCGTTGGGGTCCACGCATGCGGCCAGCCCCGTTCCGAAGCGGCCCAAAAAGAAACCCCGCCAATGGCGGGGTTTCCGTCTCTGCACAAGGCAAACTCGATGCGCACCCGAACGTGCGCACGGGGAGGCGCTACATCATGCCGCCCATGTCGCCCATGCCGCCGCCGGGCATGCCACCGCCAGCCGGCGGGCTGTCGTCCGGCATTTCACTGACCATCGCCTCGGTGGTGATCATCAGCCCACCCACGGAGGCAGCCGCCTGCAGCGCCGTGCGCGTGACCTTGGCGGGATCCGGAATGCCGAGTTCGATCATGTCGCCGTACTCGCCGGTGGAGCCGTCGTAGCCGTGGTTGCCGTCCAGACTGCGCACCTTGTCGTAGACCACGGCCGGCTCGTCGCCGGCGTTCTCCGCGATCTGCCGCAGCGGTGTCGCCATGGCCCGAAGAGCGATCTGGATGCCGACGTTCTGGTCTTCGTTGTCACCGGTCAGTCCTTCGATCTTCTGCAATGCCCGGACCAGCGCAACGCCGCCACCGGCAACGATGCCTTCTTCGACGGCCGCGCGCGTGGAGTGCAGTGCATCCTCGGTACGCGCCTGCTTCTCCTTCATCTCCACTTCGGTGGCCGCGCCGACCTTGATGACGGCTACGCCGCCGGCGAGTTTCGCCAAGCGCTCCTGCAGCTTCTCGCGGTCGTAGTCCGAGGAGGTCTCGTCGATCTCCGCGCGAATCTGCTTGATACGGCCCTCGATCTCGTCCTTGGCGCCCGCGCCGTCGACGATCGTGGTGTTCTCCTTGGTCGAGGAGACGCGCTTCGAGGTGCCCAAGTCGTCGAGCGATGCGCCTTCCAGCGTCAACCCGACTTCCTCGGAGATCACCGTGCCACCCGTGAGGATCGCGATGTCCTGCAGCATGGCCTTGCGCCGGTCGCCGAAGCCCGGGGCCTTGGCGGCGGCGATCTTGACGATCCCGCGCATATTGTTGACGACGAGAGTCGCCAGGGCTTCGCCCTCGATGTCCTCGGCAACCACCATGAGCGGGCGACCCGCCTTGGCGACGTTCTCGAGGATCGGCAGCATGTCGCGGATATTGGAGATCTTCTTGTCGCACAAGAGGATGTAGGGATCCTCGAGGTCGGCCGACATGGAGTCCTGGTTGTTGATGAAGTACGGCGACAGGTAGCCGCGGTCGAACTGCATGCCCTCGACGACTTCAAGCTCGTTCTCGAGTCCCGAGCCCTGCTCGACCGTGATGACACCTTCCTTGCCGACCTTGTCCATGGCGTCGGCGATGATGTCGCCGATTTCGACATCGCTGTTCGCGGAGACGGTTCCAACCTGCGCGATGGACTTGGAGTCCTCGCACGGGGTGGCCATACCGCCGAGTTCGCCAACGGCCGCAGCGACGGCCTTGTCGATGCCGCGCTTGAGGTCCATGGGGTTCATGCCCGCGGCCACCGACTTCAAGCCCTCCGACAGGATCGACTGGGCCAGGACGGTCGCCGTGGTGGTGCCGTCGCCGGCCTCGTCGGACGTCTGGCTGGCGACTTCCTTCACCATCTGCGCGCCCATGTTCTCGAACTTGTCCTTGAGTTCGATCTCCTTCGCAACGGAAACGCCGTCCTTGGTGACGGTCGGTGCGCCGAAGGATTTGTCCAGGACGACGTTGCGGCCCTTGGGACCCAACGTGACCTTGACCGCATCGGCCAAGATGTTCACACCGGCCAGCAGCCGCGTACGCGCGTCGTCGCCGAACTGTACGTCTTTTGCGCTCATTGAGTTGTCCTCCTATTAGAGCCGCGATTAGCCTTCGAGCACGCCGAAGATCTCGCTCTCGCCGAGGATCAAGAGTTCCTCGCCGTCGACCTTCACCGTGCTGCCGGCGTATTGCCCAAAGATGATCTTGTCGCCGACCGCAACGTCCAGCACACGCCGGTCGCCGTTGTCGTCAACCTTGCCCGGGCCCACGGCAAGCACTTCGCCCTGCGAGGGCTTCTCCGACGCCGTGTCGGGCAAAACAATGCCGCCGGCGGACATCGCGTCCTCCTCGATGCGGCGCACGACCACGCGGTCGTGTAGTGGTCGGATGTTCATGGCTAGTGTTCTCCCAAATGCCTAACTGAAATCCCGGTCCCCGCGGGGTTTAGCACTCGATAGCCGAGAGTGCTAAACCAGCGCGGTGCGTATCATAGGGGCGGATTTCGGTTATTCAACCCCTGTGGGAGCACATTCGTCGGCCACGCCCGGAAGCGGCGCTTGGCCGCGGCGGCAAGAGAAACCACTTGCCCATCGCCACGCGATCTGCAACCTTGGCTTCAATGGAAAAGTCAGCGGCGCTCCCAACCGTCGACGAGCGCATCTGGCAAGTCGTCGGGAGCATCCCCAAGGGTACGGTGGCAACCTACGGGCAAGTGGCCGAACTCGCCGGGCTGCCGCGTGGCGCCCGGCGTGTGGGCCGGACGCTCGCCACGCTGCCCGCGGACACCCGGTTGCCGTGGCATCGCGTGGTGAACGCCCATGGCCGCGTGTCACTGACCGGGGCCGCCGGTCGGCACCAGCAGGCCCGGTTGCGTCGCGAAGGGATCGACATCCGCGACGACCGCATCAGCCTCTCCCGGTTCGGTTGGACGCCGTGACAGGCGACCGCGCTCCGGTGGGCCCCCGCGAGCACGGCTAACCCGCCATGGACCTCGCGCGCCTGACCGTCGACCTCGCCGCGCTGCGCGCCAACTATCGGTCACTCGCCGCCGTCCCGCAGGGCGCCGGTGCCGTTGTGAAGGCAGACGGGTACGGCCTCGGCGCCCGTCGCATCGCCGAGGTCTTGGTCCAAGAAGGCTGCGCGGACTTTTTCGTTGCCACCGTCGCCGAGGGGATGGACCTTGCGGGTCGTCTCGGCGAGGCGCGCATCTACGTCTTTTCCGGGCCCATGGACGCTGACGATGCCGCGTGCATGGCCGCGAACGGACTCACACCCGTCCTCAACGACCTTGCGCAGGTCGACCGTTGGCGGCGCCATCGGCACTTGCCAGCCGCCGTGCACGTCGACACCGGCATGCACCGGCTCGGCTTCGACCCGATTGGCTTCGACCCAGCACCGTTCGATGGCCTGCTCGTGACCCTGGTGCTATCGCACCTTGCCAACGCGGAAGTGCGCGGGGACCCGATGAGCGATCGGCAGGCCGAACGTTTTGCCGCGTTGGCACGCCTTTTCCCGCGGGCACGCACCAGCCTCGGCAACTCCGCGGGCGTGCTGTCCGGCATCCGCGACGACGTCGCTCGCCCCGGCATCGCGCTCTACGGGGGCAACCCGTTCTCCACCGGCCGCAGTCCGATGCGACCGGTCGCTACCTTGGAAGCGCGCGTGGTCGGGCTGCGCACCGTCGCCGCCGGCGAGCCGATCGGCTACGGCGGGACGTTCAGGCCGGCTCACGACGCTCGCATCGCGATACTGGGGATCGGCTATGCAGACGGCATCCCACGCGCAATGTCCAACCGCGGAACCGTGGCCTACCAGGGCCAGAGGTTGCCCGTGGTCGGGCGCGTCTCGATGGATCTCATGCATGTCGACATTACGGCAGCCCAGACCCCCGTGGCGGTTGGCCACTGGCTGGAGGTCTTCGGACACACCGTGCGCATCGACGACTTGGCCGCCGCTGCGGCCACGATTCCCTACGAGGTGCTGACCGGCATCGGCCCCCGGGTCGTGCGTGACTACACGGACGGATGACAAGGGTTATGATCTTGCGCTTTGCGGTGCGCGAGCGCATCCATGCCACGTTCTTACGAGGAGAAACGCATGCCAGCAGTGAATCGAAACGGAGTACTGAGCGGCCAGGTCGCCGTGGTGACGGGCGCGAGCCGGGGGATCGGGGAGTTCATCGCGAAGCGCTACGCCATGGAAGGCGCCAAGGTCGTGGTCTCGGCCCGCTCCGTCGACCCGGACGACCACTACCTGCCCGGCTCCATCAACGAGACCGTCCAGGCCATACGCGATGCCGGCGGCGAGGCCATCGCCGTGAAGGCCGATCTGTCCCTGGCCGAAGACCGGCACAACCTCATCACCGCCACCGAAGCCGCCTATGGTCCGGTGGACATCCTGGTCAACAACGCCGCCGTCACCTGGTTCATGCCCGTCAAGGATTTCGCCGAGAAGCGCTTCCGCATCATGATGGACGTGCAGGTGTGGGGGCCGTTCGAACTTGCCCAACTGTGTCTGCCGTCCATGATCGAGCGTGGCGCCGGCTGGATCCTCAACATCTCCTCGCATGCCGCCATCCATCCGCAAGCCACCGCGCCCGGTGGCCACGGTGGGACCGTCTACGGCATGTGCAAGGCAGCCTTGGAACGCTTCACGACCGGGCTCGCCCAGGAACTCTACGGGACCGGGGTCGCAGTCAATGTCATCTCGCCGGGCCTGGTGGCCACGCCGGGCGTGGTGCACCACAAGCTCATCAACGAGAGCAACAAGGACCGGGTGACCCCCGTCGAGCACATGGCGGAGGCATGCTTGAGGCTCTGCAACGGCGACCCGGCGGCCATCACAGGCCGCATCGACTATGCCGACCAAGTGATCGAGGAGTTCAAACTCGAACCAGCGGACATCATCTAAGGCGAGGCGCGCCCTGCGGGCGCGATCGAGAACGCTGCGCGTTCTCGCGGCGGACCTGGCCGGAATGGCGGATGCGAATGGCAAGCCGTCCATACGCGTACCGTCGAGGTCGGTTCCGGCAGGGTTACGTTCCCGCGGGAGCGTTGGCCTCGCCGACGGGAATGGCGACGCGCGCGTCGGTTCCGCCCCCGACGGCCCGCTCAAGGGATATGTCCCAGCCGTGCGCCTGGCAAAGCTGGCGGACGATGGCTAGACCGAGGCCGCTGCCTCCTGTCGCCTGGCGCCGTGAACCGTCTAGGCGGTAGAACGGTTGGAAGACCTTCTCCCGATCCTGCTCGGGGATCCCCGGACCCCGGTCAAGCACATGCACGACGAGCCCGTCGCCACCGTTGTCCACCATGATCTCGGCGCCGCCCCCGTGCTGGCGGGCGTTGACGACCAAGTTCGTCAGCACGCGCTGAAACGCCTCCGGTGCCAATTTCACGTCGCCGTACGGGCCGTCCCGCCACTCCACGCCGAGGTCGTCGTCGATGCCTGCCACCACCGACTCGAGGTATGCCTTGAAGTCGAGCGCGTGGGCGTCTTCGCCGGTCCCCCGGGCGAAACGCAACGCGTTGGAGATCAGTTCCTCCATGGCGGTCAGGTTGCGTTCGAACCGCGCCACGAACTCTGGATCCACGTCTTCGGGCAGCAATTCCAGGGCGAATCGCATGCGCGTGAGCGGCGTACGCAGATCGTGGGAGATGCCAGCCAGCAGCGTCGTGCGATTGGACAGTAGCTCGCTGACGTCGCGCGCCATGGCATTGAAACTCGCCGCGAGAGTGACCAGTTCCGCCGGGCCTTCCTCGGGCAACGGTGCAAAAGGCTCGGCACCCCGGAACGACTCCACCGCCCGCGCCGCTTCCGACAAGGGACCTGCGACGCGGCGCACGATGTGCGCCGACGTCGCGAATACGATCACCGCCCCGATGAGGACCACGGAGATGATCACGTACAGCGGTTCGGAAGCTCGCCGCTCCGGCGAGATGCCGATCTGCAGCACAACGCCACCCGCGGGAATGTTGGCCCACACGAGTCCGTCGCTCTCCATCAGCCGGACCCGGTTACCCAAGCGCTGGCTCAGCTTGTTCGCCAAGAGCTCGTAGTACGCGTTGCCGACATCGACAACGGGCAAGGGTCTCGGTTCGGCCAGGATCGTCAGGTCATGTTCCTGGAGCATCTCCAGGGCGAAGTAGAGTCGCGCCT
Organism: Candidatus Azotimanducaceae bacterium; assembly: GCA_965203685.1. Taxonomy (GTDB): domain Bacteria; phylum Pseudomonadota; class Gammaproteobacteria; order Pseudomonadales; family Azotimanducaceae; genus VXYL01. Next base: position 4,165,040 of record OZ241908.1, read on the forward strand.
CGGGCGAGAGCTCAACCCATGTCTTCGCCGCCAATACCATGAGGCCAGCCTCGTCATCGGCCGACCGGTCCTGCATGGGCTGGATCACGAACATCGCCAACGCCACGATGGACGTCGCGGCAATGCCCGCCGCACTCAACCCGAGCACGATGTTCGTTCGCGAGAGCAGCGTCGACGGCAGTCTCATCGGGCCAACCGCTTGTTCGCGACCGTAGTTTGCTTGACCGTAGGCAAACTTAACAGGTGAGGTGAGAAGCGCGGGCTTAAGCGTCCGGGCAAAACATGTAACCCTTGCCCCAGACCGTACGGATGTACGTCGGCGAGCCCGGGTTCGGTTCGATCTTGCTGCGCAAGCGGGTGATGCGCACATCGATGCTGCGATCGAACGGCGACCGTTCCGCACCCGTCAAGAGATCGAGGATGCGGTCCCTGTCCAGAACGCGGTTGGGATGGCGGACGAGAATCGTCAGCAGGTCCAGTTCCCCGGAGGTCAGCGCCACCGGCTCGCCGCCCTTGGACAACCGCTGGGCATTGAGATCGAGGCGGTATTCACCGAAGGCCACGGCACCGCCGTCGATCCCCTTGCCATGGGCACGACGCATGACCGCGCGGACACGCGCGAGCAACTCGCGGGGATTGAAGGGCTTGGCAATATAGTCGTCCGCGCCGACTTCGAGCCCGACGATGCGGTCAACGTCCTCGCCCTGGGCGGAGACGATGATGATCGGTGTGTTGGCATCCTGCTTCAACCGCTTGGCGATCGACAGGCCATCTTCGCCGGGAAGCATGAGATCGAGGATGACCAAATCGATGTCCTCCGCGAGGAGCACAGCGTCCATCTCGACCCCATCGGCAACGGCCGTGATGTGGTAGCCCTGCTTCGTCAGGTATGCGGTGATGAGCTCTCTGAGCTCAGGGTCATCGTCAACGACAAGCAGCCGCGCGCGCTCTTCGACCCCCTTCCTTGCGAGGGGCCCGCCCCTCGCGCTCCCCCGCTGAGGGCTCTCGGCCATCAACTCCCACCATCCGGCTTCACCAGGCGCTGGCCTCCCCGGACTGGCAATCGAACGCTCGCCGGCGTCGGGCCGGCGCCGCGCTCGGGCGACTGCGCGGATCCACCTTGCACCTCGAGTCGGCGCTCGAAGCCGAGACCATAGGCTCGGGGATCATCGCCGGCGTCCGCGGTCTGCTCCGTGACCCGCATCGTTTCGACGCGCACCACCGTGCCGTCCGGACTGCGCACGACCTGGCCGAACCGTGCACTCGCGCCGATCGGTAGCGTGCGCGCACCATCACCGGCGATCAGGCGTTTACGCACTTCCACGAAGAACCATCGCCGCTCGTCCTGGTTCAAGTCGTCCCAGCGATCCGCAACGTCCGCCAGTTCCTCGTTGCTGATCCCCGCATAGGGGTTGGCTGACAGGTCGTCCGACGTGCCAACAGGGACGCTTGGGACGAAACGGCGTGCCGTGCGGATTGCCTTGCTGGCCGACTCGGTCACCCCGGGTTCCACCACGTCGGCCGCACGGCTGGCGAACGGATACGCCAACGCCAAGACGAACGCGGTAGCGGTCGCGACACGCCCGGTCACTTGGCGTTCAGTGGGCACTCTACGTGCCATGCGTGTTCACCGTGCGGCCCCGACGATCGATGAGTGTCCCCGACAACGGTTTCCAGCCCATTGCCGCACAGTATCAAGATGTAACGAAGCCGGCGACCGTCATCACGATCGCCGGCTTCTCGCTCACAGTCCGCTCGACTTAGCTGCTTGGTCGAGCGCCTTCGTGACGAAGGTTCAGGCGCGCTCGAAGAGCCCTGCTGCGCCTTGGCCGCCGCCGATGCACATCGTCACCACGCCGTAGCGCTGCTGGCGACGCTCGAGCTCACGCAGGATCGTGCCCGTGCAGCGCGAACCCGTCATGCCGAACGGGTGGCCGATCGAGATGCTGCCGCCGTTGACGTTGTACTTTTCGTTGTCGAGGTCGAGTTCGTTGCGGCAATAGACGCATTGCGATGCGAACGCCTCGTTGAGCTCCCACAGGTCGACGTCGTCCTTGCGCAACCCGGCGTTCTCCAGGAGGCGCGGGATGGCGTAGACCGGGCCAATGCCCATCTCGTCGGGCTCGCACGCCGCAACGGTGAAGCCGCGGTAGACGCCCATGGGCTTGAGCCCGAGTTGATTCGCGCGGTCCGCACTCATCAATAGGGTCATGGAAGCGCCGTCGGAGAGCTGCGATGCGTTGCCGGCAGTCACCGTGCCGTCTTCCTCGAAGGCCGGCGGCAGTCCTGCCAAGCCCTCGATCGTGGAATTCGGACGGTTGCACTCGTCCCGATCGACGACCACGTCGGCGAAGCTCTCTTCGCCGGTTTCCCGATCGACCACCTTCATGGTCGCGTTCATCGGCACGATCTCGTCGCCGATCCAACCCTCGGACTGCGCCTTGGCATAGCGAAGCTGGCTCTGCAGCGCGTACTCGTCCTGCATCTCGCGGGTAACCTGGTAGCGGCGGGCGACCACCTCCGCGGTGTTGCCCATGGCCATGAAGATCGCCGGCTTCTCTTCGATCAACCGCTTGTTGCGGGTGTCGCCGCCGCGCGGGGAGCGCGTGGCGCCGGAGATGGAATCCACGCCGCCAGCCATCGCGATGTCGGTCTGACCGGAGGCGATCTGGTTGGAGGCGATGGCGATGGACTGCAGGCCCGAGGAGCAGAACCGGTTGATGGTCATCCCGGCCGCGGTGATCGGCAGCTTGGACAACACGACGGCCAGGCGCGCCAGGTTCCCGTCCTGTTCGCCGGTGTGGTTGGCGGCACCGACGACGACGTCCTCGACCTCATCGGGCGAGACGTTGGGATTGCGTTCCAAGAGCGCGTCGATGCAGTGCGCCAGCATGTCATCGGAACGCGTCAGGTTGAAGCTGCCGCGGTGGGACTTCGCAAGCCCCGTGCGGACGCTGTCTACGACTACGACTTCTCGTGCCATTCGTGTTTCCCCTCAACAAAAGGTAGTTAAGCCGACTCGACCGTCGAGCCGCCGAAGTTGTCAAGCCTACCCACATCCGCGCGACGTTATCAACCGCGCCTTGGGTGCAGCCGCCGCGCCGTCCGCGGATGCGATTCACCCGCGGACGACGCGACACAAGCACTCAGTTGCCCATGGAATAGGTCACGCCGACCTTGACGATGCGCCCGAACGGATTGTGCGTGAACGCGTCGTAGTTCATCTCGATCCCCGTGAACGGCGGATCCTCGTCGCCGAGATTCAAGACCGACGCCCACAGGTCAAGGCGTTCGGATGCGACCGAGACGTTGACGTGCAGGTCATGGGTCAGGTGCTCCTCCACGGTGACGTCCGCCGTATCGCGTTCGTATTCGTCCACGTAGTTCGCGTGGTAGCGGACGTTCACGGGCCCGACGGCGTAGTTGATCATCGCCCGCCCTTTCCACTCCGCGAGCGACCGGGCAAGCGACGTGCCGTAGTTCATGCTGCCGAGCGCATCGTACGCGTCGCCGAGAACCCAGGCATCGATCTCATAGCCGAGTACCTGCGTGCCGGTCACACCCACGGTGGCAATGCCTGGTCCTACGGGCAGCTCGTAACGCGCCGTGAAGTCGACGCCTTCAGTCTTGATGTCGGGGCCGTTGACGATGTAGACGTCGATGATTTCGAGGTTGGTCGGTTCCGGCGGACCGCCAAAGGCGAGTCGGTCGAAGTATGCGCTCGACGGGTCGCACGCGCCGGGGCAGGCCGCGCCGAGCACGGCGCCGAACGGCTCGGTGACCAGCGGCTTTTCGAAGTCGTAGGACCAGTAGTCCAGGGTGACGAACAGGTTGTCGGCGCCAAGCAGCAACTCATCGCGATCGACGAGCAGACCGACGTTCAGCGTGGTCGCCTCCTCCGGCTCGAGATCCGGGTTGCCCTTGGTGTCGACGCGCTTGAAGGCGCCGGTTGCGCCGACGAACTGCAGGCTGTTGGACGAATCGTCCGCGACGGTCTGGTTGAGCGTCGGCCCGCGGAACGTCGTGCCGAGCGACGCGCGAAAGCCGATGCTCGGCGTCGCTTGCCAGCGGATCGCCGCCTTGGGATCGAGGCTCGCGCCCGTCGCGCCGCCGTAGTCCTCGTAGCGGAGCGACAGTTGTGCTTCCAGCGTGCTCGCCAAGGGCAGTTGCAACTCGCCAAACAGCGCGTAGATGTTCCGATCCTGGTCGATGTCGGTACTCGGCGGGAGGAACCCGAACAGGCCGTTGCGGTCCGTCGTGCAGGTTTTGAGCTCCGGCCCGGCCGCACATGGGAAGAGATCGAAGTCGTTGATGTCCCAAGGCCCGCTCTGGTAGGTCTCGCTGCGCCAATGCGCCCCCGCCGCGTAGCTCACCTCGCCGCCCGGCAGCGTAAATGTCAACGGACCGCCGATGACGCCTTCGAGGACGAAGAGCGAGGTCTCGCCGGTACCGCCGAGTTCGGTCAGCAGGTAGTCGTAGAGGTCCTGGTTGTTCAACGCAGGGTTGAAGACCGGGTTGCTCGCAACGCCGTTCTTGACCTGCGGGTGCGAACCGGCCATCGAGTTCGAGAACGGGATCCAGTAGCGGCAAGACCCTTGACCCGCGTGGGTCATGACTGTTTCCAGCGAGAAGGCGAGGTTGCCGTTGGCGTCGTACTCGTTGGGCACGGCGCGTTCGCACTCGAAACCGCCGAGGCCCTGTCTCGCGCGGGCGTCCCGGTAAACCATGGTGTCGGCGCCACCCGAGTAGCGTTCGGACCCTGAATAGACGGCCGAGAGCGTCCAGTCATAGGCGTCCGTCGAGCCGTCGAGTGCGACTTCCAGTCGCCACAGGTCGTTCTCTCGCGGGTGGTCGCGCAAGGGCCCGTCCTGGCCGAACGTGCGCCCGTAGAACCACGCAACCTCCTGCCACTCGGTCGGGATTCCGGCAGCATCCTGGGCCGGGTCGCCCGCCCAGCGGCAGTAGGTCTCGCCGCACCACGCCAAGTCGCCATAGAGGTCGGGATACTTGCTCGCCATGTCGACGAGCCCCGGGTTGTTCGCGCGGATCGTGCGGTTGGCATCGATCAATCGGTTCGGTGGGTACGACGGCGACGTGTTCCAGCCGGGTACATCGCTGTCAGTCATCAGGAAGTTCGCGCTCAACGTCGTGGTGTCGTTGACTTCCCACGAGCCTTCGGTCAGCCACTGCCACCGCTGCGCTTCCTCGGCGAGGTTGTCGAAAGCCGTGTACTGGAAACGGCAGAAGCCGCCACGGGGGTTCTGCGGAAGGACCGTGGTTCGGGTGCCGCCGAGGGTCTCGCAGTTGGGATCGACGATGCCGCCAAGGAGCAGGCCGGTGAAGCCGCCGAGCCCAGCCGCCGACAGACCGTTCCAGGTTTGCAGGGGAACCACCACGGAAGGGCGGCCGACGGACGACCATCCCCCGGTGGGGCTGTCGGCGTACGGCAGCACCGCCCAGTCGCGATCCGAAAGGGTCACTTCGCCCCGCTCGATGTGGCTGAACGACGTGACCAGGTGGCCGCGACCGCCGGCGAACTCCCGACCCCAGATGACCCCGAGTTCGGTATCGCCGTCCGACGCGTCGATCACCTTGTGGTTGGCGGACACCTCGAAGCCGACGAAGTCGCTGCGGGTGATGAAGTTCATCACCCCGGCGATCGCATCGGACCCGTAGGTCGCCGCGGCACCGTCGCGCAGGATCTCGACGCGTTCGATGGCAACCGAGGGGATGACGTTGACATCCACCAGCAACTGGGCCTGGGCGCCGATCGCGTGCGGCGACCAGGTCGTGCGACGGCCGTTGACGAGCACCAGCGAACGGCTCGGGCCAAGGCCGCGAATGTTGACCGTGGCGCGGTCCGCCCCGGCCCCGGCTTGGAACTGGTCGGTCTCGCCGTCGGCTCCCTGGCTGAACGACAGGTTCTTGATCAGGTCGAGGACGGTGGGCGTGCCCTCGTTGATCAGTTCGTCGCGTGTGAATGTCGTGACGGGCAAGGGAGCGTCTTCCGGCGTGCCCTTGATGTAGGAGCCCGTGACGACGACCTCTTCGATGGCGTCGTCGGACTCCTGGGCCGCGTTGTCCTGGCCGTGGGCGCTTAAGCTCGCGACCGCCGCGGCAATGAACGCGCACGACAGTGCAGTTTGGGCCGATCGGCCCAACTCGGGTTTGTTCCTCATTTGCGTGTGCCTCGCAAGAGCAGTTGAGTGATTACGGGCGTGCCGCCTTCACAACGGCCCACCCGCGTGGGGCGCGCAACATAACTGAATTCTCATCGTTCTGCGACCCCACGAACTGTCCAACGACAAGTGATGGTGAAGCGAAGAGCCGATTCCAACGTGAAGTGATGGTGAAGCGGATGTCCGGCGCACCATTCGGTGATGATCGTGGACATCCAGACGCGGCGGCTCCGCACAATCGAGCAGCTTCGCGCCTTCGTCGAAGGCAGCGAAGCGGTGGACTTCCATCCCCGGGACCGGGAGGAGGCCAACGGCTTCGTCCGGGACACGCTTGAGCGCTTCGGCTTCCGGCGCCTCGGCAGGCGCGACAAGGGCGTGGTCCTGGCGTTCCTCGTCGCCGCGACGGGCATCTCGCGTCCGCAGATCGAGCGCCTGGTGCGCCAGTGGCGCGACACGGGGGAGGTCCGCGACCGGCGCGCCGACGGCCCGGGCCGGCCGTTCGTCCGCCGCTACACGCCGGCCGACGTGCGCCTTCTGGCGGATGTCGACGAGGCCTACGGGCAGATGTCCGGGCTGGCCACGCGCGAGGTTCTGCGCCGCCAGTTCGAGGTGTTCGGGGACGCCCGCTTCGAGCGCCTGGCGGCGCTCTCCAACGGCCACCTCTACAACCTGCGCGGCTCCGCGACCTACCGCGCGAAGCGCACGGTGTGGACGAGGACGCGGCCGACCACGGTCGAGATCGCCCTGCGCCAAGCGCCGGAGCCCGACGGCAAGCCCGGCCACGTCCGCGTCGACACGGTCCACCAGGGCGACCGCGACGGCGTCAAGGGCCTGTTCCTGATCAACCTCGTCGACGAGGTCACCCAGTACGAGCTCGTCGGCGCGGCCGCCGCCATCTCGGAGCGCTTCCTGCTGCCGCTCCTCGAAGGCCTGCTGCTGTCGTTCCCGTTCCGCATCCTCGGCTTCCACGCCGACAACGGCAGCGAGTACATCAACCACCGCGTCGCGAAGCTGCTCGACAAGCTGCGCGTGGAGCGGTTCACCAAGTCCCGCCCCCGCACCTCCAACGACAACGCCCTCGTGGAGGGCAAGAACGCCCACGTCGTGCGCCGCTGGTTCGGCCACGACCACATCCCGCGGCGCTTCGCCGGCGACGTCAACCGCTTCGCGCAGGGCACGCTGTCGCCGTTCCTCAACTTCCACCGCCCCTGCCTGTTCGCCACCGAGTACCGCGACGCCGCCGGCAGGATCCGCCGCAAGTACCTCGCCCGCGACGTCATGACCCCCTACGCCAGGTTCCGCTCGCTCCCCGGCGCCGAAGACCACCTCAAGCCCGGCGTCGACCTCGCGCTGCTCGACGCCGCCGCCACCGCGGAGACCGACGTCGAGGCCGCGCGCCGCGTGCAGGCCGAACGCCGCGCGCTGTTCCGGCTCATCGCCGACGGCATGGCGCCGGCGGCCGGATGAGGAACGCGCCGCCGTGCTTTGGTTCGGCAACCGGGGGCCAGCCCCCGGACCCCCGCCCTCGCCGGGAGGCAGGGTTCGGCGGTCGGGTGCGCGCCGCGAAGGCGTGTCGGGTGTCCTGCGCCCGTCTCCGATCAGCCGCGGCGACCGCCGATCCCTGCCCGACAGGGTACTTCCCAAGAGGCGCGTCAAGGGTCCGCTGCGCCGACCGCGACGCCTCGACGCCGTGCCTCGATCCGCCGCCCCGCTCCGATGCGCACGTCCCGAAGGCCCCGCCGCCGTGCCCGCGTCGCGTTCGCCCTTGACCCGCCGCCGACGTCCGTCGCACAGCCCACGCCTTCCGTTCCCCGACGCCGGCCCACCCCCCCTTGACCGCCAGCGAAGGTCGCTCAATCATCCCCGCCATCGCCATTTGGACACCCGACACCGGTCGCTTCACGGATCGGTCGGTTTCACCATCACTTTCTCATTGGACAACGGGCCCCAAGAACGACCACTTTGAGAACCCGAAACAGTCCACCGTAATCTCCCGTCCAACCAGGCGCCTGGAAGGCGCGCGTCGGTTGCGGAAGGTGCGTACGCCCTGTGCCGCGGTTATGCTGCTAGGGTCCTTGAGCAAAGTCCCGTCTCGACCCTTGAGCGCACCTTCCACAGCAGCACGTCACCGACAGGGATTCGACGATCTCGAGAGCCGCCTCGCCGAACTACGACGCCAGGACATGTATCGCGTTCGGCGCAACCTCGAGGGGCCGCAGGGACGCGAAGTCACACTCGAGGGCCGTGCGTTCCTCAACTTCAGCAGCAACGACTACCTCGGGCTCGCTGGCGACCCCCGCGTGGCGGGCGCCTTCAAGCGAGGCATCGACCGATGGGGCACGGGCACAGGTGCATCGCACCTGATCTGCGGCCACACCGCCGCGCACGAGAAATTGGAGGAAGCCCTTGCCGCGCTCACCGGCCGCCCGAGAGCGCTGCTCTACGGCAGTGGCTACGCGGCCAATGTCGGCGTGATCAACGCCCTATTGAGCGTCGGCGACTTCGTGTTCCAGGATCGACTGAACCACGCATCGCTCTTGGATGGCGGCTGGATCAGCCGGGCGACTTTTTCGTGGTTCGAGCACCGCGACAGCGCCGATCTCGAGGCCAAGCTGGCCGCGATCGACGACGAGCCCACCCGCAAGCTGATCGTCAGCGACGGCACGTTCAGCATGGACGGGGACATGTGCCGCCTGGACGAACTGGTGGGCAGTTCAGCGCGCCACCGTGCCTGGGTCCTGATCGACGACGCCCATGGCATGGGCGTGCACGGCCCCAAGGGCGTGGGACTGGTGGATCCGTCACTGTACTCCACGACCGACGTGCCGATACTGGTCGGCACGCTCGGCAAGGCGTTCGGGACGGCCGGTGCGTTCGTGGCCGGCGAGGACGCGCTCATCGAGACGCTGATCCAGCGTTCGCGCAACTACATTTTCACCACGGCGATGCCCAGTGCCCTCGCCGTCGCGACCATGAAGAGCCTCGAGATCGCCATGGCCGAGGACTGGCGACGCGAACACTTGGTCGCCCTGATCGGCCGTTTCCGGGACGGCACCCGCGACCTCGGCTTCGACCTCATGCCGTCGACGTCGCCGATTCAGCCGCTGGTCGTGGGCGACCCGGCCCGCGCCTTGAGCTTGAGCCGCGCGCTTCTGCAACGCGGTCTCCTGATCGGCGCGATACGTCCGCCCACCGTGCCGGAAGGGACATCGCGACTCAGGGTGACGCTGACGGCGGCACATCGCGTGGCGGACGTCGATCGCCTGCTCGAGGCCTTGGCGTCATTGAGCACGGAGCACGCTTGCAGTTGATGCGTCGCTACTTCGTCACCGGGACTGACACGGAGGTCGGCAAGACCCTTATTGCCGCGGCGCTGCTGACGCTCGCCCGAGGACGCGGTTTGCGCACTGCGGCCTTGAAGCCCATCGCTGCGGGATGCACCCGGGAAAACGGCCAGTTAGTCAATGACGACGCGCTGCAACTGATCGCTGCGAGTGGAACGGACCTCGACTACGCCACGGTCAACCCGATCGCCCTCGAGCCCGCCATCGCCCCCCACATCGCCGCCGAGCAGGCTGGCATCACGCTAAGCGCCGCCAAGCTCAGCGCCCATTGCCGGGCCGCTCTTGCGGGCGACGTCGACTTCGCCATCGTGGAGGGCGCGGGCGGCTGGTTCGTCCCCTTAAACGCCAACGAGACGTTGGCGGACGTCTGCCTCGATCTCGGTGCGCGCCCCATTCTCGTGGTCGGCATCAAACTCGGCTGCCTGAACCATGCGCTTCTGACCGTGGATGCCATCGCCCGGGCCGGGAGCGAGTTGGCCGGCTGGGTCGCCAACTGCGCGGGACCGGAAATGCCCGTATTCGACGAGAACGTCGCCACGTTGCATGAGCGTCTTCCGGCGCCCTGCCTGGGTGTTGTTCCGCACCTCGGCAAGGATGCATCGGCGCAGGCCGCCGCGCGGCACCTCGACATCCGCCCGCTCCTGCCATGACCGACCCGCTCCCGCGCGGCGACGCGCGCTTCGACCGCGACCACATCTGGCACCCCTACACGTCCATGGTGGACCCTTTGCCCGTCTACCGGGTGGCATCCGCGAGCGGCGTGCGCATCCGCCTCGCCGATGGCCGCGAGTTGATCGACGGCATGTCCTCGTGGTGGTGCGCGATCCACGGCTATAACCATCCGGCCCTGAATGCCGCCGTCGTTAAGCAACTCGACGACACCGCCCACGTCATGTTTGGCGGCTTGACGCACGAGCCGGCCATCGAACTCGCTCGGACCCTCGTCGAACTGACCCCAGCCGGATTGCAGCACGTCTTTTTCTCGGACTCCGGCTCCGTCGCCGTGGAAGTCGCCATCAAGATGGCACTCCAATACTGGAGCGCCCTCGGAAGACCCGAAAAGCAGCGGCTGGTCACGATCCGGGGCGGCTACCACGGCGATACGTTCGGCGCCATGAGCGTTTGCGACCCGGTCAACGGCATGCATGAGCGCTTCCGCCCGGTACTTCCCGAGCATCTCTTCGCCGACCGGCCCAAGTCGCGTCCCGGAGAGCCCCTCAGGCTTGAGGATGCACGCGGGATCGAACGACTGCTCCGCGACCATCACCAGGAAACCGCGGCCGTGATCCTGGAACCCGTCGTGCAAGGCGCTGGCGGGATGTGGTTCTACACCGCCGACTACCTGAACCACGTCCACGCGCTTTGCGATCGGTTCGACGTATTGCTCGTCTTCGACGAGATCGCCACCGGGTTCGGCCGGACCGGGCGCCTGTTCGCCTGCGAGCACGCCGGGGTCGAGCCCGACATCATGTGCCTCGGCAAGGCCTTGACCGGCGGCTACCTCGGTCTCGCCGCGACCCTGACCACAACCCGCGTGGCGCAGGGCATCTCAGCCGACGGCGGCGTGCTGATGCACGGCCCCACCTTCATGGCGAACCCGTTGGCCTGTGCGGTGGCCAGGCGCAGCATCGAACTGTTGCTCGAAGGCGACTGGCCAGGGCGCATCGCCGCGATCGAGGCCCAGCTAGCCGCCGAACTGGCGCCCTACGCCGACGAACCGACCGTGCGCGATGTGCGCGTGCTCGGTGCCATCGGCGTCGTCCAAACCCACGAGCCCGTCGACGTTGCGGCGCTGCAGCGGGTATTCGTCGATGCCGGCGTTTGGATTCGGCCCTTCAACGACTTGGTCTATCTCATGCCGCCGTACGTCATCGAGGAACCGGAGCTTACGCAACTCACCAAAGCGATCGGGCTCGGGTTGCAGAGCATGACCAACACCGCTGACTGACGGAGCGCGAAGCTCACCAGCGATACTGGAGTCGTCCCACCACATGGCGGGGCAACTCCGGGAGCACGATCACGCCACCGAAGAGGTTGGGGAAGTTGGCCCGGAAGTAGCGCTCGTCGCTCAAGTTCTTCGCTGTGGCCGTCAACGTCCAGTTCCCGCGTTCGAAGACGAAACCGGCATTGAGAAGCGTATAGGCCGGCAGCCTGACCGAGTTGGCGAATCCGGAGTGGACAGCATCCACATCGACCACGCTCGCCGAAACCGCGAGACCGTTGCCGAAGGCGTACGTCCCGGTCAACGACACGATGTTCTCGGGGATGCCCGCGCGGCGCGCGCCCTCGCGGCCGGGTTTGACGATCGAACCGCCCAAGGCACCGCCATAGAAAGCCTCGGGGGGGACGCCGGGAATGTCGGCCGCGCCGATGAAGCTGAACCGACCACCCGCATTGAGCGTGTTGAGGTTCACCACCTCGATGCGGGAGTAGCCGAGGCTGAGGAACAAGCGGTCGCTGGCCGCCCAACGCGCCTCGAACTCGGCGCCTTTCGTCTGGGCGGCCTGGTTGGTGTCAACCGATTGGGCCGAGAAGTCGGTCCGTTCCTGTTCGTAGACCGCTGCCGCCAGGTAAAGGGCCTCGTCGAGCACGCTGGCCTTGACCCCGACCTCGCGCAGCGTGGAATGGTCGAAGGCCGTGCCGTCCGCGACATTGGCCGGGGCGATGTCGGCACCCTGGCCGGCGATCACCGTGCCCTGGCTCGAAACCGTCGCGTAGGGGATGACGCCCGCGGCGGTGTCGACGCTCACACTGAGGGTCCAGGACACCGCGTCGACGCGATCCGACGCCTCGGCGACCACGCAGGACGCATCGAGGCAGAAATGGGTGGCGCTCGGCAGCAGGAGCTTTTCTACGGGCTGGCGGCTCTCGAAGTCGATGCTGTCGTAACGCAAGCCCGCCAGGACATTCAGCCGCTGCCAATCGGCATCCACGAGAACCGCCAACCCGAGATCGACGTAGTCGCCGACGTGGTATCGGCTGTAGTCGTCGTCGATCTGCGTTGCAAGCAGCCGCCGATCGAGCGCACTCGCCGGTTTCGTCAGGTCGCGCCGGTCGAAGTACTCGTTGGTGAAATCGTCGCCGTGGGCGAAGTCCGTCACGCGGACCGATGGAGAGAACTGCACGGTGGCTTCAGCGCGCCCGCGACGGAGTCGCTTGGCGAGCACGAGCTTGTCCTCAAACACGTGGGCGTCGTGGAACGACGCAAACCCGTACGCCACCTCGTTCACATTGTCGTAGCTCTCGTAGAACGCCTGGTTCCGCCACTCCCAACCGCCTGCCGTGGTTCCGACGACATCGAAGTAGAGGGTCAGGACCTCGTTGTCGAGTTCGTCTTCCGGGGCGATCAGGACTTGGCTGCCGTCGATCGTCGCCGTACCGACGTTGTCGAGCGCCAAGAGTTCCGGGCGGCAACCGAACAGCGTCGTCGCACCAATCGAACACGCGCCGGGAAACGGTCCGGGCGTAAGCGGCGCCGTCGTGCCGGGCCGGAGGCCCGCCGCGAAAGGATTGAGATCGGTAAAGCCATTGCCGTCGACGTCGAACTCCTGGTGCGAGATGCGCCCGTCGCCGTCGCGGTCCAACGGCTTCGGCGAGCCGGTGATGTAGGTGCCGGTGTCGACCAACTCCTGCGTCAGGCGGTTCCAGCCTGCGTTCTCCGTGCCCGTGAACTCGTGGAACATGCCGCCGAACTGCAGGCCAACCGCTCCAACGTCCATGTCGAACGACGCCTGGATGAGCGTTTGGGAGATGTCGCCGTGGTCGTAGTAGCTGCCGGAGTCCTCGGCTTCCGCATACAACCAGTAGCCGAAGTCCTCGCTGCCGAACCGGCCCGGGCCACCCACTTCGGCCGTGGCGATCCGTCGCCCCCACGAGCCGAAATCCACCCCCGCGCTGCCCGTGGCCTGTTCGATGAATTCGCCGGTCGCCTCGATGCGCGCGGACTTGGGATTGAAGTTGAGGTAGCCGCCGATTTTCGCCGGGCCGTGAATCGGCGATGCCGGCCCGCGGACGACGTCGACCCGCTCGGATGCGCCGATGGGTGTCGGGTAGTTGCCGGGATTGTCGAGACGACGGATGCCCCTGAAATACGTCTCGCCGGTCGTCCCGCGAATGTCGAGGGTGCCCGCGACCCCGAAGAACGACTGGGTGAAGCTGCCCGGTGCCAGTGCGATCAGTTCGTCGATGTCGCGGATGTTGAACCGCGCCATCATCTCGTCGCTGACCGTGGACGCGGAGCGCGGCGTGTCGAGCAAGGACTTGCCGAAACCGAACACCGTGCGCATCTCGTCATCCGGCAAGCTGTCGAGATCCGCCGTGACGATCAGTTCCTCGACGTCGTTGTCGGACTCGGAAGCAGCGGTCGCGGCGCCGGCGCAAACCGCGACCAGCACCGCAAGGACCGCGAGACGTGGCCGACACAGGGGCACGGCTGACTCCTGGAAGGATTCGAAGCGGCGGCACCGTACCGTAAATCGCTGCAGGCGAGAACCCCGATGTCGCCTTGTGCACCGCGAATGTCGGCTTCGTCAAGACCGTTCAAGTTCGGCATGAACGGCCAGCGTGGTCGGGGGTACGCGGGTGGCCTCGGTAAGCATCAGGCTTGGTTCGAGCGCAATATGCGGACGGGACGTCCGCGTACCGCCAAAGGTCCGCCGCCTCGTTCCCATGGAACTTCGTTAAGGTGGCGTTGCCTTGTTCTCCAGGTCAGTTTGAGCCTTTGCACCCAAGTGCCGCAACCGTTCCGGGACGTTCCTCAGGCTGTCGAGCGCCGGTTCGTAGCCGAAACTGGCCGCAGCGTTGAGATACATCCAGCCCGTGTCGTGATCAATAGGGATCCCGTCGTACTCAGCGGCATCTTGCCTCAGTAAGAGTCCGCCCGCCCAGAACATGCCCCTTGGGTCGCCGGCGTCAGCCAGTTCGCGGAACAGCATGAATGCGCGCGCATGATCACGGCCAAGAACGCGGCCTTCGACCAAGTGGTGGTCCGCATCGAGCAGGAGGAGTCTGGCGAGTTCGAACTTCTCGTCGGAATGCCCCTGGGCGGCCCGCGCGACTTGGTAGTAGAACGGATCAACGGTGGCGTCGGAATAGCGGCACCGTTGGCAGTTCAGCTTTGACTCGTCGACATCGGACGAGCCCCGGAGCGCCGCCAGTCGGACGTCCACGCGCTCGCTGCCTTCCCATGCTTCGAGAAGCCCAACGGCGCGGTCGCGATTGTCGAATACACGCAGCATGATGTCCGCGTGGAACACCGCAGCGTCCTCCGACGTTGTCAAAGTGTTGAGCGCGCCGATTGCCTGGACGACGTCACCGTCCTTGAACAGTGCGATGGCGCGGTCTAGACCATCGGCTGCGACCGCGGTTGCGAGACTTAGCATGCAAAGAGCGAGGCACCTCGCCATCTGTGCAGCCCCCTTTTCGGACATCCCTCGGCCAGCTCGCCGACAGACCGCAAGCTAACACTAGTGGAGCCTGTAGTTAGGAGCGTTCGCGCCCCGACGGTTACTGGGTATTCACCTTGAGGCTCAAGCCGTAGCTGATGCCAGCGTTGTAGCGTTCATACAGTAGCCCGCCCTGCCGCCACTCGACGTCGTCGTCCAACAGGTTCGACGCTTTGAACTCGATCTCCGCGTCGAACCCGAACACGTCGAAGATGTAGCGTGCGAGGAAGTCCAGCTTGCCGCGGGCGTCCTCGACGATGTTGGGGGCATTCTCCGCGCCCACGAGGACGATGCGTTCGCCCGTGTGGTTGTAGGCGAGTGAACCCTCGAAGCCGCGGCCCAAGTCGACGTAGGTCAACATGAGATTGCCCAGCACATCCGACTGGCCACTCAACGGCCGTTCGTTTTGGAAAAGCCTGGCGATCTGGCGCGACCCGGTCACGGGTACGTCGGACGCCGTCTCACCTTCGCCGAACAGGGTCACTTGCGAGTCCATCAAGGTGACATTCGCGTTCAGCTTGAAGAAGTCCCAGGACGCGCCCAGGCCGAACCACTCCCCTAGGAGGAGGTCCTTGCGGAACTCGATCTCCACGCCACGAAGCTCCGCTTCTTCCCCGTTGAACCACGTGTAGATGTCGTTCTGGGCCTGGACCTTGCCGATCTCGACGGGGTTGTCGAAGTACTTTTGAAAACCGCCGATCGACAGGCTGTCGTCGCTGCCGAAGTACCACTCCCAGCGGGCGTCGAAGTTGTCGACGTTGGCTGGCTGAAGGAACACGTTGCCGCGATAGAGGTTCGAGTCCTCGGGGTTGCGCAGCGTCGTGCCCGTGATTTCAAGCAGGCTCGGCCGGTTCAACGTGTTGGAGTACGCGATCCGTACCTGCATGTCGTTGACGAACTCGAAGGTGATCGAGGCCGCCGGCAAGGTGTCCGCGTAGTCCTGGCTCACGGCATTGCTGGTGCCGGCCAAGGTGTTGCCGCCGTAGGCGTCGGCGAACAAAGTCGTCTCTTCTTGGCGGACACCGGCGGCCGCTCGGATTCTCGGGGTGAGTTGCAGGTCTACGCCTGCGTAGACCGACATGGTCTCTTCCCCCGAATCGGCGAACGGGAAAATGCCGGCGGCGTTCGCGGCGCCAGCCGAGAAGTCGCGGACGTCGAGATAGCCCTTGCCCCAGTTCTCCAGGCTGAAGAGCTGGTACGGGGTCATCAAGGCGATGTGGCTCGGTGCCAGCGACGTGATGTCGAATCGGAAGAACCGGTCGGCGCTCGCCCGCACACGTTCGTAGCTGGACGCCCCTAGGATCACGCTCGTTTCCACGTCGCCCACATAAAACGGCAACTCCGCGTCGATGCCGTACTCGTTGATCTCGTCGCGCAGTTCCGCGTACACGCGGTCAGGGGCCTGGAACACCTCGCGCAGGTCGCCCGCGGCTTGGCGGCTCGGGGTCACGGCCTCCTCGAGACCTTGCGCATTCACCGCGTAGGTGTAGGTCCGGGTGTCCGGCGCCTTGCGCGTAGCGGCGCCGTCGGCGGCGCGCCAGTTGATGCTCATCTGGTCGAACGGGCCAAGGTTGAAATAGTGCTCACCCTTCAACTGGGTCGAGCGGATGGTATTCTCCGTCCACTGGAATCGATAGCTCACCACCGGCGTGCCGTCGGTCACATCGTCCTCGCTCGACAAGCCCCGGAACTGCTGGGTCTCGTCGTCGGTCTGGGTGAGCACGACTTGGGCCAACTGGATCGAATGGCCGTCGCCGAACTCGACCCCCGTATTGACGAAGCCCGCCCAGTCGATGGTCTGCCGGGTCGTGAACTGCCTGTAATCCACCGTCTGCGTACTGCCGCCGTCGACGCCGGTGAACTCGTAGCGGCGGAAATCCTTGTCGCGGTTCTTCCAGGTGTTGCCGTACCGGCCCGAGGTCAGAAGGCCGGCAGAGAAGCCCGCGAAGTCGCCACGCAGCCCCAACTCGCCGCTACCCGAGAAGTTGGGTTTCAGTTCCTGCTTTTCGAAGACTTCCCAGAAGTTGTAGAAACTGGCGCCTAGACCTGCGCTTTCCGGCCAAGGCGTCGCTTCGAAATCCTCGCTCGACATGCCTACGATGTTGAGTGGCATCTTGCGCGTACCCTCGTCGAATCCCCAGTTGTCCGCCAGGCCGCCGCGATACGAGAGGCCCTCCCCTCGCGTGGTTTCCGAGTCGCCGGCCACGCCGGCCTTGAGAGTCGCGTAGTTGCTCTCGGGTGTCGCACGCGTGCGGATCATCACCGTGCCGCCGCTGAAATCGCCGGGCAGGTCGGGCGAGTAGGTCTTCTGGACCAAGAGGTTGCGCACGATCGAGGTCGGGACGATGTCGAGCGGCACGGTCTTCTGGAAGGGGACCGGTGACGAGAGCCGGCTGCCGTCGAGCACGGTGGACGAGTAGCGCTCGCCCAAGCCCCGCACGTAGACGTACTTGTCGCCGACCAGGCTCAGGCCCGTCACCCGCGACAGGGCACCGCCGACGTCGGTGTCCGTCATCAGCGCGAGTTCCTCGTAGTCGAGCATGTTCGCCACTTCCGACGTGATCCGCTTGTCACCCGGGATGAACTGACCGAGGACCACGACCTCTTCGACTTCCCCGGGGTTCTGCAACACCACCCGGTTGTCCTCGTTCGCACCCTCCGTTTCCTGGGCCTCGGCGCCGTTGCCGACGGCCAAGCCCGAAACCACGCCCGAAATGAGTGCCACCACAATGCGATTCATCGCCGCTCTCCGCTTTGGTCCAGCTGGAAGCCCTACTGGGTTACACCGACCGTCCAGCCCGAACCCCAGTTCGCGATGTCGGAGCCGATGACCGTGTCGCCCGCGGGGTCGAGGCCCGCCGGGAGAGCAACGGGGTTGGGCGTCGTGCCATCCTGGGTGACATTGACCGAGCCATCGAGGAAGTCCTGAACGAGTTGCACTTCGTCCTGGGCCGTGTCGGCATCGTCGCGCGTATCGTTGATCGTCGCGCAGTCGAGACCAACGCCCTGGAACGTAATCCGGGTATTGAGCAGGTTCACCGACTCGCCATCGACACGCACACACTGATCCGAACCGGAGACCAACGTGTTGTACAGGTGCACGCCAGTGCCACGGCGCAACCGGAGCGCGCGTTCGGTGGAGTTGCCCACCATCGTCGCGTTGGCGATCGTCGGTTCGGAGATCGGGGTCGCCTGCTCGGCCTGCTCCCGGTTGTCCGCCTCGATCAAGTGGTCGCCAGCACCCTCGGTCTGCTCGATGTGCAGGTATTGAATGCTGCCCGTCCACCCGTCGGTCCAGTCCAGGCTGTCGTCGGCGTTGCCGACGAGCACCACGTGGGTCGCATCGACCGTACCCCCGAAGAACTCGACACCGTCGTCGAGGTTGTTGTAGACCTCGATGTAGTCGACCTCGGTGCCATCGCCTACGCCCTGGAAGGCAATGCCGTTCAACTGGTTTTCCGGGTCAACGTTCGAGCCCGCGAACTTCACGACGACGTAGTGGAGCCTTCCACTCGAGTCGTTCGGATCGGCACCGCCGAAAAGGCCGGAGTTCGCCTCGCCTTCCTTGGTGCACTGCGCCGTGCCCCCGGTGGCACCCTGCGGACAGTCGTTGATCGGCGCATTGCCGTTGATCACGAGACCGCCCCACAGTCCCTGGGTGGTCTCCGGGTTGGCGATGTCCCCGTTGACATCGTCCACCGCCGTGAACGTGATCGGGGCATTCCTCGTGCCGTTGGCGAGAATCTGCGATCCACGCGAGACCACGAGGAAGTCGGTCGGGTTGTCGCCGATGATCGTCGTGCCGGATTCGATGTGCAGCGTACCCGGATCCACATTGTCACCGCCCACGGTGACCTTGCCGTCGAGGACGTAGTAGTTGCTCCTGGTGAGCACCAGGTCGCCGACGATCGTGCCGGAGATCTCACAGGTCCGCCGGCCACCGACCTCGTCGATCTGCGTGGTGCCGTTGGGGCATGCGAAATCGGTGTCCGCGCTCGGCATGGCCACCGTCCAGCCCATGGTCCAGTCCTCGTCGGCACTCTCCACGGCACCGATGAAGTTCGTTGCATCGAAGAAGCTCATCGCGCTCAAGTCCGCGGCAGGCACCGACTGGCCCGTGGTCGATACATTGCTGCTCGTGCTCAAGAGGCTCGCGATCGCCGCAACGTCATCGCCTTCCACGACCGTGTCGCAGTCGAACGTGACGCCATCGAACGTGATGCCGCTACCGAGCTGGTTGAGGGATTCCCCTTGGATGCGCAGGCAGTTCTCGCTGTCTTGGACAACGGAGCTGTAGAGCTCAAGGCCCGTGCCCCGACGGAGCCGGATGCCCCGCTCGCCCGGGTGGCCGGTGATGGTCATGTTGGCGATCTTCGGCCGTGACCGCGGCGTGGCATTCTCGTCGCCTTCCCGGTTGTCCGCCTCGATGCCGTTGTCACCGGCGTCGGCCCCCTGGTCGATGACCAGGTACTGGATGCTGCCTTGCCAGCCGTCCGTCCAGTCCAACGAGTCGTCGGCGTTGCCGGTGAGCACGACGTGCTTGGCGTTCACCGTCCCGCCGAAGAACTCGACGCCATCGTCGAGGTTGTTGTGCACCTGGATGTAGTCCACTTCCGTGCCGTCGCCGACTCCTTGGAACGCCATCCCGTTGAGCTGGTTCTCCGGATCCACGTTCGAACCGGCGTACTTGACCACCACGTAATTCAGTTTGCCGCTCGAGTCGTTCGGATCGGCCCCGCCGAAGAGGCCGGAATTGGCTTCGCCTTCCTTCGTGCAGTTCGCCGTGCCGCCGGTGGCACCTTCGGGACAATCGTTGATGGGCGCATTGCCGTTGATGACGAGGCCCCCCCACTCGCCGCGCGTCGTCTCGATGGCGACCGAGCCTTCGAGGTCGGATTGGCTGGTGAGCGTGATCGGCGCCGTCCGCGTGCCGTTGGCGACGATCTGCGAGCCCCGGGAAATGACCAGGAAGTCCACCGCCGTGCCGCCGAAGATCGTCGTACCCGCCTGCACGGTCAGCATCGCCGAGGCCTGGTTGTCGCCGCCGATGACCACCTTGCCGACGAGTTCGTAGAGGTTGTTGCTGGTGAGCAGCAGGTCCTGATTGACGGTGCCGCTCAGTTGGCAGACGCGCTGGTCGTTCAGCGTGCGGCTCGAAACCGCCGTGCCGTCCGGACAACCGAAGTCAGGCTGCGTGGCGCTCGTCACCGAACCCACATAGGTCCAGCCAGCCGACCAGTCCTCGGTACCGAAGGCGCCGATGAAGTCCACGGCATCGAAGAACGTGTCGCTCAAGCTCACCGGGTCGACGCTGTCGCCGTTGACCGAGACGTTCGTGGCGCTCGCCAAGTAGGCGGCGACAGCCCCGTCGTCGTCGTTCCGGTTCGTCTGTGCACACGCGAAACTAACACCTTCGACCGTGAGGTCGGTGCCGAGCAGGTCGCGGCTCGTGCCGTCGACGCGTATGCAGGTGGCGGAACCATCCACGAAGCTGTTGCTTAACGCCAAACCCGTTCCCCGCCGCAGCCGCAGCGCGTTCTCGTCGGATTTGCCGAGCACGGTCATGTTGGCGATGCTCGGCTTGGAGCGCGGCGTCGCGCCCTCGTCGCCTTCCCGGTTGTCGGCCTCGATGGCGTTGTCGGCGGCGTCGGTCTGTTCGATGTAGAGGTACTGAATGCGCCCCGTCCAGCCGTCGGTCCAGTCGAGGGAGTCGTCGGCGTTGCCGGTGAGGACAACGTACTTGGCATCGACCGTGCCGCCGAAGAACTCGACGCCGTCGTCCAGGTTGTTGTGGACCTGCACGTACTCGACGGTCGTGCCATGGCCGACGGCCTGGAAGGCGATGCCGTTGAGTTGGTTTTCGGGGTCCACGTTGGAACCCGCGAACCGCACGCTGACGTAGCGCAGCACACCCGAGTTGTCGCTGGCGTTGTCGCCGCCGAAGAGGCCGGAGTTGGCTTCGCCCTCCTTGGTGCAATCGGCGGTGCCGCCGGAAGCCCCCTCGGGGCAGTCGTTGATCGGGGCGTAGCCGTTGATGACCAGGCCCCCCCAGAGTCCCCGGTCGTTGTCCTCCGCGTCGCCATCGACCTCGGCGCGCGCCGTGAAGACGATCGGCTGATCCGCCGTGCCGTCCGCCATCAGCGCGCAGCCCTGCTCGATCACCAGGAAGTCGGTGTTGGTCTTGCCGACAACCACCGCGCCGGGCGCCATCTCGAGCTGGCAATCCGGCAATCCGCCACCGCTGCTCACCGCCGCGCCATCGGGCGGCGTGATGCGGGCGGCGCCGCCAGAGATCTCGAAGATGACGTCGTTGCCGAGCACCAAACCGGCAGGATCCAATGCCGACGTCTCGCTGACATCGATGGTGTAGATCGGCCTGTTGCCGAACGCGGCACCCGCGGTCTCGCCAGAGTTCGAGATCACGCTCTCGAGAGCGGTCGGGATCACCGTTGCGACGGTCGTCTCGTCGACCGGCTCCTCCGTGCCCGTGTCGTCGTCATCGTCGTCGTCATCATCGTCGTCGCCGCCGACGTAGACCGGCACTTCGACGACGACCGAGCCGGGCGACGCGTTTTCAGACGATCCGCCGCAGGCGGCGAGGATGCAAGCGACAACGGCGACGGCGCCGAGCCGAAGCAGGTGAATGAGTTCCATGTACTTTCCCCAAGAGGTGCCGCAGGCGCGACAAGCCGCGTGATCTCCCAAGCCGAGGGGCGCGCGGCACGCCCGCATCGACGGTCTAGGAACCTACCGCCGTGCCATGAAGGTTCGGTTACAAAACCGTTTTGTTATTGTGACGGTGCCTTAAGGCAAGACGACGCGCGTTGCGGACATATTGGCGTTTCTACTGGCCGCTCGCCCTGACCGGCGTCGCCATGGTGCTCGCGGTTCAGTTCCAGAACGGCGCGCTGGCACGTTATCCGAACGCGGTCACGGAACTCGCGGTGTTCGCGTTGGCCTCCAGCACGTTCGGCTTTCTCAACGCCGGGCTCAACTTCGCGCCGCAGCTATCGAACGTGTTCGCCCGCAGCCCTCACGGCAAGCGGTTGAGTCACCGTTTCATCGCGGTGTGGAGCCTGGTCCTGACCATTCCCCTGGCCTTGATCGCAGGGACGCCGGGCGGGGCCGCCGGCGTCGCGCTGGCGTATGGAATCGACGCCTCGTTGACCGAGCGGGTGATCGAGTACCTCCTCTACATGCTGCCGCTGTTGTTCATCACCGCGCAGCGGATGTTCTACACGGGGCTCCTGGTCCAAGCGCAACTGACGGGCTGGGTGACCACGCTGAACGCAGTCTTCCTCGCCGCGTCAGTCGCGGCACTCGTGATCGGCTTCGCGGTCGGCCTTGAACCCGTGCTCACCATCGTCGGTGCGCAGACCATCGCCGGTCTCCTGCACTGGGCCCTGACGGCGCTGGTCTACCGTCTTCAATACCGGTGGCCCGTCACCCTCGAGCACGAGACCTTGCGCGTTGCCGAGCTCTTGCGCTTCTTCCTGCCGATGACTGCCACCGGCGTGATGTTCGCCATCAGCCGCCCCGTGCTCTATGCCTTCGTCAGCCGCATGCCCGAGGGCATCGCCAGCATCGCAGCGCTACGCGTGGCTTTCGACTTCAGCACGATGTTCCAGCAGGCGGCGAACCAGTTCCGGCACTTCTTCGTGACCTTCGGATTGGACGACATCCGGACCAAGCGTCGGTTCATGACTCTCGTTGGTGCCGGCCTCACCGCCATCATGGTGGGCATCGCGTCGACCCCGCTGGCGCAGTGGATCCTAGGAGGCTTGCTCGGCATCCGCGGCCGGGTACTCGACCACGCCACGGAAGTCCTGTTGGTGATGTGCCTGATGCCCGTGGTGATCATCGCGCGCAATTACTTCCACGGCACGCTGATGGTCAAGCGCCGCACCGGCGGCATGGCCATCGGCGGCGTGATGCGCGTGCTGGCCATAGCCGTTCTCGCCCAAGCGGCGTTCGCGGCGGGATGGCTCGACCATGTCGTCGCCGCGTTCATCCTGCTGCTCGGTTTCGTTGCGGAAACGGTCGTCGTGCTCGTCGGGCATACGCGACTCACGAGACAGGCCGTGGCTCCGGGGCAACCAACGCCTTGACGTCGGCACGAGGCGAGAAGCGGCACGTTCTCCGTCGAGTCCGCGCGCCCATAGGGCGCGCGGCGGCGTCCCCTACAGCCTATAGTTCAACTGAACCCCAAATGTGCGCGGTCGACCGAACCGGTAGCCCACCTGGTTGAGTTCGTAGACCACGGTCTCGTCGAACAGGTTGCGGATGTAGGCACCGACCTGCCAGTCGTCGCGGCCTAAGAGAAGCTTGGCGTCGAAGGTCTCGTACGCGGGCGCCGGCCGCTCGTTGTTGGCGGTGTTCCAGGACTCCGCGATCATATAGCCGTCCAGGCGCGCCTGGGCGTTGTAGCCGGCAAGGACGAAGTCGTACATCAAAGCGGCGTAGCCACTGTACTCCGGCGCGTTGGCCAAGCGGTTTCCTGGCTCGATGGCGACGCCGCCGTAGCGGCCCCGGCCCGCAGCCCCGATCACGGCCTCCCAGTTCCAGTCGCCGCCGAAGTTGAGTCGCAGGTTGTCGGTCAACACCGTGCGGATCTCGAAGTCCATCCCCTGGCTCTCGGCGGTGCCGCCGTTGATGTTGTAGTTGAACGGCAGCGGCGAGACGCCCGGAATGTCCGGAATCTCGTCGCTGACGCTGATGATCGTGTCCTGCCAATCGAGCTGATAGAGAGAACCGACGAAGCTGACGCGACCGTCCGCGACGGTCGCCTTGATGCCCAGTTCGTAGTTGACGACCGAGTCGCCATCGACCTCCTGCAGGTCGTTCAAGTTCTGGTAGTACTGCTCGGCGGCGGGATTCCCGGCGCGCACCGCGTCCAGTTCGGCGATCCGCGTGGCGAGCCCCGTGTTGATGATCCCCGGCCGGAACCCGGATGAATACGTACCGTAGATCATCAGGTCCGTCTTCGGGCGCCAAGTGACCGTGACCTTCGGCGAAAGGAATCGGCTCGGCGTGGAGAGGGACCTGTCCGGGTTGTCGCGAGAGTCGCTGCCAGCCGGGGCGAGGTCCAGGTCGTACTGCACCCGCGCTGAGCGCGCGCCGACGAGGATCTCCCACTGTTCGTTGAAGCGGTACGACACCTCGCCGAAGAGCGACTCCTCGCCGAACGTGCGGAAGTTGGTCGTGCCCGGGAAAATCGCGGTGTTCAGCCACAGCACGATCGCCTGTTGGGTGGCCAACGGCACGCCCTGATAGAACGAATACTGCAACGCGCAGTGCGTGTCGATGTCATCGTAGAGTGGCGAGCCGCCCTCGTGGCATTCGCTGTGGCGCGTGCCCTGGGATTCGTCGTCCTTGTAGTAGCCGCCCACGGTCCATTGCCACGGCCCATCCGTAGTGGACACGAGCCGAAGTTCCTGGACGAAGCGCTCGGTTGCCCGGTAGAAGATGCCGTCACCACCGAGGCTCGCCAAAGTGCCCGGGCCACAGCCTGGGACGGCCCCGAGACATGCCGCCGCATTCACTAGACCGCGCAGCCCCGCCGAGAACCTAGGACTCGTCTCCTCGGAGTACGCGGTCTGGCGGTCGAAGTACGAGGTGGAAGAAACCAGGTCGGCGAATCCGAGTTCCCAGTCGACGTTGAAGTTGTACATCGCCTGGTCGTCCCAGCCGCCGCTCGTGTGCGTCGGGTGCGCCAGGTGTGTGACGTACGGGTCGCGGCCGAACTGGTCGAACTGGCCCGCGCAAGTCGTGCCGGGCAAGTCGTACTCCGGGAACTGGCCTCCCGGATCCGACGGCGTCGACTCCGTGAAGCAGTGGTAGCCGAGGCCGGGGCCACCGTAGTCCCCGTTGATGATGTTGACCATCGCCGAGATCTCGACCGTGTCGCTCGGGAACCAGGCCACCTTGATGCGGGCGCCGTCCTCGAGGAACGTGTCCACGTCGTTTTCGTTGCGGGGCGCCACCTGGTCCAGGATTCCCACCCGGTCGCGACGGTACGCGACCAAGCGCGCCGCGAGGCGGTCGCCGAGGGGAATGTTGACCATCGCATCGGCGCGGTAGGAAAGGCCGTCGGACTCGCCGATGTCCTCGACGTTGGTCTGGAACGAGTAGTCGAAGCCGCTTGGGTCGGGCTTCTTGGTGATGTAGCGGATCGAGCCGCCGAGGTTGCCCTCGCCGTACAGCGTTCCCTGCGGCCCTTTCAGGACCTCGACGCGCTCCATGTCGAACAACGCGCCCAGCGTCTGGGACAGTCCACCGGTATTGCTGTCGGTCATCGGCAGGTTGTCCGTGTAGACGCCGACCATGGCGCCGCCGCCGCCGGACGGTGGCGTCAGCCCCCGGACCGACAACGTGTTGTAGGTCTGCGAGTTGGTGCGGTACGCCAACCCGGGGATCGACTGGTAGAGCGTCTGGATGTCCTCGATGCCCTTGGCAACGATCTCGGCGTCGGTGACCGCCGAGATGGTCAAGGGTGTGTTCATCAACCGGGTATCCCGGTAGGTCGCCGAGACGATGATCTCCTCGATGTCCTCGCCCTGTTCTTCCTCCTCGCCCTGTGCGGGCGACGCGTCGTCCTGGGCGAGCGCGGGCGATGCGCCGAGCAGGAGAACTCCGGCCAAAGCCGGGGCAAGCAAGCGAAGCGGATCCGTTACGGTCATGTCTACTCCTCCGTTGACATTGTCGGCGCGTCCCGACTACGAGACGGTCGAACGCCGCTCGTTCGGCGCGCGGCCTCTGCAGGCTCCTAGGACTGCCAGCTATTGCGGCCCGAGCGCAGCGTCTCGTTCCCGTCGGCCTTGAAGCCGCCGTTCTTCTGGTCGAGAAAGGACGGCCCCTCCTCCATCCAGCCCATGTGTTCGTTGAGTCCCGCCAACTGGCGGAACACCGGGTTGTTGCCATGCCGGTCGATCACGTCTTGGGGCAACGCGTCGCCGTAGCGCTCCTGCACTTTCCAGTACGGGCGGGCGTGGTAGACGGCCAAGTTCAGCCGCAGCCCGGGGATTCTGCGTGGATAGCTGCCATGCCACATGTTGCCGTGCCAGATCACCGCGTCCCCCGCGCGGATTTCCATGGCCTCCGCCTTCGGATTCGCCGCCGGCCCGTCCAAGAGGACCTCGGAGGGTTCCGGATTGCGCGCCCACTTGTGGCTTCCCGGGACGATCGCGAGGCACCCGCCTTCCTTGGAGTAGTCGGTCAGCGCGTAGTTGATGTTCGACACCTGGGAATACGGCGGCAGCGGTGCGGGCATGCCGGTGTCCGTGTGCAGCGGAAGCTGGCCGCCGTCGCCGGGCCCCTTGAAGTGGCACGTCATGGACGAGAGCTGCGCACTCTTGCCGAGCAGGTAGTGCATCAGCGCCACCGAGGTCTCGTTCAGGAGAATGTCCTGGAAGACCGGGTGGCGTGGCATCAGGTACGGAATGAGCCGCCAATCCGGATGCGAGTCGCCTTTCTCGAAATCCGGCTTGACGCCAGTCTGGCGCTCGCAGATGTCCGCGAGGGCCTGCCGGGCCGTAGACGCCGTGTCGTCGTCGAGGATTCCGTCGAGCACGGTGAATCCGTAGGCGTCGAGTTCCATGACCTGCTTCTCGAGCCCAAGCCGGTCGATCTCGGCCATCACGTCGTTGAGATCCTCGCACGCGGCGTAGTGGTGGCTGTGCATCCCGCCTCCCCTCAAGATGAACACGACGAGACTATCACAGCGGTCAGGACGCGGCCCGGCGCTGCTGCAATTGCTCGACGATCGCCCGGTGCCGCTGTCGGTTGATCCGATAACGCAGGTAGAACAACAGCGCCAACAGGGAAAAGACCGACGTGGCCGGACCGGCGATCAGGCCGAGATTCCAGACGGTCTCCGGGGGCACCGAACCCCGCGTCGCGTTTTCGGGAAAATCGATCGCGGACAGCAAGATGCCGCCAAACAACGTGCCGAAGGCCGCGGTGGCCTTGTTGGAGAAAGCTCGAACTGCGTACAGCACACCTTCGCGACGGATTCCTGTCTCCAACTCATGCTCGTCCGCCACATCGGCGAGCATGGAGTTCTGGTTAGCGCCGATGATGGGTGCCGAGAGCGCCCCCACCGTGGACGCCCCAAGGAAGATCCACAGCACCCAGATCGACTCGTTGCTGGGATACCAGGGCACGTCCAATAGCCGCAGCACGATCGGTACGTTCACTGCCGTGATCCAACACGCTAGCGGCAACATCACCGCCATCCGCTTGTCCAGCAGGCGGGTCAAGGCCGGCGTGAGCACGAAGGCCACCGGAAACGAGACAAGACCGACAATCGCCAAGTAGGACAGGTCTTCGGTCGTGAAGCCCCAGAAGTGCACGCCCAAGAACGGCGTGAACGCAGACTCCACGCCACCGACGATGGACCCAAGGACGATGGCCACGAACAGCGCGCGGAACGACCGGTTGGTGAGCACGGCGCCCATCTCCTTGAACACCGTGAGCACGCCGAACCGTTCGCGCTCCTGCGTCTCGCGCAGATTGGGGATCTCCCGCGCGGTCCCCAATACGCACAACACGATCGCGAGCGTCATGACCGCGGCGAAGTGCAGCGACAACAGCGGGTAACGCCCCGCGTTCAGCAGCCCGGGGTCGAACTCGTCCGTCGTCGGGAAGTAGTAGCGCATGATGAGGCCGTAGGACACGGCCACCGACATCGCCCCGATGAACGCCGAGTACGCGAACACCGTGGAGCGCTGGTCGTAGTCGTGCGCCATCTCGGCGCCGAGCGCCAAGTGCGGGATGTTGTAGAACGTATACGACGTCCTGACGAGGACGCCAAACACCATCAGCCAAAGGAAGTTGCCAAGTTCCGAGAGGCCCTCGGGCGGGTTGAATAGCGCGATGAAAGTCGCGGCCAGCGGTACGGACGCGGCGAGCAGCATCGGGTGACGGCGGCCCCAACGGGTACGGATGCGATCCGACCAAGTCCCGATGAGCGGGTCCGT
This sequence comes from Candidatus Azotimanducaceae bacterium, assembly GCA_965203685.1. Lineage (GTDB taxonomy): Bacteria > Pseudomonadota > Gammaproteobacteria > Pseudomonadales > Azotimanducaceae > VXYL01. The sequence goes on from OZ241908.1 coordinate 4,192,984, forward strand.
CACGGCGTCGATCATCACCGCGATGGCTATGGCGAGCCCTACGAGCGCGGCCTCCACGCCAATGACCTGCTGGTAATAGAAGAGCAGCAGGACGCCCCAGGCCATGTTCTTGAACGCGCCCGATGCTTCTCCGATGCCAAAGGACAGCATCGTGGCGACGCTCAAACGGCGTCGTGCCAAAACAACACCCCTCAAGGATCACGGCGATGAGGCGCTACGATACGCGAACGCGTACGGCGTGCTAGGGATCGCTGGCGGACGAGCGATGGTGCCGAATCCAGACCAACGCGCCGACCGCAGCCCAGATCAGCACGATGGCCCACTCGTGTGGCCAAGCCAACCCGGACGGGCTGCCTGGCAAGTAGAGGCACAGCAGTCCGGCCCCGAGGACGATCGCGGCGTAGCCGACGAGGCGCGGATACCGAACCTCGAACGGGCGCGGCAACTCGGGTTCGCGGTGGCGCAGCACAAGGAAGGCAATCGGCACGAAGATGTACGCCACGACCACGGCGAGGCTGCCGGTGTTGATCAGCCAGACCAGGATCGTGCGGCCGAAGAGCGGGGATACCAAGGACAGGATGCCGATCAGCAGGATCGCGGCGTAGGGTGTCTTGTAGCGCGGGTGCAGGCGCGCGAACACCGGCGGCAACGAGCCGGACTCGGCTAGCGCGAAGATCAGCCGGCTGCCACCGATGATGAACGCATTCCAGCTCGTCAGTATGCCCCCGATGCCGCCGATCAGCAGCAGGTCGCCCGCCCAGGGCTGTTGCCAAAGGCGGGCAGCCGCGTCGGCCGTGGCCATGTTGGCGTCGCCCAGTTCCGCGTTCGGAATGGCGCTCGCGACTGCGAACGACACCGCGCCGTACCAAAGCACGGCCAGTCCCACCGAGAAGACCAGCAACACGCCGATCCGCCGCGCCGGAAGGTCGACTTCCTCGGCCGACTGCGGCAGCACGTCAAAGCCGACCAGCATCGCCGGCACCATGATGAGTACGGTCAATACGCCGATCGCTGGCTCGGCGAAGAACGGGCGTGCGGTTTCCATGCCGCCGCTCGTCGCCGCCCCCGCGATCAGGAACACGCCCGCCGCGACGATCATCCCGGTCACGATGTTCTGCACGACCGCCGCCGTCCGGATGCCGACGTAATTCACTACGGTCATGACGATGGCACCCACCCAGCCGACGACCACGAAGCCGATGTCCACCGGGGCATCCACGACCGTCCACAGCGTCCCGACACGGATCGCCGGAACGAGGTACTCGACGGCCGTCGGCAGGGCGACGGACTCGAAGACGCACACCGTGACGTAGGCCATGAGCAGCGCCCATGTGCACACGAACGACCAGCCGGGTCCGAGGGCGTGGAGCGTGTAGACGTGCTCGCCGCCGGCCTTGGGCATGGCGGACGCGAGTTCCGCGTAGGTGAACGCGATGCAGCCTATTGCAAGTCCGCCCGCCGCGAACGCCACGAGCGTACCGACGCTGCCGGCGTTGGCGACCCAGACCCCGGTCATCAGGACCCAGCTCCAGCCGATCATCGCGCCGAACGACAGCGTCAGCACGGCGCGGGCCTTGAGCACGCGTGCGAACCGCTCAGCCATCCACGGTCCTCTGCGGCAAGGCGCCAAGGCCAGGCAGCTTGACACCGAACGGGTTGGCGCCGATTCCCGCCGACAACCCGAGCAGGTTCACCTCGAGCCCTTCCCGCGGCGAGGCGATGATGCCCGCGAGCCCCAGAACCGAGAGCTGCACGCCGTGACCGCTCGGCGGCTTCGCGAGCCAGGCGCTATCCGCCAGGTAGTCCTTGCCGATTGCCGTCGGCGGAAGCTGCAAACCCAGCTCCGGCACGCGGCGGCCGACGTAAGCCGTGAAGGTGTTGCTGTTGGGTCCGGGCCAGGTCCGGTATTCGCGGGTGTAGGGGTATTCGTCGATGGCAGCCTCAATGCGGTCGATCAGCCCGTCAACGCCGTCACCGCGCCGGTCGAGCAGCAGCAGCGGACGGTTGGAGAACCACTGGTCGTCCGGGGAGCCATTCCGTTGCGCGAGGGCGGATCCGGTTCGGTAGAGTCGCCAGCCGATCACCTCGTGGCGACGGTAGCGGTCTTCACCGGCACGTTTGGTCGCAATCCACGTATGCACGGCGACGCTGCCGCGCAGCCCCCACGTCCGCGCCGCATAGACCTGCACCACCGCCTCCGGCGTGTCGGCCGGCGACGGCGCTAACCCGGTCGCACTGTGATCCGCTGCGCCCCAGTGCGGGCGCTCCGCAGCAAGCCTGAGCGCAAAAGCAACCACGGCAGGCAGGACGAAAACGGCGAGAAGCACCCAGGCCATGATCCTGACCGGACGCTTGGCTTTAGTTGGCAGGCGAAGGGTTAGAATCCGCCACCGCATGCCCCAACGGTTCGACATCCCCCACCGCCACAGAGCCTTCAGCATCGTCATCGCCGACGACGACGGGCTTGAGCTTTGGCTCGACGGCTGCTTGCGCAAGCGCCGCGACCCGTCGCCGCGGGATCCGCTTTACGTGTGGACAAACGTGGAACTCGACTGGGAAGAGCACCACTACGTCGAGGCGCGGTACTTTCGCAACACTCGTCAACTGCAGGTGACAATCAACGGAGCGCCGATCCTCGAGCAGTCGCTGGCACGTTAGCCGGCGCCGCGTGGCTCGCGCGTCCGGTCACCATCTCCCGCAGATTCGCCTGAATCGCGTAAAGGCTCGGGATCAGTATCAACGTAATCCCGGTCGCGAACAGGATGCCGAACGCCAGCGACACGGCCATCGGGATCACCATCTGCGCGTGCATGGACCTCTCCAGCACGATCGGGATCAGGCCGCAGAACGTGGTCAGCGAGGTCAGGAGAATCGGCCGGAAACGGACCATGCCCGCCTCGACAGCCGCAGCAATCGTCGGCACGCCTTCCGATACACGGCGGTTGATGTAGTGCACGAGGATCAAGCTGTCGTTGACCACAACGCCCGCGAGCGCAAAGAAACCGAGCAGCGAAATGGCGTTCATGGCGATGCCCACGATCCAATGCCCAATCACCGCCCCGATCAGGCCGAACGGGATCACCGTCATGATCATCAGCGGCTGCAGGTAGGACTTGAGCGGGATGGCCATTAGCACGTAGATGCCCACGAGGGCATAGAGAAAGCCCATGATCATCTCGTTGACGGACGACGTCTGCTCGCGCATAGCCGCGCCCTGGCCGAATTCGACATCCGGATATCGCGTGGCCATTTCCGGGATGACGGTTTGGTAGACGGCGCCCATGACCGCGCCCGGCTCGACCAAAGCCAAGTTGGCGCTTGAGGAAACGGTGACCGTGCGCTTGCCGTTGATGCGTCGTATTGCGTTGTAGCCCCGCTCGAGCTCGTAGTCGGCAACCGCGTTGAACGGCAATTCGCGCCCGTCCGGCAGACGAATCCACATGTTCTCCAGGTTGCCGATCGAGACGCGTTCGCTGCGCGGATAGCGCACCATCACACGGACCTCGGAGTCGCCGCGCTGGATGCGCTGCGCCTCGGCACCGTAGAACGCCTGCCGGACCTGACCTGCGAGGTCGGCCAGGGTGACGCCGAGGGCCTCGGCCTCGGGGCGAATCTTGAGCTTGACCTCCTCGGGGCCGACGTTCGCCGAACTCTCGATCTCGTAGAGCCCGTCGTACTGGCGCAGGTGATCGACCAACTCGTCGGCCGCGGCTTCGACTTGGCTGTAGTTGCGACCGGAGAGTCGGAACGAAATCGGTGCGCCGCTGCTCATGCGCATGCTGGAGGAGAACCGGAGTTCCTCCGTGCCCGCAATGTCGCCGATCTTCGCACGCCAGAGGTTTTCCACCTCCTTGGGATTGACGTCGCGTTGCTCGCCCGGGGCCAGCGCAACCTGGAAACGCGCCTGGCTGCCGCCCTGGATGTAGCCGAAAAGGTGTTGGACCACGTCGTAGTCCAGGTCGTACTTGGCCTTGAGCTCCTCGTTGACCTCGCGCAGCGAAGAGTCCATCTGCTCCACGATACCTTTGATCAGCGACTCGGGTGCTCCCTCCTGGATCTGCACATTCGCCGATAGGAAGTCAGCCTGCATCTCGGGGAAGTAGACCACCCGCACCCATCCGCCGAGAACCAGTCCGAGCATAAGGATCGCGATCGCCACGAAGGTCGCGACCGTCGTCCACCGGTATTCGATGGCACGCTTCAAGAGCGGGTTGTAGACGTGGGCGATGAACCACATCAGCTTCGTGCCCGCCCAGTCGGCGAAGCCCCGCTTAGAGCCATGCGCCGAGCGCATGATGGCGAGGTGCGACGGCAGGATGAGCTTGCTTTCGACGAGCGAGAAGGCAAGACACAGGATGACCACCCAGGCGATCGCGCCGGCGAAAGCCGACGTGCGTCCCGTCTGGAACAGCATGGGCAGGAAGGCCATGATCGTCGTCAACACACCGAAAGTCGCCGGTACTGCCACGCGTTGCGCGCCGCGCACGATGTTCGCGAGCGAGTAGCCCTTGCGCTCGGTTTCGGCGTACGAACTCTCCGCAATGATGATCGCGTCGTCGACCACCACGCCTAGGACGAGAATGAACGCGAACAGGCTCATGATGTTGATGGTCACGTCGACAAGCGGCAGCGGCATCATCATGAACGCGCCCAGGAACGCGACGGCCATGCCGAGGATCACCCAGAGGGCGATCTTCAAGTGCAGAAAGACGCCGAGGATCACGAGGACCAGGATGGCTCCTAGTCCCATGTTCTTCAGCATCATGGTGAGACGGCCTTCGAGCAGCACGGACATGTCCGCCCAGACGGTCATCTGCGCTTCGCGCGGCAGCGTCGCGTTGCGCTGCTCGACGTAGGCCCGCACGGCGGCACTGACGTCGATGGGGTTCTCCTCCTCCGTCGCCATGACGTTGATGCCGAAGGAGCGCTTGCCGTCGAAAAACGAGTAGCTCTCCGTTTCGGCGAAGCTATCGCGGATCGTCGCCACGTCGCCGAGGTGGATGCGCGTGCCGTCGGGCCGCGTCAGCAGCACGATGTCTTTGAACTCCTGGCCGGTGTATGCCTGCCCCGTAGCCCGCAACCGGATGTCGCCAGCGGCCGAACGGATGGCACCGCCCGGCATATCCAACGACCATCGGCGGATCACCTGGGCCACGCCGTCGAGCGTCAAGCCGTACTGCCGCAGTGCGCTCTCCGAGATCTCGACCGAAATCTCGAACGGCCGCGTGCCCATGACTTCCGCCGACGAGACATCCGGCAGAGCCACGACTTCCTCGCGAACCGTGTCGGCGAGCTCCTTCATGGTGGCTTCGTCGAGGTCGCCGGCGAGCTGGATGTTGACGACGCCTTGCATGAACCGAAACTCCGAGATCATCGGGCGCTCGGTCTCGTTCGGGAACGTCGAGATGCCGTCGATGGCGAGCTTCAATTCGTCGGTCATTTCCGAGACCTCGAAGCCTTCCTTCAGCTCGACCCGCACCGATCCCATGCCTTCGCCCGCGGTCGACGAGATCTCGTGAATCCCCTCGATGGACTCGATGGCCTCCTCGATGCGCAGGATGACGGCCTTCTCGACCTCCTCCGGCGCCGCGCCGAGATAGGGCACCTGGATCTGGATCACGTTGCTCTGGAACTCGGGGAACGTCTCTTTCTTGAGGACGAACACGCCGACGAGGCCGCCGAGGATGATGGCGAACATCATCAGGTTCGCCGCGACGTGATTCTTGGCGAACCAGCCGATCAGGCCGTGGACTTCGTCCTCTGGCGAGGCTGCCGCCTGGTCACTCATTGACGCGGACCAGCATCCCGGGCAGTGGCTGTTCCGGCGGCGTCACGGTGTAGCGTTCCCCGTCGGAGAGGCCGGTCATGATGTAGGAGGACTGCTCGTCCGCGCGGACGATCTCGAGGAGCCGCGGCTGTATGGTCATATCGTCGCCCACCATCCACAGGGTCTCGCCTCGCTGTAGAGAGTGCCGCGGGATGACGAAGAGACTGCCGCCCTCGCGACCTTCGATCTCCGCGGTGACGAAGGTGCCAATCCGCAAGGGCTCGCCACCTTCGCCGTCGCCGTGGCCGTAGGGGTCGTCGACCTGCGCCACCACGTGCAGGACTCGGCTCTCGGCGTCGAAAACGCCCTCGGAACGTACGATGCGGCCATGCCACGTCCGCCGAACGCCGCCGATGTCGGCGCTGAGTTCGACAGGGAGGAACCGCTCGCTGTCCGGGCCCGGCAGTTCGAGGTACTGCAAGTCCACTTGCGGCAAGGGCAAGCGAACCTCGGCGTAGTCGGTTGCGAAGGTCTCGGCAAGTTGGGCGCCCACGTTGACGTACTGGCCGACATCGGCGCGCTTCTCGCGCACCATGCCGTCGTACGGCGCGCGGATGATGGTGCGATCAAGATCCTCCGTCGCCTTTTCCAAGTCCGCCTCAGCGAACTCCAAGGCCGCCACCGCTTCGGCCAGTTGCGGCTTTCGCAGCGTTAGATCCGATGCGGGACGTTCCGACGCGTTGAGTTCGCGCAACCGCTGCCAATCCTGGTACGCGTAGCCAGCGAGCGCATGTTCCGTGGCAACCTTCGTGCGCGCCTTGGCCACTTCCGAACGGGCCCGCTTGAAGGCCGTCTGGTAATGGCGGGGATCGATCCGCACGAGCACGTCGCCTTCGTTGAAGAATCCGCCGCTCACGAAAGCTGGCGAGACCTCGGCAATCTGCCCCGAGACCTCGCTCACCAGGGTGGTGCGCGTCCGTGGCGTGACGACCCCCTGCGAGCGCACGGTGAAGGTCACCGGCTCGCGTTGCGCCACGGCAACTTCGACGAGCAAGGTGGGCGGTGGCGGCGCCACCCTTTCCACCTCCGGCCGGGCGGCGATGATCTGCCACGACACCAACACGGCGCCCGCGATGATGGCGATGGGCAGGACGATTTTGAGCCAGCGCATGGGTTTGGTATCGGCAGCGTTGCCTGCTTGCTGAGCGAGTGCTACGAAAGGTAACGTTGACGGCCCACAGTAGCGTACCCGCGCAAGAAATGGAAACACTTTTTTCGCCGTGCTGACCGGGACGGCTGCCGATTCGGATCACTACGCGCTGGCAAGCGCCGCTTACCGGCGGGACGGCTACGTCGTGCTCCGCGAATTCGCCTCCGTCGAGCAGTGTGACCTCCTGGCGAACCTAGCCCGGCGCGATCTCGAGCCGCTCGTCGGACCCGCGGAATTCGAAGCCGACGTCGGCTATCCCGGCGCACCGCGCTCGCGCGACGACGCCGGTGGGTCCACGCCCAGGCGACTGCTGCACGCCTACTCGCGCGATGCCGCGTTCCGCCATTTCGCCACGCGAAGCGACCTCCGAGCCGTACTGCAGGGACTACTCGGTGGTGAGGCCTGCCTGTCGCAATGCCACCACAACTGCGTCATGACCAAGCACCCGGGCTATTCGAGCGCCACGCTCTGGCACCAGGACGTGCGCTACTGGTCGTTCGACCGCCCGGACTTGGTGTCGCTGTGGCTGGCGCTGGGGACGGAAACGGCCGCCAACGGTGCGCTGATGGTGATCCCGGGCAGCCACCGCTTGGACCTCGACCGGGGCCGCCTCGACCGCGACCTGTTCCTGCGTCCCGATCTCCCCGAGAACCGCGCGCTGATCGAGCAGGCCGTGACGCTAGAACTCGCTACCGGGGACATGCTGCTGTTCTCGAGTCGGTTGTTCCATGCCGCCGGCCGCAACGACACCGACGACGTGAAGCTGTCCCTGGTGTTCACCTACCACGCCCCCGACAACCGGCCGATTCCCGGCACGCGCTCAGCCCAGTACCCGTCGATCGCGCTTTAGTCGGTAGCTCCCGCGACCAAAGTGGTCACCGTACATTCCACTTGGTCGCGAAAAGTGGCACGTTGGCCACAGAGTCGGACGACCGATCTGGGAACGGCCCTATACGCGCCCCTTGCCAAGGTCCAGTTTGCCGCGCACGAGGTTGAGCCGTAGCACGTCGCTTGCGCCCTCGGCCAAGCGCATGGAGCGCACTCGCCGGTACAGTTCCTCGAACGGGTGCCCGGTACGCAGGGCGATCCCGCCGACGAGTTGGATCCCGGCATCCACGATGTCGCCGACCGCCTCCGTGGCGAAGACCTTCGACGCGATGCCCTCGTTGACGATGTTCTCGCCGGCGTCGCCGAGGCGGGCGGTGCGATAGACCATGCTGCGCGCCGCGTAGGCGCGTATCCGCATGTCGGCGTAGCGCAAGCGGACCCCTTCGCGATCGCCGAGGGGCGTGCCGCTGCGATGTGGCCGTTGGATGTACTCGGTGACGAAGTCGATGACCCAGCGGGCGAGACCAACGCTCTCGGCCGCGAACGCCAGTCGCGTGTCGCCGATTTGGCGCAATGCGCGTGGCATGCCCCGACCGGCCTCGCCGATGATGTGCGCCGCCGGTACGCGCACATCGTGGAACTCCATGTAGGCGTGATGGCTGCCGTCCATCGACGCGAACGTGCGCACGACCTCGACGCCGGTCGCCGCGCGGTCGACGACGACCATGGCCGGACCGCGACCCTCCACGTCAACCAGGACGTTGATGAAGTCGGCGTCCGCACCCCCCGTGACATAGGACTTCTGGCCATTGATGACGAGGTCGTCGCCGTCGTGGCGCGCCCAAGTGGTCCGCTCGGCGCCGTCCGGTTCGGTGAATCCGAAAGCGCCACGCTTTTCCCCGGCGAGCACCGGTGCCAAGTAGGCGCCCTTCAGCGGCTCGTCGACGCCGGCCAGCACCCCCGGCCCCGGACCGAAGAGGCCACCGAGGTGGCTGACGTTGTGGCTGCCCAACGTGTCACGGACGACGGTCAGGGCCAAGAGCGATGCGCCGCTACCGCCGAACTCCGCAGGCTGCGTCATCGTGAAGACACCGGCATCCTTGGAGGCTTGGCGAGCGCGCGCCGCCCTTTCGCGGGGGTCAAGTGCCGCGTCGTCGCGCAATGGCACCAGAACGTCGCGGGCCATGGCGTCCACGCGATCACGCAGGGCCAGCAGTTCGTCGGTCAGTTGCTCCGGCATGGCTTACAACAGGGTCGGTACGAAGACCATCAGCACGACTGTCACGAGGAGGCCCGCCAACAGCAGCAGCGCGTAGAAAAGCCACGTCTCGCGGCGCGCGTTGCGTTGCACCAGCGCCACGATCTGCTCCTCGCCCCGGGCAGCGACGGACGACGCCAACCGGTAGCGCGTGATGCCGTCGCCACGGCCCGGCAGCTTGACGAAGAGCTCCGGCGTCCGACGCAGCGTCTTCACCACGTCGTAGACCGGCAAGCCGGCCTCGCGCGCGATGTGCGTCGGGGCCAAGCCCTTGTTCGGCTCCTTCACGAAGCGCTCGACGATGGCCAGGATCATGCCTGTGCGCCCGCGGAAGCGGAATGTCCAGGGTGCGAGCAGGGACGAGACGAGTTCAGCCATCGTGCCTCCAGGACGAGTAGGGGTGCAGCGCCAAGTAGACGTTCTGGTAGCGCAGGTCGTCCGAGACGTCGTCACCGAGCCACGAGGGCTGCGGCAGCTTCCGGACCCGCGACCGACGGGTAATCTCGGCAAGCATCAGCGGCGCATTGTCGCCTTTGAATACGTCGATCGTCCAAGGGACCTCATCGTCGATGCGGTAGCGGTCCTTCTCGACCACAGGCGTCACCGCCAAACGGGCGATCATCTCGTCGGCATCCGCGACCGGGACGTTGTATTCGTAGCCCGTCGACTCTCCGCTGCGAACACCCACGACACCAAGCCAGGCGCTTGCCCCGGCGATCCGCACCCGGACGGCCGTCTTGCCCGTGGCGAGATACGCCTGCCGGATCGCCACCGGGGGTTCCGTCGCGTGGGCAATGATGCCGCGCTCGGCCACGAGGTACTTGCGTTCGATCTCGGTGGTCATCGGGAGGCGATCATAACGGCGCGCTCGGGTGCCGGATAGCCTTCGACCGTGCGGCTCGGGTCACCCGGATCGAGCGCGTCGGCAAGGGACTGGTAGGTCATCCACGGCGTCGGGCGTTGTTCGGCCACCGTGGTGACCGACCTGTCGACCAGCCGCACGTTCGCGAAGCCCGCCGCGGCGAGCCAGCCAGCGAGTGTTGCCACGTCCGGGACCACGTAGACGTTCCGCATCCGCGCGTAGCGGCCTTGCGGCTCGATCGGGCCGCCGTCAACCACGAGGGACTCCAACACCACCACCGTGTCCCGGTGGGCGTGGCGTGCCAGCGCGTGCACATGCGCCGCCGGGTCGCGCCGGTGGTACACGACGCCCATCGAGAGCACGACGTCGAAAGCACGCTCCAGCTCGAGATCTTCGAGGCTGAGGGGTAGTACGAGGTTGCGCGGGTCGTCCGCGTAGTACGCCACCGCGGCATGCTGCAGGGTGAACAGTAGCGATGGGTCGATCCCCGTGACCGAGGCGGCGCCAGCCTCGAGCATCCGCCACCCGTAGTAGCCGTTTCCACACCCGACATCGAGCACGTGGGCACCTTCGAGGTTCAGGTGCGGCGCGATCCGCGCCCATTTCAGATCGCTGCGCCACTCGGCGTCGATGTGTAGGCCGAACAGGCGGAACGGGCCTTTACGCCAAGGCGAGAGGCCATGCAGGGCGTCCGCTAGGCGGGCACGCCCGGACACGTCCAGATCGCTGCAGTGCCCGATGCTGACGCAGTCGCCGAACGACACATCCCGGGGCGCTGCGGCGGGCAACTCCGCCAAGGCGGCGAGCCACCGGGGGCGATCACCGTGCTTGACCGTCGCCAGCAAATCGACGCAACTCCGGGCGAGGGGCGACGCATCCCGCCAGGTCGAAGTCAGCGTTTGCAGCGCGTCGATGCGCTACGCTCCCGTCCGGCACGTCGGGAACGCGGCCATCGCACCCCAGTTCAGACACCGGAACCAGACTTCGACCTCTTCGAAGCCCGCCCGGCGCAGCCGCGCGACGTGCGCCTCGAGCGAGTCGATGCGCATGACGTTCTCCAGCGCCGCGCGCTTCTGGCTGATTGCCAACTCGCTATAGCCGTTCGCACGCTTGAAATCGACGTGCAGGTCCGTGACGTATGGCGAGGCCTGAAGCTTCTCGGAGAGCAGCAGGACGCCCGTGTCGTTCAGACCGTGGCGAATCGAGCGCAGCAGCGGCAGGCGGTCCTCCGGCGGTAGGAACTGCAGCGTGTAGTTGAGGATCACCACGTCCGCGCCCTCGATGGCCGCGTCGCGCACGTCGGCCTCTAGCCAGCGCACACGGCTGCTATCGCTGGCCAACCGCTTCGCACGGGCGAGCATGGCTGCGGAGTCGTCGACGGCCACGATCTCGCACGGCCGATCACCCACTGCGCGCAGCACGGCGTGGGTGGCGGCACCCAGCGAGCAGCCGAGGTCGTAGCAGCGACCGTTCTCGGGGAGATGCCGCGCCGCGATCAGGCCGGTCAGCGGCGTGACCGTCTCGTAACCCGGCACGGATCGGCGAATCATGTCCGGGAAGACGCTCGCGACAGATTCGTCGAAAACGAAATCGACGAGGTGACGCGGACTGTCGAACAGCCGATCCGTTCCGGTGTGCCCGGTGGTACTCTGTTTGGTCGTGCCCACGGGCGCGATTTTAGGGTGATCAGCGTGAACGCGGCCAACCTCGCCAGCCCGGATCTCTTCATCAACCGGGAACTCTCCCTGCTCGAATTCAACCGCCGCGTGCTCGAACAGGCCAAGAGCACCGATGTGCCCTTGCTCGAGCGCCTGCGCTTCCTGTGCATCAGCGGCTCGAACTTAGACGAGTTCTTCGAGATCCGCGTGTCCGGCCTCAAGCAGCAGGAAGCTCTCGGGGCGACGCAACGCGGTCCTGACAACCTCTCGCCCACGGAACAGTTGCAGCGCATCGCGACGCTCGCCCACGAACTGGTCGACGAGCAGTACCGGGTGCTGAACGACGTCCTGTTCCCGCTGCTCGATGCCGAGGGCATCCGGTTCCTCCGGCGCAGCCAATGGAATGCTGCCCAAGAGCAGTGGCTCGCGGACTTCTTCCACCGCGAACTCGCCCCGATCCTGACCCCGATCGGCCTTGATCCCGCGCATCCCTTCCCGCGCATCATCAACAAGAACCTGACCTTTATCGTGACCCTGGAAGGCAAGGATGCGTTCGGGCGCAACAGCGGCATGGCGGTCGTGCAGGCGCCGCGGGCCCTGCCCCGCGTCGTCCGCCTGGCGCAGGATCTCGCCGAGCACCCGTACGACTTCGTTTTCCTGTCGTCCATCATCCACGCGCACGTGGACGAGTTGTTCCCCGGCATGCGGGCGGTCGGCTGCTACCAGTTCCGCGCCACCCGCAACAGCGACCTTTTCGTGGACGAAGAGGCCGTGGAAGATCTGAAGATCGCCCTCGAGGGGGAGTTGCCCTCGCGGCGCTTCGGCGATGCCGTGCGCCTCGAACTCGCCGACGACTGTCCCCGCGAGGTCGGGCAGTTCCTCACCGACGAGTTCGAACTGCTCCCGGAGGACGTCTACTACTGCAACGGCCCGGTCAACCTGATGCGGCTGAATGCGATCCCCAACCTTGTGGACCGGCCGGATCTCAAGTACCCGGGGTTCACCCCTGGCGTGCCGCGCCGCATACAGACCGCACCGGACATCTTCGCGGCGATTCGGGCACGCGACATTCTGCTGCACCATCCATTCCATTCCTTCGCGCCCGTGCTCGACTTCCTGCGCAGTGCGGCCCGGGATCCGGACGTGCTGTCCATTCGCCAAACCCTGTACCGGACCGGTGCCGACTCGTCGGTGGTCGAGGCGCTGATCGAGGCCGCCGCCAACGGTAAGGAAGTGCTGGTCGTCATCGAGTTGCGGGCGCGGTTTGACGAGGCCGCCAACATCGAACTCGCCAACGACCTGCAGGAAGCCGGGGCGCAGGTGGTCTACGGCATCGTCGGCTACAAGACGCACGCCAAGATGCTCATGGTGATCCGCCGCGAGAACGGCGAACTGCGCCGCTACGTGCACTTGAGCACTGGCAACTATCACGCCAGCACGGCACGGCTCTACACCGACTACGGGCTCTTGACGTGCGATCCCGAACTTAGCGCGGACGTGGCAAGCATGTTCCAGCAACTCACCGCCATGGGGCGCGCCGGGCAACTCAACAAGATGCTGCAGTCGCCGTTCACACTGCACGAGACCATGCTCGCCCACATCGAGGCCGAGATTGCGCATGCCAAGGCCGGACGGTCGTCGGGCGTCGTCGCGAAGATGAACCAGCTCATCGAGGAGGACGTGATCCAAGCCCTCTACCGCGCCTCCCAGGCCGGCGTCCGGGTGCGTCTCGTGGTCCGCGGCATCTGTTCCCTTCGTCCCGGGATCAAGGGCGTTTCCGAAAACATCGACGTGCGCTCCATCGTCGGCCGCTTCCTGGAGCACGCACGCATTTTCGTGTTCGAAAACGGCGGGCAAACCAAGGTCTACCTGTCGAGCGCCGACTGGATGGGACGCAACTTCTTCTCACGGGTCGAGGCCTGCTTTCCGATCGAGGACAAGCGCATCCGCAAGGCGGTCCTGCAGGAAGGCATTGACCCGTACCTGGACGACAACACCCAGGCCTGGGTGCTGAAGTCCGACGGCAGCTACGAGCGCGCCGAGCATGGCACCGACGACCGGCGCTGCGCGCAAGAGGAACTACTCGTGAAGCTGACGCGTTAGCGCCGCCTTGTAGATCGGATCGTGCATTTGCCGCCACCGTAGAGGACACCGAGGGCGGGTGTCTTTGGGCGATGTCTGCAATTGCTGTAGCAATTCGGCCCGGTGAGCTGTAGGACGGCTTTCGCGTGTGTCCCGACCACGCCGTTTGCCCGACCACGCCGTTCGTGCTCAAGGCCGGAATGCGGACGCGAACCGCAGGCGGTTCGGGGACGTCCGCGCACCGTTACCGCGCCGACACCTTGAGCCTCAAGGGGATGGCGGAGAGGTACTCGGCCTCCTGCTCGAGGTCCAGCTTGGTCAGTGGATGCTCGCTCAGCCACTTGCGCGGAAACGACAGGCGGAGCTCGCCGCCTGGTTCCAGCCCACCCTTGGCGGTAACCGAGAACCGTGGCAGAACCTGGTCCGAGCGCGCCCGGTGCAGCACGACGGCAAGTCGTAGCAGGACGCACAACGCGACCATCTGTGGTGCGTGGAGGAACTCCTCGATGGGGAACTTGCGCCGGTGGCCGCGGACGATGAGCGACAGGTGGTGCTGTTCCGAGCGCGAGAAACCCGGCAGGTCCATGTTGTCGAGCAGGTAGCCGCCGTGCTTGTGGTACTGGCTGTGGGCGATGTCCATGCCGATCTCGTGCAGCATGGCGGCCCAGCGCAACAACCGCCGGGCGCCGAAGCCGGTGAGAGGCCAGCCGCCCTGTTCGAGGATTCGGGCCGCCGTGTCGGCGACGCGACGGCCGTGGGGCTCATCGACCCGGTAGCGCTCGATCAGGTCGGCCACGGTGGCGTCGCGAATGTCCTGCGCGTGCACGCGGCCGAGCAGGTCGTGCAGCAGGCCTTCGCGTAGGGCAGCGTCCGAAACGGTCATCTCCTGGATGCCGAGCGACTCGAAGGTGGCCGCCGCGATGGCGACGCCGCCGGGGAACACCGGCGCCCGCTCGGCGTCAACCGCAAGCAGGTCCATGCCGTCCGTTCGACCGGCCGCCAGCATGTGCTCCTTGAGAGCGGCCAAGCCGTCGCTGGTGATGCCGCGTACGCCGGTGAGTTCGACGACGGCATCGTGAATCGCAATCAACGTCCCCGACGAGCCGACCGCGGTGTCCCAGCCGCGGGCCCGGTAGATTTCCTCGATCACTTCGAGTTCCTGGCGGGCTGCCGTTTCCGCCCTGGCGAACCGCGCGGCGTCGATTACCCCGTCCGCGAAGTACCGCGCCGACATCGACACGCAGCCCATGTAGAGGCTCTCCATCAGGCGTGGCTGGAACTGGCGCCCGAGGATGAGTTCGGTGCTGCCGCCGCCGACGTCGAACACGAGCCGGGAGTCGAATTGGTCTTCCAGGAAGTGCGATACGCCGAGGTAGATCAGCCGCGCTTCCTCGCGACCGCTGATGATTTCCACGCGGTGGCCGAGGACCTCCTCCGCCGCGTCGATGAAGTCCCGGCTGTTGCGCGCCTTGCGCAACGCGTTGGTGCCAACGATGCGCACGTGGTGTCGCGGGAGGTGGCGGATCCGTTGGCCGAAACGCTTGAGGCATGCCAACGACCTGGCGGCCACGGTCGGCGAGAGCTCATTGCTGTCCGCCAGGCCTTCCGCGATCCGCACCATCTCCTTGTGACGGTCGACGATCTGCAAGCGGCCGTCGTGGTCGTTGGCGACGATCAGGTGGAAACTGTTGGAGCCGAGGTCCAGCGCGGCGTACGGCTGATCCGCGACCTCTTGGCGCTGGGATTGCGGATCGGCAGCCACGCCGCGTAGTTTAGCAGCGCCTTCCTTTATAGGGCCCGCGCCACGGCCTGCCGCCAGTCGCGCAACCATTGCCCCCGCCGCTCGGCATCGACAGTCGGTGTGAACCGCCGCGCGGGAACGCCTCCCGCGGACGGTGCGCCTTCCGCGGAAGGTGCGGCAGTCCACGCGCGGCTGGCAGCCCCGATGTCGCCGTGCAGCCCCGCACCCACCGCCGCCAAGAGCCCCGCGCCCAGCACTGTCGTCTCGATGCTCGCCGGGCGCGCAACGGCCATGCCCACGACGTCGGCCAGGAACTGGCAGAACCAGTCGTTGACCGCCATGCCGCCATCGACGCGCAACTCGGTGGCAGCCACGCCGTCGGCAGCGACCGCCCCGAGCAGATCCGCCGTTTGAAACCCGATGGCCTTCAGCGTGGCCGTGACGACCTGGTCGCGGTTCGAATCCAGCGTCAGGCCGGTGATCAGACCCCTGGCATCCGGTCGCCAATGGGGAGCGCCGAGACCGGTGAATGCCGGGACGACGAACACGCCGCCCGTGTCGCCCCCGATCCGGCGCGCAGCCCGCTCGGTGTCGGCCGCGGACTCGATCAGGCCGAGCGTGTCGCGCAGCCACTTGATGGCGACGCCGGCGTTGAAGATGCTGCCTTCCAACGCATAGGTTGTCGTGCCTCCCACGCGGTAGCCCACCGTGGTGAGCAGGCGTTGACTCGATCGCACCTGCTCGGGGCCGGTGTTGGCGATCACGAAACACCCGGTCCCGTAGGTGCTCTTGACCATCCCCGGCTCGAGACAGCCCTGGCCGAGCAACGCCGCCTGCTGGTCGCCCGCCACGCCGCGGATCGGGATCGGCGCACCGAACCATTCGGCATCCGCGACGCCGAAATCGTCGAAGCAATCGAGCACCGTCGGCAGCACGGCTGGCGCGATCCCGAAGTAGTCCAGCAGCCGATCGCTCCACGCCTGCCGGCCGATGTCGAATAGCTGTGTGCGCGCAGCGTTGGTCGCGTCCGTGACGTGCCGGCTACCCTTGGTGAGCCGCCAGACCAAGAAACTGTCCACCGTGCCGAAGCGCACGTCGCCGCGGGCCGCGGCGGACTCCAGGTCGGCCTGATCGAGCATCCACTTCAGTTTCGTGCTCGAGAAATAGGGGTCCACCAAGAGCCCCGTGATTGCCGCGATCTCGGGTTCGACGCCATCATCCCGGATCCGCTGGCATTGCTCGGCGGTACGACGATCCTGCCAGACGATGGCGTTGCCGAGTGCGGCCCCGGTGTGCGCATCCCAGGCCAGCGTCGTCTCGCGCTGGTTGACGATCCCGATGGCCTCGATCTGCCGCGGCGCCAGCCCGCTCGTGGCGATCGCCTCGCGTGCAACGGCCAGCACGCTGTCCCACAGTGCCTCCGGATCCTGCTCGACCCAGCCGTCCGCGGGGAACACCGCCTCGACCGGGCGCTGCGCCGCCGCCACCTCGCGACCGTCGCCGTCGAACACGACGGCCCGCGAACTCGACGTCCCCTGATCGATGGCGAGCACGTACGGCATGGCGCCTTCCCTCCGGCAAGACCAGCCAAGACTTTACGACATGGACGCGGCATCGTCTGTGGATAGGATCCCGGCAGCCACCGCAAACCACAGGTCGTGCACTGCTTTTCCCGGACTTATCAAGGTGTTATCCACAGCCTTACTCACCGGCGGCGAACCACAACATATGGGACCCCCTCGGCCGAGCCCGTTGCTCACCGGTTGTCCACCGCTTTGCCGTGACGATCGCCGTCCGGACTCAAGAGTTGTCCACAGACTACTGCCCAGTCGCGGGCTCAAAAACAGGTTGCATTGCGCAGCAAACCGCTCTATGTTGGGCCACTGAGGGGAGCAAATGTCCATATATTGGGTTCTGAAGGATTGCATAGGCGCGCTAGGCAGCGCGGCAATGACCCAGCTACCGGCAAGCCGCCGCGAACGCCGCTCCCCCACTATTCCACCGTTTCATACCACTGTCCGATCCTCGTCCTAGACGGCGACAGCCTAGGTATAGCGCTGGATAAATAACCAGTTACACGATAAAGTCACAGAACAAGGAGCCACCCCGTCACCATGGAGCATGAAACGCCAAGCACGTCATCCTTCGCCGACCAACCCGTTGCGACCGTTGCGGGCAGTTCGACCTTGTCGCCGTCGGATGTGGCTGCCGCACCGGGCACGTTGCGCGTCATCAAGCGAAATGGCGCAGTCGTGACCTATGCCGACGACAAGATCCAGATCGCGCTGACCAAGGCGTTTCTCGCGGTCGAGGGCGGCACGGCCGCCACGTCGTCACGCATCCGCGACCTCGTGGCGACACTGACGGCGCAAGTGACCAGCACGTTCCAACGGCGGCTGCCATCCGGCGGCACCATCCACATCGAGGAGATCCAGGACCAGGTCGAGTTGGCGCTCATGCGCTCGGGAGAGCACAAGGTGGCGCGCGACTACGTGCTCTACCGCGAAGAACGCGCGCGCATCCGCGCCGCCAACGCGACCACCGAGGCGACAGAAGCGGCGGAAGCGGGCGAGGAGATCCACGTCGTCACCAGGGACGGCGACCGCAAGCCCCTGGACACCGTCCGCATGCGCACGCTGGTGACCGAAGCCTGCGAAGCCCTGACGGATGTCGACCCGGAGCGCATCATCGACGAGGCACGGGCGAACATGTACGACGGCATCGCCGAGGACGATGTCGCGACCGGCTTGCTGATGACCGCGCGTGCGCTCGTCGAAGTCGAGCCCAACTACACCTACGTGACCGCCCGGCTGCTGCTCGACAAGCTCCGCTCGGAGGCGCTGCGGTTCCTCGACACCGGGGTCGGGCAAGCCACGCAGGCCGAGATGGCATCCCTCTACGCACCGACGCTCGCGGCCTTCGTCGACAAGGCCGTGAAGCTCGAACTCCTCGCGCCGGAACTCAAGCGCTTCGACCTCGACCGTCTCGGCGCGGCGTTGAAGCCCGAGCGCGACCTCCAGTTCAACTATCTGGGTCTGCAGACCCTGTACGACCGCTACTTCATCCACTCGGGCGACACCCGCTTCGAACTACCGCAGATCTTCTTCATGCGCGTCGCGATGGGCCTCGCCATACAAGAGGACGAGCCGGAACAGCGCGCCATCGAGTTCTACAACCTGCTGTCCTCGTTCGACTACATGAGTTCGACGCCGACGCTGTTCAACGCCGGCACGCTACGCTCGCAGTTGTCGTCGTGTTTCCTGACCACCGTGTCGGACGACCTCGACGGGATCTACAGCGCGATCCGCGACAACGCGCTGTTGTCCAAGTGGGCTGGCGGGCTCGGCAACGACTGGACGCCGGTGCGGGCACTCGGCGCGTACATCAAGGGCACCAATGGCAAGTCCCAGGGCGTCGTGCCCTTCCTCAAGGTGGTCAACGACACGGCGGTGGCCGTGAACCAGTGCTTCGCGCCGGAGACGCGCCTGCACACCGCGGACGGCATCAAGGCGATCAAGGACGTGGTTGCTGGCGATCTCGTGCTGGGCCGTCGCGGCGAGTACCGCGAAGTGCAGCGCACGATGACCTACAACCAGAAGGCCTACGACCAAAACGCCATGGTCGAGGTCACCGTCGAGCACGCCTTGCGACCATTGCGGGTCACCACGGGGCACCCCCTGTGGGCGATCCCCGCCTCGGCGACCGACGGTAAACCCGAATGGCTTGACGCCGGCCGGTTGCAGCCCGGCGACCACGTCGCGCAGAGCATTCCGCAGGAGGTCGTGCCGGTCGCCGGCTTCGACGCCGACGATGCCCGCCTGTACGGCATCCTGCTCGGCGACGGACATTGGGGCGAGAACGACGCCCATTGGGGTGTTTCGGGAAACCCGTTGCGCGACTCCCACCTCGACTTCGTCGCCGCGTATCTCGATAAGCGCGGCATCCGCTACACCGTTGCCAACTGCGGACGACGCTATCGGCAGATCCGCTTCTCGGCGGACGTGGCCATGGTGCGCGACGGCACGACCGGTGCCTACGGTGACGTCGTCGGTAGCGCGTTGCCGTTCGGCCCCGAGGACGTCTACGACGAGGACGGCCGCAAGCGGTTCGCGCCACGCTTGACGCACCTGCCGAGGCATCAAACCTTGGCCCTGCTCCACGGCTTGCTGGATGCCGACGGCGTCGGCCGAGGCGAAGAGGTCTACTTCACCACGACGTCCGAGGCGCTTGCCGAAGGCTTGCGCTACCAGATGCTCCGCCTCGGCATACCGACAAGCGGGGGTGTGCGCGAACACAGGCGCGCGGACGCCGCCGGCCATCCAGACGGGACGTTCGACGGCATGGTGACCACGTTCGACGTCAGCATTCCCGCCGTGGCCGAACTCGCCGACCGCTTGGATTGCCAGCCCGCGCGGAAGCGCAACTGGTTCGCCCGGGACAACTGGCTATTCACGCCCGTGCGCGCCGTAACGCCGGTGGAACCGGCACCGTTCGTCTTCGACCTCAAGGTCGAGGGCGACGAGTCCTACATGACCACCAGTGCCGTGGCGCACAACGGCGGCAAGCGCAAGGGTGCGGTGTGCTCGTACCTGGAGACTTGGCACCTCGACATCGAGGAGTTCCTGGAACTGCGCAAGAACACCGGTGACGACCGACGTCGCACGCACGACATGAACACGGCCAACTGGGTCCCGGACCTGTTCATGAAGCGCGTCTTCGAGGGCGCCGACTGGACTCTGTTCTCGCCCAACGACACGGCCGACCTGCACGATCTCTACGGCGCCGCGTTCGAGGCGCGCTACCTCGAGTACGAACGCATGACGCAAACGGGCGAACTGGCGCTCTTCAAGCGCGTCAAGGCGGCCGAGCTGTGGCGCAAGATGCTCTCCATGCTGTTCGAGACCGGCCATCCATGGATCACCTTCAAGGACAGTTGCAACGTGCGCTCGCCACAGCAGCACGACGGCGTCGTGCACTCCTCCAACCTGTGCACCGAGATCACGCTGAACACCTCAAGGGAAGAGATCGCGGTGTGCAACTTGGGTTCAGTGAACCTGGCCCAACACGTGGAGGACGGCCAGCTCAACACCAGGAAGCTCAAGAAGACCGTCCGGACGGCCGTGCGCATGCTCGACAACGTCATCGACATCAACTACTACGCGGTACCGCAGGCCCGCAAATCCAACATGCGTCATCGCCCGGTGGGCCTCGGCATCATGGGATTCCAGGACGCCCTCTACAAGCTCGGCGTCTCCTACGCGTCGGACGAGGCCGTGGCTTTCGCGGACGAGTCCATGGAGGCGCTGTCGTACTTCGCCATCGAGGCCTCGTCGCGGCTCGCCAAGGAGCGCGGCAGCTACGCGAGTTTCGAGGGCTCGCTGTGGAGCCGTGGCGTTCTACCCATCGACTCGCTGAAGCGTCTGGCCGAGGAACGGGGCAGTCCCGACTACCTCGACGTCGACCTGTCGAGTCGCCTCGACTGGGACAAGCTGCGGACCAAGGTCTGCGCCAACGGGATGCGCAACTCCAACGTCATGGCCATCGCGCCGACGGCGACCATCGCCAACATCGTCGGGGTCTCGCAGTCCATCGAGCCGACCTACCAGAACCTCTACGTGAAGTCGAACCTGTCGGGCGAGTTCACCGTCGTCAATCCCTACATGGTCCACGACCTCAAGCGCCTCGGCCTGTGGGACAAAGTGATGGTCAACGACCTCAAGTACTACGACGGCAGCGTATTGCCGATCGACCGCGTGCCACCGGATCTGAAGCACCGCTACGCCACCGCCTTCGAAGTCGAGCCGCGCTGGCTGGTGGACGCGGCGTCCCGCCGACAGAAGTGGATCGACCAGGCCCAGTCGCTGAACCTGTACATCGCCAACGCGTCGGGCAAGAAGCTCGACATCACCTACCGGATGGCTTGGAAACGCGGGCTGAAGACGACCTACTACCTGCGCGCATTGGGTGCCACCAGTGCCGAGAAGTCGACCGTCGACAAGGTCGGTGCTGGTGGCAGCGGCTTGAACGCCGTCGCGGTCAGTCCGCAAGCGACGCCAGCGCCGGTCGCGCCGCCGACGCTCGGTGCGCCGGCGGACGTGCCCGCGGCTTGCTCCATCGACGACCCGGATTGCGAAGCCTGCCAATAGGGCTTGCGGTCAAGGCCTGTTAGGAAGCCTTTAGGAAGAGAAGCGCAGTGACGCGCAAAACACGAGAACGAACGGACATGGATTTCAAGAGGAGGCAAACATGCTGAGCTGGGACGACTACGATCAAGATGGCCTCGCCGGGGCCGCCGCTGCGACGCAGGGCGACGCGGCGGCAAGTCGGTCCTTTCTCGAAGGCCTCGAAGTCGCCGTGCAACACGAGCGACCGGAGCCCTTGCCTCCGGCAAGCCCGGCCGAGCCGGCCGTCGCGCCCCTGACCGGGTTGTCCGAGGCACCGACGATGCCCCCGCCGCCGGTGCCACAGATTCCGCCGGTGGTGCCGGAGGAGCCGACGACCGCACCCGCCGAGGTGCTAGCGGATGCCGTCGCCCAAGCGGCCGCGCATCTCGACGCCGAGTCCGAGATCGAACACGGCGAGCGCGTCACGGTGGATCAGAAGGCCATGATCAACTGCCGCGCCGACCTCAACCAGCTCGTGCCGTTCAAGTACGACTGGGCTTGGCAGAAGTACCTCGACGGCTGCGCGAACCACTGGATGCCGCAGGAAATCAACATGACCGCCGACGTGTCCCTGTGGAAGTCGGAGGCGGGCCTGTCCGACGACGAACGCACGATCGTCAAGCGCAGCCTCGGCTTTTTCTCGACAGCGGACTCGCTGGTCGCGAACAACCTCGTGCTGTCCGTCTACCGGCTCATCACCAACCCGGAGTGTCGGCAATACCTGCTCCGCCAAGCGTTCGAGGAAGCCATCCACACCCATGCCTACCAGTACTGCATCGAGTCGCTGGGCATGGACGAGGGCGAAATCTTCAACATGTACCACGAGATCTCCTCGGTCGCCCACAAGGCCTCCTGGGCGCTCAAGTACACGCGCGAACTCGCCGATCCCACCTTCCAGACAGGTACCGTCGAGGCGGACAAGGCCCTGCTCAAGAACCTGATCGCCTACTACTGCGTGATGGAAGGCATCTTCTTCTATTGCGGCTTCACGCAGATCCTGTCCATGGGGCGCCGCAACAAGATGACGGGTACCTCGGAGCAGTTCCAATACATCCTGCGCGACGAGTCTATGCACGTGAACTTCGGCATCGACGTCATCAACCAGATCAAGCTGGAGAACGCGCGCCTATGGGACGACGACATGCGCTCTCTCGCCACGCGCATGATCCTCGAAGGGGCGGAACTCGAGACCCGCTACGCGCGCGACACGATGCCGCGCGGCGTACTCGGCATGAACGCCAACACGATGGCGGAATACCTCCAGTTCATCGCCAACCGACGCCTCGCCCAGATCGGCTTGCCCGAGCAATTCCCGAGCGCGAAGAACCCGTTCCCATGGATGTCCGAGATCATGGACTTGAAGAAGGAGAAGAACTTCTTCGAGACGCGGGTGACCGAGTACCAAACGGGCGGCGCGTTGAGCTGGGACTGACCCGAGCCCTGCCGCGAATACAAAACCGGCGCCAATGAGGCGCCGGTTTTGCTTAACCCCTAAGAACCGCTACCCGGCGTGGCGCAGCACCTTCCCGGCGCGCGCACCGGTGTGCTCACCGTCCACGAGCGTCACCGCCCCGTTGACGATGGTCGTCTTGTAGCCCAGCGACTTCTGGATGTAGCGCGGCGCACCGCCAGGGAAGTCGTGGACCAGTTCTGGCTGCCGCTCGGCGACCTTTGACGGATCCAAGACATTGATATCCGCGCGCATGCCCGGGTTAAGCGTGCCGCGGTCTTTGAGCCCCAGGACGCGCGCCGGGCCGGAGGTCAGGCGCCGAATGCCCTCGGCAAGACTGTAGAGGCCTGCCTCGCGAATCCAGTACGACAGGATGAAGCTCGGCCAACCGGCGTCCATGATCTGGGAGACATGCGCCCCGGCATCGCCCAGGCTCGGGAAGATGTGCTCGCTGCGGAACAGGTCACCCAACTCCTTCAAGCTCTGGTTGAACATGCGCAGGTTGAAGAGTGCCCGGCCGTCGGTCTCGTCCGATAGACGGATGAAGGTCTCCACCCAATGCTCGCCCGCGGCTGCCGCCTGGGCTTCCAGGTTCTCCGTCGGAGGCGTCGTGTAGTTCGGCGTCTCGTCGTCGCCGAGGTAGAACACGTTCGTCATCGGGAAGCGGCGCTTCATGTCCTTGCCTTCCGCGACCAGCTTGGCACGCGTCTCGGCATTGCGGATCGCCGCCAAGCGTCCGGGCAGGTCCATCTTTCGCAGCGCATCCCACGTCTCGCCCTGCACCGGCAGGTTCGATTGCAGACCGAACATGAACCCGGAACCACGGACCTGGGTGATCGCAGTGAGATCACCGTGCTTGGCGAGTTTCGCGAGGTTGTCCGCCTGCGCCTGGCCGGAACCTTCCTGCGGCCCCGTGCCATAGCTGAAGAGAATCCGACCCTTCGTGGTCTCGGCCATCGCCTTCAGGACCTCGAAGTTGGCACCCACCGCCTGCATCAGGCCGTTGCGCGGTCCGACCGCCTTGGCGATCTCGACCAACTCGATCGGGTCGGCGAACGTGCCCGGAATTGAGCGGCCATCGGGCAGCTTGTGCGGCGGATACCGGTTGGTCGAGAAGCCGACGGCACCGCCATCGATGGACTGCGCGACGATGTCGGCCATCTGCTTGCGCTCTTCCGGGGTCGCCTGCTCCTCCACGGCGCGCTCGCCCATCACGTAGAAACGCACAGCGCAGTGGCCGACCATGCCCGCGACGTTGAGCGCGGGTTCCAAGCGCTCGATCGCATCGAGATAGCCACCGTAGTCTTCCCAGTCCCACGGCAGACCAGTCAGGATCGCGTTCTTCGGGATGTCCTCGACGGTCTCCATCATCGCCGCGAGGAGTTCGACATCCTGCGGCTTGCAGGGCGCAAAAGTGACCCCGCAGTTGCCAAGCAACGCGGTCGTGACGCCGTGCCAGCTCACTGGGGTCATCTGCGGATCCCAACCGATCTGCGCGTCGAGGTGCGTATGCAGATCCACGAAGCCTGGCGTTACCGCAAGTCCGCGTGCGTCGACTTCCTGCTTGCCCTTGCCGTCGACCTCGCCGACCGCGGTGATCAATCCGTCGTCGATGGCGAGGTCGCCCGGGACGGGGTCTGCGCCCGTTCCGTCAACCAGTTCGCCACCGCGAATCACAATGTCGTGTGCCACAACCGTTTCTCCCCAATCCTCGATAGAGAATGCGTGGCACCGTCCGCCGCTAAGTGGCTGATGCCGCAATACGCTCAACAGGTAAGTGTTCCACCATATCCGCATCGTGACAAGCGAAGGGTCCGCTCTCGTGTCTGCCCACCCGCCCGGATTGAAAGGGGCGATGTTCTGCTGTCGGCCCCAGGCACGGCGCATTCGACCGCCGGCTTAAGGCGTAGCTGCCCTCCCAGCCTGCGCGCCGAACAGTGGCGACGCCGTCGGCGGGGTTGTCCACGCTTTGTCCATGGTGCCGATCCCCTTCGATCCAAGAGGCGCGGTGGGCAAAGGGTGGGCAACCCCAAACCGACGTTGAAAGGGCGATGTTCGGTTCAGAACGGTCCGCACTTCCCGGCGGATCGCCGCGTCGGTCGAAGCGGCGTAGCTCCTAGCCCTGGCGAACGCGCCCTTCCGTGCGCAGTTGCGCCCGCAGCGCTCTGCGTTCCTCGCCTTTGCGCCGCAACGCAGCCAAGTCCTCTTTGCCCACCGCCAGGTACTCGTCCCGCCAGCTTTCGTCGTCGCTCCAGCGGTGCGGCAGATGCAGCGTTGTCCTCGGCCCCGTGGCGTCCTCGAACAGGCCCACGGCAGCCGTGACAACCGCCGTCTGCATCGTCCGATCCCACGGCTTGCCGCAGGGATTGCCGAGGGGAAAGTCGAGATAGGCGAACCGGGGTACCCCGCAATGCTCAACCACGTCCAAGGCGGATCCCAAGATGACAGTTGGCAAGCCGTTAGCCTCCAAGTGCCGGGCGATCAGACTCACGGTCTGATGGCACACCGGTCACAAGGGCACGAGAAGCGCTAAGTCAGCGCCATCCTCCCTGAGGCGTTGGAGGATCTCCGGCGCGTCGCCTTCCCGCGTTCGCCGCTGACTGTATTCGGTCGGCGCACAATGGAAACGCTCGCTCAAAGCCCCCAAACGCCCATCGTTCACCAAGACGGTCAACGGCTCGACGGGGAAGTAGCTGCCACGATCGTCCATGTGGGTCACGTTCTTGGCCCACGAGAGATCGTTGGCATACAACCGTTGCGGTGGCTCCACCATCGAAGCCGACGCGACGTAGCGCGGATCAGTCGCTTCCCGGTCGTAGAGCGCCGACGTACTCACCACGCCGAGCGTCGACTCCGCGAGCGGCTTTGTAAGCGGCGTGAACGGGACCTCCTCGAAGTGCGCCCACACGTAGGCGCGCTCGAACCCCTGCGCCTCGTAATAGCGCCGGGTCCGGGCCATGTAGGGGACCGGTTGACCACTCATCGGCGACGAATCATACACCCCGCCCTGTGAGCCGATTGGGTACAATGCTGCGCTTTTGTTAAACAGGGGAAACCCGGGGGAGAACTATGGCGACCTTGTCAGCCGGCAAGCGCTTGAAGAGCGCGGTCTGCGCAACGGAGATCATGGTCATTGCCGCACCCGACGGCGACGTGGATATCTGTTGCGGCGGTACCGCGATGGGCGACGGCGAGTCCAACGGCGGTGCCGTCAACGCCGACCACGCTGGCGGCACGGCGATCGGCAAGCGCTACGTCAACGAGGACGGATCCCTCGAAGTCCTCTGCGTGAAGGCCGGCGAAGGTTCCTTGAGCGTCGGCGAAACGGCTCTCAACGTCAAAGACGCGAAGAAGCTCCCCAAGACCGACTGAGCCGCCGTGCGCCCTAAGACGGGCGCGTTCCATTCTCGTCCCACGCGACGCGGGCTCGATACACGGAGACACGCACCGTGAACACCATGATGCTCCTTGAAATGGCGATGTCCGGTTTCGGCGACCGCGTCGCGTTCACCGACCCCGCAGACGGCGGATCCTCGATCACCTACCAGGAACTCTACGACGCCGCCGGTGCGGCGGCCCATGACATCCGCGAATCCGGCGCGAGCCGGGTCGCCATGCTCGATGTCAGCAACATCGCCGTTCCTGTGGCGCTGTTCGCAAGCGGCTGGGCCGGCGTCCCCTACGTGCCCATCAACTACCGCTTGACGGGCGAGGAGATCGACGCACTCCTGGCCCGCGTGACGCCTGCGTACCTCGTGACGGACGACGAGCGGCTCCCCCACTTCGAGAGCCGCGACGGCGTCGATGCACGCTCGCGCGGAACCTTCCTAGGTGTGGCCCGCGGCGGCGACGGCCACGCCGAGCAACGCTCCATGGATCCCGAGGACGTTGGCGTTCTGCTGTTCACCAGCGGTACGACGGGCATCCCCAAGGCGGCGGTGCTGCGCCATAGGCACTTGGTGTCCTACATCGTGAGTTCGGTGGAGTTCATGTCCGCGACCGAGGACGAGGCCGCGCTGGTGTGCGTACCGCCTTATCACGTTGCCGGGATCGCGTCGACCTTGAGCTCCGTCTACGCGGGGCGTCGCGTGGTGCAACTGGCCAATTTCAGCGCCGACGCCTGGATCGAGACAGCCCGCCACGAGCGCATCACCACCGCCTTCGTGGTGCCGACCATGCTGTCGAGGATCGTCGACGCCCTCGAGGGCGAGAGGACCGCCGGCATGTCGCACCTGCAATCACTGTCCTACGGCGGCGGCAAGATGCCCCTCTCCGTGATCGAGAAGGCCATGGCGCTATTCCCGGACACCGACTTCACCAACGCCTACGGGCTCACCGAGACCAGTTCCACGATCACCGTGCTCGGACCCGACGAACACCGCGCCGCCGCCACCAGCGAGGACGAAGCGGTGCGTCGCCGGCTAGTTTCCGTCGGCATTCCGTTGCCGGGGATCGAAATCGAGATACGCGACGACGACGGCAAGGCCCTGGCAACCGACCAGCGCGGCGAGATCTACGTCCGCGGCGAGCAGGTTTCCGGGGAGTACGAAGACCGCGGCAGCACCGTCGACACCGAAGGCTGGTTCCCGACCCGCGATGCCGGTTTCCTAGACGCCGAGGGCTACCTGTTCCTCGACGGCCGCGCCGACGACGTCATCGTCCGCGGCGGCGAGAACATGTCGCCCGGCGAGATCGAGGACGTGCTGCTCGCCCACGACGCGATCCGCGATGCCGCCATCGTCGGCGTGCCCAGCGAAGAGTGGGGCGAGGCCGTGGCCGGGGCGGTCGTCGTCAACAGCGAAACGCCCGCCAACGAGGATCTGATCGCCGACCTCCAGGACTGGGTGCGCAGCCACATGCGCTCCTCGCGGGTTCCGGAACGCATCGAGTTCTGGCCGGAACTGCCCTACAACGAAACCGGCAAGTTGCTCCGGCGCGTCGTCAAGGCGAAGTTGACGGCACCCGCGCAGAACGTGCGCGCGACCATGCCGCTTCTATACGTCGCCGATATCGAGCGCTCACGCGCCTTCTACTGCGACCAACTCGGGTTCACGCTGACCAACCGCTGGGATGCCGACGGCCAGATGAACTGGTGCCAGCTCGAGATGGAGGGAGCGACGATCATGCTGCAGTCGGCGGAACCTGCGGACCTCGGCGGCCTGCGCAATGGGCACGGCGACGTCGCGCTGTTCTTCCTCTGCGAGGACGTCGACGATCTCCACGAGCAGTTCACGGGCCGCGGCGTGGAGGCACCACCACCGACCGTCGCCTTCTACGGCATGCGGCAACTGTCGGTACGCGACCCCGATGGTCGCGAACTCTGCTTCGAACACCCGGTCACCGACGCGTAGTCCGACCGCGGTCAGTTCTCGATCGCATCCACCAGACCCCACTCCAACGCCGTGTGGACGTCCACGCGCATTCCGGTCAGGGCCATCAACGCCAGCCGGCGACGGCCGATCCTCGGCAGGATGCTCGCCGTGCCGCCGGCACCGGGAATCAACCCCATGCCCACTTCCGGAAGCTGAAAGAAAGCGTCGTCGCCGGCCACGACCCGACCCGCGAACGCCGGTAGCTCGATGCCGGCCCCGATGCAGGCGCCGTGCACGCGGGCTTCGATCTTGTCCTGGAGCCGGTCGATCAGCACCGCGGCACTGCGCGCCATCCGCGATGCATGGGCGATTCCCGCATCCGTCGCCTCGCCGAACTCATCGAGATCGCCGCCGGCACTGAACGACGCGCCGGCACCATCGAGCACGACCCTGGCGACGGTCGGATCGTCGAGGGCATAGGCCAACGCTT
The DNA here is from genome assembly GCA_965203685.1 of Candidatus Azotimanducaceae bacterium. Lineage (GTDB taxonomy): Bacteria > Pseudomonadota > Gammaproteobacteria > Pseudomonadales > Azotimanducaceae > VXYL01. The sequence continues at coordinate 4,221,806 of OZ241908.1, forward strand.
CGCAGAGCGCATCGCGCAGGCCGCTCGAGTACGCGTTGCGCTTGTGCGGACGGTTGAGGGTGATCCGCACCTCATCGCCGGCGCGCGTGAGCAGAACGGCCGGCGCGTCGGGCTCCGGGCGTGGCTCGCGGCGAGTGCGCGCGGCAAGCCACCTCCTGAACTCCGCCCCGTGTTGCAGGGCGGAGTAGGCCAAGGACTCGGCGTAGAGGCGGTCGCCGACATCGACGCCCTGGTTGTGGCGGAGCAGCCGGACCAAGACCATGGCGGCGATGGGGTTGCGCTGGACCGCTTCAGCGACCTGCATTCCCGAGTCGGTGTCCGGTACCACGACATCAACCACGTCCGGCACATCCGTCCGGTCGGTCACGGCCACGACCGGGCAATGCGGACTCCCCGAGACCGGCGACCAAGACGCCCCGTCCAACTCCACGAGCACGCAGGGCGTGCCGGCCAGAGCACACAGTTCCTCGGCCCGTGTGGGCGACGCGAGCCAAGTCTCCAACTCGCCCAGGGTCATGAACCTGGGCGCATCTCCTTCTGCCATGGGCCGACCATATCACTGAACCCGCGCGGAGCCGGGTCGGAGCGCCACGGGTAAACTGGCGGCTCCGCCACGGGGGCCCGCAACATGGCCGCGATCTCACGGCACGAACGGTTGCTGATCGCCAACGCCGAAATCGACGGCGTCGCGCCGCTGGACATCCGGTGCCGCGAAGGCCGGGTCGTGGAAGTCGCCCACGCGCTGCCCACCGACGACGAGTTCCGTCTCGACGCCGAGGGCGGCGCCGTCATTCCGGGCCTGAACGACCACCACATCCACCTCTTCGCACTCGCCGCGGTGTCGCGGTCAGTACGCTGCGGGCCGCCTGAGGTGCACGACACCGGCGGACTCGCCAAGGTCCTGATGGAGGCACCCGGGGCCGGCTGGATCCGAGGTGTCGGCTACCACGAGTCGGTGGCCGGCACCCTCACCCGGCGAGCGCTCGACGGCATGTGCGGCGACCGCCCGGTTCGCATCCAGCACCGGTCAGGCAAGATGTGGTTCTTGAACTCGGCAGCCGAACGCGAACTGGGCCTCACCGTCCCCGACGGTCACCTGTTCCGTGGCGATGCGCTGCTGCGCGAACGGCTTGCGGTCGACGCGGACTTCCGCAACAGCGTCGAGGACACGTCCCGTCGACTCGCGGCGTACGGCGTCACCGGACTCACCGACGCCACCCCAACCAACGACCCAGCCACGGCTCGGCTCTACGAGCACTTGAGCTTGTTCCAGCACGTGAACCTCATGGGGAACGAGTCGTTGGCAAGGGGATCGCTCAAGATCATGCTCGACGACGTCGCGCTGCCGGACCTCGACGCCTTGGTGGCACGGATCGAACAAGCGCACGAACGAGACCGTCCCGTCGCCTTCCATTGCGTCACGCGTACGGAACTCGTCTTCGCCCTGTCGGCCCTGCGCGATGCCGGAACCGTGCCCGGCGATCGCATCGAGCACGCTTCGGTGACCGATGAGGCCACGATGGCCCTGTTTCGGGACACGCCCCGGGATCCCAACGACATAACCGTCGTCACCCAGCCGAACTTCATCGCCGAGCGTGGCGAGCAATACCTCGCCGACATCCCCTCTTCGGATCACGACCATCTCTACCGCTGCCAGGGTTTCATCGACGCCGATATCCCCTTGGGCGGCGGTACCGACGCGCCATTCGGCGACCCGGATCCCTGGGCCGCCATGAGCGCCGCGGTGCACCGCAAGACCGCTCGCGGGCGCGTGGTGGGTGCCGCGGAGCGACTGACCCCGGAGCGCGCACTCGCCCTGTTCACCACGCCGCTGTCGGAACCCGGCGGCGAACCAATACGCATCACGAGCGGTCTGCCCGCTGCCCTGTGCGTGCTTCGGCGGCCCTGGGTCCGGGTACGCTTGTCCCTCGACCGATCCGACGTCCGGGCGAGCGTCTCCGGTCGCCTGCTTTGCACCCTCGACGCTACGTAATGGCGGAACCCGCGTCCTGCATCGCCGTCGCCAGCTTCGGCAGTAGGAAACGGGCGAACACGAAGAGGCCGCCGATCACGGTGCCGAGCACGGTGGTCACGATGCCGACCAGCCAGCCGATGACCTTCAGCGCCACCTTGAGTTTCGTCTCGCTGGCCGCGGCCTTGTCGTCGGCGATACGCAGCAGGATGTCGTCGATTTTGCCGCCGAGTTCCGTGCGCACGTCGTGGACCTCCGTGCGAAGCCCACCGACCTCCGTGCGAAGCCCACCGACCTCCGTGCGAAGCCCACCGACCTCCGTGCGAAGCCCACCGACCTCCGAGCGGAGCCCATCGACCTCCGTGCGGAGTCCACCGACCTCGGTACGGACTGCGTCGAGCGAACGACCCATCGTGGTCAGCGTCTTGTCGACGTGCTCGTAGTGTGTCTCCAGCGACGCGATGCGTTCTCGTTCGGATGCCATGGCCGGAGCTACGTGATTGCGGACGCCGCGTCCTGCAACGCGGCCAGTTTCGGTAGCAGGAAACGGGCGAACACGAAGAGGCCGCCGATCACGGTGCCGAGCACGGTGGTCACGATGCCGACCAGCCAGCCGGCGACCTTGAGCCCCACCTTCAGCTTCGTCTCGCTGGCCGCGGCTTTGTCGTCGGCCATACGCCGCACGATGTCGTCGAGTTTACCGCCCAATTCCGTACGCACGCCCTCAACTTCGCTGCGGACCATCTGGCGGACGCCACTGATCTCCGTCCGCACCATCTCCCGAACATCCTGGATCTCCGTGCGAAGCCCACTGATGTCGGTATGGATCGCTTCCATCGTACGACCCATCGCGGTCAGCGTCTTGTCGACGTGCTCGTAGTGTGTCTCGAGCGCAGCGATGCGTTCTAGTTCGGATGCCATGGTCACTTGCCTGCAACTGATCGCCAGCGCGGCGGGCCGATCTGTCCGGGACAATAGCAGGCTGCGTGGCGACCTGTAAACACCATGATCCACAATTTTTCAATTAAATCAACTAGTTCGTACACAGCTGTGCGCCAGAGATTAGCACCCTTGGACATCGCCGGTGCGCGGGCGTCCTCGCCCGCTTCCAATCTCGTGCGGTCGCGACACCCCTTGCTTTGCACACCGACGCCCACGCAAACTCGCGCTCTTTGACCCTCGGATGAGTGCATGTTTGCCGACCTCGTCACACTCGAACCCGTCGGCGACGGGCGATTCACAGCGCCTCCCGCGCTGGAGAAGGGCGAGCGGATGTTCGGCGGCCAGTTTCTCGCCCAATGCTTGGCCGCTGCCCAGTTGAGCGTCGGCGACGACCGCGCCCTGCACTCCCTGCACGGCTACTTCCTGCGCCCTGGCGATGTCGATCTCGACGTGCATGTCGCGGTCACTCCCGTCCGCGACGGACGATCGTTCTCCTGGCGCGAGGTCACGGCGGCACAGCGAGGCAAGGAACTCTTCCGGCTCATCGCCTCGTTCCAAGTGCCCGACACCACGCCCGAGTTCACCCGTTCGCCCATGCCCGAAGTTCCCCCACCGGAGTCCGTGTCGTACACCTACGATGAGTTCTCAAGCGCTGAGACCGGCCACGAGGTGTTGAGCAACGCGTTCCGGTCCATCGACATCCGCTACGTCAACCCGCCGAGGGCGCCGCGCGGCGAGCCCGTGACGGAAACGCAACTGATGTGGATGCGCATCAGCGACACGCTCCCCGACTCGCCGAACCTGCACCAGGTCGGCATCGCCTACCTGTCCGACAGCACGTTGGTGGACCCGATCCTCCTGCCCCACGGCCTGCGCTGGCAGGATGCCGACTTCGAAGGGACGAGCCTGGACCACGCCATGTGGTTCCACCGTGCCGCGCGGGCCGACCACTGGCTGCTGTTCGTGCTGGACGTCGAGGCCACGGGGGGCGGCCGCGGCTTGGCGAGCGGGCGGATTTATACTCGCGACGGTAGGCTGGTCGCGACCTGCCTGCAGGAGGGATTGATGCGATGGAATACACCGAGTACGCCAAGGGCCACTTGACCGGACAACCGACCGCGGACGACGTGGTGGTGCGGGAACCGGTCCCGTTCGAAGACCCGGACTGCTTCACGCCAGGCACCGGCCTCAACAGCGGCGAGATCGAGCACTTCAAGACCCACGGGTTCATCGTCAAACGCGGACTCGTCGACGAACCAGACGCGTTCCGGCAGATCGCCGACCACCTGTGGGACCACGTGCCACGCAACATCCTCCGCCGCGACGAGCCAGAAAGCTGGATCGATGGCGCGGAGGACCAGTGGACCGACGACGACGTGGCCCGCGTAGGCCGACTCATCCACACCAACTGGAAGATGCGCTCGCCGGGTCCCTCCGGCATCGGCACCGAGCCGTTTCTCGTCGAGAGCATCGCCAACCACCCGAACGTGCTTACCGTTGTGCGCGCGTTTCTCGGCGCGCCGATCAAGCCGCCGCGCCGCGTCCGGGGCATCTACGCGGTCTTTCCGAAGCCTCCCGCGGCACCCGGCCGACTCGGCCCTCATGCGGACTACATGGCCGCACAGCTATCCGCCATGGTCCTGGTCCACGAAGTGCCACCCCGGTGCGGCGCATTCACGCTCTGGCCCGGCTCGCACCTGCGCCTGCACCCGCACTGGGACAACCTGCACGGCGGCATCATGTCAGCCGACAAGGGCGAGGGCTTCAGGGCTGCCCGCGACGACGTGCTGCGCGATATCACCCCGGTCGAATTCCCCGGCAACGCGGGCGACGTCGTGTTCTGGCACCCGCGCACGCTGCACTCGGCTGGCGTCAACTACTCCGCCGAGGCGGACGAGCCCCGGGTGCGCCTGATCGTGCCCTGCGACTTCGAACGTGCCGGCCTCACCTATTTCGACGACGACGAGTACGGGCCGGGCGAGAAGTACCAGTGGTGGGTGGACACGCGCAACTTTCGCGAGGATGTGCCCGCCACCCCGGACAACATCTGGCACAACTGGGCGGTGTAGGCAGCGCCCTCGAGTCTCGTCAGGTTCCGCGCAGCCTAGGATCGAGAGCGTCCCGCAGGCCGTCGCCGATGTAGTTCACCGACAGCACGGTGAGGGAAATCGCGAGACCCGGCCAGATCACCCGCGCCGGTGTGACGGAGATGAAGTTCGCGCCGTCGAACAGCAGGCGGCCCCACGTCGGGAAGTCCGGCGGGAAGCCGAGGCCAAGGAACGACAACGCGGACTCCGTGATGATCGCGTTGGCGATGCCCAGGGTCGCTGCCACCATGATCGGACTCAGGACGTTCGGGAGCACGTGACGGATGACGATGCGCAGTTCGCGGCTGCCGATGCCGCGTGCCGCGGTCACGAACTCGCGTTCCTTGACGGCCAGCACTTCGCCACGAACGATCCGGGCGGTCTGCATCCAACTGGTGATGCCGATCACGAACACGATGAGCAGGAAGATGCCGGTTTCCGGTCCGAACGCGGCCCGCAACGTGTCCCGGAACAGCATGATGACGACCAGCAGCAGCGGCAGCAGCGGAAGTGCGAGGAACAAGTCGGTGCTGCGCATCAACAGGCCGTCCACGCGCTTGAAGTAGCCGGCCAGCACGCCGACGGCCGTGCCGAACACCAGCGACAGCAACATCGCCGTGAACCCGACGGCGAGCGAAATGCGTCCCCCGGCAAGCATCTGCGCGAGCATGTCGCGCCCCAGGTTGTCGGTACCTAAGGGGTGCAGCCAGGACGCATCCGCGTTTCGCGCCTGGATGTCGAGGTGCTGGGGATCGACACCGTGCAGCAGCGGTCCGACGAGCACGGCCAGCACCATGAAGGCAAAGACGCCGACACCGACCAAAGCGCCGGTGTGTTTCCGGAACGCCAGCCACACGTCCATCCACAGCGGGCGGTGTTCCAGCAACGGCGCGTCGTGCTGCTCAGCCACCTAGTCGTACCGGATGCGCGGATCGAGCACGGCGTAGAGAACGTCCGCGACGAGGTTGAAGCCGACGATCAGCACGGCGAACAGGAACGTGAGCGTCTGCACCATGGGGATGTCGGCCCCTTGGATGGCGACGATCAGCAGTTGGCCCAAGCCGTTCACGCGGAACACCTGCTCGGTGATGATCGCGCCGCCGAAGATGGTCGGGATCCCCAAGGCGATCATCGTCACCACGGGGATCATGCTGTTGCGCAGGACGTGCACCAGCAGCACGGACCGCTCCCGCAGGCCCTTGGCCCGGGCGGTGCGCACGTAGTCGAGATTCAGGTTGTCGAGCACGGACGACCGCATGAACCGCGCAAGCTGTGCGGCGTTGTAGAACGCGAGCACCATCACGGGCATCAGGATCTGCTTGATCTGCACCCAGAAACTCGCCAGATCCGTGACCCGGTGGGTCGTGTCGTAGATCGACGGCAGCCACTGAAGCATCACGCTGAACAGGATGATCGCGAGCAGGCCGGTGAAGAAGGTCGGCACTGAGAAGCCCACCATGGACACGAACGTGCCCACCTGGTCGAACCACGAGTACTGCCTGTAGGCCGACACGATGCCGATGGGGAGCGCGATCAGGATGCCCACGACGTATGAAAGGCCAATGACCCACAACGTCTGCGGGATGCGTTCGGCGATGATGTCCACCACGGGACTCCGCGTTGCGAACGACATCACACGAGTGCGCGAATCGGAGTCGCCGATCTCGACATCGAAGGCCCGCTCGATCAGGTTCAGCGGCTCGTTCACGAAGAACTGCTCCATCCACTTCGCGTAGCGAACGGGGAACGGTTCGTCGAGTCCCAACGAGTCGCGGATCTGCGCCCGGACTTCCGGCGGAATGGTGAGCGGCAACTGGCCGGTCGGGTCGTTTGGTGCCAGGTCCAGCAAGGCGAAGACGACAAAGCTGATCGCGATGAGCGTGGGCACCGCAAACAATAGGCGCCGCGTGACGTAGCGGATCACGGTTCTAGCTCGTGTATTCGGGTGGCACGCGGTACGCTAGCGATGCCAGTCCTCGATGTTCCAAAGCTCGGAGTCCCAGGGATTCATGAGCACGCCCTTCAAGGACTTCGAGCGCGCCGATGTCGAAGCGCGCCAGACCAGCGGGATCAGGAAGTGGTTCTGCACCACGACGTCGTTCATGCGCTTCGTGATCTCGAAGCGCTCCTCGCCGAAAGGCGTCGTCGCCAAGCGTTTCGCCAAGGCGTCGAATTCGGCCGAGCAGCCCCGCGATACGTTGGTCCCGAGCCACTGGTTGTCCGGGCCCGGCGCCTCGTCGCAGATCCACGCAGCCATGTAGAACTCGGGGTCGGCCCCCTGGAAATTGTTCGTGTACATCTCCACGTCGGCGTAGAACTTCTGGAAGGTGTCCGGACTCGCTGGATCCGCGCCGAAGAAGATGCCGCCGTCGATGTTGCGCAGTTCGGTCTCGACTCCGATCTGCTGCCACATCTGCTTGACGAGTGCCTGGGTGCCTTGCCGCACCGAGTTGGTCGACGTCTGGTAGAGAATCGACAGCCGTACGCCGTCCTTCGACCGCACGCCATCGGCATCCGGAACCCAACCCGCCTCGTCGAGGATCCGGTTGGCCTCGTCCGGATCCGGCATGCGGCACCCCTCGTTGGCGGTCGAGGTGTAGACCGGCGGCGCCGGAACCATGTTGCATGTCACGCGGCCAGTACTCCCGTAGCCAGCCTCGACCAAAAGCGCCCGGTCGATCGCCAGAGACAACGCCCGGCGGACCACCGGGTCGGAAAGAAACGGATGGGGATTGGTGCCGTCGAGATGCAGCGAACGGCGCTCTGGCCCCAAGCTCGCCGACGCATTCGTCTGGTTCACCACGAGGCGTTCCACGTTGGTGCCGTACCCCATGACGATTTCGCCCTTGCCCGCGGCCAGCATCCGATCGAGGATCTCCGGCTCGACCTGCAGGTTCCAGGCGTAGTCGTACTCGCCGGTCTCGAGCACCGCCCGGGCCGCCGACGCGGCGTCGCCGCCTCCTTTCAACGTCGCGGTCTTCATCCACGGTTTGCCGGGCTCGCGGAAGCGTTCATTGGCTGAAAAGCTGATAACGTCGTTGGCGCGGAACTCGTCGATCTTGAACGGCCCGGTGCCGATGGGGCCGAAGTTCTCCGTGGTGCACTCGGGCGCCCTGATACCCATGCAGTCCTTGAACTGCTCGTACTGGAGGATCGGGGTGATGGCGCCGACGAAGGGACCGTACGGGACCGGCTTGGCCGCGCTGAACGTCACCCGCACAGTGTGTTCGTCGAGGGCCTCGAAGCTCGAAACATCGGTGAACGACGCATCCGCGCTGCAGCCGACCTCTTCGTGGAGGCAGTACTCGCCCGTGAACACGACGTCGCGTGCCGTGAACGGTGTTCCGTCGGCCCACACGACATCCCGCTTCAGGTTCCAAGTGATGCTGGTCATGTCGTCGGACACGCCGCCGCCTTCCGGTGTCGGAATCTCGGTGGCCAGCACCGGGACCATCTTGCCGTTGTGGTCGTAGTACGCCAGCGGCTCAAGCACGAGCGATGCCGCCTCGACCTCCTTCGTGCCGCCGGAGAGGTACGGGTTCATGGTCGACACCGCCTGCCAGTAGAGGATGTTGACGTGCCGGTTCTCGACTTTCTCGGGGGCCAAGGAAGGCTCCGTGCCAATCTCGTCCGGACCACAGCCCGCGAGCATCGCCGTCGCCAGAACGGTCATCAGGGTTGGCTTGCAAGGCGCGGCTCGAAGCCGGGTCACCGCTGTCCCGCCTCCCACAGTCGCGGTGGCACGAAGGCCCCCTGCCATGCGCCCACGCGCTCCCGCTGTGCCTCGTTCTGCAGGCCGTGGAGCAACTCCTCGGCATCGCCTTCCGCGAGCGCGAAACCCGCTGCGACCATTTCCGCCGCCAAGCTCTCCCTCACGAAGTAGGCCTCGAGCCGCCTCGATGGCTTGCTTCCCGGCTCGACCGGTATGCACAGCCCGAGGTTCGGGTAGCTCACCAAGCACCGCACGGCCCTGTCCTCGACCAGCGACTGAAGGTAGTGCATCGCCTGAAGGCCGCAGGCGTACTCCGCGCCCTGGGCATCAAGGCACGTCTGCGATGGTCGCAACGCCTCGATTCCACCCACGGCGACAATCTGGCCATCCTCGAGGAGCAAGGTCTCGCCATCGATCGCGTTGGCCCGGCTCGGACCCACGGGACGCCAGTCGTCCTCCACGAAGACCCTAGCAAGATCCCGGTTCGTTGCGAACACGCCGGCCACCACCACCGCAACCACGACGGCGATCCGCACCAAGCCGATCCTCAGGCGCTCGCCGTGCAGCCGCTCATGGATGCGGCGCAACGGGGGAATGACGCGCCGGACGCCGAAGACCATGATCAACAGGGCGAACGTGGAATACACCATGAATTCGCCGAACATGTCCACGGAGAGCGCGGCGCCCTGGACGACCGTCGACGAGAAGATCAGACCTAGGCTGCTCCCCAGGAACAGGCTCCAGATCCAAAGCAGCACCGACGTACCCGACAACATGGCGAATGGCTTCAGGCTCGCCGGGTCGAAGACGTTCAGGACCGGCGGGTCAAGCCGGAAGATGTCGCGGGCCATGCCCGAGGTGAGGTCGTCGTCGGCCAAGGCGTCGTCGAGCATCTGCAGCCGATTCGCGGTCAGCCAGAGCACGAACATCGCGAACACCAGGCAGGCGACCGGCAGCACGCCCGATGGGATCCGGTATTCGCCGAACTGCACCGCGACGGACGTGGGGCCTTCGAGGTTCGTGAGCGCGGCGAGGAAGATCGTCACCACGGCGCCGGCGATGGAGATCCAGAACAGGTGCGACAGGGAGTCGATGGAGCGCACGATCGCCTGGGCCGGGATGGACAGCGCTTGGGTTCCCGCGTAGTCCTGGGTGCGCAACCCCGGATCGTCCACCGATCGCGCGATCGGCGCCGGGACCTCCCGGATGGTCGGCGGCGACACAAGCGGTTCGACATCGACAGCGCTCTCGTCCGGCGGCAGCATGATCTCGGCCTCTACCTCCACGGGCGCGCCGAACGGTAGCTCGGCAACCCCGATGGCAGACCGCGAGTGCCGCCCACGCTCGCCGAAAACCTCGAGCAGGAGGTCCGAGAAGCCGTTGATCACCCCGGGCAGCGCGTTGAAGCCGGGGGCGGCATTGACCATCCCGAAGACCTTGCGCCAGACCACGCGGTCGAGGTCGATCCCCGCCGCTTCGAGACTGGCCAGCATCGCGAGCGCAACCAGGCGCGCGGACTGGTAGGCCTCGTCGGCGGTGACCTCCGCGCCAACCTTGCCCAGCGGTTCGGCGATGGAGCCGTCCGGTCCCAGGGGCAGGTGCCCGGCGATGGTGGCGCGGTCGCCCGCGACATGGACGAGTTCGAAGCGCTGCCCCGGGATGCGCATCGGGGCCGGCAGTTCGAGCCCTAGCTCGGCAAGACGTTCCCTGACCGCCATCGGTCTCCCCCGGCGGCCGCCCGACGCTACCGCGTGCTTCCGCGGCAGAAGTCGGCGAGGCTGCGTGCGGTCTCGCGGCTGACGTCCGGGCACGTCATCGGGAAAATCTCGGTGCCGTGGATCGTGCCCATCACCTGGCGGCATTGGGCAGGGACGCCGGCGCGCAGCAGCAGGCGGTAGAAGTTGACGCCTTCGTCGCGCAACGGGTCGCACTCGTTGACGCTGATCACCACGCCCGGCAGGCCGCGCACGTCGTCCTCGGTGGCGAAGCCCGGCCACGCGAGCGGATTCTCGGCCTCAAGCTCCTCGATGCCGTAGGCCATCGCGCCGCGGTTGTTGTGCAGGTCGAGCAAGATGCCGTTGTTCTCGGTCGACGACGGGTTCTCCGGAAGCGGCCACCGGCCCGCGATGTACGGGCACAAGGCGTACAGGCCTTGGACCAGGCCAATGTCACCGTCCTTGAGGAGTCGCAAGCCCGTCGCCAAGGTCAGGTTGCCGCCGCCGCTCTCCCCGGCGATCACGACCCGGCTCGCGTCGGCGCCGAGCGCATCGGCATTGGCGTTCAGCCACTTGACGCCGGCAACGCAGTCGTTGAGGCCCGCCGGATAGGGCAGGACCTCGGGTGCCGACGAAGGCGTGAGCGCATTGCGGAAGTCCACCATGGCGACCGCCACGCCTTGGGCCGCGATGATGCGTCCCCAAGCGCGGTAGTTGCCCATGAAGCACGACATCGACTGCATGCCGCCGCCGTGGATGTAGTAGACGCACGGCACCACCTCGCCGTTGTCGGGCCGGATGTACTGGACCTTGATGGTGTTGCCGTCCGGCGCGGACTCGAACGTCTTGGTCTCGGTCGAGAGGCCCGCCGACGGCGCGATTTCCTCGGTGTCGCACATGGCGAGGAACTGCTCCATGCCTGCGGCCGCCGCCTTCGCTTGGTCGGAATTGGCCTCTTCGAGAAGCTCCTCCCGGCTTGCCGCATCCCCCGGGTTCCGCGTCTCCGGCATGGCCGCGAAGATCGCCTTGATGCGCGGATCGATGCGCGGGTCTTCCGATAGCTTGGACATTCTTGCTCCTGGTGGCGCTCAGTTCTTGGTCTTGTCGACCAGCTTGTTGGCCTCGATCCACGGCATCATCGCACGCAGCCGTGCGCCGACCTCCTCGATCTGGTGGCTCTGGCTCATGCGCCGCATGGCCTTGATCGACGGCGCGCCGGACTGGTTCTCGGTGACGAATTCACGGGCGAACCGGCCGCTCTGGATCTCGTCGAGGATGCGCTTCATCTCGGCTTTGGTCTCGTCCGTGACGATCCGTGAGCCGCGCGTCAGGCCACCGTATTCCGCAGTGTTCGACACCGTGTACCACATGTTGCTGATGCCGCCTTCGTAGAAGAAGTCGACGATGAGTTTCAGCTCGTGGAGACATTCGAAGTAGGCCATCTCCGGCGCATAGCCCGCTTCCACCAAGGTCTCGAACCCCGCCGTGACCAAGGCCGCCGCACCCCCGCAAAGCACGGTCTGCTCGCCGAAGAGGTCCGTTTCGGTCTCCTCGCGGAACGAGGTCTCGATGATGCCCGCGCGCCCACCGCCGTTGGCCGATGCGTACGACAGCGCAATCTCCTTGGCCTCCCCGCTGGCATCGCGACCGATGGCGATCAGCGACGGAACGCCGCCGCCTTCGACGTACGTGGAGCGCACGGTGTGGCCCGGGCCTTTCGGCGCGATCATGACGACGTCGAGGTCCGCCCGCGGCTCGATCAACTGGAAGTGGATGTTGAACCCGTGGGCGAACGCGATGGCCGCGCCCTCCTTCAGATTGGGTTCGATCTCCTCCTCGTAGATGTGGCGCTGCTGCTCATCCGGCGTCAGCAGCATCACCAAGTCCGCGCCTTCAACGGCCGACGCCACCGACTGGACGTTGAAGCCAGCGTTCTCGGCCTTCGGCCAGGAACCGGAACCTTTGCGCAGACCCACGGTCACGTCGACGCCCGAGTCGCGCAGGTTGTTGGCATGGGCGTGACCCTGCGAGCCGTACCCCACCACCGTCACGTTCATCTTCTGGATGATCGAGAGGTCAGCGTCCTTGTCGTAGTAGACCTGCATGAGTTGCGTCTCCTCTTTCCCTATTCCCTACAAGCTTAGGATTTTCTCGCCCCGGCCGATGCCCGACACACCCGAGCGCACGACCTCCAAAATCGTCGCATCGCCGAGCGCCGCGATGAACGCGTCGAGCTTCTCCGACGGCCCGGTCAACTGAACTGTATACGCGTCCGCGGTCATGTCGACGATCTGGCCGCGGAAGATGTCGCTCATGCGCTTGGCTTCCGCCCGCCCCTCGCCGACCGCCCGAACCTTCACCAGCATGATCTCACGCTCGATGTGGTCGCCATCCGTCAGGTCGACGACCTTCACGACCTCGATCAGCCGGTTCAGGTGCTTGGTGATCTGCTCGATCCGATCCGCGTCGCCATAGGTCAGGAGCGTGATCCGCGACAGCGTGCTGTCCTCGGTCGGTGCGACGGTGAGCGTCTCGATGTTGTAGTTGCGCTGCGCGAACAGGCCCACCACCCGCGACAGGGCGCCGGCCTCGTTCTCGAGCAGGATCGCGAGCAGACGTCGCATCAGACGTCTTCCCGGATATCGTCCCGGCCAGGTTCGCGCTCGAGCACCATGTCCGCCATCGAACCGCCCTTGATCGCCATCGGGTAGACGTGTTCGTCCGGGTCGATGTGGGCGTCGATGAACACCAGGTCGTCCTTGTGCTTGGCGCCGAACGTGTCGGCCATCACATCGTCGAGTTCCGCCAGGTCGTCGACGCGGTAGGCGACGTGGCCGAAGGACTCGGCGAGCGCCTTGAAATCGGGCAACGCATCCCGGTAGGTGCTGTGCGAGTGGCGACCGCCGTACTGCATGTCCTGCCACTGCTTGACCATGCCGAGGGCCTGGTTGTTGAGGTTGACGATCTTGATGGGCAGCGCGTACTGCATGCAGGTGGACAGTTCCTGCATGTTCATCATGAAGCTGCCCTCGCCGGTGATGCAGGCCACCGTGTCGTGGGGATGCGCGAACTGCACGCCCATGGCCGCCGGCAGGCCGAAGCCCATGGTGCCGAGGCCGCCGCTGTTGATCCAGCGCCGCGGGGCGTCGAACTTGTAGTACTGCGCGGCGAACATCTGGTGCTGCCCGACATCGCTGGTGACATACGCCTTCCCGCCGGTCGCCCGGTAGACGGCCTGGACGACGTGCTGGGGCAACATCGCGCCATTGGTCCCGGCGCGATGGCGTTGATCGTGGTCCAACCCGTGCTTGCTCCGCCAGCCGTCGATGCGCTCCCACCAGGCGTCGATCGCCGCACGGTCGATGCGCCCCGGATCCTTCTCCAGTGCCGCATCGACCAACCGCACCATCTCGGTCAACACCTCGCCGACAGGGCCGACGATCGGGATGTCCGCGTTGACGATCTTCGAGATCGCCGCCGGGTCGATGTCGACGTGGATCACCTTGGCGTCCGGCGCGAACTTGTCGGGGTTGTTGGTGACCCGGTCGTCGAAACGCGCGCCCGCCGCGAAGATGAGGTCGGCCTGGTGCATGGCCATGTTGGCCTCGAAGGTGCCGTGCATGCCGAGCATGCCCAGGAACTGCCGGTCGGTGCCCGGATAGCCACCGAGGCCCATCAGCGTATTCGTGACGGGGTAGCCGAGTTTGTGGGCGATGGCCGTGAGCATCTCCCCCGCTTCGCCCTGGACGATGCCGCCGCCCGTGTAGATCACCGGTCGCTTGGCCGCCAATAGCGCCGCGACGGCCTTCCTGATCTGGCCGCCGTGACCGCGGGTCGCCGGCGAGTACGAGCGCAGCGAGACGGCCTCGGGGTAGTCGTAGTCGAAGGCCTCGTTGGGGTCGGTGGTGTCTTTCGGGATGTCGATGACGATCGGACCCGGGCGACCCGAACTCGCGATGTAGAACGCCTCCTTGACGACTCGGGGGATCTCGTCGGCGCTCTTGACCATGTAGCTGTGCTTCACGACGGGCCGCGACACGCCGACCATGTCCGTTTCCTGGAACGCGTCCGTGCCGATCACCTCGTTCGGCACCTGGGCCGAGATCACGATGATCGGCGTCGAATCCATGAACGCCGTGGCGAGCCCCGTGATGGCATTGGTCGCCCCCGGACCCGACGTGACCAGCACCACGCCGGGCTTGCCGGTGGAACGTGCGTAGCCGTCCGCCATGTGCGTAGCGGCCTGCTCGTGGCGGACGAGGATGTGCTCGATACGCTGCTGCTTGAAGACGGCGTCGTAGATGTGCAGCGCCGCCCCGCCAGGGTAGCCGAAGATGTACTCCACCCCCTCGTCCTGCAGCGCGCGGATGAGCATTTCCCCACCGGAGAGGCGCTCGGTCATCGGCCGGTCAACTCGAAAAGCGAAACGCGCAATTCTATCGGGTCTGCCCGCGCACCAACAGACTGCCGGTGCGCTTAAGTTCCCTACGGACCCAATGCACCGACCGGAATGACGCCAACATCGTCGCCGCCCGCGTAGCCGTAGCCATTCGGAACGACGACAGCCAAGGCGGCCGGTTCGCCGTGGTCGCTGCCGGCCAGGCGGGCGGCAAGCCGCCGCAGATTCGCCTGCGCCTCCGGTACCCAGCGTTCGCCTAGCTTGATCTCCAGGGCCGCCCAGCGACCATCGGCGGCCTCCACGACCGCATCCACCTCGAGGCCGTCCTTCTCGCGGTAGTGGAAGACGCGCGCATCAACGGCTTGCGCGTAGACGCGCAGATCACGGATGACCAGGGACTCGAACAGAAACCCGAAGTACTCGAGATCGGCGAGGAGGCGTTCCGGCGTGGCACGCATGGCAGCGACCGCCAGCGACGGATCCACGAAGTGGCGCACCGGCATGGAACGCAGCGTGGTCCGGGACCGCAGGTGCGGCGCCCAAGCGGGCTGATCCTCCAGCACCATGAGGCGCTGCAGCGCATCGACGTACCCAGCCGCCGTGTCCGCCTTCAGTCCCTGCCCGTTCGCGCCACCCACGTCCGCCGCCAGCCTCGATAGCGACGCAGGCGTCGCCACATTCCTGGCAAGGGACCGAAAAAGGCGTTCGACCTTGACCGGATCGCGGTCCTTGCCGCTCGCGCGGGCGACGTCCGCCCGGCAGACTTCGCCCACGTAGCCGCGATTGGCGCGCAGGACCGCGTTCAGCGGCTTGCCTATGTGGCCGGGCCAGCCGCCCGCGCAGACCAGTTCCGCGAGAGCGGGAACCGACATCTCGCAATGCGGCGTCGTCTGCGCCTCGCCTTGGAGGATCCGCCCCAGAGAGATGCTTCCCGTCGAGCGCCCAAGCTCGAAGAGGGATAGGGGCCGCATCCGCAGTCGCGAGAAACGGCCCGCTCCGGTGTGTCGGGAGATGTCGTCCGCCGGCACCGCCGAGCCGGTGAGGATGAACTGGCCCGGGCTGCCGCGCTGGTCGACTTCGCGGCGCACGTGGTTCCAGATCGTCGGCGCAAGCTGCCATTCGTCGATCAAGCGCGGCGTCTCGCCGGCCAATACCGTCCGTGGATCGACCTCGACCATGCGGCGCGCGTTGATGTCGACATCGAGCCGCGCCTCGCTTGCAGCCACCTGCATGGCGGTCGCGGTCTTGCCGCATGCCTTTGCGCCTTCGACGAGAACGGCACCGGTTGCGCCGAGCAACAAGGCGAGTTCGTCCTCTACGATCCTAGTTTGGTAGCTCATCTGTTTTGGTGTGGACGGCCACGGCAAGGCTGGCAGGGAGCCTATAGAAAACACCTGCGGAAGACAATCCAACGGGGTGTTTGTCGAGATTTCAACGGGGCGTTTGTCGTGACTTCAACGGGTGATTCGGCGACGATCCAGCGGGTGATTCGGCGACTCCCGTGCACCTCGAGGGGCGTGGCCCGCTAGATCACTGCGCTCGAAGAGCGGAAAGCAGCCTCGCCATGTCCTCCGGGAGGGGCGACTCGAAGCGCATCGGGTCGCCGCTGTCCGGATGCTCGAACGCGAGCTTGGCGGCGTGCAGGGCCTGGCGTCGGAAGCCCCGGATGTGGGTGACCGCCTCCGGGCTGGCCCCGCGCGGTACGACGCCGCGCGCACCGTAACGTCGGTCGCCGACGAGCGGATGCCCGATGCTCGCCATGTGGACGCGGATCTGGTGCGTGCGGCCGGTTTCCAGCCGCGCTGCGACGAACGTGTGCGCGGAGAAGCGCTCGCGAACGGCGACATGGGTCACCGCAGGGCGCCCGTCGCTGCGAACGCGGTGCCGCAGCCGGTTGTTCGGATCGCGCCCGATGTTCGCTTCGATGCGCCGGTCCGCGATCAACTGGCCCTCGACGATGGCCAGGTACTCGCGCTCGATGCGGCGGTCCGCCATGGCCGCGGTCAGGGCAGCGCGGCTCGCGGGCTGCGCGGCCACCACCAGCAGCCCGCTCGTGTCCTTGTCCAAGCGGTGTACCAGCCCGGCGCGCGGCAGCTTGGCGAGTTCGGGACGGCGACGCAGCAGGCCGTTGACCAGCGTGCCGTCCGCGTTGCCGGCACCCGGGTGGACCACCAACCCGGGGGGCTTGTCCACTACGACGAGGCTCGCGTCCTCGTAGACCACCTCGAAAGCCACGTCCTGCGCCGCCTGCCAGTCGAAGCGTGTCTCCCGAACGGCCCGCACCCGAATCCGTTCCCCGCCGCGCACGGGCATCTTCGGCTTGACCATGCGGCCATCCACGGTCAGCGAACCGTCGCGCAGCCAACGCACGATCTCGGCGCGCGACACGCCCGATTGCCGACGGTGTTCGGCGAACAACATGGCCGCGACGCGGTCGACGCGGACGCCGCTGAACTCCTCGGGCACGACGGCGTCTAATTCCACCTTTGCGGAATCGGTCTGCTGTCCCGTGTGGCCGCTCATCCCACGTTCCTCGCCGCCTTGGTTCGCCGCCTCGCCAGCAAGCGTGGCGGTGCAAAGGCGCACCGTATGCCCTAGCATAAGCGCTGGCCCAATCAACGAATCGCGATGCGCCTAGACCGCCCAACGCTCCCCGCCGTGATCGTCGCCCTCTTGGCGACGTCGGGTTGCGCGTGGATGCCTTTCTTCGGCGACGACGACGAGTTCGACGACGAGGAGGAGACCAGCGAGCAGTTGCTCTACAGGCGCGCGCAATCGGGCCTGAGCGCCGGCAACTACACGCAGGGCATCACCCGGCTGCAGAGGCTCGAAGCGCGCTTTCCATTCGGGCGCTACGCCGAGCAGGCGCAACTCGAACTGATCTACGCGCAGCACATGGCGCGCGACCTCGACGCGGCCAAGGATGCCGCCGAGCGCTTCATCCGCTTGCACCCCCAGCACCCCAACGTGGACTACGCCTATTACATGCGCGGACTCACCGCGCTGGCGAGGGATCGGGCCGCGTTCGCACGCTTCATGACCTCGGACATCGCCCGCCGCGACGTTTCGCACTTGGAGCAGGCGTTCTCGGACTTCAACGAACTCGTGACGCGCTTCCCCGCGAGCGAATACGCCCCGGACGCTCGTCAGCGCATGGTCTACCTACGCAATGCCCTGGCCGAGGCCGAGGTCAACGTCGCAACCTTCTACATCGGCCGTGGCGCCAATGTAGCCGCGGCGAACCGCGCCCGCCACGTGATCGAGAACTACGCCCAGACACCGGCCGTCGCCGACGCCCTGGCCGTACTCGTGGAAGCCAACTGGAAGCTCGGCCTGGCGGAGGCCGCTGAAGACGCACTCAGCGTGCTGGCGCTCAACTTCCCCGACTACCACGGGTTCGACGACGAGGGTCAACTGGTACTCAAGAACGTCATCGAGAACCGGGACCGGTCGTGGCTCAACATGGTCTCGTTTGGGCTTCTCGACCGGCCGGAGGTGCCGCCGCCGCTGAAGTTCCCGCGCGACGACGCCGAGGCGTCCTGACCCCGCAAAAGCGGATCTCCTACACGAAGACAAGACATCGGCCACAGACGGCGACCTCCTCCACCTGCCACAGTCGCGGTTTTGCGCGGCAAACCGATGTCATCCCAAACAACGCCCGCGGCCGGCCTGACGGTCGCCGAACTGCTCGCCGTCCTCGCCATCGCCGCGGTGCTCTTCAGCGTTGCCGCGCCGAGCCTGGCAACGCTGGCCTCGCGCAGCCGTGCGGACACCACCGTCGAGCAGATGATCGGCGCGGTGCGGTTCGCCCGGCATCTCGCCGTATCGCGCGGTCTGGAGGCCACTCTGTGCCCCGGCCAAGGGCCGGCGTGCGGACCGCGCAATAGCTGGGACACCGGTGCGAACGTCGCCGTCAACGGCACCGTCGCGCTCACGCTGCCGCCCCTGCCCGTTGGCTACCAAGTCACGTGGAACCGGCGAGCGTCGGGGCTCACGTTTCGCCCGGACGGATCGATCACGCAAGCCGGCAGCCTGTTCGTCTGTTCACCCGAAGGCGATCCACTGCACGCGCGCCGCATCGTGATCAACAACCAAGGCCGGCTCTACCACGAACGCGACCGCGACGGCGATGACCGCTTCGATGGCGTCGATCGCCGGGACGTGGACTGCTAGCGTGGATGGCGGGCCGCGAGGCCCGCGTACCGCTACCAAGCCGGCAAGGCCACCCAGGACAGCCGGCCGGTCATCCGCGGGTCCGCCCCCGGCGCGTTGGCTTGGCCGTAGGTCGTCTGCAGCCACGCCACGGCGCTGCCGGGCCCTCGACCGCGCGCGGTCACGCGGAAGACCTCGACTTCGCCGGAAGGCTCCTCACCGACGGTCGCAACGGCCTCGACGACATAGGCGGAATCCGAGTCCGGCCAATCATGGGACTGCCATGGTGGCGCCGCCCTGTAGGCCTGCGCCGACAACGGGGAAACGGTACCGGCCACGATCGCCAACTCGGCATCCGAGAGGGCCGCCTCTGCGGCATGGAAGGCGAGCGTCGCATCGCGTCCATTGCGCGCCATGCGCAACTCCAACACCGTGGTCTGTGCGGCGCTGACGGCCGCCAGCGTCAGCGACAACAGCAGGCCCAGGCTGATCAGCAGCACCATGCCGCGCTGGCGTTGCGACCATGCCGTCACAACGGCGTCCACGGATTGCGCAGCGCGACCGTCTGCGAGATCGTCTGCTCGAGAGGCTGATCGTCCTCGCTGACGGCGTCGACACTGGACGCCGTGACGCGGATCCATACCGCGCGCACGACCGCCGCCCCGATGCCGTCCGCGGTCACGTAGCGCTCGGGTGCCACATCGCTATCGTCCGGCGTCGTGTCGATCCCGTACAGGACCTGGAGATCGTCCACCCCCGAGACCACCTCATCCGCCCGGCCGGCCTTGCGCCACAGCGCCCAACCCGACTCGCCGCGATTGTTGACGAACCGGCTCCGACCGATGAAGTAGGTCTCGCTGACCACGGGCGCGAGGACCGTGGCCGCGGGTCCGGCAGGATCCCCGTAGGCGAAATCCTCGGGGACCAATGCACCGATGTCGACGGACTCCGTCAACGTAACCAGACCACTGCGCCTGGCAATGCTCTCTATGCCAAGCACTCCAAGCTGGCCGCAAGCCGACAGCACCGCCAACTGTCCCGACACAGGTGTAAAGGAACTGGCGATGATCAACTCGCTGTCGGCGTCGAACTGTTGCGCGAGATCGTGGCCGAGCCCATCGATGCGCCTGAATAGGACAACGTCGCTCCCCGGCTTGAGTTCCCGGTCCCCCAGTTCCCACGCGGACACGTCGCCCGCGTCGCCGACGTTGTCCGCACCCGCAACAGCCGTTGTGATGTCTTGGGTCAGGTCACCGCGCCAAGTACCCCCAAGGCCGTCGGCGAGTGTTGCAGACCCGCAGCCGAAATAGCCTGCCGAGCGCGCCGAGTCGGCCAGGAAGTAGAGCGCAAAGCGCGCTGACTCCTGCAGCCGCGCCTGTCCAGTCTGCACGACGGACGCACGCGCGTTGCTCACGAAAAGCTGGGCCACCGCGGCGGTCGTCAAGGCGCCCAACGCGGCGGCGAGCAAGAGTTCCAACAGCGAGAACCCGGACTGTCGGCGGCGGTTGCGGCTCATCGCCGCACCGCGATCTCGAACGTGTCTCTTCCCGCGCGTCCCCAGGCCACGGTCACCGTGACCACCCCGGCGTCCTCGACCACCTTCCCATCGGCGCCCGGGAGCACCGTCATCGGGCGGATCGTCTCCGGCAGGCCGGTGCATGTCGCGTCCTCCTGCCACTTGCCGAGCCCGCATTTCCAAACCGCCAGGTCGAACTGCGCCAATTGCCCCGGCGTGCAGTCGTTCGCCAGGCAGTCATGGAACGGCGGCGGCGCGGCGCCAAGATCGGTGCTGTAGTCAGCGCCCGGGTTGGCGCGCATGCGCTCGACGAGGTCGGTCGCAAGGGCCGTCATCACGCTGTACTGCATGGCGCCCCGGTTGTTCTGGATGCTCGCCAACTGCAGTCCCGCAACGCCGAGAGCGCCCACGGCGACGACCAGGACCGCCACCAGCAACTCCAGCAGCGAAAAGCCTCCTGTCATGGCTGCCACCCGGTCTCGCCGTCGTCGTCGAAGTCGCCGTCATTGTTGCGGTCCCACCGCCGAGCGCCCGTGCTGTGGAGTTCCAGCATGCCGTCGCGGCCGACCGGGCTGTCGGCATGCACGGCGCGGGCGCGAAGGACGAACCGGGCGGCATCGGCCGATTGCACGGTGACCGTGTACGCGGTCGAGGCGACCTCGCAGATGTTGCGCGACACCAGGCCCGTCGACGCGTCGCCCGCGCCGTCGTCATCCGTATCAACCGCGCCTTCGTAGTTCATCGCGACATTGGCGTGCCGCTCCATGCCCTGTGCGCAACGCAACAGGTCGGCCTGGATGCCTGTCCGCTCCGCCCGAACGCTGTACGTGTTGTAGATCGGCAAGGCGACCGCGGTGGCGATCGCCAGGATCGCTAGCGCAACCAGCAATTCAATCAGTGAAAACCCGCGCATCCCCAACCTCCCGGGTCGCGCGGGCGGCGAGTCGACTGGCAGTCAGGCTTCGACGCGCAGGATGGTGACGTCGAAGGACAGTTCGCGGCCCGCCAGGGGATGGTTGAAGTCGACCTCCACGGTGTCCTCGCCGACGGTCCGCACGACGCCGGGCAACTCGCCGCCCGCCGCGTCGAAAACCATCATCATCCCGGGTTCCAAATCGGTAGCGTTAGGGAAATCCGCCCGACGAATTGTGCGAATGTTCTCGTTCTTGCGTAGGCCAAAGCCCTCTTCCGGTGTAATCCAAAGGCGCTCGTCGTCCCCGGCGCGCAGCCCGAACAACGCGGCCTCGAAACCGGGCGCCATGTTGCCGTCCCCGACTTGGAACGTGGCCGGCTTGCCGCGCCGCGTGGTGTCGACCTCTTCGCCATTGGCGAGATGGATGGAAAAGTGCAGGGTGACCGTCGTGCCCGGACCGATCGCCAAGTCTCCTTGGCGGGCGATCAACTTGGTCATGCATCACCTTCGCGCGACCGTTTCGAGCCGCGCCTGGCATCCATGACCAAGAGCCAGATCCACGCCGCCGCGCCCACCGTGATGGCGCTGTCGGCCACGTTGAACACGGGAAAGTTGAACCAGTCGTAGTGGACGTGTACGAAGTCCACCACCTGGCCATGACGTAACCGGTCCGTGAGATTCCCCAACGCCCCGGCCAGGATCAGCCCGTACGCCGCGCCTTCCAGCCACCCCTCGCGCAAGCGCCAGATCTCGATGATGAGATAGACCGAGACGCCCGCGGCGACAACGGCAATGACACCGCCGAGCCCCTCGAACAAGCTGAACGCCGCACCGGTGTTGTAGGTCAGGGTCCAGGACAGGAACGGCAGGACATCGACCGGAAAGCCCTCGGTGAGCGTACGCATCGCAAGCCACTTGGTGGCTTGGTCCAGCGCGAGTACGCCCGCCGCAAGCACGTACCACCGCTTCACAACGCGCCCCCCGGGGCTGGCGGGTGCTCGGCGAAGTACGCCCGGGTCTTCGCCACGTCGCGGTCGATCTCCACCTTCATCGCCTCCAGCGAGGGGAACCACCGTTCATCACGGATCTTCCACTTGAGCGTCACGGTCAAGAGACGTCCGTAGACCTCCTCGTCGAAGTCGAAAACGTGCACCTCGAGCAGCGGCTCCTTCGAGGGTCGCCCATCGACGGCGACGGTCGGGCGAACGCCGATGTTGGCGGCGCCGAGGCGCGTGCCGCCGAGCCCGTCCACCGTCACGGCGAATACGCCGGACAACGCCGCCTTGTAGCGCTGCAGGCGGATGTTCACCGTGGGTATGCCGATCGTGCGGCCGATCTGGCGGCCGTAGACCACGCGGCCCATCATGAAATACGGTCGACCGAGCAGTTTCTCCGCCAGCGCGAAGTCGCCGGTCGAGAGGGCGTCGCGGATCCGCGTGCTGCTGATCCGCTCATGGTCGAAGGTCAGCGTGCCCATGTGGCTGACCCCGAATCCGAAACGATCCCCCGCCTCCTTGAGCATCGCGTAGTCGCCTTCGCGATCCTTGCCGAACTGGAAGTCGTCCCCGACCACGACGTAGCGCACCCCGAGGAGATCGACCAGGAATCGTTCGATGACCTCCGTGGCCGAGATCAGCCGCGTGCGCTCGTTGAACGGAATGCACAACACCCGGTCGACACCGGTGGCGCGCAGGATGTGGATCTTCTCGCGGAACCGCGTGAGCCGCGCGGGAACCGGTGTCCGCTCGAAGTACTCGCGCGGTTGCGGCTCGAACGTGACCAGCAAGCTCGGGGCGCCGAGTTCCTCGCTCTTGGCCTTGAGGTGGGCCAGGAGCATCTGGTGGCCGTGGTGGACGCCATCGAACGTGCCGATCGTCGCCACGCAGCCCTTGTGACGAGGCCGGATGTTGTGCAGGCCGCGGATGATCTCCATGGCCGCGAAGTTTACGGGTTGCCGCGACGAAAAAGGCCCGTTTCAAGCGCGGTGGCGCAGGTCCCGAGGCCGGATGCCGAACGCCAGCACGAGCAGGACGAAGACCACCAAGCCGCCCGGTACGAGCACGGCGAGCCAGCCAATGCGCAGCGCGAGCCCCATCGCGAGCCACTCGTCGCGACCGGGCGCCGCGTAAAGGAGCACGGCGACCATGGCCACCGTCCCAACGGACGTTGCCACGATGGTGCGCCCCAACCCGGACGTCCACCGGCAACGACCGAGCGCGAACAAGCCGCGCAGCAAAAGGCCGGCATTGACGAAGGCCGCGGCGCTGTTCGCGAGTGCCAAGCCCAGGAAGCCGAGCCAACGGAACGTCGCAAGGCTGACGCCGATGTTGACGACAATGGAAGCGACCGTGTACTTCAGCGGCGTCCGGGTGTCCTGGTGGGCGAAGTAACCGGGCTGGGCAATCTTCACGAGCACCAGCGGCACCAGGCCAATGGCATAGGCGGCCAAGGCGATCGTCGTGCGATCCGCATCCCGCGCGCTGAACTCGCCATGCTGGAAGATGGTTGCCACCAGGGGAAGCCCCAGGACCACCAACGCGGCTGCGGCGGGCACCCCGAGCAACAGTCCGATGCGCAAACCCCAATCCAGCATGGCGCTGAATTGCTCGTCCTCGCCGCGGCGATGCAGACGGGACAGGTTCGTAATCAAGACCGTACCCAAGGCCACGGCCACGACGCCGATCGGCAGTTCCATCAGCCGGTCGGCATAGAACAGCCACGACACGCTCCCCGCCTCGAGCGTGGACGCCAACACGGTGCTCACCAGGACGTTGATTTGGCCCGCCGACGCCGCAACAACGGCCGGCACCAGCAATACGCCGACCTTGCGCGCACCCTCGTGGCGCCAATCCGGCCTGGGGCGCACCAGGAGCCCCACACCGGCAAGCGACGGGACCTGGAACAGGAACTGCGCCACCCCGGCGGCGAGTACCCCCCAGGCCAGCGCATATGCGGCGGCGTTGAGGTCCGGCTTGGCCTGCAACGCCGCCACCAGGGCGGCCGCGATCAGCGAGGCGTTCAGCAACACGGGCGTGAACGCCGGGACGGCATAACGATTGGCGCTGTTCAGCAAAGCGCCGGCGAACGCCACCAGCGAGATGAACGCGATGTAGGGAAACATGATCCGCGTGAGGTCCACGGCCAAGGCGAACTGCGCGGGATCGTCGAAGTAGCCGGGCATGAAGAGCGCAACCAGCCCCCAGGCGCCGGCCACCCCCACGACCACCGTCACCAAGAGCACGGCGCCGAGATTGCCGCTCATCGCCGCCACGAACGCACGCAACGCCGCTTCGCCTCCGGGGGCACCCGCATCGCGGCGCTCCCGGTACTCGGCGAGCACCGGGACGAAGGCTTGGGAGAACGCGCCTTCGGCGAACAACCGACGGAAGAAGTTCGGAATCCGGAAGGCGAGGAAGAACACGTCCGCCGCGACGCCAGCGCCGAGGATGTGGGACAGCGCAACGTCCCGGGCCAGGCCGGAGATGCGCGACAGCACCGTCATCCCGCCGACAACGCCGCCCTGGGCGGCAACGTCCCGCGTCTCTTCTGCCTCGCTTGCGCTCACAGGCTCAGACTCATCCGCATGCTACGCTCCAAAGCTTGGACTCTATCCCGCACGCTCCAATGTGCAATTGCGCATCAAAGCACGCTGGCATCGCCTTGCTAGCGCTCCTGACGACAGCCTGTCTCGGCGCAGCCGCGAACTCACTGCCGGTCGGCGATACGCCCACGGCGGCGCAGACCACGGACGGGCAGTTCATCAGTTGGCGTGAGCACCTGATCGACGACCCAACGCTTAGTGGCGTCCCGTTCTCAGGTAGCGATGGCTTGGTGATGGGCGACCTAGACGGAGACGGCTTCGAGGACATCGTCTCCGTGCACGAGTCCGACACCGAGTACGCCGGTACGCCCGAGGGGCACGTGCGCATAGCCTTCGGCAGTGCGGATCCGCAGCGCTGGCACAACGTGACGCTCGCCGAGGGTACCGATGCCGCCGCGCCCGAGGATGCGGCCATCGCCGACGTCAACGGCGACGGCGCACTCGACGTGATCGTCGCGGCCGAACTCGCGCACCTGATCTACCTGCAGAATCCCCGGGACAAGGTGCGCTCGACGCCATGGCCGCGCCTGATCCTGCCGATGACCCGGGGACGCGGGTCCTACATCCGCGTCTTCTTCGCGGACTTCGACAACGACGGTACGCCCGAGGCCGTGGCACCGAACAAGGGCGCGCAGAACCCCAACCCCGACGACTTCGCCCGCAAGACGCCCATTTCGCTGTTCACCGTGATCGGCGACCCGCTGCACGCCGACGGCTGGCGGGAGACGGTGCTCGGTACCTACAGCGTTCCGCAGAACTCCGAGCCCGTGGATCTCGACGGCGATGGTGACCTGGACATCGTTGGCGGCTCCCGCGGCGAGGCGCGGCTGATCTACTTCGAGAACATCTCCGCCGGCACGCCGAAGTTCCGCGAACACCCGATCACGGTCGACGGTGCCCAGACCGGCGGCTTCAACCTCGACTACGCCGACTTCAACGGCGACGGGCGCCTCGACATCGTCGCCGCCACGTCCATCGGTCTCGCGTGGCTCGAACAGCCAGCCGAGGTCGCTGCGGCATGGCAAGCACACCGCATCGGCGACTTCGGACCGGACACCATGACGGCGATCAAGCTCGCCGACATCGACTCCGACGGCGACCCGGACGTCGTCGTCGGCAGCTACAGCCGCGGCCCGCGCGATCGCGACGGCGACGTCACCGTCGACGATCCGCTCGGCCGCATCGGCTGGTTCGCGAACCCCGGAACGCCCGCAGAGCCTTGGCCACGGCACGACGTCAGTCGCCGCAAGCGCGGCATGTTCGACAAGTTCCTCACCCGCGACCTCGACCGGGACGGCGACCTCGATCTCATCGGCACCCGTGGCAACAGCGCCCCGTACGACGGTGTCTTCTGGCTGGAGCAGGTGCGCACGGAAGGGCCGGTGCCCGCGTTTCGCCGCGCCCGTGCCGAGGACAGCCAAGAGATGCCCCTACCCGGCGACTGAGCGTTCCGCGTCGATGGCCGGCGTGGCATTGAACGGATGCTGCCGCGGCCTAGCGCACCAGCGAACAAGTCGTCGCACGCCCATCCACGTGCCGGTGACCGTCCCCACCGTCACCCCGAGCAGCAGCACCCACATCATCAGGTCCCACACGGGCCGTGCTCGCGCCACGGCGCTGAAATCGCCGCGATGCAACGCGTGGAATACCCATCGCCACCAGCGCCGTTCGCGATCCACCGCGAAGGCCAGTTCCCCGCTGACGTGATCGAGGTATATCCGCTCACCGTCTTCGTAGCGGATTCGATAGACGGGAAAGGACCGCGCCTCGTGGTGCGTGTAGTAGTACGCATCGCCGGTGCCCAACCACCCGGCATCAAGCACCGCCGCATCCGGGCGCAACGTCGCTGCCGCCTGTTCAAAGTAGCTCTCCGGCAGCGGTGCGACGCCGAACGTCTCAGGGTCGAGTCGCCACCGCTCCCCGTCGGCGTCGGTCGCCAAGAAGCTCAGCGCCCCTCCCACCGCGAAGCCCTCGACCCGCACGGCGCCGGTCGGGGCGACAGTTCCGCCAAGCGACCGCATGGCCTCGCGCACGCCGGCGTAGTCGAAGCGCAACCCGCCAAGGCGCTCCGCTTCGGGGGCGAAGCTACGACCCTCGAGCGCACCCCACGGGTTGACGGAGAACAAGCCACTGACCAGCCACGTCAGCGTGAAGAGGCCGAACACCAAGCCGGCGTAGTGATGCCACAGACCCCACCCGCGGTACGGCGACCGGCGCTGGCGCAGCCGGAAGCGGAACTGCCGGATGCCTACATAGGCACCGATCACCGTGAGGAACAGGCTGACGATGGTGAGCCAGATGACCACCTGCAGCCACACGGCGGTGTGCTGGCGGAGCATGGTCGGATAGAGCCAGTGCACGACGGCTCCGATCCAGTTCCAGAAACGCACGTGCCCCGTCGTCATCTGCACGATCTCGCCGGTGGTGCTGGCGATGTAGAACTCGGTGCCCGGCGCATCCTCCATCGCGAAGTGAAAGAGCGGACGATCCGGGTTGTAGGACCCGTACACGGTCCACTGGTCACGCTCGATCCGGCCCCGAAGGACGGGCTGGCCCGCCAAGCCGAAGTTCCGCGCCGCGGTGGCCGCGATCGATCGCGCCGTCGGTTCGTCGAGACCGCCGAGGATCCGGCCGTCGGACAGGTCCATCACGTACTGCCGATAACCGGAGAGCACGCGCAGCACGGGCCGGTCGGCCAGCATTTCGATCGCGAACCGATCCACGTCGATATTGCCGAAGTGGTTCGGCAACCGGCAGCAGTCGCGCAAATCCAGTGGCGCAAGCCAGGCGACCCGATCGGCCCGCGGCAACTCGGGGTACTGCACGTACATCATCACGAACCCGGAGAGACACCACAGCGTGACCACCAGGCCGACCGCGATACCCAGGTAACGGTGCGTTAGGAAGAGCAGCCGGATCATGGCTCTACCGCACGCCCAGCGACCGGTCGGCAGCAGCGCTGCAGGCGTTTGACACTGCGTAAGCGCGACGGCATATTACGCCGCCGGTTCGAACCCACGTCGTCCACGAGGAACATCTTGGCCAACAGCCCCCAAGCGCGCAAGCGTGCCCGCCAAGCGGAAACCCATCGTCTGCGCAATGTCGCCCATCGATCCACCGTGCGCACCTACATCAAGAAGGTCGTCACGGCCATCGAATCCGGGGACCGCGAGGCCGCGGCCAGCGCACTCGCGAGTGCCCAGCCGGTGATCGACACGATGGTCGGCAAGGGCATCATGCATAGGAACAAGGCGGCGCGGCATAAGTCGCGGTTGGCGGCGCGGATCCGCGCCATGGCGCAAGCCTAGCGAGACGTCGGTACGCGGGCCTCCCGGCCCGCAACAAGCGTCGTACCAAACCCAATGCGGACGTGGACGTCCGCGTACCATCCCGCATCAGACGCTGGCGTTCACCACTAGGTTGTCGCGGTGGACGACTTCTGGTTCGTCGACGTAGCCGAGGACGGCCTCGATGTCGGTCGACTTGCGGCCGATGAGCTTCCGCGTTTCCACGGCATCGTAGTTGGCTAGACCCTTGGCGATCTCGACGCCGTCCGGGTCGAGCACACGCACCATGTCGCCTCGTCGGAACGCTCCGGTTGCGTCGGTTACGCCGGCGGGCAAGAGGCTGACGCCGCGGTGGATGATCGCGTGGCTCGCGCCGGCGTCCACGCGAAGCTCGCCCCTCGCCCGCAGTTGCCCGGCGATCCATCGCTTGCGGGCATCGAGCGGGGCCAAGTCAGCCGTCAGCAGCGTGCCGATACTCTCACCCTGGGCAAGTCTCAGGAGGACGTCTCTCGAACGCCCGTGGGCGATCACGGTGTGCGCGCCGGAACGGGCCGCGCTGCGGGCCGCGGCGAGCTTGGTCACCATGCCGCCGCGACCCAAGCTGCCCGCCACGGCGCCCGCCATGGCATCGAGTCGCTTGTCCCCAGCGGGCGCTTCGCGAACAACCGGCGCGTCTGGGTGCGTGCGAGGGTCGGCTTCGTGGAACCCCTCGCGATCCGTCAGCAACACCAAGAGGTCCGCGGAGAGGAGGCTCGTCACCATGCCGGCCAGCGTGTCGTTGTCGCCAAGCTTGATCTCGTCGGTCGCCACGGAGTCGTTCTCGTTGACGATGGGCACCACGCCGAGATCCAGGAGCGTACTCAACGTCGTCCGGGCGTTGAGGTAACGCTCGCGGTCGGCCAGGTCGTCGTGGGTGAGCAGCACCAGGGCGATACGCCGCTCGTAGCGCCGGAACGCTTGTTCGTAGGCTTCGATCAGGCCCGACTGGCCGACGGCGGCCGCCGCCTGCAGTTCGTGGATCGTGCGCGGGCGAACGTCGAAGCCGAGCCGCCGACATCCCTCGGCCACCGCGCCGCTCGAGACCAGAACGACGCGCTTGCCGGCCGTGCTGAGCGCCGCGATCTGCCGGCACCATTCATCCAAGGCATCGGCCGAGATGCCGGTGCCGTGGTCGGTCAGCAAGGCGCTGCCGACCTTGACGACCCAGCTTTGCGCCGCATCAGCATCAATCACGGCGGTAGATCACCTCGGGTTCGTCGGTCGCGCGCTTAGCCCGCGCGCGCTCCCGATCGTCGGCGAACGCGCGGGCGAGGACCGCATCGCCCAGCCGCCCATCGATGTCGCGCCGCGCATTGGCGAAGCCTTCGTCGTCCTCCAGACGCTGCCGGTCCGCCTCGACATGGGCCATCACCGCCTGCGTGAGTTCGTCGAGACCGGCACCGGTCACGGCGGACACGGCGAAACAGGGACGCTCCGGGAAAGCTCCCTTCAGTGCCGTGAAGCAGACGTCCGCGCCAGGCAGATCAAGCTTGTTGGCGACGATCCAGATCTCCCGCTCGCGGAACACGTCGCTGTAGGCGAAGAGTTCAGCCTCGATCTCGCGCACGTTAGCCACCGGATCCGAGCCGTCCATCGGCACGGCATCCACCAAGTGCAGCAACAACCGGGCCCGCGACAAGTGCTTCAGGAACCGGAACCCCAGTCCCACGCCCTCGGATGCGCCGGCGATGAGCCCGGGCAGGTCCGCGAGCACGAAGCTCGCGTTGTCGTCGATCCGGACAACGCCGAGATTCGGGGTGAGCGTCGTGAACGGATAGTCGGCCACCTTCGGCCGCGATGCCGACACCCGGGAAATGAGCGTCGACTTGCCGGCATTCGGCATCCCAAGGAGGCCCGCATCGGCGACCACCTTCAGGGTGAGGCGCAAGCGTCGGTGGTCGCCCGGCCGGCCTGGGGTCGTGTGGCGCGGGGCACGGTTGGTGCTCGACTTGAAATGGGCGTTGCCGAAGCCGCGATCGCCCCCCTTGGCGACGAGAACCGCTTCACCTTCGCGGGAAACATCACCGATCGTGGTGCGCGTTTCCTCGTCGATGATCGTGGTGCCCACCGGCACACGGACGTTCAGCGTCTCCCCGTTTGCCCCCGTCTTGTCGCGCCCCCCACCGCTGTCGCCGTTGGCCGCCCGGTAGCGGGGCATGAAGCGGAAGTCGACAAGCGTGTTGAGCGCAGCATCGCCAACGAGGTAGACGGCGCCGCCGCTGCCGCCGTTGCCACCGTCCGGCCCACCGCGCGGCAGGTTGCGGCTGCGCAGGAAGCTCAGTGCCCCGTCGCCGCCCTTGCCGGCGTGGACTTCGATGACCGCTTCATCGACGAATTTCATCGGATTGGCTGGCGCGATGCACAGTGGCTCCGACGTGGCGACCGCAGCGTCGACTCGTCGACGCTACGCCGCGGCTACGCCACGACGCTGACGATCTTGCGATTCAACGGGCCGCGGTGCTCGAACTTCACGACACCGTCCGCCTTCGCGAACAGGGTGTGGTCGCGGCCGCAGCCGACATTGACGCCGGGATGGAACTTGGTGCCGCGCTGGCGGACGAGGATGTTGCCGGCCACCACGTGCTGGCCACCGAACTTCTTGACGCCGAGGCGTTTCGATTCCGAATCGCGACCGTTGCGCGTGCTGCCGCCTGCCTTTTTGTGTGCCATGGTTCTTTCCCTAGCCTATGCCGAGATCGCGGTGATCCTGACGTCCGTGAAGTGTTGCCGGTGACCTTTCTTGCGCAGGTAGTTCTTGCGGCGCTTGAACTTGATGACACGGATCTTGCGGCCGCGTCCCTGGACGACCACCTCGCCGGTGACCCGACCCCCGTCAACCAACGGCGCGCCGATGGACACGTCGCCGCCCTCGCCGACCATTAGCACCCGGTCGAAGACGACCTCGTCACCAGGTTCCCCATCGAGGCGCTCCAAGCGGACCACCTCGCCTTCAACGACCCGGTGTTGCTTGCCGCCGCTTTCGAAGACCGCGAACATGGGAGTGAGCTCCTCGTCCAACGTCGATCACCCAACGTGTATTACAATGCGCGACCGACGCTCTTGAGAACCCGGCCGGTCGTAGTAAAAGGCGCGACATTCTACGGCCCGAGCAAGGCGAATACAACGCGCCCAACACCCCCGTAACCCCCTGTTCGGAGTGCCCGTTAAGCCCCATGGCCCCTAGTTCCGCCGCAAGGGTCGTCACCCCGATCCGCCCGCAGCTCGACCTCGCCGACATCTTCGACCTGGTGCGGGACGACTTCAGGCGGGTGAACCTGCTCATTCCGCGACAGCTCTCGTCCGGCATCGAGTTGGTCGAGGAGATCGGCCACTACATCGTCGACGCGGGCGGCAAGCGGCTACGCCCGTTGATCGTGCTGCTCGCCGCGCGGGCTTGCGGCTTCGAAGGCACGGGCAGCAATCCCATTCGGCTGGCGACGGTCATCGAGTTTCTGCACACCGCCACACTCCTGCACGACGACGTGGTGGACAAGAGCGGCCGCCGCCGGGGCCGCGCCACCGCCAACGTGCTCTGGGGCAACGCGCCGAGCGTGCTCGTCGGCGATTTCCTCTACTCCCGCGGCTTCCAGCTCATGGTGGAAATCGACAGCATGGACGTCATGGCCATCGTCAGCGACGCCACCAACCTCATCGCCGAAGGCGAAGTGATGCAGTTGGCCAACATCGGACGGGTCGACATGACCGAGGGCGAATACCGCGAGGTGGCCCGCCGCAAGACCGCGATGCTGTTCCAGGCGGCCGCGCACACCGGCGCGGTTCTCGGCACCGAGGACACCGATGCCATCGACGCGCTGCGCCGCTACGGTCTGCGCTTCGGCATGGCCTACCAACTCGTCGACGACTGGCTCGACTACGCCGGCGACAGCCAGGCCATGGGCAAGGACGCCGGTGACGACCTAGCCGAGGGCAAGGTCACGCTGCCGCTAATCCACACCATGGTCCACGGCAACCGCGCCGATGCGGGCATCGTGCGCGACGCCATCAACCGCCGTTCGGCCGATGACTTTCGTGCCGTCGCCAATGCGGTTCAACGCAGCGGCGGACTGGACTACACGAAGGCGTGCGCCGAGGAGGAAGCCGGGTCGGCGATGGAGGAACTGCTGGCGCTGCCGCCGAGCCCATATCGGGACGCGCTGGAGGCGCTCGCTACGTTCGCTGTTTCGCGCATGGCGTGACGAGGGCGCGGGTCTCCGTGTCGCACTACACCTGTACCCAGACCGGAATGCGGACGAGGACGTCCGCGCACCTCCCAGGGTTCGGCGCCTGCGAGGCGTGCGAACACCGGCGGCCCGTTGTCCAATGAGAAAGTGATGGTGAAACCGACCGATCCGTGAAGCGACCGGTGTCGGGTGTCCAAATGGCGATGGCGGGGATGATTGAGCGACCTTCGCTGGCGGTCAAGGGGGGGTGGGCCGGCGTCGGGGAACGGAAGGCGTGGGCTGTGCGACGGACGTCGGCGGCGGGTCAAGGGCGAACGCGACGCGGGCACGGCGGCGGGGCCTTCGGGACGTGCGCATCGGAGCGGGGCGGCGGATCGAGGCACGGCGTCGAGGCGTCGCGGTCGGCGCAGCGGACCCTTGACGCGCCTCTTGGGAAGTACCCTGTCGGGCAGGGATCGGCGGTCGCCGCGGCTGATCGGAGACGGGCGCAGGACACCCGACACGCCTTCGCGGCGCGCACCCGACCGCCGAACCCTGCCTCCCGGCGAGGGCGGGGGTCCGGGGGCTGGCCCCCGGTTGCCGAACCAAAGCACGGCGGCGCGTTCCTCATCCGGCCGCCGGCGCCATGCCGTCGGCGATGAGCCGGAACAGCGCGCGGCGTTCGGCCTGCACGCGGCGCGCGGCCTCGACGTCGGTCTCCGCGGTGGCGGCGGCGTCGAGCAGCGCGAGGTCGACGCCGGGCTTGAGGTGGTCTTCGGCGCCGGGGAGCGAGCGGAACCTGGCGTAGGGGGTCATGACGTCGCGGGCGAGGTACTTGCGGCGGATCCTGCCGGCGGCGTCGCGGTACTCGGTGGCGAACAGGCAGGGGCGGTGGAAGTTGAGGAACGGCGACAGCGTGCCCTGCGCGAAGCGGTTGACGTCGCCGGCGAAGCGCCGCGGGATGTGGTCGTGGCCGAACCAGCGGCGCACGACGTGGGCGTTCTTGCCCTCCACGAGGGCGTTGTCGTTGGAGGTGCGGGGGCGGGACTTGGTGAACCGCTCCACGCGCAGCTTGTCGAGCAGCTTCGCGACGCGGTGGTTGATGTACTCGCTGCCGTTGTCGGCGTGGAAGCCGAGGATGCGGAACGGGAACGACAGCAGCAGGCCTTCGAGGAGCGGCAGCAGGAAGCGCTCCGAGATGGCGGCGGCCGCGCCGACGAGCTCGTACTGGGTGACCTCGTCGACGAGGTTGATCAGGAACAGGCCCTTGACGCCGTCGCGGTCGCCCTGGTGGACCGTGTCGACGCGGACGTGGCCGGGCTTGCCGTCGGGCTCCGGCGCTTGGCGCAGGGCGATCTCGACCGTGGTCGGCCGCGTCCTCGTCCACACCGTGCGCTTCGCGCGGTAGGTCGCGGAGCCGCGCAGGTTGTAGAGGTGGCCGTTGGAGAGCGCCGCCAGGCGCTCGAAGCGGGCGTCCCCGAACACCTCGAACTGGCGGCGCAGAACCTCGCGCGTGGCCAGCCCGGACATCTGCCCGTAGGCCTCGTCGACATCCGCCAGAAGGCGCACGTCGGCCGGCGTGTAGCGGCGGACGAACGGCCGGCCCGGGCCGTCGGCGCGCCGGTCGCGGACCTCCCCCGTGTCGCGCCACTGGCGCACCAGGCGCTCGATCTGCGGACGCGAGATGCCCGTCGCGGCGACGAGGAACGCCAGGACCACGCCCTTGTCGCGCCTGCCGAGGCGCCGGAAGCCGAAGCGCTCAAGCGTGTCCCGGACGAAGCCGTTGGCCTCCTCCCGGTCCCGGGGATGGAAGTCCACCGCTTCGCTGCCTTCGACGAAGGCGCGAAGCTGCTCGATTGTGCGGAGCCGCCGCGTCTGGATGTCCACGATCATCACCGAATGGTGCGCCGGACATCCGCTTCACCATCACTTCACGTTGGAATCGGCTCTTCGCTTCACCATCACTTGTCGTTGGACAGTTCGGGCGGTAGCGCGTGACCAAGGCGGGCAGTAGAATGCGCAGCCCCGACGCACTGCCATCGGATCCTTCGGAGTGTAGCTCAGCCTGGTAGAGCACCGTCTTCGGGAGGCGGGGGCCGCCGGTTCAAGTCCGGCCACTCCGACCAGTTCACACAGCACAACTTCCTCCGCACTAGGCGTCGGCGTCGTCCTCTTCGCGGTCTGTAGGGCTGGCACCGTGAGTCACTGGGTGCCTTACAGGGAGGCGGGCCTTTATAACCGCAACGTCCTGCTCGACCGTTCGCAACCGCGCATCTACAACCGCAACGTCCTGCTCGACTGTTCGCAGCCGCGCATCTACAACCGCAACGTCCTGCTCGACTGTTCGCAGCCGCGCATCGAGCCCCCTGATCTCTTCACTCAACCCCGAGCGCACGGCCTTGATCTCGTCACTCAACTCCGAGCGCACGGCCTTGATCTCGTCACTCAACTCCGAGTGCACGGCCTTGATCTCGCCACGGAGGCTCGAGGTGGACGAGAACACCATCGCGCCGATGCCGACACCCACCGCGAGCACTGTGCTGACAATGGCTATCGTTTGGCCATCCAGCCATGCGGGTTGCGCCAAGCCATCACGTTGCTTCACCTGCTATCCCACCCTGTTCGGTTCGGAGCACTTCCTCGAGCACCGACGTCAGGCTGCCCGCCCAAGACCAAGACACGAGTCATCATAGCCGGTCCGAGGGGACATTGTGAAGGCAGTTCCGCAGAATTTTGCGTTATAAACCAGCATGTTAGTACATTTCTGTACGACGACACGGGGCGGCCGGTCATGGCTACTGTGGAAGCTCGCCGGACCGCCCTGGATCCACGAAGACCACGAAACGTAGGGAACTTCCCCGGATCGTCCATGCCGGGCCGCGGCCACTTCGGCTAAAGTGTCGGCCGCCGAGCCCGCGCTGCCGTTCCAGTGACGCAGCACGGGGACACCAAGGAGACACGAAATGGCAGAAGCAACAACCTACACCCCGCCCAAGGTCTGGAAGTGGGACAAGGAGAGCGGCGGGCGATTCGCGAGCATCAACCGGCCCATCGCCGGTGCGACGCACGAGGCCGAGCTGCCGGTGGGCGAGCATCCGCTGCAGCTCTACTCCCTGGCGACGCCGAACGGGGTGAAGGTCACCGTGCTGCTTGAGGAGTTGCTCGAAGTCGGTGTGACGGAGGCCGAGTACGACGCCTACCTGATCAACATCGGCCAGGGCGATCAGTTCGGTAGCGGCTTCGTGGCCATCAACCCGAACTCCAAGATCCCGGCGCTTCTTGATCGCAGTACGCCGACGCCGACGCGCGTGTTCGAATCCGGCGCCATCCTCCTTTACCTCGCGGAGAAGTTCGGCAGGTTCCTGCCGACGGACTCGTCGCTGCGCGCGGAGTGCCTGTCGTGGCTCTTCTGGCAGATGGGTAGCGCACCTTACCTCGGCGGTGGCTTCGGCCACTTCTACGCCTACGCGCCCGAGAAGTTCGAGTACCCCATCAACCGCTACGCCATGGAAGTCAAACGCCAGACGGACGTCCTCAACCAGCGCCTGGCCGACAACGCCTTCCTGTGCGGCGACGAGTACACCATCGCCGACATCGCCAACTACGCGTGGTACGGCGCGCTGGTACTGCACAACATCTACGGGGCCAGGGAGTTCCTGGACGTCGCGTCCTACACCAACGTGGTTCGTTGGGCGGAGGGAATCGAAGAGCGTCCTGCCGTACAGCGGGGCCGGCGGGTGAACCGCGCTGGCGGACCGCCGGAGTTGCGCGTCGTCGAGCGCCATAGCGCCAGCGATTTCGATCCGAAGTAGGCGGTCTCATGGCCGACCTGGTCGTCTACGGCAATCCCGTCTCGCCCTTCGTGCGCAAGGTCGAGGTGGTCCTCACCTCTCAAGGCGTCGACTACGAGCTCGAGCGCATCAACAACATGGCCATGCCGGACTGGTTCCTCGAAATCAGCCCGGCACGCCGGATTCCCGTGCTCCGTGACCGTTCCGTCGGCACCCAGGGCCGGGCAGGCACCATCGCGGACTCCTCGGCGATCTGCGCCTATCTCGACAGGAAGCTCGATGCCGGACTCTACGGCGACACGGCCTTCGACACCGGTCGCACCGTCTGGCTCGAGGAATACGCCGACACGGAACTGGCTCAGCCGACCGGGATGCAGTTGTTCAGGCCCATCCTGTTCCCGCGCATCGCCGGGGAGGAGTCAGACCTCGAAACCGCGCGGAAGACCTGGCGGGAGACGCTGCCGAGGCACTTCGACTACCTGGAGAGCGTGTTGGACGGCAACGCGCATTTCGTGGGCGGTCGGTTCTCCATAGCAGACATCGCGGTCGGCGCACAGATGACGCAACTCGACATGGTGGCTGGTACGCCGGACAGCGGCCGTTGGCCCGCCTTGGTCCGGCACACGCTCGCAATGAAAGAGCGCACCGGTTTCGTCGAGAACCTGGCCGCCTGCCGCGAGGTGCTGAGCCGGCTGATCACGGAGCCGCTGGATCTTTCCTGAGCCATGCCGCGACAACCCAACATCGTCTTCTTCATGACCGACCAACTGCGTCGGGATGCGCTCGGGTGCTACGGGAACCAAATCTGCCAGACGCCTAACCTTGATCGTGTCGCCGCCACGGGCGCGTGCTTCGAGAACGCGTTCACCGTCTCCCCGGTGTGCTCGCCCGCCCGCGCGTCCCTGCTCACCGGTCTGTATCCGCACAACCACGGCGTGATGCTGAATACCCACATCGCGCCCGCCTGGAGCCCGGGACTGTCACCCGAGTTGCCGACCTTCAGCCGCATTCTCAACGACGCGGGCTATGTTCTGGACTACGTCGGGAAGTGGCACGTGCACAAGGAGTTGCTACCCGAGCATTTCGGTTTCGCGCGTGCCGTCGAGGACGGTTTCGGTGGACCTAGGCCTGAGTTGGTGGACGGCTCCCAGATCGCAGTCGACTTCCGGTACGGTGCGCGGCAACTGATCGCTGGCACCACTGGCTCCGCCGTCGAGGAGACTCGACTCACGCAACGCACCCAGGCTGGCATCAAGCTGATCCGCGAACGCGCAGCCGGGACACAGCCGTTCATGGTCAGGATGGACATGCCCGAGCCGCACTTCCCCTGCCTGCCGCCGGAACCCTACGCCTCGATGTACAACCCGGACGACATCCCGCCCTGGGGCAACTTCGAGGACGACTTCGCGGGCAAACCCCCGGGCCACTTGAGAAAGCTGCACGAGTGGAACCTGGCGGACAAGGATTGGGCCTGGTGGAGCCGGGTCGTCGCGAAGTACTACGGCGTAGTCACCCAGATCGATGACTGCGTCGGGGAGGTTCTCAAGACCCTCGACGACCTCGGCATCGCCGACGAGACGATCTTCGTGTTCTGCACCGACCACGGCGATGCCATGGGCAGCCACGGCCACTTCGAGAAGGCCGGCACGATGTACGACGAGATCTTCCGCGTGCCGCTTTTGATGGCCGGGCCGGAGCCTTGGGTCGAAAAGAACCGTGTCCCGGAGTTCGTGCGCTCCCTGGACCTGATGCCGACCTTCGTCGAGTGGGGCGGCGCTCGGCCTCCCGAGGGCATCGACGGCAAAAGTCTCGCCGGCTTGGCGCGGGGCGAGGCGATCGCCGGCTGGCCGGATGCCGTGTATTGCGAGCACCACGGCGAAGTGTGGGGCTACCAGTCGCAGCGGATGGTACGCACGAGCCGCTGGAAGTACGTCTTCGACCCCCACTCAATCGATGAACTCTACGACCTTGAGAACGACCCGGGCGAACTCGTCAATCGCATTGACGACGACACGTGTGAAGCCGTGCGCGAAGAGATGAAGGCACGGCTGCTCGGCTGGAACGACGCCACCGACGACATGTTCCAATGGCTCTGGGTGCGCTGGAACTTCCCCGAGCCGATCCCGCCCCACGCCTAACGGTACGCGGACGTCCACGTCCGCATCCCTTCTGCGCGACCCCAAGTGCGGGCCGGGAGGCCCGCGTACCAAGAGACGCCCTACCCCGCACTTGCCCAGCGTTCGCGGTGCGTCTTGCTGGCGACGGGATGGCGGCGCACCGGGCCGAAGTTGCCCTTCGGGAAACCGATCGGGATGCTTGCCACGACGCCGTAGTCGTCCGGGATGCCGAAATAGTCGTGCAACTCCGACTCGAACATCTGGTGCAACGTTGTGAGGCTTGCGCCCAAGCCGAGGGCGCGGCAGGCCAGGAGCAAGTTCTGCACCGCGGGATATACCGAACCGTACGATGGCGGTGCGGGCCCGACCCGTCTGTCTTCCGGGACGGCGAACGGCCAGTCGCGCTTGCCGCAAGCCAGGATCACTAGCGGCACCTCGGGCATATGATCGCCGAGGTGCCGGGCCGCACGAATCTCGCGTGCTCGTTGGCTGCGGTCATCCGGTGCTGGCTGGCGGCCACCCGACAATCTGTGCATCCAGTACCGATACTTCCCGCCGAAGAAGCGCCGGCCTGCCTCCTCCTTGATCACGAGAAACGCCCACGGTTGCGTGTTCTGGCCACTCGGGGCGCGAGTCGCGGCCTCAAGGATTCTCTCCACCATCTCCTCCGGCACCGGATCCGGCTTCAAGCGCCGCATCGCGCGCATGGAATACATGCATTCAAAGAGACCCGGATCGTCAGCCATGTCGTCGCTCCCGCCTGTGCACCGCCGGCAAGGTCGACAGCGCCATCGTGGTGGCGCAAGATAGCCCAATTGGAGGGTTCGGAGACCGACCATGCAACTCATTTCGAGCAGCGCGCTGTGCGTCCTCGCCGCGACGCTGGCCACGAACGCGGCAGCGGACATCCCGCGCACCGAATCCGGCAAGCCTGACCTGTCCGGATACTACGACGGCGGCTCGCTGACGCCGCTGGAACGCCCCCGCGACCTCGCCGACAAGGAGTTCCTGACGCCCGAGGAGGCCGCGGCCCTTTCGACCGGAACGGAGTTCCTAGACGACGGCCGCTCGAACGATCCGAACCGGCCACCGCCGAAGAAGGGCGGCGACGGGATCAACACCCTCGGCGCCGGCAACGTGGGTGGCTACAACGCGTTCTGGGTGGATCCCGGCAGCGGCGTGGTCGCTATCGACGGCAAGTTCAGGACGTCCATCGTCTACGACCCGCCGGACGGGCGGCGGCCGCCGATGACGCCGAAGGCCATGATGAAGATGGCGGACAACTTCAGCTCGTTCTCCCACGACAACGACGGCACGGCGTCCTGGCTGGACCAGGACGGACCCGGGCCCTTCGACGCGCCGGAAGAACTGGCGCTGGCCGAGCGGTGCCTGCTCGGGTTCAGCGCTGGGCCGCCGATGCTTCCCGGGCTCTACAACAACTTCAAGCGCATCGTTCAGAGCGAGGACAACGTCATGATCCTCGTCGAGATGGTCCACGACGCGCGCATCGTGCGGATGAACGCGGAACACGCGCCGGACAACGTTCGCCGCTGGCTCGGCGACTCGGTCGGCCACTGGGAGGGCGACACCCTCGTCGTCGACACCACGAACTTCCGAGAGGACACGGGCTTGTACGGCGGCGATGAGAACCTGCACCTCGTCGAGCGGTTCACGAAGCTCGAAGACGGCAACCTGCTCTACGACTTCACCGTGGACGACCCGACGGCGTGGACCGGGCCGTGGAGCGGAAGTTACGTGTGGAAGCAGACGGACAAGCCGGTCTACGAGTACGCCTGCCACGAAGGCAACTACTCGATGGGCAACATCCTGCGTGGGGCCAGGCGCCTAGAGCGTGAAGAACTCGCCCGTCGCGCCGAGGAGGCCGCCGGCGAGGAGTAACCCGCCGGTACGCGGACGTCCACGTCCGCAATCGGGGCTAGTGCAAGGTTCGAATGCGGGCCGGGAGGCCCGCGTACCCGTCGGTGCATGGCCTCCACGTCCGGGCGACCGGCATAGAGCAATGCGCGGTGCCGGAACTACATGCTTGAACTCGACAGCCCCGTCAGCCGAACCCTTGGGTTTCCTTCACTAGCCGCCGCGCGAGTTTCTTGAGTTGGTACGCACCGACTTGAAACGTCCGCTGCTCGCCGTCGATTTCCACTACCAGCTCGAACTCATTCCCGTCTCGTTTGACGTGAAGGCTAAGGGCTCTTCCGCCGTCGACCGTAGACAACACCTTGCTGCTAGGCACCGGGGCCGACCCACGCGCCGCCAGGCGCCTTGACCATTCCTTCGCGCTGCCACTTCCGTTCCCATGCTTGTACGGCGATGTGAACGCGCATCAGGTTGACGAGTCGTTTGACGACTCTGAATTCGTAGTGTCGCAGCCAGAACGCGGCGAGTATGCCAATGAGTGCGAGGTACATCCCCACTTCGGGAATCAGCCCAACCAACGAGACGACGACGAGGGTCCAGAACATGAGGTCCATCTTCTTGTTGTATTTACCCGCCGTCTCTTGCAGCCAAGGTGGGAAGTCCGCCGTTTCAAGGTACTCCTGCCAAGTGCGAACCTTCTTCATCGCATAGCTCCTCTTTCCTTCAACACGTTTCCATCAAGCAGTACGG
The DNA here is from genome assembly GCA_965203685.1 of Candidatus Azotimanducaceae bacterium. Lineage (GTDB taxonomy): Bacteria > Pseudomonadota > Gammaproteobacteria > Pseudomonadales > Azotimanducaceae > VXYL01. The sequence continues at coordinate 4,262,834 of OZ241908.1, forward strand.
CCACATCGTTGCCCATGTAGACGGCGCATGTCCCACCGTACCTGTCCGTGAACGTGACCGATAGAGAACGGCCACCGGGATCATCTCCCGCTACGTCGGCTGAGTCCGCCCAGATGGCGGGTGGTGGCTCTGCGCGAGAGTCGCCAGCCATTTTGACGCCTAACCCGTCCGGGGAACAAGCCTCGAACTCTCTCCTGGGTTTCGGCGAGGCCGAGCAAGCCGAAGGGTTTCGGCGAGGCCGAGCAAGCCGAAGGGCCTCGGCGTGACGTCGTCCGCGATGGCTTCGAAAAACCGCCTTCTGGCGCACTTCGCCAGCTTCGATCAATTGCATCCCCATGGAGGCCTTGCTTCAGCAGGAGGCTAGATCGTCGTTAGCTGGCAGTCAAAGGGAACCTCGGGGCCGGTCGGGCGTAACGTCTCGCAACTCTTCACGAACGGCTCGTCGAAATCCGCGATTTGCGTTCGCCGCGCGGCTCATAGACGAGGTGGCCGACCGTACCAAGCACCGCCAAGACTGAGACCAGCAAGTCAGCTAGTTCCGGGCCGACAGCGCATCCCTACTGTGTCACGTTCCAGGACGCGCGCGCCGGTTCCACTCGCTTTCGCGCTAGGCGCGGTTCTTTGGTTCCAGGGCCAGCTTCCGCATCGAACGGGCCGTGTCGGCTATGACTTGCATGTGCTCGCGTGCCTGCTGTGGCAGAGCGTCTTTCATCCTCTCGGTACCGGCTATCCTTTCCAACGCAGTCGGGGCCGCTTCGAACTCCGTCATCAGCAGGATGATCGCAGTGAACACGGCAGCTTGTTGGTCGCGCAGCTTCGATATCTCTTCGCCTAGCTCTGCAAGTAGCTCGGCCATTTTGTCGGCGTCCGGGGTCACCGTAGTCGTCCCGCGTTTCTAAGCGAGAACGAACGGGAAAGGGCGCGCGCCGCATCTGCGAGGCCGTATTGCGACACCCATTCGCCCGTAACGGATGAGTGCTTGGTTACCGATCCCGGAGCCGGGATGATGTTGTACGCAGCGTGATCGGTAAGCGCGTTCACCAGCAACCGGTCATTGGCGTCTATGACGCCCGTGTTGCGAAGATGGTCGAGCAGCCCGCGCGCCGTCCCAGGGTACGGAACCTTCCATTGCGACAGCGTGATTCGCTCACCGCCGAGCCGGTGCAGCTCATCCCACAATACTTGGTAGCCCGTGTTGTGCGCTAGTCGACGAAAGACGCCACCAAGAGACTGGTCCAGTATGCCGGTGGCGGGTCTGAAGTCCTTGTCGTAGGTGACGATGTAGGTGGGCACTTCGCGTACTCGCAGTTCCGTTGCAATGTGGGAGTATCGTCTCTCGATTCGGAGGGCGCGTCAACGCTCGCACACGCTGCATGTTGGTGGCAAATTGGATCTGTCCGCTCTTGCTAGCACATGATCTGTCCGGTTTCCCAACCCGGTCCCGGTTCCAGTCGTGTCGTGCGGGCGGATGAAGTAGCGCAGCATCATCACCGCGACCACGAGTGCATGGTTGCGGACTTTCTTGCTGTAGGCGTTGGTCTTGTGGGTGAAGCGCCGCTGGCCCATGCGGAGCGTGAGGTTGAAACGCTCGACGCCGGACGTGCGTACCAGTTCCCCCTCGGGGTGGCCCGCGACGACCGTCTTGTCGGCAGCGACGTACTAGCTGCCCTCGTACTGCTTCACCAGCAGCGCCTAGTCGGCGTTCGGGAACTACCGCCGGATCGCGTGGATGTAGGATTGGGGCCCGTCCGTCGTCAGCTGTACGTCCCGGTTCAGTCGGTCGAAAGGTCGGCAAGAAACAACTGCGCCGTCTCCCACGTCCGGTCTCCGACTGCCCACGCCCGCACTAGCTTGGTGTCGGGTCCAGAGCGATCCACGTCCAGCAGTCTCCGGCTTCCGGCGAAGTCGCCCTGCCGCGCTTCACGGTCTTTGCACCTCGCGTGACGAAGCCTCCAAATCTCGTCAAGCTCCAGCCGCCTGCACTGGATGTTGCGAAGCAGGCTGTGCTGGTGTTCGTACGCGAACATCACCGCGATGTATTGCAGGCGTAGGTGGGAACGCTGAAATCAACGCGGTCGTTGGTGGTGCTCACTTCAAACTAGCCCACTACCTCCCGCCACGTGCATCGGCCCAAAGTAAGCGGTCATTCTGAGCCGTAGTTCCGCCGGTCGACGGCTCCTGTTCCCATTCGCGGTTCGGAACAGGAGATCCACATGGACGAGACGACGACGCGCAAGCGGACGCAGCGCACGGCAACGGAATGGCGTTCGATCATGGCCCGTTTCGAGGCGAGCGGCCTCGCCGGCGAGGCGTTCTGCGCCGCTGAGGGCATCGGCAGCAGCGCGTTCTGGCGCTGGCGGCGTCGCTTCGCGGACGAGGACGCTGCGCGCGCCGGGAACGGCGCGCCGGCGTTCGTCGAGCTGTCGGGCCCTGGCGCCGCGGCGTGGGACGCGGAGCTCGACCTCGGCGCCGGCATGGTGCTGCGGGTGCGCCGGCCGCGGTGCTGATCCCGGCCGCGGAGCGGCGCATCTGGCTGTGCGTGGCGCCGGCGGACATGCGGCGCTCGTTCGACGGCCTGGCGGCGCTGGCGCGCAACCACCTCGGGGAGGATCCGGCCGGCGGCGACTGGTTCGCGTTCGTGAACCGGCGCCGCACCATCGTCAAGGTGCTGTCGTTCGACGGCGACGGCTACTGGGTGTGGGCGAAGCGCCTGGAGGCCGGGCGGTTCGCCGAGCCGCGCGGCCGGGGCCGCAAGCGGGCGCTGGACCGGACCGCGCTGCTGGCCCTGCTGGAGGGCGTCGACATGGTGGTCGAGGGTCGCCGGAAGCGCTACCGGAAGGCTGCGTGAGGATCGCCGTCTGGTGTAGGCTTGCCGCCGTCGAGGACGCCACGGAAGGCCATTGCCGAACGCCGCAGGGATCGCGGATCTGCGCCGGGAGAACGCGGTTCTCGCCGAACGGCTGGAGACGCTGGCGGCCGACCACGCGGCGCTGCAGAAGACCGTCTCGGCGCTGCGCGAGACCGCGGCGTCGCTGAAGGACCAGGTCGACTGGTTCAAGCGCCAGCTGTTCGGGCGGCGTTCCGAGAAGCGCGTCGAGTTCGACCTTGCCGAGCAGGCGAACCTGTTCGAGTCGCTCGGCGCCGGGGACGTGCCGACGCCCGAGGTTCCCACCGAGGAGATCAGCTACCGGCGTCGGCGGAGGAAGAACCGCGCCGGCGCGGTGAACGAGTCCGGCCTGCGCTTCGACGACACGGTGCCGGTGACCACCATCGAGGTGCGCGACCCGGCGGTGGAGTCGATCCCCGAGTCGGAACGCGTGGTTGTCGGGGAGAAGGTGACGCACCGCCTGGCGCAGCGTCCGGCGAGCTACGAAGTGCTGAAGTACGTGCGCCCGGTGGTGAAGCGCCGGGACACCGGGGAGCTGGCGTCGGCGCGGGCGCCGGCGAACGTCCTGGAGCGGACCGCGGCGGACGTCAGCCTGCTGGCCGGGATGCTGGTCGACAAGTTCCGCCACCACCTGCCGCTGCACCGCCAGCACCGGCGCATGGCGGACGCGGGGATCGCGGTGAGCCGGGCGAGCCTGACGAACTGGACGGGGCGCGCCATCGACCTGCTCGAGCCGGTCGCGGCGGCGCAGACGGCGCACGTCCTGGAGAGCCGCGTGCTGGCGATGGACGAGACGCCGGTCAAGGCGGGGCGCGCGGAGCCGGGCAGGATGCGCCAGGGGTACTTCTGGCCGATCTACGGGGACGACGACGAGGTCGTGTTCCCGTTCGCGCCGACGCGCGAGCACCGGCACGTCGAGACGTTCCTCGGCGACTTCGAGGGGGTGCTGTCGAGCGACGGCTACGAGGCGTACGCCCGTTACGCGTCGAAGCGCGCCGGGGTGCGGCACGCGCAGTGCTGGGCGCACGCCAGGCGCGGCTTCGAACAGGCGCGGGACGGCGAGCCGGAGGCGGCCGCCGCGGCGCTGGCGCTGATCGGCGCGCTGTACGCGAACGAGAAGGCGATCCGCAGGGGGAAGCCGAAGGGCGCCGCGAAGCTGGCGTTGCGGCGCGAGCGGAGCGTGCCGGCGGCGGCGCGGTTCTTCGCCTGGTGCCGGGAGCAGCGCGCGCGGCCGGACCTGCTGCCGCGCAGTCCGCTGGCGAAGGCGCTGAAGTACGCGCTGGACCGCGAGGCCGGGCTGTCGGTGTACCTGTCCGACGCCGACGTGGCGATAGATACGAACCACCTCGAAAGGGTTCTCAGGCCGATCCCGGCCGGACGGCGCAACTGGCTGTTCGCCTGGACGGAGGTCGGCGCGGAGCGCGTCGGCGTGATCCAGGGCTTGCTGGCGACCTGCACGCTGCAGGGCGTGGATCCGTACACGTACCTCGTGGACGTGCTGCAGCGCGTCGGACGCCACCCGGCGTCGCGTGCGGTGGAACTCACGCCGCGGGTGTGGAGGACGCTGTTCGCGGACGACCCGCTGCGCTCGGACCTCGACCGCGGCCGCGATCCACCCGGAAGCTAGGCGCTCGGAAACAGATCGACCCCGGCCGGCTTCGCCGCGCCTCGCGGGATACCGTCACGGCACCGCTCAACTGCGGAGACGCCTACGTCCCAGTTTGACCGCTTACGGCCCAAAGGCTCAAATGCGGGCCGGGAGGCCCGCGTACCCCAGGCGGCGTTTAGCGCTTCAGGCGGTCGAACAGGGAGACGACGTTTCCGCGGCCTTCCTTCTTGCCTTCCTTGGCTTGTAGGCGCGGGCGGCCGCGGCGTTGGCGGTGTTGCGGCTGTAGGGCCAACTCCCATGTCCAGACGTCGCCGCGCACTTTGGCGTAACCGCGCACGCCGTGGGTTTCGGGCAGTGTGAAAACGGCGCACGCCACATGCACAGTGCCATCCTCCGACCACAGCAGTCCCAGGTGCGGTTCGCTGTCCAGCTTGGCTGTGCCTTGTACATCGATGCCGTCCCCCGTGACAGTGACCGCGTACGTGCCGACATCGTCCGGCACGACGTAGACGAGGATCGATCGGGGCGATCCGCCCTCCACCTGCAGCGTGGCGTTGACGATCAGGCCTTCCGTGCGCCGGTCATCGTCGATCTCGACCGTGGCTTGGAACCGCAAGCCCAAGGACTCGTTCGTTGGGCGGTACGAGCCACGGCCCTGCCACTTCCCCGGTTCGAGGATCACCGTGCCGATCGTTTAAGGAGGGGCCGCGCCCTTACGAGCGCGCTTGAACGAGTTCGATGCTGACGCCGTCCGGTGCCGCCACGTAGCAGATCAGCGAACCCGGCGAGAACTCCCAGGGTTCCACCGCCAAGGTCGCGCCCTTGCCGCGGATCTCCTCGCAGAACGCCTTCAGGTCCCCGTGGTACGTGTAGCCGAAGTGGTCCGTGCCCCACTCGTCGTGGCTCGAATAGTCGGCGAAGTCACGCATGGCGCGTGTCGAGACAGGGCTCTCGCCCGGACGCCGACCACGGATGATGACCTGCATGCCACCCACTTGCACGTTGATCTGCGGCGCACCGCGCAGTTCATAGTCGGCGACGATCTTCCCGCCCAGGATGTTCTCGTACCACGCTGCCGCCGCCTTCGGATCCTCGCTGATGAGGTGGATGTGGTCGAAAGACAGCGACATGGCGTTAGCTCCCGAATCGGTACCGGAACTTCAGCACGACGTTCTCGCCGGTGGTCTGCTCGAAGGTCTCGGTGAATAGCTGCCCGAAGTCCTTGCCGGTCGTCTCCGAGTACGGCAAGCCGGCGTTGTTCGTATACACGAGGAAGAGATCCGACAGCGGCGCAATCTCCCAGCGGTAGCGCACCTGCAGGTTCATGCGCGAGATCGCGAAGTCGTCCGCGGCGTCATCCACGTCCTTGACCCGCGGGACCAGGAAGCCGGGCGCATCCGGCATCTGGTAGAAGCTGCGTTCCTCGGCCTTCACCGCCACCCACTGGAACGCCATGCGCAACTGCTGGCGGGCCGAGAAGAAGTAGCTCAAGTCGAGATTCGGCATCAACTCGTCCGCAGCGAACACCGTGAACGCCCCGTTCGACTGGTGCAGCAGCCAAGCCTCGCGGTCGACGTAGCGCAGTCCGAGCCCCATGGTCATGCGATCCGACGGACGCCACTGCACCATGCCTTGCGTGCGCCGATAGACGCCGCCGTCCGCCGGCTCCTGCTGCCACTGCTGACGAACGGAGTAGGCGAGCCGCCGTGACGAGTCCGAGTAGTAGCGCACTTCTGCCTCCCAGACGTCGTCGAGCCGGTAGACGCCGTTGCCGAAGCTACTGCGATCATCGTAGTGCGACGGCTTCACGCCGCCGCTAAACCGGATTTGCGAGAGGTTGTGCAGCACCAACCGCTGGTCCACGGAGATTTCCGAGTCGATGACCTGCCCGGCCGTATTCCACATCCGATCCACGCGGATGTACGTGCGCGTATTCCGGAAAAGGCGGAGATTCGGGTTCGACACGCGCATCCGGTACTTCACTTCCCGGTAGTCGTTGCGGCGCTGGTAGCCCATGTCGTTGATCTGGATCTTGTCGTCGAACGCATCCAGCGACAGGTAGTGGGAGATGCCCTGTTTCGGCGTGTAGACGAGATCGACGAACCCACCGACGCCGTCTTCCTCGGCCCCGGTGACATCGGAGGCGATGACTTGCGACGCGGCGCGCAGCCGCCCGTTCGCGCTGATGTACTGCCCGTCGACGGCGGTGACGTTCGCCGAGCGCGTCGGATGCTGCATGGACGTCGAGATGAAGCCGAGCGACTTGTAGCCGCCGTTGGCGTGCTCGTAGAGCATGCGCAGCGCGCCGAAGTCGCGGCCGGCCTGGTTCAGAGCCAGATGTGAGCCGTCCGCGTTCCAAGCGTCGAACATGGCGTCGTCCTCGGCGACGCCGAGGAACCCATAGCGGAGCGCCCCGCTCTGCCCCGTCGCCTTGACCGCACCGAGCAAGTCCGCCGGCCGGCGCAGGTCCGCGCGCGAAATCGCGTAGCCCTCCGGGGCGTCGGGACGCACAGCCGGCGCACCCATGCGACGCGTGTGCAACACGGAGGCGCCGCCGAACATGCGGCCGTTGGTGGTGAACACCTCCTGGCCTTCCTGGAAGAACAGGCGCTTCTCCGGGAAGAAGGTCTCGTAGGCGGACAGGTTGACGACCACGTCGTCGGCTTCGACGTTGCCGAAGTCCGGGTTCAGCGTGGAGGTCAATTGAAAGTTGCTGGACGGTCGCCAGAACAGGTCGACGCCGGCTTTCGGTTCCGGGTCGCCTTGCGCAAACCGGTCGTAGGCCGCTGCCACGTAAGGGGTGACGCTGTACTGCTGCCGGGGGCTGACGCCCTCCAAGCCCAGTGCCTGGAACTCGGACAGGAACTTGGGTCGCGTCCAGGGCAGCGGCGGCCACGCGTAGCGCTCATCGACATAGGCGACATTGCGCTGGGCGAAAATGCCGATCGTGCGCAGCCCGTCGGCCTTCGGCATGTTCACCAAGGCCCAGGGCACGAAGTACTCGGCGCTCCAGCCTTCCGCGGTCCGCGCCGTGCCGCCCCGCCACGCGCCGTCCCAACTGGTGCTGTAGTTGCGCTCCGGCAGGATCGTGCCGTCCGAGATGCTGTTGCCGAGGCACAACTGGAACCAGAACCCGTAGCGCCCTTCGCCGGACGTATCCAAGGTGAACGAGAAGTAGTCCCGGTTCAGCATGCCTTGGTCGCGACCGCTCAGGTGCTCAACCAGCGTCTCGGGATCCTGCACCATGTCCACACCGAGGTAGAACCCGCGTTCGGTATAGAACATGCGCACGCGCGTCGGCAGCGAGCCGGGCTCGAGCGTATCGGGGTCGATCAGCCGGAAGTCCTCGTGGACCTCGAGGCCTTGCCATGCCTCCTCGTCCAAGCGCCCGTCGAGGCGCATCTCGACATTGTCGTCACGCCGGGCGAGCAGGACGTGGCCAGTCCCCTCGTGGCGGTCGTAGGGGACGAAGGTCCGCTCCTTAAGCTCGACCGCGACCTTCATCGGCTGCGGCTCTGCCACGTCCCGATCGTCCGCGTCTTGATCGAGGTCAGCGAAGGTGGGGGAGGCGGAGATGGCGCCTAGCGCCGCGAGAAGGAGGGTGGGAATGACCGGGTTGCGGCCGGACTGGCGACTCAAGGCGGGTTCCTGAGCGTCAAAAGCGGAACTATACACCTCTTTACGTACTCTGTGGCCTCGGATCAGTGGTTTCCGGCCCCTGTGAGGTCGACGTTGAGGGGTGGCCCGCGCGGCAATGGCGAGGTGACAGGCGGTTCACCGCCACCCCGTTTGACGCTAAGATACGCGACCTCAAGCGCTCCGATGGCCAAACTGGATAAGGCACCGGCCTACGAAGCCGGGGATTGCAGGTTCGAATCCTGCTCGGAGCGCCAGATTCTGCCGTTTGGTACCTGCGAATCCAGCTAGTCGTCGAGACGTGCGTTCGGCCTGCCGTGCGCGATCAGCGAGCGTGTCGCTTGGTGTGTGGACTGCGCTATGATGCGTCTGGATCGGCGGCTCCCCGTCGATGCAACGCGGCTGGCTTGTTTTGGCGAGGAACCCAGTCGGAGAGGTGGCCGAGCGGCTGAAGGCGCTCCCCTGCTAAGGGAGTATGGGTCAAAAGCCCATCGAGGGTTCGAATCCCTCCCTCTCCGCCAATATCATAATAAAAACAATGGGTTATGATACTTGTACCCTAATTTGTACCACAAAAGTGAAAAGCTCGGGTGACGCCGCTAGGCGCTTCCCGAGACCCTCGCTCCATCGGAGGTAACCGTTCGGCCGTGCCGGTACGTTGCGTTAGCCGGATGTCCGATGCCAGCGTGACCACCCGATCAAACTGTCCCCTACGCCAGGCTTCCAGACGGAGGTCTGGAATACAAGCAGCATGGCGAGCGGCGTGCCGTCGCCAACGTCCACGGTGTAGCGCACACCTGCGCGCACGTCGCTAGCCCCATGCATCGACCCAGCGTGGGACATCGATGCCGCAACGCCCTCGCGCGCGTCCCAGCCGTGATAGGGTTTCGCGCAGTCCAGTCCGCCGAGAGCAGCGCGGGATCTGTGCCATCGTGACAAAAGCCCCGCAGGACGCCGTCCGCAAGGTCTCGGAGATCCTAGAATCGGCCGTTTCCGCATCCTCGTTTCTCGCCCACAACAACACCACGCTCACTCCTCCCGCCGTAAGAGCCTGGGCCAAGCAGTTTCGATCCGAAAGGGCATGGGTAAGGGCAGAGGTGCCAGAAACGGTTGCGGAAGCACTGATCGGGGCCATCGAGCCGCGTCTTGAGCCGTACATCAATCGGGATACGGGAAGCGTCGGCTTCGCTCCGTACGATTTCATGCTCGGCAGGGACGAACAACCTCCGACTCTGAAACGGCTGGTGCAAAGCATGGTGTCCGCAACGGCCGTTATCGGGTCGGGGCGCCGGATAGCGAGCGCGGTCCTGAACTGGGCGCATGGCGAACCCGGGTCTTACATTGAAACCAGTGTACTGAGCGGCACACATCTGCCGGAACCGTTCCAGTTCGCACGCGGCATCAAGTTCGAGAATTTGTCAATTTACCTAGACGATCTCGTAGACCTTGTGCATGGCTTTGCCCGCGAGATTACCGAGAGCCATCTGGCTGGGCGCCCCGTGATGCGAATCACGCACACCGTCCATGCCATGTTCTATAGGCCGGAAGCCGATGAAGACATGCTCTCGCGACTGCGCGCCAATAGAGCGAGGATCGCGGCACCGGAAGGCGCGGAGCATTTCCACCCAGATCAATTGACAGAAGCCTTGTCCCTCGTCTGCGGTGCCAGCGTTCAGTTCGCGTATCGCTGGCCCGAGTACCACGACGAGGTTGTTCTGCTGCGTGGCGACCTTGGTGCCGGCCGGATGTTCAACCCATCCGCCAGGAATCATGGCTTGCAGAACGAGCCGTTGACCAGAGAGACGCTGAACAAAGCGATCACCGTGATCGACAAAAGGTCGAGCAGGCGGGATCTGGATGTGGCCGTGGCCCGCTGGCAGAACAGCATGTCGTCGGCGACAGACTTCGTGAACAGCATCATCGACCTCCGAACCGCCTTGGAGTGCATCTACGCACCGGGCGTTCGCCAGGAGCTGAGGTTCAGAACCGCGCTGCTCGGTGCCCTGCACATGGCGCCGTCGGAAGACCAGCGCATACCCTATTACAACAAGCTCAAGGACCTGTACGATTCCGCATCCAAACTGGTCCATGGCGGAACTGTTGACAGGGACCGGAGTCATCTCCGGGAGCTTGCAGAATGGGCGCAAGAGTTCTGCCGCCAGGCAATCCTGAAGCGACTCGACGAGCCACGCCCAACAGATCAGTGGTCGGTTGAACTTGCTTTAGGCGTTCGCCCTGAAGACACTCCTTCTCCCTGAGTTGAACTGCGTGGCCACCGGCGGCTTCGCGACCCTCGTTTCGTCCCTTTTCCCTTGACTCCGTAGACCCCCGCAACTCCCAGAGCCAGTCCGATTCGGACGGCCGTCCCCCTTCGGGCAGCGCTCCATCGCCTACGCGTTGGTTCTCCATTCGTCCTCACTCACAAGGACGCATCCGATACGGTCCGCTTCATCGCGCAGGCCGGTCGCGTACCGGGACGACCTAACGATCGCCCTCGCTCGGTAACCGTTCGGTCGTGCCAGTATCGCCCGTGTCCGCCGCTCGACTCACGCCACGCACCTAGTGCCCTAGCACAGCGTTTCCCCGCACATGGAAGGCCGCATGTCCTATCGAACGCCGATGAAGGGCGTTCCGGCATCGACTGGCACATGGCCGCTCAGAATGGCGTCGAGGGCTGTGGCGTGAGTCCGTAGGACATCCATCCGACCTAATCTTGGGCTGATGATCGCACCGTACTCGTCAGTTGGAGCGGCGCGCAGAGCGCGAAAGTCGTCTGTTAACGCCTCGCGGTTCGCGGCTTGCTTGACGCCAACCGTCCAAGCCACGCCGTCCTCGAACAACATGCTGACGCACAACCCGAATCCGGGTCCGCCTTGATCTGCCGATATCTCTGCAACGAAAACCCTGTTTGACAACACCCGCGGTGTTTTGTTTGGACGAGGACTTGTCTCGTCGAGGTACCAGGTCGCACCCAACGGGGTCTCGAAGGACTCCTGAGAGCGGAGGTATCCGCCAAGTTTGTGTAGAAACTCCAGCACGTGTTCCACCCGCATCTGCATGTGCTCCCCGACTTTGAACCATAGAAGCTCCACGCACTTTCCCGTGTTCTTCTTTTGGGCCACGGCCCCATTCTTCAGCAGGTCGTTGCGAATCTTGTGCAGGTCTCCGAACAGGTTCGCTCGTTGGCCGTGCCGCCGAGTGCCTCGAAGCGGTGCGTACGGCGGCTTCCATCTGGCCCTCTCCCAAGCACCGTCGACGGCGGCCACCCAGCCTACGTAGGCCAATTGTGCCAACCGTCCGTTGGGCCCCCACTCCTCAGCCGATGGGACGACACTGTTTCGAAGGTGTGAACTCAGTTCTACGCGCAGCATGGACGGCCGGAAGCCGCGGTTCAATGCGTCTATGGGCCTCTCTCCGCTCTCGATCTTGTACCGGAGAGTTTCTGCGGCTTCCAGCAGATAAAACAGTTCGCTGGTGAGGCCCAGGACGCGAACCATGTACTCTTGCACGTGAAACGCTATGGAGTCACGCTCCGGCATGTTCAAGCTCGTTCCTATCCTCATTGGCTGGGACCGAAAACGGCCCGGCTAGCGCAGCTTCGAGGTCGCCTGCAGCCAGTTCGTAACGAAGACCATGGTTCGTAGTCCCTCATGGTGGTCTACAGCCACAGCCTAGGCTTCGGATGGGTTCCCGCAGCCGTCCTTGAGACGGCGGCGAAGCCAATACCAGCGCTTGTACCGACACGACCGAACAGTTGCCCTCGCTCTGTCTGCGTGCTGCAAAACCGACCGCGCTCTGGCGTACGAATCCGTCGACTTCGCCGCACACCGCGCACCCAGCGCGCGGGGCCACAGTCGCCTGGCTGCGCGCCCCGTCGCCGCCTTGAAGTCCAATGACCCGGCCCCGCGCGTATGCCAATGCCGGGTACACATGCTCCACCCGCCCCGCTGATGGGCGTCTCCTCAGTTTATGCCGCGTCGCTAGAGTTTACGTGCACTCGATGGAAATGACCGCCATCCACACGATACATTGACTCACGCGGGATGCGTTCGGCGGCCCGACGTGGCATCCTGAGACGATGAACGGTTCCCTGCGGGACGGGCTCCCGGGCATCCGCCCGGAGAGCGCGACGGGGAAGTGCCGGCTGCGGCGGGAGCGGAGGCTGCATCGATGAACGTGGTGAACGAGGTGTTGTTGACGGCCGACGATTTCGAGCGCCTTCTCGGCGCTGGGATCGAGGGTCCGGTCACGATGGTCGGCCTGTTGAAGTTCCGGGACAGGGCGGCGTACCCCGACGGGCGCCAAACCGGTCTGACCGGGGCCGAGGCGTTCGGCCTGTACCGCCGGGAACTGCTCCGGCGCGTCGCGTCGGCGGGCGGGCGCCTCGCGCATTCCGGGCCGGTGCGCCATCTCCTGCTCGGCGCGGTCGAGGAGCCGTGGGACGAGGTGCTCATTGTGGAATACCCGTCCGCGGAGACGTTCGTCGACATCCTTGGCCCCCTGGCCGCCGCAGAATACGGCGAACATCGCCGCGCCGGTCTCGCCGGCCAGTTGTTCTTCGCGACCACCGCCGCGTCCGACGCTTCCGCGACCGTCTAACATTCGCGCCGCCCCTCCCCGCGAGAAACCGATCCGGCATGGCCCGAAAGAACGACTCCCTGCTCGACGACCTCGCCGAACTGCCCTGGTGGATCAGCGTGGTTCTCGGCGTGGTCGTCTTCGCCGCCTTGAAGTGGGTCGTCCCGTGGTACTTCGCCGCCGACGAATCCGCATCCCCGGCGTCGGAGCCGGCGGCAGGCGACATCCTCGGCGCCGCCTTCGGCGGACTCGCGTCCATGGCACCGGCGCTTGCTCCGCTCGCCATCGTCTTCGCGCTGCCCGCCGCACTCTCCGCGATCCGCCAGTGGGGCCGGCGAAAGGACGGGAGGCTGCCGGACGCGCAAGGCGGCGGCGGACTCGCCAGGACGCGGCTGCTGGACTGGAAGCAGTTCGAGGCGCTGGTCGGCGAGCACTACCGCCGGCTGGGCCATCGCGTGCGGACGAACCCCGGCGACGGTCCGGACGGCGGCGTGGACCTTTGGGTGACCACCGACCAGGGTCTCTATCTGGTGCAGTGCAAGCACTGGCGGCGCGACGTCGGCGTCAACGTCGTCCGCGAGCTCTACGGTGTCATGGCCGCCGAGGGCGCCTACGGGGGCGCCGTCGTCACCTCCGGTTCGTTCAGTGCCGACGCCCGCGCCTTCGCGAACGGCAAGCCGGTCGACCTCGTGGATGGACCGGCGCTCGAGGCGATGATCACGGACGTGCAACGCGCCCGGGGGTGACCCGGCACCCACAACGAGGTCTTGTGCAAGGTCCGGGACGGACCCGCGCGTGACGCCAGCGTTGGGACCACCACCGCACCGCGGGCGAGGTGTTCGGCAGCGCCGTGCGGGGATGTTGTGGCGACTCCGGTTCCGCGCGATCCGTAGCATGTCCTGGCGGAAGAGGGCGATCCCCCTTCGGGGGCCGGGCTCTCGTGCTGCGCACCGAGCCCCGGCAAGCCGGGTCTCGGCCCATGCGGGCTTCGATCCCTATCGCGGGCGCGACCGGTCTCCCCGCATCCGGCCGGACCCGCCGCCGTTCGCTGCAGCCCCGGAGCCCGTGGATGTCCGCTCCGGCGCCGCCGTCCGCCCGACAGCGCCCCCGACGCGAATCCGGCGATGCCGCGCGGTCACCGGCTGCGCCCCTCCAGTTCGGACTCGAGCGCCGGCGGGGGCCGGTCCTCCCAGATCAGTTCCCCGGGAAACACCATGCCCGCCTCGCGCCGGCCGTCGGCCAATGCGGCCCGGAACTCGTCCACGGCGCGGTTGCCCGCCTTGCGCTGGCGGTGCTTGCCCAGCCGCGTCACCCGGTTGCGCACCGTCTTCGCGTTCACGCCGTCCTCCACCGGGTACGCCTCAAAGCCGTCCGGCACCACCACGAACGCCCGCCCGGCGACGTTGTGCAGCCAGCCGCCCGCGGCGTTCACGGCGATGCTGCCGTCGCGCACCCCCGCGCGCACCCAGTTGATCCATTCCCAGCCCTTGCCAACGCCGCCGATCGCGGCGGGCGCTCCGTCGGTGGGTTCCTCCGGTTGTCCCGCGACGGCCGGGGCACGCGCATCGTCCTGGGGCTCGTCCGCCTTCCCGGCCCCCGGCTCCGGGGACGACGCGGGCCGGGCCGCGGTGTCCTGCCGCGCGGGCGGATCCGGCTCCGCCCCGGCGAGCGGCCTCCCGATCCGGACCGCCGCCTCTCGGGCGATCTCCCGCAGCTCGCTCCGGCCCGCCCCGAAGTAGGCCACGGTCTCCCACAGCGCCTCGCGCTCCTGGGCAAGCCACTCGTGTCCGGCCGGGCCGACCATACGGGCCAGCACGAGCGCGCCAAACGCGCGCGGCACGCCCACATCGGCCAGCGCCGCCTCGGCGGGCACGTCGCCGTGCAGCGGCGACCAGCGCGGCGCCGCGGCCCGGCCGAGCACCAGCGCGAACCGCTCGGACACCACGCACGCGGCCAGCGCGAAACTCATCACCTCGGCCAGCCGGGCAGCGTCCTCGACCGGCGCAAAGCGCGGCACGATGCGCGCCTGGCGCACCTTCAGCGCCGCCAGGACGCTGGCGAGCGCCTCGTCCCGCAGCACGATCCACTCGACGCCTGCGGCCTTCGCAATGCAACGCCAGAACCCGGCGAGCATGTCGCCGTAGGTCGCCTCGAACTCGTCCCGCGGCAGCGCCGTCAGCCGCCACAGCGCGTCGATCCGATCGCGCTCGTCGTCGGTGAACACGCCTTGGGCGGGCCACCCGGCGGCCTTCCTGCCGAACATTCCCATGATCCGCTCCGTTTCCGGGGGACCGGAACCGCCGTCGAACGAGAGCGCGGACGCGCCCCCCAGAGGAGGGCGCGTCCGGCCGGGCGTCACCGCCGTCATGCCAGCGTCACCACCACGCTCGGCGCCGGGTCGCGGGCCAGCCGCGCCCTCGCCACCGTGTCGCCGCAGAGCGGGAACACGACGCGGTCGATGCCGGCGGCGGTGCCGGCATGGATTTCGGCCATGCCAAGCTCCATCTCGACGGCGTTCGCGGCGCAGCGCAGGACGTCCTCCTTCGCCAGGCCGCAGGCCGCGAGCAGGTCGCTGCCAACGGTCGCCTCGCACACGAACTCGGACGGCAGTCCGGGGCCGCGCACGTCGACGATTTCTCTCAGGTCCGTCATGGCGGAATCTCCTGTTGCGGGTCCCGCTGGGGACGGACCTCCCCGCCGGAAGACCGTCCCGGCGGGAGCTCGATGGGCCGTTCCGGCCCGGTTGATGGATGCCGCCCAGGGGCGGCGCCAGTGCCTGCGCCCGGGACTCCCGGACATGCCGGTCAGACCGGTCTCAAGCACGACAAATCGTAGCATTTTCAATGAGATGGACGAAGCACGGCCTGCGCCTGCCTGACCCTTCCTGCGCCGCGGGCGCTGGCCGGAAGGCGTTCCCGGACGCCCGATTCCAGGCCCGGAAACCCCCAATCGAAAGAACGGTTCTCCGTCGAGCCGACCGGCTTGCCGAGCCTTGGCCGCCGGGGCCGCCCGCGGCAAGGCCAGGCCCTGCGGGCGGCCGCCTCCCTTAACGGTCGGCGTCCGGCCTTGCCCCGGTCGGCGGGAGCCCGGCGGCCGGTCGCGGCGCCGTTCGCTCGATTCGAAGGAGAACCGAACCATGGCCCGCATCAACGACCTCTACGACAAGATCGCCGCCCAGATCCGCACGCAGCTCGCCGAGGGCACGCTGCCCTGGCACAAGCCCTGGGCCGTCGACCCCGACCGGCAGGTGTCCAAGCCGCTGCGCGAGAACGCCGTGCCCTACCAGGGCATCAACGTGCTCATCCTGTGGGGCGCCGCCATCGAGGCCGGCTACGCCTCGCCGTTCTGGATGACCTACCGCCAGGCGCAGTCCATCGGCGCGCAGGTGCGCCGCGGCGAGAAGTGCACCCACATCGTGTTCGCCAAGACCGCGAAGAAGCGCGAGACCGACGAGTACGGCGACGAGACCGAGGTGCTCCTGCCGGTGCGCCGCGTCTACGCCGTGTTCAACGCCGACCAGATCGACGACCTGCCGGCGAAGTACGTGCCGGAGATCCCGGACGTCAATCCCGACGAGCGCGACGCGACCTGCGAGGCATGGTTCTCGAGCCTCGGCATCGACGTCCGCTACGGCGGCACGCGCGCCTACTACGCCCCCGGTCCCGACCGCATCCAGATGCCGCACTTCGAGACCTTCGAGTCGGCGCAGGCGTTCTGGTCGACCTTCGCGCACGAGCACGTCCACAGCAGCGGGCACCGCAGCCGGCTCCACCGCGACTTCGGCCCGCACGGCACGCCCGAGTACGCCCGCGAGGAGCTGGTCGCCGAGCTCGGCAGCGCGTTCCTGTGCGCGGATCTCGGCATCGCCTCCTCGCCGCGCGCGGACCACGCGAGCTACATCGCATCGTGGTTGAAGCTGCTCGAGGACGAGCCGCGGGCCGTGTTCGACGCCGCCACGCAGGCCCAGCAGGCGGTCGAGTTCCTGCACGCACTGCACGACGGCAACGCCGGGGCGCCCGCGACCGCGGAAGCGGCCTAGCGCCGCCCGGCTTCGTAATCCGTGCCGTCACGCGGTACACTCGCCCGATGAGATTCGCGCACAAGGGACTGCGCGCGCTGCACGAGGCCGACCGGCCGCAGGGGCTGCCGCAGGCGCTGGTGCCCCGGATCCGCCGCATCCTGGGCAACCTCGGCGCGGCGGCACGGCCGACCGACCTCGACATCCCCGGCTACCGGCTGCACGCTCTCAAGGGGCCGCGGGCCGGCTACTGGAGCGTCCGCGTCAGCGGCAACTGGCGCGTCGTGTTCCGCTTCGACGGCGGCGAGGCGGTCGACGTGGACCTCGTCGACTACCACTGAGGAGACCGACATGACCGCAATGCTGAATCCCCCCCATCCCGGCGAGACCATCCGCTTCGACTGCATCGAGGCGAGCGGCCTCACGGTCACCGAGGCGGCGCGGCTGCTCGGCTGCTCCCGCCCCGCGTTGTCGCGGCTGCTGAACGGCCGGGCGGGCATCTCGCCCGAGATGGCGCTCGCCTTCGAGCGCCAGGGCTGGAGCAACGCGGACTTCTGGATGCGCCTGCAGGCGGCCTACGACCTGGCGCAGGCGCGGCAACGGGTCTCGGCCGCGTAGTCTCCGCTCCGCGCGGAAGCTCCCGCGCGCAACTCGTCGCCTTCACCACCGGCGCGGGCCCGGACAGACCCGCCGCACCGCGCCACGCATCGGCCGCGCTGATCGGTCCACGACGACCATCCCCTCGTCCATCGGGTTGCCTTTCAACCCGGATCTTCGAGGTTCTCCTCCCCGGGCCTACCTCCCACTCGTTCGAGACCCTCCAAACCCGCTCGGGCAGGCACCCGTCCGCGGTCCGGGGAGCCATGCGTCGGCATCGGCGCGGTCCCCCTGCGCCTGCCGTCGATTCCTTGGAGCCTAGTCCGCGCCGCCGCCCGTCAAGGCCAGGCCGCTGGCGCGGTCGCTGACGCGAGCCTTGACCGGCGGCTCGTGGCGCGGACTGCGATCCGTCGGGGAATCGACAGCAGACCATCGGAGGAGGTCAACAATGCCCTACCACACCCAACCGTCCAACACCCCGCTCCCGGAGGAGTTCGTCTCCGACGGGTCGTACGCCCGTTTCGTCAAGGTCCGGGGCCAGTGGCACATGTCGCTGGCGCCGCAGCTGGCCGAGATCGTGGACGTCGGCACCGCCGTCACCTGCGACGTCGAGACGAAGGCCGGCAAGCGCTACACCCGGACCGGCACGGTCGTCCGCACGCAGGTCATGCCGGACGGCACCCCCAGGGCGCTGTGCCGCATCGAGGAGTTCCGGGCCGGGCGCGCCAGCGACGAGCGCAACACGTTCGCGATGCTGCCGAGCGGCGACTGGGGCGTGCGGCTGCACGTCTCGGCGTCCCGGCGGGCGCGCGTCGGCGACACGGTCGAGGTCGCGGTCACCGCAAAGTCGGGCCGGGTCGCCCACGTCAAGGCGCGGGTCACCGACATCGTCGAGAACGAGCACGGCGACCGCCAGGCGATCGGCGAGATCGTCGAACGCGACAACGGACGCAGCCGGGAGCCGCAGTTCGAGGCCGCCCACGGCGTCACCCAAGCCTGTCCCGTCTGCGGCACCACCGCGTGCGACTCCGGCATCACCGGCCGCTGCACGATCTCCCCCGAGCAGCACCCCCGCGAGTTCGGCGACATCCCGCTGGCGGACACGCCGCGCGAGGACTTCGACACCCACATCGAACCGATCGCGCTCGCGCAGGACTGGGACCACTGGTCCGCGCGGATCAGCCGCGGCGAGTTCGTCCGCGCGCCCGCGTAGCGCCCAACTCCGCGCGGCGGTCTCCCCCAGGCCGCCGCGCGGTTTCTTCACACCCGCAGCAAACCGCGAGATCAGACGTGCCCCGTTCACGCGCCACCAAACGCTCCGGCCAGATGGAACTCTGGCGACCGGAGGAACTGCCGGTCACGCACCGGCGCTGCCCCGAGTGCCTCGGCGTGTACCGCGTCGACAAGGGCTGCCGCTGGTGCGCCAACGGCGGCCACGCCCGCGCGGAAGCCGCCCGGTTCGCGAACGGCTGGCTGATGGCGCAGTTCCCGTGGAAGGCCCGCTCGATGCCGCGCGCCGCCTACGCCGGGTGACCGCCGGACCAACACACCTAGCCACTCCAACCAAGGAAACCGACATGCAGATCCGCAGAGTCACCAACGAGGGGCGCGTCGTCTCGCGCGTGCGCGCCCTCCACCCCACCGCCGCGCCGCACGCCTGGGAGGCCACCGAGGGCATCCGCCTGTCCGCCCTGGCCGAGCCCTGCGCCACCGGCCGCAACGGCGACACCGTCGAGGTCTGGCTCGGCGCCCGCTCCCTCGCCGCCATCGACGCCGTCCGCAAGGACCGCTCCGACGACGAGGCCGCGATCCTCGATGACGCCCGGCGCTACCGCAAGGCGTGCGCCGCCTTGAACGACGCCAGCCGGGCGTACCAGCGGGCACCCACGCCCGAAAACGGCGCGGCGCTGGCGGAAGCGTGCAACGCGCGCACCGCCGCCGAGATCGCGCTGAAGCTCACCGCCCGCGCCGGGACCGCCGGGCGCATGCCCAGGCCCTGACGCCGCCACCGATCCGCACAGGAGACAGACCATGCAATGCGAGTACCGCGACAACGCCAGCGGCCGGATCACGGCCGCCGAGTCCATCGCCGACGCCTGGACCCGCGACGGCCTCGACGTCGACTTCCGGGAGGTCGACGAAGAGACCTGGCGGCCCCTCACCGGCTGGCAGCCGTACCGGCCCGGCCCGGCGGTGCGCCACGCGCCGGCGACCGTCGAGCCCGACGAGCATGTCCCGCCGGACCCGCTGCTCGAGATCGACCGCGACACCATGGAACTGCTCGGCGACCTCGCGGACCTCCGCCGCGAGGACGAGAGCGCCGTGGTGGCCGCCGCCGTAGCCGCCTTCCACGCCGCAGCCCTCGACGACCCCGAACCCTCCGCGGCCGACGAAGCCCTGGCCGCCGGCCATGACCCGTTCCACCAACCCGCGGGCCGCTGATCGCGAAGTCCCGCCGCAACCACAGGAGACCACCACCATGCGCATCGCAGTCAAAAGCGCCGGCGGCATCACCGAGTCCTTCCTCCACGTCGACAACGTCGAGGAGGGCGTCGGGGAGGCCGCGAAGCAGATCGCCGAGGACTACGGCCTGCCGACCGACATCGAGCTCTGGTCGGACAACCCGGACGCCGGCCCGCCCCGTCGCCTCGGCGGGTTCCGCTTCGTCGCCGTCACCCCCGGCGGCGACGTCGTCGACCTCGGGTGACCACGCCAGCGAGCGAGCGGAACGGCTTGCCGGTCAACCTCGCGCCCGGACCGCAGGGCGGCGTCAAGGCGACCCTGGCGGGCGGCGCTAGCGCGCCGACCTTGACGCGCCCGCGACCGGTCGCGCGGGACGGCTTCGGCCATTCCGCTTTGCAACAAGGAGACATTCCATGCAGAAGGCAACCCCGAACGCCGCGTCCCCCGAGACCCGGCTCATCCCCCTCAGCAAGCTGCGCGTCGACGAGCGCAACGTGCGCTCCGCGTCCGACGACCCCGCCAGGGTTCAGGCCGACGCCGAGCTGGTCGCCTCGATCCGGCACCACGGCCTGCTCGAGAACCTCGTCGTCGTGCCCCGCGGCAAGACCCAGTTCGGCGTCGCGGCGGGCGCCCGGCGCCTGCGCGCGCTGAAGGCCCTGGCCGCCGACAAGGCCATCCCCAGGGACCACCCCGTGCCGTGCCTCGTCGTCGACGGCGAGGCCGCCACGGAGTCCTCACTCGCCGAGAACGCCGTGCGCATCGCCATGCACCCCGCCGACCAGGTCGTCGCGTTCAGCAAGCTCGCCCGAGGAGGCGCGACGGCCGCCCAGATCGCCGCCCGGTTCGGCGTCGCCGAGCGCACCGTGCAGAAGCGCGTGCGCCTGGGCGGCCTGCCCGACGAGATCATCGACGCCTACCGCGAGGGCCGCATCAACGCGGACACCGCCGAGGCGTTCGCGGTGACCGCCGACACCGAGTTCCAGCGCAACATCTTCAAGGGGCTCGAGGAGTCCGGCCAGCTGTACGGCCACGCCGTGCGCCAGGCCATCGGCCAGCGCCGCACGCGCTCCGACGCGCCCACAGCGATCTTCGTCGGCCTCGACGCCTACCGCGCCGCCGGCGGCACCATCGAGGACCCGCTCTTCGAGGACGACCATGTCGCCATCCTCGACCCCGACCTCATGGAGGAGCTCGCCATCCAGAAGCTGAACGCGGTCGCCGCGAAGTACGCCGACGACTGGAAGTGGGCCACCACGCAGACCGAGTTCACCTGGCTCGACCAGCAGAACCATCTGACCGCCCACGCCGACCGGCGCGGCGAGTTCACCGAGGAGGAGACCGCCGCGCTCGCCGAGGTCGAGGAACGCATCGAGCAGGCCCACGCCCGCCTCGACACGTTCGACAGCGACCTCGACGCCGCCGGGCGCCAGGAGCAGTGGGACATCGTCGCGCGCGAGCAGCAGCGCTACGCCGAGATCGAGCGCGGTCGCGCCGACCGCGACGAGTTCTCCGAGGCCGCGCGCGCCAACGGCGGCGTGATCGTCGCGCTCGACCGCGACGGCAACCTCGACATCCACCGGGGCCTGGTCCGCTCCGAGGATGCCGCCGCGTACCGCACCGCACGAGCCGCGGCCACCGGCAACGGCGGCAACGGCACCACCGGTACCACCGGCACCCCCAACGGCCCGGACGGCTCCACCGGCGACCCGACCGTCCCGGACGACGCCCCGCCCGCGAAGCGCAACGGCGGCTGGACCGACGCGCTCCGGAACGACCTCCGCGTCATGGCCACCGCCGCCGTGCGCCGCGCACTGGCCCGCGATCCCGCGGTCGCCACGGACCTCATCGGGTTCGTGCTGGCGCGCCTCGTCGGCTTCGGCCGCCCCTACGCCGGCTACGAGACGCCGGTCCTCGCCATCCGCAGGGAGTACCAGGGCGTGTACGCCTCCGACGCGATGAAGGCGAGCGAGCCGATGAAGCACCTCGATCCGGTGCCCGCGGTCGACCTCGGCTGGCTGGCCGAGCCGGACGCCGCGGCGGCGTTCCGCGCCTACCGCGCGCTGCCGGACGCGGACCGCGCCAGCGTCCTCGCCCATGCGGTCGCCGCGCTCACCGTGCCGCGCCTGCGCGACGACCACGACATCTCCGGGGCGCACGAGCAGGCCATCAGGGACCTCGACATCGACTTCCCGGCCGAACTCGCCGCCATCCGCGCGCTGCCGTTCGACGCGGACCTCGTCTGGGGCCGCATGAGCAAGGCGCTGATCCTCGGCGCCGCTGCGGAGACGCTGGGCGACGACTGGGCCGCGAAGCGCGGCGGGCTGAAGAAGAAGGACCTCGTCACCGCCGCCGCCGAGGCGTTCCGCCACGACCCCGCGCGGGACGCCGAAGTCGACGCCGCGGCCGTCCGCTGGCTGCCGCCCGGGTTCGCCCCGGCGGACGACAGCCCGCAGCCCGAACCGTCCTCGGCACCGGACGCCGATGCCGACGCGACCGCGTCTGACGAGGGCAACGGCGCAACGGCCGCAGCGCCCGACAGCGGCGAGGCCGCCCAGACCGCCCCGGAGAACGGCGAGGCGGCCGCAGCCGCGGGTTCCACCGAATCCGGGGATGGCAACGGCGCCGCCGACTCCCAGCCCGAGGACGGCGCGCTGCCCGCATTCCTCACCTCCTGAGGCTCCTCCGCCCGCGCCAGGGACGGCGCGGGATCCTCCGGCCCGGCCGCCACGGAAGGGCGCGCCGGGCCGGCTTTTTCTTCCCTCCCGATCCACCTTCCGCAGCCCGGCTTCCTTGGCTGCCGCCCTCGACCGCGCCGGACACCGCCGCTCCCGGCAGATGGCCGCGCGGCGGCGTAGCGCCGGGATCGTTGCCCGCGTCCCGCCGTCCCGCAAGGACAGGCCCTGCCGGGCGGCGCTGACGCGCCGTCCTTGCACGCCGCCGGGTCCGCGCGCCGTTCGCGGCGCATCGCCCCCGACTGCTTGAGGAAACACCATGACCCCCTCCGAAACCGCTTCCCTGTTCGACCTCGCCGACGACAGCTCCGCCGCGACGTCCGACGCCCTTTCCCCTTCCCCGGTCGAACCGGGCCGGGCGCTGGCCGACGCCGCCCGCGAACTCGCTGGCGTACTCGCGTCCGGCAACCGCCTCACGGCCGCGGCCATCACGTCCGCCGTGCGCGACGCCTGGCGGCGCGCCGATCCCGGCAGCCGCTCGTGGAACTCGAAGCTCTGCTACGACGCGGCCGAGGCCGCCACGGTGCTGTTCCTGCGCGAGTGGGGTCCGGCCATGCGCGACGCCGCAGACTCGCCGGAGACCCTCCTCGCCATGATCGAGCGGATCGCCGCGCTGGAGCCGACCCACTCGCACCGTTCCGAGCACCAGGTCGCCTTCGACCAGTTCTCGACGCCGCTGCCCCTCGCCTGTGCCGTCTTTCTCGCCGCCGACCTGCGGCCCGGCGACACGGTGCTGGAGCCCTCCGCCGGCACCGGCGTCCTCGCCGCGCTGCCGTCCACCGTCGTCGACGACCTCCCGCGCCTGCACCTCAACGAACTCTCCCCCGTGCGCCACGGCCTGCTCGCGGCGATCTACCCGGACGCGTCCGTGACGAAGCACAACGCCGAGCACATCCGCGACCGGCTGCCCAACGTGCGGCCCGACGTCGTGCTCATGAACCCGCCGTTCGCCGCGCGGCCCACCATCGGCAAGCGGCGGCGCCACGTCGACTTGACGCACCTGAAGTCCGCCTACGCGTCCCTGGCGCCGTGCGGCCGCCTCGTGGCGGTGACCGGCGCCAACTGCATCCCCGAGTCCACGGCCTGGCGCGACGCGTTCGGCACCGGACCCGCCGCCCCCCGCATCCTGTTCGCCATCCGCGTACCCCGCACCATCTACCAGCGGCGCGGCACGGGCGTCGAGACGCGCCTGTTCGTCCTGGAACGCGCCCCGGCGGCGCCCGCCGACCGCTATCCCGCCCTCGACCCGTTCGCCACGGTCGAGTCCGCCGCCGACCTGGTGCGCCGCCTCGCCGACCTGCCGCCGCGCCTGACGCTCGATCCCGAGCCGAAGGAACTCGACATCGAACCGGTCGAGCGCGATGCCGACGACCGCGCCGCCGCCGGTTCGTCCACCTGGACCCCGTGGTCGCCCGTCTCGTTCCGCGTGCCCGGCGCGGCGGATCACCCGACCCCGCTGGTCGAGTCCGCCGCGATGGCCGACATCGCGCCGCCGGTGCCGGACTACCGCCCCATGCTCCCGCCCGCGCTGGTCGCCGACGGCCTGCTCTCCGACGCCCAGCTCGAGAGCGTCGTCCTGGCCGGGCGCGCGCACGACCGGCTGCTGCCCACGCGCTACCGCATCGACGCCGAGTTCACGCGCGCGTTCGCCCTCGACGACGACGGCAACGCCCTCGACTCCACCATCGAGATCGACGCGCCGCTCTCCGAGCCGGTCCGCTTCCGCCAAGGCTGGATGCTCGGCGACGGCACCGGCTGCGGCAAGGGCCGCCAGGCGGCCGCCATCGTGCTCGACCGCTGGCTGCGCGGGACGAAGCGGGCGCTGTGGATCAGCCAGTCGGCGCGCCTGGTCGAGGACGCGCGCCGCGACTGGCGCGAGATCGGCCGCGACGAGCGCGACATCTTCGCCCTGTCCGACTACCGGCCGGCGCAGCCGATCGTCCGAACGACCGGGATCCTCTTCACCACCTACGCCACGCTGCGCTCCCCGGCCCGCGGCGAAGCGCCCGCGCGGCTCGACCAGATCATCCGCTGGCTCGCCGCCGGCGACGACGAAGCCTCCCGCCACGCGTTCGACGGCGTGATCGTGTTCGACGAGGCGCACGCCATGGCCAACGCCGCCGGGTCCGCGACGAAGCAGCGCGGCGAGGCGAAACCGTCGCAGCAGGGGCTCGCGGGATTGCGCCTGCAGCACGCGCTGCCGCACGCGCGGGTGCTGTACGCCTCAGCCACCGGCGCAACCACGGTGCACGGACTCGCCTACGCGCCGCGCCTCGGGCTCTGGGGCGGCGACGCCACCGCGTTCAACGACCGGCCCGACTTCGTCTCCGCCATGGAGCGCGGCGGCGTCGCGGCGATGGAGATCGTTGCCAGGGACCTGAAGGCCCTCGGGCTCTACCAGGCCCGCGCGCTCGCCTACCACGGCGTCGAGATAGACATCCTCGAACACGCCCTGACGGAGCCGCAGCGCGAAATCTGGGACGCCTACGCCGGGGCGTTCCGGATCATCCACCAGCACATCCACGAGGCGCTGGAAGCCACCGGCGTCACCCACGACGGCGACACGCTGAACCCGGGCGCGAAGTCCGCCGCCATGTCCGCGTTCGAGCAGGCCAAGCAGCGCTTCTTCGGCCACCTGCTGGCCGCCATGAAGTGCCCGACGCTCGTCAAGGCCATTGAAGCCGACCTCGAAGCGGGGAGGGCGCCGGTGGTGCAACTCGTCTCGACCGGGGAGGCGCTCCTCGACCGCAGGCTCGCGGAGCTGCCGCCGTCGGAGCACGCCGACCTGTCCATCGACCTCACGCCCCGCGAGTACGTCATGGAGTACCTGGTCCGCTCGTTCCCGACCACGCTGCACGAGGAGACCGTCGACGACGAGGGCAACGTGATCGCCGTTCCCGTCCGCGACGAGGACGGCAACCCCGTCGAGTCGCAGGAGGCCGTCGAGGCGCGCGACCTGCTGATCGCCGAACTCGGCGCGCTGCCGGCCATGCCGTCCGCCATCGACATCCTCCTGCACCGCTTCGGGCACGAGGCGGTCGCCGAGGTCACCGGACGCTCGCGCCGCATCCTCGCGCTGCCCGCGTCCGGCGGCGGCACGCGCCACGCGGTGTCCGCCCGGCCGCCCAGCGCCAACCTCTCGGAGGCCGCCGCGTTCATGGACGGTACGAAGCCCATCCTGATCTTCTCCACCGCCGGGGGCACCGGGCGCAGCTACCACGCCGACACCGCGTGCGCCAACCAGGCGCGGCGCGTCCACTACCTCCTCGAGCCCGGCTGGCGCGCGGACGTGGCGATCCAGGGCCTCGGCCGGACGCACCGCACGCGGCAGGCGTCCGCGCCGCTGTTCCGCCCCGTCACGACCGACGTCAAGGGCGAGCGGCGCTTCATCGCCACCATCGCCCGGCGCCTCGACAGCCTGGGCGCCATCACCCGCGGCCAGCGCGACGGGCAGGCCTCCATGGGCGACGACGCGCTGTTCCGCGCCGAGGACAACCTCGAGAGCCCGCACGCGCTGTCGGCGCTACGCCTGATGTACCTCTCCATCCACCACGGCCACGTCCCCGGCTGGTCCGAGCAGCGGTTCGCCGACGCCACCGGGCTGGTCCTGTCCGACTCGGAAGGCGGCCTCAAGGACTCGCTGCCGCCGATGCCGCGCTTTCTGAACCGGCTGCTGGCGCTGCCCATCGACGAACAGAACGACCTTTTCGGTCACTTCCAGGCGCGCCTCGACGCGGTGATCCAGGCCGCCAAGGACGCCGGCGTCTACAACCAGGGCGTCGAGGCCATCGTCGCGGACTCGCTGACCGTCCAGGCCCGCCACCCTGGACCGGCTGGCACCGAGATCGTCGAGATCGCGCGGCGCGACGCCCTCAAGCCGTTCACCGCCGCTGCCGCGCTCGAAGCGGTGCGTCTCGCCCGCGAGTCCAGCGGCGCCGCCAACCGGCCCGAAGTCGGCCTCCTCGTCAACGGCAGTTCCGGGCGTGCGGCCGTCGGTTTGCCAGCGCCGTCCGCCGTGCGCGACGACGGCTCGCTGGAGCGCCGCATCCGCCTGCGCCGCCCGAACGACGCGACCATCGTCACCGAGTCCCAGTTCGCGTCCTCCCACTGGCGCGACGCCACGGAGGACCGCTGGCGCACGCTGTGGGACGCCGAAGTCGAGGCGCTGCCGAAGCACCGCGAGCGGACTTTCCACCTCGCCACCGGCATGCTGCTGCGCGCCTGGCACCTGCTGCCCGACGACAACCTGCGCATCCGCCGCCTCGCCACCGACGACGGCGAGCGCCTCATCGGCCGCGTGCTGGAGCCGGAGGAGGCGCTGCGCCTGCGCCGCCAGGCCGACGACTCGGTCGCGTTCGCGCTCGATGCCGACGACGTCGTCCGCGCCGTGCGCGAGCGCCACGCGCGCTTCGCGCTGGCCAACGGCTGGGAGATCGTCCGCCGCCTCGTGCTCGGCCGCGCCCGCGTCGAGATCCGCGGCCCCGACCACCGCGACATCGCCGCCCTCAAGCGCCTCGGCGCGGAGACCGAGATCGTCTCCTGGCAGACCGTCGTGTTCGCCGACGAGCCCCGCGTCCTGGAACGCGTGCTCGCGCGCCACCCGCTCCGCCCCGACGACCGCGCCGGCGCCGACCGCTGACGCTGCCGCCCACATCGACCATCCAACACCCACGGAGAACACCATGATCCATCCCTACATCCCCCTGCTGCGCGTCGCGCGCTTCGTCGAAGTCCTCGTGCGCGACCACGTCGCCCCGGCGGGCGCCGGCGACAGGCTCGACTACGCGCGTCTCGCGCGAATCCCGGACGACTGGGTTCCCGACGGTCTCCGCTACGCCGACGTCGCGTGGGCCGTCCCGCTGCGCGACCCCGGCCCGGACGGCCCCACGCACGCGGTGCTGCTTTTCAAGTGCGAGTCCGTCGTGCGCGCCGACGCTTCGGACCGCCTCGCACGCCACTGCGAGTCGCTCGCCCGCGCCCTCGACCGCAACCGCGCCTTCGGCCACCCGCGCCGTCCCGCCGACATGGTCCCGGTGGTGCTCTACAACGGCGCAACGCCGTGGGACGCGCCCGGCGCGGTGCGTCCCGCGCGGCGCGCCTGACACGACGGTGGCCGCCATGCACCCGCATCACCAGGCGCCGCCGTACCGACCGCCGGAGTTCGCGCCGTGCGCCGACCCGGACGCGCCGATCCAGCTCCCCGTCGACGTCCCGCCGGCCCAGCTCGCTAACGCGCTGCACGCCCGCCTGGCCCAGATCGCGCGGGGTCGGGATCTCCGCGTCCTGCGCCGCCAGGCGCGGCGCGGGTTCCGGGCCGTCATGCGCCACGCGCGGGCCTGCCGCCTCGCCGGGGCCACCCGCGCCGCGTTCGACGTTCGGCGCCTCGGTCCCGCCCCCAAGACCGCGAAGCCGCGCCGCCCGCGGCACCGCCGACCGTGACCGATGCGACTGCCCGCCCGAGGACCCTGGCGCGGCGCCGGGCGCGGTCAAGGCGACCCTGCCGGGCGGCGCTCACGCGCCGACCTTGACCGCCGCCGCCGGCCGCCGCGCTTTTGCGGGCGTCCGGGCAGACGCCCCTCCGGGAGAGGAGAGAACCCCATGTCCCACGAACCCGCCGACGCGCCGCTCTCCGGCGCCAGCTACCTGATCCCCGTCGACAACGTGCCGGCGCTGGTCCAACACGCGCAGAAGCTCCGCGAACGCGCCACCAGGGCCGGCCTCGAGTGCCGCCTCGAATGGCGGATCGAACCCAGGCCGCAGGTGCTCCGCGACGGCGACCTGCACCAGTGGGTCACGATCCTCTCCGCGCCGCCGCGCCTCGCCGGCTGGTCGCTCGCCGCGCGCTACGACATCGACCCCGCCGGCATGGCCGCGACCATTCCCCACGCGGTACCCGGGGTCGAGCTGCCGCCGCGCTACTGGACCCTCGCCGAGCCCGTCTGCGAGCACTGCCGCAAGGAACGCGACCGGCGCGCCGTGTTCCTGCTCGCCCACGCCGACGGCCGCCATCTGCTTGTCGGCCGCTCCTGCCTCAAGGCGTTCCTCCGCCATCCCGAGGCCGAGCGCATCGCCGCGCTCTTCGACACGCTCGTCCCGGACGGGATCGCCGACCGCTACCTGCACCGCGATCCCGGCTCAGCCGGCTACGACGGCGGCTACGCGGATCAAACGGAGGAACTCGCCTGGACCGCCGCGATTGTCGCGCGCCACGGCTGGACGTCCGTCGCAAAGTCCGACGAGGACCGCATGGCGACAGCGTCCCGCCTCGCGTTCCTCATGCAGCGCCCGGACCCGAGGCTCGCCCCGCTCTGGCACGCCGAGCGCGAAGCCTGCCAGCCGACGCCGGGGCACTACGCCATCGCGCGCAAGATCGTCGAGCTGGTGCGGGCGGCCCCCCGCGACAGCGAATACCTCGTCAAGCTGAAGGCCATCGCCGACGCCCCCGCACTGCACGTCCGCCACCGGGCGCTGTGGTGCAGCGCCGTGACGCTGCACATCCGCTGGCGGGCGAAGCAGGTCGAACTGCGGGCCGCCGCCGACGCGCCGCCGATCGAGTCCGGCCGCCAGGTCGTCGCGGGCCGCATCGTCAAGCTCGACATCAGGACGTACCGCAACCAGTGCCGCGAGGTCATGACCGTCCAGGACGGCCACGGCAGGAAGTTCTGGGGCACGCAGCCGCGCTTCCTCTACGAGGCGAAGGAAGGCGACCCGGTCGCGTTCCGCGCCGACGTGGAGCCGTCCCGCGACAACCCCGCGTTCGCCTTCTTCAAGCGGCCCACGCGCGCGCCCGAGGCCGCGTGACCGCCACCGCAACCAACCAGGGAGACACCGCCATGCAAGCCACCCTCACGCCCGTCGCCGAGGCGTTCCACAACGTGCCCGCCGCACAGCCGCTGGCCTGCGGCATCACCGCGCACCTCGTCGACCCGTCCCACATCGGACCCGGCCCAGCCCAGCGCTTCGATCGGCACGATCGGATCACGCGGGCGCGCTACACCGGCTGGTACGCCGACGCCTGCCAGTTCGAGATCCTGACCGGGTTCGTCTACGCCTGCGACGGCGAGACCGACGACGAGGACGACGATCCGCCCGTCGGCTACTACGCCGTCGCCGAGTCGAACGACACCGACTGCCACTACCTCGACCCGGACGTCTACGACGATCCCGTCGCGGCCGCCCACGCAGCCGACCGCATGGCGGAGCTGGTCGCGGAGCTGGAGCGCGAGTGCGACGAGGCCCGCTGCCTGGCCATGCGTGCCCGCGGCGAACTCGCCGAGGCCAACCGCATCCGCCGCGAGGCGCTCGGCATCCTCCGCCACCTGCGCGGCTGTCCGGCCGACGGCGAGTCCCTCGCGCCCGCGTTCGTGCGCCTGTGGGGCCAGGCCGACGCCGGACGCCGCCGCGCCTTCGACATCGTGAACGAGCACCGCCCGCCACCCCGCGAGCGGCCGGCCGACCGGTCCCGCGTCGCCACGCGCGCCGAATGCCTGTCCGACGCCTGGCGCGACGGCTGGGACTGCGGCGCCGACTTCCCGCCGGCCCCGACGCAGGCCGCGCCATGACCCGCCTCTTCTTCGACATGGAGCAGGTCGCCGGACTCGCCCGCCACGCCCGCGAAGCCCCCGAACGCCGCATGACCATGGGCCAGCGCGCCGAGATCTACGGCGAGGACCGCTGCGCCGTGCCGCAGCCCGGCGAGGAGCGCCTCGCGCCGCCGTGCCTGTGGCTCGTCAAGGACGAGGGCATCTATCTCATGTCGCCGGGCATCCATCCCGACGCCGAGCGCACCCGTCCGCCCGTGTCCTACGCCAGCGGGTTCGATCCGACCCGCGACGACCGCATGGCCGTCTGGGACCGCGCCCGCGACGCCGTCGGCGGCGACGACTTCTCGGAGGAGATACCCATCGACTGGATCGACGCCGCGCTCGCCGCGCGGGCGCCCCGGTTCGTCCTCGAGTTCCGTCCCGACACCATCGGGCTGCTGCTGCCGGCCGGCG
Organism: Candidatus Azotimanducaceae bacterium; assembly: GCA_965203685.1. Classification (GTDB taxonomy): domain Bacteria; phylum Pseudomonadota; class Gammaproteobacteria; order Pseudomonadales; family Azotimanducaceae; genus VXYL01. The sequence continues at coordinate 4,293,351 of OZ241908.1, forward strand.
CCCCCGGCCCCTCCGGCGGGGGGCCGGCCGACCCTTCCACCGACCACGCTTCCGACATATAAGGAGACCGCCATGCTCTTCATCGAGACATCCACGTTCACCCGCGAGCTGCCGCGGCATCTCGACTACCCGCGCTACGCCAGCCTCCGCGCATTTCTCGCCGCCCATCCGGACGTCGGCGACCCCATCCCGGACGCCGACGGCGTCCGCGTCGTCCACTGGGCCGCCGCCGAGCCCCGCAGGGGCCGTGGGGCGCGCGTCGTCTACCACTGGCTTCCCGCCGACGACCGCATCCACATGCTGACCCTGCACGGCAGCGGCACGAAGCACGACCTCACGCCGGCCGAACGCGACGCCGGGCCGCCGGGCGACTCGCCCACGCCCGAGCGCGACATCGCCGCCGAAGCGCTCGAAGGGCTCCGCGAAATCCGCGAGCGCGACACCGGGCGGCCCAAGCTCCGCATCACCCGCGAGGAGGCGCCTCTGCGCCCGGAACTCACGCCCGACGCCATCCGCGCCGTGCGCGCCGAGATCGACGTCTCGCGCGCGGTCTTCGCGAGAATGCTGCGCGTGCCCGTCCGCACCCTGGAAGACTGGGAGCACGGCCGCTCCAGCCCGCCCGGCCCGGCCGCGGCCCTCATCCTCCTGGCGCAGCGGCATCCGCACATCGTCGAAGTCGCCGCCTTCCGCTAGCCGCCCACGCCGGCCGGGCCCGGACGCCGCGCGGCCCCGACTCAGTTCAGACGGTCGCGCAGCGCCTTGCCGGCCCTGAACGCCGCCACGCGCGACGCGGCTATCTCGATGGCCTCCCCGGTGCGCGGATTGCGCCCGGTCCTCGCCCCGCGCTCGCGCACCTCGAACGTCCCGAATCCCGGCACCGACACCGGCTCCCCGGCGGCCAGGCTCGCGGCCACCGCCTCGAGCACCGCGTCCAGCGCTTCCGCCACCGCCGACCGGCTCATCCCGGTTCCGCCCGCAACGGCTTCCACCAGCTCCCTCTTGTTCATCTCCGGACTCCCGTCCCTGGCTGCGCCCGCGGCGCGAAGCCGGTGATTTAACCGGGTTTCCGGCGCCCGGTCCACGGGCCGGGACGCTCACGCCCTCGGCGCCGAACCGGGCGCGCCCACCGCCTGCACACCGCAAGGACCGAATCCCGCCCGGCAGCCTGCCGCGGCCGCCCGTCGCGTCAAGGCGGGCCGTTCCGGCGCGCCGGCCTTACGGCCGGACGCGGCCTTGACCCTCCGGCCGGACCGCGGCGCGGCGTGGGGCAACGGGCTTCGGCCCAGCCAAGGAGGAGACACCCGTGAACCCGACCCAGGCCGCCGCCTCGGCGCCCGCACGCATCGACCGCTTCCGCGGCGACCACGCCTTCCTGTCCAACTTCCACCGCGCGCCCTTCAAGTGGCAGGGCAGGCTCTGGAGCACGTCCGAAGCGCCATTCCAGGCGGCCAAGACCCGCGACGAACGCATGCGCGAGCGCATCCGCGAGGCGCCGTCCCCCGCCGCCGCCAAGCGCCTCGGCCGCCGCGCCGACCTGCGCCCCGACTGGGAGCACGTCAAGGACGACGTCATGCACTCGATCCTGCAGGCGAAGTTCGCCGTCCCTGAGCTGCGCGACGCCCTGCTTGCCACGGGCGACGCCGAACTCGTCGAGGGCAACACCTGGGGCGACACCTACTGGGGCGTCTGCGGGGGCAGGGGCCGCAACCAGCTCGGCCGGACCCTCATGCGCGTCCGCGACGCCATCCGCGCCCGCGCCGGGGCCGCCATGGACGCCCAGCACGCCGAATGGCTGCGTGGCCAGTGCGAACGCGAGCGCACGGGACGCTGCGATGCCGACGTCTGCCACCGCCGCGGCGGCTGGCGGCGCGACGCCGACGGCCCGTCCTGCATCCCGCTCGAGATCCTGCACCGGCTCGAAGCCGCCGCGTCCGCCCCCGAAACCACCCCCTGACCCCAAGGAGACCAGTCCCATGAAACGCATCCAGCTTCCCGCTCCCTGCCACCTGTGCGGCCAGACCTGCGTGTCGAGCCGCCGCGGCCGCGTCCTGCGCCGCCTCGACCGCGCCGACCTCGGCCGCCCCGCCGAGCGCACCGATGCCGACGCCTGCCCGTGGCAGCAGTGTCCGCATCGGCCCCACGGCGCCCGGACCGAATTGGTCTGGGAGGACCAGCGCTCGTACGGAATCGCCGCCTCCACCTGGCCGCCGGGAGACCGGCCGCCGGTCGTCCTGTCCCTGCACCCGGTCCGCGCCGCCGCCGAAGCCGACCGCGACGTCCTCGCCGCCGCCTCTCCCATGCCGCGTCCGCGCGGCGCCGCGCGGACCGACTACGACGTGGTCGAGTTCCCGCACGCGCTCATCGCCTCGCAGCTCGACGCCGCGCAGGAGGAGGGCTACGAGTACGGCTACGAGCACGCCATGGAGTCCGCCTGCGAGCGCCTGCGCGAGGACGGCCGGCTGCCCGCCGCCACCGCGGCCCTGCACCGCCTCGCCGACCGGCATCCGCGCCTGTTCGCCGACACGATCCGCCATCTGTTCCGCGTCGACCGCGACGTCGCCGACGCCGTCACCGAGAGCGTGCGCCTCGGCCATGCCCTCGACGGCCCGCTCGACGCCGCCCTCAACGCACTGGCCGCCGATTCCGGCCCGACGGAGACGTCGCCGTGAAGCTGCACCGCATCGTCGGGCGCGCCGCCAAGTGCGGCCCGAGCGCCATGTCGGCCGTCACCGGCCTGCCCACCCACGACTGCGCGGCGCTCCTGCGCGAGGTCACCGGCCGGACCCAGATCCACGGGATCCAGAGCTACGAACTCATCGCCGCGATGGCCCTTGCCGGCTGGCGCTGCGAGCGCACCATCCATCCCCGCGCCGCGCGTCCGACGCTGGCCGCCTGGCTGGACGCGCACGACACCTTCGCCGAGACCTTCGTGCTGGTGGTGCGCCGCCACTTCATCGCCGTCGGTGCAGGCGAGGTGGCCGACAGCGGGTTCATGTTCGATCGTCGCCCGCAGCCGGCCGCCGTCGCGCCGCACCGCCGCGTGCGCGTGCGCCAGACCATCGCCTGCCGCCCGGAAACCGACCCCTGACGCGATCCGCGGGCGGGCGTCTTCCCGCCGAGCCTGGTCCGCGCCCGCCGCCCGTCAAGGCGGGCCTCCGGTGCCGCCGACCCCGACATTCCCCTTCGGTCCGCATGTCCCCCAGTGTCGACGGCAGCCTTGACCGGCGGCTTGCGGCGCGAACCGATGGGGACGGAAACCGCCAGCCTTCGAGGAGAGCACGACATGATCCACAGCTTGTCCACACGATCCACAGACCCCGGTCCTTCCCCCGCCGCCACGAACGAGGCCATGCGCGCCCTGTCGCGGGACCTGGCCGCCGGGAGAATCCACCTCTCCGATCTCGATCCCGAACTGGTCGAGGAACTGCGCGCCGCCCTGCAGGAGTCGCAGCCCCGGCCGCGTCCGGTCGCCTACGCCGGCGTCGGATCCCGCGCAACCCCGCGCGAGGTGCTGGCCGGCATGTCCGACGTGGCGCAGGCTCTCGGCGACGCCGGCTTCGCCCTGTCCACCGGCGGCGCGGACGGCGCGGACAAGGCGTTCGAGGCCGGGGCGCTCCGCACGGACGCGCCGGTCACCGTCCACACCCCATGGCCCGGCTACAACGGCTACCGCCCCGGCCGCGACCCGGAGTCCGACATCGACGTGGTCCACCCCGGGGCGGGCGACGCCGTCCGCGGCCAGTCCTTCCTCCATCTCGCCCGCAAGCACCACCCCGCCTGGGACCGCTGCCGCCGCGGAGCCCGCGCGCTGTTCCTGCGCAACGTCTCCATCCTCGCGGGCGCGCTGGACGACGACGGCAACCTGCTGCCGGTGCGCGCGGTGATCGCCTGGAACCCCAACGGCAGCGCGCACGGACGCGAGGCGGGCGGCACGGGCCACACGCTGCGGGTCGCCGCCGAACTCGGCATTCCGGTGGTGAACCTGTCCGAGCGCACCCCGCCCGAGCGCAACGCCGACGCCCTGGCCGCGATCCCTACCCCCATGCGCCGCGCCATCCTCGACCGGTTCGCCGACCTGCCGAGGTAGCCGTGCGCGACTCCCCCTACACGCTCGACGAGCGCGCCGCGCGCGCCGCCGGCGCCGTCCAACGCGGCGACGAACTGCGCATGCCGTGCCCCGTGCACGACAGCTCCCCGGAGACGCTGGCGATCCGCCAGGGCGACCGGGCGCCGCTCTGGCACTGCCACGCCGGCTGCGATCCCGTCGACGTCCGCGACGCCCTGCTCGCGGCGGGCGTCCTCGTCCGCCGCACCCCGCTGCCTACCCGCGCCGCGCCGCGCCCGGCCCACGACCGCGCGCCGCCCCGCTGGATCGCGGGCGCCTGGAACCGCGCCGTGCCCCTCGCGCGCACCCCCGCCGACGACTACCTCCGCTCCCGCGGACTCGCCGCCCCATGGCCCGCCGAACTGCGCTGGGACCGCGAACGCCGGCGCATGCTCGCCCGCGTATCGCTCCCCACGGAACTGCGCGGCCTCCACGCCACCTCGCTGCCCGGTCGCGAGCGCCGCACCTACGGCCCCGTGCGCGGCGCCACCGTCCGGCTCGCCGCCATGGACGGCGGCGTCCTCGCCGTGGCCGAGGGCATCGAGACCGCGCTCGCCTACGCCGCGCTGACCGGCACGCCGACCTGGGCGGCGCTGTCCGCCGCCGGCATGAAGCACGCCGAACTCCCCGACGGCCTGCAATGGCTCGCCGTCGCCGCCGACTTCGACGGCCCCGGGCTGCTGGCCGCCGAGCAGCTCGAGCGCCACGCGCGCGACGCCGGCATCGCCGTGCGCATCGACCTGCCGTCGCGCCACCGGGCGGACTGGGCCGACGTGCTCGCCGCATCCGCCCGGGGCCGCGGACGCTGACACGGCCGTCCGCTCCGCAGCGCGGACAGCGCACGCCACACCAGCGCGCACCGCGGCGATCCCCGCTTCCGACGCCCGGGGGCGGCCGTTCTCCGGCCACCGTGACGGCCCGCCCGGCGTCGCGCAAGGCAACCGGCCTTGCGGCCGGCGCCCGAGGCGGCCTTGCGCGAACGACCGGCGCGGCCCGTCCTTCCCGGCGGCGAACACCGCCATCCTCGGGAGGAGACACGCCATGACACCCATCCGCCGCGCACTGCGCATCGACCCGGACACCGTCCGCACCGTCGTCGACCACCTCGAGCGCCACGTCGCGCCGCATCTCGCGCCGGACGTCTCGAACTACGCCAGGGGCCGGCGGCGCGCCTGGCTCGAGATCGAGGCGCCCCTCGGACCCACCCAGCCCTGGCGTCCGGGGCTCGCGTCGCACCGCCTCTGGCCCTGGCTCGCCGCCGTCTGGCGCCGCATCGACCCCCGCACAGATGCCCAGGTCGGCCTGGTCGTGCATGGAGACACGGGCATCGCCTGGCACCGGGACGCGTCCTACGCGCACGCCCGCGCCGTCCTCCTCAACCTCGGTCCCTGCACGTTCGAGCTCGACCGCGCGCGGGACTCCGCCAACGGCCGTCCCGACGACCCCGTCTCGCTGCCACTGCACGGCGGCGAGGTCCTCGACTTCGACTGCAAGCACCAGCACCGCGTGCTCGACGCCGACCCGTCGCGCTGGTCCGTGGTGCTGTGGCGGCTCAAGCGGCACCCGCGACACCCCGTCGCCCCCACTCGGATCCCCTGAACCCCGGCAACGCCGACTGTTGACGCCATACATACGTTCATACATATAATCGCGCTGTGGAAACCAACTGGGACCCCGCCAAGGCCCGCGCCAACGTCGCCCGGCACGGCATCGCCTTCGAGGACGCCGAACTCGCCCTGACGGACCCCGCCGGCCTCACCCGCGAGGATCCCGACTCCCGCGGCGAGGCGCGGTTCCTCACCGTCGGCGCCGACGCGCTCGGCAGGATCGTCGCGGTGGTGTACGCCTACCGCGGCGACGACGTCCGGCTGATTTCCGCACGCCCCGCAACCCGAAGAGAGAAGGACGCCTATGCGCAAGGAATATGACCTCGCCGACGCCGCCCGCGGCGCGGCCCTGAAGCAGCCCGGCAAGACGCGCATCACGATCATGCTGGACGGCGACGTCCTCGCCGCGTTCCGCGCGCGCGCCGCCGACACCGGCCGCGGCTACCAGACCGCCATCAACCAGGCCTTGCGCGATTACCTCGCCGCCGACGAGCTGGAGGACACGCTACGCCGCGTGGTGCGCGAGGAGCTCCGCAAGGCGGGCTGACACGGCGCCCGGCGTCGATTTCCCGCCAGCCTGGTCCGCGCCCGCGGCCCGTCAAGGCGGCCCTGCGGGCGCCGCCCGCTTCGATCGCGACCCTCCCGCCCATGCCGGCATCGGCGGCGGCCTTGACCGGCCGCTCTACGGCGCGGACCCCCGGACGTCGGAAATCGACAGCCGGAGACCGACCATGTCCACAACCACCCGCCGCAGGCCACGAGCCCGCAGCCGCAGCGAAGCCCACGCGCTTTTCCATCTCCATGCCGGGGGCGCGAAGATCCTCAACCTGAGGCACATCCCCGGCGAGACGTCCGCCAAGGCACTGCTGGACCGCGGCATCGTGCGCGTGGATCGCCGGACGGCCTGGGGCAATAGATTCGTGGTCGGCCGACACGGATCGCGCGACCGCGTCATCGAACGGTACCGGCAGGATCTGTGGCGCCGCATCCGCTCCGGCGACCTTCCCCTCGAAAGACTCGCCTCGATCGCCCACATGCCGCTGGCCTGCCATTGAAAATGCTAGTGGCCGGACTGTCATACATTTCCCCCCAGCTACACGCCTACACCTCGACGAACACCGTCCAGTTCCCACCCCTTTTCGACAGTGCTCTCTGGTAGCATGCGCCGCCCATTCTTCGGGCCCACTGCCGAACTCGTACAACCCGAAGCCACACAAGAACAAGGGGACGGACTATGGCTGCAACCGACCAAATCGAGCTGCAAATCGACCACCACCCGTCAGGTCGCTACACCCTCAAGAGACGCGAAGGAAACGAACCCCGCTTCCACGACTACGTCGAGGATGGACTCTGCGCCGAGTTGAACCCGGAGGTCTTTCTCAAGGCCTTCTACCTCAAGGTGCAGGCCCTCATGGATAGCGGCGTCCTCGTCACACTCGGCCGATTCCCCGACACGACGACCGCCGAAGGAGCCTCATGAAAGGCGCGTACTACTGTTCAGTCCGGTTCATCAACTTCGGCGACGAGCCGGACGAAAAGCCCGCCGTCCCCGTTCCCGCCCAAGAACCAGAGTTCTGCGAACGGGGCCTCTCCGGCGCGATTGCCGACGCGATCCAGCAGGCCACTGGCAAGACTCCTCTGGTAGCCCATTGGGACCAGCCGATGCCCCAGCTCTACGACCAGTCGCAACAGGGAGCCCCCCTCGACTACTGGGTCCTCCAAGCGATGTATCCCAAAGGACAGCCACCACCGTCCACGGCTTGGTTCGGCTACAACGCTGACGAAATCGTCTGGATACACGGTCCCGAAACGCTCCGATAGTCCGGCCACCTCTCGCCCAAACCAACCACACCGCCTTCCCCGAAAACGCCTCCTCGCAAACGCTCGCCGGCCCCCTTCGCCTACGACCCGCCGGCCTACTTCCGGTTCCAATGTCGCCGCGAACGCGTCACACTGGCCGTGCGGTGGTAGCGGCAGCAAGCCAATACCCAAAACCAATAAAGGCTGCCGCACATGGCATTGCGAAAGGAAATCGCTCGGCACCACGCCGTCGTGCTCACCCTTGTTCGGAACCCCGGGGCACCCGACCGGCGCCTGTACGTCCTGTACCTCTTGCAACCCCTTTCGCCTCCCGCACCGCTCGTACCCTTCATCCACTACGTCGTCGACGTCGGTCGAACCCGCGCCCCCGCATGGCAGCGGCACACCGCGAGCGCCGTCGGCCTGTTCGTCGACTACCTCCACGCGAACACCGCAGACTTGACGGATCTCCGCACCTCCAACGTGTTCGCGCTGTTCGCCGAAGCACTCGTCCGAGGTACGCTCGACAACGACGGCTACGACCGCTCCAGCCTGTTCTGGGAACCCAAGACGGTCTCCCGCGCCAAGCGAATGCTCGGTGCCGTCACCGCGTTCTCCGACTGGCTCGAGAACCGATACGGCGCATCGCAGCTCAACCCGACGCGTCCGGCAACGCTCGCCGAGCGCATCGCCTACTGGCGTCGCCTTGACAAGCGCAAGCCCCATGCCTTGCTCGGCTACGCAACCTACCGTTCCGATCACCGACGCCGCGCGAGCACGGTTCGCGCGGTCGACGTCCAACGCAAAGGCGCCACGGCGATCGGCCGCGAGGCGAAAGCCTTCCCCGGCGACCGCATCCTCGACCTCCTCCGCACCGGCTTCGCCGTCCGCGGCAAGCCGTCCTGGGCCCAGCTCCACGAGCGACTAAGCCTCAAGGACATCCTCGTCACCATCCTGCTCCACGGCGGCGGCCTGCGCGTGTCCGAACCGTTCCACATCTTCGTCTCCGACGTCGGCATCGACCCCGACAACCCGAACAGCGCCCTCGTACGTCTGTACCACCCCGAACAGGGCGCCGCGCCGCCGGACTACGTCGATCCTATCTCCGGGCGCCGCATCGTCGCCGACCGCGAGGAGTACCTCCGCGTCCGCTGGCGCCTCGAGCCGCGCACTTTGACCGAGGGTCGGTTCAAGGCCGGCTGGAAAGACCTGCACCTTCTGGACGCCCGCCAGAAGTACGCACTCGTCCACTGGTTCGCCCCGGCCTGGGGCGAACTCTTCCTCGCCTTCTTCAAGCCCTACATCGTTCACTGCAGGCCACGCCGTTGCGCACACCCGTACCTGTTCGTGAGCCGCAAGCTGGGCTTCCAAGGCGATCCTTACACGATCGACTCCTACCGACAGGCCCACGCCGCCGCCGTCCGTCGCATCGGCCTCGTGCCGGCCAAGGATCTCGGCACGACGCCCCACGGTCACCGGCACGCCTACGGCCGCCGTCTCGCCAGCGCCGGCGTAGACGAACTCACCATCCAACGCGCCATGCACCACCGCTCGCCCGCGTCCCAGACCGTCTACACGGCACCGGCCGCAGCGGAAATCGCCGCCACGCTCGCCGCCGTGAGGTGTCCCGCCGACGATCCGCTAGACCGCCTGCTGCGCAACGGCGGTGTAGACCAATTTGCCCATGCCGCACGGCCATGACCACCTTCACGCACAGCCAGTCGGACACCTTCCTCGAAGCCTGTTCGCCCATCACCGGGCGCCGCCTGGTTGTGAACCCCAGCTTCGACAAGGTCCTGGTCCCCGCCGACATGGACATCGACCGTGCTCGGGCACTCGGCGCCGAGCTGCCCGCCTACTGGGAAATGCGCTCTCGAACGAGCAACGCATGGGCTGCGTCTCACGACATGCGCGACGCCTACCACGCCTTCGCCGAGGTCCGAACCCTGGACGACTTCATGTCGGCCATCGACCGAATGGCCGATCTGGCAATCACCGCCACCAAACCCCGAGCCCAGGTCCGCCGCATGCTCATCTGGCTGACCCGTCTGTGGTCGCACGGCCTCGTCGCCGTGCCACCGAAGTGGGTTGCCGAGTACAAGATCAACTGCGCGATCTCCCCCTTCACCGTGGGCTCCAACCTCGCTTGGTTCGAGGACCTCAACGCCGTCGCCGCCCTCAAGTCTGCACGGGAACGGCGCCGACCTGCGGGCCTCGCCCTGCGCATCGCAGCGACCGCCGTCGGAGTAGAGGAACTGGGCGACCTGACGCCGCAAACTACCGCCGAAGGCGTCCGCACCGCGATGGGCACGCGAGCCATCGGAACGATCAAGGCGATCATCGCCGCTCAGGGTGCGCGCTACGGCCCAGCCGCGTGCCCGACCACCCAGGACTGGGGCGTGGTGTTGTACCGGCCCCGAATCAAGTCCGACCCCGGCTTCCTCTGGTCCACCGTCGAGGACCCCACGCTCGGGGCTTGGCGCGAGTCACTCGCCCTTTGGCTCGCCCAGCGCCCAGGGAAGGGCGGAGCCCTCAAACTCGGCGAGTTCTTCCTGAACTACCTCATCGCCAACCCGGCTGTCACGCGCAGCCCCGAGGAGTTCTGCCGCCGCTCCTACGCGGCCCCCGTCCCCTACCGCGAGTGGCTCGAAACGCGCCACCGAAACCGGCGCGCACTCTTCGACACGAACAACCTCGGCGCCGAGTTCATCGACTGGCTGCTCGATGTCCGCCTCTCCACCCCGGACGGCCACGGCCGCCCCGTGCGCAGCCCGAACCACTGGAACCCCTGTCCTCGCATGCAGCGCAAGCAACAGCCTATCCACACCCACCGCGAGGCCATGCCCACGCGCTACATCCGGGAGCTCGTTCACATCCTCACCGACGACGACTACGCCTGGCCCAAATCTCTCTCCTCCGAGTGGCTGCCATGGCACGACCCCGCCACCGGCCAGTGGCAAAGGGTCTGGAGTCCGGTTCGCGTGTCCGCGCTTCTTCTCAAGCTCCATCTGCCGCTCCGCACCTACCAGGTCCGCATGCTCGACTCCGGCGAAGCCGACACCGAGGCCTACGTCGACGGGCGATGGGTACCCAACACCGGACCTCTCGCGCCTGCGCCCAACCGCCCTGTCAGACGCGGCTTCCTGCGCAAGTTCACCGATCCCGCGTCGGGCGCGGTCCACACCGGCTTCTACGTGAACACCAACAAGACCCAGGATCGCAGCATGGACGAACGCGACATGGGCTACGAAATCCCGTGGCAGCACGGCGACGTCATCGCCGTCGTCACCAATCTCCTCGGATGGCAACAGCGCTACAACCCCATCCGGGCTCCACTATCGTGGTCCGAAATCCACGACAGCAACTTCATCCGAAAGGGCGGCCCCGCCGAGTTCGCCAGACCCGAGCCCGCCTGCTTCCTCCTCCGCGACCCTTGCGGCACCTACCACAACGAGCCGATCACGGATAGCCGTCTCCGACCGTTCTGGCTCCTTCTCCTCGACGAACTCGAACGCCGGGTCGCCGCCCGCGGCGAAACGCTCGCCGACGGTTCGCCGATCCGCTTCATCGACAAGCGCGATCCGCGCAACGGCTACCCGCGCCGACCGGCCTACGATCTACACACGCTCCGCGTCACGCTGATTACAGCGCTCGCGACCGAAGGCGGCGTTCCGATACCGATCCTCTCAAAGTGCATCGCCGGACACGCCTCCATCCTGATGACGCTCTACTACGTCAAGCTCGGCGCAGCCCAGATCACGGAGACCCTCGCGCGGGCACAGCGGAGGATCGGCCTCGAGGAGCAGCGCAACTTCCTGCGCTTCCTCCAGTCCGCCGAGCGCGACGGCCTCGCGGCCACCGTCGCAAGCAACGACGCCTCGGGCCTGACCGCCCTGCACGAGAACACGCCCGGCTCCTGGGTCGTGGGCGATCTGGGAATCTGTCCCGTCGGCGGTGCGCTGTGCCATGTGGGCGGCCCCAAGCTCTCGTCCAACCCCCAGCTCGCCGACTACGCGCCGACCCCGGGCGGCCCCCGCAACTGCGTCCGATGCCGCTTCTTCATCACCGGCCCAGCCTTCCTCGGGGGGCTCGTCGCGCACTTCAACGCCGTTGGCGTCAGACTCGTCACTGCAGCGGAGCAGTTCCGCGCGCGCGAGGTTGCAATCCATCGACTAGAAGACGAAGTCGCGACCCGAGCCGACCGTCTTTCCCAGTCCGACCTCATGGACGAACTCAACGCAACCCAGGACCATCACCACAGGAGCATGCGCGATGTCGACGACCTCTCGCACAATCTCCACGCCGTCTACCGGTTGACCGAACGGTGCCGGGCCATCGTCCGCACAAACGCCAACGCGACGCCCGATGGCCTCAGCCTGGTGCTCGTCGGCGATCAGACCGACTTCGAAGCCGCCATCGACATGACCACCGACTTCGAGCTGGTCAACGCCGTCTGCCAGGCGGCGCGGGTGTACGCCGGCGACGACCCGACGCTGGCGAACCTGCGCCGCGCCCGAGTCCTCGACGCCATGCTGGCCCGCAATGACTGCCGCCCGGTCTTCTCCTCCTTGACCGAGGACGAAGCCCTCGCCGTCGGCAACGAACTGGTCAATCTTCTCGTCAAACGCTTCGGCCACACAGACGCCGTCGCACTCATCGAGGGCGAGCGGATCATGGACGCTTCCGGCATCGCCGAAGACGTCCAGCGTGTGCTGCGCAACCGCCCGCTGGAGCAGTTGGACCGCTCTTCGCCGCTCCTCGCAATCCGCGACAACCGTCCGACCCAAGGGGCACCGCTCGAAGGACCCGCATGAACGTCATCCCCGATGCCCAAGCCATGCTCGACGCTCTATGCGCAGGAGCCGACCCGCGAAAGGTCCGCTCTCTGCGCCTCATCCATGGGATCTGCGTGGAACAGCGCGAACGAGGCAGCCACGACTACTCCATCGCGACCATCGGCAAGCTGTCCGCGGCGCGCGGCGGTCCCGCGGCCGGTGCGATCCGCAACAAACCAGGCGAGCCCTACCGCGCGCTCATCAGGATCTTCGCCGGCTCGACAGGCCCGAAAGCTACGGTCCCGAGCAGCACGCGAGCAGCAGAGATCGACCGCATCCTGGAAGGCGTCTCGGATCCCGTGCTAAGAACCCGTCTCGGCCTTCTCCTGGCCGAGCTCAAGTCGACCCGCGCCCAGCTCCTCGCCGCCCGCCATCTGGCAAACCGCACTGCCACGCTGGATCTCGGTAACCCGTCTCCCGGAGAACTCCCTTCCCCGTCACCCCGGCACCTGCTAACCCCCCTTGAGGCGCGAGCTCTAGAGACCGCAGTCTCCCCCGAGACCCTGCATCACTGGGGCTGGCGCACCGACGACACCGGCCGGATCACCACGGACACGGGCCTGACGGTCTTCCCTGCTGGCTTTATCGCCGCCGTCCGCAAGGCTCTCGCAAGCCTAGGACCTGACTCAGAACGGCTTTAGTTCAACGCAATCCCTCACAGCAGCGCCAACTACGGTTCCTGTCACTCCCGCGTACGAAAGCTGATCTTGTACGCATAGACACTCTTCGAATCCGCGTCACCACCGCCCGGTCCGCCCTTGGCGCCTTTATCCAGAAAGTGCTTCTCGACATCCCGCGCGACACTGTCACTTGATGCGGGCCGGTAGATCCACGGGTCCTTCTCCCTGTCCACCGAATGGTCATCGAAAAGCCGTTCCTCTGGGTCCGCCGCGATCCCCACATACCACCCACCGATACCGCCACCACACTTCGTGATGTGACCTTGGATGTCCGTAATGATCTCGTTCTTGCTCTTGGCCATGCCTGCTCCTGCAGTCTGTTCTTCTTTCTCCCGGGCATCGAGCCCGCACCACCTCATTGAGTTGGGACGAACCGCCGTCTTATCAACCCCCGAAGCCCACAGCGACACGGCCGAGTCGGCCCAATATGACTGCAATAGATCCAACCCCTTGATACCCCATATCTATTACATGCGCCCCTAGCAAGAATGGTGTGCGCCCCTGCGGTGCCATGCGGAGGTGCTTGCGCGCGCCGCCGCCTGGGCCGCCGAACAGCTCGAAAAAAGTTGCGAGACCCCCTGAAACCGCCTGCCGCGGCGCGCGTTTTCCTGGTCCTTTCCGCTTCGCAGACGCTAAGCACGCGGCGCTTGACGGCCCCTCCGGAGGGGGCTACAACGGCTCCCGCTTGCTTATCGGCCTAGCCGACATCCTGCGGGAAACCGCAGCATTGTGAGCAACGTCAACCGACCCGGAGGGGCTTACCCGCCCCGATGGGAAGGTAGGCACCGACGGGTCTTTTCCATCAACTGCTTGAGGAGAAGACCATGGCAGCCCGAAGGACCAACAAGTCCGACCAGGCTCCGGCCATGCCGAAGTACCTTGGCGTTTTCGTCACCGAGAACTACCAAGGCAACGACGGCGAGGAGAAGACGAGCTACACGCGAGTCGGAGCGGCATTCCCCCACAAAAAGGGATGCGGCTTCAACATCGAGATCCAGGAAGGGATTTCGGTAAGCGGACAGCTCGTCGCGCTCCCCCCGCGTCCGCGCGAGGAGAGCCAGGCCAGCTGAGCCCAGCGCGTCGATGCCGCGACGGCCGGAAGGGGGGCAGCAATGCCCCCCTTCTTTTTTCGGCAACACCGCCGCGCAAGCGGCATGACAAGACCGGGCCGCAAGGCCCGCTCAACCCGTCGGGGCGGCGCCCGGCGGGTTGCGCTCCGACGGTCCAAGGGAGCGTTCATCATGGACACGCTGTTTGGACTGGACGTCGTCGAGGACGACGACCTCCACGGCCGCTCGGTCGCGGAGGGCATGGGGCTGGAGGACGAGGGCGACCTGTTCTGCTGGCTGGCGGAACAGGCGCGCGAGACCGGCTCGTGGCCGCGCTGCGGCTGCGCCCGCCGCGGCTCGTGCTGCCCCGAGCACCGCGTGGTCAGATCCTCCGGGGGCGAACTCGCCCTGCAGGAGCTCGACCACCGGACCGGGATGCCGCGCGCCCCGGAACGGCGCCGCCTCGAACGCGAGGCGCGCGCCTGGGGCTACCGGCACACCTGGGCGCAAGCCTGGCTGTAGGGTCGTCCCCCGCGCCGCACCCGCGCCGGTCCTTCGGGGCCGGCGCGACCACCGCCTCTCCCATGTCGATGGCCTCGGAGGACCTCAGACGCATCCTCCGCCCGTCCGCGGCAACCTCGAACACTTCACCGTGGCGGCGGATTGCCGAGGCGGAAGTAGGTCATGCTGCGAATTGGAATCCCGTCCTTCTCGTACCGCCCGAATCCCCACGTCTCCGGGTGCTCCTGCAGCACCACCCACACGAACAGACCGAAGCAGTAGCCCGACGCCACCGCGTCGTAGTCGCACGCATCGGTGTAGATCGGCTCCCAAGGGGTCCCCGTCCAGTCGTTGCCCGGCATCCATCCAGCCGTGTGTATCTCCCCGCCGTCGATCTTGCCGCGGAGCTCCTCGCAGATCGTCTCGAACTGCTCGTCCGACAATCGTCCCCGCCAGCGCTCGAAGTCGTCTCCATGCGGGATTTAGTCGACGTACTGCTGCGAATCCACCGAATACAGCGCCATTTCCGTTCCGTCACCCAGAGTCGCCGCGAAACGTACGCGGCGGCACGTTTGCCGTCAAACTCCCGGTCCGATCGCGATCCTGCCGCCGTCCACCGCACCTCGCATCGTTCCATCCACGTACACAGTCCTGTCCCCGTCCAATCGGCTCCGTGCGCACGAGTACACCCGGTTGTGCCACCGCCACGCGTCGCCGACCGCCTCCGTCCCGCACCACGCGAACACCGACCGCAGCGTCCGGTCTAGCCGCGCCGCGAACCGGTCGGGTTCCGGCGGCACGATCAGGTTCATGTGCAGCACGCCCCCGTCGACGAGCCTGGAACGCGCAAGAGCGAAGAACTCCCGCGTCGCCAGGTGCGCGGGCACCGTGGCCCGGTCGGCGTACGCGTCCAGCACGATGGCGTCGAACGCGGCCTCGCGGCGCAGAAGGTACGCCCTGCCGTCCACCGCCACGTAGCTGCCGCTCCGGGGCGGCGCGCCGAGGAACGCGGCGGCGACCTCGTCCAGGCGGCCGTCGACGTCCACATGGACGATCTCCGCGGCGCTCTCCGGACGTCCGCGCCCGAACGTGAAGCCGCCCGCACCGACCACCAGCACGCGCAGCGGCCGTCCCGCCCGCGTCCTTCCGTAGACGCGGTCCTCGATCCGCTCGATGTAGGGATGCCCGGTCCCGGCCCCGTCCTCGCGGCTGGCGTTCTGGCCGTTCACGCGCAGGAACCGGGCACCGTCGGCATCCGCCTCGATCGCGTAGTCGGAGTGGGCCGTGGCCAGCACGTAGGCGTTCCGCTCAGCCGCCAGGTTGCCGCCCGCCAGCGCCGCCGCCGCGACCGCCGGCGCCCAGAGCCGCCAGTCCAACCGCCCCCACGCCCCGAGCGCCGCGAACAGCAGCAGTCCCGACACCAGCGCCAACGCGGCGGCCACGCCCAGATGCTGCATCACCACCAGCGCCGTCAGCAGTCCGCCCGCGACGTTGCCGAGCGTGCTCGCCGCGAACGCCCCGCCGGCCTTCGCCGACGCGGTCTCCCGGCCGCCGCTGCCGACCAGCAGCACGACGCTCTCCGCCAGCAGGTAGGCGGCGGGGCCGACGCCCACGACGGCGTACGCGGCCACCCGCCACAGGGGCGGCAGCCACGCGGTCGCCTCGAAGGCCAGCGCCACCCCGAAGCGGGACAGCCAGAACGCCGACCAGGCGGCGGCCGCCGCGAGGTTCCAGCCGAGCTTCTCCCGGATCCCGCCCGCGAAGCGGCCGCCGGCGCGGTAGCCGAGCGCGAGCGCCGCCAGGAAGGCGGTCACGACGACGCTCGTCGTGCCGACCGACTGGCCCGCCACGGGTACCAGCACGCGCAGGGCGATCATCTCCACCGCCAGCGAGCAGTAGCCCTCGACCAGCAGCAGCGCCGTGGCCGCCCGCGGGCCGATGCGCGCCTCAGCGGCGGCCATCGTCGCGCACCCGGGACGCGTACCAGACCGCCTGCACGGCGTCCTCGACGCGGTTCAGCGCGCTGCGCAGGGCGAACCAGTCGCGGCCCGCCTCGGCCTCCTCGAACGCCGCCGCGAGCCCGTCCAGCGCCATGCGCCGGGCCGCATCCAGCGCGTCGGCGTCCGCGGTCCCGGCACCTTCCGGCGACGCGGCCCCGGCGCCTTCCGGCACGCGCCGCCGCCAGCGGCTCACGGCCATCGCCCGCAACGTTGCCACAGCACCGGTTTCCGGGTCCGGATGTCCACGGCCCCCGCGCACCCTACCGCGGCCGCCGCCGGACCGCGCCGAACGCCCAGGCGGCGGTGCGCTCCGCGTGCTCGCGGGCCGCGTCCCCCTTGCGCGCCCGCAGCTCCGGGCAGGCGGCCAGCGCCGCGGCGACCTCGTCCCGCCCGAATCCGGCCCGCGCCATGCGCCGCGCCGCCGCCGCGAACGCGCGGCCCGGGTCGGTGTCCCCGCCGTGGCGCTTCGCGATGCGCGCCGCCTCGCGGGCCAGAAACCCGGCCGCGTCCCGGGCCGAACCGCCGCCGCCGTTCGCGACCCGTTCCGCCTCGCGCCGCGCGAGACGCTCTTCCGCGGCGGCGACCAGCTCGTCCGCCTGCGGCGTCACCCGCCCCCGCGCTTCCGCCACCAGCACCCGCGGATAGCGCCCGTCCGCTCCGGCCAGCGACGCGGTGCGGTTCACGAACCCGGCGGCCCGCCCGAACCCCGGCAGGCGCCCGGCGCCGCCGTCCGCGCCGTAGCGGGCGGCCAGCAGGCCCGGGACGCAGGCGGCCAGCCGGGGCTCGAGTTCCCGGCCGAGCCGGAACCACGCCTCGAACACGCCCGGGGCGGACTCGACCACCGCGGCGGGGGCGAGGCCGTCCGCGGCGATCGCGGCCAGGCCGTCGGCGTTCAGGCCGCGGACCAGCACGCAGGCGGCGGTGGCGGGGCGGACGTGGACGTGGCCGCCGCGGCCGTTCCTGTGCTTCAGCCAGCCGACCGAGCGCAGCGCCTGGCTGCGCCGCCAGACGCGCCGCACGGTGCTCCCGTCGAACACCGCGAACTCGTAGAGCGGCGCGGGCAGCGCGCCCAGCTGACGGGCGAGTTCCCGCGCCGGGAGGTCTGGGCGACCGGCGCGTGAACTCACCTGCCGCCACCGAATCGTCGAGGAATGGACATATGGACTCCATGGAACGAAAGACCGCATCGAAGATCCGCCCGGGGCTCGGGCGCCGGCTGCTCGCCGCGCTGCTCGAGGGGGCGGAGGAGGCGCTCGCCGACGCGCGGGCCGGGGAGCGGGAGCGCGAGGCCGAGGACGCGCAGTGCCGCCTGCGGCCGGAGCACAGCCGGCTGACCCGCGGCTACCGCGAGATCTGACCGATCCCGCGTCATCGGCCCTTGCCCTTCATCACGGCGGACTTCGCCGCCGAGACCGCCGTGTCGCCGCCGGACTGCGCCGCGCCCGCCGTCGTGTCGGCGAGCTTCGCCATGCCGCCCATCGCCGACTCGGCCCTGACGCCCACCCAGCCGATCGCCGCCAGCCAGACCATCGGAAAGACGATGTAGAGGAAGCGCTGCACCCAGAGGCTCACCAGCCCCTGGATCGGGTTGGCCTTCGGCGCCCCGGCCGGCCCGGCGAGCGCCTCGTGCAGGTGGTTGTCGGCCCAGAACGCCATGCCCCACAGGACGTGGAGGAACTGCAGGCCGAAAAACACCAGCGTCAGGGTGACGAGCACGGCCGGGTCGTAGCGCGAAAAGACCATCAGCACCGGCAGCACGGCGACGAACACCATCAGCAGCAGCGCGAGGAAGATCGGCATGCCCTCGCGGATCGCCACCCCGGCGGCGATGTTGCCGGGGCCCTGCAGCACCATGCCGAGGCCCGCGGCGCCCATCGAGAGCACGTCGTCGACCACGTCCGCCGTGGCGTGCACCAGCCCGCCGAACACGCCGTGGCGCGAGTCCGCACCCATCCGGTAGTTCTCCGCCACGCCCGGCTCGTAGCTCACCGACGAGACGCCGATGCGGTCGCCCGAGCGATGCGCCAGGTAGCGGCGCAGCAGCAGGTCCTCCAGTTCGGCGACGGACATCCCCGGGTTCTCCACCCGGAGGATGGCGTTCGGGTCGTAGACCATCTCGTCGCGCGTCAGCGGGTCGATCTCCGCGATCAGCCGCGCCCGCAGGCCGTTGGCGGCGTCGCGCCACCACTCGCGGCAGGTGGGGTGGGAGCCGTCGAGGCTCGCGTCGCGCGCCGCGTCCGGCGGGAACGCCGGGCGCTCGCGGCGCGAGTAGAGCAGGTTGTAGTAGCCGTGCGTGTCGAGGAAGAACGCCGAGCCGACGTAGTCCATGTCGCGCCGGGCCGCCCGCGAGCCGCCGTCCGGCCCGCCGTTGTACATGCGCCCGACGGCCGGGCGGTGGCAGTCGGTCGTGAAGTCCGCGAGCTCGCGCAGCAGCAGCGGATCGTCGACGGTGTCGTTGCCGAGCGTCATGGTCAGCCGCACCACGTCGCCCGTGCAGGGGATCGCCGCCGTCCCGGCCGCCACCACCGCCTTCGAGACCACGTGCACGAACCCCCACCAGACCGGGATGCGCCCGACCTCGCCGGAGAGCGTGCCGAGCGGCGCGTCGTAGGCGGTGCCGGTCGCGAGGCCGTTGACCCGCGCCGGCTCCGCGCCCCGCGCGATCCGCTGCTCGACGGCGCAGTCGAGAGTCGGGCGCACGTAGCTCATCTCGCCCAGGCGCACCTCCGTGAACGGCACGGCCGCGAGGAACATCACCACGATCGCGACCACGACGTCGGTCTCGCTCTTCTTCAGCGACTGGATCGCCGCGGACCCCTCGTCGTCGCCGGCGCGGCGCGACTCCAGCATGTTCTTCAGCAGGATGACTAGGAACGGCACGTAGACGATCCCGGTGTCGTTGAGCACCGCCCACAGCCGGTCGTAGACGATCCAGCCGAACAGAACGGTGACGAACTCGAAGTAGCTGGACACGCCCATCTACGTTCCCTCCATCCGATCGAAGAAGCGGCGAACCGCAACGCGCGAACGGGAGGTGTCCGCGCGCGCGGCACGCCGCCGGGAAAACCGTTTCATGCCGCGAGGCCCCACACGGCGCCGAACACGTTGCGCGCGAGCACCAGCTCGACGGCGGCCAGCGCCCCGCACCAGAAATGGCGGCGGTCGCGCAGATGCGCCGCCGCGTCCTCCGGCAGGCCGGGAAGCGCCCCGACGAGCCGGTCCCACCAGATCCAGGCGGCGGCAATCCCGGCGACCCGCAGCGCGCCCAGCCAGGGCCGCCACGGTGCGAGCGCCGCGTCCGCGGCAACGATCCACCCGGGCGGGACCAACAGCACCGCGGCGACCGCAACGGCCGCAACGGCGACGGGCGCGAGCCAGGTCCGGACGCTCATTCGGGCGCCCCCTCCCGCAGGCCACCGCCCGGCGACGCCTCCCAGACGGGGATGCGCTTGCGGATCCCCGCGCGCTGGAGCACGGCCACCGAGCTGTTGGAGGCGACGAGCGCCTTGACGCGCAGCTCCACCTCCATCTGGCGGATCTCGCGGTCGAGTTCGCGGAACGCGCGCTCGGCCTGCCGCAGCGCCGCCTCGTTGTTGGCCACGTTCGGCTCGCGCATGCCGGCCAGGAGCGCCCGGCGCGCCATCGCGGCCTGCTCCATCACGCGTCCGATGGCCAGTTCGCCGGCGAGCCGGTCGGCCACGTCCACCGGGCGGGGCTCGTCGCGGATCGCCTCGATCACGCGCCGCGTGACGCGGAATCCCGCCCCGCCGGTCAGTCCCTCCAGCACGGCCTCGCCCGGCACCGCGTCGGTCTGCGCGAGCGGCCGCAGGACGTTCTGCAGTTCGCTCTTCTCGCGGCGGTACAGGGACGGCAGGCCGAGCCCGGCCTGCGCCGTCACCCGGCGGCAGCCGTCGCAGGTGCGCACCTCGATCTCGCCCACCACGCGGCGCATCCACGCCGCCAGCTCCTCCGGGTCGTCCCACGCGCGGCAGATGTCCGACTCCCCGCACACGGCGGGGCCGACGTCCGAGTCGTCGCCCGCGGCGCGCCCGAGCAGCAGGTTGTAGCCCGCCTTCGAGACGTCGCCGACGGCCTCGATGGGCTCCTGCCCGGCGCCGCCCGCGGCCGTTCCGCCGATCCACGGCACGCCGCCGTCCGCGCCCGCCGGGTCGTCCGCCTCCGCAATCACCTCGACCACGTCGCGCCCGCCGACGTTGACCTGGCGCCGCCAGTAGTCTGCGCGGGCGATGCCCGACCAGCCCTCGTGCGCGAGCGTGCCGCCCATGTCGTCGGCGATCTCGTCGCAGCGCAGCCTCGCCACGCGGAACTCCTGCCCGGCCTCCAGGACGCCGTTCTGCAGAAGGTCGTAGAGGCCGGGGTTGAGCCGCTGGATGACGAGCGCCGGCAGCGACGCGACCACGCCCTGGGCGGTCTGCACGACGTTGCCCATGACGTCCTGGAACGCGCCGGAGACGCCGTTCAGCTGGTTGCGGATCGAGTGCGCGACGTCGAAATTGCCGCACACGAGATCCGAGTTCCATTCCGCCGACACGCCCAGGCGCAGCGTCGACGCCCGCGCGGACGGTCCGAGGCTGATCGGCTCCGCGCCGCCGAGGCGGTACAGCAACTCCTCGTCGCCCACCGCCGTCGGTGCGATCGCACCGGCCGCCAGGGCGCCCGCGAGCAGGGCCGTCTTCGTTCGTTTCATCTTCAGTCTCCCCAGTGGGACACGAGCCATTGCCCGCGGCGCGCGCAGCACCGGTACGGGCGCCAGAGGTTCCAGGCGTAGGCGCCGCTCGCCGACACGTCCGGCCCGAGCGGATCGACGACGCCCGCCGGCGGCGACGCCGAGCCCGCGAACACCGAACAGGAACCGGTGCGCGGCGCGAGGAGCTGCCACTTGTGCGTGTCCGCATCGCCCTCCACGACCGCGCCGGGCGGCCACTGGCCGCCGCCGGAGTCGCCGAGCAGCGGCCGGTAGACGTGGATCTGGTTGCGGCGCGTCACGATGTCGGCGACGCGCTGCGCCGCCACCGCCGCCGCCTTGTAGTCGTGCGCCTGCTGCACGAACCCCGTGCGCGGGTAGAGCGGCCCCCAGAGGGAACCCAGCGCCCCCGGCTCGCGCACGGCGCGCAGGACGTGGTGCAGCGTCAGCGGCGCCTGCAGCTCCGGCGCGCGCCACATGGGATCGAGGCCGCTGGCGTAGTAGGGCACGAGCGGCGTAGCCGCCGGCTCGCACACGGTGGTGGCGAGGTCCAGCCCCTCGATCCACGCGATCCCCGGCGAGCCGATCGCCTGCGCGAGCTTGAAGCGCAGGCCGGTCGTCGCGCGGCTGCCCGCGCCCCTGGCGTACGTCCCGCCGTCCACGGTCCCGTCCACCGTCCGCATCTCGGTCCAGGGGCTCAGCCCCCGCGCCGGGTAGGCGGTGACGACCGCGTCCGGGACGTAGTGCCGGTACTTGACGCTCGTCTCCGTCTCGCAGGACGGCGGGACGCCGGTGCAGCGCAGCCACACGCAGCCGCCGACCGGGCGGTAGTCCAGGCAGTCCAGGTCCGCCGACGCCTCGAGGATGTCGGCCGACGTCACCGTCTCCGCGGCGTGCGCGAGCCCGGCGACCGCGAACCAGGCCGCCGCCAACGCCTTCGCGGCTCGGGTTCGCGTCGAACGGAGTGGGCCGGGGGCGCTTCCGGTCGGGGGAGCGGGGAGCGCGCGCACCCCGGCCCGCTGCAAGACCATTGTCCGAATGCCGCGCATCACGCGATCCCCCGCGCGGCGTCGATCTCGGCGGCGATGCGCATGGCCGCCTCGACCTCCGTGATGCCGTGCTCGGCCATCAGCTCCGCGCGCCGCGCCTTCTCGTGGCGCTCGGTCTGCACCAGCGCCAGCACGAGCGACGGCGGCACGCAGCGGAACAGGGTCTCCACGCTGCCCGCGAGCACCACGCCCTCGGTGTACTGGAGGTGCGCCTTGGTGGCCGACAGCAGCAGTTCGCGCTGCGCGTCGGTCACGTCGCGGAAGCGGCCCATCTCCTCGACCTCCTCCTTCGGGAGGACCAGGCAGATCCACCACTCGATCATGTTGAGGAGCTTGCGGGCCGCGCCGGGGAAGTCCTCGAGGTTCTGGGTCGCGAGCCAGAGCCAGGCGCCCAGTTTCCGCCACATCTTCACGATCTTGACGAGATAGGGGCTGACCAGCGGGTGGGTGGTCACGATGTGCGCCTCGTCGATCGCCACGACGATCTCGCGCCCGGTGCGCTGGTCGCGCTCGGCGATGTTGTTCACCACGTTCAGGAGCGAGATCAGCGCGATCGCCAGGTGCGCCTCGTAGCCCTCGCGAGCGAAGTGGGCGAGGTCGACGAGGGTGACGTCCGTCTCCGGCCAGATGTCGCCGTCGCGGTTGAACACCTCCCCGGCGAACCCGTCGCAGAAGAGGCCGATGGCGTCGCCCATGTCGCGCAGGCGCTGCCGCGCCTCGTCCACGAGTCCCTCGCGGGTCGCCGCCAGGACGTGGAAGGCGCGGCGCACGTGGTCGGTGCGCGGCGTCGATCCCTCGGCGCGCGCGTTCTTCGCCGCCTCGATCACCGCGTCGCGGATCACGCGCCGATCCGCCCGGCGCAGCCGCTCCACCTCCTTCGCCTCGCCGCCGGTGACCATCAGCGTCGCCACCGTCTCGAGTTCGCCCAGGATGTCGCGCGGCTCGTCCTCGTCGTCGTCGGCGACATCGCCGAGTTCGGGCAGTTCCTCGTCCGTCGCCGTCTCCGTGTCCAGCGCGACCTCGGCAGCCTCCGGCAGCAGCGCCGCGTCGGCGAACGTGGGCAGCGACACGCCGCTGCCGGGCCTGAGCGCCACGCGGTTCACGGTCAGCCCCAGCGACTCGAACCAGTCCGCGAGCAGCCCGAACGAGTTGCCGGCCTCGATCACGAAGAGGCGCGGCCTGTGCGCGGCCATCAGCTGCGCCAGCATCGCGCCGAGCGTCGCGCTCTTGCCCGCCCCGGTCGGGCCGACCAGCAGGCCGTGCGCGTTCTTCACCCGGTCCAGCTTGTTCAGCGGGTCGAAACAGAGCGGCTCGCCGCCGCGGTTGAAGAACGACAGGCCCGGATGCCCGGTCCCCGTCGAGCGGCCGAACAGCGGCCACACGTTCGCGATGTGCTGCACCCACGCCAGGCGCGTCTGCCGCCAGCCCGCGAGGCGGTCGGCGTCCGGGTCGTAGGCCATCGGCAGGTGCAGCAGGAAATTGTCGAGCGCGCGCACGTCGTCCTTCGGCGCGACCGCCCGGAAGCCGTGGCGCAGCAGCACCGTGCGCGCCCGCGCCGTGCGCCGGTCCAGGTCCTCCATGGACGGCGCGCGCAGGTGGAAGGCCACGCCGAGCCGGTAGAGCTTGTGGCGCTCGCCCATGATCTCCTTCGCCGCGCGGCAGTCGGCCCGGGCGCGGATCGCGTCCGCCGACTCGCCGGTGGCGGAGGCGGCGATGCGGTCGACGTGGGCGTCGACCGTGTCCTGCGGCACCGGCACCACGGTGGTGACGTACACGGTCCCTTCGGGGAGCTGGTCGAGGACCGCGTTGACGGCGTCGCCGTGGCGGGTCTCGCCGGTCACGTGCCCGATCGCGGGGGGACGCCTGAGCCCCTCGACGGTCAGCACCCGCATCGCGGTGCGGTCGAAGATCCACGCGCCGCTGTCGGCGTCCGAGCGCGGATGGGAGTAGAAGAGCGTCTCCGCGAAGCCGTCGTCGCAGGGCAGGTCCTCGTCGCCGATCAGGTCGCGCGCGAACGCCGCCGGGTCGTCCGGCGTCAGGTCCGTCCAGGCGTTGAACCAGCGCGTCAGCCAGGCGTGGAACTCCGCCCCGCTCAGGCGCCGCTGCTTCACGCCCAGGCCGTCCAGCGCCCCGGTCAGCTTGCCGCCGGCCTCGAGCAGAGCCTCGCCGGCCGACCCGTCCGCGCCGTCGACCGCCCTCGCGTCGCGCAGCCAGCGGTAGAGCACGACCAGCGTCCGCTGCCGCGCGCCCGCCCACGCAGTCTGCGAGAGCCTGTCGGTGAACAATCCGCCTGGCTTCGCGACCCCGCGGTAGTGGACGTCGAGGATGTCCGCGTACGCCTTCGAGAACCCGGTGTCCCGCGCATCGGCGACCACGTAGTCCCTGAACGCGGCGGCCGCCGCCGACAGGTCCGGCTCGCGCCAGGTGTAGGTCTGCACCACCCACGGCGCCGAGTCGAACTCCTCCAGGCTGTCCTGCAGCACGTCGTGCAGGCCGTTGCGCAGATCCGTCAGCCACCGGCCGCCGCGGCCCTCCGTGCCGCGCGGCTCGATCTCCCAGACCGCGCCCACGCTCCTGCCGTCCTCCAGCAGGATCGTGCCGTCGTCCAGCGCCTCGGCCCACGGGACGTGGTCGACGAACGAGCGCGCCGGGCGGTACATCGACGCCTCGGTCCTGCGCGGCACGCCTTTCCTGGGCGCGCGTTTCGCCGCGCCGTTCGCGTGCGGCAGTGCCGCGCCGGACCGGAGCCCCGCCTCATGCCCTCCGGCCGGGTCGGCCTGGGCCGAGCGGAAAGGGCGTTCCGTCAGCCTCACGGGCTCGCCTCCGCATCCCCCGGCGGGTTCTCCACGCCGCCGGGGTTCGGATGCGACGACGGCGCGTCCACGCCGGCGTCCTCGACGTCGGCAACCGGCTCCAGCAGCCGCGTCGCATGATCGAGTTCGCCCGGCAGCGCGTACTCGACGCGCTCGTAGAGCGGCACCGCGGTCGTGTAGCCGGGCACCGGCACGCGCGCCTCCGTCGCCAGGTGCGGCAGCACGTGTATGTAGACGTCGGGGTTCGGGAGCCTCGGAAACAGCAGTTCCAGCTCGTTCGCCGCCGTGCGCGCGTAGGACGGCTCCCCGGCCGCCCGCGCCTCGGGCTCCGGCCCTGTCCGTTCGCACGGCCAGGCGAACAGCCACCAGCGGCAGAGCGGTTCCGGTTCCGACGCCTCGCGGGCCTGCGCCCCGGCTTCGTCCTCGGCAACGACCGGGGTCCCCCGGTAGAGGTCGATCATCCGCGGCCCCTCCGCCAGCACGGAAGAGGGCGCGTTCGACGCGCATCCCGCCAGCCCGGCGGCCGTCAACATCAATGTCGTTCTAATCCAGCGCACGGTGCCTCCCCGCCGTCACGGCGTCCTCGTGGCGGACCAGCCGGCCCGCCGGGTCGTAGTCGATCCTCAGTTCCTCGTCGACGTGCACGGCGACGCGCGCGCCGGGCGCCACGTAGACCGCGTCGTAGGACTGCGCCTGGCGCTCGCGCAGCCAGCGCGCCACCTCCTGCGCCGCGCCGGACAGGCCGCGTCCCGCGGCGTAGCCGCCGAGGTCGCCGTCCACCACCGTGGCCGCCGTCCCGAGGCCGCCGGCGTAGGTGTGCGTCTGCCCCGCCGCCAGCCCCTCCGCGGCCGCGCCGAGGGTGAGCGCCGCGGCGCTCTGCGCGAGGTGCGCCCCCGCGTTGGTGATCCGCTCGCCCGCGACGCACGGGTTGCCGTGGTCGTCGGAGAGGCCGCCGAGGCGCACCGCGCGGGTGCCCGCGGCGCCCTCGGACACGTCCCCCGCCTCCGGCACCGTGACGATCCGCCCGTCCGCGAACACGAACGTCAGGGAGGTCACGTCGCCCGACACGCATCCGAGCGTCCAGTCGCCGATCGCCTCGCCGCTCGCCACCGCGTAGGCGAGCTGCGGAATCTCGTGGCCGTTGGCCGCGAGGTTGTCGCGGCCGATCAGCAGCTTGAAGAAGTAGGGATCCGTCACGCGCGCCTCCTCGCCGACCGGCACGCGCCCGACCAGCGCCGTGAACGCCCGCGCGCCGACCAGCGTGGCGTTCTTCGGAATCGTGTAGACGGGGCGCACCGGCGGCGCGTCTTCGCGCTCCGCATCCTTCCGGATCGGGATGGCGCCCGCCGGTCCCTCGCCCCAGGGCAGCAGGCCGGCGTCCGCCGCCTGGCGCTCCATCGGCGGCAGCCACACCGTGCCGGCCGCCCCGGAGCGGTTCGCCGTGCCCCGGCGCACCGCTGCGGGCGCGCGGCGCAGGAGCCGCTCGATCTCGTCCTTCAGACCGGCAACCTCGTCGCGGGCCTCGGCCACCACGGTCCGGTTCTCCTCGCGCAGCCGCGCCGCCTCGTCCGCCAGTTCGCCCGACAGTTCCGCCACGACGTTCCGGCGCATGTCGCGCAGGTCCGCGTTGTCGCCGCGCAGCGACTCGTTCGCGGACTCCAGCCGCGCCAGCCGCTGGTTCGTCTCGCGCACGCTCGCGATCAGCGTGCGCACCGTGTCGTCGGGGGTGTCCCCTTCGATGCCGAGCGCGGCTGCCGTCTCGGGCGCCAGCGGCTCGCCGCCGACCGTCGGCGCCACGCCGACGGAGGCGGCCTCGTCGCGCGAGCAGCGCGACACGAACACCGCGACCGCCACGAACGCCACCACGCCGATCGCCACCTTGACCAGCAGGTTGGCGCTCACGGCGACACCGCCAGGTCGAACGGGACGCGGGTCGCCACGTAGAGGCGGGCGGCGTCGCCGGGCTCCCCGGCGGGCGCCAGCGCCGCACGCGTCCAGGCGACCGCCACGAACCCCGTTTCCGTCCCGAGGCGCGCGCCGGACGCGTGGCGCAGCCGGCGCACATCCAGCTCCAGCGGCGCGCGCGAGACGTTCCGCGCCTCGACGGTGGTCACGAACAGCCCGCCGCGCGAGACCTGCCGGCGCACCGCGAGGCGCAGGCGTGCCGCGTCCCGGTGCCGGTAGAGGCCGGTGACGTCCGTCTGGACGGTCTCCACGGACACGACGTCCGCCGCGCCGCCGGCGAGGCGCGGCGGCGCCAGGTCGAACCGTGCCGCGTGGCGCACCAGGCCGACCAGCGCGCTCCGCGGATCGTCCGCGCCGCCGCCGCTGTCCGTGAGGCCCTGTTCCGGGCGCGCCACCTCCACCTCCAGCGGCTCCGCCGTGCCGCCCGCGCCGGGCACGGCCCGCACGTCGAACAGCACGAACTCGCCGGTGCGTTCCAGGCGCACCTTCACGCGGCGCGTCCCGAACGGCTCGGTCGCCAGCCAGTAGGCGGTGTCGTTGGCGAACTCGGCGCGCAGGGCGCCGGCCTCCACCAGGTCCGCGGGGGCGCCGACCGTCGCCGGCCCCTGGAAGCGGATCTCCCGCTCGACGCCGACGGCGAGCGTCACCTGTATCGGCGTGCGCTCCCACTCCACGGTCTCCGCAGCGGCAGCGCACGCCCAGACGGTGCACGCCAGGTGCAGCATCCTTCCCTTCATGACTTCTCCTCCTCCAGTTCGATCGCCCGCGGCACGCCCGCCAGGCAGTCCAGCGCCAGGCCCCAGGGATTCATCTCGCGGTCCACGTCGTAGCGCACGACGCGCACGGGGTAGGCGACCGCCCGGCTCTTGACGCGCTCGCCGAGCACCGTCTCCTCGATCATCAGGTCGAGCGAAACCACCCAGCTCCCGCCGCCCTCGTCGAACACGCGCTCCACCGCGTAGCCCCGGCCCGGGATCTCCCACACCGCCCGCCGGCGTCCCGCCAGTTCGCGCCGCGCGTTGCGCTCGGCGTGGTCGTCGATCCGGTCCTGGCGGCACGCCGGGGTCAGGAAGTGCACCAGCGCGTCGAGCTTCGCGCGGTACTCGCGCGCGCCGTCGTTCGGCCAGCGGTAGAGCTGCTGCCAGATGTAGAGCGCGAACGTGTAGACGTGCGGCGGCGCCGGACTGTCCGGACGCACCGTCGCCCCGGCGGACAGGTCCGGCGGGATGTGGATGCGCAGGCTGCTCGGCGCCGTCATCCAGCCGATGCCGAGCACCAGCGCGCAGACCAGCGCCACGCCGACCGCGCCCCAGAGCGCGCGGATCGCCTCGCGCTGGCCGGCGAGCGCGTTGCGGTAGCGGCTCATCGCTCCCGGCCCCGCGGCCGCCGGGCGCGGATGTCCCACACCGCGCTCTCGCGCAGCATGGTCTTCGGCTTCAGGTTCCGGTCCTCGAGCCAGGCGCGCACCGCGTCGGCGTGGTAGCCCTCGGGACGCCCGCGCTTGAGGCGCCGCAGCACGCGGGCCGTCAGCCAGATGCCGCCGCAGGCCGCCAGTGCCCCGGCGCCGAGGCCGAGCACCGCCTGGCCGAAGACCCCTGCCAGCGCCGCGCCGACCGGGATGCAGACCGCCAGGTTGACGAGCCCCGCCATGCGCAGCTCGCCGTCCGAGAGCCCCAGGAACACCGCCGGCGCCCGGTTCAGCCGGTCCGGCAGGAAGGCGATCTCGCCGTCCCCGCTCACGTCAGCACCGTCGCCGCCTGGGTGGCGAGGAAGATCACGATCACCAGCAGCACCACGCCGACCGCGCCGTGCATGCCGACCTCGCCCCACGTGGCGCGGCCGTCGGCCACCATGCTGTACTTCGAGATGACGTTCTTCGCCACCACCAGCAGCGCGATCGCCGAGAGGCCCAGGCCCCCGAGCACGACGATGTCGAGCCCGTACGCCTGCAGCATGCCGATGAAGTCGCCGTCCGCGACCGCCCCCGTCGAGGGGTCCGCCACGTCCGGCAGGCCCGCCTTCGCCGACGCGGCGGCCAGCGCCGCCGCCGTTGCCGCGGCGAGCCGTCGCCGCATCCCTTCCACTGCTTTCATATCCGTCTCCGTTGTCTTTTCACCAGGTGACGACCGCCAGCAGGACGACCGTCAGGAACACCGCGCGCAGCACCTGGCCCGCGGCTTCGCCCGCCGGCGCGCCGCCGCTCCAGTTCCTGTAGGCGTGGAACACGACCCAGGCGCACCACGCGATCGCCAGCGCGCAGACGAGCCCCGCGCAGAGCGCGAGCAGCTCGGCCTCCGTCACCGGGAAGCCGGGATTCGCGCCCCGGAACGCCGCCTGCTGGTCGGGATCCATCCGTTCCGCCCCTACAGGTACTTCTTGAAGGACGCCGCCACGACCAGCGCCGAGACGCCGAACAGGGCCGCGCCAGGGACGATCACGGCGGTCGGATGCACCGACACCGGGATCGCGAGGTACACCACCGCCGCGAGCGCGAGGATCCGGGGCGCCACCCGCTTCGCGCCGTGGTAGAGGCCGCCGAACTCGCGCCCCGCCGACCAGCGGCGGATGTCGCGCAGCGTCAGCCCGCTCGCGAGCCCGGCGATCCCGAGCAGCGCGAACGCGGGCGCGGAGAACGCGAGCAGCACCACCCGCACCATCAGCACCTGCACGGTCCAGAGCGCCGCGCGCACGTACTCGGAGAGGTCCGCGGCCCCGCCCAGCCAGTCGAGCGCGTCGGCGAGCCCCGTCCACTCGAACGCGTAGAAGTAGCCGCGCTCGGCGGCCTGGAGGACGCGCCCGGCGGCGGGACGCAGGTCGGCGGCGAGATAGCCCGCCTCGCGCCTCAGCACCTCGGCCGCGTGCCGCGCGCCCTCGTCCGGCCACCACCAGGTCATGCCGATCCACTCGACCGCCACCGACATCACCAGCGACAGCCACAGGCAGTGCAGCGCGGCGGCGACGCGGCCGCGCCGCGCCGGACGCGGCGCCGACGCCTCCGTGCGCGTGGTCGCCGCCTCAGCCATCGTCCCGCTCCGGCACCGGAACCGCCTCGGCCGCCCACCAGGTCGCGCCCGGCCGGTACCGCTTCTCCATCTCCGCCGCGAGCTCCTCGAACGCCGCCGACGGCGCGCGCTTCCCGCCCGCCGGCAGCGGCAGCCGCACCTTCCACAGGGTGCCGCCCTCGAGCAGCGCGAACGCCTCGCCCTTGGGCAGCTTCGTGACGTCGTGCGGCTCCAGCATGGTCGCGCGCGTGGTCGTGATCCGGTCCTCGTGGCGCGAGCTGAAGTCCACCGGCGAGGTCGGGTCCGACGAGTCGGTGTAGCCCGCGATCTGGGTCAGCTCGACCACGTTCGCCTGCGGAAGCTGGTCGGTCAGCAGCGCCGCCGTGTCCACGTCCTTGACGCGGAACATCACGAGGCTGTTGAAGTTGCCGGACACCTGCCGCGCCTTGGCCAAGTCGCGCGTCCTCGCCTGGATGTCGGAGAACGTCTGCGTGTAGGCGGTCACCTGCAGGCCGGCCGCGCCGCCCTTGTTCACGAGCGGAATGAACTCGTCGCCCATCAGCTCGTTGAACTCGTCCATGTGCACGACGATCGGCCGCGGCTCGCCGCCGCCGCGCCTGAGCCCGCGCCCGTCGCCGTGCTTGTAGCGCTCGCCCGCGTAGCTCACGAGGTCGGCGAACATCGAGTTGCCGACCGCGGCGGCCACCGCCGCGTCCGACAGCGCGTCGAGGCCGACGTAGACCACGAGCCCGCGGTTCACGACGCCGCGCCAGTCCCACACCGGGCGCGGATCGTCCAGCGCCAGGTAGTCCGGGCTCAGGAGCTCCGCCGCCTTGCCGGTGGTGAGCTTCTCCAGCAGGGGCAGGAGCGACGCGACCAGCTTGTCGAAGTAGCTCTTCTCGTAGCGCATCGCCGAGCGCAGCCCGTCGAGCACCTCGTCGCCGAGGCCCCCGTCGAGCATCGCCTTCTCGAACGCCACCAGCCGGCGCGGCCGGCCCTGCATGTGCCGCGGCGGGTCCTCGCGCGCCGCCTCCACCTCCGCCACCCGCGCCAGCACCTCCGGCCGGTCCGCGAAGTGGGACTCCGCGTAGGACAGGCACAGCTCGTCGATGTTCGCGACGTGCTTCAGGATCGTGCGGTAGTCGGGGCGCTGGCCGAGCGCGACGACCGCGCGGGCCACGACGTTCACGAAACGCCAGACGAACTCGCGGAAGACGGCCGACTGCCCCTCGCCCGACACCTGCCCGGAGACGCGGCTCGCGACCTCGGTGACGCGGTGGAACTGGCCGACGCCGTTGTAGCGGCTGGAAAGCTCGGGATGGCCGAGGTGGAAGAGCACGAAGTCGCGCTCCCGGCCGGCGAGCCGGCAGGCGTCCCGCACGCCGCGCAGCAGGTCCGCGTCGCCCTTCGGGTCGAACACCACCACGGTCTCCCCGCGCCGGATGTCCTGGTTCACCGACAGCTCCAGCAGCCGCGTCTTGCCCACCTGGGTCGTGCCGAGCACCAGCGTGTGCCCGTTGCGGTCCCCGAGCGGCAGGTGCACGTCGTCCTCGTCCGGCTCGACGCCGTGCAGCCAGGAGGAGCCGCCGACGGGCGGCGGCGCGCGGAACGGGTTGCCGGGCACGTCCGCCGCGAGCGTCCGGCCGACCTTCGCGAATCCCCCGCGCTCGGGTTCCGCAACGCAGGCGTGCGCCCAGCGCGCCAGCCGGCCCGGCTCGACGAACTTGCGGAACCGGTCGCGCCGGCAGTCGTGCAGGCGCTGCGTGTGGCGCTCGCCCCAGCGGAAGCCGCGGCCCAGGAAGAGCCGGTCGCGCCGCACCGGCACGCGCTTCGCGCGCATCGTCCAGCGGCGCCGGCGGCGCAGGTTGCGCCGGTAGCGCACGACGCGCAGTCCGCGATGCATCCACCAGCAGCCGTACAGGCCGAGCGCAGCGCCCGTGCCGTAGCCGGCGCCGGGCGTCATCATGAAGTACTCGGGGCCGAGCGCCGCCGCCGCGCCGCAGAGCAGCGACACCGCCCCCGCGTTCAGCTCGGCGGCCGGGCGCAGCAGCGCCTCCACGGGATGCCGGCCGCTCACGGCGACGGCTCCGCGCCGCCCGCGCCCCGGAGAACGGCCGCGCGGTTCATTCCACGGCCCTCCATCCGGCCCCGGCGACCCGGGCCCACACGGCGGGGGTGGCCCCCGGGGGCGCGCCGTCGCCGTGGTTCACCGTGACGAGGCCGGAGCGCACCGCCGCGGGCTCGACCGCCTGCTCGGCGGCCCAGCGCCGCAGGTCCGCGTCGTCCGCCGCGCCGCGCACGTAGACATCCACGGGCACGCCGGATTCCAGGTGGTTGCGGATGCGTTGGCCGCAGTCCGCGCAGCCCCGGTCCACGACCAGGGCGTAGCGCTGCACCGCGACGCCGGGCGGCGTTCCCGGCGGCGCCGCGATCCGAAGCTGTCCCGGAAACAGGCGCCGCCATGCCGCCTGCACCGCGCGCTCGAAGGCGAGCTCGCCCTCGACCCGCGCGTGCTCCGCGAGCACGAACGCCTCGGCGAAGCGCCGCCGCTCGGCGGCGGTGCGCGCGTGGGCGCCCAGCACGAGCAGCGGATCGGCGTCCGGGGACCACGCCCCGCGCCGCCCGCGCATCAGTTCCTCGTAGCGCGACCAGTCCGCCGCCGTCAGGTTCCAGACGGCGGCGCGGCGCGCGCTGTCGCGCGTCTCCGACCCGCGGACCTCCGCCCCGCCCATCTCCGCGGCGTCGCCGCCGGCGGAGCAGGCGAGGGCGAGAACGGCCATGCCGGCCTTGACCCGCCGCGTGCGCGCGCTCAATCGAAGATCCTCGGGTGCCGCACCAGGGAACGGCGCGGCACCGCCTCCAGGCGACCGTCGGAACGCTCGGCCACGCGCTGCGTGGCCTCCTCCAGCCGCACCGCCATGATGGCGCTCGCGAAGCGGTGCCCGCCCGCCACCTGGTACAGGTAGCCGACCGAACCGTTGCACACGGCCGCCACCTCGGCGCGCTCGCTCTTGTTGGCGGCGCGCATGAAGTCGCGCATCTGCATCATCGGGTGTCCCTCCATGCTCGTTCATGTTGTTACGAATATAAACTAACAATCACGTTTGGCGATTGTAAACCCCCCGATTCGGGTTTATGCTTATCGATGCGCTAACGGGAACCCCACGCATGACCCGACACATCGACCGGATCCGCCTGAAGAACCTCGGCCGGCTGATCGCCGAGGCCGGCTCCCTCTCGGCGCTCGCGAAGCGCGCCGCGGTCAGCGCCGCCAACCTCTCCCACGTGCGCGCGGGCACGCCCTATCCGAGCGGCACGCCGCGCCGCATGGGCGACCGCCTGGCCTCCAAGCTCGAGCAGGCCATGGGCAAGCCGCCCGGCTGGATGAACGAGCCCCCGCCGCCGGACGTGCTGCCGCTGCCGCCCGGCGGCGGCTTCCCGGTGATCTCCTGGGTGCAGGCGGGGACGTGGACCGAGGCGCGCGAGCTGCCCGCGGACACCGCGCGGCTGCACTCGCCGGTGCCGTGCGGCCCGAACACGTTCGTGCTCAAGATCGCCGGCGACAGCATGGCGCCGCGCTTCCCGGACGGGGACTACATCTACGTCGACCCCGACCTGCCCGCCGAGAACGGCGGCTTCGTCGTGGTGCGCCGCCCCGAGGGCGGCGACGCCACCTTCAAGCAGCTCGTCGAGGAGGACGGCCGGCGCTTCCTCAAGGCCGCCAACCCGGACTGGCCGGAGCGCATCGTCGAGATCGAGCCCGGCGCCGCGGTGTGCGGCGTGGTGTTCTTCCAGGCGCGCCCGGCGGCCTAGCGCGCCGCCGGACGGCGGCGCGCCGGACCGGGACTAGCCGGCCGCCTGCGCGGGCGGCTCCGGCGGCACGCCGGACGCCGCCGCCCGCTCCGCGAGCCAGGCGTCGACGTCCGCGACGCGCCAGCCGACGCAGCGCGGCGACAGCTTCACGCGCGGCGGGAACTCGCCGCGCTCGAGCAGCCGGTAGATGGTGGCCTTCGACAGGCCGGTGACTTCGAGGACCGCCGGCAGGCGGTAGATCGAGACGGGTGGATTGCGCATGGGTACGCCTCCCTCATGGGTCGAGCGTGTCCTTGAGCCCCCCGCATCGCAACACGGATTTCGTTCGCCGCCGACGGCACTCCGCCGCCCGCGGGACTGGAAAGCGGGGGGTGCGCCTCCCTTCCAATCGCCTTCTACCGTAGGCCCTCTCCGGGCCGCCCGTCAACGACCGCGTGCTTATCATGTGCTGGCCGCACCGGCGCCCCCGCCCGCCGGGGACGGGCGCTAGGCGAGCCTCGCCGAGCCGTCCTCCGGATCGTCGTCGCCCCACAGCAGCGCCCCCGGGAACAGCATCCCGCGGACCCTGCGCCCGTCCCCGAGCACCGCCGGAAACAGGTCGGCCCGCCCGTGCCCCGAAGCCCGCGACCGGTGCCGTCCCAGCTTCGTGACCCGGTTCTTCACCGTCTTCGGCGCGACCCCCTCCAACGCCGCGTGCCCCTCGAAGCAGTCCGGCACCACCGCCAGGGCTTCGGCGCCGACCCGGTGCAGCCAGCTCCCGTCCGCGTTCACGGCGACGGCGCCGCTCGCGACCTGCTCCCGCGCCCAGCCGAACCAGCCCCACCCCTTGCGCCGCAAACCCTCGCCCGCACCCGCCAGCGCCGCATGTCCGCAGTCCGAACCGTTCCCCCGACCGGAGCAGTCGCCGGCCACGGGCCGTCGCCCGCCGCGGCGCATCCCGCCCAGGAAGCCCAGGACCACGCGCACCGCCGATCCCGCCGCACCGCCGCCGCGCGCCAGCGCCCGCACCGCGCCGCTCCCGCCCGCGGCCCCCGGGCGCGGGCCCCCGCGCCACGCGATGGCCTCGTAGTACACGAAGCGGTCGCACGTCGCCGCCAGCTCGGCGCTCGCGCCGTCCTCCGGGGCCACGCCCACCACCCGCTTGCCTTCCTGCTGCAGCGCCTGCACCACGTGCACGAAGTCCCCGTCCCCGGTGGCCAGCACGTAGACGTCGATGCACGGCATGGCGTGCGCCAGGCCACCGCGTCCACCGCCATCCTGACGTCGACGGCGTTCTTCAGCACGCGTCCCCGGCGGCGGCCGACGACCTGAACGAACTCCACCCCGAGCCCGACGAGGTCGTCCGGGTAGCCGCGCATCGTTCTCGTGCGCCAGTCCGCGTACAGGTTCGCGCCGCACACCGGCCCGTACCCGGCCGCCAGCGCCAGCAGCGCCGCGCAGTCGACCTCCCGGCGCCCGCCGCCGCCGAGCACGAGGTTCTCGAAATCCACCAGCAGCGCCACGCCGCCTTCCAATCGTTCGTTTCCGTTCAACATGGTTTTTTCTCCTCTTGGGAAATTCACGTACCTAGATACACGTTCGCCGCGTCCTCGCGGCCATGACCGAGTTCGCGGGACACGACGAGCCGCGCCGCCGCGTCCTGCCGGCGCCGGGCGGGCGACAGCGACCGCCGCCGCGGCCCGCCCGCCGCCGGCGCCTTCCAGCCGGTCAGGTTCTCGTACCGCGCCTGCGCGTAGCCGTGCCGCAGGCTGTGCGGGCGCGCGAGCCCCGCCTCCCGCGTGCGCGCCTCGTACGCCTTGCGCTGCGCCACGTAGTTGCGCCCGCCCGGGATCAGCGCGCCGCCGCCGGCCAGCCGCCGGGCCGCGTCGAGCACCTCGCGCTGCCCCTCGTTCCAGATCGGGATCTCCCGCACGCGGCCGCCCTTGGTCCACGCCGCCTTCAGGAACACCGAGCCGCCGCGGTCGGCGTACGCCGGCGTGAACTTGATCGCCTCCTCGCGCCGCAGCCCGAACGCCGCCTGCAGGCGGAGCGACATCCGGACGTGCTCGTCGGCCACCCGCGCCAGCGTCTCCGCGTCCAGCGTCCGGCTCCGGTCCTCGTTGGTGACATGGCGGCGCTCGTCGATGCCGTGCTCGCCGTTGCTGCCCACCACGCCGGGCCGGCCGATCCGCTCCGCCCACCAGCGCAGCGCCGCCATCCGGTTCTTCATGGTCCCGGCCGACAGCTCCCCGCGGCGCCACTCGCGCACCAGCGCGTTGACGTGCTTGCGCCGCAGGCCCGTCGCCCGCAGCCCCCGGAAGCCGAGTTCGTGGAGCGTGTCCGCCGCCTGCGCCAGCATGTAGGAGCGGTCCCGCCGGGTGACGAAGCCGCCTTCCGTGCGGCCCTCCTGGAGCCGCTTCAGGTCGTAGTTCAGTTGCCGCACGCCGCGCTCCTTCCGGGCGCGTCCGGCGGGGTCGGTCGGGAGTCCGTCCGGCGCATGGTCGATCCTCCGACCGTCCGCCCCGCACGGGGGCGGACGGCCGCCATTCCCGCTGCAAAACGCCGCGGTCGCGTCCTCCCTTGCCTTTAAGGTCTACCCCACCGAGGGGGCCGCCGTCAAACACCGAAATGCTAAAAACTCGTTTTTTATCAGTAGGATATGTACCGTACTGCTAAGACTTTTTCCTTTGCCACGCCCCGCGCCGCGCCGTACACTGCCTCCCGACTCCCCACTGGCGGACCACACTCCACACCCGCATGAAAACCGTCTCGGTCGTCGCGCAGAAGGGCGGAACCGGCAAGACCACGCTCTGCCTCGCCGTCGCCTGCGCGGCCGTCCGGGACGGCTTCGTCGCCGCCGTCGTCGACCTCGATCCGCAGGCCACCGCCGCGAGCTGGGGCGACCGCCGCGCGGCCCAACTCCCCGTCGTCCTGCCGGCCCAGCCGCCGCGCCTCGCCCGCGTGCTCGACGCGGCGGCGGGGCAGGGCGTCGATCTCGCCGTGGTGGACACCGCCCCGCGCGTCGAGCAGGGCGCCGTCGCGGCCGCCCGGGCCGCCGACCTGGTCGTCGTCCCGTGCCGGCCCGCCGTCTACGACCTCGAGACCGTGGCCGCGACCCTGGACCTCGTCCGCGCCGTCGCGCCCGACACCCCCTTCCTCTGCGTCCTCAACGGCGTCCCCCCGCGCGGCCCGCGCCAGCCCCAGGCGCGCCGGCTGCTCGACGACATGGGCGTGTCGGTCTGCGCCTCGAGCCTGGGACTGCGCGCCGCCGTCGACTACGCCGCGGCCGCGGGCGCCAGCGCCCAGGAGCACGAACCCCGCGGCAAGGCCGCCGCCGAGATCGCCGCGGTCTACGACGCCGTCCGGCAGGCCGTCGGCCTGTCCGCCGGTCCGCACGTCGACCCGCCCGCCAGTTCCACAAGACCACTTGCCCACAATCGGGAAAGCCGACTTGTCCACTAGTCCGAAAGACCACGCGCCGGCCAGTCCGACTGCCGGCTCGTCCACTAGTCGGAATGCCCACTTGTCCACCAGTCGGAGAGACGACTTCTCCGCTAGTCCGACAGTGCACTTGTCCGCCAGTCGGAAAGTCGACTTGTCGACAGGCCGGCAATCCAACACTCCCACCAGTCCACAGCACGACTTGCCGACTTCCCCGCAACCCGGCTTGTCCACCAGCCGACAGGCCCGCGAGTCAACTTCCGGCGCTGCCCGCCGCGGTCCCGATGGCCGGCAAGCCCGCTGACCTGCGCCGCGCCATCCTCGACCAGGCCGGTCGCGGATCCGCCGACCAACGCCCGCGCGGTTCCTCGACCGGGAGTCCAGCCGCCGCGCGCGCCACGCAGCCCGGCCGCGCCGGCAAGGTCAGCGTCGCGGGCTACTTCGCCCCCGCGGTCCGGCGCCAGCTCCGCAGGCTCGCCGCCGACGCCGACACCACCATCCAGGCGCTGCTCGCCGAGGCCCTCAACGACCTGTTCGCCAAGCACGGCGTTGCGGAGATCGCGGAGTCCGACCCGTGATCCGCACGCACGCGCGACCGCCGCGCCGTCAGCGACGACCCGTTCCGGTTTCTCGATTCACGGGAAGAGGGCAGGCGCCTCGTCGCGCGCCGGGCTTCCGTGGCCCGGCGTGCGACGACGGCCGGCCGCGCCCCGCGACGCGGGGCGGGCGTGGGGTAGCTGAGTTGTGATGGGCAATCCGCCGTCCCTTCCGGGATCCTGCGGACTCGCAGTCTGGCTGCGTGATGCCCTCGACGCTCTTCGCGCTGCCGTCCGAAGCGGCGGCTGCGGCATGCCGTGCCCGGCAGCGGCCGCGAGCCCGGTTTCGGCGCGATGCGCCTTCGGCGGCTACCGGGACTGCTCCCGGCATGGCAGGGGTGTTCGGTCCAAGCCTCCGCCTCGTCGCGTCTCGCCGCGGTCCAGGCCGGCTCCAGCACCGGGCCACCGCCCGGCTGCCCGCGATCCCCCGCAGGGGTCCGCGCGGCGGCCGCCCGGCCGCATGGTTCGGTCAAGCCCCCGCCGCGTCGCGACGTGGCCCGCTGTGCCTCCGCGGGGCGTCCGCCCGGACAGCGCGATTACCGCGCTGCGGCACATGGTCCGCCTCTCGGCGGGGATGTCGGCCCGTCAGGCCGAGATGCTGGCAAGGCCGCCAGCACTGTGAACGCGGCGCACCATAACAGGCCGGCACGAAAACCGCACGAGGAAAACTCTTAGCAGAACCCTTGCCGCGACTGGCCTGGATGCCGCTTTTGCCGCCTGTCACTACCCCTTTCCCCCCGACGGCACCCAACCGCGAGCGGGGTAGTGACAGGCGGCTCCCCCAGCCGTCCATCCCGCGGCAGCGGCCCGCCGCACCGCTTCACGTCGCCCGGCCGCCCACCACCACCGTCCCGCGGATCATCGTCTCGTTGTCCGCAGTCACCACGATGTCCGGCCATGCCGGATCGTCCGCGCGCAGCAGCCTGCGCCCGTCCTCCTCCACCAGCAGCCGCACCGAGACCTCCCCGCCCGCGTCGTCGAACCCCACCAGCAGGCCCGGCGCCATCGGCTCGTCCGGATCGACGAACGCCCAGTGGCCGCGCGGCAGCAGCGGCGCCATGGCGTCGTCCCTCATCCGCACGGCGAACGTCTCGGGGCCGTAGTTCACGCGCAGCCTCCCCGGACGCCGCCCGCGGACGCATGCCGGCATCGCACGGGAGTTCCGGCTCGACGCCAGGGCACGCGGATGCGCGAACACGCACGGCGCCCCGGTCCGCGGGGAAGTCCGCCTGGCGCACCGCCGGCACCCGACGCCCGCGGGGGAGGCGCCGGCACGGGTCGGCGAGCGGCCGGACGTGCGATCGGCAGACGCGGCGGCCATGCTGCCGCGTCTGCGCGTTCTCCCGGTCCGTCGTTCATGCCTCGCCTGCGGCCCCCGCGCCGCCGCGGGGAATCGCGGTCGACGCGGGGTTCGGCGCGGCGTCCGCGCGCCCTCAGCGGTCGCGCAGCCGCTCCGCGTCCTCCGGGTCCGCCTGTCGGTGCTCCCGCCGTCCTTCCGCCGCGTCAGCGCCCGACACGTCCGCCAGGTGCCCGCCGGGACCCGCGAGCAGGCTCGCCGCGGCCACCTCGGCGTCCGCGTCCAGCGTCAGCCGCCAGCCCCCCGCGCCGTCGCCCAGCGCGCCGGAGACGATGGCCTCCGCGTCGCCCGACTCCAGTTCGGCCGCCGTCAGCTCGACGGTCCCGCCGGCCGGGACCACCACGCGCACCGGCATGCCCGAGCCGACGCCCCGGTCGTCCACGCCCGTGACCAGCACCGCGGCGGCTTCCGGTCCCGGGTTCGCCAGCCGCAGCACCCCGCGCGCCGGATCCGGCAGCGCCAGGCGCTGCGCCCGCGGCGCTTCCGGCGCTACCGGCCGCGCCGGCCGCACGGCGGTCAGGAACCCGTCCCGCGCGCGCACGTAGGCGCGCGCCTCGAAGTCGACATCGCCGGCGAGCGCGAGGCGCCACGCGCCGGTGCCGGCCCCCGTGGAGCCGGTCAGCCCCTTGGCCCGGCTGCCGAGCTCCAGGTCGTCGGCGTCGAGGTCGACCGCCTGTCCGGGGCCGAGCGCGAGCGCCAGCGGCGCGTACGCCGCCGCGCCGTCGTCGGCCGCATGGATGCGCACCGTCCCGGCGCGCTCCGAGCGGTTGACGATGCGCACCACGCCCTGCCGTCCGGCCGGGTCCGAGGCCGCCGGGAACAGCGGCACGCGCACCGCGCCGTCCGCGTCCGGCAGCGCCGGCGCCGACAGGTTCGCCAGGCGCCCGTCCGCGCCCGCCAGCAGGTTCATGGCGATCAGGGGAGACTCCTCCGGGCGGATCGTCAGCCGCCAGCGTCCCGAGCCGTCGCCGAGGCCGGGCTGAGCCGCGCCGCAGGCCAGCCCGGTCCCGGTCTCCAGCTGCGCGGCGTCCACCGTGCAGGCGGCGCCCGCCGGCACCGCCAGGCGCACCGCCGCCAGCCCGGGCCGTCCGGCGTCGTCCACGCCGGTCACCGTGGCCCGCGCATCCGTGTCGCCCGGGTTCACCAGCCGCAGCAGGCTTCGGTGCTCCAGGTCCGCCGCCGGGTTGAACAGCGCCACCCCCAGCGTGCCGTCCGCCCGCGCCGGGACCACCGCGTCCAGCGGGGCCGCGAACCCGTCTGCCGCCTTCGCGTACGCCGTCGCCTCGACCTCCAGGACGCTCGCCACCTCGAGACGCCAGTCGCCCGCGCCCGGGCCGGTGCCGCCGGCCAGGCCCTTCGCGGCGCTGCCCGCCTCCAGGTCCGCCGCGTCGAGTTCCGCCGCCGCCCGCGCGCCGAGCGCGACCGTCACCGGCGGGTAGGTCCGCCCGGCGTCGTCGGTCGCCGTCAGCACCGCCTCGCCGGCCGCGCCGGAGCGGTTCGCCACGCGCACCGTGCCGCGCCGCGCCGGGTCCGCCGACGACGGCAGCAGCCACGCCGACGTCCCCGTGCCGCTCGCCGGCCGGTCGTCGTCCACGATCCGCACCCGCACCGAGTACGGGTTGCCCAACGTCCAGCGCTCCGGGAACGTCTCGCCGAGCTGCACCCAGAACGTGTCGTCCCGGTCGTCGTCGTCCTGCGCGGTCGTGATCGTGCCCGTGCCGCTGCGCGCGCCCGCGGCCACCGCGATGCCCGTCAGCGTGCCGATCTTGCTCCGGTCGCCGGCGATGTCCGCCTCCACCGGCACGGTCGCCGGGAACGCCAGCGGCGGGTCGAGCGTCGCCGTGATGGTCGCCGACTCGCCCTCGTTCACCTGCGCCGGGGCGGACAGCGTCACCGTCGTCCGGCCCCGCTCCAGGATGCTCACCCGCGCCCACGACAGCCGGCCCTTCGCCACCTCCGGCGGCAGGTCGCCGAGCTCCACCCGGAAGCGCTCGTCCTCGGAGTCGACGTCCCTGGTCGTCGTCAGCGCGCCCGTCGCCTTCGTCGCGCCCGCCGCGATCGTGATGTCCGGCAGCGCGTAGTCGCCGGACTCGGGTCCGAAGGGCTCGTCCGGCGTGACCTTGAGCGGGATCGCCGCGTCCGCCGCCAGCGCCCCCGACAGCGTCAGGGTCACGGTCGCGCTCTCGCCCTCCGTCAGCCGCCGCGGCTCCACCCGCAGCGACACGGTCGGCGTGTCGTCGTCGTCGATCGTGATCTCCACCGAGGTCGGACTCCCCGCGGTCACCGTGGCCGGCAGTCTCGCCGTGTCGACGGCGACGGTGAACGTCTCGTCGTCGCTGTCGTCGTCCTGGCGCGTGGATATGCGGCCCGTGCCGCTCGTGCGCCCGCTCGAGATGCGGATGCTCGAGAGCGTGCCGCGGTCCGCCGCCTCGGACGTGCCGTCCGTCACCGTCAGCGGGATGGTCACCGTGCGCGACGCCGCGCCCGAGAGCGTCGCCGTGACCGTCACGGACTCGCCCTCCGGCACCGGGTTCGGCGACGCCGACAGCGACACCGTCGCGTCGTCGTCCTCGATCGTCACCTCCACGGACGTGGTCGCGCCCGCCTTCAGGTTCGCCGGCAGCGCGCCGAGCGCGACCGTGAACGTCTCGCTGTCCGTGTCGTCGTCCTGCGCGGTCGTGACGTCGCCCGTGGCGCTGGTGCGGCCGGCGCGGATCGCGATGGACGCCAGCGACCCGTAGTCGCCGGACTCCGCCGTGCCGCGCGTCAGCGTCAGCGGCACCTCGACGTCCGCCGCCAGCGACCGGTTCAGCCGCGCCGTGATCCGCACGCCGCGCCCCTCCGCCACCGGGTTCGGACTCGCCGACAGCGTCACCGCCGCGTCGTCGTCGCGGATCGTCACCCGCGCCGAGGACGGCGAGCCCGCGGCCAGCGCCGCGTCCAGGTTCGCCGCGTCGACGGCCACGGTAAAGGTCTCGTCGTCGGTGTCGTCGTCGTGCCGCGTCGGGATCTCGCCCGTGCCGCTGCGCTCGCCGCCCGCGATCGCGATGCTCGCGAGCGTGCCGTGGTCCGCCGGCTCCGCCGTGCCGTCCGTGATCGTCAGCGGCACGGTCGCGCCGCCCGCCGGGGCCGGCGCAGACAGCCGCGCCGTCACCGTCGCGGAGTCGCCCTCGTCGACCCGGCTCGTGGCCGACAGCGTCACCCTGGGCGTGTCGTCGTCGTCGATGCCGATCTCCACGGACGCGGGACTGCCCGCGGTCACCGTGGCCGGCAGGTTGGCCGCGTCGATGGCCACCGTGAACGTCTCGTCGTCGGGGTCGGCGTCGTGGCGCGCCGCGATTGGGCCCGTGCCGCTGGTCCGGTTCGCACCGATCCGGATGCCCGTCAGCGACCCGTAGTCGCCGGACTCGGACGTGCCGTCCGTCAGCGTCACCGGAATCGTCACCGCCCGCGTGATCGCCGACGTGAGCGTTGCCGTGACGGTTACGGAGGAGCCTTCGCGCACGGGATTGGGGCTCGCCGACAGCGACACGCTCGGGATCGTCGCCGCGTCGTCGTCGTCGTCGATCGCGACGCGCACCGAAGACGGCGTGCCCGCCGCCACCGTGGACGGCAGGTTCGCCGTGTCGAGCGCCACGGTGAAGGTCTCGTTGTCGGTTCCCGGGTCGTGCGCGGTGGCGATCTCGCCCGTGCCGCTCAGCGCGTTGGCCGGCACCGTGATCGACGCCAGCGCGCCGTGGTCCTCCGGCTCCGCCGTGTCGTCGGTGATCGTCAGCGGGATCGTCACGTCGCCCGCGAGCGCGGACGACAGCGTCGCCGTCACCGTCACGGGGGAGCCCTCGTCCACCGGCGTCGTCGCCGACAGCGTCACCGTCGGGATCACCGCCGGGGCCGCCACCGTGAACGTGGCGTCCGCCGCCGCGCCGCGCACGCCGTCCGCGTCGTGGTAGTCCGCGGACACGGCCGCGTATACGGCCCCGTCCGCCAGGTCGGCGTCCGGGTCGATGGTGACGACCGTGTTCGTAGCGTCGATGCGCGCCGCGTAGGCGATGTCCGCGCCGTTCGCGCCGGTGCGCTTCAGCGTCAGGATCGCCGCCAGGTCGTCGTGGCCGCCGAACGCGGCGCCCGAGGCGTCCTTGTAGACGGCCTCCGCGAACGTCAGCGTGATGTCGGTGCCCGGGTCGGCCGTCGTGTCGCCGTCGGCCGGGAAGAACGCCGGCGCCGCCGGGCCGCTCGGCGCGGGCGGTCCCGCCGCCGGCAGCGCCGCGGCGCCCGTGGCCGTCCCCACCCGCCGCACGCGGTGGTTGCCGACGTCCGCGATGCGCAGGCCGCCGGTCGTGTCCAGCGCCAGGCCGACGGGTCCGTCGAGCTTCGCGGCCGTCGCCGCCGCGCCGTCCCCGCCAAAACCCTGGTCGCCCGTGCCCGCGACGGTCGCGATGGTCCCGTCGGCCGCCGCCACCCGGCGCACGCGGTGGTTGGTGGCGTCGGCCACGTAGAGATTGCCGGCCGTGTCGACCGCCACGTCGTGCGGTCCGTCGAGCTGCGCGGCGGTCGCCGCGCCCCCGTCGCCGCCGAAGCCCGAGATGCCGGTGCCCGCGACGGTCGCGATGTTGCCGCTGGCGGCGTCCACCCGGCGCACGCGGTGGTTGAACGTGTCGGCGATGAAGAGGTTGCCCGCGCCGTCCACGGCCAGGCCGTAGGGCGCGAACAGCTGCGCCGCCGTGGCCGCGCCGCCGTCCCCGGCGGAGCCGGGATCGCCGGTGCCCGCCACGGTCGAGACGGTGCCGTCCGCGGCGTCCACCCTGCGCACGCGGTGGTTGCCCGAGTCGGCGACGTAGAGGTTGCCGGCGCCGTCCAGCGCCAGCCGCACCGGGTTGTTCAGCTGCGCTGCCGTCGCGGCCCCGCCGTCGCCGCCGTATCCCGCGGTGCCCGTGCCCGCGATGGTCGCGATGGTGCCGTCGGCGGCGTCCACGCGGCGCACGCGGTGGTTCCGCGTGTCGGCCACGTAGAGGTTGCCCGCGCCGTCCGCGACCGCGTGGTAGGGGCCGTCCAGCCGCGCGGCCGTCGCCGCCCCGCCGTCCCCGGCGAAGCCGGCGACGCCCGTTCCCGCGACGGTGGCGATGGTTCCGCCGGCGTCCGTTCGGCGCACGCGGTGGCTGTTCCAGCCGGCGAGGAGGAGGTTGCCCGAGGCGTCCGCGGCGACGCCGTAGACGCCGTTCAGCTGCGCGCCGGTCGCCGGGCCGCCGTCGCCGCCGTAGCCGGCGGTGCCCGTGCCCGCGACCGTCTCGATGCAGCCGACCGCGCGCGCGTCGCCGCACCCCGGCG
The DNA here is from genome assembly GCA_965203685.1 of Candidatus Azotimanducaceae bacterium. GTDB lineage: Bacteria > Pseudomonadota > Gammaproteobacteria > Pseudomonadales > Azotimanducaceae > VXYL01. The sequence continues at coordinate 4,337,973 of OZ241908.1, forward strand.
TGCCGGCGCCGTGCGCCCAGTGGCCGTCGCCGTCGGCGTTGTGGGCGCGCACGCGCACCCGGTAGGCGGTGCCGTCCGCGAGGCCCGCCACCACGTGTCCGGCGGCCGTGCCCGCGTGGCCGGCGTCCACCCAGTGGGTCGCGGGGTCGCTCCCAGTGCCGGACGACTCGCGGTCCAGGTACGCCTGCGTCGCCGAGGTGTAGTGCACGTGGTAGCCGGTCACCGGCGTGTTCGCCGGCGCGGTCCAGCCGAGTTCCAGCCGGGCGGGGCCCGGCAGCACCGCGAGGTCCGCCGGCGCCTCCGGCAGCGCGTCGTTGTCGCGGATCGTCAGCGTCAGCGCCGCCGCCAGGTCCGGCACCAGGTCCGCGCCCTCGCCCCAGGTGCCCTCGACCTCCGTCGACAGCTCGATGGTCTCGGCGGGATCCTCCTCGTCGTCGTCGCACACCGTCAGCCGCGCCGTCGCCTGGCGCCAGCCCTTGCGGATCTCCAGCACGATCTGGTGGCGGCGCTCGCCGACGCCCTGGATCGGCCGCGACGTCCAGTCGATGCCCGCGCAGTTGGCGGCGAAGAAGCGCAGGCCGCTCCTGGCCGTGCCCGCCGCGTCGATGAACAGCGTGCGCGCCTCCAGCGCCGGGGCCGCGAGCCGCGCCGTCAGGACCACCGCCGGGCCGCCCTCGGCCGGCTCCCCGTCCGTCGTCAGCGTCAGGCTTTGCGGCTGCGCCTGCGGGATGCCGCGCGCGGTCGCCCACGCGCCCCGCTTCGCGCCGTGCGCCCAGCGCACCCGCACCTCGTAGCCGGCGCGGTTCGTCAGCCCCGTGATGGCGTGCTCGGCGGCGGTGCCCGCGTGGTTCGCGTCCGTCCACCCCCCGCCGACGCGCCGGTAGTGCACGTCGTAGCCGTCCGGGCCGCCCGGCGTCGGCGTCCATGTCGCGTCCAGCCGGCCGTCGCCCGGCGTCAGGACCAGGTTCTCCGGCGCGCCGGGGGGAGCCGCGTCAAAGACGACAACCTCCAATACCGCGTACAGGTAGTGCGGATCCTCCAGGTCGCGGATCAGGTAGGGCGCATCCGACGGCGCCCGCAGGCGCAGGCGGGCGCTCTCCTCCCCCTCGGAATCGTCGAAGTCCCACAGGGGCGTCAGGGCGACGACCGCCTGCGTCTGCCCGGCCGCGAACGTCACCGTCTTCGGCGACACCGTGTAGTCGACCCCCTCCGTCGCCGGGCTGCCGATGCCCGACGTGTCCGCGACGATCTCCACCGTCGTGGCCGTCGGCGGCGCCTCGGTCAGGCGAATCACCGCATCCTCCGCGTAGCCGTCGTCCTCGCCGATCGCCTCCGAAACGCCGAACCAGCCCAGGATGCGCCGCGGCGTGCCGGTGCCGAACGCCCACGGCGCCTCGCCGCCGGAGTTCTTCCCGCGCACCCGCCACCGGTAGGCCGTGTCGTTCTTGAGCCCGGTGATCGCGTGGGAAGCGGCCGTGCCCGTGTGGCCCGCGTCCGCCCAGCCCGTCGCGGAATCTGAACCGAGCGCATCCTCGTCGCCCGCCGTCGTCGACGCCGTGTAGTGCACGTCGTAGCCGTCCGGCGGATCGCCGATCGCCGACGCGGTCCACGACACGTCCAGCCGCTTGTGCCCCACATTCGTCGCCAGCGCCGTCGCCACGCCCGGCGGCGTCGCCATCGGCGTGCCCTTGCCGAACGCCCAGGGAGCGTCGTAGGCGTCGTACGCCGCCCGCACCCGCACCCGGTACTCCGTGCCGTTGTGCAGGCTCGTGATCGTGCGCTGCCCCGGATTCGTGGAGGTCGCGCTGTGGTGGAACCAGCCCGTCGCGGGATCCGTGCCCCTCGCGTCCCCGTTGCCGACGCTGGCGGCCGACGCCGAGGTGTACTCCACCTCGTAGACGTAGCGGCGGTGCTGCGCGGGCCAGCTCAGGTCCAGCTTCCGGTCGCCCGGCGTCACCGTCACGGGCGTCGGCGCGACCAGGACCGCCGGCGTGGACGCCGCGAACGCCCACGGGCCGGAGCCGCCATCGTTCTTCGCGCGCACCCGGAACCGGTAGGCCGCGCCGTTGACCAGGCCCGTGACGTCGAGCCCGTTCACGTCGTCGGGGTGCTCCGCGTCCACCCAGCCGGCCGCGGCGTCGCTGCCGCCGGACACCTCGTCCTCGTTGCCGACGCTGCCGGCGGCGGCCGAGGTGTAGTGCACGTCGTAGCCCGTCACCGTCCCCGTCGGCGCCGTCCACTCCAACTGCGCCGCTCCGGGGAACGGCAGCGTGCGCAGCCCCGTCACCTCGGCCGGCGGCGTCGTGCCCATCACCTCGACCCAGTCGCTGTGGAGGTCCGGATCGGGGCCGGACACCTCGCTCGACGCCCGTATCCGGAGCCGGTAGGCGGTGCCGCTCGCGACGGTGTGCTGCTGCGTCACGGCGTTGTACCTTTGGACGCCGGTGAACTCGACGCTGGTGTCGCCGGGTTGGAGACTGACACTCATGTCGTTCACGCGCACGCGCTCGTCCCAGGAACTGCCGGAGATGGCATCGCTCCGCCACTCGACCACAAAGTAGCCGGCGGCCTCCCCTTGGGAACCCCAGGAGGTCGGCCCGTCCCAGGTCAGCGTCAGCTTCCCGTCGCCCCGCGCCACGGCCACGTCCCGCGGCACCGTGGGGGCTTTCGACGGCGTGCCGGTGCCGTGCGCCCACGCGCCGGCGCCGCCGGGGTTCTTCGCGCGCACCCGCACGCGGTGCTCCCTGCCGTTGGTCAGGCCCGCAATCTGTTCCTCGGCCCTTGCGCGGGTGCGGGGAATCGCGAGCCAGGCCGCGGACGCGTCGGTGCCCGCCGCCGCGTCGTCGCCGACCGCGTTCTGGCCCGAATCCGGGGCATAGGTGTAGTGCACGTCGTAGCCCGTCACCGTCCCCGACGGCTCCGTCCACGACAGGTCCAGACTGCCGTCGCCGCCCGCGACGCCCAGGTTCGCGGGCGCGGGGGGCTTGGCGTGGCCGTTGACGGCGAGCGTGAAAGCCTTGGCGTTGGTGACCCACTGTTTGTTGGTGGCCGTCGGCAGGTCCGCGTTCTTCCGACTGGCCGCGTCCGCGATGCTCCAGCCGGCCCCCGCGCCGGCGTCCTGAGCGTCGGAGTCGGTGTGCCTCCAGGCCAGGTGCTGCAGCTGACCGGTGGAGTAGAGCACCACGTGGTAGGTGGTGTACGCGTCGAGGTTCGTGCCGTCCGGGGCTTCGAGCGTCACGGTAACGTCGTCCTCGCCAGCCGCGATGGCCGTCGGCACCAGAAGGTCCTTGAACTTCGACCCGGGCGCGCCGCTGCTGTCGGACCAAATCTGCGCCTTGACCGTCCCGATGTTGGCGGCGGTCAGGCTGGACGTTGTGCGCAACCGCACCTCGACGCTATCGAGGCCGTAGCCTTCGTTCCACCACCCCGTGGTGAATGCCTGGGCGTACGAATACTCGTAGAGGGAGACGTGACCGCCGCTGGTCTGCCCGACGTTGCTCACGAAGCCGGTCGCCCCCGCGTCCTCCAGGGACAGCGACACACTCTCGCCGTCGGACCAGCTCAATCCGGTGCTGGTCCAGTCCCACTGCCCGTCTGTGACCTCGCCGTTGGTATCCCCTACGGTCGCGTCGGCAGTGGACAAGATATGCGGAGCCGCGGAGCCGACCCGCAGAACCAGCGGGCCCCCGTCCGGAACCGCCTTGTTCAAATCGACAGACAAGCCCGCCGAGGTATCGACGTAGACACCCTCGACCGTGTACGTCGTGCCCTCGAATTCGAAGTCGGTGTCCGAAAGCGCTACGGAGCAGTTGTCATGGCTGTCGTCGTTGTCGTCGCAACCGAGAAAGCCGCTCGCCGCATCCACCTTCAGCGTAGCCGACCAGAGCGGGTCGTTCGGCTTGCCGCCCACGACCACCTCGTCCTGCAGGAAGTACCGTACATCGGTCGTCCGCGTCGGCGCGTCCGCGCGCCGCGTGAACGCAACGACCTTCAGGTCGTAGGCCGTGCCGTCGGTGACCGGGAGGAAATTGTTGCTTCGGAGGTTCTCTCCGGTGAACGTGTAGCTGGTCGCCGTCGCCGGCAGCAATTCTGGTACGTAGTAGCGGGTCCCACTGAAGCTGGTGCCATGGGCATCCCTTTCGGACGGCCTCCAAAGCACCGCAAAGCCCGCCGCCGGCCAGGCGCCCCAGTCCGGCGTCTGCCACGTCAGCTCGACCTTGCCGGGGCCGGGCGTCGCCGTCACGGCGCCCAGCGTCGGCGGCACGTCGGGCGTCGCCGCGGACCAGGCGGTCCACGCGCTGGCGGCGTGCGTCCCGCTCGAGTCCCTTTCCTGCACGCGGAACTCGTAGCTCGTGCCGTTGGTCAGGCCCCTGACCGCTTGGCCGAATTCGCTCGTCGACGTGATCGTCTGCGGCCGGGTGGTTCCCGTCGGGCGGTACTGGACTTCGGCGTGGTCGGCGTTCGCGTCTCCGTGCCACGCAACAACAACGCTCTCGTTGCCTGGAATGAGGTGGTGGATGTGCGGTGTCGCTATCTGGCCCAGCGCCGGGTGGGCCGCGAGCAGGCCGAGCAGCAGCGCGAGGGCGGGAAGGAGGGAGAGGCGGGCGCGGGCGCGCCCGGCGTTCGCGTCAGATGCGCGCGGCGCGCCTGTCGGGGATTTGCAGGCCGGTCGCGGCGCCGGCCGCCTTCGCGCGCGCGTCACGCCGCTGGACCGCTGGACCGCTGGACCGCTGGACCGCTGGACCGCTGGACAAGATTATACCCCGGGACGCGGTCCCGGTGAAGCCCATGTCGCTGTTTCTTCTTGCTTTTCCGGCGCCCTTGCCGACCCTCGGCTGCGCTTCCGGCGACGCTTCCTGCATGGCCCGTTCTCCCCGCGCGGCGGGCGTTGCCAGCCGCGCATTCGTTCGTTCGCCGCACTCTCGGGGGAGGATTCCGCGCCCTTCCCGCGGGCCTCGCGTGCAGACCCGCGACACGGTCACGGGACGCCCCGGCTTCCGTGCGGACCGTTGTTCGCACAATGCACCAGTTGGGTGCGCCATTCCATAAACAGACCGTATTGAAATGGGGATATTTCATCCCGGTTACATCAATAGAAGCCCGTTCGGGCTCCGCGGAGTTGCGGGAGCCGGCGGGTGCCGCGATGATCGGGCCGCGGATTCGGAACGGAGACTGGAATGGCAGCCTACATCGTCGTCGTCGAACTGGCGGACAGCGACGCCTACGCACCCCTGCGGCAGCGCCTGGTCGACTGGTCCCAGCGGCATGGCGGCAAATACCTGGTCGCGGGAGCGCCCAGCCGGGTGGCCGAGGGCGGCCTCGACATCGGCCGGGTGGTGGTGGTCGAGCACGACAGCGTCGAGGCCGCCTACGCGGACCTCGAGTCGGAGGAGTACCTGGAGCTGCGGGAGGCGCGCGCCCGCGCCGGCGCGTTCGCGTGCGTCGTCGTCGCGCCGGGGCTGTAGCTGCGCCCGCGGCGCAACATGACGCGGGCGTCGCCGGAGAACGCCCGGCGGCGGGCGGGGCGGTCGCAGGCGTGAAGCCCCACGGCGCGCTCCTCTACGAGGCGGACGACCGCCCCCCGCGCTCGGTGTCGCTCGGAGTGGGTCTGCAGGGGGCCGCGCTGGGACTCGCGCAAACGGTGATGTGCCTCATCGTCATCGCCAACACGGGGCACCTCCCGGACGGGTGGCTCGCGTGGGCCGTGTTCGCCGCCCTGATCGTCAGCGGGATCGTGGGCGCGCTGCAGGCGAGCCGCTTCGGCGCCGGCGCGATGCTGCTCTCCGGCGCCGCGGCGAGCTTCCTCGCCATTTCCGTGACGGCGCTGGAGCGGGGCGGCCCCGGGGTGTTCGCAAGCCTGGTGGTGGCGGCCTCGCTGTTCCAGTTCGCGATCGCCTCTTGGCTGCCGCGCCTACGGCGCATCGTCACGCCGGTCGTTTCGGGCACGATGACCATGCTGATCGCGGTCGCGGTGTTCCCGGTCGCGGTGGAGAGCATTGCCGCCGCGCCCCCGGGCGCGTCCCGCCTCGCCGCGCCGGCGGCGGGCCTGGCGACCCTGGCCGTCGCCGTCGGGATGGGCCTGCGGGCCGCCGGCAGGTGGCGGCTCTGGTCGCCGGTCGTCGGCATCCTGGCCGGGTGCGCGGTCATGGCGGCCTTCGGCGCGTACGACGCCGAGCGCGCGCTCGAAGCCCCGTGGGCGGGCGTTCCGGCGCCGGCGCTGCCGGACGTGGACCCGGTCCCCGGGCCCGCGTTCTGGTCGCTGCTGCCGATGTTCCTGGTCGTGTCCCTAGCCGAGGCGATCAAGGCCACCGGGGCCGGCATCGTCATGCAGCGCGTGTCGACGAACCGTCCGCGCGCGGCCGACTACCGCGTGGTGCAGCGCACCGTGCGCGGCAACGCGCTGGGGTCGCTGCTGTGCGGCGCGGCCGGCGTGCCGCCGACCAGCACGTACGACGCGATCAGCGTTTCCCTCGCGAACCTCACGGGCGTGGCCGCCCGCCGGACGGGGTACTGCGCCGCGGCGATCACGGCGGCGCTGGCCTTCCTGCCCAAGCTGACGGCGCTCCTGCTAACCATTCCCGCGGCGGTGCTCGGCGCGTACCTGCTCATGATCATGGGGATGCTGATGGTCGAGGGCATGAAGACGGTCGTGCAGGACGGCCTCGACGCGCGCAAGGGCCTGATCGTCGCCGTGGCGCTCGCGCTGGGCGTGGGCCTGGAGACCCGCCCGGTGTTCGCGGACATCGCGAGCGGACCCTGGGGCGCCCTCCTGGACAACGGGATCACGGTGGGCGCGCTCGCCGCCATCGCAATGACCACCTTCATCGAACTGACCAGTCCGCGGCGGCGGCGCCTGCGGGTCGACCTGGCGGAGGACTCGCTGGCGCGCCTCGACGACTTCCTGCGCGACCTGGCCGCCGACCGCGGCTGGACCGCCGAGTCCTGCGACCGGCTCCGCTTCGTCGGCGAGGAGGCGTTCCAGAGCCTGCTCCGCGACGACGCCGCGGGCGGCCGCAGCCTGACGGTGGTCGCCCGGCCCAGGCCCGGCGCGGTGGAGCTGGAGTTCCTGGCCGCGCTGAGCGAGGTGAACGTGGAGGACGAGATCGCGTACCTCGGCGAGGCGGCGGAGACCCCGGACCTGCACGAGACGTCCCTGCGCCTGCTGCGCCACTACGCGACCTCGGTGCGGCACCGCAAGTACCACGGCGTGGACGTCGTCGGCGTGCGGGTGGAGGACCTTCGCTAGAGCCCTTCGGTCCCGGCGCCACGCCGTCCGGACGGCGCCCCCCGCGCGTTCGAGCGGGCGGGTCGCCGGCGGCAGCGCCGGCTCAGGGAGCCGGCTGGACGATCGAGAACGCGCCCCGGATGTCGCCGACCCCGAACCCGCGCGCCCGGTCCTCCGGGTACAGGCCGTCGAGCGCCGCGGCGACCCCGGGCGCGATGGCGGCGCCGTGGCACGCCGTGCACACCGGCTGCGTGCCGATGGCCTTCATGTAGCGGAAGACGCGCCTACCGTCGACCACCGCGAACCCGGCGCGGTCGAGCGTGGCGAGATCCTCGCCGGCCGCCTTGCGGGCCTCGAAGTCGCGCAGCGCCGCCCGCTCCCACGCGTCCGGCGCGTTGGCCGGGTTGCGCAGCTTCAGGCTCGTGCGCCCGATGCGCCAGCCCCGCGCCTCCGACGCCGCTGCCGCGATCTCCGGGGCGGCGACCTTGCACGCTTCGATCGCCGCGGCGGGACCGCCGGCGGCCATGGCCGACTCCAGCCGCGCCCGCAACGCGCCGGCGAACGACTCGATGGCGTCCCGGCTGTCGCCGATGCGCGCCGCCAAGTCCTCGTCGGCCGGCCCCGCCGCAGCGTTGCAGTTGCAGAAGGCGACGGCCATGGCGATCGGGATCAGAAAAGCACGCATTGCGTTCGCTCCCGCCGGGACGTCGGGGCGCGATGCAGTCCGCCGCGCGCCGCGTGAGCGGACGGCGCCGAAAACGCAGGACAAGCACCACGCGTCAGAACCGAGCAAGTGGCATCGAGCGGGTCAGGAATCACATCTGCGGCCCTGCCAAGTTCCACGAGCAAGCAGACTACGCGAGCGGCCGAATAGCCTGCTGACATCCTCGATCCTCGTAACCACCGCCACCAGCGCGTCCTCAGGTACGACCGGCGTCATGTGGCGCACCGCGTACCGCGTAAGGTCGGCTGCGTGCGGCGTAGAGTTGGAACACCTCCTGTGCATTTGACGGTCCGTGCCGCGGGGCTTCGAAATGCGTTTCCTGCAACGCAGCCTCCAGGACTTTGCGAGTTCCGCGATCATGCCGTTTGTGGGGACTGGGGGCCGCAGCAAGTCTATCGCCGGCGCCCGGACGCCATCGCTCTTACGAAGAGAAAACCGCACAAAACTCGTCAACGACAGAGGTGACCGTGTCCCGCATGATGACCAGTGTAGGCAGCACCTCCCGATTCTGCATCACCGCCTCTGCCCGGTCGAATACCATCTTGAACTCGAAAACATCGACCGCGCGGACGATGGCGCCGCGATGCGGTTGCTTCCGGAACCCAAACTCAAAGATGACTTCCCCCCCGGTACTCGGGCGTGTGTTCGACGGGATGCTATCCGGGCGAGGCATGATTAGAGTTGCCTCCTCCTTGGCGTCCACTACGAACGTCCCGCCAGAGCGAGTCTTGACGCAGGCCGCCGCGGCCAATAGGAAGCGGTGCTTGTCCATGATGTTCAGATGGTGCAGCTGGTAGAGAGTCGCCTGCCTTGGATTGGGCGATGTTCGATATGGTTGCATCCCCTCAATCATTTCGACGACGTTTTCCTGCACGCCTTCCAAGGCTCCTCTCTTTAGGGCAAGTCTAAACTCGCCCTCTTTACGACAGACTGGGAACGCCAGCCTTGCCGGATTCCGTTTCCCGCTAGCCAGAACGAACACCAGATGGTCGAGCACGGTTCGTAGGTGGTAGACGATCTCGCCCAATAGGATGGACAGATGGGCAGGCAACACAGAGTCACCTAACGCAAGAAGGCGATACTTCCGCGCCTTCTGATCCAAGCGACCTTCCACCCGGTAGTTCTTCCTAAGGAACGTGGAACTCTCTCGCTCCAGTACCGCGAGCAGACTGTTTGCCCGTTCGACCTTCAAGTACAGATTGTCGAACACGCGTCTTCCTTACAGAGCCATTCCCAATCCGTCCGACTATCTGCATCGCCAACCGGTGGCGTCACATACACCAAACCCGAATGCGGCATAGCGTAAAGAAAAAGGGATAAAACCGCTTCCTCCAATTGAGCCACCGCCCATGGCCCAAGATCCCGTGCACACGAGCGCCCGGTCGCCTTCCGGACGTCTCATGACTCCGTCGCCGCGATCTCCAGGGCGGCGACCTTGCACGCTTCGATCGCCGCGGCGGGACCGCCGGCGGCCATGGCCGACCCCAGCCGCTCCCGCAACGCGCCGGCGAACGACTCGACGGCGTCCCGGCTCGCGCCGATGCGCGCCGCCTGGTCCTTGTCGGCCGGGGCCGCCACGGCCCCGCTCGCCCGACCCGCCCGCTCGCATGCCACGCCGTCGCCGTCGCGGTCGCGCATGAACGGAAACGCCGCATGGCCCCGCGCCACCGGCGCGATCCCGTGGCTCCGGGCCTCGCGGCACGAGATCCGGCCGTTGCGGTCGTCGTCGTACCGCGCCGCCTCCGGAACCCGCAGAATCCGCAGGATCCGCTGCGTCCGGCGCTCCCGCAGCTTGCGCGACACGTACCACACGCCCGTGCCGACCACGACCGCCACCACGGCCAGGGACTCGCCCGAGGCGCCGCCGCCGGTGGACCGCTCCGGGCTCCCCGGCTGCCCCGCCGCCGGAACCGCCAGCGCCAGCGCCGCCCCCGCCAGAAGCGTCCGCATCCACGGCGCGCCGCCGCCCAAGACCCCGGCGTCCGCCCGGAACCTCCGCCAGGCCGGCGTGAACCGCATCTGCATCGCCGGGCGCTACCCGCCGCCGGCCGCGGGGGTCAGTTCCACGACCAGCGGGTTCGGGCGGAGCGAGCGCATCGCGCCGCTGCGCGCATCCACCGCCGCCCCGACGACGCCGGCCCCGACCACGTTGCCCGCCATTCCGGCCACTCCGCCGCCGTCCACCGCGGACGTCACGGTCGTCCGGACGGTCTCGTAGCCTTCCTTCTCCACGGTCACCGCGACGTCGCCCCGGCGCGCGACCCGGAGGCTGCACGGCGTCTCGCACCGCTGCCCGGTCGACAGCCGCGCCACGGCCCCCGCGGGATCGCTGGCGATCACGAGGTCCTCCGTCGTCCCCCGCGTGATCGTCGCGCACGCGGACACCGCGGTGGCCGCGCACAACGCCAGCGCCGCACGTCCCGTCATGCCTGTTCTCCCGCCTTCTCCCGCCGCGCCGGAGGCGACGCCCCCGACGTTTCGCTCGTTCCGTCCGCCGTTTCTCCGAGGGCATCCTGCGGCAGCGTCCGGGAGCGGCTGCGCACACCCGTGCCGCCGGCACGGGAAGCCCCGGATTCCGAGCGAACCCGTTGCCTCCTACGGTGCCACGCGGTCGCGGCCCGTTCCATACGCAAAGCGTATCGAACAACGTGGATTGCGTATCGACAACGAGGAGAGGCATTCGGGTGGTCGGGCGCGCAAGCAGTCCGTGCGGTTCACTCTCGACGCCGGAGACCGATGCCGAGGAAGGGGACGAAGCCAGGCGTCCGCGGGCGTTCGTCTGCGCCGCCGGTCGCCACCGTCCGGCGTCCGGCGAGCGCTTCCAGGGTTGCCCCGAGGCAGCCGCGGGGCACGGCGCCGCTCCTCTTCGTCCGCCCGCGCGCCCTCAGCCCTCGCCGGGCCTCGCCATGCGGTAGCCGACGCCGCGCTGGTTGAAGATCCACACCGGGGCGTCCGCGCTGTCGCCGAGCTTGCGGCGCACGTTGCGCACGAACATGCGCACCACGTTGACGTCGGCACCGTCGCGGTCCGCCCAGATGCGCCGCAGCAGCGTGTCGAAGTGCACCACCCGGCCCGCGTTGACGGAGAGCAGCCGCAGCAGCTCGAACTCCGTGGGCGTCAGGTCCACCGCTGCGCCCGCGACCGTCACCGCGTGCCTCTCGTAGTCGATCGCGAGCTCCCCCAGCACGAACGGCTCCGGCTCGTGGCGGCGGCGCAGCGCCGCCCGCACCCGCGCCACCAGCTCGGTCGCCGGAAACGGCTTGACGATGTAGTCGGCGGCGCCCAGCTCGAACGCTTTCGCGATCGTCTCCCCGCGGCCGTACCCGGAGACGAAGATCACCGGCAGGTCGGACAGTTCCGGGATCTCCTCGAACAGCGCGAGCCCGTCGCGGCCGGGCAGCAGCAGGTCCAGCAGCACCAGCTGCGGGCGCTCCGCGCGGATCAGCCCGGCGAGGTCGTCGGGCACGCCCGTCACCAGCGGCGCGTAGCCCGCCCCCTCCAGCGCGCCGCGCGCGAACCGCAGCGCATTCGGGTCGTCGTCCACCACGAGGATGCGGGACCGCTCGCCGGACTCGTCGGCGGACGGCCTGCCGGCGGTCCGCCCGGCGCCCGGTTCAGCCGCGTCGGCCGTCGGCAGCGTGAAGGTGATCGTCGTACCCGTGCCCGGACCGTCGCTCGCCGCGCGGATGCGCCCGCCGTGGGCCTCCACCAGCCCCTTGCAGATCGCCAGCCCCAGCCCGTGCCCGGCCGTGCCGCTGCCGCCGCCCGCGTGCTTGAGGAACAGCTGCGGCAGCAGTTCGGGCGCCACGCCCGCGCCGTCGTCCGCAACGGACACCGCCACTTCCCCGCCGTCGCGCGCCGCGGCCACGCGGATCACCGACGACGGCGCCGTGTGCCGGGCCGCGTTCGCCAGCAGGTTGTTCAGCACCTGCACGATCCGGCGCCGGTCCGCCAGCACCGGCGGCAGGTCGGCGGCCAGGTCGACGGCCACGCCGCGGCCGCCGTGGCCGGTCAGGAACGTGCTCCGCGCCCGCTCGACCAGGTCCGCCACCCCGGAGGGCTCGGGCGAGACCGACAGCGTCCCCGACTCGATGCGCCCCGCATCGAGGAGGTCGGAGATCAGGCCGCGCATGTGCGCCGCCTGCTCGGCGATGAGGCGGTGGAACTCGCGCATCTCCGCCGGGTCGAGCGCGTCCGAGTCGTCCAGCAACGCCACCGCCGACCCCGTGATCGACGTCAGCGGCGCGCGCAGCTCGTGGCTCACCAGCCCCAGGAACTCCGTGCGCATCCGCTCGATCTCCTCGAGCGGCGCGAGGTCCTGGATCGTCACCACCACCGAGTCCGTCCCCGACTCCCCGCTGCGGATCGGCGTCGCGTTGACCAGCGTGCGCACGCTGCGCCCGTCGGGCACCGCGACGACGATCTCCTCGGCGCGCACCGGCTCCGCGCTCGCGAACCGCTCCGCGAGCGGTAGTTCGGCCAGCGACATTTCGCTGCCGTCGGCGCGGCGGCAGACGGTCGTCTCCAGCAGCTCCTCGACCGGGCGCCCCGGCGTGCGCAGACCCTCGACGATGCGCCGCGCCTCGCGGTTCAGCGACGCCAGCCGCCCGTTGCCGTCGAACACCGCGACGCCGACCGGCGAGGTGTCGATGAGCGCCTCGAGGTCCTGCCGCGCCCGCTGCTCGCCGGCGTGCGCGCGCCGCTCGCTCTCGTGGGCGCGGGCGTTGCCGATGGCGGCGGCCGCCTGCGCGGCGAACAGCAGCAGCACCTCCTCGTCGGCCTCCGTGAACGCCTCGCCGTCCGCCTTCTCGCCGAGGTACAGGTAGCCGACGGCCGCGTCCCGGTAGCGCACCGGCGCGCCCGTGAACGACCCCGGGAACGTCGGCAGCGGCGTCAGGCCGATCTCGCGCGTGTACGCCGGCAGGTCCGCCACGCGCAGCGGTCCCGGCAGTTCGTTGAGATGCTCCACCATGCGCAGCCCGTCCGGCCACTCCGCCAGCTCGCGCTCCCCCTCGGACGTGAAGCCGGAGAAGACGTGCTCGCCGGGGAAGCCCGACTCGTCGACGGTGGCCACGATGCCCAGGCGCGCCCCGGTCAGGCCGCGGGCGCCCTCCACGATCCCGCGCAGCACGGTCTCGAGGTCGAGGCTCCCGCTGATGGGCAGCAGCGCTGCGGCCAGCGCGGCCGCGCGGTCGCCCGGGCCGTCCCCCTCCGGCGTTCCGCCCCGGCCGCCGTCGCGTTCCTTCGCCATCGCGCCCTCCGATTCCATGCCCGCCGACGGGTGCGTCGGCGGCGGTTCCGCACCGGCCCGGCGCCGCGGTCCGCGCGCGCCGAACCGGCGGTCCGGATCCGGTGCTTACGTTAACGACGCGAAACGGAGATATCCACAAACGCTTCGTTGACGCGCGTCATCGACAGCTGGAACTGCGGTCGCCCCGGTCGGTCCGTCCGCTAGCCGCGTCGTCCCCGCGGCCGGCTGCTTGTCATGGCGCGCCCCTGCTCTCCCACGCTTCCACGTCCCCGCCCCGACCTTTACGTCAACCATACCGTAATTCCGCACATCCACACCACGGTACACACGGGCCCAGGGTTTGCCTCCCCACCGGGCCGTGACATCATTCGCCGCAGCCCCGGTGCCGGACGATCCGGTCCTCGGGGCCCGGGGCGTCCGACGTGAGACATGGGATCGACTGGCAAATGGGCGGCGATTGTCAAAACATCAATTTCAGATTTCTCACTTTTGTCCAAGTGAAATTGCGCACTTTCCTGGAGATTGGCTCGAGGCGGCATCACGGTCGAGGAGATCGCGCACGCGCTGTTCGCACCGTCCAACAAGCGGGCCCGGGAAACGGCAAACCAGCCCAAAGGGGATTCGCGGCAGCAAGCCTATCGTCACACCAACCACCGCCCACCGGACGAAGGAGAATGACAACAGACCAGGACGCAGCCGGGTACGTGCTGCAGCTGCTTACCGATTGGAAGTTCGTTCTTGCAGTTGTAGGAGCAGTGTGTGCGACTATAGGTACTCTTATAGGCATCCTAACCTATCGCGAGAACAGGAAATACTCTGCACTCGACGTTGAGTACTATACGAGTCCTGTCTACGACTATGCTGCCGAGCATGTTGAAGAAAGGAGCTTTACGGTCAAGATGGACAACACCGGCACAAAGGACCTGGCGGTTACGGATTTCCACCTAGAAAGGCGTGCTCGGGAGGGTGACGGGGTTGGAGACCCATATAGACGGGTCTCGTTGCCATATGCGGTTGGCAGGTTAGTGAATGACAGAGCTTTGGAGTCAGGCGAAAGCCTGCTTTTGGCTCCTGGAGACAAGGGTGCGATTGAGATGTGGTACAAAGAGAAGGACTTGGCCGCTTCTCCAGGAGAGGTCTGGATGGTGATCGACCTTACCCATGGAGGGAGATTCAGGTCTCGTTCCCTGCACCTGGAGAGATTTCAAAGCAAGGTTAGGAAAGGGTCGGCCACTTTTGAACACTAAAAGACGGACGAGTCGTTGACGACGTTACTGGCGACGCCAGAGCGACTTCTAGGACAACGAGTATCGGTGATGGGATACCTAAAGCGCGACGCAGCGCTAAGGTTGTTCTGTTCTTGACCAGGTGAGCGTGCAAGATCCGCTTTGGCGGACCCCCTGAGCCAGCAGGTATCACGATGACGAAATCAGATCTGGTCCCCACGGGCCGAACCGCGGAGGAGCTGTCGCGGGAGTCGAGTGCTCGCCGCCGACGATCCGCAACTAGGTGCGCCAGACAGACCTTGACGAGGGCCGCCGCGACGAGGGCCTGACGACGGCCAAGCGCGACGAATTGCGGCCGGCGCGGCGGCAGACGGTCGTCTCAAGCAGCTCCTCGACCGGGTGCCCCCGCGTGCGTACGCCCTCGACGATGCGCCGCGCCTCCCGGTTCAGCGACGCCAGCCGCCCGTTGCCGTCGAGACCGCCACCCCGACGGACGGCCGCCCAAGCGGTCCGCCAACCAATGAACCCGCACCCACGGAACAACTGGGGACTTTTACTTCGGCACTTCTGGGGAATTTTCAATCGGCATTAACGTGTTCACGACACGAAACGGAGAAATCCATACATGCTCGTTGACGCGTCGTCGACAACGGGAGTCGCCGCAGCCGCCGGTCACCCCGGCGGCATGCAACGGCCCGTCCGTCCGCTAGCCGCGGTCGTCCCCGCGCCCGCCGAACGTCATGCGCCGCAACACGTCGTGGCGATCGATCCAGCGATGCTTGGCCACCGCAGCGACGTGCACCGCCGCCACCCCGAGCATCGCGTACGCAAGCCACATGTGCACGGTCGCGGCCGTGTCCTCGACCGCGTAGCCGCCCAGCGTCTCCAGCGTCGGAAACACCTTCGGCATCCCGACGCCGAACCACTCCACCCCGTGTCCCCCCGCGTCCACCTCGAACCAGCCGACCGCGACCACCATGGCGGGGAGGGCGTACAGCGCCGCGTGGCCGAGATGCGCGCCGACGCGTTCGAGCGGCGGGATCGCCGCCGGCAGCGGCGGCGGCCGGTTCGCGAGCCTGACGCCGATGCGAACCGCGAGGAGCGCCAGCAGCGTGACCCCGGTCGAGATGTGCAGGCCGAACAGCAGCTCCTCCAGCGGCGAGTCCTCCGCCACCAGCGTCGTCATCGCGTAGCCGCAGCACCACATGAACGCGAACCCCGCCGCCATGATCCAGTGGATCAGGCGCGCGGCGAGGCTGTAGCGGCCGTTGTCGGGGCGGGGTTCCATCAGACCGGGCGGGTGCCGTCGGCCGTCCCGCGCCCGCACGCGCCCCGAAGGTCGCGGGCACCAGCTCCGTCGAGCCCCGGACCTCCGCCCCGAGCCTTCGCGGCCGGCTTGCCTTTCATGGCGCTCCCACACCCGCGCGCTTCCACGTGTCACCCTGTGGATTGATGGAAAGCACACGAGTTTTCATGGCTCCAATATACGACATTGATGCAAAAGGCGGGAACGCGCTGTGGCATGCGGTACCATGGCGCTTTGGATTGGCGGCGAACGGCACGCTCGCGTCTCCGGCCTTGCAACGGCTGCCCAAAGCCTGCGGGACTGCGAACCTGTCGCCGTCACCGAGGGCCGGGGGCGCGTCCATCCCAACTTCGAACCGAGACGCTGCTGCCATGCCATTGCATGCGGTTCGCCTCGGTCAACGACGCCGAGAACCCAGCCAAAGACGGACCTGCCTGTGAAAACGACCATCGCGATACCCCGCCTCCTTCGGCAACACCCGCGCGTCTACGGGCTGCTCTATCTCGCCCTGATACCGATCTATGCATGCCTCTACTACGCCTTCCCGAGCATCACCGGTTCCGGAAGACCCTTCGTCGAGTGCCTGTACTTCAGCATCGTCACCATCACCACGCTGGGCTACGGCGACATCACGCCGCTCGATCCGGCCGGGCAGTTGGTGACCGCCTCGGAGTCGCTGTTCGGAGTGATTTCCATCGGTCTGTTCCTCAACGCCATCGCGAGCGCTCGCGGCGACAGGGTCCGCCAGGAACAGGCCGAACGGGATGCCGCCCTCTACACGGAGGCCCAGCGCGCGAAACTCAACGGGCACTACGGCCTCATGCTTCCCGTCCTCGAGCTCTACCGCATCGCCGTCATGGACATAACGTCCCGAACCGCCGGCGACCAGCCGATGCAGTACAACCCCGACTTCGAACTCAAGGACCTGAAGGATCTCCACAACCCGACCATTCTCCTGCGGGGACGCTTCCAGGGACCCGCCGCGATCGGGTATTTCGATGCCCTCGAGCTTCTCCACGAGGAGCTCGCCGACCTCGTCAAGAACGTCGACCTGCGTTGTTTCCCCGCCGTCCAGGGACACACGGGCGAACTGCTCTCCGCAATGACGTCCGACCTTTCCAGGGCCATCCTGCCGGTCGCCCGAACCCAAGCCGGCGACCCGCCCCCGGCCGTCGAGGTCGACGAGATGCTGGAGCAGTATCAAGGCGATTACGTCCCGGACGGATCCAGCATCGACGGCTACATCGCTCTCCATCATCAGATCAGGACGGTCATGCGAGTCGCCGCCGAGATGGACAGCGAAATCCGGAACGAAATCCGAGGTCTCGACTAAGTGTCCCCGGTTTCCTCGTCTACGCCCGCAAGCGTCTCGTGGCGGGCGGCGCCGGCTTCATGATGTGAAGAAGGAACTTGTCGGTGACACCGCTGTCGTCCATTGGCAGATCGAGGCCCGGCTGACGGCCGAGGACGACAGCCGCCTGCGCCCCGACCCGATCGGCAGCGCGCGTACGCGCCTATGGAAAGGCGCGGCGGCCCCGGGCCCGCAACGACGACCACCCCGCCAGTGTCCATCGATCGCGCAGGAGACGCGCAGCGACCGGTCGGCACCCGGACCGGAGGCACTCGGACTGACGGTCGACACCCGCACCTCGACAACCGCCGGCCAACGTCCTCCGAAGGCGCGCGCGGGCGCACCCCGCCGGCTGCGGTTCCCGCTGGCGGTCGGCTGGGCGGCCTTCGCGTGCGCAGCACACGCGGGCGAAGGCACACCGGCCGACGAGACGCCGCGGCTGCTGGAGGAGGTCGTCACCACGGCGTCGAAGAAGGGCGTGGCCCAGGCCGCGCAGGACGTCGCCGGCGCCGTCAGCGTCCTCGACGGCGCACGGCTCGACGCGCTCCACGTCGACGACATCGAGGATCTCGGCTACGCGCTGCCCAACGTCGCCTTCGACGGCATCGGCACCGGCAAGGGCATCGCCAACTTCTCCATCCGCGGCATGGGCGTCGCCGGCTCGATCCCGTCGATCGACCCCACCGTCGGCGTCTTCGTCGACGGTATGTACCTGGGCGTCAACTACGGCGTCGTGATGGACATGCTGGATCTCGAGGCCATGGAGGTGCTGCGCGGGCCGCAGGGCCTCCTGTTCGGCCGCAACGTGATCGGCGGGGCCGTCCTGCTCCGCTCGCGGCGACCGTCCGGGGAGTCCTCCGGCTACGCGTCCGTGCGCCGCTCGACCGGTCCGGAGACGCGCGTGGCCGCCGCGGCGGAGCGCAGCTTCGCGGACGGCGCCCTCGACGCGCGGCTCGCCGTCCGCTACCGCGACGACGACGGCTGGTTCGACAACGACGCCCCGGGCGGCGGACCCGTGGGGGCGGAGAGGGCCTGGGCCGTGCGGCCGGTGCTGACGTTCAGGCCCGCCGAGGACCTGGACGTCACCGTCGTCCTCGAACGCGGCGACTCCGACGGCGACGGGCCCGCGAGCCAGAACCGGTACCGCTTCACGGGCTTCGACTTCGCCATCGACGAACCCGGGTTCTCGCGCGTCGACTGGCGCCACGTCGTGGTCGAGGCCGAGCGGCGGCTCGGCGACGGCCGGATCGTCAACGTGTTCGGCGCGCGCGGGGTCGGGCACGAGTCGCTCGCCGACATCGACTCCACGACGCGGCCGGTGTTCCACCTGTGGGCCTTCACCGACCAGGAGCAGGTCAGCAACGAGCTGCGCTACTCGGGTCGGCTGCGCGCGAACCTCGAGCTCACCCTCGGCGGCTACGCGTTCGGCCAGCGGATCCGCTACCGCGAGCGGCGCGTGATCCGCGGCGCGTGGGGGCTTCCCTTCGGCGGCGACCAGCGCCACCGCACCGGCGGGGTCTTCGCCAACGTCGACTTCCACCCCGGCGAGCGCTGGACGGTCAGCGCGGGCGCGCGCTACACGGTCGAGCGGAAGGCGGTGGAGATCGCCACCGCCGGCGCCGGCGGCTGCGACGCCCGTTCCCGGCGCTGCGACCACGACTTCGAGGACGAGGAGACTTGGCGGAACGTCACGCCGCGCCTCGCCGTGCAGCGGTGGTTCGGCAACCGCACCCAGGTCTACGGCGAGTACACGCGCGGCTTCCGCAGCGGCGGCTACAACCTGCGCAACACCTCGCCGTCCGCCTCGCCCGGACCGTTCGACGAGGAGGAGCAGGACGCCGTCGAGATCGGGCTGAAGACGGAACTCGCCCGCCTACGCTTGAATGTGGCCGCGTTCCGCACCCGCGTGCGCGGATTGCAGCGGCAGGTGACGCGGCAGGACGTCGCCGCCGGCGCGGTCCAGGTGACGGCGAACACCGCCGACGCCACGATCGAGGGGATCGAGGCCGAGGCCGTCGCGGCACTCGGAGAGGCATGCACCGGCAGCGCGTTCGTCGGCATCGCGCGCGGCGCCTACGACCGGGTGCGCTACGACCTGGACGGCGACGGATCGACGGTCGGCGACGAGCGGCTTAAGCTGCCCCGGCTCGCGCCGCTCACGTTCGGCGCGGAGGGCCAGTGCCGCCGCCAGTTGGGGGGACTCGGCCTGGCGACCGTGCGCATCGGCATCGCGCACCGCGACGACAGCGAGATCGCCCACGACAACACGGGGGTGCTCGACGGCGGCGACGTGCTCGACGCCAGCGTTTCCTTCGCACCGTCGGCGTCGCTCCGCTTCACCGCCTACGGCCGCAACCTGCTCGGCGAGACGTTCCGGCGCAGCCACTTCGACCTCACGGGACTCGTCGACTCGACCTACTCGCCGCTCAAGGAGGGGCGCGTGGTCGGGGTGGAGGTCCGGTGGAACTTCCGGTAGCAGCCACTCCCCGGTTGCCCCGCGAGGCGGGAACACGGACCGCGATGGCCGATGAACTCGGGCGATCAGCTTTTGGCGGCCACGCGCCATGATCGGTCTGTTTTTCAGCCTGATGGTTGTTTCGTATCTATTGGGCTTTGTCGCGTTCCTGTCCCTATGGCAGCTTTCCCGCCTAGCCCGCCTGCCGCTGATGGTTCGGCGGGCACTGTTCTGCGCACTGGGCACAATCATGCTCGCGCCCATGATCGCACCCGCCGGGCTTAGCGTTGTTTACGTTCCCAACGGACTCATCCTGCTGATTTCACTCGGCGCCGGAGCGCCTTTGGGCGAGGTCCTTGGCGACTACCTTGAACTGTACCGATTCGCCCTGCCGTCCTTTGGCGCCACGGCCGCGGTCTTCGCACTGATTGCCTGGCGGGTGGTGAAGGCGGACGCCGGACGGCCAAAGAGTCGCTGGATGGCCGTCGCGTTGCCCGCAGTGGCGTTGCTGGGCACTTTCCAGGTCTACCGGTTCGGGTTTCCCGACCGCGGAATTCCGGACGAGCTCAATAACGCCGTGGTCGAGGATGCCTACGGCCCCCTGTCCGACGAAGTCGGCAACCTCTTGCGGATCGCCGGCCCCGAAGAGAGGCGTGCGGAGATTGCTCGACTGACGGCAGCACTCGAATCGGATCCGGCGATCGTGTCAGTTTTGCTCTACGAGCCGGGAGCAACCGTACAGGGAGAGATCTTCTCCTTCAGGGGGAAAAAAGGCGGCATTCGAGTCAGTCATGCGCAATCAAGACGGAAGCACACCGCAATCGGCTGTCCCGATGCACAAGGGAGTATGGGGAGTTTGACCGATTGGATTTGCTTCGATACAGCCATCCCTATGACACCGGGGGCAGATCATGGATCATCGCCGTTTACCTTGAGTACGACGCCGCCATCGATCTGCTGTTGTAGAGGAGCAGGACGCCATCGAGATCGGCGTCAAGACTGAACTCGCCACGCGGCAAAACACCAGCAGGGCCGCTCTCTTCGCCCCAGCGCCATCCCCCCGCGCAGAGTCAACGCGCCAGGTACTCAGCCCAGGACTCCATCAGGGCCCGCCGCTTCTCGAACAGGTCGCTCCGGGCGTACGCCGCCTCGGCCTTGTCCTTGATCCTGTGCGCCAACGCCGCCTCCATCACGGCGTGGGGCGTGTGCGTCTGCTCGGCCGCGTAGTCGCGGAAGCTCGACCGGAAACCGTGCGTGACGGCCTCGAACCCAAGCTCGCGCAACAGCTTCACGTGCGTGTTCTCACTCAACGGTCGGCCCTGGCGCGCGCCGGGGAACACCAGCCCCGTGCCGTCCGAAAGCTCCGCCGCCTCGGCGAGAATCTCGAGCGCGCGCCCGGACAGCGGCACACGGTGCTCCCGGTTCGCCTTCATGCGCGAAGCGGGCACCGTCCAGGTCGCCTCCTCGACGTCCATCTCGTCCCAAGTCGCCTTGCGCACCTCCGCCGAACGCGCCGCGGTGAGGATCAGGAACTCCAGCGCCAGCTTCGACGAGCAGCTGGCGCGACGGCTCGCGTGCACTTGCGCCATGCAGTCCGCCACCTCGTCGTAGGGGAGCGCCGGCATGTGCCGCCGTTCGACCCCGTTCCGCGGCAACGCCGCGTCGATCACGATCCCCGCCGGGTCGTCCGTGCGGTAGCCTTGGGCGACCGCCCAGCGGCAGATCGCGGAAATGCGTTGCTTGACCCGCCGCGCCGTCTCCCGCTTCTCGTTCCAGATCGGTTCCAGCACCGCCATGACCTTTCCCGGCGTTATCTCCGCCACCGGCAGCTTGCCGATGACCGGATAGGCGTAGGTCTCCAGGCTCGCCCGCCACTGCGGTCCCGACTTCGGGCTGCGCCAGTTCGGCTGATGCATCGCGATCACCGCCTCGGCGGCCTCCGCGAACGTGGGCGATGCCGCCTTTCCCTCCGGCTTCCGGGGGTCCCCTCCGCCCTTCGCGATCTTCCAGCGCTCGAAAGCCACCGTTCGCGCCTCCGCCAGGCCCATCGAGGGGTAGTGGCCGATCGAGTTGTCCGTCCGCAATCCCTGGATGTTGAGCCGCTGGATCCACGACTTCATGCCGCGCTGGGTCACGCGCATATACAATCCGTACTCGTCCATCAGCTTCGCGGGACCCTTCGCCGTCTCGATCCTCCTTGCCGTGAGTTTTGCCAAAACCGTACCCCAAACCGTACCTGAATTGGCACCATTTTCGGCGATACGGCGCGAGGGATCAAGGGCTTTCCTGAGGCTGATAAGAGGTTATTTATCAGTATGTTAACGAGACTTTTCGACCCCTCCCCGGAGCCTGTAGGGGCGCTTAGGAAATTGCCTCCCTCTCCGCCACTATTCCAACCTAACCATATGAATAATAATGACCATCTAGAGCGGTGTTGGGAGACATCAAGACGTGCCTAGCAGGAAGTTCCTCTTACAGGATTTGAGTCCGACCCCGGGCGCAGCGCTCATCGGTCGGATCCTGACGCTTTATCGGGACAACATGGACCCCACGCAATTCGTCGTCGTGATCGACTAGCGTGCAGAACCCCCTGAGAAGCGCGGCGAGGGACGAGGTCCTCGTTGAAAACACGGCTCAGGCGGTCTTCAAGCACCTCGACCGAATCGAGGAAAACCGCAAGGTGTTGGGCGCGCGCTGGATTTGGGAACTGCTGCAAAACGCCCGAGACGCGGCGGGGCCGGAGGGGGTGCGGATTCGGGCTGAACTGTCGGCATCAGCGCTCCGTTTCAAGCACGATGGCAGAGCATTTGAGTCAAAAGAGATCGCGCACCTCGTGTATCACGGCTCGACGAAGACCGAGAATCTTGAGGAAATCGGACAGTTCGGCTCGGGATTCCTGGCGACGCACCTACTCTCTAGGATGGTCCGCGTTGCCGGACATCTCGATGACTCGGGCGGGTTTGATTTCCTATTGGACCGTTCTGGTGAGACCGCCGAAGCTCTGCACCAAGCGATGGATCGATCATGGGCTGCGTTTGACCAGTCCGTCGGGCGCGCGAATCAGGCACCTGGCGCGACCACTTTCGAGTACGAGATCACGAACCCGCGTGCGCGGGAACTTGCTGAGGCGGGGTTGAAGGAGCTTCGCGAGAGCGGCCCATTGGCCTTGGCGTTCTGCCCGGAGATCAAGGAAATCGTTGTGGCGACACTCGGCACGGAGTGGAAGTTGGCACGGGGCGGCCAAGATGACGGTGGTGTTCTAGCGATCCGGTACGTGGACGATGACGGCGAGCGGTCCCGATCCGTTGCCGTAGCGGGTGCCGAGAGCGAGAGCTGCGCTGCACTGCAACTAAGTCCTGGAGAATCCGGATTTGAGCTTGACTCCGTGCAAGAGCACTCGGCGAAGCTCTTCGTTCTCTTTCCGCTGATCGGAAGCGAGCGGCTGGGACTTCCGGCAACCGTCAACAGCCGAAGCTTTAAGCCGCGCGAGGACCGCGATGGGATCGTACTGGCAGGGGAGTCGATAGGCGCGCGTGAGAACCGGCGGCTGTTGGAAGAGTCGATGCGCCACCAAGAGCAGCTTCTGGATTGGTGCGCAAGGCAGAAGTGGTGGGGGGCTGAACGGATACTGTCCTTCGACGCCACGCACCTACCAGACTGGGCTCGTGACGCGGAGTGGTTTCGTTCTCTCCTGATCGATCTGCTGCTAAAAGCCCGCGAAACGCGCCTTTTGCCCACGGTCGATGGGCATTGGATCGAGCCTCAAGCGTCGTGGGTGCCAACAACCACCGACCCGTCGCACCGAGAGCGGCTCTGGACTCTGATGTCATCGTGGGAAGGGGCGGAGGCGATGTTGCCACGGTTTGGCGACTTGGCGGCGTGGTCGCGGAACCTCTCTCACTGGCGGGAGCTGCTCGGTAGATCCAGCGAGGAACTGGAAGAAGCGCTCACTCTCGCAAAAGTAGCCCGACGAGTGGCCGACGCGGAGACCATGCAAAGCCTTCAGCTCAAGGTGGCAGGCCGTGACGGGCTGGCTTGGCTGGTCTCGCTGCTCGAGCTGATCTGGGATGCCCAAGAGACCGGACTCCTCGACGAACACGAGCTACTGCCGAGCCAAGGGGGCACGTTGCGCAAGCGCTCGGAGTTGCGTCGCGATATGGGAATCTCCGAAGAACTGAAGGACATCGGGGACGCACTCGGGCTGGCGGTCCGGGAGACGCTGTTGGACAAGGCGGCGGAGCTAGATGGACTGGCGGAACTTCTGGTTTCGCACCGCGAGACGGAGTTGCTGGACAGACTGGTAGCACGCGTGAAGGATGCTGTTCAGGAAGGGCTCATCGAGAAGCAACTCGTGCACTGGGTGGTCAGGCTATTCCGATGGATCGCGGACCACCCGGACCACGTGGAGCGGTTGGAGGGCTTCCCAGCACCTACGGTCGATGGTCGCGAGGACAACGTTGTCGTGACGCCCCTGGAAGGGGGAAGGGAAGCGGCAGCAAGGCCCTTAGCACCTATCGCGACGTGGCCCGAGAGAGGGCGCTGTTTCGGGTCGCTGTTCCCGAAGCGCAGCATCTTGGCGCAGAACTTCATGGATGTTGATCCGGAAGTGTGGCCACGGCTGACAGAACTGGGCTATGTGAACGCATCACCGTTGGTCGAGACGAAACGAGTTGTGGAGGCGTTTCTACCAGCTGAGCCGCTTCCGGAGAGGGATGGTTCGCACAAGTCGACGGAGGAAATCGAAGTCTCGGACATCGCCTTCCTCGTCGAACCGGACAGCGGTTTGATCGACACGGCGCGAAAGAGCAGGCCCCGCGCGACGGAACTCATCCGGTTCTTGGTTGACTTTGCGGCGGAGGCGGATGCACGAGCCTTCGAGGTGTGTGCCGTGGAGTGTGAGTGCGGGGACAGCCACGAGACGTATCGCGCTGCGTGGCTCGCGCCGCTCAGTAGCCGACGGTGGGTGCCGCTCGATGCGAGCGGGCGTCGCGGGACAACCGCCTCGGCCGAGTCGCTCGCGCGACTGCTAGCGGACTCTGAAGAAACTGCGTCCCTATTGCTCGGCGCCCAAGGAGCGCAATTGCTGAGCGCGTTGGGAATAAGCCGGGCAGACCTCGCGCTGCGGGTGTTGGCGCGAGACGAGGTCCAGCGGCTTTCCTTGATCCAATCCATGGGAGACCTTGCCGAAGCGGCGGGCGATGTCGAGCGCGTTCGTGAGTTGGCAACGGAAATCCGCGAACACCCGGAGATCATCGACACCATCGAAGAGCGGAAGAGTCGCCGGCGGAAAATCCAGCGAAATCAGAAGATCGGCGCTTTAGTGGAGAAGCTGTTGCGACGGGAGTTGGAGGACAGTGGATTGACGGTGCGCCGAACAGGAATCGGATCCGACTTCGAGGTCGAGAGCGATTTCGTTGAGAACGATGACGAAGTGGGACTGGAGTTGTCTAGCAGCCAAGGCACCACGCTGATCGAGGTGAAGAGCACCAGAATCGATCAAGTGAAGATGACCCCTGTGCAAGCAGATCGGGCGTGCTCGCTTGACGACGGGTTCGCGTTGTGCGTCGTTCCAGTCGATGACGACTCGCCCACCGATGAGACGATCCGGGAGCGGCTGCGCGTTGTATTCGGAGTGGGCGGTTTCCTACGGGCAATCCTGTCGGACTACGAGTTCGTGCGGGAAGCCGAGGACATCGCGCGCCAGCCGCGCGGCGCTGTTGGACTCGAGATCATCGAGGGTCAGGCGCGGTTTCGGATCGGTCGCGCAGTCTGGGAAGAAGGGCTGATGTTTGGGCAGGCAGTCGAGCGGTTCAGGGGCACCGACTGAAGCCAGTGAGAACCCGCATTGGATCGAAGACGACGGCGAGCCGTTGCCCGGCCGGCCGATGCGTGCGATCGTAGTCCGGCGCTCGCTGAGAAGGACAAGCCAAGTGCTCAGGAAGATGTCGCCGACCCTTCCAACTCGTCACCACCGTCCGGGTTTAGCGCATTCGGGAAGACGCTCTCGAACCAGTTAATCGACCGATCCGCGTCAAAACGTTCCTCAATGTCCCGTAGCGGCTTGTGCCCCGGTCTCCCTGACCCTGCAACCAGTCTCCTTGCTCGCGTCACGGAGCGCTTCGTCGATCGGCGTTCTCTTCCGCTCGTCGTATTCTGACCAAGTCGCTATGAAGCCATCGAACGACCGGTGCGACAGCGGCTCAAGCTCCGATACTCGCGACAACCGCCTCGCTCTCCCGGTCGAACTGATCTCGTTCTCGGATCGAAGCTGGACAGGCGCGGAACCCTTGGGACTACTGCGAGGATCCTGGAGGATGCATTACGGCCTATTTGCGCGGACTCACGCAGCGGGAGGAACGTCAAGAGGGTAAGAGGATGTCGCCGACAAAACTGGAGTGGCTCGTGCCGCACCTTGAGGGATACCTGGTTTCTTCAGGTCGGTAGGATCGCCGGGTTGCGCTTAGAAGACGACCTAATAGCCGACGGCCTTCACCGGAACCCGTGGCTCGTGCGCGGTCCCCACGTGGCGGTGGTACCAGAACTACGAAAACGGTGAACGCGCAGCCAGCCCTGCGGCTCGCCCGCTCATTGGATCGACGGCTTTCAAGGCGGGCTAGGACAGTACCAGGGTCAATCCGAGGCGGGAGGTGCTGGACGCATCTTCTCGTAGAACGTCCGTTGGCTTTCGTAGAAGGCTTCGCCAATGCTCGCCGCTGTGCCCAAGACTATCGCAGCCTGACGTTGCATGTCACGGAACGATACGTCTGGCGAATCCAGAGCGTCATGCACGGCGTGAACGCAGAAGCCACCGATGGCGATCAAGTCGGAGACAATACGCGCGACGTGACCGTCTTGAAGCAGTTGCAGCTCTACCGGGGGACGTAGCGCACGGTCCAGCATCAAATCCATGGCTCGTGAGTCGGCATGGGCAAGGTGGCTGGCCATACCGTAGCCGTGTAGCAGCGAACGCGCTTCGGCGAGCTTTTGGTCGCCTACCTGCAGTTCTGTCAGCGACTCGACAAGCTCGGAGAAGGACCACTTCTGTTCCAGTCTCTGGCGCGCTTTCTTGGATAGGCCCAAGCGGTCTCGAATCATGCGCGGGTCGCGGAGGAGTCGAAAGACATCACGGGCATGGTCGGCCGCGTCGGGGAACACTCTTTCCGCGAAAATAGCTTTGCGGACCGTTTTCCGGTCGGCCGCCTCCCCGAGAGGAACCCAGAACTCCCAGACGAGGTGATCGCGCTCCAGTGGAG
Source organism: Candidatus Azotimanducaceae bacterium (assembly GCA_965203685.1). Taxonomy (GTDB): domain Bacteria; phylum Pseudomonadota; class Gammaproteobacteria; order Pseudomonadales; family Azotimanducaceae; genus VXYL01. The sequence goes on from OZ241908.1 coordinate 4,364,764, forward strand.
GGCTCAGAGCGATGACTAACGTCTTCGACGCGCACTCGTAACAGGTCCGGAGCAGTATCTCGGCATCCCAATGGAGGCCGTTTTGGAGCAGGGAAAGCACGCCTTGACCACGATCGACGTAGTATCGGAGCAGCAATGCGAGCGTTGACTCGACACTGTGCGCTTCATCGTCGACGTCTACCTTTATACCAAAGGCCGCAATGGCATCGTGCTGCATCGCTAGGGCGTGGCGTGCTTCCCGCAAAAGCGCCGTAATGGTCGTGTCGGGCATCGGCTTGGAGGATTGTAGGCAGAAGCAGGTGAGAAACCGACCTAGGTTTCGACCGCCGGGATCAAGGACAACGCAGCGTTCAGCTGAACAAGCTCTGTACGCAGAGCTTCGAGTCGAACGCGCAGCGCCGACCGGTCCACAGGCGGCTGCGGAAGGTCGCCTCGTAACGGCGTGCCGGAGAGCGTCGAGATGATGATTTCACGCTCGGTTTCCAGTTCGGATACGCGTTGCCTGATCGCATCCGCCTCGGCCGCGCCGCGCAGTTTTGCCTGTTCGTCCTCGCGCACGCTTTTTTCTATTTCGCTAACTCCGGCCTCTACTTCCGGGTAGCGGTCAGCGGCAATCCGCAGAAACTGTGTGAACTGGTAGATGTGGAAGATCTGGCCCGAGCCTTCCTTGAACTCTTGCACGAGCTCAGGTAGCGGGCCAAGCTTCTCCCCACGGTGGATCCACCACCAATCCTCCTTGGCGTCGTCGGAAATGAACACTACGGGGCACTGTAGCTCCTTAGCCTTGGCGATCATGTCTTTCCAGATGATCAAGTCGCCGTACTTGTCGTATTGCCCGGCGGATTTGGCTGAGTCCTTGAAGCCGGGCGGAATCCTTTCGGCGTAGCGTTCGTCGCCTTCCTTCATGAGGGCCACGAGTCGTTCGGGCTGCCACTTCTCACCGACACGGCCTTCGAGCAGATCCGTGAGCCGCTGGACGGCGTCCGCGATCGCCTCGGTGGGGTGGTTGTCCTTGTCCGCACGAATCCGATCTTGGAAGTCCGCGATGAATTGGGCCAGGGCTGCGAGTTCCCGCGGCACGTCGATGACGGGATGGGCCCGGAGCTGCCGCAACTGTTCACCGGCCTGGTTGAGCGCGGCGGTACAGTCCTTCGCGATGCGGTCATAGGCATCCCGCGAGCCGAATTCGACGTTCAGGCGGTTTTTGTGGAACTCAAGGCCCACTTGGTATGGGATCCAAAGAGAGTCACGCAGCACATCGAACAGCGTCAACAGTTGGGCCCGCACGTTCTCCCGATGGCGAAGGCAGTGGAGCAGGATGTTGGCATCCGGCACAAAAAGGGCTTGGTCCCATAGCGCTGCCAGCTGCTCCGGAGTAGGCGGATACCAACCTGGGAATTGTTCCCTCACCGCAGAGCTACTCCAGCCATGCGACGGTCTCGATCCCCAACCGGACGGCTGCCTCTCGCACGAGTCGGCGTCGGTCGTCCGCAACGGTCCTTCCGGACTCCAAAAGGACTGCGCCGAAGGCTTCGTATGACGGTAGGGCCTGGGCACGCTCGAAGACAGCCATGAGTATATGCTTCCAGTCGCGGCTATTGCCCCAGCAGACAACCTTGCCGTCACGTAGTCGACGGCCGTGCGGCTTGATGTAACGTTGGGCAGGCGCTCCAGGGTCGGGGACGGATAGTAGCCGCCAGACATCCCGCTCGAGAAGCAACAGGCGAGACCGCTCGTATGGCTTGATCAGCGAGTCCTTGATATAGACGCGCACTCTGCGGGGATCCATGTAGTGACCGATACGACCGCCGATAGCGGGATCCCGCGTCCAAAGCACATAGTATTTTGCGCGCTCTGTGTCAGGTAGCGTGGACCAGCGGAGGGTGTCGGCTGCCGCCCACAGCCGGTCCCTGATGTCGTCACGGACGGCGTCGGGGATTGTCATTGCACCGTGCCCCGGCTGTGAGGAGCCGGAAAGTCGAACGCTGGGAGCTCGAGGTGGGGGTCGCCCTCGCGAGTGAACAGGTCCGCTTGGTCCCGCATCCAGTCACGCATGAAACTCCCCGCGCCCTCGTCCCGGAACTGCACCAGCCCAGGAAGACGGAGCCGCTCGATGTCGCCACGGGTCGCCTTGTTGAGTTCGATTACCTCCGCGATGCGCCGGAGGTCGCTAACGAAGTCCATGACAACCACCTTACTCTTACTGGGCGCTACCCGGAGGCCGCGACCGAGTTGCTGGACGAAGATGCGGCGGCTGTGGGTGACCCGCATGAAAACGATCATGTCAACGTCCGGGACGTCGACGCCTTCGTTGAACAAGTCGCGCGTTGTCACGATGTCGAGGGCTCCTTGGCGGAACGAGGACATGGTCTGATCACGCTCTCTGGCGTCCATCTCCCCGGTGATCGACTCGGCGCGAAAACCAAAAAGGCGTAAGGTGCCGGCGAAGCTCTTGGCGTGGGCAATTGATGGGCAGAAGGCGATGGCCGCGCGACGGCTGTCCGCGTCGAACGTCTCCCTGATCGCCTTGGCGGCCTCCTCGTCCCGGGTCGGAAGTAGCAGAAGCTTATTGAGTTGCGAGATTGAATAGCGGTGGCGTGAGCGGGATCTGACCAGTTTCCAGTCTATGTTGTCGGCAAGCATTCGGTAATCGGCTTCGCACAGGAAGCCTCGCCGGAGGCCCTCCGCAATACCTATCCTGACGACCGGCGGCCCCAACAGATGGTCTATGTCGTAGCGGTCGCCGCGCCAAGGCGTAGCAGTAACGCCACCGATCATGGTGTGTGACAAGTGGCTGGTGACGCGTCTAAACGTGTCCGACCCCACATGGTGGGCCTCGTCGATCATGACCAAACCGAACTCGGGTAGTTCGTGGATCCGCGAAGCCACGCTCTGGATTGTGGCGAAGGTGACGCCATCCCAGTGGGAGGGTTCCTCGCCTCCAATGAGCCGGTGGGTGGCGATCCACTTGGGGATTTGGTCCCAGAACGCGCGGTGGAGCTGGTCGACGAGTTCCCGGGTGCCAGCGAGAACGAGAGCTCTTCCGTGTGGGACAGCCTCGTCGCGGAACAGTTGAGCCAGCGCTTCCGCCATGACGACAGTCTTGCCCAGGCCGGTGGCGAGGACGACTTGGCCGCGGCCGGTCTCCCGGAGGGCGGCGACGAAGCCGGCGACGGCCTCGTCCTGGTAGTCCCGGAGTGTGCGGCGCGACGTGGCGTACTCGGGAGTACGTGCCGCAATCGCCAGAAGCGTTGAGGGTTGCAGCGTCTCGACCTCGATGCCCAAGGCGCGCCAGCGCTGGACTGCGTCCCGGATTCCGGGGCCAGCAGGGCGGGAGGACGCAACGAATATCCGGTCCGCACCGTAGTGACGCGCAGCTTCACCTACCTCATCAACGGCCGACGAGGGTGGGTAGCCAACGGACGTGAACTTGCATTGGATAACCCAGAGTTGGCCGTTCTTTACTCCGAGGACGTCGGCCCCACGGTCTCCGCTGCCGCCGACGAGGCGGACGTCGTCAAAGCCGTTGCAGACGAGGAGGCGTGCGACATCGCGCTCGAAGGCTTGCCACGGGCCTTTGAGCAGTCGGCGCGCGTCTAGGAACGACTCGTTCACTTCAGGAGCCCATGTCAGATCTCAGCAAGCGGACCGAGCAAGCGGCGCGAATCACGGTGTCGCGGCTCGCGGCCTCGAGGTCCGCAGGGGTTTGGCTGGCAAGCCAAACGGCGTCGCCGAGGTAGGCGTCGTATTTGGAGAGTGTGTCCGCCTTAGCCTGGTGAGTGGCTTCGGACTCACCGTAATCCAGTGTCTCGTAGGGGTCTTCCCAATACTTCCCGTCGAGGAAGAGCTCGGGGTGGCGCAACACAAGCGCCCTTAGGGATGAGGGATCGGCGTAACTCCAGAATCTGCCGTCGGCGACGGCTTCAGTGTGGCTTGCCACGCGCCGGATCGCCATGCGCTGGGCGACGGCTCGCTTCTCGGACTCGGTGAGTTCTGCATGGAGACGGGCACCGCGCCCGGAATCAATGAGATTCGGGACAGCGCGGGCGATCTCGTCCAAGACTGCGGTGGCGAAAGCGATGATCTCCGCCGGGTCGAGTCGCGAGTCGACGCAGTATTCCCGCCGGAAATCGGCGAGAACACCCGCGATGGAGACTTCCTGAGCCTGGCCCTTGAGGAAGTCGTTGGTTCTGTAGGTGAGTTCAGTCAACAGGGCGTCGAGAGGGGTCATAGTCGTGGACCGGAACATCTGGTGGCGCAAGTCCACGAGGAATGCGTAAGTGCGCGTTGCCACGTCGTCCAACCGGAGTGCCCAAGGTGCGCCCGTGACTAAACCTGGATCATCTGGTTGTGCGGCGAATGCCTGGACCTCGAACTCGACTCTGAAGGTGGGATGGACATATTTTCTGGAGAGTTCGTGAAGTGTCCGGCGAGCCGGGGGAGGCGGTGTCGTAGGTTCAGGCTCGTCGTGTTCGCCGGGGTCAGTGTCTGGTTCGTCGACGAAATCCTCCGGGATAGCCGGGGGACGGGCCGGTTCGTCGCGTGGGCCGAGGATCTCCTCGTCTTGCTCCTCGACGAGGCGCCACCAACGCTCGTCGTCAACATACTCGGTTTCGCCCTTCGCAAAGAGGTCGGCCATTTCCTGAGCGCGGTCGTTGTTCTTCACCACGAGAACTCTGGACCACAGTCCGTTCTTCCCTTGCGGACTGGACCGGCGAAAGGCTTGGAAGAGCCGGTAAAGCGGGCTCTGGTTGGCCTCGTAGCCACGTTGCTTCGCGGCAACCGGGCGTAACGGGCCGTCTCCACGAATCACACGGACCATCTCTCCCCAAGACGGGTCATCCCGTTCAAAGCGGTCCTTGGTGTAGCTGACCCTGCAATGGTCGATATGTATTTCGCCGACGAAACGGCCGCGGTTGCGGGGATCGTCGATGGGATACTCGACCTCCTCAGTGTCGCCGTCATTCCACTTGAACAGGTCCTTGTTTCCGATCTCGATCTTTCGGCCATTCCGGACGAAGTCGATCCCGAACTCCGAGTTGTGCAGGTATCTCTGAATGCCGATCCAGCCCTTGATTCGCCTTGGGGTCTCCTGAACGTCGCAGTTCGAGCCACCCGTCGGGCAGGTCTCCTCGTCGGCTGCCAGAGTTCGCATGCAATGAGCACAGAAGCGTCGAGGAGCGAGGGGGGTGTCTATCAGCTGGACGGGGTCGACGGTGCTTCCGTCGGGTAGTCCGACGGAGCGCGACGCATCCCACACGCAGTGGCGCCGCGGCGCGATTAGGGTACCGTTGAGGGTGAGCGTGATCGTTCCGGCTTCGGACTCGACGAGCAACGCCGAGTACGTCCGCGCCAATTGCTTGCGGATTGTCGTGCGGTTGTTCGAACGCGCAAGATAGGCCCGCTGTTGGGGCTTCAGACGCGATATGACGATCTCCGTACCATGATCGCTGTGGTTCCCCTTGGCGCGGGTTCGCCTTGGAACTCTGAAATTCCCTGAAGCACGGAGTTCGTCTAAGTCAATGCCTACGCCGACATCCTCTGGGTCGCCTGCCCGAGAGGTCCAGACCTCCGCCACCAGTCCGAGACGTGCGGTCGCAATGTTGAAGCCCATGCCGAACAATCCGAGGCTGCTCAGAGGGTCGTTCCCAGACCAGCCCGCCTTGACCGCGTTTTCCAGCGTGTCAATCGACATCCCTGGTCCGTTGTCCTTGATAGTTACACGTGCGGCGTGATTGTCGGCACTGGGTAAAGCGACGGCGATGTCTGGGTGCTCTACCGCTTGGCCTTGACGAGCCGCATGGAGGAAGCCGTCAATGGAGTTATCGATGAGTTCTGCGAGGCAGCGCCACTGATGGAGGTCGATCTCGCCCAGCATCTGCAGGACTCTCGGGTCGGGAGTCAGGTCGAGTTCGTCAGGTGTCATGGCGGATTGGCGATCATTGGTCGGGGCTCCAGATTCGGCAGGCGGATGCTATGGCATGGAGCCGCAGCGGATCTCAGGAGAAGGCTGCAGCGGGGCCGCTCCAGATCGGGGGAGACCCCACGCATGTTGCGCAGACTAACGCCATCAGCCGCAGTCTCTTGACCGCAGACCTTCACACGCCGTGGAAAGGTGACTGACTGGGATTGGCTGAAGGCTGTTTCTGGCACCGGAGCGTTCCGGAACGTGGGGAAGGTGGCTTGGAGTCTCCGCACCGCGCGGCGGCCTCAGCTGCGCGATAGCCGTTGCGAGGGATGCTGGGCGGCTGAGTCGTCCTTACGAAGCGCCTTGCTCACGCTGTCGGCGACGCTGAACGAGAGAGCAACGGGGACGGCGTTGCCGAGCTGTCGCATGGTCTCCGTCCAGGAGCCGTGGAACTCGTAGGAATCGGGGAACGTCTGCAGGCGCGCGGCCTCGCGGACGGTGAAGTAGCGGACACGACCGTTGGTATGCCGGAGGGTGTTTTCCCCGCCGGGTACGCCGTGATCTCCCGCCTTGAGCGTCTTGGCGGGCTGGTCCCAGGGGCTGCCCGTGTGGCCGGGATAGCTTCGGGCTCCGGGGTTGAAGCGGTGGTTCGAGTAATCTGCCGCTTCGTTCGAGCGAGGGTCCGGCAGATCGGAGATCACATCGCGGACCGTCCGCCAAGGGCGATGAGTGGGAGGAATCAGGGAGGTAGAGAGTGATGCGATCCGGGCTCGGCTTCGTGCGGGCGGACGGGGGCGCCTAGACGATGGCACTCCGTGGCGAGCCCAGTAGTCGCCGGTGATCCATTGATCCCACAGGAGACTGTCTGGGCTGTGGGTTCTGGGTAGATCGTCGTGGAAAGACCACTCAATGCCGAGATCGGCGCGAAAGGCGACGATGAAGACACGTTCGCGCCGCTGCGGTACTCCGTAGTCGGCGGCGTTGAGCAAGTCGAAGTCGACACGATACTCCAACTCGCCGCCAGAGGTGTGGTAGCGCTCGAGTCTGGCCATGTGCCGGAGCCAACTCTCGTCAGGACCGGGAGCTAGCGTCGGATACGTTAGCGTTAGCACTATGTACTTGAAGTACGGGTCGAACGACTTGCGAAGCAGTCCCTTGACGTTCTCCACGATGACGGCCCGGGGCTGAAGCACTCGGACCGCTCGGACGAGATCGGGGAACAGGTTGCGGACGTCGGAGTGTCCGCGATGCTTGCCGCCTAGCGAGAACGGCTGGCACGGCGGGCCACCGGAGATGAGATCGATATTCGTTGTGACTCGGTCGAATCGGATGTGCCTGACGTCCGTGGGAAAGACTGAGGGCCACTCGGCGATTGGTCGCGTCCCACGCGTGCGGTTGTAGTTGATGGTCTCGCAACACCACTGGTCATACTCGACGATCGCCGCATGTCGGAATCCCGCCTGCGTGACACCCATGGCGAGTCCACCGGCACCAGCGAATAGTTCGAGCGACTTCACGGGCGATCTTCGAGGAAGGCGGTCACCTGCTCACGAACCGAGTCGAAATCGTTCAATTGGCGCTCCCATAGTACGAGCGAGCGCCATCCTTGGGCAGACTGACGGACGTGCGTACGATGTCCCTGTCGATTCGCGGCTTGTCGGCGCTGCTTGGTACTCGCCATCGCCACGTTCCGACCTCTTCTTCAGCAGACTGCACCACAACGATGCATAGGTCAAGCGCCGCGCTGCGTCCGAACCGCGTGTCGTCCGCTACTTCGTCCGCACCGAGCGCGTGCTTCGGAGGCTGCGGCGCGAGGGCAAGCGCGAAACGCGCCTAATGCGAACGTCGTCGCGCGCAACGTGGCACTGCGGGCGCGGCAGTCGGGTGATGCGGAGCGGTTCATCGCCGATCGACCGTTGATGCGATCACGGCCAAGTCGACGCGGCATCGGCCGAGGCTGACAATGCCAACGACCCTTGGCCGGTTGGGTAAGCCAAGACCTAGCTCTAGGGACTTACATACCTAACTAGACTCAGCATCACGACCAAGCTCCTCAGTGTCCTGTGTCGGTTTGTAGCTTGTCCCCTCAGCTTTGTCTGCCCTGGCTGCATTACTGGCTAGCGTCATCAGAATCACCATCATAGAACCAACCAAGAACGACTTTGTACCACCAGTCAAGTCGGAGTAGAGGACAAGCGCCGAGATGGCAACAAGGGTGGCACATACCAGCCCGAACCTTGTTCGGGTTCCGGCAATGGTACGAACCCAACTACCTATCTGCTCCTACACGGACGGACTCCTCCTTGGCTTTAAACTATGTGAGCCGGGCAAGGCCAAGAAAACTGCGGCCTTGCCCGCGGCGGCGACCGTTAGATGCGAGTTTCTGGCGGTTCTTCCTCTTCCCACACTGGGCCCCAATTGCCCTCATCGTCCGATGAAGGTGGATCAACTTCGGCTGGTGGCGTGCTATCGGGTGGTTCTTCCTGTGGATCTCTTCCGTTTGCGTGCATATGATTTTTCCTAAATTGGTTTGAGAGAAATAGTAGCTGGCGACACGAAGTGGACTGAACGCCACTTCACCCAAGCCCAAAAACTTGCCCTATGTCGCACAATGGCGCTTACAGCGGCCGTAATCGAGAAGACTGTCTTGATTGGTCTGTTGTCTCCATTCGGTTCGTCGCCGAGCTCCACTACCGAAGTCAACACAGATTTCCGCCTCAGTATCTTACTCTTGAAAACAGAAATCCGATATGTCGACATTGGTATGCCCCAGTTGAATACCCTTATGTGCGCTATTCCTACGCCAACACCTTTTGTCTCTATCGTCAAAGATGTCCCGGGCAGGTCAATGTAGAAGTTGCCGGATAGGGTGTTGAGCTGAGCAGCCATACTTAGCTGACGCCCAAGCCCATTTGCTTGAAAGCATCGGCCAGCTTGTCTAGCCTTCGTACTACATCCTCGTAATCCTGCATCACCTTGATGCAATCTGTTCTATCGGGGTAGTCTGACAGACGCCCGTTGTCGTCAATGTCTGCATTCCAATCGCTGTCGGACAAGGTGAAATCCAATCGTTTCACTGCGTTGTCGAATTCATCCTTGAAGTGTTCCAGCCTCACTCTCAGACACGCACGCTGTTTCTTGAGTTCTTGGAACTCCAACACCATGCTACCAACCTGTTCCTTCTCCACCTTTCCTCCGTTCACAGCATCCGCCTCTTGGTTGCGCTCTTCGTCTTCTCGCGTTCCAGCGCCTTCTTCTCTTTCTCCTACTCCATCAACACTTTTGTCTCGGTGGCCTTGTCGCCAGTGTCGATCACTGGCTTTCCGTCCTTGTCGTACTGAGGCACAGTAACACGCTTCTTGGTACGTCCTAGAATGGCTTGCGCTATCGACTCCGGCTCTGCGTCGATCTCGTGGGATTGACCCTAGATGTTTACACTCTTCTGTGGAGTCTCAGGAGTGTCTATGTTGTGGAACCACGCATCCTCGTCTTCGACATTCACGATCACCATGCGTAGCCTTTTTGTGAACTTCTTGCCCAAGTCGGGATGATTCTCAGCGTCCGTGACTATGTTGTGGGCGAAGTCGATGGGATCGTTCGCCAATGACATGAGTCGCCACACCGAGACACGGCCTGCGCTCATCAATTTTTCAGCGTAGATGTTGCTGTCGAGGATTACGTCCTCGAAGGCGTTGCGCTGTGTTGCGAACGCGCCGCGTCGCTTCGTGGTCGAGGAGTCCGGCAACTCGAAACTCGCAATAAATTCGGGCTGTGCCATTGGCAATTCCTCCTCCACTGGCAATGGTGTAAACACTAACAGTGTCCCGGCGGTTATAGCTACCGGCAGCAAGGGCAAAGGAGAATCGAACCCCCAAGTTGCACTAAGTCCCTGGCCGCCGGGACGCTCCACACCCTACCTCGTCAGCGCGTCCCACGTCAACCGCTTCCTCTCGAAGCCGCCCGCCAGTGCCTCTAGCTGATCCTCCGGGTCCATGTCCCGCATGTTGTGGCGACCGGCGAACTCGGTCACGTACCTGTGCATGTGCTTAGGAGACATCTAGTGGTACGTGCCCTTGTGCGCCCGCTTGAGCGGTGCCCAGAACGACTCGATCCCGTTGGTGTGGACGTTGCCGTCGACGTGCTGGCGTGCAGAGTGGACGACGATGCCTCTCCTGTAGTGCTGGCGCAGTCCGTTGTAGCCCTTGTGCTCGTCCGTGAACAACTTGGACTTGCGCTTGACGCGCCTCCTGACGAATCTGTGGAGGCTCTGACGACTGGGGCCGTCGATCATCCCGGCGCGCACCTGCCTGGACTCGCGGCTTTTGACGCCAGCCACGACGACTTTTCCTACCGTGCGCCTGCCAACGCGGTGGCTTTGGTCACGGCACAGTCCATCGTCATTGCTATTGGCTATTTACAGACACCCGACGAGCAGAAGGTTGAACTCCTTGACCAACTGTATCAGTGGACATACGACGACAACAGCGTTCCGTGCATTGAGAGGATGGTCTACCGGGCTGGCTTCGACCATGCCTTAGACCTTGCGACGGCATAAGGATGCGTCTTGGACAGTTGTGGATCGCCGGGTCAAGTTAGGTATGTGATTCCCTAGCTTTAGCTAGACAGGCGTTCCAGGAGGTAGCCGCTGATGGCCTTGGGCGACTCTGATGGGAGGTCGAGCTCGGCCACGTCCAGCCGGCGGGCCTCGGCTAGCAGTACGCCCGAAGACAGGATCCAATAGTTGTCCGTCTCGGGTAGCGGCAGATTCCCGGAAAGGGCTGAAACCCTAACGACGAGCGGCGGGTATAAGTCGGCACTGAGCGTGCCTACGCTCTGCTTGGCAAGCCGAAGGAACTCGCAGACGACCAAAAGCGCCATGGCCCGTTTAGAGCACACCTGCTGGAAGTCGTAACGCTGATCTGCCGCATACAGACCAAGCTTAGACATGAACCAGTCGCGAGCGTAAACATCACAGAGCAGTTCCTCCTCGCGGTCGCTCGGACGAGGCGTACCGTCGCGGTAATCTTGGTGAAATTTTGCATGTCGTAGTTCATGGAGAAACAGAACCGCGTGCGCCATGGTCACTAGGTCGAAGAGCACCTTGCCCTGAGTGTCGGACAATTCGTGCCGGTAAACCACGGGCTTGGGGATGTCGCTCGGCCAATACGCCACATCCGCGTGGTCCTGTTCGATGACTCTGGCGACGCTGGCCAAGCGCTGCCTGTAGTCAAGCTCGATTCCGTCGAGTTCTTCGTCCAACTGCATGACCGATCGCGGAGAGCTGCCGAACAAGGTTGGACCCAGGACGGCAGGTGCGAATAGCCGGATCGCGTTCCACAGCGAGAACGCGATCAGCCAGACGACCTGAAGATCCTTACGGGCGTACTTCACGCGCTCCCGTGTCGCATTCATGAGAATGCCCGCGCGGTCCGGGGCCTCTAGGAAACGAACAGGGTATGCGGCAAGGAAGTCTTGAAGATCGGTTTCCCGTTCGGGAGCGCTATCAGCGATCAGACTAACGACCTGCGGTGTCTGATCGGAGGTTCTCTGGTCCATAGAATAAACGTGAAACAGTGGCACTTGCGTGCACCATAGCACGGTCGAGTCCAGGATTGAGGTGGCCCAGGTTCGCAGGCGACCTTCAGTGCGGCTGCTGACCCGACGATCCGGTGTTGGCGCCGGACTACGATGACCGCACGCGCCTGTCGAACTACCTCGGCGCGGCTGCGTGGTTCTTCGGGACACTCATCTCGGTAGCCATGTATGGCTGGTGGCTGGCCGACTCGCCGGAGTAACCGGACGGAGCTGGCGCTTTGCGGCGCTCGGGCTACGAGGAAGCGGGGCTGGTCGCGGCGGTCGCGGCTTGCGTCTGCCTGGCCGCAGCCGCCGTGGCGACCCATGGGCACATCCCGAAACTCGCTGCGGCGCCACGGCGCGCATCGTCGGGGTTGCGCGAACTCTCGGAAACCCTCGCGACGCTCCGCGACCGCAACCTCATCGCACTGGAGGCAGGAAGTCGTTTCCTTGAGCCAAACGGCGGTGTTTAGGGACTCACTCCAAAGTGAGCTTTATGACTTCGGGTGGTGGCGTTACCCGCACCATGACTGGTGGCAGAGGTAAGTCGTACGTCCAGTGCGCATCGTCTTCATCCTCAAGCGCTTCCATCAGTTCGTGATGTTCGCCGGTCTTCAGGTCCTCCACAGTGATTCGCCACCGGTGGTTGTGCTGGCGTATGTCGTCGGAGTCGAAATGAGTCCAAGCGAATTTAAACTCATCCTGGTGGGAGTACGTCGCTGGCTTCTTGAATATGTGGTCAAGCTCGTCACCGTCACCGATCTGCTTCATCCACGTGCTCCAGCCCATAGACCTCGGGTCGGGATCACCAGGTGGGCCGAGATAACTCACGCTGCCCATCATGGCTAACTTCGGTCGGAGCGTCACGGATTCTGACCTGGTCCCATCAGGAGAGGACACCTTGAACTTCCTACTTCCAAGGTGATCGGCAACCTCGGATAGGAATCGCACCCAAAGCGGCTCTTGTTGCCCAATCACTACACAGCAACTACGACCAAACAACCGGAGCATGTCCAGCGACAGCGACTTCGACATGCTAAACATCCAATAGTCAGGACAGCTATGAACGGCCTCGACGCTAACCGGGCGGACACGAGTCTTGCTCGCTGACGGCATCCCCGGCGGCGCAGGAATCTGCTGTGTTCTCGTGTCATCACCTGCATACTGGGTCATCATGTATGACCTAATAGTCTCCCAATCTTGTCGATCGGGAGACTTGTCCTCAGCGAACGAAACCGCATTGCGTATCCGCAAAGCGCCGTTGTGGATCCAATCGTCCAAGTGGTCACGCTCGCCGTATTTCACAAGGTAAGGCAAGTCAGAGACGGCTTCCCTGACGAGTTCCAAGTCGGTGTGCCACAAAGAGGCGTCGATCACTGATTGTCTACGCGTCATTCCCTGCGCGTCTTTCCTGCCGACCCGTCTACATTAGCTCATTGGCCCTGAGCGTTGGTCAATTCGTCGGCCACAAGGTGCGCTTGGCGCGCCCGCCACGCGAGCCAGCTAAGCTGGCAGTAGTCTGATGACGGGCAACAGCTTGGCAGCAAGATGCGTCGCTTCCCTTGTTGGTACGGACCCGACACCGCCCGTGCACTCAGATATCGCGGCAACCGCCTGTACATCGTTGCCGCTAGGGTTGACCCCCACCCCACCGCGTGAGACAACCCCCGACTCCCATGGAGCCCCGGATGCGACCATCCAACGGCCTAGCCTTCGGCGCTTCCGGCACAGCCAGCGGCCTAGTCAGCAACGGGGTCGCCTACTTCCTACTGATCTACTACAGCCAGGTCGTCGGCCTCGACCCCGCGCTGGCCGGCTTCGCGCTGCTACTCGCGCTGGTCGTCGACGCAGTCTCCGATCCCCTGGTGGGCCGCTGGTCGGACCATATCCGCACGCGCCTCGGGCGACGTCATCCGTTCCTCTATGCGTCGATCCTGCCGATTTCCGCCTGCTACTACTGCCTGTGGATTCCCCCGGAGATGTCCGAGACCGGCACGTTCGTGTGGCTCCTGGCGTTCACGATTGGCCTGCGGCTGTCCCTGACCATGCACAGCGTGCCGTTCAATGCGCTCCTGCCCGAGTTGGCGCCGGACTACGATGACCGCACGCGCCTGTCGAACTACTTCGGCGCGGCTGCTTGGTTCTTCGGGACACTCATCTCGGTAGCCATGTATGGCTGGTGGCTGGCCGACTCGCCGGAGTACCCGGACGGCGCCGGCGTCTTGCGGCGCTCGGGTTACGAGGAAGCGGGCCTGGTCGCTGCCATGGCGGTCTGCGTCTGCCTGGCCGCAGCCGCCGTGGCGACCCATGGGCACATTCCGAAACTCGCCGCGGCGCCACGGCGTGCATCGTCGGGGTTGCGCGCACTCTCGGAAACCCTTGCGACGCTCCGCGACCGCAACCTCATCGCGCTGGTCGCGAGCACCGTGCTCGGGGCGGTGGCGACCGGCACGTCGAGCGCGCTGTGGGCCTACATGCAGCCCTGGTTCTGGGGCCTCGACAGCCGAGAGATCCAAATCACCCTGGCCGCGCAACTCCTAGCGCCGGTCATCGCCTTGCCGCTGCTCCCCCGGATCACCCGCGGCAGCGACAAGAAGTGGCGGCTGATCCAACTCAGCGCGCTTTCCATCGCGGTGGTCTGCGGGCCCGTTGTCCTGGAACTGGTCGGGGCGTTCCCGGGCGCGGACCATGGCGCACGCTTCCCCCTGCTGGTGGTGATCGGCGTCGCGTGGGTACTGCTGTCCATCATGACCGGCGTCCTGGGCCTATCGATGATCGCCGACGTCGTCGATGCCCGCGCCGTGGACGTGGGTCGTCGCGAAGAAGGGCTCGTCATGGCGACGGTCTCCTTCGTGAGCAAGGTCGCTAGCGGCATGGGCGTTTGGATCGGCGGCCTGGTGCTGACGGTGATCACCTTCCCCGGTGCAGGGGAAATGGACACCATCGACGCTGCGGTGATCGAGCGCCTCGGTTGGTGGTACGCACCCCTGCTCACGTTCGTCTACGCGGCGGCGATCGTGGCGCTGTACTTCTACCAACTGGACAGGGCCGCCCACCGCGAGCACCTCGAGGCGCTCGGTCGAGGTGGGGAGGAAGCAGCCTGAGCGGGTGTCAGGGGACCGTCTACGCGCGGCAACGTCGCGGGCCGGTGATAGGGTGACGTCTCCTCTTGCCGGATCGACGGACCGTGGTTGATCTGCACGGCAGTTGCGACGCGCGTTTAGAGCCGGTGCGCGAGGCGTTCGCGCGCAACTTCACCGAACTCGGCGATGTGGGTGCGTCGTTCGCGATGACGCTCGAAGGCGAGTTCGTGGTCGACCTGTGGGGCGGACGTCGCAACGCGGCGAGGACCGAACCCTGGCTTGCCGACACCATCGTCAACGTCTACTCCTGCACGAAGACGATGACCGCCCTATGCGCGCTCCTGCTCGCCGACCGTGGCGAGCTCGACTTCGACGCACCGGTCGCCAAGTACTGGCCGGAGTTCGCCGCCAACGGCAAGGAACGCATCGAAGTGCGCCATCTGATGAGCCACAGCGCCGGCTTGCCGTGTCTCGACGAGATCGACTCCCGACACATCTGGTACGACTGGGACCGGGTGGCGGAACTCCTCGCCGCCCAGGCACCCTGGTGGGAGCCGGGTACAGCCAGTGGCTACCACGCCATCACCCAAGGCAACCTCGTGGGCGAGGTCGTGCGTCGGATCTCGGGCAGGTCGCTGGGCACGTTCCTGCGCGAGGAACTCGCCGAGCCGCTGGGCGCGGACTTCCACGTTGGCGTGGACCCTGCGCATTTCCACCGCATCGGCGAACTCATCCCCCCACCCGTCGAGGCGCACGATTCGCTGGAGATGGAACCCGGGTCGATCATGGAACGCACCATCCGCGGCGGGGCCTTGGATGTCGGGGACACCAGGACGGCGGCTTGGCGCCAAGCGGAGATGCCAGCGGTGAACGGGCACGGCAATGCTCGCAGCATCGTACGCATCCAGACGCTCCTGGCGAACCACGGCACGGCGTTCGGCAAGACCCTGATGTCGCCGGCCGGCTGCATGGCGGTCATGGAGGAGCAGACGAACGGCATGGACCTGGTGCTCGGGGTACCTGTGCGGTTCGGACTGGGTTACGGCCTACCGGGGGAGACGGACCCTCCGACCCCGAACGAGAACGTCTGTTTCTGGGACGGCTACGGGGGCTCCACAGTCGTTTGCGACCTCGACGCCCGAGTGGCGTTCTCCTATGTCATGAACCGCATGGATGCCGGCGTGCACGGCGACGAACGCGGCACCGGGCTGTGGCGGGCGGTCTACGAATCCCTCGGCTGAACGCTCCACAGTCGCCAAACGAACGTGATCGGAGTCACCCCTGCCTCAATGTTCAAGCCGCCTGCCGTCGTCGCTCCTGGGCCAGTTCATAGGCCGCCTGGAGCCGCATCCAAAAGCTGGCATTACTCCAGCCGATGCGCTCCAGCGCGAGGGCCATCGCGGGCGAGATACCCGCCTTTCCGTTGAGCAAACGAGAAAGCGCCTGCCGAGTGCAGCCCAGTTGCGCCGCGGCCTCGGTTACCGAAAGTTCCGCCGCTTCCAAGTTGTCACGCAGAATCTCGCCCGGGTGGCAGGGGTCCAGCATCGCCATGGTTCAGCCTCCTTCGATCAGTGGTAGTCCACTAAGTCCACATTAATAGCCTCGCGGTCCTTGAAACGAAACACCACGCGCCGACAACCCTGAGCCACCGGCTCACTCCCCATCGGAACGACTGCCGCCCACCGTCTCAATCAAAATCAACTGGCGGTCGCCTATGGAAGATTCAACTGCCACGACACGCCAAAGCGGTCCTCCACCCACGCGAATCGCTGGCTGAAGCCGTAGTTGTCCAGCGGCATCAGCGTCCTGCCGTCCTCCCCGAGGTCGGCTACGAGGCGCTCGAGTTCCGCTTCGTCCTCGCAGGTCACGAACAGGGAGAACGCCGGGGTGAATGTGAAGTTGTGAGAGATGTAGCTGTCGCTGACTACCACCGTTTGTCCCCGCAGGGACATGGTGGCGCGGATGATCGTGTTCTCGGGGCCCGGGCCGTCAGGACCGTACCGCTCGACGTCGAGGATCTCGCTGTCCGGCAGGACTCGGGTGTAGAGGTCCATGGCCTGTTGGGCCTGACCCTCGAACATGAGGAAGGGGGTGACGGCGGGCATGGAATCATATCGACCTTTCGGAACAGTTGCGGCAAGGCTCGCATACCGATGGGCCGTGGTGCCAGCCCGCTGCAAGTCGCCAACCCGGCTATCCGTCTCGATCTCGGGGGTGCCCGAATGCGGACGAGGACGTCCGCGCACCGCCGAGTGTTCGGCGCCGGCGAGGTGCGCGGACGTCCTCGTCCGCAATTTGACCTTGCACCAGACCCGGCCACCGATCCGCCTTGGTCATTGCGACAGGCGCCGGACGAAGGTGATCGGCAACTTGCCCCGAGGCCGCAGGAGCGGCAGGTGCTGGAGAGCCGGTCCGCTCGTCGTCGGCAACTCCAGATCGAACAAGCGCAGCAAGGGGACGAAGAGCGCCTTGACCTCCAACAACGCGAAGTGCGTACCCATGCACATGTGGGCGCCCCTGCCGAACGGGACCCACGCAAACGGATCAACGGGCCGATACGCTGGACCCGCGAGGAAACGTTCCGGGCGGAAGGACTCCGGATCCTCGAACAAGGCAGCATCCCGGTGGCAGATCTGGGGTGGCAAGGTGATGTGGCTGTTGGCCGGGATGCGATGGCCCGCCCACTCGAAAGCCCGAACGTTGCGGCGGGGTAGGAACTGAACGGGTGCATAGAGCCGCAACGTCTCGCGGAAGATCGCTTCGAGGACCGGCATGTCGGACAGTCCCTCCAACGTGGGTGGCTCGCCGGGACTCCGGGCGACAATCTCGGCGCGGGCTTGGGCCTGCCACTCCCGGTGCCGCGCGAGGGAGTACATCATGAGGGCGATCGCACTCGCCGTCGTCTCGTGCCCGGCGAACAGCATGCCGAACACGTGGTCCACCACATCCTGGTCGCGCAGCCGGCGGCCATCGGGGTCGATGAAACGCGACAGACGACTGAAAAGGTCATGCCCATCGCCGTCTCGACGCCGCGGCACCTCGGCGAGAAGGGCGGCGCGCAGCCGGTCACGAGCGCGGACCGCACGGCGATAGCGGGTACCGGGCAGTTGACTCCGCCGTGCCATCAGACCGTCAAGCACACGGACGGTATCCGAGTAGATCGTCTCGCTACTCTGTGTCGACGCGAATCCGCCGAAGACCGAAAGGCCGATGTCCAAGGCCAGGCGCTTCGCCAGCCGGTATGCGTCCGCTGAGCGCGCCAAGGCTGCGACTTCGTTCGCGATCACGCGATTCATGCAGACCAGGGCGCCCCGCAGAGCGTCCGGCTTGAAATACGGCCTGAGCAAGTCACGGTGGAAGTCGTGATCCTCGAAGTCGCGCAGCAGCACGAAGCCGCTGAAGAAGTCGAGCGCGACCTCCCAGCCCAGCCGGGTCGAGAAGTTGCCGTCAGCATCCAGGAGGACGTGACGGTTCGCCGCCGGGCCCGCGAACACGACCACGCGACGGTTACGCAGCACTCCCACGGTGAAGCAGTCTCCGTGCTCGGCGCGCATTTCGATCAAGAACGGGACCGGGTCCGGCAGCAGGTCGCGGAGATTGCCGAAATACCAGTGTCCCCGCGGCCCCGGGAGGTGCGCCAAGTCACTGTCCGCAGCGCGCGGCAGCGTATCCGAGGCGACCCCGATGGCGGGCACGTAACGCATGGCAGTTCCTCGTCTCCTGACCTCTTGCTACTATCCGTGCGATCGCTCGGTTTTGATACTCGGATTCCACCTCGCCATGGCCGAACGCCACTCCGACGCCAACCCCGCCTACTCACTGCGCAAGCAGCCGAGGCAACGTCGCTCGGTCGCCACGGTAACGGCCATTCTGGACGCGGCCGCTCGGATTCTGACGGAGACCGGGTACGCAACGGCAAGCACGAACCGAATCGCCGAGCGTGCGGGCGTCAGCATCGGCTCGCTCTACGAGTACTTTCCGGGCAAGGAGGCCGTCTTCGGGGAACTGCGTCGACGAGAGGCCCAGAAGGCTTACGCCGAACTCATGACCCGATCCCGCCCGGACGACCCCCGCGACGCAATACGCCACCTCGTGAGTGCACGGCTCCGCTGGATGCGTCGCAACCCGGCCCTCTACGCTGCCTTGGAAACCGAAGTGCCACGGCATGCGATTGCGGAAGTCGAGAGCGAGATCTACGAGGACTTCCTGGCCGTCTCTCTCGCCGCGCTGGATGCCTATCGGGGCCTGCTACGCCCGAAGGTGGAGCTTCGGTTCCTTGCCGAGTTCCTCATGCGCGCGGTGAGTGCGACCGCCAACGACTACGGCTTGCGAGCGCCGGAGCGACTCGACGATCCGCAACTCGAGCAGGCGTTGATCGAAATGGTTGAACGGTACCTGCTGAACGACGATGGCTGAGGCGAACCACGCAGTCGTATCGCGTTGCGAGGCGCTCCGCGACACCCTGTTCGCGCGAGGTTGTGGTAGCGTTCAGTTGATGAACGACACGCCGGAAGCTGCAGTCCTGACTCTGAACGCGACGCTCGCCATAGCGCTTGCGTGGTTCGGGGATGCACCGCTCGCAACCACGCTCAGCTACGTCGCCGTCAGCTTCTTGGGCGGGGCGTTGGTCGGCCAACTCGGTACACGGATCAGGGCCGCGTGGGCCGGGGGCAGGCGCGCCGAGGCGGTGCCGCCGTCGCTCGAGCAGCGTCTGGACGGCGCGCTGCCGATCGTGCATGCGGTCACAGTTCTCGCGTTCGCCGCCCTGACCTCTCCCGAGGTCGCAGCGGTAGTGGCCGCGATTTGCGCGGGCGATGCTTGGTGGAGCCTACAGCGGGTTTCCGCCAGGTCATAGGCGACCATAGCGAACAGCGCCGTCTGCCCGGAGAGGCGGTCGCCGACGCGCTAGTAAACCTATGGCAGACACCGCCAGCATCCGCACTCAAGTCGAGGAACTGCAGGACCTCCCGACGCCCGTGCGTTCGTGGCTCGTCGAAGAGGGCGTCGATGCGACGGACGATCCCGCCGTCTGGGTCTGGGCCCTGATCGAGGGAAACGACGCGGATCCGGAGACGCTGCGCCGCCTGAAGGTCATCGCGCGCGAACTGGTCCACCATGCGACCGGCCTGTGGGCCTACGTCCTCATCCGCGGCGCCGACGAGGTCGAAGTCACCGTGTGAGCTTGCCCGCGATCTCCTGGCACAGTGGTGTTGCGGCGAGTACAGGTGACGCAAGCGGCAGGAGGGCTGAGACTATGCCACTGACGCGCAATTTCAGAGTGACGGTCCCGGAACGGCTCCAGCGCGATCCCGGCTTTCGGGAGGCGCTTCTCGAAGAAGGTGTGCAGTGCCTTCTCGCCGGCGAGGTGGACGTCGGCAAGTCGGTTCTGCGTGACTACGTCAACGCGACCATCGGGTTCCAAGAACTCGTGGGCGGACCGCGAAGTCGCCCGGTTGACAGTCGCCCGTCTCTCTGCCGTATCCTCTCCCACCCGCAGCGCGTGCCATCACCCGCGATGCTCAACAGTTCCGCACAGATTCGAGACTTCGGCCGCCTGCTCCCTTGGGCCGCCTCCCCGTCCATGGAGCGCACCGGACCCGACCGGTTCTCCGACATCGTCACCGCCGAAGCCCTGCGCCGGATGCCGCAGTCCCGACGACGTGCGGTCGGCGCGGCCATCGTGCGCATGTGCAAGGATCGCGAAAACTTGCTCACGGCCATGGTCCACAAGATGGCCCGGGAACTTAGGCAGCACTCGACCAGCGATGCCGACACGCTCGTCGACGACCTAGCCGACCCCGACGGCGAAGCCACCGAGTCCTGCGAGGCCGCCGAAGCCCACTTCCGGGCCGCCCGCGACGACCTTGCAGGGATTCGCCGCGCCCTCTCGGCCTCCGCCGAACCGGGCACCGACGGCGTGGAGATCTTCGCCGCCCTCAATCGACTCGATGACGCGTTCCGCCTCGCCGTCGCGTGTATGCAAGAAGCGAGGTGGCTTGTCCTCATGGCCAACGGCGCCCGTGGGGCGCCGGCGAGCAAGCGTACTTTCGGTTCTGGTGCCGAGCTAATCGCCGCTATCGAGAACGAAGCCAAAAACTCCGATTCGTCCATCGGTACCTCGTAGGCCAGAGCGCTGGCCCGTCGCCTTCTCGACCCGAGCCCGCGTTTCAAGCGGGACGTCAGGCGGCTCGACCCCCGGATGAAGGCCGAACTTGCCACCGTGTTCGACGAGCTCCTCTCGGACGCACCGATGCCGCCGGGACGGCAGCACAAGAAGCTCCAAGGGCCTGGCGACTTCTACTCGGTCCGCCTGAGCCGACAGTTCCGCCTCGTCTACGTGCGCTTGGAAGGCGGGGCCGTTCTCCCCTATGCCGTCGGATCCCACGACGATGCCTACAGGATCTGACATCCCAAGCGCGCGCTTCAGCCCGCAGGCACCGGTCACACGACCCCTCCTCGGCCACTACGCGGCCGATTCCGGGACGTCACCTGCTTTGCGATCTCTCCGTCGAGTTGATTTCCGCTCGCCGGAGCTCCCAAGTCCGCTGCAGGTTCAGCCACAGTTGCGGCGTCGTCCCGAAGTACCGCGCGAGCCTGAGCGCCGTATCCGACGCTATCCCCACCGTCCCGCCAATAATGCCGGTCACTTGGTCGAGCGGGACATCCAGCGCCTTGGCCAACGCATCCTTGGAGACATCGGCGGCTTCGATCTCTTCACGCAGGATCTCGCCGGGGTGCACCGGTCTCATACCGTTTCTCATCTCCAAGTGGCTCCATCCTCCTACCGGTGGTAGTCCACGATTTCCACGTCGTAGGGTCCGTCCGCCTCCCAGCGGAAGCAGATACGCCATTGCGTGTTGATTCGGATGCTGCCGGCGAAGCTACGAATCACTGCTGTACCATACCCGCCTGCGAGTATTCTTGGAGTCTCCGCGCGCCTCCGCCGAACATGGCGAACTCGCTCACTACTCCTTGTTCTGCCGCAATCAGCCAGGCCTTGGCAGCACGATGAACGGACAAAGCCACTTCCCCCATCCTTCGCCGACGG
Source organism: Candidatus Azotimanducaceae bacterium (assembly GCA_965203685.1). Lineage (GTDB taxonomy): Bacteria > Pseudomonadota > Gammaproteobacteria > Pseudomonadales > Azotimanducaceae > VXYL01. Next base: position 4,386,377 of record OZ241908.1, read on the forward strand.
ACGCCGAGGTGACGGCGCAGCAGGCGGCCGACTTCCTTAACGTCTCGCGGTCCTTCCTCGTCGGTCTCCTCGAGAAGGGTGCGATTCCTTCCCACAAGGTGGGCACACACCACCGCGTACACTTCCACGCCGTACTCCGTTACAAAAACGAGACGGATGCCGCTCGGCGCCAGGCACTCGACGAACTTGCCGCCGAAGCCCAAGAACTCGACATCGGCTATTGAGCGGGGCCGGATACCGTCGTCTTGCTGTACCGGGTGGAGATAGGAACCTGTCCATTCAGAGGGTGTCGACGGCGGGCCCACCAGCAGCGCGACATCGAGGCCGCAGCGGTGTTGTGGCGCGAACACAGGCGACGCAAGCGGCAGGAGGGCTGAGATTATGCCATTGACGCGCGATTTCAGAGTGACGGTCCGGGAGCGGCTCCAGCGCGATCCCGGCTTTCGCGAGGCGCTTCTCGAAGAAGGTGTACAGTGCCTTCTTGCCGGCGAGGTGGACGTCGGCAAGTCGGTTCTACGTGACTACGTCAACGCGACCATCGGGTTACAGGAGCTCGGTGCGCGGACAGCGAAGTCGCCCAAGAGTCTGATGCGTATGCTCAGTCCAAACGGAAATCCGCAGGCACGTAATCTCTTCGAGATCATCAACTGCCTTCAAGAACGCGAGGGTCTGCACCTCAAAGTACAGGCGGTTCGATGACCGGACGCCTCGGTCCTATGTCGGGCGCCGCTGCCCACGTCTAGGACCTCCTGAACTTCAGGCTACGGCGAAGCTCAAGCCCACGAATCCGGTACTCGATCCCGACGACCCGCATGCGGCCTTTGCTGCCATCGCGGCGACGGTGGCTACATGGCACACTACAAACTAGCGACCGTCCCGCACCAGGAGATTGTTGCGCAACTACACTACCCGGCGGCGCTGTCGGCTGCCCAGATGCACACATCCGACACGAAGGCGGGCGGGTTAGGGACGACCACTTGCCGGGGTCAGTACGACGAGACCGCGCAGTTTGTTGCGCGTTTGAGCTGCCAGAACCGGGGCCGCATGAAACAAGAGCAAAGCGGCATCGGCGACGCGCTGGCCGACTTTCAAAGGCTGCACGAACTGCCGGATGAATCTCGAGGGTCCGAGCAGACGCGCCTCGTGAGTCGCTTCTACGACGTGGTGACCCGCTTCTACGAGTTCGGCTGGGGGAACACGTTCCACTTCTCACCGCGTCGGTCGGGAGAGACGCTCGTTGAGTCCCAGCGCCGGCACGATGAAGAGATTGGCGCGCTGCTGAATCTCGCGCCCGGCATGCAGGTCGCGGACGTCGGTTGCGGCGTAGGCGGCCCGGCCCTCACCATTGCCGCGTCGACGGGCGCAACCGTCACCGGCATCAACTACAACGCGCACCAAATCGAACGCGGGAACATCAGGGCGAAACAGGCCGGTCTTGCCGAGACGTGCAAGTTCCTGTACGCGGACTACATGCGCGTCCCGCTGCCGGACGGTTCCTTCGACGCCGCCTACTCGTTCGAGGCGTTCTGCCACGCCCCGGACAGGCAGCGCGCCTTCGGTGAGCTTTACCGACTGCTCAAGCCCGGCAGTGAAGCCGCCATCGTGGACTGGTGCTTCACGGACACTTTCGACGCGGCTGATGCGCACCACGCGGATCTGCGGGTGCGAATCGAGGAGAACAACGCGGTACCGAGCCTACCAACGGCCCAGGAGTATGTGGCCGCAATGGAAGCCGCGGGTTTCGAGGTGGTCCGCGCCGTGGACCAGCAGGTCGAGCAAGGCAACCCGGCAACACCTTGGTACATGGCACTTGAAGGGCGGGATTGGTCCTTGTCGTCGATGGCCAGGATCCCGGCAGGCCGGGCGGTGACCGCTGGGGTAACCCGACTCTTGGAAGCTTTGCGCATCGCTCCGCAGGGAACGTCGGAAACAGCGAGGTTTCTGAACGTGGCGGCGGACGCGCTGGTGGAGGCCGGGAAGCTCGGCATCTTCACGCCGAGTCTCCTCGTGCATGTGAGAAAGCCGCAGGCATAATCCACCGACCCCGCGACTCGCTCGCGGTCGAAGGGAAGCATCCCGTGGCAGGTGGCCCTTGGCGGTTCGAGTACGGGTACCTTGCGTATCGGTTCGTACGCGAACTCGCCCCGATCTACGCGACCTATGCGATCTTGATCACAGAGCACGGCGTCTCGCCGATCGATCTTTCCGTACTCCTGTTGTCGTGGTCCGTTTCCGCAGTCGTGTTCGAGTTGCCTTCGGGCGTACTGGCCGATCGGATGTCACGACGTTGGCTACTCATGTCGGCGTGCGTGTTCAAGTCGGCTTGCTTCGTCGCGTGGATCGTCTGGCCAAGTTTTTGGGGCTTCATGCTGGGGTTCGTGCTTTGGGGTCTGGAATCAGCTATTCGGTCCGGCGCGGAGGAAGCGCTTATCTACGAAGGCGTCCGAGACGAGAGCACCGGTTCAAGTTTCGAAAGAGTGTTCGGTCGGGGGGCGGCTGCTGGGAGTGCTGGAACTGGGCTGGCGTTTCTTGCTGGCGGATACCTGGTCGAGTGGGTCGGATACGATCCGGTCCTTTTCATCTCGGCAGCATCCCCGTGGTTGGCGGCGCTCCTCGTATACACATGGTCGGAACCCCGTGAAACGCAGCGAGCATCCCCGCGGCTGACGTTCGCGCAGACGACGGCCAGTGGGGTTAGCTCGGTTCTTACAAGTCGGCATCTCTTCGCAATAGTGGCAGTCGCCGTTGCATTCACGCCGATTTGGAGCGCAGTCGACGAGTACCTAGGAGTGTTCCTGCTTGAAAAGAGATCTGTTGACGTCGGCTTCGTGGGGCTCGTGTACGCCGCAGCAACGGGCGCCAACGCACTCGCAGTGACTGTCGCACACCGGTTCGTCGGCGGAGGTCTTAGACGAGTTCAGCAGGTTTACGCGCTGGCTGTCTTGATGCTATTCGGGGCCGTTCTATTGCCCGGTCCTTACGCCGGTTTGCTGCTGGCAATCTCGCTGGGGCTCAATGGTCTGGCGTCCATTCTACTTGACGGGCTCCTTCAACGAGCCGCCGACGATGCAACGCGTGCCACCACCGTGTCGGTGAAGGGATTGATGCAGGCCATGGTGGGCGCGGGAGTTCTCGTTTTTTGCGGGTGGCTTGCCGGCATTGGTGCTTGGCACACGGCCATTCTCGGAATCTGCGTGTTGGCCACGGTGCTCTGGATCGCAGCCCAGTACCTACTCGCGCGGACCAATTGGCGCTATGGAAAGCTCTAACGGACCCATCGGTACGCCGGGCTCCATGCCCGCCATGAACCTTGCACGAGGCCAGAATGGCGTACGCGAACGGCAAGCCGTTCGAGGACGTCCGCGTACCGTCAAGGTCGCCGCACTCCACACGAGGGTCAGATCTCTCTGGAGAGCTGAATCCCCCAAGGCGCGAATCCATGGCCTTCGTAGAACCGCATGATCTCCGCCACCTTGGACGACGCTGTGAAGACGGTCGCGTAGTGAATCTCCCGCGCTCGTGCGAATCGCAGTACGGTGTCCACGAGTTCGGACCCGATCGACCGAGACCGGCACGCGGGCGCGACATACAGATCATCGATCTCGATGTAGCGTTCCGTGGGTGGCACGACCGCGAGCGTACTCGTTCCGTGGGTCGTGGCTGTGACGTATCCGACGATTTGGCTTGGTGACTCGGCGACCCACATCGAGGAGTTGCTCGAGTCGAGATAGCTGGCGAAATAGCCAACGCCACCGGGTTCAAAGCCGATGATGTTCCCTTCTCTTGCCCAGTCTTGCTCGAGTGCGGCAATCACGTCCAAGTCTTTTGCTGTTGCGGTGCGGACTAGCGACATAGGGCAAGATGCTCGGGAGACTCTGCAAGCGGAGTTTAACGGGGGTACGCGGGCGTCCTCGCCCGCAAATGGACGTTGCACCAGGCCGGAATGCGGACGTGGACGTCCGCGTACCTTACGCCTGACCTGGAGATGCCCTTCCCTTCAACGACTCGTGCACCGCTTGGGCCAAGCCAACAGTGCGCGGATCGTCATCACCGACCATCTGCATCTTGTTCATGACGTAGCCGAAGCCGATGTCGGCCTTCGGGTCGGCGAAGCCGATCGAGCCGCCGGCACCGCCGTGTCCGAAGGCGCCGTCCTGGATCATGTTGGAGCCTTCCTGGTACAGGTAGAAGCCCGCCCCGAAGCGGCTGCGGATGCCCATCACCTCGTCGGGGCCGTCGGCCTGGGGCGTGGACGCGATTCGGACGGTCTCGTCGGTGAATAGCCGCACGCCGTCGACACCGTCGCCGATCAACGAGGCGTACATGCGGGCGAGCGAGCGCGCATCCGTGACGCCGTTCGCGGCGGGGAGTTCGGCGGCGCGGAACTCGCGGGCGCTCATGTCGAGTGGCGTCGTGGTCTGTTCCTGGATGAGATAGGACTTCGGGGCTGTGGCGGCCTCGAGCATCTCGCGCGCCCGTTCGCCGATCGGCTCAAGGTCGGGATCGAGGCTGACCTCGATGATTCGGCTCACGCGGCTCTCCTCGCTTGCTGGCAGGCCGATCCAGAAATCGAGGCCTAAGGGGCCTGCGACCTCGTCGGCGAAGAATGTGCCGAGACTCTTGCCGCTGATCCTGCGGACGACCTCGCCGACGAGCCAGCCGTAGGTGATGGCGTGGTAGCCGTGCGTGCTGCCCGGCTCCCAGACCGGGGTCTGCCCCGCAAGCGCTTTGACTGGCGGTTCCCAGGCGAGGAAATCCTCGATCGAGAGCGGCTTGTCGAGGACGGGGAGCCCGACTTCGTGGGATAGCAGGTAGCGCACCGGGATGTCCTGCTTGCCGCCGGCCGCAAACTCTGGCCAGTAGCGGGCGACCGGCGCGTCGAGGTCTAGCTCACCGCGTTGCGTCAACAGGTTGGCGCAGATCGCGGTCGCCCCTTTGGTGCTCGAGGCCACCACGATGATGCTGTCTTCGGCCCACGGGCGACCGCTCTCCTCGTCAGCCACGCCGCCCCAGAGATCAACCACCTTCTCGCCGTGGTGGTAAACGCTGCAGGCAGCGCCCACCTCGCCGTTGTGCTCGAAGTTGGCCGCAAAGGCGTCTCTGACTCGCTCGAAACCGGGCGCCACTTCGCCGTGTACCTGGCTCATTTCCACGTCTCCTTACCCGGCGGGGCAGCTTAACCGGCCCGTCGCCAGCCGTGCTACCGTGGTCCTTAACGTGCGTCATTCAGGCAGCCCATGTCATGGCCAATAGCGAAGAGCTCTACGGTGCCATCGAAGCCGACGACGCCGGCACGATCTCGCAACTGCTGACAAGGCAACCCGGCCTCGTGAACTCGGTCGAGGAGACGCCGCCGCCGATTCACTGGGCGATCTATCGCGACAAGCGGGGGGCGGTCGGGGCGCTCTTGGACGGTGGCGCGGATCTCGCCCTTCGGGACCAGGATCGCGATGCGACACCGCTCGACTACGCGGTCGTCTACGCGCGGCGGGAGTCGATCCGGATGCTGATCGCGCACGGGGCCAGCCTCGACAGCGCAATGAAGGTGGCGCTCAAAGGGGCTTCCGGCGGATTCGAGGAGTTCGGGGAGTTGCCCGGTCGGGAACAGTACGAAGAGATTGTCGGGTTGCTCCGCGAACTCGACTCGGCGTAACCCGCCAACCCCAAAACCTGTCATAATTCGCCGACGCGCTTGATTTATTGCGCCACGGTTCACCGCAGACGGCCAATCGGCCCTCCCTGCCCTACCACTTAAGCGCCGAATCACCTGTGTGACCTCTCTTTAGGACAAGGAGTCCGTTTCTGTATGTCTTTGCAATCTTCCGCAGGCTCAACGAAGCCTGACCGGCACCGTGCGGCCGCACGACCGAGCCGCCGGGGCCGCCGCCACGAGGTCGTGTGCTCCGCGTGCAACACGCCGACGACCGTTCCCTTCCGCCCGACGTCGGGCCGGCCCGTGTATTGCCGGCCATGCCTCAATGCACGGCGCCGGCATCCCGCACCCGCGTCGACCGATACCCGACCGAACGAACCAGCCGCCCCCGTCGATGCGACGACTGTGGAGGCGGCTACGTCGTTCCAAGACATGGCGCTTTCCGAACCCACCAGGGCGGCGCTCGACGCCATGGGCATCAGCGAGCCGACGCCGATCCAGGCCCGGTGCATCCCTCGGCTCCTGGCCGGACGCGATGTGATGGGGCAGGCGCGAACCGGATCGGGCAAGACGCTAGCCTTCGCCATACCCCTCGCCGAACGGTGCGACACGGCAAGCCGACAGGTCCAGGCTCTCGTCCTGGTGCCAACGCGGGAACTCGCCATCCAAATCGCTACCGTCACCGAGAAGCTGACCGCCGCAGGGGGCCTGCGTGTTCAGTCGCTTTACGGTGGCCGGTCGATCCGGCCTGAGCACACCGCGTTGCGACGGGGTGCGCAGGTGGTCGTTGGCACGCCGGGACGCACGCTCGACCATCTGCGTCAGGGCAACCTAGACCTCGGTGCGGTTCGCTTCCTAGTGCTCGATGAAGCCGACGAGATGCTCGACAAAGGGTTCGCCCATGACGTTGAAGCCATCCTCGAGCGCACGCCCGGGGAGCGGCAGACCGCCCTCTTCTCCGCGACCATGCCGAAGTGGGTGGAGCACACTGCGAAGAAGCATCTGAGAACACCCGACAAGGTGGAAATCGACGCCGACGTGCAGGCGCCGCCGGCGGTAGAACACTCCGTCTACACCATCGAGAAGGCCGACAAGCTGCAAGCGCTGCAGTCGCTGCTCGACGAGCGGGACGGGGCGATCATTGTCTTCGGCAGGACCAAGCACGGGGTGAAGAAGCTGGCGCGTCAGCTCGACAAGCTCGGTTACCTCGTTGGTGCGTTGCAAGGCAATCTGTCGCAGAATGCGCGCGAGCGTGTCCTTGCGGACTTTCGTTCGGGGGCCACGCCGATCCTGGTGGCTACCAACGTGGCGGCGCGTGGGCTCGATGTCGAGGGTGTGGACCAAGTGGTCAACTACGATCTGCCGGATTCGCGGGAGCTGTTCACGCATCGCGTGGGGCGGACCGGGCGCATGGGGCGCGACGGTGAGGCGATTACGTTCGTGACGTCGGATGAAGGACGGAAGTGGCGTGAGATCGAGCGCGGGCTTGGGTATCGCGTGAAAAGGGTGCCTTGGGGGGCGCGGGGTAGCAGCTAGTAGTCCGGGATGCGGCCGGGTGGCCGCACCGCCTCGGTTAGTCGTAGAGGCCGCGCGGCATGAAGGCGAACTTGGTGTAGTCGGGGCCTTCGTGGCGCCAGCCGTACGGCTGCTTGGCTCCTAGGAGGTTGAGGAAGCGGGTGTCGTTGGCGTGGCGGGCACGGACTTCCTCCGGGACGGTGTCGCCGTGGCGTTCCTGGGTTTGGATGTACTGGCGGTTGAAGTAGACCGCGAGGTTCATGCGCACGCCCGGGATCTGCCGGATGAAGGAGCCGTGCCAACTGTTGCCGTGCCAGATGACGGCATCGCCGGGATCGATGTTCATGGCGATGGCGTCGGGGTTGGCGTTCTCGCCGAGGTCCGCCTCCGCCGGGCGGGGCTGGCGGGCCAGCTTGTGGCTGCCGGGCACCAGGGCAAGTGCGCCGGCTTCGCGGGTGTAGGGCGTGAGCGCGTAGTTGACGTTCGCGACGTGCGACGTCGCCGGGAACGGTGCGGGGATGCCGTTGCCGTTGTCCGAGTGAAGCGGCAGCGGTATGCCGCCCGGTCCCTTGAAATGGCAGCCCATGCTCGACAGGAGGCAGCTCTCGCCGAGCAGGTAGTTGATGAGCGCCAGCGGCTTGGGCTCCACGAGGATCTCCTCGAAGATCTCGTCGTCGTAGAGCATGTAGGGGATGTAGGTCATGCCCTGGAAGTCGTCTTCCGTGGCGGTGTCCACGTCGATCGCGTGTCCCACGGTGCCCTCCACGCGGGCGAGGATCGCGGCTTTCGCGCGCTCGATCTGCGCATCGGAGAGGACGCCCTTGACGGTGGTGAAGCCGTGGGTCTCGAGTTCCACGACGTTGTGGTTGAGGCCGAGTTCGTCAATGGCGCCGAGTACGCGCTCGAGGGCCTCCGACTCCGCTGGGATCGTCTCGACTTCCGCCATGGCTCTTACCTCGGACGCTTGAAGGGGAAGGCAAGTTTGCCGAAAACGGCCTGCGGCGGAAAGCACACTCCGTCATTCAATGGCTAGGCGATGCGAAACCCCGCGTCGCCTGAAGTCTGCCGGGGAGCGCGAGGGGCTTGCCCCTCGCATGAATGTGCGCTATCCGCGCTCGCCGGCCCGCGCCGGTGTGTCGACGCGGTCGCCGCCGCGGATCCGCTGGTAGATCTCCTCGCGATGGACCGCCACATCCCTAGGCGCGTTGACGCCAATCCGAACCTGGTTGCCTTTGACGCCCAACACCGTAACCGTGATGTCGTCGCCAATCATGAGCGTCTCGCCAACGCGCCTGGTCAGGATCAACATAACTCCTCCCTTGTTCCCCTTCGATTACGGCCTGTGTTTATGGATGTAGCTCCCTCATCCCACAGCGACAGTCGCAAGCACTGACGTCCGTGCCGAAGCGGCAGCCTGTACCGGCCTCCCATGACCAGCCTAGCTACCGTCAAGGTGCCATTGTGACCTAGTTGGGCGCGATGAACAATGACGGGGGTGTGCGTTCGCTCGCACCGTTCTGTAGACGGACCCGTGCGATCAGTCGGCCGAGGGCGGACTCTCAAGTTCGAAGGCGTCATGGATCGCGCGCACCGCGAGTTCGAGGTAGCGCTCGGCGACGACCACGGAGATCTTGATCTCGGAGGTCGAGATCATCTCGATGTTGATGTTCTCGGCGGCCAGGGCGTCGAACATGCGGGTCGCGACGCCGGCGTGCGAGCGCATGCCCATTCCGACCGCCGAGACCTTGGCGATCCGGTCGTCGCCAGCAACCCCGCGCGCACCGAGCGCGGTGACGGATTCGCCGAGAATCTCCAACGCGCGGTCGTAGTCCGCTCGCCGGACCGTGAAGGTCAGGTCCGCCGAACCATCGGCACCCGCGTTCTGGACGATCATGTCGACCTCGATGCCAGCGGCGCCGATGGGGCCGAGGATCTTCGAGGCGACACCCGGCACGTCGGGTACCCCGAGTACCGTGACCTTGGCTTCGTCGCGCGCATAGGCGACCCCGGCTACGAGGGGTTGCTCCATGGCCTGTTCCTCCGTGGTGATTAGGGTGCCGGGGTTTTCCTCGGCGGGATCCGTGAGGCTCGACAGGACGCGCAGGGGCACGCCGAACTTGCCTGTTAGCTCGACCGAGCGCGAGTGCAGGACCTTGGAGCCGAGGCTCGCGAGTTCCAGCATCTCCTCGAAGGTCACCGTCTCGAGCAGCCGGGCGTTGTCGACAATTCGCGGGTCGGCCGAGTACACGCCGTCGACGTCGGTGTAGATCTGGCACTCGTCCGCCGCGATCGCCGCGGCGACGGCCACGGCGGTGGTGTCCGAACCGCCTCGGCCGAAGGTGGTGACTTCGCCTGCCGCGGTGATGCCTTGGAAGCCGGCTATCACCGGTGTCGTGCCCGCATCTAGGTCGGCCTGCAACCCGGCGACGTCGATGTCCTCGATCCGCGCCTTCATGTGGTTCGTGTCCGTCTTGATGCGGATCTGCGAGCCGAGCCAGGAACGTGCCGGGCAGCCCTGCTCCATGAGCGCCATGGCGACCAAGGCGATCGATGCCTGCTCGCCCGACGACAGCAGCATGTCCATCTCGCGCGGTGACGGGCGCTTGGCGATGTCGAAACCGAGGCCCTCGAGCCGGTTGGTCTCGCCGCTCATCGCGGAGACGACCACCACGACGCGCTCGCCCTGCTTGACGAACCGGGCGACCCGGGCGGCCACCGCATTGATGCGCTCGACGCTGCCGACCGACGTGCCGCCGAATTTCTGAACCAGCAAGCGTCCCATGTGAGGTGCCGGTTAGGCGGTGCGTTCGCGCACCCAGTCGGCGACCGAATCCAACGCTGCTGGAAGCTGGTCCGGGCGGTCGCCGCCGCCGCCACGGGCCATGTCCGGACGGCCGCCGCCCTTGGCACCGACCTGGGCACCAACGAAGCGCAGCACGTCGCCCGCGTTCAACTGGCCCGTGAGCGCCTTGCTGACGCCTGCGATCAGGCTCACCTTGGGACCGACGTGGCCGAGAACCACCACCGAGTCGCCGAGGCGGTCCCGCAGGGCGTCCAAGGTTGTCGGCAGGGCGTCGGACTCGCCTTCCATGATCGTCGCGAGGACGGGAATGCCATTGACGTCGACAGCGCGGTCGGCGAGGTCGGCGCCTTGGTTCGCCGCGAGACGCGCGCGCAAGGTTTCGATCTCCTTGTGCAGACCCCGGGTCTCGTCGACCAGCCGTTGGACCTTTTCCGCCGCGTCCTGGCGCTGGGCGCGCACGGCCGTGGCGATGGCCGCCAGTTCCCGCTCGCCCTCATCGAACCACGACAGGGCGCGTGCCCCGGTGACCGCTTCGATCCGCCGCACGCCTGCTGCGATCCCCTCTTCGGACACGATGCGCAGCACGCCGATGTCGCCCGTGCGGGAAACGTGCGTGCCGCCGCAAAGTTCCACGGAGAAGCCGCCGCCCATGGTTAGTACGCGAACGTTGTCGCCGTACTTCTCCCCGAACAACGCGACCGCGCCCTTGGCGATGGCGTCCCCGTAGGACATTTCCTCGGTGACGACCGTCGAGTTCTCGCGGATCCGCTCGTTGACCAAGGTCTCGATGCGGCGAAGTTCCACTTCCGAGACCGGCTCCGGGTGGCTGAAGTCGAAGCGCAGCCGATCTGGGGCCACGAGCGAGCCCTTCTGCTCGACGTGGCCGCCGAGCGTTTCGCGCAGGGCCGCGTGCAGGAGGTGTGTCGCCGAGTGGTTCAGGACCGTCTCGCCGCGGCGCGGTGCGTCCACTTCGGCTACGACACGGTCACCCCGGCGCAGCGTGCCTCGCGTCACGGTGCCGTGATGGAGGTGCTGGCCGCCGCCCTTGGTCGTGTCCTCCACGCGGAACAACGCCCCGTCGGTGCTACGCAACTCGCCGCGATCGCCGACTTGGCCGCCGGCTTCGGCGTAGAACGGCGTGGTGTCGAGCAGGACGACGCCCGACTGGCCTTCTTCGAGGGTTTCGACTTCGGCGCCCTCGTCGAACAGGCCGACGACTTCGGCCGGCCCTTCGAGTCGCGCATAGCCCGAGAACTCCACGGCCGTGTCCACGCGGATGCTCTGCTCGATGTCCGCATCGAACCGGGACGCCGCGGCGCGGCCCCGGGCGCGCTGTTCATCCATCAACCGGTCGAATCCCGCCTGGTCGACGGTCAGGCCACGTTCGCGGGCGATGTCCGCGGTGAGGTCCACCGGGAAGCCGTAGGTGTCGTAGAGCTTGAACGCGGTCTCGCCGGGGATCGTCGTGTCGTCGAGGCGTTCGATCACATCGTCGAGTAGTTTCATCCCGGAGCGGAGCGTCTCGGCGAAGCGTTCCTCCTCGCGCGTGAGGACCGAGGTGATGCGATCGGCCTCGCGGGCAAGCTCGGGGTAGCCCTTGCCCATGATCTCCGCGACTGGATCCACCAGGCGGTGGAAGAACGGCTCGTCCATGCCGAGCTTGTGGCCGTGGCGCAGCCCACGGCGAATGATACGGCGCAGGACGTAGCCGCGATCCTCGTTGCTCGGCATCACGCCGTCGCCGATCAGGAAGGCCGCGGCGCGCACGTGGTCCGTGATCACGCGGAGCGACGGGTTGGTGCGGATCTCGCGCTCGTCGCGCACGCCCGTCAAGCGCGCCACGGTGGCGACAAGCTGGCGGATCAGGTCGTTATCGTAGTTGCTCTGGCCGCCTTGGACGATCGCGGCGATCCGTTCCAGGCCCATGCCCGTGTCGACGCCGGGCGCGTCGAGCGGTGTGAGCGTGCCGTCGACCGACCGGTCGAACTGCGGGAAGACGAGGTTCCAGAACTCGGAGAAGCGGTCGCCGTCCTCGTTCGCGGAACCCGGTGGACCGCCCTCCACGTCGGGACCTAAGTCGTAGAACAACTCCGAGTCCGGCCCGCAGGGACCGGTGTCGCCCATGGCCCAGAAATTCTCCTCGTGGTCCACCACGCGGTCCGGCGCGATGCCGATCTTGCGCGTCCAGATGGCACGCGCTTCATCGTCCGATGGATGCACCGTGACCCAGAGGCGGTCCTTGGGCAGTTCGAGTACGCCGGTGACGAAGTCCCAAGCCCACGCTATGGCATCTTCCTTGAAGTAGTCGCCGAAGCTGAAGTTGCCGAGCATCTCGAAGAGCGTCTGGTGCCGGCCGGTGTAGCCGACGTTCTCCAAGTCGTTGTGCTTGCCCCCGGCGCGCACGCAACGCTGGCAACTCGTCGCCCGGACGTAGTCCGGCGTCTCGCGCCCCGTCAGCGCATCCTTGAACTGCACCATCCCGGCGTTGGTAAACAAGAGGGTCGGGTCGTTCGCCGGCACGAGCGAACTCGACGGTACGACGCGGTGGTCGCGGTCCGCGAAGAAGTCCAGGAAGGCACTGCGAATCTCGTCCGTTCTCATGGCGGGGAAAGGTCCGGTTTTTGGGCGCATGACGCCCGCGAAAAATGGCGGCCAAGTATACGATCAACCGGTGGCTGTCCCGGCGCCATCCAAAACACGGCTCACAACGTCCGACGTGAACCCTCGACCGGCGAGAAAACGGGCACGTTTGACCCACTCGGCGCGGCCTGTGGGGGCCGCATCGCCGAAGCGTTTGCAGAGCGCCGCCGTGGCCAAGCGGCGCCACTCCGAGTCGCCCAAGTCGAGCAGCGCGGATGCGACGTCGTCCTCGATCCCGCGTTCGCGGAGCCCCGCGACGATCTTCAGTCGACCCTGGCCCCGGTCCACGCGCGAGCGAACGAAGCTCTCGGCGAACCGGGCGTCGGACTGGTAGCCGTACTCGCCGAGGCGAGTGAGCGCTCGCTCCACCGCGTCCGGGCGATGTCCGCGCGTACGCAACTTGCGCCGCAACTCCACCTGCGAGTGCTCGCGCCTGGCGAGCAGCCGAACAGCCGCGCCGTAGGTCTCGTTCTCCGACGGCTCGTTCGACGCATCGCCAGCGTCGTTCAAGGCGTCCATCCTGGCGTCAGACGACGCGCAGACCCCGGTCGGCATCCGGGGTTTCAGACGCCGCCGGCTCTTGACCCGGCAAGAGGGCGGCACGGATGCGGCCTTCGATCTCCGCGCGGAGGTCGTCGTTCTCGTCGAGCCAGGCCGCCGAGTTCTTCTTGCCTTGACCGATCCGCTCGCCGTTGTAGCTGTACCAGGCGCCGGACTTCTCGACCACGCCCTGCTGCACGCCGAGGTCGATAATCTCGCCGTTGCGATAGATGCCCTGGCCGTAAAGGATCTGGAACTCGGTCTGCTTGAACGGCGGCGCCACCTTGTTCTTGACCACCTTGACGCGCGTCTCGTTGCCGATGACCTCGTCGCGGTCCTTGACGGCGCCGATGCGGCGGATGTCGAGCCGCACCGAGGCATAGAACTTCAACGCGTTGCCGCCCGTCGTCGTCTCGGGGGAGCCGAACATGACGCCGATTTTCATGCGGATCTGGTTCGTGAAAACCACCAAGGTGTTGGAGTTCTTGATGCTGCCCGTCATCTTGCGCAGCGCCTGGCTCATCAGGCGGGCTTGCAGGCCGACGTGCGCATCGCCCATCTCACCCTCGATTTCCGCCTTGGGCGTCAATGCCGCGACCGAGTCCACGACGACGACGTCCACGGCGCCCGAGCGCACGATCATGTCGCAGATCTCCAACCCCTGTTCGCCGGTGTCGGGTTGCGAAACGAGGAGGTCGTCGGTGTTGACGCCGAGCGATTCGGCGTAGATCGGATCGAGCGCGTGTTCCGCGTCGATGAAGGCGCAGGTACCGCCTTGTTTCTGTGCTTCCGCGATCACCTGCAGAGTCAGGGTGGTTTTGCCTGACGACTCGGGGCCGTAGATCTCGACCACGCGACCGCGGGGCAGGCCGCCGACGCCGAGCGCGATGTCGAGCCCGAGCGAGCCTGTCGAGATGGATGGAATCGCCTCCTGCTCCCGGTCGCCCAAGCGCATCATGGAACCCTTGCCGAATTGACGGTCGATCTGAGACAACGCGGCCGCCAAGGCCCGTTGCTTGTCCTGGTTGTTGTCGGCCACTGGCGTTCTCCTTAACGCGAGTATTGTCTGTGCGTACTGTATGTTTGCTCAGTATGGAGGTCAATACCAAAAACGAGAAATCGCGAGAAATAGACATCTCTTACGGGCGGCGTCGGCAATCTCCTACATCGACCGCCCGCCTCGCCCGAACGAGCCCGAACGTTTACGCTTCGTCCAGCAAATGACGACGTCCCTCGCCAACCACACGCCGGTCATGCAGCAGTACCTGCGCATCAAGGCCGAGCACCCGAACGCGCTGCTGTTCTACCGCATGGGCGACTTCTACGAGCTGTTCTTCGACGACGCGAAGGAGGCGTCCCAACTCCTCGACATCACGCTGACGGCGCGCGGACGCACCAATGGTGCCCCGATCCCGATGGCCGGCGTGCCCTACCACGCCGCGGACAGCTATCTCGCCAAGCTCGTCGAGGCGGGCCGCACGGTCGCGATCTGCGAGCAGATCGGCGATCCCGCGACGACCAAGGGGCCCGTGGACCGTCGCGTGCAGCGCGTGGTGACGCCCGGGACACTCGCCGAGGACGGCCTGCTTGGACCGGACCGCGACAGCATCCTTGCGGGTCTCGTCGGGCGAGGTGCCCGTTGGGGGATCGCGTGGCTGAACCTGGCGTCCGGCGACTTCGCCGTCTGCGAAGCTTCGGGGGCGGCGGAACTGACTGCCGTGCTTGCGCGGGTGCGGCCGGCGGAGATCCTCGTACCGGACCAGTTCGACGCACTGGAAAGTGCGCCGCTCCAACACCGGGATGCGCTCGAATTCGACACCGATCTCGGCTTCCGCCACCTCATCGAGCACTTCGGCGTCACAGACCTCGCCGCCTTCGGGCTTGCGCGCGGGGACTTGGCCGTCGGTGCCGCATCAGCCGTCCTGCGCTACGCGCAATCGGCCCGCTGCCAAGACCTCGCCTTCGTCGACAGGATGCGCGTCGAGTCAGACAACGACGTCGTGGTGATGGACGCGCATACGCGCCGCAACCTGGAAATCGACCAGCGCCTCGACGGCGACACGACGGGCACGCTGTTCGCCGTCATGAACCACACCGCCACGGCCATGGGCGCACGCAAAATGCACGCTTGGCTGAATGCGCCACTGCGGGACACCGGTCGCGTCGCGGCACGCCAGCGCGCGGTCTCCGCGATTCTCGCCGCGCGAGCGGCACCGCTCCTGCAGCCATTGCTCGGCGAGATCGGCGACCTCGAACGCATCGCCAGCCGCATCGCCCTCGGCAACGCCTCGCCCCGCGACCTCGGCAAGCTTCGCCAAGCCGCGCAGACCGCGCCGGCCCTACAGCGGATGGTCCTCGATCTCGGCGACGAGGCGCTCGCGATAAGGTTCGAAGCGCTACCAACCCTCGACGAGGAACGGGCTCTCCTCGAGCGCGCCCTGGTGGACGACCCACCCGCGACCACGCGGGAAGGCGGCATGGTGAGGCGCGGCTACGACGCCGAACTCGACCGGCTGAAGGACTTGACCGAGAACGCGGCCGATTGGCTGGCCGCGCTCGAGGTGCGCGAGCGGGAGCGGACCGGGATCGCAGCCTTGAAGGTCGGCTACAACCGGGTGCACGGCTACTACATCGAGACCCCGCGTTCCGCCGCCGAAGCCGTGCCCGCCGATTACGTTCGTCGACAAACGCTCAAGAACGCCGAGCGGTACATCATGCCGGAACTCAAGCGGTTCGAGGACGACGCGCTTACGAGCCAGGCCCAGGCGCTGGCGCGCGAACGCGCCCTGTTCGGCGAACTCCTGGAGAACCTGCAGGCGCGCAATGCCAACGCCCGTCACACCGCTCGCGAGGTCGGCCGCCTCGACGTCCTGAACTCGTTCGCCATCGCCGCGGAGCGCCACGGGCTGGTCCAGCCGATGCTCGACGACGCTTCCGGCATCAGCATCGAAGCGGGGCGGCACCCGGTCGTCGAGGCCGAGTCCGATGCGCCCTTCGTGCCCAACGACCTCGTGCTCCACGACGAGCGGCGGCTGCTGATCGTCACCGGGCCTAATATGGGCGGCAAGTCCACGTACATGCGCCAGACGGCGCTGATCGTTCTCCTCGCCTACACCGGGAGTTTCGTGCCGGCCCACGCCGCCACCATCGGCCCCGTCGATCGCATCTTCACGCGCATCGGCGCGTCCGACGACGTGGCGCGCGGCCGCTCGACGTTCATGGTCGAGATGAGCGAAACCGCGCACATCCTGCACAACGCCACGCGGTCAAGCCTCGTGCTGCTCGACGAGATCGGTCGCGGCACCAGCACCTACGACGGACTGGCGCTGGCCTGGGCGACCGCCGACCACATCGCCCGGGAGATCGGCGCCTTCACCTTGTTCGCCACCCATTACTTCGAGATGACGGCGTTACCTAGCGAACTCGCGACGGCGGCCAACGTGCACCTCGACGCCGTTGAGCACCAGGGCGACGTGGTGTTCCTGCACGCGGTTCGGGAAGGGCCAGCGAGCCAGAGCTACGGCATCGAGGTCGCCAAGCTTGCCGGGGTGCCGAGGAGCGTGCTGGACGACGCCCGGCGGCGACTCGCCGAACTCGAAGAGCAGCACCAGGATCTCGCACCGACGGCCCAGGGGGATCTGTTCCAGTTCTTCCGCCAGCGACCCGATGGCGACGCCGCGTCGACGGATCACCCCGCGGTCGAGGAACTCAAGGGGCTCGACCCCGACGAACTGACCCCCCGCGAGGCGCTAGCGGCGCTGTACTCGCTGAAGGACCACGTTCCCTGAGGGAACGCGTTCGCTAGGGCGCCCGACCGGGCTATCGTTCCAGGTATTCCCGCTTGTCGGGGACGTCGCGCCACTCCGCTTCGTCCGGGGGCGGATCCTTCTTCTCCACGATGTTCGGCCAGATTTCGGCGAGTTCGGCGTTGATGTCCAGGAAGTCTTCCTGGCCTTGGGGAATCTCGTCCTCGCTGAAGATGGCGTCCACCGGGCACTCCGGTTCGCACAGGGCGCAGTCGATGCACTCGTCCGGATGAATGACGAGCATGTTCGGGCCTTCGTAGAAGCAGTCGACGGGGCAGACTTCCACGCAGTCCGTCAGTTTGCACTTGATGCAGTTTTCCCCGACCAAGAAGGTCATGAATGCGTCCGCAAGGAAAAGAGCCGGCTATTGTAACGGCGGTCTTGTCGTTCTCAAGCCCCGCGGTACGCCTTCCGCAGTGCGGCCTAGGAGGTACGCCGACGTCGTCGTCCGCATCCGGGCTCGTACCGCGTACCCAACGCCTCAAGCGCGGATCAGCCTCCCCGGATCCACCGGCTTCCCGCGGTCGCGGATCTCGAAATGGAACTTCCCGGCCGTGGGCCCGCCGCTTTCGATCCGTGCGACGACGGTTCCCGGGAGCACGCTTTCGCCCTCCCGCAAGTCCGGGGCGACGTTCAGGCCGTAGGCGACAAGGTACCGGTCGCTCGCCTTGACGATCACCAGGTGGCGAAACCCTCCGAGGCCCGGCCCGGAGTAGACGACGATACCGCCGGAGGCCGCGTGGACGCGGGTCGCCGGGCCGAGTTGATAGTCGAAGCCGTTGGACGCGCCCCCGAAACGCCGCACCGGACGCACGGCCACCGGCGGTCGCCAGCCGTCGGCGGCGACCGTCGCCAACACCGCGGGCGGTTTCGGTGCCGGCCGCGCTTCCTTCTTGGGGACAGGCGCCTTCGTGGCCGCTGCGGCCGTTCGAGCGGGCGTGGACGTCGATGCAGCCGGTTTCGGCGTTGATGCGGCCGGCTTCGGGGTGGATGCGGCCGGTTTGGGCGTCGATGCGACTGCTTTTGGCGTCGATGCGGCCGGCTTCGGGGTGGATGCGGCCGGTTTGGGCGTCGGCGCAGCCGGCTTCGCCGCCGGCCTGGGCGCGGGCGCATTCTGCCTCCGCTCAACATTCGCCGGTCGCGGACGGACGGGTTCAGGGCGCGCTTGCGGGACAGGTCTCCCTGTCAAGCTCAGGCGTTGGCCTTCGCGGATCACGTAAGGCGGTCCAATCCCGTTCGCCGACGCCAACGCCTTGTAGTCCAGGTTGAACCGCCACGCGATGGAATAGAGCGTGTCGTGGCGGCCCACCTGGTAGGTGGCCGGCGTGCCCTCTGCGAGCGAGCGGTCCATGACGGGCGCCCGGCCATGGGGGGTGCAGGCCACGGCCAACGCCGCCGCCGTACTAAGTCCTAGCAGCGCGCGCCACATACGCCAGGATCCCCACCACTGTTGCGCCGGCCACGATGACTCCGACCACCCCGAGCACATGCGCCTGTTCCGCGCCCCGGCCCCAGGGCCAAAGCTCGGTCAGCGAACCGGCCATGAACCCCGTGAGCAGTGCCAGCACGGCTCGGCGGGCTTTGGCAAGGAGCCAGGCCAACAGCTTCGAAAACGCCAACAGCCCAATCGCCAAGCCGGCGGCGAAGGGAACCAGCAACGCCATGTCGAACGCCGTGAACGCCTCCAGCATGGGCTTGTAGAGCCCCAGCAAGAGCAGCACGAACGCCCCTGAAACACCCGGCAGGATCCACGCGGTCGCGGCCAATGCGCCGCCCACGAAGACCGTCGCCGGGGCCGTGCCGAGCGCCGTGCCGGAATCGGCGACGACCCCCATGAGGAGTCCTAAGCCCAGCCCCACCACACCGAGTGTCGCCAGCCAACGCCAACTCGACGACGTCCCGACGTGCACGACCGAGGCGGCGATGAGCCCAAAGAAGAACCCAGCAACCAACCCCGGCTGCGTCTCCAGGAGCGCCAGCAACAAGTGGGCAAGAACCGCGGCACCGGTGGCCATTCCCGCCGTCAACACGGCCAGGAACGGCAGGTTGTGACGCCGTGTAAACGTCGCCCAGCCACTGCGCCACGTGGACAATGCCGACGACAGCGACGCCAATGACGCAACGAGTTCGTCGTAGATTCCCGTGATGAATGCGATCGTGCCACCGGACACGCCCGGGACGACTTCCGCGAGGCCCATGGCGACGCCGCGCGCGAACAACGCCGCGTGTTGACCAACGGTGGCTCGCTGGACCGCCTCCCTCATCGCCGCGTGCCCTTTACCAGCGGGACGAAACGGACGTCCTCCAAGGTCTGCTGGCGCCACGCGTCGCCATCGCGTTCGAAGAGCTTGAGTTGTTGCACCTCCCCGCGGCCCACCGGGATCACCAGCGGCGAGCCGTCACGCAACTGTTCCATCAACGCATCCGGGACATGACTTGCGCCCGCCGTGACCAGCACCGCATCGAACGGCGCTTCTGCGGCCCAGCCCAGGTTGCCATCATCGTGGCGCAGACGGACGTTGTGCACATCCATCGCCCGCAGACGGGTTCGGGCACGCTCCAACAGGTCGCGAATGCGCTCCACGCTGAAAACCGTCTCGACCAACGAGGCGAGTACGGCGGTCTGGTACCCCGAGCCGGTCCCGATCTCGAGAACCCGGCGCGGCTCGCGCCCCGCACGTCTCAGGCTGCCGAGCAAGGCAGCCGTCATCCTCGCCACCACGTAGGGCTGGGAGATCGTCTGGCCGTGGCCGATCGGCAGCGCCTTGTCCTCGTAGGCCCGGTGCGCGATCGCCTCGTCGACGAAAATGTGCCTCGGCACCGTGGCAATCACGTCTAGGACGCTTTCGTCCTTGATCCCCGATGCCTTGAGATCGTCCACCAGCCGCTCGCGCGTACGCCGAGAGGTCAACCCGATGCCCTGCAGGTTGAACTCCGTCATTGGTCGTCGTCTGGCGTGTCGATTACCAGGTAGAACGTCTCGCCCTCGGCCACCATGCCGAGAGCGGTACGCGCCCGCCCTTCGACGGCCGTCAGCCCGTCCTTCAGGGCCATCACCTCGGTGGTCAGCACCCGGTTGCGCTCGTCGAGAACGGCGGCGACCCGCTCTTGGGCGGCGATCTGGCGCTCCAGTTCCCGCGCCGCCAGCCAGCCCGTTTCGCCAAACCAGAAGCGGTACAGCATCGGCACGAGCAGCAGCGCGCCGATGATGGCAAACAGGCGAACGCCCCACTGCGTCCCCCGCCTTCCCTGGTCGCCGCCAGCCGCCCCTTTCACGGCAGTTCCTTCAAGCCGCGGTACTCGGCATCGTCGCCCAGCAATTCCTCGATGCGCAATAGGCGGTTGTACTTCGCCACGCGATCCGTGCGCGAACACGATCCCGTCTTGATCTGACCCGCGCCCGTGGCCACTGCGAGGTCGGCAATCGTCGTGTCCTCAGTCTCGCCGGAGCGGTGCGAGATGACCGTCCGGTATCCGGCGTCCGCCGCCATGCGGATCGTTGCCAGGGTTTCGGTCAGCGTGCCGATCTGGTTCGGTTTCACCAGGATTGCGTTGCCGACGCCTTGCTCGATGCCGCGCGCGAGCAGGGCTGGATTGGTGGCGAAGAGGTCATCGCCGACGAGTTGCACGCGGCTGCCGAGTTCGGCGGTGAGACCCCGCCAGCCGTCCCAGTCGTCCTCGCCCAGGCCATCCTCGATCGATGAGATCGGGAAACGGTCGACCAGGTTCGCCAGATAGGCGCGAAACTGCGCGCCCGTGTACTCGCGGCCCTCCCCTTCGAGCCGGTAGCGGCAACCCGCCTGGAACTCCGATGCCGCGCAGTCCACGGCCAGCAGGACGTCCGTCCCTAGCTCGTAACCCGCCGCGGCCACCGCCTCGGCGATCGCGCTCAATGCATCGGCATTGGTCTCGAGGTCGGGCGCGAACCCGCCCTCGTCGCCGACCGCCGTCGACAGACCCTGGTCGCCCAAGAGTGCCCGCAGCGCGTGAAACACCTCCACCCCGCAGCGCAAGGCTTCGCGGAACGAGCCCGGCCGCACCGGTTGAACCATGAACTCCTGGATGTCGACGTTGTTGTTCGCGTGGGCACCGCCGTTGACGATGTTCAGCATCGGCACCGGCAAGCGCATGTCGGCGGGGCCGTAAAGGGCACCCATGTGGCGGAAGAGCGGGATGCCGCGCGCCAGCGCCGCCGCCTTCGCGTTCGCCAGCGACACACCGAGCAGCGCGTTGGCCCCGAGTCGGCTCTTGTCCGGCGTGTCGTCGAGGTCGATCATCGCGCGATCGAGTCCCTCCTGGTCCACCGGGTCGAGCCCGCAGAGAACCGGCGCGATTTCCTCGTGCACGTTGGCCAGCGCCCGCCGAACGCCCTTGCCCGCGAAACGCCCACACTCGCCGTCGCGCAGTTCCATCGCTTCCCGCGAACCGGTCGAGGCACCGGACGGCACCGCGGCGCGGCCTACGGTGCCGGTGGTCAGGCGGACGTCCACTTCCACCGTGGGATTGCCGCGCGAATCCAGGATCTCGCGGGCGACGACCGCGTCGATCACGGTCATCCGCGAACGCCCTCCGCGTGTTCCAGGAAGGCGTGGGCCTTGACCACGCCGTCGATAGCGACCAGTTCCCGGAGGAGTTCGGCCATCATGCCGGTGGGCCAGCAGTTCGGTCCATCCGAGAGCGCCTCGTCGGGTCGTGGATGCGACTCCATGAAGAGCCCCGAGACGCCGGCGGCGACGGCGGCGCGTGCCAGCACGGGCACCATCTCGCGCATGCCACCCGAGGAGTCGCCCAAGCCCCCCGGCATTTGCACCGAGTGCGTCGCGTCGAAAACAACCGGGCAGCCGGTATCCCGCATGATCGCGAGAGAACGCATGTCGGAAACCAGGTTGTTGTAGCCGAAGCTGGCGCCCCGCTCGCATACCAGGATCTTGTCGTTGCCGGTCGCCTTGGCCTTGGCGACGACGTGGCGCATGTCGCCAGGCGCCAGGAACTGCCCCTTCTTGATGTTCACCGGCAAGCCCTGGGAGCAGACGTTCTGAATGAAATTGGTTTGCCGGCACAGGAAAGCCGGCGTCTGCAGCACGGAGACCACGTCGGCGACCTCGTTCAAGGGCGTGTCCTCGTGCACATCGGTCAGCACGGGCACCCCGACCTCGCGCCGAACGCGTTCGAGAATGCGCAAACCTTGCTCTATGCCGACGCCTCGGAAGCTCAGGTGCGACGAGCGGTTGGCCTTGTCGAAGGAACTCTTGTAGACGAACGGCACGCCCACGTCGTCGGCGATTCCCTTGAGCGTCGTCGACGTCTCGAGGGCAAGTTCCTCGGACTCGATGACGCACGGACCCGCGATGAGGAAGATCGGACGGTCAAGACCGACCTCGAAGGTGTCTATTTGCATGGCCGGCTTCCCTATCCGTGCGCTGGACGCGCGTCGTCAGTCGCCGACCGCCTGGTCCAGCGGCACGCCCGGCGGCGCCATGTGTGCGACACCGGCCAGTTGCGCGCGTTGCGCGTCGGCGTGCCGGTTGGCAGCGGCGATGAATCCGCGGAACAGGGGGTGGCTGTCCCGTGGGGACGAGTTGAACTCCGGGTGGAATTGACAGGCGACGAACCATTGGAGTTCCGGGATCTCGATCATCTCGACTAGCTGGTCGCCGTCGCTGCGGCCCGCGACCGCCATGCCGTGTTCGACTAGCGCCGGCACGTAGCCGTTGTTGACCTCGTAGCGGTGACGATGGCGCTCCATCGTGAACGTCTGGCCGTAGAGTTCGCCCGCGATGCTCGATGCGTCGAGCAGGCAACGCTGTTCGCCGAGACGCATGGTGCCGCCGAGGTCTTCATCGCCATTTCGCTGCTCGGTCTTGCCGGTACGATCCAGCCACTCCGAGACCAGGCCGATGACCGGATCGCGCGTATTGGGATTGACCTCGGTGGTATTGGCGTTGTCGAGGCCGACGACGTGGCGGGCGAAGCCGACCACGGCGGCGTGGAGGCCGTAGCAGATGCCGAGGTAGGGCACGTCGTTCTCCCGGGCGAACTCGGCGGCGCGGATCATGCCCTCGAAACCCCTCGGGCC
The DNA here is from genome assembly GCA_965203685.1 of Candidatus Azotimanducaceae bacterium. Classification (GTDB taxonomy): domain Bacteria; phylum Pseudomonadota; class Gammaproteobacteria; order Pseudomonadales; family Azotimanducaceae; genus VXYL01. The sequence goes on from OZ241908.1 coordinate 4,409,410, forward strand.
GAACCCGCCGGGCACGAGGATGGCGTGTACGTCCTTCAACGCACCGCACCCGTCTTGCTCGATGTCCTCGGCGTCCACGTAGCGCACGTCCACCTGGGTGCGGTTCTCGATCCCGGCGTGGATGATGGCTTCGGACAGCGACTTGTACGCGTCGAGCAGGTCGAGATACTTGCCGACGATGGCGATCTCGATGGTGCGCTCGGGGTGCTCCAGGGCATCGGTGACCCGCCGCCACTCGCTCAGGTTCGCACTCGCGCAATCGCGACCGAGCTTCTCGATCACGATGTCGTCCAAGGACTGCTCGTTGAGCATCACCGGGACTTGGTAGATCGATGGCGCGTCAGGCAGCGAGATCACGGCACGCTCCTCGACGCTGGTGAACAGTGCGATCTTGCTGCGCACGTCCTCGGTGAGCGCCTCGGCGGAGCGGCAAATCAGCACGTCCGGCTGTAGGCCGATGGAGCGCAGATCACGCACCGAGTGCTGCGTCGGCTTGGTCTTGATCTCGCCGGCGGTCTTGAGCCAAGGCACCAGCGTTAAGTGGATGAACAACGTGTTGCGCACGCCGATCTCGAGGCGCAATTGCCGCGCGGCTTCCAGGAATGGCTGCGACTCGATGTCGCCGACCGTGCCGCCGATCTCGACGATCACCAGTTCGAAGCCTTCGCCGACGGCGTGGATGCGGCGCTTGATCTCGTCGGTGACATGCGGAATGACCTGGACGGTCCGGCCGAGGTAGTCGCCCCGGCGTTCCTTCCTGATCACCTCGTCGTAGACGCTTCCCGTGGTGAAGTTGTTCTTCTGCGACATCCGGGCGCCGCGGATGAAGCGCTCGTAGTGGCCGAGGTCGAGGTCGGTCTCGGCACCGTCCGCCGTGACGAACACTTCGCCGTGCTGAAACGGGCTCATGGTGCCGGGATCCACGTTGATGTATGGATCCATCTTGAGGATGTTGACCTTGAGGGAGCGGGCTTCGAGGACGGCGGCCAGGGACGCGGTGACGATGCCCTTGCCAAGGGAGGAAACGACTCCGCCCGTTACGAAGATGTATTGCGTCATCCGAGCGCCCATCTTAAGCGTGCCGTACGCGGGTCATGGACCACGCGTCCCGTAAGATGGGATTGCACCTTAGCACTCGTACCCCGCAAACGCCAGCAGAACGAACGATCAGCAGTTCTATTGCGGTAATGTTCCGACCCGTCGCGCGTCTCGTGTTTTCCGGATCGACGGCGGCGTGTGCGGCGGCTGCGGGGTGCCACGAGTGACTTGCGATACTGTCGGATGTAAGGCAATCTATCCAAGTGTAAGGCGTGTGAAGGGCAGTCCCCGTGATTCAGTCAACTCTCACAGCAAAGGCGCAAACAACCTTGCCAAAGGCGGTTCGCGATGCCCTGCAGGTCGGCCCCGGCGACCGCCTTCGCTACATCATCTCGGACGACGATGTGCGGATTCTTGCGGTGCGGCCGGTCGAGCGGCTCTTCGGTGCCATCGAGTACGCCGGGCCGCCGGTCTCGCTTGACGACATGGACCGCGCCATCGCGGAGGGCGCAACGCGCGAATGATCGCGCTGGACACGAACGTAATGGTGCGCTACCTGGTTCGGGACGACCCGGCCCAGGCGGAGGCCGCTCGCAAGCTCGTTGCGTCCCTGACGCCCGACAGTCCCGGGTTCATCGGCCGGGAGGTCGTCGTTGAGCTTGTCTGGGTGCTTGCCCGATCCTATGGCACGCCGCGCGAACAGATCGGCACGGTCCTACTCGGCCTACTTGGGAGCGAGAGCATCGTGATCGAAAGCGCCAACGACGTGGGGCGTGCGGCGCTCGGCTATGCGCGCGGTGTCGCGGACTTCGCGGATCTGATGGTTGTGGCGGCAGCGCGTCGGCAGGGCGCGACGCCCTTGTACACATTCGATCTCCAGGCAGCGCGCATTGATGACGTGGAGTTGCTGTCGGCAGCTTCCAAGTCGTAGTCTGCTTGGAGTGGCGTCCCGGGCCGCACAGTACCTTGCACGAGTCCGAAATGCGGACGCGAACGGCAGGCCGCTCGCGGACGTCCGCGTACCTCCGAGCTATGGAGGCGGCGGCGTGAAACCCACCACGCAGGCATAGGGCCCGAGGTCGAGCGTCGCCTTGGAGCCGCGAAGGCCTGCCGCGGTCATCATTTCGAGGTGTCGTGACAATTCGATGCGGCGCCGCACTGCGCCCGGACGGTCGACGAAATCCGCGTTGAGCAGCAGTCCGCCGGGGGCGAGGAGCGCGGCGGATGCGCGGTAGATGGCCGCGTGCTCCTTCGGGCCGCCAACGTCGTGCAACGCCTGCGTCGAGATCACCGCCTGCGGGACGCGTTCGACCGAATCTGGCCAGGCGTCCTCGCGGAGATCGGCCAGGCGCAAGGACGCTCGGTCGCCGTGCGCACCGAGGCGTCGCTCCGCCATGTCCAGCATCGGTGCCGAGAAGTCGAGTCCTTCGTAGGTCATCGTCGGGTGGTTGTCGAGGAGGAACTCGGCGAGCAGGCCCGGCCCGCAGGCCAGTTCCACGACGTGGGCCGCGTCGTCGGTCGGCAAGTGCAGATGCAGGTTGGCGAGGATGTGGTGGAAGACGCTGCGACGGATCGGGTTGTCGACCTTCGCCGCCCACGCCTCGACGTACGCGGCGCTGTGGAAGTTGTGCGGACACCCGGCGACATCGGCTCGCGCGTTCTTTCCTCCCGCCGGGTCGGACACTTAGAAGTCCTCGACGGGCGTCCACTCGGGCTGCCAGCCGCTCGCGACCGCTGCGTCCTCGGCGACGGCCAAACCCGGCAGCGCCACGAGCCGCTCGTCGTCGGCATAGAGCAGTGGCCAACCGGGCCGGCGCCACGGCGGCACGCCCGCGTCGTGGAGCAACGCCTTGACGGACTTGGTCACGTTGCGGCCATCCACCCGCAGCCGTTCGCCACCGGAACGGGCGCGCATCGTCGCGCGCATCCCCCCCGGCAAACCTCGCCCGCCACGACGCCAGCCGAGCACGCCGCTGGCAATCCGCGCACACGTTCCGACGGTGGCCTGTTGCGTCGTGACAGGGGCACGATCGCGAACAAGGTGCCAGTGGTCGGCGTGTCGCCAAGCGTGGATCCCCGGCGCAACTGCCACGCGCGGCACGCGATCCCGGCAGGCGGATGTCTGGCGCAGGATCTCCGCCACGGCGGCCTGCGCGACGGGCAATCCTGCCGCCCTCAACCAGTCCGCGATCATGTTCGTGCTCACAGCGGACGCTGCGAGCGGCATCGGCGCCGCAACGGGTCGGGGCCGGGCGAGCCGCTCCACCGCGCCGGGAAAGCGCTCTTCGATGCGCGGCAGGATGCGCGCCCGGATGTAGTTGCGGTCGAAGCTCAAGTCGGTGTTCGACGGATCCTCGATCCAGCGCAGTCCATGATGCTCGGCGTAAGCCGTAATCGCCGCTCTGCGGACGGCGAGCAGCGGTCGAACCAACGAGCCGCTGCCCAGGCGTCGTTCCGCGGGCATGCCGCCGGGTTCCCGACCGGTCAGCAGTTGCCAGATCCGCGTCTCGGCCTGGTCGTCCGCGTGGTGTGCCAGGGCGAGCAAGTCGCCGGGCCGGAGCAGTTCCCGCCATGCCGCGTAGCGTGCGCGTCGGGCCGCCTGCTCCCGGTTGCCGCTGGCCGCGACGCATACGCGCCGGGCCTCGAAGCCCACGCCAAAGTCCGCCGCCACGCGCGCGCATTGCCGGGCCCATGTGGGCGAATCTTCGTCTAGGCCATGGTCAATGTGTGTTGCTGCCACGCCCGGAACATCGCGTAGCGCGTGTAGAAGAACGGTCGAGTCGCTTCCGCCGCTGAAGGCCACCCAGAGCGCGCCCTTCGGCTTCCCATCGAACCACGGCGCGAGCGCTGTCGTCGCGGCAATGGCCTGGGCGACGCCCGAGGCGGCCTCAACCGGCATAGCGGACGGAGACGGCCTCGTCGCCGAATGCCTCGCGCATACCCAACAGCAGCTCGTCGTTCAGGTCCACGCGCCAGGCATTGCCCAGTACGATGCGACCGCCGGCCGATGCGCCCCGGTAATCCAGGACCACGCGACCACCGCTGTCAGCCAAGTGGGGCCGCAAAGTGTTGCGCAAGCGCGCCGACAGGTCGCCGCCGACCCCGTCCGCCGCCAACCGAATCGCCAAGTGGTCGGCGTAGTAGTTGCGGGCCTCCGCGATCGTCATGATGCTGTCGGCCTTGAGCTTCAGGTTGCCGTCGAAGTCGTCCCGCTGCACCTCGCCGAGCACCACGAGGACTTCGTCCTTGATGAGCTTGGCGCGGTGCTGCTGGTACACGTCGCCAAAGACGGCCACCTCGATGCGCCCACTGCGGTCGTCGAGCACCAGGAAACCCATGCTGCCGTTGCGGCCCCGTCGCGTACGCATCGAGACGACGAGGCCGACTGCGGACTGGCGACCGTCCCTGACCGACAAGCGCGCGACCGGCCGCGGACAGAACCGGCGGATCTCGTCCAAGTAGTCGTCGATCGGGTGGCCGGTGAGGTAGAAGCCCAAGGCTTCCTTCTCGCCTTCGAGCTTCTCGCGCTTGGTCAACTCGCGAACGCGGCCGCGCACGATCTCGGACACCGCCTCGGGAACACCGCCGAACATGTCGTCGATGCCGATCTCCGCGTCGCGCGCCGCCCTCTCCGCGCCTTGGACGGTGGCCGGCATTTCCTCGAGCAGTCGCGCCCGAGCCAGTTCGATGGACTCTCCCGATGCCCCGAACGAGTCCATCGCGCCGGCACGGATCAGCGCCTCCAGGACACGCTTGTTCGCCCGCCGGGCGTCAACGCGATGGCAGAAGTCCGGCAAGCTCTCGAACGCCCCCTCCCCGCGGGCCGCGATCATCGCCTCGACGGGGCCTTCGCCGACGCCGCGGACTGCGCCGAGGCCGTAGCGGATGCCCGTGGTCGTGGCGCTGAACCGGGACGCACTGAGGTTGACGTCGGGCGGATGCACGGTGAGTCCGAGCCGCTTCACTTCGTCCACCAACGACACGACCTTGTCGGTGTTGTGCATGTCTGCGGATAACACGGCGGCCATGTATTGCGCCGGGTAGTGCGCCTTCAACCAGGCCGCCCTGAAGGTGAGCATGGCATAGCTTGCCGAGTGCGCCTTGGGGAACGCGTAGCCCGCGAATTTCTCGACTTGATCGAATATGTCGTTGGCAATGCGTTGGTCCACGCCGGCCTCGTCCGTGCCGGCGACGAACTGCCGGCGCACTTCGACCATCTCCTCCGGCTTCTTCTTCGCCATCGCGCGACGCAGCAGGTCCGCCTGGCCGAGTGAAAAGCCCGCGAGGCGCTGCGCCATGTTCATGACCTGCTCCTGGTAGAGCATGACGCCGTAGGTTCCGGCGAGCGGTTCGCGCAACGTGTCGTGGGGGTAGGACACCGGCTTCTTGCCGTGCTTGCGGTCGATGTAGTCGTCGACAGCGCCCGACTGCAACGGGCCTGGCCGGTAAAGCGCCACTAGCGCAATGATGTCGTCGATGGTGTCGGGCTGAAGACGTCGGATGAGGTCCTTCATGCCCTCGGACTCGAGCTGGAAGATCGCCGTGGTGTCGGCGGTCTTCAGGAGTTCGTAGGTTTCGGGATCATCGAGCGGCAAGCGCATGACATCGATCAGATCATCACCGACGCGTGCTCGCTCCTCGTTGATGGCCCGCACGGCCCAATCGATGATGGTGAGTGTCTTGAGGCCGAGGAAGTCGAACTTGACGAGGCCCGCCTCCTCGACGTCGTTGAGGTCGAACTGCGAGACAACGCCGCCTCCGGCCTGGTCGGCGTACAGAGGCACGTAGTCCGTGAGAGTCGTCGGCGCGATGACCACGCCACCGGCGTGCTTGCCGGTATTGCGGACGATGCCTTCGAGCTTGTAGGCCATCTCCATGATTTCCGCGGCGTCCTCGTCACGCTCGATGAACTCGCGCAACTCCGACTCCTGGTCAACGGCCTTCTCCAAGGTCATGCCGACCTCGAACGGGATCATCTTCGAGAGCCGATCCGCCAAGCCGAACGGCTTGTCCTGGGCGCGCGCCACGTCGCGCACGACTAGCCGGGCCGCCATGGTGCCGAAGGTGACGATCTGGCTGACCGCGTCGTGGCCGTAGCGTTCCGCGACGTGGGCGATCACGCGTTCCCGGCCTTCCATGCAGAAGTCGATGTCGAGGTCGGGCATGGATACTCGCTCGGGATTGAGCAGGCGCTCGAAGATGAGGCCGTAATGGAGCGGGTCCAAATCCGTGATGCCGAGGCAGAATGCCACCAGCGAGGCCGTGCCGGAGCCGCGGCAACCCACCGGGACATCGTTCTCTCGAGCCCAGACGACGAACTCCTGCACGATCAGGAAGTAGCCGGAAAAGCCCATCTGGATGATGATCCCGAGTTCGTAGTCAAGCCGCGCACGGTAGGCATCGGCGTCCCGTTCACCGCCGCCTTGCACACTCGAGGCGAGGTATTCCTCGAGTCCGCGCGTGGATCTCTCGCGCAAGGTCGCCTCGAGCGTGGCGCCCGCCGGTACCGGGTACTCGGGCAAGTGGTAGGTGCCGAGCTCGATTTCGCAGTTGCAGCGCTTGGCAATCTCGACGGTGTTGTCGATGGCCTCGGGGAGATCCGCGAAGAGGTCCCGCATCTCTGCCGGCGTGCGCAGGTACTGCTGGTCGCTGTACCGGCGTTCGCGCCGCGTGTCGGTGAGCACGCGGCCTTCCTGGATGCACACGCGGGTTTCGTGGGCCTCGAAGTCCTCGGTGGCCAGGAACCGGACGTCGTTGCTCGCGACGACCGGCACGCCCGTGCGAACGGCGAGGTCCACCGCCTCCAGAACGAACTGCTCTTCGCCCCGCCGACCTGTGCGGACGACCTCGAGGTAGACGCGGTCGGCGAACGCGTCGCGCCAGTCGGTAAGCCGCCGCGCTGCGACATCCGGCGAACCGCTTGCCACGCCGACATCGCTCGCGGCACCGAGCAGGACGATCAGGCCCTCCGCCGCATCCAGGATCGCTTGGCGGGAGACGCGGCCGTGGCCATGCCCGTCCCCATGCCCGCGGGCGGGCGCGTCCGTGTAGGCGGCCGACACCAGGCGCAGGAGATTGGCGTACCCCGTCGCGTTGGCCACCAGCACGATGCATCGGCACACCGTCCCGTCCGCCCCTTCGTAATCCAAATCGGCACCGACCAACGGCTTGATCCCGGCGTCGCGACAGGCGGTGTAGAACTTCACGAGCCCGAAGAGGTTCGTGCGGTCGGTCAGCGCCACGGCGGGCATGTTCAGATCGCGGACCTTGGCCGCAAGCTCCTTGACCTTGACCAAGCCGTCCGTGATCGAGAACTCGCTGTGCAGCGCGAGGTGGACGAAGTCCGCCAGCCCCGCGTCGGCGCCGTCATGCTCCCGGACCGGCTGGATCTCGTCGCCCGTCTGGTAGGCAATCCGCTCTGACGGAACCGACGCATTCATGATGCATACGTCCACAGCGTCGTTTGCCGCGGAGCGTCGACGTCTCCCGCCGCTACCGCCACCGGCGCGAACGTGCGCCGATGCAGAGGCGTCGGGCCCAAGCGGCGAAGACTGTCGAGATGCTCCGCGGTGGCATAGCCCTTGTGGCATTCGAAGCCGTAGCCCGGGTAGCGCGTTGCCGCCGCCGCCATCTCCTCGTCGCGCGCCACCTTGGCGATGATCGACGCCGCGCTGATCGCCGGAACCGTGGCGTCGCCGCCCACGACCGCGACGCTTGTGCACGGTAGCGTCGGCGCGATGTTGCCATCGATGTAGGCGACGCGAACGCCGAGCGGCAAACCCTCGACGGCACGGCGCATCGCTACCAACGCCGCCCGAAGAATGTTGATGCGATCGATCTCGGCCACCTCGGCACGCCCAAGCGCCCAGGCGTGGGCGCGTTCACGGATCTCGGCCGCGAGTTCGGCGCGACGCGCGGCGGTGAGTTCCTTCGAATCACGGAGCCCCTCGATTGGTCTCGCCGGGTCGAGCACGACCGCACCGGCGACGACCGGGCCCGCGAGCGGACCGCGACCGACTTCGTCAACGCCCGCGACATGGGCGCCCTCGAACATGAGGTCACGCTCGCCAAGGAGATCGCTAACCGCCAACTGTCACCCCGATCCGTTGCACGGCGAATCGGAAATCCTGTCCTTGGACCATCGGCAACCGGCCTAAGAGCCGCTCACTTAAGCACTTCCCCGCCCTGTCAGAGACAGTACCACCTCCGCGGCCTTTCCGGCACCGCCTTGACGCAGTTTTTCATGCCAATGCGCACACGTCTCGAGATACGCCGGGTCGTCCTGGCTGCGTCGGTATTGTTCGACGAGGGCATCCGCCAGCCGTTCCGGTTGCGCTTGCTCTTGAAGCAGTTCCGGGACCAGTTCTCGCCCGGTGAGGATGTTCGGCAGCGCGACGTACGCGGACGTCTTTAGTCGTCGGATCAGCCACGCCGTGAGCGCACCCATGCGATACGTCACCACCATCGGCCGGCGCAGCAGCATGGCCTCCAATGTCGCCGTGCCCGACTTGACGAGAACGAGGTCGGCAGCCGCGATGACCGTGCGCGACTGTCCGTGGACGAGGCGTACGCCGGCCACTGGCACCTCGGCGAGGACGCGCTGCATCGAGGCGTGGACCGCGGGCGTGGGCGCCGGGACCAGGAACTCGGCATCGGCAAAGGTCTCGCGCAAGCCGTCCGCCGTGCGCAGGAAGATCGCACCGAGATGCCCGATCTCGGACGACCGGCTTCCCGGGAGGAGTGCCACCACGAATCCATCTGCCGGGACACCCAGGGCTTCCCGGGCGCGGTGCCGGGCGTCTACAGAGCCGGCGTCGGGATCGATCTCGTCGGCCAGCGGATGGCCGACGAAGACCGCTCGGCCGCCATGGTCCTCGTACAACGGTGGCTCGAACGGGTAAAGCGCCAACACCGCGTCCGCCGTCTTGGCAATACCTTTGATCCGTCCCGGTCGCCAAGCGTATACGGACGGACTGACGTAGTGCGCGGTTGGGATGCCACGCCTCTTCACGGACCGCTCAAGCATGAAGTTGAACACGTTGAAGTCCACGCCCACCACGACGTCCATGGGTTCGGCGAGGAACCGCTGCTTGAGCCGGCGCAGCAGCCTAAACAGGCTCGGGCTGCGCAGGAGCGGATCCCGGAAGCCATTGACGGCCAGCGCCTCCAAGGGGGCAAGCGCCTGCAGGCCCTGGGCGAGCATCAACTCGCCGCCGACGCCGACGAACTCGACATCGGAGACTCGCTCGCGAATCGCCGCCATGAGCCGGCCGCCGAGGATGTCGCCGGACGTCTCGCCTGCGACGATCCCGATTTTCACTGCATCCGGACCCTATCGGCGCGAGCCATCGATCGCTTGGGGAGATTTCGCGCAGCGAAATCTGGGCGACCGCTTGCGGTCGCGTTCATTGCCGTCGCCGCTCACGGACAATGCCGTGCTCCGACGCCTCGATCGAACCCACGAAACACGCAACTTCGGGCACGGCGGCGGCGATCGGCTTGAGCTCGCGCAACGCCTCTTTCAGCGTCAGGCCCCGGCGATAGACCGTGTTGTAGGCATCCTGCAGCGTCTTCTTCACCTCGTCGCTCAAGCCGAGCCGACGCAGACGCTCCACGTTCAAGCCCACGGCGCCGGCCGGGTTGCCGTCCACCGTCACGTAGGCCGGTATGTCCTTGGTCACGAGCGACATGGCGCCCACGAAAGCGTACGCACCGATGCTGCGGAACTGGGGCACGCCGGCATAGCCGCTCAAGACCGCCTCGTCGCCCACGGAGACGTGCCCGGCAACCGAGGCGTTGTTGGCCATCACGATCCGGTCACCGAGTACGCAATCGTGGCCGATGTGGACGTAGGCCATGATCAGGTTGTCACTGCCGATGACCGTCCGGCTACGGTCCGTCGCCAAGCCGCGGTGGATCGTGACGCCTTCGCGGATGACGTTGCCATCGCCAATCGTCAGGGTCGTCGGCTCGCCCTTGTAGGCGAACGCGGGAGAACCCTCGCCGACGGTGGAGAACTGGAAGATCCGGTTGCCGCGCCCGAGCACCGTCGGACCGCGGAGGATCACGTGTGGGCCAATCTCACAGTCGTCGCCCACCACCACGTCCGGCCCGACGATGGACCAAGGGCCGACCGAGACGTTCTCTCCGAGCCGCGCCGACGGGTCGACAATCGCGCGTTCGTCGATCTGGACACCGGGCCCCATCGTCCCGCTCAAGGTTCGATCTTCCGTTCCACGCAGATGAGCTTCACCGAACAGGCGAGCTCGTCGTCCACGTGCGCTTCGCAGTCGAACTTCATGAGTTGGCGACGGCGGCTCGCGATCCGGCCGCGGAGCGTGAGGATGTCGCCCGGGCGAACGCGGCGCTTGAAGCGGGCGTCGTCGAGCCCCGCGAGGTAGTGCAGATTGCCGTCGCCGGGCTTCCCGCCGGACGTCTTGAACGCCAAGACGCAGCAGAGCTGCGCGAGCGACTCGACGATGAGTACGCCCGGCATGATCGGATAGCCCGGGAAGTGGCCTTGCAGGTACGGCTCATTGCCGGAGACGTTCTTGCGCCCGACGATGTACTCCCCCGGAACCACCTCGTCGACGCAATCGATGAGCAGGAACGGGTACCGGTGCGGCAAGTGCTCGAGGACTTCGTCGTTGGTCAACTGCACTTAACGTTCCCTTTCCAAGCGCGCGATCCGCCGCGCAAGCTCGTCGAGTTGGTTGAAGCGCAACGCATTACGCCGCCAACGACGGTTCGTATTATGCAAAACGCCACCCGAATACACACCCGGCTCGGTAATTGAACGGGTGATCGTGGTCACCACGCCAACCTGGACGAAGTCGCAGATCTCCACCGGCCCGTCGCCGGCGACGCCAGCACCCCCGGCCAGTGCGCAGTGGCGTCCGATCTTCGTGCTGCCGGCGAGTCCCACGGCACCGCAGATCAGCGTGTGCTCGCCGATTTCGCAGTTGTGGCCGATCTGCACCTGGTTGTCGATCTTCACGCCGTCATGCACGACGGTGTCGGTGATGGCGCCACGGTCGATGGTCGAGCAGGCTCCAACGACCACGTCGTCCCCGAGGGTCACACCGCCGAGTTGCGCGATCTCGACGAGTTCGCCGGTCTCGCCCGGCGTGAAGCCGAATCCGTCGGCACCGATCACCGCGCCGGCGTGAATGACGCAGCGCTGGCCGATGCGCACGCCGTGGTAGATGCACGCGTTCGGATGCACCACGGTCCCCGCACCGATCCGACTGCCCTCCCCGACGTGCGCGTTGGCGCGGATCTCCGCGTTGGGGCCGATTTCGGCACCCGCACCGACGACGGCACCTGGGCCGATCGCGGCATCGGGATCGACGCGTGCCGAATCCGCGACGTGCGCCGCGTCGTGAACGCCCGCCGGGATCCGTGGGGGCGTCGCGAACATCTGCGAGACGTAGGCGAACGCAAGGTAGGGATTGGCAACCACGATGGCGGTCGATGGACACGCGGACGCGTCGCTCTCCCGAAGCAGGACGGCCCCGGCGCGGGTGCCGGGCAGGAACCGCCGGTACGCGGGCCCCGACAGGTGCGTGATCTGATCCGGCCCAGCGGTGTCGATGGGTGCGAGACCACGGATGGTGGTCGACGCATCGCCGCGGACGTCAGTGCCGCCCGAGAGCTTGTTGCCGATGGCCTCGGCAATCTCCTCGATGGTGGACACGCCTAGGAACGCCGCTCACAAACCCGGCGCCATCCGGTGAAGCGCCGTCGGGTTAGTTGCCTGATCCGGCCTCGGCGTAGCGTTCGTTGAGCTTTTCGGTCACCTTCGCCGTGATGTCGTGCCGCGGGTTGACGTAGCCGACGTTGCTGCGCTCGAACACGAGGTCGTAACGCTCGACCTCCACCAAATCGTTGACGATGGCCTGCACTTTCGGGCCCATCACCTGGATGAGTTCCTGCTGGCGATCCTGGACGTCTTTCTGGAGCTTCTGGGCGCGGAACTCGAGATCGATCTGCTTGTTCTCTATGTCTCTTGCAACCCTGCGCTGTTCGTCTGCCGACATGACGTCGCCTTCGTCCTGGACGCGCTGACGCAGATCGTTGATTTCCTGCTGAAGGCCTTGCAGTTCGGTCTGCTCCGGCGCCAACTCCTGCTGCAATTGCTCCGTGAAGGCCGTCGCCTCTTCGCTCTGCTGGATGGCCTGGACCGTGTTCACCACGGCCACGTTGAGTTGGGCGACCTGCACCGCCTCGTCCTGTGCAGTCGCGACGGGCGCCGCAAGAACGACGACCCCGAACGTGGCGGCAGCGACCCAAGCCTGCCATTTCATTGCGCTTCTCGCCTCAGAGTACATGCGGGCGGTTCTCCTAGTCTTCAGTCAAACGCGAATTGCGGCGCAGCCCCGGTGGCGTTTTCGCCGGGCGCGCATTATAGCCAGCCGACAGCCTGCGCGCCCGCTGCGGACAAGGCACGTGTACCGGATAGGCAAATCCCTGCCCGCGGCCACGCGAACTAGAACGATTGCCCGACTTCGAAGGCGAAGCGTTCGACCTCGTCGCCGGGCTTGTTGTTGAGCGGATGGACCAAGGCGAACGACATGGGCCCCATGGCGGAAAGCCAAGTGACGCCGAGGCCCGTCGTTACCCGGATCTCCTCCGGGTCGGGCTCCAAGCAGCGCAGGCTGAACGCCGGGCAATGGGTGTTGAAGACGTTCCCGGCATCGACAAAGAAGGTGGAACGCACGCCGCGCGACTCGCCGATGAACGGCATCGGGAAGACGACCTCGGCCGTCCCCTCGATCAAGACGTTGCCGCCGAACGGTCGGCCCTCCGGTCGGCTGAAGAAACTGGTATCCGTGATCTTCGGCCCCAAGGTGCTCTTCTCGAAGCCCCTGACGGAGCCGAACCCGCCGGAGAAGAAATGCTCGTAGAACGGGTACGTGGGCGTCGACCCGTACACGTCGCCGTAGCCTATGCGTGTCCGCAGGTGGCCGGAGAGCTTGCGCGCAAACGGGAACGGATAGTAGAGATCGGCGTTGTAGACCAGCCGGTAGAACTGCAGGTCGCTGACCGGCAGCGAGACGGTGGCACTCAACGACTGACGTCGTCCAGCGGTCGGGAACAAGCCATGGTTCAGCGTGGTTCGCATCCACAACCCTTGCGCCTTGACGTTCAGGAAGTCCGCACCGGCCTGGGTGATGAAGTCCGAGATCTCACGCGCCGAGTACAGGTTGTCGTTGATGCTGGTGTGCTCGACCGTCATGCCAAACTGCAGACGCTGCGTCTCCCCCACGGGAAAGTCGAAATTCACACCGGCCCCGTAGGCGTCGGTGGAATAGCGCGCGATGTTGATGGCGTAGAAATTGGTCTCCCGGGCAAAGACGTTGAACCCGCGGCTGATGCCGTCAACGGTGTAGTAGGGATCGTGATAGCTGAAGTTGGCCGCCTTCTGGTAGTCGCTCCAACTGATCTGCGCGCCGATGCTGTTGCCCGTGCCGGCGACGTTCTTCTGCTGCACGCCGAGCGATACCATCATGCCGCCCCACTGGGAGTAGCCGAGTTGCGCCGTGTAGGCGCCGGTCGGCAACTCCTCGACCGTGAAGTCCACGTCGATCTGGTCGTCGGCGCCCGGCACCTGCGGCGTCTCGACATTGACCGAGTTGGGCTTGAAGTAGCCGAGTTGGTCGAGGCGCGTCTTGGAGCGGTCGATCTGCCGGGTGGATGCCCAGCCGCCCTCGATTTGGCGCATCTCGCGGCGCAGGACGTTGTCCTGCGTTAGCGAGTTGCCCTCGAAGCTGATCCGGCGCACATACGCGCGCTTGCCGGCATCAACCACGAACTTGACGTCGACCAGCCCGTTCTCCTTGGTTTCCGGAACACCGGTCGCGCTTGCAAACGTGTAGCCGGAGTTGCCGAACGCCGTGGTGATGCGCTCCTCCGTCGCGGTGACCGCGGCGCGGTTGAACGTCTGGCCTTTCTGCACGATGAACAGACCGCTCACCAGGTCGGGATCCACGTCCGACACGTCACCGATCAACTTGACCTCGTCCACCGTGTACTTGTCGCCTTCGTGGACGTTGACGGTGACGTACACCGAGCGCTTGTCCGGGGTGATGCTGACTTGGACCGACCGGGCGCTGAATTCCACGTAGCCGCGGTTCTGGTAGTACGCCTCCAGCGTCTCGAGGTCACCCTGCATCTTCTCCCGCGAGTACTTGTCCTTGCCGCGCAGGAAGGACAACAAGGTGGGATGCTGCAGTTCCAAGGGCGCAAGCAATTCCTCTTGGCTGAAGACCGTCGCGCCGACGAAGTTGATTTGGCGGACCCCGGACCCCTTGCCTTCGTCGACGTCGATCTCGATGTCGACCCGGTTGCGGCGCAGCGTCTTGACCGAGGCATCGATCGCCGCGTCGTAACGGCCTTGGGCGAAGTACGACCGCTGCAGCTCGATGCCGATCCGTTCCAGCGTCGCCTGCTTGAAGATCTCGCCTTCGCGCAGCCCCGCCTCGCCGAGGCTCTCCAACAAGTCCTCGGTCTTGATCGCCTTGTTGCCGTCAAGTTCGATTTCTTCGATGGCCGGGCGCTCGCGCACGCGCACGATCAGGGTCGCTCGATTGTCCGCCTGCGCATCGCTGCCGAGCGACCCGTCGTCGCGCAGCATCTGGATGTCGTCGAAGTAGCCGGACTTGAACAGCGCCCGCGTCAACTCGCGGATCTCCGCCCCGTCAACGGTGTCTCCGACGTTCACCGGCAGTAGGTTGAAGACGGTGCCGGACGACACCCGCTGTAGGCCCTGCAACTGGATGTCCGCTACCTTGAAAGACCCCATGCGCGCCGGCAACTCGTCGACCGAAAACGACTCCGCGGCGAACGTCTGCGCGGGCAGCATGACGGCCGTCGCCACCACAACGGCGAAGGCGTTCATCGCCGTCCGATGTCCCAAGGGGTGTTTCATGACAAGCCTCCTCGTATGCACTTGAGCCCCGCTAGAACCAGCGTGTGAAGTCGTTGTAGAAGGCCAGGACCATGATACCGACCACCGCTGCGATGCCAAGCCGGGCGCCCACCGCCTCGGCCATTGGCGGGAGCGGCTTGCGGCGCACGATCTCCAACGTGTGGGCCACGACTTGGCCGCCGTCCAGGATGGGAATCGGCAATAGGTTGATCACGCCGAGACTGATGGACAGGAGCGCGAGTATCGACAGAAAGCGACCGATTCCGACCCGGGCGGACTCGCCCGCAACGACCGCGATCGTGATCGGGCCCGAGATGTTGCTCGGCGACACGGTGAGCGTGACCATCTTGGCCAGGAGGCCGACCGTGAGTCCCGTGTTCGACCACGTCTGCCCGACCGCCCGACCGACCGCTTCGACGGGGTCGTAGCGCACAATGCGCTTGGGTAAAGCCACGTAGGCGCCAATCTGCCCGAACCGCGTCCCGTCGTCGTCAACCCTGACCCCCGGCGTGATCCGCAATGTGCGCTCGCTACCAGCATCGCCCACTACGGCAAGGCGCAGTTCCCGGCCCGGACTGCCGCGGATACGCTCGACGAGGTCGCTCCACAAGACCACCGGCTCGTTGTCGACGTGGGTGATGCGATCGCCGGCTCTGAGCCCTGCTCGCTCCGCCGGCCCGTCAACCGTGACGTCGCCGATCGCGGCCAGGAGACCCGATTCCAGCCCAAGGGCGCCAACCGTGTCCGGATCGTCCTCGCCAACCAGCCAATCCTGGATCGGAATCCGATGGCGCCCGGCCGGCCCGTTGCCGCCCGTCTCGACCTCGATCACGCCCGAGTCGCCCAGCCGGGCGGCCAGGGCTAGACCCACATCCAGCCAGGCGTTGGTGGGCTTGCCGTCGACCGCAACGACTTCCTGTCCGGCCCGCAGCCCCGCCTGGTCAGCCGGGCTGTCGGGAACGACCGCGCCGACGTGGGGAATGGCGACCGTGACGCCGACCACGGCAGCCAGCCAATAGAAAAGGAAGGCGAGCACGAAGTTCGCGCCCGGTCCGCCAAGCGCGATGGCCACGCGCCACTGCGGCGTCAACCGGTCGTAGGAGCGCTGTGCGAGCCGCGGGTCGGCCGGCTCGTGACTGGCCGCATCCGGATCGCGCCGGTCGAACATGCGAACGTAGCCGCCGAGCGGCAACGCGGCGACGCAGAATTCCGTTCCACGACGGTCCCGCCAACTAAGCAACGGTTTGCCGAAGCCCACGCAGAAGCGCACCACGTGAACACCCGCCCAACGGGCCACGAGGAAGTGCCCGGCCTCGTGGAACGTGACCAGGATGCCGATCGCCAGCAGCAGGAAGAAGGCGTTGTACAAAACGTCCATGGATTGGCCTTGGACTCCGGGCCTTGGGCGCAAGTTCCGCCCATCTTAGCAGCCCCTTCGTGCGACGGAATCGGCCAGTTGTCCCGTTGGCGTGCAGGTACGCGGGCCTCCTGGCCCGCATCGAACCTCCACGACGCCGGGATGGCGGACGCGAACGGCAAGCCGTTCGAGGACGTCCGCGTACCACGCGGAATGGGCTTAGGTGATGAGCAGGGCGAACACGGGGGCCGCTGGGAGAACCGAGTCGATCCGGTCGAGGACCCCACCGTGACCTGGGAGGATTCCACCGGAGTCCTTGACGCCGCGGGTGCGCTTGAGGGCGCTTTCGAAGAGGTCCCCGACCACCGCCGCGGCGAAGACCGCCACG
This sequence comes from Candidatus Azotimanducaceae bacterium, assembly GCA_965203685.1. Taxonomy (GTDB): domain Bacteria; phylum Pseudomonadota; class Gammaproteobacteria; order Pseudomonadales; family Azotimanducaceae; genus VXYL01. Next base: position 4,426,123 of record OZ241908.1, read on the forward strand.
CCGAGTAGCAACCAGCGCGTAATCGAACCGTCGAACAACGCCGCCGCGCAGACCGACCACGCCAGCACGGCCGCCGCGCCGCCGAGAGCGCCTTCCATGGTTTTCCCCGGGCTAAGCGCCGGTGCCAACTTGCGCCGGCCAAAGCGGCGTCCCGTGAAATAGGCGCTCGTATCGGCCAGCGCGACCGCCGCCAGGAGCCAGGCAATCTGCCACGCGCCGACGGAGTCGCCATGTGACCCTGTCGCCGCCTTCAGCACCACCAGTGCCAGCCACGCGGCGCCAAGAGCCACCACCCCGCCGGCAAGCACGACGGGCATGGCACGCAGCAGCGGCAGGCTTGCGGGATAGCGCACGACGACGGCGACGACGACAAGCCAAAACATGACCGCGAGCAGCAGCGCTGGCATCCAGGCATCCGGGAACAGCCATAGAAAGGCAACAGCCGCCGACAACACCGCCGCGTAGACCACGAATCCGGCCCGCGTCTCGACGCCGCACAACCTGGCCCACTCGTATCCCGCGACAAGCACGACCAAGTGGAAAAACGCGGCCATCCAGGCCAAGGGCAGCAACACCACGGCAGCGAGGACGCCCACCGCGAGGGTCACCCCCGTTGCCACGCGTACTTTCAACATCCTTACAAGCCTCTCTCGGTGCCTTACGGCAACGCCCGGTCGGCTCAGGCAGTTGCCCTCCGACCGTACCGGCGCTGCCGTGAAGCATAGTCGGCGAACGCACGGTCGAGGCTATCAGCGTCGAAATCGGGCCAGAAGTCCGACGTGAAATGGAACTCGGTATACGCGAAGTCCCACAGCAGGAAATTGCTGATCCGGTGGTCACCGCCGGTCCGAATGCACAGATCGGGTGGCGGCAGATCGCCAAGCGCCAGGTGTGTCGCGAAGCTCCGCTCATCGATCGCCTCGGGATCCAGCGTGCCGGCTTGAACCCCCCGGGCCAGCCGCCGCGTCGCCTCGACGATGTCCCAGCGGCCGCCGTAGTTGACCGCGATGGCCAGGTGGAGCCGGCTGTTTCCCGCCGTGCGCCTCTCGGCGCGATCCATCAATGCCTGCAGGTCATCCGGAAACCGGCTTCGGTCGCCGATGAAGCGCAACTGCGCGCCCTTTTCGTTGAGTTCCTCGAGGTCTTCGTTGAGGACGCCACGCATGAGGTCCAGGAGGACGTTGACTTCACGCCGCGGCCGCTGCCAGTTCTCGGTACTGAAGGCGAACAAGGTGAGGCACTCGACACCGCGGTCGGCGCAGGCCTTCGCGATCGCCTTGACGTTCTGCGCCCCGGCGCGATGCCCAGCCGCGCGCGGCAAGCGACGGCTCTGCGCCCAACGGTGGTTGCCGTCCATGACGATCGCGACGTGCCTTGGACACGGCGCGTCCGCGTTCGTGCGTACCAGTTGTAGGCGGGCTTCGGCCATCCGTGTGCGTCCACGACCCATCACGCGCGCACTGTAACGCGGGGCCGGAGCTTGGGTTCGCCGTTTTTGTGCAAACTCGCGGGTAACGCCGAGGTGCGATCCCAGGCAAGAAAACAACCAAGACTAGATGGCGTCCTCGCATTCCTCGAGTGCGAGTGGATGGTAGAGTGACCAAATGGCCTTCAACCGCGAACTCGCCGAGAGGATCTCGCGCCAGCGAGACCGCGATCGGGCGGTTTTCTTTGCCGGGCGCGACATCGAAATCCAAGCGTTCGACGATGCCGTGCAGGAAACCGCCGACGGGCTCCAAGCGGTGTTCCGCGTTTTCCAGGGGGCACCCGGGTGTGGCAAAACGTCTCTCGCGGCCCACTTGGCGGACACAATGTCGAACCGGACAGTGTTCGTTTCGCTCGACAACGAGGACCTGCGCAGCCGCGACGCCCTAGGATTGCGGTTGCACGAAGCGGCCGCCGAGACAGCCAGCCGGCAAACCCGGCTGTCCGCCATGGCCCTGCAGGCCGTCGCGGCGACCTTCCATGGAACAAACGCCAAAGGGAGCTTGCGACCGTGGCGCTTGCTCCATGGAAGGCCGGCGTGGCCTTGGGCCGGAGGCGGCGCCGGTACCGAGCGGACGCGAGGTACCGGACCGGCTATGGGGCGCTTACGAGCAAAGGAAATCGGCCAGGAGCTGCGCGACGCGCTTACAGCCAAGAGCGTGCGCGAAGCGGTGATCGTACTCCATCTCGACGAAGCCCAGACCGTCGCCGAGGCCGAGGCGGACGTGCTCCGGGGCCTGCACCGGCGAGGGCTGGGCAGATTACCGACCGTGTGCCTGTTCACCGGCTTGTCGCATACCGCCGACCGCATTCGAAGTCTCGAAGGGCTGTCGCGTCTCGCGAAGAACGCCGTCGTCAACATGGTGCCGTTGACCGATGAGGAATGCGCCGAGTCCACGGCACGGATGCTTAAGCGGCTTGGCATCGGCTCGAGCGGCAGGGAGGGACAGGAGGCGCTTGCGGTGGTCGTCGGGGAAGCTTCCGGGTGGCCGCAGCACCTTTTCTGCGCCCAGCAGGCGTTGTGTCGCGAGTTGCTTCGCACCAACGGCGACCTCGAAGCCATCGATCTCGACAAAGTGCGGACGGAGACCGGCGCGGACCGACGCGCCTACTACGAAGGGCGGCTTGGCACCGGCGAGTTGGCCCGCTGGCCGAGGCTGGTTGCCGCGGTCGCCGTCCGGGTCATGCGCGCGCATGTCCGCACCGAGCCGGAACTGACGAAACTGTGTCGGAGCGAGACCAGGCGGCTCGGGTTGGACGAGGACGAAGACTTCGACGTCGATCCACTCGACTTCGTCCGACAAATGGTGGAGAAGGGAGTCCTATCGCAGACGCCGGAACGTCGATACATCGTACCCATCCCGTCGATGGAAACGTGGCTAGCGAGCATCCATTGACCGCAGGCGCATCGGGCGCGAACAAGCTGACGCCCGAACCAAAGCCGCTACGGCTGACACCGTCCACAGTCAAAGCACAGCCCCCCAAACGGGGTGCTACTATTGCGCGTTTTCGCTGCACAAGAGAAGCATCAACCATGACCGACTCCAAGGACGCCAGCAGCGCCGACAACGGCGTCAACGTTGGCGCGCTCCTTGCGGCCCGCGAGGCCGTGTCCGAAGCCCCGGAAGCTGCCCAGTTCAAGTGGCGCGCTACTTGCGCTTGGCAAAACGGCACACACAGCCGCTCGTCCGTGGAAGGCTACTTCGGCCTTGGCGACGAGCAAAAGCACAAGCGTGAGTTCCTGTTCGATGCCGACCACCCGGAGACCTTCGCGGCGGAAGACAATGGGGCCACCCCGGTCGAGTACGTGCTCGTCGGCCTTGCCAGTTGCCTGACCGCCGGCGTCGCCTCGGTCGCCCAGAACCGCGACATCCAGCTCAAGTCGGTCACGGCCACCCTCGAGGGCGACATGGACATCCAGGGCATCCTCGGTGCCGACGCCGACGTACGCAACGGCTTCAACGGCATCAAGGTGACCTACCAGATCGATGCCGACGCTTCGGCCGACGACATCGAGGCGCTGGTCGCACAGTCCCAGAAGCGCTCTGCGGTGTACGACATCATTACCAACCCGACCAACGTCACGGTCGAGGTCGAGTAAGCCGACCACCTTCGGAGCTCGACCATTCGCTCAGTCGACATAGCGGTGATCGGCGGTGGCCACTGCGGCCTCGCCATGAGCCACGTGCTGACCCGGCGTGACATCGACCACGTCGTTCTCGAGCGCGGCGAGGTGGCCAACTCTTGGCGCACCGAACGGTGGGACTCGCTGCGTCTCTTGACACCGAATTGGCAGAGTCGGTTGCCCGGGTACCGCTACGACGGCGAGGACCCCGACGGCTTCATGACCATGCCGGAAGTGGTCTCGTTCATCTCGGACTATGCGGACCACATCCGTGCGCCGGTGGAAACCGATGTGCGGGTGACTGCGGTCACACCGACGACCAGGGGCTATGCCGTTGCCACGACACGTGGCGAGTGGCATACGCGGGGCGTGGTCCTCGCCAGTGGCGCCTGCAACCTGCCCAATGTCCCCAAAGCCGCTTGCGACTTGCCGGCGGACATCGCGTCCACCCCTGCACTCGACTACACCAACCCGGACGGGCTCCCGCCCGGTGGCGTGCTGGTCGTCGGCGCATCGGCCACGGGCCTGCAAGTCGCCGAAGAGATCGCGCGCGCCGGGCGAGCGGTGACCCTCGCCGTAGGTGAGCATGTGCGCATGCCCCGCACGTATCGCGACCGCGACATCCAGTGGTGGATGGAGCGCACCGGGCTGCTCGACGACCGCTACGACGCCGTGGACGACCTTGTTCGCGCACGCAACCTGCCGTCACCCCAACTCGTCGGCACGCCCGAGCGCAAAACGCTCGATCTCAACGCGTTGACCGGACTCGGCGTCCAATTGGTCGGCCGGCTCATGGCGTTCCGCGACGGTCGTGCGCAGTTCTCCGGCTCGTTGCGCAACGTCTGCAAGCTCGCCGACCTCAAGCTGAACCGACTACTCAACGGCTTCGACGAGTGGGCCACCCAGCACGAGGCCACCGCCGAGGCCGGTGAACGGCTGCCGGCGACCGTCGTGCCCGAGCAGCCGAGCCTCGGCTTCGACTTAGCCAAGGAAGGCATCCGGAGCGTGCTCTGGGCGACCGGCTACCGACCGGACTACTCGTGGCTCCACGCGCCGGTATTCGACCGCAAGGGACGCCTTCGGCATGACGGCGGGGTCGTCACGGACGCTCCCGGCATGGTCGCGATGGGCCTAACCTTCCTGCGGCGGCGCAAATCGAGCTTCATCCACGGCGCGGAGGACGATGCCAGGGACTTGGCCGATCATCTCGCCTGTCACCTAGGCGCAAGTACTGCGGCGCGCCAGCAACGCGCTTAGGCGAAAGAACCGCCGGCGCCGGGATTCGCCGGGTTCGGGATCACCTCGCGTGTATAGCGCACGCCAAGTGGGCCATAGTATGGGCCGTCAGACGCAAGGTGTTCTCGTATGAAGGCATGGCGCATGCCCCGATTGGGCGATCCCTGGGAGGAACTCGAGCCGGTCGAGATCGCCTCGCCGGAACCCGGACCGGGGACGCTACGCATCCGCGTCGAGGCCACGGACCTCAATTTTGCGGACATCCTGCAATGCCGCGGCAGCTACCAGGTCAAGCGCACGCCGCCGTTCACGCCCGGCATGAACGCCGCAGGCACGGTGGTCGCCACGGGACCCGACGCTGCTGTCGCGCCCGGCACCCGGGTGGTCGGGCCGACCGTCGAACCTGCGGGTGGATTCGCCGAGGAAGCCTTGATCGTGGAGCGACTGGCGCATCCAATTCCGGACGAGCTCGGCACGGCGGCTGCCATGGGTGCTCACATCACGCACGGGACGGCGTGGCTCGCGCTGCACCATAGGGCCCGGCTGCAAGCGGGCGAGACGATGCTGGTGCTGGCCGCGGCTGGTGGTGTCGGTTCGGCGGCCGTGGAGATGGCGCATCGACATGCCTGCTGGGTCGTCGGCGCGGCCGGGGGACCGGAGAAGGTCGAGTTCGCCGCCCGGGCAGGCGCGGATGCTGTGATCGACTACGAGAACGACGATCTCTACGAGTCGGTCATGGGTCTGACCGATGGAAGGGGCGTCGATGTGGTCTTCGACCCTGTAGGCGGCCGCTACTTCGACGTCGCACGTCGACTGCTGGCCTGGGAGGGTCGCTTGCTTGTGATCGGCTTTGCAAGCGGCGAGATCCCCGCGGCCCGGGCCAACCACGTACTGGTTAAAAACTACTCTGTTGTCGGCGTGCACATGGGCGGATACCGCGAGCGCCACCCCGAACTCGTTCGGCGCTGCTACGCCGACCTGCACGAACGACTCGCTAAAGGCGAAATCACAGCACAGATCAGTGAAACGATCGGTTTCGAAGCACTACCGGGCGGGCTGGCTCGGCTCGCAGACCGCAAGACCACCGGGCGGGTGATCTTCGACCCGTTGCGCTAGCAGAGAGCCTGCGCCTTATCGGGAGGTACGCCGGCGTCCGCGCACCATCAGTGTGTTGCGAACAACCCCGCGAGGTCGGCGGGCGTCAATTCCATCGCGCCCGCGATGCTGTTGAAGAACCGGACTTCGCGGCCGCTAACGCGTCCGTCGACGAGGATCACCTCGGCCAATGCCTTGGCGATCATGACCCGGTCCTGCACGTCGATCTGACGGCCGACCCGCTGGACATGGTTCTCCAGGGGAGCCGACTCGTAGATCCGCGAATGTGCGGCAACGCGCACTTCCGCCGCGGTGACGTCTTCGCCGGTGCGCTTCTGGACCATCTCCCGCACCGTCTCCACCTCGACCGGGTGAATGTTCGTGTCCGACTCCGTCGCCCGGGACAAGACCAGCATCAAGGTCTCGTTGACGAGGTCCTGGCGCTCCTCGGCCGTAGGCTCCTTGCCGCTGAAGAAGTCCAGGATGTGACTTAGCGTCGAAAGGCTCATTGTCGGCTACTCTCCTCGATCATCTTTGCGCCCGGACAGCGCAGGCGCGCGACAGCGCGGGCGCGCTAAAGCGCGTTCGCTAAAGCGCGTTGCAGTATAGCAGCGCGGCGCGCTCACGCCGGGGTCGGGGCGCCCTCCTCTAGCAGTCCTTCGCGCTTGAACCGCGCCCAGACCTCCGGCGGCACCGGCACGTCCAGGTTGCTGCGATTGGCGACGGGTTCCGCCGGCGATTTCGCACCCGGGATCACCGTCGCGACCACGGGATGGGCCAGCGGGAACTGCAGCGCGACGGCGGCCAGCGGCACGTCGTACTCGGCGCAGATGGCCTGCATGCGCGTCGAGGTGGCAACGATCTCAGGCGGCGCGGGGGCGTACATGTAGGTCGCGGCCCGTGACGGGTCCGCAAGCCAGCCGCTGGCGTACGGGGCCGCGATCACCACCCCGATGCCCCGCGCGTCGCACAGCGGCAGAATGCGCCGGAGTGCCCGCGTCTCGAGCAGCGTGTAGCCGCCGGCAACGACGAAGAAATCGAGATCCACCGTCTCGGCGATGCGTTCGCAGAGATCCTCGTGCCGGGAGTCGTCCCAGCTCCAGGCGTTCCGGGACTCGAGGTTGCAGCCGCAGCCGATGGCGCTGATCCGTCCGCTCGCACGCAACTCCTCAAGAGCCCGGGCACCGCCCCCGCCGTCCCTCGCGAGTTCGCGAAGGTGCGCCTCGATGCCGTCCGGCGCGTGGTAGCCGTAGTCGACGTCGTGGATCGTGAGGCTGTCGACCGAGGACATGCCGAGTCGCTGCAGCGAGTCGCCATGTTGGCCCATGATGGCGTCGTAGGTGTACTCGAACCGGACCCGGAAGCCGCTGATCGGATCCCGTGGCGTACGCACTTCGCCGCCCGGACTCAAGGTTTTCGCGCCCTCGTCGCGTACCGGTTCGGGCACCAAGGTCTTGCCGATCTTCGTGTTGACCCGGAAGGACTCCCGTGGCGCCAGCGCGGACAACGCCAATCCCAAGCGCCGCTCGGAGCGCCCGATGCCGTACCAGGGTGCGGTGTCGTAGAACCGAACGCCCGTTTCCCAGGCGGCCGCAACGGTCGCGAGGCTCTCCTCGTTGGAGACCTGCGGGCCGCCGATCGTGCCGCCACCGAAGCCGAGGGGCGTGACGGCGAGGTCGCTCTTGCCGAGCGGGCGCGGGGTGGTGGTGTCCATGGATCGAGCCGCGGGTCGAAGGTAAGCCGCGACTGTATCAGCGCGCGCCCAACGCGGTCATCCACACCTCGGCATCACGCTTGCGGCGCGCAATGCGCGAAGGCGTGCGTCCCGTGCGGTCGGCATGTTCCGGATCGGCGCCGCCAGCAACCAACAGATCGACGACCGCTAGGAGCCGCGCCTTGCCCTTCACGGTTGAGCGCAAGGCCGTCGCGAGCGGCGTCTCCCCCGCGTCGTCCTCCGCATCCACGCGCGCGCCGTGGTCCAGGAGCACCTCCACGATATCCACGAAGCCCGCCTTCGCCGCGCAATGCAGGGCGCTTTGGCCCTTGTAGTTGCGGACGTTGACATCGGCCCCTTGCTCGATGAGTTCACGCACGCGTGCCACGCTGCCGCCGCGGTCGCCGCGCGACTGGTAGACGATCGGCGGCCAGCCGCCCTCGGCGTGATCCGGCCCGTAAGACACCCCGTGAGCTTCGAGCAGCGCGATAATCGCCTTGTCGGTCAAGCCGGAACGCGGCGGCTCGGAACTCGCCGGATCGAGTCCCGCCGCGATCAGCGCTTCTAGGATGTCGGCGCGGTGCCGCCAAATGCAGAAGCGGACCAGGTAGTAGCCGTAGGGACCCGGATCGGCGCCTTGGGCCAAGACCAGGCGTACCACGTCGAGTTGCCCCGCGGCGACGCCGTAGTGCAGCACCGTCGCGCGGACATTGGGATCGTGCTGCGGTTGCTCGGCACGCACCAGGTCCGGTTCCGCGGCCAGGCTGTCGCGCACCGCGGCCACGTCGCCCAAGTAGGCCGACGTACAGACATCGACCACCGCACCTCGTGCGAGCAGGCCTCGCGCGACCGCGTCGTGTTTCTTGACGCGCGCAGCGCAGTACGGGGAGACCTCGACCAGGAGCGGCGTGAAGTGGCAGCCCCGTGCGTCGATGTCCGCGCCCCGATCCGCGAGGTAGTCGACCATGGGGCCCCGCCCCCGGTACGCGGCTTCCCAGAGCATCGTGCGCCCGTGCGAACCGATGCGCCGCAGCCACTCGGGCTTCTCGGCCAGCACGGCTGAGACGGTGTCGAGGTCTCCCCGGCCGGCCGCGGCAACGCCAATCTTCAGGAAGTCGCTCGATTTGCCGGTCAGCAGGGGCACGTCCATTCCTCGAGTAAACGCCACGCGTCGATTTCGCGTCGTATATTGACATGTTGGCAGGTTTCTCAAACCCCGCACCGTGCAGGAAGAGCTTGGGAAGTTGGCGGTTCTTGCCACGGGCGGCAACGCGGACGCGCTTCAGACGTTGGTCAGGAACGCCGCCCCCCGGGTGCACCGTTGGGCCCTTGTCCAGACCGGCGACGGCGACCTTGCCGACGACGTGACCCAGGAGGTGTTGATCCACATGGTGGCCAGTCTCGACAGTCTGCGGCAACCGGAGCGCATCGAAACGTGGCTCTACCGGGCGACGCGCAATGCCGCCGTCGACCTGTTCCGCAGGTCTCGACGACATGCCGGGGCCGAGCCGCTCGACGACGAGAAGCTGGTGTCGGCAGTGCCCGGGCCCGAAGAGCACCGGGCTGGCACCGAGATCAACCGGCTGCTCGTGTCGGCATTCCGCGAGTTGCCACGCCGTCAGCGCGAGGTCTTCGACCTAGTCGAACTGCAGGGCATGACGGCGGCCCAGGCTGCCGAGTTACTCGGCATCCGACCGGCGACGGTTCGCGTCAACCTGTTCAAGGCGCGGGCAGCGCTCCGCCGCCGCCTGATCGCAGCGGGCGTGAGGGACGACCGATGACGGACGAGGTTGCTGAACGCGTCGAATCGGCATGCGGCAGACCTGTGCAGGCCTTGCTGCGGGCCGAGCGGGACGAGCTCGATGGCAGCGGCACCACCGAACTCGCCCGGCACATCCGCGCCTGCGAGCGTTGCAGCGCCCTGGCCCGGTCGATCCTGGCCGGTTACGAGACGTTGAATGACACGCTCGAACCGGCTGTCGAACTGAACGCGCCACGAATCGTCGCACTCGGTCGGGCGCGGGCCGATGCCGGCGTTCGGCGCTGGTCCCGGTGGCGCTTGTCAATGCCGCCCACGTGGGCGACAGCCACGGCCGCAGCAGCATCGATTGCGGCGATATTGGCGCTCGTCCTCCCTCAACCGCAAGACCCGCTACTCGAGCCGGTCTGGCAGCCGCCAGCCACCGTAGCACGCACGCCTGTCGTCAGCGCGCCGCACCACAACGTTGCCGTGATCCAGACGGACGACCCCGACATCACGGTGTTTTGGTTCTACAAGGAGTAACTATGGACGTGAGACTCGGAGTTCCCCTCCTCGCGCTGCTGGTCTTGGCTGGCTGCGAAATCGAAATGGCCGAGCGGACCGACGGTCAAACGGATGATTGGCTAAATGCATACAAGCCGTTACCCAAATGGCATGACTTGGAAACGAGGACGTTCCAGCTCGAGCACCTGACCTCGCGCGCTGCCATAGCGCTCATCGATCCCTACGTGTATCGCGACCGACCAGGGGCGCCAGGCACAATCTCGAACCCTACCGGCATCCGAGCAATCAGCGTGCGCGAGACTCCTGACAACCTGGACAAGATCGCGCGGATGCTCGAACAGTTCGACGTGGCCTCCAGTGCACGGTCGTACCGGCTTCACTTCCAAGTGGTGGCTGCCAACGGCGGCGAGTCGGATCCCCGGCTCGCACGCGTCGAAGAAGCGCTCCGGAAGGTGTTTCGATTCGATGGCTATTCGCTAGTCGGCGAGGGCTACGTCACGGTCTCGGCCGGTGGTTTCGACCTCAGCATCAATGCCGGCGAGCAAACAGGCTACTACCAGATTGACGGCCGGATTGACGGTGGCTCATTGTGGCTAGAAGCGGTCAGGCCGGGGGGCAGCATCGAGTCAACCTTGGCCTTCCGGCCGGGACAAACACTGGTCCTCGGCTCTATCCCTACCCCCGATCAGACGGAATTCATCGTGGTCCACGTGGCCGAGTCCGACGAAGGCGAGCCCACCTAGGACGCACTACAATGCGCGCCCCTTAAGGCGCGTGTGAACACCGCCATGTCCGACCCGTTCCGTCCTCCGGAACAAGGCACGCTGCACACGTTGCGCGACATCGCGCTGATCGTGCCGCGCGTATTCGGGTTCATGTGGGTCGTCGCGCCGGGCTTCCTAGTCGTCGCCTGCGGGCTGATGGTTGTCACCGCGGTGATCCCGGCGGCCATCGTTTACATGACCAAGGTCATCATCGACGGCGTGGTCGCGGCGAGCGGCGGCACGGTGGCGTGGGGCATCGTCTTCATGCCGCTCGCCGTGCTGTTCGGATTGTGGGTCTCCCAGGCCGCGTTCGACGCCGCATCCGGGTTCGTCCAAGAGATCTTGAGCGAGCGGATTTGGTACACCGCCAAGCAGCGCATCATCGACAAGGCCGGGGCGCTCGACATCGCCTTCTTCGAGACGCCGCGTTTCTACGACCAGTTGCACCACGCCAACCAGGAGTTCTACCGAATCTCGAACATCTCGTGGTCGACCATCTCGCTCATGCAGCAGGCGTTTTCGCTGATCGCGATGGTGAGCCTGCTGTCCATCCTGCACCCGCTCGCCATTGCAGTGCTCATCCTGACCGCCCTGCCCCGCATCCTCGTCGAGGGACATTTCGCGCGCAAACGCTACGACCTGAGTGCCGAACTGATCCGCAACGACCGGATGATCGACTACATGGTGCGGCTGTTGACCAATCGCGACAGCGCCAAGGAGATCCGCACCTTCACCCTGCGCGACCTCTTCCTGTCACGGTTCCAGCGGTTTCGCGACATTTACTTGACGGCCATCCGCAAGCTCGTCTTCGGCATCTTCAAGGTGAACATCGGGCTCAACTTGGTGTCCCTCGTTGGGGTCGCCGCGATCTGGGGCTACGCGGTCTACCAAGCGGTCCTGGGACACATCACGATTGGCGATCTAGCCCTCGTATTCCAAGCCGCGCAGCAAAGCCGCAACCTGCTGTCGAGCTTGATCAGTTCGGGCGGGTCGGTCTACCAGAACGCGCTGTTCACGACCCGCTTCTTCGAATTCACCGACCTCGATACGAAGTCCGTGGACGGTGCATTGGCGGAACGCGACTCGCCCGGCCACGCCGTCCCGAAACCCATGCAAAGCGGCATCGAGTTCCACAACGTCTCGTTCAAGTACCCGGGTTCCGACGCCTGGATCCTGCGCGACGTGTCGTTCCGGATCCCTGCGGGCCAGCGCGTTGCCATCGCCGGCGAAAACGGTGCCGGCAAGACCACGCTGGTGAAGCTCTTGAGCCGCCTCTACGATCCCGCGGAGGGGCAGATCCTGCTCGACGGACGTGACCTGCGCGACTACGACCTTCCCGAGTTGCGTCGTCAAGTCGCGGTGGTGTTCCAGGACTTCTTCCGCTACGACCTCTCCGCCGCCGACAACGTCGGTCTCGGCCAGTCCGACGCGATGGAAGATCGTTCACGCGTCGTCGCCGCGGCTGAGAAAGGTGGTGCCCACGACATCATCGACAAGCTGCCGAACGGCTACGACACGATCCTCGGCAAGACCTTCGACGAAGGCATCGACCTGTCCGGCGGCGAGTGGCAGCACCTGGCCATCTCCCGCGCCTTCATGAGCGATGCCCAGATGCTCGTGCTCGACGAACCGACCGCCGCGCTCGATGCGTTCCGCGAACATCGGCTGTACGAACAGGTCGGCGCGCTGGCCAGCGATAAGACCGTGGTGTTCATCTCCCACCGCTTCTCGACGGTTCGCATGGCCGACCTCATCGTCGTCATCGAGGACGGGCGGGTGATCGAGATTGGCGGGCACGACGAATTGATCGCCCGCGACGGCCACTACGCAGCGATGTTCAATACGCAGGCGCGACGCTACCGGTAGGCGGATCCGGGTCGTTCAGCAACGGTTCAGCGTCCACCTAAGATCATCCCGCTCCGACGAACACGGAGCCACACCGGACATGCGGCTCAGGCGACCCCGACGACCCCAGAAGGACGGATCCCGTCTTGGGTTCCGCAAAGGCTTCCTCGTCGGCTGTGTGCTCGGCTCATGCCTCAGCCTCGCGGCGTTCGCCCTGTTGCCGCTCGTGGCCTTCGTGATCGCGGCCATGGGCATCGCATACCTGGTAACCCGGCGCGTGGTGGCCGAACTGAACACGCCGCGCGACCGGGTCCTGCTCAACTGACGACCTTGGGGCGCTTGCGGGTGGAGCGTAGCCCAGCTAGATCCCGAGGTTCAGCAGGTTGTAGTCCTTGAGGACCGTCCGCCGCGTGTCTTCGTTCCAGCGGTTGCCCTCCTCTTCGCCGACGAACGGCACGTAGCGATACGGCACCTCGTCGGGAAAGCGCTGGGCGCGCGCATCGATGGCCACCTGGATCACGCGGGAGCGCTGGTGGATGCGCGCGTCGTCATAGACCACCGTGTCGCCGTTCGGGCGTCGCTTCTCGACATGGCGCACCGCGTCCAGGCGGTGGAAGCCGAAAACGATGGACACCCGGCGATCCGGCGAGGTGTTGGCGAAGGACCCGTGCAACGCCTGGCGGTTGCAGATCGCCACATCGCCCGGCTCGCACAGCATGGGCACCGCGTCGGGGAGACGGTCGCTGCCGTTGGCTTCGACTTGTGCCTTGATGTCGATCTTGCCGAGCTTGTGGCTACCCGGAACCACCCACAAGGCGTTCTCCGGCGTCGTGCGGCACAACTGCGCCATGAAATTGAAGCCGTGGATGCCCTGGTCCCAGCGCGGGTGGTCCCAGTGCGTCGTCCCATCCTGGTGCCAGGCGACCGACGTGCCAAGGCCCGGTTCCTTGATCCAGATCGAGTCGCCGAACGGCGCGAAGTCGGCACCGTTGATGGCCTCCGTGACCTTGAGCAACTCGGGGTGCGCGTATAGGCGCAGGCAGGAGTCCATGACCTGCAGGATGCCGTTGATGAAGTAGACCGTGTGCGCCGGCGCGTCGTCCGCCGGCGTCGGCTCGGACATCTTCGCCGGATGCCGGCCATAGTTCGCGTCCGTGCCGCCGTAAGGGTCCGAGAGGGGTTTCCCGAAGGCGAAGACGGGCGTCGTAAAGGCATCGCCGAAGGCGCGGCGCCCGTGGCGGTCCAAGTCCGTGCCCGGCCCGGTCGGCGCGCGATCGAGGAGTGTTGCGAGTTCCGTGTTGAGGTCGTCGAGTTCCTCGGTGCCGAGGACATCCTCGAGGACGTAGAAGCCATGCTGCCAGTATGCGGCGAGTATGTCGGGGTGCACGGCGCCCTCGGCGGTGAAACGCAAAGGCCCTCGATTGCCCAGTTCACGGGCGCGTTTTTCGCCGCTCAAGGAGTAGCCGTCCATGCGGTGGTAAACCGTCAGCAACCCACACTTCGTCATTACGCAGTCAAGCCGCGACAAAAGCAAGGGACCCGATAGACGCTGGTTGGCATGGCCGGAGTCGACGCCGTCGGCTAGGCTTAAGCTCTCAACCGAAGCAACCGCCGAAAGGGGACTTGATGCCGAGAATCGCCACACACGCCATCGCGGGGCTGACCGTTGCCGCATGCATGTGCGCATCGCGTGCCACCGGCGCCTGGTCGGAAGGCAAGCCCATCGACAGCGATGAAGGGCCGCTCATGCGCTATGCGCTGGACCTCGGCGGCGATGCCCGGCTCTACGTCATCCTACCGACCGAGTCCGACGACGGGATGTCCGCCCCGCGGGCCGTCCATCTTGTCCCGCGTTCGGAAATCCGGGCCGCAAGCCGCCACTGGCTCCACTACATCCAGAAAACCTGTCGCTGGGATGCCCGGCTGGCCGCGTGGGGCGAACTCGTCATAGGCGACCGGATGGCAATGTCCCTGCCGAGCACGTCCTGGGCGGACGATGCGCCCGACGACGCTTCCGAACCCGGCGCGCCGACAGCCTTGGATTCGCAGCTTCTGGAAGTCGCGAGCGCGCCGGAACTGATCGCCCTGTTCGACGCCAACCGCGAGATGCGCACCACCGTCCTCCCAGCGCCGCAGATGCTGGACCCGGCGACGGGTTTCTGCATGCCGCCGATGGCGAGCGGCGACAACAGCGTAACGGGCAACGTCGTCCTAGTGGCGCAGATGGACGACGGCCATCGCGTCCTGGATTTGAGCAACGCTGCCGAGACGCTCCACGAGTCCATCGCCCGGCGCGCCTTGGTTGGGATGCGGGCATCCGCAGCGATGGTCGGCGTGGACGGCCTGACCCTTGGAGAGGTGACCTTCGAGCAGACGCCACACGGTGTCCTGATCAGCGTCTCAGTGAGCGGCATCTCACCGGGCCCCCACGGCATCCATCTGCATCGGGTCGGAAGTTGCACACCGGACTTCAAGGCCGCATCGGGCCATATCAATCCGCGCGGCGCTGCGCACGGGCTACGCCATCCGGACGGGCCCGACAACGGCGACTTGCCGCTCCTTCATGTCAATGCCGATGGCAGCGCGGTCACGGAGTTCTACACGACACTCGTCTCGCTGTCCGCCGACGCGCAGGCCAAGGCGCCCGGGCTTTTCGACGCCGACGGCTCGGCGGTGATCATCCACGCCAACCCCGACGACCACTTGACGCAGCCGATCGGCGGCGCAGGGGACCGCATCGCCTGCGGCGTCATCGAGGCCATCTGACCCGAGCGCCCGGGGCTGAAGCGCTTTAGGACACGTATGACTGCACCATTCGCCGGGCTTCGCGTCGTCGATCTGTCGACGCGCTTTTCGGGCGCCTTTGCCGCTCGCCTATTCGGCGACTTCGGCGCCGATGTCGCGCTCACCGAACCGCCCGAGGGCCATCCGCTACGCTTCGAGCCGCCATTCCTGGACGACCGCCCCGGGCCTGATCGCAGCGTCGTCCACGCCTACGTGAATTGGAACAAGCGCGCTGTCCGCATCGCTTCGGACGCGGACGTCGACGACCTGATCGCCGGTGCCGACGTCGTCATTACCACGGCAACGGACCCGCCGATGGCGAACATCACCCGACGGCTACAGCCGACCGCGGTGCACCTGTCCGTCACGCCTCATGGACTCGACGATCCACTGAGCGGTGTCCCAGGAAACAACCTGACCATGAGCGCTCGCGTCGGCTGGTCGTCCGTCAACGGATACGCCGACGAGGCACCCCTGCGGATGCCGCGCGACATGGCCGGCGTCGTCGGCGGGGTGACCGGGTTCATCACCGCCGCCGCAGCACTGCGCCGGCGTCACGCGACCGGGCAGGCCGAACGCGTCGACGTCAGCGAACTCGAGGCATTCGCCCTGACCGTGCATCCGTGGGGCGTGGCCGCCGTGTACCAAGGCCGCGCGTCGCGGGGTCCGGGCGGCGGCCGGCCACGCGGCACGCCCGGGCCGCTGTGGAACCTCGCCGACGGCCAGATGAACTTCGGCCTTGCCGATTTCCACAACTGGCAGGAGGCGATGAACGTCTGCAACCTGCCGGAAATCGGGGCCCGGCCGGAGCTCATCCCGGACATCGGCCGGCACTCCCAGGACCTGCGCGAAGTTGTCCATGGCCTTGCCGAGACGCTGCCGAAACTCAACCGCTGGGACGTCTTCCACGCGTTGGCCAAGCTGCGCTGCGTCATCGGCGTGGTGCAGGACGTCGAGGATCTCACCCGCAACGAGCAGTTCGTCGCGCGCGACTTCTTCGTCAGCACGACGATCGAAGGCCGCAGCGTGCGCGCGGGCGGCGCGCCCGCCCGGCTCAAGCCGTCCCCATGGCGACTCCGCAAGCCTGCGCCGAAACTTGCCGAGGGCGCGATACGCTCGGCGAACTGGGAGGCCCGCCCGGACCAGGCGCGGCCCCCCGGCGGTAGCGCCACGAACCTACCGGCTGGCCCGCTGGCCGGCGTTCGGTGCTTAAGTTTCGGCCAAGCCTGGTCCGGCACGTTCGGCACCGAACTCTTGGCATTGCTTGGTGCCGATGTCGTGCAAATCGCCTCCACCAAGCACCCCGACGCGTTCCGGCGCATCAGCAATCGCGTGCCAGCGGCGGTTCTCGACGAGTCACGCCGCCAACACCCGGCGAATACACAGGGTCACTACAACGCCGTCAACCTGCACAAGCGCGAGGTGAACCTCGACCTCACCAGCGCCGCCGGGCAGGACATCCTCTGGCGCCTGCTGCCGAAGTTCGACGTCGTAGTCGACAACTTCCGCCCCACCGTGCTCCCGAAGTGGGGGATCACGCTCGAGAAACTCCACGAGATCAAGCCCGGGATGGTGTGGGCGTCAATCTCGGGCTACGGCGAATACGGCCCCTACCGCGACTACCCCGCCAACGGTGCGACCACCGAGCCCATGGCAGGCCTGTCCTCGCTCCACGGGTACGCTGGCGACCGGGGCATGAACACCGGTGGGCTGTTCCCGGATCCCATCGGCGGGTATTTCCTCGTGGCGACCATCCTCGCGGCCCTCGAGCACCGTGACCGCACGGGCGAAGCGCAGCGCGTCGACTTGTCGATGATGGAGTCGGTGGCCGCCGTGGTCGGCGATGCGCTCGTGGAGTACGACGCCACCGGGCGCAAGCCGCGACCGCTCGGCAACCACCACCCACGCATCGCGCCGCACAACGCCTATCGCGCAAAGGGCGACGATTGGCTAACGCTGGCGGCGGAGACCGAATCGGCCTGGCAGGCGCTGAAGGCCGTGGTCGGCGATGCGCGCCTGGACGGGCCGGACTTCGCCGACGCCGCCCAACGCAAAGAGAACGAGGAAGAACTCGATTCGATACTCGGTGCCTGGTGCGCCGAACAGGACGCCGCAGAGGCCGAAGCCGTGTTGAACAACGCCGGTGTGAGTGCCGCCCGCGTGGTTCCGCTCGCCGAGATCTACAGCCGCCCGGATCCGCATTTCGCGGCCGCCGGATTCGTCGCCAAGATCGACCATCCTGAGGCCGGCCCGACCTGGTTGCCGGGCCGCCCGTGGCGCTATTCCGCCGCGCCCGCGGAGCCGATCCGGCCCGCGCCGTGCGTCGGCGAGCACAGTCGCGAAGTGTTCGCCCAGGAACTCGGCATGACCGACGCCGAGTACGAAGCCTTGGTGGCCGACGGCATCACCGGGACACTCGACGAGATGGCGAGTGCGGCAAGCGGCTGATGTGAGCCCCTTACCAGAACCGCTTGGCAGCCACGAACGAGTCCCAGGCATCGCACAAATCAGCCTCCATCGCGCGTAGCTGGTCGCCGCACCACTCGCTGACGAGCGCCGCGCCGTCCTTTTCGCCCGGGCTCAGAGCCAACTCATGGGCCAGCCCACGGGCCACGATGGCGTCGTTGGCGAGGCCGAGGTGCTGCTGTAGCCCGGCCAAGCACGCAACGTAGTTCTCGGCGGAATCGTGCAACTCCGCTAGGTAGGCACAGGCGTAGCGGAGCTTCTTGACGGCAATGCGGACGCGGTGCCGCTGTGGGGCTGTCAGGGTCGCGAAACCGGTGCCGGCTCGCACGACCTTGCGGTGCCGCTTGGCCAAGGTCGCGGGCGCGGCGCGGATCAGCGGTCTCGACGGTTCCTCGACCAGGCGCGCGGGATCGACGGACGTAGCCATGACGTCGATGAGCAACGTGTTGAATGTCTCACCGGCCAGCAACCCCCGTACATCGTCGTAGGCACGTGATTGGTGCGCCTCGGCTGCCCGTCGCAGGCTCTCGAGACGGTGCTCGTCATGAGCGCGCAAACCGTCGCCGAGTGTCTCCAATAGAAACACGTCGGCGTCCCGGGCTCGACCGAGCTTCTTGAGTGCTTGCCGCGCCGCCTGGTCGATGTCGACGACACCGGGGCTATGGCGGTCGCCGAACACCATCAAGGCGCACCGCAAGCGACGCAAGCCCACGCGCAACTGGTGGACGCCCTCCGGGTCCAGGCCACCGACTGCCGCGTCGACATTGCCCAAGAGGTGCGCGGCGATCGACCCGACAACCTTGCCAAAGGCGCCGCCGACGGTGTCAAACGCACTGATCACCGGGCTCGCCGCCTTGGACGCTGGCGTTGGAGAGTCGAGCAGGGCCATGCCGCGCGCCGCCTTCGAACGCGACCCCACGGCGAGGCGGTGCGCGCCGACGAGACGCCGCGCACCGAGGAGCATCGCCGCGGCGCTCCCGCGCACGAGTTCGAATTCAAGCTCGGCGACCGCCACGCGCCGGCCGACCGCGCTGATGTGGCCGGTATCTAGCGACAACTCGACCCGGGTGTCGCCAAAGCAGACGTCCTTGCTTCGTCGCAAGACATCGGTCTCGAACCGTGCGACAAGGTCGCGCTCGGCGATGCCGGCCGCCTTCGTTTGCTCGACTGCCTGCGGGAACCGGTACGCGTTCAATCCGCCGCGGGGTGCGGACACGGTCCATTCCCTGCGCTGGACGTTCCCTCCGCCCTCCTCCTTGAGTGTCACCTCCGTGCCCGGCGGGGCGCCGCTAGCGCGTACGCGCAGTGTCAAGCCACGCTGCCAGAGATCGTCCTGGGCCGTGTCGTGGTACGTGCTGCGGAGTCGGCGCGTCGTCTCGGGGCCGCCATTCAACGCGTCGAAAGCGCTACGCAGGTCCCCCCGGCTGCCGGTGAGCTTCAACTCGGTCTCCAGGGCAGCCCCGCCGTCGCGCGCGGTGTGTACGTCCCGCTGCATGCGCCACCGGTCGGTGTCGGGACGGTGAAATAGGCCACAAACATCCATCGAGGGTCAAACGCGAGCCGCTGGCAGGCTGGACGGGACCATCGCCCCGGTACTAAGCTCGAACGGCTCAAGCGTTCGTGGAGAACACGCCGTGACTTCCGCCCGCGAAGACGCACCGGTCCCGCCTCCGCGCGACCCCGAGTCCGCCTTCGGCACCAAGCAGCCCGCCGCCCACCTTCCCCTATCGATCACCCCTGACCTGGATCCACCGGGTGCCGATCGGCTGGGCCTCACGCCGGAGGAAGTGGCGCAGTTCCGCGAGCAAGGCTACGTCATCAAGCGGGGCCTGATCCCCAAGGAGACGTTCCGGCCGTTCGACGACCTTTGGTGGCAACAGCCGCCGGCACGGGCAGCTTCGCTCGATCCCGACGATCCGTCGTCCTGGGTGGCACCTGGTCGGCATTGGCCGGAGGAGAACCGCTGGTCGTTGGCCGACAACTGGATGGGCAACGGCGCATGGCCGTCCCCGGAGGCGGAACGGGCCGGCGCGAACACGGGCGAACGGGTCGGTCGGCTGCCCCACAAGCTGACGCGCGACGTCGGCAACTACGTGTGGCGGTGGCACGGCATCGGCCACGACCCGGCGTTCGTCCGTGCCACGTCTGCGCACCCCAACGTGTTGTACATGGTCGAGGCCTTGCTCGGCGGGCCGATCAAGCTGCCGCGGCGAAACCGCGGCATCTACTCCGTGTTTCCCCGCCTGCCGGACGATCCGGAAACCAAGCTCGGACCGCACATGGATCAGAGCATGACGGAGATGCAGGTGGTGACGTACATCGACGATGTCGAACCGCGCGGCGGCGGGTTCACCATCTTCCCCACCTCGCCGCAATCGCTCTACCCGACCTCTCGGCAGGCCTACAACTGGGTGGCCACCGACGCATCGACCGAGGTCATGGACCACATCAAGGCAAACGTGCGGCCGATCGAGTTCTGCGGTAAGGCTGGCGATGTCATCTTCTGCCACGGTTGGGTGGTGCACTCGGCCGGCATCCATGAGGGCGACCGAATTCGAAAGGCCGTCGTGCAGGACTTCAACCGCGTTCGCGAACGCAGCCACATGCGCTGGACGGCCGCCGGCAAGAACGGTGGCGAGCGCATCAACTGCCGGATGGATGGCGTGTTCGCGATTCCCAGCGACAACGGGGACGACCCCGCCGACGGCATGCGCGAAGTGACCAACCAGTGGATCATGGACTCGAACGAGTTCGTGCTCTCGCGCCGGGCTGTGTTCGACGACATGTTCGAAGAGTGGAACCTCGGTCGGCGTCCGGTCGAGGGCAATGTGGTTGCCGAACCGCCGTGGTGGGAGAAGTACGGGCTGCCGCTCCTACCGTCCGGATCCGTACCTCGTGGCGGTGGCGGCATGCCAGCCGTGCCCCTGTCCAGCGTCGCCGCCTACGAAGGCGACGGTATCTGGCGCGTCAAGTCACGCGCCAACGACTGGATGCGTTAGTCCCGGACGGTGCGGGCCGGGAGGCCCGCGTACCCAGACACGATGTCAACAATTCTTGACATGCCAGATGATGTCTAATATGTTTTACATCATGTCAAACACAGCAGTCATTTCCATGGATACGTCATTCGAAGAGAAAAGCGTCTGGATTCAACTGTTGAGCCTGCTCGTCGGCCTGGGCGGCTACCTAGTCGTCGCCGGCCTCATGCTGTCCAACGGTGTCCGCGCCTTGCCGGTCTTCGTGCCGGTCTTCGCCCTGGCCATCGCCCTCATCGTGGCCATCAACATCGCCGGACACGTCGTCGCGGCGATTGCCAGCCGTTCGCACGCCGCGGACGAGCGCGATCGGGTCATCGGCTACCGCGCGGAGAGCCAGTCGTCGTGGATCCTAGGCGTCGGCGTCATCGCCGCGATCATCGCGCTGATCGGCTCAGTCGGCGGCGTCTGGATCGCGCACCTCCTCCTCATCTCGCTGTTCGCCTCCGAGGCAGTGAAGGAGGTACTGCAGATCGTCTACTACCGCAGGGGGATCTGAACGTGGCCCGGTCGGGGACGAGCATTCGCAACGAGATCCGGACCCTGCGGTTCCACCACGGCGAGATGACGCAGCAGCAACTCGCCGACCAAGTCGGTGTCACACGGCAGACGGTCAACGCGATCGAGGGCGGCAAATACTCCCCGTCGCTCGAGGTCGCGTTCCGGATCGCTCACGTGTTCGGCAAGCCACTCGAGGACGTCTTTCAGTTCGGCGCCGAGTCCGCTTGACGGGCCGGGAGGCCCACGCGCCTACCGTTCCGGGCGCCAGTCGTAGATGCGCGCGACGTTGCCGCCCATCAGCGCCGCACGGTCCGACCCGGAGAGGACGTCCGTGACCCGGAACGCGTCGACGCCCTCGGCGTAGGTCAGCAGGTTCACGGCCCGCGTCCAATCCGTACCCCAAAGGCACCGCTCGATGCCGAATGCATCGAAGATGCGCGTGAGCGGTTCCCAGATGTCGGCGAATGGAAACGGCTCGTGGGACAGCGTGCAGGCGCCGGTGATCTTGATGGCGACGTTGTCGTACTCGGCGAGGGCGACCACCTTCGGGAGGTCCCCGAAGGGGTCATCCGGTGGCGGCGGCTCGAACGGCTGCCTCAAGCCGAGGTGGTCGAGGACGATCCGCGTGTCGGGGTTGCGTTTCGCCAGGCCGCCGAGGAGCGGTGCGTTGCCCCAACAGAGGACGTTGACAGGGATGTCCGCCTTCGCGCCGGCGGCGAGGATGCGGTTGAGGCCGGGGTCGTCCGCGTCGACCGAAAACGGATCGCGGAGCATGATCCGCGCTCCCACGGTACCGTCCCGGGCCGCCCAGTCTTCGACCTGCTCCGCCACGTCGTCAGCACTCGGATCGAACGGCTTGATGAGGCCGAAGCGCCCCGAGTGCCGTGCCCCCACTTCGAGTGCGTAGCTCGCGTCGTAGCGATACATGCTGAACGGCGACACCAACAGAGCACCGTCCACGCCGACCTCGTCCATGGCCGTGACCATGTCGTCGCCCGTGACTTCGTCGGGGCCATGCAGGAAACCGAGCCATGGGCGTCCCGGGTGGTCCCGCTCGTAGGCGTGAACCTGGGCATCGATGACTGGGGTGTCCGGCATGGCTGCTCCGCTGTTCGTTGGTCTCGACACCACTAATGTATACGCTATGCCGCCTTTCGCGTCGTCGGGGCGGTCGTGACCGAGCCGAAACCCAACCCAGCGGGCCTGCGCAACATCGCGATCGTGGCCCATGTCGACCACGGCAAGACGACGCTCGTGGACGCCATGCTGTGGCAGAGCGGCACCTTCCGGGCGAACCAGGATGTCCGCGAGCGCGTCCTCGACTCGATGGACCTCGAGCGCGAGAAGGGCATCACGATCATGGCCAAGAACACGGCCGTGACCTACGACGGCGTCAAGATCAACATCGTCGACACGCCGGGCCACGTGGATTTCGGCGGCGAGGTCGAGCGGACGCTGCGCATGGTCGACGGCGTGATGCTCCTGGTGGACGCGGCGGAAGGTCCGCTGCCGCAAACGCGCGCCGTCCTCGTCAAGGCGCTGGAACTGAGTCTCCCGGCCATCGTCGTCATCAACAAGATCGACCGACAAGACGCCCGCCCCGCCGAGGTGCTCGATGAGATCTACGACCTGTTCATCGACCTCGACGCCACCGACGAGCAGATCGAGTTTCCCGTCATCTACAGCGTGGCACGCGACGGTCGCTGTGCCCTGTCGCCGGACGATCCGCTGACCGACCTGCGGCCACTGTTCGAGACGATCCTCGGGCACGTACCGCCACCGACCGGAGATCCCGAACAGCCGTTACAGATCCTCGTCACCAACGTCGAGCCCGACGACTATCTCGGCCCGCTGGCCATCGGGCGAGTCGTCGCGGGGACGATCCGGGACCGGCAGGACGTGCTTGTCTGCGGTCGCACGGGGGAGCACGAGCCGCGAACCGTGTCCGCCCTGTTCGTCTACCAGGGTCTGGACCGAGAGGCCGTGGCCCTCGCCGGTGCCGGCGAGATTATCGCGGTAGCGGGCATGGCGGGGATTGGCCTCGGGGAGAGCATCGCGGATGCGGACGATCCGCGGCCGCTGCCGAGCTTGAGCATCGACGAACCAACTCTGTCGATGGAGTTCGCCGTCAACGATTCCCCGTTCAACGGCCAGGACGGCCGGTTCGTGACATCCCGCCACCTGCGCGAGCGGCTCGTGCGGGAGGCCGCGCGCAACCTCGCGATTCGCCTTGAACCCGGGACCTCGCCCGACCGTTTCGTCATCCACGGTCGCGGCGAACTGCAGCTTGCCGTGCTGATCGAGCAGATGCGGCGGGAAGGCTACGAGTTCTGCGTCGGCACGCCGCACGTCCTGACCCGCAACGTCGATGGTGCGCTGCAAGAACCCTACGAACGGGCGCTGGTCGACGTCGCCGAGGAACACCTCGGCACCGTGGTGCAGAAACTCGGCGAACGCCGCGGCGTCATGGCCAAGATGGCCAATCGCGGAACAGGTCGGGTGCGGCTGGAGTTCGACGTTCCGAACCGGGGCCTGATCGGGTACCGGACCCAGTTCCTGACCGACACCAAGGGCACCGGGATCCTCACGCGCCTGGCCAACGGCTACCGGCCCTGGGCCGGCGACATCGCGCACCGGGTGTCGGGTGCGCTGGTCGCCGACCGCGTCGGACGCGTGACCCCGTACGCTGTCACCAACCTGCAGGACCGCGGCGAACTGTTCGTCGCACCGAACGAAACCGTGTACGACGGGATGATCGTCGGCGAGCGCAACCGTCCGACGGACCTCAACGTCAACATCACCCGGGAACGAAAGCTCACGAACGTCCGGGCAACCCCGTCCAAGGACGCCGAACGCCTCGTGCCGCCGCGGCGGCTGTCGCTCGAGCAGGCCATGGCGTTCATCCGCGACGACGAGTTGATCGAGGTCACGCCGGCACACCTGCGGCTGCGCAAGCGGGCGCTTGAACGGCACGCCCGGTAAGTAGATTTGGCCAGCAGTTCGCGCAAGCGAACTGCAACGCGCCCTCAAAGGGCGCGCAGCGACGGATCACGGGCGCGACTTGCGTACAATCAGTGTCCAACCGAGGTGCCGTGTCATGGCCGAGAGCGCCGCGACAGCCGACGCGCAGCCCGTCATTCACGTGAAGGACCTGCACAAGAACTACCGCATGGGTGCGGAGACCATCCGTGCGCTGAACGGCGTCGACTGCATGATCGACGAGAACGAATACGTGGCGGTGATGGGACCGTCGGGCTCCGGCAAGTCCACGCTCATGAACATCATCGGCTGTCTCGACCGTCCGTCCGACGGCGAGTACTGGTTGTCCGGAGAGAACGTCTCGAAGCTCGGCGACCGCGCGCTGGCACGGGTGCGCAACCGGCGCATCGGTTTCGTCTTTCAGACCTTCAACCTCTTGCCACGCGCCAACGCGCTGCACAACGTCGAGGTTCCGCTGCTTTACGCCGGTATCGGCCGGCGCGAGCGACGCGCCCGTGCCCGCGAGGCCCTCGAGCGGGTCGGCTTGGGCGACCGTATGAACCACAAGCCCAACGAACTCTCGGGCGGACAGCGCCAGCGGGTCGCCGTGGCCCGGGCGCTCGTGAACGAGCCGAGCATCCTGCTGGCCGACGAGCCGACCGGGAACCTCGACAGCCGCACCGGGCAAGACATCATGAACCTCTTCGGCGAGCTTCACGAAGCCGGACAGACAATCATCCTGGTCACCCATGAACCGGACATCGCGAAACGCGCCGGTCGCCACGTCCACTTGATGGACGGGGTGGTGACGGAAGACTACCTCACAGCAGGCGGAGCGGGACAGAACGCCCCTTCGCAGCAAATGGAGCTGGACCCATGAGAATTCGACACGCCGCGGCGCTCGCCGTCGCGCTCCCCATCCTCCCCGCCTGCGATCAGATCGACGAGTTCCTCGCCGACGACCCGGTCGAGGAGGAGCAGGTGGCCCTGTACCAGTCGGCGCCCGTCGAACGGCGGAATATCACCGTCGCCGTGGAGGCGGCCGGCATCATCGAGCCGGTCACGACGGTCGAAGTGAAGTCCAAGGCCTCGGGCGAGATCCTCGAACTGCCCGTGGACACCGGCGACTACGTCGAAGCCGGGACGCTGCTCGCGCGCATCGACCGCCGGGTACTCAACAACTCGTTGCAGCAGGCCAAGGCCAGCCTGGAGGTTGCCAAGGCCCGCCAGGCCAACACCCGGTCGCAACTCGATCGAATCGTCAGGCTCTACGAGCAGGAGTCCCTGTCCAAGGTCGACTACGAGCAATCACTGCTCGAACACGCCACTGCACGGTCGGAGGTGGTGCGCGGGGAGATCCAGGTGGAGAACGCGACGATCCAGCTTGAGGATGCGGACGTGAACTCGCCGATCACGGGCACTGTGATCGAGCGCTTGGTCGAGCAGGGCCAGGTGATTTCGTCGCCGATGGGCGACGTCGGCGGCGGCACCTTGCTCATGCAGATGGCCGACCTTTCGCACGTGCAGGTGCGCATGCTGGTCGACGAGATCGACATCGGTAAGGTTCAGCCAGGCACGATCGCCCAGGTCAACGTCGCGGCGTACGCCAACCGGTCGTTCGAGGGCGAGGTCGTCAAGGTCGAGCCGCAAGCCGTGGCCGAACAGAACGTGACCATGTTTCCCGTACTGATCGACCTCGAAAACCGTGAAGGACTCTTGAAGCCCGGCATGAATGCCGAGGTCGAGGTGGTCATGGCGAGGCGTGAGAACGTGATGACCATCCCCAACGCCGCCCTGCGCACGCCGCAGGACGTCCACGTCGGCGGCAGTGTCCTCGGGCTCGATCGCGAAGCCGTCGACCAGATGCTTGCCGCGTCGCCCGCCCTCGCGGGTGAACGCCCGCGGCCAGCCGCGGCACCCGAAGGTGCGCCGGCGTTCGACCGCGAACGCATGCGCGAGATTTTCACGAAGCGGCGCAACGGCGAGGAACTCACCGAGGAAGAAGAGAAACTGATGGCCCAAATGCGCCAGCAGATGGCTGGTCGCGGCGGCCCACCCGGAGCGGGCCGCCCGGGCGGCGAAGGGCAGCGCCGCAGTTCGGCAGCGGCGGCTCAACTTGGCGGCGACTACATGGTCTTCGCACTGCGCGGCGGCAAACCCACGGCGTTGCGCATCCGCACCGGCATCACCGACCTCGATTATGCGGAGGTCGTCGCTGGGCTCAACGACGACGACGAGGTCCTCATCCTGCCGAGCGCATCGCTCGTTCGCGCCCAGGAGAGCTTCCAGCAGCGCATCAGCGGCCGGATGGGGATACCGGGCTTGAGCCAGCAGGGCAACCGGGGCGGTGGCGGACGGTCCAGGGACTAATGTCAATCATCGAGACAGTCCGAGTCGCACTGGCGTCGATCATCGCCAACCTGCTGCGTTCGAGCCTGACGATGCTCGGCATCATCATCGGTGTGGCGGCGGTGATCACCATGGTCGCGCTCGGCACGGGTGCACAGCGCGCCGTGGACGAGCAGATCAACCAACTCGGTACCCGGGTTCTCTCGGTCATGGCAGGCCAGTCATTCTGGCGGGGCGTCGCATCCGCCAACCGCGTCTCGCTCACGGTCGACGACTACGAGGCGCTGGTCCGCGATGCGCCCTTGCTTTCCGAAGTCGTCCCTGAACTCTCCGGCGGTCGCCAGATCAAGTTCGGCAACAAGAACCTGTTCCACGACGTGGTCGGCACGACGACGAACTTCCCGGCCGTGCATGCCGTCGACATAGACGTCGGGGCGATGTTCACGGAGGGCGATTTGGCCACCCGTCGACGGGTCGTCGTGCTCGGCAGCGAGATACCCCAAAACCTCGAAATGGAGCCCGCAAACCTGATCGGTCGCACACTGACCATCAACCGCATACCGTTCGAGATCATCGGCGTTTTCGAGGAGGTCGGCCAGCGCTTCGGCCCCGAACCGGACGACCGCGTGTTCATTCCGTTGACCACCGCCGAACTCCGTGTTTTCGGCCAAGACCGGTTGCGGGGTCTGTCCGCGCAAGTCGCGGACGACGTGTCCTTGGAGATGGGCATGGTGGACATCGAACGCGTCCTGCGCCGCGAGCACAAGATCCGCCCGGGCCAGGACAACGACTTCATGATCATGAACCGGCGTCAGTTCATGGAAATGGCGCAGGCGTCCACCGAGATCTTCGCGTTCCTGCTCGCCTCCATCGCCGGCGTCAGCCTGCTCGTCGGCGGCATCGGGATCATGAACATCATGCTGGTGTCCGTCACCGAGCGGACCCGCGAGATCGGCGTACGCAAGGCGCTCGGGGCGACGCGGTTCAACATCCTTATGCAGTTCGTGATCGAGGCGCTGACCATCGGTGCGCTCGGCGGCGTGCTCGGCATCGCGCTCGGTGCCGGGGGCGCTTGGGCATTGGTGGAGTTCGCCAACTGGAACGTGTTCATCTCCCTCGACGCGGTCCTGCTCGCGGTGGTGTTCAGCGTCGGCGTCGGACTCTTCTTCGGCATCTGGCCCGCGCGGCGGGCGGCGCAACTCGACCCGATCGAGGCGCTACGTCACGATTAACAGAACGTCCTACTCGGTCACGTAGCGCGTACGCACCGTGTAGACGCTGTCGCCCGTCAGCACACCGGAGCGGCCGAACAGGCGGCCGTTCTCCCAGTTCGACAGGCCGAGTTCGGGCTTGTTGAGGGCGAACTGGCCGTCCACCCAGCGCGTGTGGCCGTCGCCCGAGAACGGCGCATCCAGCGCCGCGAAGAAGCGCTCCTGCTCGCCGGGTACGCTGGAGATGAGCGAGGCCACGAGGCGCGGGCTGTGCTGGTTGAAGAGGCCGACGGCCTGGTCGATCGAGTCGACGCTCAGCAAGGTGATCTCCGGCGCCTCTTCCCACTCCCACTCCGTGCCGAGCCGATCCACGGTGATCGTCTCGGCCTGTGGTTCGGCGACCGTGCCCTCGGCGCGCACGATGTTCACGGTCTGATCGAACAGAACCTCCGGTACCAGGGCTTCACTGCCTTCGGCGACGTGCAGCTTGTACGGATGGCCACGCGCCTCGGCCGCCTCCTGGAGCGCGCCGAGAACGATCGAGCCGCGGTGTGCGCCGTCGGCGCCACCAACCACGCAGCAGGTATTGAGCGTATTGCACACCTTGCGGTCGAGCGAACGCACAACGGCATCGTGGACGTCATGGTCCGCCGCGTGTTCCGAGACGATGATCCAAGCGCCGCCCGTGCCGTGCAGGCTGACCGGCGTGCCGACACTCTGCGCCAACGAACCGAGCGTCTTGACCGCGTCGCCGGAACCGCGGGCCACGGCGAGCGCCAAGCGGCTGTCCATGAACAGTGCCCAGCCCGCGGCGTGCGCCTTGCTGTCGACGAGCGAGACGGCGCCTGTAGGTAGCCCGGCGGCGGCCAACGCCGGCTCGATGGCGAGCGACATGATCGCCCGTGCGGTGGCGAGCGCGTCGGCACCGATGCGGAACACGACGGTATTGCCCCCGCGGAGCACGCCGCAGGCGTCGGCCAGGACGTTCGGGCGGCCTTCGAAGACGAAGGCGACGATGCCGAGGGCCGCGCCGATCATCTCGATGCGGAAGCCGTCGTGCTGGACCGCCTCGAGCACCGCACCGCGGCGCGAGGGCATCGCCGCCCAGCCGCGGAGCCCCTCGATCATCTTCGCGCGCATCGCGTCCGAGACGCCTAAGCGGGTCGTGGAGCGGCCACGACTTCGGGCGCTCGCCACATCCTCGGCATTGACGGCGGCGATCCGCTCCCACACGGCATCGTCCTCCAGCGCCCGCGCGCCCTCGCCGTAGAAGGCAACGACCGCATCGTCTGAAACCGCATGCATCGCCTCGAACGCGCTCGCGGCCCGATCCACCGCTTCCCGGGCGCGCGTCAGTTCATGCGCAGGTACATGCAGGAGCCCCGCAACGTCGTTGGCCACCAACCGGTCGCCCGGCCGATAGGCGGACGCCAAGTCGCCATCGACGACGAATGCACGGCCATGTGGCGACAGCACCGCGGTACCGGGCGACAGATCCACGCGAGAAGACTCCAACTCCGTCCAACTCAAGCGCGCAGTGTACGCCCTAAGGTACGACGTGCTCGATATGCAGCGCGGGGGTTTCTTGGCCAAGTTGCGCCGTCACGACCGCGCTTTCGATGTCGCCGCTCGTTCGGGTTGGCGACCCGCTCAAGCTCGCCCTCGCGACCACCTCGAGAGCGGCGAGGTCGGACAGCCTAGTGCCAGGCAACATGGCATCGGCATCGGTCAACGTGACGCGTGCCGGCAAGTCCCGAGCCACCAGCCGGCGCACCGCGACGGGCGGTCCCGGCACGTCGGGGCGGCGCACGATCACGAATATCGGCGTGGTGGCATTCAACGCCGCGCCGGTCGAGACGTTCACCGCGACGCCGTCGGACACGTCGGGCGAGGCCACGCCCAAAGTCAGGTGAACCTGGGGCTGGGCCGTGGGATCCACCGCTTCGGAGACGGCCTGCGCGACGCTGTCGCCGGCAGTGCCGGTGTGCGATAGGCGGGCCACGACCTCGACCGGCCCGCTCGAAGACAGCGGCGATGCGGCCGTCATGCTGACGGCATCGTCAAGGGTTAGGGTCTGCGTCGCCTGGGCCGGTCGCCGGACGTCCACCCACGGCATGCCCCCGCCGACCGGGCGCGCGAAAACCGTAAGCCACGGCGGCGGCGTGCCCGAGACCTCCACGGCCACCTCGATCAGCGGCCGCGACGCGTCGAGGCGGCTCCGCACCAAGGCCAGGGTTTCGTCGAGCAGTACGCGACGGCTGTCCGCGAGGGGCTGTCGCAGGGCGCGATCGAGGAAGCCCGCGGCGTTCGCGAACGACGACCGGCGGATCGCGTCCATGGCCAGCAACTCCAGCATGTTCGGATGTTCGGGACGCCTACCGAGTACCCGTTCGACGATCTCGTGGGTGGCATCGTCGAGTACGCCGCCTGCAGCCAGGAAACCCGCTTGCGCCCACGTCAAGTCGACCTGCTCGTTGCCGCCGGTCAGTCCATGCAGGGCCGCGAAAGCCTCGACCGCACCGGCGTAGTCTTCTGACCGCATCCGAAGGTGACCGAGATAGAACCAGCCGTCGCCGTCGTCGGGACGCCGTGCGACACGCGCCGCCAAGGCACGCTCCAGATCGGCCAACGCTTCGGGGCTCGCACCGGCGTCCGACATCAGCGCGGTCGCGTTTTCCAGGGTCGGCGCGTCGGGTTCGCCCCAAAGCGCATACAGCCCAATGGCCAGCACCACGGCCGCCGCCGCGCCGCCCACGAGCGGTAGCAATGGCGGTCGAGCGGCGAGCGGTTGGGTGTCGGCGCGATCCTCGTCCGTCTCGATGAACTCGAGGGCCAACTCCTGCTCTAGGGCCGCGACGTCGTCCCCCGCCATGTTGTGAAGGCGAGCTTCCACCGCGATCTCGCCGCGGCGGTCGGCAAGCAGCACATCGGCCTCGTCGCCCGGCACGCGCCTCGGTCGGCGCCGAGCACCCGCCACGACCACCGCCAAGGCCACCAGCGCCAAGCCGGCAGCACCTAACCAGACTTCAACCATCTTCGAGGAGCCGCTGAACGCGCTCGCGGTCCACCTCGGTCAACGGCGCGGGCTCGCGCCGCCGAGCCGCACGCATAAGCAACACCACGGCTAGCGCGACAAGCAACACGGGCGAGAACCAGAGCAGCCAGGTCGACGCCTTGAGCGGCGGGTCGTAGAGCACGAAGTCGCCGTAGCGCTCTTGGAGGTAGGTGCGGATCTCCGCGTCCGACTCACCGTCTTCCATCAGGCGTCGGACGGCCCGGCGAAGGTCCACCGCGATGGGCGCGCCGGAACTGGCCAGCGACTCGTTGAGGCACTTCGGACAGCGGAACTCCGAGATCAGGCGTTGATAGCGCGCTGCCGCTTCGGGGTCGGGGAAGTCAAAGCTGTCGATCGCCGAAGCGCCGAGGCAGGCGGCAAAGGCACACAGCAATCCCAGGCGGGCGATCGCGAACCGCTGGAATGCGGACGTGGACGTCCGCGTACCGGCGGCTTTCATTGGATCGCCTCGATGGCGGGCGCGATCTCGTTGCGCCAGATCATCTCGTCGACAGCGCCGACATGCTTGTAGCGGATGACGCCTTCGGCATCGAGGAGGAAAGTCTCCGGTGCCCCGTAGACCCCAAGGTCCACGCCGAGGTCACCGTCGGCATCCACGACGCTGAACGCGTACGGATCGCCGTGGCGGGCGAGCCACGCGATGGCTTCGGCCGAGTCGTCCTTGTAGTTGATGCCCACCACGGAGACGCCCGTCTGGCGTATTCGCTTGAGTTGATCGTGCTCCGCGAGACAGGTCGGGCACCAGGTCGCCCAGACGTTGACCAGGCGGACCTCGCCCTGGAGGTCGGTCTGCATCGCCCGGCGACCGGTGCTGCCGAGTACGGGCAGTTCGAAGGCCGGGAACGGCTGATTGAGCAGTGCCGACGGCAGCAGGTGCGGATCGCGCAAGCTGAAGCCGAGGTAGAGGACCACCGCGAGTGCCGCGAACCCGGCCAGCGGCGCAAACAGCCGGACGCGGCTCACGAAGTCGCTTGTGGCCCGATGGCCGGCGCAGCGCTTGAGACGGATTGCGCTGGTCGCGCCCGTCCCCGCCGCCCCAGTCGTCGATAGCGCGGATCAAGCACGGCCAGCACGCCGCCGGCGGCCATCAACAGCGCCCCGAGCCAGACCCAGCGAACCAGCGGCTTGTCGTTGATGCGCACGCCCCAGGCACCGTCCGGGAGCGGCTCCCCCAACGCGACGTACAAATCGCGGGTGAAGCCGGGGGCGATCCCGGCTTCCGTCATGACTTGCCCGCTTGCCGCGTAGCGCCGTTTCTCGGCGCGCAGCGTGACGCCCCCGTCTGTCACGAAGACTCCCTGCTCGGCAACGTAGTTCGGTCCTTGGACCTGGCGCAAGTCGCTGAAACGGTAGGTCACGCCGTTCAGTTCGGCGGAGTCGCCGACCGCCAACTTGACGTCCAGTTCGTGGGAGAACTGGCTGGTGACCCCGATGCCGACCATGCTGACGGCGAAGCCGAAGTGTGCGAGGACCATGCCCAGGTAGGCACGCGTCAACGCGCTGCGACGATGACGTAGGTCAACGACAAGCACCGCGGCGATCCAGGTGCCGGCCGCCACGGCAACGAGGGCGCCGAGCCTGATCGTGCCGGTCAAAGCCAGCGGCAGCAGCACCCCGAGCCCCAACGCGATGGCGAAGGCCACACCCGCGTGCGCGAAGAGTTTCAACGGCGTGCGCTTCCAGCGCGCGATCGGCGCAACCGCCAGGGCACCGGCCAGCACGACGGCGAGCGGTACGAACGACTTGTTGAAGTACGGTGCGCCCACCGACATCTTCTCGCCGCCGGTGACCGCCTCGTAGGCGAGGGGGTACAGGGTCCCAATCAAGACCACCGCGAGTGCCAGGACCAGCAGCAGGTTGTTGGCGAGGAGCATGAACTCGCGCGACAAACCCTGGTAGCGCGCCCAACTGCCAATGGCTGGTGCGCGCAGCCCGTAGAGCGTCAGCGCACCGCCGACCGCCAACACCAGGAGCCAGAGGATGAACATTCCGCGCTCCGGATCGGCTGCGAAACTGTGCACGGACGTGATGACGCCCGAGCGCACGATGAAGGCGCCGAGCAGCGACAGCGAAAACGCGGCGATCGCGAGGAACACGGTCCAGCTCTTGAATGCGCCGCGCTTCTCGGTGACGGCCAGCGAGTGCACGAGCGCCGTGCCCGCCAACCAGGGCATGAACGAGGCGTTCTCCACCGGGTCCCAGAACCACCAGCCGCCCCAGCCGAGTTCGTAGTACGCCCACCAGCTACCGAGCGCAATGCCCACGGTCAGGAACGCCCAAGCGACGTTCGTCCACGGCCGGGTCCACCGCGCCCATGCCGCGTCGAGGCGACCGGAGGCCAGGCCCGCCACGGCGAACGAGAACGCAACCGCGAAGCCGACGTAGCCGACGTAGAGGAGCGGCGGGTGGACGATCAGGCCGAAGTCCTGCAGCAACGGGTTTAGGTCAGCGCCTTCCATGGGTCCACCGACCAAGCGCTCGAACGGTGAACTCGTGGCCAGCAGGAAGAGCAGGAAACCGGCGTTCAGCAACCCCAGTGTGCCTAGAACGCGGCCGAGGATGTCGTCCGGCAGCCGGGTGCCGCTTAAGGCGACCGCGGTCGTCCATGCGGCGGTGACCAGGGTCCACAGGAGGAACGAGCCTTCGTGGCCGCCCCAGGTCGCACTGATCCGGTAGTACCAGGGCAACGCGGTGTTCGAGTTTTCCGCCACGTAGCGGACGGAGAAGTCGCTGGTCAGAAACGCGTAAACGAGGGCAGCGAAACCCAGCGCGACGGCGGCGAACTGCGCGCACGCCAGCGTCTCCGCGGTTCGCCGCCATGCGCCATTCCACGCGGTCCAGTAGCCGATGCCGGCAAGCGCTAGCGCCATCACGAAGGCGACGACGGTGGCGAAGTGGCCTAGTTCGACGATCACGGCGCGACTATAGCAAGGCGGGAGTCGGGTACGCGGGCCTCCTGGCGCACACTAGGCCTTGTGCCCGCAATGCGACGGGGACGTCCGCGCACCGCATGGACGTCCCCGCGTAGGCTGCAGCGTGGTACTACCGGCTTCCGGCGCGCTCCAAGATCATGATCCCGCGCGGTGCGGACGCATAGATGTGCCGACCGTCCGGCGTTGCCGCCAGGCCGCGGTCCAGCCGGAAGAACGGCAGATTGTTGTCGAACGCGTCGACACCACCTGGGTGCAGCAGTTCTTCTTGACGCAAGATCGGCACGCCGGGCATGAGTCGCCGGCTCAGCGCGAGGTCGCGGCAAAGCACGTCGATCGTCATGGTCCGCTGCCGCGTTTCGGCGAAAGTGCACGAAGAACCGCCGAAGCCAATGAAGGAGGTCGACAAATCGGGTGCCTCCATGAAGGGGTCGGACTCACTCTCGACGCCCGCGCTCTGCGCGACCAAGGTTGGCACCGTGGGATCGGCGAGATCGAATGCAGCAACCCCGTGTTCTTCCGTCACGCCGAACAGGTAGCGCCCAGTCCGCTCCGTGTGCAGTAGCGTCAACGGCGCGTCCACTTCATGCGCGCCGACCGGTGCCAGCGCCCCGGTGGCTACATCCCGCAGGAAGACCTGCAGCCCCTGCTCCGTCGCCACGTATAGGAACTCGTCGGTACTCCCAAGAGCCGCCGCGGTGATGCCGAAGATGGGGACACCACCAGCCAACTCGACGCCGGTCCGGGCCTCGTTGAAGCGCAAAGTCACGATGCCATATGCGCCGACGAAGTGGACGAACGTGCCGCTTGCGTCGCGCAGCACCGTACCGGGCGGAAGTTCGCCGCCGATGCAAGGGACGACGCCGGCAATCTCCGTGGCCGCGTCTAGTCCGCCGGCCTCGGACGACGCGAACCTCCGAACGCCGGAGCAGGCGACGGCGATGACCGCGGAAGCCGGCGCGTCCCAGAACAGCACTGCGCTGTCGTCAACCCCGTCGAGCGTCTGCGCGTGGCTCAAGGCGCCGCTAGCCGCACGGGCGTAGACCTGCAGACCTGAATCCGTTGCGACGTACAACTCGCTGCCGTCGTCGTTGAGGGCGATGCTGTCCGGGGATCCGAGGTCGAGAATGTTGCCCGCCGGATCGACGTCGCCGTCGACCACCGCGCCCGCATACCTTAGCCAGGTGGGCGACCCGTTCGGCGTCCAGTTCAGCGCGAATTCGCTGCCGCTCGCGGTGCCGTCAGTGCCGACCCGAAGCGCATAGCGCTCGCCAGCTTCGGCACGGAACACCAGGATGGGGTCCGGCAGACGCCGGCTGACGGCAACGGGCTCGGGAGCCAAGGTCCCATCCGCATGCATCTCGAACGCAGACACGATGCTGGCCCCGAACCGATCCGCGAGCGAGACCCGGTACCAGCGGGTTTCCGGGACCTCCCATGTCCACC
The DNA here is from genome assembly GCA_965203685.1 of Candidatus Azotimanducaceae bacterium. Classification (GTDB taxonomy): domain Bacteria; phylum Pseudomonadota; class Gammaproteobacteria; order Pseudomonadales; family Azotimanducaceae; genus VXYL01. The sequence goes on from OZ241908.1 coordinate 4,461,430, forward strand.
ACACCGAAGAGTCGCCGAGCAGAGCACCGACCGGTTCGTCGCCCGAGACCGTTGCGAACTGATTCGAGCCGAGAACGGTGCCGGAGACACCCGCCATGACGCCGGCCGTCGCCAACTCGTCGTTGGCCGGCGTCGGTCCCCACTCGAAGCTGATCGGCCCGGCGGCAGTGGCGCCGAAAGCTTGGTCGATCGGCAAGCCCGCCGAGATCAGGTACTGCCGGCCGGCAACGGCGTCGAAGGACAGCAACTGCTCAGTCTGGCGGTCACCGGAACTCTCGCCCAAGGCGATCAGCGAGTCGCCGACCTCGACGACCGACACTGCCAGGGTCTCACCGAACAGTGCCGCAGCACGCCAGGTGTAACGGCTCGTAAACGGTGCCGTCCACGTCCACCACACCGTCCTGACGCCACTCTCGACCGGTTCGCCGGGTTCGACCGTGGCCGCGGCCAAGTCCGGGAATCCGAAATGGAAGAAGGCCGGCGCCCCGAGCATGGGCTCTGCGTTGGCCATGTCGTCATTGGTGCCGAAGTCGCGCTGCTCCGGCCCCCAGGACAGGAGGTAGTCGCTGCCGGACGAGTACGCGTTGTGCGCCGCGACGGCGATGGTGTAGACCTCGCCGGCCCGCGCCGGGAACACGGCCATCTCGCCCGGTTCACCGGACACCAGGCGCAGTTGATCCAACGCAGCGCCGGTGAAGGCCGTCACGTTCAGATGCCGACGGTCGATCTTGAACCCGTAGTCGCCGTCCGCAGGCGCGGTCCACCGGTGCCAAGTGCTCGCAGCCATGGGCTGGAGCCATTCGCCGGCTTGCTCGGTAGCACTGAGGTTGCTCCCAGCATGCTCGCCGCTCTCACCCGCGAGTTCTGTCGCCAGTTCGAAGTTGTCGTTGGCGGGTAGCGACGCACGCTGCCAATGCAGCGACAACGGCAGGATCGTCCGGCGCGAGACGCGTTCCTCGCCCTCTGCGTCGTACTCGAACAGTTGCGCGCGTGTGATCCCGAGTCGGACGACGTAGGTTTGGCCGCGTCGGGCGGGGAACGTCAGTCCGCCACCGAACTTGACCCCGATGTGTTTAAGATCCGGCATCCCCAGCCCGTGGGCTTCGAAGACGTCCAATTGCACGTCGTCGCCGATGCCGTCGCCGGAGCCGGGAATCGCAAAGCGGACGAGGCCCGTCATGGGCGAGGTCCAGCGATACCACAGCGACCGTGGTCGGCGCTGGCTCTCGAATCCGCCAGCGTCATTCAGCAAAGTCTGCGAGAAAGCGGGTTCGCCGGGATCCGGCGTTGCCAAGAGCAGGTCGAAATCAAGGCTTCCCGAATCGCCCGTCAGTTCCGCAGCCGCTGCGAAATGGTCGTTGCCCGGGGCTGCCGAAGCTGGTGTCGCCGCCGCGTCCGGCTCGCCGACCACCACGTCGACCGAAGTCGAGGCGGAGACCGCATTCCACGCGCTCGCGGTGAGGAAGAGACGGAACCGCGCCGCCGACGGGTAGTTCTTGAACACCAGCTTCACGGTCTGTTGCTCGCCCGCGGCGACCTCGCCGAGCGTAATCGCATCGCCCGATTCGCCGTCCAAGGTCCGGCTGACGGCATCCTCGCGCGCGACGCCGCTCGCCTTCAGGGCCAACAACTCGATCCGCTCGCAGATTCCGGCTTCGCCGCGACAGTCCACGCGCAGCGTGGTGCCGGCGGCAACGTAGCCGTCGGTGGTCACGGTCGTCTCGACCTCGAACGGCCGACCCGGGTCCGCCGTGACGGTTGGGGCCGTACTGACGGCAAGCTGCGGCGTGGAAGGCCCGCGGATCACCGTCCAAGCTACCGCCGCGCGCGGCGTGTCCGTGCGCGCGTACTTGGGCACCACCTTGAGCCGATAGGTGCCGGGCAAGGGGTCGCGGAGAATCAGCCACTCCACGTTGTCTTTCGTCGACCGGGATGCGGCCTCCCCGCACGCCCCCGGCTGCGACGCCGCGCAGTCCGCGTCGCGGTCGACCCAGAGGTCGAGGTCGTTGAGCACCGTCGAGACGACGGTGTCGGCCGGCCGCTCGTCCCAGGTCATCACGATGTCGAGCCGGCTTGCACCCGCAGGAACTTCGATGTCGCGGTAGCCGTATTCGCCGTCGCCCACCTCGACCACGGCAGCGCCGCCGAACCAACCGTCGGCCTCGTCGCGATTCAATACGCTGGTCCGGGCCGATACCTTGCCGAGGCCGTAGCGATGCTGAAGGGGCCCGGGGCCATCGCCGTTGTGCAGCGGAAACTGGGCCACATCGTCCAGGAATGCATCGGGGCGGATCGCGCTTGCCATAAGGCGGGCCCGCACGGCAGCCGGCTGTTCACGGTACGCAGGCTCCGCGTCCATCACCAAAGCGGCCACCCCGGCAACCGCGGGCGATGCCATGCTCGTGCCGTTGAACCGGAGGTAGCCCGACCGCCGGCCCTCGCCACGCGCCGAATAGACGGCGACGCCCGTCCCCACCACCTGTGGCTTGAGGCGGCCGTCCGCGGTCGGACCATGGCTGCTGAAACTGGCCAGGTCGCCACCGTCTTCGACGGCCCCGACCGCGAGGGCGTTCTTGGCGCTGGGGAAGTTGCCATACGAAATGAAGCCGCCGTTGGCCTGCGAGACCACGTAAAGCTGGCGGTTGTTCCAAACCGTCGCGTCGAGCTTGCGCTCGCTAGCGCTCTTGCCGTCCCACTCGGGGAAGTTCGCGCTTAGGCTCATATTGACCACGAGCGGTCGAAGCGCCGGCGTCGTTTCAGGCCCGCAGGTGGTTTCCTCCGCGAGGAAATCCATTCCCCGCAGGATGCCCACCGTCGATCCGAAGCCGAAAGTGGTCAACACCTTGGCGAAACGTATGTCCTGGACCAACGGGGCCATTCCCGCATGTTGCGCGCCGCCGGTGCCATTGCCCACAAAGGTACCTGTGACGTGCGTTCCGTGCAGGCCCGAGTCGATCCAGAGATCCTGATCCTCCTCGCGGTCAAAGAAAGCGAAGATCGTCGCGAAATTCGCCCCGCAAATGCTGCGCCGACCCGTGCCGATGTCCTCGTGTCGGATGTTCAGACCCGAATCCATCACCCCGATCGGTACCGACCCACCGCCGATTCCGGAGAAGAGACCGCTTCCGGCATCGTACGTCCGCAACGCGTCGGCGCCCATCGCCGGCACGGCCGTGCTGTGAGCCGCGTTGACCACGCGGACGGGCTCCACCGACATCACGAAGTCGGCGGCAGCAACCGTTTCGAGGACGGTGCTTGGAAAGTTGGCAGCGTACATGCGGATTGCCGGATCGAATGCGCCCACGACGCCGCCCAAGTCGGTCAGGGCTTGACGCCAACGCCCATCCGGATCGTCCGTCATCAAGGTGACGAACGTCGGAACCAAGCCGTCCACGGCGTGGAAACCGGTGTTCGGGTCGCGCGGCGCGGGGAGCTTGGCCTCGAGCGGGGTCGACCCGAGTCCGGCTACGCCCGCAAGTGTTGCGATCGCATCCAAATGGGCGGTGTCGCCCGGCAAGCGGGCTCGCACTAGGCGCCCGGCCCGGCCGAGGACCTCCGCGCCCATCTCTTCGAGCCGTTGCCCGAGCACAGCGAAGTCGGCGTGCGGGTCGATCGCCACCCAGCCGAATGTCCAGTCTCGCCCTGTCGCCATGGCCTGAGCTGCGAGTCCGTCGGCGCCGCCAGCCAGCCAAGACAGTTCGGGGAGGGCGTCCGGCAGTTCGGCGGCGTCGACCGCGGTCATCCGCGCCTTGGACATCTCGCCGTGGAAGGCGGTGACTTCAAAGCCTGCGGGGAGACTCGGTGTCGCTCGCGCGTCTCTGGGGCCGTCTACGGGGACGAAGCCGGGGGGCGCTTCGACGTGCTCCTGGCGGGCGTGCCCCACGGAGCCAGTAGCACTCTCCGCCTCGATCTGGGCGATCGCGGTCTTGGCTTGCTCGACTGCGACGTCCTCAACGGCTTCCGCCTGCTCGCTCTCGGGATCCGAGGGCGTTGGCGGTGCGGTCAGCCACCAGGTTGCCGCGAGCGCCAAGACGCCGACCGAACCAAGACCCAACGTGGCCTTTGACGCGATGTTCATTCGAGTAACTCCCTTGCAATTCGCCGACGGACCCATTGAACGCAGAGCTTGGACTATCGCTACTTGCCTAGTGTCAGAGCACAAGAAAATACTAGATAAAACAAGTAGTTACAGCTAAATTCCGCAAATCCGCTGTTCAGGAAACTATCACGGCCTTTTCGAGCCGTGCAAGCCTTTTTTCGTTCTTTTTCGCTTTCTTCCTCGCGCGCTCGCTGTCCTTGCGGAGTTGCTTCACTTCCCGTCGCGTCACCCTCGACTCTCCCAGCGAGACAGGCATCGTCGCGCGGCGGCGCAGCGGCAGCGGTGTTGCACCGTACCGCAGACACGCGACCGGACCAGACGCGGCGTCCTGCTCCCGCGTGTAGAGCGCCACCGTGTCCACGCGGGTCCATCGCCCTGCTGCCATCAGCTCCGCGAGCGTCGCCCCCGCGGCACGCAACGACTGCGCGGAGCCCACCCGCAGCGAGTGCCCGGAGACGCGACCGCCGATCCGCGCGTCCTCCGCGCAGCGCTTGACGATGTTCCGCACGCTGCGCACGGTCAGCCGCGTTTCCGCCACGCGCCCCGCCTTGTTCACCGGGCGAAAGAGCGGGCCGTCCGCGATTCCGGCCGTTTCCAACCACTTCCGCGCTAGTCGCGCCGTCTCCGGGCCGGCGTAGAGCGTCTCGCCCCGGCCCTCCTGGTCGGTCTTGCTGCGCCGCACCTCCACATTCAGCGAGCCGTTTACGAAGGCGATGTCGGACACGTCGAGCGCCTCGGCCTCGGCCCCGCGCAGCAGGCAGTCGGACATGAGCCGCACCAGCAGCGCATCGCGCAGACCGCCCATGCCGCGGCATTCCGCGAGTTCCGCCATCCGGTCGGCCTGCGCCCAAGAGATGCCGTCAACCTGTCCGGTACCGCGGCCCCCCGCGGCGCGCCGGAAGCCGCACAACGCCTGCCGCGTCCGCTCCCCGACCGGCGACGTGGCATCCGCCCGCCGGGCGCGGTCCCGCACGGCGGCGACGGTGGTCTCCGCGGAGGCCGCTGCCAGGCCGCGGTCGAACAGCCCGCCGAGGTAGTCGGCTAGCGCGGCGTCACTCTCGGGCACTTGGCCGAGCCACTCGTCGAGGGCGCGCGTCGCGCGGGCGTAGGTATCGACCGTGCTCTGGGCAAGCGCCCAGTCGGCTAGGCGCGTGGTCGCACCGGTGACGTTGTTGTTGATGAAGCTGCTGTGTTCGGGCCGCTCGGCCCGGACGTAATCCGCCATGTCGTTTTCCCTTCTCGTTGGTCTTGTTCCGTCGATCCGCCGGGCCGCCCTGGCCAAACGGCCGGCCGGTTCCAGCGATCGGCACATATACGTAATCGCACGTATCTGCACGAAAGTGCAAGACGGGAATTTGCGCTTCCGAGGTTCGTCGCTGGCCGTTGGTCGCTCAGATCCCGATCCGTCTCGCCGGCTTTGGTTCCGCTGAAGCGGATTCGCGGAAGCGAATCGCGTTAGGACGACGGACTTACAGCGACGACGTCCAGCAAAGCAAAACGCAACACTGGAGGAACCAACCTTGGACCGGATACTCAGACATCTCAGATCAACGACTTTGGCAGTCGCCTTGGCCTTTACCGCCCTACCGGCTCAACCCATTTTGCCAACGGTGGGAGGTGCCGCGTACGCGTACGCAGGCGGCGACGACGGCATGCACGAAGCTACCTGCAATAGGCTCGAACTGCGGTTCAGCGAACTGGAAGGGCTTGCCGTTGCGTACGGCGCTACGGCGGCTATACTCCTCGCCAGTGGGCCGATTGCCGCAGGATTCGGGGCAATTGTGGCAGCGGCACTCATCGGCATAGGGATCGAAATGATCGACAACGTCAACACGCGGAAGGACATGGGATGTTGACCAACCGTGAGACGTTCTGGCAGCGCTATGTGCGCGCGAACCGCGATTGCCTTTGGTTGCGACCCTACCTGCTACCTCTGGCGATAGGTATGACCGTCATCGGACTAGCGGGTATGTTCGGCGTGTTCCACTTGGACGACTTCCTGCTCTCCCTGATGTAGCCATCCGGTGAGCGTCGCCGACGCCTCGACGTACCGGCCTTCCAGAAGTTTCGACGATGACCCGGCGACTGGGAACGATGACCGCCCAGTTGCCGGGCGCGTCGCGAACCGAGGAGCTGTCCTGGGGGACACACGCGTTCCGCGTCCTACAGCGTTTAGGACATCTCGCACGCGGCGCTTCCGGTTTGCCGCGGCCACCGGGCCGATGTCGCACGGCAATCCGGGACATTCGCCCGTGGACACCGCGGCCGCGGACCGCGACGATGCCCCCATGACCACCCCGAGACGACTCCTCGTCGACCCCGTCAACGCCTGCGACTACCACCTCGTGTCGCGCTGCGTGCAGGGCGCCTTCCTGTGCGGACGCGACCCCCGCACCGGGCGCGACTGCTCGCACCGCAGACAGTGGCTCGTCGACCGCATCCGCCTGCTCGCCTGCTGCTTCGCCGTCGAGGTCTACGCCTACTGCATCATGAGCAACCACTTCCACCTCGTCGCCCGCTACGACCCCCTGGCGTGCTGGCGCTGGAGCGACGCGGAGGTGGCGCGGCGCTGGGTCGACGCGTTCCCGCCCACCGAGAAGGGCGAGGTGCTCGAGGAGCGCAAGCCGGAGGCGCGCGAGCTGCTGCTCGGCAACCCGGGCCGCCTGTTCCGGGCGCGCTGCACGCTCGGATCCCTGTCGGACTTCATGAAGCACCTCAAGCAGCCCATCGCGCGGCGCGCCAACGAGGGGGCTCGATTGGGGACACACGCGTTCGGCGTCCTACAACGCGTTGGGCTCGATTGGGACACACGCGTTCGGCGTCCTACAACGCGTAGGACATCTCGCACGCGGCGCTTCCCGAGAACCGCGGCGACGCCGGGCCGATGTCGCACAACAACTCGGGACGCTGTCCATCGACACGGCCAGAACGGACCGCGATGGGACAGTTGAAGGCTCGATTGGGGACACACGCGTTCGGCGTCCTACAACGCGTAGGACATCTCGCACTGGCTTGGATCATCTTCTGTTCAACGATGGGAGCATGGTCGAATACGGTGGTGCCATCGTTTCGGCTCTTTTCTGACACTCAAGGCTCACGCCGGCTCCCCATAGGGCGGTCTTGGCCGCGCGGTGTAGTAAGGCATGCTTGGCGCTCGCAGGCCGGCCGCATTGGCCACTTTGTTTGCCAACCCGATGATCGCTATCGACCCGTCTTCGACGAAGTCGAAACGATGGATGGCCGGGAGCCGCTGCAACGCGTAGCCGGGTACGCTTAGCGGCTTAGGTGAGCGGCGAAGCCAACATGACAGACCCACATCGACTGACCTTGCCGGGCATCCTAGCGCGAGCCATGGTCGTGCACACCGTTACGTACTTCGTCGCCGGTGTGCTGGCTTTCACGCTGCTCGACTACGGCACCGCTCTTGCCGAGTCGCCACTCAACGGCCTCTTGAGGTCCCCGGACGATCCGCTGGTCATGGCGGGGCCCTTGTTCCAGCCGGTTCGAGGGCTGCTGTTCGGCGCTGTCTTCTACCTGCTCCGCGATCAGTACTTCGGCAAGCAATACGGCTGGTTGACGATGTGGGTCATCTTGGTCGTGATCGGGATGGTCTCGACGTTCGGGCCTGCGCCCGGCTCGATTGAAGGGTTGATCTATACGACACTGCCGTTGAGCATGCAGCTTGGTTTCGGTCATATCGAGACGGTGGGCCAGGCGCTGGCTCTGTCGGCCTTGCTGTACTACTGGGTGCGCTATCCGAACCGATGGCTGACGTGGGGTTTGGTAGGCGCGTTCGTGATCGTGATGGTCCTGCCCGTTCTCGGATTGCTCCTAGGATAGAACGGCCTTCGCTATGATGGTTTTCGCGAGGCGGCAATCTTCTCTGCAATCGCGAACGATTGCGGATACCCATCCGCGACTGCATGGTCCGCGCGACCGCATCTGTCGTGCAAGGCAACGGTTGACCTTGGCGCGACACTTCCCCTACTGTGAATCGGCTGACGCAATGTGGGGAGTCGGAATGGCAGGTTTGCCCGAGTGCCGCAAGACGGGGAACGTGCTCGCACAGCTTGCGGCCATCGCAACCGGGCTAGTGCTCGCGACGGCGGGATGCGCCTCTTACGATGGGCGGCGAGTAATGGAGGTCGAGTTCGCAGACGCCTCCCCATGCCTCCAGCAATGCCATGTGGCGCTTGCGGATTGCGTACCGCGGCTGAAGGTCGTGCGAGGGCTTGGGTTGACTCCGACCGCTTGGTCCGGTGACGTAACAGCGATGAAGCACGAGTTTCGTCGGTGTCGGCAGGAGAACGAAGCCTGCAATCTGACCTGCAATGCGAGCGATGCCGACACGATTGCGTTGAGGAAACAGACGCGTCTTGGACCGGCTAGCACGCCGTAACAGCCGCATCGGAAGTCGCAGCGGAACAGCCGACCGAACGGCCGATATGGAAACCGGAGTTCGTCCGGTGCGCTACGCCTACCCAAACGTCTTGGTCGTGCGCCGCCTCGACAACGAGTCGCTTGCTCGATGGCTCCGCCGCATCACGCTCAGCTACTTTCCGGCGTTGGGTTTCGTGGCCGTGCTGGTTCGCTCGCAATCTGATGCAGCAAGGTGCGTTACAGGGCGTTTCGTCAGGGCCCCAAACTGCCGACCGGTATCACGGCCACGCCGTCGCTCCGACGATAGCCATAGCCGGTGCTGACGATTACCGCCAGTAGCTTGGGTTCGCCGACCGCTCCCACGTCGATCCGATCGCGGAACTTCAAGAGCGCTGCCGCCGCGGCGTCTATCTGTCCGCCGCCCAGTTTCACCTCGAACGCGCACCAGTCCCCATGCCGCTTCTGGACAATGGCGTCCACTTCGAGGTTTGTATTGTCGCGGTAGTGGAACACTTCGGCATCGCTGGCGCGGCCGTAGATGGCGAGGTCCCGGTACACCATCGACTCGAACAGGAAGCCGAGAAACTGCAAGTCCCCGATCAGCCGTTCCGGCGTCGCACCGATCGCGGCCACCGCAAGCGAAGGATCGACGAAATGACGTTTCGGCGATGTCCGCAGGATAGAGCGGGAACGAAGATGCGCGGACCAAGCCCTCTGTTCCTCGTAGACCATCAACCGGCGGAGAGCCGCTAGGTAGCTGCTTACCGTATCGGCGTCCAACGGGCCGCCATCGCCGCCCGCGTCGGCCGCGATGGTGCGGATGCTGACGGGCGTCGACACGTTGCGGGCCAACGATTGGAGGACCCGTCCCACGTTGTCGGGATCCCGGGACACGCCGTCGACGCGAGGCAGGTCGCTCCGGCGAATCTCGTCGAGGTAGTCGACGCGCGCCGACAGGCAAGCCCTTTCGTCCAAGTCCATGTCGCCTGGCCATCCCCCACGACCGATGCGCGATGCGAGATCCGCCAGACCCACGTTTTGTAGCTCACAGCCGCCGAAGTCAGCGTCAAGAAGCCGGGCGAGAGACACTTCCCCAGTCGACTGACCCATCTCAAATGAACTCATCGGGCGCAGTCGCAGCCTCGAGATGCGCCCGGCGCCAGTGTGACGGGTGATGTCGTCAGCGGGTACGGCCGAGCCGGTCAGGATGAACTGCCCACGTGCGCGACGGGCGTCGACGGCTCGTCGGATGTGATTCCAAATCGCGGGTTCTACCTGCCACTCGTCGATGAGTCGGGGTGTCGCGCCGGCCAGAACCAAGCCGGGCTCCACGGCCATCGCCTGCCTCGCGTTTTCGTCGATGTCCAGCAAGACTTCGCTTGCGGCCTGCTGTCGTGCCGTCTCGGTCTTGCCGCAGGCACGCGGCCCTTCGATGAGTACCGCGCCTGAGGCCGCCAGACGGTCGGTCAGTTCCCGGTCACCGAGTCGCGGAGCATACATCGCCTTGTCCAACCGGCCATTTGGAACACCAATTACCGGGCAAATGTAACGCTCTCGACCCGTGTTATGCAACCTTGCTGACCGGCGAAATGTAAATTTACGCCATGTTTGCTTCCACTTCGTCGCGTGTCAATCACACCGGGGACCTACGAAAAAAGCGCACGGTCGATCGCTCGACACGCCAACAGACCGCGAAAGACCAACTTCGCCTCCACCATCAACCTACGGCGACCGCCGAGGTCGCGACTCCACCGCCGATGGCTCTCGCCGCACTCGCGGTGCTGCTCTGCGTGGGAAGCGATGCCATGGGCCGCACCGGCGAGCTATTCACGGTGCAGGCCGAAACCGGGAAGGTCACGCGACTCGAGCCCGGCGGGCTTGCCTACCTTCTTCCAGAGGGATTCCGACCTCGTCATCACCTACCGACCAGGGACCGGTTCATGGAGGCGTACCGACTGAACGTCCGCACCGGCCGGGGGACCGGCGAATCGCCCGCGGTGCAGTTACGTCCTTGGGGACACACGCGTTCGGCGTCCTACAGCGCGATGCTTCTATATTCGTCAACGGGTAGGACATCTCGCACACGGCGCTTCCCGGGAACCGCGGCAACGCCGGGACGATGTCGCAAGGCAACTCGGGAACTGTCCATCGACGGCCCAGAACGGACCGCGACGATGCCACGTGGTATCGTCCGCCGACCCAGCGCGCCGGACGCTCCCTCCGCGACTGCGGGCGCACCAGGACGTGACTACTCAAGCCTACTTTGGACAGTGGCAGCGCATTGGCACAATCCTATGGCTCCAGTAACCCGCTGATTGAGGGCTCGGTTTGCCGCCACGCATTTCGGAACAGTACGCGATCCACACGTCGGGGCTCCGTCGCCAGTTCGGGTCATTGCGCGCGGTCGACGATCTTGACCTCGGCGTCGAGACCGGCACGTCATACGGGTTCCTCGGCCGGAACGGGGCGGGCAAGTCGACGACCGTAAAGATGCTGACGGGCATGTTGGCACCGACGGCCGGCTCGATACGACTCCTGGGTGAGGACATACTGAACGGGACGGAGGAGTTGGGAGTGCGACGGCGCATCGGGGTGGTCCCGGACGACCTCGCGCTCTTCGACCTGCTCACGGGACGCGAACACTTGGAGTTCGTCGGCCGCGTCTACCAGATGGATCCGAACACGGCTGCCGCACGCGCCAAGGAACTCTTCTCGGTGCTGGAGATCGGTGCGGACGACAAACAGTTGGTACTGGACTACTCGCACGGCATGCGTCGGAAGCTCGCATTGGCGGCGGCACTGCTGCCGGATCCGGACCTCCTTTTCCTAGACGAACCGTTCGAAGGCGTTGACGCGGTGTCGACGCGAGTCATGCGCGACATCCTCCGCGACTTCTCGGCACGGGGCTCGACCGTGTTCATCACGTCCCATGTGCTGGATGTCGTCGAGAAGTTGTGCACACACTTCGGCATCATCGACCAAGGTCGACTAGTCGCCAGCGGGGCCGTCGCCGAACTCGACGGAGAGTCGCTCGAGAGTACGTTTCTCAAGCATGTGGGGCCGGACGACGACGCTCAGAAAGGTCTGAGCTGGTTGCACAGAGACGACGCACCTTGAGCTCTGTCCGCAGCTTCTCGGAGCGGTTGCGGACGGGTCCGTCTCGTGGCGGTTGGCTGGACACAAACGGTCGAACGGTCGTTTGGCTGTGGTGGGTTCTTTGGTTCCGCCGCTGGCATCGAGAAGGGCCCGCATTGCGGGCCGTCGGCATCGTTGTCGCCGCGGCGGCGCTGGCGACGGGCGGCGGCTCCTTCCTGACGGCCCTCGGCCTCGGGCTCTGGCTGCTACCAGGGGCGTCGCCGCTCGCCAATCTTCTCGTCTGGGACGCTCTGGTCGGCGCTTACGTCGTGGTTCGTCTGTCCGGGCTACTGGCGAACACGCAACGGATGGACGCGGTTCCGCTGGCCAGGCTACTGCACCTACCCATCTCGCCGCGCGGCGTCTTTGCGCTCAACTTCGTGATCGCCGAGACAACGTTCGCAAGCGTCGTGTTCGTGCCTGCACTGTTGGGTCTGGCAATCGCATCGACCGTCGCGGTGGACGTGGCGTTCGCAGTCTTGGTGCCGGGGGCTTTGGCCCTTGGGCTGTGCGTCGTCGCGGTTGCGTACCAGTTCCGCACGTGGCTGGCTTCCACCATGGCGCGCGGGCGACGTCGGATTCCCGTGGGGATCGTGCTGCTGTTCTCGGCCATCGTGGCGATGAACGGATTCAACCTGTTCCTCCAGTACGAGGTCCGCGAGGGGCACGCGCAACGGGAGGCAAATACGCAACTGTCGCCGGAACAAACGCGACAGTACGCAGTACAGCAACGTGAGCGTCTGAGGGGGTTCGAGGAGAACGCGCGCCTCGCGAATGTGCTGCTGCCGCCGGGCTGGATCCCACTCGCGGCGGAGCGGGCAGCCCAGGGCGTAGCTTGGCCGGGCATCCTAGCGATGTCCGGACTGTCTCTACTCGGCGGTCTCAGTCTGCGGCGGAGCTACCGGTCCACCCTGGACATCTATCGGCAGCGCGAGGTGGCACCGGGGCATGCGGTTCGCCGACGCGGCCGCGACCGCCGCAGGCGACGCGTCGGGGATGCGCCGCGTGGTGGGCCGCCGGCGATGGCAGTCGCTCGAATGGCCTGGCGGGTTTGGATGCGTTCGGCACGCGGCAAAGTGCTGTTGTTCTTCTCTCCGCTCTTTATGGGAATGCTGCCGGGCTTCGCGGCCATTGGCTTCCCAGGCCTGCTCACTGCGGACAACGGCGTCCTGACGGCGGTCGCGCTCCTCGGCATCGCGAGCTTCGCGGCAGTGACGCTTGCGTGCAACGTCTTCGGCGTCGACGGCGGAGGCTTCCGCCTCCTCGTCGTCGCGCCGGTTTCCCGTCGGGCAGTTCTTGCGGGCAAATACCTTGCGTGCCTCCCGATGTTCGCTCTCCCGGGCGCCGCTGTCCTCGTGTGCATCCAAGTGGTGGCTCCACTCGAGCCGTGGCATCTGATTGGTGTGTGCCTCCAAGGAAGCGTGCTGTTCGCCGTGTGCAGCATCGTCGGGGGCGAGCTGTCCATGCGTGCGCCGTACGCCGTGTCGGCGGACTCCTTCTACTCTCCGAAGTCGGACGCGGCGGGTTTTCTGGGAATGTTCGCGATGCTGGTGGCCGCCGCTCCCGTTGTAGCGGTTGCAGCGGGGGCGCTTGCGGTTGAACGCTGGATTGGCGGTCCCGCGTTCGCGCTGCTTTCCGCGGCGGAAGTCGCTGGCGCGCTGTGGACCTGGCGGTGGGTTCTGTCGCGGCAAGCGAGACGGCTCAACGCTCGCGCGGCTAGGATCGACCGGCGGGTTGCAGGCGAACGGTGAACGACAAGGCGGTCGCTCGTCGCGCTCTCCGGCCGACGCAGCGAACTGCGGTTACGTCCCAACCTGACACCGCTACCCGTCATCTTCTAATGACAGCGGACTGACAGACCGCTAGGAGCGGCTTCCGTGCGTAGCCGGTTACGCTTAGTGGCTCAAGGTGAGCGGCCAAGCCAACATGACAGACCCATATCGATTGACCTTGCCGGGCATCCTAGCGCGAGCCATGGTCGTGCATACCGTTACGTATTTCGTCGCCGGTGTGCTGGCCTTCACGCTGCTCGACTACGGAACCGCTCTTGCCCAGTCGCCACTCAACGGCCTCTTGAGGTCCCCGGACGATCCGCTGGTCATGGCGGGGCCCTTGTTTCAGCCGGTTCGAGGGCTGCTGTTCGGCGCTGTCTTCTACCTGCTCCGCGATCAGTATTTCGGCAAGCAATACGGCTGGTTGACGATGTGGGCCATCTTGGTCGTGATCGGGATGGTCTCGACGTTTGGGCCTGCGCCCGGCTCGATTGAAGGGCTAATCTACACGACACTGCCGTTGAGCATGCAGCTTGGTGTCGGCCATATCGAGACGGTGGGACAGGCGCTTGCTCTGTCGGCTTTCCTGTACTACTGGGTGCGCTACCCGAAGCGATGGCTCACGTGGGGTTTGGTTGGCGCGTTCGTGATCGTGATGGTCCTGCCCACTCTCGGATTGCTTCTCGGATAGAGCGGGCTGCCGACTTCGAGCGTAGCAATGGGCGGCAATCCCTCTGTGACGGCCCCCTCCTGCTGTTCATTGCGCCATTTACGTTCAGCGGGTAACGTCGAACTCGGCGTCGCAAACCGTGACGTGCGTAGCCGGCAAAGGGAGGGTCAGCCTGCAGGTGAAGGCAACACTCGTCGCAAGTGCGGTTGCGCTGCTTCTAATGACCTTAGTATTCGCGATCACGCGACCGGAACTCGGAGGCGAGCGCTTCATTCTGATTTTGCTCGCGGCGGCCTGGGCGGCCGGTACGGCTTTCGTGCACACGTATCGTTGGCTGAAACGTGAGAGCCGTAGCGGGATTGCGCAACCGCCGCCACATCGTCAGCAAGTACGGCAACATCTACAGGCTCCCGACAGGCACCGCCGCGACTGAGACCGTGACTAAGTCATCGCACACTCTGATGTTGCGGCGCAGCCTGTCGGACGTGACGGCTTTCACCGCGTTGGCCACGGCCGCGCAAGCGGCCGCCCCAGAGAGACGAGCGAATGTGCAATCAGGTCGATAGCCAGACGAGCCCGCCCAGGGTCCATGTGTACTCGTTGCTGCTGCCCTTCCCCTTGGCGTTTGTTTGGACACTCGTGATTGCGCATCCTCTGGGCGACTATGCTGCGCTGCTTGCCCTCATTGTCGGCGTGGTGGCGCAGATCGCAGCGATCTGGATGACTTTGCGCCGTTCGTCGAGGCCGGAGGTAAGGTCCAACTCGGACAGCCTAGGACCGTAACTGTCCGGTCGCTCGATGAGCACCGCCCGTGGGAATCGCCAGAACGTCGTCAGTTCCCGGGTCAAGGTGTCGCGGCGTGTATGTCCCGTGTCCGACGGGCCATTCGGCAAGCTAGCGACCGGGCGAATGCGACGCTCTCAACCCGTGTTTCGCAACGTCCTCGACCGGCGAAATGCAAATCCTGCGTCTGCTGCTCGCCGGTCGATACCGCCTCGCGGCCCGCGACCGCGAGGCCGGTCCGCGTGGTCAGTTGGCGGACCGTCCGTTAACGAACGCGCTCAACCGATCCAAGGAGCGAAGAGCACGTAGAGAGCTAGCGCCAGCGCTGCAAGTGCGCAGGCACGGAGGCACCAGCGTACGGGGTTCTTCCACCTGGCAAAGGCTGCCACATTGGACACGTTTGTGCGCTGGCGCATCCAAGCATCCAATCACCTGCGAGTCCGATGATCAAGTGCCAAGGAGCACTGGCGCGCGATGGGACAGTTGGGGACACGCGTGTACCGCCGGTGACGCAGTGCTGGGCAAAAGCGTTCTGGAGGACGTCACTGGGTAGAGCGTTCGGTTGGTCACCTGACTGTTAGCCCAAAGCACTAATGTCCCCTTTGTCCAATTTTAGGATGTCCCCTTTTCGGCGGCATGGAGGCTGCGGGATGGACGACGGGGAGGTGTTGTCAAGCGACATCAGAAACTGACCCTTGGCGACATGAAAACTGACCCCCCGTTGTCGTTGAACCTGCGCGTTGAATGGCACTTCCGCCGGCGACCCGCGCCGAATCTGGCGGGTTGACCGCGACAGCAGCGGTGGACGCCGCACACGACTCCGCCGCCGGCCCGGCTGGGCCTCGATGTCGCGAGCCGGTCGGTGACGACCGGAAGTCGCAATTGGGGACACACGCGTTCGGCGTCCTACAGCGCGTAGGAGATCTCGCACGCGGCGCTTCCGTTTTGCCGCGGCGCCGCCGGGCCGATGTCGCACGCCAATCCGGGACGTTCGTCCATGGACAGCGCCGCGGCGGACCGCCACGATGCCCCCATGACCACCCCGAGACGACTGCTCGTCGACCCCGTCAACGCCTGCGACTACCACCTCGTGTCGCGCTGCGTGCAGGGCGCCTTCCTGTGCGGACGCGACCCCCGCACCGGGCGCGACTACTCGCACCGCAGGCAGTGGCTCGTCGACCGCATCAACCTGCTCGCCTGCTGCTTCGCCGTCGAGGTCTACGCCTACTGCATCATGAGCAACCACTTCCACCTCGTCGCCCGCTACGACCCCCTGGCGCGCTGGCGCTGGAGCGACGAGGAGGTGGCGCGGCGCTGGGTGGACGCGTTCCCGCCCACCGAGAAGGGCGAGGTGCTCGAGCAGCGCAAGCCGGAGGCGCGCGAGCTGCTGCTCGGCGACCCGGAGCGCCTGTTCCGGGCGCGCTGCACGCTCGGATCCCTGTCGGACTTCATGAAGCACCTGCGGATCAAGCGACCGAACCTCGCACGGCGTGCGTTGCTAACATTATGTTATGTTTTTCTTTTTTCGCCGGATTCTCCTGAAGCGACCGCCGCTCGGCCCGGGTCCTTTACAACGTTTTTCCAACATTTCCTCGTTGCGTTCCAACTCCGCAACCGCGTGAACTCTCAAGGCGCCGTCCGCAACCGACACTGTCAGCCCATGCATGGACCACTCCGACTGCCGGCGCGGCATTGCGGGAACTCCGGTGGCGGCCTCGATGCGCTGGCACGAGGCGATCCGGCCGTCTTACGCCTGCCGCTGGCAGCCGTCTACTCCGCGAGCGCGGCGACGGTGGCCTGCTTCTGCCTCTTGCGACCAACGACGACGGCCCCCGGGGATGGGCCTGGACTCTCTGTTGAATATTGAGTTGGATGGGAACACTACGTATTGTCTTGGAGATTGCCGAGGTCTTCGACAGCGGCGGCGCGATAATTGTCGCATTGGATGAGCGTTAGCTTGTGCTAGGCTTGCGGCTTGTCCGCCAAGAACACATACCCCAAGCCATGCAGCTAAGAGATCACCGGGAACGGAGTTGGACTCTTGGATAGCGGGGTTATACTGTGCAGCCCATGGCTCGATCTTGGGTTGGTCGTGAGTGCTGCCGCTGAGTTCATGCTCGGGCACGCGATCTCCGAACGGAGATCAACGGTCAAGGTGCACTACGGACCTCTGCGGCACAGCATACGCTTGGCCAAGTGGGCCAGGAGCTTGGCTGGTGCAGGTGCGGCATCCTTGGCGATAGAGTGCTACTTGCAGTGGTACAGTCTGTCCGGTTGTGTGCCACCGTCCATATAGGAGGCTATGATGCTGGAATTCGCTTGGCTCGTGGCGGCCGTAGTGTTGGCCTGCATCGCGATTTGGCTGTTTGTGTCGTCCTGGCTCTACAAGCCCGACGTTCTACCGTCCAAGGCTGCGGCCTCCGACGAAGAAGGCGCTGCTGACATGACGCTTACTCAGTCCCCCACGGCCAAGGTGCATGTATCGGGCACCTTGGCCATCTACGACTTTCGACCCGAGCGGGACATGGACATGGCCCCGCTGGCGACCATGAGAAAGGTCGTCGAAGCCCCTGTCATTCACCATAGAGAAAGCCCTACAGACCACCTTGTTATTGACAATAGGGCGGCGACCATGCAGGCGATCAGCGGCGTCCTCGACTTGTCACATCTGGAGGTGAATAGAGACGACGTACTGGCTTCTCTTGCCGCTCTCAGGGAGGGGGCGTTGGAGTACAGGCATGCGGCCGAGAGTCTGCTCCGTCAGACGGACGAGGAGCAGCGGGAATCTACAGAGCCTACCTAGGCTGGGTGAAATTCATGATCTCCCGGGCCAGTTGCACAAAGCGCCATTCAAGAGTGACCAGTACTGGATACAAGCTGGGCGTCGGCGCGTTCAAGGCTTCTTCTACGCGCTCCTCGGATACAACATCTCGGATTTCCTTCAGCATCAACTCGTCCGCCCGCCAGTCGACATACTTCTTCTGCCTGAACGACTCGTTAAGCAAGGCTCCCATCCGGCCATAGATCTGCACAAGCTTCGAGTACACCAACCAGATGTCCGGGCCGACGAACAAAATCTCCGCCCCAGTCAACGGTTTCTCTATGGCCTCCAGCTTGCCCAAGGCCCACGACGCGTTCTCATAGCTGGACACCCAGTGCTTTGCCGCCCCCGTTCCGACCTTGCGGCCTTGGAAGAGGTCGTCCAATTCCTCGGCGGTCAACACGGCTAGGGCCGTTTGGCCGCTGTGCACATCGCGGCAGGCCGATATGGACAGGTACAAAGCCTCCACCGATGAAACGACTTTGGCCTGCAAATGCTCCGACATGACCGTACGACCTTGCAATAGCTCACGAAGTTTGGAGCGTAGCATAGCTTGGCGGGGTGCGTTAGGCTTGGCTCCCTTGGTCCGCCTCATAAGACACCGACATGCCAGACGGTGACGGAACCGCCTCGGCCCAGATGACCGAGGAAGAACTAAACAACATCTTCGACATCCTAGGCCCCCTATACCGGAATCTCGCATGTCCGGTGTGCAACGCGAAGTCTTGGAACCTAGACCCTGCCTTCGCGGCCCTGCCAACGATCGTCAACCCGATCGGGCGCCAGTTCACCTTGGTGGTTCAGAACACCTGCACGGCGTGCGGTCACATCATGTTGCACGACCCCAGGGCCATGGGCGTTGACGTCTCCAGGCTTGGAGAGCCTAGCGACACTATCTAGAAGGGGGGGCGGGGTCGCCCAGCTTTGTCTTCCTGCTAACGCTGACGGCCATTGGAGTTAACTCACTAGTTTCCCTTGGAAACGGGGCGACAGTCACCGGGTGGCCGGCGAGCGTTCCGAAGACCGGCCGCACCGCAGCAACTGATCGAAGATGACGACATCGACAAGCGGCGACCGCGGCGAGTACGTGGTCTGCATCGACAACGCCGACTACCCCGCCTCGCTCGAGCTGCACAAGATCTACCGTTCGCTCCCGGACGACGAAGCCGCGGCGTCGGGGGGCATCCGGGTCGTCGACGAGAGCGGCGAAGACTACGTTTTCGCCACCGAAGCGTTCGTTCCCATCCGGTTGCCCGAGCGGGTCCGCGCGTCGCTGCGGGGAGACGGCTCGTCGTCGTGACACCGCCGGACGCTGTCCCCGCCACCGCGCGGAGCCCCAGCCGTCGTTGTCGGCGAACGGCGCGGCAACGTGCTTGGGCCGGAGAAGCGTGCCTCAGACAGCGCCCCCAACGCGTTCATTGACGGCCCGCGAACTCCTCAGGCCAAGGCGTGCAGCCTCCCGGCGCGAGAGCTGGCGCTTCCCGACGGCACGCACCCCTTCCCTGCCGTAGAGCTCCCGGGGCGGCAAGGCCGACAGCCGAGCGTCGAGCACGGCGTCCATCGGCCGGGCACCGTCCGGCGGAGGAACCTCGGCATGGTGCGCCAGGGTGACCTCCCACCACGCCCCGTCGGCCAGGAGGTGGTACTGCACGTCGCCCTTGCCCGGCACCATGCGGGCGCGCAGGTCGCGACCGGCCTCTGCCCGACGCTCCCGGAGACTCCGGCGCCACGTCACGCGATGCCGGTTGTGCCGGAGGATGCCGGTGCGCGGATCCACCCAGAGTTCGTAGTCCGACTCGCGCAGTAGGCGGGCACGGCCGTACTGGCACACCCAGAGGTCGCGTCCACCGAGGGAAACGTCCTTGGCGACGAAGTCGAAGACGTGGTCGCGCACGTGCTGCTGGACCGCGGAGCTGGGGCGCAACGTGGCGCAGATGTCCGACCACACCTTGTTCCACGGTCGACCGGCCTGCGCATGGAGATAGCGCCGCAAGGGCTGAAGGTGCTCGTTGAGGTCCTTCGGCTCCTCCTTCGTGAAGGCGAGCGAGCGCTTCATGCCCACGCGCGCCGGCGGGTCGTCCATGCGGCGCATGCGCCCCTTGCGGCGCACTTTGCCGCCCAACCTGGGGCGCGTGACCAGCACGCGGTCCATGTCGTCGCGCATCGGCGGATCCTGGATTCGGCGGCGCAGTATAGCGCCGGACGATGAATCGGCTGGCTGCTGGCCCGCGGGCACCGCCGCGTGCAGGAAGCCGCCGCGATCGCACAGCCCGCCGCGGCGCACGACGTGAAGGGCGGCTCGTTCGCCGCCAGCACGCGGCCCTCGCGGTCCAGCGCCGCAGCACACCGATCCCGCCGTGGTGCAGCAGGCCGGCCAGACCGGTGCTCGGCGCCTCGGCCCCGGCGATGCCTGGCGGCCCGCACCCCGGTCGGCTACGCCGACAGCTCCGGAGCGGATCGACCCGCCGTTGACCGCATGGCCGTCTCCTGCGACCGATCCGAGCGGCACAGACGGGACAGCGCACGGGCCGCCACGAATCGACCGGTCAGGTCGTCCGTCTCGTGCGCCAGCGTGCCGCACGTGCTCGACCGGTCAACCCGGAGGGTTCTCCGCTGCGCTCCGACCTCGCTGGCGCGAGGTGACCGGCCTGCGCGCGCGCCGCCTGTCCAGGCACCGACGCACTCCCGCGTCGGCGATTCAGCCTGAACAGGAGACCAACATGGACCTTTCCACCCTCGTCGCCCACTGGACCGGACAGTTGCCGCCCGGCTTCGTCCTGCCCGCCATCGCCGACAGCCTGCCGACGTGCAAGCACACCCGCTGCCAGCGCAAGGTGGCGATCAAGAAGGACGGAACCCCGGCCAAGTCGTGCCAACGGTGCCTGGACCGCAGATCCGCCAGTTGCCGACGAAGACGCGCGGCGCTGACGGCGGAAGGCGGCTGCCGCAGGTGCGCGTACCGCAAGAGACTGGAGGGCGACTATCTCTGCCAGCGGTGCCGCGAGGAGCGCGACATCGAGCGCGCCCAGAAGCAACAGGACGCCCTCGACGCGGCGGCCATCGACGAGTTCGCGGCGCAGCCCGACAAGGCGCACGCCGCGAGCAATCTGGACTGCGGGATCTCGCCGTGGAACGGCGGGCGCAGGCCGCAGGCAACGGCCGCCTACTGGTCGCCGCTGCCGGATCCCGAACCGCTCGCCGAACAGGACTGGCGGTGGTCGCCGGTGAACGGCAGGCTGCACCGGCGGTACTGACCCCGCCCATCGCGGTCGAGGCACGGCGGCTCCGGTCGTCGCATCCTCGGCCGCACCTCCCGGTGGACGCCGCCTCGGCGACAGGGCCGGGACGGCGGCGATCCTCCCCTCAGCCACTCCATGCCATCCCGTCCGCGAGGATCGCGCGCAAGCGACTCAGCCCTTCGGGAGCGACATGCCGCGCGAGCCTTCTGGGCTCGCGCGCATTGGGATGGGGAAGCACTACAACGGACCGGTTTCGTCCAGCCAGCGAAACGCCGAAGTGGGCGCCCCGTCCGGAACCCATGTCCCAGCGCTCCGTGCAGACCTCCGCCGCGTGTCTTCCGAGCAGCACGACCACCTTCGCCGCGGACTCGCGCATCACCTCGTCGAGCCACCGGGCCGCGCAGGCGCGCAAGGCGCTCTTCACGCCCGTTTCGGCCTTCGACTTGCAATGCACCGCTTCCGTCATCGCGAAGTCCACGCCGGGAACGGCGTCGCGTCCAAGGAGCGCGTTGGCGTGGGACCGGACCATGGTCCAGTACCGCACCTGGTTGAACTCCCGTGGAGACACCCAGCCGCCGTGCTCGTCGAAGCGCCGACTGAAGTACGACACCGTGTCGCGCTCGCTCCACGACTGCGTCGGGAACCCGCCGTCCTCGGAGATGCTCGGGTTCGAGCCCACGAAGAGGATCGGCGCGGCGTCCAGGCGTCCGCTCCATGGTTCCGGTACCTGGCGGCCCGCCGGCCCCTGCGAGCGGACGACCTCGGCGCAAGGGTGCGACCGGTCCGCCCGCGCCGCGTCCAGACCGGGGCAACGCGTGATCGCGAGCAGCAGCCGGCGTCCCCCGGCGAGACCGTTGTCGACCGGGTGTCGCCGTTCGACAGGTCCCGCATGGCTCCGACGCGCGGCAACACCGGCGGCATCCCCGCCGGTCGCGCCGATGGCGCGGCGACCTTGCCCGCCCCAGCCGTACAGCACGGGGCTCGCCATTCCGCGGCGGCGGAACTCCTCGGGAATCAGCTTTCCCACGTAGCGGCGGGCAACGTCGTTGTCCACTTCCGCGCCTCGGAACTCGTAGCGCCCCGGGTTCGCGCGCGAGCATTCCCACCCGTGGACCTCGAACACGCCCCTGGCAATGCCACCAACGACAGCAACGACCCAGTCCGCCTCCGCCGCGCGGACCGGGTTCACCCTCCACGCCCGGCGAACCGCCTCGTAGAGGCTTCCCCTGTCCTCGACGGTCTCCCGGCGGACCTTGATGTACAGCAGCCTGTGGGCGGGATCCGGCGCCATTGTCTCCATTCCGATCCGGCCCTCGAAACCATGCACTGCAGGCTTCCATGCTCTCACCAAAGCCGTCGGGTACGCCACGTCCTTTGGGACGAGTCGTGCGCAGGAATCGCCGGACATCCTGAAGCCGAGCCGGACGCCGCACCGTCCGCCGACGGCCCGTGGTGTAGCTCGCGATTCGCAGCAGGAGGGAGGTGCCTCGTCGCGCGCCGGGCGTCCGCGGCGGATTTCCGCGGCCCGCCGCCGACGCGCGACAACGACCGACCGCGCCGCGCGACGCGGGGCGGGCGTGGGGTAGCTGAGTTCTAATGGGCAATCCGCCGTCCCTTCCGGGATCCTGCGGACTCGCAGTCTGGCTGCGTGATGCCCTCGACGCTCTTCGCGCTGCCGTCCGAAGCGGCGGCTGCGGCGTGCCGTTACCGGCAGCGGCCGCGAGCCCGGTTTCGGCGTCACGCGCCTTCGACGGTTGCCGGGACTGCTCCCGGCATGGCAGGGGTGTTCGGCCCAAGCCTCCGCCTCGTCGCGTCTCGCCGCGGTCCGGGCCGGCTCCACCGCCGGGCCACCGCCCGGCTGCCCGCAGCCTCCGAAGAGGTCCGCGCGGCGGCCGCCCGGCCGCATGAATCGATCAAGCCCCCGCCGCGTTGCGACGTGGCCCGCTGTGCCTTGGCGGGGCGTCCGCCCGTGCAGCGCGATTACCGCTCTGCGGCACGTGGTCCGCCTCTCGGCGGGGATATCGGCCCGTCAGGCCGAGATGCTGGCAAAGCCGCCAGCACTGTGAACGCGGCGCACCATAGCAGGCCGGCACGAAAACCGCACGAGGAAAACTCTTAGCAGAACCCTTGCCGCGACTGGCTTGGATGCCGCTTTTGCCGCCTGTCACTACCCTTCCCCGCTCCGACCGTGCCAGAGTACGCACTTGGGCCGCGATGCCCCGCACCGGCCGCGGGGTAGTGACAGGCGGCACCGCCGTCCGCCCCGCCGCTCCGAACCCGCCAAGCCCGACGAGCGCGCGCCGCACCACCGGTGCCCATGCTCGCGTCCGCCGCTCGATGCCGGAGGAACTCGCATCGGAGACCGCCTTCAAGCCAGCGGGGCGATCTCCCGGGGGAGTACGCGTACGGAGCCTGACGGCGTGCTTCCTCTGCGCGGCGCTGGTCGGCTGCACGGCTGGCCTACTTGCCCGTTGATCGAACCCGTGGAGAAAATCGTCCGCTACTCGCCCATCGCGTGGCCCAACCACCCGCAACCACGAGCAGAAGGAGCGTCGAAATCGGCACGAGCCCGAATCGCCCGTAGATCGTTTCCCCCTTCGCCGCGAAAACCGTGCCAACGAGTACATCGACCTGATTGGGGGACAATTCACCCACGACGACTCCAGCCGGGTCCACAATTGCCGTCACGCCGTCGTTCGTCGCCCGGACGACGTACCGCCCGAGTTCCAGCGCACGCATGCGGGCGATCTGCAGGTGCTGCCACGGCCCGATGGTGTCGCCCAGCCAAGAGTCCTCGCTCAATACGACCAATACGTCCGTATCGCGCGCACGCCGACGGACGATCTGCGGGTACGCGATCTCGTAGCAAATTGCGCTCCCAAGCGTCCGTCCTCCGACCTGCAGCGGTTCTTGGGTTCCGGTGGATGGCGCAAGCGAAGACATCGGGTATCCGACAGGGCGCAACACCTCGCCAAACAGGTCGCGCAAAGGGATGTACTCCCCAAACGGAACCAACCTTTCCTTCCTAAACGTAGACAGCTCGCCCTCGGCGAGTCCTGCGGCCACGTTGAATGTCGCCCGTCCGCCGTGCGCCACGACGGTTTCCATCGCCCCGAACACAAGGCGTCCGTCTAGTGCCTGGGCTGCGTTCCAGACTTCCTTCTCCACCATGCGGATGTCGGCGGGAACGGCCGCCTCCGGCCACACGATCAGGTCCACCTGCGCGACCCCGTCGGAAAGGCGCACATACCGTCCAGCAACCCCTTCCATGCCCCCGGACGCCACTTCTCCTCGAGCCGGACGTTGCCCTGCACCACGGCCACCGGAACTGCGTCGCCAGTCTCCTGAGACTTGACAGGGAACAGCACTCCTGGCAACCAAACGAGGACGGCGACCCCCAGCGGAACCCAACTCCGCCGAATCGCCTCCGCGGCGGCGACAACAGACACCGCTCCGGCGAAGCTCACGGCCCACACGCCGCCCAAGGGAGCCCAGAACGACAGAGGCGTGTCGATCAGCGCATACCCCAGGTGCAGCCAAGGAAAGCTGAGCGCCCACGGCAACGACAGAGCCAACTCTGCGATGCACAACCCGACCGCGAATACCAATGCCGACATGGTCGCATTCCGCGTTTCCACCGCGAAAAACGCGACCAACGAAAAGAGCCCCGAAACCGCCGCAACGAAAAGCATGAACATCGTTGCGGCCAGCACCAGGTCCATCTCCGCATACGCATGGAGACTCACGAAGACCCAGTACGCTCCCGCTCCGAACTTGCCGACGCCGAACAGGAAGCACCGAGTCACCGCCTCGCGCCGCGACGTGGCGCCGCCGATCATCCAGTAGAGCACCAGCAGGGCCGCAAGGCCCACCGGCCAGTAGCCGTACGGAGCGAACGCCAACGCGAACGGCAGGCCCGCGCCGAAGGCCACCGCTCTCGCCAGACCCTTGCGGTCCCGCGGCGTCGTCAGGAGAATCGCCGGTCCGCCTCGGTCCCTAGTCGACGTACGGATCTGCCTCGATGCCCGCCGCACGGTCGAAGACGTGGATCACGCCCACTTCGGGTTCTCCGATCACATAGTTCCGCTCGCCGCCGACTCCCTCGGCTATCCGCGAAGGAGCCGTCGACTGCAGCCCCCGTCGCAGGATATTGTCGAATCGGTCGGGCTGACCAACCGCGAACCAGTCCGAGACGTACAGTTCCTCGCGACTGCCGTCCCAGCCAACCGTGAGCACCTGTCCGTCGCAGAACACGTCGACGGCAGCTTCGGCGGTCTCCTGAGCCGACGACGCAGAGCATCCGCGACTGCGCGACGGCCAGTCAACATGGCTGTAGAACGCGCTGCCGTAGTAGTCGTCCTCCTCAAGAAAGAAGTCCTCAAGGGCGCCCAGAGTCTCGACCGCGTCCGCCTCGGCATCGCCCATCCGGAACGCGGCTACCAGAGGCGACCTACCGGATACAACGAAGAGCACGTCGTTGGCGCCTGCCACCACAGATGCGTCCTCCCAGTCCCACGAATACGTCAGGGTCCGCCTCCAAGGCTGCACGGTCGTCTCCAGCGACAGCGTGCCCGTTTGCTCTCGCTCGAACACGAGCAGGCCTTCGTCGCTGCTCGCATAGACGCGAGCACCGCCTGGCCCAAGCACGAGACTCCGTGCTCCCGCCAGCGACGAAATCCTTGTCTCTGCTCCGTATCCGCTGTCGAGCACCTGCAGCAGGTCGAAGGCGCAAGCGGAGTTCCTCTCGTAGACCTCGATCTTGCCGGACCCGATCACGTACAGATTCTCGCTCGCCGCGTCCGTGGCAACCTGCGACGGCACAACCCCGTCCGAGTCCGAGGTCGAACACCGCTCCAGAACTCTGGATCCTCCGTCCAGGCCGCGAACAGCGAAGATCGCGTCTCGCTGAACAAGATAGAGCACCGACTCGTTGTGATCCCAATGGAGCACAACGTCGTCATGCACGTCCACCGCGCCCGCCGCGGCCGTCTCGTAGGGCACGGTCGCACGCCGCGTCAGTGCGCCGTTGCTGTTGCGACCGTATGCGGCGAGATCCCGGCGGGTAGCGACTACGACAAGCCCCGTGTCGCCCGCCACCGCTATCGCCTTTGGCGAGACCAACCCGGTGTCGACCGAATCGTCGGCGTACTCGCGGATTTCCGCAAGCCGCCCCGCGTAGCGCTGCCATGCGGGAGCCCGCACCGGGCTCCAGGAGAAGGCGGTCTGGCGTGACCAGTCCCCAAGGTCGGTCGCTCTCAACGCCACGCGGACAACGTACTCGGCGCCCGAGTCCGCACGGAACGTCGCCTCCGCCCGACCGCTCGCGACGTACGAGTGCTCACTCGTGGCAATCTCGGCCAATGCCCCGTCCGCCGTTCGACGATAGACGGCGAGAATGCTCTGCTGCGTCGGTTCGTCGAGGCCCGCCGTCTCCCAATCCGTCAGTTCAAAGCGTTGCCACCCCGTGGCCCCGGCCTGCCATGTCCACCAAAGCGACGAATGACCGCGGACTCCTCCGGGCTCGTCCGTGGAGTTCGTCGCCCACGTGTGGTCGGCCGACGCCGACCCCGAAGACCCCGTAAGCGCGACCGCCCCGGCCGGGGTGTCGTTCGACGGCACGAGGCCCCACGAGAAGCCGCCGCCGCCGCCCTCTCCATCGAGATCGACGAACATGGCGTCCATCCGGAACCCGATCGACAGCCAGTACGTCGCTCCGGCCGCAGCATCGAACACCACCGCCTTCCCATCGTCGACGAACTCCAGACTCTCGGACGATTCGCCGGTGAACAGGGTGAGCTTCTCCCAGTGACCATCGTCGTACAGCCGGAACACGTAGCGTCCCGCACTGGCCGCGTTCCAACGCCACCAACTCGTGCCCACTCCGGTACGCACGTCCTCGTCGGGCTCGACCGTACGACTGTTGCCATACCTGCTGACCGACTCTTCGCCGGACGGACCCTCGATCACCGTCGCGTCCGCCAGCATGTCGTTGCGGGAATACCCATACACGCTTCCTTCGACCGGGTGCCACGACAACTGGTAGTCAGGGATCACCTCGTCGCCCGAGTCCAGCACGACCACCTGGTACTCCCTCCCCTGTTCGGCGATGAACTGCGCCCGGCCATAGCCTGCCGGCATCGTGGAAATCCGGCGCAACGACGAGGCGTCCGCCCCGGCGAACACGATGGCATCGAACGAATTCGGGAAGGACAGGCCGAAACGGCCCGACTCCGGCGCCGTCCATCTGTACCACGTCGATACCCCCAGCATCCTGCCGCCGTAGAACTCGAAGCCCTCAAGCGTCGCCCGGTAGTTGGTGCCGTCCACGACCCCGCGCAGCCCCGCCAGCTCCGTGCGGTCTTCGAAGTCGTCGTTCGCCGGCCGCTCGTCCGCAAACTGGT
The DNA here is from genome assembly GCA_965203685.1 of Candidatus Azotimanducaceae bacterium. Classification (GTDB taxonomy): domain Bacteria; phylum Pseudomonadota; class Gammaproteobacteria; order Pseudomonadales; family Azotimanducaceae; genus VXYL01. The sequence goes on from OZ241908.1 coordinate 4,488,730, forward strand.
TCCATGCGAGCTCCAACGGCCTCCTGACCGCCTCGTTCGACCAGACCTGCACGAGGTACTCTCCGCCCGGCTCCGCGATGAACTCCGTAGCCCGTTCCTCCTCGACGATGCGACTCGCATCGGAAGCAACCCCGCCCTCGTACACCGCTACGTACGTCCCGTACGCCCGCCAAGCGGGTTCGACCGCCAAACGGTACGGTCCCCCTCGGTCCGCATCTATGGAGTACCACACGCTGCCGTGCCGCGCGTACTCCTGCATCTCCTCGTCGTGACCGTCGACCTCCGACGGAGAGTCCGAAAAGAACTTCTTCCCGGACGACGCGCGGTCCGCCCGCATCATTGGCTCGCCGGGCTCGCGCGTCGCGAGCAGGAGGTCGACGTCCGTCTCGCCCGCCGGTCCTTCCAGCGCTTCCGCATTCCGAACGGCATCGTTTTCCGGCGCTGCCGCCTGCGGCTCCGGTTCGCGTCCGTCCACCAGCACGTCGACCGCGCCGAAGTCCGACAACGCGTTCCAAGACGATGCTACGAAGTAGAGCCTGTGGCTCGACGTCGCGACGTCCCGGGGCGCCACCAGCCGCAGCCGCTTCGTTTCGCCGGCCCGCACTTCCCCCAGCGGAACCACGGCCGTCGCCGACGACCGGACTCTTGACTTTGTCCCGTCCGCGCGGTCCACCTCGCTTGTCGGCCGCCATGCGGCTTCCGCATAGCCCTCGCAGACCGACGCGTCGTCGCTCCGGCAAGCCAAATGCAGGGTCGTTCCCGCCGCGACATACCGGTCGGATTTCACTTCGACTTCGATCTCGAACGCATCGCCGGACCCGATGTCGATCCGTCCGTCGTCCGTCGCCACCGACAGTTCCGGCGTGTCGTTGCCCGCGATCGCAGTCCAGGCTATGCCCGCGCGAACGGGATCCGCGAACTCGTTGGCCGCCACGATCCTGATCTTGTGCAGGCCCGGCGCAGGCGACCGAAGGATGGTCCACTCGACGTTGTCCACGCGCGAGGTCGACGCGTGCTCCCCGCACGCAGGCGCTTCGCAGTCGCCGTTCTCGTCCACGTAGAGATCGAGGTCCGCGACCACCGCGGTAGCGGCGATCGACTCCGGTGGCGGCTCCGTCCACGTCAGAACGACGTCGAGACGCGCCGTGCCCTCCGGCACGTCGATTTCGTACTCGTGACTCTCCCCCGCAGCGACGGGGCCGTGATCGCCCCCGTGCCACCACGCCCCGCCGCCGTCGTCCGCCGTCGCCACCGTGGCCGAGACGAGGCCCAGGCCGTGCTCGTGGTTGAACGGCCCCGGGCCTGCCGCGTTGTCGACCGGGAAGTCCTCCGTCCCCAGCACCGCGGACGGTTTCACGGCGCTGGCCATCAGCCTTGCCCTGGCATACGCCGGCCGGTTGCGGAATCTGCCGTCCCCGTCCATCAGGAGCGCTGCCACACCGGAGACGGAAGGCGCCGCCATGCTGGTGCCACTCGCGCGGGCGTATGCTGTCTCGCTACCGTTGCCCTTGGCCGAAATGACGGCGGAGCCGGTGCCCACGACGTGCGGCACAAGCCGGCCGTCGGCGGTCGGCCCGTGGCCGCTGAAGCTCGTCACCACTCCCGCATCGGTCACCGCCCCGACCGCCAGAGCGTTCTTGCTCGCCGCCAGCCCGGATGTGCCGGCCGATGCGGAGTTCCCGGCGGCGAGCACGAACAGCTGCGAGCCTTCCCAAACGGTCGCGTCGAGGCTTCGGTTGGCAGCGGAGCGCCCGTCACCGGGGCCGTCGCTGCCGACGCTCAGATTGACGATCAGGGGCTTCACGGCCACGCTTTGCTCACCTTCCCACTCGCAGGACGTGGCGCCAAGCAGGTATCTGACTCCGCCCGTCACCGACACCGTGTCTCCACCGTTGCGCCCCAGGACCTTTGCGACCCGCAGATTTCCCACGCCCGGGGCCACACCCGCGAACTCCGCCGCTGCGGAACCCCTCCCTGCGATGATTCCCGCAACGTGCGTGCCGTGACCGTCATAGTCCGACCATAGGTCCAGATCGCCATCGCCGCCATCGGCGGATACGGTGTTCGCGCCGCAGACACTTCTACGACCCGCTCGGATGTCCCGATGCGCTACGTTCAGTCCCGTGTCGGCTATTCCCACAGCCACGGAAGATCCTGTTCGGCCCGTGAACGAACCGGTCGCCGCGTTGTACGTTCTGAGGCCGTCCGCTCCCAAGACCGTCACCGCCGTGTCCAACAGCCTGCGGACGAGTCCCACCGGTTCGATCCTCGAGACGAAGTCCGCGTCCGCCACGTTCGCCAACCCGTCCATGCGGACATTGGCCGCGTAGGCCCGAACCCCCGGGAGCCAGGCGCCCACCACGACGCCACGCCGTTCGAGTTCCGATCGCCAGACGCCCTCCGCATCCCGGTCCATCAGGCTGATCACAACCGGCACTTCGCCATGGTACGGTGCGTCGACCGACATCAGCGCGGGCGCGACCTTCTCCGCGCTGGGCGCCATCCCCAATCCCGCTACGCCGGGGTGCGACTCCAACGCGACAACGGAGTCCCTCGACCCCGGGAAGCGTACGCGGGCGAACTGTCCGGCAAATCCGAGCACCTCGACTCCGAGCGCAGACCACTCGTCCCTCAGACGTTCGTGTTCGAAACCGGACCGATACTGGATCCAGCCGTAAACCCCCCGGCCCGTCGACGCCGTAGCGGCCTCGATCCGTTCGACGGCTCCCGTACCGAGCCAACCGTATTGAACCGTCGCTTGATCCGTTTCGCGCTCAGCCGAAACGGGGATCTGCCGGAATCTCTCAAACGTGTCGTGCGCCCTAGGCTGGGCAGCCTTCGCCGTCGCAGCGTCAACGACTGTCCCTAGTTCGGGATCCTTCGCCTTGCGAATCGTTGCAACTGCTCGATTCCTGGCAACTGCCGCCGCAATCGCCGCCTCCCGCTCTTCGGCAGCCGGTGCAACACCCGGTTTCTCCTGATCCAAGGCCAAAGCCAAGCCCAGAACACAAGCCGCAATGGCCAGACAGACTCCCAACCCCCGCATAGACTCCTGATCCCTCGCTCGTCCCGGTGCAAACACCCGTCCTCGACCCTGGTCAAGAACAACCCGCCGATTGGCCATCCGCCCGGCAGCCGCCCGGTCGGCTGCCACTGTGCAGTTTCGGCACGACACTCTTGCTGCGGTCCACTCAGACACTAGCGATCTGATCGTGAAATGTGCGCTACAATGTCCTGCCATTTTGTGAAAATTACGAGAAATCCACTGCGTCTAGATCACGCAGATGCAAGTGCTCTCTCCGATTCTGCCGCGCTCGAACCTCCCGGACGATGACCGGCGCCAGCGACGGCCCTCGCGAGATCCGGGCGCTGCGCGAACGCATCTCGGCGCTGTGCGAGGCTAGCGTTCGCATCAGCGCCAGCCTCGATTCGGAAGCCGTCCTCACCGAGATCGTCGACAGCGCCCGTGCCCTGACCGGCGCCCGCTACGGCGCGGTCACGACCGTTGACGCCGAGGGCCGGCTTCAGGTGTTCCTCTCACGCGGCGCCACGGACGCGGAGCACCGCCGCCTCGAGGCGTGGCCGGATGGACCGCGCCTTTTCGAATACCTGCGCGACCTGCCCGGTCCCATCCGCCTCTCGGACCTGCCCGCCCACGTCAGCGCGCTCGGCCTGGACGGCGAGGCGCTACGGCCCTACCGCGTCTTCCAGGGCACGCCGATGCGCCACCGCGGCGAACACGTCGGCAGCTTCTGGCTCGCAGAGAAAGCCGGTGGCGACCGGTTCACCGACGAAGACGAAGAGCTGCTGGTGCTTTTCGCCTCGCTGGCCGCCGTCGCCATCGCCAACGCCCGCGCCTTCCGCGACGAGCGCCGGGCACGCGCCGACCTCGAGGCGCTGGTCGACACCTCCCCAGTTGGCGTCGCGGTGTTCGATGCGGCGACGGCACGCCTGGTTTCCCTCAACCGGGAGGCGCAGCGCATCGTCGAGCGGCTGCGCCAGCCCGGCACCAGCACCGAAGACCTGCTCGACCTCGTCACGTGCCGCCGCGCGGACGGGAGCGAGGTCGCCCTCGGCCGGTTCCCGCTCGCCGCCGTGCTCGCCGGCGCGAAGCCCGTGCGAAACGAGGAAATCGTGCTCTCCGTGCCCGACGGTCCCAGCATCGCCGCCCTGCTCAGCACGACGCCTGTGCGCGGCGACAGCGGCATCGAGACGCTCGTGGTCACGCTTCAGGATCTCGCCCCCCTTGAGGAGCTGGACCGCATGCGCGCCGATTTCCTCGGCATGGTGAGCCATGAACTCCAGGTGCCGCTGACCTCCATCAGGGGCGCGACCGCCACGGTGCTCGGCGCCCGGCGCGTCTACGGCGCCGCGGAACTCATGCAGTTCTTCCGCATCGTCGACGACCAGGCCGAACGCATGACCGACCTGATCGGCGACCTGCTCGACGCGGGCAGCATCGACGCCGGCACGCTGTCCATCCAGCCGGAGCCGTCCGACACGGGCGCACTGGTCGACGCAGCGCGCAGCGCGTTCCTGTCCGGCGGCACCGGTCACGACGTGGCCATCGACCTGCCGCCGGACCTGCCGCGCGTTCTGGCCGACCGCCCCCGCGTCGTCCAGGTGCTCGGCAACCTGCTCGCCAACGCCGCCCGCCACGCGCCTCCGTCGACGGTCCACGTAGCCGCCACGCGCGACGGCGACCACGTCGAGCTGTCCGTGACCGACGAGGGGCGCGGCGTGTCGCCGGAGGACCTGCCGAACCTGTTCCGCAAGTACGCCGGCCGCTCCGGACGCGGCCTCGGACTCGCCATCTGCAAGGGCATCGTCGAGGCCCACGGCGGCCGCATCCGCGCCGAGAGCGCGGGCCCCGGCACGGGCACCCTGGTCGCCTTCACGCTCCCGGTCGCGGGCGATGCGCTGGATGTCGTGCCGAGGGGCATTCCGCCCGCCCCCGGAGGCGACCGCCCACGCGTACTCGTCGTCGACGACGACCCGCGGACGCTGCGCTTCGCGCGCGAAACGCTGGACGAGGCCGGCTACGACACGACGGTCACGGGGAACTTCCAGGGTCTCGCGAGCATTCTCGACGCACAACGGCCCGCGCTCGTCCTACTCGACCTCATCCTGCCGGGCAGCGACGGCATCGAACTCATGGCGGAAACCCCTGCTCTCGCCGAAGTGCCCGTGATCTTCATCTCCGCCTACGGCCGCGACGAGACCATCGCGCGGGCGCTCGACGCCGGCGCTGAGGACTATCTCGTCAAGCCCTTCTCCGCGACCGAACTCACCGCCCGCGTCCGTGCCGCCCTACGGCGACGGGCGCGACCGGCCGAGTTCGCACTCGGCGACCTCGCCATCGACTACCGCTCCCGACGCGCCACGCTTGCCGGTCGCAAACTCGATCTCACCCCCACCGAGCACGACCTGCTTTGTGCGCTCGCGCGCAACGCCGGCGGCGTGTGCAGCTACGACGATCTCGCACGCCGCGTCTGGACCCGCCGCGAATACGTCGACCCGAAGCTGGTGCGTGCGTTCGTCAGGCGCCTGCGCGCCAAGCTCGGCGATGCGCCCGATCCCGTCTACATCCTCAACGAACGCGGCGTCGGCTACCGCATGCCGGCGCCCGAGCAGGCATAGCGGAACCCCAAGGCAACCGTCGCCCGCGCTGCGGACACCAGCACGCCCCGGACGATCCGACGATCTCCCGCCACCCGCGCGCAACCTCCGTCTCCCCCCGACCCCGGGCCGAGCGCCCGCGGCAACGCGGCGACCGTCGTGCTCGACGAGTCGCCGCATGCGAACTCTCCCGTCACGGGAACCCTCGCGGTCTCGAGGGCCGGTCTCCGACGGGTTCGGCAGGTGGCCGGCCGACCCTCCGCTGCTTGCGCCGATGCGTCGAAAGCCGAATCAGATGGGCGTTGCCCAACACGCCCCGCCACGCGTCTTCGCATCCACAATCCGCCCGTCTTCCAGCTCGAACTCCACCACACAGTCGCTCCAGGCTGACCGTTCTATTCGAAGCCGATAGACGAGCGTACCGGCCCCGCCCGCCAACTCATGTGCATCCGGAGCCCCGAACACGCCAAGAACGGCAACCACGTCGCGATCGATCATCGCCTCGGCGACGTTGTTCACGTTGCCGGCGCGTTCGTAGTCTCCGACACAACTGGGACCGACGAGTTCGATCTCCCCGACTTCGCCAGCCCGAAACGTGTATAGGACGCTGCATCGCCAGTCCGGGTGGGCCTCGACACCCATAGGCCGCACCCGCGGCAACGAGTCGTCGTGCAGCCGGTAGGCCAAGAGCCGAGATCCGTCCGCCAGCTCGTAGGCGAAATGGGCCGCACCATGGACGGCCTCCACCTCGCCGACCGACCCGCCGACAAGGCTCCCTACTTCTCCGCCCAACGGCTCCATTGTCACGCACGATGCCGTCGCGACAGCACAGCAGACGCCGACCAACAGCCGACAATTCCACCCCGTTCGAGTCTCCACCATATGTCGGTCCTCCCAAGTTCGCCTTCTGTCGTCCCATGCATCACTCGCCCGCCGTCCACGACCCGCCATCGCAACAACGGTCCAGCGCCGCGTCCAACCGTGTCCGCGTCCCCGGTAGTCTTGCTCTGCAACTCGACACTAAGGCCGGCTTTCTCCGTCCCCTCTTTCCAGGTACGGAAAAGTACTCGCGATGCCTCCGAACAACTCCTTTCTTCTCTCCGCTGCACTTCCTCGTGTGACCCGTTGCTCGCTGAAACGCCAAAGCATCGAGTCGTCTCCGTCACCGTGAATCTCTGCCGTCACCCAAACGCGAGTGGCGGACTCATCGAAATCGCCTCTCGTGGTGCCGCCAAGAATCTCGCCTGGCGATGCACCCGCGTTGCGCGCTTCCGCCACTCGACTGCCGGAAACGACGCTCGCGTCCAGGAACAAGATGTGGCCAGAGACAACGGCGTGGACGCCGAGCAGCCTGCAAAGCTCCTGCTTGCCGGTTGACTCTGAACCATGGAGTTCCGTCCGGCCTATGTTGCTCCGTTTCAGCAGGGAGTTCGTTTCCGCAACAGCCTGCAGCCCGACAGTCGGCTCCGCTTGCGAGAAACGCTGCAGCAACGCGTCATGAAGCTCCTGCTGGGCCGCTTGGGATGCCGCCTGCTCTACCGTTTCGTCCAGACCCGCCATGGTGGTAATGTCGAACGGCAGGATCGCGACGACTTCGTGGTGGGCGGTGCGATCTGCGAAATCCTCGACGACGAATGGTTCGTATGTCGCCGCGCATCCACTGATAGCCAGGACGACGACGGCAATACAAAACTGTCTCATTGTGTGATCCTCGGCGTACGTTCGCATCGCCACGTACACTGGTCCTCCGGGCCGACCGAGCGTCCCCGAGAAGATCCTTCCACCGGCGTTCCTCATCCACCGCGTCCAACCCGGTCAACGCGTCGCGGAACAGTCTCTGCCGCGTACGCCGCAGCTTCGGCACGCACGGCCGCAAGATCGAGTTCCCGAAACGCAACATTTCACAGCCCCCACAACACTACACTTTTCAACATGAAAAATGGGCTACTACTCCCCGTTTAATCGTGAATTTTGAGAGAATATCGCGATGCACAGTGCACGAACCTGCCCGCCCGGCATCTCGGGATGGTGAGCCCACGCGTTGCGCGTACCGCTGACCTCCGTCGAGTGCGCCCCACGCCACGCTAATCGTCGTCAACCACGACGCGCCGACGCTGCCATTCGTGCGGCGAAGCTCGACGATGGCGGCTACGACGCGATAGCGACGGGCAAATTCCAGTCCCACGGAGAGTCAGGCCACGCTCCCGGCTCCCCATGTCGGCGCTCTCGTCGCGACGGACGCGCGCCGATCGGCTCCGCAGCCGCGGGCGTCCGCCGCCGCTGCCAGCTCGGGTGTCCCGCACCGGCTCCGACTTGTCCACTGCGCGGAAAGCCGACTTGTCCACCGGACGGCAAGTCGACTTGCCCACTACCGGAAAAGCCCACTTGTCCACTTGACGGCCAGCCCGGTTGTCCGCTGTGTGGGAAGCCAACTTGCCCACTAGCCCGCAAGCCGACCTGCCCACTTGCCCGGAAGCGCACAGGTCCGGGTTCGGGGAACCGCCGACGCCCATTGCCGGCACGTCCGCAGACCCGCGCCGCGTAGCCGGCGCGGATGGGCAAGGCCAGAGACGCGGGCCACTTCCCGCCGCAGGTGCCGCGGCGGCTCAAGCGCCTCGCCGACAATGCCGACACCACCGACCCGGCGTTGCTCGGATACGCGCTCCACAACCTGTTCGCCAAGCACGGCCTCCGCTGAGACCGCGGAGTCCGGCCCGTGACTGGACAGCGACCAATGGAACTTTCGGGTAACGACAACTAGAACTTTCGGTTCGGGCCTCTGATCCGGAGGCTAGGGTTCCCTCGCGCAGAGGCGGGGAGCGATGACGACGGATCGACAGGTGAGGTTGCTGATGTCGCTGTTGAAGGAGGGAACGCCGCTGGTGACGGCGGCGGCGAAGGCCGGGATGAGCGAGCCGACAGCGCGCAAGTACCGGCGCGCGACAACGGTCGACCGCGCCCCGTGACGCGGGGCGGGCGTGGGGTAGCTGAGTTGTGATGGGCAATCCGCCGGCCAGCGCCGCAGCGCCGACCCGCGCACCTCCGCTTCCGCCGCGCCCACGGTCCCCCTACAATCGCGCCCGCCGCAACGACCCGAATCCGCTCCGGCAACCAGGTGCCCAGGAACCGCATGCCACGCAAGAGCCGACCCGCAACCGTCCGCGTTGCGCGGTCCGGAGCCGACCGATGAACCGCAGAGCCATCCGCAAGCTCGAGGCCCTGGCCAGACGATACGACGACCCCGGAACGCTGCCCGACCTCGACCAAGTCGAGGCAGCCCTCTGGAGTGCCGGCCAAGTCGCCGACCGACGCCTTGGAGGCTACTGGCCTTGGCACGCCGCTCCGTTCTCCGCTACCAGCATCGAGCACTGGACATCGCAACACCTGGGCTGGTCGTTCCCCTGCGCCGAGGCCGTCGGCCTCCTCCGCCGCGTCTTCCCGTGGGAGGGCGACGGTCGCGTCGTCGACGTCGGCGCAGGATGCGGCCTCTGGACCAGGGTGCTGGCCCGCGCGTTCGGCTCCCACAGGGTCGTCGGCCTGGACCCCTGCCCGAAGGGCGACGCCGTGCTCCGGACCTCGTTCAGCCGCTGGCGCGACGAGACGGGCGGCCCGGCGCATGAGGACGTCCTGTTCGCATCCTGGCTGCCCTGCAACGGCCAGAGCGGTTCCGATCTGGGTCCGCAGATGCTCGACAGCATTGTCGCGGACCGCCAGATGTTCGTCTACGCGGGCTCCGGTCCCGGCGGTCCCGTCGGCACAAGCGACTTCTACGACCGCCTCGCCGTCGAGTTCGTCGAATACGCGAGCGAACCGCTGCCCAGGGTGTACCCGGGCGTGTTCCCGAGAGACTTCATCAGGGTCTACCACAGAAAGCCGTGATCCTCCCGCCGACGCACCGGTCGCCATTCGACCGGCACCGACCGACAGGCGGTGTCGCAGGACCGCCGTTCGCCATCGGACCGCAAACCTCCACCGCCGCGCCGCAGCCGGTACAACATCCCATCGGCCGCGAGCGCGTTCCCGCCACTCCGCCTTCGCCACCCTTCACGTCCCCAGATACGTCGAGCTTACGGCGGCTCGGCCATGACCGAGCTCCTCCGCTATCGTCCGCCGCGCTTCGCCGTCGATCCGTCGCCGCGCCCCCGTCAGGGAACGCTGCGGCGGTCCTCCCGCCGCCGGCGGCTTCCAGTGTAGCGCGTCAACCATGATGAGAAGCCCGCGACAACCAAGATGAGAAAACGGCGCGGCGGGTCTTCTGTTTCGACGTCGGTGGCGAGCGTGGAAGCGGGAACCGCCCGAGCCTGGATGTCGAGCGTTTCATGATGCGTTGTCCGGCTTGGCGGCGTTCTGCGCCGGAGCGAGCTGTGGATTGACCTGCGTATTGGCGGGCGTGGCGCGCTTGGCCGCCTTGCCGCGATTGCGGTTGGCCTCGACGGAGGCGACGGCGGTGCGGCGGCGATAGCTCTCGACGTTGAGTTCGAAGATCGTGGCGCGGTGCACCAGGCGGTCGACGGCGGCGAGCGTCATGGCCTGGTCGGGGAAGATCGAGCCCCATTCGCCGAACGGCTGGTTGGCCGTGACGAGCATGGAGCGGCGCTCGTAGCGCGAGCTGATGAGCTCGAACAGCACGCTGGTCTCGGCCTGGTCCTTGCGCACATATGCGATGTCGTCGAGGACGAGGAGGTGGTACTTGTCGAGTTTCCGGATGGCGGATTCCAGCGCCAGTTCCTGCCGCGCGACCTGCAGCCGCTGCACGAGGTCGGTGGTGCGCGCGTAGAGGACGCGGAGGCCGTTCTCGACGAGCGCCAAGCCGATCGCGGCCGCCAGATGGCTTTTGCCGCCGCCGGGATTCCCTATGAGGATCACGTTGGCCCCCTGGTCGAGCCAGCGGTCGCCGGCGGCCAGCGCGTTGACATGGGCCCTGGAGACCATGGGGACGAGGTCGAACTCGAAGTTGGCCAGCGTCTTGCCGGGCGGCAGCTTGGCCTCCGCGAGATGGCGCTCGAAGCGCCGGCGTGCGCGGTCCGCGATCTCCTGCTCGCCCAGCGCCGCGAGCAGTCTCGCCGCGGGCCACCCCTCCTTGTCGGCGCGTTCGGCCAACTGCCGCCACATGGCCTTGGCGCTCGGCATGCGCAGCTCGGTGAACATCAGGTCGAGTCGCGCGGTGTCGACGGCGCTCAAGACGCGCCTCCCGCGGTCGGCTGCCGCATGGTCGTGGCCGGAGTTGCCGCGAGCAGGACGTCGTAGTCGGCGAGGGATCCCAGTTCGACGTTCACCGCGGGCAGCGGGGTGGCGGCGGGGGCGAACGCCGCCGCCAGCGCGTCGACGTCGGGCAGCGCGCCCGCGTCGAGGCAGGCTTCGAGTCGCTCGGCCAGGGCGGCTTCGCAGTTGCGTTCGTGGGCCAGCGCCAGCAGCGCCACGGCATCGCGGCACGCCCGGCGCTCGCTCCCGGCGTCGAGCAGCGCCTCGAAGGCGCGCCGGTACGCATCGCGGGGGAACAGCTGGTCGCGGTACACCAGGTTGCGCAGCGCCATGGGCTTGCGCCGCAGGCTGTGGATCACATGCCGGTAGTCGACGACATGGCCGTTGCGCCCGTCCGCGGTCGTCCGCCCGCGCGGCAACGTCGTCAGCGGCGACGTGCCGAGGAAGACCTCCAGACGGTCGTCGTAGAGATGCACGGTCAACTGGTGGCCGACGAGGCGCGACGGCACCGAGTAGAACACGCGCCGCAGGGTGAAGCCCCCGAACGAGGTGACGCGCACGCGGACCGGCTCGAAGTCGTCGGTGCGCCGCGGCGGCAGCGGCCGAAGCACGGCGCGCTCGGCGTCGATGCGGGTGCGCAGGTGGCTGTTGCGGCGGCCGACCACCTCGTCGACGAAGGCGCGGTAGTCGGCCAGGGCGGCGAAGTCGCGCGAGCCGCGCAGCAGCAGCGCATCCTCGAGAGCGCGCTTGAGATGGCCGTGGGGTCCTTCCACGGCGCCGTTCTCGTGCGACTCGCCGCGGTTGTTGCGCGTCGGCGCCATGCCGTAGTGGGCGCACAGGGCGGCGTAGCGCTCGGTGGCGTCCTCGCGCTGGTTCGCATCGAGGTTGCGGTAGGCGGCGGAGAGGCTGTCGCTGCGGTGCTCGCGCGGCGCGCCGCCGAGCGTCCACAGGGCCTGCTGGAGCCCTTCGGCGAGCGCCGTGAAGCTCTCGCCGCCGAGCACCACGTGCAGGTGCGAGAAGCCGGAGTAGGCCAGCCGGAAGTGGTACAGGCGGTGGTCGAGCGGCTCGCCGGCCACGACGACGCCGAGGCCGCCGGCGTCGGTGAAGTCCGACAGCCCGAGTTGTCCGGGCGGGTGGGTCTGGCGGAACACGAGCTCGCGCTCCGGACCGTGCTTCGCGCGCCACTCGCGTACGCGCCGCTCCAGCGTGCGGCGCACGCCGCGGCCGAGTTCCGGATGCCGACGCATCAGTTCCTCGAAGATCCCCACGGTGCGCAGGTCCGGCGCCTGCTCGAGCATCGGCACGATCTCCTCGTCGAAGATCCCGGACAGCGGGTCCGGCCGGCGGTTGCCGCCGTGCCTGACCTTGGCGGACGGCAACCGCGGATCGATCTCGATGCGGTACGCCGTGGCGGTGCTGAAGCCCGCCTTGGCCGCAGCCACCTGCGGCGAGTGTTGTTGTCGAAGATGCATGTAAAGCCTCGTCTGGTGATCGGTGACGTGTCGGCCCGGCATCGGATTCCGTCCATGGAAAGACGGACACCCTAGCCGGGGATCGCCGCGACCGCCGCGGGGCCTCCGGCCCCGCGGCGCGCGCATGGCTCGGTCGGGCTACGCCCTCCCTCCCCATGCGCGCAAGATCGGCTTTCTCACCTTGATTGACGGCGGTTTCTCACCTTGATTGTCGCTGGACATTCCAGCCCGTGAGTTCCTCGTACCTGGTTTGGGCGTACCGATGTCTCAGCCCGTGCATGCGGTGCAGCCCCGCCTCCCGCGTCCGGCTCTCGTAGACCTTGAGCTGCTGCCGGTAGTTGCGGTTCGGCGGAATCAGCGCGCCGCCGCCCGCCAGCCGGCGCGCCTCCTCGAGCACCTCCCTCTGCGCTTCGTTGCGCACCGGCACCTCGCGCGAGCGCCCGCCCTTCGTCGTCGATCCCTTCAAGCGGATGCGGTCGCCCCGGTCGTCGCGCGCGGGCGCGAACTTGATCGCCTCCTCCCGCCGCAGGCCGAATGCCGCCTCGAGGCGCAGCGCCATCGCCACGTGCGCGTCCTTCACCAGCTTGAGCTTGTCCGGATCGAGGACCACGCTCCTGTCCTCGTCGCTGACGTACTTGCGGTTGGCAATCCCCAGTTCGCCGTTCGACGGCACCGCGCCGGGCCGCCCGACATGGTTGGCCCACCAGCGCAGGTGCGCCGTGCGGTTCTTCATCGTGCCGACCGAGCGCCCCTGGCGCTTCCACTCCCTGACCAGCGCCACGGCGTGCTTGCGCCGCAGCCCGGTCGCCTTGAGCCCCTTGAAGCCGAGATCGTGCAGGGCGTCCGCCATCTGCGCCAGCGCGTAGGAGCGCGCCGTCCGCGTCCCATGCGCTCCGTCGTCGTGCGCCTTCTGCAGGCGCTTCAGGTCGTAGTTCAGGTCGCGCACCGGAAGCTCCCCGGCAGCGCCGTCGCCGAATGCATGGAACGGTAGAGCACGGCCGATCCCTCTGACCTCGACTCCCCGGTAGCGCCGGGGCGCGCCCTCCCGTTGGCAACATCAACATACAAGGCCGCGCCGCCACGTCAACGACCGCGTGCTTATCACTTGCGCAACGGGACCATGCAAAGCCATCGGCGCGGCCGGTCGGCGCGTCGGTGGGCGCATCGGGCAGGGGAGATCTGCCGCGCCCGGTGCCGCGTCAGCGGCCCGGGCCGGCGTACGGATTAGTTTTGCTGGGCGATCCGGCTCTGCCCGCAGGCAGTCCCGACCCCGCAACGAGTTGCGGCATGGCCCGTCGACGCGTATTCCCTTGCCGTCGCATGCGGCGGCCGCGGCGTGTCCCGACGACACCTGTCCCGCCAGCCATTCGGCGCGCAGGCCATCGTACGCCGCCCCTTGCCGGGGCACGACACCGGATTGCTCCGACGTCGACGCGCGAGACCTCGCGCCACGGCCTGTCGCCCTCTGCACGCCCGACGATCGTCGGGCCCGCGCGGTCTCCCGCGCGCCGCAGCGCAATGGCCGTTGGGAAGTCGCCCCCGACTCGCGCGCGACCGCGACGTGGCGCTCGGTGCCCTTGCGGCGCGTCGACCGCGCTGCCGCGCGATTGCGGCGAGGCACGTTGGACACCTTCCGGTGCCGCCACAACGCCAGACGCTTCGTCCGGCGACGCCCCCGTGAGGCGGCGAGTGGTTGCGGCGCACCATACCACGCCGTCATTACGCTGGCATTAGTCGCGTGCTTAGCAGATCCCTTGCCGCCGCTGGCCTGGATGCCGGTTTAGCGCCCCGTCACTACCGGATTCCGGCGATCGCCTTCCGCATCGCACGACGTCGTGCCACGTTCTGCGGCAACCTCCGGTAGTGACGGGGCCATTGATCGATTCCGAGCACCCATCGCGATACGCTTGCGGCATCGTTAACCCACTGGAATCCCCCGGGCATGGTGATCGTGGTCATCAAGTGGTCGATCAAGCCGGACAGGGTCGAGGCCTTTCACCGATTCTGGTCCCAGGAGGCGCGGGTGCAGGACCGCTTGGGGTTGGTCGGGGAGTTCCTCAGCGAGGTCGGATCGAAGGACGACTACCCGTACATCACCTGGATTCTCGACGATCAAGGCGCGGAGGCAAGCCAGGTCTACGTGAACGTGGGGATCTGGACGGACTCGAACGCCTTTCGGGAGCAGATCGCGAGGTATTTCAATGACGACGGGCCGACCAAGGAGTTCGAGGCGGTCCGGCGGATCAGGACGGTGCTGATACCCAAGTGGCGGCGAATCGGCGGCGCGACGCTGCCGGCGGAAGATAGCAGCGGGGTTCGGTAGCGGGTGGAGGATCGATCCGGCCGTCCGCGTCGCCCCCTCCGCACGCAGGCGGCGGGGGCGACGCGGTACTCGCCGCGCCCGTTTCGAGGAGTGGCGCGCCGTGCTCGGCGACGAGGTCATGGCCGCGGCGCTCATCAACCGCCTGCTGCACCACTGCCACATCGTCAACATCCGCGGCAACAGCTACCGGATGCGCGAACACCAGGACCCCCCGGTTTCGGGGAACGGGGCGACAGCGGTGCAATCTCGGTGAGGATCTCCGTGGATATGCTGTGGACTAGCGCCGCGTTCGTGCAAGGGGCCGTGGCCGTCGCGGCGGCCTACCGGCGCGCCCATTTCGCCTCCATGCCGACTATCCGCCCTTCCTTCAACGGCGAGTAGGTCGAATCGACCAGTCCTGTCAGGTCGAAATGGCTGCGCCGGAACACCTCGCCGAGCAGGTTGCGCCCGTACACGGTGAACCGGAGCGAGGGCGATGGGGCGAAAGAGACGCTGGCGTCGAGTACGTCCCCGCCGTCGAGCACCCCCGTGTTGTCGTGGGCGATCTCGCTGTCGTTGCGGTGCGCGATGCCGATTCGCGCGGTCACCACGCCGAGTACCCCCAACTGGCGGCGGCACTGGCCTTCCGCGCCAAACGTGAGCGGCGCCAGCCGCGGCAGCTTCAGCCGCTCGTCCCCGACCGTCGATCCGTCGCCGTCGAGGTCGTAGCGCACCCGCTCGTAGGCGCCGCGGGCGATGCCGACGAACGCGGTCAAGGTGCAGGCGTCGCCCAGCGCCGCGACGGCCTCGGCCTCGACGCCGTCGATCGTGGCGTCGGCGGTGTTGGCCGTCACCTGGACTGCGCCGGCGGCGACGTCGCGCCGGGTCACCTGACGCTGCAATCCGCGCACGCTGCTGCGGAATGCGGCGAGGTTCACGCGCAAGCGCGCGAGCTCGGTCTTGAGGCCGATCTCGACGGCGTCCTGCGCCTCCTCGTCGAACGGCCCGGGCGAGGCGGTCGGAGAGGTGTTGCGCAGGTTGTAGCCGCCGCTGCGGAAGCCCCGCGTGTACTCGCCGTAGACCTGGGTGTGGTTGCCGAACCACCGCTGCACCGCGAGGCGCGGCGTGACGTTGCGCCAGGTGTCGTCGTCCTCGAAGTCGTGGACGCAGCGGCGGGAACGGACGTCGCAGCCGGCGGCGCCGGCGGTGGCGATCTCGACCGCCTTCCGCTCGACCGTGTAGCGCGCGCCCGCGCTGACCGTCCAGCGCTCGCCGGGGTGCAAGTCGACGTTGGCGAACACCCCGGCGGTGCGGTGTCGCTGGTCGCCGCCGAAGGGAAGCCCCCAGGCGCCGCGGATCACGCGCCGCTCGCGGTAGCGGATCCTCTGGCCGAACGCGTAGCCGCCGAGGGTGACCTCGAAGTTGTCGTGCAGCCAGCCCGAGTAGCGCAGTTCGTTGCTGACCTGTTCCTGGTCGGTGAAGGCCCACAGGTGGAATATCGGCTGCGTCGTGGAATCGATGTCGGCGAGCGACTCGTGGCCGACCCCGCGCGCGCCGAACACGTTGACGACGCGGCCGTTGCCGAGCCGCCGCTCGGCCTCGACCACGACATGGCGCCAGTCGACGTGCGAGAACCCGGGTTCGTCGATGGCGAAGTCGAAACCGGTGAAGCGGTATCGGTTCTGGCTCGCGGGCCCGTCGCCGTCGGAGTCGCCGCGTTCGATGATGACGGTGATGTCCAGGTCGTCGGCGGGCCTGAACGTCAGCACCGGCCGCACGGCCCAGGCCGTCTCCGCCCCCACGGGGCCGCCGCCGGGGGCGGCGTTGTCGAACCAGCCGTCGTCGTTCCGGTAGCGGACCGCGAGGCGTGCGTCGAGCGCGCCGTTCGCGAAGCTGCGCTCCGCCGCCGCGGCCACGCGGGTCTCCGGGCCGGTCGCCCGGCGCACGGACGCGTAGCCGGAGGACTCTCCGGACGGTCGGCGCGAGCGCAGCAGGACGGCCCCGCCGATCACGTTGCGACCGAACAGCAGGCCCTGCGGACCGCGGAGCACCTCCATGGCCTCGAGATCCAGCATGTCCATCACGACGCCGTAGTTGACGCCCAGGTACATGCCGTCGACGAAGACGCCGACGGTGGGATCAATCGAGGGGATGGAGCCGGCGACGCCCATGCCGCGGATCGAGAAGTTGGCGATGCCCTTGCCGGTGCCGATGCCGTCGAAGGCGACGTTGGGCAGCGCGTAGCCGAGATCCTCGATGTCGTCGACGTGGAGCGCGTCCAGCCGGGCGCCGTCCAGAACGCTGACGGCGCCGCCGACGTCCTGCGCGGCCTCCGCCACTCCCTTCTTGGACGCCGTCGTGACGACCTCCTCGAGCAGTCGCGGCATCGCATCGACCGGCCCGTCGTCGCTGGCGTGGGTGGCGCATGAGAGAGCCAGGCACACCGCCCGAAGGCACCACCGAGGCGCACGGCGCCGCGCTCTGGCAGAGCGCGCGTCCGGGCTGACTGCGAGGGTGTTCATGGCCCGATTATCGTTTGCGGTCCGGTGGACGCACAACCGTCGGCCCTGGTTCGGCTCGGCCCGCGCGGAGGTCGTCCCGGCGCGCCACTCGCCATCCCCGCCGCCCCGCGGGGACCTGTCCCCGGCACCCACCGCGACAGCGCGGACCGTGCCGCCTCGCCGCTGCGACGGCTCCGACGCCCTCCACGGCGCACCGCCTTGCGCACGCCGCGGGCGCGCCACGCATGATCGGATTGCCACGGTCGGCCGCACGGGTCGGCCGGCACCGAGGAGAATCCGCCCTTGCATCCGACGTCCTCGGAACGCCGTCCTGCGTTGTCCTCGTAGCCGATGCCCTCGACGTGCAGCGCCACGTCGCCGTCCTCCAGCGTCTCGATGCGAACGAAGTCCACGCCGTGCGTCCTCAGTTCGGTGATGCTGCCCGCGCCCGCCGCCCGGGCCGTCGCGAGCGCATGCTGGAGATCGACCGTCATCGCCCTCGCGGGCGGTTCCACGCCGCCGCCCCCGAACAGGAACGGCGGATTCGCGTAGCGCCCGTTGTAGTCCGCAACGCCGTCCTGCAGCCCGCGCCGCGGCCCCGGGGCCGGGCATGACCCCGCGTCCATCCGCGGCCAGGACGGGGCCTGGGCGCACCCCCGACCGGCCGCTCGGAAACGCGACCGGACGGCAAGCCCCGGCAGCACGCGCCGGTCGGACGAACGCGGAACCCGCCTCCCGGACCGCGCCGCTCGGTACTGGCTCAGTTTGAAGTTTTCGTCCGGTAGGATGCCGGACGGTGGGGTTTCGGGGCGGCGTCCTCGACGAGCCTCACGATGTCATACACTCTCGCCATGTTGCGTCGTCTCCCCTTTAATCGACCGCGAGGCATGTATTCGAGTCAGATTATTGCTTGGCACCTCGATCATGCTACGCGCAGGGAGATTGTCCAATTGCCGCCGCCGCGAAGACGGCGGCTGGCTACGCAGTCGTAACTGTGGACGGTCGCCAGCACTACCTGCACCGACTCGTACTAGAGTCCAAACTCGGGCGGAAGCTCGTCGAAGGCGAGTTCGGCTGCCACACGTGCAACAGGCCGGGGTGCATGAACCAAGATCACATTCGGTCGGTTGGGCTTCGGTAGCGAGGTATGCGACGGGCCGCGTCCTGCTGCGGGAGTTGGCTGCAGAGTATGGCGTGGGCGCGACGGCGATCTCCGCTGTGGTGAACCGGCGGAACTGCCGGCAAGGTCGAGGTGTCCAAGTGCTACCTGGCCGCGCAGCGCTCGCGCCGGGCGTTCCTCCAAGGCAGGGGTCTGCTGCCGGCGCCGGCGGCCTACGCCACCCTGGACCGGAACTGTTCATGAGAACGCATGGGACGGGATGCTGTTTTACGGGCTGCGCTGGCGCGCGTGGTCGAGCGATCCGGCGTTCGCCGCCTCGGACGACGACTCGGCGGCGTACCCGTCGCGGCGGCGCCGGCCGGCGG
Source organism: Candidatus Azotimanducaceae bacterium (assembly GCA_965203685.1). Taxonomy (GTDB): domain Bacteria; phylum Pseudomonadota; class Gammaproteobacteria; order Pseudomonadales; family Azotimanducaceae; genus VXYL01. The sequence goes on from OZ241908.1 coordinate 4,507,311, forward strand.
ACTGACGGCGAGGTTCATGCGCGAGACGTGGGGCGATTCGGTCGCGCACCTCTCGGACGAGCAAATCGAGGCGGCGTCGTGGCAGCGCTACGGGAAGGACTCGGTGCGCACCCGCGAGCAGTTCCGGGAAAGGTTCCTCAGAGAACGATGAATTACCCCTTATTGAATCAGGAGCAAGAATGAACGAAAACGGTGGAGCGCCGAAGAAAGCCACGTCCGACGACGACTGGAAGCAATACGTTGCCGGCACTCTGCGAGGATTGGAGATTGCCGTCTCGCAGACTCTTCCATTAGGCGACGCAGTTGTCCTGCGGTTGGTCCTAGAACATTTGGAGAGCCAGTCGCCCGTGACTGTTCACGATCAGGCGACTGTTGAGTGTCTTCGCCGGATAATTGCCGATGCCCCGAAACCGTCTGATTCTTCATAGCCCCCTACACCTACCGTGCCGTCGGGCGCCCGGATTTCAAACTGAGCCAGTACCCGCCGCTCCCGCTGCTGGCGTCGCGATGCGCCGAACCGCATACTTGACGACCGTTCCAACGGAGTTGGGCATCCCCCCGGGCCGCCGTCCAAGGCGGCGGCGCCCGCTGCGCCTAGGAGGTCCCGCCGTGAGTCGCAACCGCATCCTCGCCGCCCTGGCCGTCGCGTGTGCCGCCGGCGCGCAGGCGGCCCAACCGTCCTGGAACCACGCGGAAGGCCGGTACGCGTACCTCGACGCCGACTTCGCAACCGCGCCCTTCCATGTCTTCTTGGTGGCGTCCACCTTCGCAGTGACCGACCGCCTGCACCTCCGCTGCGACGCACGGACGGCGACGTTCGTGGACGACGACGTCGCCGTCGGCGTCGCGCTCGAAGGGGGATCGGCCGGGATCGCCCTCGGCCTGTCCCTCCCGGTGTCCGCGAGCGCGAGCCTTTACGGACGCTTCCGCGTCGACTACACCCGCGCATCGGCTTCCGTGTCGGTGTCGGGGCGCACGTTCGCCGTGTCCGAGGACGGCACCGGGTTCGACGCCGAGCTCGGTGCGAGGGCCGTCCTTTCCGACCGCCTGGAAGTCCAAGTCGCTGCCGTCCACGACAACGTGTCCGGCGACACGGTGGCGGACGCCGTACTGGCCGTCCGCCTTGCGGACCCCCTCGCCCTCACGGTGGGCGTGGCGGGCAACGGCAACCTGCGAAGCGTCGGCGTGGGACTGCGGGTGTACCGGTAGCCGCGTGGCGGCGCGCCGCCGGTCCGGGTCGACCGCCGGCGGCCCATTCGTCCCCGCGGCCAACGACGCCTGGGGCCACCTTGCCCTGCCTTGCCCGCACGGGCGCGAACACCGAGCTGCACCCAACCGACCGCGCGCCCCGGGTCTGGCACCAGCGGCGGCTTCGGGACGCGTCCGACCGCCGTGATCCGCGACAGGGCCGTCCTCGACGCGGTACGTGAATCCGAGCGGCAAGTATGCGCCGACAGCGCCGACCAGCGCCATGAGGACCAGGCCCAACCACCCCCAGACGTCTTTCTGCGCTCCGCAACGCCCAGCACCACGAGTCCCAAGGCGGTGATCCGGGCAACAGTCCTGTGGTCGAGCGGGTTGTACCGGTTGCGCATCGTCGTGGTGCTTTCCGCGAAACCGACATCCTCCAGCAGGCGGAAGTAGCCCCGCTCCATCGCGTCCCGGACGTTCAGTTCCCGCCTGCCTGCGACTCTGGCCAACGCCTCCAAGTGCCGGTGGAACTCCTCCGGCTTGAACAAGCCCGTCCGCACCACGCCCCCCGACATGGAAAAATCGTCGGGCCACCGTGGATGCGGTCCGTGGGCGACGGCTTCCGCCGCGACGGTCGGCCGGGGGTGGCCCGCTACGGGGCCGTGTTTGGCCGATGCTGTCCGCCGCGGGTGTGAACCGGCGCACCACGCATTCAAGACCACCCGTGGTGCGGTGTCAAACGCAGTGCAGCGCCTCCTCCCCTGGCCACGACGGCTCGGCCGGGATGCGATCGGGTGCGGCGTCCAGCTCCCGCGGCCATCGACGTCCCCGGCGCACGATGCCGCAGTCCGCGAACACGGCCGCCAGCGTACGGCCGAAGCCCGCCGGGCAGCGCCCGGCCTCGCGCCGCAGCAGCACGTCGACCGCGAGCACGGCCATGCCCGCGTTCACGCCGGCGAACACGGGGTCGAAGACGCCCTCGCGGCCCCGGCCCAAGCCCGCCGACCGGCGGTCCGCGGCGCGCGCCCGAGCCCCGCCGCGCCGCCGGCCGCCCGTGGCGCCATGCGGAGGAACGCGCCTTCATCTACGATGTCCAAAAAGCAAGCACAAGCCGTTCGGGAGAAATCGATGAGGCAGCATGTCGCGTCCCCCGGGCCGGCCCGGCGCCACAGCGACCGCATGCGGCGGACGCCCGGAGCCGCCGCCGCCTGCGCCGCGATCGTGTACGGGTGCGGCGGCGGTGGCGCCAGTCCTCCGCCGGCGCCGCCAGCCCCGCCACCACCGCCGGCCGCGACCTCGGATCCGCCCCCGCCAGCCCCTGCACCGAGCACGGGGCCCGCGGCCTGCGTGAACGGCGCAGCCGACGATTTCGCGTGCGCCGGGATCGCGCTCAGGAGCCGCGTGCCGCTCGAGACGATGGGCGGCGGCGCCGGCAACGACATCTGGGGCTGGCACGACGCGGAAACCGGGCGCGAGTACGCCCTGATGGGCATGACCAACGGCACGGCCTTCGTCGACGTCACCGACCCCGCGGCCCCGTCGTTCCTGGGGCGCCTGCCGACGCAGACGGAAGCGTCCGACTGGCGCGACATCAAGGTGCTCGGCGACCACGCGTACGTCGTCGCGGACGGTTCCGGCGCGCACGGCATCCAGGTGTTCGATCTCTCGCGCCTGCGCGGGCTGGCGGGGCCGCGGACCTTCTCCGCCGACGTCGTCTACGGCGACTTCGGGAGCGCGCACAACCTCGCGATCAACAAGGAGACGGGATTCGCCTACGCCGTCGCGTCGGACACGTGCGGACAAGGCCTGCACATCGTCGACGTCGGCACGCCGATCAGCCCGCTCTTCGCGGGCTGCCACGACGAGGCGAGGACACACGACGCCCAGTGTGTCGTCTACCACGGGCCGGACGCCGACCACCGCGGCCGCGAAATCTGCTTCAACGCGAACGAGGACCACGTGGCGGTCGTCGACGTCACCGAGAAGTCCGCGCCGCTGACGCTGTCGACCACCGACTACGGACAGCGTGCGTACGCGCACCAGGGGTGGCTGACGGAGGACCACGCCTTCTTCCTGCTCGGCGACGAACTCGACGAGCTGGACCTCGGACTGCCGACGCGCACGCACGTGTTCGACGTCTCGGACCTCGACGCCCCGGCGCACCTGCTCGCACACGAGCTGGACACGCGTGCGACCGACCACAACCTGTACGTTCTCGGCAACCGCGTCTTCGAAGCCAACTACGCCTCGGGCCTTAGAGTGCTGGAGTTCGGCGACCTCGCGGCCGGCGAGATCGAGGAGGTCGCCTTCTTCGACACGTTCCCCGAGGGCGACGAGCCCGGGTTCGACGGCGCCTGGAGCGTCTACCCGTACCTGCCGTCGGGGACCATCATCGTGAGCGACATCCGCCATGGACTGTTCGTTCTCGCCCTGCAGTAGCGCGCCGGGCCGGCGATGCGGCCGCACGGCTCCGCGTGCGGTTTCGGCGCGTCCCGCGTTTCCGCGCCGCGGCAGCGGTACGCTCACCCTCGATCACTCCGCGCGGCGGGAGCGGCGCCGGGCCCGCGCGCGTGGAGTTCCACCGGAACGGAGGACCAGACAATGGACGAACCCCGATACAGCCTCCCTGCCAGGCTGCTCCACTGGATCATGGCCGCCGGCTTCGCGTTCATGTGGGGCTGCGGCTACACGATGACGACCCTCGTGGAGGACGACTCGCCGACGGAGGAACTGCTGTTCGCGCTGCACATCTCGGTCGGCGTGACGCTGCTCGCGCTGCTTGTCCTCCGCATCGGCACGCGCCTCGTCCGGCGTCCGCCGCCGCTGCCCGCAGAGATCCGCGGGGTCGAGCGCGCCGGCGCGCACGCGGGCCACGCCCTGCTCTACGCCCTGCCTGCCGCCGTGATGGCCGTCGGCTGGGCGGAGGTCGACCTCGGCGGACACGGCGTCGAGTGGTTCGGGATCGAACTGCCGAAGGTGTTTCCGACCGCCGATTCCGAAGGGGGTCCCGCGGATCTGGCGGAGACGCTGCACATGTGGCTGGCCTACACCATGCTTGCCGTCGCGGGCGTTCACGTGGCGGCGGCCGCGAAGCACCGGTGGTGGGACCGCAACGACGTGATGGACAGGATGAGCCTGCGCCGCCGCAAGGCGTGACCGGATGCGCGACCCGTCGCGCATCCGTCCGGCGCGTTCGGCTTGCGTCGGCCATTCCCGGGAACGGCGGTTCGAGCGCGTCCCGTCCACCCGCCCGCGCTCCGCAGCCCGTCGCCGGGCCGCCTCGCTCAGACCCGGACCCGAGCAGTCTCCGGGCATTCCGTGGGCGATCTTCTCCTTCGCGGCCCTGGGCAGGTCGACCGCCCGGAACCCGTCACCGACCACGGGGTCGAACGCGCGCATCTGCCATTCGGTGATCCTCCCGAGCGCCATGCGACCACTCAACGCTACCACCCCGCAGGCCGCCCGTCCAAGCGCATCTGACCGCCGGCGTCGCCCCCGCTGGCGCGCGGCCTTCCCACCGCGAAGCGTATCGGCCCCAGGGTGCGCCCCGGCGTCGACGGGGCGTCGGCATCCCCGTCCGCGCTGCGCGGGCTCCGCTGCGGGGTTCCCGGGCAACTGACTGACATGTCAGTTAGGTCTCCCGGCCCGGAGCGCTCCCGGACCGCGCCCGAGCGGCCGATGTGGTGATGTCGCGCATGCACGACATGGGCCGGCCGACTTCTGCATCGCGCGCTAACCTACCTCTTGATTCCATTGAACATTTCCGAGGTACCACCATGGACCGAAGGCTGCTCGACGCGACCGACGCCGTCCGCCGCGGGCCCATCGGGCGTCCGCCGTCCGCCCCGGACGACGGTGCTAAGATACGGCACCTCGAACGCCCCGCCGCGACGAACGTGCCTTGCCCGGCGGATCCGGGCACGCACACCGACCCAGAGGAGAGCGTCCACTTGGCCGCCGACAACGCCCGCCCCCCCGACCCGGACGCCCGCACCCGCGTCACCTCGGATGTCGTCCACGTCGTCGCTTTCGAGCCCGACGAGGTGCGGCCCTGGGAGTACCACAATCGCGCCGAGTCCGGCATGGACGACGCCGCCATCGACGCCCTCGCCGCGTCCATCCGGCGCGACGGCCAGCAGCAGCTCGGCCTCGCGCGGCGCCTGCCGCCGGGGGACGCCCACGCCGCCGAGGCGATCTACGGCGTCCGCCGGCTCGAAGCCTGCCGGCGCGCCGACGTTCCCTGGCGGGCCGAGGCGGTCGAGGCCTCGACGCCCGACTCGGTCTGCGCGGTGCTCATGCACAGCGAGAACGAGTGGTCCGAGGGCGTCTCGCCGCTTGAGAACGCGGTTCAGTGGAAGGCGATGCTCGACGCCGGCGTCTTCGCGAACCAGTCGGCGCTCGCCGTCGACCTCGGCTGCCACCGCGGCACTGTTTCTCGCGGCATCCGCACCGTGACGGCCCTGTTCGACGAGGAATGGCTCGAGCGCCTCGTGCGCCCCGTGATGCACGAGTTCACCGGGCGCGCGGCCGACCGCCTCGCCGACGCCTGCGCCGACCCCGAGCAGAGGCGCCGCGCCCGTCGGCGCGCGCGCAATCTGGTTCCCGGCGAGCTCCCGGCCCAGGCGCTCTACGGGGCCCTGTTCGGCAAGGACGCCGTCGCCCCGCAGCGCCAGACGGTCTTCGAGCGCCGCCGGGGCCGCGCCGGCGGCGGCGTCGTGACGGCCAAGATCGAAACCTACGGCGAGGGCGGCTTCAACGTCAGCGTGCGGCCCCACGACCAGTCCGCTGCCGAACTCGCCGAACTCGTCGAGCAGGTCGAAGCCGTGCTTGGCGCGGTGGCCTCCCCCGCGGCGGCCGTCAGGCTCGGCCGCCGCCTCGTCTCGTCGTTGTCCGCCGAGGAGGCGAAGAGCGCCGACCGCTCCTGGCTTGAGGGCTGCGTCTGGTCTGCGGCCCGCGCCAGCGGCCTCGAATGGGACCGCTGGCGGTGCGCGGCGGTCGCCGACGCGCTCCGCACCCAGCCCGACGGCTGGGAACGCGCCGTCGTGCGGGCGGTCGGCAGCGCCCGCGCCGACGCAACCGGGGAGACCGCCGAGCCGTAGTGGCGACCCGGCTGCCCGAGACCCCTCCGCCCGGCATCCCGGCCGATCCATGCCCGGCCCGTGCCGGCCGCGGCGTCGTCCCGGTTCACGCCGGGTGTCCGGACGCTCCCATTCTCCAGCCCGGCACGCCCGTGTCGAAGGGGTTCCGCGGTGTTCTCGCCCGGCACCCGCACCGGGAGCTCCCCGCCGTCCCGTGCATCTCCATCCAACCCACGCATACGACACTTCGGCCAGACGCACCGTCACGACCGGTCGCTGCACCGCAAGGAAACCGCCATCCGCGATGCACGCCCGAGCCCCGTTCCGGCGTCCGTGGCGTGGCTTCCGTGGACACCTGTGGGATCCCGGTTCATGAATTCGGAAAAATATATATATAAATCAATCTACTATAGACACATGTCGCGCGTGCACGACATAGCCCCGCAGGAGTGAACTGATGTGTCAGTCAAACCAACGTCGACTGCGGTCGACCGTCGGTGTGGGGGTGGCGTCGAACGCCGGTCGCGCCGCGGCGCGCAACGGATCTCAGGAAGGGCATCAGCGCTCCCCGACCGCGGGCGGCGGCACGAAGTCCGCGGCGGCACTCGGTGTCGTCGAAGGACGGATCGCTGCGCCAACTCCTCACCCACAGCGCCATGAACACCGTCGCGTCGTTTGCGTCGTGGCAGTTGCGGTCGAGCGTCCCGTAGTCCGCCGGCGCGGGCAGAAGACCCCTGCTTCGCAGATAGGAGCGCCGGGCCGCGACGCATCCCGGTACCGCGTGCGCGTCTCGCTCCTGTGGGACGTCGACCAGCCGTACGCCTTCTCGACGTCCTAGCAGCCGTGGCCGCACTGTTCGATCACGAACTGCGAACGGATGGCCGCGAGGCACCTCTTGTTGCCGCTCCTCGACGAGTGGGTCGTCGAGTAGGCGCCTATGTCGGCCCGGAGTATCGGCTCCCGGTCGACGGCCGCCATCGTGTCGAAGCACTGCCGGTAGCAGGTCGACACCGCGACCGACGCCTCCTGGCGCTTGTTGAGGTTGCGGCTTCCCTGTTCCTGCGCTTGCGTGCAGACGCGCGCGAGCACCGCGGCAGCGGCGCCCGCCAGACGGCGGCATGGAGCCATGTCGGATGTCTCTGTGGCGGCGCGAGGGGGGGGTGTTGTGCTCCCGGTGCGCGCCTTGGTCCCGGCAGTTCGTCAGTTCCCGATGCCGGGTCGTTGACGCACGCACTGCGTCAGCGTGAGATCCTGCCTATTCGCCGGTCGGGCCAATTGCCTCCCGGCCGTTCAACGGCAATGGCATTCAGCGAGCGGCCCGACCAAGGGGCAGGGCTGCAACCGCGGCGTTCGTCGGGGGAGACGTTACCCCGATCTGCGCACATCATGCGAATGATCGACATATAATCGATGGTAGATTGCTGGCCAAAGGTGGCGATTCGAACGGGCGATGCGGATGAACCGATCAACGGAGATGACTCCATCAACAAGATTCTGATGCCTCTGCCGGTCGCCGTCCTGCTGGCCGGGTGCGCCGTCCACCCGAGTTCCATCGTGCCGGACAGCGTTTCGTCGGAGCTGTACGCCGACTACTCCTGCGAAACGCTGCTTGAACTGCGGGCGGCGAAGAAGGCGGATGTCGAGGAGTTGTACAGGGCGCAGAAGATCAAGCGCGGGATAGACACGGTGGTCAACATCGTCCTCGTGCCGGGGATTGCCAGCATGCTCGAGGACTCCTCGAAGCCGCTGGCGCGGGCCAAGGGCGAGCATCTCGCCTCGATACGCGAGTACGACAGGCGCTGCACCGCAAGGGAGGTCCATTGAAATGAACAAGCGACCAATGGACGCGAACCAGCACGCCGCCGATGACGGTGGCGCTGGCGACGAAGCAGACCACTGAACCCAAGCCGCGCTTAGAACGCGCGAGGCGCAAGCGCGCGAGGCGCAAGAAGGAGAAGCAGCCGTGAGAATCTCAATTCTAGCCGCAGCGGGCGTTCTCGCGCTTGCCGCGCACGCCAGCCCGGAAACCGACAAATGGGCGCTCAGGTACCTGAAGGCCGCGGAGGCCGACAACATCGTGCAGACCCAGGTGGACGCCGTGAGCAGACGCATGGCGCTTGTGGCGCGTCGGTGCGATGCCCGGGTGCGCGAGGTCGGCCTGTTCTGGATCCTCGCCTACAGGGCGTACCTGGACGACCACAAGCGCGGGCTGTCGTACTGGAACGCCGACGAGCCGCCCTCCGTCAGCCCGTTGCGCTTCGTGGTTCTGTTCAACTTCGTCATCGCGGACGCCTACGAGGCCAACGGCAACCGGCCGCTATCCCGCACCGCATGTCTGGACGAACTGGCCGAGCTTGCCGAGGATCCCGACCAGTTGAACCTCTCCGTGGGCCACCTGATCCTGGACGACGACGAGACTCGCCCATGAGCGAGTACGAACAACTCTCGGATGCGGAGAAGCGGGCTCTCGATCTGGACATCCTCACGGTCGTGCGGACGCTCGACGAGTCGGAGGGCAGAAAGCGCGTCCAGTGGACCGCCAATCTGGCGGTGGTGGTCACCGCGATTGCAGCGCGGCCATGATCGCCACGGCGGTGTTCGCCTTCAAGTGGGTCGACCAGAGAACCGAGCTCCGGCCGCCCGGCCGGAGTCCAACGTGGAAAACAGGACATCGTGAGAAGACTGGTCGCCGTCTTGCCGCGGCAGCGATCCTTGTCGTGATCGCCGGATGCAGCACCACGGCGCCTGCAGACAGACAACGGAAAACGCGGATCGGAACGCCGCGCGGGCTGCACTGGTGGTCGGCGCGGTGTTGATTGGTGCCGCCGTGGTCCTGGCGCGAGACGAAGACGACGGTTACGACGGCAACTGTCCCTGTCCGTACAGCATCGCCGCCGACGGCTCGCGGTGCGGCGCGCGCAGCGCCTACAGCAGATCCGGCGGCGCGAGTCCGAAATGCTACTGAGCGGCGACCGAAGATGACCCGCTACGTAGTCATCCGCGACCGCGAGGGCCGCTGGGAGATCGGCACCGTGACGCCCATGCAGTTGCGCGACGTCGTGGAGCACTTCCTCGCCATGCTCGACGACGGGGACGCCAAATACACCGGCATCATGCTGGTCGAGCGGGAGCAGGACCTTCCCGAACTCGAAGCCCTGTGCAAGCGGATGAACGGCGAATGACGAAGCCCGGAGCAATGTGCTTCCCGGCACCCGGATGCTCGACAGTTTCCCGGGCGCTGCGCTCCGGGCTTCGCCCTTTTCCGGCGGCTCCGCACTCCTTTGCATAGCCGGGGCCACGCCCGGCGGGAGCCGGGCCGCTGCACCCCCTTCAACAAACGCACCCCGGCACACGCCGGGGCTTCCGCAATCCCTTCGAGCACAACACGCAAACGGACCACTACGACGCGTCCAGTCCGCGCTCCGTGGCCGCAACACCTTGCTAGAGTCCTGACGCCGCCGACGTTCAAGGCGGCGACTATCGCGTGCATGCAGTAGTCGATGCACTGCACCTTGCCGTCGACCGGCATGGACACTTGGTGTCGGAACGTCTTGATGCCGCCAGGCTCGTCGCAGCGGTCGCACGGTGCGCTCTTGCCGCACTACTTTACCGGACCCGGCGGCCCCGGTTTGACACCCCACGAAACGCTGGGAGGATGAACGTCCTTCCGCCAGACAAGCGTGTTCTCATCCTCAAGTGCCTCACCGAGAGCATGGGCATGCGCGCGACCGCCCGGATCGCGGACCTCTCGCGCCAGACCGGAGCGCCTCCGCGCGCGGGCCGAACTCCCCCGCACCCCATCCGGGAGCGCACACGCTGCTCGGAGCGACCGACGCCGCGGCGGCGCCGAACCTGGCGGCGGGGGATTGGCCGTTCCGCCTCCTCGCCGGACTGGCGGGCGACGGCCGCCCCACCGCCCTGTCCGTCGGAGGCAGGGCGAACGCGCCGCCAAACGCCGGCCATCCGGCCAGACCAGGTCCTCGTCGGCCTTGCGCACGGGCACGTCCGCAGGACGCTCGATGCCGTCGACCAGGCGCGTGGCGGGAGGAAGAACCGGGCGGACGGATCCATGCCGCGCCCGCAGCGCACGCAAGCCGCGGCATCGGGGCAGGTCGTCGGGCACGACAGGAACCGCCGGAACGGCGGCGGCGCTTCCGCCTCAGTCCACGGCCCTCAGGCGCGCAGCGGCACCGTGCCGCCGTCCGATGTCCGACTCCACCAGCAGCCCAAACTCCGCCAGCACCGCACGCACGTCCACGGTCGCGTCTACCAAGCGCGTGGAGAGCACGCCGGCAACCACCACCGCGACAAGGCGCGCAAGGTTCTCGGGAACCGGGCTTCCCGCGGCCTGGGCGATCCAGCGCCGCCAGAGCTCGACGACGCGGCCGTCCACGGCCCGCGCGGCTTCGCGCACCTCGTCGAGGGGATGGCCGCCGCGCAGCGACGACAGGACCGCGTCCGCCTCCGGATGGCCGTCCAGGTACGCCAGGTGGCGATCCACTACGTCCATGAAGGTGGCGCCGGGGGCCTCCGCGAACCGAGCGACCTCTGCGAAGAGGCCCTCGACCGCATGCTCGACGACCGCCCGGAAAAGGCGCGGCTTGGTCTCGAAGTGCCAGTACACGGTGCCGTTGGCGACGCCGGCCCGCCGGCCGACGACCGCCATGCGCGCCCGTTCCAGGCCGCGCTCCGCGAACTCGCCCAGCGCCGCCTCCAGGATGCGCCGCCGCGTCGCCTGGGGGTCCGACCTAGGCACGCGCATCCCGGTGCCGGCTCGCCCTCGCGCGCGCCGGCCGGCAACGGTCGCGCTCTTTCTTGCCGTCATGTGGGTCCCCCGTGCGATCCGACCGCACTGTCCGGCGATCCGCGACGCAACGATGCGATCCTCCTGCGGACCATACCGCGCCAAACGATGTCGTTTCGGTTTATTTTCCCTTGGTCGGAGACGATCTTTCGGTAAACCCGCCGGGTTGCCGGAGACCGCCCGAACGACCCGGTTCCCTGCGCTGTCGCGGCCGGGGTAGACCCGGCGCAGCAGCGGCTGTTGCTGGCAACTGTAAATCTCCCACTTCTGGCAACCGAAAACTGCACACATCGGCGTTGCCGAGCGGTGCGGGGCGCTCCAACCTGTTGGCGAAGCCACCAGGGAAGGAGGGTCGAGAGGATGCATGGATTGGGGACGAGGATGCTGCTGAAGCACTATCTGGAGAGAGGCGTTTCGAAGGCCGAGCTGTCGAGGCGTTTCGGCGTCAGCCTGCGCACGATCCACGCCTGGATCGAGGCCGGGGAGCTGGACCGGGATCTGGCGGCCGGGGCGACCCGTTACTCGCCGCGGCCGCGTCGTCCGCACAAGCTGGATCCGTACAAGGGGATCATCGACGCGCGCCTGGCGGAGTTTCCGCGGCTGTCGGCGCAGCGGCTGTTCGACGAGGTGCGGGCGACGGGCTACGCGGGCGGGTGCAGCCGCGTGCGCGACTACGTGCACGAGGTGCGGCCCCGCGATCCGGACGAGCCCGCGGTGCGCTTCGAGACGCCGCCGGGGCGCCAGGGCCAGGTCGACTTCGGCACGTTCAGGCTGCCGTGGGGACGCCGCCACGCGCTGCTGGTGGTGCTCGGCCATTCGCGCCTGCTGTGGCTGCGCTTCTATCGGCGGCAGACCATGGCGGTGCTGTTCGACGGTCTGGAGAGCGCGTTCACGCGCTTCGGCGGGGTGCCGGCCGAGCTGCTGTTCGACCAGATGCGCGCGGTGGTGCTGTCGGACGACCGCACCGGCGGCGGCGGGCTGCTGATGAACGCGGAGTTCCTGCGCTTCTCGGCGCACTGGGGCTTCGTGGCGCGGTCGTGCCGGGCGTACCGGGCGCAGACCAAGGGCAAGGTGGAGCGGCCGATCCGCTACCTGCGCGACAGCTTCTTCTACGGCCGCGAGTTCGCCAGCGACGCGGACCTCAACGGGCTGGCGGCGCGCTGGCTGGAGGACACCGCCAACGTGCGCGTGCACGGCACGACGGGGGAACGTCCGGCGGACCGCTTCGAGCGCGACGAGCGCAACGCGCTGCGGCCCTTGGCCGCAGGATCCTACCGCCGGCCGGGCGCGGTGCCGGCGAACGCGCCGGCGCAACGTCCGCGGCCCGTCGTCGAGGTCGAGAAGCGGTCGCTGCGGGTCTACCCCGGGGCGGCGCGGTGACGGCCGCCAAGGACGGCCGCCGCGACCGGGTGCGCGCGATGCTCGCGGATCTCAAGATGCCGGGCGCCCTGGAGGCCGCGGACGGCATCCTGGCGCGCGCCGATGCGGCACCGTGACCGCCGCAGGCGCCAGGAGCTGCTCGACGCGCAGATCGCGCTGCGCAACAACCGCCGCCTGGACTCCGCCATGCGCGCCTCCCGGCTGCCGACGCTGAAGACCCTGGCGCAGTTCGACTTCGCCTTCCAGCCGAGCATCAGGCGCGAGCAAATCGACAGCCTGGGACGGCTCGCTACTGCGCGCTGTCCGTCGCGCACTACATCGAGGAACACCACGACCGGCTTTACGCCCGCAATCGCGGGAGCAACGACGGCAGCGGACGGCCTAGCGCAAGGGGTCCCGCCGTCGGCTGGGCCCCGGATCTCGGCATCGACCAGTATCGGCCGCCGTCGCCGACCGCCAAGTCGATGTTGTCATCCGGCGCACCGCCTCGGCATGCACCGGCTCTGCCATTTCCACTTCCCCAGCCGGGCCACTAGGCGAATAGCGCACCCCGGAACGCTCGGCCGCTCCGACGACCGACCCGCTCCGCGACGGCACCGTCGGGCACGAACCATCGCAGCTGCGGAGAGGGTATCGGACAGCTGTCGCGTCCCGCCGACAGCCGCGCTCGTCGTCCGGGCTCGCCCTCCCGACGGACAGTTCGAGTCCCGACTTCTAGACCACGCCCGGCGGCCCGTCGAGCCGGTCCCCCGGGCAGTTGAGCAGTTCGAGCATAGCTTCGGCGTCCTCGTCGTCCGCGACGTACAGCACCGCCGTGTGCAGTCCGCCCCTGCGGTTCGCCGACACGGCGTTCAGTGTAGCGCTCGCGAACACGATGGCCTTCGGCTCGCTGAGTAGCAGCTTCGTCCACCGTCCTTCGCGGTTGCAAACCAGGCACGGCATCAGTCGACTCCGACCTGTCCGACCCCGCCCGCGGGTGGCGGCGATGCTCGCGGCGACCGCGAGGGCGACGGCGACGGTGATCGCCATCGCTCGTCGCCATTGGGGTTTGAACGATACCTGCGCGTACCACCGCGCATGGGATCCTCCAGGTCATCGTGGCGTCGCTGGCGAGCTTACACCTAGCCGGGACGATGCAAGCACCGTGACCCTAGGCTTGGCCCGAGCCGGGCGGAACCGGATTCGCGTCGGCGTTTCGCGTCCACGCCGCCATGGTCAGATCGGCCACGACATCGATCCCGCTCGGACCCCGGCGCGCCCACCGTGATCGCCTTGCGGGCGACGCCGTGGACGTGCGATGCTTGCGGCTCCACGGTGGACTGCGGTGTTCGCCGCAAACTCCGTGGCCTTAGGGGAGATACTATGAATGCCATCGGTCGTGCGGAGCGTTGCGCCTGGCGAATCCCGCTGGCGGTGCTGTTTGCCCTCTCCGCAGCGGACGCCGCCAGCCAGCGGCTTCAGGTGGAGGTCGTGCCCGTGACCGTCCGGGCGTGGCAGTACTGGAAGGACGACCCGCGGCCCCTGGCCGGCCCCCGCGCCGAGCCGACGGTCGCGCTGCAGACCGCGCTGTCGGCGATGAGGCTGCTGCGGGTGCCTGCGTCGCGCTACGACGTCGTGCTGTCCGACGAGCGCATTCCGGAGTTGCACTGCGAGTACCCCGGCACGGTGGCAAGCCGGGCGTTGCCGGGCGATGACATGGCGTGCGCCATCGACGACGACGGGGACGGCAGTGCGGAGTTCCTGGCCGGCGGCAGAATCAACAGTCTGGCGGAGGAACGCCTCGATCTGTCGTTGGAACGGGGACGCGTGCTCGTCGCGGTCCTGGTGCTGCCGCCGGACCTGTCCTGGTGGGGAAGCCGGGGATTCACGACCTACTGGTACTGGGACGACGACGACCACCACGCGGACCGGTCGTGTTCCGCCTGGTCCATCTCGTCGGATACCGCTCTCGCACACCAGTTGGGCTACTGCTTCGGGCTCTTGCGCAACGGCGCCGACTCGAACCTGGTCGGTCCGAACGACGTCGTCGACCTGATGCACGCCCAGAGCCACCTTCTGATCCGCCATCTCCGGCCGAGCAACGTCGCGCGCGTGCGGCACTGGTTCCGAACCCGTCCCGCCGGTTCGGCCGAGGTGCGGCAGCCCCGCGCCTCGGCGGGCACGCTCGGGGCCACCGCCGCCGGGGGCCGCATCGCGAATCCGTAGCCGTCGTCCGAACGCGACGCCGTGAGGTCGGAGGCCGCACGTGGACGAAAACGGCCGGGCCTTTCTCCAAAGGGAGCTGTGTGCAGCGGAATCCGCAGTCCCTTGCGCTCCGACCTCGGTTCGAGAGACTGTCTTGGCGAAGGAACGGGCGTCGGCGCCTGCCGTGACCTTTGCGCTCCGAGGCGGCGTGGACATGACCCCGTCCCACGACCGGGACAAGAGCGACCTCGCCGTCACCGTTCTGCAGATCATTCGTTGCTCTAGGCACCCGCCTGCCTCGTCCGTTGGCCCGCCTACTCGACCCGTTGCCTTGATACCGTGTCCGACGCGCCCCCGGCCAAAGTGGACTGATTGCCCACCGCGCGACCGTGGCGGCTTTGGCCGCTTGCGGGGCCGGGGGCGCGGCCAGCCGGCCCGACCCGAGTGCTGCGTTGCTTCCGGTTCAACACGGTCGCGCTCCCGGCCACACGTCCATTTCCGCGTCGCGACGGCGGCCACGCCACTGGCACGGCTCGTCGAACCGCAACCCGACATCGGGTACCTAGGGCTCACCGACGACGCCGCCCCCGTAGACTAGCACCGCGGAGACCGTGCTACGCTTGCGGCTGCGCCGCCGCTGGGACGTACACGTTCGTGAGGCGAAGATGAATACATGACTGACGTGAAAGTGCCGAAGGACGAACGCTCCGCCCTGCCCGGCGCCGCGAGCATGCTCGCGGGGCTTTTTCTTCTCCTGCTATCGAGCGGCTGCGCTACGTCGAAAGCCGTTGTGGTTGAAGACTGTCCGTTCGGGCGCGCATCCTTGGAAGAGTCGGAGGAACTGTTCGCGGTTCTGTGCGACACGGTCCACCGGCAGATACGCGACAAGATGCCGGAGGAGGACATGCCGTGGGTGGAAACCCTCGGACGCAATTGCAGCTTGTTGCAGGAGACGATCCGCCAGCGGAATCCCGACGCAGCGTGCCGGGCCGCCTACCGTCTGCTGCTGGACGCACAAAGCGTTACCGAAGACTAGCCCGCACACGAACTCGGTCATGCCGCGGATCCGTGCGCCTACGGCCGAGCCGGCGCCGCGTCGCCGTCTTCCGGTCGCGCCACCGGGCATCCGCACCTCCGCGGCGCGCCCGTTCCGTTCATCCATGTCGATCCCCTCCCCCCCCGACTGCACAGCCCACCGGTCCCACGCGCAGGCTACCATCCGCCACGGCGAACCTTACCGACCCCGACGATGTCGTTTCGTTTTACTTTCGGCGGTGAAGACCGACTTTCCGGCAAGCGGCCAAGGCGGACCAAGCAATGGTCCGCGACGACCGTAGACCGTTCCGCCCGCTTCCGATCGCGCGACGCGGCGCAGAACATGCGCCTGCCCGGCCGCCGCCGGCGTTCGCCGGACCGGGTCAGGGCTCGTTGGGACTCGGCATGCGGTACCCGACGCCGCGGTGGTTGACGATCCAGGTCGGATTCCCCGCGCTGTCCCCGAGCTTGCGGCGCAGGTTGCGCACGAATAGCTGGACCAGGTTCGCATCGCCGGCCGGCCGCCCGGGCCAGACCCGGCGCAGCAGCGTCTGGTAGTCCACGACCCGCCCCGCGTTGGCGGACAGCTGGCGGAGGAGGTCGTACTCCGTCGCCGTGAGGTCCACGGCGTCCCCGTGCACGGTGACCATCCGTCGTTGGTGCCGGATCTCGAGCCCGCGCAGGACGAACGCATCCGGCTCGCGGTGCCGGCGCAGGGCCGCCCGGATGCGGGCCACCAGCTCGCCCGGCGAGAACGGCTTGACGACGTAGTCGTCCGCTCCCGCCTCCAGGGCGCGCGCGATCGTCTCCTCGCGGCCGTACGCGGAGATGAAGATGACCGGCTGGTCGGAGAGCTCGGGAACCTCCGCGAGCAGCTCCAGCCCGTCGCGCCCGGGCAGAAGGAGGTCGAGGAGCACGAGATGCGGCCTCTCGGACCGGATCAGCCCGGCGAGATCCTCCGCCGCCCCGGTGACGACGGGTTCGTAGCCCGCGGCGGCCAGCGTCTCGCGCACCGACCGGAGCGTGCCCGGATCGTCGTCAACCACCAGGATGCGCGACGGCCCCGGGCCCTCGCCCGCAGGCCCCCCGACGCCCGCCGCGTCCGCCTCCGCGGGTTCGGCCGCCGGCACGGTGAACGCGATCGTGGTGCCGCGGCCGCGGCCCCCGCTGGCCGCGCGGATCCGGCCGCCGTGCGCCTCCACGAGCCCCTTGCAGATCGCGAGCCCGAGCCCGTAGCTCGCCGTGCCGCTCCCACCGCCGGCGTGCTTGCGGAACAGGTGCGGCAGCAGCTCCGGGGCCACTCCGGCGCCGTCGTCGGCGACCGACACCCTCACGTCCTGGCCGTCGCGCACCGCGGCGACGCGGACCACGGCCGACGCGGCCGTGTGCCGGGCGGCGTTCGCGAGCAGGTTGTTCAGCACCTGGATGATGCGGCGCCGGTCCGCCAGCACCGGGGGCAGGTCGTCAGCCAGGTCGACAGCCACGCCGCGCCCCGGGTCAGCGGCCAGGAACGTCCGCCGGGCCTGCTCGACCAGCTCGCCCACCGGCGCCGGTTCCGGCGACACGGTCAGCGTTCCCGAGTCGATGCGCCCGGCGTCGAGCAGGTCGGCCATGAGCGCCTGCATGTGGTCGGTCTGCTCCATGATGATGCGGAAGTACTCGCGCATCTCCGCGGGATCGAGCCCCACTGACCCCTGCAGCGTCGCTGCGGCGCCCTTGATCGCGGTGAGCGGTGAGCGCAGTTCGTGGCTCACGAGGCCCAGGAACTCCGTGCGCATCCGCTCGATCTCCTCGATCGGGCCGAGATCCTGCAAGGTCACCACCACCGACCCCGCGACCACGCCTTCGGTCCTGATGGGCGTCGCGTTGATCAGCGTGCGCACGCTCCGGCCGTCGGGAACCGAGAGGACGACCTCCTCGGAACGCACCGTCTCGGGAGTCGCGAACTGCTCCGCCAAGGGCAACTCGGCGAGGGACACCTCCCGGCCGTCGGCGCGTCGGCACACGACGACCCGGAGCAGTTCCTCGAGCGGCCGCTCCGGCAGGCGCAGCCCCTCGACGATCCGCCGCGCCTCGCGGTTGGACGACACCGGCGCGCCGCTACGGCCATCGAAAACGACGACGCCCACCGGCGAGGTCTCCACGAGAGTCTCGAGGTCCATCCGTGCGCGCTGCTCGCTGCGGTGCGCGCGCACGTTGCCGATCGCGACCGCCGCCTGCGACGCGAAGAGCACCAGCACCTCCTCGTCCGCTGCGGTGAACGCCGCGGCCCTGGCCTTTCCGCCGAGAAACAGGTAGCCGACGCTCGCGCCCCGGTAGCGGACGGGCGTCCCTTGGAAGGCGCCGCGGAAGTTCGACGGCGGCGTCAGCCCGAGGCCGCGCACGTACGACGGGAGGTCCTCCACGCGCAGCGGCCCCGGCAGCTCGTGCAGGTGCTCGACCAGCCGCAGGCCCCCGGACCACTCCACGAGTTCCCGCTCCTCGCCGGCCCCGAATCCGGAGAACACGTAGTCCCCGGGCATGCCGGACTCGTCGACCGTCGCGATGATGCCCACGTCCGCTCCGGTCAGGCCCCGCGCCCCGTCCACGATCTCGCGCAGCACGGTGTCGAACTCGAGGCTCGTGCTGATGCGCAGGATCGCCGCGGCCAGCTTCGACGCCCGGTCCCGCGGCGCTCCGTCCGTACCGTCGCCGTGTTCCCCCGCGTCGCCATGCACCACCGGTCCACCCCTCGCCGTCTGCCAGCTTGCACACGTCCCAGTTCCTCTACTGTACCGACATGCCGGCAAGTCTTCTAGACATCGTTCCTACAGAAAGCCCGTACGAGACCAGGACGGTCGGAGCCGCCCCGGACCGTTCAGGCGGTCCGCGCGTGCGCCCCCACTGAGGTATCAGTCACGCCGCCCAGCGCGCCCGCGGCTCCTCAACCCGCCCGACCCGGCAAAGGCGGCGCGGAGCCCAACGCTACCGGATCCCGCACGCGCTACTCCCTGGCCCGCAACCACCTCCGCAGTGCTGCTCCAACCGGCCCGCCCGACAAGCCCGGCCGGCCCACGCCCGCGCCGGACCCGGGAGGACGACGCCGGTCGTCCCCTCCGACGAAGCCCGGACATCCCGGGGCCTCAATCCGGCACCGTGCCCGGCCGACAGCGAATGCCGGCCCGGGCCTCCGCCAGCTGCGACGCCGTGAGCGTCGATGCCAGCGCGGCGCGCAACTCGCCGACGTCCCGGTAAGTGATGCGCAACGTCCCGTCCGGCATCTCGAACCACACGAAGTAGCCACAGACGGTCAGGTTTTCGTACGAGACCTCGAGGTCGGTGGCGACGTAGATCCCCGGCCCGGACGCGCCGGGCGGATCCACGTACACGGTCGCCCGCCACACGTCCACCCCGACCAGCACCCCGGCCTTCTCCCTGAACGCGGCCTGCTCCCCGCGCCACGCCTCGTCCGGCGGCGACGCCGCCGAGAAGCCGGGGAACATCGCGAGCGCCGCCCGGTCGTCGCCGTCCGCCAAGGCCTCGTGGTAGGCCGCCGTGCGCGCCCGTGCGACCCGTTCGATCTCCGCCCGCTCGAGGTCTCCGAGCTCCCGGCCCGGCGGCCCGTCCCCGGCGCGTTCCGCAGCACCGCATTCGAAGTCCTGCACGAGCACGAACGAGTCCGCCGACGCGTCCCCGTCCAGCGTCTCCCGGGTCCCGTACTCGTACGCGCCCAGCCGCGGCGCGAGCCCCGCGCACAGCCGGACCGCGGTCGGCAGGAGCAGCCGCTGTCCCGCTCCGACGCCGATCGCCTCGTCCACCTTCAGAGTGAGCTGGAAGCCGCCGTCGTGCTGGCCGGTCACCTCGACCAACGGATCGGCAACCGCGCCGAGCACCGGAAGTGCTGCGAGCGCGGCCGCCAGACGGCATCTTCCGCCGCGCCGCTCGTTCGCCTTCATCACGCGTCCTCCGCTCGCCAACGGACCGTACCCTATCACGCGCCGACCGGCACCTGTCCGACGCGGTCGTGCAACACCCACGCGCGCCGCACGGGTCCGGGAGCCGGCGGCTTGACCGCGTCCCCTGCTCGCCCGGACGACCGCCCCGGGGGCCCGATCCGCGCCGTCCCGCAGCCGACGGACCGGCGGTCGACGTTGCGGAATCTCGCCGCGGCGGGCTACAGTCCGTACAAGCGATGTCGCCGCGAGGTTCCGCCATGTTGCCCGTCCGCCGCCTCCTTTCGCTCGCCGCGACAGCCGCGTTGGCGGGTGCCGTCCTGACGACGACGCCCGCCGCGGGCGGAAGCATCGGGGACCTGAACGGCGACGGCAACGACGACCTGCTCCTGCGCGGCAACGACGGCCGCTGGCTCTACAACGCCATGGACGGCCGCCGCAGGATCGCCGGCCTGAGCGGCTGGGCCGACCTGCCGAGCGACTGGTCGTGGCGGTACCAGGGCATCGGCGACTTCGACGGCGACGGCGACGCCGACGTCCTGCTGCGCAGCGCCGACACCGGCCGCTGGTACTTCCACGCCATCGACGGCCGGAGCGCATCCGCCGACGCCGTCCGGCTGGCGATGTACGCCGGCCGCGACTGGCAGCTCGCCGCCGTCGGCGACTTCGACGGCGACGGCACCGACGACGTCCTGCTGCGCCACGAACGCAACGGGCGCTGGCACTACTACCCCGTCGTCGACGGCGCCGTGGCCGCGGGTCGCGGGCGCGCGGTCATGACCACCAACCGGGCTTGGCGGCTGGCCGCCGTCGGCGACCTCAACGACGACGGCAACGACGACGTCCTGCTGCGCCACGACGACGGCCGCTGGTGGTACTACCCGATGGACGGCAGGAGGCACATCGCCGCCGGCCGCGGCCTCGTGCACATCCACCGCCACGAGGACTGGCGGATCGCCGCGATCGGCGACTTCGACGGCGCCGGCGGCGAGGAGATCCTGCTGCGCCACGCGGACGGCCGCTGGCACCACTACGCGATGGACGGCCGGGCGCCGCGGGACGACGACAACGGCCCGGCGCGGATCACCCGCAACACGGACTTCGCCTTCGTCGGCGTGGGCGACCTCAACGGCGACGGCAACGACGACGTGCTGCTGCGGCGCGACACGGGCCACTGGTACTACTACCCGATGGCCGGCCGCGAGTACATCGCCGGCCGCGGCACCAGCAACGTCACCGCCCAGCGGCGCTGGCACGCGGCCCATACCGCCACTGGCTGGGATCCGGAGGAGTTCCACGTCGAGGACGCCTACGTCGCCTTCCCGGAGCGCGAGTACAACCGGCGCTTCAAGGACTACTGCGCCGTGCCCCGGACCGGCGTCGACATCCTGGGGCGACCGTTCCCCGACCGGCCGGGCACCACGCTCGACGAGAACAACTGGCTGCGGTCCTGGAGCCACGACATGTACCTCTGGTACGACGAGATCGAGGACAGGGACCCGGCGTGCTGCGACACGCCCGAGTACTTCGACCTGCTGCGGACGTTCGCCACCACCCCCTCGGGCCGGTTCAAGGACCAGTTCCACGGCGCGGAGGACACCGCCGAGTACCTCGCCCGCATCGAGACGGGCGCGGTCGGCGCGGGCTACGGCGCGAGCTGGGCCGTCCTGCAACCCGCGCCGCCTCGCGACGTCCGCGTCCGCTACACCGAACCGGATTCCCCGGCGACCGCGTCCGGCGCCGAGCTCCAGCGCGGCACCAGGGTCCTCGAGGTCGACGGCGTGGACGTCGTCAACGGCGACGACGTCGACACCATCAACGGCGGCCTCTGGCCGGCCGCACTGGACGAGACGCACCGCTTCGTCGTGCGCGACCCCGGCGGCGTGCGGCGTTCCGTCGCGATGACGACCGCCGAGATCACGACCGTCCCGGTGCAGCACGTCCGCGTCATCGACACGGCCACCGGCCCGGTGGGCTACATGTTCTTCAACACGTTCATCGTGGAGGCCGCCGAACGCCAGCTCGTCGACGCCTTCGCGCAACTCGCCGACGCCGACGTCGGCGACCTCGTCCTAGACCTGCGCTACAACGGCGGCGGGTTCGGCGCCATCGCGAACATCCTGGCCTACATGGTCGCGGGCGACAACGCCGACGGGAGAACCTTCCTCCTCGAGCAGTTCAACGACAGGTACGCCGAGATCCACCCCCTCACCGGCGAGCCCATCGAGCCCGAGCTGTTCAGAACCACGACGCTCGGCTGGTCGACGCCGGAGGCCGGCGTCCCCCTGCCGAAGCTCGATCTCGACCGCGTGTTCGTGCTGACCGGTCCCTGGACCTGCTCGGCGAGCGAGCTGGTGATCAACGCCCTGCGCGGCATCGACGTGGAGGTGGTCCTCGTCGGCGAGACCACGTGCGGCAAGCCCTACGGCTTCTTCCCGGTCGACAACTGCGGCACCACCTACTCGACGGTCCAGATCCGCGCGGTCAACGCCAGGAACTTCGGGGACTACCCGGACGGCTTCTCGCCGGCGAACGTGCGCGCCATCGAGGGCGTGCCGGTCCCCGGCTGCGAGGTCCCCGACGACTTCGACCACGGGTTCGGCGATCCCGCCGAGGCCCGCGTAGCAGCCGCGCTACGCTACCGCGCCGACGGCGCCTGTCCGCCGCCCCCGGACCCGGTCGCCGCCGTGTCGATCGATCCCCGCCAGCCCGCCGGAGCGCCGCTGGTCGAGCCGCAGCCGAACATCGGACACCTGATCGCCACGGGCGGACGCCCGTAGGCCCGTCCGCGCGACCCCGCCCCCGGAACGCCGGAACGTGCCACCGCCCCGCCACGGTGCCGCGCCGCACCCGGACCCGTCGACCGCCGTGAGCGGGCCGCCGCCTCGTCCGCCTCGGCAACGGCCAGCGCGACCGTTCGGCGCGCCGACGGCATCACCGCCACGGACAGGCCGGACCCGGCGGACGGCCGCAACGCAAAGGTCACTCTCAATGACACAAGACAACAAACTCGACCATCCATTCAAGGGGCTAGCTCACTATCGGAGACAAAGCCCCTATGAAATCAAACCTTCATCGGAGGATGAAATCCGACAAGCTGATGGGTCTGTCATGAAAAAGCATGACGTCTTTGATGCTTCAACAGGAGAGCATTTAGGACTGATCCTTCAGACTAAATATTGGGCCAGCGATTGGCTTTGAGGTCATACCTGAATCCGTACAAGCCAAAACGAAGGGACCTACATGCAGTCCTAGATTCGGCACCTAGCCGGGTTCCTGCTGCTTCTGCTTGTCGGCCTTGATCTTCTCCGACAGCGTCATGCCGCCGTACCCGCCCGGTTCGCCTTGGGTTCCGGCACCGACGTCGGGCGCACTCTCCGTGCGCGTCTCCTTGGGTCGTGCCGCCAAGTTCTCCAGCGACCGTGCTAGGACGTACGCCGACACGACGCAAGCCGCAAGCTGGGCACAAGCCAGTATTTGGTGCGTTACGGCGGTGGCGAATGTCCAAGTCTCGAAAGCGAGGCCAAATCCTACGAGCAAACCTGCCCACATGATCAACGTGCTTAGGATCTTCATTCCCGTTCTCCGACTTTCCTGCTTGGTTTACTGCGGCGCAGCTGCGTTGTTGCGCTCGCGGTACTGAGCCACCATGGCTGGCGTGACATCCGAGGCGTAGCACAACGGCGACGCTCCGCCGGGGCGGCTGTATGCGCTTCGTCTGCCGCACGATCTGCCGGCCCGGTCGGTGTTGTAGGGGCACGGGCAGCTGCCGCTGTACCGGGAGATTGACTGCCGTATCAGCACCTGCTTGATCTCGTCTTCCGTGGTCGGGTTCTCTACAGCGGGCTTGGTCTGCGCTGGCGGCAGGGTGACAGTTCTCGGCTGTGTCACTCTCCGGTGGTAGTGGTACGTGCCCCGCTTCCGGTCGTAGTGGCCGCCTTGGCTGTCGAGCCCGCCACCGTGCCCGAAAGCGTTTGCAGGAAGCAGCAACGCTGCCGTGGCGAGCGCCACGCAGATTGCGGCGGTATTTGGACGTACGTTCATGATTCCTCCGTTGTTCTTGCGCGGGCCGACTAGGCCCCGCGTGGTAGACCCCCCGGCCATGTTACAGGACTCATTGGACCTAACATGGCGAAACTCATCTATTCAGCCGCGACACTACATATGTACGAGGCAGGAACAAGATTAGGTGGCACCGGCACAAGAACTGCTCGAAGCGCAAGGCCCTGAAAGGCAAGCTCATTAAGAGCAAGCGCAGTACACGCCCATCCAATGGCGAGTTTTGCGACGAGTGCCTGGCCAAGGAGAAGGCGGACAACTCCAGCTAGCACCCGCCACCGTGATCGGCCAGACCGCTCGCCTTGGATCGAGTCGTGAACGTGAACGAGAAGGACGCCGCCTGACCGGCAAAGTACACGCACGGGTCGATCAGGTGGCGTAGTCGATGCCGCGGGCACTGGCCAAGTGGTCGAAGCACGGCAGGCACACCACGCCGTTGCGCAGAACGGGCGGCACCACCTGTTCCCACAGGTCGTCCGGCACGTTGAAGTTGAAGCCGTCCGCACGGCTGCACATATTGCACCGCTGGGGACAGCATGGCTGGTCCCGGTTGATGTAGGGCTCGGTCTTTAGGCCAGCTTGGCGTACACCGTGAGAATGGCGTGGCCGATGCGCGCACGGCCTTGAGGGGCCAGCCTCGGTAGACGCCGTCGCGGTCGGCCACGAGCCTGCGGCCCGGCCGGGATCGGTGACGCGCACCACGATGGAGCCGCCTCGCCCTCGACGCTGACGATGCCGTCCTCGCCGCTCAGGGAGTCCTGGGCCTCGCGCAGGGGGTCGAACGTGTACCTGTCGGCCATGTGGAGCCTTCTGTAGAATGACGGCTAGATTAGGTCGCTAGCGGGCGTGGCGCCCGCTAGCGTGTTCAAGCACTGGATTGAGAGGTCAGGTTTTGAACGAGTACGTATTACGCGACGGGCGCAAGCACGCACACATCGAAGTCGTGTCGACACCAAACGGGCCTGCCTTCCAGCGCGGCAACCTTGTTCTATTCCGAGATCAGCGCACTTGGAAAGCTGACACCGCTGGTGCCGAAAGCAGCCGTTCAGCCGCGGGGCGGAAACGGGTCGTTGCCGTAGCTGTTGCGCTCGCGGATTTGGCCGTTCTTCCCGTGGATTAGCAGCTCGCTGCCTTGGTTCTGGGCTATCTCGCGACCGGCATTGATTGCCTCTTCCTGAGTGTCGTGCACCGAGGTAGCGCGTTCGTTGCCCTCGCCGCGAACGGCCCAGCCGTCATCGTGCGGCACCACGTGCTGGTTCTTGCTCATGTCATCCTCCTTTGGTCTGAGCGGAAACCGGCACGCATTATCGTGCTTGTGCTGATCCCTATCAAGCGTTTGTACTGGCTCTGTTGGTACCGGCTCAACACCTTTGGCACTGGGGGCTAGGCAGCCTCCTGAGCGACAAGGTACTCGTTCGGGGTTCGATAGGCGAGCGAGGCGTGGGGACGTTCGTAGTTGTAGAAGAACTCGTACCTGGCGAGTTGCGGGGCGACGTGCTCGACGGTCAAGGGGCCGTCGTATAGGCTCCAGAACTCGGCTCGCGCCGACCGGTTGGCCCGCTCCACGCAGCCGTTCCACTGCGGCCTTCGCGGCGGTAGGACGTGCAGCGGGATGGCCGAGCTCCTCGCAGGCCTCCTCGAAGTCGGCCATGAACTCGCTGCTGCCGTCGACCTGGATGGACGCCAGCGGGAACGGCAGGGCGCCGACGAGATCCATGAGGAAGCGTCTGGCGTTCCCCGCGGTGGCCCGCGCGCAAGCCCCGCGCCACCATGGACAGTTACCGTCGTATTCATCCTCGTCTTGGCTGGCCACTCGCCACACTAGCCCACCGACCAACGCTATTGACAGCAACGTCATCCCAAGTCGGCCTTGCCGGCCGTGCAAGATGGCCATCCATCCGTTGGCTCAGACCTCGTAACGCACGATGGTCCGTCTCGCCAAGTGCAACCGCTCCAGCGACCTAGTAGACGGCCACAGCCGAAGCGTACCGCTCCATCAGGTCGCGTCGGAGGGCGAGCATGTCCGACCGCGCATAGCTCGCCACGACCGAACCGCCCACCCGGTGGCTCAGGCTGATCTCCGCCGCCTCCCAGTTCTCGCCGCGCTCCTGCGCCCAAGTGCGGAACGTCGAGCGGAACCCGTGCGGCGACACCGCGATCCCCGCACGCTGCATAGCCCGCCGCACCGTCGAATCCGGGATCACCCCGTCGTCCGACGCCGGGTTGGCGAAGACCACGCGGTGCGACTGCGGCAGTTCGCGCGCGCGGTGCAGCACCTGCACCGCCGCGCCCGACAGCGGCACGACGTGATCCTCCTTGATCTTCGCATTGGACCGTCCCGGGATCGTCCAGGTCCGCGCCTCGAGGTCCATCTCGTCCCACACGGCGCGGCGCACCTCGCACAGCCGCTTCGCCGTCAAGGCCGTGAACCGCACCGCCAGCTTCACCGCCTCCGAGCAGCCCGAGGCGTCCAGCTTCGCCAGCTCGCCCGCGATCTCCTGCGCGGGCAGGAACCGCGCGTGCTTCGGCGGCGGCACGTCGATCTGTCGCTTCGGCCCGCTCGCCGGGTTCGCCATCTCCCGGTGGCCGCTGTCGATCGCCCACTGGCACACGCGTTCCACGCACGACAATGCGAACTTGGCCGCCGACGGTGTTTCGATCATCGCCGAGGCGATGGCCGCCGCCTGCCGCGTCGTGACCTCCGCCACCGGTACCGCGCCGATCCTCGGCAGCACGTGTTTGCGCATCGTGTAGTCCCACTTGTAGCGCTGGTTCGACAGCCGGTTGCCCGCCACCGGCGCGGGGAAGCGCTTCCAACGCAGATACTCGTCGTTGGCCTTCGCGAAGGTGAGTGCGTCGCCATCCCGGTGCCGCGGGTCGAAGCCGCCCTTCGCCAGCGCCCGATTGCCAGTCGCGACGCGACGCGCCTCCTTCAGCGACACCTCGGGGAACGCCCCGAGGCCCAGGTCGAGGCGCCTGCCGCCGACCCGCAGCACCTGCGTCCAGGACCGCGTGCCCCGCTTCTGCACCATGAGGTAGAGTCCCTGGCCGTCGGCGTGGCGTCCCGCGGGCAGGTTGGGGATGGCCTTGGCGTTGAGCTTCAACGTCGTCTCCATGTCGTCGGAATGCACCGCCAATCCTACCCGTCCGACCCCTTGGTTACAACAATTCCTTACAACGAACGGCCTGCATGCCATGGCGAGGCACTGCGGCTCACATCGGCGCAAATCTCGCAAAATGGTAAATGGAATAGCGACTTATCGGCATGATAAGCCATGCGGTGCGACCCACCGCGACCTCTACGAACAACACGATTGCGTTATGAAGCACCTCAAGCAGCCCATCGCGCGGCGCGCCAACGAGGAGAGCGGCACGACGGGCCACTTCTACGAGCAGCGCTACTACTCGGGGGCGCTGTTGACCGAGGCGGCGCTGCTGGCGGCGATGGCGTACGTGGACCTCAACCCGGTGCGCGCGGGCATCGCGGCGCGGATCGAGGCGTGCCGCGAGACGTCGGTCGCCGAGCGGCTCAAGGAGAACAGCGCCGCGGCGCTCGAGGCGTACCTGGCGCCGCTGGTGTCGGGGCTCGACGACAGCGCCGGGAACGAGGTCGGGGAGGCGTCCGCGCCGGCGCCGTCCGGCGCTGCGCCGGAGTCCGCAGCGGTTCCGGCCGCCGCGGCGCCGGACCGGCCGCTGCCGTACCCGTCGATCAGCCAGCGCGACTACGTCGCCATGGTGCGCGCCATGGCGGAGGCGACCGTGGCGCCGGCGTCGCGGCGCCCGGGCCGCGTGGCGGAGTGGCTGGCGCGCACCGCCGTGCTCGGCAGGCGCCAGCGGGCGTACGGACCGAAGGAGCGGCTGGCCGACTGGATCGGCCGGCGCGGCCTGCAGCTCCGCGAGACGCCGCTGCCCGCCTGACCCGCCCGTCCTTCCTCCCGCGGCTTCAAGTCCGCAGCGGCGCAACGGAAATCCGCCGGTCGCGGTCCGCAGTCTGTGGGTCGGTGGCCCACCGACATGCCGAAAGCACGCTCGTCGGAGCAGCGTCGGCTGCCCGCGCTGCCTTGCGGGCGCTCCTGCCACTGCCAACGGATGCCTGCTGAACATGCGCGACGAACCCCGCCCCAGGCCGGGTGCAATGACCGTCCGGGCGATGCTGTCAATGGGCAAATCTCCCGGCTGCGTATACGACATCCCCCAGGCGTAGCCGCAGCATTCCGGACACATCGCGTGAGACGTCGCCTACACGCTGTAGGACGCCGCGCGCGTGTGTCCCCAACCGCTTTGTCCCTCGCGTGAGATATCGCCTACACGCTGTAGGACGCCGCGCGCGTGTGTCCCCAACCGCTTGAGGGCAGATGGCGGACGGTGGCGATTACGCCTCCGCTTCGCGGGCGATGAGACCGGGCCACTTCCAGGCCGCAATCGCCAGTACGACGATGCCCTCGAACGCGATGATCGTGCAGGCGGCGCTGGCGCCGACCCAGCCGGCTAGCAGACCGAGGTGGGCGAATCCCAAGGGGCCGCTGCCGATACACACCGACAAGAGTCCCATCATCCGCTGCCGGCTCGCCTCCGGCGCGTTTAGGAGCACCAGGGTGCTTTGCATGGCGGCGAACGCGGCCAGCGACAGGCCGAGTGCGACGAGCAATCCCCCGGACAGCATGGCGCTTTGGGAGTTCGCGAAGCCCATCGCCGCCACCAGGTAGACCAGCACGCCGAAGAAATACAGGTGGCGGAACTGGCCGCGACGCGCAAAGGCGGCCAAGAAGAACGCCCCGAGCAGCGAACCAAGCCCCTCCATGCTGGCCAACAGGCCGATCTGGAAGGGTGCCAGGTGGAGTTGATCGGCCCCGATCACCGGCACCATTGAAATCACCGGGAAGCCCCAGACGTTGAACACCACGGTGGTGGCCAGCACGCCTTGGAGCAGGGGCAGGCCGCGGAGTTCGCGCAACGCGCCCCGGATTCGGCCCATGGCCTGGCCGGAGACCTCGGCAACGGATTCCGCGACGCGACGCAGCCCGAGCAAGAGGCCGAACGCCAACACGTAAGCCGTCGCGGTCAGCAGGAAGGCACCGTCCATGCCGGCCACGGCGTAAAGCGTGCCGCCGAGGACTGGACCGAGCACCCGGGTTCCGGAGCTCGCCACCGTGTCCAGGCTCATCGCCGCACCGAGCCGCGCCTGTCCGGCGATGTCCGCGAGCAAGGTGCGGCGCACGGGGAAGTCGAGCACCCAGGCCAGCCCGGCGACGAACGCGCCAAGGGCGACGTGCCAAACGGCTAGTCGACCGAACACCGCGAGACTGGCCAACACGCCCGCCAGCGCTGCCAGGGCGGCGAATGTGGCCAAGAGAACGCGCCTGCGGTCGAAGCGGGCCGCGATCTCGCCGCCGAAGAGGCCGAACAGGGCCAGCGGCAGCATGCGCAGCATGAGCATCGCCGCCACGAGCGACGGCGAGTCGGTCTCCTCGAACACGAAGATGCCGACGGCCAGCATCTCGAGCCACCGGGCCGTCGCCGTGCACGCACCGACCAGCCACAAGCGCAGGAACTGCGCGTCGGCGAGCAGCGGACGCGTCGTTGAACCGCCAATACTCAAGGGGCGCGTTAAGCCGTTACGCCACGGTCCAGCCGTCGTCCAACAGCTTGACGCTCGCGAGCACCGGTCGGCCATCCGGTCGGGAAGCCGTGTAGCGCGCTTCGAGCCGAACGGCGCCGCTCGTCGCTTGCCGTGCGAGCGGCCAAGTGATGGAGCTGAGCGGCACCTTCACACGACCGGTCCAGTGCGGCTCCGCAATCATCGAGCAGCGACCGACGCAAAGGTAGAAGAAGCGCCCGCCCGGCGGGCCTTGCACGAACGGACCGCCGAAGTCCGGCATGTCGGGCTGCTTGCCCTGGCGCACCGTGACGGTGAGGTCGAACGCGATATCGTCATCGGCCGCCTCGACGTAGTCCAAACGCTCGGCCTTGGCGCCCTTGCCACGCTGCAAGCAGAACGCGTAGCCCGTTGGCGGCCCGGCCACGACAATCTTCAAATCAAGGTCGCTCGGCATATCACGTCCTTCGCGACGGGTGGTTGCTCGATGCACTCAGCCCCGCGGCCCGCGTAGTATGCACCGGCTGTTGAACTCAGCGGCGGCTCGACCGATACGACCGCCATCCGCCGAAGACCGTGATGTCCAGAGCACCCGATACCGCCCGGCCTTCGGCGATGAAACCGTTCACCCACTGACCGTCGAGGAGTTCGACCGACCCCAGCCCTAGGGGCGGTGCAATCGTTGCCAGGAAGCCCCCGACCTCGCGTGCCGGCAGCGACCAGACTTCCAACTCTATGGCGGCGCCGTTGTCGTCTGTGCGAACCAGCGCCGGCCGTTTTCCATCTGGCAACGCGTAGAGGCGATAGTGGCGTGCCGTCTGGTTCCGCGACACGAGGTATGCGCGGCGCCGCACCAGCTCGCTGTTCAGTGGCTTGCCCGCCATGTGCGCGCCGCATACCGCGATGCGTAGCTGGTCCGGGCACGCAGCGACGGGCTCCCCGCGCAACGCCGCGGCGGCGTTGAGGAGCGCATAGTCGTACCCGGCGGGCGCCATCAGCGTGACGCCGAAAGGTAGCCCGGCCGGTGTTTCCCCCGCCGGAATGGCGATGGCGCAGAGATCGAGAAGGTTGACGAAGTTGGTGAACGCGCCGAGGCTCGCATTGGTGCCGAGGGGGTCGCGTTCGACCTCCGCGTGCCGGTAGATCGTCGGTGCGGTCGGCAGCACCAGCACGTCGGAGTCCGCGAAGACTCCGTCGGCTTGCCGCTTGAGTTCGGCGAGACGGTATTGCGCCTCGAAGCAGGCCGTCGCCGACGCCGCGCGCCCCGCCTGGATCACCGAGCGCGTCACCGGCAGAACCGATGCCGGATTACGCTCGATGAAGTGCCCGACCGCCGCTTGGCGCTCGGCCAGCCAAGGGCCTTCGTAGAGCAACTCGCCTGCGGCCAGGAACGGTGCCACGTCTACGGTTCGCGCGTTCCGCAGGCCCGCGACGAATTCACGGTACAGCGCACGGTAATCGTGGCTGTCGAGGAACGACAACGACGCCGGGTCGGCGAAGGCGTAGCGTGCGTTCAGGGCATCGAAGTCGGCGAACTCGACGCGCCGGGCAAATACATCCTCGGTGTCGAAGCCGCCAGCGATGTCCGCCACGGTACGCGCATCCGCCACGTTCCGCGTGAACACGGACACGCAGTCCAGGGTTCGACAGGCCGGCACGACGCCACGGGTCGACCACCATCCCCTGCTCGGCTTGAAGCCCACCAGGGCGTTGAACGCCGCGGGCACGCGCCCCGATCCCGCCGTATCCGTCCCGAGCGCAAACGCCGCCATGCCGAGCTTCACCGCGACCGCGGAGCCGCTGCTGCTACCGCCGGAAATGTAGCCGGGCGCCACGGCGTTGCGCGTTGCGCCATACGGGGACCGGACGCCTACCAGGCCGGTCGCGAACTGGTCCATGTTTGTCTTGCCGACGGGGACGGCACCCATGGCCAATAGACGTTCTACGACCGTTGCCGACCGGTCCGGCGAGTACGCAAAGTCGGGACAGCCCGCCGTCGTCGGCGTGCCGGCCAGGTCGATGTTGTCCTTGATCGCGAACGGCACGCCCCATAGCGACGCATGTCGCGGATCCATTTCCTCGATGCGCGCGAGATGCCTATCGAGAGCTTCCCGATCCAAGAGGTGGATCCAAGCACCATGGCGGTCGAACGCCGCACGCTGGGTAACGCGACCGACCTCTGTCCGTGGCAGCGCACTCCCCGCAGCGTAGGCCGCGCGCAAGCCCGCGATCGTCGGCAACTCCACTACGCAGCCAGGGCTAGCGCTTGACCCGCTTGCACCAGTTGCCCCTTGGACACCAAGACCTCGCCGATCACGCCCGCCGCCGGCGCCGTCACCTGGAACTCCGCTTTCATGGACTCCACGACGAACAGCACCTCCCCGGCCTCGACGCGTTGGCCGGGCCGCGCAGCCACGTCCCAGACCGAGCCCGCCATGGGACTTGCCACGAATGCCGCCGCCGCGTGCACCGGTTGGTCGACTGGCGCGGCCGCGTCACTCGCGTCGTAGCTCACGAGACCGCGCGCTTGCCAGTCGCGAAGCTCCGCGGCAAAGGCCTTGCGCCGGCGTTCCTCGAACGCCGAGATCGCGGCACGGTTCGCGGTCTCGAACTCCAAGTGCCGGGCGTAGTCGAAAACGCCCTCTTCGATCGCGATGTCGAGCCCGCCGCGCGGAAACGCCTCGCGCATGTCCTTGAGTTCCGCGGCGTCCACTTCGTGGAAGCGGATCCGGTCAAAGGGCCGCAAGAGCCAGTATTCGTCGAACGCCGCGCCACGCCGCTGCTGGTTCCAGACCTGCAAGGTGCGGCCGACGAACTGGTAGCCGCCCGGTCCTTCCATGCCGTAGATGCACAAGTACGCGCCGCCGATGCCGACGGAGTTCTCGGCCGTCCAGGTCCGTGCAGGGTTGTACTTCGTCGTTACCAGGCGGTGGCGCGGATCGAGCGGCGTCGCCACCGGCGCGCCCAAGTAGACGTCGCCCAAGCCCATGACCAAGTAGTCGGCACCGAGGACGATATCCTTAACCGCCTGGTCGTCGGCCAAGCCATTGATGCGCCGGATGAACTCGATGTTGTCAGGGCACCAGGGCGCGTCCGCGCGCACGCTCTGAACATAACGGGCGATGGCGGTCCGGCAAGCCGGGTCGTCCCAGGACAGCGGCAAGTTCACGATGCGCGACGGGACCCGGGCAGTGGCGACACACGCGCCCGCATCCACTAGCGGGCCAAGTCGAGCGGCCAGACCGTAGCCCGACCACTGCGCCGGGTCGTAGCGGACGAGCAGGGAGCGGATGCCCGCCGTCATCTCGACCACGCCTTCGATCCCGGCGTCGACAATCGCCGTCTCAAGGGCGGCCACGCGCAGCCGCAGCGCAAGATCGAGGACGTTGTCCCCGAACTCGACCAAGAGGAACCCGTCTCCCGCGCGGCGCATGCGTACGTCCGTCAACTCCGCAACCACCGAGCGTTCGACGTGGTGACGACGGCGAGTCGGTCGATCTAGCGGCACCGAGGCGTCGCCGCCGAGTGCGCGCTTGCGACCTCGCGACAGGCCACGCGCCTCGGACTCGGTCACCGCGCGCAACCGGACCGTCTCACCCGCGCTCAACTGGCCGAGTTTCCAACGGTCCGCGGCGATGACGGCGGCGGGGCAGACAAAGCCACCCAGGCTCGGGCCATCTGGTCCCAGGATGACCGGCATGTCTCCCGTGAAGTCGATCGCGCCGTGGGCGTAGGCGTTGTCGTGGACGTTCGACGGGTGCAGGCCCGCGTCCCCGCCGTCCGGTCGCGCCCACTTCGGCGCTGGCCCGATCAGCCGGACGCCGGTGCGGTTGGAGTGGTAGTGGACCGTCCATTCGGCGGCGAGGAAGGCGCGGACATCGGCGGTCGTCAGGAAATCGTCAGTGCAGTGCGGACCCATGGTGATACGCAGACAGCGGCGCTCGCTCCAGTCGGGTTGCCCGACGACGTCTTGGACCCGTTGCTCCCCGCCGTCCCGAAACGCGACCACATCGCCCACGGCCAGGGTTCGGCCATCCATGCCACCGATGCCACCTAGAGTGAACGTCGCCGCCGATCCCATGACCTCGGGCACGTCCAGGCCGCCGCTCACCAGCAGGTAGGCACGCGCCCCCTGCGTGATCCGACCCAGGGTCAGAACCTGGCCGCTCTCGACAGTGAATGGCACCCACGCGGGAACGTCGCGACCGTCGACGGCAGCCTCGCAATACCCGGCAACCACCGCCGTGGTGGCCGATCGAAACGCAAGCGTGGGCCCGGCGACGGTGACCTCCAAACCCGGTGCACCGGGCTCGTTGCCGAGCTTGAGGTTGCCGACGCAGAATGCCAGATCGTCCATAGGCCCAGACGGCGGGATGCCTACGGCCCAGTAGCCGTGCCGCGCCGGCAACGATTGGACCGTCGTATGCGCCCCCGCCTGGCGCACCTCGAATGCGCGCTGGCGATATGCGAGATTCGCCAAGACCCCGGTGTGCGGTACCGCGCTGACGAACTCGTCGGCGTTCAATGCCGAAACCAAGTAGTCGCGATTGGACGCCAATCCGTGAACTACGGAGGACGACAACGCTCGGGACAACTTGCTTCGTGCCTCCTCCCGGGTGCCACCCCAGGCCATGACCTTGGCGAGCAGGGGGTCGTAGAACGGTGACACCTCAGCCGCCGGCCGCAGCCAAGTGTCGACCCGAACGCCGTCCGCACGCGCGAACCGCACGACCGATGCAACGCCGGGCGATGGCCGGAAATCCTGACCCGGATCTTCCGCGTAGACGCGCCCTTCCATGGCGCTTCCCGCCGGTGTGAGCCCCCGCGCCAATTCGGTCAGCGGCGACAACTCCCCGGCTGCCAACTCCACCATCCAACGCACGAGGTCGATGCCGTACACCAGTTCGGTGACGCCGTGCTCGACCTGCAGCCGCGTGTTCACTTCCAGGAAATAGGCCGTCTCGCCGTCCGCGTCGTAGAGGAATTCCACCGTGCCGGCGCTGCGGTACTGGACTTGGCGCAGCAGTGCCCGGGCATCGGCATGCATCCGCTCGCGGGTGCTCGCTGGCAGATTCGGCGCCGGGCACTCCTCGATCACCTTCTGGTTCCGGCGCTGCAGCGAGCAATCGCGGTCACCCAAGGTCACGACCTGGCCTCGGCCGTCGCCGAACGCCTGGACTTCGACGTGCCGCGGTTCGGCAACGCAGCGCTCCACGAACAGTCGCGGGTCGCCGAACTGGGCGGATGCCAAGCGCTCGACAGCGTCGAACCGGGACCTAAGCGTCTGCGCATCGTCACAGCGGTGCATGCCGATACCACCCCCGCCCGCGGAACTCTTCAGCATGACGGGGTAGCCGATGTTCGCGGCGGCCGCGAGCGCGTCGTCCACGCCGTTGAGCACATCGCTGCCCGGCAACAGGGGAACCCCCGCCCTTGCCGCCAGCGCGCGTGCCTCGTGCTTCAGACCGAACTGGCGCAGGTGCTCCGGTCGCGGGCCGATGAAGGCCACGCCCTCGTCCGCCAGGACTTCAGCGAAATCAGCGTTCTCACTGAGGAAACCGTATCCCGGGTGGACCGCCTCGGCACCGGTCGCGGAAACCGCGGCCACCATCTTGCCGATGTCGAGGTACGTGTCCGCGACCGTGCCCGCCCCGAGTGCAACCGCCTCCCCGGCTGCTTCCACGTGCAGCGAGTCGCGATCAGGGTCCGCGTAGACGGCGACCGACGCGATGCCGAGCGCGTCGAGCGTGCGGCAGATGCGGACCGCGATCTCTCCCCGGTTGGCGATGAGGACCTTCGAGAACATGCCAACGCTATGCCGGCCAGAGCGCCAACTCGATCGGGGTGGGGTTGTAGGCGTTGCAGGGATTGTTGAGTTGCGGGCAGTTCGAGATCAGCACCAGGATGTTCATCTTCGCCTCGAGTTCCACGTACTTCCCCGGCGCACTGACGCCATCCTCGAACGTCAGCCCGCCTTCGGGGGTGACCGGCACATTCATGAAGAAGTTGATGTTGTGGGTGAGATCGCGCTTGGTGAGGCCCCACTCCTCGTGCGTATTGACGGCGAGCAGCCAGTTGTCGCGACACGAGTGCATGTGCTTCTTGTCGAGGGCGTAGCGCACGGTGTTGCTTTCTCCCGCGCAGGCACCGCCGAGCGTGTCGTGGCGGCCGCAGGTGTCCGCGATGATCTCGAGCATCGCGTTCCCGTCGTCGGATGTGAGCGTCGTGCCGGTCGTCAGGTACAGGTTGCCCTGCTCGCGGATGGTGTCCACGGCGCTGTAGCGTTCGTGGGGGTTGTCGGCATTGAAGAACAGGGTGTCGACCGCCTGGTTGCCGTGGAGGTCCGTGATCCGGAACACGTCGCCGGTGGCGATTCGGCCGAGCCAGTATTCGCCCGCCGGGACAACCTCGGTCCAAAGGGCGTCGTTGGTATTACGCGAGCTGTTCTGCATCGTTGGCTTACCTCCCCAGTGAGTAGAGAAAGTTGTTCGTGAAGCCGCGTCCGTTCTCCTCCCGCGAGACGCGGCAGAGGTCGTCCGCGGCGACTTTATCGGCCAAGCTCAGTTCGTAGCCGATGGGTTTGCGCGGGTACTCGGGCGCGGGATTCAACGGATGCGGACACGTGTGCAGCACGACCAGCGTCGGCATCTCGAAACGCAGCGTGACGCTCGCGCCCGCCACTGAATGGCCCTCGACGAACTGCAGGTCTCCCGAAGGCGACGCATCCACGCGCGAAAACCAGTTGACGTTGGCCGCCATATCGCGCCGACCGAGGCCGTATTTGCCGAGCTCGACGAGGAAGCTGTCGCGACCGTTCCTGTGGTAGTCGTTGCGCGCCTCCTGGTAGCGCCGCTCCCCCCACTTGCGGCGGACCAATGCGGCATCGCAGGTACCCGTCGCGGCGTCGTGCCAGCCGATGTCGTCGGCGACGACGGAACAGAAAATCCTACCCATGTCGGAGTACAGGCAGTGGCCTGCGGTGAGCCGGAACGTGTGCTGGCACTTCAACGTGTCCGGGAGGTTGAGCCGTTCGAGGGGGTTGCCCGGGTTGTAGGCGAGCATGGCGGCGTTGCCTCCGCCTTCGACGTCGATCAAGCGGAGCAGCACCCCCGGGTTCATGACAAACGACCAGTGGCTGCCTCCCGGCAGCACGTCCTCATAGAGCGGGTCTTGCGGCATCGTATGTAGCCTCGGTCCGGTTGGGTTTGACGTTGATCCGGTCCACGACGGCCGCAACATCGCGATCCCGTCCGACCGGGAGGTCGAAGGTGATCGTCGCCCCGTAGAGGTCCGGTTCGTGCGGATCGACGCGCGGCTTGTCGAACACCAGGAGGCGCGAACCGAGCTTGAACCCCTCGGCGATGTCGTGGGTGATCATGAACACGGTGAGGTGGAGTTCGGCGTGCAACTCGAGCACCAGTTCGTGCATATCCATGCGTATGCCCGGGTCGAGGGCGCCGAACGGTTCGTCGAGCAGCAAGACCTTCGGCTCGGCGACGAGCGTCTGTGCCAAGGCCAAGCGCTGCTGCATGCCACCCGACAACGCCGACGGGTACTCGTCCACCGACGTTGACAGTCCGACGCGCGCCAGCATCGCTTCGGCCAAGGCGACATTGCGACGACGTGTCGCCCCGAACGTACGGCCGGCGAGTCGCGCGCGCGGCAACTCCAGCCCCAGCAGCACGTTGTCCAGTACGGTGAGGTGGGGAAACACGGAATAGCGCTGGAACACCACGCCCCGGTCGGCGCTCGGCTCCCGCCTGAGTGGTCGACCGGCCAAGGCGATGGTCCCTTGGGAGGGTTCGACGTCGCCGAGCAGCATGCGCAGGAACGTGGTCTTGCCGCATCCCGAGGCGCCGACGATGGTCACGAACTCGCCCTCCCGGACGCGCAGCGAGACGTTCTCGAGCACGGTCTTGCCGGGGAAGCGCTTCCAGACGGCGTCCACGTCGATCAGGGGTGCCGACGCGGTGTTCACGCGTCGTTTCCATACCACGGGAAGCAGCGCCGGTTGAGGCGCTTCAGCCCGAAGTCGAACAGAAAAGCGAGCAGCGTGATCCAGGCCACGTAGGGCAGGATCACATCCATCGCGAGATAGCGCCGCACCAGGAAGATGCGATACCCGAGACCATCGGTCGATGCGATCGCCTCGGCGGCGATCAGGAACAACCAGGCCGCGCCGAGCGACAGCCGTACCGCGTCGACGAGCCGCGGCAGGATCTGCGGCAGCACGACCCGCAGCGCGATCTGCCAACTCGTCGCGTCGAGGGTCTGGGCCTTGATGAGCTGTTCCCGCGGAAGTTCCCGGACCCGTTGCTCGATGTCGCGCATCAGGAACGGTGTCGTTCCGAGGACGATGAGCATGACCTTCGCCAACTCGCCGATGCCGAAGACGATGAACAGGATCGGCAGGATCGCGAGCGGGGGAATCATGGACAGCGCACGCACCCACGGCGACCAGAAGGCGCTGAACCAGGGGACGAGCCCGTTCAGCACGCCCACCGCCAGGCCGATGGCGGCGGCAACGGCAACCCCTGCACCCAGGCGTTTGAGGCTGGCCGCCGTGTCCTTCCAGAGCAATACGTCGCCGGTGCGCCGGTCCGGTTCGAAGGCGACGCGCTCCACGGCCTGCGCGATCGTCGCGAGGCCCGGCAATAGCTTGTCGTCCGGATTCTCCGCGAGCCGCGCCTGCGACGCGAAGCCGTAGACCACCACCACCAGCGCAAACGGGGCCGCCGCGCCGAGGATCAGCCCAAGCGGCCCGGGCAGACGGTTAATCAGACGCATCGACGGGCTCCGGGTTGATCGATCCGCCTAGAGTTCGCCGTCAGCCGCCATCTTCATGTAGGTGTCGTCGAAACGCAGCTTGACGTTGGTCGCCGAGCCGAGCACCTCGCCGCCGGGCAAGGCGATCCCTACGAACCCGGCGTCCGGCGCTCCCTCGCCGAGCAGACCGTGCTCGAAGGAGAAGGCGGTGACATTGGCCATCGTCTCGCTCAAGCTTTCGGACTGGACGAACTCCACGGCCGGCGCCGGGGTGTAGAACATCTGCGTCGCCGCCAACTGGGCGTTGTAGCCAGCGAGGTCAGTGCCGGATGCCTCCGCCATGTGCGTTTTCGCGGTATCGGCAGCGGCATCCTTGCCGGACATGATGGCCATCGTCTCGTACCACGCGCCGACCAGCGCCTTGCCGAGGCGCGGATCCGCCAAGGCCTCGGTGTTGACCACGAGCATGTCGATGATCTCGCCCGGAATCATGGACGAGTCGAATACCGGGCTCGTATCCGGCATGGCGGTGATCTCGGCCAGCAACGGGTTCCAGGTCACAACGGAGGTGACGCCGTCCGCGGCGAAGGCGGAGACGATGTCGGCATCGGAGGTGTTGACCACCGTGAGGTCGCGCTCGGTCAGGCCGATGCCCGTCAGCGCCCGCGCCAGCATGTAGTGCGACACCGACAGTTCGACCAGGTTGACATTCTGGCCCTTGATGTCGGCGAGCGACTTGCCGGCACCCTTGAGCACGATGCCGTCGTTCCCGTTCGAGAAATCGCCAACGATGAGCGCGGTCGAGTCGACGCCACCGGCCGCGGGGATGGTCAGCGCATCCATGTTGGTCATGGTGCAGGCATCGAAAGCGCCAACGGTGTACTGGTTGATCGACTCGATGTAGTCGTTGAACTGCACGACCTCGATGCTGATGCCGTATTTCTCGGCCCACTTGTCGACAATGCCGGCTTGGGCCGCGTAGTCCCAAGGCATCCAGCCGACGTAGATGCTCCAGGCGATCTTGTAGTCGTCCTTCGCGAAGGCGTTGCCCGAGAATACGGCGAGAGTCGAGAGGATCACGGCGGCGAATGCGCGCCGTGCGGTGCGGCGGATGTTGCTGGGGAAGGTGTTGCTGCGGTTTGCCATGGGGCGGCTCCAACGGTTGGTGGACACGAGGAGGCGCTTACTCTCCCGGGCTTTTGTCCCTCCGTGTAGCCGAAGCGGCAACTCCGCCAGGCCGAAAAGCTCTCGGACCAGTCACCGCGACGTCAAGGCGCCTCGGCCGGAACCCTAGCTTTCCTCGCCGCCTAGCGCTTAAGCCTGGCGACTATCCAGATCGAGCGTTCGCTCTCCCTTGCCTGGAGAGAAGCAAGCAGCGTGCCACTTGAGCGAAGATGCTCAGCAGGCCACGCTCAGGCATTCATAGCGCGGACGCCGCACCCGCCGGGCGCAACGAACGCACTGGTTTGGTGCGTTAGCCTCGCAGCTTCGCCGCCATCCCGCGCAGGGCAGCAACGAATTCAAGCGGCTGGTCCAGGAACACGTGATGCTGGGCATCCTCGATGGCCTGCACCTGCACGTCCCCCGGGATCAGTCCAAGCGTGTAGTCCAGCGTGCGCTGGGTGAACGAATTGCTCAAGGCACCGTAAATGATCCCGACCGGTAACGTCAGCCCCGTGTAGTCCTCGGGCTGCCGCTCGCCGCCCTTCAGGGTCAGCGGGAGTTCCTCGTCGAACTTCCAGGCCCATGTGCCACCGTCGAGGCGCATGAGCGATTGCTTGGCGATGTACTTGAGGATGTACTCGTTGGCGCACGGCTGCGGGGGGAACAGGCGGAATCGCGCCTCGGCGGTTTCCCGGTCGGGATACGCCTTGGCCCGACCGCCACCCATCATCGGGCCGTCGGGAACTGGTTCATCCGGATCGCGGATGCCGGAGTCGACGAGGATCAGCGCGCCGAACCGTTCCGGCTGGAGGCTCGCAGCCTTGGCGGCCATCATGCCACCGAAGCTGTGCCCAACGACGATCACGTCATCGCCGAACCCGGCCGTTTCGCACACCGCCGTGATCTCCATCCCGTAGGTGTCGGCGTCGTAGGCGTAGCGATAGTCCGAGTCGCCCATGCCGGTCAGATCCATCGCGGCCAACCGGTACTCGTCGGTGAGTTGCGGGGCGATGAAGTCCCACCAGCGCCGGTGGGCGTTCATGCCGTGAATCAGCAACATGGGCGGCTTACCGGCCTCACCCCACGTCTGAAACACGACGTCGCAGTCGTCGACTTCTACCGTGTGTTCCTCGGACGGCGTCTCCACCGCTCGCCAGAACCACTCCGGCACCTGCTCCTCACGACCCCGATCCCATCGCGCCACGGTCCTTTGCCTCGTGGTTGTCCAGCCGACGGGCTACATTACCAGTTCGATGCGTTAAGTTCCCTTTGCGGCAGCCGCCGCCAGCCCACGATCCGTCGGAAAACAGGGTCTGTTAAGGTTTGCGTCGGAACGTCCCCGGACGCACAATGGACTCCTTTAGGGCGGTCGCGGCGCCTAAGGCGGCGCGCCTAGGTGAGAAGCGTGGGAGCATGTTTCGCAAACTGTTCAAACGTAAGCCACGCCTCGAAGCGGCCAAAGCCGAAGACCGCATTGCGGCGCTTCTCCGCCTAGCCCCAGACGATCAAACGGCCATCGCGGGGCTGTTCGCCGAAGACCCTGATACCGACGTGCGCTTGGCGGCGTTGGCGCGTCTCACCGATCCCGCCGCCTTGGCGGACGGCCTCGAAGACCCCGTGCTGCGGGAGCAGGTCGCAACACGCGTCCTGGCCGTGGTGGGCGACGACGGGGACCCGGCGCTCCGCGCCCACCCTCTGGTTCAGCATATCGCGCTGGCACGGGCGGAAACGGCGGAAGGCGCCGTCACGGCGGCGCGGCAAATCGCCGACGCGTCGGCGCGGGCCACTGCTTTGGCGGCCAACCCCACCGCCCAGCTACGCCTCGCCGTGGCGGAAGCGACCTGGGAGCCCGAGGTCCTCATCGAGTTCGAGAAGGTCGCGCGCGGCAGCGACAAGTCGGTGCTGCGCCTCGCCCGTGACCGCTTGGCCGAGTTCAAGGCCGCTTCCATGGATCGGGATCGGCAGGACGCCGAGATCGACAGCATGCTGGGCGCGGCCACGGCCTTGCAGGACGACGATCCGCATTACGATGCACGCCGCGATGCGATCGAGAGGGACTGGTCCAACCTGCTCGACACCGTCCGTGCCACCGACGAACTGCTGGCGCGGTTCGGGGTCGTTACCCGTGATGTCGATGCCAATCGGCGTCGATTCCCCGCTCGGCGTGTCGCAACGCGGACCGTCGAAGTCGACACTGGCGCCGCATTCGACCCGCTCATTGTCGAGGCGAAAACGCTGCACGACTCGGTAGCGGCGGCATTGGCTGACGGCGTGACCCCCGAGGCGGTGGCGACGCTCAAGGAGTCGGCCGGCGCGCT
This sequence comes from Candidatus Azotimanducaceae bacterium, assembly GCA_965203685.1. GTDB lineage: Bacteria > Pseudomonadota > Gammaproteobacteria > Pseudomonadales > Azotimanducaceae > VXYL01. The sequence continues at coordinate 4,548,818 of OZ241908.1, forward strand.
GGCCGCACGATGGAACGCCACCGCCGACGCACAGCCGCCGAGCGAAGAGATGAGTGCGCACTTCCGGGCGGCCATGGCGGCTCACGCGAGCCGCTTGGCCGTGGCCGAACGCTGCCTCGAGCTCGACGACGAGGCAGGATCGCTTCTCGGCCGCGACATCCCAGACACCGCGACACCCGAGGGCAAGCCCGTCTACGCCCTGCGCAACAGCGTCGAGAAGCAACACGAGGCGATCGACGCCCTCATCGCCCGTTACGCCTGGCCTGACGATCTGCCGTTTCCGCCGGTTCTCGCGACGTTGCGCGAACGTCAGCAGGAACTCGACCAGGCCGCGGAGCGTTGCGAAGCCCTCGTGGTCGATATCACGAAGGAGGTGACCGACGCCCTCGCCGCCTTGCGCGACTGCGTCGAACGGGGCGCGGTACACGAGGCCGTGGAGCGCGACCGTGCGCTCAGGGACCTGGTCAAGCGACTGCCGCGCAACCAAGCCCAGTCGTTCAGTGCTGACCTGCAGGACATCGGTGGACGCGTTCGCGAGCTCCGGGACTGGCGCGCCTACGCGGTTCGGCCAAAGCGTGAAGCGCTTTGCCGGCAGATCGAGGAGTTGGCGGACACCCCTTTGGAGATCCACGCGCAGGCCGAGGCCGTGAGGACGTTGAGGGCGCAATGGAACGAGTTGGGTAGCGGCGACACCCGTCGCGATCGAGAGCTCAAGAAGCAGTTCGACCGGAGCGCCGAACGCGCCTTCGAGCCTTGCAGGATCTACTTCAAGGAGCAGGCCGAGAGACGGTCCTTCAACTTGGAACAGCGCAAGGCGATCGTGTCCGCCCTCGACGACTACGTCGCCAACAACGACTGGGACCACGCGGATTGGCGGGGCGTCGAGAAGGTGCTGCGACAGGCTCGCGCCGAATGGCGCCACTACCATCCGGTGGATCGCAAGGTCGCGCGCGAACTCGCGGCGCGATTCGAGACCCTGGCCGGCGACATCCACGGTCGCCTGAAGGAGCAGTGGGATCACAACATCGAGGCGAAGGAGGAAATCGTCGCCGCCGCGACCGAGGTCCAGGAGTCCGGCGACCCCGCGACCGTCAAGGCCGACGCCATCAAGGCACTGCAGCGCCGGTGGAAGGAAGTGGGCCCGCTCCCGCGACGCGCGGACCAGCGGCTTTGGAAGTTGTTCCGAGCCCAGTGCGACGCGGTATTCGACGCACGCAACGAAGTGCGCGACCGCCACACCCAACGCCAGCGTGCGGTAGCCGACGCCAATGCGCTGATCAACGAACTCGAGCGCCGGGTGGACATCGATCCCAGCCTCGACCGCTACACCATCGCCGAGTACGAGCGCCGTTTGCACGACCTCGGATCACTGCCCAATGACGTTCAGCGGCGTGCTGATGCCATGCTCCAGCACGCCGACCGCGTCGCGGTGGAACGACAGAACCGGCGCGCGGAGTAACCCGCGGGCGCTGCGCCGATGTCCCTAGTCCGGCAACCGCAGCCTCAGCCTCGCACCACCTAGGTCGCTCGCGTCGATCGCGAGGCTACCCTCGTACGCGGCAGCGATTTCGACGACCACGGCCAAGCCGATCCCCTGCCCCGGGCTTGTCGAATCGGCCCGGGCGCCGCGTTCCAGCACTGCTGTCCGCTTGGCGGGCGCGATCCCGTCGCCATCGTCTTCCACCCACACTTCCACCGACGAGGTCACGGCGCGAACGGACACCCGTACGCGGGAACGCGTGTACTTGAAGGCGTTTTCGATCAGGTTGCCGAGCATCTCCATGAGATCCCGCTCATCAACGCGTACGCCTAAAGCCGACGCCAGCAACTCCGTCGTCACCTGCTTGTCGGGGTAGGCGCGCTCCACGGCGCGGACGATCCGCTCGACCGTTGCCATCACGGCAACGCGGACCATCGGCAGAGCAGCCGGCACCGCGGCGGCCCGGGACAGTTGATGACCGACCGTGGATTCCATGCGCTCGATTTGCTCGCCGAGGATGCACGCGTTCCCGTTAGGCGCGTGTTCAACATCGTGCTGGACCGCGTTCTTGAGAACCGCGAGCGGCGTTTTCAGGCTGTGCGCCAGGTCGTCCATCGCCCGCCGATAGCGGTCCCGGTTGGCGCGCTCGTGGGCGATGAAGCGGTTGAGGTTGCCGGCGAGTCCGGACAGTTCGCGGGGATAGTCGTCGCCGATGTTGCGCCGTGTCCCCGACTCGAGGCCACGGATGCGCTCCGCCATCCGGCGCACTGGCGTCAAGCCCCAGCGCAGGGCCGCGAACTGGATGGCAACGAACACCGCGGCCGCAACACCGAGCCAGATGACGATGTCCTGGCGGAACGCCGATAACTGACGCAGGTAGGGGCGCTGATCGGCGACGACCCAGAACGTGAGTTGCATGTCATTGAGGGCCTCCCAGACCACCGTGTACGCGTACACGTAGCGTCTCGGGTCACCGGCGGTCTGCACGGGCTCGAAGGACCACTCACCGGGAGCCGGGCGCTGCGCAATCGGCGTTTCGTCGGCGATTCCGGTCGCCGCGACCAAGATGGTCGGCGACCGCCAGATCACGCCCGCGCCGGGCGTGTCCACGTACGCATAGAGGCCGGAGTCCGGCTGGCTGAGCCGCTGTTCGCCGAGGTCGGCGAACGCTAGGTGGTCGCCTCGCTCCTCCGCCGCGCCGAGCAGGCCATTGGCCACGGCTCGCAGTTGGTCCTCGGCGCCGCGTAGAACGGCCTGGCGGTAGGACTCGTCGAGCAGCCAAGCGACGACGCCGAGGCAACACGCCAGAACGACGGTGGTAATCGCGAGGAGGCGGGCCTGCAGACCAAAGCGCCGCGCCCACGGGCGACCGCGCAGCGGTCGCGTCTCGCGTGGTTCAGTCGCCATCCGTGCCCAAGGCCAGCCGATAGCCTTGGCCGCGTACCGTGCGGATCGGACGAATCCGATCGTCGGGATCAAGCTTGCGACGCAAGCGTCGCACGAACACCTCGATGACGTTGCTGTCGCGTTCGAAGTCCTGCTCGTACAGGTGGTCCGTCAACTCCGACTTGGACACCACGCGGGCGGCATTCACCATCAGGTATTCCAGCACGCGGTACTCGAAAGCGGTCAGATCCACGCGGCTGTCATCGAGCCGGACCTCCTTGCGGGCCGTGTCGAGCCTCAGTGGCCCGCGTTCGATGATCGCCGAGGCATGGCCGGCCGCGCGACGGATCAGGACGCGTATCCGTGCCAGCAGTTCCTCCATGTGGAACGGCTTCGTGAGATAGTCGTCAGCACCCGCCTCGAGCCCGGTCACCTTGTCGCGCCAGTCGCCGCGCGCCGTGAGGATCAGCACCGGTACGCGGTTATGCTCGCCACGCAACTTGCGGATCAGGCCCAGTCCGTCGAGTTTCGGCAACCCGAGGTCGATCACCGCCGCGTCGTAGTCGTACTCGCGCCCGTAGTAGAGGCCCTCCTCGCCGTCCGACGCGACATCCACCACGAAGCCCTCGTCGCGCAGGTACTTGTCCACTTGTGCGGCGAGCAGCATTTCGTCCTCGACGACTAGGACACGCACGCCTTCAACTCTCGTGAATGCGTCCGCGAGAGTCCACGAACACGGTCTTCACAGTACCTTCGACGTCGACGCGAAACCGGTACCCGCGTTCCGACTTGCCATCGGCGCCGCGTTTCTGCGCCTCCGTCGCCGAGAGCACACGCCCGCCGTACGCTTGACGGACGATGGCCGTGGCATCCTTGAGCGATACCCGCGCGGCGGCATCGCGCGGGGCTGGTTTGGCTGGCTCGCCGCGTTTCGGAGCTTCCGCTTCGGCACCCGCCGGTGCCGCTTCGCCACCTTTCGCCCCACTCGCCGCCCCGCTCGGCGCGAGCGCCACGGCAACGCTGAGCAGAAAAGCGAATGGCATCTTCGGCATTTCGCCTCCCGAGCCGTTCCGGCGCGCCCATTTTACGCCCCATGGCAGTGTCGGAAGTAGCTAGGCCGGCGTGACCCGCACGCGTACGCGGATGGTGTCGCCCGGGCGCCGGTCCATGCGCGTCCGGTACGTTTCCCCGCCGTAGCGGTAGGTGACCAAGTAGCCGGTGACACGTTGCTCCGTACGCCGCAGATCCTGCGTCTTGCAGACTTCCTGCGTGACGACGCGAACCTTGCGAACGCTGCCGGCACGAGCGTGCTCGCGGCGACTGATGTCGTGTCCAATGCTCCCGCCGAGCACGGCGCCGACCACCGCACCGATCTGCTTATTGCGCTTGTTGTGGCCGACGGCGTTGCCCACGGCGCCGCCGATGAGAGCCCCGAGCAGGGGCGCCGTGGCGCTTTGCGACGCGTGCCGGGGCGGCTGACGGACGTCCTCGAACCAGCAGCGCTCTTGCGGCTCGACGACTTGGACCGTGGCCATGATCGGCTCCACGTCCAGGACCGGAACGTCGTGGTATTGGACACCGGCGAAAGCCGCGGCCGGCGCGGCGACGCAAACTAAGGCGAGCATCTTCTTCATGTCGGTTCTCCCGTCCAAGGTGCTTCGTTGACGACGCGCAGTATGGGAGGCCCGATCTGAATCGAACCTGAACGGGCTCGCGGCCCTTAGTCGCGGGCCATGCGTACTGCCACGATGCCGTGGTCCTCGCCCAACTCGACCGTGACGTCCGCCGTGCCCGGCAGCACGGCAAGCATGCGCCGCGTGATCCGTTCGTAGTGCGCGACGAAGCGTGCGACCTCGTCCGCCGTCATGCGCTGCGTTTCTGGTCGTTCACGTTCTTGTTGCAGGCGCCAGCGGCGTACCGCGTCGAGGTCGGGCACTTTGAGGAACACGACCGCGTCAAGCGCCTCGTTGAGTTCCGCGTACGGTCCACCAAGCGCATCGTCAATGGCCTTCCGCCAAGCGCCGTCGACGTCGGACTGGCGCTCGAGCGCGTTGATCGGTGCCAAGGACTCGCTTGCCAGCCGCGGCGGGGCGCCGACGCACCAACCCTCCAGCACGACGACGTCCACCGGACCCGCGACGATCGCTTCGCCGGCGCGGTCGTCGATTCCCTTGTCGAAGCGCGGCACCGCCACGTCTCCCCCGCGGATCAGCGCCTCCAGGGTCTCGAGCAGCAACCGGATCGCATGGGTACCGGGCGGGCCACGGGTTCCGAACAACGGATGGACGTCGGTTGCGAGACGTTCGCGTTCAGCCTTGGTCAGGTAGAAATCGTCGATGCTGAGCACGGCAACGCGCTGCCCATGGAACGCCCCGGCCGAGGTCAACAGCCGGCCGAGCGTCGACTTCCCCGCGCCCTGGCCGCCAGCCACGCCGGCCAGCCTCGTGCCGCGAGTGCGCCAGTCGTCGACCAGCAGCGCGGCAAGCTGTCGATAGTCGTCGGGCGCTTCCGGGTCCAGCGATGCGTAACAGTCGCGCGCTACCGCGGACGGGCGCACACCGGCTAGTTCCGCGATGCGCACGCTTTAGGCGACTTCCAACCGGTAGGGCGGCAGCGAGTCCAGCAATGCCTGGCCGTAGCGTCGTGTCACGATGCGCCGGTCGAGCAAGGTGATTCGCCCGCCGTCGGTTTCGTGGCGGATCAAGCGGCCACACGCCTGCACGAGGCGCAACGACGCGTCCGGGACGCTGATCTCGAAGAACGGGTTCCGACCTTGCGCTTCGAGCCATTCCGCGATGGCTTCGTCCACCGGGTCGTCCGGCACGGCGAAGGGGATCTTGGCGATGATCACGTGCCGACAGTAGTCACCGGGCAGATCGACGCCCTCGGCGAAACTCGCCAAGCCGAAAAGGTAGCTCGGCTCGCCCGCGTCGATGGCCGCGCGGTGGTCCTCGAGCAAGCGCTGCTTCGAGGCGGTGTCCTGCAGTCGGCAATGCTCGAGGATCGCCTCCGGCAACGCCGCGGTGACCGCGTTGAACTGCCGCCACGATGTGAACAGGGCGAGCGCGCTGCGCTCAAGTTCGAGGAGGTCCGGGAGGAGCACGGCCAACTCCTCGGTGTGGGCGGCGCTGTCGCCCGGATTGGACTGCATCCGCGGCACCGAGAACGTCGCGATGCGTGGAAAGTCGAAAGGGCTCGGAATGCGCGCTTCCGAAGCGCCCACCGCAACGCCTGCGAGTTGGCGAAACCGGTCGAACGTGCCCACCGCGCACAACGTCGCCGAGGTCGCCACCGCCCCGTAGCAGACATCCCACAATGTCGAACTCAAGATGCCACCCGGATCCAACGGCGCGCTGGTCAGTTCGATGTCGTCGCCCGTCTCGAAGGTCCGGTGAGACGCCCACCGCGCGGCCCGCGACTCGGTGTCGCCGCCGTAGTCCGAGAACAGGCCGTGACCGCTCTCGGCTCGCCCGGCGAGTTGACTAATGGCCGGCAGCCAGGTTTCCGCCTGCTCGGCGTTGTCCCAGTCCAGGTCGCCGTCGATCGCCGAGTCGAGGCTCTCCCGCAACTCCTCGAGAATCGCCGCCACGCTGCCGAAGGCCTGGCCCAACGGTCGCGCCAGCTCCACGAGCGGCTCGGGTACATCGCCCCCCGGAAAGCGGTAAACCTCGGTGCGCTCGTCGCGCGCGACGAACGGCAAGTTGCGCAGCATCCGTTCCACGTCCGCGAGTTGATTGCGCATGTCGCCCGATTCGTCAGCCAACCGCTTTCGGGCCCTCTGCAACTCCCGCGGGTCGTTGAAGCGTCGCGCCATGGCTTCCACGCTGCCGACGAGTTGCGTCAGCCACTCGTTGGTCGCTCGCAGCCGCGCAGCCACCGTGAAGTGCGACCGAGTCTTCTCCGGGAGGTGGTGCGCCTCGTCGAAGACGTAGATGGTCTCGCCCGGATCCGGCAATACCACACCCCCGCCGAGCCCAAGATCGGCGAGCACCAGATCGTGATTGGCGACGACGACGTCCGCTTCCGCCGCCTGCTGCCGGGCCTTGAAGAACGGACACTGGTGGTAGTAGCTGCATCGGCCGGCCCCGCAACCGGCGCGATCGTTGGTGACACTCTGCCACGCCTCGAGCGGCAGGCCTTCGGCCCAACTGTCGCGATCGCCATCCCACGACCCGTCCGCGAACGCCCCCTGCAACCGCCGGTAGATCGACAACGACTCGGCGTCGGGCGGTTCGAATAGCGGCGCCTCGCGATCGGCGTTGAAGCCAATCTGGTCGTCGAGGCGCTTGAGGCATACGTAGCGGCTCCGGCCTTTCGCCAAGGTGGACTTGAACTCCAGGCCGGTGTGGCGCTTGAGATCCGGCAGATCGCGGAAAGCGACCTGTTCCTGCAGCGCCACCGTTGCGGTCGCGATCACAACGTGCTTGTCGAGAGCCTGCGCGAGCGGAATGGCTGCCAGGCAGTACGCGATGGTCTTGCCCGTGCCGGTGCCGGCTTCGACCACGCAAAGCCGATCCGTCTCGGCGGTCAGCGCGCGGGCGATCTCGGCGATCATCTCGCGCTGGCCGCGACGCGGCTTGAACCCGCGCGCCGCCAGCCAGTTGCTGTAGGCGCCCTGGATCTCCGCCTTGACCTCGTCGGTCAGCCCGGCGTGGGACTCGTCAGCCATGCCGGGCCGTCAGGCGCTGTAGCGGGCGCGCGCGTTAGGTGACGGTGAACTCGACGCTGCCGAGGTCACCGTAGTCGGCCAGGTAGCTGCCAGGCTCCGCGGGATGGATGCCCCCGCACGCACCCGTGATGAGGAGCATGTCGTCCTCGATCGCGAGGCCCCGGTTGCGCGCCTCGTCGAGCATCCACGCGAGCGCCGCCTGCGGCCCCCCCAAGGCATCGGACGCCGGTGCCGAACACACCGCCTCGCCGTCGCGGGTCAGCGTGATCTGAACATCGCCGTAGGAGTCGCGCAGCGGTTGCTGCTCGCCGACGATGTAGCGGTCGGCGGCGATGTTGCACGCGGTCAGGTTGGCGCCGTTGCGATCTTCGGCATCCGCGAACGCCATGCGCGGCACTTCGATCACCGGTCCGGCCGTCTTGGGTGCCCCGTGGGCGTCCACCACGATGCCGATCTCGCACTCGAGGCTCACCCCGGGTGCGGTGGCGAACGTCACCCCCGACGCCAAGCGCCCGGCGGTGTACAGGCTGCCGATCAGCGGGTGCGTCAAACCGAACTGTTGCTGCCCTGCCGGCGCCGTCATGCCCGCTTTCAGGCCCGCTACGGCGCCGTCCGAGACCGCCGCCACGACGTCCTTTTGGATCGCGTACGCGTCGTCGAGGTCGAGGCCCGCGGGCATCTTGGGGAGCGGCTTCCCGGCGCGGATCGCCGCCGCCATGTTGTCTGCCAATTCGCTCATGCGATCAGTTCCCGAAGTCCCAGGACTCGCCGGCGTGGTAGCGACGCAGCACGTTTTTCGCGATCAGGATCTTGTGCACTTCGTCCGGACCGTCCGCGATGCGCAAGGTGCGCGCACCCTCGTACATACCGGCAAACGGGTAGTCGCCGGACACGCCCGCCGCGCCGTACACCTGGATCGCACGGTCGACGACCCGATGGTAGGCGTTGGGCACGAACACCTTGATCGAAGAGATGTCCGTCCGCGAGTCGGCACCCTCCTCCATCTTCCAGGCGCAGTCCACGACCATCAATCGGGACGCCTGGATGTCCATGTAGGAGTCCGCGATGAAGCCCTGCATGAACTGCTTCTCCTCAAGCTTCTCGCCGCCGTGCACCGTGCGGGTCATGATCCGTTCGACCATCAGGTCGAAGCAGCGCCACATCGACCCGACCGAGTTCATGCAGTGGTAGATGCGTCCGGCCCCGAGGCGATCCTGCGCAGCCTGGTGCCCCGTCCCGGTGCTGCCAAGCTGGTTGGTCTTCGGCACGCGGACGTCGTCGTAGATGATCTCGCAGTGGCTCGAGGACTTGCCCCAGACGGGCACGCCGCGGACGATGTTCACGCCCGGCGTGTTCTTGGGCACGATGATCTGGGTCATCTTGTCGTTGCTCCCGCCGGGATCGTCCGGATCAGCCGTCCGGCACATCACGATGTAGAAGTCGGCCGCGTGGCCATTGGACGTGAACCACTTGTGGCCGTTGATCACCCACTCGTCGCCGTCGAGCACCGCGCGGGTCTGGATCGATCGCGGATCGGAGCCGGCGTTGTGCGGCTCGGTCATGGAGAAGCCCGACTGCATGCGGCCTTCCGTCAATGGCTTCAGCCAGTTCTCATGCTGCTCGGGGGTACCGTACTTGACCAGGATCTTCTGGTTGCCGGAGTTCGGCGCCACGACGCCGAACAGCGATGCCGCACCCGGGCTGTAGGCAAGCACTTCATTCATGTACGCGTGCTGCAGGAAGGACAGGCCCATGCCGCCGAACTCGGGTGGCAGGTGCGGTGCCCACAGGTTGGCCTTCTTGACCTTGTTCTGCACGCCGACGCGCAGTTCGTGCGCCTCTTCGACCTGCTCCTTGCTCGGGCGCCCGCCATCGGTCCGATGGGCCCAGAGCTTGTTCTCGTTCGGCAGGATGTCGTTGTTGACGATCTCCGCCGTCGCGAGCCGCACCTCGTTGACTTCGTCATCCAACGTCGGCACGGGTTTGACGTTCATGGGCATGGCGCCCTCTCCTTGTAGATTGCGTCGTAGCCTTGAGGCGAAGCCGCTAATGTAATCGAACTTGCCGGGCTAGTGCTAATGGATGCGGACCGGTTCCGGCCGTGTGTATATAATTGCGCATGCTTCGCAACAGCCGTGACATTGTCAAGCGGCTCAAGGCGGAAGGCTTCGAACTGGTGAGCGTCAGAGGTTCACACCACAAGTTCAGGAAAGGCACGACCGTCGTGGTAGTTCCCCACCCGAAGAAGGATCTGCCACGCGGTACCGCCCTGAACATCGCACGCCAGGTAGGCTGGACTTGAGGAGGCAAGGCATGTACTACGTCGCCGTCATCGACAAGGATCCCGACAGCGCTTACGGCGTTCGGTTTCCCGAGGTTCCTGGGTGCTTTTCGGCCGCCGACACCTTCGACGAGATCGTTCCCCGCGCGATCGAGGCGTTGAGCCTATTCTTTGAAGACGCCGAGCCGGTACCGCCGCAAGGAATCGAACTCGTACGCCAGCGCGTTGCCGACGACATCACCAAGGGTGCCGTCCTTATGATGATCCCCTACGTCCGCGACCGGAAACGGGTCGTGCGGGTCAATCTAAGCCTCGACAAGGGGTTCCTCGATACGCTCGACGAGGCCGCACGCATGCGCGGCATGACCCGCTCGGGTTTCGTCGAGAAGGCCGCGACGCGGGAAATCCTCGACCCTGGCTGACGCGGGTGCCACCCGTTGCACGCTCGTCCGGATCATCCCTCCGCGACGTCGAAGGCCACCAGGTTGCGTGTCTTGCGGCTGAACTCCACGCCCACCAAGTGGATCGGGACGCCAAGATGGCGATACTTGGCGGCGTAGTCCTTCGCGGCGAGCTGGGCCATCGCCGCGCCGTGGGACGCCGATTCCACCACCTTGAACTGGAAGAGGTACACGCCGCTATCGGTACGCACCGCCATGTCGAGCCTACCGCTGGCGCTCGCATCCTCCACGCGGACATCCATCTCCAGCGCCATGAAGTAGGCATGGAAGACGCTTGCGTAGTAGCCCTCGTAATCGGCGATGTCGTTCCTGACGTGCCACTGGTACGGGATGTTCGCGAAGAATGAGCGCAACAGGGCCTCGAGGCCCGCGATGTCGCCGGCGAGCAGCAACCGATACAGCCGCACGCCGTGTCCCTGGGTCAGCGAAGCCTCCGGCACAAGGGCGGCCAGCAGGCTGCCGTTGAGGCTCTGGCGCACTTCCCGGTTGGGATAGCCAAGCCTGAAGAATGTCTTGTCGGCCAGATGCTCAACCCCGCGGATCGTGAGGTAGCCGCCTTGAAAGAGCAGCGCTTCCGTGCCGATGCGCTCGACGTCGAAGGCGGACAGCAACTCCTGGCTGCCCACCATGCCGTCGAGATCAACGGCGCTCACGCCACGGGCGTTCAGCGTGTCGATGAGAAACTTCGGTGAACCGGTCTCGAACCAATGGGCGGCGAACTGCCGGGTGCGGAAAAGCAGCAGCATGTCGAAGGGGTTGTAGACCCGCTCCTCCCCGAGCCACCCGTAGCCGTTATACCAGTCGCGAACGGCATCCCGGTCGAGGCCCGGCAGTTCCGGCGCGAAGACCGTGTCCAGATCCCGCTCCGTGTACCCGCAAATGGTGGCGTAGGCAGGTTCCAACGTGATGTCGACGAGATTGTTGAGGTCTGAGAACAGGCTGACCTTGGTGAACTTGCTGACGCCGGTGAGCAGCGTGAACTTGATATGGGCGTCTGCGAACTTGATCGTCCCGTAAAGGCCACGCAGGTAGTCGCGATTGGCGGCGGCGGCGACCGCGTCGGTCAAGGCGTCAAGGATCGGCCGGTCGTACTCGTCCACCAAAAAGGCAACACGGTGTTCGGTGCGCTCGTGGAGGGCCTCCAGAAGATCCGCCAGCCGCTCCGGCGCTGTCGAATACCTTGGAGTCAACCCATGATGGCGCTCGATGGCATCCAACTGCGCCATCACATTCGCCTGCAGATAGCCCGGTTCCTTGAAGCTGCCCTTGCTGAAGTCCAGCCGGACGACGGCGCGCCGCTCGGACCAGTTCCAACCGTCGTGCACGGCAAGGCCGCGAAACAGTGGCTCATTGGCTTCGAAGAGCTCCTTCAGCGTATCGACCAGAAGGCTCTTGCCGAAGCGACGCGGCCGGGATAGGAAGTAGTGCGTGCCTTCGTCGATCAGCCGCGCCATGTGCGCGGTCTTGTCCACGTAGTAGCAGCCGTCCACACGCAATGTGCGGAAGGTCTGGATGCCGACAGGCAGCTTGCGCTTGACGGGGGATGCCATGCTGTCCAATGGGACGCCGTTGCGCCTGCATTATGCGCCCGCGCAACACGAGGGCAAATCGTCGAATAGACTCCGCACACGGCAACTCCGGCCTTGGGGAACTACCGATGGGACCGATGCAGGGAATCAAAGTGCTGGACCTGACCACCATGGTGTCCGGCCCCGTGGCCGCCATGATGCTGGCGGACCAGGGTGCGGAGGTCGTCAAGGTGGAGCCGCCGAACGGCGAGCAGGTGCGGCATTTCGGGGGACTGCACAACGGCGTCAATGCCATGTTCTATTCCTGTAATCGCGGTAAACGTTCGCTCGCGCTCGACCTCAAGTCCGATGCTGGCAAGGCCGTCCTTGCGGACCTGGTGCGGGAGACGGACGTACTGGTGCAGAACTTCCGTCCAGGTGCCATGGAGCGGATGGGCTTCGGCGAGCCGGCCGTGCGGGCGCTGAACGAGAAGATCATCTACGTGTCCATCAGCGGCTTCGGCGAGCACGGTCCCTTCGCGCATAAGCGCGTCTACGATCCCGTCATCCAAGCGCTGTCCGGTGCCACCGACATCCAGGCCAACCGGGAGACGGGCAAGCCGGCGATGTTCCGCATCATCGTCGCCGACAAGGTGACCTCCCTGACCGCCGCCCAGGCCATTGGCGCGGCACTCTTCCACCGCGAGCGCACCGGCGAAGGGCAGCACATCAGGCTGTCGATGCTGGAATCTATGCTGGCGTTCTTCTGGCCCGAAGGGATGGGCGGGCTGACGTTCGCCGAACGCGAGTTCGACGTGACCCGCAGCCAAGGCACGATGGACCTGGTCTTCGAGGCCCAGGACGGCTACATCACCGCCGGCGCGATCTCCACCAACGAATGGGAGGGCATGTGCCGTGCGCTCGGCCGCGAAGACCTGATCGACGATGAGCGTTTCGCCACGCCCCGCGCCCGGGGCAGGAACGGGGAAGAACGCAAGCGCATCACCGCGGCGGAGATCGCCAAGTGGCCGCGGGACGAGATCCTCGCGCGCCTGGACGCCAACGACGTGCCGAGCGCGCCACTGTTGACGCGCATGGAGTTGATGGACCACGAGCAGATCTTAGTGAACGAATCCATCGAGCGGCGGGAGATCGAGGGCTTCGGAGAGGTCCGCCAAGCCCGGCCGGCCGCGCGGTTCAGTGCCTCGCCGAGCAGCATCGCCCGGCCGGCACCCCGACTCGGCGAGCACAGCGTTGAGATTCTCGGTGAGCTCGGGTACGACGAAGAACGAACGGCGAGGCTGGTCGACGCCGGCGTGGTCGCACAATGGAAGCAATCGGAGGAGGACCGATGAACAGCAACGATGCCCGCATCGACCCCGACCGTTTCAACGAACTCAAGGTCTGGGGCTTCACGGTGATCCCCGACGTCCTCGATCCGACCGAAGCCGCTCGGATGCGCGATTTCGTCGTCGAGAAGGCGTTCGAGATCGGCGTCGAGCACGGCTACCGCGGCACGGCCCGTCACCTAGCCAACCTCGTCACGCTCGATGCCATGTTCCTGCCTGTCATCGATCATTCCGCCGTCCTCCCCTACATCGAGGCGATGATGGGCCCCAACCTGATCCTCGGCTCGTTGAACGCACGGGTCGTCCGGCCCGGCGAGGGCGCACAGGGCCTGCACGGCGACGTGCCCTTGGCGATGCACCGCTACGGCGGCGCCGCGCCGCTGATGATGAACACGGCCTGGGCGCTTTCAGACCTGAACCCCGGCAACGGCGGTACCCGGCTGGTCCCGGGCAGCCACCAGAGCCACCTGCGGGAACCGCCACACGGGCTCAAGGTGCCGCACGAGATGCAGCCCGAGCTACGGGCCGGCTCCGTGGTGATCTTCCATGGTCAGACCTGGCACGGGGGCGGTGCGAACCACTCGGACGAGATGCGAACGGCGATGTTCGGGCACTACCGCCACAGCCACTGGCTGCGGTTCCAATGCGACCCCCATGACGGTTTCCGTGAAGAGTGGCTCGGCGACATGACGACGCGGCAGAAGGAACTCTTACGGATGACGAACGGCGTGGACCACCGGCACGGGGCGGACTTCTACGAGCGCTGACCGGGCGGTGCTCGGACGCGTACTCCGCGCTAGCCGAACCACCACCAACGACGCTTGAGCTTGCAGTTGGCAAGCTGGCGCGCGTAGCGGTCGCTGCGGGTCGCGACCGTACCCGCCGCGCGCTTCAGCCAAGCATTGTTCCGCCAAGTCCCACGCTGGTAGCCGCCGACGCCGGCGTAGTAGGCGACATAGAGGCTGCGAGCATCGTTTGTCGGGATTCCCGCCTGGCGGTGTGCACGGTTGAGGTACCAGCCCACGAAGTCCACCGCGTCGCCGAAGTCGTCACGGTCGCCGCGGCGGTTGCCGGTGGCGCGGGTGTAGTCCTGCCAAGCAGCATCCGTGGCCTGGGCAAAGCCGTACGCGGACGACTCGCGACGCCACGGGATCACCCACAGAAGCCGCGTTCGCGGCGGCCGCGCGTCGTGAACGTAGCTCGACTCCTTGTACATCACCGCCATCATGACCGGCATCGGAATCCGCCACTCGCGCTCAGCGGCGCGCGCCGCACGGTGCCAGCTCTTGCGTTCCTTGAAGATCGCGCAGAGGTTCTCCGGGTTCGACGGCACCGAAGCGCAACCAGCCGCAAACACAAGCAGCGACACCGCGGTGCATGCAACGGCACGGCGCCCTATCGCGGCGAGCCGCCCTCCCGAACCCAAAATGCGTTCCATCGCTAGCTCTCTCCCAAGCCTTCAAGCCTCGCCACGAACCCCTCCTCATCGATGACCTCGATGCCGAGTTCCTCAGCCTTCGTCAACTTGCTGCCCGCCCCGGGGCCGGCGACGACACAACTGGTGTTCTTCGATACCGATCCGGCGACCTTGGCACCAAGGGCGTTCAATCTCGCCTTGGCCTCGTTGCGCGTCATCGCCGTGAGCGTGCCCGTCAGCACCCACGTCTGGCCCACCAGCGGCGGCGCTTCGTCGTCGAGCGCATCCGGGGTCGGCCAATCGATGCCGATTTTCCCGTGGAGGTCTTCGGCGAGTGCCCGATTGTCGGGCGTGCTGAAGAAGTCGATGATCTTGGCCGCGACAATGGGACCAACGTCCTCCACGTCCTGCAACGACTCGACATCCGCTTCGAGCAAGCGGGCCAGCGTCCGGTAGCGTGCCGCGAGCGCGGCGGCGGTGGCTTCGCCGACCTCGCGGATGCCGAGCGCATAGATGAAACGGGCGAACGTCGTCTCCTTGCTGGCCTTCAAAGCGGCAAGTAGGTTGTCGGCCGACTTCTCGCCCATGCGCTCGAGGCCCGCGAGTTGCTCCTGGGTCAGCCCGTACAGGTCGACCGGGCTCTGGACCAGGCCTTCGGTCACCAACTGATCCACGAGCTTGTCGCCGAGGCCTTCGATGTCCAGCGCCAGGCGGGAAGCGAAGTGGCGCAACCGCTCCCGCTGCTGGGCACCGCACTGCACGCCGCCGCTGCACCGCGCAACGACCTCACCTTCGGGCTTGACGACCGGTGAACCGCAGACCGGGCAAACCTTCGGCAACTCGGGGCGACGTGCGTCGTCGGGGCGCTTGGACGCCACGGCCTGGCTGACGCGGGGGATCACGTCCCCGGCCCGGTGGATCATCACCGTGTCGCCGATGTGCAAGTCGAGCCGGCCGACCTCGTCCATGTTGTGCAGGGTCGCGTTGGACACGGTGACGCCGCCAACGAAAACCGGCTCGAGCTTCGCGACCGGCGTGATGGCACCGGTTCGGCCGACTTGGAAGTCGACGTCGAGGAGCACGGTGCTCGCCTCCTCGGCGGCGTACTTGTAGGCGACGGCCCAGCGCGGCTTGCGGGTCACTTGCCCGAGCTTGTCGCGCAACGCGAAGTCGTCGACCTTCACAACCGCACCGTCGATGGCATAGCCCAAGTCGTCCCGGGCGGACTCCAGCGCCTCGATGTACGCGGCGCAGCCGTCGAGGTCCCCGGTCAAGCGCGCGCGGGGGTTGATCGGCAGGCGCCATGTCTCGAATTTCTCGAGCACTTCCGAGTGACGGTCCGGCTGCCAGCCGCGCGCCTCGCCCACGCTGTAGCAGAACATCGACAGCGGGCGCTTGGCGGTCACCCCGGCGTCGAGTTGACGCAGGCTTCCCGCGGCGCCGTTGCGCGGATTGACGATGGGCCGCTCGCCAGCCTCAAGGGCCCACTTGTTGAACTCATGAAAGCCGGCGATCGGCATGTACACCTCGCCGCGGACCTCCAACAGCTCCGGCACATCCGCGCCGTGGAGCTTGAGCGGGATCGCGCCGATCGTGCGTACGTTCGCGGTGATGTCTTCGCCGGTATCGCCGTTGCCACGCGTGGCGCCGCGGACGAGGACACGGTCACGGTAAAGCAGGCTGACGGCGACGCCGTCGACCTTCGGTTCGCAGAAGTACCTCAGTTCGTCGCCCTCGTCGAGCAGGCGGCGGCAGCGGTCCTCCCAAGCGTTGAGTTCGTCGAGCGACGCGCACTTGTCCAGCGACAGCATCGGTATCTCGTGCCGGACCTCGGCGAAACGCGGCGACGGTTCCGCACCGACCCGCTGGGTCGGCGAGTCCGGCACGACGAGGTCGGGGTGGGCCGCTTCGATCTCGACCAGGCGGTCGTACAGTTTGTCGTACTCGCCGTCGGTGATCTCGGGATCGTCGAGGACGTGGTAGCGATACAGGTGATGGTGGAGGCGGTCGCGCAACTCGGCCGCTTCGCGAGCGGCTTCGGGGACGACGCCGGCGGTCACTTCCGTAGGGACTTGCGCTTGTAGTCGCTGATCCTCTGGCGGTAATGCTCGATCGTCTGTCCGGTCATCGGGCCCATGTTCTCGTCCCGCAGTTCGCCTCCCAACGAGATCGAAATATCCTGCGCCGCATCGAGCATTTCCGAGAAGGCGGCAAGTCCTGTGGTCGCATTCACGAGGGACAATAGCATGACGATGCGCGACGTCGACAGAATCTCCAAATCGGACAGGTCGAACGTGCCCGGCTCCAGCCCGTTGACGACGGAGAACAGTTCTTCGCCGCTATCGACATCGAACTTGCGGAACAGCGCGTCGTTGCCGTACCTCAGGCCGTTGTCCGCCAATGCCTTGACGAGATCCTGACCGTTGAAACTGGTACCGGCCTTGGCCACGACCCAGATCACCACGACCTGATCGAGGCCGGGCGGCGGGGGCGGGGCGCGACCTTGTTCGGGGGGCGCCGCACGGACCTTGAACAAGTGATCGTTGCGCGGCACCGTCGGCTCGGTCCGCTTGCCCGGGATCACGACGCGGCGACCGCGCTTGGCACCGTCGGCGTCGTCTTCGGGTTCCATGATTTGCGGCTGTTCTGTGCGAGGGGCAAGCTCCTCGCGCTCCCCCGCT
Source organism: Candidatus Azotimanducaceae bacterium (assembly GCA_965203685.1). GTDB lineage: Bacteria > Pseudomonadota > Gammaproteobacteria > Pseudomonadales > Azotimanducaceae > VXYL01. The sequence continues at coordinate 4,566,050 of OZ241908.1, forward strand.
GAGGGCTCTTCTCTGCGAGGGGCAAGCCCCTCGCGCTCCCCGGCTGAGGGCTCTTTCATGCGAGGGGCAAGCCCCTCGCGCTCCCCGGCTGAGGGCTCTTTCATGCGAGGGGCAAGCCCCTCGCGCTCCCCCGCTGAGGGCTCAGCGTCAACATCGTCGGTCCCAGCGGTCGCGGCATCCCCGGCTGCCGCTCTGCCCTCTGCCCCCGTGGAGTCCGGGGGCGCGGTTGTATCCGCGAACGCCAGGGCATCCACGGTTTCATCGACATCGTTCAACACCGGCGGCTCGAAAATGTCCGTCTGCGCCGCGCCGCCGGAAGCCGCGTCCGGCTCAATCTGGGCACGGGCGGCGTTGCGTCGGCGCCGCGACCGCAAGGCCTGCCAAAGACCATGTGCAACCACGAGCACGACCAGCAGGCCGCCACCCCAAAGTACGTATTCCTTCATCCCCATCGGGATTCTCCTCGACGATTCACCTCGGCGACTCCCTTCGCGCCTTCGCTCTCAGCCCGCGGCCACCATGTGCGTCGCGCTCTCCACATCCACCGAAACAAGCCTGGACACACCGGCCTCCTGCATCGTCACGCCGAGCAGGTGATCGGCCATCTCAATGGTCTGCTTGTTGTGCGTGATCACAATGAACTGCACGTCCGTCGACATGTCCCGAATCAGCTCGGCGAACCGTGTCACGTTGGTGTCGTCGAGCGGTGCATCGACCTCGTCGAGCAGACAGACGGGACTGGGATTGAGTTGGAAGATGGCGAAAATCAACGCCACGGCGGTCATCGCCTTTTCGCCGCCGGACAAAACGTGGATGCTGGTGTTGCGCTTACCCGGCGGACGGGCCATCAGCGTCACCCCGGCGTCCAACAAATCGTCGCCGGTGAGTTCCAAGTAGGCGTTGCCCCCACCGAAGACACGCGGAAACAACGACTTCAAGTGGTCGTTGACCGCGTCGAACGTGGTTTTGAACCGCTTGCGGGTGTCCGCGTCGATGCGTCGGATGGCACCGCGCAAGGTCGTCAAGGCCGCTTCGAGATCCGCGTGCTGACGATCAAGGTAGGCCTTGCGCTCGGACTCTTGCCGGTATTGATCGATGGCTGCCAGGTTGATCTGACCCAATCGGGCGATTCGACGCTGCAGCGCCTCCAGCAACTCGACCCACGTCGCCTCGTCGGCCTCGGCCGGGACGCCTTCGAGCGCTTCGGACAACTCGTACCCCGTGGTCGCCAGCCGGGCGCGTAGGTTGTCGCGGTTGGTCAACAGCCGGGCACACTCCACCCGCGCAGCCTCCAAGTCGCCGCGAACCGACTCGACGCGCGCGTCGGCCGCTGCCCGATCCGTCGTCAACTCGCGGATCTGCGACTGAACGCGATCCAGCCTTCGCCGCAACTCCAAGAGCGCATTCTCGACATCGACGCGCTCGGCCAGCTTGTTTTCCAGGGCTTGCTGTTTGAGTGGCACCGCTGCCTCGACGTCGGCCAACGACGCCAACAGTTGGTCGGCGCGCGCTTCCAAGTCACGGCGTGTGCCGAGCAGCCTCTCACGACCCGCCTCGGCGGCCTCCAGCGTCGCCTGCAGGCCCCGGTAGGCGAATCGGGCGCGCTCATGCGCCTCGCGTGCCTGCCGGGCACGAACGCGCGCCGCTTCGAAGCGAGCGCCGAGGCGTTCGCGTTCTGCTCGAAGGCCCGCCTCCTCCTCGGCGAGCGCGGCCTGCTTCGCCACGAGTTGCGCCAATTGGGCGCGCGCGCCGCCGACCGACTGGTCTTGCTCGTCGATCTCTTTCGTGAGCGTGGTCCGTTCGGCGGCGTTGCGGCGGTGACGGGCCTCGGCCTCGTCGATGCGTACGCGCGAGACGTCGTGCTCGGTCTGTGCCCGTGCCTCGGCTGCGACCGCGTCGGCCCGCGCGCCCTGCAGACGGTCACGTTCCCGGGAAAGCTCGGCAACTCGGTCGCGGGCTTCGCTGAGTTTGCGGCGCGCCTCGGCGAGACCTGCCGACGCATCGTCGACCGTGCGCCGCATGGCGTCCATTGCCCGCCCGCGGTGCAGCACGCTGTCGCCATTCGCAGCGCCCTTGTCGACACGCAACCAATCCGTGCCCAGCCACACACCCGTCTGGGTGACGATGCTCTGACCGGCCGACAACTGGCCTCGGTGGCGCAACGCAACGGCCACCGTCGGCGCTGCGAAGACACCGGCCAACAGGGATCCGCAGGCCCCGTGCACATGGTCCTGTAATGTCGGCAGCGGGCCATCGACTGTCGTGTCGCTAGGCGTCCCACGCAATGTCAGCCGACCGTCCGGCAAGGGTTCAATGCTCGCGGCCAGCGCGGCATCCTCGGTGACTAGCAAGGCTTGGACCGCACTGCCCAAGACCGTTTCCACCGCGCGTTCCCAACCCGGTTCCACCTCGAGGACTTCGCCGAGCCGCGGCGCCGAGCCGAGGTCGTGCTCGGCGAGCCAGTCCGCAACCGCACTCGCCGACGCCGCCGGCTCCTTACCCAGCGCAACCTCCTGGGCAGCCTCGAGGGCGGCCAGTTCGCTGCGCTTGGTCTGCAACTCGCTCTCAGCCTCCCGGGCCGCTGTCTCGCACTCGGCGGATGCGCCCTCGGCTTTGGCTGTTGCCCGTCCATTGGTGTCGATTTCTCGATCCAACGCGTCCAGCCGTTCGTGGGCCTCGCCAACGCGTCGGGCCAGATCGTCCAGGTCGGACGCCGGGATGCCCCCGGTTTCTCGCCCAAGCTGTTCCAAGCGCTCGCGGAGGCGGACTAGCGCCTTCTCACCGTAGTCGATGCGCTGTCGGCACACCTCGACATCGCGGTCGTTCTCTGCGCGTCGAACGCCGAACGCCTCCCAGGCACGATCCGCGGTCTGCATCTCGGCACGATGTTCTTCTTCGGCACGACCTGCTTCGGTCTGCGCGGCTTCCCGGGCGTCGAGCTCAGGCTTGCTCGCCGACAGGTCCTCTCGCAACGCGGCGATTCGCGATGCGTCGGCGTCGAATTGGCGTTCCGCGTCCTGGCGCTGGGCAGCGAGGGTGTCGAGATCCTCCTTGAGCTGATCGATGCGTTCGCGGTTGAAGCGGATGGCTTGCTCGAGCTTGGCCGTGTCTGCGCCAAGTTCGTGGTAGCGGCCCTGTGCGACGACCACGTCGTCGTTGCCTTCAGCCAAGGCGGTGCGAGCGCGCTCCAGCGCCGTGTCGAGCGCCTGGCGCTCGCTCGCGGCTTCCTCGAGTGTGACGCCGAGGGACCGCGCACGGCTTTCCTGGGTGTCGTGTTCGCGGTCGACATCCTTGAGTTGGATGGCAACGTGCTCCGCCGCCCGCCGACGCTCCTCTTCCTTCAACTCGCGATAGCGGGTGGCCGCCTTGGCTTGGCGCTCGAGATTGCCGAGTTGGCGTTCGAGTTCCTCGCGGATGTCGCTCAGCCGTTCGAGGTTCTCGACCGTATGCTGGATCCGGTTATGGGTCTCGCGGCGGCGTTCCTTGTACCTGGAAATGCCGGCGGCTTCTTCCAGGTAGTTGCGCAAATGCTCGGGTTTGGCTTCGACGAGTTGGCTGATCATCCCTTGCTCGATGATCGAGTACGTCCGCGGACCGAGGCCCGTGCCCAGGAATACGTCCGCGATGTCGCGGCGGCGGCATTTCGTGCCGTTGAGGTAGTAGGTCGACTGCGAGTCCCGATTGACCTCGCGTCGAATGGAGATCTCCGAATAGCCGGACAATTGACCGCCCACGCGGCCAGTGCGGTTGTCGAATACGAGCTCGATCGAGGCCAGTGCGGTGGGTGCCCGGGAACTCGAGCCGTTGAAGATCACGTCCGTCAGCGCTTCGCCGCGCAACTGGTGCGCCGAACTCTCGCCCATGACCCAGCGCACAGCGTCGATCACATTGGACTTGCCGCATCCGTTGGGACCGACCACGGCATTGCGGTTGCCGCGCAAGATCACGGTCGTCGGATCGACGAAGGATTTGAACCCCGCGAGCTTGATTTCCGTCAGGCGCATTGAATAACGACAGAGTCCTTTCGTCGCTTATGCTTCGCCCTTTCACTGCCGGGCCTCGCCCACGGGGCCGCGCCGCCCCCCGAACGATGGAGCCCGACTAAACCACGCCTCCGAGGTCAAGTCAACGGCATCAGCAGACCCGGCCCAGGCCATACAGGGACTTCGCCACGATGATCGTCGAGTTCCTGATCAAAGGCGTTATGCTCACCTAGCGCTCCATGTCGGGGCGGTGGTGGTGGCCGTAGACGGCCGACCCGACCGAATGTCGCGCCTGGCCGCAAACGCCGAGGACCCAAGCAGTGACTGAACACAGCGACGAGATTCCGCCTGTGGAGTTGGAGGGATGACATCCCTCGAACGTATCTGCGCGGCATTGCGCGACGCATCCGTCGGGTACGCCATCGTGGGCGGTCACGCCGTTGCCTTGCACGGCGCGGTGCGAGGCACGGTCGACATCGACCTCGTAATACGCTGGACCGAAGAGACGCTCGTTCGCGCAGAAGCCGCGTTGAAAGACATCGGCCTCGTGCCCCAACTTCCTATTCGCGCCAAGGACGTGTTTGCGAATCGCGACGACTACATTCAAAACCGCCACCTCGTCGCATGGAACTTCTACAATCCGGAGGATCCGATGGAGCAGGTCGACATCATCATCACGTATGACTTGGCAACGATGCACTCGCAACGCCTAGAACTGCCCAACGGACCGGTCGACGTGTTGTCCATCGACGATCTGATCACCATGAAACGGCGCAGTGGTCGACCGCAGGATCTCGCTGACGTGCGCGCTCTTGAGCGATTGCGATGAAGCCCAAGGTTCGGCCGGTCCAGTTCTTCTCCGATGAGTACCTCAAGCGCTGTCGGGCACTATCGCCGGCCGACATCGTTCGCTTCCTTGACGAATTCCGACGCCTCTACGGTGGCGATTGTCCGCCGCTCGATCCGGGGCCCAGCACCGGATATGTACCAATCGAGTACGACAAACAACAGCACTAAAGCTGGGATCTAAGTCGCCGGACCTCTGGCGGCCCTATTCGGTACTCGATTGATGGCCCGCGATGCCCTCGAGTTCCGGAGGCATGTAGTTCTCATCGTGCTTGGCGAGCACTTCGGCGGCAGCGAATACCCGGTTGTCGTCCAGCCGCCCGGTGACAAGGATGCCCTGACCTTCACGGAAGAGACTCGGCAAGATGCCGTTGTAGACCACGTCGAAGTCGTGGCCGGCATAGTCCGTGAGGGTGAAACGAACGCCTAGGCCCGTGTCGTCATGGACCACGCTGCCGTCGACCACCATGCCGCCGGCACGAATCACCGTTCCCAACGGCGCTTCGCCGTTGACCACCCTGGCAGGCTCGTAGAACAGGTTGATGTTCTCCTGCATGGCCGACATGACCAGGGCGACGGTGGCACCTGCGCCCACAAGAACGAACAAGACAATAGCCAAGCGCTGCTTGCGAACCGGCTTCACGTCAAGTCGGCCTCTTCGCCGGTTATCGCCGCGCCCAGTTGGCGTCGGCGCTTGAGCCCGCGGACCAGCGTGCGCATGCCGAGCAGCGGCCAAGCACCCGCAGCGACCAGTGCCAGGAGGCTCAATCCGTAGGCTGTCCACACGTAGACGCCGTGTCCGCCCATCGCCAGGAACTCGCTCACCGTCCTTCGCGCTCCCTGCCATCGAGCCAATCGGCCACCCACGACGTACCGGACTCCCGTTCGACGATTTTCATGCGCAGCGCAGCGATGACGATCCCCGCCGCCAGGCAGTAGTAACCGAGCGCATTCAAAGCCAACGGCACCAAGAATACCGGCGCGATGGCCGGGCGTTCGCCTAAGGTTAGGCTGGCGGGCTGGTGCAGCGTGGTGAACCACTCGACGGAGTACTTGATGATCGGCAGGTTCACCGCGCCGACGACGGCCAGCAGCGATACCGCCATCGCGGCGCGGTCAGGGCGCGGGATCGCCTGGCGCAGCGCCAGGAGGCCGAAGAACAGCAGGAGCAGCACCAGTGTCGACATGATGCGGGCGTCCCACACCCAGCCCGTTCCCCAGGTCGGGATGCCCCAGACCACGCCGGTCGCGAGCCCCGCCGCCGTCAACGCCATGCCGACGGGTGCCGCCGCAGCGATGACGAGTTCGGCCATCTTCATGCGCCAGACGAGGTAGACCAGCCCCGCGACGGCGACGGCGATGTAGATCGTCTGGGCGAGATGCACGGCCGGGACATGCACGAAGAGGATGCGGAAGCTGTCGCCCTGGTAGCGCTCGGGCGGGACGAAACCCAAGCCCAAGGTCGATCCCACGACGATCAGTGCAATGCCGGCCACATAAAGGCCGACCATCCAGCGCCGCGAACCCGCGAAGAACCACCGGGGCGAGCCGGTCTTATGGAAAGCGCGTTGCGCCCAAGCCACCAAGCCCACGGTCAAGCGTCCTGTTCCTCTCGAGGCACGTCAAAGGTCAAGTTTGCACAGCAGCGAGCGCTTACGCCAGCAAAGGCCGCGAGTTCAGTACTCCTGGCTGATCGCCAAGGCCTTGCCCACAGCGAACGGCGCAGCGGTGATCGAGCCGGTCAAGAGGGCGCCCAGGAACAGCAGTTCGAACGCCGCGTCCTGCCCGGCGACCGCGGCCGTGCTCGCGCCGGCACCAAAGATCAGCACCGGCAGGTAGAACGGCATGACCAGTGCCGCCAACAGCAGGCCCCCGCGCCCGGTACCGGCGGTCAGCGCGGCCCCGATGGCGCCCAGCAGCGTCAACGTGGGCGTGCCGAGCAGCAACGTCAGCATGGTCATCCCGGCGCCCGCAGTCGAGTGACCTAGCACGAACAACGCGAGCGGGCTCAGCACGAGCACCGGCAAGCCGGCGCACGACCAGTTGGCCGCAAGCTTGCCGAGCACCGCGGCAAACCGTGGTCGTGCGTGTATCAACAGTTGCTCCAGGCTGCCGTCTTCGAAATCCCGGCGGAAGACGCCTTCGACGGCCAACAAGTTGGCGAACAGGGCGAGGACCCACACCGCGCCCGCGGCGCTATCACCGAGCCCCCGCTCCGCGCCGCCTGCACCGACGCCGAGCAGCAAGACCGCGAGTACGAAGAACACCAACGGGTTGGCGGCATCGGTGGGGCGGCGCAAGGCCACCAGCAGATCGCGCTGAAACAGCCCGAGGAATGCGGTCATGGTCCTAGGCGCGTCGCTGGCGCGACGGCGCGTCGCTGCGCGACGGCGCGTCTCTGCGCGACGGCGCGTCTCTGCGCGACGCGTTCGAGAAATGCTGGCGCATTTCTCCCGCCGGCGTTCAAAGGGCTCGCCTCTTCAGTCGCCATTGACACTCTCACGACCCCAGTGCCACGACGCGCGTCTGTGGCAGTCGCTCACCGTGTGGCTCGGCTTGCGCAGAACGCGGCAACGCCAACGCCCGGTGCGTAGCGCATACGGCCGCGCCGCCGCGCGCGCGGTGCTCATCGAGGAACCCTCGCGTCAAGGCGCACCCGGCGTCGTCGAGAGCGGTCAGGGGTTCATCAAGGAGCCAGACGTCAGCCCGGCCCAACAGCAACCTCGCCAACGCCGCGCGGCGCTGCTGGCCAGCCGAGAGCATGCCGCACCGGTCGAAACGCGCGGCACCGAGACTGACCTGGTCCATGACCTTGGCAAGCGTTGCCCCGTCGACACGGACGCCGTCGATGGCGGCGAACCAGCGCAGGTTCTCAATGGGCGTCAAGTCGGCACTCAAACCCGCACGGTGCCCTAAGTAGGTGAACGACGCGCTACGCTCGACGCGTCCGGCCGCAGGGTGGTAGAGACCGGCGAGGCAACGCAGGAGCGTGCTCTTGCCGCAGCCGTTGGGACCACGGACCTCGACCAGGTCGCCGGGGAGAACGGCGAGGTCGAGCGCGCTGAACAGTCGTTGATCCGCCACGACGCAGGTCAGACCGTCGGCGTTGAGGAGTGGCTGGCTCACCTGCTGAAGGCGCGGGATGCGGACGGGGACGTCCGCGTACCACGGACCAGGACGTCCGCGCACCGCGGACGTTTGCGCGCCGTGGAAACTCCGCTCAAGTGCCGCCTTAGGGCCGGCGCAGTTTCGCCACGATATCTAGTGGCAAGGACACGCGCTTTTGATCTTCGGGGTCCAACGCCGCGAGGAGTCGGCCGAGCAGGTCGTCCGACGAGGACCGCGCGCCACTCGGCTTGTTCGAGGCGAGGAAAGGAATGGCGTCGAGGCCATTCGCTTCAAGCCAGTCGTCGACGTTCTGCTGGACCTCCGATGGCTCCACGTCCGAGTCGATGTATTCCCACTCGATCTCCGCATAGTTGTCGCCCTCCGGTCGATCCTCCGGATAGGCATCGACGAATCGCAGCGGCGGAACCAAGCTCATGTAGCGACGCTTGTTGTCATCCAAAGGCACGCGGAACGCCGCCCAGAAAGCCGGATGAAAGCGAGGCGGCATGCCGACGGACTGGCCGTGCGTGCGCTCGAGCCAGGCGTCGAAGTCACCGGGTTCGCCCTCGACGTCCGCAGGCACGGCGCCAACCACGACCGGCTTTGAGCTGTGCTGGATGACCCGCACGTTGTCGGCGAGGCGGTCGCGCAGATAGCCCGCCAGGCTGAACGATTCCTGCTTGGCGAGACGGGCGATCTCACCGCCGTCCTGGGCGCCAAGCCGGCTGAGGAGCAGCGGCACTTGGTGATCTTCCCACGATTGCTGCACGAGGCTGATGATGCGTTGATCAAGATCTTGAAGCGGTGATGACGAGTAGTTCATACCCCCTCCCTACCAACTGAGATACGCGGCACAGTCTGCCAGCGTCCCCGGCAGCGCGCCACACTCGGCAAGGGCGAGGCGTCGCTACGCGGCGGTGAGATCCTTGAGCGGCATCAGTGCGGCCGTACTCTTGAGCCCGGCGAAATCGGACAACGCCGGGTCCGCCAAGTGGCTCGGCGTCACGTTCCGCAATGCCCGGGCGATGTTGTCCACCCGGCCCGGCTGCTCGGCATCCCATTGCGCGAGCATGGCCTTGATGCGCTGACGCTCAAGGTTCTCCTGGGACCCACACAGGTCGCAGGGGATGATCGGGTACGCACGTAACCGCGCGAAACGCGCAATGTCGCGCTCGCGCACGTAGTACAGGGGCCGAATGACGATATGCGCACCGTCGTCGGAGACGAGCTTCGGCGGCATGGCCTTCAGCCGTCCGCCGTGGAACATGTTGAGGAACAACGTCTCGACGGCGTCGTCCGCGTGGTGCCCGAGCGCGATCTTGGTGGCGCCGATGCGCTTGGCAAAGCTGTAGAGCACGCCCCGGCGCAGCCGCGAGCAAACCGGGCAATAGGTCTTGCCCTCGGGGGTGAGCGCCTTCACGACCGCATAGGTGTCCTGCTCGACGACGTGGTACTCGATGCCTAGCGAGTCGAGATAACCGGGCAGCACGTCCGCGGGGAAGTTCGGCTGTTTCTGATCGAGGTTCACGGCGACGACGTCGAAGCGAACCGGCGCGCTGCGCTTCAGCGATAGCAGCATGTCGAGCAAGGTGTAGGAGTCCTTGCCGCCTGACAGGCAGGCCATGATGCGATCGCCGTCCTCGATCATGGCGTAGTCCGCAACGGCCTTGCCGGTCAGCCGCCGCAGCTTCTTGGCGAGCTTGTTGTGCTGCGTGCTGGCCATCACACCTCGCGCAAGACGGTCGCGGGAGGCGAGTGCACGAGCTTGCGTGTGCCCAGGTAGCCGACAGCGGCTATGACCAGCATGCCGAACAGCGGGCCGGCGACCCACAGTTGCGGGTGCAGGTCCGTGCCCAACTCGAAGACGCGGCTGTTGAGCGCGTACACGGTGATCTCCGCGCCGACGACCGCGACGATGCCGGCGAACGCGCCAAGGATCGCGAACTCGCTCACCAAGGCACCGCTGATCAAACGCCTTGTGCCGCCCAGCGCACGCAGCAGCGCATGTTCCTTGAGGCGCAGGTCGCGGCTGGACTGAATGGACGCGATCAAGACGAGGATGCCCGCCCCGAGCACTAGGAACAGCACCAGTTCCACCGCCTGGCTGACCCGGTCGATGATGCCCCTGACTTGGGCAATGATGTTGTCGACCTCGATGACCGTGATGGTTGGGTAGTTCGAGAGCAGTTCGTTCAGGAACGGCTTCTGTTCCGGTGTCAGGTAGAAGCTCGTCATGTACGTCGCCGGGAAGCCCTCGAGTGCCCCCGGCGACAGGATGATGAAGAAGTTCGGCTGCAGGCTGTCCCATTCCACGCGCCGCAGGTTGCTCACCGTCGCCGTGAACGGAACGCCTCCGACGTCGAACGTGAGCACGTCGCCGACGGACAGGCCCCGGCCCGCGGCATAGTCGTCCTCGATCGAGACCAGGGGTTGGTCGGCGTCGTCGGTCCACCACTCCCCGTCGACGACCACGTTCTTATCGGGCAGGTTCGCCGAGAACGTCAGGTTGCGCTCACCGCCCCCGCCAGGACTGCGGCCCCCGCCTCGGTCGTCATCGTCATCGTCATCATCGTCGTCGCGCTCGCCACGCTCACCGCCGCCGTAGAATTCGCGACGGTGCTGGCGGCGCCATTCCCGTGCATCGACGTCGTTCACCAAGGTGATGCGACCGCGGATCATCGGAAACAGTTGGTCTTCGTAGTCCGTGCGGCTGGTCAACAGGTCCTGCACGCCGCGCGCGTCGTCCGGCGAGACGTTCATCAGGAAGTGATTCGGCGTCCGCTCCGGGATCTGGGCGCGCCACTCATCGATCAGTGCCGTACGAACCAGCAGCATGATCAGTAGCAGCATGATCGCGATGCCGAAGATCATGATCTGCGCGACGTTCTCGCGGTACCGGCGCTGCAGGCCCGCCAACGCCAGCCGCCACGTGCTCCCAGCCTGCATGCCGAGCACCCGGCCCCCGCGTAGGAGCAGGAGCGCCAGCGTGGCGAAAACACCGCCGGCGACAACCGCGCCCAAGAGCGCCCAGAACGTCAGGAAAAAGCTGCCGCTGTACCAGATCAGGAGACCTAGGCTGCCCGCGGCGGCGAACCCGTAGGTCACGGCCGGGCCGACGCCTGCCCCGAGGTCGCGCCGGATCACCCGCATCGGCGAGATGCCGCGCAAGCCCAAGAGCGGCGGCAACGCGAACGCCAGCAGGCAGATGAAGCCGGTGATCAAGCCCACGAACACGGGTCGCGGCCCGGGCATCGGTAACTCGATGGGCAAGTAGCTGCCGATCGCCGCGATGATGCCGAGATGTACCAGCGCACCCAGAACCAGCCCCAAGAGCGCGCCGACAATGCCGACGACCAGCAGCACGCCGGTGTATCCCCACTGGATTTCCCTGGGCGTCGCACCCAGGGTCTTCAGAACCGCGACGTGGTCGAAGTGTCGGCGCGCGTAGCGATTGGCGCCCAACGCCACGGCAATGCCCGCCAGCAGCACGGCCAGGAGACCGCCGAGCAGCAGGAAGCTCTCCGCGCGTTCCAAGGCGCGGCCGATCTGCGCATTGGCATTGCGGATGTTGCGCCAGCGATAGTTGGGGCGCAGTTCACCTTCAATGGTTCCGTAGAGCGCGGCGAGCGCCGCGTCGTCGCCGGCAAGCTGCAGCCGGTAGCTGATCCGACTGCCCGGCTGGATGACGCGCGTCGCCGGCACGTCTTCGGCGCGCATCAGCAGGCGCGGCGCGAAGTCGAAGAAGCTGCCGCCGCGATCCGGCTCGGACGCCAGCACGCGGCTAACCGTGAACTCGGCGTAACCGACCGAGACCCGGTCGCCGACGCCAAGTCCGAGCGCTGGGAACAGCCGCGAGTCCATCCACACCTCGCCGAGCGCCGGCAGGGCATCGGTGAACTCGCTGTCACCGAACGGCTCTTCGGCCGTGCGCAGGACGCCGCGCAGAGGATAGCCCGCCTCCACCGCTTTGACGCTGGCCAACTGGCTGGCCTCGGCGCTCGCCGCGGACACCATGGACGGGAAACTGATGATGTCGACCGTGGCGAGCCCTTCAGCCTCCGCCAACTCGCGGAAACGATCCGGGATCGCGCGCGAGGAATCGATGGTGCGGTCGGCGCCTAGAAAGGTGGTCGACTCGGCGATCAGGGCGCGTTGGAGCCGGTCCACGAAGAGGCTGATCGCGGATACGGCCCCCACCGCCAGCAGCAAGGCCGCGAGCAGCAGGCGCAACTCCCCGGCGCGCCAATCCCGGGCTGCGAAGCGCAGAACGAGCGAGACGGTCATGTGGCCGCCACGCGTGGCTCTGGCGCCGGCGCGCGCATGCGACCGGCTTCCAGCGTGATGACATCGCCGCAGCGACTCGCCAAGGCGGCGTCATGGGTCACCAGGACCAGCGTCGTTCCCGCTTCACGGTTGAGGTCGAACAGCAAATCCGCGACGCGGCCGCCTGTCGCCGTGTCCAGGTTCCCGGTCGGTTCGTCGGCGAAGAGCACCCGGGGACGCGACGCAAATGCGCGTGCAATGGCCACGCGCTGCTGTTCGCCACCGGAAAGCTGGCGCGGATAGTGGGTGGTCCGCTCGGCAAGCCCGACGCGGTCGAGGTATTCGAGGGCGTCGTCCTTCGCCTGACCGTCGCCGCGCAACTCCAGCGGCAGCATGACGTTCTCAAGGGCCGTCAGGCTGTCGATGAGTTGGAACGACTGGAACACGAACCCGACGCTGCGCGCGCGCACCCGCGCCCGTTGCTCTTCGTCCATGGACGTGATCTGCTCGCCATCGAGCCAGACCTCGCCACTCGTCGGCAGATCCAGGCCCGCGAGGATTCCGAGCAACGTCGTTTTGCCGGAGCCGGACTCGCCCACGACGGCGATCTGCGCGCCACTGTCGATGCTCAAATGGATGTCGTCGAGGATGGTGAGTTCACCCTCCGCCGTGGGTACGCGCTTGACCAGTGCGCTTGCGCGCAGTATGGATGCCGACATGAAACGCTACTCGAAGGGTTTGCTTTGACCAATACGGCCTGGTTACGCCAATCCGTCGCAAGGTCCGTGTTACTCGGCCTCGTGCTCGCAGCGGCCGTCGTGCTGCACGGCGACGAACCGGCCGCCGTCAGCGGCAAGACCGTTTTGGTGGTCGGCGACAGTATCAGCGCCGCCTACGGACTGCAAACCGAGAACGGCGAGACGGGGTGGGTGCAGCTACTCCAGGAGCGGCTCGGGCCGACGCACCGCGTGATCAACGCGAGCATCAGCGGCGACACCACCGGCGGCGGCCTCGCCCGACTGCCGAAGACGCTCGAAGTGCACAACCCGGACATCGTCATCATCGAACTCGGCGGCAACGACGGCCTGCGCGGCTACCCGATCGAAGCCATCCGCGACAACCTGCTTGCCATGACCGACGCCGTTCTCGCCATCGGCGCCGCGCCGATCATCGCGGGCATGGAAATGACGCCGAATCTCGGCCCGCGCTACACCGAGGCATTCGCCACCCTGTTCGCCGAAGTCGCCGCCGATACGGGCGCAGCGCTAGTGCCCTTCCTACTCGAAGGGGTGGCGACGCCGGAACGCTTCGAGGAACTGATGCAGCGCGATGGCATTCACCCGAATGCCGATGCCCAGCCACTGCTACTCGACAACATTTGGCCGGTTCTGGAGCCTTTGGTCGGGGCAGATCACTGACCTAAGGGTCACAAAGCGTCAATTTCCTACACGCCGACGGGAGAGTTGGCCATTTTCGGCCCGGATTCGGGTCCGTAGAGTGCCACCTGCAGCTTTGATTTTCGTCAACTTGAACAAAGGAGGAATGACATGAAGATCAAGAAGGACCTGGTGGCAGCGACGCTAGCGGTTGGACTCGTGGGATCGGCGGGGGCGATGGCGCCCCCGACCGTCTCGTCATCGGCGCATGCGCAGGCGGGCTGGGCGATTGCCCGTTACGCTTTCAATGACCACGGCGCTGCCCACGCATTCTTCCAAGGCAGCGGGGCAACACTCGGCGCGGGCGCCGCGGGGATCGCCGGCGCCAAGCTCGGCGCCAAGGTGGGTGCCAAGATCGGCCTAGTCGTCGGTGGTCTCGGTGGCATGGCGATTGGCGCGGGCCTCGGCGCCTTGTAGAACGACCACCCGAATGCCGATGGAACTCCTTGCCGCTGCGCTGACTATCGGGCTTTCGGCGGCCACCGTGCTGGCCTACGTCCGGAGGGGTAGCAGCGGTCGGGAGACGCCGCGCGCCATGGCCTTGGCTGCGGCGGTAGCATCGCTTTGCGTCAGTTTCGCCACCTTAGGTATCGCGTCGGCTCTGGTCATTTGGGCAGCTCCACAGGGCGGGTGGTTCGAGCCGTCCTACGGTGGCATGGCTGCGGCGGGAGCTATTCTGGGTGCGACCGTTTACCTGGTCGTCCGGTTGATCGTCGCCGAACTCGCGGTCAGTCTTTGGCAATGGTCCTGCAGGATTCCCGCCGAAGTGGCGCAAACTTGGGGCGAAGCGCTAACGACGACGAGCTTCGCGCTTACAGGCAGCGCCGCCGCGATGGCATTGGTCTTTGTGATCGGCCACGCCGTCTCACCGTACGGCCTCGCGATCTGGCTGTTCCCGTTCTTTGTGGCGCTGTTCCCGTTGTATGAGACCTTCGTTTTGCCTTGGGTCCGCTACGCGCGCGCGCCCGCCGTGAAGACCGAGAACGTTCCCGAACTCGAAGAGTGGATCGACGATCTCAGAGGCCAACGCGATCTACCGCAGTTCCGCATCCGCATTCAGAACGGCCCGTTCATGAATGCGTTCGCAATCGGCGGTCTGGGCACCCACTTAGTCGTGCTCGGCAAAGGCCTCGTCGACAACCTGTCGTCGGCGCACCTGCGGGCGGTCGTGGCGCACGAAATCGCTCATGTGGCCCGTCGGGATGTGCCCCGCCTGCTCCTGCCGCTCGTCGTGGGCGGCGGCACCCTCCACGCCATCTCCGTGGTCAAATTGTCACACCCGTTATTCGCGACGAACGAAATGTGGGGAATAGCCGGCGGCACCGTCGTCGCGGGGTTGTTTGCAGGCCTATGCATGATGGTACTCCCGGGTTTCTTGATGCGGCGTATGGAGCTGGGGGCTGATCGGCTTGCCGCGGAGATGCTCGGTGATGGCGAGGTGCTTGCGCAGGCCTTGGAGCGGCTGTCCGAGATCACCGGCCAGCGCCTCGACGAGTGGTCCTGGAGCCACCCGCCCCTAGAGGCACGGATCGCGGCGCTCCGCTCGCGCTCCACCTAGTCCGTTAGGACCGGGGGCAAACCAGACAAGAAACGTCCCGCGGGTGATCCTTGGGGATCGCACGACCACTACCGTCGCATAGTGCATAGCTTCCCTGCGCCAAGCGGTCCGTCACACTGACGCGCTGATCGAACACGAAACACTCCCCCTCGAACGCGCTGTCGGTGCCCGGTTCGGCCAAGTAGCCTAGGATCCCGCCGTCCAATTGGCAGACCTCCTCGAAGCCTTGCTCGATCAAGTACGCGGATGCCTTCTCACAGCGGATCCCGCCCGTGCAGAACAGGGCCAGCCGACGGTCCTGGTCCGGGTGAAGCTCGCGGTCGACGAAGTCCCTGAACTCACCGAAGGTGGCGGTGTTCGCGCGCCTCGCGCCCCGGAACGTGCCGATGTCCGACTCGTAGTCGTTGCGGACGTCGAGCACCGTTACGGTCGGGTCGCGAAGCAGACGGTCCCAAGTCGCCGGATCCACATGCGAACCCACGCGCGTATCCGGCGAAAGCTCAAGGCCAAAGGTGACGATCTCGGGTTTCAGACGCACTTTGAGCCGGTCGAAGACCGGATTGTCTGTAGCGGCCGTGGTCCACTTGATGTCCGCTTCGGCGAAATGCGCGGCCACCACGCGTTCGATCTCGGCCCGCGGCCCTGCCAGCGCGGCATTCACCCCTTCGCGAGCGAGCAGCACGGTGCCCTTCAGCCCGGCGGCGGTGCAGGCCTCGTCGAGGCTGTTCCGTAGGGTGTAGAGGTCGTCCAGGGTGCGAAAGACGTAGAACGAAGCGACCGCAGTCATCAATCCGACCGTGCCGGAAGGCTCCCATCGCCGCCTAGGCAAGGCGGCGACATCGGTGCGGAACCGAACCGCGCGCGCCACTCGTCGGCCGTGTAGGTGTGCATCGCGAGCGCATGCACGCCGGCCTCGAGTTCCTCGGCCAGGGTGCTGTTCACGCGACGATGCCGCTTGATCAGGCGCTCGCCTTCGAAGGCCCGGGCCACGACCACCACCTTGAAATGGGTTTCCGAGCCGTCAGCCACGTTGTGGTTGCCACTTTCGTTGACGACCTCGAGGTGCTCCGGATCCAAGGCTTCCGCGAGCTTGCGTTCGATGCGTTCCTGCAGCATGGCTGTCCTCAGATTGGCCTAGCAGCGAATCAGCACGACCGTCACGTTGTCGGTGCCGCCCGCCTGGTTTGCGGCCTTGACCAGCGTTGCCGCCGCGTCCGCCAAGTCCGCCGTTTCGGTGAGTGCCGAGGCGATCTCGTCGTCGGCGAGCATACCGGTGAGACCGTCGCTACACATCAGCAGCGTATCGTCGTCCGCGACGTCGATTTCCGTGACCTCCGCCTGAACCGAAGGCTTGGCGCCGATGGCGCGGGTGATGACGTTCCGGTTCGGCGCGGTTCTCGCCTCGTCCGCCGAGATGACGCCGGCATCCACCCATTCCTGGACGAGGCTGTGGTCCTTGGTGACCTGGGACAGCGCGTGTCCGCGCATTCGGTAGGCGCGCGAGTCGCCGACGTGGGCGATGTAGCCTTTCGGCCCGTTGATGGCCGCGGCGACCAAGGTCGTGCCCATCCCCCGGTACGCGGAGACGGCGTTGGACATGCCCACCACGCGCGAGTTCGCCGCCTTGACGGCGGCACCGAGATGGGCGCCGGTAAGCGGTCCGTGCTTCAAGGCCCCGGTGAGATGCTCGAGAGCGGCGTCGACCGCGATCTCGGCGGCGACTCCACCAGCGCGGGTGCCGCCCATGCCGTCGGCCAGCAGCGCGAGCCCCAGGTCAGGGCGGGCTACGAAAATGTCCTGGTTGTACTCCCGTAGCCGTCCGGGATCACTTTTGCCTTCAATCAGCATGGCCGAAGTGTAGCTCGCGACCTCGCCCGCGAAAACGAGCGTCAGGAGGCGCGACGCGACGGCGTATGATTCGGCTCAAAGGGTCAGGAATAGGTATCGGATATGTACAAACAGATCGTTGGCGGCGTGATCGGCGTCGTCGTTCTGGGGCTTCTTTGGAGCAGTTGGGTGATCGTGGAAAGCGGACACGTCGGCGTGGTCCGGTTCCTCGGCGCCGTGGAGCCGGTCGCCCTCGAAGAGGGCTTCCACATGAAGATCCCGTTCGCCGAGGATGTCGTGCAACTCGACGTGCGCCTGCGCAAGGCCGAGAACGATGCGACCGCGGCCTCGAAAGACTTGCAGGTCGTCAGCACCCAGGTCGCCGTCCAGTACTCGCTCACCGGGGACGTGATGCCGCTGACGTTCCAACGCATCGGCGCACGGGCCGTGACCGTCGAGTCGAACGTGATCTACCCGGCGATCATGGAATCCGTCAAGTCGATCACCGCGCAGTACACGGCGGAAGAACTGGTGACCCGACGGGCCGAGGTGAAGGTGCAGATCCAGGACGCCATCGCCGCCAACATCGAGACAACGCTGTCACAGAAGGGTGCGGCAGGAGCGGTGGAACTGGCCAACGTCGCCATCACCGACTTCGAGTTCTCCGCGGAGTTCAACCGCGCCATCGAAGAGAAGGTGCGCGCGGAGCAGGAGGCACTCAAGGCCGAGAACGAGAAGCTGCGCCGCGTCACCCAAGCGGAAGCGGCCGCCGCGGAGCGAACCCTGGCGGCCGATGCCGAGGCCTACCAGATCGAGGTCGCGTCGGTCGCCAAGGCCGAAGCCATTCGCCGCGAAGCGGAGGCGTTGCGCGATAATCCGGACCTGATCCAGCTCCGGCTGGCCGAGAAGTGGGACGGCCAGCTACCGCAGTTCACCGGCAGCGACGCCATTCCACTGCTCAACGTCGACGCGCTCAGGGGCAACTAATGGATACCGGGGTAACGGTCACTCCCACGACAGCGACGCTGGGCGCCACCGTCACGGGTCCGCGCCTCGACGAGTTGACGGCGGGTCAGTGGGACGCCGTCGAAGCCGCGTTCCACGAGCACGCCGTGTTGATCTTCCCGGGCCAGTACCTTTCCGATGAGCAGCAGATGGCTTTCGGCGCACGCTTCGGCGAACTGTCCATCGAGTCGCTGTCGTTCGGCAACCAGCGTGAAGACGGCAGCCTGCGCGACGCCAACGATCCGCTGATGCGGCTGTTCCGAGGCAATGAAGGCTGGCATACGGACAGCTCGTTTCAGCCGGTCTCCGCGAAGGCGTCGATCCTCTCGGCACGCACCGTCCCGTCTCAAGGCGGCGAGACGGAGTGGGCCGACATGCGGGCCGCCTTTGATGCACTCGACGTGAAGACGCGGGAACGGATCGCCGGCCTCGCCGCCTACCATTCCCTGTACCACTCGCAGGCCGCCATCGGCGAAGGCGACGACACCACGGCCCAGGGGCTCGCGGTCTTGCACGCCCGCGACCGAAGCCGACCCGCGGAGGCACGCGCAGGCTATCGGCAGACCACCACGCCGCCGCTGCGACCGCTGGTCAAGATTCACCCGGTGACCGGCAGGCCCGCCTTGTACATCGGCCGGCATGCGTATGGGATTCCCGGCCTCGATTCCGAGGAGTCACGTCACCTGCTCGCCGACCTGGTCGACTTCGCATGCCAGCCGCCACGGATCCACACGCACCGCTGGCAGCCGGGGGATGTCGTGATCTGGGACAACCGTTGCGTGCTGCACCGCGCCCGACCGTGGAGCCTCGACGAACCGAGGGTGATGCATCACACCCGGGTCAACGGGGATCCGGCCACCGAGGGCGCGCTGGCCGACGCGGCGTAGGTCAGGTCAGGAAGCGGTCGATCGCCACCAGGGACCAGGTTACGAGCACGATCACGAGACTGACGAACACCGCTGCGGAGCCCATGTCCTTGGCCCGTCCGGCGAGCTGATGGTGCTCGTCGCTGATCCTGTCCACGACCGCTTCGACCGCTGAGTTCAGAAGCTCGGTCACCAAGACGAGGCCGGTTGCGGCGATCAGAAGCGCGGCCTGCGTGTACGTCTCGGCCAGCAGGAAGGCACAAGGCACGAGAATGACGGCCAGCGTGCACTCCTGCCGGAACGCGGACTCGTAGCGCCAGGCGGAACGGAAGCCCAGTACGGAGAAGTGGAACGCTTTGACGATCCGTACGAACCCGGTATGGCCGGGCTTAGGCATGACGGTCGTCGTCCGGGCAGTCGCCGTGCTCCACCTGCACCGTGGAGTGATGGATGTCGAAGGCCGCTTTGAGGACCGCCTTGATGCGCTCGACGGTCGACTGCGTATCGGCCGTCCCCTCGACGGTTGCGTGCAACGTCAGCATCGGCCGTTCGCTGGTCAACGCCCACGCGTGCACGTGATGGATCGCCACCACGCCCGGCACACGGGCTGTCAGCGCCGCTCGCACCTCGTCGATGTCGAGACCCTTTGGCGACGCCTCGAGCAGGATGTGGCCCGCGTCGCGCAGGACACGCCAAGCGCTGCGGCCCAGGATTGCGGCCACGACGAGCGCGAGCACCGGGTCCGCCCAACGCCAGCCGAATGCAAGCGCGGCGAGCGCGGCGGTGATTGCCGCGACCGAACCGAGCAGGTCGCCGAGTACATGCAGCGCGGCACTGCGCACATTCAGGTTGTTGGTGCCATGGAGCATGCGATAGGCGAAGACATTGACCACGAGGCCCACCAGCGCCACAGCGAGCACGGGGAGCGGCAGGATGGCTTCCGGTTCCCGTAATCGGCCGACCGCTGCATAGACGATCCACGCGCACAGGGCGAGAAGCGCCAGGGCGTTGACGAAGGCGGCAAGCACCTGGAAGCGGTGATAGCCGTAGGTGAGGCTGTTGGTCTCGCCGCGCCGCGACAGCCGCATGGCGTACCACGAGAGGCCCAGCGCCGACGCATCGAGGAACATGTGCCCGGCGTCGGCCGCTAGCGTGAGCGAGTTGCCGATCACCGCACCGACGATCTCCACGCCCATGAATGCCGCGATCAGCCAGAACGCACGCCCGAGCATCCGCTCGTGGCGACGGTCGCGATCAGGATTGTGGCCAGCGTGCACGCGCACGATGAACCTCGACTTGGCCAGCGCGCCCGTGCATTGTAAGCGCTGCCGCCTTGCGCGGACTCGTGGTCAGACCGGGGAGCAGCGATGAAGGCAGCCGCTTGGAATACAACGGGCTCGTTGGACGTCATCGACGGTCCGGCGCCCGAGCCGCCGCCCGGATGGGCACGGCTCACCGTCGCGGCGTGCGGTATCTGCGGATCCGATCTGCACGGCTTTCGCCACGGCAGCGGCGGGCAGGCAGGGCACCAGCCCGGCCACGAAGTCGCGGGGTTCGTCGACAAGGTCAACGCCGACGCCGACCTAGCCGAGGGGGCGTTGTACGCGCTCGAACCGATCGACTCGTGCGGTGACTGCGGCCACTGCAACACTGGCCACTACAACCGCTGCCGTAACCGGCGGTTGATCGGTGCCGGCGCCCCTGGCGGGCTAGCCGAGCAAGTGCTCGTACCTGCGCACCGGCTGCATCCTTTGCCCGACGGCTTCGACGGCCATTTGGCGGCACTCTCCGAGCCCCTCGGCGTCTGCGTGCGCGGTGCCCGGCTCGGACGGATCGGATTCGCTGGTCGCGTTGCCATCATCGGCGCCGGCACCATCGGTCTGCTGTCCATACCAGCCGCCCTGGCCGCGGGCGCCGGCGAAGTCCTGATCACCGCGCGCCACCCACAACAGCGCGAACTCGCGCGGCATCTGGGCGCGCACCAGGTGTTCCCAGACACCCAATCGCTCGTCGATGCCGTCGGCAACGGGTACGCAGAGACGGTGATTGAGACGGTCGGCGGCAAGGCCGATACGTTGATCGATGCGGCAACGCTGGCC
The DNA here is from genome assembly GCA_965203685.1 of Candidatus Azotimanducaceae bacterium. Taxonomy (GTDB): domain Bacteria; phylum Pseudomonadota; class Gammaproteobacteria; order Pseudomonadales; family Azotimanducaceae; genus VXYL01. The sequence continues at coordinate 4,587,041 of OZ241908.1, forward strand.
GCGCCTGGCGGCACCATCGTCAAGCTGGGCATCTTCATGGGAACGACGCCGATTCCGAGCCTTGTGTTCTTCGACAAGGAACTGACGCTGGTCGCGTCGAACTGCTACGCCTTCGACGGTGCGGTGAGCGACTTCGCGATGACGACGGCGCTCCTTACGGAACTCGCCGACAAACTGGAGCCGGTGGTCACGCACAGGTTCGGCCTTGGCGAGGTCAACCGGGCCTTCGAGACGGCCCTCGACAAGGGCACCGGCTCGATCAAGGTGCAGATCTCGCCGCTCTTGTGACCTGGGCGGTGACTCGCCGGCGCGCGGTTTAGAGGGTTCCTCCGAGCGTCGAGATGGTCCGTGCTCAAGAACGGTGACCCACTCCCGCGCTGCTTCTACGAGCGCGACCCGCGCGAGGTCGCACCCGATCTGCTGGGCACGTTGCTCGTGCACGGCGCGACGTCCGGAAGGATCGTCGAGACGGAGGCATATCTCGCCGACGACGATCCCGCCGCCCACGCCTTCCGGGGTAAGACGCCGCGCACGGCCGTGCTGTTCGGTCCCGCCGGCCACGCCTACGTCTACCGAACACGCGCCCACCACTGCCTGAACGTCGCCGTCCAAGAGGAAGGCGTCCCGGGCTGCGTGCTGATCCGGGCCGTGGCACCGGTCACCGGCATCGCCATCATGCAACGCCGTCGGGGCGATGTGCCGGAGCGGCGCCTCACGGATGGCCCTGCCAAATTATGCCAAGCGTTCGCAATCGACATGCGCCACTACGGCGTCGATCTCACCGGGCGCGACGAGCTGGCGATCCTCGACGACGGCGCGCACGCCGGCCCGATCCAGAGCGGTCCACGCGTCGGCATCTCGGTGGCCAAGACGTGGCCGTTGCGGTACCGAAGTGCGGTCGGAATCGTCGCGGACAGCCGCTGATTTCCTTTAGTCGGGGACACACGCGCGCGGCGTCCTACAGTGTGTAGGCGATGTCCTACGCGGTGCGTTCAGGAAACTGCGGTCGAACTTAGTTGGGGACACACGCGAGCGGCGTCCTACAGCGTGTAGGCGATGTCGCACGCGACGTGTCCGGAAAGCTGCGGCTGCGCCTGGGCGATGTCGCATGCGCAGCCGGGAGATTGCCCATTGACAGCATTGGCCGGACGGCCGTTGCGCCGGGCATGGGATGGATTCCGTCGAGCACGTCCGGCAGGGAGGCGTGGCAGGGGTGGTCCGGGCGGACCGACGATCCGCCACGGACTGCGAGGGGCCGGGTGCGGTCCCGCGCGGCATCGGCCGGACGCCGCAGGGACGCGGGAACGGGCGGGTCAGGCGTCCAGCGGCGTCTCGCGCAGCTGCAGGCCGCGGCGGCCGATCCAGTCGGCCAGCCGCTCCTTCGGTCCGTACGCCCGCTGGCGCCTGCCGAGCACGGCGGTGCGCGCCAGCCACTCCGCCACGCGGCCCGGGCGCCGCGCCGCCGGCGCCGCGACCGCCTCCGCCATGGCGCGCACCATGGCGACGTAGCCGCGCTGGCTGACCGACGGGTACGGCAGCGGACGGCTCCGCGCCGCCGGCACCCCGGCCACCGGCATCCCGCCGGACGCGGGCGTCCCGGACGGCGCCTGCGCGGAAGCCGGAACCTCGTCCCCGTCCGCGCCGAGCCCCGACACCAGCGGCGCCAGGTACGCCTCGAGCGCCGCGGCGCTGTTCTCCTTGAGCCGCTCGGCGACCGACGTCTCGCGGCACGCCTCGATCCGCTCGGCGATGCCCGCGCGCACCGGGTTGAGGTCCACGTACGCCATCGCCGCCAGCAGCGCCGCCTCGGTCAACAGCGCCCCCGAGTAGTAGCGCTGCTCGTAGAAGTGGCCCGTCGTGCCGCTCTCCTCGTTGGCGCGCCGCGCGATGGGCTGCTTGAGGTGCTTCATGAAGTCCGACAGGGATCCGAGCGTGCAGCGCGCCCGGAACAGGCGCTCCGGGTCGCCGAGCAGCAGCTCGCGCGCCTCCGGCTTGCGCTGCTCGAGCACCTCGCCCTTCTCGGTGGGCGGGAACGCGTCCACCCAGCGCCGCGCCACCTCCTCGTCGCTCCAGCGCCAGCGCGCCAGGGGGTCGTAGCGGGCGACGAGGTGGAAGTGGTTGCTCATGATGCAGTAGGCGTAGACCTCGACGGCGAAGCAGCAGGCGAGCAGGCGGATGCGGTCGACGAGCCACTGTTTGCGGTGCGAGCAGTCGCGCCCGGTGCGGGGGTCGCGTCCGCACAGGAAGGCGCCCTGCACGCAGCGCGACACGAGGTGGTAGTCGCAGGCGTTGACGGGGTCGACGAGCAGTCGTCTCGGGGTGGTCATGGGGGCATCGTGGCGGTCCGCCGCGGCGCTGTCCATGGACGAATGTCCCGGATTGGCGTGCGACATCCGCCCGGCGGCGGCGCGGCAAAACGGAAGCGCCGCGTGCGAGATCTCCTACGCGCTGTAGGACGCGGAACGCGTGTGTCCCCAAGTGGAAGGAAGTTGACGGCGTCAGGACGGCAACCTGTCAGGTAGAATCGACGGTCTTGAAGGCATAAATGCCGAAGGCCAGACCGGAGAATCCTATGTTCGGGCCCAGGGAACTCGTCGTTGTCCTCATCGTGCTGGTGATCGTGCTGGTGGTGTTCGGACCGAAGCGCATCAAGAGCCTCGGATCGGAACTGGGGAACGCGATCAAGGGCTTCCGCAGCGCCGTGCGCGAAAAGGACGCCGACGAAGACGCCGCTGGCACCGAGGCGCTCGCGAAGGAGACCGCGGACGCGGACGCCAAGGCGGAAAGCAAAGTCAAGTAGACCCGGCTGATGTTCGACATCAGCCTGTTCGAGTTCTTCATCGCGGCCGTGGTCGCGCTGCTGATACTCGGACCCGAGCGCTTGCCCGTGGCCATGCGCACGCTCGGTTTGTGGATCGGGCGCTTGCGACGCAGCTACTTCCAGGTCAAGACCGAGATCGAACGCGAGATCGGCATGGACGAGGTCCGCCGCCAACTGCACAACGAACAGGTCATGGAGGATGTCCGCCGCGTAGAGCGCGAGGTCCGGGGCATTGGCGACGATCTCAACGGAACCGAGCCCGAGGCTGCGCCGGCGTCGCCACCCGATGCTCCCCCGGTGACACCGCAGCATGTCGAACGTGGCGAAGAAAAGCCCTGACGCCACGCGACCGCTCCGCGGTCGCCCCGAGAATTCGCTGCGCGAATTCTCCCAACGCGACGGCAACCGCCGCTAAGCAATGACCGACGCGACTGTGCCAGAGGAGGACAAGGAGAGGCAGCACGACGAGAAGGTCGACGCCAACGAGCAGCCCTTTCTCAGTCACCTGATCGAACTGCGTCAGCGCATCCTGCGTAGCCTGCTCTTCCTCGTCGTCGTCTTCGTACCGGTCTTCTACTTCGTCAACGACATCTTCGATTTCGTCTCCGAGCCGTTGCGCGCGCAACTCCCGGGCGAAATGATCGCCACCCAAGTGGCATCGCCGTTCCTCACGCCGTTCAAGCTCGCGGTGTACACCACTATCTTCATCACCATCCCGTTCCTGCTGCACCAGGCTTGGGGGTTCGTGTCCCCGGGCCTCTACCTGCGCGAGAAGCGGTTCGCCGTGCCGCTACTCGTGTCCAGCACACTTCTGTTCTACCTAGGCATGGCGTTCGCCTACTACGCCGTGTTTCCGCTCGTGTTCCAGTTCTTCGCAAGCGTCACGCCGACCGACGTCGCGATGATGACGGACATCAACCACTACCTCGATTTCGTGCTGAAGCTGTTCTTCGCCTTCGGCCTCGCCTTCGAGATCCCGGTCGCGACCGTTCTGCTGGCGCTGACCGGGCTCACGTCCTCGCGTAGCATGGCGCGGAAACGTCCCTACGTGATCGTGGGCTGCTTCGTCATCGGGATGCTCATCACGCCGCCGGACGTGATCAGCCAAATCCTGCTCGCGGTGCCGGCGTGGCTGCTGTTCGAGATCGGCATCCTGCTCGCGCGCATGGTGGAGAAGCCCGACATCAACGATTGACGACGTCCCCGCGCCAGCGGCTTCAGGTCGCTTCGAGCAGTATGGTTACGGGGCCATCGTTGACCAGCGCGACGCGCATCTCCGTGCCGAACGCACCCGTTTCCACCCGCTCGCAGCCCGCACGTAGAGCCGTCACGTAAGACTCGTAAAGAGGCCGGGCGACTTCAGGTGGTGCAGCAGGGCCAAAGCTCGGCCGGTTGCCTCGACCCGTGTCTGCGGCGAGGGTGAACTGCGACACGGCCAAGACGGCGCCGCCGACATCGAGTACCGAACGATTCATCGGTTTCAGATCATCGGCGAAGATGCGCGCCGCCAGCGTCCGCTCGGCCAAGCGCGTCGCGAGCCGTTCGTGGTCGTCACGGAATACGCCGAGGAGGACCAAGAGCCCCCCGTCGATCGCGGCGATCTCGCGTCCGTCGACGGAAACCGCCGCTCGGCTGACACGTTGCAGCAAGGCGCGCATGGCGAACCCTTCGTTGGCCTGTCGAGGCGTAAAATAGCGCCTATGGCGGGATACAGGAACGGTCGCCGCCCGCGGGCGGCGGCACTCATCTCCGGCGGGCTCGACTCCATGCTCGCCGCCAAGGTCGTGCTCGACCAAGGCGTCGACGTGGAAGGCGTCAACTTCTTCACCGGCTTCTGCGTGGAGGGGCATACCCACGCCATCCGCAAGCGCGAGCGCTCAAAGGTCAAGCGCAACAACGCCTTGTGGACTGCCGAGCAACTCGGCATCAAGCTGCACATCGTCGATGTGATCGACGACTACAAGGACGTCGTGCTCAACCCGAAGCACGGTTACGGTGCCAATCTCAACCCGTGCCTCGACTGCAAGACCTTCATGGTCAAGAACGCTCTCACCGAGGATCTCGTGACCGACGGGGCATTCGATTTCGTCGTCACCGGGGAGGTCGTCGGCCAGCGGCCGATGTCGCAGCGCAGCGACACGATGCCAGTCATCGCGCGGGAATCCGGCGCCGGCGATCGCCTGCTGCGCCCCTTGTCGGCGCGCAACCTGCCGCCGACGTTGCCGGAGCGCGAAGGCTGGGTGGATCGCGACAAGCTCTACGGCTTCCACGGTCGCGACCGCAAACCGCAAATCGCCCTCGCCGAGCGCTATGGCTTCACCGACTATGCGCAACCTGCCGGGGGTTGCTGCTTTCTCACCGATCAACGCTATTCGCGCAAGCTCAAGGACCTGTGGGACGCCAAGGGCGAGCGCGACTACGAACTTGACGACATCATGCTGCTCAAGGTCGGCCGCCACCTCCGGCCAGCGCCCAACTACAAGCTGATCGTGGGTCGCGAAGAGGGCGAGAACAACTTCCTCGCGGGCTTTAGGCGCCAGTTCCTGCACCTGCGCATGGTCAGCCACGAGGGACCGCTGACGCTCATCGACGGCAGTCCGGACGCCACGGACCTCACGCTGGCCGCGCGGATCGCAGCCCGCTATTCGCAAGGCCGCGATGCCCCCGAAGTGCGCATGGAGGCATGCCACACGGACGGCGTCACCGAGCAACTCTTCGTGGCCCCACTGGCACCGTGGGAAGTCGACCCGCGCTGGCACATCGGCACGTGAGCGCGGTCCATCTCGACACCTCTGGCTTGCTCTGCCCGTTGCCGGTGATCCGCACGCAGGATCGCATCAAGACCTTGGCGTGCGGCGATACGCTCACGGTCGTGGCCAGCGATCCGGGAACGATGCAGGACATCCCGGCCTGGTGCCGCGTGCACGGTCATGTGCTGCTTGAGTCTGCGGAACAGGGGGATACTTTCCGGTTCGTCGTCCAGGTGAGCCGCTAAGGCGGGACGGGCAGGTAAGCCGAACCCGAATGCGGCCGGGTGGCCGAGGGCGGTCGCCCGCCCCCGGCTCCCACAGATCCGGACGTGCCCAACTCGGGCATCCGGCTCCTCGGGCTACGGTGTAGCTGCACGATAGACGCTGTGCACGACACGCGGCAGAGGCAGGGGATGGCGCTCGATCAGGCTGGCGAACCGGGTCCACGTCAACGGATCGCGCGGCGAACGGCGGTACAGCCACCTCCACCACGTCCTCCGAGCCATCACGTAGAACCGCACCAGCGCCCGGTGGTTGCCGGTGATGCCGTAGTAGGCGTAGTGGCCCAGCAGCTTGCGCCGCAGTGCCGCCCACTGCGTCGCCACCGGAAGGTGGCGACCCTGTCGGCACCAGTCGCCGACCGCGCGCACGGCGCGCATCAGCCGGTCCTTCGCCGTCTTGCGCTTCACGACCCAGCGTCCCCGCCGGGACCGTCCCCAGTGGTGGGTGAACCCCAGCAGCGCGAAGCTGCGCTCGCGCTGCGTGCCGCCCGGCTTGCGCCGCGGCGGGCTGCGGAAGTCCACCAGCCGGGTCTTGTCCGGGTGCAGCCGCAGTCCGTACTTCGCGAACCGTCTCTCCAGCACCTCCAGAACCCGGCGCGCATCCTCCTCCCGCTCGAACGCCAGCACCGCGTCGTCCGCGAACCGCACCTCGAAGGCGCGGCCCGCGAGGCGCGGCTTGACGTCGCGTTCGAACCACAGGTCCAGGACGTGGTGCAGGTAGAGGTTGCTCAGCAGCGGCGACACCACCCCGCCCTGGGGCGTGCCCCTTTCGGGGCGGTGCACCGCGCCGGATTCCATGACCCCGGCGTTCAACCACTTGCCGACCGCGCGCCGGATCACCCCGTCGCGCACCCGTCGGCCCAGAAAGTCCGTCAGATGTCCCCGGTCCACCTCGTCGAAGAAGCTCCGGATGTCGAGATCGATCACCCAGCCGCCGCCCATGTCCATCAGGCCCTGCCACAGCGCCTCCAGCGCCATGTGCGGCCCGCGTCCGGGCCGGAACCCGTACGAGCAGGACAGGAAGTCCTCCTCGAACACCGGCTCCAGCGCCATCAGCACCGCGCGCTGCAGAACCTTGTCCTCCAGCGTCGGGATGCCCAGCGGCCTCGTCTTCCCCGCCTTGCCCGGCTTCGGGATGTGAACCCGGCGCACCGGCGGCGCACGGTACAGACCGGACTTGAACCTCTCGAGCAGACTCGCAAGGTTCGCCTCCAGATCGGCCTCGTACTGCCGCGCCGTCACGCCGTCCACACCCGCCGCGCCGTCCTTGCGCGTGCGCCGGTAGGCCTCGCGCATCCACGCCATGTCGATGTGGTGCGCGATCGTCGTCAGTTCGAACTGCGGTCCCAGCCGGGCCAGTTCCGCCAGCTTCCGTTGTCTCGTTGAGATGGTCTCCGGTCCCGATGTGCCCGCCATCTTTCCCTCCGAAAGCCCCGTATCCCGGTCCGCCGCTTCCCTCCGCCGGGTTCCCTGGGGCGGGTTCCCCGACATCGCCGGTACTACCAGCGGACTCCGACTTCTCGCCGCCCGTCCCGCCGCGCTTCGTCTCCTTCGCTTGGCGGTACCACGGGTGTGCCCTATTCGCTCCCGCGGGGCGGGCCGCCCTGCGGGCCCGGACGTCCTTTATGGCGGCAGTCCGCGTGCCGCGTCTCCGGTGGAGACGGCGAGACCTCCCAGGTTCCTGGGCGACCCATCGCCTGCATGCCCCGCTCTACGACCCCGGCGGAACCTCCGGCACCCGGCCAATCTCGGTGCCGGCGGCGTGGCCTTCCGCACCCGTCACGGCGTCGGCTTCCACGATCACGACTATTTCGGGGCTCAATCACGCGGCCTGCAAGGCTCCCTGTGTACGCTTCGCAGCCGGGGTCGCCCCCGCACCACGCAACACTCGGTTCCGGCTGGCTGGCCTGCCTTGGCCGGTCAGGTCTTCCACCTGCTGGGTCGCATAGAAGGTTTCCGTCATGTCACTGCATGGCTTCCTCCTTCACCAAGCTTTGCCTGGCGCAAGACGGGGACGTCCGCGCACCTCCAAGGCACGCCGCCTCGTGACGCGATCGTCCATGCACCAGATTTGACCATTTCGCCCCTTATGCACTAATTTAGTGCAATGATCGGCGGCTTTCGATGGCTGCGCGCCCACAATGCCCGCCTCGGGCGGCGTGGAACGTTTTTTGCTCACAGGCCAATGATGGCCACGTACCGGGACATCCTGGATCAACTCAACACCGCCGTCGCCGTGGTCGATGCCGCAACCGATGGGTCGTTTCGGATCACCTACCTGAACCAGTCGGGGCAGTCCCTGTTCGGGCGCAGCGATGCCCGCGTGATCGGCTTGCCCGTGGTCAAGTTGATCCGCGACGACCACGCGACCCCCGCGGTGCTGAACAACGTCCTGACCACCGGACAGCCGTTCACCAAGCGCGAGGTGCCGCTTTACGTACCCGACGGACTGGTGCGCGTCAACTACTCCATCGCACCGCTGTCGGCGACCGAGTTGCTCGTCGAATTCGAGCGCCTCGACCGGTTCATCCGCATCGACCGGGACGAACGCCACGTCACCTTGCAGGACACCATGCGCAAGCTCGCGCGCGGCCTCGCCCACGAGGTCAAGAATCCCCTTGGGGGGATCCGCGGCGCCGCGCAACTGCTCGCCCGGGAACTCACCCGCAACTACCAGCGCGAGTACACGTCCGTCATCATGGCCGAGGCGGATCGGCTCCGGAACCTCGTCGACCGCATACTCGGGCCCAACGGTCGGCTGTCGTTCAAACCGGTGAACATCCACCACGTCATCGAACGGGTCGTCAAGGTGCTCGACGCCGAAGCGCCGTCGCGGATCAAGTTCGAACGCGCCTACGATCCGAGCCTGCCGGAAATCGAGGGCGACTTCGAAACGCTCGTGCAGGCGACCCTCAACGTGCTGCGCAACGCCGCTTTGGCCCTCGAAGACGTCGAGGATCCGGTCATCCAACTCCACACCCGCATACTGCGCCAGTTCACCATCGGCACGTTCCGCCACCGGCTGGTCGTGAACGTGGAATTTCGCGACAACGGGCCGGGCGTGCCGGCGGACATCGCGGAGAACATCTTCTACCCCATGATCAGCGGTCGGCCCGGCGGGTCGGGGCTGGGCCTGGCAATTACCCAGACCATCCTCGCCCAACACAACGGGCTCGTGGAGTGCGAGAGCGAACCCGGACGCACCGTGTTCTCGTTCTACTTGCCGATCCGCCAGCCCGACACCTGCGCGAAGTCCATGGCGGACAAGCCGTTACTGGAATCGACCCGTGGCTAACGAAAACGTCTGGATCATCGACGACGACAGCTCCATCCGCTGGGTGCTGGAGCGCGCCCTGTCGCAGGCGGGCTACGACACCGAGTCCTTCGGCGATGCCGAGGACGTGCTCGAGCGCGTCGATCACGGGGCGCCGGACGCAGTCGTATCCGACATACGGATGCCCGGCCGCGATGGACTCGAGCTGCTGTCGATCCTCGCCGACCGACACCCCGACCTACCCGTGATCATCATGACTGCGCACTCCGACTTGGACAGCGCCGTCGCGGCCTACCAGTCCGGAGCCTTCGAGTACCTTCCCAAGCCGTTCGACATCGATGATGCCGTCGCCACCGTGCAACGCGCCGTCCTGCGCCGACGCGAGCAACAGCCCGCGGTTGACACACCGACGACTCCAACGGATACGGAGATCATCGGCCAGGCGCCCGCCATGCAGGAGGTTTTCCGCGCCATTGGCCGGCTGGCCCGGTCCAACATCACGGTGATGATCGAGGGGGCCTCGGGCACGGGCAAGGAACTCGTGGCACGCGCCCTGCACCGGCACAGCCAACGCGCCGGCAACGCACTCGTGGCGTTGAACATGGCGGCGATCCCGAGCGAACTGATCGAGTCGGAGCTCTTCGGCCACGAACGCGGCGCGTTTACCGGCGCCAAGGACCAGCGGGTCGGGCGCTTCGAACAAGCCAACGGCGGAACCCTGTTCTTGGACGAGATCGGCGACATGCCCGCCGACGCACAGACGCGGCTCTTGCGCGTGCTTGCCGAAGGGGAGTTCTTCCGCGTCGGTGGTCGCAACAGCGTGCAGGTCGATGTGCGCATCATCACGGCTACGCACCGGGACCTGCGGGCGCTGGTCGCCGAAGGGAGATTCCGCGAAGACCTCTATCACCGTTTGAACGTGATCCGGGTGCATGTGCCCACCCTGGCGCAACGCCGGTCCGACATCCCGCTGCTCGCCGACCACTTCCTCACGCAGGCGGCGGACGAACTCGGCGGCGAACGCAAGGTGCTGTTGCCCGATACGCTGGCCTACCTGCAGACCCTGGACTGGCCGGGCAATGTCCGCCAACTGGAGAACACCTGCAACTGGTTGACCGTCATGGCACCCGGGCGGGAGGTGCACATCGCCGACCTGCCGCCGGAACTGCGCGCTGCGGGTGCCCCCGCCGACGGAGAACGCGATTGGCAGACGACGCTGGCCGAGTGGGCGCGGCGCGAACTGGACGGTGGCCGGGACGCCATTCTCAGTGATGCACTGCCTGCCTTCGAGACGACGATGATCCGGGTGGCGCTGGAAAAAACCGGTGGCCGCAAGCGCGATGCCGCCAACCTGCTAGGCTGGGGCCGCAATACGCTGACGCGCAAGCTTGCCGACCTCGGTATCAATGCATGATCTCGTCATCGGGCTGTTCGAGCCCGAAATCCCCCCGAACACCGGCAGCATCATGCGCCTTGCCGCCAACACGGGAGCCCGGCTTGCCCTCATCGAGCCGCTTCAGTTCGAGCTGACCGACACCCGGTTGCGCCGCGCCGGCTTGGACTACCGGGACCTCGCAACGACGACCGTCTACCCGGACTTCGACGCCTTTCTGCGCGATGTCGCTGGGCGGCGACTGCTGGCATTCTCAACGCGTGGCCGACGCCGGTACGACGACGTCGACTACCTTCCCGACGACGCCCTCTTGTTCGGCCCCGAAAGCCGTGGCTTGCCGGACGTCGTCCTCGACGGCTTCCCGTCAGCGCATCGCCTGCGCATTCCGATGCGCCCTGGATCGCGCAGCCTGAACCTCGCCAACGCGGTTTCCGTGGTGGTCTACGAGGCTTGGCGGCAACTGGGCTTCGTGGGTGCCACAAGACAGGACCGCGCACCCGGCGATTCGACCAACTCTAGTTGACGAAGCTGTCGGGTGGTCGCTCGTCGCGCTCGGCCGCGCGACGTTTCGCCTCGGCATACAGCGCATCGAAGTTCATCGGCGCGAGCATGAGCGGCGGGAACGTGCCCTTCGTGACAAGGGCGTCCACCGTCTCGCGGGCGTACGGGAACAGGGCCGTTGGGCACGCCGTGGCGAGAACCTGCTCGGTGAGCACGCCGTCCATGTTCTGGAGGCGGAAGATCCCGGCCTGCTGCAGTTCGACGATCATGGCCGCCTCCCCGTCCACGCGCGCCTCGATCGTCAACGTCAGCACGACCTCGTGGCGCTCGGCATCGAGCGCACTGCTGCGCGTATTGATATCCATGTGGATTTCCGGCTTCCACTCGCCGCCGAAAACACCCGGCGACTTCGGCGACTCGAACGACACGTCCCTTATGTAGACCCGCTCAATGGCCAGTTGCGGTGCAGGTGGCGCCGCGCCTGGTCCTTCAAAGCTCTCCTCGGCCATGCCCGTGTCACCCCTTCGCCCGGCGACCCTTGACCACCGGCATGTTCTGGTTGCGCCACTCGGTGACACCACCCTTCAGGCGCGAGACGTTCTCGAAGCCGGCCTTGCGCAGCACGGTTCCGGCGGCGCCCGCGTGCTGACCCATCTTGCATGCCAGCACAACGGGTTTGTCCTTGTACTTGGTCAGTTCGGAGACGCGTCCGGCGATCGCCGCATGGGGGACGTTGATGGCATCGACGATGTGCCCTTGCGAGTACTCGGCCGGGTCACGCACGTCGATCACGACGGCCTTGTCGTTGTTGACCATGTTGACGAGTTCCTGGGGCGTGACCGAACGGCCACCACGTGCGACCTCGTTGCGCACGAACAACGCGAAGACCAGCACGAAAGCGCCAACCAGGATCGGGTGGTTCCCGATGAACTCGAACAACTGCTCCATGGCGGGCGGGATTATAGGGCAGTGTGGAGAGCGTGGATGGCCCGTGGAGTCCAATCCGGGTACCCACCAACGCCCGCATCCGGAGAGACGCGCGACGGGAGCCGGGCCGTTGCAAGACGCACATGGGTCATGTGAGTTCCGCGCCTATTCGCCAGAACGCGGGGAGCGACCCCGCGCCCCTGTGGTGGCTGTTGTATTTAGCGGGCGACCCGGCAACGCGACGCCACGCTTGCACGCTTGTGCAAAACGCGCAACAGAATCCTGAACCATAGCCCGCAGGTGCGCAAGTACGTGCGTCCGCCTATGTCGGCGGGCACAATAGTCGGCTTCAAAAGGCGGTTCCGCGACAAGGCCCAAGTAATCCGATGCGTACACGCCCCACCCTTCTCGTGATCCTCGACGGTTGGGGCTTGCGCGACGAGGTCGCGTACAACGCCATCGCGCAAGCCCGGACCCCGGTGTGGGACGCGCTGTGGTCCGGCTCACCGACGACCGAACTTTCCGCGTCCGGTCTCGACGTGGGTCTGCCGGCCGGGCAAATGGGCAACTCCGAGGTCGGCCACATGAGCATCGGGGCGGGGCGCGCCGTGCCCCAAGACCTCACGAGGATCGACCAGGCCGTCGCCCACGGCGAGTTGGCGAGCAACCAAGTGTTGCGCGACACCATCGACTCGGGCGCTCCCACGCTGCATGTGTTCGGGCTGCTCTCGCCCGGGGGCGTGCACAGCCATGAAGACCACATCGCCCATGTGCTGGCGACCATACGTGAACAGTCCTCGATCCGGATCCGCCTGCATGCCTTTCTCGACGGCCGCGACACGCCGCCGAAAAGCGCCATGGCATCGCTCCTTCGCTTCGAAGAGGGCTTTCCCGGCGTCCTCGCGTCCATTACCGGACGCTACTTCGCCATGGATCGCGATCAGCGCTGGGAACGGACCGAACGTGCCTACAACCTGCTCGTGGACGGCGAGACGCCGCACCACTTCGACTCCGCCGTGGCTGCGCTCGCGGCCGCCTACGCGCGCGGCGAGTCCGACGAGTTCGTGCAACCGAGCGCGGTCCACGCCGCATCGCAACCGGCAGTGACGATCGTTCCGGGGGATGCGGGGCTCTTCATGAATTTCCGCGCCGACCGCGCCCGGCAGTTGACGCGTGCGCTGCTGGCCGAGGACTTCGATGCCTTCCGGCGCCGCAAGCGCGTACCGATGGCCGCGTTCGCCACGCTCACCCACTATGCCGACGACATCGATGCGCCGGCCTTGTTCGGCCCACTCGATCTCGTGGACACCCTCGGCGAGACCCTCGCCCGGCTCGGCAAGGCCCAACTGCGGCTCGCGGAGACCGAGAAGTACGCCCACGTCACGTATTTCTTCTCTGGCGGCCGGGAGCAGCCTTTCGTCGGCGAGGATCGCATCCTGGTGCCGTCGCCCAGGGTCGCCACCTACGACCTTGCGCCCGCCATGAGTGCGCATGTGGTAACGGACCGGCTGCTCGATGCCGTGGATGGCGCGCAGTACGACTTCATCGTCTGCAACTACGCCAACGGTGACATGGTCGGCCACACCGGGGACTTCGATGCCGCCGTTCGGGCGGTGGAGTGCATCGACGCCTGCCTCGGCCGGATCGCGTCCCGCGTTGCGGAGGTCGGCGGACAGTGCTTGATCACCGCCGACCACGGCAACGTCGAGCGCATGCGGGAACCTAAGAGCGGCGATCCGCACACCGCCCACACCACCGACGCGGTGCCGCTGGTTTATGTGGGCCCCGCAGCGGTGCGGCTGCGCGGGCCCGGCACGCTCGCCGACGTTGCCCCGACGCTCCTCGAACTGATGGGAATCTCGGCCCCGGCGGCAATGGCCGGGCGTTCCCTGATTGTCGCCGGCGATGCCGATGACAGTCGACAACTCAAACGGGACGCTGTCGCCGCGGCCGTCCACGAGCGATGACCCCGCCGGGATGATCGCCATCGCAGCCGTTCGGCCTGGCAAGCGCTGGCTGGGCTTGGCGGTGCTCGTCGTCGGCACGACCAGCGCCGTGGTCGGCGTCGCCGCCGAAACCGGCCAGCGCGAACTCGAAGCCGTTGTCGACCGCCTGAACGCCATGGACCAATGGCTGACCGAGGCCGATGAACAACTGGCCAGCCAACAGCGCGCTTTGGATGACACCGACCGTCGGATCGCTGAACACGCCCGGCGCGTGCGGGATTTAGGATCCCAAGTTGCCGGCCTGCAAACGGCGGAACAGCGCAACCTCGCCGAGCGCGACCGCTTGGCGGCTGAGGAAACCAAGCTCGCGGCTCGCCTCGCCGGTCACCTGCGCATGGCATGGCGACTGACCGGACGCGACGTCGTCAAGCAGATCCTGAACCAGGAGAGCCCCGCCGCCGTCGAACGGTCGATGCGCTACCACGGCCTCCTCGCCCAGGCCCGTGCGAAGGACCTGGCTGCTCTGAAGGACCTGCAGGTCGCCCTGACCGAACAAGACGCACAACTCGCCGATGAGCAGGAGGCCCTTGTCCTTGCGCAGGCCGCGTTGGATCAAGGGCGCACCGCGTTGCTGGGCGAACGGCGCGAGCAGCAACGGCTCCTCGCCGGTTTCAAGTCCGAGGTGCGCGTCAAACGCCGCGAGCGCGATACGCTCGCGAGCGATAGGAAGCGCCTCGAGGCGCTGCTAGCCGAAGTCGCCCGCCAAGCCCGGCCTCGAGCCACCGCCCCACACGACCGGGGCAGCCTGCGTTGGCCGGTTCCCGGTCGCGTCGTCCATGGCTTCGGCGACCCCCGGGCCGGCGGCCGCATGCGCTGGCAGGGCGTCTACTTGAGCGCGCCGCTAGGGACGAACATCGTCGCCGTCGCGTCGGGCACAGTGGCCTTTGCCGACTGGCTGCGCGGCTTCGGGATGCTGGCCGTCATCGACCACGGCGATGCTACGATGTCCTTGTACGGTCACGCCGACACGCTCTACAAGACGGTCGGTGACCGCGTGGAAGGCGGCGAACCGATCGCGGCGGTCGGTCGAAGCGGCAGCATCAACGAGGTCGGCGTCTATTTCGAAATCCGCCGCGACGGCGTGCCGGTCGATCCGCAAGCGTGGCTGCAAGCCCGCTAAGGGGCAAAGGGCGAATGCTGAACAACCTGTTCCCGGGCATCTGCGTGCTGTGCCGACGCCCGTCCCGGCGGACCATTGATCTGTGCTTGTCATGCGAAGAGGCGTTCACGTGCAATGAACGCGTCTGCCGCGTGTGCGCCGGTCCATTGCTCGTGTCGGGCATGGACCGTGTGTGCGGCCGATGCATCGCATCGCCGCCGCCGTGGACGCGCACCCTCGCCCCGTTCACCTATGCCCAGCCGTTGACCGGTGTCATCGAAGGCCTCAAGTCGGGCAACGGCCTACGCCAAGCGCGAATACTCGGCGCGCTGCTGTCGGCGTCCGCCACGGCGGCCTACGACTCCACGGAGCTGCCCGAAGCGCTGGTCC
This sequence comes from Candidatus Azotimanducaceae bacterium, assembly GCA_965203685.1. Taxonomy (GTDB): domain Bacteria; phylum Pseudomonadota; class Gammaproteobacteria; order Pseudomonadales; family Azotimanducaceae; genus VXYL01. Next base: position 4,602,483 of record OZ241908.1, read on the forward strand.
CGGTGCCGTTGACGCGTCGGCGTCTTCGCCAACGCGGCTTCAACCAGGCGGCGCCGCTCGCTCGGTCGACGGCCCGCCTGCTCGGACTGCCCAGTCTGCCCAGGCACCTCGTGCGCGTGCGCAACACCCCGCCGCAGCGGTCCTTGCCGCGAAGCGCCCGGCTGACGAACGTCCGCCGGGCATTCGCGGTGAAGCGTCCCATCACCTACCGGCGCATTGCCCTGGTTGATGACGTATCCACGACCGGTGCGACCGCGCACGCCGCGAGCACCGCGCTGCTCGCCGGTGGCGCCGAGGAGGTCCACGTGTGGGTCGCTGCCAAGGCCTTGTAATGCGGTTTGAGGCCACGCATCTGATCACCGCGATCATCGCCCTCCTCTGCGGCGCGGCCAGTAGCGCCGCGCCACTGCGGATCGCTGTCGCGTCGAACTTCCAGTCGGCCTTCGAGGCGGTGCGGACGAGCCTCGCTGCCCCGGCGGACGCCACCTACGGCTCAACCGGCCTGCTCTACGCCCAGATCATGCAGGGTCGCACGTTCGACGCGTTCCTCTCGGCGGACCGGGAACGTCCACTCAAGCTCGTGGCCCAAGGCCGCGCTTTCGGGCCGCAGGTCTACGCACGCGGCAGCCTCGTATTGCTGGTCGACGAGGGGTCGCCCGGGCGGGATTGGCTGACTACGGAGAAGCGCGTGGCCGTCGCGAATCCGCAGACCGCACCCTATGGCCGCGCCGCGCATGAGGCACTCGAAGCCTTAAGTGCCCGTCCACGGCTGATCAATGCCCTGAACGTGGCCCAGGCGTTTCACTTCGCGGCCAGCGGCGCCGCGGATGGGGCATTCGTCGCACTCGCACAGGTCACCGCCCAGGGCACCCCCGAGGAGCGCTACTGGCTGCTCCCGGACGACCTCCATGCACCCATCGAGCAAGTTGCCGTCGTGATGCACGGTGAGCGCGAAGCCGAGGCGCAAGCCTGGCTTGACGAGTTGCTCGGCCGCGACGCCCAGTCGCTGATCCGAACGGCCGGCTACCGCGTTCCAGCGCCGACGGCGCGACGCGCCGCCAGCAACGTCGGCACCCGGGACTAAAGCGCTGTCCGTCGCCGAGGACATTGCACTCTCCGCCTGGGTGACGGGCCTGCTCGCGTTGACGACCACCGCGGTCCTGCTCGTCGTGTCACCACCCCTGGCATGGTGGATCGCACGGACCCGGTCCAAGTGGCGACCCGTCGTGGAGGCGTTCGTCGCCCTGCCGCTGGTCCTGCCCCCCACGGTGCTCGGGTTCTACCTCCTGCTCGCGCTAGCGCCGGGAGGACCGCTCGGCGCCGTCGCCCAAGCCCTTGGCGGCGCCCCACTCGCATTCACCTTCACGGGTCTCGTGATCGGCTCCATCATCTATTCGCTTCCATTCGTGACCGGACCGCTATCCACGGCCTATCGCACCACGGACGGGCAACTCCTGGAAGCCGCGGCCAGCCTCGGAGCGGCACCCGCGACCCGCTTCCTGCGCCTGGTGCTGCCGTTGCACAAGAAGGCGCTAGTCGCCGCCGGCGTCTTGGGGTTCGCGCACACGGTCGGCGAGTTCGGCATCGTGCTCATGATCGGTGGCAACATCCCGGGCGAGACGCGCGTGCTCTCGATCGCCCTTTTCGACCGCGTCGAGATGCTCGATTACGCCGGCGCCCACGCCATCGCCGCGCTGTTGCTCGTCTTCGCGCTGATCGTGCTCACCTTCACCTACCGCTGGCTGCGCACCTGATGCGACTTAAGGCCCAAGGCGAACTGTCGCGCGGTCAGGACTTCCGGTTGCGCGCCGATCTCGACGTCGACGTTGAGGGAGTCGCGGCACTGGTCGGCGCGTCCGGCGCCGGCAAGTCCACCTTGCTGCGCCTGATCAGCGGCTTCGAGCCTGACGCCCCGGTCACGGTGGACGTCGACGGCGAGCGCTGGCAGGACGCCGCCCGGCCGGGACGCGGTGTTCCGCCACACCGCCGCGCCGTGGGCACCGTGTTCCAGGAGTCGCGGTTGTTCCCGCACTGCACTGCCCGCAGCAACCTCGAGTTCGCCAGCCGTAGCCGGCGAGACGGTGTCAAGCTCAGCTTCGACGAAGTCGTGCACTTCCTCGACCTCGAGCCCCTCCTCGGGCAATACCCGCACGAACTGTCGGGCGGCCAGCGGCAGCGGGTGGCGCTCGGTCGTGCGCTGCTTGCCCCCGCGAAGCTGTGGCTCTTCGACGAACCGATGTCCGCCCTGGATCCGGCTTCGCGACGTGACATCGCGCCATACCTGTACGACCTCTGCCAGCGGCACGCGGTCCCCATCGTGTACGTCTCGCACTCGCTCCCGGAAGTGCTCGCGATCGCCGACCAGGTGTGGATCGCAAGCGCCGGGTCCGTTTCGGCTGTGGATTCGCTGCCTGCGTTCTCCACGGCGCTCGACCATCCACTCATGAGTGACGACCAGGCCGGCGCGGTGATCGCCTGTCGGTTCAAGTCGTACGATGCGCGCTACGGGCTGTCCGAGCTGGTCTTCGCCGACGCACCGCTGTTCGTTCCCGGCGACCTGTCGGCCATTCCCGGGCCGATCCTGCTGCACATTCCCGCCCGGGACGTCAGCCTTTCGACGGCCGCCATCGACCACGTCAGCATCCTGAACCGGGTCTCGGGCACGATCGATGCCATCGTCGACGACGGCGAGGCCGCGCTGGTCCGTGTCGGTTGCGGCGAGCAGAGCCTCCTCGCACGCGTCACCAGGCGCTCCGTCGACGAACTTGGCCTCGAGTCCGGCACCGGCGTGCTCGCGTTGATCAAGTCGGTCGCGGTGCGGACCACCGCGGAACTTGGACCGCAGTCGTGAGCGAAACGCCTTACGACGACCTGTCGCCCGCGACGCTACTCGATGCCATCGAGGCACTCGACTTGCGCGCGGACGGCAGCGTCACCCCGCTCAACAGCTTCGAGAACCGCGTCTACCAGTTCGGCATCGAGGACGGTGCACCGGTGATCGCGAAGTTCTACCGCCCCGGGCGTTGGACCGATGCGGCGATCGAGGAGGAGCACGCCTTCATGCAGGAACTTGACGGCGCTGAAGTGCCCTGCGTCGCTCCCCTTCGCCACGATGGCATTACGTTGTTTAGGCACGCGGGTTTTCGTTACGCCGTGTTCCCGCGCGAGGCTGGCAGAGTGCCGAACGTCGAGGATCCGGTCGTGCTGCAGGTGCTCGGCCATGCGCTTGGCCGCTTGCACGCGGTCGGCGCGAGCGCGACCTACGAGCACCGAGCGCGCTTGACCGTTGCCACCTTCGGCCGTCAGTCCGTGGACTTCCTCGTGGCCAGCGGCTTTGTCGATTTTGAGCTTCTCGCCGCGTACGAAGCCGTGGCCAATCAACTCGTCGAACGGATCGAACCGGTCATGGCCGATGTCCCGGGCATCCGTATCCACGGCGATTGCCATCTCGGCAACCTCCTCATGCGCGACGACGCCGACGCCCCGCTCGGCGCCCGGCCGAACTTCGTCGACTTCGACGACACCATGACCGGACCGCCGATCCAGGACCTGTGGATGCTACTGGCCGGTGATGCGACTGAGCGCTCCAGCCAATTGCGGGAACTCGTGTCGGCCTACGAGGCGTTCCACGACTTCGACGCGCGCACAACGCGCCTGATCGAGCCGCTGCGAGCTTTGCGGATGCTGTACCACGCCGCGTGGATCGGAAGGCGCTGGACCGATCCCGCGTTTCCCGTTGCGTTTCCGGCCTTCGGGGAGACACGGTATTGGAGCGAACACATCCTGGCGCTCAAGGAGCAGCTAGCCGCCTTGGACGAGCCGCCGCTGGCGGTGTAATGCAGTAGAGTTCCGCCAATGAGCAGCCACGACTACGAACTCTACGCCGCCGCGGTTGGTCGCAACGCCGGCTTCTACGTGCCCTACTTCCGACGCGCCGCGGACCGCGGCTACACGCCATTGTCATGGAACTGGGCGACGTTCTTCTTCGGCGTGTTCTGGTTCCTCTACCGTCGTCAGTACCGCTGGGCCGCCGGACTCGCGCTCGCGGCGCTGCTGGTGGCCATGCTGGCCGGACAGGTGGCCATCGCGGGTTACCCCGGCCTAGGGACGACGTTGCAGCTGGCTTTCCTGATCGGCGTGCACGGGGTCTATGCCCCGCTCAACGCCAACGGCTTCTACTACCGGTGGGCGACGGCGCGGGTCGAACAGGCGAAGGCCGAGTTCGCCTTCGACCGCGAACGGCAACTCGAGGTATTGGCGCTGCGCGGCGGCCCGAACCTCGCCGTACCGCTCCTGCTGTTCGTGGCCATCGTACTGGTGACCTTTGCCCGCCCGACTGGTATGTTGCAGTAGGTTTTGGGCGGCAAGGCCTAAGGAGGCGCCAATGCGCTGGCTTGCAGGGACCAGCGGATACAGCTACAAGGCGTGGAAGGGCAGCTTCTACCCCGAAGACATCGCCGCCGACGGCATGCTCAGCTACTACGCCTCGAAGCTGCCGGCGGTTGAGATCAACAACACGTTCTACCGGATGCCGCGCATCGAAGTGCTCGACGTCTGGCGCCAGGCCGTGCCCGACGACTTTCGCTTCGTCATCAAGGCACCGCGACAGATCACCCATCAAGCCCGCCTGGCGAACTGCGAAGGCCCGGTGGACTACCTCGCCTCCCGCCTCGAGACGCTAGGCGACAAGCTCGGCTGCGTGCTCTTCCAATTGCCGCCCTATGTGCGCAAGAACCTGGAACGACTCGACTCGTTCCTCGAGCTCTGGCCCAACGCGTTCCCGGCCGCCGTCGAGTTCCGCCACGCCTCGTGGTTCGACATCGAGACCAATGAGCTGCTTCGCGCACACGGTACGTGCCTATGCGTCTCCGAAGACGGCAATCTACCGCTGCCGGACCGCCTCACCACCACCGACTGGGTGTACCTGCGCCTGCGCAAACCGGGCTATGACAACGCCGCCTTACAGAGTTGGCTGGAACGAGTCGCCGCGACCGGCGCAAAGCATGGTTTCGCATTCTTCAAGCACGAGGACGCCGGGGCCGGACCGACGCTCGCGCGCCGCTTCCTCGATCTCTCGGCGACGGGTGCCCAGCACGGCCCGCAAGCGGCGGCTCGGCATGGTCCCACTTCGGCCCAGGACATCGCTTGACCGACCGATCCGTCTCGGCCCTCACGCCGCAAGAGCGCGAGGCATTCCGCGATACGGGCTATCTCTTGTGCCCCGGCTTCATCGATGCCGAGGCCCGCGCACGCTACGACGCGCGCTTCGTCGAACTCGCGGGCGGCCACGCCCCGTTGCCGGACGGGATGATCGCGATGCGCGACGTGATGGTCGTCAAGGGTGCGGTCGAGCCCCCAACACCGCTGCACGCAATCAACAAGATCCTCAATCTCGAAACCGATCCGGTGCTTTTCGACTTCGCCCGGGATCCCCGCGTCCTCGGCGTTGCGCGGCAACTCGTGGACGCACCGCCCGAGTCCCCGCTGTACGTCATCACGACCAACGTGTTCAACAAGCCGCCCGGCGTGGACGGACGCCACCCGCTGCACCAGGACTTGCGCTACTTCCGTCTCCGTCCGCCCGAGGGCATCGTCGCAGCGTGGACCGCACTCGCACCGTGCACGCGGGAAACGGGTTGCCTAGCCGTCGTGCCAGGATCGCACTTGGGCGGCCTGCGTCCCCACGGCGACCCGGACTGGAACTACGTCAACCATGCGTTCTACGGCATCGACGGCGTCGACCGGGAGCGTCGCGTGCACATCGAGATGCAGCCCGGCGACACGCTGTTCTTCCATCCGCTCCTGATCCACGGCTCCGGACGCAACCGCAGCGACGGCTTCCGACGGGCGATCTCGGCCCACTTCGCATCGCCGCGCTGCACGACCGACGGGCGGGATTGGAAGACCGGACCCCACATCCGCGCCGTCGGCGGCGCGGTGTGAACCCGCTTTAGGTCAACGGCGCGTCGTCAGGTACTGCTCGTTGACGCAGTTCTTGAGGCGTCCGCCACGCAGGTAGACAGCCGCCGTTTGGGCTGAGAATGCGCGGATGTCGCGGACGCTTTCCGGCGTGAAAAACGCGGAATGCGGCGTCACGACGAGGCGGTGCTTGATCCACTCCTCGTTGCGATGCCAAGCGGAGATCAGCGGTGCGTTCAAGTTCGCCGGCTCGTCGGGTAGCACATCGAGACCTGCCGCAAGGACAGTGCCGTCGCGCATCGCATCGTGGAGGGCGTCGATGTCGATGATCGGCCCGCGCGCCGTGTTGATGACGATGATCCCCTTCTTGGCTGCCGCGAACGCCTGCGCGCCGATCAGGTTGCGGGTCTCGTCGTTCAAGGGCGTGTGGATGCTCACGATGTCGCATTGCCCCATCAGGTCCTCGAGCGTGTCGACGCGCCGCACGCCAAGCGCCAGTTCCAAGCCGCTTGGTTGGTAAGGGTCGTAGAAGACGCAGTCCATATCGAAGGCCTGGGCGCGGCGCATGGCCGTGGTGCCAATGCGGCCCATGCCGACCACGCCGAACGTGCACGCGGACAGGCGCCGGCCATAGGGGTTGAGCGCCGGACGCCAATTGCCGATCGGATCCGCACGCAATTCCTCGTCGTGGAAGGCGATGCTCTTGGTCAGCGTCATCATGAGCGCGATCGCATGGTCGGCGACCTCGCGCGTCCCGTAGTCCGGGCAGTTGCACACAGGGATGCCCGCCTTGCCGTAGGCCTCGATGTCGGTGTCGTCGAAACCAACCGCCGTCTTGACGACGATGCGGCACTTGTCGAGCTTGGGCAGGTACTCGACGGGCGGAGCCACGCCGACGATGCCGTCGCAGTTGCGCCACTGCTCCTCGGTGACCGTGTCGAATCCGCGACCGAACTCCGTCACGACGCCGTCGCCGACGGCCTCTTCCTCCACCGAGTGGTCACGGCCAGCACGCGGCCACAGGATTCGAATGCTCATGTCCCCTCCAAGCACGACGCCGCCGCAAGCTCCTGCCCGCCCGGCGAAAAGCCGCGAAGTATCGGTAGGGGATGTGGCGCGGTCAAGCGACCCCGCGCACCGTGCTACTCGTCCAGCGCCATCGCCGCAACGTAGGCGGGACGCGCAGCGCAGCGTTCCGCGTAGGCTTTCCAGCGATCGGAGTCCGGCATCACGCCGAAGTCCTGCATGAAGAGCACGCTCGAGCCGACCATCACGTCCGCCGCACTGAATTCGTCGCCAAGCAGCCAAGGCCCTGCGCCCAAGCCGTCATGCAACGTCTCGACCATGGCGTCGAAGTCGCCCCAGCCGTTGGAGAAGCGGTTGGGTTCGCCGCCACGGAACCGTTCCGACAACGCGGGCTCCATGACGCCGGGGGTGTAGAGCATCCAGTACAGGTACGCCCCACGCGCCGGGTCGTCGACGGGCGGGGCGAGGCCACACGCCGGGTAGCGGTCGGCCACGTAGATGCAGATGGCCGCGGAGTCCGCCACCCTGACATCGCCGTCGGCCAGCGCCGGCACCTTCCCCATCGGGCTCGCGGCGGCGAACTCCGGATCCCGCGCCACTTCAGGGTCACGGATATCCACCAGCACGCGTTCGTAGGCCACGCCGGCTTCCTCGAGCATCCAGACGACCCGGGACGCGCGCGTATTCGGACACCAGAAGAGTTTCATGCACACCTCGTTTTGGCGAACTGAAGAAGACGCCTGCTTTGACCAAGCGCCGACGTTCGCAGATAGTACGCGGTTTCGCGTCCTTCACACTCGCTAAGGAACCCCATGCTCGAACCCGTTCAACTCGGCCGCTTGAGTGGCCTTCGCGTCTCGCCGCTGTGTCTCGGCACGATGAACTTCGGTGAACCCGGCCGCGGCCACCAAGGGGACTGGACCCTAGGGCCTGACGAGGCCCGGCCGATCTTCAAGGCGGCGCTCGACCACGGGTTGTTCTACTTCGACTGCGCGGACGTGTACGGCATCGGTGCTTGCGAGCGGGTTGTCGGCGCGCTTTTGAAGGAACTCGTCGGACGCGACGAGTACGTGCTGGCCACCAAGGTCACGATGCCGATGGGTCGGGGCGCGAACCAAGGCGGGCTGTCGCGCAAGCACATCATCGAGGGCGTGGACGCGAGCCTCAAGCGGCTCGGCCACGACTACATCGACCAACTCGTGATCCACCGTCATCCGCACGGCGTGCCCGGCCAAGTGCAAGCCCCGATCGAGGAGTCGATGGAGGCGCTCAACGAAGTCGTCAAGGCGGGCAAGGTGCTCTACCTCGGTGCCTCGTCGATGTTCGCCTGGCAGTTCACCGAGTTGCAGATGCTTGCACGGCAGAACGGCTGGACGCGCTTCGTCTCCATGCAGAACCACTACAACCTCGTCTACCGCGAAGAGGAACGGGAAATGAACCCGTACTGCGCCAGCACGGGCGTTGCCCTGACACCGTGGTCGCCTCTGGCGCGCGGCATCCTGGCTGGATCGTACCGGGGTGGTTTCGGCGGCGGCTCGACGAACCGCTCGCAAGGTCGGGACCGCGTGCGGACCGAAGGACTGTACCGTGGCGACGCGACGTTCGACATCGCCGATCGGGTAGTGGAAGTGGCGGACAAATACGGCAAGAAGGCAGCACAGATCTCCTTGGCGTGGCTACTCGGCAAGCCGGAAATCCATGCGCCCGTTGTGGGCGTGTCACGGGTGGAGCAGCTCGATCAACTCGTCGAAGCGTGCGACATCAAGCTCGACGAGGCGGATGTCACCTACCTTGAGGAACTCTATCGGCCCGTGGACAACCTGCTGTCGATCGGGACGTCGTGAGAGCTTAGGTCGATCAATAATCGACCGCGTCGTTCTCGAAACTGAAGCCGTCCTCGGGCATGACCAACCGGTGGCGCGCCCCCGCGAGGTCGGCGTCCCAGTCCTCGTAGCCCGCATCCCCGGCCCATAGCGCAACGCGCACGCCATCGCTGCGCTTCACGGCCCGGGTCTCGTAGTAGCGTGCCTCGCGGGAGCCCAAGTGGGCCAGCAATGCGTCCACCGGCTGGTAGCGTGACAGGTGGTAGAGGGTCACCCAGGTCGGCGGCACCAAGTCGATCTCGGCGTTGCGGTGCTTGGCCAACGCCCCGGCCGGCGTGATCCATTGGTGGTCCTTGATCTCGCCGTCGTCGATGGTGATGGATTGATCGTTGGCCCGGGCCGCGAAGAACCAAGTCGCGAACCGCACGGGCGTGGTCGGTGGCGGCGTCCAGTGCGCGAACCAGACGAAATCCGCCGGATCGACTTGGATGCCGGCCTCTTCCTCGGCCTCGCGGGCGGCGGCGTTGCGCGCCGTGGCCTCGGGACTGCCGTCGGCGGCGGCGTCCTCCGGGTCGATTCGTCCACCCGGGAAGACCCACATGCCTCCGAAGTCGATCTTCGCGTTCTTGCGCAGCATCAGCACTTCGGGGCCGTCCGCGCTGTCGCGCAGAAGCACCACGGTGGCCGCCGGGGTGGCGGGCTTGGCCTTGGCGGCGCGGGGATTGTCGACATCGCCGTAGATGTCGTTCTTATGCTTGCTACCGGCATCGGCAGAGGCCATATCGCGTCCTACTCGGGGCAAACCGCCATGATCTTACGTTCGACGCCGTCCGTTCAACCTCGGTAACGCTGCGGGGCGTACGCGTCCGTGTAGGCCGGTGCCCCGTGCAGTCCTAGGAGGTCGGCCCTTCGCCATGTAGGCGATCTGCCGTAGCGTGGCGACCCGGGTCCAGCTCATCCTTTGACCAAGAAAAAGCACCGGGCGCAGCCATGGCCGCGACCAGCCACGACCAGAACTTCAAGAACCTCATCGCGGCGGAGGCTAGCGCAAGCGCCGCCGCCGCGCGTGGACTTACCCGCGCGACGCGCTGGCTTTTTTCGCCCCGGAGGAGGCCCCGGCCCCCGAGGACAAGGCGGACATCACGCCGGTACGCCAGGAGCAGTTGAAGGAACGCCTCGGCGACCGCTTCCGAGAGCTCGACGCGCCGCTGATGGTGAAGTGGCGCAACGGTCGCCGCGAGGCGGTGCTGTTCGTCGTCGAGGAGGAGACGGAGCCACGCCGATTCTCGCCGCACCGCCTCGCGCACTACTGCCTCGACCTCGCGCAGATGCTGCGCACGGACCGCGTGGTGCCGGTGGCCATCTACCTGCGCGCCAGCGGCACGGCGGACGCGCCTGCGCCGCTCGTCCTCGGCACGGAGCGGCGCCCCTACCTGACGTTCGACCACCTCGTGTGCCGGCTCGCGGAGACGCCCTACGAGCGCTGGCGCGACAGCCGCAACGTGGCGGCGCTGGTCAACCTGCCGAACATGCGCGTCCCGGCGGGCCGCCGGATCGACGCCTACGCGGCCGCGGTGCGGGGTCTCCAGGCGGTGGAACCGGACCCGGACATGAGGGCAAAATATATGACTTCCATCGACTTTAGTCGACGTTCATCGACGTCTACGCGGAACTCGACGAGGACGAGTACCGGCGCTACGAGAGCGACTACCCGGAGGAGAGCACGGTCATGGCAGGAGCTATCCAGAGAGCCCGCGACGAAGGTCGGCAGGAGGGTCGACAGGAAGGCATGGAACGCGGCGTCCGTCAGGGCCGCGTCGAGGGTCGCGTCGAGGGCGAGCGGGCCGTCCTCGAACGACTGCTGCTGCGCCGGTTCAGGCGCCTGTCTCCCGGAGCCGCCGAAAGGCTGCGTCGGGCGTCCGCCGACGATCTCGAGACCTGGGCCGACAACGTCCTCGACGCCGACACTCTCGACGACGTGTTCCGTCCAGGCAACTAGCGGACTACGGCCCGACAGAAGCACGGCTGCAGGTAAAAGCCTGGCGGCGTCGCCGACGTCTGATCGGCGAGGTGCGCGGGCCTTGCCCGCACGCAGTCCACACGGGGAAGGTGCAGACCGGGGACGGTAGGCGTCGATCAACGCCGGTCGTCGTGTTGGCGGTCACTACCTAAAGGATCTGTCGTGCACTCAACGCCGCGTGCGGGCCACGGCCTCAACGTCGAGCGATCCGAGGCGACCGCGTCAGCACGCTGATCGCGTTCTTGAAATGCAGCGCCGCTTCCAGGTCGTCGGCGGCAATGGCTTCCGCCTTTCGCGCCTCGAGTTCGCGGCGCTTCTCGTTGAAGGCGTCGGCGTCAACGGGCGCGTAAGTAGGCCCGTCGGTGTCGGGGTCCATCTCGTGGCCGTGCGCGCCCGGCACGAGAACGTCGAAGTCGGGCTTGAGCACCGAGTCGGCGGGGGCCTGGCACTCCGCCACGTAGTTCAGCGCCCCGGCGGGTTGGCGGTAGCCGATGAGCCGTTGCATGGCGGGGTCAAGCTTGCGCGCCAGGTGCGGCGGACAGGCGAGCAGTTGGTTCTCCTCCTGGGCAAGAAACGCCAACGCGTAGTTGATGTTCATGCCGATCCGACGTTCGTTGGAGGTGTTGGTGCCGGCGCCGTGGACGGACCAGCCCGTCCAGATCAGGACGCTGCCTTTGGACATGGCCGCCTGGACGGTCGGCTCGGTGTGGCTCACGCTTCCGCCGCGGGGACTTTCGCGGTGGCTGCCGAGCACGATGTGGGTAGCGCCGTTGTCGAGGGTGAAGTCCGTAAGAGCCCACATGCACTCGACCTGCGGGTCCAAGCCTGCGTCCTGGAAGTCGTAGATCCACATGCCGTTCGCGCGATGCATCTTGAGGTGGTGCGGAAGCGCGTCGGTGCCGCCGCCCGGGCCAACGTCGATGATCTGCGTGAGGTGCAGTTGCCAGGGGTATCGGAAGCCCTTCTCGCCCTTGCCCGACTTGCCGCCGATGCGGACCGCATCCCCCGACAGCCGCTGTTCGGCGAGAACCGACTTCGCGAGGCGCAAGATCGCCGGGTGCGCGATCATCTTGTGACTGGCCGTGGAGCGCGCGACCAAGGCGCCGACTCGACGCGTGCCGCCCAAGCCATGCAGCCCGTGTGGCGTGGCGTCGATGTACGGAGCCATTTCGGCCACGAGTCGGTCGCAATCGCTCGCCGTCACCGCGTTCTCGATCACCACGAAGCCGTGCCGGTCGAGGCTCAGAAGGACCTCGTTGTCGAGCCGCGTCAACGCGTCCGCGCCGGCTTCGGTCGCCGCGCGATAGTCGAAGCGCTTCAGTTCGTGGGTGCCGAAGGCGTTGGTGACGGGTGGCATGGCCCCTTCTGTGCTGCACCGAGCCAAGGGATTATCCGCAACAATGGTGCCTCGCGGCCAGTCGCGGGGCGTATGCTGTCCCGGCTCAAGCATGGAGATGCACATGGCCGACACCGCTCGCAACGCCCACCCGGACCTAAGCGTGCTCGCCGGCGGCGTGGCCGTGATCACCGGCGGCGCATCCGGCATCGGTTTCGCGTTAGCGGAGAAGTCCATCAGCCTGGGACTCTGCCCCGTCCTGGCTGACATCGAAGCCCCGGCGATCCGCGAGGCCGAGGCGCGCTTGGGCGCCGCCGCGAAAACGGCAAACGTCGAAGTATTCGGCTTCGCGGTCGACGTGTCGCAGGAAGCGGAGGTGCACGCCCTGGCCGCCGCCGTGGCCGAGCGTTTCCCGGACCGGCCGGTGTCGCTCCTGTGCTGCAACGCCGGTGTCGGTGGCGGCGGACCCGTTCTGCGGGCGAGCGACATCGACTGGGACTTCGTGCTCGGCGTCAACGTCAAGGGCGTTGCCAACTGCATCCGCGCCTTCGTCCCGGGAATGCTGGAGCGCGGCGTCAGAGGTTCCGTGGTGACGACATCCTCGCAGGACGGGCTGTGCGCGGCACAAGGCGTCTACGGCGTCTCCAAGCATGCCTGCGTGGCACTGACCGAGGCGCTCTACCAGGAGCTTAACGGCCGCCTAACCGCACACGTGCTGTGCCCGAACGTGGTGGCGACCAATATCATCACGTCCGAACGCAACCGGCCCACCCGCTACGGCGGTCCGCGCAATGCCGGCCCGAACCCCGTCGCCGAGCGCTTCAAGGCGTTCGGCATGGCACCGTCGCGTTGCGCCGACTTTGTCTTCGAGGCGATCAGGACGGGCACCTTCTACATCATGGCCGAGGCGGAAGAGGATCCCGGCTACGTCTACTCGGAAGCACAGACGCGGATGAGGGCCATACTCGACGGTGGACTCCCCAACCGGCCACGCAGCGCGTTCATCGGCAAGGTGTTCGATCCGCGGACGCCGTTGCCCAAGCGGGATTGACCGCGGCGGAGCCCGCAAAGCGTAATTCGGTCGATCAGGCCCGTCGCTTCCTGCGTGGAACTGTCTCTCGATCAAGGATCATCTACCGAGGCGTCGTCAGCGGGCGTTTCGGTACGTTCGGCATCCTGCCAGTCGTCCGCGCCCGATCCGCCGATGCCCGGCGCGAAGCCGTAGAGCATTTCGCCGATCCGGAAGTCGTCGAAGCGGCGTACGCGGCGCTCGATCGGTGCCGCGCGCAACCGGTCGACCACCAACTCGGCGGTTTCATCCGGGCGTCGGCCTCCTCCCGACGAGGACAGGCCATGGATTTGCCAGCCTTGCTCGTCCTTGATGATGGCTTGGACAGCGGGACTGAAGTGCACGCTCGCCGGCTGGTCGCGGACTCCGGGCATCTCGAAACGGCGTACCCCCAGGAGCAGGTACTCGGCTCGCCCGGGATCGCCGTCGAGTTCCACGCGCGCCAGGATGGGGTGTTCGAGACGGTCGGTCCGGGATATCTCGCGGTCGATCGCCGCGCGGACGTCGTCGGGAAGGGCAAAGGGACCGCCGCGATACTGTACGTTCGCCCAGAAGTCGTCGCGCATGGCCGACAGCTCGCCAGCCCGTTCGCCTTCGGCGTCGGGGTCGTACATGATTACGCCCGTGGGTGCCCCTTCCGCCAACGGATCGAAACCCAACTGCTCGATCAGGCTCCGCGCGGCGAGATAACCCGGCCGGGCCAGCATCTCGCGGGCGTAGCGGAAGTCGAACTCGATCGGGTGGATCTCCCCGGACTCCACGCGCGCCATCTGACTGCGTGTCGAGATCGCCCGGAAGTCCAGAACCGGCGTGTTGATCAACAGCAGGATGCCGAGCATCACCCAGCCCATGGCGACGTTGACCGGCGCCATACCGCGCGGCCAGGCAGCGCGGTGGCGAATGATCGACACGGTGTAGCCGAGCGAAAACAGCGCCAATACCGCAGCTCCCGTGAACGCCCATGCGCGGGTAACCGTCCAGCCGTACTGGTCGACGCGAATGCCGATGCCGAGCAAGGCGAGTGCGGAGACGATCGGTAGAACGGCCACGGCAACGGTGACGGGCCATTGGACGAACCGCGGATACGGCTGCTCCGCCTCGGGCCGGTACGCGACGATGGCCAGCGCCACCGCGATTGCGTTGAGGGCGATCAGGATCAGGCTACCGTTGCCGGTGTCCCACAAGGCCTGGATGCTCACGAACGGCAGCGTCAGCAGGAACGCGACGACGATCGCCAAGACCATCGGCAACAGGTAGCGGGCTAGGTTCTCGAGCAACCCCACGATGCTGTCGATCAACGGCTGGCGGGGACGGAAGACGAGGATGCCCGTACCGAAGGCCACCGCGGCCGCGGGCAGCACGAACCACGGTTTCGGGAAGATCTCGGCGAGCACGTCGACGCCAAGGATTGCGAACAACGCCGCGCAAAGGGCGAGCAGGATTGCGCTGCCGCCAAGCAAAGCCGCCGACAGGCCCGCGACGAGAAGGTTGCGCCAGGCCTGAGCGAACAGCGCCGGATAGCGAACCGGTTCGGCGGCAACGACTGGCTTGAGGTAGGCAAGCGCAATGAACCCCGTGACCAGGAGCGTGATCACGTACACGGCCTGCAGCGCCTCGACACCGAACTCGCCGACAGGCGTGGCTTGCCAGCCGACATAGCTCGCCAAGGCGATCAGCACGGCGGCAAACACCGAGGCAAACACGAGCCCTCGACGCGCCGTCCCGGATTCGACCGTAAACAACACGAGCGTCGGCCAAGCGTAGCCCGCCGTCAGCATCGGCATCAGCACGGCCGGGTGCCCGCTCGGCCAGACGTCGAAGTCCAGCAGGATGCCGAGGCCCGCGAGAGCGAGCGCTTGGATCGCGATCAGCGCCCACATGGGGCTACCCTTTTCTAGCGGGCATCGGCGATATCAGCTCCCGGCGTGCCGCGCATCAGCCGCTCCAACGCCTTCGCCACCGCCTGCGGCGAACCCGTGCGTCGCGCCAACAGCGCGTAGAACGAGGGCACGACAAAGAGCGTCAGGAAGGTCGCCAGCGTGACGCCGGAGAAGACCACGATGCCGAGCACGGTACGGCTCTCCGACCCGGCGCCGGTTGCGAGGATCAGCGGAATCGAGCCCATGACCGTGGAAATCGTGGTCATGACGACCGGACGCAGGCGGATGCCGGACGCGTCGATGATGGCGTCCTCGAACGAAAGGCCCGCGTCGCGGCGCTGGTTGATGAACTCGACGATCAATACGCCGTTCTTCGCCGCGATGCCGATCAGCATGACGACGCCGATCTGGCTGTAGATGTTGATCGTAGCCCCCGTGACATAGAGGCCGATCAACGCCCCCGTGATCGCGAGCGGCACGGTCACGAGGATCACGAACGGGTGTACGAAGCTCTCGAACTGCGCCGCGAGAACCAGAAACACGATCAAGAGCGCCAAGCCGAACATGAACGCCAGGCTGCCGCTCGCCTCGCGGTATTCCAGCGACTCGCCCTGGTAGTCGATCTGCGCCTGGTCGGGGAACGATTCGCGCACGACGCGTTCGAGGAAATCCAGCGCATCGCCGAGCGCCGCGCCTGGGGCCAAGCTCGCCGAGAGGGTCACCGAGCGCAGCCGGTTGTAGCGGTTCAGCGTGCCCGGACCGGCGCGTTCCTCGACCCGGATGAGGTTGGCCAGGGGCACCAGTTCACCGGTCTGCTCCGAGCGCACGTAGATGTTCGTGAGATCCTGGGCCGACGCGCGTTGGTCGTCTTTAGCGAGCAGGATCACGTCGTACTCCTCGCCGTCCTTCACGTACGTCGTGATGCGCTGCTCGCTCATCATCGCGGACAGCGTCCGACCGATGTTCTGCACTGACACGCCAAGCGCGGCGGCGCGGTTCTTGTCGATGCGTACGATCGCCTGTGGCTGTGTTTCCTTGAGATCGCTGTCTAAGCGCACGAGGCCGGGAAACTCGCCGGCCCGATCGAGGATCACATCCCGCCACTCGGCCAGCGTGTCGTAGTCCGGTCCGCCGAGCACGAACTGCACCGGCTGGCCGCCGCCGCGCCGGGAGAGGCCGGAGCGCACGAAGGCGAAGGCGCGCACGCTGGGGATGGTCTGCCAAGCGCCGGTCGCCCGGGCCGCCGCTTCGGCCGTGGTGACGTCGCGCTCCTGCCAGGGGCGCATGGTCACCATGATGACGCCGCTGTTGGATGCGTTGCCGCCCCATCCGGGGACCGCCATGACGACGACGTCGGCGATGCCCTCGTTGACCATCTGCATGGCGGGCATCTCGAGCTTCAGCGCCTCGCCCTTCATCCGCTCGATGCCCATGCCCTCGGCACCGGAGAACATGGCCATGAAGGATCCCTGATCCTCCTGCGGCGCGTATTCCTGGGGCACGCGCTCAAGCAGCAGGTAGGCCGCGCCAAGCGTCAACAAGGCGACCACCACCGAGACCCAGCGGTGGTGGATGAGCACGCGCAGCACACGCGCATAGCCGGACCGAAGCGACGCGAATCCCGAGTCGATCCATCGTGTCAGGCGGTTCTCCTTCGACGACGCCCGCAGCAGCTTGGAGCACATCACCGGCGTCAGCGACAGCGCCAGCACGCTTGAGAACACGACCGCGGCGGCAATCGTCACCGCCAGTTCGCCGAAGATGACGCCGATGTTGTCGGTGAGAAACATGATCGGCGTGAACACGGCGACCAGCACCGCCGTGGTCGCGATCACCGCGAAGGCGACCTGCCGCGAGCCGTTGAACGCCGCCACCAACGGCGCCTCGCCCTCCTCGATGCGGCGATGGATGTTCTCGAGGACGACGATGGCATCGTCCACCACCAATCCGATCGCGAGCACCAGCGCCAACAACGTGATCAGGTTCACCGTGAACCCGAACGCGGCCAGCGCGATGAACGCCGAGACCAAGCACACCGGGATCGTCACGGCGGGGATCGCCATGGTTCGGAAGGAACCCAGGAAGGCGAGGATCACGAGGCTCACGAGGACGGTCGTAATAGCGATCGTGCGGTACACGCCGTTGATCGCTTCCCGGATGAATACCGAGTCGTCCGAACCCGTCGACAGTTCGATGTGCGCGGGCAGGTTCTCGTTGAGGTCCGCAATCTCCGCCTTGACCTGTTCCAGCGTCTCGAGCGTGTTGGCGGTGGACTGCTTGATGATGCCGATGCTGACCGTCGGCAAGCCGTTGGCGCGGTAGATCGAGCGGTGGTCCTGGGGCGCGAGTTCGACGGTCGCCACTTCGCCGAGACGCACGAGATGGCCGTCCTCGCCCTGTACGACGACCAGTTCCCGGAAGTCCTCCGCGCTCTCGAAGCCGCGTGCTATGCGCACGGTGAGTTCGCGGTCGTTGCTCTCGATCCGCCCAGCCGGCAGCTCGATGTTCTCCCGCCGCAATGCCGCCTCGATGTCGTTGACCGTCAGATTGCGCGCCGCCAGCGCCAAGCGGTCGATCCACACGCGCATGGCCGGACGCGCCCCGAAGACACTCGCATTGGCGACCCCCGGAATGACTGAAAACCGGTCCGCGATAAACCGGTCCGTGTAGTCGGTGAGGTCCATGCGACTCAGTTGTTCACTGACCACGTTGATGTACATCACCGGCCGCGCATCGGAATCCTGCTTGCGGACCTCCGGCGCGCGCACGTCTTCCGGAAGCATGCGATTCACCCGCGAGATGCGGTCGCGTACGTCGTTGGCGGCGTTGTCGATGTTGCGGTCGAGGTCGAACTCGATGTTGATGAATGCGCCGCCGTCGCGACTCGACGAGCGGATCGACTTGACCCCCTCGATGCCGCTGATCTGATCCTCGATCACGGTGGTGATGCGCGACTCGATGACCGCTGCCGACGCCCCCGGGTAGGACGTGCTGATCGACACCACCGGCGGGGTGACGTCCGGATACTCGCGCAACGGCAGGATGCTGAACGACAGGATGCCGAACGCGACGAGGGTCAGGGCGATTACCGTCGCAAAGACGGGGCGCTTCACCGACGTATCAGAAAGCCACATCCCTAGTCTCCGGGTTGTTCGGCGGCAGGGCCTCCAGCACGGCGTCCCGGCCCACGCGCAGCGTCGGCCGTGCGCACGGGCACGCCGTTGCGGACCTTGAGGACGCCCTCGGTGATCACCTCCTGCCCCGGCATCAGACCCGAACGGGCTTCGGCCCAGCCGTCGCGCCGGATGCCAAGGTCGATGGCCGTCATCGACGCCTTGCCTTCCGCCACTGTGAACACGAAGGTCTCGGCGCCGCGCTGTTGCAGCGCGGTCTCCGGGACCATCAGGGCATTGCGGCTCGAGGTGGTGAGTTTCACGGTCAACAGCATCCCGGGTCGCAGCAGCGCTTCGGGATTATCGATGTGGGCCCGCACCGGGACCGCCCTCGTAACCGGGTTGACCCGGGAGCCGATGGTCTTCACCTCGGCTTCGAACTCCCGGCCCGGGAAGGCGGCGCTCTGGGCGTTAAGTTCCAGCCCCGGATGTACCACGCCGAGATAGACCTCGGGAATCGCGAAGTCGAGCTTGATGACGGACACATCGTCCAAGGTCGTGATCGCTGTTCCGGGGGTGATGAGCGTCCCGGCACTCACTTGCCGAAATCCCAAGACGCCCGTGAACGGCGCCTGGATCAACCGATCATCGAGCCGGGCGACCACGGCTTGGTAGCGGGCCATCGCGCCGGACAAACGAGCGCGTGCCTCGTCGACATCGGAGACGGGCACGCTACCTTGTTCAAGGAGATCCCTCAGGCGGTCGTGCTGCCGACGCATGTCCCGGACGTTGGCCTCGGCTTCGGCGAGAAGTGCGGTCTGCTCCTCGTTGGTCAGTTCGACCAGCACGGCGTCTTTCTCGACGAAATCACCGTCCTCGAAACGCACTTGGCGGATCGCGTCGGTGACCTTGGCCGTGATGGTGACGGATTCGTTGGCCTGGGCCGTGCCAATCGCTTCGACGAGGTCGGCAATCGGGCGAACGACCGCGGGCTGGGTCGCGACCAAGGTTGCTGGGCGCCCGCCTCCGGGACCGCCCCACGCGCCGCCGGGACCGCCCGCACCATTGCCGCCGTCGCCGCAACCGGCGAGCAAAAGGAGAGCGACTACCACTCCGAGTGCAGGGCGCACCACACCTCCCGATAACGCGGCGCCGTTGTACTTTACACGCATCACCTTGCTGTTTCCGTCGCTCTGGGCACGAACGGCAACCCGTTCAGGGACGTCCGTGTACCGCTAGCCGACCTCGAAGGCCAAGGCGTCGTAGCCCGAAGCCTTGATCGCTGCGACAACGGCATCCACGCCGTCAGGGCACAGCGCGACGATGGCGCCTCCGCCGCCGCCGCCAGTCAACTTCGCCCCGGACGCGCCGTTTCGGCGAGCGATGTCGACGAGTTCCTCGAGTTCGCGCGTCGACACCTGCAGGGCGTTCAGGTAGCCGTGACAGAGGTTCATCAGTTCCCCGAGTTCGCCAAGCTCGCCGTCTCGCGCAGCATCGGCACCGGCCCGGGTCAGGGCCTCGATCTGGTCGAAGACGGCCTCGTAGCGGCGGCTATTGCGTCGCCATGCGCTGGCGACACTGGCGACGGTCGTCGCCGTCAGGCTCTCCTTGCCCGTCAACCCGAGGACCAAGGGCAATGGGCGTGCGAGTTTCAACTCGTCAAAACGGGCTCGACGTCCACCGCTCGCTGCCCGAAAGAGCATGGTCGTGCCATAGGTGGCCAACGTGTTGTCAACGCCCGAGGGCGTTCCGTGCGCGGCTTGCTCGCACTCATAGGCGTAGTCGTTGATCTCATCCGCCGCCAAGCCGAGGCCGAAGTGCTGGTCCAAGGCCCTGATCACGCTGACGGCCAAGGCCGACGAACCGCCGAGGCCCATCGCGCGCGGAACGTTGGGAAAGACCTCGATGGACATCGCGCGTTCGCCCAGTTCCAGCCGCGCCAGCAACAAGGCCAATATCCCGGCAGCGCCGGCCGGGTGTTCGCTCAACGGCGGTACGCGCTGCTCGATGCCCCAGCGCGGGATCAGGAGCTGAACGCCCTCGGTGGCATCCACCACGCGTGCCTCGATGGCCAGTGGGATCGGTGCCGCAAGCGCCGATCGACCATAGACCACGGCGTGCTCACCGAGCAGGATGACCTTGCCGCAAGCCGAACTGCGTGGCTCGCCCACATCCACCGACGGTCCCGGGGCGTTCCGGGTCATGTGGCGCGCGATCTCTTCCGCCTTCCAGACCTTGATGTCACCGCTCTCGATCAGCGCGTCCACCACGTCGTTGAAGATCTCGTCCGGCACGCCGGCCGCCGAGGCGACGCTGCGCGCATGAAGCGTCATGTGGTTCTGCTGGATGCCCGCCGTGGACAGAGAGCGCAACGCGGCGTAGTTCTGCGCCAAGCCGACCGCGCCCATCACGGCAGCGAGCCTGGCCGCGTCGGGGTTGCCGAGCACGCGGTGGTTGAGACGCACCGTCGGGTTCGTCTCCAGCGAGCCGCCAACCGTGCCGACCTTCATGGGCATCTCGAGGAAGCCCATCAGGTCGCCGTCGTCGTTTGCGTACCAGCGCGTCAGCGCCCGGTACTGGCCGCTCCGGGCGGCGTATGCGTGCGCTGCGGCCTCGATGGCGCGGAAGTCGTTGCCAGTGGCGATCGCGACGGCGTCGACGCCGTTCATGATGCCCTTGTTGTGGGTCGCAGCCCGGTAGGCGTCGGCCAAGGCCAGGTCGTTGGCGAGGATGATGCCGTCCCGCACATCGGCACCCGAGTAGTCCTTCATGGCCAGGTTCTGCAGCGGGATGCGCACGCGCGTCCGTACCAGGGCCCGGTCGGTCAAGTTGGACAGGATGCGAAGGAACACCTTGCCGCCGGTGATCGCCTCCACCAGGCTCGCGACCCCTTCGCACATGCCATTGACGATGTTGGCGCCCATGGCCTCCCGCGTATCCACGAGCAGGTGAAGGACCAGCATGTCGCGTTCCGCGGCACCGGGTGCGCCGCCCTCGGGGGCGCGATGGTGGTACACCTCAACGTCTCGGGCGCCGCCACCGCGGGCCACCATCTTCGGGTGCAAGGTATTGGCGAGGTTGACGACCTCGTCCTTGCGCGCTAGGAGCACCCGGCGCGCCTCGTCGACGTCGCCGACGTTCACCACCTGGACCTGGCCGATCAGGATCGGGTCCGTGACCTCGGTCGTGAAGCCGCCGGACAGGCGCGCCGTCCGCGCGGCACCGGACAAGCCGGCGACAATCGATGGTTCCTCGACCGACAGCGGCACGATGACGTCGCGACCGTCGACCAGGAAGTTCAACGCCACGCCGAGCGGCAGGCCGAAGACGCCCACCACGTTCTCGATCATCTTGTCTGCGACGTGCCGTTTGAGCGTGTGCGCGCCGGTCTCTAAGGCGTGCAGATCCTCGTCGGTTAGCGCTGTGCGTTCGCGAAGCGCCGCAATGCGCGCCTCCACGGTGAGCTTGAAGAAGTTGGGTATGCGAGACCCGTCAATCGGTGCGGATTCGGATGCCATCGTCAGCCACCTCCATCGGTACGATCGTCAAGCCGGCGTCCCCGGCCTCCTTCGCGAAGCGGGCTACCGCGCCACCATCCGCGGCAAAGCCGACGCCGGTATCGCCGCCGCCAGCGCCGCAAGGCTTGTAGACCACCCCGCTGCGCGCGGCAATCTCGCGCGCCGCTTGGTGGCCTGGGCCGAAAATGCCGATTCGCGCCATACGATCCATGCGTTCCAGAACGTCCGTATATTCGCTCAACGCGTCGAGAAACGCCTCCGCAGTTACTGTGCAATCCGCCACTTCCACGGCGGCCTCGATCAGTCGCTCCAGCCCGGGCGGGTTCAACCCACCCCGCCAAGCATCGAATGTCGCGACCAGGTCGGCGGTTCTCGTACTTGTCCCGACGAAGATAAAGGCCTTGTGCACGTCCGGCAAACGAGCCGGGACGATGCGCTGGTCCTGGAACCGAATCACACCCCCCGTTACCGCGGCCGCCACGTCCAGGCCACTGCCGCCGCCTTGGAAGCCCTTGTGGATGTCAACCAGCGTCGGCAACACCGGGGCATCGCCCCCGATGACCGAGAACGCGGCCGCCACCGCCGCCACCAAGGCCGCGCTCGAACCGACGCCGAGCTTGGCACCGTCCAAGTGACAGGGCGTCGAGTCGATTCGTATTTCGATGTGCTCTGGTGCCCGGTCCTCGGCGATCACTCGGCGCACGACGCCAGGGACGCTGTCCGCCGGCGCGTCGAAAACGGCGTCCCGGGTGACTGTCTGCTCTTTCTCGAAACCGGTGCTCACGAAACGCCAGTCGCCCGCGTCGCGCGGAGCCAAGGTGCACGTGACGCGCCTGTCGACCGCCGCCACGAGTGCCGGCGCGCCCGCGAGAACGGCGTACTCGCCGCTGATCACAAGCTTGCCTGGCGCGGATGCCTCGACCACCGGTGCCTGACCCTCGTTCATGTACGGCCGTTAAGCCGCCAACACACGAGCGCCCGCGCCAAGGCCGACCCGCATCACGCGCTTCACGCCCGGCAACTCGCCAAGCCGGGCGGCGACCATCGCGGCGCCGTCCGGCAAACAGACCGCCTTCACCTGCGGCCCGGCGTCAATCGTGAAGAACACCGGCGTGCCCGCACGGCGCAGCGCCCGAACGGTTTGAATCGCATCGATCGTTGCGGCGTTCCAGTACAACAACCCGGGCCGCGTCGAGAGCATCAGGGCATGCAACTTGAGGCAACTGTGCTCGGCGATGGCCGCAAGCGCTTCGAAGTCCCGGCGGCGAACTGCGAGGCATGCCCCGTCGAAGTCCGACGCCGTCGATTGCATCCACGCCCCGTAGAACGGCGATGTGTGGCGCGACCGCTCCATGCCGTCGGTGGACGATACCGCCTTGACAGCATCCGACGTGATCGCGATGACGACCTCGAGCGGCCACTCGTCCCGGTCCAGGACAGACGAGGCGCCAGCGTCCGGATCGAGCGCGACGAAACCACCGAACATCGACCGCGCCCCCGACGCCGATCCGCGCCGCGCCCACGTCGCCAGCATCGCCGTCGGCAGGCCCAGCGCGAAAGTCTGGTCCACGGCGGTGACCAAGGCGGCAAAGCCGGACGCCGACGACGCAAGGCCGGCGCCGACGGGAAAGTTGCTGCAACTCGCGATGCGCATCGGTGGCAGCGCGAAGTCTTCCCGCAAGGCCGCGACGAGCCCGTCGACCTTGGCGTCCTCACGCCGCTCGCCGTTGATCTCCAGGCTGTCCTCCGCCGCGGCGTCCACTTGCGTCCGCGTCGTCAAGCCGTCCAGCGTGATCGACAGCGAAGGCGTCGCCGGTACGTTGCCACGCCCCGGACGCTTGCCCCAGTACTTGACCAAGGCGATGTTGGGATGGGCAACGGCAACGGCCATTGGTGTCGCTTCGCTAGCGGTAGCCTGGTGCCGGGGTGAAGGCGAAGCCAGCATCCTCGAGGAACTGCGCCACGCCCAGCGTCACCAAGTCGCCGTATTCCGGCCCGATGATCTGCACCCCGATCGGCAACCCGGCCTCGTCGGGACCCGTGGGAATCACCGTGGCGGGCAGGTAGGCCACGCTCGCCAAGCCAGCCCAGAAGACCTGGTCGAAGTAGGACACCTCGGCGCCGTTGACCACAACGCGTCGCTCGCCGAAGGGGCGGTGATCGTGGGGGAAGGCCGAGGTCGCCATGATCGGGGCGATGACGACGTCGAAGCCACCCCCTCCGGGCTCGAAGAAATCGTGCCACTGCCAGCGCAGGTGGGTGCGCTTCTCGTTGTTGGCGATCCAGTCCCGGAACCGCGCCACCTGCGAACGTTGGACCGTCGCGGCGATGCTCCCATCCTCGGGATCCAGGGCCGCCACGCGGCGTTCGACCTCGCGGTAGCGTTCTTCCGGTAGGCGCGCGGACATCGTGGCCTGCAGCAGGCATTGATAGACGGTGTGGGAATGTCGGGCATCCACCGGCCGCGCATCGAAATCGACCGCGGCGCCGGCATCCTTGAGGGCCTGTGCCACGGCATCCACCCGCGACGCCACGCTGGCGTCGACACGAGCCATGCCATCGTCCCGCCACACCGCGACCGACAACTCGCCGACCGGCTTCGTCAAGGGCTTGAGGTCGAGGGTCGTTCCCCGCGAGGCGATCTCGTCGGGACCGGCCATGATCCGAACGGCGGTCTCGACGTCGCGCGCTGACCGTCCCAGTGGGCCGATCACGGAGATGTCGGAAGGACTCAGGATGCCCGCCATGGCGTGCCCGCGGGGCGGCAACAGGTTCCACGTCGGCTTGTGACCGAAAACGCCGCAGAAGTGCGCCGGGTTGCGGATCGATCCACCGATGTCGGATCCCGTCTCGATGCCCGTCAACCCGGCTGCCAAGGCTGCGGCCGAACCACCCGACGAACCACCCGGCGTGCGCCCGAGATCCCACGGATTGTTCGTCGTGCCGTAGATGTCGTTGTAGCTCTGGAAGTCCGAGAGCATCAGCGGCACGTTGGTCTTGCCGAAGATCACGGCACCCGCGCCCTTCAGGCGCTGGACGGCGAGCGCATCCTTGGTCGCGATGTTGTCCTTCTGCTCCGGCACGCCCCACGTCGTCGGCGTTCCGGCGATGTCGTAGGACTCCTTGGTGGTCATCGGAACCCCGTGCAGGGGGCCGACATCGTCGCCGTTGGCGAGCGCACGGTCCGCCTTCTCCGCGTCGCCGAGCGCCTCGTCGCGCAACTGCACGATGATCGCGTTCAGATCCGCGTTGTACGAGTCCACGCGGTCGAAATACATCTTGAGCATTTCGACGCAGCCGACTTCGCGCGCCTTGATGCGCCGTGCGAGTTCGGTTGCGCTTGCGAATGCCAGTTCCGTCATGAAGGGTCTCCCGTTGCGGTAGCCGACCGCGGACGGCCCCGTCCGGCAGGACGGGCATCCGCAAGTTCGGCGAGATACGAAAACAAGCGTGCGATGTGGCCCACCTCGTCACTGCGCGCCAAGAGCGCCTCGCGTGCTTCCGCGGTGAGTTGGGGACCGTCCGCGGCAGGCTCGGCGTGTCCGGCCTGGCGCGCGACGTCCACGGTGTAGGCCAGCAGTCCACCCATGGGCTTCGCGGCGAGGTTGACCAGCCAAATCGCCGCGAATACGCCGACGATGAAGATGATGCAGATCAAGTACACCTGGCGTCCGATGGCGCGTTGGATCTTCAAGGCGATGAGCCCCGTGTCCATGCCGACGTGAACGGTGCCAGCCACGCCCGCGAGGATCGGGCTGCCGACCTCGATGAAGTCGCCCATGCCGGGCAGGTTGCGTTCCACGGGTGCCGTTCGCTGCGGGTCGTCGGCGCGGATCTCCGCCGGGATGCCCGGCACGAAGGTGTGGGCCACGAACTCGCCCTGCTCGTCGGCGATGTAGATGTACTTGATGCCCTGGATTTCAACGAACTGGTCGATCAGCGACTGCAAGGCCGTGAGATTGCGGTTCAGCAGGATGTCCACGCTGGAGTCGGCGATCGTCTTGGCGATGTTGCTGGCGTTGCTTTGGTATTCCTCGGAGAGGTGCGTGTCCACGGTGTACACGGTCAGGATGGACGTCGCGAGTCCGATGCACCCGAACACCACGAATATGCCGAACAGCGTCTTCTGAAAGAGTTTCTTGACCTTCATCGGGCCTCCCCGCCATGCGTCCCCGCCGCGCGTAAGTGGCCTAGAATACCCGTTGTCGGCCAAGGTGGAGGCCACGATGGCGGCGCAAAGCAGCACGCGCCCACTGGTGATCGTCACGCTGTGCACCGTACTGCAACTCTGCTTCGGCACGGTGTACGCCTGGAGTTTCTTCCAGTCGCTGCTGGTGCGCGACCTCGGCTGGACCTACACCGACACGGCCTGGGCGTTCAGCACCACGATCTTCTCACTCGGGGTCTCTGCGGCCGTCGCGGGCGCGCTCTTGCCACGCCTCGGCCCACGCCTACTCGCCGTGACCGGCGGCGTCATGTTCGCCGGAGGTTACATGCTGGCGAGCCTGGCGCTCTCGATCGACTCCCTGATCCTCTTCTACATCGGTTACGGCGTAATCGGCGGCATCGGGATCGGGCTCGGCTACGTGACCCCCGTGGCGACCGCGGCGCGCTGGTTTCCCGAACGCACCGGGCTCGCGACCGGGGTCGTGGTGATGGGTTTCGGCGTCGGCGCATTGCTCCTCAGTCAGGGCCTCGCACCTTTCCTAGTGGTGCGCACCGAAGGCGATCTCACGATGGTGTTCTTCTGGCTCGGCGTGGTGTTCGCCGCTCTCGCCATTCCAGCGGGCCTTGCGTTGCGCAATCCGCCCCCGGGCTACGAAATCCCGGCGGTGCCCGGACGGGACGCCCCGATGGGCGACGACATCGATGCCGTGGCACCGTGCCTCCGATCACCGGCCTTTGCCGTGATGTGGATCGTGTTCTTCTTCAACATCTCCGCGGGCCTCGCCGTGATCAGCTTCCAGTCGCCGCTGCTGCAGGAGGTTTGGGGACTGGCCGATCCGACGGTGGAGCCCGAGATGCTCGCCGAATACGGCGCGATGCTGATTGCCGTCAGTTCCCTGTGCAACGGCGCCGGGCGCCTCCTGTGGGGCATGCTCGCCGACCGCATCGGTCGCGTGCAGGTATTCCGCTTGCTGCTGGCGACCCAAATGGTGGTGTTCGGCGTGCTGCTCACGGAAACCAACCCGATCATCTTCTCGGCGCTGGTCTGCTACGTGCTGCTCTGCTTCGGCGGCGGGTTCGCGGTCATGCCGTCGTTCATTTCCCGCGTTTTCGGTGCCGCGCGGATGTCGCCCGTCTACGGCGCGATTCTCACCGCCTGGGCCGCGGCAGGTATTTTCGGGCCACTCTACGTGGGCTATCTGAAGGACGCCTACCCCGACCGGGCGGTCATGTACTGCTTCCTCATCGGGATCATGATGCTGGGCGTTGGCTGGGTGTTCACCTACCTCCTGAACGACGATCCGGTGCGGCTGCGCAAGCCCACGTTGGCGAGCACCCTGGCGGAGTTCGGCATATCGAGAGCATGAATCTCCGGTCGCGCCGCACCACCGACGCGCCTACACTCCCATCGGCGAGATCGGTGGTTTGCCCATGGTCATGAACCGACGGTCATTGGTTCGCGCGAGCCTCGGGACGGCGCTGGCCGCGCCGGTCTTTCGCGCACGTGCGCAGGGTGGCGTGACCGACACCGCGTTCACGCTCGGCATGTCCGCCGCGTTCTCCGGTCCGTCGCGGGGCTTGGGCATCGAGCTTTACCGGGGTGCAAGCACTTACTTCGGTCACGTCAACGACAACGGCGGGATCGGTGGTCGACAGGTCGCGCTCACCACTTACGACGACGGCTACCAGCCGGATCCGTCGGTGCGCAACACCGTCTCGCTGATGCTCGAAGACGACGTTTTCCTATTGTTCGGCTACGTCGGCACACCCACCGTGACGCGGGTCCTGCCGCTGCTCAAGAAGTTCCAGGAACGCAACGTCTACCTGTTCTTCCCGTTCACCGGTGCCCAACCCCAGCGCGAACCGCCGTACGGCGAATTCGCCTTCAACCTACGCGCCTCCTACCGGCAAGAGACCGCCGGACTCGTGGACAACTTCGTGGGAATCGGGCGGCGACGCATCGCCGTGTTCTACCAAGCCGATGCATACGGCCGCAGCGGCTGGGCCGGCGTTCGCCGCGCGCTGGCCATGCACGGCGAGACGATCGCCGGCGAGGCCACCTACCGGCGGGGTACGAGATTCACGGGCAGCCTACGCGCGCAAGTGGAGATCCTCCTGGCGGCCAAACCGGAGGCGGTAATCTGCATCGGCGCGTACGCCGCGTGCGCCGCTTTCGCGCGGGACGCGGTCGACCTCGGGCTGCACGTTCCCATCGCGAACCTGTCTTTCGTCGGCAGCGAGAACCTGCTCAAGCTGCTCGCGGATCTCGACGTGGACAGTACGCGCTACACCAGCGTGCTCGTGAACTCGCAAGTGGTGCCGAGCTACGAAGATGTCAGCATCCCGGCCGTGCTCGAATACCGGGACCTGATGGCGCGGTACGATCCCCAGCCGCCGGCCGAACTCCTGAAGGAGTCCTACGCGCCGTTTGCCCACAGCTTCGTGAGCCTCGAAGGATTCCTGGACGCCAAACTGCTGGTCGAGGTGCTACGTCGGCTCGGTGATCCACCCGATCGCCACGACTTGGAGCGGGCCGTGTACTCGGTCCGCGACTACGACCTCGGCATCGGCGAGCCGGTTTCCTTCGGCCCCGATCGGCGCCAGGGTTTGCAGAAGGTCTACTACACGGTGGTCGAGGACGGCCGATTCGTCACGCTTGACGACTGGCGCGCCAAGTTCGCGTGACGACGCGAGCACACACCGTACCGGTGTGCCTGACCATGCTCCTGGTGCTCTCAGGCTGCATGCCCACTCAGCAGACCGCGTGGCAGTGTTGGCAGCAATGTGGGCGCGAAGTCTACCCCGAGTGTCGCGTCGAGCCCGCGAAGAGACTGGCGGCCAACAACACGACGCACCGGATCGCCGGCGGCACAGCGATGCCACCCGCCCAGGTCGGCCGACTCACCCTGTCCGACGACGACGAACGGCCATACCCGAGGCACTGTATTGCGGAACGCGCGGCCTGCGCCACGTTGTGCCGTGAGAGCGAGGATCGCACCCCTGGTCCCGACGCCGGCCTGGAGTCAGCCGAAGAGAATTCCACCTCGCCTTAGATCGGGAACCGCCGCTACGAGATGACCGAGTGCGGCGTGGGAACGATCCGCGTCACCTCGATGTCGGGCTGCATCAACTCGGCCACGCGGGGCGCGATGTCGTTCTTCCAAGTGTCGCTCTGGTAGACGTCCGCGTACTGCTGTTCGCGTTGTTCCTCCGACGCGAAGCGCCGCATCCAGACGTACGTGGCCTCGTCTTCGCCCCGGAAGCTGCCAGCAATGACCATGCCTTTGGAGACCTGGAACGGAATGATCGTCCCTTCCATGAACTCCACCCACTCGTCCATCTTGCCGTCGTTGATCTTGTAGCGCCTGAGTTCGTAGAACATCGCGTGGTCTCCTTTACTTTGGTTGTCGGGTGCTCATCGGTGGCGCAGTTTATACACGTTGCGTCACGGCGAACGTGGCCGACAATGCGTCTTATACTGCCCCTCGCCACTCCGTTCCACTTCAGACCTTAGGAGGCGTACGTGGCCGCACTCGACGGAATGCGCATTCTCGACATGACCCAGTACGAGGCCGGCACGTCCTGTACCCAAAGCCTCGCCTTTCTCGGCGCCGACGTCGTCAAGGTCGAGCGGCCCCAGGTCGGCGACCCCGGACGTGGACGTGCCCGGGGCGAAGCCCTGGACGCGGAGTACTTCGTCAATTGGAACAGCAATAAGCGTAGCGTGACCCTGCACCTCGATACGTCAGCAGGTCGCGACGTGCTCTTGAAGATGGTCCCGCACTACGACGTCTTCGTGGAGAACTACGGCCCCGGCGTGGTCGAGAAACTCGACATCGGCTACGAGGCCATGCGCGCCGTGCATCCCGAGATCATCTACGTGCGCATCAAGGGCTTCGGTACCAGCGGACCCTACGCGGACTACAAGTGCATGGACATGGTCGCGCAGGCCGCAGCGGGCGCGTTCTCGATCACCGGCGAACCGGACGGGCCGCCCATGCGCCCCGGGCCCACGATGGGCGACGCCGGCACCGGCGTGCAGGCGGCGCTCGCCATCACAGCCGCCTGGGCGCAGAAGCAGCGCACCGGCGAGGGGCAGTACGTCGAACTGTCCATGCAGGAAGCGATGACCTACTACCTACGCACCGCCGTGTCGCGAACCCGCTTCGGGGCGGAGCCCACGCCGCGCATCGGCAACGGCGACAATCCGTTCGTGTCGCTGTACCCCTGCCGCGGCAACGGGCCGAACGACTACGTGTTCATCATGGCGGTCAACCCACGCATGTGGGCCGCCGTGTGCCGCACTATTGGCAAGCCGGACCTGCTCGACGACGACCGCTTCGACACGGCCGCGAAGCGGCGCGCGAACTCGGGGGCCTTGCGTGGCAAAGTCGAGGCATGGACCCGCAGCCAGTCCAAGCAGGAGGCCATGACCGCGCTCGCCGAGGCCGGGGTCTGCGCTAGCCAGGTCTACGAGACCAACGACCTGTTCACCGATCCGCACCTGCTGGCCCGCGATTTCGTCCAAACCGTCCACCACGCGCAGCACGGCGATGTCCGCCTGCTCCGCTGGCCGGCGCGGATGTCGAAGAGCCATGTCGCCATGAAAGGCGCGCCGCTCTTAGGCGAGCACACCGACGAGGTGCTCGCCCAGGATCTCGGGCTTTCCCAAGCCGACATCGACGAGTTGCGCGCCGATGGCGCGCTCGGCACGGAAGCCCACTAACAGCGCGCCCTCCCGTCATGGCCGTCCAAGTTCACCTGGTGGACGGTACGTTCGAGCTGTTCCGCTGCTTCCACGGTGCGCCCCGCCACGTCAACGCCAAGGGTGAGGAGGTCGGGGCTGTCCGCGGCCTCCTGCACACGCTGCTGTCACTGCTCAAGGCCGACGACTCAAGCCACGTGGCGGTGGCGTTCGATGCGCTGCCCGCAGCGCCTAGACCGGTCAAGGATGAGCCAGGAATGCTGATTCGGCGCCAAGCGCCACTCGCGCTGGAAGCGGTGCGGGCACTCGGCATCCAGGTGTGGCCGATGGTTCGCTTCCAAGCCGACGACGCGCTGGCGACCGGTGCCCGCGTGCTCAGCGAGGACGCCGACGTGGAGAGGATCCTGCTCTGCACCAGCGACACGGATCTGTTCCAGTGCATTCGCGGCGAACGCGTCGTCGTACTGAATCGCATCACCAAGACGATCACCGACGAGGCGGCGTTCCGCGACCGCTACCGCGTCGCGCCGGCGCAGTTGCCCGACTACCTCGCCTTGGTTGGCGCACCGGCCAAGGGGCTGCCCGGGGTGCCGCGGTGGGGGAAACGGACGGCGAGCGCGATGCTCGAACGCTATGGGACGATCGAGCGGATACCCGAAGATCCGGCGGACTGGGAACCGGCGGTTGCCGGCAAGGCCCGGCTGGCCGCGGAACTCCTCGCCCGCCGCGACGAAGCGCTGCTCGTGAAGCGCCTCGCAACCCTGAGAGACGACCTGCCGATCGATTGTTCGCTGGGTTCACTGGCGTGGCAAGCCTTGGACGAGGCGCGGCTCGAGAATGTCGTTGCCAGGACTGAATCAGACGACTTGGTGGCACGAATAGCCCGGTGGTGACCAAAGGCTCATCGACGGCATCCGCGGAGTGATCCGGCTGTCACATGCTCTGATTCACCCAGGCTCAATTTCAAAGTAATCACATCCTGTGTCGTTCAATCGAACGGTCGGACTGCTATGGGTTCGGCAGGAGCCGGCACCTTTTCGAGCCTTGTGATACGGTCGTTGCGTCGAAAGGAGGTTGGGCGATCAACTACACGCGAGCACTACCGGGAAACTTTGGGGTCGAGGTCGTCGATCCCCATGTCGCGACGATGTCGGACGACGCGCTACGTGAGTTGCTGTTTGCACTCTACACAAACCGCATCGCCGTCCTGCGGACTGGCGGTCTAACCGAGGCCGAGTACGTCGACTTCGCGCGGCGTATCGGTGATCCCTTGCTGCTGATCCCCGACAAGGCGGAGTACCCCGAGATCATCCCGGTCGACAACCTGCGAGAGGACATACGGAAGACCAAGCACAGCGCCGCCCATTGGCACACGGACCAATCGTTCACGAGTCCACTTGCGAGCGTCACCATGCTTCACTCGATCGCAGCCCCACCGTCTGGCGATGAGACACACTTCTGCGACATGGCGGGTGCATACGACGCGCTGTCTGAAAGTACCAAGAGCGAGATCGACGAGCTGGAGGTCATACACCGACGCGGTGTTTCCATCGTCGCGCGTCCGGAGGAGCACGCGCCGCCCGTGATAAAGAGCTGGGACTACCGTACCGTTCACCATCCACTCGTTCGCAGTCATCCCGTCACCGGCCGCAGGACCCTTTATGCCATCTCCGGCAGTAGCCAGGGCATCCGGGGAATGCCCGACGCAGAGGCGAAGCGGCTCCTTGGCTCGCTTTGTGAGCACGCATTGGCCCCACGGTTCCTGAATTCGCACAGGCATCGGGTAGGCGACATTCTCATGTGGGACAACCCGACAACGATGCACAAAGCAAGCCCCATTGGTCAGGCGACCGGCCCCGACGATACCCGGGTCCTGTGGAGGATCAGCTTGACGGGGATTCCATCGGTCTTTCCCGTGTGCATGGATGAGGAGGAGGTATAGGCTCCTCGTCGTCCTGGTATCCGATCATCACGATGTCGATTGCGACACGGCCCAGATGGCGGTCTCCAGTGACCCCGCGTTGATGATTCTCGCGATACGCTCGCCGATCATGTAGGTGGTCGCCTGAGTGTTCGCGCGCGGACAGTCGGGCATCAGACTCGCGTCCACGACGCGGAGTCCTTCGGTCCCGAAGACCCGGCCCTCTTCGTCGCAAACGGCCTCCGGATCGTGCGGACCTCCCATCCGGCAGGTGCTGGTCTGATGCTGAGAGCTCACGACGTTAGATGCGATCCAAGAATCCAACACCGAGTCGGCAGACTCGCTGTTGACCTCGTCGGCGGCGGGCGCGATGGGTCGTTCGATGACCGTCGACATTTCCGCCGACTCGGCGAGTTGCAGCGAGAGCCGCATAGCGTCGTGTAGGCGAATGCGATCGGCTTCGTGTGTGAGCCATCCCATCTCAATCACTGGCATTGCCTCAACGTCAGGGGTTCCGTCCGGTTTCGGAGGCGCAAGCGTGACGGTGCCGGCGCTTAGTCCGAGCATGAGGGTCGCCTGGATCATGAAGGTGCGGTCGCCGGCGGAAGTCGGGGCCGAGCCGGCCCGGCTCTGCAGCGGACCGGTGTACAGCAGTAAGTCGTTCGCAAGCGCCGCAGTCTCTGCAGGGGGCTCAGCCGTGTAGCGCAGGTACAGGGGCATGGGATAGGACGAGCCGTCCATGTTGTCCGGTGCAATGTCTTCCCTCATACGGAAGGCCAACCGGGCGGCAGGATGATCCCGCAGGTTTTTGCCGACGCCTGGCAGATCCACCAGCGGTTCAACGCCGGCGGCAGTCAGTTCGTCGGCAGGACCGACTCCGGATCGGAGAAGCAGATGTGGAGATGCGATCGCACCTCCGCACAGGATGACTTCGACAGAGGCATGCAGCACGGAGCCATCCATGAGTTCGACTGCCGTGGCAAGGGGAAGCCCGCGCGATCGCCTGTCGAAGAGTACCCGGCGAACTTCTGCGTCGCCGCGGATGGTCAGGTTCGGCCGCTCCCGGGCACCGGCTAGAAACGTGAGCGCCGAACTCTGGCGCACGCGGTCCACGTTGTTGAGGGCAAGTGAGCCGACCCCGCCGGGCGAACCCGGCGCGTTGACGTCCGCGCAACTCTCGAAGCCGCGGTTGATGCATGCGTTGTACCAGGCAACGTCGGCTTCGCGCCACTCGGTTCGCGGGTGACGGCGAACCGTGATGGGACCGCTGTCACCGTGGTATGCCTCGCGGCCGAATTCGACGTCGTTTTCGATCGAGTTGAAGAAGGGCAGCACGCTGTCGAACGACCACGACTCGCAGCCGAGTTCCGTACTCCAGTAGTCGAAGTCCTCGGTAGTTCCGCGCACCCACATCTGGCTGTTCACTGAGGTCGTGCCCCCGACGATACGGCCGCGGGGGATGTCGACGGCGTGCCGTGCATCACCCGAGCCCGTGTAGCCGTATAGACCGCCAGCGTTTACCGCAGCAGCGTCGCCGCAAGGATCGGCGGGCTCTGGATACCAGTGATGCCCCCGGACTTCAGCGGGTCCCGGGTTGCCGGGATTGCCGTAGCCGTAGAGGATCGCGTCCGGCAATCCCTCGTTGGAACCGTCGCGCTCGTAATCTACGCCCGCCTCGAGCAGGAGGACGCGCTTCTCCCGGTCTTCAGACAGCCGGGCCGCCATCACGCCACCAGCCGCGCCTGCACCGACTACGATGTAGTGGGGCTCTTGTGACATTGCTGCTCCTGATGTCGATCCCAATCGACAAATGTTGAAACCCAAGATCGATCAGCCACCGAGCAGCGCAAAGGCGACGATCTGGTAACCAAACACGCTGGCTTTTCTCTGCATGCTGGTATCGCTTGCAAGTCTGATCAACGCAAGAAGCTTGAGCGCCTGTGCCGGTACATTACCCGACCTGCGATTGCGGACAGACGATTACCCTTGGCCAACAACGGCAATGTCGTCATTGCGCTGAAGACGCCTTACGATGATGGCACCACGGGGACGTTCACGTCACAATGCCGCTACCCTAAACTACGCGCTTCAACCAACGAGAGGTCTGCCATGCACGAGTATATCCTGCTGGTCAGCGATGCAACGGGACTCCATCTGAGTGATGGTGGGCAGACTGCACTTGGACTGCGTCCGCGCTGTGACGACAGCTGCATCTGGGAATGGACGGACGACAAAACCCTCAGGAATGCAGCCACCGGCGCCATGGTGTCGGTGGCGCCCAGTGGTGAACCTTCCGCTGACGACAGTGCTACGGCGATTGACGCCGTCTTTGGACCAGGCGCCAGCGAGCTCGCGTCACCTGCCTTTCGTGTCCTTGGCGACGATTCGAGTTTGTCAGGGCTAGGTGCTGACCGGGTTTTCTCCGCGCGACAGGCGCCTGCGCGGTTGCCGTCGGCCTACCTGGCGGAACTGGAGACCCAGGGCTGGACGGTGGTGGAAAACGTGATGAGTCCTGCGATGCTGACGAACCTGATCGCGAACATCAATAAAGTCCGCAAAAAAGGGGCTGACAAGGAAGCAAAGTTGCGGGCGGGCCAGGATAAACGCCCCTACAAGTCCGGCGACAACATCATCCGACCACGAAGGCTGATGGATGAAGGCGAGAGTTTTCTCGGTATGACCCCTGCAGTGGCACAGGCGCTGATGCACCCGGTATCACTGTGGCTTCTCGAGAGTTACCTGGGCGTTGAAGACATTCACTACTGCCAGTGCCCGGGATTCACGATCCTGAGGCCGGCGGAGAAGGCCGGCGACAATACCCAGGTCATGCCAGGTGGCTGGCACTGCGACTATCCCTATCCGGTCAACAGCGAGACGGCAGCACACACCTACATGCTGGGTCCTGAGGAGTTCGAAAAACTCGATGCGTCAATTTCGACACGGTACCCTGATTGGAAGCAGCGCAGGGACCGCCTGGGCATGCAGTTCAACATTGCGCTGACGGACTTCACGCCTGAGGCGGGTTCCACCCAGTTCGTCCTGGGATCACACGAGTTTGAAGGCCCGCCACCTACGGAGATGAATGCCATTCCAACGGTGGCTGGCGAAGGACCACATAAAGACGTGGTGCAGATGTCGTTTCCAGCAGGCTCCGGCATCCTGTATGACTCGCGCACCTACCATCGTTCCCCGCCCGAACTGAATGTCTCCGGCCGGGAACGCTGGGCCATGCAGACCTGCATCGTGCCATCGTTTGTCCGCGACCTGCGGGAACGGGATGAGAAGGTGGAATCGGCCGACGCCTTTGCCGGGGCGACGAGAATTCACGCGGCGCTCACCGAACGGGAACTGCAGGATGTGATGAAGATGCTCTGTGACGACGAGTTCGGACAGCCCCGCGAGGATGTCGCAGCAGCAGTCGCCGCGTCTCGTGCATGACGGTGCCGCGGACTACGACTCATCCCTCCTATCCGCTGGTCAGGCGGTGTGTTCGAGGATTGCCGGGACGATCGTAGTTGGGCTCACCGGCCGGGCAGCAGGTGGTCCTGCCAACGTGAAGGCACCGTCCAGGTCAGCACGGTCGCGCAACGAAGTTCGACGCTCACCTGCCATGTCGTCGGGCGGTCGGCAACTCACGACGCCTTCAGGATTCTCACGCCTTGCTCGAACGCCGAACGCGCCCGCTCCTTGAGTTCGCCCAGGGTGCGGCTGCCAATCGGGTGGTCGACCATCGCGAACGGGTAGTCCGGTATGCCAAGGGCTCTCGCGATGTTGCGCCCCGTTACCTCGAACGGGTAGGTGCAGATCACCAGCGCGGGCTTGCCAAGCTGTTCGAAAGAGATGCCGTCATGCACACTGCACGTTGAGCAGCTCCCTCAATCGCCGACCGCCGTGATCAGGAAATCGGCGCTGTCCGACAGTTCCCGGTGATGTTCCGGGAGCGCCGGTCTCGACGCGTTCCCCTTGTTGATGAAACCGTTCACCTCGCAGCCGAAGTCGCGAGCGAAGAGCGCGGCTGTCTCGTTCAACAGCACGTCCGCGTTGGCCTTGCCGTTGGACAGCAAGCCGATGCTGCGGCCGGCGAGGTCGTCGAGACGCGGCGCGAGGGTCCGGTCCGTCGATCCGCCACGACCGCCGGGGTCGATCAAAGTGATGCTCATTGGAAAACCTCCTTAGGATGCGGCGAGGACGTCACGTACCGGTGAGACGCTAGCAGTCGATGCACACGCCGATGGGTTTGGATTGCATGATGGAGCCGCGGCTGCGGCTCCACGATGGGATGAACGCCGAGTGACCGCCGGCATCGCCACCCGCGACGGTGACGAGGATGTCGTCCGGGCCGAAGCCGCGGCGCACGTCCTCGGTGCCTTGGCGTTCATGCTCCCTCGGCACGTACTTCTTGACCTGCTTCATGGCCTCGACGGACTGCGATGCATGGTCGAACAGGTATTGGCGGACGTCCGCCTTGGTCCATCCGGTGCTCGCGACGATCTCGGCATGTTCCGGCGACAGCACGACCACCGACTGGCCCGTCGTGATGCATCCGAGATTGGCCATCGAGTCGGCGACGCAGTCGAGGATGGCTTCCGGCGTATTGCCACCGTGGTTCTCAACGTTGCAGAACCCGGCGCCGGCGAACACGGTGACACTGGAGATGTCCTCGCCGAAGCCTAGTTCGACGTTCAGCGGCTGCCAGGGATTGCGCTCGGCCCGTTCGGCGATGCACGAGCAGTACTTGCCGGGGTGGCCCTGGGTGGACTGGTCCGACACACCCGGGATCATCTCGAAGACATTTAGGATGATGAGCCGCATGGCACGCCCGATCGTCGCGTTGGCGCGGTTGCCGGGACCGAAGACGTTGCCGGCCGCGTTCATGCCGATGTCGGTCACCGCCGGGCCGGCAACGATCAGCAGCGGCGCCGAACCGCCGGTGCTGGCGGTCGAACCGTGGAAGTTGTACGCGGGCTCGTTGGCGGCCTCGAGCGCCGCGACGACAACCGGGAAGTACTCCGGGAGGCAGCCCGCCATGACCGCGTTCACCGCCGCCGCCAGGACGCTGCACTCGAGTCCCGTGGTCGGGTGCGTGGCGATGACGGTCTCGGGTGGGCGACCTTCCATCGCGAGCATCGCCTCGACACGGGACATCTCGGGGGGCACGACCGGCAGGCCGTCGGTCCAGCCGCGTTCGTAGCAGGCGTCGATCGCGGCCAGGACATCGTCTTCGACATCCACCGTCCTGGCGGTGCTGGCAAGACTGGGCATAAAAGGTCTCCTAGTACGCGCTACTGCCGCCGTCCGCCTTGTAGATTCCGCCGGTGATGAACGCGGCATCGTCGCTGGCGAGGAACAGCATGACCTGGGCGATGTCGTCCGGCTGCGCGTAGCGGCCGAGCGGGATGTTGGCCGCGATCCGTTCGCGCGCCGCCTCGGGGTCGTCCGGCGACATGCCCGCTTCGAGGCTGCGCATCATGCGCGTGTCGACCGGCGACGGGTTGACGGTGTTGACGCGGATGTTCATAGGGGCGCATTCACGCGCTGCGGCGCGCATCAGGCCTATGACGGCGTGCTTGCTGGCACCGTAAGGCGCGATCCCGGGCGTTCCGGAGAGGCCGGCGACGCTCGACGTGATCACGATGCTGCCACCGCCGCGGGCGGCGAGCGCGGGGATGGCCGATTTCAGACCCAGCCACACGCCCTTCACATTGACGGCGATCACGCGGTCGAAGTCCTCCTCGTGCGAGTCGACGATCGGCGCTACGGCACCCTCGATGCCGGCGTTGGCGAGGAAGATGTCGACACCGCCGTAACGCTCGGTGGCGACCTCGAACATGCGCTCGTTGTCCCTGGCCTGCGTGACGTCGGCCGCACATGCGCTTACCCGGTTGCTGCCAATCGCGCGCAACGCGTCGTCGAGCGCCCCTTCGTCGAGGTCCACGATCACCACGTTGGCACCCTCGGCGGCGAAGCGTTTCGCCGCACCCTGGCCGATGCCGCCGGCACCACCCGTGATCACAGCGACCTTGCCGTCAAGCCTCATGTTCCTATAGTCCGTGCCGCGAAGGGCACGATTATGGAACAGTTCCTTGAGACTTGGGGCGGTGGAGTGTTGCCTTCGCGGCGTTCCTCTTGCGACACTGGACTTCGACACGTAACGGCGAGCCGCATGGCGATCCTCGGAACAGCCCTGAAGACGGGCGACCCCACCTTCGCGGCCAATAACGCCCACAACCGTGCCTTGAGCCGGGATCTGAAACAACTCGCCGAACGCATCGCGCTCGGCGGGGACGAGCGGTCGCGCAACCGGCACGTCGGCCGGGGCAAGCTGCTCCCCCGGATGCGCGTCCAAGGCCTACTTGACACAGGGTCGCCCTTTCTCGAGATCGGCCAGCTTGCGGGCCACGAACTGTACGACGACGTCACCCCGGCGGCCGGCCTGATCGCCGGGATCGGGCGCGTGGCCGGCGCGGAGTGCATGGTGATCGCCAACGACGCCACGGTGAAGGGCGGAACCTACTACCCGATCACCGTCAAGAAGCACCTGCGAGCCCAGGAGATCGCCGGGGAGAACCACCTGCCGTGCATCTACCTCGTGGACTCCGGCGGCGGTTTCCTGCCGCTGCAAGCCGGCATCTTCCCCGACAAGGACCATTTCGGCCGGATCTTCTACAACCAGGCCAACCTGTCCGCCGCCGGCATCCCGCAAGTGGCGGTGGTGATGGGCTCCTGTACGGCGGGCGGCGCGTACGTGCCGGCGATGTGCGACCAGGCGATCATCGTGCAGAACCAGGGCACCATCTTCCTCGGTGGTCCGCCCTTGGTGAAGGCGGCCACGGGCGAGGAAGTGGATGCCGAGAGCCTCGGCGGCGGCGACGTCCACTCGCGCCGTTCCGGCGTCACCGACTACCTCGCGGTCAATGACGAGCATGCGCTGGCGCTGGCGCGGGAGATCATCGCCGCCACGCCCCTCCGCTACGAGAGCAACGTCACCACGCGCGACGCGGTCGCCCCACGCTATCCCACGGAGGAACTCTACGGCGTGATCCCGACCGACACGCGCACCCCCTACGACGTCCGCGAGATCATCGCCCGGCTTGTGGACGACTCGGACTTCCACGAGTTCAAGGCGCTTTACGGCGACACGCTGGTGTGTGGCTTCGCGCACATCGAAGGCACTCCCGTGGCGATCCTCGCCAACAACGGCGTCCTGTTCTCGGAGTCGGCGTTGAAGGGCGCGCACTTCATACAACTCGCCGACCGCCGCGGCGTTCCGCTCGTCTTCCTGCAGAACATCACGGGTTTCATGGTGGGCCGCAAGGCGGAGAACCTCGGCATTGCGAAGGACGGTGCCAAGATGGTCACCGCGGTGGCTTGCGCCGGCGTACCGAAGTTCACCGTCGTGATCGGCGGCTCGTTCGGGGCCGGCAACTACGCGATGTGCGGTCGCGCCTACGGTGCGCGCATGCTGTGGACGTGGCCCAATGCGCGGATCTCGGTGATGGGCGGCGAGCAGGCCGCGCATGTGCTGGCAACCGTGCGCCGGGACGGTGCCGCGGCACGCGGGCAGACCTGGCCGGAGGCCGAGCAGGATGCCTTCATGGACGACATCCGCACGCAGTACGAACACGAAGGCCACCCCTACTTCGCCAGTGCACGGCTGTGGGACGACGGCGTGATCGACCCCGTCGACACGCGCCGCGTGCTCGGCCTGGCACTCGCCATGGCAACCCGCGATCCGGCATCGGGCTCCGAGCACCGGTTCGGCATTTTCCGGATGTAAGTGATGTTCAAGACCCTCCTGATCGCCAACCGCGGTGAAATCGCCTGCCGCGTGATCAAGACGGCGCGGCGACTCGGCATCCGAACCGTCGCCGTCTACTCCGATGCCGACGCGAGAGCTTTGCATGTCGAGCAGGCCGACGACGCCGTTCGAATCGGTCCCGCGCCCGCGGCGCGGAGCTACCTCGATCAGGACGCCCTCGTGCAAGCCATCACGGCGAGCGGTGCCGACGCCGTGCATCCCGGGTATGGCTTCCTGTCCGAAAACGCGGACTTCGCCCAAGCAGTGTCCGCCGCAGGTGCGACCTTCGTCGGGCCTTCGGCCGACGCCATCCGAGCCATGGGCTCCAAGATCGGCGCCAAGGCCTTGGTCGCGGAAGCCGGAACCCCGGTCGTGCCGGGCTACAACGGAGAGGACCAGGATCCGGAAAATCTCGCTGCCCAAGCCGCCGTGATCGGGTTCCCCGTGCTCATCAAGGCCTCCATGGGCGGTGGCGGCAAAGGCATGCGCCAAGTCGACCGTGCCGAGGATTTCGACGCCGCGCTCGCCGGGGCGAAGCGCGAATCGCTGGCCGCCTTCGGCGACGACACGGTGCTGCTTGAGCGCTACCTGACGGCACCGAAGCACATCGAGATCCAGATCCTAGCGGACACTCACGGCAAGACGCTGTCGCTCTTTGAGCGCGACTGCTCCGTCCAGCGTCGCCATCAGAAGGTCATCGAGGAAGCACCGGCACCCACCGTGACCCCGGAGTTGCGCTCTCGAATGAGCGATGCGGCGATCCGGGCGGCGCGCGCGGTCGGTTATGTCGGTGCGGGAACCGTGGAGTTCATCGCCGAGGGTGCCGACTTCTACTTCATGGAGATGAATACGCGCCTGCAGGTCGAGCACCCCGTCACCGAAGCGATCCTCGGCCTGGACCTCGTCGAGTGGCAACTCAAGATCGCTGCCGGCGAGCCGATCGCGTTCGACCAGGACGATGTCGCCATCGATGGCCACGCCGTCGAGGCGCGGCTGTACGCCGAAAACACGCGCGGAGGCCGGTTCCTGCCGTCGACCGGCACTTTGCACCGGGTCGCGTTCGGCGAGGCCCGCGTCGATACCGCGGTTCGCGACGGCACCGAGGTGACCGTCCACTACGACCCGATGCTCGCAAAGGTCATCGCCCACGGCGCCACCCGTGCCGAGGCCGTGGCTCGGCTCGACGCCGCGCTGCGGGGAACCGAGATCGCCGGTGTCGAACACAACATCGCCTGGCTTCGAAACGTGCTCAGCCACCCGCAGTTCTCAAGCGGTGCCTATACGACGCCCATGGCGGAGCGGCACGGAGACGAACTGGCGCCTCCAGACGACTGGCGGTTGAGCGCCGCTGGACTGCTCGGCCATGTCCTGGCCCAGCGTGACGGCGATCCGTGGTCGCGCAACGACGCGTTCCAGGTCAACCTGGCGGATGAGCAGACCATCCGCGCGCGACGCAGCCGCAAGGCGATCGAAGTGCCCATCGTCTCTCATCCCGACCACTACGTGGTGCACACGCCGGGTGGCGCACTGCGGTTCGACGACGTGCACCTCGCAGACGGCCTGCTTTCGGCCCGCATCGACGGCGAACCGATGCGCGTGCGCCTCGTGCACGTCGGCCAGGACGTGTTCGCCACCGCCGCGGGAACGACGGACCGCCTGACCATCGCCGAGCCCGACGCGGGCGCCTTCGGTCGTGCCAGCGAGCGCGGTGGACGCGTCACCGCCCCGATGCCCGGACGCATCGTTTCGGTCGCCGTGGCCGCCGGGGACCGCGTACGTACCGACGCGGTCCTCGTGGTCCTCGAGGCCATGAAAATGGAACACAGCATCCGCTCGCCTGCCGACGCCGCTGTCGCGGCCGTGCACTGTGCAGTCGGGGACCGTGTGGACGAGGGCGTCGAACTCGTCAGCCTGCAAGACTGAGAGCGCGTTCCGCGCAACCGCGTATGTATAATGCGCCGCCGTCCCCATAGCCGTCCCGAGTTAGTCGTTGATGTCCAGCGCCAAGAACAAGCTGTACCTATCCTTCGCCTCCATCGCCGCCTTCGTCGCTGTGCTGGCCTTTGGACAGACCATGGATCCCGGCACGGTTGCGGACATCGCCGAACGCACGGCACCGTTCGGCAAGCTGTGCCTTGAAGGCCAGGACTGCGCCGGCGCCCCGGCCGCCGAGGCTCCGCCAGCCGCCGCCCTGAGTGGCAGCGATGTCTACGGGACGTTCTGCCGCACTTGCCACGACGCGGGCCTCAACGACGCGCCCAAGGTCGGCGACGCCGAGGCTTGGGCACCGCGGCTCGCGAAGGGCAACGAGGTTCTGCTGCAGAACACGAAAGCCGGGTTCGCCGACGGGTTGATGCCAGCGATGGGACTGTGCATGGCGTGTTCCGACGCGGAGCTCCAAGCCGCGATCGACTTCATGACGGGTGACGCTTAAGTCGTAGGGCGGCACCAGGCCTACAACACGTCGAAGATGTGACTGTATTTCAGCACCAGTTCCCGCTGTGGCGGGCCCATGGCGGTGCGTTCGTCAAGTTCGTTGTAGAC
Organism: Candidatus Azotimanducaceae bacterium; assembly: GCA_965203685.1. GTDB lineage: Bacteria > Pseudomonadota > Gammaproteobacteria > Pseudomonadales > Azotimanducaceae > VXYL01. The sequence goes on from OZ241908.1 coordinate 4,645,322, forward strand.
AAGGTAGAGGCCGGCGTTGGCGGAGCGCAGCCACGAGAACCGGACATTCACCGAGAACACGTCGTCGGCGTCGTTGTATTGGACTAGCGCGGACAGGTTGATCTTGGGCGTGAACGAATAGGAGAAGCCCGTCCGGGCTAAGTTGACGCTGAACGAGCCGGCCTCGCTACCGAGATCGATCGTGTTGTGGTCCCAGGCCGCCCAAGCGCTGAAGGTCTCGTCTCGTCGATAGTTGACCTTCGGGGATATGTTGTGGCGGGTGCCGTTGTAGAACCCGCCCGTGACCAACACGGCGGCGACGCTCCAAGGCCTGTTTCGCGCGGAGCTTGCACCCATCTGGAAGTCCCTCGTCTGGTAGTCCCCCGCAGGCACGGTGACACCGGCGATGGTGAACGGCTCCTTGACGCCCTCGTGGATGAAGTTCACCGCCGGCCAGACGTCCGCGCCGCTCTTCCAGACCCACCAACTCTCGAGATGGAGATCGCCGGTCTCGTGGTAGCCGTCGAAGTCCCAGAACGCCGCGTAGCTGGCCAGCGGCCGCCACTCGCGCAGCGTCTCTTCGTCCACGAATGTCCTCATCGCGAACACGCCCGCCCGGCGGAAGTTGCGCCGCGTGACGAAGCCAACGGCCGGATCGAAGCCGGCGCCGATCTCCGTGTACGCGCCGTCGACGTTCCACTCGGGGGAGTTGTAGCTCGCGTAGAAATTGGCGAGGTGGTCGTCGCTGTCGACGCCCGGGGTCCGGGTGCGTCCGATCAGCGCGTACAGTTGCCCGTTCGCGCCAATGCCGAGGCTCCCGTCCAGGCCATAGGTCTGTTTGCTCGAGTCGCCGTCCCGTCGGTCGGTGGCTATGAACCCCAACGACGACCTGTTCCTGAGATCGCGGCTCAGCCGCGCGACGCTGAAATCGTTGCGATCGCCACCATCAGCCCCTGCTGCGCGCATGTGCAGCAAACCGAGATTGGTCGCCCCACCGACTTTGCCCGAGACACGCACACCGCCGTCGATACCCAGCCGACGGCCGTCCGGCGCGATGCCGATTCGCCGGGAATGAAACAGTCGCGTGCCCGGGAAGCCGACGCTGAAGGAACCCGCGTTCTCCAGGAAGAACGGTCGCGTCTCCGGGAAGAACAGGCTGAAGCGTCCCAGGTTGACCTGCTGCTGATCGGACTCCACCTGCGCGAAGTCCGTGTTGTAGGTGAGGTCGAGCGTAAGACTCGGTGTGATCGAGTACTTCATGTCGAAGCCGACGTCGTCCTCCTGCTGCGTGCCCCGCGCCTCGCCGCCGCGAGCGGCGCTGCCGAGCACGTACGGCGTGACCTCCAGGTTGTGCCGCTGCCTAGGGACGCGAATGCCGTCGATCTGCCCTGCGAGAGACAGGCGGTACATGCTGAATTGGCGGGGAATCGGCGACCAATACAGGATCTCGCTCGTGCGCCGAATCATGCGTCCGAAGTTGACGCGCCAGCTCTGGACGTCGCCGGGGCCGTAGCGCAACGACTGGAACGGGATTGCGAACTCCGCGCTCCAGCCGCCATCGTGCGTCCGGGCACGGACCTCCCAGAGCGTGCTCCAGTTCCAGTCGGGGAACTCGCCGGAGATCTGGCCGTCGTATTCCGCCCCGACAGGGTTGGTCCCGAACACCACGCCGGCCCGGCCCGTGCCGAACGTGTCGAGAACAAGATGGAACGAGTCGGATTGGCTATCGTCGTTCGACACGGTGATCGTCCGAGGGTCGCCTTCATGGCAGATGACGCCGACATGCAGCGCATCGTCAGTGAAACCGAAGTAGACCTCCGTACGCTCGGAAGCAGGCGCCCCATGGTCGGGCCTGAGTTGAGTGAACCCCGTGTACGGCACAACGCCGTCCCACGCCGGGTCGGCCGCTACGTTGCCATCCAGCGTGGGTGCCCGAGACAGTTGGGTTGCGTGAGCATGGGCGCGACCATTCGGCTCCGCAGCGCCAACGATGCCGAAGTACAGCGACGCGAGTACGGCTAATGACCGAACGAACAGCATGATCTACGCCAACTGGGCTCCGCCACCGATGGGAACGCGCGGCAAGGCCACCGCGTGCGTCCAAGCGGTCTGTCTTCGATAGCTGGGGTGGCGCAATGATAGGCAACGTTCCAGCCGCGCGAAAAGCTCGCCATCAAGCAAGCCCCGGTCGCGCAACTGGCCCCGTGTCGTCACGCACCGAGGTCTCGACCCCCTTCCATTGCCCGATAGCCCAAGGCCTCGCCCACATGCGGCGCGCCAACCGACTCCGCGCGCGCCAAGTCGGCGATCGTTCGCGCGACCTTGCGCACCCGGTGAATGGCACGGGCCGAAAGCTTGAGCCGCTGACCAGCCCGGCGCAGTAGGTTCGTGGCGGCCGGTTCCAACCTGCAGAACTCGTCCACCGCCGCCGCGGCCAGCATCGCGTTCAGCCGCCCGGCACGACGCCACTGCCGGTCGCGCGCCGCCGCAACGGCAGCGCGCAAAGCGCCATCGTCGAGGGTCGGTACGCCCTCGGCCCACAGATCGTCGTCCGCAACCGGTCCCACTTCGATGCGCACGTCGATCCGGTCGAGCAGTGGTCCGGACACCCGGCTCCGGTACCTGGCGACCTGCTGTGGTGCGCAGCGGCAACGGGTTTCGTCGCAGACGAATCCCGCGGGACACGGATTCATCGCGGCGACGAGCTGGAAGCGGGCCGGGAAGCGAACGGTCTGGTTGACGCGGGCGATCGCGACATCGTCGCCCTCCAGAGGCTCCCGGAGGGCTTCAAGCACATCGCGCTGAAACTCGGGCAACTCGTCGAGGAACAGGACGCCACGGTGCGCGAGCGTCACTTCGCCGGGTACGACCGGGTTTCCGCCGCCGATCATGGCCGCGGCCGACGCGCTGTGGTGCGGGTCGCAGAAGGGCCGTTCAGCAAACTGCGGGGCGCGTCGCGCCGAAACCGAGTAGATATTGGCGACTTCAACAGCCTCGCTCGGCTCGAGTGGCGGCAACAGCCCCGGCAGGCGGCGCGCGAGCATGGTCTTGCCCGTTCCCGGCGGGCCGACCATCAATAGGTGGTGGCCGCCGGCCGCCGCGACCACCAACGCCCGCTTGGCATGCGCTTGTCCCCGGACGTCGTTCAACGATGGCGACCGGTTCGCCGCCGGGCGCGGTCTTTCAAGCTTGACGGCACCGGGCAGCGCATCCGCGGCGAGCAACCGCACGACGTCAAGCAGAGAGTCCACGGGGTACACGGCCAGGTCGGCGTCAGCCAAGGCGCCGAGCTCGTGGCATTGCGCGCTGGGAATCACCAGGCCCGCCCCGGTTCCAGCCAGCTTCGCCGCCGCGCAAAACGCGCCGGCAACTGGGCGTAGATCGCCATAGAGCGAGAGTTCGCCGAGGAACTCGAGGCGGGGCAAGTGACGGTCCGGGATCTGCTCGGTGGCCGTGAGAATGGCAACCGCGATGGCGAGGTCGAATCGACCGCCGTGTTTGGCCAAGTCCGCCGGTGCCAAGTTGACCACCAAGCGGGCCTGGGGAAAGTCGAGGCCTGCGTTCCGGATTGCGCTGCGCACGCGGTCGCGCGCCTCGCGCACGGCCTTCTGCGCCATCCCCACCAGCGTGAAGGACGGCGTACCGGGCTGGTAGTGCGCCTCGACGAGCACCTTCGGTGCTTCGAGGCCGTATTGGGCACGGGTGTTCACGGGGACGGCCATCAGGCCCGCACTGTAGGAGCGACGCCCAGGGCAAGGAAAGAGACGAACGCCCCGTGCGCGTGTAGGAAATCCGCCCGACGCGATGCCCAACGCGCCGCGCCCGCGCTGCCCCCGTGCCGGTCAGCCGACCGCACCGGCGGCAAAACGCGCACCAATGTGGTGCCTTCGCGACACTTCCGGGCACTGAATCGAGGCACGGACGAGGGCAAACGCCGTAACCTGTTGAAACAAAGTAGGTTTGTTTTTTGGCACGGCATATGCAGTTTTGCGCATCATTGTAGGCGGTCGCTCGGTGGCCGAAGTCGGCTCACCGAGCCATACGCAAACTCAACAAGGGGAATCTGAAATGAAGAAACTACCCATGCTCCTCGCCGTCGGCCTGCTGGCCGCACCTGCGGCCTTCGCGCAAGACGACGGTCCCGCCATCACGGGCAACGTGACCTTGGCTTCCGACTACTCCTTCCGCGGATGGTCGCAGACACAGCGCGACCCGGCGATCCAAGGTGGATTCGATCTCGCGTTCTCGTCCGGCTTCTACGTGGGCACCTGGGGCTCGAACGTCAACTTCGGCGCCGACGACGACGGCAATGTCGCCTCGATGGAGTGGGACCTCTACCTCGGCTGGTCCGGCGAGGTGGCTGAAGGCGTTGGCCTCGACCTATCCTTCATCCAGTTCGAGTACCCCGGCAACCGCGAAGCCCTCAACTACCAGGAACTGGCGGCTTCGCTGTCGTTCGCGGACTTCACCCTGGGCGTCAACTACTCGCCGGAGTACCTCGCCGTCAGTGACGTCACGTTCCTTTACCCGTATGCCGACTACAGCCATGCCTTGGGCGAGTTCGTCACCCTAGACCTGCATCTCGGGTTGAACATGGCAGATTCCCCCGGCGGTGACTTCTTCGGTACGGAGCAGGGCGACGAGTACATCGACTACAGCGCCGCCCTGTCGTTCGAACTGCTCGGCGCTTCCGTGTCCCTGGGCCTCTACGGGACGGACATCGACGACGACGGCAGTTGCGGCCGCGACTGCGAACTCCGCCCCATTCTTTCGCTAAGCCTGTAATCAAGGCACAATCCTTGGCGGCATCGATCTTCCACGAGAAATGCACCAAGGAGACTAACCGCGCATTTAAGAGGTAGCACCCGTCCACCGGGCGGGTGCGGACCTCGGGCGCATTGACAGGGGGAACCCATGAAACTCATCACGGCAATCATCAAACCGTTCAAGCTCGACGACGTCCGGGAATCGCTTTCCGAGATCGGCGTTCAAGGCATGACGGTGACGGAAGTGAAAGGGTTCGGTCGGCAGAAGGGGCACACCGAACTGTATCGCGGCGCCGAGTACGTCGTTGACTTTCTTCCGAAAGTCAAGGTCGAGGTAGCGATCGACGACGGTCTTTTGGACCAATGTCTCGACGCGATCGGTAAGGCTGCGAACACCGGCAAGGTCGGCGACGGCAAGATCTTCGTCACCTCGCTCGAAGAGGCAGTTCGCATCAGAACGGGCGAAACCGGCACCGACGCCGTGTAAGCCCAGCCCACTCATAGGAGAGAATCGTGGAAGATCTTCTTACCCAGACCAACTATGCCCTAGACACCTTCTACTTCCTGTTGATGGGTGTCCTGGTGATGTTCATGGCATGCGGATTCTCGATGCTCGAGGCGGGGATGATCCGGGCGAAAAACACGTCCGAGATCCTCACCAAGAACGTCGCTCTGTATTCCATCTCGTGCATCATGTACCTGCTGATCGGGTACAACATCATGTACATGGATGCCGGGAGCATCATCCCAAGCTTCGGCTTCCTGATCGGCGAGGAGAACACGGCCGAGCAGATCATCGCCGGCACTGCCGGCGGCGTCGCGACCGATCACTCCGAGCGCTCCGACTACTTCTTCCAGGTCGTGTTCGTGGCAACAGCCATGTCCATCGTCTCTGGTGCAGTCGCCGAACGCATGAAGCTGTGGGCCTTCCTAGGCTTCGCAGTCATCATGACCGGGATCATCTACCCCGTGCAGGGGATGTGGACCTGGGGCGGCGGCTGGCTGTCGGAATTCGGCTACAGCGACTTCGCCGGCTCCGGCATAGTCCACCTGTGCGGTGCCGCGGCGGCGCTGGCTGGCGTTCTGCTGCTTGGACCGCGGTCCGGCAAGTACGGACCAAGCGGCGAAGTACACGCCATCCCGGGCTGCAACATGCCGCTGGCAACGCTCGGCATGTTCGTGCTCTGGTTTGGCTGGTTCGGCTTCAACGGCGGCTCGGAGCTCAAGATCTCCAACGTCGACGAGGCCAACGCCGTCGCGCAGGTTTTTGTCAACACCAACATCGCCGCCTGCGGTGGATTGGTCGCGGCACTCCTGCTCGCGCGGGCTTGGTTCGGCAAGGCCGACCTCACCATGGCGCTGAACGGCGCCCTGGCCGGGTTGGTCGCCATCACCGCCGATCCACTGTCCGGCAGCGCCTTCTGGTCGATGATCATCGGCGCAGTCGGCGGCCTGATCGTGGTGTGCTCGATCGTCCTGCTCGACAAGCTCAAGATCGACGATCCGGTGGGTGCCATCAGCGTGCATGGAACGTGTGGCATCTGGGGCGTGATCGCCGTCGTGTTCAACAACGGTGACGCGACGATCCTCGGACAGATCGTGGGCATCCTCGGCATCTTCGGCTGGGTGTTCATCGCCTCGCTGATCATCTGGTATGCCTTGAAGGCGACCGTCGGCATCCGGGTCTCCGAAGAGGAAGAGTTCTCAGGCGTCGACATCTCCGAGACGGGCATCGAGGCCTACCCGGAGTTCCAGCAAGCTGCCTGATCCACAAGGATCGTGCGAAAAGGGCGCCGGAAACGGCGCCCTTTTTCGTGTGGCATGATGAAATCCAAGTCTGAAACAAAGGGGCAGATGCAATGGGAGTGCGCACGGCGACAGTTCGCGGATTGGCAGCCCTCGCCCTTTGGATGACAGCCCTACCAGGAGCCGCCGACATGCTCGACCGCGTTGACCACCGCTACGCCAACAACGGCGACGTCCGCCTCCATTACGCCTTGGCCGGACCCGAGGACGCCCCGCTGGTGGTGTTCGTCCACGGATTCCCCGATTTCTGGTACTCGTGGCGCGAGCAGATGGCCGCACTCGAGGACTCCTTCCGGGTTGCCGCGTTGGACATGCGTGGCTACAACTTGAGCGACAAGCCGGTCGGCGTTCAGAACTACGCGATGCCGCACCTGGTCGCTGACGTCGCGGCGGTGATCGCCGCCGAGTCCGCCGAATCGGCGGTGGTGGTTGGCCACGACTGGGGCGGTGCCGTGGCGTGGAACATCGCCATGACACGGCCCGACATCGTGCGCCTTTTGGTCATCCTCAACCTGCCGCATCCGCGCGGGCTGATGCGCGAGATCGCCAACAACCCCGACCAGCGGCGCAACAGCCAGTACGCGTTCGACTTCCAGCAACCGAACGCCCACGAGGCCCTGCGTGCCGACCGGCTCGCGGCCTGGGTGCGCGACGAAGCCGCACGCAAGCTCTACGTCGACGCGTTTGAACAGTCCGACTTCGAGGCCATGCTGAACTACTACAAGGCCAACTATCCGCGCCCGGATGCCGAGACGGCGACCATCGCCCCTGACGCGGAGAACGTGAAGATGCCGGTGCTTATGTTCCACGGTCTCGAAGACACCGCGCTTCTACCCGGCGCGTTGAGCGGGACCTGGGACTGGATGGATGCCGACCTCACCCTCGTGACCATCCCGGGAGCCAGCCACTTCGTGCAGCAGGACGCACCCGAGCTCGTGTCGACGACGATGCGCGACTGGCTGTTGCGGCGTCCTTGACGCTCACGCGGGGTCGATCAGCACGCCCGGGTTGAGGATTCCGTTCGGGTCCACGCGCCGCTTCGCTGCACGGAGCATCTCTGCGAAGAGTAGCGGCCGCTGCTCGTCGTAGCCGTCGCGGTGCATCCGGCCGACAGCGTGGTGATGGGTCACCGTTCCGCCCGCCGCCACCACGGCGGCACTCGCCGCGTCCTTGACCACCTGCCAGCGCTCCTCCTCGGCACCGCGTGGCACGGCGCCGCTGAAGCTGTAGTAAGGCGCCGGTCCATCCGGGTAGACGTGGGTGAAACGGCACGACAACCGGGCGTCCTCGCCGACCGCTTCACGCAGGACCGCACCGACCCGGGCGCGCACCTCGTTGTCGAAGTCCGGCCACTTGTCCCAGGTGATCGCGGTCTCGAAGGTATCCGAGAGCAGTCCAAGACCGGCGGTCAGGCCGGCGTTGACGCCGATGAAGGCGTTGCGCCATGCGCCCACGGCACCGCCGCGACCGGTCGGCTGGCCCGTCCCGTCATCGATGAGGATCTCGTCGTCCTCGATGAGTCCGCCCAAGCTCCGGGCGATGGCCACCGCGGCCCGCGCGTTGTCCCCCTGCGGTATCTCGCTCGACTCGAAACCGATGATCAGGAGCGCATGGTTGCCGTCCAAGCCGGCCGAGAACGCTGCCTCGCCGGGGTCCAGGATCCTCAAGTTGGCGGGCATGAGCTTGGCTTGCGCGATGGCGCGCACCGCCTCCGTCCCTTGGCGCCAGGATGCGAAAAGGACGCCGGCCGTGGCCCGGAACGTCGGCCGCTTCTGCAGCCGCAGCCAGCACTCGGTGACGACGCCGAGAGTGCCTTCCGAACCGAGCACTAAGCGATCCGGGCTCGGCCCCGCACCGCTGCCTGGCAGGCGCCGCGACTCGAACCACCCCTGCGGCGTGAGCATCCGCGTCGACTCCACGAAGTCGTCGATGTGCGTGTGATTGGTCGCGTAGTGTCCGCCAGAGCGCGTTGCGACCCAGCCGCCCACGGTGGACCACGGGAAGCTCTGCGGGAAGTGCCGCAAAGTGAGCCCAAGAGGCTTGAGCGCCGCCTCGAGGTCGGGGCCGAGCATCCCGCCCTGTACGCGCGCCGCGCGCGAGACCTCGTCGACTTCCAGCACGGTGTTCAAGTTGTCGAGGTCGATGGTGACCGCAGTGGCTGCTTCTTCGGGCACGGTGACACCCCAGACCACCGACGTCCCGCCCCCGTAGGGAATCGCCACATGGCCGTCGCGGTCGCACCAAGCCACGGTTGCCTCGAGTTCGTCCTCGGTGCGGGGATGCGCGACCGCGTCGGGTGGATTCTCGAAGCGACCGTTGAGGCCCTTGAGCAGTTCCAAGGCGTGACCGCCGTGTGTGTGCGTGATCCGCTCCTCGGCGGAGACGGAGACCCAGTCGGCCAACGCCGCAGGCACGTCGAGTCGCGCCCGTCGCAACGAGATCGCGTCGATCGCCGGTACGCTCGGCGGTTCGACCACCTGCCCGAGCCGCTCGGCCAGGTGCCGTGCCGCCTCCTTGCGTGCAGCGTCGGAAGGCTCGTCAGAGACGTAACCCCAAGTCCAGAAGCTGCGTCTTTCCGTTCTTGCTGCCATCCATCGACCCCGTCAGTTGCGGTGGAACAGCTTACCGAATTCGCGATCGTAGGCTGCGCGCCAACCCCTGAATGCTGGTCGCGCGGCGGGTGCTATTCTCGCGGTCGCGAAAGCCGGACAGAGGCTTCTCCCTGGAAGAGCAACTCGTACGCCAGATCGCCGAGGCCCGCGCCCGGGGCCGCGACGACGCGCGACCCGGCGTGGTCGAGGGAGCGCGCCGCCGGGGGCGCCTGACGGCCCGGGAACGGTTGACGGCGCTGTTCGACGCCGGGAGCTTCATCGAGTACGGGGCACTCGCCGGGGCCACGACACACCCCGACGACCAAGCGTACGCCGACGGCCTCGTGGGTGGCGTCGGGCTCGTGCACGGGCAACCCGTCGCCGGCGCCGGCTACGACGAAAGTGTCCGCGGTGGCACGCAGAGCGACCGCAACCAGCGCAAGATGGCGAAGCTGCTCTACCTGGCCGTGGAACATCGCTGGCCGTTCGTCTGCTTCGTCGAAGGCGGCGGGGCACGGCTTGATGATCCCCTACCGCCACCGCCCATTGCCGTAACACCCCGCGGGCGCTTCGAACTCTACGACGGGCTCGCGGAACTCAACGGCTGGGCGCCCACCGTCGCCATCGCCAGCGGGCGTGCCATCGATGGTCACGCCGGGATCGCGATGCTCTCGGACCTGGTCATCGCGACACGCGACGCCGATTTCGGGACTCAGGACGGCCACTGTCGCGGCGCAGACGACTACGCGAAGAGCGGGGATGTGGACCTCATCGTCGACGGCGAGGGGGAAGCCATCTCTGCTGCACGCGCATACCTCAGGCTGTTCGTCGTCGACGACGTGCCCGGGGCACCGGCTGCCGACGCCACCACGATTGCCGATCTGATTCCGGAGAACAGGCGCCGACCCTACGACATGCGCCGCATCGTCGGGGCCTTCGCGGACGCGGACACCGTGTTCGAAATCGGTGCCGTTTGGGGCCGGTCGATGCTCACGACCCTGGCTCGTCTCGAAGGACGCACCGTCGGCATCTTCGCCAACCAGCCCAAGTCGCCACTTGCCGGCGCCATCGACGCCGCGGCAGCGGACAAGGCATCCCGCTTCGTCGAACTCTGCGACGCCCACGACGTCCCGCTCGTGAGCTTCGTCGACAACCCCGGCTACATGGTCGGGCCCCAAGCCGAGCGCGAAGGCATCGCACGCCACCATGCCCGCCCGCTCGCCGCCCTGCACCACCGCACCGTGCCGCTGTGCTCCGTGCAGATCCGCAAGGCCTACGGTCTCGGCCCCTACGCCATGTCCGGTTGGGGTGCGGCGCGCCGGGTTCCGGAACTACGCCTCGCCTGGCCATCCGTCGAGTCGGGCGGCATGTCGCTGGAAGGCGCCGCCTATCTCGTCAAGCGCAAGGAAATCCTGGCCGCGGCGACGCGCGAGGAAGCCATGGCCATCCGCAACGGGTACGCGGAACGCATGCGCGATGCCGCCTCCGGGCTCCGCGCCGGTCGAAGCTACCAGTTCGACGACGTCATCGAGCCGGCGGACACCCGCGCCACGATCAGTGCCCTGCTGCAGCGGATCCCCCGCACGCGGTCAGCCACCAAGAAGCACCCCATCGACCCACGCTGATGCGACGCGACGACATCAAGGCGCTCGAAGACGCCCGCGACGGGCAGAAGGACGCGGCGCGCCCGGAGATCGTGACCAAGGTCGGCAACACCGGCAAGCTCACGGCCCGCGAGCGGATGCGACTGCTGCTCGATCCAGGCTCGGCGGTTGAGTACGGCAGCATCGCGGCCAAGAGCCACGACGGCGACTGGGTTGCCGAGGCCGGGGGCGTCGACTTCGTCGGCACGGTGGCGGGTCAACCGGTCGTGGCTTCCTCTACGGACTACACGGACCACGGCGGCGGCTACGGCGCAGGACGGTTGGGACGGCTGTTCGCACTCGCCTACGAACAGCGCTGGCCGGTCGTCCTGTTCGTCGACGGCGGTGGCAGCCGTGCGCGGCACCCCCGCGGCGGACTGGGGCACATCGAGACGAGCGGCCCCATTGGGAGGTTCTCGTTCCTCGACGGCGTCCCCGAACTGTCCGGCTGGGCACCCGTGGTAGCCATCGTGTCCGGCCCGTCGTTCGCGGGTCATGCGAGCTTGGCGGGGTTCTCGGACTTCCTCGTCAGTACGCCGGGATCGTCCATCGGCATGGGCGGGCCACCGATGGTGGAAGCCGCCCTTGGGCAACGACTGAAGCCGAACGAGCTTGCGGGCTCCGAGATGCACGAGGTGAGCGGCGGCATCGATCTGTTGGTGGAGGATGAACACGCGGCCATCGCCGCCGCGAAGCTGTACCTTGAGTTCTACGGCAACGACTTTCCCTCGGGGCAGCCAACCGACGCCGACCTCGACGCCTTGGCACCGGACACCGACGCGCCTTGCGACATGCACGCGATCATCGCGGGGCTCTGCGACGCCGACAGCGTCTTCGAACTACGACCGCGCTTCGCGCCGGCGCTCCTGACATGCCTCGCTCGAGTGGCCGGCCGCAGCGTCGGCGTGCTCGCCAACCAACCCCTCGTCGACGACGGCGCCATCGATCACAACGCCGCCACCAAGATCGCCCGTTTCGTCGAACTCTGCAACGTCTACGAATACCCGATCCTTGCGCTCATCGACACGCCGGGGTGTGTCGCGAACTGGCGTGTGAAGGGACAGCCCGAGACCGTCGAGCCCGGCCTCACCCGTTGGCATATGCGCCCCCTGATTGCCCATCAGCAGCGCACCGTGCCGCTCGTGAGCGTACAGATCCGGCGAGGCCGGGGTTTGGGTGCCGCGCTGATGACCGGTGTATCGACGACGCGCGGCGTGCCAGCGCTCCGGCTCGGATGGCCGGGCGTTGAGATCGGGCGGCGGGATGGCTTCTCGGCGGTCGTGGACCACAATGCCTTCGACGACGTGATTCCACCCCGGGAGACGCGTGAACGGGTGGCGCGGATTCTCGCCCTGCTCGGCAAGCCCGCACCGCGGTCGACGAAAAAGCACCACATCGACACCTGGTAGGCCTAGCGGACGCGAACGGCAACCCCGACAGGATGTCCGCGTACCGCGTTAGCCCGGGATCGTCGACGCCTCGATCTTGTGGCCGTCGAGATCGTAGACGTAGCACGCGTAGTAATCGGGGCCGTACTCCGGGCGCAACCCCGGGGCGCCCGCATCCGTTGCGCCGGCCGCAAGCGCGGCGGCATAGAAGGCATGCACGGCATCGCGATCCGGCGCAATGAAACTGAAATGGACGCCATTGGCCACGCCCGCCGTGTTGCCGTCCCAGGGTTTCTGCACCCAGTACTCCGGGAAGTACTTGCCGTAGCCGACGGCGAAATCGGGCACCTCGTGCTGCCGCCGCCCGCCGACGGTGGCGAGCACCACGTCGTAGAACTTAAGCGCCCGTGGCAGGTCGTTGGTGCCGATGGAGACGTGACTCATGATGCTCGGAATGTCGGTGGCCATAGACTGCTCCGGGTGGTGTGCCGATAAGCTAACATCGGCCGCTTCACGCGCCAAAGCTACCCATGGGCTTCAACAAGGCCAGCAACGTTCAGCGCATCGCCAGCGAGAACTTCGCCGCGCTCCTCGGTGCCCGCCTAGTCGCCAGCGAGCGTGACCGCGTCGTGGTCGAACTGCCATACGCGCCCAAACTGGGCGTCGGGCGCATCCACGGCGGCGCCATCAGCGCCCTGGTCGACATCGCGGCGACCGCGGCGTTCTGGTCGAGCCCCGATGTCACCCCGGCCTCGCGTGGCGCGACCGTCGGCTTTACCATCAACTTTCTCAACCTTGCCGTGGCGACCGATCTCACCGCGACAGCCACGGTACGGCGACGCGGCGGCACGTTGTGCACCGGCGACGTGAGCGTTTCGGATGCCGACGGCCGGGAAGTCGCCACCGCGATCGTGACCTACAAGCTAACGGGCTACCGCCGCACGCACTGAGCGTGCACGCACTCAAGCGCCTTCGCTTGCGCGGGTGACCTTCGCCCCAAGCAGGTCGTCGATCTCGGGGTTCGAGAAGCCGATTTCCTCGAGCAGTTCGCGGGTTTCCGACGCAAACCGGCGCGTGGCTTCCCGCGACCGGAAGCCGTGCCCATCCATCGATACCGGCGGCGACAGCACCGTGAAATCGCCGGCCTCGGGGTGTTCGAGGCGGTGGAACATGCCGTTGGCACGGGCGTGCTCGTCGTCGAACAACTCGACCGGAAACTTCACCGCCGCCACCGGCACGCCGGCGGCGTTGAGCACGCGAGTCCATTCGGCACTGGTACGGGTGCGTATCACTCCCTCGACGCGCTCGGTCAACTGATCGTAGTAGTCGTGCTTCTCCTCGCTGTCCGCGGCGTCCATGGCGTCGTCGACGAGCCCCACCGCGGCCATGAACTTGACGCGCAACGATCGGCTGCCGCAGGCGATCGCGATGGGCGCATCCGCCGTGTCGTAGGTGCGCAGGTAGATGCGGACCATCGGCAATGCCCGCGCCGTGGTCATCGCCCTGCCTTGTTCGCCGAACGGAACGCCCGCCTCACGCTGTTCCGCGAGGCGCGCGAGGATCTCGGTGTGCCGTGGCGTGTCTTCGACCTCAGAGCGGATAAGTTGGTTGTTCGACAAGGTCATCGCGGCCTGCATCAAGGAGACGTCAACGGCGCCACCGACGCCCGTGCGCTCGCGCCTGAGCAGCGCGGCCGACACGCCGAAGGCCAAGCTCATGGCGCACATGTAGTCCGCGCTCACCGGGTCGCCCGGGGCGGGCCGATCGTCGACCATGCGCCCGTTGGCGGCCATCAGCCCCGTGCGCGCCTGCACCACCGTGTCCATGCCGGCCAACGATGCCTCCGGGCCGCGCTTTCCGAATGCCGTGACCGCACCCGCGATCAGGCGCGGAAACCGGGCTTGAAGTGTCTCGGCATCCAGCCCCAGCTCAACATCGAGCCCCGGGCGGAAGTTCATCAAGGCGACATCCGCCCAGGCCAGCAGCTTGTCGATGACCGGCCGCGCCGCAGGGTCCCGCAGCGCAAGGGGCAAAGACCGCTTGCCGCGGTTGCGCGACACGAACGTGCGCGTCTCCAGCGGCGAGACCTGGCGCAGCAAGCGGGTGGGATCCCCGGCAAGCGCCTCGACCTTGATCACTTCGGCGCCGCCCTCGGCCAGCAATTGGGCGCAAAACGGCACCGACACGAACTGCCCGAACTCGACAACGCGGATTCCGGCGAACGGCTGCTTCATGTCCATGCGCGACGATGATAGCGAAACGTCCGGGCCGGTTAAGCGCATAATCGGGTTGGCAGACCACTCAAAGAGAACCAATGACCACCAAACCAACCGCGGCGAAGCCTATGCCCGCCAAGCCCCGTCGGATGCACCGCTGATGTCCAGTTTCACCCTAGAACTCACCGAGTCGCTACACGACTACCTGCTCGAAAACGGGACGCGGGAATCCCGGGTCGCTGCCGAACTGCGTGCCGAGACGCGCGCCGCCACACGCTGGCACCCGATGCAGATCTCTCCCGAACAGGGCGCCTTCATGCAATGGCTGGTGCGCCTGATCGGGGCCAAACGGACCATCGAAGTCGGCACCTTCACCGGTTACAGCGCACTCGTGGTCGCCGAAGCCCTGCCAAGTGACGGCCGGGTGATCGCCTGCGACACCTCGGCGGAGTGGACGGCCATCGGGCGGCCGTTTTGGGAGCGCGCGGGGGTCGCAGACAAGATCGACCTGCGCTTGCGACCCGGCGTCGAAACCCTGGATGAACTCATCGCCGACGGTGGCGCCGGCAGCTTCGACTTCGCGTTCATCGATGCCGACAAGGCCAACTACGATGCCTACTACGAGCGCTGCCTCACGCTGCTTCGGCCAAGCGGCGTGATCGGCATCGACAACGTCCTTTGGGGCGGGCGGGTCGCCAACGAGGATGCCAACGACGAAGATACACGGGCGATTCGGGCGCTCAACCGCAAGGTGCACGCCGACCAACGGGTCCACATTTCCATGCTCCCGGTGGGCGACGGGCTGACCCTGGCCGTCAAGAACTGAACTCAACGCGCACGCTGACAAGCGAGGACATATGCAATTCGGTGCACAACTGGTCAACTACTTCTGCGAATGGGACGACACGCTGGCGACGATCAAAGCGGTCCAGGATGGTCGCTGGCACAGCCTGTGGTGGTCCGACCACTTCCTGCCGCCGGTGGGGCGGCGGGATCTCGAGAGCGGCGGCGCCCTCGAAGGCTGGTCCCTGCTCACGGCCGCCGCGGCCATCACCGAACGGCTTGAGCTTGGGCTCTTGGTCACCGGCAACACGTACCGCAATCCTGCGTTGCTCGCCAAGATGGCGGCGACGATCGACCAGATCTCGCACGGCCGGCTGATCCTCGGCATCGGCGCGGCTTGGTTCAAACGCGAGCATGAAGCCTACGGCTGGGAGTTCCCGGGCCTGAAGGAACGATGCGACCGCCTCGAAGAAGCCCTCGATGTGATCAAGCTCCTGTTCACCGAGGGCAATGGCGGCTTCGCCGACTACCAAGGCAAGTACTACCAGCTAGACCACTGCCCCCTGTCGCCGCCCTGCGCGCAGTCGCCGCACGTGCCTATCCTGGTTGGCGGCAACGGCGAAAAGCGCACGTTGAAGACCTGCGCCAAGTACGCCGACATCTGCAACATCGACTTCAACAACCCGGGTGGCGCCGACGTCTTCAAGCACAAGATCGAGGTGCTGGAACGACATTGCGAGGCCCTGGGGCGCGACCCCTCCGAGATCAAGCGCACCGTGCTGATCCCCATGCGCCTCGAAGACGACGAGAAGAAGGCGGCACAACTGCGCGAGCAACGCGGCGGCTGGGTCCTGTACGGCCCACCGTCGTACGTGATTGACGTGATCGGCGGCTACGTCGATGCCGGCTGCGAGGAGATGATGTTCTCGGCCGTGCCCACGAAGCCCGAGCACTTCGAGCGGATTGACGCCGACGTGCTGTCGGCGTTTGGTTAGAACGTCAACGGATCTCCGGCGGCAGCCACCAGTCCGAACCGGCGGCAAACGGCGTCGCGGGCAGGCGGCCGGCGGCAATCGCTTCGAGCAGGCGCGCTGCGTCCGGATGCGCCGATTCCGACGTCGCGAGCGCCTTCGCATGGTCGAGGCGACCGGCCGCGGCAGCGGCGAATGCCTGCGTGATTCGCGTATTCGCATCGTCCCTCGCGTCGCGCAAGGTTCTGGCACGGGCAAGCGCCCGATCCGCGAAGCCGCACAACGCATCGGCCCGGGCCAAGGCAATGTGCGCCTCGCCCCAGTCCGGGCGCAGGCCCAACGCTTCGTCGAGCGCCACCCGGCCACGGCAGTCCGCAGCACCGAGTCGCGCCATGCCTAGCCAGTAGTGTCCGTAGGCATCATCGGGCCGCAGCGCGACGAGCGCGTCGTAGTGGCCAGCCGCCTCGCCAAAACGTCCCGCGCGCATGTCGAAAGCCCCGGCGAGGGCCAGGCTGCGCGCGTCGTCGGTGATCGCCAGGGCGCGCCGCAAGGCATCCTCGGCGGTGTCCATGTCCGCCGCGTTCTCCGTATTTCGCATTAGCCACGCCAAGCGGTACAAAGCCGCACCCGAGTCCTGATCCAACGCCAAGGCCCGTCTCACCTGCGCGACGGCGGCGTCGCGTTGGCCAGCATCTCCCATCACCGCTGCCAGCTTGAGGATGATCCCGGCATCCTCCGGCGACAGGGCGGCTGCGCTCTGGAGTGCGTCGATCGCACCAGTGAGGTCACCGCGCCCAAGCGCCCAGTCGGCGGCGACCTCGTAGAAACGGGCAGAGCGGCTCATCTGCGCGACTTCCAACAGCACGGGGTCGTCGATCTTCGGTGCCAGCCGATTGTCGGGACTGCGGGCAAGCCACGCCGACGCACTCTGAACGTCGCCCAGCGCGCGATGGGTCATCGCCAGCTTGTAGGCCAGTTGCCCCGCTTCCGGCTCGAGTTCGACCGCTCGGCTCAAGAGGTCGAGCGCGGTGCGATGATCACCACGCGCACCCGCCACGTCCGCCAGCGCTGCCAGCACGAGCGCGGATTCGGCGTCGAGGTCTTGGGCCCGGTCCAGCGCCGCCTGCGCCCCGTCCAATTCGCCGCTCAGCAGGAGCGAGACGCCCAGCCGGTACCAGGCGGGCATGTTGTCGGGCATGGCCGTGGTCACCTGGCGGAAGTCCTCGGCCGCGCGTTCAATCTCGCCAAGCTCGGCGAGCGCGATGCCGTGCAGGTAGCGCCAACGGGTCGTCTCGGCCTCAGTCAACGCACGCGCGTAGGCATCCCGCGCCAGGAAGCGCAGCCGATGCGCGTGGTAGAGCATCCCGAGGTTCCCCCACGCGTCGGCCCGTGATGCGGCGTCGGTCGAGGTCGCCGCAACGCGTTCCGCCTCCCCTCGCGCCTCGCGCATGGTCGTTGCCAACGCCGGCGGCAGGTCGGCCAATTGGCGCGACTCCGCCATGGCCGCAGCCTCGACCGATCCGGCCAAGGCGAGCACGACCGCGGCGAGGTGGCATGCACGACGCGTTTGCGCGAGCATAGTGCTTTTGCCCAATCAGCCAACGGAATTGTTAAGAATATGACCGACCCCAAGTACAAAGTCATGGTGCAGGCCCAACGCGGGGTCTCCTACGACCTTGCCGACTCGCGCTACGAAATCGAGCGCGAGGCGCTCGACCCCATCGGTGCGGAGATCATCGAGGTTCCCGCCAAGAGCGAGGAAGAGTTCATCGAGGCCGTCAAGACCGACGCGGACGCGCTGATCGCCCGCGGGCGCCGCATCAGCCGCGAGATCATCGCGAGCTTGGAGAACTGCTCGGTGATCGGTCTCGGCAGCGTCGGTGCCGACACCGTGGATGTCGACGCCGCGACCGACCACGGCATCGTCGTCACCAATGTGCCCGACGTCTTCATCGACGAAGTCGCCGATCACACCATGATGATGTTCCTCGCCGCGCACCGCCGGCTGCTCCTGATGCACAAGATGACCCAGGACGGCCGCTGGTCCGAGGGACGCCCGCACCATTCCGACATCCCACGCCTTTGGGGTCTGACCATCGGCCTGATCTCGTTCGGCAACGTGGCCAAGGCCGTTGCCCGCCGCTGCCACGCCTTTGGGCTGCGCGTCATCGCGTTCGATCCGTACGTGGCGGAACTGGAGATGACCGCAGCCAACGTCGAGCCGGTCACGAGCCTCTTCGAACTGCTCGAGCGGTCGGACTTCGTGTCCATGCACGCGCCGTTGAATGCCGAGACCCACCACATGCTGTCGGATCAGCACTTCGAACGCATGAAGGACTCGGCACTCTTCATCAACAACGGCCGCGGCCCGACCGTCGACGAGGCTGCACTCATTCGCGCCCTGGAGTCCGACAGCATCGCCGGGGCGGCTCTCGACGTATTCGAAGAGGAGCCCGTGTCCACCAACAACCCGTTGCTGCACATGGACAACGTCATCTGCACGCCGCATATCGCCTCAGCAACGGCGCGCATGGCCCCCGAGACGCGGCGGCGCTTGGGGCGCGAGTTGGCCACCGTGTTGCAAGGCATGTGGCCGCGGAGCGCGGTCAACCCAGCAGTTCTGCCGCACACCAAGCTGCGCCGGTGGCAGCCGTACCCGCAGACGCGCGGACCGAACCGGTAGGCCGCCCGCCGCTCCCGGTGCGGCTCGCCGACGTGCAACCGCGCCGGGTGAGCCGGCCTTGCCGCCGATGCGCCGGCTGACGGACACGAACCTCGTTTTCCGGGCCCTGGTCATCCTGGGCCTCATCGGCTTCGGCTTCTACCTGGCGGCCGACCGTGGCCTCGTCCGCATCGCATGGGACGCCGACCGGAGCTACATCTCCGCCGTCATCGTCGCCGTGTACACCCTGGCGTGCGCACACTGGCTATATCTCGCCAAGGCCTTGAGCGGCGAACGCGCCCGTCTTGCCGCGCTCGAGCGACGCGTGGCGCTTGGGCACCCGTCCGGCGAGCCACGGTACGGGATGGTCGGCAGCTTCCTTGCCAACCTTCGAGCGCGGGAGGCGACGGACGAACCGGCCGCACTGGTGGCCGCGTTCGGCGACGACCTGATGAACCGCCACGCCTTCGGCCATTTCGTCAGCGACGCGCTGATCAAACTTGGCCTACTCGGGACGATCGTCGGCTTCATCCTCATGCTGCTGCCGGTCAGCGAGATCGAAGCGTTCGAACCCGCCTTGATGCAGCAACTGCTGGCCGGCATGAGCGAAGGGATGGCGGTGGCGCTCTACACGACGCTGGCCGGGCTGGTGACGAGCACGTTGCTGAAGCTGCAGTACCACGTCCTCGACGCCTCGGCCGCGGACTTGGCAACGCGCCTCGGCGTGTTGGTCGACGTGCACGCCGCGACCCTGCGTCGGACCGAGGGGGACGATGCGCCATAGGACGGCAGACAGCGACGGCAGCGGGAGCGCGTTCACCGATCTCTTGTTCAACGCACTCCTCGGCTTCGCGTTCATGTTCGTCGCGGCATTCAGCCTGATCGCCGAGCCGGGTGCCCGGGGCAACACGGAACGCAAGGCCGAGGTGCTCGTCACCGTGAACTGGCCGGACGACTACGATGACGATGTGGACGTGCTCGTCGAGGATCCGCGCGGCGAACTGGTGTGGTTTCGCAACCCCGACTCGGGGCTCATGCATCTCGAACGCGACGATCGCGGCAACGCCCTCGACCGAGCGGTCCTCGGCGGTACGGTGGTCGGCAGCGCCATCAACCAGGAAACGGTGAGCATCCGCGCCCTCGCCGCGGGCGAGTACGTGGTCAACGTACTGCACTACCGCGCCGGCAACGACGGACCGGTACCCGTGAACATCAAGGTCGAGAGGCTCAATCCAAGACTGAACCTGATCTACTACGGCAAGCGCACGCTCACCGGGATCGGCGACGAGCAGACGGCCGTGCGGTTCACCGTCGGTTCTGACGGCGCGATCGTGGCCAGGAACGAGTTGCCGAAGGTTTTGCTCGACCGGACAGGTCGATGAGCGGCTTCGGGCCTGTCGTGTGGGTGCTGACGTTGGCCTACGTTGCCGTCGCGGCCCTGCTGCTCAACCTGAACCTCGCCACACCCCGTCGCGGCGTGATCAAGGTGGCCGCCATCGCGCTAGTCACGGCCTTGTATGTCGGTGCCTGGCACGGCCATAAGGCCTTGCTCGGCTGGGCGAGCGACGACCCCCTGCCGGAGCGGTTTCGGCTGCACTACGCCACCGTCGAAGACTCCGACAAGACTGCTCGGACGCCCGGCACGATCTACCTGTGGGTCTCGTCCCTCGACGGGGCGCCGGCACAGCGCGAGCCGCGCGCGTATCGGATCACGTGGGATGCCGACACCGCGCGGGCGGTGCTCGATGCGCTTGCCGAAGTCGAGCGTGGGGTTGTGATGGAAGGCCACGCGACAGGCTTGAGTGAAACGGGCCGCGTGCGCATGGTCGAGCCAGCCGATCGGGTTCAAGTCGGCGGCGACGCGGAGGTCTCGCCCGGGAAGATCGAGTTCCGACCGGTGCCGACTCCGCTCCTGCCGCCTAAGGTCTAGCGCGGAGACGCCACGGGCCTCCCGGCCCGCAATCCATCTGCTGCCGAGCCACAGATGGCGGACGCGAAACGGCAAGCCGTCCGTGGACGTCCGCGCACCTCGTAGTTACTCGCCGCGTTCGTCGAGCAAGTAGTACATCCGTCCCACGGCCTGCGCGTTCGTGCCCACTGGCCGACCGAAGTTCTCCGTGTGGGCGCTCAGGTCGACTGCGGCGGCTGTCTCGCCGATGCTATTCCCCTCGGCTCGAAGGGCGACCACCTGGCTCCACAGGTCGCGGTAGAAGGCCTGCACATGGTCGATCAATTTAAGGTCGGTGATTCCCGGGCCGTGGCCCGGCAGGATCAGTTCGATGTCGAGGGCCTTCAGGTTCTCGAGGGTCTCCGGCCACTCGTCCACGTGACCATCGCCGAGAAAGGACGGACCGCCCAGCATCATGTCGCCAGTGAACGCAATCTTGTCGGCCGGCAGGTAGATCACCACGTCACCGCCCGTGTGGGCCCGGCCGCAGAAGATCACCTCGATCTCGCGGTCGCCGCGGATGAGCGTGATGCGCTCGTTGAACGTCGTGTTCGGCGGCGTTGGCACCACCTCTTCGGTGGCGGCGATCTGACCTTCAAGCGATGCGATTCGCGCCTCGATTCCGGCGCGGCCCGCGTCGTCCTCCGCTTCGGCGAGCGCGGCCTGCAGGCGCTCAAGACCATTGCGCTGGCCGGCCCTGTAGCTCGCGAACGTGGGTTCCTCGTATGGCGTGCCCGTCATCCGCATTCGTGTGTGTTCGTGGCCGACGATCTGTACCGGACCGAAAACCTGGTTGCCGTGGGCGTGGTCGTAGTGGAAGTGGGTATTGACGACGGTCGTGATGGGCTTGTGGGTGACGTGGCGGATCGAGTCGATCAACTGCCGGCCCGTGGCCGGCGTGATGTGCGAATCGACCACCAAGACGTCGTCTTCGTTGATGACCACCATGGAGTTGCTGTTGAACATCGGCACGGTGTAGGTCACGAAGTAGACCCCGTCGGCGACTTCCTCGAACTTGTGGGTGTCGGTCTCGAAGTCACCGACGATCGGGGTCGTTTCGGCAGGCGTCAGCTCGGAAGCCTCGACAGTGGCCTCTTCGGCGGCATCGGGGGCTTCAGCGGACTCTGGCGGCGCACACGCCGTCAGCATGAATAGCGCCGCGACCAGCACGAATACGAGCGTCGCGGGACGTTGGATCGTTGACATGACTGGACTCCCCTCGAACGGCGCCGTTGGGGCATCACGACCGAGTCGTGTGGCGACCGGTGGCGCGAACGAGTACGATACTAGCGGTTTTTCGGCCGTTGAGCGGTTCCGGAGGGGGACATGAGAATTCGCATCCAGCCAACCGTGGCGGCGCTGGCCTTCGTCGGTGCAGTCGTGACCGGGTCCACGACCTCGGCACACCACGCCTTCTCGGCGGAATTCGATGCCAACCTTCCCATCCGGGTGCAGGGCGAAATCGTCCAGGTCGACTGGATCAATCCGCACGCCTGGGTGCACGTGGCGCACGTCAAGGAAGACGGCTCGAAACAGGTTTGGCAGCTTGAGGCCGGCACCCCCAATACGCTGCTCCGTCGCGGCATGACCCGCACGCTCTTGCAGCCCGGCACCGAGGTCGTCGTGCGTGGCTACCAGAGCAAGGATCAGATCTGCGTACCGATCTGTTCGGGCAGCGGCCGGGACATCCAATTCCCGGACGGGCGCAAGTTCTTCATGGGGTCATCCGGCACAGGGGCACCCCGCGATGGGGCCGATCCGCGCGAACCGGCCCGGGCGGAAGATACGAATCTCCCGGCGGAAGAAGAGGGCTAGTCGCTAGCTCAACAGAACGCCTAGCGTCTCCGCGCGTCCGCAAGCGCGAATAGGCGTTAGCCTATTCGCCTTCGCCGGATTCCTTCAGAAGCTCTTCTTTTCTGGGCAGCCCCCGGTACCAGGACGGCAACCAACCCTCTGCGTCGGGCTTACCGTCGCGTTCTTCCTTGCGTGCCCCGGCGAGCATGAGATGCATGGCCCGATTGCCCTCGTGGCAGGCGTATTCGTAGATCTCATCGTCCGTCCGGCGCATATCCTGCACGGTCGACCACTTGCCCTCGAACGACTCCAAGTCGTCCACGGTGTACTCGTAACGCAAGGCGTCGGCGTCGATCCGCGTGAAGCGCTCGGTCAGGATCATGTTCGGGCCGGAACCGGAGAAGCTGGTTTCGGGCCGGAAGTTCTTGGTCTCGACCACCAGCGTGTTGCCTTCCCAGCGCCCGCGGGAGTCTCCCTTCCAGAGACGAACGTTGTCCGGGACGTGGTCGCTGTTGTCGGTCGGGATGACGCGATGGTCGTTGACCATCTCGTTGAGGATGGCGACGTAGCCGGGCGACTGCACGACCCGCATCATGTTGTTGTAGGCGCCGGAACTCATCGGCGGGCCGGAGTTGAAGCCCACCAGGCAACGGGTGGCGGGCGGGCGATCCCGAGCGGTGATCGGTCGCTTTTCCCAGATCTCGCGGTTCTCAGCCTGGCGCATCCTCGCGAACATCGTGAGCGGCGGCCTGCGGCCGTCCGGCGGGTCCACGATCAAGGACGTGCGGCGTGTTCCCGACACCTTGGTGCCCACGTCGATGAAGATGAAGTCGTAGCCGACGTCGACATCGCCCTGGCTCGGCTCGTCGGACGCCTCGCGCGCCAAGGCCGCTTCATGGCCCTTGCGCGTGTTCTCCTCGAGTTCGGCGATCTCCTCTTCGGTGAGGAACTCCTTGTCCTTGAACCGTTCGGGGCGGTTCATGGGTGTCATGGTGCGGAAGTCCCACGTGCCTTGCAGGTCCGGGACACCCCAGGACGTCTTCATCGACGTGGATTCCGCATCCTCGCTTGCCAGCATT
Organism: Candidatus Azotimanducaceae bacterium; assembly: GCA_965203685.1. Lineage (GTDB taxonomy): Bacteria > Pseudomonadota > Gammaproteobacteria > Pseudomonadales > Azotimanducaceae > VXYL01. The sequence goes on from OZ241908.1 coordinate 4,668,948, forward strand.
GGCGCGGCGGCAATCGTTAACGCAGCAACCGCGCCGCGGGTAATCGTTGAGATGGCCATATCGTTAACCTCCCTCGTTGGCGACCGTCGGGTCGCGTTACTGCACGCCTTCCGGGTACAAGTGACCGAACGTCGCGTACTCCGCGAACTCGACGCACTTGAACTCGAGGAGTTGCGCACCGGGTTCTAGCCGCCGGTACAACTGCATGCTGATCGTCCACGGCGCCGTGAAGATAGTCGGATCTTCGATTGTCGCCTCGTACTGCAAGGTATCCGGACCCGTGCGCGTATAGCGCTCGGTCACCTTGAGATCAGCGGTGTGGAAGTTGCCCGAGCTGTCGAACCACGTGTCGGCAACCTGCGCCGTCACATCGACAACCAGGGTGTCCCCTTCGAAACGGCCCAGCGAATAGCCCATCCACGCCGGCAACTCCGCCTCGGTGCCTGGGCGGTTCAAGTGGATGATGCGCGTTGAACTGGTGAACTCATACGCAGCGAAAATGGCGTCCTTCGATTGCACGAACTGGAACGGGAACGGCATGTACGTTGCACGGGGGATGCCGGGCATGTAGCACTTCACGGCCGGGTCGCGTCGCACCCAGTCGGCGCGGTTTTCATCACGCTGGGCGAGCGCCTCCGGGGTGTAGGGGATCGTGCCGCCCACGACCACGCTGCGACCCGCCGGGATGGCGCCCAAGGCACCCATCAGCGGTGCTGGGCCCTGCCGTGCCGCGTGGTCCTCGAGATCCCAATGGGCCGCGCCGAGCGCTTGCCAGATGCCGTTGTAGTCCGGGTCGCCGTCCGGCGTTTTCGGAACGACGTACCCGCCGGCTTCGGGGTCGGGACCGGGCGGAGGCTGTGGAGCACAAGCTGCTGCCAAGGCCAGCGCGAGCACCACGCCGGATACCGAGTAGAACAGTCGGCTCATAACCTCCCCCGTCGTGAAACCGTCCATCGAGCCTACTACAAACCCAAACACGCTGCTCGATCTGGCCCACGACCCCGGCCTACTGGCCGACGTCAGCAGCCCGTCGGGCGGGCCGGTGTACACTCCGCGCCTTTTGGGAGGTAGCCATGCCCGAACTCGCAACCTACGAATTGCTCGACCATGTGGCGGTGGTGGCCTTGGACGACGGCAAGGCCAACGCCTTCAGCCCGGACATGATCGCAACGGTCAACGGCTTGCTCGACCGGGCCGAGACGGAGGCCAAGGCGGTCGTGCTGACCGGTCGAGCCGGGCTCTTCTCGGGCGGCTTCGACCTGCGGGTCATTCGCGGCGACGATCCGGAAGCCGCGCGCAACATGAGCCTGGGTGGCGCACGGTTGATGATGCGGCTCTATGGTCTGCCGCTGCCGCTGGTGATCGCGGCCAGCGGCCACGCGATCGCGCTGGGTGCCTTCTGCTTGCTGACCGCCGACTACCGCATCGGCACCGCCGGTGACTTCCGCATCGGCTTGAACGAAACCGCCATCGGTATGAGCCTGCCGCCGTTCGGGCTGATGCTCGCCAGTGAGCGGCTGTCCAAGCGCTACGTGACGCGTGCCGCGATCGCGGCGACCTTGTTCTCACCCGAGGAAGCCAAGGACGCGGGCTTCCTGGACGAGGTGGTTGCGGCGGACGAGTTGAAGAATGCGGCCTTAGGCGCGGCTCGCGGGTTCCTGGACCTCGACGGCAGTGCCTATGCCGCGGTCAAGCAAGGCCTGCGCGGCGACTCCATCAAGGCGGTGCTCGCCGGACTGGAGGGCTAGGGTTGCGCCTTCCCGGGTAAGGCCAAGGACCTGTTCGTGGCCAGAATGGCGGATGCGAACCGCAAGCGGTTGCGAACCGCAAGCGGTTCGTGGACGTCCGCGTACCGGCCCCTTAGTAGAAGGCGAACAGCCGCATTTCGCAGCTATGCCGAGGCGCCGCGCTCGGCTGCGGCTCAGGCAACTCGAACGCGGTGTGCAACGTATAGCGTGCACGACCGTCGGTCGCGGAGTCGTAAACCTTGAACATCAGCACCTCGTCCGGCGCCATGAACGGGTAGTAGAAGAACTGGTGGCGCGGACTGTAGAGCGCACGCCAGGTCTCGCCCACCCGGCCGGGGGCCGTGCGCGGCACCGGCACCAGGTCGTCGGCCTTCACGGTGCGCGCATCGGCGATGGCAATCGGGTCGGATTCGATGGGTCGTCCGATTGGCCGCCACGCCTGAATGATGGCGAAACGCCGCTCGAGTAGTTCGTCGGCTTCGTCCGGCAGCAGGTCCCGCACGCGTTTGCGCGCCGACCAGTGCGTATAGTCGTTGTGCACACCGCGTGCCGGTGGCTTCAGGCCGGTGCTTCGACGCACGTCCGGGTCGCCGTGTCGAACAGTGTGATCGAAGATGTGGATTCGGCTCGCCCCGGTGCACCGCTCGGCGACATCGGCCATCACCGGGTAGTACACCCGCGTGACACTTGCGGGGTCGAGAAAGTCGATCGGCGGTAAGGGGCTCGGCCGAAGCTCGAAGCCGTGAACGTCCAGTGAAATCTTCTCTGGCCATGTGCGGCCATCGAACACCGTCATCTCGTGCTTGGCCGACCCGCCGCCGCGGTTTCGACCTTCCGATCCGGGAGTAGCCAGTTCGTAGTAGTACTTGTCACCCCCGGGTGCGGCGTAGGCAAGCAAGGCGCGGACGCTCGATGGCTCCAACGTCGTTGCGGGTTCGGACATGATGGTTCCCTAGGCGACCGACGGTGAGATTATAGGCAGAACCACTTCCAATGACGGTGCGGGCACGTCCACGTCCGCACAGCGCTTGCGGCTGTACGTCAGGCACACCGCGCGGCCGCTCGAGGCGCCGATTCGAAATGATACTATGCAGCTTTCATGCTACACGTAGTGAAGAACGCGATGGCGCTTAACATCAGGAACCGAACCACCGAGGAGCTCGCGGCCACCTTGGCCGATCTCACCGGCGAGACGAAGACCCAGGCCGTGACCCAAGCATTGCGAGACCGCCTGGTAAAGATCCGCCGGCAACGTACCGGGCGCAACCTCCGCGCTGAGCTTGACGAGATCGCACTACACTGCGCGTCCCTACCGATTCTCGACAACCGTGAACCCGATGACATTCTCGGCTACGACGAACACGGATTGCCGACCTGATGGTGATCGATACATCCGCCTTGATAGCCGTCCTTCAGGACGAGCCTGAGCGGAGTGCGTTTAACCAAGTCATGGAGGCCGCGGATACGCTCACTCTGTCGGTTGCGTCATTCCTCGAGGCATCTATTGTCATCGAATCCCGCCGCGGTCCGGATGGCGTGCGCGACCTCGACCTGCTCATCGCCAAGGCAGGTATCGAGCTGGTGCCGGTGGATGCGGACCAAGCCTACATTGCCCGCACGGCGTTCCGCACTTACGGCAAAGGCCGCCACCCCGCCGGGCTCAATTTCGGTGACTGCTTCGCGTACGCATTGGCGAGAACTTCGGGCGAACCTCTGTTGTTCAAGGGGTCGGACTTCCCATTGACGGACATCACGAGGGTGCCGACAGACCGCGGGCTCGTCACCGACTCCGGTTGTTGACGACGTCATGCGCAGCCCAACGGCGCGCTGGCTGTCTACTGCAACCCCAAGGGTACGACCTTGACTTCGCCGACCGTCTCGCAGGTGTGATTGCCGGGGCAATGGAAGAACACGTAGCGGTGTTTCGCGGTGACTGCGGCCACTTTGGCAATGTCTCTGTTTTTCTTTCCGTTCGACGATGGGCTCGTCGCGGAAAACACCTCTGCGACCACCGAACCGTCAAGCGACTCGATGTCGGAACCCGGCGCGGTTCCCAGGTTCACCCGAAAGCGACGGACCTCGGGGTGATGGTCAAGGAGGTACTCGACAGCCCGGACGCTCACCAAAGCAGTGAAGGTCTGGTTCACCTGCTCGATCAGATTGAGACACCGAGTCGGATCCAGAGGGTCACGACCGATTTTGCGGAACTTGACGGCTTCAAGCAGTCGGAGTGCGTCACCCTGTTCCGCAAGCCCTTGAACAGCCGACAGCGCATACTCTGACGCGCGTCGGATCTCCAGTTCGAGAGCTTGAGTGTCTGCCCGGCTGGCCAACTCCCTTGTTTTCATTCAGCCAATCACGCCACCATGACGAACAGTACTTAGCGAGCCCGTCTACACCGAACGGTAGATCTTGCCGCGTTGCTTTACCGGATCGAGAAGCGACCAATCGCCCTGTTCCACCTCGAACCCTTGTGGGAACGGTGGCCGGGGTTCCATCTCCAGGGACCGCATGACGCGGTCGTCGCGGTAGTAGCACTGTAGGATGATGCTGATCAACGTGCGTTGGCCCGAGAGCGCCTGGTGGTCGAATTCCCACTCGATATGGTCGAAGCCACCGTCCGTGTTGCTGCGCTCGACGAAGTCGGCGCGATCCGCCTCTGATAGGTCGGCGAACGGCACGCCATAGGCCGCTGTGGCCACCGTGTCCTGGAATACGAGCCCGGCGCGCACCGCCTCGTAGTACGGCCTCGCCGTGGCCAGGATGTCGGCGACGATGTCGGCATCGTCGGCCCCTGGAATGCCGTACTCGGCGCTGGCCGGGATGACGGCGCCGGCGAAGACTTGAAGCGTGGACTGCTCGGCGGCTGTGAACGGAGTGTCGGTGGCGATGTTGGTCACGACGAGCCCCTTTAGTCGAACAGGTTGGCAAGGCGCTTCTTCATGGAATCGGCGACGTACAGCGCCAGCGCCTGGATGGTGCGCGTCGGGTTCACGCCGGCACTCGTCACGAAGATGCTGCCGTCGACGATGAACAGGTTCTTGACGTCGTGCGCGCGTCCCCACTCGTTGACCACGGAGCGCTCGGGATGGGTCCCCATGCGCGCCGTGCCCATCAGGTGCCAGCCACCAACGCCGATGGGCGCCTCGGTGATCACGTCCACCGCGCCCGCGGCTTTCAGAACTTCGGTGCCCCTGACCACCGCGTGGTCGAGCATGCGCCGGCTGTTCTCGGACAAGGTGTAGTCGATCTTCGGTGCCGGGATGCCGTGTCCGTCCTTCAGGTTGGGATCCAATGTGACGGTGTTGTGCTCCTCGGGCAGGTCTTCGCAGATGCCCACCATGCCGGCGATGCGGTTGAACAGATCCCGGTAGCGGCTGTGGTGGTCCGCGCCCCAAGGTACGCGGCCGGAGAACATGCCGGTCATCGCGGTCGCCACGGGGCCTCGGCCGCGGTTGATCTCGTAGGTGTAGCCGCGCACGAACCCGCGGTCGAGATCGGTCTCGTAGAACTCCTGGCTCCAGATACAGACGCCTGGGCCGCGATAGCCGTCCAGCGGCTCCTCGAAGATTCCCTGAATCGATGCGTACGGGTGGAACATCAGGTTCTTGCCGACCAGTCCGCTCGAATTCGCGAGGCCGTTGGGGAAGGCAGCGGAGGTCGAGTTCAAGAGCAGGCGCGGCGTGCCCACGCCGTTGCAGGCGACAATGACCACCTCGGCCGCCTGGAATTGCTCGACGCCCTCCCGGTCGTAGTACACGACTCCGGACGCCATGCCGTCGCTGTTCACCGTGATCTCGCGCACCCGGCAGCGTTCGCGGACCTCGACGCCTGCGCGAATCCCGTGCGGCCAGTACGTGATGTCGGTACTCGCCTTGGCGCCTTGGGCGCAACCGCTGCCGCAGGCGCCTAGGTTGATGCACTGGTCCCGACCGTCGTACTGCGCCGTGGCGATGGCGGTGTCGGACGGCCACCAGTGCCAGCCCATCTTGTTGAAACCGCGTGCGATGGCCTGGCCCGACTTGCCGAGCGGCACGGGCGGCAACACGGCTTGCTTGGGGGGATAGGCCGGGTCGCCGCCAAGTCCCGAGACGCCCATCATGCGGTCGTTCTCGGCGTAGAACGGCTCTAGCCGTTCATAGTCGATGGGCCAATCGTCGGCGACGCCGTCCAAGCTCTTCACCCGGAAGTCCGAGGGATGGAAACGCGGGAAGTGCCCGGCGTAGAGGATTGTGCTGCCACCGACGCCGTTGAAGTTCGCCACCGAGATCGGCGAGTTCTCGTCGTTGACCGGGTAGTCCGTCTCGCGCTTGCGCCGATTCGGGCTGATGCTCATGTCGCTAAAGGAACGAGCTTCCCAATCGCGGCCGGCACTCGGGTACTCGGCCGGATTCATCCAGTCGCCCTGTTCGAGACATACGATGCGCATGCGCGTCTCGGCCAGCGACCAGGCGACTGCGGCGCCAGAGGCGCCTGCACCCACGATCAGCACATCCACGGCATCGGTCACCCGTCTCCCTCCCTACACGCTTACCCGTTTCAGTATGCACCGAAACGGGGTTTCCGGTACGGTGCGGCGCACATGCCGTCCGGCCCATGGGCAGCCTCGTCTTCCCGCCGCTCGTTGCCGTCGCACTGTGGTTCGCCTGTCGCGCAAGTCGGCGGACAAGGAGAGTGCGGGCTGACTTGGCGTATGCTTGCCGTCGGGCAGTGGATCCAAGGCGACAGGCCGGATCGTGGAACAGGAGGCTGAGAACGTAGCGAACCGGATGGCTCGGCTCGCCCGAGCGGTCGAGCGGTCGCGCACGGAACCTGGGCCGCATCCGCGCCGTACACCCGGCGAAGAGCTTCTGGCAGTCCTCGAACTCGCTGACCAGTTCCCTAAGCCCGCCAGGGCCGAGTTGCGGTATCCCGTCCTGAAACGGCTCTTCGCCGCGCGGGAGTAGTCGGTGAGCCTGGGCCTCGCTGGGAAAGTCGCCGCCATTCACGAAGCCTTGACGGATGCCAAACTGCCGCACGCGTTCGGGGGTGCGCTGGCGTTGGCCTTCTGTGTCGGCGAACCGCGCGCGACGCGGGACGTGGACGTGAACATCTTTGTCGCGGATGCGGATGCGGCCAAGCTCAATCATGCGTTGCCTTCGGGCGTGGCGCTATCGCCACAGGACATCGCCGTGCTAGGCCGCGAAGGACAGGTTCGCCTGTGGTGGGACGACACGCCTGTCGACGTTTTCCTGAACACAACGCCGCTCCACGAGGCGGCGGCAGAACGGGCACAGTGGGAGGTTTTCGGCCACACCCGGATGCCTTTCTTGAGTTGCCTGGACACTGCCATCTTCAAAGCCTTCTTCAACCGCACGAAGGACTGGTCGGATCTGGAGGAGATGCGAAAGGCCGGCCGATTGGAGTTTTCGGCAGCGCGCGAAGTGCTGGTCGACGCGCTTGGCGAATCAGACGAACGGATACGAACCCTTGACCGCTTGGCGCAAACAGGACGTGCGTTTCAAGCCTGACGGCGTCAGTGGGAGTACGACAAACCGCAAACCGGATTGCGTCGGGCCGCCCTTGTGGCGTCTACGCAGCCGCCTCGGTCGTGAACGACGCTGCGGTGGCGTGTCCACGGACGGGCGACAGCGTTGTCGTCGAGTGTTCCCCGCCCACGCTGCCACGGCCAGCGTGCGGCCGGCGTCACGACGCGACAGCCGTCGCCCGAGCGGCTCAGGGCTACGGCCTCAACACGTCCAACAAGCGCCCGCGCTGTGAGGGCGAACGGCCAGCGTAAACTCCACCGATGGTCTTCGATCCGCGCCGAGCGTACGAGTTCGCCATCCTGCGCGACCGCGAGCCCGCACCGTTCTTCACGGGCAGAGCCGAGGAGATCCGGCGATTCGACCAAGCGATCGACGAGTTGGACGTCCATCCCGGCGAGCAGGCCGTATTCCGCTTCTACCAAGGCGCACCGGGTTGCGGCAAGACATCGCTACTTCAGCACCTCCGGGACGTCCGCTCGAATCGCCTGCTGTTCATCGGTGTCCGGGAGACGCACTTGGCCAGCGAAGCCGCGCTGGTCGAACGCGTCCGCGAAGTCGCCGTCGCGGAGGGGCCGACTGGGGACAGGGTTGCCGCCAGACTCGTCCAGGCCATCGGTTCACGCTTGCGGATGCAGGAGTCCGGGAACGAGTTGCTAGATGCCATCGCCACGAAAGCAGCGGGTCGGTCCAAGGTCGTGCTCTATATGGATGAAGCCCAGCTAGTGGGGCCGACGGAACAACCAGGCCTCGTGTTGCTCCATCGCGACGGCCTAGGCGTGCCGGCCATTTGTCTCTTCAGCGGCTTAAGCCACACGTCGGATCGGTTTCGCAGCATCCCGGGACTGTCCCGGTTCGGAAGCAACACCGTCGTGAACATGGGCGCCATGACCACGACGGAGTGTGCGGCTTCGACCCGGATGTTGCTGGATCGGTGCGGCGCCGTGGGCGATAGGGACCGGACTGCCGCAATCATCGCCGACATGTCCCACGGGTGGCCTCAGCACTTGCACGGTGCACAAACCGCCCTGTGCCACGAATTGCTCAGAACGAACGGCGCATTGAACGAGGTGGATTCCGAACGCCTGCGGGCGGCGTCCGATCGAAACCGCGAGGAATACTACCGCGACCGGTTGGCCGGGTCCGTCCTCGGCCTACGGCCCTCGTTCACCGCCAATGTCGTCGCGAGAGTGAGACAACATCAACCTTTGGACCCGTTGGCGCTGGTCGAACTATGTGGCGAGGAACTGGCGCGGTCGGGGTTGGCCGACAACCCCCATGTGGAGACGACCGCGGAGGATTTCGCCGCCGGACTGGTGGAACGCGGCGTCCTGTCCGAAGCTCCGAGCGGAGGGTACGACGTGGCGATTCCATCAATGGCGGCGTGGCTGGAGCGGATCGCGACTTCGCGTTCTTGAGCGAGGGGCATCTAAGCCCGCCTTACGCACGAAACTCCCCGCGAGCCGCATCCAAGGCCCGGTCCCGGACGTAGCCCATCAGGCTCGGAATCCCGCTCACGTAGGACTCGTCTCCAGGCGGGCGCCAGATATAGCCGAGTTCGACAAGCGTGTTGAACGCCTCGGCGTCGTATTCGACGTCGCCCTGCATCGGTCGCGCATGGGCGATGGTCGTTCTGACATCGCGGGCACCGAGGCGTTCGGCGTCCGAGAACGCGTCCGCGACGGCGGCGGCAATGCCGAGCAACCCGACGCGCTCGATCTCATCGAATCGGCGGCTGTAGAACCCGACGCGCCGTGCGTCGACCGCCCGTTTGGCCTCCTCGTAGTGCGCCGCATCAGCCAGCACCGTATCCGCAGCCGCCATCGCATCGAACAGCGCCTCGCCCCACAGCGACAGGAAGAATGGGTAACCACCACTGTCCCGCGCGATAGCGTCGAGGATCTCGCGATCCGCACCGAGAGCCGGGCGATGCGCCGCGAGCGGTACGGAGATCGCCTCCGCCGCCTCTTGGGGTTCGAGCCGCCCGACGCCGACGAGGTCGCACCGCTCTTGGAACGATGCACCGGCCGCATCGAGGAGTGTGGCCAGATGCGGCGTACCGGCAAGTCCGAACAACAGCGGCGCCTGGCCGCAGACGATCTGGGCTACGTTCAGCAGTTCGGCCATGGCGGCTGGCGTCAGCATGTGCGCTTCGTCGACGAGGAGCGCCACCCGCCTGCGCCGGCAGCAGTCGATCAGACGTAGGTCCGGGCTGCGTCGTTCATCCGCGGCGATGCCGTGCTCGTACTCGATGCGCGCGATGGTCGCGCTAACATCCCGATTGATCGCGGGGGAAGTGAGGTAGACGTGGGCGTCGCTGGCGGCGGCGCCGACCAAGCGGCGGAACTCGCCGAGCAGTACGGTCTTCCCCGTTCCGCGAGGGCCGATAAGGACGGGCCACTGGTACGAGGGCCGTTGCGGATCGAAGGCGTTGAACCGTACCAACGCACGGTTCATGCGCGCGAGATGCGTCTGCCGACCCGCCAAGTGGGGCGGCGCGGATCCCGGTGATCCGCTGAACGGATTCGGCTGCCAAGATCTGCCGTCTGTCATCATGCTCCCCTGAAGCGCTTTCTGACGAGCGCCCAGTTCTCAGGATGACGGTCGGCGATCCGGTCGACCAGCGCCTGGTTCGGCGCATATCCGACGCGCTCGGCCTCGCCGCCCCAATACATCGCCATGGCCTCGACCCGGCGCTTCTCCGATTCGGCGAGATCGTCAAGTTCCGTGCGGTCGTCGTCGATGTTGTAGAGCTCCCACCGATGTGGATGGCGGTTGACGAGCTTCCAGGGTCCGTCGCGCACCGCACGGTTTCCCTCGTGCTCGAACCAGATTGGCTTGCCGCGCTGCCATTGGTCGTCGCCGAACGACGCCACCAGGCTCGCTCCTTCCATCGGCTGAATCGCATGATCGCTGACGCTGTCCGGATACCGGGCCCCGGCGACCTCCACGCACGTCGGCATGACGTCGGTGATGTGGATTGGGCTGTGGACAATCGAGGGTGCCGCGATGCCGTTCGGCCAGTGCGCGATGAACGGCGTCGAGATGCCGCCCTCGTGCACCCACGACTTGTAGCGGCGAAACGGCGTATTCGACGCGTTCGCCCACGGCAGGTCATAGGACATGAAGGTGTCCGCCGGCCCCGGCGCAAGGTGCGGCAGGTTGCCCACATGCATCGGTCGGCCATCGACCGTCGGCATGTTGTAGCGATGCGGCGCCGGCGCGAGCGTGTCCTCCTTGAGGAATTCGGCACAGCCGCCGTTGTCCGACAGGAAGAAGATTAGCGTGTCCTCGAGCGCACTGCGCATCTGAAGCGTGGCGACGATGCGGCCGATGGCCTGGTCCATGCGGTCGATCTGGGCGGCATAGACCGCCATGCGCAACGCCTCCCAGTCTGGATACCGGCTTGAGGCGAACGGCCACGACTCGGTGTCGCGTGGACTGATTGGCCAGCGGCGGTCGACGAGCCCCGCATCGCGCTGGGTCTCGTGGCGGGCGGTGCGGATGGCGTCCCAACCGACGCGGTAGATGCCCTCGTAGCGGGCGATGTCGTCTTCTCGGGCATGCAAGGGCCAGTGCGGCGCCGTGAACGCGACGTAGCCGAAGAACGGCGTCCCGGCGTCGAGTGCCGCTTCGATCCGCGCGACCGCGTTCTCGCCGATGGCGTCGGTGTAGTAGAAATCCGGAGAATCGGGACGGACGAAAGACTGGCCGTCCATCAGCGAGTGCGGATTCCAGAACGAACCGGCGCCGTCCAGCGTGCCGAAGAAGTCGTCGAACCCTCGCTGCGTCGGCGTCGGCCATCCCGGTTCACCAGCACGCCATGTTTCGGGGCGCTGGGCGTCGTAGGCGTTGCCGACATGCCACTTGCCGGACAGGAAGGTTCGGTAGCCCGCGCTCTTGAGAACCTCGGCTATGGTCACGCAACGCTCGTTCAGGTAGCCCTGGTAGGCCTCCGTGGACCCGGCAAGCGTCGTGGTCATCCAACCAACGCCCGCCTGATGCGGGTTGAGACCCGTCAAGAGGGCCGCGCGCGATGGGCAGCAGCGCGCAGAGTTGTACATCTGCGTATAGCGCAAGCCGTTGCTGCCGAGCGCGTCGAGTGCAGGCGTGCGGATCTCGGAGCCGAAGCAGCCGATGTCAGAGAAGCCCATGTCGTCTGCGAGGATGAGCAGGATGTTCGGCTTGGTCATGGCGGCTTAGTTTGCTTGACGACGGTGCACCTTTACAGCGGGTTTCGCCGTGTTCGGTCTTGTGCCGAAGTCCATTGCGGCCGGGAGGTCCGCGCACCTCCGCGTCGCGGGGGGGCTAGCCGAGGAGTTCGAGCGCGCGGTCGATGAGCGGCGGCATCGACAAGGCCGTGACCTCCCACGAGGGGTCCACGCGCTTGCCGCGGCGGTGCAGGCTCAGGTTGAAGCCGGTGATGATGGCAAACTTGTACGCCGCGAGCGCCCGGAACCAGTTCAGGTCGGGCAGCGGGTCGCCGTAGGCTTCCACGTACAGTCCCATCAGCGTCTCGGGGTCGAGAAACATCGGTCGTTCGCCCGTGCCTTTCGCCCAGGCGTCGCGATCACTGAACGTGCAGATCCAGCCGACGTCGTTCAACGTCGCGCCGATGCCGGTCAGTTCCCAGTCGATGACCGCGAGCAGTTTGGGCGTATCCGTGACCGTGGTACCGAAGAAAAGGTTGGAGGTTTGGAAGTCGCCGTGGAAGATGCCGACCGGCGCGTCGCTCGGCAGCGTATCGAGGAGCCGTCGCCGGCAGTCTGGCGCACGGCCAAGCAACTCCGGGTCCGCGGCGCGTTCGTAGAATCGGTCCCAGCGCTCCACGTCCTCGGCAAATGGCACCGCCTCGCCGAGGTAGGGTGCCCGGCCAGCGTCCACCTTGTGGATGCCGGCCAGCGCCGTCATCACCTGGCGTCCCATGTCCACACACTGCTCGTCGGGCATCGCGGCTGCCCACTCGCCCGGACCCAGCCGAATGACGTCGCCGTCGAGCTTGGGCACCACGAAATACGGGCAATCGAACCAGGCCAGGTCCGCGCCCGACCAGCGCACCGAGCAGTGCGGCACGTCGGTCCCATCAAGCGCATTCAAGGCCTCGACCTGCCGCAGCACGTCCGCCGTGCCCCGCCAGTTGACGTTCGGCGGCGGCAAGCGGATGAACCACGACTCGACCCCCTCGCCGGTATCCACGCTGAAACCGTAGGAAAACCCCGCATGGCCGGGCATCGTGTGCACGTCGAAGACGCGCACGTCGCGACCGTATTTGGCCGCACAGAAGGGGCCTAAGCGGGACTCCAGTTCGGCCAAGTCCATGCCCGCACTAGACCGGTGCGGGCCCCGGGAACTGCTCCCGCAGCACGCGTTTCAAGATCTTGCCGCTCGGGTTGCGCGGCAAGGCATCGACGAATGCCGCGCCTTTCGGCTGCTTAAAACCCGCCAGTTTGCCGCGGCAAAAGTCCAAGACGTCCGCTTCGGTGAGAGCGTCGTCCGCCTTCACGACGACCGCGAACGGCGACTCGCCCCACGTCTCGCTCGGCTGGCCAATCACCCCCGCTTCGACGATCTCGGGATGCGTCTGCAGCACCTTCTCGATCTCCGCCGGGTACACGTTCTCGCCGCCCGAGATGACCATGTCCTTGATGCGGTCCTCGATGTAGATGAAGCCGTCGGCATCCATGCGTGCGACGTCGCCGGTGTGCAGCCAGCCGTCCACAACTGTCTCCGCGGTGGCCTCCGGCCGATTCCAGTACTCGCGCATGATGTGCGGGCCGGCAACCAGCACCTCGCCGGGGACGTCCGGCGGGCAATCGGTCCCGTCGGGCGCGACGATGCGAACGTCGGTGTGGAAGAACGCCTTGCCGGTGGAGCCGATGTGCTTCAGCGCGTTCTCGGGGTCGATCAGGGCCGCCGGGCCGCAGGACTCGGTCAGGCCGTAGATCTGATGCACTTCGATGCCGATCTCCGCACACGCCTCGATCAGCGACTCCGGCACCGGCGCAGCCCCGGACATGCACCACCGCCATTGCGAGAAGTCGTAGCGCTCGAGCTTCGGCACCTGCAGCATGAAATTGAGCATGGCCGGAACCGCGAGGCCGATGGTGATCTTCTCCTGGTCGATCAGTTCCCAGACCCGCACCGGGTCGAAACTGCGCATGACCACGCTGGTGACGCCGCGGTAGACGTTGAGCGTGATCGGCGTCAGCGCGCCGACGTGGAACATCGGCAGCGGCGACAGGAACCGGTCGTTCTCGCGGTAGTACGTGCTCGCGGCGATGGTGATGCAGCCCCAGATGCACGTGTTGTGCGTGTGCACCACGCCTTTCGGCAACCCCGTGGTGCCGGACGTGTACATGATGTAGACCATGTCGTCGTCGCGGCCGCCAATCTCCGGTTCGACGTCGCTGGCCGCTTCACGAAACGCGCGGTAGTCCTCCGCGAAGTAGGCGACCTCGCCGCCCGCGACCTGCAGCCAATGCCGGACATCCGTCTTGTTGCCCCGCCCGTGCAGGTCGGCGACCGTGTCGACGAAATCGTCGTCGAAAACAAGCCGCGTAGCGCCGCTGTCCTTCAGGATGAACTCCAATTCATCCGCCACCAGGCGCCAGTTCAACGGCACGACCACGGCACCGATCTTGCCGAGCGCGAAGAACAGTTCCACGAACTCGGGGCTGTTCATGAGCAAGAGGGCTACCCGTTCGCCCTTCTCGATGCCGGCCGCCCGGAACGCGTTGGCCGTTCGGTTGGAACGCGCATTGAGTTCGGCGAAGGTCAAGCGTTCGCCGCCATCGCCATCCACGTAGGCCTCGCGATCGGGCATCAGGAAGGCGCGCTTGGTCAGCCACCAGCCGATGTTGTTTTCCACGCATCCCCCGCTCGACGGATCAGAACGGGCGACATTGTATGCCGGGTTGTCCCGCCGGATTACGGCTTAAGGCAACGCCAAGGCGTGGATCTCCACCTCGGCCGCAGCGCCGTAGAGGCGGGCGGCCTGGGAATCGACTTCGTCGGGCGGCTCGAGGCTCGGCCACATGTCGGCGAGGATACGGATCCGGTCGGCGATTGGGGCGAAAACGGCCGCATCGGACTCGCCCCCGCGCATTGCCCACGCGAGCGCTACCTGGGTGAACCCGTAAGCGTCCTGGTATTCGTGCGCATTGGCCAGACGACCGTCGACGATGCCGATGGCGTATTCCCGAGCGGCTTCTCGCAGGAGCTCGACGACGACCTCCGCGATCGTCGCCGTGGACGGCGACACGGCTGCCTCCGAGGTGTCGATCGCCGCGGTCAGTGCTGCATACGCATCGCCTACGGCGGCCGCATCGTCGCCTTGAGAGGCCGTCGCATGGGTTTCCAGTTGGGTTGCGAAACCCGTCGTTCCGCGGGCGGCGAACTCGTTGTCCATGCCCGCGTAGAGTTCGTCCGTGGGGTGTTTCGAGTGAGTTCGCGCGGCGTCAAGTGCACCGAGCTCGTAAAGTTCGTGGCCGACCAGCAAATGGCCACGCATGAGGCCCAAGCGCACCAAGTAGGCCACATCGCTCAACTCGGCACTGATCTCGACGGCGGACGTCTCCTCGGCCGGTGGTTCCGGTGCCGGGCTGGCGACTTCGCCGCAAGCCGCGACGAGGACGGGGAATACCGGCGCGATCAGCTTAGCCGCGCGCAAGTTCACCGCCAGCCCGCCTTGTCGAAGGTCTGCACCGCCAACGCCTGGTTGGCGCCCAGCACCGATGCGTTGACGGCGTCCTCCTTGAACGTGCCGAGTTTCGCGATCGGCCCGGTGGCATCCCCCACCACCGGGTACTCGTTGTTGCCCTCGGCGAATAGCCGCTGCGCGAAGTCGCTCGTCAGGTACTCGAGGAAGGCGACCGCATTGGCGCGGTTGGGCGCATGCCGGGTGACGCCCGCGCCACTGATGTTGACGTGCGCACCCCGGTCGTCCTGGTTGGGAAACAGGACGCCGATGGCCTCGGTCACAGCATTGTCCGCTTCGTCCGCAGAGCCCATCAGCCGACCAATGTAGTACGTATTGGCGATGCTCACGCCGCACTCGCCCGCGGCGACCGCGCGCAACTGCGCCGTGTCGTTGCCTTGCGGGGGACGATGGAAGTTGGCGACGATACCTTCCGCCCAAGCCTGCGCACCCTCCTCGCCGTGGTGCTCAATGAGCGAGCCGAGCAGCGAGAGATTGTAGATGTTGCCCGACGAGCGCATGCAGACCTGCCCGCGCAGGCTCTCGTCCGCCAAGTCCTCATATCGGCTGATGCCCTCCGGAAGACCGTTCGCCTTGTTGTACACGATCACCCGGCCGCGTTTCGAGAGGCCGAACCACTGGCCACCCGGGTCGCGCAGGTGGGCCGGGACACGCTCGTTCAGCACCTCCGACTCCACCGACTGAAAGACGCCTTGATCCGCCGCACGCCAAAGCCGCCCGGCGTCCACGGTGATGAGCATGTCTGCAGGACTGAATTCGCCTTCGTTGACGATCCGCTCGATCAGGCCATCGCTCGAACCTTCGATCAGGTTCACCTGCACGCCGGTCGTCTCCGTGAAGCGGTCGTACAACTGCAGGTCCGTGTCGTAGTGCCGTGCGGAGTAGACGTTGACCACCGCGTCGTCGTCCTCCGCGACGCCGCCGATCGTGAACGCACAAGCGAGTGCGGCTAGAACGAGCCGTGAGCAACCATGCATATTGAGAACCATTTGCATTTAAGAGTCGTTTGCGATTGTAGTGCACCGGTCACCCATGGGGAAGCATGCGCGCTGGCTTCTATGGCACGGCCGCAGCTATTAATGTAGGCACTCGTCTTCGACTGCGGCATCGCCGGACGCGAGGTTCGTCGCTCGAGTGTACTGGTCGACACCTTCCACCATCGGTCGCTGCCTGGCAGCCTGCACCGCGCTCGCGTTGGGCTCGGCTCACGGCCAGGAGAGCGACGATCACGGCAATCGCCCGCTCGATGCCACGCTCGTCGAACACTACGGCGTCAGCGAGTCCGGGCGCCTCGAGACGAATGGCGATGTCGACGTATTCCGCCTTGATCTCGAGGGGCGCGCGGAAGTGGAAATGCGGTCGAGCGGTGAAATGGACACCCTGGGGACGCTCTACGACAGCGGCGGCAACGTCCTTGCCGAGGACGACGACGCGGGCTCGAACCTGAACTTCCGCATCGTTCGGACATTGGACGGCGGCGTCTACTACGTCGCGGTAGCGAGCGACTTCGACATCGGCGACTACAAGATGACGGCGCGCATCCGACGTCAAGGCGACGACCATGGCGACACGTCCGGCGCCTCGACGTTCCTCCCCCTAGGCGTCCGTACCACCGGCCGAATCGCGCCCGCCGAGGAGACGGACGTCTTTCGCATCGAAGTACCGCAGGCGACTGGGCTCCGTGTCGGCAGCGCCGGGCCGGCGGACACCGTCGGCGAACTGCGCGATAGCGCCGACCGCGTGCTGGCGTGGCGGGACGACGGCGGCCACAACGCGAACTTCCGCATCGAACAGCACGTGGCGCCCGGAATCTACTATGTCCACGTCACGTCGCCAGCCGCCGGCTCGTTCACGCTGCAAGCTGATCTCTACGAGTCCGCATGGAACCTGTACCAAGCGTCGGTTTACGCGTCCATCGTGCAGGGCAAGTGCGTGGCCTGCCATGTGAGCGGCGGCGAGTCGGGCGACACGCGGCTGGTTTTCGCGACAGCCGCCGAAGACGATCACGAGGCGACGAACTTCCGCCGCTTGCAGGCTTTCGTCGCGGGGGGCAAGGACCGAGCGACGTTGATCCTGAACAAGGTTCGCGGTCTGGCCGACCATGGAGGTGGCGAGCAGATCGAGGACGGTTCGGCCGAGTTCAAGACGCTGGACCGCCTCCTCGGCCTGATCGCGCGGGAAGCAGCCGCCGACGCGCGCCCAATGATCCCCGGGATCGACGATCAGACGGTGACCGTCGGTGGCGTAAAGACCATCGAGATCGTCGTTCCCGGCGGTGAGTACACGCTGCAGGCGACGACGAGCGATGCGTGCATCGCCACGGCTGAAGCCTCCGGGACGACGCTTTCCCTTACGGGCCTTGTTGCCGGCACGACCGACATCACCGTGACCGCGAGAGACGCGAACGGTGTCACCTCCGCCCCACTGACATTCGCAGTCGCCGTTGAACCGCCCACGGTGCCCCCTTGGGCCCTGCCGCGGGCGGCACCGGCCGACCACGGCATCGAAGCATGCGCCGTGACCGATGTGCTGGACCACATCTTCACCGACCGCGCCGTCCAATCCGTTCTCCTCGTCGCCGACGGAGCGGTGCTCACCGAGCGGTACGCGGACGGCTTCGACGTCGCAAGCCTGGGTACCAGTTGGTCGGTCGCAAAGAGCTTCTACAGCGCGGCCATCGGTACGGCCATCGACCGCGGACACATCGAGTCGCTGGATCAAAGGGCAAGCGACTTCTTCGACGAGTGGGATGGAACCGACAAGGAAGACATCACGATCCGCGATCTGCTGGAGATGCGTGCCGGACTTCCCGATCCGAATATCTTCGTCCAAGGCGACCAGACCGCGTTCGCGTTGGCACAGAACCCGGTCAACCCTCGCGGGACCACCTTCCTTTATTCGAACGTGACATCACAGCTATTCGAGCCGCTGATCCGCCGCGCGACCGGGTTGCATGCACACGACTGGCTCAACGACACGATCCTCGAACCGATCGGCATCGACCGCAGGGCCATCGGGATGTGGTTCGATCCGACGGGCACCCAGCCGCTGACCTACTGCTGCCTCGACATGCGGCCGGACGACTTCGCACGGTTCGGCATCCTGTTCGCCAACGAGGGCGTTTGGGCAGGCGACCGGCTGATCTCGGCGGACTACGTGCAAACGAGCCTTTCCGCGCAAAGCGCCTTCTATGGACTGCAATGGTGGGTCATGAACGCGACTTACTTCTCGGGCAACGCGACGCCGATCGACGTGAGCGCCGCGCACGGCCTTCAAGGACAGCACATCTACGTGTGGCGGGACGGCAACGTGGTGCTCGTGGTGTTGACCAAGTACGTCCATGACCGGACCCAAGGCTACGTCCTCAGCTTCGCCAACTTCCCAAGCACTTGCGCGGCGCGGAACGCGTGCCCGGGCTCGGAAGGCGCCGAGGTTCCCTCCTACAACGAACGCGCGCTACTCGACCTGATGGCCGAACTGCGCTGACGTCGGGATGCGGACGAGGACGTCCGCGCACCGTCAGAGCCAGCACGGTCTCCCAGGAGAGCCCCTACGCAACCCGCGAGAAGTCTGGCCCAGCGTACGTGTTCTTTCCGTAGAGGTCGTCAATGCCGCACAGCGTCGTGAGCGTCGGCGGATTGCGTTCCAGGATGGCGGGGTCGATCTCCAAGTAGCTGTCGAACGTCCGCACCCAGTTCCGCAGGTAGGTGTTGTGGATGGTCAATCGCTCGCCGTCGTCTTCGCGGATCGCGGAGCCGTGCCAGAGCGACCCGTGCCAGAGCGCCACGGAGCCGCGCGGCATGAGAATCTTCTCCGCTCGGGCCATGGCGTCGGGGTCCGGCGACCGGTGCCACTTGTGGCTGCCGGGTACCACGAGGGTCGAACCGGACGTCTCGGTGAAGTCGTCGAGGGCCCAGATGGTCGTGACATTGCAGCAAATGTCTCCGGTTAGCGGGTGTGGCGGGTCGTTGTGCATTCGGTGGGTGTCCTCGCCCTTGCGCTTGATGAAGCCCAGGGACTGGCCCATGTTGCAGTCCGCCCCCAGCATGTGCTGGGCGAGCGAGTGGATCCATGGATGCATCGCCAACTCTTCCCAGAGAGGCCCTCGGGCTAGCAGCATCGAGGCGACGCGACCCTTGCCGGTCTCGACGATGAGCCGCCGCAGATCCTCCTCGAGCGCCTCGCGCAGGGCGTCGCTGATGGCGTTCTCGACCACCGTGTAGCCCCGCTCCTCGAGTTCCTCGACGCGGGGCCGCATGCCGAGCCGGTCGATGCGCTGTACCGTGTCCGGGTTGGTCACCGTGCGCCTGGCGAGGTGGTCATGCATGCCAACCATGGCTTCCAGCAGCGCCGGCGGTGCGTTCCCCAAGGCGCCCTCGGTCTTGAAGAACTCGCCATGGCGGTGCATGGACTCGTTGACGAGGCGCGCTTGGCGCTCTGGCTGGCCCTCGAAAACCGCCGTAGCAACGTGGTGAGCCTGGTTGTAGTCCGCCTGCATGCGGTAGTCGGCGTCGTCGAGCGCTCCCTGCGCGACCGTCAGTTCGCCATCCTCAACGACGATGTGGAATGCCGCCACGTTGTCCTCGTCGCCGAGATGGGGCGGTGCGTCCGTGAAAATCTCGCACAGCGTTACGCGCTTGCCCCGAAGCGCGTCGGCACGCTCCGCGACCCGCGGCGTGAGGTAGGCACGGAGGGCGTCGACCCAGTCGTTCGAGAGGAACTCGAGGCGCTCCGCGTGGCGGATCGGCGCCTTGGTCCGCATCGGTAAGGGCGGCGAGCTCGTACCTTGCCCGTCGTTCATCGTCGCATCCATCGCTGCTTCCTCGGTCGCGTCCGGGGTCAGGTTGCACCAATGCCGAGTGCCCATCAACAGCCCGAACGTCGCATCAAGCAGCGACCGTTCCGCCGTGGTCAAGACAGAGGTTGCACAAAATCGACATAGTGCTCCAGCGCAGTTCCCTACTCCGCAATCCTGGCGGGGGCGAGATCAGTCGCCAAGGAAGCCGGTGTGATTCCAGAATCGAAGGATGTGGTCAGCCAAAAGCTCCGGCGCTTCGAGCATAGCGCCCGCACCATACCCTTCGACCGCCTGCCAAGCGACATTGTCGAGACCCTTGTACTGCTCGGCCACCGCGGCGAGGCCTTCCCTCTCGTTCCCAACTCGGCCAGCAGGCCAAATCGACAGGATGGGCACACGAACGGCCGCGATCGCTGACCGCAGGTCCGCACGCGGGCCGATCCCGCGGAAGTACTCGTAGCTCATGGTCACCGGATCCGACCGCCGGAGCGTGCCCCTCACCTCCGCCTGGGCATCGGCATCAGCGAAGTCGGCTCCCAGGGCGCTCAACCGCGAGGTGGCGGACCAGTAGCCAGGCGGCGCGACGCGAGCTTGCGCCGCAAAGGCCGTCGGCGTGTGCAGCCTTCGGTACGTCTTGACCGCGGTGTTCTGCAAAGGCCACTCATGGGGTACAAGATCGAATAGGACGACGTTCTGGACTAGCCCGGCTTCCGATTCCACCGCGACAACAACAGCCACCTGACCGCCGAAACCGTCACCAATCAGCGCTACGCCCTCGCTACTTTCTATCAACTCAAGGGTCAACCTGCTGGCCTCCTCGAGGACCGCGCCGCGCCAAGTGCACGGTCGATTTCCCGCGCTTCCAGGCAGCGTCACCAGCAGGTGCCGGCCACCTCCGGCACGGCGCAGATGCGCAGCGACATGACGCCACGCACGTCCACTTCTGCCCAAATCGGCGATGAAGACCGAGCGTAGGGCTCCGTCGCCAACCTCGCGGACGGAAAGCCGGCACTCCGAGGTCGGCCATGCAGCGCCGACGATGGGCAGCCACCGCCGTACGCGCGAACCGACCACCACAACTTCCTCGACGTCGCCGTCCGCCGCAGGCCCAGCGGTGTCGACCATTTGGGCATCCCCCACCGGTCTTAACGCGACGTCCACTTCCGGGAGCGTCGCACGCATGTCGATTTCGGCGAGCGGCTGATCGGGCAGCGTGTTTTGCGGTAGGCCGACGCAACCGACCGTAGCCAGCACCGGCAACGCGGCGAGCGAGCGCAAGGTTCCACACATTCCGAGCTCGTCGATCTTCTCGAAGCAACTCATGAGACCAAAGCTGCAACCGACTGTACAAGGGGCCGGCTGTGCCTCCCGTGTCGCTGCGTCCGGTGTGGGACGGCCGGCTCTCCTTGGGAGCAGGCCCGCTAGATCGGCGCAGCCGCGCCGGACGGAAACCCGCACTGTGCTACGATCAGTTCGCACGTCCGGCGGAACGTGCCCGATCCGCGGGAAGGGCCAAGCCCCTCCGCCATTTGCCACATCGACCTTCTTGTCGCGGTTGGTTCGCGGATGCCGACCGCCTTAAGGAGGTTGACCATGGCTCAATCCCACAGCCCCAACGTTGACAACCTGCGCAAGCAAGCCAAGGCCTTGCTGCGGGCTTGGCGACGAGGCGACTTTGATGCCCAACGCCGGTTAGGCGAGTTCTTTCCGAATGCGTCCCACCTAGGTCTTCAAGCCGCGCAACTCGCCCTTGCACGCGAATACGGCTTCCGCAGTTGGACAGCCCTTGTCGACTTCGTTCCACGCTTGGGCCGCTTCGACGACCGGGCCACCTTCCACATTGCCCGTGAGTTCGACGTCACGCAGGGACGCCTTTGGGACGCCCTCTCGCAGCCGGACGAGGTCGGCAACTGGCTGCTTCCCGTCAGCTTCGAGCCGCGAGCAGGCGCTCCCTATGCGTTTCGGTCGCAGCCTGCCATGACCGGTACCTTGGGCGAGTGTCGCCATCAGAGAGCCATCCGCTTCGACAGCACGGACGGTGCGTTCTGGCGCTTCGCCATCGAGCCGGCCGACAGCGGCAATGCCACGCGCATGCGCCTGACCGTTGAGGATCGCATGACGCTCGAGTCGGTGGACCGGATTCCCGGCGGTGCGGCGAAGGCGTGGAACCCGGGCGTCACGGCGGGATGGCACGAGATCCTCGATGCCCTCGAACTCCATCTGACGGGTCGGCAGCCCCCGGTCATCGACTATCCGCGCCTGTGCCGTTTCTACGACCGGGTGCTTGCGCCACTCATCGGTCACGACCAGTAGAGACCCACGCGCCCGAGGTGTAACACCACGTGGGTGATCTCGCACGCCGTGTTTCCTTAAATGCAGCGGGAACATGACGCCAATGTCCTACGGGACGTCGAGAAATCGTCCATCGACAGCCGCCGTCGCAAGTCGAACCATAAGTAGGACGTTGGTTACGTAGCGGATCCGGCGAAGGAAAACCCATGGTCTCGGAGGAAGAACGGGCCGCAGCCGAGCTGAAGCGGATCAACGCGGAAGCGTTCAAGCTGGCGGCCGAGGCAGGCAAGTTAGAAGCAGAGGAGCAGCGCCTTCGACGGAGCATCGTCAGGGACGGTTGGACCATAGGACTGGCTGTATTTGCCGCAGGTTTGGCAGCGCTACAATTCGCGAACAAGGTGGGCTGGCTGTAGGAGGGTCCATGTTCCAGCGACATGAAACGTTACGTAGCGGGCGCAAGGTCGATCGGAACTGGTGGTACGCCGTCAAGCTCGGCTTGGTGGTCTTCACCGCCCTCACGGCCGCCTACGTGGTCCACATCACGCTTTTGTGAGTGCCGGGAAGTCCTGGCAACGGAAGGAATCCACGAGTACCGCAAACTTAGCGACACCTTAGCGGCGCCCCACCCTACTTCGCCGACCGACCCTTACCGTAAACAAACACGCCTCCCGCGTCGAAAGTGGTGCGAACTGGGTCGCCGACACCGATGCCGCACAGGTTCGCGACGCTGGCTCGCAGAGTCTCACCCCCCGCTTCCACGAGCACCAAGTAGCGGCCCCCAAGGAAGCGCACGTCCTGGACCGTTCCCGCAGCGCGTCCGCCGTCCTCGGCCTTGACTAGCGTGACAGCGTTGGGACGGATCAGGACGACAGCCTCGCCATCTGGTGTCCTGGCGAAATCGCCGCCGAGCAACCCAAAGGCCGTGGTCACACCTGCCGCGGACACCGTGCCCGCCAACTGCTGCGTCTCGCCGAAGAGCGCCGCCACGGCGCGGTCCGCCGGGCGGCGCCAGATCTCCTCAGGAGTACCGACCTGCGCGATGCGGCCGCCGTCCATGACAGCGATGCGATCCGCGAGTTCGAGCGCCTCCTCCGGGTCGTGCGTGACGATCACGGCGATCGTGCCGGACTGCCGCAGTACATGGCGTGCGTCCTCGCGCAATGTGCGGCGCAGACGGGCGTCGACGTTGGCGAACGGCTCGTCGAGGAGCATCACGCGCGGCGACGGCGCCAACGAGCGCGCCAACGCGACGCGCTGCTGTTGGCCGCCTGACAGCGTGTCCGGGTAGCGATCCGCGAACGCGCTCAAGCCCACGGCGTCGAGGCCTGTCTCGGCAGCGGTCCGGCGTTCCCGGGGCGACATGTCGCGCAAACCGAACGCGACGTTGTCGAGCACCGTCTTGTGGGGAAAGAGCACGTGTTCCTGGAAGACAAGGCCAACCGGCCTTTGCTCCGGCGCGGGGTGTCTGCCGGGTGAGCACAGCACCTCGCCATCGAGCCGGATTTCGCCGGCCTGAAGGCGCTCGAGCCCGGCGGCCAAGCGCAGCAGCGTCGTCTTGCCGCTGCCCGATGCTCCGAGGAGACAGGTGACCTCGCCCGGCGCCGCACCTAATGTCACATCGCGCAGGACTTCCTCGCTCGCGTAGCGATGCGAGACATCCTTGAAGTCCAAGCCCATGGTTGGGGAGTATAAGCACCGTCCAGATCGCGCCATGGCGTTCATAATCGCGCCAACACGGCACCGGTCACACAATTGGCTACGGACATCGCGGCCCGATTTGCCAGCATCGAAGCGTCGTCACGTCCCGTTGTTCTCGTGGACTTGCTGGTCCGTCACCACGGGCTCGCACGGCGAACGACGCAGCACTGTCGCAGGCCAACGCCGTGAGCCGGATCTGGACCATCGGCTCGTGGCTGATCGCCGCCATCGTTGCGGCACCGATCGCAGTCGTGCTGTTCGCCCTGGTGGCTCCGCCAAGCCCGACGTGGTCGCACCTCCGCGAGACGGTACTGACCGGTTACATCGTGAACACGGCCGTGCTCACCGTGGCCGTCGGCCTACTGAGCGCGGTCATCGGAATTGCCTGCGCCTGGACGGTGGCCACCCGGGACTTCCCAGGCAGGCGGATCCTGTCCTGGGCGCTGGTCTTGCCCTTGGCGACGCCCGCATACGTGGTCGCCTACGTCTATACCGATCTCCTGGAGTTCGCGGGCCCCGTGCAGACGGCGTTGCGCGCGCTCACCGGCTGGGGGTTAAGGGACTACGCTTTTCCGCCGATCCGCTCGCTCGGCGGTGCCGCGGTGGTGCTGAGCCTGGTGCTCTACCCCTACGTGTACCTGCTCGCACGCACGGCCTTCGAGACCCAGGCGGCATCTCTCGTGGACGCCGCCCGCGTGCTCGGCGCAGGCTCCACGCGGGCGTTCTACACCATTGCGCTGCCCGCCTCTCGCCCGGTGGTGGCTGGCGGCATTGCGCTCGCGATGATGGAGACGGTGGCCGATTACGGCGTGGTCGACTACTTCGGCATCTCCACGTTCACCACCGGCATCTTCAGAACCTGGTTTGCGCTCGGCGACCGTGGCGCGGCGGTGCAACTTGCCGGCTGGCTGTTCGTCGTGGTCGCCCTGCTCATCGTCGCCGAGCAGGCCGCACGCCGTGGCGGTTTCAGCAACCCCGTCGCAAGATCCGCAACCGCCGTTCCCGCCCGGCTTTCAGGCGCCCGGGCATGGCTCGCTACGCTGGGTTGTGCGCTGCCGCTCATCCTCGGCCTGATCGTCCCGGCGGCCGTGCTCGCGCAATACGCCTTCGAGACCGGCGATCCACTGCTCGGCCGCGGTTTCGGCGATTTTGTGACCACCACCTTCGGCGTTGCCGGCACGAGCGCCGTGCTCGCGACGCTCCTCGCCCTTTGGTTGGCCTACGGTGTGCGGCTGAATCCGCGCCCGGCCAATCGCCTAGCCATGCGCACGGCAACGCTAGGCTATGCGCTGCCCGGCGCGGTTCTGGCGGTTGGCGTACTGGTGCCCTTGACCGGCATGGACAAGGCGCTAGCGCGATTCCTGAACGCCCAGTTCGACCTCGGCGTAGGCCTGCTGCTCACGGGCACGGCCGCCGCGCTCGTGTTCGCCTACCTCGCACGATTCCTGACCGTCGCCTACAACGCCTGCCAAGGTGGCCTCGACAAGGTGCATCGCCGCCTGGACGACGCCGCGCGCAGCCTCGGCGCGCGACCCAACCGCGTGCTCCGCGAGGTCCACGTCCCGCTCATGCGCGGCGCGGTGGCAAGCGCGGTCCTGCTGGTCTTCATCGACGTCACCAAGGAGCTGCCGGCCACCTTGATCCTGCGCCCGTTCAACTTCGAGACCCTTGCGACCCGCGTCTATCGGCTGGCTTCGGACGAACGACTGGCCGAGGCATCGACGGCGGCACTCGCCATCATCGGTCTTGGCCTGCTGCCGGCGCTCCTGCTTGGAGTTTCGTCGATGCGCCTGCGCCGACCCTGGCGCGGTCAGGCGGGGTAAGATGCGCCCATGGTCGCCCTATCCACAGCAACGCCTTCGATCGAAGAACACCTTGCGGAGCTGAGCTTCGACAATCGTTTCGTCGCCGAACTGCCCGCCGATCCCGAGTCGAAGAACTACCGTCGCCAAGTTGCCGCCTGCTACTCGCACGTGGATCCGACCCCCGTATCCGGACCGCGACTGATCGGCTGGTCGCCCGAGGTCGCGGCGCTACTCGACCTGCCCGCCGATCCCGGCGATGGGGAAGCCCTCTCCGAGGTGTTCGCTGGCAACCGGCTGCTACCCGGCATGCAACCGATCGCCACGTGCTACGGCGGACACCAGTTCGGCAACTGGGCGGGACAGCTAGGCGACGGGCGCGCCATCAACTTGGGCGAGATCGTCAACAAGAAGGGCGAGCGTTGGACGCTGCAGCTTAAGGGGGCGGGCCCGACGCCTTATTCGCGCACCGCCGACGGACTCGCCGTGCTGCGGTCGTCGCTGCGCGAGTTCCTGTGCAGCGAAGCCATGTTCCACCTCGGCGTGCCGACGACGCGGGCGCTGTCGCTGACCCTCACCGGCGAGGAGGTGGTCCGGGACATCCTCTACGACGGCCATCCCGCTCCGGAGCCCGGTGCCGTGGTCTGTCGGGTCGCACCGTCGTTCACCCGCTTCGGCCACTTCGAGATCCTGGCGGCCCGGCGCGATACCGAGCTATTGCGCCAGTTGCTCGACTTCACGATCGCAACCGACTATCCCCACCTCACCGCCACGGATGCCAAGGCGCGCTACCTCGCCTGGTTCGACGAGGTCACGCGGCAGACCGCCGACATGGTCGTGCATTGGATGCGCGTCGGTTTCGTACACGGGGTGATGAACACCGACAACATGTCCGTGCTAGGGCTCACGATCGACTACGGTCCCTACGGCTGGCTCGAGGACTACGACCCGAATTGGACGCCGAACACGACCGACGCGGCGACCCGGCGCTACCGTTTCGGCCAGCAGCCCGCGGTGGCGCAGTGGAACCTCCTGCAACTTGCGAACGCCATCTACCCGCTGATCGGCGACGCCGAGCCCCTGAACGCGATCCTGGCCGGTTACGCCAAGCGCTACACGGAAGGCTCGCAGGCGATGACCGCCGACAAGCTTGGGCTTCTGGCCTACGTCGGTGAAGCGGACGAAGAACTCACGACGGAACTCTTCGGCCTGCTCGGCGAAGTCGAGACCGACATGACGCTCTTCTTCCGCAACCTCGCGCAAGTCGACCCTCGCGCACCGTCACCCGCACCATTGGAGGAGGCGTACTACCAGCCGTCGCAGTTGACGCCCGCATATCGCGAACGACAGATCGCCTGGCTCGAGAGGTACGCCAAGCGCGTCCTGCGCGAGGGCCGGCCCGACGCCGTTCGCATTGCCCAGATGAACAGCACGAATCCCCGGTACGTGCTGCGCAACTACCTGGCGCAACTGGCGATCGACAAGGCTGAGGCCGGCGACTACACGATGGTGGGCGAACTGCTCGACGTCATGCGGCGTCCCTACGACGAGCAGCCCGGCCGCGAACAGTTCGCCGCCAAGCGCCCGGACTGGGCACGTCAACGGCCCGGTTGCTCCATGCTGTCCTGCAGTTCATAGGACAAGTTCCGTGCGCTCGCCCGGGTGGACACTCATCACGGCGCTAGCCATGGTCGCCACGCTAACGCTGGCGCAACCGAACGAGACCGACCTCACGCCCATGGACAGGATGATCACCGAGATCCAGGCCGATGCGAAACGGACGGCCTTGTACACCGGGCAGATGCAGATCAGCGCGCCGGTGATCGACGCGCTGCGCGACACGCCCCGCGAGGACTTCGTGCCCGCGCGCACCCGCTCACTGGCCTACGCCAACCACCCGCTGCCGATCGGCCACGGCCAGACCATCTCGCAGCCGTTCATCGTCGCCATCATGACGGACGTACTAGACGTCAAGTCCCACCACCGCGTGCTGGAAATCGGCACCGGGTCCGGCTACCAGGCGGCGGTCCTGTCGCACTTGGCCTCGGAGGTCTACAGCATCGAAATCGTGCCGGAGTTGGCGGTCGAGGCACGAGAGCGACTCGAGACGCTCGGCTACGCCAACGTCGACGTCCGGATCGGTGATGGCTGGTATGGGTGGCCGGAGCACGCGCCTTTCGACGCGGTGATCGTGACGGCCGTGGCGGACGAGATCCCACCAGCGTTGGTCGAACAACTGACCGACGACGGTCGCCTCGTCATGCCGGTGGGCGACACGGACGGGTTCCAGGAACTCATCGTGTACACCAAGCGCGACGGCGAAACAACGACGCTCTTCCCCGTGCGCTTCGTGCCGTTGACCGGGGACCACTAAGTAAGCCGCAGGAAGTCCACTTCAACGGTGGCCCATCGTCTCCCGAACCATGCGGTCGAGATCACGCTGACGCTTCACCGCCTCGGGTTCTAGATCGGACTCGGCCGGGATGTCCTGACCAAAGTGGCCGTAGTCGTCGACGCCGCAGACCAGCAACGCCGTGTCGCGGTCGTGCTGGGTCTGGCGCATGTGCGTGGCGATGTATTGCGCATTGAAGCCGATGCGACGCTCGTCGCTCCGGTTCGGCAGCGACGGGTGCAGGGTCCAGCCGTGATGGAACGAGGCTTCGCCGGGGTTCAGTTCGCACGCCACCGCCACCGACTCGTCAACGCTCTCGACGGTCTGGCCTTGGTACAGCACGTTGTCGTCGTTGCGGGTGGTCCGGTGTCCTTGA
Source organism: Candidatus Azotimanducaceae bacterium (assembly GCA_965203685.1). Classification (GTDB taxonomy): domain Bacteria; phylum Pseudomonadota; class Gammaproteobacteria; order Pseudomonadales; family Azotimanducaceae; genus VXYL01. Next base: position 4,697,296 of record OZ241908.1, read on the forward strand.
TGTCCGGACAGATGGCTGCCGGGAACCATGCGCATGCAGCCGTTTACGACCTTCGCGGGCGATAGCGCCAGCCACATCGAGACCTGGTCGTCGCCGTCCAAGCTCCAGTAGGCGAGATCCTGATGCCAGCTCACGAACGTGGGCGTATGCGGTTCCTTGACGATGTACGTCGCGTTCCACAGCAGCACGTTGGGTCCCACCAGCGCCTTGACGACGTCCAGCACCCGCGCGTGCGTCGCTAGTTCGAGCGGCGAGCGCAGGATCGTGTGGACCTTCGCTTGGTAGTGCAGGTGGCCGAACGACGCTTCCGCGACCAGCATCCGGGCCCGGTGCCCCGCGGTCTCCTTGCTGTCGAGAACCGGGACGCCCGCGACGAATCCGTCCCGCTTGAAACGCGTGACAACGGCATCGGCCGGCTCATGCATGGGCGCCTCCGACGACATCGCGGAGCGCCGGCCAATCACGCCAAATGTCGAGCATCGAAGCGACGCGATGACTGCCGAGGCTCCGAACAGCAAGGCGGAAGAAGCACATGTAGCGGATGTCCCCCGACAGGTTCGGCGAGGCGGTGTGGGCCACTTGGTAGTGGGCGAGGACGATGTCGCCCGCATGGCCCCGGACTGGCACGGGTTTGGGGAGGCGAACGCCCAGGCCACCTACGGCGCCACCTTGTAGGCTATTGACGCCGTGATCGCGGAAGTAGCGTTGCAGCCGGTGATGCGTCCCCGGCCAGACCGTGAAATTGCCGCTGAGCGGCTCGCGCACATCGCTCAGCATGATGCCGAGCAACAGCGTGAAGTTGCGCACCACGCCGTCGTCGGGAACGCCGTTTTGCGGCGTGTGGTAGCCGTCGATGTGAGGGTCCGAGACCTTTCGGGGTGTGCCTTCCGGCCGCGGGAAGCGCAATGCGATCTGACACTGCCGTGGCCTTGCCGTACGACGGTCGCCCAACAGCGCCCGGACGAGGCCCCAAACCGCGGGCGTCGTGGCGAGACGCAACAGCCGCGGATCCGCTCGTAACTCCGCGCAAAACGTCTGGTTGTTGAACCGTACCAACTCGTCGCGGTCGATCCCGGAGCCGAGGGAATGGTTGATCGCGCGCCGGGCGCGGATGAGCACGCGCGGCGGCACCACCCCCGGCACATGCAAGAACCCGTCCCGAACGAACCGGCTCTTCTGCTCCGCGGTCAAAGTCGCCACTTAAGGAGCCCCCGCACGGCAACGTCGCCACCATAGCGCAACGACCGGCCTTTCCGTAAGCTTCGCCCGCACTGAACGTACGTTCGCGGAGGACTCGATGAGAACCATCGCCGCAGTTCTTGCATCCGCCTTGCTCGCCGCCCTCGCCGGCTGCGGTACGGGCGAGACTCCGTCTTCGGAGGATGCCGCCACGCCCGAGGTCGACGGCGTCACCGACGACGAGGTCGTCTTCGGCACGCACAGCGACCTGACCGGCCCCATCGCCATCTGGGGTACCGGCATCGTCAACGGCCTGCGGATGCGATTCGACGAAGCCAACGGCGCGGGCGGCGTGCACGGCCGACAGATCCGCCTGGTCGTCGAAGACACGCAGTACCAAGTGCCCAAGGCGATCTCCGCGGCCAACAAGCTGATCAACCGCGACAAGGTGTTCGCCTTCATCATGGCCGTGGGCACGCAGACCAACATCGCCGCGATGAAGCAGCAATTGCCCGCGGGCGTGCCGAACCTGTTTCCCGGTACCGGGGCGCGGGCCATGGTGGAGCCCTTCCAGGAACTCGTCGTGAGCCAGATGGGCCTGTACTACGAGGAGATCCGCGCCGGCGTCAAATACTTCATCGAAGAGAAAGGCCGGACCACCCCGTGCGCGATCTACCACGACAGCGACTACGGCATCGAGATCCTCGACGGCGCTCGCGACCAGGCCGAAGAGATGGGTCTCACCCTCGCCGCGACATCCGCCCACAAGCCAACGGACGTCGAGTTCACCGCCGCCGTGCTGCGACTACGCGAGGCGGGCTGCGACCTGGTGATGGTGGGTCTCGTCCACCGAGACACCATCCTGGCCCTCGAGGCCGCGCGCAAGATGGGCTGGGACGATGTCGCCTGGGTCGGCAACGAAGCCGCCTACGGGCAAGTCATCGCGGACCAGAAGAGCGGCTCCGGCGAAGGCTACTACGCCTTCGTTCCGATCCCGCTGGTGTACGAAGACGACGAGACCCTGTCGCCGGAGGTGCGCGATTGGCTCGTCGCCTACCGCGAGCGTTTCGGCGAGCCGCCGAACTTGCCCGCCATGGTGGGCTACCGCGGCGCGGACCTCGCGGTGCGTGCGATGGAGATCGCGGGGCGCGACCTGACCCGGGAAACCATGATCGCCGCGATCGAGTCCATGAGCGAATACACGGACCTCTTCGGCAACAAGCTCACGTTCGGGCCGGGCGACCACAAGGGCGTGGACTCGTCCTCGCTGTCGCAGATCCAGAACGGCCGCTGGGTGACGCTTGACACCTCGATCACCTACTGACGTGGACGGTCCGCCGAAGGACCTCGCCGATGCCTACCTCGAAATCCTGTCCGGCATCGGCGAGGACGCGAGCCGCGAAGGCTTGCGTGATACCCCGCGTCGGGCGGCAAAGGCATTGGCGTTCCTGACGCGCGGGTACCGGCAAAGCCTCGAAGACGTCGTCAACAACGCGCTGTTCGAAACGCAACTCGACGAGATCGTTCTCGTCAAGGACATCGAACTGTATTCCCTTTGCGAGCATCACCTGCTGCCGTTCATCGGCAAGTGCCATGTCGGCTACCTGCCCCAGGGCCGTGTTCTGGGCCTGTCCAAGGTGGCCCGCATCGTCGACATGTTCGCGCGGCGGCTGCAGATCCAGGAAACCCTTACGCAACAGATCGCCACGACCATCATGGACGTCACTGGCGCCGCCGGCGTCGGCGTCATCGTCGAGGCACAGCACCTGTGCATGTCCATGCGCGGCGTGGAGAAGCAGCACTCGACCATGAAGACGTCGGTGATGCTCGGACGGTTCCGCGACAGTCCGCCGACCCGGAGCGAGTTCCTGCAACTCGTTGGCACCGGCTAGGACGTTCGGCCTTGGCTCATCGTATCGCCGTCATTCCCGGCGACGGCATCGGCAAGGAGACGGTGCCCGAGGGAATCCGCGTACTCGACGCGGTGGGGGCTCGGTTCGACATCGACTTCCAGTGGGACCACCTCGACTGGAGTTGCGAACGCTACGCCGAGACCGGTGCAATGATGCCGGACGACGGCCTCGCGGCGATCAGCGGGCACGATGCGATCTTCCTCGGCGCAGTCGGGTTCCCAGGCGTTCCCGATCACGTTTCGCTGTGGGGCCTGTTGATCCCCATCAGACGTGAATTCCAGCAGTACGTGAACCTGCGCCCCGTGCGGCTCTTGAACGGTGTTCAGTCGCCCCTACGCGGTCGGACGGCCGAGGACATCGACTTCCTCGTGGTGCGGGAGAACAACGAGGGCGAGTACTCGGAGATCGGTGGTCGGCTTTTCGCCGGGACGGACGACGAGACGGTGATGCAGGAGAGCGTCTTCACCCGGCGCGGCACGGACCGGATCATGCGCTACGCGTTCGAACTGGCGCGCACCCGGCCGGCAAAGCACGTCACGTCCGCGACCAAGTCCAACGGCATCACCTTCACCATGCCGTTCTGGGACGAGCGCTTCGAGGCGGTGGCGGCCGACTACCCCGACATCGAAACGGCGAAGTTCCACGTCGACATCCTCGCCGCGCAGTTCGTCCTGCATCCCGACTGGTTCGACGTTGTCGTGGGCAGCAACCTGTTCGGCGACATCCTCTCCGACCTCGGTCCCGCCATCGCCGGCACCATCGGCATCGCACCGTCCGCAAACATCAACCCGGAGCGCGAGTTTCCGTCCATGTTCGAGCCGGTACACGGCTCGGCCCCCGACATCGCCGGCCAAGGCATCTGCAACCCCATCGGGCAGATCTGGTCGGGGGCGATGATGCTCGACCACCTGGGGCACCCGGAGGCCGCGGAGGCCGTGGAAGGAGCCATCGAGTCCGCGCTCGCAAACCCGCGGATCCTGACGCCGGACATGGGGGGCAAGGCCGATACGAAGACGCTCGGGGAAGCGATCGCCCTCTCGATCGCTTGACGCGGGTCGCCACAGCCGCCACTCTCCAAGTCCGTAGGTCATAGGTAGGGGAAGCGTGTTGCACCAGCCGCTACCCCGAACGTTAGGCAAGGCAGCAGCGTCGGTCGGCTGCGCGCTCGCCGCATGCGCCACACTCGGCAACGCCCCGGATGGCGAACCGCCATGGCCCAAGGAGTGGTTCGAGCCGCCGGCCAAGGCGAGCGAGGCCGGCCTCACCCGTTTCGCGCAGAGCCCGTATCTCGACGACCGCGGTCTGCCGCCGGTCGAGGAACGCCTGCCCGACGATCCCATCATCATCCAGCCCTACCGGGACATCGGCAAATACGGCGGAACGGCGCGCATCACCCTCTGGGACACCTGGCAGTTCTTCAACTGGGAACACGCGCTCACCTTGTCGGCGAACATGCGCGACGTGCTGCCGAACCTCGCGGAGTCCTGGGAGTTGAGCGAGGACGGCCGGATCACCACCATCCACCTGCGCCCCGGCATCAAGTGGTCCGACGGCCACCCGCTCACGGCCGACGATTTCATGTTTCGCCTCAAACACGTCTGGCAGGACCCCGACATCTCGCCCGTGGTCTACCGCCTCGTCCAGGGTTGCGAGTTCGTGAAGATCGACGACTACACGTTTCAGTACGTCTTCCCCGAGCCGAACCCGATGTTCGCCAATTTCTTCGCGCAGTACGGCTCCCACTTCGTCGACCCCATGCACTTCTTCAAGGACTACCACGGCGCGTTCCGGGACAAGGACGAGCTCGATGCCATGGTGGAGGAGGAGGGCTTCGTCACCTGGATGGCGATGTACGGGGCGCTGCGCGGCTGGGGCAACGAGGACGCGGTAAAGGTGCCGACGCTGCGCGCCTACCGGGTGATCGAGCGCACGCCCACCAAAATGCGCCTGGAGCGCAATCCGTACTACCACAAGGTCGACCCGGCCGGGAACCAGCTTCCCTACATCGACCGAATCGACGCGATCATCCTGCTCGAGAACTCGAAGATGATCGCCTTCCAGGCCGCCACCGGACAGCTCGACTTCGCGGCGTATGCCTTGAAGACGGAGGACATCCCGCTGCTCAAGCTCGGCGAGGTGAAGGGCGTCAACACGGTGCACGTCTGGACGCGGCTGCACATCAGCGATGTGTCGATCCAGCCGAACTACAACTACGACGATCCGAAGTACCGGGAACTGCTCTGGGGCACCGGGGAACGCCGCTTCGTCCGCGCCCTGTCGCACGCCATCGACCGGCCGCAGATGAACGACGTGATCTACTACGGTCGCGGCGTCCCGAGCCAGGTGACCGCCCACCCGACCAGCCGCTGGTACGAAGAACGCTTCGCCAATGCCCACACCCGCTACGACCCCGACTACTCGCGCCAACTGCTCGACGAACTCGGTCTACACGACGTCAACAACGACGGCTTGCGCGAATATCCCGACGGCACGCCGCTCACGATCACGTTCGAGTACCTGGACTTCGAGACGCCGAAGACGATGACCATGGAACTGGTGCGCGACTACTGGCGCGAGGTGGGCATCGACATGCGCCTGAAGTCGGTCGAGCGGCGCCTGCAGTCCGAGCGCGCACAAGCCAACAAGATGCAGATGACGTTGTGGCATGCCGACAAGGTCACTGACATCCTGTTCCCGCTGGTGCCGGACTGGTTCTATCCGCACCGCTCGGGGTGGGACATCGCGATGTGGAACCACTGGGCGCGCTACTACCAGACGGACGGGCGCTTGGGCGAAGAGCCGCCGCCGCTGGTCAAGAACCTGCAATTCTGGGGCGACCAGTTACGCGAGGCGACGACCGAGGAGCACCGCACCAAGGCCGCGAAGACGCTACTCGAAGCCGCGGCCGAGAATCTCTGGACGATCGGCACCGTCGGCCAAGCGCCGCATCCGGTGGTGGTTTCCAACCGGTTGCAGAACGTGACGTCGACCGGGATCTGGGGCTGGGACAACCGCTGGACGCTCGCCTACCACCCATCGACCTGGTACTTCGACGAGGACGAACCTTAGGGGGATGCGGACGCGAACGGCAAGCCGATGCGAACCGCAAGCGGTTCGGGGACGTCCGCGCACCGCCGAGGCGTCAGCCGGCCGTTGATTTGGCCAACCAGTTCTCGTGATCCAGTCCTGCCACCCTCGCGAAGTGATGTTCGTTGTTAGTCACGAGCGTGCAGCCGGAACTGAGCGCGTGCGCCGCGATCATTGCATCATTGTTCCCGATTGGTGTTCCGACCGAAAACAGCGCAGCTTGGATGCGTGCGAACTCGTCCGCATGCAGCTTCCCCCAGGCGAGCACACCACTGAGCCGGTCACAAAGAGCTTCGATCGCAGCGACATGCCGGCGAGTGTTGCTCGAACGCAACGCACCAAGTTTCAGTTCCGCGTAAGTGATGGCGGAAACACAGACGACCGCTCCAGAGCGGGTCCGGGTCTGCAGGACCGCCAGCAGCCTTGGGTCACGCTGCCGAATCACGTGACTGCAGATGTCCGTGTCGAGCATGTACTGCATAGCGCACTTGCTAGAGGTTGACCCGACCATCGCCCAGTAGGTCTGGGCGGTCCGTCATGAAGTCATCGTCCACTTCCGGGGCTTCTGCTGCAAAAGACTCCCAACTCTTGCGGACCGGGGCCAGCAAAAGGCCATCCCCATGCCGGCTGATCACGACTTCACTCACACCTTCGAACTCGAAGGCCTTGGGAATCCGGACGGCCTGACTCCGACCATTCGTGAACAACTTGGCGGTTGCTTCCATCCTGACTTCCCGTCAATCAACAGGACTTGCATATTACAAGCATATGTCAACCACTAGCTAGTGTTCCGGTAAACCCGGATGCCCGGAGAGAGCCAAAGGCGCGCTAAAGGAAAGTTCCCTCCGAACGCCGCTTGACGCCCCTTGTGGCAATCGCCACTATCCAACGCAAGAGGGGTCGCACAACTTAAGGGAAGCAAGCTGGATGCTGGTCAGGCAGGGCGGTCGGTCGCTGCACGAGCCGAAGGGATGACCGGGCGCAGGCCAGCCTGCCATGCGGCTGTTTGGCTCGCTGCCATGGCCTTCGCACACGCCGCGTTTGCGAACGGCCCGGACAATGCACCATCGTCCGACGATGCGCCTTGGCCCCAAGAGTGGTTCGAGCCGCCGGCGAAGGCGAGCGAGGTCGGCCTCACCCGCTTCGCCCAAAGCCCTTATCTCGACGATCGCGATCTTCCCCCCGTCGAGGAACGCCTGCCGGACGATCCGGTCGTCATCCAGCCGTACAAGACCATCGGCAAGTACGGTGGTACGGCGCGCATCACCCTCTGGGACACCTGGCAGTTCTTCAACTGGGAACACGCACTCACCCTCTCCGCGAACATGCGCGACGTGCTGCCGAACCTTGCGGAGTCCTGGGAACTCAGCGAAGACGGCCGGACTACGACCGTCCACCTAAGGCCTGGCATCAAGTGGTCCGACGGCCACCCGCTCACGGCCGACGACTTCATGTTCCGCTTGGTGCACGTCTGGCAGGATCCCGACATCTCGCCCGTGGTCTACCGCCTGGTGCAGGGCTGCGAGTTCGTGAAGATCGACGACTACACGTTCCAGTACGTTTTCCCCCAGCCGAACCCCATGTTCGCCAACTTCTTCGCGCAGTACGGCTCCCACTTCGTCGACCCCATGCACTTCTTCAAGAACTACCACGGCGCGTTCCGGGACGCCGAGGAGCTCGAAGAACTGATCCAGGAGGAGGGCTTCGTCACCTGGATGGCCATGTACGGCGCGCTGCGCGACTGGGGCAACGAGGACGCCGCCAAAGTGCCGACGCTGCGCGCCTACAAGGTGGTCGAACGCACGCCCACCAAGATGCGCCTGGAGCGCAACCCGTACTACCACAAGGTCGACCCGGCCGGGAACCAGCTTCCCTACATCGACAAGATCGACGCGATCATCCTGCTCGAGAACTCCAAGATGATCGCCTTCCAGGCCGCCACCGGGCAGCTTGACTTCGCCGCCTTCGCGCTCAAGACCGAGGACATCCCATTGCTCAAGCTCGGCGAGGTCAAGGGCGTGAACAAGGTTCACGTGTGGACGCGGCTGCACATCAGCGACGTCTCCATCCAACCGAACTACAACTACGACGACCCGAAGTACCGGGAACTGCTCTGGGGCGAAGGCGACCGCAAGTTCGTTCGAGCCCTCTCCCACGCCATCAACCGGCCGCAGATGAACGACGTGATCTACTTCGGTCGGGGCGTCCCGAGCCAAGTGACCGCGCACCCCACCAGTCGCTGGTACGAAGAGCGCTTCGCGAAGGCACACACCCGCTACGACCCGGACTACTCGAACCAACTGCTCGACGAACTCGGCCTTGACGACGTCAACAACGACGGCCTGCGCGAGTACCCCGACGGCACGCCGCTCACGATCACGTTCGAGTACCTGGACTTCGAGACGCCGAAGACGATGACCATGGAACTGGTGCGGGACTACTGGCGCGAAGTGGGCATCGACATGCGCCTGAAGTCGGTGGAGCGGCGTCTGCAGTCGGAGCGTGCCCAGGCCAACAAGATGCAGATGACGCTCTGGCATGCCGACAAGGTGACCGACATCCTGTTTCCGCTGGTTCCCGACTGGTTCTACCCGCACCGTTCCGGCTGGGACATCGCGATGTGGAACCACTGGGCGCGCTACTACCAGACCGACGGGCGCTTGGGCGAAGAGCCGCCGCCGCTGGTCAAGAACCTGCAGTACTGGGGCGACCAGTTGCGCGAAGCGACGACCGAGGAATACCGCACCAAGGCCGCGAAGACGCTGCTGGAAGCCGCCGCCGAGAATCTCTGGACCATCGGCACGGTGGGCCAGGCGCCGCACCCGGTGGTGGTCTCCACCCGCTTGAAGAACGTCACGTCGACCGGGATCTGGGGCTGGGACAACCGCTGGACGCTGGCCTACCACCCGTCCACCTGGTACTTCGACGAAGAAGCACCTGACGAATGAGATCCTATCTCGTCTCCCGCCTGCTCGGGATGATCCCGACGCTTGCCATCATCTCGGTGATCGTCTTCACGGTCATCCAGTTGCCCGAGGGCGACATCGTCTCGTCCATGCTCGACCGCCTGCAGGCCCAGGGGGTCGATGTCACGGAGGAGTACGTCGAGAACCTGCGCAGCCAGTACAACCTCGACAAGCCCATGGTGCTGCAGTACTTCTACTGGGCGGGCAATTTCGTGACCGGGGACATGGGTTACTCGATACTCTTCAACAGGCCGGTCAACGAACTGGTCTGGGAACGGCTCGGCTATACCCTGTCGATCACGATCTCCGCGCTCGTGTTCACGTGGATCGTCGCGCTGCCCATCGGCATCTATTCCGCAGTACGCCAGTACACTATCGGCGACTACCTCATGACGACGCTGGCCCTCGTGGGCCTCGCCACGCCGCCGTTCCTCCTTGCGCTGATCTTCATGCACGTTGGCTTCACCTGGTTCGGCATCAGCACCGGCGGGTTGTTCTCGCCGGAGTTCGAGGACGCGCCGTGGAGCATCGCCAAGTTCGCCGACATGCTCGCGCACATCTGGCTGCCCATGGTCATCGTCGGAGCGAGCGGGGCCGCGTTCACGATGCGCATCCTGCGCGCCAACCTGCTCGATGAACTAAACAAGCCCTACGTCGTGACAGCGCGCGCCAAGGGCGTCGGTCCCGCCAAGCTCGTGATCAAGTACCCGGTGCGCATCGCCATCAACCCGTTCATCAGCAACATCGGCCTGATGCTGCCTGCGCTCATCTCCGGCGAAGCCCTGGTCGGCATGGTGATGGGCCTGCCGACGATCGGCCCGCTCCTGCTGCAGTCTTTGCTCAACCAGGACATGTTCCTCGCGGGCAGCCTGCTGATGTGGCTCGCGGCCCTAGTCGTCATCGGCATCCTGATCTCCGACCTCCTACTCGCGTGGGTGGACCCGAGGATTCGCTTTGAGTGAAGCCGCGCCGTTAAGCCCCCGCGAGGGTGCCGTGCCGGGGGCTACCACCTTCGTCGAGCCCGGCACGCCGGTCGTCCGCGAAGAGGAACTCACGATCTCGCCGCGGCAGTTGATGTGGATCCGCTTCCGGCGCCACCGACTCGCCTACGCAAGCGGGATCTTCCTGATCGTGCTCTACCTGCTGGTGATCTTCGCCGAGTTCGTCTCGCCCTACGGCACCACGACGCGCAACCAGGACGCCATCAACGCCCCGCCCATGGCCGTGCACTTCTTCGACGCCGAGGGCAACTTCCACCTACGCCCGTTCGTGTACGCCTACCACATGGAAGTCAACCCGGACACGTGGATGCGCGAGTACGACGAGGATACGAGCCGGATGATCCCGATTCGTTTCTTCGCCCGTGGCGAGCGCTACAAGATGTGGAACCTGTTCTACACGGACGTGCATCTCTTCACGACCGACGAGGGCGGCTACATCCACCTGTTCGGCACGGACCCCCTCGGCCGGGACATGTTCTCGCGCGTGCTCTACGGCGGTCGGATCTCACTGTCCATCGGCTTCGTCGGCGTCGTGATGACCATCGTGTTCGGCATCACGCTCGGCGGCCTCGCCGGCTACCTCGGTGGCATCACCGACCGCGGTGTCAACAAGGTGATCGAGGTCCTGCAGTGCCTGCCCACGTTGCCCCTGTGGATGGCGTTGTCCGCCGCCCTGCCCGTGCACTGGTCGCCGCTCCTGGTGTACTTCGGCGTCACCATCATCCTCTCCCTGTTCGGGTGGACGGCGCTCGCCCGGCAAGTCCGCGGCCGCTTCCTAGCCCTGCGCGAGGAGGATTTCGTAATGGCCGCGCGGTTGATGGGGGCCGACACGCCGCGCGTGATCCGCAAGCACATGCTGCCGAGCTTCATGAGTCACATCATCGCCACGGCGACGCTCGCCGTGCCGGCCATGATCCTCGGCGAGACAGCCTTGTCCTTCCTCGGCATCGGCCTGCGCCCACCGGTCGTTAGTTGGGGCGTGCTGCTCTTCCAGGCGCAGAATCCGCTGGTGATCGAGATGACGCCGTGGCAGATGCTGCCGGGCCTCTTCGTGGTGCTTGCCGTCATGGCCTTCAACCTGCTCGGCGACGGCCTGCGCGATGCCGCCGACCCGTATAGCACCGGCGGAATGAAGTGAGCGACGACGCGATGACAGACGACGCCTCCGACGACAACGTCCTGGAGATCCGGGATCTCGCAGTCGACTTCAAGACCGACACCGGCCTGACGCACGCCCTGGTCAACGTCGGCTTCGACGTGCCGCGCGGCAAGGTGACGGCGATCGTCGGCGAGTCCGGTTCGGGCAAGTCCGTCACCGCCAACTGCATCATGCGCCTGGTCCAGCCGCCGGGACGCATCGTCGGCGGCACGATCAACTTCATGCCGACCGACATGCCGCCGTTCGAGATCGTCTCGCTGCGCAAGAAGGACCCCCGGCTGCAGGAACTCCGCGGTGGCCATATCAGCATGGTCTTCCAGGAACCGATGACCGCCTTGTCGCCGGTCTACACGGTGGGCAACCAGGTCGCCGAGGCGATCCTCTGCCACCGCAAGGTGACCCGCGGGGAAGCCATGCGCGAAGCCGCCGAGATGCTCGAACGCGTGGGCATCGGCGAGATGGACCGGCGCATCAGGATGTATCCGTTCGAGTTCTCGGGCGGCATGCGCCAGCGCGTTGTGATCGCCATGGCCCTCGTCTGCCACCCCGAGATCCTGATCTGCGACGAACCGACCACGGCGCTCGACGTGACGATCCAAGCCGAGATCCTGACCCTCATCAAGGATCTCCAGCGCGACCTCAAGAACTCGGTTCTGTTCATCACCCACGATCTCGGGGTCGTGGCCCAGATCGCCGACCAAGTGGTGGTGATGTACCAGGGCCGCGTCCTGGAGATCGGCACGGTCCGCCAGGTGTTGAAGGAACCGAGGCATCCCTATACGCGCGGACTGCTGGCCGCCATTCCTGGCCTGGCGCCCAAGGGCGAACCACTCGCCACCATCGCGAGCGTCGTCGGCGACACCGATATCACCACCCCCTACCCGATGACAACGCTCGACGATGGCCGCCAAGTCAGCCTGCCCCCCGAGCAGATCCCGGTGGCGGCCGAATGAACACGTCGTCTTCAAACGACGCCGCGGCAAACGGCGACACCATCCTGAAGGTGAACGGGCTGTCGAAACACTTCGATGGCGTGCCAGCCGTCGAGGACGTTTCCTTCGACGTGCATCGATCGGAAACACTGGGCATCGTCGGCGAGTCCGGCTCTGGCAAGACCACCCTCGTGCGCTGCATCCTGCGCGCCATCGACCACGAGCAAGGCATTGTCGAGTACAACAGCCGCAACGGCTGGGTGGAGTTGCAGGACATGCGGCCGAAGGAGTTGATTCCGCTCCGCCGCGAGATGCAGATGATCTTCCAAGATCCCTTCGCGTCGCTGAATCCTCGCATGACGGTGCGCGAGATCCTCGAGGAGCCGCTCATCATCCACCAAGTCGGCGACCGGACCGAACGCTTGGATTCGGTGGTGGACATGCTCAACCACGTGCAACTCGACCGCGACGCCCTGACGCGCTATCCGCACGCGTTCTCCGGCGGTCAACGCCAGCGCATCGGCATCGCCCGCGCGCTCATCCTGCACCCCGACCTCGTGGTCTGCGACGAGTCCGTCTCCGCCCTCGACGTCTCTGTGCAGGCGCAAATCATCAACCTGCTCGAGGACCTGCAGCAGGAACTGGGCCTCACCTACCTTTTCGTCGCCCATGACCTGAGCGTGGTGCAGCACATCTGCGACCGCGTGTTAGTCATGCATCAGGGCAGAGTGGTGGAGAGTGGCGAGGTGGACGAGATCTTCGCCAATCCTCGGGAGAACTACACCAAGCTGCTCTTGTCGGCGATCCCGTCGCCGGACCCGGACATCCGCCTGCAACCGCTCGACCGTGCTGAGCTTGGCCTGTAGTTGGAACTGCTCACCACCAATACGATCCGCTATCTCGCCCCGCCAACCGTCCTAGCGGGTGCCTTCACCTTCCTCGTCTCGGACCCAACCTACCGGTTTCCGCTCATCGCCTTCGTCCTGCCCATGTTCGTGCGTGGTGCCGCCAAGGCGCTCGGCATGGGCAAGGACACGACTGACGACTCGCGTGTCGGCCGCTTTTTCGTGATGGTCGGATTCGCGGGGTTCGTCGTCGGGTGGCTGCTCGTGTTCGCGATTCTCGTGTTCACGGCGGCAATCGGCATGTTCTCTGTTTCGGGCTCCGCTGACGTCCTGAAGGTCGCCATGGTGTTGGCGGCGGCCGGTTTCGTGGTCGCGGCTTGGTTCTGGTGGCCCTGGTACGTGCGCGACGAACTCGCGAGCTGGCCGCGGCACGACGTCCGCGTCTGGACGTCGTCCAGCAACCGCTGGGACCGGCTGTACCTGTCGTGGCGGATGCAGCAATTGGCCGAGTCCGGCGAATTGCGTTGGCGCGGTTTCGCAGCGACCGTCGGCGCGGTGGCCTGCGTATTCGCCTTGGCTGCCACCGGCGCTTACGCGGGGATGATTGCGCGAGGGGCAGAGATCCTCCTCGTTCTGGCGCTGCCGCTCGCCCATGCGTTCGTAGTTTCGGAGGCGAATGCGCTGTGCGAGCGGTGGAACACGGGGCGGCCAGACGAGTTGGTGCCCGACTCGCGCCTTCGTGACTCACGCTAGCTTCGCGCCGGTACGGAACGGGACTTTTGCATGCGCGATGTGACGGCGTTCTCGGTGGGCGACATCATCAAGACGACGCTTGCCGTGTACTTCAACAATCTGCCCGCATTCCTCCCGCTGTCGTTGATCGTGCTCGCGCCGTCGGTCTTGGTCGTGCTGCTCCCCGACTCAAGCAGCTTCAACAACCCGCCGATCCTCCCAGACCCGGGGACGGATCCGGTTGGCGCATCGGAGGCGATGGTCCCCTACTTCATCGTCGCCGGTCGCGAAGATCTGGTTGGCTGGCTGTGCCGAATCCTGCTGTACGCCGCCCTCGCGTATGGCGTCGTTCGCCATTTGCGGGGTGGACACGCAGGCTTTGCGGAGTCGGTTGCCCAGGTCGCCCGCCGGGTGGTTCCCATTTTGGGGATCGGTCTGATCGTCGCGGTTGCCACGGCCATCGGATTCGTTCTGCTCATCGTGCCCGGCGTGTGGCTGACGATCGTCCTGTGGGTCGCATTGCCGGCGGTGGTCGTTGAACGTGGCGGCCTCCGCGCAATCACTCGAAGTGCCGAGCTGACAAGGGGGTTCAGGGGGCCGATCTTCGGCCTCGCACTGGTTCTGGTGGTGGCCAATTTCGTGGTGGCAAGCGTGGCCGCCTGGGTCGTGTCCGCCATACTCACCGATACTCTTCTGACCTCGTGCGTCCTGCAGTTCGTGTCCGTCGTGACGAGCGGAATCTACGCGACTGCGGTCTCGGTCACCTACCATGATCTTCGCGTTCTGAAGGAAGGGGTGGATACCCGTTCCGTTTCCACCGTGTTCGAATGACGCAACCCTAGGGTGGCCACGAGCCCCCGCAGCTAGGATTCCGCCCTCCGTGACTCACGCCTTGATCCCCGCTAGCATCTCGCCGAAAAACGGAACCCTTAGATGCGCGATGTGACGGCATTCTCGGTGGGCGACGTCATCAAGACGACGCTTGCGGTGTACTTCAACAATCTGCCCTCATTCCTCCCGTTGTCCCTGATTGTGCTCGCGCCGTCGTTCTTGATCGTGCTGCTCCCCGACTCGAGCAGTTTCAACAACCCGCCGATTCTCCCAGACCCGGAAACGGATCCGGCTGGCGCATCGGAGGCGATGGCCCCCTATTACATTGTCTTGATGCGCGAGAGTCTGCTGGGCTGGCTGTGCTGGGTGTTGCTGCACGCAGCCCTCGCGTATGGGGTCGTACGCCATTTGCGGGGTGGACACGCCGGCTTTTCGGAGTCGCTTACCCAGTTCACACGGCGACTAGTCCCCGTGTTGGGCGTGGTGGCGATCTTCGTGGTTGCCACGGGCATCGGCTTCCTGCTCTTCATAGTGCCGGGCGTGTGGTTGGTGCTAGTCCTGTTGGTCGCGTTGCCAGCGGTCATCGTTGAACGCGCGGGATTGGGCGCAATCACCCGAAGTGCCGAGCTAACCAGAGGTTTCAGGGGCTCGATCTTCGGCCTAGTACTGATCCTGTGGGTGGCTGATTTCGCGGTGGTGAGCGTGGCAGACTGGATCGTATCCGCCGTGCTCACCGATGGACTCCTGGCGTGGTGCGTCTTGCAGTGCGCGGTCGTCGTGATGAGCGGGATCTTCGCAACTGCGGTCTCGGTCACCTACCATGATCTGCGGGTTCTCAAGGAAGGAGTGGACACCCGGTCCGTTTCCACCGTGTTCGAGTAATCCAACGCTAGGAGCGGCGGCGCTCCGCCGCCTCATGTTTGTCGGCGCGCCGGTCTCCAAGCAAGGCACGCTGCTCGAGGTGCGCCCGCAGGGCCGCGTAGTACTCGTTCAGGAAAGTCGTGCTGTCGACGGCCTCGCGGTCCGGCCAGTCGATCTTGTCGAGAATGCGTTCGAGCACGTCCCGCTTCGTCTCGCGCGTAGTCTGCGTCCTCGGTTGCCGAAGCAGATTTTCAAGCACCTGCAATTCGGCAATGCCGTACACGTCCAACTGCGCCTTCGTGAACCGGTACTGGCCCGACGGGGAATTCGTCGTCAAGTCCCGCAGCAGCACCACGGGTTCGGAGCGGACGACCCAGGTCCCGGCGATCATATCGCCGACGCGCAGCCTGTCACGGGTGAACAGCGGCATCAGCGCGAAGATCGCGAGCCAAACCAGGGCCGCGGCGACCAGTAGGTTGTCCATGGCGCCGACTACCTCGGTGGGCGGTTGCAGCAAGAGGAGCGTGGCCGGCATGAACACTTCGACCTCGCGAGTCAGGTTCCGCGCCGCCACGGCGTAGGGCGAGAGTGCACCGCCGTGACGGTCTACGACGCGCAGCTTGAACATTCGCTTGCCCGGCGTCTGGCCCCGCCAGCGCAGTTCGAAAAACATGAAGAAAGGGCATCGCAGGAAGAACGAAAGGATGAAGAACACTGCCACGGCAGCGTTCCCTGCCACGATCGTGGCCAACAAAAGGACCACCCCCGCGACGATGAGCGTCCCGACGATGATCAAGAGATCAACCAGCAAGGCACCGGCGCGGGCACCGTGATCGGCGAGTTCGACGCCAATGGGAACCCCCTCGGGCGTCAGAACGGAGCGGAGGGCGTCAGTCGCCATCGCGTCGTGTGCCTTCGCCACCGTGCCGGCCGGCTAATGCGAAATAGACGATCCACAGAACCAGCATGGTGGAACCGATCGCGAGGCGCACCGGTGTGTCCGTGACCAGTTGCCGACCGAGACCTTCGAGTAGGGCCGCGATGAACAGCATGACCACCGCACCCACCACGAGCATCGCCGCCGTACGTCCCGTGTCGCGAAGGGCCGCCAAGCGCGTGCGCCGGCCGGGATTGATCATGGCGCCGGCGAGGTGGAATCCCGCACCACCGCAAAGAGCGATGGCCGTGAGTTCGGTCGTGCCGTGGATGGCGAGCCAGGCGAGGAAGTCGACGGTGAGCCCCTTGCCCGCGAAAACCGCGCAGATCGCGCCGAGGCCGAGCCCGTTGTAGAAGAGCAGCAGGACGACGGGCACACCGAACACCGCACCGAGGGCGAAGCAGAGCATGCCGACGCGGGCGTTGTTCTGGAACAGGAACGTCGCGAACGCGGTCAACTGATCCGCGGTGTCTGGTTTGCGGAAGATTGTCTCGGCCAACTCCTCCCGGGTGGCATCCGGTGTTCTTCCCTGGGCCATCGCCGGGTCGATGAAGGCCTCGAACCAGGCCGGTTCTTGCACGGTGACCGCCCATCCGGTTGCCGCGCCACCGAGCAGCAGCAAGGCCGAGAGCGCCGTGGCCCAACACGTCCGTCGAACCGCCCGGGGCAAATCACGCCGGAAGAAGCCAGCCAGTAGCTGCCCGAACCCCGCGCGCACACCGTACACGACGAAGTAGGCGCGCAAGCTCAAGGACTCCAAGTAGGCGCAGAGGTTGGCATCGAGGGATACGCTCCGTGCAACCGACAGCGACGACATGCAGGCGCGGTACAAGCCAGGCATACGCACGAGTTCGTCCGCGCCCAGGGACCGCAAGCCGTCCTCTTCGGCACGCCTTGTCAACGCCTCAAGTTCACGCCACTTGGCCTCCCGTCCGATCCGGAAGCGAAAGCTCTTCAGGAGGTCTTCGGATCCGGCGGTCAACGATGCGCGGACACCCGCATTCCCGGCTGGTGCGTTCTCCTCCGACAGAGCCACGCTAGATCTCGTCTCTCGCCTTGACGGCCAGGTAGCGGTTGACGAGCGCCGGTCCGAGACGCGCAGCCGGTGCTTCAATACAGAGCACGCCGAGGCGCGCCAGCTTCGCGAATACCGCTTGGCGTTCGCGAATGAGATCATGTGCCACAACCGCCCTCGCCACATGCTCGAGGTCGCCCGGCCGGCGTGCGAATGGGCGCTCCAACGAGGTGTCGGTCAACGCGACGAAGAGGGTCAGATGCCGCTTGGCGAGGTAGCCCACGTTCTCGATCATCGCCTCCGCAGTCACGGTGTCCACGAAGTCCGTAGCGACGACAATCAACGAGCGGCGCGACAGACGCGTACGCAGGTCGGCAAGCGCCAGCGTGAAGTTGGTTTCTTGCGTACTGTAGTCGATGGCTGCCAGCGCGCTTTGTAGCCGCGTCATCGTCCCAACACCGCCATCGGGCGCGACGAAGGCGCGGGTTCGTGCGTCGAACGCGGCCAATCCCACCTTGTCACCGGATTTGAGGGATACATAGCCGAGCAGCAACAGCGCGCCGATGGCGTGGTCGAGTTTCGGCAGGCCGTCGACCGTCTCCGCCATCAGCCGGCCCGTGTCGAGTGCCAGCACCACGTGGTGGTTGCGCTCGGTCTGGAACTCCTTGCAGAGCAGTTCGCGGTGGCGGGCCGAGTGCTTCCAGTCGATCGTGCGTGGGTCGAGTCCCGCCCCGTATTCGCGCAGTGCCTCGAACTCGGTGCCGGTACCCTTCTGAAACTGCGGCTTGACGCCGAGCGGCGCATCGGTGGCGGCGAATGCAATGGCCTGACGTTTCACGGCCGCGATGTTGGGAACCACGGGGCATTCCACTTCGAGGGGACGGCGGAGCGTTCGGGCCGCGAACCCGAGCGGACCCTCCGTGCGTAGCCAGAGCCGCGACAGGTGCACGCTCCCCCGACGATGCGGGCGGATCTCTATCCAACGTTCCGTGGTGTTCCCCGGCGCGACGCGGGCCGTTTGGGGAGCCAAGGCCTCGGTCGGACCCTCGACGTCAACGGTGAAGTCGACGGCAACGGGCCGTCGAGTGTTCAAATGGACGGTGATTCGGTCCGGTTCGCCCACGTGCAGAACGCTCGGCGGCTGGACATCCGCAACCACACGCTGACGGGCGAGGCCGAGTGCGTCTGCGCCGATTGCGGCCAGCACGACGACCAACCACGCAGGGCCAAACACCCACCAAGTCGGGGCCGCGAACGCGACGCCTAGAGCGACCGGTGTCGCAACGCCGAGGACAACGGCGGCGCGGACGGTTGGATGGATCACTTGGGCACCGGCGTCAAGTCGATGGTCTGCTCGATGATCGCGTCTGCGCCCAAGCCTTCGATTTCCGAGCCCGGGGAGAGCACGACGCGGTGCCGCAGGGCCGGCGTTGCAAGGGACTTGATGTCGTCGGGAATGACGTAGTCCCGCCCGTCGAGTGCCGCATAGGCGCGCGACGCGACCGCAAGCATGTTGGCCGCTCGCGGCGACGCACCGAAGCTCAAGCCTTGGTACTCGCGCGTCGCTCGAACGAGATCGACGACGTAGTCCACGAGGTCGTCGCCCAAGCGGATGCTCTCGATCAATGACCGGACCTCCCGGAGAGCGTCCATCGATGCGACCGGTTCGATGCCGAAAGCGTCCGGACTGGCCATCGTGCCGCGGCTACCGTGGGCGGACACGATGGCGCGTTCGTCGTCCCGGCCCGGATAGTCGATGACATGCTTGAACAGGAATCGGTCGAGTTGCGCCTCGGGGAGCGGGTAGGTGCCTTGTTGCTCGATCGGGTTCTGCGTCGCCACGACCATGAAACCGTCCGGCAACGGGTAGTCCTCGCCGTCGATCGTCACAGTGCGCTCCTGCATGGCCTGCAACAGGGCGGCCTGGGTCTTCGGTGGCGTGCGATTGACCTCGTCGGCCAAGAGAATCTGCGTGAAGACCGGTCCCTTGGTGAGCACGAACCGGGAGTCGGTGAAGTTGAATATGTTGGTCCCGATGACGTCCCCGGGCATCAGGTCCGGCGTGAACTGGATTCGCCCAAAGTCGAGATCGAGGGTCGCTGCGAAGCACCGCGCGATCATGGTCTTGGCCGTGCCGGGCACGCCCTCGATCAGCACGTGGCCGTCCGAGAGCAGCGCGACGAGAAGCAGGTCAAGCGTGACATCCTGGCCAACCACCGCCTTGTGAACTTCCCGCCTGATCGTCTCAGCGAGAGTCGCGACCCGGTCTATATCCACCGAACATCTCCTCCATCCAATCGTAGTAGCGGCGAGCCCTGGCCAAGGGTCGCAATGTTCCCGCGTCCGGAAGCCGCGAACGGACGCCACGACGACGGGCGATCCCTTCAAGAGTGCCACGCAACTCGGTCAGCTCCCGGCTCCCCGGCCGCGGGCTTTGCTGCTCGACGTGCAGGCGACGGGCGGCTTCCTCCAACGTCGCACTGCCGTAGCGGTCGGCGATGTAGGCCGCATCGTTCGCTGTCGCGAGAAGCCGGCCGGCGTTGCGCAGCAGCGTCTCGTGACCGTTCCCGAAAACGGGCATTCCTTCGTTCCCAGAGCGATCAGTCCCAAAGCGGACTGCCGCGCGCCACACCATGACCGCGATGGTGGCCAGCGCGAGCAACGTGGCGGCGAGAAAAGGCGGTGCGAGCAGAAGCCGCGGCAGGCTCGGCACGATCGCGAAGCCGTGCAGGGACTCATCGAAATGGACAGTGGCATCGGACGACGGCAGCAACTCATCGATCAAACCCAGGGCCAAGCGGGCGTTGTCGCCGCGATGTAGGCCGTGGTTGGCGATGAGGTCAGGGTCGGCCAGCACGAGCGTCCTCGAATCCGCCTCGGCAACGGGCGCTTCGCCCACGAGAATGCCGCCGTCCGAGGACGCGACGAGCGGTCGCAAGTTGGTGTCGCTTAACAGTTGAGGTCGTTGGATCTCCGGAAAGGGGGCAAGGCGGCCGGTCCAGGCAATCTCCGATCCCGGCCTAGCGATGGTGGCCTCCCCCAGGACGCCATGGGCGACCTTGTCCACCGAGGCCGTCGACACAAGCGCCGCGCCTTCGATCCATCCGGGCGGCAGCGCCGTGGGCATGCCCGTCGCGCGCTGCCGCCACTTCGGGAGCGCCACGAGCACCCGGCGTTTGCCCTCCAAGAGGCGTTGCATGTCCAACACGGCGTTGATGCCAAGATCCGGTTCCAGGATCAGCAGCAGATCTTCGGCCGCGACTGCCCGGCCCTCCCGGCTCCGGTTGACCTCAACGCGGTAGCCCGCCTCGCCCAGCAAGCTCGCGAAGGCCGCATGTCCAACCGCCGAGGGCGAATAACTGCTCGGCCTCGTGACGACGCGATCGGCCGGATCCACGATGACCAGGAGTACGATCGTTGCGCACAACGCAGCACCGCCGATGAGGATCAGTAGCGCCGCTGTCCGAGGATTGAGAATTCGGTCGTGATCGGCGGACATTTAGCGGCTTCCGACTTGGTCCTACGCGTGGCTCGGCGCAATTTCGCGATCCATTTCGGCCGCATCCCGTCGACAAGCCTCGAACTCAGCTCGCGTAGCGGATCGACCGCCGAAGTGTGCCAGTTCCGATGCCCGAACCAACGCCCGGAGACGCTCTCGATGCGGCCCGACGGTCATTCGTGCAATCTCGCGCGCCGTCGTTGCTCGTGATGTCGGAGCGTCCGTGCGCAACGTCTCTAGTACGCCCAGCAGCAACAGGTGGATCGCCTCTCCGAATCGTCCTCGGCGCGCGAGGTCGTCCGCCACCCGAAGCCAATCCGCCGGTACCACACGTTCGGCTTCAGCGCGCGGTGGCACGGCGCCCGGGTGCCCAGGGGACCGCCCGCGCGCATTGGCGACCGTGTCCAGGCCGAAGCCCGCCAGCCACAACGCCAGCGCCGTGATGCCGACGACCGCGGCACCCAGCAAGCCCCACGCGAACGCCGTCGGGATCGCGAAGCCCCGGGAGGATCGTGGCGTCTGCGGCGCCACCACCGGCAATTGCCGCTGGATGTTCTGTTCCCGGTATATGTTATCCAGCGCAACGGCATCGATGCGCGGCTCCCCCACCGCCGAACCGGCGAGACTGGCGAGCACGACGAATGTCCCGACAAACCGTCGGCAGATAAGCGCAAACGGGATCACCCGGCAATCCTATCGCTGGCGGTCCGCGCCGCCAAACGCCGACCGCGTGGCGAACGCAACGGGACGCGAACGGAGATCACTTCTCGAAACTCAGAAGCCTTAGTGGCAACGGCCACGCGGCGACCCCGTTGATCTCCCCCGGTGTCCGGCTCTTACGCCAGATTTCCCCGTTGCCGTAGCGGGCGATCTGCTTCAGCGTCTTGGGACGAAGCTGGCTGGTCCACTTGACCTCGACCGGCCAGAAACGTCCGTCGCGCACGTAGGCCACGTCCACCTCTGCCTGGGCCTTGATGTAGAAGGTCGGGTGAACTCTGCGGCAGTGCGCTGCGACGCATGCCTCCACGATCTGCGACGCCCAGACGGAATCCGCCGTGGCCGGCAGGATCTGCGTTTCGAACGGGTCGACTTCGGGATCGAGCCACGCACGAACCGCATGCAGTATGAACGGGTCCGAGAAGACGACCTTCCGCGCCTTCTTCGGCGCCGGAGCCAGCTTGTCCTCCATCAGCGCGGGCACGACGTACACAGCATCCATGCGTTCGAGCAGGGCCACGTAGTCGGCCACGGTCCTAGGATGATCAATCGACAAGTCCCGGGCCAACGCGTTCCAGGTGATCTGGCTCGTGTACCGCTTGACGATCGCCCCGAGCACTTCGCGCAGGTAGGACTCCTGCTTGCCACGCTTCACGATGTCGCCACGGATCCAGTCGGAATACGTGGCGAGCGTGCTCGGCCGGATCGAACCGTGGCTCGCCAGATTGTTGATGGCCGTGAGGTAGCCGCCGTGCAGCAAGTAGCGGTCGAATGCGGCGTAGATGTCGTCGACGACGTCGGCCGGGATGGTCTCGGGGGCCTGCCCATCTGGCAGCACTCCGGCCAACGCCGCGTATTCGCCAAAAGACAAGGGGTGCAGGTGGAAGTCGGCCTGCGCCGCATCCCCGCGACGGCCTGGAAAACGCATCCGGGCTTCTTGCATGACCACGAGATCAGACCCGGTGACCACCAGGACCGTGCGATCCAGCAGGCCCGCATCGGCAGCGAATTTGACGGTCTTGTCCCAGTCCCGAATGTAGGTGACTTCGTCAACCACCAAGTAGTTGAGACCGTCGGGCGGCGCTTCCTCGAGGTGCGCGTTCAGGTGCAGCAGCAAGCCGTGGTGGTCGTCGATCAGTTCTCCGGTCAGGTAGGTGACGGCGCCTGGCATCACGCCACCGTCCAACAACTGCGCAACCCATTGCTTGAGTAGTGTCGACTTGCCCGTCTGTCGGCCCCCGCCAAGGCTGTAGATGCCCGGCGTGGACGTCGGCAACTGCTCCAAGAGGCGAGACCGGTGCTGCAATGGACAAGTGGCCAGGTGGCGCAGTTGCGGATCCCGCTCGCGGAACCGGCGCGGGTCTGCCAGATGACTGTTGTGAGCTAGGAATCTCGCGTCCATGGCCGTGGGCCTCCGGTGCCATTCAGAAGCTATCCAAATTTAGACATTTGTCAATGACTAAATTTAGTCATTGGACATTGCCTAAATCTCATCCAATGTGGATTGAACGCCATCCGTACTGCGCCTACGATCACGACATCGTCGTTGCGGGTGACCAGATGCTTCGAGTACGAGCAGCCGCGAAACTCGAACCTGTGGCGGCACGCCCACACTTTCCCGCCGCTTACGGGGCGCCGACGGACACGGCGCTGATGCCATGGACCGCGGCGAACGAAAGACTCGCGCAGGCATCCCACTACTGGCTCTGCACCGTCGGCCCGGCCACCATGCCGATGGCGCGTCCACTGGACGGCGTCTGGATCGCCAACGCCCTCTACTTCGGGGGCGATCCAGCCACGCGGTGGCGACGGAACCTGGGCGTCCACGCAAGTGCCAGCGTGCACTTGGGCGACGCCGAGAACCCGGTGATGCTCGAAGGCGAGGTCGTCGTCGACGCCGCATCGGTCGATCTGGCGGCCGTCATTGCCGAGCAGACACACGCGAAGTACGGCTGGGGATCATTCGATCAGTACCGTGCCGAGGTATGCGCGTTCATCCCACGCCGGGCGATCGCGTGGAACGGGTTATTTGAGAACGCGACGCGGTTCACATTCCCTTGACTGGCCAGTAGACGTTTCCAGGTTGCGGTTCGGGTATGACCATGGTCATACTCCCTGTTTATGAAGACCTCGATCTCGTTGCGCGACGACCTATTCCACGCTGCAGAGCGTATAGCCGCTTCATTGGGCTTGACGCGGAGCGAGTTCTACGCGAAAGCGTTACACCAGTACGTGAACCAGCACGACGACAATGATGTGACCGAGAAGCTGAATGAGGTTTACGCCGACGTCGACTCTTCGGTTGACGACGTGCTTGGCACGCTCCAGTTCCGGTCGCTACCCCGCGAAGACTGGTGAGGCGCGGCGAGATCTGGTGGGCAGATCTACGCGAGCCGAGAGGATCTGAACCCGGCTACAGGCGTCCGGTCTTGATTGTGCACAAAGTCACCGACCAAGTACTCGAGAGAGTAGACGAGGGGCTTCGTCTCGTCCTTGGCCTGGGCGCAGGTGGGTAGCCGATTGGCCCAGCCCGTTAAACCAGCTAGTGGCTACGCCGCAACCGCCTTCTTCGGCGAGTGTTGGAGGAACAGCCCCAGCGCCAGGATTGCGGCCATGCCCTCTGCGACGGGCAGCGCCGCCACGAAGCGATAATCCGCTAACAGGTAGTAGCCAAGCACCAAGAACGTCGCCGGAAAGACCAGGCCACGGCACAAGGCGACAACGCCCGACTGGAAGGGTCGGTGGATCGCCGTCAGGTATCCCGACAGCAGCATGTTGGCGCCGGCAAAGACGAAAAGCGGCCAGACGTAGGTCACGAAATCGGTGGCCATGGCCACCATCGCCGCACTGTCCCGATCATCCACGAACAGCAGGATCATCGGCTCGCTGGCCGTCAACAAGAGCACGATGGCGACAGCACTCACCCCGGCGATCGTGACACCTGCAGTGACCAGGAACGCGCCGATCCGCTTCGCATCGCGCGCACCGTAGTTCTGCGAAACCATCACGCCAATCGTGTCCGCGACCGCGAAGAACACCATGAAACCGAGCAGCATCAGGTAATTCACGACAGTGATCGCTGCTACGCCGTTGACGCCGAGGCGCTGGATCAGCATCCAGTTCAGGATCAGCGCGACGATGCCCCCGGATACCTCATTGATGAACTCCGAGATCCCGTTGTACGCCGCCTGGAAGACCTCCTTCCAGTTGTCCTGGCGAAAGCCGAAGCGCAGTCTCCTCCCGGGCTTTGCGAAGTAGACCAGCATCACCACGAGCGGCAAGGCCTGAGACAGCCCGGTGGCGAACGCCGCACCCGCGAGCCCCCAGCCGAAGACGCCGATGAACAGGTAGTCGAGGGCGATATTGACCACCGCGCCGATCGTCAGCGCGGTCGCCGCAAGATGCGGGAAGCCGTCCAGTCGGATAAAGAAGTACAGCGCAATCGCGGCGAGTTGCGCGACGAGGAACGGCATGATGATGCGGTAGTACTCCCGCATCAGGGGGAACAGGTCCTCCGTCGCCCCGAGCGCCGCGAATAGGTGCTCCTCCAAGACGAAACCCAGGGCGACGACCACGCAGCCATAGAGCGTCGCGGACACGAGCGTCTTGCTGAATACGGCCGATGCGGCGGTCGGGTTGCGCTCGCCGAGGTACTTGCCGCCCCGGACCGAGCCGCCGATGGCCAGCATCAGGCCGACGCCGAAGAGCAGCGTCGTGATGGGGATGATGAGGTTGACCACTGCGAGCGCGGTGACCCCAACGTAGTTGCCGATGAAGACACCGTCCACCAGCGACGCCGATGTCATGGCCACGAGGCCCAGGATGGACAGGCCCAGGTAGCGGAAGAACGTTGGCGCGACGGGCCCGTCGAGGGCGTGGCTATCTTCTTCGGTGGGCGCGCTGGACATGCTTAACGTGAATCACGCCGAACCGGGCGGGTGCGCGGGCACCCGGCCAATGCCTACCGGGGCGCGGGCGCCATGCGTCCGCGCCCGTCGGCGCGGGCCGGTCAGACGATCTCGCCTGGCCGTGCCTCCGTGTAGCCTTCGGCGCCGTACACCACTTCGCCGTTGACCAGCACCCGATCGAAGCCCTCCGCACGCCGCACGTAGCGTCGTGCTTCACCGGGGAAGTCGTCGACGAACTCCTCCTTGGTGATCGCGACTCGGTCCGCGTCGAAGATGACGACGTCCGCCGCTTGCCCAGTTTCCAGCGTGCCGCGGTCCCGGATGCCCCAATCCCGGGCTACTTCGCCGGTCATGCGATGGATGCCCCGTTCGAGGGTCATGGTTCCGGACTCGCGGACGAAGTGGGACAGCAGGTAGGTGGTGTCGCCGGTGCCGCAGAACTGCGTGATGTGGGCGCCCGCGTCGGACGCGCCGAAGTGGCACAGCGGACTGTCGATCAGGCGCGCCACCGCTTCCTGGTCAGCGTTCACGACACCCTCGAGCTTGAACTCGGTGTCGAGGTCGTCCCGTAGGGACAGGTCGAGCACGACCTCGCCGATCCGCTTGCCCTCGGCTTCGGCGATCTCGGCAATAGTGCGGCCCTGGTACCGCTCGTTCTCCGCGGATTTCACGTCGCCAACGCGCATGTTGGCGATGCCGAAGATGCTGCCCTCGCGCGGAACCATCTCCTCGACCAACGTATCGCGGTTGGCAGGGTCGCCGAACTTCGCGGCGCGCTCGCTCGACGGGAGATTCATGATCTCCTTCCAAGTCGGATAGCCGAAGAGCAGCATGCTGGTCTCCGACAGGCGCATGTTCATGTCGAACGTCCGCGGCATGGTCTGGCCGTAGACGCGCGCGCCTCGCTCGTGCTGCTCGGTCAACGCCCGAACCTGGTCGTCGAGAGCGCGACCACCCGAGCCGAGAACCGGCTGCAAGCTGCACGGGATGTTGGCCGCCAAGCTGATGTCGCCAAGCTCGCGGATGTTGTCGAGCAACTGTTCCGGGTCGACGATGTACGGCACGACTTGCCAAACGCCTCGGCCGCTCGCCGACATCGCCTTTGCTAGCGCCAGTTTCTCGTCGATCTCGGCGTATCGGCTCGGCACGGGACGTCCCTCCTCGTCCATGTCGAGGTAGGAGCTCGAAATGCCGAGCGCGCCGGCCGCCATCGCCTCCGCGACGATGGCGCACATGGCGTCGATCTCTTGAGGTGTCGCCGCGCGTTCCTGGCTCGCCTTGCCCATCACGTAGGCACGCACGGCCGAGTGACCGATGAGTGCGCCGACGTTCACGCCGAGCTTGCCGCGAATGAAGTCGAGGTACTCGGGGAAGGTCTCCCAGCACCACGGCACGGCGGCATCGAAGGTCGGCTTCTTGATGTCCTCGATGACCTGGAACATCGAGATGAGCTTCGCGGTGCCCTCCGGCTTGACCGGTGCCAGCGACAGCGAGCAGTTGCCGATCACCACCGTGGTGACACCGTGCTCCAAAGACGGCGTCGCGAGGCCGTCCCAGCACAGTTGCGGATCGAAGTGGGTATGGATGTCGATGAACCCGGGGCTGACGACGCGCCCGGTGGCGTCGATCACGCGGCCCGGCGACTCGACGTTGTCGACGATCTTGCCGTCGCGGATGAAAAGATCGCGACGGGCCGGGGCTGCGCCCGTGCCGTCTACGACCAAGCCGTTCCTGATTGCCGTGGTTGTCACTTGATCCTTCCCCCAAACTCGCGCTCTCGTGGCTGAAGCCTACCACCCCGTCCATAACGTGGGTGCCCTATGTGACATGCCGTCACCCCCAACTGCAGCCAAGAATGCGTCCCGAGTAACGTCCGCTTGATTCAGTTATCCCCGATAGCGTCCCAGCCTTGAGTTCTCGACGATCGGGCACGACGCATACCGTAGGGTCTCCCCGCATCACGACGTGACTTTCGCGACGGCGGACCACTTCGAAACCAAGTGATTGCAGCGCGCGTACTGCCTCTCGGCCCTATAGCCGAGGGAGCTTACGCGGCATGCGGCTCCACGTCGATCGTGGTCAGCCAGGGTTGGCCATAGCTCAAGAGCTACGCGCTGGCTGCCACCTTGCACGAAGCCAAATGGCGAACGCGAACCGCAAGCGGATGCGAACCGCAAGCGGTTCGAGGACGTCCGCGCACCGTCGGTGTTCAGGCGTCAGGTGGGTGGATGTCCACCGTCGCGCCCATGCGGCGGAAGCCAGTGAGCGCGTCGCTGATGACCTCGTAGTCCACCAGCATGCCGTCGCGGAGCCGAAAGATGCTCGCAACACGCACTTCGAGGGTCCCGCCGGTCGGTGGAACCGCGTACATGTCGGTCGAGTGCGTTGCTCGCCAAGTCCAGATGCCAACCACTTCGTCATCCGATGCGATCACCCGCTCGACGGTCAACTCGACGTCCTTGTTGCGTTCACGGAAGCTCGTCACGTGGGCCACGAGCCCAGCCTTGCCCGGAATCGGGTTGGTGTGGTCCTCCATGTCGTCGGCGGCCAGTTCGTCGATGACTTCGAGCTTGCCTTGGGCGACCACCTCGGTGAGGTAGCGGCGCATCACTTCTTCGGATCGTTGCTGGGTCATTGCGTTGGTCTCCTCGCCCGCTAGCCGAAGAATCGGAAGTCCTCGGTATTCGTGAAGGGAAACAGTTCGGCGAGAGGCGAGTTCTCGAGGCCGAGATGTCGACGCAACGCTTGGTGTACGTGTTTCGGGTAGATGATCGTGCCGCCGGCGTCGTCCCGCTGCAGGGTCGTGGGGTTGATCCTCTGGGCGAAGTGCAGGCCGTCCGTCTCGCCTACCGCGCGATTGGTCCAGGACTGGTTCTTCTCCATGACCACGAAGCTGCCGATGGGCCAATGGTCCTTGCCGTCTTCCGCGTTGTAGTGGTTGGTGCGGCCGAAGTCGGAGCCCATGACGACCACGAGGCGATCCGCAACGCCGTGGATTTCCGCGTACTCCCACAGGTAGTCGACGCTTTCCGTCAACGCGCCGAGCAGCCAATGCTGCTTGGGGTCGTTGCTTCTGTGCGTGTCGAAGCCGCCGAGGTAAAGGTCGGCGCTGACCGCAACGCCCGTGCGGAAGGCCAGCACCGTCAACTGCGACTGTCGCTTGAGCCCGTTCCAGAAGTTGTCGCCGTCGTAGGCGTATTGGACATCGCGTTCCAGTTGGTCTTCACCGGGCAGGGCATCGGCGTAGCGCTTCAGTCCTTCGGTGGCGGTGGCGGAAAGGGCTGAGGCGTAGTGCCGGCGGCTGCGAGCTTGGCGCGGCAGCAGCCCCGGCGCCTCGTTCAGACGGGCGATCCGGCGGGCGCGGTACTCCTGCAGCGAAGACCACTCGTCCGGCCGGAGAATGTCCTCGTCGTCCATGTGATTCGTGTAGGCCAATGCGTGGATCCGGTCCGCGTCAGATAGGCGTGTGAAGCGCGTGACGCCCTCCGTAGCTGCGAAGCCGCCGAAGTTGAGGTACGCCAGCGGCTTGTCGGGCGAATGCTGGGCGGCAAGAAGGGCAGTCATGGTCGGGAAGCCCTCCGCGTTCCGGCCGCTCCAGTTGTGCAGGACGCCCACGGCATGGGAGTTGGTCTGCGCATCGACGCCGTTGATGACCAGCGTACGGTCGTGGTACTTCCGGAAGAAGGCAGCGTTGCCGGCAACGGGCGCGTAGCGAATGCCGCCGGCTTCCTCGACATCGCTGTTCTCGGCCCAGTGGTTGATAACGGGCTCCCCTGGCGTATTGGTCTTGGGATCGCAGAAACTGGTGGGATCCCAGGCACCATCCGCCTGGATGAAGACGAAGAACCGGCCGGCATAGTCGTCGGCATACGCTAGCGGCAGCCGGAAACCCGCCCATGTTCCGACGGCTCCCGCGGCCAGGCCCTTGAGCGCTTTGCGTCGACTCATCTGCATCGTTGGTCTTTAGTTCGCCTCGTGCCCAGGTTCACAGGTGGAGATAGCGGTAGTCGGTCATCAGGAAAGCCATTACCACCGCCCACGATTGCGCCACGTGGTAGGGGTCCGGCGTCGCGCCGATGATCTCCTGCGCTCGCCGCCAGTCCACCCAGCGCCAACCGGCGCCGTTCTGGCCCAAGGGCTGCTCCTCCACGATCCCTTCGAAAAAGCCCTGGTCCACATGCAGCAGGCATCTGCCGGCCGGCCAGTCGCACAGCCTCGTATCGTCCGCGGCGCGCCTTCGTTCCCAGACATCGACGAACAGCCCAAAGGCTTCATCGACGTCGGGAGAGTCGGCCGAGACGCGTATCCCCAGCAGATCCCAATGCAGCGCCGCCATCCGCGCCTTGATGCGCCTGGCGGCACCGGGACCGATGCTGTCGCCATCGATGGAAAACGAGAGCCTCGGCAACTCATCGCCGAATCGTTCGCCCCAGAGGACAAGCTCGGTGCGGTACTCCCCGTCCGCGGCGAGGTCGAGCGGGAAGCGCAGGATGCCGCCCTCGCAACCGTGGAACTGGTAGCCGTCATCCGTGAAGTGGCCGCAGTCCCCCGAATGGCTCTCCGTGTAGTCCTCCAGTTCCTCGAATTCGACGGCTGCGGCAAGATTCCCCTCCGAGTCGAAGACGTCCAAGCGGTCCACCCAGAGGTGTCGGCCTTGGCGCCGCTCTTCATCCCAGTGCCCGTTCAGGAACGCGAGCGTCACCGTCTTGGTTCCCCCCTGCATGGAACCGGAAGCGGTGAGGGTCTCCGGCGCGTCATGGAGACCGCGCACGCCCGCGACGCGACCGATCTCGACCGCCGGCGAGCGCCGGACATCCACGCCGCGCAGCAGTTGCCGATCGTCGTTCGCCAGCAGGTACAACTCCTTCAGGACGACCATGCGGCTGAGCTCCACGGCATGGCGCTGCGCGACGGACGCCATCAGCGGCGTCATGTCGCGGGCACGCGCGGTCACGCCAGCCGAGTCGATACCGCCGTAGAGCAGGCGGTACTCCCTTCCCAAATACCCCTTGCGGTACGTGAACTGCTTTGTAGGATCGGGCCGGATCCGCCCCCACTCGACACCAGTGATGGCGGCGGTCTTCCGCGTGAGTTCCTCAGGCGTGAGCAGACGCTCCACGCCTGCGTCCCGCAACGCTTGGCGGCGAATCGGGTCGTCGTCCAACACGGTGCCCACGCGGAACCACCGGGACAGCACTAGGTCCGTCAGCAGGTTCTTGAGGATGTAGGGCCTACTGCCACGGATGCCATGGCGGAAGCGCTCCGCCAAGCGCGACACTTCGCGCGCCTGGGCATTGGCGGCGAGGAGACGGCCTTCGAAGGCAACGTCGTTCGGGTCTTCCGGCGCCGTCGCCAAATCGGCGCCCATGACCGCCGGCCACCAGAACTTCACCGTGGATTCCGCGAAGCGTGGATCGGCAATCACTTGTTCTGCCAACCAGCCCAGGCTTCGGTCCGAATCGGGGACGATTTGGCCATCGAAACCCGGCAAGCGCATGTCCCGGTACCAGGTATCGCCTTCGACGTAGAGCGAATCCGAACCGTCCGGCGGCTCCTTGTAGAAGTCATCCAGCGAGTCCATGCCTCCGTAGTTCTGACGGTAGTAGCCCTCGTTGCCATAGTTCTGGAAGGCGCCCGCAACCGGGTCGAGAACGGCGTGGCAAACCGTGCAGGCGGCATTGTGCATGGTGGGATTGTCGGTGTCCGCAAGAGCGACCGGGTCCGTCGTCCGCGATGCCGATTTTTCCACGTCCAATCCCAGGAAGTGGTAGTAGGTCCAACGTGCCCGCGCACGGTTGCGGTTCGTCGCGGTGCTCGGGTAACGGCGCAGAAACGCGTTGGTGTTAAGGATGCCCGCGTGCGGGATGTCCATCCGCAAGTTGCCGTGGGAGATGACACGACGGCCGAACTCCTGGCTGAACCGCGTGACCTTGGAACTGTGCCTCCCGTAGTAGGCGTGGATCGCCGTCGGTCGGAACTCGAACGGATCATCGCGATTCTCGAACTTCGGGCGGGCCCCGTAAATCTCGGCCGCGAAGGGATTCGCCATGATGTAGTCGGCGGTAAGGATCTCCGTGTAGGGCAGATCCTGCTCCACGACATGGGCGATCAGTTCCAGCGGCGCCCGCGCAACGCCGTACTGCACGGCGCGATACCACCGACTGCCGTAGAAGGCGTTGCCGTGCCGCTGGCGCCCCTCGTACATGAGCTGCGCGAGCCGCAAGAAATACTCGTCGTTGGGCTCGATCACATAGCCGACGTGCTTGTCGGTCAGCAACCGGTCGTTGGCCGCCCCCACCAAGAAGTCGTGGAATGCTTCTCCCTGCATCAGGTCGCGGATGGCACGGCGGACGCCAACCTTGCCGGTCACGAGCGCGTCGACCTCGGCCGCCGTCGGATTCCGGCCCGCGAAGAGGAGCGCAGCACGGCGCAGCGTGGCCTCATAGGACGCCATTCGGACAGAGTCGAACAGGGTCTCCGGTGTGACCGTCGCGGCAGCAAGCTCCTCGCCGAGGAGGCCGAGCCACGTGCTCATGTGTCCAAAGTCGGTCGACCCCGCCGGAAGCTGGATACCGCCGCCGTGCGAGACCCCCTGCACCTTGTTGAGAAGCAGTTCCGCGCCGTCCTCGACGAGGCCTAGGAAGCCAGCCACGACATCCTGGTTTCCCTGTCGATGGGCAGCACCGGACCCTGCCGTGAAGACGATGCGTGTATTCCCCGACGCGCCGCCTTCGACGTGGCAGGTGACGCATTGGTTCTGGATGATGGGGGAAATGTGCTCGTCGAAGTAACTGGTCGCAGACTCCCCCGTGGCGGACGTGAACGAGATACGGGGAATCACCTGTTCCGGGGAGTGGGGCAGCTTGCGACCATGCCAGACGTGGACCGGACGGTCCGCGGGGCGCGAGGCCGATGCCTCGGCAGGTCCCTGCAGGTGAGCCGGGTGGAAGGCGGCCTTGGCCGCTTGCGCGGCACGCAGAGCCTCGGCTGCCTGCTCGAAGGCAGTTCGCTCCCCCCGCTCCGTTGCGTCCTGGGCGTACGCGGCGGGGCAGGTTCCAAAGGCCGTGGCCAGCCCTGCGACAACGCAGCGGCCCCACCACCGGGAACGCATGACCGCCCTCCTGACCCCAACAGATTAAGCATACGCGCCGCGGCAGCGGGTGCAAGAGTTTCGGGAGACAAGCCGAGCGTTGGGACCGCGATCATCAACCTTAGCAGCCAGCGGCTACGCCCATCGAGGTACGCGGGCGTCCTCGGTAAGCATTGACCTTTCACCGAGCCGGAATGGCGCGCGCGTTACCGTTGTGCGGCCACGAACTGCGCGAATCGTTGCTCCAGGTAATCCCGCCTCGGCTGCAAAGGCCGCTCGTCCGGTACGCGCAAGCGATGAGACGCGAGGGCTTTGAGGCTCTCCAACAACGGACCGTCCCGCCCCTCGAAGACGCTCTCGGCCACGTGGATGTGCAAGTCCGGATCGACACCGATCAGATGAGTATCGAAAGCTGTGTGATGCAACGTAGACATGCAGATTCCGTTCGTCACAGACGCGGGACCGTCCTCCGTATCCGGCACGATGTGTGCGCCCACCAGCAGGTCTCGCAACGGCAATCCGCTGAAAGCGCAACGGTAGCCGTAGGCAGATTTGGTCCGGCTGCTGAACCAAGCCTGGTGGTTGCGCTGCCTGCTTTCGACTACGTGATACGACCTTGGCCGAGACTCCGCATCGCCTGCCAACAGGGCCTCGACCGAACTAACGTTCGCACTCGCTGAATCCGCCGCGGCCAAGAGGGCCCGGCCATCCCTGGGGCTGAACTGTGCAATCCAAACGGGCCAGATGGCTTCGTACACCGCCGGTTTAACCGCGCGGAAATAGATCAGTGGCGCCCTTCTTTCGAACGCAGTCCGCAGGCTGTCGTTGGAGTCTCGCGCCGTAACGCGCGCTAGGTCGTAAGGGACGAGTCCGGTCTCGAGGTCGAGGATGGAGCCCTGGTCCCTATACCAAGACCTGCGGCCGGCCCGCGGCGCGGTTGTTCTGACGCTCAAGGCCGCAGTCATCTGGCGCGGCTTGAAGATTCCCCGCGGCCGGCTGGCGAAACGCACGACGTCGCCGCGGAAATGGCATCCACCGTCGATGTCTTGCCACGCGAGACGTCCCCCGTTGGCGACGACCAATCGTTCCAAGGCCGCGAATGCCGCTAAACGGATCGGCCAGTCCGGGTCATCGATCATGGCTGGCTTACGATCAGGTATCTGGGCATGGCCACTCCGGCGCGTTGGCGTGACGAACTCTCGCACCCGGAGCGTAACTGTTCAGGGTGTATCCGTGCACGCTGGACCCGGGTTCGATCGGCTGTGGCGGCGAGGGCGGAGTGTCCAAAACGAGCGACCTAAGCCTCCCGCCTACACCCGGCACGAGCGTTGTGCGAACATCCCGCGCAAATGACATCCGCAGCCACAACGCAGCAAGCCGCCGACGCCCTCCTGTTGGCCGTCCGGCCTCGCCAAGGTTGTTGGAGCGAGAACGACTACCTTTGGCTCACAGACCACTGCACTCGATTGGTGGAGTTTGCC
Source organism: Candidatus Azotimanducaceae bacterium (assembly GCA_965203685.1). GTDB lineage: Bacteria > Pseudomonadota > Gammaproteobacteria > Pseudomonadales > Azotimanducaceae > VXYL01. Next base: position 4,731,449 of record OZ241908.1, read on the forward strand.
GACGGCCGCATCGAGGAGTTGCCGTCGCCGACCGATACGCACCAGACCGTCTTGGCGCTGCTCTTCCGCCTGTTCGACCGCCACGTCGACGCACGCGGCGGCGTCGTGCGCTTCACGGCCCTCCGGCTGCGAATCCGAGACGGCAGATTCCGCGAGCCCGACCTCCTTGCGCTGCTGGATGCTAACGACTCGCGACGGCAAGACCGGTATTGGCTTGGTGCCGACCTGGCATTAGAGGTCGTAAGTCCTGACGACCCGGCGCGGGACTACCAAGAGAAACGGGGCGACTATGCAACCGCAGGCATAGCCGAGTACTGGATCGCGGATCCGGCTCGCGGCACGATCACCGTTCTCGAACTTCGCGGTGGCGAATACTCGAAGCATGGCGTGTTCGCGCGCGGCGACACCGCCACGTCACCGTTGATTGATGGACTGGCCGTGGATGTCGCGACCGTATTCGATGAGCGGTCTGCGTAGTCCCTCAATGAGTCTGCGTCGCGTCTCGTAGGTAAGGCAATGCCGACTCGACGACGACGTCCGATTCGACATGCGCGAAGTCCTTCAACACCGAGGTATGCCCTTGGCCGGCAATTACCAGCAGTCGTGCATCAGACGCGAAGTGGCGCTGTATGTTCGCGTACATCCGAAGGTTTCGGTTCCAGAAAGCGGCGGTCGAGTCCGCACCGATGAACGAGTCGCCTGCACCGACGGCGTTGGTTGACAGGTAGGCGGCCTTGTTTGCCCGATCGCGTTCATCCTCATTCGTGCGATTCAGCAAGTCCCTCAAGCTCATCGTAGCGTGTGCTTGGGCGTCCTCAGCGGCCATCGACGCGATGAGCGACTCGAACGCGGCCATCGCTTGGGGATCTTTGTGTGCCATGTAGTCTTGCAGGGTCCCGAACAGCATCGGCGGGCCCAACTCGTCGATACCATGTAGGCGGCTCAATCCGCTCGCCTCCGCAACGCGAGACGCCAGTTGGTGCAACTCTGTCGGGCCAAGCTCGAGTCGACGGGCGAGATACGCGCGATACTGCTCGTTCGTCTCGTCGTCGCGAGACGGATGGGCTTCGACGAGGACGTGGGTGGGCTTGAAACTGGCGAGCTTTCGCGCTACCGCCGCCAGGTACGCCTGACACGACGTCTCCATCACGTCGATCGGTTCGACTTCCACAGCATGGCCCGCTGCCGGGTCGGCATCGAAATGGAAAAACACCCACAAAGACGATGGTCGTCATCACCGATCCTTGGTTCACCCTTGCCGCCAACCCTACCGGGCGGCTGTAACGGCGACCAATGGTCGCCAAGAATCCACGCACGCCGGCTAGCCTCGAGCGGAACCGCTTCACTCCGGCAAAGCGAAGGCGACGTACTCCGACCCCGACGGCGGCCCAAGCCGACCGCCACCCGCTGCAATGACTACGAACTGCCTGCCAGCAGCGCGGTAGGCCGTGGGCGTCGAATGGCCCGCCGCCCACAGATCGGCATCCCAAAGGATCGAGCCGTCGCGAGCATCGAAAGCTCGAATCTTCATGTCCGGCGTCGCAGCGATGAAAACGAGACCCGACGCCGTCACCACAGGACCGCCGACGTTCTCGGCGCCGAGACCCAGCCCCGGGTGCGACAGGTACTCGCCGAACGGGACCTGCCAGTCGACAGTGCGCGTCGCTAGGTTGATCGCGGTCAGTGTTCCCCACGGTGGCGCGTTGCCGGGCAGGCCGTCGGGGTCTCGCAGGGTCGTCGGGTCGGCGAAGACGTGGCCGACCTCTGTCGTTCGGTCGTCGACCGTGAAGTCGTCGCCAGCCGTCAGCACGTAGCGCACGATGGCGATGCGCTCGAGTTCGCTTAAGTGGTCGAACTTCGGCATGGAGCCGCGGCCGAGATCGATGGCGGTGCGGATGTCCTTCCGGGTGAGCCGGTCGCCGACGCCGATGAGACTCGGCCCGCCGGCGCCGTACCGTTCTGCCCGGTCCTCGAACAGACCCTTGCGGTCGGCGCCGTGGCAACGGGCGCAGTGGGCGAAATAGGCGTTTCTGTCACTGAAGCCTGCCGGGATCTCGAGGAGGCGAAGGACGCTCGCGGTTTCCTGGGCGTTGACGATCAAGGTGCCGGTGGTGGGCTCGAAGGCGGCACCGCCCCAACCGGCGCCCGCTTGAGCGCCCGGGAACACTAGCGAGCCAGTCAAGGTGGGCGGTTCCCAAGGGGTTTGGTCAAGCGACGCGACCACTTCCTCAACGGCAGCAGTCGCCCGGGGTCGTCGTTCGGTCGGCGCGAAGGACTGGCGGGTGAAGGTCAACGTCGAGACGCCTTGGCCGCCACGCTCTGCAGTCGCGGTCAAAGGTTCCCCGGTTTCCCGGTCCAGCAGGTACAGGTGACCTCGTCGCGTCGCCAGAGCGAGGGCCTCAATAACGACGCCGTCGCGCTCGAAAGCCACCAACGTGGGTGGCGAGGCCAAGCGGCCCGGCCAAGACTCACGCGCGTAGATGGGTTGGAACCAGCGCGCCTCCCCAGTTGATGCATCGAGCGCCAAAACGCCGCTGGCGTTCAGGTCGCCAGCCGGCGGCTCCGCCCCGAACGCCAACGGCATGCCCTCTTCCGTGGGTACAAACACGAGGCCCCTGGCGACGTCCGCCGCCATGGACGCCGCAGGCGCGCCACCTGACACGGGCTGGGTCGGAGTCTGCCAAGCGACCGCACCGTCGGCCACGCCAACGGCCAATACGACGCCATCGGAGCCGCCGTCGGATAACCCGAGCACGATCTGGTCGCCGAAGACGAGGCCGGGTTCTTGGACGGTGGGCGTGGCGCCCAGGATGTTCGACAGGTCGAGCCCGCCACTCTCGCCAAAGCCCGAAAGCGGCCGCCCGGTGTCCGGGTTCAATCCGAACAGGTGCGCTCCGGCGACGTAGAACAACCGGTTGCCAACGCCGGTCTGCTCACCCGACCACCACAGCAGGCCGCGCTGGCTATGCCCGATGCCGGCGTCGCCGACTTCGTGGCGCCAGAGTTCCTCGCCGTTCGCCGCGTTCAGCGCGAACGCATCCAACGTTGGCGACAAGCCGTAGAGCACGCCGTCCACGACCAGCGGGCTCGTGTCCATGACCGAGATGCCCGGCGCCAACTCGCCCGCGTCGTAGCGCCACGCGACTTCGAGAGACGCGACGTTGGACGGATTGATGTCGGTCAACGGGCTGTAGTGGCTACGGGCCGCATCGCCCAGATACGCCGGCCAGTTGACGTCTGGTGCATCCGGGGCACAGGCGACGAGACCGACGCCGAAAGCGATCGACAACCATGCGCGCCGGGTCACGCCCATGGGGAACGGCTCTGGCAAGGCTGGTGTCCCGGGTGCATTGGACTAGGCAGGCGATCTGCATGCGGACGAGCACGCCCGCGCACCGGGCGGCTCAATAGCTGCCTGCGGGTAGAGCGAGGGCGACCAACTCGGCCTTCTCCGCGCCACCGCCGCCGGCCACCGCGATGTACTGGCGGCCGTTGTGCCAGTAGGTCATCGGTGCGCCGTGGAAACTGCGGTCTACGTAGACCTCCGCCAGGGTAGCGCCCGTCATCTTGTCGAGCGCACGCAGGTGACCTCCTTGGGCGTCCGGGCGGACGGCGACGCCGTCGGGCGTCGTGCCGAGATCGCCCTCCTCCATGCTGGGCAGGAAGTCGATGAGGATCGTCTTGGTGACGAGTATCCCGCCCTCGGCGACCGCGCCGCCGGAGTGGCGGCTGCCGAGGTCCGGGAGATCGAGATGCCGAATCGCCGGATGGTTCTTGGGGCCGGGGCCCTGGGCGACCTGGAAGACGTGCTCGCCGGTGTTCATGTCGATTGCCGTCAGGCGGCGGTACGGCGGTTTCAGGAGCGGCAGACCGCGCGGGCCGGCGACCGGTTGGTGCTTGACCTCGTAGCGGAACTCCGACGTGCCGGGTTCGAGTTGGCTGCGGGTCACGTTGTCCGCGGTGGCGACGACCGAGAGGCCGACCGGCAAGGTGAACGACGGCACGTACAGGATCCCGGTTTCGGGGTCGGCGGATGCGCCGGGGAAGCTGGCGCCCCCGCCTGCGCCGGGTACGACCAGCGTGCCGAGCTTGCCGTCCTCGCCCTCGACGATGAGCGGCTCGAAGATCGGGCCGAGCTTCAGCGTGGACGCGATCTTGATCGCCTCTTCGCGAAGGGTCGGCGTGAAATCGATGAGGTCGTCCTCGGTGACGCCTTGGCGATCGAACGGTGGCGGCTTGGTTGGGAAGGGCTGCGTCGGCGAGAGTCGCTCGCCCGGAACCGTGCTCGGCGGCACCGGACGCTCCTCGATGGGCCAGACCGGTTCGCCCGTGGCGCGGTCGAAGACGTAGGTGAAAGCGGTCTTCGAGACCTGCGCCAAGGCCTTGATGGGCTTGCCGTCGACGACGATGTCCATGACGTTCGGTGCCGAGCCGATGTCGTAGTCCCAGATACCGTGATGGACGGTCTGGAAATGCCACACCCGTTCGCCGGTCTCGACGTCGATGCAGATGATGCTCTCAGCGTAGACGTTGTCGCCGAGACGCTCGCCACCGTAGTAGTCGTTGGTGGGCGTCGAGGTCGGGATGTAGACGTAGCCGAGTTCCTCGTCAGCGGCGAGCATCGCCCAGGCGTTGGTGTTGCCTTGCTCGCGCCAGGACTCGTTCTCCCAGGTCTCGGTGAACGGTTCGCCCTCTTGCGGGATGGTGTGGAAACGCCACTTGAACTCGCCCGTGCGCACGTCGTAGGCGCGGATGTGGCCGGGCGGGTTGCGGTTCTCCGAGACGAAGTCGAAGACTTTCGACCCCACGATGATCGTGTCGCGGACCACGATCGGCGGCGCGCTGTGCGAGATGTGCGCCATGATCCGGTCGTCCACGCCGAGGTCACCGGCGAGGTCGACCATGCCGTCAACGCCGAAGGCTGGATCCGGCTTGCCGGTGGCCGCGTCGATGGACACGAGCTGCTTGCCGGACGTGACAACGAGGATGCGCTCGGCCTCGCCGTCGGTCCAGTACTCGATGCCGCGGGTGCGACGCGGCAGCATGGTCGGCAATCCTCGCGCCCAGCTCCGCGGATCATGGAGCCAGAGCTGTTCGCCGGTGGCCGGATCCAAGGCGGCGACCTGGCCGTGCGATGTGACGGCGTACACCTTGCCGCCGACCATGAGCGGTGTCGCGGTGAAGTTGCCGGTGTCGTAGGCCCCCTGGAGTCGCCGGTCCGCGGACTCCCAGCGCCAGGCGACTTCCAGTTGGCTGAAGTTCTCCGCGGTGATTTGGTCGAGCGGGGAATACTTGGTCGAGGCGAGGTCCTTGCCGTGATGCCGCCATTCACCGGCTGGGCCGGGGTCGGGAGGGGCGCAGCTTGCTAGGAGCAGGGCGGCGATGGCCAACGGTAGGCGGACGTTTGGTCCGCAGTGCGCGCGAAGATGCGGACGTGGACGTCCGCGTACCAGTCGTGGCACCGTCATCTTGGTAACGCCAATGCGACGAGTTCGGCCGGCTCTCGTCCGCCGCCGCCGGCCACTGCGATGTACTGGCGACCGTCGTGCCAATAGGTCATCGGCGCACCGTGGAAGTGGCGATCGACCCACACTTCGGCGAGCACGGCCCCCGTTGCCTTGTCTAGGGCCCGGAGGTGGCCACCGGTCTGCGGCTCTTCTGTTTCTTCCTCCGCATCCTGTCCTGGATCGAAAGGCCGGGCGATTCTCGCTGGCAGGAAATCGATGAGGATCGACTTGGTGACGAGGATGCCGCCTTGCGCGACAGCGCCGGAACCGGCGTGGCTGCTGCCGAGGTCGGGAAGGTCGAGATGCTTGATCGCTGGATGGTCCTTGGGGCCAGGGCCTTGAGCAACCTGGAAGACGTGCTCGCCCGTGTTCATGTCGATCCCCGTCAGCCGGCGGTATGGTGGCTTCAAGAGCGGCAGACCTTGCGGACCGCCCACAGGCTGGTACTTGAGCTCGTAACGGTACGCCGAGGTGCCCGGTTCCGGCTGGCTTTGCGTGACATTGTCCGCCGTGCTGACCACGGAGATACCGGTGGGGCCGGTGAACGAGTCCACGTAGAGAATCCCGGTATCTGGATCGATGGACGCGCCGGGGAAGCTGGCGCCGCCGCCAGCGCCCGGTACCACGAGGGTCCCGAGCTTGCCATCCTCGCCCTCGACGATGAGTGGCTCGAAAATGGGACCGAGTTTCAGCTTGGAGGCGATCTCCAGCGCCTCCTCGCGCAGTTCCGGGGTGAAGTCGATGAGGTCGTCCTCGGTCGCGCCCTGGCGGTCGAACGGTGGCGGCTTGGTCGGGAACGGCTGCGTAGGTGAGAGCTGCTCCCCTGGCACGCGGCTCTGCGGCACCGGCCGCTCCTCGATGGGCCAGACGGGTTCGCCCGTGACACGGTCGAAGACGTAGGCGAAGGCGGTCTTCGAGACTTGGGCCAACGCCTTGATCGGCTTGCCGTCGACCACGATGTCCATGACGTTGGGGGCCGAGCCGATGTCGTAGTCCCAGATGCCGTGATGCACGGTTTGGAAGTGCCACACCCGCTCGCCGGTCTCGACGTCGAGGCAGACGATGCTCTCCGCGAACAGGTTGTCGCCGGGGCGCTCGCCGCCGTAGTAGTCGTTGGTCGGCGTGGACAAGGGGATGTAGACGTGGCCGAGTTCCTCGTCGGCGGCGAGCATCGTCCAGGCGTTCGTGTTGCCCTGCCACCGCCAGGACTCGTTCCCCCACGTTTCCGTGAACGGTTCGCCCTCCTGCGGGATCGTGTGGAAGCGCCACTTGAGCTCGCCTGTCCGCACGTCGTAGGCCCGGATATGCCCGGGTGGATTGTCCATGCCCGAGACGTAGTCGTGGATCTTGGAGCCGACGACCACCGTGTCGCGGACGACGATCGGTGGCGCACTGTGCGAGATGTTCGCCGTCACCCAATCGCGATCGCCAAGATCGCCGGTTAGGTCCACCATGCCGTTGTTCCCGAACGCCGGATCCGGCTTGCCGGTGGCGGCGTCGATGGACACGAGTTGCTTGCCGAGCGTCGCAACGAGAATCCGCTCCGCCTCGCCGTCGGTCCAGTACTCGATGCCGCGGGTGCGGCGTGGCAATTGGGTCGGCAGCTCCCGCGCCCAACTCCGTGGATCGTAGAGCCAGAGCTGCTCACCGGTCGCCGGGTCCAGGGCCGCGACCTGGCCGTGGGACGTTGCGGCGTACACCGTGCCGCCGACCATCAGCGGCGTCGCCGTGTAGCTGCCGGTGTCGTAGGCGCCCTGCAGGCGGGCGTCGGCGGACTCCCAGCGCCACGCGACTTCCAGTTGCGCGAAGTTCTCGGCGTTGACCTGGTCGAGCGCCGAGTACTTCGACGAGGCCAGGTCCGCCCCGTGGTGCGGCCATTCGCCGGCCGCGCCTGGGTCCGGTGGCGCGCAGGCCGTGACCAGCGCCAGGACGGCCGACAACAGGATGTAGGGTGCTGTTTTCATGAGTGTGTTTCCCGTTAACCGTCTTGCAGCCAAACCCCGGCTTGCATGACGCGTGCGATGCGTCGCGTGTTGTTGATGTCGACTGTCGGATCCGCGTCCAGCAGTAATAGATCGGCGACCTTGCCTGCGCGAATCGTCCCGAACTCCGCATCGTCTCCCTCGAGCACGTAGGCGCCGTTGCCGGTACCCGCGGTCAGCGCCTGCAGCGGGGTGAGGCCGGCTTCGACCAGGAGCTTCATCTCGTGGTGCGCGCCCCAGCCGAAGGCGACGTTGCCAGCACCGCTGTCCGATCCGACGGCGATGGTTACGCCACCATCCTGCATCTGCTTCACGAAGCGCTGCATGTGCGCATAGACCCGGCGGAGCTGTGGGCCTTGTGGGTTGGCGAGCATCTCGGCTTGGCGGTCGGGGGTCTTGAGCCACGCGATCCGTGCCTCGCCGAACGACTTCACGAGCCCCGGATCGTCGAGTTCAGTCGGGTTCTCGGGGAAGTACCAGGAGTCCTGAGCCTTGGAAAGGGCCGGCGCGAAGGTCAAGCCCTGGGCGCTCGCCCACTCCGTAAACGCGTCGTCGACCGGCGCGCTGCGCACCGTGTGCACGAAGTGGACGACGCCCGCGGCATTGAGCTGCCGCACGTCGGCTTCGTCATAGATGTGCGCGACGGCCGGAATCCCGTGGGCAGCCGCTTCCTCGACGATGGCAGTACGGATCTGTGTGGCGATCTTGGGCAAAGGGCCCATGGCGAAGGAGCCGTCGAGGGTGCCATCCACCCACATCTTCACCAGGTGCACGCCCTGGGTCGCGAGTCCGCGCACCATCTCCCGCGCTTGGTCCGTGGTCTCGGGCCGGTTGATGATGGGGACGCCGGGCGGCAAGCCGCCGGCATGCGAGAAACCGCGACCGGCGGTGTAGAGCCGTGGCGCCGGTAGCTCGCCGGCATTCGCGGCGTGCATCAGTGCGACGTTGGCCTCGCCATCCGCGCCGAGACTGCGCGCCGTCGTAACGCCGAACTCAAGCTGTATGGCGAACTGGCTCCTTAAGCCCTCTTCGCCGCCGCCGTAATGAATGTGCAAGTCGACGAGGCCTGGCATCACGACCTGACCCGCGGCGTCGATGACGTCGGCACTCTCCGGCACGTCGACGTCTCCCGATGCCCCGACCGTCGCGATCCGATCGCCGCGGATCACCACGACGGCGTTGTCGAGTGGCTCGGCACCCGTACCGTCGATCAGTTTGGCGCCGACGATGGCGGTCACCGCCTCCTCGGCGGCACCCCATCCGGTCGTGGCAATCAGGGTAAGAGCGGCGGCCAGGAAGAGTCGTCGATCGATCTCCGGCACCAGCACGGATCTAGCGCTCCGTCGGGTCCGCGCCGTCCCGCGGCGCCCCAGTGCCGCTCGAGCCCATGAACAGCGTCTCGCCGTTGGTGAACGTCATGCGCCGGCCGTTGGCCCGCATCGAACGGTCCTTGCCCTGGTACCCGTCGATCACCACCACCGTGCCGATCGGCACCGTGTTGCGCGTGATGCCCCGGCGGAACAGCGTGTTCGGCGTCCCCGCCTCCACCATCCACACCGTCTTGGTGCCGTCGGCGTTGGTGTGCTCGATGTGGAACCACGAGTGCGGGTTCACCCACTCGATGCGCACGATCGGACCCTTCAACTGCACCGGCAGGTTCGGATCGAACTCGGCGCCGAAGGCGTGGTGAGCCGTCGCCGGCGGCGCCGCCAGGGCCACGGCGGCGAGGAAAAACGTGGCAGTGAAAAATCTCATGGCTCCCCTCCCCTGGTACGCGGGCCTCCCGGCCCGCATTGCGGACGTGGACGTCCGCGTACCACTTCGCTCCTCATCCCCCGAACCTAGCGCGGCAGCGGGTTGCGCCGCAGTTCGCCGTACATCAGCTCCTCCACGAACTCCACGCACTTGAAGTCGAGCAGCATGGCGTTCGGCTCCATGCGCCGGTACAGCGGCATGCGCATCGTCCACGGTTCCGTGAACGTCTCCGGATCGGTGATCGTCGCCTCGTAGCGCAGGTGGTCCGGGCCGGTCGGCGTGAAACGCTCCACCACCGTCATCGCACCGCTGTGGTGGTTGCCCGCGCGGTCGAACCAGGTCTGGTCGTTCAGCGCCGTCACCTCGACCACCAGCGTGTCGCCCTCCCAGCGCGCGACCGACTGGCCCATCCAGAAGTCGCCGGGTGCCGGGCCCGGGTCCTCCATCAGGATGTTGCGGTTGATGCCCCGGTACTGGTAGACAAACTCCAGGTTGTTCTCGCCCTGGAAGATCTGGAACGGCTGGCCCATGTAGTTGGCCCGCGGGATGCCCGGCAGGTAGCACTTCACCTCGGGATCGAGTTCGCTCCAGCGCGCGCGGTTCTCGTCGCGCTTCGCGAGGGCCTCGGGCTTGTAGGGCAGCCGGCCGCCGTCGACGACGCCCAGGCCCGGCGGCACCGACGCCAGCGTGCCCATGCGCAGCGTCGCGACCGACGGCACCGGGCTGATCGGCCCGTCGCGCATCTCCAGCGACGCCCGCGCCATGTGCCGCTCGATGTCCCAGTTGGCCTCGTTGAGCGCCTGCCAGACGCCGTTCAGGTCCGGATTGACGCCGCCCGGACCCCGCGGCGCCTTCCACGGCTCGTCCGCCGGCGGCGCCTCGCAGGCGGCGATCGCGAAGGCCAGCAGCGCGAGCGGGATCGCCTTCCTCACGGCGTGTCCCCGGGCTCGCCGTGCTCCTCGATCCACTTGGCCTCCAGCACCCGGGCGCCGCGCAGCGTGTTCGTCATCGAGTAGTTGCCTTCGTGGCAGGCGTACTCGTAGAGGCGCTTGTCGCTCTTGTGCCACGGGAACTCGCCCGTGTAGGACGCCTCGTAGTCCGGGTCGTGCACGGTGAAGCCGTACAGCAGGCTGTCACCGTCGATGGGGCTGAAGCGTTCGACGATCTTCAATCCGGGGCGTGGATCGTGCGGCGACATGAAGTCGCGGAAGTTGGTCGTCTCGACGTTGAGCGTGTCGCCTTCCCACCAGCCGATGGAGTCGCCGCCGTAGGAGATCATGTCGTCCGGCAGGTGCTCGGAATCAAGCCGGATAACGCGCGGCCAGTGCATCCACTCGACCATGATCAGCACCTCGTCCTCCGTCTGCACGACGGTCTTCATGTTGTTGTAGGCGGACGGCGTTGCCGGAATGGTCAGCGACATGTAGAGGCAGCGGTCGCCGATGGACAAGCCTTCCGGGTTGTCGTACGGATCGGTGCCCTCCGCAAGCCACCAGGCTTCGCCGGGGTACTTCGGCTGGTAATACGGCCGGAGAGCCGCGCGTCGCGCCTTACCGGCCTCCGACAAGGGCGGTCTGCGCCCGTTGGGGGGATCGATGATGATCGACGTGCGGTACTCGCCGTCGACCTGATAGTAGTCGCAATAGATTCCGCCGCAGTCGAACCAGTGCCAGTCGTAGCTGCCCGGCGTATAGGATCCCGAACTGTCGACGCCGCGGTCCCTCGCCTCCCCTTCGAGCGCCTTTAGGCTCTCCCGGTCGGGGTCCAGAGGTGCGACCGCTTCGTCCACCCGGGAGTGGGCGACGCGCTTCATCTCCTCGATCTCTTCGACAGTGTACGTCAGCCGCTCGCCCAGCCTCGGGTCGCGCTCCATCCGTGTGAGGCTGGTGATGTCGTAGGTGCCGGAGAAGTCCGGCTTGCCGTCGTCGGTGCGTGGAATCTCGGCCGCCAATGGCAACGCCGCGTAGACGAAGCCTGCCCCGACAAGTGCCGCGCCAATTCGAACCTTCATGACCAGCCCTCCCCCGACTCGCCAAAACGGTTGCTACGCTACGGTAGCGATTCCATCGTACACCTGATCGGACGGAACGGCACCGTACCTAGCGTTCCGTCGGGTCCGCGCCGTCCCGCGGCGCGCCCGTGCCGCTCGAGCCCATGAACAGCGTCTCGCCGTTGGTGAACGTCATGCGCCGGCCGTTGGCCCGCATCGAACGGTCCTTGCCCTGGTAGCCGTCGATCACCACCACCGTGCCGATCGGCACCGTGTTGCGCGTGATGCCCCGGCGGAACAGCGTGTTCGGCGTCCCCGCCTCCACCATCCACACCGTCTTCGTGCCGTCGGCGTTGGTGTGCTCGATGTGGAACCACGAGTGCGGGTTCACCCACTCGATGCGCACGATCGGTCCCTTGAGCTGCACCGGCAGGTTCGGGTCGAACTCGGCGCCGAAGGCGTGGTGAGCCGTCGCCGGCGGCGCCGCCAGGGCCACGGCGGCAAGAAGTATCGCGATGCTCGGTCTCATGGCTCCCCTCCCCTTGGTACGCGGGCCTCCCGGCCCGCATTGCGGACGTGGACGTCCGCGTACCACTTCGCTCCTCATCCCCCAACCTAGCGCGGCAGCGGGTTGCGCCGCAGGTCGCCGTACATCAGCTCCTCCACGAACTCGACGCACTTGAAGTCGAGCAGCATGGCGTTCGGCTCCATGCGCCGGTACAGCGGCATGCGCATCGTCCACGGTTCCGTGAACGTCTCCGGATCGGTGATCGTCGCCTCGTAGCGCAGGTGGTCCGGGCCGGTCGGCGTGAAACGCTCCACCACCGTCATCGCACCGCTGTGGTGGTTGCCCGCGCGGTCGAACCAGGTCTGGTCGTTCAGCGCCGTCACCTCGACCACCAGCGTGTCGCCCTCCCAGCGCGCGACCGACTGGCCCATCCAGAAGTCGCCGGGTGCCGGGCCCGGGTCCTCCATCAGGATGTTGCGGTTGATGCCCCGGTACTGGTAGACAAACTCCAGGTTGTTCTCGCCCTGGAAGATCTGGAACGGCTGGCCCATGTAGTTGGCCCGCGGGATGCCCGGCAGGTAGCACTTCACCTCGGGATCGAGTTCGCTCCAGCGCGCGCGGTTCTCGTCGCGCTTCGCGAGGGCCTCGGGCTTGTAGGGCAGCCGGCCGCCGTCGACCACGCCCAGGCCCGGCGGCACCGACGCCAGCGTGCCCATGCGCAGCGTCGCGACCGACGGCACCGGGCTGATCGGCCCGTCGCGCATCTCCAGCGAGGCCCGCGCCATGTGCCGCTCGATGTCCCAGTTGGCCTCGTTGAGCGCCTGCCAGACGCCGTTCAGGTCCGGGTTCACGCCGCCCGGACCCCGCGGCGCCTTCCACGGCTCGTCCGCCGGCGGCGCCTCGCAGGCGGCGATCGCGAAGGCCAGCAGCGCGAGCGGGATCGCCTTCCTCACGGCGTGTCCCCGGGCTCGCCATGCTCCTCGATCCACTTGGCCTCCAGCACGCGAGCGCCGCGCAACGTGTTCGTCATCGAGTAGTTGCCCTCGTGGCAGGCGTACTCGTAGAGGCGCTTGTCGCTCTTGTGCCACGGGAACTCGCCCGTGTAGGACGCCTCGTAGTCCGGGTCGTGCACGGTGAAGCCGTACAGCAGGCTGTCACCGTCGATGGGGCTGAAGCGTTCGACGATCTTCAATCCGGGGCGTGGATCGTGCGGCGACATGAAGTCGCGGAAGTTGGTCGTCTCGACGTTGAGCGTGTCGCCTTCCCACCAGCCGATGGAATCGCCGCCGTAGGAGATCATGTCCTCCGGCACGTGCTCGGAATCAAGCCTGATAACGCGCGGCCAGTGCATCCACTCGACCATGATCAGCACCTCGTTGTCGGTCTGCACGATGGTCTTCATGTTGTTGTACGCCGAGGGCGACGCGGGCACCGTCAGCGACATGTAGATGCAGCGGTCGCCGATGGACATGTTCTCCGGGTTGTCGTACGGGTCGCCGCCTTCGGCAAGCCACCAGGCTTCGCCCGGATACTTCGACTTGTAGTAGGGCCTTAAGCTCGCGCGGCGTTCCCGGCCCGCGGCCGAGATGCCGGGCCTGCGGCCATTCGGCGGGTCGATGATGATCGACGTCCGGTACTCGCCGTCGACCTGGAAGTAGTCGCAGTACTGGCCACCGCAGTCGAACCAGAACCAGTCGTGGCTGCCCGGCGTGTAGGTCCCGGAACTGTCGACGCCGCGCTCGCGTGCCTGACCTTCAAGCGCCTTTAGGCCCTCGCGGTCGGGGTCCGACGGGGCCGCCGCCTCGTCGACTCTCGAATGGGCTACCCGCTTGAGCTCCTCGATTTCTTCGACGGTGTAGGTCAGCCGCTCGCCCAGGTCCGGGTCGCGGTCCATGCGCGTCAGACTGCTGATGTCGTAGGTGCCGGAGAAGTCCGGCTTGCCATCGTCCGTGCGCGGGATTTCGGCACTGAGCGACAGCGAGGCAATCGCGGCGGCGACGCCTAGCAGCGCCGTCCAAGTTCGAACCTGCATGACCTGCCTCCCCTTAAGCGGCTGCGCCGCTGGCGCAGCTTGTCAAACGGTTACGCTGCCAGCGTACACCCGCAGCGGAGGGAACTACAAGAAAGGAGGGACCAGCCCAGGCGTGTCGAGTACGATCATTTCAAGGGCCTCGTCCAGTCGACAAGCTTCAGCTTGGTGCTCATGTCGGCGCGAGCGCCCGCTATACTCCCTCCATGAACGCGCCAGTGACACGATGGGACAACGACCACGACCGGCTAGACGAGATTCGACGCCAGTGCCACATCGCGATTGCGGCGAAGATTGACGCCGATCCAACGCTGCTTGCCGTGCCGAAACGAAACATCCGGCGATGGGCTGAGCAGGCTGGCAAGACCCCGCCGGCTCTTGCCGAATGGTTGGGCGTTCTTGACCGCCCGTGGCCGGAGATCCGGCAAATCATGGTGTCGCGGGACGAAAACGCCACCCGGCTGCGGCAGAGCACTCCGTTCACGGGGATTCTTTCGCAGCGCGAACGGTACGTGATCCGTGGAACGGTCCCAGCTTGAGCACATCATCCGGGCTGCGGCGGCCATCCTCGACACCGACGAGTTCATCGTTGTCGGAAGCCAGTCGATTCTTGGGGCTCACCCCGACGCGCCCGCTAGCCTGAAGGTGTCGGTCGAGGCAGACCTGTACCCGCGATTGCATCCCGAGCGGTCCGAAGCCTTGGCCGCGATCGGCGAACTGTCGCCGTTCCACGACACGTTCAACATCTACGCGGACGGTGTGAGCGAAGAGACCGCCACGCTGCCGGAAGGGTGGCGGGACCGGCTGGTGAAGGTCCAAAACAAGAACACCAACGGCGCGATCGCGTGGTGCCTGGACCCCACTGATCTGGCCATCGCCAAGCACGTCGCCGGACGCGACAAGGACGTCGAGTTCACTGCGGCCATGGCCCAGCACGGCATGATCGACGCATTGGCGTTCGTCGAGCGCCTCGAGACGGTCGACCTCGCGCCCGAGCACCGCGACCGCGTGCTAGCCCGGTTCGGCGCACAAGCGGCCGAGGCCGTTCGCCTATGCAAGCAAGGTCTGCCGAACCCTTGAATCAGTGCAGCAAGACATTCCGACTGACTTCTGCCGGAGCGTCGCCGAGGACGAACTGTCACCGGGCAGGATGGTCCCTTAGCCACTTCGCCGCCTCCGATCCGTCGGCAAGCCCGTAGTTGTACCGCTCGTAACCGGCGACAAGGAAGTCGTCCCGATACGCGTCCCAGACGTATGCCTCGTACCGATCATCGAAGAAGTCGCCGAAGTCGCCGGGCGGTCTGATCCCCCGCTCCAGGACGTGCGGAAACGACGCGATGCTCGCGGGGTTCACGAACGGCAACTCGAGCAGGCATTCAGGCAGCCGTTCGAAATGAAGGAGAAGCGAGACGCCGGCCCCCTCGATGAACTCGCGATAGGGAACGACCTCCTCGCGACCCCGTTCGATGCGAGCGTCGATGTCCTTCGCCGTTGGCGGCGGAACTGCTACGCGCAGGCCGACGTTCCGCGGTCGATCATCCCAGACGCGCCCGAAAAAGCCGCTCACGGCCCGATCGTAGGGATTGCGCACGGTCGTGAAGACGAGGAAGGATCGGGCGTCATCGGGGATACCGTGGTAATCGTGGTGCCCGCCGTACCACACGCCACCGTAGTGCTGCATCAGCCACTCGTTCATCGACTTGGACGCGGTGCGCGGGATTCCGACGTAGACGAACTTGTGGCTAGGCGAGATGATCAAGGCGCGCTCCCGGCGGGATTCGTCGACGCTTCGCCCAGCATGGCCGCATGCTCGGCAGCGCGGAGCAGCGCTTGCTCGAAGGATGTCTGCAACCTCCCGCCCGCATCGTCCAGGGCGCCGATCATCATCAGGTTGTCGGCCATCTCGAAGTCCTCGATCAAGAGGCCGTCGGCGTCCACGGCCGCGTTTTCCGCGCTCTGGCCGACCAAGCGGCGCACCCTGTCGGGATAGAGTCCCGCAGGCTCGGCATGGCCGTAGAACGGTTCCGCGTCGTAGTAGGCAAACACCGGCTTGTCCAAGCCGCGCATGTAGCCCATCTCGAACGCCGTGCCGCCGTCCATGCCGGGACCGCGAAAGCGAACCATGTTGGCGACCACGGCGTCGGCTAAGTCCATCATGGCGATGTTCGCACGGTAGATCGCGAGCCCCGTTTCACGATTGGGCGCGAAGTCCGGGATCTCGTTGTCCAGCGGATACAGGCCGACCAGCTTGAACGGCCAGTTCTGGCTCGCGTTCAGCCGCTCGATCGCGCGCTTCTTCTCTTCCCCAGCTTCCTGGGCGTTGGGAAGGAAGACCTCGGGACCCGCGAGGTAGACAAAGTAGGCTGGTCGGTCGTCCGCGTGGCCAAGCGCGGCGCACAGCAGGGCAGCCGCCGCCAGCAGGCGGTTCGGCACATCCATCGGCTTCAACTGTCGCTTGGCAGCAGGAAGCGCCAGAGCGGCTCCTTCGCCCCCGACTCCCGCATGGCGTCGCGCGCCTTCTGGATCACTTCGCCGGTCTTGGTCTGGTCGCGGAACCAGCGGTACCCTGCCCAAGCGGCTGGCGTGTGGTCCGCGATCTCCATGGCGGCCATCTCGTAGTAGCCGCGGATGTCCTGCGAGACGCGTGCTGGAATGCCCGGGATGCCAGCCTGCTTCCACGGGTGGCCCTCGGCGACGCGGATGAATGACTCGATCGCAGCCGGAATGGAATCGGCATCGAGTAACCGCACAGCGCCGGCGCGGTTGCCGTACTTGGCGATGGCGCGCTCGTAGGCCGGACGCAAGCCCTTGGCCTCGTCGACCGCTGGGTGGGCGTCCGGATCCATGCGCGCCGGCAACGGGCACACGAGGACCTCCGACGCCTCGTCTGCGATCACGACGTCGTAGTCCTCCACCACCGGCTCACGCCGGTCGAGCAGTCCGAAGGCATGCTCGATGACGCGCCGCTGGAAGGCCGCGTCGCCGGGTACGCCGAGCGGGCGGCCGAGCGGGAAGTCGCAGAACAGGCCGCGCGGCGGGGCGGTGCCGTAGATCTGTTCGCGGATCGAGCCGATGGCGACGGTGACCATGCCGGCTGCTTCGAAAATGTGCGCGAGCGTACAGACCGTACGCGTGCACAGCGGTCAGACAGGGGTCAGCAGGACGACGTCAACGCCCTGCTCGGCCAAGTACTTGGCACCCGCCGGCCCGCCGTCCATGCGGATCGCCGCGAGGTCGAACTGGTTGCCGGCAAACGCCAGGTGGACGTCCGAGACGCTGCCAATCGTGCCGTCGGCCGCCATCTCCTCCAGGCGGTCGATGGGGAAAACGACGTTGAGATCAGCAGTGACGCCGCTGGCGTCGAAGTTGGGGCTCCAGTGACCGACCACGATGTCCCGACGGTGTCGCTCGAGGACACGGTAGCCGGTGTCGACCACGGCGAAGTCGTCGTCGTCCGCGTGGTGCAGCGATGCCGAGCTGACGAGAGCCACCTTGGCCTCCGACAACGGCTTCGGGTTCGTGAATGCGACTGTGTCGAACGTTGGGCACGCGATGCGCGACGACCCGGTCTTGATGGAGTGATCGCTCATGGCAGGACTGTTGGCTGCGAAGCGGGACATGCTAGCGCAAGAGACGCGCGCGCACCGTGTTAGCGTTACGCGCGCCGGGAAGGGGACTCAAAATGCCGTTGCAGGGAAAACTCGGCTTCAACATGAAGCTGTCGTTCGGTGTTGGCCAGGCGGCCGAGGGGCTCTTCGGCGCCGCCTACGGCACGTTCCTGATCTTCTACTACAACCAGGTGCTCGGCATGCCGGGCTCGCTCGCAGGCCTCGCGGTCGGCATCGCGCTCGTGGTGGACGCGTTCACCGATCCCATGGCCGGCTCCCTCTCGGATCACTGGAAGTCGCGCTACGGTCGTCGTCACCCGTTCATGTACGCATCGATCCTGCCGCTCGCCGCGTCGTTCTATTTCCTGTTCAACCCGCTCGTGACCAGCCAGCTCGGGCTCTTCATGTGGCTCGTGGTCTTTTCCAACGCCACGCGCACGTCGATGTCGCTCTACCACGTACCCCACATCGCGCTCGGCGCCGAGATGAGTGAGGACTACGACGAGCGGTCCAAGCTCGTCGGCTACCGCATGTTCTTCGCCAACGTCGGGGTTCTGTTCGCCTTCGCGGTCGGATTCCTCTACTTCTTCACACCGACGGCGGAGTTCGAGAACGGCCAACTGAACGCCGCGGTATATCCCTACTTCGCCGCCCTGCTGGCCGTGCTGATGGCCGTGACCATCTTCTGGAGCGGTTGGGGCACGCGCGCCGCGATTCCGTTCCTCCCGGTCCCGCCCGCCACGCCCCGACTCGGCCTTGGTCGAATCCTCTGGCGGGTCATCCTCGACATCGTGGCCGCGATGCGCAGCCGATCCTTCCGCTGGCTGTTCCTAGGCGTCCTGATCGTCTTCGTGATGGTGGGCGTCAACGGCGGCCTCGACCTCTACATCTTCACGTACTTCTGGGAACTCGACCGCGCTGCGATCCTGCTCGTGATCTGCGCCTACCCCGTCGGCGTGATGGTCGGCTCTTTCTTCTGTCCGGCCTTCTTCAGTCGCTTCGGCAAGAAGGCGGGCCTGATCTTTGGCGGACTGTCCTGGCCGTTCTGGCAAACGCTGCCCATCGTGGCCCGGCTGCTCGACTGGTTCCCCGAGAACGGCGACCCGATGCTGATTGCGCTCCTGATCGCCATCAAGGTCATCCAGGGCGCTTGCACGGTGCAGGCCAACGTGGCGTTCGGGTCGATGGTGGCCGACATCATCGACGAGCACGAATACGAGACGGGGAAGCGCCAGGAGGGCATCTTCTTCGCGGCCAGTTCGTTCTCGGCCAAGGCGACGTCCGGGATCGGCAACGTCATCGCGGGCTTCGCGCTCGACATCATCTCCTGGCCCCGGGGCGCGCACATCAGGACTGCGGCCGACGTGCCGCCGGAGACGCTGGTGAACCTCGGGCTGGTGTACGGGCCGATCGTCGCCGCGTTCGGGTTCGTGTCGATCTGGTGCTATACGCACTACCGGCTGACCCGGGAACGGCACGCGGAGATTCTCGAGGAACTTGGGCGGCGGCGTGGGGTCGACGCCGGAGCGACGGTGCAAGCCGCCACGTGATCCGTTGACGTGAGTTGGTGCGTCTGGGGCACAATACGTAGCTACACATGCTCGAGGCAGCCATGTCCACCACAACGATAACGAGCGAAGAACTGAACCAGGACTTCGAAGGTGCAAAGCAGGCCGCCGAGTCGGGCCCGGTGTTCATCACAACCGGGGGCAAACGCACGCATGTGTTCCTCAGCATCGAGGATTACTTCCGGCTCGGGGATAGCGGTCGCTCCATAGTGGAGGCGCTGGCCATGCCGGACGATGTGGACATCGACTTCGAGCCGCCCAAGCTCGACATCGAGATTCGTCCGGCCGATTTCTCCTGAAGTCCCTGCGACCGTTGGGCGTGGGGATGAGCCGCTCGGTCAGACCATGCTCCCGCGGACCCCGCGGACCCGCTTCCACGCTGCAGCTTGGTCGAAGAAGCGCGTGGAGTCATACAGCCACGGGTAGCGGCCGTCGCGGTCGGCACCGAGGGCCTTGAGCTTCCTGTTGATCTCCTCCACGCCGCGGTAGCCGGGCCAGCGGATTCCGTTCTGGCAGTACGAGATGTCGATGAAGTAGCGTGGGCAGCCTTCCCCGCCCGGCTTGGCTCGGCGCGCATGGAAGAGCGCCGAGTGCACGATGACGGCCGAGCCCTGCGGAAGCCGATCGATGGTCACCGAGCCCGGCAGATCGTCGGTGCCGAAGAGGCTGAGTGCGTCGCGTGTCGCGATGCTCCGCTGGGAACGCGGCACGACCAGCAGGTCGCCGATGTCGCCGTTCAGGCCGTCGGTGTAGTAGAAGACGTGCACCATCAAGTGCGAACGGTTGGTCTGGGGAAGCTGTTCATAGTCGTGGTGCCAAGCCACACCCCGCTGACCCGCATCGTGCCGCGCCGCGTGGATGTGGTGCAGGGCGAAAGCGCGGTCGGCCATCAACTGTCCGACCAAGGCGGTCATGCGCGGGTGGGACGTGAGTAGGGCCAGCCCCGGATAGTCGACTACGGAGGGTCTCTCGCCGGCGGCGCGGCGCTTGGTCAGCGCGTCGACCTCCGCTTCGAGAGGCCGGCATTCGGTGGCGTCGAGGAAATTCGCCAGCACCAAGTAGCCCTTGTCCTCGAAGTGAGCCCTCTGCGCAGCCGTCAGTTGTGGGCAGTCCATCGGCGTCGCGCCGTGGCTACCCTGCGATCTCGTATCCGTTCATGGTGACGACGCACTTGCCGACCACTTCGCGGTTTTGAAGCATCTGCATGGCCTCCACAGCACGCTCGAGGGGAAAGCCAGCGCACACGTAGGGATCAATTGCGCCGCTCTGCGCGAGCTCCCAGAGCGCGGCTTGGTTCTGGCGGCCAAGCTCCGGATCACGCCGCCCGATCTCGCCCGCGCGGACGCCGATTACCGAGATGCTCTTGATGAGGATGAGATTCACCGGCGCACTTGGCCAACGTCCGCTGGTAAACCCGATCGTCAAGAGGCGTCCACGCCAGTTGATGCAGCGCATCGACTCGTCGAAGACGTCGCCGCCCACCGGGTCGTAGATCACGTCGGCACCGCCGCCACCGGTGACAGCCTTCACCTTGTCCCGGAAACCGCCAAGGGAGCCGTCTGGCATCGTGTAGTTGATGACCGCATCAGCGCCGCGCGACTTGACGACCGCGAGCTTGTCGTCGCGACCGCCGGTACCGATGACGTGCGCACCGAAGTGCTTGCCGAGGTCGACCGCCGCCATCCCCACGCCGCCGGTGGCACCGTGGACAAGGAGCCACTCCCGGGCCTTGAGGTCGCCGCGGACCTTGAGCGCGACGTAGGCGGTCATGTACGCGGTGCTGTAAGACGCCGCCTTCTCGTAGTTCATCTTGCCGGGAATCGGCTTGACCCCGGCTGCCGGCACGTTGACCGCCTCCGCGAAGCCGCCGGCACGCGATCCGAAGCAAACCGCATCGCCCTCCTTCACCGTGGTGACGCCTTCGCCCACTCTCGAGACGTCGCCGGATGCCTCGCCCCCGGGCGAGAATGGCAACGGGGGTTTGTGCTGGTACTTGCCCTGGATCATCAGGATGTCCGGGAAGTTGACAGCGCAAGCCTTGACGCGAACCTGGATCTCCCCAGGGGCGGGGTCGGGCAGGTCGAGTTCGTCGAGGGTGACGGTGGTGATGTCCTCGCTGATGGTGTGGCAGCGGACGGCGCGGATCTGGGTCAAACGTGCAATGCTCTATGTTGAGCGAACCGCAATACTATCCCGGCCGACTGGCGTTGAACACGCAGCGCTCGACTCTGAAACCAAACACGCCCCGGCAGTTTGTCAGTCCCCGGATGCGGACGGGGACGTCCGCGCACCCCCAACTCTCGCCGCTGTGCCCTGACGCACCGCCAAGGTACGCCGCATCGCCGGCGCGCTCGACCGCGGCGCTACTCAGCCGATCCGCGCGACGGCCCGTTTCGTCAGCACCCCCACCAGGTGCGCCCGGTACTCCGCTGACGCGTGGATGTCCGCGTTGAAGTCGCTACTGTCGATCGCCACGCCGTCAACTGCGTCCGGCGAGAAATCAGCGGCCAAGGCTTCCTCCAGCGCCGTCGCTCGGAATGCGTTCGGTCCAGCGCCGGTGACCCCCACACAGACGGCGTCGCCGCAGCGTGCCACCATGACGCCGACGACCGCGTAGCGGGACGCCGGGTTGGGGAACTTCTCATAGGCGGCGGCGTCGGGAATGCGGAAGTCCACCGACGTGATGATCTCGCCTTCTCTGAGCGCCGTCTCGAAGAGTCCCGTGAAGAAGTCGCCGCCGGCGATTGGACCGATGGACGTCCGAACGGTGGCATCGAGCGCAACGACCGCGGCCGGGTAGTCTGCGGCCGGATCGCTGTTGGCAAGCGAGCCGCCGAGCGTTCCGCGGTTGCGGACATGGGCGTCGCCGATGCCTCCCGCGAGTTCGGCCAAGGCCGGGATGGCATCGCTTGCGGCGACCTCGGCGTGGCGCGTCATCGCACCGATCGACACGATGTCGCCGTCGATGCTGATGCCGGACATGCCGGGCAGGCCCGAAAGGTCGATGACGTCCGACGGTGCCGCGAGGCGCTGTTTCAGGGTCGGGATAAGGGTCATGCCGCCCGACAGGTACGTGCCCTCGTCCGCCTCGACCATCATGCTGGTCGCCTCGGTGAGCGTGGACGGCTTGTGGTAGTTGAACTGGTACATGCTCGTAGCCTCCCTTAGCCGTTTCCGCCGTTGCGCAATGCTCGCCACACCGTCTCCGATGTCGCCGGCATCCGCACGTCCTTGACACCCAAGGCATCCGTGACCGCGTTCATCACGGCAGCGGTCGAGCCGATTGCGCCTGCTTCGCCGCAGCCTTTCACGCCGAGCGGATTGTGCGTGCAGGGCGTCACGGTGGTGTCGACCGTGAAGCTCGGCAGATCGTCGGCCCGCGGCATGGTGTAGTCCATGTAGGAGCCCGACACGAGCTGTCCCGTGTCGTCGTAGACCCCGTGCTCGAGGAGCGCCTGGCCGATACCCTGGGCGAGGCCGCCGTGGACCTGGCCTTCGACGATCATCGGGTTGATCACGTGGCCGAAGTCGTCCACCGCCACGAACTGCTCGATGGTCACGACGCCTGTATCGGGATCGACTTCGACCTCGCAGATGTGCGCGCCCGCCGGATAGGTGAAGTTGGGCGGATCGTAGAACGCCTTCTCGGAAAGCCCGGGCTCAAGCTCCTCGAGGGGGTAGTTCGCGGGTACATACGCCGCGAACGCCACCTCGCCGAAGGTGAGCGACTGGTTGGAGTCGGCGACGTTGAAGCTGCCGTCCTCGAACTCCACCGAATCCTCGTTCGCTTCGAGCATGTGCGCCGCGATCTTCTTGCCCTTGGCGATGATCTTGTCGGTCGCCTTGATGATGGCCGATCCGCCAACCGCCAAGGAGCGCGAACCGTAGGTGCCGAGAGCGTAGTCCGAACGGCCGGTGTCGCCGTGCAGCACCGTGACGTTCTCGAACGGCACGCCGAGCTTGTCGGAGATGATCTGCGCGAAGGTCGTCTCGTGGCTTTGGCCGTGACTGTGCGAACCGGTGACCACCGTCACCGAGCCGGTGACGTCCACGCGAACCTCGCCGACCTCGAAGAGCCCCACGCCGGCACCCAGGGAAATCGCCACTTGCGACGGTGCCAAACCGCAGGCCTCGATGTAGCACGAGAACCCGATGCCGCGCCTTTTGCCGGCCTGCTCCGAGGCCGCCCGCCGGGCTTGGAAACCGCCGTAGTCCGCATGCTCCAGGGCGCGTGCCAGGCTCGCCTCGTAGTCGCCGGTGTCGTAGGTGAGCGCCACTGGCGTTTCGTACGGGAAGTCGCCCGGCTGGATGAAGTTGCGCCGCCGGAGTTCCGCCGGGTCGACGCCCGTTTCGCGCGCGGCGGTTTCGACCAGCCGCTCCACGACGTAGGTCGCCTCCGGTCGGCCGGCTCCGCGGTAGGCGTCGACCGGTGCGGTGTTGGTGAACAAGGACTGCACTTCGACGTAGATCGCGGGGGTCTTGTACTGGCCAGCCATCAGCGTGCCGTAGAGGTAGGTCGGAACGCTGGAAGCGAACGTCGAGAGATACGCCCCCATGTTGGCTTTGTTCTGGACCCGCAAGCCTAGAAACCGCCCGTCCTCCGCAAGCGCCAGTTCCGCGTGGGTCACGTGGTCGCGACCGTGCGCGTCGGCGAGGAAGGACTCGGATCGTTCCGCGCGCCACTTCACCGGTCGGCGCAGTTGGCCAGCGGCCCAGATCACCGCGGTCTCCTCTGCGTAGACGAAGATCTTGGAGCCGAAGCCACCGCCGACGTCCGGCGAGATCACGCGCAGGCGTGCCTCGGGGGCGATGTTCACGAAAGCCGCGAGCACGAGGCGCTCGAGGTGCGGGTTCTGCGACGTCGTGTGCAGGGTGTAGGTGCCCGATGCTTCGTCGTACTCGCCGAGCGCCGCCCGGGGCTCAATCGCGTTCGGGATCAGGCGATTGTTGACGATGTCGATGGACGTGACGTGGTGCGCCTCGGCGAACGCCGCCTCCGTCGCTGCCTTGTCGCCGAGTTCCCAGTCGTAGCACTGGTTGTTCGGGACGGCCTCGTGGATCTGGTCGGACTCGGCCGCTGTCGCGAGGTCGACGACCGCGTCAAGTTCCTCGAAATCCGGGTCGAGGGCCTCGGCGCCGTTCTTGGCCGCCTCCAGGGTCTCGCCGATCACCACCGCGTACGGTTCGCCAACGTAGTTGACGCTGGACACCGCGAGCGGCGGATGCGGCGGCTGGATCATGTCCGAGCCGTCCTTCGACTTCACCATCCAGCCGCAGGGCAGATCGCCCACGCCGCCGGCCTGGAGATCCGCGCCGGTGAACACCGTGACCACGCCGTCGGTGGCCAGCGCCGCGCTGGTGTCGAGCCCGTTGAGTCTTGCGCGGGCGTACGGCGAGCGCGCGAACACCGCGTAGGTTTGACCGTGCTGGCCAACGTCGTCCGTGTAGCGGCCCGCGCCGGTGATGAAACGCGCGTCTTCCTTGCGCTTGACTGATGCGCCGATGCCGGTTTCTGTTGCCATTGTCAGCTCCCTCCCCTTGCTTACATGCTGTCTTGAGCCGCCAACACCGCCTTGACGATGTTGTGGTAGCCCGTGCAGCGGCAGAGGTTCCCTTCGAGGCCGTCGCGAACCGCTGTCTCATCCAACCGCCCGTCGCTTTTCTGCACCATGTCGATGGCGCTCATGATCATGCCCGGTGTGCAGAAGCCACACTGTAGGGCGTGGTTCTCGCGAAACGCGGCCTGCATCGGGTGCAGGTCGTCGGGCCGGCCGATGCCCTCGATGGTGGTGACTTCAGCGCCGTCCGCCTGACCGGCGAGGACGGTGCAGGACTTCACCGCGGTGCCGTCCATGTGCACGACGCAGGCACCGCATTGGCTGGTGTCGCAACCGACGTGGGTGCCGGTGAGGCCGAGCCGTTCGCGCAGCACGTCCACCAGCAGCGTGTTGTCCGGCACGTTGAGACTATGCGACGTGCCGTTGACCGTAACTTTGATCTCCACTCCCTTTAGCCCTCCCTTTAAGCTTTCGGGGTTGTTCGATTACAACGCTACCTAGCCTCCGAAGTCCACCGCGAATCGCTCGAAGAAACTCGCCGCCATCTTGCGCGCGGCGCTATCCACGAGCCGCGAGCCGATCTGGGCCAGCTTGCCGCCGATGCCCCCGGCAATTCGGTACTTGAGCAGCGTCTCCCCGGCCGCGACTTCCGCAAGTTCGACTTCGGCTGTCCCCTTGGCGAATCCGGCCACGCCGCCTTTCACATGGACTTCGAGCCGGTAGCTCTCGGGCCGCACCACGTCGCAAAGTGCGATCGCGGCGTTGAACGTGGCTCTGACCGGTCCCACCCGGGCCGCCACGACGGCCTCGAAACGGTCGTCGCCGACGGGCGTCATGCTGCGGCAGCCGTCGATGCAGCGCTCCAGGACGGCTGGATCATTCAGGGCGCCCCAGACGCGCTCCCGCGAACCCGCGATCAGGTACTCGCCCGACTGTTCCACGCGACTCCCTTGACCGCGAACCCGGCACTACTCTCGCACAAGAACGCGCTCAAGCGGAAGAGTGGCATGCGAGCGCCCCATAGCCGGTCCGGTACCTCGCATCCGCTCGGCCCCGTCACCGAGCGTCGAATGCCTCGCCCACCTCGACTGCGAAACCCGGGAGTAGCACACCTCGGGCGTCGTCACCGCGGACGAACACACCATGCTCCACGTACTCATCCCCCGCGAGAACCAGAACAGTGATCGTCTCGTCCAAGGGATTAGCGACTCGGCAGTACGTCGATTGCCCCGTCTGTGAACTCAAGCACGTGGTTGCAGACGTTTGTGATGGCCAATATTGGTCTTGCGTTCCAGAGGCCTTGCAGCGCGTCGGCGTCCACCAGAATGCGGTTGTCGGTGCCGACGACGCAGATCCCGCCTAGCGGCTGCGCATGGGGCATGGGGGTACCAATCGACAACGGCGTCTGGCCATTCTTGGTACGACGTCCGTTCCTGTCAACGCTCGCACCGACGGACAGGACAAACTCGCATGGTACGCGGGCGGCCTCGCCCGCATGGACGTTGCCAGGACTGAATGCGGTCGAGACGTCGCGTATCGCCCAGACCCGCCGTGCCGTTTGGAAACTCCGCGCAAGCGGAGTTCACACCCCCAAGCGCTCGTGCATGATGGGGCTTGTCGTCGTGTACTGCAGGTGCACCTTCTCGTTCGGGTTGAGCCTGGCCTTGATGGCGAACGCGGCGAGCGCCGCTTCGTGAAAACCCGAAAGGATGAGCTTCTTCTTGCCCGGGTAGGTGGCGATGTCGCCGATTGCGTAGATTCCGGGGATGTTCGTCTCGAAGCGCTCCGTGTCGGTAGGAATCTGGCTCTTCGAGAGTTCGAGGCCCCACTCGGCGATGGGTCCAAGCTTCGGGGACAGGCCGAAGAACACCAGCGCGTGATCGATGTCGACCTTGGTTACCGATTCGTCGGTGTGGCGAATACAAACGCGCTCAAGGCTTCCGTTCGCGGCTTCGAAGTCGACACAGTTGCCGATCATGAACCGCACTTGGCCCGCTGCTTCCAGTTCGCGCATTCGTGCAACGGTGGCCGGCGCGGCCCGAAAACGGTCGCTGCGGTGCACCAGGGTCATCGACTTGGCGTGCGGCGCCAATTCCACCGTCCAGTCGAACGCCGAGTCGCCCCCGCCCAGCACCAGGAGATCCTTGCCGCGATGGGCCGACGGATCGCGCACGCGGTAGAACACTTGGCGATCGAGGAACTGCTCAATCCCTGCCACGCGCAACGGCATGGGCTGGAAGGAACCGACGCCGCCCGCGATGACGACGGCGCCCGCATCGAACTCTTCGCCCCGGCTGGTGACCACGCGGAAACGGTCGTCGACGGTGGCGACCTCTGTCACCTGGGCGTCCAGGTGGAAGCCCGCGTCAAACGGCTTGATCTGTTCGAGCAACTGATCCACGAGTTCCTGCGCGTCGCAGACCGGGATCGCCGGGATGTCGTAGATGGGTTTGTCGGGATACAACTCGGCACATTGGCCGCCGGGGGCCGGCAAGGCGTCGACGATGTGTGCCTTAATCCCGAGCAGACCGAGTTCGAATACCTGAAACAGGCCGCATGGGCCAGCGCCCACGATCACGACGTCTGTTTTGGTGGCCAAGGGGTGTCCTCCTTACAAGCAAGGTCGGGCCGCGCGTCAAGTGCGACCGCCTAGTGAATGAAATTCTTCTCGCGAAGCAAGTCGATGATGCGCGCAGCACAGGCGTCGACGCCGAGGCGGTCGGTCTCGAGCGTGAGATCCGGCGCAACGGGCTCGTCGAAGTCCTCGGTGACGCCCGGCACGTGGGGCGCCTCCCCGCGCTCCGCGGCCGTGTAGAGGCCATCCTCGTCACGGTCCTTCAACACCGTCAACGGGGCCGTCAGGTAGACCTCCAGGAATCGATCCTCCCCGATGGCGCGACGCGCCCGTTCCCGAACGGCTTCCTCGGGCGCGACGAACGACGTCAGGCAGATCAGGCCCGCGTCGTTCATCAGCCGCGCGGTTTCGGCCGCACGACGGATGTTCTCCGAGCGTTCCTCGGGGCTGAACCCCAAGTCACGACTCATGCCCAAGCGGAAGCTCTGGCCGTCGAGGACGGTGGCGAGTCCGCCAGCGTCGAACAGCTTGCGCTCGACGGCGTGGGCGATCGCCGTCTTGCCGACCTTGGCAAGGCCGGTCAGCAGCACCGTCACCGGATGCTGGCCAAGGCGCGCCGCCCGTTCGTCGGGCGCCACGCGGCTTACGGCCGCATGCAAGTCGCCGTGCGGCGTGCGATCCCAAGCCGCCTGGGCGATCGAACCGCCGGGAGCGAACGCCATGCCAGCGCCGACCGTGACGTTGGAGATGCGGTCGATGAAGATCAGGCTGCCCAAGTCACGGTTGGCGCCGTAGGCGTCGAACGCGATGGACTCCGTCAAGGCGACTTCGACGCGCCCGATTTCGTTGAGTTTGAGCCTCGACGCTGCTTCGTGCTGCAACGTGTTGACGTCCACGCGGTAGCGCAACGCCGACGCCTGCCCGACCACTTGGCGCGTACCGTGCTTGACGATGTACGGCCGCCCTGGGACGAGGGCATCGTCCGCCATCCAAACCACCATCGCGTCGAGGCGGTCGGCGATGTAAGGCAGGCCGCCGGGCGCCGCGAGCACGTCGCCGCGGCTGACATCGACGTCGTCGGCCAGCGTCAGGGTGACCGCCATCGGTGCGAACGCCTCCTCGAGGTCGCCGTCCATGGTGACGATGCGGCCGACCTTCGAGCGACGTCCCGAGGGCACCACTACCACCTCGTCTCCAGACCGGACGACGCCGCCCGCGACGCTGCCGCTGTAGCCGCGAAACGACGCATCGGGGCGGTTGACCACTTGGACCGGCAGGCGGAAGTGCTCGATGTCCTTGTCCGCGGCGATCTGCACGTTCTCCAGGAGGTGCATCAGGGTCGCGCCCTGGTACCACGGCATGTTCGGCGATTGTTCGACGACGTTGTCGCCGTACAGCGCGGAGATCGGGATGAAGTGCATCTCGTCGACGCCGAGTTTCGAGGTGAACGCGAAGTAGTCGGCCCGGATGGCGTCGAATACGCCTTCGTCGTAGTCCACCGTGTCCATCTTGTTCACCGCCACCACGAGGTGCCGGATCCCGAGCAGGCGCGCGATGAACGTGTGGCGGCGGGTTTGCGGCAGGACGCCTTGCCGGGCGTCGATGAGAATGACGGCCAAGTCGCAGGTGGACGCTCCGGTGGCCATGTTCCGCGTGTACTGCTCGTGGCCCGGCGTGTCGGCGATGATGAACTTGCGCTTGGTGGTCGAGAAATACCGGTACGCGACGTCGATGGTGATGCCTTGCTCGCGCTCGGCCTGCAGTCCGTCGACCAAGAGCGCGTAGTCGACCCCATCGCGTTGCGTGCCCGTGGTCTTGCTGTCGCGCACGATGGCGTCCAACTGGTCCTCGTAGATCATCTTCGAGTCGTGGAGCAGGCGGCCGATCAGCGTGCTCTTGCCGTCGTCGACGCTGCCGCAGGTGAGGAACTTGAGGATCTCCTTGCGCTCGTGCTGGGCAAGGTACGCATGGATGTCGCTGGCGATCAGGTCTGTTTCGTGCGGCGGGCCAGCCCCTCGCGCTCCCCGGGCCGACATGGTCATCAGAAGTAGCCCTCGCGCTTCTTCTGCTCCATGGATCCGGAGGCGTCGTAGTCGATCAGGCGGCCTTGGCGCTCGGAGTGCGTGGCGATCAGCATCTCCTGGATGATCTCCGGCAGGGTGGCAGCCTCGGATTCGATCGCACCAGACAGCGGATAGCACCCCAGCGTGCGGAAGCGTACGGAGCGCATGGTCGGTTCCTCGCCCGACTCAAGCTCCATGCGGTCGTCGTCCACCATGATGAGCGTACCGTCGCGTTCAACGACGGGACGCTTGGCCGCCAAGTAGAGCGGCACGATCTCGATGTTCTCGAGATAGACGTACTGCCAGACGTCGAGTTCGGTCCAGTTGGACAGAGGGAAGACGCGCACTTCCTCGTCCGGGTTGATGCGGCCGTTGTAGAGGTTCCAGAGTTCCGGGCGCTGGCTCTTCGGATCCCAGCGGTGGTTGCGGTCGCGCACGGAGTACACCCGCTCCTTGGCGCGGGACTTCTCCTCGTCACGCCGCGCGCCGCCAAAGCACGCGTCGAAGCCGTACTTGTCGAGCGCATCCTTGAGCGCCTGCGTCTTCATGATGTCGGTGTATTTGCGGCTGCCGTACGTGAACGGCGTGACGTTGGCGGCACGGCCCTCTTCGTTGGTATAGACGATCAGGTCCAACTCCAACTCCCGCGCGATGCGGTCGCGGAAGGCGATCATGTCCCGGAACTTCCACGTGGTGTCGACGTGGAGGAGCGGGAACGGCAGCCGACCCGGGTAGAAAGCCTTGCGCGCCAAGTGCAGCAGCACCGACGAATCCTTGCCGATGGAGTACAGGAGGACCGGCCGCTCGAACTCGGCAGCGACCTCGCGGATGATGTGGATGCTCTCCGCTTCGAGTTGTTTGAGGTGCGTGAGCGTGTAGCCCGGCATGCGCGGATACCCCGCGTACTGGAACCCGAAAAGGCGCGCTTTATACGGGGTTCACGCGCCCGCGTCCAAGTCGGAGTGGTTATATGGTTAACTGCCGCGGAACTCAAGCGGGGCGGGGGGACGTCCCGCGCGCTCCGCGGCTCCGCGAGCTACTCAAGAAGCCAGGTGTTCGCGTAGCAACTCGTTCACTTTACGCGGGTTGGCCTTTCCCGACGTCGCCTTCATCACCTGCCCGACGAAGAACCCGAGTAGCTTCGCCTGGCCGCCGCGGTACTGCTCCGCCTGCGCCGGATTGGCGGCCACGATGTCCGTGACGACCTGGGTCAACGCATCATCGTCGCTGACCTGCTTCAAGCCGTGCTCGGCAATCAGATCGTCCACGTCACCTTCGCCGGCCGACCACAGCATGTCGAACAGCGACTTCGCGATCTTCCCGGACACCGTCTCGTCCAGCGTGCGCTCGATCAGCTTCGCCAATTGCGCGGCGGGTACCGGGATCATCGACGGCGGACGCCCGTCGCGATTGAGGGCCGCCGCGACATCTCCCATGAGCCAGTTGGCAGCGGCCTTGGGTTGACCGCCGGCATCCACGGCCGCCTCGAAGTAAGCCGCCCTGTCGGGATCCGCGACCAGCCACCGGGCGTCGTGGTCGTCGAGGTCGAGGTCGCGCCGGTAGCGCTCGCGCTTCGCGTCGGGCAACTCGGGCAACGTCGCACGAACTTCAGCCAGCAGTTGCTCGGTCACCACGACCGGCAAGAGATCGGGGTCCGGGAAGTACCGGTAGTCGTCGGATAGTTCCTTGCCGCGCATCGGTCGCGTCTCGTCACGGTCCGCGTCGTAGAGCAACGTCTCCCGGTCGACCGTGCCGCCCGACTCCAGGACGTCGATCTGACGGTCGATCTCGAACACCAAGGCCTTCTCGAGAAAGCGGAACGAGTTGAGGTTCTTGATCTCGGTGCGCTCGCCGAGCGGCGCGCCTGGCCGCCGCACCGACACGTTGGCATCGCAGCGCATCGAGCCTTGGCTCATGTCGCCGTCGCAGATGCCTAGATAGCGCACGAGCGCGTGCATGGCGCGAAAGTACGCCACCGCCTCGCTAGGACTCGTCAACTGCGGCTCGCTGACGACCTCCAGCAACGGCGTGCCGGCCCGGTTGAGGTCGATCCCGGTGAGGCCCACGTAGTCCTCGTGCAGGGACTTGCCGGCATCCTCTTCGAGATGGGCACGCGTGAGTTCGATCTGCTGCGAAACGCCGTCGGTATGGATCGTCAAGTGACCCCCGCACACGATGGGCTCGTCGAGTTGGCTGATCTGGTAGCCCTTCGGCAGATCGGGGTAGAAATAGTTCTTGCGGTCGAATCGGCAGGTTTCCGCGATCTCGCCCTCGACCGCCAATCCAAACAGCACGGCTTTGCGGACGACCTCGCCGTTCAGTACCGGTAGGACGCCGGGCAGCGCGAGATCGACCGTGCACGCCTGCGTATTGGCCGGCTCGCCGAACGCGGTCCCGGCACCCGAGAAGATCTTCGAGGCCGTGTTGAGTTGCACGTGCACCTCGAGCCCGATCACGCTCTCCCACTTGGCCATCAGACCGCCCCCGCCATCGCTGGTGCCTGCAAGTGCCAGTCGGTCTCGCGCTGGTAGGCCTCGCCGAGCGCGAGCAGACGGTCTTCGGCAAAGTGCGGACCGATGACCTGCAGACCCACGGGCAGCCCGTCCGCGAATCCACAAGGGATCGACAACGCGGGAAGGCCGGCCAGGCTCGCAGGTACCGTGTACACGTCCTGCTTATACATCACGGTGGGGTCCGCCGCGCCGGTGAGCGCACCGATGGCTGGCGCTGGCGTCGGCGTCGCGGGGGTCAACAAGACGTCTACGTGTCGGAAGGCGTCGAGGAAATCCTGGCGGATCAACCGCCGGACTCGTTGCGCCTGGCCGTAGTACGCGTCGTAGTAGCCGACCGACAGCGTGTAAGTGCCGGTGAGAATCCGCCGCTTCACCTCGACTCCAAAGCCTTCGCTGCGCGAGCGCCGGTACAGGTCGTCAAGATCGGCCGGTTCCGCGGCCCGATGGCCGTAGCGGACGCCGTCGTAGCGCGACAGGTTGGTCGACGCCTCGGCGCTGGCAACCACGTAGTACACCGGCACGGCGAACTCGGTGTGCGGGAGCGAGACGTCGTGGCAGCGGTGTCCGAGCCGCTTGAGCGACACGACCGCATCCTCGAGCGGGCCGGCGACGTCGCCGCCGAGGTCCGTCCAGTATTCGCGCGGGATGCCTACGTCCAACGTGGACTGAGGCGCATTCGGCGTGGGGCCCTCGTTGGCGCTGGTCGAATCGCGCGGGTCATGGCCTTCCATGTGACCGAGCAGCAATCGCAGATCCGCAGCGCTGCGCGCCATCGGCCCGCCCTGGTCGAGGCTCGAAGCAAACGCCACCATGCCGAAACGCGACACGCGCCCATAGGTTGGCTTGAGGCCGCTGATGCCACAGAACGCAGCCGGCTGGCGGATCGACCCGCCCGTGTCCGTGCCCGTCGCGGCGGGGACCAGGCCAGCGGCGACTGCCGCCGCGGAGCCACCCGAGGAACCACCGGGGACGCGACCGGCATCCCACGGATTGGCGACAGGGCCGAAGAAGCTCGTCTCGTTGGTGGACCCCATCGCGAACTCGTCCATGTTCGTCTTGCCGACCGTGACCGCTCCGGCCGCGCCCAGTCGTGCGACGACGGTCGCGTCGTAGGGTGAGACGAAGTGTTCGAGCATCCTCGACGCGCACGTCGTGCGCACGCCGTCCGTGCAAAAGATGTCCTTGTGGGCGATCGGCACGCCGAGCAATCCGCGCATGCCACCACGGGCAATGGCCTCGTCTGCCCGTGCCGCGCTCACCATGGCCTGTTCCTCGCACACGGTGACGAAGGCGTTGAGGCGCCCGGCGGCATCGATTCGATCCAGGCAGCTGCGGACGATCTCGACGCTGCTCACCGCGTTGGCCGCAAGCGCGTCCCGGGTCCCGACGAGTGTCCCCAAACTCTCGTTCACGCCAAGCGCGCCTATTCCACGACTCGCGGCACGAGGTAGAGCCCGTCCCGGGCCAGCGGCGCGTTGCTCTGTAGACGGTCGCGGTCGATGGACTCGGTGACGGCGTCGTCCCGAAGCGGCTGCGTGCCGTCCAGCGGATGGGCTAGCGGCAGCACACCGTGCGTGTCGACCGACTGCATGGCATCGATCAAGCCGACGATCTTGTCCAGATCGGCTTGCAGCAGTGTCCTCTCTTCAGTCTCCAGACTGAGCGCGGCGAGGCGCATCAGCTTCTCGACGACGTCTCCTGGAACCGCCAAGGGATTACCCACCAATCGACATTCTCAAAGCCGCGCAGTGTACGCCAACGGCCGCACCCCGATGGTCTGCTGGCGCGCGGACGTCTACGTACGCATCCGGCCTAACCAGCGTCGTTCGGCTAGCCATGGAGTCTGCGCACGGATCGCATCGTCCGCAGACGACGTCGCTGGGCATTCGCCTTGTCTGATCACGCGCTTACCACGCCTTTCTTCAGATTCCCTGCGGTTTGCTTGGATACTTGGCTGACGCGGGACGTGGTAGAGTGCTGAGTTCGAATCGGACCCGACTGGGAAGTACGGATTGAAGCTCTTTGGCGGTCGTTTCTCGCGCGATCTGGCGATTGACCTCGGCACGGCGAATACGCTGGTCTACTCACGTGACCAGGGCATCATTCTCGACGAACCGTCGGTCGTCGCGATCCGCAATGACGGCAATCGCCATCACCGCGTAATCGCCGTCGGCCTCGACGCCAAGCGGATGCTCGGTCGCACGCCGGCCAACATAAGGGCGATTCGTCCCCTCAAGGACGGCGTCATCGCCGATTTCGCCGTCACCGAGGAGATGCTCAAGCACTTCATCGCCAAGGTGCATCACGACTCCTGGATTCGTCCCAGCCCCAGGGTCCTGATCAGCGTACCGTGCAAGTCGACGCCCGTGGAGCGCAAGGCGATACGGGAATCCGCGAAATCCGCAGGTGCACGAGACGTCCGCCTGATCGAGGAACCCATGGCAGCGGCACTCGGCGCGGGTTTACCGGTTCACGAGGCGATCGGCACGATGGTCGTGGATATCGGCGGCGGTACCACGGAAATCGCGATCATCTCGTTGAGCGGCGTTGTCTACTCCGACACCGTCCGCGTCGGTGGCGACCGTTTCGACGAGACCATCATCAACTATGTCAGGCGCACCAAGGGCAGCCTGATCGGCGAAGCCAACTCCGAGCAGATCAAGCAACAGATCGGCGTCGCCTACCAGCAGGCCGAGGACGACGTCCAGGAGATCACCGTGCGGGGCCACAACCTGTCCCTCGGCGTGCCCCGCAGCTTCAAGCTCAACAGCAACGATCTCCTGGAAGCCTTGCGCGATCCCCTCGCGATGATCGTGCAAGCGGTCAAGAACGCGCTCGAGGCCACGCCGCCCGAACTGTCGGGAGACATCGCGGAGACCGGCGTCGTGCTGACCGGCGGCGGCGCGCTGTTGAAGGATCTGGACGTGCTCGTCGCCGAAGAGACCGGCTTGCCCGTGATCATCGCCGAGCAGCCCCTGACCTGCGTCGCGCGCGGCGGCGGTCGGGCGCTCGAAGACTTCGAGGGGTACGCCGACCTGCTCTGGGACGAGTAGGCGTCCCAAGGCTCGCGGCCAGTCACCCCTCCGCGTCGCTGGCAGTGCCCCCTTCCCGCGTTGCGAAACCTCGGCCCAAGTGCAAGGATTCCGCCGCCCCAAGACCAAGTGAGGCGCATGTGATTCGTGCTCGGTAGGTCGTTCCTCAAGCCCCTAACCCGTCGACGGCAACCGACCGCTGATTCGCTGTTCATGCGTCAGCGAAGCGGAATCTACCGGCTATCGCTGCTGATCGTGCTGTCCGGCGTGCTGATGGTCGTGGACCAGAACACGCCTTGGCTCACGCCCGCCCGGTGGGCCATCGGCACGGCCTTGAATCCGTTGGAGTTCGCGGCCCGCGCACCCTATCTCGCCGTTCGCAAGATCACCGACACGTTCGGTGCCCGCATCGCGCTGCTGAACCGCGTGACCGACCTGGAAGAGGAGAACCAGAAACTCAAGGCCGCGCTGCTGCGTTTCGATGCCATTGCGCAGGAAAACGAGACGTTGCGCGCACTGTTCAACTCCCAAGCCCCCCTAGAGCACGAAACCCTGATCGCCGAACTGATCGGGCTGGACCAGGAACCCAGGCAAGAGGTGACTCTCGACAAGGGATCGGGCGATGGCGTCGCGGTCGGGCAGCCCGTGATCGATGCGGCAGGCCTGTTCGGACAGGTCGTGGAAACCAACGCGGCGACGAGCAACGTACTGCTGGTCACCGATCCGTCCCATGCCGTACCGGTGTATGTCCTGCGCAACGGGGTCCGGGCGATCGCCGTCGGCGACGGAGCGGGCAACTTAACTCTCAAGTTCGCGGCAGCTACGCTCGATGTGCGCGTCGGCGACGAGTTGAACTGTTCCGGGCTCGGCGGGCGCTTCCCGTTCGGGTATCCCGTTGGCGTCGTCACCGTTGCGACGCAGGATGCTTCCGAACCTTTCTTGCGAACGACCGTGCGCCCAAGCGCAGCCCTTGATCGGTCCCGCCACCTGCTGGTGCTCACGGGCATACCAACGGACGAAGCCCGTACCGTCGGCGCGGAGGCTGCCGCGCCGACGAGCGCGTGGGGCCTGACCGCCGCAAGTGAACCATCTCCGTGATGACCAATCGGTACGCCTGGGTCGCAGCGACCGTACTCGGCGCTCTGCTCCTGACCGCCGCCCGCTTGCCGGTGGACGCACCGGAGTGGCTGCGCTGGCTCCGCCCGGACTGGGCATTGGCCGTGTTGCTGTACTGGGCCTTGGTGGCGCCCGCGCGCATGGCCACCGTGTGGGCTTGGCTGATGGGCATTCTCGTCGATGTTCTTTACAGCGATCTGTTCGGCCTGCATGCCATGACCCTCGCCCTGATGGTCTTCGCCGCGACTCGGTTTCAGCAGCGCCTGGCGCTGTTCAAGCTAGCGCAACAAGCCGGCTTCGTTGCCATCGCCGCACTGGTCACGGAACTGGGCCGGGCGCTTTTGCGGGCGGCTGCCGTGGGCGCGGATGTTTCCCCGTTCTTGCTGGTAGGGCCGGTGGTAACGGCTGCCGTGTTCGTACTCCTTGTCGTGGCGGTACCGCGCGAGACCACGCGGTTCGTCGAGTGACGCCCGGGTACGTCGTCCTCGCATCGTCGTCCCCGCGCCGTGCCGACCTGCTCCGTCAAGCGCGCATCCCGTTCCGCGTTCAGCCGCCCGAAGTAGACGAGACGGCCAAAGCGGGCGAGACCGAAGACGACTACGTCAGGAGACTGGCCAGGTCGAAGGCGCGCGCGGTTTGCGCACCGGTCCCCGTGCTAGCGGCGGACACGGTGGTCGCCATCGATGGCCAGCTACTCGGCAAGCCACGCGACAAGCAGCATTTCGTCGCAATGATGCGCGCGCTCTCCGGTCGCGAGCATCGCGTGCTCACGGCCGTCGCCCTGCGCTGGGGAACGCGCGAAGGCATACGCACGGCCAGTGCCGCGGTCACGCTGCGCCCAATCGCGCCCGCCGAGATCGATGCCTACTGGGCTACCGGAGAACCGCTTGACAAGGCCGGCGGCTACGGCATCCAAGGAATCGGCGGCACGTTCGTGCGCGCCGTGCATGGCAGCTATCACGCCGTTGTTGGCTTGCCCTTGGCCGAAACGGAAGAGTTGCTGGGTGCTTTCGGAATCGACACGTGGCGTTGGCGGGCCGGTTGAGTGGCGTTGCCCGGGTGCGATGCGTGGGCAAAACTCGGCCCGCGGTGGGAGAATGGCGCAAACGACTTTGCGCGAAAACGCCACTGAAGGGACACGAGCGTGTCGGAGGAGCTCCTCGTTGATGCCAACGCGTTTGAAACGCGCATCGCCTTGTTGCGCAACGGCGAGCCCATCGAAATCCACTTGCAGCGTCCGCCCGGCGACTCGAAGACCCAACCGGGGAGCCTTCTTGGAAACATCTACCTGGGCAAGGTCGCGCGCATCGCGCCCGCCCTACAAGCCGTTTTCGTAGACATCGGGACGCAAACGCTCGGCGCGTTGTTCAACGACCCGCAAGGGACACCGAGTCTCGGTGAGCCTGGTCCACCTGCACCGTCAGTCTCGCCGGCGGCAGCCGAAGGCGACCACATCCTAGTCCAAGTCGCCAAGGAGCCGTTGAAGAGCCGGGGCGCCGGTCACGGCAAGGGGCCGAGACTTAGCGCCAATCCATCACTCGTTGGCCGTTACGTGGTGGGCTTTCCGTTGGCGGCACCCGCGCAAAGCGCCAACGACTCGCGGGTCAGCCTCTCCCGCCGGCTCGTGGCAGACAGCGAACGCGCCCGCCTCGGCGTACTCGTGGCCGACGTGCTGCAAGACCTCGGTCTGGCATGGAGCTGTATTGTGCGAACGGCGGCCGCCGGCGCTACGCGCAAGGAGATCGCCGACGACTTGGCCTACCTATGCCGCCTGTGGCAGCAGATTCGACACCGGCGCGTACGCGCCCGGGAGGCACCGACGCTGCTGTACCAGGAACTGCCCACCATGCTGCGCACGGTCCGCGACCTGACAGGGCCGGCTCTGAGCGGAATCCTCGTCAACGATGACAACGCCTGGGCAAGAGTACGCAATCACGTCGAGGCGCATTTCCCCGCCTATCGCGACAAGGTCGTGCGCTACCAGGGCACGCGACCGCTATTCGACGCCTTTGGCGTGGAAGCGGCTGTTGACGGCATTCTGGACCCCCGCGTCGAACTCCCGAGCGGCGGCCAAATCGTAATCGAGCACACCGAGGCCATGACCACCATCGACGTGGACAGCGGCACGGCCTTGGATTCCGCCAACCGGGCCGACACGGCACTGAAGACCAATCTCGAAGCGGCCACGGCGATACCGCGCCAACTGCGGTTGCGCAATATCGGCGGCATTGTCGTGGTGGACTTCATCGGCATGGCCTCGGACGAACACCGCGACAGCGTCCAACGCGCACTCCTCGAGGCCGCGAAGGACGACCCGGCACGGTTCACCGCCTCCGGGTTTACCGACCTCGGCCTCGTGGAGATTTCTCGGCGGCGGATCCGCGACAGCCTGCTCAGCCAATTGAGCAGCAGTTGCCCGGACTGCCGCGGACGCGGCTACATCAAATCTGCCGAGAGCACCTGTTTCGACATATTCCGTGCCCTGCTGCGTCGCACGACTGTCGACGGACCCGCTCTGTCAAGCTACGTGCTGCACGCCGCGGAAGCCGTCGTCGACCGCCTACTCGACGAAGACGCGCACCATCTCGCCGCCCTCGTCAGCCAAACCGGGCGTCCGGTGGAACTCCAAGTGGAACCGGGCTATCGAAACGATCAATTCGACCTCGTCGGTGTGCCGCGCAGCGGTAGTGAAACTGCATGAATGCGCTGATCCGGACGACATTCCTCGTTGCCACCATCGCCGCGATCTGCTTCGCCCTGGTGCAAGTGGTGTGCCGGGTCGTGTTTTGGCAGTTGCCGGGGCTGGAGAGCGCGCTCAACGACGTGCTGGCCGATCAAGGGGTCGCCGTGCGCGGGATCGAGGGGCGTTGGAACGGGATCAACCCGGGCCTCTACGCCGATCGAATCGACTTCCCAGCCGGCCAAGCGAGCGGATTGGATTTCGAACTCGACCTACTCGAGAGCCTCGGCCGCAACCGCGTCGTCGCGCGGCGCTTGACCGTGGCCGACGGCCACGTCGCGTTCGACAAGACACCGACAGGCTGGCGGTTGCGCGGCACCTCAGGTGCAGGCGATTTCGATGTGCGCGCCCTCTTGACGCACAGTGACCAGGTCTGGCTACGGGGTCGCATCGGTTTCCACGGCCCGGCGCACGGCGGCTCCATCCACGTCGAGTCGATGCTCATCAACCAGGATGGCAACCATCGCTTCCACGTCGGCCTGCAAACCGACGCGAGTTGCGCCGCTTGCGCCTTGACGATTGACGGCGACATCACCGAGGACGGCCCGGGGGCCGTGCGCATCGCCGGCGAGTCC
The DNA here is from genome assembly GCA_965203685.1 of Candidatus Azotimanducaceae bacterium. Taxonomy (GTDB): domain Bacteria; phylum Pseudomonadota; class Gammaproteobacteria; order Pseudomonadales; family Azotimanducaceae; genus VXYL01. The sequence continues at coordinate 4,770,568 of OZ241908.1, forward strand.
GTCGTGTTCGCCCGGGACCTCGTCGACTTGGCCGGCCTTGGTCCGCTGTTTGCCGGCGCGGATGCGAAGCGGGTCGCCGTCGATCTCAGCGCCGACTGGCGTCGTGCGGCGGACGGCGAAGAACGCGCCCGACTCAACATGGCCGCCAACCTCGAGGGCCTCCCGGGCGCCCCGGCCCGCCTAGGGCTCGAGGCCGAGGCCTGGCGTGACACCGCCGCAGCGTACCGCGGCCGGATCGACTCCCTAACTCTCGCAAGCCTTGACACCGTTTTCCGGCTTGACCGCGGTGGATTCGCCATCCGGCCGAGTACGCGCGAAGCCGATCTCTGGCTGCCGACTTTCGCGCTTGAAAGCCTGGCGCGACCAGTCGCACATGCCTTCGGCCCAGAACACGTGCTCGGTCGCCAGATCGACCGGCTGGCGCCACGCGCATGGATCAGCGAACTCGGCCTGCACTTCAACGAACAGGGCGTGGCATTCATCGGCCTTGCATCCGAAGCCTCGACAACCGGCTACAAGGGCGTGCCGGCCGTCGACAACGGCACGTTTAGGTTCGCCGGTAGCCAACACGCCGCGCGCGCGTTCGCCAACGGTCGCGATGTGCTATTGGCATTTCCCGACTACCTCACGGCCTATGCGACCCACGACGCGATACAGGGGTCGTTCACACTCGTCTACGGTGGCGACCGTGTCGGCCTGCGCGGCACGGACATCGAAGTCCGCCAAGGCCGGACCCAGGCGGCCGGCACCTTCGCGCTCTCGCGTCGAACCGGCGACTCGCACTCCCACGTCATAGTCGACGGCGAGGTCGACCAAGTCGATGCCGCCGCTGCGCGCGAATACGTACCGCTGACCTTGTCGCCGGAGTTGCGAAAATGGCTCCTCGACAGCGTGCACTCGGGCGAGCTCTCCGGCGTCCGCATGGTCTACCAAGGCCGCACCAAGGTCGACGACGACCTCCCCTGGCGCCGGTTCGAGATGAGTTCGCGTTTTACCAACGCCACAGTTGCCTACCATGCCGACTGGCCAACGGCCACCGACGTCCAGGGACAATTCGTCGTCACGCCTCGCCGCACCCGAGTGCGCGGTCAAGCCGAGGCCTTCGGCGTCCACCTGCCGGATCTCGACCTTTCCGTCCGTCACGAGTCCGACACGCCCGCACGCACGCTCAACGCCGCAGCCGTGAGTTTCAGTTGTGACACGAGCGTGTCGCGCCTGTTCGACCTCGCCCGCGCCACGCCGATCCGCGACGCCATGCCGTTCCTGTCGGACGCTTGGTCCGGCGGCGGGCAAGTCAGCGTCAGCGCCGAATTGCGCATTCCGTTGGGCAATCGGCCGCTTGGCCCCGGCGACGTAAGTGCCGGCTTCGTGTTCCACGACGCCGATCTGGACTTGGCCGGCATCGGCCTCGCCTTCGTGGACATCAATGAGCGGCTGCACTTCGAGTATCCCGCGAACTTGGCCAGCAACTCCCTGCACGCATCCCTGTTCGGCGCGCCGGTGACAATCGGCATCTCCTCGGACACGGACAGCGTCCGGTTCGAACTGACGGGCAGCGCGACCCCGCAGGATGCGTATAGGCTGCTCGACATCGACGACTTAGGGGTAGTCGATGGCCGCTTCGGTTACGACGCCCTCTTCACGGTGTTCCCCAACGCCGACCGTGCCATGGAACTGCAGATCACGAGCGACCTTGAGGGAATGACAGTGCGGCTGCCAGCCCCGCTCGCGAAGTCCTCGGACGATGCCCGGCCCATGACCGCCGCGATGCAGTTCCTCGACTCGCATGTCGCCGTCTCGGCACGCTATGGAGAAGCCGATGGATGGCTGCACACTGACGACGGGGGTATCCGCGCGGGCGCAATCGGCATCGGCGGCAGTGTGCCCATGATCGACGCAGCCGACGGTCGAGTCGTCTTGGGCGGCGGCGTCGACGAGATCGACTCCGAGACCATGACGATGCTGCTGGCACCCTCGGCCGGTCCCAGACCGTTCGCCTGGGAACTGCGTCGCTTCGCGGTTGCCCGCATGACGCTCGACGATTTCACCATCACAGACGCCGTACTCGACGGCTTCTCGGATGCTAGCGAGGTGAGTTTCGCCATCGACGCCGCCGAACTCAAAGGAACAGTAGCCAAATCCGGCGATGCCCCGTGGCAGGTGAGTTTAAGCGAGCTGCGTCTGCCCGCACCCGAGGGCGAGGGCGACCCGCTGACCACGGCTGCAATGGACCGCGTGCTGCCCGCCGATGTCGAACTCGACCGCGTAATCGTCGGCGACGAAGACTACGGCTCGTGGACCCTCGGCTTGCGGCCTGACGCCAACGGCGTAACGCTGACCGGTGTCGTCGCCGACATGCGCGGGTTGCACATCGAGTCCGGGGGCGAGGTCTACTGGTCCCGGAGCGGTGAAACGCGATTCGACGGCGAGGTTTCCGCCGGGGACCTGCGCGATGTCCTGCCATTGTGGGGTTTCGCACCGAGTGTCGAGTCGGAGACCTTCAACGCCTCGGGTCATGTGCGTTGGCCGGGCTCGCCGCTCAACTTCGACTTGGCCCACCTTTCGGGCGATGCCCGGCTTGGGGTGACGAACGGCCGTTTTCTCGACGTCGCGCAAGGGGCGACGCCGATCTTGAGCCTGGTCAATTTCTCGACAATCGCCAAGCGGATGAATCTCGACTTCTCGGATGTATTCGGCTCCGGCGTCAGTTTCGAGGAAGTCATCGCGGAGCTGACGGTGAATGACGGCCTGGCCCGGTTTACGAAGGCCGCCGAGATCGTGGGCACCGGGTCGAGCTTCCGACTTGCCGGGACCGTGGACCTCGACAGCGGTGCGCTCGACAACGAGATGGTGGTGACCTTGCCGGTACACGCCAGTCTCCCTTGGGTGGCCGGGTTTCTCGCGCTGTCAAATCCTCCCGGTGCTGCCGCAGTGGTCGTAGGCCGGCAGGTTTTTAAGGACCAGATCCGGCGCTTGACCAGCGGCAAGTACCGGATACGCGGCACCTACGAGGAACCAGAGGTGGAATTCGAGGGCGTCTTCGCCGACCATGCCACCGACGTCGAGGAGTCAGCTGTTTCACCAGGCAGCAACCAGGATCCCGCCGAGTCCGTCCCACCGACGCCTTCCGACACACCACCGCCAACGACCCAGACACCGTTGGAGGGTGGGGAAGATTACGTGCCCCCAGCCGAGGAGCGCGAGGGGCCTGCCCCTTCCATGGAACAACCCTCCAGCGTTCCTTTTGGTCATGCGGCTACCGGAACCCGGGTGTCGGCAGGCACGAGCGCGAGTTCGAAGCGTCTGGCCTGGCGCTGGAGATGAGCGATCGTGCGGTCGCGGCGTTCGGTCTCCCACGCGGCCAGGTCCCGTGCGACGTACTCCTCCCCCTTGTTGAGCATGGCGTAGATCAGGCGCGCCAGCTGGTGCGCGGTGGCCTTGACGGCTTTCGCCGTGTCCATCCGCGCCAGCCGCCGGCGGTGCGCCGCGCCGATCGCGCTCTTGTCCCTACGCGCCGTCGTGGCGGCCATGCGCAGCGCCTGGCCGAGGCGGTTGGACCGGTGTCCGGGCCCGCCGGGGAGGCGCTTTCCGCCGCTGATGCGCGTGTCCGGGGCCAGCGCGAGCCAGGAGCAGAAGTGCTTGGCCGTCGGGAACCGCGACAGGTCCACGCCGACCTCGGCGGCGAAGGCGAGCGCCGTCTCGGGGCCGATGGTCGGAATGGCCATCAGGTCGACGCCCAGCACCTGCCTGAGCCGCCGCCGCAGCGCCCGGTCGCGGCCCTTGCGCGAGCGCTTGCCGTCCGGCGGATCGCCGGTGTCGCTGCGCGCCAGCTTGTCCAGTTCGGCGTCGATGCGCTCCTCGCACGCCGCGATCTGGCGCTGCAGCGCGTCGTAGCGCTCCAAGGCCAGTTCCAGCGCGAACAGATGCTCGGCACGCCAGTTGCCGCGCAGGCTCGCGGCGATGGTCGCCTCGTCCGCCTTGCAGCGCCCGTCCCGGAACCCGGCCAGCACCGCGCCGTCGCGCTCCCCGGCGACGATCGCCCGCACGATCCGCTGGCCCGTCACCCCCATGACGTCGCTCAGCACGTTGTCGAGCTGCACGTTCATCTGCACCAGCGCCTTCTGCACGTGGTGCGCCGCGCGCGAACGCTGCCGCACCAGATCGTCGCGCTGGCGCAGGTACGAGCGCAGCGCGCACACCTCGTCCGGCACCCGGAACGCGCCGCGCAGCAGCCCGTGGCTCATCAGCTGCCGGATCCACTGGCAGTCGAGCACGTCGCTCTTGCGCCCGCTCACCTGCTTCGTCGCCCGCGGGTTCACCAGATGCACCTCGAAGCCCGCCTGCTCGAGCACCTCGAACGCCGGAATCCAGTACACGCCCGTCGCCTCCATCGCCACCGTCCGCACGCCGCATTCGCGCAGCCACCCGGCCATCGCCTCCAGATCGTCGGTGAACGTGCCGAAGCTGCGCACCGGCTCCTCGAACCGCGCCGGGTCGACCGCCACGTAGTGGTCCTTCTTGCCGATGTCGATCCCCGCGCAGTCGGCATGCACCACGTCCAGACGCGCCGCGCTCTCCGCGCGCACCTTGTCCGCCATCCTCGATTCCCCCATCATGCAACATGGTCGCGCCGGGCTGGACCGCGGCGGCAACGTCCACTCTTCCATGCGGGGTCGCGGCAAGCCGCGCCACCAGCGTCGGGCGCCGATCACGGTCCGGGCCAAACTCGCATTCGGGCCTCGGCACCACTGCGTCGACGGCCTCCATGCCCGGCGCGACACCTTATAGCCGGTCCCCGCCCCCGCGTCTTGTTCCCTCGCGTCAGCGGCCCGGCGCCGCCCGGGTTCCCCACTCGCATGGAAACCAAGCGCGAGGGGCTTGCCTCCCGCAACAAGGAGCCCGACCTGTGACCGATGCCATCAAAGACGCCACCCGTGCCCTGTGGGACGCCGGTGACATCGTGGAGCGCGATGTGACCGCGCTGCTTGGACGCTTAGCCAGTCCCGGCATCGACACCGGCGAGCTGTTCTTTCAACTCGGCGAGTCCGAGTCCTGGTCCCTCGAGGACGGCACGGTGAAGAGCGGGTCGTACAGCGTCGACCGCGGTGTCGGAGTACGCGCCATCAGCGGCGAGAAAACCGGGTTCGCCTACGCCGAGGAACTCGTCCTGCCCGCGCTCGCCAATGCCACCGACGCCGCTCGGGCCATAGCCCGCAGCGGTCAAAGCGGGGCGGTCAAGGCACTCAGTCGAAGCCAACCGCCCGCACGCTATGCCGATGCGAGCCCCATCGCCTCCGCCGACGACGAGTCCAAGGTCACCTTGCTGCGCGAGATCGACGCCTTCACACGCGCGCTGGATCCGGCCGTCAAGGAGGTCAGCGTGCGCATCTCATTGAACCACGACATCAACCTCGTGGTCGCGACCGATGGCACGATGAGCGCCGATGTACGGCCGCTCGCGCGTTTCGACGTGATGGTGATCGCCGAACGCCAAGGGCGACGCGAGCGCGGCTTCGCTGGCGGCGGCGGACGTTTCGACACAGCTTGGCTGTTCGGCACAGATGCTGCGCAGCGGTACGCTCGCGAAGCGGTGCGGACGGCGCTGGTCAACCTCGACGGCATCGACGCCCCGGCCGGCACGATGCCGGTAGTGCTGGGGCCCGGCTGGCCCGGCGTGCTGCTGCACGAGGCCGTCGGACACGGCCTCGAGGGCGACTGCAACCGCAAGGGCACGTCGGCCTTCGCCGGACGCATCGGCGAAAAGGTGGCTTCACAACTGTGCACCGTTGTCGACGACGCAACGCTTCCCGATCGACGCGGATCGCTTAGCGTCGACGACGAGGGGACGCCCGGTCAGCGCACCACCCTCATCGAGGACGGCGTCCTAGTCGGCTACATGCAAGACAAGCACAACGCCCGGCTGATGGGTGCCACGAGCACCGGCAATGCGCGCCGGCAGTCGTATGCCCATCTGCCGATCCCTAGGATGACCAATACGTTCATGCTGCCGGGCAACAGTGAACCGGACGAGATCATCGCCAGCGTCGATAAGGGCGTTTACGCTGTCAGCTTCGGCGGTGGCCAAGTGGAGCCGACCTCCGCCAAGTTCACGTTTTCCGCCACCGAGGCGTACCTGATCGAGGGGGGTAAAATCGGCCCGCCGATTCGCGGGGCGACCCTGATCGGCAGCGGCCCCGAGGTGATGTCAAGGATCTCCATGGTCGGCAACGATCTCGAACTCGACACCGGCGTCGGGATCTGCGGCAAGGACGGCCAGGTCGTGCCCGTGGGCGTTGGTCAACCGAGCCTGAAGATCGACGAGATCACGGTCGGTGGCACGAATGCCTAGGCGCGTCACTGGCGCGACGCCCGGCGTCGCGAGGGCGCCCGCCGCTCCTGACCAAACTGCCGCAACCCTCAAGGGCCTCGTCGAGCAGATCCTCGACGAGGCGAATCGCCTCGGCGCCACCGCCGCCGAGGTCTCCGTGGGAAACACCACCGGGCTATCGGTCGGCGTCCGCAAAGGCGAACTGGAAACCGTCGAATTCAACAACGACCGTGGTTTCGGCATCACCGTCTATGTCGGGGACCGCAAGGGCAACGCCAGCACCTCGGATGCGAGCCCGGACGCTGTCCAAAACACGGTCCGACAAGCCCTGAACATCGCCAAGTACACCGAGGCGGATCCCTGCAACGGACTCGCCGACGCGGAGGAGATGGCGCGCACCTTCCCGGACCTCGACCTCGACCACCCGTGGGCGGTCGACGTCGAAGGGGCGAGCGGTCTCGCGTTGGCCGCCGAGGCGGCCGCCCTCGGCGTCGACAAGCGCATCGTGAACTCGGAAGGTGCACGGGTCGGCACCCAGCGGGGCTGTCACGTCTACGGCAACTCGCACGGTTTCGTCGAAGCCGCGTGGGGCACGCGCCACAGCTTGAGTTGCAGCGTCATCGCCGCCGACAAGGACGGGATGCAGAGCGACTACGCGTTCACAATCGGCCGCGCCGCCGACGACCTCGAAGACGCTGCCTCTGTGGGCCGCGAGGCGGGCCAACGGACCATCGCCCGGCTGGGCCACCGTCCCGTGCGGACCGGGAGTTACCCCGTGCTGTTCGACGCACCGACGGCGAGCGGCCTGTTCGGCCACCTGCTGTCGGCGATCAGCGGCGCAAGCCTCTACCGCAGGGAGTCCTACCTGCTCGACTCCTTGGGTCGCCAAGCGACGGCACCGGGGATCACGCTGACCGAGGATCCCCACCGTCGCAAGGGATTGGCGAGCGCGGCCCACGACGGCGACGGCGTGGCCACCCGGGCCAAGTCCTTCGTCGACGACGGCGTAGTCACGAGCTACATACTTGGCTCGTACTCGGCACGCAGGCTCGGCATGGCGACCACGGGGAACGCGGGCGGCGTGTTCAATCTCGACGTGGTCACCGACGCACAGCCGGCTGCTGCCCTGATGCAGGCCATGGGAACCGGCTTGCTGGTCACCAGCCTGATGGGACAAGGCGTCAACCTGGTGACCGGCGACTACTCGCGTGCGGCGGCGGGCACGTGGATCACGAACGGCGAACCAGCCTACCCCGTGGACCAAATCACGATCGCGTCGAACCTCGACGCGATGTTCAAGGGCATCGTGGGTTGCGGCGACGACGTCGACAACCGGCACAACATCCGTACCGGGTCCGTCCTGATCGGGGACATGACGATCGCGGGCTGACGGCTAGCGTTCTCGGTCGGGCCCCAAGCGCGCGGCGCGCTTCAACCAGCGGCTTGGTATAGGTCGACCGGTGCTGCCGCGGGCACGTCGAACGTGTCGATCCGGTAGCTCTCCTGGTCCGCCAAGAGCTTGCGAAGCAGCGCGTTGTTCGTGGTGTGCCCTGATCGGTACCCCGTGAACGCACCGATGATCGGATACCCGCAGAGGTAAAGGTCGCCGATCACGTCGAGGATCTTGTGCTTGGCGAACTCGTCCCGGTAGCGCAAGCCGCCAGCGTTGATGATGCCGTATTCATCTAAGACGACCGCATTGTCGAGTCCGCCGCCCAAGGCCAACCCCGCGGCCTGCAGCTTCGCCACGTCGGCCAGGAAACCGAACGTCCGAGCGCGGCTGACATCCCGCTCGAATGTTGCCGAGGCGAAGTCCACGACCGCGCACTGGGGCCGGCCGTGGAAAAACGGGTGGTCGTACTCCATCGTGTACTCGACACGGAAGCCGTCGTACGGCTTAAGCTTGGCGACCGCCGCACCATCGGCAACGGTGACCTCTCGAAGCACCCGGAGGAAGCGTTTTGGCGCGGCGACCTCCGTCACGCCGGCAGCACGCAACAGCCGAACGAATGGTGCCGCGCTGCCATCCATCACCGGCAACTCCGGCCCGGCCACATCCACAACGGCATTGTCGACGCCTAGGCCCGCGAAAGCTGCCAGCAGGTGCTCGACCGTCGCTATGCGGGTCTCGCCCCGGCCTAGCGTGGTCGCCAGCCTCGTGTCGACGACATTAGCAACGGTTGCCGCGACGGGCTCGCCACGACCCTCATCGATACGATGAAAGATGATGCCTATACCCGGCCCAGCGGGGCGGATCGTCAGGCGGGCGCTGCCCCCACTGTGTAGCCCCACGCCAGCAATGCTGACCGCCTTTCTTGTTGTTCTCTGCCGGAGCAACCGAGCCAGCCTCCCCCTCGAACCGGCCGAAGCAGTTTGCCCGCGCCACGTCCTTAGGTCTGTTTCATTTTGTATCGAGAGCCCTCAGCCGGGGAGCGCGAGGGGCGAAGCCCCTCGCATGGAAGAGCCCTCAGCGGGGGAGCGCGAGGGGCGCAGCCCCTCGCATGTATGAGCCTCGCCCTTCGCGAGGCACCCGACCGCAATCATGGCGGGCTCTTGTGGCGTGTCGCCATGTTGGCCTAGCTCGCATTGCGCCGCAGAAACGACGGCAAGTCGAGGATCTCCGAGTCGCCGGGCTCAAGCGGCGGTGCCGACTCGGTCACACCGCTGCGGGCACGTCCGATCGCCGGCTCATCGTAGCCACCGTACTCACCGGGCGCGGCCGGGGCCGGCGTGTCCATGTTGCTGACCGCCAGCCCAGGCTTGCGCTCTCCGCCCAACCCGGTCGCGACGACGGTGACGCGCATGTCCTCGCCGATCTCCGGGTCGGTGACCGCGCCTACGACCACGGTTGCGTCCTTGGCCGCGAACTCGCGGACCATCGTCCCGACATCCGAGTATTCCCGGATTCCCAAGCTCGGTCCGGTCGTGATGTTCACGAGTACGCCGCGGGCGTCGTGTAGATCGATGTCTTCGAGCAAGGGGCTGCGTATCGCCTTCTCCGTCGCCTCCTGGGCACGGCCCTCACCGTTCGCCTGACCGGTGCCCATGATCGCCACACCGCGCTCGCGCATGACCGTGCAGACGTCGGCGAAATCGACGTTGATTCGGCCTGGCCGCAGGATGATGTCGGCGATCCCCTGCACCGCCCCGAACAGCACGTCGTTGGACGCCGAGAACGCTTCCTCCATGGTCACCTCTTCGGGGAGCACGGTGAGCAGCTTGTCGTTCGGGATCGCGATCAACGAGTCGACGTGATGGGTCAACTCGACGATGCCCTGCAGGGCTACCTTGGTCCGGTTCTCCCACGCGAACGGCTTGGTCACCACGGCGACCGTGAGGATGTCCAGGTCCTTGGCGACTTGCGCGACAACCGGTGCGGCACCGGTGCCCGTGCCGCCGCCCATGCCAGCGGTCACAAACACCATGTCAGCCCCGTCGATCGCGTCCTGCAGCCGCGCTCGGTCCTCCATCGCCGCCGCACGCCCGATGTCCGGGTTCGCGCCCGCTCCGAGCCCCTTGGTCACCTCCGCACCGATCTGCATCGTGATCGCCGGGTCGAGTTCTCCAAGCGCCTGCAAGTCCGTGTTGGCCGCGATGAACTCCACGCCGGCGATCGACCTCGACACCATGTGTTCGACGGCATTGCCGCCGCAGCCACCGATGCCGATCACCTTGATCACCGCGGTTCGAGGCGGCGTTTCAACCAGCTCAAATGACATGTCTACTCTCCTTAGTCCATCGGCCGTTGGCCGCCTTGTCACAGGTTGTTGCTGATCCAGTTCTTCATGCGAGCAAGGACACTCTTGCGTGCGGCGCTTTTGCCGCCGTGCTCGAGTTCTTCTCGCCATCCATACATCAGGAGACCCACGCCCGTGGCGTAGATGGGATTCCTGACGATGTCCGTCAGCCCGGCCACGCCGCTTGGCACCGCCAGGCACACGGGCATGTGGAAGACCTCCTCTGCGAGCTCCACAACGCCCTCCATCTTCGCGGCGCCGCCTGTCAGCACGACGCCCGATGCAATCAACTGTTCGAAACCGCTGCGCTGCAGTTCACGTTGCACGAGGCGAAACAGCTCCTCGTAGCGGGACTCCACCACCTCGGCCAGGGTCTGCCGCGACAGCTCACGCGGGGGTCGATCGCCGACCCCGGGCACGCGGATGGTCTCGGTGGGCTTGGCCAGTTGCGTCAGCGCGCAGGCCCACTTCACCTTGATCTCTTCAGCGTGGGGCGTCGGCGTCCGCAACGTCATGGCGATGTCGTTGGTCACCTGGTCGCCGGCGATCGGAATCACCGACGTGTGGCGGATCGCGCCGTCCGTGAACACCGCGATGTCCGTTGTCCCGCCGCCGATGTCGACCAGGCAGACACCGAGATTGCGCTCGTCGTCCGACAACGTCGCGTAGCTCGACGCAAGCTGTTCAAGGATGATGTCGTCCACGACCAAGCCGCAGCGTTCGATGCATTTCTCGACGTTCTGCACCGCGTTGGCGGCGCAATGCACGAGGTGAACTTTCGCCTCCAAGCGCACGCCCGACATGCCAAGCGGTTCCTTCACGCCTTCCTGGCTGTCCACCAGGTATTCCTGCGGCAAGACGTGCAGCAGCTTCTGGTCCGCCGGGATCGCGACGGCCTGGGCGGCGTCGATGACCCGTTCGATATCCTGGGGATACACCTCCCGGTCACGCACGGCGACAATGCCGTGGCTGTTCATGCCGCGCACATGACTCCCGGCGATTCCGGCATAGACCGACTCGATCTCGCCGCCGACCATGAGTTCGGCTTCTTCCACCGCACGCTGAATGGACTGCACCGTGGATTCGATGTTCACCACAACGCCTTTCCTCAAGCCGTTCGACGGGTGGGAGCCGATGCCGATCACCTCAAGTTCGCCACCGGGAGCCTGTTCGCCAACAACGGCTGCCACTTTGCTGGTGCCGATGTCGAGACCGACTATCCTCCGACTCTGCTCGTTCGCCATAGCCGCCACCTACGAAGTCCGACCGTCGTCAATTCGTTCCGCCGCTTTCGCCTGACCACCCGGGTCGGGACCTCGCCAGCGCACCGCCACGCCGGTTTCGTAACGGGCATCGACCCGTTCCACCCGCGCGATCTCTTGACCCAGGGCGCGCCGATGGACAACCAGGAAGCGGCCAAACCGCTCACCTAGGGACGAATTGCCCAAGACGACCTCGACTCCCCCGGCCACGGTCGCTATCCAGTTGCCAGCTTCGTCCTGTTCGAGGCGATCCAAGGGCAAGTTGGCGGTTTGGGCGATTTCGTCAAGCAACGTATTGAGGCGCATCGCCTCGGCACTGCTGGCATGGGATGCCTTGAGCACCGGCAGGTGGCGTAGCACCGGATCCCGGTCTTCGGGCGGCAACGCGACGATGTTGCCGCCGGTCGTCAGGTAGAGTTCACCGCCATCGCCCCAGCGTGCCGCCAGAGTTTGCCGGCTGACCACGACGTGCAGAATGTCCGGCCAAAGTCGCCGGACCTGCACCTCGCGCACCCAGTCCAGGTCCTCCACGGCACGCGCCACATCGGACGCGCTGTTGAATCCGGGGCGGGCCAGGATTTCCGCGACCGCGGCCTGCACCTCGTGACCTTCGCCGTGCGTGAGATCCCCGGCGAGCCGCACCGTCTTCACATCCACCGTCGCGAGCGTGTTGACAAAGCGCAGCGCACCGAGCGCGGCAACACCAAGCAGCAACATCGTGATGACCGCTCGTATCATCCCGCCATGCCCTCCATGCCCGGCACCGTGACGGCACTTGCCAAGTCACCTACATCGCCCGCACCCTGGATCACCAGCACGTCGTCCGCCGCCGCCCAGTCCGGCAGTCGAGCGAGTGCGTCGGCGGATGTCGCCACCACGGGGACCTCCGAGCCGATGCGGCGCCCGACCGCAGTAGCCAACGCTCGACTGTCGGCCCCGGCAATCGCGTCCTCCCCGGCGCTGTAAACCTCGACGAGCAGCAGTGCGTCCGCGCGCGCCAGAACCGCCGCGAACTCTGCGAGCAGGTCACGTGTCCGCGTGAAGCGATGGGGCTGATAGACCATCGCCAAGCGCCGCCCGGGCCACATTCGCCGTACCGTGTCGATGATGTGCGCGATCTCGGTCGGGTGGTGGCCGTAGTCGTCGACAACCATCACCGGCTTCGAGTCGACCACGCCTCGCCCAACGCGAAAGCGCCGTTCCACGCCTTGACATTCGGCCAACCCGGCCACGATCGCCTCGTCGCATACACCTTCCTCGGTCGCGACGGCGATGGCCGCGAGCGCGTTCAGGATGTTGTGGTTGCCGGGGAGCGGGATGGCTGCGTGCAATACGTCGCGGCTGGGGCGGGTGACGTCGAAAGTCCAGCGCCCCGCCTCGATGCCGACGTCGCTCGCTCGATAGTGCGCGTGGGGGCCGAACCCGTAGCTCCGCGTCGGCCGCGAGATCCGCTGCACGAGTTCTCGACCGTGGGGATCATCCGCCGCGATCAACGCGCAGCCGTAGAACGGCAACTGTTCGACGAATTCAACGAACGCCGCCTTCAACCGACTGAAGTCTTGCCCATAGGTATCAAGGTGATCGCGGTCGATACCGGTGATGACCGCCAGCACGGGCCTCAGGAGCAGAAAGGACGCATCGCTTTCGTCGGCCTCGGCGATCATGTGCTGGCCAGCGCCAAGCCGACCGTTAACGCCGGCACCGGTCACTTGGCCGCCGATGACGAACGTCGGCTCGAGTCCCGCCGCTTCGAATACGCTCGCGACCAGGCTCGCGGTGGTGGTCTTGCCATGGCTGCCGGCAACGGCGATGCCGAGCCGACCACGCATCAACTCGCCCAGCATTTCGCCGCGCGCGACGACCGGGATGCGTGCCTTGCGTGCAGCGGCGACTTCCGGGTTGTCCTCGCGAATCGCGCTTGACACGACGACCACGTCCGCCTGGTCGACCGCCGCGGCACAGTGGCCCCGGCAAACCCGCGCGCCAAGGTCAGCGAGTCGCCGTGTGACCGGCGAGGCCACCAAGTCCGAGCCGGTCACCGTGAAGCCTTGGGCGAGCAGGATCTCCGCGATTCCGCACATGCCGGCCCCACCGATGCCGACGAAGTGCACGCAGCGCACGTCTCGCATGCCGAGTGCTTGCTTGGCGACAGCTTCAGGCACGGTCACGTCCGCATACCAAGCACGTGGGACTCATGTGTAAGTCCCCTGCGTCTTCAAGGAGGGCAGGTCGCTCGCCGTCACGCCGGCACCACTTGAGGCGATTGAACGTTGGTATTCGTAGTCCACGCGCAACGCCAGCGCGACCGCGGCTGAACACACGAGCAGGCTGTTGCCACCGAAACTGACGAACGGGAGCGTAAGGCCCTTGGTCGGCAGCACGCCCGTGTTCACGCCGACATTGATGATCGTCTGTATCCCGATCAAGAGGCCAGCGCCGTAGGCGAGCGACCCCGCGAACATCTGCTCCGCCGCAACAGCGCGGCGCCCGATCCCGAACATCCGCACGGTCAGGAACCCCAGCAGCGCCAAGATGCCGAGCGCGCCGAGCAAACCCAGTTCCTCCGCGATCACGGCATAGATGAAGTCGTTGTGGGCTTCCGGGAGGTAGAAGAGCTTCTGCACACCCTCGCCGAGGCCGATCCCGAGATACTCGCCGCGGCCGAAACCGATCAGCGCCTGCGTCAATTGGTACCCTGCGTCGAGCTGGTCCGCCCACGGGTCGACGAACGAAAGCAAACGCACGACGCGGTACGGTTCGATCACCGCCGCGCCGGCCAGCAAAATGCCGCCGAAGAGCACCAGCAAGGCGAAGTCGCGGGGTCGCGCGCCGCCGAGAAACAGCATTCCCCCCATGACCAGGGCCAGCACGACCGTACTGCCGAAGTCCGGCTGCACGAGGATGATGGCCAATAGGCCGGCCATCCAGATCACGGGCTTGAGCAGCCCGCTTAGGTTCATGCCCACTGCGCCGATACGGGCGATGTAGCCCGCCAGGTAGATCACCGCCAGCAGTTTCGCCGCTTCGGCCGGCTGGAAGCGTGCCAGGCCGAGGTCGATCCAGCGGTGCGCGCCCTTGGCCGCGACCGCGAGCCCGGGGAGGAAGACCAAGAGACACGAGGCGAAGGCGAGCAATAGGCAAGGTCGGTGGATCAGTTCCCATAGGCGCAGCGGCGTGAAGGCAAAGAGTGCGAACACGCACATGGCCGCCGCCATGTAGAGGCCGTGGCGAAACAAGTAGTAGTAGGTCCCCTCGGGCTGCCCCGCCGCCGCCGAGGTCACCATGACCAATCCGGCCAAAAGGAGTGCGAACCACGCGAGTACCAGCGTCATGTCCAGGCGTTCGGTCACGACCCCTCCCCCGGCCGCGCAAATCCAGCAACGCCACGAGCGGACCACTCCCGGACCGCCGCGGCGAAATCCTCACCACGCGCCTCAAAGCTCGAGTACATGTCGAAGCTTGCGCAGGCGGGCGACAGCAGCACCGTCTGGCCCTCTCGAGCATGCCCGGCGGCCAACTGCACGGCGTGACGCATGTCCTCGGCCGGCAGCACGGGCGCGCAACCCGCGAGTCCGCGTTCGACCGCGGGCGCATCGCGGCCGATCAACACGAGGTGCGACACGTGGCTCGCCACGGCGGGCTTCAGCGCTTCGAACGACGCGCCCTTGGCGTCTCCGCCCGCGATCAGCACGATGTTCCGGTGTCCCGTACCGAAGCCTTCCAGGGCGGCCACGACCGCGCCGACATTGGTCGCCTTCGAATCGTCGATGAAGGTCACCCCGCCGACTTCGGCGACCAGCGCCGCGCGGTGCGGAAGTCCGCCCGCCAACGCGCGCCGCAGAGCACCACGTGTGGTCGCCAAGGGGGCCGCTTTCAGCTGGTGGGCGATGGCAGCCGCCGCCAACGCGTTGAAGTGGTTGTGGCGACCCTTGAGGGCGATGTCGGCGACCGGCACTCGGGCGCCAGCGATGACCAGATCGTCATCGAGCCGCCACGACGCATCCTGGTTGAGCGCGATGGCGCGCCCTTGGAAGTCCGCGTCGGGGACGGTCAATGGGTCGTCGGCGTTGTACACGGCGCATTTCGCACCCGCGTAGATGCGCCGCTTGGCCGCGGCATAGGCGGACATGTCGGGATAGCGGTCCTGGTGGTCGGACGTGACATTGAGAACGGCGCCGACCTCCAAGCCCGGCGCGTCGATCCGCTCGAGCTGGAAGCTCGACAGTTCAAGCACGTAGGCATCGACGCCGTCCGCCAAGAGGTCCAGGGCCGGGGTACCAAGGTTGCCGCCAGCGGGCGCGACCAGGCCGCTCGCGGTGAGCAACTCGCTTGCCAACGCGGTCACCGTGCTCTTGCCGTTGGTGCCAGTGATGCCGACGACGGGCGCCCCGGCGGCCCCGAGGAAAAGCTCGATATCGCTTGTCAGAGCAAGGCCGGCGGCACGCGCTTGGCGAACCAGGCAGTGGTCAAGCGGAATCCCGGGACTCACCACGACACGACGGGCGGTCCGCAACGCGCGCCCGAAATCACCGAGAGAGAGGATTTCGACCTCGGGGTAGCGCGTGCGAACGGCGTCCGCGAACGGCGGCGACGGCCGCGTATCCAAAGCGAGTACCCGCTCCCGGGCGTCGCGAGCGCCGCACAGGTGCTTGATGCAGGAGAATCCGCTTACCCCCAGGCCAATGACGATTGTGCCGTGGCCGCTCATCGGAGCTTAAGCGTCGACAGACCGACGAGCACCAGCACCAGGGTGACAATCCACAGACGCACGATCACCCGTGGCTCCGGCCAACCCATCAGTTCGAAGTGGTGATGAATGGGCGCCATGCGGAAGACGCGCTTACCCGTCAGCCGAAAGGACACCACCTGCACGATGACCGAGACCGCCTCCACGACGAACAGTCCGCCCATGATCAACATCACGATCTCGTGGCGTACCACCACCGCCACGACACCCAAGGCAGCCCCGAGCGCCAGCGCCCCGATGTCGCCCATGAACACTTGTGCCGGGTAGGCGTTGAACCACAGGAATCCGAGGCCGGCCCCGATCAGGGCGCCGCAGAACACGGCCAACTCGCCCGCTCCCGGGATGTGCGGAATCTGAAGGTATGCGGCGAACTCCATGTGACCGGCCAGGTAGGCGATCAGGCCAAGCGCCGCCGCCACCATCACCGTGGGAAGAATGGCCAATCCGTCCAGGCCGTCGGTGAGGTTGACGGCGTTGCTCATGAACACGATGACCAGGTAGGTCAGCACGACGAAGCCAATGCCAAGCGGCAGCGCGGCTTCCTTGAAGAACGGCACGATCAGGCTGGTTTCCGCCGGTGTGCTAGCCGCGCTGAAGAGCACGACGGCCGCCAGGAAGCCGAACACCGACTGCCAGAGATATTTCCAACCGGCCGATAGTCCGCGGGAATTGCGCTCGCTGATCTTGAGGTAATCGTCGACCCAGCCGATGGCGCCGAACGACACCACTACGCCGAGGACGATCCAGATGTAGCGATTCTGGAGATCGCACCAGAGCAGCGTGGCAACTACGATTGCGACCAGGATCAGCGCCCCGCCCATCGTCGGTGTACCAGCCTTCGTCAGGTGGCTCTTGGGGCCGAGTTCGCGCACGACCTGGCCAATCTGGTGATGGGACAACTGGCGGATCATCGTCGGGCCCAAGAGCAGCGAGATCGCGAGCGCCGTCAAGGCACTCACCATCGTCCGGAAAGTCAGGTACTGGAAGACATTGAACCCGCTGATGATTCGCGCCAGGTACTCAGTAAGCCAGAGCAGCATCACCCCGTCTCCGCCAGGTTCTTGACGACCGCCACATCACTGAACGGGACGCGCTCGCCGTCGACCTCCTGGTAGCGTTCATGCCCTTTCCCCGCGAGCAGCACGACATCGCCCGTGCGCGCGCGACGCAACGCGGTGGCGATCGCCCGGCGACGGTCGGCAATGCGTAACGGGGTTCGAGTCCGGAACCCAGCCGCCACGTCGTCGAGTATTCGCTCGGGTGATTCCGTTCTCGGATTGTCCGAGGTGGTGATCACCAAGTCGGCACCGCGCTCGGCGGCCTGCGCCATGAGGGCACGCTTGCCCCGGTCACGATCACCGCCGCAGCCAAATACGAGGATCACCCGCCCGTCGTCGGCGACGTGGCTGCGTACGGCGCCGAGCACCGCATCGAGCGCGTCCGGCGTGTGCGCGTAGTCGACGACGACGCGCGGCGATCCGGATACGAGCTGCATTCGGCCGGGCACTGCATCCAGGGTGCGCATCGCATCAACCACGTCCGCCTGCGACATGCCGAGCAAGCAGCATGTCGCCAATGTCGCGGCGGCGTTGTAGACCGAAAACATCCCGTAGAAGTGTGGCAATGAAAACGCATCCTCGCCCCACGGCGTCCGCCACCGGCCAGCGATGCCGTCAGGCCCATAGGTAACGCCTTCCCAACGCACATCGGCGCCAACGCCAAACGAGACCACCGTCGTGCCGCTCGGCAAGTTGGCGATGATCGACTGGCCAAGGGCGTCGTCGGCATTGACCACAGCCCCGCGCGCAAGCGGCCGCTCGAAGAGCTTGGCCTTCGCCGCACCGTAGCGCGCCACCGAGCCGTGGTAGTCGAGGTGATCCCGACCAAGGTTGGTGAATACGCCAACGGCGAAATCCACGGCGTCGACGCGACCCTGGTCCAAAGCGTGGGAACTCACTTCCAGGGCCACCGCACTTGAGCCTTGGCGTTTGAGCGCCCGCAGGCGCGCAACCAGTGTGATCGGATCAGCCGTCGTCATGTCAGCGGCGCACATCGACGGCGGCGCGCCCCAGCCCAGCGTGCCCATGTAGCCGGCTGCCCCTGCCACCCGGGCGACGTTGTACGCCACGGTGGTCTTGCCATTGGTGCCCGTGACGCCGACAACATCGAGCTCGCTGCTCGGCGCATCGAAAAAGCGACGCGCGAAGCCGCCGATCCGCGAACCGACCGAGGCCATGACGACGTTCGGCACATCGACGACGACCGGACGCTCGGAAACGACGGCGACTGCGCCCGCAGCCACCGCATCGGCCGCGAAATCGTGACCGTCGTACGCGCTCCCGCGGTAGGCGAAGAACACGTGCCCCGGCCGAACCCGACGCGAGTCGCTGGCGAGCCCTGCGATCGTCGTCGCCGGCGCGGCGGGATCGCCAATCAACTCCGCCAAGGTCATGCTCACGCGCGCCCCCCTTCACGCCCAATGGCTGCGATGTTTGCCGGCGGCGAAGCCGCTTCGTCGGGCGGTACGCCCAGCACACGCAGCGCCCGTTCCGCCACACGCGCGAAGATCGGCGCGGCCACCTCGCCCCCGCCGATACCGCCAATGCGCGGTTCGTTGATCACGACGACTAGGACGATGCGTGGCGCCGAAACCGGCGCGAAACCCGCGAAAAAGGCAAGGTGGGACTGATCGTCGTAGCCCAAACTGCCGACCTTGCGGGCCGTTCCGGTCTTGCCCGCTGCCGTGTATCCCGTCAGGCGACCTTTCGGTGCCGTGCCGCTGGGTTCGAGCACGCCTAGCATCATGGTGGTCAGGGCCGCCACGGCCGGTTCCGGGAACGCCGCGTCCTCGCGAACGGCGACACCGCGCAGGATCGTCAAGTCCCGCCGGACGCCGCCCGCCGCCAAGGCGAGGTAGGCGCGCGCGAGTTGCAGCGGTGTGACGGTCAATCCATAGCCGTAGGCCAACGTCGCCCGGCCGATCGGCTTGTCCAAATCGTCCGTGCGCAACTCGCCGATCGCCTCGCCGGGCAAACCACTGCCCGTCAAGTCCCCGAAGCCCGCCTGCTGGAGGGCATCGAAAACAGCGTATTCGGGCAGGGACAGGGCGATCTTGGCGATACCGACCTGGCTCGATTTCGCCACGACGGTCGCGACGCTGATCCGACCCCGATTCAGCGGATCCTCGATCGTCTTGTCGCCGATGCGGAAGTACCCAGGCGCGGTGTCGATTTCGGTGTCGGGCTCGTAGGCACCGCTTTGCAGCGCCGCCAGTACGGCAAACGGCTTCACGGTGGACCCTGGCTCGTAAACATCGGCCACCGCCCGGTTGCGGACCCCGGCGACCCCACGATTCGACCAGTCATTCGGGTTGAACGATGGCAAATTCGCGAGCGCGAGGATCTCGCCGGATCCCACGTCGAGCATGACCAGGGAACCCGACGACGCAGCGTGGCGCCCTACGGCAGCCTTGAGTTCCCGGTAGGCGAGAAACTGCAGCCGCAAGTCCACCGACAGGTGCAGGTCTTCGCCGAACTCCGGCATGCGGACGTAGCCGAGGTTCTTGATCAATTGCCGCTTGCGATCCTGCAGGATCCGTTTGACACCCGGGGCGCCCGCGAGGAAGTCGTTGAACATCAACTCGACACCCTCTTGGCCCACGTCGTCGACATTCGTACGTCCGACGACGTGGGCCACGGTCTCCCCGGCAGGGTAGAAGCGGTGATATTCCCGTCCGACCCGGACACCCTCGATGTCCAGGGATTCCACACGGGCAAGGATGTTCGGCGGTACCCGCCGAGAGAGATTGGCGTATTGCGGGCTTCCGGCCCCGATGCGCGCCGTGAGCCGGGCCGCATCCACCTCGAGCGCTGCCCCGAGGCGCCGGAGGTCGCTATCCGTCAAGGTCGTCTGCGATGGATCGACCCAGATGTTCGCCATGGGCGCGCTGACCGCCAAAGGTTCGCCGTTGCGATCAAAGATCATGCCGCGATGCACGGCAATCGGTACCTCACGCACCGACCTTGCGTCGCCTTGCTGCTTGAGGAAGTCGCGCTCCGTGACCATGAGGTAGCCCGCACGCCCCGTCAGGCCTAGCAACGCGACCAGGAACCCCACCACGACCGCGCGGTGGCGCACGACCGTCGACTTCGGATGTGGCCTATCTTGCCGCCGTGCCAACTCCCGCTTGCGGGCCTTTGCCGCCCGGGCGCTTCTCGCCGTCCGCCGCGTCATTGCCGCACCCTGACCACCTCTTGCGGGAAGCCCATGCCAAGCTCCTCCCGCGCGATCCGTTCCACGTTGAGGTAGCCCGCAAAGGTCGCGCGCTCTAAGAGCAGCAAGCGGTGCCGCGTCAAGTGGTCGTCCTGCAGCGCCTGAATGTCCGAGAGCCGCTGGTTGTGGCCGCGCACCTCGTCGGCCAGCACCGCCGTCTGCACACCGGTTACAGCGATCGCGGCATGCGCCGCGAGGCCGAAGGCGACCCAAAGGCCTGTCGACGAGCGTCCTCTCTGTCCCTTCACCGCTTACCGCCTATGGATCGTCGCTGGTTGCGGTCGACGGCTGGGTCTTCTCGACCGCCTGGAGGAAGGCGCTACGCGCCCGCGAATTGGCCTCGATCTCCGTCCTCGACGGTCGTTGGCCATTGCCGACCACTGCGACGGGCCTCGCGCGCTGCGCCGCAGGGCCGCGAACCGGCAACCGCCTCGGAACCTCGGGGCCTCTAACCCACTGCCGGAAGCGCTGGCGGACGAGGCGGTGTTCGAGGCTGTGGAACGTGATCGTCGCGAGCCGACCTCCCGCGCCAAGCGCATCAAAGGCCGCGTCGAGGCCGCGCGTCAACTCGTTGAGTTCGTCGTTGAGGTGGATCCGGATCGCCTGGAACACCCGCGTCGCGGGGTGCTTCCCGGCATGGCCTGCGGGCACCGCGGCACGTACGGCTGAAGCCAACTCCGCCGTGGTCTCGAGTGGTCGCTCAGCCACCACTCGGCGGGCGATGCGGCGTGCGAAACGCTCCTCGCCGTATTCGCGGATGACCGACTCGACTTCGCCGATGGGGGCCTTGTTAAGCCACGCGCTCGCAGTCGATGCGTCACGCTGGTCCATGCGCATGTCCAGCGGACCATCGAGAGCGAAACTGAAGCCCCGGCGGGCATCGTCAAGCTGTGCCGACGAGACGCCGACATCGAACATCACGCCGCACGGTTCCGCCAGACCCTCGGATGCTAAGTGGCTCGCCAACTCGCCGAAGCGACCGCGCGCGACGGATACTCGACTGTCCTGGGCGGCCAGGCGACGGGCGTCGGCAATCGCGTCACCGTCACGGTCAACGACCAGCAGGCGCGCCCGAGGGGACAACTCCGCGAGCAAGCGCCTCGCGTGGCCCCCACGACCATAGGTCGCGTCCACGTAATGGCCGTCACGGTCAGTGGCCACGGCCGCCACCAGTTCTTCCAACATCACGGGTACATGCCCGTAGTTGCTGCTGTGAGTCACTGACCACCACCCATGGCGCGGTCATTCCGCCTCCGCAACCTTACGGCCAAGACACCGATGCCAATCCCCTCACGCCCATTTCGCACCGGCTCCGCCGTGAAACCTAGCTATCGATCGACCCTATCGAGCTCCTTTGTAAGTCCTTCGTTTCGATTCCGTTCGCGCTGCTAGCCGCCGCCGATGCTCTGCTTGGCATCTTCGCGCCATGCGTTGACATTTGCTTCCCAAGTCTCGTCGTTCCAGAGTTCCAGCCGCATCGGCTGGCCCACCACGACGACCTTTTTCTTAAGTTGGGCGTAGCTACGCAGACGTGGCGGTATCACGACGCGGCCGTTGCCGTCGAGTTCGACATCCGCTGCGAAACCGATCAGCATGTGTTGCTGGCGACGGCTTTCCGTTTCGTCGCCGTCGAGTTCGATGAGGCCCTCTTCCACCGTCTGCCAATCGCGCTCGGCATAGACGTGCAGGCAGGGCTCGTGGCGTGCGATCGTGATTACGAGGCGCCCGCCCGACCGCTCGCGGAGCTTCTCGCGGTAACGCGTCGGCATTGCCATCCGGCCACGCCCGTCGAGACTGATGTCGGTGATCCCGCGAAACATCTTGCACTTTTGGTGTCGCCCGAAGCGTCAGATGTGGGGGTGGGGGTCATCCTTGACCCACACACATCCATGTTTGCACCCGTTTAACCCACATAACTCCACTAATTCCCACGTAGAGTAGGACTACCAACGCGACGCGTCAACAGCTTTTTTCACCCCGATTTACCTTCCCGTCCGCCGGGCCGTTTGTCGCGCCAGAATCGGCGCCTGATGGCAGCCTGATGGCGGCTCGCCACCGCGCTGCTAGGTCCGGCTTGCTATGATCGGGCGTTTGCGCGGGAGCGAGTCCAAGGTGTCGACCCAGACGAAGGCAATCCGCAAGGCAGCGACGCTGCTACTCGTCAAGCCCGGCCGACAGGTCGAGGTTTTCATGCTGCAACGCCCGGGCCGCGGCACCTTTCCCAACCTGCACGTATTCCCCGGGGGAAAAGTGGACGTGGCCGACGAAGGCCTCGAGCAGCGCTGCCAGGGTCTCGACGACGACGAGGCCTCGCGCACCCTCGGCCTTGAGTGCGGTGGTTTGCGCTACTGGGTCACGGCGATCCGCGAATGCTTCGAGGAATGCGGCGTGTTGCTGGCCTACCGCCCCGATGGCAGCCTATTCGCGCCAGCGGACGACGATGAAGCGGGGCGCTTCGACGACTATCGCAACGCGTTGGCGGGCGGCGACTTGCATCTGCTTGCCATGCTTGAGCAAGAGTGCCTGCATCTCGCGACCGACCGCGTCCGCTACTTCAGCCACTGGATCACGCCGCCGTCCGCCCCCGCACGCTTCGACACCCGGTTCTTCATCACCGAGATGCCTTCCGGTCAACAGGCCGTGGGCCACCGCCACGAGACGGTGTCCGGATCCTGGGTGACCGCATCCCAAGCACTCGCGAATCACGAGGCCGAGCGTTGGCAGATGATCCATCCGACCTTGACCACCTTGGAGACCGTCGCCCGTTACCCCGACGCCGAGTCGTTACTGCAAGCCGTAGCGGACCGTCGCCACATCCGCGACATCGGCGCCAACCAGTCGGAACAAGGCATGCAGCGACCAGCATTCCTGGGCCGGTCCAACCTTTGATGGCGGAAGGTAATCCAGCAGCGGACGGCGGCCATCGCTGCGTCCTTGCGCTCAAGGACTGACCCGTTGGCGGTCTCGACCGGCAACGCGGTGGCGGTGTTGACCGTGAACGGCGTCGGCAAGCAGTTCACGGACGGCAGTCGTTCCCGGTGGGTGTTGAAGGACATCGACTTCACCGTCGAGGTGGGCCAGACCATCGCACTGTGGGGACCGAGCGGTTCGGGCAAGTCCACGTTGCTCGGCATCCTGGCCGGGATCACCTTGCCGGACGCGGGGCGCGTTAGCTTCACCGTACCGAGCGGCGCACCATTCGTGGTGTCCGACGCGGCGGAGCGGGCTCGCGTCCAGTTTCGGCGGCGCCAACTGGGCTTCGTCTTCCAGTTCTTCAACCTCGTCCCGACGCTGACCGTTGCCGAAAACGTGCTGCTGCCACTGGAACTGAACCGGTTGCCTGAACGCCGCAGCGCGGCATTGGCACGACTTGACGAACTCGGGGTCGGTCACTGCGCCGACCGCTTCCCGGATACCTTGTCCGGCGGCGAACAACAGCGCGTGGCAATCGCGCGCGCCCTGGCGCACACACCTCCGGTTGTGCTCGCCGACGAGCCGACGGGCAATCTCGACAGTCGAAGCGCCGCCGTGGTGACCGACGCGCTGTGGCAGGCTACCGCAAGCGCCGCCTCTTCGCTCGTCATCGCCACGCACAACGAACGCATTGCGGCTCGCGCTGACCGGTTGATCGACCTATCTCAGGGAGCACCTTGAGGAGCCTGATCAAGAGCCAAGGGCGCTTCCTCCGCCGACACTCCGTCGGCGCGCTCGCAACGCTGATCGGCATCGCCCTTGCCGTCATGGCCGTTGTCACGGTGCACGCGGTCAGTCAATCGATCCGTGGCACGCTCGACGCGTTGCCGGGCGGGACATTCGCCCACACCCACCTGTTGACCGCACCCGCGCTGACCGAGCAGGTCTACTTCCACTTGCGGCAACGTTGGCGCCAAGGAGAGTTTCCAACCGTGGCCGCCATGGCCCCGGCGATCGATGACTTCATGGACGTCGGTGGTCAACCGATCCGCATCATCGGCTTCGATCCCTTGGCCGGGTTGGCGCCGGCGGCTGTGGTGCAGCAACCGACCGGCCCTCCGGCTGCCAATTTCTTGACCAGCGACGCGGTCATAGCATCCGCGGCGATCGCCGAGGCGATCCGCCGCGCCGGAATCGCCACGGATGTGGTCGAGGCCGAGCCCCGCCCCACACCTGGCGGTTCCGCGATCGTTCTGGCGGATTTGCCGACCGCACAGCGCCTTTTGGATCGAGAAGGCGAGATCGACGCTGTGTGGCTGCGAGTGGACGGTGTCCGGGCCCGTTTCCTCGACATCCTCGACGCCGTCCTCCCCGGGATCACGGCCGCGATGCCGCGTTACGCCGACCCCACGATCGACGATCATCGAATCGTCGCAACCCGGCGCTGGAATCCCGCGAGCCGCTTTGCCGACGCCATGGCGTTCACCCTCGGTGCGCTGGCGATGCTCTCAATGCTGATGGCGACCCTAGTTGCCGCGCAGGCAAGCTACTCCAACGTGGCGCGGCGCCGCCTTGAGCAGGAACGCCTGGTCGCGATCGGCGTCTCGCGCCAAGCGCTCCGCACCCTCGGCGTCGCCGAGGGTCTCGTTTTAGGCGCGGCCGGCACGGCGATCGGCCTGGCAGTCGGCACCCTCGTCGCCGAACAGTTGCTGGCCACTGCCTTCGGGGGCGACGTCACGATATCGACGGGGCCGTGGCTCGTGGCCAAGGCCGTCGCTTGTGGAGTGGCTGCTGCAGCCGTAGGGCCCATCCTGGCGACGCGAACGCCTAGGGCCGGTCACCGGACACTGCACGTGGTGGGCGGGCTCGGCATCGCGGTCGCGGTGTTCGGCATCGTTGACGCCACGTTGCTGTCCGCGTTCGCCGCTCTTGCCGGGCTCTGCGCCGTGCAAATGGCCTACAACGTGCCCCTGTTCGGCAGCGCCGCCAGCAGGCTTGCCGCCCTTACCCGCACGATCGGGGCACGGGCGAACCTGCGGGCGGCCGCCGTCCGCGTCGGCGAACTCCGCCTGTCCCTCGGCGCGCTGTCGGTCGCCGTCGCCACTGCGATCGGGATGGGGCTCATGGTTGAAAGCCTGCGTCTCGATTTCACGACAATGCTCGAGCAACGCCTTTGGCCCGGCGTCTACGTGAACGCGCACGAGCCTGTGACCGCGGCCGACGTGGACTGGATCGCGGCCCTGCCCGGCGTTAAGGATGTGCGCCGCTACGCCGACGTGGACGCGCGACTCCTCCGCGGTCCTGCCACCGTGAGCCTGGCGACGCTGACAGCGGACGAGGCCCGGCGCTACGGGTTCCAGAATCAACTGACCACCCGCGCCATGGTCAACGAGGTCGGCGCCCGACTGTTCGGTCTCGGTGTGGGCGACACCATCACTGCCGTTGCCGGCGGTCGGCACTTCGACGTCGAGATCGGCCACGTGTTCCGCGACTTCGGCGCCCCCGCGGCGCGCGTGATCCTGCCGACATCGCACTATGAAACCCGGTTCCCCGTCGAGGCCGTGCGCTGGCTGCGCATCGCTGTGCTGGCCGACAGCGATGCGATCGACGACCTGACGGCAACGCTCGCCGAGCGTTTCGGCACCGCGAACGTGCGCAACCAGGCTGCCATCCGTGCCGTGGCGATGGACGTCTTCGACCGCACGTTCCTGGTCAGCCGGTCGCTGACAAGCGTCGCCCTCGCCGTCGCCGTTCTCGGGCTGTACGCGGCCTTGACGGCCCTGCAAGCCAGTCGCGAACGCGAGTTCCAACTGCTCGGCGCGATCGGCTACGGGCGCGTGGAGACCTGGCGCCTGGCCGTGGCGCAAGCCTCAATCCTGGGCGCGGTGGCCGCGATCAGCGCGGTTCCACTCGGCTTCGCCATCGCGTGGCTCTTGTGCAACGTCGTCCAACCACTGGCTTTCGGCTGGTCCATAGAGCTACGGGCCGATCTTGCGGCGATCGCCGTGCCCGTGGTGCTGGGCATTGTCGGCGCGACCGCCGCGGGTGTCGTGCCCGCCTACCGATCATCGTTTGGTCAGCGCGCGGCAGCGACCGTGTAGGCGCGTCGACCGAGTGACGCCGGCGTGTCAGTACTTGCCCGCGCTGACGTAGAGTTCGAGCAAGGCGGCCTTGTCGGCGGGTGAAAGCGTGTCGTACTTCTGCTTCATCTTGTCCGCCATGCGCCGGGCCCCGCTATCGAAATCGCCGAACTCCGCCGCCAGGTAGTCGCGCCACTGACCCGAAAGGAGGGCGTGGTCGGCTTCCGGGACGCTGCCCTCCTTGAGGTGGCACTTGGCGCACTTGCGGGCGTGGATGCGCGCGCCTCGCCGGGCCTGCTCGGCATCGAACGGCTGCTCGTGCGGCTGCCAGGTCTGTGCAGCGTAGTACAGGGCCACGGCTTCGATGGCATCTTCGGACATCGACTCGACGACTTCGAGCATGTCCCTCTCCGAACCGTCTTCGAGCGCCACCGGACGTGCTTGTCGGAAGCCGAGCAGGTAGCTGTCAAGCAGATCCATGATGGCGAACTCGGAAAAGCCCCCGATGGACGGGATGTCCGCTTGCTCGCTGCGTCCGAGCGGGCCGTGACATTCGCGGCACTCGCGCTTGGCGATCTCTTCGCCGCTCTCGGCATAGACCCCCAACGCCGCGCAGAGTGCGAGGCCGAGGGCGGCGTTCGCTGCGGCTGAGCGGCTAACCACGCGACTTAACGGCGCGCCTGCTAGTCGTGGTCGTCCTCGTCGGCGACCTCTTCGGCAAGCAGGTTGAGGAAATGTTCCAGGTCCATGAACTGCGGCGAGCCATCCTCGATCTGCAGTCCGCCACCGTGACTAGGTCTGTTTCGGACCTTGTCCAAGATCAAGGTCACGTTGTCGTTGTCTTCATGGTCGTGGCCATCGTGGCCTTCCGCGACAAAGCTCTGGAAGGCGTCGAAGTTAGTCATCAGGTGATCGGCGTCCGTTGATCTCACGAACCGGAGGTTCGGGCTGCCGATGCCACCCGCTACGTGGCACTCCGTGCACTTCGCCTGAACGATCGGCTCTGAAATCGAGTCCACGAACACGTCCCAAGCACTCTCTTCCGGCTCCTCGTCGCCGTGGTCGTCTTCGCCCGCGTGGTCGTGATCGTCAGGTCCGTCCGACTCGTACAACTCCGCGCCCACGGTGAATGAGCCGACCGCCGCCGCCGTCACGTGCACGTAGTACGTCCCGGGTTCAACGTGGTGTTCGATCTCGAAGTTGTCCTGGATGCCACCGTGGTCGCTGATGGCGAGCACCTCATCGTCGCTGTCGCGCAATTCCCCGATCGTGTCCGTGGGCCCGCCGGTGGAGACCCGCAACCCTGTCTCCTCCGACACCTCGATGCGGAACGTGTCCGTGTCGTCCGCCGGGGCGATTCTCCCCGTGTTGCGTATACCGATGGGCAACAACGTGGATGCTCCGGACGTGTCGCCGTGGTCGTCCCCGGCACGCCGAATCCGCGCCGTCATCTTGTAGTCACCGACGTCCATGTTGCTCGCGACCTCGACGTAGTACACGCCGCCTTCCAACGTTTCCACGATGCGGAAGTTCAGGTCCGTGCCGCTGTCGTCGTCCTCCGCAAGCACGCCGCCTTCGCTGTCGAGGAGCCGTCCCTGGGTATCGAGCGCGCCGCTGCTACGCATCTCGATCTCTGCCCGTCCTTGCAGGTCGAGCCGGAAAACGTCCAGGTCACCCATCGTCTCGAGACGGCCCGCCTGGCTGACGCCGTAGTGTTCGATACGCGTGGAAGACAGTCGCTCGTTGCCGTGGTCGTCGATTGAGTCTTGCGCGTAGGCCGCACCGAGCAGCAGGGCAGCGGCCCCGAAGCCAACGCCGACGACCATTCCCCATGCTCGGCGGTCCGCGCCACTGCGTCCAACCATGTTGCTCCCCGTCCGCAAATCGACACGCCAAAGAATACTGCGCTGGACGGCGGTTAGAAAACGGCGTTTCGATCCGTCGGGGCACTAGAATCGAGGTGTGAGAGTAGGCCACACCACCAAGGTCAGGACGTGCCGCGGTTGGCGGTTCGTCGCCGCGGCCGCGTTGACAGTCTCGCTGACGGCGACGGGCGCGCCTGGGGTCGGGCCGGCCAACGATGAACTCGTCGCCAAGTTACACGAAGGCGATTACTCGCGGCGCGGCGCCGACTCCTGCCTTGGCTGCCACGACGAGGACGAGCCGTTTCCGACGCTCGAAGTGTTCCGGACCGTCCACGGCCATCCCGGCGTGCCCGGATCGCCATTCCAAATCGCCCAGGGCGGCGTTCTGCCCGCGGGCATGCAGTGCGAAGCCTGTCATGGCCCGGGGGGCGAGCACACGACGAACATTCTCGCCGTCGGCGCTGCGCGCGAGCCGATGATCAACTTCGGTCTACGCGGCAACACCGACGCGGTCGTGCAGAACTCGCTTTGCCTCGCCTGTCACGCCAACTACGAACGCGCCCACTGGGCCGGCAGCGCGCACGAGGAAGCCGGACTCGCTTGCGCGGACTGCCACGTCATCCACGCCGAGGTCGACACCGTACGCACCCGGGAGGGTCAGTCCCAGGCCTGTGGTAGGTGCCATCGCCAAGTCGCCGCCGACACGCTCAAGCTGTCGTCGCATCCGATGCGCGACAACCAGTTCCTCTGCCGGGACTGTCACGACCCACACGGCGGGGGTGCTGACGCCCTCGTTCGACGTGCGACCGTCAATGACACTTGCCTCGATTGCCACGCAGACCTGCGCGGCCCGTTTCTCTGGGAACATGCCCCGGTCGTGGAGGATTGCGGCATCTGCCACGTGCCTCACGGATCGAATCAACCGGCCCTCCTAGTGCGTCGCGCACCGCAACTCTGCCAAGGCTGTCACTCCTCGGTCGGCCACCGCAGCTTCGCGCAGACGCCGGAGGACCTTGCCGCCGGACGCGCGTCGGCATTCCTGCTCGCGAATGCCTGCCTCAACTGCCACTTCGCCGTACACGGGTCGAACCACCCGTCCGGCAACCTGTTCCGACGATGATGAAAGCGTGCGCCGCGATGACCGTCCTCGCCACGACAGTAGCGTCGCCGCTCCACGGGGCGCTCGTGACGCCCAACTACGATCACGTTGACACCTCGCGTTGGCGCTGCCGGCTATGTCCCTTCGACCTGGCCACGGCGCGCCAAGGCCAATGGCGCGTGGGGGCGCTTGCGGTCGACGACACCCACGCCCGCTTCGGTCGCGACAACGGGCTCGATCGGGCAGGCGTGCGCGCCAACGGTGATGCGTCCCTCGTCCACCGCGATGCCGAGGGACGGTATCTCGCCTTCGACGCCGCGGACCTCGGCCTAGACTCCCGCCAGGCGCAAGTCCGAACCGGACACCACGGCCGCTACGACGTCCTTGTGCAATGGCGCGAGGTGCCACGCAACGTTGCGACCGACGGTCGCACACCGTACGTCGGCAGGACGATGCTCGAACTGCCCGAGACGTGGCGGGACGGTGCCGTGGCGCTCAACGCCGAGGTAGCGTCCGGCAAGACCCTCGACTACGCCACCCGGCGGCGGCAAACGCATGCACGTCTGTCCTACGAGCCCGCGCCAAAGGTCCGTCTGCAGGCGACCTACGCGCGCGAGACGAAGACCGGCACCACCGAGACCTTCGCCGATCACTTCTACCAAGCGACCGGTCTGCCTAAACCCATCGATCACGCGAGCGAGGAGGTTGGCGGTCAAGCCGTGTTCACGAGTCAGCCCTGGGTGGTCGGGGCACAATTGCGCCGATCCCGGTTTCGCAATGCCGATGCGGCGCTCGCATGGGAAAACGCCTTCTCGCGCCAAGGCGACCCAACCGGCCGGACAACTCTAGCGCCGGACAACGGCGTCGACACGGCAATGCTCTCGTCCCGCACGGTCCTCGGGCGAACGCGGTTGAACGCGCGCTTGACCTGGGGACGGCATCGCCAGGACGACCCATTCCTGCCGTACACAACGAACGGCGCGCTCGCCCCCGGGCTCCTACCTGCTCCCAGCCTGGCGGGCGACGTGCGGACCTTCGCCGGTGTCGTCAATGTCGCGAGCCAACTCACGCGGAGGCTTCGGATGAGCCTCATGCATCGCGAGCACGAGCGCGTTAGCCAGTCTCCGGTCCTTATGCTTGCGCCCGTCCTCGGCGATCTGATCGTAACGCCCTTACGTCCCAGCCGGGCCTACGACCTGCGCCGACAGACCACCGAGGCGCGCGTGCGGCACCGCGTCGGGAGCCGCGTGAGCGTCACGGCGGGCGCGCGGTCTTCCGATGCGCAGCGCGCACCACTAGAAATCGCTCGCAACCGCGAGAGGGGCGCGTGGATCGATCTGGTCGCGCACGGCCCCAAGGGGCTCGCGTTCTCCATCAAGGGAAGCCAAGCGTCGCGCGACGCTTCGCCATTCCAGGACGTCACCCGCAACAATCCGTTGACGAGACGCTACTACCAGGCCGCGCGCGACCGACGTTCCTGGCGCGCCCGCGTCGACTACCGGGCCGTCGCCGTCCCAGTGTCGCTCGGTGCAGAGGTCGATGTGCGGGCCACCCGCTATCCGAGGTCGGAACTCGGGCTCAAACGCGAACGGGACAGCGGCTGGGCGCTGGATGTGAGCTATGCGCCAGCCTCGGATGTCTATCTGTCCGCATTCCTTGAATCGCGCGCCTCGGACGCGACCACGGCCGGCAGCCAAACCTATCCGCGAACTGACTGGTACTACGAGACGCTGGACGACACTCGAGCAGCCGGCCTCGTGGCGCGGGCGGATGGCGTTCTGCACGCCGACTTGGACGTCGCATTGACCTACAGCCAAGCGTATGGCCGCGGCCGTTACGCGACAAGGCGCGCGGACGGCGCACAGGCCTTCCCCGACTTGGTCTCGGACCATCGATCGCTGAACGTGGAAGCCACGTACCGTTGGCGTCGCCAAACGGACGTCATCGCGCGTTGGTATTGGGAGGACTACGCCAGCGCCGATTGGGCATTAGGCGGCGTCACGCCGGACGCGATCCACAACGTGCTCGCCTTCGGGCGACGCCCGCCGACGTACACGAACGCCTACCTCGGAGTCTCAATCGAGCGAAGACTGTAGCGAGATGTAGCGAGAGCCCCCGCTTGCAATTGACGTCGCCCTGTGCTTAGTTCGTGGGTTACACGCGCGGCGGACAGGCGTTTCAAGGAAGCGCCGGAAAACAGATCGTGACTGATCGGCAACAGTGGCAAGGCGGTTGCGTGGCGGGCGTCGCTTTCATGCTCGCCACAGTTGCGGCAACGGTTCTCGGTGCCGAGGCCGGCGTGGTTGTCGACGTCCCCGACAACGTCGGGCGGCCGACGTTCGCGAGTCCGCATGCCAAACCCATCGTAGTCCACGGCGGCTTCGTCTACGCGGTCAATACGCCTGCGGACACCGTCGATGTGATCGACATCGGGACCCGAACCGTGGTCAACCGCATCAACGCCGGCGTCGACCCCGTTGGCCTTGCCGTGCGCCCCGATGGCAAAGAACTATGGGTGACCAACCACGTATCGGACTCCGTGAGCGTCGTCGACACCGACACTGACAGCGACTTCTTCCACCAGGTCATCGCCACGGTCGACGATTTCAATCACACCACGCGCGCGACCCGCTTTGACGAACCGGTCGGCGTGGCGTTCGCGAACAACGACAAGGCATACGTCGCCTTGTCGACGTCCAACCGGATCGCGGTGGTCGACGTGGCGACGCGCACGGTCACCAAGACGCTGCCGATCTCCGCCCAGGATCCACGCGCCATCACGGTGCGCGACAACAAGCTCTATGTGATCGCCTTCGAGTCCAACAACCAAACCCAGCTTTCGGGCTGCGAGGCGGAGAGCATCGACGACGACGTGTGTACGTTCGACGCGGTCGAGCACGTGTTCAGGAACAACAACGTCCTGTCCACGAACTACGATGCTGACATCGTCAAGAACACGGAGCTGCCGGACCGCGATCTCTTCATCTTCGATACCGCTACGGACAATCGCCTGCGTGTGGTGACCGGTGTCGGGACGTTGCTCTACGGCATTGCCGTGGACAGCGATGGCAGCGTCTTCGTGGCCCAGGCCGACGCCCGCAACGATGCCAACGGCAAGGCCGGCACCGGAGGGGACGGCATGGCCGAGATGGAAAACCGAGCGTTCCTGAACCAGATCACGCAGGTGGACTGTCCATACGCCTGCTCGAATCCCGTGCGCCACGACCTCGAGCCGTTGCCGCCCTCGCACCCGGCTGCCGGCATGGCGCTCGCCACGCCGTTCGGGATCCAGGTGAGCGACGACGACGCCACGCTGGTGGTGACGGCAGCCGGGTCCGACAAGCTATTCACCTTCGATATCGAATCCGGCAGCGTACTCGGTCGCGTGGCCGTCGGCGCCGCGCCGCGAGGCGTCGCGCTGATCTCCAACGAGGATGGCTCACCAGAATCGGCATGGGTGTTGAACGCAGTCGGCAACACGGTGTCCCTGGTCGATCTGACGACGTTGGCCAGCCCAAGCGTAACCACGACCGTCGAACTCGACGATCCGACGCACCCCACCGTCAAGGCTGGCCGCATTGCGTTCAACGATGCGGACGCGTCCACGACTGGCACGTTCTCCTGCGAGAGCTGCCACCCGGACGCCCACACCGATCAATTGATCTGGGTGCTGCAGACGCCGCCTTGCAGCGGCACGGAAGGTTGCATGGACCAGGTTCCGCCCCGGGTCACCATGCCGGTCCGCGGCGCCCGGGATACGCAGCCGTACCACTGGGACGGTATCCCGGGCGACCCGTACGGCGGCATGAATACAGCGAACATCGGCGGTGACGTGGACCCGAACTGCGCCCTCGACGATCCCTTGAGCTGCACGCGCCACCTGGTCGACGGCAGCTTGGCAACGACCATGTGCGAACTGGACACCGACGACTCATGCCCGCACACGAACGACGAGGACAAGGCCGGCCTGCTCAGCGGGGACGAGCGCGACGCGCTCGCCACCTACATCCTGAGCGCGCCTTATCCGCCAGCCCCGAGCCGCGCCTACGACAACGTGCTGACCTCCAGCGCCCGCCGCGGCCACTTCGACTTCAGTTTCGTGGAGGACTCGAGCGAACCGAATGCGGGAACGCAGACCTGCGGCTCCTGTCACAAGATGCCGTTCCTGGTGAGCACCAATACCCCGGGGAGTGGCATGGACGCGCCGACCTGGCGCGGTGCCTACGACCGCTGGATGCTGCTTCCGCAAGGGCGGTTGAACATCATGCACCTGATGGACATCGTCAACATGGGCCCGAGCTTCCCGGAGCGGGACATGTGGATCCTTGCGGGCGCGTCGCCGGACATCTGGAACATGGTCCTGCAGACCAGCACGGGCTTCCCGGGGGCGTTCGCCCGGCAGATCACCTTGAACGCCACCACCGCGAGCGACGGCCGAACCATCCCCTTCCTGCGGGCGCTTGAGAACGCCTCGCGAGATAGATCCGTCGTCCTGCAAGGCGAAGGCGTGCGGGTGGTCAGCGATACCGTCACGCGACCCGTGGCGGTGGAGTTCGACTGGCCACGCTATACGAACCGGAGCGGCGCTGGTGCCTATTCGCGCGCACGGCTACTGTCGCTTGCGAACGCCGGCGACATGGTCATCACACTGACGGCCAGGCTGGGTCCCAAGGTCACTGTCGACTACCCCCAACCCGCACTGTGGCCAGTCGGTCCGATCCAGGAGCAGTACGCCGGCGTGGATGGGCGGGCGGAGGGCGTGGAAATCCCATTCCTCAACGAGGACCTGGAGCTTCGCATCAACGCACGCCATGTCCTGGACGACCCCGTGGTGCTGGTCAACGGACGCACCGTCGCCGCGAGCGTCAGTTGCGAAACCGGCGACATGCCGGCCTGCGATGACGAAATCCTGATCGTCACGCTCGAGCAGAACCCCAGGCCCGGCGGCCTGCATTTCCTGCAGATCCAGAACGCCGGGGGCCTGATCAGCAACGACATGATGTTCTTCTCCGAACAGTCACCTCTTAGGCGCAGGCCTGGCAACCTGATCGCAAGTGGCGGCACGTTCACCATCGACCAGCACCGCTTCAGCCGCAACTTCCTGAGCGAACACCGGCGCACGCTCCGCCACTGGAACTTCGTACAGCAGGCCACCGACGACATCGACGTCAGCGGCGGTGTACTCCACATAGACATGGCGAACGCCTCTGACGACTCCTGGCATGCGCAGATCAGCCACTCGGTGATGGTGATCGGCGGCCAGGAGTACACGCTGTGCTACCGCGCGAGGTCGACGGGCGAGCGAACCATGACGGCCTACACGGATTCCAACCGCACGAACTGGAGGAACACGAGCGGCGGGCAGTTCTCCGTCGACCTCACGAGCTCATTCCAGAGTTTCCAGCATACGTTCACGATCGCCGAGACTGACCTTTACGGGCGCGTCGCCTTCGACTTCGCGCAGAGCTCCCGCGACGTTTACATCGACGACATCGGCCTCTACGAGGGCGACAGTTGCGGCAACCCGGCGCCTCGAACGCCCAGGCTTTGACCGCAATAGCTTTTTGCCTGACCGCCGGTTAGTCTGCCCGGCTTTTGCGGAGCAACGTCGGCCATGTCCGTTCCAACCAGTCTTTTCGATCTCACCGGCAAAGTGGCGCTTCTGACCGGTGCCTCCAAGGGCATGGGCCTCGCCATGGCCGCCGGGCTAGCCGAGCACGGCGCCAAGGTGGTTGTGTCGAGCCGCAAGCTCGATCAGTGCGAAGCCGCCTGCGCCGAGATCAACGCCAAGTGTGGGGACGGCGCTGCCACGCCCATCGCCTGCAACATCGGCTACAAGGACCAACTCGAGGCACTGGTCGCGGAGACCCGCGACCGCCTCGGGCCCATCGACATCCTGGTCGCCAACGCGGGCATCAACCCGTTCTACGGCCCGATGTCGGAAATCCCGGACTCGGCCTTCGACAAGATCATGAACTCCAACGTGCGTTCGAACCACTGGCTCGCGCACATGGTGGCCCCCGACATGGTAGCCAATGGGGGCGGCTCGATGATGATCACGTCGAGTACGGGCGCCTTCAACGGTTCGCTCACCCTCGGCACCTACAGCATTTCCAAGCTCGCCGACATCGCTCTCGTGCGCAACCTCGCGCTTGAGTACGGGCCCAAGGGCGTCCGGGTGAATGCCATCTGTCCGGGACTCATCAAGACCGACTTCGCGCGTGCCCTGTGGGACAACGACGACGCCAAGCGCAACGCCGAGACCCAGACACCGCTCCGGCGACTCGGTGAATCCGACGATCTCAAGGGCATCGCCGTGTTCCTCGCCGCTCCCGCGAGCGCCTACATCACCGGCCAAGCCATCGCGGTTTGCGGCGGCACGCATATGTGGCGGTGAACGCGAATCGCGTACCACCGACTAGCCGCAAAGGGCCTGCTCGCGGCTTCATCCTGCAGGCGAGCTACCGCATCCACGATGGTGCGCCCGTGGTCCACCTCTACGGCGTCTTGGAGGGCGGCGGCACATTCCTTGTGCGCGACCGCCGTCAAACACCGAGTTTTCACATACGCAGACGCGATGCCGCCCTGGCGTGGACACTCGGTGCGACCCGCCAGATGGAGACCGCAAACACCACCTTCGCAGGCGAACCCGCGCTGCGGGTGGACGTCGGCGTGCCGCAGGACGCGCCCCCGCTCCGCGATCGGTTGCATGGCCACGGTGTACCGACGTTCGAAGCGGACGTACGTTTCGCAGTCCGCTACCTGATCGACCGCGGCATCCGCGGCGGCTGCGAAATCGTCGGCGCGCCCACGACGCCGCCGGACGACACCGTACTCGACCGCGTCTTCGACGATCCGCTCCTGCGCCCGGCCGACGTCACGATCAGCCCGTCCGTGCTGTCGTTCGACATCGAGACCGACCCGAAGGCGCAACGCCTGCTCGCCATCGCCTTGTACGGCCAAGGCGTTGACGAGGTGCTGATCGTCGATGAAGCGGGCCGGGACATGCCCGAACGGGCGCATGCGTACCCCACCGAACGCGAAGCCCTCGCCGCCTTCGTCGCCCGCATCCGTGCCATCGACCCCGACGTGCTAACCGGCTGGAACGTCATCGATTTCGACCTCAACGTCCTCGCACGGATCGCCCGGCGAACGCGCATACCGCTGCACCTCGGACGCGACACCGGGACCGTGCGTGTACGTCCAGCCCGTGGCTACTTCGGGAGTGGGCAAGCCTCCATTCCCGGTCGTCTCGTGCTCGACGGCATGGATCTCCTGCGCGGGGCATTTCAGCGCTTCGACGACTATTCGTTGAACGGCGTGGCCAGCGAGGTACTCGGCGAAGGGAAGGTGGCTCTCGGTACCGGGGTCGAACACTCCACCGGCAATCGCGCAGACGACATCCTGGCCCGTTACCGCGACGACCTCGCGACATTCGCCGAGTACGCACGAACCGATGCGCGCCTTGCGCTTGAAATCGTCGAGAAACTCGACCTAGTCACGCTTTCGGTGGCGCGCAGTCGCTTGACGGGCATGACGCCCGACCGCGTAGCGGCGAGCATCGCGTCGTTCGACTTCCTCTACCTGTCGGCGCTGCGCAGACGTCGTGTCGTGGCGCCGACAGTGAACTCCGACGACGCCCAAGTCTCGCGTCGACAAGCCGGAGGGCACGTCTTCGAGCCCGTCACCGGAATTCACGAGAACGTCTGGGTGTTCGATTTCAAGAGCCTGTACCCGAGCGTCATCCGCACCTTCAACATCGACCCGCTGGGCTTCGTTGACTCGGCCGATGCAGACGCCATGACGGTACGGGTCGCAGACGACGCTTGCTTCGAGCGCGGCCCTGCGATCCTGCCCGCGATCCTCGACGAGTTGGTTCCGCGCCGGGAAGCGGCGAAGCGCACGGGCGACGCCGTCGCTTCGCAAGCCATCAAGATCCTGATGAACTCGTTCTACGGCGTACTCGGCACGCCGGCGTGCCGGTTCCACAACGTGGCGATCGCCAACGCCATCACCGGCATGGGCCGCCACCTCCTGCAATGGTCGAAGCGCTGGTTCGAGGAACGTGGCTTCGACGTCCTCTACGGCGACACGGACAGCGTCTTCGTGCGTTCCGGCCTCGCCGCCGCGGAGGCGCGCGCTGCGGGGCCTACGCTCACCCGGGATCTCAATGCCGCTATCGCCGAGTACATAGACGGCAAGTGGCGCGTCGAGAGTCGGCTCGAGATGGAGTTCGAGAAGCTCTACCTGAAGCTCTTCCTGCCTTCGGTCCGTCACGGTGGCGCGGGGGCGCGCAAGCGCTACGCCGGCCTCGTGGACGGCCAGCCGGTGGTGGAATTCACGGGCATGGAGGTCGTTCGCAGGGACTGGACCGAGCTTGCCAAGGACGTGCAGCGGGAACTCTACGCGCGCCTGTTCGCCGGATCGGCCGTCGAGGACTACCTGGCGAGCGTTGCCAAGCGCCTCCGCGACGGCGAACTCGACGACAAGCTCGTCTACCGCAAGGGGCTGCGAAAGCGGCCCGGCGACTACACCGCCAATACGCCGCCGCACGTCGCCGCCGCGCGCAAATCGGCAAGCTCGGACCGCGTCGTGTCCTACGTGATGACGGTCGCCGGGCCCGAACCTCTCGACGCCCTCGTGAACGAACCGGACCGCGAGCACTACCTGGACAAGCAGGTCCGACCCGTCGCGGAGCCGGTGCTGGCGGCCTTAGGGCAAGATTTCGACCGGGCCGTGGGAGACGACCGGCAGTTGACGCTGTTCTGACTGGCCCTGGCGACTGTGCTAAGTTGCGTCCCGCATGAGCAGCGCAACCGCACTGGACGCCTACTGGAACTTCTTCGCGTCCTTCAATAGCCGCGACGCGGAGACGTTCTCCGGGGCACTCAACTACCCCCACGTCCGGGTTTCGTCGCGCGGCACACCGGCCGTGGTGCCATCGCTCGTCGACCACGCAGCCACAGCAAGCTGGGAACGCATCCTGGCGACGGGGTGGGACCATACGAACGGCCACGAGCCCCGCGTTCTCCACGACTCGCCCGACCGCGCCCACATCGTCGGCGGTTGGACACGCGTCGACGCCGACGGCGGCAATGTGCTCATGAATCGGGTCACCTACATCGTCACCAAGACCGAGGCCGGCTGGGGAATCCAGTGCCGTTACGGTACCGACGGCGGCACCGCCACGGTCAGCGGCGAGACCGACGAGCACCACGAGCGTGCCATCGCCCTGGTGGAAGACTACGTCGGCGCCTACAACGACCGCGACTGGGAACGGTGCGCGGCGTTGCTGACAACGCCCCACTTCAAGATCGACGTGGGCATGGTGCGCGAGTGGGACAGCCGCGAGGAACTCGCCACCGCCTTCCGCGACGGTCCATGGCACTTCGTCACCGAGACCCGTGCCGAGGCCGTGCAGGGCGGCATGCGCAGCGTCACCGTCGCCATGGACGGCGTGATCGATGGCGGTGACCGCTCGCTCGGCTGTCTATTCTTCGTCGTCAACAAAGGAGAGGGCTGGGGTATCCAAGCCCGTTCGATTATCGAGACATGATTGCGACACGTACCATTGGCTCGAGTGGCGTGGAAGTCACCGAGCTCAGTTTCGGCGGTGCCCCCTTAGGCGCCGTCGGGGACCGGATCAGCGCGGAAACAGCCGCCGCCATCGTCCAACGTGCGCACCAAGGCGGAATCCGCTATTTCGACACGGCGCCGTTGTATGGGCACGGTCTGAGCGAGAAGCGCCTCGGCGCGACCTTGCGTACCTTGCCACGGGACGACTTCGTGCTTTCGACCAAGGTCGGCCGGCTGCTGGTGCCCGAAGCCGAGGGTGAGCGCTACGCCGGAATGCGCGATGCGGAGCCGGTTGCCATACGCTACGACTATTCCTACGACGCGGTCCGACGCTCGTTGGAGGCGAGCCTCGAACGGCTCGGGCTCGACCGCGTAGATATCCTGCTCTGCCACGACATCGACGTTTGGACGCACGGTGATGCCCAACCGGGGATCTTCGAGGCCGCCAGGAACGGCGCGCTGCCTGCCATGCGGGCCCTGCGCGAAGACGGCGTCGTCCGCGCCATCGGTCTCGGCGTCAACGAGTGGCAGGTGTGCAGTCGCGTGATGGACGAGATGGACGTCGACTGCTTCCTGCTCGCCGGTCGGTTCACGCTCCTCGAGCAGGAGCCCCTCGATGTCTTTCTGCCCAAATGTATCGAGCGCAACGTCTCGATCATCATCGGTGGTCCGTACAACTCCGGCATTCTCGCCACCGACGAGCGGCGCCGGGCCACGTACGACTACAAGCCCGCACCCGAGCACCTGTGGCAGAAGGCGCAGGCGATCCGGCGCATGTGCGAATCCCACGGCGTCGATCCCCGGGCGGCCGCTTTGCAGTACCCGTTGCGGCACCCGGCAGTGGCCGCGGTCATCCCTGGCGTCTGGGCGGTCGAGGAGGTCGAAACCAACCTCGGGCTGATCGAGACCGAGATTCCGGACGCGCTGTGGCGCGATCTTGCGGCGGCGGATCTCGCCCGCGCGGTTGGTTAGGGCGATGCGGTCGGCACTATTGCTCTTGATCGGCGCGCTCGTCGGCGTCGTCGGCGGCTTCGCGTTGGGAATCGGCGTATTTCCCTATCTCTTCCCCCCACCCGAGGTCAACGAACCGCTCGTCGCCAAGTCCGACAGCGACATCGTCGCACAGGCGACCTTCATCCACGCCAACCCGGCCGACCCCATCCACTATGGCCAAGGCTCGGCGACCATCTACGCCGACCTCGTGCGCCTAGAGCCGGATTTCAAGGTCGGACCGGGACCGAAATTCCACGTCTACCTCGTGCCAGACGCCGACGTCACGCCGGAGACCGAAGTCGAGGCGACGATGTTCGTCGATCTCGGACGCTTGAAGTCGTTCTCGGGAAGCCAGAACTACGCGATCCCGGCCGGTCTCGACCCCACGGACTACGGCAGCGTTGTCATCTGGTGCGAACAGTTCAACGTGCTGATTTCGCCGGCAAGGATCATGGCCGCGGAGTCTTGAGACCCGGCGTCACCCCGTCACGGCACGACAACGGCCTTCCCGATCACCTCCCGGTTGACGATCAGCTTGAGGGCATCGGCGGTCTGTTCAAGCGGCACGCGGTGCGAGATGTAAGGTGTGATCCGACCGGCGCCCAGCCAAGTCATCAACGTGCGGTGGATGCGCGCCGCGCGGGCAGGATCGCGCTGCCCTAGCGCCCCGATCGTGAAGCCGATCGCCTCGGCGTCCTTGATGAGCAGGTGGTTGGTCTTCGCCAATGCCGGTCGGCCGCCGGTGAACCCGACGATCAGGATGCGGCCGAACGGTGCCACGCAACGCATGGACTCGTCGAACACGTCGCCGCCCACGGGGTCGTAGATCACGTCGGCGCCACGCTGGTCCGTCAGGTCCTTGACGGCCTCGCGGAAGCCGTCGCGGTAGTCGATCACGTGGTCGGCGCCGAGTTCGCGGGCCACAGCCAGCTTGGCTTCGCTGCTGGCCGTCGCGATCACCGTCGCGCCCATGAGCTTGCCGACATCCACCGCGGCGAGCCCCACGCCACCACCGGCACCGTGCACCAGCAAGGTTTCCGCGGCGCGGAGTCGTCCCCGCTCAAGGCCGTAGAGGGCGGTGGTGTAATTGGATCTGAACGAGGCGGCGGCCTCAATGTCGACACCCGCCGGGATGCGCGTCGCCCGCGACGCATCCATCACCGCGTGCTCCACGCAACCGGCGGATACCAGGACGGCGTCGCCTACGGCCAAATCACCCACGTCAGCCCCGACCGCAGTGACACGGCCTGCAGCCTCGCCGCCGACAACGAACGGGAGCGGTGGTTTGACCTGGTAGCCGCCGCGCGTCATCAGGACGTCGGCAAGGGAGACGCCGCAAGCGCCGATGGCCACGCGGATCTGGCCGTTGCCGGGGTCGCCCGGATCATCGACGTCGCGCACAACAACCGCGTCCGGGCCGTCAAGGGTCTCGCAAAGCGCAGCTTTCATCCTGGCTCCTTTGTCTAGCCAATTCCGTGTTCACGCAGCACCGCCAGTGTTGCCGCTGCGTTCGGCGCGTGGCGGGCAACAAGCCCCGCAGTGCTCGCTCCCTCCACGTTGCCGGCGTTGTCGTCCAGGAAGACGATGTCCCGAGGCGCGACCCCGATGTCGTCCGCGACCCGCCGATAGGCGGCAACGCTCGGTTTTCTCATGCCAAGCTGCCACGATACGTAGATCCGCCTAAACGGTGCCAGGGCGTCGGCGTGGCGTCGCTCCCACGCCGCTTGATGCACGACGTTGGTGTTCGAGAAACAATACAGCGGCAGACGCGACGCCAAGGTCGGCAACGCAGCCACGACCTCGGCTATGGGATCGCCCAGCAAGGCGTTCCAGCCAGCCCGCCAGTCGTCTGGCTCGAGCGAAATGCCGAGTCGGGTCGAGAGACTCACGAGGTACTCGTCAAAACCGATCGCACCGATCTCGAACGCCTCGTAGGCGTCGTCCGCGCGCCACCGGACGGCAATGTGCTCGACGTCAACGCCGGCGGCCTCGGCCCAATACTCAAAACACCGTTGCGGGTCGACATCGATGACGACGCCGCCGAGGTCCAGGAGCAGCGCCTTCACACGTCGCCGCGCATGACTTTCAAGGCGCGCTCACCGAGGTCGGTCAACCGGTAGCCCGTCTCCAGGCTCTGGGTCAGGCCAAGAGCCTTCAACTTGCGAACATTGGCCTTGAATTTCGGCAACTCCCAACCCGTCGTCGGCGCCAGGTCGCCGGCTCGTCGTCCGGGATGAGTGGCGATCAGCCCGAGTACGAGGCGCGTCCAAGGCGCTGCGCTCCGCCGATCAGTGGCTGCCAACCGTCCAAGCACGTCCTCAAGACCGAGGTCGGCGGAACGTTTCAAGTGCTGCTCGTCGGCCAGTTCGAAGCCCACGCGGGTGACTTGAGCGTCGCGGCCGACCTTCAAGAACGCGGCCAACGCCGCGGCATCGGCGAATCCTGCTTGCCGCGCATCCTCGTCGGCGATCGCCGAGATGCACACGTGACTCACCTCGGTCACCCGGATCGCCCCATGCGGTCGTAGCCGGTAGACGTTGCCAACCTTGGCATGGGGCCGGCGCCAGTTCCGGAAAGTGAGCGTCACCTCGCCAGCGCGGATCGCATCGCTGTTGCGGGTCGTGAACTGCATCCGATCTTTAAGGCTTGCAGAATCCGCAACGCTTCGTGAACGAGCCATGCGGACGGCCGCAGAGCGTTGGCACGACCGCCGCGTCGGCCAGCGTCTCAGCGCAGAACTTGATATAGCCGCGCGCCGTATAGGCACCTGGCTCGACCATCCGGTTCGAGATTGAGCGGCACGTTGCCCGATGCAGGACCACATAGTCCGGGCTGCGTTTGCGGCGTGCGTTGACCACGTAGCCGTCCGGGTAGACGGCCAACCAGTCGAGGTATCCGTCGTCGTCGCCATCGAACTCCACAATGCGAACGGTGGCCGGCGCGTCAACGCGCGCCGTGGCGTCAACCCCGCGCATTGGCCGCGTCCCATTCGGCGAACGAGCCGCCCTCTTCAGCAAGGCGTTTCAACAGCGGTGCCGGGCGCCAAGCGTCGCCGTACAACTGATGGAAGGAGACGATGTCGCGGTAGACGTTGTCCAATCCGACCTGGTCGGCGTAGTACATTGGACCGCCGCGGTACTTCGGGAAGCCGTAGCCGTAGACGTAGACCACGTCGATGTCGCTGGCGCGCAACGCGATGCCGTCGTCGAGTAGCTGCGCGCCGATGTTGACGAGCGGGTAAAGGCAACGCTTGAGCACCTCGTCGTCGCCGATTTCACGTCGCTCGATGCCAAGTTCCGCGGACGTGGCCTCGATGAGCTTGGCTACGTCCGGATCCGGTTGGCCCTGGCGTGAGCCCTCGGCGTAACGATAGAAGCCCGCGTTGGTCTTCTGGCCGTAGCGACCGAGGTCGCAGAGACGGTCCGGCACGACCGCCGTCAACGGCTTGTCCTCGTCGGCGACGCCGGCCATCTTGCGCGCCCGCCAACCGAGGTCGAGGCCGACCAAGTCGTTCATCGCGAACGGACCCATGTTGAATCCGAAATCGTAGACCACCTTGTCCACCTGCTCCGGCATTGCGCCGTGCAGGATGATCTCGCCGGCTTGGCGCGTATACCCGCCGAGCATGCGGTTGCCGATAAAACCAGGGGCGTTGGTCGACATCACCGGTACCTTGCCGATGATTTTGCCAAGCGCCATTGC
The DNA here is from genome assembly GCA_965203685.1 of Candidatus Azotimanducaceae bacterium. GTDB lineage: Bacteria > Pseudomonadota > Gammaproteobacteria > Pseudomonadales > Azotimanducaceae > VXYL01. The sequence continues at coordinate 4,814,142 of OZ241908.1, forward strand.
GGTCGCGAGCGTCTCCTTGTCCGTGTCGGCACCACGCACCACTTCGAGCAATTGCATGATGTTCGCCGGGCTGAAGAAGTGGGTGCCGACGACGTGTTGCGGCCGACCCGTGGAGGCCGCCATCTGATCGAGGTCCAGGCCAGAGGTGTTGCTCGCGAGCACGGCCCCGGGCTTCATGGCCGCGTCCAGTTTCTCGAAGATCTGCTTCTTGAGGTCGAGATTCTCGAACACCGCTTCGACGACGACGTCCGCGTCCGCAACCGCCGCGTAGTCCAGCACACCCTCGATCAGACTTAAGCGTTCATCGCGCTCGGCCTCGGTGATCCGACCGCTCTTGACCATGCGTCCGTAGTTCGTCGCGATGACGGCCAAGCCTTTGTCGAGTGCTTCCCGACTGACTTCGAGGACTTTGACCGGGATGCCGGCATCCGCGAAGCACATGGCGATCCCGCCACCCATCAGGCCGCCGCCAACGGTGGCCGCGTTCGCGATGCGTTTGGCCGGCGTGTCGCGGGGAACATCCGGAATCCGCGTCGCTTGTCGCTCGGAGAAAAACACGTGGATCATCGCCGCGCGTTGCTCATGGTCGTGGCAGCGCTGGAAGTTGGCACGTTCGGCGCGGATACCGTCGTCGAAATCGTCGAGTTCGACGGCGGCCCTCACGGAATCAAAGGCCATCTGGCCGTTGAACTGGCCTCGCATCCGTCGCGCCAGGTAGGCCTCGCCGGCCTTGAACACATCCGGGTTGTCGCGGTCGGCGAGCACCTTGTCGCGCCGATTGCGGATCAACGGATGCGGCGGCGACCCGGCCTTGTCCTTGGCGAAGGCGATCGCGGCGTCGACGAGATCGCCGTCGGCGATGCGATCGACGATGCCGAGCGCGAGAGCCTCCTCGGTATCGAACGGATCGCCCGAGAGAATGGCTTGCATGGCTCGCTCGGCACCGATCAGTCGCGGCAGGCGCTGCGTTCCACCGCCACCCGGCAGCAACCCAATCTTGATTTCCGGCAAGCCCACCGGGGCTCCCGGAGCAGCGACTCGGTAGTGACACGTCAACGCGAGTTCCAGGCCTCCGCCGAAGGCCGTGCCGTTGATCGCCGCGACCACGGGCTTGGCGCTGCCTTCGATCAGTTCGCCAGCCGCGCGCTTCGGCTGCTCGTCGGGGTTGGGTGTCGTACCGAAATCGCGGATGTCCGCGCCGGCGATGAATGCCCGTCCCTTGCCGGTGATGACGATCGCATCGATGGCGTCGTCCGCAAGCGCGGTTTGCAGGTGTTCGGACAGGTAGAAGCGCACACCCGAACTCATCGGGTTCACCGGCGGGTTGTCGACAGTCAACAGTGCAACGCCGTCGCGCACCTCGTAATGCACGGTGCCTAGCAAGGCCATCGGGATCGTCCAAGACAGAAAGTTTCGCTCGTCAGTATAGCGCGGCGATGCGCGCACAGCCCAAGCGCGGCGGCGGTAGACTGGCCGTTCGGCAAACGGCCCCGGATGCTTCAACATGCCCGAGTCAAAACCTCCTGCGATCGCCGCCGTGTCCGTTGAGTCACGGCGCGGCAGCAGCTATCCGCCGCCCTTCGATGCACCGTGCGCTGGCCGCGAGAAGCACGCGCTCGGCGACCCGTTCGGGCTGACTGATTACGGGATCAACCAGGTCACGCTACCGCCGGGGACGGCCTCCTCGCAGCGGCATTGGCATTCCACCGAGGACGAGTTCATCTACATACTCGCCGGTAACCCCACCTTGGTGACCGACGGCGGGCGGACTCCGCTCCGGCCGGGAATGTGCGCCGGCTTCCCCGCCGGCAGCGGCGACGGCCATCACCTGCTCAACGAGACCGACGACGTGGTTTCGTACCTGGAGGTCGGCAGCAGGCGGCCGGGCGACGATGTCGAGTATTCGGACATCGATATGCGCATCTCCGGCCGCGGTCGGGGCGGCGGCTATGAGCACAAGGACGGCACACCATACGCGTGAAAGACCAAGGCCCGCTCATCTGGGACTGGCCCTTGCGGATATGGCATTGGTTGTTCGCTTGCGCCATCGCGTTCTCGCTCTATTCCGGCCTCCAGGGCGACATCGGCCTGATGGCGTGGCATCAGCGCTCGGGGCTCTTGCTGCTCGGCCTGCTGGTGTTCCGCCTCGGCTGGGGGCTTTGGGGCGGCCGGTACGCCCGGTGGGGAAACTACTGGACGACACCGCTTCAGCTCGTCGACCACTTCCGTGGCCGCGGCACCAAGGCCGCCCATACGTCACCGGGCATTGCCATGGCCGCGATGCTGATCGCAGCGACGGCCCTGCAGGTCGGCACGGGCCTGTTCGCCACCGATGACATCTTTACGGAAGGCCCGCTCTACGACTACGCGTCGGCGGAGTTCGCGCGCGTGGCGAACTGGATCCACCACCGCCTGCACTGGCTGATCCTCGGGGGGGTAGGCGTCCATTTGACGGCCCACGCGGTCTACGGTCTCGTGTTGCGTGACCGCACGGCCTTGGCGATGTTCACGGGCCGCAAACCCGGTCGCGAACACCTGCCGTCGACGCCGAGCTTTTGGTTGCGGGCGGCGGTGACCCTCATCCTCGCCGTTGCCGCCGTGCTGCTCGTAGCCAACGCCTAAACACGCTCTAAGCGGGCCGACCCGCGTCGACTATTGGGCGAGTCGGGCACGCAACATCTCGACGACGGCGGCCTTGCCCGCCATCACCGAAGCTTCGTCGCCGGGCGGGATTTGCAGCATGCCGGCCACGTACCGGGTGGTCGGCCAGTCCAGCCGGGCGGCGGCGACCGCGGTACCGCCCGTATCGTTCGCCAGGCTCGGATCGGCACCGGCAGCCAAGAGCGTCTGCACAACCGCGGCGTGACCAAGGAAGGCCGCCGCGTGCAGCGCCGTGGATCCGTTCTGCGGGTTCTTGGCATTGACTTCTGCACCGGCTTGGAGGAGCACGGCCGCCACCCCGTCGTGCCCGAAAATCGCCGCGACGGTCAGTAGCGCCGCGCCGTCGTCGTTGCGCTGGTTGACCTCTACGCCGCGCTCGACATTGATCCGCACGGCATCGACGTTCCCTGAGGCCGCCGCCAACCAAATGTCCTCGGCGGCCAGTTCCTCGAGATGCGGTGTGAGCATTCCAGCAATGGCAGCACGACCGGCCGCCACGGTTTGGCGGTCCAGCGTCAGGTCGAACAGGTTCGCGACGGCGCTGGTGGTTTCCCAGTCCGTCGCCAGCGTCTGCCACACCGTTTGGCCGTTGTCGTTGGTCGCCGATACGTTAACGCCTGCCTCGAGCAACCTCTGGGCAACCGTCGCGTTGCCCATGAACGCCGCCGCCTGCAGCGTCGTGCTGCCGTCGCTCGTGCGCACGTCCACATCGGCGCCATGGGCTATGAGCCAGTCGAGGGCGACCACCTGGTCGCCGATCGTCGCTGCCACCAGCGCGGTGATGCCGAACTCGCCCTGCAGAGCGTCGAGATCGGTGCCTCGAGCAAGGTGCGTCTCCAACGTGCCAATGTCGCCGACGGCCGCGGCTCCCCACAGGTCGGTTGCTGGGGCCGATGGTGGTATCGGTCGCGGCAACTGGGCGGGGTCGGCCTGCTGGCAAGCAGACCCGACCACCAAGGCGACTACCGCCATCAGAGCGGCTTCGGCATGCCGTCTGGCGGTGCACCCCATGCGTTGACCGGTGATTAACTGGCCCGATAGTCGTCGTGGCAGCCCTTGCACGCCTGCCCCAACTGTTGCAGCGCGCCACCGATTTGCGCCATCTCGCCGCTACCGGCAGCCGCCTTGAAACTCGTCGCAGCCTCCTTGAACGCCGCCAGCTTGGATTGGAAGTCCTCGCCGTTCTCCCAAATCGCGGGGAGAGCATCGCCACCTTCGGAACCCGCCGGGAACAGCGTGTCGGCCAGGCCAGCCAGATCCGCAAGCGCATTCGCGTGGGTCGCTATGTGCTCCCGGTGCGGCACGTTGCCTCGCATGATCTCGCCGATCGCCTGCATGTGCCCACCAACCGCCGACATGGTGTGCTGGCGATAGTCGACCTCTCCCTCCGACGCCACGGCGCCGATGGCCAGGACAACCAACCCGGCGCCAAGCGCCCAACCCACTCTTTTCATCGTTTCTCCCTCTTGTAAACCCGCCCTACGCGGTGCACGAATATTCGCTGTAGTGTAAGCGGTTTGCCAAGCCAAAGACGGCGGCCAAGCCGACATGAGCGCCGAACCCGGGGCAGAGGCCAACTTCGCGAGCGGCGACATGTCGCGCCACGTGATCCGCCTGTCCGGCTACATGATCCTCGGCTTCCTGGCGATGACGTTGTCGCAGTTCATCGAGGCCGTGTACCTCGGCATCGTCGGTACCGCCGCGATCGCCGCGGTGACGTTCACCTTTCCCGTGATGATGGCCCTTGGTGCCGCAACGCGTGGGATCGGCATGGGCGCCGGCGCCGTGCTGGCCCGAGCCATCGGCGCCGGCGACCGCGAACGGGCAGCCTTCTTGACCACCCACGGCCTGCTGCTCGTGCTGGTCTTCAACGTGTCCTGCTCGGTGGCGCTGGTCGCGTTCGCGGAGCCCCTGTTCCACCTGCTGGGGGCACGCGGCGAAATCCTCGACCTGGTCGTGGCCTACATCACCATCGCGGCCATCGGGTTTCCACCGTTCGGACTGTCCATGGTCGGCACCGGGCTGATGCGCTCAATTGGCGACCCCGTCTTCCCCGGCGTCGTGATTACAACGGGATCCGTGCTGCAGGTGATCATCGGCCCGTTCCTGATCTTCGGGCTTGTGGGTTTTCCCGCACTGGGCGTCGAAGGCGCGGCGTGGTCGTTTGTCATCGCGCGGTCGATCTCGTTTTTGGTCAGCGTGTATTGGTTCGTGATCCGCGAGCGACTGATCCGGCCGTCGTTTCGGCATTTCGCGAACTCGTGCCGGGCCATCCTGCACGTCGGCATTCCCGCCATGACGAGCAACCTGATCGAACCGCTCGCGTCGGCCGTGATCACACGCCTCCTCGCGTCTTACGGGACCGCCGTGGTCGCAGGTTTCGGCGTCGCCGCACGCATCGAGGCCGTGGTGTTCATGGTCGTGATCGGGATCTCGTCGAGTACGGCCCCACTGGTCGGCCAGAACTGGGGCGCGAAACGGTTCGACCGCGTCGACTTGGCACTTCGGCTCTGCTACCGGTATTGCCTCGTTTGGAGCGTCATCGCGGCCACGGTCATGTGGCTCGGCGGTCGCTGGTTCGTCTCGCTCATCAACAACGAACCGGAGGTTGTCGCGACGGCCACGATGTACTTGGCGATCATCCCCATCTCCATCGGGTTCGCGGGTATGGCGAACGTCGCCAACGGCGCGTTCAACGCACTGTCCAAGCCATTCCCGCCGTTGATCCTGTCACTTCTTCGCATCGGCGTCTTCTACGTGCCGCTGGCACTGGTCGGCGGAGCGTACTTCGGCCCGACAGGCATCTTCGCGGCCGTGGCGTGCACAAATTTCTTGCTGGGCCTTTGGGGCCGGGAGTGGAACCGGCGTGTCGTGCGTCAGGAGCGGCTGCGCGCGGCGTAGGATCCTTGAGCTAGACGATCGTGGCCGATGCGGCCTCCTGCATTGCGGACGCCAGTTTCGGGAGCAGGAAGCGGGCGAAGACAAATAGGCCGCCGATGACGGCGCCGAGGACCGTCGTCACAATGCCCACGAGCCATCCGATGACCCTAAGCGCAACCTTGAGCTTAGTCTCGTTGCGCGATGCGCTTGTCGGCCACTCGTTGCTCGAGGGCGTCCATTCGGCCACCTAGTTCAGTACGCGTTTGCTTGACTTCACCGCCCAACTCGGTACGCACGTCCTCAATTCGACCACCCAGTTCAGTACGCGTTTGTTTGACCTCACCGCCCAACTCCGCGCGCACGTCCTCAATTCGGCCACCCAGTTCAGTACGCGTTTGCTTGACTTCACCGCCCAACTCCGCGCGCACGTCCTCAATTCGGCCGCCTAACTCCGTACGCACGTCCTCAATTCGACCGCCCAATTCGGTTCGTACGCCGTCGATTTGACTGCCCAACTCGGTACGCACGCCGTCGATCTCCGTGCGTACCGTGTCCCGAAGGTCCGTAATCCCGGTACGGATCGCCTCAAGCGTGCGACCCATGGCGGTCAACGTCTTGTCGACATGCTCGGAGTGGGTCTCCAGTGCAGCTATGCGTTCGAGTTCCGTGGCCATTGCCTCGCTTCCTCTGGCGGACCGGTGCCTTGCGGCTACATCTGGGGGCGACAGTAGCGCCGCTCTCGTCGCCTGTAAAGGGCCGGGAACACTATTTCATAAGTTAAAACAATACCTTCGCACACGTTCGTGCGAGCCTGGCGGTGAGCTTCGAGAAGCGCAACTTTCCGTTGCGTTAAACTCCGCCGCCTTTTCAGCCAACCGGACACCCATGCCCAAGAAGATCGCCCTCGCCTACTCCGGCGGGCTCGACACCTCCGTGATGTGCAAGTGGCTCGCCGAGACCTACGACGCCGAGATCGTCACGTTCACCGCCGACATCGGCCAAGGCAAGGAAGTCGAACCCGCGCGGGCCAAGGCCGAGGCCATGGGCGTGCGGGAGATCTTCATCGAGGACCTGACGGAGGAGTTCGTCGCCGACTACGTCTTCCCGATGTTCCACGCCAACGCCCTCTACGAGGGCGAGTACCTGCTCGGCACCAGCATTGCGCGGCCGCTGATCGCCAAGCGGCTCGTCGAGATCGCGACACTGACCGGTGCCGACGCGATCGCCCACGGCGCTACCGGCAAAGGCAACGACCAGGTGCGTTTCGAGCTGTCGGCCTACGCGATCAATCCCGATATCCAAGTGATTGCACCGTGGCGGGAGCCGGCTTGGGACTTGACCTCCCGCGAGGCGTGCATGGCCTATGCCGAGCAGAACCAGATCCCCGTCGAGTTCCAACGCGGTACCGACTCTCCCTACTCCATGGATGCCAACCTCCTACACATCTCCTACGAAGGCGGTGGACTTGAAGACCCTGGCCAAGGCCCGGGCGAGTCCATGTGGCGCTGGACGGTAGCACCGGAGGATGCGCCCGATTCGGCCGAGGTCATCGACCTCGAATACAAGGCCGGCAACGTCGTCGGGATCGACGGGGTATCGATGAGTCCGGCGACAGTCCTCAGGCGCCTCAACGAACTCGGCGGCCGCCACGGCATCGGGCGCAGCGACATCGTCGAGAATCGCTACGTCGGCATGAAATCTCGCGGTTGCTACGAGACACCAGGCGGCACGATTCTGCTGAAAGGCCACCGCGCCATGGAGTCGATCACGCTCGACCGGGAGATGGCGCATCTCAAGGATGAGTTGATGCCCCGCTACGCGGCCCTCATCTACAACGGTTACTGGTTCTCGCCCGAGCGGCGCGCGTTGCAGGCGTTGCTGACCGAGTCGCAGAAGCCCGTGAACGGCCACGTGCGTCTGAAGCTTTACAAGGGGTCCGTGTCGGTGGTCGCACGATGGTCGGAAACGGACAGCCTCTATGACGAAGGTGTGGTCACGTTCGAGGACGACGCGGGTGCATACGACCAAGCGGATGCGACCGGGTTCATCCGGTTGAACGCCCTACGGCTCAGGCTCGGGGCCCGCAGGGGACGCGACAACTAGCGAGGGCCGGAGTAGCGGACGCGAACCGCAAGCGTTTCGGGGACGTCCGCGTACCGTCAGGCGTCGTCCTTGAGGGCCCAGTTCGAGGCAATGCTGGCACCACCTTGCCGGTAACGGGCGCGACGTTCCGCACTGAACTTGTCGACCTCGTCCTTCGGCACGCCGAACGCGATCCCGCGCTCGACGCCGGGGCGGGCACGCACGCGCTGGACCCAGTCCATCACCCGCGGCTTGCCCGTGATGTCGATCTTGGCCCATTTCCAGGATCGGACCCAGCACCAGGTCGCGATGTCCGCGACCGTGAACTCGTCGCCGCAGATGTAGCCATGCTGCGCGAGTTGGCCGTCCAGCACGCCCAGAAGCCGTTGCGACTCCATGGCGAAGCGCGTGAGCGGATGCGCTTTCTGTTCCTCGGTGGCGTCGTTGATGTAGCGGGTATAGCTCAGCTTGTTGCCGAAGATCGGGCCGATATTCGCCGCCTGCCAGTAGAGCCACGGGATGACGTCCCAGCGCCGTTCGTCGAGCGGCAGCAGCGGCGACGGGAACGTCTCGCCGAGATACTGGAGTATGGCGCAGCTTTCCATGATCGCCCGGCCGTCGTGCACGATCGCGGGGATCTTTTGATTGGGGCAGATCGCCACGAATTCCGGCGAGAACTGCTCGCCGCCCAAGCTCACGGCCTGGAGGTTGACAACCGGCAATTCGACGCCGGCTTCCCGGAGCTCCTCGATCATCACGGTGATCTTCCAGCCATTCGGCGTCGCCGCCGTGTACACGTCCAAACTCATGCCGCGAGAGCCTGTGCAAAGTCAGCCATCAGATCCTCCTGGTCCTCGATGCCGGTGGAGATGCGTATCAGGGAGTCGGCGATCCCCATGCTGGCCCGCCGCTGTGCGCCCATCTCGTGGTAGATCGTGTGCGCCACGGGGATCGCCAGCGTGCGGTTGTCGCCAAGATTGCTGGACTTGATGACGACCTCGAGGCGGTTCAGGAAGGGGAACGGTTCGACATCGTCCGTGAGTTCAAAGCTAAACAGGGCACCCGGGTGCCGGAACAGAGCCTTCGTGCGGGCGTGCTCGGGGTGGTCGGGCAGACCCGGGTAGTAGACGCGGCCGACCCGGTCGTGGGCAGCCAGGAAGGCGGTCAGCGCGTGGGCGTTTTCGCACTGCCGTTCCATCCGCAACGCCAGCGTCTCGGCACCGATCGCGAGGTGATGCGCCGCCTCTGCACCGAGTGTCGCCCCGAAGTCGCGCAAGCCCTTCTTGCGAACCTGGGTGAGCGCCCACTTCGCCGCATCGCCTTTCCGGTAGGTCTCGTAGATGTTGCCGAACGACGTCCAATCGAACTGGCCCGTTTCCGTGACGGCACCACCTAGCGCATTGCCATGTCCGCCGATGTACTTCGTGAGGCTGTTGACGATCAACGACGCCCCCACGTCCACAGGCCGAAACAGGTAGGGCGACGTCATCGTGTTGTCCACCACGTACACCAAGCCCCTTTCCCGGCACAGTTCGCCGACTCCCGCGAGGTCAGTCACCTGGGTGCGCGGATTGGCGATGGTCTCAACGAATACCAGCTTGGTATTCGGCTGGATGGCGCGGGCAACGGCATCGGTGGACGTTGCATCCACGAACGTGACGTCCACGCCGTGGGCAGCGAAGCTCAAGAAAAGGCTGTTGGTGTTGCCGAAGAGGAACGAACTCGAGACGAAGTGGTCGCCCTGCTTGAGAAGGGCAAAGAGCAAAGTGCCGATCGCTGCCATGCCCGTCCCGAAACAGACCGTGGCCACGCCCCGCTCCATGCGGTTGATCTTCGTCTCCAATGCAGAGATGGTCGGGTTGACTTGGCGACCATACGAGTAGCCGCCGCTTCGGCCTTGGAAGACGTCGGCGAGATCCTGGACGTCCTCGTAGCCGTACGCCACGGTCGCATGGATGGGTTTGTGCAACGAGCCGTGCTCGACGGGGTCGAGGCGGTCCGAGTGCACGATCGAGGTCGTGAAACCGCGCATGGTCGTTTCGCATCGGGTAGCAAGCGCGGCGCGACTATAGCGCATCCACAACGCCTAGCCCCCAACCACGGAATCCGTCACCCGGTGGGCCGGCGACCCAGCAAACGCCGTGCAACGGCCACCACGACCACGACCAGCGCATAGGCGAAGCACGCTGCAAACCCGAAGGTCTTGGCGACGGTAAACGCCGACGCGCTCGCTACCTGTGCCTCGGACACGTCCGGGAACTGTACGAGTATCGCGATGATCTGCGCGTTCTCGCAGAGGTCCAACGCGCCGAGCGCAACCGGAAACCAGGCCAACGCGCGCAAGCGCTCGCTTGGTCGGAAGCGATAGACCAGTCCAGCGAGAAACGTCGCATACACGACCGGCAGCAACGTATCGAGTGTCGCGCTCGACCAGATGTACAAGCGGCGCCCTTCGGCGCCGTAGCCGGCCAACGCCGCCATGGCCTCGTCGTACCCGTAGCCGGAGCGCACGTCGAGAAGCTCCCCGCCGACGGGGATCGCCGGGAAGACCGCAAGCAAGACCACGGTCGCCAAGAACGTGAGAACGAGCACGGCGGGCCGGCCGGCCAGCTCGAAGTATCGGCGCATAGGCTTCCACCCCCAAAGCGAGTACGAGCGCCGACCATATCACCCATGCGTCGCCGGCCACATCGCTGTATTTGAGCCGATCGTCTCGTGCAAATTGTTCGATAGGATCATGCAAATAACGCGTCTCATGCGGATCGAGCGGCATGTCGAATCGTTGCTGCGCCAACGTGCGGCGACCCGGCCTGCCAACCGGGTCACAACCTGTGGCGCGATGCCGCTCCTTTGCGAAAGGTGTCGGCGGCGCTTTCACCAGCCCCGTCGACACCTTGTCGGTCATCTGCCGTACGCCCAACGGGCATCCGATCGACGCCCGTGTCAATGCCGTTCCCGTGACCGAACTTCCCGGCGCCTTCGCGGGCGAGTGAGCGGCTCCTGTCCGGGCGCCGTCAAGGAAATAGGGGGAACACCCGGCACAGCGCGGACAGCGCCAGCACGTGCCGCAAGCGCCCATCGCGCATGGCAGCGCGGATGCCGTCGAGGTCGAGGAACTCGAGGCCGATGGCTTCGCCGGGCCCCGGCTCCGGTTCGCGCAGTTTTGTGACGCCTTCGGCTAGGAAGTGATGACAGAGGTGCGGGTGGATGGCCGGATTCGGCTCGACGGCACCGAGGGACCGCCACGTCCCGCCGCCGTAGCCCGTCTCCTCGAGCAGTTCACGTTGCGCAGCCGCCAGCGGCGTCTCGCCGGCATCGACCATCCCGCCCGGCGTCTCCAAGGTCCGTGCGCCGATTCCGAAACGGTACTGGTCCACCATGATCGACCGGCCGTCCGGTGTCAGTGCGACGATGTTGATCCAGTCCACGGATTCGAGCACGAGCCGCTTGAGCACGCGTTCGCCGCTCGGATGCCGCATCCAGTCGAAGCGCACGTCGAGAATGCCTAAGTTCGGCCCGCGTTCGGAGCGCACCTTGTCCCAGTCCAAGTCGCTCATGGCTAGCGGCGCTCCGCATTGCCAAGGAGCACGGACGCCCTGCCGGCAGAAAGATCGATCCAACTGCAAGCACTAGCCGTGGTCATGTCACTCGTACCCTGTCATTTCCATGTAACCGGAGCCCGCCGGCCGACCGTCGTCATGCCGCACGGCGACGACGCCTTCCCAGTATCGCACCGATGTGTCCATGACCTGATCCTCGAACGCCGCTTCGATGAGGAAGTGCTCTTGCTGGCGAGGGGCAAGCCCCTCGCGCTCCCCGGCTGAGGGCTCTTTCCGGCGAGGGGCAAGCCCCTCGCGCTCCCCGGCTGAGGGCTCTTCGCCCTCGCCGTACAGGGTCAATTCCCACTGCACGGGCCAAGCGCGCCATGTGTCGATGACGGCGAGCGTGAAATCGTCGTCCGTCAAAGTGGTCGCATCGCCATTGACGGCGACCAGGGATCCCGCGCCATAGCGGTCGGGGGCGCCATCAACGCGCCGGAGTCGGAACACCATCAGGTCTCGACCGTCGTCCAGGTGCAAGGCGAACCAGTCCCAACCGGCGTACTCGGCCGCGAGGACACTCGTACTCCACTCCCGGTCGATCCACGCCTTGCCGACAACGGCATGGCTCGTGTCGTCGACCCGCACGCTGCCCCGGGCATCGATCCTCGGTATCGAGTAGTAGTACGACGCATTGTCAGGACCCTTACGCGACAAGCCGCGCTCGCCCTGAAGGACGATGGGCTTGGTGCCGGTCAGTGTTAGCACGACTTCGAACTCCGGCGTCGCGGCGACCAATTTGAGCGGCAGGAAGTCACCGGCCACGGACTCAAGCCGCCAATCTTCGAGGTACGCGGCAAACGGCGTTGTCGTGACACCCGCCAAGGCGGAATGGCCGCGGGCAACGCGCTCGGCCTGCCGATGCCGCCGCATCGCCACATCCGACACCGCGACGTGTGCCATGAAAATCTGGCCTGTCCGCCAAGCGGCGGCCCCGCCAATGGGCGCATCGCCGTCGGCGCTGGGGACAAGCCCTTGCCGAAACAGCGTGAACTGGGTACCGAACGTCCGACCGCCCGCGGACGTCAGAACGGCCGTTAGGTACCACCACTCACTGCGGAATCGGGGATGCGGTCCGTGGTCCCGGGGGAAGACGAAGTCGACGACCCGGTCCGCCTTTTGGAATCCCGTCGTGTCGCCGGATTCCCCGAGCGCGCCGCGCAGACCGCTCACACCTGGCCGCGGCGCGTTGTCGCAGCCGACAACGAGGGCCAATAAGGCGAGGGCGGCGATCGCTCGCCAGGGACTCGCACCTACGGTCAGGGCACCGGCTCGTAACCGCCCGCGACGCCCTTGGCGAATACGCTGACAGCGTCGTGGGCGTGGAGGCTTTCGTGGTGCTCGACGCGGACGCAGAAGTCGAGCACGTCCGCGCGGGCGTCGAGCATCGCCTTGAGTCGGCGTCCCGCATCCTCGCAGAACATCAGGTTGGCGGCGTTGCGGCGCGCAAATTCCTGCTCGTCCTCGCGCTTGACGGCCGTCTGGACGGGCGTCTCCAAGGTGGCTTCCACGGCGTCGATGAGTGCCGTGAGCGGGAATCCGGGAACCGTATCGTCCAAGAGGACGCGCACTCGCGCAATGCTGCGCTGGGCGTGTGGGGTGCCCGCCATGGCATCCTCCGTGCCAAGCCAAGCCTTGACCTCGGATGCGCGCACGTTGCCGTGGGCACCGAAGTCGTCCTCGAAGCGTTCCTGGGTCAATTGCCTGGCCAGCGCGGCCGAGGCGGGACATGTGCTCGAGTACCACACGCCGAGGTCGAGCTCGATCCGCACGGAATCGCCCGTAATCGTGCCGCGGATCGCCACGGGATAGCTGTTCCACCCCGAGTGCTCCGTGACCAGCGACCGCCGCCGCAAGTAGTAGTCGAAGGCAAACTCCACGAACGCATGGCTCGACAGATCGCGATGCGACTCCAGGAGCGACTTGAGCAACAGCTTGAGTCCCGCCGTGGTCAACGCCCGCGTTGTCGCATGCTCGTCCAGGATCAAATACAGGCGGGACATGTGAATGCCCTTGGCTGACGCATCCGCGAGGTTCACGTAAACCTGCACGCGGGCGTCCGCGGCCCGTCGCGATTCGCCGTCGCGTATCTCGATGGGCTGGCGGATGTCACCCATGCCAACCCAGTCCAACGTCCCTTCCGCGTGGCCGACGGCACGGCCTGCCACATCAGGCATGTGGCTCGTCGTCGCCAGCCGCGGCGCACGCGATACCGATTCGCTCATGGCCTGCTCCCCGAGCGGCGCCGCAGGGACTCGCGCTCGGCTTGGGTCAGTTCCCGCGCTTGGTCGCTCAACATCACTGGAATCCCATCCTTCACCGCGTACGCCAGACCACTGGCCGCGCACCAAAGCTCATCCGTCTCGCGGTTGTAGGTCAACGACGCCTTGGTGAGCGGGCAGACGAGAATATCGAGGAGACGCGTGTCGATCAAAAGAGTTCCTCCAAGATGATCGTCTCCTCCCGATCCGGACCCGTGGAGATGGCCGAGATCGGTGCTCCCACGGCCTGCTCAATCCGCGCGATGTAAGCCCGCGCCGCCGCGGGAAGATCGCCAAGGGCGCAGGCGCCGGCGGTCGACTCCGTCCACCCCGGCAGGTCCTCGTAGACCGGCTGGATCTCGGAGTAGTACTCGCTGTCGAACCGGGGCTTCACGGGTGCCCCGGACGCATCCTGATAGCCGACACAGATGCGGATAGCCGGCAGTCCATCGAGCACGTCCAACTTCGAAAGGCACAACCCGGAGAGGCTGTTGATCTGTACGACCTGCTTGATGGCGACCGCGTCGAACCAGCCGCAACGCCTCGGCCTCCCGGTCGTGGCGCCGAACTCGTTGCCGCGTTCCGCCAGTCGGTGTCCAACGTCGTCGAACAACTCGGTCGGGAACGGCCCTGATCCGACACGCGTGGCGTAGGCCTTGGTCGTCCCCAGGATGTAGTCCAGGTAGCGCGGTCCGAAGCCGCTACCGAACGCCGCACCGCCCGCGGTGGTATTCGACGACGTGACGAAGGGATAGGTGCCGAGATCGATGTCGAGCATGCTTCCCTGGGCTCCTTCGAAGAGGATGTTCTTGCCCGCGTCGCGCAACTCGTGGAGCAGCGGTCCAACGTCTGCAACCATCGGCAGCAACTCGTCGGCGATCTCGCGCATACCCTCGAGCGTCTCGGAGAAGTCCACCGGATCCGCGCGGTGGTAATGCTCGAGCATGAAATTGTGGTACGCCATCACCTCGGCAAGTTTCGAAGAGAACTGTTGCCAATAGAAGAGGTCGCCAAGGCGCACGCCCCGACGTGCAACCTTGTCCTCGTAGGCCGGTCCGATGCCGCGTCCCGTGGTGCCGATCTTCTGATCGCCCAGCGACTTCTCGCGCGCCGCGTCGAGGGCGACGTGGTAGGGAAGGATCAACGGGCACGCCGGCGAGATGCGCAGCCGGTCCCGCACCGGCACACCCTTGCTCTCGAGGTCGCGGATCTCGTCAAGCATCGGCTGCGGGGCCAGCACGACGCCGTTGCCGATCAGGCACTGCACACCGGGTCGCAGGATGCCCGACGGGATGACGTGCAGCACGGTCTTGACACCGTCTATGACCAGCGTATGACCGGCGTTGTGGCCACCTTGGAAGCGCACGACGGCGGCGGCGCGTTCCGTCAGCAGATCGACGATCTTGCCCTTGCCCTCGTCGCCCCACTGGGTGCCGACAACGACGACACTCCGACCACTCATACGGCTCGGCCTCGACGACGCACGACCTGCGGGCTTGGCGCTACCTGTCGTGGGACTTGAGATAGCGGAAGAAGTCGCTGTTCGGATCCAGGACGAATTGATCGGCCTTGTTGCTGAACACCTGCGGATACGCGGTGACCCGGCGATAGAACGCGTAGAACTCCGGATCCTTGTTGAAGGCGTCGGCGTAGATCTTCGCAGCGGCCGCGTCGCCCGTACCGCGGATCTCTTCCGCCTCCCGGTACGCCTCGGCGTTGAGCACCGTAACCTGCCGGTCGGCGTCGGCCCGGATGCCGATAGCTTTCTCCTCGCCGGACGCACGGTACTGCTTGGCCTCGATCTCTCGCGCCGAGTTCATGCGCTGGAACACGGAGTTCTCGACGTCCTCCGGCAAGTCGATCCGCTTGACCCGCACATCGATCACCTCGACCCCGATCTCGCGCGACATCACGTCGTTCAGGCTGGTCGTCAGTTCGGCCATCAGTTGATCGCGCTCGCCGGAGACCACCTCGTGCATATCGCGCCTACTGATCTGGTTGCGCAGGCCTTCGTTGACGCGCTCCTGCAGGAGCCGGCGAGCGATCAATTCGTCCCCGGACGTACTGGTGTAGTACCGCGCGACGTCACCGATCCGCCACTTGGCGAAGGAGTCCACGCGGAGCGGCTTTTGATCGATCGTGAAGTAGCGTTCCTCCGGTGCGTCCACCGTGAGCACGCGGCCATCGAAACGCTGCGCCTGCTCGGCAAAAGGAATCTTCCAGTGCAGCCCGGGGTCGAGGTCGAATTCCGTGACCGCACCGAAGCGGAGAAGGATGGCCCGCTGGGTCTCGTGGACGATGTAGAGTGTGTTGGACAGCAGGAGTACGAACACCAGCCCGCCAACGGCAATGAGTACTGTCTTGAGGTTCACCTCGCTCTCCTTCTACCGCCGCTTACGGTGTTCTACCGGCCCTGGCGAGGGGCTGGCTGTCGTGAGTCGAGCTCGCGGGTCGCACCCGCAAGCGTTCGCACGGCCTGGTCCGCGACGACGTCTCCCAAGCCGGCGGATCGTTCGAGCGGCAACATGAGGATGTTGTCCTCGCCGACATCGACGATGGTCTTGGACGACTCGCGCAGAACGGCTTCCATCGAGTCGATGTAGAGCCGGTCCCGCGTGACCTCGGGCGCGAGCTGGTATTCGACAAGCAGCTTCTCGAACCGTTCCGCCTCGCCGTTGGCGGCCGCAACGACCTGGTCCCGGTAGGCCTCGGCCTCCTGAACGGCCTTCTCGGCGTTGCCACGCGCTTCCGGGATCACCTGCTCGGCGTAGGCATTGGCCTCGTTGACGGCGCGGACCTCGTCCTCCTTGGCCTTCTGCACGTCGTCGAAAGCATCCTGCACTTGTCGCGGGGGTGCGCTGCGATCGATGTTGACCTTCACCACCGCGATCCCGGTCTGGTAGAGGTCTAGGTAGCGCTGAATTCGATCCTGCACTTCGATGCCGAGAGCGGCTCGACCCTCGGTGATGACCGCGTCCATGGTGGAACTGCCCACAACGTGCCGCAGCGCGCTCTCAGTCGCGTGCTCCAAGCTCCTCAGGGGCTCGCGAACCTCCACCTCGTATTGGATGGGGTCACCAACGCGATACTGCACGGTGAGGCTCACGTCGACGATGTTCTCGTCCTCCGTCAGCATGAGGGCCGTGTGGTCCCACGAGTCCACCCGCGTGATGTTGACCTTGCGCACCTCGTCGATGATCGGCGGGTTCCAACGCAGCCCCTGCTGCTTCAGCTCCGCCTGCACTTCGCCGAACCGGAACACGACGCCGCGCTCCTGCTCGTTGACCTGGTAGACGCCCCAAACGAAATAGCCGACGATCAGCACGGCGATGGCAATGCCGATGATCTTCCAGTTCAGGAAGCCCTGTCCGCCGGATGCCCCGCCGCCGCCCGTGCCGAACATGCCCGAAAGCTTGTTCTGGAACTTGCGGAATGCTTCGTCCAAGTCCGGCGGGCCTTGCGCGCTGCCGCGACTCCAAGGGTCGTCGTTCTGCCCACCCGGGTCGTTCCAAGACATGTACGGATCCTTGCGATGAGGCCAAGTGCGTAGGGCGATTCTAACGCAACTTGACGGCGCGGCCCTTACGCTTGGCAACGGCGTGCGCGAGTCCCGATGGTCCTGCGCCGTCAGGTCCTGCCTCGCTGTCGGGCGACGCCAGCGGCGAGCATCGCCGCCACTTCCTGGTCATCGAAGCCCAATTCGCGGAGGACCTCCTCGGTATGTTCGCCGACCTCGGGTGCCAAGCGGGGCTTGCGCTTCGCCACGCCGCTGATCCACACGGGACTGTTAACCGTGTGCGCATAGAAGTGCGCACCCGGCTCGACCTCCGTCAAGACATCGTTGGCATACATCTGCTCGTCGTTGATGACTTCGGACATCGTATAGGCAACGGAATACGTCACGCCGGCCTCGTCGAGCCGACGGCGCCAAGCGTCCGCCGTGTCCGCGCGGAATACCTCGGCAAGCAGGCGGTAGAGTTCGTCCCGGTGCGCGAAGCGGGATGCCTGGTCGACGAATCGCGGATCCTCGGCCAACTCCTCGCGGCCCAAGGCGCGCACGAAGCCCGACCACTCCTTCTCCGGATTGAGGATGCTGAGCAGGATCGTGCGCCCGTCGCTCGTTTCATAAAGGGTTGCCAACGGGATGTTCTGGATGTCCTCGGGTGCGCGCCGGTCGTAGTTGTCAAACCCGATCAACGCACCCTGGATCATCATGCTGTGCGACCACGCGCCGTTGGCCAGCAGCGACGTGTGTACGTGGGCACCTTCGCCGGTCGCCTGTCGACGGTACAGGGCGGCCATGATGCCCGCGACCAGCGACATGCTGGTCGGATGATCGCCCATCCCCGGGGATGACACGGCCGGTGGCTCAGTCGCCCGGCGAACATGGTCCATGAGACCGCTGCGTGCCCACCACGCCGTGGCGTCGAACCCCGTCCGGTCGGCATCCGGCCCATGCAAGCCATAGGAGTTGACCTGCCCATAGATCACGCCGGGGTTGAGCCTCTGAACGTCCTCGTAAGCGAGCTTGAGACGCTTCAGCAACGCCGGGCGGTAGTTCGTGATGACCACATCGCTACGCTTGAGCAGCCGTTCGAGCGCGTCCCGACCGTCCGTGGTGCTGAAGTCGACCGCGAGACTGCGTTTGTTGCGTGAATCCTGGTCCCAGAAGAAGTTCGGGTACTCGGCGAGTACCCCGCCGAGCAACCTGCGGTACGGGTCTCCGTCCAACGGTTCGACCTTGACCACGTCCGCGCCGAAATCCGACAGCACCGTAGCCGCCGCAGGGCCCGCAACGTAGGAACCAAGGTCCAAGACAGTCAAGTCGCTCAGGAACATGCGCATTTTTTTCAAGCCGCCGATGCCGTCCAGCATAGATCGACCCGGTAATTCGTCGCCAGCGGCAGAAGCCGGACCGGGCTGTGTCCCGTGAGCTATGCTGCGAAAGGACTCGCCAGGAAGGAGCCTCGCCCAATCGGTGAGTGGTTGATGTGAAGAGACCTCTGTGGAGTGTATTCGGCATGCGGTTCGCGCCTTGGGTCTGCGTCGGGATTCTCGCTGTCGGTTGCTTCACGCAGGGCGCTCTTTCGGCGGACGGGAAAGGCGCTTTCGGCACGGCGGAGGCCGTCGAGGACGCGCCGCTCTTCCACGACGTCCACTTTCACCTCTCGAACTACGTGCAGCGCGGGATCACGGCCCGCCAGTACTTCGAGATCGTTGGGGACAGAGTCGGTCGGGTTGCGATGTTCGGAATCCCGCTGCAGCAGAAGTGGGATTACTTCGTCTCCGGCGACAGGGCGCCCGACTACTACCTGCAATCCGATGCGGCGCTGTACTACTACTCGTTCGTCGACGCGGTGATCGCCATGGAGTACCAGTCCTTGAGCGATGCGCACCAAGCCCGAACCGATCCCATGATCACGGGCTTCAACCCGACGGACATGTACGCCGCCGACCACATCCGGCGCGTACTGCTCACCTTCCCGGGCGTGTTCTCGGGCATCGGAGAATTCAGCGTGCACAAGGAGTTCGTGTCCTCCAAGGTCGCCGGCCACACGGCTAGCCTTCACAACCGAGCGCTCGACCGGATCATGGACGCGGTTGCCGAGATCGGGCTGGTCGCGATCCTCCATTGCGACATCGACCGGGTACGCGAAGAGGAACGGCCCGCACACTACGACGATCTGCTGCGGCTGCTCGCGGCACACCCTGGCGCCTCGGTGATCTGGGCACACACCGGCCTCGGCAGGTTCGTGCGTCCCGCAGAACAGCACCTCGCGTTGCTCGACGCGATGTTGAGCGACCCGCGTTACGACCAGGTCGTGCTGGACATCTCATGGGATGAAGTGGCCCGTTACGTCGTGCGGGACAGCGCCACCACGTCCGCGTGGGCTGCCTTGATTGAGAAGCACCCGACGCGGTTCCTGTTCGGCACCGACTCCGTGGCGCCATTGAACTGGGACGCCTACGCCAGGACATACGTCGCCTACCGGCCGCTGTGGGAGCGACTTCGCGCCTCAACCCGTGCGCAGGTCCAGCGACTCAACTACACAACGGTGTTCGATGCCGCGATCCCGAAGGTCAGAGCATGGGAGAGGGATCAGCTTGGCGCGACCTCGCGCTGAACGGACGTCTCAGCCGACCGAACCCGGCAGTTGGCTCAGTTTGCTGCGGTTCAGGCGAACCGTCACCGTGACCTGCCCATCGGCCCGGGTGGTTTCCTGCTCCACCGTTCCATGCCGGTAGAGCCACGCACGCGACTTGCCGTCGCCAGCCGGCAACCGTACCTCGGTCGTCACCGCATCCAAACCGAGCCGCGCGCACACCGCGGTGCGCAACTCCGGCAGACCTTCACCGGTCAAGGCACTGACCGCAGTCCGCTCGACGTTTCCTGAGACCCGAGCCTCGTCGAGTGCGGCGCGCGCGCCACCGGCCACGAGGTCCACCTTGTTCAGGACTTCGATCACGGGGACGCCGGCCTCCGCGGTCGCCCCGATCTCGGCCAAGACGACTTGCACGGCCTCGCGCAGGTCGTCGGCATCCGCTGCGGACGCATCGATCACGTGCAGGATCAGGTCCGCTTGGGTCACCTCTTCGAGCGTCGCGCGAAAAGCATCGACCAGCGTCACCGGCAACGATCGGATGAAACCGACCGTGTCGGCCAGCACGATCTCAGCGTCGCAGTCCGCTAGCCGATGCATGGTCGGGTCCAAGGTCGCGAAAAGGCGGTCGCCGGCAAGCACGTCACTACCGGTGAGCGCGTTGAACAAGGTCGATTTGCCAGCGTTGGTGTACCCGCAAAGCGCCACGGTCGGGACGTCCGCACGGGACCTGCGCCGTCGGTTCTGTGCGCGTCGGCGATGGACGCCATCGAGTCGCGCACGTACCTGGCGGACCCGGATCGCAAGCATGCGCTGGTCCAACTCCAACTGCGTTTCGCCCGCGCCACGCTGCACGGCGCCACCGATCCGACCGCTCGCAGCTCGCCCGCCCGCGCCACCGACCCCGGTCTGCCGATCAAGGTGTGTCCAGCCCCGAACGAGACGCGTCTGGGCATGGGTGAGTTGCGCAAGTTCCACCTGCAGCTTGCCTTCATGGGTCCGCGCACGGTCCGCGAATATGTGCAGGATGAGTTCCGTGCGCGTCATGACCCGGCACGCGAGGGCCTGCTCCAAGTTGCGTTGCTGAGCCGGTGCCAAGTCGTGGTTGAACACCACGACGGTGGCCGCCGAGCGGCCGATGGCTGCCATCAGTTCTCGGAGCTTGCCGGCGCCCACGAACCAACGTGGATGCGGTGCCTGTCGTGTCGCCGTCGCCGTTTCCGCGATCACCAAGCCCGCCGAGCGCACCAGTTCTTCGAACTCATCGCGGTGAGCATCGCCGTGGTCGTGATAGGAGCGGGAGAAACGCACGGATACCAGCAACGCCCGGTGGCCCGGCGCTGGGCGTTCAAACAGCATAGTCTGCTGGCCAGGCAACGGCCCTTCCGATTCCAGCCTCGCCTTCACAGCATGGCGCGCGGCGCTGTCGACTAGCCGCGCTATTCGTCGTCCCCCGGATCCACCATCGGAACGCGCACGGCCCGGGACGGCACAACCGTGGAAATGGCGTGCTTGTAGACCATCTGACTCACCGAGTTGCGCAACAGCACCACGAACTGATCGAACGCGTCGATCTGTCCTTGCAGCTTGATACCGTTGACCAAGTATATGGACACGGGAACGCGATCCTTGCGCAGCATGTTCAGGTAGGGGTCTTGCAACGATTGGGCTTTGGCCATCTTCGACTCCTTTACGTGGCAGTCAGTCGAATGCCGGCGTATGCCGGATGGACAATATGGCGATGCGCCGCCGTTTTTGCAAGTTGCCGCCGCCGCCCACCGACAGGCGTGACGACCGCCGGACCACTACGTTGGCCGTGCCGAGTTCCATCAGGCCGTCGCATCCGGGCGTGCTGCGCTGCTCCACGCAACCGGCTTGGCGATCGGGTTTCGCTCAAGGACGGTTAGCCTCGGTCGCGATCACATCCACAGCCGTCTCGCCGTCGGTGGTCCAGGTCAGGCCCTGCCAGCGACGTAGCCAAGTCAACTGCCGCTTGGCCAACTGACGGGTTGCCGCGCGAATCCGCTCAGCCAACTCCTGCCGGCCGTACTCGCCGTCGAGATAGCGCCAGACCTGGCGGTAGCCGACCGACCGCATTGAGGGCATGTCCGCCGTGAGCGCCGCGTCGCTGCGCAGTGCCTCGACCTCCACGATCAAGCCACGGGCGAGCATGTCATCCACGCGATCCGCGATGCGGTGGTGGAGCGTCCCGCGGTCGGGCACCACGGCGACTTCCAGCAGTTCGCAATCAAGCCGCTCGGCGGCGCCGGGTACGCACTCGGACCAGGCCTCGGTGATCGACCGACCGGTGATCTCGAGCACTTCTAACGCTCGCTGGATGCGCTGCCCATTGTTCGGGTCGATGCGCGCCGCCGCCTTCGCGTCCCACCGGGCAAGCCGAGCATGCAACCCGGGCCAGCCGACCTTTGTCGCGTCGGCGGCAATGCGTCTGCGAATGGCGACGTCCGCCCCCGGGAGGGTGCTGAGCCCCCGCTTGAACGCTTGGAAGTAGAGCATCGTGCCACCGACGAGCAGGGGTGTTCGCCCAGCCGCGAACGCACGGCCGATCGCAGCATCCGCATCGGCGACGAAACGTGCCGCAGAGTAGGCTTCGGTCGGTTCGATGATGTCGACGAGGGCGTGCGGATACTTGGCGAGAATCTCAGGAGCCGGCTTTGCCGTACCGATGTCCATGCGCCGGTAGACCATTGCAGAATCCACGCTCACGAGGTCGAAATCGCCCTGGGCCGCGACTTCGAGCGCTGCGGCCGTCTTGCCGGATGCGGTCGGCCCCATCAAGGCGAATACGCGCCGCGCGGTCATTGGCTACTGGCCGCGAAGGAAGAGTTGATCCAGCGCCTTGAGTGGCTGTACGACGTAAGTCGGCCGACCGTGGTTGCACTGGCCGGCATTGGGCGTGGTCTCCATGTCCCGCAGGAGCGCGTTCATCTCGTCCACGGTCAGTTCGCGATTCGCGCGCACCGAGGCGTGGCACGCAGCCCCGGCGAGGAGTCGTTCCTGGCTCTCCCGGACGATATCGGTGGTGCCGAAGTCGACGAGATCGGCGAGCAGGTCGCGGACAAGCTCATCGAGGCGCGCCGGGCCGAGCAGTGTCGGCACCTCGCGCACGACGACACTAGCCGGGCCATTCCGCTCGACAACCAAGCCCAGCGCTTCGACCTCCCCCGCGCGGGAATCGATGATTTCGGCTTGCGCGACGCCCACGTCCACAGCGACCGGCACCAGTAGGCGCTGGCGTTGCACGGCACCCTGGTGCAGTTGTGCCTTGAGGCGCTCGTAGACGATGCGCTCGTGCGCAGCATGCATGTCCACCACGACCAGTCCCTCCGCGTTCTGCGCCAAAACGTAGATGCCGTGCAGTTGGGCGATCGCGTAGCCCAGCGAGGGCATACCCGGTTCCTGTCTCGGTTCATCGCCCCCGACTTCGTAGGAACCGGCTTCGTCGAACATCTGCGCCAGGCTTGCGGTGTTGGGTCTCGCGACGTCAAAGCCGAGCGGCCGTTGCCCGCCGCCGGGTGCCGCGTCGGTGGTCGGCATCGCGTGCGAGCGCGCGTCCGCCGGCCTGAAATCCCGGAGTGTCTTGGCGAGCTTGCCGTAAACGAAGTCGTGCACATCCCGGGAGTTGCGAAATCTCACCTCGTCCTTGGTCGGGTGGACGTTGACATCGACTTCGGCGGGCGGACACTCGAAGAACAGCACGAACACCGGGTGACGACCGTGAAACAGCACGTCCCGATACGCCTGGCGAACCGCGTGGCTGGCGAGCCGATCGCGGACCGCCCGGCCGTTGACGAAAAAGTGTTGACGCGCCGCGCGCCGATCCGAGTACGTCGGCAGCCCGACCAAACCCCACAGCCGCATCCCTGAGCCGGACTCGTCGATAGCAATTGACTCGGCCATGAACGGAGCGCCGAACAGGGCCTCGACCCGGCCTTCCAGCGTGGTGGCCGAGAGCGCCTCGAGTGACCGGGAGCCCGCGGCGAGTTCGAAGCCCACGTCGTGGTGGGCGAGCGCGATGCGCTTGACCGCCTCCTGGATGTGCAGCAACTCCGTCCGTTCCGTCTTCAGGAACTTGCGTCGCGCCGGCGTGTTGAAGAACAGATCCTCCACATCCACCGTGGTCCCTAGGGGATGCGCGGCCGGACGAGGTTCCCGTAGCTCGCCACCCGCCACGTTGATCTGCCACGCACAGTCCGCGTCGGCGTGGCGCGACGTGATGGTCAGCCGGGCAACCGACCCCGCGCTCGCCAAGGCTTCGCCGCGAAATCCCAAGGTCGCCACCCCGGCAAGATCGGCCGCCGAGGCGATCTTGCTGGTCGCATGACGGGCCACGGCCAACGGCAGGTCGTCGGGGTGGATGCCGCTGCCGTCATCGCGCACGCGCACACGGCGCACGCCAGCCTCCTCGACTTCAACGCGAACCATCTTCGCACCGGCATCGAGGCTGTTCTCCAGCAGTTCCTTGACGACCGACGCCGGGCGTTCGACGACTTCGCCCGCGGCAATCTGGTTCGCCACGAATTGGCTCAAGGGGCGGATGCGCGCGCTCAACTACCGCTCTCCACGGCGCGCGTGCCGAACGGAATGAGCAACACGTCGCCGACGAGGATGCGGTCCCCGCCGATGCCGTTGAGCGCCTTCAGGCGTCCGGTCGAGACGCGGTTGCGCTCGGCAATCTCCGAGAGCGTATCGCCACGCTTGATGACGTAGCGCAACATGCCTTCCTGGCCCAACGAAGCCAGCAGCGTATCAGGCGGCGGATGCCTGAGCAGGTATCCCTGGATGCCCGTGGCGATGGCCTCAGCGAGGCGGCGCTGGTGACTCTTCGACGCCAGGCGCCGCGCCTCCTGCGGGTTCGACAGGAATCCGGT
Organism: Candidatus Azotimanducaceae bacterium; assembly: GCA_965203685.1. Taxonomy (GTDB): domain Bacteria; phylum Pseudomonadota; class Gammaproteobacteria; order Pseudomonadales; family Azotimanducaceae; genus VXYL01. The sequence goes on from OZ241908.1 coordinate 4,838,618, forward strand.
TTCGATGAGAACGGCCGGCACGTCCGGCGATTTCAGGACAACGAACCCCGCCTGCTCGACGCGGTTCTTGTGCAGCTTGGTCACTTCGCCCATGCTGCCGAGCACGGCTTCTCCAAGATTGATGCTAGCCTCCCGCTTCGCATCCATGGACAGGTCGACCAGCAGTTCCCGGACGGCATCCTCCTTGTCGTCCAGGGACACAGAGCCGCCGACCCCGCCGATCAGGTCCGAGCGGTTCTCGGCCGCCGCCAACCAACGCGCCATTTCGCTCGACGCACCACGTTCGGAAAGCGCGTAGACCGACGCTCCGCGCACACCGCTCAAGCGGAATGCATCGGCGTGGATGGACACGAAAACGTCGGCGCGGACTTCGTCGCGACGCGCGAGCGCCGTGCGTTTCCTGAGCGAAACATAGTAGTCGCCGTCACGCGTCAGCACGCCACGGATACCCTTGACGGCGTCGAGGTTCTCCTTGATCCGGCGTGCGATGGCGAGCACGACGTGCTTCTCGTAGACGTTGCCGACACCGATCGCCCCCGGGTCTTCGCCACCGTGTCCCGCATCGATGGCAACAATCGCGTCGCGCGGCGTCTGCGGATCCCGCTCGCGGGGCGCTGGCGGTGCCACGGGTCGATCGACGGGATACAGGTCGATGACCACCCGGTGCCCGTAGGGCGCCACGGGCTGCAGCGAGAACTGTTCGAGCCGCACCTCCGCCTTGAGGTCGAGAACCACCCGGTAGTTCGTCCGGTTCCGGTACGCGGACCGGATGCGCCCGACCACGCGGCTGTCCGGAACAGGGGTCCTGAAACCCTGCGACACCCAAGTGTCGCGCAGGTCGATCACGACGCGATCCGGACTCTCGAGCGTGAAGACTTGGTAGGCCGCGACCTCCCGGGTGTCGAGAACGACACGCGTCGAATCCGGCGCATCGTGCAGGCGCACGCCGACGAGGCGGTTGGCGGCGGCACTCGGCAAAGCCACGAGCAAGGCGACGAGCAAGACTGCCGCCTGGCGGGGGACGATGTGTCGTCCGGCCCCGCGAAGAGCGAGGCCGACATGGCGCGTAACCCCGCTAGCGATGGTCGACGATGTCCGCACAGCGGTGAACCCCGGTCCCTGTGAGTCTTACTTCGATGTCCGGCTTCGGCAGCCGGTCGCCCGCGTGCGATGGCCATTCCACCAGCTTGACCGCTGGCGCGCTCACCAACTCGTCGATGCCCATGTACCCAAGCTCCCGGGGATCGACAATGCGATAGAAGTCGAAATGATAGACGTGCAGCCGTGGCCGGGCATGCGAATCGCCGCGTCGGGGCAACTCGTAGGTCTCAAGCAACGTGTAGGTCGGACTTTTCACGGCACCGCCGTATCCGAGCGCACGGAGGAAACCGCGCACCAACGTCGTCTTCCCGGCCCCGAGGTCGCCGTGCAGAAACACGATCTCGGACGCCAAGCCGGTGCCCGCGAGGCTCGCGCCGAGCGCCAAGGTCGCGGCTTCGTCCTTGAGGAATACGTGCCCAGTGGTCATCTCAAGTCCCATCTCGTGGCCTCAAGCAGACAGGCGCAACGCGTCCACGAAGTCGCTGGCAACCGGCGCTGCTGCGCTCGCGGCAGCGACCTCGTCGCCCGCCCTGGCATGGAGCCAAACACCCAGGTCCGCGGCCAAGGGCGGCGCCAGTCCACGGGCGAGCAGAGCGCCGACGACGCCGGTCAGAACGTCACCGCTGCCGGCCGTCGCCATGCCCGGGTTGCCGTTCACGCAGATTGAACGGACCGCACCGGCTTGCGCGATCAGCGTCCCCGCCCCTTTCAACACCGCCACCAGGCGGTCGTTCGCGAGAGCCACGGCCGCCGCGGGCCGGTGCATCTGCACCCATCGGCTGTCACGGCCAAGCAGGCGCCCCGCCTCGCCAGGGTGCGGGGTGATGACCGCCTGCGGCGGCAACTCGACATCGCCATCCGCGACGACATTCAGGCCATCCGCGTCCACCACGAGAGGCTTGCCGGCGCCCGCGCAGTACGCAAGCAGCTCACGCCCCCACGCACCGCGACCAAGGCCGGGGCCGACCGCGATCGCGCTCGCACGCTCCGCCAAGTCGACGATGTCCTGCGATGAACGCGTTGCACGGACCATCAGTTCGGGACGCCGTGCGAGTATCGCGGCTCGATTCTCCGCTCGCGTGGCGACACTGACGAGGCCGACACCCGTACGCAATGCCGCCTCGCCGGCCAAGGCCACGGCGCCGCCCATGTCCGTCTCGCCGCCGACGATCAGCAGGCGACCCGAATCTCCCTTGTGTGCGCCGCGACGGCGGTTCAGCGCGTCGACGCCATCGCCACAAAGAACAGCTACGCCGGGCCGGTCGAATACAGCACACGGCACCTCGAGATCGTCGAACACCACCTCACCCACGTAGTCGACGGCGTCGCCGGTCAGGAGACCGAGCTTCGCGGCCACGAAGGTCACCGTGACGTCGGCGTGGACGGGATCCGCGGTCAACAAACCGCCGCTGTCGGCGTCGATGCCACTGGGCACATCCACCGCGATTACGGGCTTCCCCGCATCGTTGATCGCCGCGATGGCCTCGACGAAATCGGGGCGTACCGCGCCCCGGACTCCCGTTCCGAGCAGTGCGTCGACGACGACGTCGCCCGTCGCGCGCCACGGTCTGCGCGACCGCGCCACGCTGCTGCCAAGCCGAACTTCCGCGAACCGCGCGGCTTCGAGCGCATCCCCCGTGAGCTTGGCGGGATCCCCCACCTGCAGAATGTCGACGCTTAGGCCCGCATCCTGCACAAGTCCGGCAACGACATAGCCGTCGCCAGCATTGTTGCCGGCACCGCATACGACGGTGACCGAGCGCGCATTTGGCCATCGTTCACGCAACACGTCGAACGTGGCCCGCCCCGCGCGATGCATGAGCCGGATTCCGGGGATTTGGAAGACATCGATGGCGCGGCTGTCGAACGACCGGCTCTCGGCACCTGTGAAGACTCGCGTAACGTTCCGTGTTATGCGACGCATCCGCGGGACTATACGCCGACACGCGCGCACGACCAAACACTGCTCGCCGGGGTAAGTCGTACACTCGGCGGCGGCACCAACGATCTTGCGCGCCATGGAGACGAACGAGACCCGCGCGGCAGTCGACTACAACGCGTTGGCCAAGGACATCGAGTCCTGGGCCCGCGAACTCGGCTTTCAACAGGTCGGCATCGCCGACACCGACTTGTCGGAATACTCGGCCGATTTCCTTGATTGGCTCGACCAGCGGATGCACGGCGACATGGGGTACCTAGGCCGGAACGTGGCCAAGCGCCTTGACCCGGCCCGGCTGCACCCCGGGTCGATCCGCATCGTGACCGCGCGAATGGACTACCTCGGGGTGGCTCCGCCGGCCGCCACGGAGTTGCCCGACAACGACGGCTCGGCCTACATCGCCCGTTACGCGCTTGGTCGCGACTACCACAAGACTCTTCGGCGGCGACTCGCCAAACTCGCCGGGAGAATCGAAGCCAGCGCGGGAGTTACCGAAACTGGTAGCCGGGCCTTCGTCGACTCGGCACCCGTCCTGGAAAAGCCCCTCGGTGCGAAAGCCGGGCTCGGCTGGCAGGGCAAGAACACGTTGCTGCTCAATCGACACGCGGGGTCGTGGTTCTTCCTCGGGGAGATCTACACGAACCTCCCGCTACCGGTGACGCCGCCCCCCGACCAGCCGGGTTGCGGCAGTTGCCGCGCATGCCTGTCCGTGTGTCCGACGGAGGCCTTCGTCGGACCCGGCAAGCTTGATGCGCGGCGCTGCATCTCGTACCTCACGATCGAGAACAAGGGGCCAATCCCGGAAGACCTGCGCCCTGCGATCGGCAACCGGGTCTTCGGCTGCGACGACTGCCAGATCGTGTGTCCGTGGAATCGATTCGCCAGTCGATCGGCAGAGGCGGAGTTCGAGCCGCGCCATGGCCTCGACGAGGCGGCGATCGCCGACCTCCTCGGCTGGGACGAGGCCGAGTTCCTCGCCAAGACCGCCGGCATGGCCTTACGCCGCGTCAACTATGCGCAGTGGGTCCGCAACCTCGCCGTGGCGGCCGGCAACGCACCACCCGACGGGCGCATCGTCGCCGCACTAAGGGCCCGCAGGGACGGCGCATCACCGATGGTGCACGAGCACATCGACTGGGCCCTCGCGCGTCAACGCGTCAGTCGACGCGTCAACTGACGTCGACGCGTCAACTGACGTTGAAGAACGACTCGCGGTAGTGCTTGAGTTCCCTTAACGACTCCCGGATATCCGCCATCGCACGATGCGAACCCGCCTTGCGAACCCCGGCGACCGACTCTGGCCGCCAACGCCGAGCGAGTTCCTTGACCGTCGATACGTCGATGATCCGATAGTGCAAGTGGTCGTTGAGGGTCGGCATGTAACGCATCAGGAAACGCCGGTCCTGCCAAACCGTGTTCCCACAAAGCGGGGACGCCTTGGCCGGTACATGCTCTGTGACGAATGCGAGTGTCACCGCTTCCGCTTCCACGACGCTGACCTCGGACTGCCGCACCCGCTCGAGCAACCCGGACGCCGTGTGGTGCCGGACATTCCAGTCGTCCATCCGCGCGAGGACAGCGGCATCGTGGTGGATGGCGAGTTCGGGCCCTTCAGCGACGATGCGCAAGGCGCTGTCAGTGACGAGCGTCGCGATCTCCAGGATGACGTCGGCGTCCGCGTCGAGGCCAGTCATCTCCAAGTCGATCCAGACGAGCTTGCCGTCCCCTGCCGGTTCCTGCATCGCCGAACCCATGCCACCGTTCTCCACAGCATAGCCGCCGGTCCGCACCCACGCCAAGATGCCGGACTTATCGCTTGCCCCGCCGCCCCCTGGCAACGCAATATCCCCCGTCTTCGCCACCGCACGTCACCATGAAACCCGCCCTGATCACCCCGACGGAACTCGCCGCACGCCTTTCCGAAAACCTCCTCGTCCTCCAAGTAACACCGAGGCCGGTGTACGACTTAGCGCACGTGCCCGGCGCGGTCAATGTCGAGCCGGGAGAGCTTGTGTCCGGTGTCCCGCCGGCGACCGGCCGGCTTCCCGACCGCGCCCGCCTGACCGCCCTGTTTCGACGCATCGGCTATACGCACGGCGCGGAGGTCGTCACCCTCGACGACGAGGGCGGCGGCTGGGCCGGTCGCTTGGCCTGGACCTTGGACGTCATCGGCAACAACAACTGGCGGTATTTGGATGGTGGCTTGCATGCGTGGCACGCGGCGGGCCTGCCGCTCAGCCGCGAGCCCACCACGAGGATGCCAACCGACGTCGACATCGACATCGACACCGGGCCGATCGTCGAAGCCGAGGACATCCTCGGCAGGCTTGGCGAGCCCGGTTTCCTCGTCTGGGACTGCCGATCCGCCGACGAGTACGCTGGCCGCAGGGTCACGGCCGCGCGGGCCGGCCATATACCCGGGGCGGTCAATCTCGATTGGCTGGACCTGATGGACCGCGACCGGCACTTGCGTCTGATCGAAGGCGTCGAGGCCTTGTTGGCTGAGCGCGGCATCACACCGGACCGCGACATCGTCACCCATTGCCAGACCCACCACCGATCCGGCCTCACCTACATGACGGCACGTTTGCTCGGTTTTCCGAAAATTCGCGCCTACCACGGCTCCTGGTCCGAGTGGGGCAATCGTCTCGACACACCGGTAGAGACGAGCTAAAGCGTGCACCCTTTCGCGGCGCTACAGCACCTGCTGCCGCAGCACGGGCTGTCGCGGCTGCTCGGTCGTTTCGCCGCGTCGCAAAACCCGGCATTGAAGCGGTTGCTGATCGAAGGTTTCAAGGCCGCCTACAACGTCGACATGACCGAGTTCCAAGGCGATTCGGCCGCGGACTTCACGAGCTTCAACGCGTTTTTCACCCGCCCCTTGCTCCCCGGAGCACGACCCCTGCCTAGCCGACCGGATCTAGCCGTCAGCCCTGCTGACGGCATCGTCAGCCAAGCCGGCACGACCGTCGGCGGCGAACTGGTGCAGGCCAAAGGCCGAACCTACACGGTCGCCGACCTCGTCGGCGATGAGGATTTCGCCAAGACACTCAACGGTGGGTCGTTCGCAACGATCTACCTGGCCCCGCACAACTACCACCGCGTCCATGCACCGTGTGCGGCATCGCTGGTTTCCACGCTGGAGATTCCCGGGCGCCTCTTTTCCGTAAACGCCGTAACCGAGGCGCATGTGCCGGGTCTGTTCGCCCGCAACGAGCGGCTGGTTCTGCGTCTACGGGCCGCATTCGGCGAGTACGCGCTGGTCCTCGTCGGTGCCATGATCGTGGCCAGCATTGATGTCACCTGGCAGCAAGGCCCGGTATCGCCCTACCGAGAACGCCGCACGCGGTTTCCGACTGACGTCGCGTTCGAGCGCGGCAGCGTGGTCGCGGCTTTCCAACTCGGCTCAACGGTCGTCGTTCTGTTCCCCCCCGGGGCCGCCACGTTGACGGACGACATGGCGACCGGGAATGCGGTCAAGGTCGGGACGCCGATGGCAACCCTCAGGCACGATCCCAGCTAAACGCCATCACGTCCGCAAGGCTCGGCGCGCCGAGCTTGAGCATCAGCAGGCGGTCCAGCCCCACGGCCACGCCGGCACAGTCGGGCAGGCCCTTTTGGTGCGCGGCAAGCAAGGCCTCGTCGGGGGCGATCTCGGCCTTGCCGAGCGCTCGCCGACGCTGGGTGTCGGCATCCATACGCGCTGCCAACTCCCGCGGATCGGTCAGTTCGTGGTACCCGTTCGCCACCTCGACGCCGTCCACGATCAACTCGAAGCGGTCCGCCCGACCATCGTCGCCCACCCGCGCCAGCGCCGCGAGGGCGGCGGGGAAGCCCGTCACGAAAACGCGCCGACCGGCCTCGGAACTCAATGCCTCGGCCAGCGCCAGGTCCAGTGCTTCGTCCAGCCGCGGTTCGGCAAGCCCCAACGTGTCGCCGAGTTCCAGGAGCGCATGCGGATTGTCAATGGAAACACCGAAGCGCTCCCGCAGCAGATCCGTGCAAGCCAAGGATTCGTACGGGGCTTCGCCGAGCAACGAATCCACCAAGGCGGCGACCTCGGCCATGAGCGCAGGTGCATCGAAGCCAACCCTGTACCACTCGAGCATCGTGAACTCGGGGTTGTGGCGCCGTCCCGCCTCGCCGTCGCGAAATGCCGGGGCAATCTGGTAGATCGAAGGTGCGTCCGCAGCCAAGAGCCGCTTCATGTGGTACTCGGGCGAGGTCTGCAGGTAGCGCCCATCGCGTGTGGCGATGCTGTCGAGCGCCGGGTCGATGACCGTGCGGCGCCCGACCACCGGCGTCTGCACTTCGAGTACCTCCCGTGCGGCGAAAAAGGCACGGGTCTCGGCGAGCAGCGCACCGCGTTCGCGGAGCGTCGACACCGAGCAGGACGGTCGCCAGGCCGCCTCCTTGGCAAGCCACCGCCGCGTGGTGGCCACCGGGTCATGCCCCATGACGAACCGTCAGCTCTTGACGCGGCTGACGTACTCACCAGAACGTGTATCGATCCGGAGCACGTCGCCAATCTCGATGAACAGCGGCACGCGAACCGTCGCGCCTGTTGCCAATTCGGCCGGTTTGACGCCCCCTTGAGCCGTATCGCCGCGCAAGCCCGGGTCCGTTTGAGCCACAGTCAACTCCACGAAATTCGGCGGCGTTACGGAGATTGGCTCGTTGTTCCACAGCGTGACACTGCATGTCTCCTGGGCGAGCAGCCAGTTCTTCGCCTCGCCGACCACCGATTCACCCGCCGCAACCTGCTCGAAGCTGCCGTCCGTCTTCATGAAATGCCAGAACTCGCCATCGTCGTAGAGAAACTCCATCTCCGTCTCGAGCACGTCGGCTGCCGGCAACCCCTCACCACTGCGGTAGGTGCGGTCCCAGACCCGGCCCGTGATCAAGTTGCGGAGCTTGACCCGCGTGAACGCCTGCCCCTTCCCGGGCTTGACGAACTCGCTGTCGAGGATCGAACACGGGTCACCTTCCAGCATGACTTTCAGTCCAGGTCGGAATTCGTTGGTAGAATAATTCGCCACGCCTTTTGCTCTCCATCGGACAGAACGGCAACCGGCAAGCGACTCTGTCCGGACGCGCTTGTCGTTCGCCGTTAGGGAAGCGCAAATGATACCCGCGCAACCGCACTCGACAAGCGCCCACCCGCACCAAGACGCCGCGCCGTGGCCGGCCGAGGCTTGGCAGCGCGAACTCAAGCGATCAATCCGGAGCTCCGCCGAACTCCTGCGTATCGTAGGCGTCGCCGCGGAGCGGGATGTCACGGCCGGCGATGACTTCCCGGTTCGCGTTCCGCGCCCGTACATCGCGCGGATGCGCCGCGGAGACCCGGACGATCCCCTGCTACGGCAAGTGCTACCGAGCCACCTGGAAGCCAAATCGGTGCCCGGGTTCCACGACGACGCGCTTGGCGAAGCCGAGGCAATCGTCGATACCGGACTGATGCAGAAGTACGCCGGGCGCGCCCTGCTCATCGCTAGCGGCACCTGCGCGGTCAACTGTCGCTACTGCTTCCGCAGGCACTTCCCGTACGCTGACCACCGGCAGGGCTCGTATTTCCCGGCGCTAGACGCCGTCCGCCAGGATGCGAGCATCACCGAGTTGATCCTTTCCGGCGGCGACCCGCTCATGCTCAACGACAGCCACTTCGCCCGCCTGGTCGCCCAAATCGGGGCGATCGAGCATGTCAGACGCTTGCGCCTGCACACCAGGACGCCGGTCGTCATACCGCAACGCGTGACAGCGGCGCTCATCGAGACGCTGCAAAACGCCCGTCAGCGCGTTGTGATCGTCTTTCACTTCAACCATCCGCACGAAATCGACGACGACTGCCGCCGTGCGGCGAGCGCACTCGCAGAATTCACGCTGCTGAACCAAAGCGTGCTTCTCGCCGGCGTCAACGACGATGCCGACACCTTGGCGAAACTGTCCGAACGCCTCTTCGATGCCGGCGTCCTGCCGTACTACCTGCACATGCCGGATCACGTTGCCGGTACGGCCCACTTTCACGTGACCGACGCACAGGCGCTAACGGTCCACCGTTCCTTGGCAGCCAAGCTGCCAGGCTACCTCGTACCGCGACTCGTGCGCGAAAGACCTGGCGCCACGGCCAAGGAACTGCTTTGCCCATAACGCCCCGGACGCTCGCGCTGTGCGCGGGTCTCGGCTACCTCGCGGCCGTCACGGCGACCTTGGTGGCCTGGCACCTTCACGGCCAAGAGCACAACGCCCGGGCCATGGATCGTTTCGGATCGCAAATGGCGGACGACCTTGCCTACCTTGCGGTCGAGCCGATGATGCGCCCCGACCGGATCCGCCTCGGCCTGCTGGCCAAGCGCATGGTGGAGCGCCCGGAAGTCCGCAGCGTCGAGATGTACAGCGTCGACGGGACGGAACTGGTGGTCGAGGGCAACCCTAGGCCCGAGAGTCCCACGTACCTTAGCGAGGTCGCGATTCAGAATACCGTTGCCGGCCACGTCCGCGTCATGCTGAACGAGGACCAATACCAACCCGCGACGGCCGCGCTCCTGGGGCAGTCCTGGTGGCTGCTTGCCGCCGGCTTCGTGATCGTCGTGGGTGTCGCGTACGGCTACGGGCGACTGTCAACTCGTGAGCGACGAACGGCGGTGGCCGCCCGACCCCAAGGCGATGAACCCGAACCGAGTCGCTTCTTCGTGCTGGTCGCAACGATGTTTCCGCACGGCGATGGTGACGCCGATGTCAGCGCCAACCAGTTACACCGGGGCCTGGCCATCGCCGAACGGGTGGCCAACCTGTACGCCGCAGAAGCCGTGCCGTGGCGCCACACCGGGTTGGCCGTGATTTTCCCAGCCTCCACGTCCGGTGATCGCGGCTTCGAGGTGGTTTGCGCCGGATTGCTGCTCCAGCGACTGCTCGGCGCGCCGCACCATGGCGGCGAGTCGCCCGACGACACCACGCACCCCGTCCCTGAACCGCTGTCGAGCCCGTTTCGCCTCGGCCTCGACCTCGTGACCGGCGACTGGGTGGATGACCAGTCCGCGGTCGTCGAGACGGCCTCCGCCGAAGCGGTCGCCGTTCTCGCATCCCTAGCGCCCAACGGCGCCCTCGTGTTGGGCCGTGTCGCCTATGGTGCCGTCAGCAACGCCGAGCGGATTCGGCTGCAAGCATTCGACAATCCCGCGTTCGAGACACTGTCCGGGGCCGCCGTGCCCGAAGGAATCGTCATGGGCACGGACGCCAGCCACGACGCGCTGATCGAGCAGCAGGCCGAAATGGTCGCCGTGGCGTCACCATGACCGTTGGAAGCTCGGACGTGCTCAAGAACGCTGGGCAATGTCGAGGTCGTCGACCTTTTGGAATCCGCGCGGCAGCAGTCGTCCGCGTTGCGCGCGTTGGCCGAGATAGTTGCCGATGTCCTTGAGGCGCAGGGTCGTGTGGCGTGCGCCGGCGTGCACCACGAGTCGGTCGCGCTCGCCCATGGCGGCCATGGCCACGACGCGCTCATCGGACGTCGCGATCGCCTTGGGCGGGATGTTGATCAGTTTCTGTCCTTTGCCGCGGAGAAGGTTGGGAACATCGGCACGAGGTAGCACCAGCAACCGCCCTGCACTCGTCGCGGCGGCTACGTAGGTCGCCCCGCCCACCAGCACGGGCCGCAACGCCGCGGCGTCTCCGCCACCTTTGGGGCCGACGTTGAGCACGGCCTTGCCCGCGCGGCCTTTCGAGACCATGTCGCCGAGGCTGGTGATGAAACCGTAGCCGTGGCTGGAGCCAACCAACACGGCGTCGTCGGCATCGCCCAGAACCATGCCGACGAATCGCGCTCCTTCCGGCGTCTTCAGCCGGCCCGTCAACGGTTCGCCCTGGCCTCGGGCCGACGGCAGCGTGTGCGGCGGGACCACGTACGCCCGCCCCGCCGAGTCCATGAAAACGCACGTGTCGCTGTTCTTGCCCTTGGCTGCGGCCGCATACGCATCCCCGCTGCGATAGGACAACTCACTCGGCTCAATGTCGTGTCCCTTGGCCGCTCGAACCCAGCCTTTCTGCGAGAGGATCACGGTGATCGGCTCGGTCGACAGCAACTCGCGTTCGCTGAACGCGTGCGCCTCGGGCACCTGGCTGAGTTCCGTCCTGCGGTCGTCGCCGTAGCGTTCGGCATCGGCGGAGATTTCACGCTCGATCAACTGGCGCATTTCGGCGTCGGAGTTGAGCGTGACCTCCAAGGAGGCCGCCTCATCACCAAGCGCGTTCTTTTCCTCGTTGAGTTTCGCTTCCTCCAACCGCGCGAGTTGGCGCAGTCGCAGGTCGAGAATCGCGGTGGCCTGCTCGTCCGACAACGCGAACGTCGCCATGAGCTTGGCCTTGGGCTCGTCCTCCTCTCGAATGATGCGGATCACCTCGTCGAGGTTGCGGTAGGCCACCAGGAGTCCGTCGACGACGTGGAGCCGGCGGCGGATGCGTTCGAGCCGGTATTCCAAGCGGCGCCGCACCGTGGCGGTGCGGAAACCCAGCCATTCGACCAAGAGATCCTTCAACGAGAATACGCGCGGTCGACGGTCGCGGCCGATCACGTTGAAGTTCACGCGGTAGGTGCGCTCGAGATCGGTCGTGGCGAACAGGTGACTCATCAAGCGGTCGGCGTCGACTCGGTTGGAACGTGGCGCGAGCACCAAGCGGGTCGGATTCTCATGGTCCGACTCGTCGCGTATGTCGCTCAGCATCGGCAGCTTGCGGGCCTGCATCTGCACGGCAATCTGCTCTAGGATCTTGGCCGGCGAGACTTGGTAGGGCAGACCGGTGATGACGATGTCGGCGGGCGCGCCCGGCGCCGAGCGTTCACGCACGTAACGCGCTCGGGCACGGATCGTGCCACGCCCGGTAGCGTAGGCCTCGGCGATTTCCTCGGATGGCGTGGTGATCATCGAGTCGGACGGGAAGTCGGGTCCGGGCAGACATGTCATCAAGTCCTCGACCGCCGCCGCCGGGTCCTTGAGCAACCGCACGCATGCGGCCGCGACTTCGCGGAGATTGTGCGGCGGGATGTCCGTGGCCATGCCCACGGCAATACCCGTGCTGCCGTTGAGCAACACCATCGGCAGGCGGGCCGGCAGAAGTTCCGGTTCGCTGAACGCGCCGTCGAAGTTAGGGACCTCGTCGACCGTACCGAGGCCGACCTCGTCGAGCAGCAGTTCCGCGACCCGGGCGAGCCGCGCCTCGGTGTAGCGCATCGCGGCGAACGACTTCGGATCGTCCGGCGCACCCCAGTTGCCGTGCCCCTCGACCAACGGATAGCGGTACGAAAACGGCTGCGCCATCAGCACCATGGCTTCGTAGCAGGCGGCGTCACCGTGGGGGTGGAACTTGCCGAGGACCTCGCCCACCGTGCGTGCCGACTTCGCGAACTTTGCCGTTGCCGACAGGCCAAGCTCGGACATCGCGTACACGATTCGCCGCTGAACCGGTTTCAAGCCATCGCCGATGTGTGGCAGGGCCCGGTCGCCGATGACGTACATGGCGTAGTCGAGGTACGCGCGCTCGGTGTACTCGTGAAGCGGCAGGCGCTCTGCCCCGTTCCCGGGCGGCCGTGGATAGTCGCCGTTGGACACGGTGTTCATGGCGCCCTCCTCGTATGCATTGGCAGCGCGACGCAAGCGGCGCGCCTAGGCGACGCTGGCCAAATCTCCTTTACGTGCCAGCCACATCCGGCGGTCGGCGGCGCGCTTCTTGGCGAGCATCATGTCCATGACGCGTTCCGAGTCCTGCGGCGAGTCGAGGCCGAGTTGCACCAGGCGGCGTGTCTCCGGTGCCATGGTCGTCTCCCGCAACTGCAGCGGCATCATTTCGCCCAAGCCCTTGAACCGTTGCACCGACACGGCCCCGCGCTTGTTTTCCGCCTGGATCATGTCCAAGCGGCCGTCGCGTTCCGAGTCGTCCAAGGCGTAGTAGACGTCCTTGCCGACGTCGATGCGGTAAAGGGGCGGCATCGCAACGTAGATCCGACCGGCCGCAACGAGGGGCCGGAAGTGCCTCAGGAACAAGGCACAGAGCAACGTCGCAATGTGAGCGCCATCGGAGTCCGCGTCCGCCAGAATGCAGATCTTGCCGTAGCGCAGCCGTGACAGGTCGTCGGAAGCCGGGTCGACACCCACAGCCACCGCGATGTCGTGCACTTCCTGGGAGCCGAGCACCTCGGCGGCGTCCACCTCCCAGGTGTTCAGGATCTTGCCGCGCAGTGGCATCACGGCCTGGAACTCCCGATCCCGGGCGGCTTTCGCCGAGCCGCCCGCCGAGTCGCCCTCGACCAGGAACAGCTCGCTCCGGTCGGGATCCTGGCTCGCGCAGTCGACCAGCTTGCCAGGCAAGGCCGGCCCCGATGTGATCGTCTTGCGGGCCACTTTCTTGCTCGCCTGCACGCGGCGCTGCGCATTCGCGATCGCCAGTTCTGCTAGCGCCTCGCCGTCGCCCGGATGTTCGTTCAGCCACAGACTGAAGGCGTCTTTCGCGACGCCCGCCACGAAAACCCCGGACTGGCGAGAGGAAAGCCGCTCCTTGGTCTGGCCGCTGAACTGTGGCTCGGCGAGCTTGGCGGACAGCACGTAAGCGCACTGTTCAAAAAGGTCCTCGCCGCTGATCTTGAGGCCGCGCGGTAGCAGATCGCGGAACTCGCAGAACTCCCGCAGCGCGTCCACGAGCCCGCTGCGCAGGCCCGTGACATGGGTGCCACCCGACGGGGTGGGAATCAGGTTGACGTAGCTCTCGGCGACCGGTGGCCGGTCGGTTACCCACTGCAAAGCCCACTCGACGGCTTCTTGGTTGCCTGTAGCCTCGTGATGGAATGGCCTCGCCGGGAGGTGGTCGCCTTCGCCGAGCGCCTCGGACAGGTACCCGCTCAAACCACCCTCGAAACACCAGGCCTCCGTCTCGGGCGACTCCGTGCTGCCTTCCACGGTCAGCGACACGGTGAGCCCCGGGCACAACACGGCCTTGGCCCGCAGCAAGTGCCGCAACTTGGCGTGCGCGATCCGGACGCTGTCGAAATACTCAGGGTTGGGCATGAACCGGATGCAGGTGCCCGTATTGCGCTTGCCGACGCTGTCGACCACCTCCAGGGGCGTATCGGGCTCGCCGCCGACAAATCGCTGCCGATGGACGGCGCCGTCCCTTTTCACCTCGACGAGCAGCCACGTGGACAGCGCGTTGACCACGGACACACCAACGCCGTGGAGACCGCCCGCGAAGCCGTAGTTGGCGTGATCGAACTTGCCGCCCGCGTGCAGCTTGGTCAGGATCAACTCGACGCCGGTGAGCTTGTGCTGGGGATGCACGTCGACCGGCATGCCACGACCGTCGTCGATCACCTCGATGGCGCCATCGCGGCACAACGTGACGTCGATGGCACTGCCATAGCCGCTCAAGATCTCGTCGACGCTGTTGTCCACCACCTCCTGCACCAGGTGGTTGGGGCGCGAAGTATCGGTGTACATACCGGGTCGCCGACGCACCGGATCCAAACCGATGAGCACCTGGATGGATTCGGCGGAGTAGGACTTTCTCATCGGCGACCTCGGTCCATGAGGTTGATGGTCAGCGGGAAGTCCACGATCCGGTGGACTTCGGTGGCGACAGTACCATCCTCGGCCAAATGTAACCAGCGGTAGCCCGGTTTAGCGTCGTCGATGGCGAAACCGGCAGTGTCCGCCGCGAACTGGAAACAGGTGGACGGCGTGCCCAAGAGCCGCGTCGGCAAGGGCACGTCCGCCTCCTGGTGAATGTGTCCGAAGACGTAGGCCGGGACTGCCGCGCCGACCAATACGCGCATCAGCGCCTCGCCGTCCTCGATCTGATGCACATCGAGCCACGGGCAGCCGATGGCCACTGGACAATGGTGGCCGACCACCAAGGTCGGACCGGGGCCGCCGAGCGCTTCGGACAAGCGCGCCAGTTCGCTGCTGCCAACCTTGCCGCCCACGACGTCATCGACATGCGTGTCGACGCCGACCACCCGCCAGTTGCCGACCTCGAGGTCACCGCCCGGCAAGGCGGCGGCGAATGTCGCACCGTGATCGTGGTTGCCCGGAACGCACAGCAAAGGCCCGTCGAAGTGCGCACGCACGGTGTCCAGGAACAAGCGGTACGTCTCCGGCGATGCATCCTGGGCGATGTCCCCGGTCGCAAGCAGCGCGTCGGGGTGACGTTCCCGGCAAGCGGCGCGCAATACCGCAGCCAAGCTCGCCTGCGTATTGACCCCCAGGAGGGTTGCCCCAGGGTCCGGAAACAGATGGCAATCGGTGACCTGGAGGACGTGCGCCGGAGTGGTGTCTGCCGCCATCGGCGTCGTGTCAGGTCAGAAGTCGACGGTCTCTTTCGCCAGCGGCGGCACGCCGATCCGGCGCTCGACCGTACCCTCCGCCGCGACACCATGGCGAAGGCAGGCGTTCAGGAACTCGGACAGGAATCGGTTCACTTGGGCCTTCTCGTCGGGTTGGCGCATCTCGCGATTGGGATAGGCGTAGGCCGAGTCGAAACGACGCTTGCCCTGGAACTCGACGACTTCCGCGGAGCGGGCATCGTGGTAGAGACGCACCTTCATGCTCAAGTCAGCGATCCCGCGGCCCCCCGACAGTTGCGCCAAGGCCAGCGTGGTGGTGTAGCGGCTGCATTCGACGACCTCGATCGTGACCGCGGGCGAAGCACTCCCGACGGGTACGTGAAACGCGCGGCGGTCGCCCGCGAAACCGACGTCCTCGGCGTGGCGACCGAGGTTCGGCATCAGCTTGGTGAGCCGAAGATAGTTGCCATCGCAGACCGTCAGATGTCGGCCAAGGTCGATGATGTAGCGCCTGTCTCTCACACCATGTCTATCCGGTCGGTGCGTGAACTCCTTCTGCGACGGATTCTAACCATCGTTCCGTAAGGATAGGAAGCGGCGCGTCCGCCTGTCGGCGGACGCGTTGGAGAATGCTCGCGCATTCTCCCGCCGCGTGGCTGGGGCGCGTCCGCCTGGCGGCGGACGCGTTGGAGAATGCTGGCGCATTCTCCCGCGGTGCGGCGCGGGAACTTTGGCTCGGCTGTAGTTAATGGCGCCGTTGAGCATTGCGTCACATGAAGGGCAAGGCGTCGTCCGGTCATTTGTTAGACTCGCCGCCCGCGCTGCATTACGCCCTTACAAGTTAGCTGTCATGCGAGGACTCAACATGAACTGTGCCGGACCTTTCCCGCTACGCCGTGTCGCGGGTTTCCGCATCGCGCCCGCAATCGCGATCGCAGCGATTGCGGCGACGAGCGGCGCTCAGGCTGCCGACCTGAGCGAGGTGTACGCCATAGCCTTGGAGAACGACCCGGTCCTCGCTGCCGCCCGAGCGAGCAGCGAGTCGCGCAAGGAGGTCGTGGTGCAGTCGAGGGCCGCGCTACTGCCGCGCCTGGCCGCCAATGCCGGCTCGTCGCAAACGACGGTCAACGTCGACGGGCTCGACCAGAGCGGCATGCCGCAACCCGAACGAGACGTCACCCGGCGCAGTTGGGGCGCGAACTTGAACCAGACCGTCATCGACGTGCCCCGGTGGTTCAACTACCTCGGTGCCCGCGCAATCGCAAGGCAGGCGGAGTGGGATTTCGAGACGGCCTCGCAGCAACTCATCACGCGCGTTGCCGAGACCTATCTCAACGTACTGCGCGGCCAAGCGGCCCTGGAGTCCGCGGTGGCGTCCGAAGAGGCTGTGCGCCGACAGCTCGAACAGGTGCAACAACGCTTCGACGTCGGCCTCGTGGCGATCACCGACGTGCTCGATGCCAAGGCCGAGTTCGACAACATTGTCGTCAATCGGATCCAGGCCGAGAGCAACCAGGGGATTTTCTTCGAGGGTCTGCGCACACTGACCGGACAACCGTACGACGAGATCGACCCGCTGGCCGCAACCTTGCCGATCGTCGATCCGGAACCCGCCAGCGAGGAGGACTGGGTCGAGACGGCGTTGACGGGCAACTACGGCATCAGGGCTGCCCAAGAGGCCCTCGTTGCCGCCGAACGCGACCTGGAGTCTCGCCTGGCGGGCCACCTGCCGACCGTCACGGCATCGGCCAACTACGGCGTCGGCAGCGGCAGCCAGGCGTTCGGTGGCTTCGTGATCCCGGATCAGACTTCCGCCAGCATGACCTATTCCCTGAACGTCAGCGCCCCTATCTTCAGCGGCCTGGGCACGCAGTCGGCCGTCAAGCAAGCCCGGTTTGCCCTCGAACAAGCACGCCAGCAGTTGATCGGCCAAGAGTTGGTGGTCGCACGCGACGCTCGCAACCTGTTCCGCGTCGTAGCCACGGAGGTCGTCCGCGTGCAGGCCCGCGGCGAGGCCATCAAGTCCGCCGAAGCTGCCCTGGAGGCCACCCAAACGGGCTACGAAGTCGGTACCCGCAACATCGTCGAGGTGCTGCTCGCGCAGCGCCGCCTATTCGCGTCGGAGTTCGACTACGCCCAATCGCGTTACGACTACGTGATCAACCTGTTGCGCCTCAAGGAGGCCGCTGGGGTGCTTGATGACCGGGATGTGGCGGAACTCAACACGTTCATGGACCCCGCCAACCCGGTCCGCCGCCTATAGTCACGCCTAGTCACCTAGGCGCCTAGTCACTGCGCCCGCGGGGGCTTAAGAGAGCCAGTTCGCGAGCTTGCCGACCAAGGCATCGCGCGCGCCGCGATTCGCGGTAACCACGGCCCGGGCGCGCTTTCCCTCTTGCGCACGTCGCGCCGGATCGTCTAGCAAGGCGCTGACCTCGGCGACGATGTCCGCCGCACACGCCACCTCGTGCGCGCAGCCCGCCGCATCGAACCGTGCCCAGATCTCTTCGATCTTGAACCGCGCCGGGCCCATGAGCACGGGCACCGCGTGCCAGGCCGCCTCGATCGGATTGTGGCCACCCGTGCGGTCCAGGCTGCCCCCGACGAACGCCACGTCGGCGAGGCCGTAAAGATGCGGCAGCGTACCCATGACATCGGCCACAAGCACGCTGGTATCGGTCTCTCGGGCGGATAGCAGGGACGCCGTGACACCCTTGGCCCGCAATAGGCCCAGGACGGTTGGGACCCGCGCCGTGTGTCGCGGCGCGAGGATCAGGCGCAGATCAGGATAGCTGTGCCGCAAACGGATGTGGGCGTCGACGACGATCTCCTCCTCACCGGCGTGGGTGCTGCCAGCGATCCACACCGGTGCCGCGTCGAAGCTCAAGTTGCCGACGCCGAAGCGATCCTGCGGCAAATCGGCATCGAACTTCACGCTGCCGGTCACCTCCACCGCCGTCGCGCCAAGCGCCCGGAAGCGCTCAGCTGTGTCGTCGTATTGGCAGACCACCGCGCGCAGGTCTCGAAGCATCTCCCGGACAGGCGAGCCGATGCGCTTGTATCCTTGGAACGAGCGCGCGGACAGCCGGGCGTTAACGAGGAAAACGTCCGCGCCGCTCGACGCGGTCTGCCGTATCAAGTTCGGCCAGAGTTCCGTTTCCAACAGCACCAGCGCACTTGGCCGCACCCGCCGCAGGAATCGACGCACGGCCCACGGGTAGTCGTACGGTGCATAGCAGTGCTGGACAATGTCCCCGAGCAGCGCCGTCACCCGCGTTGATCCCGCGGGCGTCATCGTGGTCACCAGGAACGTGCGCTTCGGGAAGTGTTCACGCAGGGCGCGAATCATGGGCGCCGCCGCGTTGGCTTCGCCCGCCGAAACCGTGTGGAACCAGACGCAACCGGCTGGCAGACGCCAAGGTATTGCGCCGAACCGCTCGCCGATCCGGTGCCGGTAGCCAGGCTCGCGGCGCGACTTCCACAATAACCGGCCGTAGACCCAAGGCAACGCGAGCAACAGCAACAGGTTGTAGAGCAGCCTGACCATCTCGAAGCCGGGTGGGCGTCTAATCGCTTGCGCTCCCCCGGGGGTTAAGCGTGGCGCGAGCGCTACCCGTCCGCTGTCCGGATGCGGTCGACGATGTCGGTGGTCGAGCAGTCGTCCACCAGTCCCAGAACGCGCACGTCGCCGCCATAGCCACGAACGAAGTCCGCACCGATGACGTCGCCGATCGCGTAGTCGCCGCCCTTGACGAGGACATCGGGCCGGATCTCCGCAAGCAGCGCCTCCGGCGTGTCCTCGGAAAACGGCACGACCCAATCCACGGATGCCAAGCCCTCGAGAACGCGGATGCGATCCTCGAGCCGGTTGACGGGACGCCCATCCCCCTTGAGGCGGCGGACGGATTCATCATCGTTGATCGCGACAATCAGGCGGTCGCCAAGTTCCCGGGCCTCGCCGAGGTACCCCACGTGGCCAGCGTGGAGGATGTCGAAGCAGCCGTTGGTAAACACGATCCGCTCGCCGTGCCGACGCGATCGTGCCACCGCATCCGTCAGTTGCCGACGCCGTGGCGCCTGCGCCTGCGCCGAAATCGTCCGCGCAGCCAAGTTCAGCTCCTGCGAGCTAGCCGCGGCCGTGCCGAACTTCGTGCACACCAGGCCACCGGCGACGTTGGCGATGCGCGCCGCCTCGGCGCGGGGCCAACCGAGTGCCGTGCATACACCTAACGTGGCCGCCACCGTATCGCCCGCGCCCGTTTCGTCGTAAACGTCGACGCTCACCGCCGGCACGTGCAGGCAAGCCCCTGTGGCTTCGAAGACCGTCAAGCCGTCGCCGCCGCGGGTCAGCGCGATCGCGTCAACGCCGCTCGCACTTGCCAATGCGCATCCGGCCTCCGGCAAGTCGCGGTCCTCGGGCCAATACCCCAGAGCCGCCTCAAACTCCGGGCGGTTCGGTTTCAGGATCGTAACCCCCCGATAGGCGGAAAACGGTTTGAACTTCGGATCCGCGATGACTGGCAGCGCGTGGTGCGAAGCCGCAGCCATGACGCCCTCGGGATCCGCAACGGCGCCCTTGTCGTAATCCTCGATGACCAAGGCATCGGCTGCGGCCATGTGCCGCGCGGCGCGGGCCACAACATCTGCCGCGTAAGCGCTTGGCAACGACTGCTCGAAATCCATGCGCACCAGTTGCTGCTGCATGCTGACCAGACGCTCCTTCAACGTGGTGCGCCAGTTGTCGACCACCACCAAGTCGGTATCGATCCCGGCGGCTTCGAGCATGCGCGTGACGGTCTGCCCGGTTGGATCATCGCCAACGGCGCCAACAAGCGTGCACCGCCCGCCCAGGGCAACGACGTTCACGGCGACATTGGCAGCACCGCCCAAGCGATCCTCGCTGCCGTCGACCTGCACGACGGGGACGGGTGCTTCGCGGGAGACCCGATCGGTAGTTCCGTGGATGTAGCGGTCCAGCATGATGTCCCCAACGACGAGGACGTGGACGTTGGGGGACACCGGCAGCAATCGAGTCATTGAGCGAATGTTAGCACAGGGCAGTCGCGGAACCGGGGATGTGCAGTGCCTTACGGTACCTTGCAGCCAGTGCCTCGACTGAGAACAGTTCAACGCGCGTTCGAGGCTCCACCCGGCCTTCGGCAGGACGCCCCTCGGCCGTGCTTTGAAGCGCATGGAGGAGTTGGTCGTCGCTATCGAAGTACGTGGCGCAGTCACCCAGCACGAACCGCGGTCCGGGGCGGTCCACACAGATCACCGGCACGTCCGCCGCCAAGGATTCCAGCAGTGCCAAGCCGAAGGCCTCCCGCTCCGTCGCGCAGGCGAGCACGACGTCGAAGGCTCTGAGGAGCTCCCGACCATCAGTGCGAAAGCCGGCGAACACCACACCCGCGCCAGCACCGCGCTCAAGGTCCTCACGCAGTTCCCCGTCGCCAACGAAGACCAAGTGTGCGCGCGTACACGTTCGCCGGAAGCGCTCAAAGGCGCGCAGCGCCCGGCCGGGATCCTTCTTCGGATGCAGTCGGCCTACCACGCCGACGACGAAGCCCTCTGCACGCAGCCCGAGCTCGGCCCGTGCATCCGTTCGCGAGCGCAGGCTCGCGCGAAGATGATCCGCTATGAGCGGATTGGGCAGGACAAGGGGTGCCGGGACACCGGCCTCGGCCAAGTCCTCGGCCACTGGGTCCGAGACCCCAGCGAATCGACACCCGCCGTCGCCGAGAAGCCCGCGCCGCCAGCGACGCCTGGCGCGGGCGAAGAAGCCGAACTCGTGCGCCACCGCGATGTGGTTGGCGATGTGCAGGCGGCGCGCCAAATGAATCCCCGCGCGGTAGCCGCGGTAGCGATGCGCAACCAGCAACTCAGGCCGCTCGGCGCCAAGCGCCTCCGCCACGCTATCCGCCGCAACCACCTCGACCGACTCGCCGGGCGCAAGCGGTCCCCCACGACCACGGTACGCGGCACCTCCCTTGGAGGCGGCGCCTCCTTCGGAGTCGGCGCCTCCCTTGGAGGCGAAGAAAAACGTGCGGACCCGGTAGCCGCAAAGCGCAAGCGCGCGCGCATGACCCATGCAAACGTCCAGGAACGGGGGATGGTCGTTCGGACACAACTGGACAGCGAGCATCGGCTACGCGCCTCCACCCGCATCCTTGGACACGAGCAAGTCCTCCATCACCAGGTAGCTCAACCCGGAGCCCAGGAATATATCCAGTGCGTCGCGCGGCGTGCAGGCGATTGGTTCACCGCGCCGGTTGAGCGACGTATTCAGCACCACTGGCGCGCCGGTCAACTCGCCAAGTCGCTCCAAGAGCGCGTAGTAGCGCGGGTTCGTGGCCCTCCTGACCACTTGCGCCCGGGCCGTGCCATCGACGTGAACGACCTCGGGAATCCTCAAGCGCCACTCCTCGGCGACATCGAACGCGATGGTCATGTACGGGGCGGGATGGTCGCTGCCGAGCACGTCCGCGGCGATGCTGTCCGTCATCGATGGGCAAAACGGCCGCCAGCGCTCACGGTACTTGATCGCCGCGTTGATCCGGTCGGCGATCCCGGGCACGCTCGGACAGCCGAGGATGCTGCGCGCGCCGAGGGCCCGGGGACCGAACTCCATTCGCCCTTGGAACCATGCCACCGTCGATCCTGCCGCCAGCAGATCCGCCGTCCGCGACGCCACGTCGTCGAGGGCAGCAACATGCAGGTGATCGTGCCCTCGCAAGGCCTCGCGGCACTCTGCGGTCGAGAATCGCGGACCGAGGAATACGTGCTGCATCGGCGCCACGGCATCGCCGCCAGCGTTGGCAACAAACGTGGCCGCGCCGAGGGCCGTGCCGGCATCACCCGCAGCCGGTTGCACAAACAGCTCGCGGACGTCCGGGCGTGCCAGGATCCTCTGGTTCAGCTTGACGTTGAGCGCACCGCCTCCTGCGAACGCCAGTCGCCCGGTTTCGTCGAGCACGGCACCGAGGTAGCGATCGACGAGCGCCAGGCAGGCGTCCTCGTAGGCCCTTTGCGCGGCGGCCGCGTAGTGGATGTAGGGCTCATCGGCGCCGTCGCCGCAACGAGGCGCACCGAGGCGCTCGACGAGCCCGGGCCCGAAGTAATGGCCGCGACCGTTGGCCTTGAAGCGGCGCAAGCCGACGGTGTTGACCAGCCGGGTGTCGACGCGGACCCGGCCATCCCAATTCGGCCCCCCGCAGCCGAACAACCTCGCGAAGTCGAAGCGCTCGGCGTCGCCGTACGGGGCCATGCCCATGACCTTGTACTCGCCATCGAGCATTTCGAAACCGAGATACTCGGTGATCGCGCCGTAGACACCGGCAAGCGAGTCCGGGTCGTAGAACTCCCGGATGCGCGCGATGCGCCCCTGCTCCCCGACGCCGACGAACGTGGTCGCGTACTCGCCCTTGCCGTCGATGCCGAGGATCGCCGTGCGACCCTCGAAACCGGACAGGTGATACGCGCTCGAGGCGTGCGCAAGGTGGTGCAATACGGGTTCGAACGACGTCCTTGACCAGTCGATCCCTAAGCTCCGTCCGGCCGACAGGATCCGCGAGCGGTGGCGCCGGAAACGCCGGTTGCCGTTGAAGATCGCGTCGAGAGCCCGATCCGGCGCATACCAGTGGCGCCGCGCATAATGCCAGCGGGCAGTGCCCAGAATCGAAACTGGCGCGTAAGGAAATGCCACGGCGTCTACGTCCGCCGCCGAGACGCCCGACTCGCTCAGGCAGTACCGGGCGGCGTGCAGCGGCAAGGCGTTCTTGGCGTGCTTGTCGCGTACGAAACGTTCCTCCTCGGCCGCTGCCGCGATCTCGCCGTCGACGAGGAGTGCTGCGGACGCGTCGTGGCCCAGGGCACCGGAGAGGCCGAGGACAATCACCTCGGTGCCCGCGAACCGACCGCTGCCTCGACGAGCGAGCGCCGAACCGCCGCGGCCGCCGCAACGAAGTTCCGCTGGAATCGGGCCAGGTCCCGCCGGTGCCGCTGCTGAAACCACCATGCATTGCGATGCCAGACCGCGGCGTCGAGGTCCACGACATGGACCTTGCCGTCGGAGAAAATGAGATTCGTCGCCTTCATGTCGCCGTGGGCGAATCGAGCCATCCGCAAGGCCGCGAACAGTTCGCGGACTGCCTCCAATACCGGCGGCGTCCGCAGGATGGTCGGGTCTGCCAGTGAAGCGCCATCCACGTAGTCGAGCACAAGGTAGGCCGAGGCGGAACCCGGGGCGGCGTTAAAGCGTTCCACCAGTGCCCGAGGGCGCGCCGTCGGGACGCCGAACCGACGTAGTCCATGACCTGCTTGCCAAGCCCGCCGCGCGCGTGAGACCCGGGTTTTGAGGCGCCACCAATGGGCTCGGTTCTTGACGTTGTAGCGTTTGACCACGAGCCCCCCGCATCGGACGACGGTCGCCGTTCTGCCACGCTTCAGGGGGGCGCCCGTCACGATCGCCCGCTCGGGATCGGCAAGCACGGCCTTGAGTTCGGCATCGGCGTCGTTGCGCGCCGTCGTTGTGATCCCGCCCGAGTCCACCTGAACGGAGAACGGCGTACTGTCACGCACGCTCTTCTGAGCAAACCGGGCGGACCGGCGACGCCGCTCAGCCGCGATCAGGGCATCGATGCGGCCACGTTCGCGCGCACTTAGCGTCCAGCGACGTGCCTCTGCGTACGCGTCAACGGCATCCAAGGCGTCCCACTCCCGCGGGCAATCGGCGAGCAAGCTCGCGACATCGCGCAAACACGCGCGACGACCCATTCGTTGCCTGCGAGCGCCGCCGCCGTCGACGGCGTAGCACACACCGTTGGCCTCGACGAAATTGCCGAAGTGCAGGTCGCGCTGCCGGACGCTGCCAGCGTGCAAGCGGGCCAGCAACGCTACCACCGCACCGCCATCCGCCAAGCCAGGAGCGCGGGCCGTCGCGATGGACTCGAAGGCCAGCACATGTGCCCCGGCACCGCGACCCGCATACAAGAGTCGGGGAACAGCCACGCCGGTCGACTCTAGCGCCTGGTGGCCGCGACGCTCGCGCCGAAAATCGCGCTTGCCGCGTCGACCATAGAATGCCTTGACCACCACCTCCTTTCCGCCACCCACCTTCGCGCGGGCAACGAGGCGCCGACCGGGCTGCACGCGCAATAGATCCGTGCACACGACCCGTTGACCGCCATCGCCGAAGTCGACGTCAAACCGGAAAGGCAAATGCGGTTCACGACCGAGATCCGACAACTTGCCGATGCTGAGCGCCGTCACGCCATCAGCCGTCAGCGCGGCAGTACCGGCCGCCAGGCCGCGGTCCGCCGCGCGTGCCCGAAGCCGATCCGCGCGCGTCCGCACCGCCGCCCAGAACCGGCGCTGTCCCCGCACGGCACGCGCCGATGGCTGACCCGTATACGCGGTGACGAACCGGGCGAAATCCGCGCGTGTCAACGGAACAGCGTCGGCCGAGTAGCAAAGCGCCGCCAAGTCGCGGACGCGCGAGTCGCGTGCCGCCGCCTCATCGCGCCCCGCGAGGCGCGCCCGATGCAGATCGATCACCGCCAGTTCCACGTCGCCGTGGGACAACTTGGCCGCATTCGCGAGCAGGTGGCAAAGGTAGAAATCCCGATGGAAGACACCGGCGGCGTGAATGCGCGCCGCCAAGTCCGCTACCGCCGCGAGCAGCCGCCGTTTGACGACCATCGGTTGCGGATTCAGCGTCCAGTCGTTGGCGATCTCTTCCAAGCTGACGAAACCATCGAGCGCGTCGCAAACGACGACCGACCGGCGCCCTCCCGGACCGGCCCCGCACTCGCCGAAAGCCGCCACTCGTGGTGCCAACACATCGGCGTCGGCAAGCCTTGAGCACGCTTCGTACTCATCGCGGGCACCGATCGCAGGCCGCTTCAAGGACACCCAACTGGTGACGATGTCGCGCCAGCACGGGCTCGCGTGCAGCTTGGCGAAATACCCACGACCAGCGATTTCGCAACGCAACGTCCGCCGATGTTCGGTTTGCCGGTAGACCTCGC
This sequence comes from Candidatus Azotimanducaceae bacterium, assembly GCA_965203685.1. Lineage (GTDB taxonomy): Bacteria > Pseudomonadota > Gammaproteobacteria > Pseudomonadales > Azotimanducaceae > VXYL01. The sequence goes on from OZ241908.1 coordinate 4,864,008, forward strand.
CCGTCAGGGTGAACAACGCCTCGAAGACCGACACCGCGACATCGCCAGCGATCGCCACACCAGGAGGGATGCGGACCCCCAGCGCACCCGATCGTACGGCGGCCTCGATGTCGTCACGCAGGTAGAGGTGCACGATGCCGTCCCGCCTGACGGGCGGATGGGTCCCCATCGCTCCCGCACAGCGACCCGATTCGCCGCGCCAGCTCGGCAGCCCGCCCGTAGCGAGCCGGTGCCAAGGCGTACGTCACGGCGTTGCGCTGCCAGCCCTGCCGCCGCGCCCCGTCGCTTACCAACTCGACCGCCGCGCGGTCGCAATCCGCTTGTCGGAAAGGGGTCGCCAGGACGATGCCGCCGTCGGCCTCGTCCACGAGCGCTGCCTCGGTCACCGACGCATGGGTGAGCACGGTTCGCCCTGCTGCCATGGCGTCGAACACCCAGCCGTTCGAGGAGATGGCGTACGGGAGGCCAACGAACACGTCCCCCGCTTCGATGGCGTCGCGCCAGAATAGCCCGTCCTCGACGATGTGCGCTTGACCGCCTAAGCCGAAGACGCGCAGGGCGGCGCCAAAACCCGGTGGCAGGTGCCCCAACGCCAATATGCGGCATCGCCTGCGAAGTGCGTCCGGTAGTTTGCCTACGGCTACGAACAGGCGCTCAATGCCTTGCTCCACCAGGTCCCCGCCGAACATCACGAAGACGACATCATCCGCCGCGAAGGCGAAACGCGCCCGCAGCGCAATGCGCTCCGTTCGCGGTGCGATCGGCTGCGCCGCCGTGCCGGGCGGCACCCCGGCGAGCAGCTCCGCGGTCGGCGAGGTCTCGGCGACCATCCCAGCGGCGTCGAATCCAATCGCACAGGCTGCGCGGGTGTCGCGCATCGCCGCGTCCGTCCACCGACGGAACCGCGCCTCGCGAGCGGGCATGCTCATTGCCGCCACCGGCACATGGACCAGATCGATCTCGGGCGGCACGTCGCCCTGCCAAGTGCATGCGTAGACCCGCACGGCCATGCCCTGTTCGCGGCACGCCAACGCGGCGGGGACCAGGTCGCGGTGCCGTGGATCGCCCGGCGCATAGTGGAAGGCATGAAAGACCACCAGTCGCGACTCGTCGCCGCGGGCAAAGCGTTCGAGCAGGTCGGCCACACGGGGCACCATCGCGTAGAGGCTCGGATCCTCGCCCAAGCGGCGACCGTTGCGCGACCACGCCTCACGTTCCGCCGCGCCGGCCGAGTCGAGCAGCCGCGCGAGATCGGCGTTGAAGCGCGCCTGCTCGAATGGCAGCGGCGTGACGATGCCGGCAACGGCACGTTCGATGTAGGCCGCATAGCCGCAGTTGGCGGTTGTCAGGACGGGCACTCCGGCGATCGCGCTTTCCAAGATCGCCGTGCCGGTGTTTTCGTCGTAGGCGGGCAGCACACTTGCATCCGCAGCGGCGAGTAGCGCCGGCACATCGTCGCGACCGCCAAGGAAGCGCACCTGGCTCGCGATGTCGAGGCGCTTGGCAAGGCGCTCGAAACGTCCCGGCTTGTCGTCCCCCACCACCAGCAGGTGGAGGTCCACGGCACTGTGGCCCGGCAAAGCCGCCATGCCCCGGAGCACGCGATCGAGGCCCTTCTTGACGAATCCAGAGCCGAGAAACAGCAATACCTGATCGTGCTCGCCGATTCCCAGCGCTGCCCGGGTCGTCGCTCGAAGCGCAGCGCTCGGCGTTGCGCGGTCGCGTTCGATGCCCGGCGGCAGGGCGTGGATGCGGTGTGCCGGCGTGCCGTAGATCGCTCGGTAAAGGGCCGTCTGCAGCGTCGAGATGGCGAGGATGCGCGTGTCGGCCGCACCGCCGAACACCGCCTGCTCGAAGCGTGCGTAGTGGTGGTAGCGGGGTGTCAGCCGATAGAACCAAGGGCGTTGATTGCGTGCCTTGTCCTCAAAGCACGAGTCGCCCGCGTAGTAGACGTCGAGCCCCGGCATCTTGTTCATGCCGACGAGAAGATCCACCGGATTGGCGAGCAGGTGCACCGCGACGCTCCCCGCGAAGCGGCGCTGGCGGACATGGCTGCGCAGGCCACGGCGCGGCAGCAGCACGATCTCAGCGCCCGGCAGCGGCGCACCGTGCCAGACCATCGCATAGACGCGCACATCATGGCCTCGCGCAAGGCAAGCCGCTGCGAACTTGCGCAGGTCCCGTGCCACACCGCCGTGCGGGAAGACCTTGAAGACCGCAAACGCGATATGCACTCTTACCGCTCAGTGCGCCGCGTCGGCCGCGCGTTCGAGCGCCATCAGGTCGCGCAAGGCCGACCAGGCGCGCCGCGGACGTAGCGACGCGAGGCACGCCGGTTCCACCGGCTTGCCGTTCCAAGTCCGAGCCGCCCCCCCGTAGTGGCAGCGTTTCGACTGGCAAGGCGCGCAACCCAGCGATGCCGAGAGATTGCTCGTATAACGCCCTCGGCAGCCCGTCAGATGGGTATCCGTGGGCCCGAACAACATCACCGTCGGCCTGCCGAAGGCCGCACCCAAGTGAGCGATGCCGCTGTCCACGCCGATCACACCGCGCACGGTGCCCACGAGGTCCAATACGCCGGCAAGATCCATCGGCGGGCAGACGTGCGCTTCCGGCACCGCCCGCGCGATCCGCAGGGCCCGGGGCTTCTCGCCGTCGACCCAAGGCACCACCGGCGTCAAGCCGGCGTCCGCCACGTGTCGCGCGAGATCGATCCAATAGGGTTCGGGCCAGGTCTTGGTCGACCACGTCGTGCCGTGCGCCAAGAGCACGTGGCTGTCGCGGACCGGGCGCGCTGCCAATCCGAACCGAGGCGGCGTCGTCGGTGTTCGGTAGCCGAACGCCGCGGCGAAGAGTTCGCGAGTCCGGGTGATGGCGTGCTCGGCCCGTGGTACCGGCACTCTGCGGCCATAAGCCAACGCGGCGGGACGTTCGCGGACACTGGCAAAGTCAAAACCAACCCGCTCGTCCGCCCGCGCAAAGGAACCGACGACCGCACTCTTCAGCAGCCCCTGGGCATCGAGAACCAGGTCGTAGCGCCGCCGCCGCAAACGTCTACCGAATGCCAAGACTTCGCTAGTCCCGGTGAGCACCGCCCGCCGCCAACGCCTGAACGCAATGGGCAAGACCGCATCCACGCCAGCCGCCAACGCGGGCAGCGGTTCGTAGTTCTCTTCCACCACCCAATCGAACCGCACGCCTCGGCTGGCGGCATCGTCCACAGCCGGCAACGTGTGGACAATGTCGCCGAGCGACGACATTTTCACGAGCAGCGCGTTCACTTACACCCGCCTTACCTGGACGCTTCGCGTGTACGGCGCGTCGCAAATGCGCCGAGTTCCGTCATGCTCTCGAAGACCCGGTCGACGCCGATTCCCACGAGGCAATCGAGGTGCCCCAACGGGCATGTCCGCGCGAAGCAGGGCCGACAATCCAAGTCTCGCTCCACGACCTTTGCCCGGGCCGACAATGGTGGCGTGAAGGTCTGCGAACTCGAACCAAACAACGCAACGAGCGGCACGGCGAGCGCCGCCGCGACGTGCATCAGCCCTGAGTCGTTGACCACGGCGACCGTTGCCGCCGACAGCAGGTCCACCACGTCCAGGAGGCTTGTCTTGCCCGTCAGGTCGACGGCCGGCGCGGCGGCGAGGATCCGGTCGGCCGCTCCCCGCTCCGCGTGCCTGCCGAGAACCCAGACCGATGCCCCGGCTTCCACGCACCGCGCGGCCAAGGCGGCGTAGCGCTCCGGTGGCCAGCGCTTTGCGGGGCCGTATTCGGCACCCGGGCAAAGCGCGACGACAGGCTGATCGCTTGGCAAGCCGTGCCGGGCGAGCAATGCCTTGCGCGCCGTCGTGTCGGGACGCAGCCGTGGGTTCGCCGGTGCGACTTCCGCCAACGCGGCAAAACGATCCACTAGGCGGGGCATGCGCGCTTCGTCCGGCCGGCGGACGTCGTTCAACACGCCGTAGCGGAACTCGCCCCGGAAACCCGTCCGAACGGGTATGCCCGCCCACAGCGGCGTCAGCGCGGACTTGAACGAGTTCGGCAGCACGACCGCCCGACCGAAGTGGAGTTCGGCGAGTGGGCGTGCGGCACGACGCCTAGCCTGCCAACCGAGTTCGCCGTGGCGGGTGCAGAGGGTGTGCACTTTGGCGACGCCTGGCATGCGGGCTGCCAAGGCGGCCGTGGAGGGCGGTGCAAGGAAATGGACTTCGTCCCCGCGGTCTCTGAGCCCCGGTACGATGGCGTGGGCCATGACCATGTCGCCGACCCAGGCCGGCGCGACCACGAGCACTTTCACTTGAGGCTGCCCTGGGCGACAGTTCGGCACCCGTTCGAGGATCCGCTGGTCTCGGACCCCACCCCGGACGCTGTGTCCGGCCCCAATACGGGCGACGACCCTAGCGAGCGACCGCCGTGTGCCATTCTGGATGCGCCTCGCGACGACCACGGACCTGATCGAAGTAGAGCGTCTGGAGCCTGCCCGTGAACGGGCCTCGGGTGCCCTCACCGATCGTCCGCCCGTCCAACTCCCGGATCGGCAGCACCTCCGCTGCCGTCCCGGTGAAGAACGCCTCGTCGGCGATATAAAACTCGTCCCGGGTGATGCGTCTCTCGACCACCGGGATGCCTTGCTCCCGGGCAAAGACCAGGATCGTATCGCGCGTGATGCCCGGTAAACAGGAGGTCAACTCGGGCGTGTGGATGACGCCGTCCTTGACCAAGAAGATGTTCTCGCCGGAGCCCTCCGCCACATAGCCCTCGTTGTCAAGCAACAGGGCCTCGTCGCAGCCCGCGTCTTGGGCTTCGCGCAACGCCAGGACCGAGTTGATGTAGTTGCCGTTGGCCTTCGCCTTGCACATCGTGATGTTCACATGGTGGCGCGTATAGGACGACGTCCGAACGCTGATGCCACGATCGCGGGCCGCGGGATCCATGTAGTCGGGCCACGGCCAGCATGCGACGGCCGCGTTGACACTCAAGCCCTTGGCCCGCAAGCCCATGCTCTCGGAACCGAGGTAGACCACCGGACGGAGGTACCCTTCGTCAATCTCGTTGGCGGCAAACACCTCGCGCTGGGCGGCAAACATGTCCGCAGGCGAAAAAGGTATGTCAATCTGCAGGATGCGCGCCGAGTCGAATAGGCGGCGCGTGTGGTCCTCGAGGCGGAAGATCGACGGACCGACGGGCGTGTTGTAGGCACGCACGCCTTCGAATACACCGACGCCGTAGTGCAGGGTGTACGTCAGCATGTGGACACGGGCATCGCGCCAAGGCACGAGTTCGCCGTTGATCCAGATCCACCCGTCGCGGTCCGCGAGCGATGCGTCTGTCATCGTGTCTACCTGCCTCCCGCACCGTGTGTTTGCGTTAAAGTTCATGCCGCGCGCCGCACGCGCACCAAGCGCGGCTCGTTATGGCGATTCCGGGGCGAGCCCCTCGCCTCCCGTATGAGGGCTCCGCGCGAACGGCCTCCCAATGGCCACGTCGCCGATTCTAGTGGCTGGGCGCGGTGTCATAAAGCGGCAACACACCGATGGACGTACTCGAGCAATTCGACCCCGAAATCCGACGCTGGTTCTCGGCCACCTACCGAACGCCGACTGACGTCCAGGCACGTAGCTGGCCGCAGATCGCCACCGGAGCCCACGTGCTGATCACCGCACCGACGGGCAGTGGCAAGACGCTCACCGCCTTCCTCTGGGCGATCAACGCATTTGCCACCGGCGCCTCGGAACCTGGCGCGACGCGCGTGCTCTACATATCCCCGCTGAAGGCCCTGAACAACGACATTCGCGTGAACCTCGTCGGACCGGTCGCCGAGATCCGCGCCCGGTTCGGGGACGCTGGCCGGAGCTTCCCCAAGCTCCGCGTGCAAACCCGCAGCGGCGACACCGAAGCCAATGAACGCCAGCGCATGCTCCGCCGCCCGCCGGAGTTGCTGATCACGACGCCGGAGAGCTTGACCCTGCTGCTGACCACCGTGCGCGGGCGCCAAGCGCTGTCGACGGTCGAGGCGGTCATCCTTGACGAGATCCATGCCGTCGTAGAGAACCGTCGCGGCGTGCAGTTGATGACCGGCCTCGAACGGCTCGTCGAAGTCGCGGGCGAGTTCCAGCGGATCGCCCTGTCCGCCACGGTTCGGCCGCTCGAATACGTCGCCGCGTACGTCGGTGGATTCAGCAGTGGCGGCTCCGCGCGTCCCGTCTCCGTCATCGAGTCGCAGGCTAGAAAGGCCATCGACTTCCGGGTTCGCTTCCCGGAGGCCGCGCGGACCGCCGCGGACAACGGCGAAAAGGTCTGGGAACCGCTCTCGGACAGTTTCAAGGATGTCATCGAGAGCAATCACTCGACGTTGTTCTTCACCAACTCGCGGCGCATGGCCGAGAAGATCACCCTCAAGCTCAACGACGACGCGGTCGCGCCGCTGGCCTACGCCCATCACGGCTCGTTGGCGCGAGACATCCGCACAGAGGTCGAAACGCGCCTCAAGGACGGGGAACTCAAGGCGATCGTCGCCACCAATTCCCTCGAACTCGGCATCGACATCGGCGACCTCGATGAAGTGGTGCTCGTCCAGTCGCCGCCGTCCATCGCTTCGGCGCTGCAACGCGTGGGCCGCGCGGGGCACCGGGTTGGCGAAGTCAGCCGCGGAACGCTGTATCCGTCCCACGCCCAGGACTTCCTCGAGGCGGCCGTGGTCGCCAAGGCCATCGCCGAGCGCGACCTCGAACCACTGCGGCCGATCGCCAACCCGCTTGACGTGCTCGCGCAAGTCCTGGTCTCGTGCACGGCCAGCGAAGAGTGGCAAACGGATGCGCTCTACGCGCTGCTGACGCGGGCTGCGCCTTACGCCACGTTGGCGCGCGAACAGTTCGACCTCGTCGTGGAGATGCTGGCCGGCCGTTACGCGGGCACGCGCATACGCGACCTCAAGCCACGCCTGGCCTTCGACCGTATCAGGCACACGCTCAAGGCCCGTCAAGGCGCCGCGTTCGCCCTGTATACCTCCGGCGGCACGATTCCCGACCGCGGGTACTTCACCTTGCGCCACGCCGACCACGGCACCGCCATCGGCGAACTCGACGAGGAGTTCGTCTGGGAGAGCAGCGTCGGCAACACCTTCACCCTCGGCACGCAGCACTGGCGGGTTCACCGGATTACGCACAACGACGTGCTCGTGAAACCAGCACCGCCCAAGAGCGCCGCGCCCCCGTTCTGGCGTGCGGAAAACCTCAACCGGAGCTTCCACTTCTCGTGCCGGATCGGCGAGTTCCTGCAGTTCGCGAACGAGACGCTGAAACGCGAAGGAGACAACGAACTCCTGGATGAGCTCAAAGCCCGGGGATTCGACGACATCGCGGCGGAGGAGCTGATCGAGTACTTGAAGCGCCAGCTTGATGCCACCCAACGCGACCTGCCGCACGTGGACCACCTTCTCGTCGAGCACGTGAAATCCGGGCCCGGGGGCTATTCCGGTCCCGATCGCGAGCAGCAGATCGTCCTGCACACGACCTGGGGTGGTCGCGTCAACCGCCCCCTTGCACTCGCCCTAGAAGCCGCCTGGCGGACGCGATTCCCCGGCGAGGCCGACGTCCACGCGGACAACAACGCCATCGTCGTGCAGATCAAGGAGGACGTCGATCCCGCCTTGTTCCTGAGCCTGGTGACCCCGGCGAACTTCGAGTCGCTGCTCCGCGAGTCGCTCGAGGGCTCCGATTTCTTCGGCGCGCGATTCCGCGAGTGCGCGGGCAGGGCGCTGCTCTTGACCAAGCGCAGTTTCAAGCGCCGCATGCCGCTGTGGATGACCCGGTTGCAGGCCAAGAAACTGCTGACGGCCACGAAGCCGCTCGCCGACTTCCCCATCGCACTCGAGACGTGGCGAACATGCCTCAAGGACGAGTTCGACCTCGAAGCGGCTTTCGACGTGCTCGAGCGCCTCGCTAGCGGCGACCTCGATTGGTCGGTGGCGACGGTCTCGTCACCAAGCCCGTTCGCCGCCGGCATCGCCTTCAACCAGATCGGCCGCTACATGTACGCCGACGATGCCCCGGAACGAGGTGACCGGTCAGCGCTGTCGGACGAGCTCATTCGCCAAGCCGTCTTCGACCACTCGCTTCGGCCAGCGCTGACCCGGGACGTGATTGCCGACTTCGAGTCGCGTGCCCAGCGTACGCGAACCGGCTATGTCCCCGATGGCGAGACCGAACTCGCGGAATGGGTGAAGGAACGCGTGGCAATCCCGGTGTCCGAGTGGTTTGTGGACACCGCCGTCCCGTCAGAGGTCGAAGAGCGCTTGGTCGCTGGCCGCACGTTCATCGTCCACCCGGAGGTCGCCCTCGGCGAAGACCCGGCGCGCCAGGCGGCCGAGATGCTGCAGTTCTACGGACCAAGAACGGTCGAGGAACTGAAAGCCCTGCTGCCCTTCAACGACATCGGGCGCCTTTTGAATGACCTCGTGGATGGCGAGACGCTCGTCCGCGGGACCTTGGTCGCAGACGACGAACGCATCCACCTCTGCGACGCCGACAACTTGGAGACCCTGATCCGCTTTCAGCGCGCCGCGGCGCGCCCTCTCTTCGAAGCCCGCCCCGTGACAGACCTGGCACCGTTCCTGGCCCGCTGGCACGAGTTCGGCAGCACGCGCCCCGCGGAACGGATCGGCGATGCGGTCGATCGCTTGCGGTGCTATTCCGCGCCGGTCGCCTTCTGGCTTGACGATGCGCTCTCGCCCAGGCTGGCCGACGTCGCCCTTGAGCGTCTCGAGACCGAGGGTGTGCGCTGGCGGGGTACGGATACGGAAACCGTGATGATCGGTTTCGAGGACGACCTGGACTTGCTGCCACCCCCGGACCACGAGAACGGCCAGCCGGAACCGCACGACCTCGGCAAGGACCCCGCCAGCTTGTTCCGCGACCCCAGTGCGCGCTACACGTTCAACCAGTTGCTCGACGAGTCCGGCGAGAGTCCGGAGGCGTTCAATGCCGCGTTCTGGGATGCCGTCTGGCACGGCCGCATCGCCGCTGATGGTTTCAGCACCCTCGCGACAGGACGCCTTCGGAGTTTCCGGTTCGACGATGTCGCAAGTCCCCGTTCCGGCGCAGGACGGCAAGAGGCACGTGCCCAACAAGGCCGGCGCCACCTGCGAATGCGCATGCGCGCGAAGGCGGCGGCCGTCTCCCGGGGTTGGCCGGGTACCTGGTACCGCGTCCCCGACACGGCGGCGGCGAGCGATGCCATCGAACGACTCGAAGAGAACAAGGAGCGCAGCCGCGTCCTCCTCGACCGTTACGGCGTCGTGACCCGCGAGTTGGCCAATCGCGAAGCCGGCGTCCTTCGCTGGGCAGCCTTGTTTCCCGCCCTGCGGATCATGGAACTGTCCGGCGAAGTGGTGAGTGGTCTCTTCTTCGAGTCGCTGTCCGGCCCACAATTCGCGCTGCCGCAAGCCGTTCGCCACCTCGAACGGTTGAACAAGGCGGAGACGACCTTTTGGATCAGCGCACTCGACCCGGCATCGCCCTGCGGTCTGGGAGTCGGGATCGACGGCTTGCCTCAGCGTCGGGTCGGCAACCATCTCGGCTACTTCGAAGGCGAACTCGCGGTGGTTTCCGAGACCTTCGCGCGACGCCTGACGATACGCCTCGATGTGGATGACCCGGGGCTCGACGCCCTGCTGCCCAACTTGGCGAGAATCTGCAGCGCGCGCAAGCGCCTCGCCACCGAGACCATCAACGGCGAGCCAGCCCGGTCGAGTCCGTACCTCGCGGCGTTGTCAAGGCACGTAGCCACCGTCACCGACCACAAGGGCGTGTATCTGGAGTCGCGGTTCTAGCGTACGGGGCAGGTCCATGCGGGCCGGGAGGCCCGCGTACCATCGCGCGGCGCGCTTACTAGCGCGCTTTACGCGCTTACTAGCGCGCCTTGAGGGCGTGGCTCGTCAACGTCGCGATCTCGGCGTCGACGTTCTCGATGTCCTCCTGGAACTTGAGGATGACATTGAGCGTTTCGCGGACCAGTTCGGGGTCGAGGCTCTCTGTGTGCAGCAGGAGCAGTGTGCGAGCCCAGTCGATGGTCTCCGAGATGGCCGGCACCTTCTTGAGATCGAGGTCGCGTAGTTCCTGGATGAACGTCACGAGCTGACGCCGCAACTCGGGCGGAATATCCGGTACGCGGGCGTGGATGATGCGCTGTTCCAAATCGGCGTCCGGAAACGGGATGTACAGATGCAGGCATCGACGCTTCAAGGCGTCCGAGATTTCCCGCGTGTTGTTGCTTGTCAGGAAGACGATGGGCGGATCCCGGTGTGCCTTGACGGTCCCAATCTCCGGGATCGACACCTGGAAGTCGGAGAGGATCTCAAGCAGCAGCGACTCGAACTCGTGGTCGGACTTGTCCACTTCGTCGATCAACAGCACGCAGCCGTGCTCCTCGCGCAGTGCCTTCAGCAGCGGCCGAGGTTCCAGGAACTCCTCGGAAAAGAAGATGTCGCCGAATTCGTGCAGCCGCGTCACGGACTCGGCGAATCCCTGGGCACCTTGCAGGACCTCGTCCAAGGTCTCCTTAAGGACTTGCGTATAGAGAAGCTGCTTGCCGTACTTCCACTCGTAGATCGCCTTCGCCTCGTCGAGGCCCTCGTAGCACTGCAGCCGGATGAGCGGTAGCGCGAACATGTCGGCGGTGGTCTTCGCGAGTTCCGTCTTGCCGACACCGGGCGGGCCTTCGATCAGCACCGGCTTGCGCAGGTGGTACGCCAAGTACACGGCCGTTGCGATCTGGTTGCTGCAGATGTAGCGGTGCCCCTCGAAGCTGTCCTTCAAGCTGTCCACGGATGCGGCAAGTTGTTCGATGTCAGTCACCAGTACTCCCTATTGGTCCCTCGGCGCGCTCGACAACCTTCAAGCGTGTCACTTGAACGCCGAGACGATTTCCTCTTCGAACTGCGCGAGCCGTTCGACGTCGCCGCTCGCGAGCCCGCCGAACATGATCTCGGCGATCCCGGCGTCGGCGAACTCGCCGATCCGGTCGATGATGTACTGCCGCGAACCCGCGACGGTGCCGGCACCGAGTCCCCTCACGACGCGTTCGATGAGGTCCTTGTCCTCGGTGAGATAGCACGGCATCAGCAACGTGCGGCGGATCTCCGCGGGATCGCGACCGACGTCCTCGCAGTGCTGTTCAAGGATCCCAGCCTTGTACTTGTAGTAGTCGAGGGCCATGCCACCCCCGGCCCAGCCGTCGAGGTTCATGACGTCGCCGTACTTCGCCAAGGTCCGCAACGTACGCTTCGGACCCGTGCCGCCGACCATGATCGGGATCGGCTTGTCGTACGACCCCGGCGACAGCCGGGCGCTGTCCGCCTCGTAGTAGCGGCCGTGGTAGTCCACCGGTTCGTCGGAATGGATCAGCAGCCTCAAGAGCTCGCAGGCTTCCTCGAAGCGGTCCTGGCGCTCCTTCATGGACGGGAAGGTCCAGCCATACGCTTCATGTTCGCGCTTGTACCAGCCAGCGCCGATCGCCAACGTGAAACGGCCTTGGCTGGCCGTGTCGATGGTGCCCGCGATCTTCGCCACCAAGGCGGGATTGCGGTAGGTGTTGCCGAGCACCAGGTTGCCAAGCCTGAGCTTCTTGGTCATGCCCCCGGCAAACGCGATCGCCGACAGGCCTTCGAATGCGGTCAGCGCTTCCTGTTCCCGGTTTGCGCCCGGCGGAATGAAGTGGTCTGCAAACCACACGCTGTCCCAGCTTCCCGCTTCCATGGCCGTGACCGATGCACGCACGTCGTCCCACGACGTACGGTAGACGTTGACTTGTACCCCGAAATCCAAGGTTCTCTCCCCCGCAATCCATAAGTGTTCGCGGCGCGACCGGTCGGCCCGACCGCGCGGCAAGCGTGCAACCGTATGTCAAATCGGGTGCCGCCGTCCAATGGGCCTTGAGTGTGGCTTGGTCCCGTTGCGATGCCGGGCCGACAGCGGCGACAATGGCGCGCCATGACCCACCCGCCCGCACGGCCGCTAGACGGCATCCTGGTCGTCGCGCTGGAACAAGCCGTGGCGGCACCGCTCGCCTCCTGTCGCCTCTCCGACGCCGGGGCACGCGTCATCAAGCTTGAACGCGACGGCGGCGATTTCGCGCGCGGCTACGACACGGCCGCCAACGGCCAGTCGGCCTACTTCGCGTGGCTGAACCGCGGCAAGGAGTCGCTCGTCGTCGACATCAAGAAGCCCGCCGACCGTGACCTCGTACTGCGCATCCTGGCCGAGGCCGACGTGTTTATCCAGAATCTCGCCGTGGGGGCCGCAGCCCGGTCGGGACTGGGCTCCGACGATTTGCGCAAGCGGTTCCCGCAACTCATCACCTGCGACATCTCCGGTTACGGTGAGACAGGCCCCTACGCCGACATGAAGGCCTACGATCTCCTGGTCCAAGCCGAGGTGGGTCTCATCTCGATCAACGGCGCGCCCGGGGAATACGGCCGCGTGGGGGTGTCGATTTGCGACTACGCCACCGGCCTGTCGGCGGTGCTGGCGATCAACGAAGCACTGGTCGAACGAGAGCGGACCGGCTGCGGGTCGGCGATCAAGGTGTCACTCTTCGATGTCCTCGCGGAGCTCATGTCCGTCCCGTTACTGCAGCACGACTACACCGGCGCCGGGCCGGAACGCATCGGCCTCGCCCACCCGTCGATTACGCCCTACGGCGGCTTCGTGACCAAGGACGGGGCAACCCTCGTGATCTCCGTGCAGAACGACCGCGAGTGGGCATCGCTCGTGACCCAGGTGCTGGATCGCCCGGAGTTGGTCGACGACCCGCTCTACGCCACCAATCCCGCTCGCATGGAGCGACGCGCGGAGGTGGACGATCTCGTGCAGGCGTTCTTCTCCCGCCACGACCGCGCGGCCATGGAGACCAAGCTGCGCGCGGCGCGCATCGCCTACGGCGCGGTCAACGATTTGAGGGACCTGTCGGGCCACCCCCACCTGCGCCGCCAGCGCGTGCTGAGCGAGACCGGCGAGATCGACCTGCCCGCGCACCCGAACGCCACGGTGGCGTGGCCGAGCGAGCCGAGCCTGCCGCGGGTGGGTGAACACTCGGCCCGCATCCGGCGCGAATTCGCAACACCCATCAAGTAAGGGAAGACCATGCCATCGCGACGCAAGCTCATCGAATTGACGGACGACGAAATCCGCGACTACCTAGCCCGCGAGAAGACGCTCATCATCGTCAGCAATGGACACAACGGGTACCCCCACGCCATGCCGATGTGGTTCGACCGCGACCAGGACGGTTGCCTCTACTGCACGACATTCGGCAAGAGCCAGAAGGTTTTGAATTGGCGCCGCGATCCGAAGGCGACGCTCCTTGTCGAGAGCGGCGAGGAGTACGCGGAGTTGAAGGGCGTGATGATCTATGCACGTTGCGAAGTCATCGACGACCCCGACAAGGTGGTCGACACCTTGGTCGCCATCAACGCCGAGGGAGTCGAACTCGACGACGACGAACGGGCCGCGTTGCGCCGCTCGGTAACGCAACGGGCCGCGAAACGCGTCCTGTTAAAGTTCGTCCCGGAGCGGTATGTTAGTTGGGACCACGCCAAGCTCGGCGGTCGTTACTAATCCTCAAGCCCAAGGGGACCATCCACCATGGACATCTCGATCACCTACTGCACCTCCTGAGGCTACAAACCCGTAGCGGTCAGTTTGGCTGCCAAGATCAAGGACGCATTCGGCGCGGAGTCGTTTCTCATCGAGGGTGCTGGCGGCATCTTCGACGTCAACGTCGACGGCAAGCTCGTCTACTCGAAGCACGAGACCGGGGAATTCCCCGACGAGGACGCGCTCGTCAGCGAGTTGCAAACGCTCTGAACCACCTGGCCTACCCGCGCTAAGGCGCGGGAGAGCGTCAGTACTTATATGTCTCCGGCTTGAACGGCCCGGACGACGTGACGTTGATGTAGTCCGCCTGGGCTCTCGTCAAACGGGTGACAACCCCGCCGAAGCCCTCGACCATCAACTGCGCTACCTCTTCGTCGAGCTTCTTGGGCAGGACCTCCACGGTGACCGGAGCGCGCTGATCCGGATCCTGGTCCGCCCAGCCCTGCTCGTAGAGGTGCATCTGCGCCAAGACCTGGTTGGCGAACGAACCGTCCATGACCCGGGACGGGTGGCCCATGGCGTTGCCGAGGTTCACCAAACGGCCTTCCGACAACAGGATGACGTAGTCGTAGGGGTCGTCGCTGCGGAACACTTGGTGCACCTGGTCCTTGACCACCTGCCAGCGCCAATTCTCACGCATGAAAGCGGTGTCGATCTCGTTGTCGAAGTGACCGATATTGCACACGATCGCCCCGCGCTTGACCGACTGCAGCATGGCGGCGTCGCAGACATTGGTGTTGCCCGTGCAGGTGACGATCACGTCTGTTTCGCCGAGCAGACGGTGGTCGATGTCCTCGATCCGGCCCGTGTTGTTGCCATCCGTATAGGGCGAGACCACCTCGTAGCCGTCCATGCACGCCTGCATGGCGCAGATCGGATCCACCTCGACGATGCGCACGATCATGCCTTCCTGGCGGAGACTCGCCGACGACCCTTTGCCGACATCCCCGTAACCGACGACCAACGCGCGCTTGCCGGCCATGAGGATGTCCGTGGCGCGCTTGATCGCGTCGTTCAGGCTGTGGCGGCAACCGTAGCGGTTGTCGTTCTTCGATTTGGTGATGGAGTCGTTGACGTTGATGGCGGGCACCCTGAGCGCGTGCTCCGCGAGCATCTCCAAGAGCCGGTGGACTCCCGTGGTCGTCTCTTCGCTCAGCCCGTGGATCCGGTCGAGCATGGCGGGATAGCGTTCATGCACCATGAGCGTCAGATCGCCGCCGTCGTCAAGCAAGAGGTTGGCGTCCCAGGGCTCGCCGTCCTTCAGGATGGTCTGCTCGATGCACCACTCGTACTCCTCCTCCGTCTCGCCTTTCCAGGCGTAGACCGGGACACCATCCGCCGCCATCGCCGCCGCCGCATGGTCCTGCGTGGAGAAGATGTTGCACGACGACCAGCGCACCTTGGCACCGAGCGCCATCAGCGTGCGGATCAGTACGGCCGTCTGGATGGTCATGTGGATGCAGCCGATGACTTTCGCCCCAGCCAACGGCCTTTCGGCTTCGTATTTGCGTCGGAGCGCCATGAGCGCAGGCATTTCAGCCTCGGCGAGGGCGATCTCGCGACGACCGAAATCCGCGAGAGTGATATCGGCGACCTTGTAGTCAGGCATGAAGGGGTCTCGTGCTGCGGATGGCGCACCATACCAGCCGCGTCCGTGATCGCAACGCCCCCTCGGATCAGTCCGCCATCAAGCGGTCAATCAGCGTCACCAATCCGTCTTCGTCGTTCCTTCCTGTCGTCCAGGACGCGGCCGCCTTCACGGCCGGGTCGGCGTTGCCCATGGCCACGCCAAACCCGGCGCCACTGATCATGGGCAGGTCGTTCAGGGCGTCTCCGACGGCACATATGGCATCTTCCTCGATGCCGATGCCACCCGCGTAGCGCCGCAGAGCGGCCCATTTGCTGACGCCGGCCGCGATCACTTCCAAGTACCATCCGGGCGTCTTCTGCGACGGCACCAAGACAGTCTCGTAAGCTCGACCGAGCCCCGAGACGTCGTCCTCGAGCGCCGCCAAGGGCTCGCGTTCGCCAAAGCAGCCGACGACGAGGACGTCTTCATAGCGCCCGGCCCCGATGTCGGCATCCGTACCACCGGCCGCGCCTCCCACTTTCACGTAGTGCTGTGTCGGTGCGTTCCAGGGCAAGCTCGCGTCGACGACGAAGTCCGCGCCACCGAGTGCATGCGCGTCCCGTTGCAGGACCAGCGTCAGATCGCGGCCATGGGCGAGATCAAGTAGCCGGAAGATGTCCTCGGCGGCAAACGGCGCGGCGTGCAACGTCTGTCCGGACGCGCTTTTGGTCAGCGCCCCGCCCAGGCAAACGGCCGGCAATGCGAGGTCCAGCGTTGCCATGACCTCACGGGTCGTTCGGTAGCGCCGGCCCGTCGCGAGCACCAGGGCGAAACGCTCGGTCGCCAAATGCAGTGCGGCCCGTGTCGCCGGCGAGATGGCATCGCCCTCAGTCACTAGCGTGCCATCGATGTCGACGGCAAGCAGACGGATCGACTTGCCGTGGTCCACGGCAGCCAAAGCCTTAGCTCCCCGGGGCGATGTGGTACGGTAATCGACATGCTAACGGATCAGCCACACACCAAGGGCATCGTGCTCGCTGGCGGGCGCAACCTGCGTCTGCACCCGGTCACGGTCAGCGTTTCCAAGCAACTGCTGCCGATCTACGACAAACCGATGGTTTACTACCCACTCACGACGCTCATGCTCGGTGGCGTGCGCGACGTGCTCGTCGTATCCACGCCCCGCGACACGCCCCGCCTCGAGGAGTTGCTCGGCGACGGCTCGCAATGGGGCATGCAGATTCGCTACGCCGTGCAGCACGAGCCACGCGGCATCCCCGAAGCCTTCATCGTTGGCCGTGACTTCATCCGCGCTTCGCCCGTCGTCCTGATCCTCGGCGACAACGTCTTTTTCGGCAGTGAACTGTCGCAGAAGGCCCGCAGCGCCATCGAGGGGAATCGCGGTGCGACGGTGTTCACCTATCCCGTGAAGGATCCGCGCCAGTTCGGAGTGCTCGAACTCGATGCCACCGGCCGCCCCGTGGCCATCGAGGAGAAACCGAGTCGACCCAAGTCCAACCTAGCTGTCACCGGACTGTACGTCTACGACAACAACGTCGTCGAAATCGCGGAGTCCGTGGCGCCGTCCGGCCGTGGCGAACTCGAGATCACCGATGTGAACCGTGCCTACTTGCAGCAAGGTCAGCTCGATGCCGTACAGTTCGGACGCGGCATGGCCTGGCTCGACACGGGAACGCCCGAATCCCTGCTCGAGGCCGGACTGTTCGTGCAGACCATAGAACACCGCCAAGGCTTCAAGATCGCCTGTCCGGAGGAAGTGGCCTGGCGCATGGGTTGGATCACGGACGAGAACCTCGCGGAGCTCGCGAGTGGATTCAGCGGCCGTCCTTACGGCGACTACCTGCAAGGGCTCCTCGACGACCCTTCGCCGACCCCCAACGGCTATGCAGATTGACCAGACGCCTTTGGCCGGCGTCCTGATCATCCGCCCGGACGTGTTCCGCGACGACCGCGGCTTCTTCCTAGAGACCTTCCAGGCCGAGCGATACGGCTTGGGCTACGAATTCGTCCAAGACAACCACTCCCGGTCGCGGCGAGGTGTACTGCGCGGGTTGCACTTCCAGGAGCGCTCGCCGCAAGGGAAGCTCGTACGCGTGGCGCGCGGTCGTGCATTCGACGTCGCGGTGGACATCGATCCGAACTCGCCGACGTTCCGGCAACATGTGGGCGTGGAACTCGACGACGAGTCGCATACGCAGCTCTTCATCCCGCCGGGCTATGCGCACGGCTTCTGCGTGCTCTCCGAAGTCGTCGACTTCGAGTACAAGTGCACGACTTACTACGATCCGGAGGACGGGCGAGGCGTGCGATGGGACGAGCCCACCATCGGCATCGAGTGGCCGATCGATCACCCGATCGTGTCGGCCGCCGACGCCGCAAATCCGACCTTGGACGAGTATCTCAGCCGATGAGAGTTCTCGTCACCGGTTGCCACGGACAGGTCGGTTCGGAAGTGGTCGCCTTGGCCGATGAGGCCTTCGACGTGTGCCCTTTCGGCCATCGGGAACTGGACATCACAAGGGCCGACGCCGTCAAACGTCGGCTCGATGAAGCGGCTCCCGACGTCGTGGTCAACTGTGCTGCGTACACGGCCGTGGATCGCGCGGAGGACGAGCCGGAAGTCGCGCACCTTGTCAACGCCGACGCGGTCGGCTTGCTCGGGAACGCCTGCGCCGCCCGCGGGATCGGCATTATCCATCTCTCGACGGACTACGTATTCGATGGGCGCAAGCCGGCACCCTACCGGGAGGAGGATCACCCCAACCCGCTCGGGGTCTACGGCGCCTCCAAACTGGCTGGCGAGGAGCGGCTACGGGGCGCAACCGACCGGCACGTGGTCCTGCGATTGAGTTGGGTGTTCGGTCGGATCGGGCACAGCTTCGTCGATACCATCCTGCGCCTTGCCCGGGATCGCGACACGTTGACCGTGGTCGACGATCAAGTTGGCACGCCCACCCCCGCAGCCGCCATCGCAACCGCGATCCGAAGCATTGCGGAGACCACCGACGTTCGCCCGGACGCTTGGGGGACCTATCACTACTCGGCTACTCCCGCCGTCTCCTGGTGCGGGTTCGCACGATGCATCGTGGCGGCAGCCGCCGAATACAACCTGCTCGCGGATGTCCCCGCTATCGAGCCCATTCGCACGGCCGACTGGGGGGCCAAGGCTGCGCGACCGCTAAATTCTCGGCTCGACGCAACCCGAGCAGCCACCGTCTTTGGCACCAAGCCCGTGTCGTGGGAAGCGCATCTGCGCGATTACCTACAATCACGCCGCCTGTAGCGACCGAGAGCGCGGTTTGAACTCCTGGGTGCTGATCGATGGACGATACTGGCGCTACGCGGCCTATCGCGCCTATCTGAACCTCGTCGCGGACGCTTCGCGTTACCACCTAGGCTGGCTCTGGTGGATTCTCGAACCGATGGCGATGACGGCTGTCTTCTACGTGGTGTTTCGGTTCCTCCGGGCTCGGGACGAGGACTTCATCTACTTCCTGATCGTTGGTGTCACGACGTGGCTTTGGTTCTCGAACAGCGTCAGCAATGCGACGCAGAGCCTTGTTGCGGCCAAGGGCCTGATCACCCAGATCAAGGTGCCGAAGATGATGTTCCCCCTGGTCAGCGTACTCACGGGCTGCTACAAGCAATCGTTCGTCTTCGTCTGCCTTCTGTGCGTGGTCGCCCTACTGGTTGGCGTCTCATCGTCATGGGTGTTCTTCCCGTTGCTCGTCTGTGTTCAGGCGCTGATGATCGCCGCGGCCGCTACAACGGCGGCGTTTGTATGCGCGTGGCTGCCTGATATGCGGTTCGTCATTGTTTCCGGACTGCAGCTCATGATGTTCTGTTCAGGCATTTTCTTCGACATCGGCAGCTACTCGCCCGACGTGCAATCGTGGTTCTGGCTCAACCCTATGGCCGTCCTGCTTGACCAGTACCGTGCCATCCTCCTGTTTGCGCGTCCGCCCGACTTCGCCTGGTGTGGCACCGTCATCGCTAGCTGCCTTGCGTGCCTAGCTACGCTTAGTTTTCTTTATCAGCGCTACGACCACGCGCTGACTCGACGAGTACTCGCTTGATGCAGCTCAATGGCGTTTCCATAAACTACCGGCTTCGGTCAGCGAGCGCGGGCTCCGCCGTCGCCGCGCTTCGAGACGTGACACTGAAGATCGAACCCGGCGAGAAGGTCGGCCTCATCGGGGCCAACGGCGCCGGGAAATCCACGCTGCTGCGCGTTATGGCCGGCGTCCTTCGGCCGGACGCGGGCACCATCAACGACGAGGGCCAATCGACGGCCTTATTGTCATTGACCGCCGGTTTCGATCTTGAATTAACCGGTGTCCGGAACATCACCATGCACGGCATGCTCATGGGTCTCACCCGCGCCGAGGCCGCAGCACGGGTGCCCGCGATCCTCGCAGCATCGGGTCTCGGCGACGCCATCAACCGACCGGTCGCGACCTATTCGAGTGGCATGCGGGCTAGGCTGTGCTTCTGGACCGCTATCGAACTGCGACCGAACCTGTTGCTGATCGACGAGGTCCTGTCCGTCGGCGACCAAGGATTCCGCAAGAAGTCCCAAGAGGCCATGGCCGACCTCATGGGCAGCGACCGCGGCGTCGTATTGGTATCGCACAACATTGGCGTCGTTCGACGTTTCTGCGATCGCGTCATCTGGCTGGACGATGGACGCGTTCACGCCGACGGCCCCGGGACCTCAGTCGTTGCGGCGTATCGGCGGCTCTCCGAGGGCCGCACCAAGAAACCGGACAGGGACAAGCGCAAGCTCGTCATATGCGGCGCACCCGCTGCCGGCGTGGGTTCCGTTGCCGATCTACTGAACAGCCAGCCGGATGCCTGCGTCGGCACGAAACCACTTGGACTGGCTGAGGCTCCTCAGACGCTCGATGCGTTGTTCTCGCCCGAAATCGTTCTCCACCACATGGGCAAGGCCAGTCCCCACCCTGCCCACGACGAACTCGCGGCGGCGAAGGCCAAGGTCGATGCCGCCACGCTTGTCGGCGTCGCGATTCCGACGTTCTACAAGCGGCTGCCCGACAAAGACGAAGCCGACGAGAGCGTCACGTCACTGTTCGTGTTCTCTGACCCGGCAAACGTCATCCACGGTCTCTGCACTGCCGGCAGCGCAACCCCGTCGTCCTGTGCGGCCCGACTCAAGGCGTGGAATCAGGCGCTGTGCGCCGCCCGGCAAGCGCTCGAGGATATCCCGACGAGCTTCCTGGTTTGCTCGACCGACCGTTTGTTCGGCCCGACCGGCCAGGCCGTTTTCGCAGAACTGCTGCGGCAACTCGGACTGACGACCAAGGTTGTGGGCCGCAGTGAACGGCTACTTGCCCGCATTTCGGAACTTAGGGACGCGCGGGCCGCTGAGACGCTTCCACGCGAAATCCGGCGGCTGGTTGACGAGACCGCGGACTTCCGGTCGTACGCGGGCTTGCTGGCTGCATCAGGCTGAAGCCAGCGGCCCTAGCCGCCGGACCAACCCGGCAGCTTGGTGCTCAGGAGTCTCATGATGTCGTCGACGCGCCTGGACCAAGCGTTCCGATCGACGACCTCACCAAGCGCATCACCGTTCGTCGCCAGCGTTCCCCCCACGACCGAATCGAGCCGCGACATGAAGTCCGCATGGTCCTCGGCGACGTTAATGAATGGCTCGAACTCGCCCAGGTTTCCGATCCGGGTGGAAACGATCGGTATGCCGGCCGCCGCGTACACGAGCATTTTCAGCGGGTGCATTGACCGGGTCTGTTCCGTGTCGAGATGCGGCAAAAGCGCGACGTCGAAGTGCTTGACCCACGCCTTCACTTCCGGATAACGCACCACGCCGAAGAAGTGAACGTTGGGGTACTCGTCCAGGCGCAAAATCTCCGCATGCGTGTGAGTCGAGCCGATTAGTGCGATCTGGTAGCCCGGTCGCTCACGCGCGATTCGCGCCAAAAGCGCTAGGTCGGTCTTGCCCTCCAGATTCCCGACTAGTCCGAGTACCGGTCCTGACAGCTCGCGGAACCGCAGGAACAGGCGGCTCTCCGGATCAGGTGGCGGCGGATCAACGTCGCAACCGTTCGGTATGAGCGCAACGTCGCACCCGAAGCCCGACATAGCGTCGCGAACGGCCTCGCAGTTCGCGAGCACGCAGTCTGCGTCCAAGACAACCTTTTGGTAGTGCCGTGTCATAGCCTGTCGGTCTGCCGCCGACCGGTCAGGCCAAGTCCGTTGGTCGTCCACGACGTCAACGACCTTAAGCATCGGCCGGAAACGACGGCTGAGCTCCTCGATCTGCTCAAGGACTGGGTAGTACCAGAACACCGCCTTTCGTGGCTCGACCCCGATCACGGCAAGTTCCCGCTCCACGAAGTCGGGAAAAGCGGACAGGTCAGGGTACCGCTCGACCGGCAACCTACGCCTGTTGTCGAACAGGAAGACGTGGTGGGTGACCTTGGCGTGATCCGCCAAGCCCCATCGGCGAACCAGCTTGTTCTCTGCGACCATCCGATGGTGGACGGTGGTGTCGGCGACGTGCTCGCGCAGAACCTCGTAGACCGAAGCCGGCGCGTCAAAAACGGCGATACGACGGATCTCCTCGCGTCGCGCGAGTTCCCGCACCAACATGTCGAACCGGCGACCATAGAGGCCAACATCGCCCTGTTTCCAGAACATCACCAAGTCCACGCCGTCGCGGGTCATCGTCGTAGCGCCCGTTTGCTTCACAGCCTGTCCGGTTGGCAGTTGGGTCTGATCGTTGGGCACCGGAGATGCTAGCTGCGCGGGAGAGTGGGCAGTCCATCGGTGCGCTTGACTGTCTAGGAACGTCGTTGCGGCATCGGGGAGCGGTTTCGGCGCCGCTAAGCAGAGTTCGACCTGGTTGTACAGAGTGCGGTGGATGGCGTTGTAGCTGAAGTGGCGTTCGAACGCCGTGCGACCTCGTTCGACCTGCGCTGCCCGGTCGGACTCGGAGGCCACGTCCAGCCACCAGCGTATCCGTTCGGTCAAGGCGTCGTTCGTCACCGCCTCGATCGCGCCCGACTCAATCAGACCACGAAGTGGCGGCACATCGGTGGCAAGGACCGGCACGCCCATCGCAATGGCATCCACGAACTTCGCCGGCAGTTGGTACTGGGCCGTCTCGGTCGCCGGGTCTTGCAGGAGGCAGACAAGATCCGCCGCCGCTGTGATATCGGGCAACCGGTCAAAGGGTTGATCCGGTACGAGGCGGACGGTGTCTCCGCCAAGGGACCGCAACTCTGCCTCGAATGGCTTGTCGGGTGGCGTGCCGACGATGACGAAACGATAGTCAGGTCGATTCGCCGCTTTGACCGCCCTGAGGATCTCCGCGACGCCCTTGTGGGGGCGAGGAGTGCCAACAAACATCACCACCCGTAGGTCCGGCGTCAGGCCAAGAGAGCGCCGTGACGCTTCCCGATCCACCTGCCTCCGGTCGAAGATCGTCTCGTCTCGTGCGTGAGGCACCAGAACCCCCGGAAACCGCTCCTGCAGGGCCGTATTCGATACCAAGAGACCATCCGCCCAAGGCAGCAGGCTTTCCGTGTAGCGTGTCCACGCCTCTTCGAACGGTTCGACGAGCGCTGCAGAATCAACCGCCGACAGGTCGTGAAGCGGCTGTCGATTAGGAAAAAAACCCAGCTCGTAGTCATCCACATCGATGAGCAGGGGGCGGTTCCGGCAGGCCTTGACCATCAATCCTAACTGCACCGCCGGCAGCCTCGCCTTGCACGCCACCACCACGTCAGCATCGATCCGGCGTGCAAGGCCATCGACCGTGCGTTGGAAGTCGGGGAACGAACAGCCTGCAATCGTCACCGTTTCGAAAGGTGCATCGCGTAGTGGCTTCCACACGTCGTGGCCGTAGCGCGGAAACTGGAACCCTGCCAGTACAACCGTGTAGCTCCGCTGGAGAGCTTCGGCGAGCATGTACGCTCGCCCAAGTGGGTTGTGACCGACGTCCCACGACAGTACGAGGACAGTTGTCTGTTTCCGCTTACGCGGAATCCCGGCCTTCCCCGTCGCCGCTCCGTGCAACCGGTCCGGCCCTTCGCCGACGATGGAGGCTAGCCTCGGTAAGTCCTCCGCGGTCGGTCGGTAGCCGCGCCGTAACTCGGCGATGTGGTCCGCGACAGTCTTCGGTCGTCCGCGTCCCAGCAGACGAGCGGGCAACGACAACAGCGCATGACCAAGCCGCCAACGTCGGGATTGCAGCAACAGCTCCACATCCTCGAACAGGGTGTCCGCCAGTCGTTCGAGTTCAGCGATCCGCGTTCTTTGCGCCCTTGCTCGCGACTCCAACCGGCCTCGCTCGCGGCGTAGGAGCCTGATCTCTTCTAAGGCGAGAAGGAGATCCCGCTCTTTGATTACCAAGCTGGACTGCAAACCATCGCCAATTCTCTCGGTCGTGGCCAGCTCGCTCTCCAACGCTCCGACCGAGTCTGCCGCGGTAGCCAACGCATGCTCCCGGCCATCGAAGCCTTCCGACAGCGCAACATACGCGTCTCGCAGATCCGCCAGCGCCTCCTTTACCCGACCCCAGGCCAAAGACGCCTCCGACATCTCCTGACCTTCTACCCCGTCCTCTTCAGGGCCAACCTTGCCGTCGTTCACCCAGCGATTCCTATAGCACCCAGCCCAAGTGAGATGACACGCAAGCTGCCGTCAGGCGTGCCGTCCACGGCGACAGTCATCGGACTACCTGCCATCGAACGACTCCCGCTCGTAGTAGCCCGCATCGAACAAGTACCGGAATCTGGTGTACACAGCCTCCTCTGACTCCTTCGTCATGTACTCTGAGTAATGGGCGTGGGAAGTCCGGTTCAAGTGCGGAAGCGTCGCGTCCTTGAATTCGAATTTTTTCGACAGAAAGTCGAGGTCTTGTCGGAGGCTCTCGAACCGAATGAAGTATTGATTGGGAAGTACCTCGCCACCCAGCGTAAGCCACCGTTCGGGAGGCGCTGTGGAGATATCGTTACACCAGAATTCCGAAAAGCTCAGCCTCGAAGCTAACCTAAATCTTTCCGATCCCCCGTTTTCGGCGTATGTGCGTCGCAAGAAAAAATAGGTGGATACGGCGAGATCGTATGGATTGCGTATGCAAACGAAAATCCCACGAAGGTCATGGATGTTCCGACCCATGCCTTGGAGGATCAACGATGTACGTCGCATGTTCTCATGCCCACGGGCCACGTGCAATCTCACATCAGGTCGCAGGACGTCCGCGACTTCCCTGATCTGACCGGGGCTCACTCTACCGTAAATCGGTCCTTCCCAAGCAGATATCAAGTATTTTGTAAGGGACTTTCCTGCCGTTTTAGGAAAATGAATGAACGCAAAGTCCTTGCTGAGTAGCATCACATGTTCTCCAATGAGAGCTTGCGGCAAACGAATACGATCACCTTGCGCCGCAGAGAGTTTGTCGCGTCAACGAAACTGAATCTTGTTTCCATCCCCGACCGTTCTAGGTGGTCGATCATGTCGGCTCCGAAATCGGTGTAGACGAGCGACTTCCCACCGGTACCGTCGCCGTGGTACACCGGGGCCAATATCCATCGGTCGACATCTGTCGTCGTGTCGACGCGCCATATCGTCTCTCGTGGCATGGGGAACTGCAGTGGGACAGTGAAGACATGGTGGCCACCGGTCTTGAGCACGCGACGAATCTCCTCAAAGGCAGCGCCGGGTTTACGGACATGCTCGAGGATGTCGGATGTGACCACCACGTCAAACGACGCAGACTCATATGTCAACTGTTCCAGATCCTGGTTGGCCACGCCATCGACGTATGCTCCCAAAGGTCGCCTCCTTTGATAGCAGGATTGCCGGTAGAACGGCAGGCGCTTCATGTAGCAGCGATGCGGGCCACTCACCCCGGGCTCGTAGACCGTGAGTGACGAGAAGCCGGGCGTCTTGCACAAATCCCGCAAGCAGGTCTGGCTGTCTCCGTAGAGATTGACTAACGCTTGCGCCACACCCCGTTCCCGCATCGAGGCCCTACAGTCGCTGCATCGGTAAGACTCGCGCGTCGAGCCGCCGAAGTGTCGGAACTCAGACAACACGCCACAAACCGAGCAAATCCCGGCGTACACGTCCAAGGTCGACCGCCGCAACTTCGGCTTTGCCGGGGCCTCGGCGACACGGAGTCTCGTCTTCAAGCCTAGTGCCTAGTCTAGAGCGGTAGCACTCGCACCGTTGTCCTTAAGCCTAGCCCGGTGAACGCAACTGCCGCAATCCACGCGGAGTCACTTAATACCCAGATCTTCGCGTGGTGCGTCTCGCACCATCGGCAACGTTCCGTCGATCAGCTCGCAGTCTCGCCGCGCGGATACGACCGACTCCCATCCATCGAAGGCGCGCAGTCTGACCACACAGACGAACTCGCGATACACGTGCCTCTTGTGGACCGGGGGGCCGAACATGACGTGTGGTTTCGGCGGATGGATTTGCGGGTCATAGTCATGCTGGTCGCGCGGGGACGACAGCGGATGGACAGCCGGGTCCGAGGAATCTACGACGGGCAACCTGCCCATGAGGGCGTAGCTGGTCCAGCCAAGTTCGTGCAAGAGCGATATCAACTCCCACGTGGTCAAACGATACGTGTGGCCGTGCCAGTCCGACCAATAGAACTTGAGCCCTTGCGTGGACAGAGCCACGTCCGCGTCGAAGTAAGGCCCTTGAATATAGAGGAAATCCCTGGCGACTCTCGCCGCCGACTCAACCGTACGCCCGATCGCCTCCACGTCAGGCAGGTGTTCGAGCACGTGGCTCATCACGACAAACCGCACGGAGTTCGGTGAGAACTCCAAGCTCGTCACATCCGCCTCAAGGCACGCATATCCCAAGTCCCTCATTCGTTCGACTTTCGCGGCATCCCTGTCCACACCGACGCCGTGTCGGCCACCAAGAATCTTCTTCGCGAACTCGATGCTGCCGCCCTTGGACGCTCCAAAGTCAAGGAAATCAACCTCCTCCACGCTCCATCTCCAAGTTGCCCCGCCGGCTCCGGCATCGAAGGTATAGTCCGTGAACGACCGGCCGAACGGCTTCCTCAAAAAAACATCAACACGCAGACTCGGATTCCACGATACGCCGGAGCAAGTCTGTACGAAGCACGGACTCGCTTGCGTGCCAGTTGCCATATTCGCAGGTGTCCCGGAACTTCCGTCCCACTGCATTGCCGTTGAACCCTATCTCTGTCGTATTGTCCAGATCACGTGTACGAACATACTCCCGCTCAGCCAAGAAGATCGCCCCCACCAAACCAAACAACATCTTCACATGAGCCGACGAAAATGGCTCGACCGGCATTTTCCGAAGCGCGTTGAGCTTGTCCACCGAAACGACACTGCGAAGCGAGTCACCATTCTCGATGCAGAATCCAATCAGTCCATTTCGGTACCGACGATACGCGTCGAACTGCCATGGAAAGTTGCGCTCTACCTCGACAATCATCGGGTCGACGGGGAAACCGAGAGACTTGGCGCGGTCCTCAGTCTCACCCGACCAACGATTGTTCAAGAAAGGCACCCGCAATAGGCTCTCGTCACAGTGCCGCAATATCTCGAAGTGTACGTGCTCCGCCACACTTCGGAGTCCAAAGACCGACCTTGCGAGTGCGAGATCCAGCAGCAATGGAAACTGCGTCGAAGTACTGTTGCTGAAATGCGCGCAACCCCAGTTCGCCAGGCGCGCTTCCAGATAGAAGGCGCAGGTGAGATTCGCCACGTCGCGGTCGTTGAGATATGCAAGCTCCTGCGCCACCACGGTCTCGTGGTACTCCCGGCACGCGTCATCGACAATGCCCAACCGATCATAGCGGGTGAACAGGTTCAACGCTTTCGTGGCTGCGTCTCTGCCTTCGAGAACGCTCGCCGGTCCCCACTCTTGTCGGTAGATCTCTCCACCGCCACCCATGAGGGTGACAACCTTCCCGCCCACAGCGGCCGGTGCTACCCGACCGTCGAACGGCGTCAATTGGCCTCCAAACACAAAGACCGACCGCGCCAAGGCATCAGCAAATCGCGTCGCGTCAAGCCTCGCCTGCTTCGACGCCTGCCGAACGGTATGCCGATCCTCGACTGCCAGAGCCAGCGCCAACTGACGAGCGACCAAAACATCGCCGTTAGCCTCCGAACCGTTCGTCCTGAACTCCGTGACGCCTCCCAAGACGTCGCTCTTCGACAGTATCGCCGCAATCGTCCGTGTGTCGCGTCCGCCTGTCAGGTGTGATTGAAACCGGATCCCCTGCGCACTGCACCATGTGAGTCGTTGTCGCATCGCCTCGATGTGCATCCGGTAATCGATCGACTCGTACGAGTCGACAGTGCCTAGCCGATCAAAGTGGGTTGGCGCCAGCGGCGTGACTTTGGGGCGTCCGACAGCGCCTCGCCTCCGGTCCAGTGCGACCTGTATCCTCTGGCCGGTCCGCAAGCGACGGACACCTGCAAAGGGCGTACGGTCGCCGATGACCATCGTGGTGGCGGGCACCCAACAAAGCGTACTGATGTCAACATCGTGCCGATCCGGAAAACCCGGTCGGAAACCACCTACCAGCCCAGGTAGGTTGCCAACGGCAAAAAAGTCGGCTGTATCGAGGTAAAAGCAGGAGCTGTAACCGCTGAAATCCGCGAACGCGCTTGCGCCTTCCGGACTGAGGATTCCCAAACTGAACGTGCCGCCGACATTCGCGAACACGTGCTGAGCGCCGTGTTGGCGGGCGCACGCCGCCATCCTTTCCGGCAGCGTTCCCTCGCTACCGGGTACCGCATCAAGCGTCGGCACGCCCGAGATCACGGCGAACGCATCGTCACCCGCCGCGAAGGGCCTGTCCATTGACCAAGCCCTCGTATTCGCCGACAAGCTCAAGGTCCACGCCACCACATCGTGTCGGTGAAAAAACGCTTGTTCGGGCTTGTAGTAGACATGCTGCGCAATCGCTGCGCGCACTCTTCGGGGTACTTCGTGGTCAGCGCGCCGATTGCGTGGCAAGACGATCAACCAGTGGCTAAGCATCGAGCGCGTTCCGCACCTTGGGCCAGCGCAGCCCGGGGACTACCACGATCCAATCTCAGTTGCCGCCAGCTTTCCCGGCTTCGATGGCTGCCGCAAGCTGTCGCCATTGCCGGCTACTTGCACGGCGACCTTCGCGATATTGGCGGATCAACTCCTGCAACGTGTCCGTGACCATCGGCGGTATGCCGCGGAAGGCCAGCCGTCGAGGGATGGAGAGCAGCATGTTCCCTAGACGCCACCGACGGCTGCGGACCATCAGCTCCAACCCGTCTGCCATTTGTGCCGCCAACGCGTCAAGCTCATTGCTTTGGGAGCGTGCCATATCGTAGCTCTTCCGGAGTCGCGTGCTTTGGTTCCGAAGCTGGGCGTTGGCTTCAGAGAGCTGCCGGTTCTCCCATCGCAAGCTCTCTAGCTTTGTCCGAGAACCGTCACGCTCTGTGGCTACGCGTGTCTGCGCATCAGAAAGGTGTGTCTGCACTTCAGAAAGACGCGAGGCGGAACGCGCGAGCTCGCTGTCTAGACGCGAGGCGGAACGCGCTAGCTCGCTCTCTAGTTCTCGCACCTTCTGGCGCAACCGCTCGAGGTCACGTTCGCGGTCATCCAGTCGTCTGGCGGTTTGGCGATGGCGTTCCGCCATTGGAGCGTACTCGACGCGTAGGTCATCGTACTTCGCTCGGATTGCCAGGAGTTCCGCCTCTCGTTGGCGCAAGTCCTCGATGTCATGCTCCAACAGCACAACACTCCTTTGCGTTGAACCCAACTGTTCCTTGGTCTCAGTAAGTTCCGCCCGGATGGCGACTAAGCTGTCCTCCGACCGCTGAAGGCGCTCGTTGTCGTGCTTGAGGAGCAGACTGCCCTCGCGCGCCGCCGCCAAGTCTGCCCTGGCGGCGTTCAGGTCATATTCCAGCTCGCTACACGTGGCCCTGAGCTTGGTGTTGTCGGCAGTCACCAACTCCAAACGTTGCGCCTGCCGCACGGACTCCGAGTCAACCGCCTGACCTTTCTCCAGTTCGGACAGGCTGTTCTCTACAAGCGAAAGACGTTCCGTCACATCGTCAAGGGACGCTTCTGACGCTTGCATGTCCGATGCTTTGGATCCATTTCCCATTCGCGTAATGTCTCGGCTTGGCGTTCCGCAGGGTGCCGCGACGCAGCCCGGCGGGACTCGCCAACGACAGTCGCGGGGCCGTCAAATGCCCCACGTCGAACAAGCATATCACTGCGTCCCGCCCCACACAGCAAGGATGTGGTCTGATATCAAAGCAATGCCTAACGGTGGGAACGGCAGAATCTGCTGCGTTCGTCCGACACGGCGCGGAGGACGTCAGCGGGGCCCCCTCGCCGTGATCCCCGCCTACGCCGTGGACTGTGCCGGTCGTCGCAGAAGCTATCAATGCCGCTCGGACAAGGTTCCGAAGTGTGGAGCCCCAATGCGTCGAGTTTGCACCATCGGCATCACCGTCCGGCGCCCGGCAGTAGCGTACAATTCGACGCTGTCCGACGCGCGAGGATCGATCCAAACCAATGCAGGTGTTCATTCTGGGGATGCATCGGTCTGGCACCTCCGCACTCGCACGAGTGCTCAACCTGATGGGGCTCTACTTCGGGGAGGAGGACGCAGGCACCGGCCGTAGCTCCCAAAACGAGAAGGGCTTCTGGGAACGCCGTGACGTCCGGATGATCAACGACTCGATACTGTTCACATCGAAGTGCGACTGGGATCTCCTGGCTGAGTTCAACCCTGACCTCGTCCCTGACACGACCAAGGAAGGTCACGCGTCCGCGATCGCGGATGTCGTTACCAAGTTGGACGCGCACCGGCCTTGGTTCGTCAAGGAGCCTCGGCTGTGCGTTACCTTCCCACTCTGGCGTCCAGCCCTAGAACAGCCGCTTTGCATCCACATCAGCCGTAACCCGCTTGAGGTAGCCCACTCGCTGAAGGCCCGCAACGGCATCCCCATACGCGTAGGGCTGGCGTTATGGGAGTTATACAACGTCCGCGCCTTGCAGGCCGCCAGCAAACTGCCGCTCCTCCGCATGACCTACGAAGGCCTGGTGGGCGACCCTGAGCGAACTTCGGAGACGGTCCGACTGTTTTTGACCAAGCACGGCAGCTACCCAATCAGAACTCCGACCGCGAGCGAACTCTCTGGATCTTTGGACAGCAAGCTACGACACCACCAAAAGGAAGAGGCCGCACTTTCGCGGGTGGCCACCCGCGATCAGCTTGACTTGTACCGTCGGCTGATCTCTACCAGCGTGCCAATTGACGCACCACCAGCGGCCTCAGCAGGAAGCCTCAGTACGTTGCGGAAGTATGAGACTACAACGAATGTGGACGATCGCCGTCGTGCGGCCATGGAGAGCAGCGCACGGCGGCGACGCAGCCACCTAGAACTCCAGATCGCCCTGCGAGACGTCGAGTTGCGCCATGCATTGGCCGATCGACAGCACTTAGACTCAGAGACCAAGCGTCTGCAAGCTATGGGTCGGGCCCTCGAGACCCAACTCGCCGAAAGCAACGAACGGGTGCGAATACAGCGCGACAACATCAGGGACCTTCAGCGAAAAAACGCCTACCACGAACAGTTGGTTGCGCGGCACGAGCAACTCAAACAGGAGCTCGATCAGAAGCGGCGGAGCGGGGTAGAACTCGAGCGGCTCTTTCGCCGAAATCAGCGCGAATTGGGCGAATTGAGACCTCGGTATGCCGAGGCACTGGTCCAAGTACGACAGAAGAGCCGGGAATTGCGGAACGCGCATCGGGAGCGTGCGGAGCTCAACGTACGACGGTTGCGCGCCGAGCGAGAACTCGACCATAGCCGACGCCTAGTTGCGAGGCTCGAAGCACTCCGATCGGCCAAGGATGGAACACACTCCTTCGAGAGCAAGGCTGCCGCGGCGAACATCGACGACAGCCCGGCGGCAACAGCCACAACGCCTCTGCTTGCCTCGCCGATCGAGCAGGCATGCGTCGACGTCGTCGTATGCGTCCACAACGCCCTTGCTTACGTCAAGCAGTGCTTCGATTCAATACTCTCGAAAAGCACTGTCAAGTTCCGCGTAATCATCGTGAACGATGGCTCCGATCAGCCAACTGCCGAGTGGTTGCAGGGGATGGCGAGCAGGACCGAGTCCATTAATCTCATCGAGACGGAAGGCGGCCCCATCGGATACACGCGAGCGGCGAACGTGGGCTTGCGCGCCACGACGGGAGACTACGTCGTCCTGCTGAACAGCGACACGATCGTTCCACGGCTTTGGCTGGAGAGCCTGCTTGAATGCATGTCGAGCGATGACCGCTTGGGCATCGTGGGGCCGTTGTCAAACGCCGCGACCTGGCAGTCCGTACCCGAATGCGTCGACGGCCGAGGCGGTTGGGCGGTCAATAGGCTCCCGCCAGGCTACAACGTCGACGAGTTCGCTGAGTTGGTTTTCAGCGTTTCCGAGCGGCGATTCCCGCGGGTTTCATTCCTCAATGGCTTCTGCTTGATGCTCCGTCGAGATGTCATCGGTCAGGTGGGCTATCTTGATGAGAAGAGCTTCCCGCGCGGATACGGCGAAGAGAACGACCTCTGTTTGCGTGCGCTCGACGCAGGCTTCGACCTTGCAGTCGCGGACCACTGTTTCGTGTACCACGCGAAGTCCAAGAGCTTCGGCACGTCGACCCGGGATGAGTTGGCTCGGGAAGGCAGACATGCACTGTATGAGAAGTTCGGGAAGGAGCGGATCGAGCAACGATCCGATGAAGCGAGAAACTCGGCCGGGCTCGAACGGATACGCCGTACCATCAGAGATGCACTGAGTATGCGCCGGTGAACGACTCTACTTCGTTGGGCTCCCCACTAGCACGCCACGGTTCATCGACGCCGCGCAGCGTCCTTTTCGTATTGCCGGTTCGCGGAGGTAGCGGAGGCGCCAACTCGGTCATCCAGGAAGCGGCTGGGATGAGATCACTAGGCGTCGACGCGAAGGTCGCCACACACGTTCGCTATCAGGACGCGTTTGCACATTTCTATGCACGACAGTTCGAGTCCGGCGATCACTTCCTGTTCTTCGATACGGACGACCAACTTGTCGACGTCGCCGGTCCTTACGAGGTGGTCATCGCGACGCTCTGGTCGACGCCGCGGTTGATCGTGCCGATCAGTTGGCGCTGGCCCGAGAAACTCTACGTCTACTACATTCAAGACTACGAGCCCTGGTTCTTTCCGAACGACCGTACGCGCCGCCAGATCGCTACGGATTCCTACACCTTGATCCCCAACATGGTCCTGATGGCGAAAACAGACTGGATTTGCCGTACTGTTACAGAGCGTCACGGTCGAGCTGTCTACCGGGTCGCACCCAGTCTCGACCACGGCGTGTACTGGCCCGGCAAGAAGCGCAACGATCCCCCCATACGCATCGCTGCGATGATCCGCCCTACGACACCGCGGCGAGGGCCGATACGCACGCTGCGAGTCCTCCAAGATGTCGCAAGACGCCTCGACAACAACGTCCGCATCCTGCTGTTCGGTTGCGAACCGAACAATCTCCAGACCTTCCTCAATCGAAGCGGAGTGGAGATCGAACTTAGCGAGAACTTCGAGAATCGCGGCATCCTGACAACGGACGAAGTAGCCGATCTGCTGCGCGAAGCACACATCTTCGTCGACTTTTCTGACTACCAAGCATTCGGCCGAACGGGATTGGAGGCGATGGCTTGCGGATGCGCTGTGGTCTTGCCCGCCGCTGGAGGGGTCTACGAATACGCGACGCCGGGCCACAACTGCCTAGTCGTGGACACTCGGTGCATGGATGAGATGACACACGCGACCGTGCGGCTCGCGGAAGAGGCTCCGATGAGGTCGGCGCTGGTTGAGAACGGTGTGCGCACCGCCTCTGAGTTTGACATTAGGCGCGCAAGCCTTTCCGAGCTGTCAGTCTTCCGGATCGCCGCCGCCACGAAACTGAACGGGCGTCGTCCTCCCAACTCTGAGCATGGCAGGGGTTTGACTTCGCTCGACACTCCGAGCCGCGCGACACGGATCGCGGTGCTGCTTCCTGGTAACGAAGCAGCGACTGACAACGTCACAGAGCGTGTGCTTGCGCCACTGCGATCGAAGACCGTGCGAGACAACGTCGAGGTGTGCGAGATCCGCTCCATCGAGGAACTGCACCGAGAACGCGCGGATGTGCTTGTCGTTTATCGTGGGACGATCTCAACGGACCACGATGCCGCAACCGTTATTGGCCGGTGCCGGCAACTCGGCGTCCGGTTGGTGTACGGTACGGATGCGGCCCCTTCGTTAGACCCGCCATGTGCCATGCACATACAAGTCCGCCTGATCCAAGCGGCTGCTCGGATCGTCGTACCTTCAGTTGCGATTCTCGACGACCCCGCTTTCCGCGAGCGCGACACCGTAGTTGCCGAAGCGGCATGCGACGATGAACTGTGGTTCGATCCGCACCTCCAACACCAACACGTTCCCCTAGTCGGCACAGACGGCCTCAGGCTCCTGATCTACAGCGACAGCAGTATGGATGGCCTATTGGCCAGCGTGTGGGGTCGCGTCAAGGTCGCCGCCGTTTGCGAGGTGTCGCTGGACTTGGTGGCCACGAACCAACCCGGGCCCAAATCCGCCAATCGGATCCCCCGGGGGACGCTGCCGTACACCGACTTCGTTCGCTCGGTGGTGGCACGCGGCCCGTGGGACATCGCCTTGCTGCCGTCCGACGCGAAGACCGCTAGCGCCGATCAACGCTTTCTGTCCTTTGCCGCCATGGGTTTGGCCATCGTTTGCTCGAACGAGGGTAGTCACCTCCACTTCGCACGCAATCGCCAGAACGCGATGGTCGTCGAGAACACCGAAGCAGCTTGGACGCAGGCCACACTGGAGTTGATCGGCGCAAGCACAACAAGGCGGCAACTCGGCAATCGAGCGAGGGAAGATATCACTGCCCGGTATGGTCTCAATCAGCGCGCGCTTGGATTCCTCGACGCGTACGGAATGAAACCAACGCGAGACGCCGCCCTGGGGGCCGGAACCTAAGCGCAATCCCGCCGACATGTGGGAGCTGGCCGGCCGAGCTGCGAGTTTCTACACCCGTGTCGCGATGGCGTCCCCGATTGGACGTGCCAGTCAGCGACGCCGTCTGGGCACTAACCACCCCAGACCGAACTTCCAAGCACCGCCCCCGAAGAGACCCCGAAGACAAAAGAACGGGAGCGGCCCTACGCCGCTCCCGTTCTTCAGAGCTCAACCCACCGGCTCGCCATCAATGGCTGGCCGGACCAGATTGACTACGGGCAGAGGTCCGCCGTATTGACGAACTCATACGCCGCGCCTGCACCCTTGACTTTCCAGACGACGGTTCCCGGATGCCGCGAACCTGTATTCGCCGCCGCCGCGGAGCCCATACCGGAATGTCCGGGGAAACTCACCGTAAGCGTGAACTCGTCAGAGCCCTTGAACAGATCCATGACGTCGTCGGGAATGTCCCACCAGAAAGACGAGTTCAAGAGCGCTGCATCAGGCCCGGGAATGTACTGCGCGTTCCCCCGTGTTGCGATGTCCACGAAATCGAGCGCGTCGCCGGCCGGCATCACATCGCCAACCCGCTCTACATATCCATTGCCTGGCGTCCAAGCGTCATGCTCGCCGCTGCTGTAGACATTACCCGCCGCATCCACCGCCTTGTACGTGATGTTCCACCGTCGGGTCAGCGCCGTCCCGATCATCGGTACGCGCTGTTGGGAACGCGGATCCCACACGTGGTACGTGTATTCCTCGCTGTGATTCTGGTAGCCCACGTCAGCTCTCGTGTCGCGGGGATAGAGCCAGTGGAACGCCAAGACGGGCTTCGAGGCCATCTCGTCGTTTTGCATACGAATGTTGGCCGTGTCAGCGTCGCGGAACATCTCCAACGTGCCGCGTGGCAAGTGGGCCATCATGTTGCCGTCGATCATGTGCCCCTGACTCAATACCGCCGAGCACGTCTCGTCGCCTGCCGGATTCACGTGATGAGAGAACTGCCAATCGGCGTTGGCACCAATGCCGACGAGTAGGCCTACGAACACACAGCCGACCCTGACGGCTACACACATCGGTTTCATCCAGGACTCCTCCCTAAAGGATTGTTCAATCGGGTTGGGTTTGGACGCCAATCCTAGCTGACCATTCAGTCATGTCAACGGCTTTTTTCGCCGGCTGCGTAACTTCGACCGGTAGTCGCGCCGTCCATCCCTCGCGGGGTGTCCCATTAGGGTCCCGGGTCGCGCATGGAATCTGATACGTCAAGCCCCGGCATCGCGGTGCGAATTAAACATAAGATAATGTTTTTACACGGCTATTTGGTCTACCGGCAGAAGCTGAAAGGAGCGCACTGACTGCATCGGAGTACAGCGGCGAAGGAGCGGCAGCCGCGCCTCCTAGGCGAAGGCGGCAATACACTGGCGGCACCTCGGGATGCGTCGCGTGCGTCAGAACCACGTCGAATCACCGACCAAGCGGCGCGACGACACGCTGCCGCGGAACGGATGCCGCCGCACCACCTCGACATCCGCGCCCGTACGCGGGTGGATCGACTCTGACGGAGTTCGTCATGTTCCACGACATGAAGCGCCGGCGGCTCGGCATCTCGGCCATCGCCAGACGGACTGGCCTCGACCGCAAGACCGTGCGCAAGTACCTGGACCAGGGGATGGAGAGCGCCCGCTACCATCCCAGGCAGCCGCGGCCGCCGCTGATCGATCCGTATGCCGACTACCTGCGGGCGCATCGCCGCCCTCCCGGGGTTGTCCGGCCGGCGCCTGTGCCGCGAGATCGCCGCTCGGCTACCCCGGCGGCTACAGCGCCGTCACCGACGTCCTGCGCGAAACGCGGCCGCTGGCGCAGACCGGCTTCGAACGCCGCTTCGAGACACTGCCGTGCCGGCTGTCCGGACGCCGTCGGCCGCCACCTCCGGCAGTGCGACCGTGTCCGTGGATTGCGGCATGTTCTCTACTGCACCGGCCGCGACCGGTGGGGCGGCCCATCCGTGCGGCCGTGTTGCTTCGACGGGGATGCAGTCAAGACGCGCAGAATCTGGCCTCGACATAGGACACCGCCAGCGCCAGACTCGTGGCGATGTCCGTCTTACCCGTGGGGATCACCAAGTCGGGCGACGTCGGAACCTCGTAGGGTGCGGACACGCCCGTGAAATCCGGGATTTTTCCGGCTCGAGCTTTGCGGTAAAGACCCTTCGGGTCCCGCAGCTCGCACGTTTGCACATCGGCGTCTAGGTACACCTCGTGGAACCGGCCTTTCGCCGCGACGCGTGCCGCTTCGCGGTCCGCCCGGTAGGGGGAGATAAAGGCGGAAATGCACACGAGGCCAGCGTCGGCAAACAAAGCTGCGACCTCGCTAACCCGCCGGATGTTCTCCGTTCGATCCGTTCGCGTGAAACCGAGATCAGCATTCAGGCCGTGGCGTATGTTGTCGCCGTCGAGAACGTAGACCTGGTAGCCACGAGCGAAAAGCTCGGCCTCCAGTGCGAATGCTAAGGTCGACTTGCCCGAACCAGACAGGCCCGTGAACCAGAGAACGCCGCCGAGATGGCCGTTCTTCCGCTCGCGCTCCGCGGTCGCCACACTGTGCGCGACGCGTGTGAGATGGCGTGCAGGACCTCTCTGCGGGACGCGAGTCACGCAACTACGACGGCCGAAGCTCGCCGTCCAAGTCGTGGTCGTCGCAGAAGTAGAAAAAGCTGTCCCGCAACTCCACCACCCTGACTTCCGGCGGCACTTCCACTTCCATGACCAGCGAGAAGATCGGTGTTCCCGTGTGCGCGGCCCTTTCGGTGACGGTGTCAAGGTTGTAGATGTTGATCCCCTGGGCCGAGAAGAACTCCGCGACGCGATGCACGATACCCGGGTGGTCCATGGCGGTCACGCTGACCGTGTACGGGACGCGTCCCTCCACGTTCTCCCGGTCATGGGTGCGGCGAAACAGGAAGGCCAACTCCATGCGCTCGGCAAGCTTCCCCAGCTTGGTTTCCAGCCGCTGCAGAGGCAACGCGCCGCCTGCCACGGACACCAGCATGGCGAACTCGCCGCCCAAGACAGTCATGCGGCTGTCCTCGATGGACAGGTTGAGGTCGTGCACCAGAGCCGAAATCTCGCTGACGATGCCGGGCCGATCGTTACCGATCGCTGAGATCACAGCACGGGTCATTTCAAGCGCTCCTTCAAGCGGTCGCCGAGCGCCGCGATGGCGGTGCGGTCCTGTGCCATCGTGTCACGGTCCCGGACCGTCACCGTGTCGTCGTCCAAGGTCTCGAAGTCCACCGTGACACAGAACGGTGTTCCGGCCTCGTCATTGCGCCGGTAACCCTTGCCGACATTGCCCGTGTTCTCGAACACGATCCGGCCGAGGCCGAGTTTCATCAGCATCCGTTTAACCGCGCGGGCCTTTTCCACGAGGCCCTCGTGGTTGCGTTTGAGCGGCAGCACGGCGGCCTTGATTGGCGCCAAGTGGGGCTTCAGCGACAGCACGGTTCGCTCGCTCCCGTTCGGTAGCCGCTCGACCTCGTAGGCTTCGTTAATCACCGCGAGAACGCCCCGATCGACGCCGGCGGACGGTTCGATCACGTAAGGCACGGTCCAGCGCCTTTCGACCTGATCCTGGATCGCCAACCGCGCGTTGGCATCGTCGTTGCTGGCAACCGCCGCCGAGATGTCCAGATCGTCCTGGCCCTTGGTGTGAGACCCGAGGTCGAAGTCAGTGCGGTTGGCGATGCCTTCGAGCTCCTCTACGCCGTGGGGGAAGCGGTACATCACGTCCACGGTGGCCTTCGAGTAGTGGGCGAGTTCCTCGCCCGGCACGTGGAACAACTCGAGGTTGTTGCCATTGATGCCTTGCTCTTGCCACCAGCGCAGGCGCTCCTCCACCCAGCGCTCGTGCCATTGCTCGTCTTCACCCGGCGCGACGAAGAACTCAAGCTCCATCTGCTCGAACTCGCGCATGCGGAAGACGAAGTTGCGCGGCGTGATCTCGTTGCGGAACGCCTTGCCGATCTGCGCGATGCCGAACGGCAGTTTGCGCGAGGTGGAGTCGAGCACGTTCTTGAAGTTCGTGAAGATGGACTGCGCCGTTTCGGGCCGCAGGTAGGCGAACGACGAGCCATCCTCGACAGGGCCGACGTTGGTCTTGAACATGAGGTTGAAGGGTCTCGGCTCGGTCAGGTCCCGCGACCCGCAACGCGGACAGGCAGACCCGTTCAGGTGGTCCGCCCGCCACCGCGATTTGCAGGTGCGGCAATCCACCAGCGGGTCGGCGAAGGTGTCTTCATGCCCGGAATAGTGCAAAACCTTCGGGTTGGTGAGGATCGCCGAATCGAGTCCTTCCACGTCGTCCCGTTCGTAGACCATGGACCGCCACCATGCGGCCTTCAGGTTGTTCTTGAGTTCCACGCCTAGGGGGCCGTAGTCGTAGATGCCCTGCAGGCCACCGTAGATCTCGCCCGCCTGGAAGACGAAACCACGGCGCTTGCAGAGCGCAACCAACTCTTCCATGGAACGGGCAGGCATGGGTGTTTTGGGGGTCGGGGGCGAAGGCGGCGCACTATACCGCAAAGTCGGCATCGGACTCCATTTCGAGCCGCTCGCCCGGCCCGCAAGCGGTCCCGCACGGGCGTCCTCGCACCTTAGGCGAAATTCCTACAGCCATCCAAGACATCCGCCATTTCGCTGGCATTTGGCGACACCCAACATGGGCGTCACCGTTGCCGACGGGTCACGTCATGGACCGGACATCGACGCAGGACTGCCGCTGGACCGCTCGCTTGGGGGCTCCGTGGTCGCTGTGGTAGGTTCCAGGAAGACCCCGGTGGGCACCAATGGAGATTCCGATGGTCGAACTCGCGCTCGCCTACTCGCCGCCACCTTGCCCGGCGCTCGACGCGATCCTCGCCCTCGACGAGGACAGTCTGCCGTGCACCGACGACCAG
Organism: Candidatus Azotimanducaceae bacterium; assembly: GCA_965203685.1. GTDB lineage: Bacteria > Pseudomonadota > Gammaproteobacteria > Pseudomonadales > Azotimanducaceae > VXYL01. The sequence continues at coordinate 4,903,257 of OZ241908.1, forward strand.
CCAATGCCTGACGTCCGTGCACAGGAAGGTCCGCTCGGCTATTCGCGGGACGCCATCCGCCGCCATCTCCGTCACATGCGGGACGGGGTCGCCGTGGACAGCGACATGTTCGTCTACTACATCTCGCGCGACGACGATGCGCAGCCCGTTCGCGCCGTGGTGGCGCCCGACGTGTTCGTGGTGTTCGGCGTGCCGGACCGGTTGGACCGCAGGTCCTATGTGCTGTGGCGCGAGCCCGACGCCGAGATACGGTTCGTTCTGGAGATCGCATCGGCAAGCACGCGCCGACGCGACCACACGGTGAAGCGCGACGTTTATGCATCGCTCGGCGTACGGGAGTACTTCCTCTTCGACCCGCCAGAGCGTGACCGGCCCGCACGGCTGACCGGTTTGAGGCTGCGTAATCACCGTTATCACGAGATTGCTGCCGAGGTGCTGCCGGACAGCCGACGCGGCATCCGCAGCGATGTCGTTGGCCTCGTCGCCCATGTCAACGCGGGCGGCAATCTGCGCTGGGTCGACCCGATAGCAGGAGTGGACTTGAACACCTACGACGAAGCCGAGGACGGGCGCCAGGAAGCCGAGGACGCGCGCCAGCAAGAGGCGGCGGCCCGACAAAGGGCCGAGGCCCGAGTGGCCGAACTCGAAGCCGAGTTGCGGCGTAACCGGCGCTGAGCACGGTGGTCGAACTCCCGCGGTCTAGCCCGCCAACACCGCAACTCCGATACCGGGAGTGGTAAGTTCCGCAGTCCGAAATGTGGAGACTTCGATGGACGAGCTCATGTCCGCCTATTCGCCGCGGCCTAGCCCGGCGCTCGACGCGATCCTCGCCCACGACGAGGACAGCTTGCCGTGGACGGACGACCAGCCGCTGCCTGACGGACGCGTCCAACAAGGTCCACTCAGCTACTCGCGAAACGGCATCCGCCACTATCTCCGGCACATGCGGGACCACGTTGCCGTGGACAGCGACATGTTCGTCTACTACATCGGCCGCGGCCGGGACGGACAACCCAAACGCGCCGCCGTGGCGCCCGATTTTTTCGTCGTGTTCGGCGTACCCGACAGGTTGGACCGCAAGTGCTACGTGCTGTGGCGGGAAACCGACGCCGAGATACGGTTCGTTCTGGAGATCGCATCGGTCAGCACGCGCTGGCGCGACCACACCGTGAAGCGCCACGTGTATGCATCGCTGGGCGTGTGGGAGTACTTCCTCTACGACCCGCCTGAGCCTCACCGCCCCGCACGGCTGACCGGCCTCAGGCTGGACGGCAACATCTACCGCGATATCGCAGCCGAGGTGCTGCCCGGTAACCGACGCGGCATCCGCAGCGAGGTCGTTGGCCTCGTCGCGCACGTGGACGAGGACGACAATCTGCGCTGGTTCGACCCGGCAGAAGGCGTCGACCTGCTTACCTACGAGGAATCCGTGGCCGCCTACGAACTTGAGAAGCAAAGGGCCCGACTACTCGAGGCGGCGGCGCGGGCGCGGCGGCGAGAGGTGGCGGCCCGCCAATAAAGCGCGAGGCGCGAATCGCCGAACTCAAGGCTCGGTTGCGCCAGAACGACGAGCTCGAGGAGTGCCTTGAATGCGCAGGATGTCATGCGGGCCTGGAGGCCCGCGTACCGTTAACCAGGCGGCGATCCACCGCACCACTCGAAGCCCACGGTCGGAGGATCGCGCCAACCGCCTTCAGGCATCCGAGTTACCTGTTTTCGCCTTGCCACTGCGACTCGTCGACCTCGACACGACGGAGCAGCGGGCGCCACCAATCGGGGTTGTCCTTGTACCAAGTCACTGTTGCCCGGAAGCCGTCGTCAAAATCCACTTCAGGTGCCCATCCGAGCTCGGTCCTGAGCTTGGTCGAATCGAGCAGGTAGCGACGGTCGTGGCTCGGCCGGTCCGGCACGTAGGTCTTGAAGGACTCGTCGAGGCCCAACTGTTGGAGGATGCGGTCCGCGATACCCTCCACGTCGACCTCGAGGCCGCTGCCGACGTTGTAGGTCTCGGCCACGCGGCCACGATCGAGGATCGCATCGATCGCCCGGCAATGGTCGTCCACGTGCAGCCACTCGCGCCTGTTGCGGCTGCTCCGGTAGAGGGTCATCGGCTTCCCTTGCAGGGCGCTGACGACGAAGTGAGGAATCACTTTCTCCGGGAACTGGTAGGGGCCGTAGTTGTTGGCGCAGTTGGAGATCGTAGTCGGTAAGTCGTAAGTGAGCTGGAATGCTCGCACGGCCAAGTCGGCGGCCGCCTTCGAAGCGTTGTAGGGGGTTTTGGGTACAAGTGGCGAGGTCTCGGTGAAGACCTCGTCCGATTCGAGCGGCAGGTCTCCGTAGACCTCGCACGTCGACACGTGGTGGAAGCGCTCGGTCCCCGCATCGAGAGCCGCCCGCATGAGTTGCACTGTGCCGACGACGTTGGTCTGGAAGAACGCGTCGGGGTGCAGGACCGCGCGACTGTTGTGAGACTCCGCTGCGAAGTTCACGACCTTGTCCACCCGCTCCTCGCGCAACGTCGCGAGCGCAAGGTCGTAGTCGCCGATGTCCCCTTGCACGAAACGGTAGCGGCCCGGCTCCTCGGCTGCGACATCCGCCAAGCTCGTCGGGTTGGCAGCGTACGTCAGCAGGTCGTAGTTGACCACGCGGTCATCGGGATGGTGGCGCAACCAATAGCGAACGAAATTCGTGCCGATGAAACCGGCGCCGCCGGTTACGAGGATCGTGGACATGGAACAGGACACGGGTGACGAAACACCGCATTCTAGCGGCTTGGGTCACCGTTCATCGTCGTTGAGCGGTGCGCGCAGACCGGATGCGGACGTGGACGTCCGCGTACCGTTCAGAACTTGAGGCGCGACGTCTCCATTGCGTCGAGGTCCACCACGCCGACTGCGTTGTAGCCCCGCATGTGGCCGGCGCATTCACCCGGGTTGAAGACAAGGGTGTCAGCTTCCCACTCGCAACGGTACATGTGCGTATGACCGTGCAGGGCGAGACTCTCGCCGGACAGGCGAAAGTCGCGCGGGTCGTGGACAACCACGATGCGTCGACCGTGCCAATCGAGGCTCAGCGGCGGCTCGGCCAGCACGAATCCGTGCCGGTCCGCGGCCGCATTCAGGGCATCGCGCTCGACGTCGTTGTTGCCGAACACGCCGTAGAGCGGCATCTCGAGGCCGGCGAGCACGTCGAGCGTCTTGGCCTGGGTGATGTCACCGGTGTGCACAACACGGGACACCGCGGCGGCGTTGAAGAGCGCCACGATGTCTCGGACGTTGACCAGGTTGTTGTGCGTGTCGCTGACGACGCCGATTCGGTTTGGCATGACTGCCAATGCGTCCGCTTGTCCGAAAGGGGCGGCAGGGGGTGCCTGCCGCCCCGAAGAACCGTTACGCGGCCTTCTCGAGGATGTGGATCCCGCAGGCGCTGCCGAGACCGATCACGTGGGTCAGCCCGATGCGTGCGCCGTCCACTTGCCGCTTGCCGGCCTCGCCACGCAGGTGCGTTGACACCTCGTAGATGTTGGCGATGCCGGTAGCACCGAGCGGATGGCCCTTGGACAGCAAACCGCCGGACACGTTGACAGGAATGCGGCCGCCCAACTCCACGTCGCCGTCGTCGATCAGCCGACCCGCCTCACCGTCCTCGCACAACCCTAGGTTCTCGTAGTGCAGGATTTCGGCTGTCGCGAAGCAGTCGTGCAACTCGATCAGGTCGACGTCGTCCGGACCCAAGCCCGCCATGTCGTAGGCTGCCGCGGCTGCCTTGCGCGTGCAGGTGTTGACGTCGGGCATGACGAGGTCGCGTTCCTGCCAGGGGTCCGATGTCAGGACCGAGGCGCGCACCTTGACGGCACGATCCATCAGGCCGAGTTCGCGCGCCTTCTTCTCGGACGCGATGACCGCGGCCGCCGAACCGTCCACGTTCACCGAGCACATGAGCTTGGTGTTCGGGTAGGAGATCATCTCGGCGTTCATCACCACGTCGAGGGGTGTCTCGATCTGATACATCGCCTTCGGGTTCATGGTCGAGTGGTGATGGTTCTTCACCGACACCTTGGCGAACTGTTCGAACGTCGTGCCGTGATTGCGGCTGTGTTCCATGCCGGCTTCGGCGAACACCGACGGCATCGTCCCGGAACCCAAGAGGCCCTCCTTGGAGATCCCGCGGCCACCACCGCCACCGCCCAGGAGCCCTCGGCCCATCTGCTCGACGCCAACGGCCAGCACTAGGTCGTAGAGTTCCGCCTTCACGGACGTCCACGCTTCCCGGAACGCCGTCGCGCCGGTTGCGCAAGCATTGGAGACATTCACCACAGGAATGCCGGTCTGGCCGATCTCCTGCAGTACGCGCTGGCCCACCATGCCGCTCGCCTGGCCGAGGTTGCCGCAGTAGAGCGCCTGCATGTCCTGGATCTTGAGGCCGCAGTCGTCGAGCGCCAAGTGTGCAGCTTCGGCGCCGAGTTGCGGGACGGTCTTTTCCGGAAAACGTCCGAATTTGATCATGTCTACGCCGACTACATATGCGTCCGTCATGGTAAGAAGCTCCTAATCCGTGCGTGGTTGGAAGAAGTAGGAAAGGTAGGAATTGCCGTCGCTGTCCTTGCGACCGAGGGCATCGTCGTAGACGACCTCGACAGGCATGCCGAAGTCGATTTTCGACGGGTCCGGTTCGACGTTGATGAGGTTGCCCTTCACCGTGCCGCCACCCTCGAGGTCGACGATCGCCGACACGTAGGGAACCTCGATCCCCGGGAACGAGCGATGCACGATACTGTACGAGTACAACTCGCCCCGGTTGGACAGCCGGATCGGTGTCATGCTGTCGCGAGCGCCACACTTCGAGCAGTTGTCGCGCACGCCCAGGAAGGTCGCCCCGCAGCTACCGCAGCGGTGCCCCTCGATGTAAGGTTCGCCGTCGTCCGGGATCTTCAGATAGGGGACGGCGGGCAAAGGCTTGTCGGACATGGATTCCCCTCCAGCGAACTGACGAGAATGGCCGTTTGCCCAGGTGCAGTCAACCACCATAAGCTCGCGGTTGCGCCGCCCCTTGGACCGACTTATGCCGAAACCGCTCCCGCTCGCCCACATCAAGGTTCTTGACCTCACGCGCGTCAGGGCCGGACCCACGTGCGTTCGGCAACTCGCGGACTGGGGCGCCGATGTCATCAAGATCGAAGCGCCCGGGCGCGGAGACGGCCAGATGGGCGACGCACGACACGGGCCCGACTTCCAAAACCTGCACCGCAACAAGCGCAGCATCACCCTGAACCTGAAGGCCGAGGCCGGCCGAGCGGCGTTCCTCAAACTCGCCGAGTCGGCGGACGTCATCGTCGAGAACTACCGGCCAGATGTGAAACACCGACTGGGCGTCGACTACGAAACGGTTCGCGCGATCAACCCCGGCGTCGTCTACGCCAGCATCTCGGGCTTCGGCCAAGACGGGCCTTACGGCAACCTGCCCGGTTTCGACCAGGTGGCCCAAGGCATGGGTGGCCTGATGTCGATCACCGGCTTGCCGGGCCAAGGTCCGGTGCGCGCCGGCATCCCCGTCGCAGACCTTTCGGCCGGCCTCTTTGCCGCACTCGGGGTGATGACCGCGTTGCTCGGTCGCACGCAAACCGGCGAAGGTCAGTGGATACGCACATCTCTGCTCGAAGCACAGGTGACCATGCTCGACTTCCAGGCCGAGCGCTGGTTGCTCGGCAACGAAGTGCCCCCGCAAGCCGGCAACAACCATCCCACGGGGATCCCAACCGGCGTATTCGCCACCAAGGACGGGCACATCAACATCGCGGCGACCGGCGACGCCATCTACAAGCGCTTCTGCGCCGCCATGGGGCGCGAGGACTGGCTCACCGATCCACGCTACGCCACGCCGCCAAAGCGGTCCGTCAATCGCGACGCGATGAACACCGAGATCGAGGCCATCACGCGGACCCGCACCAGCCGCGAATGGATCGAGCTGTTCAATGGCGTCGGCGTGCCCGCAGGCTACATCTACGCCATCGACGAGGTCTTCGAGGATCCCCAAGTCAAGCATCTCGAGATGGCGGCACCGGCCAAGCACCCGGTGCTGGGCGACATCGAACTGGTCGCCCAGCCAATCAAGATGTCGGCTGCGGAGTTTGCCGTCCGCTCCCCCACGCCGGAGCTCGGTGAACACACCGAGGAGGTGCTGGCCGAGCACGGCTACAAGAGCGCGGACATCGAAGCCTTGCGCGCCGCAGGCGCGATCTAGGCCACCGAGGTGCCGCGCCGCTCCATCAATAGCATCTGCGTGATGTGCGGCTCCAACGATGGCCGCAACCCCGCGTACGTCAAGGCCGCTACGCACCTCGGCGAGTGCCTGGCGCGACGGCGGATCAAGGTCGTCTACGGGGGTGCCCAAGTCGGACTCATGGGTGCCCTGGCCGACGCCGCGCTCGCCGCCGGCGGCGACGTCGCCGGGATCATCACGCCGGATCTCGCCGGACGCGTCGGCCATCACCGGCTGCGCCTGGAGCACGTCACCTCCATGCACGAGCGAAAGCGTCGCTTCTCGGAACTTTCCGACGCCTACATTGCCCTGCCCGGCGGCTTCGGCACGCTCGAAGAACTGTTCGAGGCGTTGACCTGGAACCAGCTCGGGATACACGACAAGCCGACGGGACTGCTCAACATCAGCGGCTACTTCGACGGGTTGCTCACGTTCCTGCGCCACGCCGAAGACGAGCGCTTCGTGCGTGCAGAGCACCGCGCCATGCTCGTGGTGGACGACACCCCGGAACCCTTGATCGACGCCCTAGGCACACAGCCGCGCACCGCGGTGGACAAGCGTTTGGCACCCTAGCTCTTGAGCGGCGACCACCAGGATCGCGGGTTCCTATAGTTGCCGGTACTCGTAGAGTCCTTTGACGTGGGCGTTGACGAACCGACCTTTGGAGTCGGCAGCCATGAACGCTTCGTAGACCGAGGCGGGTACGCCGTAGTACACGTAGGCGCGACCCGACCCTTTGAACCGGACGTAAAGCTTGCCGCTGTCCGGATCGTAGCCAACCGCATCGACGCTCGACGACTCGATCTGCCGAATCGTCGGCAGTTGGTCAGCCACTGCGGAATTCGGGGCCGGAGAACCCGTCGATCGTGGCGAAAGCCTCCACCGGTTTGCGGCGCAACCGTGTCAACTGCTTGATCGGCCGTCCGAGTGGCAGCATCGCCGCCAGCGCATGGCTTTTTGGGATGGCGAACAAAGGCTTGACCTGCGCTTCCTCCGCGGCGAGAAACGTCGTCAGCGTGCCCCCGAACCCCTCGTTGCGCGCTGCCAGCAGGATGTTCCAGACGAACGGGTAGATGGACGCGCCCGGGACGACACCGATGCGCGGCAGGTGCTGGTCCATCGCCGCGACAACCGCAAGATCGACCGTCACCAAAAGCAACGTCGGCGCATGGACCAAGCGCTCGATGAACCCCTCCGGGATCGTGACGGCGTCGACCGCCGACTGGTCGAGGTCCGCCGGCGCTACCGTGTTCCAAGGGTTCGCGCCGGCCTTGACCTCGGCCAGGTAGCGTCGAAACGTCGGTTCGATCAACGGACCGAGAGCGGCACGCTTGGCGGGGTCGCGCAAAACGATCACATGCCAGCCCTGGCGATTGCCGCCACTCGGTGCGAACCGGGCGTTGTCGAGGATCCGCGCGAGCACATCGTCGGGAACCGGCTCGGGGGTGAAGTCGCGCGCCGCAAAGGTGGTGCGCATGACGTCGTAGAGATCCATAGGTGCGATTTTCAACCGTTTAACGTGAACGTCACGATGACGTCGTTGGCGACCGCTGCCGCGAACTCTGCTGGTGTCGGCGACCGCGTCAAGCCATGGTACGGGGCGTCGCCCGGGAACCGGTCGAGCGTTTCCTTGAGTGCCGCCTCGATGCGAGCCGTGTCGTCAGGCGATGATCGGGCGACCGCGGCTAGGCGACGCCCGGCGATCTGCAACTGCACGTCGGACGGCGCCAGGAAGTTCTGCCACCAACCGGTCTGCCGGCTCGTGAGGCAGGTGACCGTCGCGGCGTCTTCGCGGACGTATCGCACGGGCGTCGACCGGGCTCGGCCCGTCTTGCGCCCCGTGAAGTAGATCGTCATGACGCTGCCGCTCATGAGGGCGTGCGCGGGCGATCTGAGGAGGATCTTCATCACCCGGTTGATGAGCGGGAACAGGAACTCCGGTATGCGCACCTTGCCTTCAGCCCTTCAAGCTTGCGATCAACGCCGCAACCGATGCCTTCGCATCGCCGAACAGCATGCGCGTATTGGTGCCGAAGAACAGCGGGTTGTCGACTCCCGCGAAGCCAGAGGCCATGGAGCGCTTGAGCACGAAAACGGTGCGTGCGTGATCGACGTTGATGATGGGCATGCCGTAGATGGGGCTCCCCTCGTCGTTCCGCGCGGACGGGTTGACCACGTCGTTGGCACCGATCACCACCGCGACGTCGATGTTCGGCATGCGCGGGTTGACGTCCTCCATCTCGACGAGTTGGTCGTATGGCACGTTGGCTTCCGCGAGCAGGACGTTCATGTGGCCCGGCATGCGACCAGCCACGGGATGAATCGCGTAGGTGACCTCGCAACCGTTCTCCTCGAGCAGTTCGCCAAGTTCCTGCACCACGTGCTGCGCCTGCGCCACGGCCATGCCGTAGCCCGGGACGAACGTCACGGCGCTTGCCGCCTCCAAGATCAGGCTTGCATCGTCGGCGCCTATGGGCTTGACCTCGCCTTCCACCTTGGCGCTGGCCTTGACCGCACCGAAACCGCTGAACAGGACGTTGGCGAGGGACCGGTTCATGGCCTTGCACATGATGTTCGTGAGGATGATGCCGGCGGCCCCGACTAAGGACCCGGACACGATCAGCACGTTGTTGCTGATGGCGAAACCTGCCGCACAGGCGGCCAGGCCCGAGTAGCTGTTCAAGAGCGAGATCACCACCGGCATGTCGGCACCGCCGATCGGCACCACGGCCATGATGCCGAGTAGGAACGCGATTGCGAGTACCGCGATGAAGAACGGCGAATCCGGGACCGGGTCGATGATGAACAGGACGCCACAGGCGAGAAGCGCCACGAGTAGCCCGCCATTGATGAAACGCTGACCGGCGAAAGTCAAAGCGCCGCTCGGCATCACTTCGGCCAGCTTGCCCCACGCGACGAGGCTGCCCGAGAACGTGACGCCGCCGATCATGACGGACAGGAACACGGTCGTGGCCGTAAACTGCGACGTCGACGCACCGTCGGAGACGCCGAACAGCGCTGCCCATCCGACAAGCAGGCTGGCGATGCCGCCGGAGCCGTTGAACAGCGCGACCATTTCCGGCATCGCCGTCATCGCGACCAAGCGCGCGGCCAGCGCACCAACAACCGCGCCGGCCACTGCGGCGATCGCGATCCAATGCAGTTCGACGATGCCCCTCGACAGCAGCGTCACGACGATGGCGATCAGCATCCCGGCCGCGGACAACGCGTTGCCGCGCCGCGCCGTGTCGGGCGAACCGAGCATCTTCAGGCCGAACACGAACAGCACGGCCGCCACGATGTAGGCGAGATTGACTGCGACGGTGGTCACTGCTTGGCGTCCGGCCCGCCTTTGTTCCCTGCGTTGGGTGAGCCCCTCGCGCTCCCCGGCTGAGGGCTCTTCCTAAACATCCCCAGCATGCGGTCCGTGACGAGGTAGCCGCCGACGACGTTGACCGTCGCGAAGAAAACGGCGAGCGAACCGAGCAACGTCGCCAACCAGCCTGGACCGCCGGCCCCCGCCGCGAGCAGGGCGCCGACGATGGTGATGCCCGAGATCGCGTTCGCGCCGGACATCAAGGGTGTATGCAGTGTCGCCGGTACCTTCGAGATCAACTCGAAACCGAGGAAGATCGCCAGCACCAGGATGAAGGCGAGGTAGACCGGCACAAGCTCCACCGAACAGCCCCTACAGATCCTTGATCGTCTCGTTGACGATCTCGCCATCCCGCGTTAGGACGCATCCAGAGACGATCTCGTCCTCCGGATCCAATGCGAAAGCACCTTCGTCGGCATTCCAGAACTCGTCGATGAAGTGCGTGACGTTGGCCGAGTACATGGCGCTCGCATTGCAGGCGACACCGGACGGCAGGTTGGCGAGGCTGATCAGCTTGACGCCCGCAACGTCCACGACCTGGTCGAGCACCGAGCCCTCGACATTGCCACCCGATTCCACCGCCATGTCCACCACCACGCTTCCGGGGCGCATGGCCTCGACCATGTCCCGCGTGACGATTCGCGGTGCCGGGCGGCCGAAGACTTGCGCGGTGGTGATGACCACATCCGACCGTGCGATGACCTGCTTCATGCCTTGGCGTTGCATCTCGATCTGTTCGGGCGTGAGTTCACGGGCGTAGCCCTGCGCTGTCTCGCCACTCTCGCCGATGTCGATGTTGACGAACTTCGCACCGAGTGATTGCACCTGCTCGGCAACGACGGGGCGGGTATCGAACGCCTCGACACGCGCGCCAAGGCGCTTGGCAGTCGCGATCGCCTGCAGTCCGGCCACACCCGCGCCGATGACGAAAACACGGGCCGGTGCAATCGTTCCCGCGGGCGTCATCATCATGGGGAAGATGCGCGGACAGTGCCGCGCGGCGAGTACGACAGTGAAGTAGCCGGCCACGTTCGCTTGCGAGGAGAGCGCATCCATCTTCTGCGCGCGGGTGGTGCGCGGCACCATTTCCATGGAAACCGCCATCACGCCGCGCTGCGCCATCTTCTCGACCAGCGGCTTGTCGTTGAACGGGTCGAGGAAGCTGATGTGGATGGCGTTCTCGGCGAGAAGGTCGACGTCCGTCGGCGAGGGCTTGCGCACCCTAGTGACCACGTCCGATGCGACGATCGCCGAGGCGATATCACCTACGACGTCGGCGCCTGCTTCGACGTAGTCCGCGTCGGGCTCACCGGAAGCCGCGCCGGCGCCAGCCTCGACCATGACGTCGAAACCGAGCGACACGAGCTTCTTGACGCTGCTCGGAACGAGGGCCGCACGCAGTTCGCCGGGCCACGTCTCCTTTGGCACGGCGATACGCATCCTTGGGAGTTGCACCGTTCTTTAACGGGGCTGCGAGCATACTCGAAAGCCCGGCCGGATTGAACCGTAGAGCCCTCAGCCCGGGGAGCGCGAGGGGCTTGCCCCTCGCATGAAAGAGCCCTCAGCCGGGGTGCGCGAGGGGCTTGTCCCTCGCAAGAGAGAGCCCTCCATATCGCGCTTTCGGCACGCATGGACAATCTCTTACACAAAGCCGAGAGATCAGCCATCGCGGCGCTCTGCAACGCCTGCGCAACATGTGCCCGACCAAGCCATGTCGCAAGGTTCGCATGCCCGTTGCCACCCCAGTCGTCCACGCCGAGCGCAAGCTCGCTGTGGTACCGTCCCACTCCCGCTCGCATGGCAACGCAAGCCTTCCGACGCGGACCGAAACGGAGTATGCCGATGGCCGAACCGTTCTTCCGTCGACCACAGTCCGACACTTCGGATCTGCCTGGCGAAGCAGACCTCCCCTACGAGGACGACGAGCCGTTGGCTGAGAGCGACTACCAGCTCGAGCCGCTCGACTACGCCTATAACGGCCTGTCAACCTGGTTCCTAGACCGAGAGGACGTGGCCGTCCAAGCGGACATGTTCGTCCACTACCTGGTCGCTGGCGAGGACGGCAAGCGCGAGCGCAGGATGCTGGCACCGGACGTCTTCGTCATATTCGGCGTGCCGAAGCGGCAGCGGTTCTCCTACGTCGTGTGGGACGAGGGCAAGCCACCGGATTTCGTGCTCGAGATCCTCTCCGGGAGCACGTGGCGCCGCGACACCGTGGACAAGAAAGCGATCTACGAAGCGATGGGTGTACGCGAGTACTGGCTCCTCGACCCCGTCGGCCCATTCCTCACGCCACCACTCATCGGCTATCGGCTCAACAATGGGCATTACGCGAGGATCGGGGCATTGCCCGGTACGACCGCGACCTACATGAGCGATGTCCTGGGGCTGGAAATGCGGATCGACGACACTTGGCGCTTCCGCATCCGAGATCCAGCCACCGGCATCGAACTGCGCTCGCACGGAGAATTGCAGCACGAGTTGACGGCAATGGAGGCCGCGCGGCAACGGGAGACGGATGTGCGGCAACGGGAGACGGATGCGAGACGGGCCGCCGAACAGCGCGCCGCCAACGCCGAGCGGCGCCTCGCGGAATTGGAAGAGCGGCTGCGGCGCGAATCCGGGTGAGCAAGTGGCGCGCCGGTCGCAATCGGCGCGCTAGCGCGCTCCTCGCCCTCGCGGGAACGGCGGCCGCGTCAGCGCTCGCTGACACGTCAGCGTGCCATCCGTCGAGCGACCATGAGTTGGTCCAAGTCGCTCACACGGTCACTGCTCCGGCAACATCACGAACAGCACCCGTCTATCGCGTTGGCGTTGTGCAAACGCGGGTCCGGGCACGCATCTGGTCCCGAGAGGGCGGCTCGCTCGCTATCGCCCACGACTATCGCGCCCATCAGATCGAGGCGGGTGGCGGCGAGCCACAGACCAACGGACACCTCCACCGCCTGAGTCCTCGCTTTCGATTCACCGGCACTCGCTGGGCGGCGTCAGTGAGCCCGGTCGTCGCAACATCGTCGAACGTCGGTCGCCACCCCGGGGAAATCCATCGTGCATTGATCGACTGGCACGGTTCAGTGGCATACCGCGTCCGCCTCGGCACGCATGCCACCGGCTACGCGGGCGTCTGCCGCGACGACCGGTTCGGCCGCGTCCGCGTGAGTCCTCTGCTCGGTGTGGCGTGGGATCCGGGACACGCGGTACGGGGAACCGTGGGTTGGCCCGATTCCATGTTCGAGTGGGACGTCCATCCACGATTGCGGATCCGTGCGGACGTCAACCCCGTGGGCGGTCACTGGACCGTCTACGACAACGACCTGGCACGCCGATCGACCTTCCAATACGCCGGTTGGCAGGCGCGTCTCGGCTTCCACTTTCGGCCAACCGCCGCTCACCGCGTGGCGGCCAGTGTCGGCCGCGCTGTCCGCCGTTCGTTTCGATTCCGTCTCGAGGACGGCAGCGCATTCTCAAGCGACTTTGCCGATGCAACGGTGATCGGCGTCGAGTGGCAGTGGCTCAAGCGCTCAGTTCAACACCATCGCCCACCCGGACCGCGCCGGCCTTGATCACCTGACAGGTCACGCCGCCCCGCCAGTCCGGTGCGAGCACCGACGTGAGGCCGTCAGCCTGCTCGTCCATGCGCTGACAGGGATCGGTCTCGCCCGTGATAGCGAACGTCGCCTCGCCGATCGCAAGGGTCTTGCCAGCGCTGTTCGCCAAGTCCAGGCCCTCGATCAGGATGTTCGCGCGACGGGTGGTCCACGGGACCTCACGACCCAAGTCCCGACAAGCCGCGTCCCAGCTTTCCTGGCATAGCACTGTGACTTGCCGGCCTTTCAGTCGCCCCCTGGCATCTCCCGCCACGCCGGCCTCCACGGTGATCGTGGCCTCCTCAATCAACTCCATGGGTGCCCGTGTCGCAGCGCGCCGCGCCAGCCCGCACACTCTTCCTGACATGATCGCCTCCGACCGTCGGTTGCATTCCACGCTAGCGAGAATCACATGCGCTAGCAACAAGCGCGTCGAACGAGGCCCCCCGAGGACCCAAGCCCAGGCCGGACAGCGACCGCGGACGGTCGCTCTCGTAGCTGCCGTATGATGGGTGTCCCGAACTCGGAGCGAGCCCCATGCGCAGCATTTATCTCGTGCTGGCGTTGGCCGCCACGGCGGCGCTAGCACAGGACGACGACTGGTACCCGTCCGAACACGGTGCCGACGACACGCTTGGCGCCATCAACCACCTGTCCGCGGAGAAGGTCGTGGAAGCCGCCAAGCTGGTCAAGACCGGCAAGACCTACCCACTCGGCGTCGTCACAGGCTGGGAAACGCCCGCCTATCCGCCGCGGCACTACGCAATCACGGTGATTCAGCCCGGCCAGGACCTCGGTCCCACGATGGGCGCGAACCTAGCCACGGGCAACGACGACCTGCTCTACACCTGGATGGGCATCGGCAGCCAGCTTGACGGTCTCGGGCACATGGGAATCAACCACGTCTACTACAACGGCCACAAGGCCACAGACTTCGTCACCACCAAGGGGCTGACAGCGCTCTCGATCGACAAGCTACCACCCATGGTTGGTCGCGGCGTTCTCCTCGACATGACGCGGCATTATGGCGAGAACCCGCTGACGCCCGGAACAGCGTTCAACGAGGCGGAAATCAAAGCGCAAGCCGCCGCGCAGGGCGTGACCATCGGCCAGGGCGACATCGTCCTGTTCCACACCGGCTGGCTCAGCGTCGCCGACGACGGTCCGACCTTCATGGCAGGCGAACCCGGGCTCGGGCTCGGCGGCGCCAAGTACCTCGCAAGCCTCGATGTCGTCGCCGTCGGGGCGGACACCTGGGGCCTGGAAGCCGTTCCCGGCGAGGATCCCGACCTCGTCTTCCCGGTGCATCCCGAACTGCTCGCCAAGAACGGCATCTACATCCTGGAGAACATGAACGTGGCAGCACTTGCCGCGGACGAGGCCTGGGAGTTCCTGTTCGTCCTCGGCCAGCCACGCTTCGAAGGCGCGGTCCAGGCCGTGATCAACCCCGTGGCGATCCGCTAGCGGACAACGGACGAACCGATGGGGGGCAAAGACCCATGACCAACAGGATGGCGCTGATCGCCGTGGTCGTCGCATTCCTGGTTGGCATGCTGGCAACCTTGGCGATCCGACCGCCCGGCGCGCAAACGGCGAACGTCGCCAACACCGAGGAGCGGGCGGTGGCAACGCTCCGCTGGCGGGTCCCCGTCGCCTTCGCGACCACGCTCGAGGTGCTCGGCGACAACGTTCGCTGGGTCACGGACGCCATCGACCGCGCATCGAACGGCGCGATGATCCTCGACCCCTTCGAGCCCGGCGAGATCGTGCCCGCCTTCAACATCGTCGACGCGGTCCGCGAAGGCAAGGTCCAGGCCGGCTATACCTGGCTCGGCTACGACCAGGGCAAGATCCCCGCCTCGCCGCTGCTCGGCGCGGTACCGTTCGGCATGGAGCCCTGGGAGTACACCGCGTGGTGGTACGAGTGGGGCGGTCGCGAACTCGGTCAAGATCTGTATGCGAAATACGGCGTCCATCCGGTACTTTGCGGCCTGATCGGTCCGGAGACCGCCGGCTGGTTCCGTACACCGATCGACGACCTAACCGACCTCGAGGGTCTAAAAATCCGCTTTGCCGGGCTCGGCGGACGGGTCATCGAACGGCTCGGTGCCTCGGTCACGATGCTGCCGGGCGGGGAGATCTTCCAAGCGCTCGAGAAGGGCGCCATCGACGCTACCGAGTTCTCGCTGCCGAACGTTGACGAGGCGCTGGGCTTCGACCGGATCGCCAAGCTCAACTACTACCCCGGCTGGCACCAGACGTACACCGCCGCCCACCTGGTGGTGAACGATGCGGTGTGGCAGCGCCTCTCGGCCCGAGAACAGGCGGTCATCGACACGGCCTGCACCGCAGGTGTGACGCGCAACCTCGCCAAGTCGGAAGCCAAGCAGGGCCCGATCCTCGCCGGCTTCGCGAGCAAAGGCGTCACCGCGATCAGCCTGCCCGAGCCCATCCTGCGCGAACTCAACCGGGTGACCGACGAGGTCATGGCGGAGGAGGCCCGCCGGGACGAGGACTTCCGGGTGATCCACGCCTCGCAACTCGCCTTCCGCGAGCAGTACGCGTTGTGGAAACGGTTCGCCTACCTGCCGCGCGACTTCCATGCCCCCGAGGACGACGCGCCTTCGCAGGCACCCCGATAGCGCCGCACGGGACGTAAGCGGCGTGGCGCAACTCGAACTACCCGACACCAACTTTTCGCGCGTCGTCGATCCGATCCTGGTTCGCATCGGCAACGCGGCGTCGTGGATCTGGGTCGTGCTGCTGGCCGTCATCGTCTGCAACGTGCTCTTGCGTTACGCCTTCGCCGAGGGGCGCATCGAGTTCGAGGAGATCCAGTGGCACCTCTACTCGGCGGGCTTCATGCTGGGCTTGAGCTACGCCTTGCAGGCCGACGCCCACGTCCGCGTCGATGTGCTGCACGAACGGTTCACGCCGGTCACGCGGGCCTGGATCGACTTGTACGGGCTCATCCTGTGCGTCCTGCCGTTCGTCGCCCTGATGCTGATCTACGGCGCGCCTTTCGTAGCGGACAGCTTCACCACCGGCGAGGTGTCGAGTTCCCCGGGCGGCTTGCCCTACCGGTGGGCGATCAAGTCCATGCTGCTCGTTGGCTTCGGCCTACTCGGCGTGGCGGCGTTGTCGCGGTTGACGCGGATTTGGAAGTACCTGTTCTGGGCCAAGGACTGAGGTAAGCCCATGCCCGTCAACGAAATTCTCGCCCTCGTCATGTTCCTGGCCTTCATCGGCCTCGTCTTCACAGGCTTCCCGATCGCTTGGATCCTCGCCGGGCTCGCGGTGCTCTTCACGGCACTCGCCATCGTGTTCGAGGCGGACTTCGGCATCCCCATCGGCGTCGACTGGGCCTACACCTCGATCAGCGTCGAGCGCATCTGGAACGTGATGGAGAACTGGGTGATGGTCGCGCTGCCCATGTTCGTGTTCATGGGCCTCATGCTCGACCGCTCCGGCATCGCCAACCGGCTGATGACCAGCTTCGCCCGGTTGTTCGGCCGCGTCGGGGGCGGCATGGCGGTCACGATCACCCTGATCGGCGTCCTGCTCGCGGCCACCACGGGCATCATCGGCGCGTCCGTGGTCCTGCTCGCCCTGCTTGGACTGCCCGTCATGCTCCGCCAGGGCTACGACAAATCGCTCGCCGCCGGCACCGTCTGCGCGGTCGGCACGCTGGGCATCCTCATCCCTCCGAGCATCATGCTCGTTCTGATGGCGGACAGGATGGCCATGCCGGTGGGCGACCTGTTCCTAGGTGCCGTTTTCCCCGGGCTGGTGCTGTCCACGCTCTACGTGGTCTACCTGCTGGGCTACGGGGTCGTGAGACCTGCCGGCGCTCCACCGGCCGCGGACGTCGAGCCCCTCGACTGGCGGGCCGTCGCTGACCTCGCCATAGCCATCCTGCCGCCCGCGGGACTGATCCTCGTGGTCCTGGGAAGCATCTTCTTCGGCTTCGCAACGCCGACCGAAGCCGCCGGCGTCGGGGCCGCGGGCGCGCTCGCGCTCGCGGCCGCCAACAAGGCGCTCGACCGGCGTGTGCTCACCGAGGTCATTCGCGAGACTACCAAGACGACGGCCTTCATCTTCGGCATCCTGATCGGCGCCACGGCGTACTCGCTCGTGCTGCGCGGGCTCGGCGGCGACGAACTGATCGAGCGCACGCTGCTCGACCTGCCTTTCGGCCCCACCGGCATCGTGATCACCATCCTGCTGGTCACGTTCATCCTCGGGTTCTTCCTCGACTGGATCGAGCTGACGCTCATCATCCTGCCGCTGGTATCCCCGGTCGTCACGCATCTCGGCTTCGACCCGGTCTGGTTCACGGTGCTGTTCGCCGTGTGCCTGCAAACGAGCTTCCTGACGCCGCCGGTCGGATTCGCAATCTTCTACTTAAAGGGCGTCGCACCGGCTGGTATCACCGCGCCGACGATCTACCGGGGCGTAATCCCCTTCATCCTATTGCAGCTTCTGGGGCTAGCGCTGATCTTCAACTGGGAAGCGCTCGTCACGTGGCTACCCGCCCAAGCCTACTAAGAGAGGGATCAACTCGTGCTCGTCCACACGTCCACTGCTCGCAACTACTCCGAGACCACGGAAAACCGCATTCACAGCGACGACGTGGCCGCCGGATTCGGTTTCGCCGGCGCGCTCGTTCCGGGGGTTGCCGTCTTCGGCCACATGACCTATCCGCTTGTTGCGTCGCTCGGCGAGGATTGGCTCGGTCGGTACCAGGCGAACGTGAGGCTTCGCCTCCCCGCCTACGACGGCGACGAACTCGTCATCCGCCACACCACGAGCGGCGATCAGCACACGGTGCTGTGCCATGCGCGTGACGTACTGCTCGCCGAGTTGCATACCAGTCCACGAGAACCGGCGGAAATCGCCCCGATTGCAGCAGGCACCGAGGTGTCCGAACGGCCCGAGATCGGTTGGCAGAACGTCTTCGTCGACGAACCGTTTCCCGCGTGGCATTGGACGCCGGATGCGATCGAGAACGCCGAATCCGCCGCCCAAGTCGACGACGACCACGCCTGCTACCGGTCCGGCGTCGTCCATCCGCACGCGATTCTCGGTACCGCGAACCGCACGTTCACCCGGCGCTACTTCCTGCCGGCCTGGCTACATGTCGGATCCGAGATCCGCTTCTACAAGCTGCTGCACGTCGGTGACACCGTCGAGGTGCGCACCGTGCCGACAGCCAAGTGGACGCGCAAGGGGCACGAGTTCGTGGATCTGCGCATCGTCTACCTCGTTGCCGGCGAAGTCGCGACCGAGATCGTCCACACCTCGATCTTCAAGATCGCGGATCGACGCACTACCGCGTAGGTCCATGACCGGAGTAGCGGTCGTGATCCGCCCTCTCGCGTCCCGGAACTGATAATGTCAGGCGTCCGACAACAACGGCACCCAGCATGAAATTCGGTCTCTTCTACGAACTCCAGCTACCGAAACCCCGAGGCCAAGAACAGTGGGGGCCCGAGGACGAGCGGCGCATCTACCACGAGATGCTCGACCAGGTCGAACTCGCGGACAGCCTGGGCTTCGACTACGTTTTCGAGGTGGAGCACCACTTCCTCGAGGAGTACTCGCATTCGTCGGCACCGGAAATGGTGATGGCCGCGCTCTCGCAGCGCACCAAGAACATCCGCCTTGGCCACGGGATCGTGCTGACGCCGCCGGGCTACAACCATCCGGCCCGAGTCGCCGAGCGCATCTCGGCCCTCGACATCCTCTCGGATGGTCGCGTCGAGTTCGGTTCCGGCGAGAGCGCATCGGAAATGGAGCTTGGCGGCTTCGGCGTCGAACGCGGACTCAAGAAGGCGATGTGGGAAGAATGCACCCGCGAGGTCGCCAACATGATGGTCCAGACGCCCTATCAAGGCTTCCAAGGCGAATTCTTCGACATGCCGCCGCGCAACGTCATCCCCAAGCCGCTGCAGGACCCGCATCCACCGCTGTGGGTCGCCGCGTCACGGCGCGAGACCACCATGCTGGCAGCGCGGTTCGGGATGGGCAGTCTCGGTTTCGGATTCGAAACGCCCCATGAACTTGCCGAGCGGACCAACGAGTACTACCGGATCGTCCGCGAAGAGTGCTTCCCGATCGGCCATGCCATTAACCCGGGGCTCGCCGTGCTGACGACGTTCATGATGGGCAAGACGGACGAGGAAGCGCTCGAGCGCAGCGCCAACGGTCCGGCCTTCTTCTCGCATTCGCTCGGCTACTACTACAACCCCGTGAGCGGCGGTAAACACCAGCCTGGCGAAAAGAACATCTACGACGACTTCCTGGCCCAGAACGAGCGCGACAACACCATGTCGGCGCGCACCGGCTTCATCGCCGAGGACGAGATCCGCAAGGGCGAACCGCAGGACGAAGTGCAGCGCGCGCTGTACCGGGCCGCGCGCAGCGGCACCGCCGTCGGAACCGTCGACCGCGTGCGCGAAACCTTGAAAACCTACGAGGATAACCACCTCGACGTGATGATCTTCGTCGCCCAATGCGGCGACCGCCAGCACGATCACATCATGGAGTCCATCGAGCTGTTCGGTCGCGAGGTGCTGCCGGAATTCAAGGAGCGGCACGAGTCCGAGCACGTCCAATGGCGTGCCGAGCAGTTGGCCGGCATCGACGTTCCCATCAACTCGAGTATTTGACGGTGGCGCGCCAAGACCAGATCAAGGACACGGGCCTTCGTGACCTGATCAACGACGCCCACTCCTTGATGCGCCGCAACCAGCCGACGGATGCGATGCGCCGGCTGGTCGATGCGCTCTACCGGTTGATCGAGCTCAAGCCGGAACTCGCCACCGAGCAGCTCGAACCGCGGCCCGGTTGGAAGATGCCTTTCCTGACGCGGTGGCCCCAGTACGGTGCCAACTGGAAGGAGGGCTCACTCGCCGCGGGCAAGCCCGAGATCGAGTTCACGCGGGACCATTTCGCGCTGTCCGAGACCATCACCTGCTACGAGTTCCTTCTCGATACGGCAATCGCCCGGGAGGCCTGACAACCGAAGCACCCGCGGCCCGGTGCGCGGGCCTCCCGGCCACATGGACCTTGTACTAGGCACGGAATGGCGGACGCGAACCGCGAGCGGTTCGAGGACGTCCGCGCACCATCAACCCTTGCCGCGAAACGCTTGGGATGCGTGGTACGGCGCGTCGCGGGTCTCGAAGGCGTGCTTCAAGCCGCCTTCGCGGATGGACTCGCCGAAACTGTAGGTCCACTCGGTCATCTGGGCGAGGGCGTCCTGCTCGGTCGCACTGCGCACGGACGAGTAGATGCCCATGTTCTCGTAGAAGCGGTTCATGGTGAGCTTCAGGATGGCCAAGTGGTCCGCCGAGCCGTTCGCGACGCGTTCCGCGAAGGCGATGGTGTTGGCGTCCAACTCGTCCTTGGGCCACGCGTAGTTGATCATCTCGACTTCAGCGGCCTCGGCACCCGTCATGTTGTCGCCCGTGTAGTAGTACTCCTTGGCCTTGCGCATGCTCATGACCAGCGGCCAGATGTTGCCGTTGCGCGCCGTGCCCAGACCGCGCAGGCCCGGGTGCCCGATCTGCGTGTCGTCCGCTGCCACCACGAGGTCGGTCATCATCGCGAGTTCGCAGCCGCCGGCGAGCGCATAGCCGTGCAGTTGCGCGATCGTGATCTTTGCCATGTTCCACAGGTACATCTGCACGTCGGTGATCTGCTGCATCGAGGTGCGCACGTTCATCATCAGCGTGCGGTTCTTGTCGTCGGTGGTCTGGTAGCGGCGCTCGCCGGGTCGACGCTCCCGGCCGGGCGTCAAGTCGTAGCCGGCGCTGAAGCAGCGTCCCGCGCCGCGCAGGATGATGACGCGGCAGCTCTGATCGGCTTCGAGGTCGTGGAGACACTCGTTGAGTTCGGTGAACAGTTCGCCGGTGAGCGCATTCATCTTCTCGGGGCGGTTCAGCGTGATGCGCGCCAAGCGATCCTCGGTGCCGAGGCGTTCAAGGATGAGGGTGTTGTAGTCGGGCATTTCGGTCCTTAGCTGGGTCTCTCGATGACCCGAAGCATACTACCGGGCCACGTGAATCGAGGCGGACTGCGAAGCCTTGCGGATTGCGGTGCCAGGTGTCCCACCTAAGCGATGTCCGGTTAGTCGCCCACCCCCTCAAGACGCTGCTCGACACCGTCCAGCCGAGACTCTACCTCGTCCATGCGCACCAGGACGCCGTCGACCTGGGTCTCAATGCGCACCAGCCGCTCCCGCAGCTCGCCAAACTCCCGCTCCATGTCGACCCGCAGCTCGCCGACCGTACGCTCCGTGCCGACCTGCAACTCGCGGAACCCCCGCTCCATGCCGACCTGCAAGTCGCTTATCATCTCGTAGAGGACGCCGAATCCCGCAAGCGTCAATGCCGCAAAGGACGCGGCGACCCACTTGAACAGCCGGAACTCCGCTTGGCGAACAAACTCTTCACCATCAGTCGCAGGCGCGGTCCCGCGCGAACGCTCCAAGACCACTGTCCGGTTGGCAAGCTCCTCGAACTCCGCCCTCGAGATGTCCCCCACGGTCGCACTTGCCGCTGTCATCGTCAAAGTCTCCTTACGCTCGAGCCAACGCCATTTTGAGCTTGGTATCCGGCTGTTCCACAGCCGCCTACCGCCAAAATACGGTGCGAGTCCGGAATTTGTCAACGAACTCGTACAGGAATACTTCGTCAATTTCGAAAAACGTACAACGGTGTGCGAATACAGCCAAATCAAGTCGCTACTGCATCATGTCCCGTTCGCAACCAAACCGGTTCCCATCGCCTTGTCGTCGTTGATCGATACATCGCCAACGCCGTTCTCATTTCGCCGAGCGAGAACTCCGGCGGCGCCTCGAGCGGCTTGCCATCCAAGACCGCCAGGCTGAAGTCGTGCAACTCGGCCCCGTAGCTGTCGACCTTGCCCGGGAACGTCTGCATGACCGTCTCCCCTTCGGGATGGGCCGCGTCGAACAGTAGCAACCGCCCCTCTCGACCATGCTCGATGACCAGTTCGCCTGCCGTGCCAGTGATCCGGAAGTCCTCGGTCGGAGCCACGGGACTTGCACTCAACAGGGCGTCGAACGACGCCGTGACGCCGCTTCGGAATCGGAACAAGGCATGGGCCCAGGATTCGCCTTCCATGCCGGGAATGTGCCGGCCCGTGGCGGCGACGACTTCGTCGATTTCGCCGAGCATCATCCGCAACGGTCGGATCCAATGCGCACCACCGTCGATGGCGATGCCTCCGCCCGCCCGCGCGAGTTCGAATCGCCAAGGCCTTGGCGCGTCCGGGTCGATGACTTGCGGGTCGTAGAAGCAGGCCCGGGCGGTCACCACGTCGCCAATCGCACCGTCGTCGATCAGCTCCCTCGCCTTGACGATATCGGGCCAGTACTGCGCCTGCTCGGCAACCATGAACACCTGTTCTGGGTGCCGGGCGGCGATGGCCAGGATGCGTTCCGCGCTCTCGAGATCATGCGCCATGGGCTTTTCGAGACAGACGTGCTTGCCCGCCTCGAATGACGCCGTGGCCGCCTCTTCGTGCAGATCGTGGGGGAGCATCAGGTCGACCGCGTCGAAGTTGCCTTTCTCGAGGGCCTCCTCGAGCGACGTGAAGGCGGGCGCGCCCGTGCGTTCCGCCATCGACTGCGCACGGGCTGCATCGGCGTCCACGACGGCCGTCACGCGAATCCTCGGCGCGTGATAGCGGATGCCGCGCCAATGGGCGCGAGCGATGTTGCCGCAACCGACCAGCGCAATGTTGAGCGTGTCCGCCACGCTAGCTTGCCGTCAGCCGGGCGACAGCCGCCTCGTTGAGGTCGATGCCGAAACCGGGCTTGTCCGACAGCTCCATCACCCCGTCCTTCGGCAGCACGTCTTCGCCGTACAGTTCCGCCAACTCGTCGAGCGGACCCGAGAATTCGATGGAGAACTCGTGCGGCCGCGTAGCGTTCTGCACGGTGGCGTAGACGTGCAGCGACGCCATGGAGTTGATGCCTGCCTGCGGGCTGTGCGGCATCACCGGCTTGTTCAACGTGGTTGCCATCTCGTAGATGCGCTTGGTCTCGCTCGGTCCACCCGCGTACAGGATGTCCGGCTGCAGGATGTCGACGTTGCCGAGCAGCACGAGGTGTTGGAACCACCAGCGGAACGCGTCCTGCTCGCCCGCCGATACCGCCACGTCCAAGGCATCGCTGATCTGTTTCAAGCCCGGCAGATCGTAGTGCGGGATGGGCTCCTCGAAATGGTCGATGCCGAGCGCCTCGAACCGGCGGCCCTGCTGAATAGCCGTCGATACCGAGTAGCCGTTGTTGGCGTCAAAGCCCAAGTACTCGCCACCGGTTAGAAACTCCCGGGCCGCTTTGAACAGTTGGTAGTCCTTCTCGGGGTCGACGTCCTGGCGCCAGCCGCGCCAGTCCATGCGGATTTTGAAGGCCCTGAATCCTCGGCTCCAGCCGTCCTTGACGAGATCGAGCATCTCTTCCGGCTGCATGCGCCAACCCGAACCGGTGCTCCAATACAGGGGAATCGTCGTGCGCCGGGCGCCGCCCATGAGCGTGTGCACCGGCAGGCCGGTGTCCTTGCCGAGCAGGTCCCACAGCGCCACGTCGACGACGCCGACCACCCAGCCGGGCAGCCTGTAGAACCGCTCATCGCGCCCGAGGGCGAAGGTCTCCCAGTGGCGATCGACGAGGCGCGGATCCTCGCCCACCAGTGCCGGCTTGATCGCGGACTCGAGGTAGGCGTTGAAGACGGCGTTGTTGCGGCCCGGAATCTCCGCCAAGCCCTCTACCCCGGTGTCGGTCTGGATGCGCAACAGGCTCTTGCCGATCGTCAACGGCGTGCGCGTGATGGCGGTGACTTTCATCGGTGTGCTCTTCCACTCAAGGAGCGAGCGAGTATATCGGCGCGACGTTTACGGGTGCGCCTCCAACACCGCGTCCCACACGACTTCCGATGCCACCACGCCGAGCGCCGTCAGCGACCATTCAGGTACGTCGACTTCCGCCGTGGAGACCATCCAGAGCACGTCGCCGTCGTCGCGGGTGTGGAACGGTTGAATCGCCCGCGCCATCGAGCTGTGGACCTGCCGTCCGAGTTGCTCGAGGTCGTGTCCGCGCACGGTCTGATTGGTGACGACGACTGTAAGGGTCGTGTTCTCGCCCGGGGACTCGCGTACCGCGGCGAGTCGCCGTTCCAGATCCGCCGCGAATGTCGTCCGCCTGCCGGTCTCGGGATCGCGGTGTCCAAGCACGACCTCGCCCTCACGATTGAATACCGCGCCGATGGCGTTCACGACCGTGCAGGCGAAGATCTTGATGCCGCCAACCTCGCGAAAGGCCGCGCCTTGCCCCGCTTGCTCACCGCGGTCGAATGCAAACCCGTTGCCGACGGTAACGGCAATCCCGGCACCCCGGGCACCGAGCGGAAACCGGCCGACTTTCGTGTTGGCGAGCGCCGCCGCACCGAGACGCTTGTCCGGGTAGACATTGTTGTCGCGCCCGCCGAAGTCGAAGACGATGCCACCGCTGACGAGCGGGATCGTGTCCCAACGAGCCGTTCCCTGCCCCTCGAGCAGTCCCGCGGTCACACCGGCCGCGGCTTCAAGGCCGAACAGCGATCCCCCCGCCAAGCTGATCGCATGAACGTAGCCGTATTCACCCACAACCCCGGGAGAGCCGCCGCGGACATCCATCGCCATGGCGGCGCCGTTGGGAAAGCGCAGCACGGTCACCCCGGTTGGCCCGTCGGGATACTCGGCGATGCCGATCTTGATCGCGGGGAAGTCGAACTCGAGGACGCGCGAGCCCCAGTCCGTCGCAATCGGGCGGCTTTCCGCGTGACCGTCCTGCGCGGCGACGCCGGAAACGGCTACCAGGGCGGCTACCCCTGCCACCCATGGCCGGAACGCAAGCGCCATCACGCAGTGCCAGCCGTACCTGGCTTCAACGCGAGTACGTCGGTGCCGAGACGCGTCAGCACGCGTTCAGCGGTGTTCCCAATGAGCTTCGCGTTGAGCCCGTGCCGGCCAACCGTACCCATAACAACCAGTTGCGCTTGCAGGCGTTCGGCGGCGGCCGCAATGACCTGGTCCACCTCGCCGTGTTCGATGTGAATCTGCCCTTCCGGCAGGCCGTGCGTGTCCGCGAGATCGGCAATCAGCGGACCCATCTGCGCGCGCACCTTCTCTACGTGGGCGTCCTCGTCGACCAAGTGCAGGTCCATGAGAACCCTCGAGACATGGATGACGTAGACGAGGTGCAGAGGGTAGTCCAATGCATCCGCGTAACGCTTGGCTGTCGCAATGACGGCATCGTTCAGGTCCTGCTTGACATGCGAGTGGCTGGCGAGGTCCACCGCTGCGACGATCGACCGCGTCGGGTGCCAGCCGTGCTCGGCAGCGATCAGCACGGGTGCTGCGCATTCGCGCAGCAGATGCCAGTCTGTCGGCGTGTAGAGGAACGTCTCGCTGCGATGCGCGGTCTTGACCACGACGGTGCTGCCGGTTCGCATCGCGTGCGAGTCCACCCAGAGGTGGACGAGCTTGTCCCACGCCACGATCATCTCGACGTTCACGCCGGCCGGCCTGTGTGCCTCGATCTGCGCCGCCAACGACTCGCGGCGCTTCGCCATCAACTGGCGCTTCGCCTCGTGCCGATGCACGAGGTCGAGGCTCGCCAGCGACTCGTAGCAAAAGCCGACCACCTCGGCATCGACGCCCAAGGCCTTGGCCAGCGCCAGACCCCGCGCCAAGGCTACCTGTTCGTCGCCCTCGCGATCCGCAACGATCAATACCGACACGACGCATCCCCCGTAGCAGTTGCCCCGACCTTAGCCAAAACCGCGTGATCGGCGCTACCGGGAGTCAGTCCGCAGTTGCCGCTATAGGTGTTTGCCGTTTGCGCCGGACTACTGGCAGCGGTCGGACAGCGTTCGACAGTTCGTCGAGCAAGCGCTTACGCCGTTGCCCCGCCTCACGGGCTGCCGCTTCCTTCACGGGGCCGAAGCCCTTGACGCTGTCCGGCCACCGCATTAGGGCAACGGCGGTGTCATAGTTGTCCACGGTCAGCGACTCCACGACCGTCGCCACGTCCGCTTCGAAGCGTATGCGGAGTTCGCGCTCGAGCCTCCTCTCGGGCAGGAACCGGAAGACGTCCAATGCGGTACCGCGCCAGCGGCGCATCCAGGCGAGCACGCGCAGAACCGGCGTCAGCCAGCCGCCAACGGCAATCTTGCGCCGTCGACCACGGCGGTCGCGAAGGTGCGCTAGGAACGGCGGTGCCAAGTTGTACTTGATCCTGAACCCCGGCTCGAACTGCGACTCCAGTTTCGCCGCAAAGTCCGCGTGGTCGCCCATGGCGCGCTCCGTGAAGAGCCGTGCCACCTCGTACTCGTCCTTGACGGCGTACAAGGAGAACGCACTGTCTGCGACAGCCGCAGTGAGTACTTCGCTGCCAGGGAAAACCTTGGCCTCGGCGTCGCGGACGCGGTCGAGCAGTGCCTCGTAGCGCGTGGCCAACGCTTCGTCCTGGTAGCGCACCAGGAACGCCCGTCGCCGCGCGATTCGATCATCCAACGTACCCGATCTCGGCGGTTGCATCGCCTCCCGTCGGCCACCGCGCGCCAAAGCCGGCACGCGGGCCGGATCGTGGACCATCGCCCGGCCGTAGTGCAGGGCAGCGAGATTGTCCGCCACGGCCACGCCATTGAGCGCGATGGCCCGTTCCAACGCGCTGACCGATACCGGGATCACGCCCTGCTGGTAGGCGAAACCAAGCAACAGCACATTTGCGCAGGCCGCGGTGCCGAAGAGGCCGAGCGACAAGGCTTGTGCGTCCACGGCCTCAAGCTTGCTCGTTCCGCTTTGCGCAAGCTCCATGAGCGTCGCTGCCTTGGCAGGCTCATCCTGCTGGCGCAACACGAACTCCGCGGTCGGTGCCAAGTGCGTATTCACCGCCGCCACCGTGCGCGTTGGCGAAAGCAGCGCACGGGTGTCCTGTCCTGCCAGCGTCACGAGGTCCGCTGCGATCGCCAAGTCGGCCGCCCCGGCGGGGATTCGCGTCGGCGAGTGCGGGGCCTCGGCCGGGGACATCCGTACGTGGCTGATCACGGCACCGCCCTTCTGAGCCAGCCCGGTCATGTCCAGCGTAGAGACGAAAAGCCCGTCGAGATGCGCCGCCGTGCCGAGCAGTTGCGACACCGTAACGATCCCGGTGCCACCAATCCCGGCAACGACGATGTTCGCCGATTCCATCGCCAGGTGCGGCGCCGGCAGTTCGCGACGCAACGCATCCACGTCGTCCATGTCCACCCGCATCCGCTTCGGCCGCGCGCCGGTGACCGTGACGAACGAGGGACAGAATCCGGCGAGACAGGACAGATCCTTGTTGCAGGTACTCTGATCGATGCTGCGCTTCGTACCGAACTCCGTGTCCAGTGGCGCCACGGCCACGCAGTTCGACTGCACCGAACAGTCGCCGCAGCCCTCGCACACGGCGTCGTTGATCACGACCCGGACGTCGGGATCCGCCACCGTTCCGCGCTTGCGCCGGCGACGAAGTTCCGTGGCGCAGGTCTGCTCGTAGATCAGGACCGTGCAGCCTTCGACCTCTCGCAACTCCTGTTGGACGGCGTCGAAATCCGTACGTGGCCGCACCGGCAGACCCAAGCGCCGGTGACGCCGCGGCGAGTCGCTCACGACGCGGATCGCGCGAACGCCCTCCGCGCGCACCTGCGCCACGACGTCAGCCAAGCTCAAGGATCCCTCGACGGGTTGACCACCGGTCATGGCCACCGCGTCGTTCACCAGCAGCTTGTAGGTGACATTGACGCCGGCCGCCACCGCGGCGCGGATCGCGAGGATGCCCGAGTGGAAGTAGGTGCCGTCGCCCAGGTTGACGAACACGTGCCCTTCGTCGGTGAACGGTGCTTGTCCGATCCAGTTCGCCCCTTCGCCGCCCATCTGCGTCGGGGTGTACGTGTCACGGTCCATCCACTGCGCCATGTAGTGGCAGCCGATCCCCGCAATGGCACGACTGCCGTGCGGCACCCGCGTCGATACGCTGTGCGGGCAACCTGCGCAATACAGCGGCATGCGCAGCTCCTTCGCGGTCTTGCCTGGCGTTTCAACACCATTGCGCGATGGACCGGGGGACGCGCCACGCAAGATCGACGACACCGCCGTCTTAATCATCGGCGCACTGATCTCGCCGCTGGCGGGGAACGTGTCCTTGCCGATCAGCCGTACGCCGGGTTTGCCAAACAAGATCGATTGCATCTGGGTTTCAAGAAACGCCCGCTTTTCTTCGACGACGAGAATCCGGTCGACGTCGCGGCAAACCTCGCCGACAAACGCGGCACTGAGCGGCCAGGTCATGCCGACCTTGGCCAGCCGGATGCCGGCCTCGGCGATCTGCCGATCCGTTGCCAAGCCGAGTCCGGCGAGCGCTTCGCGAACATCCGCGTAGGCCTTGCCCGCGCTCGCCACCGCGAGTCTCGGGGCGCGGGGCGCCGCCACGATCCGGTCGATGCCGTTCTCGTGCGCGAACTCCGCGGCCAAGGCGAGCTTGCGTACGATGCGCTCTTCCTGTGCCAAAGGCGAGTCGGCGAGGCGGATGTGGACGTCCATGTCCCCGCTCGGCTGAACGAAGCGAAACTGCTCCAGGTCGATGCGTACGGACATGGCGCTGTCGGCGATGTCCGTAACCACCAGCATTGCTGCCCAGCAGCCGGCGTAGCGCGACAGCCCCCAACCAAAGAGGCCGTACGCGAGCACGTCCTCCACGTCGGCGGGCGCGAGCACGGGAATGTTGAGGTCGCGCAGCGCGAACTCGCTCGCTCCCGGCATGGTCGAGGACTTGCAGCCATGATCGTCACCCACGGCGAGCAGGACACCGCCATAGGGGCTCGACCCCGCAGCGTTGCCATGGCGTACAGCATCCATGGACCGGTCCAGGCCCGGCGTCTTGCCGTACCAGAGGCCGTACACGCCCTGGTGCCGGGCGCCCGGGAACAGCCCTACCTGCTGCGTTCCCCAAACGGCCGTCGCGGCCAAGTCCTCGTTGACGCCGGGCTGAAAGACCACGCGGTGCTCCGCGAGCAGCGATTTCTGCTGCCAGAGTTCGCGATCCAGGCCACCGAGGGGCGAGCCGCGGTAGCCTGATACGAAGCCCGCAGTGTCCAGACCGGCCCGCGCGTCAAGCCGCCGCTGGTCGATCGGCAACCTGGCGAGCGCCTGGATTCCCGTGAGGTAGGCAGTACCGGTTTCGCTCGTGTAACGCGACCGAGCTAGTGCACTTAGGTTCGATTCGTCCATGCATCACCTCGATCACGTCTTAGCACCGATCATAGGCTCGATCGGCTAGGACCTGCGTTTCCTTTTTACGCCTAATCCACCAGTTACTAGGACTGTTTCCTAGCGCACGTCGATTTTTTAGGAGACAATCTCAGACGCCGCTACCAATCGACTGATGGATCTGCCATGGACAACATCGATCGTCGCATCCTGTCCGAACTACAGGACAACGCAGACTTGCCGATGCAGGAACTCGGCGACCGCGTCGGGCTGTCGCACACGCCTTGCTGGCGGCGGGTGAAACGCCTCGAAGAGCGCGGCATCGTCAAGCGGCGAGTCGCCCTGCTCGATGCCGAACAACTCGACCTCGCGGTCAACGTGTTCGTCAACGTCAGCTTGAGACGCCACCAGGAAAACGCGCTGAACCGATTCGAGACCGCCGTGCAGGACGTTCCAGAGGTCGTCGAGTGCTACTCGGTGTCCGGCGAGACCGATTTCCTGTTGCGCGTGGTGGTCGCCGACGTGACCGCGTACGAACGCCTCGTGAAGGCAACGCTGGTGCACCTGCCGGAAGTCGGCAACCTGACCTCGACATTCGCGCTGCGGCAGGTGAAGTACACCACGGCGTTGCCGCTCGCCTAGGTGCTCAACGCCCGGTGGCCTCGCTTCTGCTCGTCGCCGGGAACTGGGACATAATGGGGGCAATCCGCAGGCGAGTCCGACAGCCCGGATGCGACCGGACGCGAACAGCCCCGCCGACGGCCCGACCAGGCGCCAGCTGCCGATCGGCATCCAGACCTTCCGCACGATCCGCGAGGAGGGGTACTACTACGTCGACAAGACGCCACATATCCGACGGTTGATCGGCGAGGGCTCGCGCTACTTCCTGTCCCGCCCGCGCCGCTTCGGCAAAAGCCTGCTGGTGGACACCCTGAAGGAGCTGTTCGAGGCCAGCGAGCCGCTGTTCCGCGGACTCGCAATCCACGGGCGGTGGGACTGGTCCGTGCGTCACCCGGTGGTGCGCTTGAGCTTCGGCGGCGGCAGCTTCCGGACGACGGAGGGCCTGCGGGAGAACGTGACCGCCCAGTTGGAGGATCTCTCGAGCAAGACGGGTATCGCCCTGCGTCCCGCCGACGCGGCCGTTTATCTGCGCAGACTGATCGAAGCGTTGCACGAGGGCTCGCGACAGCGCGTGGTGGTGCTGGTAGACGAGTACGACAAGCCAATCCTCGACGCGCTGGACGAGCCGGATGTCGCCCGTGCCAATCGCGACTTCTTGCGCGGCTTCTATGGCGTGATCAAGGACAGCGACGCGCATGTCCGCTTCGCACTGGTCACCGGGGTGAGCAAGTTCGCGAAGGTCAGCCTTTTCTCCGACCTCAACAATCTCGTCGACATCACGGTCGATCCCCGCCACGCCACCGTCTGCGGCTACACCGACCGCGACCTCGACACGGTGTTCGCCCCGGAACTGCCCGGCCTCGACCGCGATGCCGTGCGCGACTGGTACAACGGCTACGGCTGGCTCGGAGGAAAAAAGGTCTACAACCCCTTCGACGTCTTGCTGCTGTTCCGCAGCCGCCGTTTCGCCGCGCACTGGTTCGAGACCGGCTCGCCGAAGTTCCTGATCGACACGCTCACACGGCGCGGCGTGAGTTCGGTGGAACTCGACGGCATGGTCGCGAGCGACGAGCTTCTATCCGCATTCGACGTCGACCACGTCGGCACCGAGGCGCTGCTGTTCCAAGGCGGCTACCTCACAATCCAGGGCGAGGAGAATTTGGGCGGCAAGCCCTTCTATCGGCTGGGCTACCCCAACAGGGAGGTGCGCCAGAGTCTCAACGACAGCCTGCTGCGCGCCCTGACCCCGGAGAAGTCCTTGCGCGAGGGACACGGCGCCCGACTCTACCGGCTGCTGCTCGCCGGCGACATCGAAGGCCTGGAAGCGCTGCTCAAGGCGTTCTTCGCCAACATCCCGTACCAGTGGCACGTCCGCAACGACATCGCAGACTACGAAGGTTATTACGCGAGTGTTTTCCACGCCTACTTCATGGCGTTGGAGATGGACGTCCGGGTGGAGGACAGCGCATCGAGCGGGCGGCTGGACATGGCGGTGCTGGTCGGCGGCCGTGTGTACCTTTTCGAGTTCAAGGTGGCGGAATCGGCGTCGCCGGGTGCCGCGATGGCGCAGCTCAGGAAGAAGGACTACGCGGCGAAGTACCGGGACCGGGGCGAGCCGATCCATCTGGTTGGAGTCGAGTTCAGCCGGAAAACTCGCAACTTGGTGAGGTTCGAGGTGGCGCCGGCGTAGACACCTCCGCGTCGCAAACCGCGTCTCCCGGTCCTCCGCGTGCGAGAAACCGCCGGCAGGCCAGTCGCCACGAGCACGACCGCGCCAACGCATAGAAGGCGACGCACCCCCAGATCAGCTTGAAACCGATACGCTCGGCCACGAGGTCGTAGGTATAGCGATGGACGCGCTCGAACACTAGGTAGTCGGCGACGAACCAAGTGAACAGGGCGACGTAGAGTAGGACCCCGGGCGACGGCGCTGGGAAGCCGACCCAGTGGTGGGTCAACCACGGCGCGAAGAACCCGGCGATCAAGGGCGTCACAGATCCTTCATCGCCCACGCCATCGTCCGGATCATCGCTCGACGCGGCACCAAGCGCGTACAGACCTGTGCGGCGACCCGGTTGAACAACCCCGGTGCGAAGCGCGGCCCGCGCCGGAGTGCGTCGAGGGTCCGCTCGGCGACCTTTTCGGGCGCCATCATCGTCGGCGCATCGCGCTTGAAGGTCCGCGCGTAGCCTGGCGTCGACGTGCCTCCGGCGCAGCAGGCAACGACATCGATGCCGTGCTCGCGCAACTCCGCCCACAGACCCTCGCCGAGGATGGTGTTGAACGCCTTGCTGGCCGCGTAGCCGGCGATCCTCGGCGCACCTTGGAAGCCCGCCAGGGAGGACATCAGCACGACGGCACCGCGACGGCGTTCGACCATCGCCGGAAGCAGTGTGCGCAGCACCGTCACGGGGCCGCGGACGTTGACCCGTACGAGTTTCTCGAGATCGGCCGGCGCGACGTCGAGGAAACGCCCAACGGAGACGAACGCCGCGTTGTAGACCACGACGCCGATGTCCAGGTCCGCCGTGGCACGTGCGACGATCTCGGCCACCGCGTCGTCCGCCAGGTCCTGGACAAGGCAACGCGTCTCCACGCCGAAGCGGTCTCGAAGCTCCGCGGCCAGATCACCTAGCAGTTTTTCCTGCCGCGCGATCAGCAGCACGTCCATGCCGCGTTCGGCCAAGCACCGCGCGAACGCGGCCCCGATGCCCTCGGACGCGCCAGCAACCACTCCCCAACGTCCGTAGCGCGCAACGAATTCGCTCACCCGCCCTCCGCGCTTCGCTGTTCCCTGCCCGCAAGCCTATATACTGGCGAGCGTTATGGATATCCAAGACTGGCCTTCCGCCAAGGCGCTCGCGCCGCTCTACCGCGAACTCAAGCAGCTCGATCTCCTCGAGCACGTCGCCGAACTCGAGGCGTTCGGATTCACCGTGCTGCCACCCGAAACGGTGGGAACGCCGGAGCAGCATGCGACCATCCGCGACGCCCTGGTCCGAGTCGCTTGCACCCGACGACAATGCGACGAGGCGGCACTCCCCGAGGTATTCGCTGACGGCCAGGAGTTGATGCGCTTCATGCTCTGGGACGACCCGGTGTTCGAACCGATCATGGTGCACCCCGCCGCCCTCGGCCTGATCCAGTACCTGCTAGGGACGAACTGCATCCTGAGCCTCTGCGACGGCTGGCTGAAAGGAAAAGGGGAAGCGCGCACGGGCGTGCACTGCGACTGGGCGCAATTCGAGATGCCCACGTTCCCGCCGGAGCCCTACACCGCGAACTTCAACTACCTGCTTTCCGACTATTCCAAGGACGACGGTGCCCTCGGCTTCGTACCCGGGAGCCATCGTTGGCGGCGTTGGCCGTCGCCCGAAGAAGCGGCGTACTGGAACGACCGGATGCAGCCTGTCGAGGCGCCGATGGGATCGATGATCATCTGGGGCGACCACACCTGGCACGGCTCGTATCCGCGCAAGACCGAGGGCTTAAGGCTGATGATGCTCGGCACGTACTGCCGCTCGCACATGCAAACCCAAGAACCGTTCCGGCAGACCGTCACCCAGGACGCGCTCGACCGGAACCCCGTGCGATTCGGGCGGCTGATGGATGTTGCCGGGGCGTTCCCGTTCGGCAAGTCACCGCCGAGACCGCCGAAGCCAACGGACAAGGCTCCGCGACAAGCCCAGTCGCCGACCGGCTACATCAGCCTGTTCGACGAAGAGCCCGCGGCCGGGGCGATCAAGCTGCGTCCACGAACCGACTTCGACGCCTACGACAAGGAGTTCGCGGAACTGATTGCCAAGCAGGGCGCGAAAATCCAGTTCCCGGACATGTACCGAACGCCGCCGAAGGAGGCCGACTCCGCCTAGCTAAGGACTTGCTGGCACGCGGCCGGTAGCAACCTATAGGAAAAACGCAGCTTGACCAGCTCGACGCCTGACGCGACCGATTGATCTTGACAACGCACGGCCAACTGGCAGGCTGGGACGTCTGAAAGCCAGAACGGAGAGGAAGTGCTGGTACGACCCGGTGTTCGGAGCCTATGGCGGTTCACGCTACGACCACAGTTGATTCTGCCACCGTCACTGGCCCTGGTCCTGGCCAGTTGCGCTTGGTCGTACTCTTTCGACCTTCGTGGAGGCGGAACAGGCGAGGTAGACCGCTTCCTCGCGAGATGTTTGCCTCAAGACGTAGGTGACGCTCGCGCAACGGGCAAGTTCTCAATCGCAAAAGAGATTCCTCGTCAGGAGGCTCATGCCTTGAGAAAGGTCATCAGCAAGGTCAAGAACGGCGAGCCGCCCAGCGAAGAAGAGTACCGCGCCGCCGGCTGTTTGGCAGACGGAGACACTTACGCTGGCACGGCTGCTGGGTAGCGGATTGTCCCGACCCAGGTGCTAACGGGCGCCCCGGCGCGCGCGCCTCCGGCACGCTTCCGTCTTCGCGAGTACGCGAAAACGGCGCACCGGTCAGCGGCTCAGATGCCAAGATCCAGCTTGTTGTAGCCGCGCAGGCTCTCCCTAGCCGCGTCGCTCCACTCGAACGACTGCCCGGTGAATGGTCGGTACTCGTAGGGCGTCTCGTCCGGGAAGCGAAGTCTCCGCGCCTCGATCGCCAGCCCCAGCACCCGCGAACGGCGGCGAACACGATCCTCGTCGTAGATGATCTTGTCGCTCCCCGGCGCATGAATGCCGTTGCCGCGGGCACCCACCACGCTCGCGCGCGGATGGAAACCGAAGTTCATGGTCACCCGGCACTCGTCGCTGGTGTTGGCGAACGAGCCGTGAACGGCTTGGCGGTTGGTGATGGCCACGTCGCCGGGTGCGCACAAAAGCGGTACCGCACTGGGCAATCGGTCGGAGCCCGCCGCCGCGCACCAGCCCTTGATGTCCGCCTTGGCCAGGTGCGAGCCGGGCACCACCCACAGGCCGTTGGCTGCGTTGCAGCCGTAGAGTTGCGCCATGAAGTTGAAGCCATGGCTGCCTTTGTGGAACTTGGCCGTCTCCCAGTGTGTCGTGCCGTCCTGATGCCAGGCGACGCTGCCGCCAAGGCGCGGCTGCTTGATCCAGATCACCTCGTTGAAGGGCGTGAAATCCGGACCGTTGAAGGTCTCCGCGACGCGCAGCAGGTCGGGGTGCGCGTACAGGCGGAGCGCCGCATCGGAGAATTGCAGCGAACCGCCGACCACCTGCAACACCCACTCCGGCGCGCCTTCCGGCACGGTGGGCTCGATCATCTTGGCCGGATGGCGGCCGTTGTTTCCTGCCGTGCCGCCGATGGGGTCGGACAGCGGCCGCACCATGGCCAAGCCGCCGCCCTTGCCGTCCGCGCCGAGAGCCGGGCGTCCTAGGCGGTCGAACTTGCCGCGCGGCTCGGTCGGCGCCCGGTCTTCGATCGCCCGCACGTCGCGCTCGATGTCGGCCAGTTCTTCCTCGCCGATGACGCCTTCGAACACGTAGAAGCCGTGGCGCCAATAGGACTCGACGATGTCTTCGCAGAGCGCACCGTCCGCGTCGTACCGGATGGGCCCGCGATTGTCCAAGGCCAGTGCCCGGGCCGTGCCCGCTTCGCGGTAGGCGGCCATCGCCGCCTCGTGTTCGCCGTAGTCGGACTGCCAAGTCGTCGCTGTGTTCATTGCCAAGTCCTCAAGGTCTCTCGTCGCGAATGAAGGCCAACTCGCCGTTGCGCGAGTGCTCCCGGGAGTACCGGTAGCCTTCCCAGTCGAAAGCCTTGAGCGCCTTCACCGTTTCGACTCGATTCTTCGCGATGTACGCCGCCATCAGGCCGCGCGCCTTCTTCGCAAAGAAGCTAATGATCTTGTACTGGCCGTCCCCTTTGTTGCGGTCTAGGAAACGTGCGCCGATCACTTTCGCTTCCAGTCCGTCGGGATTGACCGCGCCCCAGTATTCGTTGGAGGCGAGGTTGACCAGCGTCTTGTTTCGATGCTTGGCGAGATCCGCGTTCAACGCGTCGGTGATGCGCTCCCCCCAGAACGCATAGAGGTCGCGGCCACGTGCATTGGCGAACGCCGTACCCATCTCCAAGCGGTAGGGGTGGATCCGATCCATGGGCTTCAGCAGGCCGTAGAGGCCCGACAGAATGCGCACCCGGCGCTGCAGCGAGGTGAGTTCGCGGGCATCGAAGTCCCAGGCAGCGAGGCCCATGTAGACGTCGCCTGTAAATGCAAGCGCCGCCTGCTTGCCGCCGCGAGTCGCCTTGCGCCACTCGTTGTAACGGTTGCAGTTGAGTTCGCCGAGCTTGGTGCTGATGCCCATCAGGTCCGACACCTCGCCCGGCGCCAGCTTGACGAGATCGTCGATCAACACCGCCGCGTCGTCGAGAAACGCGGGCGTGGAAGCCTTGCGGGTCGTCGGCTTGGTCTCGAAGTCGAGAGACTTGGCCGGGGAGATGACGGCTAGCATGGCGTTAGTCTCCTTGAAGCGCGTGGCGACAATCTATCGGTTGGCGATCCGGCTTTCCAGTTGACCGGGCAGTGAACGGCTCAGAAGGGCCGGTCGCCCGCGACGGTCACGCGGTAGCCGGAACGGACTTCCGGGTAGTAGTCCCATACGGCCATGTGCTGAACGCAGCGGTTGTCCCACATGGCGAGTGAATAGGGCTCCCAGCGGAACCGGCACTGGAAGGTCGGGTTTTTGACGTGCTCGAACAGGAGTCCGAGCAGGGCTGCGCTCTCGGGTCGGCTGACGCCTTCGATGAAACGGGTGAAGCCGGCATTCACGAACAGCGCCTTGCGGCCCGTTACCGGGTGCGTGCGCACCACCGGATGCGAGGCCTTGGGGAACTCGCGCTGCGGCTTGTGATCGCCGTACGTGCCGGTGTAGTCGGAAACGTGGCGCGCCGTGAGCCCACCGAGGAGCGTTCGCATCGGCTCGCTCAGAGCGTCGTAGGCCGCGTACATGTTGGCGAACAGCGTGTCGCCGCCATGGGATGGCACTTGGTGGATGTGCAGGATGCTGCCGAGCGGCGGTTCTGCGTCGGCGGAGACGTCCGAGTGCCACCCCGAACCGTTGTTGCGGTGGGAGTCCTTGTCGGTGTGGATCACCATCAACGCCGGGTCGCCCTCCGCGTAGGGCGCTGCGGGGTGAATGTGCAAATCCCCGAAACGACGGCCGAATGCAAGGTGCTGCGCGGGCGTCATGTGCTGGTCGCGCATGAACAGGACGAGGTGATCCATCCACGCGGCGTGCACTTCCTCGAAAACCGCGTCGGACAGTGGCTTGCCGAGATCGACCCCGTGAACGAGTGCGCCGATGCCGGGCGTTAAGGGTTCGACTTCTACGTGGCGGTATTCCACCGGGCCTCCCGCCGTCTCCCAAGTCGGTCGATAGTACCAGCAAGGATCGCCACAGGCTTTTACTCCACACCGTGCATCCACCGCCTGAGGACAGGCGAGATCAGCCAGATGAATACCCCCACGACCACGGGTACCGCGACCAGCAGCAGGTAGAACCCTGGCAAGCCCTCGACAAGGAAGGTCGATTCGCCCGATTCGAGACGTACCGAATACCGCGCTACGAGGCCGGCCAGCAGGTTCGACAGCGAGAACGAGAAGAACCAGACGCCCATCATCATGGACTGCAGCCGGGCCGGCGCCAGCTTGGTGACCATCGAAAGCCCCACGGGCGACAGGCAAAGCTCTCCCCACGTGTACACGACGAAGGTGATCAGCAGCCAATGCGGCGCCGCAAGACCGCCGTCGCGTGCCTCCATCGCGCCGAACACCATGGCTAGGAAGGCGAGGCCGAGCAGCCACAGCCCGATGGCGAATTTCGTCGGCGTCGACGGGTTCAGGTTGCGCCGCCCGAGAAAGACCCATAGCCAGGCGAAGACCGGGGCGAAGGTGATCACGATCGCTGGATTCACGGCTTGGTACCAGGTCGCGGGGAAGGCGCTGTCCAAGAGGCCCCACAACGTCCGGTCGGTGCTCTGGGCCGCGAACACGTTCATCGAACTGCCAGCCTGCTCGAAGGCGGTCCAGAACGCGATGTTGCCCACGAAGGCGAGCACCACGATGACCCCGATCCGCTGCCACTCGATCCGCGACAACCGCGCGCTTGCCGGGGCATCCACCGCCCCTGCTCGGCGCTCGGGAGGCAGCCCAATCCCTTCCAGGTACCGCGAGCGGAAGGCTTGGTAGACCGTGATCCCGAGAATCATGCCGACGGCCGCCGAGCCGAAGCCCCAGTGCCAGCCGACGGTCTCGCCCAATGTGCCGGCGACGAGCGGCGCGAGCAGTGCACCGACGTTGATGCCCATGTAGAAGATCGTGAAGCCACCGTCGCGTCGCACGTCCCCGACACCGTAGAGCTGACCAACCATCACGCTCACGCACGGCTTGAAGAACCCCGTTCCGACGATGATCAGCACGAGCCCCGCGATGAAGCAGGTCAGCGCGCCCGGACCCGTTTGCATCGTGACGGCGGCTCCCGCAGTGATTCCGAACAGCTCCGTCGCGCCGAGCAGGATGTGTCCGGCGGCGATGATCCAACCGCCGACGATCATCGACCGATGCGTGCCGAGGAAGCGGTCCGCCAGCCAGCCACCGACGATGGGGGTGAGGTAGACGGCCCAGGTGTAGAGCCCGTAGAGCAGGTAGGCCGCCTCCTCGGTCCAGCCAAACCCGGGATTCGGATTGGGGGCGCCCTCGGCCAATTCCTCGCTGGTCGAGGCGATGAGATAGAGGACCAGGAGCGCGCGCATGCCGTAGTAGCTGAAACGCTCCCACATCTCGGCGATGAACAGCACCCAAAGGCCCTTTGGTTGCATCAGTGCTCCCTGCGCAGTTTCCCGCCAGACGTTCTGTTACGCTGGCCCACGGTGAAGACTGCACGCCGATACAAGCTCGCTTTCCTGCTGCTCGCCGCGACGTGTACGGCAAGCCTAGGCGCGTCGCCTGCCGGCGGCAACGCGAACGGCGCACCGTGCACCGACGTCGAATACAGCCACGGCCTCACCTATCTGCTGCCGCCCAAGTACGGTGCCGACTTCACCCACTTTGAGTACGTGAACCCGAACGCGCCCAAGGCCGGTCTGCTGCGCCTACCGGAGATGGGAACGTACGACAGCTACAACGTGATCCTCGAGAAGGGGCGCTTGGCGGCCGGGTTTTCCCTAGGCGGCGGACTCGTCTACGACAAGCTGCTCGAAGGCGCCAACGACGAGCCGGTCAGCGCCTACGGGCGCTTGGCCGAGGGCGTGGCGACAGGGCCCGATCTCAAGTGGATCGCGTTCAAGCTGCGCGACGGCGCCCGTTGGCACGACGGGATGCCAATCACTGTTGACGACGTCGTCTTCACCTTCGACATGTTCAAGGAGCACGGCTCGGTTGCCATACGTACCGTGCTTGCGGACATCGACCGCTGGTTTGCGTTTGGCGACCGGGAGATCTGTTTCGTCCGCCGGACGGACCGGGAAAGGAACCCCATCCTGCCGTTCGCGATCGGCGGCTACAGCATCATGCCCAAGCACTACTGGGAGAGCCGCGACATCTCCGAGACGACCGTCGAGCCGCCCCTCGGCAGCGGTCCGTACAAGCTGACTTTCGCGGACACCGGCCGCATCCTCGAATACGAGCTTGTGGAGGACTACTGGGGACGCGACCTGCCCGTCAACAAGGGACGCTTCAACTTCGCGAAGATCGAGTACGACTATTTCAAGGACGAGGGCGTGATGCTCGAGGCGCACAAGGCCCACGTGTTCGACATCCGCCAGGAGGGCGTATCCAAGAACTGGGCCACGCAGTACCAGTTCCCGGCAGTGAAGGCGGGCCTCTTCAAGCGCGAGTTGCGGCCACTCGCTCGCGTCGAGGGCCTATGGTGGCCGATCATCTGGAATACCGACAAGCCGTTCCTCGACGATATCCGGGTACGCGAAGCCCTATGGCTGCTCTACGA
Source organism: Candidatus Azotimanducaceae bacterium (assembly GCA_965203685.1). Lineage (GTDB taxonomy): Bacteria > Pseudomonadota > Gammaproteobacteria > Pseudomonadales > Azotimanducaceae > VXYL01. The sequence continues at coordinate 4,943,318 of OZ241908.1, forward strand.
CTTCGCGTGGACCAACCGGGTTCTGTTCTACGACTTCTACAAGACCGGGGTGAGCTTCTTCCAGAACTCGCCTATGGCACATCACGGACTGCCGAGCGAGAAGGAGCTCGAACTGCTCGAACCGTGGCGCGCCCAGGTGCCGCCCCGCGTCTTCACCGAGGAGTTCCAGCAGCCGCCAAGCACCGGCTACGGTCTGCAACGGAAGAACTTCGACCGCGCGATCAAGCTCTTCAAGGAGGCCGGCTTGGAGATGATCGACGGCAAGATGCGCGACGTCGAGACTCTCGCGCCGTTCAGGCTCGAATTCATCGGCGTGTCGTACTACTCCATCCGCCAGAACCTGTCGTTGGTCGACAACTTGAGGCGCGTCGGGATCGATACGATCGGGCGCTCGCCCGAGGTCTCGCAATGGCTCTATCGCAGCCGGACGGGCAAGTTCGACGGCAATTCCGTGCGCTGGGGGCCGGGACACACCCCGGGTCTGCAACTGCGCAACTGGTTCGGCAGCGCGGCGGCCGACCAGGCCTACGGCCAAAACTGGGCGCGCGTTCGGAGCCCCGTCGTCGACAGCCTGATCGATTCCATCATCCGCGCCAAGAGCGCGGAGGACCTCTACGCAGCGACACGCGCGCTCGACCGCGTCCTGCTGTGGAACTTCTACGTCATCCCGCTGGGATCCCAGCCCGGGTACCGGTTGACCTACTGGGACAAGTTCGGCGAAGTGCGCAACGACCGCTTGAACGGCGTGCCGTACACGGACGCGTGGTGGTGGGATGACGAAAAGGCCAAGCGGGTCGAGGAAGGAATCGCGAACCTGGGCGACGAATGACCTGGGCGCGTCCCGCCCTCGCCCTCCTCAAGCACCCGCAGCCTGATCCGCACGCGCGTCCGTGCCAGTCGTTTCTTCGGCCCGTTCCCGCCGCCGTCGCCGCAGCGCCTCGACGATCTCCGCATGCCGCTTGCGGTTCAGGTTGTAGGGCCAGAACACCCAGATGGCGAACATCACGAATACCGCGAGAGCGGCGTAGACCAAGCCGAAGTCGAACAGCACCTGGGCCGGCACTTCGCCGGGCGTGGAGTTCGGGTCCAAGCCGACGATGTCAATGGCAATGCCAGCGACCAACGGCCCGATGGCACCGGAGCACTTGCCCGCGAAGTTGAACGCGGCGAAGTAGACGCCTTCCTGCCGCGAGCCGACACGCAACTCGTGCTCGTCCGCCATGTCGCCCATCATCGACGCCACGCTGACGCCAACCGGTTCGATCGCGAATTCGCTTAAGAAAGCGAATGCCACCAGCAACGGTACGAGCAGCACGTACGACGTCGGCATCAGCCCGGCGAGCGCCAGCATCACCGGTCCCGTGGCGCCGAGTACGCATACCACGACACCGAGAATCACCGACCATTTCTTGTCGAATACGCGGTTGAAGAACGGCGTGAACGGGATGCCCACCATGGCGCCGACGATGCCGGCGTACTGCCACCATTGGATTGCCAGGCTGTCGAGTTGCCAGAAGAAGGTCTGCAGGTGCAGCACCAGGGTGCCGGTCGTTCCCCAGTAGATCGTGCAGATGAGATGACCGCAGAACAGCGACCGGAACGGTAGGCCGCGCAGCGCCTCGATCAGGTCGCCGTAGATGTGGCGCACGTGGAATCGTCGTCCGCCCACGCCCATCGTCGGCAGGTGCGGAATGACGTCCATCGTCTTCCACGCCGATACTCCCATGAATGCCGCCATGACAACCCCGGACACGATGGCGAACGGAAGGTAGGGCGCAACCGTGAGTTGCGGCGTGGGGTTCTCTGGCGTGCTGTTGAACACGAAATTCCAGCCGATCGCGGCGACGATCAGCGCGGCGCCCTTGCCGATGAATGCCCGGTAGGACGCGATGCGCGTGCGCTCGTGGTAGTTCTGGGTGACTTCGGCGCCGAGCGCTAGGTACGGCACGTTGTAGAGCGTCAACGCCGTGCGCATCAGCGAGTAGACGACCGTGAACCACAGGAAAAGCTGGAAGTCGGTGAGCCACGGTGGCGGCGCGAACAAGGCCACGAACAGGACGCCGATCGGTATGACCGAGAAGGCGAGGAACGGGTGTCGGCGGCCCCACCGCGAGCGGTAGCCATCCGACCAGGAGCCGACCGTGGGATCCGTGACCGCATCGACGATCGACGTAATGGCGAGCGCCAAGCCGGCCAACGTCCCCGGCAGGCCAAGCACCTGGTTGTAGTAGATGAAGAGGAATCCGAGCGCGAAGCCCTGCACCGACTGACCGGCCTGGCCGGCACCGTGCCACAGCAGCCAACGGGTGGGGAGGCGTTCGCCGATCACGACTGCATGGTGCCAGCGATCCGTCGGGGCTCCGCAACCACGGACGCCCCCCGCAAGCGCTGTGCACTGATCAGCCGATCTGTCATTGTTCGCCGCCCGTGGGGAACGGTTGATCGTACATGAAAAGGACTCTTGCCCTGGCCTGCTTGACCGTGGTGGTCGGCGCCACATCCGGCCTCGCCCAAGCGTTGCCACACCGCACAGCCTTGGACGACTACGTGGACGCCCACGATGCGAGCTACGCGTGGCGCGTGCTCTCAACCGCCACGGCGGAAGACGGGTCGCGCACCGTGATTGTCGACCTGGTGTCACAACACTGGCTGACCGACGCCGACGTCGATCGAACCGAGTGGCAGCATTGGCTGACCCTGTCCATACCCGCAACGGTGGCATCCGACACGGCGATGCTGTTCATCGGTGGTGGGCGAAACGGCCGCGAAGCGCCGACCGAGGCGAGCGGGCGCACAGCGGCCATCGCCCAAGCGACGCAGACCGTCGTTGCCGAACTCGGCATGGTGCCGAACCAGCCGCTGGTCTTCCACGACGACGGCAACCCGCGCAGCGAAGACGACCTGATCGGCTACGCGTGGGATCAGTACCTCCAGACTGGCGATCCGCGCTGGGCGCCGCGCAACGCCATGGTCAAGAGCGCGGTTCGCGCAATGGACACCGTCACCGCCGTGATGGCGTCGGACACCGGCGGGCGGGCCGTCGTGGATCGCTTCGTCGTCGCCGGCGGCTCGAAGCGCGGCTGGACGACTTGGCTGACCGGCGCCGTGGACCCGCGCGTGGTTGCGATCATTCCCATCGTCATCGACGTCTTGAACGTCGACCCATCGATGCGCCATCACTTCGCCGCCTACGGATTCTGGGCGCCGTCCGTCGGCAACTATGTCGATCACGGCATCATGCTGCAGATGGACCATCCCCGACTCACGGAGCTTTACCGCCTCGTCGACCCGTACTTCTATCGCCATCGGCTGACCATGCCGAAGTTGGTCCTGAACGCCGCCGGCGACCAGTTCTTCCTGCCGGACTCGTCGCGCTTCTATTGGGAGGATCTCCGCGGCGAGAACTACCTGCGCTACGTGCCGAACGCCGACCACGGGTTGGACGGCAGCGATGCCGTGGAGACCATCGCCGCCTTCCACAGGCTCATGGCGACAGGCGTCAAGCCACCGCAGTACTCGTGGTCCACGGCGAGCGACGGGACGCTCAGAGTGCTGGCGCAAACGCAGCCGCGCGAGGTGCGGCTCTGGCAAGCGCACAATCCCGAGGCCCGGGATTTCCGGGTCGAGACACTCGGACGAGCCTATACGAGCACCACGCTTCAGCCGGCCGCCGACGGGCTCTATGTCGTCGAACCGCCCGCGCCCGCCAGCGGATGGACGGCCTGGTTCGTGGAACTCACCTTCGACGTCCCGGCGGCAACGCCTTTGAAACTGACCACCGGCGTGACGGTGACGCCCGACACACTGCCGTTCGCCGCCAAGCCATCGGACTTGCCGACCTCGGTCACGTTGGCCTGTCGTGCCCCCTCCGAGGCGGACGCTTCGGAAATCGGCCAGGGTGTCGAGATCCTTGACGAACCGGGGATCGCCGCCGACGGGCTGACTGCGACCGCAATCGGCGAGCGGCTGTTCGTCAACTGGACGCCCGCGGGCCAGCTCACCGCTGGCGCCCGGGCCATCGCCGCGATGCTTGCGGAGCAGGGCTGTACGGAGCCGACGTACCAGTTGGAGTCCGGTTCGGGCGCAACGTTGCCGCCATTGGAAGCGCCGCGACCCGGGTAAGTGACCATGGCGCTGCAGAACGCCGCGCTTCATTGCGTGCGGATCACCGCGAAGACCTGCTGGAGCTTCCTGAGGCTGCACACGGCCGATGGCGGGACCGGCGAAGGCGAGGCCACACTGGGCGGCCGACACGACGCACTGCTGGCCGCAGCCGAGCGCCTGGTCCCGGCGGCACTGCGCGAAGCGACGCTGGAAAACCCCGGCGGATTTGCGACCGCGCATGCCCCGGGCGACATCTACGAGGCGAGCGTCGTCAGCGCTCTCGACCAAGCGTTGTGGGACCTTCACGCCCAAGCCCATGGCCGCTCGCTGGCCCAAAGTCTCGGCGTCAGGCGTGACCGCGTACCCGTATACGCCAACATGAACCGGCGCACCGTAGAGCGTAGTCCCGAGGGCTTCGTGGCCAGTGCGCGTGCCGCCAAGAGCGCCGGTCACGTGGCGTTCAAGCTCGCGCCGTTCGATGAAGTGACGCCGGACATCTGCGCGGCCGGTAGCGGTCGGCGCGCGATGCAGGCCGGGCTCGCGCGTATCGCGGCGGTCGGAGAGGCCGTCGGCCCCGACGCCCGCCTCATGGTGGACTGTCATTGGCGCTTCGACGAGGCCACGGCGATGCTGCTCAACGAGGCAGCGGCAAAGTTGGGCGTGTACTGGATCGAATGCCCGTTGGTGGAGGTCGAAGGCAACATTCCCGCCCTCACCCGGCTCCGCGGGCAATGCGAGGCGTTGGGCATGCTTCAAGCCGGACTCGAGCAGAGCATCGGCTGGGAGGTGATTCGGCCCTATTGCGAAGCCGGGGCGTACGACGTGGTGATGCCCGATGTGAAATACATCGGCGGTGTCCACGAGTTGCGCCGGGTTGCCAACGCCTGCGCCGACTTCGGCGTTGCGGTTTCGCCGCACAACCCGAGCGGGCCGATCAGCCATGCCTTCAGCCTGCAGGTCTCGGCGACTCTCTCCCCTTTTGACCGGCTCGAGATGCAGTTCGACGAGAGTCCGTTGTTCGACTTGCTCGTTGGCGCGCCTTTCGCGCCGATCGTCGATGGTCATGCCGCGCGACCATCCGGACCAGGCCTTGGTGTCGCGCTTTCGGACGCTCTCTTGCACAAACACGCCGAGCGCCCGGTGCGCGAGTGGCGAGCGTGACCGAGCCGCGGGGGGCCGAGTAGCGGCTAGGCCACGGCAACACTCCGCGATAGCGGCAGTCGCCGAATCCGCTGGCCCGTGGCCGCAAAGACCGCATTGGCCACCGCCGGCGCGATGGGCGGCGTGCCCGGCTCGCCAGCACCACCCAATGCCTCGCCGCTGTTCACGATCACCACCTCGATCGCCGGCATCGCATCGATGCGCAGCATGGGATAGTCGTGGAAGTTGCTTTGCATGACGGCGCCGTCCCGGATCGTGATCTCGCCGTATAGAGCCGCCGTGAGGCCGTAGACGATGCCGCTCTCCATCTGGGCGATCAAGCCGTCGGGGTTGATCGCGAATCCGGCGTCTACGGCGCAGACGACGCGGTCAACGCGCACACCGTCGGCGTTCACGGTGACCTCCGCCACTTCCGCCACGATGCTGCCGAACGACCGGTGTAGCGCGATACCGCGACCTCGTCCCGCTGTCAGCGGCGCACCCCAGTCCCCACGTTCGGCGGCCGCATCCAGCACGGCACGATCCCGTGGCGCACGGCTAAGCAGGTCGCGACGGAACCGATAGGGGTCGGCCCCGGCGAGCGTCGCCAACTCGTCGATGAACGATTCCGTGAAGAACGCGTGCTGCGAGTGGTCGACGCTGCGCCAGAAACCGAACGGCACGTGGGTCGGGCTCGCGACCGACGCGATTCGCTGGCTGTCGATCGCATAGGGAATCCGCGGCGCTTCGGCGGGCTCGTGCTTGTTCACGTAGAGATTCGACCAGGCAACCGGTCGCCCGGTGTCGTCAAGGCCACCGCGGAAACGGCTGACTGTCGCCGGGCGATAGCGGTCCTGGGCGGTGTCCTCCTCGCGCGACCAGATCAGCTTCACGGGACCGCCGACGGCCTTGGCGACTTGCGCGGCCTGTTCCGCATAGTCGGGGTAGACACGGCGGCCGAAACCTCCGCCCAGGTAGCCATTGTGGACTGTGACGTTGTCCGGTTCGAGTTGCAGGACATCGGCCACGGTGGTGCGCACGCCGAGGGGATTCTGTGATCCGACCCACACGTCGCAGACGCCGTCATGGGGCCAAACCGCACAGTTCATCGGTTCCATGGTCGCGTGGGCGAGAAACGGGGCTTCGTACTCGGCGTCGAGCCTTTGAGCCGCCCCTGCCAAGGCCTGATCGACATCACCTTCGCCGACCTCCACGTCGCCGCCCCCGGCGTCCGCCGCATCGAGGTCACGCCGGAACTGCGCGTAGATGTCCTCTTGGGAGATTGTCTCGCGACCGTCACCGGACCACTGCACATCGAGCGCCGCCAAGCCCCGTTGGGCGTGCCAGTAGCCGTCGGCAACGACCGCGACCGCGTCAGGCAAGGCAACGACTCTCTCGACGCCCGGCATCGCCAAGGCGCGCGAGTCGTCGACGCCGAGCAAGCGACCGCCGAAGACCGGCGCTCGACGAATGGTCGCCACCTTCATGCCGTCGACTTGCGCGTCGATGCCGAACGTGGCGCTGCCGTCGACCTTGGGCGGAATGTCCAGGCGCGGTTTCGACCGTCCCATCACCTGGAACTCGTCAGCCGCCTTCAGCCGCGGCTTCGCCGGTGGCACCAACGCCGCAGCCGCGGCCGCGAAGTCGGCAAACCGCCCTTCGCGCTCTGTCGGCGGGTGTTTGACCAGGCTTCGTTCAAGACGCAGTTCGTCCACCGGAACCTGCCAAGTCGCGGCCGCCGCTTCCGCGAGGACCTGGCGTGCCGCGGCGCCGGCCACGCGCATGGCATGCATGCCCGTGAACCGCAGGCTGAAACTACCCCCGGTCACCTGCAGGTCCGCGACTTGCGACAACTCGAGCAACGCACCGTCTACCGTGTCAACCAGGAACGTGGGCACGTCCATCTCGCCGAGGGCGAGGCCCCTAACGAGCGCGTAGTTGGCGTACTCCTCGTGGGCGGGCGCCTCAATCACCTCGACCGAGTCCCAGTCTGCGTCCATCTCGTCGGCCAGCATCTGCGCAAGCGCCGAGTGAACGCCCTGCCCCATCTCGGCATGGGGGACAATGGCGACGACGGTGTTGTCCGGTGTGATCTTCACCCAGACGTTGAGCAATGCCTCGTCGTCGTCAGCGACGAGCCCTCGGAGCTTCGGTGACCGGTGACCGGGCCGTACGGCGACGCCGATGACAAGTGCGCCACCCGCGAGGACGCCGCCGGTGACGAGGAGCCCGCGCCGCGTCCACTTGCCGACGCGCGACTTTCCGGATTCGTCCTTCGCCATTGGAGGTCTCCTACATGCGAGGGGCAGGCCCCTCGTGCTCCCCAGCTGAGGGCTCCTCGCTCGTGGACGACGTGATCACCGCCGCCCTCTTGATCGCTCGGCGGATCCGACCATACGTGCCGCAACGGCACACGTTGCCGCGCATCGCGGCGTCGATGTCCGCGTCGCTCGGCGCGGGATTCTGCGCAAGCAACGCGGCCGCGGCCATGATCTGCCCCGATTGGCAATAGCCGCATTGCGGAACCTGCTCATCGATCCACGCCTGTTGCAACGCGTGGCGTTGCCCATCGCCACCGAGTCCTTCGATCGTCGTGACGGCACGACCGGCGACGGCGCCGACGGGTGTCGTGCACGACCGCACCGGGGCACCGGCGACATGCACCGTGCATGCCCCGCACTGGGCGATGCCACAACCGAACTTGGTACCTGTCAGCGCGAGATGTTCGCGCAGTACCCACAGCAGCGGCATCTCCGGCTCAACATCGACCTGCCGGGCCTCGCCGTTCACTTCGATCTCGACCATCGCGTCTTCAACCAGCGACTTGAAACTTGGCGATCATATGTCGAAACAAGCCGATCCGACCCGACGTCGTTACGCTACGCTTACCCGGCGGCTAACACCGAGCCGTAAGAAAAGGGGGGTTCCATGGACTTGGGGTTACAGGGGAAGTGTGCGGTCGTCACCGGCGGCAGCCGCGGTATCGGCAAGGCCATTGCCATCGAACTCGCGCGCGAGGGCGTCGACCTCGCGATCATCGCGCGTGACCCGGACCGCCTGGCATCGGCGGCCGGGGAAATCGCGACCAACACGGGCAGGCGTGTTCTCCCGTTCGCCTGCGACGTCAAGGACCGCGCCTTGGTCGAGAGGACGATCGACGATGCGGCCGCCGAACTCGGTGGACTGCAGATTCTCGTGAACAGCGGCTCCGCGCCCGGCGGTTCCGCCACCGCGGTCGGGCGCATCGAGACCATCGTCGACGAGGACTTCCTGGACGATTTCAACGTCAAGTACATGGGTGCGCTGCGGTGCGCCCGCGCGGCGATTCCGCACCTCAGGGCATCGGGCTGGGGTCGCATCATCAACATCAGCGGTCTGAACGCCCGCATCGCCGGCAACATGAGCGGCGGCGCCCGGAACGGGTCGCTGGTGCACATGACCAAGACCCTGGCGACGCAATTGGGCCGAGACGGGATCACCGTGAATTGCATCCACCCCGGCCTGACGCGCACGGAGCGCACCGCCGGCGTCATGCAGGCCCGCGCCGAGCGCGCTGGGACCACACCGGCGGAAGTCGAAGCGCGCGACTACGCGGACGACAGTCCCCGTGCCAACGCTATTCGGCGCATGGTCGACGCGGCCGAGATCGGCTATCTAACGGCCTTTCTCTGCTCGGACAAGGCTTGGTCCGTCACCGGCGAGGTGATTGCCGCCGACGGCGGCGGCAGCAATGCCGTGTACTACTGATCGGCGATTTCACGATCCTGCTGCGGTGACGACCGACGACACTGCGGTCACCACGAACCGTGCACCGTCACGCGCCCGATCAGCATCGGGTTGCGCGTAGAACTCCGAAGGGACCAGGTCCTCGGCACCGTAGAAGGCGAGTTCGCGATCGCGCCTCAAGTCGCGGGAAACGGCAGCAAGTCGATCCGCTCGTTCTTGCAGTACCTCCGGAAGTCGGCCTCTCTCGGCCAACAACAGCCCGGACACGTCATGAACCCGGGGCGGATCGATCCCGCAATGCCGTAGCAGGCCCTTGAGGGCCAACTCCACCGCCTCTTGCGACTCGCGAACGACATCCGCCCAGCTCTCCGAGCTGTACAGCAAATCCACAACATCGAGCCGAACCGTCGCCCGGCTGACATAGTCCTTCGCGAGCGCGGGGTTGCGCATCGCCTCAGGCCTCCACCCAGTACGGCTGACCATGGGCCGTTCGCCGGCGCAGCCGCCCTGCCGCCTGTAGCCGGCGTACGCCAACCAGACGCTGAGACAGCCGGGGATCGCGCTCATAGAGTACGATTCCGTCCAAGGCTATTTCGGCCCACAGGCCTGAGGGCACACCGTCGAGTGCCGGCAGGTGCACGAAATGAGGCTCCACCGGGTGACCCTCCCAGCGTAACGGCTCCTCGTCCCAACGCCGGTACAACGCGCGGCTAAGCGGCACATCCGGGTCGACAACGATGAGGATGTCGATGTCTGACGAGTCCGCTAGCTCGCCGCGTGCCCACGAACCGAAGGCCACAACGGCGATCAACGCCTCACCAACCACCGCCGCGGCACGTTTGATCACGACCGAAGCACCTGCGAAGGCCCCCCCATCGATGACTGGCATGGCGAGTTTGGTCGCGCAGTATTCGTTGAGCGAGACGCCCCGCGCTCGTGCAGCCGCCCGTAAGGATCCATGCAACCCCGGGTCAAGACGGAGGACGAAACGACCGGAAGCGGGCTCTTGGAAACTCATGACCCTGGCATAGTACTACGGACCAGACAACTTTGATACTTGCGAGCTGCCAGCGCGACGCGGTTAGTCGGGTGCTCGACTCCCGGTTCGAGGAGCGACGATGGTGCATGTCCCCTGGGCGACAGCGACGAGCCGGTTCTCGTTCGTGACGTCGATGCGGACCACCGACAAGCGGCGGCTCATGGAGACGATCTCCGCGGATGCAACGCAGGTGCCACCGGTGACGGGTCGGAGCAGGTTGATCTTGAACTCCGTGGTGGCTGCCCAGTAGCCGTCCTCCATCACCGGGTACATCACCATACCCAGGACGTGGTCGCACAACGCCGACAGGCACCCGCCGTGCATGTTGCCGAAACCCGTCAACAGCGCTTCCGTCACCGGCATCTCGCAGACCAGGCGACCCGCCTCGATCTCCGTGATTCTCAGCCCGAGAAAGCCATCGATGCCATTGCTGCCGACATGACCGATCGTCCGGTCGGCCCATGCCTGGTTGAACACTTCGAAGTCCGGTCGTCCCATCTCGCCTCCTCACGGATCGGGCGCGAACACGCCGTGCAGGGGCGGAACGCCCGGCCGATCCCCCGCCATCACCTGCAAGAGCTCCTCGATATCCCCGAAGCCTGCGACTTGCCGCGGCAGGTCCGCGAACGGATAGCGGCCCGATGCCAGCATGGCCAGCGCCTTCCGGTAAGCGGTCATGTCGACGCCAAGCGCCCCGAGGATGCGCAACTCCTTGAAGACGATCCGGTCCGGGTCGAGGCCGGGCGTCTCAGGCGAGCCGCGCAAACCCGCGAGCACGACCGTGCCGCCGTTTCGGGCTAGCGACACGGCTTGGCCGAACGCGGTCGGGGCCTTGGCGGTCACGTCGACGACCACGTCGGCCTTCCGTCCGGTCGCGGCCCGGAGGGCATCGTTAGGATCCGTCGTCGCGACATCGACGGCGAGGTCGACACCGAAACGTGGCGCGATCGCTAGGCGTTCGGCGTCGCGCGGTCCAAGCCCGGTGATCATCACGAACTCCGCGCCCGCATCCTTGGCCGCTGCCGCGGCGCACAGCCCGCGCACGCCCGGCCCCAAGATCGCCACCACATCGCCAGCGCGCGTCTCCGGCAACTCGACGCCCCAACGGATTCCCGCACCGAGCGGGTTGAACAGCGTCGCGTAGATCGGATCCATCGCATCAGGCACCGGCAGCAGCAACGAGTCGGGCGACAGGACCAGGTGCGTCGCGTACCCGCCACCCAGGGCGGGCGGACTGTCGACGCTCGTGAAACCCACCATCGTCGCCGTGCCGTTGCGGACGCAACGGCGGTAGACGCCCGACTTGCAGGCATCGCACTCGCCGCAGGACTTGAACACCTCCACGGCCACGCGCTGCCCGGGGGTCACGCCCCAACGCGCGGCGGCATCGTCGCCGACATCCTCGACGACGCCAACGACCTCGTGACCGGGGATGATGTCCGGGGCGCTCTTGACGTGCCCACTGTATTGCTCGTGATCGGTCCCGCAGAGTCCGCATGCCTCGACGCGCAGGACGCCTTCGCCCGGCCCGACCTCCGGCACGTCGAATACGCGTCGATCGAATTGTCGAGGCGCCTCAAGGACCATGGCCGTTGCCGTCGTCATCGCCAAACCCAGTCAGCGCGGCTGGTCCGCCAATTGGCGGCGCGTCGATTCGTAATCCGCTTGGTGAATCCTGTACTGCGCATAGAGCACGGCCGCGATCACCCCGGGAATGATGGCAAGCGGCGAGTCGATCATGCCCAGCCACCAGATCGTGTCCACGGGCACTTCACCGGGCTCGGCTTTCTCGGGGAACGCAATCACCGCCAATGCCACCGCGGCTACGCCATGTCCGAGCGAGGCATCGAGTTTCGCGAAGAACGTGCGCGCCGAGTACAGGATGCCTTCCTGGCGTACGCCGTAGCGAACCGCGTTCTCGTCCGCGATGTCGGCGAGCGCGGACATGACGCTGATGTTCAACACGCTCCCGGACACGGCCCCGAGTGCACCGAACCCCGCAATCGCCCACATCAGTGCCGTCGTCCCGTTGTCCGGGAAGTAGCCGAACAGGCGGAGGATCACCGGCATGGCCGGGAAAATCGACAACATCAGTGCCGTCGTGACGATGGTCGCGCGCTTGTCGAATCGACTATGGATCCGCGCCGAGAGCAGGAAACCACTCACATAGCCCACCGCGGAGCCGATCAACAGGATGTTGGCGAACTGATCGGCGGTCAGTTCCCAGTAGTACACCGTCATGTAGGCGTTCAGTGCGCCGCGCACGCCCAGCATCAGGGACAGCGCAAAGAGCGCGAGCATCAGGAACAGGTAGTTCCGATTGGTGAGCGCCATCACGATGTCGCGGAAGAACTCATGCACGCTGAATCCGCCAACGTCCTCCGCCGGTTGCGGAAGCGTCGGAATGCGATCCCGCGTGAACCACGCGGACAGGAACAGCACGACCATGATGACCAGGGCGTTGGAGATGGACAGCGTCCGGTAGCCCTCGGGATTCAAGAGCGCATTGGCGTACTGCGCGGTAACGGCGAAGAACAGCAGCGTGTTGATCTTGTGCACCACCGCGCCGCCGATCCAGCCGAAGAAGTTGTTGTACGACATGATCCGCGTGCGCTCGATGTAGCCGCGGGACAACTCGCCACCCATGGCCAGGTGCGGAACGTGGTAGACCGTCATGAATGTCCGCAGGAGGATCGACCAGGTCAGGAACCAGACGAAGAGCGTCGTTCCCGCGACGTCCGGCGGATTGAAGACGCACCAGAACGACAACGCGATCGGTGCCGGTGCGATGAACATGAACGGGTGCCGACGACCCCAGCGCTTGGACCGCCACCTGTCCGACAGGGAGCCGACCAGTGGATCGGAGACCGCGTCGACGAAGATCGAGATCGTGGGCACGAGCCCCGCGAGCAGGACGTCCAAGCCCAGCACCTGGTTGTAGTAGAGCATGCTGAGCACGCCCACGGGGTAGAGCGACAGTGTCTCCGCCGCGGAGCCGACGCCGAACGCCATGCGCGTGCGACGCGGGACCGTGTCCGACACCGGGTTGGTTGCCCCCGCCGCTTCAGCCACGACGTTGCCCGGCGTTGCCGAGTATCTCGGCCAGGACGACGTCGATATCGGCGCCGCCCGGCATGTCCTTCAGCGCAGCCATGCGCGCATACAGTTCCGCCGCACCCTCGTGGAAGCCCGAGGGGAGATCCGCCTGCGCGAACGTCGCCGCAATCTCGCGCATCTCTCCTTCGAAGCGCCACGCCTTCTGGCTTGTCGACTTCGCGGTCCCGGCGCTTCGCGAACGAAGCCCGGGCTGCGAGATGTCCCACTCCGCGAGCAGTTCCTGGCTGACGCCGTACGCTTGGGCCAGCGCGCGGACGGCCAGCAGAAGCGCCGACGAGCCCTTGGTGAAGGCCGCGTAGCACATCTTGAGCGCGGACGCCCGGGTCGCCCCGGTACTGATCGCCCGGGCATCGACGAGCGAGCCTTCGAACAGCGCTGCCACCGCCTCGGCGTGTTCGCCCGACAGGTAGAACCGTGTGGCTCCAGCGCGCCAAGCCGGCGGGCCGATGATTCCGCCATCGACGTAACGCGTCTCGAACAGCCCGTGGACCGTTTCCGCGGTCGCCGGCGAGACGGCGTTGCCGTCCACGTAGATGCCGCTGAACCCCGCGCCATGCACCTGGCGGGCAACGTCCACCGCGGCGTGCGGCGGGCAGACCGAGAGCACGAGTTCCGCACCACCGAGCCCCGCCTCCAACGTCTCGACCCGCGACAGGCCGGCATCCTGGGCCCGGATCAAAGTCTCGGCGCTACGACCTTCCGCGACCCAGGACGTATCGTGACCACCGGCGACCAGCGCCGCGCCGATGGACGCGCCCATGGCGCCTGGATGCATGAGCATGACGTTCACTTGCGATAGTCCAGCGGCGGTTCACGGTCGCCGAGCAACGGCGCGTAGACGAAGTTGGGGCCCCGACGTTCCATGAACTCCACCCGCGCCTTCGCGATCAGTTCCGCATCCATGTAGAGGCTGCGGGCGGTCTCGGCGAGGACCTTGGCCGCCAGGATCATCCCCTTGTGGCCGATGCTCATTCCCCCCGCAGCGACGGCTTGCCAGCTATGGGCCGGGGTGCCTGGTACCCACGTCGCGGTTCCGAATCCCGCGGTAGGCACATTCCAGCTCACGTCGCCGACGTCCGTGGAGCCCATTTTCTGGCGGAACTGGAACGGCTCGATCTCGATGGTCGACTCCAAGGGCCTCAAGCTGCCGAACAAGGACTTTCGCAACGTGGTCGCAAAAGCCCTTTCCGCTTCGTCGTATTGGACACCGCCCAAGCGTACCAAGTGGGCGTGGATCACTTCGGCCAAAACATCGTTGCGCAGCAATGGGAAGTTGCCGTGCATGACCTCGTATGACATCCGCGTACCCGTCCCGAGGGCGGCACCCTCGGCCGCCGCCACCACCCGCTCGAACAACGCCTCCACCATATGCGGCTCGGGATGGCGCACGTAGTAGTACACCTCCGCTCGCTCGGGAACGATGTTCGGCGCACGACCCCCGTCGGTGATGACGTAGTGCAGCCGGGCCGTCGAAGGCATGTGCTCGCGCATCAGGTTGGTCATGTAATTCATCGCCTCGACGCCGTCGAGGGCCGAGCGGCCACGGTGCGGCGAGGCCGCCGCATGCGCCGCGATCCCCCGGAACGTGAACCGACCCGACTTGTTGCCGTTGCTGCTCTCCGGGGACGCGATGTTGCGGTCCGACGGGTGCCAATGCAGGACGATGTCCACACCGTCGAAAAGGCCGGCCCGTGTCAGGTAGACCTTGCCGGAGCCACCTTCTTCGGCGGGCGTGCCGTACAGCCGCACCGTTCCGGGCGTTCCGGTGCTCTCCAACCAGTCCGCGATCACCACCGCCGCGGTGGTCGAGGCGCCGCCAAACAGATGGTGGCCGCAAGCCTGGCCCGGTGCGTCGGGAACAACCGGCTGCCGACGCGGCACCGGAGCCTGCGACAAGCCGGGCAGGGCGTCGAATTCCGCCAAGATCCCGATGACCGGCCCCCCACTCCCACGCTCCGCGACGAACGCCGTGGGGATGCCAGCCACTGCACGCTCCACGCTGAAGCCGTTGCCTTCGAGGTATCCCGCCAGGCGCTCGGCGCTGCGCGTCTCGAGGTAGCCGAGTTCAGCGTAGTCGAAGAGGTCGGATGCGAGCGACACGGCCTCGTCGTATCGTGCATCCACCAACGGCGTCAGATCGTCCGCCGCCGAACCCGCCGAGGCGGTCAGCACAAGCCCGGCAGCCGCGAACCACGCGACCAACCGCCTTCGGCGTACCGAATGCTCGTCCTGCAACGCGTGTTCCCCTTCAGATTTCGAAAGGCATGGTAGCAGCCCGCACGGTGTCGCCCGCAAACCGGTAAGCGCCACATTTTTATGCTTGAAAATATAATCTTCATCAACATAATGCTTAGGCGATGAAATTCCTCGACCGTGCCCAAGAGATGCACCGGCTCGACCTCGCGACGTCGCAGCCACCGGGCTTCGTCGTGCTCTGGGGTCGCCGCCGCGTCGGCAAGTCACGTCTGCTGACCCAATGGTCGGCGCGCAACGAAAGCCTCTACACGGTCGCCGATCAATCCGCGCCAGCCGTTCAACGACGCTACCTGGCATCGGCGTTGGTCAAGCTCTTGCCCGGGTTCGACGAAGTCGAATATCCCGATTGGCGTGCGCTCCTCGGTCGACTTGACAGGGACGCCGACAACAGGGGGTGGCGCGGCCCCTTGATCATCGACGAACTGCCTTACCTCGTCGGCGCCGAGCCGGAAATTCTCGGCGTATTGCAGAACTGGCTCGACTCGTCCACGCGGAGCGTCGGCCTCGTGGTGAGCGGTTCGAGCGCCCGGATGATGCACAACGCCGTACTCGACAGTGGCGCGCCGCTCTACGGCCGCGCCACCGAGGCATTTGCCGTGCGTCCGTTGCGGGCCGGCTACCTTGCAGACGTGTTTCCGCAACTCACACCTCGCGAGTTGGTGTGCGCCTACGCCGTTTGGGGTGGGATGCCGCGATACTGGGAACTCGCCGAGCCGTTCGGCGCGGACATCGAGGCCGCAGTCGACGCCTTGGTGCTCGATCCAACCGGCCCGCTACATACAGAACCAGATCGCCTGCTCCAGGCGGAAACACCGTCCGCGATGGCGCTGCGGCCGCTCCTCGACGTCATCGGCAACGGCGCGCACCGCGTCAGCGAAATCGCGGGCCGGCTCGGGAGGCCGGCATCAAGTCTAGCCGGACCCTTGGCGGCGCTGGCCGAAATGGACCTGGTCCGGCGCGAGATTCCGTTTGGCAGTAACCCGAAGTCGGGCAAGCGCAGCGTCTACCAGATCGCCGATCCATTCCTACGTTTCTGGTTCCGCGTCGTCGCGCCGAACCGGTCACTGCTTGCCGAGGCGCCGCGCGAAACCCGCCTGATGTGCTGGCAGCGCCATCGCAATCGGCTCGAAGCGTATGCGTGGGAGGAGCTATGCCGAGCGAGCGTGCCGCACCTTCACGGCGTTGTTCCCGCGACCGCGGGACTCGGCCCTTTCACCCAAGCGCAACGGTATTGGCGCGGCAACGACCCGGAACTGGACATCGTCGCACGCGCCGTCGCCGGGCGCGACATCCTAGTTGGCGAGGCCAAGTGGGGTGCCGGCCAGCGCCCGACCACCGTCCGACTCGGGACACTCCCGATCTGGGATGCGCCCATCAGGGTGCTGACATTCACGCCCGAGGACAGCGGTCCCGAGGTGATCGACGCCCGCACGGTACTCAACGCGTTGCGCTAGCGTCACACGGTGCGCCGCCTCTGGCATCGGACGGGGTCAATCGAAGACAGACAGGACTTCCGCCTCAATGCGCTGCCAAAGTGCCGGCTTGCTCGGCACGCCGCACAACATGACCTCTTCAGCACCCGCTTCGCTGTATTCGCCCAGGAGATCCTGAATCATCGTCGCTGTACCCCAGCAGTACCACGGCATACCCCTGCTCGCCTGGTAGTCCTGCTCGGTCTCGAACAGACGGAACGGCAGGCTGACGGTCTTCTTCAACTCGCTCGGATCACGACCGAAGGATTCGCAGTGTCGCGCGGCGGCCTCGGCCTTGCGACGGAACACGTCCACACCGCCCGGATGCCAGAAGTCGAGGTTGAAGATGTCCCCCGACTTCGCGCAGGTGCGTAACGTGCGCCTTTCGCCATTGCCGCCGATCAGTATCGGGATGTGCGGTTCCTGGCTCGACGACGGCGACAAGGGGGCGTCGTTCAACTGGTAGTACGTGCCGCTGAAACTCACGTACTCGTCGTGGGCCTTGGTGAACAGCAACCGGATCAGGTCCGTCGCTTCCTCCAGCCTGTCGGAGCGTTCCTTCAGCGAGGGGAAGTTCCAGCCGTAGGCATGATGTTCGTGCTCGTACCAACCGGCCCCCAGGCCCAGGATCATGCGTCCGCCCGAAATGTGGTCCAGCGTTGTGCACATCTTGGCGAGGAGCGCCGGACTCCGGTACGTGTTCCCAGTGGCCAGCACCCCAAGGCGCAGTCGATGCGTGACGGCTGCCGCGGCCGTCAGCAAGGTCCAGCCCTCCAAGGCCGGTCCATGCCCGGCCTTGGGGTTTCCGGGCGGCATGAAGTGATCCGAGAACCACAGGCTGTGCCACCGGCCGGCCTCCAAGGTGGTCACCGTACCCTGGATGTCGGCCCAGGTGGTGCCGTAGTTGCTCAACTGAGCGCCGAATTGCATGGTGCATGCTCCTTGAGCGTCAGGACTTCGCCGTAGCCTTCTTCTTGCCCTTGTAGTAGACCTTGCTGCCGACGTAGAAGCAGTTGAATCCCCGGCGGGCCGAACCGTCGTGGTTAGGACCCGACCAGTGGACCGTCGTCGGTCTGAAGATCGCAATGTCGCCAGGGCTCATGGCGGCTTCGAGCAGATCCGGGTGATCGGACAGGTCGGTGGGCACATCGGCCCGCAGGTGGGCGAACTCCTCCCGGCGCTTGTGCGAGCCTTTCACGAACTGCATGCAACCGTTGCTGACGTCGGTCTCGTCGAGCGCGATCCAGGTTACGACACCCTCCATCGCGTCGGAGTGCGGATGCACCTCTTGGTCGTTGTCGATCTTGGTGAAGAAGCTGGCCGTGGTTGGTTCGGGCTTCTTGCCGAGAAGCGTCTCGAGCACAGGGACTTGGGGGCCGTTGTTGAGCCACTCGCCGAAGTACCCGTCCAGCTTTTCCAGACCCTTGGTGATGTTGCTGAAGCGATCCTTGCGGGAAATGTCCCGCGTCGCCGCCTCCGCGCGGGCACAAATCTCACTCGCCTGTTCGCGCGACACGAAGTCGCGAATGATCACGACGCCGTCGCGATCGAAGTCGGCCTTGAGGGCGGCAGCCTCCGGGCGGGTCATCGGTGCTCTCCAAAGGTTCGGGGACCGAATCATAGCGCCCGAGGCCAGCCGTTGGCCGATCGAGGCCAAGCGAGTTCACTCAAAAAATCGGCAGCGCGTTGCGGCCCGGAAATCCGAGCACCAAGAAGGGCGTGAGCAACTAAATCGCGATATCCCGCGTGTTGTAGTCGCGGATCACGCTGTCGAACGTCTCAGGACTCCATCGGAAGTCGTCCGCCGCGTCCTTCAGCGGCTGATACACGAAGGGTGTTTCATCCCGATAGACATGTCGTCTTGCATCGATCGCCACTTGGATCACACTGGCCCGAGTGTCGATGAACTCGTCGTCGTAGACGACGTGTGCCGGCTGCATGAGGTGGCCGTGCTGCCCCGCGACAGCCTTGCGCCGGTGCATGCCCCACGACACGGAGATCCGGAAGTCGTCCGACGTGTTCGCGAAGCTGCTGTGCAGTGTCTGCCGGTTGACGATGGTTACATCGCCGGGCGCACAGTGCAGGGGAATAGCATCGGGCAGTTGATCCGAGCCGCCGTTGGCCTCGACCATCGCCTTGATATCCACCCGGCCGAGTTTGTGCGTTCTCGGCACAACCCATAGGCAACTCAACGCCGACGTCCGGTTGAGCTGGACCTGAAAGTTGACACCGTGGATGCCTTCGTCCCAATCCGGGCTGTCCCAGTGCGTGACGCCATCCTGGTGCCAGGCGACCGAGCCGCCAAGACCAGGCTGCTTGACGAAAATCGCGTCGTTGTACGGCACGAAGTCGGGCCCGTTGATGGCCTCCGCAACCGCGAGAAGATGCGGATGACCGTAGACCCGCAGGCCTGATCGGAAGAGCTGGCACATTCCGGCAATGGTCTGGATAACGTACTCCGGGGCATCGCCCGACGGCACGGCCTCGGCCATCTTGCTCTGATGCCTCCCATGCGATGCCGCTGTGCCGCCGACCGGATCCGAGAGCGGCTTCACGAAAGAGTACGGGTAGCGTTTCATGTCGATGCCGACAGCGGGTCGGCCCGCCGCATCGACCGTCTGCCCTGGTCCGATCGGTGCATGCGCCAAAAGGTCATTGACGTCGCGCCGAAGTTCCTCGACTTCCGGGAGCCGGAGCACGTTGGTGAAGACGTAGAAACCCTGTCGCCAATACGCTTCGACGATCTCCGGGTGGACATTGCCCTGTTCATCGAAGCGGACCGGTCCGCGGTTCCCGACACGAGCCGCCCGCGCCATCCCTTCACGGGCGTAGCGCTGCATGCGTGCCGTGTAGTCCGTGGCTCCGAGGCGTTCGTCCATCTAGGCCACCGCCGCAACCCGGTTGGAAATGCTCACCCCGCGCCGGCCCAGGCGTATCGGATTGCGGTCGTGTCCATTGGTGCAGTAGCCGATCGACACGCCGGTCTCGGGGTCGCCCCAGGCGATCTGCCCGCCGGCACCGCCGTGGCCAAAGGCGACCGGGGAATTGTCGTGGCCGAACCCACGCAGGTTGCGCCCCTTGTCGCCGGCGATGACAATGCCCAAGCCCCGGTTCACGGGATGCCCGGCATATGGATCGCGTAGATCGCCGGAACGAACCTGCCGGGCCATGTGCAGCGTTTCGTCCCGCCATATGCGTCGGCCTTCCGCACTCCCGCCATGGATCAGTCCCTGGTAGAAAAGCGCCAAGTCGGCCGCGGTCATGATGCCCCCGCCCCCGGCGGTCGGTGCAGCGCGGATCTCCGGGCGATTGAAACTCAAGATCGCATCCTCGGTGACTTCCGTGACCGGCGGCTCCGGAATGCCGAGCTTGGCGTAGTCCTCGCTCGACATCGGGTCGCCGCAGTGGACGATCTCGGCCACGCGACCGTTCTCCTCGGTTGGCAGACCCACGTACATGCTCGGCAGACCCAGGGGGGTCGCGATCTCATCGCGCACGAACTCGATGAAACCTCGCCCACTACGGCGCTCGATGATCTCAGCGATCACCCACATGCTCGATGACGGGTGGTATTCGAAACGCGAACCCGGCTCCCAGTTCAGGCGCCATTGTGCGAATCGCGCCAAGCGGCGGTCCCGGTCAAACCAATCCGTGGGGCGGAACGGCGCGCTCGGGAACCCGGCGGTGTGCAGGAACAACTGTTCGACTGTGACCACGTCCTTGCCGTTGGTACCGAACTCGGGAACGATGTCGGCCACGCGCTCATTCACGGACAGGTCGCCGGATTCGATCAAGAGCCAGGCCGCGGCGGACGTGATCGCCTTGGTGGACGAGAAGACGCAGTAGAGCGACTGGTTCGTCGCATCGCCGAAGGTCTCGAACAACACGAGCTTGCCTTCGCGGGCGACGGCGATCTGCGCCGAAGGGAGCACGCCTTCGTCCACCTCCTGGCGGGCACGGGTGACCACGGCGGCGAGCATCGAAGGGTCCACGCCGACGGATTCGGGGGACGCGACGGTGAATTCGGGGTTGGGCAAGCTGCCTCCCTTTCTCGATCCCGACAGCCAGTATAGCCGTCACCGCGCGGGCACCAACTCCCAGCGAATATGCGTATCCGCTTCGATATCAAGATCGGCAATGCCACGAGTGGCCCGTTCGCCGTTGATCAACAACCGCCAGAACATCCCCTCCGGTGCGGCGACGCCGCAGAGGCTAGTGACGAACACGCCAGCGCCCGGGTAGCTGCGGTATTCCACGGCCACGACGCTCTCGATGAACGCCAGGGCGTCGGTGCCGGGCGCGACGTCGCGGTGGATCGAGACGGCAAGGGCGCTCGACGTCAACTCGTCGTGGATCTCCAGGTGGACCGAGACCGGTGCCGGTCCCGTGGCCGCATGGGATGCCAGAACGACGGCAAGGCATGTGACGAGCCACGCACCGTTGGCAGTATCGCGTAGTAGCCGCATGACGGTCTCCTCCACCGTCCCGTGCCGCGATCATAGCGTCTACCGGGTCGCGACAAGCGCGGCACCGGTGGAAGTAGCCGTCGCTTTGCGCCTAGTATTCCCGGCTCTTAAGGGCTTACTGAGCCCGGCTGAACCGAAGTGGCAACGCATAGGGGGAAGGATGTTTGGATCGCAACTCGTCAACGAGCAGGCGACATGGGAAGAAATCAAGGCCGTACTCGAAGTCATGGAGTCCGGCCGATGGACAAGCGTGTTCGCCTACGACCACTTCATCCCCCCGTGGCATCGAACCGACGAGGTGATGGAGCACGAACTGCTGCCCACGCTTGAGGGCTGGTCCCTGCTGGCCTCGGTGGCCGCGGTCACCGAGAAGCTCAAGCTCGGGATCCTGGTCTCCGGCAACACCTACCGGAATCCCGCGCTGATGGCCAAGATGGCGGCCACCATCGACGTCGTCTCGCACGGCCGCGTGATGCTCGGCATCGGTGCCGGCTGGAACGTCCGCGAGCACGAAGCCTACGGCTGGGAGTTCCCGCCCATGCGCGAGCGGTCGGACCGCCTCGAGGAAGCCTGCGCACTGATCCGGATGCTGTTCCATTCCGAGGACCGCGTGGACTTCAACGGCGAGTACTACACCCTCAAGCAGGCCGCGTTCGCGCCGCGCCAGGGTGGCGACCATCCCATACCGATCATGGTTGGCGGCACGGGCGAGAGACGCACGCTGAAGACGCTCGCCATGTACGGCGACATCATGAACGTCATCGCCAGTCCGGAACGCGTCAAGCATCTCAACGGCGTGCTTGAGCGCCACTGCGAGGCCGTCGGACGCGACCCCGCCGAGATCGAACGGACACTGCACGTACCCATCCGCATCATCCGCGACGAGAACAAGGCCAAGGAAGCCCGCGGCGACAACGACTGGGCGATGATGGGCTCGCCGCAGTACGTGATCGACCGCATCGCCGATTTCGCGGCGCTGGGGATCACCGAGTTCACGCCGCAGATCCGACCGCAGAAGCCGGAGGTGTACCAGGAACTCGACGAGGAGGTGTTCGCGGCGTTCGACTAGGCGGCGAAGCCGCCCGGGTCAGTTGGAGGCGGCCGAATCGGCCGGCGCCGGTCGCCACGTCGTACCCCGCAGCTTGCGATTGAGCACCCAATTGCGTTGCAGGAGTTCCTCGCTGACCACCGCCCGGTTACGCTCCGCGTGGTCTGGCTGCTGCGAAGGCCGGAGAGGAGCTGGGACAGACGGGGCTCGGCTGACTCCTGGGGCACGGGCTCCTATGGCGCGACTCGGGACGCCTTCTCGGCCGGGTTGGGCAAGTACTGCGACAGCGACGGATGCGGCGCCGAGGGAGCGCCAGCGATGAACTGCCAAAGGTTGCCCGGCAAGAAGCCTTGAACCGTGTTTGCCGCGATTTCCGTAACCAAGAACCACGTGCCCCCAAAGCGCGACTGGAGCACCGCTCCCAAGTCCGTCACGTCAAGATCGGACACGACGATCACGGCTGACGGGAACGGCTGGACCCACGTCTTCACTGCGTTTGTCTGGTTCATGATCGCCTGCGCCTGCCAATCGGGGCATTGTTGGCTGTACGTCAGGAGAAAAGCCCTCATGAGTCGTCCTCCTCATCTCCTCCGCTAACTCCACCACCGACCGGGCCAGCCTGCTCAGATGGTAGTTTGGGGTTGGCCACCGGATCGTCAAGGTCGTCGGCCGGGATTGGTACAGGCAAGTCCTTGGCCGCGACCCTAAGCTGCTGCATCTCCGTACGATACTGCTCCGAGAAGCAATCGGTCCGGAGCTTTCCTCGCGAAGCTCGAATAGTGCCCCCCGGGCCGAATCCGACATATCTCTGCTCCTTAGCGTCTCAACACGCGACAAACCCGCCGCGTGTCAGCCTCGGCGTTCCGCGTCGAACTCCTTGATGAGCCGGGGTGTCGCCACGATCCGCCAGGCACGTTCGACGATGTCGGGCATGGCGTCCCAGCGAAGGGTCTCGAGGTTGATCAGCACCATCGGGGAGTTGGCATAGTGGTCGGTGATGTAGAACGTCTCGGGCGCCGCCTGCAGGAGCATCTCGCGCTCCACGAAATCGCATTGGATGGCAAGACCGCCTTCCCCCTCGGAACGTAGCCTTGCGAGCAAGCGTCGCTTGACCTTGATCGCGGGCGTGCCGTAGCTACGGCTGACTTCCACGCCGGGAAACCGTTCCGCGATGGCAACGACCTTTGCGAACAGGGCTGCAAGCTCTTCGCTCGGCGGGAACTTGATCGGTACGGGTTCTCGTGCTGGCACGCTCATCCTCCTTACGACGGGCCGACAATTCAAGCACGACGGCTGCTCCCGGTCAGCCTCCTCGCGGACCACGCCCAGTCGAGGTGGCCGCAATGCGGACCGGGACGTCCGCGTACCATCAAGCCCGAGCCGCGCCGAGCGGGCACCGAAACAGGCCAACGCGCACGCGTACCGTATAAACTCGCCTTCAACAACAAGGTTCTTGGGTCGTCCATGCACATCACTGCCGACTTCGCCGCTGCCGTCGGCAATACGCCGCTGATCCGGCTCAATCGTTTGTCGGAGGAAACCGGCTGCGAGATTCTCGGCAAGGCCGAGTTCATGAATCCCGGTGGCTCGGTCAAGGATCGCGCGGCGCTCTGGATCGTCCGCGAGCACGAGAAGAGCGGCGCGCTCAAATCCGGCGGCACGGTCGTGGAAGGGACGGCCGGCAATACCGGCATCGGCCTGGCACACATCTGCAATGCGCGCGGTTACCCGTGCGTGATCTACATGCCGGACAACCAGTCGCCGGAGAAGGTGGAGATCCTGAAGACCCTGGGAGCCGAAGTCCGCGTCGTGCCCACCGTGCCCTACCGGGACGAGATGAACTACCAGAAGCAGGCGGGGCGCTTCGCGGCAAGCCTCAACAACGCCGTCTGGGCGAACCAGTTCGACAACACCGCCAATCGCCTGGCGCACTACGAGTCCACAGGGCCCGAGATCTTGCGACAGACCGGTGGTCGCGTGGACGCGTTCGTGTCGTCGGTCGGCACCGGGGGCACGCTCGCCGGTGTCGCCGCCTACCTCAAGGAACACAAGACCGGCGTGCGAACGGTCCTGGCCGACTGCATGGGCAGCGCCCTCTACAGCTATGTCACAACCGGCGAGGCGGTCATGAGCGAAGGACCGTCCATCACCGAGGGCATCGGCAACAGCCGGGTGACCGACAACTTGAGCGGCGCGCCGGTCGACGATGCCGTCCAGGTCACCGATCAGCAGATGGTCACGCTCGTCTACCGCCTTCTGCGCGAAGAGGGCTGGTTCTTCGGGTCGAGCACCGGCCTGAACCTTTACGCCGCCGCCGAGGTCGCAAGAGACATGGGACCGGGACACACGGTGGTCACCATGCTCTGCGACGGCGGGGGCAAGTACCAGTCGCGGCTGTTCAACCGCGAGTGGCTCGCAGAAAAGGGGCTGAACCCCGACTGAACCGCCATGGGAGGAGGCAGCATGTCCATTCGTCACTTTCCCAAGCTCGCCACCCAACTCACGCTCTGTGTGCTCTTGATCTGCGGCGCCCGCCAGGCAACGGCCGCGGAGGTCTGGGTCGTCGGGCTGCAAGGCGCCATCGGCCCCGCCTACGCCGACTACTTCATCCGCGCATTGGAACGCGGCGAGGAAGAGGGCATCGACTTGCTGGTGCTGCGGCTCGATACGCCGGGCGGTCTCGACAAGTCCATGCGCGACATGATCAAGGCGATCCTTGCCTCGCGCGTCCCCGTCGCGACCTATGTCGCCCCCAACGGCTCACGTGCGGCAAGCGCCGGCACCTACATCATGTACGCGAGCCATATAGCCGCCATGGCGCCGGCGACGAACATCGGCTCCTCGACCCCGGTCAGCATCGGCGGCGAAGGCGGTTCGCCTTTTCCGATCCCCGGCGCGCCCGATCCCGTTGGCGGAGAGGACGACGGCGAGGACACGGAGGCAGACGAAGCAGAAGACGGCGACGGCGACGACGCCCCGGCCGACGTGCCGCAGTCCGGCACGGCCATGGAGCGCAAGGTGGTCAACGACGCCGTCTCCTACATCAAGGGCCTCGCCGAGTTGCGCGGACGCAACGTCGAGTGGGCGGAAGCCACGGTCCGCGAGGCCTCTAACCTGACCGCATCCGAGGCATTGGCGCTCAACGTCATCGATATCGTGGCCGACGACCTGTCGTCGCTGTTGGCGGACATCAACGGGCGCACGGTGAACGCGGCCGGTATGGACGTGGTGATCGACACCACCGAGGCGGACATCGAGTTCATCGAGCCGGATTGGCGCTACGAACTGCTCGGCGTCATCACCGACCCGAATGTCGCCTACATCCTGCTGATGATCGGCATCTACGGTCTGATCCTCGAGTTCTACAACCCGGGCATGGGCATCGGCGCGGTCGTCGGCGTGATCTGCCTGCTGCTCGGCGCGTTCGCCCTGCAGATGTTGCCGATCAACTATGCCGGGCTTGCGCTGTTGATCGTCGGGATCGGGCTGTTGGCGGCGGAGGCGTTCTCACCGAGTTTCGGCGTGTTCGGCGTGGGCGGCGTGATAGCCTTCGTGATCGGTTCGATCATCCTCATGGACACCGACTTGCCGGGCTACCAGATCTCCTACCCGATCATCGCGGCCTTCGCGTTCGTCTCCGCGGGTGTCGCCGTGTTCGCGCTCGGTGCCGCGCTGCGTGCACGCAAGGCCAGATCGGCGACCGGCAAGGAAAGCATGATCGGCGGCCGGGCCGAAGTGATCGACGACTTCGAGGGCGAAGGTCGCGTGCGCGCCTTCGGCGAAGTCTGGCAGGCGCGCGGCGAACAGCCGCTCGTAAAAGGCGACCGCGTAGAGATCGTCGGCGTGGACGGCGTGTGGGTGCTCGTCGAACGGGCAACGTAACCAAAGGTCATACGACCCAAGAGGGACTACGTCATGGAAATATTCACAGGCATCGTCATCGCCGCCGTGCTCGCCATCCTTGCGAGCGCCTTCCGCGTGCTCCGCGAGTACGAACGCGGCGTCGTCTTCCTCCTCGGGCGCTACCAGCGCGTCAAGGGGCCGGGGCTGATCATCATCATCCCCTTGCTGCAGCAGATGGTCCGTGTCGACCTGCGTACGATCGTCATGGACGTGCCGACGCAAGATCTGATCACGCGTGACAACGTTTCGGTGCAGGTCAACGCCGTCTTGTACTTCCGGGTGATCGACCCCGACCACGCCGTGCTCAATGTCGAGAACTACATGGAGGCTATCGGCCAGCTTGCCCAAACCACGTTGCGCTCGGTCCTCGGTCAGCACGAACTCGACGAGCTCCTAGCCGAGCGGGAACGCCTGAACAACAACATCCAGACCATCCTCGACCAACAGACCGACCAGTGGGGCATCAAGGTGGCGAGTGTCGAGATCAAGCACGTCGATATCGACGAGAGCATGATCCGGGCCATCGCCAAGCAAGCGGAGGCCGAGCGGGAGCGGCGGGCCAAGATCATCCACGCTGACGGCGAGTTCGAAGCGGCTGAGCGACTGGTCGAAGCCGCGCAGCGGATGGCGAGCGAATCCGGCTCCATGCAACTGCGGTACCTGCAGACGTTGACCGAGATCGCCGGCGAAAAGTCGTCGACCATCGTGTTCCCGCTGCCGATGAACGTGATGGATTCGCTCGGGCGGCTAGTCGCCGCTCAGGACGAGGACGACGGCGCGCAAGCGGAAGCGACCTAGCCTTGCCCGATGAACTGGGCGGAAATCAAGGCCCGCATCGACCACGGCGAGGACGGTTCCACCGAGTTCAAACGCACGCTTGAGCCACGCCAGGTCGGCAGGGCGATCTGCGGCTTCGCGAACTCGCAAGGTGGCGTCCTTATTCTCGGCGTGGACGATGCGGGAGCGATTGTCGGGATTGCCGACAACCCCCAATCCGTGGCGGAACGGCTGACTAGCCTCCTGCAGAACGGATGCAGCGCGCCAGTTCTAGCGAGCATCTCCCGCCATTCCTGCGGCGCAAAGCATGTCTACTGGCTTGAAGTACCGCGACAGCGCGGCTTCGAGCCGCTACGCCAGAACGGTCGCGTATGGGTGCGTCGGGAACGCTCAACGGTGGAGCCGTCACCAGCGGAACTTCAGGAACTCTACAACGCCTTTGGGTACATCCTCACCGAAGAGCAGACCATCGCAGGGACCGACGTCTCCGACATCGACTTGCCGGCCTTTCGGGCGTACCTCACGCAGCAAGGTTTCGACGTGGTCGCCGAACCGCAACCGGCCGTCGAGGACGATCTACGCAACCGTGGGGTCTTGGCGGAGTTCGACGGCTCGCTACACACCACGCTCTACGGCCTTCTCGCATTCGGGAAGCACCCGCAACTCGCGCCCCAAACGGGAAATTTCTGGATCGAATGCGTTGCCTACGGCGGCACCGACCAAGCGGCGGACGTGATTCTCGTCAGCGAAGCCAAGGGGCGGCTGGACGAGCAGTTGGACCGGGCACTTGGATGGGCACGCGGGCTCGGGCGATTCGAGAAACACGGCGGCGCGCGGCGGAAAGACACGCCGCTCCTTCCCTTGACGGCGGTCCGTGAGGCCCTAGTCAACGCCGTCGTCCATCGAGACTACGCCATCACCGGGTCCAAGATCTTGTTCGAGGTGTTCTACGACCGCGTGCAGGTGACGAGCCCCGGGGCGTTGCCAAGCCACATGACGGTCGCCGCGATGCGAACCGGCGGCCGGACCCGGTCCCGGAACGAGCAGATGGCGAACTACATGCTCGACCGCCAATACATGGAGCGGCGCGGCCGCGGCTGGTTGGTCATGCGCAAGGCCATGCTCGAGTTCAACGGCACAGAACCGGAGATCGAACACGACCGGGAGAGCCGATTCGTCACCGTCAGTTTCAAGCTGATGCGTGAGCCCTAACCTGACGCAACCTACCGCGACGGAGGCCGCCATGCCCATCGATCCCAAACACGAAAGCTGGAAACCCGGCATGCCCTGGGAGAAGGCGATCGACGATATCGCCTACGTCGAGTCGCTGGCGGCGGAAATGGGCGGGCCCGAACGCATTGCACGTCAGCACAGCGGCGGGCGCTACACGATCCGCGAACGCATCGACAAGATGGTGGATCCCGGGAGCTTCATGGAAGCCGGCCCGCTTGTGGGGGCCACCGAATTCGACGAGCACGGCAACCTGCGGGAATTCCTGCCCGGCGCCTACGTGATGGGCCTCGCCGAAATCGACGGCCGCTCGGTGGCGATCGGCGGCGACGACTTCACCATCTCCGGCGGCAGCCCGCACAACGTGCACAAGCACCAGCGGCAGTTCACGCAGCCACTGGCGATCCAGTACGGCATCCCCTACATCCAGTTGGTCGAAGGCGTCGGCCACAGTTCGAAGTCGGACGAGGCGGCCGGCCACATGGGCCTGCCCTCGGGCGAACTGTGGTGGAAAGGCGTCGAACTGCTGACCAAGGTCCCGGTGGCAGCCGGGATCATGGGCTCCGTCGCTGGCGCGCCCGCTGCGTTCGCGCTCATGTCGCACTTCACCGTCATGGTCAAGGGGCAGTCGCAGATCTTCCCGTCCGGCCCGCCCGTGGTTCAGCGAGCGATCGGCGAGAAACTCGACAAGGAAGCCTTGGGCGGTGCCGCCATGCACGTCCACGAGAGCGGCCAGGTCGACAACGAGGCGGACTCGGAAGAGGAGGCGTTCGAACAGATCAAGCAGTTCATCTCCTACCTGCCGAACACCACGAGCGATGTCGCGCCGCGCGTCGACACCGGCGATCCGCCGGATCGACGGCCGGAGGAACTGCTCAACATCATCCCGGCCAATCGCCGGCACGGCTACAACCCGCGCAAGCTCATCCAACTCGTTGTCGACAACGGCGAGTTCTTCGAAATGCGCCGCCACTGGGCGGCGGCGCTGATCACCGGGTTCGCGCGGCTCGACGGCTACAGTGTCGGCGTGATCGGCTCGGACCCCTACAAACTCGGCGGCGCCATGGACGGGCCGGCTGCGGACAAGTACGCCCACTTCGTCGATCTGTGCGACGCCTTCAACTTGCCCGTCGTCATCTTCCTCGATATGCCGGGGTTCATGCTCGGCTCCCACGCCGAGCGCAAGGCGACCATGCGCAGGGGCATCCGGGCCTTGATCGCCAGCGCCGAAGCACAGGTGCCGAAGATCGAGTTCAACGTGCGCAAGGCCTACGGCGTCGCGGCGGACGCGCCGCACAGCCTCGGCCACCCGCACGGCCTCAACCTGCGCTTCGGATGGCCGGCCGGCGAGTGGGGCGGGATTCCCATCGAAGGCGGCGTCGCGGCTGCCTACAGGCGCGAGATCGAGAACGCGCCGGATCCTGACCAACGCCGGGAGGAGATCGAGGAGCGCCTGCTGAGCCTGCGCTCGCCGTTCCGGGCGGCCTACAAGGGTGATGTCGTGGACCTCATCGATCCGCGCGACACCCGCCAGTTGGCGTGCCGATTCGTGAAGCTCGCGCAACCGATGCTTCAGAAGCTGGCCCAACGGCCAAAGCGGGCGGTCCGCCCTTAGCCTGTCTCACCAGTTCGTGAACGCGCCGTCCGGCCGCCGCAATTGCGGTGGCCAGCCACTCAACGGCGCGGGCCGCGACTCGGCGAGCGCCTCGTCGAGTTCGACTCCTAAGCCCGGCACATCGCGGCACCGGGCGTAACCGTCCTCCCAGAGAATCTGCTGCGGGAACACGTCGGTCGCAAACGTGCCGGGAGCACGGGGCATCTCCTGCACGCCGACATTGGTCGTCGCCATGCACAGTGCGACGCCCGCGGCGGCGCTCACCGGCCCCAACGGGTTGTGCGGCACGATGTCGATGTAGTGCGTTTCGCACCAGTGGGCAATCTTGAGCGCCTCGGTCAAGCCGCCGACGATGCACAGATCGATCCGCGCATAGTTGATGAGTTCCTCCTCCACGACCTCCCGGAACGCCCACTTCGACGTCCACTGCTCGCCCGCCGCGATGGGCAGACTCACGTGGCGAGCCAGTGTTCGGTAGCTGCCCGGGTTTTCCGAGCGCAGGGGATCCTCGATGAAGAACGGATGGTAGGGCTCGAGGCGGCGGCACAGGTCGACGGTGTGGGCCGTGTCCAGCCGGGTGTGAACGTCCAGGCATAGCTGGATCGAGTCGCCGACGGCTTCGCGCACTGCAGCCATGTCGTGGACCGCCTCGCCGACGACTCGCGTGGGGTCGAGGACGTCGTCCTCGGTCTCATCGCGTGTCGGCAAGTGCCAGCGCAGGAACTTCCAGCCATCGGCGACGTGGGCGCGGCAATTGGCAACGAGTTCGTCGAGATTGCGCCCCTGGGCGTGCGGATAGCAGACGACCTTGTCCCGGACCGGTCCGCCGAGAAGCCTGTA
The DNA here is from genome assembly GCA_965203685.1 of Candidatus Azotimanducaceae bacterium. Classification (GTDB taxonomy): domain Bacteria; phylum Pseudomonadota; class Gammaproteobacteria; order Pseudomonadales; family Azotimanducaceae; genus VXYL01. The sequence continues at coordinate 4,974,051 of OZ241908.1, forward strand.
GACGGGCAGACCGAGCGCCTTGCCCTTGATGTCCCAAAGGGCGATGTCGATGGCGCTGATCGCGCAGCCGTAGACCTTGTCCGCGGGAAAGAAGCCGGCGCGGAACATGCGTTGCCAGTGGCGCTCGATGGCGAACGGATCTTCGCCGATCAGGATGTCGCCCAGGTGCTTGACAGCTTGGTCGATGGCGCCGCCCCAATTGCCGATACCGACCTCGCCCAGGCCCGAGATCCCCGCGTCGGTTTCGACCTTGACGATGAAGAACTTGCGCCTGGGCGCGGCGGCCTCGTCGTAGAAGCAGAACGTCTTGATTCCTGAGAGCTTCATCTTGCCGGCCCGTTGCACTCCATCCCCTCAGTATGCGCTAGGTGCGGACGCGAACCATCCTTACCGGCCGCGCACCTTACGAGGTCGGTAAGGCGTAGTTCACCATCCAGTTGATGCCGAACCTGTCCGTCCACATGCCGTAGTAGGAGCCCCAGAACGTCTCCTGCAACGGCATGGTCACCGACCCGCCTGCCGACAGCTTGGCGAACACCTCGTCGCAGTGCTCCCGGCTTTGGCCGACGATCGAGACCGAGAAATTGTTGCCGACGGTGAGCGCCGGTCCGAACGAACTGTTGTCGCTGCCCATGAGCACGTTGTCGCCGATCGGCAACGAGACGTGCATGACGTTGTCCTTTTCGTCGTCAGCGACGGGCATGTCGTCCGGTCCGTCGGCGAACGTCTGGAAGGCCTGGAAGTCACCGCCGAAAACGGATCGGTAGAACTCGAACGCCTCGCGACAGTTGCCGTCGAAGGTCAGGTAGATATTCAAGGACACGTCAACTCTCCTAACGGGTTGGCTGGCTAACCGATCGGCACCTTGGCTTCGGGCACCGGAAGGCCCGCAACCTCCGTGCGCGTTCGAAATACGCTGCCTTCGCGATCGGTGGCCGCGCCACCCGATCCCGTAACGATGTAGAGGTCCTTCAAATCATCGCCACCGAAGCAGACGCTGGTGCACATCGGCATGGGAATCCCGACGTGATCGCGAAGACGTCCGTCGGGCTCGAACACGTCGACGCCGCTGCCGCCCGCGACGGCGACCCACACCGAACCGTCCTCGGCCACCGCCAAGCCGTCCGGCGCACCGCCCTCGGTGCGCGCGAACGCCTCCTTGGGGCCAAGGTCGCCGTCGTCGCCGACCGCGTAGCAGAAGACGGTCTGACGACGCGAATCCGAGTGGTAGAGCGTTCGATCGTCGGGCGAGAAGCCGAGGCCGTTGGTCAACTGAACATCGCGCCCGACAATGCGGCTGCTACCGTCCAAGTCGATCAGGTAGAGATCGCCGGCGATCTGTTCGGTGCCTTCGAAGACGGGGCTGCCGAGCGATCCCGCATAGATGCGCCCCATGGCGTCCGTGGTGAAATCGTTGTAGCCGACGTTGCCGTGATCGGGGTCGCGGTCGAGCAGCACCACGGTTTCGCCGCCGTCGAACGGCTTGTAGGCGATGTTCCGGCCGCCAACGACCATGCCGTTGCGCTCGTGGACCGCCATCCCGCCGATGCCGCGACGGTGCGGGAACACGGTGGAGACCGCGCCTTGGGCATCAAGGCAGTACACGCCCCCGCCATGGACATCGCTAAACAAGAGCCCGCGGCCCGCCACCCAGGTCGGACCCTCGATCAGCCCGTAGCCCTCTGCCAATTTCTCCACTTCCATGGCCCTCCGATCACCTAAACTCCGCGCCTTCCCTACTCTCAACGCGCCGCAACATGTTAGTCAATGCAGAACGGCTTCGCCGCTTCGTCACACGCATCTTCACTTGCGCCGGGGCCGAGGACGCCCTTGCCAAGGAGACCGCCGACCACCTCGTACTGGCGAATCTCAAGGGCCATGACTCCCACGGCGTCGGCATGGTGCCGACCTACGTCGGCAACATCGTGCGCGGCAACCTCCAACCGAATGCCCACATGGCGGTGCGCCGCGACACCGGCGCCGTGATTCTCGCCGACGGCTGCTTCGGCTTCGGCCAGGTGGTCGGGCGCGAAGCCACGGACTTGGCGATCAGCCGCGCCAGGGAGACCGGCCTCGTTTGCCTAGGGCTTCGCAATGCGCACCACCTCGGCCGGATCGGAACCTACGGCGAGCGTTGCGGCGAGGCGGGCCTTGTATCCGTCCACTTCGTCAACGTGGTCGGCCACGAACCGCTGGTCTCTCCATGGGGCAGCCGGGAACGGCGCCTGCAGACCAATCCATTCTGCGCAGTCGTACCGCGCCACGACGATGCCCCGATTGTCCTCGACATGGCAACGAGCGCGGTCGCCATGGGCAAAGTGCGCGTCGCCTACATGAGCGGCAAGCCGGTTCCGGACGGGGTGCTCCGCGACCATGCCGGCGAGCCCACCAACGACCCGAAGGCGATGTTCGAGGCGCCGGTCGGCTCGCTCGGCCCGTTCGGCACCTACAAGGGCTACGGTCTTGCCCTGATGTGCGAGCTGCTCGGCGGCGGCCTAGCGGGCGAGTGGACAATGCAGCCGGGCAACGAGCGCATCGGCACGGTCGTCAACAACATGCTCATGTTCGTGCTCGACCCCGACGCCTTGGGCGGACGCGATGCCTTCGAACGCGAAGTGCTGGCAATGGTCGACTATGTGAAAGGCGCGGCCCCCGCTCCCGGCTTCGACTACGTTCGGATTCCCGGCGAACCCGAACGCGAAGCGGCTGCCGAACGCTCGGTGAACGGCATCCCCATCGACGACAATAGCTGGCAGGCGCTGCTCGAGGCCGCGCGACAAGCCGGGATGGGCGAAGACGAGATCACGGTGGTTGCCGGCTAGCGCACGGCATCCGTGCCGTCTACTGCCGCACGACGTCCTCGTCGGCTTCGAGGTCGAGGGCGGCGTGGAACAACGCCTTGGTGTAGTCGCTCGTCGGATTCTGGAACACGTCCTGGGCCGGTCCCTGCTCGACGATGACGCCGTCGCGCATCACGATCAGCCAGTTGGCGAGTGCGCGGACCACCTTGAGGTCGTGGCTGACGAACAAGTAGCCCAAGTCGTGCGCGGACTGCAGGTCGCGTAGAAGGTCTACGATCTGGGCTTGGACGGACATATCGAGAGCGGACGTGGGCTCGTCGAGGACCACGAAGCGCGGGCGGAGCACCATGGCGCGAGCGATGGAGATCCGCTGGCGTTGCCCGCCTGAAAACTCGTGCGGGTAGCGGTCCATGTGTTCCGGCTCCAAGCCGACCTCGTCGAGTACTTCGGCGACGCGTTGCCGACGCTCCTCCTTGGACACGTGGGGCTCGTGGATGCGCAACCCCTCCTCGACGATCTGCTGCACGGACAGTCGTGGCGACAGGCTGCCGTACGGATCCTGGAAGACCACCTGCATGTCCTTGCGCAGCGGGATGAGACCTTTGCGGCGAACGTCGCTGATTTCCCGGCCGTCGAAATGGATGGCGCCCTCGCTGTCGAGCAGGCGCAGCATGGCGAGACCCAACGTGGTCTTGCCGGATCCGGACTCGCCCACCACCCCGACGGTCTGGCCCGCGCGGACCTCGACATCCACGGTTTCCACGGCCGTGAAGTAGCGGCGGCCACCGAACCAGCCCTTGCCGACCGGGTACTTGACCGTCAGCTTGTCGGCCGTGGCAACGAGGGGTGCGCGGCCGTTGGCCGGGGGCGGCTCGCCCTTCGGCTCCGCGGCCAGCAGTTTCTTGGTGTAGCTATGCCGCGGTTCGTAGAAGATCTGACGATTCGAACCGGCCTCGACGATCTCGCCGTTGGTCATAACGCAAACGCGCTTGGCCATGTTGCGCACGATGCCGAGGTCGTGGGTGATGAGCAGCATGGCCATGTTCATCTGGCCCTGCAGGTCCTTCAAGAGCTTCAGGATCTGCGCCTGGATGGTCACGTCGAGGGCCGTCGTCGGCTCGTCGGCGATCAGCAACTGCGGTTCGTTGGCGAGCGCCATCGCGATCATGACCCGCTGGCGCTGGCCGCCGGAGAGCTCGTGGGGGTAGGCGCCAAGCCGATTGTGCGCTTCCTGCAGCCCGACCAGCTCCAGCAACTCGAGGACTCGCGCCCTGGCGTCCTTTGGCGAGAGCTTCTTGTGCACGACGAGCGCCTCGCCCACCTGCTTGTCGATGGTGTGCAACGGGTTCAGCGACGTCATCGGTTCCTGGAAGATCATGCTGACGACGCCGCCCCGCACGTCGAGCAGCCGGGCCTTGTCGGCACCGAGCATCTCCTCGCCGTTGACCAGGACGCTGCCGCCCGGGTGGTGGGCTTGCGGATAGGGAAGCAACTGCAGCACCGACAACGCGGTCACCGACTTCCCCGAGCCCGACTCACCGACTAAGGCAACGGTCTCGCCGGCCTCGATGTCGAAGGACACACCGCGCACGGCAGGCGTATCGCCGAAGCTCACGTGAAGGTCGCGCACCTCCAATAGCCTAGGCATTCACCCTCCCTTACCGGATTGCCATTCGCATAAACGGACGATTCTAACCGGAGAGTCCGGCCTTTAGCTCAGCACTGAGTTCGATCGAATAGGCCCGCGCCGCGGTGCCGTAGAACAACGCGTTACGCTCGACCGGCGACAGGCGCAGTTCCGCGGCGATGCGCTTGAACGCATTCCAGAGGTTCCCGTAGGAGCACGACAGCTTGTCGACCGGGAAGTTCGACTCGAACATGCAACGGTCCGGTCCGAACGCCGCGATCACGTGCGTGAGATACGGCGTCCAGGCAGCGGCCAGTGTCTCGCTGTCCGGCGGATCGTCATGGCCCTCAAAGCCGAACCCGTAGGTGACCATCCCGCAGCCGCCGACCTTCGCTACGACGTTCGAACACGCCGCGACCGCATCGATGCCTGAACGCCACTCGTCGAACAGCTTTTCGCGTTCATTGGCATACGGACCCATCGCGATCGGACCGCCGATATGATTGAGGATGATGGTGACGTCGGGGTAGGCCTTCGCCAATGCCGCGACCTCGCCGAGTTGGCCATGGTAGCCCCAGCAATCGAAGGTTAGGCCAAGCTTGGCAAGCACCGAGAACCCGGCGCGGAACGACGCCAGCCCGAGCAGGCCCGCCGTGCCACGGGTCGGATGATGCGACTGCGGCATCTCGGGCGAGGCATGCCACCCGTGGGCGTGGCGGATGCCGCGGAAGTTCCGCCCGGCCGCCATGTGTGCCCTCAAGGTCTCCTCGACGACGCCGGCATCCCAAGTGAGATCGGCGAAGCCGACGATCGCCGCGCAGCAGCGCACACCCTCGCCGTAGAGGCCCGACGCCGCCATGGCGGCCACGCCCTGTACGAACTCCGTCTCCCCGACCACGCGATGCGGAGCATCTCCTTCCCGGTACATCGCGCGGCACTCGACGAAGACGGTGTCCACCACATTGTGGCCCGCACCGCGGATGTCCTCGATCAAATCGTCGCCGAGGTAGCGCAGGTGTTGCCGGTTGGCGGGGCCGAGGTCCGGCCGCGGCCGCCGATCCCAAAGGTGATGGTGCGGATCGATGATCGGCTGGGCCGGATCCAACGCCTCCTCCGGCGTGCGATCCAGCCAAGCCTTGAGATTCTCACCGGGAATGTCCCTCGGCAGTTCCGCCATCGCTGGGCTCCGCGTGCGACAAACGTTTGATCATACGCGCCTCGGGCTCATCTCGAACGCGGTCGTCCCGGATGCGCAGAAAACTCGCGAAACGCGGAATGCCGTTGACCGTCGTTCCGCTGTACTTGAACGTCACCGTCGCGCCCACCGGTGGCGGATTGCGACGTTCTAGGTCGGTAAGCCCGGTCCCGAGCCTGAATCGACGGCCATCCGGCATCTCCACGAGCAGCGAGCCCAACATCCCCAGGTACTTCCCCCTGCCTGGCAGGTGTGCGACCACGACAGCTTCGGCGTCCTGGTACGTCTTGAGCTTCAGAAGATCGTCGCTGCGACCCGCGCGATGGAACGAGCGCCCGTCGCGAAGCATCAAGCCTTCGCCGCCGTCAGCGACGACCGTTTCCAGCCGGGCCATGAGTTCCGCTTCGCTTTGCACCCGGAACTGCTCGACCAAGGCGATGTGCGGTGACGGCGGTTCGGCGAACAGTTCCCGCATCCGTCGCAGTCGCTCGTCGAACGGCGCCTCCAGTCCCGGCAAGTCGAAGACCATGTATCGGATCCGTCGCCAGGCGGCGGCGTCCGGCGTCTGGCGGCGCACCGCACCCGACAGGACGTCGAATGTACCTCGCCCCATCCACAACTCCCCGTCGAGAGCCTGCTCGGGGAAGGCGTCGACGAACCAGGCCGGCGCGTTGAAGCGATTGCCGTTACGCGAGTACAGCGCCGCCCCGTCCCAACGCGCGCGCACCCCGTCGAGTTTCTCGCTCACCCAGTAGTGCGACAAGTCGACATCGCCGTGGTAGGCGTTTGCGAGCGACACGGCACCGTCGTAACGACTCTCGGCCGCGTGGAGTTGGCACCACAGCAGGCTGCAGAGTGACACGAGTGCAGTTCGAAACACGGTTCTTCTCCTAACAAATCGGAGACTTTCGCCCGTCGGCCACCTAAGCGACAGAGCCAATCGCCTCGACGTCGTGTAGGAAATCTGCCCGACGTCTCGCAAACGCGCGGACAACTTGACGGCGCAACGCGAAACCGCGACGCTTCCGCGCTTGTCACTTCGACGGGGGAGCCGTGACGACGCACGCCCAAGCCATGACGATCGAGCAGAAGCGCCAGTTCTACCGGGACGGCTTCATCGTCTTGAAGAACGCGGTCTCGGAAGACCTGCTCGAGGCGGCTCGAAGCTGTATTCGCAACGCCAAGAAGGGCGAGTACGTGGGCCCACGCAAGGAGATGACGGACCTGCTGACCGCCTCGAACCTAACGCCGATCATCCACGAGGTGATGGGACCGTTCGACCCGCCGGTGAACTGCCAGGTTGCCATCAACCCCGTTCGCGAACCCGGCGACAACTACACGCCCCTCGGCTATCGCGACCGCGACGTGCCCTACTATGCCGCCGGCATCCACATGGATGGAAACATCACCGTCGCCTCGCCCCAGGAGGTGCAGTCAGGGTCTCCCGAAGAGATCTACGCGCGTCACTTCGCGTCCGGCCCGGAAGGCGACATCGGCCGCAGCGCGGAGGTCAGGGGGCACAACTTCGGCGTGCTGTTCCAGGATCGGGAAATGACCTTGAGCCTCGGCAGCTTCACCGCCTTCGCCTTCGTGGCGCTCAACGACCAAACCGTCGAAGGCTCGGGACAAACGGCGGTGATTCCCGGCGCCCATCACCTGATGGAGAAGTTCTTTCAGCGCCAATACGCCATCAACGGCCATCTCGGGCCGGAGGGGCCCGACTGGCCGCGCCTGAACCACGACACGCCGAATCGGTGCGGCATGCACTACCTGCCACCCGAGGTTTTCGAGGCGTTCGCGGACGAGACCTCCGAGACGACACCCGATGGGCGCCGTTGGCCGCGTCCAACGCAGGTGTTGATGGAAGCCGGGGACGCCTGCATCACGATGTACCACATCCCCCACTCGGCAACGCGCAACGAGAACGGCACCGAGTCGCGCAAGAACATCATCTTCCGGATCCGTCACAAGAAGCGGCAGCCCGACATCGTCCCCGACAACGCGGGGCTGACCGACCACCCGGACCGCGCCTTCGACGGCGGCTGGCTGACCTTCGAGGAAGGCAACGACCCGTGGGAACGCTCCAAGCAGTCAATGATCGACATGTGGAAGGAATGGGACGGCATGCGCGAGGTCGTCGCTGAACAGAGGGCCCTCGAAGCCGCGGCAGGCTGACGACTCAAACACACTCACAAGGACTCCACACCAATGCCCGCAATCTCTCCGAAAGATGGCCCCGTTGCCGTCACCGGCTGCTCCGGATTCACCGGCGGCCACATGGTCCGCGAGCTAGTCCTGCACGGCTACACCGTGCGGGCCTGCATCCGCGACGCCAAATCCTGGCGTGGCCAAGACTGCGTCGGCTACTTGAGCCGCCTGCCCAACGTCGAGATCGTCGACGCCTGCGACCTGTTCACAGCCGGTTCGTACGACGCGGCCTTCAAGGGCTGCGGCGCCGTCTTCCAAGTCGCCGCCGTACTCGGCAACTCGGCGGACGGCAAGTCGCAGCCGCTCGGCAGCGGCGACGTGTCGCAGGACGTCTACGACGGCGGCATCGTCGGCACGAGGAACGTCGTGGACGCGATCAACGCGAGCGGATCCGTGAAGCGACTGGTGTATACCAGTTCGATGGCGGGCGTCTCGGGCGCACGTGGCGCGACCGTGCCCAAGGGCTACGAGTGGACGGAGATGGACTGGGCGTCCGACGGCGTCGACCAGGAACGCTGGGAGCATCCGCGCAACTCCTACGCGCGCAGCAAGGTGGATACCGAGCGTTTCATCAACGATGCTGCGGACTCAAGCGGCCAGTGGGACGCGATCACCATGTGCCCGGCCATGATCTGCGGCCCCATCCTGTTCAAGGCGCAGGTCGGCCAGTGGATTGAACAGATCGGCCGGTTGGCCGGCGGTCTCGAGCCGACGTGGCCGTCGCGCTACGACATGTACTACAACATCATCGACGTGCGGGACTTGGTGAAGGCGCATCGCCTGGCCGCGGAGTCGACAGTCGACCACAAGGCCACCACAGGCGGGCCACGCTACATCATGCACGGCAGCGGCGGCCGCTCGGCCCTGCGCTTCGGGACCGAAGTCGCCGACGTCATCCGCTCGCAGTTCCCGACATTCGTGCTCGGCGAACCGGCCACGGTCACCAGCCAAGGAGAGCCGATCACGATCGAGACCCGAACGCTGAACGACTGCAAGAAGGCGAAGTCCGTGCTCGGTGCAACGATCCGGCCGGTCGAGGAGACGATCCGCGACGTCGTGGAGAGTTCCATCGAACTCGGCATCATCGAGCCGCAGCTCGCCTAGCCCGCATTTCTCACCGAGTTCCAGCGGACCCACCCGCCTCTTCAGGGGCCGCGATGATCGGCGAGGGTTTTGGCCCTGTGCGCGTGCTCTACGGTTGAGCGAGCATGTGCGCGCACAGGGCCAAAAAGGTCGCCGAGGGCGCGGCCAGCGCAGCCTGCACGCACCGTCATGGCCATCGAGAACCGAAACCCATGTTGTTCCAACGATGTCCATCCACGACTCAAGCGACTGGGTAGAGTCGCCGAAGTCACAGCGCACCCGTCGCCGCACTATGTCGTTCCGGCATATACGTAGATCCGCGTATGCCTACAAAGTTTAAGCCGCATCCAAACGGGACAACTCACCATCGAGTACCAGCCACCCGCCACGACGGGCAACCTTCGGTAGCCGTGCACCCAAGCAGTTCGGCAGGTAGCACTGCCGGGTATGCCGACTGCGACATCCAAGCCCACAACCCCCACGCGGGCCAAGGCCCCAACAACGTCAGAATGGTCAAGGCTAAGGCAAGCGGCAGGTGCACTTTCAACTGGACGGGCCCGGCGGACGGACCGCCAGTCATCGTGTGGGACCTGTACATGCTCCTCCGCGAGGGCGGGGACACGGTCGGCTCGGCACGACACCGCAGGTCCGGCTACGACGTTGACTGGAAGCAGAATGGACCCGAGGCTACCCAAGTCTGCCATGACGAAGGGGCTTGCGAAAACGGCTACTACACCAACGCAATCGGCCTCAACATCCTACTCCCCGCAGGCTGGTACCTCAGCACCACAAGCAACCCCGTCGCCACCGCCTCCCGGAGCGCCTCCGTCGGTGACTGCTAGGCCGTCCGGGTGGTGCCCGCAAGGGGCACCACCCGGACGGTTCGCCCAACTACCGTAAGTCGAGCTGGGACGATACGCGCTCGTCACCAACGCGAGTCGGATAGCTCCGCCTCAAACGCCTCCAGTTCGCTCGCCGCTAAGATCTCTTGAATCAGGTCCTCGGCACCCCCGACATAGGTCACGCAGCAGTTGAAAGGAACCGTGACGAACCAGCTCTCGTCGTCCGGCCAGAACATGTCCGGCGTATCCCCGGTGAGCCCCAGTCTCGTGTCCCGCTTCGTCCACCAACGCGCCAGAGCACCGAACGTGGTCCTGTAGAGCCAGTAGGTCTCGTACCCCGACCCGAACTGCACGGTTTCCGATGGTCGTCGAATGCTGTAACCGGTCCAGAAACCGCAGTTGCAGCCCATCGTGTCATCCGACCTTTTCCCCAAGAGCCCGAATAGGGACGCGAGCATTTTCGGTTCGCGCATCACGCCCTCGTCCGGCGGATAGGTCCACCCCTGACTGTCCGATACTGACCGATTGACTCCCACCATGGGGCCGCAGATGTCGCCCCATCGACTTTGCCTTACCAACTCGACCGCACGCCGAACCGAAACATCCGCCCATGCGACTGGTACGGCCCTAACGCCCGGGTACAGCAATACCCCGGCGCGTGAGTGGCAACCAACAACACGCCACGCCGGATGCAGGATCCGCACGTACGAGCCAAAACCGCCCGGCAGGAGGGTGGCCAAGGTCCGATCACGGGTCTTGATCTCGCCTCCGCATCTCCCAAGCGACGTCGGCAGGAGCTCCGTAACCGCTTCGAGATCCATTCCTCCACCTACCACCGGCCGCCTCAGTCCGACCGACGACGGTCCATGCTGGTCAATGGTCATGGGGTTCCTCCCGCAACATGGGCCCGAGCGATTCAACGGGCATCTGCATTCCTGTTCCGTTCCACGCGTGCCGCCAAATGTTGGCCCTTAAATGGTCCTTCATGACATGTCTGGTGTCCACTCCGGGTCGGGCTGCGCACCCATGCCCATCGCGCCCAATCCCCGCGTGCGCGAGTTCCCTAGAGGCGTCACAAGGTGCGTCGGCTCGTACGGGAGTGCCGTATGCGGACGAGGGACGTCCGCGCACCGTGTCAACGCGCGACGTGGTAGTTGTCAGTCCATGGTTGTGTCCCGGCGCGGTTCGCTGCCCTCTGGTGGCGGTAGGCGGCCTGCGTCCCGCAACGCGCGACGCAGGAGGAAGTCGATCTGGGCGTTGACGCTGCGCAATTCGTCCGCAGCCCAGCGGTGAAGTGCCGCGAGCACCTCCGGGTCCGTCCGCAACAGGAACGGTTTGCGCGTTGCCACGCGTCCGCTACTGGTAGAGCGAGCCGGTATTGACGACCGGCTGCGTGGCCTTGTCGCCGCAAAGCACCACGAGCAGGTTGCTCACCATCGTTGCCTTGCGCTCCTCGTCGAGATCGATGATGCCGCGACTCGACAGGCTGTCGAGCGCCATCTGCACCATGCTGACGGCGCCTTCGACGATCTTCTCGCGTGCCTCGACAACCGCGCCCGCCTGCTGGCGCTGAAGCATGGACGCCGCGATCTCCGGCGCGTACGCCAAGTGGGTGATCCGAGCCTCGAGCACCTCCAAGCCGGCCTTGTGCAATCGCCCTTGGATCTCCGTCTGCAGTTGCTCGGCGATGCCTTCCGTGTTGCCCCGCAGCGAGACCTGGTCCTCGTCGCGCGTGTCGTAAGGGTATTGCGTCGCCAGGTTGCGCACCGCCGACTCGCTCTGCACATGCATGAAGTTGACGAAGTCGTCGACTTCGAAGGTCGCTTCGGCAGTGTCGACCACCTTCCAGACGACGACGGCCGCAATCTCGATCGGGTTGCCGTTGGAATCGTTAACCTTGGAGCGGTCCGTCTCGAAGTTGCGTACCCGCAGCGAAATGGCCTTCTTCGAGTAGAGCGGATTGGCCCAGCGCAGGCCGTGGTCACTGACCGTGCCCACGTAGCGGCCAAAGAGTTGCAGGACGCGGGCCTCGTTGGGATTCACGGTGAACAGTCCGAAGAACAGGAACAGCAGCACCGGGAAGGCCACAACGCTGAGGATGCCGAGCACGGCACTCTCCGCGACGATGGCAACGACGAAGACGGCGACGTCCGCCAACACGGCGAGAATCAGGGCGAGCAGGATGAGTACGCCGGATGCGACCTTGCGTGGAATCTCATGAACCATGTGGCTAGCCTCGATGCGATAACAATGTGATATCACCAAGATATAACTTTGTTATCGCGGTGTCCACCGCCTTCTTGCCGCCTGGTCGCCAATAGAACGGCGCGCCCGACTCAGAAAAGCACGCTCTGCCGCGCACGAAACAGGTCCGTTCTCAGTTCCGTGCGGCGCGGGTCAGCGAGGCCGTGTTTGCGCAAGGCCACTTCGAACCGTCTTGCGATCAGGTCGGCGTAGATTCCCTTGCCGCGCATCCGCACGCCCCACTCGGCGTCGTAGACCTTGCCACCGCGAAGATCGCGAACGCGATTGAGGACGCGCTCGGCCTTCTGCGGGTAGTGCTCGGCCAGCCACTCGGCGAACAGGTCCTTCACTTCGTACGGCAGCCGCAACATGACATAGCCGACCGAACGGGCGCCGGCCTCGGCGCTCTGGGCCACGATCGCTTCGATCTCGTGGTCATTGATGAACGGGATCACCGGGGCCGCCATGACGCCGACCGGCACACCGGCCTGTGCCAAAGCCCGGACGGTGCGCAGCCGGGCGCCTGGCGATGCCGTGCGTGGTTCCAGCTTCGTCTTCAGTTCGTTGTCTAGGGTCGTGATGCTGATGGCGACGCTGGTGAGGCCATCGGCCGCCAATTCAGCCAGGATGTCGAGGTCGCGCAGGATCAGGGCGCCCTTGGTGACGATGCTAACCGGGTGCCTGTATTCCAGCAGCGTCTCAAGGACGCGTCGCGTGACCCGGTATTGCTTCTCCCCGGGCTGGTACGGATCGGTATTGGTGCCGATCGCCAAGGTCCGACATTCGTAGCCGGGGCTGTCGAACGCTTCCCGAAGCCGTTCCGCCGGCCCGGTCTTGTAGAAGATCCGCGTTTCGAAATCGAGACCCGGGGAGAGGTCCAGAAAGGCATGCGTCGGTCGCGCGTAGCAGTAGACGCAACCGTGCTCGCAGCCCTTGTACGGATTGACGGACTGGCCGAAGGGGATGTCCGGGGAGTTGTTGGTGGCGATGATGTCGCGGGTCTGGTCCGGCGTGAACGTGGTGCGAGGGTCCGGGACGGCGAATGCTTCGTCCTCGACGAGGTCCCATCCGTCCGCCACGGCCGCACTCGGCGTCCGCTCGAATCGTCCTGCGGGATTCGAGATCGCGCCACGGCCCTTGACGACCCTTTTCTCGTCCATGGCCGCAATTTACTTGGATGTTTATCCAGTATCAAGGCGAACGCGAATCGCCTTCGACGATTCGATCAAGAATGCTTCGCATTCCTGTGCCGTCTTTCGTGCGTTCGCCAACGGCGGCTAGCACCGCTGTCGGTTAGGCAGACTGATACGGTTCCACAGCGATCTCGCGTGCACGAGCCCGCATCTGGGAGGCGTCATACCAGGCTTGCATTCGCAAGAGCATGTCCATACTAACGCCGAACGCTTTCTCGACACGCAGTGCCATCTCGGCCGACATGCCGGCGCGGCCATTTAGTAGGGCAGAGAGTGTTGCCCGGCGGACACCCAGAATCTCGGCGGCCTTCGTGACGTTGAGGCCGAGTTCGTCGATTACTTCGACACGGACGAAATAGCCGGGGTGAGACGGTGTCATGCCTAGGCTGATGTCGTTGTCGGTAGCCATCAGTGGTAGTCCTCCAAGTTCAAGCCGTCGATACGTCCATCGTTTTCTTCGAACGTCATGCGCCAGTTGCGGGAGACCGAGATGCTCCACTCCTGCCGCCGGTCACCGGATAGCTGGTGGACGCGCCAGCCACCGGGAGCGTCAGCGAGGAACGCATCCAAATCGTCGGCGAGGGCAAGCACCGTTAAGACGTTTCGCACCCGCCCCACGAGGTCTGCCCGCGGGAACCGGGGATTGTCGTGTACCAACAACTGTCGTAGCCCTCGGTGACGGACGGAGCGAATGACCATTCGCTCAAGCGTACGGTATGACCGTTCGCCAGGCAAATGACCTAGCCTATTTGGCAGGCGATGTTCGGGTATCGTCCGTGACGTAGGGCATTACCGGCGCCCGCAAGCCGCCCGGTGTTTGCAGAACGCGTCCGAGCTGTGCACAGCCAAGCGCATGCCCGCCTTGGAGCGCTATAGTGGCGGGCCAATCTGAGAAGAGGTCCGCCATGACAGTCACGGTCTGGGGCGCCGGCACTGGGCGCACCATCCGCGTCCATTGGGCGCTCGCGGAGTTGGGTGTCGACTACGACACGAAGCCGATCGGTCCGCGAACCGGGGAGACGCAGTCGCCCGAGTTCCGCGGCTTGAGCATCAAGGAGAAGATCCCGGTCCTGGTCGATGGCGACCTGGTGCTCACCGAGAGCGCAGCCATCGTCACCTACCTGGGCGACAAGCACGGTGGCCTGACCCCCGCGGTTGGTACCACCGACAGGGCACGCTACGACGAGTGGTTGTCGTTCATCCTGATGGAACTCGACGCGCACACCCTGTACGTCATGCGCAAGCACGGCGACCTTGCGTACCTTTACGGCGAAGCGCCAGCCGCCATGGACGCCGCTCGCGCCGGTTTCGAGAAGCAGTTGCGCTGGGCGCTGCCACGCTTCGAGTCCGCCGAGTACCTCGTCGGCGACGCCTTCACGGGCGTCGACATCCTGATGACCTCCTGCCTCGATTGGGCAGTCAACTACGGCTTCGACCTGCCAGCAACGGCTGACACCTACCGTGAGCGGCACCACCAGCGGCCGTCCTTCGCGGCGGCCAAGGCTGTCAACTCAACCGGCGGCTAGGAACCAGTCGACGATCCTCGGGTTCTCGTCCCGGGGCCAGGTGTGCGACAGGTCGTCAATCTCGCGATAGACCACCTTGGCGCCGGCGGCCGACAACGCCGCGTTCGCCGTGCGCGCGACGTCGACCGGGAACATCCAGTCGAGAGCGCCGTGCATCAAGTAGATCGGCAAGTCGGCGAGTCGTTCACGCGAGGTGCCTTCGAGCAGCAACGGGTGGAAGCTTGCCGAACTCGGCGCGAGGTGCGTGAACGGCGAATCCGGGCGCAGTCCCGACACGTAGCAGAACGTGCCGCCATCGCTCATCCCGGTCAGCAAGAGCTTCTCCTGGTCGATGTTCCAGCGTTGGCTGATGCGCGCAACCATCGCCGCGAGATTGTCGCTGTCGAGGTCGGTCCCCATGAGCGACCAGGTGCGGTCGACGGATGACGGGCTTAAGAGGACGGCGCCGCGCGTGCGCGCCTCGACCAGCCAGGTCCACAGGAAGTCGCGGCCGTTGCCGGATCCGCCGTGCAGGGCAACGATCAACGGGTGCGCCCGGGCCTCGTCGTAGTACTCGGGGACGTAGAGCGAAAAGCCGCCGCGGCGGACATCCCCCGTCGCCTCGATATCGGTGCCCCGCATCTGTGCCCACTCGTCCGGAGTCGCATGCATCACGCCGACCTCGTCTCTCGACGCATCCGCGTCCCCGAGCTTGGCGAGCAGGTCGTCGTCACCTCGGCGAGTGCGCGACACGAAGAACCGACTCACCGGCGGCAGCATGTTGGCCACCGGGTAGAGCGCTTCAACCGCACGCGTCTGCTCGCGCATGGCACGGTAGGCACGCATCGGCCCGTTCGGATCGTCCGCGGCGGCAGCCAACCCCTCGAACGCGGCGACGACATGCTCGGCCGTGCGTTCCACGCAGTCCTTGAATCCGCTGAAGTGATCCGGGAACTCGGTCTCGCGAAAACGGACCAAGCCGTCCCGCACCGGGTCGACGCGGTCGGCGACAGCGTCGTTGAGGGCGCCGAGATTAGGCGGGTGCAGGTGTCGGCCGACCTCGTTCAGAACATCAAGCGCATTGAGAATCGGCGGCAAGACGCCGCTGATGGCGTCGAGCAAGTCGTCATTGCTAGGCAAGGTCCATCCTTCGTTCCGGGCTCAGCGGATCGTCAGCCATTGATCCGCCCAGACGTCGTCCATGGCGGTCTCGGTACCGTCGGGCCAGCGCACCACGATGTCGGCCACGATGTGATGGCCAAGGCCGAAATGGACCTCGGACGGGTTCTGCGACGCGTAGTTGTTGCCGGCACCCACCTCGCGGACCTGCGAACCGGACTCCGTTGTCACGGTGATCCACGCACCGACACCATGGCGGTTGCCGACGTCGCGTTCCAGCCGGATGCCGAGGAAGTGGTTGTTGCGCGCGTCGGCCAGTTCGTTGCGGTAGTACACCAAGTGCTTGTCGTCGCTGTTGGTGATCACGAGGTCGATGTCACCATCGCGTTCCGCGTCGAAGCACGCAAGGCCCCGTCCCTGGCTGCGGTCACGAAGCCACTTCCGCGTCTCCCTGCGCCTGAACGTGCCATTGCCGTTGTTCTCGAAATACCGGATCTGGTCGTCGAGGAAGTCGAGCGCCGGGGTGAATCCGCTATCGCCCCGCCAACCGTTGACGTGCACGATGTCGAGGTCGCCGTCGTTGTCGATGTCCGCGAAGCAGCTTGCCCAGCCCCAGCCGCCGTCGGCGACACCCGCGTGCACGGTCACATCCTCGAACACGCCGGTTCCGTCGTTACGGTACAACCGGTTGCCATAGAAGTCCGGGGGCTGGTAGATCGACGTGACGAACCAGTCCATGTCGCCGTCGTTGTCGTAGTCACCCACCGAGGCGCCCATGCCGGACTGATCGATGATGACCTGGCGATCCGTCGTCCGCGTGAACGTTCCGTCGCCGTTGTTCGCGAACACCTGGCTCGTCTCGTAATCCGCCGCCATCAACAGGTCGCCGTCCCCGTCGCCGTCGATGTCGCTCAGGTTCGCGGTGTACGTGCGGTCGATGTGCGCAACCTCGCCCGTCTGGTAGTTCAGCGATTCGATGATGAGCGACTCGGCGATGCCGGATTCCTCGCTCACCGACTCGAAGATCCCGTCGCCGGTATTGCGCCAGAGCGTCTGCGTATCGTCCCGTTCCTCGAATCCCCAGTGGGTGAGGAACAGGTCGAGATCGTCGTCCTTGTCGTAGTCGGCGAACGTCGCAGACACCGTGTTCTCGGCGTCGATGACGATCCGCGAGGCCACGGTGACGTCGACGAATCGACCGTCGCGGTTCTCCATCAAGTAGTAGGGATCGTTCTCCACCGCGCCGATGAAGAGATCCAGGTCGCCGTCGCCATCGATGTCGCCGAACGCGGGGCCGCTGCCTAGGTGCGTGATGTCCAAACCCACGCGGGCCGCCGTGTCGTAGAAGGTACCGTCGCCGCGATTGCGGAACAGGTGGTTGGGCTCGTCGCTGCCGCCGACCACGTACAGGTCGACGTCACCGTCGCCGTCGTAGTCGCCCGCCGCCACGCCGCCGGCGAACTCCAACGGGAACGTGCCGGAGAACTGGCCACTGCGCGGCGGGTAACCCCAGATCCGCCGCAGGCCGGAGGTCGCGGCTGCCTCCACAAACTGGTTCGTGGGCACGATGGTCTCCTCGGCCAAGGACCAGGCAAGATCCCGCTGCAAGCTCGCTGCTCCCCGCTCGGCGGCGATGTGGCGATAGCCGTCCATCGGGTAGTAGTGCCACGGCCCGTCGAAACGGCGCAGCAGCACATCGTCCTTGCCGTCGGCGTTGAAATCGCCAAGTCCCGCGAAACGCCAAACCAGCCTTGCGGTGATGCTTGCGACGCGCTGCCCCGCCATGTGGCGGCGACCATCCATCGGGTAGTAGTACCAGCGACCGTCCGGACGCCGCAGCAGGACGTCATCGTTGCCGTCGCCGTTGAAATCGCCGGCAGCGGCGAAACGCCAGTCGGCGTCGCGGCTCAGGTTGGCAAAACCCCGGCCCGCGATGACCCGACGACCGCGCATCGGGTAGTAGTACCAACGACCGTCCGTGTGACGGACCAGAACATCGTCGTTCCCGTCGCCGTTGAGATCTGCAACAGCCTTGAATCGCCAGAAACGGCCGCGCGTCATGTTCGCTGTACCCCGGCCAGCGGCCACCGTCCCACCGTCCATCGGGTAGTAGTACCAGCGGAAGTCCTTCGCGTGCCGCAGCAGGATGTCACCGCGGCCGTCGCCGTTGAGGTCGCCGGTCGCGACGAAGCGCCAGTCCGCGTTGCGCGTCATCGCCACCTCGCCTTGCCCGCCCAGGATCTCGCGCCCGTTCATCGGGTAGTAGTACCAACGGTTGGTCGTAGCATGGCGCAGCATGACGTCGTCCATACCGTCGCCGTTGAAGTCGTCGATGCCGGCGAGTCGGTACTCGGGGTCCGTCGGCAGCGCCACCGTGCCGCTCGCCTCGGCGATCCGACGACGACCGTCCATGGCGTTGTAGAACCAACGCCCATCGCTGTGTCTCAGCAGGACGTCGTCTTTGCCGTCGCCGTTCAGGTCACCGACGCTCGACTGGGCAAACGCGTAGCCAACCGCGAGCACCGTCCAAAGCGCGCCCGCTACACGGCGGCCGATCTGGCCAACTCCATCATCCACGTCGCCAACTTAGCACAGCACTCAGCGCACCGAACCCGTGAAGTACGCCTCGGCCAATGCGAACGCGTCGCGGCCGATGTCGATGCCGATCAGTCGCCCCGGAATATCGTCCACGGGTGGATGGATGCCGCCCCAGATGCGCGACAGGCTGCACTGATCGGCCGCATCCCGGTAGCTCGCCCACTGTAGCGTCATGTCCACGGACGGACCGTCTTCGAAAACAAGGAACTCGTTCGCCTCGATCTCGAACCCGCTCATGCCGCCTGGGAAGAATGGATCGCCCGTCAGCGCGGTGAGCACCTCAGCTGCGGCTCGGGAATAGGTGGAGTGGCCGGAGACGTAGCCCGCGAACGGCGGTGTCACGAACGTGGGGCGCTGATAGGGCCACCAGTTCTCGGCCAGTATCCAGCCGACGCCGGCCTCGTCCGTCGCGGGATCGTCGATGTAGTCGGGCCCTCGCCACGCGTAGAGCTTGATCTTCCCGACGTGTTCGTTGGCGGCACCCGCGAGATCGTCGTCGAGCCCGACCACCTCGATGCGGCCCGGGACCAGCGGCAAACCGTGAACGTGATACGAGGCGCCGTCGGGATCTGAGCTCTGACCGCGGTCCGCCATCGCACGCAGCGACGATATGGGGCGGATGTAGTCGTACCACCCCTTGATGCCCCAAGCCGCGATGGCGGCGTCGTGCATGGCACCGCCGAGCGCGAAGTACACCTTCACGTCCCACTCGAGCGTGTCGAGTTGCTCGCCCATGCCCGCGAAGCGCCGCTCAAGCAGGGGATGGTCCGCCACTTCGTTGGCAATTACGAACCAGTGCCCGGGCGGCGTCTCGGAGTCCGGACCATCGGCCCAGAACTCGGCGAGCACGCGCGTGTAGTCGCCACGCGGAACGACCTGGGGCTCGTAGGCGTCGCCGGTGACCGGGTTCGTTGCATAGCCCGCACCGCTGTGCCCCGTGAAACTGCCGTAGAAGTCGGGATGTGCCGCGAAACTGCTGGGGTAGTCCGCGACGTTTCCGAGGCTCGCAGGAGAGATGTCCATCGTCACCCCGTCCGCCGGCGACAGATCGGCCGACCAGACAGCGACCAGCGCGTGCGCCCACTTGTAGAGGTCCGCAGAGTCGCCGTCGATCGTCGGTGGCGGTCCGGGGTCGTGGTACACCCGATAGGTGAAGCCGTCGCGACGGTAGTCGACGGCGTCGTCCATGGACAGCGCGAAGGGCCGCACGATGCCCCACTCGGGGCTCAAGAATTCGGGCGCGGTAGCGATCGGATTGCCGGCCTGATCGATGAACAACTCGAGGAGCAGGGGTTGCCACCGGTTGAGGTCGACGAGCGAAGGGTTACCCGGTAGCGCGGGCTCGAGGCCAGGATTGACAGGCTGATACGCGACGTTTGCGTAGTCGTTCGCCTCGTTCGCGCCATCGGTAGCGCCGAACTCGATATAGCAGTCGGCAATCCGCGTTCCCAGCGCCGCGGCGTCGCTCGGCGGGTCGTCCATGTCGTAGCCGAGTGCGTCCATCAGCACGAAGCCGTCGCGGGCGATGCGCGCCGATCCCGGCGAGCGGTGAAAGCGGTGGGCAATGATCCGGTGCGCGGCGAAGCTCATGGCTTCCTCGCGGGCCTCCTGGACTGCGAGCGCATCCTCCACGGCAACGGGTTGCGTGCAATCTGCCAGGTAGGGGGCGGCAACTGGCGAATACGTCGCCCACGCATCGTACATGGCCGCCGAAACGTGGAACAGGTTGCGCGCGTGCACCGTGGGGCGGGCGTAGTCGTTGCGGATGGCCTGCAGCAGGACTTCGCTCCACCGGCGAGCCACCGAGACGCCGTCCGACAGGGCGACCCCGGGGGTGTAGTTCGCGATCAGCGTCGTCGGCCGGGTGGGCATACGGAACGTGGTCGTTGCCGAAAACACGTCGCCGAAGACACCGCCGCGATTGCTCGACCAGTGGCTGAAATGGTAGTTCTCCTCCGCCTGCGCCGCCTCGATGGCGACCTCCTCCCCAACGGCGTAGGTGCCATCGCCATCGCCCTGCACAACGCTTAAGCGAAGCGTCGCCTCGCGCGGCTGCGACACGGTCAAGACCTGGTCGGCGGCAACGGCCTCCCGGGTCGTCGCCGCGCCATTCGGCCAGCGCACCGAGACGTCCGCCTGCGTCGATGCGCCAAGCCCGAAGTGGGCTTCCGCCGGATCGTGAGATGCGTGGTTGTTCTGGCCACCCAGTTCGCGCAACTGCTCGCCCGAGGCCGTCGTGACCATGACCCGGGCACCGACGCCGAAGCGGTTCCCGTCGGCACCGTCCAAGCGCACGATCAAGGCTCGGTTGTCGGGCTCGCTGTCGTTGCGGTAGTGCGCGACGACGCCGTCTTGCCCCACGACGACGAGGTCGACGTCGAAATCCCCATCCACATCGAAGCAGGCCAGGGCGCGGCCAGGCGAGGTGCCGTCCGTCGCCCCGGTCCGTTCGCGAAACGTCGAGCCATCGCCGGTGTTGTGCAGAAAGCCCAAGCCATCTTCGCCCACTTGGACGATATCCAGCCAGCCATCGCCATCGAAATCTGCGGCGCAAGCCGCCGATGCCGGCGCTCCGCCGATATCCTCGCTGCTCTCGGCAAAGTGGCCTGTACCGTCGTTCCAGAAAAGCCGGCCGCGGTCGGCCGCGAGGTACCAATCGATGTCGCCATCGTTGTCGTAGTCGCCCAATGCCGAGGCCCTGCCCTGCTGCTCGCCGATCGCGTCGGGCGTGACATCGCTGAACGTCCCGTCGCCTTCGTTCAACAACACGCGGCTCTCCCGGAAGTCCGCGGCCACCAGCAGATCGCCGTCTCCGTCGCCGTCAATGTCGGCGAACGATGGCGTCAGGCTCCGATCGACGCCCTGCGGCGTGAACACGGCAGCAACTCCCGCAGCGAGGGAACGGCTGGTGAACCTGCCGTTACCGTCGTTACGCCAAAGCGTCTCGGTGTCTTCGCCCGGTGTCCGTTCGGCACCCCAATGCGCCATGACCAGGTCCAGGAAACCGTCGCGGTCGTAGTCGTAGAACGTGGCAGCCGGCGTATCGGGCGCCGTCAACGCGCCGATGGCCTCGGCGGCCACGTCCACAAACCCGGAGTCGGCTTCGTGGAGGCGGTTCTCGAACATGTGAATCGGCGCACCATCGGCGGCGCCGACGAAAAGGTCGAGGTCGCCATCGCCGTCCGCGTCGCCGAGCGCTGGACCGGCCAAGGCGCGCCCGCCCCGTAGACGCAGGGCTCGCCCTTGAACCTCGAAGGTGCCATCGCCCTGATTCCGGTAGTAACGCGAGAAGTCGGGGCCTGTACTCACGAAGTCGATGTCGCCATCGCCGTCCATGTCGCCGGAAGCTACGCCCCCGCTAAATCCGTGCGGAACCCCGGCCTCGTCGACCGGCTCGTACGTTGCCGCCAGCACGAAGCGCACCGGTTCCGGTTCGGGCGGCGGAGCGGGCGGGGGCGACGGCGGCGGCGTGGCAGCGCCCCCGCCTCCGCAACCGCTCAACAGGCCGCCTGCCAGTAGCGCCGAACAAGCCGCCAACAGCACCCCATAGCCGTCCCGCGTTCCCATGGTCCGTACAAGCCAAGCGTAACGCTTACCCACTCGGCGAATCGTAGCAGTTTGGCCCTGCCAGCCGTTTGTATTACTCTCGCCGCGATACGCGCGCAACGGGGGCGGGCTTACTCACGCGCGCAACCTCAAGACACCTTAGGCGCTTTCGAGTCAACGAGAGGAACCATGGCAGAACGGGCTTTCGACCGCTCCGAGGAGGACTTCGGCAACGTCCTCAACATGGAGCACATCAACCTGACCGTGCCTGACCAGCAGGTCGCCGCACTGTTCTACGTGACCGGGTTGGGTTTCACGCGCGACCCGTACATCGACTTCGGCACATTCAACATGTGGATCAATGTCGGGGAGCAGCAATTCCACTTGCCGAAGCGTGATGCGCAGAAGTTCCGCGGCCACATCGGCGTCGTCGTCCCCGACCTCGAAGGATTGAAACGGCGCTTGGACTTCATCGACCGACCCATGCAGGGCACGGAATTCTCGCGCGAGGAGAAGGATGACCACATCGCCTTGACCTGCCCTTGGGGCAACGACATCCGCGCCTACGGCCCGAGTTTCGGCACGAGCCTCGGCATTCCGTTCGCCGTGCTCGACGTCCCGGTCGGCACCGCCGAGGGGATCGCCCGGTTCTACGCCGAAACGCTCGACACGCCGGCGCGGACGACGAGCAACGGTGCCACCTGCGCCGAGGTCACGATGGGCGGGAACCAACGCCTGATCTTCAAGGAGACCGCGGACGAGATCCCGGCATACGACGGTCATCACATCGCCATCTACGTCGCCAACTTCTCCAAGCCGCACGCTGCCTTGAACGAACGCGGCCTCATCACCGAGGAGTCGGACCAGCACCAGTACCGCTTCCAGGCGATTGTCGACCCGGACAGCGGCGACCTGCTGACCGAGATCGAGCACGAGGTGCGCAGCCTCAAGCACCCGATGTTCAAGCGCTTCCTGGTCAACCGCAATCCGGCACAGTCGTTCATGAACTACACGCAGGGGCGCGACGCCTTCGTACCCTAGCGTGGAGGAACCCTACTACCTGCCGCTGGCCGACGAGGTAGCGGAATTCGAGGCTGCCTACGCGTCACGCTTGCCCGTGTTGCTCAAGGGCCCCACCGGCTGCGGCAAGACGCGCTTCGTAGAGCACATGACCTGGCGCATCTACCAGTTGGCCCAGGCCGAGGAGATCGACGGCCGGCTGGTCACGGTGTCGTGCCACGAGGACCTCACCGGCACGGACCTGGTCGGTCGCTACTTGCTCAAGGGCGATGAGACGGTTTGGCAGGACGGACCGCTGACCCGGGCCGTGCGCGACGGATCGATCTGCTACCTCGACGAGATCGTCGAAGCGCGCAAGGACACAACGGTACTCATCCACTCGCTGACGGACCATCGTCGCGTGCTGCCGATCGACAAGACGGGCGAACTCGTCCGCGCCCACGGCAACTTCCTCCTCGTGATTTCCTACAACCCGGGCTACCAAAGCCTGCTCAAGGACCTGAAGGCGAGCACCCGGCAACGCTTCGTGAGCCTCACCTTCGACTACCCGGGCGAGGAGCAGGAAGCCGAGATCATCGCCCACGAAAGCGGCGTGGGCGAGGAGACGGCGGCGCGCTTGGCCGTCATCGGCGTCAAGGTGCGCAACCTGCGCGAACACGGCTTCCGGGAAGGCGTGAGCACGCGCCTCTTGATCTACGCCGGCGAGTTGATCGAACGCGGCATCGCGCCACGGCGCGCTGCCGATCTCGCCATCGTGCAGGCCGTGTCCGACGACGCAAGCGTGCAGGAAGCGGTCGCTGGCATCGTCGACGTCGTCTGGCCTTGAAACGTGGCGCGCCTGGTCGACGTCGACCGCGTCCTTGCGCTCTTCGCCGAGGGCATCGCCGGGCGGCCCTACCACATCAAATCCGGTAGCGAATACAGGGGCGAGGACGCAGCGGAGCACGCCCGGTCCGGTCTTGGCGGTGGCGCTCGTCACGATGCACGCAGCATCTATCTCGCCGATGCGATCGACGACTTCGCCGACGATGCCTTGAACCAGGCCATGTACCGACTCGAGGTCCTCGTCCAAGTGGGCTTTCGTGAGTTCGGCACGTATCGCTTCAACATCGACGTGGCTCGGCAACGCGTGGCCGGCCTTGCGGTGACCAAGGCGGCCAGCGACCGGGAGTCCGATTTCGGCTTATTCTTCGGCTCGTTCACGCACCCGGAGGTAGCGCGAGCCCTGTTCCGGGCCGTCGAGACGGCGCGTGTTCAAGCCGCGGTGGTGCGCCGCTACCCGGGTGCAAGACGTTACCGCCAAGCGTTGATCGACCATCGCAACGCGTCTTACGCGGGAACGCTCGACACCGGCGTCCTGGCGGAAGTCGAACGCCTCGAGGCGGCGCTCGACGGCCTTTCGGCCGCGGACTCCGCTTTGTTCCCGCTGGCCGTCGACGTGCTCGCGCCCGACGCGGATGTCTACACCTCCGCGAAAGCGACGCACCTCTGCTACGAGGCCTTGCGCTTGACCGAACAGGAGCGGGTAGCGACCGCCCCTGCCGACGGGGAGCCATCGTTGGAGTGGCTGCAGCGCGAGGCGCGCCTCGAGGATTGGGACGAGGAACTCGCGAACCTCGAGGGCGACATCGCCGCGCTCGAGTTCGCCGAACTGGCGAGCGGCGACGAAGTGCGGGTCGGGGATGCCGAGGGCGAGGCCGGGGAGCCGCGCGAAATCGGCACGGACCTCGTCGTTGAGCGCGACCAGTTGAAACGCCGCATCGAGATGGAGCGCTCATCGGTCCGTCGTGCTCTCGGCGAGGAACGCGGTCACGAAGGGACGACGAGCTACCGCTACGACGAGTGGGACTTCCACAACGGCACGTACCTGCGCGGCTGGTGTCGCCTCTACGAGGAACGCCTGCACGGTGGCGAGGCCGATACGCAAGCCCTGCTCGATACCGTGCGCCCGTTCGCCCGCGCCGTCCGGCGGCGCTTCGAGGAAGTGCGACCGGCTGGCTACCAACGGGTGAAGAAGACGCCGGACGGTGACGAACTGGACATCGACACGCTCGTCGACACGCGCGTCGACATCCGTTCCGGCATGTCGCCGGACGAGCGCGTCTACAGCCGCCGCGAACGTCTGCGGCGCGATGTCGCCGCGGCTTTCCTGGTCGACCTGTCCGCCTCCACGGACGACGTCCTCCCCGAAGAGCGGGAGGAGCATGTGTCGGAAGGCCGCAGCCAAGACATCCGCGACCCCTATTTCGACGAAGATCACGAGTACGACTTCGCCGAACGCATGGCCGCCGAGGCCGCCAAGCGTCGCATCGTCGACATCCTGCGCGAATCCGTGCTGCTGATGGCAACCGCCCTCGAAGGGCTGGGCGACCGGTACGGCGTGTACGGCTTCTCGGGCTATGGCCGCGATTGCGTGGAGTTCTACGTCGCGAAGGAGTTCGACCAACCGTTCGACGGCGAGGTGCTCGACGCGATCGCGGCAATGAAGCCGAAGCGGTCGACGCGCATGGGGCCGGCGGTCCGACATGCCGCCGCGAAACTCGAAGCGAGCGGGTCGGCCATGAAGGTGCTGATGATCATCAGCGACGGGTTTCCCCAGGACCACGACTACGGGCCGGATCGGGGCCAGCACGAATACGGTGTCCAAGACACGGCGCGGGCGCTCATCGAGGCCCAGAGTCAGGGCATCGAGACGTTCTGCGTCACCGTGGACCGCTCCGGCAACGACTACCTGCGAAGGATGTGTCCCGACCACCGCTACATGGTGATCGACGAAACGGCCGAGCTACCGGACGCCCTGCAGAAGGCGTACCGGCAGCTCACACGGGCCTAGGCGGCGCGGTCAGTCGTCGCCGCCGAGCCCGAACAGCAGCAGAACGCTTGAGAAGATGTTGTAGAGGCCGACGTAGATACCGACCGTGGCGCGGATGTAGTTCGTCTCCTCGCCACGCACGACCGCGCTGGTCTCCCACAGGATCAGCGCCGCCCCGAACAGGATGCAGATGCCGGCAAGCACCTGGGACATCAACGTTGTCCAGTAGAAGATCGAGACGATCCAAGACGCCACGATGACGATCGCGCCGACGATGAGGAACCCGGTGAGGAAGCTGAAGTCCCGCTTGGTCGTCACCGTGTAGACCGACAGTCCGAAGAACGCGACGGCGGTGATCGCCAGCGACTGCGCCACCAGCATCCCACCGTTGGCCATCCCGAGCACGGCGCTCAACAGCGGCGCCAACGAGAACCCGAGAAAGCCTGTCAGTGCGAAGGTCCAGACGAGCCCCCACACGCTGTTGGCTGTCTTGTGCACCAAGAACAGCAGGCCGATGAACACCAGCAACGTGATGAAGCCCAAGTGCGGCGCACCCATGGACACGGCGACCGAGGCCGTCACCGCGCTCCACAGCAACGTCATCGCGAGCAGCGCGTAGGTGCTGCGGAGCACCTTGTTGATTTCAATCGCCGACGGTGCGCGTGCGACGAGAACTCTTGGATCAGCCATTGAACGAGCCCTTGAAGAATCGGTTCCAGTTACCGGCTATATAGCCACACCCTAGGCAAGTTTCAAGGCAACTGTCCGCGGTCGCACCCGACGTGCACCCGACGTGCTCGGCGCACTTGCATTCCGCGCCGCGCAGCCTATGATTCGCGCCCCATGAACGTGCGACGGCAGACTACGACGGCCACCACGACGCGGACACGATCCGCTGTGCGTGCCGTCACGATCACCTGAGCAAAACTTGACGGCCTCGCGCAAGGCCGAAGCTTCTCGAACCCCGGAAGGCTTGTGGCCAACCGGGGTTTTTTGTGGCGGTAAGCCAAGGGACCAACAATGAACGCGGCAGACCAAGGCGCCGACGACGCGCTGTACCGACTACGCCATAGCCTCGCCCACGTGCTGGCGCAAGCCGTGCTCGAGGCGCGGCCCGGATCGACGTTGGGCTTCGGGCCACCTATTGCCGACGGCTTCTACTACGACTTCATCCTGTCCGAGCCGATCACCGAGGACCACTTTCCCGAACTCGAGCAGCGCATGCGGCGGATCCTCAAGAAAGGCCAGCGGTTCTATTGCGAGGAACTCCCCGTGGCGGACGCATTCGCGCGCTTGGACGAGATGCAAGAGCCCTACAAGCGCGAATACGCCGCCGAGCTCGTCGACAAGAATGACCTCGACAGCCTGTCCTTCTACCGCAACGGTCCGTTCCTCGACATGTGCGAAGGGCCGCACGTGGACACCACCCGCGACATCCCGCGCGATGCCTTCAAGCTGCGCAGCGTCGCCGGCGCATATTGGCGCGGGGATGCCGACAACGTGATGATGACGCGCATCTACGCGTGGGCCTACGCGGACAAGGCGAGCCTTGACTCCGCAGTGAGCGCTTACAAACTCGCCCAGGAACGTGACCATAAGAAACTCGGCCAGGAACTCGACCTGTTCCTGATCGACGACGACATCGGTCGCGGCCTGCCGCTGTGGCTACCGAACGGCACGGTGATTCGCGACGAGTTGGAGAAGCTGGCCGTCGAACTGGAGTTCAAGGCGGGCTACGAGCGCGTCGCCACGCCGCACATCGCCAAGGCCGACCTGTACGCCCGCACCGGCCACTTGGACCACTACAAGGACAGCATGTACCCGCCCATGGAGGTGATCGAGGAATCTCCCGACGGCGAGTCCGTCCGCGAGACCTACATGCTTCGGCCCATGAACTGCCCTCACCATCACAAGATCTACGCATCGAGGCTGCGCAGCTATCGCGACCTGCCGCTCAGGCTCGCCGAGTACGGCGACGTGTACCGCTGGGAAGCCTCCGGCGCGGTGTCGGGCCTCGCCCGCGTGCGCGGGATGTCCATGAACGATGCCCACATCTACTGCACCGAGGACCAGGTCAAGGAGGTCTTCAAGGAGGTCATCTCGCAGTACGACGAGGCGTACCGGATCCTCGGCCTGAACGACTACACGATTCGGCTGTCTCGCTGGGACCCGGAGGACCCGAAAGGGCGCGAGAAGTACGTCGACGACGCCGACGCCTGGCGCCGCACCGAGCAGATCATCGTCGAACTGCTCGCCGAGATGGGCGTCGACTACGAAGACGCACCCGGCGAAGCCGCGTTCTACGGACCGAAGATCGACGTGCAGTTCCACACCGTGACGGGCCGCGACGAGACGGTCAGCACGGTGCAGTTGGACTTCGCCGTGCCGCCGCGCTTGGGCCTAAGCTACGTCGGCCCGGACGGCGTCGAACACACGCCGTATTGCGTCCACCGTGCGCCGTTCTCGACCCACGAGCGCTTCACGGCCTTCCTGATCGAGCACTTCGGAGGCGCGTTTCCCACTTGGCTCGCGCCCGTGCAGGTGCAGGTGTTGACCGTCTCCGACCAGTTCAGTGCCTATGCGCACGAAATCGTCGACCGGCTACGCGGGCGTTTCGTGCGCGCTGAATTGGCCTCCGAGAGCGACACGGTGTCGAAAAAGATCCGCGACGGCACGACGCGCAAGATCCCGAACCTGCTGATCGTGGGAGAACGGGAGGTTGCCGAGCGCACGGTCACGCTGCGTCGTTACGGCGTCAAGCAGCAAACGACCATGCCTCTTGAGGCCTTCGAAACCGCGCTCTTGAAGACGATCGCGACGCGCTCGCTGACTTTCGAACTGTAGCGAACGTCAGCGACCGAACTGCGGACGAGGACGTCCACGCACCATGCGGACCTCTGGCCCGCCGTTAGCCTTCGTCGGCGCGGGCGGTGGCCGGCGGCTCCGTGGGCAGCATGCGTGGCGTCGTGGCCTGCCCGCCCGCCATCGCCAGCGGCTGCGACAGGTCGATGAGGTCCGCGAGAATCGCCGCCGTTTCCAGCGTCAGCGCGTCGTCTTTCGGCAGTCGCTCGTCTTCGGCCTCGGCCTCTCGACGGACCGTCAGTTCGTCCAAGTCGGCCACGGGTTGCTCGCCGCGCGCCGTCAAGCGCGCGTTCTCGACACCTAGGATCCACGCATCGTCGGCTTCCTGCTGAGCGATGCGGGTCTCCTCCTTGAGCGACAGGTGGGTCCGGTCGCGGAGCCGTCCGATGTAGTCCTCGCGTGCCCGCAGGTAGGCGAATTCAGGATCCGTCCTCGCGCGCTCCTCATGCCGGGTCCGCAAGGCGTCCAAGAGCGGCGCCACGCGGTTGCGGGGTGCGAAAGGCGCCGCCGACACCGTCGCCATGGGGTCGTCGATCACGCCTATGCCGGGCGCGGACGGGGGCGCGGCTCCGTCCCGTGCCGGGAACACGATGTCCGGCACGATCCCGTTTCGCTCCGTGCTCTCCCCCGAGACGCGGTAGTACCTGCGCTCGGTGACCTTGAGTTCGCCCGCGGGAAGCGGAATGAGCGTCTGGACGGTGCCCTTACCGAAGGTCTGATTGCCGACAACGATACCGAGGCCATAGTCCTGGATGGCACCGGCAAAGATCTCGGACGCCGAGGCGGAAAACCGGTTGACGATCACGGCCAAGGGGCCCTGCCAAGTCACGGCCCCGCCGTCCCGATCGCTCAACACGGTGGGCCGGCTCTGGTCGGCGACTTGCACCACCGGACCCGACTCGACGAACAGGCCTGTCAACTCGCGCGCCTCCTGCAGCGAGCCGCCGCCGTTGTTGCGCAGATCCACGATGAGCGCGTCAATGCCTTCGTCCTTGAGTTCCCGAATCAGTCGCGCGACATCCCGGGTGGTGCTCTTGTAGTTCTCGTCCCCGGCACGCAGGGCCTTGAAATCCATGTAGAACGTGGGGACCACGACCACGCCGATTCGTTGCTCGCGGCCATTGCGTTCGATAGTGAAGGACGCCTTGCTGGCCGCCTGGTCTTCGAGCTTGACCACGTTGCGGACGATTTCCACCACGCGCGTATCGGCCGGGTCACCTTCCGCGGCAAACACCTTGAGCAAGACGGGCGAGTCCTTCGGGCCGCGGATCAGTTGTACGACCTCGTCCGTGCGCCAGCCGACGATGTCGACGAACGGTTCCTTCTCGCTCTGGCTAACCGCGACGATGCGATCGGTCCGCTTCAGGTCGCCGCCGAGATCGGCGGGACCGCCTTTGACGAGCCTTTCAACGACCGTGTAGTCGTCCTCGCGGCTGAGCACGGCACCGATGCCTTCGAGCGAAAGCGACATGGCGATGTTGAAATCTTCGGAGTCCCGGGGCGAGAAGTACTGCGTGTACTGGTCGTAGGTCTGCGCAAACGCGTTGATATAGGTCTGGAAGACGTCCTCGCTGCGCGTCTGGCGCACTGCACGCAGGCGGTTGTTGACCCGCCTGGTCAATGTGTCGGCGATGGCCTCGAGCGACTCGCCGGCGAGCTTCCCACCCAACGCCCGGCTCTTGAGACTCTGGCGCCAAAGGCGCTCGACCTCGGCACGGTCAGCCGGCCAAGGCGCTTCGCTGCGGTCAAGCTCGACGGTCTCCTCGACGGTGAAGTCGAACTGCTCGATGCCGCGCTGGAGAGTGGCCACGTCGTACTCGATCCTCTCGAGCAGTCGGCGGTGGAAGCGGTTGTAGATCTCGAAGGCTGGCTCGAGGTCGCCCTGCTCGAGGGCATCGTCGAGAAGGTTCCGGTACTTCTCGAACTCGCTGATGTCCTCTGCGAGCAGGTGGCTGCGCTTGGGATCCAGGAAGGACAGGTACTTGTCGAAGATCTGGCTCGACAACTCGTCGTCGAGCGGCTTCGACGCCATGTGGTAGTGGCGTAGCCGGTCGACGATGGCCGCGCTCGTTTGCGGATGCGCGTCGAGCGGCGCCAAGGCTTCGTAGTCGCTGGCGGAAGTGACCGGGTCCGCGACCGCCGAGGTGGCGGCAGCGGCCAGGATGACGAGGAGCCAACGGACAAAGGGGTTTTCGGTCATGCGTTCCTGTACGGCCAACCGACCGTGTTTCATTCGCGGCGGACGCGGAGCGTAACCCATGAGGCGTTTGCCTCCAAGCGGTTGCTCGAAAGTTCGATGCGCCGAGCCCACCGGGGTTTTGAACGGGGCGAAAAGCCGCGCAGGGGCGTAACATGCGCGGCTACTTGGGAAGCCCGTGAGGAGTGTTATGAGCGCTGTCAGGCAGGTTGTTGTCTCGATGGCCGGTGTCGTATTGCTCGCGACCGCGACCAGTTGCGCGCCGGAAGCGCCGCCACCGGCGGATTCCACCGAGCCAAGCCCGGATGCCGTGGAGACGGCCACGGACGCAGCGGTGGACGCAACGGCCAGCGCCGAGCCCGAACCCACGCCGCTCGAGGCGGGCCGGGCCTTCCTCGCCGAAAACGGGGTGCGGGCGAACGTCGTGACCACCGCGTCCGGGTTGCAGTACGAGGTGCTCGCCTCGGGCGACGGCGCTTCCCCCGGACCGCAGGACATGGTCACCACCCACTACGTCGGCACTTTCATCGACGGACGCGTCTTCGATAGTTCCCACGATCGCGGCAGGCCGGCCGCCTTCCCGGTAGACGGCGTCATCGGCGGATGGACGGAAGGTCTCCAACTCATGAAGGTCGGCGACAAGTGGAAGTTCTACATCCCGCCGGACTTGGCGTATGGCGAGGCCGGGACCACCGGCGGGATCGGCCCAAACGAGACGTTGATCTTCGAGGTGGAACTCTTGGACGTCCAACGTCGCGGCTGACGAACCAGCATGTTGCGGCTCGCACGGACAATCCTGCTCGGCACCATCGCTGCCGGCGCGGGGATCTGGTGGCTTGCCCGCGCTTACGACGTCGAGTCGACGCAACTGCTCGGGTTCCTGCTGTCGAGCGCGATGCTCGTCGCGGTGACCATCGTCGCCGCCATCGGCGGTGGCGCCGCGCTATTCTGGCTACGCCGACGGCGCTACCGGCGCTCCTCCTTCGACGTCTTCCGAGGACGCGTCAAAGCGGCTGAGCCCGTGGATCCGGCGGGTCCGTCAGATCCGTGAAGAAGCGGTGGAAGCGAGGCCGGTAGTACTGGTTGCGGTCGACCGAGAAGGCGATGGCATGGGCCCGACCGTAGATGATTTCCCGGTCGATGAAACCGATCGCGCGTGAGTCGCTCGAGTTGTCGCGGTTGTCGCCCATCATCCAGTACTTGCCCTCGGGCACGGTGAAAGACGGCAGGTCGGCGCAGTGGCCGCGGTCCGCGCATCGGCAGATCGCCAGCGCAAGCTGGTCTCCCCCAGCCGCGGCAACGCGCCTGAACTGTTCGCAGGAGTCGCCTTCCCGTCCCAGCCAGGTCAACCGGTTACCGCGCAGTTGGTGCCGCCCGGGCTCGCTGTGCATCATCACCACCCGGCTTTCCCCGAGCAGGTCTTCGCGATAGAAGTGGTACCGGTGGGCGTTCTCGATCGGTAGCTCGCGAACCGCCTCTTTCGGCAGCCGCGTGTACCTGGCGCGCTCGCCGTTGACGATCAGTTGCTTCATCCGCAACTCCACGACATCGCCGGGCACCGCGACGACCCGCTTGACGAACAACCTGCCGTCGAGGGGGTTGACGAACGTGACCACGTCGCCGCGCGCCGGATTGGACCACTGCGCGATGCGCAAGTCCGTGAACGGCACACGCAAATCCCACGCGAGCTTGTCGACCACGATGCGGTCGCCATCGAGAATGCCAGGCTTCATGCTGCCGGACGGCACCTGGTTCCAGTCCGCAACCGCGGAACGAAAGACGAGCATGATGGCGACGAACAAGAGCAGCCCGCGCCAGTCGCGCCAGATCTTGTGTGCGCGCCGAGCGACACTCGAAAACCAGCGCTCCCGATCGCGCCACGCGTTGACCAACAGATTGAGCATGGGGGAATTGAACCGTAGTGACTTCGACGAGGCAAGCCGTGCGGCAGGACCGCTTACTTCTCAGCGAGGGGCGTGCCCCTCGCGCTCCCCGGCTGAGGGCTCTTTGCGCGCGCCCTCGAAGGCCGCCACCTGCTCGGCGGTCGCTTCGGCCTGGTAGCGCGACTTCCACTCGCCGTAGGGCATGCCGTAGACCCGCTCCCGGGCCGCTTCGTAGTCCACGGCAACGCCTTGTTCTTCGGCCGCCGCCACGTACCACTTCGAGAGGCAGTTGCGGCAGAAGCCGGCGAGGTTCATTAGGTCGATGTTCTGCACGGCCTTGTTCTCGTCGAGGTGTTCGAGCAGTCGGCGGAAAACGGCGGCCTCGATGGCTTCCTCGTTCGTTTCGGGGCGGTCGGTTTTCATGTTCTCAAAGCGAAGTAACGGTATTCGGGCCTTGTGCGGCCCGTGTGCAAACCGGGAGGGTAAAGTACCCAATCGGCACCGACCACTCAAGCGGAGACGACATGGGGGAAATGCTTGCGAGCCCGGAAATCTGGATCGCGTTCGCGACGCTCGCGGCGCTGGAGATCGTACTCGGCATCGACAACATCATCTTCATCAGCGTGCTTACGGGCCGCCTGCCGGAGCATCAGCGAGCGCAGGCGAGGCTCATCGGTTTGAGCCTCGCCATGCTCATGCGGATCGGCCTCCTGTTGTCCCTTTCGTGGGTCATGGGCCTCACGGGAGACCTCTTCAGCGTGCTCGACGAAGGCATATCGGGCCGTGACCTGATCCTGCTCCTGGGCGGTGCGTTCCTGATTGCCAAGGCGACGCGCGAAGTCCACAACTCGCTCGAGGTCTCGGAGCAACAGGCCGGCCGCGCCATGGCGGCCAACTTCGTTGGCGTCCTCGTGCAAATCGCGCTGATCGACATGGTCTTCTCGCTCGACTCGGTCATCACGGCTGTCGGCCTCGTCGACCACGTTCCGGTGATGATCGCCGCCATCGTCGCCGCCGTGCTGGTGATGATGGTCGCGGCCGGGCCGGTGAGCGCCTTCGTCGAGGGCAACCCGACCATCAAGATCCTCGCCTTGTCGTTCCTGGTGCTGATCGGGTTCGCGCTGGTTGCCGAGGGTCTCGACATCCACATCCCCAAGGGCTACATCTATTTCGCGATGGCCTTCTCGTTCGGCGTCCAACTTCTGAACATGCAGGCGAGCAAGCGCGCCCCGGTGAAGTTGCGCAAGGCGCAACTGGGGGACCTCGTACAGATCGATGCAGATTGAACCCGTATACTCGCGCGGTACGTGTCCCGACATGACCTGCCGACCCGCGAGCCCGCCATGACACCCGTCGCCAAACTCGCCAATCTGCCGCTGCAGTCGTTCGACCGGGGCCGCGCGTACGCCAGTTCGGACGCACAGGTCGCTCGCGGCATAGGCCTCACCAAGCTCGGAGCGACGTACACCGAAGTCCCTCCCGGCAAGTCCTCCTGCCCTTTTCACGTGCACCACGTCGAAGAAGAGATGTTCGTCATCCTGGAGGGCAAGGGCCGGTACCGGTTCGGGACCACGGTCTACGACGTCGAGGCCGGGGACGTATTGGGCGCGCCCTGCGGCGGACCCGAGGTCGCCCACAAGCTCACCAACACGGGTTCCACGACGCTCAAATACCTCGCGATCTCGACCAAGGCCGACACCGACGTATGCGAATACCCGGACAACGGGAAGTTCGCCGTCGGAACGCGCGAAGGTTTCCGATTCATCGGCCGAGCCGACGATCCTCTTGACTACTGGGATGGCGAACCCGACAGCGCGCTCTAAGCGCAACCCGTGGACCCTGGTCGCCGCCAGCAGCCTTTGGCTCGCCGGGGCCTTGGACGCACAAGCCAAGACGGTGGACGACGCGCCGACGATCGACGAGGAGATCGTCGTGACCGGTTCGCGCATTCGTCAAGATCCCCTGGATGCACGCGAGTCCATCCTCAATGTCGACGCTCGGGACCGAGACCGGACCGGGCTCACTTCGTTGGGCGACATGCTTGGGCGTCTCCCGGTGTCCGGCTCGTCCCTCAACACCCGTTTCAACAGCAGCGGCAACTTCGGCTTTCCCGCTGACGGCGGCGGCGTTGGGGCCGGCGCCAGCCAAGTCGACCTGCGCCATCTGGGCGCCAAGCGCGTGCTCGTGCTCGTCGACGGGCTGCGTTGGATACACGGATCGTCCGGCAGCGGCGTCTCCGGCGCGACCGACCTCAACACCATTCCCGAGGGCGTCGTCGAACGCCTCGAGGTCCTGCGCGACGGCGCTTCGGCGGTCTACGGTTCCGACGCGATCGCCGGTGTGGTCAACATCGTCACCCGCACCACATCGGGCCTGCGTGGCAGCGTGTATGCCGGCCGCCACGTCCACGGCGGCGAGACGGTCGACGCGGAGTTCGGTTTCGGTGGTACACGCGGCAGCACGTCCGCATCGGTCAGCGTCGACTACACCGCCCAGCAACGGATCAGCGCCGCCGACCACGAGCAGACCCGGTGGCCCAAACCAGGCACCGGCGTTACCCATGGCAGCACGTTTACTCCACAAGGGCGGATCATCGTCGTCGATCCGAACACCGGGGGCTTCGTCAACTGCGCCCTGAACGACGGTGTCAGCGGCAGGCCCGTCTACGACCCGGCACGCCCCTGCGGACCGGGAGACGACTACCACCCTTGGAGCAACGCCGACCGCTTCAACTACGCACCCTACAACCTCACGCTCACGCCTTCGCGCCGGATCGGCACGTTCGCTCGCATCGAACATGCCGTCGCGGACAACGTGCGTCTCTTCGCGCGCCTTTTGGTCAACCGCCGGGAGTCGGTCAACCAAGCCGCGCCGGAACCCGTGTGGGCCGGCACGCTGGCGGAGTCCGGTAGCCTCCTCGACGACATCGTCATCGACAGCGCCAACCCGTACAACCCGTTCGGCTTCGATGTCGGTGCCGGCGCATTCGCAACCCGCCGACCCATCGAGAGCGGCCCACGGATCTTTCGCCAGGATGTCGAAACGCGGTACTTGGCAGCCGGCCTCCAAGGCGAGTGGACCCCGGCCGGGCGAACGCTCTACTGGGACGCCAACGTGGTCTGGTCGGACAACGAAGCCGAGCAGACCAAGCACGGAGCCCACAACGCCCGAAAGATGCTCCAAGCGCTCGGACCCCCGGCGGAATGCGCACGAATCCCCGGCTGCGTCCCGTTGAATCTACAGGGCGGCCTCGGGACGATCACCCCCGGCATGCTCGACTGGATCGGCTTCGTCCAGCGGGACAGCAGCGCGCAGAAACTCACGAGTTTCACGTTCAATGTCACAAGCGACTTGCTCGACCTCCCCGCTGGCCCCCTCGCATTCGCCGCTGGCGTGGAGCAGCGCAGGCAATCCGGCCGTTTCGACCCCGACCCCGTCGTGGCAGCCGGCGATACCGCCGGCCTCCCGGCACAACCGACGACCGGCAAGCTCGACGTCGTTGCCTTCTACGGTGAAATCGCCGTTCCCCTCGTCGCCGATGCGCCTTGGGGGGACCTCGTCGATCTCTCCGCCGCTGTGCGCTACTTCGACTACACCTCTTTCGACAGCGGCGTCACGGGCAAAGCCGGCGTGCGGTGGCGCCCGATCAGTGCCTTGTTGCTGCGGGCGACCTGGGCCGAAGGTTACCGGGCACCGAACATCGGCGAGCTGTTCGGAGGACTCACGCGGCTCGACGCCGCCATCGCCGACCCGTGCGCGAGCTTCCTGGCGACCAACGTCGGCCAGGCCGTCATCGACAACTGTGTCGCGGCCGGCGTCCCCAGCGACGGCAGCTACAGCCAACTCGGCGGCCAGATCAGCGTGCTGACCGGTGGCAACGAGTCGTTGCTCGCGGAAACCTCGACGGGTTCGACCCTCGCCGTAACGTGGCAGCCGCTAGCACCACACGACCTGGGCTCGGTTGACGACTTGCGCTTTGAACTCGTGCGTTACGAGCATCGCGTTGACGACGCCATCACGGGGTACGACGCGCAAGCGGTTCTCGACGGGTGCTACCGGACCGGGGTCGCCGCGTTGTGTCAACTCGTCGAGCGCAATTCACGGGGAGGTATTTCGCGGTTTCGCAATACGCTATTCAACGTTGGCTCGATCCGCACGGCCGGCTGGGACTTCGGCGTTCTCGTGGCCGGCCGGGCCGGTTGGCGCGTGGATTGGCGCGCGACTTACGTCGACGAATACCGCGAACTCCTGCGGGACGCTCGGGGCGCGGTGATCGAGGAGCGTTCGCTCGTCGGCCAAACCCGGGGCGACCAGGGCAAGCCAGCCTGGAAGTCGAACCTGACGGCCGACTGGGAAATCGCACGGTGGCGGCTGTCATGGAGCGTGCGCTACATCCACGCCATCACGGAGCGCTGTTCTGACTTTCTTGACGGCACGCCGGCGAGCCTGACCAACCTCGACCTTTGTTCGATGCCGAATCGCCACGACAACACCGCTTCACGCAACCGGCTAGGTACGACGGTCTACCATGACGCCCAATTGGGCTACGAGAGCGCCCTGCCGCGCGGCACGCTGACGCTGTCTCTCGGCTTGAACAACGTCCTCGATCGCGATCCACCGCCAAGCCAAAGCGCGCCGATCAACGGCTACGATCCGTCGCTCTACGACATGCCAGGGAGTAGGCTCGGCTATCTGCGGGTTGCGTTCACCACGCCGTGACAGTCCGCGGACGTCCCCCGTCCGTATCGATTTCCCTTACGCCGGAAGGCCAGGCCAAAATGAAACGGCCCGGACGCAATGCGCCCGGGCCGTTGGAATAAGTGCCTGACAACGACCTACTCTCACATGGGGAGACCCCACACTACCATCGGCGCTGAGACGTTTCACTGCTGAGTTCGGGATGGATTCAGGTGGTACCGACTCGCTATGGTCGTCAGGCGAACCGTTGCATCGGCGCGTTTTTCGCACCGGTGCGTCAACAATTCGTCTCGATGAAGCTACCCTTAAGAAAATCGTGCGCCCGGTTAGGTACCGATCTGGACTTGCGTCGACCCAGTCCGGCAAAACGCGGACTCGGTTATATGGTCAAGCCTCACGGGCAATTAGTACGGGTTAGCTCAACGCCTCACGGCGCTTACACACCCCGCCTATCAACCTCGTCGTCTACGAGGGCCCTTTAGAAATCTCGAAGATTTGGTGAGATCTAATCTCGAGGGGGGCTTCCCGCTTAGATGCTTTCAGCGGTTATCCCTTCCGAACATAGCTACCCGGCGATGCCACTGGCGTGACAACCGGAACACCAGAGGTTCGTCCACTCCGGTCCTCTCGTACTAGGAGCAGCTCCTCTCAAATCTCAAACGCCCACGGCAGATAGGGACCGAACTGTCTCACGACGTTCTAAACCCAGCTCGCGTACCACTTTAAATGGCGAACAGCCATACCCTTGGGACCGGCTCCGGCCCCAGGATGTGATGAGCCGACATCGAGGTGCCAAACACCGCCGTCGATGTGAACTCTTGGGCGGTATCAGCCTGTTATCCC
Source organism: Candidatus Azotimanducaceae bacterium (assembly GCA_965203685.1). Lineage (GTDB taxonomy): Bacteria > Pseudomonadota > Gammaproteobacteria > Pseudomonadales > Azotimanducaceae > VXYL01. Next base: position 5,012,327 of record OZ241908.1, read on the forward strand.
CGGAGTACCTTTTATCCGTTGAGTCATGGCCCTTCCATTCAGAACCACAAGATCACTAAGACCGTCTTTCGACCCTGCTCGACCCGTCGGTCTCGCAGTCAAGCGCACTTCCGCCTTTATACGCATTGCATGATTTCCGACCATGCTGAGTGCACCTTCGTACTCCTCCGTTACTCTTTAGGAGGAGACCGCCCCAGTCAAACTACCCACCACACACTGTCCTCAACCCAGCTAATGGGCCTAAGTTAGAACCCCAACATAGCAAGGGTGGTATTTCAAGGACGACTCCACGAAAGCTGACGCCCTCGCTTCAAAGTCTCCCACCTATCCTACACAAACTAAGTCAAAGTCCAGTGTGAAGCTGTAGTAAAGGTTCACGGGGTCTTACCGTCTAGCCGCGGGTACACGGCATCTTCACCGCGATTTCAATTTCACTGAGTCTCGGGTGGAGACAGTGTGGCCATCGTTACGCCATTCGTGCAGGTCGGAACTTCGCGTTTCCCCCGGTTTTCACCGGGGCGCAGACTATACCTTCAACTTGTCAAGCTCCCTTAGGAGATCTCTCTTCTCGTGCCGTCGTTTACCCGACGGGTTCATCTCGTACGCCAACTCAATGATGGTTCGCAGGATGTCGCCGTTCAGGTGCTCGTTCGCACGTGCCTTGCGGCAGATCTCAGCAAAGATTGAAAAATCCTTGCTCTTCGACCCAACCAACGGGTACCGCTCAAAGTGCGGGACGATTCGCCTTGTCAAATCCGCGAGTGACCTGGACTCGTACTTGTAAGTCCGATCAGACCGCGAATACCGAATCGCGCCACACCCAAAAAACGCGTGGAACTGTTTGAGCAGTTCCAAGTCTCGTTGGTTGAGAGAGAGGGAGAACGACGGCCTGGTCTCGATGCCGACCTTCAGCTTCCGTCGGAAACTGAAGGAGACGCTGAAACAGCCTTCGCCCTCTACCAGCCCCGTGACAAACCATGGGTTCAGCACAGGACCTTCTGTCATCTCCATAGGAACTCCCTTCCCTCCGTTTCCGGAAGGGACAAGTGACCGGCGTATTGTGCAGCCCGATCGCTCGGTGCCGCACCTCTCCTTTCGGATCAGTCGTTACGGGGTCAATACCGTCCAACCACGTCACCGCGGCCGATCGGTACGACTTCCCTCGGGATTGCCCTTTGCCGCTGGCACGGCAGGAGGGTTTCCCCGATATGAGCCGGTTGGCGACGCGCCCTCACAGGCGCGCGGGGCAATTCAATTACCCGACAAGGAATTTCGCTCGGTTAATCTCCAGTGTTTCCAAAGGAGCCGGACTCTATCTTGAGCGTCCTCGATTCATCTGGTCAGCGACTTGCCGAATCTCTTCGACACCCTCGCCAGTCAGATGGATCCCCTTTTCCATTTTCAGAAGAACTTGCCTGAACTTTCTGAAGTCCACGTTCTTTCCTGTTTTCAAAGGGTGCTTCATGAAGAATGGAACGATGATTTCCCGGAGGTGGTCCGCATTGCGCACCCGGTAAGCCATACGGTCGCCGTGATTCACGCGAACCACGCCGCATCCGAAATAGCTCTTGAGTGCATGCAGAACCTGTACATCGCGCTCGTGCTGTACAACGGTGAATTCCGGCAGGACCTGGAATCCTGCTCTCATTTCCGCATTGGCATTGATGCCAACGTGAAAACACCCTTCACCGTCCACGAAGCCTGTAATCCATTCGGCCTGAAGCTTCACTGGATGCTCCTGAACGTATTAGTCTCTGAGGGTTTTCGGTACATCCGAATCTTCCCTGCGGATTGTCCCCATGTCCACCGGATTGTTACTGAATGGTCGCAAGACCAAACGAGTACCGGATAGTTTTGGAGGAGTTTCCCGCATATAGTTCAGTTTTACTAAGGCTAGCGTTAGTTAACCTTAGGACCGTTATATTTACGGCCGCCGTTTACCGGGGCTTCGATCACAAGCTTCGTCCGAAGACTAACCTGATCAATTAACCTTCCGGCACTGGGCAGGCGTCACACCCTATACGTCCTCTTGCGAGTTTGCAGAGTGCTGTGTTTTTAGTAAACAGTCGCAGCCACCTGGTATCTTCGACCGCCAATAGCTCTGGGAGCAAGTCCCGTCACCGTCAGCGGCGCACCTTCTCCCGAAGTTACGGTGCCATTTTGCCTAGTTCCTTCACCCGAGTTCTCTCAAGCGCCTTGGTATTCTCTACCCGACCACCTGTGTCGGTTTGGGGTACGGTCACGCATTGCCTGAAGCTTAGAGGTTTTTCTTGGAAGCGTGGCATCGGCCACTTCCGGGTCCGTATAGGTCCCGTTCGTCGTCACATCTCGGCCTTGAGGGATCCCGGATTTACCTAGGATCCCAGCCTACCTGCTTTCACCTGGACAACCATCGCCAGGCCAGCCTAGCCTTCTTCGTCACCCCATCGCAGCAAAACGTGGTGCTGGAATGTTGACCAGCTTTCCATCGACTACGCCTTTCGGCCTCGCCTTAGGAGCCGACTTACCCTGCGCCGATGAGCGTTGCGCAGGAACCCTTGGTCTTTCGGCGAGGAGGATTTTCACCTCCTTTATCGTTACTCATGTCAGCATTCTCGCTTCTGATACCTCCAACAGTCCTCGCGGACCGCCTTCATCGGCTTACAGAACGCTCCTCTACCAGTCGTACCTAACGGCACGACTCCGCAGCTTCGGTGCATGGTTTTAGCCCCGTTACATCTTCCGCGCAGGCCGACTCGACCAGTGAGCTATTACGCTTTCTTTAAAGGATGGCTGCTTCTAAGCCAACCTCCTGGCTGTCTGAGCCTTCCCACATCGTTTCCCACTTAACCATGACTTAGGGACCTTAGCTGGCGGTCCGGGTTGTTTCCCTTTCGACGACGGACGTTAGCACCCGCCGTCTGTCTCCCTCGCTGCGCTCAACGGTATTCGGAGTTTGCATGGGGTTGGTAAGTCGAGGTGACCCCCTAGCCCAAACAGTGCTCTACCCCCGATGGCGATACGAGAGGCACTACCTAAATAGTTTTCGAGGAGAACCAGCTATCTCCGGGCTTGATTAGCCTTTCACTCCGAGCCACAGGTCATCCCCCCATTTTTCAACATAGGTGGGTTCGGGCCTCCAGTCAGTGTTACCTGACCTTCACCCTGCCCATGGCTAGCTCGCCCGGTTTCGGGTCTACTCCTACAGACTCCTCCTGCAAGCAGGAGGCTTGCGCCCTATTCAGACTCGGTTTCCCTACGGCTCCCCAATGACGGTTAACCTTGCCAGTAAAAGTAAGTCGCTGACCCATTATACAAAAGGTACGCGGTCACCTTTTCGTCGATCGGCTCGCTTTCCGCAAGCGGCGCGCTGCCTGGTGACGAAATTGGCTCCCACTGCTTGTACGCATCCGGTTTCAGGTACTGTTTCACTCCCCTCACGGGGGTACTTTTCGCCTTTCCCTCACGGTACTAGTTCACTATCGGTCAGCTGAGAGTATTTAGCCTTGGAGGATGGTCCCCCCTCGTCCGAAGACAGTTCAGACAGGGTTTCACGTGCCCCGCCCTACTCGATTTCACGAACCGGTTGTTTTCGCATACGGGGCTGTCACCCGCTACGGCACACCTTTCCAGGTGTTTCTGCTAACGTCCGGCCCGCTTAAGGGCTAGTCCCCTTTCGCTCATCGCTACTAGGGGAATCTCGGTTGATTTCTTTTCCTCCGGGTACTTAGATATTTCAGTTCCCCGGGTTTGCCTCGCGCACCTATGTATTCAGTACGCGATAACCAATTGCTTGGTTGGGTTTCCCCATTCGGAAATCCCCGGATCAAAGTCTGTTGCCGACTCCCCGAGGCTTATCGCAGGCTGCCACGTCCTTCATCGCCTTCAGCTGCCAAGGCATCCACCGAATGCGCTTATTCACTTGACCATATAACCCAGCCCGCGAGTTTTCTTCGCGCGCCAGACCAGATGATCGAACGAAAGTCGCCGGTATTTACCTGTGGCGGCGCACCAAGGCGCCGCCACGCGAGCAACCGAGCAGTTACGCTCGTCACTCGCAGACGCACAATTTCTACTTCAATTTGGGTTAAGCATCGCTTACTAGCAGCGCCCCACCAAATGGCACGGCGCCGCAAAAGCGACACTTGGCTTCATCAAAGAACGAACTGTTAATGAGCGTCTCTTGGATCCAGGGGAAGTTACCCCCGGCGTAGAGCCAACATCCAAGCGGCGCACGCGCTAATCGCTTGGATGTTGGCTTTATTCGATTCGACGGACTTGCGCCATTGGTGGAGCCGAGGAGGATCGAACTCCTGACCTCCTGTGTGCAAGACAGGTGCTCTCCCAGCTGAGCTACGGCCCCTTTTTCGTGAGCGCTACGAGCGCTATGCCCGCTCGGCTGGGCTGCGCCGGATCCGTCGTCCATACTGGCGAGCAACAGCGCTTGCCAACCACCGACGGACCCCGTGCACTCCTTCAACGCGATTAACGCGAGGCACCGGTCCGCATGGCGCTTGGTGGGTCTGGACGGATTTGAACCGTCGACCTCACCCTTATCAGGGGTGCGCTCTAACCAGCTGAGCTACAGACCCGTGTAGCGCAACACTTCGTGGCACGCCGCTTACGGGCACCACGCTTCACGCGGGCATCGCGCGTTCGCGCCGTTCAAGGGCGCGTTTCGTCACAAGGACTCAAAGACAAGGCCATTCGTGTGGGCGTCGACACCAAGAAACAAGCATGGATCGGACCAATGCCAACCGACAGTCGCTGAAATGCAACAGCAGGTAAGCCTGGTCGATCTTTTTGGGTTTAAGGAGGTGATCCAGCCGCAGGTTCCCCTACGGCTACCTTGTTACGACTTAGTCCCAGTCATGAATCACACCGTGGTAACCGTCCCCCCGAAGGTTAGACTAGCTACTTCTGGTGCAACCCACTCCCATGACTTGACGGGCGGTGTGTACAAGGCCCGGGAACGTATTCACCGCGACATGCTGATTCGCGATTACTAGCGATTCCGGCTTCAAGGAGTCGAGTTGCAGACTCCTATCCGGACTACGAGCGGTTTTGGGGATTCGCTCCCCCTCGCGGGATTGCAGCCCTTTGTACCGCCCATTGTAGCACGTTTGTAGCCCACCACGATAAGGGCCATGATGACTTGACCTCGTCCCCGCCTTCCTCCGGTTTGTCACCGGCAGTCTCCTTAGAGTTCCCGGCTTGATCCGCTGGCAAATAAGGATAAGGGTTGCGCTCGTTACGGGACTTAACCCAACATCTCACGACACGAGCTGACGACAGCCATGCAGCACCTGTCACACGGTTCCCGAAGGCACCAATCCATCTCTGGAAAGTTCCGTGGATGTCAAGTGGTGGTAAGGTTTTTCGCGTTGCCTCGAATTAAACAACATGCTCCACCGCTTGTGCGGGCCCCCGTCAATTCATTTGAGTTTTAACCTTGCGGCCGTACTCCCCAGGCGGAGAACTTATCGCGTTAGCTGCGCCACTAAGCCCTCAAGGGGCCAAACGGCTAGTTCTCATCGTTTACGGCGTGGACTACCAGGGTATCTAATCCTGTTTGCTCCCCACGCTTTCGCGTTTGAGCGTCAGTTTCAGTCCAGGAGGCCGCCTTCGCCACTGGTGTTCCTCCCTATATCTACGCATTTCACCGCTACACAGGAAATTCCACCTCCCTCTACTGAACTCTAGTTTGTCAGTTTGAAACGCAGTTCCCAGGTTGAGCCCGGGGATTTCACATCCCACTTAACAAACCGCCTACGCGCGCTTTACGCCCAGTAATTCCGATTAACGTTCGCACCCTCCGTATTACCGCGGCTGCTGGCACGGAGTTGGCCGGTGCTTCTTCTGTGGTTAACGTCAAGGGGCGGCGCTATTAACGCCGACCTTTTCTTCGCCACTGAAAGTGCTTTACAACCCTAAGGCCTTCTTCACACACGCGGCATGGCTGCATCAGGCTTTCGCCCATTGTGCAAGATTCCCACCTGCTGCCGACCGTAGCCGTCTGGGCCGTGTCTCAGTCCCAGTGTGGCTGATCGTCCTCTCAGACCAGCTATGGATCGTCGCCTTGGTAGGCCATTACCCCACCAACTAGCTAATCCAACGCAGGCTCCTCCGACAGCGCGAGGTCTTTCCGCTGCGGCCGAAACCGCCACGGCGAGATCCCCCGCTTTCATCGATACCCTAAGGCACCGGTCGCATGCGGTATTAGCTCGAGTTTCCCCGAGTTATCCCCCACTGCCGGGTAGATTCCTACGCGTTACTCACCCGTCCGCCACTTTACTCAGCCCCGAAGGGCCTTTCTCGTTCGACTTGCATGGTTGAGGCCTGCCGCCAACGTTCAATCTGAGCCATGATCAAACTCTTCAGTTTTCAAGCAAAGCCACCCATCCTTAGAGTCCCCACGCGTCCCGACTAGCGGACCGCGTGGTTGCCAAGGCTGGACAGCCAAAAGGTTTGCTCGTGACTTCGCATCGAGCGCCCACACGAATGGCTTGTCTTCAATCTCTTAAAGAGCGCCCCGACACCGACCCGGGGGCCGTAGGGGCAAGGGGGGCGTATCTTACGCCCGGCATCCGGCCTGTCAACGTCTTTTTGGCGCTTTCGACGCCGCTCTAGCCCTCGACGATCACCATGTGCCAGTTCTTCCGGCCGCGGCGCACGACGTGGTAGCGACCGTGCAGGGCATTGGCAGCCTCCAGGCGCATCCCGGCATCCTCGACCACCTCGCCGTTCACGCGCACGCCGCGGCTCTGCACCAGCCGCCGCGCGGCACCGTTCGAGGGCGCGAGCCCGGCGCCGGTCATCGCCTCGAGCAGCCCCGTGCCGGCCGCGACCGTGCTCGCCGCCATGCCGTCACGGGCCAGTTGGGAGAAGTCGTCCTCGCGCAAGGCCCGCACCTGGCCGTCGAAAAGCGCCGTCGTGATGCGTTCCGCGGCGTCCACGGCGTCGGCGCCATGGACGAGGCGCGTCACCTCTCGAGCCAGCGTGCGCTGCGCATCACGGCGTTCCGGACGCTCGCGCACCGCATCGGCCACCGCCGCGATCTCGTCGTCCTCGAGCAGCGTGAAGCAGCGCACGTACGGCACCACGTCCGCATCCGGCGTATTCATCCAAAACTGGTAGAAGGCATAGGGGGACGTACGCCCGGCGTCCAGCCAGATCGCTCCGTCCGTGCTCTTACCGAACTTCGTGCCATCTTGCTTCGTGATGAGCGGGTGGGTGAGGGCAAACGCCTGCCGCTGCAAGGCGCGCCGCACCAGGTCCACCCCGCTGACGATGTTGCCCCATTGATCGCTGCCACCGACTTGCACCGAGCACTCGTAGCGACGCGCCAACTCGAGGAAGTCGTACGCCTGCAGCAGCATGTAGCTGAACTCGGTGTACGAGATGCCCGCCCCGTCCCGCTCAAGGCGCGAGCGGACCGAGTCACGCTGCATCATCGCATTGACCGAGAAGTGCTTGCCCACGTCGCGCAGGAAGCCGATGACGTCCTGGTCCCGCGTCCAGTCCAGGTTGTTGACCACCAAAGCCGCGTTGTTGCCCTCGAGATCGATGAACTGCGACACCTGAGCGCGTATCGCATCGACCCAGGCTTCGACGGTCGCCGCATCGTTCAGCGCACGTTCGTCCACGCGCCCGGACGGGTCGCCGATCAGCCCCGTCGCGCCCCCGACCACGGCGACCGGCCGGTGGCCACGCAATTGGAACCGACGTAGCATCAGCAACGTCACGAGGTTGCCGACCTGGAGACTCGACGCGGTTGGGTCCACCCCGGCATACACCGTACGCGAGCCGCCTGCGAGGTGGGCATCGAGACCTGCCCGATCGGACACTTGGGCGAGCAGCCCTCGCCCCTCGAGGGCACGGAGTAGCGAAGCCATGGGGAGTGACAGGTTTCGAGAACCGTGCACCATAGCAGCGCACAGGGGTTTCCATCAATCACGATTTCGTTTAATAATCGGCCTTCGCCTGGCTTTGAGGGCACTTTGGGACGGGCGTCATTGGGTCAAAAGGGATGCTCGTCGGACCGTGCTCGCGCCGCCAAAGCAACACGCCATCATCGTTGTCGCCGTTGGCACGTTCCTGCTAGTCGTTGCCTTGGGCGGCCGGAGCTCTGACCAAACCGCGAACGCTGCCAGCGTCACTCCCCCCACCGAGCCCACCGAATCCGCCCCCCCACCGATCGCGGCCGCCCCACCCGCGCCACCACCCCCCCTGCCAACCCCGAGCGACTTCACCGCCCCGGTCAAGTCGGGCGACAACCTCGCGAAGATCTTCGATCGCCACGGCTTCCACCCCCGGGATCTGCACCTCGTCGTTCATAGCGGGCCCCATGGCAGGCGCTTGGCGGCCATCCGGCCCGGGCACGAGTTCGACTTCGCCGCCGACGAAGAAGGCAACCTGCAACACCTGAGGTATCGGCCGGATCGGTTGAAGAGCCTCGACTTCCGCCGCATCGGCGACCGTTTCGAAGCCACCGAGACAGTCCGCGAGCCGGACTTCGAACGCGTCTACAAGGTGGGCCGGATCCACGTCGACCAGTCGCTCTACACCACCTGCAAGGACCTAGGCTTGAGCGACGCATTCGCCATCCGCTTGGAGGAGATCTTCCAGTGGGACATCGACTTCGTCCACGACGTCCGCCCCGGCAACGAGTTCCACGTCCTTTACGATGAACGCCACATCGACGGGGAGTTCATCGGTTACGGCGACATTCTCGCCGCGGAATTCGTCACCCGCCGCAAGACCCATCGGGCGGTGCGCTACGTTGACGCCGACGGCGTAGCAAGCTACTACGCCCCCGGGGGCAACACCATGCGCAAACGGTTCGTGCGCACGCCGCTCGACGCCCGCGTCAGTTCGCCGTTCAACTTAAAGCGCGTGCATCCGCTGTGGAAGCGGGTCATGCCGCACCGCGGAATCGACTACGCCGCGCCGGTCGGCACCGCGGTCAAGGCCACCGGAGACGGTAGGGTCACCGCCCGCTCGCGCACCCGGGCAAACGGCAACTACATCGTCATCCAGCACGGCGAGCGTTACCAGACCAAGTACCTGCATCTTTCCCGCTTCGCCGACGACCTAAAGCAGGGACAGAGGGTCAAGCAGGGGCAAGTGATTGGCTACGTCGGGGCCACGGGCTGGGCCACCGGGCCGCATCTCCACTACGAGTTCCTGGTCGACGGCGTGCACAAGAATCCAAGCACCGTCGGCTTGCCCGATGCCCAACCGATCGCGGCCGCGTTGCGGGAAGATTTCCTTGCCACGACCACGCCGATACTGAACGACCTCCAATCCCGCAGGGACCGCTACGAGATCGCGCTCCAGACCGCACCTCAGTAGCGCACCATGAAATACGTCGGCGTCATGACCGGTACCAGCATGGACGGTCTGGATGTCGCCGTACTCGACACGGGCACCTCACCTCCGGCCATCATCGCCGCGTCCACAGTTCCCCTGCCGAGCGAACTCGCGCGCGACCTCGCCGCCCTGTCCGTCCCAGGAGACCGCGAAATCGACCGCCTCGGCGTCATCGACGCGGCCCTTGGGGAGTTCATCGGCCAATCCGTGCTCGACTGCCTGGCAAGCTGGAACATCGCCGTCGCCGACGTGCGCGCCATCGGCTCCCACGGGCAGACCGTGCGACACCGCCCCGCCGCCAAGCGACCGTTCACCTTGCAGATCGGTGACCCAAACCGAATCGCCGAGGTCACCGGCATCGACACCGTCGCCGATTTCCGCCGCCGCGACATGGCCGCCGGTGGTCAGGGGGCGCCGCTCGTGCCGCTATTTCACGAGGCGTTGTTCCGCCAGCAAGACCGCCACCGCGTCGTCCTCAACATCGGCGGCATCGCCAACGCAACGATGTTGCCGGCCCAGACGACCCGGGTAACCGGGTTCGACACCGGGCCAGGCAACGCACTGGTCGACGCTTGGTCACGGCATTGCCGGGATGAGCCGTACGACCGCGACGGCACGTGGGCCGCCGCTGGGCGGGTCGTCGAGGCCCTCTTGGCCGTTCTTCAACGCGACTCGTTCGTCCACGCGGCACCGCCGAAGAGCACCGGCAAGGAGACCTACCACCTAGACTACGTTAAACGCGCCTGCCAGGACGCGACGCACGCGCGCGACGCGGTCGACGCGGTGGATGTGCAGGCGACCTTGGCCGAGTTCACTGCTTGGAGCATCGCTTTCGCCATACGCCAGTGGGGACCAGGAGGGGGCGACGTCGTGGTCTGCGGCGGCGGTCGGCACAACGGGGACTTGATGGTGCGGGTCGGCCGACATCTCGGGGAGTTCGAGCTAGTCAGCAGTGATGACCTCGGCGTCGATGGCGATGCGTTGGAGGCTGCGGCGTTCGCGTGGTTTGCGCACCGTACGCTTGCTGGCGAGCCGAGCAACGCGCCGGATGTCACGGGTGCCAGCGGCAGCCGAGTCTTAGGTGCGATTCATACCGCTTGAATGGCTAATGCGACGCGAACGGCAAGCCGTTCGCCGACGTCCGCATACCCTCCCGATCAGATCGCGAAGGAGTTGCCGCAGCCGCAGGTTGAGGACGCGTTGGGGTTGGCGACGATGAACTGCGCGCCGGCGAGATCCTCCCGGTAGTCGATCTCGGCGCCCGCGAGATACTGGTAGCTCATCGGGTCGACGACGGCCGTCACCCCGTCGCGCTCGATCACCGCGTCGTCGTCGGCCACGCCGTCGTCGAAGGTGAACCCGTAGGAAAACCCGCTGCAGCCGCCGCCGGTGATGAATACGCGCAACTTCAGCGCGGGATTGCCCTCGTCGTCGATGAGTTCACGCACCTTGTGCGCGGCACGCGATGAGAATTCGATGTTCGCGTCCATGCCGCCATTATAGACCCCGTCGGCAAGCCGGGCGGGGGTCGCGGTTATAGTACGGTCGTACAACGAACCGCGAACAGGCTCCGCACTGCTACCCCGCCTCGCCGTCAAGCGCCCCTCCCTTGAATTCCTGCGTCGCCAGTTGGCGGGCGTCGAGGCGTTGCCGCCGCTCATACTCCTCGCGATCGTTGCCGGTCTCCTCACAGGCGTGGTCGTCCTGCTATTCCGGGCCGGCCTCGAAGGCGGCGCGTGGCTGACCGGTCGCCCTGACGCGGAGAACTTCGATGGCTTGAGCCCGTGGACGGCGTTGCTGATGCCCCTTGTCGGCGCGACCGTGCTCGGCTTGATCCTGAGTCGGCTGCCAGCAGAATCCCGGCGCTTCGGCGTCGTCCACGTCATGGAACGCCTGTCGCGGTATCAAGGGCACATGCCGCTGCGCAGTGCGCTACACCAGTTCGTCGGCGGCATAGCCGCCTTGTCCGTTGGCCTGTCCGGCGGTCGCGAAGGGCCTGCCGTGCACCTCGGCGCCGCCACCTCGAGCCTGCTCGGCAACGCGGTCCGGTTGCCGAACAACAGCGTCCGAACCCTGGTCGCCTGCGGTTCCGCCGCAGCCATCGGTGCGTCCTTCAACACGCCGATGGCCGGCGTCATCTTCGCGATGGAAGTGGTGATGATGGAGTACACCATCGCGAGCTTCATCCCGGTGATCATCGCGTCGGTCACCGCGACCGTGGTGAACCGCTGGTTCTTCGGTGACGTCATCGCATTCTCGGTTCCAGAGACCGAACTGCGTTCCCTGCTCGAGATCCCCTACATCACCCTCGCCGGCGTCGCGGTCGGTCTCGTCGGCAGCGCGTTCATCCTGATGGTGAGGACGATCGCGCGCTTCCAGGTGGGGCCGTTTTGGGTTCGAGCCATGGCCGCAGGCGCGGTGACCGGACTCGCCGCCATGGTCACCCCCGCCGTACTCGGCGTCGGCTACGACACGGTCAACCAAGCCTTGCTCGGCCAACTGGCATGGACGGCGCTCTTGATCATCCTGATCGCGAAGACCGTTGCGTCAGCCGCTTGCGTGGGAGTGGGTCTGCCGGTCGGGATGATCGGACCGACCCTCGTGATGGGTGCCATGCTCGGCGGTTTGCTCGGCGTGATCGGCAACGCGTTCGCACCTAGCCTCGCGTCGGAACCCTCGTTCTACGTCATGCTCGGCATGGCCGCGATGATGGCCGCCGTGCTCCAGGCGCCCCTTGCGGCACTGCTGGCCGTCCTGGAGTTGACGGCCAATCCCGCGATCATCCTCCCGGCCATGCTGATCATCGTCGTGGCATCACTCACCGTGACGCAGTTCGCAAAGCAGCGGTCGATCTTCCTCACAACGCTGAACGCCCTCGGCCTGCAATACCCACCCGACCCCGCATCGCAACACTTGATGCGCGCCGGCGCGGCGGGGCTGATGACACGCAACCTGTCGCGCGTCCCCAGGTCGGTGAGCGTACGCGACCTCCGCTCAGCACTGGCGAGTTCCCCGACATGGCTCGTGATCGAGGAAAACGGTGCCTTCCGCGCCGTACTCAACGCCACCGATCTCGAGAACCACCTCGTTGCCCTCGGCAGCGCCTTGTCCCCAGCGCCGGACGACCTCGCTCCAGCCGACGACCCACAGCGGTTCGACCCGCGCCTAGACGCCGAAGTCATCGACCTCATGGAAGTCCCCGGGATGCGCAAGGACGCCGGCGTCATCCACAACCGCGCCACCCTGCTGGAGGCGTTGGCCGAGTTCCGCTTCACGGGCGTCGAGGCGCTTTGCGTCGTCCGCGGCGACACCGACGTCGAAGTCGTCGGCGTCCTCACCCGCGACGACATCGACCGCTACGCACAAACACCACACGACCGCTGACAACATCGCGATTTGTCCCCGAGGCGCCGAACCTTGCCGGTACCCGGACGTCCACGTCCGCATTCGGGCTCGTGCAAGGCCCGCGTACGTCGTTCGTTTACAATCCGCCGCTTCGCGGTAAGCACAGGCAGCCATGCGCCGGAAAACGTCGAAGGACCTGTTCGAACGGGCTCAGCAGAGCATCCCTGGCGGGGTGAACTCGCCGGTGCGTGCGTTCCGTGGCGTGGGCGGTACGCCGGTGTTTTTTGCCCACGGCGACGGTGCCTGGCTCACGGACGAGGACGGCAATCGGTACGTGGACTACGTCGGGTCTTGGGGACCCATGCTGCAGGGCCACGCCTTCCTCCCGGTGGTGGACGCGGTTCGTGAACAAGCCCTGGCGGGGTTGGGCTTCGGCGCGCCCACCCGCGTCGAGATTGCCATGGCGGAAGCCATCACCGAACGGTTTTCGGGGATCGAGAAGGTGCGCATGGTTAACTCGGGTACCGAGGCGACCATGTCCGCGATTCGCCTCGCCCGCGCCGCGACGAACCGCGACAAGATCGTCAAGTTCCAAGGCTGCTACCACGGCCACGCCGACGCCCTGCTCGCCGCCGCCGGCTCCGGACTGCTCACCCTGGGGCTCCCCGACTCGCCCGGCGTGCCCGCCGATACGGCCAAGCACACCCTGACGGCGCCCTTCAACGACATCGACGCCGTGCGCGAGATCTTCGCCGGTGTTGGCAGCGACATCGCGGCCGTCATCGTCGAACCGATCGCCGGCAACATGGGCTGCATCCCCCCGGCACCAGGCTTCCTCCAGGCGCTGCGCCAAATCACCGCGGACGCCGGAAGCGTGCTCATCTTCGACGAGGTGATGACGGGATTTAGAGTCCACCGGGGCGGCGCCCAAGCGGCGTACGGCATCGACCCCGACTTGACAACCCTCGGCAAAGTGATCGGCGGCGGCCTGCCCGTCGGCGCGTTCGGCGGCAAGGCCGAGATCATGAACCGGATCGCACCCGCCGGCGACGTCTACCAGGCCGGCACGCTGTCGGGCAATCCCCTGGCCATGCGCGCCGGCCTCGCTCTCCTCGGCTCCCTCGACGACGCGTTCTACGACACCCTCGGCAAGACGACGCGGCAACTCACCGAAGGGATCGCCACCTCCGCCGAACGCCACGGCGTGCCGCTCGTCCTCAACGCCGTGTGTGGCATGTTCAGCTTGTTCTTCACCGATGAACCCGTGCGCAGTTTCGCCGACGTGCAACGCGCCGACGCCGAGAAGTACGGCCGCTTCTTCCACGCCTTGCTGGCGCGCGGCGTGTACTTCGCCCCGTCGGCGTTCGAGGCGGCCTTCGTCTCGGGTGCGCACGACACGAGTGCGGTCGATGCCACGGTCGCCGCCATCGACGAGGCCTTCCGGACCCTCGCCGCGTGAGCTACGACATCTACGGCATCGGCAACGCCCTCGTCGACGCCGAATACGCGGTCGACGAGACGTTCCTGCGTGACCGGGGCATCGCCAAGGGACACATGACGTTGGTGTCCGAGGAGGAGATCGAGGCGCTTGCCAACGGTCTCGAAGGGCGTGAGCACCGCCGCATGTCGGGCGGGTCCGCTGCCAATACGGTCTACGCGGTACAAGGTTTCGGCGGCCGCGGCTTCTATTCCGGACGCGTCAGCGACGACGAGACCGGCCGGCACTTTCTCGACGACTTCAGGGCCGCCGGGATCGACACCGCGGGAAACCGCGCAAGCGACGGCAAATCGGGACGCTGCCTCACCCTCATCACCGCCGACGCCGAGCGCTCGATGACCACCTACCTAGGCGTCTCCGCGACCTTGTCGCGGGACGACGTGAGCGAAGCCGCGCTCGTGGCATCGCGCTACCTATATGTAGAAGGCTACTTGGCATCCACCGAGCCTGGCTGCGCCGCCGCCGTATTCGCGCGCGAAGTCGCGGAGTCGGCGGGCGTGAAGACCAGCCTGTCGCTGTCCGATCCTTCGATGGTCGAGGGTTTCCGCGATGCGCTCGAGGTCATGCTCGGCAACGGCGTCACGCAACTGTTCTGCAACGAAGAGGAGGCGCTCGCCTGGACCGGCACCGACCGCTTGGACATCGCCGCCACCGAACTCGGCGATGTCGCCCCGTTCGTGAACATCACCCTCGGCGCCCGGGGCAGTCTCGCGGTGAGCCCGGGCGCGCGCGAACTCACCCCTGGCCGAGGTACCCATGCCGTCGACACCACGGGTGCCGGCGATATCTACGCCGGTGCCTACCTCTACGCCCGCAATGACGGCGCCCAACCGAGCGAGGCGGCCGGGTTCGCGAATTTCGCCGCCGCGCACTTGGTGACGGTCCATGGCGCGCGGCTGCCCGACCTCCCGGCCTACAACGCCCTGCGCAGAGCGTTCACCCGACCATAGCCCTCGGTCAGTTGCCCACCGCCTTGCAGGTCGTCAGCCGCTCCACCTCGTCCGGCGCCATGCCGAGGAGCCCGTAGAGGACCGCCTCCGTATGCTCGCCGAGCAGCGGTGGGCGACGCGTTGCCGGACGACCACCGCCGCGACGCGTCACCGGCACCGCCGTGTAAGCCCGCGTCCCCGACGTCGGGTGCGCCACCGCCGGAAAGAAGCTGGTTTCGGCTGCCGCCATGTCGCCGGCCGTGACAACGCGGGACACGGGGACACCGGCAGCCCGCAGGGCGCGCTCGACGTCATCGACCGACCGCGTCGCCGTCCAACGACCGAGGTGCTCACCCAATACGCTCGCGTTCGCCAACCGGCCTGTGACCTCGCAAAAGGCCGCGTCAACCGCCCAGTCTTCCCCCACGACCGCTACGAGCGACTGCCAATGCCCCTCGTCCTCGACCGCAATCGCCACCCAGCGTTCATCGTCGCCTTCATCCAAGCAGCGATAGCAGCCGTGCGGCGCCATGTCCGGGCTGGCGTTGCCGAGAGGCGCCAGATCCTCCGCCGGCGCGAAGAACTGGCCCAGGTGACGGTCCCCGATCAGGCTTGCCGCCGCCTCGAACTGGGCGGCATCGATCAGGCAGCCTTCCGCTGGACCTTCGAGCCACGCGCCCAGAACGGCCACTAGGCTTTGCTTGCCGGCGATGTGGTCCGGGTGATTCAAGGTGGTGCCGACCGGGAACGGGTCGTCCGGGTGCGCCCACTGTTGCGTCACGCCTGCGAAGGTCTGCAAGTTGGGGCCGAAGGTCTGGTAGCCGTCGTACGGTCCGGCGCCGAGGCCTTGGCTCCGGAGGTAGACCACGCCGGGCCGCAGAGCCCGTGCACCGGCGAAGTCGAGTCCCCAACGCGCGGCCACCGGCCCCCGGTTGTTCTCCATCACGGTGTCGCAGCACGCGGCCAAGCGATGCAGGATCCCCACTCCTTCCGCTTGCGACAAGTCGATGGCCACGCTCTTTACGCCTAGGTTCAGTTGATTGAAGGTCGGGCTGTTGTTTACGTCCATCGCGCCCGCAAGCCCGCTGCGGCGCAAGAAGTCCACGTGGACGATGGACTCAACTTTGATCACGTCCGCGCCCAAGAGCGCGAGCAACGAAGCCGCCTCTGGTACAACCGCGCCTACGCCGAGGTCCAGGATCCGTCGGCCCCGCAGGGGTCGGTCCACGTCGAAGTCGGGGTCCGCCTCCGGCGTTGCACGATCGACAGGCGCCGCCGCGAGCGCGCGCGCCTCGGCACCGTGCCCATCCAATGCGGGCGCCGGGCTCACCGCGCCGTTCAACGCGGCCGGTTCGACGAGGAGCGGTGGCCGCATCAGTTCCATCGGGCCGAACTCCGGGTCATCGACCGCGACGAAGATCGAGCGCGCCCGGACATGGTCATTGTCCCGAAAGTCTCGCAGGCTCAGCACCGGCGAGATCGTCAGCCCCCGCTCCTGCCCCTCCTTGAAGAGGTCCATCACCGTCCGCTCACGGATCAGTTCGGCGCAGAAGAGCTTCAGCGCATCGGCGTTCTCCATGCGGAAGCGGCGTTCGCTCCACACGCCCGTGACCAGTTCCTCGGGGCGACCGAGCAGATCCACGAAGGCCTGCCACTGCTTCGGCGTCCCGGCCAGGATGCGCACGTACCCGTCCTTCGCCTCGTAGATCGGGAAGCCGTCCGGGCCCATCCGGGCGGTCAGCGTGCCCTGGCCGGCCGCCTGCATGTCGTATGAATGCAACGGCCGCGACCATGGCGTCACCGCCGACACAGCGGCCTCCGCGTAGGGGATCTCGTAGTGGACGATGTGGCCACGGCGCCGACACAGCACCGCGACGGCTGCCATCACCGCGGCGTAGACGCCCGCACCATCGAGTGCGAGCCACGATGGCGCATTGCAGGGCGGCTGGTGCGGCCAACCGCTCGACGCCAATCCGCCGCTGGCGGCAAAGCCGACAATCGACGACGTGCCGAGCCCCAAGGCATCCGTGACCGTGACGGTGGGCGCGGAGGTACGCAGGTCAACGGCGTGGAACGGCGAAGCGTCGGCGTCGAGCACGACATCGGCCCGCTCGCAGAGGTCGCGCAGCAGCCTAATCTGGACCGGGTCGCCCGGGTCCACCACAACGCTCTTCTTGTTGGTGTTGCGGGCCAGGAACGCCAGGCTGGACCGGGGCGAGTCCGCTCCCGGCACGCTTGGCTTGCGGTTCCGCGTCACGGCACCGCCGGGCGGCTCAACAAACCAGACCTCGGCCCCGAGCCCCGCCCATATGGCACCCGCGTATTCGGTCAGCGGATGCGCCATCTCGACGACACGCAGATTGCGAAGCAGTCCCGGCATGCCCCCTCCCTTAAGCCCGACGATGTCGGGTATCGACAAAGGCTATGCCTGCGTCGCTGCGCCAATCAAGCGGGTCGACACCCGGCAGTGCGCGGACGTCCTCGTCCGCATTCCGGCCTACCGCCGATCCGGGTCCGGCATCACGTAGCCGACGCCGCGCTCGTTGAAGATCCAGACCGGTCGCGCGGCGTTCTCGCCGAGCTTGCGGCGGAGGTTCCTGACGAACACGCGCACAAGGTTCGCGCCGCCGCGCTCGCGCTCGCCCCACACGTGGCGGATCAGCGCCTCGTACGGCATCACGCGGCCGGCGTTGAGCGAGAGCGCCCGCAGCAGCGAATACTCGGTCGCAGTGAGGCCCACGACGCGGCCCGCCACCTCCACGCGACGGCTCGCGTAGTCGATGGCGAGCTCGCCGAGTTCGAACGGTGCTGGGCGCTCGCGCCGGCGCAGGGCCGCCCGCACTCGCGCGGCGAGTTCGGTGGACGAGAAGGGCTTGACGAGGTAGTCGGCAGCGCCCGCGTCGAGTGCGCGCGCGACGGTTTCGTCGCGGCCGTAGACGGAGACGAACACCACCGGCAACCCGGCAAGCTCCGGGACTTGGCGCATGAGCTCGATGCCGTCGGTGCCGGGCAGCGCCAGGTCGAGCACGACGAGCGCTGGCTGCTCTTCGCGCAGCAGGCGCGGAAGTGCCTCCGGGTCGCCCGTGACCACCGCTTCGTAGCCTTCGGCGTCGAGCGCCTCGCGCGCCAGGCGCAGCGTCCGGGGGTCGTCGTCGAGCACGAGGATGCGGGGGGCTTCGCCCGGCGGGCGCTCCGGCGGGGGCTTGGTGGCCGCGTCGCCGCCGGGTTCGTACGCCGTCGGCACCGTGAACACGACTGTCGTGCCCCCGCCGCGGCTGGTCCTTTTCGCCCGGATACGCCCGCCGTGCGCCTCCACGAGCCCCTTGCAGATCGCGAGGCCCAGGCCGTGGCGCGGCGTAGCGCCCGCCGGTCCGCCCTCGCCCGGGACCGCGTGTTTCTCGAATAGCTGCACCCGCCGCTCAGGCGCCAGGCCCGGACCCTCGTCGGACACCGAGAACGCGACGTGGGCGCCCTCCTGCTCCGCCGAGATCCGGATGGTCGACGACGCCGGCGCGTGCCACGCGGCGTTCGCGAGGAGGTTGGTGAGTACTTGCGCGATGCGCCGTCGGTCCGCCATCACCCGCGGCAGGTCCGGCGGCAGGTCGACGGCCACGGTGTGCCGCACGCCACCGCCCACGAACGTGCTCCGCGCGCGCTCCACCAGGTCGGCCACCGTCGACGGCTCCGGCGCCACCGACAACGTGCCCGACTCGATGCGCCCGGCGTCCAGCAGGTCGCCGACGAGGCCGCGCATGTGGTCGGCCTGCTCGGCGATCAGGCGGTGGAACTCGCGCGCCTCCGCAGGGTCGAGCGCCGTCTCCTCCTCCAGGAGCGTCGCCGCAGCGCCCTTGACGGCGGCGAGCGGCCCGCGAAGCTCGTGGCTCACGAGGGCCAGGAACTCGGTGCGCAGCCGCTCGATCTCGTCGATCGGCGCGAGGTCTTGGAGGGTCACCACCACCGAGCCGACGCCGCCGGCGTCCGCGGCGATCGGCGTCGCGTCGACCAGCGTCCTGACGCTGCGCCCGTCAGGTACCGAGAGCACCATCTCCTCGGCGCGTACCGTCTCGCCGCTGCCAAGCTGCTCGGCGACGGGGAACTCGGTCAACGACACCTCGCGCCCGTCGGCACGCCGGAACGAGATCACCTCCAGGAGTTGCTCGGGCGGGGAACCGGGGGTGCGCAGGCTCTCCACGATTCGCCGCGCCTCGCGGTTGAACGACACCGCCCGCCCCCGCTGTGCGTCGAACACCACCACCCCGATCGGCGAGGTCTCGATCAGCGCCTCGAGGTCGGCACGGGCGCGCCGCTCGCTCTCGTGCGTGCGCGCGTTGGCGACCGCCGTCGCCGCCTGGGAGGCGAACAGTGCGAGCACCTCCTCGTCCTCGGCGGTGAACGCCTCGCCGTCGGCCTTGTCGGACAGCGAGAAGCTGCCGGCATCCATCTCCCCGTACTGCATCGGCATACCGAGGAAGGTACGCGAGATCGTCCAGGGGGACTCGATGCCGAGCGCGGCCACGTAGGCCGGGAAGTCCGCCGCCCGCAGCGGTTCCCCCAAGGTGCGCAGATGCTCGTACAGGCGCGCGTTGCCGGGCCAAGCGAGTTGCTCGCTTTGCTCCTCCGGGGTGAGACCCGAGAAGAGGGGTTCCCGGGGCGCGCCGTCCTCGTCGAGGACCACGATGACGCCTTTGCGGGCGCCGGTCAGAGCGCGGGCGCTCTCCACCACCTCCCGGAGCACGGTGTCGAGATCGAGCGTGGCGTTGATGCGCCGGATGGCTGCGACGAGGGTGGAGACGCGCTCGCTCGGCGTCCCGTCCTGCGGCGTTGTTTCGTTGGTCTCGGTCAAGGCTCCTCCCTTCCGTTTTCCCCCTTGGGGGTGTGGCGCGCTCGTGGGGCATCTTGGGCAAATTCACCGGAACGACACAAAAGAGGTCGCAGCCCTCACGACCATTTAATACAGAATTGTTTAGGTTCGCAACCCCATGACATACGTACTTTTTCATAGGGACGCGGAGCTCGCGACGGCTCCGATTCCGGTGCCATTCACGGCTTCAGCGGACACGCCGAGGCGAGGGCCGCAGCTTGCGACTGTTTAACTGAAACAACATCAAAAAGTCGGACATTTGCACGACAATTTAATGATGTGATTGCTTATCGTAAGCAAGCCTATGAGATTCCTGCATTTACAGAGACACCGCCGGCAAGGAGCCGGAGCTATTGCTGGACCTAGCGCGCGGCGTGTCGACGTTCGAATTGGCTAGTCGGACCCACGGCTCCCTCGTCCCAGCCGCCCGTCGGGCGGCTGGAGGCCTGCTCTTCGCAATGCTCGGGCTCACCGTAATCCCGGACGCATGGGGACAGGCGTTCTCAACGGACGTCAACAACCTTCAGACGATGGCGGATGGCCGCAGCGTGATCCTCACCTGGGACCAACCAGGCCAACCTAACTACAACAGGTTCTGGGTCGATTGGCACCGCGACGCCAATCCCGTCGGCGAGAACGGCAGTGAGTGGGTCGTACAAGAGACAACGGTCACGGTTGCCGGCTTGCGGGCCAACGAAAGCTACAGCTTCCGAGTCAGGGCCTGCTTCAATACCAGTACCGGGCCAAGCAACTCAGGCTGTATAGGCTCTGGCGCGTGGACGCAGTATCAAGCTCAAGTCACGGGCGTCGATCCTCCTAGCGCACCGGTACTGAGCTACACCGAGCCGACCGCCGGGAACTCCGATTCCCTGCAGTGGGACGCGCCTTCGGACGACGGCGGCGAGGCCGTGACGGACTACGAATACCGCCGCAGGCCCCACACCGATCCGGAGACGGCTTGGGAGGCCTGGACCTCGACCATGGCAACGTCGAGGTCCTTCTCCGTGACCAAGCCGAACGAGCATTCGGCCTACGAGTACCAGGTTCGGGCCATCAACTCCGGGGGCGACGGCGCCGAGTCCAACACGGTGGTCATCGCCGGGCGTCCTACCGGTCTCGGCACACTGATGTCGATGGCAGACGACAACATGGCGTCGGTCACGGTGACCTGGTCGGCACCGGCCAACGATGGCGGCAAACCCATCACCCAGTACGTCGTGCAGTGGCGGCCGGACTCGGACAACGACTGGAACACCGACGGCCCGTCCGGCCAGAAGACGGTCGCCTCCGGCACAAGCGTAACGTTCACCGCTACCGATGGCCTCCACGGGGGCACGACGTACAACTTCCGCTACCGCGCCCACAACACGGACCGTCAAAGCTTCCACACGCCGGTCGACGGCGAGGTCCAAGCGACGACACCCATCACGCCGCCCTCTGCCCCGGCCATCACGGGCGTGACGGTGCTGGCGAAGCTCGTCGGCGGGGGACTGTCCGACCGGATCCGGCTGTGGTGGAACGGACCGGCCGGCAACGGTGGCCGAGCGCTCAGTTGCTACCAACTTGAGCACGACGACCACTCGGATTTCAGGACCGCGGACGTGTATTTCATGCCGGCCTCCACCACATCCCCCGCCGAGCGGGAGATCCAGGCATTCGCCGCCAACACCCGCTATTTCCGGCTGCGGGCGACGAACGACACGGGAGTCAACTGCGCCGTGGGGCAGCCGAGCGCTCAGAACGCCGACTACGGGCCTTGGTCGGCTACCCATACGCTGCCGGCACCGCCCGGCGCGCCGACCGAGCTCGATGCGGCAGCGGGATCATCTGGCGACCAGATCGCGCTGTCCTGGACCGCTCCGTCCGGCGGCGAAACGCCCACGGGCTACAAGTGGGAGCACGCCGAGGCGCCGGCCTCCCCCTCCTCGACCTGGACCTCCGGTGGCACGCTCGCCGGGACAGGCACCAGCGCGACGGTGACGCTTTCCGGCGTCGCGAACGCGCACACCGCCTTCCGCGTACGGGCGACGAACGCGGGTGGCGAAGGCCCGCCGTCCGCTTCCGACGACGTGGCCGGCCGTCCCGGCTCGATCGCGAGCCTGACCTCGGAGGTCGACCAGCCGGAGAAGGTCTCGCTGTCCTGGACTGCCGGGGCGACGGGCGGCAAGGACATCACCTACCGCATCCAGCGGCGACCGACGAGCAGCCAGCAGGACAGCCACTGGCGCAACGACGCCACCACCGCGGCGACATCCTGGACGCGCCCGGACGTCAGCGAGCGATCCGCGATCAGCTATCGCGTGAGGGCGGAGAACGACGACCGGGTCGGATCATGGACCGTGATCCACGTCAGCGGCCGGCCGGTCTTTCGCGGAGACCTAGCCGAGCACCCGGTCGCCAAGCCCGTAATGGGTCTGGGCGACCGCATGATTCTCACCTGGAAGGTGCCCAAGAACACGCCGGAGGGCGGTGACAACGACACCTACGGCAACCTGCGTCCAGAAGGGCCGGTCACATCGTTCCTGTACCAGTGGCGCGAGGTCGGCGCGGGTGCATGGAGCGGGGCCACGGAAGCGCGCGGTGGCCGCGCGGATCGCTCCCCTGTCACGGTAACCGTCGGGGGCTTAAGCGCGGGTACGACTTACGAGTTCCGGGTGCGCGCGGACACCGCCACCCGGCTCGGCAAGTTCTCGAACACCGCTACCGCCGCCACGGCGGCCACCGCGGCGATCACCGCCACGAACCCGAGGACGCTGACGGAAGCCAGGCTGCACGGCGCGACCCTCACCGTCGAACTCGACGGCACGGAATACCGGCCCGTGCCGGTGCCGACCAGCGCTTTCACCCTGAAGCCAGCGCTCCCCGGCCTACGCGTGTCGACCGTGCTGCGGCAGACCGATACGCGTGCCGTGCTGACGCTGGCTTTCAACGGCGACCTCACCGAGAACACCAACCTCTCGGTCCGCATCGGCGCGTCGGCTCACGTGGGTTCCGAGAACCTGACCGCAGGTCCCGTGGGGGTGACGGCGGCGGCCGACGGACCGGCGTGGACGCTGACGCTGTTGAGCCAGAACGCGCAGATCACACAGGTCGCCGAGACCAACGCTGACCAGACCTTCAACCTGCAGGCGCGGCTGACCCGGGGTAGTGGCACGGAGGACCTGCCCGCCAACACGACCCTGACCTACGGCGCGAGTAGCAGCGCCACCCGCCCGACCGACTTTGACGGCACGCTGCCGACGCTCGCGCGGCAGGCCGACGGCAACAGCGCCATCGGCAACATCGCCCTCGTCATCAAGGGCGACGAGCACGACGAGCCGGACGAGACGATCGTGTTCTCGGCCGCGGTCGGGGACCGGATGTTCACCACGACGCTCACCATCACCGACGACGACCCGCCGATGGCCGCCGTCCCCGGGAAACCGGGCGTGAGCGTGACGCGCGTGCAGGGAGGGGGCACCTTATTCCTCAACATCACGGCACCCAACGACGGTGGTGCAGCGATCACCGGCTACGAGTGCCAGGCGCGAGCCGTTTCCCAAACGGATTTCGGGGGGGTCCTCGGGACCGTGTGCAGGCAGGGCGGCGGCTCTTTCTCCCCCAACGTCTTCTCCGGCGACGAGGACTCGATCCTGCGGGTACGGGCGAGCAACTCGGTTGGCTCGGGCCCTTGGGCCTACACGCGCGTCTACCGAAGCGGTTCCCGAGACACCACCGCTCCGAGCTTCACCGAAGGTGCCTCGACGACGCGCAGCGTGGCCGAAGACGCGCCCGTCGGCAGCAGTGTCGGCAACCCCGTGACCGCTACCGACCCCGAGGTCGGCAGCGCTGGCGACGAACTCACCTACAGCCTCTTGGGCGCCGATGCGGCGGTATTCGACATCGAAGGCGACAGCGGCCAGATCAGCACGCGGTTCGCCTTCGACCGCAGGGTGAAGATCGACTACGACGTCACGGTGCGCGTCGAGGACCTCTTCGGCAACAGCGCCACGATTGCCGTCGCGATCATGGTCACGGCACCGACTACCGTCGGGCCGCTACCGCGGCTGCCCCCGCCCGCGCTCACGGTGACGCCCGGCGACGAGCGGCTCGACCTGAGCTGGCCTCCGGTTTCGGGCGCAACGGGCTACCGCATCCGGTATCGCTGCGGGAGCACGAGCGAGTACCAGGATCCACCCAATCAGCCCATTGATGATGGCGCAGCCAAGGCCTTCGAGATAACGGGCCTCACCAACGGCGACGAATGCGCTGTCGGCATCAGCGCGCGGGCCCACAACAACCCCGACTTCCGAGGCAGCGGCTGGGCCGCGGACGTGCTGGCCACGCCCGTGGCTCCACTGGGTGCGCCGTCCAACCTCGAGGCCGGGCTGTTCAGCGGCGAGATCTTCTTGCGCTGGCAGACCGTACCCGGCGCAGGCGGCTACGTAATCTTCTGGAAGGGGGACGGCGAAGCTTACTCCGCAGAGAACTCGCACCTGACCCCGTTGAGCACGAGTTCGGTCGGAACCGCCTCCTGGACTCCGGGCAGTAGCAACGTGACCTTGGACGTGAACCTCGGCTGGACCTTCAAGGTGCGGGCCGTTCGCGACGCTGCCCAGGCCAACACGGACCCCGCGCGGACGCCCCAGGACTCCCCGGACGAGACCCACGCCGCCCGCACCCCGGGGGTGACTGTCAGCGTGACCGAACTCGAAGTCAACGAGGGCACGGGCGAGGGCTCCACCAAGACGTACACCATCACGCTCGGCAGCCAGCCGTCGGCGAACGTGACGGTGACGGTGACGGACGTCTTCGTGAATTCGGACGGCATTACGTTCCGAGGCGACACGGGCATCGTCACCTTGTCTCCCAAGACCGTCACTTTCACGCCGATTGACTGGCACAAGAGCAAGGACGTGGCGGTTACTGCCACGAAGCATGACCCGAACGGCGTCCACGAGACGCTGACGCTCGAGCACACCGCCACCAGCACCGACACCGACTACAACAGTGCCGACGGCCTTGCCATACCGAGCGTCGCCGTCCGGGTGAGAGACGACGATGTCGAGTTGGGCAACAACCGGCCAGAGTTCACGGAAGGCGACAGCGATCCGGACACGGACGACGCCACGACGCGCGAGTTCCCCGAGAACACCGCGGGCGGGGTAGCCGTCGGCGATCCCGTGTCGGCCACGGACGAGGACGGCGACAGCATCACCTACAGCCTGGAGGGAACGGACGCCGATTCCTTCGACATCGATAGCGGCACCGGGCAGATCGAGACGAAAGCCGTCACCTACGACTACGAGACCCAGTCGAGCTACTCGGTTCGCGTCCGCGCGACGGACGAACACCTAGCCGAAGAGACCATCACGGTGACGATCGACCTCATCGACACCCCGGCGCCCGATCCACCGGACGCGCCCACGGTGAGCCGGGACGCCGAGAATCCCGACAGCGCGCTGACGGTGACTTGGACGGAGCCCGCAAACACGGGGCCGGCGATCACGGACTACGACGTGCAGTACCGGGAGGGGACCTCGGGGGATTTCATCGACTGGCCATTTACCGGCACGGACAAAACGACGACGATCACCGGCCTGAGCCCGGACCGAACTCACCAAGTGCAGGTGCGGGCGACGAGCGCCGAGGGCTCGAGCGATTGGTCCGCGTCCGGCGAGGAGCGGACCGCGTCGAACGATGCCGACCTCGTGGGGCTCGCGCTCTCGCGGGGCACGCTGACGTTCGACGCCGACACTACCGCCTACACGGTAGACGTGGCCGCGGATGTCGCATCGCTCACGGTCACGCCGACGGTGGCGGATACAAGATCCTCCGTGGCCGTGAACGGGGCCACGGTGACCAGCGGCGCGGAGAGCGATCCGATCGCCCTGTCGGTGGGCGACAATGAGATCGAGGTGGTGGTCACCGCCGAGGCCGGCAACACGAAGACCACGACGATCACGGTTCGGCGCACTGCCCCGATCGTCTCGGTCGCCGACGCGGCTGCGGCGGAGGGCGCTGGCACCCTCACCTTCACGGTCACGGTCGCCACCGCCATGTCGGCCAACGTGACCTTCGACTATGCAGCGTCAATCGAGCCCGGCAACAGCGCGGACCTCGCCGCCGACCTGACCGGGACACTTACCGGCAGCGGCGTCATCACGGCCGGCCAGACCACCACCACCATCGCGATCGGGATCGTGCAGGACGCCATCACCGAACCCGCCGAGACCTTCACCCTGACCCTGACCAACCTGAGCGCCAATGCGCAGTTCGCCGAGGACGGGGACACCGCGACCGGCACCATCGCCGACGACGACGCGTTGGCGGTAACGATCGACGAGTCCTCGATCGCCGGTGACGGTGTGGTGAACATCGCGGAGAAGGCGGCGGGGTTCGCGATCACGGGCACGGTGACCGCCGGCGCGGCAGTGAGCGTGACCCTGGGCGGCGGCGAGGAACACGGCGCGACGGTGACGGATGGGAACTGGAGCCTCAACGTGCCGGGGGACGACGCGCAGGTCATCGAGACCAGCGTGTCCGTGTCGGTGACCGCGACGAAAGCTACCTACACCGATGGCACGGCAAGTGGTTCGTTCACGGTGGATCTCACGGCTCCGACGGCGACCTACCAGCCCCCTGCGTCGCTGACCGTGGACGTGCTGATCGCGGACATCGCACCGGGCAGCCCGTCTGCCGACATCGACACCTACACGCTGCAGGCGGGCACACTGCCCGCGGGCCTGACGTTCGCCGCGGCGTCCGGCACGATCAGCGGCACGCCGACGACCGCCGACGCCTCCACGAGCGAGGTGACGATCCGCCTCACCGACAACGCGGGCAACACGGCGGACGTACCGCTGACGCTGCCGGCGGTGGCGGCGGCGATGGCTCCCGGGGTACCGGGGAACCTAGACCTGGTGGGCGGCGAGCGGCACGGCCTGGGCGACACGAAGGCCCGGCTGACCTGGAGCACGCCGTCGAGCGAGGGCCCGCCGATCCTCAGATACGAGCTTGAGCGGCGAGTCACGCTGGTGGCTGGCGGCCAACTCCAACACGGCTTGTGGATCGCCGGCAACCCTGCGGAGATCGCATCCGACGCGACGACCGCAGACGTGGCGCTCTCCACGACCGTGGAGCGGATCAACACGCTGCGGCTGCGCGCAGTGAACCGGGTCGGCAAGGGCCCGTGGGCGACGACCGCGCAGCTTCCCGCGAGACCCCGGCAACCCGGGGGACTGACCGTAACCCTGATCACCTCGACGACGGCGACGCTGTCCTGGAACGCCCCCGTCATTTACGGCCATTTCGGCACGATTACCGGGTATCGCTATGAGTGGCGGCGGGTCGGCGCGACCGCCTGGCACAGCGGGAACGCGGGCACGGACCGCACCGCCCGGGTGACCGGCCTCCAGCCGGCGATCGCGTATGAGTTCCGGGTGCGTGGCGACACCGCGCGGCGCGACGGTCGTTTCAGCGACCCGGTGCCCAAGACCACACTCGGGGCGAACGAGGTCCGCGTAACGGAGATGACCCTCGATCCCACGGAGATCACGGAAGGCGCGTCAGACATTCTGGTGACGCTGACCTTCGACAAGCAGCCGCCAGCCGGAACGCACGCGGGCCTCATCAGCGACCGGGTCGGGTTGCCCCCGCTGAGCGGGGTTGGTTTCCAGCGCGCCTATCAGGCCCTGAACGCGCTCAGCCAGTCGGGTGCGACGTTCGAGCTCTCCGAGAACGCGTGCGGCGGCGCCTCGTTCTGGTCGAAAAACCAGTGCCGCCGGACGTTCCGGATTACTGTGACCGAGGACACCCGCGTCATCCCGCCCGACCAAGTGAACCTGACATCCCAGGTCACGAGCGGCGGTTCGTTCGCGGGCAATCCGTTGCGCCGGGCGTTGACCATCGTCGAGAACGACCGGGGCGCCGGTGCGCCGCTGAACCTGGTGGCAACTCAGGATCCGACAGACGCCGATGCGGTGGTGCTGACTTGGGACGCGGGCGACCCCGGGTTGGCGAACGGACAACCTGCGACGATTGACCATTACCAGATTCGCACGCACACGGGCCCAAATCTGGAGGCCGTGAACTGGGTGCACGATACGCCCGACGCACGCAGGAGCTTGACGCTGTCCGGCCTGCTCGGCGGGTTAACCCACTACTTCCAAGTTCGGGCCTATACCCAGGTGGAGGTCGTCGAAAATCAGGAATCCGAGGTGGCGTCCGTGTTTCTGAAGGTAAACGGGGCGCTGTCCGCCACGGCCGGCGCCGAAGGCGGCGACAACGTGACCTTCACGGTGACGCTGAACAACCGGTTGGCGCAGGCCTACGAGGGAAGCTGGGCGGTCGTCGCTGGCGGCACTGCCTCGGACGCCGACCTCGATGCGCTGCCTTCGGATCGGTCCGTGACGATCAGGGCGGAGGACGAAGACCCAGCGTCGTTCACGATCGGCATCGCCCAGGACAACCGCGCGGAAGGCGAGGAATGCATCCGGGTCGGCTTCACGAAGACCTCGCCGGCGGACGCCGTCGCCACCCTGGACCCGGGCACGGTGGATGGTTGCATTGCCGACGATGACGTGGCGGCCCGTGCGCCGACGGCCCTGATGGCTGAGTCTACGGCCACCGAGGGCGAAGTGCGATTGCGCTGGACCGCACCCGACCCGGGCGAGTTGAACGGCGCGGACGCCACGATCAACGGCTACCAGGTCAGGAGCGCCACGACAGAAGATGATCTCTCCTTCGCGGCGTGGACCGACACCAACAGCGACGCCGCGTCCTTCACGGCGGCGGACTTGTCCCCGGGGCAGACGTACTGGTTCCAGGTGCGGGCCCTCACCGGCGTGATCGCTGCGACCGGCAGCGATCCCGCGGGTGCGGAGTCGGCAGCCGCGAGCTTCATGGTCAACAACCTCGGCACGGACGAGGAGGACATCACCCGCGCCACCGAAGGCACCTACATGGTGACCGCCGATGAACTAGGCAAGAAGCTCAAGGTGCGGGCGAGCTTCACCGACGACGACGGCAACGACGAGCGCCGCACCAGCGCTGCCACCTCGACGGTGAGCGCCGTTGGCACGGTGTCGGTGACCGTTGCCGACTCCGCCATCGCCGGCGATGGCGTCGTGAACATCGCCGAGAAGGCGGCGGGCTTCACGATCACGGGCACGGTGACCGGCGGTGCGGACGTGTCGGTGAACCTGGGCGCCGGGGCAGCGATCAGCGCGACGGTCGCGGCGGACGGCGACTGGACCGCGTCGGTGCCGGGCGATCACGCGGCGGTCACCGGGGCCAGCGTGTCGTTCGAGGTGACGGCGACGAAGGCGGGCTACGACGACGGCTCGGCGAGCGGTTCGTTCACGGTGGACCTGGCCGCGCCGACGGCAACCTACCAGCCGCCTGGGTCGCTGACGGTGGGGGAGACGATCACCGACATCGTGCCAACCAACCCGTCGACGGACATCGCCAGCTACGCGGTGCAGGCCGGCGCCTTGCCGATGGGCCTGGCGCTCAATGCGTCCGGCACGATCACCGGTACGCCGGCGACGGCCAACACCGACACCAGCGACGTGACGATCCGGCTCGCCGACAACGCCGGCAACCCGACGGACGTCCCGCTGACGTTCCCGGCCGTGGCCAAGGGCGACCAGACGCTCACCGGGTTCAGCTACGACGCCGATTCGATCTCCTTCGGCGACACCCCGCCGTCGCTGAACGCTCCGACCGGCGCTCAGACAACGCTGGAGTACTCGGCCACGCCGCCGGAGGTCTGCTCGGTGGACAGCGGCTCGGGCGCGCTGACGATCGCCGGGGCGGGCGAGTGCGAAATCACCGCGACGGCACCCGCCGACGCCAACTACAACGAGGGAACCGCCACGTTCACCCTCACGGTGCAGGTGGCTGGCACGCTGGCGCTGAACGTGAATCCCGTGGCGGGCGACAACACGGTCAACATCGCCGAGCGGACGGCAGGCTTCGCGATTTCCGGCGACACCGGCTCCGAGGGCGGGGTGTCGGTGACGGTGACGATCGGTTCGACGACTCTGCCCGCCACGCTGTCGAATGCCGACACGGCCGCCTGGTCCGTGAACGTGCCGGGGGCGGCGTCCTACATCGCCGGCACGAGCGTGGTGCTGACCGTGTCGGCCTCCAAGGCCGGGTTCACGGTGGCGAGCGACGTTCAACGGACCTTGACCGTGGACCTGACCGCGCCGACGGCAACCTACCAGCCGCCCTCGTCGCTGACGGTGGGCACAGCGATCACCGACATCGTCCCGGGCAGCCCATCCGCCGACATCGCCAGTTACGCCCTCGTGGGTACGTTGCCGCCGGGGCTGTCGTTCGATGCGCCGTCCGGAACGATCAGCGGTACACCGACGACGGCGAGCGCCAACACGAACGAGGTGACGATCCGCCTTACCGACGACGCCAGCAACATCACGGACGTGGCCCTGACACTACCAGCGGTCATCGCGAACAGCGCGCCAAGCTTCGCGTCGAGCGCGACCTTCAGCGTGCCGGAGAACGGCAGGCAGGTCGGCACGGTGGTGGCCGAGGACACAGACGCGCAGGACAACGTGACGGCCTACCAGATCACGGCGGGCGCCGACATGGGGCTGTTCTCGATCACGAGCCCCGGCGGCGTGCTGACCTTCGATGCCGCGCCGAACTTCGAGGATCCGCAAGGCGGGACGGCGAACAACTCGAATGCCTACGGACTGAGGGTGACGGTCACAAGCGGTGCCAACCACCGGGCGATGACCGCCGAACAGGACATCACCGTGAACGTGATGAACGCCGACGACCCAGCGACCGGTGCCCCGGTGATCGACGACACGACTCCGCTGGTGGAGCAGACGCTCACCGCCAGCGCCGGCACCATCGCCGACGAGGACGGACTGACCGACCCGACCTACACCTGGCAGTGGATCAAGGTGGTCGGCACGCAGGAGGAGGACATCGTCGGCGCCACCTCGTCTACCTACCTGGTGGCCCTGGACAACCTCGGCGCGAGGCTCAGGGTGCGGGCGACCTTCAGCGACGACGATGGGAACACCGACAGTCGCATCAGCGCCGCGACCTCTCCGGTCAGCACGGCGGGGATCGTGTTCGTGGACGTCGACGAGTCCGCGATCGCCGGCGACGGGGTGGTGAACATCGCGGAGAAGGAGGAGGGCTTCCCGATCGGGGGCACGGTGGACAGCGGTTCGGCTGTGGCCGTGAGCCTTGCTGGCGGCACACCGGAATCCGCCATCGTGACGGGCGGAAACTGGGGCTACTTTGTGCCCCAAAACCATGCGGCGGTGACCGGTACGAGCGTGCTGTTTACGGTGACGGCCACGAAGGCGACCTTCGCGGATGGCGTGGTGGACGGCTCGTTCACGGTAGACCTGAGCGCGCCTACGGCGAGCTACCAGCCACCCGCAACACTCACCGTGGATACCGCGATCACCGACATCGCGCCAGGCAGCCCCTCGTCCGACATCGATACCTACACGCTGCAAACAGGGACGCTCCCGGCGGGCCTGACGTTCGAAGCATCGGGCACGATCAGCGGCACACCGACGACGGCCAACAGCGATACGAGCGACGTAACGATCCGCCTCACCGACAGCGCGGGGAACACGACAGACGTTCCTCTCACGCTCCCGGCGGTGGCCAAAGGCGACCAGACGCTGAGCGGCTTCGCCTACAGTGCGAACTCCATGGTGTTTGGCAACGCTGCCCCGACGGTGACGCCGCCCACCGGGGCCAAGACGCCGCTGGAGTACTCCGCCACACCTGCGGACGTGTGCACGGTGGACAGCGCCACAGGCGCGCTGACCATCGGAGGCGTGGGCACGTGCACGATCACCGTGACGGCCCCGGCCGACGCCAACTACAACCAAGCTTCCGAGGCCTTCGCCCTCACCGTGCAGGCCGCCGGCACGCTGGCCCTCAACGTCGCGGCGGTGGCTGGCGACAACACGATCAACATCGCCGAAAAGGCGGCGGGCTTTCCGATCTCCGGGGACACCGGTTCCGAGGGCGGCGTGTCGGTGTCCGTGGCGATCGGCTCGGCGACCCTGACCGCCACCTCGTCGAACGCCAACCCCGCCGTCTGGTCGGTGAACGTGCCCGGCACCGCGTCGTACATCTCCGGGACCAGCGTGGACCTGACCGTGTCCGCAGCCAAAACCGGCTTCACGGCGGCTAGCGACGTTCAGCGGACCTTGACCGTGGACCTTGCCGCGCCGTCGGCAACCTACCAGGCGCCGGGCTCCCTGACGGTGGGAGTGGCGATCACGGACATCGCGCCGGGCAACCCGTCGTCCGACATCGACAGCTATGCCCTGACCGCAGTCCTGCCGGCAGGCCTGACGTTCGACGCATCGGGCACGATCACCGGCGTGCCGACGACGGCCAGCACCGACACCAGCGCCGTGACGATCCGCCTCACCGACGACGCGGGCAACACGACAGACATTGCTCTGACGCTCCCCGCCGTGGCCAAGGGCGACCAGACGCTCACCGGGTTTGCGTACAGCACGACCTCCATAGTGTTCGGCGCCGACGCGCCGACGGTGACGCCGCCCACCGGGGCGAAGACGCCGCTGGAATACTCCGCCGCGCCGGCGGAGGTTTGCGCGGTCAATGCGTCGAGCGGCGCGCTGAACATCGTCGGGCTAGGCACGTGCACCATCACCGTCACGGCCCCGGCCGACGACAACTACAACGAGGCTTCCGACACCTTCACCCTCGCCGTGCAGGCTGCCGGCACGCTTGCTCTCAACGTCGCGGCGGTGGCCGGCGACAACACGATCAACATCGCCGAGAAGGCGGCAGGCTTCATGATCGCCGGCGACACGGGCTCGGAGGGCGGGGTGTCGGTGACCGTGGCGATCGGTTCGGCCACCCTGACCGCCACCTCGTCGAACGCCAATCCGGCCGTCTGGTCAGTGGACGTGCCGCCGGCCGCGTCGTACATCTCCGGCACGAGCGTGGGGCTGACCGTGTCGGCGACCAAGACGGGGTTCACGTCGCCAAACGCAGTCACGCGCATGCTGACCGTGGACCTGTCTGCGCCGACGGCGACCTACCAACCGCCGGCCTCCCTGACGGTGGATGTGCCGATCTCGCCGATCGCGCCGGGCGGCGGCTCCTCCGACATCGACAGCTACGCCCTAGTGGGTACGTTGCCGGCGGGGCTGTCGTTCGATGAGCCGTCCGGCACGATCAGCGGTACACCGACCACGGCCAGCGGTGACACCAGCGACGTGAAGATCCGCCTTGCCGACGACGCGGCGAACACGACAGACGTTCCTCTGACGTTCGCCGCGGTGGCCAAGGGCGACCAGACGCTGAGCGGCTTCGCGTACAGCGCGACCTCCATGGTGTTCGGTACGGACGCCCCGACGGTGACGCCGCCCACCGGGGCCAAGACGTCGCTGGTGTACTCCGCCGCGCCGTCGGACGTCTGCTCGGTGGACAGCGGCACCGGCATGCTGACCATCGGAGGCGTGGGCGTCTGCACGATCACAGTCACGGCCCCCGCCGACGCCAACTACAACGAGGCTTCCGACACCTTCACGCTCGCCGTGCAGGTGGCTGGCGCGCTGGCGCTGAACGTGAATCCGGTCGCGGGCGACAACACGATCAACATCGCCGAGCGGGCAGCAGGTTTCACGATCTCCGGCGACACAGGTACCGAGAGCGGCGTGTCGGTATCCGTGGCAATCGGCTCGACAACCACCCTCGCGGCCACCTCGTCGAACGCCAACCCGGCCGTCTGGTCCGTGGACGTGCCCGAGGCCGCGTCCTACATCTCCGGGACGACCGTGGCGCTGACCGTGTCGGCCTCCAAGACCGGGTTCACCGCGCCGAACAACGTCACGCGCACGCTGACCGTGGCCCTGTCTGCGCCGTCGGCGGCCTGGGCGGTGCCGACTTCACTGACCGTGGGGCAGACGATCACGGCCATCGCGCCAGGCAACCCGTCGCCCGACATCGACAGCTATGCCCTGGCGGGAGTCCTGCCAGCAGGCCTGACGTTCGATGCATCGGGCACGATCAGCGGTACACCCGGCACGATCGCCGGCACGCCGACCACCGCCCGCAGCACCGCGAGCCAGGTGACGATCCGCCTCGCCGACAACGCGGGCAACACGGCGGACGTGTTGCTGACGTTCCCCGCCGTGGCCAAGGGCGACCAGACGCTGAGCGGCTTCGCCTACAGCGCGAACTCAGTGGTGTTCGGTATGGACGCCCCGACTGTGACGCCGCCCACCGGGGCGAAGACGCCTCTGGAGTACTCCGCCGCGCCTGCGGAGGTGTGCACGGTCAACGCATCCAGCGGCGCGTTGAACATCGTCGGGACAGGCACATGCACGGTCACCGCAACGGCCCCCGCCGACGCCAACTACAACGAGGGTACCGCCGCGTTCACCCTCGCCGTGCAGACCGCCGGCACCCTGGCTCTCAACGTCGCGGCAGTGGCCGGCGACAACACGGTCAACATCGCCGAGAAGGCGGCAGGCTTCACGATCTCCGGCGACACCGGTTCCGAGGGAGGCGTATCGGTATCCGTGGCGATCGGCTCGACGACCCTGACCGCCACCTCGTCGAACGCCACCCCGGCCGTCTGGTCCGTGGACGTGCCCGAGGCCGCGTCCTACATCTCCGGCACCAGCGTGGGACTGACAGTGTCGGCGACCAAGACCGGGTTCACCGCGGCGAACAATGTCACGCGCGCGTTGACCGTGGACCTGTCCGCGCCGTCGGCAACCTGGGCGGTGCCGACCTCGCTGACGGTGGGGCAGACGATCACGGCCATCGCGCCGGACAGCCCGTCGACGGACATCGTTAGCTACACGCTGGTGGGCGCCCTGCCTGCAGGCCTCGCGGTGGATGCATCCGGCACCGTCAGCGGCACGCCGACGACGGCCAGTGGCACCACGAGCGACGTGACGATCCGCCTCGCCGACAACGCGGGCAATACGGCGGACGTGACGTTGGCGTTCCCCGCCGTGGCCAAGGGAGATCAGACGCTCAGCGGCTTCGCGTACAGCGCGAACTCCATGGTGTTCGGTACGGACGTACCGACGGTGACGCCGCCCACCGGGGCCAAGACGTCACTGGTGTACTCCGCCACACCGTCGGACGTCTGCTCGGTGCACAGCGGCACCGGCGCGCTGACCATCGGCGGCGTGGGCATGTGTACGATCACGGTCACCGCCCCGGCCGACGACAACTACAACGAGGCTTCCGACACCTTCGGCCTCGCCGTGCAGGCAGCGGGTACGCTCGCGCTGAACGTGGACCCGGTCGCGGGCGACAACACCGTCAACATCGCCGAGAAGGCGGCAGGCTTCACGATCTCCGGCGACACCGGCTCCGAGGGCGGCGCGTCGGTCACGGTGACGATCGGTTCGGCGACCCTGACCGCCACCTCGTCGAACGCCAACCCGGCCGTCTGGTCCGTGGACGTGCCCGAGGCCGCGTCCTACATCTCCGGGACGACCCTGGCGCTGATCGTGTCGGCCTCCAAGACCGGGTTCACCGAGGCGAGCGACCTTCAGCGGACCTTGGCCGTGGACCTCGCCACGCCGGCAGCAACCTACCAGCCGCCCGTGTTGCTGACGGTGGGTACGATGATCACTGACATCGCCCCTGGCAGCCCATCTTCCGACATCGCCAGCTACGCACTGGTGGGTACGTTGCCCGCAGGGCTAATGTTCGATGCGCCGTCCGGCGCGATCAGCGGCATACCGACCACGGCGAACGCTAACGCGAGCGAGGTGACGATCCGCCTCGCCGACAACGCGGGCAACACGACAGACGTTGCTCTAACGCTCCCGGCGGTGGCGAAGGGCGACCAGACGCTCGCCGGATTCTCCTACAGCGCGAACTC
Source organism: Candidatus Azotimanducaceae bacterium (assembly GCA_965203685.1). Lineage (GTDB taxonomy): Bacteria > Pseudomonadota > Gammaproteobacteria > Pseudomonadales > Azotimanducaceae > VXYL01. Next base: position 5,048,182 of record OZ241908.1, read on the forward strand.
GATGGTACTCGGCACCGACGCCCCAACGGTGACGCCGCCCACCGGGGCCAAGACGCCACTGGAGTACTCCGCCACACCGCCCGCGGTGTGCGCGGTCAACGCGTCGAGCGGCACCCTAACCATCGCGGGGGCGGGAACGTGCACCATCACAGTCACGGCACCAGCCGACGCCAACTACAACGAGGCTTCGGACACCTTCACCCTCACTGTGCAGCCCGCAAGCACACTCGCCGTGAACGTCGCACCGGTGGCCGGCGACAACACGGTCAACATCGCTGAGAGGGCGGCGGGCTTCGCGATCAGCGGCGACACCGGCTCCGAGAGCGGCGTGTCGGTGACGGTGACGATCGGTTCGGCGACCCTGACGGCCACTTCGTCCAGCGCCAACCCGGCCGTGTGGTCGGTGAGCGTCCCGCCGGCCGCGTCCTACATCTCCGGGACCAGCGTGGGCCTGACCGTGTCGGCCTCCAAGACCGGGTTCACGGCGAGAAATGTCACGCGAACGCTGACCGTGGACCTGGCCGCCCCGTCGGCGAGCTACCAGCCGCCCGCTTCCCTAGCGGTGGGTGTGCAGATCGCAACCGTCGCGCCGGGCAGCCCGTCGTCCGACATCGCCGCGTACAGCGCCGCGGGGCTGCCGTCGGGCTTGAGCATCCACACCGGCAACGGAAACATCAGCGGCACGCCGGACACGGCCAACGGCAGCGCTTCCGATGTCACTGTCACGATCACCGACGACGCTGGCAACGCAGCGGACGTGCCGATCTCGTTCCCGGCAGTGACCAAGGGAACGCAGACGCTCACCGGTTTCGCCTACAGCTCGGAGACTGCAAGCCTGGACCAAGCGCCGCCGCGGGTGACGGCACCGACGGGCCACGTCGCCGACAGCACCCTAAGTTACGCGACCGACGACGAGTCGGTGTGCACAGTGCATAGCGGAACGGGCGCGCTGACGCTGGTCGGCACGGGCACCTGCGTGATCACCGTGACCGCTTCAGCGACGGCCAACTATCACCAAGCAACAGCGACGTTCACGATCAGCGTCGCCGAGACCGGCGAGGCGCTATCGGACTTCCGGGCCACGATCTCGGCCACCGACCCGTCGCCACTCACGGAGGAGAACCTCGACGGGGCGACGCTGACGGTCGACTTGGAAGGCGCGAAGTGGGCACTGGGTGTACGAAGCGTCCCGCACCTCTTCAGGCTCTCCGGCGTGCCCGCCTTCGTCGCCCCGAACGAGCCTTCCGCGTCCCCCACCCCTGGTGGTGTCGAGCGCATCTCGGACACGCGGGTACGGATCTGGCTGGGTTACTGGTCACGGGATTCGCGCTACGACTTCGACGAGGACGCGACGCTGTCCCTCGAAATCGACGAGAAGACGTACGACTGGCACGAGGACGCGACCGTAACGGTGCCCGTCATCGCGACGGACGAGCCGACCCCGGGCCAAGTGACGGGCCTCACGCTGACGCCGCGACCGCTGCGGATCGATGTCGAGTGGGACGAGGTCGAAGGCGCCACCGGCTACATCGTGCAGTGGAAGTCCGGCACCGAAGAGTTCGACGACGAGGAGCGCCAGACGCGATGCCGCGGCGTGACGAGTTTCACGATCCCCGGGCTGGACGCGGACACTCCTTACACGGTGCGGGTGATCGCGACCCGCTTCAAGGCGGATGCCGACGGCGAACCTTCCGACGAGGCCACAGCGACGCCGCTCGCCGACGAGGACGCCAAGGCTGAGACGTCGATCAGCCTCTCCCCGGCGACGGTGAACGAGGGCGACGGCTCGGTGGACATCGAGGTCACCGTCGATCTCGGCGAGGTGCTCCGCGACAGGCAGTACATCCTGGCCGTCGCGAACCCCTCTCTCAACACGGCGAAGTACCGCGAGGACTACAGGGGCGAGGATCCGTGGCCACCGTGGTACTCCGGTCGCATGCCCGAGGAAGCGGTGTTCACGCTCACTCTGCCGCTCACTTTGATCGACGATGCCAAGGTGGAGGACGACGAGACCCTAGTGGTCTGGTTCCAGGTGGTGAGCGCCAGCGGCAGCGTCATCGAACGCACCCTGGAGGCGACGCTGACGATCACCGACAACGACGGGCCGCAGTCGAACGTAGCCACGGCGATGGCCACCGGTCCGCCCCTCTCGGCGGCCGATGCCCGGGTCAAGGAAGGTGCCGGCGCGGTGCTCGAGTTCACGATCAGCCTGGATCGCGCGGCGTTGGGCACGGTGACCGTGGACTATGCCACCGCGGACGACACGGCGACGGCGGGCCTAGACTACGAGGCGGCGGCGGGCACGCTGACCTTCGCACCCGGCGAGACTTCGGCGCGGGTGGCGGTGGCGGTCTTGGACGACGTGATCGATGAAGGCGAAGAAACGCTGGTGCTGCGCCTGTCCAATGCGTCGGGGGCCTGGATCGCGGACGGCGAGGCGACGGGCACGATCAAGAACTCGGACCCGTTGCCGAAGGCATGGCTGGCGCGGTTCGCACGCACAGCGGCGGACCACGCGGTTGACGCGGTGCAAACGCGATTTGACGAACGAGCAAGCACGGGCGCCCACGCCACGGTTGGCGGCATGCAACTCTGGAGTGGTGGCGCCAAAGGCGACGGAGATTCCGCCGAGGACGTGGACGGCCAAGGGTTCGGGTTGTTCGACGGTGGTCCGGGGGACCACCACCGATGGATCCGCTCCGGTCCCCATGGCGGCGGACTCGGCATGGGCGGCGACCCGTTCAGTGCGCTCGGCACGGGCACCGTTCCCGGGATGTCCACGGCGACCGGTGGGTCAATGCACGTTGACGCCCCGCACAGCCAACAGCAGACACTGCGCAACCTACTGCTCGCCAGCTCGTTCCTGTACTCGCACAGCAGCGACGGGGACGACGAAGCCAAGCACACCTTCACGGCCTGGGGCCGCGCGTCGGCCACGCACTTCAACGGCGTCGACAGCAACGCGAACGTGAATGGCGAGGTGGCAACCTACCTCGTGGGGGCCGACCTCGAGGGGAAGCGCTGGTTGGGCGGCCTCGCGATGGCGCACTCGGCCGGGTTGGGCGCATTCACCGCCAACACACCGGGCCTCGGCGTTGGCGTCCTGAACACTTGGCTGACGACGGTGCACCCGTACCTGCGCTGGCAGGCGAGCGACCGCCTCTCGGTGTGGAGCCTGCTCGGCTACGGCTTCGGCCAGCTCGACCTGACCATGGACGACTCCGAACTCGGCTGGCGGACGGACATCGCGATGCAGATGGCCGCTGGCGGCGCACGCGGCGTTTTGGCCCGTGCGGTCGGCTTCGAGATGGCAGCGAAGATGGACGCCCGGATTGCCCGCATCGTCTCAGGGGCGGCCGAGGGCGCAGGCGGGCGTTTGGCCGACACCGCTGGCGACACGAGCCGTCTGCGCCTCGCGTTGGAGGGCTCGCGGACCTTCACGTTCGGCGGTTCCCGTACCTTCGCCCCGACCCTCGAGATTGGCATGCGCCGCGACGGCGGCGACGTCGACAGCGGTCTCGGCATCGACCTAGGCGGCACGCTACGCTACGCCGACCCGGCGCTCGGTCTGACCGTGGAAACCAGCGGCCGCCACCTCGTCGCGCACCAGGACGCCGGCTACCGCGAATGGGGCGCGAGCGCGTCGATCACGCTCGACCCGGGATCGGAGGACCGCGGCCTGTCGCTGGCGCTAGCCCCGTCATGGGGCGTGCAGACGACCGGCGGGGCCGAGCGGCTGTGGTCGCGCCACGATACCGGCGGGCTTGCCAACGGCGGCTACGGGATGTACGAAGGGATGCGGCTCGACGCCAACGTGGGCTATGGTCTCGATTCGCTCCGCGGCCGCGGCTCCATGCGCCCCTTCCTCGGCCTACGCCTAGCCGGGCCCGCGCGCGATTGGCGCACGGGCATCGGCTGGACGCGCGGACCGAACGTGGAGTTCGGATTCGAGGCGAAACGGCGCGAGACACCGATGCTGGCGCCAGAACACGGCATCGAAGTGAAAGTGGGGGTGCGGCGGTGAAGGTGCTTCGGCGGCTCGGACGCGTCCCTCTGTGGCTGCGGCACGGGATCATTGAGGTCGGTCATGGACCATGGTGAACGAGACGGCATTCTGAAGACTCTTGTCGAGCACATCGCCGACGACACGACCGCCGATGCAGGCGGCATCATGCGTCTGCCCATGTCCGACTACACGTGCCCGCAACTCCTGGCCCTAGAGCAGGACGCATTTTTTCGGAAGGCACCGTTGCTGATGGGTCTCTCGTCTCAACTGCCGGAAGCCAATAGCTATTGGTCAGACAATGTCACTGGCACCCCGATCCTGATGGTTCGGGATGGGGAGGGGCGATTCCGCGCATACGCGAACGTCTGTCGGCATCGCGGGAGCCTGGTCGTACCCGAAGGACGCGGCACCAGGAGTCGCTTCACGTGTCCCTTCCACGCATGGACCTATGGAATCGATGGCCGCCTATTGGCGGTCAACAAGAGCGGGCATTTCGGTGATGTTTCGGGTTTAGGTCTGTCGCTGATCGAACTGCCTTCGGCAGAAATGTACGGGACGCTGTGGGTACGACCGTCACCGGGTGATCCCGTGGACGAGGATGAGTGCCTCTCCGGACTTCAAAAGGACCTAGTCTCCTGGAAACTGCCGGAACATCCTCACGCGGGCCAGCAAGTCATCGATGCGCGGATGAACTGGAAGCTGGGCATAGACTCCTACGGTGAAATCTACCACCTGAACGTCCTCCACCCGGACACCGCAGCGAAGGAGATCCACGCGAACGCGCAGACATTCGACACGTTCGATAGGAACCTCCGCATGGTTTTCGCCAATCGAAAGATCGACCTCATGCGATTGACCATGCCGATCCGAAGCCGGTGGCCATATAAGCAGATCACGTCCACGGTTTACTACTTCTACCCCAACACCATCATGATGGTAGATGCATTCGGGGTCGACCTGATGCGCATCTTCCCACTTGAAGGCTCACCTTCGAGATCTCGAACGGTTCATACCTGGTACATCGACCCCAAGATACAAAAGCACTTCGAAAAGCAGGGAATGTCCTACGAGGACAGACTCACAAGATTCCGGGATGTCGTCGAAAAACAGGACTACGCGATGTTGGAGGAAGTTCAGTTGAACGCCGAGCGTGGAATCCAGCCGGAGGTCGTATTGGGGCGGAACGAAGCTGCCTTACAACACTTTCACAACGTGTACCGGTCACAGACCGGGCGAGACCTGTTGCAGGTCGAGGACGTGTAGCCTACCTGGTCCACGCGCGCCGGCAGTCAGACCCTGGCGGTGTGCGGACGTCCGCGTACCGCGCCCTAGGCCTCCAACGCGAAGAACGCCCGTACGCTGGCGACCACGGTCGGTACCTGGTCGAGTCGCATCTCGCGTGGATCGAACAGCACGTAGCCTTCGTCGAGTTGGTGGTTGCGGGTGCGGATGCTCGGGCGACCATCGCGCAGGAAAGCCACGAGGTCGCGCAACCGGGCAGCGGGCAGGGCCAATGCGACGCGTCGGATCTTACGGCCGGCGCGATCGGGGACGATCCGTACGTCGGCAACTGCTGCAAGGCCAGCGTACAACGCGTCCAGCACATCCGAGTGGGCTGCCGGACCTGCAAACTCGTCCAATGCGGTCAGAAGGCCGGCGATCTGCTCCTTGCCGACCTTCATGGTCCGGGCGATGCCTCGATCCTGCAGTTCACACGCTTCGATCATCGACGCCCGGCCCGCGATGAAGCCGCACGTTGGACCGCCGATCGCCTTGCCGCCTGAGTAGGTGACGAGATCGGCGCCGCGCGCGATGTAACCACGGAGATCGGCTTCCGCCGCCGCGTCGACCAGCACGGGGAGACCGCGACCCACCATGGCTTCAAGCGGCAGCCGACCGTGCTGGATGCAGTGATGCGACTGGACAAACAAAATCGCCGCGGTGCGTTCCGACAGGGCCCCTGTCATATCTGCTTCCGTGACCGCTTCAGCGGATCCGAACACCACGGGCCGCCCGCCGGCCAAGCGGATCATCTGCGTGACCTTCGCGCCGAAGTCGACGTCGTGGCCGGCTTGCAGGAGGACCTCGTCCGGACCCTCGACCTCAGGCAGTCGGCGAACCCGGCCCAGGTCGCTGCCGGTAAGGACTGCCGCCACGCTGATCGCGATGCCGGCCGCCGCACCGCTGGTGACGCACGCAGCCTCGGCACCCGTGGCCGCCGCGATGCGCTGGCCCGCGGCAAGTCGGAGCGCCGCCAGATCGACATGCGTCTGTGCGGCCGCGGCCTGGGCTTCGGCGACGGGCACGGACTGCGCCGAGCCACCGAGGGCCGTCAGTTTACCCGCCGCGTTGATCACCGGCGCTATGTCGAGGTGCTTCAAAGCGGCTGCGTCCGCTCGTAGTACCGATCGCCGAGAACCACGCCACGGGTTTCGATACGTGACGGCGCCTGCCGCTTGTCACCGGTCGAGTCCTCGATGTCCATCGGCTCGTCGCGTTCGTCGAAGACCGTCAGGCAGGCCCTCTGACCCGGCTGAATCGCCCCGAATCCGTGTCGGTCCAGACCAACAGCGACAGCAGGATTCTTGGTCACCGCGCGCACTGCATCCATGAGCGGCATGCCGAGCGCGCGCAACTTGGTCATTGTCCGCGCGAGCGAGACGGCATAGCGATCGACGTTCCCGCGATGCAGATCGGAACTGATCGTGTGCACCGGCATGCCTTGGGCCAACGCCGTCTCGCAGACGCGAAAGCAGAACGAGGACCGGCCGTGCCCGATGTCCACGACGACCCCGCGTTCAACCGCCTCCCGGAACGCGGGGATCACGGCGTCGGCGTAACCCAGTACGCCGCCGATCTTGCCGTGGTAGGTGTGGGTCACGATGTCGCCCGGGCGCAACAGGTCCAGCACATCGTCGATCAAGGGCGGCGCGTTGCCGACGTGCAGCATCAGCGGCTTGCCGACGAGGTCTGCCGCCTTGCGCGCGAGTTTCACAGCCTCGAGGCCGAAACTCCCGGTGTGCGAGGCCGAAGCGAGGACCTTGACGCCCACGAGCCAGTCGTGGCGCTCGAAGGCGCGCACCGTGCCCGGCAAGTCGCACAGTTCAGGCCGGGACGCGTGGCCGCCACTCAAGTTTGGCAGGCCCGGACTGCCGATATTGATGAACGCGAAAGCTGCCGTGGTTTGGGTTTTCCGGACGAACCGCTCGAAGGCGTCGATCGTCGCCGCACCCGACGAACCGGCGTCGACGACGCACGCGACGCCCTGTTCAACACCGATGCGGTCGGCCTCGAGCCGCGACGTGGCGAACAGTGGGTGGCTGAAAACGTGCGTATGCAGATCGATGAAGCCGGGCGCCACGTAGGAACCGCCCAAGTCGATGACCTGGTCGGCCTCGCCGGCCAAGGTGTCGACGACAATGCCGTCATCAATGTGGATATCCGCCGTGGCGATCGTGCCGGCGTCCACGTCGAACACCTGGCCGCCCGAGAACTTCAGCGTGGTCATGCGTTGTGATTCACCGCAGTTCATCCAAGACGCGCATCGTATCTCGCACGACGCGCCAGCGCGCGCGCAAGTCCCCGTAAGTCGCCGCGGCCGGTCCCGGCTCGACGCGTTGCGCCGGTGGGACCATTGCCGCGGCCGCCTTCGCGTAGTCCGCATGCAGGCCAAGGGCCACGGCGAGGAAAATGGCTGCGCCTCGACCTTCGACAGCGTCGTCCGAGGCTTCCAGGGCGTGGTCGAGGATGTCCGCCAGGATTTGCCGCCATGGGGGACTGGCCGCGCCGCCACCAGTCAGGCGTATGCGGTCTGGGGGACCGCACCAACTCGCCACTTGGTCGACGATGTCCGCCACCGCGAACCCAACGCCTTCGAAGAGCGCACGGACCATCACACCGCGGCCATGTCCAAGCCGCAAACCTGCGAAGGCAGCACGTGCATCGGGTCGTCTCTCCGGGGCCACTTGGCCGCCCAGGAAGGGCAGGAAGCTGACACCGTCCGCACCGGGTGGTACAGCCGCAGCCATCGACTCCGCCTCGAGGTAAGCCTCTGCCCTGTCCCGCGCACCCGTGGTCATGTCCAGCAGCCAATCGAGGGCGCGTCCGCCGAGGAGGGCGTTGCCACCGATCACGTGCCGATCCGGCGGCATCGCGTAGAAGCGTGTCGCGCCGGGTGGTGCACTCGTGCTGATCGTGCGGGTCACCGCGTGCGTTCCCAGGGTGATCGCGTAGTCCCGGTCTCCAATGGCACCGGCGCCGACGTTGGCGCATACCCCGTCGTGCGCGCCTACGGCGACCGGCGTACCGGCGGCGAGGCCGGTCTCACGCGCTGCCGCGGGGGTCAGGTGGCCAGCCACTTCCCAGGGCAGCGCCGGTCGCGGCAGCAACCCGGCAGGCAGATCCCAGTCGCGCACCAGGGCCGCATCCCACGCTGGCGCATCCGGTCCCGACGACCAGTCCGTACAATGCGCGCTGGTCAACCGAAACAGCAGGAAGTCCTTACCGTACAAGGCGAGCCGGCAGCGCCGCGCGGAGTCGCTGGCGTTGTCACGCAGCCACAGGAACTTGGCGACCAGCGCCGCGCCGTAGTTCGATAGCGGCCGTCCCGTCTCAGTTCGCCAAGCCTGTAGCTTCGCCAACTGCGGGGCGTGACGATTGTCCGACCACGAGTCCGCCACCACGTCCCCAGCGCCGTCCACGAATACACCGACCCCGGCTCGGCCTGACAGGGATATCCCGAGTACGTCGGTGGCGTTCAGACGACGAATCGCATCGGCCGTGTATAGCCACCAGTCGTCCGCACGCTCCTCGCCACTCGCGTGCCGCTTGACGACCTGCTTCTGCAACCGGCCGGTGGTCGAAAACGACGAGACCTTGAGCCGCGTCGTGCCCAAGTCGATGCTGATCAAGGTCGGCATTGTCGGTCAGCCGAGGTTTACCGGCAGCATGTCCGCTGGAACGATGCCGCCGAGCGAGATGTCACACCGCAGCGCCAAGACGGTGACACCCGCGGCAGCGGCGCGGCGAAGGGCGTCGCCGTACGCCGGATCGATCTCGTCCGCCGGCCGCACGGCCCGAATCCCCGAGTGCAGGACGCAGAAGACCAGCGTCGTTGACAAGCCCTGCCCTGCCAGTTCGGCCAGCGCGTCGGCGTGGCGCGTCGCGCGCACGCTGACGGCGTCCGGGAACGCACCCGAGTCCGCAGCCTTCAGGGTGACCGTCTTCACCTCGATGTAGGTCTCGCCCGCCAGCAGGTCGAAGCGTCCGCGCTTCCCTTCCATCGATTCGGCGGGAATGGCGACTTCCCGGCGAATCGGCAGCCCGGCGGGAAAGCCCGGCAGCAAGCCGCTTTCCAGGGCTTCCGCCACGAGGCCGTTGGCCCGCGCGGTGTTGACCGCGATCAGGTCTCCATCGGCGTCGCGCACCAGTTCAAGGGTGTGCGCGTACTTGCGGCGCGGGTTCGCCGCCGTCGAGTACCAGACCGGGCTGCCCGGTTCCGCACAGCCAGTCATTGCGCCGGTATTGGCGCAATGCATCGTCAACGCCCCTTGACAGGTCTGGACGTCGGCGAGAAAACGCTTGTAGCGCCGGATCAGCGTTCCATGACGCAGGCAGGGCTGGAATTCGACCGGTCCCTCCTCACGGTGCGGGCCGGGAGGCCCGCGTACCACACGCGGTTCATGTCTAGCCGAGGGTCCGCAACGCGTCGCCGATGCGTTCGATCCCCTTGGTGATTTCGCGTTCGTCGACCGTGTAGGCGAAGCGAACGTGTTCATTGGCGCGAAACACGCCGAAGTCCGTGCCCGGCGTGACCGCCACGCCGAAGTCCTCGATCAGGCGCGCGCAGAGCGTCTCGCTGTCGATTCCCGTCGCACGAATGTCCGCGTAGGCGTAGAAGGCACCCGTCGGTCTCTGTGCGATAGGCAAGCCCAAGTGGGCAAGGCCGTTCAGAAGCACCTCGCGACGGCGCGCGAAGATCTGCCGACGCTCTTCGTGAACCACCATTGCCTCCGGCTGCAGCGCCGCCAGGGCCGCGTACTGCGCCACGCTCGGCGGGGCGATGTAAAGGTTCTGTGCGGCGCGCTCGATCGCATCCATCGCGGGGCGAGGCGCAACCAGCCAACCCAAACGCCAGCCGGTCATCCCGAAGTACTTGGAGAAGCTATTGACCACGAAGAAGCCGTCGTCGACGGTCAAGGCCGACTCGTAAAGCAGATCGTCGCTGTCCTTCACGTCGTAGACCAAGCCGTTATAGATTTCGTCGACGATCACGAACCCCCGGCCAGCAACGAAGTCGCGCATAGCCGCCAGGTCGGTGCGACGGAGGACGCTGCCCGTGGGATTCGCCGGACTGCCGAGCAGCACGCCGGCAGTCCGGGGCGTCCAAGCCTCCTCGAGCGCCGCGCGGTCAAGCTGGAACCGGGTCGAGGCAGAGACCGGCACCCGTCGGGCTAACCCACCGGCAGCCTGGATGAACACGTCATTGCACGGGTAGCCGGGGTCCGGCACCAGGACCTCGTCGTCGGGATCGATGAGCACTTGTGCGAGCAGGTTCAGCGCGCCGCTGGCACCAGTGGTGACCGCGACGCGGTCGGCCTCCACCCCGTAGCGTGCCGCGATGGCGCCCCGCAAGGCCGGCAAGCCGAGCGCCTGTGTGTAGCCGGTTCGCCCGGCTGACAGGGCCTCGATCCCGGCCGCGATTACCGTCGGTGCGGTAGGGAAGTCGGGCTCGCCCACCTCGAAATGCACGACGTCGCGACCGCCTCGTTCGAGTTCCCGCGCCCGCTCGAGAATCTGCACCACGCGGAACGGGGCGATCCCGCCGACCCGGCGGGCGAGTTTGGGACCCGGCCACGAAGCGCCGTTTTCGCTCGCCCCAGGCGTGCTTTTCATCGCGAGTTCTCGTATGGCCATTTGCAGGCGGTTTTGGTAGGTTACGCGCCCCGCCGAACCCGGCTCTCTTGCTTTAGAAGCATAGGGCTTAAGCGCAGCGCTTGCGAGCGACCGCATTCTCCCGGTGCCTCGTATTAGGCGTGACTCAAGAACAACCATCCGGCATTCTCAACACAGAGGTTCAAAAGCAGATGTCCGCAAACGCGAATTCCGGCCAGGCACCGGGCCAAGCTCCCAATCGCACCGCCGCGCCCGCGGATTCGCAGTTTGTCAACTTCGTCCCCTATACGCCCGAGGAGGACGAGGAATACATGAGCGACGGACAGGTCGAGCACTTCAAAGGGATGCTCGAGACTTGGCGCCGCGAGTTGATGGAGCAAGTCGACCGCACGGTCAACCATCTGCAGGACGAAGCGTCCAACTTCCCGGATCCGGTCGACCGCGCCACGCAGGAAGAGGAACTCGGGATCGAACTGCGCACCCGCGACCGCGAACGACGGCTGATCCGCAAGATCAGCGAGACGCTCTCGCGGATCGACCGCGACGACTACGGTTACTGTGACACGTGCGGCGTCGAGATCGGCCTGCGTCGCCTCGAGGCGCGTCCCACGGCGACGCAATGCGTTGACTGCAAGGCGCTCGAGGAGTTGCGCGAACGGCAGCTTCGCGGCTAGCCGAACCCCGGCGGGTTCCGGGTGGGCGGACCTTCGGGGTAGAAGCTCGGGCCTTGGGCTGATAGGAATGCGGACGAGGGACGTCCGCGCACCATGCGGACGGGGACGTCCACGCACGCCTCGCCGCCCAACTGTGAAGATGGGAACTACACCTCGCACACCACCCTACCGCGGTCGATTCGCGCCCACACCATCCGGGCCCCTGCATCTCGGCTCCCTTCTTACGGCGGCAGCTTCGTGGCTCGACGCCCGGGCGCAAGGCGGACATTGGGCGGTGCGCATCGACGATCTCGACACCCCACGCGTGGTGCCAGACGCGGAGTCCCGGATCCTTGCGTCGCTCGAAGCACACGGCCTCACGTGGGACGGGCCCGTCGTTCGACAGAGCCAGCACATCGACCAGCACCGCGAGGCACTCGCCGCGTTGAGCAACCACTGCTACGCCTGCCGGTGCAGCCGCCGGGACCTGCGCGGCTCGACGCGCTACCCGGGGACATGCCGGCACTTGAGCTTGCCTCGGCAAGGCAATGCCGTACGAGTCCGTGTCTTGGAGACGCCCATCGCCTTCGAAGACCGCATCCAGGGCTCTTACGACGAGAAACTTGCGACGACCACGGGCGACTTCGTCGTGTGGCGGCGAGACGGCTTCGCATCCTACCAACTCGCCGTGGTGGTCGACGACGACGCGATGCACGTCAACGCGGTGGTCCGGGGGGCCGACCTTCTCGACAACACGCCGCGACAACTCCACCTATTGCGCCTCCTGGACCGCCCCGCACCGAACTATGCACACGTCCCGGTCGTCGTCGAAGCGGGCGGCATCAAGCTCTCCAAGCACAACGCCGCCACCGCGATCGACGACCGCGCCGCCCGGCACAACGTCGCGACCGTTCTCGGGCTGTTGGGGTTCGACCCGCCTTGGGACCGCGTCGATGCGATGCTCGACTGGGCGCGGCGGCGGTGGGACATCGCCGCAGTGCCCTCGCAGCCGACGATTTGTGGTTTCACCGCGCTGGCATGAGCGATCTTGGATATACGTTAGACTGCAACGATGACGCGCGTCCTCGTCCTGGAGCGTGACGCCGCCAAACGGCAGCAACTGCGCATCTTGCTCGAAGATAACGGTTTCGAAGTCTTCGAAGCCGGAGCCGCAGCCGGCGCACGCCAAGCCCACGGCAATCGCGTGCGGACGGTGTTGGCCGACACGCAGTTACTCGCCGAAGACGACCTCATTGCGCTCGCCCAACCCGTGCCGGTGGTCCTGATCGCCGACGCGCCGAGCGTCAACCAGGCGGTGGAGTGCATGCGCAAGGGGGCCAGCGACTACCTGGCCTGGCCATGCGAAGCCGAACGACTCGTCGCGGCGGTCACGGCGGCTTCCTCCGGGTTCAGCAGCGGCGTCACCAGCGCCGACGACCTGTCCGCCTTCGTCGGTGGATCGCCGCCCGTGCGGGAGCTCAAGGAACACATCGCCGAGGCCGCCGGGGCCACTGGACCAGTATTCCTGCACGGCGAACCCGGAACGGGCAAGGAACTCGCCGCACGCGCCCTGCACCATGCGAGCGATCGGCGCTACGCACCGTTGATCACCCTCAACTGCGCGACAACGGACGAAGCCTCCATCGAGCCCGCCCTGTTCGGCTACGACCTAGCGCCCGCCGCGGCGAACCGCAGAAGCAACGGACTGATCGGCGCGGCACAAGACGGGACGTTGCTCATCAAGGAAATCGATCTGATGCCGATCGCGGCGCAGACGCGCCTGGTGCGGCTTCTCGATCCGGGCGCTACGCCGAGGGACAGCGGGTCAGCACCACCGCCCGAGACCCCGGACGCGCCCGCCGTCGCGGACGCGCCCGCCGTCGCGGGCGTGGACGTTCGCATCGTGGCAACGTCACACCGGGACGTGCGACAACTCGCGGCCAACGGGCATTTCCTAGGCCACCTGCTCGATCAGCTTGGCCAGACCACGTTGCACGTTCCGCCACTGCGCGACCGCGGCGACGACGTTGTGCAAATCGCGCAGACCATCGTCGACCGGACCACCGCCAGGCTCAACAAGAACGGCATAGGGTTCTCGCCGGCTGCGCTTGTGGCCCTGCGCAACCATTCCTGGCCCGGCAACGTCCGGGAGTTGAAACATGCCGTCGAGCGCGCCGCAGGACTGTGCGATGCACCTGCCATCGATACGGACCTTTTGCCGTTCGACGCCATCGAAGACGGGGCCGCGGCCAGCCCCGCACGCCAAACCACCGGCAGTCTGGAGGACTTCTTCGTACGCTTCGTGCTGGCCAACCAGGACCAGTACACGGAAACGGAACTGGCCAGCCAGCTCGGCATTAGCCGCAAGAGCCTGTGGGAACGGCGTCAGCGACTGAACATCCCACGCCGGCGGACCCGCAAACGGGGACCGAGGCGACCCGCGGCCGGATTGCGGTAACCATCACGGCTGCCGCGGATCGCGGGCCTTGCGCCCGGACTCACGACACGCAGGCTCGTTAACCGCTACAATCCGCCGCTGTCTAAGCACGCGTGCCCGCTTCAAGCGCCCAAGTTCCTTGCCAACGCGGATCGACGACTCCCGGCTTGACTCCACCCTGGTATCGCCTGCCGCGGTTGCCGTGATCGATGGCTTACGCGGTGCCGGCTTCGACGCCTACCTCGTTGGCGGTTGCGTGCGCGACCTGCTGCTTGGACGCACGCCGAAGGATTTCGACATCGCGAGCAATGCAACCCCCGAAGAGGTGCGCGCGGTGTTCCCCCGCGTGCGCATCGTCGGGCGCCGCTTCCGCATCGCGCACGTGCGCGTGCGTCGGGAGGTCATCGAGGTCTCCACCTTCCGCCGCGCCCACGACGATGGCCATCGCCCGGTCATGTCGAGCGAAGGCGTGATCCTGCGCGACAACGCCTACGGCGCCATCGACGAGGACGCCTTTCGTCGCGACTTTACCGCCAACGCCCTCTACTACGATCCCATTGAGCATGTCCTGCTCGACTATTGCAACGGTCTACAGGACATCGAGCAACGCACGCTCCGCGCCATCGGCGACCCTGAGCAACGGTTTCGCGAGGATCCGGTACGCATCCTGCGTGCCGTCCGCTTCTCCGCCAAGCTCGGCCTCAAGCTGCACGACGAAACAGAACGTGCCATCGCACCGACGCGGACGATGTTGGACGCCATTCCACCAGCCCGTCTATTCGACGAGTTCGGCAAGCTGTTTATGGGCGGTGCCGGCGAACAGACGTTCAAGCTACTGCAGCAACACGACCTGACGTCGCACTTGGTCCCCATCGGCCAACACGGAGTCGACCTCGCGCAACGGGCGCTCGCCAACACCGATCAGCGAATTCACGAAGGCAAGCCGGTCACACCCGGATTCCTGCTCGCCGCCTTCCTCTGGTCCGAATTCGCCCGCCGCACGGAAGGGATCAAGCCGCGCAAGGCCAACGAGGAGCAACTCGACAGCGCGGCCATGGCGGTCCTGGCCGAACAGCAGTCGACCTTGGCGATTCCGCGTCGGCACGGCTACTTCGTCCGCGAAGTCTGGCGACTGCAGCCCGCCTTGGCGCGGCGAACCGCCAAGAATGTCACGCGAGTGCTCGCCCACCGGCGGTTTCGTGCGGCCTACGACTTTTTGCTGCTGCGATGCGCGGTGGACGAGGAGCTACGCGAGCTTGCGGATTGGTGGACCGAAGCCCAGACGCTCGACGCGGACGAACTCGCGCAACAGTTGCCGCGCGAGCGCCCTTCGCGACGACGGAGACGGCGCTATGCGCGGGGCAACCGCGGTGCAAGCAACCCCATGGCGACCGCCAACGGGGCCACCGCGGCGCCATAGCGGACCGTGGCCTCCGAGCCAAGCGAGGCCGTCGGGGCCGGACCATTCACGCCGAAGTTCATTGCGGTCGAAGGCCCGATCGGCGTCGGCAAGACCA
Organism: Candidatus Azotimanducaceae bacterium; assembly: GCA_965203685.1. Lineage (GTDB taxonomy): Bacteria > Pseudomonadota > Gammaproteobacteria > Pseudomonadales > Azotimanducaceae > VXYL01. Next base: position 5,063,689 of record OZ241908.1, read on the forward strand.
CGCTAGCGCGCCGCCTGGCCGACACTTTCCGACGGCCCCTGCTCCTCGAGCCGGCCACCGAGAACCCCTTTCTCGATCGCTTCTACCGCGATGGGCGACGCTACGCGCTGCCAACCCAGCTCTTCTTCCTGTTGCATCGCGCCGACCAGATCGCCCGCCTGGCCGACGACGACCTGATCGGGCCGCTCCTAGTCGCCGACTTCATCATCGAGAAGGATCGCCTGTTCGCCGAGGTCACGCTGGACGCCAATGAACTGACGCTTTACGAACAGATCTACAGCACGCTCGACATCCGCCCGCCCCGCCCTGACCTCGTGATCTACCTGCAAGCACCCGTGTCCGTGTTGCTCGACAGGATCCGGCAACGCGGGATCGGCTATGAACAGCGGATCGATGCGGAGTATCTCGCGTCCCTCAGCGATGCTTACGCGGAGTTGTTCCACTTCTACGACGATGCGCCGTTGTTGATCGTCAATGCCGCCGAGATCGACTTCGCGAACAACGAACGTCACTACGGCGCACTCGTGGCCCAAATCGAGGCGATGGACAGCGTCCGCCTGTACTTCAACCCGAATCCCACCTTGCTATGATCGACTCGCCATGAGCGCTCAAGCCCGCAAATCCCCCGTTTCCCTGAACACGCTGCGACAGATGAAACGTCGCGGCGAGCACTTCGCTTCGCTGACCGCCTACGACGCGTTGTTCGCCGAACTGATCTCGTCCTCCGGCGTCGACGTGCTTCTGGTCGGCGATTCGCTGGGCATGGTGTTGCACGGCCACGACAGCACGCTGCCGGTGACCCTGGACGACATGGTTTATCACATGAACTGCGTGCGTCGCGGCAACAAGGGCGCGCTGATCATGGCGGACCTGCCGTTCATGAGCTATGCGTCGGAGTCGCAGTCCCTGGAAAGCGCCGCGGCGCTCATGCGCGCCGGCGCACACGTGGTGAAACTCGAGGGCGGCGCCTGGCTTGCCGAGTCCACGCGGCTCTTGACCGAACGCGGGATTCCCGTCTGCGCGCACATGGGACTTACGCCGCAGTCCATCAACCGCATCGGCGGCTACCGGGTGCAGGGCCGCAACCCGAACCATGCCCAGACCATGATCGACGAAGCGCTGATCCTGCAGGACTCCGGCGCCTCCATCATCCTGCTCGAATGCGTGCCCGTCGACTTGGGCCAGGAGATCAGCGAAAAGCTCGAAGTGTCCGTCATCGGCATCGGTGCCGGACCGCATACCGACGGCCAGATCATGGTGATGCACGACATGCTCGGGCTCACCCCGTCGAGCATCCGCGTACCAAAGTTCGTCAAGAACTTCCTGCCGGAGAGCGACGACGGCATCCCGGGCGCCTTTCGTGCCTACGCCGATGCGGTGAAGGCGGGCACGTTCCCCGCCCCGGAGCACTGCTTCACTTGACGGGCGCGCGCCATGGAAGTTGCCCATCGCATCAACGAAGTGCGCAGCATGCTCGCCGGGCTCGCGGGCCACGCTGTCGGCCTCGTGCCCACCATGGGCAACCTACACGAAGGCCACCTCGAACTCGTCGGTGCCTGTCGGCGGCAATGCGACGTCCGCGTGGCTTCCATCTTCGTCAACCCGACCCAGTTCGGTCCGAACGAGGACTTCGCGAACTATCCGCGTACGCTCGACGATGACTTAGCGCGGCTCGCCGAGGCGCACGTCGACGTGGTCTTCAACCCGGGCGTGGAGGAGATGTATCCCGCCGGCCAACAGCGCGTCACGGTCATCGTGCCCGACCTCGCCAATACGCTCTGCGGGGCGAGCCGGCCCGGACATTTCGACGGCGTCGCCACGGTGGTCGCCAAGCTCTTCAACATCGTCCAGCCCAAGCACGCCTTCTTCGGCGAAAAGGACTGGCAGCAACTCACCGTGATCCGTGCCATGGTCCGCCAACTCGACATGCCCATCGACGTGGTGGGCGTGCCCACCGTCCGCGCTGAGAGCGGCCTTGCGCTATCCAGCCGCAACCACTATCTCAGCGACGCCGAGCGCGACCAGGCAGCGCTCCTCAATGCGACCCTGGTGAGCATCAAGCAGTCCATCGATGCCGGCACCCAGCAATACCGCGAACTGGAAGACCAAGCCGTGACCGCGTTGACGGACGGCGGATTCGACGTCGACTACGTCGCCGTACGAGATGCGCACCGACTGTGCGAGCCCGACTCGGAGTCGACCGATTTGCGCATTCTGGCAGCTGCCCGCCTTGGCGGTGCCCGCCTGATCGACAATGTCGGCGTCCCGCGCTGATGGCAAGGCGTGGTGAGCGGCCGTCCCCACCTGGATCAACCGCTCCTTAGACGCAACGCATGTGGACGCCAAGAGATAGGCCACCCGAGCAACTCGCTTCGTGGAAGCGACTGGCCGCGCTGGCCGAGCAACGGGCTGGCCAACCCATCGAACCTGAACCGGGCCGTTTCGAGACGTACTCCGCACGCCTCGGTCCGGTGTTCGTCGACTACTCCAAGCAACGCATCGACGCGGAGGTGATGGCGGCGCTCATCGACCTGGCCGAAGAGAGCGGCCTCCACGACGCCATCCAAGCGCTCTTCGATGGCGAGCACGTCAATACGACCGAAGACCGGCCGGCACTGCACACGGCCTTGCGCGCACCCGACGGGGAAGGCCCCAAGACCGTCGCCGGGCTCGTCGAGGCCGAGCGCAATCGCTTCCTCACGTTCGCCGAGGACGTTCGGAGTGGCCGCTGGCGCGGGCATACCGGCAAGGCCATCCGCACCGTGGTGCATGTCGGAATCGGCGGCTCGCACTTGGGGCCCGAATTGGTCTGCCAAGCCCTTGAGCCCGACAGCGACCCGGAGATCCGGTTCCTCGCCAACATCGACGGCGACGCTGCGACCCGGGCGCTCACCGGGTTCGACCCGGCGACCACGCTGTTCATCGTCGCCTCCAAGAGCTTCACGACGCTCGAGACGCAGACAAACGCCACGACGGCGCGAAGCTGGTTTGTCGAACGCACATGCGACCCGGGAGCGATCCCGCGGCACTTCGTGGCCGTGACGGCCAACGACGAGGCCGCGGAGGCGTTCGGCATTCCCCCGGCAAACCGTTTCGCCATGTGGGATTGGGTTGGGGGGCGTTACTCGCTCTGGTCGGCCGTGGGGCTACCGATTGCGATCGCCTTGGGCCGATCCGGTTTCGAAAGCCTGCTGACGGGCGCCCACCTTGCGGATCGCCACTTCCGCCGCACGCCACCGGAACGCAACCTGCCCGTGGTTCTCGCACTGCTGCAGGTCTGGAATACGAACTTCCTAGGCGCAGCGACACACGCGGTGCTGGCTTACGACCGGCGGTTGCGGCTGTTGCCTGACTACCTCCAGCAACTGGAAATGGAGAGCAACGGCAAATCCGTGCGCCATGACGGCAGCCGGGTGGCCACGCACACCGCGCCCGTGGTCTGGGGAGGGGAAGAGACCAACGGGCAGCATGCCTACCATCAACTGTTGCACCAGGGGACGCGGGCGTTTAGCGCGGACCTCGTTGCCTCGGTGCGCCCTGGCAATGACCTCGGCGACCACCACCGCTGGCTACTCGCGAACTGTCTTGGCCAAAGCCAAGCGATGCTGACCGGCCGAGGATCGGCCGATAGCCGCGCCCCAAACGCCACGACGACGATCCTCGTGGATGAGCTGTCCGCAGAGTCGCTCGGCGCATTGCTCGCCCTCTACGAACACAAGGCGTTTTGCGCCGGTGTCACTTGGGGCATCAACCCGTTTGACCAGCCGGGCGTGGAAATGGGCAAGACCCTGGCACAGTCCGTTTATGCGAATCTGGCGGATCGCGATGGGGCTGCGGCATCGAACTTCTCGACGCAAGGCTTGATCGACATCTGCCGGACGTCGGGGTTCGGCTGAGCGGCAGTCATCCGCCACCGGTGCGCCCGTCAATTGCATTGCGCACCGGCCCCCGGCTAATCTCAATCGCCTTCGCCGCCTTATACGCAAGGGAACCCCACCATGCCCATCTACCCCGCCCCGCAACGGTTCCGCGACGAGGCCCACATCGACGAGGCGCGCTACGAAGAGATGTACGAACGCTCGGTGCGGGATCGGGACGGGTTCTGGAGCGAGCAGGCCACGGCGTTCCTGGACTGGTACTCGCCTTTCACCGAGGTGTGCTCGCACGACTTTGTGAGCGGTCATGTGCGCTGGTTCGAGGGTGGGACGCTGAACGCCTGCACCAACTGCGTCGACCGGCATCTGCCGGAACGCGCCGACCAGGTCGCGATCATCTGGGAAGGGGACGATCCCGATACGCAAAAGGTCATCACCTATCGCGAACTTGCCGATGAGGTTTGCCACCTCGCGAACGCGCTCGCGAGCCGCGGCGTCAAGAAGGGCGACCGCGTCTGCATCTACATGCCGATGATCCCGGAAGCGGCCTACGCGATGTTGGCGTGCGCCCGAATCGGTGCCATTCACTCCGTCGTCTTCGGTGGCTTCTCGCCGCAAGCGCTCAAGGACCGGATCCTGGACTCGGACTGCCAGACGCTGATCACCGCCGACGAGGGATTGCGCGGCGGGCGTGCCGTCCCGCTCAAGCAGAACGCCGAGACCGCCCTGGCCGGCTGCCCGAACGTGCATACCGTCCTGACGGTCCAACGGACTGGCGGCGACGTGCCTTGGCGCGAGGGACGGGACGTCTGGTACCACGAACTGGTGGACAGCCAGCCGAATGAGTTCGAGCCGGCGGTCATGGCGGCCGAGGATCCGCTATTCATCCTCTACACGTCGGGATCCACCGGCAAGCCGAAGGGCGTCCAGCACAGCACGGGTGGATACATGCTCCACGCCGCCATGACGCACAAGTACGTCTTCGACTACCACGACGGGGACATCTACTGGTGTACCGCCGACGTCGGCTGGGTGACGGGCCACTCGTACATCGTCTACGGGCCGCTGGCGAACGGCGCGACGACGATGATGTTCGAGGGCGTGCCGACCTATCCGGACGCGTCCCGGTGCTGGCAGGTCGTCGACAAGCACCAGGTCAACATCTTCTATACCGCGCCCACGGCCATCCGGCAGCTCATGGCGCAAGGCGACGAATACGTCACGAGCACCTCGCGTCAGAGCTTGAAGCTGCTGGGCTCGGTGGGCGAACCGATCAACCCCGAGGCCTGGGAGTGGTACCACGGCGTCGTCGGCGAGCGCCGCTGCCCCATCGTCGACACCTGGTGGCAGACCGAGACCGGCGGCATCATGATCACACCCCTTGCGGGGGTCACGGATCTCAAGCCGGGCTCCGCGACAAGGCCGTTCTTCGGTGTGCAACCCGCGTTGGTGGATGGCGATGGCAAGGTCATCGGGGAGATCGAGGCGGCGGGCGACCTCGTCATCACCGCGCCGTGGCCGGGCCAAATCCGCACGGTCTACGGCGACCACCAACGGGTGATCGACACCTACTACGCCACCCACAAGGGCTTCTACTTCACCGGCGACGGTGCCCGCCGAGACGCGGACGGCTACTACTGGATCACCGGGCGCGTCGACGACGTGATGAACATCTCGGGACACCGCATGGGCACGGCTGAAGTGGAAAGCGCCCTCGTGCTGCACGAGGCGGTTGCCGAAGCCGCGGTCGTCGGCTTCCCACACCCGATCAAGGGCGAGGGCATCTACGCCTACGTGACGCCGATGGCGGGTTCGAACGAAGAACCCGCGACGCTCACCGACGAACTCGTCGAACTGGTGCGCAAGGAGATCGGCCCGATCGCCAAACCGGACGTCATTCAACTGGCACCTGGGCTGCCGAAAACGCGCTCCGGCAAGATCATGCGCCGGATTCTGCGCAAGATCGCCGCCGGTGAAGTCGACGACCTCGGCGATACGTCCACGCTGGCGGATCCAGCCGTCGTCGACGACCTTGTGGCAAACCGAGGCTAACGGCCTCTAGGGTGGAGGAAGTCGCCATGGCCGTTCTGAAGTGGTCGGGCATCGTCGTCGCCGCACTGGTCCTCGGACTGCTGGCGCTTCGGTTGCTGTACGGCGTAATCACCAATCCGCGCGTCATGGAGGAGATTACGGCGAATCCCGACGGGGAACGGGCCGGCATCGTCATGGCGCTGACCCTGCCCGACGGGCGCACGTTGCCGGTCAACTACCGTCGCGAGGGCAACCATGTCTATGCCGGCGCCGACGGCCGCTGGTGGCGCACGCTCCGTGACGGCAACGCGCCCGTCACGGTGTTGATCCGTGGCGAGACGCTCACCGGAGTCGCACGCGTGGTGTTCGACGACCCGGAGTTCAAGGCGGATGTCTTCAGTCGTCTGCGACCGACGGTGCCAAGCTGGCTACCGGAGTGGCTGAACGCTCACCTCGTCGTGATCGAACTGGGCCCGGAGCCGGCGCCGCCGTAGCCGGCAGGTTGCACGCCAAAAAGGGGCGCGTCCTCGCCCGCATGAACCTCGTACCACGCCGGAATGCGGACGAGGACCTCTGCGCACCGTCAGGCTCGCCGCCTCGTCGGCTGGCGAGCCTGCCAGCTCGCTAAGCCCCTTCGCGGTAGTTCTCCACTTCCTTCATGGACAGCTTGATGCGGCCGCGCTGGTCGGTGTCGAGGCAGACGACTTCGATCTCCTGGCCTTCCTCGAGGTAGTCGGTCACCTTCTCCACCCGTTCCTGCGCAATCTGGGAGATGTGCAGGAGGCCGTCCTTGCCGGGCAGGATCGTTATGAAGGCCCCGAAGTCGACGATCCGGGCCACCCGGCCACTGTAGATCTTGCCGACCTCGGCCTCCGCGGTGATCTCCTGGACGCGCGCAACGGCGGCGTCCTTGGATTCCCCGTCCTCCGCGTAGATGCGCACACTGCCGTCGTCCTCGACGTCCACTTCGGCGCCGGTGTCTTCGACGATGGATCGGATCGTGGCGCCGCCCTTACCGATGATGTCGCGGATCTTGTCCGGGTCCACCTTCAATACGACCATGCTCGGTGCGTTGTCGGAGACCGTGGGCCGCGACTCGGAGATGACGTTGTTCATCTCGCCGAGGATGTGCAGCCGGGCGTCGAGCGCCTGGCCGAGGGCCGTTTCCATGATCTCCTCGGTTACGCCCTCGATCTTGATGTCCATCTGCAGGGCGGTGACGCCTTGCGCCGTTCCAGCGACCTTGAAGTCCATGTCGCCGAGGTGGTCCTCGTCGCCGAGGATGTCGGTGAGGACCGCAAACCGGTCGCCGTCCTTGACGAGGCCCATAGCGACGCCTGCGATCGGCGCCTTGACCGGTACGCCGGCGTCCATGAGGGCGAGCGAACTGCCGCAGACACTGGCCATGGAACTCGAGCCATTGCTTTCCGTGATCTCGGATACGACGCGCACGGTGTAAGGGAACTCCTCCTCGGTCGGGAGGCACGCGGCGATGCCGCGGCGAGCCAAGTTGCCGTGGCCGATCTCCCGGCGCTTCGGGCCGCCTAGGAAGGCTTCCTCGCCGACACTGAACGGCGGGAAGTTGTAGTGCAACATGAAGTTGTCCTTGTACGTGCCTTCGAGCGCCTCGATCAGCTTGGCGTCGCGCAGCGTGCCCAAGGTCGCCACCACGATGGCCTGCGTCTCACCGCGCTGGAACAAGGCCGAACCATGCGCCTTTGGCAGCACGCCGACCTCGACGTTGATCGGGCGCACGGTCTTCGTGTCCCGTCCGTCAATGCGAGGTTCGCCGTCCAAGACGCTTGCCCGGACGATGTCCTTCTCGAGCTTGTAGAAAGCATCCACGATGTCATCGCTCTCGAACTCGCCGGCATCGCCGTCGAGTTCCGCGAGCAGCATGTCGCGGGCGGTACGCACGGCACCTTGGCGTTCCTGCTTGTCGTGGATCTGGTAGGCGTCCTTGAGCGGTTGCCGCGACAGGCTTTCGACGCGATCGACCAAGGCCGGGTCCATGGTGGGCGGCTGGAACTCCCAGCGCGGCTTGCCGGCCTCGGCGGCCAACTCCTTGATCGCGTCGATGGCGACCTGCATTTCCATGTGGCCGTAAAGCACCCCGCCGAGCATCTGGTCCTCGGTCAGCTCTTGGGCTTCGGACTCCACCATGAGCACGGCGGACTCGGTTCCGGCCACAACCATGTTGAGCGCCGAGGACTCCATTTCCTCGTAGCCGGGGTTGAGCAGGTAGCGGCCGTCGGCGAACCCGACACGCGCGGCGGCGATCGGTCCGGCGAACGGAATGCCCGACACGGCGAGCGCCGCCGAGGAACCGATCAGCGCGATGATGTCGGGGTCCATGTCGCGGTCGACCGACATGACCGTGGCGATCACCTGCACGGCATTCATGAAGCCCTTGGGGAACAAGGGCCGGATCGGCCGGTCGATGAGCCTCGAGGTCAGCGTCTCCTTGTCGCTGGGCCGTCCTTCCCGGCGCAGGAATCCGCCCGGGATCTTGCCCGTGGCGTAGAACTTCTCCTGGTAATTGACGGTGAGGGGGAAGAAGTCCTGGTTGGGATTGGGTTTGGGATTGGCGACGACGGTGCACAGCACCACGGTGTCGCCCATGGTGGCCATCACCGCGCCGGTTGCCTGGCGAGCGATCTTGCCCGTCTCGAGCACCACACGGTGACCGCCAAATTGGAATTCCTTGACTACTGGGCTTCCTGGTTTCAATTCATTCTCCTAAAAGCGTGTTTCTCGCTCGCATCAACGGCGAAGGCCTAGGCGCGCGATCAACGACGTGTAACGTTGTTGATCCCGTTCCCTTAGGTAGTCCAACAGCTTGCGGCGCTGGTTGATCATACGGATCAGGCCTCGCCGCGAGTGATGGTCCTTGGCATGTGCACGAAAATGCTCCTGTAGCGAGTTGATGTTGTAGGTCAGCAACGCCACCTGCACCTCCGGGGAACCGGTGTCGTTGTCGGCGGTGCGGTAGTCCTCCAGCACCTTCCGTTTCGTATCGGCGTTCAAAGCCATGTCTGTCTCCAATATGCTTGTGTTGACACGAGGGGGCCGCGCATAGGTACAGCGATTCCCTCGTCGTTACTTCACGATCAACCGGCGCGGGGCGACCCGACCATCGTCGAGGATCTCGCCCACACCGATAAACGTCCCTTCCGTATCCGTGCGTTCCACCAGCCGCACCCAGCCCGCCGTCGGGGCGTGCGGAACCAGGACCGGCTGGCCTTGCTTGAGGTAGAAGGCCGGGGCGCCGGTCAGGGCGACTTCCGGCCACTGGCCCACGGTGGAGGCCACCGGGCGCAGCAGGTCGTCGAGCCGATGTTCTTGGCGCGCCACCTCGATGTCTTCGAGCGTTGCCAAGTCGTCCTCGCCGTAAGGCCCAGCCTGGGTGCGCCGCAGCGCGTCGACGTGCGCCCCGCACCCGAGTGCTTCGCCGAGATCGTGCGCGATCGTGCGCACGTAGGTGCCCTTGCTGCAGTGGATGTCCAATGTCAGTCGCGCCCCTTCGAAGGCGACGACCTCGTTGCAGTAGACCGTCACCGGCCGTGCCTCGCGTTCGATCTCGATGCCTTGGCGGGCGAGTTTGTACAGCGGCTTGCCGTGATGCTTGACGGCCGAGAACATGGACGGGATCTGCTCGATTTCCCCGCGGAAGGCATCCAAGGCCTTTTCCAGCCGGGCCCGGTCGATCCCCTTTACCGCGCGCTCCTCGAGCACCTCCCCGTCGGCGTCACCGCTGTTCGTGGAAATGCCGAGGCGGACCTGCGCGACGTAGCGCTTGTCCGAGTTCAACAAGTACTGCGAGAACTTCGTGGCGTCGCCGAGACACAGCGGCAGAACGCCCGTCGCCAGTGGATCCAAGCTGCCGGTGTGGCCAACCTTGCGCGCGGCGAACATCCGCTTCACGCGCTGCACGGCATCGCTCGAACTCATCCCGGCCGGCTTGTCGAGCACGATCACGCCGCTGACATCACGACCGCGGCTTCTACGCGCCAACGTCCGACCCCGATGCGCCAGGCGACTTGAGGTCCGCGTCGGCGGTGCGTTCCCCGTCCGCTTCCACGGCGCGGTCGATGAGGGCTTCCAAGCGCGGGCCGCCCTCGATGAGTTGATCGTAGTGGAAGCGCAGGCGCGGCGTCGTGCGCATCGAGTGCCGACCGGCGACGGCCGAGCGCAGGAAGCCCGCTGCACCGTTCAGCACGGCGAGAAGTTCTGCACGCTCGCGGTCGTCGCGGGCGTTCAGCGACGAGACGTAGATGTCAGCCACGCCTAGATCGCGGCTGACCCGCGCATCCGTGATCGATAGCAGCGACACGCGCGGGTCACGCATTTGGTTCTGCACGATGTCTGCTAGTTCCGAACGGATGAAGTCGGCAACACGGTTGGCGCGCTCAGGCGTCATACCGCCTGTTCGTGGACGACGGTCTCGGCGCGCGGCGGGCCGCCGAGTGCCCGCGCAACTTCACGGGACTCGAACACCTCGATCTTGTCGCCGGCGCGGACGTCGTTGTAGTTGCGCACGCCGATGCCGCACTCGAGGCCGTTGCGCACTTCGTTGACATCGTCCTTGAAGCGCCTGAGCGACTCGAGCTCGCCCTCGAAGATGACGACGTTGTCGCGCAGTACGCGGATCTTGCGGTTTCGCGCAACCACGCCTTCCACGACCATGCAGCCGGCAACTTGGCCATAGCGCGGCGAACGGAAGACATCGCGCACCTCGGCCATGCCGACGATTTCCTCGCGCACCTCGGGGGCGAGCATGCCTTCGAGGACGGCCTTGACGTCGTCGAGCAGTTCGTAGATCACGCCGTAGTAGCGCAGGTCGATCGACTCGCGCTCGATGATCGCCTTGGCGGCACTGTCGGCCCGAGTATTGAAGCCGAAGATGGCGGCGCCGTAGGTGAGTGCCATGTTCGCATCGGACTCGGTGATGCCGCCGACGCCGGAACCGAGGATATTCACGGACACCTCGTCGTCGCCGATATCCGCGCAAGCCTGCACGATAGCCTCGAGCGATCCGCGCACGTCGGCCTTGATGATGAGTTTCAGGACGCGCTTCTCGCCCTGGCCCAAGTGCGCGAACATGTTCTCGAGGCTCGCCGCCTTTTGCGTCGCATGGCGCTGCGCCTGGCTGCGCCCGGCTCGGAATTCCGCCACTTCGCGCGCTTGGCGCTCGCCGGCCACCACCGAGAATTCGTCGCCAGCGTCCGGCGTGCCGTTGAGGCCGAGCATTTCGACCGGGATCGATGGTGGCGCTTCCGGAACCACGTCGCCGCGCTCATTCTGCATCGCGCGCACGCGTCCCACGCACTGGCCCGCGATGACCACGTCGCCGCGCTTGAGCGTACCGTTCTGCACCAGCAACGTGGCCACGGGCCCGCGACCGCGGTCGAGTCGCGACTCGACGACAACGCCTTGACCGGGTGCCGTCGGCACCGCACCGAGTTCCAAGAGTTCCGACTGCAGGATCACGGCCTCGAGCAAAGTGTCGATGCCTTGGCCGGTCTCGGCGGAAACGTCGACGAACTGCGTATCCCCGCCCCATTGCTCCGGAATCACGTTCAACGTGCCGAGTTCGTTGCGAACACGCTCGGGATCCGCGGCCTCCAAGTCGATCTTGTTGACGGCCACGACGAGCGGAACCTCCGCGGCGCGCGCGTGGTTCACGGCTTCCTCGGTCTGCGGCATGACGCCGTCGTCGGCCGCCACCACTAGGATGACGACGTCAGTGGACTTGGCCCCTCGGGCACGCATCGCCGTGAACGCGGCATGGCCCGGGGTGTCGATGAACGTGATGTTGCCGTGCTCCGTCTCGACGTGATAGGCGCCGATGTGCTGCGTGATGCCGCCGGCTTCGCCCGCCACCACGCGCGTATTGCGGATGTAGTCGAGGAGCGAGGTCTTGCCGTGGTCGACGTGGCCCATCACGGTCACGACGGGGGGTCGCGGACGTCGATCGCCCTCGACCTGCAGGGACTGCTCGAGCACCTGCTCCACCGCGTCTTCGGCGACCAGCTTCACCTTGTGACCAAGTTCCTCGACCACCAACACCGCGGTGTCCTGATCGAGTGCCTGGTTGATCGTCGCCATCACGCCCATGCCCATCAGGGACTTGATGACTTCGCCGGCCTTGATGCTCATGCGCTGCGCGAGTTCGCCGACGGTGACTACGTCGCCGACCTCCACCTCCCGGACCACGACTTCGCTCGGACGCTCGAATTCGCCGCCTTGCTTCTCAACGGTGAGGTGCCTGCGTTTGCCGCGCCGCCCCTCCTGCTTCATCGATAGTTCGCGACGCCGCCCGCGCCCGAATTCTGAGTCGCGGACCCGCTCGCGATCGCGGCTGCGTCCGGCCGCTCGGCCGGTGGCCCGACGGTTCCCCGTCTCTGCCGCACGGGCAGCGATCTGTGCCTTCTCGGCGGCCTCGGCCGCCGCGCGCGCCAGCGCATCCGGCGTCTGTGCCGCGCGCTGCGTCCGCGCAGGCCCGCGGGCATCCGTTCTTCCGGCCCGCGCCGGCCCCGCGCCTTTCGCCGCCGCCTCCTCCGCTGCTCTCGCCGCCTCGCGCGCTTCGGCTTCCGCCTTCTCGCGCGCTTCGGTCTCGGCGCGCAGCCGCTGTTCCTCCTCGGCCTTGCGGGCGGCCTCCTGGCGGGCTTCCTCCTCCGCCTCCTGGCGCCGCACGTCCTCGGCGCGGATGCGTTCCGCCTCGAGTTCGGCCTGGCTCGGCGTGTCCGGCGCGCGCGGCGCGCCGAGTGGTGCCACGGTGCGCCGGACAAAAACCTTCTTGCGTCGTGTCTCGACCTTGACAGCGGCCCCGCGCCCGCCCTTGCCCGTGCGCAGCGTACTGACGTTCTTGCGCCGGATCGTGATCTTGCGCTGCTGTTCCGGGGTACTCTCGGTGCTCTGGCGGTTCTGGACGAAGTCCAGGAAACGCACCTTCTGCTGGTCGGAGACGATTTCGTCGTCACGCTGGTGCGGCAAACCCGCCTGGCGCATCAGTTTGAGCAGGTGGTCAGGTTCCTGCTTCAAGGTCTTCGCGAGTTGTCCGACCGTCACATCAACCATCAGGATCCTCCCGATGGCGCAACGGATTCTTCTTCGAACCAGGGGGCCCGTGCGGTCATGATGAGTTCCGCGGCGCGTTCCTCGTCAACGCCCGCATTGACGTCTAGGAGATCGGCAACGGACAACTCGGCGAGATCTTCCATCGTGACGATGCCCGCGCCGGCGAGTTCAAACGCGAGCGCGCGGTCCATCCCGTCCATTTCGAGAAGGTCCTGCGCCGGGGTCGCGCCGGAACCGATCTCACGAGTCAGCAACGCATCGCGCGCTCGGTTCTGCAGTTCTTCGACGATCTCCTGGTCGAAGCCCTCGATGGCAACCATTTCCTCCACCGGCACGTAGGCGACTTCCTCGAGGTTGGTAAAGCCCTCTTCGACGAGCACGGTGGCGACGTCCTCGTGCACGGAAAGCGCCTCCATGAAGGTCGCCACGTAGCCGAGCGCTTCCTGCTCCTGCTTGCGTGCGGCGTCCTCCTCGGTCATCACTTGGAGGTTCCAGCCCGTCATTTCGCTCGCGAGGCGCACGTTCTGGCCGCCGCGTCCGATCGCTTGCGCCAAGTTGTCCTCGGCCACCGCGATGTCCATCGTGTGGCTGTCCTCGTCCACGTAGATCGATTGGACATCCGCCGGTGACATGGCGTTGATCGCCAATTGCGGCGGGTTTTCGTCCCAGAGCACCACATCGATCTTTTCGCCGGCCAACTCGCCGGACACGGCCTGGACCCGGGAACCGCGCATGCCGACACAGGCGCCCACCGCGTCGATCCGACCGTCGTTGGTCTTGACCGCGATCTTCGCTCGGGAGCCCGGGTCGCGCGCGGCGGCACGGATTTCGATCACGTCCTCCGCGATTTCGGGGACCTCGATCTTGAACAGTTCAATCAGGACTTGCGGCGTGGTTCGGGTCAGGATCAACTGCGGCCCGCGCGCATCGGGCCGAACCTCGACCAGCAAGGCGCGCACGCGGTCGCCCATGCGGAACGAGTCGCGCGGAATCAAATGCTCGCGCGTCAGGATGGCCTCGGCATTGTTGCCGAGGTCGACGATCACGCTCTCGCGGGACGTCTTCTTCACTTGGCCGCTGACCAGTTCGCCGACCCGGGGTTCGTAGAGTTCAATGACCTGCGCGCGCTCGGCGTCGCGCACCTTCTGCACGATGACCTGCTTGGCCGTCTGCGCGGCGATGCGCCCGAACTCGACGGAGTCCACCGGGATTCGGTAGACGTCACCGATCTCGAGGTTCGGATCCTTCTCCTTGGCTTCCTCGAGCGTCAGTTCGGCGTCTGGGTTGGGTTCCTCGTCCTCCTCGAGTTCGCGGTCGGGATCGATCACATCCCAGCGCCGATAGGTTTCGTAATGGCCGGACTCGCGGTCGATCTCCACCATGAACTCGGCGTCTTCTTCGTACTTCTTCTTGGTTGCCATGGCGAGCGCCAGTTCGATGGCTTCGAAGATCACGTCCTCGGACACGCCCTTCTCGTGCGACACCGACTCGACGACCATCAGCACTTCTTTATTCATTGCAGACATGACGCGTCCTCAACCGGCCTGCCGGTGAGCCGGCTGCTGTGCCCGCTTCGGTGGCAACGAGTATTCGGGCACGATGCGCGTGCGCTGAATCTGACCGAACGGTAACAGGTACTCGTCCTGATCGATGCGCAACACCACGTCGTCGCCCTCGACGCCGGCAAGTTCGCCTTCAAAACGGCGTCGGCCTTCAAACGGGAAGGCGAGTCGCACGTCGACACGTTCGCCCACGCTTGAGACGTACTGCTCGCGCCGGAACAGCGTGCGATCGAGCCCGGGGGAGGACACCTCCAGCCGGTACGCCTCGACGATCGGATCCTCGACGTCGAGGAGCGCGCTGACCTGGTTGCTGACCCGCTCGCAGTCGTCGATGGTCACGCCCTCGGCCGCGTCGATGAAGACCTTGAGCGTGGAGCCCGGCGCGCGCGGCCGGTACTCGACACCCCAGACCTCGCAGCCGAGCGCACGCACGGTCGGTGCGATGAGCGCTTCGAGTGCCAGCTCCTTGTTCGTCATCAATGTTGCCTCTCGTGGCCTCTCTCTTGGGAGAGCTACGCGCACAAAAAATGGGCAGCAATGCCCATCCCGTGAAGCGGTCGGGCACGCCCCGTCACCTCTGACGCGGCGTGCTTACCTGTTGCGTCCGGCCATCAGGCCCGACTCGTAAAGTTGGTAGCGGGGGCAGGATTTGAACCTACGACCTTTGGGTTATGAGCCCAATGAGCTACCAGACTGCTCCACCCCGCATCAGTGGCGCGGAATTATAGGTCATCAAGCGCGGATTACAAGTCAGCAAAGACTTTGCCGATCAGCGGATTACAGTCAAAACGCCCATCCTGCGGACGGCGTTGCCGCACTATCGCGGTGCTGGTCAATTGGCGTTAAGCTGTGAACGCTCGGTCAGCAGCACCAACTTAGGAGTGCATCCGGATGGGAGCGGCAATTTGGTTCGTGGCCTGCGTCGTCGCGTTTATTGGCCCGTGCGCGTACGCCGATGACAACCCGCCCGCCGTGACCGCGCAGTCCTTGATCGAAGGCGCGTTGGACCTGACCCGCGGCATCGAGTCCTCCTACACCGAGATGGCCATGGTCATTCACCGACCCGAATGGGAGCGTCGCATGGAACTCGTGGCGTGGACCCAGGGACGCGAAGACGCCCTGATTCGGTTTACGGCGCCCGAGAAGGACGCCGGTACGGCCACGCTCAAGAAGGGCGAGCGAATGTGGACGTTCACGCCGAAGCACAAACGCGAGATTCGTCTGCCGTCGAGCATGATGTCGCAGAGCTGGGCCGGTTCCGACTTCTCCTACAACGACCTCTCGCGCACGGACAACTACCTGCGCTACTACGACTACGCGATCACCGATACCGAGCACCGCGACGGTCACACCATCTACACCCTGACGCTCACCCCGCACGACGACGCGCCTGTGGTTTGGGGCAAGGAAGAGATGGTGATGCGCGACGACTACGTCATGATCAGCCAGACCTTTTACGATCAGGATCTCAAGCCGCTCAAGCAGATGCAGACCATGGACATCGGCCAACTCGGGGGCCGCACCATCCCGCTGACCATGCGCATGGCGGACTTCGAGGAACGTGATCGGTGGACGGAAATGCGCTATCTGAGCGCCGACTTCGACGCCGACGTGGACGAGAGCATGTTCACGACGTTCGCGCTCCGGGGCGAACGGTGACCGACGCGGCGCTGAGCCCTCAGCCGGGGAGCGCGAGGGGCCCGCCCGCCGCAAGAAAGCTGCCGGCAACCGGCAGCGGCCCCCGCGCGGGGACGACTTTCGCCGTGGTGGCGTGGCGCAATCTCTGGCGCCACCGGCTGCGCACCTGGCTGGCCGCGGGCGGCGTGGCCTTCGCGATCTTCCTGGTCGGCGTCATGGCGGCGTTCCAGTCGGGCGTCTACGGTCCGTGGATCGAAAACGCCACGTCATT
Organism: Candidatus Azotimanducaceae bacterium; assembly: GCA_965203685.1. Classification (GTDB taxonomy): domain Bacteria; phylum Pseudomonadota; class Gammaproteobacteria; order Pseudomonadales; family Azotimanducaceae; genus VXYL01. The sequence continues at coordinate 5,080,146 of OZ241908.1, forward strand.
GTCGGTCGGCCACATGCAGGTCCAGCACCCCGACTATTTCGATGATCCCAACATCGCGCACACGGTTGCCGGCGGCACGCCGCTCGTGCGCAAGCTCGAAGATGCCCCGGGGGTCGTCGGGGTGACCGGGCGGGCCGAGGCGTTTGCCCTCGTCTCCGTGGGCGAGCGCAGCTACGGGGGCTTGGTGATGGGCGTCGACGCCGACCGAGAAGCCGCCATGTTCACACTGCCCGACTATCTTCGCGAAGGCGAGTACCTGCCGCGTGGGGACAGCGCGTTTGTCGGTTCTTCCCTGGCTACGAACCTCGGCGTCAAGCTTGGCGATGAAATCGTCGCCTTGGGGTCGGGCAAGGAAGGCGGCGTCGCGGCGCTGGTCCTGAACGTCGACGGCATCTACGAGACCGGGCGACCGGACCTCGACCGGACCGTCCTCCAGGCCCCGGTGGACGCCGTGCAGTCGGCGTTCGAACTCGGCGACAGCGTGCACCGCGTCGTGCTCAAGCTCGACGATCCCGGGCGGGCCGAGGCTTTCAAGGGCACCGTCGCGGGGCTGGCGCCGACCGACGCGCAGGTCCTCGACTGGAACGAGTTGCTGCCGGAGCTCAGGCAGAGCATCAGGCTGGATGCGGTCACCGCGCAGATGATGGCAGCGCTCTTGATCGCCGTGGTCGCCATGTCGGTCGTGAACTCGTTCATCATGACGGTGTTCGAGCGAACACGGGAATTCGGCATGCTGATCGCCATCGGCATGCGCCCCAACGCCATCGTCGGCATGCTGACGATCGAGGCCACCTGCGTCTGGATTCTCGGTGCTGCCATTGGCATCGCCGCGTGCATCGCCGTGGTCGTGCCGCTGAACATCGTCGGGATCCAGCCGGCCGAAATTGTCGAAGGCGTCGACGAGATGTACGCGAAACTCATGATCCCCGACGCGCTGCGTCCCGAACTCAGTGCCCGTGCTTTGCTCCTAGCCCCCGGGATCATGCTCGCAGGCACCTTGCTGGCCGCGTTGATACCCGCGCTTCGTGTACGCCGGATGCACCCCGTGGAAGCCCTACGCGAGGAGGAATGAGCATGGCCGAGTCCGTCCTGGTTGCCGAAACACCGACTCACAGGTCCGCACAGAGCCGCGTCTCGGTCGCGGCGATCGCCTGGCGCAATCTGTGGCGCAACAAGCGCCGGACCTGGCTGATGATCTCCGGGATCGCCTTTGCCGGCTTCCTGGTGATCTTCATCAACTCCCTGCAACGCGGCGTCTTCGACATGATGATCGACATCACGGCGCGCTTCTTCAGCGGCCACGTCCAGATCCAGCACCCGGCCTTCCTCGACGAGCCGCGCATGGACCGGACGGTCAAGAACGCGGCGGCGCGAATGGCCGAACTGCGACTGCGGCCCGAGTTCACGGCCGTAGCACCTCGCGCCCAGGGGTTCGCCCTGGTCGCCGCGAGCGGTGCGACCGACGACACCGATCCTCCGGCCACCGGCGCACTGGTCATCGGTGTCGACCCGCAGCGCGAGTTCGCTGCCATACGCCATTCGGTCGAAGCCGGGCGCTACCTCGCCGAGCCGGGCGACGCTTACGTCGGCTCGCTGCTGGCCCAGAATCTACGTGCGGGTGTCGGCGACGAACTCGCCATTTTGGGCAACGGGGAAAACGGCAGCGTCGCGGCCATGGTGGTGACCATCGCCGGCACGTTCGATACCGGGCAGGCGGCGGTCGACCGCTCCCAGATGCATGTCCATCTCGACGAGTTCCAAGAGGCTTTCGGTCTACCGGACCAGGTTCACAGCATCGCGCTGACGCTCGCCGGCCCTTCGACGGCAGAAGCCGCGGCCGCGACGCTGACCGACGCGGAGTCCGTCGGCGTGCCGTGGCAGAAGCTCTTGCCCGACATCGAGCAGATGGCGCGCCTGAAGTACCAAAGCTCCTACATGATCTATGCCCTGCTGCTGGTGCTGGTCATCTTCGGCATCGTCAACGCCTTCATCATGACGACGTTCGAGCGCACGCCGGAGTTCGGCATGCTCAAGGCCGTGGGAATGCGACCCGGTGGCATCGTGATGATGATGAGCCTCGAGGCGGCGTGGATGGCCGGGATCGGCATCCTCGTCACGCTGGCCATCACCGGGACGCTGACCGGCATCTTGAGCGTGACGGGCTTCTCGATGGGCGAAGCCTACGCCGAGATGGTCGGTGACTCCTTCATGATGCCGGACCGGCTATACCCGGCCTTCGGCTACCGAGCCGCCCTGGAGTTCAGCGTCGCCATGCTCCTCGCCATCCAGGTCGCGGCGCTCATTCCCACGATCCGGCTCCGCCGGCTGAACGTCGTCGACGCGCTGCGCGCCGCAGAGTAGAACCATGCCGGTGAAGCTGCTCCTGCAACTGTCGTGGCGCAACCTCTGGCGCCACCGTCGCCGCAACACCATCCTGCTCGTCGCGATCGCCGTCGCTGTTGCCGGCGTCCTCCTGCTCAACAGCCTGCTGCGTGGCGTACAGCTCAACATGAAGGACTCCGTGATCGACAACCTGACGGGGCACGTCAAGGTGCTGCAGCCGGGCTACCTCGACGATCCGGGCATCGCGCACGGATTCGAGGTCGCGCGCGACTGGGACGTGGGTGTGGACCCCGATGCCATCGTCGGCTGGACGTCGCGGATCCGGGTCCCCGCCGTAATCATGAGCGAACGCGAGACCCGTGGCGTGCAACTCGTCGGCGTCGATCCCGCACGAGAGAGCATTTCATTCCTCGACAGCATCGTCATCGACGGCGAGGCCCTCGCAAGCCCGGATGATCGCCGCGTACTCGTCGGCGCGGGACTCGCAGAGCAACTCGAGACCAAGGTCGGCCGACGCCTCGTCTTGATCACGCAAGGCGCCGACGGCCTCAATCGCGAGGCGGGGTACCGGATCGCCGGCATCTACCGCGCCGAAGCGGCCGGGCTGGAAAAGGCGTTCGTGTTCACCGGGGCCGAGACGCTCAAGGACATGCTCGACACCCTCGTCGTCACCGAGGTGTCCGTCCGCCTCGCCGACGACAGCCACGAGCCGGGCATCCTCGCCACGATGATCGACACCTTCACCGGCCTCGACGTTCTGAGCTGGCGAGACCTCGAACCGCAAGCCGCGATGATCACCGAGTTCATGGATACGGCGGTGTTCATCTACTTCCTGGTGATCATGAGTGCCCTGGTGTTCGGCCTAGTCAACACGCTGGTCACCGCCGTCATGGAACGCGTCCGCGAGCTTGGGATGCTGCGCGCCCTGGGGATGCGTCCACGTTCCGTGGTCGCCCAGGTCGTGGTCGAGTCCACCCTGGTCATGGCCGTGGGCGTCGCCGGCGGCCTGCTCATCGCCACGGGCGTCTACGCACTGGTTGCCGATGGGATCGATCTCACCGCCTTCGACGAGAGCCTGCAGAGTTTCGGCGTGAGTCCGCAAATGGTGCCCGTCATGCAGACGAGCGACGTGGTCATGGTGGTCGCGTTGAGCTTGATCCTGGGGTTGCTGGCAAGCTTCTACCCGGCACGGCGGGCGGTGAAGCTCAAGCCGCTTGACGCACTTCGGCGTTAGGCACGCATTTAACAACAAACGGCAAACCAGGAGTCTCCTACCCATGCCCAATCCAGTGGTGACCTGTCGCGGCGTCAGCCGGGTCTACGAAGGCGACGGTGTTCCCGTGCATGCCTTGCGCGGCGTGGATTTCGAACTCGAGCCCGGCGAGTGGGTCAGCGTCGCCGGCCCCTCGGGGTCTGGGAAGTCGACACTGCTGCACGTGATCGGCGGGCTCGATCAACCCAACGAGGGGACGGTGACGGTCGACGACGTCGAGGTGACGGCGCTGTCCGAGGCCGAGCTGTCGGACCTGCGGCTGCACAAGATCGGCTTCGTGTTCCAAGCCTACAACCTGATCCCGGTGCTGTCGGCGCTGGAGAACGTCGAGTTCATCATGCAGTTGCAGGGCGTGGCCGGGGCGGAACGCCGCCAACGCGCCATCGAGGCACTCGACGCGCTCGGTCTGGCCGACCTCACCGATCGGCGCCCGGGGGAGATGTCCGGGGGCCAACAGCAGCGTGTGGCCATCGCCCGGGCCATCGTCACGAACCCCGTGTTGCTGCTCGCCGACGAACCAAGCGCGAATCTCGACACGGCCACCACGGAGGAGCTTCTCGACGAGCTGCGCCGGCTGAACAACGAACGCGGCGTGACGATCCTCACGGCCACCCACGATCCCATGGTGATGAGTTACACCACGCGCCAGGTCAACCTGCGCGACGGCCACGTCGTCGATCCCTAGCACTCGTGAGCAGGTCCGACCTTTGCACCTGAGCAAGTCCGTACTCATGCGAGAACGCGAAGCGAGGCCCGCGTCCCTGGATGGCCGTGGTCCGCTGGCTTCTTTAACCTGCCCAACCTTCAATGTGTAGGAGGCTGCCTATGTTTAGACGAAGCAAACGCACCTGCAAAGACGCGGTTCCCATAGTCGCGATGATCGCCGTCCTGGGCTGCCAATGGGCGTACGCCCAGTACTGGGTGTCGATCGGCGCGTATCGCGCGGTGCAGACTGCCGAGGAGTTGGCGGTCGAAGCCACCGAGAGGGCGGGCTTGGCGTTCTCCGCCCGGGCTGCGGACACATCTGGCGGCAGCATCTACCGCGTCGTCGCCGGCCCATTCGACTCCCGGGACGAGGCACAATCCGGCGCAGCGCAGGCGCGCGACGCCGGCTATGCCGACGGCTGGATCGTAACCTTCGGCATGCCCGCGGCAACGCCGGCGGCGGTGGCCGCGGACACGACGGTCGACAGCCTGCTCGACGCGCCGTTGGACAGCATCGCGGTGGACGACCTGTCCCTGGACGATTGGTCCTTGGACGACGACCTGCCGCCGATCGAAGTGCTCCTCGAAGGTCTGCCGGACATCCCGCCCGCGGAGCCGACACCAGCGACCACGGCACCGACCGAGCCGGTCCAGGAAGTCGTCGTTCCCGAGAACTACCGGCTGAACCGGCTGCGACGCGATGCTCGCGCGCAGCCGGAGTCCCGCGCCGGGCCCGGGACGTTCCGCGCACGCATGAAGTGGTACACATCCGGCCGCACCTTGCCGGTGGGCGATGCGTTGCGTGAGCAGACCGGCGAGTCGAACCCGTTGGCGCACAATGCCGGGGTCCGCCTGATGTGGCGACCCAGAATCGGCGCGGTGAAGCTCCACCTGGACCACTCCACGGCCTGGCTCCGCTCCGACGCTCCGGGTCGTTCGCCGGGACTGACGTTCGACCAAACCCCGACCGGCGATGCCCAGCGCCTGATGGACTTGACCTGGGGCGACGAGGTCGCGGATGAAGACGGTGTGCAAAGGCTGCACCGCCTGGACCGCTTTGCCGCCGAATACCGTACCAGTCAATGGGGGATCACCGTCGGTCGCCAAGCGCTGAGCTGGGGCGGCGGCATGGCCTTCCAGCCGATGGACCTTTTCAATCCGTTCTCGCCCACGACCGTGGACCAGGACTACAAGCCGGGCGACGACATGGTGCTTGTCGAGCGCTTGTTCAGCGACGGCTCGGATCTGCAGGTGCTGGCCGTGGCCCGCCGCGAAACCACCCAGGACGCCTCGCGCGGCAGCGTCGCGGAGAGTGCCTCCAGCGTCGCGGCGAAGCTTGCCATGGTCTTCAACGACAGCGAGCTCGAGCTGATGGCGGCCCGGCACTATGGCGAGCAGATCCTCGGTGCAGGCTTGCGGATTCCCTTCGGTGGCGCGTTGCTGCGGTCGGACCTCGTCTGGACCCGGGCGGATGGGCGGATTCGTCTGTCCGGCCTCCTCAACGCCGACTACACCTTCGGCATCGCCGGCAGCCCCGTGCACGTGTTCGCCGAGTATTTCCACAACGGCTTCGGCGTGAACGAACTCCCGACCGACTTGGCCGAACTGCCTACGTCCTTGCTCGAGCGCATCACCGTACGCCGCGAGCTATTCAACCTCATGCGCAACTACCTCGCGGCCGGTACCAGCTTCCAGTGGCACTTCCTGCTCAACCAGACCTTCACCTTGCTCACTAACCTGCACGACTCCTCCTACGTCGCCCAAACCGCCCTCAACTACGACTCCAGCACCGCTTCGCGCCTGCAGGTAGGCCTCGCGGTACCCATCGGCAGCGCCGGGGACGAATTCGGTACGCTGGCCGTCGGCGACGACGTCACCATCGGCGGCGGCGAGCAAGGCTTCCTGCGCTTCGTACGCTATTTCTGATCCCTCGGGGTCGCGGCCGGGGAGCGCGAGGGGCTTGCCCCTCGCAAGAAGAGCTTGGTGCGCGCGTCCCACCCTATAATCTGCGCCCCACCCCAAGGTACGACCTCGCCCATGCTCCGATTCGCGGAAGAGATCATCCTGCTGCTGCTCGACGAAGACGGACGGTTCTCGGCAGCGGACCACCCCACCGTGGACTTAGCTCTGGCCGGCGGCGTATTGATGGACCTCGCCCTCGAATCCCGGATCGACACCGACGTGCGCAAGCTCGTGCTACTCGACGCTGAACCGACCGGAGACGGCCTTCTCGATCCCGTGCTCGCGGACATCGCCAGCGCCGAGCGGACGCACGATGCACGCTACTGGGTCGACCAGGTTCGAGGACGTGCCGACGAGATCCGCGATGCCGCCATCGCCCGGCTCGTCGAACAGGGCGTGCTCCGGCGTCGGGCGGGCCAGATCCTCAGGGTGTTCCGGGCACGGCAATCACCGGTGGTCGACGACACCGCTAATCGCGAGGTCAAAGAACGGATCATGGCGTTGCTGTTCAGCGACGACATCCCCGGGCCGCGAGACGTTGTGATCGTCTGTCTCTGCGACGTCTGCGGACTCTTCCGCAGCCTGCTGACAGCCGAGGAACTCGATCGTGCCTACCCGCGCATCGAGCAGATCGGCAAGATGGACCTCATCGGCCAAGCCGTGATGACGCTCGTCGCGGATGTCCACCAGGAAGCCGATGAACGCTTGCAGTTCCTGATCACGCAAGCCCTCGCCGCTCGCGGAATCTGAGCGCCCCGCTAGCGTTTGGACATCGCGCGGCTGCGGGGACTCGATGAACTCGACTGCGCTGCCGGGGCGCTGCGCTGAACCGGCGGCGCCGAGCGCACGGGCGCCGAACGGCTTGGTGCGGCACGTTGGTACGACCGCGGCGCACTCGCCCGAGCCGGCCTCGAGACCGTTGGCGCTGGGCGCGACGACGCCCGACTGTTTTGCTGGAATGTCCGCGAGCGCACGTTGCCTGTTGTGGGCCGCGACGCCCGGGGTTGCGGCCGAGCCGACGGCGCCGCCGCTCTAGGCGACGGTGCAGCACGGCGGGTCGCGCCCTGACTGATCCGCGGCGATACCGCGCGCTGCGAGGCTTGCGCACGCGCAGGCGCGGTCGCTTGCGGGCGTGCACTGCGTCCTGCAGCGGGCCGTCTCGGCGGTGCGCTGTTGCGCAACGTCGGAATGCGTCTCGGCGCGGCCGTGCTCTGACGCGCCGTACTGCGGCGGCTGGCACCGTAATCGTTGCCAAGATCGCTGGCCGATGGTGTCACCGCACGCTGGGTGGCCCGCGGTGTCGCGGTTACCCGGCCACGCTGAGTTGCGCTGCTGCGTTGCGCACGGTCAACGCTGGGCCGTTTCACGCCCGTCGCAGCGCGAGCGGACTCCTGCTGCGGCGCGTTCGTGGACGCGCTGCGGTTGCGGTGGAACTGGCGTAAGCGCGGATGCGTGCGCTTGGCTTCCTCGTAGCGCGCCCGGGCACTATCGGGACGCGCGGTCGGCGCCGGCGTGGCCGTCGCAGTCGCGCCCTGGTCGTGGAACGCCCGCAGGCGTACGTTGCTGCGCTTGAGATCGTCGTAGCGCGCCCGAGGTCGGGCGTCGCCGACGCCATCGAGCTTCCACGCGTGGGCATCGCGACCGTGCCGATAGCGGCGACGGTCGGGGCGGTAACGGTCGCGCCAGACGACGGTGTCGTAGTGCGGGCCGTGGTAGACGCCGAACCGGTGATAGTGCGGCCGGAAGCCGACATGGTAGTAGCGGAAGTCCCAGACGCCCGTGAAGTAGCGGTACGGCCAAAGGTCGTCGTAGTAGTGATAGACGTAGTAGCGGGTCGGGTCGTAGATCCAATAGCTCGGGTAGGCGTAGCGATGACCGCCTACGGTGCGGTAGACCGTGCGCGTGCGGTAGACCGTTTTTTCCGCGACGACGCGCGGCCGCGGCTCCATCACCACGACTAGGAAGTCCACCGCGACGTCGCCAGTCACGTCGAGGAGCCATGCGCCGCCCGGATCCTCGTCGGGAGCGGGGATACGGACCTCGTACCAGTCGCCTTCGCTGCCTGCCGGGATGTCGAACGCGCCGGAGCGCCACTCGAGAACCAGGAGTTCGGCCCGGCCGGCGACGTCCGGGTCGCTGGTCTCCCCCTCGCTGCGGGCCACCAGCACGACTTCGTCCAACTGGAAGTCGCTCGAGTCGAACTCCGTGCGCTCATCGAGCAGTTCGTTGACCCGCAGGATCTGTTCGTCAGCGAACTCCGTGCCGTCGAGCGGGATTTCCACGCTGATTCGATAGTCGTCCTCCGGGACGCTCCGGTAAGTCGTCGTGGTGGAGGTCGTGGCGCACGCGGCCACCGGCACGAGAGCGGCAAGGCAGGCGAATGCAGTGAACCGTTTCATGGCGCTCGCTCACTTGGGCTGTTCGGACACCTTGACAGCTTAACCCCGTTAAGTGAACCCAACCTGAACAGCGCGACCGGCAAGCTCAGTGTGCGAACAGGCGCCGGAACTCCACGCTCAACCCGGCCGGCACGACCTTGCCGACTTCGACCTCGTGGCAGCCGGTGAATGCCGCGTAGTCCTGCACAGCCTCCCGGAAGGCCGGCATGAAGGCGTCCGGCACGGCCGTTTCGACGAACAACGCCTTGATCTCGAAACGTCCTTGTGAACGGTGGGCCTTGCAGTCCATTCGTCCAACGAACCTGTCACCGTACACCAGCGGCAGGACGAAGTAGCCGAACTGGCGCTTGGCCTCCGGCACGTAGCACTCGATCGTGTAGTCGAAGTCGAAGACCGAGCGACCACGATCGCGCTGGATCACCGCGCTGTCGAACGGCGAGAGGATGCGCACCACGTCGGCCGCGCGCTGCGGGGTACGGTCGAACGCCCCAGGTCGCGAGTAGATACGTTCGCCGTTCTGGGTGCGACGCTCGACAAGGTCGCCCGATCTCACGCGTTCGGCAATCCGTTGCCGGACGGCCTTCCGCACGCGCGCGTCCCGACGGAAATACGCCAAGGTCTTCTCGGTCCCGAAGCCATGCGCGGCAAGGCCAACGTCGATCACGTAATCGGCGTGCTCCGTCACTGTCGGTTCGCTGGTCTCGACATCCGCCGGCAGGAACCGCTCGGTCAGCTCGTAGCGCTTCTGGAATCCTTGGCGTTCGACGCTCGTCAGTTCGCCCTGCATGAACAACTGCTCCAGCGCAAGCTTGGCCGGCTTCCAGTCCCACCATCCCGAGCGCTCTGCCCTCGGATCCTCGAAGTCGCGAGCGAACAAGGGACCCTCGGCTCGAATGCGATCCCGCACCCACGCCTGCACCTTGTCGTCGCGACGGCGGCCGAAGCGCACCTCGCCCCGCGCGACGGCGCGCATCATCGGCAACGCGAAGCGGTATTCGCGAATGGGCAGGTAGGACGCAGCGTGGCACCAGTATTCGAACGCTCGGCGCTTGGCGACCAGGCGGTTGAGCATCGGCTCCTGGTACTTGGATACGCGCGTGAACAGGGTGTGGTGGTGCGCACGGGCAACCACGGAGATCGTGTCGATCTGCACGTAACCGAGCCGGTTCAAGACCTTTTCGACCCCGTCGAGTCCGGCACCCAAGCGGCGCTTGCCTGCCAAGCCTTGGCGGCCTAGCGCGACACGGCGCAACGCGGCGTCGGTCGGTGGCCGACTCATTTCCCGATTTGAACCGTAGCGATCACAATGGCTAAGGTTGCTCTTCTACGCGGGGCAGCGAGCGAGCATGTATAGCACATTGAAAACCGTCCTAGTTTTCTTGACCGCGGGCGGACTCAGCAGACGAGCCGAGCGCTCTGGCCGTTGGCCGTCCGTGCCTTTTGCTTCCCGCGTAGCACCGCTAGGCCTAGCCATCGCGGTGGTCGCGGTGCCGACTGTGGCGGGCGTGGCCGAGGGCACCAACGGCGTTGTCGCATCGCGTTCGCCGCTGGCGTCGGACGTCGGCATCGAGGTGATGGAGGCCGGCGGAAACGCCGTTGACGCCGCCGTCGCGGTGGGTTTCGCGCTCGCCGTCACCTATCCGTCGGCAGGCAATCTCGGCGGTGGCGGCTTCATGGTGATCCGCCTCGCGAACGGCGACGTCGTCGCCAACGATCACCGCGAGACGGCACCGGCACAAGCGAGCCGGGACATGTACCTCGACGAAGACGGCGAACTCATCGACGGGCTGTCGACAGCGTCACACCTCGCCGTCGGCGTGCCGGGCACCGTCGCCGGGCTCTTGGACGTACTCGCCGCGTACGGGACGCTGCCCCGGGAGGACGTGCTCGCGCCCGCGGTGAGACTCGCCAAGGATGGCTTTCCGCTGCCTGCCGACGTAGCCGCGCAGTTCGAGCGGCAGCGCGAGCGGTTCGCCCGGTACCCCGCAAGCCTGCGCACGTTCACCAAGCCCGGCGACAAGCCCTATCAAGTCGGCGATACGTTCCGCCAGGGAGACCTCGCCGCGACGCTCGAACGGATCGCCAAGAACGGCCGCGCCAGCTTCTACGGCGGCCGGAACGCCGATCTCATCGTCGCGGAAATGCACCGCGGCAACGGGCTGATCACGCACCAGGACCTCATGGCCTACCGGTCCGTGTGGCGGGCGCCAGTCCGTGGCACGTACCGGGGTTACGAGATCCTCTCGATGCCGCCACCGTCGTCCGGCGGCGCGCTCGTGGTGCAAATGCTCAACATGCTCGAGCCCTTCGACATCACTGGCCTGGGGTACGGCCAGCCCGGGACGGCGCACCTGATGGTCGAGGCCGAGCGGCGCGCGTACGCCGATCGCGCCGAACATCTCGGCGACCCGGACTACTACGACGTGCCGCTCGCCATGCTGACCGCCAAGGACTACGCCCGCGAACGTTTCGGCGACTTCGACCCGAACCTTGCCACGCGTTCCGAAACGGTCGGCGGCGGCGTTCCCTGGCCCGAGGAAAGCCCGGAGACCACCCATGTCTCCGTCATCGACCTCGCCGGCAACGCCGTTGCGTACACGACCACGCTCAACCACGGCTACGGAAGCAAGATCGTCGTCGACGGCGCGGGTTTCCTGCTCAACAACGAGATGGACGACTTCTCGGCCAAGGAGAACACCGCCAATACCTACGGCCTGATCGGCCGCCAAGCGAACGCCATCGGTCCGCGCAAGCGGATGCTGAGTTCCATGACGCCGACGATCGTGCTCAAGGACGACGAGCCGTACTTCGTCACCGGCTCGCCCGGCGGCAGCACGATCATCACCACCGTGTTCCAGGTTCTCGTCAACGTCATCGATCACGGCATGAGTCTGGAAGACGCCGTGGCGGCACCACGCCTCCACCATCAATGGCTGCCGGACCGCGTGGTCTTCGAGCAGGGCGCGCTGTCACCGGAGGCGCAGTCGACGTTGGCGGAGCTTGGCCATATCAACTTGGCCGAGATCGCCTTCCGGATCGGCGATGCCAACTCCGCGATGCGCATCGGCGAGCGCCTGATCGGCGTTGCTGATCCACGCAACCCGGGCGGCGCCGCCGGTTTCTAGCCGGTTGCCCAAGCGCATGGGGTGTCACCTGTAGAAAACAAGGGCTTTGATTTCGTTTTCTTGTCCGCATTGAAGGCACATCGACAGTGCGAACCTCCACAAGGAGACAAGACAATGAACTTCAACCGACTGTATCCGTCGCGCCTGCACCGACCCGGTTTCGACCGCTACTTCGTCGCCGTGCCCGGCGTCGCGGCGCGAGATGCGCACGACTGGCAACCGCCGGTGGACGTGCTCGAGACCGACGACCACTATCGCGTCGAGGTGGAGTTGCCGGCGGTCGAGGCGAAGGACGTCCAGATCCGCGTCGAAGACGGCTTGCTCACGGTGTCGGGGGAACGAGGGCGACCCGACGGGGCGTCCGAGCGTACTCACCGCACCGAGCGCCGATTCGGCAAGTTCGCGCGGCGATTCCGCCTGCCGGACGATGCCGACAGCGAAGCGATCCGGGCTACCGCCGCGCATGGCGTACTCACCATCACGGTGGACAAGGCCGCGAAGGCGCGTCCGCGGGCCATCGAAATCGAATCCCATTGACCCGGATGGCCGACGGCAAGAGCGCAACGCTACGCCGTCGGCCATGCACGGCCGGACATGCCCGTCCACAAGAGGCGCGGGCATCGAGCGTGTAAGATACGCGCCCCCGCCCGGACGGAGCCCCGATGAGCCGCGACAGCTTCGGATGCAAGCGCATTCTCAACGTCGGTAGCCACGCCTACGCCTACTACAGCCTTCCCGATGCCGCCGAAGCCGGAGCCGGCAACGTCGCCAGGTTGCCGATGTCGCAGAAGATCCTGCTCGAAAACCTGCTCCGCCACGAAGACGAAAGCACGGTCACGCGCGCCGAAATCGAGGCCTTGGCCAACGCCGCCGACGATCCACCCGAGGCGAAGGAGATCGCCTACCGCCCCGCGCGCGTCCTGATGCAGGACTTCACCGGTGTTCCCGGCGTCGCCGACCTTGCGGCCATGCGCAACGCTGTCGAGAGCGCCGGCAAGGACCCCGCGCTCATCAACCCGCTCTCGCCCGTGGATCTCGTGATCGACCACTCCGTCATGGTCGACCGGTTCGGCAACGCTCAAGCCTTCGACGAGAACGTGGCCATCGAGATGGAACGCAATCGCGAGCGCTACCGGTTCCTGCGCTGGGGCGCCAACGCGTTCGACAACTTCCGGGTCGTTCCGCCCGGGACAGGCATCTGCCACCAGGTCAACCTCGAATACCTTGCCCGAACGGTGTGGACGAAAACCGAGAACGGGCGCACCGTCGCCTACCCGGACACCCTGGTGGGTACCGACAGCCACACCACCATGGTCAACGGCCTCGGCGTACTCGGCTGGGGCGTCGGCGGCATCGAAGCCGAAGCGGCGATGCTCGGCCAGCCGGTCTCGATGCTGATCCCCGAGGTCGTCGGCTTCGAGTTGACCGGCGCGTTGAACGACGGCATCACCGCCACCGATCTCGTGCTACGCGTCGTCGAGATGCTCCGCGCGCACGGCGTGGTCGGCAAGTTCGTCGAATTCCACGGCGACGGCCTCGACCACCTGCCGTTGGCGGATCGCGCCACCATCGCCAACATGGCCCCCGAGTACGGCGCGACATGCGGCTTCTTCCCCGTGGACGCGGAGACGGTGCGTTACCTGGCATTGTCCGGCCGCCCGGCGGAGACCGTGGCTTTGGTCGAAGCCTACGCCAAGGCCCAGGGCCTGTGGCGCGACCCAGGTGTCCGCGCCGCCTACGCGTCGGAATTGAGCCTCGATCTCGGCTCCATCAGACCTTCCCTGGCCGGACCCAAGCGCCCGCAGGATCGCGTCGACATCGCCGACCTCGGCCGCGCCTTCGACGACACGCTCGAACTCTCTGGGCACCGGGGCGACGAGGCTCGCGTCCCTGTCGCCGGCACCGATTACGACCTCGGCCATGGCGATGTCGTGATCGCGGCCATCACCTCGTGCACCAATACGTCCAATCCGGCGGTCATGCTCGGCGCCGGCCTGGTGGCCAAGAAGGCCGTCGAGCGCGGCCTCAAGGTCAAGCCGTGGGTGAAGACGTCCCTTGCGCCGGGATCCAAGGTGGTCACCGAATACCTGGCCGCCACGGGCTTGCAGGAGTACTTGGACCGCATTGGCTTCAACCTGGTCGGTTACGGCTGCACGACGTGCATCGGCAACTCCGGGCCACTGCCCGACGCCATCTCCGAGGCCATCCGCCAAGGCGACCTCGTGGTCTCGTCCGTGCTGTCCGGGAATCGCAACTTCGAGGGCCGCGTGCACCAGGAGGTGCGTACCAACTGGCTCGCGTCGCCACCGCTCGTGGTCGCCTACGCCCTGGCCGGTACAACCCGGATCAACCTCGAGGCCGACCCTCTCGGCACGGACGACGACGGCAACGACGTCTACCTCCGGGACATCTGGCCGGGCACGGCCGAGGTCGAGGACGCCGTGAGCCAGGTTTCGGCCGAGATGTTCGACCGCCAATACGGCGACGTTCTGAGCGGCCCGGAAGCATGGCAGGCGATCAAGGTGGACGACGGCGCGTCCTACGCCTGGGAGAACTCCACCTACATCAAGCAGCCGCCGTTCTTCGCCGTCGGCGATCACGCGGAACAATCCGTCGAGGTCGACGGGGCACGCGTTCTCGCCCTGCTCGGCGACTCCGTGACGACGGACCACATCTCGCCAGCCGGTGCCATCCAGCCCGCAAGTCCTGCTGGCGAATACCTCCAGCAGTACGGCGTCGACACCATCGACTTCAACTCCTACGGCTCACGACGGGGCAACCACGAAGTCATGATGCGCGGCACGTTCGCGAACATCCGCATCAAGAACGAGATGACACCCGAGCGCGAAGGTGGCTATACGCGTCACATCCCCACGGGCGACGAGTTGGCCATCTACGATGCCGCGATGCGCTACCAAGGCACCGACACGCCGCTGGTGGTCTTCGCCGGGAAGGAATACGGGACCGGGTCGAGCCGCGACTGGGCGGCCAAGGGCACCCGGCTACTCGGCGTGAAGGCGGTTGTCGCGGAGAGTTTCGAGCGCATCCACCGCTCGAACCTGATTGGCATGGGCGTGCTGCCGCTGGAGTTTGCCCCCGGCGAGACGCGGCGCACGCTCAAGCTCACGGGCGACGAGACGATCGACATCGCGCTACCCGACGGTGTCACGGAGGCCAGTCCCCGGCAGGAGCTCAAGCTCTGCATCAAGCGCGCCGACGGCTCGGTGACCGAGACCGCGGTTCGCTCCCGCATCGATACCGACAACGAGATCGCCTACTTCAAGAACGGCGGTATCCTGCAGTTCGTGCTCACCAACCTGGTCGAAGCGGCGGCGTGAGACGCCCGCCCGAGGCGGTCGTCTTCGACATGGACGGCCTTCTCCTCGATACCGAGCGCCAGGCCTTGGAGGGGTTCCTCCATGCCTGCCGCGCCAACGGCGTGGCAGCGCATCTGCCGACCTACTACCGCTGCATTGGCGCGCGCTCACGCGACACCCGGCAACTGATGACCGACGGCCACGGGCAGGACTTCCCCTACGACGACGTGGTAGCGGCCTGGAACGAGTACTACATCGCGAACTTCAAGCACCGGCCACCGCCGGTGAAACCCGGTGCCCACGACATGCTCGAGGCGGTGCGCAGCGCCGGACTGCCATGCGCACTCGCGACATCGACCCACGACCCCGCCGCGACGGAGCGAATGGCCGCCGTCGGCCTCGACGACTATTTCGACGTGAAGGTGACGGGAGACCGGATCACCCGGGGTAAGCCGGACCCGGAGATCTACCGGACCGCGGCGGCCGAACTTCGCGTGGAACCGAGGCGCGCCTGGGCCCTCGAGGACTCGCCGAACGGCGTGCGCGCCGCCCTCGCAGCGGGGTTCTCGGTGATCCAGGTTCCCGACCTCGTCGAGCCCGACGCCACGGTGCGCGCGCTCGGACATACCATCCTCCCTTCCCTTGATGCGACCGCTAGCGTCCTGCGCGGCGCGCTTCGCTGAAAAGGCCTATGGCCAAGACATTCGAGAGCGTCTTCGACGTTGAACGTCCCCTGCACGCCGTCTGGGAAGCCTGCCGTTTGCCAACGGACGACGTACCACCGAAGTGCCGGATTCCCGGGTTTCCGTCCTTCGACGGCCAGCCCGGCTGCGCTGCCACGATCATCGAGGTGACACCGCAGCAGTTGCTGCGCGCGCGCAAGGACGACGAGCCCTGCGCGGGCACCGAGATCGAGGTCCATATCTCGCCAGCGACGGCGGGCGGTTGGCCGACCCGGGTCAGCGTCCGTCAGTCCGGCTTCGCACCTTGGCTGCTGGCCGCCGGCGACGTCGTCGAAGCCCACTGGCGCCACATCGTCGCGGACTTCCACCTGTACCTCTCCCACGAGGTCACGGTGCCCGGCACGATGTGGGGAGAGATCGGCGCCGGGTTGCGGCAAACGCCCATCGGCCTTGAACTCGCGGACGTCACCGACGGCGGTCTTGCAGCCCGCTGCGGGATGCAACCTGGGGACGTGCTGCTGACCATCGCGGAAATCCGGATCCACACCATCGAGCAACTGTGGACGGTATTGGTGTTGCGGACCGCGGAGGAGGACGTCTCAGTCACATGGGCCCGGAACGGGCGTCGCCTGGCTGCAACCGTGCATCGGTGACATCAGTCCTTTCGTCGACGAAACAACGGTAGAACGACGCCGTCGCCGACGTCCTCGAAGACCGCCTCCACGGGCATGCCGATCGCGATCTCATCCGGCGGCACGTCGACTAGGTTGGTGGTCAAATGCGGCCCCTCGGCCAGGGCCACTTCGACCGTGGCCATTGGCGTGTAGCCGTTCAGCGCCGGGTGAACCGCCTGGTGCGTCACCACGTACGAGTACACCTCGCCTTGCCCGCTCATCGGCTGCCAATCGAAATCGACGCCCTGGCAACTGCGGCACATCGCCCGCGGCGGATGGGCCAAGGCACCGCATGCCATGCAACGCTGGATCACCAGCCGCCCGGCACGCAGGGCGGTGAAGAACGGCTCCGCCTCCTCGGCCGGCTGCGGGATCGGCAAGTCGGGCGGACGTTCGAATCGCCAGGATCCGTCGCTCATGGTTCGCCCCGCTCCAGGATAACCGCGCCCGTGCCGATGCCCGTGTCACAGAACGAAAACGCGACGTCGGCGACCTGCGCCGTCGACTCGCCCCGGATCTGGCGGGTCGCTTCGATCAGGTGGTTCATGCCCTGCATGTAGGCCTCGGAGAGATGTCCGCCGGAGGTGTTCACCGGCAAGCGGCCGCTGTCGAAGGCGGTGCCTGCTTCCTCGACCAAGCCGCCCGCATCTGTGACGAAGCCGTAGTCCTCGAGCGCGAACAACACGAACGGGCCGAAATGGTCGTAGATCTGGATGACGTCGACGTCGCCCCGTTCAATCCCGGCCATGGCGAACAACCGGTTCGCGATGCGGGCAGCCGGCGACCCAACCCCCGGTCCGGCCTGCGCTGCCGCGCGGATCAGCGGCACGGGGCGACCACGCTCGCGAGCCCTCTCCGCCGACATGAGAACCAAGGCGCCACCGCCGTCGGTCTCCAGGCAGCAGTCGAACAGGTGGAACGGATCGACGATGAGGCGCGATGCCTGGTGTTCCTCCAACGTCAGCGGACGATCGTAGAACGTCGCCCGCGGGTTGCGGTTCGCGTGGGCACGTTGGGCCACGGCCTGCATGCCGAAGTGCCGGCTCGTCACGCCCGTCTCGAACATGCGGCGTCGGGCGGCCATGGCCAGCCCGTGCTGTGGCGTCAGCAGCCCGTAGGGTTCGCTGAACGCACCGCCACCCCGGCCGCGTTGCCCGGTCACGTCGCCGCGCCCATAGCGCCGTCCCGAACGGCCGTTGACGCCACGGTAGATCACGATGATGTTGGCGAGGCCGGCGTGGATTGCCGCCGCGGCATGGGCGACCAACGCGCCGCCGACGTTCCCCGCCTGGTTGATCTCGCCCCACCACGCGAGGTCGGCAATGCCGAGATTGGCGGCGACCTCGGCTTCGGTGCTGGTGTCCACCCACCACTTCATCAATCCGTCGACTTCGCCGGGTTCGACGCCGGCATCGGCAAGCGCCGCGGTAATCGCCTCCAGCGAAAGCATGAGTTCCGTACGCCCACTGGCGCGGGAGTAGTCCGTCTCACCGACACCGGCGATCGCGACCGAGTTCAAGAACCCTGTCATGGGAGACGCCATCTATTAGCCCACCAGTTGGTCATCGCTGCTGCATGACGGTGTAGCCGGCCACCAGCCAGCGGCCGTCCTCTTGCTCTTGCATGTACACGGTCTCGAAGATCGTACCGTTCTGCCAGGTTGAGTCGAACACGACCGCCGCGTAGAGCCCTGATGGCGCTCCCCAAGGATTGGGAATCACGCGCGTCACGTTGGGCTCCCGGGACTGGAAATCGCCGAGTGGGTTCCGGTAGCCCTCGGCCTTTGCCACCCAGGCCTCTAGGCTCTCCGTATCGCGGAACAACGGCGCCGCGGCGTCCCAGCATTGCTCGTATTCACCTGCGTCCATCAGGGCCAGCCACGGTTGGGTCGCGTCTCGCGCCGCACGTTCCGCCACAGGGTTGGACTCCGCGCAACCAACCGTCAGCGCCAAGGCAAGCACCGAGATGTACCACCGTGGACGCATCAATCCAAACCGTAGAAACGCACCACGTTCTCGCCGAGGACCTTGCGTTGCGCGTCGCTCGGCAGTGCGCCGATGCTCTCCCGCATCTCCTTGACCACGCCGAACGATGCATCGATGTGCGGATAGTCCGAGGCCCATGTGACGTTGTCCGCGCCGATGTGGTTCACCACTTCGGTCGTCATGCCTTCGTCCGGGTCCATGGAGATCAGGCATTGCCGGTAGAAGTACTCGCTAGGCTTCAAGCGGAACGGGGCGGCCCGCTTCATCACCTCGGACTTGTGGTCGAGACGGTCGAGCCAAGCCGAGATCCAGTTGCCGCCCGCCTCGAGTACCGAGCACTTGAGCCTTGGGTAGCGTTCGAACATCCCAGCACAGACCATTGCCGTGAACGCAGCCATCACATCGATGGCGAGGAACGCGAAGAAGAACAACGAAGCACCCACGTTGGGCTCGGGCATGTGGTGGAAGGCGTTCTGTTCCCGGACCACCACGTGGAACCCCACCGGCATGTCGAGGTCCTGGACGGTTGCCCAGAACCGGTCGTAGGCAGGATCCGTCAGTCGACGGCCGTTGCGGGCCGGCGCGTCGGGCGACAGGTAGACGCCAACGCAGCCCGCCTTGCGTGCCCGGATCACCTCGTCGACGGCACCGTCGGGATCGATCAGCGAGATGTGGGCCACCGGGTAGAGCCGGTTCGGCGAGTGCGCGCAGAAATCGACGATCCAGCGGTTGTACGCCCGCGTGTAGGCAGTCGCCAGTTCCGGGTCGTCCACGTTGCCTTCCCAGCAGATGCCGATCGTCGGATACAGCAGGACACGGTCGATGCCCTCCGTATCGAGCACCTTGATCCGCTCCGCTGGATCGTAGGACCCCGGTGGCGAACCCTCGGCATAGGTGTATTCCCGGGTCAGGCTGCCCAGTTGCCCGGGCTCGAGTTCGATGCCGCCGAGCGTCCCGAGGTTGCCGCGTAGCAGTTCCATCGGCTTGTTGTCGAACCACAACCGCTCGAGCCCCGTGTCGTCGCGGGCGATGCGGATCGCACGGTCGCGGAAGGCCGGGTCGATATACCGTTCCCACGTGTCGGCAGGCTCAAGCACATGGCCATCGGAGTCGACGACGTCCATCGGTCGGCTTTCCATGGGGCTCCCCTTGTTGGGACAAAGCGCGGGCGGCCATTGTAATGACTCCGCGCCCTCCCGTGCTCAGACCATCGGTTCCACCGAAGGACTATCGGCTTGGGTCTTTTTACATATGTTGTTAAACTCAGAGGTACTTATTACCTTTGTTGAAAAAATCCATGACGATTCACCAAGACGTGCTGACGGCCGCCCGTCGGCTCTGTCGCGCGCGAGGCTCCTGGACGTTTTCGCCCGCCGAGATCGTCGATGCGCTTCCACACCTCAATGAACGGTCCGTGCGGACCCACGTGGTGAGCCGGTGCTGTGCCAACGCACCGAGCCACCATGCGCATCGCTGGCCGTATTTCCACCGTGTGAAACGTGGTGTTTACGAGGTCCGCGCGGGCTACCGCGATGCCGAGCCCCTCATGGTCGCCGATGCTGCGGCCACTTACGAGCTTGGCACCGTACCGCCGCGTCAGTCCATCCATGCGGTTGTCGTCGAAAGTGAAGGCCAGTACGTGGCGGAGTGCCTGGAAATCGCCATCGTCACCCAAGGGGCCACCTTGGACGAAACCGTCGCCCACCTACGTGACGCGATCGACCTTTACATGGTCGACGAGGACCCGGCCACGGTCGGCGTCACTCGCCACCCGCGCCTGCTGGTGACACTGGACGTTGCGACAGGCTGCGAGTAGCGGTCGTCGGCCATCCAAGGACACGCCCGACTTTGCTGTCAAAACGGTGCCGCGCATAAGGCGACTTGGCGCCCGGGACATCCTCCGGGTACTCCATGAGTTCGGCTTCGAAGTCGTGTCCATACGCGGCAGCCACGCGAAGCTGGCGCGGATCGTGGGCGGTCGGAAGGAAATACTCGTCGTGCCCGTCAAGAGACAACTGACGGTCGGCACGGTGCACGCCATCTACCGTCAGGCCTGCCGGTTCATACCGGAGGACCGTCTACGGCCGCGGTTTTTCACCGACTGACCTGCACGAAGGCGTTTCCGCGCGAACCAGGCCTACTTCCTACTTACCTCTCACGGTCGGCCTTTACGCAACTCGTCGTAGGGGTCCACCGGTCTCTCCGGTTCGTCGGCCAGGGGTGCCACCGGCTCACAGCGGAAGACGTGCGTCACCCACCACGCGCCGCTTTCGGCGTCCTGTGCCTTGCTCGAACTCGACAGCACGATCCGATACTGGTCCATCACCAGCGAACAACCTTGGGCGGCCACGTCCAAGGCTCTTTCGTCGGGGCGCAACAGTTCTGCCGAATCGGGCTGGAAGAACGGACCTGCGTTGACCACGACCGTCCGCCTGTCAGCGTCCACGGAATCGACCGACCAGGTTGCGCACCCGGCGGCCACGAGGCAGCCAAGGCCAATAGGAACGGCCGCCAAGGTCCGACGGGTTACGCCAGCCGGGTGTTTCCGGGTTTGCATCGGGATCCCCTCGGGCTAGTCCCGGCGCAACCGTAGCACGGGGTCCCGCACCCGGCCACCGATCCTTGACAACCGCCGGATGCACTTTGACAATCGCGCCCCGCGTCGGACGGGGCACGGACAGGGGCTGCGTAGCTCAGTTGGTTAGAGCACAGCATTCATAATGCTGGGGTCGTTGGTTCAAGTCCAACCGCAGCTACCACCGAGAACCAGCCAAGCCATGAAAACCGTGCCCACAACGGCGAGTGTCGCCGCGTACCTCGGACAACTCGACGACGCCAAGCGCCGGGACGCCGAGACCATCGCGTCCATCATGGAAGAGGTCACCGGGGCACCGGCCGTGATGTGGGGAAGCGCCATCGTCGGCTTCGGCCAGTACCACTACCGCTACGCCAGTGGGCGCGAAGGGGACTTCTTCCTTACAGGATTCGCGCCACGCAAGCGCGCGCTGACCCTTTACATCATGGCCGGCTTCTCCGCGTACGACACCCTCCTCGAAAAGCTCGGCAAGTTCACCGTCGGCAAATCCTGCCTCTACGTCAAGCGTCTAGCCGACGTCGACTTGGACGTCTTGCGCGAACTCATCGACCAGTCTGCGGCAGCCATCCGCGAGAAGTACCCGGACGAGGCTTGACCGGGACCGAGTCCAACCGGCCCCGTCCGCAGGTCAACGAAGAGGCCTTGCCTTTCCTGCGGCGACGGATCGTCGACATGCTGCCGACCCGCCGGGTCACGGCCAAGCTGATCGCCGAGAACATCGCCTTCGGGGCCGCCGTTCTCGGCTCGGGACACATCGAGCTGGTCGACGACGGCCCGTGGTGGTTCGTCGCCAGCGAGTTCAACTGGCTCAGCGCATCGAAGGCGCACGAGAGCGAGGTCGAACTGTTCGAGCGACTGATGCCGTTTCCAGAGCAGTCCGCCACGGGGCACCGCGCCGAGATCTATGTCACGGCGTTCGCCAGCCATGCCTATTTCCGGATCGGCGACGCCGTGACCTGGATTCGCGGGGGACCGATTGCCGGTGGCTTGCCGGACGAGGGTGTTACACCCCCGTGGTGCAGCAACGTACTGGCGTTCCGACTGCCGTAGCGGGTCGGTCAGACGTTGAAGCGGAAGTGCATCACGTCACCGTCTTGCACCGCGTAGTCCTTGCCTTCGAGACGGCGTTTGCCCGCTTCGCGCGCTCCGACCTCGCCGCCGCACGCAATGAAGTCGTCGTAGCCGATGACTTCGGCTCGGATGAAGCCACGCTCGAAATCCGTGTGGATTACGCCGGCGGCTCCCGGTGCCAACGTCCCCACCGGCACCGTCCACGCGCGCGCTTCCTTGGGGCCGGCCGTGAAGTAATGGTGTAGGCCAAGCAGCCGATAGCCGGCGCGAACCACGCGATCAAGACCCGGTTCGGCCAAGCCGAGGTCAGCGAGGAACTCGGCCCGGTCGGCGGCCTCGAGTTCGCTGATCTCCGCCTCGATCTTGGCGCAAACCGGAACGGCGACCGCGCCTTGCTCCGCGGCTAGGGCGACGACCTCATCGAGCAATGGATTGCCGTCGAAGCCGTCTTCAGCGACGTTCGCGACGTACATCACCGGCTTCTGCGTGATGAAGTGACACTCCCGCAACGCCGCCAGCTCATGATCCGCCAAGGCTTGCGCACGCACCGGCGTTCCCGCATCGAGGGCTTCCCGAACGCGGTCGAGGATCGCGACGAGCGCTTGCGCATCCTTGTCCCCGGCGTTGGCCACGCGCCTATGGCGGTCGTGAACCCGGTCCGCCGTTTCCAAGTCGGCGAGGGCGAGTTCCGTTTCGATGACCTCGATGTCGTCGCGCGGCGACACCCGGCCCACCACGTGGACGACGTTGTCGTCGTCGAAACAGCGCACGACGTGGGCGATGGCATCGGCTTCCCGGATGTGTGCGAGGAACCGGTTGCCGAGGCCCTCCCCCTTCGATGCGCCGGCGACCAGGCCCGCGATGTCCACGAACTCCATGGCGCTCGGGACCACGCGCGCCGGATTGACGATCTCGGCGATCCGGTCGAGACGCGGATCGGGGATGGGCACGACGCCGGTATTGGGTTCGATCGTGCAGAACGGGAAGTTCTCGGCTTCGATGCCGGCACGCGTCAGCGCGTTGAACAACGTCGACTTGCCGACGTTCGGGAGCCCGACGATGCCGCAATGGAAGCCCATCAGACAGCGGCCGAGGGAGGTGCGTGAAAGAGGTTCATGGCCCGGTCGATGTCACCGTCGAGCACGAGGTCGAGGACCGGGTCGGGGAGATCCGCCGACGCCGCCACCGCTTCCCGTTCCGCTTGCGGCATCGCAACGCCGGTGAGGTACGCCACCATGTTCTCGGCACTCCCCGGATGGCCTATGCCGATGCGCAACCGCGCGAACCCGCGTTCATTGGCCAAGGCGGCGATGACGCTCTTCAGGCCGTTGTGCCCATTGTGGCCACCGCCCGTCTTGAGCCGGCTGACGCCGACGGGAAACGCGACTTCGTCGTAGGCCACGAGGATCTCCTCCACGGTCATTCGGTAGAAATGCGCGACGGTGCCGACCGCGTCGCCCGAGAGATTCACGTAGGTCGTCGGCAAAAGAAGGCGCACGTCCCGGCCCAGGATTTCACCGCGACCGAGGAAAGCCTTGAACTTGCGCTCTTCGGCCAAGGGAATGCCGAACCGTTGCGCAAGGTCTAGGAGCCAAGCCGCGCCGACGTTGTGGCGCGTCCGCTCGTACCGTGTCCCCGGGTTGCCGAGACCGGCGATCAGGCGAATGGCCACCGCGGACGGACCGATCTTTTAGGGACGCTACTCGCTGTCCGGCTCGTCGACTTCGGCTTCGGATTCGGCTTCGGGCTCTTCTCCCTGGTCCTCTTCATCCTCGCTCGGCCCGCCGCGACGCGCCGTCACGCTGATCACCGGCATGTCGTGATCGGCACCGAGGCCCAAGGCGACGATGCTGACGCCTTCCGGAAGCTCAAGATCGGACAGGTGCAGGGATTGGCCCACGTGCATGTCCGCGACGTCCACCTCGATGAACTCCGGCAGATGCCGGGGCAGACAGCTCACCTCGATCTCGATCAGGTTGTGCGCTAGGCGGCCACCGTCGAGTTTGACGCCGACGCACTGCTCCTCGTTGACGAAGTGCAAGGGCACACGCATCTGGACCGCCAAGTCCTCCCGGACGCGCAGGAAGTCGACGTGCTGGACACGCTCGGTGGTCGGATGGCGCTGTACGTCCCGCAGAACGCAAGCCTGGGTCACATCGCCGACCTCGATATTGAGAATCTGCGAGGAGAACGCCTCTTCCTGCATGGCGCGGGCGAGGTCACGGTACGCGATCGACAACGCCACGGGATCCCGGCCGCCGCCATAGAGGATGCCCGGGACTTTCTCCGCGAGCCGGCGGAGGCGGCGACTCGCACCCTTCCCCACCTGTTCGCGGAACTCCGCCCGGACGACGATTTGCTCTGCCATGGTCATGTGCTCCACTCGTTGCCCGACATCAGCGGCAAGCGATCCACCGCGAACGACGACATCTTGAGCTGCATGTAAGGAAACTGGCTGGGGCGGCAGGATTCGAACCTGCGCATGCCGGGATCAAAACCCGGTGCCTTACCGCTTGGCGACGCCCCAAGTCGATGCGACGCGCATCGCGTCCAGCATGCTTCTACCCAAAACGGCGGCGTATTCTGATTGGCCGGGGTCGGACTGTCAACGCGCGCCCCGCTCTTGCGCGCGGGTGCCGGCGCGCTTCATCGCACTCGCCCGCAGCCGTTCGTACTCCTCGTAGGACGCCGGGACGAGTTGCTCGCGACAGCGTTCCCGTTCCGCCTCGCTGGTCTTGAGATCGCACTCCCTCGAGTTCTCCCGATACACGGCACCGTAGCGGTCCTGCGCCGTGCAGCCCGCAACGCTCGCGACCAGGATGCCGATCGCCGCCACCCGCATGGCGCGCAACTCAAACAACCAACCACTCCTTGCAGACAATCACGATCCGGCGCTCACGCTGCACGGCGACGATTCTCGCCGGGACCCGGCCCAACGCACTCTCCCCCCAACGGGAGACCTCGACCGTCCAGCCGAGTTGCTTGAACCCAGCCAGCGTACCGTCAGCGGCCCGACGCTCGCCCGCGACCGCGCTGCCGGGATCGTAGCGACCGCGTACCCAGTACGGCAACGCGGCGATCGGCACGGACCAACCGAGCTTGGACGCCAGGAATGGCTCCGCGCTGATCCCGCTGGCGGTCTCCCCGCGCGCATCCGTGACGGTCAGCCGGGTGGTATCGCCCCGCAGGTGGACGCGGCCCTGCCCCAGGGGCCCCCAAAGCTCGATGTCGAAGGCCTCTCCTGTCTGCATCCAATCGAACGACGCGCTGAAGGCATCGTCGGGACCGCGAACGGCGATCTTGCCGCGCAGGCGGAAGTCGACGCTTGCATCGACGTCGGGCCTGGCAACCGTACAGCCCGCCACCAAAACGCCCACCGACAGCAGGGCGACGAGGGCCGCGCTTAGGCAGACACGGCCTGTAGAATCGCGCCCCATGGCCTTGTCGACGTCCATTCTCGCCAAGCTTACCGACCTCTCCGAGCGGCATGAAGAGTTGGCGGCGCTCCTTGCCGATCCCGAGGTGGTGGCAGACCGGGACCGGTTCACCGCGCTGTCGCGCGAGTATGCCGAACTCGAGCCGGTGATCGCGGCCTACCAGGGCTACCGCAGGGCCACGGCTGACCTCGAAGAGGCAAAGAGCCTCGAAGCCGACGAGGACGAGGCGATCCGCGAACTGGCGCGCGAGGACGCCGCCAATACGCGCACCACGCTTGCCGCCATCGAGACCACCGTGAAGACCTTGCTGATCCCCAAGGATCCGAACGATGAACGCAATGTCTTCCTCGAGATACGGGCCGGTACTGGCGGTGACGAGGCGGCCCTGTTCGCTGGTGACCTTTACCGGATGTACACGCGCTACGCCGAAGACGAAGGCTGGCGTGTCGGGATCTTGAGCGACCGTGCCGGCGAGCACGGCGGCTTCAAGGAGATCATCGCCCGCGTCGAGGGGCCCAGGGTGTACAGCCGCCTCAAGTTCGAGTCCGGCGCGCACCGCGTGCAACGCGTGCCGGAGACCGAGTCGCAGGGCCGCATCCACACGTCGGCCTGCACCGTCGCCGTGCTGCCGGAACAGGACGCCATCGACGATGTGGACGTCGACAAGGCGGACCTGCGCGTCGACACCTTCCGCGCGTCGGGCGCCGGCGGCCAACACGTCAACAAGACGGACTCGGCCGTGCGCCTGACCCACATTCCCACCGGCATCGTGGTCGAATGCCAGGACGAACGATCCCAGTTGAAGAACCGGGCGCGCGCGATGCAGTTGCTGCATGCGAAGCTCCTAGACGCCGCGCAGGCCCAGCAAACCGCCGAGCAGGCGGAGACGCGCCGGTCGCTGGTGGGCAGCGGTGACCGCTCCGAGCGCATCCGGACCTACAACTTCCCACAAGGCCGGGTGACCGACCACCGCATCGGGCTCACCCTGTACAAGCTCGACGAGGTCATCGCCGGGCGACTCGATCACATCATCGAGCCGCTGACTCAGGAGCACCAGGCGGATCAGTTGAAGCGGCTCGGCGAGCCCGCATGACCGCGGCGCGCCCGCCAACCATCGGCGACTGCGTCGAATTCGCAAGGCATCGCCTGCCGCGCCTGGAAGCCGACGTACTGACGGCCCACGCGCTGGCCGTACCCCGCAGCGACCTCTATGCGTTCCAAGAGCATCCGGTTAGCCAAGCCGCCGGCGCCCGGGCTGCGGGCTGGGCGGAACGCCGGGCGAGCGGCGAACCGGTCGCCTATATCCTCGGCGAGCGCGAGTTCTGGGGCCTGGCGTTGACAGTCACACCCGACGCCTTGATCCCGAGACCCGACACCGAAACGTTGGTTGCTGCAGCACTGGAGCGCATTGGCCCCGAGGCACGGGTCGCCGATTTGGGGACGGGCTGTGGCGCCGTCGCGTTGGCCATCGCGTCCGAGCGTCCGGATGCACGGATCCTCGCGACCGACGTCGACCCGGCCTGCGCCCAACTCTGTCGCCGCAACGCTGCCAGACTACAACTTGCTGCCACGGAAGCGGGCGCAGGCGTTGCCGTGGTCGCCGCCGACCTCTTCGACGGTATTCGCGACGTATTCGACGTGATCGTGAGCAACCCGCCCTACGTCGCTACCGACGATCCGCATCTGCACCGCGGCGACTTGCGGTTCGAGCCCAAGGTCGCCCTCGACGGTGGCGAGGGCGGTCTGCGCGTGATCGAACGGCTGATCCGTGAAGCGCCGGCCCATCTCGCCGGCGGCGGCTGGCTGTGCGTCGAGCACGGCTGCACCCAGGCCCACGAGGTCCACGACCTGTTCGTCGCCGCCGGTTTCGACGCCATAGAATGCTTCCCCGACCTCGAGAGCCGCCCCCGCGCAACCGTGGGACGCATGCCATGAACGACGACCAGTTGCTGCGTTACAGCCGCCAAATCATGCTCCCGGAGTTCGATGTCGCGGGCCAGGACGCCTTGCTTGACGCCCATGCGCTGATCGTCGGACTCGGCGGCTTGGGATCGCCCGCGGCACTGTACCTGGCCGCGGCCGGCATCGGCGCGCTCACGCTGGTCGATTTCGACACCGTCGAGGTATCCAACCTGCAACGCCAGATCATCCACGACCAGCGCTCACTCGGGCGGCACAAGGTTGCCTCCGCCGCTGATCGCATCGCCGCCATCAACCCGGACACCAAGGTCCGTACCGTCGCTGCCAAGCTCGACGAGCGAGGGCTCTCCGAGACCATCGCCGACGTCGACGTCGTGGTCGACGGGACCGACAACTTCGCCGTCCGCTACGCGATCAACCAGGCCTGCTTCCGGCTCGGAAAACCACTGGTCTCGGGCGCGGCGATCCGCATGGAGGGCCAGGTCGCCGTGTTCGACCCGCGTCGCGCCGATTCGCCCTGCTACCAGTGCCTCTATGCGGACGCCTCGGACGTGGCGCTGAATTGCGCGGAGAACGGCGTTGCCGCACCCCTCGTCGGCATCGTCGGCAGCATGCAAGCGATGGAGGCCATCAAGGTCGTCGCGGACGTGGGGGAAACGCTTGTCGGCTACGTGCTCTACCTAGACGCAAAGCGCATGGAACTTCGCAAGCTCAAGCTGCCGCGCAATCCGGACTGTCCCACCTGCGGCGAACGCTAACGGCTAAGGCGGTCGGCCAGGCCCCGCATACGCCTATGCGGGCAAGCCCGCATAGGGTTCAAACTCGTACCGGCACGGCTGCTCCATCAACCGCGGGTCGTCCTGCTCCGTGAGCACGGCCATCAGTCGACCCTCGAGTTGGCTGCGCACATTGGCGTAGGCCGGATCGTAGGCCACGTTCTTCATGTAGTGCGGATCCTCGTTCAGATCGTAGAGTTCTTCACGTGGCCGCTTGCCGAACGCCAACTCGTAGAGTGGTTCCACGTCATGGTCTTCCCGGTGATGAATCATCCACGCCTTGGTGGGGCTGGCGTCGAGATCCGCGTAGGCCACGAACGTGTTGTAGGCGAGCGTCTCGAAGTCCGGCGCGGGCGTGCTTGGGTCGTCGAGGCCCTTCGGGTCGCCCATGGGCCAACGATCAGGCTCGAAGTTGACGATGTAGATGAAATCCCGGGTGCGTAGCGACCGTTGCGGATACGGCAGGTAGCCCTCTCGGGCGCCCCCCACATGACGCTCCCGACCCGTGACGACGTGATTCCGGTCCGGTTCGATCTGACCGCTGCGCGGATCGGTCAGAATGGGCATCAAGCTCTTGCCCGTCATCGTCGCCGGGACGTCGATCCCGCCCGCCTCGCAGAACGTGGGGCCGAGGTCCATCAGGTTCACGAAGTCGGTGACGACGCGCCCCGGTAGCACGTGTCCCGGCCAGCGCGCAGCGAGGGCGACTTCGCAACCGATATCGTACAAGTTGCACTTGGCGCGCGGCATGCCCGGGATGCCGTGATCGCCGCTGACCACCAGCAAGGTATTGTCGAGTTCGCCGGCCGCCCGCAACTCTTCGAGGATAACGCCCAAGCCCTTGTCCACGGCCTGGCATTCGCCTAGGTAGTCCGCCGCATCTTCGCGGACGTCGTGCACATCGGGGAGGAATGCCGGCAGCCGTCCCTTCAAGTCATCCGGCTCGATCCCCCACAACGCCTTGCCTGAACCACGTTCCCACGTTCGATGGGTATTGGTCGGGCCCCACCAGTAGCAGAACGGCGTCTCGGCCGGCCTCGCGGCTAGAAAGGCGCGGAAGTTCTGTCGAGTCTCGTCGTAGAGGGATTCCTTGGCCCCCTCGACACCCAAGGTCTCCGCGTTGGCCGTAACCCAATGCGAGAACTGGTTGAAATCGCGCCCGGCCGGCTCGAAACGGGTCCGGGCGGCACCGATGGGCGCGTTCAACGTCCGCCCAGGACTCCACACCTTGTATTGGTAGCCGATGAAGTAGCCACCCTTGGCCTCGAGTTCCAGCGGGAAGGTGGGGATCGACTCGTCCCACACCGCGCCTTGAAGAATGGCACCCAACCCGGTCTGCCAGAAGTACTGGCCGGCCAGGATCGAACTGCGGCATGGCGTGCACGACGGCGCCGGAACCAGCGCGTTGGTGAACAGAACGCCTTCGCGGGCAATGCGATCGAAGTGAGGTGTCTCGATCAGTTCGTTGAGCGAACCCATGCCTTCATGCTCGGCGTAGGCGCGCGCGTAGCGCCCCCAATCGTCAGCGAAGGCGAACAGGATGTTGGGTTTCACGGCGGCGGCTGCTTCCTAAACGGGACAGCACCGATTGTGCCCCATGACGCGCCGGCCGCGCCGCACTGCTCAAGAATGCTCACCGCCATCGGCGAGCCACGTGCTCGACCTCCTCGAAGGCATAGGCGGTCGCGAGTTCCTCGACAAGCTTCGGCGTGACCTCCCTGACCGTGCATCCGCCGGTGAGGGCGGTGAGCGTGGTGATGCCAATCCCGGTCAAGCCGCACGGCACGATCCGCGCATACGGTGCCAGGTCCATGTCGACGTTCAACGCCAGTCCATGGTAGCTGCAGCCGCGGCGCACGCGCAGGCCGAGGGCGGCGATCTTGTCCGCCCCGACGTAGACGCCGGGCGCGTCCGGGCGGGCGAATGCCGTAACGCCGTACCCGGCCAGCACCGCGACGATCGCCTGTTCGATGCCTGTCACCAACGCCCGCACAGTGATGCCCAAGCGGTGCAGGTCGAACATCAAGTAGCCGACGATCTGGCCCGGGCCGTGGTACGTCACCTGCCCGCCCCGGTCGCTTTGCACCACGGGGATGTCGCCGGCGGCGAGCACGTACTCCGCTTTGCCCGCCTGTCCCTGGGTGAACACCGCGCGGTGCTCGGTCAGCCAAAGTTCGTCGACCGTGCTCGGCGTACGCGCATCCGTGAACGTGCGCATGTCAGCCAGCACCTCTTCGTAGAGCGTGTCGGTGCCAAGGTTCCTGACAACCAGTTGGCGCGGCATCGCTTATCCCACGCCCACGAAGCGCGCCTTACGACCCCGTGCCCTCGGGCGCCTCGTCGCCGCCGAGCAAGTCGCGGAAAAAGAGGTAGATGCCGTCACCCATTCGGGCAAACACGTTGGCCTCCGGCACCGCTTGACGCGCCAGGAGCGCGACCTCCGCCAAGACGTCGTCATCGAGCGTGACGCGCACCGTGCCGACACGCGCCCCTTCCTCGATGGGCGCCTCGACGTTGCGCGGCAAGTCCACTTCGGCTTCCAGGTCGTCGTATCGACCGCGTGGCAGAGTGATCGTCAGCGCGTCGGCGACACCGACCGCTACCGAGTCAACGGTCCCGAACCAGACCTCCGGGGTCGCCAACACCTCGTTCGCCTCGTAGAGTTGCCTGTTCTCGTAGTACCTGAAGCCGTAGGCAAGCAGTTTCTGGGCGTCCCCGAAACGCTGGCTGTCCGTGTCGGCGCCCATGGTCGCCACGATCAACCGCGTACCGTCGCGCAACGCCGATGCCACCAGGCAGTAACCGGCCGCGTCGGTCAGGCCCGTCTTGACCCCATCGACCGACTTGTCGCGCCAAAGAAGCTTGTTGCGATTCGGTTGCTCGATGTCCGCGAAGGTGAACGCACGTTCCCGGTAAAGGGCGTAGTGGTCCGGATAGCGCTCGATCAATTTGGCGGAAAGAACGGCGAGGTCGTGCGCCGACGAATAGTGGCCGTCGTCCGGCAACCCGGTCGAGTTGACGAACCGCGAGTTGCGCAGGCCGAGCTCCTTGCCATGGACGTTCATCATGTCGCCGAAGGCGTCCTCGTCCCCGCCGATGAACTCCGCCACCGCGACGCTCGCGTCGTTGCCCGACTGGATGATGATCCCGCGCAGGAGGTCCACGAGTTTGACCGTCGTGCCTTCCCGCACGAACATGCGGGAGCCGCCGGTTCGCCAGGCCGCGACGCTGATCGGCACGTCGTCGTCGAGGGAGATTCGACCGGCGGCGAGTTCCGCCGCTGCGACGTAACTGGTCATGATCTTGGTGAGGCTGGCAGGCGGCAAAGGCGCCGCGCTATCGCGCTCGGCGATCACGTGGTCGGTGCCAGCCGCCATCAGGACATAGCTTTTCGACGAGATCGGCGGCGGGTCGGGCACGATGTGGGGTGCCGCGTTCGCCGTGCCCACCCCAAAGGCGAGCGCGATGAGTCCCGCCCCAACGCCCGAACGCCAAGCCGTTTTCTTCAATCCCATTCGTCTACTCCTGGTCCTACGCATGACCCGCATCGATCCAGCGCTAATCCTCGGCACTGCCCAAGCCCCCGACCGTCTCCGGGTCCCAGAACGTCAACCACGCCTTTATGCGTTCAGCGTCCCGACGTGTCGAGAGTGGCCCGATGCGCACCATAAAGGAATCTTCGAAAGCTAAGATCGTTGCCGGATCGGCACTGACCATCGCCAGGTCCATACGGGCCGCGTTCGCATGGTCGCGTTTCTCGAATGGTCCGGCATGCACAAAGTAGCTCGTTCCCAGACCGCCCGGCGGGTCGACATCGCCCGGCAGCAACGTCTCGACCCGTACCGGGGCCGTGCCGACATCGGCGAAGCCGAGCTTCACGGCAGACGCATAGGACAGGTCGATGAGGCGACTGTTGCGGAACGGGCCCCGGTCGTTGATCCGCACGATCGTGGTCTTGCCGTTCTCGCGGTTGGTCACGCGGGCGTAGCTCGGGATCGGCAGCGTCTTGTGGGCGGCCGTGAGCTTGAACATGTTGTAAATCTGGCCACTCGACGTCGGTTGGCCGTGGAACTTCTCCCCGTACCATGAGGCAACGCCGACCTCGTCGTAACCAACGGCGGATTCGAGCACCTCGTAGTCCTTGCCGAAGATCTTGTAGGGGTTATTGCCGTAGCGGCTCCTCGGGTCCGCTCGCACCTCCGGATCCGGCAGATCCGCAAGCCCCGGCGGCGGCGATGTCGGCGCCGAATCGTGGATTGGCCGCGATGGCACTGTCGACGACCGGTCGCGCCCAGGGTCGGTGGTGGTGGTCGCGCAACTCGTCATCAGGCCGCCGGCCACGCACCCGGCGATTGCGACGGCCGAGCGTCCCACCCACATCAGCCGTCACTCGCGGCAACGGCATCGAAGTGCCCGCGAATCTCGGCGGCGAGTTGCAGCACGGCAAGCGCGTACATGGCACTGCGGTTGTACCGCGTGACGACATAGAAATCGTGCAGACCCAACCAGTATTCGTCGCCGTCCACGGTCTGCATGCGAAACAGCGCCGCGCGCGCATCGGCAGGCAACCCATCGCTTCCCGTCACACCCCGCTCGCGGAGTTCGCCAATCGTATGCTCGAGTTCGAGGCCGGCATTGGCCAAGGCGTCGAGCGAAGGATCCCCGAGTTCAACGGGCAGCGCCGCCGGGCCTTGTCCGCGCCAGCCGTGGCGTGCGAAGTAGTTCGCTACGCTGCCGATGGCGTCGGTCTTGTTCGCCCAAATGTCCCGCACGCCGTCGGCGTCGAAGTCGACCGCGTAAGCTCGGTAACTCGACGGAATGAACTGCCCGTAGCCCATCGCGCCGGCATAGGACCCCATGGCCGCGAACGGGTCGTGCCCCTCCTCCCGAACGAGCAGCAGGAACTCGGTCAACTCGCCCTTGAAAAAGGACGCTCGCCGAGGGTAGTCGAATGCCAGCGTCGACAAGGCATCGATCACCCTGTAGCGGCCAAGGTAGCGACCGTAGTACGTCTCGACACCGATGATCGCGACGACCACCTCGGGCGCCACGCCGTATCGCTCGGCCGCGGCCACCAGCGTATCGCCGTGTTCGTGCCAGAAGTCGACGCCCGCCGCGATGCGTTCATCGGTGATGAAGATGCCGCGGTATTCATGCCACGGCTTCGCCTTTTCGGCTGGCCTCGAAATGGCCTCGATGATCGAGTCCTTCCGTTCGGCGCCGGCGAGGACACCGGACAACCATTGACGGGAGAACCCGTGCCGAGCGGAAAGATCGTCAAGATAGGCTTGGACTTCCGGGCGAGACGCGTAATCCGCGACCGCAGGGAGGGGGGTCAGCAACAAGGCCATGGCGACGGCCATAGCGGGAAGCGCCTTCATTGATTTCCCTATCGTTCCAGCCGCATTCCTAGCTTCCTAGAGAGCGCCTGACAAACTGACACTCCCTTGCGACGCATTGTCCCGAGGCTTCGCCTACCAACCGCGGTGGCTGTGGATCGACATCACGATGCCGAAACCCGCCAGCAACGTGATCGCCGAGGTACCACCGTAGCTCACCAGCGGCAACGGTACGCCGACCACCGGCAACAGCCCCGAGACCATCGCGATATTAACAAAGACATAGGCGAAAAAGATCAAGGTCAGGGCGCCCGCCACGAGGCGGCCGAATGTCGTCGGCGAACTCGTGGCCATGAACAGGGCCCGCGCGATCACGACCAGGTACAGCGCCAGCAGCAGCATGGCCCCCACCAAGCCCAACTCTTCGCCGACGACCGCGATGATGAAATCGGTGCTGCTCTCCGGCAGGAATTCGAGCCGGCTTTGCGTGCCCTCCCCCAAGCCCTTGCCGAACAAGCCGCCGGAGCCAATCGCGATCTTCGACTGCGCGATGTTCCAGCCCGCCCCGAGTGGATCCTGCTCCGGGTTGAGGAAGGTCAGGATGCGCAGGCGTTGGTAGTCGTTGAGGAAAAACCACAAGACGGGTGCTGCCGCGGCCATTGCGGCCCCGGCCGCCGCCACGAGCCACCAGCGGACCCCGGCCAAGAGGATCACCGCCAGACCGCCCGCAGTCACCAGCAAGCTGGTACCCAAGTCGGGTTGCGGAGCGATCAATGCGGCGGGTACGACGCACAAAGCCAAGGCCCCTAGGAGATGCCACCCCCGCGGCGGCACGGAACGTTCATGGAGGTACCACGCAACCGCGAGCGGTACAGCCAACTTCATCATCTCGGAGGGCTGGAACCGCGGCAGCCCGGGCAAGTCCAGCCAGCGCGTCGAACCCTTGGCCGTGACGCCCAGCACCAACACGAGGACAAGCAGTGCAAGGCCAACCAGGTAGGCGAACGGCGCCCACCGCAGGTACGTCCGTGGCTCAAGCTGAGCCAGGACGATCATGACCACAAGCGCCAGTCCGACGCGAAGCATCTGGCCAGTGACGATGCCCTGCTGTTCGCCAACCGCGCTCAAGACCAATAGGCCAAATGCGGCGATGCCGATCAGCGCGACCAGCAGCGTCAAGTCCAAGTGCACGTTGTACAGCCGCCGCTGCGCCAAGGCAGCGCCCGCTGGCAAGGTGTAGTGGAAGTCGCGCGCCACGAGCTCGTCCCGCTAGGTCCCGGCCGCGGCCGGGCCCAGTTCCGGCTCGCTGGCCAAGGCGGCCGGCGACGTATCATCCTCGGCGTCGTTCGGCCTTCCCAGCAAGTACGCGTCCACGACCTCGCGCACGATCGGCCCGGCAACCGAACTCCCCCCGCCGCCGTTTTCCACGAACGCCGACAGGGCGATCACGGGATCGTCGGCCGGAGCAAAGGCCATGAACCAAGCGTGCTTGCGGTGGTATTCGTCCAGCAATTCCTCGTCGTACTCCTCACCTTGGGGGATGCCGACCACCTGGGCCGTTCCCGACTTGCCCGCCATGCGGTAGCCAATGTCCAGGCCGATGTGGACCCACGCAATGCCATTGCGCAAGTACCCCTGGTTGCCCAGGTGGATGACATCCTCCATGGCATCGACCATCTGCTCCCAGTCGGTCTCGGTGAGTCCTTCGACGCGCCCGGGCTGCGCATTCGGCGCCACGGTTTCCGCCAACACGCCGTCGCTCGATTTCAACATTCTCGGCGGCACCACCAGTCCACGGTTGGCGATGATTGCCGCCACCGTCGCCACCTGTAGCGGTGTCGCCACGAGATCCCCCTGACCGATCGCCATGTTGACGGTATCGCCCGGGTACCACGGTTCGCCTCGTTCCCCGCGCTTCCAATCGCTGTCCGGCAACACGCCCGGGTCGGCGTCCGCCACGTCGAGCGCCAGGACGCGTCCGTAACCGAATTGGCCAGCGAACGCCGGCAGCGCGTCCACGTCCATCTGCGATCCGAGGTTGTAGAAGTAGCCGTTGGATGAGCGGAAAACGGCTTGACGCAGGTTGATGATCCCCTGCCCACCCGGGTAACCCGGCCGCCAATTCCATGCCCGGTAGACACGTCGCTGGTTCGGCAGGCGGAATTCGCCGTAGTCGGCGTAGGTGCGTTCCCAGTCCGTCAAGTCCAGCGCCAGGCCGGCCAGGCCGACGATTGGCTTGAAGGTCGAGCCCGGCGCATAGCGCCCGTCGATCGCACGATTGAGCAGCGGCTTGTCGCGCGAGTCCAAGAGCGCCTGATACTGCGCTGGCGTCAACCCGGACACGAACAGGTTCGGGTCGTAGCCCGGGTTGCTGACCAGGGCCAAGATGCCGCCGGTCTTCGGTTCGATGGCGACCACGGCGCCGCGCCGGCTGCCGAGCGCTTGCGTGGCTGCGATCTGGAGGTCAACGTCCAGGTGCAAAACCAGGTCGTGACCGGCCTCCGGCCGGTGGCGTGAAAACTCTCCCCGCTCGACACCGTGGACATCCACCTCCACTTGGCGGAAGCCGGGCTCGCCGTGCAGCGATTGCTCGTAGAAAGCCTCCACGCCACGCTTGCCGATGAAGCGCGTCGACCGGTAACGGCGTGCATCGAGGTCGATGAGGTCCTCCTCGGAAATGCGGCGCACCGAACCGACCGCGTGTGCGAACAACGCGTCGAACGGATAGTGGCGAACGCTTTCGGGACTGATCACGACGCCACCCAACCGGTGGCGGTTGACCTCGACGATGGCGCGTTGCGCCGGCGTAACCCCCGTCTTCACCGGGATTTCTTCAAGCGGCCGCCGCTTACGTCGGACGCGCTCCTCGAAAGCCGCCCGTTCGTCGGCCGAAAGGCCCACCAGCGCGTCGATCTCGGCGAGCGTCCGGTCGAGATCCTTAGCGTGTTCGGTGACGATCGCGATAGACAGAATCGGTTGGTTGTCGGCCAGCAATTGGCCGTTCCTGTCGTAAATCAGACCCCGCACCGGCGCCATCGGCACGGTCTGGCGACGGTTGTCGTCCGACTGCGTCCGGTATTCTTCGTACTGCACGATCATCAACCAGACCAAGCGAGCACCCAGCACGGTGAACAGGCCCGCCACGATGACGAACACGACGAATGCCCGCTTCGCGAACGCCTGCCGGACTTGCTCCGGATCGACCGTTTGCGGCGTCTTGGGAATTCGCGGCATTGCCCTACGACCGTACGACGTTCATTGCGGGCGAGGACGCCTGCGTACGCGGTAGCGCTAGGGCCCGGCCTGCGCCAAGTGGTAGGGATGACCGCGGAGAATGCTCCAGGCACGGTAGACCTGTTCGGCGACCACGACGCGAGAGAGCAAGTGCGGGAACGTCATGGCGGACAGGGACAGGACATGCTCGGCCCGGCCCCGGGCCTCGTCGTCGAATCCGGCGAGGCCACCGACGAGCAAGGCGACATCGCGACCCGACTGGCGCCACTCGGCGAGCAGCTTCGCCATGTCTTCGCTGCTGACGCTCCGACCGCGGCGGTCGAATACCACGGCGATCTCGCGCTGGCGGACCTCGGCGAGCAACCGCTCCTCGTCGGATTGACCGCGGCGCGGCGATACAACGGTCAAGTGCAAAGCACAGTCGGCGGGCAACCGCTGTGCGTACTGTGCGAAGCCTTCTTCGACCCATCGGGGTGCCTTGCCGACGGCGAGCAGTCTCAATTTCACGCTGATCGCCCAGGCTGGGGGAGCCGCATGGCATCAGCCGCCGGCGCGAGCGCGCACCACTAGTCCGAATACGCCGGCCCGCCCTGCGCCGGCTCGGTGACGGTCTCCCACAAACGTTCCAGATCGTAGAAGGCGCGCGCCTCCGGGCGCATGACGTGGACCACGACGTCAGCGAGGTCGATCAGGACCCAGTCGCTGCCACTGCGGCCCTCGGTTCCCAGGACATCGATGCCGTTGGCCTTGGCGGTCTCGACAACGCTGTCCACGATCGCTTTGACATGGCGGTTCGACGTGCCGGTCGCGATCACCATGTACTCGGTCAACTCGGTGATTCCGGAGACGTCGAGCACCACGGGATCGACCGCCTTGCGGTCATCCACCGCGGCCGTGACAAGCGCCTTCAACGACTCCGCGTCAGCCTCCGGGTCGCCTGCGACCGTATAAGCCATGAGTCCTAATATATGCCCACACCTCGGGCGTTAGCAATCCGCCCACGGTGTCGTCGTTGGCGATTGCGCGCCGCACGTCGGTTGCCGAGACGTCCAGCATCGGCGCCCCTGCGAAGCAGACGCAGCCGCTTGGTACACGGGCCAGTGCCCCCGGGTCGTCGAGGCGCCGAAACCCGTTCGGAATCCGGGCGTCGTGCCCGGTGCCCGGACGGTCCAGCACCAGGAAGTGGCAGAGTCCGGGCAGGTCGTCCACCCGGTGCCAAGACTCCACCGCAGCGAACGCGTCGACGCCGATCAGCCACACCAGAGGTTCCCCGTCGGCCAACGCCGTCAACGTGTCGACCGTGTAGGACGGCCCGTCGCGCTTGGCTTCCGAATCGGACACCGTGAGGTGCGGATCCGCTCCGACGGCCAGGTGCAACATGCGCAGGCGATGCTCGACCGAGGTCGCCGGGGCGGCCCGATGCCAAGGCCGCGCCGCCAGCATCAGGGTGACCTTCGGCACCCCGAGCAGTGATCGGCCCACGGCCGCGGCGTGCAAATGGCCGCGATGAACGGGATCGAACGTGCCACCCAGGATTGCTTTCACGGTCGACCCGCCGACTCAAGTAGAACGCTAGGCGAGTCGATCGAGAACGCTTCGCGTTCTCCCACCGGCGTCACTGAAACTTGACCCAACCGTAAACGCCAACCGCCCTCAAACCATCAGCCTCTCAGCCTGGCAATCAAGCGGCGGATCTCCACCAGCCTCTCGCGGGGCGTCTGCATCTGCAGCAGGCTCTGCTTGGTCTCCGCATCGAGCGGCAGCAGTTCCGCCAAACGGCAGCTCACCGAGCGCGCATCGTCGTAGTCGACCTCAAGCTGCATCTGCTGAATCATCGGATGCTTCACAAGCACGCGGAGCGTATCGACAAGGCCTTCGAACTCCTCCCCGACCGGGCCAGCACGCTCCTCCGGCAGGAAGTCCACCTCCGCCATCATCAGGTGATCCGATGCGGCCCAAGAGCGCCGGATGCGGAACTTCTCGCCACCGGCGCAGACGACACCTAAGAGCCCATTCGCCAACTGGTTGAAGTCCACGATGCGGGCATACGTGCCGACCTCGAACAACGCCGGCGGCGCGTCCCCGGGTTGATGCGCTTCGCGGCCGCGACGGATGAGCACGACGCCGAATCCCGTTTCGGACTTCATACACCGACCGACCAGGTCGAGGTAGCGTGGCTCGAAGATCTGCAGCGGGAGGCGCCCGCCGGCAAACAGGACGTTACCGAGGGGAAACAGCGGAATCTCGCGGATTCCGTCGTCTGTTTCAGCCATCGGTGTGTTCGGTCGCCGGACGCTGCGCGATCATCCACCGGTATCCGAACGGGTCGAGGAACGTCCCGCGCCGCTCCCCGTCCGCTTGGTCCTCGACCTCGCGCAGCGTCTTACCTCCGGCGGCTACCATGCGCGCGGCCACGGCGTCCGCATCGGCCACTTGAAAGTGCAAGGCTACGGGCGAGCCCCCGAGGTCACGCGGACTGCGCGCGCCGTAGTCGGGATACTCGTCGGAGACGAGCAGCGTGGCACCACCGACGCGAATCGTCGCGTGTGCGATGCGGCCGTCGTCATCGGTGTACTGCTCTTCGGTCTCCACGCTGCCGAACACCTCCGAGAAGAAGCGTATAGCCGCGGCGCAATCGTGGTACGTCAGGTACGGCGTGACGACGATCGCTTGCATCGATCAGAACGGAATATCGTCTTCGAAATCGTCCGGATCGTCCGCGGGCGGAGGCGATGGTTGGCGCTCCCTTGCTGGTTGTTGGGGCGCCCGTGGCTGCTGCTGGCTGTAGCCGCCACGATTGTCCGGCGGGCCGGGATCGTCGGGGCCAAAGCCGCCGCCGCCTCCGCCGCCGCCTCGGCTGTCGAGCATCTTCATTTCGCGTGCGACGACTTCCGTCGTATACCGGGTCTGGCCGTCCTGCCCCTCCCACGAGCGGGTTTGCAGGCGTCCTTCGATGTAGACCTTCGAGCCTTTGTGCAGGTACTCGCCGCAGATCTCGGCCAAGCGCCGAAAACAGACAACACGGTGCCATTCGGTCTGCTCACGACGCTCGTTGGTGGCGCGGTCGGTCCAGCGTTCGGTCGTCGCCACCGAGAAGTTGGCAACGGCCGAGCCGTCCTGGGTGTAACGCATCTCCGGGTCTCGGCCGAGGTTGCCGACGAGGATGGCCTTGTTGATCATGCCCGGCTCCGGTCACTCACGAAGACGACGATTCTACCGCCCGTTCGCTCGGGTTGTCGTAAGACATCGGCCCCAACTGACGTCAGACGTTGGCCCGACCGGGCGTAAGAGATGCGCCATCGCTATTGACCGTGGCAGCGCCATATGCTCTGGATGGGGCGGCATACGTTTCCGACCACGCAAAGCTTGCCCCCCGGATTCGATCCGCAGTAAGTTGTAGCGTTTAGCCCAAGCCGTTACCTCCGTTGGACATGGCAACTGCCCCACCTCGGCCCAGCGCAGCAGTACAGAACGGCGAGCCCGTGGATTCCGCTGCGGCGGCGCCCGCGGGACTGACCCAGATCGCCGTGCGCGGCGCGCGCACCCACAACCTCAAGAACATCGACCTCGACATCCCGCGCGACAAACTGGTGGTGGTGACCGGCTTGTCGGGCTCCGGCAAGTCGTCGCTCGCGTTCGACACGCTCTACGCCGAAGGGCAGCGGCGCTACGTCGAATCCCTGTCCGCCTACGCGCGGCAGTTCCTGTCCATGATGGAAAAGCCCGATGTCGACCACATCGAAGGCCTGTCGCCGGCGATCTCCATCGAGCAGAAGTCGACCTCGCACAACCCTCGTTCCACGGTCGGCACGATCACCGAGATCTACGATTACCTGCGGCTGCTCTATGCCCGCGTCGGCGAGCCCCGTTGCCCGCAGCACGGCGAACCTCTCGATGCGCAGACCGTCAGCCAAATGGTGGACCAGGTCATGGCCTTGCCCGAAGGCTCGCGCATCATGGTCCTCGCGCCGGTGATCCGGGACCGGAAGGGCGAGCATCAGCATGTTTTCTCGGAGTTGATGGCGAG
The DNA here is from genome assembly GCA_965203685.1 of Candidatus Azotimanducaceae bacterium. Lineage (GTDB taxonomy): Bacteria > Pseudomonadota > Gammaproteobacteria > Pseudomonadales > Azotimanducaceae > VXYL01. The sequence goes on from OZ241908.1 coordinate 5,121,012, forward strand.
CGGCTTCATCCGGGCCCGGATCGACGGCATCGTCACCGACCTCGATCATCCCCCGACCTTGGACAAGAACAAGAAGCACACGATCGAGGCCGTCGTCGATCGCCTGCGCGTACGGCCCGATGCCCAGCAACGGCTCGCCGAGTCCTTCGAGACCGCCCTCGAGCGCGGCGAGGACATCGCGGTGGTGAGTTTCATGGACGAGGAGCGCACCGATCTCACCTTCAGTGGCCGCTTCGCATGCCCGGTGTGCGGCTACAGCATCAGCGAACTCGAACCGCGGATGTTCTCCTTCAACAATCCCGCAGGCGCCTGCCCCGAGTGCGACGGCCTCGGCGTCAAGCAGTATTTCGATCCCGACCTCGTGGTGGCGGAGCCGGAGTTGAACCTGGCCGAAGGCGCCATTCGCGGTTGGGACCGCCGCAACATCTACTACTTTCACATGCTCTCGTCGCTCGCCCGGCACTACGACTTCGACGTCGACAAGCCCTTCAAGCGGCTGACCAAGAAGCAGAAGAACGCCATCCTGTACGGGTCCGGCGACGAGCGCATCGATTTCAGCTATCTCAACGACCGCGGCGACCGGATCACCCGCCGACACCGCTTCGAGGGCGTCATTCCGAACATGGAACGGCGCTACAAGGAGACCGAGTCGAGTGGCGTGCGCGAGGCGCTGCAGCGATTTCTCCGGGTACGCGCCTGCCCGGCCTGCGACGGCTCGCGCCTGATGGAAGCGGCCCGCCACGTCTACGTCAACGGTGCCACCTTGCCCAGTCTCACCTGCGGCTCCGTGGAAGGGACGCTCGCCCACTTCGAGTCCCTGCACCTCACCGGGCGGCGCGGCGAGATCGCCGAGAAGATCGTGCGCGAGATCGGCGCGCGACTGCGTTTCCTCGTCGATGTCGGCCTGAACTACCTTACCCTCGATCGCAGCGCGGAGACCCTCTCCGGCGGCGAAGCGCAGCGCATCCGCCTTGCCAGCCAGATCGGCGCCGGGCTGGTCGGGGTGATGTACATCCTGGATGAGCCGTCCATCGGCCTGCATCAACGCGACAACGCCCGGCTGCTGGCGACGCTCAGCCACCTGCGCGATCTCGGCAACACGGTGCTCGTGGTCGAGCACGACGAGGAAGCGATCCGCACGGCCGACCACATCATCGACATCGGCCCGGGAGCCGGCGTCCACGGTGGCGAGATCGTGGTGGCAGGCTCCCTCGATACCGTCGAGCGATGCCCGGAGTCCATCACCGCACAGTACCTCACCGGTGAAAGGCGCATCGATGTGCCGGCCACACGCACGCCTTACGATACGGAACGCACCGTCCAGCTTCGCGCGGCGAGCGGCAACAATCTCAAGGACGTCACGGTGGACATCCCCGCCGGGCTCCTGACCTGCGTCACCGGTGTGTCGGGCTCGGGGAAATCGACGCTCGTCAACCAGACCCTCTACCCGATTGCCGCACGGGCCTTGAACGGCGCCACGAGCATCAGTCCACAGGCCTACGACGATATCGTCGGCCTCGATTGGCTCGACAAGGTCGTGGACATCGACCAGAGCCCGATCGGGCGCACGCCGCGGTCGAATCCAGCGACCTATACCGGTCTGTTCACGCCCATCCGGGAGCTTTTCGCGCAGACGCAGGAAGCACGCGCCCGTGGTTACCGTCCCGGCCGCTTCAGCTTCAACGTTAAGGGTGGTCGCTGCGAGGCCTGCCAGGGCGACGGGGTCATCAAGGTTGAGATGCACTTCCTGCCGGACATCTACGTGCCGTGCGACGTCTGCCAAGGCAAGCGCTACAACCGCGAGACCCTCGAAGTCCGCTACAAGGGCAAGAACATCCACGAGGTGCTCGACATGACAATCGAGGACGCCCATGCGTTCTTCGAAGCGGTGCCCATGCTGAAGCGCAAGCTCACCACGCTGATGGACGTCGGCCTGTCCTACGTGCGACTCGGCCAAAGCGCGACCACGCTCTCGGGCGGCGAGGCGCAGCGCGTGAAGCTGTCGCGCGAGCTTTCCAAGCGGGACACCGGCAAGACGCTCTACATCCTGGACGAACCGACGACCGGCTTGCACTTCCACGACATCGCGCAGTTGCTCCACGTCCTGCACAGACTTCGGGACCAAGGCAACACGGTGGTCGTCATCGAGCACAACCTGGACGTCGTGAAGACCGCCGACTGGGTCATCGACCTCGGGCCGGAAGGCGGCGCCGGCGGTGGCGAAATCGTGGCCACGGGAACGCCTGAGCAGGTCGCGCAAGTCGACGCATCGCACACCGGGCGGTACTTGAAGCGCCTCTTTGCGGACCACCGGTCGGTCGCCGCGTGACCGCGCATCGAGCGATGCATTTAGCGTCCCGACTCCCCGTACTCCTCGCGGCCTTTCTGGCGGCAGCCGCACAACACGCCCTCGGCGACGACTTCCCCTGGCTCGATACGCTCGACGCCAGCGGCAACGTCCAAGCCTCGGGTACGAAGTTGATCGCGTTGCCCCTGGACCTGCACCGACTGGACAGGGACGACGGTTCCCCGAGCACCGCAACGATCGCGGTCCACGGCTGGAACAGCGCTGGCTACGAGTGGATCTACCTGCTGAAGGCCTTGGACGACGCCGAATCATCGACCTGGTTTTGGCGCTGGGACTGGAACGGCTGTCCGGGGGCAGCCGCGGACGCATTGAACGAGCGTCTGTCCCAGGCACCGTTTACCGAACTCGACCGCATCCGTCTCATCGGCCACAGCTACGGTGGCGTATTGGTCACGGCGAGCGCCGAACGCTGGCAGGGATCGGTCCCGCTCGAGGTCCACGCCATCGCCGCACCCCTGGCGGGGGTCGGTGACCGTTGCCCCTACCGGACACCGTCAACGCTGCCGCCCAAGGTCGCCTTCCACGAGTGGCGTACCCGCCATCAACTCGACGGCGCGTTCCGCAACATGCCGGTCGATCCGCAGGTGGTCGAACTGCCGGGCTCGAACGTCACACGGTTGCCCGCGACCTACAACGGCCGGCGCCTTGGCCACAACTGGTCGGTTAGCTGGGTGGCGGACATGCTGACCGGGCGCACGCCTAGTCCTTGAGGCGTCACCGGCCCTCGATCCACGACACCATGGCGGGCAAGGTCATGGCGCGGATGCCGCCACCCATCGGGTAGTCATCGGGCTCGCCAACGCCGCCACGAACCACGAATCGCCGATCCGGCTTGAGATCGTCGCACGCGCTATAGAAGCCCCTCGATACCTTTGGTGCCGACGAGTTCTTGATCTCAACGACCCACAGTTCCCCGTCGCCAGACTCCACCACGAGATCAACCTCCGCACCACCCGAGGTCCGGTAGAAGCCCCAAGACGCTCTCCCCGGCAAGACGCGGATGATGTTCTCGATGACGAAGCCCTCCCAGCTACCAGCCACGACGGGGTGCCCGAAGAGGTCGTCCATCGTTTCGATGCCGAGCAAGGCATGGCAGATGCCGCTGTCCCTGATGTAGACCTTCGGCGCCTTGACGAGGCGCCGGCCCAAGTTCGACGTCCAGGGTTCAAGTCGTCGAACCAGCAGGAGGTCGACCAGCAAATCGACATAGCGTGCGATGGTCACGCCGTCAAGGTCGAGTCCTCTGCCCAATGCGGCCGCGTTGTGGAGCTGACACTGGTTGTGAGCGAGCATGGTCCAAAACCGACGTAGGGTTTCCGCCGGAATGCGCGAACCGAGCTGAGGGATGTCCCGTTCTAGATAGCTGCGCACGAAGTCGAGCCGCCAGTCGAGGCTCTGCGCGTCGTCGTTTGCCAGGAAGCTCTCGGGGAAGCCACCCCGACACCAGAGCTTACGCATGTCTGCCGGAGCCACCTCGCGGACCTCGAGGGGATGCAACTCGCAATGCGCAACCCGCCCCGCGAGCGTCTCGCTCGACTGCTTCAGCAGATCGAGCGAGGCCGAGCCCAAGAGGAGGAATAGTCCCGTTCGCCTACCGGCACGTCGCCGGTCGTCGATGATGCTGCGCAAGGGCGCAAACAGCCCCGGCACGCGGTGCACCTCGTCGAAGATCAACAGCTTGTCGGCGTTCGCGTCGCAGTATTCCTCGACGTCACCCACCCGTTGGAGGTGACTCGGGCGCTCCAAATCCACGTAGACGGCATCGCGCTCATCAGCGATCCCAAGTGCGAGGGTCGTTTTGCCAACTTGGCGAGCGCCGGTCAATACAACGGCTGGATTGCGGGCAAGGAGCCTACCTAGAAGACCTTTGAGATGGCGATCAATCATGTATGCAAATATAACTCTGCATGCAGGATTTACATAGTTCGCGGCCCGCGACGATGCGCCGACCGATGTGCGCCAAGCGCTTCAGCGCACGCCGTCAACTCCGCGGCCGATGTGCGCATCGAAGAACTCGAGCATCTTCGTGTACATCTTGCGGCGGTTGTCCTGGTTGCCGAAGCCGTGGCCCTCCCGGGGCTCGACGTACCAGACCTCGACCGCATTGCCGGCGGCCTTCAGGGCCCGGCGCAGGGTGTGCGCCTGGGCGATCGGGACGCGCTGGTCACGGCCGCCGTGAACAAGCATCACCGCCGCCTTGATCCGCTCGGCGTTGTGGGCCGGGGATCGAGCGCGCAGTTCGTCCACGTCTTCGCCGATGGCCGACTTCAGGTAGTTGACGCCAGCGCGGCGGGACGGGATGTCGCCGCGGCTGAACATCATCTCCAAGTCGTAGACGCCGACGTAGCCCACCGCGCAACGGTATAGATCGGGTTCGCGGAACGCGCCGGTCAGGGCCGCATAGCCACCGTAGCTTGCCCCGTAGATGCACAGTCGATCGGCATCGGCAATACCCGCCGCCACGGCCCAGCGGGTTGCATCCGTCACGTCGTCCTGCATCTCGCGTCCCCAGCGCCCAAAGCCCGCGTGCAGGAAGTCCTTGCCGTAGCCACCGGAGCCCCGGAAGTTGACCTGCAGGACGGCGAAGCCGCGCGAGGCGAACAACTGGGCCTCCGGGTTGAAGCCCCAGTGGTCCCTGACACCATGGGGGCCACCGTGGACCATGACGATCAACGGCAACGGGTCGCCCTCGGTCCAGCCCGATGGGGTCGTCAGCAAGCCGTGGACCGTCGTACCGTCACGGGTAACGAGTTCCACGGGCTCCATGGGACTCAAATCCTCCGCCGACAGCCACGGACGCGACTGGAACAACTCGACCACGCGGTCCGTCGTCAAATCAACCAAGTAGAAGGTCGGCGGGAAGCGATCGCCCAAGACCGCCGCGACGCCCTTCGTGCCATCCCGGGTGAGGCTCGTGAACTGCAGGTCCTCGCTTGGGAACGCCGCGCGGATGCGGCGGTGATTCTTCGCCAACGGCGCATCGGCCTCCAAGTAGTGGTAGTCGGGATAGTGCTTGCTGTAGCGGACACCGAGCAGCCGCTCTTCCACGCCCGAAACCGTGCCCGCGACATCCACGCTCGGTTCGTGGAACAGCACTTCCTTGTCCCCGGTCGCTGGCTGCCACCGGATCAGGCTTTCCGTCGAGGTCTCCACGTTGTCGAGGGCGTAGAACCAGCCGTCGCCCGCGTCGGCCAGGGGCCTCACGACGCCTTGGTCGATACGACCGCGCGAGACGAGGTCGAACTCGCCGGCGGGGTTGCGGAAGTAGACCTCCGTCACGTTGTCGTCGGTGCTTCCAATCTCGAAGCGAATCTCGCCTGCATGATCTGCGAAGAACTGCGATCCGGGATAGCGGCCGGTCGCCACGAGATTCAACTGACCGGAGTGAATGTCCAGGCGGTAGGCGCGACCCGGATCGCGACCGGTGCCGAACGGCACCGTGCCGATCAGCACGTGGCGCGGTTGGTCCGGCAGCAGGTGCAGGATCTCGGCCGATGCGCGCATCGCCGTTATGCGCCCGGCCCGCGTCGAGACGGTGCCACGCCGAGCACCGACACCGAACACCGCCGCTGCATCGCTGCCGTCGGCATTCAGCGCGTAGATCTCACCCGTCTGGAAGCTGAAGTCGATCCGCCCCGGAATACGCGCTGCGGGCTGGACGAGGATGCGCTCCGGCGTAGCCCAGAGAAAGTCGGCCACGTCCCAGTCCTTGCCGAAGTGGGTTCGATAGAGCACCTCGTTGCGGGCCAGTTCGATAACGGTCAGGTACTCGTAGTCGTCCATCTTGGTGGTGACGGCGAGGTATTTCCCCGTCGGTGAGATCCGCACCTGCTCGTAGTCCGCATAGCGCGTGAAGTGGTCGACAGGAGGTGTCGCCACGGCCCCAGCAGAGCACAGAACTAGCCCCATCGCTACGCCCAATCGCATTGCCGAGCCCTCCCGAGTACCAAGCAGAACACGTCCGAATCGGACAACATCAGCATACATCGACGCTGCCGATCGGTTATAGTCTTATGCTTAACGTAACCGACTCTTACGGGAGTTATCGATGTTCAAAAAAACACCCTTGGCAAGCGCCATTGGAGCCGTCACAGCCGGCTCCCTAGCGACTCTGCCAGCCGTCGCCGTAGCGGCGGCGGAGACGGAGGAGGAGGCGATCGACGAGGTCGTCGTCGTCACCGGTTCGCGCATCCGGCGGGACGTCTCGGATGCACCGAGTCCGATCACCATCATCGACCGCGAGGAGATTGATCTCACCGGTCTCGAGAACGTGGCCGACCTGCTGCGGACCACGACCTACAACAACTTCGGCTCCTTCCGGGAGCGTTCCGGATCGAGTTTCGGGCAGATCGCCCTGATCAGCCTGCGTGGCCTCGGGTCCGACCGCACCGCCGTCCTGGTCAACGGCCGACGCGTACCCGGCAATCCCTTCACGGGTACGGCCGCTGTCGACCTGAACTCCATGCCCTTGACGGCCATCGACCGGGTTGAAATCCTGACCGACAGTGCGTCAGCCGTGTACGGCACCGACGCCCTCGGCGGCGTCGTCAATATCATCCTCCGGGATGACTACGAGGGCGCCGAACTCGACATCGGCACCGAAATGCCTACCCGTGAAGGTGCTGCCTCCGACCACTTCAACTTCCTGTTCGGCGCCCGTGGCGAACGCGCCAGCATGTTGTTCACAGCGGAATGGTTCAAGCGCGACCCGATCTTCGACGGCGACAGGGACTACAGCAAGGTCAAGGTTGAGGATCCGGGCGATGGCACGCTGCCCGACTTGGGCGTGCACACCACCGGCGTCTCAGGCGGTGGCAACACGGCCTTCGCCCCAGGGTTCTCGGCGGCCAGTTCAGTCGGAGACTGCCCCACTGAGGTCTACGCCGGCGTTGTCGAGAACCCCTTCGGCGTCCCCGGTACGGCGTGCGGGTTCGGCTACGCAAACATATCCGCCCAGACCGGTGGCCTCGACCGGATCAGCACCTACCTGACGACGAACTACGAGTGGCGTCCCGGCCACAACCTGTTCTTCGACAACCGCTTCACGCGAATCGCCAGCTTTGGTCGATACGCGCCCGCGGTCGGGTTCTTCAGTGTACCGGGCGACAGCCAGTACAACCCCTTCGACACCTCGTCCGCTTCCTACCCGAAGATGGCGGACGGAACACCGTTTCCGTTCAGCATATTCCACCGCTTCGTCGGGCACGGACCTCGTGACGACGATACGGAGCGGTACGAGATCGACAACGTGGTCGGCCTCGAAGGCGAGTTGTTCGAGGGCACCGTGAACTATGAGGCCTATGCCCGGAACTACCGCTATCAGGCGTCCGAGGAGGGCGAGACCTACATCCTGCAAAGCCAGGTGGAACTGGAGACGGAACTCGGGGACTACAATCTGACCAACCCGTTGTCCCAGGAGCCCGCGCACTTGGCGGCCTTGGGGCGCATGGCCGCGACGCTCTATCGCGACATCCTCACCGATTACACCGCTGCCGGCGTTACGCTGGACGGCTTCGGTGCCAACCTACCCGCGGGGCAGATCGGTTGGGCGGTCGGGGCCGAGGTCGCCTCGACCGAGTACCTCGACGATTACGACAGCTTCCGTGAAGCCGGGAACATATTGGGATCGGCTGGGAATAGCGCGTCCGGCAGCCGCAGTCGGTGGGCGGGGTTCGGCGAGCTTTCCATCCCCTTATTCGAGCGCGTCGAAGGGACCGTGGCTGCCCGCTACGACAGCTACGACGACTTCGGCACAGCCACCTCGCCGCAGGTAGCGCTACGCTATCAGCCAGTCGACATGGTGGTCCTGCGCGCGTCGTGGGGGCAGGGTTTCAAGGCACCCAACCTGACATCGTTGTACCAGTCGCGTTCGCAGTCATTCAACAACGTCACCGACGTCTATCGTTGCCAGGAGATGGGCACGTCTCCGTGTCCGACCTTCCAGGTGGAGAACTTCACCGGCGGCAACCCGGAACTCGAGGCGGAGACGGCCGAGTCGTTCAACTTCGGCGTGGTCGTGGAACCCATTCCAGCGCTTTCGTTCTCGGTCGACTACTTCAACATCGAGATCGAAAACGTCGTGACGACTCTTTCGCTCGGCCAGGTCTTGGAGCTCGAGAACGTCGGGACATTGCCGTCCGGCGTCGTCGTGCGGCGGGGCGCTCGGAGTGGCAACGCGCGCGGTCGTTTGGTGTCCATCGACAACGTCTATGCGAACCTCGCCGTGCGCGAGATCACGGGCTTCGACCTGCGGCTGCACTACGAAGCCGACCTTGCGGACGCCGTTGTCAGTGTCGATGTGGAAGCCACGAAACTGGACGAGTACGAGCTGACCCCCAACCCGTTCGATCCACCGACGGACATCCTTGACACGAACGGATCGCCCGACCGGCGCGCGGCAGTGACGTTGCGCTGGGCTCGCGATACCGTGACGCTCAACTACATCTGGCGGTTCATCGGTCCGCACGGCAACTACTCGAGCCACCACACGAGCGACCTGATCGGCGTCTACGGCTTCCGTTGGGGTGGAGAGATCTCCGCTGGTGTCCGCAACGTGATGGACGAAGATCCGGGAATCGACGAGGTCAATGGCTGGGACGACGACGCGCTGTACCTCTACGACGTCGCCGGACGGGTACCGTTCATAAGCTACCGGCATTCGTTCTGACCTTCGGCAACAATGCAGCTTCGGGCGATAACACGCCCGAGGCTGCATGACGCCGGTCCATGCCCGAGCTCAATCACTTCTGGGCAACACCGTTCTACCGCGGCGTAACCGATCACGCCAAGGCGGATGCCTTGCGCGACTACATTCTCGGCAACGAGAAGGCTAGCCGTCGCAAGCGCAGCTCGCCTCAGACCGCCCACCCGCAGGTCTTCGAGAGTGACTTCGACTTCCTCGACTGGCCGAGCCCGGTCACGGCCGATCTCAAGCAGATGCTCTACGGCCACCTCGGGAGCGTCGTGAAGAGTGCCAACGGTTTGGACGACGATGCCATGCGGCAACTGCGGTTCCACAACCACTGCTGGTTCCACATCACGCGGCGAGGCGGCTTCTTCCGCCAACACAACCATCCCTTGGCGTCGTGGAGCCTCGTCTACTGCGTCGATCCCGGCGACGACGAGCCGCCAAACGACTACGAGGCCGGCCACCTCGTCTTTCAAGACCCCCGGCAGACGGCGAGCATGTACCTCGACACGGCGAACCGCACGATGCAGCGCGAGTACTCGTTCGACGCCGTACGTCTGCGGGCGGCGAAAGGCGATGTCCTGATCTTCCCGTCCTACATCCAGCACGCAGTAGAACCGTACGGCGGCGAGCGTCCGCGGATCACGGTGGCCGCCAACTTCTGGTTTCAGACCTTCAAGGACAGCACCCCATGAGCGACCGGCTGAGCGCCGACCAGTGGAGCCGCTACTGGGAGAAAGGCACCGTCACGACCTTCCACGGTCGCTTCGGCGAGAACTACGACGGACCCGTACGCGACTTCTGGCACGGCCTGTTCGCCACGCTGCCGGGCGACGCGCGGGTCGTCGACCTCGCCACCGGCAACGGTGCCGTCGCGCTGCTCGCGGCGCAGTACAGCCACCGCCAAGGGAGCACGTTCGACATCGTTGGCGTTGACACGGCCGACATCGATCCGGCTCGCCTGTTCGCCGGCAAGGCCTACGCGAGACACTTGCGGCGCATCCGGTTCCTGGCGAGAACGCCGGTTGCCGCCACAACTCTCCCGGACTCCAGCCAGGACCTCGCCACCAGCCAGTTCGGGATCGAGTACGCGGACACAGCGCCGACGGTCGCCGAGGTCGACCGGATCCTGAAACCGCGCAACGCCACCTTCGCCGCGATGATCCACCATGCCGACTCCGCGATCGTCCGCCAGGCGAAGGACGGTATCGACCAGATCGTCGCCTGTGCGAAGTCCGGATTGCACGACGCGATCCGGGCGCTGCATGGGCAATTGGACAAGCTCGCCAGCCGCGGCAAGGATCCGCAACACGACGAGCGAGCCAAGACGCAACGTACGGCCATCAACGAACGTCTGAGCGCACTCAATCGGGAGAGCACGCGCTTTCGCGATCCGGGGCAGATCGTGTATTACGTCGAGAATTCCATGGCGACGTTCAACCCGGATGTTTCGGGCGGGATGTCAGTCGAGCAGAAGCTCGCCATGCTGCGCCAGGTGAACGCGGAGACGGACAGCTACCGGCAGCGGATGCGGGACCTGATCTCGGCGGCACAGGACGACGCCGAGATCACCGACCTAGCCGACCGCCTGGTTGCGTCCGGCTTCCAAATCGACAAGAACCAGCCGTTCGTGTTCGAAGGTGCGCACTTCTGCCAAGTCCTGACCGCCAGCCGGTGAGGACCGGTCGCCGGTCAAGCTAGTGCTTGACCAATTGCGGACGCGACGGCAAGCCGTTCGCGGACGTCCGCACCCGTTAGGATTCGTCCTCGTCGTCGAGAAACTCGTCGTCGTCCTCGGCCATTTCCCGACCGACGAGTTCGATGAAGGCCACCGGTGCGGCGTCGCCATGGCGGTATCCCGCCTTGAGAATCCGCGTATAGCCGCCGGGACGCTCCTCGTAGCGTGGCCCGAGTTCGGTGAACAGCTTCCCCACCGCGGCCTTGCTGCGTAGACGCGCGAACGCCAGGCGGCGATTCGCCACCGTGTCGTTCTTCGCCAGGGTGATCAACGGTTCCGCCACCCGACGCAACTCCTTGGCCTTCGGCACGGTCGTCTTGATGATCTCGTGCTCGATCAAGGACGCGGCCATGTTCGAGAACATGGCCTTACGGTGGGAGCTTGTGCGGTTTAAGTGGCGACCGCTCTTGCGATGTCTCATGGTCCTATCAACCGACGGTGCCGCGGAGGTTCGATGGCGGCCACTTTTCCAGCCGCATACCGAGGCCCAAGCCCCGGTCGGCCAGCACTTCCTTGATTTCCGTCAGCGACTTCTTGCCGAGGTTCGGCGTCTTCAGCAGTTCCACCTCGGAGCGTTGTATCAGGTCGCCGATGTAGTAGATGTTCTCCGCCTTCAGGCAGTTGGCCGAACGCACCGTGAGTTCGAGGTCGTCCACGGGGCGGAGCAGCACCGGGTCGACCTCGTCGCGTTTCTCGTCGACGACGGTCTCGCCCTCCTTGTCGAAGTCCACGAAGACCGCCAACTGCTGCTGCAGGATGGTCGCGGCCCGGCGAATCGCCTGTTCCGGATCGATGGTGCCGTTGGACTCGATGTCGAGGATCAGCTTGTCCAAGTCGGTCCGCTGTTCCACGCGAGCGCTTTCCACCGCGTAGGCCACCCGACGCATCGGGCTGTAGCTAGCATCGAGACGCAGCACGCCGATGGGCCGGGACTCCTCTTCCTCTTCCACGCCGTATTCGACGGGCTGGTAGCCGCGGCCCCGGGTGACCTTCGCCTCGATGGCGATCGCGCCGCGCTCGTTGAGGGTGCAGATGACGTGGTCCGGGTTGGCAATCTCCACGTCCGCGGTCAACTGGAAGTCACCGGCAACCACTTCTCCCGGGCCCGTTCTCGATAGCTCGATGGTGGCGGAGTCGCCTTGGTGCAACTTCACCGCGATGCCCTTGAGGTTGAGGAGCACGTCAATGACATCCTCGCGGACGCCTTCCATCGGTGCGTACTCGTGCTCGACGCCGTCGATCTGAACCTCGGTGATGGCGCTGCCCGGCATCGAGGACAACAGGATGCGGCGGAGCGTATTGCCCAGGGTATGGCCGAAACCCCGCTCCAAGGGCTCGAGCGTGACGCGGGCATGCGTCTTGCTCACCTCGTCCACGTCGATGCGTCGCGGGGTCAGAAATTCGGTCGCCGACTGTGGCATTGAAGTTCCTCCAGTTGAACTAGGTGGCTAAGCGGGTTTACGGCTACTTCGAGTACAACTCAACGATCAGGTTCTCGTTGATCTCGCGGGGTAGTTCGCTGCGGTCGGGATCGCGCTTGTACACGCCCGACATCTGCTCCGAGTCGACATCGACCCACTCGACGGCTTCCCGCTGGCTGGCAAGATCGAGGGCCTGGCGGATGCGCAACTGGCCGCGGGACGCTTCGCGCACGGCGATCGTGTCATCCGGGGCGACCTGGTAGGAGGGGACGTTGACGCTTGCGCCGTTGACAAGAATCGCCTTGTGCGAGACCAGTTGTCGGCTCTCGGCGCGCGTGCAGCCGTAGCCCATCCGGTAGACCACGTTGTCGAGGCGACGCTCCAAGAGGCGCAGGAGATTGTCCCCGGTCGCACCCTTCTGCCGGTCCGCGGTCTTGTAGTAGTTGCGGAACTGCCGCTCGAGGACGCCGTAGAAGCGCCGCACCTTCTGCTTCTCCCGCAGTTGCACCGCGTAGTCCTTCGGCTTCTGGCGCCGCGCGGCGCCGTGCTGGCCGGGAATCGTGTCGGCGCGACACTTCGAGTCCAACGGTCGCACACCGCTCTTCAGGAGCAAGTCCGTTCCTTCGCGGCGCGACAGCTTCAGTTTCGGTCCTAGGTATCTGCCCATGAGTGCTCTGCTTGTGTTCTGGCCAAAAGTGCTGCGGATGCGCTTAGACGCGGCGCCGCTTCGGTGGCCGGCAGCCGTTGTGGGGAATCGGCGTGACGTCGGCGATGCTGTTGATCTTCAAGCCAGCCGCGTTCATGGCGCGCACCGATGACTCGCGTCCCAATCCCGGCCCCTTGACGAACACGTCCACGCTGCGCATGCCGTATTGCTCGATGGCGTTGGTCGCCGCACGTTCGGACGCCACCTGCGCGGCGAACGCGGTGCTCTTGCGGGAACCCCGGTAGCCGGAGCCGCCGGCCGTTGCCCAGCACAGCGCATTGCCCTGCCGGTCGGTGATGGTGATGATCGTGTTGTTGAAGGATGCATGAACATGCGCGACACCGTCGGTGACAACGCGCTTGGTCTTTCTGCGGGTCGGTTCTGCCATGTGAGGGTTGTACCTATTTCCTGATCGGCTTCGGCGGTCCCTTCCGGGTGCGCGCGTTGTTGTGTGTGCGTTGCCCGTTCACCGGCAATCCCCGTCGGTGACGCATGCCCTTGTAGCAGCCCAAGTCCATCAAGCGTTTCACGTTGAGTTGCACCTCTCGACGCAGGTCGCCTTCGATGTTGAGCTTGGCCACCTCGGCGCGTAGAGCGTCGAGCTTGTCCTCGCCAAGGGAGCCGAGATTGACTTCCGGATCGACGCCCACGGCGCCGCACAATGTGCGCGCAGTCGTCCGGCCGATCCCGTAGATGTACGTCAGCGACACCCCGGCGTGCTTATTGTCGGGGATGTTGATGCCTGCGATTCGAGCCACTTTAGTTTGTTCCTCCGCTAAGTCTGCGGTCTGTTCGCCATTGGCGCCGGCACGGGATGCGCTAGCCCTGGCGCTGCTTGTGCCTGGGCTCCGCGCTACAGATCACCCGCACCACGCCGTTGCGTCGCACGATCTTGCAGTTGCGGCACATCTTCTTGACCGATGCCCTGACCTTCATTGCCTTGATCTCCGTAGCCGTTGTGCGCCCGGGCTATCGCCGGCGCCCCTTCCCACCTCGGCCGCCGCCACCCACGTTTGTACGTCCGGCACGACCGTAGGACCGCAGGTTCGACTTCTCCATCAGCTTCGCGTACTGGCTGGACATCATGTGCTGCTGCACTTGCGACATGAAGTCCATGGACACGACGACGACGATCAGCAAAGCCGTACCGCCAAGCTGCATCGTGACATTGAATGCCACCACCATGAACTCGGGCAGCAGGCACACCGATGCGACATACAACGAGCCGAACATGGTCAATCGCGTGATCACGTCGTCGAGGTAGGCGGCCGTTTGCTGGCCGGGCCGAATGCCCGGGACGTACGCGCCCTGGCGTTTGAGGTTATCCGCGATCTCCTTCGGATCCATCATGATCGCGGTATAGAAGAAGCTGAAGAAGATGATCCCGCCCGCGAACATCAGGATGTACAGCGGCTGGCCAGGAGAAAGCACCAATGCGATGTCCTGGAGCCAGCCCATGTTCGGCGCCTGGCCGAACCATTGCGCCATCGACGCTGGTGCGAGTAGCAGGCTGGAGGCGAAAATTGCCGGGATGACGCCCGCCATGTTGATCTTGAACGGCAACGGCGTGCTCTGCGGCTGATAGACCCGGCGCCCTTGCTGCCGCTTGGCATAGTTCACCGTGATGCGCCGCTGCCCACTCTCGACGAAGACGACGAAGCCAACGATCAGTACCCCGATCAGCGCAACGGCCAGCAGCGCGACGATGTTGATGTCGCCTTGCCGCGCCGCTTCGAACGATTGTCCGACGGCACCCGGGAACCCGGACACGATGCCGGCGAAGATCAACAGCGAGATCCCATTGCCGACACCCCTCTCCGTGATCTGTTCGCCGAGCCACATCATGAACAGCGCGCCGGCCACCAACGTAACGATCGCCACGAAGTAGAAGTTGAACGTCGCGGCGAATGCGAGCCCCTGTCCGGCCAGGGTGCCGGTCAGGGCACTGCCTTGGATCAGGGCGATCAGCAACGTCCCGTATCGCGTGTATTGCGTGATCTTGCGCCGGCCCGCCTGGCCTTCCTTGCGAAGCTGGTTCAGCGTCGGGTACATCATCGTCAGGAGGTTCATGATGATGCTGGAGGTGATGTAGGGCATAACACCCAAGGCCAGGATGCTCATCCGCTCCAGGGCGCCGCCCGAGAACATGTTGAACAGATCCAGGACCCCGCCCTGGTTGGCGTCGAACAGGTTCTGCAACTGGTCCGGGTCGATTCCGGGGACCGGGATGTGCGTGCCAATTCGGTAGACCAGGAGCGCGAACAGCACGAACAGGAGCCGCGAGCGCAGCTCCGACAAGCTGCCCCCGCTACGCATTCCCGGCAATGCCGATGCTGCTGTTGCCACTTCAAGCTCTCCCGGCTACCTGCGGTAACCGAACCTACGAGGCCCCGTCGCTGTCGGCGACCGTACCGCCAGCCTTCTCGATGGCGGCCGCCGCGCCCTTGGATACGGCCACGCCGCGCACGGTGATCGGTGCAGTCACTTCGCCGGACAGGAACACCCTGGCCCGGGTCATGTTCTTGCGGACGATCCCGGCCTCTTTCAAGGCCGCGAGGTCGACCACGCCATCTTTCGCGGCGCGGGACAACTCCGACGTGCGCACCTCCGCCGTTTTCTGACCGATACCGGAACGGAATCCGAACGCTGGGATGCGTTGCTGGAGCGGCAACTGGCCACCCTCGAAACCGGGGCGAATGTTGCCGCCGGACCGCGCCTTCTGCCCCTTGTGGCCGCGACCACAGGTTTTGCCGCCACCGGCCGAGATGCCTCGGCCTAGGCGTTTCTTCGCGTGCTTGCTGCCCGCGGCCGGAGAAAGGTCGTTCAGTCGCGCAGTCATGTCTCGTCCTTCTCTGCCGTCACTAATGTGTCCGACGCCTCCACGTCCAACAGGTAGCGCACCTTGTCGATCATGCCGCGCACGGCGGGCGTGTCCTCGAGTTCGCGCTCGGAGCCGACGCGCCGCAGCCCTAAGCCAATCAGACAGGCGCGGTGCTTCGGCAAGCGCCCCCAAGGCGACTTGACGAGGGTTACTTTCAACGTCTTGTGTGCGGCTTGGGCCATGGACTTAAGCCGAGATTTCCGCGAGCGTCTTGCCGCGCTTGGCGGCGACGGCCTGTGGCGAACGCATCCTTGTCAGCGCATTGAACGTGGCATGGACGACGTTCACCGGCCGCGTCGAGCCGTAACACTTCGCCAACACGTTCCGAACGCCAGCGCATTCGAGCACGGCGCGCATCTTGTCGCCCGCGATGATGCCAGTGCCCTCGGAGGCCGGCTGCATGTAGATGGTCGACGCGCCGTAGCTTTCCTTGACGGGGTACCAGATCGTCGTACCGTTGAGTTCGACGTCCACCATGTCGCGGCGCGCCGCTTCCATGGCCTTCTGGATGGCGGCCGGGGTCTCGCGCGCCTTGCCGCGACCAAAGCCGACCCGGCCCTCGCCGTCGCCGACCACCGCCAAGGCGGTGACGCCGCGCTGACGGCCGCCCTTGACGACCTTGGCGACGTAGTTGATCTGGACGAGTTTCTCGACCAGACCTTCTTCTTCGATTTGCTCCGAGTATGCCATTCGCCTAATGCCGGGTAGTTGAGTGAGTTAGAACTTCAGTCCGCCGGCTCGCGCCGCGTCGGCCAGGGCCTTCACCCGACCGTGATACTTGTAGCCTGATCGGTCGAACGCCACCGTGTCGATTCCCGCGGCCACCGCCCGCTCGGCCACCAACTGCCCCACCGCTGTTGCACCCGCGACATTGCCGGCATCGCCAGCGTCGAGAATGGTCCCTCGCAGTGCCTTGTCCAGCGTCGAGGCCTGGGCGACGATCCGGTGCGAACCGCCGTTGCCGACGATCACTTGGGCGTAGATGTGGCGCGGCGTGCGGTGCACGGTCAGGCGCGCCGCATGCAGTTCGCGGATCTTCATCCGCGTCCGCTTGGCGCGGCGCAGTCGATCCAGCCTCTTGTCGCGTCGTTTCTCCATGGTGCCTTTACTACTGCTTCCTACTTCTTCTTCCCTTCTTTGCGCCGCACGCGCTCGTCGGCGTAGCGCACGCCTTTCCCTTTGTACGGTTCCGGCGGGCGGACGCTGCGGATTTCCGCCGCCACTTGGCCGACAAGCTGCTTGTCGATGCCGCTGACGACGATCTCCGTCTGCGACGCTGTATGCGCTTCGATGCCGTCGGGGAGCGCGAAATTGACCGGGTGCGAAAGCCCGAGCTGGAGGTTGAGCTGGCGACCGCGGGCCTGGGCGCGGTATCCGACGCCGACAAGCTCAAGCTTGCGCTCGAATCCGGTGGACACGCCGGTCACCATGTTGTTGACCAAGGAGCGCATCGTGCCGACAAGCGACTTTGCCTGGCGGGAGCCGGATCGGGGCGCGAACTTCACCAGGCCGTCTTCCGTCGACACGTCGACTTCGGCGGCGACGTCCAAGGCCAAGGTGCCCTTGCTTCCCTTCACGGTGATCCGCGATGCCGTGCCGTTCGGTTCAACGACCACGTTCACGCCGTCCGGCACGGTGACTGGGTTCTTGCCGATTCGTGACACTTGCCTACGACCTCCGGATTGCCGCTAGAAGACCGTGCACAGGATTTCGCCGCCGATGAGCTGGCGGCGTGCGGCACGATCGGACATCACGCCTTGATTGGTGCTGATGATCGCCACGCCCAAGCCGCCCCGCACTTCGGGCAACTCGCCAGCCGGCTTGTAGATGCGCAGCCCCGGCCGACTGACGCGGCTCAATTCCGCGATGACCGGCTCGCCTTCGAAATAGCGCAACGCCACGGTCAACTCGGGTTTTAAGTCCCCGTCGACGCGAAATCCGCCGATGTAGCCCTCGTCCTCAAGGACTCGGCAAATCGCCGTTTTGAGGCGCGAACTGGGCATGGTTACGGCATCGTGACGCGCGCTTTGCGCGTTCCTGATCCGCGTGAGCAAATCGGCGATCGGATCCTGCAGGCTCATCGGACTACCAACTCGCCTTGACTAGGCCGGGCACGTCGCCGCGCATGGCCGCCTCGCGCAGCTTGTTCCGCCCGAGGCCGAACTTCCGGTACACGCCTCGCGGGCGGCCGGTTTCGGCGCAACGGCGTCGCAACCGCACGGGAGACGCGTTGCGCGGCAGCTTTTGGAGCTGGAGTTGCGCTTGCCACCGTTCGTCGTCCGACGCGCTGCGATCAGCGACGATCCGCTTCAATTCGGCGCGCTTGGCCGCGAACTTCGCGACGATCTTCTCGCGCTTCTTTTCACGTTCGATGATCGAGAGTTTCGCCATGGGGTTTAGTTCCGAAACGGGAAGTTGAAGGCCTTGAGCAAAGCGAGGCCCTGTTCGTCGTTGACCGCCGTCGTGGTAATGGTGATGTCCAGCCCACGAATCTTGTCGATCTTGTCGTAGTCGATTTCCGGGAAGTTGATCTGCTCCGCGATGCCCATCGAGAAGTTGCCCCGGCCGTCGAACGACCTCGGGTTCAGGCCCCGGAAATCCCGCATTCGCGGGATCGCGATACCGATGAGGCGCTCGACGAACTCGTACATGCGCATTCGCCGGAGCGTGACCTTGCAGCCAATGGGAAATCCCTCGCGGATCTTGAAGCCGGCCTCGGACTTGCGTGCTCGCGTCACCACCGGACGCTGACCCGCTATCAGGGTCAAGTCGTCCATGGCGCTGTCCATGATCTTGCGATCGCCGATCGCTTCGCCGACGCCCATGTTGAGCGTCACCTTCGACAGCCGCGGCGCCTCCATCAGAGACTTCAACGCGAACTGCTCCATCAACGCCGGTCGGATGTCGTCCACATACCTTTGCCGCAGGTCGGACATTTTATTCGTCCACAGGTGTATCGGTGGATTTGAAGTAGCGCACGCGTTTGCCGTCTTCCATGCGGATCGCCACGCGATCAGCCTTCTCGGTTTCCGGGTTGAACAACGCCACGTTGGACACCGCGATAGGCGCTTCGATGTCGCGGATGCCGCCTGGCTCGTTGATCTGGGGATTCGCGCGGACATGCTTCTTGACCATGTTGATCCCTGAGACCAGCACCCTCGCATCCGACACGACGCGCACCACGGCACCCCGCTTGCCTCGATCGCGGCCCGCGATCACGATCACCTCGTCCTCTTTTCTTATCTTTCGCATGGTAGACCGCTCAGCCCTCAGAGAACTTCCGGCGCGAGCGAGATGATGCGCATGAAGTTCTCCGTGCGCAGTTCGCGCGTGACCGGCCCGAAGATCCGCGTTCCCACGGGTTGCAGCGCACCCGTCAACAGCACGGCGGCGTTCTGGTCAAAGCGGATCAGCGAGCCGTCCGGTCGGCGTACCCCCCGCTTGGTGCGCACCACGACCGCATTCATCACCTGGCCCTTACGCACGCGCCCGCGCGGAATGGCCTCCTTGACCGTGACCTTGACGACGTCGCCGATGCCAGCGTAGCGGCGATGCGAGCCGCCCAACACCTTGATGCACTGCACACGCCGAGCGCCGCTGTTGTCGGCGATATCGAGCATGGTTTCCGCTTGAATCATCGATCTGCCTTCCTACCGCCTACCGCGCCCTCACGAACCGGCCCGTTCGAGAATCCGGTCGAGTTTCCACGCCTTTGTCTTGGAAATCGGTCGCGTCTCGACAATGGTCACGACGTCCCCTTCCCGGCAGTCGTTGCCCTCGTCGTGGGCATGCAGCTTGGTCGAGCGCCTGATGAACTTGCCATACACCGGATGCTTGATCCGGCGCTCGACGTGCACGCAGATGGTCTTGTCCGCCTTGCTCGACTTAACGACTCCGGTCATCGACCGGGTTTGCGTCTGCGAAGGCTCAAGTTCGTCAGACATCGCGAGTACTCTCCCGAATCAGCGTCTTCACCCGCGCGATGTCGCGACGGGTCTCGGTGATGAGATGGGTTTGCGGCAACTGTTCGCTCGCGCGCTGCATGCGCAGGTTGAACTGCTCTTTGCGCAGCCGCAGGAGTTCGTCCTGCAGTTCATCTGCCGTCTTCCCTCTAAGCTCGTTCAATTGCTCCGCCTTCATGTCTGCTTTCTCACCACGGCAGGTCCGCTCACAGCAGGCTGCGCCTGACGAACACCGTCGGAAACGGCAGCTTCGCCGCCGCCAACGTCAGCGCGCGCCGGGCATCGTCTTCCGGCACCCCTTCCATTTCGTAGATCACGCGGCCGGGCTGGATCAGCGCAACCCAGTACTCCACGTTGCCCTTGCCTTTGCCCTGGCGGACCTCCAGCGGCTTTTTCGTGATCGGCTTGTCCGGGAATACGCGAATCCACACCTTGCCGCCACGTCGTACGTGGCGCGTCATCGCGCGTCGGCCAGCTTCGATCTGGCGCGCCGTCAAGCGGCCACGGCCAACCGCCTTGAGTCCGAACTCGCCGAAGCTGACGCGGTTGCCACGGTGCGCCAGCCCGCGGTTGCGGCTTTTCTGCAGCTTCCTGAATTTGGTGCGTTTTGGTTGCAGCATTGTTCTTAAGCCTTGACTACCCGCCTACCGGGACTTAAGCGTCGCCTTCGTCCGTGCCGAGGATCTCGCCCTTGAAGATCCACACTTTCACGCCAATGATGCCGTAGGTGGTCTTGGCCTCGGCGGTGGCGTAGTCGATATCGGCGCGCAGCGTGTGCAACGGAACCCGGCCTTCGGCGTAGGTTTCCGAGCGCGCGATTTCCGCGCCATTCAAGCGCCCGGCCACGCGCACCTTGATGCCTTGCGCGCCGAGGCGCATCGCGTTTTGCATGACGCGGCGCATTGCGCGTTGATGCCGGACGCGCCGCTCGAGTTGCTGCGCGATGTTCTGCGCCACCAGCAGGGCGTCGAGTTCCGGCTTGCGGATTTCCTCGACGTTGATGTGCACGGGCACGTCCATCCGTCGCGCGAGGTCCTGGCGCAAGCGGTCGACGTCCTCGCCCTTCTTGCCGATCACGATGCCAGGGCGCGCGGTGTGGATGGTGATCCGTGCCGTCTGCGCCGGGCGCTCGATGTCGATCCGGCTGACGGACGCCTGCGCAAGCTGCCTGGCGATGTACGCGCGGACATCGAGATCGCTCTTTAGGTACTTGGCGTAGTCCTTCTTGCCCGCGTACCAAACCGAGGTGTGGTCGCGGACGATTCCGAGCCGCAAACCTGTTGGCGAGACCTTTTGACCCATCGTCCTTACCTCAAGCCCTGAGCACTAGTCATCGTTTCAGCCATCCGCCGCGTCGGTCAACGTCACTGTCACGTGGCAGGTGCGCTTGAAGATGCGATCGGCACGCCCCCGGGCGCGGGGACGAATGCGCTTGACCGTAATACCTTCGTTCACGTAGATCTCCGAGATCCTGAGGTCGTCGACATCGGCCCCCTCGTTGTTCTCGGCGTTGGCCATGGCCGACTCGAGTACTTTGCGCACGAGCGGCGCGCTCTTCTGCGTACTGAAGCTCAAGATGTCGATCGCGTCCGACACCGCCTTGCCTCGCACCTGGTTGACCACCAGGCGCGCCTTGCGCGGCGAAACGCGGAGCCTCTTGGCAGTCGCACTAACTTCCATGGCCGATATCGCTCAAACCCTTCTTCTTACGACCTACCGCCGCGCCCGGCGGTCGGCATCGTGACCCCGATACGTGCGCGTCGGGGCGAACTCGCCGAGCTTGTGCCCGACCATGTCCTCGGAGATGAACACCGGCACATGCGCGCGCCCGTTGTGGACGGCAATCGTGAGCCCGACCATGTCGGGGATGATCATGGACCGACGGGACCAGGTCCGGATGGGCCGCCGGTCGCTGTTGGCAGCGGCCTCGTTGACCTTGCGCATCAGGTGCAGATCCACGAACGGACCCTTGCGTAGCGATCTGGGCATGACGTCGTCCTTAAGCCTCGAATTACCGTCGGCCGCCGCGACGACGGATGATCAGCTTGTCCGTACGCTTGTTCTTGCGCGTCCTGAACCCCTTGGTCGGCAGGCCCGTCGGGGACACCGGATGGCGGCCACCGGAGGACTTGCCCTCGCCGCCACCATGGGGATGGTCGACGGGGTTCATGGCGACGCCGCGCACAGTCGGGCGTACGCCACGCCAACGCTTGGCCCCGGCCTTGCCGAGTGAACGCAGGCTGTGCTCGCTGTTGCCCACCTCGCCGAGCGTCGCCCGGCACTCGACGGCCACGCGGCGCATTTCGCCGGATCGCAGCCGCAAGGTCGCATACGCGCCCTCGCGGGCGACCAATTGGCACGACGTACCGGCGCTGCGAGCAAGCTGCGCCCCTTTACCGGGCTTCAGTTCCACACAATGCACGACGCTTCCGACCGGCACGTTGCGCAGCGGCATCGCGTTGCCCGGGCGGATCGGCGCCGTGGACCCCGAGAGCAGTTCATGGCCGGCCGCGATGCCGCGAGGTGCCACGATGTAGCGGTATTCGCCGTCGGCGTACTTGAGCAAGGCGATGTTCGCGCTTCGATTCGGGTCGTATTCGAGCCGGTCCACGGTCGCCTTGATCCCGTCCTTGTTACGCCGGAAATCGATCTTGCGGTAGTGCTGCTTGTGGCCCCCGCCACGGTGCCGCGTCGTGATTCGGCCGGCGCCGTTGCGACCGCCCGTTTGGCTCTGCTGCTCCAACAGGGGCTTGTACGGCGTACCCTTGTGAAGCGTGGGGTCGACGACCTTGACGACGAACCGTCGTCCGGGGGATGTCGGTTTGGCTTTGACGACAGGCATGGGTACTCCGCTAGCGTTCCGCCGCGTAGTCGATGCTCGAGCCTTCGGCGAGCCGGACGTAGGCTTTTTTCCAGCTCTTGTGACGCGAGGTCACACCTCGGAAGTTCCGCTTGACCTTGCCCTTGACGTTCAGCGTGGTGACGTTGGTTACGGTCACGGAGAAGAGTTCCTCGACGGCAGCCTTGATCTCCCGCTTGGTGGCGTCCGGGGCCACCTTGAACGCGTACTGGTTGCTCGATGCACCGAGATTGGTCGCCTTTTCGGTGATATGCGGCTCTACGAGCACGGTGTACAAGCGTTCCTTGTTCATGCTCAAGCCGCCAGGCGTTCCTCGACCGCTTTCAACGCGTCGGTGGAAATCAGCACGTTCTCGCAGCCGATGAGGCTCACGGGGTCGAGTTCACGGACGGTGCAAACATCGACGTCCGGCAGGTTGCGGGCCGCCAGCGCCAGGTTCGCTTCGGGCTCGGCCACGACGATCAACACGTCCGGCAACGCCAACTCGTCGAGTTTGGCGGTCAGGATCTTGGTTTTGGGGGCTTCGAGAGAGAGGTCGTCGGAAGGGATGGCTTGGATGCGGTCTTGGCGGATCAGTTCGGAAAAAATACAGCGAATGGCGCCCCGGTACATCTTGCGGTTCAACTTGACCGCATGCTGTTGCGGTCGTGCGGCAAACGTCCGTCCGCCGCCACGCCAGAGCGGGCTGCGAATGGAACCGGCACGAGCGCGCCCTGTGCGCTTCTGCCGATGCGGCTTGCGGCCACCGCCACGGACCTCGCCCCGGGACTTCTGTGCCCGGGACCCGGAACGTCCCCCGGCCAGGTAGGCCACCACGGCCTGGTGCACCAAGGCCTCGTTGAAGGCACATCCGAATGTCGCCTCGGACACTTCCAGCGGATCTCCGGCAACGCTTGCGACCGATACGCTCATGCGGCGTCTCCCGCAGGTCGCTTGGTGGCGGGGCGAACGCAAATGTCCGCACCCGGTGCACCGGGTACGGCGCCCTTGATCAGCAGGAGGTGTTTCTCCGGGACGATGTCCACGACGGTGAGGTTCTGCACGGTGACTCGACGATTGCCGAGTTGGCCGGCCATTTTCTTGCCCTTGAACACGCGCCCTGGTGTTTGGCACTGGCCGATGGAACCGGGCGCCCGGTGCGAGACGGAGTTGCCGTGACTCGCGTCTTGACTGCGGAAGTTCCACCGCTTGATGGCCCCCGCATACCCTTTCCCCTTGGAGATTCCGGCGACGTCGACGACCTGCCCCTTCTCAAACTGGTCGACGCCGAGTTCCGCGCCCAACTCGAGCCCTTCCGTGGCGCCGTCCAAGCGGAACTCCCACAGGCCGCGGCCGGCCTCGGCGTTCGCCTTGGAGAAGTGGCCTGCCAGCGGCCGGGACACGCGACCGGACTTGACGTCGCCAGCGGTGACTTGCACGGCATCATAGCCGTCGACGGCCTCGGTCTTGACCTGCGTCACGCGATTCGGCGTGGCGACGATCACGGTCACGGGAATCGACTCACCGTCGTCCGTGAAAACGCGCGTCATCCCGCTCTTGGTGCCGATGACCCCGATGGTCATGTCTTACTCACCCTCGTTGCGTCGCCTAAGCCGAAGATTCGGCGCGCCAACCACTTGGCCGATCCACCCGTGCCTTCCGCGCGGACCGAGTCGATCAATTCAAGCTGATTTGCACGTCGACCCCGGCGGCGAGGTCGAGTTTCATCAGCGCATCCACCGTCTTTTCGGTGGGTTCAACAATGTCCAGCAACCGCTTGTGCGTGCGGATCTCGTATTGGTCGCGGGCGTCCTTGTTGACGAACGGCGAGGTCAACACGGTGTATCGCTCCTTGCGCGTCGGCAGGGGGATCGGCCCCCGAACCTGCGCGCCGGTGCGTTTCGCCGTATCGACGATCTCCTCGGTCGACACATCGATCAAGCGATGATCGAACGCCTTGAGGCGTATACGAATGCGCTGGTTCTGTGCCATACCCTTAAACGACCACTCCGTCGAACGGCTTATCGCCGGTAAGCTGCGGTTTACCGGCGGTTCTTTAGTGCGTTACCGCTGCAGCGAGCGGCGCGGGGAGTGTGGGACGTCCCCGAAAACGGACGGCGGATTCTACGCACGGTTTCGTCAACGCGCAACGAATAATTGGCTCGTGGCGCGTCGCTACCGAGACCCGCCACGCGCTGTTGGAAAGGCTTCCGGCCCTCAGGACGACTGGCTCTAGCGGCATTCACGACTTCTTGATGATCCCTTCCGCGATGTTGTTCGGGACCTCCGCGTAACGCTCGAACTCCATGGTGAATGTCGCACGCCCCTGGGTCGCCGAGCGCAGATCCGTCGAGTAGCCGAACATCTCCGCGAGCGGCACCGATGCGCGCACGATCTTGCCGGCGGGGTTCTCGTCCATGCCGCCGATCATGCCGCGCCGACGGCTTAGGTCACCGACGACGTCGCCCATGTAATCCTCCGGGGTCACGACCTCCACGGCCATCACCGGCTCCAGCAACACCGGGCTCGCACGCTGCGCGCCTTCGCGCATGGCCATGGAGCCCGCGATCTTGAAGGCCATTTCGCTGGAGTCCACCTCGTGGAACGACCCGTCGTAAAGGGTTGCCCGGACGTTGATCAGGGGATAGCCGGCGATGACGCCGTTGCCCATCTGCTCTTCGAGGCCCTTGGCCACGGCCGGTATGTATTCGCGCGGTACGACGCCGCCGACGATCGCATCCACGAACTCGAAGTTCTCCGCTTCGTCTTCGCCGTAGGTCGGCTCGAGCTTGACCCAAACGTGGCCGTACTGGCCTCGACCACCGGTCTGGCGGATGTACTTGGCCTCGTGCTCGACGGTCTGGCGGATGGTCTCCCTGTACGCTACTTGCGGCTTACCGATGTTGGCCTCGACGCTGAATTCGCGACGCATGCGGTCAACGAGCACGTCGAGATGCAGTTCACCCATGCCGGAGATGATCGTCTGCCCCGACTCTTCGTCGGTCTCCACCGAAAAGGACGGGTCTTCCTGGGCAAGCTTGCCGAGCGCGACGGACATCTTCTCCTGGTCCGCGACAGACTTGGGTTCAACGGCCACCGAGATCACCGGATCCGGGAAGTCCATGCGCTCGAGCGTGATCACCGCGTCGTTGTCGCAGAGCGTGTCGCCCGTCGTGGTGTCCTTCAGGCCGATCGCCGCCGCGATGTCCCCAGCGCGCACCTCCTTGATCTCGTTACGGGCATTCGAGTGCATCTGCACCATGCGGCCGATCCTTTCCCGGCGTTGACGCACCGCGTTGAAGACCTGGTCGCCGGAACTGAGCACCCCCGAGTACACGCGGAAGAACGTCAGCGTGCCCACGTAAGGATCGGTCGCGATCTTGAACGCCAAGGCCGCGAACGGCTCCTCGTCGTCGGAATGGCGCTCGGCCTGCGTGATGCCGTCGTCGAGCACGCCCTCGATGGACTTGACCTCAGTCGGTGCCGGCAGGTAGTCGATGACCGCGTCCAGCATCGCCTGGACACCCTTGTTCTTGAATGCGGAGCCGCACAGGGCGGGGACGATCTCGTTGGCCAACGTCCGCACCCGGATGCCTTCGCGAATCTCGGCCTCGGACAGTTCCGCGTCCTCGAGGTACTTCTCCATCAACTCCTCTGTGGCCTCGGCCGCGGCTTCGACGAGGCCCTCCCGCCAGTGCTCCGCGTCGGGCCGCAATTCATCGGGGATCTCGGCCGTCTCGTAACTCAATCCCTGGTCGTCCTCGTGCCAGTAGATCGCCTTCATCCGCACGAGGTCGATCACGCCGCGGAAGTTCTCTTCGGCACCGATGGCCAGTTGGATCGGAACCGGGGTCGAACCCAATCGATCATGGATCTGCTCGACGACGCGGAGGAAGTCCGCACCCGCGCGGTCCATTTTGTTGACGAAGACGACGCGCGGCACCTCGTAGCGATTGGCCTGGCGCCATACGGTTTCGGATTGCGGTTCGACGCCCGAGGTGCCACAGAACACCACCACGGCACCGTCCAGCACGCGCAGCGAACGCTCGACCTCGATCGTGAAGTCGACGTGGCCCGGCGTGTCGATGATGTTGATCCGGTGCTCGTCGAACTGCCGGTCCATGCCTTGCCAGAAGCACGTCGTCGCCGCCGACGTGATGGTGATCCCGCGCTCCTGCTCCTGTTCCATCCAGTCCATGACGGCTGCGCCGTCGTGGACCTCGCCGATCTTGTGCGACAGGCCCGTGTAGAACAGCACACGTTCGGTCGTCGTCGTCTTCCCAGCGTCGACGTGGGCGACGATGCCGATGTTCCGATAGCGGCCAATGGGAGTGCTGCGAGCCATTTCTTTGCGTCCTCGGTTGGCGGTCCCCGCCGGGGACCCCCTGTTGACAGTCGAACTTGGTTTAAGCGCCTGGAGGGAGTGCTTGTCGGGGTGACCGCTTCTACACTGGATGACTAGAAGCGGTAGTGCGCGAAGGCACGGTTGGCATCCGCCATGCGATGGGTGTCTTCCCGCTTGCGCACGGCCGAGCCGCGCCCTTCGGCCGCATCCACGAGTTCCCCGGCGAGACGCGCCGCCATCGTCTTCTCGCTGCGCGCCCGGGCGCTGTCCACCAGCCAGCGCATGGCCAATGCCTGGCGCCGACTAGGCCGCACCTCGACCGGTACCTGGTAGGTGGCGCCGCCAACCCGGCGCGATTTCACCTCGACGAACGGCGCCACGGACTCGAGCGCCTTCTCGAACGTCTCGATGGGATCCCGGCGGTCACGGCCCTCGATGTGCGTCAGGGCACCGTAGACGATGCGTTCGGCCACCGACTTCTTGCCGCTCACCATGACGTGGTTGACGAACTTGGCAACGGTTTGGTTGCCGTACTTCGGATCAGGGAGGATTTCCCGCTTGGCAACGACTCGGCGTCTTGGCATCTATGGTCTCCGGAAAGGCTTCCCGTGAAGCCGGTCTTTAAGGCTACTTCGGCCGCTTGGTACCGTACTTCGACCGACGCTGCCGCCGATCCGCTACCGCCGCCGTATCAAGGGCACCCCGCACGGTGTGGTAGCGCACACCCGGCAGATCCTTGACCCGCCCGCCGCGAATCAGCACCACCGAGTGCTCCTGCAGGTTGTGCCCCTCGCCGCCGATGTAGGAGTTGACCTCGTAACCGTTGGTCAGCCGGACCCGGCAGACCTTGCGCAGTGCCGAATTCGGCTTCTTCGGTGTCGTCGTGTAGACCCGCGTACACGTCCCCCGCTTCTGCGGACTGCGCTGCAACGCGGGCACCATGTTCTTGGCGATCCGTCGCTTGCGGGGTTTGCGCACAAGCTGGCTGATGGTTGCCATCAGGTCTCCTAAAGATTGTTGGCGAGACGCGGTCAAGAAAACCGCCCGCGTCCACGGTGGCGCGCGATTGTAGGCTGACTCCGCCCGGCTTACAACTCAGCCGGGCCTGTCTCGCCCTGAGCTGATACGAGGTCCCTTTGCTTACCGAGGACGCCCGCGTACCGGACCGGTAAGCTAAGCGACCTCCCGCATGGGCCGAGTCAGGGGTTCTGGAAGAGTCCTGTCGGAATGCTCCAGTTCCGCCAGCACTTCATCCACGACGTTACACAGCTCATAGTAAAGGCGTACGGGGTCGGACCCGTGAATCCCCGTGATGACATCAGGGCAACGGCCCAGATAAGTGTCATCCCGTTCACTCCACTCAATCCACTTGTGGTATCGATCACTCGGTCTCATTTGCTCACCTCCTCGACGGCACGTCCAACCTGCTGTTCCTGATATGGCTTCGCGTCGTCACCAGGCATACCGCTCAGCGTCACCGCACCCGGAAAGCCGGGGTGCATGAATTTCCGGTGTGACCCCTTGCCGCCAGACTTGACCTCCACGAACCCCGCCGACCGCAAGTCACCGAGTAGCTGCCTTATCTTGCGCGGCATATCCGCTCGCTCGCGTCGTCACCCGGGTGCGACACTATCGTACTGTGGCGCGTCAGGTAGCGGAAGGATGTGGCAAGCAGTCAGGTCGGGATCCCGCATGGAGCGCCATCGTGTGCGGGACCGGGGCCTGCGCGACTCGCGCATCTACTCGGTGAGACTGTCTACGGTTGACGAGTTACCCTCCGCACTGTTATACACACTCTTATACACATTGGGTGGTGCAAGCTTGTGCGAACGAATATCGAACTCGATCCGGATCTTGTTCGGGAGGCCCAACAACTCGGCGGGATCAAGACGAAACGGGCCGTTGTGCACCAAGCGCTCGCGGAGTACGTTGCGCATCGGAAACGACTTGACTTAAGGGAACTCGAGGGCGCGGATCTCCTCGACCCGGAGTACGACCACAAGGCTTCGCGCGCCGCGGCGGACTGACCATCATCTAGGTTCGGGCTCGCCCCCCATGTATCTTGTCGACACGTCCGTGTGGGTCGACTTCGTTCGCGGTCGCCACGAGCCGCACGTGAGCTTGCTGCGTGATCTGCTGGGCAATCCGCTTGCGGTCAGCATCACCCATCTCGTCTACATGGAGATCCTGCAAGGGGCGCGGGATCCCGCAGCTTACGCTCGTTTGCAGGATTACTTCAGCGGCCAGCGATTCGTCGGTTTCGAGCAGCCGCTTGCCGGACACGCCGCCGCAGCCCGAATGTATCTCGACTGTCGGCGGCGCGGCGTGACGATCCGTTCCGGTGTCGACTGTCTAATCGCACAGTGCGCCATTGAGGCCGATCTGACGCTGCTGCACCACGACAGAGATTTCATCCGCATCGCTGGCGTGACGCCCGCCCTGAGGCAGCGCCACTTCCTCGATTAGATGCCCTGCGGGCGGCTGACCAGTACCTCGACGAGACCTGGGAGGTGGCTCTAACTGGAGCAGGGCCCGCACGTCCTCCTCGGGCAGGCGCCGGGGCATCGGTCTATGAACGACCCCAAGCCGCTCGTGCTCCTGATCGACGAGATTGACGAGTTGGTGGGCGACACTCTGATACCGGTCCTGCGCCAGCTTCACGCGGGGGGCGCAAACCGTCCCGCAGCATTCCCGCAGAGCGTCATCCTGTACGGCATCCGCGATGTGTGCGACTTACCGCATCCACTCGGAGCCGACGATTCCGCCGCCCGTAGCCGTGGCAAAACCACCGGCGTAAGCTAATCACAATGACTCCGAGAGACGGATGGCCCTGATCGAACATCTCGAACGCGATGGCTGGGAGGCGGTCTTCGGCGACCTGTTCCGCTACACGCTCGATGTTCTGAAAACTGACCGCTTCAGATCCGTCGGCAGTTCTGTGGATGACCTGAGGAGCTGGCTTGCCGCTGGAGGAGTCGTCCGCGTTCGCGAGTGTCTCGGAGAGCAGATGGAAATGCGCCGCTTGCCTCCTTCCCGAAAGGCGGCCATCCATGACTGCTTCGAGCGGTTGGTGCGAGAGAACCGGGACGCGCTCCTGCATCTGACGGTCGGGGGTGTCCTCCCCGCCCCAACGACGGAATGGCCCCAGGCACATGGCGTGGCGGAACAGGACGTCAGGGCCCTGCTTGACCGCATGCTTCGCCGGCGAGCGCCCCTTCGAGGACTGGATGCGCGCCCATGGACATTCCGACGAGGAAATCGCCGACATCTATCGAGCGATCGACCGTTGGTTGATGCAGGAAGCCATCATCTCCAAGGTACCCCTCTCCTGAAACCGAGTTGAGCCGAGGCGCGTTGCGAGCGTCTCTCTCAACCTGCTAGGGAGTGCGAGGCGACCCTCTGTGGGACAACACGAAAGGGGCGTCGCGACCCTGACGGCTAGCAGCCATTGCCGGCCGCATGCGCGGTCCGGAACCGGCTATGGGGCCTTCACCTCGTCAACAACAAGGCCCGGCGTCCGGATCGACGCGGGCGGTTCCGGCCTCGCTATGGGGCCCGTCGCAGCACCCCCGCGGTCCGCGCCCAGCCTCCGGTGCGTCGTCGGTGATCCGGTACCACTCCCAGCGCATGCCTTGCGGGTCGTGGGTGAAGATCTTGTTCTGTTCGGCGAAGCAGCAGACCTCGCGGTCTTCGGCCACGGAAGCGAGCCCCGCTTCACGCAGACGCTCGCCAGCGGCGGCTACCGAGGCGTCGTCGAACACCTCGACGCCGAGGTGGTTGAGGCGCGGTGCACTGGGGTTCTCGAAGAGCACGAGCTTGAGCGGCGGCGACTCGACTTCGAAGTTCGCGTAGCCCGGGCGTCGCTTGTGCACGTCCACGCCAAAGGCCTTGCGGTAGAAGGCGATGGCCTCGTCGAGATCGTCGACGTTGAGTGCAAGCTGAAGGCGCATGCGCGTTCCCCCTTTGCTCCGTTGGCGTCAGTGTACGATAACGGGAGCACGGTCCTCCGTACCAGCGAGGACCATCGACTCACCGACGAGCAATCGACGTAAGAATCCTACATGCAACAAGCCGATGACCTACGCGCCGAGGGCGCTGAACTCTACGAACTCGTGCGCGTCCTGGACCGCGACGCGTGGCAGCGTCCCACGCCGTTCAAGAACTGGACCGTCAACGACGTGATCGCCCACTTGCACACCACGGACCGCGTCGCGCATCTCGCGCTCACCGACGCGGACGAATTCCGCGCCATGGCCAGGCGGCGCGAGTCGGCCATCTCGAGCCGGGGATCTGCCAGTGCTCGGTTCGAGCTTCCCGATGGGCCCGAGCTTGGCGAGTGCTGGCATGGCTACCTCGGTGAACTGTGCGACCTGCTCGCCGGCGTCGATCCCCGGGCGCGCATACCTTGGTTCGGGCCGGACATGAGTGCGCGCATGTTCGCGACGGCCCGGCAGATGGAGACCTGGGCGCATGGCCAAGATGTCTACGACCTCCTCGAGAAGCCGCGGACGAACACCGACCGCATCCAGAACATCGCGGTGATCGGCGTGCGAACCTTCGGCTGGACGTTCGCGAACCGGGGCCTGGACGTACCCGCGGTGGTCCCCTACGTGCGGCTAACCGCGCCATCGGGCGCGATTTGGGAGTGGGGCGAACCGGAGACGGAGGATCGCGTCGAGGGCTCAGCCGTCGAGTTCTGCCATGTCGTCACGCAGGGACGCAACATCGCCGACACCGACTTGGCCGTGAACGGCGAGACGGCAACCCGGTGGATGGCCATCGCGCAATGCTTCGCGGGCGGCCCCGAGGAACCACCCGCGCCTGGGCAACGAGCCTGGTCGGACTCGTCTGAGTAACCTGTCCCGTCGGGCGGAGACATGCTCCGCCCGACGGGCGCAAGGTCAACTCGAACTCAACGCCTCTGAGAGCGCCTGTTCGATCTCGTCCGCGGTTGCGCCCTGTTCGCGCGCGATCCGTGCCTGCGTCTCCTCCTCGCGGCGTTGGCGACGTTCCTTGTGGTACGTCAGCCCGGTTCCCGCCGGTATCAGCCGGCCCACCACGACGTTCTCCTTGAGTCCGCGCAGGAAGTCGCGCTTACCCGTCACGGCAGCCTCGGTGAGCACACGGGTCGTCTCCTGGAAGGAAGCCGCCGAGATGAACGACTCGGTCGCCAGCGACGCCTTCGTGATGCCAAGCAGGACCCGCTCGAACTCGAGCGGCTCCTTGCCCTCGGCAACTAGGCGCTCGTTCTCCGCCAACGCGTTGACGTACTCGAGCTGTTCGCCGCGGATGAAGTCCGAATCGCCCGCGTCGACCACCTCGACCTTGCGCAGCATCTGCCGCATGATCGTCTCGATGTGCTTGTCGTTGATCGTCACGCCCTGCAGGCGATAGACCTCCTGGATCTCCGACGTGATGTAACGCGCGAGTTCCGCGACCGACTTCAGGCGCAGGATGTCATGGGGGCTCTCCGGTCCCTCGGAGACCACCTCCCCGCGTTCCACGTGCTCGCCTTCGAAGACCGAGATCTCGCGCCACTTCGGAATCAGCGTTTCCACCGGCTCCGACGGGACGCCGTCCTGGGCCGGTGGCGGCGTGATCACGAGGCGACGCTTGCCCTTGGTTTCCTTGCCGAAGCTGACCGTTCCCGTCGTCTCGGCGAGGATCGCCGGCTCCTTGGGCTTGCGTGCCTCGAACAGGTCCGCAACCCTTGGCAGGCCGCCGGTGATGTCGCGAGCCTTGGAGCCCTCGTGCGGAATCCGGGCAATCACGTCGCCAACACCCACCTGGTCACCGTCTTCCAGGTTCAGGATCGACTTCTCCGGCAACGGATAGTGGGCAGGTACATCCGTTCCCACCAGATTCACGGGATCGCCGTTCTCATCGACCAGCTTCACGCCTGGGCGCAGATCCTTGCCGGCACTCGGCCGGTCGTTCATGTCGAGCACGGTGATGCTCGACAGGCCCGTGATCTCGTCCATCTGGCGGTTGATCGACAACCCCTCTTCCATGTCCTCGAAGACAACCTTGCCGATCACTTCAGTGATGATCGGTCGGGTATGGGGATCCCACTGGGCGATGATCTGCCCAGCCTCGATGGACGAGTCTGGCTGCACCGAGATCACGGCGCCGTACGGCAGCTTGTACCGCTCGCGCTCGCGACCGTGCTCGTCGACGATGGCCATCTCACCCGACCGCGACACCGCAACCAGCTCGTCGGCCGACCGGTCCACGGTCTTGACGTTGTGCATCCGGACGACACCGCCGTGCTTGACCTGGATGCTGTCGGCCGCCGTGGCCCGCGAGGCGGCCCCACCGATGTGGAAGGTCCGCATGGTCAACTGCGTGCCCGGTTCGCCGATCGACTGCGCCGCGATCACACCCACGGCCTCACCGACGTTGACCTTGTGTCCGCGCGCCAGGTCACGGCCGTAGCACTCCGCGCAGACGCCGTAACGGGTCTCGCAGGTGATCGGCGACCGGACGGCGATCTCGTCGACGCCCAAGTGCTCCAACCGCTCCACCCAAGCCTCGTCAAGCATGGTGCCAGCCGGGATGAGCGCTTCTTCGCCCAGCGAGTCGTACACCGTCTCGGCGACCACCCGGCCAAGAACCCGCGCAGCCAGTGGTTCCACGACGTCGCCGCCTTCGATCAGCGCGGCCATTCGCAGGCCCTTGTCCGTCCCGCAGTCCGCTTCGGTGACCACGAGATCCTGCGCGACATCGACGAGACGACGGGTCAGGTAGCCGGAGTTGGCCGTCTTGAGGGCCGTGTCCGCCAAACCCTTGCGAGCGCCGTGGGTCGAGATGAAGTACTCGTTCACCGACAGTCCCTCGCGGAAGTTCGCGATGATCGGCGTCTCGATGATGCTGCCGTCGGGGCGCGTCATCAGTCCGCGCATCCCGGCAAGTTGCCGAATCTGCGTCGGCGATCCCCGCGCGCCGGAATCCGAGTAGATGTACACCGAGTTGAACGAGTCCTGGTCGAGTTCCTCGCCACCGTGACCGACCACGGTTTCGCGCGAAATGCCGTCCATCATGGACTGCGCGACCAGCCCTTCCGCCCGGGACCAGATGTCCACGACCTTGTTGTATTTCTCGCCCTGGGTCACTAGGCCCGATGCGTACTGGGACTCGATCTCCGCGACTTCCGCTTGCGCATTGCCGATGATCTCGCCCTTGGCCTCGGGAATGACGAAGTCCTCGACCCCGATCGACGCGCCTGAACGGGTCGAGTACTCGAAGCCCATGTACATCAACTGGTCGGCGAAGACGACGGTCTCCTTGAGGCCCACGTTCCGGTAGCAGGCGTTGATCACGTCGGAGATCGCGCGCCGGCCCATCGGCTGGTTCACCAACTCGAAGGCGAGTTCGCGCGGCACGATCTCGTAGAGCAACGCACGGCCCACCGTGGTCTCCGTAAGTCGTGAAACGGCCACCCCTTCCTCGTCGACCTCGTCGATGCGCACCTTGATCCTGGCATGCAATTCGACCTTGCCGTCGCCGAAGGCCCGTGTCGCTTCGGCGACATCGGCAAACACCAGGCCCTCGCCGCGGGCCCCCACCCGTTCCCGGGTCATGTAGTAGAGGCCGAGCACGACGTCCTGCGACGGCACGATGATGGGCTCGCCGCTGGCCGGGGACAGGACGTTGTTGGTCGACATCATCAGTGCCCGTGCCTCGAGTTGTGCCTCGAGCGTCAGCGGCACGTGGACCGACATGGTGTCGCCGTCGAAGTCGGCGTTGAATGCCGCGCACACCAGTGGGTGCAGCTGGATCGCCTTGCCCTCGATCAGGAGGGGCTCGAACGCCTGTATGCCGAGGCGATGCAAGGTCGGCGCGCGGTTCAGCAGGACGGGGTGCTCGCGGATGACCTCGGCGAGAATGTCCCAGACTTCCGCCGTCTCGCGTTCGACCATCTTCTTCGCGGCCTTGATGGTCGTCGCCAAGCCGCGTGCCTCGAGCTTGCCGAAGATGAACGGCTTGAAGAGTTCCAGCGCCATCTTCTTGGGCAGGCCACACTGGTGCAGCTTGAGCGTTGGTCCGACCACGATCACGGTCCGGCCCGAGTAGTCGACCCGTTTGCCGAGGAGATTCTGGCGGAACCGGCCTTGCTTGCCCTTGATCATGTCGGCAAGCGACTTGAGCGGTCGCCGGTTGGAGCCAGTGATCGCCCGGCCCCGTCGCCCATTGTCCAGCAAGGCGTCAACCGCTTCCTGCAGCATGCGCTTCTCGTTGCGCACGATGATGTCGGGCGCATTCAAGTCGAGCAGGCGCTTCAAGCGGTTGTTGCGATTAATCACGCGCCGGTAAAGGTCGTTCAGGTCCGACGTGGCGAAGCGGCCGCCGTCCAACGGCACGAGCGGGCGCAGATCCGGTGGCAGCACCGGCAACACCGTCATGATCATCCAGTCCGGCTTGTTGCCCGAGGATTGGAACGCCTCCATGAGCTTGAGCCGCTTGGAGAGTTTCTTGATCTTGGTCTCGGAACGGGTCTCCGGGATCTCTTCGCGCAGTCTCGTGATCTCCCGGTCGAGATCGATGGCGTTGAGCAGTTCGAGGATCGCCTCGGCTCCCATCATGGCCACGAACTCGTCACCATGCTCCTGCAGGGCCGCGAAGTATTCCTCGTCGGTGAGCAACTGGCCAACTTCCAGATCAGTGAGACCGGGGTCGACGACCACGAAGGACTCGAAGTACAGCACGCGCTCGATGTTGCGCAGGGTCATGTCCAGCAACAGACCGATGCGCGACGGCAGGCTCTTCAGGAACCAGATGTGCGCGACCGGGCTCGCCAATTCGATGTGCCCCATGCGCTCCCGGCGCACTTTCGACAGCGTCACTTCAACGCCGCACTTTTCGCAAACCACGCCGCGGTGCTTGAGCCGCTTGTACTTGCCGCATAGGCACTCGTAGTCCTTCACCGGTCCGAAGATGCGCGCGCAGAACAAGCCGTCCCGCTCCGGCTTCAAGGTCCGGTAGTTGATGGTCTCGGGCTTCTTGACCTCGCCGAAGGACCACGACCGGATCATGTCCGGGGAGGTCAGGCCGATGCGCAGGCTATCGAAATCCTCCACCGAGCCTTGGGACTGCCGCAGAATGTTAAGTAGGTCTCTCATGTCAGCTCCCTAGTGTTCCTTGCGCGCTCAGTCGCTTTCGAGTTCGATGTCGATGCCCAAGGAGCGGATCTCCTTGACCAGGACGTTGAAGGACTCGGGCATCCCGGGTTCCATTCCGAGGTCGCCGTCGACGATGTTCTTGTACATCTTCGTGCGGCCAGCCACATCGTCCGACTTCACCGTCAGCATCTCCTGCAACGTGTAGGAGGCGCCGTAGGCTTCAAGCGCCCAGACCTCCATTTCACCGAAGCGCTGGCCACCGAACTGGGCCTTGCCGCCGAGCGGTTGCTGCGTGACCAGCGAGTAGGAGCCCGTGGACCGGCAGTGCATCTTGTCGTCGACCAAGTGGTTGAGCTTCAGCATGTACATGTAGCCGACCGTCACCGGACGATCGAAGGGCTGTCCTGTGCGACCGTCGTACAGCTTGGTCTGGCCGTTGGCGGGCAGTCCGGCGAGCTTCAGCAGGCCCTTGATGTCGTCCTCGCTGGCACCGTCGAATACCGGTGTCGAGATCGGCAGGCCCTTCGCGAGGTTCCGCGCAAGTTCGAGGACATCCTCGTCGCTCAACGAATCGACGTCGACGCGCTCACGGCCGACCGTGGTCTCGTTGTAGATCTCATTGAGGAAGCGACGCGTGCGCGCGGCCCGCTCGTGCTCCTTTTTGGCTTCGGCCAGGAGTGCGCCGATGCGCTCGCCAATGCCTTTCGCCGCCCAGCCGAGGTGCGTCTCGAGGACTTGCCCCACGTTCATCCGCGACGGTACGCCGAGCGGATTGAGCACGATGTCGACGGGTTCGCCGTTTTCGTCGAAGGGCATGTCCTCGACGGGCTTGATCACCGAGATCACGCCCTTGTTCCCGTGCCGGCCGGCCATCTTGTCGCCGGGTTGGATGCGGCGCTTGATGGCTAGGTACACCTTCACGTACTTGAGCTCACCCGGGCGCAGATCGTCGCCACCCTCGATCTTCTTCTTCTTGTCGGCCAGCGTGCGGTCGAGTTCGCGACGACGGGCGCGCAACTGCTTCTCCGCCTTGTCGAGCTGCTCGTTGAGGCCCTCGTCCACCATCCGCAATCGGAACCACTGATCGGGTGGCTGATCCTTGAGGTAGTCGCCCGTCACCGGGTCGCCGTGCTCCAACCCGGGAGCGCTCGCCGCGGCCTTATCCGTCAACGCCTGGCGCAGCCGCTCGTAGGTCGCTCCTTCCACGATCCGGTATTCGTCGTCGAGGTCCTTCTTGACTTGCGCAAGTTCCATGCGCTCGATGTCCAAGGCACGTTGATCCTTCGGCAGGCCGTCGCGGGTGAATACGCGGACATCGATCACCGTGCCGCGCACACCCGTGGGCACGCGCAGCGACGTGTCCTTCACGTCCGAGGCCTTCTCGCCGAAGATCGCCCGCAAGAGCTTCTCTTCGGGCGTCAACTGGGTCTCGCCCTTGGGCGTGACCTTGCCAACCAGGATGTCGCCGGCCGCCACCTCGGCACCGACATAGACAATCCCGGACTGGTCGAGCTTGTTGAGCGCGCTCTCGCCGACATTGGGGATGTCGCAGGTGATCTCTTCAGGCCCGAGCTTGGTGTCCCGGGCGCTGCAGGTGAGTTCCTGGATGTGCACGGTCGTGAACCGATCCTCCTCCACCACGCGCTCGGAGATCAGGATCGAGTCCTCGAAGTTGTAGCCGTTCCAGGGCATGAACGCGATGCGCATGTTCTGGCCGAGCGCGAGTTCCCCGGTGTCCACCGACGGGCCGTCGGCCAGGATGTCGCCCGCGGCGATTCGGTCGCCTTCCTTGACCAGGGGCCGTTGGTTGATGCAGGTGTTCTGGTTGGAGCGGGTGAACTTCACCAGGTTGTAGATGTCCACGCCCGCTTCGCCGAGGGTGGTCTCCTCGTCGTCCACGCGGACCACGACCCTCGCGGCATCCACCGAGTCGACCACGCCGCCCCGTTTGGCGATGACGCAAACCCCGGAGTCACGCGCAACGTGGCGTTCGATGCCCGTGCCGACCAGTGGCGTTTCCGTGCGAATCGTCGGCACCGCCTGGCGCTGCATGTTCGCGCCCATCAACGCCCGGTTGGCGTCGTCGTGCTCGAGGAACGGCACCAGCGCGGCCGCCACCGACACCAACTGCTTGGGCGAGACGTCCATGTAGTCGATGCTTTGCGGCGCCGCCTTGGTGAATTCGTTCAGGTGCCGCACATCGACCGAGTCGGCCACGAAGCCCCCCGAGTCGTCGAGTTCGGAGTTGGCCTGGGCGATCACGTACTCGGCCTCGTCGATCGCCGACAGGTAGACAATGTCCGTGGTGGCCTTGCCGTCAACGACCTTGCGGTATGGTGTCTCCAGGAAGCCGTATTGGTTGGTCCGCGCGTAGGCGGCCAACGAGTTGATCAGGCCGATATTCGGGCCTTCCGGGGTTTCGATCGGGCAGATGCGCCCGTAGTGCGTCGGATGCACGTCGCGCACTTCGAAGCCCGCGCGTTCACGGGTCAGTCCTCCGGGCCCCAGGGCCGACACGCGACGCTTGTTCGTGACCTCCGACAGCGGGTTCGTCTGGTCCATGAACTGCGACAACTGGTGCGAACCGAAGAACTCCTTCACCGCTGCCGCGACCGGCTTGGCGTTGATCATGTCCTGCGGCATCAGCCCTTCGGACTCGGCGAGCGACAGGCGCTCCTTGACCGCTCGCTCCACCCGGATGAGGCCAACGCGGAACTGGTTCTCGGCCATTTCGCCCACCGACTTGACACGCCGGTTGCCCAAGTGGTCGATGTCGTCGACGGAGCCCTTGCCGTTGCGGATGCCGACCAGGGTGCGCAGCACGTCGATGATGTCGTCGTTGGTCAACGTGCCCGGACCCGTGATCCGGTCCCGTCCCAGCCGGCGGTTGAACTTCATGCGGCCGACGGCGGACAGGTCGTAGCGTTCCGGCGTGAAGAAAAGGTTGCCGAACAGGTTCTCCGCCGCCTCCTTGGTCGGCGGCTCGCCGGGACGCATCATCCGGTAGATGTCGACCAGGGCCTCCAAGCGATTGCTCGTGACATCGAGTCGCAGCGTGTCGGAGATGTACGGGCCGCAGTCGAGGTCGTTGGTGTAGATCGTCTCGATCTTCTTGACGCCCGCCTCGACAAGCTGATCGAGCAGTTCATCGGTCACCTCGGTGTTGCAGGGAGCGACGATCTCGCCGGTCTCCTTGGCGACGATGTCGCGAGCGAGCACGCGACCGAGCAGGTACTCGCGCGGCACGTCGAGACGGTTGGGACCGGAGCGCTCCAGCAACCGAACATGGCGTGCCGTTACGCGACGGCCCGTCTCGACGAGGACTTCGCCGGAGCCGTCGCGGATGTCGAAGGTCGCGACCTCGCCGCGCAGCCGCTCCGGCACGAGGTCCATGGAGAAGCCACCTTTCTTCACGTGGAAGACGTTCTTGGCGAAGAACATCTCGAGGATGTCCTCGGACGAGAAGCCCAAGGCCCGGAGGACGACCGTGGCTGGCAGCTTGCGGCGACGGTCGATGCGTGCGAACACGGCATCCTTGGGATCGAACTCGAAGTCGAGCCACGAGCCGCGATACGGGATCACCCGGGCGTTGTAGAGGATCTTCCCCGACGAGTGCGTCTTGCCCTTGTCGTGGTCGAAGAAGACGCCGGGCGAGCGGTGCAACTGCGAGACGAGGACGCGCTCGGTGCCATTGACGATGAACGTCCCATTGTCCGTCATGAGCGGAATCTCGCCCATGTAGACTTCCTGCTCCTTGATGTCCTTCACCGCGCGGTTGGACGACTCGCGGTCGTAGATGAACAGTTGTACGCGCACGCGTAGTGGTGCCGCGTAGGTCAAGCCGCGCATCACGCATTCGCGGACGTCGAACGGCGGGTCGCCAAGCTTGTAGTCGACGTAGTGCAACGCGGCGTTGCCCGAGTAGCTAACGATCGGAAAAACCGAGCGGAACGCCGCGTGCAGGCCGACGTCCTTCAACCGGCTCGGACGCACGCCCTGCTGCAGGAACCGCTTGTAGGACTCCACCTGGATCTCGAGCAGGTAGGGGATTTCCACGGCCTCCGGCAGCTTGCCGAAGTTCTTGCGGATGCGCTTTTTCTCTGTGAAGCTATAAGCCATTCGATTCCGATCCCTCGTTACTTTCTGTGGGGAATGGGCGACGCTTCAACGTCGACCCACGTTCCACGACCAAAAGCCTGCCCCACAGGCGCACGCTACGGTGCGCATGGGGCAGGCCCATCCGTTCAGCGCCAGCACGGCCCGAACTGCCTTTCACGCCATTCGGCTAAAAGCCGGTGGCCTGGGGCAAACTCACTCGCGCGGCTAAGGTCCTTAGCGACCACTTGGGTCGCGCCTACTTGACCTCGACCGACGCGCCCGCTTCCTCCAACTGCTTCTTGATCTCCTCTGTTTCGTCCTTGGCCACGCCTTCCTTGATCGGCGACGGCGCGCCGTCGACGAGTCCTTTGGCTTCTTTCAGCCCAAGGCCGGTGATGGCGCGAACCGCCTTGATGACGTTGACCTTCTTCGCGCCGACATCCGCGAGTACGACCGTGAACTCGGTCTGCTCCTCGGCCGCACCGTTCTGATCGTCCGCCCCCGCCGCGGGCGCAGCGACCGCTACCGGGGCCGCGGCCGTGACGCCGAACTTCTCCTCCATGGAACGGACGAGCTCCACGACCTCCATGACGCTCATGTCGGCAATCGCATTCAGGATATCGTCTTTCGACAATGCCATTGTGATGGTCTCCTCATCTTGCTTGCGCTCTCGCGCTCTTGCGTAAACAACGCCACGCCATTGGCGCAGCCTGTTGACTTCCTCGTTGTGCGAACTGTTGCACTCGACCCGTCTCGGACTCTTCTCGACCCCGCCTACTGGTTCTTTTGCTCGCCAACCGCGGCCAAAACCCGCGCCAAGTTGGCCGGCACCGCGTTCAAGGTCCTTACCAGTTCCGCGATCGGTGCTTGCAGAACGCTCGCCAGCATGGCGATCGCGCCGTCCTTTGTCGGCAGCGAAGCCAGTCGGTCAATGTCGGTCGCCGGGTACACGCGACCACCGATGGCGACGGCCTTGACGTCGAGGGCTTCGTGTTCCGCTGCCGCTTCCTTGAACAGCCGCGCCGCCGAACCCGGTTCCTCCCGCGAAAACGCAAGCAGGGTGGGCCCGCTCGCCGCTTCTTGCAGGCATTCGTACTCGGTGCCGGCGACGGCACGTTTCAAAAGGGTGTTGGCCACCACGCGGACGTAGACGTTGGACTCGCGGGCTCGGCGCCGCAGGTCCGTGATCTCGGCCACGTTCAGGCCTCGGTAGTCCGCGAGAACCGCCGCCAATGCGTCCCCCGCTGCCGCTTGGACCTCGGCAACGATCGTTTGCTTCTGTTCAAGTCGCAGAGCCATAGGAGATCACACCGCCAGGGTCGATTCGTCAATGTGCAAGCCCGGTCCCATGGTCGTGGACAGGGTGATTTTCTTCAGGTAGTGGCCCTTGGCCGACGCCGGCCTGGCCTTCTTCAGGTCGCTGATCAAGGCTTCGATGTTCTCCTTGACCTGGGCAGGCTCGAACGCCACGGTACCCACGCTGCCGTGCACGATGCCGCCGCGGTCGGCGCGAAACTGAACTTGGCCCGCCTTGGCGTTCCTGACCGCCGTGGCCACATCGGCGGCGACCGTACCGGTCTTCGGGTTGGGCATCAGCCCGCGCGGTCCAAGGAGGCGCCCCAACCGACCGACGACCCGCATGGCATCGGGACTCGCAATGACCACATCGAAATTCAGGTCGCCGCCCTGCATCTGCTCCGCCAAGTCCTCAAGCCCCACGACGTCGGCCCCGGCCG
The DNA here is from genome assembly GCA_965203685.1 of Candidatus Azotimanducaceae bacterium. Classification (GTDB taxonomy): domain Bacteria; phylum Pseudomonadota; class Gammaproteobacteria; order Pseudomonadales; family Azotimanducaceae; genus VXYL01. The sequence continues at coordinate 5,162,913 of OZ241908.1, forward strand.
CGGTGGCGTCGTCAGCCGCCGCACCTTGGGCGAAAACGGCGACCCGCACATCTTTGCCGGCCCCGTGTGGCAACGTGGTCGCCCCGCGCACACCCTGGTCGGACTTGCGCGGGTCAATCCCGAGGTTGACGGCGACGTCTATGGACTCCGCGAAGCTCGTCCGCGACAGCTGCGAGAGCAACGCGACCGCATCTTCGATCGGGTAGGCCTTGTCGCGATCGACCTTCTGTGCGATCTCGCGCATGCGTTTGCTGTTCTTGGCCATGTCCTACACCACCCCTTCGACTTCAATCCCCGCGCTTCGCGCGCTGCCAGCGATCGTGCGGACCGCCGCGTCCATGTCGGCCGCCGTCAAGTCCGGCATCTTCGTGCGCGCGATCTCCTCGAGCTGCTCGCGCGTGACCTTGCCGAGCTTGTCGGTGTTGGGCGTACCCGATCCCTTGTCGATCCCCGCAGCCTTGCGCAGCAGCACTGACGCGGGCGGCGTCTTGGTGACGAACGTGAACGACCGGTCCGCGTACACCGTGATCACGACCGGAACCGGCAGGCCAGGCTCCTGGTTCTGCGTATGCGCATTGAACGCCTTGCAGAACTCCATGATGTTGACGCCGTGCTGCCCGAGCGCAGGGCCCACCGGCGGGCTCGGATTAGCTTGCCCCGCGGGTACTTGCAGCTTGACGTACGCCTGTACTTTCTTCGCCATTGTCTAAAACGTGTCTCTCGTGTTCCGTGAACGCCGGTCGGACTGTCGCCCCCGGCGCTTCAACCCTTCTCCACCTGCGAGAAGTCCAACTCGACCGGCGTAGACCGACCGAAGATGGTGACCGCGACGACCATGCGGCTTTTCTCGTAGTTCACTTCCTCGACCACGCCGTTGAAGTCGTTGAAAGGACCGTCGACGACGCGCACCAACTCGCCGGGCTCGAAGACCGTCTTGGGCGTCGCCTTCTCGCTGCCTTCCTGAACGCGTGCGAGGATCGCGTCGGCTTCGGCCTCGGAAAGCGGGGCCGGCGCGTCTGCCTTGCCGCCGATGAAGCCCATCACGCGGGGCGTCTCCTTGACCAAGTGCCAAGTGTCGTCATTCAGATCCATGTGCACGAGGACGTAGCCCGGAAAAAACTTCCGCTCGCTGCGGCGTTTCTTGCCCGCGCGCATCTCGACCACTTCCTCGGTCGGCACAAGGACCTCCCCGAAGTACTCCTTCAGGTTCGACAGGTCGATCCGTTCCGTGAGGGAACGAGCGACCGCCTTTTCGAAGCCCGAGTAGGCATGCACGACGTACCAACGCATTTCGTCTAACCAATCACCATTTGCACGAACCAACTCAGCAGGGAGTCCAAGCCCCAGAGGATCGCGGAAAACACCAGGATCAGAATCAGGACGATGGCCGTGGTCTGCGTCGCCTCCTGGCGTGTCGGCCAGACCACCCGGCGAATCTCCGCACGCGCCTCGCGTCCAAGCGTGATGACGCGTTGGCCGCGCTCGGTGCGTGACGCGATGTAGCCCGCTACCGCCGCGACCGCGACCAGCGCAAGCGCGCGAATCAGCAGCGAGTAGTCGGCGTAGTACCAATTGCCGACGACGCCGCCCGCGACCAGCGCAACGACCACCGCCCATTTCAGCCAATCGCCGATAAGTCCGCTCTCCGTTGTGCGCCACGCCAAGTGGGCTTGGCACCGTCCTCGTTGTTCTAAGCCTTCGTTGACCAGGCCTCATCGGCGAGATGCACCGCCCATGTTGTTGCCCGATGTGGCAGGCCAGGAGGGAATCGAACCCCCAACCTGCGGTTTTGGAGACCGCTGCTCTGCCGATTGAGCTACTGGCCTATGCAAACGTCCTTATGCCTTTCCTAACGCCCGGCTCTTCCCAACGCTTTCCGACCCGTTGCGGGTTTCCTACGCTGATTACTGGTTGATCTTGGTGACGACGCCGGCCCCGACCGTACGCCCACCTTCGCGGATGGCGAACCGGAGCCCTTCGTCCATGGCAATGGGGCTGATCAGCGCCACGTCCATGTTGATGTTATCGCCCGGCATGACCATCTGGACGTCCTCGGGCAGATCGACGCTGCCTGTGACATCGGTCGTGCGCAGGTAGAACTGCGGTCGGTAGCCCTTGAAGAACGGCGTATGGCGTCCGCCCTCGTCCTTCGACAGCACGTAGACCTCCGCCTCGAACTGGGTATGGGGGGTGATGCTGCCGGGGGCGGCCAAGACCTGGCCACGTTCGACGTCCTCGCGCTTGATCCCGCGCAGCAGAACGCCGATGTTCTCGCCTGCACGGCCTTCGTCGAGCAGCTTTCGAAACATCTCGACGCCGGTGCACGTCGTGTGCTGAACGTCGCGGATGCCGACGATCTCCACCTCTTCACCGACCTTGATTACGCCGCGGTCAACGCGCCCGGTGACCACCGTGCCACGCCCCTGGATGGTGAAGACGTCCTCGATCGGCATCAGGAACGGCTGATCCACGGGGCGCTCCGGCTCAGGGATGTACTCGTCGAGCGTCTCTAAGAGCTTGAGCACGCTGCCTTCGGCGATCTCGGAGGAGTCACCCTCCAAGGCCTGCAAGGCGCTGCCGACGATGATCGGGGTGTCCTCGTCGAACTCGTTCTGACTGAGAATCTCCTGGACGTCCAGGGTGACGAGTTCCACGAACTCTTCGCGCTCGTCCTCGTCGAGCTGGTCGACCTTGTTCATGTAGACCACGATCCGCGGCACGCCGACCTGGCGGGCGAGCAGCACGTGCTCTCGCGTTTGCGGCATGGGCCCGTCGACAGCGGACACGACCAGGATCGCGCCGTCCATCTGTGCGGCACCCGTGATCATGTTCTTCACGTAGTCCGCGTGACCCGGGCAGTCCACGTGCGCATAGTGGCGATTGGCGCTTTCGTACTCGACGTGCGTGGTGGCGATCGTGATACCGCGCTCACGCTCCTCGGGCGCGTTGTCGATCTCGTCGAACTCCTTCACCTCGCCGCCCTGGCGGGCTGCACAGATCTTGGTCATGGCCGCCGTCAGCGTGGTCTTGCCGTGATCCACGTGCCCGATCGTGCCGACGTTGATGTGCGGCTTGGTGCGTTCAAACTTCTCTTTGGCCATTTCTGGACCTTCTCCTTACTCCTAGCATCTTCCGCGCCTAACGTCGCGCGGCGGTTGTCAAGCCTTGCGGTTCGGCCCGTTGAGGCCGGTTGCCATTACTGCCTTTTGCTTAATCGTCTCAAGCGCGGTTAAGAGGTGGTGCTCACAATCGGATTCGAACCGATGACCTCTTCCTTACCAAGGAAGTGCTCTACCGACTGAGCTATGTGAGCGGTTCCGGTTCAAATGCTCATGCCCTCGCGGTCGAGCGCTCCCAAGGATCACTACTGGTCGCCTGGTCGCCTTGTCACCTGGAGCGGGTAGCGGGAATCGAACCCGCGCCATCAGCTTGGAAGGCTGAGGTTCTACCACTGAACTATACCCGCCACCGTGTACTTTGCAACCGTGCCACGCGCGAACCCCGGCTTAAGCGCTTAGGTCGCATGGCTGCTACCACGTGCGGGATCTGCCATAGGCAGGGCAGCTTTCTTACACCCCGCTTACACCCCGCAGCCGTGTCCAACCACCTGGTGGAGGGGGTAGGATTCGAACCTACGAAGGCTGAGCCGTCAGATTTACAGTCTGATCCCTTTGGCCGCTCGGGAACCCCTCCAGACCACGTGAAATAAAGGACGCGGAACTATGCCGATGGCATTGCCGCCTGTCAACGCGAAATTGGACCGATTTCCGAGCCTCCCGACCACGTGAAATGAGCCGTCCGCCGCGAAACGCAACCGCCGCTCACAGGCGTTGGTGCCGCCAAGAGGAGTCGAACCTCTGACCTTCTCATTACAAGTGAGCTGCTCTACCTACCTGAGCTATGGCGGCGGGGAGGCGCAGTTTAGGGGCCGGGTTGGTCGGCGGCAACATCGCCGTTGTTCGCTTGCGAACCTTCGGGCGGCTGAGTCGATGGCGGACAAGGCTTCTTTGCCAAATCGGCCACGGCTTCGGCCGGTGCATCCCAAGCGTGGAGCAGGTACGTCACATGGCTGCGATGGACCGTTCGCGTAGCGACCCGGAAGCCAAGCTCGGACACGTAGGCGTGCTGTGCTTCGGCCAGTTCACGGCGCGAGAACACCCCCACAGAGACGCCGTTTTCGCGCTCGCCCCGCGGAATCACGAAGGCGTCGACGCCTTGCGCCACCAGTTCGCGCCAGGTGCGATGGGCAAGGGCGCGGGATGCCGCCGGTTCGACATACACGAAATAGTCGGCCTCGCCGGCCTCGCTCTCCTCGACAAGGAGCGTTTCGCCGCCGCCAGCGAGAATCTCATCGCCGATGGCCGTGGCCTCGTCGCGGGTTGCGAACGGCCCTAGGGCAACGCACGTCCTGCGCTGCGCTGTCTGGGGTTGCGGCAAGGAATCGGGGGGCGCCTCGGGGGTTTCCCAATGACCGACCTCGTTGTCCACATCCACTGCGGGCGGCAACGGCTGCGGGGGCAGGTCGATGCGCGCGGGGCCTGGTTTCGCAAGCCAGCCCGCCGCCACCAGTCCATCCCGACCCAGCCAAGCCGCGCCAACGACCAAGTTGGCGACACCGAGAACCGCCAACCCAACCCAAAGCCAGCCGCGAGCACTCACGGCAACGCGATCCCCAAGCCTTCGAGAACAAGCTCCGGCTCGCAATGCACGTCGCGGCCTAGGCGCGGTGCCAAGAGCGCGGCGTCACCACCGGTGAGGTAGACCGCGACCGGGGGGGCACTTCGGCTGCGGAGGCGCTCGATCCCTGCGTCGACGAAGGCCGAGAGCATCAGAAGCGTGCCCGCCGCGACGGCCTCCTGCGTATCCGTCCCCGGTTCGAGGCGCGGCGCGGCATGCGGATCCGGCCGGACATCGGCCGTTCGCCGATCCAAGGCGTCGGCGAGCAACCGCAGTCCGGGAGCAATGTAGCCACCTGCATGGCGCCCGTCGGCATCGACGAAGTCAACGCAAGCCGCCGTGCCGACGCTGATCACGGCGAGCGCGTGGCGGGTTCGCTGCCAAGCCGCAACCACCGCCAGCCACCGGTCCACGCCCAGTCGATGCGGCTCGCGGTAGCCGCAGCAGACACCCGCGAGGCTGGCCGAGGTGGTGGCGAATTCCGCTTCCACGCCGAACCGTCTCCTGATCTCAGCTGCGATGCCCCGCCGGTCGCCGAGAACGCTAGCCACCCGCACACGCGCCGGCACCGCCACCGGGCGGGGCAATTCGGGGGCCGGCAAGGCCCCGGCTTCGTCGCCGCAACGCCACTTCGTGCGCGTATTGCCCATGTCGATGTCGAGCGTTGGCATCGCCTCACCCACCAACTGGTTGCCGGGCCGACTCGCCCTCCGCTCGCAACGAGACTTCGCCGGCGATGAACTCGCGGACGCCCCCGACGTCCGCGATCCGTAACGCGCCGCTTTTGGCTACACCCAGTACCGTTCCGGAGACCGCATCGCCGGGTGAACCAGCCGGCAACGTCAGGGTCACCGCTCGGCCGTGGTAATGATGGGCGGCGTCCCATCGCGAACGGAAAGGCACGAAGCCCTCGGTCGAAAAACGCTGGCACACCGCCACCACGTGGTTGACCAGCGCGCCGAGCAGGCGATTCCTCGAAGGTCGTTCGACCTGCTCGGTGACGTCGGCCACGGCTTGCTCTACCTGGCCGGCAATAGCTTCGTGGCAGCCAACGTTGACACCAATGCCGATGACCAACTGCGCCGGTCGATCCGGCTGCGCCAGTTCGATCAGGATGCCGGCAAGCTTCCGCCTTTGCATCAGCACGTCGTTGGGCCACTTCAAGTCAATCTGGCGAAGACCGTATTCGAGGAGCGCATCGCGGACAGCCAACCCGACGACCAGGCTCAGCGCGCCAAGTTCCCCGGGCGAGCGGTCGATGGCAACGCCGATGGATACGGCCAAGTTGCGCCCAAAAGGACTTAGCCAAGCTCGCCCGCGGCGCCCGCGCCCCGCGGTCTGGACCTCGGCGGTCACCACGCGCCCCGCCACACCACCCGTGTCGGTCCGATCCAACAGCGCCGTGTTCGTGCTCCCGATGTGGGCATGCACCGCGAGTTCACGCAGCCATTCCGTGGTCGCCGGGTTAAGCGCCTGGCGGATCGTCTCCGCTGACAAAAGGTCCACGTCGGCGGGCAGCACCGCTTGATCACGGACGTGCACGCCGAGTGCTTTCAGTTGATCGAGACTTGCCCCATCAAGGTCGGCTATGGATGCAACGCGATGCGAAGCGAGTTCTTCGAAAACCCTCCCCAGGGCCGGCGCCTGTACGAAGTCCATTGACGTGCCCATCGACGGTGGTTAACGTGGAGCCAATCCCAGTGACCGGCCGCGTAGGCGCACCGTGCCACAAGACCTGCCCCAAAAGGAACTGAGGAAAGTCGGCCTCAAGGTGACCTTGCCGCGGCTCAAGGTCCTCGAGGTGCTGACGCGTGCCGACCCGCACCACCTCTCCGCCGAGGACGTCTACCGGGAACTGCTCAAGGACGACGAGTCGGTCGGGATCACGACGATCTACCGCGTGCTGACGCAGTTCGACGCGGCGGGCATCGTCGAGCGACACAACTTCGATGACGGTCACGCGGTCTACGAGCTTGCGAGCGACGTTCACCACGACCACATGGTCGACGTCGACACCGGACAAGTGACGGAATTCGTCAACGAGCGCATCGAGACCCTGCAACGCGAGATCGCGGCCGAAGCTGGCTACGACCTCGTGCATCACGAGCTGGTGCTCTACGTACGCAAGTCCAACGGCTCATAGCCGGACGTCCGCACGCAAGGACGCTTAACGCAGCAAGTCGATCAACTTGCTCCGCTTCTTCTCCCTAGCATGGTCGAGCGGCGTCTTGCCCTGTGAATCCTTGGCGCGCGGATCCGCCCCTGCCGCGAGCAGTCGCTCGACATAGTCGGCACGCACGCCTTGGGCGGCCGCGTAGTGCAAGGCCGTCTTGCCGACGACGTCCGTTGCGCGAACGTCGACCCCGCGCTCGATGAGCCAGACGCTGCCGCCCGGCTTCTTGAAGAACATCAGGTCCATCAACGGCGTGCGACCCTCGAAGGTGTGCTCCCAGTTCGCCCCGAAGCGGTCCAGCAGTTCGCAACCTTCCACGGCGCCTTGGTAGGTGACGCTGAAGACCGCGTTGTCGGGGTTCGCGCCCCGTTGCAGGAGCAGTTCCGCGAGCGGGTAGTTGCGCTGCCAGGACAGCGTCCGCCACAACGGCGTCGCGGTGAACACCTCGCCCCCTTCGACGATTTCCTCACCGTCGTCGACGCCGGCACCGGCCTCGAGAAGCATCGTCGCGCAAGCCAGCGCGTCGCGTCCCGGGTCCTTCCAGAATCCGGACCAGGCGACGTAGTCGAGCGCCTTGCGCCCCCGCGCGTCACCGGCCGCCACCTGGCCGTCGTCCTGGAGAAAGCTCCGAAGGCGGTCCTGGTCGAGCAGTATGGCCGCCATGTGGATACCGATCGTCGTGCCCGCGCGGCCGAGTACCGCGACGAACTCGTCGTGCGGTGCCATCGCCGCGTAGGCCATGGGCTCCATGTCGAACGGTCCAGCCCGAAGATCCGGATCGGCGCCACCCTCGAGCAGTGCACTGACCGCCTCGACGTGACCAGCGTGGCGAGGGATGGTCGCATGGTGCTGGGTCACACGCGTCAGCGGCGTATGCCTGCTCCCCGTACCCGAGATCACGTTCGGGTCGGCGCCTGCGGCGAGCAGCATGCGAACCATGTCCGCACGGCCTGCGAACGCCGCATCGACGATCGGCTTCCAGTGGGTCGCCGCCTCGGGATCGCGATCGATCGCGCCGGCAAGCGCCGCACTGTCGCCGGCGGCTATGGCGTCGGCGAGGGCCCGGTACGGTCTCGGCAAGCGTCAGCCCATCTGCGACTGCAGGTAGTTTTGGAGGCCGGTCTTGTCGATCAACTCGAGCTGCGTCTCCAGCCAGTCAACGTGTTCCTCCTCGGACGTCAGGATGTCCTCGAACAACTCCCGGGTGACAAAGTCGTTGACCGACTCGGCGTAAGCCACGCACTCGCGCAACAACGGCATCGCGGCCTGCTCTAGGTCGAGATCGCACTGGAGCATCTCCGGGACATTCTCGCCGACACGGAGTTTGCCGAGATCCTGCAGGTTGGGTAGGCCATCGAGGAACAGGACGCGCTCGATCAGCCGGTCCGCGTGCTTCATCTCGTCGACCGACTCTTCGTACTCATGCTCGCCGAGTTCGGCGAACCCCCAGTCCCTGAACATCCGGGCATGAAGGAAATACTGGTTGATCGCGGTCAACTCGTTCTTCAGGACTTGGTTCAAGTAGTCGATGATCTTGGGATCCTGCGCTTTCATCGTCGCTGTCCAACTGTTGAGCATGTCGAGGCGTGGATCATGCACCCAGTCCGCCAAACAATCAACCTAAGGTATTGATGCTATTAATGAAAACGATTTTCAAAACCTCTGGCCGCTGCGCTTACAGGCATCAACCGTCACAACGGTCGGGGCGACGTGTCATTCGTTGCGAATGAGAACCTTGTATTCGCGCATATGACGCGCAAAGGCCAGTTGATCGCCGCGCATCTCGAAGATGCGGGCTTGGTTGTAATGGGCATCCGGCACGTTCGGTGCCTGGCAGTAGTAGTCGAGGGCGGTGTCAAGCTCGTCCAACTCGTCGAACACCGTGCCTAGGTTGTAGAACGCAAGCTGATGCGCCGGTGCTGCCCGCAGCGCGCGTTGATAGTGGCGCTTGGCCCGTTTCAGATCGCCACGCACTTGGAAAAGCCGTCCTAAGTTGACGTGCGCGTCGGCGTTGTCCGGATTCAGGGCAATGGCGCGGCGATAGGCGGCCGGCGCCCGGGCCGGTTCGGCCTCCTCCAAGTCCAGACCGAGGTTGTACCAGTCGTCGCTGTCGAAACGGGCCGTGGAATCCGCCTCGCCACGATCGCCGTCATCGAACTCTCGGATCTGGCCCGCATCGGGATTCGCGAACGTGAACCGCCCTTGCCCGGTTTCGACATCCCACAGCGCATCGTCTGCACGCACCACGACACTGTCGCCCTCGGCGAAGATGCGCATCGATGTGAGTTCCTTGCCGTCAAGCGCGCCGACCGTCTCCTTCAACTTCGCCAACGCAGCGAGGGTCCGCCGCGAGGACACGTCGGCATCGATGAGCCCCTTTGCCGTTTTCAGCAGGACAAGGTCGCGGAATGAGAACCGGTACTCGCCGCGGCGTCCCCGTGCCGGCGCAAGGAGCCCGCGCGTCACGTAATGGCGGATGGTGCGCGTCTTGAGCCCGACCAATTCGGCGGCGTCGCGCGTCCGATAGCCATCCTCGGCACCCATCCTGGCCGCACCGAGCGCAACACCGGTGGCCTTTGGCCCTGACATCGCCTTAGACGACCAACGCCGCCGGGTCAGCCTTCCGCACGCTGGTCGCCGCGCCCGGCGGACGCTGTCGCCGACTTGCGTCGACCGCCTTTCGAGGCTTCCGTCCGCTTCGCCGGCTTGCGGTCGCCGACGGATGCCTTGAGGGCCTCCATGAGGTCGATGATCTTCGCCTCGGGCTGCTCTTCCGGTGCGACCGAGATGTCCTGGCCGTCGATCTTCTGCTGGATCAACTCGAGCTGACGCTCGCGCACGTCATCGTGGTAGCCGGCGGGCTCGAACTTCTCGTTGGTTCGTTGATCGATGATCTGCACGGCCAACTCCAACTCGGCCGGGTTGACCTCGCAGACATCCAAGGGCACCTCGTCGAACTTGCGCAGTTCGTCCTCGTGCTTCAGTTGCTCCATCACGAGCCCCTCTCCGAATGGTCGGATCAGGACCAGGTAGTTCTTGCCGCGCGCAGCGTAGCGCGCCAATGCGGCGCGCCCGGTCTGGTCCAGGGCAGCGCGTAGCAGGTGATAGGAGCGGGATGCTCCCCTGTCCGGCCCGAGATAGTAGACGCGCTCGATGTAGATGCGCTCCACATCGGCCAACGGGATGAACTCGTTGATGTCGATGGCATTGGTCGCCTCGGCGTTGAGGGCCTTGAGTTCCTCGTCGGTGAACGTGACGTACTGCCCTTTCGTGAACTCGTAGCCTTGGACCCGGTCTTGGCGCTCCACTACTTCGCCATCGGAGGCCCGGATATACTGCTGGCGAAGTCTGGAACCGTCTTTCGCGAGGTAGTTGAAGCGCACCGCGCGCGTACTATCCGCAGTGGCGAATAGCTTGCACGGTATGGAAACCAGTCCGAAGGCGATGGTGGCGGAGGCCATGGAGCGTGCGGCCATAACTAGAACCTCCTGTTCTCTCATGCGAGGAGCAAGCCCCTCGCGCTCCCCGGCTGAGGGCTCTTTGAGGCCCGGCGCGGCTATGTCCCATCAATCGCCGCCGACCAAATGCCGCCGGCCACGCGAAGATGAGCCGCGTTCATCTGAGACCGCCCGACTATAGCCCGAAACCGAAGATGCCCTCAAGCCGCGACAACCTTGGGACCTACCGGAGAAAGCGCAGCGCTTCGGCTACGCCGGAGCCTTTCGGTGCCGAGACGGACTCGCTCGAGACGGGCATTAGACGTCTCTTTGTCGTCCAGCAGCATGCCGCGCGACGCATGCATTGGGACTTCCGGCTGGAGGTGAACAACGTGCTCTGCTCTTGGGCGGTTCCCAAGGGACCGTCCATGAACCCGGACGACAAGCGCTTCGCCGCTGAAGTCGAGGACCATCCTCTCGACTACGCCGATTTCGAGGGCAGCATCCCGGACGGGAACTACGGCGCCGGCCAGGTCATCGTCTGGGACACCGGCACCTATGTCGAACTCGAGGACTTCGCGACCGGGTTCTCCGACGGCAAGCTCCTGTTCGAACTCAACGGTCACAAACTGCGTGGCCGGTTCACGCTGATCCGGCTCAAGGGACGCGAGAACTCCGGAAAGGAATGGCTCCTGATTAAGGAGCGCGACCAGTGGGTGCGCGAGGAGCCGCTCGCCGACAGTTCGGTGCTGTCCGGCATGACCATCGAAACCATCGCGGAGCCGGCAGCCATCGAGGACGCCTTCGTCGGGCGAATCAAGGGCATCGATCCGTGTCCTCCGGCCACCGTGTCGCTGACCGAAAGCCCGATGTTGGCGCGTGCCTCCGAGCCCTTCCACCGCGACGGCTGGGTCTACGAGATCAAGTACGACGGCTACCGGTTGATGATCGAGCGCGACGGCGACCAGGTCACGTTGCACTCCCGCACCGGGATCGACCTGAGCGCACGGTTTCCCGAAATCGCCAAGTGTGCCGCCAAGCTGCCCTTCTCGGAGTTCACCATGGACAGCGAAGTGGTCGTGCACGATGACCGCGGCGTGCCGAGTTTCGCCCGCCTGCAGCAACGCGCCGCAGTTCGCGGTGATGGGGCCACCAAGAGGGCGTCGATTCACGACCCGGTTACCTGCTACGCCTTCGACCTATTGCATGCCTGCGGTTACGACCTGAAAGGACTTCCCCTCACCGAACGCAAGGCTCTGCTGCGCGAGATGCTGCCTCCGGCCGGGCCGATCCGGTATTCCGAGCACATCGAAGGAAATGGCATCGAGACCTTTAACGCCATGCGCCGCCTAGGCCTCGAGGGCGTTATTGGCAAGCGCGCTGACTCGGTGTATGTCAGCGGACGCAGCGACTCCTGGCTCAAGGTCCGAGGGGCGCGAACCGGCGACTTCGTGGTCGCCGGTTGGGTACCGGTCAAGAACAACCCCGACGACATCGGCGCCCTCGTGCTCGGCGAGTATCGCGGCGACGAACTGACCTACTGCGGCCGCGTCGGCTCCGGCCTCGGCTCCGACTCTCGGCGCGAGTTGCAGACGCGCTTTGCCGGGCTGAAGGCCGCACCAGGCTTGCCTAACGACATCGACGACCGCGCACACCGCTGGGTGGAGCCCGTGCTGGTCTGCGAGGTGCAGTACCGCGAGTACTCGGCTGACGGCCTCCTTCGCCATCCCGTCTTCCTGCGCCTGCGCGACGACAAGGCCCCGGGCGAGTGCAAGAGCGCCTACCACGAACCACCGCCCGACGCTCTCGAGCAGGAACCGGAGCGGGAAGTCGTGATCACCAACCCCGACAAGGTGTTCTTCCCCGAGAAGCAGTGGACCAAGGGCGACCTCCTCGGCTACTACGAGTCTGTCTCACCCTGGATGCTGCCCTACCTGGTCGACCGTCCGCTGGTGCTGACCCGGTTCCCCGATGGCATCCACGGCAAATCCTTCTATCAGCGCGACGCGCCGGCCTTCGTGCCTGACTGGCTCGAACGCAAGGTTCTTTGGAGCGAGAGCGCCGAGCGCGAAGTCCACTACTTCATCGCACAGAACACCGAATCGCTGGTCTACCTGGCCAACATGGGTGCCATCCCGATCCACGCCTGGCACAGTCGCATCACCGACCTCGAACACCCGGACTGGTGCGTGCTCGACCTCGATCCCAAAGAAGCTCCTTTCGAGGACGTCGTCGAGATCGCCACCGAGGTGAAGAACCTGCTCGACGAGATCGAACTACCGGGCTTCCTCAAGACCAGCGGTGCGAGCGGCCTGCACATCCTGCTGCCGCTGGCCCGCCAACTCACCCACCGCCAGGCCACGACACTGGGCGAGTTGCTCGCGCGCGTCCTCGTCGCCCGTCGAGGGGACATCTGCACGATCACGCGCACGGTCCGCAAGCGCGACAACAAGGTCTACATCGACTACCTGCAAAACGGCCACGGCCAGCTCCTAGTGGCGCCGTTCTCGGCCCGTGCCGAAGCGACCGGGTCGGTGTCGATGCCCGTCAACTGGGATGCGTTGGACGGCGATTTGAACAACGCCAACTACGACCTGAAGAACGCCGTGCCTCACCTGCGTGACGCCGGCGATCCCATGGCAGACGTGCTGACCATCGAACCCGACCTCGGCCACGCGTTGGCCCGGCTCGGTGGTCTGCTTGGGTAAGCGGCTGCCCGATGCAGACGTCCGCGCACCTGCTGGAGCAATCGGGATGACTGAAGCGATGATTCGCACCGCCGCCGAGGCGGCAACAGACGCGGTGTTCGACTCCGGCCGCGGCATCCACACGAACGTGGTCGGAACGGGTGAACACCTGCAACTGATCTGGGCCCGGTACGAACCCGGCGCGAGCTACACGCTGCACACCCACCCGCACGAGCAGTTCAGCGTTCTGCTGCAAGGGCGGCTGCGCCTCACGGTTGGCGACGAGGTCAGGGACATCGGCCCGGGCGACATGTGGTACGCACCCGCGAACGTGGCGCACGGCGGCGAAATCCTCGGCGAAGAAGCCGTGGTCTTCGTCGACGTCTACGGACCGCCGAGCGAGCGGATTCTCGACTATGTGGACCAGATGCGCGCCGCAAGGCGACGCGCCTAGTCTTCAGGCTCGGCTGTCGAACGGACCGTTTTCGTGACCGTCCTGTTCGCGCGGCTCGCGCGCAGGGCACCCCGGATGGCATCCAGGTTGTCCGCCTCGACAGGACGAAACGTCCCAAGTGAACAGAAGCTCGTAGCGGCTTCCGGCGCGAGGCGTGGCATGCCGCGGAACAGGTCGCGGCTGCAGATTCGCGAACCCCGCGTCTCGATGGCCAGCACCATGTCGCGACGCAAACCCGGACACGGGCGCGGCAACAGGTTGATCCACGCTCGGCCGCCCCGCCCACGGAAGACCAAGACCCGGTCGTTGAGAATGTCCACCTGGCGGTAGCGCCCTGACGCCAAGCAACGCACATCGTCAGCGTAGGCCGCGTCGTCCAGCGGATTGGCCAGGATTTCCTCTGCGGAGGGAATCGCGTCGCTCGGGTCGTCGGCGGCCACCGCGACCGGCGCCGCGACGATCCAGAACATTGCCAGCGATCGCTTCATTGCCGTATCGCCTTGCGGACAACGTCATGCGCAGTGTATCCCCAACCGCATCGTGTGATGAGGGCGATCGTGGGCTCCCCGGCCGGAAGGCGCCTACTCCACCGGGCAGGTCACCGCGCGCGTGGAGTGTCCGAACGTCGGCAGAACGGCCGAGTGCCTCCCCGCGCCGCCGGCGACCAATACAAGGAGATCGTCCGGGTTGGTGATGAAGCGCACACCATCCCGCCCGCTCGGGCCGATCAGGTGATGCGGCAACCGCTTCTCCAGTTCCAAGATCATGGCGTCCGAGACCAGCGCTCGCGGCACGATCGCTTTCTCGCTCAAGAACACTTTGACCCCGGCCTTCGAGAACCCGGCCGCCGCGACGACCTCCGCGTGTTCGGGTCCGAGCACGACCACCGGCCCGCCCTCCAGGTAGAAATTGTTGGCGCCCGGCGATGCAAGCGTCCCCGCAACCGTCAGCAGGATCTCCTCGGCGGTCCGCCCGTAGTGGTCGTTGACGTTGTGCGGACCCTCCACACCGAACACGGTGACGTGGCTCGTCGACGGATCGAGACCGAGATCGTCGTGGAACGGCTGCCACGGACTCGCCTCGGTGTTCTCGGCGAAACACAAGGCGTACTTCGCGGGCGAGCCCATGGTCGACCGGTCGAGGGCACCGGGCGATGCGCCGCCGATGTTGATCAGGATCAAGCGGATCGCGCGCCCGATCACCGCGTTGGCCTTGCTGCCTTGGCCAAGCGCGTTGTATGCCCCGTTCACGCCTATCGCCTCGCAAACGGGGCCACCGACTAGGCAACCGACAGTGCACGGATGCGTTGTCGACTGGATCGCCTTGAGGTTGAAGGCGGGATCGCACATGGCACGGGTCGCGGCCAGGACCACGGGGAAGTGGGGCGGTTCGCAGCCCGCCATGACGGCGTTCGCGGCAATCTTGCCAAGTGTCGCCCGGCCCAGCCGCGGCTCGACGATGGCGACGAGTTCGCCCGGATCTCGTCCGTCAAGCATCGCCTCGCAGCGCCCGGGCGTCGGTGGGAGGATCGGCAGGCCATCGGTCCAACCGCGACCGTAGAAGACGCGGTTCAACGCCTCGATGGAGTCGGGGCCACGTATGCGGGCCGGCGCGTCGGGTGCGTTGAACTCACTATCGAACAGCGACCTGTACCGCAGTCGCCCGCTCGTCGAGATCGTCTTTTCCCTATACCGCGCCTCGAGATCCGCTGCAGGTTCCGTCAACGCAGACGCGATCTCCGGCAGTGCCTTGGCCGCCACGGCGGCGCATTGGTCGGCATCGAGCTTCGCCAATGGGTGCGGGACGACGGTGATGGGCAAACCCGGCAGGCCCCAGCCGAAAGCCTCCGCCTTGGCGAGCGCGAAGAACTCGTCCGTGGCCACGGCCACCGACGGGATGCCCTGTTTCTCGAGCTCGATCAGGTCATGGATACACCACGACGTGCACGAGCCTCAGTCGCAGACGGCGCCGACGACGGCATCGCAGCCTTGCACGAACGCCGGCGTGAACACCGCCGGCTCAGTCGCCTCCTTCAGGAACCAGCGGAAGTCTCGCACGCCGAACGACTCGGCCAGCCCGCGCTGGACGTGCTGCAGCAACACGTCGGCATTCTTCTTGTCGTTGGCGAACAGGCCGACGGTCGTGTCCTCTCCGAGGGCCACGCGTGGCTTCAGCGGCGTGGATCGGACGTCGAAGACGCCACACGGGTTCATAAGTTCCATCGGGATCTCTCCTTCACGTTCTACCCCGCGCCGTCAAACTGCCGCCGCAGGTCATGCATGAATGTATCGCGATATCCGCCGGCGGCGACGCGCCGCTGGTAGCTCTTGAGCTTGGCGCGGTCGATCGCCAACCGTCCGAAGTATTCGTCCATCATGTCGCGGCGCAAACCCCGAAGTCCAGGCTCCTCGACCCGGTTTTCGAGTTCCAGGGGGTCGTCCTGCATATCGTAGAGTTCGACCGGCACGTCGGTCCGCGCGTCGATCGCCATCTTGTACCGGTCGTCACGCGCCATCGCGTAGTAGGCCTCGACCTCGCTGAACACGACGTCCTTGCCGCGATGGGTGCGGCTCCCGCCCACAACCGTGGGGACCAGCGACCGGCCCGGGCTTCCCGGTAGCCACCCGGCGTCCGCCGCTTCGAGCAGGGTCGCTGCGACGTCCAAGTGGTCCGTCAGACCGCGGGCGTGCCAACCGACCGTACCGCCCGGAGGCACAATGATGAGCGGCACGCGAAGGGCGCCTTCGTAGAACACTTTCTTCTGTCCCAGCCGGTGGTCGCCGAGCATCTCGCCGTGGTCCGACGTGTAGACGATCCAAGTCTCGTCCTCGACCCCCGCGTCCGCGAGCGCCCGGGTCACCAGCCCTACGGCATCGTCGATGAGCGACACCTTGGCGTAGTAATGGCTCGCCATCACGCGGCCAAGGGTCTCGGTCATGCCGGACATCCGGCTCGCGGCCAGCATTTGCCTGACCTGTGGCGACACCGGTTCGGCCGGTGCTGCGAGAATCGGCGCCGGCACGTCTTCCGGGGCAAAGCGCGCGCGGTACTGCGGGGGCGCATCGAACGGCGTGTGCGGACCGGTGAAGCACACTTGCAGATAGAACGGCTTGTCCTCCTGGTAAGTCTCGATCCACCGCGCGGCTTGAGTCGCACAGTACATGTCGATGTGTTCCTCAACCGGCAGGATGCTCGGCGGATCCTCCCAAGGCTTGGCGCCCCGGAACGCTCCCGACCACCACAGCCGCGTGTAATCCTGGTAGACGCGGAGCCGGCCGCGCGCAGCCAGGAAATCGGCGTAGTGGCAGGTGCATCGGCTGGCCGGCACGACGTCGCGCAGTTCATGGACCGTCTCAAAGCCCCATTCATGGAGCTTCCAGGCATGCTCGCGCGTGTGGCCGTCGTTGCGATGGTTCGCGTAGAGGTGCGTCTTGCCGAACATCGCCGTGTGGTAGCCGGCATCGCGAATGCGCCGCACGTGGCTCGGCCCGCCGCGATCGGCCTCCAGCAGGTTGTTGCCCCAAACGCCGTGCTGACTGACGTGCTGTCCGGTCATCAGCGACGCCCGGGCCGGCATGCACAGCGGCCCGTTGGTCACGCAGCGCTCGAAGAGGACGCCTCGAGACGCCAGTCGATCGAGGTGCGGCGTGATGGCCGCCGCATTCCCGGAGCAACCCATCACGTCGCCGCGATGCTGGTCGGGCAGGAACAGCACTATGTTGGGCTTTGACACGTTACTCGACGACCCCAATCCGCCCCGACGCCGACAACGTCCGGGTGTCGATCCCGACCGCAGGTATGCCCCCGCCGAGGACGATACGCAACACCGCTGTGTCGACGTTCCCGCCCGTCAGCACAACCGCCGCGCGTCGGCCGGCGTGCCGCGTGCGTTCCTGCATGAGCGCCGCGAACGCCGCTGCGCCGGCACCTTCGGCAACGTTGTGCGTCTCGCTGTAGAGCACGCGCATCGCCTCGGCAATGGCGTCCTCGCCTACCTCGACCACACCAGCGGCGCCGCGACGGATGACCTCCAGCGGCTCGGGCATTGGCACGCGGCATGCGATCCCGTCGGCGAATGTGTCCGCCGCGTCTGTCGCGACCACCTGCCCAGCAGCGACGCTGCGCGCCATCGCCGGTGCCCGCGCCGCGACGACGCCGACGATGTCCGTCTTTAGTCCGAGCAGATCGCGCGTCTGGATCAACCCGCAGATTCCCGATCCCATGCCGATCGGGACGTAGACCACGTCGAGGTCGGGCACGGCGCTGAACAACTCCAGCGCGTAGGTGGCCACCCCACGGACCAGGGCGTGATGGAAAGGCGGCACGAGCATCGCGCCTTCGGCCTCGGCTCGACGTACCGCCTCGACGCGCGCGTCCTCGAAGTCGTCACCAAACTCGACGAGTTCCGCGCCCCAGCCGACCATCGCCGCGTTCTTTTCGACGCTGTTGCCGTGCGGCGCGAGCACGGTCACCGGTACGCCGAAGCGGGACGCCGCAAACGGGATGCTCTGGCCGTGGTTGCCCCGCGTCGCGGTGATGACCTTCCGCGGCAACTGCCCTGTGCGGTGCAACTCGTCGAAGAGGACGAGACCGCCACGAACCTTGAAGGCACCGGTCGGGGTGTGGTTTTCGTGTTTCACCCAGACCTCGCAGCCGGCCCGTCGACTCAACCCCGGCCAGCGGTATTGCGGCGTCGGCGGCATGGCGCCGTACACCACGGCTTTCGCCTGTCGGAGACCGTCCAAGTCAAACACTACGCTACGCCTGTGTTACGAAGGGGCGGTGTTATACCGGATCCATGCGGAACACGGCGGTGGGGCTTGCCGGGTCGCGACCAGCCGTACCGAGGACCCGGGCGCGTTCCGCGGGGTCCGTAATGCGGATCGCGCGACGGTCGTAGAGCAGGCCGTCGATCTTCAGTCGCACCCGGTTGTCGCGCGCCACGTTGCTCGGCCAGCGTTTTCCTGGACAACGTGCACAAGGCACGTAGAAGTTGCCGTCGTCGATCCAGGACGTGGTGGTTACCGCGTGCGGCACGGCGTACCAGGTGCGGGTCTGCACCGCAATCTGCTTGCGACCACGGTCGGCCCATTCCGGCGTTTGGTCCGGCGCCAGATCGCCGCCGAGACGTGTTCCAGGACGGCGCTCCACCGGGTCGATGGGCACGACGAGCAGTAGGACGTAGACCAGCACCAGCGCTGCGCCAACACCGATCACCACCTTCTTGACCATGTCTCCTCCTGGCGTTCAATACCTGTCGATGATCTCGCGCCGGAACTCGGTCAGGTTCTCCCGCGCCGTCGCCATGGGCTGCAGCAGGATGACCTCCTTCAGGCCGTTGCGCTCCTTGGCCCGCAGCATGTCGATGACTTCCTCGGGCGTGCCCACCAAGGCGCCGGTGGAGCGGAGCATCTCACGCGTGACGAAGCGGCGCTCCTCGGCCAGCAGGTAGGTGCAGTGGCCGCGGTGCACGACTTGGCCTGCCCGTTCGCGTGGCACGTTCAAACCGGCGACGAAGTCGCGATATTCCTCCCACACCGGGCGGATCGCGTCCGGTACGACGTGTTCACCACGCAACTGCACGGCCTCCCAGAGCCCGTGCAGGCGACTCGCGACCATGTGCCCGCAGGTGTCGATGACGCGGTCCGAGGTCAGCGACTCCCCGGGCTTAAGAATGCACGCGTAGGTCAACTCCGCCGTGTGAAAGTCCTCCATGCTGCGGCCAACACGGGCCGCGCCGGCGCGGATCCTGCCCATGCTGTCACGGAACGCTTCCGGCGGCTCCGAGCCGCCTGAGACCCGCCCGTCGCCAAACTCGCCGGCGGCGCGCAGCGCCATCGGCCCGTTGGCGGCGACGTACATGGGAATCCGATGCTCCGTGTCCACGAAGCCGAGTTCCTTGTGGATGATCTCGATGGTGCGCGTCTCCCCGCCCAAGGTGAACTCCACCTCCTTGCCGTCGAGCAACGCCCGCACCACGCGCAGGTATTCGCGAAACGGCGGCGCTTTCATGGGGTTGAAGTTCATGACGCGCATGGCCGTGTGCCCCGTCCCTATGCCTAGGAAGACGCGGCCCGGGGCGATACGGTTGATCGAAGCGATGGAATGCGCGGTCACCGGGGCGATGCGCGTGCCGGCGATGGCGACACCCGTGCCAAGCCGGATTCTCGACGTGTGGTGCGCGGCCAGCGCGAGTACCGCATAGCAGTCGGACCAGATCATCTGCGAGTCCGGCACCCAGCCGTGGTCGAAGCCCTGGTTCTCGGCATGCACCAGGAGTTGCCAGTCGTTGATGTTGGTGGCGACGCAGACGCCGAATTTCATGAGCACGCTCCTTCCCGTCCCGCCGTGCAGTGTAGTCGCGCCGGGTTCGCCATGCCCCATAATGCGCGCGTTTTCGCAACCGATCTGACTCGACGATGCTAGAGCCCTACCGCGTGCTCGATTTCACCGACGAGCGCGGGGAACTCGGCCCCATGCTGCTTGGCGACCTCGGTGCCGACGTGATCCGCGTCGAACCACCGGGAGGAAGTGCGGCGAGACGCGTGCCCCCAAGCGGGACGTCCGAGAGCCTCTCGTTCCAGGCGT
This sequence comes from Candidatus Azotimanducaceae bacterium, assembly GCA_965203685.1. GTDB lineage: Bacteria > Pseudomonadota > Gammaproteobacteria > Pseudomonadales > Azotimanducaceae > VXYL01. The sequence goes on from OZ241908.1 coordinate 5,182,929, forward strand.
TCAATCGGAACAAGCGTTCCATCGTTCTCCATGACGGCGACCAGGACGTCCTCGAATCGTTGATCGGATCCGCAGACTTCCTCTTCGAGTCGGCTTGGCCCAGCACTCTCGCACCGTTCCACCTCGACCCCGACGCGGTGCGCGAGATCAATCCGCGCATCGTGCATGTCCGAATCTCGCCATTCGGCAGCGACGGGCCGCGCGCAGACTGCCTCGGCAATGACCTCGTGGTCGCCGCCATGGGCGGGCCGGTGTCCTTGCAGGGGCCGCGTGAACGCGCGCCGCTCCGCGTCGGCGTCCCACAGGTGTGGCGGCACGCTGGTGCGGAAGCCGCAGCCGGCGCGATGGTCGCGCATGCTCGCCGAGTTGGGACGGGACGAGCGCAGTTCGTCGACGTGTCGGCGCAATGCGTCATGACCTGGACGATGCTTCAGGCAATGGATGCCCACGCGATCCAGGGCTTCGACTTCGAGCGCAGTGGCTCGCTGATGGCGGGCATCGACATCGTCCATCCGTGCAAGGACGGCCACCTCATCGCCTTGCCGATGTCACGGGTGATCCTGGGCCTGCTCGACTGGATGATCGAGGACGGCGTCATGGACGCATCTGCGCGTGATGCGGATTGGGAGACCTTCGACCACAGCCTGCGCGACCCCGAGTTGAAACCGCCCTGGACGCGCGACGAAATGGTGGCGATCCTGCGATCGTTCTTCGCTCACCACACGAAGCAGGAACTGTTCGATTTCGGCATCGCCAACGACATCACCCTGGCACCCGTCGGGACGATGCCGGAACTGTTGGACCTTGAGCACTTGACAGTGCGCGACTACTGGCGCGAACTCGAGCTGCCGGATGGTCGCACGGTCAAGTCGCCCGGGGCGTGGGCACGATCGGACGGCTCCACCGAGCTCTTGTCGCTGCGTCGCCCGCCACCGGCGCTCGATGCCGACGGGGCCACGATCCGCGCCGAGTTGGCGGCAAGCGCCCCCACACGGCGCTTGGCCGAGCCCGGCGCCGATGGAGATGCGTTGCCGTTCGCCGGCATCAAGGTCGCGGACTTCGCTTGGGTCGGCGTCGGGCCGATCTCGTCGAAGTACCTCGCCGATCACGGTGCCACGGTGGTCCGCGTCGAGTCCGAGAACCGCCCCGACGTGCTGCGCGGCGGCACGCCATTCAAGGATGCCGTCCCGGGGTGGAACCGCTCGCAGTTCTTCGGCGACTTCAACACGTCGAAACTCGGCCTGGCCCTGGACATGAAACTGCCCGAGGCCCATGCGATCGCCAAGCGGCTGATCGCCTGGTCGGACGTGATGATCGAGAGCTTCGCGCCTGGCGCCATGGCGCGCATGGGCCTCGACTATAGGCACGTCCGAGAACTGAACCCCGGCATCATCATGGTCAGCACGTGCCTCATGGGGCAGACCGGGCCGGCGCGGGCCATGGCCGGGTACGGGTATCACGCCGCGGCAATCGCCGGGTTCTACGAGGTCACCGGCTGGCCGGATGAGGGTCCCTGCGGACCGTGGACGGCCTACACCGACACCATCGCGCCCCGGTTCGTGTCGACGATCCTCGCCGCGGCGCTGGACCGGAAACGCCGCACCGGGGAGGGCTGCTTCATCGACTTGGCCCAGCTCGAGGCCGCCCTGCACTTCCTGGGTCCCGAGATCCTCGACTGCCAGGTAAACGGGCGGACCATCACGCGCATCGGCAACCGCGACCGCTTTCGAGCGCCGCATGGCTGCTACCCGTGTGCGGGCGAAGACGCCTGGCTCGCCATCGCCGTCGACACCGACGAGCAATGGCGTGCCCTTCGACGGGTCATTGGGTGCGTCTCGGAATACCCGACGAACGCCGAACGCCTTACCGCGCACGATGCCATCGACGAGGCGCTCACCGCCTGGACGACGAGCCGCGACGTCGAGTCCGCGATGCGCGAGTTCCAGGCAGCCGGTGTGCCGGCCGGTGTCGTGCAGCGTTCTAGCGACCTGCTGGCCGACCCGCAGTACGCGCACCGCGGCTTCTACCATTACCTGGAGCATGGCGAGATGGGCCGGATTCCCTATGCCGGACACCAGTACCGGATCGCCGGCTACGACAACGGTCCGCGCGGACCCGCACCGATGCTCGGGGAGCACAGTTTCGAGGTGCTGACCGAGTTGCTCGGGCTTTCCGAAGAGGAGCTGAGCGAAGCCTTCGCTGCCGGGGCGATCACGTGACGGTGCGTGCGTGCCGGTCCCCTATACTTGCGCGCACGCGATCGCTCCAACGACAAGGCTAGCCACGGCTAGAGGGGGAACACATGCTCAAGGTGCACTTCGCGCCGAATTCACGCGCGGGCCGGATCATCTGGCTGCTGGAGGAACTGGGTCTGCCGTACGAGGTCAACAAGATGGCCTTCCACCCGAAGGACCTCAAATCGGACGAACACCGCGCCCGCCATCCGCTCGGCCGGGTGCCGGTGCTCGACGACGGCGATGTCCGCATCTACGAGTCCGGCGCGATCGCCGAGTACATCCTTGAGCGGCACAAGAACGGCGGGCTGAAGCCGGCGGTCGACGCGCCCGAGTACCCTGGCTTCCTGCAATGGTTCCACTACTGCGAAGGCATGGTGATGCCCCCGGTGAACACGATCATCGTGCACACGCTGCTGTTGCCGCCGGAGCGGCGCGACGAGACCGTCCTCGGCCAAGCGCAGCGGCTGTTGTCGCGCTCACTCGCGCCCGTGGACGAGACCCTCGCCGGCAAGGACTACCTGATCGGCGACTTCTCCGCAGCCGACGTCATGCTCGGCCACGCCTGCTTCATGAGCAACCGCCTCGGCTGCGTATCGGACGACATGGCGAACCTGAAGGCGTACGTCGAACGCGTCGCGGCCCGGCCCGCGTTTCAGACCGCGATCACGATGCAGTAGCCTGGACTTCCGCTTCGGCGTGGCGTTTCAAAGCAAGTGCAAGGGCGTTGAAACCCCGACGCACGAAACCGCCACTCAGCAGGATGACTAGCGGCATCAGCACGCCCTTGAACTCGTCGCTGGTGGTGTAGCAGCAGGCCTCATCGGACAGTACTTCGAGGCGTTGCTCGCGCACGGCGTGCAGCAGCCAACGCGCGCCGATGACCGTGCGCCAGGCCAGTCGGGTCGGAGGCTCGACCGCGCAGATGATCTCCGTTTGCTTAAGGCGGTAACCGCCCATGGCGACGCGCATGTCGACGCGCGCGCCGATCTCAAGGTCCGCCTTCACACTCGGCGTGAAGGGGTTCCATTCGCCATAGCGGTCGAAGTCCGTCAACACCCGCCAGACCGTCTCGACCGGCGCCTCGATGGTCACCGGTTCCGACCGGATGGTGCTACTCGCCATCGCCAACTCCCCTTATGGAGTCTGTCCACTGCACTGAAGCTTCCCAGAGCCGAGCGCCCGCATCTTCGTCAAGGACCTCAGGTGACGGGCGCGCCGGAGCGCACCGCTCGTAGTAGCCGCCGCCCTGCAAACCGGGTGCCGTCGCGCACCAGAGAACCGTCTGCGCACCCTCGGCGGGTGTCAGCAACACGCGCCGCACCAACGGGCGTAGCACCGGTCGAACGAACCGCAGGCGCGGATCGGACGCCAAGACGTCGGCGATCATGTTCGTGTCAACGGTTCCCGGGTGCAGGGCGACCGCCCGGAAGTCACCGGCAGCGCCGTACCGACGGTGCAGTTCCCCACTCATGTGCACCATCGCGAGCTTGGAGAGTCCGTACGCGGCCAGCGATTTGCGGGACCCGGCCGGCTCGAACAACTCAGCGTTACGCGCGCGAACGTGTTGATACGAGGCGACGTTCACCAGCCGCGCGTCGCCGCAGTCTTGGGCGGCCCGCGTCAACAGGGGGAGCAGCGCTTGGGTGAGGTGGAACGCGCCGAGGTAGTTCGTGCGCCAATGGATCTCAACGCCGTCCGGCGCGTATCGGGGCTCCCGGCCCGCGAGCATGCCTTTCAGGATGCCGGCGTTGTTGACGAGTACATGCAACCGACCGGCGAAGTGTTCTTTGGCGAAACGCGCGAACGCCAGGACGCTGTGGGGATCGGCAAGATCGAGTCGGCGCGCCACGACACTGCCGCCTCCCGGCGCCGCCGCCACCTCGTCGTTCAACGAACGCTCCATTGCGACCGGGTCACGACGACAGGTCGCGATCACCTGCCCGCCCCAACACGCCAGCACCCGCGCGACTTCGTAACCCAACGACCCCGGCGTTGCCCCGGTCACAACGAACGTCCGCCCCATCACGTCCACCCGGGGCGCCATCGGCGCTGGCCTGAAAAGGCGAACGGCTGGCGCCGGGGCCATGATCACGCCTTAAGCGCGCAGCACGGTCCCAGCCCGCACGCCCGTGTGCTCGTCGTCCCGCAGGATGACGGCGCCGTTGCAGACGGTGGCGGCATACCCTTGGGCGCGCTGGATGAAGCGTGGTGCGCCGTGTGGGAAGTCGTGGACGATCTCTGGGTGCTTCTCGTGCAACGCGTCGAGATCGATGACGTTCACGTCGGCTCGCTTGCCCACCGCGAGCGTGCCGCGATCCTTCAGGCCGAGAATCCGGGCCGGCGCCGACGAGACACGGCGCACGGCCTCGCCGATCGAGTACAGCCCGGTGTCCCGGCACCAGTGCGAGAGAACGAAGGTCGCCCACCCGGCGTCCATGACCTGGCTCACATGCGCGCCCGCATCGCCGAGCCCTGGGAAGCAGTGGTCGCTCGAGAGCAAGTGCGCCACGGCCTTCAGGTTCTTGTTGAACGAGCGCAGCGTGAACAGCCCCCGCCCGTCGCTCTCGAGCGCCATGCGCAGGAACGTCTCGGCTGGATGTTCGAGGCGCGCCTCGGCCAGTTGCGCGAGGCTCTGATCGGCCGCGCCCACGTAATTCGGCTGATCGCGGTCGCCCATCCAGTACAAATCGACCGGCGGCGTTCCCGGCTGCGCCTCGGCTTCGGCAACAAGTCGCGCCCGGGTGTCCGCGTCGCGGATCGCGTCGAGCCGGGCGGAGACGTCGAGCTTGGCCAGTTCAGCCCAAGCTGGCGACCGCCAGGGGAAGCCGCATTGCAGGCCCGAGATGAACCCCGTGCCTCGCGGCGTCGAAATGGAGCTGATGTCGAGGCCCTCGGCGTGCATGTCGTCGAGCATGGCCCGCACGCGGCGGCCGGATGTGTCCTTGGCACCGGCGGTGATGCTGAACAGCACGCGACCGCCCGAGGCGCGCGCCTCCTTGCGCAGGAGTTCCGCTTCGCCCTCGAAATCGCCACCGAGGTTGAGCACGTTCTGCATCAGTCCGCCAGCGGCACCGACCTCCGTCGCGATCGCCTCGACCTCCTCGTGATAGGCGTGGGTGCCGGGAACGTGGCGACCGTCGGGCATGTAGTGGCCTAGGAACCGATTCGTTGAGAACCCGGCCGCACCCGCGCGGACGGCTTCGCCGGCAATCCTGGCGATCTTCGCCATCTCCTCCGGGGTCGGTTGTTCGGACGCGCTGCGATCGCCCATGACGTAGTAGCGAATCGCGCAGTGACCCACCAACCCGGCGACGTTGATGGCGGGCGCCAGCGTCTCGAGGGCGTCGAGATAGTCGCCGTAGTTCTCCCAGGTCCAAGGCAGGCCGGACAGGATCGCTTCGCGGGGGATGTCCTCGACGGTCTCCATCATGCCCGCCAAGACCTCGTGGTCCGAAGGCTTACAGGGGGCGAAGGTCACGCCGCAGTTGCCGAGCAGCGCGGTCGTGACCCCGTGCCAACTGATCGGCGTCAGCAGCGGATCCCAGCCGATCTGCGCGTCGAGGTGCGTGTGCAGGTCGACGAAGCCCGGGGTGACGAGTTTGCCGTCCGCGTCGATCTCCTCCGTGCCCCGGGCACGGACTTCGCCGACGGCGGTGATCATGTCCCCATCGATGGCGATGTCGGCAGTCGTTGGTTCGCGGCCGGTCCCGTCGGCTACCGTGCCATTGCGGATGATGAGATCGTGGGCCACCAAGCTTCTCCTGTTGTCGCGCGTTCCTGCCAGTTTACTCGACGCTGGCCCAAGCGAACGCCGAGACGCGGCGCTCGCTCGTCAACGTGTCGGTTGGTGGCTGTCGGCAAGGTCCGGCACCACGCGGCAAGCCGTGGTGTATTCCTCGCAGAAGGTCACGGCAGCCTGCTCGGCTTCTTCGCGGTTCGGACGTTCCGTGGCCCAACCCCAGCCATCATCGCCGATGGCAAAGGCCTTGTAACCGGCACGGCCGTGGTAGCGCAACCAAGCCTCGTGTCCCGCCGACACAAGCGTGGTCGGCGGTGGCGGCTTGGCCACGGTCGCGGTCGCGGGGTCCAGTCGCCAGCCGGGGGCGCCGATGTTGCGCAGGAACGTGCTGATCCGAGGTTGCCAAAGCTCGCGGCCACCCAGCTGGAACAACTCGTGCCCGTCGTCCGCGAACCACAGGGGACCGAGCATCTCCAGCCGCGCCGGTGCCCCACCTGCCACGTAGGCGTCGAAATTGGCGCGAGTCAGCGACGGCCAGAAGTAACGATCGGCCGTGGAGTAGAGCCACAACGCCGGTACCCGGGCGTCCCGGCCGGACGCCGCGAATGCCCGCGTCAGCGCGCGCGCATTGCACACGCCGTAGTCGCCGTTCCCGCCGTGCCCGCCCGCGAAGTTGATGACGCCGATCAGCCCTGGAGGATGGCGCGCCGCAAGTGCCAGCATCCCGAGCCCACCGGTCGACTGGCCGATGCCGACGACCCTGGTGCCGTCGACTTCGGGCAATTGAACCAGCGCATCAAGGACCGAGGCGTATTCGTTGGCGAAGTCGTTCGCCGCCTCTACATAGGCACGACTCGGCCAGAGACCGCAGGTGACGCGTGGCCTGCCTACCTGTTGGCCAGTCGATGTTGCGATGCCGCGTCGGGCGAAAACGACGGCGCGATACCCCCGGCGGGCGAAGTGTTCCGCTAGCGGCAAGAAGATCCGCAGGTTCACGTCCCGCGACCCGTCAACCGCAGTGCCATGGGTGATCAAGGCTAGCGGCATGGGTCCAGTACCCGGCGGCACGGCCGTCAGGGTCTCCAACTCCTCAGCGACGCCATCGATCACGACGACGAGACGACCGGCCCGGACCGTGGGTTCGACCATCGGCAAGGGGGGCGCATCAATATCCCGTACTTGGAGGCCGGGTCCGTCGAGTGAGTATTCGCGCAGATCCAGCGGCATGCGCGGGGCGGTCATCGTGCATGCACCGAGCAGTAGGCACAGCGGGAGGAGTGGCCGCGAAGCCATACGAAACAACGCCCAAGGCGGCCCCTTGGGGTGACGGTCCGGTGGTGGCGCAAACTCCTCGGGCAGGAACCCATATGTCATAGCAGAAAGCACCCTCCCGCGACCTCAACCGCCTGTTTGACTGGACTCCGGCACTGGGGTTTCCCTTAACAGTCGCGTCGCACAGAAAAAGCCCACCGCAAGGGATGACCGCAACCCACTCTCCCACGTACCGGCGAAGCCGTCCGCGTCGATCTGCTGCACCCGCAGCACGGTGTGCCCGCCGTCGAAGAGCCGTTGGTCGACACGGTTCGCCTCGGAACCGATACGCAGCATGACTTGGCGTGTGCCGCCGCGGTCGAACTCCAGAACGAGCACGCCGGGCGCATCCGGGTCTGTCGAAGCCGGATCGCCGATCCGGCGGGCACCGACTTCGGCGAGGTCGATGTCCAACAACCCTAGCAGTGGTGTCGACGCAGGCCCGAGGACCTCCCGTCCCGGCGGCGACGCGACGAGCACGAGCGCGCCGACCGCCTTCTCGCCCGTGCGCGCGACGAGGACGAGGCGGTACCGGCCATGCGCGCCGGCCAGCGTGGCGTCCTGGGCCAGGTTGGCCATCGTTGGCGCGCACGCGTCGGCATCGGCCCCCGGCGCTCCCGGGTACGCGGGAACGTCGTAGAGGGACCCGCCGAGGCAAGCCAGCCACGCGATTCCAGTCCGCGCGCGCATCACCGGCCCGGCACCGTCACGGAAACGGCATCGGTCGCGACGGGTACGATGCGGGGTTCCCCTTCGACCAGCCGGGAACCTGCCGTGACGACACACCTTCCCGGCATGGTTGCGGCGGCGGCTTGCACACGCAGCGCGAGGCTGGTGGCGGGCGGCGGCAGCGTGTAGGACTCGGCCCGCGACACGTCCACGCCGTAACCCAAGTCGGCCAAGCTCTGGATCGTGATGGCGCTCAGTGGCTGCGCCTGGCCGACGGTGAGGATCGGCGTCATCAGTTCGTGGCCGAGCACCGACTCCCGCCAGTGACCGTTCGCGCGTCCGGCACCGCCGACGTTGGCCACCGGGACCTTGCCGCTCGCATACGCGGATCCACCGGCCGCGTCGAACGCCGCCACGGCGAGTGGACCCACGAAATGCGTGTCCGGCGGCGGCCGAATTTCCTGCTCGAAACGATCGAGAGATGGGTTGCGCAACAGGCTGAACGCGTGCCAGCGAACTCCGAAGCCGAGAGCGTGGCCCACCTCGTGCACGATCAACTGACGCGTGAGCGTCGATGAGGCGCCGTCGAGATCGTCCGTATCAATGGTGATGTTGGCAACGACGGGCAGACCGGAGGCCAGGCGACGGTAGCACGGGCCCGCGTTGGCCAAGGTACCGCCAACGCCGTCGATCGAATCCAGCCTTACGAAGATGCGCAGGTCGTCCACGACGTCGCTGACCTCGGGTTGGCCGGGGAGACAGGTGTCGGCGGGTATTGGCGCGGTCGCGAAATCGACGTCCGGGAGGCTCGCCGTCACGATGCTCTCCCAAGTGTCCACCGCCGATTCCACGGCACTCTGAAGGCTCGCCGAAGGGGTGCCCACGATCACAGCGTCGATGTCGAACCGGCTAGAGCCCGGCGACGTCGCGACCGCGGCCCGGGACCAGCCCGCGCTGACGGAGTCGGCGCACGATGGGCCGAGGTAGCGGTAGACGACCTCGTAGGTCACGCCGGGCTCGACGAACGACTCGATGGAGACATCGACAGAGACGCTGAGATCGGCAGAGACGCCGGTGGTGTTGTGGGCGGTAAAACAGAACCTGCCCCAGGCGCCCACGGGCGCCGCCTGGCGCACCCGTCCCGCGTAGGCACGCCGCTCGTCCAGAGCGAACGTGTCCGTGAACGCAACCGTCAGGCTGTCTCCCATGGCGTCGAAGGAGGCCGTCGGGTCCGAGCGGACGGGTGCCTCGACGACAACGGTGAACGTTGCCGTTGCCGTCTGTCCCATTGGGTCGTGAGCCGTCACGGCAATGGTCGCCTGGCCAGCGGCGATTGGGCGCACGACGACGTGCCCTTCTACCGCCACCGTCGCCACCGATGTATTCCGCGATTGCGCTTCGAGCCAGTAAAAGTCGCCGTCCGGGTCTCTGAACGACCCGTACACGTCGAAGCGTTCCGCGGCCCCGCCCGCGGTCAACGTCGTCGTGCCGGGCAGTCGTTCCGCTAGCACCTCGGGCGCCCTGTTGGGGGGCGGCGTCCTCGTCGTCGTTCCCACGCCCGATTCGGACCATGGACCCGTACCCTCGGCGTTCGTCGCACGCACGCGGAACTGGTAACGCGAGTGGGACTCGAGGCCCGTGATTCGCGCGGTCGTGGCCCGGCCATCGTGCCCGGCATCCTGGAAGTCGTCCTCCCGAGCCCGGTACTCGACGTCGTAGTCGTCGATCCGTGGACCGGTGTTTCCCGGCTCCTCCCAGGCGATCGTCAGGCTAGTTGGGGTCACAGATCCCACCCTGGGTGGTGCCGGTGCCTCCGGCGGCTCGTCGACATCGGTGACCAATACCGTCAGCGCGATGCTTGCCACGTCTTCGCCCACGGCCGCCTCCATGGTGAGTTCATAGCGCGGTCGGACCTCATGGTCATAGACGACGCCGTCGCGGGTATTGACCTGGCCAGTCGAGGCGTCGACAAGAAAAGCGGCCGCATCAGGGCCACGCAGGGCGTAGGTCAGGGCACGGCGACCCGCTGTGGCCTTCACCGGTTCGCCGACGGGCAAACCGGCCAACGTGTTTTCCGGTACGTCCCGAGTTGCACTCTCGCCCTCCGCGAACCGCGGTCGCGCGAGGAGCGTCGTCCCGGTGGCTGGCAACGACCAGTCACCCGTACCGAACTCGTTCTCGGCCCGCACGCGGATCTCGTACGTGGTGACCTCGACGAGGCCACTGATCATGGCTCTCGGCGAGTCGCCGTCATGCGGCCATGCGACGTAGTCCCCGTCGGCAGCCGCGCGGTATTGGACATCGTAGCCGGTGGTCGGGAACGGTCCGTCGTCGGGCGGCGCTGCCCAGGTCGCGGTGAGGCCGTCCCCGGTGGCTTCCAGGATCACCGGCGGCGCAGGGCGCCCGGGCGGAGCACGCCACCAAGGCCGTCTGGACAACCACCAGAGGAGGCCCGAGACATCCGGCTCCGACTGCTCCTCGGCGCAACGCGCTGTCGCGTAGGGCTCCGCGCTGCCGGGAGGCGGTTCGGTGCCGAACGCGGTGCCCGCAAGCACGCAGGCAAGCCAAATCAGGGTCGATGGTCGGTGAAGCAAGCTCCCCGCGAAGCCCGCCCTGTTGCGCCGGGTTGCGCACATGTTGACGACTGCTGCAGTTCGACGCAGCTAGGTATTGTAAGTTGGCGGCGAGCTACGCCCAATCGGGGCGGACCGAGCAGGCACGAACATGACATCACCCCTCGACGCGCACAAGGCAGGCATGCCCGGTCCAGACGACGTGGATCAGAACCGCCAGCAGCGCACGGATGCAGCCTTGGCACGGCGCTTCGAGGCGTTCGCCGAGGTCGAATGCGCCGCGTCGGGTTCCGGGATGAGCGTGGACTCGCCGACCTACGCCGTCCTCTCGCGGTACGTCGCCAAGCGCGACGACCTGCTCGCGTTGGCGCGCGAATGCCGCACGGGGCAGCCGATCCCGAACTTACTGTTCGCCGCCGTCAAGCGGATCGTCCAAGAAGCGCCCCAGTCCGCGCTTGCGGTGCACTACGAGCACGCTGCAAGGGGTGTTCGCCCCGCGTCGTCACTGCCGAGCGCCTTCGCGAGCTTCTGCGACGAACACCGAGCCCGGATCCTGGCCCTGGTCGAGCGCCGCAACGTCCAGACCAACGAGGTCGGCCGCTGCTCGCACCTGATGCCGGCGTTCGGCATGGTGGCGCAAGCGGCGCGACAACCCCTCGCGCTGATCGACGTCGGTGCCGGGGCTGGGTTGAACCTCCTCTGGGATCGATTCGACTATCGCTACTCCGACGGGTCCGCATTCGGAACCGGCCAGTCGCCGGTGCGAGTCGTCTGTGAGAGCCGTGGCACGATGCCGGACCTGCCGCGCCGGTTCCCGGACGTTACCCATCGCGTCGGCATCGATCTCAACCCGATCGACCTTGCAGACAACGAGCAATATCGCTGGCTACAGGCGCTGATCTGGCCAGACCACGCTGATCGCGCGGCACTCCTCGCCAACGCCCGCCGGATTTGGCTGCAGGACACGCCACGCGTCGAAGCCGGCGACGCCGTGGAGGGGTTGCCCGAGCTGATCGGGGCGGCCCCGACGGATGCGGCGCTGTGCGTCCTCCACGGCCACGTCCTCAACCAGTTCCCGGTCTCCGCTCGGGCCGCGTTCTCGGCGCTGCTTCGATCCACGTCACGGCAACGGCCCGTGTACCACGTTGCGTCGGAAGGCGAGCGGTTAGACGTGACGCGGATCGTCAATGGCCGCTCGCAGACCTTGCTGTCCGTACTACGGAGCGCTCACGGGCGTTGGGTGGACTGGTCCAGTTAGCAAACCGTCACCGACGGAACATGGCATGATCCGCGGCTTTGACCGGGGACCCAAATCGTGGAACTACGCCCGAACCGCATCCGTCGCAAACTCGAGGCCGGCGAGCCAGCGTTCGTCATCGGCGGGTTCACCCACGCCGACGACATCGACGCCTTCGGTCCCATCGGCTTCGACGGCGTGTGGCTCGAAGGCGAGCACGGCGGTGTCGACGCCGCCGATCTCGGCAACCTGACCCGTGCCTGCGACATCTGGGGCATGACATCGGTCGTTCGCGTCAACCGCAACGAGCAGGGCCTCATCTATCGCACGCTCGACCGCGGCGCGCAGGCGATCGTCGTGCCCCATGTGGATACGCGCGCGGACGCGGAAAGCCTAGTCGCCGGCGGCAAGTTCCCACCCCTCGGCAAGCGCGGCCTGTTCACCAGCCGCCAGGGGTACGGCGTCGGCGACTACCTAGCGCGCGCCAACGATGAGACGTTGCTGATCGCACTGATCGAGGACATCGAGGCGTGGCGCAACCTCGACGAGATTCTCGAGGTGGACGGCATCGGCGTCTTCTTCGTCGCGCCCTCGGACTTCGCGGCATCGATGGGACACATCGGGGACGCGGGGCATCCTGATGTGCAAGAGAAGATCGAGGACGCGCTCAAGCGGATCGTCGCCGCAGGGCGGACGGCCGGGACACTGGCGATGGACAACAACGTTCGCCACTTCGCCGAGATCGGCGTGCGGTTCTTCTTCACGGTCACCGCGCCCTGGGTTGCCGCCGGCGCGAACGCATTCAAGGCGAGTGCGTTCGAAGGTCTCGGCCCAGCGTAGCCCGCCAGACTTCGCCCATGCGCACAACGCTGAACATAGACGACGATGTTCTCCACACAGCGAAAGAGCTGGCTCGCCGCGAACGCAAAACGGTAGGTCAGTGCGTCTCGGAACTCACGCGGGAGGCACTGGGACGGCGAGCCATCGATGCAAGCCAGTGCTGCACGGGCCGCGACCGTTACGGTTTCCAGCCGATCCGTGTCGGCGGCAAGGTGGTGACAGACGAACTTGTCACTGAACTCAGAGACGAACTCGGCGTATAGCCCCTGCCGACTCGCCATTGATGGTCTACGCAAAGTGACACGATTCTTCAAGCAACCGCTTCTCGCCGGCGTGCTCGCGCTCCTCGCCACCGCAAGCTTCGCCGCGCCGAACGTCCTGTGGATCCACGTGGAGGACCAGCATCCGTGGTACGGAGCGTACGGCGAGACCAAGGTCGCGACGCCCAACATCGATGCGCTTGCGCGCGAAGGCGTGGTCTTCGAGCGGGCCTACACGGCGGTGCCGGTGTGCAGCCCTTCGCGCTCCGCCAACATTACCGGCGTCTACCCGATTCGCGCCGGCACCCACGACCATCGCTCAGGGCGCGTGCCCGGGTATCAGATCGAGCTTCCGGCGGGCATGTTGACGGTGCCCGAACTGTTCCGGCAGCACGGTTACGCGACCTTCAACAACGGCAAGGACGACTACAACTTCACCTACGACCGCAGCGCGCTGTACTCGATCGGCACCAGCCGTCGGAACGAGGCGGGGTGGAAGGGCGAACGTGGCGACGGCGACTGGCGGGACGTCCCCGAGGGCGTCCCGTTCTTCGGCCAGATCGGCACGCTTGGCGGCAAGGCGGTGGTGGCGGGGGTCGAGGCGGCGCTCGCGGCGGCGGGCGTGCAGGCCGTCGATCCGGCCAGCGTCACCGTTCCGCCGCAATACCCGGACCTCCCGGGACTGCGCGACGCCGTCGCGGCCCATCTCGACACCATGGTCGACACCGACAACCGGGTCGGCGAGATCATGGCCCGCCTGAAGGCCGACGGCCTCTGGGAAAGCACCGTCGTGGTGTTGTTCAGCGATCACGGCTCCAACCTGCCCCGCAGCAAGGAGTTTTGCTACGACGAAGGTCTCAAGGTGCCGCTGATCATCGCGGCACCCGGGCTGCCAGACGTCGTGCGACCCGGAACGCGGCGAGACGACCTCGTGAGCCTGATGGACATCGCCGCGACCTCCCTCGCGTTGGCTGGCATCGCCGTACCGGAGACCATGGACTCGCGAGACGTCTTCGATTCGGACTACCGGCGAGAGTACGTCTTCTCCTCGCAGGACCGCATGTCCAACACCATCGATCGAGTACGCTCGGTCATGGGGCCGCGCTTCCACTACATTCGCAACTTCCTCACCGACCGGCCGCTCTACCAGTTCGGCTACCGCGAGATGGGCGCGCTTCGACAGCCCGACCACTATCTCAACACCATGCGACGCATGTACGAGAGCGGCACGCTCACCGCGGCGCAAGCGCTCCCGTACGGCCAGCGTCCGGAAGAGGAACTCTACGACCTTGCCAGCGACCCGGACGAGTTGGTGAACCTTGCCGGGAATCCCGCCCATCGGGGGACGCTCGATGAAATGCGGGACGCGCTCGCCGGTTGGATCGAGGCGACGGGCGACCGAGGGCAGAAGCCACGCTCGGCAGCCGCCATGCGCGAGGTGACCGAACGCTTCCCCGAGGACTGGCTCAGAGGACCGGAGTTCCAGAACGCGCGCCGGTAGCGGTCGAAGCAGGACCGCCTACCGGCCGATCCCGAAACTCACTCGGAAGTAAGCGAACCGTCCTGCCAAACCGAACGGCGTATCGGTGGGATAGCGGATTCCCCACAGCACGTTCGACAAGTGCGTCTTCGGCAATTCGGTCGGCAGTTCGTCGAACAGGTTGTTGACGCCCACCGCGCCCCGGAAACTGCGGCCCTCGAAGCGGGCTTCCAAGTCCACCGTCTGTGCCCCGTCCACCGCGATCTCGCCGGTGTCCAGCGGATGCTGCACCGTGTCGCCAAAGTGGTTCACGCGCAACAGCGCACCCCAGTCGCCGCGCTGCCAGTCGGCGGCGACGTTGGCCTGGCTCTGCGGTTGGCCGCGCTCCAGGACGGCAGCGCCCCAGCCACCGTAGTAGTCGCCGAAACTCAAGCCCGCCGGCGCCCGCGCCGGCAGGTTGCGGCCCGTGATCTCGGTCTCGTTGACGTGCCCGTTGGCGGAGAGCCACAGGTAGCCGCCGGCGAAGGCCGTCCCCCAACGGGCCGCCACGTCGAAGCCCTGGGTGCTGGTGTCGACGCCGTTGAAGAAGAACGCGGCCGTGGCAACCTGCAAGGCGTCGCATGCCGGGATCCCCGCGCAGCCCAAGCCCTGGGAACGCACCACGCGGTCGTCGACTTGCGTGCGGTAGAAGTCCACCGACAGCCGCGCCCGGTCGTCCGCAGAGCGCAACACCACGCCGGCGCTCAAGTTGCGCGATGTCTCGTGCTCGAGCGCATCGATCCCGAAGGCGCGCGAGATCGGGTGTCCCTCGTTGGCGGAGAACGTCGTGGTCAGCCCTTGTTCGCTGCCCACGAAAAGGATCGAGTTGAAACGCCGCTGCGACAAGCTGGGCGCACGGAACCCGGTCGACATGGCGCCGCGCAAGGCCACGGTATCGGAGACCTCGATCCGTGCCGTCAACTTGCCCGTCGCCTGCCCGCCGGCGTCGCTGTAGTTCTCCGCCCGGATCGCCGCGCCCAGGCTGAGCGCATCGGTCGGCGCGCCTTCGAGGTCCAGGTAGCCGGCGAAGCTGTCCCGGTCGCCGACGCTCAACACGGCGTTTCGGGGGCCGTACCCGGGATAACCCTGGAACCCGCAGGCTGCGACCGTACCGTCGATCGGCATACCGTCCGGGCCGACGGCGAAGGCGCGGAAATCCTGACGATGCGGCAACCCGCACGACCACGCCGCCGTGTCCCCCGCGACCTGCTGGTAGTTCTCGCTCCGGCGCTCGAGGCCCGCAGCCAACGCCGATAGCGTGCCGTCGAACGCGCGCCGCACGTCCACGTTGAAGGTCAACTGGTCGAACTCGATGCTGCCGCTGTGGCCTGCGGTCGGCCCCGCGTTGGCAACGATCTGCGCGATGCTCGCGCCTGGGTTGTCGGCGAGGTACTGGGCGCCGATGGACGCGTTGATCGAATCCGAGACGGAGAAGTCGAAGGTATTCGTCCCGTAGTTGACACTGACATCGACGTCCCACGCGCCAATAGGGTTTCGCCAGCCCACCGCCACGGACTGATCGTCGATCTCGGACTCCTCGTAAGGCAGGAAGCCGTTCGGATAGACCGGGTGGGTGTTGCGTTCGTGGAAGGTGATGAAGTTCGGCAGCACGAAGTCCCAGGTCTCGTCGCCCGTCCGGATGCCATCCCAGTAGTTGTAGCGGAACCTATACGCACCGCTCGAGCGCCCCTCGCGGCTGGACAGCCCGCCGAAGGCGTAGAGTTCCGCCGCGTCACCGACCGGCAACGCCGCGTTGAAGAACAGCGACCGACCGTCGTGCGACGGGGAACTGTGGGTGATGAGTTCATCCTGGTAGCGGGGATCCAAGCCGCCGTTGCCGCCGTTGCGCTCGATTGCCTCGCTGTCGTACCACTCCGCCGTCACATTGAGGAAGCCGTCGCCGGCCAGCGCGATGCCGCCATTGAAGGTCGCGCCGAGCCGTCCGCCTTCGGCATCGCCCGTGCGGCCGCCGTGGATGGTGACTTCGCCACCGGTCGTTTCCTTGAGGGCCACGTTGATGACGCCCGCGATGGCGTCCGATCCGTACTGCGCAGCCGCACCGTCACGAAGCACCTCGACGCGGGACACAGCCGCCGAGGGAATGGCGCGCAAGTCCGTGCCGCCGGTACCGTAGCCGATCACGCCGTCGAGGACGCGCAGCCACGCCATGCTGTGCCGGCGCTTGCCGTTGACTAGCACCAGCGTCTGGTCGGGTGCCAGGCCGCGCAGCGTGGCGGCGTTCAGGAGTGCGCCGTCGCCCACGGACAACCGGGTGTAGTTGAAGGACGGCGCGAGCTTGGTCAGCGCCGCGCCTAGGTCCAGTTCGCCGGTGCGTTCCACGTCCAAGCCGTGGTGCAGATCCACGGGGACTGGCAACTCGTCGGCGCGGCTTTCGATGCGCGCCCGACTGCCGATGACGACCACCTCCTCGATGGAGCGGAGATCCGCCCGGGTGGATTCCTGCTCGTCGGCGACGGTGGACACTGCAAGCGTCGCCAGCGCGACCTTGACAACCAGACGAAGCGACAACATACCCATCTCCCTCTTGAGGTCGAGACCGATTGTCGCCCGAAGGTGCCGCACGCTCAATATCGACCACATGGTCGGCGCCGGGCACCACGCAGCCGTTGGTTCGGTTCGCGCCCTTTGTGTACTGTGCCCCCATGCGCATCGCCCTGGCCATCCCGGCCTCCCTGGCCCTCCTGATGGCCTCGGCCGCGCTCGACAGTGCGGCCCAGGAGCCCATGGCGGACATCGAGCTCGCGGGCGACATCGACGACGAGATCATTGTCACTGCGGAGAAGCCCGAGCGGGGCGAGATGCCGTCGCCCACCTACATCGTGCAGACCTACAGCGTGGTCAATCGCGGCAGCCGGCTGTATCGCGAGGGCCGGTACAAGGAAGCCCTGCCCTACCTGGTCACGGCCGCGAAGCGCGGCTTCAAGTGGGCCCAGGCCCGCGCCGGCGACATCTACCTCCACGGCCGAGGCGGTGTCGCGCGCGACATCGAGGCCGGCATCGGTTGGCTAGGCGTCGCTGCCATGCCCGAGACCGATCCCGCCATCCGCAACTATTTTCGCAACGCCATGGCCGAGGTACGCCCCGAGCACCTCCTCCACTTCGCGACGATCGTCGCCGACTACCGTCGGCAATGGGGCAGCGACGGGTACCGCGTGACGTGCGAGCGCGCCCCCAAGATCGACGGCATCCACGGCAGCCAGAGCCTCAGGATGAAACGGCTACGCTGCACATTCATGGACGAGATTCCGCTTTGCCGCACGCCCTACGGGGACCCGTCCGGCGGCATGGAGTGGATCTGCGACAAGCCGCGGGAATAGCCGCTCAGGTACCGGGTTCGACGTGCCTCGATGCCGTTTCGAGGCGGGGATTTCACACGCCAGCGTGTTGCAGAATAGGCACACCCAGTGTTATAGATACGTCCTGATGCCAAGCCGTCCCCGAATCTCTGTTTGCAGACCTACAAGACCAAGGCGTTCTCTCGTTTCGCCAACCGCGCGGGACTGGCGGATGCTACGTTGCGCGAAGCCGTTCAACGTGCCGAGAACGGGTTGGTCGATGCGGATCTCGGCGGAGGCGTCATCAAGCAGCGCATCGCCCGAAAGGGCAGCGGACGATCCGGAGGGTTTCGCACGATCATCCTCCTTCGGAGGGGCGAACTGGCCTTCTTCGTCTATGGGTTCGCCAAGAGCGACCGCGAGAACCTACGTCCGGACGAATTGGCAGCCTTCCGGTTGCTGGCGGACGAGTACCTTGCTCTCGACGGGGCGGCGCTGGCAGCGGCGCAATCGGTTGGTGCAATCATCGAGGTGAAAGGCAATGGCGAAACAGTACAAGAGTGAAGCGTTGGCGGCGGCGCACGAGGCGGCAATGGGCCTTGTGGAAGCAGGAGTGATGTCAAAGCGAACCATGCGGGTATTCGACGAGATGTGCCTCACGCCAGTCGAGGAGATGACGCCGGAGGACATCCGCGCGCTTCGGCTTCGGGAGAACGCCAGCCAGGCGGTATTCGCGCGCTACCTCAATGTGACCAAGGGCCTAGTGAGCCAGTGGGAGCGCGGAGAAAAGCGACCGCGAGGCGCGTCGTTGAAGCTGCTGACGCTGGTCGAAAGGAACGGGTTGAGCGCGGTCGCGTAGCCCGTTTGGCCGCGGGTTTCTGACCGCCTGGTCGCCTACCTGGAGGGGTTCATCGATGAGGCGGGGCGACCCCGGGGGGATCAAGGGCCCGACACCGGACGCACGTACAGATCCCGGCCGTACGGCTCCGTATCACCGTCATAGCGCGGATTCAACGCCTCAACCATCTCTCTGGCCGCAACTGGCCAGTCCGCGGGCGTCCTATGCGTCTTCTTCACCATCTGCGCCTTGACGCGCTCCGGCAGGCTCGCGAAGTCCGGCTGGAACCACAGGGTGATGACAGTACGCCACTCCTCGCTCGCGTTGGCGTGGGCGGCGTGCAGCATCCGGGCATCGCCGATGACCAGGTCGCCGGCGCGCACGGGGACGTCCACCTCGTCCGGCTGCGTCGAAAACGCCGGGTCATCGAGGTCCAGCGCCCGGGATAGCGTCTCGCTGTGGGGATTGCCGATCCGATCGCGAAGCGGATGGTGATGCCGATGCGAACGCGGCAATACGCGCAGACACCCGTTCGCCGCGGTGGTGTCGGTGAGGTAGTACATGAAAAACACCTGCTGCGGGGATACGTCGAAGGCGCCGGGGTCCCGCCATGCAAACCAGTCGTAGTGCCAGAAGAGGCGCGGGCTGTGTGGCGGTTTGCTGATGATGTAGCCGTCCGTGAAGGTGGGGGCCGCGAACCCCATCGCCGCCAGCCGTTGGAGCGCAGGTCGCCAGGCGATCAGTTCCGCGAAGACCGGGTCGGACATGATGCCGAGCATCGTTCCTTGCGCGCGGCGGCGGGCAAGCTCCTCGGCGGGACGGTCTACGCAAAGGGCGTCTGTCGCCGCGCGGAGCCTCGACAACAACGGTTCGCTCAGAACGCGTTCGAAGACCGTGTAGCCGGACTCGATGAGTTCCGTGTGTTTCCGCGCCGCTGGCGTTTGGTGACCTCGGTTACCGCGGCGCATCGGCACTGCCGCAACCACGTCCGCGGTACAGGCCAACGTTGTCGATGGTGACGTCGACGTCGCTTTGCGCAAGATTGAAGTTCAGATACGCCGTGCCGTCCGTCACCGAACTGGTGAAGCGATGGTGGTACCTGTGCCAGTGCTTCGAGAGGCTTGCCCCCGACGACCGTGTCCCCGCGCCGACCTCGGGCGTGAACGCCGTCCCCATGACGCTCTGGTAGTCCGGCTCGCCGGTGTGCACATTGGCCTCCAAGTATCGGACGTCGGCGCCCTTCGCGTAGTAGCACAAAGAGTAGTCGACACCCTCTTCGACCGCGACTCGATGGCCAAGCTGCACGCGCCACGGCTGCCGGGACGGCGCATCGATGGCGAACACGGCCTGGCCATCCCAAGTCACCGACGCGTACTGGGTCTGCGCGGACCACGCCCCTTGACCGTTGAACCGCCCGCCGCTCGAGATCAGGTTCCGGCTCTCGGCCCGCGGTCTTTCGTCGAGCACGTGAAAGACGAAATCGTTGCTGTAGAGGCCCTCCGGGTTCTGCACTTGCAGCAGGTACATGCCCGCGCGCGTCGGCAACTCGTCGAGCCGGATCACGACAACGTCGTCGCGGCAATTCGGCAGCCGACCGGCTTCGCAACGGACGCTCCCAGCCACCCGTCTGCCATTGACCAGCACGTAGGCACCGTCCTGGATGTGCTCGCCGCGGATGTGAATCGGCTTGTTGACGTAGAGTTCCGGGAACTCCGCGGGCCGTCCTCCCGGGAACATGGGCCGAATCGGGAGTTCGAACGGCCGCAACGTCGGCTGAGGGTCGTCGTAACGCGTGTTGTAGCCAAGGCGCGCCGTCACCGTCACGAACGCTTCACCGGCGGCGGCCAACTGGATCAACCGTGCCCGCGTATACACGGCGCGACCGCCATTGCGGTCCCGGTACCGGCGTGCGCCGTACTGGAGGGCGAGATCCAGGGTCTTGCCGTTCTTCCGGAAGCGCACGCCATCGGCCTGCAGCACAACGCCACCGGCGTTGGCGGAGATCTCCAGGGCGCGGAGAATATCCTTGGTTGCCGCCAACTCGGCAGTGTCGGCGTTGAGCGTGACCTGCCGACCCAGCGCGCCTGAGAAGCCCATGCTGCCTTCGACGATCATCTGGAACATGTCCGCATCGTTCGTGAACCCGGTCCTCTCGGGGAACCCCCGCGTGTCGTTGCGCACGAGATCGGCGAAGAAGAAACGGTTCTGCGGCGCGTTCTTCCAGCGGTCGTTGGCACCGCGCCAGGACGGTACGTCCATGCCGCTGCCGCCCATGTTGGTCATGGTCCAGAACGGCATTCGATGGCAGTTGCCGCACTGCTTCTCGACGTGGAACTTGTGCACGCCCTTCCGTGCCGAGGCCGTCATCACGTTGGTATAGGGGCGCTCCGGTGCCGGTGGATAGGGGACGCTCAGGAGGTACTTGGCCATCGCGTCGCGTTCGGCGCCGGTCAACGGACCCGCCTTGCCCTCGTCGTTGGTTTCGCAGTCGCTCAAATCGCACATCGTGGTGGCCATCGAGCCGTCGACCAAGTGGCGCGTGCAGGTCTCCTCGGCCTCGCCATCGCAATTCGGCGCGAGATACCTGTCGATGTTGGCGGTATTGACGCCGCCGAAGGGATCGCCGGGAATGCCATCCCAATGGTAAGGCGCGCTCCCGCGCAAGCCGCGGATGTCCTGCACCAGCCGCGGCTGGATCTGGTCGCACCCGGGGTCGCATAGCGGTGTGTCCAGCACCCAGAGCAATTGGTCGGTGTGGCCGTCGGGATGGCAGCTTGCGCAGGCGAACGTCCCGGTGCTCGATGCATGGGCGCTGTTGAACACGATGCGACCGAGCTTGAGGTCCGCCTCGGTCGGATCCTCGAGCGGGATCGTGGCGTCGACAACCGGTGCGGCGGTGTCCGTGAGATCGACGAGCGAAACCGAATTGGCCAGCGTGTTGTGCACCCAGGCCCGCGACGGTGCCCCGTCGGCATCGCTCTCGAGCGCCACCCCCCGGGGAATCCAGTCCACGTCCACCATGCCGAGCACTTCGCCACTGTCCGCATCCATGGTGAAGAGCCGGTTCGACGCCGCGGCGGTAACCACGAGCGTCGAGTCGTCATCGCTCACCGCGATGCCGAACGGCGTGGCGAGCGCCTCGTCAAAGAGCGGGTTCTGCGGCGGCAACGGCTCAAGTTCCACGTATTCACCCGCCCGGCATGTGCCCCGGCAGTTGACCGTGGTGATGCGGTTCAGGAAGGCGCGATTCTCAAGTTCGGCCATGCCGTGCCCTTGCGTACCCGCCTTGCCGTTGGCGTCGTTGCGGGCGTCCGCCTGGGTGATGAATACGCGTTGCTCGGAGTCCACCGCGATGCCGTAGAGAAGGGTCCCCAGCGTGTCGACGATCTGCACGCGGGCGTCCGAGCGCGTGTCGTAGACGTACAAGTCGCGATCCGGGATGTCCGGGTGTTTGACGATGTCCGCGACATAGCCCCTGGAGACGCTCTGATCGCTCCCGTCGGCGGCCTCGGTGACGTGCTCGCGGGCATCGAAGGTACACAATACGCCGTCGATGTTCTCCGGCCAGCAACCGGAGATCTGCGTCTGGTTGTTGGACTCGAACGGAATCACGTACAGCCGATTGCCGCGGACCGCGAGGGCGCGCGGATCCTGGGCGGTGATGTGAAGATGTTTGCGGATGGATCGCGACGCGACGTCGATCACGGCGATCCGGTTCGAGGACGAGAGCGCCACGTAGGCCTTGGCGTTGCCCGCGAACGCGATCCCTACCGGCTCATCGAACACGGTCGCCCTTGCAGCGTTGAAATCGGTGATCGTGTGCAGGACCTCGTGGCGCGTCGCGCTCGCCGGGTCGGCGTCGATGATGCTCACGGAGTCCGAAATGTGGTTGCTGACCCACACTTCCTTGCCGTCCGGCCGGACAGCGATGCCCACCGGGTCGATGCCGACGCTGATTCGCTCGACGACCTCGCGGGTTTCCGGATCGATCACATCGACGGTGTCCGCGGGTGTGTTGACGGCGTAGACGAGGGAACCGTCCGGCAACAACGCGATGGGATTGGCGTGGGGGCTCTCGTAGTTGTAGTAGCCCACACCGCTGACCGTCACGTCGAACTCGGCACCCGATGCGCCAACCCCGACAGCCAGCAATCCCGCTACGGCAAGAGCCTTGGAGGCACCCAACTGCACCCCGCTCCCGCTCACGACTCCTCCCCGGGCAATCGGCGGCTGAGGTAACCCTTCTCCCTACCGCACCAACTCGCCGTCTGTCAATATGTGCCGCTCGGGAGGGATGCTCACATGGCTGACTGGGACAGGCGCAGAACGCTCGCGGCCGTGGCTGCCGCCGCTGTGCTCGCTACCCCTTGCGGCGCTGCCGACGAGAATCCGTTCATACCCGTCACCGACGCCATGCTCGCCGACCCGGCCCCGGGGGACTGGCTCAGTTGGCGGCGTACCGCGGACGGCCTGGGCTACAGCCCGCTCGATGAAATCACCACCGGGAACGTAGCAGCCTTGCGCATGGTGTGGTCGCGGGCGTTGCGCGACGGCAGCCAGACGGCGACACCGCTCGCCTACGCCGGCGTCGTTTACATGCCGAACCCGAACGATGTCATCCAGGCACTCCACGGCGCCAGCGGCGACCTCATCTGGGAACACGTTCGTCCCATCCCCGAGGACGCGGCGGGTTTCGTCGGCGGGCTGCTCGCCAGCAACAACCGCAATATCGCGATCTACGACAAGCTGATCATCGACACGAGCGTCGACGACCACGTCTTCGCCCTCGATGTGACGACCGGGCAAATGGTGTGGGAGACGCAGGTCCTCGACTACCACACGCACCCAGCCATCCAGGGCGCCGGACCCATCATCGCCAATGGCAAGGCCGTCTCGGGGCGAAGTTGCTCACCGCGAAGTGGGCCCGACGCCTGCGTCGTCACCGCGCATGACGCCAAGACCGGTGCCGAAGTCTGGCGGCGACGCACCATCCCGGCTCCCGGCGAACCGGGCGACGAGAGCTGGGGCAACGTGCCGTTCGAAGAACGCCGACACGTCGGCGCGTGGATGCCGCCGAGTTACGACAAGGACCTCGACCTGGTGCTGATCGGCACCTCGGTCACGTCCCCGGCACCCAAGTTCATGCTCGACGGCGCGGACAAGCGATACCTGTATCACAACTCTACGCTCGCCCTTGATGCCAACACGGGCGAGATCCGCTGGCATTACCAGCACCTGAACGATCACTGGGACCTCGACCATCCGTTTGAACGCATGCTGGTCTCAACCGAGGTCACGCCCGACGCGGAAGCGGTGCCGTGGATCAACCCGCGACTCGAACCCGGCGAGACGCGCAAGGTGGTCACCGGCATTCCGGGCAAGACCGGCCTGGTCTACACGCTGGACCGGGCAACGGGCGAGTTCCTTTGGGCGCGACCGACCGTGGAGCAGAACGTGATCGCCAGCATCGACGGCGCGACCGGCACCGTGACCGAGAACGACGAGCTTGTGTACACCGCGCTCGGCCAAGTGCTCCTGGTCTGCCCCTCTATGCACGGCGGCAAGGACTGGGAAGCGGGCGCGTACAGCCCGTTGACCAACACGATGTACTTTCCGCTCCGCAATGCCTGCATGCCGACGCTGACCACGACGGCACGCGAGGCGTCCCACCCGGAGTATGCGCTCTCGGTCCGCTTCCAACTGTCCGCCGGCAAGGACATGCTGGGCTCGATTCACGCCATCTCGGCCGCCACTGGCCGGACCGAATGGCTCTACGAGCAACGGGCTTCGACGACATCGCTCCTTGCCACGGGCGGCCGCCTGCTGTTCGGCGGCGATACGGCCGGGCGATTCAAGGCGCTCGATCAGGACACCGGCGAGGTGCTCTGGGAGGTGAACCTCGGCTCGCCGGTGACCGGCTTCCCGATCACCTACGCGGTCGATGGACGGCAGTACGTCGCGGTCAGCACCGGTAGCTCGGCGACGACAGGCAGTTTCCTGCACATGACGCCGGAGATCCGGCCGAGTTTCGGCAACAACCTGTTCGTGTTCGCCTTGCCGGAATAGGCCTTGCGCGCATAGGCATTGGCGTGCCTCGCCCAACGGCTTAAGCTCGTTAAGACGGATTCATCGAGGGGATTGAGATGAGCGACTTCCTGGACAGACGTCCGATCGGGCGCACCGGCCTGTCGTCGAGCCGGCTTGGCATCGGGTCGACCTTCAACGCCCCGACGAGCGTCATCGAAGACGCGTTCCACCGCGGGATCAACTACCTGTACTGGGGGACGGTTCGGCAGCCGGACTTCGCGCGCGCCATGGTGAATCTCGCAAGACATCACCGCGACGAGTTGATCCTGACCATCCAGTCCTACTCCAACGACCCCACCACCATTGAGGGCGAAGTTGAGGAAGCGCTGCAGGCAGCCGGCCTCGAGAGCTTCGACTTCCTGCTGCTCGGCAACCGCAACGACGTGCCGGGCGACGGCTACGTCGAGGTGTTCGAGCGTCTGCGCGAACGCGGCAAGGTGCGGTTCATGTCCTTGAGCAGCCACAACCGGCCGATGCTGCCCAAGCTGCTCAAGGCCTACGCGGAAGGGACGAGCCCCTACGAACTGCTGATGCTGCGCTACAATGGCGTGCACCGCGGCGCCGAGAAGGACGTCTTCCCCTACGTGCCGGATAGCGGCGGCCCCTTCATCTGCACCTACACCGCAACCCGCTGGGGCCACCTTCTAGACCCGGAGAAGATGCCGCCGGGCGAGGAGCCGCCAAGCGCCCGCGACTGCTACCGCTACTCGCTGTCGCAGCCGGCCATCGACATGGTGCTGTGCGGGCCAGCCAACGCCGAGCAGATGAACCTGGCCATCGAGGCGCTCGAACGGGGTCCATTGGAGCCGGATGAGCGCGAACGGATCGAGCGGATCGGCGCACACCAGTACGCCCAGTACGCCCCGGCGTACCCCGACGCCGGCGACGCGGAAGACGTCAACGCCGGACGCGCGGCCACGTAGTACCTCAGGGCGGCGGCACGTAGCCCTCGATCGGGCCGCTCCACCAATTGCAAGGTCGCCCATCCGCGTAGACCGTCGGAATCTGGGCCTTGAAACGGGCCACGCGCGCCGTTTTGTCAATCTCCTTGCCGTAGATGGCCTGCATGCGCACCTCGATGGTGTAGCGCATGGGCGCATCCGGCGGCGAGGTGGGATCCTCCACCGCGGTGTGGAACACCGTGCGCAGGTTCAGTTGCTCCTGGCGGGTGTCGTACTGCCGGAACAGCAGCACTTCGTCCGGCGCGATGTCGGAGAAGTAGTACCAGCGCTGGTGCGGCCCGTGGATCAGGCGCTGGTCGACCACCTTGGTGTACTGCTTGATGTTGCCCGTGTTCTGGCCGTCGCCGAAGACGATGTCGTCCGGCCTCACCGAGCGCATATCGCACACCGCGAGCGGCATCATGCGCACCGTCTCCCGGTTCGCACTGCGCCAGATGTTGATGCTCTCGAAGTGACGCTCGTCGGGAACGAGGGTCAGGAAGCGGTCCTCGACAGCCGGGGACATGTCGGCGTGGATGCCTTGCGCGTAGGCGCCTCCGCTACCGTTCGGTGTGGGCCTGACGCCGCGTGGGCCGGTCTGACCACCGAAGCCGTTGCGGTACTCGTGCGCGCCGCCGCGGACCTCTTCACAGCCGGTCACTCGGGCCAAGACCGCGCGGCACTCCTCGTAGAAGGGCCCGCGGACGATCTCGGTGTCCATGAGATCGAGGTCCGTGGGGGCAACGACCAACTGGAAGCCGTGACTGTCGAGCGTCGGCGCCGGATCGAGGTGTCGCGCATTGGCCACCGTGATGTGCTCGCGGACGCCCAGTGCCTTGAGTTCCTCGGGATCCTTCGCGGAGTACCGATTCGGCACGCGGAATCCGCGGTGGCGGCTGTTCGCGAAGTTCGCGCTCGTGGCAAACGCCTTCGGGGGCTTCGCCGGAATCTCCCTTAGACTCATCGACCTCGCCGTCGGTACAACGTCATAAGAAGAATAAGCCGACAACCACGTTGTTTGGAGACCTGCCCGTGAAATTCGCCTCCCCGATGCGCGTCGCGCCGCTCATGCTTGCCGCCACCATCGCTGCTTGCGGCGACACCGAGACCAATGTCAACCCCGAATCCGCCGTGGCACCCATTCCACCCTTCGCGACACCCTATGGCACCGCCAGCGGAGAGGCCACCTACGCGTCGGCGGTTGCGTTCCGGGACGCGCTGTCCGACCTGCAAGCCGGAAGGCTCATACTGCCGATCGACAGCCCCGCACGCCGCAACTGGTCCAACCTGCCGGCGGGAATCGTGGACTTCGACCGCAACGGGCTGCGCCTCGGCGACCTGCAACCCGACCAGTTGTCGGCGATCTTCACCTTCCTCGCCGCCGGCTTAGGAGCGCACGGCTACGACACGGTTGGCCAGATCGTCGCCGCGGAAGCCGTTCTTTCCGAATCCACACTCGCAAGCATGCTCAAGTGGTCCGCGACCAACTACTGGCTCGCATTCTTCGGGGAACCGACAGCGAACGGGGCATGGGGATGGCAGTTCGGCGGCCATCATCTCGCCATCAACGCGAGTCTCGAGGACGGGCGCGTGGTCAGCCTGTCACCGAGCTTCATCGGCATCGAGCCCGCCAGCTTCGACTTTCGAGGCCGGCGATATGCGCCGCTAGCCGACGAACTCGCCGACGGCCTCGCCTTGATGCGCGCGTTGCCGGAGGCCGCTCGTCGACGAGCATTCATCGATGACCGGCCCGACGAGGTCCACGCCGGATCCGGCGCCGACGGCGTCGTGCCACCCGAAGAGGGCGTCTTGGTCGCGGAGTGGCCCGCCGAGGCCCGCGGCATGTTGCTGGACCTGATCTCGCACTGGTTGCGGACCCAGCCCGAAGAGAACGCCATCCCGCGCCTGGCCGCCATCGAGGCTGCGCTAGACGACACCCGTTTCGCTTGGCACGGGTCGACCCAAGGGGACGGGGACGTCTACTACCGCATCCAGGGGCCGAACCTGATCATCGAGTTCTCGACCCAAGGAGGCATCGCCGCCGACGGCGGCCACTATCACTCGGTCTATCGCGACCCGAGCAACGAGTACGGGGGCGCGATGTAACGATGGGCCCCGCCACGGTTAGTGAATGACCCCCTTGAGCCTCGGGTCCAGGATGTCGCGCATGGCATCGCCCACGAAGTTGAAGGCCAATACCAACACGAAGATGGCCACGCCCGGCACGATGCTCAAGAGCGGTTGCTGATCCAGCATGGGGAACGCCTGCTGGAGCATGTTGCCCCACGTGGGCGTCGGTGGCTGGATGCCGACGCCGATGAAGCCGAGCGCCGCCTCGGTCAGGACCGCGTAGCCCATGCTGAGCGTGCTCTGCACGATCACGGGCGCCACGCTGTTCGGCAGGATGTGCTTGACGATGATCCGCATGTGCCCCATGCCACCGGCCTGCGCAGCCGCCACGTAGTCGAGTTCCCGGATCATCAACCCCTGGCTGCGGATCACGCGCGCCATCCAAGGCACGTTGGCGAGACCGATCGCAAGGATCACGGTGGCCAGCGAACCGCCCATGGCCGCCGCTAGGCCTACGGCGATGAGCAAGCTGGGGAAGACCACCAGCGCGTCCATCAAGCGCATGATGACGTCGTCCACGAAACCCCGGAAGTAGACCGAGATCAGGCCAAGCGGCACGCCAATCACGACACCTAGGCCCACCGCGCCCACGCTCACCATCAAGGCGACTTGCGCGCCAACGATCAGGCGCGCGAGCGTGTCGCGTCCCATCTGGTCGGACCCGAGCCAGTGCTCCGCCGAGATTCCTGACAGGAGATTGGCGAAATCCATCTCCTCGGGATCGACCGGTACGATCCAAGGCGCAAGAACCGCGGCAAGCACGGTCGCTACGATCACCACCACCCCGAACACCGCCTGCGGGATGCGCGAGAGCTTGCGCATTGTCGCGACCGCCGGATGGTGGCCAAGCCGCTGCCAAGTTGCCCCGCTGGGCAACACTCCCTCACTCACCGTACTTGATCCTCGGGTCGAGCCACGCGTAGACGATGTCGGTAACGAGGTTTGCGAACAGCACGGCCAACGCCATCAACAGCACCGCGCCTTGGACGGCCATGAAATCGCGCGCGAAGATGGCCTGCACCATGTAGTTGCCCATGCCCGGGATGCCAAACAAGGTCTCGATGACCACCGCACCCGCGAAAATGCGTCCTGTCTGAAGGCCGAATACCGTCACCACCGGTAGGAGCGCATTGCGCAAGGCGTGAACCCAGATCACCGTGCGCTCGCGTAAGCCCTTGGCCCGCGCGGTGCGCATGTAGTCCTGCGCGAGCACCTCGAGCATCGCCGACCGGGATTGGCGCATGATCAGGGCCCAACTGGTGATGCCGAGTGCGAACGCCGGCAGAATCATGTGCCGCAAGCCCTCGACCGGATCCTCGGTGAGGTCGACGTAGCCTTGGGTCGGCAGCCAGCCGAGGATTACCCCGAACAGCAGGATGGCCATGATGCCGAGCCAGAAGTTGGGAATCGCGACCCCGCCGATCGAGACGATCGTGGTGATGAAATCCACCGGCTTGCCCCGGTAGACGGCGGAGACCATGCCCGCAGGCACGCCGATCACCATGGCAAGGATCCAGGCCACGACCCCAAACTGCAGGGTCACCAGCGCGCGCGAGCCGAGTTCCTCCGCCACCGGCCGCTGATTCTGTGTCGAGCGGCCCAGGTCGCCACGGAGCGCCTTGCCAAGCCAGATGCCGTATTGAACGACCGCCGGCTTATCGAGGTTGTACTCCTTGCGGATGAGTTCGAGTTGCTCCTCGTCGAGGGACTCGCCGGGGCCGATCAGCGCGCGGGCCGGATCGCCGGGAATGGCCAGCATGAGCGCATAGACCATGAACGTGATGATGCCGAGCACGGGCAGCATCTGTAGGAGACGGCGAACGACGTACTGCCACATGGCGCCCGTTCAGGCTCCGGTCTTTTGCGGCGATGCGTTGCGGCAGTAGATGCGAACAGCCATTGGCCGATTCTATGGCAACGGCTTGCGCTCGCGCTTGATCCAACGGGGCGATTTCCTACAACAAGACGGGACGCGACCGCTTCGCGGTCGCCCCGAGAATTCGCTGCGCGAATTCTCCCGGCTGTGCCGGCCGGCTTTGGGGCGCTTCCAAGGCCGGCTTAAGCCAGACGCGAGATAGGACTGTGGTACGGTTTCACGATGCGAAGAAGGGAACAAACGAACCGCGGTGCGCCCCCCGCGGCCAAACGGGCCAACGTCCCGACGACGCCGCCGCACCCCGTGCCCGGCGGCGAGTATGACCGCGACGGCTTTCTCTACAAGTGCCCCGTGGAGAACTTCCGCCATGACCTCATCCGCACCGGGTTGGCGGCCATCCTGCGTCCGCGGATGGCCCGCCTGCACGGCGACCGCGCGGTGGTCGCGAGCGACGTCGGCCTGTATGCGCGCCGCGAGGACCGGTCCGCCAAGCCGCTGGCGCCGGACATCCTGGTGTCGCTGACCGCCGGCGCCATCGACGCGCCCGGCACGCCGGCAGCCCGGACCGCATGTCGTACAAGCTCTGGCAGGAACCGGTTCCGGACCTCGTGATCGAGATCGTCTCGTTCGGTTCGGGCGAACGCGACACGGTTGACAAGCCCAACCGCTACGAGGCGATCGGCATCCCGGAGTACTGGATCTTCGACCCCGAGCGGCACCGAATCGCTCGCGGCTTGAGCGGACGTCTCCTCGCCGACGGCCGGTACGCTGCTGCATCGCCTGTGCCGCCGGCCGCCGACGAGGTGCCAGTGCCGCCTGGCGCAATCCCGTACTGGAGCGCGGTGCTCGGCCTCTACCTGTACGCTGACGGCAAGGACTTGCGGCTACATGACCCGCGAACCGGGCGGATCAACACCGTGGAGGAAGAGGTCGCGGCGAAGGAAGCCGCCGAGGATCGAGCGGTCCGAGCGGAGGATCGAGCGGTCCGAGCGGAGGATCGAGCAGTCCGAGAAGCAGCGCGGGCGGACGCTCTTGAAGCAGAGCTCAGAGCTTTGCGTCAGCGGCAGTAACGCCGGTCAAAGCGTCCCGTTACTCGTCGAGCCAGATTTCCTTCAGGTTCATCTTCCCGTCCCAACCCATGAGCCGATCCAAGTTACGCACCTTGCCCGGGGCCGCGGCGTAGGAGACCCCGTACAGGAACGGCACGAACCAGGCCTCGCGCAGAACCAGCGCGTTGAGTTCGCGGTATACGCGCCGGCGATCTTCAAGCCCGTAGAGCGAAGCGCCCCGCTCGACGAGGGCATCGACGTCCGGCCGGGGCAGGTTGGCGGCGTTGTAGAAGCCGTCGCTCTTGAACGCCAGCGAGGCGATCCAGTCCGGCTCCGGGTAACGGCTCCACCCGGTGATGTAGACCGGGTGTTGGCGGCCGTGGAAAAAGTTCTCCGTGGCCACACCGACGCTGAACACCTCGATGTTCATGACCACGCCGATCTTCTTCAGCATGGCGCGGATGATCTCCGCCGTCGGAATCAGCACGGGACTGGTCCAAGTCATGGCTGTGAACTCGAACCCGTCCGGCTTGCCGCCCTTCGCCAAGTATTCGCGGGCCTTGTCGAGGTCGTAGTATGGCCGCGGCACGTCCGGATCGTGCACCATGGCACCCACGGGCCACATCCCAGAGTCCGCCACCAGGACCTTGTCGAAATAGATGGCCTTGTTGATGACCACCGGGTCGATCGCGTGCGCCACGGCGAGCCGCAGGTTGACGTCGTCGAGGGGCGCGCTACCGACATTGAAGGCCAACAGCATCGCCACAGAACCGCCGTCCATGGTCTCGATGCGGAACCGGCTGTCACGCTGAAACGCGGCGACATCCTTGAACGGCAGGTAGGCCACGTCGATCTCGCCCGTCCGCAGCGCCGAAGCCAAGACGGTTTCATCGCGAATGACGCGAATGGTCACCTCGTCGAGGTACGGCAGCCGACGCCCGTCGGCATCGACGCCCCAGTACGCCTCGTTGCGCACCAACCGCACCATCGTGCCGGTGATCACCTTGTCGACGCGAAACGGTCCCGTACCGGCCGGTTGCCAGCCATAGTCGGCCCCGAGGCGCAGCACTTCCGCGGGCGAGTTCATGACGCCACCGCGATCGGCCAGCATGTTGAGGCCGGCCCCCCAAGGGCGCGACAGGTTGAAGCGCACCACGTAATCGTCGACGACGTCCACGGAGTCGATCACCGTCATCGAGGCGCGTGGCGTGGCCTTGGTCGCCGGGTCGAGAATCCGATCGACATTGAACTTCACCGCCTCGGCATCGAACGGCGTGCCGTCGTGGAACACGACGCCTTCGCGCAGGCGGAAGGTGATGGCGTCCGGATCCTCGGAGATCTCCCAGGACGTCGCAAGGGAAGTCGATGGACGCGGGTTCAGGTCCCGATCCGCATCCACGAGTTGATCGTAGATCTGACGCCAGTAGTACGCGTCGCCACCGGATCGGCCCAGCACCGCATCCAACGACGTCGGCTCAAGGGCATAGCCGACGCGCAGATGGCCGCCATGGACGGGCTCCGAGCGCGGCATCCGCTGCGAGGCGCTCCCGGCCTCGTCGACGGGCGCCGAGCAACCGCCCAAGCCAACGAGCAGGACGACTGCTAGCCGGTGCGCGACCGTACCTCGCAGCCACCTTAGCGCAGATGACATGCGACCTCGTGGCCTTCGGCGATCGGCTTGAGGAACGGTTCCTCGACGCGGCACTGATCCGTCGCATAGGGGCATCGCGTGTGGAAGTGACAGCCCGACGGCCGGTTCACCGGACTCGGAACGTCGCCCTGCAGGTGGCGCTTGCTGCGGGCGCGGCTCGGATCGGGAACAGGAACCGCGTCAAGCAGGCTCTCGGTGTACGGATGCTGCGGATTCTCGAACAGCGTCCGCTTGTCGGCGAACTCGACGATACGCCCGAGATACATCACCGCGACCCGGTCGCTCAAGTGCTCCACCACGGCGAGGTCGTGGGCGATGAACAGGTACGACAGGCCGAACTCGGCCTGCAGGTCCATCAACAGGTTGATGACCTGCGCCTGGATGGACACGTCAAGGGCCGACACCGGTTCGTCGCACACGATCAACTCAGGGTTGAGCGACAGCGCGCGGGCGATGCTCAACCGCTGGCGTTGGCCGCCGGAGAACTCGTGGGGATAGTTGTCGAGTTGGTCGGCGCGCAAGCCCACGCGCTCGAACAGGGCACGGACCCGGTCGCGGCGCTCGGCACCCTTGGCGACCTCGTGCACGCCGAGCAGTTCGCCGACGATGTCGGCGGCCGACATGCGCGGGTCGAGCGACGAGAACGGATCCTGGAAGATGATCTGCATCCGTCGGCGGTACGGTCGCAACTCGCGGTTGCCAAGCGCGGTGATGTCGTCGCCGTCCAGGCGAATCGTGCCCGTGGTTGGCTCGAGGAGGCGGAGCACCGTGCGGCCGACCGTGGTCTTGCCGCACCCGGATTCCCCGACGAGGCCGAGGGTTTCCCCGGCAGCGATGGTGAAACTAACGCCGTCGACCGCATGCACCTGCCCGGTCACCCGCCCGAACAGGCCCTTGCGCACGGGAAAGTGCTTCTGAAGGTCGGTGACCTCGAGCATCGGCGGGATGCTCATGGGCCGCTCTCCCCCGCATGCCAACAGGCCACCCGGTGCCCCGCTTCGCCGCGTTGTTCGAACGGCGGCACTTGCATCCGGCAGCGGTCGTCCGCCAGCGGACAACGCGGGGCGAACGCGCAGCCGCTGGGCATTGCGGTCAAGGCCGGTACGACGCCGGCGATCTCGGCCAACCGCGTCGCGGACGCTTGAGATCCGGTCCCGAGACGCGGTACCGATGCCAAGAGCCCCTGCGTATAGGGATGCATCGGCGCGGCGAACAGGCCGTGGACGCCCGCTTCCTCGACCTTGCGGCCCGCGTACATGACGATCACGCGGTGCGCCGACTCCGCGATCACTCCGAGATCGTGCGTGATCAGGATCACGGCTGTGCCCAAGCGGGCCTGCAGATCGAGGATCAGGTCGAGCACCTGCGCCTGGATGGTGACGTCGAGCGCCGTGGTCGGCTCGTCGGCGATCAACACCTTCGGGTTGCAGGCCAGCGCCATGGCGATCATGGCCCGTTGGCGCATCCCGCCCGACAACTGGTGCGGGTATTCGTCGAGCCGTCGAGCAGGCTCCGGGATTCTGACCAGTTCCAGCAGGCGGGCGGCCCGCGTGCGCGCCGCCCGCCGGGAGACATTCTCGTGCCGACGCAGCGCCTCACCGATCTGGTAGCCCACCGTCAGTACGGGATTCAGGGACGTCATCGGTTCCTGGAAGATCATCGCGATCTCGTTGCCGCGCACGTCCTTCAATTCGCGCTCCGGCATCGCCAGGAGGTCGCGCCCCTCGAGCAACGCTCGCCCCGCGACCACGTTCCCGGGCGGACTCGGCACCAAGCCAAGGATCGACAGCGCCGTCACGCTCTTGCCACAGCCCGACTCGCCGACGATCCCGAGGGTCTCGCCCACGCGCACGTCGAACGAGACGCCGTTGACAGCACGGCCGGCACCGTCCGGCGTGCGGAATTCCGTTACCAGGTCTACGACCTCGAGGACGGGGCCAGCAGAGGGCTGCGCGCGCGTCTCCAGCGACGTCACCTCGACACTTGGATGCGTGAAGCGTAGCCGACTTCGACATCGCACGCCGGGCGGGCGTCCTCCCCGGCCAATTGAACGTTGTCCCAAGCCCGAAATGCGGACGAGGACGTCCGCGCACCGCCACAGATACCGGGCGTATACTCGCACGTTACGTTCTTCCGACCCGTTTCGCCTCATCTAGCCAACCCCACGGGAGCAGGTAAGCACAGTGCTCGAACCCCAGGATCCGCAACTCGCCGACAACCCCCTCTATGTCCGCCGCGCCGAGCGCGCCAACGCCGACAAACCGCCGGCCCGGTCGACGCCCATCGGCGCGGTCGCCCAAGTCCGCGCCCCCGGCGTGTCCAGCCGGCGCGCGATGATGGACGACATCCGCGCCCAGGACGAACTCGTGGCGGGTCATTTCGGCACGGTCTACTACAAACCCGTCACCGTCTGCGGCATCGATCTCAAACTCGAACCCGTGCAGCCGAGCATCGGGACGATCGTGCACGGCCTCGACCTTGCCAAGGACTTGGGCGACCCCGAGATGGTGACTTTCCTGCGCAGCCTGTGGCTCGAACGCAAGGTTCTGATATTCCGAGGCCAAGCGCACCTCAGCCGCCAACAGATGGTCGAGTTCGCGGAACGCTTCGGCGAGGTTGGCGCACCGTTCGGAGAGCGCGAGCACGTCCCGAACTCCCCGCATGACCTGAATCAACAGGTCAAGGCTCCCGGCATCCCCGACATGTTGATCCTGCCTTCCGACGAGACCGTGCCCAACGCCGCGTCGGGGTGGCATGCGGACGCAACCTGGCAACAACGTCCGCCGATGGGGTCGATGCTGATGTGCCGGGAAGCGCCACCGGTTGGTGGCGACACGTGCTTCTGCGACTGCTACGGCATGTGGGAAGGTCTGCCACTCGCCACCAAGGAGCGCGTCCGCCACCTCAAGGCCGTGCACATCGGCACGGTGGGACACCAGATGGACGGCAAGACGCCCGTCGCCGTGCACCCGGTCGCCCGGACGCACCCGGAGACCGGCGGCACGACGTTGTACGTGCAGCAGGGCTTCGTGCGGCGGTTCGCCGAGGAGCACGGCATCCCGGAGGACGAAGAACGGGTGCTGCTGTTGCAGATGAAGCTCCAAGAAGGCCGGCCCGAGTACACCTGCCGCGTCCGGTGGGAGGTCGGCTCGTTGGCCATGTGGGACAACCGTTGCGTGCTTCACAGCGCCAGCGGCGACTTCTGGCCGCACCGGCGGCTCATGGAACGCCTGACGATTCTCGACTTCGACGAGTCACGCAGAACGCCGTACTACGCGCCCGCCGATTGAACCCCGTTGGGTCGGCGTTAGGTTCCCAACGCCGCCTCGAAGTGCTCCACCAGATCGCCAGCGGCGCGGCGATTCCACGTTTCGTTGACGGTAACCCAGAAGCTCGTCCCGCGCGGCGGCGGAAGTACGATGCCCTCGGTCATCAGCCGGTTGCGGAATGCTCGGATATCGTCCGTCTCGACCCGCAGAGGGGCGATGTTGGTGGCACCAGGAATCCGTTCGACCGCGAACTGTTCGTGGTTTGAAATCTCGGCGAAGAACGCCTCGGAGACGGAAACCGCAGCTCGGAATCGGTCGATGAACCCCTCGAGATAGCGGCTCGCGATGACCGCGAACGGCCAGGCCGCTGGCAACCCGGAGCCGAACATCCGGCGGGTATCCACCATCGGATCGAGCAGCGACTTCGGCCCAGCCAGGATCGCGCCGGAAGGCGTGTTGAAGCACTTGTAGAGGGAGATGTAGACGGTGTCGAAAGGCGCCGCATAGTCCGCAACGGGGCGCTCCTCGTACGCCGCTTGCACGTACAACCGGGCACCATCGAGATGCAGGCCGATGCCGCGCTCCTTGGCGTAGGCGGTCACGCGCTCAAGCTCTCCCGCATCGAACGTCTCGCCGTATCGGCGCCGGACGGGCGTCTCGATCGAGATCACCGACACGGGCGCGGCGACACGTCGGCTCGCCGTTTGGTCCATGACCCGCTGCACCTCGGCCAAGGTGAAATCCGGGCGGCCGACACCCAGCGGGACCAGCGGAATACCGCTCAGCCGCTGCACGCAGTCGCCGGCATCGTTGTACAAGTGACTCTCCGCCTGCACGATCGCGCGGCCCTGCCCCGCGGCAAGCGCCCGTACCGCGAGGTGGTTGGCGAGCGTGCCGGTGGGCATGAAGATCGCCCGCTCCTTGCCGAGTTCCTGCGCGAACGCCTGCTCCAGGTGTTCCACGGCACCGCCCACGGAATACCAGTCGGGCGTGATCGGATGCCCCGTCGCCAAATCTTCCAGCACGGCGGCGGTTTCCCTGGGTGTCAAGCCCAGCCCGTCCCCGACCATGCGTACGGTTGAATCCGCCCCGACTGGCCCGTGCGACGAATCCCCGGCCGCAGCCGGCTCACTGGCCAGAAGGCCAATGGCGGTCGCGGCCGAACCGGCTTGTAGCAATTGCCGACGGTTGACGTGGTCCATCCGTCGCTCCCGGGACGAGGGAATGGGATCATAGCCGCACTGCCGGAGCGTTCACCGTGTGCCCGAAGAGAGAAGGCAGCCCATGCGAAAGGAATATGACCTCGCCGACGCCTCCAGAGGCGCGGCACTGAAACAGCCCGGCAAGACGCGCATAACGATCATCCTGGATTGCGACGTCCTCGCCGCGTTCCGCAAGCGCGCCGCCGACACCGGTCGTGGCTACCAGACCGCGATCAACCAGGCCTTGCGCGAGTACCTCGCCGCCGACGAACTCGAGGACACGCTGCGCCGCGTCGTGCGCGAGGAGCTCCGCAATGCGGGCTGAGCTGTCGACTCCTCTTGCCGAGTGAACCATCTCGCGATGCACCAGTCAGAGTTGCCGTTCGTGGGAGGTGGGTGCTGTGCGCCGTCAAGCTTGGTCGATACCGTTCGTAACGGGCCTGCTGTCGGCCGCCGCTTCTGCCGAGCTTGCCTACGACAGCTACCTGATCGACGTCGGCGAATCCGACGGCCTCGTCCTGCACGGCAATCTGACCGACGGCGACGTCGACAGCCTCTTGGTGTTCGGTGACGCCGGGGATGACCGTGATCGACGGATGGCCATGTACGCGTTCGACGGTGGCGGCTGGGACTTGGCGTATGCGGCAGAGGTCCCCGACGACGTGATTTTCGTCGACATGCTTGAGTCCGCCGACCGCGACCGGTTGCTGATGTTCCGCCGCGACCACGTCGACTGGCTCAATCCCGACGGCTGGGTCCGGGCAACGCTCGTCTCGGCGCCATCCGTCTACAACGTTCCGCCGCTCGATGTCCCGCAGGTGACGATCATTCGCGACGTCAACGATGATGACAAGGGCGACCTGGTCCTGCCGGACTTCGATGGCTACTGGGTTTGGCTTCAGGGCGACGACCCGAGAAGCGACTGGATCGGCCCCGTGAAGCTCACGGCCACGCCAACCGCCATCGCCCGCTTCCGATCGGCCAGCTACCGCCCGCGAGAAATCTACGACCTCGACTACGACGGCGATGGACACAACGACCTCGCGTTCTGGGAGGACGAACGATTCCTGGTCTATCGGGCGAACGACGCCGGCTTCGACACCACCCCGTTGGCGCTCGAACTGCCCATCGATTTCAGTTCCGACGACGTGACGATCTCCATCGGCGTCGGCAACCGCGACGCATCCGACACGGATCGCGTCACGCTTTACGACGTCGGCGACTACAACGGCGATGGCGTCGGCGACCTTGTCGCCACCACGTTGACGATCAACGGCTTCCTCGATCAATCCACCCGTTACGACTTCTACTTTGGCGAACGCGCCGATGGCGTCACGCGGTTCCCAAAGATACCGACCACCGTGATCGAATCGGACGGGATCCAGGGCCCCTTCGACACCGGTGATTTCGACAACGACGGTCGCCAGGACTTCGGCATGGCATCGATCGATATCGGCATCGGCAAGATCATCGCGGCCCTGTTGACGGGTTCGGTGCGCTTCGACGTCCAGTTCTATGTCATGCGGGACAACGCCTATCCCGAGAAACCGAACGTCACCAGGCCGATCAGGATCCGCTTCAGCCTACGCAGCGGCTCCATTCTCTCCGCGCGATGGCTGGATACCGGGGATGTCAACGGCGACGGCCTTGCGGATCTGCTTGTGCCGGTTGGCGGCAGCGGGATCGAGGTCTATACCGGGACCGGAGATGCCGAGTTGTTCCAGGAGGAGCCGACCACCATCCTTGTCGACTTCCCGGACACCACCATGCCCGGCGGCGTCACCATCGCCGATCTCAACGACGACGGTCGGGACGACATCGTCATGAGGTTCCCGCCAACCGAAGAGAACGAGGCCAACCGAATCGGCGTCGTGCTGAGCCGTTAACCCACCGGCTTCCGCAACAACTCGATCAACTCCTCGGTGCTGAGACGCGCCGTGGCGTCGGTACCGTGCAGCAACTGTTCGGCCAAGTGCCTCTTGTGCCGGTGGAGGTCGACGATCTGCTCCTCGATCGTGCCTTCCGCGACCAGTCGGTAGATGGTCACCGGGCGGGTCTGGCCGATACGGTGCGCGCGGTCGGACGCCTGGTCCTCGACAGCCGGGTTCCACCAGGGATCCATGTGGATGACATAGTCCGCCGCGGTGAGGTTGAGGCCGACACCCCCGGCCTTGAGCGAGATCAGGAATACGTCGCCTTCGCCGGACTGGAACGCCGCGATGCGCTCGCTGCGGGCCTTCGCAGGCGTGCTGCCGTCGAGGTACTGGTACGAGACGCCAGCGTCGTCCAAGTACTCCATGACGATCTTGAGGTGCTGGACGAACTGCGAGAACACCAGCACCTTGTGTCGGTTCTGCAGCAACTCGTCGAGCGTGGCGGCAAAGGTCTCGAGCTTCGCGCTTGACGGGATCTCCCCGGCCGGCGAGTCGAGCACGAGCCTGGGGTTGCAGCACGCCAAGCGCAGCCTTGTGAGGTGTCCAAGCAGCGTGAAGCCGCGTTCGCCGGCGCTCATGCCATCTTCTTCCGTGCTCGCCATCTCCTCCACCGCGCGCCGCCGCAGGGTCTCGTACAGGCTCGCCTCCTCCGGCGACAGCGAGACGTGCAAGGTGATCTCCGTGCGTTCCGGCAAGTCGTCCAGGACCTCGGTTTTCAGGCGGCGCAGGATGAACGGCGCGATGATGCGCCGCAGCCGGGCCTGTGCATCGAAATCGCTGTCGCGTTCGACCGGCTCGGCGAAATTGGCGCGGAATCGGTCTTGGGAACCCAGCAGGCCCGGATTGAGATAGCCGAATAGCGAGTGCAAGTCCATCAGGTTGTTCTGGATCGGCGTACCGGTGGTGACGATGCGGAAGTCCGCGTGCAGCCGCTTCGCCGCGCGGGCGCGCTTGGCGGTCGGATTCTTGATCGCCTGGGCCTCGTCGAGTACCGCGCTGTGCCAATGGATCTCAGCCAACTCATCGACGTCGTTCTGCAACAAGCCGTAGGTCGTGATGTAGAGGTCGAACGGCTGCGGGTCGGCGAGCAGCGGCGCGCGGGAACCGACGTGACCGGTGTAGACCTTGACGTTCAAAGTCGGTGCGAAACGGCGCGCCTCGTCGACCCAGTTGGCGACCACCGAGGTCGGCGCGACGACCAGCGCCGGACCTTCCGGTGCCCTCGCCAATAGAACCGCCAGCGTCTGCACGGTCTTGCCAAGGCCCATGTCGTCGGCGAGGCAGGCGCCCGCGCCCCAGCGGCCCAGGCGCGCGAGCCAGCGGTAGCCATCGACCTGGTACGGGCGCAGTTCCCCCTGCAGCGTATTGGGCAGGGCCGGCTCGAAGTCCCGTGCCGCGGCGACTCTCGCGCGCAACTCTCGCAAGCCCTGGTCGAGGTCCGCTTCGGCTTCCGTGAGCATATCCTCGAGCGACGGCGCGGCGAATGCATGGACGCGGACGGCGTCACCGGAGGCCGGGGTCGACAAGCTCTTGAGATCCTCGAGTTGTCGCCGGAACGCGCTCGTGAGTGCCAAGAACTCGCCGCTCTCGAGTTCCAAGAAGCGGGAGCCCGGATTGGCGTCGAGCATCGCGAAGAGGCGCTTGAGGTCGAGCACCGTGTCATCGTCGACGGCGAGCTTGGCGGACGCCTCGAGCCACTGGTCCGCGGACTTGATGGACATCGTGAGGCCCGCGGCCGACTGCCGGGAAACGATCCGGAAGGGCTCTCCCTTCGGCCACTTGCAGCGCGCCCCCGCGGCCTCGAGTTGCTCGAGCAGTTCCAAGCAAGGGATCGGTTCCGGCAACAGCAGCGGCGCGTACTCGGTCGGTCGCGACATCAGCCCGGGGCAAGCGTCGATTAGCGCCGCCATGTTCTGCCGCTCTGCCGCGAGGTCTCGCCGCGCCTGGACGTTCTCGCCCTCCCGGTTCGCGAAGACCGTCCCGCCGCCCCGGCCGGGCTCGAAGAAGATCCCGGAGTCCGCGATGGGCTCGACGACGATCGCGACGGTCAGGCCAGCTTCAAACGGTTCCAAGCGCACCCATGGCCCGGCATCCGCCGCGACTTCCGCGATGGCGTGCACGGAGCCCGCCGCACTCTGCACGCGGACCTGGCCGACAAGCCCCGACACCGCCTCGAGAAGCCGCGACTTGCCTTGCGGCGGAACCACCAACCCCTCGGGCGGAATGACGTCGAACAAGCGCCGATGATCAGCGGTGAAGCGGCTCACTTCGTAACGGTTGTCGGACACCTGCGCCACACCGTACTCGTCGTCACTGTCCCAGCCGTGCGGTTCGAGAACCACAACCGCTCGGCCGCCATCGCCCTCGTCGATGCGCAACTCGGGGTCACGACGAACGATGTCCACCGGCTCGCCGAAGGCGTTGAAGACGTGCGGATGCCCGGCCAAGGCGAACATTCCGCGGTGGCCGAGCACGTATTCCTGGTTGCCCCAGTAGCGGTGAACCGTGATCGCCGCCGCGGCCGCCAAGTCCTCCTCGCGCAGGTACTCCATGGTCTCGGCCTCGGCGGCGAGCCGCTTCAACGCGACACGGCGGCCCTTGCTCCAGCCCCCGGTGCGGGTCTCGCGCTGTTCACGCGGGTTGAGGCGGATGCCACGCTCCACCTCCTCGATGTCCCAGACCAGGCGCTTGCGGCGTTCGGAGTCAGCCGACCGTTTCTGGTCCTTCTCGCTGCGGGCATCGTAGGCCACCTGCTCCAAGGCCCGCAGCGAGCGCTCCCAGACCGGGACGGGGGCCGCCAAGTCGGTGAGTGTCCTCGTACCCAGCGCCGCGTGGAGCGGCGCCGGATCCGGGCCGCTGCCCGCATTGCCGTCCAGTTCCGCGACCCGGCGTTGGATCGCCGCGCACTCCGCCGCGAGCCACGCGTAGCCGTTGTGCTCAGCACGGTCGTGGAACACCTCCATGAGCGACCACCACTCGTCGAGACCGTGTTGGTGGCGTTGACCGCCGATCCAGCAGTAGCGGAGCCCGTCGCGGAGGATTTCGAGGTGCGGCCAGGTCACCCCGCGGGCGTAAACCGCCTTTCCAGACTGTGCGCACAACGCATCGACCACGAGCGAGACCTCGTCGTGCAGCACGCTGGCGCGTCGCTCCGCGGTGCGCAGCAACTGGGCCAGGAGCGCGTGCGACTCCGGCGTGTCGAGGCGTACCAACGACAGCAGCGCCCACGCGAACGCCGGGTGGTCCGGGAACACGTAACGTCGGCGGGTACCGACCTTGTCCGCGGCAAGGCAGGCGTCGATCAAGCGCCGCGCGGCGAGATCGTCACCGCGGAGCATCGCGATCACGGCACTCGTCGCCAACCGACCGGTCGTCGCCGGCTTGCGTTCGCGAGCCGCCCCCGGCAAGGCGTCGAACAGGTCCTCGGCGGCCTGGAACCGCCCTTTCAGAACCTCGATGAAGGCGATGTCCGCCGCATGGGCCGCTGGGGACGACGCCAGGCGCCCGCAGGCGTCGATCACCGGCTCAGCCGCGCCCGCTGTGTCGATCACGTGGCGCAGACAACCGGTCAAGGCGCTGTCGATGTGACGCGCGGGCAGCAGGGCCAGGAGGTCGACCGCCAACGGTTCGGCAAGGAAGCGCCAGTCATCCGGGTGCGGATCCCCGCCAATCAACTCGTCGAGATTGCGGAAGTCACCGGCAACCGCGTAGCAGCGGAACAGCGTCTCGTACATGTACGGATCGGATCGGGGACTCGCCCGGGTCGCCTCGAACGCACCCAGGATCGGCTCCAGCCGGCGTCCTTTCGCCGCCTCGCTAGTCAACGAGACAGCCCAAGCGGGATGCGCGCAGACCCCGGCGTTGGCTGGCCCTGACGGTTTGAAGCCGATCCCGGCTTCAACGACTTCCTGTGTGCAACGCCGGACCTCGGCCTCCCTCAGAGGTGGCCCCAAGAGGCTGATCCCGGCCCGCGCGAGCACCTTGGTGATCCGCGGCACACCGACGGCGTGCGGCGCAACCACGCCATAGACCTGCGCAACCAAGCGCGCCGACGGCGAAAGGACGGCATAGGCATCCACGGGGCTCGTCATCGGCCCCTATCCATCACCGCGGTGCTACGGCGGCCACGATCGCGAATTGGTATTCCCCTTGTCGGCCGAACGGCTCGTAAGTTCGCATCACGATAGCCCGGCATCGCACTGGCGACAATCTACGTTGAGACCCGCATCGCCGCCGCGAATGAAGCGACCGGCACGCGGGCCTCCCGGCACGCATTCGACCTAACGCGAAGCCAAATCGGCGTGGACAAGCGCCATCCATCGGGGTCCGGAGCGCGGCGCAGGCAACTCTCCAACCCAAATTAATCATAACCACACGAACAAACCCCCTGTGCGGACGCACATTTGGCGAGTTTGTAGGTATTCTCCACGACTCAACGGGCTCGGGTAGTTGTTTCGAGAGATGCGGATTGGCACTGGATTGAAGAGCGGGCGCAGTTCTAGCCCGACATTGTTAACGTTTGTGGCGGACGCGCAGACGCGTGGGCGTTCAGTGTACGGCTGTTATGCTCAAGCCGAGCCGAGCCGAGCCGAGCCGAGCCGAGCCGAGCCGAGCCGAGCCGAGCCGAGCCGAGCCGAGCCGAGCCGAGCCATTCCTGCGCCTTGCGCGCGCATCCGGATGCGGTGACGCAGAGGGCCGGGGTCGCCATGGCCGCCGGGGGCCTGGCCCGGATCGCAATCCGGGACGCTTCGCCCGCTCCGTAGCCGCTCTCGCCCGCCGCACGGCGGGCGCCTTCCTCCTCGCGACGTTCGCACTGCTTGCCTTCGCGCCGGAGGCCGAGGCGCAGACCAATGTTCCCTCTGAACCCACAAATATCGACGCGAGAGTTAGCTCTAGTACCTCGGCGACTCTCAGTTGGGGCACTCCCTCGGATATTGGAAACGGCGTAAACAGGTACTTCCCTCAGCGGCAAATCAGTACTTCGCCGAATTGGATTGCTGTCAACGCAAACGGTTATGCACCGACCATAACGTCAATTCATGTTGGAAACCTCGCCACTGGCGCAACCTACAATTTCAGGGTGCGTGCGTGCGTAGGGACGTCTGACGACGATTCCTCTTGCGGCCCCTACGCGACCTTCACCGGCCTCCACATCGTCACGAGACCCGGTCAGGTGTCGAACCTGAGAGTGACCGACGTCTCGAACGACGTCACTGACGTGCTGGCGTGGGATGCGCCGAGCGACACCGGCGGCGCAGCAATCACTGGCTACAAGGTGGAGCGCCGGGTGATTGGTCAGACCGATTTTGAGACGGCGGTGGACAAGGGTGCGACGGAGACGACCCACAGTTACAGCAAGACGTCGTGGTCCGTCGGCTACGACTACCGGGTGCGGGCGGTCAACAGTGAAGGAGAAAGCCCAGCATCCTCCGCGCCCGTGGTTAGCGCCGCCGGGCGGCCCAGCGGCCTCGGCACGCTGATGGCAACGGCGGCGACGGACCGGGCGGCGATCACGCTGTCTTGGTCTCCGCCGACGACGGATGGGGGCAAGGACATCACCCAGTACTTCGTGCAATGGCGGCTGGACTCGGGCAACGATTGGAACATGAACGGCCCCGCCGGTTCGAGGACCGTCACTTCCGGCACCAGCGTGACCCTGACGGGGACGGACGGCCTCGCGCCCGCCACGACCTACAACTTCCGCTACCGCGCCGACAATGCGGATCGCGTGAGCTTCTTCAACGTCGGCGACGGCTCGGTCGAGGCGACGACGATCGACCATGCTACTGCCTCGGTCGCCGACGCGGCCGCGGACGAGGGCGACGCCATTGCCTTCACCGTGACCTTGACCGCGGCGCGCACCTCGAACGTGACGCTCAACTGGGCGACTTCGGACGGCACTGCCACCGCGCCCGCCGACTACACGGCGCAGGCGGGCGGCACGGTGACGGTGACGGCCGGACAGACCACCGCGACCTTCACTGTGCAGACCGCCGAGGACGCCCTCAACGAAGACGATGAAACCTTCACCGTCACCCTGAGCAACCCCCCGGCGACCGTGGCGCTGGACGACGCCACCGCCACCGGCACCATCCGCGACGACGACGATCCGCCGGTGCTGTCGGTGAACTCGCCGAGCGTCCGGGAGGGCGGCAGCGGCACGACGACGGCCCTGACCTTCGTGGTGGAACTGTCGCCGGCCAGCGGGCGCAGGGTGCG
Source organism: Candidatus Azotimanducaceae bacterium (assembly GCA_965203685.1). Lineage (GTDB taxonomy): Bacteria > Pseudomonadota > Gammaproteobacteria > Pseudomonadales > Azotimanducaceae > VXYL01. The sequence goes on from OZ241908.1 coordinate 5,227,806, forward strand.
GGTGGGCTTCAACACCGCGGTCCACAGCGCGGAGAATGCCGCTACGGAGAGACCCCTGAGCGGCACTGCGAGGGCGCCGGAGCACGACTACCACGCGTACAACGCCCAACTGAACTTCGCGCCGGGCGAGACGAGCAAGACCGTCTCGGTGACGGTGTACGGCGACGACGTGGTCGAGCCGGACGAGACCGTGCAGGTGGTCTTCGGGCCGATCGCCGAGGGGGAGGCGACGTTCGCGCCGGGCCTCCAGGAGCAGAACCCGGCGGATCCCGACTCGCGGCTCGTGTTCGGCACCATCCTCAACGACGACGCCGACGCGCCGACGGTGTCGGTGGCCGACGCCGAGGCGAGCGAGGGCGCCCCGGTGACCTTCACCGTGTCGCTCTCGGAGACGGTGGCGCAGCCGGTGACGGTGAACTGGGCGACGTCGGACGGCACGGGCGACAGGGCCGTCACGGCGGACAGCGACTACACGGCGGCGAACGGGTCGGTGACGATCCCGGCGAACGCGGGCAGCGCGACGTTCGCGGTGGAGACGCTCGAGGACGTGGTTTACGAGCACCCGGAGACGTTCACGGTCACGCTCTCGGCTCCATCCGGCGGCCTGCCGGACACCCCGCAGGGCCGGGTGCGGCTGGCAGCGGACCCGACCGCGACCGGAACCATCACGGACGACGACCCCCTGCCGGTGCTGACGGCCGGGACCAACGGCGTGACGGAGGGCGACAGCGGCACGTCGTACATGATCTTCAACCTTCGCCTGGAGCCGGAAAGCGGCCTGAACCAGGAGGTCAACGGCCGCGGCGTGACGGTGGACTGGCGGACCGAGGACGGCACGGCTAAGGCGCCGGGCGACTACGAGGCGCGCTCCGGCACGGCGACCTTCGCCCCGGGGGAGAGGCTGAAGACCGTTGGGGTGCCGATCGCCGGCGACGTGCTGGTCGAAAGCGACGAGACGGTGTATCTGGCCCTGTCGAACCTGAGCGGCGCCACGTTCCGGTCGTCGCTGGACGTCATGGGCGGCACGGCCCGGGTGTCGGGCACGATCACCGACGACGACGATGCGCCGAACGCCATCGAGATGGACGCGAGCCCGCGCACGGTGCGCGAGGACGCGGATCCGACCACGGTGGCCGTGACCGCGTCCTTCCCGTCGGGCACCGCGCTGTCCACGGACACCTCGGTGGCGGTCGACATCGGGGCTCGGTCCAACGACGCGATCGACGCGACCCGGGGGACGGACTACACGGCGCCTGAAAACCTCACAGTGACCATTCCGGCCGGGCGGACGACCGGCACGGCCGAGTTCGAGCTGACGCCGATCAACGACGGGGCCGTGGAACGCGCCTACGAGCAGATCGTGCTGCACGGCACGGTCCCGGAGGAGTACGGGACGCTCTCGCTGTTCGTCCGCATGTTCCTGGCCGACGACGACGCCGCGACGACGCTGGCGCTGCATCCGTCCGAGATCGTCGAGGGCGAGGCGGCGACCGTGACCGCGACGCTCAGCCGCGCGGTGGCGGGCGAGACGACCCTCACCGTGTCGGCGGTGCCGGAAACCGGCACGGATGCGAACGACTTCACCCTGGACGGGACGACGCTGACGATCCCGGAGGGGCAGACGTCCAGCACCGGCACGGTGACGGTGACGGCCAATCAGGACTCGACGAGGACCACGAGCGGGTGCGCGTCTCGGCGACGGCGAGCGGCGGCGGGACGGGGACGGTCGCGGCCCCCGCCGCGGTGACGCTTGCGATCCGGGACGACGACGTGTCGAACGTCGCGGCGACCGGGGCGCCGACGATCTCGGGCACGGCGCAGGCGGGCCAGACGCTGCGGGCCTCGTCCGGCACGATTGCCGACGCCGACGGGCTGACCGGGACCGTCTATGCCTACCAGTGGATCCGGGTAGAGAGCGATGCCACGGAAGCGGACATCGCTGGCGCGGACGAGGTCACCTACGCGGTGGCCGACGCCGACGTGGCGCGGACGCTGAAGGTGCGGGCGTCGTTCCGCGACGACCTCGGCAACCCCGAAAGCCGGACCAGCGCCGCGACGGCGGTAGTGACTGTGGCGCCGGACCCCGACGACGATGACGACGGCGGCGATGAAGGCGGGGACGACGAAGGCGACGGCGGAGACGACAGCGGCAGCACCGGCGGTGGTGGAGGCGGCGGCTCGTCCAACGGCGCGCCGCAGACGGCGCAGAGCGTCGCCGCGGCGACCGTCACGGCCGGTGGATCGTTGGAGATCGACCTGTCGACGGCATTCTCCGATCCCGACAACGACGATCTGACCTACGAAGCGGAGTCGTCCGACGAATCCGTGGCCACCGTCTCGGTGGACGGCTCGACGCTGACCGTGCGCGGCGTGGGCGCCGGCACGGCAACGATCACCGTGACGGCCAGGGATCCGGACGACGAGTCCGTCTCGCAGACGTTCACGGTCACCGTGGAGGCCGCGCGAGCGGAGCCGGCAACTACCGACGACCTGGGCACGGCCGTGTGGCTGTTCGCATCGGCGTCGGACCCGATGCGCCAGGGGTTCGCACGCGTGCTGAACCACTCCGACGCGAACGGCACGGCGACGGTCACCGCCACCGACGACGCGGGCAGGACGTACGAGCCACTGACGCTGACGCTCGGTCCTAGGCAGACGGCCGCGTTCAACTCCGACGACCTCGAGTCCGGCAATGCCGCCAAGGGCCTGGCCGGCGGCACCGGACCCGGCACGGGCGGCTGGCGGTTCGAGGTGGACAGCACGACGCTCGACGTCGAGGCGCTCGGCTACCTGCGCACGTCCGACGGGTTCGTCACCGCCATGGTGGCGACCGCGCCGGCGGACGAGGACGGCTCGCGGCACGTCGCGACCTTCAATCCGGCGAGCAACGTGAACCAAGTGAGCCACCTGCGGCTCGTCAACCCGCACGACGAGGAGGTCGAGGCGACGGTGGCGGGCGTCGACGACGCCGGCCGCTCGCCCGGCTCAGCGGTCGAGCTGACCGTACCCGCGGGGACGGCGTGCACGGTGGACGCTTCTGAACTGGAGTCCGGAAGTGGGCTCGACTGCGGATCCCCGCAGGCCGGCCTCGGCGACGGTGCCGGCAAGTGGCGCCTGGCCGTGGAGTCCGACCCGCCGCTCGTGGCGATGAGCCTCCTGTCGAGCCCGACGGGACACCTGACGAACCTGTCGGGAGTGGCGTCCGCGGACGCGGACGGCGTCTGGCACGCGCACCTGTTCCCGGCGGCGTCCGACCCGCTCGGCCGACAGGGCTTCATGCGCGTGCGGAACCTCTCCGACGAAGCGGGAACGGTGACGATCGCAGCACGCGACGACACCGACCGCGGGTACGAGACGCTGACGCTGGCTCTCCGTGCGGGCCAGACGAGGCACTTCAACTCCGACGACCTGGAACTCGGGAATGCCTCGAAGGGACTGACCGGCAGCACCGGATCCGGCACGGGCACGTGGCGCCTTGCGCTGTCGAGCGACGACGTCGAGTTCGAGGCGAACGCCTACATCCGCACTCCCGAGGGCTTCCTCACGGCGATGAACGCGTCGGCCCCGAACGCGGACGACGTGCACCGCATCGCGGTCTTCAACCCCGGCAGCAACGCCAACCAGGTAAGCATCCTGCGGCTCGTGAACCCCGGGACGCGCACCGCCGTCGCAACCGTCGCCGGGACGGACGACAGCGGCGCGCGTCCCGGCACGACCGTGCGCGTGCTCGTGCCCGCCGGCGACGCCGTGGAGCTAACGGCAGCGGAACTGGAATCAGGCGAAGCCGCCGCCATCACCACCGGCTCCCTCGGCGACGGCAAGGGCAAGTGGCGCCTGCGCGTGGAGGCAAACCGCGACATCGTCGTGCTAAGCCTCCTGTCGAGCCCGACCGGCCACCTCACGAACCTGTCCCGCGCCGACCCCACACGCGTCGACTGACCACCGCGGACGCGATCCCGGCCCCGTTGCAGAGCAATGCGGGCCGGGAGCCCCGCGCACCTCCAGGGGCGCAGTCGAGGTGGTGCGCGGACGTCCGCGAACGGCTTGCCGTTCGCGTCCGCTATTCGGGCCCTGTGCAACGTTCATTACGGGCGAGGACGCCCGCGTACCCCGCAGCCGCCGAACCCTTGGAGGTGCGCGGACGTCCCCGTCCGCATTTCGGCCTACGGCCAGTCCGCTAGCGCGGAATGTCGAAGACCTCGTCGAGCGTGCCGGCGTCCAGCACCTTGTCGGCCCACGCCTCCAGATCCGCCTCGGGCGCGCTCTGCAGCAGCTCGGCCTTTTCGGCCGGCAGCCGACCGAAGCGCCGCCGGAGCAGGAGCTCCAGCACCGCGCGCTCGCCCTCGGCGCGGCCTTGCCGCATGCCTTGCTCGATGCCTTGTTCGCGGCCCAGCTCAAGACCCTGTTCGCGGCCTTGCTCGATGCCCTCGTCGCGGGCCCGTTGTAGGAATCCTGTCACGATGTCGGCCTCCTCCGGGTAGCGCCGGTAGCGGCGCTTGTCATTGTCCGACCGCTGAAAGCAGACCCGCCGAGCGGAGGCGTGTCGGTACCGGATCAATACTCCCCAGAAGTGCCGATTGAAAACTCCCCACTTCGGGCTACGGCCAGTCCTAGCGCGGGGTGTCGAAGACCTCGTTGAGCGTGCGGGCGTCCAGCACCTTGTCGGCCCACGCCTCCAGGTCCGCCTCGGGCGCGCTCTGCAGCAGCTCGGCCTTTTCGGCCGGCAGCCGACCGAAGCGCCGCCGGAGCAGGAGCTCCAGCACCGCGCGCTCGCCCTCGGCGCGGCCTTGCCGCATGCCTTGCTCGATGCCTTGTTCGATGCCTTGTTCGCGGCCCAGCTCAAGACCCTGCTCGCGGCCTTGTTCGATGCCCTCGTCGCGGGCTCGTTGTAGGAATCCTGTCACGATGTCGGCCTCCTCGGGGTACCGCCGCCGGTAGCGGCGCTTGTCATTGTCCGTCAGCTCAGCGTAGATGTCGATGAAGTCCAGGTATTTCCCCTGCTTGGCGCGGTCCTTTTCCAGGTCGAGCAGGCCCCGCACCGCGCTGGCGTAGACGTCGACCCGGTCGAGCGCCCCCCTGTCCATGTTCGGCAGATTGACGCGCGCCACCAGGTTGCCGCTGTCCAGCCAGTCCTCCGCGGGCATCGCGGCAAGCTTGCAGGCCACGTAGTCGAAGACCAGGTAGCGGTGCCGCTCGGTGCCGAGAACCAGCGACGCCGGCGCCCGCTCCGCGTCGCGCAGGAAGATCGTCACCGGCACCACGCGGTCGGTGTCGAACATCTCGGCGAGGTCCAGGCAGTAGCGGGCCAGCCGGTGCGTCGAGAACCGGCTCCAGTCCGACTCCTCCTCCAGCGCGAACACGACCGCCTCCCGGCGGCCGTCGGTCCACTCCACCATCAGCGGCGCGTCGAGCGCCCGGTAGCGGTCGCCGGGTCGCTCCTGGAGCTGCTCCTGGCGCACCGGCTTGATGTCCACGGCGTCCTCCGGCGCCGGCGCCTCCTCCGGGGCGAAGAACGCCAGCGCGTCGTTCGAATAGTCGACGATGAGATTTTTGAAGTTCTGGTCGTGGCTGACGGCGTCCGCCATCGTGCTGCGTCCGGCATGCGGGAGTCGCAGCATCGGGCAGGTTCGACCGGAGGCGCTACGGGCAAAAGCTGAAAGTTTTGTAGGAGATCCGCCCGAGCGGGCGGCGTGTCGTCGCTCGACGATCGAGCAAGGTTCCCGGACCTACGCAAACCCGATCTAGAAGTCGGCCTCGATCCGTATCGCCTTCAGCACATCGGCGTCCGCGACTAGCCGGACATCGCCCCTCGGGTAGCCGTTCTCGGCGAGGATGTAGGCAAGCACGTCCACATACGCCGCATCGCTCAAGCCACCCGGCGCGCCCTGCGGCATGGTGGCGCGCATGCCGACGAGATAGTCGTAAAGCGTCTGGTCGTTCCAGCGAAAAGCGAACGAGACACCCACCAGGGAAGGCGTCATCGGCTCTCCGCGAAGGTCGGCCTTGTGGCACGCCGCGCACTGCGCGACGTAAACGGCCTTGCCGCGCTCCGCCTGGGCATCGGTGTAGACGCCGTCGCGCACGGTACCCGTCGCAGCGTCCGCCGCGAGCACAACGCTCGCAACAATCAGCGCCACGCACGACATGGCGACCAGCGCACTGGCATGCGTCTCGATCATCCGACCGCTGCGCTACCGACTCGCCTAGCCCGTGACCGGCGGGCAAACCCACTGCAGGGGCAAGGGCCGCTCCGGATCGAGCACATCGCCAACGTTGAACAAGGGTTCGCGGCAGACCGGTACCTCGTCGGCGAAAGTGCACGATAGCCGCTTGTTGAGACGCAGGCTCATGACACCCAGCCCCATTCGCGAACCCGTGACCGTGCGCCGGCACGACACCCGCCAGTCCCGGCTGCTCCACTGCTCCCGGTAGCGCGCAACCACATCGTCGATGTGCGCCACAGCGTTGGCTGGCATCTCCGCCATCGCCTGGCGGAAGTAGCTCTGAATGGCTGGCGCCGTGTGCATCCGTGCGGCCACGCCAAGCCAGCCCATTCCCGACTCGATGTCCCGCGGGACGCCGCCCCGGCCGTGGAGATAGATGTCGCCGGCCATCGCCTGTGCCCACTTGAAGCCGCGCTTGGCGGCCACGACGAGATAGGGCAGCGCCTCCTTGTATCGCCTCGCGTTGTAGAGGCGCTTGCCCCGCGTGAGCACGTTATAGGTCTGCACGATGACCGTCTGCGTCGGAATCGCGCCTTTCTTCAGCCGTTCAGCCGTGACGATCACCTCCTCCACGTACTCGTCGTCATCCGCCGCCGTTTCCGTGAATGGTGCGTCTCGTTCTGCCTGGGGCGCGGGCGCGGTCTGTCCGGCACAAACCGGGCCGGCGAGGAGGCAGACCGACAGTAGGCAGATCGTGGGAACTGGCAGCGCGGATCGATGGGCCGCAGTCATCGCGACGCCCCTTGCCACTTAGCCACGCTCGTCGAAGTACGGGTGGCCGGCCACCGGTGGACGCGGGATGTTCTCAGACGGCTTGCGCAGCGTGAGTTCTTCGAACAGGAGATCGGGGATGGAGATCGTTACACGGGGCGTTTCGGGGGCAGGCACGCCAGAAAGGGAAAAGCCGGGAAAGTCCGATGCATCGTAGCTCATTGTGTACACGGTCGGCGCCTTGGACACGGCCACGATATCCTTGAACGCGGCGTCGCTCAAAGCCGCGAACTCCGCATTGCGGATCAGTTCGCGACGGCCGTCCGGAAACACCTTGTAGGCTAGGTTCACATCCTCCACCGATGCCTCCTGCGCCGCCGCCCCAAAGACGATCACGCGCGCCGTGGATGCGGCTTCCTGGCTGACCGAGGGGTTGTCCAAGCAGTGAACCACGACGCCGTACTCGTTCCCCCACTCCGCCACGAGCTGCGCGAACTCCTCCTCGAGATCGCCCGGTTCGAGCCCGCGTTCCGAGGTGATACGCAGATTGCTCGGCAGTGGGCCAGCACCCCGCCGGTTGCCGGTACTCGCATCCACTCCCGGCACCGGGTTTCGCGAGCTCAAGAGCGTCCTCAAGATGCCCCGCTCGACCACCGTCGTGGGCGCCCCGGGAACGCCGTCGTCGTCCACGGCGTAGCCGCCGTGGAACCCGGCCACGACGATGGTCGGGTCGTCGACGACATCCAACAACCGCGGCAGCACCCGCCCGCCGAGCTTGTCGATGAAAGGATTCCGGGCCGCGGCGGCGAAACGCCGGAACTGCGGATCCATGTCCGGAGCGCGCTTGGCAAGGAGGCGCGGCATGAACACCTGTGCGAACAGCTCTGCAGCGGCCTGCCCCGTGACCAGGACAGGCCCCGTGTAGCGCGCAAGGTCGCTCGCCGCGCGTCGCGCCGCCACGGTCTCTCCTATCTCGCTCGCCGCCGCTAACAAGTGGTCCCGGTCGATTTCGTCCCAGCGCTGGCCGTGGGCGGCCGCGAAGTCGCGCACCACCGCGCCGTCTTCGGCCTGCGTCTGCGCCTGCACCCAGAACGATGCGTTGGGGTCGGAGCGGGTAAACGCCGTGCCTTCGCTGTTGACGTAGTAGACGCGGTGGTTGCCCAGCGTTGCGTTGACCGTCGAGTTGTGCACGTCGGGCATGTCGACGAAGACCGCGGACACGTCGCGCACGAGATCCTCCAACTCGGCGACCGGGAGCGGTGTCGTGTCGGCGTCCTCGAAATAGCTTGACGGCTCCTGGGCGTGGAAATCACCCACCTCCTCGCTACGAGTCTCGTTCTGCAAGACGGCACGTTTCTTCGCGAGCATCTCCAGCGCCTGCTTGTACGCGGCGTCGGTGGCGAGCCAAGTCTGCCGCCGAACCTCCTGGTAGTCGTCGGCGAGGGGGAGCGTCCTGGTCAGGGCACGCGCCGGCAGGAACGACCGGTCGCGAAAGTTGGTGTTGTCGAACGCCGGTTCGCCAACCCGCAGTTCAACCTGCAAGCGCCGCGAGCGCGCCTCGCTGGTCGGCAGCGAAGCACCGAAACTCGCGCCCGTCGTCAGCGTGTCGGCATCGACGACCGTGTAGGCGATGAAGTAAGGGCGGGGCATGCCGTCCATGCGCAGTTCGGCCATCGAGCGCGCCAATTCGTCGCGCAGTGCCTGCATGGTCGCGCCTTCCGGTTCGGCGCCGAACGCAGGAACTAGGCCAGCGACAACCAGGAGCGTGGTCGCCAGCACCGGCTTGCGGTATCGCTCAGATCCGGTCATGGGTCTGCCCTCCGAGCGGTGCTGGCAGGAGCGGCGCTCGCTCCTGCGACTTCGACTTCTTCTGCACCTCGATCTGCGAGACGAGGATTCCCGGCGACGCCGCGGCGACCGGCACGCCGCCGGACTCGGCCCCGCAGGTGCCATTGAAGACCGCGATCTGGTCGTCGCCCGCAACGATCCTGCTGAACGTCGTCAGCGGCGTGCCGATGAGATCCACGCCGCGCACCAGTTCCTCGCGACCGTCGGGGTAGACCCGGTAGACCAGCAACGGCGTCACGTTGAACGAGTTGGGGATCGTCCGTCCCGTGAGGGTGAAGCCGCCCTGGATCTCGACGAAGCGCAGCCCGAACGGCTTGCCCTCGGCCTTGATCGCCGCGATCAGGCGCGCCTTCAACTCGTCGCTCGTGAGCGGATTCTCGACGTGCACGATCAGGTTCGATTGCCGCGCCACCGGCTTGAACCCCATCTGCTTGCGGCCGTGGCCGTTGGAGTTCGGGAAGCCGTCGATCGGCGTACGCGACATGAGGAAGTTTCGGAGGATCCCCTTGTCGATCACCGCAACGCGCCGTCCGGCCACACCTTGGTTGTCGTAGCGGTAGCTGCCGACGAGGTCGAACGACCCCAGGCGCTTTTGCGTCGGGTCGAAAAACACGGAGAAGCTCTCGGGGAGCACGCGTTCGTTGCGCATCGTCTTGAAGGTCTGACCTTCGTCTTCCAGCTTCTGCCTGTGTCCTTCGACGCGATGGCCGAGGATCTCGTGGAAGAACACGCCGCTCGCCGTGCCGGAGAGAATCGCCGGGCCAGTGTAGGGCTCCACGACGGGAGCTTCGCGCAACGCGAGCAACGTGTCGATCATCGTCGCGACGTCCCGGGCAACCGTTTCGTCGTCGGGCAGTCCGCCCAGTGTGAAGGACCCGTAGTCCCGATAGAGGGGCAACTCCATGTCGTCCGCCGCCTTGGTGCTCGCGGAGATGAACAACCGGTAGATCGTCTCCGCAGTCTGGATCGCGGCGCCGTCGCTGTTGACGAACCAACGCGTCTCCGTGAACGCACTCAGCCGTGCGGAAGCGCCGAGGATCTCGCCGTAGGCCGAGAACGGCTCCGAGTAGCGTTCGACCTTGGCTTCCCAGTCCGTGCGATCAACGTTGATCGGTGTCGCCTCCTCGATCGCCAGATGGCCCGACTCGCGGCTGAAGTCGCCGGCCTGATCCTCCGCCTCCACCTTGACCTGGACGTTGGTCTCGACGTTGGTGAACTGCTCGAGGGCACGCTTGTATTGCCGATCGGTCTCGCGCCAAAGCACGCTGCGTATGGCATCGACGTCATTCTCGACGGGCACGGCCACCATGCTCCAAAGCGAGGATGGGAAGGTGTTCCTCGCACCGCGGATCTGGCGAGTGTTGTCCAGCTTGTAGTCGCCAACGCGTAGGTCCACGTCGAGGCCGCGGTGGCGACTGTCGCCGCTCGCCGTCAAGGCGCCGAACGCTGCCGAGGTGCCGACGTTGCGCAACTCCGTGATTTCGTAGCTGAGGAAATAGGGTGGCACCTCCTCGCCGGCCAGTGCGTCCATGGAACGTTCCAACTCGGCCTGCATCGCCTGCAGTACCACGGGCGTTTCGCTCGTCTGCGCCTCCAGCACGAGCAGCGCCGTCAACCAAGGGAACACTCGCCGTGCAAGCTTGAGCTTCGACCGACCATGGCTCCGGGTGTATGGCATGGGAGTTCCCTGGGACACGTCGCTTAGATGCTATGTTTTTAGCACGGCGGTTGGAGTCCGCGCAATGGCCGCATTGGCGGGCGTGGCGAAACCGGCCAATGCGCTGGCATATTCCGAATTGGACGACGCTTCATACCCACGTGCTACCGAAGCGGACAAACCATGTGCTACAGACACGCCGAGAACCCCGCGTTGCGGACTCACCCCCCGTGGGAGAAACGCCATTGCGGGCCTGAGGCCCGCGTACCTCGATGGTGGGTGTTAGGATCGTCCGGCAGCGCTCGGGAGCGACCATGACTGAGTTCGCCGATCTACGCCGTCGTTTGCAGAGAGCCTTCGGCAAGGAGGCCCACTGCCATGGTCCGCTCGCGGTCAGCGGCGCAGCCATGCGGCTGACCGGGCTCAACCTGTCAAAGCCGCTTAATCCGGGCCAGGTCTCGGTCCTGCTCGATGCGCTCAGCCTCTACCGCATCGTCACCATACCCGGCCAGGATCTCGCGACGTTCACGCTCGCTGACTTTGAACGGTTCGCCAACTATTGGGGCGCGCCCGTTCCGCACCCGAGCAATTTCACGCGTGGCGGCAAACCGGCGCAGTCGGACAGCCCGAGCGGCGGCTCGATATCCATGATCCCGCCCGCCAAGCGCGTCGCGGCGGCCGTGAACGCGGCGCTGCCGGGGCGCTTGCAGTGCCTGCCGCACGACTCGCCGGCCGTGCTCGTGGTCGCCAACTTCCGCGGTGCCAAGGGCGAGCCGAGAGTTGGCGGTGGCGGTTCGTGGCACACGGACATCGAGTACGAACCCCTGCCGATCTACGTATCGATGTTCCTAGTCCACACCGTGCCGACCCGCCGGGACGCTCCTGGTGGAAATTGGGTCGCGGCGAACGGGAAGCATCCCTATTTCGACGGCGCGGACGCCGAACTCATGCGCCGTCGCCTGCGACTGCCGTGCAATGGCGAAACGGCCTACGCGGACACGGCGGCCGCGTTCGCCGCGTTGCCCACGGCCGAGCAGGAGCGGTTGCGCAAGGTCCGGGTGCGTCGGCGGCTGAATGCCGAAGACCCCGGCTGGCTTGCGCCCCTGGTGCGCGCCAACCCGCGCTCGGGCATCGAGTCGCTGCATAGCCCGGTCTGGGCGTCGCGACCGCGGGTGCGGCCGCCGATCACGGTCGACGGGCTTTCGGAGACCGAGTCCCGGCAGTTTCTCGATGCGCTCGAAGCGCATGTCCTCAAGCCGGAGTTCCGCTACGACCACGCCCACGAGCCGGGGGATGTGACGATCTGGGACAACACCATGACCCTGCACAACTCGCCGCCGATGAAGGTCAACGTCGATGACGTCGCCGACGCGCGGTTGCTGTACCGCCTAAGCTGCAAGGGCGAGCCAGCATTGACCTTGCCGCGCACGGATCCGTCCGAGTGGCTGGCCGCGCACATCCCGGGGGGTTACCAGACGCCCGCAACGATCATCCGCGGAACGCCGTGACGGTCGGCGTCTGATCACGCCGGCCTAGAACTCGTCACGTCTGCGCACGCGGACGATGACCAAGCCCACCGTCACGGCGGCAAGCACGCCCAACAGCGGCGCGTTCAGGAACCGTGCGAACGGTGTGGATCCCGAGGTGGCCTGAACGGTGCCGGTCAGCACGCCCTGCTCGAACTGGGGCAGTTCGGCGACCACGGCACCCCGATCGTCGATGAGAGCCGTGACGCCGTTGTTCGTGGCCCGGAGCACGGACTTGCCGTTCTCGATCGCCCGCATGCGTGCCATCTGGGCATGCTGCAACGGGCCGATGGATGAACCGAACCAGGTGTCGTTGCTCACTGTGACGAGCAGATCGGCGCCACGGCCATGGACGGCCACGGCTTTCGGATAGGCAATCTCGTAGCAGATCGCCATGGCGAGATCCAAACCGGCCGCCTTGAGTAGCGGCTGCCCCTCCGCCCCAGGCGTACTACGCGACATAGGCAGGTCGAAGAAGGCGATCAGGCCGCGCAAGGCGGAGTCGAAAGGCACGTAGTCGCCGAACGGCACGAGCCGGCGCTTCCGGTAGATTCCACCGGCGCTCGAGACGGCAGCGTTGTAGACCGCGAGGGCCCCGTCCTCGTCCACCTCGGCCAGCACGGTGCCCTGCACCAGGTCGCCGCTCAAGTGCAGCACCGTCTCGTCGATGAAGTCCTTGGCCAAATGGTAGTAGCTCGGAATCGCCGCTTCGGGCCAGACGACTATGTCGCGATCAGTAGCGCCAGCGGTCAGTTCGCCATAGCGCGCCTGCCACTCCGATAGGCGACGACGATCCCACTTGGCCTCCTGCGGAATGTTGGCTTGCACCAAGGCAACGCTGCGCGTGGCGCCACGCTCCGTCCACGCCACGGACTCGAGCCCCCACGCCGCGGCCCAGAGCACGGCTGGCGCGATCAGCACCAGGACGCGCGTTCGCGCCGAGTCCTGCAACGGGAGGATCACCAGGCAGGCGGCGGTGAGCACGGCGACGAATGACATGCCTAGAACGCCTGTTAGGGGTGCCAGTCCCACCAGCGGCGTGTCGATGAATGCGTAGCCAGCAAACAGCCATGGAAAGCCCGTGAGAAACCAAGTGAGTACCCACTCCGTGGCCGTCCAAACGACGGCGAAGGCCAGCGCATCGGCGAAGCTCCCGCCACGTCCTTCGCCTGCAGCAAGGCTGCGGAACAGCAAGCCCAAGAGGCCGGTGAATAGCGCCATTCCCCCGACGAAGAGCGCCACGAGAGCGACGGCCAATGGCGGCGATGCGGCACCGAAAACATGGATGCTGACGTAGATCCACGACGCGCCAACGCCGTACTTGCCAACGCCGAACCACCAACCGAGCCAGAACGCACTAGCGTGGGTCGCGGTGCGGCGCAGGATCCAGAACAACGCCCCGGCCGACACCAGCATGAGCGGGGACAGGCCGAACGGCGCAAGCGCAAGCGGAAGGACCGCACCGGCCACTACGGCCGCCAGTGCCCAAACCGCGGCCATACGAGTTTTTCGGCTCGCCTAGGTGGTCGCGACGCTATCGCGCCGGATGCATGACCGTCGGTGTCGAACGCGGCGACGGGGTGGGCTCGTCAAATCCGTACGGATCTGCAATACCCAAGCCCTCGAGGAGCCTCGCCTCTTGCGTCTCCATGGCGACGGCGTCCCCTTCGGTCTGGTGGTCCAGTCCCTTGAGATGCAGCACGCCGTGGATGACCAGGTGGGCATAGTGGTCAGCCAAGCGCTTGCCCTGTTCGTGCGCTTCCCGTGCCGCGACCGGAGCGCAGATGGCAATGTCGCCCAGCAGGTCCGGCTCTCCTGCGGGAAAGGCCAGCACGTTGGTCGGACGGGTCCGACCGCGAAAGCGACCGTTGAGTTCGGCACCCTCCGCGGCATCGACCAAGCGAATGCAGAGGGCGCGGCGATCCCCCGCGAGCGCCGATTCAGCCCAAACCGCGACATCCTCCGCGGACGGGGCATCGTCGCGGCAAGCGATCTGAACATCGACGCTCACGCCGGCGGTTCGTTCCCAACGCCGCGCAACGCCGCAGGCACGCCGACCGTCTCCGAGTTTTGCTCCACGCGGGCGTAGGCGTCCACGATCCGCTGCACCAACGGATGACGCACAACGTCCTTGCTGTTGAAGTGCGTAAAGGAGATGCCTTCGACGCCCTCGAGAACGCGAAGCACGTGGATCAGGCCGGAGCGCTGCCCGCCTGGCAGGTCGATCTGCGTGATGTCCCCGGTGACGACGGCTGTCGAACCGAACCCGATACGGGTCAGGAACATCTTCATCTGCTCGACGGTGGTGTTCTGGCTCTCGTCCAAGATGATGAACGACCCGTTGAGCGTCCGACCGCGCATGAACGCCAAAGGCGCGACCTCGATGACGTTGCGCTCGATGTACTTGCCGACCCGATCGGTGCCCAGCATCTCGTAGAGGGCGTCGTATAGCGGACGCAGGTAGGGATCGATTTTTTGGGCGAGATCGCCCGGTAGAAAGCCGAGCTTTTCGCCCGCTTCCACCGCGGGCCGCACCAGCAGGATGCGGTTGACCGCGTTGGCCTCAAGCGCCTCCACGGCACAGGCGACGGCTAGGTAGGTCTTGCCGGTGCCTGCCGGACCGACCCCGAAGTTGAGGTCGTGCTGGCGTATGGCGGCCACGTAGTTCTTCTGGTTCGCGCCGCGCGCCTTGACCGTTTTCTTGCGCGTCTTGACGACGGTAGGGCTGTTCTCGGGCGCGCTGCTAGCCTGGCCGTCGCCACTCTCGCGGGCCAGCAAGTCGATCACGCCTGATTCCTGCAGCAGCAAATGCACGGTTTCCAACGCCAGGCTTTCCTGTTCGCGGGTCTCGACGTAAAGCTGGGACAGCACGGCCCCCGCGGCGTGAACGCGTTGCGCCGGCCCGGCGATGCGGAAGGCGTGCCCGCGATAGCTGATCCGCACCCCGAGGCGCTGCTCAAGGTGCTTGAGGTTCTGATCGAGCGGGCCGCACAGGGCGGCCAATCGGCGGGGGTCGTCGGGTTGGAGGTTGACGGTCGTGGTGAGTGGCACCACGCGCGACGAGTCGTCTGTCAAGTTTTTTGGAAAGAAGTCCGTTGAGTGCGCAGAATAGCACGCGGCAAGCGACCGCGCCTACAGTCTGCCACGCAGCGAGTTCGGCAGGGCCTCGGTGATTTCAACGTCCGCGAAGCCGCCGATGAGCGATGCGTCGGCGCGGAAGTTGACCACCCGGTTGTTCTCGGTGCGCCCAGCCAGTTCGCCCGGGTCGCGCTTCGCATGGCCCGTCACGAGGACGCGTTGCCGGGTGCCGACCATGACCTCGGCATGGTTCGCGGCCTGTTGGCGCAACTGGGCCTGCAACGCGCTCAAGCGTTCCTTCTTGACGGCCAACGGCGTGTCGTCCGGCAGCGACGCCGCCGGCGTACCCGGCCGTGGGCTGTAGATGAAGCTGAACGAGATGTCGTAGTCGAGTTCGCGGACCAAGGCCATCGTCGCCTCGAAGTCCCGGTCGGTCTCGCCGGGGAAGCCGACGATGAAATCCGACGACAGGCTCAAGTCCGGCCGGACCTTGCGCAGTGCGCGGATCTTGGCCTTGTACTCAAGCACCGTGTGACCGCGCTTCATCATGGCCAGCACCCGGTCGGAACCCGACTGCACGGGAAGGTGCAGGTGACTGACGAGTTCCGGGATGTCGCGGTACGCGTCGCAAAGATTGGTGCCGAACTCGACGGGATGGGAGGTGGTGAAGCGGATTCGGTCGATGCCGTTGACGTCCGCCGCGTAGTGGATCAGTTCCGCGAGATCCGCCTCGCCGTCGTCGATGGCGCCGCGGTAGGCGTTGACGTTCTGGCCAAGGAAGTTGATTTCACGCACACCGGCCGCCGCGAGTTGGACTACCTCGCGCATGACGCTCGGCACCGGCCTCGAGACTTCCTCGCCCCGGGTGTAGGGGACAACGCAGAACGTGCAGTACTTGCTGCAGCCTTCCATGACCGAAACGAAGGCCGAGGGGCCGTCCGCATGGGGTTCCGGCAGCCGGTCGAACTTTTCGATCTCCGGAAAGCTCACGTCCACCACCGGCCGTCGCGACCGGCGGACATCGTCGAGCATGGTGGGAAGGCGGTGCAGTGTCTGCGGGCCGAACACCATGTCGACGTAAGGCGCCCGGGCCGTGATCGCCGCGCCCTCCTGACTCGCCACACAACCCCCAACGCCGATCACCACCTCGGCGTTCGCCCGTTTCAAGTGCCGCCAGCGGCCGAGTTGACTGAACACCTTCTCCGCCGCCTTCTCGCGGATCGAGCAGGTGTTGAGCAGCAGCACGTCCGCGTCCGCCGGGTCGGTCACCACCGCCGCATCGTGGCTTGCACGCAGCACATCGGCCATCTTCGACGAGTCGTACTCGTTCATCTGGCAGCCGTGGGTTTCGACGTAGAGCTTCACGGTGACGCGAGGTGGTGAAGGGGCGCGGATTATAAGTCTGGTCGCGCTAGATTGGCCTGCCGGGTGAGCCGACGCGTCAAAGAGCGCAGCGGCGCACGCGCCGATATCCCTTGAAATCGCGCCCGCGATGCCTATTAATGCCGCGAAACGAACGCCGCGAAGCGGCACCTCTATCCAATGCCCGACGACAAGTCCCACATTTACCGCATCTATTTCCATAGCCACGGCCAGATCTACGAGGTCTACGCCCACTCGATCGAACAAGGCGACATGTACGGCTTCGTGGAAATCCAGGACTACATCTTCGGGGAGAAGTCGCAGATGGTCATCGATCCGACGGAGGACAAGCTGCGCCAGGAGTTCGCGAGCGTGCAGCGCAGCTACATACCCATGCACGCGATCATCCGCATCGACGAGGTCGAAAAGGAAGGCACGGCCAAGATCACCGACAGTTCGGGCAACAACGTCACGCCGTTCCCCATGCCGATTCCTGGCAAGAAGGGGCAATAGCCGCCCCTCACCCGTCTGTTGGGCGCGGCGGCGCCTCAATGTACCCTTCACCTTAACGGCGTCGAGAGACGCCAACGGGGTCGAGGAGGACGGGGTGGACGAACACGACCGTGGTGTCCTGCGCATGGCGCCAGAGGACATGCGGCGGCTGGCCGACAAGGCGACGGAAGCACTCATCGACCGGCTCGCCGGTTTGAGCAGCGAGAGGCCTTGGGACGGGGATTTCCGGGACGTGCTGGAGCGCCAGCTTGGCACTGCGCCTCCTGAGGGTGGTCGGTCCGCGGAGGAGGTCCTCGAGCAGGTCCTCAGCGACGTGCTCCCCTACGCGGCTCGCCTGGATCATCCCCGGTTTTTCGGCTTCGTTCCCTCGGCGCCGACCTGGCCCGGTATCGTGGCGGACTACCTTTCCGCCGGCTTCAACATCAACTCGTGCACGTGGCTCGTCTCAAGCGGCACCAGCCAACTGGAACTCGTCGTGGTGGACTGGATGCGCGGCTGGATTGGCTATCCCGAGACCGCTGGCGGACTCATCACGAGCGGTGGCTCGGCGGCGAGTGTCGAAGCCCTGGTGGCGGCCCGGGAAGCAGCGGGACATCCGGAACGCCCTGCCGTCTACATGAGCGATCAGAGTCACAGCGCCCTGAAACGGGCGGCGCTGGTTGCCGGCGTCCGCCGGGAACACATTCGGCTGATGCCTTCCGACGACGACTTCCGTATGGACATGGCCGAGTTGGGCCGCTGCATGGCCGACGACCGGGCTAACGGCCTGCAGCCGATCGCCGTGTGTGCGAATGCCGGCACCCCGGGCACGGGCGCCATCGACCCCCTGGGACCGCTAGCGGACTTCTGTAGCCACGAAGGCGTGTGGCTGCACGTGGACGCCGCCTACGGCGGATTCGCATTGGTGACGCCGGACGGCAAGCAACTGTTGGCCGGCATCGAGAGGGCGGACTCGGTGGGGATCGACGCGCATAAATGGTTCTTTCAGCCCTACGAGGCTGGTGCGCTCATGGTGAAGAACGCGACACATCTCGAGGACGCATTCGCCATCGGTCACGACGTCCTACAGGACACCGTTTGGGGCGCGAACCACCCGAATTTCGCTGATCGGGGCCTGCAGCTAAGCCGCACGGCTCGCGCACTGAAGATCTGGATGTCCGTGCAGACCTTCGGGATGGCCGGGTTTCGCGAAGCCGTGCAGAAAGGACTGGACCTAGCACGTCGCGCCGAGGCCTACGTCGATGCGAGCCCGGTACTGGAGTTGATGACGGCGGTATCGCTGGGCATCGTGTGCTTCCGCGTGAACCCGGGGGACGGCCGCGACGAGGGCAGCTTGGAGGACATCAACCGAAACGTGCTGGCGCAGGTGTTTTGGGACGAGTTGGCCTTCTTCTCTTCCACGTCGCTGAAGGGCGTGTTCACGCTACGCATGTGCATCATCAACCACACCACGACGTGGGACGACGTGCGCAGGACCCTCGACCTCGTGGAGCGTTTCGGGCGGCAAGCCCTGGCGCGCAAGTAGGCAACCCCCTACGCGGCTGCCGCCTAGCGACGGGATACAAACGTCGGTAATCTTTGTCGCGTTTCGACGCCAAGCCGGATGTGGGAAAACGCCGATGATTGAACGCCCGGGCCGTGTCCACTCACGACCGCTACCAGCTGTAGGCCAGACCGGGCAATGACAGTCGTCATCGTCGGCGGCGGCCACGCCGGGGGCCAGGCCGCAGCCAGCCTGCGCCAGGAAGGCTACGAAGGCGAAGTCGTCGTCGTCGCCGACGAGCCGCACATCCCCTACCAGCGACCGCCACTGTCGAAGCAATACCTGGCCGGCGAATACGGCCTCGAGCGGGTCTACCTGCGCCCGGAGAAATTCTACGAGGACAAGGAGATTGCCGTCCGCAAGGGCGTTCGCGTCCTGCAGATCGATCCGAATGCCCGAACGCTCGAGTGCAGCGACGGCGAGACCTTGGCCTACGACAAGCTCCTGCTCGCGACCGGGTCGCAGCCACGGAAACTCGTCACCGCCGGCGACGATCTAGCCGGAGTGCACTACCTGCGCACGATCGCCGACGTGGACGCCATTCGCCGCGACTTCCAGCCAGGACACCGCATCGCCATCGTCGGCGGCGGCTACATCGGCCTCGAGGTCGCGGCGGTCGCCGTGGAGATGGGCTTGGCCGTGACCGTGCTGGAGATGGAGGACCGCATCCTCGGACGCGTCACCACGCCGGAGATGTCGGCCTTCTACCATGACCTGCACACCGCCAAGGGCGTCGTCATCCGTACCGGGTTACGCGCCGAGTCGTTCGCGGGTGTAGACGGGCGGCTCAAGCAAGTCGTGTGCGCAGGCGGTGACATCGTGGACGCGGACCTCGCCGTCGTGGGGATCGGCATCGTGCCGAACGTCGAACTCGCGGCCGCCGCAGGCCTCGACTGCGACAATGGCATCATCGTCGACGAAACTACACGCACGACGGACCCGAATATCCATGCCGTCGGCGACTGCACCAACCACCCGAATCCGGTCCTGGGGCGACGCCTGCGTCTGGAGTCGGTTCCCAACGCCATGGAACAGTCGCGTGTCGCCGCTGCGAATCTCGCCGGCGGGGAGAAGGTCTATGCCTCGGTGCCCTGGTTCTGGTCCGACCAGTACGACCTGAAACTGCAGATGGTCGGGTTCTCAGCGGGCGCCGACGGCCACGTGACACGCGGCGATCCGACGAACCAACAGTTCGCGACCTTCCACCTATCAGGGGACACGGTGATCGCGGCCGACGCCGTCAACAGTGCCCGCGAATTCATGGCGGCGCGACAGCTTGTTGGCAAGAAGGTCGACGTCGGCAGCCTCGGCGACCCCGGCCTCGATTTGCGGGCCGTGCTGAAGGCCGCGTCCTGACCCCGCCCTTGCCCGAGCGATGTGAGCGTGCGTTGGTGCCCTTGCACGCCGCTTGGAGTTGTTGGATCGTTGCATCGCGCAACGTCAAACGGCGTAAAAGGGAGGCTTAAGCATGAGCGATGAGTCCGAAGGCGTCGGCGTCGTCGAGCATGAAACCCTGGATCCGAAACTCAAGGACGTGGTCGACGAGGACACCCGACCCAAGGAAGGCTTCCTGTTCTGCTCGGCCTGCTCGCACGTCATCGGCCATGTGCAGGACCGGATCGAGGTCAACGGCTCGTTCCAGCACACCTGCACCAACCCCTACGGCTACGTGCACCACTTCGGGTGCCACAGCGACGCGCATGGCTGTGCGATCAGCGGGGGCTCGCACTCAGCGGACAGTTGGTTCAAGGGTTACGTCTGGCAACTTGCCAACTGCGGCAACTGCGACCAGCACATGGGCTGGCTCTTCGAGCGGCCTGGCGAGCACTTCTACGGGTTGATCCTCGACCGCATCCAGGCAGGCTAGCTACCGCCCCGAACCCACGAAGAGCAACAATGGCCAATCCCAACGCGAACGACTACGACGCGCTCACCTTCGACTGCTACGGCACGCTGATCGACTGGGGCACCGGCCTCGTGAACCATTTGCAGCCGCTGCTGCTGGAACGCGACGCCCACGTCATCGACGACTTCCTGCTCGAGTTCTTCGCCGAGGCGGAGCCTGCGATCCAGGCCGATGGTGTTTCGTATTCGGACGTGCTTCGCGAGGTGCTCCGCCGCCTTGGATCGCGACTCGGGTTCACGCCCACCGACGAGGTGCTCGACGCCTTCGCCGCCAGCGTCGCCGACTGGCCCGCGTTCGCGGACACCGTGCCCGCCCTCGAACGGCTGGGAGAGAAATTCGACCTCGTCATCGTTTCCAATGTCGACAATGCCCTGTTCGCCGGCAGCGCCCAGCACCTGGGTGTCGACTTCAAGCACGTCATAACGGCCGAGGATGTCGGGGCGTACAAGCCGGACCGCCGCATGTTCGATCAGGCACGGGAAGCCCTAGGCGACGCCCGAATCCTGCACGTCGCACAGAGCGTGTACCACGACATCGAACCGGCCACTGCCTTGGGGCTTCCGACGGTGTGGATTCGACGCGACCGCAACGCCGCCAGGTCGGGTGCGCACGCCGAAGCGGCACCCACATGGTCGTTCGACTCCTTGGGCGAGTTCGCCGATGCGGTGCTCGGCGATCCATGACAGGCCAGCGGCGGACCAGCATCGAGATCGCCAAAGAGGACATCCATTTCGCGGCCGCCCACTTCACCGTGTTCTCGGCAACCAAGCGAGAGAACCTGCACGGCCACAACTTTTTCGTCACGGCCACGCTGAGCGGGACCATCGACCCCGGCGGCCTGTGTTTCGACTACAACGTCGTGAAGTCCAAGCTGCGCGAACTGTGCGCCTCGCTCGACGAAACCGTGCTGTTGCCGACCGAGTCGCCGTACGTCGACATCGAACAGGACGACGACTACGTCACCGCCGTATTCGGCGGTGAACGATTGCCGTTCCTGCGCCGCGACGTGAAGTTGTTGGCCGTGCGCAACGTCACTGTCGAGGAACTCGCGCACTGGTTCGTCGCGCAACTGACCGCTACTGCGGACTTCGCGGAACTGCCCGTCGACGCGTTGGAGTTGCGTGTCTCGTCAGGCCCCGGACAATGGGCCGTCTCGACATGGAGGCCACGCTGAAACTCGCCATCGTCACCGGCGCTAGCGCCGGAATCGGACTC
The DNA here is from genome assembly GCA_965203685.1 of Candidatus Azotimanducaceae bacterium. Classification (GTDB taxonomy): domain Bacteria; phylum Pseudomonadota; class Gammaproteobacteria; order Pseudomonadales; family Azotimanducaceae; genus VXYL01. The sequence continues at coordinate 5,249,389 of OZ241908.1, forward strand.
GCAACCGCCGGGAAGTTCCTAGACCACGGCTACGAGGTCGTGAACCTGTCCCGGCGGCCATGCCCACTCCCCGCTGTCAGCCACATTCGCTGCGACCTGGCGGCGGATTTCGTCGACGAGATTGCCGACGCGCTCGGGCCGATCCTCGAACGCGCGGACGAGATCGCGTTGATCCACAACGCCTCAAGGCTCGCGAACGATACGGCCACGGCGACGGAAAGCGAGGACCTGCGGACCGTGCTCGACATCAACGTGGTGGCCATCAATACGCTGAACCGTTTGGTGATGCCGCACATGAGCGCGGGTTCGTGCGTACTGTTCGTCGGCTCCACGCTGTCGGAGAAGGCCGTCCCGGGCAGCTTCTCGTACGTGATCAGCAAGCATGCCCAGATCGGCATGATGCGCGCCTGCTGCCAGGACTTCGCCGGGTCGGGCGTCCACACGGCCTGCATCTGCCCGGGTTTCACCGACACCGAAATGCTCCGCGAGCACGTGCCCTCAGACGCCATGGATGTAGTTCGCGGCATGTCGGCCTTCAACCGGCTGATCGAACCCGGTGAAATCGCCGACGCGCTGCTCTGGGCCGCCACCTCGCCGGTGATCAACGGGAGCGTCATCCACGCCAATCTCGGCCAGGTCGAGCGCTAAGCGTGCCGACAGCGGACTACAAGCGGCGTCGCGAGCGCGTCTTCCTGGTCCTCGCCGGCGTCTTTCTCGGCACGCTGTCGCTGTTGAACATCCTCGGCATCAGCCGCTTCATCGACCTGTCTTTCGAGGTGTTCGGCGTGAACGTCCCGATGGTGGTGGCCGTGGGCGTGCTGCCGTACCCAGTGACGTTCATCTGCACCGACTTGATCAGCGAACTCTACGGTCGTAAACGGGCCACCGAGGTCGTCTGGGTCGGCCTGCTGCTGAACGTGTGGGTGGTCTTCCTGTTGTGGATCGGCGGCGCGCTTCCCGGCTTCGAGGCGACAGATCCCGAGACCGGCGCGCTCTTGGCCGACGACGCCGGCCGTTTGCCCGTGTTCTTCGAAATCCGGACGCTCGCGTTCGGAGCCGTGACCGCGTCCATGGTCGCCTACCTGGTCGCGCAATGGTGCGACGTGCAACTCTTCCATTTCTGGAAGTGGCTCACCAACGGCCGCCACCTATGGCTGCGCAACAACGGCTCGACGCTGATCAGCCAGTTGGTGGACACGGTCGCGGTGATACTCATCACACACTACTGGGCGCGCGCGCTGCCCATCGACGAGAACGCCGCGCTCGGCGCGCAACTCGTGACGTTCATCGCCTCGGGCTACGCGTTCAAGCTGACCGTGGCGCTGGTCGACACCGGGCCGATCTACGGCCTCGTCGCGGTGCTACGCCCGTTCCTAGGCATCCGCAAGGGCGAGGAGATCGGTCCGGGAAGCGAGCCCCATCAAATCGCCGGCGAAGGCGGCTCGGAGCTTGCCGGCAGAACGTCCTAGCCGAAACTGTTGCTAGCCACGCATTGCCCGGTGGGCTTCAATCTGGGTAGCAGTCGAGCTCGCGGCGCGCATCGCCGCTGCCTATGGGATGCCTTACCACGCGTTCGGAGGCGGGGTCATGGATAGACTGTCACACCCGAACCCGCCAACAGGAGCCCTTCGCGAGTAGAGGATTCCCCGCGCGGCATGAGCGACGCCATCCTCTCCCGTGCGTGATCCATAATGCGCGCTAAGGCTCTCTTCATGCTTGCGTCCGAGGCCGTCTTTCCGCGAGTGAGGGGGATCGAGTCCATCGGCCAGACGACAACAATCCCCACCCGGTGCTCACGGTATCCGTACAAGACGATGATGGACCCCTTTCTCGGTCGGAAATCCCAATCTTCGCCGTCCGTGGCGAGCTTCTCCGCTTCGTCTTCCAGTTGCTTGGCCAGCTTGGCGAACGCTCCCCGTGTGTCGAGATTTGCGGCACTGTCCGTCCCGTTGTCCCATGGCTCGTCACTCCAAGCCGGCACGACGGACAGCGCCAGCATCGCTGTGAAGGCGAGCGCGCGGCACCTCCAGCGATCCATCCGCTGAACGCCAACGGCTCTACAAGCCAAGCCGCGCCTACGACCACCGCAATCACGCCAGTGCTTCGAATCGAGCAACACAAACCCTCCCCTAGCCAAGCACCTCGGCTGCCACCCTAACAGACCGCTCTAACGCTTCCGGTTCCAGGCGGCCGATACGCAGACGCGTGACCACGAGGTGGGTCACGCCGAGTTGCTCCACGTACGCGTCGACCTTGTCCTTCACCTCGCTCGGCCCGCCGACGATCGCCCAGTCGTCCGGTTCGAGCGACAACCCCCGCCGCAGTCCGCTCGAGGCGACTTCGCGAACGCCGATCTCCAACTGTTCGCGCACGCGCGCCACGAGGTTCGCATCGTCCGACACGAACACCGTGCGCATCACCGGGACTTCCGGCGGTTGGGTCGCACCGGCTTCCGCGCAGGCCGCGGCGTGGCGCTCGTAGTTCGCGCGCAAACGTTCGACCGGCTCCATCGGCGAAGCGAGGTAGGGCATCCCCAGCCGCCCGGCCTGCGCCAATGCCTTGGGGCCAAATGCGGCCACCCAGATCGGCGGATGAGGCTGTTGCACCGGCAACGGCGCCAGGACGACCTCCTCCCCCTCGCCGACCGGGATCGGCTCACCGCGCCACGCCGAGATCATGTTGCTCAAGCACCACTCGAAGATTCGCCGCTTGTCCTTGCGCGACACCGAGAAGGCATCGAACATCGCCGGCTGATAGCCGCGGCCTACACCGAGGATGACCCGGCCGCCCGAGAGCCTGTCGAGGACCGCCACCTGTTCCGCGGCCTGCAGGGGATGCCGCAACGGTAGGAGGTAGGACGTCGTGCCTAGGCGAATGGTGGTGGTATTCGCGGCCACCGCCGCAAGCAGCATAAGTGGATCAGGTATGGCCGCGCTGCCGCCGAAGTGGTTCTCGGGTAGCCAGAACGACCCGTAGCCCCAGCTTTCCGCCAAGGCTCCCTGCCGCGCCAGTTCACGTGCATCGACGCGGCCGGAGATGTTCCAGGGGGTGAGCCCGAGATGCACTCTTAGGGGCGCCCGGGTGGCGGTGACGCGTTCTCCGGCGGCACCGCCAAGGCCGCGACGGCCTGGAACTGTTCCTGGACGATGGCGATCGCCGTCATTGTCGCCTTGACCGCGTCGAGGTGCCGATCGCGCGCGTACTCCGCGTAGATCGGATCCCGCGCAAGCAATACGCATTCCCTACTCTCGTCCTCGGTACACCGGAAGCGCGCATCGCGCCCGAAGCTGTTGCCGGCGTCGCCGTAGCGGCCGAACTCACCGAGATCGTTGTCGAGTTCCCAGAACGCCTCCCAGGTCGAGGGCATGCCGCGGATTGGCTCGACAATGGAGTCCAACGTGCGTTCCGCCGTATCGACGAGCACGCTCTCCAGGTTGCCGTCGGAACCCCTGACCGCCGTGCAGTCATCGGCGAGGGCGCGCTGCACGGCTCCGGTGTTGACCGGATAGGTGCTGAACCGGTCCGCGACACTAAAGCGCCACCAGCGCATGGCGAACACCGGCGCGACCTGGGAAGGCGTGGTCACGTCCTGAACGTGGTTCACGACGCGGCCCAAGTTGGTGAAACGGCGGCTCAGGTCGCGCGCCTCGTTGAGCCGCCGGATCGCGCTGTCGTAGCGGTCGTGCATACGCGTCTCGAACAGCCACAGCACGCGACCGGCCGATTGGTCGCCACGGTCGTAGTAGTCCCAACGGAACATCCGCTGCCACCACGGCGACTCGGCCTGGTTGGCATTGGCGAGGGCCACATAGCGCACTTGCAGCGAGGTCAGCCGCGCCAAGTGAGTGTCTTCCGCGCACCGGTTGTACTGGCGCGCCGCGATGAAGGTGAGTTGCTGATGCACATCACCCTCGTACGCCCAAGCGTGTCCTGCGGGCAGCGCTGTCGCTAGGGCGACGACCACTGCGGGGAATCTGATTGCCATCGCCCTTGGGCGTAAGCCTTGTGTCGAGCACGACCGGTAAGCATGGCGGGCATCGGTAACGAGTGCAAGCGAACCTCCATCCAGCGAAGGCGTTACTCCCGCTCGAACGCTCCGAAAACGGTCCGGACCGTCAATTTGGCGCTGCCCGGTATCAATGTCATTCCCGCGGCCACGAGCATCGTCCCGTCCGTTTTAATTTCGGTACGGTTGGGAAACGACGTAGCCGACCACATACTCCAAGCTTCACCGCTAGCCAGAGGATGCACCGATGCCGGACGCTGTTTGGGCTCTCGACGAACAGACGGAAGGCAAGCACCTGCTCCTTCGCTCCTACCTCGACGGGTGGTTCCCAATCCTAGGGAGCTTCAGCGGTCGGCTGCTTTTCGTCGACGGCTTCGCCGGGCCGGGCGAGTATGCGGACGGTGAAAAGGGCTCTCCTTTGGTCGCCATCGAGTCCGTCAGGCGGCACAAGAGTCAAGGACGGCTGCGAAGAGTCGAGGTGGTGTTTCTGTTCATAGAGCAGGACGCGCGGCGAGTTGAACACCTCAAGGCGCTGTTGGATCGTCAGCTGCCCTTGCCGAGGACGAGCACGCACGTTCTCCCCGGCACGTTTGATGACCACATGGCCGGTATGCTCGACGAGCTGGACGCCCAAAGCGAAACCCTGGCTCCGGCGTTCGTGATGATCGACCCGTTTGGCGTCAAGGGAAGTCCGATGCAGCTAATCGGGCGGATTCTCGGCAACCCCAAAAGCGAGTGCCTCATTTCGTTCATGTACGAGCCAATCCGGCGATTCCACCGCCAACCAGAGTTCGGTGGGCACTTGGACGATCTGTTCGGTACGCCTGCCTGGCGGGGCTGTTTTGGCATCGAAGACGAGGCGGATCGAAAGCAATTCCTGCACAGTCTGTTCGGCGACCAGCTCAGGCGGCACGGCGCGAAATACGTCCTCTCTTTCGAACTTTGGAAAGGCGATCGCCACGTCTACACGCTGTATTTCACAACGGGGAACATCAAGGGGTGCGACCTCATGAAATCCTGTATCTGGAAATTCGACCCCTCGGGCACTTTCTCCTTTCGCGGCTACGCTAACGGCCAGCTGACGCTCTTCGGTCCACAGACCGAACGACTGGCTCAGCAACTGCGCAAGACCTTCGGAGCCCAGTGGACCCCGATCGAGCAGATCGAAAAGTTTGTCATGGGGGACGACACGCCATTCCACAAAGGCCACCTGCGTCAGCACACGCTACAGCCACTCGAACGTGCCGGGGAGATCGACGTACTACGCCCGCAAGGCGGCAGAGGTTTCGCTGTGGGCAAAGGCATCAAGTTGCGCTTCAAATGAGCCGCTGAGCCGAATGAGGCACACTCCGCGAAGGGTTCGTTGTACGAGCCCACGCCGCGGCACACCAACCTCAAGAGGGGCACGATGTACGACGCTGGAGGTGATGGACCTGACCAACGCAGCACGACGCGGACGAACGCCCCGAGATCTGGCATCCCGCGCGGTCCCCTGACCACTGCGAGCCGTCTTGTTGTGACCTGCGGCTTGGAGAGTCGTATGGGTCCGGGTTTGGGCGTTGGCGAACAGAGACAAATACTGTATATTTCACCAGTACACGGCGGCCTGCACGGCCGCCCGTTACCACGGGGAGTACATGGCGCGTGATTCGAGGATCGAGTGGACGGACCACACGTTCAATCCTTGGTGGGGATGCACCAAGGTGTCGCCGGCGTGCGACCACTGCTACGCCGAGAGTTGGGCCAAACGCGTCGGCTTCGATATCTGGAGCGCTGGCAAGCCACGACGCTTTCTGAGCGACGCCTACTGGCGACAGCCGGTTCGGTGGAATGCTCTGGCCGAGCGTGATGGCCGACGCGCTCGTGTCTTCTGTGCATCGATGGCCGATGTTTTTGAGTGGAAGAAGGGGTTGTCGGCGTGGCGTCAGCGACTGTGGACGCTGATAGAAGAGACACCTGCCCTGGACTGGCTGCTGCTGACGAAACGGCCCCACTTGGTGAAGCGGCTAGTGCCTTGGGGCGAGGACTGGCCGGCCAACGTTTGGGTCGGCACGACAGTGGAGAACCAACGGTGGGTCGAAAAGCGCCTCCCGCACCTCGCCGAGGTGCCCGCGCGCGTTCGGTTTCTCTCCTGTGAACCGCTGCTTGACGAAGTGGCCTTGGCACACTGGCTTGAGCGCGGCGCCGTCAACTGGGTGATCGCGGGCGGGGAAAGCGGCCCGCATGCCCGACCTAGTGACCCGTCCTGGTTCTATGCCATACGGGATGACTGTACAGAGCACGCGACGCCATTCCACTTCAAACAATGGGGCGAGTGGGCACCCCTGCAGTCCATGGACGGCGCGTTGCCACGAGCCCTAGTCGACGACGGGTCCTTCTCGACACCCATGGGACGTTTCGGCAAGAAGGCAAGCGGTCGAGAGCTGGACGGACGCACGTGGGATGACCTTCCGAAGCCGCTCGTCGTCGGACACGGATTGGCCACATCCGCCCAAAAAGCAGTGTAGCTGCCAACGGGTCACGTCCTTCGGCCCAGCCGCTCCAAGCTACCGAACTCGCGGGACTGGCGCATCGGAACGCACCCCGACACCAGCATTGCCTGCCGGCGGCAAAACGCCCCAAAGCCGACCCGGCGCTTCGCTGCCGCTGTGCGCCGGAACGCGCCGCTTGCGGCGCGCCGACTCCGGCCCAAGGCCACACCGCCCTCGCATGGAACAAGCGCCACGGTCGCAAGCTCCCTTTGGCGCTTGTTCCATGCGAGGCGTATAAGCAATTGCGTCGTCGAGATGGTCGAACCGATGGATGCGCAAAATGCCCACATCGTCCCGGTCTAGCGGCAACGCGCCATGGGCCGCCATTGCCGCGGCCGGGGCGCAAGACGAGACCGACGCGGTACGTGCCCGGCTCGCCGACGTGCCGTTCAGCTACGCCGAGCGGCGGCGGGTCCTGGACCGCGCTCGAGAACTGGTCGCGGGATGCCGGCGACGGGCCGACGAGCGGTCGATTCTCGACCTCTTCCTGCAGGAGTTCGGGCTGTCCAACGAGGAAGGTATTGCGCTCATGTGCATCAGCGAGGCGCTGCTGCGCATTCCGGACGACGACACCGCCGAGGCGCTCATCGCGGAGAAGATCGCTACGGCGAACTGGGCCGAACACGTCGGCCAATCCGACTCCGTGTTCCTCAACGCATCCACCTGGGCCCTCATGCTGACCGGCAGCGTCATCGGTCTCGGCGAGAGCATCACGGCGGATGTGCGCGGCTGGATCAACCGCCTCGCCGGTCGTCTGGGCGAATCCGTCGCCCGCGCTGCGATGTCGAAGGCCGTCCGCATCCTGGGAGCCGAGTTCGTCCAGGGCCGGACCATCGAGGAGGCCCTGGTCCGCGCAGATGGCCGTCTCGCCTCCTTCGACATGCTCGGCGAGGGCGCCCGCACCTATGCCGACGCCGACCGCCACCGGGACGCCTACCTGCACGCAATCCGAGCCATTGGCGATGCGTTTCCAGGCGCCACGCCGACCGGTGCTTCCGGGATCTCGATCAAGCTGTCCGCGCTGCACCCGCGCTACGAGCCGTTGCAGGAGAAGCGCGTACTGGCCGAACTCCACGACACCGCCAAGCACCTTGCCACGGAGGCCGCCTCGCGTAACCTACACCTCACCATCGACGCCGAGGAAGCGGAACGGCTGGAGTTGTCGCTCGCGCTCTTCGAGTTGCTCGCCCGGGAACCCGAACTGAAGGACTGGCGCGGTCTCGGGCTGGCCGTGCAGGCCTACTCCAAGCGCGCTGCCGCCGTGATCGAATGGCTCGCCGATCTCGGGCGCCCCGTCATGGTCCGCCTCGTGAAGGGCGCCTACTGGGACCACGAGATCAAGCACGCGCAGGTCGAAGGACTGACCGGATACCCGGTGTTCACGCGCAAGCCGTCCACGGACCTAGCCTACATCGCCTGCGCCGCACGGCTCTTCGCGAATCCGGCGCTGTACCCGCAGTTCGCCACGCACAACGCCTACACCGTCAGCGCCGTTCTCCAAGTCGCGTCCGCCACGGGCCGCGAGTACGAGTTCCAACGTCTGCACGGCATGGGCGAACTGCTCTACGACGAAGCACGCCGACAGTTCGAGGACTTCCCGCCGGTGCGGGTCTACGCACCCGTCGGGCCGCACAAGGACCTCTTGGCATACCTCGTACGACGGCTGCTCGAGAACGGTGCCAACTCATCCTTCGTCAACCGCTTCCTGGACGACGAGATCCCCGTGGACGAACTTGTGCACGACCCCATGACGGTCGTGACGGCCTACGACACGGTGCCGCACCCGAGGATTCCCGTGCCACGCGACCTTTTCGGCACGGAGCGCAAGAACTCCGCCGGCTTGGATCTCGGCGATGCCGCCGCGGTCCGTGCCATGCTGACGGGCGGGCATCGCGACGCTGACCCACTAGGCGACGCCGGCGAACGCGACGTGCCCGCGACCATCGCCCGCGCCGCGGCGGCGTTCCCCGCCTGGGAAGCACGGCCGGCCGCGGAGAGACGCCTGTGCTTCGACCGCCTGGCGGACCTGATCGAGGCGGACCAGCCGCGGCTTGTCGATCTGCTCGCCCGCGAAGCCCGGAAGACCCTGAGGGACGCCGTGGCCGAAGTTCGCGAGGCGGCCGACTTCTGCCGTTACTACGGCTGCGAATGCGAACGACTGTTCGGGACCACGGCCGTGCTGGCCGGGCCCACGGGCGAAGACAACCGGCTGACGCTGCGCGGCCGTGGCGTATTCGCATGCATATCGCCTTGGAACTTTCCGCTCGCAATCTTCACCGGCCAAGTGGTCGCCGCGCTGGCCGCCGGCAACACGGTGGTCGCCAAGCCGGCACCGCAGACCCCCGCAGTCGCCGGGCATGTCGTTCGGTTGATGCGGCAAGCCGGAGTACCGCCCGACGCCGTCTGTCTCGCGGCCAGCGACTCGGTGATTGGCGCTGAAATCGTTGCCCACGAGCGCATCAGCGGGGTCGCCTTCACCGGTTCCACCGCGACCGCCAAGGCCATCCAGCGTGCCCTCGCTGCCAAGGACGGGCCCATCGTGCCGCTGATCGCCGAGACGGGCGGGCAGAACGCCATGATCGTCGATTCCACCGCGCTGCTCGAACAGGTCGTCGACGACGTCGTGGCGTCCGCGTTCCACTCCGCGGGGCAGCGCTGCTCCGCGTTGCGCGTGTTGTACGTCCAAGACGACATCGCCGAGGCGCTCATCGAGATGCTCGCCGGGGCCATGGACACGCTGATCCTCGGCGACCCAGCGGATCCGGCGACGGATGTGGGCCCCGTGATCGACGCCAACGCCCTCCGGCGCCTCAACGCGCACGTGGAGGACTCGAGCATGCGCATCGTGCACCGCTGCCGCCTACCGGACGGGCTAGAAGGCACCTTCTGCCCGCCCACCATGATCGAGATCGAATCCATCGCCGACCTCGACGCGGAGCATTTCGGACCGATCCTGCACGTGGCCCGTTTCACGCCATCAGGCATGGGCGGCGTGCTCGCCGACATCGCCAACGCCGGTTTCGGGCTAACCCTGGGCGTCCACTCGCGCATGCAGCGGCGCGCCGAGGAGATCATGGCCGCGGTCCACGCCGGCAATACGTACATCAACCGGGACATGGTCGGGGCCGTGGTCGGCGTTCAGCCTTTCGGCGGCGAAGGCTTGTCTGGCACGGGACCGAAGGCTGGTGGACCCCACTACTTGCCCCGTTTCGCCGTCGAACGGACCGTGACTTGGAACACCGTCGCCACTGGCGGCAACGCGGAGTTGCTGAGCCTGGACGACTGACCGCGTACCGTGCCGGACTGGCGTACACTGCAAGCTGAACGAACCTCAGGAGAGACCCATGAAAGCAGCCGTCCTACGCGAGGTGAACCAACCGCTCTCCATTGAAGACTTAAGCACCGCCGACCCCGGCCCGCGCGAAGTCCTCGTGCGCACGGCTGCCGCAGGCGTCTGCCACTCCGACCTGCATTTCCAGAACGGTTCGTACCCCTACCCGCTGCCATCCGTGCTCGGACACGAGTCTGCCGGCGTCGTCGAGCGCGTCGGCTCCGACGTGCACTACGTCAAGCCCGGCGACCATGTGATCACGTGCCTGTCCGCGTTCTGCGGCCATTGCGAATACTGTCTCACCGGGCGCATGGTGCTATGCAACGAACCCGAACTGTCCCGTCGCCCCGACGAGGCGCCGCGCCTGTCGGCTAGTGGCGAACCGATCAACCAGTTCCTCAACCTGTCGTCGTTCGCGGAGACCATGCTGGTGCATGAACACGCGATCGCCAAGATTCGGGAAGACATGCCGCTCGACCGCGCGGCGTTGATCGGCTGCGGCGTCACCACCGGGGTCGGCGCGGTGATTCACACCGCGGCCATCGAGCCCGGCAGCACGGTCGCCGTGATCGGCTGCGGCGGCGTCGGACTGTCGTGCGTCAACGGCGCCGAGATCGCTGGCGCGTCACGCATCATCGCCATCGACACGGTCTCCTCGAAGCTGGAACTCGCGCGCAAGTTCGGCGCCACCGATGCGGTCAACGCCGCAGAAGTGGACGTCGTCGAAGCGATTCGCGAGATGACCGACGGCGGCGTGCACTACTCGTTCGAGGCGATCGGTCTCAAGGCGACCACCGAGCAGGCCTTCAAGATCATAAGGAACGGCGGCACAGCGACGGTGATCGGCATGATCCCCGTCGGCACCATGGTCGAGATCCACGGGCCGGAGTTCCTGCGTGAGAAGACGTTGCAGGGGTCGAGCATGGGGTCCAACCGGTTCCGCGTCGACATGCCGCGCTTCGTGGACTTCTACCTCGACGGCCGCCTGCACCTGGACGACATGATCTCCGGTCGCATCGGGCTCGGCGACGTCAACGACGCGCTACAAGCGTTGGAGACCGGCGAAGTGGCGCGAAACGTGATCATGTTCGACTGACGGCGGCGCCGACGTTAAGCGCGCCGCGTCGTTTGGAGCGGGCGATGGGAGTCGAACCCACGTCACCAGCTTGGGAAGCTGGGGTAATGACCGTTATACGACGCCCGCGTAGACGCTATTGATTATGGCGACGCCCCGGCGCCTCCTCAACCGGCCGCGCGGACCGACAGGTCGAGTTCCCGCGCGGCCTTGACGTCGTCCAAGCGGGTCACGGGCAGCGTGTGCGGCGCGGTCTTGACCAGTTCGGGCTCGCGTTGCGCCTCGTCACGAATCGCCACCAGGGCATCGACGAAGCGATCGAGTTCCTCGAGCGTCTCGGTCTCGGTGGGTTCGATCAGGAAGCACTCCGGCACCAGCAGCGGGAAGTATGTCGTCGGGGCGTGGCAACCGTAGTCGAGCAGGCGCTTGGCGATGTCCATGGCGGTGACGCCCAGGTTCTTGGCTTCGTCCCGAAACGTGACGATGAACTCGTGGCTCGCCCGGCGCGTGGGATAGGCCAGTTCGAAGCCGGCCTCGCGCAACCGCTCCATCAGGTAGTTGGCGTTCAGGGTCGCGTACTCGCCTACGCGGCGCATGCCCTCCCGACCGAGCATCTGCGCGTACGCGAGCGCTCGCAGCAGGATCCCGGCGTTGCCCATGAACGCCGACAATCGCCCAATGCTCTGCGGGCAGTCGTCCGCGGTGAGCCAGCGGTAGTGATCGCGCCCCGAGGCGTCGGTGCCGCGCGCCACGAAAGGTGTGGGCAAAAACGGCAGCAGACGTTCGCCCGCCGCGACCGGACCGGCGCCCGGACCGCCGCCACCGTGCGGGGTCGCGAACGTCTTGTGGAGATTCATGTGCAGCACGTCGAAACCCATGTCGCCCGGGCGCGCCTTGCCGAGGATCGCGTTGAGGTTGGCGCCGTCGTAGTAGAGGAGACCGCCCGCGTCGTGCACGATGGTGGCAATCTCGAGGATGCGGCGCTCAAAGACGCCGCAGGTCGACGGGTTGGTCAGCATGATGCCGGCCGTCTGCGGACCGACGGCCGCCTTCAACGCCCAGATGTCGACGTCCCCGTCGGCGCCGACGGCCACTTCCCGGGCCTGGTAGCCGCACATCACGGCTGTCGCCGGGTTCGTGCCGTGCGCCGCGGTCGGCACCAGGATTTCGCTGCGCTGGTCGTCGCCCCGGGCATCGTGGTAGGCACGGATCATGGCGACGCCGGCAAGCTCCCCTTGCGCGCCCGCCATCGGCGTCAGCGACACGCCCACCATGCCCGTGACCACCTTCAGGGTCTCTTGGAGTTCGTACAAGCACGCCAGGAACCCCTGGCTCAAGGCGTCCGGCGCGAGCGGATGGCGGTCGAGAAACCCGGGCAGGCTCGCAGCCCGATGCGCCCCGCGCGGGTTGTACTTCATCGTGCAGGAGCCGAGCGGGTAGAACTGGTTGTCGATCGAGAAGTTGCATCTCGACAGGTTCGTGTAGTGGCGCACGGCCTGCAGTTCCGAGACCGCCGGCAACGCGGGACCGCTAGCGCGTAGGCAATCGGCGGGCAGGTCGCCGACATCGCCATCCGGGGCGAACTGCGCATACGCGCGTCGACCCGGCGCGCCGAGATCGAAGATCGTCGTCGTTGCGGCGGCTGGCGTGCGCTCGCTCATGAATCAAGCGCTTCGGTCAGGGCTGTCCGGAACGCGCCAATCTCCGCATCCGTGCGCTTCTCCGTCGCGCACACGAGGAGGCAGTCGTCGAGTTCCCGGTGGAACCGGCCAAGGGGGAGTCCGCCAACGATTCCAGCACCCGCAAGCGCTTCGGCGACCGGTCCGGCGGGCTGACCGACGTCGATCACCGCCTCATGGAAAAACGGCCCGGCGTAGCGCGCGGTCACGGACTCGATGCTCGTTAAGGCCTCCACGAGGTCCCGCGTCCGGGCGTGACAACGGGCCGCTGTCCGGCGCAGCCCCTCGGCACCCATCAGCGCGAGGTAGACCGTGGCCGCCGTCACCAGCAGGCCCTGGTTGGTGCAGATATTCGATGTCGCCTTGGCGCGCCGAATGTGCTGCTCGCGCGCCTGCAAGGTCAGGGTGAAGCCGGGCCGGCCGAGGCTGTCGACCGTGCGGCCGACGATCCGGCCCGGCAACTGGCGCACCAGGCGTTGGCGGCTGCAGAGGAAGCCGAACGACGGTCCACCGGACGCCATGGGGATGCCGAGCGGCTGGCCGTCGCCGCAGACGATGTCGGCCCCGTCGTCGCCCCAATCGCCCGGAGGGTTGAGCAAGGCGAGCGCCGTCGGGTTGACCACGCCGATCACCAGTGCGCCGTGGCTCGCCGCCCAAGCCGTCACCTCGTCCACCCGTTCGATCAGGCCAAGGAAATTCGGCTGCTGGACGACCACGGCCGCTGGCGCAGGCCCGGCGGACAGGGCGTCGAGATCCGCGCAACCATCGGCGGCGATCAACGGCTCGCCGATCTCGATGCCCTGGTTACGGCTGATCGTCCGCGCCGCATCGAGGTACAAGGGGTGGCAGGGACCCGCCACGGCGATGTGTACCGGCGCGGCCTTGCTGGCGGTGCCCGGTCGTTGCCGTCGACGGCTTGCGCGTACGGCCATCAGTACGGACTCGCCCAGGGCCGAGCCGCCGTCGTAGACCGAGGCGTTGGTGACATCCATGCCGGTCAACGCCGTCATCATCGACTGGTATTCGTAGATGACCTGCAGCGTCCCCTGGCTGGCTTCGGCCTGGTAGGGCGTGTACGCCGTCATGAACTCGCCGCGGCTGGCGATATCCCACACAGCCGCCGGGATGTGGTGGTCGTAGCACCCGGCGCCGGTGAAGCACGGGCCTGTTTGGTCCTGTCGCGCGCGCTCGGACATCGCGGCGAGCATGGTCATTTCCCCGACCCCCTCGGCCAACGAGCCGAAGTCGGCGCCCGTCAGTTCAGGGTCGATCTCGTCGAATAGCTCATCGATCGAAGCCGCGCCGATACGCGCGAGCATCGTCCTCGTGTCGTCGGCCGTATGTGGGATGAATGGCACGGGACGATTTGACTTGCTTTGCCGGGTGCACCGACGCTAGCCGTGCCCGGCTTCGTCCGACTCGCAATGGTCCTGGTAGGCGTCGGCTCCCAGCAGGTTGTCGAGTTCGCCAGTGTCGATCGGTTCAAGCTTGAAGAACCAGCCGTCACCGTAGGGATCCTGGTTGACGCGTTCGGGGGCGTCCTCGAGGGCGTCGTTGATGGCCACGACCGTCCCCGATACCGGGGCGTAGATGTCCGAGGCCGCCTTGACCGATTCCACCACGGCAATTTCGGCACCGGCGGCGACCTCCTGGTCAAGCTCCGGCAATTCGACGTACACGACGTCGCCCAATGCATCCTGGGCGAAGTCGCTGATCCCCACGGTTACCACCCCGTCCTCAAGCTGTGCCCATTCGTGGCTCGCGGCATACCGCAATTCGGCAGGCGTTTCACTCATGTTGTTTCTCTTAAAGGAATGTCCGTTTACCGTCCCGCACGAACGGGGGTCGAACGATTCGCGCGGGCACCGAAGTGGCGCGAATCCTTACGGCGCAGTCTCCCGCGGCCCCCCGCGGCAGGCGTGCCAAGGCGATACTGTAACCCAAGGTCGGCGAGAACACGCCGCTGGTGACAACGCCCTTTCCGAGGTCGGTGTCCACGTCATATCCACGACGCATCACGCCCTTGCCGGCAAGCACGACACCCTTGAGGACACGCGCCGGTTTGGCCTCCCGTTGCCCGGCCAGCGCCACGCGGCCAATGAACTCGCGCCCGGGCGTCCACGCAACCGTCCAGGCGAGATTGGACTCAAGCGGCGTCACCTCCTCGTCCATGTCCAGGCCATACAGGGTTTAGACCGGCTTCCAGGCGCAAAGTGTCGCGTGCGGCCAGTCCCGCAGGCGTCACGTCGGCAGCCTTCAGGCGGCGCCACAGCGGCACGGCCTCGGCGGCGGGCAGCAGGATTTCGACGCCGTCCTCCCCCGTGTAACCGGTGCGGGCGACCATCCACGCACCTCGCTCCAAGAACGCGAACGGGGCAAGATCATCGGTGTCGATGCCAGTTGCCGTCGCGACCCGCAAACGCGCCTCGGGACCTTGCACGGCAACCATGGCAATGTCCGCCCGTTCGCGCATCTCGACATCCAACCCCCGCGCATGACCGCGCAGCCAGTCGAGCACCTTGTCGCGGGTCGAAGCGTTGACGACGGCCCGATAGCCCGTCTCGCGACCGTAGACGATGAGGTCGTCGATGATGCCGCCGTCGGTGTTCAGGAGCACGCCGTAGACCGCCTTGCCAGGCACCGCCTTCGACGGATCGTTGGCCATGGTGAGGCGCAACAACCGCAACGCGTCGCGGCCGGAAAAGTCGATCACCGTCATGTGGGATACATCGAACATGCCGGCGTCGCGCCTGACCGCGTGGTGCTCTGCGATTTGCGACCCGTAGTGCAGGGGCATCGCCCAGCCGGCGAAAGGCGCCATCCGGGCTCCCGCCGCGACGTGCTCATCGTATAGGGGAGTCTGCTTGTCGCTCACGGAACGGTACTTCCCTTGGACACCCGGTCGGGACCATTTGCGAATGGCCCAAGCCCAAAGGCTTCGCGGATCAGTTGCGCCTTGATCTTGGGCGATGCGTCGATGCCGCGTATGGTGGCGTTGCGCGCCAGCCGAATCCACGGGTTCGCCGCCTGAGCGCCGCAGTAGGCCGTTAGCAGGGCTCGCATGGCGGCCATCATGGCCTTGGAGCGGATTCGGCGGGCCCGGGCGAAGTCGCGCCATCGACCCGCGGCCCCCAAGTCACCGCCTGTGGACGCTTGAGCGGCGAGCGCCCGCACATCCTCCAAGCCGACGTTGACGCCCTGGCCGGCAAGGGGGTGAAGGGTCCGAGCGGCATCCCCGATGATGAGCGTGCGCGGCGACGGGTTGAGGTTGGCCGCCAGGGTCTGTCGCAACGGGAAAGAGACCCGGTGGTCGACGGCTTCAAAGCCGTCGGTGACGCCCTCGGTCTCCTCGGCAAGCGCAGCGACGAATGCCGTATCGTCGAGCGCGGCAAGGCGCGCGACGACGGACTGCGAAGCACTCCAGATCACTGCCACGTGGCGCTCGTCGGTCAACGGCAGCAAGGCCACCGGTCCGGTTGCCCCGAACCGTTGCCAAGCCGTGTCGCGGTGCGGGCGGCGCGTCTTTGCGATCGTCGCGAGTGCACGCTGCATTCCGTGCCAAGGCGTTGCGCCATGACGAACGGCGACCCCGGACAGCGTCCTGACGACGCTGTTGTCGCCATCCGCCGCGACCACGAGCCGCGCACGGACTGTGCTAGCCCGGCGTTCACCGCCCGCCACGTCCTCGAGGTCAAGCTTCATGTGGTCGCGGCCAGCCTCGACTCCCACCACGGCAGCAGGCGCCACCAAGTCCAGGCGCAGCTTCGCAGCGTGCCGCTCCGCGGCGTGCCACAAGGCCGTCGTGATAGCGCTGTTTTCCGCGACCCGGGCCAAGGCGCACGGGTGCTCGAAGGTCAGCGACGCCGTCCCATCGAACTCCCAGATGCGCATCGTCCGGATCGGGGCCATCCCGCGCAGTGCCGCGCCGCCCCGGCCGGCCGCCAAGTCCGAGATGAACGCCGCCGCGTCAGGGGTCAGCGCCACCGTGCGGATGTCGAAGCCCAAGTCGCCGCGCTGTCGAACAGGCGGTGTCCGCTCCACCAACGCCACGCGGTAGCCAGCCGCCACGAGTGCGAGGGCAGCGGCTAGTCCGACGATGCCGCCGCCGACGACCGCGGCATCATGGATGTCGTCTATCGGGGGCATGGTGCAGAAGTCTATGCGCGTCGCCGACACGTGGCGAATGGTCGGAAGCGCGTATTGACCGGTCTTGGCCCTTCACAGCATTCTGGATCAAGGGCACAATCCCCAAGACAACGAGGGCGCGTGCGTTCTTTGGCTTGGAACCTGTTGAGTGGTCATGGAAGAGACGACTACCGCGGCTTTGGCATCCCGGATCGACGACCTCATCGCCCTGTGTGCAACCCTTGCTCGAGAGAACCGGGCGCTCCGAGGGGAGCAGGCCGCTTGGCGGGTAGAACGGGCAAAGCTCATCGAACGCAATGAACTGGCGAAGAACAAGATCGAGGCGATGATCGACAGGCTACGCAGCCTTGATGAGCCCGAAGGGGGCGGACAGACCAACATGGCCGTCCGAGACGTGCCTGCGGCATCCGATACCCCGGCAACGCACGGGCCGACAAAGCCCGAGCCCGGGCCCTGAGCAAGCTGGTTACCGCTCTAGGAGAACGACGTGCCGAAAACGACGATTTCCGTACAGATTCTCGACCACGAGTACCAAGTCCGCTGCGACGAGGCGGACGTCAACGACCTGATCGCCTCCGCCCGAGGGCTTGACGAGCGCATGCGCGAAGTCCACGAAGGCGGCAAGGTGTTTGGCCTTGACCGGATCGCCGTCATCGCAGCCCTCAACATCGCCCATGACAACCTGCGCTTACGCAATGAGGTTGACGCCTTGAACGGCGACCTGTCCAAGCTGACCGTCCGCGTCGAGAGCGCGCTGACCGACCTGCAACCCAGCCAGGCCTAGGCGCGTCGCCTGGCGGCGACGCGATGGAGAAATGCTGCGCATTTCTCCCGGCGTTAGGGGGCTCTTTGGAGACATCTCGCAAGGCGCCGCGTAAGCGAAGAACGGAGGCGGCGTCACGCACTTCTCATCGTCACGACTGGGCAAGCTATACTTGGTGCGTCTCCTGGGGTGTTGGCCAGCTGGCGTCATCCTTGAGCCGTTATAGAAACGAAAGGGTGTTCGGCACCGGTTACGGTGTGCAGACCTAAAGCGTTAAGCGATGCGCACGCTGCCGCTGCGGGGAGCCTTAGGAACCGGGCACGGACTCCCGCCTTGAACCGGACGGTTCAGGGTTACCAAGCAGCCGCATCGCCGGGAGACAAGCTCATATGAGCACCGGTTTGACCGCGCGCAAACAATCCCTGCGCGAACGCATGCGTGAGAGTCGCCGCGGCCTGCCGGCTGCGGAACAGGCGTCCCACGCCAGCGCCGTCTCCGACTCCCTTGCACGTCGCCTCAGCGATGCGGACACCGTCGGCGTCTACCTAGTGCGCGACGGCGAGGTGGATCTCACACCACTGATCCAAGTCTGCTGGCAGCGCGGCGTCGCCGTCGCCGTACCAGTCATCGACCGCCGAGACCTGCGCTTCGCCGCCTATCGGTGCGGCGAGCCCATGCGCCACAACCGTTTCGGGATCGCCGAGCCTGCCGCGCCAGCCTGGTGTACACCCACCCTTGTCCTGGCACCGCTCGTCGCTTTCGACGCCAAAGGCCAACGGCTCGGCATGGGCGGCGGGTACTACGACCAGTACTTCCGCACACATCCCGGCCTCCGCCGCGTCGGTGTGGCCCACGAGTGCCAGCGCGTCGCTTCGGTGCCCGTGGCCGACACCGACGTGCCCCTACAGGCCATCGTCACCGAGTGCGGCTGGCAATCCTGCGCCCCATTGGTCGATACTCGCTGACGCCTTCCGTTTCGCGCCCCGAGACACAACGACCATGGCCGTCCGTAAGATCATCCGCATGGGCCACCCCGCACTCCGCCGACCGGCGCGGGCCGTGGACGAGGAGGACATCGGCTCCGATGCCATGCATCGATTAGTGGCCGACATGATCGACACCTTGCACGACTACGGCGGCATCGGGCTCGCGGCGCCGCAGATCAACGAAGGCATCCGGCTGGCCATCGTCGAGATCCCGGCCGGACCCACGCGCTACGGCGAATTGGAGGGCCGTGAGCTGACGATCTGCGTCAACCCGCAAATCGAGATCGTCAAGCCCGAAACCGCAGGCTACTGGGAGGGCTGCCTGTCCGTACCCGGCCTGCGCGGCTTCGTGGAACGTCCACAGCACATTCGCGTGCACTTCACCAACTTGAAGCGCGAACGCGAGACCATCTCGGCCGACGGGTTTCTCGCCACGGTCTTCCAGCACGAGTTCGACCACCTCGATGGCAAGCTGTACGTCGACCACATCAAGGATTCCCGCAAGCTCATCTTCGAGGAGGAATACGTTCGGTACGTGCTGCCTGCCGAAGAGGCCCATGCGGGCAAGCCCGCATAGGTTCGCCGTGACGCCCCAGGACCAACAGAAAAGCGATGTTGCCGAGGCGGCCATCGCCCGGATCGAACCGCTGTTGCACGGGGACTGCGTTGTCGGCGTGGGCACCGGAACCACCGCCAATTTCTTCATCGACGCCCTCGCGGGCCTGCGGGATCGCTTTCATGCCGCCGTCTCGAGCAGCGCCGCGAGTACGGCCCGCCTAGAGGAACGGGGCATCCGTGTCCTGGATCTGAACGAGGTGGACACCATTGCCGTGTACGTCGACGGTGCCGACGAGGTAGAGCCGGGTCGGGCGCTCATCAAGGGCGGCGGCGGGGCGCTCACGCGGGAGAAGATCGTCGCGTCCGCCGCGGCGCGGTTTCTGTGCATCGTCGACCACAGCAAGATGGTGGACGTGCTGGGCGCGTTTCCATTGCCCGTCGAGGTCATTCCAATGGCCCGCCGTGTGGTCGAGCGCACCTTGGCCCGCCTCGGCGGCCAACCACGCCATCGGCACAATGTCGTTACGGACAACGGCAACGACATTGTCGACGTCTACGGCCTCTCGATAACCGACCCTTCGAGCCTAGAAGCCGAAATCGACGCCATTCCGGGGGTGGTCGAGAGTGGGCTCTTCGCGCGCGAAACACGTCCCGAGGCGATCCTAGTCGCCACGCCAAACGGTGTCGAACTACGCGAGTAGCTTGCCCGGATTCATCACCCCGTTCGGATCCAGCACCGCCTTGACGGCACGCATGACGTCGATCTCCACGGCGCTTCGGGAGTAGCTCAAGAAATCGCGCTTGAGCAGGCCGACGCCGTGCTCGGCGGAGATGCTGCCACCGCGCTCCCGGACCAGTTCGAACAGCTTCGGACTGATTGCGTGGCAGCGCGCGTAGAAGTTGGCCATGTCGAGATCTGGCGGCTTGAGCACGTTGAGGTGCAGGTTGCCGTCGCCGATGTGGCCGAACCAGCAGATCTCCCAGTCCGGGTAGTTCTCGGCAACCACGCGGTCGACGTCGCTCAGGAACCCGGGGACATCCGAGATGCGCACGGCGAGGTCGTTCTTGTATGGGGTATAGGGGGCGATGCTCTCCGTGATGCCTTCCCGCAAGGCCCACAGCGCCTCGGCCTGCGCATCGGACTGGCTGATCACGCCATCGGTGACCCAACCCCGCTCCAGCACCGTCTCGAAGGCGGCGAACGCTTCGGCCTCGTCCGCGCGGTCGAATTCAAGCAGCGCGTAGAACGACGCTGGCGCCGCCAGCGGTGCCGACAGCCCACGATGCGCGACCACCTTGCCGAGTGCGAGAGAGGAGAAGAACTCGAAGGCCGACAGTTTGAGACGTGCCTGGAACGCTGGCAGCACCTTGAGCACGTCGGCGAATCGATCGAGGCCCAGCACCATGACCCGGCTCGGGGCGGGCGGGTCGGTAAGCCGGAGTTCGACCTCGACGATGAAGCCGAGCGTGCCCTCGGAGCCGATGAACAGGTGGCGCAGGTCGTAACCCGTGGCGTTCTTGACCAATCCCCGGTTGAGCTTCAGCACGTCACCCGTGCCGGTCACCACCGTCAACCCGGCAACCCAATCCCGCGTCATGCCATAGCGGATGACCTTGATGCCGCCCGCGTTGGTCGCGACGTTGCCCCCGATCTGGCTTGAGCCCGCCGAGGCAAAGTCGACCGGGTAGCTCAAGTCCTGTTCCTCCGCGAAGGTTTGCAGGGCCTGTGTGAGCACGCCCGCCTGGCAGCGCACGAGCCGGTCCGCCGGTTCGAAGCCCAAGACCCGGTTCATCCGATCGAACGACACCACCACTTCGCCGTGACTCGCCACGGCCCCACCGGACAGGCCCGTTCGACCACCGGACGGCACCAGCGCAAACCCTTCGGCGTTCGCAAGCTCAGTGATGCCAACGACGTCTTCGAGGCTCTCGGGGAACACGATGGCCGACGGCGCAACGTCATAGCTGCGCGTCCAATCGCATCCCCAAACGGCAAGGTCGTCCGGGGCGCACTTGATGCGCGACGGCGGGAACACCTGGCGGAGCAAAGCCTCCATGGGTCGAGAGTGTGCCACGGAGCGCTCTCGCTTTAGGTTCCGAGACCGTCGAGGAACCGCCACATGCGCCCGCGGATGCTGGCCGCCTCATTGACCAGGTGGTGGCGTGCCTCCGGCATGGCCAGCAAGGTGACATCGTACCGGCGCTTGAGAACCTTGACGTTGTAGCGCCCATCCACCGTGCCGTCGCGGCCGCCCTGGAGCACGAACACCTGCTGGCCTGATGGCTCACGCCGCTCGAATCGGTTCTTCCAGTCCATCATGGCCGCGACCCATTCCACGGGTAGCGTGCGTGCCTGCAACGGGTCGGAACGCACCAGGGCCAAGAACTCGGGGTTCTCGGTATTGGTGACGAACTTGCGTTGCACCTCGTCGACGACGTATCGGCCGACAGCGTAGCTGATCCGGCTCAACGGCCAAGATGCCGGCCGCACCAACGGCGCGAACAGCACGATCCGCTCGAAGTCTTTCGCCTGGCCGGCCTCCCGCGTATCGAGAAGCTCGAGGATCACCGAGGCTCCCATGCTCTGGCCGACCAACCAGCGCGGCCCTGCCAAGGCGTCCGCGTGCGCGCGGACGAAAGCGCCGAGATGGTCGGTGTAGCGGTCGAAGGAGTCGATCGTGGCCCGTCGGCCCGAGGACAGCCCGTGCCCTTGCTGGTCGTAGGTGAAGACACGGAAATTGCGGTCGAGCAGGTACCTGATCAGGTGGCCGTACAGGCCGACGTGGTCGTAGTAGCCGTGTACAACGACCGCTGAACCCTCGACGGTGCCCGCTGGCTCGAACCGCTGTACGGCAAGCCGCTGGCCGTCGTGTTCGAACCAGCGGAACGCCTGCCCGAGATCAAGATCGAAGAAGCGGCGGTAGGCCGCCCCGAAACCGTCGCCCGGCAGGAATGTGCCTTGTCCGCGCAATGCCGTCCGGCTCGCCTACATCCGCGCACGCGAGCGCAGCGCATCGAGCGCCGGCAAGGTCCTGCCTTCGAGGAACTCGAGGAACGCGCCGCCGCCGGTCGAAAGGTAGGAGATTTCCTCGCGGACGCCGTACTTGTCGACCGCTGCTAGCGTGTCGCCACCCCCGGCGACCGAGAACGCCGCGGACGCCGCGACCACCTCGGCGAGATGGCGGGTTCCTTCCCCGAACTGGTCGAACTCGAACATGCCGAGCGGCCCGTTCCAGACGATCGTGCCGGCGCCCTCGAGCAACGGCTGCAGGCGACGGCATGTTTCAGGACCCACATCGAGGATGATCTCGTCGGGGCCGACCTCCTCGCACAGTCGCAGGCGCGCGGGTTGGCTGGCATCCACCGCTGGCGCGGTCATCACGTCAACGGGCAACGGCACGTCGGAGGTGGCCATGATGCGCCGGGCAACGTCGAGCAGACCCGGTTCGCACAACGACGCCCCGACCGGTCTGCCCGCCGCGAGCAGGAACGTGTTCGCGATGCCGCCGCCGACAATGACGGCATCGGCAAGGTCGGCCAGCGCCTCTAGGATGGCCAGCTTGGTCGAAACCTTCGCACCTCCCACGACCGCCACCACGGGCCGCGCCGGGTTCTCGACAATCCGGGCGAGGGCCTCGAGTTCCGCTTCCAGCAACGGCCCCGCGCACGCGCTTGCTGCAGCCTCGACCACGCCGCAGGTGGATGCGTGGGCGCGGTGCGCCGTCGCGAAGGCATCCATCACGAAGATGTCGCACAGCGCCGCGAGATCCCGTGCCAAGCCCGCGTCGTCGGCGGTCTCACCGGCTTCGAAGCGCAGGTTCTCGAGCAACGCCACCTCGCCGGGTTCGATGTCAACACCGGCGCGCCACCGCTCGACCAACCGTACTGGGCGACCGAGCCTTGCGGCGAGCGCATCGGCGACCGGGGCAAGCGTCAGGTTCGGGTCCGGTTGGCCAGGGTCCGGTCGCCCCAAGTGCGAGGCGAGAAGGACGGCCGCCCCTTCGGCCAAGCACCGTTCGATGGTGGGCAAGGCGGCGTCGATCCGCGACGCATTGGCCACAGCGCCGTCTTCGAGTGGCACGTTCAGGTCTTCGCGAATCAGCACGCGTTTACCCGCTAGGTCGAAGTCGTCAAGCGACGCGACCGCGAACGGAGGCGGTGTGGTGGCTACATCCATGCCTTAAGTCTGGCGCGCCGTTGGGGCAACACGGAGGTAGCGTACAATGCGCGCCCTTTTACACCAAAGCACCAAAAGGGCCGTTTTGCCATGAGCGATTATTCGGTTTTCACCTCGGAGTCGGTGTCGGAAGGCCATCCGGACAAGATGGCGGACCAGATCTCCGACGCCGTCCTGGACGCCATGCTGGCGCAGGACGCCGAGTCGCACGTCGCCTGTGAAACCTTGCTCAAGGGCTCGCTGGTGGTCGTTGCCGGCGAGATTCGCTCGCGTGCCGAGGTGGACATCGACAAGCTCGCGCGCGGTGTCATCCGCGAAATCGGGTACGGCGAACCCAAGAGCGGCTACGACCTCGAGTCGGTCGCGGTCGTCAACGCGCTCGGTCAGCAATCGCGGGAGATCGCCGTGGGCGTCGACGAGACCGACGGCCACGAACAGGGTGCCGGCGACCAGGGGCTGATGTTCGGCTATGCGACCGATGAAACCGATGTGCTGATGCCCGCGCCGATCGCCTACGCGCACCGGCTCATGCAACAGCACGCGGAAGTGCGCCGCACCAGCCTCGACTTTCTCCGCCCAGACGCCAAGAGCCAGCTTTCCTTCCGCTACGGCGCCGACGGCATGCCCATCGCCATCGACGCCGTCGTCTTGTCCACCCAGCATACGCCCGAGGTCGACAACCCGACCCTCCACGAAGCCGTCACCGAGGAGATCATCAAGCCGGTGTTGCCCGGCAACTGGTTGACGGCGAACACCAAGACCTACATCAACCCGGCCGGCCGTTTCGAGGTGGGCGGACCGGTCGCCGACTGCGGGCTCACCGGGCGCAAGATCATCGTCGACACCTACGGCGGCATGGCGCGCCACGGCGGTGGAGCGTTCTCCGGCAAGGACCCGTCCAAGGTCGATCGGTCGGCCGCATACGCCGGGCGCTACGTCGCCAAGAACATCGTCGCCGCGGGTTTGGCGAAGCGCTGCGAAATCCAGGTGAGCTATGCCATAGGCACTGCTGATCCCACTTCAATCAGCGTCAACACGTTCGGGACAGGAACGGTCGCCGACGAGAGAATCGTGCAACTTATCGGTGAGTTCTTCGACTTGAAACCCCGGGGACTGATCGAGATGCTGGATCTGAAACGACCGATCTACCAGCGCACCGCGGCGTATGGGCACTTCGGTCGCGACGACGAAGCCTTCTCATGGGAACGAACGGACAAGGCCGAAGCACTCCGCGCCGCTGTGAACGGCGCTTGAGGCTCACCCGCGCCCTACGGGCGCGCGGCCAAGACTAGCCGCATGGTGTCGTTGAGCTTCGAGTTCTTCCCACCACGGACCCCGCGCGGCCGGGCCACACTCATCCAAACCGCCAGGCGGCTCGGCGATTACGACCCGGCGTTCTATTCCGTCACCTACGGTGCAGGAGGGTCGACACGAGACCGCACGTTCGCCACCGTCAGCGAACTGCGCGACGCGAGCTTCGACGCCGTGCCGCACCTGTCGTGGGGGGGCGATGATGCCGAGCAGGTGCTCGGCCTCGTCGCGGGATACCAGCGCCAAGGCGTCGAACGCCTCGTCGTGCTACGCGGCGACGTGCCCTCCGGCGTCGGCACCAAGGCCGAGGTTCGCCATGCGGAGCAACTGGTTCGGCTGATCCGCGCCCGCGTCGACACGCCGCTCGTCCTGGAGGTCGCCGCCTACCCCGAGGTTCACCCCGAGGCACCGTCCGCGGACGCCGACATCGAATACCTCAAGCGCAAGGTGGACGCGGGCGCGGACGGTTGCATCACCCAGTACTTCTACAATGCCGACGCCTATTTCTACTTCCGCGACCGTTGCGTTGCGGCGGGCATCGCGGTGCCGATCGTGGCCGGCATCATGCCGATCTCGAACTACGACAACCTAGTCCGTTTCTCGGATAAGGCCGGGGCGGAAATCCCGCGCTGGATTCGCACCCGCCTGAAAGACTTGAGCCCTGACGCCGACGCACTCGGCAAGTTCGGGGCCGATGTCGTGACGACGCTATGCGAACGGCTTGTGACGGGCGGCGCGCCGGGACTGCACTTCTATACGCTCAACAAGGCCGGGCCGACGGCCGCGGTCCTGACGGGCCTCTCCGTCTAGCGGGGCTGGCCCCCGCCTAGCAGCGCGGCGCTCTCCTCCGACCACTTGGCCAGCGCGTCCCTGAGGTGCTCCAACTCGCGAACCGTCTCTGACAACTCGTCCAAAGTCCGCTGCAACTCGCTGTCCTGCCCGGCACCAGTACGGCCACGAGCAGCCTCAACCTGGCGTGACAAGCGGAGAACCACCGCGTCCATGGCCTCCACGATCGTCCCCACGGTTCGTGGTTCGTCACGCGTCGTTTCGCGAGCCAATGCCGACGGCTCGTCGAAGTGCCCCAACTCGACCCGTGAACCGTCTTCTCGTTCCGTGAGCAGCGGCGGTTCGTCTCGTACGGAAGAGCCCGCGGAGCTGTCCAAGTCAACATCCATGACACCGGAAGCCATGAGGTCGAGGCGCTCGATCAGGTCCAGGCGATCACCGGGGGTGGCTTGCAACTCCGCGGCCGACTCGGCGACGAGTTCCATCGCCCGCTCGACGTCCGACACGCTGCCCCGGAGTACGCCGTCGAGCAGGTTTTCCACGGCCCGCAAGAGCGGCGTGGCGGTCTCGTCCGCATCGGCGATCTCGGCCAGTCGGCTGTTCAGCGCTCGAACGGCCATCGGCCGATCAACACCAGCGATGCAGGCCGTGATCAGCGCCCCCAAGTCAGACGCGTCTCCAGACCGATTACCGGGATCCATGACGGCGTCTTACCAAAACCAAGCCGCCTTGTCGCGCTGACGCAACCCGGTTACTTTTGAATTCAACCCTTGTCGCAACCCCGTCCAAGGTAGACCGCGATGGTTCATGTCGCGTTCGTGATCGACCCGATCACGACGTTCAACGTCAAAAAGGACTCCACCCTCGCCATGATCCGCGCCGCGCAAGCCCGCGGCTGGCGGACCACGGTCCTCGGGCCACACGACCTTGCTCTGCAGCATGGCCAGGTGATGGCGTGGTCGCGCGACATCGCCCTGACGCCAACCGCCATGCGGTCGCTCGACGAGATCGACGGACCGGACTACTACCACCTAGGACCCGAAGCCCGTTTGCCGCTCGCCGTGATCGACTTGGTGATGATGCGCAAAGATCCCCCCTTCGACATGGAGTACGTCTACGCCACGTACTTGCTCGAGCGCGCGCAACGGGAGGGCGCAACAGTGGTCAACGCACCTAAGAGCCTGCGCGACTGCAACGAGAAGTTCTTCGCAACCGACTTCCCCAGGTGCACGCCGCCCTTGATCGTGGCGGCGCGCCAAGACCTGTTGCTGGACTTCCACGCGGAACACCGGGACGTCGTCTTCAAGAAACTCGACGGCATGGGGGGAATGAGCATCTTCCGCATCCGCGAGGACGATCCCAACCTGCGGGTCGTGATCGAGACGCTCACGGACAACGGTCGGCGCCCGATCATGGCGCAGAAGTTCATCCCCGAGATCAGCGCCGGCGACAAGCGCATCCTGCTCATCGACGGCGAAGCCGTTCCGTTCGCGCTTGCACGCGTACCGATGCGCGGCGAGACCCGGGGCAATCTCGCGGCTGGCGGCGCGGGCGTCGGTCAACCCCTGTCCGATCGTGACCGGGCCATCGCCGAGGCCGTGGGCGGCACCTTGCGCGAGCGCGGATTGCACTTCGTGGGCATCGACGTGATCGGCGACTACCTCACCGAGATCAACGTCACCTGCCCGACCTGCATCCGCGAGTTGGACCGGCAGTTCGACCTGGACATCGCCGGGTCGCTGCTCGACAGCTTGCAGGCCAAGGTCAATAGCGCGCACGAGTCAAGGCAGTAGGCGAACCGCCAACATGTACCAAGTCTCGGACAATTCCCGCTTCATGGCCGCTCTGGCCGTCGCAGTGGCGGTGCACATGGGCCTGCTAGCCGGCATCGACTTGCCCCGCTACGCACCGCCCGACACGCCGCCCTCGATCACGATCACCCTTCTCGGCTACCAGCAACCGACAACGCAGGTGGCCACGCCCGACCCCGTGGAGCAACCCGCTTCCCCGGCGGCACCACCACCACCCGAACCGCCACCCCGACCGATCACCGTCGACCCACCAAGCCCCGCCACCCCGGCCAGTCCTCTCGCCGGCAAGAGCCCTCAGCCGGGGAGCGCGAGGGGCGCGCCCCTCGCCGGCAAGAGCGTCGCCGATCTTGCGCGCGACATCGCGGCACTTGATGCGAGAGTCACGGACGGCCCCGACCCAGCGCTACGTGTTCGCCGTCTGCTCGCCGGCACCACGGCCGCACCGGAATTCGCCTATTATCTCGAGGCATGGCGGCGCAAAGTCGAGCGCATCGGTAATCTGAACTACCCGAGCGAAGCACGGGCTCGGCGCCTGAACGGCAGTCTGCGACTGCTCGTGACGATCACGGCGGATGGTGCCTTGCACGAGGTCCGCGTTCTCGAGACGAGCGGCCACCGGGTGCTCGACGAAGCGGCCCTGCACATCGTTCGCCTGGCTGCCCCGTACGCGCCGTTTTCGCCGAAAATGCGTGCAACCACCGACCTGCTCGAGATCGAGCGGACGTGGCACTTCCGCAACAGTCGTTACTCTTCTTAAGGGGCCCGAGGAAAACAGTGAAATCCCTGACCGGACAGTTTCTCATCAGCATGCCCAAGCTGCGCGGAAGCCTATTCGGGGACTCGGTCATCTACCTGTGGGCTCACGACGAGCAGGGTGCGCAGGGGCTGGTCGTGAACCATCCCTACGATCTGACGCTCGCCAAGCTCTTGGACCAGCTTGAGATTCCTTCTCAAGGTGGTCTCGACGAGCAGGTCGCCGCCGGCGGTCCCGTCGAACCGCAGCGCGGCTTCATCCTGCACAGCGACGAGGTGAGCATCGACTCCAGCGAACCGGCCGGCGACGGCCTGGCGATCTCCTACAGCCGGGAGATCCTCGACCTGATCGGCGCCCATCGCGGTCCCGCACAGTATCTTGTCGCGCTGGGGTACGCTGGCTGGGGGCCCGGACAGTTGGAGCATGAGCTTGCCGACTCGGCTTGGTTGACCGCGCCGAGTTCCCTCGAGGTGCTTTTCGACCTGCCTTTCGAGGAGCGGCTTGACCACGTCGCCAACGTCCTGGGCATCGATCTGCGGCTGCTCGGTGCCGACGCTGGCCTCGCATGAACTTACCGCCAATGAGTCAAGGCCGGGGCACATCCGCGCTGGTGTTCGATTTCGGTCTCAAGCACATCGGCGTGGCCGTTGCGCTGCCCGACCAGAACTTCGCCCGGGGCCTGGCAACCGTGGCGGCCCGCGACGGGCAGCCGCAGTGGTCGTCTCTTGACGCGCTGCTCAACGAGTGGCGCCCGGACCGCCTAGTCGTCGGCGACCCGTTGAACATGGACGGCAGCGCAAGCCCGATGGCGACGCGGGCCCGCGATTTCGGGCAAACGATCGCCGAGCGCTACGGACTTGCCGTCGACTTCGTCGACGAAAGGCTGAGCACATTCGAGGCCCTGTCCAGGGGAGCTGACGAGCGCGATTCCCACGCGCAGGGGCGTACGTCACATGCCGTTGCAGCAGAGACGATCGCCGAAACGTGGCTCGGACGGGCCTGACCGTCCACCCGGCGCGTCGACTGTCTCGGTAATCCCTTATATCCAACATCCTGTGGCGTCAATGCAATGGGTTGCGTCGCCGCAACGTCTTGCGGGAAACACTGTCCCGGCTTGTGATGCAAGGCGTTTGACGAAGGCTCGAGACACGTTGCGGCGTCAGGGGTGTCCACGATCACAGATCGGAGCGTTGGTTGCAGATCCCAATCGTCTGGGCTTGCATGACGTCACACGGGTAACCATGAAGTCGCGCCTTTCGGTGGCCTAGTGTCTACATCGTCGACCAGCGCACCACACAGCCCAACGCTTTCCACGCTCGCCCAAGCGATCATGGACACAGCGGTGGACAGCATCGTCGTCGTGGACGAGAACGGCATCATCCGGTACTACAACCGTGCCGCGGAACGCCTGTTCGGCTATACCGTGGAGGAAGCGGTGGGCAATGCGCTCGGGATCCTGATGCGCGAACCGGATCGCAGCCACCACCGCGAGTACATCGGCCGCTACCTCGCGACCCGGGAGAAGCACATCATCGGTACTGGGCGAACGGCCCAAGCGCGGCACAAGGACGGAACGCCGCTCACCGTCTACTTGGCGGTGAGCGAGTTCGAGACATCGAGCGGGCTGTGCTTCGCCGGCGTTATGCACGATCTGTCGCCCCAGCTCGATGCCCGGGAACTGCGTGGCCGCCTTGAGCGGACGGGGCGTTTGAGTGCCATGGCGGAGACGGCCGCGGCGATCGTACACGAGGTGAATCAGCCGCTAGCCGCCTGTGCCATTTATGCCCAGACGGCACGGGAACTCGCCGAACGTGGCCAGCCAGCAGAGATGATCGTTGCGGCGCTCGATAAGGTGATCGAACAAGCCCTGCACGCCGGCTTGGTCATGGAGCGCGTGCTACGCCTGATTCGCGGCGACGACGGGCATTTCGAGGCCGCCAACATCAATGCCTTGGCGGCGGACGTGGTGGAGATCGCGCGTTTGGGTGCCCGGGGCCAAAACATCGTCGTCGACTTAAGCTTGGAAGACGATCTACCGTGCGTCGAGTGCGATGGCGTCCAGATCCAACAAGTGGTCTTGAACCTCCTTCGCAATGCGATCGAGGCCATGTCCGACCCCGACCGGCGACACGGCGACACGATCACCGTCAGAACGCGGACCCAAGATGCCGGGCACGTCCGCATCGACGTGATCGATCGTGGGCCCGGCTTGATCGGCGACATCGAGGGCGGCTTGTTCACCACGAGCCGTGCCGCTAACAAGGGTGGCCTTGGCGTCGGGCTCGCCATCTGCCGAACCGTCGTGCTGAACCACAATGGCCGGCTCGACTACACAAACAACCCAGCAATTGAAGGGGGCGCGACATTCAGCGTTACACTGCCACTCGCCCACGAGACTGGTCTCGAATGAGCAAGAACCCTCGATCACATCAGACCGTGTTCGTCGTCGATGACGACGCCCCCATGCGCGACGCGCTGGCCCTGACGCTCGGCCGAGCCGGCTACGCGTGCAAGACCTTCCCCAACGCAACCGGCTTCCTCGACGCCTTTGCCCGGTGGCCAGCCGACTGCAGCAGTTGCCTGGTGCTGGACATCTTTCTACCCGACATCAGCGGCCTCGAACTTCAAGACCAGCTGAGCGCAAACGCCGGCGGGTTGCCGATCATCTTCATCACCGGGCGCGGCGACATCCCCATGACGGTGCGCGCGATGAAGGGCGGTGCCGTCGACGTCCTGCCAAAGCCCTTCAGGGCCGAAGACCTGCTTGAACGGACCGCCGCCGCGCTATGCGCCGACGCGAAGCGGCGTCGGCAGCGCCGGGCCCGGAAGGGGTTGCTCGACCGCCTCGTGCAACTGACGCCGCGCGAAAAGCAGGTCTTTGAGCGAATCGCCGGTGGACAGGCTAACAAGGCAGTCGCCATCGACTTCGGCATCAGCGAACGCACCGTGGAGATTCATCGCAGCCGCGTGATGAAGAAGATGCAGGCTAGGAACCTCGCCGATCTCGTGCGCATGAAGTTCTGCCTGGACGGCCCGCAATACTGACGCCGAACCGACCTCGCCGCCCCTTCTTCAGGGGAAGCGCGCCTTGGCCCGAGCCGTGTCCGCGCTGATCGCACCGGCCTCGACAAGCGCTTTCAGACTCTGGTCAAGGGTCCGCATGCCGACCGCCGCAGAGGTCTGGATCGTGGAATAGAGTTGCGCCACCTTGTGTTCGCGGATCAGGCTGCGCACCGCGGGCGTCGCGATCATGATCTCCTGCGCGGCCACCCGCCCACCGTCGACACGTTTGACGAGCGTCTGCGCGACAACCGCCTGCACGCAGTCCGACAGGAGCGTTCGGACAGAATCCTTCTCCGCACCTGGGAACACGTCAACGATGCGGTCGACGGCACTCGGCGCGGAGGGCGCATGCAGGGTCGCCAGCACGAGGTGGCCTGTTTCCGCCGCGGTCAAGGTGAGCCGAATCGTCTCGCGGTCACGCATCTCGCCAATCAGGATGACGTCCGGATCCTGACGCAACGCCGCGCGCAGCGCGCCCGCAAAGTCGGGGCAGTCACGACCAAGCTCGCGTTGCGTAACCAAGCACCCGCGTGGCTCGTGGACGAACTCGATCGGATCCTCGATGGTCAAGATGTGCTGGTGTCTCGACGCGTTGATGTAGTCGACAATGGCCGCGAGCGTCGTGCTTTTTCCCGACCCGGTCGCCCCAGTCACGATGACCAAGCCGTGAGGCACATCGGCGATGCCCCGGAACACCGCTCCCATGTCAAGTTCGGCCATCGTCGGCACGGTCACAGGCACCACGCGGAACACGGCAGCCGGGCCGCGCGACTGCCGGAAGAGATTGACGCGAAACCGCGCGACACCCGGCAGTTCGAGGACGAAATCCGCATCGTTTGACTCCGCGTCGGCCTTGCCCGGGGCGACCCGATCGACCGCCGCGCGAATCTCGGCGGCCGAGGTCGGCGGCTGCGATGCGGCCTCGAGGTCGCCGTCGATCCGCAGCATCGGCGGCAGTCCGCATGACAGGTGCAGGTCCGATGCGCCACGCGCGACACAGGCCTCGAGCAACTCTACGATCTCCATTCTTCCCAATCAGCCTCATTGCAGGTCAACGAGTTGGGAAACGTAGTCGCTCGCTGGCGGGGCTGTCTTTGGCGAATCTCTATTTCGGCTGTAGGAAATCCACTCGGCCGCCGGCCCGGAGTCGGTGCGAGCCGCGTTATGATCCGCAGCCATGGCTCCCCACGACGTCTTCGAAGAACGCGCCGTCAGGTTCAACGAGCCTGCCTCGCGCTACGTCATGGCCCTCGCCCAAGACGGACGTTTCCTCGCCGTCGACGATTCCGGGGCCTTGTCGGTCGCAGACGAAGTTTCGGACGCCGCGATGTGGCGCCACGAAGACACACGGCTCGAGCACGCCACCCACCCGGTTGCCCTGGCCGTGAGCAACGCCGAAAACGGCGGCTGCCGGCTCTCACCGGACGACCGTTCGGTCCGCACGGTGGGCGACTGCACGACCTCTGGGTCCTACACGATCGTGCACGGGCCGGAGTTGCTGCCATCCGAGTACTTGACTCACCTCAAGACCCACGGCTGGGTCTGCCTGGCCGCCATCCTCGCACCCGAGGTCACCGGCGCCCTGCAACGCATCGCGTGCACCGATCGCTACGCCCACCGCTCGCCGGACCGGTCCTTGCGGCAGATCTGCCAAGGGAGCGCGCTGGCCAAGACCGCCGTGGAACCCATCTCAGTCTGGCTCGCCCGCCAATACATGCAGACCGACGACATCCGCCTCGCCCACGCGCCCGGCATCGGGGTCATGACACCGGATGACGGCAAGCGAACCGTGCAGGGCTGGCACTCCGACTACCCCTACCACTGGGGCATCAGCGCCGAGGGCAAGGTCCCGACACCGAGCGGCCAGACGGTCATGGGCGTACAGCGCATCGTCTGTGTATCGGAGTTCACGAAGTACCGCGGTGCGACGGCGTTCAAGCTCGGGTCGCATGCCCTCGACCAGGGTCCACCGGCGGACTGGGGTCTCGCGAGCGCCGTCTACGACCCGGACTACCGCGCCGCTCATGGCTTGCCCTACAACGGCGCCGACGCCGACGTGATCGAAGCACCCCCCGGCAGCATGATCCTGTTCGACACCCGGACGTGGCACCGGGCCGGCGTCAACCGTAGCAACGAGAATCGCGCCGCGATCCTGATGGACATGACCCCGGCCTACATCGTTCCCTACTCGGACACGACCGTAGACTACCGCGCCATGGTCACGAGCGAGGCCTACGACGAGTTGAACGAGCGCGAGAAGCAGGAGTTCCAGCATCTGATGGTCCACCGCTTCCTGGGGCCAGCAGGGCCACGGGCCGTGATCGGCACCGATGCGGAATTGACAGAACGGCTACCGGCCCCACGCAGACGGTCACGCCGCTAGGAGCGTGGCGTAGATCGCAGCCGTCGCGGCGTCGAAGCAGACGAAGCGCACCAACTCAACGCCGCGCGGTGCCGATTCCCGAACTGTCGCCACGGCGATCCCAGCCGCCGCATTGGCGGGGTAGCCGTATACGCCCGTCGAAATCGCGGGAAACGCGATGCTCTGCACCTGGTTGGCTGCCGCGACCTCAAGGCTGCGCCGGTAGCACGAGGCGAGGAGTTCCGCTTCGCCCTCGTTGCCGCCGTGCCAGACCGGCCCGACCGTGTGAATGACATGCCGGGCCGCCAAGTCGAAACCCGGTGTGATCTTCGCATCTCCGGTCGCACAGCCCCGCAAAGGCCGACACGCCGCCAGGAGCCGCGGTCCCGCAGCACGATGGATCGCACCGTCCACGCCTCCACCACCGAGCAACCGCGTGTTCGCGGCGTTCACAATGGCATCGAGCCGCTGCTGCACGATGTCGCCCTGCACGCTCTCGATCAACGCCACAGTCGCCGCCCCATACTTTACGCACCGACTGAGAGTTTGCCACCTTGGGTGCCATCGGGCGGCGTGCATCGCGGTAGACTGCCGGCGTGTCCGACGCCGTGACAGCCGCCCCAAAGATGGACATCGACGCCGTCCGCGCGGCTATCCGTACGGCCGAGGAGACCGCTCGGCGACCTCCCGGCAGCGTGGATCTGCTCGCCGTATCCAAGGCGAGATCCGCAGCCGAAGTCCGCGCGGCCCATGGCCATGGCTTGCGGCATTTCGGCGAGAACTACACCCAGGAAGGGATCGCCAAGGTCCGCGCGCTCGCCGACCTCGACATCACTTGGCACTTCATCGGCGCGATTCAATCCAACAAGACGCGGGATCTCGCCCGGCACTTCCAGTGGATTCACACGGTTGATCGCACCAAGGTCGCGACGCGCCTGAACGCTGCAAGCGAGCGGGACCTCGACGTCTGCATCCAGGTCAACATCGATGCCGAGCCGCAGAAGGCCGGCGTTGACCCCGACGAACTGCCGGCGCTGGTTGCGTGCGTCTCGGACCTGCCGCGGCTCAAGCTCCGCGGCCTGATGGTGATCCCCGAGCCCGGCCATTCCCGCGACAGCTTCCGGCGCACGCGGCAACTGTTCGACGCGCTCGCGCCGACCGCCGGCAAGCACTGGGACACGCTGTCCATGGGCATGTCCAACGACTTCGCCGATGCGATCGCCGAAGGCGCCACCCTCGTGCGCATCGGAACCGCGATCTTCGGGCCGAGGACCTAAGCAGGAGACAGGGAGAATGACCAAACGGATCGCCTTCGTCGGTGGGGGCAATATGGCGCATGCCCTGGCCACGCGGCTCGCCGACTCGTGGCCAGGCGGGATCACCGTTGCCGACCCGGTCGCCGCACAACGGGCGCGTTTCGCCGCCCCGGTTGCCACGACCGACGACAACCTGGCCGCGGTGGGCGACGCCGCGGTCGTGGTCCTCGCCGTGAAACCGCAGATTCTCGAGACGGTCGCCCGGCAGATCGCGCCGGCGCTCGAAGACCAGCTTGTGATTTCGATCGCCGCCGGAGTGCCGATCAATGCGCTCGAGTCGTGGCTCAAGCCGGGCTGTCCCATCGTGCGGTGCATGCCGAATACGCCCGCACTCATCGGCGCGGGCATCACCGGCCTCGTCGCCAACGGCTCCGTGTCCACCAGCCAACGCGCGAGTGCGACCGAACTGCTCACCGCAGCCGGGGAAGTCGTGTGGTTCGAGTCCGAAGGCGATCTCGATATCGTCACCGCACTGTCCGGGAGCGGGCCCGCGTACTTCTTCTATGTCATCGAAGCGCTTGCCGAGGCCGGGGAGCGCCTAGGCTTGCATCCCGATGTCGCCAAACGCCTGACGATTGCCACGGCAGCAGGCGCAGCGGCGATGGCCGTGGCTGACGACCCGGCCACATTGCGCGAGCGCGTCACATCCCCCGGCGGGACGACCGAACGGGCGCTGGCTATACTTGCTGAACAGTCGCTCCCGGCGACACTCGATGCCGCCGTGCGTGGCGCGTTCCATCGTTCCCGGGAATTGGCAGAGGAGTTCGGCAAGTAAATGACGGATCCATTGACTTTCGTCGTCACGCTGGCCCTGCGCGCCGCCGCCATGATCTTCCTGTTCCGGTTCATCCTCCAAGCGGTACGGGCCAGTTTCTACAACCCGTTCTCCGAGGGCGTGGTGCGCATCACGGACCCTGTTCTCAACCCGCTGCGCCAGGTTCTGCGGCCTTACCGCAACCTCGACTTCGCATCATTCGCCACGGCCTGGGTCGCGCACATGGTGGCCGCCGCGATCTTCGCCGTCGCCGTCGGCGCCCCGTTGAACCTGCTCTACATCTTGAACGACAGTCTTCACGCAACGCTGAGCCTCGTCGTGTGGATCTTCCTGATCGCCATCTTCCTGTCGATCGTCATGAGTTGGATCGCACCCAACGTCTACTCGCCAGCGGCGAACATCGCGCGCGAAGTTGCCGAGCCGCTGCTGTCGCCCGCGCGGCGCATCCTGCCGCCGCTGGGCGGTCTGGACCTGTCACCGATGATCACCATCGCCGTACTGCTGGTGATCCAGTCGTTCGTACTGGGCACGCTGTTGCCCATTCGGGTGTGGGCCGGTTGAGCAATCCTCGACCGTCCGCCGCGCGCGAGGTCGCACCGGCATCGACAACGGCGCCCGCAACGGAGTCCGTGGGCATCGTCGTACCGAGCCAAGCGCGCTTCGATACGTGCCTCGCGCTGCAGTGCGGGGTGACGCTTGACGGTTTCGACCTGGTCTACGAAACCTACGGCACTTTGAATGCGAAACGCACCAACGCGGTCTTGATCTGCCACGCCCTGTCCGGGAACCACCACGCGGCCGGCTTCCACACCCCCGAGGACGCCAAGCCAGGCTGGTGGGACACCTGCATCGGACCGGGCAAACCCATCGACACCGACCGGTTCTTCGTCGTCGGGGTCAACAATCTCGGCGGTTGCGACGGGAGCACCGGCCCCTGCTCGGAGAACCCGGCAACCGGCGAGCCTTGGGGGGCCACTTTCCCCACCGTCACGGTCAAGGACTGGGTGAAGACCCAGGCCATGCTCGCCGATGTACTCGGTGTCCGCCGATTCGCCGCTGTCATCGGCGGCAGTCTGGGCGGCATGCAGGCCCTGCAGTGGGCGATCGACTACCCGGAGCGGATTGCCAACGCCATCGTCATCGCCGCACCGCCGAAGCTGTCGGCGCAGAACATCGCGTTCAACGAGATCGCCCGGCACGCCATCCAGTCCGACCCGGATTTCCTCGGCGGGCGCTACTACGACGCCGATACGCGACCCCGCCGGGGATTGATGCTCGCCCGCATGATCGGTCACGTCACGTACCTGTCCGACGATGGCATGGGGACGCGGTTCGGCCGCGAGCTCAAATCCGGCGACATCAGCTCTGCCCAGGACGTCCAGTTCCAGGTCGAGAGCTACCTGCACTACCAGGGCACGTCGTTCTCGGAGAAGTTCGATGCCAACACCTACATCCTGATGACGCGTGCGCTCGACTACTTCGACCCCGCGCTGGAATCCGATGGCGACCTTGTCCGGGCCGTCGCCAAGACGGACGCCCGGTTCCTGATCCTCGCCTTCTCGTCGGACTGGCGCTTCGCACCGGCGCGATCGGGCGAGATCGTCGATGCGTTGATCGCCGCGCGCAAGGACGTGGTGAGCGCGGTGATCGACTCGCCGCATGGGCACGACTCGTTCCTGATCCGCAACGAACGCTACTTCGAGGTGCTCGGCGGCTATCTCGACGAAGCGTTGGGGCGCTTGGACGCTCAAGGCTCCGATTAGGCTCGCAGCCCATGCGCAGAGACCTCGAGATCATCGCCGCATTGATCAAGCCCGGCGCCCGGGTACTGGACCTTGGTTGTGGGAATGGCGAGTTGCTGAACCAACTTGCCCGCGAGAAGGGGGTCAACGGCTACGGCGTCGAGAAGGACGCGACGGCAATCAGCGCCTGCATCGCCGCCGGCGTCAACGTGATCGAGCACGACCTCGACGACGGCCTGGCCCGGTTCCCCGACTCCAGCTTCGACATGGTGGTGATGACCGAGACGCTGCAGGCGGTCGCCGAACCCTCGCGCCTGCTCGACGAACTGTTGCGCATCGGCGAGGAGTGTGTCGTGACCTTCCCCAACTTCGGTCATTGGCGCTGCCGAGCACAGCTCGCCACCAAGGGACGCATGCCGGTGGCACGCCACCTCCCCCATGACTGGTACAGCACGCCCAACATCCACCTGTGCACGTTTCGCGACTTCGAGTTGCTTGTCAACGAGAAGGGACTGCCGATCGTCGAGCGCTTCGTGGTCAACGGCGATCACGATTTCCAAGCCCACATCAACCGCTTTCCGAACCTGTTCGGCACGACGGCGTTCTACCGCTTGGGGCGCGCCCCACGATGAACGCGCTCACCCGCGCAGTCGCCGTCGCCTTGCTGGCGTTGACCGCTGGCGTCGCCCACGCGGAGCAGTTCGAGCAGTACGGTCCCTGGCGCGTTCACTACATCGCCTTCAACGCATCGCTCCTGTCCGCCACCATCGCGGAGCGTTACGGGATCGTGCGCGGGCGCAACAAGGGGCTGGTCAACATCACCGCCGTTGGCATCGCAGGCCGAGGCGAGCGCGCTGGCGTGACGGGTCGCTACCGCAACCTGCTCGGCCAGTCGTACCAGCTCGACTTCCGGGAGATCGACGACGGCGACGCGGTCTACTACCTGGCCGCGTTCGACTTCGACAACGCGGAGACGCTCCGTTTCGAAGTGCTCCTGGATCTGCCGGATCACGGCACCGAGACCTTGCGTTTCCAGCAACCCCTCTACTACGCGGAGTAAACCCGTGGCGCGGAGGGTCGTGGTCGCAACCGCCAATCCAGGCAAGGTGCGCGAGCTGACCAAGGCACTCGCGCCGCTCGGTTTCGAGTTGCTCATCCAGGGTGAGCTTGGCATCGAGAGCCTTCCCGAGGTCGCGCCCACGTTCGTCGAGAACGCGCTCGCCAAGGCGCGGCACGCGTCCCGCGAGTCCGGACTGCCGGCGATTGGCGACGACTCCGGCCTGGTCGTGCCGGCCCTTGGCGGCGCACCTGGTATCCGCTCCGCGCGGTACGCGGGCGAACCAGCCGATGACCAGCGGAACAACGCCAAGTTGCGCCAAGCCTTGGCCGGGCAGGCGAACCGGGACGCGTTTTTCACGTGCACGCTCGTCTACCTCGATGCCTCCGACGACCCCGCCCCGCAGATCGCGACCGCCCGTTGGCACGGCACACTCATCGACGCGCCCCGCGGCCACAACGGCTTCGGCTACGACCCGCTCTTTCTCGTCGCCGAACTCGGCAAGACCGCAGCGGAACTTAGCCTCGCGGAGAAGAACCGCCTGTCGCACCGTGGCCGCGCCTGCCGACGCCTCGCGGCGCTGCTCAAGTCCGCGTGAACTTGCCGCCCCTTGGCCTCTACGTCCACTTCCCGTGGTGCGTGCGCAAGTGTCCGTACTGCGACTTCAACTCGCATCCGCTCGACGGCGAACTGCGCGACGAAGCCTACCTGGCCGTTCTGCTCGAGGATCTCGAACAGGAGCGGGAGCGCTTCGGCGATCGCGGCGTGCGAACCGTGTACTTCGGAGGCGGCACGCCGAGCCTGTTCCCGCCAGCGGCGTTCGACGCGCTGGTACGGCGCATCCCCGATGCGGGCGAGATCACGCTGGAGGCCAATCCCGGCACCGTCGAGCACGGCGACTTCGAAGGCTATCGACGCGCCGGCATGACCCGCGTGTCCCTCGGCGCACAGTCCTTCGATGCCGCACAACTCAAGGGCCTGGGGCGGATCCATAGCGCCGCCGAGACGCACCGGGCCGCCGCGGCCGTCAAATCCGCCGGCTTCGACAGCTTCAACATCGACCTCATGTACGGTCTACCGCGGCAGACGGTCGACCAAGTGCTCGACGACCTCGAGCAAGCCATCCGCTTGGAACCGCCGCACATCTCCTGGTACCAACTCACCATCGAGCCGAAAACCGAGTTCGCCCAGCGGCCACCCGCCGGCTTGCCGGACGACGACCGCGCGGTCGAGATCGAGGAGGCCGGCGTCGACCTCCTAGCCCGCCACGGCTATCGCCGCTACGAGGTCTCGGCCTTCGCCCGCGACGGGCATCAATGCGGCCACAACCTGAACTACTGGCGCTTTGGCGACTACATCGGCATCGGCGCCGGCGCGCACGGCAAGATGACAAGGCGGGATGGGGCAGTCGTGCGCACCGCGAAGGCGCATCAGCCCCGTCTCTACATGCGCGGCGCACCGGGCACGGCCAACCCGGTCCGCCCCGACGATCTTCCCGGCGAGTTCATGATGAACGCCCTGCGGCTCACCGACGGCGTCGAGTTGTCGTCCTTCGAAGCGCGTACGGGGCTATCGGCGGCAACGATCGCGGAACGCGTGACCGAACTTAACGACTGGGGTCTGATGCGCGCTGACCGCCTGGCATTGACCGCACACGGATATCGGCACCTCGACGCGGTCGTCGCGCGGTTTCTTGCCGCGCCAAGCTAGTTCGCCTGACCGCGGTTCATGTTTGCAGTTGGGTGAAGTGTTCTGGCCGTTGGACGTCCGTGCTCTTGCTGGGCCGGTGCCCGTTACCCGACACGCCGGTAGGTCAAGTCCGCCACGGCGCGTCCCGCTGCTTCACCCTTGGCTTCGAACGGCGTTACCGGGCGTGAGGCCGGGCGCTCTGTTACGCCTCCGGCGAGCGTCGGCACGGCGGCGAGGACTTCCACCATCTGCTCCGCATAGGGTGCCCAGTCGGTCGCAAGGGCCAGTGTTCCACCGGACTCCAGGCAGCCCGCGACCGCCGCCGCGAACTCGGCGTTCACCAAGCGCCGCTTGTGGTGCCGCGCCTTTGGCCATGGGTCGGGAAAGAAGACGTTGACGAGGTGCACGGACGCCGGTTCGAGGCGCTTGAGCAGAGACACCGCTTCGGTCTCGACGATGCGGACGTTGTCGATGCCGTCGCGTTGGCAGGCAAGCATCAATGCGCCGAACCCGGGGCGGTAGACGTCGACGCCGACGCAGTTCCGGTCGGGGTGGGCGAGGGCTAGATGCGCAAGCGCAGCACCGTTGCCAAACCCAATCTCGATCGCGAGCGGTGCCGAGCGGTTGAACGCCGCCGCCCATAGCGATGGGGCAATGGGGCCGTCTGGAAGCGCCAGCAGGTATTCGTGGGAGAGGGTGTCGAGTGCGCGGGCCTGGGCCGCCGTCATCCGTCCCCGGCGCCGGACGTAGACACGCGCCGGGGCTGGTTGTTCAGGAGGAGTTCCCTTAGGCGACCGCGTCGATGTGCTTCCTCAGCTTCTTCATGGCGTTGCGCTCCAACTGCCGGATTCGCTCCGCGGAGACGCCGTAGCGTTCGGCCAACTCCATGAGGGTCAGCTTGTCGTCGCGCAGCCAGCGCGACTCGAGGATGTCGCGGGCCCGGTCGTCCAATGTCCTGATGGCTTCGGCGAGTTGCCGCGACGCGGTCCGTGCGGCGTCCTCGTCGGCGACCAGGTCCACCGGGTTCGCACTGGTGTCCTCAAGATAGTAGGCCGGTGCCATCGGCGCCTCATCGGCATCGTCGTCGGGATGGCCGTCGAATGCCACGTCGCGCGATGACAGGCGGCCCTCCATCTGGGTAACTGCAGCCGGTGTGACCCCGAGGTCATGGGCGATCGCGCGGGTCTCGGCGTCGTTCAGCCAGCCGAGCTTCTTCTTGTTGCTGCGCAGGTTGAAGAACAGCTTGCGTTGCGCCTTGGTGGTGGCGACCTTGACGATGCGCCAGTTGCGCAGGATGAACTCGTGCATCTCGGCACGGATCCAATGCACGGCGAAGGACACGAGACGGACCCCGACGTTCGGATCGAAGCGCTTGATGGCCTTCATCAGGCCGACGTTGCCTTCCTGGATCAGGTCCGCCTGGGCCAATCCGTACCCGGAATAGCTGCGCGCGAGGTGGACGACGAAGCGCAGGTGGCTCAAAACGAGTTCGCGCGCCGCATCGAGGTCGTCGTCGTGGTAGAAGCGCTCAGCCAAAGCGCGCTCCTCCTCGGGCTTGAGGATCGGAAACGCGTTGATGGTCTGAATGTAGGTCTCCAAGTCTCGGCCCGGCGAGAGACTCGCGACTGACAGGACATTGGTGTTCATCCTTCCTACCTCCTCAAGCGCGGCTCCCCGGCGCGCTTGTTGCTACCTGCGGTAACACTTCGACCAGATTCTAGCACTCTGGTTCCTTCGCTGCTAACCGTTCCCTCGCCGTGCGATCACGGCGCCCGGTCCGATTGCCCTGCGGCGAGCCACGCACCGAATGCGCCCAGCACGGCACCGCAACCGACCAGCACACCCAGGAACATGGGGTCGAATCCGGCCAGATTCAACTCCGCACCGTAGCTCGCGAACAACCTCGCCAACGGCGCTTCGAGGGCGACCAGGGCGGCGGCCAGCAGCACAGCGGCCACAACGGCACCGCCGACCCCGTAGAGAACGCCAAGATAGAGGAACGGCCGGCGGATGAATCGTGCGTCTGCCCCGACCAACGCCAATACCTCCCGCTCGGCAAGGCGCGCCGCGATGGCGAGGCGCACCGACGCGGCCGAGAT
Source organism: Candidatus Azotimanducaceae bacterium (assembly GCA_965203685.1). GTDB lineage: Bacteria > Pseudomonadota > Gammaproteobacteria > Pseudomonadales > Azotimanducaceae > VXYL01. The sequence continues at coordinate 5,291,409 of OZ241908.1, forward strand.
CAACACGGCACTCACGCCCAAGAGCGTCGCAAGGATCACCGCGACCCGGCGGATCACCCCTCGGATCGCCGACAAGCGCTCAAGCCACGTTCTCTCGATGACGACTTCGGCGACACCCGGTGAGATTCCCGCCGACTCGGCGATCTCCACCAGTCGGTCCGGCGCGAGTCCGAGCACCAAGGTGGCGCGGATGGTCGTCGGCAACGGATTGCGCTCAAGTCGATCGAAGATCTCGACGGCCTCCCGGAGAGCGGTCTGGCCACGCAACTCCGCGAGTGCCTGGTCTGGCGTGATCAAACGCACATCCGAGATGTCCGGCTCGGTACGCAGCCGAGCGAGAAGAGCCGTCGGCACCGATGCGTCCAAGCCCGGGTCGAAATACACCGAGAACCCCGGCCGGCCCTGCCACTCTCCGGCCGCGCGGGACAGGTTCACCTCGAGCACGTAGAGCGCCGACGGGAGCGCGAGCGCAACGCCGATCAGAAGCCAAACGACCAAGGTTGTCGCCCACCGCTGGCCGACGTAGGCAAGGCTCTCCCGGGCAACGCGGCCACGCTCCCGCCAAACCGTTCCGCGTGGTCCGGGTGCCACCGGCCACACCTCCTTCGTGCGGCGCGTGGTCGCTGGAACCGACTGTGTGCCGTGCTGGGTATCCATGGTCATGGCAAAGATAGGACGGGCTAGGCGTCGCGGTCGCTGACCACCCGCCCGTCGGCGAGTTCGACGATCCGTTCCCCCATGTCCGCAATCAGCGCCGTGTCGTGACTGGCGACGATCACGGTTGCGCCGATGCTCTTGAAGACGCGGAACAAGCTCATCACGTTACGCGACAACGCGGGATCGAGATTACCCGTGGGCTCGTCCGCCAGGAGCACCTTGGGGCGATTGACGACCGCCCGGGCAATGCCTACGCGTTGCCGTTCGCCCGCCGACAGCGCACCGGGGAGAACGCGCTCCTTGTCGAGCAATTCCACGCTCGACAGCGCGGCTCGCACGCGGCGGCCGATCTCGCGCTCACCCGTGCGCGCAACCCGAAGCGGCAATGCCACGTTGTCGTAGACGCTGCGCATCGGCAGCAACTGGTGGTCCTGGAAGACGACGCCCAAGTGGCGTCGATAGGCCGGTATGTGCCGACGGGCCAACCCCGAGATGTCCACGTCGTTGATCAGGATTCGGCCACGCGTGAGTGATTCAAGACGCAGGACCAGCCTGAGGAAAGTGCTCTTGCCAGCACCGGAATGGCCGCTTAGGAAAACCATCGAGCCTTCCGGAATCTCGAGACTGACGTCGCGCAAGGCTTCGGTGCCGTTGTCGTAGCGCATGACGACATGACTGAAATCGATTCCGGGCACGGCAAGCGGACTCAATGCGTTGCGAGCAGCGCATCCACGAAGGGTCGCGGCTCGAAGGTCTCAAGATCGTCCACGCCTTCACCGATCCCTACGAAGCGCACCGGCAACCCGGTCGCGGCGGCAACTGCCAGGATGACGCCGGCCTTTGCCGTGCCGTCGAGCTTGGTGACCGCGAGCGAGGTCACGCCAACGGCCTTGTCGAACTCGGCAACCTGCGACAACGCGTTCTGGCCCACCCCGGCGTCGAGCACGAGGAGAACCTCATGCGGCGCGCCACCTTCCAGCCGTGCCATGACCCGTTTGATCTTGTTGAGTTCCGCCATCAGGCCAACCTTGGCCTGGAGACGGCCGGCCGTATCCGCCAGTACGACGTCGATGTCCCGGGCCTTGGCGGCCTCGATCGCGTCGTAGATCACCGAGGCGCTGTCGGCACCTTGACGTTGCGCGATCACGGGTACCGCGTTGCGCTCGCCCCATGCCGTCAACTGTTCGATCGCCGCGGCCCGGAACGTGTCGCCGGCGGCCAGCAATACGGAGAACCCCTGTTCGCCGAGTTTCGCCGCCAGCTTGCCGATGAGCGTGGTCTTGCCCGCACCGTTGACACCGACGACCAGCACCACGAACGGTCGCTCCGTGCCGACCGCAAACGGCTCCGCCACGGGGACGAGCATATCCGTCAATTCGTCCCCTAGGGCGGCATGCAACGCCCGCGTATCGCCGAGTTCGCGGCGTCGGACGCGTGCTTTCAAGGATTCCATGATGCGCTCGGTCGCCTCCACGCCGACGTCTGCCACGAGAAGACTGGTCTCCAACTCGTCGAGCACGTCGGCATCGATCTCGCGCTCGCCGAGCAACAGATCGCCGACGCCGGCGGCAATCTGGGTCCGCGTCTTGGCAAGCGAGCGGTTGAGGCGCGACCAAAGCGAAGGCACAGCGTCACTTTTACCATCCGCCGCGTTTCTTTTTGGCGCACGTTTCCACATGATCGACGTATGCCCCGCCCCAGGAAATTGACCAACCGCGTCCGCATTATCGGCGGTAAGTGGAAGGGGCGAAAGCTCGCCGTCGCCAGCGCGGCGATTCGGCCGACGCCGGACCGCGCACGGGTCACGGTGTTCAACTGGCTGGCCGCCGAGCTTCCCGGTGCTCGGATTCTCGACCTGTTCGCGGGAACCGGTGTACTGGGTTTCGAGGCCCTGTCACGGGGCGCCGCCCATGCCGACCTGATCGACAACGACCCTGACGCATGCCGGTCCCTGCAACACTATCGACGCGAACTCGGCGCTGCGGCGGACGTCCACCGTGGCGACGCCTTGCGCTGGCTGCGCGAGCGCCCCGAGGACGAGCGCTGGGACGTGGTTTTCCTCGATCCTCCCTTCGCATCGACGTTCCTCGCCGAGGCATTGCCGTTAGCCGCCGCCAAGCTGGCAAGACACGGCGCAATGTACGTCGAGACCGATACGCGTTTCGATAGCGCCGAGATCGAGCGGTTGACGGGGCTCTCGATGGTCCGGCTTTCCCATGCAGGCGCGTCGCACTATGGCCTGCTGCACCACGCCAGGTCGGTTGGCCCCCCGGTCCGGGACGGGACAAGCCCGTCCGCAACGGGCTAACATCCTCGGCAACTCCACGGCCATGGAAGCTTGATGACGAGCGTCGTCTACCCCGGCAGTTTCAATCCCATCACCTACGGGCACCAGGACATCGTCGAGCGTGCCTTGGGGTTGTTCGACAAGGTCATCGTTGCCGTCGGCACCTCGGCCGACAAGGATCCGTCGACCTACCTCGCGGATCGCATCAACCTGTGCCGGGCCGCCCTAGCCGAGTTCGGCGACCGCGTCGAGGTGGACGGCTTCAACGTGCTGCTCGTCGACTACGTCCGCTCCAAGAACACCCGCTTCATCGTCCGCGGCCTGCGCACGATCTCGGATTTCGACTACGAGTACCAGATGATCACGATGAACCGCGAAATGGAGCCCGACCTTGAGTACGTGCTGTTGCCGACTTCGCGGCAATGGTCGTTCCTGTCGTCCTCACGGGTTCGCGAGATCGCGGGACTCGGCGGCAACATCGACGAGTTCGTGCACCCCGCCGTGGCGGAGTACTACCGGGACGGTGGTCGCTAACGTTGGCATTGGGGGCAGTAGACCGTCGCTCGCCCGTTCTGCCGGACTTCCTTCAACGTCCTGTCGCAGCGTAGACAAGGTTCCCCGCCCCTCCCGTAGACGCTGAGTTCGTGCACGAAATAACCTGGCCGCCCGTCCGTCTGGACGAAGTCCCGCAGCGTCGTGCCACCACTTTGGATGGCGCTCATGAGCGTCGCTTTGATCGCATCGACCAGCGCCGACAGTCGTGGCCGTGACAGTCGGCCCGCCGCGATCCGCGGTCGGATGCCGGCCATGAACAGCGCCTCGTTGGCGTAGATGTTGCCGACGCCGACCACCACGCGGGAGTCCATGAGGAACGTTTTGACGGCGACCCGCCGCCCCTTGGCCCGGGCGGCGAGATACGTGCCGTCGAAGTCCAGCGAGAGTGGCTCGGGGCCCAGTTCGCGCAACAACCAGTGATCCTCAAGGGGCATCGGTTGCCAGTGCAAGCTGCCGAAGCGGCGCGGATCGGTCAGGCGGACCGAACGCGCGTCGTCGAGTTCGAAGTCGACGTGGTCGTGCTTGCCAGGCGGACTGCCCGTCGGCACGACCGAGAGGTGTCCCGACATGCCGAGGTGAACAATCAAACCACCCGTGTCGAGATGCACCAAGAGATACTTGGCCCGGCGCTCCACCGTGTTGATCCGTTGGTTTCGGATCGAGTCCGGGAGCTTGACGGGCCAGCGCAGCGTTGGGTTGCGGACGACGACGCGCCGCAACACCCGCCCCCGCAGCACCGGTTCGAGACCGCGCCGCGTAGTTTCGACTTCCGGAAGTTCGGGCAGGCGAGCCTTCTGCTGAAGCTGCTTGCGTGACGCCTAAGCCCGTTAGGGCCTACTTGATCTTGTCTTCCCGGTAGACCACGTGCTTGCGCACCACCGGGTCGTACTTGCGCAGTTCGAGCTTGCCTTCCATGGTGCGCTTGTTCTTGGTGGTGGTGTAGTAGTGGCCGGTCCCGGCACTCGATACGAGCTTGATCTTGTCGCGCATGGCTTACCCCGCTGTTCCGCGCTGCTGCGCCGCACCCCGGCGACGTGCCTCGATGTCCTCAAGAACCGCCTCGATGCCCTTCTTGTCGATGATCCGCATGCCTGCGGCCGACACGCGCAGCCGCACGAAGCGGTTCTCGGACGGTACCCAGAACCGGTGGTAATGGAGGTTGGGCGCGAAGCGTCGCCGCGTTTTGTTGTGCGCATGGGAGACGTTGTTGCCGCTCACCGTGCGCTTGCCCGTTACCTGGCAGACCTTGGACATCCGTCGAGGACCTAGAGGCTGTCAACCTTGAGGGCCGCGCTTTATACCAGACGCCGCACCGCTAGCCAAGCGCGCCTCAAGGGTGTCGTGGTAATGTAGCGCGCTTTTTCGCAAAGGCCACCGGGTGCGGCAATGACCAGCGAGCGCTACGATCCGGCCGCCGTGGAGGCGAAGTGGCAGGCGGAGTGGGAACGTCGCGGCACCAATCGGTGGACCGAATCCGACCTCCGCCGTGCCAAGGATCCCTACTACAACCTGATGATGTTCCCCTATCCGTCCGCGGAAGGGCTGCACATCGGCAACCTCTATGCTTACACCGGGGCGGACGTCAACGGCCGTTTCTGGCGCCTCATGGGCAAGGACGTCTTCGAACCCATGGGCTTCGATGCGTTTGGCATTCACTCGGAAAACTACGCGTTGAAGGTCGGCAAGAATCCCAACGACCTGATTCCCGCCAACATCGCCAATTTCACACGTGTGCTGAAGCGGTTCGGTGGGATGTACGACTGGAACCACACGGTGAACTCCACCAGCGTCGACTACTACCGGTGGACGCAATGGGTGTTCCTGAAGCTCTACAACGGCGGCCTCGTCGAACGCCGCCGGGCGCCGGTCAACTGGTGTCCGTCCTGCATGACCGTGCTCGCCAACGAGCAGGTGATCCAGGGTCTCTGCGAGCGCTGCGACAACCCGGTCGAGCAGCGCGAACTGCCGCAGTGGTTCTTCAAGATCACCGACTACGCCTCGCGCCTGCTCGACAATCTCGAGACGATCGACTGGTCCGACAACACCAAGAAGGCGCAAGCCAACTGGATCGGGCGCAGCGAGGGTGCCGAAGTGGACTTCGCCGTCTCGCGAGGGAAATCCGCGATACGCGTTTTCACGACGCGCCCCGACACCCTGTTCGGTGCCACCTACATGGTCCTCGCCCCGGAGCATGCGCTCGTCGACGAGTTGACGACGCCCGAGCAGCGCGCCGCCGTCGACGCCTATCGGCGCGACGTCACCAAGCAGGACCTAGTCGAGCGGCAGAAGGTGGACAAGGACAAGACCGGCGTCTTCACGGGCAGCACCTGCATCAACCCGGTCAACGGCGCGGAAATCCCCGTGTGGATCGCGGACTACGTCCTTATGGGCTACGGCACAGGCGCCATCATGGCGGTACCCGGCCACGACCACCGCGACTTCGAGTTCGCCGCGCGTTTCGACTTGCCGGTGGTCCGCGTGATTGCCGAACCCGGGTGCGACGCCGACACCCCGTTGACCGAGGCTTTCGACGGCGACGGCCGCCTCGTCAACTCGGGAGAATTCGACGGCCTGTCGGTCGCCGATGGCAAGCGCGCGATCATCGAGTCGCTCGAAGCGCGCGGGCTCGGTACCCGCCAAGTCAACTACCGCCTGCACGACTGGTGCGTATCGCGGCAACGTTACTGGGGTCCGCCGATTCCGATCATCCACTGCGAGGCCTGCGGACCCGTACCGGTCCCTGAGGCAGACCTGCCAGTCGACCATCCCTACCTGGACGACTTCCGACCCGACGACTCCGGGGTCAGCCCACTCGCACGCGCCAAGGACTGGTACAAGACCACCTGTCCGTCGTGCGGGTCGGTCGCGTACCGAGATACCGATGTCACCGACAATTTCCTGTGCAGCGGCTGGTACTTCCTGCGTTATCCGAGCACGGACCGAGACGATGTCGCGCTCGACGCCGAACTCACGCGCAAATGGCTGCCGGTGGATTGCTACATCGGTGGCAACGAGCACGCCGTGCTGCACTTGATGTACGCGCGCTTCCTGACCATGGCACTTAGCGACCTCGGCGTTCTCGACTTCGAGGAGCCATTCGCCCGTTTCCGTGCCCACGGCCTCTTGATCCGGGACGGGCGCAAGATGTCCAAGAGCCGGGGCAACGTCATCAATCCCGACGAGATCATCGAGCGGTACGGTGCCGACACGATGCGCCTGTACTTGATGTTCCTCGGTCCCTACGACCAAGTGGCGGACTACCGAACGCACGGCATCCAGGGCCCATTGAACTTTCTCAACCGGCTCTGGCAAGCCGTTGCCGACGCCGAACCCGGTGCGGCGGATGCAGGCGTCGAGCGCGCCGTGCACCGCACCATCAAACAGGTCAGCGAGCAACTCCCCGCCCTGCAGTACAACACGGCGATCGCGGCCATGATGGAGTGCCTCAACGCCGTCCGGGCCGGCGGGCGCACCGCGCGCACCTCCGAACTCGAACCCCTCGTGGTCATGCTGGCACCGTTCGCACCGCACATCGCCGAGGAACTTTATGCCCGCCTCGGCCATAACGACGGCTTGTTCGACGCGGCCACGTGGCCCAGCTACGACGAGGCCAAGCTCGCGGAGTCCACGGTGGAAATTGTCGTGCAGGTGAACGGCAAGGTGCGTGGTCGCGTGCCCGTGCCGGCGGAGGCCGACGACGATGCCCACGTTGGGGCGGCTCGGGGCAACGAGAACGTCGCGCGCCACCTGGCAGACGCGACCGTACGCAAGACGATCGTCGTACCCGGGCGGCTCGTCAACTTCGTGGTGTCGTGAGCCGTATCGTCACTCGCAGTGGCCGCGTCGGCCTGTTATGCGTTGTCGCGTTGCTGGTCACGGCCTGCGGATTCCACTTGCGAACCTGGGATCTCGGCACGGCCCTCGAAGCCGTCCACATCGACACCGACGCCACCGTCGACCTCGACCGCGAACTGGCCCAGGCCATCCGATCGGCGAATGTCCGCTTGACCGCTGAGACCGAGGACGCGGACGTTGTCGTCAAGCTATCCGAACAGCGCCAGAACCGGCGCAGCGCCGCGGTGACCGCAGGGCGTGCCGCCGAGTACGAGATGTCGCTCACGATCCGCTTCGCTCTGGAGTCCGCCTCGGGCGAGGTGCTCACCGCCCCGAGCGAACTGCGCAGCGAGCGCGTCGCCCGCCTCGACCGCGACAACATCGTCGGCAGCAGCGAGGAACAGGCGCTCCTGGTGCGAGAAATGCGGGCCGACCTTGTCGAGCGGATCGTGCGCGTGCTTGGAGCCCGGTCGCGCGTCCTGGCAGCCGCCGCCGATGCAGCTCAGGGCTAACCAACTCCCCCGGCATCTCGCAGAAGGCGATTTCGCCGATGCGTACCTAGTCTCGGGAGACGAGCAACTCCTCGTCGACGAAGCCTGCGATGCGATCATCGACGCCGCGAAGCGCGACGGCTTCGAGGAGCGCACGGTGTTCGAGGCCGCGCCACGTGCCGCCTGGGACGAGCTAATCCGCGGCGCCGCCAATCTCTCGTTGTTCGCGAGCAAGCGCTTGCTCGACATCCGCATACCCGCGCGCGGACTCGATCAGTCGGGATCCGCCGCGTTGCGACGCTACCTCGAAAGCCCGCTCCCGGACACCTTGCTGCTTTGTCGAGCGATCGGCCTGGAATGGCGCCAACGCACGAGCGCCTGGTACAAGGCCATGGACAAGGCCGGCGTCGTGATACCCGTTTGGCCGATCTCAAGCCGGGAGTTGCCCCGCTGGCTCAACGACCGTTGCCGCGCCGCGGGCCTGCAACTCGACCGGGATGCGATCGATGCCCTCGCGGAACGCATCGAGGGCAACCTCCTCGCAGCCAAGCAGGAGATCGAGAAACTGAAGCTCTTGGGCAGCACGGGCCCGTTGAGCCGCGACGCCGTCATCGATGCCGTCGGCGACTCCTCGCACTTCGATACGTTCGAGATGATCGACGCCGCCCTCGCCGGACAGGCCGCACGCACCCGCAAGATGCTCGCCAACCTGCGCGCCGAGGGCGTCGCGGTGTTCATGGTCATGGGCGCGCTCGTCAACAACCTGCGCCGCGCGCGCGAACTGGCCCAGGGCGCCAATCCGCGGCTCGCGCGCAACCGCCGTCAACTCGTCGAACGCGCCGTTCGACGCCTCGGGGCCGAACGGATCGACGCCCTGTTGCAGGACTGCGCCGTGCTCGACCTGCAAGCCAAGGGCATGCTGCTCGGAGACGCTTGGGAGTCCCTCGAGGACGTCATGCTGTCGGTCGCCGGCGCGACGCGGCAGAGCCTAGCGGCACGGACCGACGCCTTGCAGACCCCACGTTTCTAAGCAACACGCAGACGGTACGCGGAGGTCTTCGTCCGCATCCCGGCCTCGTACATGGTCCACTGCGGACCGGGAGGTGCGCGGACGTCCTCGTCCGCATTCCGGCCTCGTGGGCCGGACGCCCCGCATCACGGCGGCGCATCAAGCGTCGTCTTCGACGACCACCGCGGTCCCCACGGCCAGCAACTCCGCGGCACCCCCCATCATCACCGACGTGGTGAAGCGCACGGCGATCACGGCGTTTGCACCGAGGCCCTGTGCTTCGGCAACCATGCGGTCGAGGGCCTGCTCGCGACTCTCCGCAATCAACTTGGCGTATTCGTGGACTTCGCCGCCGACTATGTTGCGCAATCCCGCCATGATGTCCTTGCCGAGGTGCCTCGCCCGAACGGAGTTGCCGCGCACGAGACCCAGTGACTTGACGATGCGCTTGCCCGCCACCGTTTCCGAAGTGACCAAGATCATCTAGTCCTCTCCAGCATGCGCGTCTTTCCTTTTGAGCAGAATCTCTGACGGCAGTGGGAGAATGCGGAGCATTCTCGATCGAATCGCCGCCAAGCGACTCGCCTAGATCTCCACGTCTTTGTATCGATCGGTCTTGCGCGCCAGCAAGCGTTGCCGGAGCACCGCCAGGAACAGCACGCCCCAACCGACGTAGAACGCGATCAGGCCCCACTTCAGGATCGGAGCATCCGTGTCGGCGAGCAGGAACTCGTAGAACCCGTAGCCGACTACCGCAACGCCGCCGCCGATCAGCAGCAGCCACCCGAGCCCGCGGGTCGCCCGCGACGTGGCATCGTTCATCGAGTCGATCATCACCTCTCGCCCCTTGCGACACCGTTGCTGTGAGTCCTATACCACATCCAACGTGAAGGCAACGCCTTTGCCGTCGATCACGGCGTCGACCACCACGGCGTCTGTGTCCCCGCGCCCGAAGTCAGTCGCCAGCGTCTCACGGGCGATGTACTCGCGATGCGCCTCGATAGCGCTCGACAGCTCCGGGTCACCGCGGTAGCGCACGCGAATTCGGTCACTCACGTCGAAGCCCCGATCCTTGCGCGCGCGCTGGATCCGATTGACGAATTCGCGGGCCCAGCCCTCCCGGACGAGTTCGTCGTCGAGGTCGATGTCGAGGTCGATCGACACGTACCGATTGGAGATCGCGTTTGTTCCCGCCTTGGCTTCACGGAGCACCTCGATCTCCGCCTCGTCGAAGGTCTCGTCGTCGATGACGATTCGTCCTGTCTCCTGGAATGCTTCGATCGCGGCGGCATCGAGCGCGCCGATGCTGGCCTGGAAGGCGCGCATGCGCTTGCCGAGCCGCTTGCCGAGCACCGGGAAGTTCGGTTTCGCGACGAGGGCTATGTACTTCGACTCGTCCGTGTCGTAGCGCACGTCCTTGACGTTGAGTTCCGCTTTCACGTAGTCCTCGAGCGTCCCGATCTCCGCGAGAAGTTCCGCGTCGCGATGCACGATCGTCAGCCGCCGTAAAGGCGTACGCAGGTTGATCTTGACGTCCTCGCGTTTGCGCCGGCCGAGTTCGATGACCTGCTGCATCCGAGACACGGCTTCTTCGAGCAGGGCGTTGGCGAGGTCGTCGTCTGCCTCAGGGTATTGGCACAGGTGAACCGAGACGGGGTCGGGCTCCCCGCTCCCGACCAGTTGGGCAAGCGACTGGTAGATGTGTTCCGCGAGGAACGGTGCGAACGGGGCCATGGCGACCGACAGTTCGTTGACGGCCGTGTGCAGGGTCGCATAGGCCGCGGCCTTGTCGGGCGTCATGCCTTCGCCCCAAAAGCGCGCGCGGTTCAGGCGGATGTAGGTGTTCGTGAGGTCGTTGATGAACGAAAACAGCTTCGGCACGACGTTGTAGAGCCGATAGCGTTCCATCTCGACGTTGATGGACTCCTTCAGGGTCTGCAGGCGCGAGATGATCCAGCGGTCCAGGATGTTCTCGACCGGCACGTCGCTCATGGCCGGCGTCCAGCCGTCGATGGACGCATAGGTGGCGAGGAACGAGTAGGCGTTGTACCAAGGCAGCAGCGCCCGGCGCACCATGTCGCGAACGCCTGCGTCGGCGAACCGTTGCTCTTCAGCGCGCACCAGGCCGGAGTTGATCAGGTAGAGGCGCAGCGCGTCGGCGCCGTAGCTTTCCATCAACTCGTCCGGCGGCGTGTAGTTGCGCAGGCTCTTGGACATCTTCTTGCCGTCTTCGGCAAGCACCATGCCGTTGACGATGACGTTGCGGAACGCCGGCTTCCTGAAGAGCGCCGTGGCGAGCACCATCAAGGTGTAGAACCAGCCGCGGGTCTGGTCGAGGCCCTCGGCGATGTACTGCGCCGGGAAGCCGGCCTCGAACAGGTCGCGGTTTTCGAACGGGTAGTGCAACTGCGCGTACGGCATGGATCCCGACTCGAACCAGCAGTCGAGGACTTCCTCCACCCGCCGGTAGACGCCGTCCTCGCAGTCGAGTGTGAACGTCAACGGATCCACGTGCTCGCGATGCAGGTCGTCAACGCGAACGCCGGTCATCTGCTCGAGTTCGTCCCGGGAACCGATGCAGCGGGCGTTGCCGGTGACATCGTTGATCCAGATCGGTAGCGGCGTGCCCCAGACGCGGTTCCTGGAGATGGCCCAGTCGATGGCGTTCTCAATCCAGTTGCCGAAGCGGCCGTGCTTGATGTGCTCCGGCACCCATCGCACTTCTTCGTTGGTTGCCTGCAGATCATCGACGAAGTCGGTGACCCGGACGAACCAGGACGGCACCGCGCGATAGATGAGCGGCGCGTCGGTGCGGTAGCAGTGCGGGTAGCTGTGCACGATGACGTCGCGCTCGTACAGCGTTCCGGCGTCGTTCAGTTGGCGGATGATGTCGGCGTCGGCTTCCTTGACGAACCGCCCCGCGAAGTCGCGAACTTCGGCGGTGAACTCGCCGGCCATGGTCACGGGGCACACGAAGGCCTCGATCCCCGCCTTCCGCAGCACGCGGTGGTCGTCTTCGCCGAAGGCCGGTGCCTGGTGGACGAGACCGGTGCCCTCGTCAGTGGTGACGTAGTCGTCGGCCACGACGACGAACGCGCCCCGTTCAGCCTCGGCCTCGAAATAATCGAACAACGGCCGGTAGCGGCGCCCCACGAGTTCGCTGCCCTTGACGCGCGCCTCGACGGTCAGCGCCGGGTGCTTCTTGCGATAGGCATCAAGCCGCGCTTCGGCCAGGTAGAACGACCGCTTCGCATCGCTGTCGGAAACCCTGACGTAGTCGATGTCCGCGCCGACACAGACCGCGAGGTTCGAGGGCAGCGTCCACGGGGTGGTCGTCCACGCGGCGAGCGCGGCATCTTCGTCCTCGAGCTCGAAAAGCACGGTGATGGCCGGATCCTGGACGTCCATGTAGTTCTGGCCCGCCTCGAAGTTGGCGAGCACCGTCTCGAGCGCGGTGGACACCGGCATCACCTTGAAGCCCTTGTAGATCAGCCCCTTGTCCCAAAGCTGCTTGACCACCCACCACACCGACTCCATGTACCACGCGTCCATGGTCTTGTAGTCGTTGTCGAAGTCCACCCAGCGTCCGAGTCGCGTGATGGTCTTGCGCCATTCGGCCACGTAGCGCTCGACGATGGCCCGGCACTCGGCGTTGTAGCCGGCGACGCCGATCTTGGCGACGGTCTCGGCTGCCGACATGCCCAGGGTGCGGTCGATTTCCTGCTCGATCGGCAGCCCGTGGCAGTCCCAGCCGAAGCGGCGTTCGACGCGGTAGCCCTTCATCGTCCAATACCGCGGCACGATGTCCTTCAGCACCGAACCCACGAGGTTGCCGTGATGCGGCAGGCCGGTGGCGAACGGCGGGCCGTCGTAGAAGATGTAGGGGGCCTCGTTGTCCGCGTTCTCGATGGAGCGGCGGAACACGTCGTGCTCCTCCCAGTGCCGGAGCATGCTGTGCTCCATCGCAACGAACGAGAACGCTCCGGGCGTCGACATGGGGAACGGCTCCTGGCAGGCGGTCGCTTGGCGGCGGCATTTTAACGGGATGGGCGAGACTCGTCCGGCCAGCATTCGGCAGCCAGTGGACCACCCCCGAGGTACGCGAGCCCCGGGGCTCGCGTTGCACATCCGCGATCCGCCGCGACTCCCCCGATCGCCGCCGACCAACAACTCCCGCCGTCCGTTCCCGGAAAGCGTTGTCGGACACCCGGACACACCCGTTCCTGCTACGATGTGCCAAGCTACCTACCACCGTCCACGGATGATCGCCATTCGGTGAAGGAACGCCGGCCTTGAGCAAGACAGCCCCCCGCAAGGATGCCGCCGCGCCAGGCCGCGCGCATGAGCACGGTTCATGACGTCGTCCACCAACATCGCCGTTCGTCCGCGGACGTCTGCCGCCTTCTTCTCGTTGAAACCGTATTGCGATGCCAGTTCCGTCCTCCCTACGTCCCGGGACCGTTCGGAGCCTTCCTTCCGCCGCAGCAGATCCGCGCGCACCGGAATCCCGAGGCGCCAGCCGAGGTGTTTGGCGATCTCGGCGACAATGTCGATGCCCCGCTCGGCCGTTCTGCGCGCCGCCGCCGGCACCGGTACCACATAGTCCACCTCGGCGAGCCACGCTTTGCACAAGGGCGTTGCCCGCACATGCTCAGCAAGGATTCGCCCGAAAAACGCCGGCAGCACCGGATCGCCGCCCTTGAACCGCCGGATCAGCCTGGACCATTGATCGCCGCGGTTCCGGTCTCCCGCCCAGCGGTACACCCCAACGCTCGATATCTCGTCGATCCCTTCGACCTCGACCCGTCGTTTGGCCCGCGTCAGGCCGTACCGCTCGAGAAACTCCTCCCGCAGTTCGACCAGTTTCGGCGACCTCTCGAACCGCTCGGCGACCACCTTGTCGAAGCCGCTGATCTCCCGATGCGTGTCCCCGCGGACCGCCGTCGCCCGCTGCCGCACCAGCGACATCAGCCGGGCCGGGACTCCGGAGAACTGCCGCGCCTTCCCCAAGTCCGCGGTCGCCTGCGCCGCATTCCCGTTCATCTGCTGGTGCAACGCACGCCGGTAGAACGCGTAGGCCAGGACGGCGCCGTGCTCCGACAACTCCCCTGGCTGCATGCGGGACTGGTCGAACATGCCGGCCGCGTCCACGTACCTTCCCTTCCGCGAGCGATCCACTGCTCCATCAAGCAGACCGGCCCTGAGCTGGGTTCCAAGATTCGTAAGCCCTCAGCGCATTTCCGTCCCTCCGCCTCCTCCCGGTCACCGACCAGGCTAAAGGCTTGCCATAGACCGCAGGCGACGGAACTCGGTCCGCTCGGCCAAGTCCCCCCTCACAGTGCGAATCCGCTCCAACGCGTCGCGCAGCTCGAACGGCACCACCGAACCCGGCGACGTTCCCACCGTCCGATCCAGCAGCCGCAACAGTGCCAGGGCCTTTCGCTCGTCGTCCACGACATGCAGCTTCGGCACCCCGTCCCCGTCGTTCCCGTAGAGACCGTAGTCGGTCAACGAGTGGCAAGCGAACGGAACCAGAAACCGCTCGATGGCCTCCACGGCGTCCGCGAACGCCCTTCCCACACGCGCCGGCAGCTTCGCGAACGCCCGGCTTGCGCCCCGGCTCGCCAGTGTCCTTTCGAGTGGCCAGACATCCCGAAGGAAGGGTGCCGCTGCCCGTTCGTACACGTCGGCGCTCGAATAAGGCCCCCTCGACACCTCGCGTACGAACCGCACGACGGTATCGGCAGCTTCGCCCCTGATCTCGTCGTCGACTGTTCGCAACACCTGCTGAACTCGCGCCGCGTCGACCGCGGGTTCGCGGTTCTCCAGCAATGCGAAGAGCGATTCCACCACGAGGCTGAACACCAGACTCGTCCGCGTGCGGTGTCCGAGATCGGGGTTCGCGGCCTCCCGAGCCACCTCCTCGCCGATCATCCGCAGCGCCTTCTCCCTCAGGTTCGCCCCCGCAACCGCCCGCCACAGCGCCAGCCGCCCCGCCTCGTCCGAGTACAGCGGGGCGATCAGATTGCCCTCGGCCCAAGACCTGTCGGCTTGGAGGAAGTACCCCAGCTCGCCGAGCAAGCGATGCCGCACGATCAGCAACGCTTGACCATCGCAAGCCACGAGCGCATCCCGCATCTTCCCCAGCGCGCTGTCTTCGAAGGGATTGGGATCCCCTTGCTTCACTTCGTCGGGACACGCGCCCAGGAAGACGTCGATCAGCGAAGCTACCGGCGTGCTGCGGGCGTCGCCGTCGCCGGGCTCCTTCTCGTCGCCGCCCACTTCCTCGACCGTCACGTTCAACCGTCCCGCGTCCTCTGGCTGGTAGATGGCGTTGGTCGCCTCGACCGCACCTGGCCACGCCTTGAGCCATACGTTCGCCCACGCCCCAATCTTTGCGATCGTCCTGCACCACCGCCCCATCCACTCCGACACCCCCCCGGCCGCCTCCGCGACGTCCGCGTCGGACAACGCCGTCAGTACTTCCAGCATGGCTGCAGCATCCTTCGCGTCCCCCACCGGATCTTCCGCCGACCTATGGAACCGCCACAGCCAGACCCGCAGCTTCGGATATACGGCTGCTCCCCCGGACGACTCCGCGAGGTGCCTGACCACTGCGGACATCTGCTCGGAGCCCCCCAGCCATACGCGCCCTTCGCGGGCTTGTGCGGAGTCCTCAGGTTCCGACAGCATCCGCTCGAGCGCCCTCAGCAGTGCATCGCCGCGCATCCCCTCGAAAGCTGGATCCGGGTCGACCGATGGGGCCGCGACGATCCGGATCCCTTTCCCGAGAAAGCCCGCCTCCAAGTCCATAGTCCGCAGATCCTCGAAGCGGGCCAACTGCTCGTCCAGCCACGCCTGTTCGCGTCCCGGCAGCACGCCTCCGCAGACCACGATCCGCTTCAGTTCCCGCGCCCCCCAGTAGTCCCGGGCTTTGTCCACCTGCTTCAAGTCCCCGCGCCGACGCCACATGTTCCTAGGCGGGCGGCGGCGGAGCCGCTTCGCGACATCGCGGCGGGCCGACGAATCCAACTCCGCGTAGCGTCGCGCCCGCAGGAGAGCGATTTCCGGATGGAGGTGAATGTCCCAGAACCGCGTGTCGTCGACGCCCGCCAGGAACTTCGTCACGTCGGCCGCGGCCACGATATCTTTCCGCTGGGCCAACGCGGCCCACAGGCGTAAGTCCACTGTCGTACCGGACGCCCGCCAGGCGAGCAGCAACGGCGCCAACTTCCCCGGTGCGACTTCCGCTAGCCGCAAGGCCGTGGCGCACAGCAGCTTCGTGACGGGCGCGATCCCCCGATGGACGAAGTCCGCGTCCTCATTGCCTTCTCGGTGGCTTCCTTCGTGCACACGGCTCAGCGAACCCAGCCGCCACAACTGGTCGTCGCCGTCCCAGCCGACGCTCCGCCCGAGCGCCAAGCCCCGGCGAAGTGCGGCATCCAAAGCGCTGGCCAGCTCCCAGAGGAAGTCCCCGTCGGTCACGGTCGGCAGCCCCAGCTCTGAGGCCTGCACCACATGGCCGCTGGTCACGGACGCCCGTACGAGATCGGTGAACTTCTTGGGCCGTCCCCGCTTCCTCCCGGACCACCAGGTCGCCGGCTCCACCTCCAGCCTCGGTTCCACGAGCTTAACGATCGACTCCGTCAACTCGCGCAAGCGCTGTCCCGACTCCACACGCTTGCAGATCGAGTAGGCCGCCGCGCCGCCTTCGTAGGTCTCGCCAGACGACGTGGACCAGCTCGTCTCTAGCAGGCTCCAGCCCGTGCGCCACGGCTCCTCGAGCGGTGTTTGCCTATCCTCCAGTTCCTGCAGTACGTGAACCACCGCCCGCCGTTCCGCCTCGCATCGCGCAGGAAGCGCCAATGCCCAATCCAGCGTCGCCCTTTCGCAAAGCCTGTCGGAGACGAAGTCCGCCGTCATCCAGAACACTTGCTCGTCCGGCGCGCTCAGACCTCTCCAGAGCATCTTCACGATGCCACCTCATCATCCCGACGTTCCCGCGCTACGCGTGCCGCCGCGTCGAGCCACCCCATGTCGGCCTTCGCACCGCTCGCCACGCCGACCAGACGAGCCCGTTCGGTCGAGTTGCTTCGGCGCAGCAGATGATCAAACAGCTCCCGATCGGCGTCGGTCGCATCGGCGCGGCGACGGCGAACGATCCGCCTTACTTCCTGATCCGGAACCGACGCCTTCCCGTTGATCGCAGACAGCCGGGCCCAACGCTCCAGCACGGCTCGAAGCTGCTCGTGCCCGTTCACGGAGTCGTAGTGGATCGGGGTGATGCCGCGCCCGCGCCAGTCCGCCAACGAAGCTGGATCCCGTTCCTCCGCACCAACGAAGCTGAAGCGCTCCTTGATGTCGCTGAAGCGCGCGTCGTCCGCCGCGACCGCGTTCAGGAGATATCTCATGGGCGGATCGTTCGCGCTGTAGCCCACCAGCACTAGGTGGTAAAGCCGTGCCGCGTCGTAGATCAGGTCGGGCACGACCCGCCGACGCAGGTAGAACTCGCCGAAGTCCTGTTCCGACAGCACGAGTTCCGAGACCCGCGCCGCGTCCTTCGATAGCGCACCGTGCAAATGCAGCACGCCCGCATACCCTGGTCGCGTCGATGGCCGGGGAATGCCGGCCAACGCATACGTTTTCGGTCGACGGCCCATCCTGCCCGCCGCATCTTCCAGCAACAGATCGAAATTCGTCGTCACGACCACCGGCCCCGTGCCGCGATCCGCCAGCCGCACGATGGCCCGGTGTATGGGTGCCGGCTTCGGCGGCACCCCCGTCCCGCACGCGGATATCGGATGGACACGCGTGAGCACCTCTCGCACCGCCTGCCGAACCGCCCCGTCGCCCGACTCGCCAGTGCGGGCACCGTCCAGCCGACGTTCCAGCATGCCGAGAACGACGTCGTAGTCGCCGGCGACGAAGCGCCGCGCCTCGGCGACCTGATTGGGGTTCAGGCTCTCGCAGTTCGGTTCCCAAAGGTTGCAGGACCCCTTGGGAACATCCTTGATCGCCCCGTACACTGCCGGATCTAACGCCTCGTAGACCTTCATCGCCAATTCCCGAAACTCGGGCAGGCCCGAGGGCACCGAGACTCCCGCACCGCAGACGAAGAGCACTTCACGATTGCGGTGTGCCCGCAGAAGTCTCTCCGGAATCTTAGGCAACCCCTCGCCGAGCGAAATCTCGCGGTCCTCGATGTCCGGTTCAGCAGGCATGGGCCGTTACCCCAGGGTGTTCGACGCCCATCGCCGCGCTGTGCCAGCGTCTTGAGACGAGACCGGCGCAGCAGGCAAAGCTCAATCGACCGCTTCGGTATCGCACCCGCAGTGAAGCCATTACTTAGCCCCCCTGCGCCCGTCGGTGTGCCCATGTCGTCAGCCCGGAAACGACGCTGCCGAAGTAGTCGCCGTCCACCAGTTTCAGATCGCCGAGCCGCATCTCCACAACCGACCGCAGCGACGGCGACTGCGCCATGCCCCCCGTGATGTAGACCTCGTCCGGTCGAGTGCCCGCTTGTCTGACCACATCGTCAACGACCGACATCAACCTGCGGTGCGTATCGGCCGCCAGCTTCTCGTAGTCGCCTCGACTCACCGGTGCATGCAGTCCGGATTCAATACGTTCGATCTTGAGTCGGGTCGTTCCGACTCGCGACAGCTCGATCTTGGCCTGCTCGGCCTCCCAAAGGACGTATTCCCCGAGCCGTGCCTTCTGGACCTTCAGGAGGCGCTCAATGCACTTCCGCGATCGGGACCTTTGGGCCAAGGCCAGCAACCTGCTCTCCGTCGACGCCGAATGGAAGTCGTCCCGCGTAGGCAGGTCCATCGAAAGCGCACTGTCGAAGTAGTAGCCGGGAAACGGCAGCCCGTCCTCCAGGTACGTCCCCTTGCCCAGCAGGGGTGCCACCGTTCCGCCGGCGAGCGCGACGTCCAGATCCTTGCCGCCCAGCCGGATGCCTTCGGACCCCAGGATGTCCGACTTCCTGTCGGTGCGATCCCTGTGTGAAGGTCCGACGCGGATCATCGAGCAGTCGGTCGTTCCACCACCCACATCGAACACCAGAAGCGTCTTGTCCTCGTCAAGGGTCCGTTCATAGTCGAGAGCCGCCGCAATGGGCTCGAAGAGGAACTCCACGGCCTTGAAGCCGGCCGCGCTCGCGGCTTCGCGGAGAACCCGCTCCGCCTGTTCGTCGCCATCGGTACCCGCGGTGCCGCGAAAGCGCACCGGTCGCCCAATGACCGTAAGCCCCGTGTCCGAGAACCGCCGGGTAGCCACAGCCCGCATGTACGTCAGCATTCGCGCGATGACATCCACGAACACCGCCAGCTGTCGCTGCGGGACGTCGGCACCGATGAAGCTCTTGGGCGACGCGACGAAGTTGCCCTCGGATCCATCGAGGTAATGCCGAACAGCTTCGTTTCCGAAGTACATCCCTGTCGCTTGCGCGAGACTTTCGTCGAGACCGCGCCGTGCAGCGGCTTCGACATCCCGCTGGAACGCCTCCCGCCTCAGGACAAGCGTTTGCTCCGCTTGCATCTCGCTGTCCGATTTGGAGAGCGACTCGACTTCCCTTCCCAAGACGTCGCGTGCCGTCTGCCGTGTTTCCACTTCGCGCGCCTGGCGGGCCAGCTGCTCGATGTCCCGCGGATCCCGCGCAGGCCTTCTGCCCTTGGCGTCGAGCAGCTGCCGTTCGTTGGCCCGCAGCGCGGCCTTGGCACGCTGCAGGTCCTGTTCGGCGCGCGCTAGGTTCGACAGTGCGACACGTCGCGCAGTCGTCTGCTCGGCCAGGGCGCTTCGGACGCGTCGCCGCAATTCCTCCTCGTCGATCCGCGCAGCACCGCGCTCACGAGTCAGAAACAGGACGGACGGCATCCGTGCGGCATCATCTTCCAACGGCAGGAGAACGGGTTCGCCGTTCCACCAGGCACCCATGGAACAGTTCGATGTGCCGAAATCTATGCCCACTGCCGGCGCTGCATCGGCGACCGGGGCGAATTTCGACTCGTCCACAACCTGTGGCCGGGCGGACCGTGCTGACGCCCGTCCCCCGCTTCGGCGACGGGAAGACCTCTTTCTTCGCGACGTCGTCAACCTCGCAGCCAGATCGGCCTTGCGCACTCCGCCGTCATCGAGCTCGAAATCCCGACATAGCTTCTTGAGCCGCTTGCGAGGCAATGTCTGCAGGGCGTCGGCCATGCGGTACATGCGTGAAGAATCCAACACTTGCACCAGGTCGTCCTTCCGGTGGCGGGCGGGCACGGCGAGACCGTAGCGGTCGATGAAACCGAGGAGTTCCGCTCGAGTCAGTCTGTCCAGCACGTCGCGCTTCAACGGCATCTCGGGCTTCCCCCGCGACGCCGCGCTCGCGAGCAACAGCGGCACGACAGCATACAGTGTGGACAGGTGCCCGAAGCCAACCCGCCGGATTCCCTCAAACACGCGCCTTCTCCGATCGCCTGACGTTCGGCTTCGCCGCTACTCACGCTGCGGTGCTCCCCGAGTGTAGAGACGCCGCCCATCCCGAGTTTCCAGATGGGCGAACCGCGCACCGACACTGTGGCGGAATTCTTCCTCCGGATGGGTCAGCACGTAGGCGATGGTCTTCAAGCTTCTTCTTCACGGGTGACGTGATTGGTTTGCCGGGCGGGATCTTCTCGTCCAGCCATTCCTCAAGTACGCCCTCGTTCCTCAGAGGCGCGAGGGCGGTCTTCATGCACCGAAGATCCTCGCTGTCCTTGTGGCAATAGCTGTAGACCAGCCGTACCGGCACGTTCGTAGTCGTCATGTCATTCTCCTTTGTGTTCCTGTCAGCCCCGTTCGGGAGCGTCGCGCTTTGGCCGCCAGGCCAATCCAGGACAGCCTTGGCACGAAAAGCGCCACGACTACCTCCCCTTCCGCTTCGGCCTTCGTGCACGCTTGGGTCGTGCGGCAAGGGCAAGCAGGTTCACTCTGGGGATGCACCGCCGCAAGACCTCGAACTGACCGTCGTCCAAGGCCGACGGCCCAGCTGCCCGCCATCTCCGGCCCCGCCATCGAAAGCGCGACCATCGATCCCGGCGGGAGTCGTGCACGACGATCTCGCCCCGCCGCCACCAGAATCTGTAGCCGGCGCTAACGACGCGCATCGGCGCCTCCGGATCCGCCGCTCCGTCGAGGAACATCGTCAACACGCCCTTGCCAAGGAACACTTCCTGCCCGTCGCCGCTCACGTCGAGCTTCCTGCAGAGTTCCCAAAGCACTTCGACCGGCAGATCCGCCTCCTCGTTGCCCGGTCCGTAGATGTCCGTGATTTCTCGGAACCCGCACTCCACGCGCAGCCATGCCACGGCCACGCCCGATCTCCTGATCTCATGGAACTCGGCGTCTCGGTCGCGCAGCTCATCGTGGTAGCCGAAGTCGTTGTCCCGAAGGCAGTTGCCCCCGCGTCTCCCGCCGCGTTGCAACTTCGCCACCGAGTTCAGGGGGTGGCTGACATGGTCGGCGTCCAGAACCACCGGGTCGCCCGATCCGAACTCCTCTTGCTCGTGCCGCTTCCTGGTGGCTCCGTTCACCAGCCCGCGCGCCTTCTGGCACTCGTCCACCGTCTGCGACCAAGACACCCTGTGGTCGATGTGCCGCAAATAGCTCCGGACGCGCCGCCGAACGTTGACGTCGTACCGTTCGTCGTCCAGCACCCATCTCTGCATGCCGACGATGTGACGCAGCGTGGTCACTGCTTTCCTCAGCGCCGCGGACCTGCGTCCGCGGTGATCGCGGCGAGCGGGGTGAGTGAAGTGACCATCCAGCGCCTCCCGCACCTTGCGCCGACGGTGGCCTGGCTCGATGTCGCGCAGCAGCCTTTCGAATTCCGTAGCTGCTGATCGTCTACGACTGCTCATCCACTGCTCCTTGATCGGCCGATTGCCGAGTCGTCGTTACTTCCTTCATGTGATCGCGCCTACCTTCGTCCGTCCGCCCGCGGCCTCCACGAGTCCCTCGCGCAGCGGCGCCGCAAGGTCCGACGTCCGGCCTGGCCTGCCTGGTGGTAGCACGTCACGAGTTCCCCGCTCTCGCATACGACCACGCACCCGCGCAGCCGTTCGAGACGCTGGATCCGCTGCTTGCACTCCCTGATCTCCCTGTCGACGTCGCGATTCCGGAGCACGGTGCGTCCGTGAGGACCCGCCGTACCGCACTCCCGCACCAGCAGCACATCCCGAAGCCGCAACCCTCGTTGCTGCATGCGCCGCTCCGCGTGCCGGGTGACCGCCAAGCTCGATCCCGGGTCGCCATTATTTTCCTTCGACATTTTTGACAAGGCCTCTCAAAAACTAAGAATTGTGGTCAGCATACAACAATGTTGTGGTTTGGCGCAAGCGCGCGTACACTCCTTTGCACATGGCAGATTCGACCTACGATCCAGACGACTACCCCCGCTTTGCCGTCACCGTGGACATCGCCCTGTTCACCATTCGCGACGCCGCAATCCACATCGCCCTTGTCCGACGCGGCGAGTGGCCGTTCGAAGGGCGGTGGGCACTACCCGGGGGATTCGTGCGCGAGCACGAGGATCTGGCCGAGGCCGCAATGCGCGAGCTGGCGGAGGAGACCGGCCTGCGGCGCGACGACGACTGGCATCTGGAGCAGCTTGGTAGCTACGGCCACCCCGCCCGCGATCCTCGCATGCGCGTCGTCACCGTCGCCTATCTGGCCGTCTGCGCCAACATCCCCCACGTCAGCGCGGGCGGCGATGCGGACCTCGCCCAGCTGACGCCCTTCCAAGCGATCGAGTTGGGGCTCCTCGCCTTCGACCATGCGCAGATCGTCGAGGATGCCTTGGACCGGATTCGCTCGAAGCTCGAGTACACGACCTTCGCCACGATGTTCCTGCCCCCCGCCTTCACGATCGGCGATGTTCGAGAGGTCTACGAGACCGTTTGGGGCACGCGCTTGGACAGATCGAACTTCCAGCGCAACTTCCGTAGGAACCAAGCGTGCTTCGTCGAGCGCGAAGACCCACGCCGCGGACACAGGCGACGAACCGGCAGACCTCCGCAACAATGGTGGTCCCTCAGAGCACCTCCTGGCTCGGAGCAACCCATCCGGCTCCTCGACCACGCGCTCCTCGGTCCGCGCGAAGCCTGGCGGTACCGCCGGGATCGCGCCGATCCCGACCTTGACTAGAGCTGGCCTGCAAGCCGCCGGTCATCCACACGTCGCGCGTTCTCCTCCAAGGCCACGAAAAACAGGTGTTT
This sequence comes from Candidatus Azotimanducaceae bacterium, assembly GCA_965203685.1. Classification (GTDB taxonomy): domain Bacteria; phylum Pseudomonadota; class Gammaproteobacteria; order Pseudomonadales; family Azotimanducaceae; genus VXYL01. The sequence goes on from OZ241908.1 coordinate 5,314,482, forward strand.
GTCGCGATCCTCGCAGGAAGCGGAAATCGCCGCGTTCCGACCCGGAACCGTCCCGACAATCCCGCAATTTTCAATGTCCGGTCACATCCCCGTCCGATGCCTTTTCGTGGCGCTCCAGGGAGGGAACCCCATGACCCTCGCCGGCGACGCGCGTCCCCACCATGGCGACCCGGCAGCACCTGCAACACCCAGTCTGGACCGGGCGCCTGCAAACGGTAAGGGGCGCGTAAGGACGCCTAAGGACGTTAGGCGCCCTCAGTGCCGCCGCGCGGGTGACCGCTCTTGACAACCGTGCAACGGCCCTACCGCCAGCACAGGATCGTCCGACACTCTGGTGCCGTGACCTGTGGCATGATGCTCCCGGGCCGGTGGTCGCAGGTCTCAGGGCTGCTGCTGAAGTTGGCGCTAACCATCAACGTGCTAGGTGTCCGCGAGGACGACGCGTGGTGCGCCATCGCGTTGGAGATGAGTCTTCGCGGATACGGGGAAACGTTCGAGGGCGCGTTAGGCGAACTCGAAGAAGCGATTGATACGCAGATTTCGTTCGCGGTTCAGCACGGCAACATCGACCAGATTTTCATCCCCGCCGAACCGCACTACTTCAGACTCCACGCAGACCTCAAGCGCGAGATGATGAGCCTGTAGGCGCAAGCCCCCCCGCTCATCGCAATGCTCCGTCGATCCGGCCAGGCAGATCGGCTAGGTCGAACAGCGAGTGGACGCTGATGCGCTCGTGGACTGGATAGGACGCCCGGCTCGGACAGACCACGAACAAGTGGTCGAGCCCGAGATCGTCCACGACGTTGTGCATGCTCCGGGTCACATCGGGGGCCTCGCTGAACTTCGCCTCGAAGCCTAGTCGTCGGCGGTTTTCCATGATCAACAGGTCGACTTCGCCGCCGCCGTGGGCGCCCCAGAACCACGCTTGTGCCGGACGAAGCACGCGCAGGATCTGCTCGATCGCGAACCCCTCCCAGGAAGCGCCTACCCTGGGCAGCGACAGGAGGGCGCTGTCGGTGCCGGCCCCCAGCAAGGCGTGCAGCATACCGGTGTCGCGGAGGTAGATCTTCGGTGCCTTGACCTGGCGCTTCGCAAGATTCTCGAACCAAGGCTGGAGTTGTCGGACCATGTAGGTGCCCGTGAGCACATCCAAGTAGCGACGTACGGTCTTGTCCGTCGCGGACATGGATCTTCCAAGTTCGGACGCGTTCCACGTCTGTCCATGCCAGTGGGCCAGCATGGTCCAGAACCGGCGCATTGCAGCGGACGGAATTGAGATTCCAAGCTGCGGTATGTCCCGTTCAAGGAAAGTGCGGATGAAGCCCTCGCGCCAAGCCATGCTGTCGTCGTCCGACGCGGCCAAGTAGGATCGCGGGAGACCGCCCCGCAGCCACAGTGACCGCCAGTCGTCGACGCCCGTTTCGTCGAGTCCGAACCCCGTCAACTCGACGAACTCCACCCGACCGGCAAGGGACTCGGAAACGCCGCGGACCAAGTCCGGCGAGGCGCTGCCGAGAATGAGAAACCGACTGCTCGCGTCGGTTCGATCCACCAGTACGCGGAGAACGTTGAACAGGTTCGGCGCCCGTTGAATCTCGTCGAGGACGACCAAGCCGCGACACGCTCCGAGCACCATCTCGGGGTTGGCGAGCCGGCGCAGATCGACCTCCGACTCGAGGTCGAAGAAGGTCGCCTCCCGGGTGGCCGCGAACGTCCGCGCTATTGTCGTTTTGCCGCATTGGCGTGGTCCGAGCAGGGCCGTTACCGGCGATCGGACCGTCGCCTAGCTGATCCGGTGCAAGTATTCGGCACGTTCGAGCATCCGATCACTTTATCTTGAAATCTCGGAGTCGTCATCCGAATTTTCAAGGTCCGTGCTCCCGGTCGGGTTGGTCCCGCGGGTTCCTAGCCAGTAAAATGCGCCGGTCCCACCCAGAACCGCCTTCGATGAAGCAGCTCGTTGACTTACTGCCGGTTGCGGCGTTCTTCGGCGTGTACCTGCTCGCCGACATCTACTACGCGACGATGGCGCTGATGGCCGCATCCGCGTTGCAGGTGGCGTATTTCAAGCTGCGGGGCATGAAGGTCACGGGCCAGATGTGGGTCGTGTTCTGGGGCGCCATGATCTTCGGGACGATGACGCTGGTGTTCCGCAACGCCCTGTTCATCCAGTGGCGGCCGTCGGTCGTCAACTGGATCATGGCGCTTGCCCTCATCGGCAGCCGCTTCATCGGCAAGGGCGATGTCATCAAGCGCCTGCTCGGCAGGATGCTGGTGCTCCCGGACCGGGCATGGCGGGCGCTGACCTGGGGTTGGGCGGCCATGTTCGCGGCATCCGGGAGCCTCAACCTGTTTGTCGCCTACAACTTCAGCGAAGAGCAGTGGGTGGCGTACAAGTTCATCTCGGGATTCGTCGTCCCGATCCTCCTGGTCGGGGGCAGCGTTGCCTATCTCGTGGCCACCAAGCAACTCCCAGCTGCACCGGCCGAGGGCGCGTCGGGCGGCGAGGCCAAGTCGACATGACGTCGCTTTCGGTCAACGTCAACAAGATCGCGTGGCTGCGCAACGCCCGCGAAGGGTCGCGCCCGGACGTCGTGGCTTGCGCGCGGACGATTCTCGACGCCGGCGCGGCCGGCATCACCGTGCATCCCCGACCAGACGGTCGGCACATCCGAACCGACGATGTCTACGCGCTGCGCGAACTGGTGGCGGAGTATCCACACGCCGAGTTCAACATCGAGGGAAACCCCGCGGCGGAACCCCGGAACGGCTACCCCGGCTTTGACGTTCTCATCGAGACCGCCCGTCCGCACCAATGCACACTGGTTCCCGATGACGACAACCAACTGACGTCGGATCACGGGTGGGACCTATCGGAAGCGCGGGCACGGGCCAGCGTTGCGACGTTCGTCGAGCTCTACCAGAGCTCCGGCGCGCGCGTCAGCCTGTTCATGGATCCCGTGGAGTCCCAGATACGCCACGCGCAGACCGTCGGGGCCGACCGGATCGAACTCTACACCGGCCCGTACGCGGATCTGGTCCAAGCGCATGGCCTTGACGATGCCGCGACGGGCGCGTCCTGGACCGCCTACCGCGATGCCGCCCGGTACGCCGGCCAACTTGGCTTGGGCGTCAACGCCGGCCACGACCTCAACCTGGTGAACTTGGCCCATTTCGTGGCCATGGGCGGCATCGCCGAAGTGTCCATTGGGCACGCCTTGATCGCCGATGCCTTGGACTTCGGCTTGGCGCCCACCGTCAAGCGCTACCTGTCGGCCCTGGAGGACTCATGATCCGCACGTTCCTCGCGACCACGATAATCTGCTGCGCCTCGGTCGCCTGTTCCGGCGAGTCGAATGCGCCCACCGAGACCGGCAATCCGCAGGTGGAAATCGCCACGAGCATGGGCAACTTGACCGTCGAACTGTGGCCCGAGAAGGCCCCGCTCACGGTCGACAACTTCCTGAAGCTTGTCGACGACGGTTTCTATGTCGGCACGGTCTTCCACCGGGTGATTCCCAACTTCATGATCCAGGCCGGCGGCTACGACGTTGACCTCGCATACCGCGATCCGCCACGCACCGTGGTGAACGAGTCGCCGAACGGGGCACCAAATTCGCGCTGGACAATCGCCATGGCGCGTCATGCGGACCCCGACTCGGCGGACTCGCAGTTCTTCATCAACGTCAATGACAACGTGCACCTCGACGCCACACCGGGCAAGCCGGGGTACACGGTGTTCGGCACCCTCATCGCTGGCCACGAGGTCGCGGAGGACATCGAACTGACCGACACGGGCCCCGTGGGCGACAAGATCAGCGTCCCCTTGGTGCCCGTCGTCATACTCTCGACTCGACGCGTCAGCGCCGTCGAATCGGAGTAGACTGCGAAGCAGTCATCGAACATTCCTAAGAACCAACAAGACCCATGAAAACGTTCATCGTTGCGGGGGTGGTTTCGGTGCTTTTCGCCGCAATCGCTACCCAGGTTTACTCGACCCTATTCGACTCCAATACGTTGGCCCTTCTCGCTCTGACCTTCGTGGCATGCGCCGGCACGGCCCTCGTCACCTGGCGATTCGGCGCCCGCGCACAACCCACAAGGTCCGCCGGTCGACGGCGCGGACGGGACGATGAACGCACACCAGTGCGGCATAGGCGCCCCGGACCGCCCAAGGGGGCCAAGCGCGAGAGTGGCGCCGTCAAATGGTTCGACCGCAATAAGGGCTTCGGCTTCATCGTGCGGCAGAACGGCGATGAGATCTTCGTCCATCATCGGTCCATCCGCCGCGTCGGCAACGAACGTGCGGGGCTCGACGACGGCCAGGAGGTAAGCTTCGTGGCCGTGGAGAGGCAGCGGGGTTGGCAGGCCGAGGACGTCGCGCCCGAGTGAATCTGAAGCGCCTGCTCACCGAACGCCTCGAGGCGGCGTTGGCCGCCGTTGGCGCCGACGGCGCACAGGCGATCGTCGGGCCGGCCACGCGCCCGGAGTTCGGCGACTACCAAGCCAACGGTGCGATGGCGGCGGCGAAGCGCTTGCGCAGGAAGCCGCAGGATCTCGCCGGCGCGTTGATCGAGGCCGCGGATCTCGATGGGGTCGCGTCAAGTGCCGCGGTCACCGGACCCGGGTTCATCAGCCTGACCATCGACGACGACCTGCTCGCGCGGGCGCTGACGGGACCCACCATCGATTCCCAGCCCGGCCAACGCGTGGTCATCGACTACTCGCACCCCAACCTCGCCAAGGAGATGCAGGTCCACCACCTGCGCAGCACGATCATCGGCGACGCCGTCGCACGGGTTCTCGATGCGCTCGGCCACACGGTCATCCGGCAGAACCACATTGGCGACTGGGGCACGCAGTTCGGACGCTTGGTCGCCCACCTCGACGACATCGGGGAAGACGCCGACCGGCTGGCGGATCTCGAGAGCTTCTACGCCCAAGCCAGCAAGCGTTTCGACCACGACGCCGATTTCGCCGACCGTGCCCGGCAAGCGGTCGTCAACCTCCAGAACGGAGAGGACGCAACACTGGGCCGCTGGCAACGCTATATCGACATCTCCATGTCGCACTGCCAGGCGGTCTACGACGCGCTCGGCGTCGGCCTACGGCCGGAACACGTGCGCGGCGAGAGCGCGTACAACGCGGACTTGGACGGCATCATCCAAGACCTCCGCGCCAAGGATCTGCTCACCGAATCCGACGGCGCGCTTTGCGTCTTCCCGGACCGCGTCTCGGAGAAGTACGCCGACCAGTTCAAGGCCAAGGACGGCAGTTCGGTGCCGGTCATCGTGCGCAAGTCCGACGGTGGCTACCTTTATCACTCCACCGATCTTGCGGCCCTGCGCTACCGTGCGGACACGCTCAAAGCGGAGCGTGTCCTCTACATCGTCGATGCACGCCAGGCGATGCACTTTAGGCAACTCTTCGCCCTTGCCGATGTCGCCGGCTACGGTGCCGGCGTCTCCTTCGAACACCACCCCTTCGGCACGATGCTCGGCCAGGACGGGCGGCCATTCAAGACGCGCCAGGGCGGCGGCACGCGCCTGCTCGACCTTGTCGAGGAAGCCAAGACGCGGGCCCGGGCGCTGGTCGAGGCCAAGAACCCGGACTTAAGCGACGCGGAGATGGACGATGTGGCGCGTGGCGTGGGCATTGGCGCGGTGAAGTACGCGGACCTGTCCAAGAACCGAACCAGCGACTACGTCTTCGACTGGGACGCCATGCTGTCCTTCGACGGCAACACGGCACCGTACCTGCAGTACGCCTATGCGCGCATCATGAGCCTGTTTGCGCGCGGCGACGTCGATCCCGCGTCCGCGACCGGACCGCTCGCGGTGAGCGCCGCGGAGGAACACCTGCTAGCGGTGCAGCTTGCGCGTTTCCAAGAGACGTTGGAGCTGGTCGCGAACAGCGTCATGCCCCATCACTTGTGCACGTACCTTTACGAGTTGGCGTCGGCATTCATGCGTTTCTACGAGAGCTGCCCGGTGCTCGACAGCGATGCCGAGGCGAGCCGATTGCTGCTGTGCGCACGCGCTGCGGAGACGTTGAAAGCCGGCTTGGGCCTGCTTGGAATCGAGACCGTCGACCGGATGTAATCCGCGGGCTGTTTGGGTCAACCACGCCCCAAGACGCCGCCGTCGATCACGATGTTCTGTCCGTGGATGGCGTCGGCGCGCGGACTGGCCAGGAACAGCACGAGGTCGGCGACCTCTTCGCGTCGGGTGATGCGCCGTATCGGGATATCGGCCGCGACGTGCGGTTCCACCTCCGCCCACGTGTCACCCCAGCCCTCGCGCTCGGCGCGTCGCATGTAACCCGCTTCGACTTCCGGCGTCAGGATCATGCCCGGCGAGACCAAGTTGACGCGCACCGACGTACCCGCGACTTCGCGCGCCAGGCTTGCCGTGAGAGCCACCAGCGCCGCCTTGGCCGCATAGTAGTGCGGGTTGCGGGAACCCGGTGCCAGCGACCCCGCGGTCCCCAGGTTGATGATCCTCGCGTACTCCTGGCGTTTCATCCCGGGCAGGAACTGGCTGGTCAGGCGTTGTGCCGAGAGCACGTTGGCTTCATACATTTCGCGCCAGTCGTCGGCGGTCCCGCTCTCCCAGCGCGTCGCTGACGCCGTGCCGTAGTTGTTGACGAGGATGTCGGGCGTGGTCCCGACCTGTTTAGCCACCGCCGCCGCGCCGTCGTCGGTGCAAATGTCGCCCGATACCGGCGTGCCGCCGATCTCAGCGACGGCCGTGGCCGCCTGTTCGACCGTGAACCCATGCACGTAGACGTCGGCCCCCTCGTCCAGGAATGAGCGTGCGATCACAAGCCCGGTGCCGCGGTAGCTGCCCGTGACGAGCACGGTTCTTTTCGCCAAGTGAAGATCCATACGTCACCGCTCTCGTAGCCAATAGGCCAGTATGCCTACTCGGAACGGAATGCGGACGTAGACGTCCGCGTACCGACCGCGATGCGGACGTGGACGTCCGCGTACCGTCGAGATTTGACAAGGATCAGCAGTGCTTTATGGTGAGTCAATGCAAGCCCTTTCCCCGCCGACAACCCGCCTTTCGCCGCCGTCGTGCGGCATCGCTCGTTGACGCCCGGCACCTTAAGCCGGCACATTCCGTGGAATTCGACTATGTGATCGTCGGCGCGGGCACCGCTGGCTGCGTGCTGGCCAACCGACTCTCGGCGGACCCGGAAAAGCGCGTGCTCTTGGTCGAAGCCGGCGGCAACGACGACTACTTCTGGATCAACATCCCTGTCGGCTACCTGTACACGATTGGCAATCCGCGCACGGACTGGTGCTTCGAGACCGTTCCCCAAGCCGGCCTGAACGGTCGGTCGATCGGCTACGCCCGCGGCAAGGTGCTCGGCGGGTGCTCGTCGATCAATGCCATGATCTACATGCGCGGACAGGCCAGCGACTACGACCACTGGGCGCAACTCGGCAACAGGGGCTGGAGTTGGGACGACGTACTGCCGATCTTCAAGCGCACGGAGGACTACCAGCACGGCGCCGACGCCTTCCATGGAGCAAACGCCAAAGGGAGCTTGCGACCGTGGCGCTTGTTCCATGGAAGGTCGGTGTGGCCTTGGGCCGGAGGCGGTGCCGGTACCGAGCGGATGCGAGGTACCGGACCGGCTATGGGGCGCTACCACGGCGCCGCGCAAAACGGATCGGTCGGCGGCGAACTGCGAGTCGAGGAGCGGCGAGTCAACTGGCCGATTCTCGACGCCTGGCGGGACGCGGCCGAGCAGTGCGGGGTTCCCAAGATCGCGGAGTTCAACCGTGGCGACAACCTCGGGACCGCCTACTTCCAGATGAACCAACGCCGGGGCGTCCGCGTCAGCGCGTCGAAGGCGTTCCTGCGGCCGGCGATGACGCGCCCCAATCTCACGGTGATGACCGACGCGTTGGTGGAACGCGTGCAGGTCGAAACCGAACCCTCCCAGGGAAAACGGGCGACCGGGATCACACTACGCTCGCGCACCGGGCGCGCCACGGCCCGGGCCCATCGCGAGACCATCCTAGCCGCGGGCGCGGTCGGCTCGCCGCATGTCCTGCAGCTTTCGGGAATCGGCCCGCCGTCGCATTTGGCCGCCCACGGCATCGACGTTGCACACCCGCTTCCGGGCGTCGGGGCCAACCTGCATGACCACCTGCAGATCAGGTCGATCTACAGGGTTTCCGGCGCCCGTACGCTGAACGGCCGGGCGCGGTCGTGGTTCGGCAAGGCCCTGATGGCTGCCGAGTACGCCCTGCTCCGAACCGGGCCACTCACCATGCCCCCATCGCAGCTCGGCGCATTCGCCAAGAGCGACGGCGAACAAGCGTCCGCCAACATCGAGTGGCACGTCCAGCCGCTGTCCCTGGACCGGTTCGGCGAGCCGTTGCACCGCTTCGACGCCATCACGCCGTCGGTGTGCAATCTGCGCCCCACCAGCCGTGGCGAGATCCGGCTGGCGAACGCCGATCCCGAGACGCCGCCGATCATCGATCCCAACTATCTCGCCACGCCCGAGGACCGTCGCATCGCCGTTGAGGGCTTGCGTTTCACGCGGCGGATCATGGCCGCACCTGCGCTCGCGAAATACCAACCCGTGGAATGGCTACCCGGCGCCGAACTGGAATCGGAGGAGGAGTTGACTCAGGCGGCGGGCGACCTCGGCGCCACCATCTTCCATCCGGTCGGCACGTGCCGCATGGGGCGCGACGACATGGCAGTGGTGGACGACGGTCTTCGGGTCCACGGCATCGCCAGTCTGCGAGTGATCGACGCCTCCGTCATGCCCCGGATCACGTCGGGGAACACCAACGCCCCCACGGTGATGATCGCGGAGCAAGGTTCCGATTTCGTCCGCGCGGACGGTGCCAGCGCATGACCATCGAACGCCGAATGGACGCCGACGCGCCCACAAGCGGGCGACAACGCGACGCCGCCTTGCGCGGCTTCACCGAGGGCCCAGTCTCACGCCACCTCATCCGGCTCGGTTCGTTCATGGCGATGGGTTCGCTCAGCATGAACCTGTCGATGTTCGCCGAGGCGATTTATCTCGGAATGATCGGCACACAGGCGCTCGCCGCCATGGGCGTGGCGTTCCCGGTCACGATCACGCTGTTCGCGTTCGCCGGTGGAATCGGCACGGGTGCCTCGTCGGTGACCGCGCGGACCATGGGCGCCGGCGACCGGGAAGGGGCCGCGCTCTTGATTACGCACAGCCAGTTGCTCGCGCTCGGCACCGGCATCGTGCTCGGCATTCTGGGTGTCGCGTACGCGTACGACATCGTCACCTTGATCGGCGCTACCGGCGAGCTGCGCGATCTGACCACCGAGTACCTGACCGTGTACCTGCTCGGTTTTCCGGCGTTCATGCTGTCCATCGTCGGCTCGACGTTGCTTCGGGCGACCGGGAACGCGAAAAGCCCCGGGATCATCATGACCGCCGGGTCCATCCTCCAGATCGTCCTCGGTCCCCCGCTCATCTTTGGCTGGTTCGGCATGCCGGGCCTGGGGATCGCGGGTGCCGCGTGGGCCTACGTGATCTCCCGCACCCTCGGGATGGGGCTCTACGTCATTCTCCTGCTACGCGCCAGGATGGTGCGCTGGTCGTTCGCCGGCATGCTCGACTCGTGGCGCCGGATCATGCATGTCGGCGGGCCGGCGGTGGCCAGTGGCCTGGTGATGCCGGCCGGGATGCTGATCATCACGCGCATGCTGATTGGCCACGGCGAGGCCGTGGTGGCCGGATACAACGTCGCCTCCCGGGTCGAGACCCTGGCGCACATGATCCTCTGGTCGGTGTCGTCCTCGGTGGAACCGTTCGTGGGACAGAACTGGGGCGCGCGGTTCTACGACCGCGTCAAGCAGGCGCTGTCCATGACGCACCGCTTCTCGCTCGCCTGGGGCGTCGTCACCTTCGTGCTGATGGTGCTCGTCGGGAAGTCCATCGTCGCGGTGATCGACGACAATCCGACGGTGATCGAAGTCTCGGTGTGGTTCTTCTACATCATTCCCTTGAGCATCGGTTTCATGGGGATGACCCAGATCGCGAGTTCCTGCTTCAACGCGCTCGGCAAGCCGACGCCGTCGCTGGTGATCTCGATCCTCCGCGCCCTGGTGATCATCGTGCCGCTGGCGATCCTCGGCAACTACCTCTACGGCTACATCGGCATTTTCATCGCAACGGCGGTGACCAACGTCGTGGTCGGGCTATTGGCCTGGCAGTGGAACTGGCGCGTGGTCAATCGCATGAGCGCCACCGGTACCGGAAGAGAGTAGTCTTGGTGGTTGGGCCGACCGCCATGGGACGACAAATGAAAGCACTGCTCGCAGGCACCACCGTCGCGCTCGCAGCCATTGGCACGTTCGCACAGGCCGAGGAGACCGACGCCTGCGCGGGCCTCGAGACTTATTCGTTGCCGGATCTCTTGATCGGCACCGTCGAGTCCAACGCGGAGCCGGTGCCCCACTGCAAGCTCACCGGCGTGCTCGGCCGGGAGATCGGCTTCTCCGTCTGGCTCCCCGCCGACTGGAACGGCAAGTTCGTGATGGGCGGCGGCGGCGGCTTTGTCGGTTCGATCCAGAACCAAGCGCTCGCCCTCGGCGCGTTGCAGCGCGGCTATGCCACGGCGGGAACGGACACGGGACACCAAGCCAACGGCGTCGACGGCTCGTGGGCGCTCAACAACCTGGAGCGGTTGGTCAACTACGGCCACGTCGCGATTCACCGCGTCACGGAGGCCGCTAAGCACATCGCGGCGATGCACTACGCCAAGCGGCCCGAGCGGGCCTACTTCGCCGGGTGCTCGAACGGCGGGCGACAGGCCATGGCTTTCTCGCAGCGCTATCCCGACGACTTCGACGCGATTCTTGCCGGGGCACCGGCGTTCGACTTCGCCGGCGTCGCCGCCGCATTCCTGAACGTCACCAGGCACATGTATCCGAACATGGACGATCTCGCGGCACCGCTCCTGACACCCGATGACCGCGCGGCACTCGCAAGCGCTGTGCTGGCGCAGTGCGACGCGAACGACGGTCTCGAGGACGGCATCATGAACGACCCGCGCGACTGCGACTTCGATGCCGGGACGCTCGGCCTCGCGGCGGAGAAGATCGCCGCGATCCGATCCGTCTACGACGGGCCACGCAATGCAGACGGGCCCGTGCACCCCGGCTGGCCGTTCGGCGGCGAGGATGGGCAAGGCGGCTGGGGCGCCTGGCTGGCCGGACCGGGCCAACAGCCTGCGGGCGGACCGCCGTCGGCCGGGTTCGGTTTCGGGGTCGACATCATGCGTTACATGGTGCTTCACGACCCGGCTTGGCGATACGAGGACATGACATTCGACGGGTTCCGCGAACGCGCCGCTACGGCCGCGGCTACCTTGAGCGCGACCAGCCCCGATCTCGACGCCTTTCGCGCGCGGGGAGGCAAGCTGCTGATCTACCACGGCTGGTCCGACGCGGCCCTGTCCGCCCTGGCCACGATTGACTACGTGGACGACGTCTACGCGCGCGATGCCAGCGCGCGGGACGATGTCCGTCTGTTCCTCATGCCCGGCGTGCTGCACTGCGCCGGGGGACCCGGTCCCTGGATGGTCGACTATCTCGACGAGATCGAGAAGTGGGTGGCGAGCGGCACGGCACCGGATCAACTCATTGCCGGCTTCGCCGACGGCAGCGGGGCTCGACCGCTTTGCGCTCACCCCGAGAAGGTCGTCTACGTGGGCGGCAGCGGTCGTTCACCCGAGAGCTTCGAGTGCCAATGAGCCGGCGCATGGATTCCGAGACCTTCGAGGCCGCCTTCGACGCGGCCGTGGCGAACTGCCAGGTCCTGTCCCGCGACGACGCCAGGCACTTCGTAGACAAGGGGTACGTCGTGGTGCACGGATCGTTCTCCGAGACCTTCGCCGCGGAGGTCTGCCAAGGCGCCTGGAATGAAATGCGCGACGAGCACGGCGTCGACGAGCACGACCCCGAAACATGGAGCAAGCCGTTCATGGGGCCCGGCCGGATCGGCTACATCCGCACCACGGGAACGGATCGACGGCTGGTTCTGAAGACCGACGCCCCACGGGCGCTCTTGGCGCAAGCCGACGCCATTGGCGGAGTCGACCGCCTGCCCGACGGCGGCGAAAACCTCGCCTGGCGGGACGCCGCGATCGGTAATCTCGGACTGCCGGGCGGTCCCGCTTGGTCGCCACCCGGGCCTCGGGCTGCCGGCTGGCACAAGGACGGATGGCACTTCCGCCATTTCCTCAACTCCCCGGAGCAGGGCCTTTTGACCGTGCCCATCTACTCCAGCATCCAGCCCAAGAGCGGCGGCACATTCATCGCACCCGACTCCATCCGCCCCGTGGCCGAACTCCTCGCCGAACACCCTGCGGGGCTGCATCCCGACAGCGTGCAGGGATCCGGCTACCTGATCCCGGGCTTGATCGAGCAGTGCACCGAGTTCGAGGAACTCACCGGCGAACCGGGCGACATGGTGCTGCTGCACCCCTACATGCTGCACCGGGTAAGCGTGAACCCGTCCCGGCGACCGCGCTTCATCGCGAACATGGCCCTGGTTCTCACCGAACCGATGCAGTTCAGCCGGCCCGCCGGCGAGACCTACTCCCTGGTCGAACTCGCGGTTCTGCAAGCCTTGCGGGCCGACGACTTCGACTACCGGACCACGAGACAGGCGCTCGCCTTCAAGCCATTCCCGTTCCGGGACGAAACCGAGGCGGAGCTACAGCACGGCCTGCTGCGCGAGGAGATGGTCGGCATGGCGCGTCGCGGAACCGTGACCCCAAGCTGGGCGCCGGACTTCGGTTACATGACGAATCGGGACGTTGAGCCGACTTGACGCTGCGCGGTCACGTGGCCGTGCGGCCAATCAGGCTTCCACCGGTGGATAGGGAGGCACGCCCCAAGGCTCGTCCGGGTGGTCCATCATCAGGTTGACGAAGTGGGGCACTAGGCACGCCATGACCTCCTTGCCGCCGTCCACCTGCTGCCGATTGACGCTACCACCCCAAGTCGCACCGCCGTGCATGAGCTGGTTGCGCAGTATGTAGAGGCGCCGGAACAGGATGCCCAAGATGCGCGCCGTGTCCTGCCTGCCTAGGGCGCGATTCACGTTGCGTTGCTCGGCTCGAAACCATCGCTCCCAGTCTTCGAACCCTTCTTCACCGTGTCGGTGACGCCAGAACGGCTCGAAGACATACCGGTTGTCGAGGAACGGGCGCAACGCATCGGAGAACCGCCGCCAGATCGCATCGTAGACGACGCGCTCGCCGTCGACCCTCAAGATCTGGTCGAAATACCACTCTCGGAAATCCGTGTCCTGGAACCGTGCGTGCAAGTCCTTGCCCTGTGCATAGGCGGCGTTGAACGCGATCCAGTAGCAGATGAAGGCCGTGTCCGAGTCCGCGTCGCCGGCTGCGCGCTCGGCACCTCGAATCCAACTGATGGCACGGTGGATGCGCAAGTCGAGGTCCGACGGGAAGCCCTCGCGCAAGCGGCGGTGCTTGGCCTTCAAGACATCGAAGGTGAGATCACCTATGGCCATGCGCTTGCCCCGACCAAGGCTCGGTCTGACCTCCCGTCAAGCGGTCGCGCCAACCAAGAGCAGCAGCACGAGAGTGCCGATCGCCGTGATCGCGACAAGAGGTGCCAACGAGACGGTGCGTATGACCGAGAACTTCTCGGTCTTCATGGTGGCGATGTCGTCAATCCGCACCTCGACATCCGGCCCGCCCGTGGTCTTGCCGCGCAAAACCTGATCGTCCAGCGCGTAGACCTCCAAGCGCAAGCGTGTACCGTCGGTCTGGATCAATTCAATCTGATCGCCCGGTACCACGGCCGATCCGTCGCGAATAGCTGCGTGCAGTTCCTTGTCCGGGAGCCGGACGGGTTGCAGGCTCGTACAGCCGGCCGCAACCAACGTGGCAAACGCAAGGATGGTCGCACACCTCATGGCAATCCCGGCCTCGTCCCCTGACCGACCGATCATACCGATGTTCGGTAGCGGTGAACCGGCGTCGGGGCAGCTACAGGCAGCTACCGGCCCAGTTGACGCTTGAGTTCGGCCATGTCGTTCTCCAAGGCGGCCACGCGTGCTTCCAAGGTTGCGAGTGCGCTCCGGCGCTGGGGAGTTGCACCGGTCGGCGACGCGGCTGCGGGTCGTTCCAAGGGCACGGAGTCGACGTGGCCGGAAAACAGGTGCACGTACTCGTGGTCGCGGCGCCCCGTTTTGCGCGGCAGGCGGGCCACGACCGCGCGCCCCTCGCGAGCGGTGTCCATCAGGCCCGCCAAGGTCTCGTCAACGGCGTCGTTGTCCTCGAAGGCGTACAGCCGCGCACTGCGCGTACGCAGTTCTCCCGGGGTCTGCGGTCCGCGCAGCAGGAGGACACACACAACGGCGTACTCGGCGTCGCTGAACTGCTGGTCGCTGAAGGCCGTGTTGCAGAACCGCTGGCTGTACTTGATCACGCCCGTGCGGAAGTTCTCCTCGCTCGTCACGTAACCCTGGTCTTCAAGCGCCCGGGCCGTGCGTTGCACCGTTGCACGATCAAGGGAGAGCACGGGTTCGCGGCTCGACTTCTGATTGCAGGCGGCGGCGAGCGCGTTGAGGGTCAACGGGCACTGGTCCGGCGTCGTGACGGCCTTTTCCATCAGGCAGCCGACAACGCGGATCTCGTTCTGCGACAGTTCCATGGTGACCGGGCGGGGCAGCGGCGCGCCCCCGTCAGCGGCTATACCAGACGCCTAGGTCGTGGCGACTCTCAGGGGCATCGAGTAGGACTTCAACTCGCCCACGAAATCGCGCAGCGCCTGGATGCCGGTCTCTTCCGCCGAGGCGCACCAGTCCCTGAACGCCTTCAGCAGATCCTCGCCGTTGCCGCCGCGCTTGGCCCACACGGCGTTCAGTTCTAAGCGCTTCTCGTAGATGGTCTTGAGAACCGGGCTCGATGCGAGGATGGCGTTGATGTCGTGCCGGTCACGCTCTCGGACGATGCCGTCGTCGCGGCAAAGGACGCTCCGGGCGCGTCGGAGCAGGCGTCGGGCGGAGGCGTCGGCGCGGCGTACTTCCTGCTTGGCGAGTGGCTTGACGACGCCTTCGGCGTAGTGGGACATGATGCGGAAGCGATCGTTGAGCGCGGCCCAGACGGTGTCCATGTCGATCTGCGCCTTGCCTTGGACGCGGGTTACCACCGGACCCGTGGATCGGGCCTTGGCCCAGCCGCAGAGTTCGAAGAGGCGGATCCATGCCCAGCCGATGTCGAATTCCCAGCGCTTCACCGAGAGCTTCGCGGAGTTGGGGTAGGTGTGGTGGTTGTTGTGCAACTCCTCGCCGCCGATGAGGATGCCCCATGGCACGATGTTCTTGGCGGCATCCGCGGTCTCGAAGTTGCGGTAGCCGGTGTGATGGCAAACGCCGTTGATGACACCAGCGGCGAGGATCGGAATCCACAGCATCTGGATCGCCCAGATGATGATGCCGACGCTGCCGAAGAGCGCGATGTCGACCATTGCCATGATGCCGATGCCGAGATACGGGTGCGCTACCGCAACCTTGCGCTCGAACCAGTCGTCCGGCGTGCCCTTGCCGTACTTGGCCAGCGTCTCCGGCGTGCTGCCGGCGCGGTAGTACTCCGTGCCTTTCCAGAAGATCTCCTGCAAGCCGTGAACTTGCGGGCTGTGCGGATCGTCTTCGGTCTCGGTGGTGGCGTGGTGCTTGCGATGCACCGCCGTCCACTCCTTGGTGATCATGCCCGTCGTCAGCCACAGCCACACGCGGAACACCATGGCGAGGCCGGGGCTCAAGTCCAACGACCGGTGGGCGGAGTGGCGGTGCAGGTACACGGTGACCGCGACGATCGTGCCGTGGGTGACGGCCAAGGTAAACGCCACCGCCGTCCACGGGGAGAGCCCGATGGCTCCGTACCACCAATCGATCACGTTCAAGGCTCGTCCTCCCACCGCTGCGGCGCGGTTTTACTGCTGCCGCGCATTCTGTCAATCGCGCGACCGTCAACGCAAGTCAAGTTGAACGAACTGTGGGAGGCCTTAGGGCCTTCGACGGCTCGCTTATCCCCTTCCCGGGTCGGCGGCTCGCCCTCCCTGCAAGGATGTGCGGCGTGAGCAGTTGCCACCGCCTCGTCGACACAACCTCAAGAGCCTCCACCCGCACCATAATGCGTCGCCATGCAAATTGCGAGCGGGAAATCGGCAGTCACGCTGCCTACGGCTGATGTCGACTTCGACGGTGGGCGCCCCGTCTCGAGGCGGTTCGGCGATGTCTACTATTCCGCCGACGGACCCGACGAGGTCCGCCGCGTATTTCTCGGGCCGGCGGCGGTGGCCGAGCGCGCACAGGAAAGCGACCAACCCTTCACGATCGCGGAACTCGGTTTCGGCACCGGGCTGAATCTCGTCGTTGCGGCTGCCGCCACCCGGGCACGCCTCCACTTCGTGTCGTTTGAACGCCAGCCGCTGACACGCGCCGACTTGGCCCGTGCGCTTAAGCCCTGGCGCCGCGACCACCCCTTGGTCGAACCACTAGTCGCGGCTTACCCGCCACCCGTGCGAGGCTGGCATCGTCGGCTGTTCGAGTCCGGTCGAATCCAGCTCTCGGTGTTCTTCGGCGACGTCGGCGACGGATTGGCCGACCTCCGAGAACAGCAGCGGCGCGGTGTGGACGCGTGGTTCCTCGACGGCTTCGCGCCGAAACGCAACCCGGAGATGTGGCGCGATGCACTATTCGCCGACATCGCCGCCCTGTGCGCTCCCGGCGCCACAGCGACGACCTTCACAGCCGCCGGCGACGTGCGCCGTCGACTCGCCGCGCACGGCTTCACGGTGCGCCGCGTCGATCAGCGCCCCCACAAGCGCCACAGCACCGCAGCGGTTTTCGCGGGTACGGGTCGCACCTTTCGCGCCCCACGCGACGTGGTCGTCGTGGGTGCAGGATTGGCCGGGGCCGCCACGGCGCGGCGCCTTGCCGACAAGGGCATCGGCGTTACGCTCCTGGACCGGGGCGAAGGCGTCGCTAGCGGCGCGTCCGCGATTCCGGCCGCGGTGCTGCACCCCCGCCTTCTGCCAACGGCCTCGGTTGACGCCCTCTACCGGCTGCAGTCCTTCCTCCACGCCGCAGCGTGGTTGCGTGATCGCGTAGGCGTTGCCGCAACAGGCGTCCTGCAACTTGTCGGCCCACGCGAAGATACCGCCCGGCTTCGCCGCGTCGCCGACGCGACGCCCGAGGACGTCGCGACGTATGTCGCCGCAGATGCGGCATCGGAATTGGCAGGGACGCCTGTCCACCGGCCAGCGCTGTTCTTTCCCGGAACATCGACGATCAACGGCAAGGCGCTCGCCCTGGATCTCGCCGACGACCCCGGCATCGCGGTCGTGCCCGTGGTGGACACCCCACCAAGCGTGACGATCGTTCGGGCTACCGGCGCGGATGTGGCTGGGTTCCCCCGCCTCGAGGTCGGCCCTGTGGCCGGACAGCTCGATCGATTCCCGTGCGATGAGCCACCGCGGCTACCCATCGTCGGGGACGGCGTCATCGTCCCGGACAACGGGTCCGTCTGGGCCGGGGCGA
Organism: Candidatus Azotimanducaceae bacterium; assembly: GCA_965203685.1. Lineage (GTDB taxonomy): Bacteria > Pseudomonadota > Gammaproteobacteria > Pseudomonadales > Azotimanducaceae > VXYL01. Next base: position 5,332,077 of record OZ241908.1, read on the forward strand.
CCTACGAGTACACACCTTGGGACCCGGACCGGGCCAGCCAGGCGAACGCCACGCGCTACGCGGAGTTCTTCGGCACTGAGCCCGGCCCGGCCCTGGCGCGCTTTCGAGGCACCAGGGCCGTCACATCGGACCGCCTGCCCGTCATCGGTGCCGACCGCGGCACGTGGTTCAATCTCGGCCACGGCTCCCACGGCACCATCACCGCGATCTTCGGTGCCGAGATCATCGCCAGCGCAATCAACGGCGAAGTGGCACCAGCGACCCGCGACCTCCGTGCGCTCCTTGAACCGGCGCGGTTCCGCCGGCGTCAGTTGCGTCGCCCAAACCCTTTTCGACGTTGATCGCCCGTCCGGGAAACACCGATGGCCGATTTCCTACTTGCGAACGAGAGATGCGCCATTGGCACGTCTCTGGCGCCGGAGTAGGATGCCGGCTATGCAGGAGTCGCCTTACATCACTCGATCCGACTTGGACACCGCGTTGGCGCAGTTTCGCGATGAAACGGCCACGCTCGTTGCCGATGTGGTGGCCAAGCAGCTACAGAACCTCGGCGGGGGCAACGGCAATCCGACCGCAGCGCAACCCGACCGGGCACGCACTATGGAGACGGACGCCGCGCAAATCTTGGACGGCATCGTCAGCCTGAAAGCCGAAGTGGCCTCGAGCCGCCGCGAGACGCGTGAACTCAGGGCGGACATCAACGGACTGCGCAAAGAGGTCAAGGCAGACGTCGAGGGACTCCGAAAGGAAGTCAAGGCCGACATCGACGGGCTGCGCAAGGAGATCAAGGCCGATGTCGGCGACCTGCGGCAGAACGTCAAGCTCGACGTCGACTCGTTGAAGCATGACATGGGCGAACTTCGCGAGCTGCGTGGCGAAGTCCGGATCGTCAAGTGGATGTTCGGATTGGTTGTCGCCGCCTTGATCGCGGGCTTGACGATCGTCCACCAGGACTTGGGCCGCCGCATCGACGGCGTGACCGCCGAACTGCGTTCCCGCTAGATTCCCAACGCCTCGCGCAGCACGGCCGCGCGTTGCGTCACGACGTCGAGGTCCGGATCCTCCACGACCCCGGCGTTCCACACCGGCCCCGGCCAAGCGATGTCCGCAACGTAGCGGCCGATGACGTGCACGTGCAGTTGCGGAACCTGGTTGCCGAGTGCGGCGACGTTGATCTTCTCCGCCGCGAAGGCGTCCACCAACGCGCGTGATACGTGTCCCACCTCGTCGAAAAGCGTGAGGGCTTGCTCGCGCGGCAGGTCGTGGAAGTCGCGCAAGCCGCCGATCCGTGGCACGAGAATCGTCCACGGGAACCGGTGGTCGCGCATCAGCAGGATCCGGCACAGCGCCATGTCGCCCAGGACATCGCAGTCGGCGGCCAGCTTTTCGTGCAGTGCGAACGTCATTGACACTCCTGACCTTCTCAAGATTCTCTATCGGGCCGGATAGCCGCCGACCCAGACGGGGCTCGACCACGCAATCGCATCGTTGGCCTGAACGACGCGCACATAGTAGTAGTCGCCCTGGCGCTGCCCTCGGTCCTCGACTTCGAAACTCACGTCGGTTTCGCCGTCCGCGACAATCCGGCGCAAGGTCACGGTGTCGGCGTACCCGTCGAACTCCAACGTGCGCGTGACCGCGCCTTGCTCAAGCTCGCGCAACGGCAGCACGACCTCGGCGGCCGGCACGCTCTTGTGGTAGCGGAAGCGCGGCGGCCCGCCCCCGAACTCCAATCCCTCGCGCAAGCGGACGGTGAGCGATGCCGGGCGGCGAACGTCCTCGATCTTCAGCTTCATGGCACTGGTGCCGCCGCGGGTGTGGGTGCGAAAGGCGATGCTCGAACCGTCGGTCAGATCCACGCCCTGCGTCTCCCGATTGGCGAAATCCATGGCGTCCACACTGGCCACCATCGCGCCGTCCACGTCGATCTCCCCCCACCACCACCGCCAACCGCGCGGGTTGTCTTGCGGGTGGTAGGGTGCGGAAGGCGACTCGAAGGAGAGCATGAAGTCGCCGCCCGAGACGTTGCGGCCGGCGGTGTCGGTCAGGTAGTCGCGCCGCCAGATCTCCTCGCCGTTCTTGATGACCGCGATGTTGGCGACCGGTGCAGTGCCGATGACGCGCCCGGTGATCCGTCGCTGTTCGGCGAACGCCGTGCGCGTGCCCATCTCGGCACCGTTGACCGAGACATCCAGGATCATGCGCTCGCCGGTGGTAGCGTAGATTGCCCGATGACGCATTGCGTCGAAGAGCGCATCGCGCGTCAGCGCACCCGCGCGCACCGCCCCCAAGCCCCCGCGCTGGGCGAGGCCGCCACGTCGCGGTGCGCTATAGCCCGGCTGGCTCAGGTGATTGTCGCTTGCCGCGATGAAACCGACCTGGTGGCCCTGGGCCAGGTAACTGCGCCCGAACCACTCGAAGGTGCCGTGCTGGGACATGATCTCCACCAGCGGTTCAAGCTCCGGGTCGCTCAAGCGGTAGTCGCCCGCCTGGTGGGCGTGGGGAATCACGACCACGTCTTTCAGGTCGTGGTGGGCCCGCAAACCCTGGTAGAGCCCCGACAGCGTGCCGAACTCCCTGCCGGGGACTCGGCGGCGCCCGTCTGCCGTGCGGAACAGCACGTTGTGGTGGCCGCCCTGAACGTTCTGGATCGTCCACTCGTAGCCGAGGAAGGCGACGAACTCCCCTTCCCGCGAGAAGCGCCGCACGTTGTCGATGAGTACGCCCCACTCGTAGTCGTCCGTCCAGATGTCGTGTTCCGAGTGCACGACGTAGTCGAGGCCCGCATCGTCCCGCGCCCACGTCATGAACCGGTCCGGACTGCCGACACCCTCGGCGAAACCCGAGTGACCGTGCGTATCGCCCCAGTAGATGCGGCGCGACGGGGCATCCTCGACCAGCACGGGATTCGCGGTTCCCGTCACGGCACCATCTACGGAGCGAATCTCGATGCGGTAGACGCCGGGCGCGTCGAAGCGGACGTTGGGCAGTGTCGCCAGGTTGCCCCCGGGCGGAATCTCCGCGAAGAGTTCGTCATTGACCAGCACATGCCACCCGGGAATCGGACCCGTGGCGCGGTTGTAGAACCGATCCTCGGCACGCACCGTCAACGCGAACGTTTCACCGGTCGCCACCACCGACGGCGCGAAGCCATGCACGCCCGCGACTCCGCTACCGACGATGACGATCGGCTGGATGGGCAGGCTGACCGGCAAGTCGGAACCGTCGAAGTCGACGTAGAGCGGCAAAGGCATGCGGTCGCTCGAGAAGGTCGGCATGAGCAAGCCTTGCGACCCGCCGGTCGTGTCGCCGTAGGTGATGGTCACCGTATCGCCCTCGGTCAGCCTCCCCGAGGTGACCCGGAAAACCAGGGTATCGGTGGCTCGGCGGAAGCCGCCGTGCATACCGCCCATCGGCAACGCCGACCGGGAAAACCGCACGTTCGCCTTGGAGGACGTGATCGAGATGTAGTTGTCCGCCGTCTCGTCGTCCGTCTGGAAGCCGCCGAAGCCGGCCATGAACTGGCGCGCGACGATGAAGCCGCCGCCCGGTTCGACATCCTTCTTGCCGACGGTGTAGGTCTGGCGAATGGTCGCGAAGGTCCGCGCCTCGAAGGGGCCGGTTTCCGCGACCAGCGTGCCCAGTGCATCGAGGTGTTCATCAAGCAGTCGCAGTTCCGCGATGGTCGCATCGAGGGCGGCGATCCGGTTGGCGCGCCCCGGATAGGCCAATACGCCAGACGCCACGGAAGTCGCGTTGACCGGCACATAGCGTCCACTCAAGGAGTACGCATTGACCCACCCCACAAGGGTTGCGGCCCGGGCTCGAGCGTTGGCGCGATTGCTCGGAATCTCGGCGACGTCGGCCTTCAGGGCCTCCACGCGGGCGCGAAGGTCCTCGTCCAAGTAGTCCGCGGTCGCCGTCCACGACAGACACGCGGCCAGCGTGGCCAAGAAGCACCGCCCCGCGCTCACGAAGTGCTCGAATCCACGAGTCGCTCGAAGTCGTCGATCCGCGCCTCGAGCGATGCCAACGTGTCCCGCCAGAAGTCGGGCCGCGTGAGGTCCACGTCGAGGTGCTTGGCCGCGAGATCCTCGGTCGTCATGCGCCCCGTGTCACGCAGGAGCGCCTGGTACCGGTCGAAGAAACCGTCGCCGAGTTGCGACCGGCGCGCGTAGAGACCCTGGCTGAACAGGTAGCCGAAGAGATAAGGGAAGTTGTAGAAGCTCAACCCCGAGATGTAGAAGTGCAGCTTGTTGGCCCAGAACAGTGGATCCGGCTCGCTCAAGGCCTCGCCGTACCACTTCTCCCACGCCGCGCTCATCATGGCCTTCAACTCGTCCGGCCGTAGCGGCTTCTCGGCCCGGGCGTCGTGGAAATTGCGCTCGAACTCGAACCGGGTCGGGATGTTCAATATGAACGTAACGACCGCGCTCGCCTCCTCCCAGGCAATTGGCAGTTCCGCTTGAGGGCCATCGGCCCGGTCGCGCAACGCGTCCCGGACGATCGTCTCCCCGAACGTGCTCGCGGTCTCCGCGATGGACATGCCGTAGCTGCGCTGACTGTCCGGCAGGTCGCGCATCACCCAGGCGTGGTAGGCATGCCCCAGTTCATGGGCCAGCGTGATGACGTCGCTCGCACCCCCGGTGTAGGTCATGTACACGCGCGGCGTGCGCGACTTCCGAAACCCCGTGCAGTAGGCGCCCGGCCGTTTGCGCGGCCCGACGGTGCCTTCGATCCAGTGCTTCTTCGCCATCATGCGGCAGAAGTCGCCCATCTCCGGCGCGACCGAGGAATAGCTCTCGGCAATCAGGTCGACCGCCTCGTCGTATGGAATCCGTACGGCGTCGGTGTCTGGCAACGCAGGGGCCGGCGCTCGTTGATCCCAAGGTCCGTAACGAGCCTTGCCATACGCCTTGGCCTGCAGTTGCGCCGCTCGCCGCGCCAGCGGTACGCCTTCCCCCGCAACGCTGATGAGCGTATCGATGGTTTCCCGCCGCATGCGGTTCGCGTGCGCGGGCGCATCGAGATAGTGCACGCCGTTCCCACGCCGTCGGCACATCGAAAGCCGCCAGCCGGCGATGGCATTGACCGCCGCCGCACAGGACTCCACGTGCTCATCCCAGGTCGCATTGATCGCCCGCCAGGCCGTCTCTCGCAGATGCTCGTCCGGGCCGAGCATCAAGCCGGCCGCCTCAGCGATTCCCAAGGTCCGTGTCTCGTCGCCGAGCGTCACCTCGCAGGTGAGCGATCCGGATAGTTGATCGTAAAGCAGGCTCCAAGCGTTGATTCCGTCCTGGGCCAAGCTGTTCACCAGCGTTTCTTGCTCCAGGGGCAGCAATTCGTGGCGGCGCTTGCGTTGGTGTTCGACGGCGAACCGGCTCGCGGCAGTGGTGTCGTCGTCGAGGTAGGCCTCGACGACGGAGTCCGGCACCAAGGTCAAGAATTGGTCGAGCGGCTCCGCCGCATTCTTGAGGCGGCTTTGCACCGCCAGCAGCCGCCCTTGCAGGTCCTGGGCAGCGGCGTCCTGGCTATCGACGCTCAAGCAACACGAGGCGTAACCCGACAAGTCGCCCGCGATTGTGGCCGCGCGTTCGATCAAGCCGTGGATGGTACGCGCCACGGAAACGGCGTCGGCACCCGACTCCACCGACAACTCCGCCGCCCGGCCCAGGGGGGACGTCAGGGCGAGATTGTGGGTCTCGATGTCTGCGATCAGACCGGCCAGGACGGACAGGTCGTCTTCGACCGCCGCCGAGTCCGCGGCCGGGTATTCGCTGCTGAGGTCCCAACTGTTCCCCTGCACAGTCGACGTGGCGTCGACCTCGGAATCGCTCATAGCCGTTTTCGCTGCTCGTGGCCGACCATCGTACACCCGGGAATCGCAACACGGATCACAGCCCGAAACGGTAGCGCAGCTTGACCAGCAGACCTTCCTGGTCGGGTTCCGCGAAGCTGTCGCCGATCAGGCTCGTGAAACCGCCATGCTGCTCCGCGGCCGGCAAACTGCCCCGGCGGTTGTAGACGATGAACAAATCCGAGAGCGGAGCAATCTGCCAGCGGTAGCGTGCCTGCAGCACCAGATCGCTGATCGTGAACCGCGACCCCGCCTCGTCGGCCGGTCGCGCCACCTCCTCGAGGTACGCTGGGCCCGGAATCACGTACCGACGGGACTCGAACGCCTTCACCGCCACCCACTGCGCCTGCAACTGCAGATGCTGCTCGGCGGTGAAGAACACGCCGAAGTTCAGATTCAGCGACCAGCGCTCGGAGGCGAACGCCGTGAACCGTGTCCCGCCTTGCCAGACCAGCCAACTGTCGCCTTTCTGATAGTTGACCCCGGCCATGAGGCGAACCCGGTCCGCAGGGGTGAAGTTGACGAAGGTGTTCGCACGGGCATTGTGCCCACCCATTCGTTCGCGCCGCCAACCTACGCCGAAGCTGGCCGTCACCTTGCGGTCACGGGGACTGCCCCAGAACGCGTTCGCGCCCCAGGCGGCCGGCTCCTTGAATACGCCATGCCCGCGACTGTTGCGGTCGTCCCAGCGCGGCGGGTCGTAGTAGAGGTCGACATCGATGCCCGTGTTGTCGTTGAAGCCCCATCCCCGATGCACATTGAACACGCCGCCTGTGAACTGGCCATCCGTGTTGACGTCGGTCTGGACATAGACCCAACTGTTGGTGTCGCGGATGTGCTTGTAGTCCTGCCGCCGCCACCAGTACTCGTAGAACATGTGCGTATAGCCGTTGCGCTGCAGGTAGCCCACGTCGTTGAGGTCCAGGGCGTCGTCGTAGGTGGCAAGGTGAAAGTAGTGCTGATCGCCCGTGCGCGGGGCGGCGATCACGTTCAGGAGGCCGCCCCAACCCCGCTCGCCCGCCACGTCGCTGGTCATGATCTGGGAGTCGATGCTCAAGGCGCCGCTCGACGTGCGGTAATGGCCATCCACGGACTGTGCGACGGCACGCCGGCCCGGATGGTCCGCGACGGTCGCCAGCCAGCCCACGGCCTTGCGACCGCCGTCCGCGGTGTCTTCAAGCTGGTAGCGGACCACGCCGAAGTCGCGGCCCGGTGCTGTGTCGGCCCCTGACCCGTCCGCGAAGCTGAGCGTCGTGTCATCCTCGGCGGCGACCAGCAGGCCGTACCGGGACCGGCCCTGCTGCGCCACCGCCTTGGTGGCGAGCAGGAGATCGACCGGTTTCGCCGTCTGGCCGTCCTTGTACCGCGTACCGCCACCAAGGTCCGGCGCGCCCCGGCGGGAACCCACCGCGGTCCCGAAACGGCGCGTATGCAGCATCGTTGTCGAGGTGCCGTAGCCGTAGTCGCCGGTGTTGAACACGTCCTGGTTCTCAAGGAAGAACAGGCGCTTCTCCGGGAAGAAGGTCTCGAAGGCCGAGAGGTTCACCACCACGTTGTCGGCCTCCACCTGGCCGAAGTCGGGATTAACCGCGGCGCTTAGGAAGAACGCCGACGAAGGTCGCCAGAACACGTCGAGTCCCACCTTGCTGCTGTGCTCGTCGCGGGCGATGTCGCGCCCGCCCGCGACGTACGGGAACAGGCTCACTTCCTGTTTGGGCGCAACGCCCTGGAGCGCAATCGGCTGAAACAACGAAATGAACTGCGGCTCCGTCGACGGCAGTGCAGGCCACGACCACACTTCGTTGCGGCGCGCCAGGAAACGCGCGAACTCGACGGCCATGCGCCGCTCCCCGTCGCCGTTCGTGGTCGCGGGCATGTTCAGCATCACCCAGGGCAGGAACATCTCGACCGTCCAGCCGTCCTCGGTCTTCTGCGTCTTGGCGCGCCACGGTCCGTCCCAATTGCTCATGAACCGCCGCTCCGGCAGCAGCGTGCCGTCCATCAACGAATCGCCGAGCTTGACTCGGAACCAATAGCCGTAAAGGCCGTTGCCCGAACTGTCGATGACGATCTGGTAGGCGTCGGAGGTGTCGAACACATCGCGGCCCGTGAGCCGGCTGACCAAGGTGTCCGGGGGTTGTTCGTTCCATGCCCCGACGTACAGGCCGCGCTCGGAATAGAACATGAACGTATGGGTCCGGTATGCGGCCGGTTCGTCGTTGTCGGGCGTGGTGACCATCATGTGGTCGTAGGCCGGGATCCGCCGCCAAACAGCTTCGTCCAAGCGCCCGTCCAGCTTGATGTCGGCAACCGCGTCATCGACGCGCAGGACGGTGATCGCCGCCTCGGTTGCCTCGGGACCACCGCTCGGGTTCAACGGTGTGCCTAGGTAGGACAGCGTACTATCCCCGGCTGCGGTCGCTACTCCACACGCCGACGCCAGGGCCAATCCTAGGCTCGCCCTTAGGGCGCGATCGCGAATGCGGGGGGTGCCCCGAACGCTGGTGTCCGACATGACGTACGACTCTTGCAGGCCGACGAAACCCGGCATTGTGCCACCCGCGCGACTCAAGGCAACACGCGCGCCCTACGGGCGCGATCGAGAACGCTTCGCGTTCTCCCACCCGGGTCACCGGAAACTCGATCAAACTGCAAACATCATCAGGTGCTCTCAAGCCCGAAATCGGGGCTTGCCGACAACGCAAGCCGCGTTATAGTTCGCTATTCACCCCACCGACCGCCCGAGGACTACATCGCATGAGCGAAGCCGTCGATACCTCCAACGACTACGAGCTGGATCTCGGCTGGATGGACCGCACGGGCCCATGGAATACGCAGGCATCGCAAGGCAAGAACGGCCTGACGCTGGCTGACATACAGATCGGCGAATACGGCGACGCCCCGGACGAAAGCGTCAACCAGACCGGTCGCCCGCGCGGCGCCGCGTCTCGCGATTCGACCTTCCGCATCGGCGCCTACGCGGTGCGCTCGAAGAGCGAGATCTGGCTGGACAACGCTTCGTTCCTCTATGAGGAAGCTCTCCAACGGCAGTGGAGTTCGGCGACCGATGTGCCCTGGCACACCATCGAGCCGCTGCCCGACGATGTCGAGCAGGCCGAGTGCCAGCTCGCCACCTTCCTCACCGAGGTCGAGTTCGTGGCGGGCGACGTCCCGGCACGCTGGGTGTCGCTCACCACGCCGGATTTCCTGGAACCGCGGCAAGTGCTGCTCGCCCAGGTCATGGACGAATCCCGCCACATGGACGTCTTCCGCAAGCGGGCGTTGGCCAACGGCGGCGGCCTGATGCAGGCGACCGGTGCGACATCGGGCTTCGTCGGCAGCATCGACCTGTCCCGGGACTTCACCGAGATGTCGTCCCGACTGCACGTATCCGGCGAAGGCGCCGTGCTGACCTTGTTCCGCATGGGCGAATTGATGGCCCAGAACGAGGCCGAGAAAGTCATCTACCGGCTCTGCGCCCAGGACGAAGCGCGCCACGTGGCGTTCGGCGTCATGCACATGCGCTACATGTCGGAGGCGGCCCCGGAACGGCGCGAGGAAATTCAGTGCTATCTCGACGAGGCCGAAGGCGGGCTGATCGGCGCGGCCAATCCTGTTGGCCAGTTGACACCCACGTCGGAGTCCATGGCCATCATCCTCGGCGGTGGCAAGGAGAACTTCGACGACGGCATGAACAAGATCATCGCGATCCGTCAAAGGCAGTTGCGCGAGTACAAGAAGCGCGTGGTTTCGGCGGGCTTCGGCGACCGGTTTGAAAGCGGCCGCTCGAAGGTCGACGAGATGATCGAACGCGCCGCCGCTTGAATCCGACTCGACCGTTTAGCGGCCTTCTCTAGGCGCGCCGGGTGAAGACATTCGGGCTCGGCCTGCTGGCCGGCGTCGCCCTGACCCTGATCGTTGGCTCGGTCATGGCCATGACACCGGTCGGTCAACGCGCGTTGACCGGCGCATTCAACGTCGGCGCACGCTCCGAGGCCTCGACCGCACTCCAGGACCTCAAGGCACCGTCGTTCCCCGACGTTGTGTCATCCGCCGTCGAGTGGCGATTGCGGGCAACCGACGGCACCGAGGCCGACATGGCGGACTTCTCCGAAGACGTCCTGTTCGTGAATCTCTGGGCCACGTGGTGCGCTCCCTGCATCGCCGAGATGCCCCACATCGAGGAACTGGCCGGCCGGTTCGCCGACGCCCAAGTCGCATTCCTCATCGTCTCCGAAGAGGATCCGGACACCGTGACGCCATTCGTCGAGGAGCAAGGCTGGCAACTGCCCATCTACACGGCAGAGGCGTTGCCGGCGATGTTTCAAACCGATGTCTTGCCGGCCACCTACGTCCTCGACGGGATGCGCGAGATGGTGTTCAAGCACGTCGGGATCGCACGTTGGGACGACCAGACCACGGTCGCATTCATCGAAAACCTGCTCAGGAGCAACGCGCAATGAGTGAATCGAGCGCCAAGGAGCAGCCTCAAGAGAAAGAAGCCGAGGCGCCCAAGTTCCAGCCCAAGTACAACTGGATGAACAAGACGCGATCCTGGGGGATGCGCGCCTTGCCCGGCAAAGCGGGCCTCAAGCTCGGTGACCTGAACATGGGCATCTACGGCGAGATTCCCATGCACTGGGACGACCAGAGCCGCAACCCGCGCGGTGCCGTTCCGCGCCGCGGCATGCCGCCGGTCGGCTACGCCATCCGCGACAAGGGTGGGCTGTGGGCAGACTGCGCAGCGGATCTCTACGAAGAAGCCATCCAGCGCCGCTGGGCGCCCGCAACGGACGTCCCGTGGGACTCGATCAAGCCGCTTCCCGACGACGTCGAACATGCCGTCTGCCAGGTGTGCACGGAACTCACGCAATTCGCCAACGTCGACATCGAGACCATTACCGGCTGGCAGCACCAGATGTCGTACGGGTATCACGAGGTGAAGCAGTACCTCGCCACGGCGACCTTCGACGCCGCCCGTCATTACGAGTGCTTCCGCAAACGCGCCCTTGTCAACGGCGGCGGCTTGGGACTCGAAGGTCCGGGCCAGGTGAATCGCATGATCCTCGAGAGTCGCGGCGGCTGGACCGAGGCCGTGGTCTACCTGTTCCTGGTTCGGGGCGTGTTTACCATGACCCTGTACCGCTACCTCGGCCGTTACGCCCACAACGACGCCGAACGCTTCATCTACGGTCACGCACTCGCGGACAAGGCGCGACACGTCACCTACGCTCTCGACCACCTCAAGTTCGCGCTCGCCCATGTCGAGGACCAGCAACTCGTCACCGCAACGCTCCTCGCCATCGGCGACAACGGCTTTGCGCGCGACCTGCGCGATCCGGTGTTGAAAGAGGCCTTGGCCATCATCTTCGGCGGCGGCATCGACGGTGCACGCCGCCAAGGCATGGAGGTCTACCACGCGCTGATGCGCGACTACGTCGACACCCACCTGGCGTACTGCGCCTGGCTCGACATCCCCCGCAACCCGGCAGCCTTTCCCCCGCCGTTGAACGAATACGTGGATGCTCCCACCGATGGCTAGGTTCCCGTCGGTCGACTGGTTCGACGAGGTCCGCGGCGTGTTCAACGCCGACGATAGCTACCGCGGTGCCGGTGGCGGCACATGCAACTGCACGGCAGGCATGAAGATCGGCGACGACATCTTCGTTCTGACCTTCGAAGGGGTGGAGTGCTCTCGCGCGGTCGTGACCGACGAGTCCGCGCTTGATGACGTCGACTTCTACCTGGACATGCCGCCGAACGATTGGCTGGAGATGATCAAGAACATCGCCGCCAACGGCAGCGCCGACCTGCACCATACGCTGAACACGTTGGACCTTGACCGCGAAGACGGCTTGGCAACATCGCATCACGGCGACCAATACCGGGAAGACCTGTTCTTCCGCTACAACCAGACCTTGCAGTTCTTCTTCGACGCATCTGCGAGGGTCAAATCCGAGTTCGCGTAGCTCGAAAAGGGGACACATGGCGCAACTGGACTGGCTACCCACCGCACAAGCGGCACTCAACGATGATCCGGCATTCCGGAAACTCGGCTCGACCGACCTCGTGCTCGGCCTAAAGTCGGGCCGCGCGGTGCGCCGCGTCGTCTTTGAGGCGTTCGAGATCGCCTCGGTCGACGAGACGGACGAGACGGCGTTGCGCGATTGCGACCTCGTGATCGAGATGACACCCCGCGAGTGGACGAACTACCTGCGGCGACGCGCCAAAGGCACGGGGCCGACCCTTGTGAGCCTGAATCTAGACCGCGACATCGTGCGCGCGTCCAATCCCTTCGACGGGCTGAAGTTCGACCGCTACCACCTGTCGCTGCAAGCGCTCGTCGACCAAGGCGCACAGTCGGTCGCCTAAAGCCACCGCTTGCCTCCGGAAAAAGGGTGCCGATCTACGAGTATCGCTGCGGAAAGTGCGGTGCCGTGACCGGCCAGTTGGCGTCGATACGCGCTATACCGGTGGACATCGCCTGCGAGCAGTGTGGCGCACGCGCCGGGCGCATCGTGTCACGACCGTCCATCCAACTGTCGGCGAAGTCGAAGGTGGGACGACTCGATCCCAAGTACGACAAGATGGTCGACCAGGCGATGAAGAACACGACGAGCGCCGATCCCGACCGCTTGATCAATCGCAGGGGAGACATCGCGAAAGGCCGGCCGGACTGACGCGCACCCCCGATCAGGCAAGCGTAAGGCACAAGGACGGATCACATGGCCGGCTGGCTGATCGAGCATTGGTTCGCGGGCGTCCTGTTCGTCGTCTATACCGGGTTTCTCGTCGTCCATGCGCGGGCGGGCCTGCGCGCCGGCAAGACGGCATCGGGTTTCCTCGTCGGCGGCCGCAGCATGAGCGGCGCGGTCGTCGGCGTCTCGTTCTACGCCACGTTCGCGAGCACCAACAGCTACATCGGCCACGCCGGCAAGGGCTACGAATACGGATTGCCGTGGCTCACCATGGCAATTCTGCTCGTGGTGTTCGCGTGGCTGTCCTGGCGACTGGTCGCGCCGCGCATGCGGCGGTTCACGGCGGCGTGGGGATCGCTCACCGTGCCGGACTTCCTCGCGGTGCGTTTCGCCTCCGAGCACGTGCGCCTCGCCGCTGGCATCGTCATCGCTTTTGCCAGCGTTCTCTACCTGGTCGCCGTCTTCAAAGGTGCCGGGAACCTCCTGCAGGTCTTTCTCGGCATCCCGTATCGAACCGCTGTGCTCGCCACATTGGTCTTGATCGTCGCCTACACGTCCGTCGGCGGCTTCCTATCCGTCGTGCGGACCGACGTCGTCCAGGGCGTGCTCATGTTGATCGGCTCGGTGCTGCTGTTCGTCTTCATCACCCATGCCGCGGGCGGCGTCACCGCAATCAAGGACGTCGCGACCACGGCAGAAACCGCGCCCTTGTTCGAACTGAACGCGGGCATCCCGTTCATCGTGCTGCTCGGCATCGCCTTCGCCGGGTCCTTGAAGCTGCTCGTCGATCCCCGCCAAGTCACGCGGTTCTACGGACTGCGCGACGAGGCCAGCGTCCGGGTCGGTATCTGGGTCGCCGTCGGGGGCATCCTCGTCATCCAGTTCTGCCTTTTCCCCATCGGCCTGTACGCGCACCTCTTGCTCGAAGGCGTCAACGACACCGACCTTGTCGTGCCGACCCTCGTCGGATCGACGGACGTGTTCCCCACGCTGGTGAGCGACTTCCTGGTGATCGCCATCCTCGCCGCCGCGATGTCGTCATTGGACAGCGTGCTGCTTGTGGCCGCGTCCGTGACCGCCCGCGACATCATCGGGTTCCGGCGCACCTCCCGGGAGCATCCGCGCATCGTCCAATGGACACGGCTCGGCGTGATCGCCTTCGCGCTCGTGTCGGCCCTCGTGGCCCTGGACCCGCCGGGCGGGATCGTCGAGTTGACGATCTTCTCCGGCAGCCTGTTCGCGGTCTGCTTCGTGCCGACGATCCTGCTCGGCCTGCACTGGCGGCGGGGTAACGCGGCCGCCGCTCTCGCCGCGTTCGGCATCGGCGTCGGGGTCCTGTTCGGCTGGTTGGCCGCCGGTCTCGCGGACATCGTCCACGAGGTATTCCCCGCGCTGCTTGCATCCACCACCGCGTACATGGTTATCTCGGCTTGCGGCAAGGCGGTTGCCGATCCGCAAGTGCTCAAAGCCTGGGAACCAACTCACGGGAGGCTCCCATGAAAATCACCCAAGCGTTGCTCGTGGTCGCCGTCGTCCTAGGTACCGGCCCGATGTCGTCGGGTGCAGTCAACCCGACCACCGGCATTGGCTCGTCGCCCGGCGGCGGCGGGTTCACGTGGGGCGTTGGCGTCGGTTCGACATGTACCGACGTCGTCGACAAGATTCGACGCAACTGGTTCGACGTCAGAGGCGTGATCGCACCGAAGTCCAAGTCCATGCGGCCCCGGTCGCGGGACTTCTACTGCGTCTCGCCCTACTACACCCAGGACGCTCACCCGAAGGTGGTGTCCATGGCGACCGGTCTGAAGTGCTTCGACCTGAACGGCCAGGGTTTCTGCTGCGACGACCAACTGCGCGAGTGTGCGACGATGTAGGCGGCGTTACGCCGTAGCGTAAGGACAAGACATCGAACGGTGCGGGTCGCATGCCCGCACGCGGTGTCTTGTTGCCATAGCAGCTAAGAGTTAGGAGTCCGCCATGCCGGGACCGCTCGACGGCGTTCGCGTCGTCGATTTCACAACGATGATCGCAGGCCCCTACGGGACGATGATCCTCGCCGACCAGGGCGCCGATGTCATCAAGGTCGAAGCGCCACTGCGCAGCGATCACGTGCGTCGCGCCGGTTACGGCCAGCGGCACTTCTCGGCCGCGTTCGTCAACAACAACCGCAACAAGCGCTCGATCACCGTGGACGCCAAGTCGCCCGCAGGCAAGCAGGTCATCCTCGATCTCGCCCGTACCGCCGACGTCTTCGTGCAGAACTTCCGTCCCGGCGTCATGGCCCGTCTCGGTATCGACTACGACGATCTCAAGGCCGTCAATCCCAAGATCATCTACCTGTCCATGAGTGGCTGGGGCGAGACCGGTCCCTTTGCCCACAAGCCGGTGTACGACCCCATCATCCAGGCCTTGTCCGGGCTCGCCAGCGTACAGGCCGGTGCCGACAATGCGCGCCCGCGACTGATCCGCACCATCCTGCCCGACAAGCTCACCGGCATCACCGCCTCGCAAGCGGTCTCCGCCGCGCTCTTCGCACGGGAACGCACCGGCGAGGGCCAGCACGTCCGCCTGTCCATGCTCGATTCCGTGGTCGCCTTCATGTGGTCGTCGGACATGGGCAGCCAGACCTTCGTCGGCAAAGAGGTGGATGTCGCCCGGGCCGCCACCTTCATCGACCTGATCTACGAGACCAAGAGCGGCTACATCAGCATCTCGGTGATGAGCAACGATCAGTGGCAGGGCCTCTGCGCGGCCGTCGGCCACCCCGAATGGCTCGACGACGAACGCTTCAAGACGCCGGGCGGTCGCGACCGCTACGCCGACGAGCGCCTCGAACTCACGCAGTCAGCCCTGTACGACAAGACCGCCGAAGAGTGGCTCGGCATCCTCGAGGAGGCCGGCGTCCCCTGTGCACCGGTATTGACGCGCAGCCAGATGGTTCAGCACGAGCAGGTCCAGGCCAGCGGCATCGTCGTTGAAACCGAACACCCGCGCGCCGGTTTGCTGCGCCAGACGCGCAACGCCGCCCGGTTCGAGGCCACCGTGCCGGAAATCCGCTACGGGGCACCGCATCTCGGCGAGCACACGGCGGAAATCCTGACCGAACTTGGCTACGACAACGAGCAACAGGCGGCCTTGCTGCACGACGGCGTCGTGAGCATGGCCGACGATGCGATCGAGGAGGGTACGCACAATGGTTGACGGCTCCATGGAACGGGCTTTCGCCCAGGCTGAACACGACGCGCTGGCCTTAGGCAATCGCGGCCCCCTGCTTATCGACGCGGATGGCCGCGTCGACCAGGGCATCCTCGACACCTATTGGCGCACGGGGTTCTACATTTTCGAGGGCGTGCTCGATCAAGCCGAAATAGCCGAACTCCAGCAAGAGTTCCACGAACTGACGGCCAGGGCACCCGCGGTGAGTGGTTGCGACACGGATCGCGCGGGACGGCCCGCCATCGGCGACGAGGACCTGCGCAAGCTGTTCCGGTTCGTCAAGCCGCTGACCGATCCCTACGGGGCCACGGACACGACCAACGGCCGCTACCAGGTCAGGATGCGCGAGCCGGAGCGACCTGCCGACGCGCCGCCGGAAGTCCTCCTGCAGATCGGCGGCATCCTGCAGTTCTCCGACACGGCGCTACGCATCTACGGCCACCCCAAGTTGATGGCGGTCACCGAAGCGGTGAACGGCCCGGACTTCACGCCGTTCACCGAGGTGATCTGGGTCAAGCAGGCGCGCCTCGGCGCCGCGGTGTCCTGGCACCAGGACGGCACGACGCACTGGGACAGTCCGGATCTCGACCAGGGCACGCACGGCTTCAACTACATGGTGAACCTGTATCCGACGAAGGCCGAGAACGCGCTCTGGGTCGTGCCCGGAACGCACAAGGACGGCAAGGCCGACATCCCCGCGATGGTGGCCGCGAGCGGCTCGGATCGCCTGGACGGTGCCGTCCCGATGCTCTGCAAGCCCGGCGATGTCGCGATCTGCAGCCGCCAGGTCGTCCACGGCTCGTTCCCGAACACGTCCGACACGCCGCGCGCGACCTTCGTCTTCGGTTTCCACCGCCGTTCATCGGTGGACGGCGTCAAGGGCTGGGCGGGCGAGCCCTACAGTGACGAGTCGATCCGCTCCTCGAGCCGCATCATCCCGCTCGCGATCGACGCCCGCCGCCAGCGCCATCCAGACGAGGAATCGTACGTCTACCAGCCGTTCGAGGACGACCCGATCGCGTTCAACGAGACCACCCGCCGCGAGGTGCTGCGCAACTATCAACGGCGCATGATCGGCATCTGAGATGGCGAAAGCGCACCTGACGGAGGAACAGAAGCGCGACTTCGTCCGTGACGGATACGTCGTCATCAAGAACGCCGTCCCGGACGACCTCGTGGAAACGGCGCGCGACATCATCAGCGCCGGCATGCCGGCGAGCGAGCGGCGGCTATTGGCACCCGCTGAACTCGCCACCCATCCCGACGTCATCCGGCTATTCCACGAAACCCGCCTCGCCGAGATCATGCGCACCGAGATGGGGCCGTTTCCCGACGTGGTGAGCTGCCAAATCGCCGTCACGCCGCCGTTCGACCGCTTGGGCGGCATACCCGGGCCGCACGTCGACGGCAGTTGGGGAGGAGCGATCCCGTCGAGCGCCGACGAGATCGATCCGATCAAGGGCAGACCGCTCGATACCGCGCGGTACTTCGGCGAGAACGACGACCGGCGCGGCACCAACGACGGAACGCTCTGGCAGGATCCGGACAGGCGGATCTCCCTCGGCAGCTATACCGCGCTAGTCGGCGTCGCCCTCAACGACCAACTCGAGCCCGGCAACGGCCAACTCGGCGTTCTCAAGGGCATGCACGAGGACGTCGAGGCCGCGTTCCGCATGCAACGCGACAGCGGGGGCGTCATCGGCCCGGAAGGACCAGGCTGGCCACGGATCAAGATCCGCGAAGACGGTCGACCGTTCCTAAACGGCTTGCCTGAGACCGTGCGGGCCAAGGCCCTGGAGGCCGCTGAGGATCTCCCGACCATTCCGGGCTGGCCGTGGCGGGAAGTCACTCCCGTGCTGCTTGGTGCCGGCGATGCCGTCATCGCCCTGCACGCCTGCCCGCACACGGCGACACCGAATCTCGGGCCAAATGCGCGCATGAACCTGTACTTCCGCATACGCCGCTGGCGCGAAGGGAATCCGCATGAGGGGACCCGGCGGGTGGGACACGGGGTCAGCGACCACCCGGATCGCGGCTACTACGGCCAGTTCCTCGACTATCCGCCGGAGTACGACGCCTGGGGAACGTCGATCGCCAAGCTGTGCGACCACTGGTCGGAGTGGGACTTCGTGACCTCCCGGTAAAGGCCGGATGGCGGAATACGACGCGATCGCCCGGGAGTACCGGGAGTCCAAGCGGCTGCCGTTTCGCGAGCACGTCGAGCGCTACACGCTGTTCGAGCTCTTGGGCGACATTCGCGGTGCCACGGTGCTGGATCTCGCATGTGGGGACGGCTTCTACACGCGCCTGCTCAAGGAAGCCGGTGCCCGGGGAGTCACCGGCGTGGACATCTCGCAGGCCATGGTCGAACTCGCCGAGGAGCGGGAGCGGCAGCATCCGCTCGGGTGCCGGTACGTGCGTGCGGACGTCGCGGAGTTCGAGCCCCGCGAACCCGTGGATCTGGTAGTGGCGGCGTACCTGCTCAACTACGCGAGGACTCCTGCGGAGCTCCTCCGCTTCTGCCGGGTCTGCTTTGATGCGCTCAAGCCCGGTGGGCGGTTCATCGGTCTGAACAACAACGTGCGCAATGTTGCGGCCGCCCCCGGATCGTTGAGGAAGTACGGCCTGGAGCGGACCTGGGATCGTCCGCTCGCCGAAGGGGATGTCATCCGTTACACCATGTTCAGCGCCGACGGGGAGCAGTTCGGATTCGACAACTACTACCTGGCGCCGGAGACTCACACGGCGGTGTTCGAGCGAGCGGGGTTCCGCGGTTTCCGGTGGGTCGACATGGCGTTGCACCCGTCCGAGGCCGACAACCCGTTCTGGGACGAGTTCATGGCCAAGGCGCCGATCGTCGCATTCGAGGCGGAGCGCTGATGCACACGTGATCGTTTCGTATCGTTTCGTGACCTGTGCGAAAATAGCGTCTCTATTACCTTACCTACAGCAACGCAGTGCCCCGGATATGCTCGAAGCGCCAGATCACGCTGCCAGCCAAGCAGTGCCGCGAAGCGGGTATCGCACCCGGTGACGAAGTCCGCAGCTTTGTTCACAGCGGTCGTATCACGATCGTACGGCTGAAACTCAACAGTGCTTATGGCTGTCTTGCACGCCTGAAGCCGGATCCAACGGTTTACGACAAGGAGTCGCGCCAAGACGCGCTCGAGTCGGCCCGACATTGATCGCTGTCGACAACAGATCGGAATGCGGACGCGAACGGCAAGACGTTCGAGGACGTCCGCGCACCGTCCGCACCTGACACTTGCGGGGACCTCAGGCTGAGGTACTTGCCCTTGGCAAGGCAGACCACAGCGTTCCCAGGTGTCGGGCGCTCCGTTGTGAGGCTGTCGCGATGGCATCGGCCACGTCCACGAAGGTTTCGACGCTGCACATCCCGGCGATGATGGCCTTCTGCTCCGACGTTGCGGCGTGAGGATCGAAGGCGTCGGCGCAGGTCATCCGGAAGAAGCCGTCGAGGTTCTTCCACAGCGTGGCGGCGTTGATCAGGTCCCCGGCGGCATCACCGTCGAGCAGAGCCCGCTCGCGAGCGCGTCCGAGGGTCTCGGCCAACGTGGCGACCCCGGTCTCCGGGGCGGCCCCAGCAAGTTGCAGGTATTCGGCGGCCAGGACGATGTCGTCGAGTCCTCCCTCAAGACGCGCCACGTCCCAGGGCCCGCTCGGGCGAGGTCTCGTTTGCCTGACCGCAGCGATGTCGGCCGTGATGGCGGCGACGTCGTTCGCCTGGGAAAGGACCGACTGTCTGAGTGCCTCGAAATCCTCCCCGAGGCCGTCCTCCGCTTCGATCACGCGGGCGTGGGTCAGCATTCTCAAGTCGGCCGCGGGCACGGCGTCGGCGAAGTGCTGCCGGAACGGCGTCAAGGCGTGGGCTTCCCCGGTGAGGCCCCCGTGCAGCGCGTAGCCCGGTACCGGCTCGAAGAGGATGCCCTCGGGCGACAAGGCGCGGATCAGCACCATGAGGCGCTGGAACAGTTGCTCATGCCATGCTTCCGGGGTGAGAGGCATCACGCCGGGCACCAACGGATCGTGGTCGTACAGGAACAGCAGGCGTAGCGGCGCCCCCGTCGCGAACTCGCGCCGGCCAGCGGCGTCCAAAGCGACCAGTGCGATCCGGGAATTCGGCACGGTGTCGTTTTCTGCCGCGAACTCCCGTTTGGCGGCCTGCGCCAGCGCCCCGAGGGTTGTACAGAGAATGTCCGTCAGGGGTCCGGCCGCATCAACGGCTGGCATGGTGCCACGAGCCATGTGTACGCCGAGCTGGAACGTGCGCTGCTCGGCCCAGGTCCTGGCCTCGCTAACGAGGTCGTCGGACCGGGGCGCCCTAGCAGCAAGTGCGCCGAATTGGGCACCCATCTCTTCGGCGTCGAATTCGCGTTGGTAGTAGACGCGCACCAACCCCTGCCGGGCGATCGTCGCTTCACGGGGGTCGAGGTCGAGATCGTCCGGCAGTTCGAGGTCCGTGAACTCCTGCGTGCGCAGGCTCTCCTGCACGTAGGGGTAGCGGGACATCCACATCGAAAGGCGGGGAGAACTGCTGACCATGTCCGTCACGCGTCGCGTCCGGCTCCCGATGTCGTGTACCGCGAGCCAAAGCGCGGGGACGAACAGGAGCGCCGCAACCGACGAGACCAGGATGCCGAAGGCGAGCGAAATCGCCATCGGCACCAGCAGTTGCGCCTGCGTGCTGGTACTGAACATCAACGGTGCGAGACCGGCGAACGTCGTCACGCTGGTGATCAGGATGGGGCGGAAACGCGACAGCGACGCGCTGACCAAAGCGTCGAACAAGGTGTCTCCGGCGGCTCGATAGCGGTTCACGCCGTGGGTTAGTACCAGGGTCGCGTTGACCACGACGCCCGATGCCGCGACGACGCCGAACAGCGACGCGGCGGAAATGCCGTGGACGAGCCCGAACATTTTGAGAAGCGCATGCCCCCACAGCGCACCCACGAGCGCGAACGGCAACACGGACATGATGATCAGCGGCTGGGTATAGGAGCGCAGCGGCATCGCCAGCAAGGCATAGATCGCGAGCAGCACGAAAACGAACAACGGACCCAGCGAGGTGACAAGCTCCGACTGCTGCTGGCTGCTCCTGTACCAGTAGGTCACACCGGGGAAAGGCGCGATCGCATCCGCAAGGAAGCCCGCGTCGAGCCGGGAGAGCACGGCGGCTGCCGACGTCGTCGTGGGATCGACCTCGGCGGTCACCCACGCGAAGCGGACCCCGTTGGTGCGGGCGATGGTGGAAAAGCCGCGTCCGGATTCGACCTCGGCCACCGTTGCGAAGGGCACCTCGCCGCCCGCGGGCGTCCGGACCCGCAGCGCGTAGAGCGACTCCAGCGAACGGCGCTCCTGCTCCGAGTAGCGCACCATGATGCGGACATCGTCCGGCCCGCGCTGCACGCGCTGTGCTTCCTCGCCGTAGAAGGCTTGCCGCACCTGGCGGCCAAGGTCCGACAGGGATATCCCCAGGGCTTCGCCGGCGGGTGTGACCGACAGCCGGAGTTCCGCCTTGCCGGTGTTGAGCGAGTCGGCGACATCGAAGACGCCGTCAACCGAGGCGAGTTCCGACCGGATCGCCGCGGCCACGGCGCGCAGGTCGTCCCAGTCGGTCCCGGCGACCCTGATGTCGATCTCGGGTTCACTGGCAACGCGGTCAGTCACGAAACCCAGTTCGACCGCGTCCGCTATGGGCCCCACGTGGTCACGCCATCGGGCGGCGACCGCGTCGGTCGTCACGACACGGCCTTCGCCCGGCGTGAGTTGCATGGTGACCTCACCGAGGTGCGCACCGGTGTCGTCGACCACGAAGCCGACCCGGGCGCCGGCTGCGAAGTGGCCACCGACGCCCTCGAGGATGTGCAGGACCAGTGGTTCGCCATAGTCCTCGGCGAGCTGCTGCTGAATCTCGCGCGCCGACTCGGCGAGCAATCCCACGGCGCCGGCCATCGTGCTATCGCTCGCCCCCATGGGCATCGTCAAACGGGCCGTGATGCTGTCGCCCTTCTGCGGGGTCCGAAGAGAGAACGGCAGGTGGCCACCCATCACCAGGCTCCACGCCGAGGCCATCGCGCCCGCGGCGATGACCAGCGTCACCAACCGCCGGCGAAAGGCGGCTTCCGCACAACGGCGGAATGGGTTGTCGATGATCCATCGAAGACCCGACTCGAACAGAACCTGCAGGCGTGCAAATGCGGATCCAAGCTTGCGCAACGCTCCGACGAAGTGCGCAGCGAAGACCAAGCCAGCGCCCGCTACCGCCAACGCGATGCCCGAACGCGCATCAGGCGCGACGGCCATGGCGGCGACGACGACGACGGCCAGGAAGGTCAATCCGAAATCGCCGAGCGGCAGCCGGTCGCTGCCGTGGCCGAGGTGGGCAGGCAGCACCGTCTGGCATTCGATCAGCGAGAACACGAGACAGCAGATCACCGTCGCCGACATGACCCCGTACGCCTGGCCAATGGTCCCCTCCGCGAATAGCACCGGCAGGAACGCGACCACCGTGGTGATGACCCCGAAGGTCACCGGGACGAGCACGTGCTGGGCGCCCTCGATGGCACCGGCGAGCAGGCCGGCACCGCGCTGCTGGGCCGTGTATGCCGCCTCGCCCACGACCACCGCGTCGTCAACGAGCATGCCGAGGGCGAGGATGAAGCCCATGACCGAGAGCGCGTTGATGGACAGGCCGGTCCAATAGATCAGGAAGATCGCGCCCAAGAAGGCAATCGGGATCCCCGCTGCCACCCAGAGCGCCAGGTGCGGTCGGAGAAACAGGGCCAGCAGCACGAGGACGAGCAGGAGACCCTGGATGCCGCTGTCGAGCAGGGCGCGCATGCGCACGGACAGGACGATGGACTCGTCCCGCCAGATGGTCAGTTCGACGCCTTCCCCATAGCGACCCGCCGCCCGCGCGACGTACTGCCGCACGGCCGCACTGACTTGGCGCACATCCTGGTCGCCGACCCGCGACACTTGCACGAGCGCGGCGGGCTTGCCGTCGAAGCGCAGCGACTGCCCGGTGTCTTCGAACCCGTCGACGACGCGGGCGACGTCCCGCACCAGTACCCGCGTGCCGTCCGGGCGCACCGTCACGACGAGGTCCTCGAGTTCGTGTCCCCAATACGCCTGGCCCGTGGTGCGCAGCAGGATCTCGCCTTCCTCAGCCTTGACCGAGCCCCCGGGAATGTCGAGGGACCGCTCGCGTAGCGCCGCCGCAACGTCGTCGAAGGTCAGGTTGTTGCGCGACAGGGATGCCTCGGAGACTTCGACCGAGATCTCGTATGGCCGCGCATTCACAAGCTCGGCGTAGGTGATGCCCGGCAGAGCGACGATGTCGTCGCGGACGCGCCGGCCAAGTTCCTTGAGTGTCCGCTCGTCCGTCGGGCCCGTGATCGCGACTTCCGCGACCACGTTGTTCGCCATGGCAACCTGGACGATAGGCTTCTCCGCTTCCTCGGGGAACGTGTCGATGGCGTTGACCTGGTTCTCGACCTCGCCGAGCGTCTGGATGCGGTCGACATCGACAAGCAGCTCGAGGTGGACCGTACACAGGCTCTCGGCGGAAACGGAGCGAATCTCTTTGATCCCCGTGATGCCCTCGAGGCGCTCCTCGATGCGAGCACAGATGCCGGTCTCGACTTCCTCGGGTGCGGCTCCGAGGTACGGTACGGTCACGATGATGAGTGGGACGTCGAAATCCGGATACAGCTTCACCGGCACACGGTCGAGCGACGCGAGACCGCCGAGTACAGCGAACCCCATGACCAAGTTGGCCGCCACGTGATTCGTGGCGAACCAGGCGATCATCCGCTTCATGGGACCGGCCGTCTCCGCCCAGGGCGAGTGGGCGCTGTCATCCGTCCCTTTCCGGGAGCTTTGAACCGATCGGGCGAACCTGCTGCCCCTCGACGGCGCTGCCGAGCGCGGACAAGCAGATCGACTCTCCGGGCTGAATAGCGCCCCGGATGGTGTACTCGTCGCCCGTGGTGCGCAGGATCTCGACGTCGCGGAAGGACAGACGGTTGTCCGCCGTCACCACGTAGATCCGGCTGTCGCGTTGCACGGCCGAGCGCGGCACGACGAGGACGTTGTCCACCGTCTTGCCGAGGATCTCGGCCTCGACGAACAGCCCGACGGTGAGCGGTGGCAAGTCGCCGGTCGGATCGTAGGGCCTCGGCACCTGGGCGACGAGGTTCACCATGCGAGTACGCGGATCCAACTCCCCTTCGGTCCGTACGATCCGCGCCTCCCAGGCGTGCTCCGCACCCGCGAAACGCGCCTTTAGGACCACCCTCGGCTGTTGCGACGCGCTGGCTTCGACGCGCGCCAAGGACAGCGGCAGGAAAGCCAAATCCTCATCGCGAACCGGCAGGCGGACTTCAGCGAAGTCGACCGAGTAGAGCGTCGCGATGGACTCCCCGCGATTGACGAACTGTCCCGCGTCGACGCGCTCGCTGCGCACCCGGCCGTCAAAGGGTGCCGTCATGCGCGTGCGTTCTAGGTCACGTTCCGCACGGGCAACCCGTGCGGTCGCTTCGCGGAGCGACGCGCGCGCGATGGTGAGCCGGTTCAACGCGTCGTCGTGGCGCGACTCGCTGATGGACTGCGACTCGCGCAACTCCTCGTGCCGCTCGTACGCCTTCTCGGCGTTCGCGAGTTCACTCTCGGTGGACGCCAAGTGCGCGCGCGACCGTTCCAAGGCCACCTCGTAGTCGACACGCTCGATCTCGACCAAGACATCGCCTTTCGCGAAGAACCCGCCGGAAACCATCGACTCGGCCACGGATACGACGCGTCCCGCGACCTCCGAAACCAAGCTGCTCTCGGTCTTGGGAACGACCGCGCCATGTGCGGCGACGGTGATCTGCATCGTGCCCGGGTCCGCCACCATGGTTCGCACCACCGGAATGTTCGGTGGCGGCGGGACCGGCTCGATCTGCGGACCGCTCACGAAGATGATCGCGGCCAGCGCCAGACCGGCGACTCCGGCAAGAATGGGGGCAAGGAATCGGCGGATCACGGTAATCTGTGGCTACAGGCGACCGCAGGGGAGTTCATGCCAAGGTCGTCGCATCGTCTTCCGCGTTCTGCACCACATGCCTCCAAGTTAGGCGTCCTGCCACGACCGTTCAAGTCCCATGCGCCGACTCAAGCGCACGTTACCGCGACGGCGTGTTAGGGTGCCGCCGACGGATTGGCTACCCCACACCGGTCTTTTTTTCCGTGGACGGACCCAGGCACGACACCGAACCGACGGTCTGGACGGTCCCCGAACCGCGATCGATCCTCGACGTGCGGCTCGACGACGGCAGCTTGACCAGGGTGCGTCGACACGGCAATCCGTCGGGTCCGTGCCTGGTTTTGAGCCATGGCACGGGGCTCGCCATCGACCTCTACGTCCCGTTCTGGTCGGCGTTTCTCGCCGACTTCGACGTCTTCGTCCATGACGTCAGGAACCACGGTTGGAACGCCGTCGGCACTTTGGCCAACCACACCATTCCGACCTTCGCGAGCGACCATGACCGAATCGTCGCCGCCATCGACGGCCTCTGCGGGCGAAAGCCCAAAATCGGCGTCTACCACTCCCTAGCGGCGACTGCGGCGCTCGTGGCCCTCGCCGGGAACGACCCGACGGACTCTCGCAACGTCGGCCCTCGACCCGGCAGCCTTGACGCGCTGATCCTGTTCGACCCACCGCTCTACATGCGCGCCGTCGCCGACGACGTCTTCTTCGCCCTAGCCGAGATCGCGGCCGCGAAAACGCGCCGCAAGAGGTCGCGATTCGCAACATTGGAGGAGTTCGAGGCACGCGTGGCACGCGCCTCGAAGTTCTCCCGCGTCGTGCCCGGCGTGCACAACCTGATGGCCAGGACGACGCTCCGCCAACGCACGGACGGGCCGGGCTATGCGCTCCGCTGTCCCCCCGAGTACGAAGCACGGGTCTTTGCGGACACCCGCCGATGGACCGGGAGGGTGCGCTTTGCCCAACTCGGATGCCCAATCAAGGTGATCGGCTCGGATCCGACACAGCCGACCGCCTACGTGCCGTCGCTCGAGGACGAGGAACTCGCCTTGGTCGAGTACGAGACCATCGCCGAGACCACGCATTTCCTGCAGCTTGAGGCCCCGACGGCGTGTGCCCGCGCGGTGCTTGCCCACCTCGAACGCCGCGGGCTGTCAGACGCCAGCGCCTCGCCAGGCCCTGAGCGCAACACGATCCACACCGGCTAGCGCGGAACCCCCGGTAGCCTTGCCGATTGGCCGTGTGGTAGGTTGCTCTGGCCAGCCACCCCAAAACAAACGAGGAGAAATTCTGATGGCATCCGTTGAGCAGCGCCTTTCCGATTTGGCCAAGGAGAACCTGGATCTTGGCCACGAACCCGACCTCGATCTGAAGTTCAGTGAGTCCGATGTCTCTTCCGTCGACGCCGTGGCTTTCGTCAAGTTGGTCAACCAGGAGTTCGGTATCGAGATTCCGCCGGAGGATCTGGCGGAACTCGACACCATGCGCAGCCTGGCCAGCTACATCGAGGCACACGCTTCATAGCGTCGGGCCCCCCGCGCACAATGCGCCGGCCCACAGGTGACTCCGACTAGGCGGCATCGGCGGTTTCGCCGCTTCACTTGGTGCCCGGGGCCGGCACATTTGGCTGTGTGCGCGGCTGCGGCACACCGGTGACCGTGTACACGGCCCGGGACATCCCCGCGCCTGTGTCGACGTGCGATGTACGCCTCGACGACGGCACCGTTACGACCTTGAGGAGATACGGTCGTGCGAGTGGGCAGCGCCTGGTCCTCAGCCACGGCAACGGCCTGGCAATCGACCTTTACTGGCCGTTCTGGTCCCTGCTTGTCGACGACTTCGACCTCATTGTGTACGACATCCGCAACCATGGCTGGAATCCGCTCACATCGATCGACCGGCACGACGTGCCGACGTTCGTCGCCGACCTGTCCCGCATTCTCCAAGCGATTGATGAGAACTACGGAAAGAAGCCAAAGGTCGGCGTCTTCCACTCGCTATCCGGACTGATTGCACTGCTGTCGCTGTCGTCGGTCATCACGGAACGGACAGCGGACCAAGCGCAGGCGTTTTCCGGTCTCGTACTCTTCGATCCACCTCTCTTTCGACCGTCGGTGAGCGAGTCGAAGTTCGACCAATTCGCCGAACTCCTGGCGCGCCGGACACGCAGGCGCGGCAATCGGTTCCGCCGGCTCGAGGACTTCGTCGACGTGCTCAACTACTCACCGAGTTTCACCCGCGTCCTGCCGGGCGTGCGCGAACTCATGGCCCAGACGACGTTGAGGAAGGCACCCGACGCCGGCCATTATGTTCTTCGGTGCCCGCCGGAATACGAGGCCAGGATCGTGGAGTATGCGCGCAGCTATGCGGGTCTCGTCGACTTCACGCAGCTTCCGTGCCGGGTCAAGGTGATCGGCGCGGATCCAACCTTGCCGTTCGCCTACCTGCCGACGTTCGACATCGACCAGATGGACACCGTGGAGTACGACTTTCTCCCGGAGGCAACGCACTACCTGCAACTGGAACAGCCGCGAGAATGCGTTGCCGCAATGCAGGAGTACCTACGCCGTGACTGAAGCAGACGAGCCGCGCGGCTCGACTGGAGGAGGACCTTTGGAGTTTTCGGAGCGCAGCCTGCCCATCGCGATCGTCGGCATGGCTTGCCGGTTTCCCGAAGCGGACGGCATTGACGCGTTCTGGCGTCTTCTGGAGGCGGGCGAGAACGCCGTCCAGGAAGGCATGCCAGGATCCGGTATCGGCCGTGTTGGCGCCCTGTTCCCCGATGACACGGGACAGATCGACGCTTGCCGCTTCGGTGCCTATCTCGACCGTCTCGATCAGTTCGACGCCGCCTTCTTCCGGATCTCGCCGGTCGAAGCGGAACTCTTGGATCCGCAGCAAAGGCTGATGCTGGAAACGAGTTGGCGCGCGCTCGAAGACGCGGGCATCGATCCCGAGCAGTTGAAGGACAGCCGGACCGGTGTTTATGCCGGGATCAGCAACAACGACTACCGTGGGCTGATCCTGGAGGCTAGGGAGAACGCTGGCCCCGCCGAACCCGCCGCGAGTCTCTACGCCGTCACCGGCACATCCCTCAACACAGCCATCGGCCGGGTCGCCTTCGCGCTGGGTCTCGGGGGGCCCGCCATGGCCGTCGACACAGCGTGCTCGTCGTCCTTGGTTGCGACCCACCAGGCGGTCAACGGTCTACAGCGCGGCGATGCGGATCTCGCCTTGGCGGGAGGGGTGAACATCATCCTTTCCGGCCGCCTCCTGGAGTTCCGTGCCAACGCGGGGATGTTGTCGCCGGACGGCCAGTGCAAGACCTTCGACGCGTCCGCGAACGGGTACGTCAGGGGCGAGGGCTGCGGCTTCGTGGTCCTGAAACGGCTGGCCGACGCCGAGGCCGACGGCGACCGCATCTGGGGTGTGATCCGGGGTAGCGCGCTGAACCAAGACGGGGCGAGCCCGGGCCTGACCGTGCCGAACGGGGCTGCCCAGGAGCGCGTCATCCTTGCGGCGCTGGAACGGGCCGGCATCCAACCGGCGGACATCGACTACCTGGAGGCGCACGGAACCGGCACGGAAGTGGGCGATCCGATCGAGATCGACGCGACCGCGGCGGTCTACGGGCGCGGACGCAATGCCGACAAGCCACTGCTGATCGGCTCGGTGAAGACCAACATCGGCCACTTGGAATCAGCCGCGGGCGTCGCCGGATTGATCAAAACCGTGCTCGCGATGAATCGACGACTCATCCCCAGGCACTTGCACTTCCGCAACCCGAATCCGGCCATGGACTGGGAACACCTGCCATTGCGGGTGACCGCTTCCTCGACGCCTTGGCCCGTGCATGGGGACCGCGCGCCGCTGGCCGGCGTGAGCGGATTCGGATGGTCGGGCACGAACGCCCATGTCGTACTCGAAGGGTACGGTGGGCAAGGGACGGCCACTTCCGGCCTAGACCGGGAGCGATGGGTTGCAGGTGCTCCGCGACAGATTCCCGTTTCGCTGCCGGCGACCATCGCGCCGCCACCTGAGAATCCGGCCCCGCGCACGATGCGCCTGCTGCCGCTCTCCGGGAAGTCGGGCGCGGCGCTTCGCGACGCGGCCGAACGCTACCTCGACTGGCTCGATGAGCACGAAACGGCACTCTCGGCGGCGGAAACGGCGCTGCTTTCCGACGCCGCCTGGTCGGCCGGCATTGGGCGGAGCCACTTCAGCCACCGCGCGGGCGTCGTGTTCAGTACCACCGAGTCACTACGCGACGGGTTGCGGGAGGCGGCTGCGACAAGCGAGAGACCGGCGTCAACCAATGCACCGACGGTAGCGTTCGCCTACACCGGGCAGGCGAGCCAGTGGCCCGGCATGGGCGCGGCGCTTTACGCCAGCGAACCTGTGGTGCGCGCCGTTCTCGACCGCTGCGACGACTTGCTCCGCGAAGAACGTGGCTCCTCGTCTTCGTTGCTCGACGTGATGTTCGGCCGTCCCGGCTCCGCGGGCGACCTCGACGATCCGCAATGGAAGCAGCCCGCCATCTATGCCCTCGAGTGCGCCCTCACGGAACTGTGGTCGAGCCTCGGCATCCGACCGCACGTAGTGCTCGGCCACAGCCTGGGCGAGATCGCGGCGGCGTACGCGGCCGGCGTGTTCAGCTTGGAGGATGGCTTGCGCCTCGCGGCGTCGCGAGGCGCGCTAATCGGGGCGTTGCCCGGCGAAGGCGCGATGGCGGCGGTGTTCGCACCGGCGTCCGACGTGTCGGCGGCGCTGGACGAACACAATGCCGGCTCACCGGGCATCGGTCTTTGCATCGCTGCCGACAACGGTCCACAACAGGTGATCAGCGGTCCCGCAGCGGAGATCAGCGCGATCCTCGAACACCTCGAGGCGACGGGCATCCGGGTCGCTCGGCTGCGCAGAAGCCCCGCTTACCACAGCGCCATGATCGAGCCCGCGATGGACGACTTGGAGGCGGCCATCTCCGGGCTAACCTTTGCGCCGCCGTCACTCCCCTTCGTCAGCAATCTTTCCGGTGAGACGGTCGCTCCAAGCGAGGCCCTTGACGCGGCTTACTGGCGGCAACAAATGCGTGCCCCGGTGGCCTTCAAGGCCTGCGTGGACACCTTGGCGGAGTTGGGCGTGGGCGCGGTCATCGAGATTGGTCCGCACGCCGTGGTGGGACCGATGACCACGCTGGCGTGGCCGGAAGCTGCCCGCGCAGTGCCGACCGTCGTGTCGAGTCTCAGGCGTCCGGCAACCGGGCAAGAGCCGCCGGCGCCAGGGTCCGGAGGCGGCTTCGTCGAGGCGGTCGCCGGGGCCTTTGATGCTGGTCTGCCGATCCGCTTCGACGGGCTCTTCGCCGGCGAGTCGAGACGCCGCATCGCTTTGCCAGGCTACGCCTTCCAGCGCGAACGCTACTGGGTCGAGACGCCCAAGCGCCGGCGGCAGGGCATCGGGCACCCGGTGTTGGGCACACGGCACGACTCGGCGAGCGGCGAGATCAGCTTCGACACCGAGTTGTTCCCTTCGGACCCGGCTTGGCTTGGGGACCACCGCGTTTTCAACCGGTTGGTGGCACCCGGCGCACTCTACGGTGCCATGGCGGCTTCGGCGTGCACGGCCGAGCGCAAGGGCGCGGCAATCGTCGAGGATTTCCAAATGCACAGCGCGCTCGTCTTTCCGCAGGCGCGTGCGGCGGACGACTCAGACGACAGCGTCGAAGAAGGTCGCCACCTGCAGGTGCTGCTGGACAGCCCCGATGGAGCTGAGCAACGCCGCATCCGGATATCCAGTCGCGGCGAGAACCAGGACTGGACGCTTCATGCCGAGGGTGTGGCCGCGTCAATCCGCGGTGCTCCGCCGTTGCCGGCTGCGGCACCGCTCAACGTCGCGGAGGTGAAGGCCGAATTAGCACCCTTGGACATCAATGCCTACTATCGCGCCAAGGCCGAGGTCGGTATCGATCTCGGCCCCGCCTTCCGAACACTGCAAGCAATGTGGTCGAAGCCGGGCGAAGCCTTGGGCGAGGTGTCGCTGCCGGATTCCGTCGGCCAGAACGACCTGGACATCCATCCGCTCCTGCTCGACGGCTGCTTCCAGGTGGTCGGTGCGGCGCGCACGACGCCCGACTCCCCGGAAGCAGTGACCTACCTTCCCTTCGGTTGGGAGCGGCTCGTGCTGCCGCAGGGGCTACCGAACCGACTGCTCTGTCATGTACGCACGCGGGGCGAACCGGGCGGTGTGAACGGGGACTGGCCCGAGGTCGTCACGGCGGACATCGCTCTCTACGACCTCGGCGGATCCCCGATCGGCACGTTGGACGGCTACACCGTGAAGCGCGCGACACGCAGTGCGCTGCTCGCAGCGGTGGAGGGCGTGGAGGAGCTACTCTACGAGATCGTATGGCGCGACCGGCCCTTGCCTCCCGGCATAGAGGCTGCGGACTTCCTGCCAAGTCCATCAGCCGCCGCTTCGGTCTCAGAACCCTTCGCCAGCCATTTGGCCCGTGAAGGCGTGGAGGTTGCCGACGAGGCGGACCTCCAAACGGAGATGGAACGGGCGTCGTGGTCCTACGCGCTCGCGGCCCTGGAGACACTGGGTTGGGAGCGCAACGCGGGTGCGGTCGTGAGTTCGGAAGAGCTCCTTGATCAGCTTGGCGTCCTAACCGAGCACGCGCACCTCCTCCATCGGATTCTTGAGATCCTGGCTCGTTCCGGGGTGTTGGAGGCGCGAGACGGGGAAGAACAACGCTTCGTGGTGGCGATTGGAACGACCGATCCATTGCCAGACGACATGCCGCGCGACCGCGAGGCCCATCTGCGCGACGTAACCGGGCGCTATCCGCACGCCACCTCCGAAGTGGGTCTGTTCCAGCGCTGTGCCGGCGCCTTGCCCGACGTGCTCATCGGCAAGGAGGATCCGCTATCGCTCCTGTTCGGGGACGCGGAACCACAGGCGGGCGATCTCTATCGCCGGGCGCCGGTCTGGCGCGCGGCGAACCGGATGATGGGCGAAGTGGTCCAGACCCTCGTCGACGAGTTGCCCGAGGGGCGGCGGTTGCGTGTGCTGGAAGTGGGGGCCGGCATCGGCTCGGCAACCGAGTGCATCCTGCCTGTACTCCCTCCCGGCCGGGTTGACTACACCTATACCGACATCTCCGCGGGCTTTTTCGCCGATGCCGAGGCGCGTTTCGGCGATGCCGACGCCGCGATCGACTACCGGGTGCTGGACATCGAGAAAGACCCGGTTAGCGAAGGCTTCGCCGCTCACGGTTACGACCTGGTGATTGCGGCCAACGTGCTGCACGCCACACGCTACCTGGACGAGACGCTCGACCACTGTCGCGCACTCCTCGCGCCTTCGGGGCTGCTGGTGGCCCTGGAAAACCAGCGCGGCAGGGGCTGGATGGACCTGATATTCGGCCAGCTCGACGGCTGGTGGCGATTCGCCGACCGGTACCGTACGAGCCACGCCCTAGCCGGCCCCGACGTGTGGCGCCAAGCGCTAGCGGATGCAGGGTTCACGGCCGCAGAGGTTCTCGGCATCGACCCGGCACAAGCCACCGCGCTGCCCGATCGTGGGGTGATCGTGGCACAGGCACCGGCAGAGATCGCGTTGCCGGCGGGTGTCTGGATTGTCGCGGCCGACCGCGGCGGCACCGCGGAAGGGCTCGCGGAGCAACTCCTGGCGCAGAACCAGACGGTCGTCTTGGCCGGCGCGGATCTACCGGATCCGAGTCCGGCGGGGGCCGACGAGGCCAGATTGATCGTCGCCCCGATCGACATGGAGCGGCGCGAGTCCTGGCAGTCTCTCATCGAAGACCTCCCCGCGGACACGCCCTTGGCCGGGGTGGTGCATCTTGTCGCACAGGACGGTCACGGGGCGGATGCGACGACCCCGGACCTGGCGGCAGACGCGAAACGAGCGGCGGCCAGCGCACTCGCACTCGTGCAAGGCCTCGCCGATGCGGACGCCGTGCCCGCCAAGGGGCTGTGGTTCGTCACCCGTGGCGCGCAGGTTGTCGAGCGCGAGCGGACCGGGCAGTTGGCGGGAGCCGCCCTCTGGGGCCTTGGCCGGGTGGTGGTGCGCGAGGCACCCCACCTGCAGCCGCGGATGCTGGACCTCGAGCCGGGGGTCGCCGGGCCACAGACCATCCCGACCGATGAGCTGCTGTTCCCCGAGTCGGAAAGTCACATCGCCTATCGCCAAGGCCGCCGCCAGGTGGCGCGGCTCGTTCGGATCGATGAGGGGCTCGAGCGCCTCACCTTGCCGGAGGAGGCAGACTGGGTGCTGGCTCCGGACGAGGGTGGGGCCGTCGACGCGCTGCACGTCCAGCGGTTGCCCGCGCATGACCTGGAGCCGGGGGAAGTCCGCGTCGAAGTCGAGGCCTGTGGCCTCAACTTCCTGGACGTGTTCCGGGCGATGGGGCTGGTCGGCGAAGGTCTGCTCGGCGAAGAACTGTGTGGGCGGATCATCGAAACCGGTTCCGACGTGACAACCGTATCGGTAGGCGATCGCGTGGCGGGCTTCGCCTTCGGCACGTTCGGACCGGTCGTTGTGACGCGAGAGGACTTGGTCGCGCTCGTTCCCCCCGGCGTATCCGCCACCGCGCTCGCGACAATCCCCTCGGTGTTCGTGACGTGCGTGCTGTCCTACGAGCTAGCCGGGCTAAAAGCCGGAGACCGCGTGCTGATCCATGCCGGCGCAGGAGGCGTCGGGCTTGCGGCCATTCAACTGGCGCAGGCAGCGGGCGCGGAGGTCTTCGCCACGGCGAGCGCGCCCAAGCAAGCCTATCTCCGCTCGCTCGGCGTCGAGCACGTGTTCGACAGCCGCTCGACCGCGTTCGGCGAAGAGATCCTGGCCGCCACGGGCGGCACCGGGATCGACGTCGTGCTGAACAGCCTGACAGGCGAGGGCTTCATCGAGGCAAGTCTTGCCTGCCTCGCCAAGGGCGGCCGCTTCGTGGAACTTGCCCGCCGGGACATCCTGAGCGAGGAAGAGATGTCCGCGCTACGCCCCGACGTCGCCTACTCGATCCTCGACCTCTACACCCTGAAGCAGCACGATCCAGCACGGCCCGGCGCGGCCCTGAGGGAGACCCTGGCACGCGTTGCCTCGGGAGAGCTATCGCCGCTCAGACATACCACGTGGCCCTTCGCGGAAGCCAGCGCCGCGATGGACCATATGCGCGCAGCACGGCACATCGGCAAGATCGTGCTGACAACCCATCCACTCAGGTCTGGCCACCTGCGGCAGGACGGCACGTACCTCGTGACGGGCGGCCTCGGCGGCATCGGGTGCGCGCTGGCCGAATGGCTCGCCGAGCACGGCGCGGGCGTCGTTGTTCTAAACGGTCGCAGAGCGCCAGACGCGGCAGCACAGAAGGCGATCGACGCGTTGCGCGCGCGAGGGATCAGAATTGAGGTCGAGCTGGCCGACGTGACCGACACCGCTGCCCTCGATGCCATGCTCGCGCGGGTCGACGAGTCCCTGCCGACGCTTCGCGGCGTGGTCCACAGCGTAGGCGTGCTGGCGGACGCCGCCCTCGGGAACCAGAGTTGGGACGGCTTCGAGTCTGTCCTATGGCCGAAGATGCTTGGTGCCTGGCACCTGCACCGGGCGACCGAAGACCGCGATCTCGACCTCTTCGTCTTGTTTTCGAGCGTCGCAGGGGTCCTCGGCAATCCGGGCCAAGCCAACCATGCGGCCGCAAACGCATTCCTTGACCAGCTCGCAGCCCACCGGCGAGCGCGCGGCCTCCCGGGCCAAGCCATTGCCTGGGGCGCTTGGTCGGGGCTCGGCGAGGCGGAGGAGCAACGAGAACGGATCGCCGAGCGGCGCGAGGCTGCGGGCACCGGCTGGTTCACGCCGGAACATGGTTTCAAGGCACTCGATCGGCTGCTGCGCCTGGAAGCGAACGCCGCAGTCGCGGCGGTCGACTGGCCGGTATTCGGCGAGTCCATCGAGGGGCGGCCGTCCCTTTTGGAGGACCTGCTCACTGTCGCGCCGGTCGACGAAGACCAGTCCTCGTCGGAAGACCTGCTTGGCCAACTCGCCACAACGCCGCCGGCGCAGCACGAGGAAGTTCTCGCGTCTTTCCTGCAGCGAGAGTTGCAGGCGGTGCTGAGACTGCCGAGCGCACCGGAAACTGACGTCGGCTTCTTTGACTTGGGGATGGACTCCCTGATGGCCGTCGAACTGCGCAACCGGCTCAACCGAGCGTTCTCGGAGGCGTACGTGGCACCCAATACGGTCGTGTTCGACCATCCCACGATCATCGACCTCGCTCGCCACCTGGCTGGCGAGATTGCCAACGCCGGTACGGCCCCGGCACCCCAAGCAGGGGCGGCGCCGAGACCAATCACCGCGACGCAGAGCGAGCATGAAGGGATCGCGATCATCGGCATGGCGTGCCGCTTCCCCGATGCGCCCGACATCGCGACCTTTTGGCGCAACCTCGAAACAGGCCACGACGCCGTCAAGGTCTCCCGCCAGGACGACGGTCCCTGGACCGGTGTTGCCGGCGACCCGGCGCTCGACGCCAAGGCATGGGCCGCGGGCGGTTTCCTCGACGAGATCGACCGTTTCGACGCGCGCTTCTTCAGCATCACGCCAATCGGGGCGCGCATGATGGACCCGCAGCAGCGGCTCCTCCTGGAGACGACTTGGCGGGCGCTCGAGGATGCGGGCATCGAACCCGATCGCCTGCGGGGTAGCCGCACCGGGGTCTATGCCGGGATTGCCACCAGCGAGTACCGCGACCTGATGTTGGCGTCCGCAGAGGACGCCAACTATCTCGGCACGGCCAGCAGCACGGCGGTCGGTGGCGTTGCGTTCAAGCTCGGCCTCATGGGACCAGCAATGCCCGTGCTGCTCAACTGCGCGGCTTCGTTGGTTGCCGTCCAGCAGGCTGCCGCGGGTCTGCGGCAAGGCGAGGTCGACGTTGCCCTGGTCGGGGGTGTGAACGCGGTCCTCTCGCCGGGACTGACGAGCGAAATGGCGGCGCTTGGGATGTTGTCGCGCCAGGGGCGTTGCAGCACCTTCGATGCCTCGGCCGATGGCTTCGTTCGAAGCGAGGGCTGTGGAATGGTGGTCCTGAAGCGGCTCAGTGACGCGGAGGCCGACGGCGACCGGATCTGGGCCGTGATCCGCGGGGCCGCGGTCAACCAGAACGGGGCGAGCGCAGGGCCGACGGTGCCGAACGGCCCAGCACAGGAACGGGTGATCGAGGAGGCCCTGTCGCAGGCGGGCGTTGAACCCGCCGACGTCGACTACCTCGAGGCCCACGGCGCCGGATCCGCCCTGGGCGACCCGATCGAGGTGCAAGCCGCGGCAGCCGCCTACGGTTCGGCACGCACCGAGGACCGCCGATTGCTGATCGGCTCCGTCAAGACCAACGTCGGTCACCTCGAGTCGGCCGCGGGCATCGCCGGGCTGATCAAGGTGGTCCTGGCCATGCGTCACGGCGTGATCCCGAAGCACCTGCACTTCCAGACCCCGAACCCGCATTTGGATTGGGAGCGACTGCCGGTCAGGGTGGTCGCAGAGCCATTGGACTGGCCACGTACGCCGGACCGGTCGCCACGGGCTGGCGTCAGCGCGTTCGGAATATCCGGGACGAACGCGCACGTCGTCGTGGAAGCGTACGGCGACGCTGACAGCGACGATCCGAGCCCCACCGGCGCACCGATACCGGCCGCCACACTGCCGCAAACCGACGGTTCCTTCTCCCCGCGCGCGGTACGACTTCTGCCGCTCTCAGCGAAGTCGGGCAAGTCGCTACGGGAGCTTGCCGCAAGGTACCTGGCGTGGCTCGACGACAGGCGATCCTCCGACGACGAGGCATCCTTGCTGGCGCTCTCGGACCTCGCGTGGACTGCCTCCATGGGACGCTCCCACTTCGACCACCGGGCAGGGGTGGTGTTCACGGACCGCGAATCGCTGCGCGTCGGCTTGCGGACCGCCGCAGGGAGCCCCGAGTCGCTACCGGGGGCATCGACCAAGGTCGCGTTCGTCTATCCCGAATCTGCCGAAGCGGCCGAACTCGCCGGGCAAGCCCAGGCGCTCTACGCGTGCGAGCCCGCTGTACGCGCAATACTCGATCGCTGCGACAAGGCACTCCCCGAGATACCCGGGGGCTCGCTGGTGGCCGCGATGTTCGACCAGTCAGGTTCGGGAGGGCGCTTGGAGGATCCGCAATGGGGGCGGGCGGCGGTTTACGCATTCGAGTGCGCGCTCACGGCCCTTTGGTCAAGCGTCGGCGTACAGCCCGGTGTTGCGCTCGGGCAAGGGCCTGGGGCGCTTGCGGCCGCGCAGGCAGCCGGCGTCCTCAAGCTGGAGGACGGCTTGCGCCTCGCCGCGGCCATGGATGCGCCTGGGACGGCACTGGACGACCTCGCGGCAGGAGCGCCGTCGCTCACGTTGGTGGATGGTTCGTCGGGCGACCTGGTCGGTCCCGAGGAAGTTCCGGACGCAGCCTATTGGCATCGGCAAGCGACGAATCAGGCCCAAGCCACCGGCCGCTGCGCCGAGACACTGGCCGCGGCCGACGTCGGTGTGGTCGTCGTACTCGGTCCGGACGCGTCGTCTGCGGGAACATTGGCATCAGAATGGCCCGATGCGACCGGCGGCGCCGCTCCGACAGTGCTGTCGGGGCTTAAGCCGTTGGATGCCGGCGAGTCGAACGGCGGTTTCGTGGAAGCCGTTGCAGATGCCTACGAGGCAGGGCTCACATTATCTTTCGCGGGACTCTTCGCGGGCGAGACCCGCCGCCGGGTCTCGCTGCCCGAGTATCCGTTCGAGCGCAAGCGTCACTGGATCGAAACCCGCGAGCCGTAGGAAGGGGAACCGTAAGCGGGTTCGCCACCGAGCACACGCCGCTAGGGGCTCGTGCTTAAGAGGTACCGGTAGAGCTTGAGAACCAACGCGGCTTCGTGCAACTCGAGAAGCCGCAAAGCGGCAGACGTCAGGACGATGGTCCGACACCCCGCTTGGTCGGCGACGGTGGCGCTGCTCGCCGATCTCGGTCCGAACACACCATGCGGTTCAACCACGTCACCGGGTCCGCACTGTGCAGTCCGATTGCCCTCATCGTCGTAGACCGACGCGAGGCCCGAGGTGATCAGTTCGAGTCCGGTGGCGGACTCGCCAACGGCCATCATGCGCTCGCCCGGCTCGTAGGCTTCTTCCGCCACCCAGTGGCGAAGGGCTTCCACGAGTTCCTCGAACAGCGCCTGGCGATCAAGTTGGCGTTCCAAGGCATCGCCAACCTGCTCCAGGAGCGCCCCTGTCGCCGCCTCGTCCTGCCGCTGGGTCACGTGGTTTTCGATGACGATGTCCTCGCTCCGTTCGAGCCCGCGGTCGGCGTCCGGCTCGAATACCACGTTCTCGAAGACTGCGGCCGGGAGATTGCGACGGAGTTCGTCGTGGAGTTGCCCGGGCGTGGTGGCGAGAACCACGCGTGTACCGGCAGTGCGCGCTGCGTGCAACAGTCGGCACAGCGCGTTGACTGACGAGAAGTCGTAGCCGGTCACGTCCGTGAAGTCCAGGAGCATGCAACTTGGCGGCGTCTCGCCGGCGAGGGACTCTCTCAGGCGGTTCACCATGAGATAGCCGCTGCCGAAGAAGATGTAGCCGCGCAGGCGGTAGACCTGTCCGCGCGTCCCGTCCGATTGAAGGATCGTCCGGTCCGGGATGGACCGAATGCGCTTGCTGTGCCGCTCGCGCAGCGTAGCGCTGGACTGGACGAGATCGACGCGGCTCAACCGGACGACGAAAATAGCGATCGTGATGACAATCCCGACGCCCATACCTTCGAAGAAGCCGAAGACGACGATCGTCAGGAACATCGCGACGATGATCGCGTAGTCCGCAGTCGGAATCCGCTTGCGCACCTTGAGCAGCCAATCGTCGACCATCACCAGTCCGGTGAAGAGCAAAACGCCACCGAGGAGCGGCACGGGGACCAACCGCAGCACCGTGTCGCCCACGATCAGGACAGACCCGGTGACCAACGCGACGACGATGGTCGTAGCGCGCATGTCGACACCGAACATCACGCTACGCATGGAGGTCGGCACGTTCATGCATCCCAGCGGGCCACCACCGAGGCCAGCGACGACGCCGGCAAGCCCGACGGCACGAAACTCCCGGTTCCAGTCGAACTCGCGGTTCGCCGCGAGTTCCAATCCCCCGACTTGCATGACGATGCAGACCAAGGTGATCACGACGAGCGTCAGCATGTTGGGGATCTGCCCCGCGATGGCCCCCCAGTCCACGAGTGCCAACGCATTCCCGCTGAAAGCTGGTGGCCAGAGACGTCCTTCGGCGACCCCCGAAAACAACAGTTCCGCCGCGGCCGCCTCTTCGCCGGAGATATCCAGCAAGTGGAGCGCGAGGTGGCACAGTGCCGCGACTCCCAAGAAGCTGACCGGCAGCAGGAGGAAGCTGCTCGAGCGCTTGGTGGCCCAGAACAACCCGACTCCGTAAACGACACCCAGACCCCAGTTCGCCATCGCGAACGGTTCGAACAGGGTTGCCAAGACGGCGCGGTCGAGCTCAATCCCCACCATGCCCAGCGCGATGATGCACACGACGCCGCCCGTGCCCGCCACGAAACCGGACGACACGGGATACGGGATGAACCTCACCATGTTCGCCAATCGGAACTGCCCGATGAGCCACGTGCTTAAGCCGGTCGCCACCGCACATAGAACGATGATCGCAACCATGGTGGCGAACAGGGCCTCGCCGGTCGCCGCGATCGCGCTACCGATCGTTGCCAATACGATCAACGACGGCACCGGGGGCGCGGAAACGGACCCCGGGAAACCGCCGACGTACGCGACGACCAACGTGGCTGCAACGGTGCCGAACAGTACAAGGCCAATGCCCTGGGTGGCATACGCCGACAGCGGGCCGGAGAAAATGAGACTGGCCAGCGAAATCTCGCCGACTGCGAGCCCAACGCCAGAGACGAGGCCAACTGTCAGGACAAGTACTGTCTTCTTCGACAGAAGCTCGCCGCGGATATCCGCAACCCGCCCCCGCAGGCGCTCCTCCACCTGTTAGCTCCCCGCCGCCTCGTAGCGCCGACAACGACTGCCGACAACACGAGACTACATGGCGGTTCGGGCTCGCAGCAACACGCCGACCACATCTTGGCGACCCATCTTCTCCGCCCAGGCCATCGGCTTCGCCCATGCCGGGGCATCGCCTTCGACCGGGTCGGCGCCACGGTCTAGCATCAACTCCACCAGTTCCAGGCGTCCCCAGCGACAAGCCCAGCCGAGTGGCGTGCTGTCGAGCAGACAGTCCCGGATATCCAAGCGGGCGCCCGCATCGAGCAGCATGGTGGCGAAGCGCAAGCGCTCGCCGGCGGTGACGTGCTCGCGCGACCCGGCCACGCTATGCAAGATGGTCAGGCCGAAGGGCGGCTGGTTCTCAAGGCGGCCGCGGATGTTCGGATCACAGCGCTCGAGGACGAGGGAAAAGCACTTCGGGTAGGTATCGCGGTCCCAGTCGTGCCGTGCCCAGGGCGCGTTGCCGTGGTTCCAGGTGCGTAGTGGTTGTTCGAGGACTGGGAACCAGCGCGGATCGTCGCGCGGCCAGTCGACGTGGGCGAGTGCCATGCGCACGATCTCCGGGTCGCCGCCGGTGGCCGCAGCACCGAGCAGTTCTTCGGCGACGGACTGCTTGTCGTCGGCGTTGTCGAGCATGTCGCGGGCTAGGTCGGTTTGGCGGTAGTAGCCGGCGATGAACGGCTCGACCCGTCCGCCGTGGCGCCGCAGGAGTGCGACCAAGTTCCAGTCGGTGCGGCCGGAGTAGGCCATGAACATCGGCGTCCCGCTGGCGTAGACGTCGGCGTTCGGATCGGCGCCCCGGTCGAGCAGCATCTCCGCCATGCGGTGGCTGCGGCGCCTCGCGGCGTGCCACAGCGGCATGCCCCAGGTGTACACGACCTCATCGCCGTCGAGGTCCGGCAAACGAACGCGCTCGTCGGGGTCGAGACCGAAGTCAAGCAAGAGCGCGAGCACCTCGGCTTGATCGTGTCTGACCGTGGCGGTTAGCAGGCCGCCGTCGCCGTCAAGCGGATTCGCGAGTGTGCCGTCGGCGTGTGCCCGACGCAGCCATTCCACGTCGCCGAGCGCCACGGCGGCCAAGGGCGTGCGCACGGCACCGTGAGCCAGCAGGACTTTCGCCATCGCGGCGAAGCGTTCCGGGCCACCGCGGGCGGCTACGTCGAGCGGCGTCAGGCCAGGGCCGGGATGCCGTACGCGAACAAGGCTGGGGTCGACCGTCACCAAGGCGTGGACGCGTTCTTCGTTCGCTGACTGCAAGGCTTCGAACAGGGCTTCGGTCGACCCAAGCTCGCGCCCGGCCTCTTCCCGGTGGCCTTCCTCTTGCTCACGGATGACGGTGACAACATCGTCGTATCCGCGTTCCATGGCGATCGTGAACGGGCTCGTCGCATCGCGGTGCGGATAGACGCCGACACGGGCGTTGGCACCGTGTTCCATCAGCACCCTGACAAGCGCCGGAGCCCGTTCCAGCACCGCGACGTGCAACGCACCGGCTCGGCCCGCCAGTTCCGGGTCCGCCTCAACCAGCGAGCGCACCGTATGCTCGTCACCCACACGCACGGCGGCGAGGAGCCGCTCGCTTTTCCATGCGAGGGGCAAGCCCCTCGCGCTCCCCGGCTGAGGGCTCTTCCATGCGAGGGGCAAGCCCCTCGCGCTCCCCGGCTGAGGGCTCTCGCTCAGGACGCCACCTTTTGCACGCCGGGAGCGGTGTCGAAGTAGGTCTCGACGATCACGTCGTGAATGGCCGCCACGGCTCGTTGGCACGTGTCGATGAACGCATGCAGCGCCGCCCGGTTTTCCGGTCCGGCAAGACGCTGCACGTCCGCCGTCTGCAAGGCGTCGACCGCGCGGTCGCAAGCCTCGAGTGCTTCGTCGCTCTGCGGCAGCTCGCGCAAGCTGCGCTGCACGCCGCCAAGGCAGCGCAGGTAGGAGCGCGGCAGCCGTTCGTCCTTGAACAGGAACTCGAGCACCAGCGGCGGTTCGACCGCCTCGCGCACGGAGGCGTAGTAGGACTGCATCGCGTAGAACGAGCGCAGCACGGTGAACCACTGGATGTGCTGGAACGGTTCGAGTTCGTGGTGGCCCGCAAACAGGTCCGCCGAGCGCACGT
This sequence comes from Candidatus Azotimanducaceae bacterium, assembly GCA_965203685.1. Taxonomy (GTDB): domain Bacteria; phylum Pseudomonadota; class Gammaproteobacteria; order Pseudomonadales; family Azotimanducaceae; genus VXYL01. The sequence continues at coordinate 5,374,087 of OZ241908.1, forward strand.
CGATGATGCGCGTGGTCATGTCCGCCCGCTCGATGTAGTTGCCGAGGCGCAACATGTCCCAGTGGGCGTCGTGCAGCATGTTCTGGGACAGGAAGCCCTCGAGTTGCCGCGTGCGCTGGCTGATCCCGTCGAGCGCTTCGCTGCGGCGGCTGCGCGACTGCCCGGCGGTCAGCGCCGACCGGGCGAACAGGTAGAGGTCGTTGAAGTACTCGAAAGTCACGCGCGGCATGGTCTCGCGCACATGACGGGCGTTTTCGCGAACCCATCCGATGGAGTTGATGATCGAACCCGGGTTTCGCACGTCCGTCGCGAGGAAGCGACACACGTTGTGTTCGTTCGCCTCGGCCTCTGGGCCGTAGAGTTCGTCGAATACTGCGCCAGAGCCGGTGATGTCGATCAACGGGCGCCAGCCGAGGGGCACGCGCGCCGGCAGGTCCATGATCAGGTTGGCATTGACTTCGATGAGTCTTGCCGTCGCATCGGTGCGTTCCAGGTACCGGCCCAGCCAATAGACCCGTTCGGCAACGCGCGACAGGACCGTCCCGTTCATTCGAGTTCGACCACCCAGGTGTCCTTGCTGCCGCCGCCCTGGGACGAGTTGACGACGGTCGACCCTTTGCGCAACGCAACGCGCGTCAAGCCGCCGGTGGTCACGTAGACATCCTTCCCGGAGAGGATGAAGGGTCGTAGGTCGAGGTGCCGCGGCTCCATCGTGTTGCCAGCCAACGTCGGTGCCGCCGACAGCCGGAGCATCGGCTGCGCCATGTAGTTGCGCGGATTGGCGCGGATGCTGCGCGTGAACTCGTCACGCTGCTTGCGCGTCGATTGCGGTCCGATCAGCATCCCGTAGCCGCCCGACTCGTTGGCGGGCTTCACCACCAAGTCCTCAAGGTTGTCGAGCACGTAGTCGCGGTGGTCCTTCTCCGAACACCGGTACGAGGGCACGTTGGCGAGGATCGGCTCTTCGCCAAGGAAGTAGCGGATCATGTCCGGCACGTAGGTGTAGATCACCTTGTCGTCCGCGACGCCGCACCCCGGGGCGTTGGCCAGCGCCACGTTGCCCGCTTGCCAAGCGCGCATCAGACCCGGCACGCCGAGCATCGACTCCGGCTTGAAGGCCTTCGGATCGAGGAACAGGTCGTCGATGCGGCGGTAGATCACATCCACGCGCACGAGGCCATCGATGGTCTTCATGTAGACGCAGTCGTCCTCGCCGACGACCAGGTCCGGGCCTTCCACGAGGTCCGCGGCCATCTCCTGCGCGAGGTAGGCGTGCTCGAAGTAGGCCGAGTTGTAGATCCCGGGCGTCAGCACGACGATGCGCGGCGAGCGCCCCCCGCGCGGCGAGATCGAGCGTAGGCAGGCCGCGAGTCGCGCCGGGTAGTCGTCCACCGGGTGAATGACGTAGTGCTCGAAGAGTTCCGGGAAGACGCGCTTCATCACGGCGCGGTTCTCGAGCATGTACGAAACGCCGCTCGGCACGCGCAGGTTGTCCTCGAGGACGTAGAGCTTGCCGTCGGCGTCACGTACCAAGTCGCTGCCGCAGACGTGCGCCCAGACGCCGTGGGGCGGGCTGATCCCGGCGCAGCGGGACCGGTATTCGCGGGACTTCAGCACGTAGTCGGTCGGCACCACGCCATCGCGCAACGCCCGGCGGTGGTGGTAGACGTCGTCGATGAACGCGTTCAGCGCCCGCACGCGTTGCTTCAAGCCGCGAGCGACCTCGTCCCACTCGCGCTTCAGGATGAGGCGCGGCACGATATCGAACGGCCACTCGCGGTCGATGTGCGCGCCGTCGTCGTAAACGGTGAAGGTGATGCCCATGGACCGGATGGCGAGTTCGGCAGCCGTCTTGCGTTCGCGGATCTCGTCGTTGGAGAGTTCCGCCAACGCCTTCAGGAGTCGGCCTGCGCCTGGCCTCGCCTTACCCCGGGCGGTGACAAGCTCGTCCCACAGGTCGTCGGCGCGGTAGGCCTGCCAGTCGATGGTCATCGCTTCATCAGGCTGGCGCGAGCATGTGGGACGGAGGCGCGACCATGTGACGGATGTATGGCCCAGCCACGATGCGAATGCAAGCCGGTCTTCCGGCTATTGGGCGCTCGTTTGCGCATGCATGTATGGAGGACGGTCCGTATGTGCGCCATACGGCCCATCAGGTGCACCGCCTCGCGGCACTGAGGTCGAGACCCGCGCAGAGGTCCACGATGCCCAAACGGGTGGTCGCTGGCCGCGCCGGCGTCGTCTCAGGGCTGGGCTTCCGTCCAGCGTGCAGGCAAAGGAGTCGGGATGCGCTGCCAGTCGGAGTGTGAGGCAGTCGTCGGTCTAGGGTCGCCGGGACCACAACGCCCAAGAGCTGGACATCCAACTCTGGTTCGCCGCCTCGTAGTCGGATGCAAGCCAAGGTGGCGACCAGACCGACATAGCCGTCTCGCGAAGAGCGGTACGACCGCCCGTTGCCGAAACATCGGAATGTCTTAAGCCTTCGAGCCAATGGTGACGTGGTCTACGCCCCACTCGAGAAAAGGCGTCTCAATGGACGGCGGCGCTGCTTTTTGCCGTTATCGGATTGCGGGGTTGGCAGACAGGAGACTCTAAGCACCTCGAACGGCGCACGTTAGCCGTTACCGAAGCCAATGACTGTCGAAGTGATGCTAACTCAGTCCAACTCCACAGTACCGGTAACTGGGCACCGGGCTCCGTACGGATGAACCGAGAAGGGAAGACTTGCGATGTCGAAGCCAGCGCCGGAACCGTCCGCGCTCTTGGTGTTCTCGCTTTCGGGAGGCAACTGTACGGAGAACCCGGACAGAGACTGACCCGGCTGGACACGCGCCTCTGGTTTTTTTGCAGTCCACAGATACGTGATCAGAGTGGGCGAGTGGACCTTCGGTCGTCGCGGATCTTGGCCGAAAACGTGGATTCCCTCCCAGCCCGCTGGCGATCCGATACTGGTGGGCACGGTCTCCGGTGCGATGGGCAACCGGCGTTCAGCACCTTCCCCAAGTACGACAATCCCCAATGACCGCGTGCCATTGTTCGTCACGCGAAAGGAATAGGACGGCGGCCCATCGGTAAACCGCACGGCCTTGACGACGACCTCCGAGCTGTCCTCCGGGCAGTCGGTCGTCGGCTCCGAGTTTCCCGCAGTCGCCAGTGCACCAGCCACCAATAGAGAACATCGAGCAATGCCTCCAAGCACGGATTACCTCCTTCTTGTCAATGTTCGAAATGGTAATCGTCGCCGGCAACGGGCCGGGACAGATTGCAGCCTTGGGCTAGGTCATCGATGTCCACGCCTTGGTTGAGAGTGCCCCAACTCGCATCGAAGGCGGTTCCGGACGAGTGGCGCGATGTTGCCGCCGGCCGGTACCCAAGCCCGTGACGATTCCACTCAGCGTTGACGTTTCCCGCACATCCGAGCACTGGCCGTCCGGCCATTCCTTGACCGTCTGATATTTGTCCCAGACCTCACGAAGGTGGTCCTGGTACGACTGCGGTCGGTATGCAGAAAGGACCGTCAACGTACCTCCGTTGTCCGCAACAGCGGTCCTCAAACAGGCCAGTGCGGCCCGCGTGCCTGGCGTCAGACCATTGGTGTCGAGCGGTGCCGGATCCGGGCTCGGCGCAGCGATCACAGTGACTCCGTCGCAGTCATCGCCGCCTCCGCCGCCGCCACCGTACTGACCTTGCCCACAGTACTCTCCGTCCCAAGGCATACAGCAGTTTGTCGACACGTACTCCGCAGGCTGGAACACCGTGTTTGACGGCTTCTCAAACCAGTTCACACCGTCATCGTCGCCAAAGAGCGATGCTGCCACGCTGATCAGGGATCGCGCATTGTCTAAGCGACGTACGCCTGCCTCCATTGGGTCTCTGCCGTTGGCTCCTAGATTCCGACCGACAGTAATCCTGTCGTAGCGCGGCTGAGTTGCGAACGGGAGATCGCGCGACAACACCGCGAGCCGAGCGTCGACCGGAATGGATGCGCCGAGACCGTGGTCACCCGGTACCCACTTGTCTCCCGTCGCGGTCGTCATCTTAGCGACGGTGCCAAGTCGGTCGTACTCGACGCCAACCACTACTTTGCCTGTGTCGAACTTGATCGGGCGGCTCATCTTGTCATAGGACACATTGAGGGTCACCGCCCCCTCGTAGACAATGCGGTCGATTCGGTTCGCCGTCCCGACGGTGACCGTTTGGCGGCGCACCAATCCGTCCCGCTCGCTAACCGTTACACCCGTAATGTTGCCTGCGGCGTCGTGCACGTAAGTGACCATGCCTCCGGAGCCGTACTCCGAAAGCCGCCGATTGCCGAGGTCGTCGTAGGAGTAGCGTGCGCCATGCCCACCCGACGACGTAACGCGTCCCCGCCTTGTCGGCCTTGTCGGCCTTCTCGAATGTCCGGGTGGTGTCGCCGTCGACCATCCGGGCCACACGCGCGCCGTCAGCGTCCATGAACGACAGTGCCGTAGCACGGTGTCGTGGGTCGCCGTCCACGAGTAGCTCCTCGCCAAGCGACAGCCGCCACCCAGTCCCCAAGTCGGCGTTGGAGCGGATCCGGGAGTCGTAGACGCGCGCGAACACCACCGGGCCCTGGGCCCGCGTGACGATGTCGCGCCGGCGGAAGGTGAGGTTGCCGGTCGTCGCGTTGACGAACCCGACCTGCAGTCCGTCGAAAAGCGACTGTGGGTTGGGATAGAGGACGTTCACGCGCCGGCGCAGGTCGAGTTCTTTGATCATCTCGACGTACGGCGCGAACACCTCGGGAGGCGAATTGTCTGTTTGGGCTGACGCACTGGTCACAAGGACGGCGGACATTACAGCAGCGATTGTAGATAAGCGCGGGCATTCGGTCCGTTTCAAGGCTGACTCCTGCTTTTCGAGGCTGTCGGCGCGGTCCGACTGGGTGTCCAACGCGACCCGGTGCCGTCCCTCGGCCTCGACGGCTGGCCGGATCTGGCTGCGTTTCGCTCGGGACCCCGAGGGGCGCGGATCATGGCTCTCCTGCACATTGCCGTTACCCAAGAACTCGACACGCTTGCGGTGTCGACCGGGCCGCGTCTGGATCAGGTACAACCTACCAACAGAGACGACATACGCGTAGCCACGTATACTGGAAATCGCTTACTGATCCTCAGTCAGAAACGAACAGCACGCTACGACTGTTGTAGGGTTGTGCAGCGTGGCGGGACAGGCGCAGCGCTTTTGGATGCCGTACGCGACGGCAATCCGTGCGCGACGAAGAATAGATGACCATGACACCGGCGCTTTGCAGGGCACGGCAACTTACCGATAGCTGCAGGAACACCATCGAAACGGTCGGCAGCCGCCATGCCCTGCTTGCGGGTCGACTACCGAGAGCCACGTCGGAATAGTGGTGGCGGCGTACACGAATGCTGGATGCATTGCTGCCGACACGGCGTGACTCGCCGACGCAGCGTGAACTGAAAATGGCGAAGGACGACCGTAAGCAAGCCACCCGCGAGAGAATCCTGGAGGTTGCAATCGAGCACTTCGCGCGTTACGGCTTCGACACCGCGACAGTCGATGCCATCGCCAATGAAGCGGGCGTTGCTGCACCGACGATCTATTTTCACTTCAAGACCAAACCTGGGCTTTACGCAGAAGCCGTGACTGTCGCGGGAGAACGGTTTCTGGCCTCAATGCAGAACCAATCGGCGACTTGCCTCCATGCCTTGGCGGAACGGTGGATCGCCGCACTGACGAGCGACACGGAGACGACGAGGGTGGTTCGTTCACTGGCTGGCGACGGCCACCATCCACCCGTGACGAGGGCTGCGTTTACGCTCAACGGCGCTTTCGTGGACTTCTGGTGCGGTTGGCTCCGCAAGCGTGACGGTGGGCGAGCGCAGCGGAATGAAGCACGCAAACTGCTGGCGAGCATGATCGTTGCAACGCTCACCGGGGTGGTGGCAGCCAACCTCGCGGGCGAAAACGCCGTCGTTGTGTTTTGCTTGGACAGCCTTGCGCAGTCGGTCGCCGCGTTCGAGCGGGGCGAGGGCGTGTCACGCTGTTGATTTGTCCCTCCCACAACCGCCTCACACGGTCGCCAACGAGTCGGTGGCCGGGGCAGCTAAGTGGGAGACGGCACGTCAAGGCCATGGCTCCGCCGGGCCGGAAAACCGGCTCGCCATGTTCGCGGAATCGGGACCGCGCCGTTGCTTCAGGCCGAGCGCCTCGACCCATTCGCCCTTTAGGATGAGTCGGGGCACGATGCCGAACGGCCACTCGCGGTCGATGTGTGCACCGTCGTCGTGGCGGCGAAGTGATGCCCTTGGCAGATGGCGAGTTCCGCCGCCGGCTTGGCCTTCGCGGATCTCGAATTCAAGCCCGCCTAAGGCCTTGGGGCTTTGGGGCTCGTCTGGCACAACAGTGCACACCAGTCATGGTGTACGCTATACACATGGCCCGCACCAACCTAGACATTGACGACAACGCTTGCGCAGAGGTCATGCGCCGCTACGGACTTCGCACCAAACGCGAGGCGGTGAACCTCGCGCTTCGGACTTTGGCCTCTGAGCCGCTTGCACTCGAAGAGGCGCGGCAGCTAAGGGGATCCGGTTGGCAAGGCAACCTCGATGACCTTCGTACCAGTCGCCACACGTGATCCTTGTCGACACGTCGGCTTGGATCGAGTTTCTGCGTGACACGGGGTCGCCGATCTGCGAACGGGTGGACGTGCTGCTCGACTTGGAGATCGCTGTCTGCGAACCCGTTCGCATGGAAGTCTTGGCCGGTGCTCGCGACGAGCAGCATCTACGCGGCCTTGAGCGGCTGCTGGCGCGTGCCGTGGCGCTACGCACGACGCCTGCTGACTACGACGAAGCCGCGACCGTGTATCGGCGATGTCGGCAACGTGGCGAGACCATTCGAAAGCTCATCGACTGCCTAATCGCCTCAGTGGCAATGAGGGCCGGTACGGCGATCCTCCACAAGGACCGCGACTTCGACGTTATCGCCCGGCACACAGAGCTGGAAATCGAAACAGTCGGGAACGCCACTTGAGACATCCGGTGAAACGCGCCAACGTTTGGTGACCAGACCCGAAAACCCCGCACCCGACGAGGAAGGCTCCGCCCAAACGAGTCGAACACAAGCCGGGCCATGCGCTGGCATCCCGGCCGAACGGACCCAATACGAGGCAGAAATGCGGACGTGGACGTCCGCGTACCGCTACTGTGCGAGCATATGGCATGGGTCTTGCCCGCATCGACTTGAGAATCCACTAAAGGCTTGGAGATGACAATGTCCAACATCCGGCGCGCTAGCGCCTTGCTCTTCCTCGGCGCGCTTTCATGTGCGGTGTTCGCGACCGCAGCCGACGACGCCACGGTCGATCGCCTCGCCAACCTGCCGCCCCTGATCGATCGCAACGTCTTCTTCGGCGACCCCGAGATTGCCGGCGCCCAGCTTTCACCCGACGGCAAGTGGATTTCGTTCCGCAAGCCCTACCGCGGTGTCATGAACGTCTGGGTGAAGGCGGTCAATGAGCCATTCGACGCCGCGCGCCCGCTTACCGCCGACACCAAGCGACCCCTTGGCGGCCACTTCTGGACCCAGGATAGCCGCTACGTGCTGTTCATCCAGGACGAAGGAGGCACCGAGGACTTTCACGTCTACGCGGTCGATCCCGCTGCGGAACCGGACGGGGAATCCGGCGTTCCGCCCGCGCGTGACCTGACACCGATGGAGGGGATTCGCGCCTTCATCTACGCCGTGCCGGAGGGGAACCCATCCCAGATCATCGTCGGCATCAACGACCGCGATCCGGCCCTGCACGACGTCTACCGCCTCGACATCGACACCGGCGAGCGCGAACTCCTGATCCGGAACGACATCAATGTCGGCCAGTGGGTGACCGACCTCGCTGGCGCCGTGCGACTCGCCATGCGCCAACGGCCGGACGGCGGCACCGACATCATCGTGGTCGAGGACGGTGCGCTCGGCCGGGTGCTCTACGACTGCGATTGGGAGGAGACCTGCTCCGCCAATCGGTTCCACAAGGACGGCGAGCGGGTCTACGTGGTGAGCAACAAGGGCGTAGACCTGATCCGCCTACTGCTAATCGACGTCGCCACCGGCGAGGAGGAACTCGTCGACGCCGATCCGGAAGGCGAAGTGGACTTCAGTGGCGCCTGGTTCTCCGATGCGACCGAGGAACTGGTCGCCACGCTCTACGTGGGGGATCGCGTACGCATCTACCCCCGCACCGAGGAACTCGAGCAGGAAATCGCCTGGCTGCGCGAACGCCTGCCCGACGGCGAATTCGGTTATCCGTCGTCCACCGAGGATGGAACGCTGTTCATCGTCGCCGTTGCCAGCGACGTCAATCCCGGGTCGGTGTACCTCTACAGCCGGACAGAGAAGACTCTCGACAAGCTCTACGACTCCCGTCCCGATCTGCCTAGCGATCAGCTCGCCAATATGCAGCCGATCCGCTACCAAGCCCGCGACGGCCGCGAGATTCCCGGCTACCTTGTGACGCCGACGGGAGTGGCGGCCGAGAAGCTGCCGACCGTGATCGTCCCGCACGGTGGTCCCTGGGGCCGCGATAGCTGGGGCTACGACTCCATCGCGCAGTTCCTCGCCAACCGGGGCTACGCGGTCATGATGCCGAACTTCCGCGGCTCCACGGGTTACGGCAAGCAGTTCCTGAACGAGGGCAACGGCGAGTGGGGCACGGGGATCATGCAGCATGACATCACCGACGGCGTGCAATACCTCGTCGACGAAGGCATCGCCGACCCCGAGCAGATCGCGATCATGGGTGGCTCCTACGGCGGCTACGCGACACTTGCGGGTGTGACGTTCACGCCGGACGTGTACGCCGCCGGCGTCTCCATCGTCGGACCGTCCAACATCATCACGCTGCTCAACTCGATTCCGCCGTACTGGGGCCCCATCAAGCAGATGTTCATGCGCCGCGTCGGCGATCCGGACGATCCGGAGGACCGCGCACGCCTCATGTCGCAGTCGCCGTTCTTCCACGCCGAGAACATCGAGGCACCCCTGCTCATCATCCAAGGAGCGAACGACCCGCGCGTGAAGAAGGCCGAATCGGAACAGATCGTCGTCGCCCTGCGCGACCTGGAACGTCCCGTTGAGTATCTACTGGCGCCGGACGAGGGCCACGGCTTCGCGGGCCGCGAAAACCGGCTCGCTATGTTCGCGGAGATCGAGCGCTTCCTCGCGCAACACTTAGACGGTCGGTTCCAGGAAGACGTGGCGTCGGACGTGGCTGAGAAACTCGCTTCCCTGCGCGTCGACATCGCCCATGTGGAACTGCCGGAAACGGTCGTCGCGCTTGTGGACGCGCCTAAGGTCGTCCTCGATGGGGAAACACTCGAACCCGAGACTGCGACCTACGACGTCAAGATGGAGGCTGGTGGACAGACCTTCGCCATGGCCAGCACGATCGCGCGCAGCCGCGCAACTCGTGATGACAAGGAGGTCTGGCAGATCACATCGACGCTGCAGTCACCGACGGGCGATGCCGTGGACACCGTTTATCTACGCGAAGACGACCTCATTCCCATACACCGCGCCATCGAGCAAGGCCCCGTACGTGTCACGCTCGATTTCTCGGACACGGCCGTGACCGGCGAGATCCAGATGCCGGGCGGCGCTACCACGCCGGTCAACGTTGCCTTGGAGGGCCCGCTCGTCGGACATCTGGAGACCGCGCTGGCCGCGATGCCATTAGCCGAAGGGTTCCAGACGCAAGTGCGCGTGTTCCAGCCAGCAACAGCAAGCGTGCAACTGCTGAATGTCGCTGTTGCCGCAACCGAGTCGGTCGAGACGGCCGCCGGCAACTTCGAGACCTATCGGGTGGACTTGAGCGGGGATGATGGCACTACGGGACGCGTATGGGTTTCGCAAACCAAGCCTCGCCGGGTGATGAAAGGGGAACAGACTCAGCCGGCAATGGGCGGGGCGACGGTCGCCGCGGTGCTGACGGCGGTGGAGTAGGGTCGGCGACCGGCAACGGGACGGGTCTAATCGGGCTCCGGCCACAGCTCCCCGAGCAACAGTCGGAACCCGGGCAGCTCGGGGTCGCCCGAGACGCTCGTCGGCGAATCCAGTTCCTCGGCGGCGAGTTCCGGGCGATAGACGACCACTTCGCGATTCGCGGGATCGATCAGCCACCCCAGCGCGGACCCGCACGCAATGTACTCCGACATCTTCGCCCTTGGCGGCGGCAATGGGTCAGTCGCCGAACGAAGTTCGATGACGAAGTCGGGGCAAATTGGCAGGAACCTCGATTTCTCATCCGGACTGAGCGCCGCCAAGCGTTCGTTGCTCACCCACGATGCGTCTGGCGAACGAATCGCCCCGTTGGGCAATACGTACCCAGCGGAGGAGTCGGCTGCTCGCCCGGTGCCGTTCATCCTCGCCCAGTCCTGTAGCTGGTGCGTGATCTCGGCGTTTTTCGCCGCAGTTTCCCATCCTGCCGGCGGCATGATCGACACGTCGCCCGCGGTATCTCGTTCGATGCGCAGCTCGTTGTTGAGGCGGCAGAACTCGTAGAACTGCTCGTCTGTTGGGCAAAGCGCGGGTTGCAGACGGACCACGACCACGTCGTTCGCAGTGTCTCTCTGCCTCGAAACCCCATGTGGTGCGACCGTCACGACCCAGCCTCGCTTCGTGTCAGGAAGAATACTCGCCCGCACCCGGGCTTTCAGGGTCTGCTGCCTAACCGCTACTCTATGCCAACGACACGGTCGACATAGCGGAGTTTCACGGCCGTGCCATCAGAGATGCCGAAAGGATAGGCATCGTCCAGCCCCAAGCTACGGTTCAGGTCGTTCACTACTTCCGCTACGGCTCGCCAATCCTCGACCATCGAGCCGAACGTCGCCTCGTTCGCGAATGGGTTGCCGATCTTGCGTCCCTCGATAGCCATTCCATCGTCCGCGGCCGTCTGCAGCGTGTCGACCATGTGCAGGTAGTGCGCCCAGCACTCCGCGAAGTCCTCAAGCGGGTGTGATGCCGCGTAGGCGTTGATAAAGCTGTCCTGCCAGTTCGCCGGCGGCCCGTCCCGGTAGTAGGTCTCCAGCGCTTCGGGGTATGGCTTGCGCTCGTCGCCGAACACTTCGCGGAACTCGCTCGGATCGGGCGCGACTAGCCGCTGCCAGTAGTAATGGCCCGACTCGTGCCGGAAGTGACCAAGGAGCGTGCGATAGGACTCGTTCATCGTCATCCGCATACGCTCGCGCAAGTGCGGGTCGGCTTCCAAGAGGTTGATCGTGATGAGGCCTTCGAGGTGCCCGGTGACGACCGCTTCATCGGCCGCGGGGTCCAAGTCAACCCCATCCAAGCGGGCGTCGGCCAGGATGTGGAATGCGAGGCCGTCCTTGCGGTCGGCGCGGCCTTCCACGGGGAGTCCTAGCGACAACAGGGTGAACAGCAGGCGCCGCTTTGCTTTCTCCACTTCGTAGTAGAGCTTGATTCGTCGGCGGTCGGACAGGTCCGGGACGATCTCGTTCAAGGCGCATGCCCGGCAGAACGCATCGCCCGGAGAAGACACCAGCCAGTTGCAGGTCTTGAGCGAGTCGCGGTTGGCGCAGTGCTTGTCCCCGGGTCGGACGGGACGCAGCGTTAGGTGCTCGACATCGAACGCCAACTCTCGGCCACAAGCGAGGCAGCGGTCGTTCTCGAAGTAGATCCGGTTGCCGCAGGTGCAGCTAAACGACCGCACGGTTTGTGGGGTTCACGTTTGGGGCGTGGCGAACGCGAGGCCTGGGATGCGGCCGGGTGGCCGAGGGCGGTTGCCCGCCCCCGGCTCCCACAGATCCGAACGTGCCCAACTCAGGCATTCGGCTCCTCGGACCATGGAATCGCTGCGCTGGCGCGCACCCGCGAGCCGCCGTTTCGGACGACTCCCCGCTAGCTGCCGGGCTTGCGTTGAGACGGCTTGTGGCCCGATGTCCATGCCGTCTGTCCGCCCGACAGCCCATGATCCGGTCCGTCGCTTCCCTCCGCCGGGTTCCGTGGGGCCGGTTCCCCGACTTCGGCGGTACTATCAACGAACTCCGACTTCTCGCCGCCCGTCCCGCCGCACTTCGTCTCCTTCGCTTGGCGGTACCACGGGTCGCCCTGTTCGCTCCCGCGGGGGTGGGCCGTCCCTGGGGCCGGGACGCACTTGTATGGCGGCCGTCCGCGTGCCGCGTCTTCGGTGGAGACGGCGAGACCTCCCAGGTTCCTGGGCGACCCATCGCCTGCATGCCCCGCTCTACGACCCCGGCGGAACCTCCGGCACCCGGCCAATCTCGGTGCCGGCGGTGTTGCCTTCCGCACCCGTCACGGCGTCGGCTTCCACGATCACGACTATTTCGGGGCTCAATCACGCGGCCTGCAAGGCTCCCTGTGTACGCTTCGCAGCCGGGGTCGCCCCCGGACCACGCAACACTCGGTTCCGGCTGGCTGGCCAACCTTGGCCGGGTCAGGTCTTCCACCTGCTGGGTCGCAAAGAAGGTTTCCGTCATGTCAATCCATGGCTTCCCCCTCCACCAAGCTTTGCCTGGCGCAAGACGGGGACGTCCGCGCACCGATGCGGACGAGGACGTCCGCGCACCATATGCGGACGGGGACGTCCGCGCACTGCCTGGGACGAGGCGTGCGCGTACCCAGAGGGCGCTCACGCGCCCCCGTTTCCGCCGTTGTCGATGGCTTCCAGCACCCGGGGTGGGGACAGCGGCAGCTCGGTCATCCGTATGCCGATGGCGTGGCTGACCGCGTTGCCGACCGCTGCCAGGGGCGCGACGATGGGTGTTTCGCCGCAACCTCGCACGCCGTAAGGGTGGTTGGGATTGGGGACCTCGATGATCTCCGTGTCGATCATCGGCAGGTCCGAGGCGACCGGGACGCGGTAATCGAGAAAGCCCGGATTCTCCAGCACGCCGTCGCCGTCGTAGATGTACTCCTCGTTCAACGCCCAGCCGATGCCCTGTACCGCGCCGCCCTGCATCTGGCCTTCGACGTAGTCCGGGTGGATGGCGGTGCCGGCGTCCTGGATGGCGGTGAAGCTGTTGACGGTGGCGCGGCCGGTTTCCCGGTCCACGTGGACGTCGGCCATGTTGACGGAGAACGCGGGGCCCGGGCCTTGCGCGTTCAGAGCCGCCCGTCCCGAGATCGGGCCGCCGGTGCGGGCCGCGTTGCGGGCGAGGTCGGCGAGCGACAACGGTTCGGCGTCGACGTTGACGCCGGGGGCCGGTCGCGCTTCGCCTTCCGACCACTCGACTTGTTCCTCGTCGATGCCCCAGGTGAGCGCCGCGCGGGACTTGAGCTGGCCGATCACGTCCTCGCAGGCGCGGATCACCGCCATGCCCGTGGCGAACGTCGTGCGGCTGCCGCCGGTCGTCGCACAGTAGCCGGTGCTGTCCGTGTCGCCCACGCGGATGCGGATGCGCTCGTAAGGAACCCCCAGGGTCTCTGCGGCCATCAGCGCCATGGAGGCGCGGCTGCCGCCGATGTCGGGGCTGCCTTCGACGATCTTGACCATACCGGTGTCGGCGATGTGCACCTCGGCACTCGACTGGTTGCCGCCGTTGAACCAGAAACCGACGGCAATGCCACGACCTTCCGCTTCGCCCAAGGGTCTTTGGTAGTTGGGGTGCGCCTTGGCGGCGTTCAGGCAGTCGGTCAGGCCGATGGCCCCGAACGTGGGGCCGTAGGCGGCATGCGTGCCTTTCTCCGCGGCGTTCTTGAGCCGGAAGTCGATGGGGTCCATGCCCAGTTTCTCGGCGAGTTCGTCGAGAACGCATTCGCCGGCGAACATGGACTGCGGCGCGCCGGGCGCGCGGTAGGCGGCGACGCGCGGCCTGTTGACGACCACCTCGTAGCCCTCGATGAGTACGTCGGCCACGTCGTAGGGCGCGAACATGCACATGGCGCCGGCGCCGAGCGGGCTGCCCGGATAGGCGCCGGCTTCGTAGATCAGCTTGGCGTACATGGCGACGATGGTGCCGTCGCTCTTGCAGCCGATCTTCGCGGTGTTCACCGTACCGGACGCTGGCCCCGTGGCGCGGAACACGTCCTCGCGGGTCATCACCATCTTCACCGGGCGACCGCTTTTCTGCGACAGCTTGAGCGCGAGCGGTTCTAGATAGATGGTCGTCTTGCCACCGAAGCCGCCACCGATCTCGCTCGCGATCACGCGGATGTCGCCCTCGTCCATGCCCATCGCCATGGCGGTCATCGACCGCACGCCGAAGTGGCCCTGGGTGGGACACCATACGGTGGCCTGGCCGTCCTCGTTGAAGTTGCCGACGCAGGCGTGGGGCTCGATGTAGCCCTGGTGCACCATCGGCGTCGTGAACGTCCGTTCGACGACCACGTCGGCCTTGGCGAACGCGGCTTCCACGTCGCCCTTGGAGATGACCTGCTTCTTGACGAGGTTGGAAGGCGTCTCCGGGGTCTCCGGCAGCCCCTCCGTGAAGAGGTCGTCGTGCAGGACCGGGGCGTCCGGCGCCATGGCGGCGAGGGCGTCCGTGACCGCATCGAGCACTTCGTAGTCCACCACCACGGCAGCGGCGGCCGCTTCGGCGGCCTGGTTCGACGTTGCCGCGACTGCGGCCACGGCGTGGCCGTGATAGAGCACTTTGTCGCTGGCCAGCAGGTTGTCGTTGAAACCCTTGCGCCGCCAACTCATCTGCGAGCGGTCCGGGAAGTCGGCCGCGGTGACCACGGCAAGAACGCCGGGCATCGCTTCAGCCGCACTCGTGTCGACGCTCTTGATGCGCGCATGGGCGTGCGGACTGCGTACGACCTTGCCGAAGAGCATGCCGGGCAGGGCGTGGTCGGCGCCGAAGTTGGCACGACCCGTGACTTTCTCCAACCCGTCCGGCCTGACGGGGCGGGTGCCAATGTACTTGAGTCCTGCTGCGGCGCTCATGCAAGCTTCTCCTCGTTCCCTACGCGGTCAAGCCGCTAACTATACGATGGAAAACATGACGAATGACGTTCGCGACCGCGCGACCCGGCGGCCTCGATGAGCTACGAGGAACTTCACAGCCGCTTCAAGCGGATCGGCGATCTCAATCACGCCTTGGCGATCCTGTCATGGGACGAGGCGGCCATGATGCCGACCGGCGGCGGGACGATCCGGGCCGAGTCGATGGCTACCCTGTCCGGGATGGTCCACGACATGGTGGGAGCCACCGAGACCGGGGAGTTGGCGGAGGCGGCACTCGCGGAGAATCTCGACGATTGGCAAACCGCCAACGTGGAACTGATCCGGCGTGACTGGCAGGCGGCGCGTGCCTTGCCCGGCGATCTGGTCGTCGCGTTGTCCACGGCGGCGTCCACCTGCCAACAGGTGTGGCGACCAGCGCGTCCTGCGAACGATTGGGGAGCCGTGGCCGGTCCGCTCGAAACCGTGCTCGCGCTCACGCGGGAAAAGGCCCAGGCCCTCGCCGACGCGCTGGGCTGCGATCCCTATGATGCCCTGCTCGACAGCTACCAGCCCGGCCTTACGAAGGCCCAGGTCGATCCCCTGTTCGCGCAACTGCGCGACGTGCTGCCCGGGCTCATCGACAGCGCCCTCGATCAGCAAGATGTACCGCTGCCCATCACCGACACATTCGGCGTCGAACGCCAGGAGGCGCTCGGAAAAGCGTTGATGACCAAGGTCGGCTTCGACTTCGAGCGTGGGCTGCTCGGCGTCAGCCACCATCCGTTCTGCGGCGGCGTGCCGGACGACACCCGCATCACCACCCGGTACAACGAGGCGGACTTCCTGGAGTCCATGTTCGCCGTGCTCCACGAGACCGGCCACGCGCTCTACCAGCAGGGCTTGCCGGAGGCGTGGCGCAGACAGCCAGTGGGCGAGGCCAACGGGATGGCGATGCACGAAAGCCAGTCGCTCCTGATGGAGATGCAGGTCTGCCGCGGTGCCGCGTTCCTCGACTTTGCCGCCCCCATCGTTCAGCGCTCGCTGCTCGGTGCTCCCACCGATGCGCCCGAGTGGCAGCCCGACAACCTGCTCAACCTGGCAAAGCGTGTCCGCAGAGGCTACATCCGTGTCGACTCCGACGAGTTGACGTATCCGCTGCACGTCATCCTGCGCTACGAGCTTGAATCCGCGCTGCTCGACGGCAGCCTAAATGTCGCCGACATCCCCGATGCGTGGCACGACAAGATGTCGCGCTACCTCGGCCTGTCCACGGACGGCAACTTCCGGGACGGCTGCATGCAGGACACGCACTGGTTCATGGGGCTGATCGGCTACTTCCCGTCCTATACGCTCGGCGCCGTGATCGCGGCCCAACTCTTCGCGACGATCCGGGAACGCGTTGTCGGCGTCGACGAAGCCATCCGCCACGGCGAATTCGGCGTCTTGGTCGACTGGCTACGCGCCAACATCCACGGTCGTGGTCAGCTCATGCCGGCGATGGACTTGATCGCCGAGGTGACCGGCGAGCCGCTCGGTCCCGACGCGTTCCTTGCCCACCTGAAGGCCCGTTATCTCGACGCCGCCTGACAGCCCGCGTTTGCTCGAGGCGTTCGTCCGCGACCATGTCCCGCTGTTCGTGCTGACGGGTGCGGGCTTGAGCACCGCGTCCGGGATCGCCGACTACCGCGGTCGCGACGGTCGCTGGAAGCGCACGCAGCCGGTGATGTACCGCGACTTCGTGCGTCACGAGAGCAGCCGCCAACGCTACTGGGCCCGCGGCTTCGCAGGCTGGCCGTCGTTCCGGGACGCCGAACCGAACCCGGGGCATTTCGCCTTGGCAGCGATGGAGCAGGCCGGGCTCGTGACCCTGGTATTGACTCAGAACGTCGACGGGTTGCACCAACGCGCCGGCCAGCGCTCCGTCATCGACTTGCATGGCCGCCTCAACCGGGTCGTCTGCTTGGACTGCGGCGCGACGGACAGCCGCGACCGTGTCCAAGAGCGCCTAGCCGGCACCAACCCGTGGCTCCGCGACATCCACGTCGACCCAACGGCGCTGCGTGCGGACGGCGACGCCGAACTGCCGGAGGTGGATCTCCAAAGCTTGCGGACGCCCCGCTGCCCCGTGTGCGGGGGCGTGGTCAAGCCGGACGTCGTCTTCTTCGGGGAGAACGTGCCGCGCCATCGCGTGGACGACGCGATGGCCGCGCTCGGTCGATGCCGCGGCATGCTGGTCGTGGGTTCCTCGCTGGCGGTTTATTCCGGGTTCCGCTTTTGCCGACGGGCGCGGGAGTTGGGGCTGCCGGTGGCCGCGATCAACGACGGCGTCACGCGGGCGGACGAGTTCCTGGTGGTCAAGGACGGCGGGCCATGTGCGGACGTGCTGTCAGGACTGGCGGCCGGGCGCGAGTGCCGCTCATAACACCAATGTAAGACACCGCCGAGCCCGGCTATGTGCTTTGCGAGCACGACCGCTTGTCCCACCCCTAAATCGAGCAGTTGCGTTGCATACCCCATTGGGGTACTGTTGCGCTGCTGATGCAGACCGTAGCCGAAACCCCGACGTTCTCGCGGCAGGCCGCCAAGCTGTTCAATGACGAGGAAAAGCGCGAACTGATCGACTACCTGGCGAGGAACCCACTTGCCGGCGAAGCGATCCCTGGAACGGGCGGCGTCCGCAAGCTTCGTTTCGCAGTAACGGGTCGGGGCAAGCGAGGTGGCGCGCGGATCATCTACTACTATTTGGACCAAAGGATGCCACTCTACGCGCTTCTCGCCTATGCGAAGTCCGCCCAGACGGACTTGACGCCCGAAGAGAGGCGCGCGGCTGCCGCAATGGCATCGGCGCTCAAGGCAACTTTGAAGGAGGCGCGATGAGCACTTTCGGGAAGGACTTAATCAAGTCACTCGGCGAGGCCCTAGCGCATGCGAAGGGCGAAGGTCCGGCCACCGTGCACACGCACGTCACTCCGCGCGAGGTTCGTCTACAAGCGAATCTGACGCAGGCGGAGATGGCCCCCCTGATGGGAATGAGCCTGTCCGGATACCGCAAGTGGGAGCAGGGCACGCGCAACGTCAGCGGACCCGCGGAAACCTTGCTGCGCGTCATCCAAAGGGAACCAGAGGCGGTTCGTCGAGCGCTGCTACCGGGTTGAATTCACACTCGGACAGCAGCTTGGCTGGTAAGGCTCCGCACACGACTCCCCGAATGATTGCGAAAAAGAACCTAGCGGCCCACTTTGCGAGCTTTCGAGAGCCCTGGTCACCGAGAGTTGCCGGCGACATCAACGACATGCAGATCAAGCTGGCCAAGCTCGAGGGCGCGTTCGTCTGGCACAGTCACGATGAGGAGGATGAGTTGTTCCTGGTCGTCTCGGGGCGTCTGCGAATGGAGTTCCGCGACCAGGCGGCCCAGGTGCTCGAACCTGGTGAGTTCATCATCGTCCCACACGGAACGGAACACAGGCCCGTCGCCGAGGAGCCGTGCGAGGTCGTGCTACTCGAGCCGAAGAGCACGCTCAATACTGGCAACATCGTCAATGAACGAACTGTCAGGCGGCTGAAGCGGATCTAGTGTCACCACGGTGCACCCGGCTGCCTTCAGCCACAAAGGGGCAGCCGCTAGCGCACACTCCGCCGGACGCGAAACTCTCGAATACGTCGCTCAATGCGATCACCGGCCAAAGCGCCAAGTCCCACTGTGATGGGCAGCGTCACGGGCAGCGAATACGCGAGGAGTGCCTCCGGCACCTGTCCGTGGTTGGCCGGGTTCGGGTCGACAAGCAGGCTGGAGCAAGCCACCGCCGGAAACGTGCCCAGCAAGGCGCCGCACATCATCGGGAGCCATGTCGTCAACGCGAACGCGCAAACGCCGAGCACGGCGATCGGCACGGCGGGGAGAACGCCATGGTGAACGATCTCCCAGTTCGCCACGCGAGGATCGAGCGAGGATTCGGAAATCGCTTGCCACAAGATCATGGCGGAAATCGCCACAGCACCCAGCCCAATGGCCCGGGCGGACATACGCAATGCCGTTCCGGAACCAGGTACAGGGGGCGCAATCCCCAGCCCGACTCGCCGCCGCTCCGCTACGCGTTGCCCTACCGTTGCGCAGATCCACATGTTGAGTGGCAGTATCACCGGCAATGCAACGCCCACTAGCCCGCGGCCGATGTCCGCTCCGACATCGTTCGGATGCGCGAATCCGACCAGCGGGTAGTACAGCGGTGCCGACAGAGCGCCGGCGGCCGCCCCGAGAACGCGCGGTAGATCCGCAGGTCGCTTGATCGCCCAGATGCCGACAGCCACGAAGGCGGCGCCTGGTACAACACCTTGGAATACGAGGGCTAGGTATATGGGATCCGTAGCGTTGATGCCCACGAAGACAACAAAGGCAACGCCAACCGTGATTGCCGAGATCCCGAACCCGTAACGCCCCCAGTCCCTCGACAAGGCGTTCAGCATCGCATCACTCCGGCCACCGAACGACGCGCTCGCCGGTGAAGTCTTTCAGCGCCTCGTTCTCTCGGCGCATTGCCACCCCATTTCCTTACCGTCGGTCACGGATCGTTCTCCAACTCCGAGCCGTCGAAGTCCGCGAGGATCCGCTCGAAGCGTTCGCGGATGCGATTCCGCGAACTGGCGTGGGTGAAGATGTAGGCCTTGTTGCGTCGGATGCCGTTCAGAACCAGTTCCCCGATGCCGTCGATGCTGATGCCGCGGGAGAAGAGTGCGGCGATCTCTTGTCCACGGCGCATGGCCTCCGGGCCGCGGGGCTGGGGTGCACCGTACTTGGCGGGCCGGTTGCGGCCGGACTGCAGGATGCGTGTATCGACGATGTAGGGGCAGAGAGCCGATACGCCGATGTTGAACGGCTCGAGTTCGGCCCGTGTTGTTTCCGATATGGCCACCACGGCGTACTTCGATGCCCCGTACACCGAGCCGCCGGGATTGGTCCACAGACCCATCACCGACGCGGTGTTGACGATGTGGCCGTCGCCACCGGCCTTGATCGTCTCCTTGATGATCGGCACGAATGTGCGCATACCGTTGACGACGCCATGGAGGTTGACGCCGAGCACCCACTGCCAGTCCTGCTCCGTGGCCTCGTCGATTGGCCCTCCCGCGCCGACGCCAGCGTTGTTGCAGACGATGTGCACGCCGTCGAAGTCGTCACGCACGCGGCCAGCCACGTCCTCGACTTGCGCGGCATCGCTCACATCGCACCGATAGGGACGCACGTCGACATTGGCCGTGTCGAACTCCGCATGGGCCTTGGACAGCGCCTCGTCCTCGACGTCGACCATCGCGACGTGCGCGCCGGCCCCGGTGAGGGCGCGCGTCATGCCGAGACCGATGCCGGACGCCGCACCGGTCACCACGGCGACCTTGTTCTGGACGGTTTCCATCGACACACCCCTTCCTCGTTGTTGTCGGCGTAGATGCTACGCTAGCGTGTTCATTGAGCAACGCCAGACCAAGGCCCATGCAAGAGTCGCTCACGCTCGAACAGAAACGTACCCTGTACCGGGATGGCTACGTGATTGTCCGCAACGCCGTGCCGGAGCACCTCGTCGCGGCCGCCAAGCGGCGCATTGAGGGCGGCGAAGGGTTGCTGTCCAAGGCCACGGAGATGACCGATCTCGTCAACAAGTCGAGCGTCACGCCGATCCTGCACTCGGCCATGGGCCACTTCGATCCGCCCATCGCAGCCCAGGTCGGCGTCCGGCCAGTGACGGAGCCCGGCAACCACTTCAACAACCTCGGCTACCGCGAGCGCGACATGCCGTACTACGCGGCCGAGTCGCACGTCGACGGCAGCATGACCATCCGGATTCCGCAGGAGGTCCAGGACGGCACGCCGGACGAGATCTACCGCCGCTACATCGCCTCGGGACCGAAAGGCGACTTGGGACGCAGCCCCGACGTGATCGGCCACAACATGGTGCCGATGTTCGAGGACCCGGACATGACGTTGGGGCTCGGCAGCTTCACGGCGTTCGTTTTCGTGTGCCTGAACGACCAGACCGTCGAAGGCCGCGGCCAGACGGCGCTCTTGCGCGGCGCCCACCACGCGGTCGAGGGGTTCTTCCGTTGGCAGCGCGACACCAACAACCACTTGGGCGTCGAGGGCCCGGGATGGCCGCGGCTCGACTACACCGTGCCCAATCGATGCGGGCTCATCTACCTGCCCGAGGCCGTGCGCGAGCAGTTCATCGATGAGGACTCCGAATGCACGCCCGACGGTCGGCGCTGGCCGCGTCCCACGCAGATCCTGATGGAGCCCGGCGACGCGTGCATCACCGTCTACCAGATCCCGCATTCCGGAACACGCAACGAGGGCACCGAACCGCGCCAGAGCATCATCTTCCGGATCCGCAACAAGAAGCGCCAGCCGAACGTGCTGGTGAACGGCATCACCGACCACCCGGACCGCGGCCAGCGCGGCGAGTGGCTCAAGTTCGAGAAGGGCAACGACCCGTGGCAGCGCTCGAAGTACGCGATGTGCAATATGTGGCACGAGTGGGACGGCATGGGCGCGGTGGTGGCTGAAGCTGAACGCGAACGAGTCGCCGCTTAAGGCCGGGAGGCGAACGTGAGATCAACCGTAGTTGGACTATTGACGCTGCTCGGGGCGCTCGGACATGCAGCCGAAGGGGACTGGGAGATCGCCCCGCGGACGCTGTCACCGCCCGAAGGTGCAAGCGACATGCTGCGCGAAGCCGTGGCCCAGTCACCCGCGCCCGCGGTGGCGCAGTCGAAGACCGTGCAACCGCAGACAGCCGAGGAATGGCGCGCCTTGGCCGCGCAATTCCCGGATCAGACCGACTTGGAAGCGCTCGCCGAGCAGGCCGGCGTGGTAATCGAGCCGGGCGAATACGGCGACGTCCCGGTGTACTTGGTCTGGCCGAGGGGCGGTGCTAGGCCACCGCACGAGAATCACATGTTCCTTTACATCCATGGCGGCGCCTATGTCTTCGGCGGCGGCG
This sequence comes from Candidatus Azotimanducaceae bacterium, assembly GCA_965203685.1. Taxonomy (GTDB): domain Bacteria; phylum Pseudomonadota; class Gammaproteobacteria; order Pseudomonadales; family Azotimanducaceae; genus VXYL01. The sequence continues at coordinate 5,395,990 of OZ241908.1, forward strand.
ATGCCGCTGTAACCGAAGCGGCGGTCATCTCTTCGTCCGCCGGGATACCGGCGGTCGTCGTGGACTATCGCATGCCACCCGAACATCCGTTTCCGGCCGCCGTCGACGATGTCGTAGCCGTCTACCGCGAGGTGCTGAAGGACCTCGCACCGGGGAGGATTGCCATCGGTGGCACGTCGGCCGGGGGCGGGCTCTCGTTGGCCGCCATCCACCGCATGAAGGCCCTCGACTTGCCCGTGCCGGGTGCGGTCTACCTCGGCACGCCGTGGGCGGATCTCACGGACACCAGTGATTCCCTGCACACGCTTGAGGGCATTGACCGCATCCTCGTGACCTACGACGGGATGCTTGCGGCCGCTGCCAAGCTGTACGCGGCCGGTACACCGTTGACCGATCCGCTGATTTCGCCCGTGTACGGCGACTTCACCGGCTTCCCACCGACGTACCTCGTCACCGGCACTCGCGACATGCTGCTCAGCGACACGGCCCGCGTCCATCGCAAGCTCAAGGTCGCCGGCGTGGTGGCCGATCTCAACGTCTACGAAGGTCTGTCGCACGCGGAGTACATGTTTGTGGGTTCGCCCGAGAACCAGCAAACCTACGCGGAACTGGCCCAGTTCCTGGCCATGCACCTCGAGTAGGCCGCCCTTAGTAGGTACCTTTCCGCCGAGAACGCCTCCGCCGAGAACGCCGATGCCTGACAGCCCCAGCCCCTCGAAGCTCGCGCTTGTCGGTGTCGCCGCCGTCTGTAGCGCCGGGCCGTCCGTCGCAAGCATCGAGCCTCCGTCCTGGTGGGCCGGCATGAATCACCCCGCACTGCAGCTCATGGTTCGTGGCGAGTCCGTGGCTGAACTCGAGCCCAGCATCGACTGCCCCGGTGTGAGGCACGTCGGGACGCACCGCGTCGATAGCCCCAACGCCCTCTTCATCGACCTCGAACTGGCCCCGGACATGGCACCCGGTTCCTGCGACATTCGGTTCCGTAGCCAGGACGGTCAGGAATCCAAGGTCGCCTACCGTTTCGAAGCGCGCCGGCCGGGGTCAGCCGACCGCGAAGGTTTCTCCAGCGCCGACGTCGTCTACCTGGTCATGCCGGACCGCTTCGCCAACGGCGACCCCGACAACGACAGCGGGCCAGGGATGTTGGAACGCGCGGACCGGACCAACCCGGATGGCCGGCACGGCGGAGACCTGCAAGGCGTGATCGACCATCTCGACTACATCGCGGACATGGGATACACGCAGATCTGGCTCAACCCCGTCCTCGAGAACAACGAGCCGACCTTCTCCTACCACGGCTACTCCACGACGGACTACTACCAGGTCGATCCCCGCCTCGGCGACAACGCGTTGTACCGGGAACTCGTCGCCGAGGCGCGGGAGCGCGGCGTGGGCATCATCATGGACCTCATTCCCAACCACAGCGGCGTCAGCCACTGGTGGGTGGCGGATCCCCCGACCGCCGACTGGATCAACCACGGGTCCTTCGTACCGACCAGCCACGTCCGGGAGCCGCTGCACGACCCGCACGGGGCCGACGTCGACCGCCGGGCCTTCGTGGACGGCTGGTTCGTGCCCACCATGCCGGACCTCAACCAGCGCAACCCGCTGCTGGCGACCTACCTCATCCAGAACGCCATCTGGTGGGTGGAATACGCCGACTTGAGCGGCATCCGTGTCGACACCTGGTCCTACGCCGACAAGGACTTCCTATCCGCTTGGACCCGGCGTGTCATGGCCGAGTACCCCAACTTCAACGTCGTCGGCGAGGAGTGGAACGAGAACCCCGGCATCATCGCCTATTGGCAGCGGGGCAAGACGCGCGACGACGGCTACGAGTCCGACCTGCCTAGCCTGATGGACTTCCCGCTGCAACGGACCATCGTCCCCAGCCTTCGCGGCGACGAGGCGTGGAACACGGGGATCGTGACGTTCTACCGCGCGCTGGCCGCCGACTTCCTTTACGCCGACCCGGACAACCTGCTGGTGTTCGCCGACAACCACGACATGCACCGCATCTACCACCAACTCGGTGCCAACGACGAGCTTTTTCGTCTGGCGATGGTCCTGGTGCTGACGACGCGCGGGGTTCCGCAACTTCTGTACGGCACGGAAATCCTGATGGATCACCCGCCCGGCGCCTCGCACGGCGTTTTGCGGGCCGATTTCCCCGGCGGTTGGCCGGAAGACCGCGTTAACGGCTTCACCGGCGACGGTCTGTCACCCAACGCTGCCGAAGCCCAGCAGTTCCTCAAAACGCTGCTCACCTGGCGCAAGTCGTCCAAGGCAGTTACGCAAGGCCGGTTGACGCACTACGTGCCGAAGGACGGCATCTACGTCTACTTCCGACACGCCGACGACGACCGCGTGATGGTGGCCATCAACAAGAACGCCGAGGACAAGGACGTGGCGGTGGACCGTTTCGCCGAGTCGCTGTACGGCGCGAACATCGGCATCGACGCCATGACCGGTGACGTGCTCGGCTTGGACCCGGCCATCACGGTTCCCGGGCGCGGATTCCTGATCCTGGGATTGCAATGAGCGTCCGGCGGCTCCTAGGGCCGGTCAGTAGGGGTACGGCACCTCGTCCGGGTGGAGCCGCGCCCGCGCCTCAACGGCGCGGGCCGTAACGGCTCGGGCTTCGGCAAACCGCCGTTGCGGCCAACGATCTCCGGCGAGTTCGACATCCAACCGATGGTCGAAGTGGAAGTAGACCGTCCGGCGTAAGTCGTCGGAGCGATTCCAAGGGCTGCCGTGGATCACGGTAGTCGCGTGGAAGATCACGTCCCCGCGCTTGACGGGCACGGGAATCGCGCCACGGGCGTCGCTCTCGTCGCTCCCATTGGTCCAGCTTCCGATGAAGTCCGGATGCTGGTCGGGGGCGTGATGCCCCGTCAGGTGGCTTCCCGGGAAGACCCGTAGGCAACCGTTGTCGACGGTGGCGTCGTCGAGGTAGATGTCCATGTTGAACACGGGGAAGCGGAACACCTTGACCGGGTCCTGGTGCCAACGTGCGGGCACCCCGTGTCGCGGCAGCTTGAATACCAACGCATGGACGGACGCCGCGAACTCGTCACCGTTCACGAGTTGCGACACCGCCGCCAGCAACGGCGGATAGGCGAGCAGCATCTGGAAGCTCGGGGGCATGTCGACCGCGGCCAGGTCGTTGACGCGGTAAAGGCAGTGCGCCTTGCCCTTGTCGGGATCCTCACCGTAGCGCCATCGGTCGTCGCCGAACGGACCGTTCACGCCCTGCTCGATGAGCGCCAGGCTGTCCCGGTCGGGCGCGGCGAGTTCACTCTCCGGCACCATGGCGGGGACATGCAGGAAACCGTTGGCGGCGAAGTCTTGCAGTTGCCGGCGGGTCAGGGGCTCCAAGTGCATTCGTGGACTAAACCACCTTCCCAGCCGCGCATCAAATCGTCGACGTTCGCGTGCGAGCGAAGAGACGCGGTCATGTTGCATGCGCGGTTCGCCGCTGCTAGGTTGCGCGAATCCACTGACCCGCAGGAGACGACCGATGGCACCTCGCACCCTTCTTGGAAACGGGAGCACTTAGGCCCGCGGTCGACCCTGTACGGTCCGAACCCACGGGCCGCGTTCTCCCAACACCTCATCTGAAGCCGCGCTCGCCGCGCGGTTACGGAGAACGTATGTCTATCGAAAACGATCGTCGCGCGCTCGATGAAGAGTTCGAGCGCTTGCGCGAGTCCGGTCGCGTCGCCCGCGACCCCGGCGGCATCGGCTACGACGTCGAGAGCCTGCCGGACTTCTTCAACGCCGTCGCCCACCTGTGGGATGCGAAGTTCGCGGGCGACTATGACAGCCTGCACCACGCGGTCGCCGCGCAGTTTCCGGAAACACAGGAGCCGTTAAAGATCCTCGACGTCGGCTGCGGCACCGGCTTGGAACTCGCCCACATCTTCGAGCGCGTCCCCAATGCGCAGATCACGGCGATGGACCAGGCACCGCGGATGCTTGCCGAACTCGGCACCAAGTACGCGGCGCGGATGGCGCAGATCACGCTTCTCGAAGCGTCCTGCGTAGAGTGGCCGCCGGGTCTAGTCGGCTTCGACTACGTCGTGTCGGTCCTTTGCGTGCACCACTTCCCTCCCGACACCAAGGTCGACATCTACCGGGATTTCAGACAAGCGTTGAAGCCGGGTGGTGTCTACGTCGAAGGCGACCAGATGACCGACGGGCCTGCGGGGGCAGAAGACCACGCCGACTTCGAGAAGTCGGTTGCGAAACTGCCCGGTGGTCGCACCGGGGAGTGGAACTACGACATCACGCTGAATTTCCAGACCAATCGCCAACTGCTGCGCGACGCCGGGTTCAGTACCGTCGAGCGACGATGGTGGGACGCCTGGGCGGTGCTGGTGGCGCGGTGACGGCGATCGCACCGAATTGCGGACGAGGACGTCCGCGCACCACCGGGAACCTCGCCCGCGATGGCCCGGTCACGGCAAGCTGAATGCGAAATACTCCGACCCTGACGGCGGTCCCATGCGACCGCCGCCCGCGGCGATGGCCACGTACTGCTTGCCGTCAACGCTATAGACGGCGGGCGTCGAGAACGCCGCTGCGGTCAAATCGGTCTCCCACAGGATCGAGCCGTCGCGCGTGTCGTGGGCGCGGAACTTCATGTCGGGCGTTGCGCCGATGAAGATCAGGCCCGACTTGGTGACCACCGGACCGCCGTAGTTGACGGCGCCGAAGCCGAGGTCGGGGTGGCTCGGGTAGTTCCCGAACGGGACCTGCCAGACGATCTCGCCCGTGGCGAGGTCGATGGAGTTCAGCGTGCCCCAGGGCGGCGCGTTGCCCGGAAGATCCTCGTGGTCCCGCAGGTACACATAGCAGCAGTGGGTGTAGGTGACCTCGTCCGTGGGCGCGTCGACAACCGGTTCGGGCTGCATCAGGTGCTGCATGATGCCGGTGCGCACGTACTCGTCGAGGTGCGCGAATCCGGCCATGCGGCCCTTGCCCTCGTTGACGATCTTCAGCACCTCCCGGTAGCCCACTCGCTCGACGACACCCACCAGGGTCGGGCCGGCATCGGTCCCGCTGAAGTCCGGCGCGTGGCAACTTCCGCAGTGCAACGCGTAGCTCCCTGCCTTGCTGAAACCAACGGGAATCTCGCTGAGGGTGAGGTGGCCCGAAACGTCGTTCGCGTTCAGGATTAGCCGGTTGTTCGCCGGATCAAAGGCCGAGCCGCCCCACTCGGCACCACCGTCGTACCAAGGGGTGATCAGAATCGTCCCTACCTTCGGCGGCGTCCAGGGCCGGATGTCGTAGTCCTTGATCTTCTCCAATACGGCCTGGCGGGCTTCTTCGCTGCGGTTGGTCACCTCGAAGACCTGGCGGCTGAACTCGATGCTGGACACGGGCTGTTTGGGCGCGGTCACTTCGCCCGGCATCGAGCTTTCCATCGCCGAGTCGACCTCGTGTATCGGATGCAGCGGCTCGCCGGTCTCCCGGTCGAAGACGTACAGGTGGCCCGACTTGGTGGTCAGCGTCACCGCGTCGATCACGTTGCCGTCGCGCTCCAACTGCACGAGGGTCGGCGGCGCCGGGTTGTCGCGGTCCCACAGGTCGTGGCGCATCACCTGGTAGTGCCACCGGTACTCGCCCGTGCGCGCGTCGAGGGCGACGATGCTGTTGGCGTACAGGTTGTCGCCAAGTCGTGCCGCACCCACGAAATCGGGCGTGGCCGACCCCGTGGGGACGTACAACATGGCCCGTTCCTCGTCGAGCGTCAGGGCGGTCCAGGCGTTGGCGCCACCGGCCTTTTCCAAGGAACCCTCCGCCCAGGTTTCCGATCCGCGCTCGCCAGGGGCGGGAATCATGCTGAATTTCCAGACCAGTTTCCCGTCGATGGCGCTGAAGGCGCGAATGGAGCCGGGGAACGAGTCGGCCCACTCCGTGGTGGTAAAGCCGGCGATGATCTTGTCCTCGAACACGACACCCGGCGCCGTCAGCCCGAAGTGACCGCCGCGGTCGTTCTCCTTCGGACGCATGTCGAGGCGACCTCCTTCGCCGAAGGTCGGCACCAACTGCCCATCGTCGGCGTTCAGCGCAATGAGTTCCCGGCCTGCGGCGAACAGGATTCGCCGGTCGTCGCCCTTCTCCCACCACATCAGGCCGCGTTGCGCCGCCCCGGGCAGTTCAAGATCGGTACGCCAGATCTCTTCGCCGGTCGCGGCGTTGAGCGCGAAGGGGACGAGCTTCGGGGACAGGGCGTAGAAGACGCCGTCGACCACGAGCGGGCTGGTGTACATCGTGCCGCTCGGCTCGCCGGAGTTGTAGACCCACGCCTGTTGCAGTTGACCGACGTTGTCGCGATTGATCTGGTCGAGTTCGGAGTAGTGCTGCCGGCCTTCGTCGCCCATGTAGACCGGCCAATCCACGTCGCCGGTGTCAGGCGGTGTACACGCCGCCAATGCCAACGCAAGGATCAGAACGGACGTTGCTACGGGTCTCACGACGGTCATTTGGCACCAATCCTCGAGGCACGAATGCGAGCCAACCTAGCACAAACGCCAGCGACGGCGTGCCCCGACGCGTCAGCCTTCCTCGGCAAACCGCGCCAGATCGTTGAAGACGTCGTCGTCGTCGACCTGGCCCGGATACGGGTGCGGCAAGCCGTCCGCCAGGAGGAACTGCTCGATGGTGATTCCCTTGACGTGTGGCGTTTCGAACTCGTCCCCACCGACGACCAAGAGCTTGCGGCCGGGGAATGTCCGTGGAAACCACGCGAAGTCCATGGGACCCGTCCGCCCCACCTTCACTTCGTAGAGCCTTCGCCCGTGGTCGACGAAGTCGACCTCGTGGTCGCGCGACGCCCAGTACCAGATCGCTTCCGGATCCTCGACGCCGGCAATCGCCTGGCGGCGGAACAGTTCCTGGGCGACGAGCCACTCCAGCCAGCGTCCCTTCTCGCGGTTCGCCAAGCGCTTGAATTCATGGACGTAGACCATGCGGTTCGGCGCGAACGCGAGCGCCACGGCAAGGTTCACAAAGTGGAACTTCGCCGGCTTGCGCTGCAGGGGCATGTCCTTGTCATGGTCCCACTGGAACGACGGCAGAACGGAAAGCGCGTCCGAGAGTTGCTCGATGTACCCCGACGCCACGGTGTTGTTGGCGAGGCCCGACTCGCGCGCGAGCTTGAGATAGCCCGTCCGCGAGCCCCCTTGGGCGTAAAGCGTTCTCATCAAGGCGATCAGGAATCGCCGGGACCGGCCGCTGCGGGCCATCTCGCCGATGACCCAATCGCGGATCATCTCGAAGAAGTACGCCGGTATGCGCTCGAACTGCCAGATGTCGCTGGCGGCCACCGGCGAACCCCCGGACAGGAGGTAGGCAATCCAGGTGTCGTCCTTCAGCTCGTCGTGGAACTGCGTGTGGAAGTCCTTGTAGGCGACCGGGCAGAACAGGTAGTCGGTGCGTGCGAGTCGGCCCTTGCGTCCCGGCAGGCGTTCCGAGCCACGCCGGATGTCGGTTGCCCGCGAGCCGGTCGTAACCACCAGGACTCCCCGCAATACGCCGCGGTCGACGAGACGCTTGACCGCGGTTTCCCAGTCTGCGACGGCCGTGATCTCGTCGATAAACAGCCTCCGGACTCGCGTCCCGGGTGCATACATCGCGACTAGCTCGACGATGTGCCGCTCGAGGTCCTGGGCATCCGTCAACTCGTCGCCGTTCAGGATGTACGCCGACCCGGGACCATGGTCCACGACGGTGTCGCGAAGCATCAGCTCGAGCCAGGTGCTTTTGCCGTACTGGCGGGGGCCGCGGACAAGGATGACCCCCGGCTCCTGAGGCAACTCGTCCAACCCGAACGAGAAACGAAATGTGCGCGGGCGCTCCTCGAACTCGACAAGGCGCGGCCAGAGGTCCTCCCGGTCGATCTGACCCTTGGCCAAAAGCTCGTTTCGCGCTTTAACGTCCATGACGTTAACATCATTAACGTTCAGGACGTTATGGTCAAGGGTCGCGGGCGTCCAAGCGCCTAATGCGGGGCGGGAGATCCGCGTACCACCCGAAGCCCACCTACTCCGGGTCTTCCGCGAACCGGCGCACGATCCGCTTGAAGTCGGCACCTAGGTCTTCGCGTCGCATGGCGTAATGGAACAGCGCCTCCAAGTAGTTGACCGGGTCGCCGGTGGTGAGCCAGCGGCCGTCGTCCACGGGACAGGCGTAGACGGGCCCGCCGCGCTGCATGTAGACCTCGATCGCGTCCATCAGCCACAGCTCGTCGCCTTTCCCGGTGGGCGTGTCGGCGAGGATGTCGGCGATCTCGGGCGGCAGGATGTAGCGGCCGAATCCCACCATGTCCGAGGTCACCTCGGCCGCGGCGGGCTTTTCGACGATGCGGGTGACGCGCCTCGCCTCGTCGGCTTCGATCATGCCGTATTTCGGAATCTGGTCCTTCTCGACGCGTTGCGCGCCCAGGATGACGCCCGGCGTCTTGCGGTACTGGTCGATCAGTTGCCGCGTGAAAGGCACCGTGGAACTCACCAGATCGTCGGCAAAGGCGTAGACGAACGGCGCATCGCCGACGAGCGGGGCCGCATTCAGGGCCGGCGTCCCGTTGCCGTACGGACCCCGCTGGCGGATGAACGCAGCGTTCACCAACTCGTTGGCGCGGCGGACTTCGGCGAGGTACTCGGCCTTGCCACTGGCTGAGAGCGTCGCCTCCAACGTTGGATGACGGTCGAAGTGGTCCTCGAGGACCTTCTTGTCCCAGCGCGTCACGAAGACGACATCGGCGATGCCGCTCGCGGCCAGTTCCTCGACGATGTACTGCACGATCGGGCGATCGATGAGCGGGATCATCTCCTTGGGCACCGCCTTGGTGGCGGGAAGGAAGCGGGTCCCGCTCCCTGCGGCCGCGATCACCGCCTTCGTGATCGGTGCATTTGGATCCGGGGGAGCAATGGTCATTGTCGGCATCTAGGCCCATTCCGCCGTGTGCAACTCCTATAATGCTTGACCCTCACGCGGGACGGGAACACCCATGGCTCTCGAGGTCGTCGTGCTCGCTGCCGGCGCGGGAACGCGGATGCGGTCCAGAACGCCGAAGGTTCTGCATCCGCTTGCCGGGCGACCCCTGCTTGCGCACGTGCTCGACACGGCGTTCCGCCTCGAACCCGACCGGTGCCACGTCGTCGTCGGCGACCAAGCCGACGAAGTGAAGGCTTACTTCTGCGACGAGCCACGAATTTCCTGGGTTCTCCAAGAGCCACGTCTCGGCAGCGGCCATGCCGCGGCACAGGCGTTGCCGACTGTGGCCGACGACGCGACCGTGCTCGTCCTGCTGGGCGACGTTCCCTTGGTACGCGCTGAAACGCTTAACCAGTGTGTCGCCGCAACGGGCGACGGCATCTCCCTGGTCACCATCGACTTGCCGGATCCGAGCGGTTTCGGACGCATTTTGCGGCGCGATGGGCGCATCGTCGGCATTGTCGAAGACGCCGACGCGACGGCGGAGCAACTCGCGATCACCGAGATCAATACCGGCATTCTCGCGGCGCCGAAGGCCATCCTCGACGCACTCCTTGGGACCCTCAACCGCGACAACAAGCAAGGCGAGTACTACCTGACCGACATCGTCGCCAAAGCCGATCTCGACGGGATCCCGGTCACGGGCATCGACGGCCGCGTCCCCGAGGAGGTCATGGGGGTCAACGACCGTGTGCAGTTGGCACAACTCGAGCGTTACTACCAGCGTTGCCTCGCCAACGAACTCATGGGGCACGGTGTCGCCGTCATGGACCCGGCCCGGCTCGACATCCGCGGTCGCCTGAAGGCGGGAACGGACTGCGTCATCGACGTCGACGTCGTGTTCGAGGGCGACGTGACCCTCGGCGAAGGGGTTGAGGTCGGCCCCGGATGCATCATTCGGGACTCGGTTCTCGGGGACGCCGTCGAGGTCCAACCGATGAGCTACATCGACGGCGCGGTGATCGCCGGCGGATGTCGGATCGGGCCCTACGCGCGGTTGCGTCCCGGGACCGAACTCGCGGAGTCGGTCCACATCGGCAACTTCGTCGAAACCAAGAAGGCGAGCCTCGGTGCCGGCGCCAAGGCCAACCACCTGGCCTACCTCGGCGATGCGGACGTCGGCGCGGGTACCAACGTCGGCGCCGGCGCGATCACCTGCAACTACGACGGCGTCGACAAGCACCGCACCGAGATCGGCGAGAACGTGTTCATCGGCACCAACAGCACGTTGGTCGCACCGCTCACCATCGACGACGAAGCGTACGTCGGCGCCGGCTCCACGATCACCAAGACCGTCGCGCGCGAAGACCTCGCCATCGGCCGGGGCCGCCAACGCAACATCCAAGGCTGGACGCCGCCCGCGAAACGCCGCCGCGACGAGGAGGGATAGGTATGTGCGGAATCGTCGGCGCCGTTGCCAGCCGGAATGTGCCGGCCATCCTGCTCGCCGGGCTTCAGCGGCTGGAATACCGGGGCTACGACTCCGCCGGGATCGCCGTCCTCGACGGCACCAACCCCGAGATCCAACGTCGCCGCACGGTGGGCGGCGTCAAGGAACTGGTGGAGAGCCTGAACGGCGCGCCGATTCACGGCATCACCGGAATCGCCCACACGCGTTGGGCAACCCACGGTGCCCCCGCGGTCGAGAACGCCCATCCGCACATGTCGCGCGGTCGCGTCTGCCTGGTCCACAACGGGATCATCGAGAACTACGAGGAACTGCGCGACGAACTGCTCGCTGACGGTTTCGAGCTCGAGTCCGACACCGATTCGGAACTCGTCGCACACCTCATCAACCGCTGCCTGGACGAGTCTGGCGACCTGCTCGATGCTGTCGCCAACGCAGTGAAACGCCTGGACGGCGCCTACGCACTCGGGGTGATGTCCCGGGACGAGCCGGGGCGGCTGGTAGCGGCCCGGGCCGGGAGCCCGCTCGTCGTCGGCATCGGCATCGGCGAGAACTTCATCGCCTCCGACACGCTGGCGCTGCGGCCGGTCACTGACCAGTTCATCTACCTCGAGCAGGGCGACCTGGTGGACCTCACCGCCAGCGACTTCACGGTCTGGAATGCCGACAACCGCGCCGTGGTACGCACCTCGGTGCGCGTCGAGCACAGTGCCGACGCGACCGACAAGGGCAACTACCACCATTACATGGAAAAGGAGATCCACGAACAGCCACGGGCGATTCGGGACACCTTAGAGACCCGGCTCGGTCGCAGCCGCGTCCTCGAAGCGGCCTTCGGCATCGGGACCAAGCAGGTCCTGGACGACACGCGTGCCGTCACCATCGCCTCCTGCGGCACGTCCTACTACGCTGGCTGCGTCGCGCGCTATTGGATCGAGGAACTGGCGCGCATCCCCTGCAACGTGGAGATCGCCTCGGAGTTCCGCTATCGCAAGTTCGTCACCCCGCCGGGCAGCCTGTTCGTGAGCATCACCCAGTCCGGCGAGACCGCCGACACCTTGGCCGCACACCGGATCGCCCAAGCCGCCGGGTTCGACCACACGCTGACGGTCTGCAACGTGCCGAATAGCTCGCAGGTGCGCGAGGCGGAGCTTGCGTTCATGACGGAGGCCGGGCCGGAGATCTGCGTCGCGTCCACGAAGGCGTTCACCACCCAGCTATCGGTGTTGATGATGTTGGCGATCCTCCTTGGACGCCGGGCAGGTCTCGATGCCAACAAGGAACGGGAACTGGTCGAAGCATTGCGCGGCTTGCCCGAAGTGATCGACGAGGCGCTCGAGCTCGATGCTCGTATCCGCCGCTTGGCCGTCGAGTTCATGCACCGCCATCACGCCCTGTTCCTCGGCCGGGGCGCGCACTACCCGGTGGCGCTGGAAGGGGCACTGAAGCTCAAGGAGATCTCCTACATCCACGCCGAGGGCTATCCGGCGGGCGAACTCAAGCACGGGCCACTCGCGCTTGTGGACGGGGACATGCCGGTGATTGCAGTCGCACCGGGCGGCGAGTTGGTGCGCAAGGTGCGCTCGAACCTGCAGGAGGTGCGCGCTCGGGGTGGCCGCCTGTACGTCTTCGCCGATACCGACGCCGGCATCGAGCCGGATGACGGCGTGACCGTGATCGAGGTGCCGAAGACGCACGAGTTGCTCACGCCCATCGTCTACACCGTGCCGCTACAGCTACTCGCCTACCACACGGCGGTCTTAAAGGGCACGGATGTCGATCAGCCACGCAACCTCGCAAAGTCGGTGACCGTCGAGTGACGCTTACCGCAGCCCAAGCACTCCAATCTTGGGCCCCACCCGCGTTTTTCAAGTCCTTTGAAAACAAACGGTTGTCCCTACATACCATCGCAGGCATTCAACACCCATGAGGAGACAAGACCATGAATGTAGTGCGATGGAACCCGTTCGCCGAGCTCGATGAGTTTCTCGGTCGGCGCTTGGGCGACCAAGCCGCCGCCAACGACGGTCTCGGCTGGCACCCGGCGGTCGACATCCGGGAAACCGACAAGGCTTACGTGTTCGACCTCGAGATCCCGGCGGTGAGCCCTTCGGACATCACCGTCAGCGTACGCGCCAACGTGCTGAGCGTCTCGGGCGAGCGCGATTTCTCGTCCGACGACAGCGAAGGCCAAGTGCATCGCCGCGAGCGTCGCCACGGCAAGTTCACCCGCAGCTTCCGGCTGCCGAACGACGCCAACGACGAGGAGATCAACGCCGCCGCCAAGGACGGTGTGATCACCATCAGCGTGGCGAAGCGCAAGCAGGCCCAGGCCCGTGCCATCGAGGTGCAGGTGAACTGAGTTGAGCGCGATCGGCCGGCCCCACAAGGTGCCGGCCGCAGGCGCGCCTCATGAGGCAGGATGGAGTTCAAGGACTACTACAAGATCCTAGGTGTGGCCGAAGACGCCAGCGCCGACGAGATCAAGCGCACGTACCGGCGACTGGCCCGCAAGTACCACCCCGACGTCAGCCAAGAAGGCGATGCCGAGGTGCGCTTCAAGGAGATCAACGAAGCCTACGAGGCACTCAAGGATCCCGACAAGCGCGAGGCGTACGACGAGGTTCGACGCTCGCCGTTCCGCAACGGTGGACAGTTCGAGCCGCCACCCGGCTGGCAGTTCAAGACGGAGTTCCCCGGCGGGGGATTCACCACGACCGACGCGGGCGCGTTCAGCGATTTCTTCCGGACGCTTTTCGGCGATGCCATGCCGTTCGGCGGCGGGCCGTCCGAGCGCCGTTCGTCGTTCTTCTCCGAACGCGGCGACGACGTCGAGGACCGTCTTGAAGTCACCCTCGAGGAAGCCTTCCACGGTGGCCGTCGCCAATTGCAGCTCGCGATTCCAAAGAGGCGACCCGACGGTCGTGTGGAACGCCAGCAAAGGACGCTGAACGTGCGCATCCCGGCGGGCGTCACCGATGGCCGGCGCATCCGGTTGCGTGGCCAAGGGGGCGCCGGGACCGGCGACGGACAAGCCGGGGACCTCCTGCTTGACATCCATATCGCGCCTCACGCGACCTACGGTCTGGACGGGCGCGACGTCACGCTGTCGCTACCGGTCGCCCCCTGGGAAGCGGCACTCGGTGCCACGGTGAAGACGCCGACGCTCAAGGGCGAGGTGGACCTGCGCATTCCACCCGGCACGGCGGCCGGCACCAAGCTCAGGCTACGCGGCCGCGGTCTTCCGGGCAGTCCGCCCGGCGATCAGATCGTGACCATCGCGGTGGACACGCCGGCCGCAACGACGGAGGAACAGAAGGACCTGTATCGCCGCATGGCGCAGAGCTTCGACTTCGATCCGCGGCAGGCGCTCGCTGACGTGCGCAAAGGAGACGGTTCCAGATAGATACCGAGGCGCACTACTTGCGCGCCGAGAGGACCGGCAGTCTGGTCCTCAGTTCCGCAGCCCCAATGCACACGCTCTTCTCCTAACTGAAATCCGGTCAAGACAGCTACGGCGGCATCCGCTCGAGTGCGTCGCCGTTCCGAAGTGCTTCATTGACCGGCGAGTTCCCAACTGATGCATCTCAATACCTGGTGTTCAGGGTGGACCAACCCGCGCCTGACCTCCTCGCACCTCTTGCCGACTTCAATCCGCATGACTTCACGGACGATCAGCTCGAATGACACCAACAATGGGTCTAGACTGATCTTCGGTGGCTCGTGTTCATAGCCAACGACGAAAAGAATCTTCTGCGAGTAATCCGTTAGCTCGGACAGTTTCTTGGCGTCCCCCAAGAGGCTTATGTTGCCGGGGTAGGGATGCAGGAGATTGATGGCCCAATTCTCAGCCTCTTTTCCATTGTCACCGTACGGTCTTACGATCTTGACCTCAACAGCGACCTCACCTTGCACCTCTAGGTCTGGCGTCCTCCTCGTTCTTGAAGGGAATCCGCGCTGAGTTAACCGTTCGGCCACAGCCTTGACAAGCTGCGGTTCGCCAATCGGCCCGATTCCAGGCTGGAATTTTTTGAATCGCGGCAGTTCGCTGTCGTATTGGCGCAGGATGTCTGCGATTGCAGCTGTAATGCGAGAAAGCTCCATGCTGGTACCTCATGAGCGTCCGAACCTGTCTTCCAACCAGAATGATCGGCAGCAACCGGCTCCGGCACATGATTGCAGATGTACAAGGCATGTGCTGCGTTGGTTCGGTCAGTAACTCGTTCGCGTGCGCGCTTCACCGGCCTCGGCGATCTGCACTGCTACAAAAAAGTCTGGTGACGGCCAGTTGCGAGCTGCACCAAACATGCGACTTGGGGGCTCCGCTCTGCGACCTACTGTTCGGCCATCCAGTGCCGGAGGCGGCGCACTCGTCACCATCGCGGCTGGACACGCCAGCTGCGACTACGGACGTGCGGCTCGGAACCGAGGCGAGACTCCTTGGCACAAGGAGACAAACTAACGCTAGCCCATCGAGGTGCGCGGGCGTCCTCGCCCGCAAATGAACACCCACTAGCCCACAATGCGGACGGGGACGTCCGCGTACCACCGGAACTCATACGCGATTGGGGCAGAATACGTCCCGCTGAACTTGCGGCGGAGGCCCGTGGCCGAGATCGCGGACAAACCAACCGAGGGCGCCGTCGGCACGGGACTGCGCCTCGGCCGGCTGCTGTCGGAGCGCGACATTCGCGTGCTAGCGAGCGTGTTGCCGTTCCTGCTCGAGTTCCGCTTCCGCGTGGCGATCTCGGTCACGCTGCTGCTGGCGTCCACGGGCACATCGCTGCTGGTGCCGTGGCTGCTGAAGCTGATCGTCGATCATCTCGACGCGGTGCCGATGGGCTCGGTGCTGACGGTACCCATCGCCCTGCTGATTGCCTACGGCTTGGCCCGTTTCAGCATCACGGTGTTCGGGGAACTGCGCAACGCATTGTTCGGCACCGTCACGGTGCGTGCGATGCGGCGGGTCTCGCTGAAGGTGCTCGCGCACCTGCATGGCCTCGACCTCGAGTACCACCTGTCTCGCCGCACCGGCGGCGTCTCCCGGGACTTAGACCGCGGCGTCAACGGCATCACCGAGCTGATGCGGGTGCTGGTGTTCAGCATCTTTCCGACGCTGCTGCAGATTGCCGGAATCACCGTCATCCTGCTTGTGAATTACGACCCCACCTACGCGGTGATCGTCGCCGTCGCTGCCGTCGTCTACATCGTTTTCACGCTCCGGGTCACCGAGTGGCGGACCAAGTTCATCCGCCGCTCCAACGATGCCAATTCCCGGGCCAACACGCGCGCCATCGACAGCTTGATCAACTACGAGACGGTCAAGTACTTTGGCAACGAGGCGCTCGAGCAGGATGCCTACGACCAAGACCTCGCGGAGTGGGAGCGATGGCGCGCGCGCAACCGGTACTCGCTGGCTTTTCTGAACTGCGGCCAAGCGCTCTTCGTCACCGTCGGCATGCTGTCGATGATGATCCTCGCCGCCGGGCAGGTGGTCTCGGGCGACATGACCCTCGGCGATCTCGTCCTCATCAACGCTTTCAGCATGCAGGTCTTCGCGCCGTTGAACGCGCTCGGCAGCGTCTATCGCCAACTCAAGCGCGCGCTCACCGACGTTGAGCGGATGGTGGACATCCTGGACCGGCGTTCGCAGGTGATCGACGCGGCGAACGCGTTGCCGCTCGAGCACCGCGACGCACGGATCGAGTTCGACAACGTGGACTTCGCCTATCACGCCGACCGCCCCATCCTCCGGGGAGTCAACTTCGTGGTCGAACCCGGGCAGAAGGTAGCGCTCGTGGGCCCGAGCGGCGCCGGCAAGTCCACCGTGGCGCGCCTGCTGTACCGGTTCTACGACGTCGACGCCGGCGCCGTGCGCATCAACGGTCACGACGTTCGCGAGCTCCGCCAGGAGAGCCTGCGCGCCGGTATCGGCGTCGTGCCGCAGGATCCGGTGCTGTTCAACGACACGCTTCTGCACAACCTGCGCTACGGCCGGCCGGACGCCACCGATGACGAGGTGCGCGAGGCCGCGGCGCTGGCGCATCTCGACGAGTTCATCGCCGGCCTGCCGGGCGGTTACGACACAACGGTCGGGGAGCGGGGACTGAAGCTCTCCGGCGGAGAGAAGCAGCGGATCGCCATCGCTCGCGCCATTCTCAAGCAGCCGGCCTTCATGCTCTTCGACGAGGCGACCTCGTCGCTCGACTCGAACACGGAGCAGGCCATCCTTGACGCGCTCGCCGAAGTGGCCGAGAACCGCACCACCGTGGTGATCGCCCACCGGCTGTCGACGGTGCAGGACGCCGATCTCATCATCGTCCTGGACGAGGGCGCCGTGCTGGAACGCGGCACCCACGACGAACTGCTCGAGCGCAAGGGACTCTACGCCGAACTGTGGGCCATGCAGCAGCGGGGCGGCGAGGGCGACACTCTCCTGGAGCATTGACGCTCAAGCGGGTCGGGCGTACTGTTCGGCTATCCAGTGTAGGCGTAAGCGCACTCGCACGGTGGACATCACCCACATCCTCGACGGCCTGAACGACCGCCAACGGGAAGCCGTTACGGCGCCCGTCGGCAACCTGCTCGTGGTTGCGGGGGCGGGCAGTGGCAAGACGCGAGTCCTGGTGCACCGGATCGCTTGGCTGGTCGAGGCGGAGGGCGCCTCGCCCGGGGGCATTCTCGCGGTCACCTTCACCAACAAGGCCGCGGCGGAGATGCGGGGCCGCGTCGAGCGCCTGCTCGAAGGGCCGGCACGCGCCATGTGGGTGGGGACGTTCCACGGCATCGCCCACCGCTTGCTGCGCATGCACTGGGACGACGCGGGGCTGCCGCAGAACTTCCAGATTCTTGACGCCGACGACCAGTTGCGCCTCGTCAAGCGCGTGATGCGTGCACTCGACCTGGACGAACAGAAGTGGCCCGCAAGGCAAGCCGTGTGGTTCATCAATCACCACAAGGACGAGGGCCGCCGGCCCAAGGACTTGCCCCGCAACGACGCCGACATCTACCACGTCACGCACCTGAAGGTTTACGAGGCCTACGAGGAGCTTTGCGCGCAGGGCGGCCTAGTGGACTTCGCGGAACTCCTGCTGCGCAGCTACGAACTGTGGCGTGACCGGACCGACATCCGCGACCACTACCAGCGCCGCTTCAAGCACCTGCTGGTGGACGAGTTCCAGGACACCAACGGCATCCAGTACAAGTGGTTGCGTGCGCTTGCAGGAAAGACTGCGCACGTCTGGGCCGTGGGCGACGACGACCAGTCGATCTACGGTTGGCGGGGCGCGAAAATCGAAAACATCCTGAGTTTCCGCGAGGACTTCGCCGACGTGCAGACCGTGCGCCTCGAGCAGAACTACCGCTCCACCAGCACGATCTTGCGCGCCGCCAACGCGTTGATCGACAACAACGCCGAACGCCTCGGCAAGAACCTGTGGACGGATGCCGGTGACGGCGACCCGATCCTCGTCTACTCCGGCTACAACGACCTCGACGAGGCGCGCTTCATCGCGGACCGCACGCAAAGCTGGATCCAGCGCGGCGGCAGCGCCGACGACGTTGCCGTGCTATACCGCTCCAACGCCCAGTCGCGGGTGATCGAAGAGGCCTTCCTACGCCTCGACATCCCCTATCGCATCTATGGCGGCCTGCGCTTCTTCGAACGCGCCGAAGTCCGCAACGCGCTGGCCTACATGCGCCTGATCAGCCAGCGCCATGCCGACGTCGCCTTCGAGCGCGTCGTGAACACGCCGTCGCGCGGCATCGGCGCCAAGACCGTCGAGGCAATCCGCAACATCGCACGCGCCAACGAAGTGTCTATGTGGCAAGCCGCCAAGGAGGGCATCGCGCGGGGGCTCTTCACCGGTCGCGCCGCCACCGCGATCGGCGCTTTCCTGAAACTCATCGACGATATGGCGGTCAGCGTCAAGGACTGTGCGCTTCACGAAATCGCCGAGTGCTGCATCGAGACCAGCGGACTGATGGCCTACCACTCTAGGGAGCGCGGCGAACAAGGCATCGCGCGGCGCGAGAACCTCGAGGAACTGGTCACCGCCTGTCGCCAATTCGGCGGCGAACTGGTCTTGCCCCTCACGCCGACGGGCGAGGAAGCCGGTCAAGCATCCGAACTCGACGAGTTCCTCGACAAGGCCGCGCTAGACGCCGGCGAGTACCAGAGCGGCGGCACAGCCACGCAGATGATGACGCTGCACT
Source organism: Candidatus Azotimanducaceae bacterium (assembly GCA_965203685.1). Lineage (GTDB taxonomy): Bacteria > Pseudomonadota > Gammaproteobacteria > Pseudomonadales > Azotimanducaceae > VXYL01. The sequence goes on from OZ241908.1 coordinate 5,414,615, forward strand.
CCGCGAAAGGCCTGGAGTTCCCGCTGGTCTTCATCGCAGGCATGGAAGAGGGCCTGTTTCCGAATCGCCAGACCGAGCGCGAGCCGGGGAGGATGGAAGAGGAACGCCGGCTAGCCTACGTCGGCATCACGCGGGCCATGCAACAGCTCTACTTCACCTACGCCGAGACACGGCGATTGCACGGCAGCCAGACGCACAACTGGCCGTCGCGCTTCCTCCAGGAGGTGCCCGAGGATTGCCTCCAAGAGGTGCGCATGGGTGGAGACGTCTCCCGGCAGTTCCGCGCCTTGCACAACGGCGCTGAGGCAGACGCCGACGAAGATGGCGCGACCTCCGTCCGTATCGGTCAGTTCGTCACGCACGCCACGTTCGGCGAGGGCGTCGTTCTGCAGGCCGAGGGCCACGGCGACCGCACGCGCGTGCAGGTGAACTTCTCCCGGGTGGGTCCGAAGTGGCTGATGTTGGCCTACGCGAACCTGAAGACCCTCGGGGATTAGACTGCACATCCCGCCCCACGCGACGAGCAGCTCGGAGACTGTCCAAGTGAAACCTGGCTATATGGCCGCCATTGTGGCGGCTCTGTTCCTTTCGGCATGTTCCAACGAAGTGGAGGACAGCGCGGAGCAAGCCGCGCCGGTCACGCCCGCCGCCTCGTACGAATGGAAACTCGTCACGACCTGGCCGAAGAACCTGCCCGCGCTCGGCACGGCACCCGAACGCTTGGCCGAGATCGTCGACGCGATGTCGAGCGGGCGGCTCAAGATCAAGGTGTACGCCGCCGGCGAACTGGTGCCGCCGTTCGAGGTCTTCGACGCTGTCTCCCAAGGCAACGCCGAGATGGGCCACGGGGCCGCCTACTACTGGCGCGGCAAGATGCCCATGTCGGCGGTCTTCGCGACCGTTCCGTTCGGCATGACGGCGCAGGAAATGAACGCCTGGCTGCACCATGGCGGCGGGCTCGAACTCTGGCGGGAACTGTACGAGCCCTTCGGCGTCGTGCCGCTGGCATCCGGCAACTCCGGCGTGCAGATGGCCGGCTGGTTCAACAAGGAGATCAACTCCGTGGCCGACATCGACGGCCTGAAGATGCGCATCCCGGGCCTCGGCGGCGAGGTATTCCAACGCGCGGGCGGCGTCGCTGTGTCCATGCCGGGCAGCGAGATCTTCACGGCGCTGCAGACCGGCGTGGTCGACGCCACGGAGTGGGTCGGGCCGTACAACGACCTAGCGTTCGGACTGCAGGACATCGCCAAGTACTACTACTACCCGGGCTGGCACGAACCCGGCGCGACCCTCGAAGCGATCGTGAACGCCGAGGCGTTCGCCACGTTACCCGACGATCTGAAGCTCATGCTCGAGACCGCGACCCGCGCCATCAACCAAGACGTGCTCGACGAGTTCACGGCGCGCAACGCGGCGGCGCTCAGGACGATGGTCGAAGAGCACGGTGTCGAGGTGCGACGGTTGCCCGACGACGTGCTTGAGCGCTTTGCCGAGTTGTCGGCCGAGGTCATCCGCGAGGCGGCCGCCGACGATGAGTTGGCGGGCCGCATCCTCGACTCCTACCAAGGGTTCCTGGCGGAAGTCCGGGACTACCACGCCATCTCGGAGCAGGCGTACATAAACGCGCGCGACTCCGTCGCTGCCGACTAGCACAGGTGCCGCTCATTCTTGGCCTCGCGCTGGGGCTACTTGCCACGGTCGCATCCGCTCGGGAGGCTGACGACGCGTGCGCCAACTTCGCCGAGTTCAGGCGCGCAGCGATTTTCGACTACGGCGACCACGTCTGGTCCGCGCTGGGCGACCTGCGCGCGATGGAGTCGTCCTGCATGGGGACGGACAACGAGTGGCGGTACCGGACGACCGTTGGGCAGCTTGAGTCGTTCATCCTCAATCACAGCGCGGCGCTAGAGCACTTTGGCGGATCACCGCTCGCTGGGGCGACCGGGGGCCTCGCGGACAGCACCAACGCGATCCCGGCTGTGCCGTACATCGCCGAGCGCGCCGCCGATCACCGATTCGTCATCGTCAATGAACGCCACCATGCGTCGAGCGACCGACTGCTGACGATGGCGCTGCTCAAGCCCTTGTACGACCAAGGCTTTCGTTACTTGGCGGCCGAAGGCGTTTGGCACGGCGACGCACCAGGCATTCGCGGCTACCCCGTCTCGAGTACCGGCTACTACGTCAACGACGCCGTGTTCGCCGAGATGGTTCGCCAAGCGCTCGCCTTGGGTTTCGCGGTGGTCGGTTACGAACATGAGGCCGGGCAGTTGCCTGTCGAGGCGATGAACGACCAGCAAACACGGGACTATTGGCAGGCCCACAACCTCATCGCCCGGACAATCGCAGGCGACGAAACAGGCAAGGTCCTCGTGCACTGCGGCTACGAGCACGCCTACGAGAGCCGCTCGGCTCGATGGACACCGATGGCTCACTACCTGCGTCAAGCTGCCGGAATCGATCCGCTAACCGTCGATCAAACGATGTTGAGCGAGCGCGCCACGTCGGCCCACGAGCACCCCGTTCGCCGTGCCGCGGACGAACGCGGGCTCCCCACCGGTGAACCCACCGTGTTGGTCGACGAGACCGGCGCTCTTGTGCCTATCGAGGGCCCGAGCGTCGACATACGGGTCTTGGGTCTGCGCACCGAATACGAGGCCGGTCGACCAACATGGATGCGCATGGGCGGCTTGCGCGAACCCCTCGTCGCCAATGTTCCCGAATGCGCCGCGGAACCGTGCATTGTCGAAGCCGTCGACAGCGAACAACCCAATGCGGTCGCCTACGATCGCGCCGAGGCGACCTCAGCGACCGCGGTTCTGTACGTCCCAGAGGATCGTGACGTGCAACTCGCCACCTACACCTTGAGCGGGGAACTGCGTCGGACCTGGCGCGTGACAGCCGGCGGTCACTGAGGGCTGCGGCCACAGCACCCATACCAGATCGATTGTGTTGCCATTTAGATCTAAAACTGGAAACATATACGTCCAGTTCCACCAGTATTCGGTCGCTTTCCCGACCACTCCATGCTCGACACGCTCAAACAGATCATCGTCGATCACCAAGAGGAGCAGTTCCAAACCGGGACACCGCGACTGACCGACATCGCGCCGGTCGCCGGCAAGGCCACTGTCTGCATCGGCCCTCGGCGTAGCGGGAAGTCGACATACCTGTTCCAACGCATCCAGGCACTCATCGACGCTGGTGTGTCCCGGGCAGACATCCTCTACCTCAATTTCTTTGACGACCGCCTCCGTCAACTTCAACGCGACGGCCTGGCGGTCGTCCTCGACGCCTATTTCTCCCTCTATCCGGCGAAGAAGAACACCCAGACGGTGTACTGCTTCTTCGACGAGATCCAGGTCGTGCCTGGCTGGGAGCACTTCGTCGACCGGCTCATGCGCACGGAGAAGTGCGACGTCTTTATCACGGGATCGTCGTCGCAGATGCTCTCGCGCGAGATCGCCACACAAATGCGCGGTCGGGCACTCTCGTGGGAACTGCTGCCGTTCTCCTTTCGGGAGTATCTGCATTGGCGCGGCTTCGCGAACTTGGATGTCCTGTCCACGAAACGCCGGCTGCTCGTCCAGAACGCATTCTCAAGCTATTTCGACACAGGTGGTTTCCCTGAAGTTGCCGGCTTGAGCCGTTCTTTGCGGATCAAGACCCACCAGGAGTACTGGGGCACGATGCTGTTTCGCGACTTGGTCGAGCGCCATAGCGTCGCCCACCCGCGAGCAGTCGCAGACCTCGGTCACCGCCTGCTGGACAACGCGGCATCGCTGTACACGGTCAACCGGCTAACTGGCTACCTCAAGTCCATTGGCCACCGCGTGCCGAAGGCCGCAGTATCGGACTACCTCGCCTGGTTCGAAGACGCCTTCTTCCTGTTCACCGTGCGCGTCTTCGACGCGTCGCTTGCGCGTGCCAACGTTAACCCCAAGAAGATCTACTGCATCGATCACAGTCTCGTGGCATCGGTGTCCTCCGGAATCCTAGTTAACTCGGGACACCTGCTGGAGAACCTCGTATTCATAGCACTGCGCCGTCTGACGCCCGACATTCACTACTACAAGTCCAAGGCTGGCCGAGAGGTGGACTTCGTCGTCGACCTTCACGGGGAGTTGCGACTCGTCCAAGTCTCGGAGTCGCTTGCGGACCCGCAAACGCGAAAGCGCGAAGTCACGGCCCTTCGCGATGCCATGTCCGAGCTAGACCTCGACACCGGAGAGATCGTCGTAAGGGACGGATCCGCACCGGAGCACATCGACACGGACGCCGGGATCGTGCGCGTCGTCCCGGCGTGGCAGTTCCTTCTGAGCTTGAGTTGAAGCCCGGGCGCTGGTCCTCGCGCCCACCGGGGCGCTCCCACTGTGCGACAATCGAGCGAGATCGAGGGAGGAGGCTGGCGCAACGCGCCAGGTGAGAGATGAAGAGGGCAATCGCCGCGATCATCGGCTTGGTCGTTTGGCTCACCGCCACATCGGCCACCGCCAACCCCGAGGATTTCCCACGTACGGCCTCCGGCAAACCGGACTTCTCGGGTACCTACGACATCGCGACGCTGACGCGGTACGTTCGCGACAGCGAGCATGGCGAGAACATGTGGCTGGACCCCGAGGCCGCAGCCGAGGTGGAGGCACGCGCCGCAGCGCGCATGGAGGCGGCGTACCAACCGAGCGACCCAAACCGCGGACCGCCGGAAAAAGGTGCCAACGTGGATGCCCGCAGCTACGACTGGTTCTGGATGGACCCCGGTACCACCATGTTCAAGATCGACGGCAAGTACCGCACGTCGATCATCGTCGATCCTCCCAACGGGCAGATTCCGGAACTCTCCGAGGCCGGCAAGGCGCGGCGCGCTACCTTGCGGCGGAAGGGCGGCTGGAAAAACGACGGCACGGCGTGGTGGGTCGAGACCGGCGAAGACCCTTACGACGACCCCGAAGGTCAATCCTTGCAGGACCGCTGCCTGTACCTCGGCTACGTCACGATTCCGATGCGGCCGGTCGTCTACAACAACTTCAAGACCATCGTGCAGACCGAAGACCACGTGATGATCCTGGTGGAGTGGATGCACTGGCCGCGCATGGTGCGCATGAACGAGGAGCACCTGCCGGACGACATGCGCTCGATGGCCGGCGACTCGGTCGGTCGATGGGAAGGCGACACGTTGGTGGTCGACACGACCAACTTCCTGGCCGAACCCGGCATGCCGCGCGACGGCTTGCGCATCGAGGAAAGGTTCTCGCCGTTGGACGCCAACCGGTTGCTGTATCGATTCACGGTGCATGACGAGGACCACGTCGCACCGTACACGGGCGAAATCCCGTGGCCCAAGACCGACAAGAGCCTCTACGAGTACGCCTGCCACGAAGGCAACTACTCGATGGGCAATACACTGCGCGGTGCGCGCCACCTAGAGAAGGTCTGGATCGAGGAGCGCCAGGCGACGGGGCAAGGCGACTAACGAGGGCACGCTCATGAAGACACCACTGACCATCGGAATCGGAGTCGCAGCAGTCTCCTATGCAATCGCGAGCGCTGCCGGGCCAGAGGACTTCCCCCGGACCGCGTCGGGCAAGCCGGATTTCTCGGGGTCCTACGACATCGCCTCGCTGACGCCATACACGCGCGATCCCAAGCACGGCGACAACCTCCATCTCGACGACGCCGACGCCGCCGCAAGGGAAGCGGCCGCAGCACGGGCGGCCGACGCCGAACTCGAACCGAGCGACCCCGACCGTGGCGCGCCCGCCAAGGGCGCCGACGTAGGCGCCTACAACCAGGTCTGGATGGATCCCGGCACGACGATGTTCAAGATCGACGGCAAGTACCGCACATCGATCATCGTCGATCCGCCCAACGGTCGGATGCCGGCCATCTCGGACGCCGGCAAGGCGCGTCGGGCAACTCTCAAGCAGAAGGGCTGGTTCAAGAACACCGGCACGGCGTGGTGGCTTGCGACCGGCGAGAAACCCTACGACGACATGGAGACGCAGCCGCTGGTCGACCGCTGCCTCTACCTCGACATCGTTTCCGTCCCGATCCGCCCGATCGTCTACAACAACTTGAAGACCATCGTGCAGACCGAGAACCACGTGATGATCCTGATCGAGTGGATGCACTGGGCGCGCGTCATCCGTCTCAATTCCGAACACCTGCCCGAAGACATGCGTTCACTCGCCGGGGACTCCATCGGCTGGTGGGAGGACGACACCCTAGTCGTCGACACCACTAACTTCCTGCTCGAACCGGGTGTGCCCAGGGAGGGCTTGCGCGTCGTCGAACGATTCTCGCCGCTGGATGCCAATCGGCTCCTCTACCAGTTCACCGTGCACGACCCTGACTACGTCTCGCCCTACACCGGCGAGTACCCGTGGCCGCAGACGGACTCGAGCCTCTACGAGTACGCCTGCCACGAGGGCAACTACGCGATGGGCAACACCCTGCGCGGGGCGCGGCGTCTCGAGCGGGACTGGATCGCCGAAAACGGCCCGGTGGCACAAGGCGAGTGAGGGCGTCGCAACCGCTCACCGGGATGCACGCATCGCAGATGCGCGTTCTAGACATCTCGGAGGGCATCGCCGGACCGTTCTGCGCCAAGCTGCTCGGCGACCTTGGCGCCGACGTCGTCAAGGTCGAGAAGCCCGGGACCGGGGACGAGACGCGGGGCATGGGACCGTTCCCCTCTTGGGCGGAAGACGCCGAGACCCAGCGTGAAACCAGCGCCACGTTCTTCTACCTGAACACCAGCAAGCGGAGCGTCGTCCTCGATCTCGACTCGGGGCAAGGGCGCGAACACCTTCGGCGGCTGGTCCAACACTTCGACATCGTGATCGCGGGCGAAACCGCCGAGAGCCTCGACGCGAAAGGGATCGGCTACGAAACGCTCACGGCCTGGAACCCCGCCGTCATACTCACCTCGATCTCCGGGTTCGGCTCGTTCGGCCCGCAGTCCCATTTCCAGTCGTCGCACCTCATCGCCTGTGCCGTGGGCGGCTGGTGTCACCTGTGCGGCGTACCTGAACGCGAACCCCTGCAGTTGGGTGGCAACACGTCGGAGACTCTCGCGGGTGCCTTCGCGGCGACAGCCACCCAACTGGCCGCGTTGGGCCGGGCTCGTCACGGCGGCGGCGACCACATCGACGTAAGCGTCCAGCAGGCCGTGCTCACCGGGGCGCAGATCCCCACGCTGATGTACGAGTACCGCGGTGCCGCCCCGGAGCGGTACTCCAGCGTCGGCTCTGGCGCGGGAGCCTGCTACATGCTGCCGACGGCCGACGGATACGTCGGCCTCAACGCCTTGACCCGACCGCAGTGGCACATGCTCTGCGAGTTTCTCGGCCGCAAGGACATCGCCGAGGATCCGCGCTACCGAACCGTGTCCTGGGTGAACCCCGATGAGCGGCTCGAGGAACTCCGCACCGCGTTCACCGAAGCGCTGGCGGGCCGAAGTGCTACCGAGTTGTTCCACGAAGCGGAGAAGTGGCGCGTGCCCTTCGGCCTCGTCCCCGACATGGCCGGCATGTTCTCTCTGCCGCCACATCGACACAGGGGCTTCATCGTTCCCTTGGAACACCCGGTCGCCGGCCCCGTCGAAGTGCCAGGCGTTCCATTCCTCTCGACCGCCACGCAACCCCGGCCAGCCAGACCGCCGCTGCTCGGTGAGCACACGGAGGAAGTCCTGGCCGACCTGCCCGAAGCCGGCACACGAAAGGCAACGACTCGCCGCAACGCCAACCCGCTGCCACTCGAAGGCATACGTGTCCTGGACCTTTCGATGTTCTTCGCCGGGCCGGCGTGCGCACAGATCGCCGCCGACGCCGGGGCGGACGTCATCAAGGTCGAGTCCATCCAACGCATCGACGGTTGGCGTGGCAGCGCGACCACCCATGCCAACCGGGAGTTGCCCGGCTGGGAAAGCTCGCCCTACTTCAACTGGATCAACCGCAACAAGCGCGACGTCACGCTCAACCTGACCGACCCGCGCGGCGTCGAGATCATCAAGACGCTGGTGGCCGACGCCGACATCCTCGTCGAGAACTACACGCCGCGCGTGATGGCCAAGTTCGGCCTCGACTACGAGACGCTGCGCGCCATCAACCCGCGCCTGATCATGATCTCGCTGTCCGGATTCGGCGCCGACAGTCCGTGGCGGGACTACGTGGCGTTCGGCATGTCCACCGAGCAGATGGGCGGCTTCACGCACCTCACCGGCTACGCCGACGGCGATCCGCTGTTCACCGGCACCACCGGCGGCGATTTGTTCGCGGGCGTCATGGGTGCCAATGCCCTCTTCGCCGCGCTCAATCACCGCGACCAGACCGGCGAGGGGCAGCACATCGACTTCGGGCAAGTGGAAGCGTGCAGCCTCTACGTGGGCGACGCCATGACGGCTTGGTCGCTGGCCGGGGTCGACCCCGGACGTGTCGGCAACGCGCATCACCACTATCCCCTGCAGGGGGTCTACCCCTGCCGCGACAACCGCTGGATCGCGATCACCTGCAAGACAGCCGAACATTGCGCCGCACTCGCCGACATCGTCGGTGATCCGGTTATCGCTGTGGCTACCGGTGGCGACTCAGGGCCGGACACGATCTCCGCCTGGACGGCATCCCGCGAACACTTGGCGCTGATGGCCGAGTTGCAGGCGGCGGGCATCCCGGCCGGCGCCGTCATGAACGGTCCCGATCTCCTCGACGACGCCCAGGTCGCATCGTTCGGCGGGTTGCTGCCACAGGATCGACCGGGCCTCGGACTGAAGCACTATCCCAATCAGCCGTACCGCTTCCGGCATACGCGAACGCCGCCAAACCAGCGCGCACCGTTGCTCGGCGAGCATTCGAGCGAGGTGTTGCGTGACGAGGCGAAGCTGACCGACGACGACATCGCCGAACTCGTGATCGACGACGTGGTGGGGACAGTGCCGCTCGCGGCGCGGTGAGTCTCGTGCACCTTTTGCACGTATCGGCACGGAGTCACCAGCGAGTTCTAGTTCGTCTGGCCCAGATGCGAGGCCGTTCCGGTACGCGGGCGTCCTCGCCCGCAACCCGCAACGTACCTCGGATGTGGCCGCTAAGCAGTGCCTACGCGGCGCAACGCCCGACCTCGGATGCCAACGCGTTGCCCAGCGCTAGCCGTGCCTCTTCCAAGTCGTAGTCTGCTTGGAGTCCCATCCAAAACCGCGCCGATGTACCGAAGTAGTGGGCCAGCCTAAGAGCCGTGTCGGCTGTGATGCCGCGTTTGCCGTGCACTAGATCGCTGACACGCCTAGGCGGCACGTTCAGATCCCGGGCGGCCTGACTCTGGCTGATCCCGTGCGGCTTGAGGAACTCCTCGAGGAGCACTTCTCCCGGATGGACGTTGGGCAGTCGCTTCATCTGATGCCTCCTGCAAACTTGGGAGTTGCTGTGCTATCGACGTCTGTGGACCAACCTAGCCAGCCCGCTGCTACGGTCGGGCAGAGCTTCGCGCAGACTTGGACACGCGGCTCAGTGGTAGTCCACGATTTCAACGTCATGCGCATTGCCGTTCCTCCAAACCAAACACACGCGCCACTGGTCGTTGACGCGAATGCTGTGCTGGCCCTGCCTGCTGCCCCGCAACGCCTCCAGCCTGTTGCCGGGAGGCGACCGAAGGTCGGCGAGCGACTGGGCGTTGTTCAACATCCTGAGCTTCCTTCGGGCGGTCTTCTGGATGTCCCCCGGTAGCTTCCGTGAAGTCTCGCCACGCCAAACTGTTTCTGCCTCCTCATCCCGGAAATTCTCGATCATCGGGCTGGGGGTGACGGACGCAGTGCGGCAGCGGGGTTATACCCTGTTGGTCTCTCGCAGAACAAGACGCTAGGAGGGAACGAGATTCAGCACCACTTGACCAATCTCCCCGCCCGCAAGTGCCGTGCCGGTCCCTTCCAGCCCGGAAGCCGTAAGATGAGCAAACGACCGGCGCGAACACTGCGTGATCATGATCTCGCTGTCCGGGATTCGGCGCCGACAGTCCGTGGCGGGACTACGTGGCGTTCGGCATGTCCACCGAGCAGATGGGCGGCTTCACGCACCTCACCGGCTACGCCGACGGCGATCCGCTGTTCACCGGCACCACCGGTGGCGACCTGTTCGCCGGCGTCATGGGTGCCAACGCGCTCTTCGCCGCGCTCAATCACCGCGACCAGACAGGCGAGGGGCAGCACATCGACTTCGGGCAAGTGGAAGCGTGCAGCCTCTATGTGGGCGACGCCATGACGGCTTGGTCGCTGGCCGGTGTCGATCCCGGACGTGTCGGCAACGCCCATCACCACTATCCCCTGCAAGGGGTCTATCCGTGCCGCGACAACCGCTGGATCGCGATCACCTGCAGGACGCCGAACATTGCGCCGCACTCGCCGACATCGTCGGTGATCCGGATATCGCTGTGGCTACCGGTGGCGACTCAGGGCCGAACACGATCTCCGCCTGGACGGCATCCCGCGAACACTTGGCGCTGATGGCCCAACTGCAGGCGGCGGGCATCCCGGCCGGCGCCGTCATGAACGGTCCCGATCTCCTCGACGACGCCCAGGTCGCATCGTTCGGCGGGTTGCTGCCACAGGATCGGCCGGGCCTCGGACTGAAGCACTATCCGAATCAGCCGTACCGTTTCCGACATACACGAACCCCGCCAAACCAGCGCGCGCCTTTGCTCGGCGAGCATTCGAGCGAGGTGTTGCGTGACGAGGCGAAGCTGACCGACGACGACATCGCCGAACTCGTGATCGACGACGTGGTGGGGACAGTGCCAATCGCGGCGCGGTGATCCGCGCACAATACTCCGCCGGAAGGCGCGTGCTCACGGACCGTTGGCCTCGCCTCAGTGTGATACGGTTGCCCCCGATGTGTAGGTGAAAACGCGTATCCAATGAAATACAACAAGCTCGCCACGTTGACCGCTGTGCTTCTTCTTGGCTCCGGCTGCGCCACGATCACGCGGGGATCGAACGAAGCATTCGTGATCGAGACTGACCCCGCCGGCGTGCAGGCGCAGTTGTCGAACGGCCTGCAGTGTCGGACTCCTTGCAGCCTCAAGGTGAAGCGCAGAGGCGATTTCGTCGTGACCCTCGAGAAAGAAGGCTACGAGACCGTTCGAGCATCAATCACGTCGTCGGTCGACACCGGTGGTGCTGCCGGAATGGCTGGAAATGTCCTCTTAGGCGGGATCATTGGCGCCGGCGTTGACGCCGGAACAGGCGCGATGCACTCGCACAAACCGAATCCGCTCGTAGTGAAACTGGTACCCATCCAAGACGACGATGGCTGATGGCCAATTGCGGGCCGGGAGGCCCGCGTACCCTTCCTAGACGTCGCCTTTCTGGGCGAAGTAGTCGCCCCCGAGCGCCACTCGCCGTACGCTCTTCGTTGTCGTCGGCTGGTGTCCGACCTCGTGCGCCGGCGCGGCGGTCTCCGCAACCTGGTTCGCTAGCCGACCAAGCCCGGTCACTTCCACTTCCACCGTGTCGCCGGGCTGCATCGGTCGCGAGTTGGCCGGCGTGCCGGTCAGCACGATGTCGCCCGGAAGTAGCGTGATGTGGCGGCACAGGTCCGCGAGTTGATAGTCGATGCCGAACACCATCTCGCTGACTGCGCCTTCCTGCACCATCTTGCCGTTGACGTAGGTCCGTACCGTCGACGCGCGCACGTCCACGCCGCGAACGATGCCGGGGCCGACGGGACAGAACCCGTCCATGCCCTTCACCCGGGTCATGCCGCCCGCGTCCGTGTCGCGAAAGTCGTGGCAGCCGACGTCGTTGGCGGGCGCGAATCCGGCGATGTAGTCCCAGGTGTCGTCCTGGGCGACGTTCTTCATCGGGCGGCCGATGATCGCCGCGACCTCGCCCTCGTAGTTGAGGTACTCGCAGTTGTCCGGCCGGTTCAGGACGCCGCGGTGGCTATTGAGCGCGGTCGTCGGTTTCTGGAAGTAGGTGGGCGTCACGAGCGGCGGTGCACGGAACTCTACGCGGCGCGACTCGTAGTTCAGGTGGATGCAGAGGATCTTGGTGGGCTCGCATGGCGGCAGGTACACGGCCTCGGTTTCCGCGACCCGCCGGGCGTCCATGAGCACGAGATGGTCGCCATCCACGCTCGCCCACTCCGGCCGACCCTCGAAGAGAATCCTCCGCCGTTCCACGCGTTCGCCTTCCAGGACGTTCATGGGGTTCCTCGCTCGGTCGGGAAAAGACGATGGCCGTAGGTGTCTCGGGTGTAGTACTCGGACTGGTGCGTCGCCGGCCTGCCGCCCCAGCCGACCTCGATCTGGAAACCGGAGGGCGAGACGCAGTAGAACGAGAACATCTGGTCGTTGGCATGCCGGCCGAGATCCACGGCGATGGGATACTCGCTCTTCTTGACTAACTCGTAGGTGAGAAACACGTCGTCGAGGTTGTCGACTTCGAGCATCAAGTGCCCGACGCGCTTCTCGCTCGGCAGCCCGAACGCGAACGTGTGGTCCCGGTCGTTGCAGTGCATGAACAGGATGTCGAGCGTGCGGTCGCCGGGGATCGGAATCCGGTACTCAATGCCGCCCCGCATGCCAAGCAGCTTGTAGAACTCGCAGGTCGCGTTGAGATCGGCGGGCTTCAGCATCATGTGACCCGCGCCACCGGTCCCGGTCACGAAACGGCCGTACATGCCCCGGCCAGGATGGAACGGCCGATGGGTTTCGACCAGCGGGCCATGGAAGATCTCGAGCGGATTGCCCGCCGGGTCCGCGAGCGTCAGCAGTTCCAGCACGCGGCGACTGCGCGCCCTTTCCTCGTCGGCCACCTCGAACGCGACGTTGTGGTCACGAAAGACCTCCTGCATGGCGCGGAACTCCTCGGCACCCGCGACGCGCAGACCAGCGCCGATCAGGTCGTCGCGGCCGTCTTCCTCGAGGGCCACCCGGTGGTGCCAGGCATCCGTGCGCAGGTACACGGGTCCGTCCTCATCGCCATTGACCTCGAGTCCGAGCAACCGCGTCGCGAAATCTCGCCACGCGACGAGATCCTTGACGCCGAAGCGGACGTAGCCGAGTTCCGTGACACCCAACATGTCGGTCTCCATCATTTGTCGAGCCCGTATTTGCTCGCGATCTCATCCGTCGCCCGCCAGAACTCGGGCACGGCGTCCCAATCACGAGCCCGTTGCGCCATCAAGTGCGCATTCGCGTAGTTCCGCGGCGCGGACGCCAGGTAGAACCGCTCGTACAACTCGACCCGGCCGCCGAGTGCCGAGCCCGAGAAGTCCCACGCGGTTCGGAACAGCCGGGCCCGTTCCCGCGCTTCCACGTCGTCGGCGCCGCGCAGGTAATGCCGCAACATGGGTTCGAGTTCGGGGTCCGAGAAGTCCGCCTCGGCAGGCGTTGCCAACAGGTTGTGTGAGCCGATCGTCTTCAGGATGTCGTTCACCCGGACCATCCACCCCGGCATCGTCGGTCGCAGCGCCGCGAACGGTCGCTCGTCGCAGAACCAAGTCCCGTCGCCGTAATCGAAGGCACCGTCCTCCGCTGCCCTCAAGGCGGCGCGCGTCAGTTCCGCGAAAGACCAAAGCTCGCCCAGGAGTTGAGTGACCTCGCTGCGCTTGTTCTGACCCGTTACGTCCGCCATACGTGATGCGAGTTCGTAGGCGAACTCAAGCTTCACCAGCGCACGGATCACCGTCTGCTGCATGATGTTGCCGGTCCAGCCGCGGCTCAGAGCACCGTTGAAGACTTCCGTGTTGCTGTCGCAGAAGACGCGCGACTTCGGGATCTCGACGTGGTCGAAGACGATGAACGAGTCCTGTTCGTCGAAGCGGCTGGAGAACGGGGCGTCGAATGGCGAGCGATCGACGCCGTAGTGATCCCGGCACAGCACCTTGAGACCCGGCGCATCCATGGGTACCGAGAACGCCAGCGCGATCTCGGGCCGATCCTCGGGAACCGGATGCGCGGGATACACCGCGATCTCGTCGGCAAACGGGCCGAGCGTTGCGAGGATCCGGGCGCCGTTGACCACGATCACATCGGCCGTCTCGTCGACCTTGCGCAACGCGAGTTCGCCGTTCACGCCCTCGTAGTCGCGCACGCGCTTGTCGACGATAGGATGGACGATGGTGTGGGTCAGCGAGAGATCCCGTTCGGCGATCTCGCGCTGGAAGGCCACCAGGTTGTCGTACCCCGCCTCGTTGCCGGCGATCCGCCACAGGCTCGGCTGGCCGGCGAATCCGGCCATGGTGACGTTCAGGTAGTCGGGCGTCCGCCCGAGCATGCCGACGCTATACCGGGCCGTCTGCTCCAATCCCGCGTGCCGCACCGCCAAGTCTTCGCGACTGCGCGGGACCAAGTGGCTGGCGTGGCTTACCGAACCATCGCCGTTCTCGACCAGGCAGGCCTCACTGTGGGCGTGCTGCCAATCGAAGTAGCCGGCCATCCCCGCAAGAGAGCCCTTGAAAGGCACGTGCGCGGTGACGTCGCTGACCGCCTCGCCGTCGACCCATACGGAGCGCCGGTCCTTCAAGCCCGCGAGGTATTCTGCTCCGGTGCGTGCTGCCATTCTGCCGATCTGTCTCATGCGTCGTAAGCGGGACGGGGCCATTATCGACAATACCGGCCCGCATGCGGAGTTCCGTCGGCACCGCTCCCCATCGGTCGGACCGCAGCCAACGGTTGGTTGACATGTCACCCTCGCACGTCTTATTGTCAAGTTCACTTGATTTTTAGTCTAGGTTCATTGTCATGAGTGCCAGAATCCTCGGATGTGGCTTTATGCTCGCCACCCTCCTCGCGGTCACATCCTTCGCCGGGCAGCCGATGCGCATCGATCCGCTCGGCGCGGCCGGCCCACCCGTCCTGTTCATCCCGGGCTTGAACTCGCACGCCGATGTCTGGCGACCGTGGGCCGAAGAGCTCGCGGCGGCGGAGCCCGGCCACCGCGTGTTCCTCATCACACCTGCCGGGTTCGCGGGCGTGACGCCCTACAAGCTAGCGGACGGTTTCCATGCCGGCCTGCTGCCGGGACTTTCGGCACTGCTCGAAGCTGAGGACCTGAGCGATGTCACCGTCATCGGGCACTCGGCGGGCGGCTTGGTGGCGCTGATGCTCGCGCGGCAAGAACCGGAACGAGTCGGTCGGGTGCTGGTCGTGGATAGTCTGCCGTTCCTCGCCGGTCTCTTCATGCCCGGCACAACGCCGCAGCAGGCCGTCGATCAGGCCGCGGCCATGGCACAGCAGATGGCCGAATCCACCGAGTCGGCGTACCGGGAGCAACAGGCGATGACGCTGCCCACCTACACGAAGACGGCGTCGTTCCTGCCGACGCTCCAAGCCTGGTCCGCCGAGTCCGATCGTGCCACCTCCATCGCCGCGTTCAAGGACACCCTGGGCACGGACTTCCGCCCGGCGCTACCGGAGATCACCCAGCCGGTCCTGGTGCTCGCCGCGTGGGATGCCGCCATGGGCGTCCCGAAGGATCACATCGAAACGCTCTACACCACCCAGTACGGCGGGCTGCCAAACGGTAGCGTGCGCATCGTGGAGAACAGCTTCCACTTCCTGATGATCGATCAGCCAGCGGCGTTCGAGGCGGCCCTAGCCGAAGTGCTCGACCGGTGAAACGGGCGGAGAAGCGCTACCTCAAGCGCACGCTCATCGCGTTCGGCCTTTACGGTGCCGTCATCTACGCCACCGACTCCCTGCTGGTGAATGGCAACCTATCGCCGGCGGAAGCCACCGCGCTCGCCCTCGCGCCCATGCTGCCGGTGCTGCTGTTCGTCAAGGCCGTGCTGGCGTTCTACCGCACCCTCGATGAGTTGCAGCGCAAGGTCGTGGCGGACGCCATCGTCGCCGCCGCATGCGTCGTCGGCTTCAGTAGCTTCGCCTGGGGCTGGCTGGAGATCCGGATGGCGGTACCCCCGCTTCCCACGATCTGGGTGTTGCCCGCGCTCTTCGCCGTGTTCGGCATGGCGCTGCCGGTGGTTTCGCGCAGGTACAGCGGTCCGGCATGAGAAACCGGCTCAAGGTGCTACGCGCCGAACGCGACTGGTCGCAGGCCGAACTGGCGAAGCGACTGGGCGTCTCGCGGCAAACGGTGAACGCCATCGAACGCGGCAAGTACGACCCGTCGCTGCCCCTGGCCTTCAAGTTGGCCCACGTGTTCGAACAGCCCATCGAGTCGATGTTCTACCCGGGCGAGGATCCGGCGCCGGAACGAAGCCCCGTCGCACAACTACCGGTCCGTATGCCAACGTAGTCGGGATGGAACGGCAAGGGTGTTGTCGACCATACTGGCTCGACTCCGACAGAGACTTGGGCGTCAGCGATGGATCTAAAGCGATTGGCGGCAATCGGCGGCGGCAAGACCGGTCGCGCGTCCTCGTGGGACACCACGGGCCGCAACAACGATGCGTGGAACGTCGAGCCCGGTGAGCGCCGCGTCCTCGCCGACATCCAGGGGCCAGGCACGATCACTCACTTGTGGATGACGCAGCGCAACCACTACCGGGAATGCTTGCTGCTCATCACCTGGGACAATGCCGAGAGCCCGAGCGTCGTCTGTCCGCTCGGCGACTTCTTCGGCCTCGGCCACGGCATCGTGAACTCCTACCAGTCGCTGCTGTTCTCCGCCTCGACGCGCGCCAACAACCATTTCAACCAAGGCTGTGCGCTCAACGCGTACGTGCCGATGCCATTCCGGGAACGCGCCCTGGTGGAACTCCTCAACGAGAGCGACGAGGTACATCGGCAGTACTTCTATGTCGACTACGAGCAAGGCGACGTCGCCGAGGATGCGGGCTACCTGCATGCGGAGTTCCGTCGGCAGAACCCGTTCCCCGGTTGGGGTGGCGACATCCGCGTCAACACGCCACCCGCGAACATCGTCAACAAGGAGCGCCTCGCCTGGGACAACAACTACGTCATCCTGGACACCGCCGGACGCGGCCACTACCTCGGATGCAATCTCTCGGTCACCAACTTCCAGGGCACGTGGTGGGGCGAGGGCGACGACATGATCTGGGTCGACGGCTACAAGTGGCCGCCGGACCTGCACGGCACCGGCTCCGAGGACTACCTGAACCAAGCCTGGGGCATGCAGGACAACGCCTTCCTACGCAACGGTTCGTCCATCTACGAGCACAATACGCGGGGCTACCAGACCAGCTACGTGCATCACATCGAGAACCCGGTGCGCTTCGAGCGCGAGATCAAGGTGACCATCGAGCACGGCCACGGCAACCACTTGGCGAACGAGATGTCGAGCGTGGCGTACTGGTATGCGGATGAACCGGGGGCGGCGCGCGATTGCCCGCTGGTCGGGCAACGGCTGGCCGTGAAGCGCGACAACGTTACCGGTGATTGGATCCAGAGTCCGGCGGGGACAACCCGTTCGTCGGCGTTGCGCCGTAGCGACGAAATGCATGCGATTCGCGCAGAACTCGACCCAAGCGAGACTTGACGCCACCGCGTTGTCGCAACCACGGGCGTTCGGTTCCCTTTGACGGCAGCCTGGGCGTTCCCGAACGATACGGCCCGGTTCTGGGCCTCGACATTCCGGCCATGCCGGACCAGCGCCCGCTCCCGGTCGAATGGCGCAGCCGCCTCGGCCTCACCGACGGCTGCGGCTTCGACGTGGACGGCAACCTCTGGGTGACGCTCGTGATGGCGAACAAGGTGGTCGCGATCACCCCGGAGGGGGAGGTCGTGACCATGCTGGACGACCCGGAAGGGAAGCTGATGCGCAACCCGACGAACGGAAGCTGGGGCGGCGACGGCCTGCGCGACCTCTACATCGGGAGCATCACCTCGGACTACGTGGTGAAGGCGCCGAGCACGGCGCCCGGGATGGCGCAGGCGTATCAGCGGCCGTGACGCGCCCGGGCGTCAGGTGATGTCGAAGCCCTCCACGCGCGACCGCAGTTCGTCCTTGCTCACTTCCTCGAGCTTCTCGCCCACCATCCAGCGGTAGCCGAACGGATCGAGGAACGTACCCCGACGCTCCCCGTCCGCCTGCTCGGCCACCTCGTGGAGGACCTCGGCGCCGGCCTCCACCGGGCGGCGGGCGATCTCGTCCGCGTCCGCGACCCGGATGTGCAGCGCCGCGCTCGAGCCGCCGAGCGACTGCGGGCTCCGCGCGCCGAAATCCGGGAACTCGTCGGAGAGATAGAGCGTGGCGCCCCCGATGCTGATCTCGGAATGCCCGATCCTGCCTTCGGGGTCCGTGAACCGGGCGCCGGTCTCGACGGCCCCGAACGCTTTCTCGTAGAAGGCGATCGCCGCGGCGCAGTCGTGGGGGGAGAGATAGGGCGTGAGCTGGACGTCGGTCACGGTGGACTCCAAATGAACAGACGTGCCCGATGCTCTCACGGCGCCAGGCGGCGACCAACAGGAGGTCAGCCGCCCCTACTCGCCCCAGAGCACCCGAATGCCCCGCGTGTAGGCGACCGGCATCACGGTCAGGTGATCCTCGTCCGGGAAGATCCTGACCGTCAGTTCCAGCGAGGGATAGCGGCGCACGGCGAGGCGCTCGGCCATCGTCGCCACGGTGGAGACGATCTGCGACGCGGACCAGATCGGATGGGCGGCCTCGGCTTCGCCGGCGCTGAGAAACACCCTGGCTTTCAGGTCCGCGTTCTTCTCATGCCAGGCCGCTTCCATGTCGAGCCACGGCTGGTAGGCGGCGGGGCTGCTGATGATGTACTTGGCGAAGCTCTCCGGCCTGTTGAGCAGGACGTACAGACCGAACTGGCCGCCGCCGGAGTGACCGGCGTAGCCCTGATCGTGCAGGTCCATGCGGTACTCCCCGGCCAGCATCGGGCGCAACTGGTTGACCAGGAAGTCGAGAAACCCGGGGGCGCCGCCGATCGCCTCCGCCGGCATCGGGGCGAACGTCGGTCCCATCAGCGACTTGTCCGGGATGAAGTCGTAGCTGCGGCGGCGCTGGAACTCCGCCGCGTTGGTGTCGGCCGGTGCGCCCACCGCCACGACGATCAGCTCGGGCGAAAAGCCGAGCGCATCTCCGGTCAGCGCCCCCTGGATTAGTTCCAGGTTGTTGTCGGTGATCCAGAGTGTCGGATAGGCCCTGTCCGTGTGGTGGTAGCTGGCCGGCAGGTAGACCCGGACCTCGTGGTCCCACTCCCACCCCTCGGCACGCACCAGGCGCACGGAGTCCACCGTGCCCCGGGTGGGTATCCTGCTGTCCGGGCTGTACCGAGCCATCACGTCGTCCGGCATGTTGACGGACCGCATCATCTCCGCCAGCTCGTCCGCCTGTTCCTGGGCGATCGCCGTGAGGCTCGAGAGAGTCAGCCCCAGAACAACGCCCCCCATCACCCGTTGCACGAGCTTGGTCATTTCCGATCTCCTCTGGTTCAAAGCTCCGCCTCAGACCGCCAGCGCCATGGCGTTCCTGCGCGGGTCCCCCCGGGCGTGGGCCGTTCCGTCGGCGTCCAGGAAGATGCCCTCGAACGAGCCGAGTTCCCAGTTCCACGGACTCACCACGGCCTAGGCGATCCCGCGCTCCGCCGCGGCGGTGCGCACCTGCTCGTCGAGGTCGACCTCGATGAGCAGCGTCCCTTGCGGGCCGGTGTAGGGAGCGCCTCCGAACGACGGCCGGTCGACCGATTCGCCGATCGGGATGCCGAAGTCGAGCATGTTCGTCGTGTTGGGCAGGATGTGCCCTAATGGTTCCTTCCCCCCTTAGCGGCGGCGCGAACTGTACACAAACAAGAGGACTTCGGTCCAACGGGGGCCGTTGACGCGGTCGGACACCGAGACCTGTTCGTTCGTTTGCTCGGGACCACATCGGGCAATCTGAGTCGGCTGCACCGTCGCAAAACTCTTGGAAGAGTTCCGTCCGAGGCACTCCTTGACGTGCTGCGCGTCGTGGCACGCGCCGTTGCAGTGTTCGGTACCTTGGGCCAAGCCGGCCAATGGCTCGCCACGGAAACCGCCGCAATGGGCGGTAAGAGACCGATCGACCTGTGCGACACGTTCGAAGGACGCGGCTTGGTACGCGACGCCATTCGCAGGATCGACTACGGCGAGTTCCCTTGATACGGCTCTTTCTGGGGGATTTCTCCGGTCTAGGTGACTAGGTCCCCGATTGCGTTCCCGCCGCCAAGTCCTGCCAAGGGCCCGTGATGGCGAAGGTGATTCCGGGAGTCTGGATGTTGACGAATAGCGTGGCACCGTCCGGCGAGAACGTGGCGCCCGCCCACTCGGAACCGCGGTAGTCGCCGGGGGCGATCTCGGGTCGACCTGGAACAGGCTCGTCGAGCACGATGTTGTTTTCCCCGACTTCGATCGTGCGCCCGTCCGGCCCGAGGGCGAGCAACCGCGCCCCGCGGACAAGTTCACCAGCCGCGTCCTGGATGCCACCGCCATCCTCGCACGCGAGCACGAGGCCGTTGTCGTGCACCGTGATGTTGTCGGGTGCATCGGCAACCGCTTCGCGCGGCGAGACGTAGAAGGCCCGCAGCACGGACTTCGCGGGTTCGTACACCCACACGGCCCCGGCGCCCGCCGCCCCTGCAGCCGTGTCCACCCAGTAGATCGAGCCATTGTGGTACCAGGCGCCTTCGCCGCGGGCGAACCGCGCACCACCCGCCGCTTCGCCCTGCAGGTAGGGGCCCGACTTCCCGGCCGCGACGACGTCGCCCCCGAAGCCCTCGGGTGAGAACCCCTCGGGGTCGCGATCCGGCTCCGGAACGGGAACCCAATCGACCTCGTGCACGTCTCCGGTCGTCGGGCTGCGTAGGTCCGCGTTCTGCGAGCCGCGAACGCGCAGCATCTCGAGACGGCCGCCTTCCTCCAACGCCCCCACCCTCGGTTGTGGATTTCGCGGTAGAAACCGGAAGAAGCCGGAGTACGGGCCGTTGTCTTCGGTGAGATAGACGATCCCCGTTGCCGGATCGAGCGCGACCGCCTCGTGCCGAAACAGGCCCATGTCGATGATCGGCCTGCCGCTCGCACCACCGGCCGCAGGCACCTCGAAAACGTACCCGTGGTCCTTCCCGCCAACGCGGCTCGTGCGCAGGACGGTCTCCTCGCAAGTCAGCCACGATCCCCAGACCGTCGGCCCTCCCGCGCAGTTGACGGCCGTGCCGGAGAGCAGCGGGGTGGTGACGGTCGCACCGTTCGGAGCATAGGAGACTCCGGTGACGCCCCCTGAGAAACCGGGAAACCCGTCGGGTGCCCCGTCCGTGCCGGGCGGAATCTCGAAGTCGTCGTAGACGGGCCCGTCCCCGCCGATCCGCGGTCCGATCGCTTCCTCGTGGTTTCGCACCAGGGTGACGCCGCCGCCAGGCGTTGCGAAGGCCGCCATTCCGTCATGGCGAGCCGGGGTCGCCACGCCGCCCGCCATGGCGTCTCCGGTCCAAGAGAACGACCGATACGAAAAGCCCTCCTGGAGGCTCAGGAGCTTTAACCCCGTTGAGGAATCGGCGACAGGGGCGAGGGTGTTCGGTGCAGCCGACTCGCGCGCCCAGAGCGCCCGCAAGGACGGGAGCGCCGCCATCGCAGTAGCTCCCGCCAGTACTGATCTCCTGCTCACCCCTCCCATGTCGCTCTCCTTTGTCTTGAGCTGGCACCATCTTAGCAGTCGGTCGCCGCAATGCGCGGGCAGTCCACAGCCGAGTCGGTGCTAGGATGCCGCCGTTTCCAACCGTAGGATCACCAATGGCGACCGTCGCAACGCACAACCTTCCGCGCACGCTTCGACCCGAAGGCGATTGGCAGCACGTGTTCGCTTACCATCCCATGGACGTCGAGATCGAGCACGCCGAGGGGGTGTTCATCTACGACAAGGACGGCAACCGCTACTACGACGTCTCCGGCGGGCCGATGGCCGTGAATCTGCCGCACAACCACCCGAGGATGAAGCAGGCGATCGCCGCGCAGTTGGAGAGTTACACCTATACGCACCCGTCCGTCGCGGATCCGAAGCGCGCCGAGTTCTGCAAGCTGCTCTCCGAGGTGACTCCAGCGGACTTGGACCACACATTCCTCGCCTCAGGCGGCTCCGAGGCGGTAGAGACCGCCATCAAGCTGGCCCGCCAAGCCCAGGTGGCGCTCGGCCACCCCGACAAGCACAAGATCATCAGCCATCGGGACGCCTACCACGGCATGACGCTGGCGACACTCGCTGCGTCGCACAACCCCGCCTCGCAAGGCGTGTTTGAGCCGATGCTGCCCAGTTGGCCGCACATCCGGCAGTACTCGGATTTCGACCGGCCGGAAGGCATGAGCCGGGACGAGTGGGGCGTCGAATGCGCCAAGGCCCTGGAGTTCGCGGTGCACTACGCCGGCGCGAAGACAGTCGCGGCCTTCCTGGCCACACCGCACGGCTGCGGCCCGGACTACGCCTGCGTGCCACCGGACAGTTATTGGCGGACGATTCGGGACATCTGCGATCGCTACGACGTGCTCCTGATCGCCGACGAGGTGGTCACGGGCTTCGGCCGCACGGGCAAGTGGTTCGGCATGGACCACTTCAGCGTCGATGCCGACATCATGGCGATGGCCAAAGGAATCTCGAGCTGCTACGTGCCGTTCGCAGCGGTATCGGTGTCAAGCCGGATCAACGCGCCGTTCGAACAAGGCGCGCCCTTCGTACACGGCTACACGTTCGGCGGACATCCGCTGGGCTGTGCGGCAGGCAGCGAGCTGATCCGGGTGATCCAGGACGAGAAGCTGATCGAGAACTGCAACGCGCAGAGCGAGCGCATCTTCAGCTACCGCGACGAACTGCTCGACCACCCGACGGTCGCCGACGTGCGCGGCTGGGGCTTGATGATGGCCATCGAGCTAGTCGCGGACGGACAAGGAAACGATGCAGTTCTTCGATCACAGCAAGGGTGCGCAGGAGCTGTTCCAGTCAATCGCGTTGAAGCATGGCCTCGCGATGTACAGCTCGCTCTACGGGAGTTCCCGGCAGCCGGGGCTGGCCCGGGGCTTGCCGATCTGGATCTCGCCACCGCTGTCGATCAGTTCCAAAGAAGCGGACGACATGATGCGGCGCCTGCTGGCGATGCTGGCCGAGTGGGAAGGCGCCGTGCTGTAAGTGTGTTTGGTGATGGCTGACGTGGGTCTCCCCGCAGGAGCAGGAAGTTTTTCCTTGCGAGCGCCTGCACATGCGACGCCAGGCCGTTGAGACAGTGCCGGAACCTAGGCGTCGTCCGATACACGCTACAGGTCGAGGAGCCGGCCCTCCCGCGCAGCGATCCTGGCCTCCTCGGCCAGAAAGTCGAGCCCGCCGGACTTGGCGTCCTCCTCGAGTTCGCGATCCCAAGCTTCCCAGTCGCGCTCGGCGAACCATCGGCGCAGCGCCTTGTAGTCGGCTGGTCCGAGCGACACGATCTCGGATTGGATTTCCCTCAACGTCGTCATGGAACCCGTACCGTCGATGCCCGCGGAGAGAACAGTGTAGGGCATGAAGTCAGACGCCGCGTGATCGGATGATGCTCGAGAGGGTTTTCGCCCGAGTGGCGCTGTGTAACGCCTAGCCGAAAGGCCACACCTCCAGTCCGTGGATGGCGTTGCGCACGTCCATCGACAGGTTGACCGACGCCAGGCGCTGGTTGCCGGCGAGGTCGTAGACCACCACCGTCGAGGGCGAGGAGCCGCCCGCCACGACGGTTTCCGAAATCACCGCGAGCCCTCGGGCGAAGCCTTGCCGTGCGACGTGACCGTCGTCGAACTCGGCGTTCAGAAGCTCCCGCGGTGAGTACCTAGGCACTGCCATGGCGCGGTCCTCGCTGTCGTCGCCGCGACCGGCGTAGCGCAACCGGTCGGCTTCGCTGTCGTTGAATAGGACGCCGTTGCGGAAGGGCTGCGCATTGTGCGTGCCGGCGGGGAGCTCGGCGCTCATCGACAGCGTGCTGCCGTTGAAGTGCGCCATGCCGCCGGTGCGCAAACCGCTCAAGTAGAGCCCATTGTCGTCGCAGTGGACGTTGTTGATGTGCAACTTGTTGAGTTGCAGCGGCCCGTTGTCACCGTTCGGGTCGTACGCCCGCGCCACGAAGCGGAAACGCTGCAGATCGACCTGCATGGCCCAGGTGAATGCTTTCACATCGAGGTCGAAGCCGAGGATCGAGTCGAATCCCGTGGACGCAATGTAGAGCGTGCGCCCCCGGATGCTCGTCTCGTGGCAATGCTTCAGGTAGGGATTGCGCCAGGAGCCGATCGGTGAGAAGTCGGGGGCGAAGGCGAAAAGTTCGTCGCTCGCGGTGATATAGACCACGTCGCCGTCGAAGGCGATGCCGCGCAACCCGCGGTCCCCACCCCGGCCCGTCCAGTCGATGCCCGCGGCGTCCCAATCGAGTTTCCGTTCCGCCTGCTGGCGTTCGAGGTCCAACAGGTAGACGCCACCGTGGCTCTCGCCCTGCTGGCTGCCACGTACGACCGACGTGGCGAGCAGTTTCACACCGACGCGCTAGCCTTGCTCAGAACCGGAACGTCGCGCTCAAGCCGATGCTGCGCGGCGCGACGTAGGAACGGACGTTGCGGAACCGGGGATCGCCGAACTGCGCGGCCTGGTAGCCGCTGCCGCTGTCGAGCCAACTGATCGTCCGCTCGTCCCAGACGTTGTTGACCTCGAAGACGACTTGCGGGCCCTTGCGGGTTTCGATGCCGAGCTGGAAGTTGCTCTGCGTCCACGCCGGCTGCTTGCCTTCCGGGTCCTTGGCGATCGCGCTGCTGAGACCGTTGTAGACCTCCGACTGGTAGCTGGTGTCGTACCGCACCCAGAGGTCGCCGAGGCCGCGCCAGTCCCACACCGTGTATTCGAGCGCGAAGTAGTACTTGAACTCCGGCGAAATCGGCATGGTCGTGCCGTCGGTGACGACTTCGCCGCTCAAGAGCGTGAACTCGGAGTTGAACTCGGGGTTCGCGAGGAAGATCCCTCCCTCGAAGCGCAGGCCGTCGCTGAGGCTGGCGTCCCAGTTGACCTCCACGCCCATGGTGCGCGCCGTGTCGCCGTTGATCATGCCGCGCAGCCACCACTTGTCCTCGACGCCGCCCGCGTTATCGATCTGGATGTCGTTCCAGACCATGTAGAACGCCGAAATGTTCAGTTGGAGGCGGTTGTCGAACCACTCGCTCTTCAGGCCCGCCTCGTAGTTGTTGAGCTTGTCGGCACCGTAGTTCAGCGGCACCAGCCCGGTCGCCGCCGCGCGCTGGCTGTTGGACCCGCCGAGGCGGAAACCTTGGCTCACGAGCGCATAGAGCATGCGGTCGCTGTCGACGGCGTACTGCGCCGAGAGCTTGAGCGCGGTGTCCTGCTCCACGCCTTCGGCCCGATAGGCGCCGTTCGAGTCGAGCCCCGATAGCGGCGGCAGACCTTGCGGAAACTGGAATTGATCGAACTCGTTGCGGTCGTATTCGAACCAACGCAGTCCCAGGGTCGTCGTCAGGCGGTCGCTCATGTCCAAGGACACCTCGCCAAACACGGCCGTCTGCTCGACGGCGCGGATGAACTGGTTGTAGAAGCCGATGTTGGACGGCGCGAGCGGATAGTCGATGTGGTCGTACGCGGCGTAGTACGTGTAGGCGTAGTAGTTGGCGGTCTCCCACGCCACGGTGTCCATAAGCGACGGGTTCTGCGCGCCGAACAACCACTCGTCGTCCACGTCCTCGTAGAACGCGCCGACCATCCACTGGAAACGGCTCGCGCCGAGGGACGTCAGCCGCACCTCCTGGGAGAAGCGCTCCTGGGTCTGTTCGTTGAAGGTGGTGCCGAAGGTGTACTCCGAGTTGTAGAGCCCGTAGCCGTTGTACACGCCCCAGTACGCGTCCTTGTACTGCTCGTAGACGTGGTTGTCCCACTCGTAGGCGATGTCGCGGTCGAACCAAGCACTGGTCGCCGAGAACTCCGCGCCGCCGAGGTCGCCCTTGAAGGTGAGCGACGTCTGCTGCCAGTCGTCGTCGCGGTACTCGTCGAAGAACTTGACGATCTTGAAGTCGCCGAGCGCCGGGTCGGACTCCCAGGAGCCGGTTGCCGAACTGCTCTGGCTGATGAGCCCAGCGATTGCCGTCCAGCGGTCGCTCAAGTCCCACGTGGCCGCGACGCGCCCACCGGAGACGTCGTATTCGTTGAAATCGTCCTCGACGAAACGGGCATTGTCCTGGGTATCGGCCAAGTCGCGGCCGAGGACGTTGTCGACGTAGCCGCCCTCGTGGGAGGTGAAAGCGGCAACGCGGACCGCGAGACGATTGCTCAAGGGTACGTTGATGTGGCCGCTCAAGTCGTGGCTGGGCTCTCCTTCGCTGGTTGCATATGCGCTGGCGTCGATCTGCGCGCTGAAGCCGCTCGGATCCGGCTTGTTGGTGATGACGCGCAACGTGCCGGACTGCGAACTCGAGCCGAAGAGCGTGCCCTGCGGCCCCGGCAACGCCTCGACGCGCTCGATGTCCACGAGCCAGGGATCGACCTGCTGCGAGTTGGTGGTGAGCGGCTGTTCGTCGAGGTAGACCGCCGTCATGCTGTCGGTGCGGTACTCCGAGGACCCGGTGGATACGCCCCGGAATACCACGGAGTTGCGGCCCGGTACGGCGTTCACCAGCGCGATGCTCGGCAGCGCGTCGATGTACTCCTTCATGTCGCGGGCGCGCAGGCGTTCGAGGTCGTCGGTGGTGAAGGCCGTGATGCTCTGCGCAAGGTCCTGCATGTTGGCCTCGCGCTTCGTTGCCGTGACGATGACCTCCTCGATCATGCGCCCTTGCGCGTCCTCCTCCGGCTCTGCTTCCTGCGCAACGACGGCGAGCGGCGAGTGCGCCACCATGATGGCGACGGCCAACGGCTTTAGCCGGAAGGCCGGTCCCAACGGCGCGTTCGGACTGGTGGCGCGAACTCGGTTGCTCGCCATCGGACTCCCCTCCCTCCGCGAGAATGGTCCTCGTCCCATTAGGCTAGTACGGCGGGGTGATGTCAACCGCGTACAATGCCGACGCACTGGCCACGACACCGGTTGTCGCGCAGCGGGGCGATACCATGTCCGGAGACGACGCAAGTCATCGAACGCGGGACCTGGGTCCGTTCGATTGCCGCGGGTTGATCGATGCGGTGCAGCAACTCGACGAGGCGGCTTGGACTGAGAAGACCTACCGCCAAGAGTCTTTCAATGTCCATCGGAGCACCGAGTCCATCGTGCTGTGCTTCCTGGATCTCGACCGATGGCCGAATCTTGCCATCGGACGCGAAGTGGGCTGGGACCGCCTTGGCGCCGCCGCCGAACCCGTCATGGAGACCATCATCGGCCGCCACTACGAACCCGGCGGGTCGGTGATCCGTGCCATGGCGGTGCGACTCCGCCCGGGCGCTCGCATCACACCCCATGTCGACGAGCACGAGTCGCTCAAGATCAGCCACCGCATTCACGTGCCCTTGATCACCAACGCCCGGGTCAGGTTCTTCATCGACGGAGTTCCGCACCGCTTCGAGCCGGGTCGCGCGGTCGAGATCAACAACCAGCTGTCGCACTCGGTCATGAACGACGGGAAGAGCAGCCGCGTCCATTTCATCTTCGACTATCTCCCGCCTGCACAACTGTCGGCACCGCTCGTCGCCCGTTCCTCCAGCGACCGCTGATGGCGCTTCACGCGGACAGCATCCAGCACGCGATTGCGGCCATGAAGGCCAACCGCCCCCTGCGCACGGAAGAGATCTGCCGCGACTACCTGCTGATGAATCCCGGCAGCGTGCAACACCTTTCGCTGCTCGGACGCGCATTGGCGAAGCAAGGGCGCCTGGTTGAGGCCGCTACACAAATCGAGCAAGCGATGGCGCTGGCACCGGACGTTCCGTTGCTCCATGAGGATCTTGGCAGCGTCCGGGCGCAGCAGGGCCGTTACGAGGATGCGATCGCCTTGTTCGAAAAGGCGATCCGTCTCGATCCGCGTGCGGCGTCCGCGCATCGAAAGCTCGGCCAAGCACTCGCCGCCGTTGGTCGGGGTGACGAGGCAGATCGGCACTTCGAGTCCTATTTCGATCGCGATCCGGCGGCCGGTCGCGTGGCCGAGGGCGCCGACCATCTCCGCGCCGGTCGCGCGGACGACGCCATCAAGGTGTTGCGCGGGCTCCTTCGCGACCACCCGGACAACGTCGACGCCATGCGCTATCTCGCGATCGCGAATTGGCGGGAGAAGAAGAAGCCCGGGGACGCGGAGGCTTGGCTGCGCCGGGCGACGGCAACGGCACCCGACTTCACCGCTGCTTGGCTGACCCTCGGCCTCGTGCTCCTCGACAACAACAAGCCGGGCGACGCGATCGACGCGTATCAACACGCCGTAGCCCTCGCCCCGGACAACGCCGCGGCTTGGGCGGGCGCAGGCAACGCCTACGCCCAAGCCGGACAGCAGGAGAAGAGCGTCGACGCCTACGCGAAATCCGTCGCACTGAATCCGCGCGCAGCGGGCGTCCACATGAGCCACGGCCACGCCCTGAAGACCGTCGGCGACCAGGACGCGGCGCTGGCCGCCTACCGTGCCGCGATCTCCGAGCGGCCTCGTTTCGGCGAGGTCTACTGGAGCATGGCCAACCTCAAGGTGTTCCGTTTCGAGGACGCCGAGATGGCAGCCATGCAAGAACAGCTTGCCCGTGGCGATCTCAGCGACAGCGAGCGGATCCACTTCTCGTTCGCGCTCGGCAAGGGCTACGAGGACAAGGGCGACTACGACGCCGCATGGTCCCACTACGACGCTGGCAACCGGCTGCAGCGACCGCTGGTCAAACACGATCCACTCGAGCTTGAAAAGCGCCACCAGGACATCCGCGCCGTTTTCGACCGTGATTTCATGGCGCGTCACGCTGGCAGCGGCCACGAGGCGACGGACCCGATCCTCATCGTCGGCCTCCCCCGGTCGGGCTCCACCCTGATCGAGCAGATACTCGCGAGTCACAGCCAAGTGGAGGGGACGTCGGAGCTACCGACGCTCGGTCAGATCGCGACCTCGATCGGTCGATTCCGGCGCGACGACGTCCAGTTTCCGGCGGCTGTCCTCGACTTAGACGGGCAGGACTGGCGGGCGTACGGCCAGCGCTACTTGGAGGATACATCCCGGCATCGCTTCGAGGACCGACCGTTCTTCACCGACAAGATGCCGAACAACTTCCCGCTCCTCGGGCTGCTGCACCTGATTCTGCCCAACGCCAAGATCATCGATGCGCGGCGGCACCCTTTGGATAGTTGCCTCGGCTGCTACAAGCAGTTGTTCGCCAAGGGTCAGAACTTCACCTACGACCTCGACGACCTCGCGCACTACTATCGGCACTACGACGCCATGATGACCCATTGGCACGACGTCCTGCCCGGGCGCATCCTGACAGTGCACTACGAGGACACGGTCACCGACCTCGAAGGCCAGGTACGACGCATACTCGAACACTGCGGCCTCGCATTCGAGCCGGGCTGCGTCCGCTTCTTCGAGACGCGTCGGCCGGTGCGGACGGCGAGTTCGGAACAGGTTCGCCAACCGATCTACTACGACGCGGTCGGGAAGTGGCGGTCGTACGACAAGCACCTCGAGTGGCTCGTCGAGGATTTGCAGGACGTTCTCGACGCGCTGCCGGACTCGGTCAAAGCCGCGCATCGGATGACCTAGCGGAGCCTAGGGTACGCGGGCCTCCCGGCCCGCAATGGGCCTTGCACTGGCCCGGAATGCCGACGAAGACGTCCGCGTACCGTCAGCCGGCGAGCGGGTGCCGCCAGACCAGGCCCGTGAAACGGCTGTAGTTGGCGTCGGTCGTGATCCACTCGCAGCCGTGCTCGATGGCCATGGCGGCGAAATAGGCGTCGCGGACCACGTTGCCCGTGGCGACTGTCGATGCGCACAGCTTGGCGAAGATCTCCCAATGCCGTCGGCCCGGAGCCACGGCGACACGATTGGGCTGGTCGCGGAGTTGAGCCGCGAAGACCATCGCTTCGGCCAGCGACGTTGGCCGTCGAAACACTTGGGCGTTCGTGACGAGCATGAGGAACCGGCTGACCACGAGTTCGCTTAAGCCGAACGCGGCGTCCGCGTTGATGACGGTCTCAAGCCAGTCCCGCAACGCCTGGTGATCCGGCATGTCGCGGCGGTGCGCGGCGACGAGAACGTCGGCATCCGGGAGGATCAACGGATCGTCTGCCTTGAGTCGACGGCTGCGGATGCATCGTCAAGGTCGATGCCGGCGTGCATGCCCCCGTCGCCCGATGTCAGCAGCCGGATCCGCTTGCGCGGTTCGCTGCCGGTCTGCGCCATGCGTGCTCGCAGCGATTCCTCGATCAAGGCCGTCAAGGTCATGCCAGCGGCCGCAGCGTAGCTCTTCGCGTCCCGCAACAGGGTGTCGTCGAGTCGGATCGTGGTACGCATGCATCAAAACATATCAGCAAAGCATAAATATGTCTATCAGCTTGGTACGCGGGCCTTCGGCCAGCATGCGGACGGGGACGTCCGCGCACCCCTTAGTAGAGAACGCTTGGGAGCCAGGTGGCCAACTGCGGGGCTACCACCAGCACCGCCATGAGGACGAGTTGCAGCGCAACAAAGGGCACCACGCCCCGGTAGATGTCCAGCGTGGCGACCTCTGGCGGCGCCACTCCGCGCAGGTAGAACAGCGCGAACCCGAAGGGCGGCGTCAGGAACGAGGTCTGCAGGTTAACGGCGATCAGCACGCCCAGCCAAACCGGGTCCAGCCCCATCGCCAGCAGGATGGGCGCGACGATGGGTACCACGACGTAGGTGATCTCCACGAAGTCCAAGATGAAACCGAGCACGAAGATGACCACCATCACGATCGCGGTTGCGCCCCAGACGCCGCCCGGCATGTCCTCGAACAGCCCCTGGACGAGGTCGTCGCCGCCGTAGCCGCGGAAAACGAGGGAAAACACCGACGCGCCGATCAGGATGAAGAACACCATGGCCGTCGTCTTCAACGTCGAGCGGCAGATGTCCTTGACCACGGGGAAGCTGAGCGAGCGGTAGGCGACGGCCAGGAACACGGCGCCCAACGCCCCGACCCCGGCGGCCTCCGTCGGCGTCGCATACCCAGCCAGGATCGAGCCGAGAACGGCCACGATCAGCAGCAGGGGCGGTGCCAGGCCCTTCAGAAGTTGCGGCAGGACACCATGATCGGGGCGCGCCTCCTTGCGTCCGGGCGCACGTTCGGGTTTCAGCAAGGCCGCGGTCGCGATGTAGGCAAGGTAAAGGCCGACTAGGACGAGGCCAGGGAGAAGCGATCCTGCGAACAGATCCCCCACTGAAACCGTCTTCGGCGAGAAGACTCCCTGGCTGAGTTGCGCCTCGCTATAGGCGCTCGACAGGACGTCGCCTAGGAGCACCAGGGCGATCGAGGGAGGGATGATCTGGCCAAGCGTCCCGGTCGCGCAGATCGTGCCCGTGGCGAGGCGGGTGTCGTAGCCGTGGCGGAGCATCGTCGGCAGCGCCAGGAGTCCCATCGTCACCACGGTCGCCCCGACGATGCCGGTGCTTGCCGCGAGCAGCATCCCGACGACGGTGACCGCCATGCCAAGTCCTCCCCGCAAGCGGCCCATCAGCACCGAAAGGCTCTCAAGCAGGGTCGCGGCGATCCGCGTACGTTCGAGCGTCACGCCCATGAGTACGAAGAGGGGTACTGCGATCAGGGTTTGGTTGGTGACGATGCCGTAGAGCCGCGACGGCAAGAAACCGAGGTCTGACAAGTCGAAGACGCCGAACGCCGCGCCGCCGAGCGCGAACAGCAACGCGACGCCAGCCAGCGTCGGCGCCACCGCGTAGCCGGCGAGCAGGGCCACGAACACCGCGGCGAACAGCAGGAGCGGGAGGAACTCAACCACCCCGGACCTTCGCTTTGCCCAATACGAGAGCTTCGCGGAGCGCCAACGAGCCCGCCTGCAGCAACAGCAACGCTGCCGACACCGGGATGAGGGTCTTCAACAGGAAGACCGCCGGTATCCCCGCCACCTCCGGTGATCCCTCGAGGACGGCCCAGGACTCAGCGGCGTAGGGCCAACTCACGATCACGATGGTGGCGCAAAGCGGCATGAGCAGGAGGACGTGGCCAACCAGGTTGACGGTTGCCTTGCGCATCTCCGGCATGCGCGAGTAGAGGAGGTCCACGCGGACGTGGGCGTCGTGCTGGAGCGCGTAGGCGAGTCCGCACAGGAACGCCGCGCCGTGCATGTAGACCACGCTTTCCTGCAGGAAGATCGCGCCGGTGTCGAACGCGTAGCGCAGCACCACCACCACGCACGTCACGCCCACCATCCCTAGGTTCAGCCATGCGACGCCCCGGCCGATCGCATCCACCACGCGGTCGATCATGGGTCGCCAAGCCCGAAGCCGTGGACGACGGTCCCGGCGAACAGCGCGAAGCCAACCCAAACGTTGTTCCCGAACGCCTGGAAACAGGGTTCTCGCTCGCGGCGCCGGATCAGCCATTGCTGGTAGACGAACAAGCCACCGATCACCGCCATGGCAAGGTAGTACGCCGGGCCGAGCGCCAAGACGGTGCCCAGGCCAAGCAGCAGCACCAACGCCAACAGTTGCAGGCCCGCCACGATCAACCGATCCGCGCGACCGAACAGGATCGCCGTCGACTTGATGCCAACCCTCGAATCGTCGTCCCGGTCGACCATCGCGTAGATGGTGTCGTAGGCGACGATCCAGACCAGGCTCGCGGCGAACAGTAGCCACGCCGCGCCACTCACCGAGCCGTTCACAGCCGCGAAGGCCATCGGGATGCCCCAACTGAACGCGACCCCAAGGGCCGCCTGCGGCAAATGCGTCCAGCGCTTGAGGAACGGGTAGACCGCCGCCACCAGGGCGCCGCCCAATGCCAGGGCTTGCGCCAGGCGATTGAGAGTCAATACGACCGCGAGGCAAGCCAACGCAAGGATCCCCAACAGGACGAGCGCGCCCGTCAGCGACACCTCCCCCGTGGCCAACGGCCGTTCACGTGTGCGCGCCACGTGGGCGTCGAACTCCCGGTCAGCGATGTCGTTGATCACGCATCCCGCGCTGCGCGCGAGGAAGGTGCCGACGACGAAGGCCGCGAGAATCCCCAACGGCGGCACGCCTTGTGCCGCGAGCCACAAGGCGGCCAGCGTTGGCCAGAGCAGCAGCAGCGTCCCGACCGGTCGGTCGATCCGCATCAGCCTCAGATACGGGGCCAACGCGCGCCCAAGCCGTCTCGCGCCCACCGGCGCGACGCCCTTAACGCTCGCCGGCCCCGCTCAAACGCTAAGCCGCCTCGGCAGCGGGTGTCGCCCGGGCGCGTATGTCCGGCAGTTCCTCGCCTTCGCTGCGAGCGACCATGGCCGTCACGGAGAGGTCGCTGGTGACGTTCACCGAGGTCCGGCACATGTCGAGCACGCGGTCGACGACCAGCACAAGCGCGATGGCTTCCACCGGCAATCCCACGGCCGGCAGGATCAGCGCGATGGCGACGAGACTCGCCGACGGAATCCCGGCAACACCGATCGAGGTCAGCAGGGCCAGCGTCACGACCGTGATTTGCCCCGAGATGCCAAGGTCGAAACCGTAGATCTGCGCGATGAAGATCACCACGACGCACTCGTACAACGCCGTCCCGTCCATGTTCACCGTGGCGCCGAGCGGCAGCACGAAGCTGGTCGTGCGGTTGGATATGCCGGCCTTCTCGGCGCTATTCAGCGTGACCGGCAACGTCGCCGAGGAGGACGACGTGGAGAACGCCGTCAACTGCGCCGGGACGATCCGGCCGTAGTAGGCGAATGGGTTGACGCCACCGATGAACCGCAGCAGGAGCGGCAACGTGATGAAGAAGTGGAACGCCAGCGCCGCGAGCACGGTGACGAAGAAGAGCCCCAAGGACTCCAACGCCTCGAAGCCGGACAGGATGAACGTCTTGCCCACCAGCGCGAAGACGCCGATCGGGGCGAAGCGCATGATCCACATGGTGATCGCGATCATCACGTCGTGCACGCCGGTCCAGAAACTCTGCAAGGTGTCGCCTGCTTGGCCGTTCATGCGCGACATGAAGTAGCCGAACACGACGCTGACGAAGATCAGTGCCAGCAATTCCGTATTCGCGGCCGCCTCGATGACGTTCGGTGGGATCGCCCGGGAGATCACCTGGATCAGGTCTCCAGTGCCGCGTCCTTCGACCTTGCTCAGCACCTGCGACGCGTCGGGCAGCGCCGCGGTCAACGCCTTGGCGGACTCTCCCGTGCCGGGGCCGAGGAGATTCACCAGGATCAACCCGGTGGCGACCGCGGCAATGCCGGTGACGATGTACAGCCCAACTGTCTTCCCGCCGACGCGGCCAAAGGAGTCCTGGGTCGCCATGTTCCGGACGCCGACGATGATCGACGACACGATGAGCGGGACGACAACCATCTTCAGCGCGTTCAGGAACAAGCCGCCGAAGAAGTCCAGGATGTCCACGACGCGCATCGTGAGCAGCGTGCTCGTCTCGCTTGCGAGCGCAGCGACCAAGGCTGCAAGTGCGAGCGCAATGGCAATCTGCCAGTGCAGCGGGATGCCGACGATCCGGCTCCAGGCGCTCGTGTTTTCTGTTTCGCTCATTTCTCCCCCCTTAGGAGCTGATCATCCGATCTCGATCATCTCGAAGTCCTCCTTGCCGACCCCGCACTCCGGACAGACGAAGTCCTCCGGCACGTCCTCCCAAGCCGTGCCCGGCGCGATGCCGTCGTAGTCGCAACCTTCCGCTTCGTCGTAGATCCAGCCACAGACGATGCATTGCCACTTCCTCATCAAACTCCTCTGGTGTCAGGCGGTGTGGGCAAGGATTCCAGCGTAGTGGATGGCACCCTGTTTTTCTACGGGCCTTTACTTGCGACGCTCAATTGGGAGTGCTACTTTTGCAGCACGATGGGCGTTTCGGAACAGACCATGCATAGGGTCTTACGGGCGGCGGCATTGCTCGCCGCCACTTCAATTGCCGCGCAATCGGTTGCTGGCGGCGTGGAGTTCCAAAAGCTCACGGTGCGTAAGGCGCTGGCCCGAGCCGAGGCGGAGGACAAACTGGTCCTCATCTACTACACCACGACGTGGTGTGCGCCGTGCCGCGTCATGGAAGAGACGACCTTCGAGGATCCGGAGGTGGCGGCCTGGGTAGCGGAGCACACAATTGCTCTGAAGCTGGACGGCGATCTCAGTCGCGGCCGAGCGAAGCGGTACGACGAGCGGGGCTATCCGGCAGTCGTGTACGTCGACGCCAACGGCACGGCGGTCGACCGCATCGTCGGGCTTGTCGACAGTGCCGACTTTCTCTTCGTGGGCGCGAATGTGCTTGCTGGCCACTACGGAACGGCACCGGCGCGCCAGCGGGCAAAACAGACCGGCCCACACCAGCTCAACGATCCCGTACCCAACTTCCCGGAGATCGCAATCTCCCGCCGGCTCGAAGGCCATGTGGTCGTTCGCTATACCATCACCGTAGAAGGCAGAGTGCGCGATGCTGAGGTGGTCGAGTCGGTACCACCTGGGATCTTCGACCGCTCCGCCCTTTCGACCGTCCGGCGATACCGGTTCGAGCCCGTGACCGAGAACGGCGAACCCGTCGAGGTCACAGGTGTGCGGCGGCGGATCTCATTCCGGCACATGCCACGCTGAGGCAGTGTCGCTGGCACGACGCGTCACACAGACGCGGCGCCTCATACTGAGGCGGCGCGTCATACTGACGCGTACTCGATATCACCTTTCGCCCAGGTATCCACGATCACCCGGGCCGTGCCCGGATCCGCGGCCAACAACCGATCGCCCAGCCTGACCGCCTTGGCGACCAGGGCGCGGTCGGCCGCAAGGTCGGCCAGGCGGAACGTCTCTTCGCCTGTTTGGCGAGTCCCGAGCACATCGCCGGGGCCGCGCAACTCCAGGTCCTTCTCGGCGATCGCGAAGCCGTCGTTGGTCTCGCGCATAACGGTCAAGCGTTGCCGGGCGACATCAGACACCGGCGTCTCGTAGAGCAATAGGCAACTGCTCGACCCCGCTCCCCGGCCAACGCGCCCACGCAACTGATGCAACTGCGCGAGCCCCAGGCGCTCGGCGTTGTCGATCACCATCAGCGTCGCGTTCGGCACGTCGACGCCGACTTCGATCACGGTGGTGGCGACCAGCACGTCGATTCGGTGCGCCTTGAAATCCGCCATGACGGCGCTTTTCTCGGCCGGTGGCAGACGACCGTGTACCAAACCGAGACGCAACCCATTCGACATCGCGGCGGTCAACTCCTCGTAGGTCGTGGTCGCGGCGTGCAGCGGCGGGCGACCGCTCGAGTCGGCGTCCTCGTCCTCCTCGATCATCGTGCAGACCCAGTAGGCCTGCCTCCCCGCCGCGCAGGCCCGGGCGACGCGGTCGATCGCCTCGTTCCGTCGCGACATCATCGCGAGGTGCGTGCGTACCGGCGTTCGCCCGGGCGGCAACTCGTCGATGGTCGAGACGTCCATGTCGGCGTAAAGGGCCATGGTGAGCGTCCGCGGGATCGGCGTTGCCGTCATCACCAACTGGTGCGGCAAGCGCCCCTTGTCGCGCAACTGCATGCGCTGATGCACGCCGAACCGGTGTTGCTCATCGATGATGGCCAACGCTAGCCCATGGAACTCGACGCCCGCCTGGAACAAGGCATGGGTTCCAACGACGACGAGATCCCGGCCTTCCGACACCGCCTCCAACCGCGCCCGGCGTTCCGCGGCACTCTGGCGACCGGTGAGCAGCCCCACGTCGATGCCAAGCGGCGGCAACCACTGGCTCAAGGTCTCGAAGTGTTGTTCGGCGAGGATCTCGGTGGGTGCCATGAGCGCGGTCTGGTACCCGTGTTCGGCTGCACGAATCGCCGCAAACGCTGCCACCACCGTTTTGCCTGAACCCACGTCGCCTTGCAGCAGCCGCATCATCGGGCGGTCGGTGCTCAAGTCGTTGAGCACTTCCGCGGTCACGCGTGCCTGGGCCCGGGTCAGGCGAAAGCCAAGTTGGCGCAGCAGTTCGCGGCCCAGTTGCTCTCGCGAGGGCAGCGGCAAGGTCGTGTGCGTCTTCGCCAACGCCTGGCGGTTCTTGAGAACCAGGTAGTGCCCGACGAACTCGTCGAGCGCGACCCGGGACCGCGCCGCCGTGATTTGTTCCTCGGCGTTCGCTTGCGCAGCCGGTCGATGTAGGAAACGGATCGCGGTCAGCAGATCGGGAAACGGTCCGTCTTCCAACCGGCTGAACTCGGCTTCCACCGCGCGGTCGAGTGCCTTGGCAATCCACTGGCCTAGCCTCTTCGGCGTGAGGCCCTGGGTCACGCGGTAGACCGGCGTCAGCTCTGGCCCGGTCGGCGCGGGCTCCTCGCCGTGCAGGCGGTACTCCGGGTGCACCATCTCAAGGCCGAGCGGGCCCAACCGCACGTCCCCGAAACAGCGCATCCACAGTCCCGGTTGGAAGGCGTGGCGCTGTCGAGCGTTGAAATGGAAGAACCGCACCGTGAGCCGGCGACCGGCACCGCCGAGCGTGACAACCAGCGAGCGGCGGCGTCCGTAGGCGATGCTGGACCCGACCACTTGATCCGTCACCAAGCACTCCCGACCAGGGGTTAGTTCGGCAAGCGGCACGGACCGCGTCCGGTCTTGGTAGCGGAAAGGCGCGTGCAGAATGAGATCTCGGACGGTGTGGATGGCGAGCCGTGCGAGCTTCTCCGCGTTGCCCGAGCCAATGCCCGGCAGACTGGTTACCGCGGCGTCGAGGAAGGCGCTCGGGTTGGCGTCCTTTGCCATCGATCAGGTCGTGACAGTCAGAATCGCGGACGCGAACGACAAGCCGTTCGCGGACGTCCGCGCACCCTAGTCAACCGGGCGGTCGACGCGTTGGACGGCCGGAACGCTCAACAGCCGCTGCTGAACACGGTCCAAGTGGTCTCGATCCTTCACGGACAGCGCCAGGCGCACGCTCGACAGGTCTGCGGAGCGCTCATCGACGGCGATGTTGTCGATTCCGGCGTCCGCCGCGTTCACCGCGGCCGCCAACTCCGCGATGTCGCCTTTGCGGCGCGTGACGGCGATGCGCAACGTCGTCTCGAACTCGCCCTCGGTGTGTTCGGCCCAGCGGGTGGGAATGATGTCGCGCTCGTTGCGGCGCCGCACGTCCTGGACGTTGTTGCAGGTCTCGATGTGCACCACGAAGCCCTTGCCCGGCGTCATGTGGCCGACGACGTGGTCGCCGGGAACCGGGCCGCAGCAGCGTGCGTAGCTGATCACGAGGCCGTCGCCGCCGCGAATCGCCACCGGGCCACCACGCTCGATGTCCACGGCTTCGTAGTCTGGATTGTCCGCCGCCAGCAGTCGCTGGGCGACCACGTAGGCCATCAGGTTGCCCAAGCCGATCTCGGCGAGCAGATCGTCGAGCTTGCGCACGCCGAAGTGCGTGAACACCTTGCGCAGCCGCCGGAAGTCGAGTGCCTTGATGGACGTGCCGCCATTGGCCAGCGACCGATCGAGCAGGTGACGTCCGAAGCGCACCGATTCCCACCGTTGCTGCACCTTCAAAGCCTGGCGGATGGCGGCACGGGCCTTGCTGGAGACGACGAACTCCAACCAGTTCGGGCTCGGGCGACCGTCGGTCGCGGTGATGATCTCCACCGTCTGCCCGGACTCCAGGGACACCGACAGCGGCGCGAGCGCACGATCGACGCGGCAGGCGACGCAATGGTTGCCGATGTCGGTATGCACGGCGTAGGCGAAATCCACCGGGCAGGCACCCTTCGGCAGTTCGAAGATCTCTCCCCGCGGCGAGAAAACGTACACCTCGTCCGGGAACAGGTCGATCTTCAAGCTCTCGATGAACTCAAGCGAGTTGCCAGCCCGCTGTTGCAGGTCCAACAAGCCCGCGACCCATTGGCGCGCGCGAACCTGGCTGCCGTCGACGTCCTCTTCGCCGGTGTAGAGCCAATGTCCGGCGATGCCGTTGTCCGCGATCATGTCCATCTGCCGCGTGCGGATCTGGACTTCGATGGGCACGCCGTGCATGCCGACCAAGCCGGTGTGCAGGGACTGGTAGCCGTTGGCCTTGGGGATCGCGATGTAGTCCTTGAAACGGTTGGGCACCGGCTTGTAGAGGTTGTGCACCACGCCGAGGGCCCGATAGCAGGTGTCGACGCGGTCGACGATGACGCGGAAGCCGAACACGTCCATGATGTCTTTGAACGATGTCCGCTGCGTCTTCATCTTGCTGTAGATCGAGTAGAGGTGCCGCCGACGACCGATCACCGTGGCGTCGATCCCCTCCCGTCGCAGACTCGCCTCGATATCGCGCTTGAGTTCGACCATCTGGCCGGCCTGGCTCTCCCTCACCGCCGACAACGCACGCTCGATCCGATCCGCCCGAAGCGGATAGAGCGCCTGGAAGGCGAGATCCTCGAGTTCCACGCGAACCGCGTTCATGCCGAGGCGGTTGGCGATAGGCGCGTAGAACTCGAGGGTTTCGCGGGCCGTGCGTTTTCGCTTCTCCGGCGGCATCACGCCGATCGTGCGCATGTTGTGAAGCCGATCGGCGATCTTGACCAGGATGACGCGGATGTCCTGCGCCGTCGCCATCGCCATCTTCTGGAAGTTCTCGGCCTGGGCCTCCGCGCGGGACTTGAAGATCGTCGCCAGTTTCGAGACGCCGTCGACGATCTCAGCCACTTCGTTTCCGAACGTGCCGGCAAGCGTCGTCTTGGACACCCCGGTGTCCTCGAGCACGTCGTGCAGGATCGCCGCCATGATCGACTGGTGATCCATGTGCATGGTCGTCAGGACGTTGGCGACCGCCAAGGGGTGGGTGATGTACTCGTGACCCGTGCGCCGTACTTGTCCGTCGTGCGCGTCCTCCGCGAAGGCGTAGGCGCGAACAATGTCGGCAACCTCCGCCTCGGGGAGGTATTCGAGAAGCGTCAGGCGCAGATCATCGATGGTGGTGGGTACGGCGACTTCGGGGGCTTTCGCCTGGGCGCGAAGCTGGTTTTGAAAGTACCCGCCCCGCCCATTGTCGGGTCGCGTCGACTCGGCGGTGTCGCCATTCTGCGGTGCGGCAGGGCCTGTTTCCGTCGCGGCTACGCGACCGGCGTTGCCTTCAGTTCCCGGTAACAGTCCCGGCCAAGGACCTCTGCTAGAAGTCGTCTGCTCGGTCATCTCCCAAGCCGCCGAACGGCATCCCAACCTCCACCTGCGGCTCCTCCTCGATCGGGAGGACATCGCCGGCTTCGAGCACCTCGTCCGTGATCAGGCCCTCGGCGATTTCCCGCAACGCGATCACCGTTTCCTTGTCGTCCTCCTCCGGCAGCAGCGGCTCGACGCCGCGGTGCATCTGGCGGGCGCGGCGCGTGGCGCGCACGACAAGTTCGAAGCGGTTGCTCACATGTTCAAGACAGTCTTCAACGGTGACTCGGGCCATGGCGTTCGTTACAAGTTGTTTCAGCTAGTGGGGAGTCTACCTGCTGTCAATGACTTAAGACAACAGTTCGGCGATCAACGCGCCGTGGTCCACAGGCGCCAGCGGGCGCCCAGCGCGAGTCGCTTGGACGATTTCCCTGAGGGCCACCACGGTCGCGTCGAAATCATCGTTGACGACCACGTGGTCGAACTCGCCGTGGTGGGACATGTCCGCTACCGCCTGCGCCGTCCGCGCGGCGATCACGTCGGGGCGATCCTGTCCCCGGCCCCGTAGACGCGCCACCAAGGCATCCCGGGACGGCGGCAGCACGAAAATCGCAACCGCGGCCGGCCAGCGCTCGCGCACCTGGGCCGCCCCTTGCCAGTCGATCTCGAGGATCACGTCGCGGCCGGCCTCGACGGCATCAAAGACGGCGCGCCGCGACGTGCCATAGGCGTGGCCGAAGACATCCGCGCACTCGAGGAACTCGTCCCCGGCGCGCATCGCCGCGAACGTCTCGGGCGCCACAAAGTGATAGTGGACACCGTCGGTTTCCGCAGCGCGCCGCGGTCTGGTCGTATGCGAGATGGACACCGTGAGTGAGCAGTCACTTTCGGCAAGAGCGCTGATCAGAGACGTCTTTCCGGCACCAGACGGGGCGGAGATCACAAACAGGTGGCCACGCTGGCGCGGCTCGGTAGCGGCCTTCGCCCGTTTCATCTACTCGACGTTCTGCACTTGTTCGCGCATCTGCTCGATCACGACCTTGAGGTCCACCGCGAGGCGCGCGGCGTCGGGAAGGATCGACTTGGCAGCGAGGGTGTTCGCTTCACGACCGAGTTCCTGCATCAGGAAATCGAGACGCCGGCCGCAGGGCTCGTCGCCGGCCAGGCTGGTGCGCGCTTCGCCGACGTGTATCTCCAGTCGATCCAACTCCTCCGCAACATCGGCCTTGTTAACGAGCAAGGCCACTTCCTGTTCCAGTCGGCCTTCGTCCACAGCCTCGGTCAAGGCCTGCACGCGGTCGAGCAAACGGTCGCGCAGGTAGCCACCTTGGCCGGCGAGCAAGGCGCGAACCGCTGCCACGATGCGTTCGACCTCGGCCAACCGCTCCCCGAGCAAGGCGGCCAGGTTCGTACCTTCACTGGCACGGTGCTCCACGAGGTCATCGAGTGCCGCCACGAAGCCCTTGATCGCGGAATCCTTGATGGCATCAATGTCGTCGCCGAGGTCCATCAGTACGCCCGGGAAGCGCATCAGATCCAGCGGATTCACCGGGCCGATCGACTCGCTTGGCGCTTGACCGCGAATCGCCTCGACGGTCGCGAGAAGATGCTCAACGGCCTTGGCATTGACCTGCGGTGTGATCTCGGCGGTCGCCAACTTGCACGTCGCGTCCACCTTGCCACGTCGTATGCGCCGCAGTGCCAATTCCCGCAACCGGCGTTCGAGATCGCGGAGCTGGTCGGGTAGCCGAAAGCCCAATTCCAGGTAGCGGTGGTTGACGGATCGGATTTCCCAGCCAACCAGGGCGGAGCCGGCGCGCCCGAACGCAGTCATGCTCGCTACCATCGCATCGAGGCGTAAGTGCCACCCGGCTTCGTGGAATCGCTAAGGATTATAATGGCTGGCGCGACGCGCCCTTGAGGTGTCGCCTGCCCGACGAGATCCCTCCAGCATCACAAGGAGACTGCATGGCCGTGCGATCTACCGGACCCGCGCGCGAGAGCGCGCGCTCGCGCCCCAGCGGTCGGGCGACCGACGAACCGCGACCCGTGACCATTACCCGCGGCTTCACCAAGCACGCTGCCGGCTCCGTCTTGATCGCCTTCGGCGACACGAAGGTGATCTGCACGGCCAGCCTCGAAAACCAAGTCCCGCCATTCATGCGCGGCCAAGGGCGGGGGTGGATCACAGCCGAGTACGGCATGCTGCCGGCGTCTACCCATACGCGCACCGACCGGGAAGCCGCGCGCGGCAAACAGGGCGGCCGCACCGTCGAAATCCAGCGCCTGATCGGCCGGTCTCTGCGCGCCGCCGTGGATCTCGACGCCCTCGGCGAGCGCACCATCAAGATCGACTGCGATGTCCTCCAAGCCGATGGCGGCACGCGCACCGCGTCCATCACCGGCGGCTGCGTGGCGTTGGCCGACGCCGTCTCCCGGGTGGCACCCAAGGCGTTCGTCGGCTTGGTGGCATCGGTCTCGGTGGGCATCTACCGGGGAATCGGTGTCCTCGATCTCGACTACGCCGAGGATTCCAACGCCGACACCGACATGAACGTGGTGATGATGGAGGGGCGCGGGTTCATCGAGATTCAAGGGACCGCGGAGCAGGGCGCATTCGCCCGCAGCGCTCTCGACGAACTGCTGAGTCTTGCGGAAACGGGCATTGGCGGTCTTTTCGAAGCGCAAAAGCAGGCCTTGGCCTCGTGACCCTTGGCGACCGCAGCGCGGCGCTAGCTTTCGTGGGCGAGATGATCGCTCGCAACGTGCTCGACTTCGGCGATTTCGT
Organism: Candidatus Azotimanducaceae bacterium; assembly: GCA_965203685.1. GTDB lineage: Bacteria > Pseudomonadota > Gammaproteobacteria > Pseudomonadales > Azotimanducaceae > VXYL01. The sequence continues at coordinate 5,457,476 of OZ241908.1, forward strand.
GCTGAAATCCGGTCGGCGCAGTCCGTACTTCTTCAACCTGGGATTGATTGCCGACGGCGAAGGGCTGAGCGTGCTCGGATCAGCCTATGCGGCCGAGGCGTTACAGCTACCGATCGTCCCCGACGTCCTGTTCGGACCGGCCTACAAGGGTATTCCAATCGCTACCGCAGCGGCCGTCGCCATGCACCGCGACCACGGGCGGGACACGGGCGCGGCCTTCAACCGCAAAGAGGCCAAGACCCACGGCGAAGGCGGCCTCCTCGTGGGTGCGCCCATGGCCGGACGCAAGGTGGCCATCGTCGACGATGTTGTCACCGACGGCACGGCAAAGCGCGAGGCCCTGGATATTGTCAGCGCGGCCGGGGGCGAGGTGGTCGGCGTGGTACTGGCGCTTGATCGCCAAGAGCCTGTCGTTGGCGGACGCGAAACCGCGGTGGAGGTTCTCGAACGGGATTTCGGGGTACCCGTGCGCTGTGTCGCGAATCTCGACGACGTGATCAGCTACCTCGACTCGCGCGACGCGTTCCGCGAGCACGCGGGTCGCTTGGCGCGGTATCGGAGCGAGATCACGCGGAGCTAGTTTTGGGGCACCGGCCTCCTGCGTGAGCAATAGGCCGTGTACCAAGCCAAGATGGCGGACGCGAACGGCAAGCCGTTCGAGGACGTCCGCGCACCCCCTGAACCGAACGCCTCGTCAATGCCTATGCGGACGGGGACGTCCCATGCGGGCGGGCAGGTCTAGAACGCTGCGGATTCTAGGACGACCCACTGCTCGGCCCAGTCCGCGGTTGGGACGGCCTTGAATTCGGTGCGCACGAATTGTGCGATGCGGCCCTCGGCGCTTGCGAGCAGCAGGTTGGCGCATGCGTTCGGGCCGAGGCGCGGCGCCTGCTCACGGACCGCCTGCGACTCGCGGGCGAGTTGCCGCAACTGCGTTTCAATGCGGTCGAAGAACTGACGGACACGGGCTTGCAGGCGCGGGGTCTCGCCAATGAGCGCATCGCCAACGAAAACGCGCGCGAAACCCGGATTTGTCTCACAGAACGACAGCAGTAGCAGCAAGATCCCGCGGCACTTTGCCGCCGGTCGCTGACTGCCGTCGACGATCGTGCCGACACGGCCGAAAATGGTCTCTTCGGCGAAGTCGATCAGGCCGTCGATCATCTTCGCCTTGGTGGGGAAGTGTCGGTACAGCGCCGCCTCGGAGACGTGGATCTGCGATGCCAGCGCCGCTGTCGTGACTCGCTTGCCCGGGTGGGTTTCCAGCATCGAGGCATAGGCCTCGAGAATCTGCCGTCGCCGGTCGGTCCGGTTCATGGGAAGCCACCTCCATCACTGGCCCCCGGTGAAGGTGGCGGTCCGGTTCGTGCCTTGATGAGCGTCCCAACGCCACGATCGGTCAAGACCTCGAGCAAGAGCGCGTGGGGCACACGGCCATCGATGATGTGGGCGGTCTTGACCCCGCCCTCGATCGCGTTGAGGGCGCACTCCACCTTGGGCAGCATGCCCCCGGACACCGTGCCATCCGCGATCAGCCCGCGGGCATCGGCGCGCGTCAGCCCGGTCACCGTATTGCCTTCCGAATCGAGGATACCGGCCGTGTTGGTCAGCAGCACGAGTTTTTCCGCATGCAAGCGTTCGGCGACCGCCCCGGCCACGAAATCCGCGTTGATGTTGTAGGACTCCCCGTCCGGACCGACGCCCACGGGGGCGATGACCGGCACGAAACCGCTGCCGATGAGCGTGTCGAGCAAGGCGCGATGCACCACGTCCACCTCCCCGACGTGCCCGATATCGATGATCTCCGGCACACCCACACCATCGGTCAAGTGCTCGTCGTCGTCGCGTGTACGGGTGACCTTGAGCTTGCGCGCGCGGATCAGATCACCGTCCTTGCCACTAATGCCGACCGCCCGGCCACCGGCCGTGTTCAAGAGCGATACGATGTCCTTGTTGACGAGGCCCCCCAAGACCATCTCCACCACGTCCATGGTCGCCGTGTCCGTCACGCGCAGACCGTCGACGAACTTGGTGGGGATGTTCAGACGATCCAGCAAGTCGCCGATCTGTGGCCCGCCGCCGTGCACCACCACGGGGTTCATGCCGACAAGCTTCATGAGCACCACGTCCCGGGCGAACGCGCGCTTCAAGTCGTCGTCCACCATGGCGCTGCCGCCGTACTTGACGACGATGGTCGCGCCGTGGAACTGGCGGATGTACGGCAGCGCTTCGATCAGTACCTTGGCCGTGGCGTCCGGCATGGCAACCTCCTTAGCGCTGCCCCAGGAACTTGAGGTCCGCGTCGATGGCGGCGAGCGCGCCATCGAAGACGCCTTGGATGCGATCCAAAGCCGCCTCGTCGTCGGCCTCGAAGCGCAAGCTCAAGTTCGGGCTGGTGTTCGACGGCCGCACCAGGCCCCAGCCGTCCGGATAGTCCACGCGGAGACCGTCGATGCCATTCACGTCGCCGCCATCGAAGGCCGCGCTCGCCGCCAACTCGTCCACGATCGCGAACTTGCGCGCTTCGGTTGTTGGCACCTTGATTTCCGGTGTCGAGACCGTCGCCGGGAAGTCCGCGAAGACCTGGCTCGCCGGACGTCCGTCCGCCGCCAGGATCTCCACCAGGCGTGCGGCGCTGTAGATCGCGTCGTCGAACCCGAACCAGCGCTCGACGAAGCAGATGTGCCCGGAGAACTCGCCGCCGAGCAAGGCACCCGAGTCGCGGATCTTGGCCTTCATGTGGGAGTGGCCGGTCTTCCACATGATCGGTTCGCCGCCGCATTCGCGAACCACTGCGGGCAGGTGCCGGCTGCACTTCACGTCGAAAACCACCTTCGCGGCAGGATTGCGGCTGACGAGATCTCGGCTGAACAGCATCATGGCCCGGTCTGGCCAAACGATTTCGCCTTCATCCGTGACGACTCCCAGGCGGTCGCCGTCGCCGTCGAAGGCGATGCCGAGATCGGCGTCCGCCGCGCGCACTGCGTCGATTACGTCGACCAAGTTCGCGGCTTCCGCCGGATCGGGATGGTGGTTGGGGAAGGTCCCGTCGACCTCCGTGAATAGCGGAATCACCTCGCACCCCAACGCCTCGAGGAGTCGCGGTACCACGAGCCCGGCAACGCCGTTGCCGCAGTCGACGACGACCTTGAGCGGCCGGTCGAGGGTCACATCGGCCGTGATGCGATCCGTGTAGTGGTCCAGGAGCTCGGCGGAACTCAAAGACCCGGAACCCGTCGTAAACGCCCTGCCCTCGATGCGCTGGCGCAGCTTGAGTATGCGGTCCTCGGCCAAGGTGATGCCGCCGATCATCATCTTGAGGCCGTTGTACTCCGGCGGATTGTGCGATCCGGTGATCATGATGCCGGTCGCAGTCCCCAGGACGTGCGTCGCGTAGTAGAGCAGGGGTGTCGGCACGAGGCCCACGTCCGTCACGTCGACACCACCCTCGTTCAAGGCCTGGTGAAGCACCTCGCGCAACGGTCCCGTCGAGGCCCGGCCGTCGCCACCCACGGCCACGTGGCCCTGCCCGGCCGCCAAGCTCTCCGCCGCGAATGCCCGGCCGACCAGGTACGTCGCACGTTCCGTGAGCGTCTCCCCCACCACGCCACGAATGTCGTACGCGCGGAAGATCTCCGGGTCCAACGCACCGTCAACCGCGGATGCAACATCCCCGCGCATCGGCTTAACCGCGCGCCTGGTGGTAGAGCGCCGAGATCTCCGTGACCAAGCGACGGGCGACCACCGCTTTCGGCATCTTGTCCAACGCCAATTCACCGCCGTCGTGGATCAGGGTGACCGCGTTGTCCGCGCTGTCGAAACCAATGGTGGCATCCGAGACGTCGTTGACGACGATGGCGTCCATGCCCTTGCGCAGTCGCTTGTCGCGGGCGTAGTCGAGGGGGTTGTGCGTTTCCGCGGCGAAACCCACGACGAAGGGTCGCGGGTGGGTATTGGCAATGGAGCCGATGATGTCCTCGTTTTCCTTGAGCGCGACACGCATCTCGCTCGAAGACCGCTCCGACTTCTTGAGCTTCTGCTCATGGACGTGACTCGGTCGGTAGTCCGCGACGGCCGCCACGGAGACGAAGATGTCCGCCGTCTCAACACGCTCGGCGACGGCGGCTTTCATTTCGGTTGCGCTGACGACGTCGAGACGCTCCACGCCCGCGGGTGTCGGCAGATGGACCGGCCCCGCGACCAAGGTGACGGCAGCGCCGGCATCGCGCGCGGCTTCGGCGAGCGCGAATCCCTGGCGACCCGAACTCCGGTTGCTGATGAAGCGCACGGGGTCAAGAAACTCGCGCGTCGGACCGGCCGTGACCAGCACGTTGACACCGGCAAGGCACTGCGGCGCCGCGAGGGTCGCCATCACCGCCTCGGCGATCTCGACCGGCTCCAGCATCCGTCCGGGTCCGAACTCGCCGCACGCCTGCTCGCCATCGGCCGGTCCGAGGATGGTCGCGCCGTCGGCCTGCAGCCGCGCGATGTTGCGCTGCGTCGCCGCGTGCTCCCACATCTTGTTGTTCATCGCCGGGGCCAAGAAGAGCGGCGCGGTCGTGGCGAGGCACAGCGTGGTGAGCAGGTCGTCCGCCAAGCCGTTCGCGAGCTTGGCGAGGATGTTCGCGGTCGCGGGAGCAACGACGACGGCGTCCGCCCAGCGTGCCAACTCGATGTGGCCCATCGCGGCTTCCGCCTCGGCATCCCACAAGTCTGTGCGAGGACGCTGGCCCGCTAGGGCTTGCAGGGCCGTTGGGGTAACGAAACGGTGCGCGTTCTTCGTCAAGACCGGGACGATCTCTGCATCGAATCCGCGCAGATGTCTTACGAGTTCAGCAGACTTTACCCCTGCTATGCCGCCGCTAACGCCAAGTAGGATGTGTTTTGCGTGGTTGTCGGACGGCATGCCGAGCGTCTAGCGAGTCCGTTGGGCGCGACTCGCTACGATACCACGAGGACTCGCCGATGAGGCGAGTGGCGCCCGGTTCGGAGGTATGGATTGTCGGCTGTAAATGGCGTCGCGCGCCTCGTCGAGCTGCCCGTGATGGAGCGACCGCGAGAGCGCGCCCTGAAAGAGGGATTGGCGCACTTAAGAGACAGCGAACTGATTGCGCTCGTGCTGCGCACCGGCATCGGCCAACGGGATGCCGTCGCGCTCGCCAGCTCGCTGCTCGACCATTTCGGCGGTGTCCACGGTCTGCTCTGCCAGGACGCTGCGACCTTGCTCAACGTAAAAGGTCTCGGCAAGGCCAAGGTGGGCGCCCTGGTCGCGATCCGGGAGTTGCTAAAGCGGGCTGAACTCGCCGCGATGCGACACGGGCCGGTCATTTGCGGGGCCGACATGGCCAAGGACTACCTGGGGATGCACATCGGTCGCAGCGAGCGCGAAGTCTTCGGCCTCATACTGCTCAACTCGCGCCACCACCTGCTCGCGACCGAGGACATGTTCTTCGGCACCGTGGATCGGACGACGGTCCATACACGCGAGGTCGTCAAGTGTTGTCTGCGTCACAACGCCGCAGCGGTGATCCTGTTCCACAACCACCCGTCGGGAAGTTCCACACCGAGCGCCGGGGACATCGCACTCACCAAGCGGCTCAACCGCGTCCTGAAGGAAGTCGACGTGCGCCTACTCGATCACCTGGTCGTGGCGAACATGACCATTTCGTCCCTCGCCCAACTGGGGCACATCAAGTCGGATTATCACGTGTGATTGGCCGTCGGAGACGTCGCCAGGCACGCGATTCCGGCCGAGACGAAGGAGCGATCTGACCGCATGTTTGGGCCTGAACTCGTTGCTAATCGGCCATACCCACGCCTACGATCCAGAAATCCTGCCCGAGTGGTGACGATGCATGACCGTCCACCTGCCGGAAAACTGGATCCAACGGCTCTGCGAGCTGCCGGAGTCAGGTATGGGTTACCAAAACGTGGTGGTCCGTCTTCGCGATGGTTCGGTGTGGACCGGCATCGTCTATGACGCCGACCAGTTCGAGTGGCCCGCGGACCGTCCACCAATAGGTCCTTCAGACATCGTGGAGATCGACTTGGCGACCCCGGAGCGCCTAGAGAGCGATACGCGCTGAGACCGCTTCGGTGTCCCGCTGTTGGTTACAGCCGAACTGCGGTTAATCCGGAAGACTGGTTCCACCGGAAGCGTCCCCCGGGAGAAGACGGCCCTCAGTCGTGGACATCGCAGCCATGCTCCGCGAGCCATTGGCGCAAGGGCACGTCCTCAGGCTGCGGCGAGGAGTAGCCGTGGCCATCGCCGCTCGCGCCGAGCAACTGCCGCCGGATCGGATCCCGGCAATCGGGGTAGTCCTCGATCTTCAGATTGTCCCGCGGGCGTAGCCAGCGGTAGCTGTACCCGTAGAACACGGCTTTGCGCGTGACGTCCGACGTGTTCGGGCTCGGCGAGTGCCATAACCGCCGGTCGAATAGGACGGCCGTTCCCGGTTCAGCGCAAACCGGGGTGGCGTTTGGCGGATCCCGGTCGTCGGAATCCAGCCGGTTCGACAAGTGGCTACTCGGAACGACGCAGAAATTGCCCCGCCCGGGAACGCTGACATCGGTCAGGAAGTAGCCGACCTTCACCGAGAGCCGCGGGCGTGGGTCCGACTCCATCTCCCAGTTCACGCGACCGCTGTCCTGGTGCCAGCCTAGGCGTTTTGGCCGCGGCGTCCCTCCAGGGAGGGGTGGCGTGATGTCCACGTGCGAGAGGTACAACTGGATGTGCCAGCCGAGGATGCCCCAGATCTTGGGAAACGTGGTCGGCCAGTCCAGGAGATCCATGAACATCGGGTCCCTGCGCAGGAAGTCGCGCAGGTGCAGACGTCCGTTGGGTTCCACCTCGTCGGCGCGTTCCTCGCCAAGCCGGTCGACGAGGGCCGTCAATCGGGCCACTTCGTCCTCCGACAGGGCGTCTGGAACCAACAGGTAGCCGTCGGTCTCGAAAGTCCGCCGCTCGTCGTCGCTCAGGGCGTGGTTAAGGCAGGAGGTGTGCACGCGTTTGTCGCGCCTAGTCGGGGTGGCGGGAGTATAAGTCCGACGGAGTGGAGCATTCGGCCATGTTGTCCGCCATTGCCTCCTGCCAGTCAGTCCGCCTGTCGGATTAGGTCATTCGTGCCGCCGAACGCTCCGCATCCGTCAAGCCCACGGACTCAAGAAACCTCCAGTGGAGGCGCCTCAGCCTTTGGAGGACGTCATCGGCGTTTCCGTTCAGTCCGTCAAGGCTGACGGCACCGACCGTGCCCTCAGCGACGAGTTCGCCCTTGTGCCGCCGACGGCGTCGGAAAGCCGAGGTCTTGAGGCCCTCCGACGCCGCGATCTCATCGAACCGTTTGGACCAAGAACCCCACCAGTCCCCAGGCCGGTCGACCTTACTCGGTTTTACCATGAGGCGGATTTGCCTCGCGGGATCCAAGCGCCAAAAGAGCACGCCCCGACATTCCCAGTGCGGGTATTGCGTCCATGCACCGCCGCCCCTGCTTTCGCCCTTTGCCGGGAGCATTGTCTCGTTCTCCGGATCGAGCAGTTCCCGCAAGCGCATCATGAACCGCCACTGCACGAATCCTGCTCTCATGTCCCACGCATCGAGCTTCTCGGACTGTTTCTGCTGTTCAGACGCCAGGTAGTCGCGGAATTGGTGGACGATTTCGTGCGGAGGGGTTCCTAAGCCGTTCAGAAACTTGAGCATGTCGCAGCCATCAAAGACGACATACCCGTCATGCTCAGCCGCCGCCCGCTCATCGTCGAACACGAACCCAGTCTTGAGGTATACGGGCTTGATGAAGTCCTCAGGCTCGGAGTCATTCGCAATGGAGTCCCGGTAGCGCCGCAATTGATGGCCGTGCATTTGCGTGCCAGTCTTGTCCTCAATCACGAAACCCACCCAGCGCCCATCAACCTTGGCCCGGAAGTACACATCGATCTTCGCGTGCTGCTTGCGAGGCTCGCCGACTTCGGTGACGCGGCACTCGCCCCGATAGGGCTGCAGCTCGTCCTTGTCGCGCGTGACAACAAGGGCTTGATGGTGGCGAAAAAGAGTCTGCACGAACATGTGCCCCGCGCGTTGCAGTCGCTCGTCTGAACAACGGGCGCATGCAACCAGCCAGCACAGGAGAGCATCCTGGGACAGTTCGCTCGTCGCGTAGTCGAAGATGTTGGGCACTTCGCACAGGTTCTCGCCAATCAGGAATCCGGCGCCGGGCAAAAGGGCCTCGTCGATGTGGCTCGCCTCCAACGGCTTCACGCCGAAGGCGCCGTCTGGACTGTCGGGAAACGCCCCGATGTACCGCTCGGCCGGGTCGGACTGCATCAGGAGCGTCCGAAGGTCGACGGCCCCGCCACGAAACTGGGCCAGACGTTCGGGCGCCACGCCCACGACAAGACACTCGTCCAAGGGGCTGCCGTAGCCTTCGGGCGTCATCAAGCCCGCGTAATGACCACCGATGCTGTCGCGCGCCTCGAAAACCTGAGGGCCGTCGTAGTAGAAAAGCGTTCGGAAGAAGCGGATGTCTCTCATACCCGAACCACGCAATGCGCGAGAATGTCGAAGCTCGCCAAAGGCCACCATGTGTGGTGCGACCATTGGCCCGTCTGCAGCCGGGGAGCGCGAGGGGCCGCCCCTCGCATGCAGAACATGGCCTGCTCCGGGCGCAAGGTCAACTCGACATACCGAGCGACCGCGGAGATGCGGAAGCTCTTGAACTCGTTCTACGTGCGCCCGCTCCGCAAACACGGAGACGGCTCGTGCTTGGCACTCGTCGATTCCGTGGAAGACGCGGTTCGGTCGTTCTGCGCGTTGCGACCGAAAGTCGCCATCCGTAGGCGGGTTGGTACGAACCAGACGGTAGACTTCCCTCGGCGCAACAACCGCTTCCGCAGCGGCGGGTGGGCATCCGCTGGGCAGCGGCTCTTAAGAACGTCATCTTGCGCAGGCCCGGTCAAGTCCTGGACGACCGACTTGCGGACAACCTACCGCCGGATCTTACGCAGTTCGTCCAGTGTCCGTTGCTGTGCCGACGCCGCGGCCAACTGCGCCTCCACCCGACCGTAGTCTAGTTCCGCCGCGGCTTCCGACAGGGCCCGTTCCGCCTCATGCCGCGCCTCGATGGCGGCGGCCTCGTCGATGTCGTCGGCGCGCAAGGCCGTGTCCGCCAGTACCGTCACGATGCCGGGCTGGATCTCGAGGTAGCCGCCGGAGGCGAAGAAGACGTCCTCTTCGCCGTTCTCGTCGCGCAGTTTCACGGGGCCCGGGCGGATCCCGGTCAAGAGCGGTGCGTGGCCCGGGAGGATGCCGAGTTCGCCAATCGTTCCGGTTGCCGAGAGCATGGAGACGCGTCCCGAGTAGATCTCCTCCTCGGCACTGACGATGTAGCACTGCATGGTCGCGGCCATGGCGGTTCTCCAGAGCTTACGCGGCTAGGGTTTCGGCCTTCTTGCGTGCGTCCTCGATGGTGCCGACCATGTAGAACGCCTGCTCTGGCATGTCGTCGCACTCGCCGTCGAGGATCGCCTTGAAGCTGCGCACGGTGTCCTCGCGGGTGACGTAGTCGCCCGGCTGGCCGGTGAACTGTTCGGCGACGAACATCGCCTGCGAGAAGAACTGCTGCATCTTGCGGGCGCGGTAGACGAGGGCCTTGTCCTCCTCGGACAACTCGTCCATGCCGAGGATGGCGATGATGTCCTTGAGTTCCTGGTAGCGCTGCAACACCTGCTGCGCGCCACGTGCGACCTGGTAGTGCTCCTGGCCGACGATGTTCGGGTCGAGCTGCCGGCTCGATGACGCCAGTGGATCCACGGCCGGGTAGATGCCGAGGTCGGTGATCGCCCGTGACAACGTGACGGAACTGTCCAAGTGCGCGAACGTAGTCGCCGGCGACGGGTCGGTGTAGTCGTCCGCCGGGACGAAGATCGCCTGGACGGAGGTGATGGAGCCCGTCTTGGTGGTGGTGATGCGTTCCTGCAGCGCGCCCATTTCGGCGGCCAGCGTCGGCTGATAGCCCACCGCCGAAGGCATTCGACCGAGCAGCGCGGAGCACTCCGTGCCGGCGAGCGTGTAGCGGTAGATGTTGTCGATGAAGAGCAGCACGTCGCGCCCCTCGTCGCGGAACTTCTCGGCCAACGTCAGGCCCGAAAGGCCCACGCGCAGACGGTTGCCGGGCGGCTCGTTCATCTGCCCGAAGACCAGCGAGATCTTGTCCAGGACGCCGGCCTCCTCCATCTCGTAGTAGAAGTCGTTGCCCTCCCGGGTGCGTTCGCCGACACCGGCGAAGACCGACAGGCCGGAGTGCTCGATGGCGATGTTCCGGATCAGCTCGAGCATGGTCACCGTCTTGCCGACACCCGCCCCGCCGAACAGGCCCACCTTTCCGCCGCGGGCGAATGGGCACATCAGGTCGATGACCTTGACGCCGGTCTCGAGCAGTTCGTTGCCGCCCTTCTGGTCCTCGTAGGACGGCGGCTTGCGGTGAATCGGCAACGATTCGCGGGCGTTGACCGTTCCTTTCTCGTCGACCGGGTCGCCGAGAACGTCCAGGATGCGGCCGAGCGTCTCTTCGCCGACCGGAATGGTGATCGGGCCACCAGTGTTGACCACGTCGAGCCCGCGGGAAAGGCCTTCGGACGACCCCATGGCGATCGTGCGAACGACGCCGTCGCCGAGTTGCTGCTGCACCTCGAGGGTCAGGCCGGTATCGGTGACCTTCAACGCGTCGTACACGTTGGGCACCGCGTCTCGGCCGAACTCGGCGTCGATCACCGCGCCGATGACTTGAACGATTCGTCCGTTTGACATGATGTGATGACTCTCTAGTTGAAGGTGCTTATCGAAGGTGCTTAAAGGATCAAACCGCGGCGGCGCCGCCCACGATCTCGGAGATTTCCTGGGTGATGGATGCTTGCCGGGCGTTGTTGTAGAGGAGCGTCAGCTCGTTGACGATCTCCTCGGCGTTGTCGGTGGCGTTCTTCATGGCGATCATGCGGGCAGCCTGCTCACACGCCGTGTTCTCGACGACCGCCTGGTAGACGAGCGACTCGATGTAGCGCTCAATCAGGCCTTCGACGAGTTCCCGCGCATCCGGCTCGTAGATGTAGTCCCAGCGGTGCTTCAAATCCTCGAGGTCGAGTGGCGGCAGCGGCAGAAGCTGGCGCAGGATCGGACGCTGGGTCATGGTGTTGACGAACTCGTTGGAAATGATGTCCAGCCGGTCGAGGCGACCCGACTCGAAGGCGTCCAGCATGACCTTGACGCCGCCGATCAAGTCCGCGATTTCCGGGGTTTCCCCAACATCGCCGATGGCCGCGACGACGTTGCCGCCTACTGAGCGGAAGAACTGGGCCGCCTTGTTGCCGACGAGTGCCAAGTCGACCTCGACACCTTCGCCCTCCCAGCGACGCATGTGGCGGATGAGTTCCCGGAAGAGGTTGACGTTCAACCCGCCGCATAGGCCACGGTCCGTGGACACGACGATGTAGCCGATCCGCCGCACCTCGCGCGTGACCATGTACGAGGGCCGGTATTCCGGATTGGCGTTGGCCAGGTGGCCGATCATTTCCTCAATGCGCTGGCTGTAGGGCCGGCCTTGCTGCATCCGGTCCTGCGTGCGGCGCATCCGGCTGGCGGCAACCATCTGCATCGCGCGCGTGCTCTTCTGCGTGGTCTGCACACTCGCGATTTTCTTCTTGATCTCTTTGCCTGCTGCCATCCTGATCGTGTCCTTTGTTTAGACCTCCACGAGTTTGCGCTAGCAAACTCGAACGCGCCGCTTGCGGCGCGCTCACTCGTACGTGTGGCTGGCCTGGAACTTGTCGAGCGCCGCCTTCATGTACTCCACGATCTCGTCGTTGTGGTCGCCGGATGCCGTGATCTCGGCCATCCACTCGCCGTGCTCGGTGTTCATGTAGCCGATGAGATCGCGCTCGAAATCGAGCACGCGCTCGACCGGGACGTTCTCCAGGTAGCCCTCGGTGGCGGCGAACAGCACCACGCCCATCTCCGCAACAGACATCGGCGAGTACTGGTTCTGCTTCATCAGTTCCTCGACGCGTGCGCCGTGGTCAAGCTGACGGCGGGTGACATCGTCCAAGTCGGAGGCGAACTGCGAAAACGCGGCGAGATCCCGATACTGTGCCAACGCCAGCTTGATGCCGCCGGAGATCCTCTTCATGAACGAGGTCTGCGCGGCACCACCGACCCGGGACACCGAGATGCCCGGGCTCATGGCCGGACGGATGCCGCTGTTGAAGCGGTCCAACTCGAGGTAGATCTGACCGTCGGTGATCGAGATCACGTTTGCCGGCACGAACGACGAGACCTCCCCGGCCTGCGTCTCGATGATCGGCAGCGCGGTGAGGGAGCCGGTCTGGCCTTTCACTTCGCCGTTGGTGTACTCCTCGACGTAGTCCGCGTTGACTCGTGCCGCCCGTTCGAGGAGCCGCGAGTGCAGGTAGAAGACATCGCCCGGGTAGGCTTCGCGACCCGGGGGCCGGCGCAGCAAGAGCGAGATCTCGCGGTAGGCCCACGCCTGCTTGGTGAGGTCGTCGTAGATGATGAGCGCGTCTTCGCCGTGGTCGCGGAAGAACTCGCCCATGGCGCAGCCGGAGTACGGCGAGATGAAGAGCATCGGCGACGGATCGGATGCCGACGCCGCCACGACGATAGTGTGCTCCATGGCGCCGTTCTCTTCGAACGTACGCACGATGTTCGCGATGGTGGACATCTTCTGGCCGATGGCCACGTAGATGCACTTGATGCCCGTGCCCTTCTGGTTGATCACCGCGTCGACCGCAATGGCCGTCTTGCCGATCTGCCGGTCGCCGATGATCAGTTCGCGCTGGCCGCGGCCGATGGGAACCATCGCGTCGATGCACTTGATCCCCATCTGAACCGGCTGCTCGACGGTCTGTCGCGCGATGACGCCCGGTGCAACCTTCTCGACCGGGGATGTCTGGCTCGCGTTGATGGGGCCCTTGCCGTCGATGGGTTCACCGAGCGCGTTGACCACGCGGCCCAAAAGCTCGCGACCTACCGGCACTTCCAAGATGCGCTTGGTGCAGCGCGCCGTCATGCCTTCGGAGAGGCCCTCGTAGTCGCCGAGGACAACGCAGCCGACCGAGTCGCGTTCGAGGTTCAACGCCATGCCGGTCAAGCCGCCGGTGAATTCAATCATCTCGCCGTACTGCGCCTCGGCCAGGCCGTGCACGCGGACGATGCCGTCCGAAACACTGACGATGGTGCCTTCGTTGGCGGGTTGCGCCGACACGTCGAGCGCCTCGATCCGGTCGCGGATGATGTCTGTGATTTCCGCGGGGTTCAGTTGCTGCATGAGTTACTCTCTACTGTGCCTACTGTCTGTGCTTGAGCACGCGCGGTCAGGCGCGCTGAAGCGCTTCGACCAAGCGGGTGAGGCGGCCGCGCACGGAGCCGTCGATGACGGTGTCGCCGGCACGAATCACCGCGCCGCCGACCAAGCTCGGGTCCACGGCGACGCTGACATTGACCTGCTGGCTGAATCGGCGCTCCAGGGCTTCGGCGTAGTCGGTCTTCTGGGTGTCGGAAAGCCCAACGGCTGCCGCGATTTCGACGTCCAGGACCTGCTCGGCCTCGGCTTTCCGGGCCTCGAACTGCTCCGCGATCTCCGGCAAAAGCTCGAGGCGCTTGTTGTCCGCCAGCACGAGGACGAAGCGACGGCCGCCGTCATCAAGATCGTCGCGGACGATGTCGATGAGCCGATGGGCCTTGGCTTCGCTCGGCAGCGACGGTGTGCCGATCAGCGCTTTCGCTTCCGCCGTCAGGGCCGCTGCGGACAGCAGCGCAAGCATCCGCGACCAACGCTCGAGCCGGTCCGATGAACGTGCCAGGTCGAAGGCCGCCTTGGCGTAGGGCCGTGCCAGCGTTGCGAGTTCCGCCACGTCGATTCGCTCCTAGAGATCCGCTGCGATGCGATTCAGCAACGCATCGTGACGGTCGCGGTCAATCGACGCCTCGAGGATTCTCTCCGCGCCGGCCACGGCCAGGTCAGCCACTTGCGCGCGCAGCGTCTCCTTGGCGCGGTTCATCTCCTGTGCCACGTCGGACTGCGCCGCGGCGAGGATCCGCGCGCGCTCGGATTCGGCGTCGGCCTTGGCGTTCTCGATCATCTGGGCCGCCTGGCCGCGCGCCTCGTCAACGATGCCGCGGGCCTGGGCGCGGGCTTCGTTCAAGGCTTCCTCGGCGCGGGCCTGGGCGTGCTCGAGATCCCGTTCTGCCTTGGCCGCGTTCTCCAAGCCCGCCGCCAACGTTTCCTGGCGTTCACGCATCGCCTGGATGAGGAACGGCCAGATGAACTTCCAGCAGAACCATACGAAGATGAAGAAGGCGATCGATTGGCCGATCAAGGTGAACTGGATGTTCATTTGCGCTTCTCTTTGATCCGGTTTGTCTAGGTCCGGTTGGCCGCCTTAGCCGCCCGCGACCACGAACATCACGTACAAGGCAACGCCGACGCCGATAATCGGTACCGCGTCTACGAGGCCGAGGATGATGAACAACTGCGTTCGCAAGGTCGGCAGCAGTTCGGGCTGGCGCGCCACCCCTTCCATGAATTTGCCGCCGAGCAGGCCGACGCCGATCGCGGCGCCGACGGCGCCCAAGCCGATCATCAGGCCGGCCCCGATGTACAAGAGAACTTGCATCTCCATTGTGGTTCCTTAACTCCTAAGAGGTTGGTCTTCGTTTGGCCCGCGCGACGCGCGCCGTAGATTTAGTGGTCTTCCTCCACATCGTGCGCCTGGGCGAGATACACCACCGTCAACACGGCGAAGATGAAGGCTTGCAGGGTGATGATGAGAACGTGGAACACGGCCCACGCCCACTGCAGCACGGCACCGAAGATGCCGATCAGGAGGCCGCCGTACATGAGGGCGATGAGGATGAAGATCATCTCGCCGGCGTAGAGGTTGCCGAACAGCCGGAGTCCCAGCGACACGGGCTTGGCGATCAGGGTTACACCCTCGAGCACGAGGTTGACCGGCATAAAGAGCCAGGTCAGCGGCGAGCGGAGTTTGACCTCGAACGGGTGGCACAGCAGTTCCTTGAGGAAGCCGCCGATGCCCTTCTCCTTGATGCTGTAGAAGATGATGAGCATGAAGACGGCGAAAGCGAGACCCAAGGTGACGTTGGGGTCCGTCGACGGCACCACCTTCATGTATTCCACGCCCACCTGCTTCGCCGCCTCCGGAATCCAATCCACCGGGACGAGGTCCATCAGGTTCATCAGGAACACCCACACGAAGATCGTGAGCGCCATGGGAGCGATGAGGCTGTTGCGGTGCTGGAATATGCCCGAGACAGTGTCGTCGATGAAATCGACGATCATCTCGATGGCGTTCTGGAACCCGCTCGGAACCCCCGCCGTCGCGCGACGGGCCGCGAGCCAGAAAATGACGCAGAAGACGATGCCAAGCCCGACCGACCACCCCAAGGTGTCGACGTTGATCGACCAGAAGCCCATCGCGGCCACCTCCTCGGCGGAATGGGCGAACCCCCAGGTTCCGTCGGGATGCTGACCATAGGTGAGGTTGGTCAGGTGGTGCTTGATGTATTCGCTGCTACTCTCGGCCATGCGCTTAGTTCAAGTTTGCGGGTCTGTTAATCGGCACCGACCAACGGCGACGCCAACGGTGCCAAAAGCGCCGCTCCGAGCCCTACGAAGAACCCGAGGCCACCAGCATCCGCCACGACGATGGCGGCCACCAGCAACACGACGGTCAGCGCGATCTTCACTACCCAGCGACCGATCAGCCCACCCGCCGCCAGCATCGCTTCCTGCTCAGTAGGTCTTGGGCGCAAGGGGCGCATTGCCGCCCACGCGAAGTACGCGTTCGGCAAGACCACCGCGAAGCCTCCCAAAAGCGCGGACTTGGCCTCGTCCACGCCCCCGACCAGCATCAGCGCTGCGACCGCCGCCGTCACGGCGGCCTGCAAACCGACGACTCGAACCGGCCCCCTCGGACGCACGGATCCGCCAGGACGCGCATTGTCTGCGGTCATCGCGCCGATTCCGACGTAGCCGCGGAGCCTCTCAAGGTCGCAAAGCGCGCGGATTATACGGTTGCGGGGTGGCTTTTCAAACCGGCAGGCCGGCTTTTCTTTCGACTGGGCGCACGGAGGGCGGGTTTCCCACAGCGCGCCGGCGCGTCGACGGTGCGCGGACGTCCCCGTCCGCATTCCGGCCTAGTCCGTCGACACGGCCGGTTCCAAGGCTTAGGTTGACCGGCTGACGTTCCGGATCGTCTCGTAGACGCCCTGCGGCTCCCGCAAAGATCAACGAAGCCGTCAACGAGAACGTCGCGCCAAGGATCGATCTAGACCGCTTCGCCACGAAGCGGGACTTCGATCGCCCGATCACCAAGGAAGACCTGAAGGGGTTCGAGTTGCGATTCAACGCACGGTTGGATCAACTCGCCAAAACTACGCGCTGGGGTCTACTCGGCGTGGCCATCTCATGTGTCGCACTGATGAAGGTACTTGACGCCATCGTCGGTTAAATCTGGTCCCGGCGTGCCCCCAGCCGCGCCAAAACCCCATCAAGTTCGTCCAGATTCCCGTAGCGGATGACGATCCGCCCACTGCCGCGGCGGCCAGCCGAGATCGTCGTCGGCGCGCCGAGGTGTTCGCTCAGACTGCGCTCCAAGCGCCGCGTGTCCGGGTCCGGTTGCCGCTTTGCGGGAGGCCCGCCGTTCTGCAGTCTCTTGACCAACGCCTCGGCTTGGCGGACCGAAAGACCCCGCGCTGCGATTCGCCGCGCTGCGGCTTCCTGGTTCTCGACGGGCAACGGCAACAAGGCCCGGGCGTGGCCCATCTCAAGCGCGCCGGTCTCGAGAAGCTCGCTCGCGCCCGGCGCAAGGTTCAGCAATCTCAGCATGTTGCTGACCGCGGCCCGCGACCGGCCCACAGCGTCCGCCAAGGCTTCGTGCGTGAACGCGAACTCCGCGAGCAGCGCTTTGAGCGCCCGCGCCTCCTCCAACGGCGTCAAATCCTCGCGCTGGATGTTCTCGATCAGCGCCATGGCCATGGCCTGCCGGTCATCGACCTCGCGCACCACCACGGGAACGCTCGCCAACCCCGCGCGTTCCGCGGCACGCCAGCGCCGTTCGCCGGCGATGATCTCGAAGCCGCCCGCGGGACGCGGACGGACGACGAGCGGCTCGATGACGCCCTGGGCGCGAATCGATTGGGCTAGATCGTCGAGGCCCTCTTCGCGAACCTGGGCGCGTGGCTGATGCGGGTTGGGGTAGAGCAAATGAACGGGTAGCTCGGTCGTCGCCGCGCCAGCCACCCCGTTCGGGCTATCGTCAGGTACCTCCGGCAGCAACGCATCGAGGCCTTTCCCCAAGCCGCTTTTGCGCCTAGTGGCCATTGGCTGCCTCCGTGTGCTGCGGACCGCCATTCGGGGTCTGGCTTCCACTACCAACGCGTCTCGCAAGCTCGCCGGCAAGCGCCGAATACGCTCGTGCGCCTGTACAAGCCGGGTCGTACAGGGTGACCGGGAGTCCGTGGCTCGGCGCCTCGGCGAGCCGAACGTTCCGCGGAATCACCGTCCGGAACACCTGGTTGCTGAAGTGCTTCAGCAACTGCCGCGAGACATCGCGGCTCAGACGGTTCCGCGGGTCGTACATGGTGCGCAGGATGCCTTCGATGGCGAGCTTGGGGTTCCCGCGCTGGCGTACGCCGCGGATCGTCAGCAGGAGCGCCGTCAGGCCTTCCAAGGGGTAGTACTCGCATTGCATGGGAATCAACACGCCGTGTGCCGCCATCAGGGCATTGAGGGTCAACACGTTCAACGACGGTGGACAGTCGATGATCACGAAGTCGAACGTCGAGTCGACTTCGTCAAGCCTGGACTTGAGCCGCGTCGAGCGATCCGGGGTCGAGAGGAGGGCGACTTCAGCCGCGGTGAGGTCGCCGTTGGCCGGAACCAACTGGAACTGGCCCGCTCCACGACACGCGACCTCGCTGAACGGCGCATCCTCCGTGAGCCATTCCAACGCGCTCGCATCCAAGGCGTTCTTGTCGACGCCGGATCCCATCGTGGCGTTGCCTTGCGGGTCGAGGTCGACGAGGAGAGTTCGAAATCCGGCGGAGCCCAACGCGGCGGCGAGATTGACGCTGGTCGTGGTTTTGCCGACCCCGCCCTTCTGGTTGGCTATGGCAATCCGCCGTGCCATCGCGATTCCTTCGCTCTACGGGGCGATCATACACGCCCCGGTCGCCAACCGTCATGGCGGCCGGGCGCTGGTAGCATCGCGGCATGACCGCCCGCGAGGTCACCAGTTACGCGCGTTGGTTTCTTGCCACGCTCGGACGGCAGTTCATGGCGCGCGACTGCGCCCGTGCTGCCGCCGCATTGACATTCACAACGTTGATTGCGGCGGTGCCGTTCATCGCGGTGATCTACCGGGTGCTGTCGCTGATGCCCCTGTTCGACGACACCGGGGACGTGATCACCGGCTTCATCTTCGAGAACTTCGTCGCCGGATCGAGCGACATCGTGCTGGAGAAGCTGCGCGAGTTCTCAGCCAACGCCAATCAACTGACGCTGGCCGGGATCATCTTCGTGTTCGTCACCACCATGCTGCTGCTGATGAACGTCGAGCGGACCTTCAACGCCATCTGGGACGTCGCGGACGTGCGGCGCGGTACCGCGCGCTTTTTCACCTATTGGGGCGTCATCACCCTCGCCGTGCCCCTGATCGGCGCCGCGGTGGTCGCGGCGAGTTACGACTTCGGCCTGTCCTTCATGCGCAACCTCGACGCCGGTTTATTCGGCGGCTGGCTTCCTCTCATCGCGACCGCCGCCACGTTCACGTTGCTCTACTACGCCGTACCAAGCACACGGGTCCGCCTCGTGCACGCCTTGGCCGGCGGCGTCGTCACCGCAGCCGTGTTCGAGGCCGCGAAGACGCTGTTCGGCGCGCTTGTTCCGTTGCTGCAGCATCAGTTCGTCTACGGCACGTTCGCGGCGCTGCCGTTGTTCCTGATGGCCCTGTACTTGCTCTGGGCGTTGGTGCTCGCGGGCGCGCTGTTCGTGCGCACCCTTGGCCTCAGGCCGCCGCCTAGCCAGTCGTCCGCCGACTCCCCGCTGCTGATTCGCTGCCTCGCGGTACTGCGGATGTTGCGCGATGCGCATCTCGAGGGTGCATCGGTCGACGATGCCGCCGTGGACGCCGCCGTCGAACTCGCGCCCGCCGAGCGTGAACGCGTATTCGATGCACTCAAGGACACCGGCCTCGCGGTCCGCGTGAACGCCGACGAGGGCTGGGTGCTGGGCCGCAGCCTGGCACAGGTGACGCTGTGGGACCTTTGCCAGCGGCTACCGGATGGGCTCGATGACGCCTTGGTCGGAAACGACCAAGTGGCGATGCGCCTACAGGCCTTCTCGGCCCACGTTCGGGTCGAACTGGGTGTTGGCCTGGATCACGTGCTGAAGGATTGAATGCGAGGTTCTACGGCTCGGCGACTTCCTTGGTGAGCGTCAGCGGGGCCACCGCCATCGGCGTGTGCAATTCACCGACGAACGCCTCGCTGGTGACCGCACCGACGACCTTGTACCCGGGTGGCGCAAAGAAACGAACGCGGCCGTCGCTCAGATCAACACTGGCGGCCTCGGTTTCCCCACCGTAAGTGCGGTACTCGATCACCGCAGTCAACTCGCCAAGGTCGTTCAATTCGAAGCGCAACGCGAGGTCCAACGCGTTCTCATTGAACTCGACCGTGCCAGCCCAAGCGCCGCTAAACTGCTCCGCCTCGGCGGCGGTCGGCAGCGGCCGGGCGTACCGCGACAAGCTCAACGACACGTCGGTGCCCGGCTGCGTCCATCGGGCGAGAAGTACGTCGTCGGCAACGGTGCCTTCAATCACCGCGCCGAGCCGCTCGAACGCGACGCGAACACGTCCATCCACGACGCTCGCCGAACTCGCACGCCCACCGTTGATGTTCGGCCAAGCGCCCTGGACCAGGTAGGCCGCGTGGCCACCGCCTACCGCCCGCACGACCAAGTCGACGGCGAGTTCCGTGCCGGAACCGGTCACGAGTGAGCCACGCCAACCGCCCTCGACGGTCGGTTCGTCCGAATGGACCACCAAGCTCGAAACGATCAATACCGCCGCTGCGTAGTTGCGTACGTTCATCGAAAGCCAAGACCTTAGAATGCCCACACTGTGCCTCACGGCCGTGCCGTCGGCAACGGCGCGCCCGCAAGCGCTCAAGGAGCCCGCAATGCTGTCACGTTCCGCCTTCACCGCATCCATCCTCGTTGCCCTCGCGGTCGGCCCATCGACGGCCCAGGAGTACGACGTCGCGCTGCCGAGCGGCGAGACGTCGTCGCTCTTCTGGACACAGGAGGAGCGCATCGTCGGCTTCCGCAACTTCGACACAATCTACGAGACGCGGCCGATCGACAACGGCACCGAGGCCCTGGCCCTGGTGGACGACCCGCAGGACTTCTCCAACGTGACCTACGAGGTCGAAGGCACGAGCCATACGCTGGAGGACTACCTGGAGACGTTCTTCGTCGCCGGCATCCTAGTGGCCAAGGGCGAGCGGATCCTCCTCGAGCGCTACCGTCTCGGTCACAGCGAGACTTCGCGTTGGGTGTCCTATTCCATCGCCAAGTCCGTCACATCGCTCTTGATCGGCGCGGCGATCAGGGACGGCTACATCGAGAGCTTGGATGAACCGGTCACCGACTACCTGCCGCGACTCAAAGGCGGTGCCTACGAGGGCACAACGATCCGCAATCTCCTGCACATGGCCTCCGGCGTCGCTTGGAACGAGAGCTATACCGATCCAAACTCCGATGTCGCGCGGGCCGGCGGCGCCAACGGCATCGCCCTTTTCGACTACTTGGGGAACCTGTCGGCCGCCACCGAACCGGGCATACGCTTCAACTACAACACCGGGGAGACCAACCTGGTTGGCGCCTTGCTGCGGGCCGCGATCGGCAACAACGCGTCGAGCTACCTGGCGGCCAAGGTTTGGCGGCCGTTCATGGAGCATCCGGCGAGTTGGAGTATCAGTTCGGGCGTGGAACTCGGCGGCTGTTGCATCCATGCGACGCTGCGCGACTACGCGCGGCTCGGGCGGTTCGCACTCCGCGGAGGGGTCTTGCCGGACGGCACACCGACCCTGCCCGACGGTTGGATCCTCGAGTCCACGACCGGCTCCGAAGGCAATCCCGGCTACGGGTACCTGTGGTGGCTTTGGGACGCCGGGGCCTACGCCGCGATCGGCATCTTCGGACAGTTGATCTGGATCGACCCGCGCCAGGACGTCGTCATCGTGACCCACAGCGCCGCACCGGCCGCGACAAGTGGCGAACAGTCGACGCATCGGGGCGCGTTGATCGAGGCCTTGTACAGGCACGTCACCGCGTCGTCCTGATCCCCTTCTGGGCCGGGCCGCACCTTCGGACAACACAGTGCAGCACTCCCCGCAGCCCTTGCGGATCGCTTCGACGATTCGCGAGTTCATCAGGCTAGAGTCGGCGGGCGGCCTACTCCTGATCGTTGCCGCCGTCGCGGCCATGGCTGCCGCCAATACGCCGCTCCGACCTGTCTACGGGATGCTGCTCGACGTCACCGTGGCGATTCAAATCGGCGAACTCGCGATCACCAAGCCGCTGCTCCTGTGGGTCAACGACGGACTGATGGCGGTTTTCTTCTTCCTGATCGGGTTGGAGGTCAAGCGCGAGATCGTCGAGGGTGAACTGTCGAGCGCGAGGCAAATCGTGCTTCCTGGGATGGGCGCACTCGGGGGCGTGGTCGTCCCCGCGGCGATCTACGTGGCGATGAACTGGGACGATCCCGTGGCGCTCGATGGCTGGGGCATTCCCGTCGCGACGGACATCGCGTTCGCGCTGGCCTTGCTCAGCGTCTTCGGGCGCCGCGTGCCAACGCCGCTCAAGGTGTTTCTCTTGAGCTTGGCGATCTTCGACGATCTCGCCGCCATCGCGATCATCGCGGTCTTCTACTCCGGTGATCTGTCCTACGCCGCGTTGATCGTCGCGGTGGTCGCGCTCGCCGCGGGGCTCGTGCTCAACCGCTTGGGCGTGATGCGCGTGACGCCTTACGTGCTGATCGGGGTCGCGTTGTGGGTTGCCGTGCTCAAGTCCGGCGTCCACGCCACCCTGGCCGGCGTTCTCATCGCGTTGTGCATCCCGATGCGCGGGCCCGACGGCGCTTCGCCACTGCGCGAACTCGAGCACGATCTGCACGCGCCGGTTGCGTTCGCCATCCTGCCGATATTCGCGTTCGTGAACGCGGGACTGCCGCTCGCCGGCATCAGCGTTGCCGACTTGACGCATCCCGTGACACTCGGCATTGCGGCCGGGCTGTTCATCGGTAAGCCGATCGGCATCGTCGCCTTCGTCGGGATCGCCGTCCTGCTGCGGCTCGTGGTGCTACCCAAGGGTGTGACCTGGGCGCAGGTCACGGGCGTCGGCTTGGCCTGCGGCATCGGATTCACGATGAGCCTATTCATCGCGGGCCTCGCCTTCGAGCACGGCAGTGGCGACTACTTCGCCGGCGACCGCCTCGGAATCCTCATCGGTTCCCTAGCGTCAGCCCTCCTCGCGTGGGGCGTCCTCCAGTTCAGCCTGCCGCGGCGGCCGAGCGAACCGCCTTCGGCACAGGCAGCACCTGGGACTGGTACGGGTTCCCGAACCCGGCAAGTTCCTTGAACAGATCCGGGTCGGCGCAATCGTCCGCCAACGCGCGCGGAAAGTGGTTGGGGATGTCGTCCTGCGGCTGGATGGACGCGTGTCGGAAATAGTTGGCGATCGTCACCCGCAAGCCCGGCGTCGTTCGTGGATACGCGCCGTGCCACAGTTGACCGTGGAACGCGATCAATGATCCGCGGGGACACTCGACGGGGATCGCCTCTTTGACAGCCCCTGGCATCGTCGGCGGGCGCGAGCGCAGGTGGGATCCGGGTACGCACGCGAACGCCCCGTCGGCGTGCGTGTACTCGGTCAGGCACCACGTGCAGTTGGCATTCAGCGCGACGCGTCCCCAGGGCAGCGGCACACCCATCTGGTCGCAGTGCAGGCCCAAGGACTCCCCGTAGCCGTCTCCCGCCCACTTGACGAAGCAGTTGTGCGAACTGAACCGGGACGCCGGCCCGATCATGTGCCGCGTGAGCGCTGTCGCGACCGGGTTCACGGCGAGGTCGCGAAAGGCGCGGTCGAAGGTGCAAAGCTGCATGAGTTGAAACTGGCTCGGCTTGGCCTTCGAGAACAACTCGAGGGTGCCTTGGTAGTTGCCATAGTCGAGTTCGCACTCGGGCCCGTCGGCGACAGTGAATCGACACCCGACAAGCTCCTCGGACTTGTCGAGCAGCAATTGGGTTAGACGGTCGATCTCGGCATCGGTCACGCCGGTGACTTCCGGCGGTACGACCGCGTAGCCCCGCAATTCGATGTCGAGGACGTAGGGCTCGAGTCCCAACTCGGCAATCGCCTGCGATACGTCCGGCTGCTTGGGTCGCTGCGCCACGGTATTCCCCTCTTCGATGATCGCCATCGAGTTTACCCCGCGAACTGCGCGCACGCGGCAGGTCGTTGTAGCATGACGCCCCATGGCAGACCCAGAACACCGCGGACCGCAGCCCACCGGGTTCGACACGCTCAGCCTGCACGCCGGCCAGCGGCCCGATGCAGCCACGGGCGCGCGGGCAACACCCATCTACCAGTCGGCGTCCTTCGTATTTCCCGACACCGACTTCGCCGTCGGCCTTTTCAACATCGAACGCGCCGGTCACGTCTATTCGCGACTCTCCAATCCCACCAACGCGGTCCTCGAGGAACGAATCAGTGCCTTGGAAGGCGGCGTCGGTGCCATCGCCACCGCCAGCGGTCAGGCCGCGATGCATCTCGCGGTGGCCACGCTGGCGAGCGCGGGCGATCACATCGTGGCCTCGCGGTCGCTGTACGGCGGCACGCACAACCTCCTCGAGTACACGCTGCCCCGTTTCGGCATCGAGACCACGTTCGTCGATCCGCGCTCGCCGGACGCATTCGCCGCGGCGATGCGCGACAACACGAAGCTGCTGTTCGGCGAGATTCTCGGCAACCCCGGTCTTGAAGTGCTCGACATTCCGCGCGTCGCCGAGGTGGCCCATGCCGCGCGGCTACCTCTCATGGTCGACGCGACCTTCGCGACGCCGTGGTTGTGCAAGCCGCTCGAATTCGGGACGGACATCGTGGTCCATTCTGCGACCAAGTTCTTGAGCGGCCACGGCATCGTGATCGGCGGTCTGCTCGTCGACGGCGGGACATTCGATTGGGAGGCAAGCGGCCGTTTTCCCACCCTGACCGAACCCTACGATGGCTTCCACGACCTCGTTTTCGCGGAGGAGTTCGGCCCGCAGGCGTTCATCACCCGTGCTCGCAAGGAGGGCATGCGCGACTTCGGCGCGTGCATGGCGCCCACGACCGCCTTCCACATCCTGCAGGGCCTCGAGACGCTGCCCTTGCGCATGGCGAAGCATGTCGAGAATACGCGCCAGGTTGTCGCCTTCCTCGACGACCACGACGCGGTGGCGTCCGTGAGCTACCCCGAGCTTGCGAGCCATCCCGATCGCGAGCTTGCGGCGCGGCTGCTGCCCAACGGCGCGGGCGCGGTCTTCAGTTTCGAACTCAAGGGCGGCCGCGAGGCCGGGCGCGTATTCATCGAGAGCCTGTCGCTGTTCTCCCACCTCGCCAACGTGGGGGACGCCAAGTCGCTGGTCATCCACCCGGCGAGCACAACGCATCACCGCATGGACGCCGAAGCGCTCGCCGCCGCAGGCATCGGCGAGGGCTTGGTGAGGCTCTCCATCGGCCTTGAGGATCCTCGCGACTTGATCGACGACTTGGGCCGGGCGCTGCGCCGAGCGGCACGGGCATGAGCGGCACGCGCATCGAGGTCGCGGGGGCGACCGTCTATGTCGGCACGGGCTCCGGCAAGCCCGAGTCCGATGCGGCATGCGTCGCCTTCGTGCACGGCGCCGGCATGGATCACACCGTCTGGACGCTGCCTGCTCGTCACTTCGCTCGCAAGGGCTTGCGCGTCCTGGCCCCCGACCTGCCCGGCCACGGTCGCAGCGCCGGAACAGCCGGGTCGACAGTCGCTGCCATGGCCGACTGGCTCGCGGAGGTGTTCGACGCGGCTGGCGTCGAGCGAGCGGCGGTCGTCGGTCACAGCATGGGCTCGCTGGTCGCCTGGCAGTTCGCGCAAAGCCATCCGGACCGCTGCCGCGCCTTGGCATTGCTCGGAACGTCGATGCCGATGCCGGTGACCGACCTGCTGCTGAACGCGGCCAAGGACAATCACCATGCCGCGATCGACATGGCCAATACCTGGAGCCACAGTTCGGCCGGGTCGCTGGGGGCCAATGACAACCCCGGTGTGTGGATGCTCGGCGCGGGGGAACGGTTGCTGGAGCGGTCGGGGCCGGGCGTGTTCCATGCCGACCTCGCGGCCTGCAACGCGTTCAACGCCGACGAGGCAGAGGGCGTCGTGGCCTGCCCGGCGCTGGTCATCGCCGGGGACGAGGACCGGATGACGCCGGCTCGCGCCGGTCTGGATGTGGCATCGCACTTGCCGGATGCCAAGGTGGTCCGGCTATCCGGCTGCGGTCACGCGATGTTGAACGAGCGGCCCAACGAGATCCTTGATGCGTTGATCGATATCGTGGGTGGGGATTAGCTTCCGGATGCGGACGTGGACGTCCGCGTACCACGGACGACGGTGACCCGGCCGCGGCCCGCAGCGGCTTCATCGACGATCTCGCCACCGTCGAACATTGATGGCGCCAGCCGGTCCCCGGACTGCAGCAGCGCCGAGCCACCGGGCTTGAGCAGGTGGCGAACGAGTTCCCAAGCCTGCGCGGGCGGTGCGACCGCGCGAACTGTGACGGTGTCGAACGCGTCGGGCTCCGGGTACTGGCTGGCGCCGCACGCCTCGACGTCGACGTTCGGCAAGTCCAGTTCGACGACCGCATGCCGAAGGAAGGCGCACTTGCGCATGCTGCGCTCGATCAGCACGACCGGCACGCCCGGGCGCGCGATGGCGAGTGGGATTCCCGGCAGCCCGGCACCGGCGCCGACATCGGCCAAACGGCCCGCGACCCACGGTAGTAGCGCTAGGCTGTCGGCCGTGTGCCGCTCGCGCAAATGCGCAATGTCGCCGCGCGCGACGAGATTGCTGCGCGCATTCCAGCGCTGGATTAACGCTTCAAACGCCGCAAGCTTCGCGGCCGCACCGTCGGGTAAGGCGACCGACGCCCGCTCGTCGCGCACCGACCTCAAGCGCGGCGGCGTTCGCCTTCCGCCCGCTTGGCATGCACGAGGAGCAGCGATAGCGCGGCGGGGGTGACGCCCGGAACGCGCGCGGCCTGGGCGATCGTCGCCGGCGCGCGGGTTCGCAGCTTCTCCTTCAACTCGTTCGACAGGCCCGAGATGCGGGCATAGTCGAAGTCCGCAGCGAGTGCCACGTTCTCGTTATCCTTGACGCGCGCGATCTCATCGTCCTGGCGCTGCATGTAGCCCGCGTACTTGGCCTCGATCTGGAGTTGGGCCAAGACGTCCTGGTCCAGCGCCTGGACGCCCGAACCGGCAAGCGCCGCACCGATGGCCTTAGCGTCGATTGCGGGACGCTTCAGGAGTTCATACAGCGACGTCGACTTCCCGATTGCCTCTCCGGTCGCCGCCTCGAGAGCCCGAGCCAAATCGTTGCCCGGAACTGCGACGGTACTCGCCAAGCGCTCCGTGCCCGCCTCCAAGGCACTCTTCCTAGCGTTGAATACCCGCCAGCGCTCGTCGTCGACAACGCTCAGGGAGCGCCCCGCGGGAGTCAACCGGAGATCGGCGTTGTCCTGGCGCAGGCGCAGGCGGTATTCGGCCCGACTCGTGAACATGCGGTAAGGCTCCGTGACGCCCAAGGTGACGAGGTCGTCGACCAGCACGCCGATGTAGCCCTCGTAACGCGCCGGGCACCACGCCTCCTTGCCATCGGCTGCCCGGGCCGCGTTGATCCCGGCGAGCAGTCCTTGGGCGGCTGCTTCCTCGTAGCCGGTGGTGCCGTTGATCTGGCCCGCGAAGTACAGCCCCTCGATCACCTTCGTCTCCAGGCTCTCTCGCAGGTCCCGGGGATCGAAGAAGTCGTACTCGATGGCGTAGCCCGGTCGCGTGATGTGCGCGTTCTCGAAACCACGGATGCTCTGGACCGCCGCCAACTGCACGTCGAAGGGCAGGCTGGTCGAGATGCCGTTCGGGTACAACTCGTGGGTGTCCAAACCCTCCGGCTCCACGAAGACCTGGTGCTGCGTGCGATCGGCGAAGCGCACGACCTTGTCCTCGATGGACGGGCAGTACCGCGGACCTTCGGCCTCGATCACGCCTGCGTACATCGGGGAGCGGTCGAGGCCTGCCCGAATGATGTCGTGGGTGGTCGCGTTGGTGTGCGTGATGTGGCAGACGGTCTGCGCGGGATGCACATCCGGGGTGGACAGGAAGGACATCACCGGTCGCGGCTCGTCCCCGGATTGCGTCTCCATCGCGGCGAAGTCCACGCTGCGCCCGTCCAAGCGTGGCGGCGTTCCGGTTTTCAAGCGGTCCACCCGCAGCGGCAATGCGCGCAGCCGCTCGGCGAGCGCGTTGGCGGGCGCATCGCCAGCGCGACCGCCTGGTCCGTTCTGCAACCCGATGTGGATGCGCCCGCCCAGGAACGTGCCCGTCGTCAGCACGACGCGGTCGGCCTCGAAGCGCAGCCCCATCTGGGTGTCGACACCACGGATCCGGTCGCCATCCACGACGAGGTCTACCACCGATTGCTGGAAGACCGTGAGATTGGCTTGCGCCTCCACGATCGAACGCATCGCGTTCCTGTAAAGGACGCGGTCCGCCTGCGCCCGGGTCGCGCGCACTGCCGGCCCCTTGCTCGAATTCAGGGTCCGGAAGTGGATGCCCGCCCGATCCGCGGCAATGGCCATGGCACCGCCCAAAGCGTCGATCTCGCGGACTAGGTGGGACTTGCCGATGCCACCGATGGCCGGGTTGCACGACATCTGGCCGATGGTTTCGATGCTCATCGTCAACAACAACGTCCGGGCACCCACGCGGGCGGAAGCCAGCGCGGCCTCAGCGCCGGCATGGCCGCCGCCAATGACGATGACGTCGAAGCGTTGGGGGTGGTTCATGGCACGTCCCCTCGTGGGGCCGATGGCCAACGGGGCGCGGATTATACGCGTGCGCCGCGGGTTGGTTCGTCTGCCAAGCCGGTCCCGCGAACGTCAGTCAGTGTCGAACAAGGTGTTGACGGCCACCCTGAACCCCGGCAGCGACGGGGAGTCCACTTCGTCGCCTCGTCCAAACACCCCGTGGTCGATGTACTCGTCGCCGTCCAATACGAGGACGGCTACTGTTTCGTCCGCGGGATTCACGATCCAGTACTCCGGAACGAGCGCCTCCTCGTAGTCGGATCGCTTGTCGCGCGTGTCCCGAAGTGGATTGTCGGCACTCACCACCTCGGCAACGAGGTCCGCGCCGCGCCAATAGTCGTCCTGGCTGCGTGGATCGGCGGCGTCCTTGACCAAGAGTAGGTCGGGCTCGCGAAACTTGCCCTCCCGAATGCGCAGCCGCAGCGGGGCGAAGAAAGTGTCGCCGCCAAGGTCGCGAACGAACGGGAACAGCGCGAGAAACAGTGCTCGCAGGATCGCCTGGTGGCGCTTGGTGGGCATTGGAAGAACCTCCAGCCGACCATCGGTGAACTCGACCAGACGGTTACAGCCGCTGGTCAGCCTGAGGTACTGCTCCTCGGTCCAAAGCCCTTGAAGGGTGCGAAGTTGCACGAAAACGCCGTCTTGCATGACACGAAGGTCGTCTCCATGGCTCTCCAGTCCGGCAGGCACGGCAGGCTCCGGCTCGCTAGGCGTCCGCAGTGTGCGGAGGAGGTCCGGCGCTGTCAATGTCGCGCTTACGATGTGATCGGTCGCCCATGCGACTCGTCCTTAGCGCCGAGACCAGCAACGCGCGGCCACGGGTCGACGCCCGCGAGCCGGCGACCCAACGGCGTCAACTCGGCGACAGGCCCCGGCTCCGGGTTGCATTGCCTGGGCACCTTCTGCCGCAACGCCCAAGCCGGCGCCCGTTTTTCGCGGAAGGCCGCGGCAAGCTCGAGGCGCCCGGCCTCGTCGGCTACCGGGCTCATCGTGACGTATTGCACCCAACGCGGTCGCGTACTCTCATTGCGGGCCGACGAGTGCGGCATGAGCCTCGACCAGACCAGGAGCGATCCGGCCTTCCCGCCGACACATGTCGCATGCGGTGTTGCCTCGGCCAAGGCATCGGAGACGCTGGTGCTGTGCGCTTCGAGCCAACCCGGCAGGTCGCGATAGATCTCCGGCGCGCAGCAGAAGGCGCCCTGGTCGGCGTCGGTGTCGGTCAAGTAGACGAGACCCTGGTAGCCAGCGGTCTCCTTCGGCTGGCGCGGATCGGCGTCCCAGTGCAGCCTGCTGACGCGAACCGCCTCGTCGCCTGCGGGCGGCTTGAAGGAGGCGCGGTCGACGCTCGACCACAGCGCGCGGCTTCCGTATAGCTCGGCGAACACCGCGTGCACGGCCGGATGTTGGCGGACCTCCCAAAGCGCCGGGTGATGGTGCAGCGGGACGATTCCGTGGCCATGTGCGACACCCCAGGTCGAAGCGGCGCGCGGGTCGATACCCAGGAACGACGCCACCGCCTCGATGACCGCGTCGCATAACGCCTTCGGGACCACCCCGTCCACCACGGCGTAGCCGTTCTCGGCCAATTCGGCCTTCATCGCTTCGGTCAACATCAATCCACGGTTGTGCTGTAACGCACGCCATCCGGTACCGGCACTGCCTGGTGAACAGTAACACCGTGGTCGCCGGCCGTTCGCGCCCGGGAATCCACGGCGACGAAAGACGTGTAGCTCGACATCAACTGGTGCGCAAGCGCCGTCGTTGTGATGGTGTCCTGCAACTCGCGGCCCGGGTCGCCCGCCCAAGCCAATCGATCTGCCAGTTCGGCGATCCGTTCCCGCGCCCAGACCTTGGCCAGGGACGGCCTGTCAGCGTCGCCGTCCGTGTCGACCGTGACGGTCAGGGGTTCGCCCCCGGCCCTTGCGGACACCGTCACGGTCTGCGGATCTCCCGTGAACTTGCCGGTCACCACCAGCGGACGACCGACAAACAGGTCTGGCATTGCCACCGGGTACGTGTTGGCGACCCGCATGCCGCCCCAGTCGATCTCGATGTCGGTCAGCGCCGGGTGGCTGATCCGATCCAGGAAGTCGCCCATCACCGTGCGCGCCGAGTCGGTAAGCCCCAGGTAGGCCACCACGCCGCGACCGGTCTTGGCCATGCGTTCGAGCAGGTAGCGGTTGACCGACGAGCCCACGCCGAAACTGAAAATCCGCGACGCGCCGAGGCGGCGGTGGATCGCAGCGAGGATGTCCGACTCGTTGCCGATGTAGCCGTCCGTCATGAACGACACGAAACGCAGCCGCGACGGATCGTGGGGGAAGTCGAGCGCGGCCTTGACGCCCTCAACCATGTACGTCCCGCCGCCGCTCGCGAGATCCGCCAGGTAGTCGTGGGCCCGGGTAATGTTCTCCGGCGTCGCCCGCACCGGCATCGCGCCGAAGCGGCTCGCGCCTTCGGAAAACCGGATGATCTGGAAGGTATCGTCGTCACCGAGCCGGTCCAAGGCCGTGGCCACGGCCTCCTTGGCCTGCTCAAGCGGCCGGCCCTGCATGGAGCCGGAGGCATCGATCACGAACACCAACTCCAAGGGGTGCCGCTCGATGTCCGATGACACCCGGGGCGGGATCAGCATCAGCGAGAAGAAGCCGTCGCCGGTGTCCGGATCGCGGTGGGTGAGCAGCTTGGACTTCACCGTCTCGCCGGCGACACGGAAGTCAAGCACGAAGTCCCGGTTCGGGAGCGTCTCCTCGTTCTGAAGCGCCACGCTTGCTGCCGTGGACGACGGCCGCTCGATGTCTACGCGATGGGTGGACTTCAGATCCTCGATCTCGACGCCCGCGTCGATGTCCAGGCGGATGCTGATGTCGTGGCCGGAGCGCTCGTTCGGCGCCAGGTACTCCACCGCGGTCGCGTCGCCTCCCTGACTTCCCCGGCGGACGGCACCAACCGGATCCGCGTGGCCCGGCGGGTTGAAGCGCGGGCCGACGACGGTGGGGAACACGAAGGAGTACCAGCCGTCCTTGTAGGCCAAGGTGTGGAAGTAGGTGATGTCGACTTCGATGGTTTTGCCGGGCTCGATGTTCGCCACCTTCTGCTCGAAGACGTTGGGCCTATGCTGCACGAGGAGGCTGGCGCGGTAGCCTTGCGCGCGGGCCTGGCGGTAGATCTCCTCCGCCTCGTCCTTCTCGCGCACGATGCCGCGGATGGTTCGTTCGCCGATCACCATGAGGAACTCGCTGACGGCAGCCTTCTCCGGCAAGGGGAACAGGTAGACGGCCTCGATCTTGGTGTCGAACGGGTTGCCGAATCGTTGATTGACGGCCACGGTGCTGATGTGGCCCTCGATGGCCGCTTCCACGGCCGTGTGCTCAAGCGGCAGGGGTACGTGGCGGGATACGCCGACGGGAGCCCTGGTCGGGAAGCTCGCCAGCATGGCGCCCGTACCGATCGACTGACCGTCCCATGGCGCCGGCTCCGTGAGACGGGCATCACCGGCCCGTTGACGGAATCTCAGCGCGTTCTGACTGGGTGCGGACTCGGTTAGGCCCCTACGTTCGTAGTTGCTCCTGACGATTGAGTTGGCCGACACGACGACTTCCCTCGTGGCCTCGCCGGACATCGTCGCGGGCTTGGCGATGACCCATACCTCGTCCGGGCTAGGCATGGGACTTGTGGCCACGCGCTGCTGCACGGAGGTCGGCGTGTCAGCCGCGCTCGGGTTCCACGGTGGCGGGGGCGCCGACGGTGCCGGCTCGGGGATCGTCGCCTGGCACGCAACAACACCGCCGAGCACGCCCAACAGGGCCGTACCGGCCAAGGCAACCGCGACTACGCGGCCGGTTCTTCTGTCCATGGGTTCCTCCGTTGAGCATCGCTTGCGAGTACAAAGCTGATCGACGCATCGATTGGCCGACCGTCGGCGGTGGTCGCGGCGACGAGTGTCACCATGAAGCTGGCCTCGCCGTCGACGAGCGCATGCACCGTGGCAATGCGCGTCCGCCCTCTCGGCAGGTCGGCGACATCGGCAAGCGTGTAGTCGGCGACCACGATCCGTTCCACGGCACCCGCTTGGGTTGCGTCCCGGTCGTAGTACGGCGCCCGCTCGAACGCCGCGCTGTCGCCGTTCTCTATGCCCACGATCTTGATGGCGCCGTTGCGGTCAGACAGTTCGAACTGCCACGCCGCCACCGGTTCCGGGCTGTCGAGGACGATGTCCACGGGCACGAACCGCGGAGCCTGGCCAGCACCGGCCGCCAACGCAGCCAACGCGATCACCAGGATGGCACCCACACGCTTCATCGGCTCTCCGCCCCGTCCAAGGCCACGACGCGCTGCGCGAACGCCTCGAGTTCGCCGGGACTGGCGTTGCCGGTACGGGCGAGGGCGAGCACGTCGGCGATGTCGATGCGCCCGGATGCATCCACGTCGGCGTAGGGCGCCTCGCCCGCATCATCCCAGCGCACCGCGACCACGGCGACCAGTGCGAGCGAAGCCGCCAACGCGGCCCAACCGCCCGGACGCCGCCACGCCGGGCGTGCTCGCCGGTCCGCGAACTGCGCCTCGGCCGCATCGCCGAGTGCGCGATCGATCGTGCGGGTCACGACGGCCGGCGCACGATCGACGCGTTTTAGCGCGTCAATCCAATCGCTGGGCAGGGCGGTCGAGGGCTCGTCTCGATCAGGCATGTTCTCTCCTCGATGTATAGAGCGCCGAACGCCCCAAAAAGGTTCATTTCAATCGCGCAAATCGTCGCCAGCCCCCGACGATTTCAACCGACCGATGCCGACGTGCAGCCGCGACTTGACCGTTCCCAAAGGAATATCGAGGACTTGTGCAATCTCGTCGAGGCTCATGCCGTCAACGAAGCGCAGCAGAAGCACCTCCCGTTGCCGCGCCGGCAAGGCTTCGATCACCGCTGCCGCGTCCCCCGTTGCCGCCGGTTCCGTCGTACCCAGTTCGTCCGGCTCGACCCCGGCCGCAGGGAAGCGGTTGGTACGCCGCAGGGCCGTCAGGGCGGTGTTCTTGGCGACGGGGTAGAGCAGCGTGGTGAGCTTGGCAGTGAGGTTGATGCCGGGCCCCGTGGGTGGGAATCGCCGCAACAGGTAGAGGAACGTCTCCTGCAGGACGTCGAGGGCCGTGTCGGTATCCGGCACGAACCGCAACGCGACGCGCAGCACGTAGTCCTTGTGACGCTGGTAGAGGACCTCGAACGCCCGGGCCGCCTCTCGTGCGTTCCCGTCGTTGCAGGCCGCGATCAGCGCATTGTCGCTGCGCGGATCATCGACTCGGCGGCGAGCCATGGAGTTCGGCGTCGAACGATATGCGTTCCCCGTATTCGCGCTCACCCGACGACGCACGCTCGCCCGTGAGGAAGACGTGCTGCCAACGCCGCTGCCGGCGCATGTCCTCGTTGGCGTAGTCGAAGTTGACGAAGTGCAGCCCGACACCCGCCCGGCCAGATCCCGTCGGGTTCGGCCCCGTCGCATGGGGCGTGCCGAAGCAGAAAAACACCACGCCGCCAGCTTCAAGCTCGCAGTGCACGGCGCGCTCGCTGCCCTCGGCGATGTAGGTACGAATGTGGTGGTCGCTATCCGGATCCCGTTCGTGGGGAAATTCGCGATCGAAAACGCCGGGAACCACCTTGAGCGTGCCGTTTTCGCGCGTGGCGTCATCGATGGCGATCCACATCGCGCAGCCGCGCAACGGCTCGGCGAGGTGGAAGTAGGCGTTGTCGGTGTGCCAGTTCGTGCCCATGCCGGTGCGCGGCGGCTTATAGAACATCTGGTCGAGGATCTTCACCACCGGATCGCCCAGCAGGGCCGACACCGCCGTCTGCACTCTGGGATGGAAGGGCAGCGCGCGGAAGAGACGGCTGTGGGGCCAAAGCGGGATCAGTTGCAGGTTGCGCTTGGCGTCCGGGATCGAGACGTCCCGGGGCAGCCCTTGGGCGACCCAGCCGTCCACTTCGGCCTTGAGCGCCGCGACCTCGCCCGGTGCGAAGAAGCCGGGAACGGTGGTATAACCCGTCTCCTTGTACTGGCTGACCTGTTCCGGGGTCATGTCAAGCAAGAACATCCGCGCATCGTCGCGGCAAGCATACCGGGACGCCGCACTTTTCCAACAAGCGGCGTCTCCATCGAGAGGGGCATGATGAGCGATTTCTCAGACAGCGAGTTCCAAGGCAAGGTCGCGGCAGTCACCGGTGCCGGAGGCGGCATCGGCCGCTGCCACGCCATCGAGTTCGCCAAGCGCGGCGCCAAGGTCGTCGTGAACGACCTTGGCGGATCCGTCGACGGCACCGGATCCGGCGATGCGGCGGACGCGGTGGTCGCGGAAATCGAGGCGCTCGGCGGCACCGCCGTTGCCAACAAGGGTTCGGTGTCCGACCGCGAAGGCGCCAAGAGCATCGTCGACGACGCGATCTCGGCATTCGGGCGCATCGACATCCTGGTCAACAACGCCGGCATTCTGCGCGACCGGACCTTCAAGAACATGACCCTCGACGAGTTCGACCTAGTCATGGACGTGCACCTTACGGGCACCGCGTACGTCACCCATGCCGCCTGGCCGCACATGTACGAGCAACGCTACGGGCGCGTGGTGTTCACCAGTTCCGGGTCCGGCATCTTCGGCAACTTCGGCCAGTCCAACTACGGCGCCGCCAAGATGGGCATGCTCGGACTCGCCAACGTGCTGGCCCTCGAAGGCGCCAACCGCAACGTACGCGTCAACGTCCTAGGCCCCGGCGCAGCGACGCGCATGACCAACACGGTCCCGGGCCGCGACGAGAACCTCGCCGAGCCGGACCCCAACCGCCACCCGGCCCTAGTCAGCCCGGCGGTACTGTTCATGTGCAGCGAGGACGCACCGAACGGCGCGGTCATTCATGCCTCCGGCGGCAACTACCACCGCAGCGAAGTCTGGGTGAACGACGCCGTTCAGCTAGGCGCGGGCGCGACCTACGAGGATCTGCTACCGCACATCGACAAGCTGCTGGACATGTCGAACGCACACCCGCGGGCGCCGAGGGCACCCCGACCGCGGCGGTAGGAGGCTTAAAGCGGGGTTGCCCGCCTCAGACGGCTGGCTCGAGACGAAAAACTCAACGGGCCTGTTGTGCATCGAGTTCGATGTCGGCCGCGAGGCTCGAAACAGCGGCTCTGATCAGAGAGCCCAGATCCGCCTCTTCCCGATAGTCGGGCGAGTGCAAACTGTCTACCCGTCGTTCTTGGAGCAACTCCAAGAACGCCTGCTTTGCGCTCTTCTGGGGCGAAAAGACGCCGAAGGTCCTGCCTCCCTCTTTGCGCACTAAGGAGAAGCACGGGATGTCGGTGAGCCCGTCGCCGACATAGATCATGTGGCGGAACGGCACGCGACGGGTAGCGGCCTTGTTGTTGACTAGATGGGGCTTCGTCCGGGACTCCTCCGGGCGGACGCCCTTGTTGATCTCAAAGAGGTACCGAGTCTTCTCCGTGAACGTCACGCAACGCTTGACGTGCCGGATTACGCCATGTTCGTCCTCACCGAGCTGGCATCCGTAGAACCCATCGAACCATTCCCTGACCACGCGGCTCCCACCAATGACATCCTGGAGTCCGCCGCTGACGATGTAGAACTCGATCGGCGCTCTGTGCGGCGGCGTGGCTCGTCACTTCGCCCAGGTTGCTCCGCTCGCACCTTACGCACCTGCGCCATAGCCGATTGCACTGTTTGCCTCACCGAGATGAAGTGCGTGCCAATGCGCTTCTTGCTGTCAGCTTCCATGCTCCTCTCCTTGCGGTTCTCTGACCAAAACACTAGCAGACCAACGACTAACGTGCACTTCGCAGCCATCTGTTCGAGGGGTGATCGTGTATGCCTTTGATGCCAGTCGCAGATCCACTTCACCGCGACTACGCTGAACGAACGACATGTCGGCGCGTGGCTACGTCCCGCACGATTTCTCGTGCCGCGTTGCGGCCGGGCAAGCCGCTGACGCCGCCGCCCGGATGTGACCCGGCCCCGCAGTGGTAGAGGCCGCGGATCGGCCCCCGGTAGTCCGCGTAGCCCATCACCGGTCGGTTGATCCACAACTGGTCCGGCGACAGCGCGGCGTGGAAGATGTCGCCGCCTGGCAGGCCGAAGCGTTGCTCGAGGTCGGCGGGAGTCAACACCTCCCTGGCGATCACGGCATCGGAGAAGTTGGGGGCAAAGCGATCGATGGCCGCGAACACCGTATCGGCCGCCGATTCGCGGAGGTCGTCCCAGTCGCGGTCGCGCGGGAAGTGCTGGCAGAAGAGGCTGGCGACGTGCTTACCCCGCGGTGCCAGCGAGTCGTCCACGGTCGATGGGATCAGCATCTCGATGACCGGCGATGACGAGAAGCCGCCGCGCCGCGCATCCAGGTAGGCCTGCTCCAGGTAGTCCATGGTGGGCCCGATAACGATCCCTGAGCGGTGGTGGTCCTGGCACTCGAGCCCGGGCTTGCAGGTGAAGTTCGGTAGCTCCCGGAGCGCCACGTTGATCCGTAGGGTCGCTGATTCCGCGCGGATTGCACGAACTCGCCGAAGGAAGTCGCCGGACAGGTGGTCATCGGCCACCAGTTCGAGATAGAGCACCTTGGGCGCGACATTCGCGGCCACTCTCGGAGCCAATCGCGTCGTGCCGTCCTTGAGGGCGACGCCCACGACGCCATCGGGCTCCACCAGAATTTGGGCGACCTCCGCGTCGGTTTCGATCGCAACACCGAGTGCACGCGCTTCCTCCTGCATACCCGCCGTGATCGCCCCCATGCCGCCGATGGCGTGCCCCCAAGCGCCCGGAACGCCATCGAGTTCGCCGAGCGCATGGTGCAGCAGTCCGTAGGCCGTGCCGGCAGCAAAGGGCGAGGCGTAGTTGCCGACGACGGCATCGAAGGCGAGTGCGGCCTTGACGTGGTCGTTTTCGAACCAGCCCTCGAGCAGTTCGCCGACCGGCCTTAGGAACACGTCGGCGAGATCCCGGCGCCGTGGCATCGCGAGGCTCGCAACGTCCAAGGCGGCAATCCCGCCCTTGAGGGCAGCACGGATGCCGCCGCCAACATTCGGGGGCGTCCGATCCATCTGCCGACGAACCACGGACCCGACAACCCTGACCATGGCGCGGAAATCCGGCAGCGCCTTCGCGTCGGGTGCCGAGAACCGGCCGAACTCCTGCGCCGTCTTGGCATCGTCGTTGTAGATCGACAGCGATTCGCGCGCTGACAGCGGCAGGAAGTTCTGCTGTGGGCGTGCAACGAACCGCAGACCGTGGGCCTTCAGGTGCAGGTCGTCGACGATCTGCTGTGCCAACAGGCCGACGGTGTAGCTCGCCGTCGAGTTGCGGAAGCCCGGATGGAACTCCTCGGTCACCGCGGCGCCGCCGACGATGGGACGGCGCTCAAGTACGCGGACGCGCAACCCCACCTTGGCCAGGTAGCACGCGCAGACCAAGCCGTTGTGGCCCGCGCCAACCACGATGACGTCGGAAGGGTCGGTCCTCGCGGCGCTCAAAACGCCGACGCCGGGCTACTTCGCCTCTTTGGCTGCCCGCGCGGCGTCGATCTCCTTCTTCATCCGATAGATGCCCAAGCCCTCCTTGACGTCCTCAGGCACCGGCGAGCTCATCTGGCGAATGCGCTGGTACTCGCCCGACTCCATCGCGAGCCGCAGGGCACGCGTGGTCTTCGGCCCCGAGTACGTGGCGATCTCGATCAGCCCCGACGAATAGAAGCCCATCCGCTGCAGGAGCTTCTCGGAGGCATTGCTCAAAACCTCCGGATCCACCGAGAGCTGCCAGTTCTCCTGCTGGCGCAGCCACGGTTTGACGTTGGAATTGGTCATGATGTAGCGCCACTCGTCGGTGTGGTTGACGCCGGTGCCGTGCAGGAGCCGACCGTCCATCAGCATGACGGTCCCGCCCTTCGCTTCGACGTTCACGGCCGGAGGCAGGGGGCCGACTTCCTCGCCGGGTTTGACCGAGGACACCAGTCGGTGGCTAGTCGGGATCACGAGCGTGCCGCCGTTGACCTCGTTGACGTCCTGCATGATGTAGACGGTGTTCACGAGGATCGGCGCACCAGGGGTCTGGATCGGGTGAATGGCACCCGAGTCTTGGTGCAGGTTCTGCGGATAGCTACCCGGGCGCGCGATGTTCGAGGCGAACGAGTACGCGTAGTGGCCGCGACCGAGAAGCTCGTTGTTGAGTTGCTCGAGCATCGGTCCGCCCTGGACCCACTCCGGGTCGAACTCGATGCATTTCGCGAAGCAATCGCCCTTGTTCACCAAAGTCCACATGATGTGGAAGTGCGGCGTCATGTCGGCAAGCCCGCACTCCCGCTCGGCGATCGCCTGCTCCTCGAGCCGATCGCGCATGTAGGCGCATTGGCGCTCGCTCATGGCATCTTCGATGAGACAGAAGCCGTATTTGCGCAAGTGGTGCCGCGCCAGGTTGATGTCCTTCGTTTCGTGGGGCAGATCGTTGAACTGCTTCCAGTAGTTGTGCTTCCGGGGAACGGTGGTGTCGTAGTACGGCGTGCCATTCAATCCACCGCCCTCGGCGCTCTTGCCCGCGTCGTAGAGCGGACAGCGAAACCGCTCGGTGAGCGAGCCGTCCGGTCGTGTCGCCCGAACCCCGTTGCCGCCGACCGGTGGCTTGAGCCACGGGTTGTTCTTGTGCATCGACTTGAATGGCTCGCCCGAAGCGAACCACTCGGCATCCGTCAGGCGGTCGGCGTCGCCGGACAAGGCGGCGACGCTCTCGGGCAGGAACTCGCCGGGGATCATGTCATCGGGGGAGATCGGGTCGTCAGCCATCGTCTTCGCACGAGCGCTCTTTTCAACGGATGCGAGTTTAGCGCCTAATTCGAGAGCAAGAATCGGGCTGCGTGACTGCGCCTCCGGGCCTAGGATGCCTATCGGTTGGCACGGGATGGCTGCAGAGACTCATGGTGACAGAAGCGCATGCGACGCGACTTCGCGACGACGAACGCTGGGACGCAGTCGTGCGACGCGACCATGCTGCGGCGGATGCGTTCGTCTACGGCGTCGTGACGACCGGCATCTATTGCCGTCCGGGTTGTGGAGCCCGGCGCCCCCGGCGCGAGAACGTGCGCTTCTACGCTTCGGGCGCGGACGCCGAGGAAGCGGGATTCCGGCCATGTCGTCGCTGTCGCCCAGAGGAGCCGCCGCTCGCCGAGCGGCACAGGCGATCAGTGGCAGCCGCGTGCCGGCTGGTGGAGACGGCGGAGGTACTGCCGGACCTCAACGCGCTCGCGCAAGTCTCCGGCATGAGTCGCTACCACTTCCACCGGGTCTTCAAGGCCGTCACAGGCCTCACTCCGCGAGCCTACGCCGCCGCAGCCCGGGCGAATCGGACGCGCGAGGCGCTGCGCACGTCGCGAACGGTCACCGACGGCATCTACGACGCCGGCTTCAACTCGAGCGGGCGGTTCTACGCCGCGTCGCCGGAGATGCTGGGCATGGCTCCCGCCGTATTTCGGCGCGGTGGCGCCGGCGAAACGATCCGATTCGCGGTCGGCGAATGCTCTTTGGGTTCGATCCTAGTGGCCGCGACCGCCAGGGGCGTCTGCACGATCCTGATCGGCGACGATCCAGCCGCCTTGGCGCACGATGTAGAGGACCGTTTTCCGCGCGCCGAACTGGTTGGCGGTGACAAGGCGTTCGAATCCCTCGTCGCGCGCGTCGTCGGTTTCGTCGAAGCGCCCGGGCTCGGCCTCGACTTGCCGCTCGACATCCGCGGCACGGCGTTTCAGTGCCGGGTCTGGCGGGCGCTTCAAGACATTCCCGCGGGTACGACGGTAAGCTACGGCGTGATCGCCGATCGCTTGGGTTCCCCAACCGCGGCACGAGCGGTCGCGAACGCCTGTGCTGCCAATCCGCTGGCTGTGGCGATCCCATGCCACCGCGTGGTCCGCCGCGACGGCGCGCTCGGCGGCTACCGCTGGGGCGTGGAACGCAAGCAGGCTCTGCTCGCCCGCGAGTCGTCCTCTTAAGCGGTGGTGCACGGCCGGGTGCCGACCCTTGGAACGAGGTGGTCGACCTGATGGACGCGGTGGAGGCATCGGCCGTGCCGGGAGTCTTTGGCGCGAGCTACCGGCTGCTTGACCTCCGGCGCATCGCAAGCGACGATTCCAAGCAGCGGAACCGCTTCCATCTGCTGGCGCGGCTGACGTGGGCGGACTCGGTGGGCGAGGCGGCGCAGTTGTTGATGGACGCCTGCGGCTGGCTCGATCTGGCGACCGAGGACGACCAGGACCTGTTCCGGGACTACGTCAACTGGCTGTACGCGCTGGAACCGGACGGGTTCCCACGCGATTGGGATCCGGACGAGCGCAAGAACATGGAGGAACTGATGGGCCAATTGTCTCCGCTTCAGATCAATACCGCTCGCCTGCGCGAGCAGCACTTCGCCGAAGGCGTCCTGCGCGGCAGGACCGAAGGCAGGGCCGAGGGCACGGCGCACGAGCGGGCGATGCTGGCGCGCCTGGCGGCGCGGCGCTTCGGCGCGGGCTTCGGTCGCCGCCTGGGCGCGGCGCTGCGCGAGGTCTCGGATCCCGTCGAACTGGACCGGATCGGGGATCTGATCGTGGACTGCGCGACGGGCGAGGAGTTGCTGGCCAGCCTCAACGGCACGGCGCCGCACGCCTGAAGGCGCTCTGTTCGGCATGGGCCGCATTCCTGGCGGCAACCATGTCCGGCAAAGCCTACGCTGCCGTGCCGCCTGCTCGACGGCGCACTGCGACCGCCAGCTCCACCGCCTCCTCGATGACAAAGTGAGAACCGCGGCAAGCCGTTCGCCGGGCTGGCGCTTTGCCGTGCCAGCACTTACGCTTGACCGCTTTTTCAAGGGGTACCTATCCAATGCATCGCACCAAGGACAAGCTGAAGGCCGGTGAGACGGTTGTCGGGACCACTGCGGGGGCCAGCAGCGACGCGCGTTTCCTGGCAGGCGCGGGTTTCGATTTCGTGCTCTTCGATACGCAGCATTCGACCGATGACATCAAGGGCCTCGCACGCGCCGTGGGCGGTACGCGGGGCACCGACGCAAGTCCGATCGTCCGCGTCGGCGACCTGCGCCCGGATCAGATCTGCTACGCGCTCGACATCGGGGCCAAGGGCATCGTGGTCCCCATGGTGAACAACAAGGCCGAGGCCGAGAGCATGGTGAACTGGTGCAAGTATCCGTTCGCCGGCGCGCGGAGTTCGGCGGGCATGCGCGGCGAGTGGGGCGAATTCGCCAACTACCGCGAGTACATGGATGCGGTCAACGAGCAACTCCTGATCATCCCGATGATCGAGACCCAGGAAGCCTTGGACGGTATCGAGGACATCTTGAGCGTCGACGGCATCGACGTGCTACTGGTTGGACCGTCCGATCTGTCGATCAACATCGACGTGCCCCTCGACTACACGAATCCGAAGTACCACGCCGCACTCGACAAGATCGCGGCCGCGTGCAAGGACGTCGGCGTCGCGCCGGGAATGTTCTTTGTCCCGCCCGGCATCCCGCCGGCGGAGTTGATGGCGAAGGGATTCCGCTTCTTCACGCTGCCGTGGGCAGGCTGGGCGACCGAAGGCATCAAAAGCGGCTTGGCATCGGTGCGCGGGTAGCCGCACAACCGCTCTATTCCCGCAAGGCGATTGGCTTTGCGGGCGGTCTGTTGGCGACAAGTCGGGCGACGAGGTTTGGTAGCGCCCGCGGCGCGAAATGATCGCTGGTCGCTGCCCGGAGGGCCGGCAGCGTCCACCAGCGGAACTCGTGGAAGATCCCAACTTCGCTCAGTTCCGGGTTTTGGTGAGCCGTCGGCTCGAATCGCCGGGCGAGCACGAGGTAGATGTCCTCGTGCTGTTCGGTGACGTCGACTTGCTCGTCCAAGCCGCGCCCGAACCGGTGCACCCGCCGCCACAGCAAACGGGGCGTGCCGGACACGGTCAAGCCCGTTTCTTCCCATACCTCGCGGCGTAACGCATCGAGTCGGTCCTCGTTGGGCTTGATCCCGCCGCCGGGCAGCAGCCAGAAGTCGCCCGGGCGATCCGGGCGTTGCATGCGCAGGAGCAGCACGCTGCTGTCGGTTTCGGACAGGATCAGTGCGCGTACGGCTTGTCGACGTCGCATGCGCCCCCGTGACGGCGGTGGC
Organism: Candidatus Azotimanducaceae bacterium; assembly: GCA_965203685.1. Lineage (GTDB taxonomy): Bacteria > Pseudomonadota > Gammaproteobacteria > Pseudomonadales > Azotimanducaceae > VXYL01. Next base: position 5,499,877 of record OZ241908.1, read on the forward strand.
AACCCGGGAGGCGCAGTATCGCGCAACGGGTCAACCGCGCCGAATGATCACAGCGCCATCGACACTTTCGGTGTAGTCTCCACGGCACTAATCGCTCCCTGAGGAGCGAAAAAGCCGGCACCCCGGGGCCCGAAAGCCACCGGGGTGCCGGAGGCCGCCCCGTCGCGCTCCGGCACATGCGTGCACGCGTGCATTGTGTGCACGTGAGCGTTAATCCTCGAGTTCGAAATAGATCCGCAGCAACATGCCGGGCGTCGGCGTGGGGACGCCGCCCACAATCTGTGGGCGGTACCGGTAGCGCATGACAGCCCGCAATGCCGCGGCATCGAAGACGCCCGGTGGATCCGCATCGACCACCATGGGGTCGGCCACCGCCCCTGACGCCGCGATCGTGAACGACACGAGGACCCAACCTTCGACTCCCCGTGCCAAGGCGCGCTGCGGGTACTCCGGGGCCGGCGTCAGGAATGGAATCGGCATCCGCGCCTCGCTGACGGCCTGGCCGACTTCGCCGACGATCGGCACGACGAGATCGAACGTCGTCGGGACGCCCTCCTTTCCAATCGCGATGTCGTCCGGAACCGGCCGCGGCGGCTCGTCCAGGACGCGCGGCGGCTCCACTCTCTTCCTGCGTGGCGGTGGCTCTGGATCGTCCACCGTTCGGGCAAACACCAGCTTCTGCGACGGCGGGCCCTCCTCGTACGCCGCATCCGTGGTCGCAACGAAATGGCGCATCAGGAGCAACAACCCGACCGTTATCACGCCCGAGAATAGGCAAGACAGCACGGCACGGCGGAGAGCCGGTGACCGGATCAGCGCCGCCACAGCGGCAATCTTGTGTCGCACATCCATCAGTACTCCTCCCTTTCAGAGGACGCTGAGTCCGGCAATACGAAGTCGAAACGTCGGATCAGGCGGCGCGCCGGGGTACCGCCGCTCGACAAAGCCACCGACCGAGCGGCTTGGTGCACGTACTCTCGCCGCGCTACGGCGCGTAGCACGACGTCGTCGAACACACCGGTCGGTTCGCTGGCAATGACGGACGGCCTAACCACGCGGCCGTCCCCTGTTAGCCCGTACTCGACGACCACGAACCCCTCGATGGCTTCGGCGAGGGCATGGCCCGGGTAGATGGGCTGTCTGGCCTCCCGCGGTCGCAGGTCGCCGCCCGCAAGCGCCCGTTCCCGCACTTCCGGGAGCTTGAGCTGCGGCGGTCCAAGCACCACGCGGCGCGCGTTCGCTGGCATGGTCGAAGCCGACGCCGGTTCACTCGCCTCGAACTCCACGCTCGTCAGCAGCAGGGCCGCGCCCAGCACGGTGACGAGTCCCCAATACACTCCGCCCACGTCGAGTTGGTGCTCACGGATGCCAAGAAACCGCTGGAAGCGCGTGACCACGGCCGACCCGCTCAGGCGGGCGACCACGACCGGCGGTTCGGGGTCCTCCTGCACAGCACACAGAACGCCGTCGAGGTAGTGCGCGCAACTCGGCAGACACTCCGCCGCCCGGTCGTCGCAACTTTGCTCCATGGCCTCGATGAACTGGCGGCGCAAGAGGCCGAGCCAGGGCGCGAACCAATACCAGTGCAGCACGAGGCTCAAGCCCAGTACGGCCAGGTCGTCGCGGCGGCTCAAGTGAACAAATTCGTGCGCGAGCACCGCGCGCAGCGTGCCCACGCTCCAGGTTGTCGCCTCCGCCGGCAGGACAATGCGATCGCCAGCGAGGCTGGACGAGCAGGCCTCGTCGCCGAAATGCAAAAGGTACGGTCGCGGGAACCCCAACTCCCTGGCCACCGTCGCCGCCTCGCGTCCGATGTGCTCGGCATCGATCGAAGGCAGCCTCCTCAAACCGTCGCGTGACCGGCGTGCCCGCGCAATCGTGCGCACGTTGAGGGCCGCCGCCACGCCGACCCAAGCGCCGAGCAGCCAGAGCGGCACGGGCACGGCGCCTGCCAGGCTCATCGCGGCCAGCATGTCGAACGGCGCGGTCCAGTACCAACCGCTGCTGACGGTAAGGACGAGTGGCAGGGCGACCAGCAGGCCGCCGGCCAACAGGGCGTAGGCGCGGCGCGTGACGGCGTTGCGTCGAAACGCCACGAGGGCGATGCACGTCAACAGCGCCGAGCACAGCGCAAGCTGCACCAGGAAGCGCGCCTCGATGTGCAGGACGTCGGTCACGGGGCGTCGGTCCCCTTGAACTTGGCGAGTACGGACTCGATGGAGGCCAGTTCGTCGTCGGACAACTCCCGCTTCGAACCCAAAAGGCCAACCACCGCCGCGGCGGCCGACCCCCCGTAGAAGGTCTCCACCACCCGGTTGAGCGCGCTTCGCCGCGCCTTCGCCCGGGGCAACACCGGGCGGTACACGTACCGTCCGCGGTCATCGCGGTAGGCGACGTGGCCCTTGTCGAGGAGCTTGCGGAGCAAGGCGCGCACGGCCGAGTAGCTCGGCGCATCGGGAAGCGCGTCCTGCACCTCGCCGACGGCCGCCTCGCCGTTCTCGTAGAGCACATCCATGATCTGACGCTCCCGACGCGTCAAGTGCACATGATCGTCACGAATCATCGTAGTTGCAGTTTTGTTAGCACCAAGGTGCTAGTTATTTAGCACCCATGACAGCGCTCGGTGAAAGCGCGTTCTTAGACTATTTCGTCATAAGCACACGGGTTCTTATGTCCCGACGTGGTGTTCAATCCACCGCGACGGGCTGACCGACATTTTCTAGCCAAAGATCCTTCAACAGCGTCCGGAGCGTCACGTACTGGGTATCCAACGCGCCTTTCAACGTGATCGTGCGATTTTCGAGACGGAGCGTGTGCGGCGAGATTTCCGCCTCCGCGGACTCGCCCAGTTCCCGCAGGACATCCGCGTACGCCTGTGCCGCCGCATCGTCGTACATGGCCCCCACCAGCAACGACGCGCCCACGGCCAGGCGCTCTTGCTGTGGCTCCGGATCCTCGTTGCGCAAGCCCACGGTGATGCTGTCAATCAGCGCCGCCGAGCCGGCCAGCGTCCGCGCTCGGGCTTCCTGGGCCAAGCGACGGTGGGTGAGCTTGGTCTGGTACGTGGCGCGTCGCCAATGCCGATACGGTAGGAACATGGCCGTGTTGAAGTCGGCGAAATACTCATCGAGCGTGTCGAGGAAGAGGTGTTCGCGGCTACGAACCTGGCGCACCTGGGCGAGCAGCGGATCATCCACTGCAGGAAGTCGTTGCAGTGCGAAGACGCCGTCGTCCGTCTCAACCACGTAGTCCGAGAACGAATCCGGCGCGAGTCCCTGGGCGAAGCGCATTTCGGAAATCGTGCGTATCCGCGCCAGTTCCGCGTCCGGAAGTCGGTACAGCCAGTCGCGCATGTCGCTGGCCACTTGGCGGTAAACCTCCTCGAACGGATCCCCGTCGGGCCGTAGCTCCGCGTAGGTCTCGGCACTGGCCAGCACTTGGTAGCGCTTCTCGAACCACAACGCGCCACGCGCATCGGTCACACGCACACCGAGCGCCAATACCTCTCCGTCCGAGTCCTCGATCACCGCTTCGACGACCACGTCGCTCGGTACGCCGTGCGGGGTCACCCGCACCGCCGCCCAGTCACCACCGGAGTTCAGTTCCTCCTTCAACAGGTAAGCCAGGTAGTTCCCCTCGGCGCGGCGCACTTCCGGACGCGCGATCGGATCGTCCTCGGTGTCGAAGTCCGGCGCGATGTTGGCAGCGAAGACGCCAACGCCAACGTCCAGAAGAAGGTGTTCCGCGATCGGCTCGCTCGACGGCCGTCTGTACGGCTCGCGCTCGGGCTCCACGACGGGCGCGGTGGTCGCGCAGCCGCCGACCAGCAAGGCTGCGACAATCCGCTTCACGGCGAGAGCCCGTTGGCCGCGACGGGCTCTTCCCTGGCAGCCTCGCGCAGCGTGTCCGCAAGGTCGGGCCGCACTAGGTCCTTCAGCAACCGGATCGCCTGTTCGCGGTCGTCGCGCGCGAAATACACCGGTGCCCACCACTGCTCTTCGATGACAAGGCCCTGCTTTGCCGCTTCCTCTGCAGCCGCCGCGAGGCGTGACATGGCCGCGTCGAAGTCGTACTCCAGGTCCGCGATTGGATCCTCGAGCGCCGCCATTTCCTCGATGATGCGGTTCATCGCGAGGTAGGGCCCCATGCCGACATCGTCGAGGACTGCGATGCCGATGCGGACGTACATAAGCGCGGCCTCATAGTCGCCCATCTCGAAATGAATGCTGATGAGGCGGTTGAGCGTAACCGAGGTATAGCCCACCGGCAGGTAGCGACCAAGCAGGAGCAACTCCCGGTACACGGCCGCCGCATTTTCGAAGTCCCCGGCGGCGATGTGCTTCTCGGCCAGTTGGCCGAGCAGGCCGTAAATCATCGTCGTCTGGCGATGGCTGTGCGTGCGTGCCAACCGCACGGCGCCGCGGAACGATTCGAGCGCGGCCTGGTCATCCCCATCCGCCATGCTGCGCATCGCTTCCGCGACCCGTTGGAAAACCGTCAGGCTTGGAGGTTGTTGAAGCCGCGCTTTGCGCAAACCCCGATCGTCCCAAAGACGCTTGGACAGCTTGTCGATCGTACTGCCCTCCATCTGCGCGCTGGGCGACCAGGTGGAGTCGTCCCTCACCGTGGAAGCTCCTGCGGCCAGGAGCGCGATGGATGGCGCCAGTCCGATCAACACGGCCGACTGCCACCAGCGCGAAACCGAACCGGCGCGGACACCAAGCAAGACGCCATCCCCCGAAGAGAGTGCTAGCTTTTTAGCAATGTGGCCGGCGTGAGGAAAGGGTACCTCATAGACTGATTTGTTCTGACCAGCGCGCTGCTTATAACTGGTGAGCATTTATCTCGGGCTGGAGCCAATGATGTAATCGGGCGGGTACGGTCACCTCTGGATCTTGAATGACGATGAAGCCGATCAAAAGCGCACTACTGTCCGGGCTGGTGTTGTTGGCTGGCGGCGCTGCGACAGGTGCCACGCGAGAGTCGCCGGCGGACTTGGAGGTCAGCGGAGGCTACGTCGAGGAAATGGTCGTCACTGCGGAGCGCCTCGAAAAGGGCGAATGGCCGACCGGGACGATCATCACGCAGACATACAATGTCCGTCAGCGCGGCATGCTGCTGTACGAGCTTGGCCGGTACGAGGAAGCGCTGCCGCTGCTCCTCGTGGCGGCCGAGCGCGGCTTCAAATGGCCGCAGGCGATGGCCGCGGACATCTACCTGCATGGCCGAGGCGGCGTTCGGCGAGATCTCCGGTCCGGATTCGGATGGCTGGGAGTCGCTGCGTCCCCGCACACGTCGCCGCAGATCGACACGTACTTCCGGCAAGCAATGGCGGAGCTGCCCGGTCCGATGCGTACAGCGGCGGAGGCCACCGTGGACGAGTACCGCGAGCGGTGGGACAGTCGTGGATGGCGCGTCTCATGCCGACGCGTCGTATCCGAGTCGCCGGTCTCCATAGTGATGAGCTTGCGACTGAACAAACGTCTGCATTGCACCTTTTGGGACGAGCTACCTGTTTGTCGCCAGCCGTACCGTGAAGGCGCGCCTCTCGGCGAGCAGTTAGCGTGGGAATGCGATCCAGTGGGCAAGGCACACGTGGATGTCCGGAGGATCGGGGCGCCAGCCGGGTAACGCGACGCCGGATAGCCTTCTGGGCAAGATGCTCGCGGCGTGGTTGGCTTGCGCTGGGGCCAATGATTTAATCGGGCCGTCACGGTGACCTTCGGGTTTCGAATGACGATCACGCTAATCAAAGGCGCACTCTTGTCCGGGCTGGTGCTGTTTGCCGGAGGCGTTGCGACAGGTGCCGCGCGCGAGTCGCCAGCGGAGTCGGAGGTCAACACAGGCTACGTCGAGGAAATGGTCGTCACTGCGGAGCGCCTCGAAAAGGGCGAATGGCCGACCGGGACGATCATCACGCAGACCTACAACGTCCGTCAGCGCGGCATGCTGCTGTACGAGCTCGGCAGGTACGAGGAAGCGCTACCGCTGCTCCTCGTGGCGGCCGAGCGCGGCTTCAAATGGCCGCAGGCGATGGCGGCGGACATCTACCTGCACGGTCGAGGCGGTGTTCGGCGAGATCTCCGGTCCGGGTTCGGATGGCTGGGAGTCGCCGCGTCCCCGCACACGTCGCCGCAGATCGACACCTACTTCCGCAAGGCGATGGCGGAGCTGCCCGGTCCGATGCGTAACGCGGCGGAGGCCACCGTGGACGAGTACCGCGAGCGGTGGGACAGTCGTGGATGGCGCGTCTCATGCCGTCGGGTCGTATCCGAGTCGGCGAACTCCGTGGTGTTGAGCTTGCGACTGAACAAACGTCTGAGTTGCATCTTTTGGGACGAGATACCTGTCTGTCGCCAGCCGTTCCTCGACGGGATGTTCGGGTCGCCCGTAGGAGGGGAGCAGCTTGCATGGGAATGCGACCCGGTGGGCAGGGCCCGCGTGGATGTCTCGAGGATCGAGGGCCCAGCCGGGTAAACGCGACCTTAGATAGCCTTGCTGGGCACGATGCTCACGGCGAGGGCGCCTGCGCCGCCACCGGGGACTCCACGGCCGCCTCGCGAAGAATGTCGCGGAGACCAGGACGCAGCAGGTCCTTCAGCAGCGCGATTGCGCGCTCGCGATCATGCCGCGCGAAGTACACCGATGCCCACCACTGGTCCTCAATCACCAGGCCTTGCTCTTGCGCTTCCGCCGCCGCTTCTTCCAGCCGCGCCATGGCCGCGTCGAAGTCGTACTCGAGGTCCGCGATGGGATCCTCCAAGGCCGACATCTCCTGGATGATGCGGTTCATCGCCAAGTACGGGCCGACGCCGACATTGTCGAGTACGGCGATGCCGATGCGGACGTACATGAGCGCCGTCTCGTAGTCGCCAAGGTCGAAATGCGTATTGATCAACTGGTTGAGCGTCGTCGCGGTGTATCCCGTCGGCAGGTAACGACCGAGCTGGAGCATCTCGCGGTAGACGAGCGCCGCATTGGCGAAATCTCCCCGCGCGATATGCCTGTCGGCCAGTTGGCCCAAAACCCGGTACGCCATCAACGTTTGCTCGTGATTGTGCGTTCGCGCCAGACGCACCGCGCCCCGCAGCCAATCGAGGGCGCCCTGGTCGTCGCCTTCCGCCATGGCTCGAGTGGCCCGCTCGACACGTTGGAAGACAGCGATGCTCCCCGCGCGCTGCACGCGCGCGTTACGCAAGCCGCGGTCCTCCCAAAGGGGCCTGGACAGGTCTTCGATGATGCTGTCCTCCGATACACCGGGCGCCGGCGGCATGTCGGGCTCTTCCTCCGGTGCCTCGCCGGAGCGTTCGGTCGGCATCCAGGGCGGCCGTTCCGGCGGTACCGCCGGGCCTGCCAGTGCAGGCGAGGACAACGCCGGCTGACCGGGATCGACGCCCACGTTCCCGGCGACCAGCATTGAAACGAACATCGGCAGAGCCGCGCGCTTTAGCCAAGTCCCGACAGACGTCCTCACGGCATGGACTCGTCGGTCTCGGCCGCGTCGCGCAGGACGTCCTCGGCTTCGTCCCGCATGGGCTCGAGCATCGTCCGGAGGATCCGAATCGCCTCCTCCCGGTCATCGCGGGCGCGATAAACAGGAGCCCACCACTGGTCTTCGACGACGAGTCCTTGACGTTCACCCAAGGCGACGGCTGACTCCAATCGTACGAGCGCGTTGTCGAGGTCTTGCTCCAAGGCGTCGATCGCCGTCTCGGGATCCGACATCTCCGCGATGATGCGATTCATGACGCGGTACGGACCGATACCGACATCGTCGAGGACCGCGATTCCGACGCGCACGTACATCAAGGCGGTTTCGTACTCGCCGCGGTCGAAGTGGCTGGCGATCAGCCGGTTCAACGCCGCGCCCGTATATTCGGGCGCGACGCGGCGACCGACCAAGAGCATCTCCTCGTGAAGCTTCACCGCGCGTTCAAGATCGCCCATTTCCACGTAGGCAGTGGCCAACTGCCCCATAAGGTCGTGGATCTGCCGGAGTTGCCTATAGCTGGCGTGGTTCGCCCACTTCGCGAGGTAAACCAAGCGGCGGAAGGCGTTGTCGTAGTGGCCCTGTTTCATCTCCTCGTTGGCGCGCGCCAAGGGTGGTGCCAAGGTCGTTCTGCCGAGCCGCGTTCCCTGCCGCTTGGACAACCCCCGGTCCGCCCACGGGCTCGAAGAGAGCGCGTCGATCAACGCTCTCTCGCCGGTGAGATCGACGTTGTGCCCGGTCGGATTCTCGTCTCCCCACCGCCGCTCGCTCCGGGTCAGCAGGCCGAACTGCGCGGCCGACTCGGCGGAATCCCGCCGCCATTGCGCGTCGCGCTCCCACTCCGAACCAGCGGGACCCACGGCGGCGAACGCCGTGCCGGCGAGCAACAACAGAGCCACCGGAAGGTGTCGGCCGTTCGCCCGCAATGAGCGTCGTACGAGGGCGGAATGCGGACGTGGACGTCCGCGTACCGCTTGACCAAGAACGCCTAGGACGGGGCAGCCTTGTCGAGGTCCAGGCCGGCGGTCGACGCGTAATCCAGAGCGTCGGCGACGGTGGCCTTGTTGGCTTGCGCCAAGGTCGACAGCGCCGCGAACACGACCCAGTCGCGGGACACCTCGAAATAGCCGCGCAGCGAGTCGCGCGACTCCGACAGACCGTAGCCGTCCGTGCCGAGGACCGTGTAAGCGCCGGGGAACCACCGCGCGATGGAGAGCGGCAACGCCTTCATGTAGTCCGATGCCGCAACGAACACACCTTCCTCGCCTTCAAGCAACGTCTCGACGTAGGGACGTTCGTCGGAGCCGCCCGCGGTGAGCATCTGCGCACGCTCCGCGGCCGTGCCTTGCCGCGCCAACTCCGTGTAGCTGGTGACGCTCCACACGTTGACGCGCTTGCCGAGTTCCTCGAGCGCCGACGCCGCGGCCAGGACCTCCGTGACGATGGCGCCGCTCCCGAGCAGGTTGACGTCCGCGTCCGGCACGCGCCGCAAGGCGTACATGCCGCGCACGATGCCTTCCTCGGCGCCGTCGGGCATCGGCGGCATCGCGTAGTTCTGGTTGGTCAGCGTCAGGTAGTAGAAGACGTCCTCGCGCTCGGCGTACATGCGCCGGATGCCGTCGCGCACGATCACCGCCACCTCGAACGCGAACGCCGGGTCGTAACTCACGAGATTCGGGACGGTCGCCGCAATCAGGTGCGAGTGGCCGTCCTGGTGTTGGACGCCTTCGCCATTCAACGTCGTGCGTCCCGACGTCCCGCCGAGCAGGAAGCCCTTGCACATCATGTCGCCGCACGCCCAGATCATGTCGCCGACACGCTGGAAGCCGAACATCGAGTAGAAGATGTAGAACGGGACCATGGGCAGGCCGTAGTTCGCATACGCGGTGCCGGCCGCCAGGAAGGACGCCATGGCCCCGGTCTCGCAGATCCCCTCCTGCAGGATCTGGCCGTCTTCGGCCTCCCGGTACGGCGCGATCGTGCCGGCGTCCACGGGTTTGTAGTGCTGGCCGGCCGGCGAGTAGATGCCCGCCAAGGGGAACAGGCCGTCCATCCCGAACGTGCGTGCTTCGTCGGGAACGATAGGCACGATGTAGCGGCCGAGATTGGGATCGTGCAGCAGCTTCTGCAGCAGTCGCACCATCGCCATGGTCGTGGAGATCTGCCGCTCTCCCGTACCGGCGAGCATGTCGGCGAAGAAGTCCAGCGGCGGGGGCTCCAGCGGCGGGCAGCGGACCTCGCGGCTCGGTATCGGCCCGCCCAAGGCGCCGCGACGCGCCTTGAGGTAGTGCACCTCCTGGCTGTCGTCCGGCGGCCGGTAGAACTCGGCGCGTTCAATCTCGTCGGGCGCCAGGGGAATGCCGAGCCGGGCTGCCAATTCCAGCCGCTCCTCGGGTTTGAGGTACTTTTTCTGATGCACGGTATTGCTGCCCGCCGCTCCAGGTCCGAGGCCGTCGCCTTTGACCGTCTTGAGGAGCAGAACGCACGGTTTGCCGACAACCTCCTCGGCCTCCTTGAAGGCGGCGTAGATCTTCTTGTGGTCGTGGCCGCCGCGCTTGATCGCCCGCACTTCCTCGTCGGTGAGCGCGCTCATGAGGTCGCGAAGCGCGGGGTTGTTCTCCACCCAGTGCTCGCGCTGCACGTCACCCGGGGAGACCGTGTACATCTGGTAGTCCCCGTCGACCGCCTGCTCCATGCGATCCTGCAGCACGCCGTCGGCGTCGCGCTCGAAGAGGATGTCCCAGCCGCCGCCCCAGATCACCTTGATCACGTGCCAGTCCGCGCCGCGAAAGGCGCGTTCGAGTTCCTGGATGATCTTGCCGTTGCCGCGCACCGGTCCGTCCAGGCGCTGCAGGTTGCAGTTCACGGCCAGCACGATGTTGTCGAGTTGCTCGCGGGCCGCGATGGCTATCGTCCCGAGCACCTCGGGCTCGTCGGACTCGCCGTCGCCGATGAAGGCCCAGATCTTGCCGCCGTTGTCCTTCTTGAGCCCGCGATGTTCGAGGTACTTGGCGAACCGCGCCTGGTAGATCGCCGACGGCGTGGACAGACCCATGCTGGCGCAGGGCATCTGCCAAAACCACGGCATGCGGCGCGGGTGCGGATAGGAGGGTAGGCCGCCGCCGTCGGCCAACTCGCGGCGGAAGTTGTTCAGTTCCGCCTCCGAGATGCGCCCCTCAAGGAAGGCGCGCGCATAGATGCCGGGCGACGTGTGCGCCTGGAAGTGGACCTGGTCGCCGCCGTAGGTCTCGCTCTGGCTTCGGAAGACGTGATTGAGGCCGACTTCCATCATCGTCGACGCCGAGAGGTAGGTCGCAATGTGGCCGCCCACGCCGGATCCGGCGTCGTAGGCCTTGAGCACCATGGCGGCCGCGTTCCAGCGCAGGATGTTCTCGATTCGGCTTTCGAGTTCGATATCGCCCGGATAGGGCGGCTGGTCGCCTAGCGCGATCGAGTTGCGGTAGGGCGTGTTGAGTGCGGCATCGGTGAGCACGATGCCCTTGTGCGACAGTTGATGCTGAAGGCGGGTGAGCAGCGACTTGGCCATCTCGCCGCCGTGTTCGTCAAGGACGCTCGCGAGCGCGTCGATCCACTCCTGCTGCTCGAGTTCCCACTCGCCGGGCGCGACCTGATGGCTGGTCACCGTCATGCATCCGAGCATACCGGGTTGTCCGGGGACGTTGTATTCTCGCCCGAGTCGCCACCAAGCGACTCGCGTCGCCGTCAGGCGACTCGCTTCTACAGACGGGAGGCAACATGCAAAACGTCACGGGGAAAGTCGCGTTCATCACCGGCGGCGCCAGCGGTATGGGGCTCGCGATGGCGCGGTCGTTCTCCAGCGCCGGCATGAAGGTCGTGATCGCCGACATCGAGGACGACGCGCTCGCCGCGGTGGCGCGCGAATTCGAGGCCAGCAACGCCGAGTTCCTGACGCTGAAGGTGGACGTCACGGATCGCGAGGCGATGGCCGAGGCCGCCGACGCCGCCGAGGAACGGTTCGGCAAGGTGCACGTGGTCTGCAACAACGCCGGCGTCGCCGTCGGCGGCACCGTGGACCAGAACACCTGGGAAGACTGGGACTGGGTGACCGGAGTGAACATAGACGGCGTGGTGAACGGCATCCAGATCTTCACCGAGCGCATGAAACGGCACGGCGAGGGCGGCCATTTCGTCAACACCGCCTCGATGGCCGGGCACATCCCGGTGCCGGGGCTCGGTATCTACGCGATGACCAAGTACGCCGTCGTCGGCATCTCCGAGACCATGCGCGTCGACTTGGCCCCGCTCGACATCGGCGTCTCCGTGCTCTGTCCCGGCGTCGTCAACACCAACATCTTCACCTCGGAGCGCAATCGCCCCGAGTCGCTGCCGGGTGATTCGAAGATCACGCTCAGCGGCGGGAACTTGGACGAGGCCGCTACCGATGCCGACCGCGAGGAGCGGATGCGGCTGATCCGCGAAGGCGCCCTCGACCCGGCCGTCGTCGGCGACATGGTGCTTCACGCCATCCGCGAGAACGAGTTCTACATCTTCACGCACCCAGAACTGAAAGCCATCAGCGACACCCGTTTCGAGGACATGGCTGGTGCCTACGAACGCTGGGAATCCTGGCGCGAGGAACGCGGGATCAAACCGACACCCCGGCCGACGTAGGCGCGACATGCAGGCGCATTGCCTTTTGGCGCGGTGGACCGCGCCTGCCTTCGCGTTGGTTCTTTCAGCGTGCGGCCCTGAACGCGCGCCCGATGCGCCTTCCGGGAACCTGGCACCCGACGCAGTGCAGGACCGCGCCACCGAAATCCGCGCCGCCACGGCAACCGTCCACGGGTTGCGCATCGGCGCGGCGGACGCCGAACCCGGCAACTGGCTGGCCCACGGCCGGACCTACGCCGAGGAACGGCACAGCCCGCTTGCCGACATCAACGCCGACTCCGTGGGCGGCCTCGGTCTGGCCTGGTACTGGAACACCGGCGATGTGCGTGGCCTCGAGGCGACGCCGATCGTGGTCGACGGCGTTCTGTTCACCACCGGCACGTGGAGCCGGGTGTACGCCAATGACGGCAGGACCGGCGAACTCATCTGGCAGTACGACCCCGAAGTTCCGCGACAGTGGGCGAAGTACGCGTGCTGCGACGTGGTCAACCGCGGCGTTGCGGTTTGGAAGGGCCGTGTCTTCGTCGGCACGCTCGACGGTCGCCTGGTGGCTCTCGATGCCGGCAACGGCGAGGTGGTCTGGGAGGTCCTCACCATCGACCCGGAGCGCCCATATACGATCACCGGCGCACCCCGCGTGTTGAACGACATGGTAGTGATCGGCAACGGCGGCGCCGAGTACGGCGTGCGGGGCTACGTCACGGCCTACGACTGGGAGACCGGCGCGCAGAAGTGGCGCTTCCACACCGTTCCCGGCGACCCCGCCAAACCGTTCGAGAACCCCGCGATGGAAATGGCCGCGTCGACGTGGCATGGCGGCAACTGGTGGGAGGTCGGCGGCGGGGGCACGGTGTGGGACTCGATGGCGTTCGATCCCGAACTCGACCTCCTCTACATCGGCGTCGGCAACGGCTCGCCGTGGAACCGCGAGATCCGCAGTCCCGGCGGCGGCGACAACCTGTTCCTCGCCTCCATCGTTGCGCTCGATCCGAACGACGGGTCGTTGGTCTGGCACTACCAGACCACACCCGGCGAGACCTGGGACTACACCGCCACGCAGCACATGATCCTCGCGGACCTCGAGATCGACGGCACCGTGCGCAAGGTGATCATGCAGGCGCCGAAGAACGGCTTCTTCTACGTGCTCGATCGGACCGACGGCACGTTCATCTCCGCCGAGCCCTACGTTGCCGTCAACTGGGCAAGCGGCATCGATCCCGAAACCGGCCGCCCGATCGAGAACCCGGGCGCACGCTATGTCGACGACACCGCCGTCGTCTTCCCGTCCGCGCATGGCGGGCACAACTGGCACCCCATGGCCTACAGCCCGGATACGCGGTTGGTCTACGTGCCGGTGCTGGATATGGGATTCCCGTACGCGCAGCACGGGGATTTCGTCTACCAGCCCGGGGAGATGAACCCGGGCATCGACATCGGGGCGTTGCTGCCGCCCAAGACGCCCGATGAACGCGTCGCGATGCTGCAGTCCATGAAAGGCCACCTCGCTGCTTGGGATCCCGTCAATCAACGAGAAGCTTGGCGCGTGCAGCATGCGACGACGTGGAACGGCGGCGTGCTGTCGACCGCGGGCAATCTCGTCTTCCAGGGCCGTTCCGACGGAGTCTTCGCTGCCTATGCCGCCGACACGGGCGAGCCCAAATGGGAAATGCCCGTGCACACCGGGATCGTCGCGGCCCCTGTCAGCTATGCCATCGACGGCGAACAATACATTGCGGTCGTCGCCAACTGGGGCGGGTCGTTCACGCTCTTCTCGGGTGTCCCGCGGCACCGGGGCAACGTCCTCACCGAGGGCCGCATCCTCGCCTTCAAGTTGGGTGGCGAAGCCAAGCTGCCAGAACCCGAGATCACCTACGTCAACATTCCCGAGCCGCCCGCCATCGAGGCCACCGCCGAGGAGATCGAACAGGGCGAATTGCTCTACCACACCTGGTGCACCGCCTGTCACGGCGCCGGCGTGACCTCGGGCAGTTCCGTACCGGACCTCAAGTACCTGCCATCCGCGTCCCACTCGCGTTGGAACCTCATCGTGCGCCAAGGCGTCTACGCCACGGTCGGAATGCCTGGCTTCGACCATATACTCGACGAGTCGGACTCGAATGCGATCCATGCCTATGTCGTGAGCGAAGCAAGGGCGGCGATCGCGTTTTGCCAGTCGGAGTACCCCGAACGCTACCCCGAGCTTTTCGCCACGGCGTGTACGAAGGGCATCGTCGTTAGCTACTGACAGCCGGCGTAACTTGCGCTAGGTTCTCGGTGAGTCCGAACTGGACCGAGGAACGATGCTGCGGAACTTGTCGGTGCGCGGACGTCCTCGAACCGCTTTGCGGTTCGCAACCGCTTTGCGGTTCGCATCGGCCTGCCGTTCGCGTCCGCATTCAGGCCTTGGAAGTCGGCGGATGGCCGCTTTTGGCCTCGGCCTCCTCGCGTTCGTCATCGGGCCAGCGGCGAGCGCTCAGGACGAGCCCGACTTCGGTCCCTATCTATCACCGAGTTTCGACAACCCCAAGCTGTCGCCGGACGGCAAGCACGTCGCCGTCAGGCGAGTCGCGCAAGACCGCCCCTTCCTCGAGATCTACAACGTGGCGACCAGCGACTCCCTCGGCACGTTCATCATGGCAGAGGGCATAGGGATCGGCGACCACATGTGGGGGGATAATCGCAGACTGCTCATCCAGGTGCGTCGCGGCGACGAGTTCTGGACGGACGGCCAAGCCGGCGGAAACTGGCTGCGCTACGACATCCAGACGCGCAAGAACCACAGGCTCTTCCAGAACACCCCAAGGCGAGCGCTGTCGGCCCGCGGCCTGCTCTTCAGGACGCGCTTCTATGCGTTTTCCGATCACTTCGTCGGCCACGCGTTCGACGACGACCCGAACGACACCTTGGTGATCTTTCCCGACACGCGCGACTCCTGGGTCAGTCGCTACGACACTCGACGGGATCGGTACGAACGACTCGCCGACGTCCCCTCCGAGATCTTCGACGTCTATGCCGACCGCGAAGGCCGCGTACTCGCCACGTGGGGTCAACCGCCGTCGGCGTCGAGGACCTACAAGGACCAAGTGCAGTTGCTGTACCGCCGGAGCGCCGACGACGAGTTCAAGACCGCCTTGGCCGGCCACATCGACGAGTTCGACGTGGACCTCGTCGCCGCCGGGCCGCACAAGGACAGCGTCTACATCCTTGAGAACACCACCGGTCCCTACTTGGGCTTGAGCGTCCTCGACCTCACGGACGGCTCCATCAAGGCGGCGTTCCGGCCCGGTCGAACCGATGTCATCCGCACCTACCTCGACGGCAAGCGCCACCTCTACGCGGTTCGCTACGACGACCACTTCCCGCAATTCCACTACCCCGACCCGAACCATCCGGCCGCCGTGCTGCACCGGTTCGCGATGACCGGCTTCAAGGACATGGACGTGGAGATCGCGAGCCTTGCCCGCGATGCGCCACAAGCCATCCTCGACGTGCGGGGCGACAGCGAACCCGGGATGTACTACCTCGCCGAACTCGGTGGCAAGGAGGTCAAAGGGCTGTTCCGCCGTGCGCCGGGTGTCGCAGGTCTCGGTGCTCGGCACCCCATCGAGTTCGCTGCCGCCGACGGAACCCGACTCACCGGCTACATCACGTTGCCGAGCGGTCATACCGGGGGTGAGCCCATCCCCTTTGTCGTGCTGCCGGGCGACGACATTTTCTCGTTGCCCGCGACCTGGGGCTACGACGCCGAGTCGCAATTGTTCGCCAGCCGTGGGTTCGGCGTACTGGAGGTCAATGTCCGTGGCAGCCTGGGCTTCGGCCGCGAATTCCATGCCGCGGGCGTCGGCCACGTCGCTACCCGTGGACCCGCCGATCTCAGCGCCGGCGTCAACACCGTGGTCGCCAACGGCACCGCCGACCCCGACCGGATCTGCATCGTCGGGCGCCGCGACGGCGCCTACGCGGCCATTCTCGCCTCGCTGCGCCGGCCGGCGCAGTACCGATGCGTGGTGACCATGAACGGCACTTACGACGTCGCCGCCATCCGCAAGTTCCTGCCCGCCGGCGGTGCCCGCGAGCGCTTTGCCGGGCAGATCGCCCGGGCGGACGCGGACGATGCCGCGTTCCGGGAAATCTCGCCGCGCTACCTAGCCGCACGCATCGATACGCCGCTCTTGATCGTCGAAGCAGTCCAACTCACCAGGACCATGCCCACCCAGGCCCGCGAGATGATCCGTGCCCTGAAGAACGCCAACATCCCCCATGAAGTCCACGAGGTGTCCACCACGCGGACCAACCGGTTGCTTACGCACGCGTCTCGGCGCGAGGCGTATGCACGGATCGTGACTTTCCTCGAGGAGCACCTGGGGACGGCACAGTAACTACCTCGGGGGTTCAGTCCTCGTCGCTGCGCGCACGCTCGCAGACGTACTCGAATGTCGCCTCCGCAATGCGCGCACAGGCGGTCTTGACCGCTTCCCTGTCGTGCCAGCGCGGTGCGAGGTGTCGGTACTCCGAGAGTTCCGTGCTATCGAGATCGTAAGGCAGCGGAGTCGCCAACTGGGCGTGCAACTGTTGCAGCGCCGACTCGCCGCTTTCCTGCGGGTAGAACTCGTCGAAAGGCAACAGCGCTCGCCCGGCCGCCTCAACGCCCTGGAGGTGGGCCAGCGCGGCAAAGTCCAGGTAGTCGCGCGTCGCGTTGCGGCGGAGAATCAGCACGGCCTTGATGCGCAGGATCTCGGCCTTGGTCGGAATGGTCAGCGACACGCCCCGATGGTCCAACGTCGTCGTCTCGAGTGGTCGATAACGGATCAGTTGCCGGACGCTGGTTTCGATGCCGTCCAAACTGCCGAGGATGAGCACCGGTTTACGCACTCCGGCCGTTCGCCAGCCTGCCACATCCTCAAGTTGCTGAAGCACGGTTTCGAACCGGCCACGGAGATCCGGCAGGACATGGTTCAGCGTCGCGCGAGGCCGCGGCCGAGAGGACCTCCTCCCAGTCAGGCAGCGGCTCGGCGGAAGCGGACATGGTTCATCCAGAAGTGGTGCCGCTGGGCATAGGGGTCGTGGGTGTGTCGCGCGCAGACGCGCTCAATCCGATCCAAGAGGGTCGGATCGTCAATCGCAGCGCGGCGCAGATCGGCCCAGTCCTGCCACCGCCCACGCGAGATGACGTCGTCGACCGCAGCGGCGGTGTAGTCTTGGTGGTTCAAGTGGCGATGTTTCACGGCAATCCGTCGGCGTTCGCGGATCGTTTCGATTGTACGCCCCTCCAGGTCTCAACCCATCCGCAACGCCGTGGAGGACAAGTCGCTGCGGAACTCCGCGGCGGCGACACCATCGCACAATGCGGCGAAGGCGGGCGGTAGGCTCAGGTCGGCCAGCGTTTTGAACGCGCCGTCGTCGTCCACGCGACCGTAGACGAGGAACCGACAGCCAACATCCTCAAGCTCGGCCAAGGCCGCATCCCGTTCCGCGTGGCCACCGTAATAACGAGGCTCGGCGATGCGGGTGATCGTATCCGCACCGACCACGAACGTGACGGCGCCACCAAGCGCCCGGGCCTTTTCGACAAACGTCGGCGCGTCGCTGACGACCACCTCATCGGGCCGGAACTGGGCCAGCCTGGGGTTGATTTCCAGATAGTCCAAGGCCGGCTTGTCGACGTTGGCGATGGACAACTCGTAGGCCACCGGGCGCCCGAGGTGCGCGGCCGCGTGCGCATGCATCCCACGGTGGCCATCGTGGAGCGGGTTGAACGCCCCCGGCAGCACAGCATCGAAACGTTGCGCCGCGACGACCCGCCGCTCGCCACGCAAGAGTTCGGCGAGGGCCGCATCGCCGAACGCTTCGTCGCAAGGCAGCCCGGGCGCTGGCGCGATGTCCAACGCGAAGGCCAACGCCGCCAAGGCGTCCGCGGCCACTAAGTCCTCCTCCTGGGCGCGGGAACGCGCGCCTTTCTCGAGCGCCAACGTCCACACCCGCGTCGCCGCCGTATCCTGGTAGGCAAAGTACGCGCGGTGATCGCCACGTTTCGGCCGATTTGTTGCCAATGATGCGGTGATCGCGAAGCCGAACTCGCCACCCAACGCCCGCGCCCGCGAGAACGCCTGCATCGCGAGCCGACGCGCCGTGAGCGCGCTGCACCATTGCTCCGGCTCCTCGCCTAGGAAATCGCTAAGTGCCTGGCCGGCGTATGGCACGCTGGCTTCGAGCACGGTGGCCGACGCGCCGGGCACGGACAGCAACCGGGACAGCAGCCCGGAGCCGCCGCCGGTGACCACGAAGACGCCTTGGGGCGCCGCCTCGTGAATTGCGACGACCGTGGCGTCGGTCATTCGCTCAAGAATTCGGTCAGGATGTCGAGGAAGCGATCAAGCTGGTCGTGGTGTACCCAGTGGCCGGCGTCCTCGACGCCGAGCGAACGGGCGTCCTGGAAGATGTCCACGCGGCCGTCCTGTTCCGGATCCGAGGCCCAGGACTCCGCGCCGTGAACGAGCAGCGTCGGGCAGGTGATGCGTCGGTAGAGACCGTAGGTCTGGCGGGCGGACAAGCCGATGGGCGACCAGGCGCGCATATAGTTGTCGAACTTCCAGCTAAAGGTCCCGTCCTCGTTCTGGTTGCTGCCGTGGATCGTCAGGTGCCGCGCCTGCGCTTCGGTGAGGTGCGGGTTCGCCTGCTGCATGCGCTGGAAGGCGTCTTCCAAGGTGGGATAGCGCTTGGGGATGCGACCGGAGAGCTGGCGCAGGTTGCGGACCCATTCCACCAGCCGTTCATGGCCGGGCGTCGAGTCGTCCGACCCCGTGGCCGACATGCCCATGCCCTCGATGGACACAAGCTTTGCCACCGTGTCGGGGTACAAGCCCGCGTAGGCCAAGGACACCGAGCCACCCATGGAGTGGCCGACCAGCACGATGTCCTCAAGGCCAGTCTGGCGAACAAGTTGCGCGATGTCGTAGACGTAGTCGATCGTCGTGTAGGCACCCCCCACCAGCCACTGGGAATCGCCGTGGCCGCGCAAGTCCGGGGCGATGACGTGGTAGTCCGACTTGAGCGCCTGGGCCACCCAGTCCCAGTTGCGGCAATGGTCGCGTCCGCCGTGCACGAGCAGCATCGCCGGGGCGCCTTCGTTGCCCCAGTCCACGTAGTGCAGACGCAGCCGCTGCGAGAAGTAGATGTGCGACGTCGGGCCGCCCTTCAGCATCGTATCCGCCATGAGCCGCCCTTTATGTCACCCGCTCGGTGCCGGTGATCGCAAGGCCCACGAGTTCTTCGTATTCCTCGTCGCCGATGCCGAGTTCCTCGGCGAACACTTCGCGGCTGTGCTCGCCGAACCGCGGCGAATAGGCGATGTCGATGTCCGGCGTGGTCGCCATCAGCCATGGCAATACCGGCAGCAAGTGGGTGCCCGACTCGGGATGCGACACCGGCACGAGGAAGCGGCGGGCATCGAACTGCGCGTTGGACTCGGCGTACACCGGCTTGAATGGCTCGCACCTGGCGGCGCACAGGCCCAACGCGCCCAGCGCTTGCGCTTCGGCCACGGCATCGCGCCCGGAGAACCACGCGCGGAGGATCTCGTCGAGGCTGTCTTCGTTCCGCTTGCGCGCGGCGTTCGTGGCGAAACGGTCGTCGCGAGCGAGGTCGGCGCGGCCCATGTGTTGCGTTAGGTTCGCGAACGAGCCGTCCGACTCCGCGGCCAAGGCGATCCACTCGTCGTCCCCCGCACATGCGTAAACCCCGTGCGGCGCAAAGCGCGGATGGCGATTGCCGCCGGGGCCACGGACAACCCCGTTGGCATCGTATTCCAGCACGGCATCGCCAACTTGCACCGCCACCGCTTCGATCATGCCCGCGTCGATACGCTGGCCAACGCCAGTGTTCTTGCGGTGGTTGAGTGCCGCGATGATCGATGCGGCCAAGTAATAGCCGGAGATCGGATCCGGGATCAGCCCGCCGGTATTCATCGGCTCGGCGCCTGAGTAGCCGTGAATCGACGCCAACCCCGCCATCGGCTCCGTGGTCGCACCGTTGGCCGGGTACTCGGCCAGCGGGCCCTGCCGCCCGTAGCCGGACACCGAGGCGAAGATCATGCCGGGATTGTGCTCGTGCAGCGTCTCGAGCGTGACACCCCAGTTGGTCATCACGTGGGGGCTGAAGTTGTCGACCAACACGTCGAACCGCGGAACCAGCCGCCAGAAGAGTTCCTTCCCGCGCGGGTGCGTGACGTCGAGGTTGATCGCGCGCTTGTTCAGGTTGACCGTGTTGTACATGCCGTTGGTGTTGATGCCGGACTGTTCGATCTCGGGATTGCGCACCGCCGGCGGCACCGGCGCACCGGCACCGCGCCAGACGTCGGGCCGCTTCACGGTCTCGATCTGGACGACATCGGCGCCGAGGAGCGCCAACAGTTCCGTGCAGAACGTGCCGGCCCACGCCTGGGTGAAGCAGAGCACGCGGATGCCGGCCAACGGTTGACCACTGCCCGGTGAGCCGCCGCGTGGTTCCAACCGGTGGAGTTCGTCCACGTCCCGCTCTCCGAGCGTCGGGGCTGGTCTTTCGAGTCGCCAAGGCGTGGCCGACAGCTTCGCCGGGGCGCCAGTGGCATGCCCGGAGCGACCCGCGGCCTTTGTCTCGACAAGGAAATCCCGCGCCGCGAATTGCTCGCTCTCCCGCAACTCCTTGGCATCCTGAACCACGCCGGAGATGCAACGCAGCTTCGCCAGGCCGTGGAACAGGTCCCACTTCTCGCGGACTGCGGATGACTCGGCAAGCCCGTCACGGACTGGGCGCGTGTCCTGTTGGTGGCGGCCCCACGCGTTCACGAACCGCTCGTCCACGGCGAGGTCGTCCAAGCCGAGGAAGCGCATGGCTTTCGTCCACTGCTGCCAGTCGCCGTAGCCGTAGTTGATGAGGCCGTCAGCCGCGCGCCACAGCGGTCCGGCGCGACCACGCACGCGCTTGCCGTTGGGACCGAAGTCCGCGGCCCGGCCACCGATGAAAATGCCCATCACTGCCCACGGCGCGCACGTCAGTGCGGCCGCCTCGGTTTCACTGACGTCCAGCCGTTCGCCGCCACCGCGATAGAGCGCCGCCGCAGCGGCGATGAAGCCTGCGACGCCGGCGATATAGCCCGTCTGGCGAACCGGAAGCTGCAGCGGCGGCTCGCCCTCGAGCCGGTTGATCGTCGCCCAACCGACGCGGGCGCAATTCGTCAGGTTGTTGCCGGGGACTTCGGCGAGTGGGCCAGTCAGGCCATGCGGGGTGATCGACAGATGGACAACGCCGGGCGGCATTTCGGGAACGGCGCGCTCCGTCGTAACCACGACGTCCGCACCGGCCAAGGCGGACGCGAGATCGCCGTCGACGATCGCGGAACGCTTGTTCCAGTTCGCATAGGCATGCAGCAACGAGCGTTCGACGCCCGGGGCCTCATCGAGAAACGGGGGTTCGTGCCGTAACGGGTGCCCCTCCGGCGGCTCGAGGATCGTGACCTCGGCCCCGAAATCCGCGAACAAGCGAGCGGCCCATGCCCCGGACAGCCGGGTGGACAGGTCGATTACGCGAAGTCCGGCGAAGGCTTGCGCCATTGGTAGATCGTCTCGCCTCAGGACAAGCGGCGCATTGTCCAATGCCTGCCGCTAAATCGGAAGTCGCTTCACTCCGCCGGTCTGCCCAGGGTTAGCACTGCGGATTCGCCATATCCGCGAAACCCGGCAGCCGTCGGCTCATTCGTTCTCGAAGTCCTCCCAGCGGACCCCGAGTTGCCTGACGGCGCCACGAATCGTTCCAGCCTTCAAGTCGCGACCGCCCCAATCGGGGATTACGGTACTACGGCCGGATTTGGGATTGATCCACTTCCGATGTGATCCGCCGCCTCGGCGTTTCCGTTCTCGACAACCGAGGCCAGCGAGCTTCCGAGCCACCTCGCGATAGATCACGGAGCGGAGACGACGGTCTCAAGCCAAATCGGCTCCTGCGGTGTGGGAAGAAACGTGCTTCGCGGGAGTGGCCGCCCCAAGTCCTCGTAGAGCTCCAAAACCGCCGCGAGCGCATCCTTGACGTTGTCGAGCGCCTCGGCCACAGAGTCCCCTTCGGTCAACAACTCCGGCAGCAGCGGAGACGTTACGGTGTATCCACCTTCGACCTGCGGCGTCAATACGAGCGGCAGCTTGTAGTGCATTCCTAGTCCGCCTCTGCGGTCACCGGGTCGATCATGCGCTTGACCATCGTGACCTCGCTTGCCGGGAAGCCGCTGCGCTCAGCGTGCTCATCGATGAGTCCGGGGTTGTCGGCAATGTAGATGCAGAAGGTCTTGTCGCCCGCGACGTAGGAATGCTCCCACTGGATGTTCTTGTTCTCGGCCTTCATGGCGGCGAGTACGCTGTTCGACTTCTGCGAGGCCTCACGCAGGGCGTCGCGTTCTGCGGTGCCGATCTCGGGAATGTCTCTCTCGATCACATATCTGGGCATGTCTTCTAACTCCGGCGTAACGATGTCGGTTGGATGAGTCGGATTCGGGAGCCTACCCGCGAACCGCGCCGAAAGTCACCTCCGCCACGTCCGTTCGGCGTCCGGGGGGTACGCGGACCTCCCGGTCCGCATTGGACCTCACGCCGGGCCCGGAATGGCGGATGCGAACCGCAAGCGGTTCGAGGACGTCCGCGCACCCCAGGATCGCCAGTGGGCGAATAACTGTTGAAAATCGACGGATAAGTACCCCGATATTCAACAATAAATGACTCTGGTCGATGTGCTTTAGGTGCGCGGAACGGTCCCCAACACGCTGTCCCCGTAAGCCTCGTACGCACTGTCCGCCACCATCACGTGCTGTGCCGCCGCCCCCAAGTCGCGATGCACGCGCTGCAGGACTTCCGCGTCTTGAATCGCGCCAGCGCCGGCGTGGCGGAACGCTCGTCCGCCGATGGCGAGGCACTGCTCCGCCGTGAGCGCCGCGACGGCTTTCAGTTTCGCGGCCACGGCGCGGATGTCGCCCTCCCGTGCCACCGCTTGTTCCAGGTCGACAGCGGCCGCCCTCACCCCGGCGAGTAACGCGGCCCATCGTGCCTCCAATCGGCCGAGTTCGACCCGGAACGCCTGACTGTCGGCGACCGTTGCCGGATCCCAGAGACGGCGCTTGGTCGTGCTCAAGCGAATCGTCTCGTCGAGTGCTCGGCGGGCACCCCCGAGCGAGACAGCCGCGTGTTCAATCGGGATACGCAGGCCCGCGTTGGCGTTGAAGAAGGTCCCGCGCTGCTGCGTGGCGCACAACGCGCGGCGCTCCGGCACTAGCACGTCAGTCACGGCATAGCTGCAACTCCCCGTGCCGCGCAAGCCGGCGACATGCCAGTCGTCGTGCACCTCGACCTCGGCGATCGGCACGACCAGCGAGATGCCTCGCGTCTCGTCCCGGTCTTCGATCAGGCAGTTGGCGACGATCCACTCGGAATGCAGGATGCCGCTGCCGAAACCCCATTGCCCGGTCACGCGGTAGCCGTCGGCAACGCGTTCGGCTCGTCCGCTGGCTTTGAGCGATCCCGCCGCCACGGGCATCCTCTCGCCGGCAAACACTTCCGCGAAGCCGTCCGCCGACAATCCCGCGGCCATCGAGGCGGTGACCGTGTTGCCGATCATCAACGTCCAGCATGCCGACATATCGGCGCGGGCGAGTTCGACGATGCCATCGACCTGGGTGCCGAGGTCGATGTCAAGGCCACTCGCCTCGCGCGGTACCCACATGCCGAACAGGCCGGCGGCGTGCATGGCCTCTGTCGCCTCGGGGCACAACGTGCGCAATCGTTCCGACTCCGCCGCCGTGCGATCCAGGAGGGGCGCGATCTCGGCAATACGGTCGAGAACGTGCGTGGAATGTCGACCCAAGCTTGAGACTCCTTGCCGTGCGGCCAATCGAGCGTTACAACCTGTCGAACGCCGTCACACGGGAACCTTTGACCATGATCATACCTATCACCGCCCTGTACGCCGCGCTGCTCGTCGCGGTATTCGTCGTCCTGACCGTGCGCATCGGGCTTGCGCGAGGCAAGACCGGCATCTCCATGCTCGATGGCGGCAATGAGCAGGTTCTCGTGGACATGCGCCGGCACGGCAACTTCATCGAACATGTGCCGCTGCTACTGATCCTGATGGCGATCTTCGAGGTCAACGACGGCAGCGCGGTTTTCCTGCACGCCGTCGGCATCGCACTGGTCATCTGCCGCATCGCCCACCCGTTCGGGCTGCGCAACGATCGCGCGCAGACACCAATGCGGATGCTCGGCGCCGGCGGGACGTTCCTAGTGACGATCGCGCTCGGGCTGGCCGTGCTCTGGCAGGGATTGAGCGCGCTGTAGCGCGCCGCAATGGTCAACTGTCAGGCGAGTGGCACTCGGAGCCGAGCGGGAGATGTGGCGTCGATGTGGACGTAGTCCCCACCAGCCCATTCCGCCAACCGGCGCAACCCGAGGCCGATCGCTCGCAGGAGATCAGTATCTTTTGGGCTGGAAGAGCCCTCCAGCCATAGGTGCGGGACGATTAGCGTGCGGGCACGCCGATCGATCCGAAGGTCCGCCCGCCCAACGAGACGATCGCCATGCAGGATGGGCATCACGTAGTAGCCCCATCGCCGTTTTGCGGCGGGTTTGTACACCTCCCAGATGTATTCGAACTCGAACCATTTCGCGGCCCGGCCGCGCGCCGTGACGAACTCTAGCGGCGGCAGGAACGTGGCCTCGGCCAGCGTGTTCGCCCGCGGGGTGCGCCAGGCTCGAGGTACCGATCCGTTCTGCAGGGTTTCCAGATGCTCGGCCCGCTCCCTAAGCAGGTAGTGCGCGGGCCCGTCACCGATGCGCGTTCGTACCGCGGCACCGGACGCCAAGAGCTCGTCCAGTCTGCGACGTTCCGCGTCCCGGTCCGAACGCCGCCGAGCGAGGTGCCGAAACCGGTGCGCCCAGTCGCGGGCCGTTGCCAGGCCCAGCAGCGCTAGGGCTTTGCGGGCGAAGAAGTCGTCGGCCTCGTCTGCCGTCGCCGCGTGCTGCACCGCGGCCGGTGCGACGTCACGACGCAAAGCGTAGAGCCGTTCGAAGCCCCGGCGCCCGTATGTCATCAGCTCACCGGTCAGCCAGAGGTGTCGAAGCCCGCGGGCCGTGTCCTTGTCCGAGCGGAACGTGCTCCGACGGCGCCGCCCGGCATAATCCCGGTTCGCTAACGGCCCTCGTGACGAGACGTCCTCTCGGAGCGCATCCAGAAGCTGCTTGTGCTCTGCCGCGAACGCACGCGACTTCTCCTCCGCCGCACGACGCGCCATATGGACACGCCAATACGGAAGCTCGCCCATAGGCAGTATGTACAGCGTCCCGCCGTAGTCGAAGAACTCGCGGCTGGTGTATAGCAGGTGGTCGAGATGCTCAGGGCGGTAGTCCCACACGCGGGCGTGCAGCGCGAGATCGTGGCTCCGGCCGACCACATTCAACGGGTCGATTTGGACTAGGCCTGACTGGTGGAGAGCGCTGCGGGCACCGGGACGGCCGACGGACCGCCGTCCGGGCCAGAGTCCTTGGCAACCGAGGATGAACCGCCGGACGGTCTGTATCGAGACCTCAAGGGGTGTCAACTATCCTCTCCCTAGACGTTGTCGATCGCGCTCGGGCCCGTGGTGCTCTTGCAGGGCTTGAGCGCGTTGGGGCGCCGCGAGCGTCAACCGGCAGCCACTTCGCGCAGCCTTTCCCGCGTCATGGGCAGGTCCCGGACCCGCAGGCCGGTCGCGGCAAACACCGCGTTGGCCAACGCCGCCGAAGCCGGCCCCACCGTCGCTTCGCCAGCACCGACCGGGTCGAGTTCGGGGCGGTCAACGAGCACGGTTTCGACGTCCGGCACTTCGCTGAAGCGCAGGATCGGGTAGCTCTCCCAGTCGCGGTTGGCCACGGCGCCTTCGTGATCGAAGGCCACGGCCTCCTTCAGACACCACGACAGCGCCTGGATCGCACCGCCCTCCAACTGGTTGCGCAAGCCGTCCGGATCGATCACGCGACCCGCGTCGGCGGCGATCCAGAGCTTGCGTACGCGGATCTCGGCCGTCCGGTCATCCACGACGACTTCCGCGATGACAGCGGCGCAGCATTGCCGGTTCTTGTACCGCGCGAGCCCCAGCCCGCGACTCCCTTCGAGTCCTCCGCTCGCTGCGAGCACGGCATCAAGCACCGCCACGGCGCGGGCATCGTGATCCAGGTGGCGCCGGCGAAACTCGTCGGGACTTAACCCCGCAGCATGGGCCAGTTCGTCCATGAACGACTCGATCGCGAAGACGTTGCCTTGCGCGCCCAGGCCTCGTAGCGCCGACGTCCGCACCGGCGCATCGGCAATGAAGTGCTTGGTGACTTCCTGGTCCGGAAAGGCATAGATAGGCAAAGCGTTGCGGTGGATGCCGACTTCGGGTGCCAACGCTGGGCGTGCCGTACTCGGGTCGAGTGCCTCGTCCAGGAGCCTCGCCGACAGCAGGTCCACCCCGGCGGCACGAGGCGATGGACGGGCGACGTGCGTGAAGCCGTAGACGTCGTGTGTCCACGCCGCCACCCGCCCCCGCGCATCGAGTTGCGCACCCATTTCCACGTGCATTGGCGGGCCCAAGGGCTCGAACCCGTGCTCGTCTTCGCGCGACCACTTGAGCAGCACTTTGCGCCCGGGCACAGCACGGGCTATCAGCGCGGCCTCGAAGGCGGCATCGTCGGCGCCGTTGTGGCCGTAGCAGCCCGCGCCGGCCACGTGACGGATCTCGATGTGTTCGACGTCGAGCCCCATGGCCCGAGCGATCACGCCGCGCAAGGACTCGATGCCTTGACTCGCACATTCGATGGTGAGCTCATCGCCCCGCCAAACGGCGGTCGCAGCGGAAGGACCCAGCGAAGCGTGCATCAGGAACGGGCGCGTGTAGGTCGCGCGGTGGGTCGTGGGGATCTCCCGCCGCGATACCCGCTCCGGTCGACCATCGCGAATCGGGAACGACTCCGCGGAAGCGCGGCGTGGCTCATCGATCTCGGCGAGCGGCCGCTTCGATGCAAGCTGGTGCCAGCGCGCCTTCCCGGCAACGCGTTCGGCCCAGTGCACGGCTTCCGACTCGCCCGGATGTGCGACCGCGACGAAGCTGCCGTCGACCACCAACGTCCCGGGCGGGTCGACGCGAACGGCCAATTCGGCCAATCGGTGGTTCATCGAGGGTGGCCGGACGAGGCGCGCATGCAATTCGGCAGGGATGTCGTGCACAAATGCCGCGCCGGTGGCCTTCGCCTCGACGTCCACGCGACGCTGTCCCGGGTGGCCCACCCAACGGTAGTCGACCGGCGACTTCTCCGGCGTGCGCTCCGGGATATCGAAATCGAATAGACCCGCTTCGGGGAGCTGCCAGTAGTCCAACCGCTCGTTGACACCGGGTGCCGTGATCTCGCCACCCGCCACGGCGAGTTGGTCCACAGCCACGCCCAATCGCGTCGACGCCCGCTCGAGCAGCAGACGGCGCGCCCACGCACTCGCCTGGCGCAGGTTCGCGCCACTGGTCTCGATCGACATGGAACCGGCGGTGGTGCCCTCGTTGGGCGTTCGCCCGGTGTGTGCGGACTCGACGTCCACGCGTTCGGGATCGACGTCGAGTTCCTCTGCGACTATTGTGCGCAGGGCTGTGAGCAGGCCTTGGCCGATCTCCACCTTGCCGGTCAGCGCGACCACTCGACGGTTCTCGGTCAGCCGAATCCAGCGCCCCAACGACGGGAGCGCCGCCAAGCCGCCTGGCAGCAGCTTCACGAGCCCGCCAACGCCGTCAGTGCTCGCAACACGCGCGGCTGGCTACCACAGCGACACAACTGCGCATCCAGGGCCTCGGCGATCCGGGCACGCGTTGGATGCGGTTCAGCGCGGAACAAGGCCTCGGCGGCAACGATGATGCCCGGCAGGCAGTAGCCGCATTGGGTGGCATTGGCGTCGATGAGAGCGCGCCGCACGGCGTCATCCATGCCCGCCGAGGTCTCCACGTGCCGATCCGCTACCGCACCCGCGGGGAGCGTGCACGCGTACTCCGGGGAACCGTCCACGAGTACGCGGCAAGCGCCGCACTGCTCTAGGCCGCAACCGAACTTGGGCGTCATCTCGCGCAGTGCGTCATCGCGCAAGACGTAGATCAGCGGCGTATCCCGTTGTTGTTCGTCGAACCGCGCGGCCCTTCCGTTCAGTCGGAACGAGATCATACGCCGGCGTCCTCCGCTGCCAGGACTGCCTTGCGAACGGACCGCGCCGCCCCTTCTTCAATCTGGCGACGTCCCTCCGGGGCCGCAATCATCTGCTCGAAAAGGTCCACGCTCAGCAAGCTCCGCATCGCGGTCGCAAACTCGGGCGAGTCCACGAAATCGGCCAGTCGACGCAGGAACTCGTCCGCCAAGGATCGATACGCAGCCACGTTCTGCGAGCCGATCGCTGCAATGACCTGCACGGCGTCCACCTCCAGTGCGTCATCGCGGCCGAGCCACCACAGGTCCCAGATGTCACGATAACGCTCGCGGTCGAGTTCCAGCATGGCCGCCGGGCAGGCGACCGCCTTTTCCGCGACGATCTGTCCCGGCGTGAATGTCGGCACAACGAAGCTCGTCGCCTGCGGCACCAAGTGCGAATAGCGGGCCCCGAGACGGGTTAGACCGGGTTCCGCAACCACCTCGCCCGCAACGTCAATCGGTACGGTCTGAACCGGTGAGAAACGAGCGCCACGCGAGGTCTTGACGTGCACTCGCCAGCGCTCCATCGCCCTTGCGCCACCGCCAAGCTTGCGCCGCTCCACCCGCACCTCCAAGCCGTACTGGGTTTGGATCATGTCGGAAACGGCTTCCGGCAACTCGGCAAGCGAACGTTCGTCGCACCAAGGGCGACGGCTGAAATCCACATCGTCGCTGTACCGATTACCGCCGTAGGCGAGGCGGATCGCAGTACCCCCCTTGAACACCAAGTGGCGCAACAACCCGCCCCCATGCAACCCGGCCAATATGTCGTACTGGAGTAGTTCCCTCTCAATCGCCCGCTCCTTGCCAACGAGCGCCGGCTGGCTACGCACGATGCTGTTCACCGTATCCTGAAAGTCCATCATCGTTCGAAGCCCGGCACATCGATCGCCTTAGAGCTTCCCGCTCCCGTGTCGCCATCGCGGTAGGCGGCAACCGCAGCGCCGTAATCGTCCCAGTCGACCAAGCCCACGCCTCGCCGTGTGCGTTTCATGTCGCCAATCACTAGGGCCGGCTCGGCGATCCGCAGTTGACGCTCCTCGTGCCAGAAGGTGCGGGCGACGATCTCTTGGCGTGTCCGTCCGGTGTGGATGAACTCGATGGCGCTGCCCGGCAGATTGAAACGGCCGGAGCGGCCGGTGGTCATGACCGTCGTGTATTGCGGGATCGGCCGGATGAAACCCCACTCGGACGCGGCGCTCTCCAAGCTCATGTAGCTCAGGGCCGCGGGGCGCTTGATTGTGGCGATGCGACCGACATCGCCTATGAACGGCGCGTCTCCAGCCATGTTGCGATAGATCCCACGCCCCATGCGCCGCAACAGCCCGGCGTCGGTCAGGCGCCGGATGCCCGCCCAGAATGCCCTTGGCCCGTCGTCGGGGAAGATGTTGCGCAGCGACTGCACGTCGAGGATCGGCGACGTTCGCAGGCATTCGCTGCCAACGAGGATGGACACGGCATGTGCTAGTTCCATCGTGCCACTATACGTTTAGTGCACAGATGAACACATCATACGATGATCACGATGTCGGCAACATCGCCGAGAGCATACAACTCAACCGTCTCTGTTAATCTGGCCTTCTGCAAGACAACGTGTGCTTCGACGAGTCTGTCGATTGGTCGCCTGGCGGTTTGCTCAGAGCACGGCGTATCCGACCGCGCCGTCGCACCGACGCCAAGTGGCAAGGAGGAGATCTGAGGCAGTTACTGCAGGCCTGCAGTGAGTGAGCGAGAGGTCCGTGGGGCCTACTGCTCCGCATGCCTTGAGAAAACCCAGCGCGAGCCAGAGGAGGCGGGGTGGCGACCCGGGCGGACCGTGTATCGGTGCTGTCGCTGCGGGGCCCGCACGGTGCAGTGTCTCGCACCGGGCTGTAGGCACATGGCGGTACTTGCGAACGAGTCGGATAGCCGTGCGGACGACAGCGGGTTAAGCGGGTGGCTGGAGTTTGGCGACCTCTGGTGTGCCGAGCATGGCGGAGAGATAGCCGGCTTCGCCAAGCTGGACATCCGTCTTTCCCGCCTGGAGGACTGGAACGAGCACTTCAAGCGCGAGGTAATGGACTTGCGCAAGTGGACCAAGTGGGGTGTCGTCGTGCTGACGGTGGGCTCGGCTGCCGTGCCAGTTGGCTTCCTCGTGGCACCTGCGCTGGCTGCGCGACTCGGCGCATTGGGACTTCTTGGCGTTGCCTCCACAGGCACCCCGATTGGTGCGCTGAGCGGCGCCGCGTTGAAGAGCGCCTCTCTTGCATACCTCGGCGGCGGTGCACTGGCGAGCGGAGGTGGCGGCATGGCGTTCGGCACAGGATTGATCGGCCTTGCCGCCGGCTGCCTCGCCACACGGGCCAGCGCTGCGGTGGCCTATGCGTATGCGAAGGACGTTGAAGACTACGAAGTTAAAGCCCTGCGGCCAAGGCGCGCCGGTGCTGTTCTGTTCATCAATGGTTTTTGCCAGCAGGACGATGGTGAGTTTGACGACTGGTTGATAGGCACTCGTACCCGCTTCGGTCGTCGTACCTGCTATGGCGTGCGTTGGGAAAGCGGTCGGCTCGCGGAACTCAGCGAAGTGTTGTCTGACGGAGCTAAGTGGGCAACGGCGAGGGTCTCGCTGCAGTCCCTGCTGAGCAGGCTTGGCGCTGGCCTCGCTGCTGCGAAAGGCCTCTTTGTGGTCGAAGGGCTAGCCGAGTTGGTGAAGGGGATTCTCGCGAACCCGTGGCACGTCGCGTTCCACAAGGCCGCGGAGGTCGGCGTGCTCAATGCCGACATGCTGAGCCGTTACGACGGGCCCGCACCGACGCTGATGGGCCACTCGCTGGGCGCTCGCACGATCTATTTCACACTGCTCCAACTGGCGGGCAGGGAGGGCGGACCGGTCGTCCGCGACGTTTTCCTGTTCGGCGGTGCGGTCGGCGGCGCAGAGCGCCAACAGTGGGCGAAGGCAGCTACCGCCGTGTCCGGAACGATCTACAACTTCCATTCGACCAACGACGACGTGCTCAGCAAGCTCTACCGGGTCGCGAACCCTGGTTGGAATAAACCCATCGGTCTGAGGCGGATCAGGAGTCGCGCCACGAATATCGTCAATGTGCCATGTACGGACTTGGTTGACGGCCACA
The DNA here is from genome assembly GCA_965203685.1 of Candidatus Azotimanducaceae bacterium. Classification (GTDB taxonomy): domain Bacteria; phylum Pseudomonadota; class Gammaproteobacteria; order Pseudomonadales; family Azotimanducaceae; genus VXYL01. The sequence continues at coordinate 5,531,379 of OZ241908.1, forward strand.
TGGACTACAAGCGAAAACTCGACGTCTTGCTCGAAAGAGCCCATCGGCAAGCCCCTTGGTAGCGCCGAACCCGACGGCTGCAAAGACCGCAGTCACTCGAACTTAGAAGGTCAAGTTCCCCGTTTGCTCGAGACGAGCGCGCCGACCGCAGAACTCTTCGCTGATCATCGCGGCGAGCACGTCGGGATCCTGCGTATTGCCCCAGCCTCGGCGGCCATCGTCCAGACGGCACGCGGCCAGCCCGACCGAGGGACCGTCGGCATCGAACATCACTGTGTACGACTCGATGTCGACATCGCCGACGAAATCGACGGCGACGTCTCGTATCGGCGTGGCATCGATCTCCTCCTGCGGCTCCGCGTGGCGAAAACGGCCGGCCGGCGGTTCGGTGGCGTAGACGCCGAAGGCGTGCTTGGTGATGAATCCGCCGTTGCTGGTGACCAAGCCGATCTCGCCCGGGTGCTCGCGCAGCACCTCGGCCATGCGCGCTATGGCGTGCATGACGTAGTTGTTCAAGGGCCCGCCGCCGAACGTGAGACCGCCGGTCACCGTGAGGGGGCGATCCTCGCCGAGGCCAAGCTCGGCGGCTGCGACCTGGACGGCCGACGGGAAACAGCTATAGAGGTCGGCGTGGTCGATGTCGTCCACCTCGACCTCGGCCAGCTCAAGGCAACGCTGGCCGGCGATGCGGATGGCGGGGGAACTGTGCAGGTTGTCGCGGTTGGACACGGCGTAGGTGTCGTGAGCTTCGGTCGCGGCCCAGGGGTAGACCCATTTCTCCCTGGCGATGCCGAGTCTTCGGGCCGTACCGGTCGAGCACAGGATCAATGCGGCGGCCTGGTCCACGTTGCTGTTGGAGTTCATGAGCTTCGGATAGGGGAAGGAGACGGGGCGGTTGAAGTCGCTGGGCGTGCGGATCTCTTCCGCGGTCATGGCCTCGCGAATCCACGCGTGCGGATTGCCCGCCGCCACGCGACTGAACCCGGCCCAAAGCTCGGAGACGCGCTTGATGTGCGCGTCGAGCGTCTCGCCGCGCGCATACCGGATCGCGTTCTCGAAGATCGGGTACATCTGGATCGGCTGGACGATGCCGCGCTCGGCCTCGATGCGATGGCGCATCTTCAACTCGTCCCCGAAACGGCGGTCGGGCTCGCCCGGCACCGTGCGCCAATGGAGTTCGATCCCGGCACGCCGAGCCTTGGCCTGTGTGCGTCCGCATTCGGCGCCTGTGAGCACGACGACCTTCTCGGGGTCGCGTTGGATTTCCAAGGCGCTCGTCGTCAGCACCGATTGCACGGAGTTGCCGCCCCACATCGATACGCCCGTCTCCGCGCCCGGACTGCCGATCGCTTCGGCGACGGCCCGGGCGGGATCCTCGTACGGCCACATGCCGCGAATGACGCGCACAGCACTCGCCTGCTCCAAGAGCGCTCGCGAACCGGCGTCCGCAGCCGCCTCGCGGACCGCGTCGACCATCAGTTCAATGGGTTCCTTGCCGACCCCGGCAACCGGGTCGGCATCGCGCTGCTCGAGTTGCGCAATGCCCACGAGGATGGGGGCGGAATCGTCGTGCTGCATGGACTTCAAGGGCGATCGGCGAGGGAGTGCGCATACTACAAGCGCGACTCGCCGCTGTCTGGCCGACGGGGCGGGTTATATTGGCGGTCGCTGCAACGCTTGGGCTGGGAAAAACACCGTGAACGAGCTGGATTACCTCCTGCAGACTCGAGAGGCGGAATACCGCGAACGCATCTCGGCCCTGGAACGTGCGGGCGCCGCAGACCCCGCCGATGCCAAGGACCTCGGGTTCGCTCCCGGTTTCATCGAACTGGTGCAGGCGGCAGGCGTGGCCAAGGTCAAGGCCATCGCGGCCGACGTTCACGCCAACGGCTACGCCATCGTTCCGGACCTACTCACCGCCGCCCAAGTCGTCCGGGTTCGTGATGCCCTGGCGCCGATCTTCGCCGAATGCGCACGCATGTACGAGGCCACGGGGCCAGTGGGCAAACAGACCATTCACATGCAGAACGTACTCGCGAAATGCCGGGCCGCGGACGAAGTCGCCACTGCTCCTCTACTGCGCGCCGTGGTGGCTGCGGTGCTCAGCCAAGACTTCATCCTGAACGCAGGCGTGGTGGCCATGGCCCCCGATCCGGGCTGCGACCGGCAACAGTTGCACCAGGACGACGGCTTTTTCCGCCTAGTGCCACGTCCGCACATGCCGCTGGTGCTCACCATTGCGGTGGCGCTCGACGACTTCCATCGCGCCAACGGCGCCACGCAGATCGTTCCCGGCAGCCAGCTTTGGTCCGCGGAGCGCAGGCCGACCGATCAGGATGTGGTCTACGCGGAAATGCCGGCAGGGGCGATGCTGGTCTGGGACGGCGGAATATTCCATGGCGGGGGCGGTAACACCACCGCCGGGACTCGCCGCACATTGACGCTGAACTACACGCGTGGCTGGCTGCGCACCCAGTTCAACCAGTACCTGTCCATACCGCGCCACACGGTGCTGGAATTGCCGACCGAGCTACAGACCGACCTCGGCTACCACCGCAGCATGACCGGCCTCGGCTCTTGCGAGGGAGAAGACCCGCTCAAGTACCTCGGCAAATTGGTGGAGGCGGGAGGAGACGGCGCGCAAACGGAGATCGGGCTCGAGTCCCGGATTCGCGCCTCAGGCTGACGCGTAGTACGGGACGACGGGCTCAATGCCCCGCCAGCGCCTCCGGTCGAACGTGTCGGGGGACGCCCTCCTCAAGTCCATCTGCCCGACTGCGATCCTCGGCACCGCGCAAGACCTCCTCGAACAGGTTGACCGCCTCGTCGAGAAACTCCCCTTCAAAAGCGTCTCCTTCCGGCGCGATGTGCCAGAAGAAGCCGGTCTTTTTGACATCCGCTTGGAAGCGCCGGGTTGACTTCACATGTACCGTCGCACGCCCATCCGACTTGACCAGGATCGGAATGCCGGGGTACTCCGCCTCGACCAGCGGCGTGCGGTACAGTGTGTTTTCCGCCTGCTGCCGGTCGGGAAGGTACTGCCGTACGCGGCGCATCGCGCGCCGCATTTCCCACGGCGCAGCCCAGTCCTCCCAGTCGCCGCAAGGAAACCAGCCGCACACCCGCGAGTCCAGCGGCTCGTCGTGCCGACGCTTGGTCGCGCGCGTGTCCAGAACCGCGTATACGGCCGCGCACCGCGGCAGGATCTGCGCACCCTCGTTCCGGGCCACGGCAGCGACTAGCGCGAAGTGGGCGCCCCTGCCGCGCCCGGCGATGCAGGCACGCGACCCGTCAACGATCTCGTGCTCGGCGAGCCACGCCAACGCGTCCGCTACATCCTCCTGCAGCCGGCGTCCGCGCATCTCAAGGCCAGCCATCCGAAACTTCGCACCATAGCCGCGATAGCCGCGAATCGCCGGCTGGGCAACAGCGAAACCGCGCGCCGCGAAGAAGTGAGGCCAAGCGTCCAAAGCCTCGGGATCATCGGAGACGCCATCGTCGAGCAGCACGATGACGGGCGGCAGAGCTGTGGGTGTCGTGGGGAGTGTCAGCGCCATTGGCAGCGCAAGGCCGTCCCTCGTGAGGAACCGCACTACGCGGCGCTCCGTGGTCGCGCGGTTGGTCACACCGACGTCGTGCCCGCCAAGGTCACGCACGGTACCCTTCCCGACGTCCAACAGATGGAAGCGCAAGTAGGTCCGCTCGTCGCTGGATGCGACGACCATGCGGCGGCAGTCGTCCGACATGGAGGGCACGGCTACAACTTTCGCCAAGCCGTGCTTGCGCGCCGCCGCGTCCACCGCACTCCCGAGGTCCGCATCGAGCCATGTCAACGGGCTGTTCGGGAGCGGGTGCGCGAAGCCCACGACTCCGCACGAACGTCCGCCAATGGGCGTCGCCTGAACGTCCAGTTCCGGATCCGCCTTGATTCTCCGAGACGGTTCGAGGGTGGCCGGGTTCCCGACCCACAGCGCGGCGCGCTCGTCGTCGCCTACGACCGCCTGGTAGTAGACGGCGGTGCCGTCGCGGGCAAAGCCCAGAATGCGGGGACCAGCCATCTGCCGCGGGCCAACCGGGGTGGCTAGTCCACTCACGTCTATCCGGCGCCAGTCACCTGCTACGTCGCGTACGACGGATGTAGGTCCTAGCCAAGGTTCGTCAATGCGGGGGCCGAAGTCACGCGGCCCGAGCGAGAAGTGCCCGTTGCCGATGAGTACTTCGCCTTCCCAATCCGCATGCCAGAAAAGGATTCCTTGCTGCCAGCCCACGACCCGTTCCGAAGCCCCGGTACGCGTATCGATTCTGTACACGGTCGTGTACGGGCTCGCTTCCCGAGACGCACTGACGAGTGCATGGTCCGGCGCGTTCGGGAGGCGGCTAACGAGGGCGTGCTCCAAATCCTCCAAGGGGATTCCGGCTCCGCGTGTGGCGCCGCCCAGCCGCGGAGGGCGCGAACCGGGCCGTTTCAGTAGCGGCCGGGGATCGGCCCCATCGTGATCCACTGCGACGAGGCGGATGACCCGCCGGCGGTCGTACGGCGGTCCGGGGCGGGGGCCGAACACGAACATTTCGCACACGATCCGCTCGCTGGAGATCCAGTCGCACGCATCGAGCGACTGTCCCTTCCCGCTACGCAGTGCCAAGGTGCGCACGCCGGATGCAAGATCCGACACTGCCAGTACGCGCTCCTGGCCGTCCGTGGCGATCGCAAGCACCCGGTTGCCATCGGGCGACAGGCGTACGCTCCCTATGTTGGGCTGCGTGGCAGGTACGTCGAAAGCGCAGATGCAAAGCAGTCCCCCGACGCACGCCGACACAAACGCCGCCGTGCGTCGTCTTGGTGCCAATCCGCTAGCCGGAACCGTACAAGCAGTCGAAATAGGCATCCTTGGCGGGGAGGTAAAACGAGGTTGTAGTAGTACTCGCCACCATACCGCTGGTACTCGTCCCAGTGGTAATCCATCTCCCGCTTCTCGTAGATACAGGGGTGACCAGGCGAGGGCCGCGACCACAGCTGCTGGAGGCGGAGCGACAGACGGACTGGGCTCGAGTCCCGGATTCGAGCTCAGGCTGACGCGTAGTACGGGACGACGTAGGGCCCTTCGGGAATCACGGCGACCGCTCGGTCTCCTGACGCCGTCACGCTGTCGCGGAGGGCCTCTTCGACTGAGTCGATGAGCTCGACGCCGGTCAACACCCGATCGCCCTGGTCGAGGCCGCAGTACAACTGAACCGTCGCCGCGCGCTGCGCCTTCATCTGCATCTCGCTTTCCCATTCGTCGATGTCCGCGAGTCGCTTGGCCAGCAAGCTGGCGAGGAACGCGTCGGGGCCTTCGTCGATCAGACGCCGCTGTGCGACCCGGTAGGCGTCCGAGCCCAGCCCTTCGCTGCAGTCCGCCGCGACGATGAGCGTGGCGTCGTCGTCGAGGATGTCGAGCGGCGTCACCATGCCTTTGACGGTCTGGTAGTAGGTCTGGTCGAGGGGAAAGCCAGCTGCGGACGTAACGACCGTTCTGAACTTCCGCAGCACCGGGACGGTGAGGAAGTCGTGCGCGAAATCCACGGCCTCGAGGTGGCTCTCGATGATCTCGCCGAAGTTCACGAACGACAGGCGGCGGGCATCGTCGATGACCGTGTTGACCGCGTAGATGTCGCCGAGCATGCGCACGACCTCCAACTGCTCCTCGTGCAGCGGGTTGCCGGACAGCCGGCATTGCACAGCGAGCGGGTCTTCCATGAACCGCGCCGAGTGGAACGTACGGATCGTATCGGCGTGCGCGATGCCGGGAGCCACGACCTTGCGGCCGCCCGAGTAACCGGCCATGAAGTGCGGCTCGACGAGCCCGGTGGCGATCCGTAGGTCCGCTTCCACGAACCGGCGGTCGAGCTTGACCGGCGTGCCCCGTGTGGCCGTCCCCCCTAAGTCGACGTGGGCGTCGTCGTCCAGGGCATCGTGGTTCACGACGGCAACACGGTCCAAGACCCACGGGTCGCCCACGAGTGCCGCCAGTTCGTCGCCTTCGTTCGGACGATGTAAGCCGGTTGCGATGAGCACTGTGATGTTGCCAGCGTCGATTCCGCCGGCGAGAAGAGTCTCGACGAGGGGCCGCAGGAATAGGTGGTTGGGCACCGGGCGCGTGACGTCGCAGATCAGGATGCAAGCCGAGCGACGGTCCCGGGCCAACTCGGCGAGGGGCGCACAGCCGACCGGCTCGGTCAATGCGGCGCGCACGGCTGCCTCAGGTGCCTCGATCAACGGCATCGGGGGCTTCGCGATCACGGTGACGTCCAACTCTGGCCGGAGTCGGACCGGTAAGTGCGTCTTGCCATAGGGGAGGTGGATCTGCATCGTCGGAATCAAGCCTCCTCGCGTGAGGTCTCTAGCGCCGTCTCGTTCTGCGGTGTGCTGCGGACTTGCTCAGGAACCGAGCGGCGCGTTGCCTCGTCCGCCGACGAGGTGGAGTTCTTCACGGGGCCAATCTCACAGTTCTTGGGTAGTCGAGGCTAGCCATCCGCTTGCAATCAAGCAATCCCAGCGGGCTGCGCGTGATCGAGGCGGACCGCAAGGCCTGCGAGCAAACTCGGGTGCGCGGGCGTCCTCGCCCGCAATGAACTCCGCCGGCCGGAATGCGGACGTGGACGTCCGCGTACCAAAAGAGGGACGTCCGCGCACCCGCTATGCCCGCGTCGTCAATACCGGTAGCATCGCTAGGCTCACCGCTAGAACCACCGTGGAGGGGTCTTTGTTGGTTCGGGGTGCCACAACATGCCCGGGCGCGGCCAGCGCTGTACTGGCATGTGCCCTCGTGTTGCCGGCGATCGCGGAGGAGCCCTGCCTTAATCCTGACTACCAGCACGGGATTTCTTACGTGCTGCCGCTCAAGTACGCCGCCGACTTCGAGCACTTCGAATACGCGAACCCCGATGCGCCGAAGGGCGGACCGCTGCGGCTGCCGGACATGGGCACGTTCGACAGTTTCAACAACATCCTGGAGAAGGGTCGTGTCGCCGCGGGCGTGGACTTCGGCGGGTCGCGCAACCTCGTCTTCGAGACGCTCCTAGAGTCCGCCGCGGACGAGCCGGCCAGCGCCTACGGCCGCCTCGCAGAAGGCGTCCATGTCGACGCCAACTATCGCTGGGTTGCCTTCAAGCTCCGGGACAACGCCCGCTGGCACGACGGCGAGCCCGTCACCGTCGCCGACATCGTCTTCTCCTTCGAAGCGTTCAAGGAGCACGGCTCCGTCGCCCTCAAGACCGCTTTGACCGACCTCGATCGGGTCGAGATCATCGGCGAGCGCGAGGTCTGCTTCGTGACGCGCCCCGGGGCCGAGATCAACCCGATCATGCCGTTCGCCTACGGCAGCATGCCCATCCAGGCCCGCCACTACTGGGCGGAGCACGATATCTCGAGGACCACCACGGAACCGTCGCTCGGTGCCGGACCATACCGGCTTAAGGAAGTGGACTTCGGCCGCCGGCTGGTCTACGAGCGCGTGCCGGACTACTGGGGCGCCGACATTCCCGTGAATCGCGGCCGCTACAACTTCGATACGGTCAAGTTCGACTACTTCCGCGACGAGAACATCATGCTCGAAGCCCACAAGGGCGACGTGTTCGACTTGCGCGAAGAGACCGTGTCCAAGAACTGGACGACGCAGTACCGTTTCCCGGCCGTCGAAGCGGGCGTATTCAAAGCCGACCTGAGATACATCAGCCGTGTCTGGGGGCTGTGGTGGCCCGTGTTCTGGAACATGGAGCGCGAACGCTTCCAAGACATCCGCGTCCGCGAGGCGTTGTGGCTGCTCTACGACTTCCCTTACATCAACCGAGTGATCCTGTACGGCTTCTACGACACCGGGGTGTCGTTCTTCCACAACTCGCCGATGGCGCAGCACGGCCTGCCGAGCGACGACGAGCTTGCGCTCCTCGAACCGTTCCGCGGTGAGTTGCCGGAGCGCCTGTTCACCGAGGTCTACCAGCAGCCCACCTCCACGGGATACGGTTTTCCGCGCGAACGGGTCGACCGGGCGCTCGAACTGTTCCGCGAAGCCGGTTGGGTGCTCGACGACGGCCGCCTCGTCCACCACGAGACGGGCGAACGCTTCCGGGTGGATTTCGTCTTCGTCTCCGCCATGCTCCTGCGCGCCGAGATGCCCTACATCGAGCGCCTCAACAGGGTGGGGATCGAGACGACGGCCCGATCGCCCGAGATCTCGCATTGGCAGCACCGCATGCGCACCGGGTCCTTCGACGGCGGCGCCTACCTCTACATCCCGGACAACACGCCCGGGCTCGCACTACGCAACCGCTTCGGCAGCGCCGCGGCCGATCAACCGTATAGCCAGAACTGGGCGCGGATCCGCGATCCGGTCCTGGATTCCCTGATCGACAAGGCGATCGGTGCCCGCAGCGCCCGAGAACTCTACGCGGCCACGCGCGCGATCGACCGCGTGCTGCTGTGGAAGTTCTACTTCATCCCGGGGATGGCACAACCGGGCTACCGCCTAGTACATTGGGACAAGTTCGGCGAAGTGAAAGACGCCGGACCGCTGTCCCGGGTCCCCGCCATCGACGCTTGGTGGTGGGACAAGGACAAAGCCAACACCGTGGCCACTTGGCTGGCTACCGCGGAGAAATAAATGGGACGCTACATCCTGCGCCGCCTGCTTCTCATCGTGCCGACCCTGCTCGGCATGCTGCTCATCACCTTCATCGTCGCGCAGTTCGCGCCGGGCGGGCCGATCGAGCAGATCATCGCCCGCGCGACCATGGGCGAGATGTCGACCACCGCTGGCATCAGCGGCGCCAGCGACGCCGGGATGACATCGCAGGCCATGGAGCAGGCCGCGAGTGGGCAGAACCCGGCCACCTACGGCCTCGATCCGGAGCTGATCGCCGACCTCGAGAAGCAGTTCGGGTTCGATAAGCCCGTACACGTGCGCTTCTTCACCATGGTGTGGAACTACATTCAGTTCGACTTCGGGGATAGCTATTTCCAAGACCGTCCGGTGGTCGAACTGGTGCTTGAACGGGTACCCGTGTCCCTGTCCCTCGGCGGCTGGTCGTTGCTCATCATCTGGAGCATTTCGATCCCCTTGGGCGTCGCCAAGGCCGTCCGTGACGGAACGCCCTACGACTTCTGGACTAGCACTATCGTCTTCGTGGGATACGCGATCCCCGGGTTCATCCTCGCCATCCTGCTGATCGTCATCTTCGCCGGCGGCAACTACTTCGACGTCTTCCCGCTACGCGGGCTGGTCTCCGAGAACTGGCACGAACTCAGTTTCTTCGGGAAGCTTGGGGACTACCTGTGGCACCTGGTTCTGCCGATTGCGTCATTGACGGTGGGCGGCTTTGCGACTTTGACCATGCTCACCAAGAACTCGTTCCTGGAGGAGATCAGCAAGCAGTTCGTCCTGACCGCCCGCGCCAAGGGCCTGACCGAGCGGCGCGTGCTGTACGGCCACGTCTTCCGCAACGCGATGCTGATCGTGATCGCAAGCTTCCCGTCCGCCTTCGTCGGCATCCTGTTCTTCGGAAACCTGCTGATCGAGGTGATCTTCTCGCTCGACGGCATGGGGCTCCTGTCCTACGAGGCGCTGATCAAGCGCGACTTCCCGATTCTCTTCGGGACCCTGTTCGTGTTCGGGCTGATCGGCCTGGTCATGCACCTGATCGGCGACCTGACCTACGTGCTGGTCGATCCGCGCATCGACTTCGAGACGCGGTAGGAGAGTCGCCATGACATTGACACCGCTCGCCCGCCGCCGGCTCAACAACTTCAAGGCGAATCGCCGCGGCTACTACTCCCTGTGGATTTTCCTCGCACTGTTCGGGCTCTCCCTGTTCGCCGAGTTGATCGCCAACGACAAACCGATCGTCCTGCGCATGAACGGCGAGACCTATTACCCCGTGTTCGAACTGGTCACCGAGGAGGAGATCGGTGGCGAGTTGCCGATCGAGGCCGACTACGCCGACCCGTATGTTCAAAACCTGATCGAGGAGGCCGACGGCTGGACCATCAATCCCCTCATCCCCTTCAGCTACGACACCATCGACTTGTACATCGACAGCGCGGCGCCGGCCCAGCCGTCCGGCCAGCACTGGTTGGGTACCGACGACGGTGCCAAGGACACGTTGGCGCGCCTCATCTACGGCTTCCGGCTGTCGGTGGCATTCGGCATCACGCTCACGCTCTTCAGTTCGCTGATCGGCGTCGCGGCTGGCGCGTTGCAGGGGTACTTCGGCGGTTTGGTGGATCTGATCGGGCAGCGGCTGGTGGAGATCTGGGCCTCGCTACCCACCTTGCTGGTGCTCATCATCCTGTCGAGCATCCTGGAGCCGAGCGTGTACTGGCTGCTCATCATCCTCCTCTTCTTCAGTTGGATGACGCTGGTCGCCGTGGTCCGCGCGGAGTTCCTGCGCGCCCGCAACTTCGACTACGTCCGCGCCGCGCGTTCCCTGGGCGTTTCTAATCTGACGATCATGCGCCGCCATGTACTTCCCAATGCGATGGTCGCGACACTGACCTATGTCCCGTTCATCCTGAGCGGTGCCGTGACCACCCTGACCGCGCTCGACTTCCTGGGCTTTGGGCTGCCGGCCGGCTCACCGTCACTCGGCGAACTCATGGCCCAGGGCAAGAACAACCTCCATGCGCCGTGGCTTGGGCTCACCGGGTTCTTCACGCTCGCGGTCCTGTTGACGCTGCTGATCTTCGTCGGCGAGGCCGCGCGGGACGCCCTCGATCCCCGGCGCACGATGAAGGATCCGCTGATCAACGGCTAACCGGCGCTTGAGCCGTCCATCCAAGGAGAACAAGACATGCAGGACATTTTCTCGATCGACGGCAAGGTCGCGATCGTCACCGGCGGCTCGCGCGGCATCGGCGAGATGATCGCCGCCGGGTTCCTCGCGAGCGGTGCGAAGGTGTACATCAGTTCCCGCAAGGCCGACGTCTGCGACGCGACGGCCAAGCGTCTGGTCGACCAGCACGGGGGAGAGTGCATCGCCGTCCCGGCGGATCTCTCGCAACTTGACGGCATCAACACGCTCGTGGCGGCTGTCCGCGACAACGAAAGTCAACTCGACATCCTCGTCAACAACGCCGGTGCCACCTGGGGCGCGCCCCTCGACGAGTTCCCCGAAATGGGGTGGGACAAAGTGATGGACACCAACGTCAAGGGCATCTTCTTCCTCACCCAGGCGCTGCTTCCCCTTCTGGAGGCCGGGGCCACGCACGAGGATCCCGCCCGGGTGATCAACATCGGCTCGGTGGACGGCATCAAGACCCCGAGCTTCGACAACTTCTCCTACGGGGCATCGAAGGCGGCCGTCCACCATTTGACGCGCGTTTTGGCCTCACACCTGGTGCGCCGTCACATCATCGTCAACGCCATCGCGCCGGGACCGTTTCCGTCGTGGATGCTGTCCGCGGGCGTCGGCTTCGGCGGCAAGGTGGAAGGCGAGGGCGTCGACTGGGACCGGGTCGGGCAGAACAACCCCCGCGGACGCGTCGGCACCATGGAGGACATCGCCGGACTGTGCATTTTCCTTTCGTCACGGGCGGGCGCGTACACGGTCGGAGAGACAATCGCCTGCGACGGAGGCTCGGTGGCCTGTTCCTGAACGCGGGTTCGAGTGGGCGGCTACGGTAAGCTAGATCGTTGAAGGAGACGGAGCGGGAGTGAGCATGGCATCGGACCAGACGGCAGATTGGGATGACTATCGCGCGGCCGCCCTTGAGCGGGCCGCACAGCTCGGCAATCGTGGCCCTATGCGATTCGACGACAACGGGCGACTCGAACAGGACATTCTCGACGCCTATCGCGCCAACGGTTTCTACGTCTTCACGGGGGTCTTGTCGCAGGACGAGGTCGAGGACTTGAGGCGTGAATTCGATGCGATCCTCGACAACGCGCCGACCGAGCCAGATGCCAAGCTCGACAAGCACGGTGTCCCCGTCGAATTCCCGGGCTACTACACCATGTCGACAGACGACGATGGCTATGGTGGCGACGACCGCGCCAAGCAGGCGGTGGTCGGCCTAGTCTCGCACCCGCTGATGATGATGGACTCGGCGCTGCGCGTTTACGGCCATCCGAAAATCCTGCGCATGGTCGCGAGCGTCAACGGGGCGGACTTCGTGCCGTTCCACGAGAGCATCTTCCACAAGGGTGCCGGGGAAGGCCCGCCGACCCGCTGGCACCAGGATGGGCGCACCCACTGGACGGACGACGGCGTCGCGCTGGAGCAACCGGACGGATCCGGCAAAACCCACGGCTTCAACTTTTCCGTGTCCTGGTCCCACTGCACGCCGGAGAACTGCCTTTGGGTCGTCCCCGGCAGTCACCGCCGCTGGCGGCTTGCCAACGGCGGCAAGTTCCCGCCCATCACCGAACGCCTACCCGACGCCGTACCGGCCACCATGCAGCCCGGCGACTGCGTGATGGTCAACCGAAGCTCGTTGCACGGGTCGTATCCCAATCGGTCCCCCGAACGACGGATCACCATGGTCCTCGGCTTCCACAAGCGCGACTCCGCGATCGGGACATCGACCACCAACGTACATGCGTTCAAGAAGCCGGGCACTCAAAAAGCCGTGACGTACTCGACGGACTACGTGCTCCGCCGGGCGCGGATGATCCCGTTGGCCATCGACGCGCGGCGTCAGCGATTCCCGGACGAGGAGCCTTTCGAATACGAGGGCAGCTACACCGGCGACGCTGCGTGGAACGAGCAGACGCGGGCGGAAATCAGTCGGGAAGGCGACGAGTATTGGCAGCGGGACATCACGCTGTAAGACTCGGGCGGGTTAGGCCCATTCCGGTGCGCGGGCGTCCTCGCCCGCAATGAACCCTCACGAGGCCGGAATGCGGGGCAAGGCCCGCACGCGCCGTCAAGATTCACCAGATCGTCTCCGCGCTCCGACGCATCTCGCAGGCTAGCAACCGAGTTGCTTTCGCAACCGCTATGGTCGGCAGTTCATACGCCGACCTCCGCGTGCCGCCAACGCGCCAGCCTCTCCGTCACGCGACGGCTAGGGCCGCCCGTGCTGTACGCACCCCTCGCTTTCCACGACATGGACTCCAAGTACGGTGCCGTTTCCCCAACAGCTCGGATCAGTTCGTCGTGCTCGACCAGATACCACACGCCGCGCACAGGGAAGTTGACCCACACGTCCCGGCCGATCCACTCCCGCATGATTCTGAGCCGCCCCGGCTTGACCACCTTGAGCGTGCTTCCGCCTACGCGGACTCTACGAATCTCCCACGCCATCCAATTGCGCCAAGTCCGGTTCGCTAGTCTGCGACATCCGCGCCCGTTTCGACCACGCGGCCTCCGCCACTCACCCCCCGGGGTGCTCTTCGGTTGTCGGGTCCGACCCCTGGGGCGGCGCGCGCTGTGCCCCCGCAGCCCCCGAAACGACCGGCTTGTCCACCATCTTCGGCGCGGCCGGCTGCCAGTTCCGCAGCCGCTGTCCCGCCTCGGCATAGAAACGCAGAACCGACTTCTCGAGTTCGTCGACGAACGTCTTGGCACCTGCGAAGCGGGCACCCGCGTCGCGCACCAGGCGCACCTCAAACACGTTCGGTGCGACTTTCGCGTTCGCCGCCTGCTGCAGCACGTCGGCATCGTTGCGGACGGCTGCGAGACTTTCCTGCGTCGCAGCCCGCCGCCCAGGCCAGACCGCCTTAACGTAAAGATCCGCAGGCTCGCTCGCCGCGAGTTGGCGTAGCAACCAGTTCGTCCGCGCTCTCGACGACTTCCGATCCTCGGGCGCGCGCAGCGCCATGGACACCTCGATCGAACGGGTCCTGAGGTCGGCCTCCACCTTCAGTGGTGCCGCCGCGTCGGGAACCGCGAACTCGACGGCAAGCCTCGACGTCTCGCGCAGCCGGTCCGCGTCGTCCGCGATCCGCCGTTGCGGATCCGACCCGTGGGCCCGCGGCAGCCGGATCGTCACGTTCGAATTCACGCTCGCCATGAGCTTCAGCGCAAGATCGCGGCACTCCTGGTGCCAGCTCGCGACTGTGTCCTTCACCACATCCGAGTTCCTCGGCAGCGAAGCGCCTGCGACGACCGACGTCACGACCTCCTTCCAGTTGGCGTCCATCCGGTCGAAGCGCATCACGCCCGTGCTAGGGTGATCGAGGAACCTCACCAGCTCCGCGAGCAGGAACCGCTGTTCCGGATCATCGACGCCCTTCGCCGCCAGAAGGACCTTCGCGTGCGTCAGGATGCTCGTCCACGACCAGTGGTAAAGGTCGACACCACGAGGCATGCGCCCAATCCGCACGGGATGGTGATTGGGCACGGCCGCGAATTCGTTCGAGACCGTCACCACCGCGTCCACCCCGTTCGCCTTGGCCAGCTTCACGTATGCCGCCACCTGGTCCGGTTCCAGACGCGAACGTCGGACCTTCGCCTCGACCAGCGCGCTCCAGGTCCGCCGACCGGTTTCGACCACCATCAAACCGTCCGGCCTCCCCGTCACGCCGTCCGGCGCGTTTTCGAGGACGACCTCGGTGTAGCACCGCACCCGCGTGCGCACCCCAACACGCTGCCCAAGAGTGGCCAGGAGCGTACCCGCAAGGTCGTCCACGCTGGCCAGGCACGCCAGGAACACCGACAGCGCCCGTCCCTCCCTCGACGTCTCCGCCAAGACGGGAAATAGCCGCGCGGCCTCGCCACCCTTCAACTGTTCCGGCAACCCCTCCGGCATTCGCACCCCCAAACCTGCGCCCTCGACAGTCTACCGCCCTGTAATCCGCATTGGCTCCCCCAGCAGATCGTCCACCGCGGCCTCCGGCGCTTCCACGAATCCGGCGACGCCAGGCGTCTCAACCCGAACTGGCTGCCCCGGATCCGGCGCGTGCTGACCGCCTTGGCCCAGGCGAACGCCCCGCAGGACTTGGACATTCCCGGATTCGGGCTGCATCCGCTCAAGGGCGACCGCCGTGGCCAATGGGGCGTTACCGTCTCGGGCAACTGGCGCATCGTGTTCAAGTTCGACGACGGTCGCCCGGTGGACGTGGATCTCGTCGACTACCACCAAGGAGGATCCCATGGCCGATATGCACGATCCCGCGCACCCGGGAGAGATCATCCGCAAGGCGATCGACGCCGAAGGCTGGACCATCCGCCACACGGCGGAGCGTCTCGGCGTCGCCCGCGTCACGCTCCAGCGCGTCCTCGGTTGCCGCGCCGCAGTGTCCCCGCGCATGGCGCTCGCCCTCGAGGGCATCGGTTGGAGCAACGCTGCATTCTGGATCCGTCTGCAGGGCCAGTTCGATCTGGCGAAGGCGCGACGCGACGCCGGGCCTCCCGTTAAGCAAAATGCGGACGTGGACGTCCGCGTACCATCCCTACGGCGGCGGCAGCGGCAATGAAATTCGTGCCAAGGTTTCGGTTAGC
Source organism: Candidatus Azotimanducaceae bacterium (assembly GCA_965203685.1). Taxonomy (GTDB): domain Bacteria; phylum Pseudomonadota; class Gammaproteobacteria; order Pseudomonadales; family Azotimanducaceae; genus VXYL01. The sequence continues at coordinate 5,546,796 of OZ241908.1, forward strand.
CCAGTCAACCGGATGCCCAAGGCGTTAGCAGCGGGTTCGGGGTCGATGTCGTCGTCGTGGTCTAGTACGCCGAGCATGTCCGCGGTGAGCGGCGGATTCCTGATGAACGTCCCGAGCAGTGCGGCCAAGCCATAGCCGACCTCCACCGGCAATGAGACGGTTCGGGTGCCCACGGCCGAGGCGACCTCGATCAGCTGGCTGCGCGGCAGGGATTGCGGCCCGGCGAGTTCGAGGACGCCGGTCGGGGCATCCGGCGCCAGGCCGGCGAACACCGCTTCGACCACGTCGCCGGCATAGATCGGTTGTTCCATGCTGCCGGCACGGAACGTGAGCGCCACGCTCTTGCGGGCGTTCTTGAGGAGACTCGCCGCGGCGTAGTCCCCTTCGCCGAGCACCATGGGTACGCGCAGGATCAGGCTCGGGATCGGTCCGCGTGCGAGGATCGACTCGGCCTCGGCCTTTGAGGCTAGGCACCGATTGCGCGAGCCCGCCTCGGCGCCGAGGATCGACAGGTACACGATGCGGTTAACCGCCGCGTTGGTCGCGGCCTCGAGCAGGGCTTGCGTGGCTTCCACGTGCGCGGACCGATACGTGGCACCGCCGCCTTCCTTGATGATGCCGACCAGGTGGACGATCGCGTCGCAGGTCGCACAGGCGTCGGTGAGGCCAGCGATGTCGCCGTAGTCCACGATCCGGACATCCGGGTGGGCAGCGACCTGGGACGCCGCACGCTCCGACCGGACGATGGCCCGCGTGGTCCACGACTTGGCGGTGGCAGCGGCCAGCAGACGCCGGCCCAAGTGCCCATTGGCACCGGTGACAAGAAGCGTGGGCACGAGACTTACGTGCGCGTTCTAGGCGCGCATTTCAGCGATCCGCTCTACACACCGGCTCTCGAGATCGCGCGCCTTGGTGACCAGCAGGTGCTTCTGCTCGGCCTTCGCCGTCTTGTCGGAGGCGCGATAGAGGAGCCTCGACAGGGCCCGGTAATCGACCGCGAGAAGACGCGCGCGCTGCCGATCAATGGCGCCCGGAAACTCTGCCGCGGCAACGCTTTGGAAGTAGTCGCCGGCCCGTTCGCGGCATTCCGCCCAGACCACGGCATTCCACCAATTCCCGTGCTCGTCCGCGTGGCCGGCGTCGATCGCACTGAGCCAATTGGCGTAGGCCTGGGCCCCGAGCCCGTAGTGGTCTTCCACGTAACGGTCCGAGTTCTCCCACACCTCAACCGCGAAATCGAGCGCCTCGTGGACGGGCGCCTTGGAGGGCGGCGGGCCTTGAGTGAACTTGAAGAACGTCACCGGTGGACCGGCGGCGTATTCCTTCCAGGAACCGAACGTCAGCCGGCCAGGCGTGCTGTCGACGGCCGCACTCCAAGGCTGCGCCGCGATGAAGCCTTCATCGTCGTAGCCGAGCAGCAACTGGTTATCGAGGTTCAATAGCGAGCAAACCGCGCCGTCGTCCATGGCGCTCTTGACCTTGTCTTCAAGCTCGGCCTTCTCGTCCGCCGTGCTGGTAGCCGCGAGCAGCGTGCCGAGCGGCTCCATGGCGAGGCCCAGGTTGGCGACGAGGCGCATGAACGTCTCGTAGTTCCAGACGTACGGCCCGCTCGGACACAGCTCCTCGTGGATGTTGATGACGAATGCATGTCCCGACACCACGAAGGCTTCTGCGGCGGTGTGGTCCATGCCGAAATGGTCGAGTGCGCCCTTGACCACCCCCATGAGCGAGGTGTCGTACGGCGGTTGTTCGAGGCCTGCGACCTGCATGCCTTCGCTCCCCCTAAGAGAAAGACCGGGTAGCATAATGCAAGAGCAACGCCTTGGGCCCCTTGATCGCGTGGACGACTCTTCGCTGCCGCCGGACGCACGCAACCGCTTGCTGACGCTGGCCAATGCCATCTCCGGCGCTCGCCTCGTCGCGGCTCCGTTTTCCCTGGCCGCCGTGCTTGGCGGCCAGTGGCTCATCGCTGCCGGCATCTTCCTCGCCGCGGTGGCGAGCGACTTCCTCGACGGCATAGTCGCCCGGCGAACCGACACGGTGTCGGCCGTCGGCGGCGTTCTCGACCATACGGCCGACGCGGTGTTCGTCACGCTCACCTTGTGGGGGATCGCCTACGGCGAAGCGCAGGTTCGCAGCGACGTCGTGCCGGGCATCCTGCCGCTGTTCATCGCGTTGGCATTCCTGCAGTACCTGCTCGACTCGAAGGCGCTGGCCGGCCAACCGCTGCGCACCAGCGTGCTCGGGCGCATCAACGGTATCGCCTACTTCGTGGTGGTCGGCGTGGTGGTCATTCGCAACGCGCTGGGAATCGGCTGGCTGCCTGACGAGGTCATCTACTGGGCTTGTCTTGCGGTGGTGCTCTCGACGTTGATCTCCATGCTCGACCGACTGCGAACACTGATGAAGACGCCACCACCTGAGGGGAATAACGACTCATGAAAATCGGCCTTTTCGGCATCGGCTCCGGCATCTGCGCGGATCCCGCCGTTGCCAAACGCATCGCCCAGCGCGCCGAGGCACTCGGCTTCGACTCCCTGTGGACCGGCGAGCACGTTGTGCTGCCGGATCCACGCGAAGCGCCGTCCCCTGCGCCGCCGGACTTCGCGATGCTGCATCCATCCACCTCACTCGCCTTCCTCGCCGGCGTGACCGACCGCGTCAAGCTCGGCACCGGCATCACCTTGATCGCCCAGCGCAACCCCGTTGTGCTCGCCAAGGAGATGGCCAGCCTCGACGTGGTCTCCGGCGGCCGGTTGCTCCTCGGCATCGGGGCCGGCTACCTGCACCAGGAATTCGCGGCCTTGGGCGTAAACTTCCGTCAACGCGGCGCCCGCACGGACGAGTATGTCGCCGCCATGCGTGCACTGTGGAACGACGACCAGCCGGCTTTCCAGGGACGGTTCGTCAGCTTCGACAACATCCAGGCCATGCCACGACCGGTCCAGGAAGGCGGTCCGCCCATCATCGTCGGCGGCGCTAGCGATGCCGCTCTCAAGCGCACGGTCGACTACGCACAGGGGTGGTACGGCTTCGCGCTCGACGTAGCGCAGACCGCCGCGGTCCTCGAGCGACTCCGGGGTTTCGGCGGCGATGGCCTGGAGGTCAGCGTGACGCCGTCGGTGCGGTTGGACGCCGATGTCGTCGCCCAGTACGCCGACCTCGGCGTGCACCGGCTGATCGCGCTGATGCCGCAAACCGAGGCACGCACCATGGGGGCGCTCGAGGAGATGGCCGCCCTGATGTGACGCGCCAAGTTGCCTCGCGCGATTCGCTTGAGTTTATGCTTCGTGTCCCGCGTCTGATCAACAACGGAATACCGATGATCGTCACCACCACGCCGTCCATCGAAGACAAGAGCATTCGCCAATACCACGGCATCGTCACCGGTGAAGCCATCGTGGGCGCGAACATCTTCCGCGACTTCTTCGCCGGCATTCGCGACATCGTCGGCGGCCGGTCGCAGGCGTACGAAGCCGAACTCGCCAAGGCTCGTGAGATCGCCTTGGGAGAGATGACCGACGAAGCGGCCACGCATGGCGCCAACGCGGTCGTCGGTGTCGACCTCGACTACGAGGTGGTCGGCCAAGGCGGCAGCATGCTCATGGTCTCCGCCAGCGGCACGGCGGTGACGGTTAGATAGACGGACCCATGCCCCGAGACCCCGCCAGCCTCGCCTTCGCGCCGGAGCGCTTGATCCAGGACTTCGTCAGCCGCGGCCTCGTGGTGCTGGCACCGGAAGACCTCGGCATCCCGACAACGATCCACGACACGATCTACGAGAAGGAAAAGGCGGCGATCGGCGACAAGCGCCGGGTCACGGCCACGTCCATTCCCGAGATCCTCGAGGTCATCAACGCACCGGGCGTGGTGGCCGCCTGCGACCGGTTGGTCGGCAAGAACTGGGCCATCGTGCCGTACACGCACAACACGCCGTTCGCGAGCGGCGGCTACGACCAGCACTGGCACAAGGACGACAACGGGCCGTACAACATGCGCAGGCACCGGCACCACCATGCGGTGCAGGTCGAGATGCTGTACTACCCGCAGGCGGTTGCCCACGACATGGGGCCCACCGCCGTCGTCCCCTATTCGCAGTACTGGACGTTCAACCACGAGGAGAACCACGACAACTTCGCCGGCGCCGACCACCTCGACTTCGGCTACCAGTTGAACGGCATGCAACGCGCCCCCGCGAGCGGCCCGGACTGCAGTTACAGCCAAGCGGACGTGGTTGCGCGGCGCACGCCGCACGACGTTCGCATGCGCGAAGCGATCGAGAAGACAGGCTGGCCGTTGGTCGCGCCGTTCGAGGTCGCGCCGCTCAAGGCTGGCAGCGTGGTGCTGTACTCCCACAACCTGTTCCACCGGGCCAACCACCGGCGCGACGACTGGCAGACCTGGAAGTCCCGCCCGCGCTTCATGTGGCGCTTTTGGCTGTATCGGACGACCGACCCGGACACCACCGAACCGGATCCCGACGAACTCGATTGGGGCGCGTTGGGCGTCGATCCCGTGACTGGTCTCGACTACGCCACGGCACCGGACGACGCGACCGCCGTGTGGCGCCATCACTACCACTGGATGCACAACGGGCGGGGTTCTGCAGCCGTCGCCGGCGATGCCACGCCGCTCAAGGCGCAATTGAAGGCCTCCGGCGAACACAACGAGCCCCAACGCCTAGGCGCTGCCTACAAGCTTGCCGCTAGCGCGGATCGCGAGGCTGCTCTCACCGCCCTCGGCGAGGGTCTACGCGATGAACGCGAGACCGTGCGGCGGGCAGCGTTGTACGGACTCATCGCCATCGGTCCGGACGCCACGCCATTGCTACTCGAGGCCGTGGAGTCACCAGTCAGGTGGGTGCGGCGCGCGGCGCTGTGCGCCATCGGCGATACGGCGCCCCTCACGCCGGCGGTGATCGCGGCCGTCACCAAACGCTTGGCCAACGACGACTCCGTGTATGTCCGCTCGGTTGCCGCCGGCGCCTTGGGCTGTCTTGGTCGACGGGCCATGGCAACCGACGTCGGCAAGGCGCTGATCCCGGCCTGTTTGGACGCACTCGTCGCGTGCCTAGGACGTGAGCAGAACCGGCTTGGCATGAACATCGCGCAAGACCGCAGCATCAAGTTCGTGCGGCCAACCGACGAGTGCGACGTCTGCGAGGGCATTGGCATCGACTACGGAGTCGCGCGCTTTGAGCCGGTGCGCTCTGTGGTCCGCGAGAACGCACTGTGGTCGGCGGTGGTCCTGTGTTCTCACGGCGTTGGCGTGCTCGGGTCTTCGCTCGAAGCCGCCGTCGAGGCCTTCGTACAGGTCGTACGCAGCGACAGGAACGTCTTCAGCGTTGGGTTGGCGGTCGATGCCTTGGGTCGCCTCGCCAACGCGCATGACGCCGGACAGGCGCGCTCCTCGCCCGGACTCGATCTCGCGAGCACACTCCAAGAGTTGCTCGGCGAACTACCGATCCATAGCTGGGAGACCTTCGTTCGCGGCGGTGTTGAGCCCGCCGCCGTCAGCTAACCGCAACCCGATTCCCAAGGCTGCGGCTCCCCGTAACACGCTGTCTGCTATGCTCGATGGAGACATCGACACGGGAGACCCATGGAAATCATCGACGCCCACCTCCTCGATCAGGATGAGCCGGTGGGCGCCAAGCCTGGCGGGGTTCGCATCGCCCGCGGACCCAAGGGCAGCAATGTGCGGCACCGTCCGACGCCGCAGGTCGCCGTTCCGCGCTACCGCGCGATCACGGAACGCCACTTCGACAGGATTCCGCAGTTGTCGTCGCTGCCAAGGGACGACCAGTTCGCGATGCGCGTCGTTAGCCGCGTTCTGCCGTTTCGGACCAACCGGTATGTGATCGACCAACTCATCGATTGGTCGCGAGTACCCGACGACCCCATCTACCAACTGACGTTCCCGCAGGCCGGCATGCTCGGCGAGAACGAGTTTCGCCGTGTCGCCGACCTTGTGACGCGCAACGCGTCTCCGGACGAGGAGACTCCCGTCATCCAGGCGATTCGGGACGGTCTCAACCCGCACCCCGCCGGGCAGCGCGAACTCAATATCCCGCACGAAGGCGGGGATCCGCTCGCCGGCATCCAGCACAAGTACCGAGAGACCGTGCTGTTCTTCCCCAGTCGCGGCCAGACCTGCCATGCCTATTGCACGTTCTGCTTCCGCTGGGCGCAGTTCGTCGGCAACAGCATGAAGATCTACGCCAAGCAGACCGACGGGCTGCACCGCTATCTCGGCGCCCATCCCGAGGTGACGGACCTTTTGATCACCGGCGGCGACCCGATGATCATGCGGACGAGTGTGCTGTCGCGCTACCTCCTGCCGCTGCTCGACTCACCGGAGGCCGAGCATCTAGAGAGCATCCGCATCGGCACCAAGGCGCTCACGTTCTGGCCGCACCGGTTCGTCGACGATGACGATGCCGACGACCTGCTCCGCCTGCTCGAAAAACTCGTCGCTTCGGGCAAGCACCTAGCCATCATGGCGCACTTGAACCACTGGCGGGAGTTGTCCACGCCGGTCGTCCGCACGGCCATCCGACGCCTGCGGGATGCAGGCGCCGTGATTCGTGCGCAGGCACCGGTGCTCGCCCACATCAACGATGACGCCCGAGTGTGGCAACGGTTGTGGCAGGACGAGGTGCATCTCGGCGTCGTGCCGTACTACATGTTCGTCGAGCGCGATACCGGTGCCCGTCGCTACTTCGAGGTCCCGTTGGAGCGGACCCGGCAGATCTATGCGGACGCCATCTCCAAGGTATCCGGCCTCGCGCGGACCGTCCGTGGCCCGAGCATGAGCGCCGGGCCCGGCAAGGTCGAGGTCGTCGGCGTCCAGGAGATCGCTGGCGAAAAGATCTTCGTCCTGCGCTTCCTGCAAGGCCGCAACCCCGACTGGGTGGGCCGACCGTTCTTCGCGAAATTCGATCCCGAAGCAACCTGGCTCGACCAGTTGAGGCCCGCCTTCGGCGACGACCGGTTCTTCTTCGAGGACGAATACGACGCGATGCGGCGCTCAGCGCCCGCCTAAAGGGCGGGCACACGCGCTCTTATGCCTTCTCGGGGGCCGCCAAGCGAACGATCGGTGCATGATGCGTGGGTGGCGACCCCCATTCGGGGGTCCGGCGTGGACCAGCAATGGATGCAGGAAGTAGACGTCGCCCGGCCTACCCGTCATCTCGTGCACTCTTAGCGGAACACCGTCAACCGTGGTCGTCCGGTCCATGAAGGTTGCCACTCGGTCCGCCTTCGGCACCAAGCCGCCATCCAGATCGCGGAACCACTCCTCCGTGCTGAAGAAACTCTGCATCCGTTTCGCTGAGTAGTTGTCGCTGAAGCGCCCACGCGTGCGGTGGAAGTGCGCTGCGACGGCGTGGTGCGAGCCGCTCACAAAGAGCGTTCCCCCGTCCCGGTGCGCCATGTCCGTCAGCAAGGTGCATGCCTGTATGCCGGTGTAGTCGGGCAGGTGGCGGTTCTCGCCCTGGTCCCAATGCCATTCCCCAGCCACCGACCACGCGTGGTCCTGGTCGATGCGAGGCAGTGACGCAAACACCTTGCCGCCGCTCTTGCTGTCGTGATCGCTCCGCCATCGACCTATCCCGAGGAGGTCGTCGAAGACCTCCCGCATCGCCTCGGAGAGCATCGTATCCCGGCCCTTCAACGCGGTTGCCCCGTGGTTCATGTACTGGCCGCGCCATGTGCTCGAGTCTTCGGTCACGTCGTGACGCGCCATCAGATCCGCCCAGATGGCCTGCGCGGCATCGCGCGCGGAGGCTTCCGGCACGCAACCCCGGAGCACCAAGAAGCCTTGCTCGTTGAACTGTCGAATATCGGTTTGACTCAGCATGCTTGGCTCCCCTAGCCGCCGGACTCTGCGGGTCGTGCACTCGGACGGTTCGCGGCGTCGGCAATCAGGCCCTGCCACTCGTCGGACTCGATCAGTTCGAGTTCCCGGAAGGCGGCGAGGTACTCGGCCCACGTGAACGGCGTCTTGCCTTGGCCGACAAGACTCCAGATGCGCAGCCAATCGATGCCGTGGCGCAGCGGCACGGCCATCGCCAATGCCTCCAGTTCGGCCCGGGACAACGGCCGGACACTGCAATAGCCCCGGACGATACCGCGCACGAGTGTCGGGTCGTACCGGTGCGTCGACTCATCGACGGCGACCGACCCCCACTGGGAGACAATGTGCGCAACATCGAGCGCCAAGTAATCGCGGTGCGCTGAGTCCATGTCCCTCAACGCGCTGATCCGATTCCCGTCGACCAGGACATGCCAAGCCCCAGGACTGCCGTGAACCACACCAGTGGGGAGCATGGCCTCCGCGCAGAACGCGGCGAACTTCCGCGCAGCGGCCTCGACCCTCGCAACGGCCTCTCGGCCCGGATCACCCGCCGCCGAGAAGTCGAGCCCCTGCGTCCAGGACTCCAAGTTCTCAAGCCACGTCGTCTCACGATAGTCGAGGCCTTCGAGACCCATCGCGCTGACGTGAATCGTCGCCGCGATCCGCGAGATGTCCTCCGCGAGCGCCGCATACGTATCCGACGGGCGTGTTGGCATGTAGTTTGGCCCTGGACTGCCATGAGGGCGCTGCACCACCGCGGCAGGGCGACCATCGATTTCGAGGCCGGCACCTTCCGCCGGCACGATCACGGCCGGGACGGGGAGGCCGCATGAGTTGAGCCGCCGTTCCAGCATGAGTTGCGCATCGGCCTGTGCCGCTGACGCGTGCCACCACACGCGCAGCAAGGCCGGCGCACCGTCAATGTCGATCTCGTAGAGGTAGTTCTGCGATGGCGGATCGATGGGCTTGCACACCGTCACCTTGGCCGTCGAACCGGCTTTCTGCAACGCCGCCATCACGCTCCGTGGCGTGACGTCGAGCGCCGGACTGGGGTGGTTTACGCCGTTGTCGGCGTCGGGTTGGTTTGTGTTGGACATCGTGGATTCCTCCGCATCACGGCGGAAGGACCGCAGGGCCGTCGTGTAGGACTCGCCGGTGATCCCGGCACGGGCTCGAACGAGCCGCTTGAATCGCTTGCGAACTGTCATAGGTCTTCCGCCGCCCGGATGGCGATCCCCCAGCGATCAGCACCCAGGGTGGTTGACCGTTGACTGTTCGCTTCGAGGAATCGATCCCCCTTGCCTCGTGATTGCCTTGCTGGGGAAGGTCAATCGAGGATGGGCGTGAAGCACGCCTGCCGATGAGTCTCCACAGGTAACAGGCTCGTGTCAACGTCGCCGAACACGGCACGGCGACCGGTCTTGTCGGTACGCGGACGTCCACGTCCGCATTTCCCAGGCTCATTGCGGGCGAGGAAAGGCTGGGAATCCGTTGACACGCTTGGCCCGCACCTTTTTGAGAGAATGCGGCCATGCGCTTCTTCAACACCGAAGGCCCTGTCCGCGCCCACCTGCATTACCACATCAACCCTCTCGAGCGCGTGGACCTCGACGAAATGCTCCGCCTGGTCCGCGAGCAGCGGTATTTCGTTCTCCATGCGCCGCGCCAAACCGGCAAGACATCGACGCTCCTAGCGCTCCGCGAGGCGCTGAACGCGGAAGGCTTGTACCGATGCGTTTACGTGAACGTGGAGGTTGGTCAAGCGGCCCGAGAAGACACGGCGCGGTCGATGCGCGCCATTCTCGGCGAATTCGCCCGCCGGGCACGCACCACGCTAGGCGACGAAACGCTGGACGACCTCTGGCCCAGCATCCTAGAACGCGTGGGACCGGACGCCGCACTCGGCGAAGTGCTATCCCGATGGTGCGCGGCCAGTCCGAAGCCACTGGTGCTGCTGATCGACGAAGTAGACTCCCTGGTCGGCGACACGTTGCTCTCCGTGCTGCGCCAACTCCGTGCGGGTTACGATCTGCGGCCCGAGCACTTTCCTCACAGCGTCGTGCTTTGCGGGTTGCGCGATGTACGGGACTACCGGATTCATTCCAAGGCCGCTGGCGGGCTGGTGCTTGGCGGTAGCGCCTTCAACATCAAGTCCAAGTCCCTGCGCCTCGGCGATTTCACCGAGTCGGAGCTACGCACCCTTTTGGCGCAGCACACCGCCGAGACCGGACAGGTCTTCGAAGACCGTGCGGCCAGTCTCATCTGGTCGCGTACGGCGGGCCAGCCGTGGCTGGTGAACGCGCTGTGCCGGGAGGCATGCTTCGAGAGTGCCCGTGGCCGCGACCGATCTCGACCCGTTGTCGTGCTGGACGTGTTGGACGCTCAGGAGTCGCTGATCCTGCGCCGCGACACCCACATCGACGATCTCGCCAACAAGCTCGCCGAGGAGCGCGTCCGCCGGGTGGTGGAGCCGATCCTCGCTGGCGCCACGACACAGACCTGGGCCGCGGAGGACATGGCCTACGCCTGTGATTTGGGGCTCGTGGCGCAGGATGCCGCGGGCACGCCGCGTATAGCCAACCCGATCTACGCCGAAGTCGTGCCGCGCCACCTGAACTACGCGGTGCAGGCCGGCCTGCTCCACGAGACCGCGTGGTACGTGGACGGCGACGGGAACTTGGACATCGATGGCTTGATGGCGGCGTTCCAGCGTTTCTTCCGGGAACATTCGGAGCATTGGGTGCAACGCTTCGATCAATACCACGAGGCAGGACCGCAACTGCTGCTACAGGCTTTCCTGCAGCGAGTCATCAATGGTGGCGGTCGCATCGAGCGCGAATACGCGCTTGGACGAGGCCGGGTAGACCTGTTGATCGTGTGGCCGGTAGGGGGTGGGGAACAACGCTTCGTGGTGGAGTGCAAGATTCGGCGTGGCAACCTAGAGGTTACGATCACCGAGGGCATCGCACAGACGCGGCGCTACATGGACCAATCCGGCGCCGAGACGGGGCATCTGGTCGTGTTTGATCAGTCGGCACGGACATGGGAAGAGAAGGTTTTCCGACGCGACTTTTCGTCAGTCACGGTTTGGGGTATGTGAACTGCAACCGCTGCACGCGGTGAAGGCGACTGCCACCATCTACTTTCATGAAACGCCCCCCTGCTTTCGCGTCTTGCCCGCATTGCGCTCCGCAAGCCAGATACCGCCGAGCACGAGTGCGAGCGCGACCCCGTGATAGACGTGGAACCGCTCGCCGAGGTAAACCACCGCGATTACCGCCGCAAACACCGGTACGAGATTGAGGAAGATCCCCGCGCGGCCCGGCCCGATGATCTCGACGCCCCGGATGAACAGGATCTGCGCGAGAAACGACGGGAACAAGGCGACCAGCGCAACCACGACCCAGCCGTGCAAGGTCGGCGCTTGAAACTTGCCGAGCCAGGCTTCCGCCGCCACCATCGGCAACGACGCCAGGAACGCCGATGCCGCGAGCACGGTGAACAACCCAAGCGCGCTCGACGCTGGACGCCGCTGCAGTCCCACCGTGTAGCCGGCGTAGAACACGGCCGCGAGCAACACCAGTAGGTCTCCGTCGTTGAAGCGCAGTCGTAGCAGGCGCTCCACGTCTCCGGCGGAGGCCACCACGACGACGCCAGCCAACGTTACGGCGGCACCAACCCACTGCCGGGCGCGGGCCGGTGTCCGGAACGCGAGCCACGCCCCGACCAGCACAAACACCGGCAGCACGCCCTGGATGATGCCCATGTTGAGGGCCGTCGTGTAATGGGCGGCGATGTAGAACAGGCCGTTGAACGCGGCAAACCCGAGGGCGCCCATGGCGAACAGGAACCCAAGGTGGGGCTTCAGGTAGGGCCAGTCCCGGACCAGGGACCGCCGGTTGAAGGCGACTAGTAGCGCGACGACCAGCAGCCAGCGCAACGCCACCACCATCATGGGCGAAACCTCGCCCACCACCAGCTTGGCGAACGTCGTGTTCGCGCCGAAACAGACCGATGTGAAGGCGAGACAGGCGTACGCGTGCGCGGCGGTACGCCCGTCGGCCGCCCCAGGGCGAACCGTCATGCCCCAACGGCGCGACCTGTTCGGCCGCTGTCCGCCCATGGACGCGATGTGGTGGAAACGCCGCGGGCCGTCAGCCCATGACCTCGATCACCTTCGCTGCCACCGTGTACACCGCGAAGCTGATGTAAGTCGCGGCCCCGATCGACACCATGAGGATGTTCACCGGCTTGGGCCGGATCGCGGCCGGCAGGTGCTTGAGGTTCATGTAGAGGACGGTCGGGACGTAGGCGGCCATCGCGAAGCCACTCAACATGGCGCTGATGAAGAAGAAGTCGAGGGCGCTCACGTCGAAGTACTCGAAGAACCAGGTGGCGAGCACGCCCAAGGCGGACAGGCCGACCGCCAGCCAGAAGTAGATCTTGTTTGCCGCGAACCGGTGCGCGGCCTTGAAGTTGGTGTGTAGGAGATCGACCCAGATCCGCACGCCGCCGTCGAGGCCCGCCAGCACGCTGCTGAAGAGCGCCGCGATGCCGATGAGGAGGAACAGGTAGCGACCCTGGACGCCCATCGTGCCTTCGAGGATCTTGGCGAGGTCCCAGACTAACTGGCCTTCCTGCGGCACGATGCCCGCGGGGTACAGGACGACCAGGGCACCGAACATGAAAAGGAACATCGTGAACGTGTTGGCGATCCAGAAGAAGATCGTGGAGTCCTGCACGACGAAGCGGAACCAGGCGCGGAACCGGCGGATGTTCTCCTCCGTCGCCGGGAACTTGAAGCCGATCTCGCTCGCCCCGGTCTGCGCCTCGCGCAGAGGGTTCATGAGCATGGGGATCCGCGCTCCCATGCCGATGTTCTTGTCGCGCAGGTAGTAGGCGTAGAACAGGTTGCCCAAGCCGCCTGCACCGGCGAACACGAACGCGCCGAAGAAACGGTGAAAGGTGAATTCCTCGTCGAGGCTGATGTGGCCGAAGTTCAGGATTCCGCCCAGCATGTTGCCGACATCGTCGAGCGTGCCGATGCTGAAGGCGACGATCAACAAGCCGATCACGATCACCAGCACCATGAAGATGATCGAGCGTTCCACGGATTGGTAGATCCGCTTCGGCCCGAACACGATGGCGAGCGCGAGGGCAAACACCACCGCCGTCCAGAACCAGTCCGGCCCCCACCCGTCCTCGCCTAGAAAGAGGATCTTGATCGCCGTCCCGGTTGCGCGTCCCCAACCCGGCAGGAACGCACCAACGAACAGCAGGAGGAGGAAGAAGTACACCCAGAGCTTCGATAGGCGCGCGAAGCCGGTCAGCGGACTCTCGCCCGTGGCGACCGCCCAGCGGCCGATCTCGATGTTGATCCACAACTGCATGAAGACGCCGAGCGCGGCCGCCCACATCATCTCGGTGCCGAACTTCGCCGTGATCCACGGCCACAGGATCAGCTCGCCGGAGCCGATGGCCATGCCGATCATGACGGCACCCGGACCAGTCATCTTCCAGAAACTCGACGTCCGTTCCGGCATGTCGGCTTGCTTCAGAGGCGGGATAGGTAGTGTTTCCATCAGCCGAATAGCTCCTTGTTGGCGCGCGGCAGGAACAGCACGCCGATGGCGGCGTTGAACAGGACGAAGAAGGTGTGCATCACGAAGCTGAAGGCGGCGACCTCCGGATAGTCCGGAAAGAGAACCGTCCACAGCAGCAGGGCGCCGGCATGGAACGGCAGCGGCAGCGCGGCCGCCAGGAAGATCACTGGCAGAAAGGCCAGCATCTGACCGAGGCTCACATCGACCTGGAACAGCTCCAAGGCGAAGGTGTAGACGATGACGGCGCCGATCAGGTTCGGCGCCTTGAAGAGAACCACCAGCAAGTAGTGGATCGGTCGCGCCTGTCGGAACGCCGTCAGGATGTTCGTTTCCCGCAGGCCACCGCTGCCCGTCCGGAAATAGGTGATGTGCACCGGCAGGTACAGCGCGGCGACGATCATGATCGATGGCAGGATGACGGACAGCGGCAAAACGGTGGACGCCTCGCGCACAAGGTCGAAATTCGCGGCCACGCCAATCGCCGAGAAGAGGAGCAGTTGGTAGATCTCGATGAGGCCGAGGAAGATCATGCTCGACAGGGCCCGCCAGCCGGGGACTTCGTAGGTCTTCAGCAGGTAGAGGGACATGGCGCCTTTGCCCACCTGCTCATTCACCAGGGACAGGATGTAGGCGCTCGCCCGAATCGGCAGCACGTTGCCGAGCTTCAGATCCGGTGCGTTGAACCAGCGGATGACCCGCCAGGTGGCGTGGCTGTCCACGAGGAAGAAGAACACGGAGTACGGAATCATGAGCGCGAGCCAGAAGACCCAATCCGCTCCCGCGAAGAACTCCACGAGGTATTGCAAAACCGTCTGGTTGTCGCGGTCGGCCGCGGCTTCCATGCGCGTGTAGACGAGATAGAAGCACCCGCCCGCCAAGATCCACGTGGCGATGCGGAACAAGAGCGCCCAGGGCGGCTTGCGCGCCGGCGGTTCCTCGACCGTCGCGTTCTCGCTCACAACCGCACCAAGATCGACATGCCGAGTTCCTTGCGCCGGACGAAACCAACCTTCTCGTAGACCCGGGATGCCTGGTGCTCCGCCGGGCTGCCGATGCGCACATGCAGGAAGGGGACGCAGCCGAGCCGCTGCTGACGCACGGCGACTTCCCGAACCAAGGCTTCCGCGTAACCTCGGCCTGTGAACTCGGGGTCGGTGCAGACCGCACTCACCTCCCTGAAACCTGGTAGGCATATCCGTTCGCCAGCCATCGCCACGAGGCGGCGATCGCGAATCACGCCGACGTAGTCGCCGAGGAGATGCGTTCTACGCTCGAACGGCCCAGGGTCCGTCTCCTTGACCAACCGGTACATGTCGGCCGCCTCGGCGTCGCCAAGTTCCACCCAGTCCAGGTCCGTGGGCTGCTCTTGCACCGGATCCGGGCAATACCACTGCGTCAACGGCACGACCGTGGCAAGGCGCCATAGGTCCTCGGGCGGCTCCCCGGGATCGACGACGGCCACGACTCCGCCCGGTTCGACGAACCCCGCCAGTTCCTGCAAGGCTTCCGCGCTCTGGTCGGCGACTGCGGCAATCGGCGAGACATCGACTTGGTAGCGCGCCGCGCGTTCGCCGACCAAGCCGAATTCGCGCTGCTCGCCGCTCAAGGCGAGCCAGGCGGGGTTGTCAAGCTGCACCGACCTACGACCCTTTGAGCGACTCCGCGAACGCCTTGAGTTCCGGCGTGCCGGGGATGATGCGCACGCCGGCAGCGAGCTTCTCCGCCAGGTTCTCTTCGGTGCAGCCGTCCAGGAACCCGATGCCTGCGGAATTGCAGGCGTCGAGTACGCGCTGACGGGCTGCTTGCAGCTCCGGTCGCGCCATGTCAGCCGGCGTGCCGCGGAGGCCGTGGGACATCGACATGTCGGCCGGACCCCACTCCGCGAAGGCAACTCCCGGTACGGCCGCGGTCTTTTCCGCATTGGCGAGCGCAACTCGATTCTCGATCTTCAAGCCCAACATCAGCTCGCCGTCCGGGTTGAGCGGCCACGGGTCGGCACGGTCGAGATACTCGCCGCCCGTCAGCCCCCAGATCTCCGCCGCCGCGCCTTGGCCACCCGAACCGCGCGTTCCGCCGCGGAAGGTGTATCGCATGGCATCGACCACTGCGGCCACGGCATCCGCCGTCTCCGCGTGGCAGATGAGGAAGCCATGGATCCCGGTGGTCAGCAGTTGGCGGATCTGCCACGCGTTGAACTGCACCATCTCGGGGCTGCGTCCTTCGAACGGAAGTTCGGCAAGCACGGGAACGGTGGGCGTGCGTACGGACGCCATGCCCTTCATGAACTGGGTCAAGCCAGCGACGTCGAGCGGCCCGTGTTCCATGCCCACGTTGATGTAGTCCGCCCACGTGTCCGCCATGTTCACGCCGGCCTCGTAAGTGAGTTCCATGCCCGCGTGACCGCCGGTGTAGAACACGGGCTCGCCCTTCTCGAGCTTGGCAATGGCCTTGTTGACTCGGCCCATCAGACGAGCGCCTGGTAGACCAGCGTCTTCAATTCGCGCCGGATGGGGTAGGTGGACGACGGCAGTAGCTGCGTCAGGAACACGACGATAACCTCCTCTTGCGGGTCGACCCAGAAATAGGTGCTCGCGGCGCCGCCCCAGGCGAATTCGCCGGGTGAGTCGAGAACGTTCGCGGCGGCCGGGTCGACGACCACGGAGAATCCCAGCCCGAAGCCGATGCCTTCGTAGGGCGTTTCGGTAAACGTCGCTTGCCCCATGGCGGCGAGATCACAGTTGCCGGGGAGATGGTTGCTCGCCATGTACTCGACGGTCTTGCGTCCGAGCAGCCGTTCGCCGTCGAGTTCGCCCTTGGCCAAGAGCATGCACGCGAAACGATGGTAGTCGTCGATCGTGCCGACCATGCCGCCACCGCCAGAGAAGAACGCCGGCCGCTGGTGGTAGCGCGAGCCCTCGGGGTCGTCCTGGAGGCGGTAGGTCGACGGTGCGACGTAGTTGTAGCAGGCGGCGAAGCGATCCGCAGCATCGGCGCGAACATGAAAACCCGAGTCCGGCATGTTCAACGGGCCCGTGATGCGCTCGGCCACGAACTCGTCGAGCGCCTGGCCGGAGAACTGCTCCACCAAGTAGCCGCAGACGTCCGTCGAGACGCCGTAGTTCCACTTCGTGCCGGGCGAGAACTTGAGCGGGATGCCAGCGAGCTTGTCGACCATGTCGTTCAGCGTCCCGGTACCGGTGACCTTGGCGTGGGCGTACATGGCCTCGACGGGATGGTCGCCCGCAAAGCCGTAGCTCAAGCCGGACGTGTGGGTGAGCAGGTGTTTGATCGTCATGGGGGAGTCGGGCTTGACCGTGACGTAACGCTCTTCGACGCCTGCCGCCGCCGAGACCCCGCGCGCTTCCACCGTATGGTCGTAGACTTCGAGGTCCGCCCAACTC
This sequence comes from Candidatus Azotimanducaceae bacterium, assembly GCA_965203685.1. Classification (GTDB taxonomy): domain Bacteria; phylum Pseudomonadota; class Gammaproteobacteria; order Pseudomonadales; family Azotimanducaceae; genus VXYL01. Next base: position 5,563,657 of record OZ241908.1, read on the forward strand.
TCGATGTACTTGGAGACCGGGTCGTCGAGCTGAAACCGGCCTTCCTCGTAGAGCATCATGAGCGCCACGCTCGCAACGGGCTTCGTCATCGAGTAGAGGCGCACGACCGTGTCCCGCTCGTACGGACGTTCGCGTTCGACATCGCGAAGCCCGCAGACGTGGAAGTACGCTTCTTCGCCGCCCCGAGAAACCAGGCACATTGCGCCGGGGAACTTACCTTCTTCGACGTAGCGATCGACGTGGCGCCCGATGCGCGCCAGCCGATCGGCCGACAACCCGTTACCCATCGTCTCTCCCTCTACTCGGTTGTGAGCATACCCGACTCCCGGCCTGTGCACGCGTCGCCCACCGACGCCGCGCTTCACTAGCACATGATCTGTCCGCTTTCTGTTAGCACGTAAGTTGTCCGTTTTTTTGGGTGCGCGGACGTCCTCGTCCGCAATTGCGGCACGGGGCAAGGTCTCCGCCGGGGGCCGCGGTCTTGGCGGTCACGCGCCTTGGCGGCTAGTCCGCGCTGCGCCAAGGCCGTCCCCGTAAAGGGTTGGCGGCGGCATAGATCTCAGCGGCCCGGAATGCGGCGCGGGAACATGGGGATAGTCATCGAGCAGGTCTTCGAGAGTGTCGCCGTACTGGAGCCGCCCCAAGACCGCGTAGACCGGGATTCGCGTGCCGTCAATCACCGGCGTGCCGCCGAGGATCTCCGGATCGGACTTGATGTATCGGTCCCGGGCCTCGCCCCAGTAGCCGTTGGCGATTCCGAACTGGGAGAGGGCCAGCTTCAAATCGAGCGTTGCGCCGGGTGCGAACTCGACGGGCCCGAGCCGCATCGGCTCCATGCCGGTGATCCGCGCCCAGATGGCGCGCTTGTGGCGCCGGGGCAGATCGGCGAGATCCGCCGCCTTCAGGGCGTGGAAGTAAACGACAGCGCGGGCGGGCAGGTAGCGCGTGCTGCCGCCCGGGAAAAGGGCCGGCGCAGTGCGCGGGACGATGATGCCGGACTGAACGGCTTTCTCGACAACCGTCGACGCGACACCGGACAGGGCGACCGTCTCGCGGATCGTGAGATCGGGGGTGTCCACAAAATAGTTCCTCTTCGGTGGCGAATATAAGGCGGCGGGCGGCCGATGCAACGCGAAACGGATGGAAGGAGCAGCAGGTTCCTTTGCTGTGGGGACGCCCGCTACCCTCCACGGGTAGCACCTTGTCGGTGCGCGGACGTCCTCGTCCGCATTTTGGGCCTAGCGCAAGGTTCCCTACAGACGGAGAACCGCGCACCCCCGGGCGCGTTGGCGTAGGCTTGGCGTCATGCACCCGCGACAGAAGTTACGCGAAGCCATCCCGGCCGGCGAAGTCGTGTTCGCACCGTTGGCCTTGGACGCATTGACGGCGCGTATCGCGGAACGTGCGGGGTTCGACGCCGTTTACGTCAGCGGCGGTGCACTGGGCTACTCTCACGGCGTAAGTGAAGCCTTACTCACATTGTCCGAGTTGGCGGACACCACCCGTCACGTCGTCGCCGGGTGTGAAGCCGCCGTGATTGCGGACGGAGGCGTGGGTTTCGGCGACGCCGTTCATGTCGCGCGTACGATCACCGAAGTCGAAGCCACTGGTGCCGCCGCGATCGAGATCGAGGACCAAGTGGCGCCGAAGCGCGTCAGCCACCACCGCGGCATCGAGCACCTCGTCGCACCGGATGAGATGGCCGCCAAGGTGGAGTACGCGGTCAAAGCACGCCGGGACGAGGATTTCCTCGTCATCGCCCGCACCGGCGCCGTACGGAACGAGTCGTTCGACGCTGCCGTCGGCCGCGCCAACCTCTACCGCGAGGCGGGCGCCGACGTGCTCATGCTGATGCCGACGACCGACGCGCAATGGATCGACGCGCCGAAGCGCATCAACGCCCCGCTGGCGTCCATCACCTCCCTCGACCTGCGCAGCAAGGCCGAGTGGCAGACGCTGGGTTGGCGCCTCGTGATCGATCCGTTCACGGCCCAGGTCGCGGCAGTCAACGCGATCCAGGCCGCCTACGGGGAGTTCATGCGGACCGGAACCACCGGCACTGACCGCGCCGAGATCATGGCCACGTACCGAACGTTGGCGGAACTCGCCGGTCTGGACCCGCTTTACGCCATCGAGGACGCGACTACCGAGCGCACAGAAGACCCGGAATAGACGAGGAGGCACACCATGCCCGCAGCCGTCGCCGCCGCACGCTGGACCGACGATCTCGACATCGAGATCGTCCGTAAACCACCCACCGCGCCAGGCCCGGGGCAAGTCCAACTTGCCGTGGGCAGTGCTGGGATCTGCGGCTCGGACCTCCATTTCTACCGCGGTCAATTCCCGGCCCGGCCCGGCATCACACCGGGCCACGAGTTCGCCGGCACGGTCACCGCCGTTGGCGCGGGCGTGAAGCACGTCCACGAAGGTGACCTGGTGGGGATCGAGCCGCTCTTGCGCTGCGGCATCTGTCCGTTCTGCATCTCCGGTGACTACCACGTCTGCGGCGACCGCGGCCTCGTGGGCGAAAACGCGGACGGCGGCATGAGCGAACTGGCAACCGTGCCGGCCGAGACGGCCTTCAAGGCGCCGAGCGGGCTCGACGCCGAAGCCGCCGCGCTGGCCGAGCCGCTGGCGTGCTCGGTCCACGCCTTCAACAAGGTCAAGCTACGTGGACACGAGACGGTGTTCATCGTCGGCGCCGGCACGATCGGGCTCACCGGTGTGTTGGCAGCACGGGCGTGCGGTGCGAAGGTCATCGTCCTAGCGCGCCACCCGCATCAACAGGAAGCGGCCCGTCGCCTAGGCGCCGTGGAGGTCGTTGGCGACGACGAGGCTGGCATCGAACGCATGAAAGACTTGGCGCAGTTGCAGGCGATTGACGTCGCCGTCGAGACCGTGGGCGGCGTGGGCGATACGCTCCTCACCGCGCAGCGCGTGGTTCGGCCCAAGGGTCGCGTAATCCTGCTGGGCGTTTTCACAAATCCGACCGCGACCATCAACCCACTGCTGTTCGCCCTGCGGGAAACCGAACTGGTCGGCTCCATGACCTACGCCACGAGCGACGGCAGCGCCGACTACGCGATCGCCCTAGACGTGGTTGCGGACTACGCGGACCTAGCGCGTTCGCTGGTGACCCACCGTTTCGCTCTCGGTGATGCGAAAAGTGCCTTCGAGACGGCGGCCGACAAGTCGACGCGCTCGATCAAGGTGCACATCGTCCCCAACTGAAAGTCTCGATCTAGGTCCGCGGGGCGTCCTCGCCCGCAATGAACGTTGTACCGGGGTCAGATGGGCTGCAACCTAACGCGGCGCACAAGACAGAATCAGAGTCCTCGGCTCCTTCTCCATGTAGCGCACGGCAGTACTCGATCGAGGCACGTCGAGTTCGTCCAACTCCTCGAGCAGCGTATCCAGCTCATCCGCCACCGCCCGCACCTCGCCGCCGTAGACGGCGATCCATTTTTGCGCGTACTTCTGCGCCAGATCCCGGTCAGACGACAGCACTTCGGAAGATCTCGCAAAATCCCGAAGCTCACCCGCAGCGCTTTCTAGCGAATCGCCGAGCCACTCATGAGCCGCTTCCGCAGTTCGTTGCACGGCGGCAGCCTCTGTCTGCAAATGCCTAGAGTCCACTCTGCAACTTAGCCTACGGGACATAGCACAGCCCACGCGCGAACACAGCGTTCAACAGAACGAATCAAGCCCAACTGACGGTCCGGAGATCCGGGACGCGCCCGAACTCCCTCATGTTGTTCGTGACCAGGGTCGCGCCCATGCTCCTGGCATGCGCCGCGATCAGCAAGTCATTCGCCCCAATCGGCGTGCCGCGTCGGACCAAGGATTCCCGGATTTCGCCGTAATGCTGGCCGGCTTCCGCACCGAACGGTCGGACGTCGAGGTCGCGCAGGAAATCGTCCAGTTGGCTCCGGTTGCGTTCGACGCGCGCGGAGTGTTCGACACCGAACCAAAGCTCCGCGTGGCTAACGGCCGAAATGCAAATCTCATGCGCGTGTTCGGCGAACGTCGCCGTCAACGCCTCGTCCCGTTCGTTCATTACGTACACGCAGGTGTCCGTGTCCAGCATGAACATCACTGGATGTCCTCGCGCTCATCGAGCGGCGGCTGCGACCGTGGTGGCAAGCTGGCCCTTTGAGACGAAGCGAAGTACTCGACCCAGTTCTTCCCGCGCGGACGCAATGTAACCGTGTCGCCTCGCTTGACGATCTCCACCTCCGCCACTTGAAAGCGACACGCTGCCGGCAGCCGAACGGCTTGGCTGCGACCGCTCCAAAACACCTTCGCCGTCCCCACGTAGTCGGCTTCTTGAACCATGATCGCCACACTTTCTGCCTGAGACGGCATTGTGTTCGAGGCGGTGGTATATATCAAGGGATATAGCTGGCGGCGCACCGTCCCGCAAGAACGGTGATATGGTTGGCGCCTGTCTTTGACCGGGGGACCACGATGACCGAAGCTGCCGTTTCCGAAAGACCCCCGTCCGCCGCCGAACATGCCGCCCAGATGGCCGACTACATGCGCGAAGGGGAGCGTCTGGGCCGGGAGATCGGCAATCGCGGGCCAATCCGATTCAAGGCCGGCACGGCATTGGCCGACGACATCCTCGAGGCGTACTGGCGGCACGGCTTCTACGTCTTCGAGAACGTCATCGACGAGCGGGAACTCACCGACTTGCGCGACGCCATGGCCGATGCCCTGGACCGGGCTCCGGTTTCGAAGGATGCCGAGGTCGACGCGAAGGGCCGTCCCGCGCTGGGGCGCGAGTTCAAGCGGGCACCGTTCACCTACGTGAAGCCCCTGAGCGATCCGGTCGGCGGGACGAAGCAGGTCGGCGGCCGACATCCGTCGAAGATGGTCGAACCCGACCCGGGCGAGGACGCGCCCGACGAGGTCGTGCACTTGATCTTCGGCATGTGCCAGTTGATGGAGCCGGGACTGCGGCTATACGGACACCCCCAGCTCCTAGCTATCGCCGAGAACATCAACGGACCCGATTTCACGCCCTTCAACGACGCCATTTTCGTCAAGCAGCCCGGGCTTGGCGGTTCCGTCGCCTGGCACCAGGACGGCCTGACGCACTGGAACAACCCCGACTGGAACGAAGGCATCCACGGCTTCAACTTCCAGGTGCAGCTTTACCCGACCACGCCAGGCAACTGCCTGTGGATCGTGCCCGGCACTCACAAGCAGGGCAAGCTCGACATCAAGGCCATGGTCGAAGCAAACGGCCGCTCTGATCGTCTCCCCGGCGCGATCCCGCTGACGTGCAACCCCGGCGACGTCACCATGGTCAACCGCCAGACCTTGCACTGTTCCTTTGCGAATACATCGCCGGATTTGCGGATTTCCATGACATTCGGATTCCATCGCCGCGCTTCGGTACTCGGTGCCAAGAGCGTCCTTGGCGTGAACGACGGAACAATCTACGACGAGCAACGCGTTTTCGACCGGTCTGCTGTCATCGCCGTTGCCATTGATGCACGACGAAAGCATTTCAAAACAGAAAAGCAGTATACGTACGCGCCATTCGCCGGATTGGAGGACGAATTTCGATGGAATCCTGAGACGTTTGATCGTGTAGTCAAGGACTACAATCTGAAAGATTTGGGAATCTAAACCGGCTCTTTTCCCGGCTGGCCATGTCCCGTCGCCGTTGTACGTTGGACATGCCGACAACCCAAGGTATTTGCGGGCAAAAGAAGATATCCAAAAGTCCGTTCGAATTGCTGACGATGCCTTGTGCGTGCCTGTCCATATTGCCGGCCGCTTGAGTTCTGTCTGGAATCAGTTCTGCTCTTACGACGTCCTGCTCTCGCGGACTCGGCGAAGACGAGGCACTCATGTCGCCACGACGGCGTTAATGCGGCTAGCTTGACACCTAGAGTTCCGTTCCTTCGTTTAGGATCGCGATGTACTCGCGATATCCAAAAAGCCGGTCACGTTGTCGGCCTGTCAATTCTTGCGCAATATCCAACTCAGTGAGCACACGCATGCCAGCCGCGGCGGTGGTGTAGGACAGTCCGGCTGCCTCGGCCGCCTGCCGCAACGAAGCGACCGGGCGTTCACGCAACACCGCGTGGACGCGTAACGCGGAACTCGCTGCGCGACCTCGTAGACGGACCTGCGCCTGGTCCGCCTCGAAAAGGTCGAGTTGGCGGCGAGCGGTCGTCTCCGCCGCTTCCGCCGTATAGCGCACACCTTCAAGGAAAAACGCCAGCCATGCCTCCCAGTCACCCTCCCGGCGCACGGCATCGAGAAGGGCATAGTAGTCGCTGCGCCTCTCCTTGAAATAGAGGCTCAAGTACAGGAGCGGATCGGTGAGGAGGTCCTGCGCGCACAAGTACAGCGTGATCAGCAATCGCCCGACGCGACCGTTGCCATCCAGAAACGGATGGATGGTTTCGAATTGTGCATGTGCAAGCCCCGCGCGAATAAGTGTTGGTAAATCGGTCGGTGCCGACACCGCGTTTAGGAACACCTCCAGTTCACCCATGCACTCCGGCACCAGGTGCGCTGGCGGCGGAACGAAATGCGCGTTCCCTGGTCGCGTGCCACCGATCCAATTCTGCGAGCGCCGGAACTCGCCAGGCATCTTCCCGCTGCCGCGACCGGTAGCCAGCAGCCGTGCGTGGATTTCGAGGAGCAAACGGTTGCACAGAGGGAATCCATCCTCTAGGCGATCTAGTCCGTGTTCCATGGCCGCAACGTAGTTTGAGACCTCGATCACGTCAGTGTCGGGCACGCTTGGCGCGAGCGCCGACTCGTAGCGCAGCAGGTCCGAAAGCGATGACTGCGTACCCTCGATCTGGGAGGACAACACCGCCTCCTTGCGCACATACCCGTAGATGAAGAAGTGGGGGTCGGGCAGGAAGGCCGACAGCCCGTCGAGCCGGCCAAGAGCCACCAATGCACGCTCGAGCGCAACCTGCAAGGGCCGGAGGTCCAGCATCGGGATGGGTGGCAACGGAACGGGGACGAAGGCGTTCACACGCTCGCCGCCGACAGCGGTAACCTCGTAACGCCCGGTCGCGCCTCGCAGCACGCATCCCCCTTATGTCGCAAATCGAAATAACGCAAGAGCTTATTAGCACTTTGCGGGTCAAGTTGGAATAACGCCGCCTCTTATCTCGCAATTACAAATAACGGCGCCCGAGGAGGGCGCGGGCCGGTTCGTCTATTCCGACGGTTCCTCCTTCTCCGGCGCCGCCACCCACAGCCCCCGCGCCGCGAACCGGCCCCACACCCACGGGAGCCAACGTACCAAGGCGAAGCTCAACCACAAGGCCCACGCTAGGATCAGCGCCTTGTACGTCCACATCGGCAGCGACCAAACAGCGGCAGCCGGCGTCGTCGTGGCCGACTGGTCGGCGAACCAGTTCAAGTCGTGGCCGGACGACTGGAAGCCGGTGACATGCATGTCGGGATTGCCGAGGAGTCCAGCCGGGATGCCGACCAGGATCGCCGCGAACGCGATCAGGGTCAGCAAGCCCAGACCGACCTGGGAGGCGTTGTAGAAGAACCGCGAGAGACCTGCACCCCAAGTCTCGCGGGCGCCGAAGCCCACCAGCCAAAGCGCGACGACCGCCAAGGCGGGCCACGAGAACGTGCTGAAGCCCAAACCGAGCAGCAGCCAATGCCACCAGCGCAGCGGGGTGACCTTCAGCAGCCCCAGGATCAGCGCCACGAAAGCCAGGGCGATGAGTTCGGACCAGTACAGGATCGCCGGTCCGAGGAGGGGGCCCGTTGCGAACAGGAGCCACCGGCTTTCGGGCATTTCAAGGCCGACGACGATGTTGCTCGAGGGGGTGTCGAGTTCGATGACCGGGGTCGAAACGCGCGTCGCCGTCGGCGCCGTCTGCTCGAAATCCACCGTGGCCCGGTGTTCGCCCGGCAGAATGGGCAGTTCCACGGCGCCTCCGTCCAGCGCGATCTGGTGGGTTTCGCCGTCGATTGCGACCGAGCGCAGGCGGGCGTCCGCGGGCAAGCCGAGGCGATGGCTGCCGCCGCGCGTGCTGCGGTAGTCGACCGCAAGCGTAGTGCGCCTCAAGGCGCTGCCGACCGCGGTTTTGGCGAGCACCCGGTCGAAAGCCAAGGTTCGTCCTTCCACGGCCTCGGGACGCGTGATGTGCATGACCAACGACTCGCCCGGGCGGGGACGGAACTCGGCCCAGCGCTCGGCCGTTCCTCGGCGGACATTGCTCTCGGGCACGCCTTCGAAGGCCACCTGCCACATGTGCCCGATGCGCACACGCCAGATCTCCTGCCGGGGCGGATCGAGGCGAGCCTGGAGCGTAACGGTCGCGGTCCGCGGCAGCGTCGACGTCCAGAAGACGCGGTCCTGCGTTGACCCCATCGAAACGACGGCACCGTCGTCTGTGAGTGATTGTTCACTTACCACGGACTCGCCTTCTAGCAAGGGAATCACGGTGTTGATGGCACCGACTTCGGGAGCGACGCGGCGCACGAGCGTGCCGACCTGCCAGTCGAGGTCGAGCCTGATGGTGCGTTCGACCGCGACGAATGTCGGCAGGCGGCTCGGCTCCCACGCCGCTGCGTCGACATCCGCGTCGGACGCCAAACGCGTCAGGTTCAACGACCCGGCGCTCAAGGTGCGGTTCTCGATGCCCGCCACCGCCCAGTGCGCCGACTCGGCGCGGATCGCCCGAGGCGGCAAGCTGAACGGAATCTCCACTGCGTCGCCCGTCGGTATCGGCCCCGACACCTCGAGCATGTGCACGCCGGCGTCCAGGTGGACCCAGAGGACGCCGTTCTCGTCCCGCCTCGCCGGCAGTTCGGACCCGCCACTGGCGACTCGCGCCGGACGCCAACCGTCGGCGGAGCCCGGCAGCGGCACGGCGACCGTCGCCAACGCGTGGACCGTGAGCCGCATCGACGCCGAGTCTTCGCCGACATCCAGGGACGCGTCCGCAATCTCGGCGCAACGCGGCGCACATGACGGCGCAGCAAGCAGACGGCGCTCAAGCTCCTCGAGAATCTCCGGAGACGGCGTCTCCGCGGCGAAAGCGACACCGTCGGAATCCAGGGACGCGACGGCGACCAGCACGCCAGCCGCGACCGGCGCGCCACGCAGGGAGCGCACCCATCGCCGCCAATCCGGTCGCTGGCCGCCGAACATGTCCAGCGCGAACAGGGCCGCGAACACCGCCAGCGCCGCGATCGTTGCGAACCGCAAGACGGCGACCAGCCAGTTGGGCGCGATCACGAGCCGCATGGAGCGCTCGCTGTCCACCGGCCCGCTCCAGTGGAGTTCGTAGGAGATCCACGACCAATCCGGCTTCGCTGTACCCGCCTGTACCAAGGCGTCATCGGGATACCGGGAATACGGCCTCTCGGTCGCCGCTGTCGCGTTCACTCCCTGCTGGAACGTGGTGTCGAAGACGACCTCGCCTAGGTCTTTCGGCGTCTCCACGCCAATGCTGTCCAAGACGACCGCTTCCCGCGCTGCCCGGCTCGGTGCGAACTCCATCTCCCCGGACAATGCCTCGAACAACCCGACGTTGGGTGCCGTTCGATGCGACTCCGGTTGAAGTTGTGGATACACGGCGATGCGGATCTGGCCGATGGCGAACGGCACCAGCCAGAGCACCAGCACGGCAAGCGACACGAGCCGGTAGCTGCGCGCCAGCCGCTGAAGCCTCCCCGGAGGCGCGACACGGACGAGTGCCACGGCCGCCAGCAGGTTCAACCAAGTCCAGACCGGCGCACCCGGCTCGTGGTAGCTGAGCACCAGCGCGATGAGGGCGATCGCACCCGCACCACGGCCGAACAACCGCACGGTCGCGACGGTGACGATCAAGAGCACGAAAAAGTCCAACACGCGCCAGCGGCCGACCCAGCTTGCCGGGGCCGCGTCGACGCCGGTCGCGGCCAGAAGCTTGTGCCCAGGTGGCACGTGGAGCGTCGCTGCCACACTCTCGAAGTCCGACTCCCAGCCGAGCACGGGCATGCTGCCGCGGGTCTCGAGCCGGCCCAAGGCCTCCACGTCGAGGCCCGCCTGGCGCACTTCGACGCCGGCTCCCGCCTCGCTGGCAGTGACCTGCAGGTCAGCCCCGTGCTCCGTGGCGCCGAGCAGGGCATACGGCGCGCCCATGTCGAGCCGCCAGTCGCTGCGCATGCGACCGCTGATCCGGTCGGAAAACACGAACCCTGCACCGTCGAAGTCGAGCCAAAGGCGGCGCGACAGGTTGATCTCGTTGTCGGTGTCGGTCAGCCCGCGTTGCCGCTCTTCAACGGTCATGACCCCGCCAGTCTCCATCCGGAACGTGGGCAGTTCCCTCCACGGCGACCCGACCTGCGCGGGATCGACGGGGCGGGCGGCGTCCGCCACGGCCGCGCGGAGGCTGGGCACAGCTTGAAAGCTCCAGATCTCCTCGGCGGGCATATTCGTCGCGTTCGCCGGAAGGCCAACCTCGGTGAGCACCTGCTCGGCCCGGGCGGCCATCCCGATTTGCCATTCCCCTGGGCGCGCCTGCAGGCGCAGGCTACCGTCCGGCTGCAGCACGACCGGCAGGTCGCTGGTGAGGGCCAGCGGCGTGAAAGCGTCCGGCAAGACGGGGCGGAGCACCTCCTCGCGTACCGTGCCGGAGACGTCGAGGCGGATTAGCGTGTCGAGACGCGTCGGAACCTCGTCGACCACGCGCCGGTAGACATCGACGACAAGGCTGTCCGGCACGCGCGTCGTCGGCTCGACATCACCGAGCCAGACGCCGCGGGCGTCCACCCTCGGCAACCGGATCGGTATCCCGTCCACGGTGAGTGAAAGCAGCCCGGACGTCGTCGGTACGGCGAGCGTCGCCGGGCGCTCGTCCCAACCGAAGCGGCCGGCGATCCCATGCTCCCCGGGGGCGAGCGTAACCCCGGGCCTACCGTCGCGGAGCACCACCTCCAAAGCGCGACCGCTCGCCGAGACCTGTTGCGGCCAGGCGTCGGTATTGCCGGGCAGGGGGAGCCACTGGCTGCTGCCGTAGACGGTCCATGCCTGCTCAAAACGGCCGCCTTGGTCGTCGACCTCAAGGCGAAGCTCGCCCGGCCACGCGCAGACGAACTGCTCCGGCGCCGTCGCGGCGCTGTCGAAGCGGAAGGGGCAGCGCCGGTACTCCTTCTCGTGCAGCACCCAGTCGCGCCAGCCTTCGAGTTCCGCCGGCACGGCGATGTCCGGTTGTGCTTGCAAGGCGCCCGCAGCCAGCGCGACGGCGAGTCCGATCCATCGTTCGAGCACAGCCCACCTCCCGCCAAGGTTCTTCAAGCGCCCTTCATAGGCCAACCCCGAGCGTCACGCAACACAGTGTCGCTCACGTACTGCTCGACGGGCGTACGAGTACCGGCGGATGGCACCAAAGCGGCACGCCAACCCCCTAACGGGCGTACAATCCGCGCCTTCGCTGAAGCCGCCGGAGCCACCCATGACCGTCGAAATCCGTCCCGCCACGGCCGAGGAGATGGGCGAGATGGGCATCCTCGGCGGCTACGTCTACGGCGGCAGCTTCGGTGACGGGCCGGAGAACGTCATCGCCACGGCCAACCTGCCCGACTGGACGCTGTGCGCCTTCGTCGACGGCAAGCTCGCATCGATGTTCTCGGATATCCCCTTCACCATGCGCGCCAACGGCAACGCCGTGAAGCTCGCCGGCGTCTCCACCATCGGCACGCAGCCGGAGCATCGACGCCAGGGGCTGGTGCGCCAGATCCACACCCGCGCCTTCAACGACATGCGTGAGGCGGGGCAGAATGTCGCAGCGCTGTGGGCGTCGCAAGCGGCGATCTACCAGCGTTACGGCTACGCGATGACGACCGTCCTCAAGCGCTACACCGTGGACACGGTGGACATCCGGTTCCACGACGACGATGGCGGTAGCGGGCACGTGGCGCGGGTGGACCTCGACGAGGCCTACGACGTGGTCAAGGGCATCTACATCCAGTTCATTGCGGATCGCATGTGCTACCTGCACCGGGCCAAGGCGCTGTGGCTGCAAAACGCGCTGGAGCCCGTCGAGGCCGACGGCCCGATCTGGGTCGCGGTGTGCTACGACACGGATGACGAGCCACAGGGCTACGTGATCTACACGTTGCGCGCGGGCAAGGTGGACCACGCTGCGCGTGGCCAGGAACTCATCGTGCGCGATCTCGCTTGGCTCAACCCCGACGCCTACCGGTCCTTGTGGCGCTTCATCGCCAGCCACGACCTCGTGGGCCGGGTGCGCTGGAGCAACGCGCCCGCGGACGACCCCGCTTTCGAGTACTTCATGGAACCACGCATGCTGCACGGCGAGGACCGCGAAGGCGCATGGTTCCGGGTGGTCGACGCGGTCGGGGCCCTGACCGAGCGTGGTTACGACGAGGCGGCCGAGTTGACCATCGGGCTCGCTGCCGACCCGCTGACACCGTGGAATGATGGGACGTGGCACTTGGAGACCGGGCCCGACGGCGCCCGCATGCGGCCGTCGAACGAGACGCCCGAGATCGAGCTGTCGAGCAAAGCGCTGGCATCGCTTTACACGGGATTTCGTTCCGCCACCGAACTCGCCAACTGGGGCTTGCTGGAAGGCGATGCGCAAGCCCTCGCCAAGGCGAACGCCGTGTTCCGCACCCGTCACGCACCGCATACGCCCGACCACTTCTGACACAAGAAAGATGAGCGTCGAGATTCGCCCGGTCACGCCCGACGAGTTGGGCGAGATGGGCACTCTCGGCGGCTACGCTTACGGCGGCGCCTTCGGCGACGGGCCGCAGAGCTCCGTCGGCAAGTACAACAAGCCCGAGTGGACGCTGTGCGCCTTTGCGGACGGCAAGCTAGCGTCCTGCTTCGCCAACGTCCCCTTCACCATGGGCGCGAACGGCCGTGCCGTGAAACTCGCGGGCGTCTCCAGCATCGCCACGCAACCCGAATACCGGCGCCAAGGGCTGGCGCGCCGCATCCACACCCGCGCGTTCGGCGAGATGCGCGAGGCGGGCCAGAACGTCGCCGCGCTATGGGCATCGCTCGCCGCGATCTACCAGCGCTTCGGCTACGCCATGACCACGGTGATGCGCACGTACGCGGTGGATACGGATGACATCCGGTTTTACGACGGCGACGGCGGCAATGGTCGCGTCGTCCGCGTGGACGCCGAGACCGCGCGTGACATCGTGGTCACCGTCTATGCCGCTTTCATCGCCGAGCGCATGTGCTACCTCCACCGCGTGGGAGAGGACTGGGTGAACGAGGTGCTGAAGGCCGGGCGCGACACCGGGCCGGTGTGGGTAGCGGTCTGCTACGGCGACGACGACGCGGCGCGGGGCTACGTCGTCTACACGCTGCGGTCGAGCCGAGTGAACCATCGGGCCCGCGACCAGGAACTCGTGATCCGCGACCTCGCTTGGCTCGATGCCGACGCCTACCGCTCGCTATGGCGGTTCATTGCCAGCCACGACCTAGTGGGGCGGGTACGGTGGAGCAACGCGCCCGCAGACGATCCAGCCGCCGAGTTCTTCCTGGAGCCGCGAATGCTGAACGCGGAAGACCACGAGGGCGCGTGGTTCCGCGTCGTCGACGCCGCGAACGCCTTGGCCGAGCGCGGTTACGATGTCGAGGACGAACTGACTATCGGCCTCAACGCCGATCCGCTGACGCCATGGAACGACGGGCAGTGGCACCTCGAGGCCGGAACCGACGGTGCCCGCATGCGACCGTCGAAGGCGGCACCCGACATCGAACTTTCGAGCAAGGCGCTGGCATCGCTCTACACCGGCTTCCGCTCCGCCACGGAACTTGCGAACTGGGGTCTTTTGGCCGGCGATCGACGTGCGCTGGCGAAAGCCGATGCACTGTTTCGCACGCGCTACGCGCCCCATACACCCGACCACTTCTGATGAACGCCGACCCCGAGACCATCAAGCGCGCCTTTGTTGCACAGCTCGAGGCCCGCGCGAAGCCAGGTGGCGGCGATGCGCGCCACTCAGGCCGCGAGTTTCGGGCCATGTTGCGGGCCTGCCGGGAGTTGCCGGCGCGGAAGCTGGACGAGGCCGCGTTCAAGACCGTCTGGGTGTGGTCGGACCTGCACCTCGGGCACGACAACATCATCCGCTACGCGAATCGGCCGTTCCAGGACGCTGAGGAGATGAATGCCGTCCTCTACCGAAACTGGGGGCGAACCGTGGGAGATGACGACCTCCTGCTGTTCGTCGGCGACCTCGCCATGCGCAAGGCCGTCGGCGAGCACACCTGGGAGACCATTCGAACCAGCCGGGGCCGCGCGAAGCACCTCGTGGTCGGCAACCATGACCTCACCGGCTCCGGTGTGCTGCGGGTCGACGGTTTCGACGACATCTGCTCCGCGCTCACGGTGGACGGCGATCCGCCGCTGGCGTTCACCCACATGCCCTTGGCGGACGTGCCGGCGGGCGTCGTGAACGTGCACGGCCACACCCACGACGAGCCACCCCGGCGCTCACGGCACATCAACGTGTCCGTCGAGCAGCTCGACTATCGGCCGGTCGACCTTGGACGCATCAAGGCTCTCGCCCGGGAACTTCTCGCCGAGCGCTACCCCGATGGACAGACCACCCTAGAGCGCATCGCGAGTGTCGAAAGCGCCGCCGCGCCTACGGACTCAGAACGGTAGCTCCAAGCTCCGACACAGAAACCGCATGAACCCCTTGCCCGCCGCGAACATGGCGGCCACGTCGTTCGCCAAGGCCGGGCTGGCAGCGCGCTCCGGCGGCATGCGCTTGATCCCGATGAAGTCCTTGCGCTTCAGATCCTCGACGTAGCGATGCTCCCGCGGAAAGCCCTGGGGTGGCCGCTTGAGGCTGGCGCCGCCTAAGTCGTACACGTCGCGGAATGCCTTGGCATCGCGGACGCGCTTCCAGCTTCCACCGTTCTCCACGATCGCACCGCGGATCGCGGCGAGGGCATCCCGATCCGGATGCCACATCCCGACGCCTAAGAAGCACTCGTTGTTGTCCAGGTGGAAGTACAGGCCTGGCGCGTGCACATCCTTGGCCTGCTCGTGGCGGAACTGGATGCCGATGTTGGTCTTGTACGGCGTCTTGTCCTTCGAGAAGCGCGTGTCGCGGTAGACGCGCATGAGCGATCCACCCATGCGCTTCGGAATGGCCACAAGGTGCTTCGAGATCGCCGGCAGGTGGTCGCCCACGGCGACGATGAAGTCCAGCGACGGCTCCAGTACGCACTCGTCGTAGCGCGCCTTGTTCGCTTGGAACCAATCCCGGTTGTTGTTCGCCTCGAGCTCCGCCAGGAAGCCGAGCGTCGCGGGGCCAAAGCCCGTGAAATCACCCATTGCGCTACTCCATCAATAGTCGGTCGGCGGTCGGCGACTGCGCTTCACGTCGCCACGCCGTTTCTTGTCCTCCCGCCGGCGCGCCTTCTGCGCTCTCGACGGCTTCGTCGCAACCCTGGGCTTCGGCACTTGCCGCGCCGCGGTCACCAACGCGTCGAGGCGCTCAAGGGCCGCCGCCCGGTTGCGGGCCTGCGTGCGAAAGGCGTCCGCGAACAGGATGATTTCGCCCCGTGCATTCAGTCGACTGCCCGCGATTGCCTCCAGACGTGCTCGGACCGGCGGCGGCAGTTCCGCGGTCGCGAGATCGAGCCGGCATTCGACGGCCGTCGACACCTTGTTGACGTTCTGGCCACCCGGCCCCGAGGCGCGCACGAACTTCCAAGTCAGCGCCGACTCGGGAACCGCGAAGCCGCCAATTTCCACCGTCGCCATGGCGGTACTTTATCTTTAGCTGGCGACCGCGTAACCATTGCCTGACGACAACTTATCAGGTGGATGGAGCACAACATGAGTGAAACCGGGTGGCGTCCCGAGGTCGCCGAGATCGAACGCCGACGCCAACTGCGCGCCGAGATGGGCGGGCCGGAAGGCATCGCGCGACAACACAAGCGCGGCAAGCTCACAGTGCGCGAACGCATTGACGGCTTGGTGGACCCGGGCAGTTTCCGGGAGTTTCACTCCCTCGCCGGCTCGGGCACCTACGAGGGCAACGAACTGAAGACGTTTGTCCCGAGGGGGTCCGTGGAGGGCATGGCCAAACTCGGCGGCCGCAAAGTCGTCCTGTCGGGTGGCGATTTCACGGTCCGCGGCGGTTCTGGCGGCGGCGGGGGTGGCCTCGGCAACGAACTATCGTCCAACGAGCGTGCCCGGCAGTGGAAGCTGCCCCTGGTGCGCCTCCTCGATGCCGCCGGGGGCAGCGTCCGCGGCTTCGAGGACATCGGGCGCACGTATCTGCCGGACGGAAACGGCTGGTCGCAAATCGACGTCGACCTGCTCTCGAAGATCCCCGTCGTCTCCGCGGTCATGGGTTCCGTCGCGGGCTTGCCGGCCATCAATGCCTGTCTCGCGCACTTCAATGTCATGGTGAAGGACACCAGCCAGCTCTTTCCCGGCGGGCCGCCGGTGGTCAAGGCGGCGCTCGGTTACGACATCACCAAGGAGGACCTCGGCGGTCCGCACATTCACACGCGCGTCAGCGGCTGTGTCGACAACCTAGCGGATACCGAGGCGGACGCGTTCGCGTTGATCCGGGACTTCCTGAGCTACCTGCCATCGAACGTCTGGGAAATGGCGCCGCGCCAGACGACCGACGACAACCCGGACAGGCGCGAAGAGTCGTTGGTCGACCTCATGCCGCGGGATCGGCGCAAGGTCTACAAGGTCCACGCCCTGATCGATGCTGTCCTGGACCGGGGCTCCTTCTTCGAGATCGCGCCGCGCTACGGCCGTTCGCGGGTTACAGGCCTCGGCCGTCTCAACGGCTATCCGGTGGGCGTCATGGCCAACAATCCGCGCCACTACGGCGGTTCGACCGACGTTGCCGGCGGCAGCAAGGTGATGCGCCTGCTGCAACTCTGCGACGTCTTCCACCTGCCCATCGTGAGCTTGGCCGACGAGCCCGGATTCATGGTCGGTCTCGAGTCCGAGAAGCAAGGTATCGAGCGCGCCGGCGCCCAACTCGTCGCCGTCACGTGTCAGTCGCGCATGCCGTGGATCACGATCGTCATCGGTCGCCTGTTCGGTGTCGCCGGGCAGTGCCATCACCGCCCCACGGGATGTTCCGCCGCTACGCCTGGCCCTCGGCAAGCTGGGGGTCGATGCACATCGCCGGCGGCGCGTCCGCAGCGTATCGACGAGAGATTGACAACGCGCCGGATCCACAAGCGAGGCGCGAGGAGATCGAGGCGAGACTCAACGCCATCGCTTCGCCCTTTCGGACTGCCGAGGCGACCGGGCAGGACATCATCGATCCACGCGAGACGCGCAGCGTGCTCTGCGAATTCGCCGAGGATGCCCAACGCGTGCTTCGCACGCAGACCGGGGAGCCACCCATCCCCTATCGCCCTTGAGGGCTACGCGTCGGGGTCGTCCGAGTCCTCGTCGCGCTCGCGGCGCCGGCTCCGCTCCAAGCGCTCCGCACGTCGGTCGCGGCCAGTCAACGACTCCGCGTGGCGTCGCCGTTCCGCGAGTAGCTCGGCATAGCTCGCTAGGCGCTCGCGCGTCATTTCACCCGCTTCCACGGCCGCGCGGACGGCGCATCCAGGCTCGGTCCCGTGCCCGCAATCGGCGAATCGGCATGTGCGCGCCAACGCCTCGATGTCCTCGTACAACTCACCGATGTCCTCGTCGGCTACGGCCATGCCCAACTCCCGTACGCCCGGGCCGTCGAGCACCAAGGCACCCTGGGGCAGCCGGAGTAGCGAGCGGCTCGTCGTCGTATGTCGCCCACGGGCATCGTCTTCGCGAATGGGCCGGGTGACTTGGACGCGTTCTCCAGCCAAGGTGTTCAGCAAGGTCGACTTGCCCACGCCCGACGACCCCAACAAGGCGATCGTTTGGGCCCGGCGCAGCCAAGTTCGCACGCCGGAGAGCGTCCCGGCGTCCAACGCGTTGACGACCTCGAGGTGCACATCCGGCGCAATCGCACTGGCCTGGTTCGCGAAACGCTTCGGTTCAGACGCGAGATCAGCCTTGGTGAGCACGATCAGCGGCTCGACCCCCGTACTCTGGGCCAATGCTAGGAATCGTTGCAGCCGGCTTGGACTGAATTCCAGGTTGCAGGACGTGACAATGAACAGCGCATCGACGTTGGCACCGATGAGCTGGACGTCCGCCTTGGTGCCCGCGGCGATGCGTTGCAGCACGTTCGCGCGCTCAAGGCAGCGTTCGATCCTTCCCCCTTGCCGATCGAGAAGCACCCAATCGCCAACCGTCGGCCGTTCCTCCGCAGGCTTCCGGTACCAGAAGCGGCCTAGGTGAAGACTGGACTCGGTAGCACCGTCCGACAGCACGTGGCCGTTGCGATGGATCGCAACGACGCGCTGCACCCGGCGAAGGTCGTCCTCGTCGCCGAGTTGCTCGGCAAAGAACGACCGCCACCCCAAATCGGACAAGCTCATTCGGCGCGTGAGGATGGGCAATCGCAACGACCACTGCAAGCGAACCGAGGCGCAACTGGTAAGCTCAACGTGGTCCACGATCGATGGTGACCACCGTGCTGACCGACAACGAGATCCGCCACTACCACGAGCACGGTTACGTGATCCCCGACTTCCGGCTCGACGACGAGAGCCTGGCCGACATCCGCGCGAGCCACGCTCGACTGCTCGCCAAGCATCCAGAGTTCAGCGACTACTGCCCCGCCGTGCTCGCCTTCGACACCGGATTCCTGAACATCGCCCGGATTCCCGCCATCCTCGACATGGTCGAACAGTTGATCGGCCCCGACTTCGCGCTCTGGAACTCCAGCTTCTTCGCCAAGCCGGCGCGCGTCGGCACCAAGACGCCGTGGCACCAGGACGGCGAGTATTGGCCCATCCGGCCGCTGGCGACGTGTTCGGTCTGGATCGCGGTGGACGCCGCAACACCTGAAAACGGCTGTCTACGAGTCATCCCCGGCTCGCACCGTCGGCGCGAACTCGGCAAGCACGATTTCAACGGTGCCGCCGGTTTGAGCCTGCCGCTCGAGATCCAAGCGGGCGAGTTCGACGAAGATGCGGCGCGCGACATCATCCTGGATGTCGGGCAAGTCTCGCTGCACGACATCTACTTGATCCACGGCTCCGAGCCGAACCGGTCCGATCGGCCGCGCCGGGGGATGACCTTGCGCTACATGCCCACCACGTCGCGCTACTGCCGGGAACTCGCGGACAGTCGCCGCGGCGGGCCGCTGTCCATGTCGGAACGCACCCTCTACCTGATGCGCGGCGAGGACCGCTCCGGCGCCAACGACTTCCGCATCCGCCACTAGGGGTACGCGGACGTCCTCGTCCGCATTCCGATCTGGCAAAAGGCTGATTCGCGGTCAGGGACGCTCCCCACGACCTACTTCCCGATGCAGAAGCTCGAGAAGATCTCGCCAAGCAAGTCATCCACGCTGGTGACACCGACAATCGTTCCCAACGCCTGCTGGGCCCCGCGCATCTCTTCCGCGGCAAGGTCGCCGTAGCCTTGCTCCACGTGCCCGCGGGCCGTGGCCACGTGCTCCATCGCCGCCGTCAGCGCAAGCGCATGGCGCTTGCGGGCGAGGAACGTCCCTTCGCCAGGCGCGACGCCAGCAGCAGCGACGATCACCTCGCACAGCGTGTCCAGCCCCGCTCCGCTCAGCGCCGAAATCCGCACGTCGCCCGATGGGGTCCTACCCGGCGGCCGACCACTGAGGTCAACCTTGTTGCGAACGTGAATGGTCCGCACGCCCGACAGCTCGGGCGCCGGTGCACACGCATCGCTCGTGTCGTCCACCACGAACAGCACGAGATCCGCGGCGGCGACCGCACCGCGCGCCCGTTCGATGCCGATCTCCTCGACGGCATCGCCGCCTTCACGCAACCCGGCCGTGTCGGTCAAGCGCACGGGTATGCCGTCGAACTCAGCGTCCGCGAACAGCAAATCCCGGGTCGTGCCGGGTATGTCCGTCACGATGGCGCGATTCTCGGCCAGCAGCCGGTTCAAGAGGCTCGACTTGCCCGCATTCGGCGGCCCCGCGATGACAACGTCGAAGCCGTCGCGCAGAACCTGCCCCTGGCGACATTCCGCGAGTAGTTCGCGGAGCGTCGTCGTCACGCCGTCGAGGCGCTCGACCACGTCGCTGTCGGCGAGGAAGTCGATCTCTTCCTCGGCGAAGTCGATCGCGGCCTCGAGGAAAACGCGCACGCCGAGAACGGCCTGATCAATGTCCATCACGCGCTGCGAGAAGACGCCGTCAAGCGACCTCATCGCCGACCGCGCAGCGCGGCGCGATGCACTGTCGATCAGGTCCGCGACCGCCTCGGCCTGCGCCAAGTCGATCTTCTCGTTGAGGAAAGCGCGTTCCGTGAACTCTCCGGGACGCGCGATCCGGGCGCCCAAGTCGCAAACGCGTTCGAGGAGCGCATCAAGGACGACGGGCCCGCCATGGCCCTGAAACTCGACGACGTCTTCGCCGGTGAAGGATGCCGGCGCCGCGAAGAACAGCACGATGCCGTGGTCGATCGCGCGGCCGTCGCCGTCCCGAAAGTCGCCGTAGGTCGCCTGGCGAGGTTCGGGCACTCGGCCCGCCACAACGCCCGTGATGCGCTTGGCATGTTCGCCGGAGACACGCACGATGCCGATGCCGCCGCGACCGGGCGGCGTTGCGATCGCTGCGATCGTATCCCTCATCACGGCCGGTCTTTCCTCGCGCCGTGCTAACTGCCTGTCGCTGCAGCCGCCTCGATCTTACGGGTGATGTACCACTGCTGGGCAAGGGACAGGATGTTGTTGACCAACCAGTAGAGCACCAAGCCGGCCGGGAAGAACACGAACAGGACGGTGAACAGGATCGGCATCGTCTTCATGACCCGGGCTTGCATCGGGTCGGGGGGCGGCGGGTTCAGCAACTGCATCAGGAAGAACGACGCCCCGTAGAGGATTGGCAGCACGAACCACGGGTCTGGCGCTGCCAAGTCATTGATCCACAACATGAAAGGCGCTTGGCGGAGCTCGACGCTCTCATACAGGACCCAGTACAGCGCGAAGAACACCGGCATCTGCAAAAGCAAGGGGAGGCAGCCGCCGAACGGGTTGGCGCCT
Organism: Candidatus Azotimanducaceae bacterium; assembly: GCA_965203685.1. Lineage (GTDB taxonomy): Bacteria > Pseudomonadota > Gammaproteobacteria > Pseudomonadales > Azotimanducaceae > VXYL01. The sequence goes on from OZ241908.1 coordinate 5,584,746, forward strand.
TCCTTCCTGTACAGCGCCATCATCTCCTGCGACAGCTTCTGGCGGTCGCCCGCGTAGCGTTCCTGTAGACGCTTCATCTGCGGCATCACCTGTTTCATCTTCGCCATCGAGCGGAAGCCAACCGATGCCAAGGGGAACAAAAGGATCTTGACCGCCAGGGTCAGCAGGATGATCGCGACACCCCAGTTGAGCACCACCGAGTGAATCGCGTCGAGTACCCAGAAGAGCGGGACCGACAGCCACCATAGGAAGCCGTAGTCGACTGTCAGGTTGAGATTGGGGGCGATCGCCTCCAGCCGCTTCTGGATCTTCGGCCCGGCATAGAACCGGGCTGCGACGACTTCGCTGCGGCCCGGCGCAACGACGATCTCCGGCGCCACGAAGCCCACGGCGTAGTTGCCGTCCGGCAAACGCCGCCCGTAGTAACCATTCACTTCTTCCGCATCGCCCACCCAGGCTGTAAGGAAGTAGTGCTGGAGCACGGCCGCCCAGCCGCCGGACACCTGCACGCGAAACTGGCCCTCGTCGAGATCTTCGAAATCGATCTTCTCGTAGCGAGAGTCCGGCGTCGTGAAGGCGGCCCCCACGTACGGCCGGGGTCCCATGAACGTGCCCGAAGCGTCGGGACGGCTGCTGTCGCGCTTCAGTTGCGCGAAAAGCTGAGCTCGGTACTCCGTGGTGCCGGCGTTGTCGATTTCGTACTCAACCGTAACGAGGTAGGCGTCGGGCTCGAACAGGAAACGCTTCACCAGCGTGACCTCGTCTGCTTGGTGCCTAAGGGCGACCGTCAATGGCCCGCCTTCGATGAGGCTGTAGTCCTGCGCGCCGGCGGTGTAGAGCGGTCGCGTCCCCTGGTTGTCGCGACCATCCCGCCCGATCAGCCCGCTTTGGGCCGTGTAGGTGTGGCTCCGCGACTGCTCGAGCAACTGCACGGGGCGATCATCGTCGATCACGGCCGGATACTGGGGCAGACTCAATTCGACAATGTCGCCGCCGAGGAGGTCGATGGCGAGGTCGAGCGTCGGGGTCGTGACACGGACAAGGCGGTCATCCGCGGCCATGGTCGACTCCGGGATCGCCCGGGTGGCCGGCGCCGCAAGGTCCTCGCCAGGTACATCGCCTGGACTCGGCGCCGTTGGCAGGTCGTCCGAGCGGTCGGCGAGGGGCTCTTCGGCGATTGGTTGCGGCGACACCACGGGCGGCGGCTCTTCCGCTGCCTGGCCGTAGTCTCGCATCCAAGCCTGCAGCAGGAGGTAGCCCACCACGCCCAGGGCAACCAGCAATACGATGCGCTGGACTTCCGTGGTGAGCATCTCAGCACTCTGTCCGCGGCGTCACATCCGGCACATGGTCAACTCCGCCGGGATGGAAGGGGTGACACTTCGCCAATCGCTTGACCGCCAGGAAGCTACCCCGAGCCACGCCATGCTTGGCGATCGCTTGATAGGCGTACTGGGAGCAGGAGGGATAGAACCGGCAATGCCGGCCGAGAAGCGGACTGACGTAGCGCCGATAGCCGGTGATCAGACTGCGCGATCCGGCACTCAAGGCCCCGGCCACCCTTCCCCTTCTTGGCCTCACGGTTCGCTCCGCACTGTCAACGACCTCGCCTTGCGAGGGCGGAGAACAGCCAATCCGCATCGGGGGCGCAGACCGGCGGCTCACCTTGTGCGACACGCACGACGATGTCCATCGACGGCAAGTCGTTCGCCAAGCGGAAGGACTCGCGGATTACCCGCTTCGCCCGATTGCGCCCCACCGCTTGCCTGACCATGCGCTTCGCCACGACGATCCCAAGGCGAGCCACCCCCAACGTATTGGGTCTCGCGACGAGACGCAGGGGTCCGCGTCCTAAACGGACGCTTGGGCGACGAAAGACCGCATCGAACTCGCGTCTGTTTCGCAGTCGCTGCCGGTTGCGGAAGCGGTGCACTCCACCCACGGACGATGCTCGCGAGTTCACCTGTGGCACTCGCGAAGGACGGTTGGTTTGGTATGGCGACGAGCGCGGCCTAATGACCAGAGCCGTGGCAGGCGTGAAAACATGGCTTGCCACCTCGTGACCGGGGGGCGTTACACGGTGAGACGCTTACGGCCCTTGGCGCGGCGAGCGCTCAAGATCTTGCGACCGTTCTTCGTAGCCATCCTGGAACGAAAACCGTGCCGCCGCTTGCGCCTGATCACGCTTGGCTGATAGGTCCTTTTCATCTCGCTTGCTGCTCCGGGGCGCTTGCTCAAAGCGCTGGAAGGTGCGGGATTGTAGGAGCGGGTCGGTAGGGTGTCAATGAGTACGACTGGTTAAGGACATAAAGATGTTGTCGTCGTCGTAGGCAACTGCGCCGATGGTGGGTATGTTCCGTAATATTCTGATTTAACAACGTAATTTTACTCGTATTGGGTGTGGGGAAGGATGTGACAGGCCGTGCTTTAAGGGGCCAAGAGCCTGTGGGCGACTGTCCGCCAAAGTAGTTGCTGAGGACGGCCGTGGTGGTTGTTTCCCGAATGCGCACAAGTTACTGACAGCTATATCAACAGGGGCCGATTGGGTACCGCATGGCTAACTTTTTGAATTGTCACGGAAACGCTCGACAGGTCTCCAGAAGTATGTCCGCGGTGCCAAAGTTGGTGGCGATTCCCATGATCGTGACATTAGAATGACTCCCACAAACGGTCGTCAGCGCGGGGTGGTCGGGTCGCCCGTTCTGACCAACCTTCTTGGGGCAGCAGCATCCACGCACGTGGGCACGGGGGGAGTGTTAAAGGCAGTGGCGGACGAGGGGTGGTGGAACGGTGAGTCGACGGTAGATTCAATATGGTGGTCATGCTTGCGCAGGTTGAACGAGGAACTGACTTCGGAAGAGTTCCACGCCTGGATCAGGCCGCTGCAGCCTCGTTCCATGAGTGGGCGCCTCGAGTTGCTCGCCCCCAACCGCTACGTCCGAGAACGGGTCGAGGATGTGTACCTGATGCGCATCGCGGAACTCGTTGCCGAAATCGACGACGAGGGTCGCCTTGACGGTGTAGACCTCGTTGTCGGCTCGCGGGAGCGCCAGCCCGGTACGCCCTTGGCCGCTCCTCGTCGAACCCAGGAACACGACGAGTTTGACCAGACGGTCGACGGCCTCGTTCCGGATTCACAGCCCGGCCGCCGAAAGGCCTCGAATGCAACGGGAACCCACCGTCGCGAGGATCAGGCCCAGGGGCTCAACCCCGGGTTCGTGTTCGACGCCTTCGTCGAGGGCAAGTCGAACGACTTTGCCAAGGGCGCGGCATGGCAAGCGGCGGAGAACCCCGGCAAGTCGTACAACCCGTTGTTGCTCTACGGCGGGGTTGGCCTCGGTAAGACGCACCTTATGCAGGCGGTAGGCAACGAGTTGCTGCGCTGCAACGGTGGCTCGAAGGTGATCTACGTCACGTCGCAGGGGTTCACCAACGAAATGGTGCGCGGAATCCGCACCGGCACGATCAATACGGTCATGGAGCGCTTCGGATCGGTCGATGCATTGCTGATCGACGACATCCAGTTCTTCGCCGACAAGCTCAAGGCCCAAGAGGAATTCTTCCACGTTTTCAATGCGGTACTGGCCAACGATCACCAGATCGTCCTGACCTGCGACCGGTATCCGCGCGAAGTCGAAGGGCTCGAGGAACGTCTGCAGTCACGATTCGTCGGCGGGCTCACGGTCGAGGTCGTGCCGCCGGAACTCGAGACTAGGGTCGCAATCCTGCAGAAGAAGGGCGAAGCCGAGGGCGTCGAGGTGCCCAACGAGGTGGCCTTCCAGGTCGCCGAGCGCATCCGCTCGAGCGTACGAGAGCTCGAAGGGGCGCTGAAGCGGATCATCCACCGCGCGCGGTGGACGCGATCGGAGGTCACGGTCGATCTGATGCATCGCGCGTTGCGTGACCTGTTCGCGGTCCAGGTGCGGCGCATCACGATCGAGAAGATCCAGAAGACGTGCGCGGAGTACTACAACATCAAGCAGTCGGACATGATCTCCAACCGGCGCCCACGGACAATCGCCCGGCCACGCCAGATTGCGATGGCCCTTGCCAAGGAGTTGACGAATTACTCGCTGCCGGAGATCGGCGACCGCTTCGGCGGCCGCGACCACACGACGGTGCTCTACGCCTGTCGACGCATCGATGCCCTGCGCGCGAGCAACACGGACATCGCTGAAGACTACAAGAACCTTTACCGGCTCTTAAACAATTGATCTTAAAAGTGACGTTAACGCGAGAACAACGGTGAGCCATGAGATTTAGCACGAGCCGAGACACCTTGCTGAGGCCGCTGCGGGTCGCCACGGGCGTCGTCGAGCGGCGCCAGACGTTACCGGTGCTCGCGAATCTGCTCGTCGAGGCGAGCGACGACGGCCTGACATTGCGTGGCACCGACCTAGAAGTGGAGATCGTCGCCCGCGTGAGCAGCGGCATCGACGTTGAGCAGGCGGGGGCCACGACGATTCCCGCGCACAAGTTGGCGGAGATCTGGCAGTCGCTGCCTGACGGCATGGATGTCAGCGTGGCGTTGGAGCAGGATCGTGCCGTTGTCCGTTCGGGGCGGAGCCGCTTTGCGTTGGCGACCATTCCCGCTGCGGAATTTCCAACGGAGCGTTCTGCCGGCGATCTGGCGGACAGGGCGGCTGCCGACGACGCGTCGACTGGCGAGACTTCGGTGGACGAGTCCGAAGTGGACATCGTTTTGCCGAGGTCCGACATGCACAAGCTGTTGGAGCGCACCAAGTTCGCCATGGCGAACGGCGACCCCCGGTACTTCCTCAATGGGCTGCTGCTCGAGCTGACGAGTCACAACCTTCGCGCGGCAGCGTCCGATGGCCATCGCATGGCGCTGTGTACCCTGGACGGTGGCGCCGCCGGGTTGCAGGAACGGGAGCGGGCGATCATCCCGCGCAAGAGCGTGCAGGATCTCGAACGGCTGATTGGCGACAGCGACGAGGACGTGCACTTGGCGGTCGGCAAGACGCGGCTACGCGCATCGCAGGGGGATTACACGCTTACGACCAAGCTCGTCGACGGTCCCTACCCCGATGTCGATCGCCTGATTCCACGCAACACCGACCACTCCGTCACGGGTGACCGAGAGACACTGCGCCAGGCCTTGCACCGCGCGGCGATTCTGTCGAGCGACCGGGCGCCGGAAGTGCGCCTGACCATGGAAGGGGAACTCCTCACCATCCGCGCGACGAACCCGGAGCACGAGGAAGCCGAGGAAGTCGTCGCCGTGGACTACGATGGCTCGCAGTCCATGGAGATTGGCTTCAACGCGCGGTACATACAGGACGTCCTGGGTGCGCTGGACACGGAGTCGATCCGCGTTTCGATGCCGGAAGGCAATTCCATCGCGCTGATCGAGGGGCCGGGCGCCGAGGACTCCCAGTACATCGTCATGCCCGTGCGGCTGTGACCGCCGTCCGGTAGGACGGACGGGCATGGACCGGTGGTCGTAGAGCGTCTCGATGTCGAGAACGTCCGCAATATCGAGGCTGCGCACCTGGAGTTCGATCCGGGGCTGAACCTCCTCGTCGGTCCCAATGGCGCCGGCAAGACGGCCGCGTTAGAGGCGTTGCACTTGGTCTTTCGTGGCCGCTCATTCCGCACCACCCGTACCGAGCGCGTGGTCCGCCATGGGTCGGAACGCTTGGCCGTGGGCGCAGGTTGCCGCGATCCGGCACGAGGGCGCATCCGGGTCGCTTACGTCCGCGATGGTGGTCGTGTAGAGCTGTCCCGGGACGGCCACGCGGTGCGGCAATCGTCCGCCATCGCGACGCTCCAGCCGATCCAACTGCTTCTGCCGGACCTGTCCGACCTGGTCTTCGGTGCTCCCGCGATGCGCCGGCAGTGGCTGGATTGGGGGACGTTTCACGTGAAACACGACCATGCCGCCACGCTGCGGGACTACCTGCGCGTCCTGCGCCAACGCAACGCGCTGTTGCGCGTGGACGATCGGCAGACGCTCCATGTGTGGACGGAGCAGGTCGCGGAACTCGGCGAGCGGGTTGCCGCAAACCGCCACGACTACTTCGATCTGCTCAAGCCCGAGATAGAACTGTCCTTGGCCGCGCTGCACGCTGAAGTTCCGATCGAGGTCGATTACTGGCCCGGTTGGCGGGGCGAACACCTAGCCGAAACGCTAGGCGAACAGCATGATCGCGATGTAAAATCGGGCTTGACCAATGCGGGGCCGCATCGAGCGGACATCGGAATCAAGTGCGAGCAGGGCGATGCTTCTCAAATGTTGTCCCGTGGGCAGGGCAAAGTCGTCGCTAGCGCGCTGCGTCTCGCCCAGGCTAGGCACTTGGCTACGGCGGGCAGACGATCATTGTTTCTCATAGACGATGTCGGTGCCGAGCTCGACGGGGCCCACAACGAACGACTCGCCACGGTGCTTGACGACATGGATTGTCAGATCGTTGCCACCTCGGCGAATCCCGGCGCGGGGGACGTGTTGAGCGGTAGCCGCGGCGGTCGACTGTTTCACGTGGAACATGGGCGGCTCACCGCCGCTTAAGAGCTAGGCGCGTCGCGCAAGCGGCGAAGCGATGACCCATGCGAGGGGCTTACCCCTCGCGCACAACCCATGCGAGGGGCAAGCCCCTCGCGCACCCCGGGCCCCTCTGGGGCCTTCGGACGGAACGATTGGCGATGGCAGAGCACCAGGGACCGGACGACGACAGCGAGACGTACGACTCGCGCAATATCAAGGTGTTGCGCGGTCTTGACGCTGTTCGTAAACGTCCGGGAATGTACATTGGCGACACCGATGACGGCACCGGGCTGCACCATATGGTGCAGGAGCTGGTGGACAACGCCATCGACGAGGCGCTGGCGGGCTACTGCGATGAAATCGACGTGGTCATCCATCCGGGAGAATCGGTCACGGTTCGGGACAACGGTCGCGGCATGCCCGTGGACATCCACGACGAGGAAGGCGTTTCCGCTGCGGAAGTGATCCTGACGACGCTCCACTCCGGCGGCAAGTTCGACGCGAGTTCCTACAAGGTGTCCGGGGGCCTGCACGGTGTCGGCGCCTCGGTGGTCAATGCCTTGTCGGAAACGTTCCGGCTGATCGTGCGGCGGGACGGCAAGGTCTATCAGCAGACCTACCAGCACGGCGAGCCCGATGGGCCGCTCGCGGTCGTGGGTGAAACCGAGTCGCGGGGCACCGAGTGCGTCTTCAAGCCGTCGCAGGAGACCTTCTCGCACATCGACTTCCAATACGACCTGTTGGCCAGGAAGCTCCGCGAACTCGCGTTCCTGAACGCGGGTGTGGCCATCAACCTGCGCGACGAACGTTCGGGCAAGCAGGAGCGCTTCCTGTACGAGGGCGGCCTGCGGGCGTTTGTCGACTACTTGAACCGCAACAAGACCGCGCTCAACGAGGTGTTCCACTTCGAGCACGCTCGCGACGACGGCATCACGGTCGAGGTCGCGATGCAGTGGAACGATGGTTTCCAGGAGCAGGTCTTCGCCTATACGAACAACATTCCACAGTCGGACGGCGGCACGCACCTCGCAGGGTTCCGCTCGGCGCTCACCAGGTCGCTGAACTCTTATATTGAACGCGAGAACCTGGCCAAGAAGGCGCAGGTCACGACGACCGGCGACGATGCCCGTGAAGGCCTGACTGCCGTCGTCTCGGTCAAGGTTCCCGACCCCAAGTTCTCCTCGCAGACGAAGGACAAGCTGGTCTCCAGCGAGGTCAAGCCCGCGGTCGAGCAGGACTTGGCCCGCCACTTCGGTGCCTACCTGGAAGAGCGGCCCCAGGACGCCAGGCAAGTCGTAACCAAGATGATCGATGCGGCGCGCGCCCGGGAAGCGGCCCGCAAGGCTCGCGAGATGACACGGCGCAAGGGGGCACTGGACATCGCCGGCCTCCCAGGGAAGCTAGCCGACTGCCAGGAAAAGGACCCCGCGCTGTCGGAGGTCTTCATCGTCGAGGGCGACTCGGCGGGCGGCTCGGCCAAGCAGGGCCGAGACCGGCGCACGCAAGCCATCCTGCCGCTGCGCGGCAAGATCCTGAACGTGGAGAAGGCCCGTTTCGACAAGATGCTGTCATCGGCGGAGGTCGGGACCCTCGTGACCGCGCTCGGATGCGGGATTGGGCGCAGCGAGTTCGAACTGGACAAGCTCCGTTACCACCGCGTCATCATCATGACCGACGCCGACGTGGACGGCTCCCACATCCGCACGCTGCTTCTGACGTTCTTCTTCCGCCACATGGCGGAACTGATCGAGCACGGCCACGTGTACATCGCGCTGCCGCCCCTCTACAGGGTGAAAAGAGGTCGGCAAGAGCGCTACGTCAAGGACGACGACGAACTCGAGGCGTACTTTCTGCAATCGGCGCTTGAGGGCTCGAGGCTCTATGTCAACCCCGATGCGCCACCCATCGACCCGGCGGGTCTTGAGCGATTGGCCCGGGACTACCAGGACATAGAAACGCGCTTGGAAGCCTTGGACAGGGTGTACCCGGTGCCGCTTACCAAGGCGTTGCTGGATGCACCGCCGCTGGACCTCGACGACTTACGCGACGCCGACCGCATGGCCGAGTGGCTAGGGGCGTACGCGGAAGCTCTGCCGGGCGACGCCGAGTACAACTTGACGTTGGAGATGGATCGGGAACACCAGATCCACCGACCGCGGATCGCTTGGCAGGCGCACGGCATTGCGCAGTCGTCCGTACTGGGCTACGACTTCTTCGCGTCGGCGGAGTACGCACGCTTGAAGGAGGTCGCGGCCACGTTGGCGGACCTGCTTCAGGAGGGTGCCTACGTCGAGCGCGGGGAACGGCGCCACGAGGTCGCGGCGTTCCCGGAGGCACTCACGTGGATGCGCGACCAGGCTCGGCGCGGCGTGGACATTCAGCATTACAAGGGCTTGGGCGAGATGGACCCGGAGCAGCTCTGGGAGACCACGATGGACCCGGAAGTCCGCCGGATGCTCCGCGTGAGCGTCGACGATGTGATCGCCGCGGACCAGATGTTCGCCACGTTGATGGGGGAGCACGTGGAACCGCGCCGCGAGTTCATCGAGGCGAACGCGCTCCTGGTCGTGAATCTCGACGTCTAGGCGAGTCGCCTGGCGGCGACTCGATCGAGAACGCTCCGCGTTCTCCCACCGGCGTCACGGAAACTTGACCCAATCGTAGACATCAGCCGCTCTCAACGCATCTAAGGCTGGAATGCGGACGAGGACGTCCGCGTACCGTCCAGGCGACCCATCTGTTGGTGTAGCCAGTCCTCGCACAACTGGTTGATTTCGCTAGACTTCCTGCCTTCCGCTTGGAAAGGTTCGGAGATTTGGACGACGATCTCGCCGGGGTGTTTGAGGAATCGCCGCGCGGGCCAAACCCGTCCGGCGTTGTGGGCGATGACGATGACGTCTGTTCCGGTGGCCGCGGCCAACGCTGCTCCGCCGCGGTAGAACTTGCCGCGCTCGCCGGAAAGGAGCCGCGTCCCTTCCGGAAAGAGGGCGATGTACATGCCGCGGTCCAGGCGATCTTTACCGCGCGCGATGAATTGACGTAACGCCGTGGCGGGCTTGGCCCGGTCGATGGCGATCGGTCGCACCATGGCGAAGGCCCAACCCCAGAGCGGGATGCGGAGGAGTTCGCGCTTCACGAGCGGCGCTTGAGGGCTCACGAGCGTTGGCACCCAAAGCGTCTCCCAGGTGCTCTCGTGGCGGATGAGGAAAATGCACGGATCCTTCGGGATTCGTTCCAGGCCAGCCACGCGCACGCGGATTCCGCAGGTCGCCTTGAGCCACCAAAGCGCGGTACGAGTCCACACCCCGATGATGAAGTCATAGCGTCGTCGCAACGGCATGGCCCATCCGACGAGTACCGAAAGGGTCGCCCAGAAAACAGTCATCGAGACGTACCCAAGGTAAAAGAGCGCGGACCTTATACCGGGAATAATCAACGACTTAGGTTCGCCAATACTCGGGTGTGAGTACGATGATGAGAGTGAAGATCTCGAGTCGGCCGAGAAGCATGGCGAGCATCAGCACCCACTTCGCGGCGCTGGGCAGGTCTTGATAGTTGCTCGCGACTTCGCCGAGGCCGGGGCCGAGATTGTTGAGGTTGGCCGCAACCGCCGAGAATGCCGACAGGAAGTCGAGGTCGGAGATGGCGAGGAGGATGCATACCATCATCACGAAGGCGATCAGGTAGATGGCGAAGAAGCCCCACACGGCATCCACGGCCCGGTCGGGGACCAGACGGTCGCCGAACTTGATGAGGAAGACGCCGTTGGGATGGATCAGGCGGCGTATCTCGCGCAACCCCTGGCGGTAGATCAGCAGCACGCGGTACATCTTCAAGCCGCCGGCCGTTGAACCGGCGCAGCCACCCGCGAACGCCGTGAACACCATGACCACCGTCGCCAGCACGGGCCAGGTGTCGTGGTCCGTGGTGGTGAAACCGGTGGTGGTCGCGATCGAAACGGCGTGGAAGAGCCCGTCGCGCACCGGGGATGCGGTCGCTTCGGGTGCCATGGCGAGGGTCACGATCACAACCAGGGCGGCCACGGCCAGCACCCCAAGGTAGAGGCGCAGTTCGGAGTCGCGGGCGTAGATGGAGAAGCGCCTGCGCACCAATACCGCGAAGTGCAGCGCGAAACTGATTCCTGCGATCGTCATGAAGGCGATTGCGACGGACTCCACTGCGCGGCTGTCGAAGAAGCCGAGGCTCGCGTCATGCGTTGAGAAACCGCCGATGGCGACGGTCGAGAAGGCGTGGCAGATCGCGTCGAACACCCCCATGCCGGCGATCCAGTAGGCGACCCCGCAGGCGATCGTCAGCCCCAGGTAGATGAGCCAGAGCGCCTTGGCCGTTCCCGCTATTCGCGGCGTCAGCTTGGCGTCCTTCACGGGCCCTGGGGACTCGGTGCGATACAACTGCATGCCACCGATGCCGAGCATCGGTAGCACGGCGACAGCCAGCACGATGATCCCCATGCCACCGAGCCACTGCAGCAACTGCCGATAGAACAGGATCGACCGTGGCAGGTCGTCGAGACCGGTGACGACGGTCGCCCCGGTGGTCGTCAACCCGGAGAGCGACTCGAACGCCGCGTCGGTGAAGGAGGCGGTGGTGTCGGGTGCCAGGTACATCGGCACGGCGCCGGTGAACCCCAGGCCCAGGTAGAACAGGACGGTGATCAGGAAACCGTCCCGGCTGCGTAACTCGAGGCCCCCGCGACCGGTCAGCCAGAATACGACGCCGGCACTGGCGTTGATGATCAGCGCAAGCAGGAATACGCGGGCGGTCGGCTCGTCGTAGATCCATGCGACCACCATCGGCAGGAGTTGCGCCGTGCTGAACAGCAGAAGCAGGCCGCCGGTGATGCGCAGGATTGACCGCAGCCGCATGGGTCAGGACTCCGCGGAACTGGCGAATCCGGTACGGCGGCGGCTTGGGTGCACGCTAGAAAAAGCCCAGGCCGACTTGGAACAGCCGCTCGACGGCCCGGATGCGGCCCTTGTCGATCAGGAACAGGATGACGTGATCGTCGTTTTTGATCACCACGTCGTCGGCGGCGATGATCGGTTTGTTGCCCCTGACGATGGCACCGATGGTCACCCCCGCGGGCAGGGAGATCTGCCCGACGCGGCGGTCGACCACGCGACTGGTGCGCGCGTCGCCGTGCACCACGGCCTCGAGCGCCTCGGCCGCACCGCGCCGCAAGCGATGAACCTGGGCCACGTCGCCGCGGCGGACATGGGAGAGGATCGAACTCGTGGTGGCGAGTTGCGGTGACACCGCGATATCGATGTCGCTCCCCTGGACGACGTCGACGTAGGCGGGCTTGGTGATCAGTGACAGCACCTGGCGCACGCCCAGCCTCTTGGCTAGCAGCGCGGACATGATGTTCACCTCGTCGTTGTTCGTCACGGCGCAGAACGCGTCGGTGTCCTCGATGTTCTCCTCGATCAACAGGTCGCGATTGGTGGCGTCGCCGAGAATGGCTACCCCGGTGGAAAGGCGTTCGGCGACCATCTGTGCGCGGGATTCCGCGAACTCGATCACCTTGACATGGAAATCGTCCTCGATGGCCCGGGCGAGGAGGAGGCCGATGTTGCCACCGCCGGCGATGATGACGCGTTTGAATCGCCCCTCGAGGTGGCGCATCTCCGCCATGACGGCATTGATGTCATCGGCGGCGGCGATGAAGAACACGTCGTCGTCGACTTCGACGACCGTGTCTGCCGTTGGGATGATCGGCCGGCCTTGGCGGAAGATGGCCACGACCTTCGTATCCACGTTCGGGATGTGCTCGCGCAACGAGCGCAGTTGATGGCCAACCAACGGGCCGCCGTGGTACGTCCGCACCGCGACCAGCTTCACGCGGCCTTCGGCAAAGTCGAGAACCTGCAACGCGCCCGGGTACTGGAGCAGTTCCTTGATCTGCTCCATGACGGCTCGCTCGGGGTTGATGAGCACGTCGATGGGCATGTGTTCGCGGCTGAAAAACTCGAACTGCGCGTCGTCGCCGTTGGGCCCAGTGATGTATTCGTTGGAGCGGATGCGCGCGATCTTGCGGGGCGTCTTGAACAGCGAGTAGCACACCTGGCAGGCCACCATGTTGACTTCGTCGCTGTTGGTCACTGCAATCAGCAGGTCGACGTCGTCGGCGCCGGCCGCGAGCAAGGTATCGGGGCGCGAGGCGTGGCCGTGGATGGTCTGGATATCGAGCCGGTCCTTGAGCTCTTTCAGGCGGGCGGCATCCTCATCCACCAACGTGATGTCGAAGTCCTCGCTCGCAAGGTTCTCGGCGAGCGTGCCCCCGGTCTGACCAGCCCCGAGAATGAGGATCTTCATGGGCGATATTCTACCGGTGCTATGACAGCATTCGCGCCGATCCTGACCAGCGAGCAGGCTCTCCACTTGCTCGAGGCCCGCGAAGCCGGCGCGCCCAGCGCGTTCGTGAGCCTGGATCTCGGCCGTACCGAATCCGAGGTCGAGTTGAGCGCGGATGGCGCCTTGATCGCCGGTGCCATCGTGGCGGAACCGGCCCTGCAACGCGTCGCCGGGGACCCCGACAGGTGCTTTGAGATCGCCGGTGGGGCAGTGGCCCCCGTGGTCGTGTTTTCCGACGAGACAGGCTGGTCGCGATCACTGGTGCCCACCGACGACGCTCCAACCACGGTCGTGGCCGGTTTCGCCATGCATCGGGTCGTGGACACGACACCGCTTCGCGACACGCGGGCGAAGATCCGGGCGCTGGGCAGACCGCGCGGTCGGGCGTTGGATACGGCCACGGGGCTCGGCTACACGGCGATCGAACTCGCCCGGACGTGCACCGAGGTGGTCACGGTGGAAAGGGATCCGGCGGCCATCGCCTTGGCGCGACGGAATCCGTGGTCAGTCGAACTCTTCGAGTTGCCGAACATCGAGCGCATCGTCGGTGATGCAACGGACGTCGTGAGGTCGTTCAGTGCGGGCGAGTTCGCAGTCGTGTTGCACGATCCGCCCGCGGTGCAACTCGGCGGTGAGCTTTACGCGGGCGCGTTCTATGCCGAATTGAAACGGATCCTTAAGCCCGGCGGACGCTTGTTCCATTACGTCGGCGATCCCAAGAGCGGCGCTGGCGGGCGCACGGTTCGCGGGGTAATCCGACGGCTTGCCGCCGCGGGATTCATCGACGTGCGGACCGACCCGCGCGCGTTCGGGGTGACAGCGCGGGCCGGCGGGCGCGGCCGTTACTCGTCGAGGGCGCCGAGGCGCGCGCCCTCGAAGAGGATGCGCGGGTAGCCGTTCGCGGCGCTTGCGATCGCCAGCGGCGTGCCTTTGCCCCGATTGAGTTGGACGGTGTCGAGCGCTAGGCGGCCACCGCCGCAGGCCACGCACCACTCTTGGCTGTCGCGAACGAGGGTGCCGGGCGAACCAGGTGCGTCTTGTCCTTGGGGGCGCGCCGCGAGAATGCGGATGCGTGTTCCGTCGCTCGCGGTCGTGTACGCCGCCATGCGACCACTGAGAGCCCGCACCTGTCGGTCCAGGACGGTGGCGTCACGGCTCCAACGGACGACGGCGTCGGCGGCGGTCAGCTTGTCGGCGTAGGTCGCCTGGTCGTCGTCCTGCGGGCTTGGCGTATCGGTTCCCAGCCGATCCAGGGTGTCGAGCATGGCTTGGGCGCCGAGGTGCGCCAGCGCTTCGGTGACGGCCGCGCCAGTACTCTGGTCGTCCAGCGGTAGGTGTCGGCGACAGTAGACGGGCCCGGTATCGAGACCTGCGTCCACCTGCATGATGGAGACGCCGGTTTCGCGGTCGCCAGCCATGATTGCTCGTTCCACCGGTGCGGCGCCCCGCCATCGCGGCAGAAGCGAAGCGTGCACATTGAGGCAGCCGTGACGAGGCGCGGCGAGGACGGCGGCGGGTAGCAACAGCCCGTATGCGGCGACCACGACGGCGTCGAACGCGGAGAATGCGTTGGCCTCCGGGTCGAGCTTGGTGGGGGTGCGCACATTGATCCCGCGTGCATCGGCGAGCCGCCGGACGGGGCTCGGCTTGAGCTTCCGGCCACGCCCAGCGCGCCGGTCCGGCTGCGTATACACGGCACCGACCTCGTGGTCGGACGCGATCAGGCGTTCGAGAATGGTCGTCGCGAAGGCGGCGGTGCCGGCGAAGGCAAGTCGCAACCAAGTCTCCTCAGCGTCGTCCGTTGGATCGCGCCGCGCCCTGTTTCTTGAGCTTGCTCTTGATGCGCTGCCGCTTGAGCCGCGACAGGTAGTCCACGAACAACTTGCCGTCGAGATGGTCGCGCTCGTGCTGGATGCACACCGCGAGTAATCCTTCGGCTTCCATTTCGAACGGCTCGCCGTCGCGGCCGAGCGCGGCAACGCGGATGTGGTCGGCGCGCTTCACGGTCTCAAAGAAGCCGGGCACGGAAAGGCAACCCTCCTCGCGCTCCTGCAAGCCGTCGCTGCTTTCGATGACGGGGTTGACGAACACGTGGGGTTCGTTGCGCTGCTCCGAGGTGTCCACGACGATGACCCGCTTGTGGACGTTCACCTGGGTGGCGGACAGGCCGATTCCCGGGGCCGCGTACATGGTTTCGAGCAGGTCGTCGATCAGTTGCCGGACTGGCTCATCGACCGTGGCAACGGGTTCCGCGTGAGTCCGCAGCCTTGGGTCGGGGTAGTGCAGGATGGGCAATAGGGCCATGCGTGCTTTGGCGAATCCGGAGTCTAGGTTGCGAATGGTGGCACAACTCACCGGGCTTCGCCCGCGCCCCCGGCGGTTCGGCGCCTTCGTGGTACGCGGGCGGCCCCGCCGCAATGGACCTTGCACGATGCCGGAATGCGGACGAGGACGTCCGCGTACCTCCTTGGGTTCGGCGCCTGGGCGGTACGCGGGCGTTTCGGGCCGCATAGGGCCTTGCACGCACCCGGAATGCGGACGAGGACGTCCGCGCACCTCCGTCGGGCTGATGTCTTACAGCACGAAGCGCCTTTTGCCAGCATCGCGCAAGGAAACCGTGCTCTAGCATGTGCCAATGGACGGAACTCACCAGGTGCTAAGGCGTTCGGCATTGCCGCTGCCGTTGCGCGAGATCCCGGATCCCCCGGAGCGGCTGTTTTACGCCGGGCATGCTGCGGCCTTGGATTCGCCGGCAGTGGCCGTGGTCGGCAGCCGGCGTTGTACACAGCAAGGTCGCGACGTCGCCTTCTCCCTGGCGCGCGACCTGGCCGCACAGGGGTTGACCATCGTCAGTGGGCTCGCCTACGGCATCGATGCAGCCGCCCATCGCGGTGCCTTGGCGAGCGCTGCGGCACCGACCGTGGCTGTCCTGGGCAGCGGCCTCGACCGGATCTACCCGCAGTTGCACGAGCGGCTCGCCGCGGAGATCGTCGAGCAAGGTGGGGCGGTGATATCGGAGTACGAGCCGGGCACGGGGCCGCGCAAATACCACTTCCCCGCGCGCAACCGGATCGTGAGCGGACTGTGCCTCGGGGTGGTGATCGTGGAGGCGTCCGAGCGCAGCGGCTCGCTGATTACGGCGCGCCTAGCCCTCGAACAGGGCCGGGATGTGATGGCCGTCCCGTCCCTGGTATCGAGCCCCTTGGCGGCCGGATGCCACCGCTTGATTCGCCAAGGGGCGGCGCTGGTGGAATGCGCCGAGCACGTCCTTGAGGCGTTGGGCTTGGAAGCTCAGCCGGTAGCACCCAGCGCCAACAACGTGCCGGAGGACGACATCGTCCTGCGGCACGTTGAAGCGACGGTGACGCCGCTGGAGGCGATCGTGGCGGCTTCGGGCCTCCCCATCGAGGACGTGCTTGAGCGGCTGGCCGAGCTTGAAATCGATGGTCTAGTCCGGACGCAAGGGGGCGGCTACATCCGTTGCCGCTAAGGCTTGCCGGGGCGCAAGCAAAACCGCAAACTTCCCGCCTTTCGTTGACGAGGTGGCGTCGATGCCGTGGGTAGCCGTCCTGATGGGTTCGCAGTCGGATTGGCCGACGATGCAGGCTTGTACGGAAGCGCTGGGTGAGCTCGGCGTCGAGTTCGAAGTGCGCGTGACGTCGGCGCATCGGACGCCGGCCGCGACCGCGCAATACGTCTCGGACGCCGCGTCGCGGGGCTGCGGCGTATTCATCTGCGCAGCCGGCCTCGCCGCCCACTTGGCGGGTGCCGTTGCGGCACATACGACGCGCCCGGTGATCGGCGTACCCATGGACGGCGGCCCCCTGAACGGCGAGGACGCCCTGTTGTCCACCGTGATGATGCCCGGCGGCGTGCCGGTCGCGACGGTGGCCATTGGCAAGGCTGGCGCACGCAACGCCGGCTATCTCGCGGCACAGATCCTGGCCGTTGCCGACGAAGACCTGGCGGCGCGGGTGGATGCGGACCGCGCGGCGAACGCCGCGAAGGTTGCGGCGCAGAACCAGGCCGTGCAGGAGACGCTTGCGTAGCGTCCCTGAGCACGTCCGCGCACGCATAGGCCCAACCGTGGACCAGGCGCTGCACGAGGCTGCGCAGGTGCTATGGCGGGGCGGCGTGGTCGCCCACGCGTGCGAGGGCGTATGGGGCCTGGCCTGCAACCCTCTGGACGAAACCGCAGTGGGCCGGGTGGTCGACATCAAGGGCCGCGCGGCTACCAAGGGCTTGATCATGATCGCGGCGTGCGCCGAAGCGTTCGCTGCGGAGTTGGCCGGCCTTGGCGAAGCGACCGCCGAGCGCATCAGGGCGAGTTGGCCGGGCCCAGTGACCTGGGTGGTGGCGAGCGCGCGGTTTCCGGACTGGATCACGGGTGGGCGCGGCACCGTCGCTGTGCGGGTACCGGACCATGCCCAATCGCGCGCGCTTGCCGGGGCGTTCGGAGCCCCCATCGTGTCGACGTCGGCGAACCGCAGCGGCGCCCCGCCTTGTCTCAATGCCGACGACGTGCGGGACGTGCTCGGTGACGAGATCGACTACCTGCTGCCCGGTGCCATCGGCGACCGTGTTGGACCGAGCACGATCATCGACGCCGCGACCGGGCAGACGCTGCGATGACGGATCGGTACGCGGTCATCGGCAACCCGGTGGGGCATAGCTTGTCGCCCACGATTCACGCCGAGTTCGCGCGCGCCACCGGCGAGGACCTGACCTACGGCACGCTCGAGGCGCCCGTTGACGGCTTCGCCCAGGCTGCGGGCCACTTTCTGGACACCGGCAAGGGCCTGAACGTCACCGTGCCGTTCAAGGTTGATGCTTGGCGCTGGGTAGACCGCCACGATGCCCATGCGGCCGCTGCTGGCGCCGTGAACACGATCGTGCCGGCCACGGACGGCTGGCTAGGCTGCAACACGGACGGCTTGGGCCTCGTGACGGACTTGACGGAGCATCTCCGTTGGCAGATCGCGGGGGTGCGAACGCTGATCCTCGGCGCCGGCGGCGCCGTCCAAGGTGTGATTGGCGCACTCAAAGAGGCGGGAGCCGAAGGCGTGATGATCGCCAACCGCACGGTCACGAAGGCGCAAGCGCTGGCGCAGGAGTTTGGCGTGGAGGCCTGCTCCCTGGACGAGGTCGGCAATGGGTGGGACCTGATCGTGAACGGGACCTCGGCCGGTCTCGCCGGTACGGGCGAGTTGATTGCCGCCGAAGCGGTGGCGGATGCGCGCTGTTACGACCTGCTCTATCGCCGGGACGGGGCGACCCCGTTCTGCGACTGGGCGACGGCGCACGGGGCGCGCGCCGTGGCCGACGGCTTGGGCATGTTGGTCGAGCAGGCCGCGCAGGCGTTCTACCTGTGGCGCGGCGTTCGCCCGGAGACGGTGCCTGTCCTTGCCTTGATCCGCAGCGGCTCGCCGTCGTGACAACACTCATGGAAGGCTTTCGCCCGGGCAAAGCGCTGACGGCGCAGGTTTTGGCGGCACTCGTCGTCGTGTTGTCACTCGCAGTCTGGCAATTCGCTCGCGGCTTGGAAAAGACCGCCTTGGTGAACGAACGCGCCGAGCGGCTCGGGGCCGCGCCCGTGGCGTCCACCGCGCTACGCTCTGACTCGCCGGACTTCCTCCGTGTGTCGCTTGTCGGCGAGTACGACCCGGAAAGCCAGTTTTTCGTTGGCGCTCGGCAGGCGGGCGGTGTCGAGGCTTGGTCGGTGCTGCGCACGTCGCACGGTGCGTTCTTGGTCAACCGCGGCTGGTTGGCAAGCCCGACGGCACCGCCGTCCGGGGAGGTTTCGGTGGTAGGGGTCCTTTGGCCGAGCACCCCGGTGACCGTCTACGCGTCGCAACAGCCTTGGCCGGAGGACTGGCCGAAGCAGGTCCGCTGGGCTGATCCGGTGCGCATGGCGGCGGCCGCGGGCGCCCATCCTCGGGAGATCCGCCTTGAACGTGGCAGCGCTGGCGTCTCGAGACCTGCGTCGTTGGCATGGGACTACTCTCCCGGGATGCATTGGGGCTACACCGCGCAGTGGTTGGTGATCGGTGCCGCTGTCATCGCAGGGTACGTCGTCATCGGCTTGCGAAGGGGACGGAACCGTGCCGGCTAAGCCGTCGACCGGCGTCTATCGCATGGCCCTGGCGGGGATCGCACTGGCGTCAGTGGTGGTGGTGCTCGGCGCCTACACACGCCTTGTCGATGCCGGGCTCGGCTGCCCGGACTGGCCAGGCTGCTATGGCCAACTCGGTGTGCCAACCGGTGCCGCGGAGATCGCACGTGCCGAGGCGGCGTTCCCGGATGCGCCGGTCGAGGCCGACAAGGCGTGGGTGGAGATGATCCACCGCTATGCCGCGACCACCCTGGGCGCGTTGATCCTGGTCATCCTGGGTCTCGCCGTGAAGAACCGGCAGCCTTGGCGTCTCCCAGCGGGGCTTGCCGTCCTCGTGATTGCCCAGGGCGCGTTCGGAGCTTGGACGGTGACGCTCAAGCTCTGGCCGCAGGTCGTCACGGCCCATCTCCTCGGCGGGTTCGCAACGTTGGCCCTGCTCGGCGTACTTGCGCTCACCGAGCGACCCACGCCGTTGCTCCGGGTCGATCCTTCACTCAAACGGTTAGCGACGGTGGCGCTCGTGGTCCTCGTCGTTCAAGTGGCCTTGGGCGGCTGGCTGACGTCCAACTATGCCGCCCTGGCTTGCCCGGATTTCCCAACATGCCACGGCGCCTGGCTGCCGGAGATGGATTTCAGGACCGGCTTCGATGTCACGCAGACCGTCGGCCCGAACTACCTTGGCGGGCTGATGTCGAGCGATGCCCGGGTTGCCATTCATTTCGCCCATCGCCTTGGGGCGATCGCCGTGCTGCTTATCGTCGGCGTCTTGGCGTGGCGGCTCGGTGACCGCGTCGTCGGTTGGTCCCTGGCGGCGGTATTGGCGGCCCAGCTAGGGCTCGGCATCGCCAACGTCGTGTTCGCTTTGCCCTTGGCTGTCGCGGTTTTGCACAACGCGGGCGCGGCGGCGTTGCTGCTTGTCTTGGTGGCAGTTCGCTTCGCAGCAAACCGGCCGATGCGGGTATAGTGCGCCGATGAAGTGGGTCGTGGCGGCGTTGTTGGCGTTGGGCTTGGTGGGCGGCGGCTTGGCGTTCACCGGTCTTGTCTCCGAACCCGGGCTTACGGACGAGGAACTTGCGGCCTTCGGATTCACGGCCTTTCCGGAACCGCGGACGATCGATGCGTTTGCCCTGGCGGACGCCACGGGAGAGCCTTTCGACATTGAACGGCTGCGCACCCGGTGGTCGTTCGTCTTTTTCGGCTACGCCAACTGCCCGGACATCTGTCCCACGACCATGGCTGTCCTGGGGGCTGCCGAGGAGCGACTGCTGGCCGACGGCGATTCAGCGTTCCAGGGGATCTTGGTCAGCGTTGATCCGGAGCGCGACGCGCCGGACCTCCTCCAAGACTACGTGGCGTCGTTCTCGGCCAATTTCGTTGGCGTCACCGGTTCGCCACCGGCGATCGCGGCGTTCAGCAAGAGTCTGCATGCGGGTTTTGCCAAGGTGCCAGTTGAGGATTCGGCGCTCGGCTACCTCATGGATCATTCGAGCCACATAGCCGTCGTCGACCCACTCGGTCGCCACTTCGGTTTCATCCGGCCGCCCCACGATGCGCAGCAACTCGCGACGTTGACGCGCGCCTTGGCCCAACGCTGGGATGCGCGCACGGGCTGAACGGACCATGGGGAACGTCGGGGAAAGCGCCGCCGCGTATGGGGGCTTAGGTAGCTATTCGACCGTTCGGGCGCAGTCGCTTGCGCTGTGCCGACCGTTGGCGACGGACGACTACGGGGTGCAACCGATCCTCGATGCGAGCCCCCCGAAGTGGCACCTCGCGCATACGACCTGGTTCTTCGAGACGTTCCTGTTAAAGGCGTTCGTTCCCGACTACAAGCCGTTCCATCCGGCCTTCGAGGTGTTGTTCAACTCCTACTACGAAGGCGTCGGCGAGCAGTTCCCCCGACCGCTGCGGGGCACGCTGTCGCGACCGACTGTTACCGAGGTGATGGAATACCGCGCCCACGTGGACGAGGCCATGGTCACGCTGCTCGACGCGGACGATCCCGGTGTCCAAGACCGGATCGAGCTCGGGTTGCACCACGAGCAGCAGCACCAGGAACTCCTGGTGACCGACCTCAAGGCGAATCTCGGTTTGAATCCGCTGAAGCCAGCGTATCGCGAGGGCGGCGATGCCGCCTCCCACGGTGCTAGGAAGCCGATTGCATTCGCTGAATTTCCGGGCGGTGTGAAGGAAGTGGGTGCTCACTTCGGAGATGGTTTCCGATTCGACAACGAGTGTCCCAGGCACAAGGTCTACCTCGACGACTTTGCGCTGGCCGCCCGCTTGGTCACCAACGCGGAGTACGCCGAGTTCATCGCCGCAGGTGGCTACGATACGCCGGCCCTTTGGTTGTCCGAGGGTTGGACATGGCGCCGGGAAAACAGCGTCGAAGCGCCCATGTATTGGCGGCGTGACGACGGCTGGCACGAATACCGCTTGGACGGCGAACGACCGCTTCTCGACCGAACCCCGGTCACCCACGTTAGCTACTACGAGGCCGACGCGTATGCGCGTTGGGCCGGTGCCCGGCTCGCCACCGAGATGGAGTGGGAGGTGGTCGCTGCGGGGCAACCGGTGCAAGGCAACTTCGCCGATGGGGGACTGCACCCGGAAGCGGCGAGAGATGCCGGCATGGCGCAGGTGTTCGGCGACTGCTGGGAGTGGACTTCGAGCGCCTACGGACCCTATCCCGGCTTCCGCCCCTTAAGTGGCACGCTCGGCGAGTACAACGGCAAGTTCATGTCCAGCCAGATGGTCCTGCGCGGCGGCTCTTGCGCGACGCCCGTTGGCCACATCCGCTTGAGCTATCGGAACTTCTTCTACCCGAAGGACCGCTGGCAGTTCACGGGTATTCGACTTGCCAAGGATTTGAGCTAGGAGCCTGATCATCGATCCCAGCATCCCCAATGGCCATTCGTCCTTCGCGGTGTTCGATCACAAGCCGCCGCTACCCGACATGGTGGCGGAAGTGACGCGGGGCTTGAGCCTTCCGCAAAAGGCGATCCCGCCGAAGTACTTCTACGACCCTGCGGGATCGGCGCTTTTCGACGCGATCACCAAGTTGCCGGAGTACTACCTGACCCGGACAGAGGTCGGCATTCTCAACGAGAACCGTCAGGTCATCGGCGAGCATGTGGGTACCGACACCTGCCTAGTCGAGTACGGTAGCGGCAGCAGCGTCAAGGTGCGCATCCTGCTCGAGGCCTGCGATCCCAAGGCCTACGTCCCCGTCGACATCTCCAGGAACCACCTCGTCGCGTCGGCGCGGGCCGTCTACGACGACTACCCGGCCCTATCGGTGTACCCGACATGCGCGGACTACTCCGGGCCGTTCGAATTGCCGCCGGCGGCGCGGGAGTTGCCGCGCGTCGCGTTCTTCCCGGGCTCGAGCATCGGCAACTTCGACCCCGCGGCGGCCGACGGCTTCCTGCGCGGCGTGGCGCGGACCGTGGGTCCGGGCGGCACCCTCATCATCGGGGTGGACGCGAAGAAGGACCCTAGTGTGCTCGCGCGGGCGTACAACGACGCGGCAGGCGTCACGGCGCGCTTCAACGAGAACCTGTTGCGCCACCTGAACACGGCGGTCGGCGCCGACTTCGACCTGGCCGGATTCCGCCACCGCGCGGTGTACAACCCGGACGCCGGACGCATCGAGATGTACCTCGATGCCCAGCGCGACCAGGTCGTGCGCATCAACGGCGACGTGGTGGAATTCGCCCGCGGGGAGGCATTGCACACGGAGAACTCCTACAAGTACGCGCCCGAAGAGTTCATCGCGAAGGCTGCTCGTGCGGGATTCGAGTGCGTCGATGCGCTCCTAGACGAGCGGCGCTACTTCATGGTGCTGCTACTCCGCGTGCGCTAGCAGGCGCGCGGATCTCATGTCGAAGGCCATGGGTCGCCTTGCCACGCGTCCTGGACCGCCTGCTCCATGGCCCAGACCTCCGCGTCCGAAAGCATGGCGAATTGGCTCTTCCGCTTGCTCGCCGAAAGCCGACCGTGGTTCTGCGCGCAAAGGCGAATGAACAGGTCAATCTTGCGATCCGGCATGTCCACGATCCCCTGAATAGCCGCCTTGCACTGATCGTATCGGGCAAGGAACTCGAGCTCTGGGGCAAGCTCCACCTCGATCGCGATCTCGAGCAAACGGAACAGTGCCTCCGCTTGCGCGGTGAGGTCGATGAAGCGGTACCACGAGGTGGTTTC
This sequence comes from Candidatus Azotimanducaceae bacterium, assembly GCA_965203685.1. GTDB lineage: Bacteria > Pseudomonadota > Gammaproteobacteria > Pseudomonadales > Azotimanducaceae > VXYL01. The sequence continues at coordinate 5,607,944 of OZ241908.1, forward strand.
GTTGCGAACGGTCAAGCGGCCGTCGTCCTCCAGCACGTAGTCGACGAGCGGCATGAGTTGGCGCGAGAACGCTTCCAAGGATGCGTCGTAGTCGATGGGCCGATTCAGCATGGCCGCAGATACCGGGACGACCATGCCCGCTGGGGTAAAGCCGCGTCGAGCAAGGATGTTGTGTATCAGGAAGCGGTGGATGCGGCCATTGCCGTCCTCAAAGGGGTGGAGAAAGACAAATGCGTAGGCGATGGCGGCGGCATGCACCACTGGGTGGACATTGCCCGCTTCCATGCGTTGGTGGGCATCGATCAAGCCGGCCATGAGCTGCTCAAGGGCACCGGGCTTCGCGCCGACGAAGTGGATGATCTCCCGGTCGAAGCCTACCGACTGGCCGACGTAGTTCTGGGACTGTCGATAGCCGGCATCGCGAAACCGCGGGTCCACGATTCGGTTCTGTACGTCGATCAAGGCGTCCCTTAAGCAATGGTCCTGACGCTCGGCGTCCTGCAACAACGCGATGAACCGCTCGGTCCGACTGGAATCGAGCTCGACATGCTCGATCGCGAACGAGGACTTGGTTTCCTTTTCGTAGAGATAGCCGAGCGCTCGCGAGCGCAGTCTCTGTGGATATCCGGAAGCGACCTCGCGGCATCTTCGCGGCAAGTCTGCGGCTTCGTAGGCCTCGAGTTCTTGCGTGCGGCGCACCGTCGGGCAGTGCTTGGAGTCGCCCAGCAGGTTGTCGTTGATCCTCTGGCGCCGCACGCGCCGACTCGGCCTTGTCGTGTAGTAGGTGGCCGGATCGAGCAGGTCCACGTAGCTGCCGCGCGGCGGGAGGTCATCGAGCGGGAGCCTTCTGCCTGTGAGGAACTCGTACAGATACCACGTCCGCCGCGCGTATATGCCCATGGGCTTCGAGCGCACATATGCAAGCACGTCCGATTGCGCGGCCGCGTCGAAGAGTGCGGCGAGGATTCCGAGATTCGTGCCGTCGTACTTGAGCGCGAACTCCAGATGATCGCCGAACCCATCCCCAGGCCAGTATGTGGCAGGATAGTCGTCGGTGACTGTGCTCCCTTCCGAGTTGCGGCGGTGAACTCCCCGTAGCAGCACATGCGACATGTGCCAGTTGGGGATTACGTCGAGGTCGAAGCGCTCTACTAGGGCGGCATAGCCGGCAGGCCGGCGCGTTCCAGCGCTCGCCAATTGAGTGGAACTGCGCACCATCCGCGAAATACTCGTAACGCGCCAGCGAAAACTGTAAATTAACCTAATTGGCCGAAAAAGTCCTTAAGGACGCGGCCATACACTCAGGCAGAGCCTCTCTCTAGAACTCCCAAAGGACCCACTCGGCAACAAGCGTCTTCGCCTGCTCCAAGTCCCCGAAGCCGCGGGTCCTGTCGTAAGGCACCAAGTAGTACGGCTTGCCGAGTTTCGGCACCACCTTGATCATCCGAAGCTGGCCGTTCTGGCGGTACTCGTAGACCATGCGCTCTTCGCTCGCGATGAGCGTGACGTCGGGTCCGCGGAACTCGGGCGGCGGCTCCTCGGTGACGATTAGCGGAACGTGGCGCGTTTTCGAGTCGGCGGGCGAGGGGGCCTTGTCGGATGCAGGGGCTTGTTTCGCGGGAGGGTCGTCAGCGCCAGCGGGCGGGGTGGGGATTTCGGGCTCTGACGGTGCGGCGAACAGCCCTGGAGACGCCAACGCGAGGGCGGCCAGGAACGGGAAGACAGCCCAGGACAAGGGCGACCTCGGAGCGGTCGCGTCTTGCATGAAACCCGCGCCCCCGGTCACTATGTCGGCTCTGGGCGCACGTTCCACATGAAGGGGAATCTAGCATGGCTGCCGACAAACCGTTATTGCTCGTCGACGGCTCGTCCTACCTGTTCCGGGCGTTCCATGCGCTCCCCGACTTGCGCACCTTGGACGGTTTTCCGACGGGCGCAATCCGCGGTGTCATCGGCATGCTGCGCAAGCTTGCCGCCGACTTCGAGGGCAGCCCGGTCGCCGTGGTCTTCGACGCCAGCGGCCCGACTTTCCGCAACGAGATGTTTCCCGAGTACAAGGCGAACCGGCCGCGGATGGCGGACGACCTGCGCCTCCAGATCCAGCCGATCCTCGACATCATCGAGGCGATGGGCATGCCGCTTCTCCGCGTCGGTGGGGTCGAGGCCGACGACGTGATCGGCACGCTGGCCGCCCAGGCCACCCGTACCGCTCGGCGCACCGTGATTTCCACGGGCGACAAGGACATGGCGCAGTTGGTCTCCGACCACGTCACCCTGGTCAACACCATGACCGAGACGGCTCTCGACCGGGACGGCGTGGTCGAGAAGTACGGAGTCGCGCCGGAGTTGATCGTCGACTACCTGGCCCTGATGGGCGACGCGATCGACAACATTCCGGGCGTGCCGAAGGTCGGCCCGAAGACCGCGGCCAAGTGGCTCACCCAGTTCGGCTCGCTGGACGAGGTCATCGCACGCGCCGGGGAGGTCAAGGGAAAGATCGGCGACAACCTGCGCGCAACGGTGCACCAGTTGCCGCTGTCAAGGCAGCTCACGACGATCGACTGCGACTTGAGCCTCGACGTCGGCATCGATGACTTGGCGATGAAGCCCGCCGACGAGGACAAGCTGCGCGAGTTCTTCGAGCGGTTCGAGTTCAAGCCGTGGCTGGAAGAGCTTGGCGGCAGTGCGGAGCCAGCCGCAGTGCCCGACGCGGTGGATATCGAAGTAGTGGGGGACGGTGACGCCCTGGCCCGCTGGTTGGCAAGGGCCCGGGAAGCGGGATCGCTCACCCTATTGATCGAGACGGCCGGCGAGCGGTTCATGACCAGTCGCCCCGTCGGGGTGGCGCTCGGCGTGGAAGCTGGCCAGGCCGCCTACGTGCCGGTTGGCCACGACTACGTCGGCGTGCCTGCGCAACTCACCTGGGTGGACTTCCTCGCGGCGGCGAAGCCGATCCTCGAGGATGGATCGATTGCCAAGACCGCCCACGACCTGAAGTCCGTGATGAGCATTCTCGCGAGGTACGGCGTGAACCTTGAAGGTGCGGACCACGACATCATGCTGGAGTCCTACGTCGTGGACAGCGTCGGTGCCCGTCGCCACCACTTGGAGGACGTTGCCGGCAAGTACCTCGGCGACCCTGGCCCGGCGCTTGAGTCGATCGCGGGCAAGGGTGCGAAACGCCTGTCGATGAACGCCATCGACGTCGATGCCGCGGCGGGCTATGCGGCCACGCGGGCGGACCTTGCGACCCGCCTGCACGCAACGTTGCGCACGAAGCTCGACGCCACCGGCCGGCTCAGAGACGTCTACGACGACATCGACCGCCCGCTGCTCGCCGTGCTGTCGCGTGTCGAGCGCGCCGGCGCGTTGGTCGATGCCGGTCTGCTCGCGGAACAGAGCCGTGAACTCGCAACCCGCATGGGCGAGCTCGAGGAGGCGGCGTACACGGCCGCTGGCGAGGCGTTCAACTTGGGCTCGCCAAAACAGTTGCAGGAGATCCTCTACGACAAGCTTGGATTGCCGGCGCTGAAGAAGACCCAGAAAGGCCAGCGCTCAACGGCCGAGCCGGTGCTCGTCGAGCTCGCGGACGCGGGCCATGAGCTGCCGCGCATCATCCTCGACCACCGCTCGCTGTCGAAGCTCAAATCCACCTATACCGATAGCCTGCCGCACGAGATCAACCAGGCGACCGGCCGCATCCACACGTCCTACAACCAGGCGGTAGCGGCCACCGGGCGCCTGTCCTCGGCGGATCCCAACTTGCAGAACATCCCCATCCGCACCGCCGAGGGGCGCCGCATCCGCCAGGCGTTCGTGGCGCCGCCGGGCAAGAAGCTGATCGCCGCCGACTATTCGCAGATCGAGTTGCGGATCATGGCGCACCTGTCGGGTGACGAGGGTCTGCAAGGGGCCTTCGCCGCGGGCGAGGACATCCATCGTGCGACCGCAGCGGAGGTTTTCGGTGAAGAGCTAGGGGCGGTTACCGACGACCAGCGCCGCAGCGCCAAGGCGGTCAACTTCGGGCTGATCTACGGGATGTCGTCGTTTGGCTTAGGGCAACAGCTTGGCGTGACCCGGTTCGTTGCGCAGGGCTACATCGACCGCTACTTCGAGCGCTTCCCGGGCGTGCGCGAGTTCATGGACCGGGTGCGGGCCCAGGCCCACGCCGACGGCTTCGTCGAGACCGTATTCGGGCGACGCCTCTACCTACCGGACATCGGCGCTCGCAACCACGCCCGCCGACAGGGTGCCGAACGGGCCGCCATCAACGCGCCGATGCAAGGGACAGCCGCGGACATCATCAAGCGCGCCATGCTGACCGTAGACGACTTCTGTCGCCACGGCGGGCTCGATGCGTCCATGATCCTGCAGGTCCACGACGAACTGGTGCTCGAGGTGGCCGAGGACGACGTGGACGCGGTCACCGAAGAGGTCACGCGACGGATGCGAGACGCGGCGGACCTGACCGTTGAACTCGTGGTCGACGCAGGTGTCGGCGACAACTGGGACGAGGCGCATTGATGCCGCCCTGACTCACGAGACGTCGGACGAGCGCTTTCCGCCCGGCTAGGCCGCGGCCAGCTTGTCCGCAGTCTTCATGCACATGGTCAAGACCCTGTGCTTGCCGTCGGTCATGTCGATCACACCATGGCGGCTCACGGTCAACGAGATCTCGAAGCCTTCGAGCGCGAACAGCGCTTCGCGTGGCACGCGCAGGTGGATGAACTGGTCGGCAAGGGTCTTGGCAACTTCCACGCCGAGCAACTCGACCGGACTCGTCGCCATTTCCTTGAGCCCACTGCTACCGGCTTCGTAGACGACGCCTGCGACCAGCGTTCCACCCGGTAGTAGGGACAGGCGAACAAAGTCGTCCACTCGGCCATCGTCGAACTCCCTGTCGGCACGAGGCGGGTCGTCGGTTGCCGACCTCAAGTCGCGGGCCCGGACCAAGATCCGCATCATCACGTCCGGTGCTTTGGGCAGGACCTGCCGGTAGTCGGGGAACCGCGATTGGCTAATGCCCCAAGCGAGTTCTTCGGTCGCCAACGCGATGCGGACTTCGTCCAGGTGAACGGTGAGTTCGGCGCTGCCGGTCAGCGCTTCTGCGCCATTCGGTTCCACCAACACGTCGGCGTCAAGCGCCTTGAGCGCCGCTATGCGCCGCAGCAGTAGGTGAGCACCATCGGTGGCCACAGCGTAGCCCTGTCGATCCAGCAGGATACCTCGGACTCCACGGGGTGAGGCTTCGCTGGTCGAGCGAAAGAGGTCCGCAACGGCCAGCGATTTGACGTCGGTCGGATTGAGTCGCCAGGACGTGCTGCGGTTCATGTTGCCCATTTCCTCCTTCAGCCGCTTGCGGGCGCGGTGTAGACGACTCTTCACGGCCGATGTGGAGATCCGCAACTGCGCGCCTATCTCCTGATACGACTCGCTACGGACGTAGCGTGCCCGGATTAAGTCTCCTTGGTGTGGCGGCAGGCGGGCCATCGCCTCCTGCACCCGCGAGTTTCGCGGTGGGGTTTGGTCAGAGTCCGGGTTTTCTTTCGCCTGGGTCGATTCGGGATCGCGCACGTGCAGGACGAACTTCAACTGTCGCCATCGGATCTCGCCGCGAGCTAGCATCCGCGCCTCGTTCCTGGCGATCACGGCGACCCACCCGTCGAAGGCGTATGGGTCAGTCAATGACTCCAAGGATTCCATCACCCGCACCACCGTGTTCTGGACCACGTCTTCGACGTCGCCGTGTCCCCGGGCCAAGGCGACACGGCGGGCCAATGCCGAGGCTCGAGCAATGAGCCGACTCCGGGCGTGCTGGCATCCTCGGCGGGCATCCGCGACCAGCGTGGGCACGTTCTCTTCTGCAGACATCACCAATATTGATGCCGCTGTCCGATCAGGGTTGCGCTGTCGAGAGCCAGCTTCGCACGAGGTCCGTGGCACCAGCCGCGCCAAGCCCGGTCTGTGCCGAGAACAGCGCGGCGTGGCAGTTCTCGTCCAGTTCCCGCTGCACGTTGCGCAGCGTCTGCACGCGCGCGCCCTGCTTGAGCTTGTCCGCCTTGTTGAGTAGCGCTAGCAGGGGAAGGCTGCGCGGCTTGGCCCAGTCGATCATGTGCGCATCGAACGGTTGTAGCGGTCGCCGTGCGTCCATGACCAGGACGATGCCGACGAGGTTCGTGCGATGGTTGAGGTAGTCGTCGATGGCGCGTCCCCATGCGTCGCGGCGGGCCTTGGCCGCCTTGGCGTAGCCGTAGCCGGGCAGGTCGACCAGTCTCCCGCCGTCGGCGACGGCGAAGAAGTTGATCAATTGGGTGCGGCCGGGGGTCTTGCTCACCCGCGCCAAAGACTTGCTGCCCGTCAACCGGTTGAGTGTGCTCGACTTTCCGGCGTTTGAACGGCCGACGAAACACACTTCCGGGACGTCGTCCACGGGACAGCGTTGGAGACGGTCGGCGCTCGTCAGGAACCTGCTGGTCAGAGGCGCGCCAAGCCGGCAATCCGCGTCGGTCACGATGCTATACTCCGCGCGCTTCGGCGTATGCCGAAGCTCCTAGTTCGCGTCGGGATTGCCGACGCGGTGCCGCCGGAAGCGCGGCGTGAATCGAGCACGTCGGCGGCAGTTAGGGATTCTAGCGAACAACAAGGGAAGCAAGAGCACCGTGGGAACGCGAACCCCCATTGCCATCGCGGCGCTGTGCGTAAGTATGGGCGCGGCGGCGGCAGAACAAGCGGCCGATGAGGCTGGGCCGGACGCCGAGGCAGGCCGCGCCCTGTCAGCGCCGTGCGTGGCTTGTCACGGGGAGGACGGCAATAGCACCCTTCCGATCAACCCGAGCTTGGCGGGGCAGAACTTCCGCTACCTGAACCGCCAGATGCTGCTGATGCGCGACGGTCTCCGGGCCGCGCCACTCATGGCGGGCCAGCTTGACCGGTTCTCCGATGAGGAGATCGCCGACATGGCCGCGTTCTACGCGAGTCAGACCGCCGACGTGCGGGCCGCACCAGCGGAGGCTGCGGGTCTTGGCCAGCGCATCTATCGCGGCGGGCTGCTGCATAAGCAGGTGGCGGCGTGCACCGCGTGCCATGCCCCAGACGGCAGCGGCAATGCACCGGCCGGCTTTCCGCGCCTGTCCGGTCAACACGTCGACTACGTTGTGCCGCAACTCAAGGCCTATCGCGAAGGCCAGCGGACAACGGACGAAGAGTACGGCGGTATGATGCGGCAGACGGTGGCCAACTTGACGGACGGTGAAATCGAAGCTGTCGCCAAGTACCTGGTGGGCCTGCACTAGGGCCGGGCGGCGCAAGCACCGGAGGAGCTGAGAATTGGAGCGCAGATGGCAGAGAGTCGGAAGCGCCCGCGCGATGCAGGCTATTGCCGCAGCCTTGGCATGCACGCTCGCCTTTGCGACCGCCAACGCCGCTGAGTTCACACAAGGCGTCGACTACGTCAAGCTTCCGGTGCCCGTGGAGACCCGGGATCCGAACAAGATCGAGGTGGTGGAGGTGTTCTCCTACGCCTGCATCCACTGCTACAACCTCGAGCCGATTGTCGCCGCGTGGCAACAGACCATGCCGGACGATGTCGACTTTCATCGATTGCCGCTGGTGACTCAACGCCTGCTGCCCCTTGCGCAAGCATTCTTCGCGGCCGACACCCTGGGCGTTCTGGACCGTATCCACATGCCGATGTTCGCCGCCATTCACGAGTACGGCATCGACATGAGCCGTCGCGAATACGTGCGAAGGCTTTTCCTCCGGGACGGGGGTGTCGAGGAGGAGGAGTTCTTGCGCGTCTACGACTCCTTCGGCGTCCAATCCCGCGTGCGCCAAGCCGACGCCAAGGGGCGGATGTACCGCATCATGGCCACGCCGAGCGTCGTGGTGAACGGTCGCTACGTGACGGAGTCGGGCCGCGTTGGCTTGCAGGGCATGTTCGCCGTGGTCAACCACTTGATCGACCTTGAACGGGCAGCGCGCGCCGACGCGGAGGCGCCGGACGCAGAATAGGCGTGGTGTGGGGCCGTGTAGGCCCTACGGAAGATCCTCAAGCAACTCGCGGCTGAACGTGCCGATCTCGTCCCGGATCCGCCGGAACACGTCGGTGAAGGTTGCCTCGTCGAGTTCCGGGTAGTCGGGATCTTCGAACGCCCGGTGGAGTACGCGCTTGGCGCCAGGAAACACGGGGCACTGCTCCCGCGCGGCGTCGCACACCGTGATGACCAAGTCGAACTCTTGGTCGAGATAGCGTTCCACGGGGTCAGACGTGTGTGCGGAGATGTCGATGCCCACTTCGGCCATCACCCGGATCGCGATCGGATGCACGCCCTTGGGGACCGTGCCGGCACTCGCCACCGTGACGCGGTCGCCGCCCAAGTGTGCAAGCCAGCCGTGCGCCATCTGGGAACGCGCCCGATTACCGGTGCAGATCACGAGGAGCCGGAAAGGTCGGTCGGTGCATCCCAAAGCATTCCCCGGCTGGGCATGGGAGCCGGTCAGCATACCAACGCGTTGTGTCCAGCGTTACCGCCTAAAGGCCTTGAGCTTTCGCTCGGGGTGGTGATCCGCCACACTGGACCGGTGGGGTGTGCCTTTGCGGGCACGATTGCCCGCCCTTTGTGGAGCAGCAGCATGTACCTGGGATTGGACCTCGGCACGTCCTCGGTGAAGGCCATCGTGATGAGCGAGACGGGGGAGGTCGTCGCCGAAGCGAGCGAGCCGCTTTCGGTGGAGCGTCCCGGACCGCGGATGAGCGAGCAGAACCCCGACGACTGGTGGCGCGCCACCTGCGACGCCGTGGCTGCGCTGCGTGACTACGCGCTCCGCATCCGGGCAATCGGGCTTTCCGGCCAGATGCATGGCGCCGTGTTGCTGGACCGACGCGGCGACGTGTTGCGCAATGCGATTCTCTGGAACGACGGTCGATCGGAGCCGCAGTGCACGGCCTTGGAGGCCGCCATCGACGTCGCGGGAATCACGGGCAACCGGGCCATGCCGGGTTTTACGGCGCCCAAGCTCAACTGGGTCCGCGAGCACGAACCCGACATCTTCGCGCGCACGAGCACGGTGTTGCTGCCGAAGGACTACGTACGCTACCGGATGACAGGTGAGTTCGTGAGCGACCTCTCGGACGCATCGGGGACGCTGTGGCTGGACGTCGGAGCGCGGGAGTGGTCCGAGGCCATGTTGGCAGCCACGGACTTGAGCGAGAGCCGCATGCCTCGCCTCGTCGAGGGGTCCGAGGTCAGCGCGACGTTGCATCCGGGCGTCGCTGCGGAATGGGGAATGGCGCCCGTGCCAGTCGTCGGCGGCGCCGGCGACCAGGCCGCCGGTGCCGTAGGTGCGGGAGCGGTGGCGCCCGGCATCAGCTTCGTCTCGCTCGGGACATCCGGCGTGTACTTCGTGCCGGATACGCAGTACCGCCCCAACCCGGCTGGCGGCGTGCACGCGTTCTGTCATGCGTTACCGGGGCTCTGGCACCAGATGTCGGTCATCCTGTCCGCCGCTAGCGCGCTGACATGGGTTGCCCGGCTGACCGGCGCGGCGTCCGAACAAGCGTTGCTCGCCGAGGTGGAAAGCAGTTCCGTCACGCCGGGGCCTGTCTACTTCCTTCCCTACCTGTCGGGGGAGCGCACACCGCACAACGACGCCGATGCCCTCGGTGCGTTCGTGGGCCTGCACCACGATGTGGATCGTGCGGAACTCGGCTACGCGGTGCTCGAAGGCGTGGCATTTGCGCTCGCCGACGGACAGCGCGTTCTCGTCGATGCGGGGGCCGAGATCGGCGAGGTGAGCGTGATCGGCGGCGGTGCGAGGAGCCTGTTCTGGGGCGGCATCCTAGCCGCTGCCCTAGCGCGCCCGTTGTCCTATCGCGAGGACGCCGCCGTCGGGCCCGCCCTCGGCGCGGCGCGCTTGGCGGCGCTCGGTCACGGCGGCGGCGATCCCGCCGATGTCTGCCCGCCGGCGCCGCTTGCTGCCGAAGTGACCGCCACTGCGCCGGATATCGACCGCGCAGCCGCGCGCTTCGCCGTCTACCGCCGGCTTTACGACGACTTGAAGCCGCGCTTCCCGCAGTTGCACGATGCCAACGCCCCATGAATCGTTCTGCCCGCGCGCCGGGAGAACGCGCAGCGTTCTCCATCGCGCCGCCGCAGGCGGCGCGCCGCCACCGTTAGGTGGCGCGCCTTGCCGCCGCGAGTCCGAGTCGCCAAACTCGCCTGTCCACAACTTCCATGCGAGGGGCAGGCCCCTCGCGCTCCCCGGCTGAGGGCTCCTTGGCCGCTGATCGACGAACCGGAGTCCACATCATGAGTTTCTTCAAGGACATCGACGCCATTGCCTACCGCGGCCCGGACTCCACCGATCCGCTGTCGTTTCGCTACTACGATGCCGACGCCCCCGTATTGGGCAAGACCATGGCCGAGCACTTGCGCTTCGCCGTCTGCTACTGGCACTCGTTCGACGCGCAAGGCGCGGACGTCTTCGGCGTCGGCACCTGGGATCGCCCTTGGGCCAACGGCGCTAGCGACCCCATGGCGGCCGCTCGGGCGAAGCTCGCCGCCGCCTTCGAATTCTTCGAGAAGCTCACCGTCCCCTACTACTGCTTCCACGACCGCGACGTGGCCCCCGAAGGCCAAACGTTCGCCGAGTCGGAGAAGAACCTGCTGGCCATCGGGGAAGCCATGGGCCACGCCATGGAGAAGAGCGGCGTCAAACTGCTCTGGGGGACCGCCAACCTGTTCGGCCACCCCCGCTACGCCGCCGGCGCAGCGACGAATCCCAACCCCGATGTGTTCGCCCACGCGGCGGGCCAGGTCAAGACCGTGTTGGAACTCACGCATGCCCTAGGCGGTGAGAACTACGTCCTGTGGGGCGGTCGCGAAGGCTACGACACGCTGCTCAACACCGACCTCAAGCGCGAATCCGATCAGCTTGGCCGCTTCATGCAGTTGGTGGTCGAGCACAAGCACAAGATCGGTTTCAAGGGAACGCTCTTGATCGAACCGAAGCCGTGCGAGCCGACCAAGCACCAGTACGACTACGACAGCGCGGCGTGCTACGCCTTCCTGCAGAAGTACGGCTTGGCGGACGAGTTCAAACTCAACATCGAATGCAACCACGCGACGCTGGCCGGGCATACGTTCCAGCACGAGGTCGCGTACGCCATCGCGCACGGCATTTTCGGCAGCGTCGATGCCAACCGGGGCGATGCGCAGAACGGTTGGGACACCGACCAGTATCCGAACAACGTCGAGGAGTCGACGCTCGTGCTCTACGAGATTCTCAAGGCTGGCGGTTTGGGCACGGGCGGCTTCAATTTCGATGCCAAGATGCGTCGGCAGAGCGTGGCCCGGGAGGATCTGTTTTACGGCCACATCGGCGGCATGGATACCCTTGCGCGAGGGCTTAAGAATGCGGCCGAGTTGCTCGGCAGCGGCGAATTGTCGAACCGCGTCGAGCAACGCTACGCCGGCTGGGGCAACGGCGTCGGCAAGAGCATCCTGGACGGTGGCGAGAGCCTTGACTCGTTGCACGCCCATACCCGGACCACCGCGCGGGACCTGACGCCGGTGAGTGGGCGGCAGGAACTCCTCGAGAACATCGTGTCGCGGTTCGCCCGCTAACGGACACGACAGCCGTGCGCAAGCCGCGATCGCTCGTTGAACGGGTTTTGAAGAGCCCGACGGTAGTGGCCTGTGCGGCTGTGGTGGGCGTGGTCATGGTGGCCGTGCTGGGCTTCACCTGGCTGACTTGGCTCGTCTTCGAGGAGCGCTACGGTGTTGGCTTCATCGACTTCGTGCGTAACTTTCTGTTTTGAGCCTGCAAGCGTTTATGATCAAAGCGGTCGAGGGAAGGAGTAGTCGTACATGAGGTCACTTGTATTCGCTCTAGCAGCGACGTTGTCGGCGGCCACGTTCGCCGCAGAGCCGGAGGAGATCGCGCCCCCGCACGTCTATCAGGCGGTGCGCCAGGTTGCCCAGGATGTCGAGCTCATCCGCGAGGTGATGGGCCGACCGAGACTGGAGGCGCCGGCATGGATCGTCGACCATGCGGAGCCGCGACACGTGTTCTACCAGGCGCAAACGCTATTCCGCCAAGTCGGTCGGCTGGCGCAGCAGATGACGGGTGAGGAGAGCGTGCTGCCGCCGTTTCCCGTGGGAGAGATCGAGCCGCGGCATGTGCTGCGCGTGGTGCAGGCGGCCCAAGAACGGGTCGAGCGGATACGCGACGAGTTGGGCATCAGCTACCGTGCGGAACTGCCAGTGCTCGAGCCGAACCGCGAGCCGCGGGACGTCTTCCGCGAGACCGTGCAGGCGATCCGGCAGTTGAATCTCATGCTTGATCGCCCGATTCAGCCGCGGGACGTCTACGGGCGCTTGGAACTGGCGGCCGCCTACGTCGCCGGCGCGCTCACGGAGGACGAGTCGTTTCCGGTTTACGGCAGGTTGCCGCCGTTCGACCCCGGAAAAGTACCGTCCGACGTCTACCGTCGCGTCCTGGAGTGCTTGGGCATCGCGCAGGAGATCGGCGGCCAACACGGCATCGCCGTGTTGCGGTTGAATCTCCGCCGGGAACTGCGGCGTCGCGACATCGAGCCGTCGGACGTGTATCTCTTGGGCACCACCTTGCTGGCGGAGGTCGCCTACCTCACGCTGACCCTAGACGCCAAGGATGTCGACCTCCCACCGATCGAGCGTCCGAAGCACATCTTTCCGTCGCACGTGTTCCAGATGGCGGGCATGCTGCAGGATGAACTCGCGCGCTTGGAAACACAGTTGCAGATGTAGCCGCGCGTTAAGACAACTTTTTGGAGTCCGATATGCCTAGTTTCGAGTACGACCGTACGATCACGCTGTCCACGCCGGTGAGCAATCTCGAGGACGCGATCGCGTGGTTCCGAGACACGCTCGGATTCGAGGAGATCTTCAAGGTTCCAGAGGCCGGCTGGGCTGAAGTAACCACGTCGGCGGACGGCGTCAGTATCGGGCTGGAGGCGGGAGGAACCGCGCAGGGGCGTGGTAGCACGCCCGTATTCGGCGTGGTCGACATCGACGCAGCGCGCTCGGAACTCGAGGGCAAAGGCGTGCGTTTCGAAGGCGAGACGGTGGAACTCCCGGGCATGGTGAAGCTCGCGACGTTCTTCGACCCGGACGGCAACCGCTTCATGTTCGCGCAGTCGCTGGCAGGCGGCTGACGAGCGCGCTTGCGGCTTAAGGCCGGTGCGCGCCGCGGCTTGGTCCTTGGCGGCGGGCCTCCTAGCGGGGTCTGCCGCGGCCGATGAGGTCGACGACCGCAACGCGGTCGGGATTGCTTATGCACACGGCACGTCCTATCTCGAACCGCTGAAGTACGAGCCTGGCTTCACGCACTTCGATTACGTCGATCCCAACGCACCCAAGGGCGGGATGGTGCGGGTCGCCGACAGGGGCACGTACGACAGCTTCAACGGCATTCTCGACCGGGGCCGTGTCGCGCGAGGCTTCGAACGGCTCGGCGAATGGGCGTTGACCTACGACCGGCTGTTGGAACAGTCCATCGACGAGCCGGCGAGCTACTACGGTCGCCTGGCGTCCGGCGTGTGGGTGGCCGAGGACTACAGACAGTTCGCGTTCAAGATTCGCGACGGGGCGCGCTGGCACGACGGCATGCCGCTGACTGCGGCGGACGTCGTGTTCACGTTCGAGACGTTGCGCGAGAAGGCCGCCGTCGGGGTGCGCTCGGCGCTCTTGGAACTCGGCACGATCGAGCAGATCAGCGATGACGAGGTGCTGTTCACCACCAGGCCCGAGGCATCCGGCAACCCCGACCTAGTGTTCGCGATCGGCTCGTACTCGATCCTGCCCAAGCACTACTGGGAAACGCGCGACATCAGCAAGACCACCGTGGAGCCGCCGCTCGGCAGTGGCCCCTACCGCATCGGCGAGTTCATGTTCGGCCGCTGGATCACCCACGAACGGGTCGAGGACTATTGGGGCGCCGATCTCCCCGTGAACAAGGGCCGCTACAACTTCGACCGCTTCAAGATCGACTACTTCAAGGACGAGTCGGTGATGTTGGAGTCGCAGAAGGGCGATGTCATCGATATCCGCACCGAGACCGTCTCCAAGAACTGGATGACCGGCTACAACTTCCCCGCCGTGCACGATGGCTACTTCAAGAGAGAGCTCGTGGAACTCGCGCGGCCTTGGGGGCTGTGGGCGCCGGTCATGTGGAACCTCGACGTGCCGAAGTTCCAGGACATCCGAGTGCGCGAGGCCCTTTGGCTGCTCTCGGAGTTCCGCGCGACGAACCGCATCCTGATGTACGGCTTCTACAACTACGCGAAGAGCTATTTCTACAACTCGCGGATGGCGTCGGACGGGCTGCCGTCCGAACAGGAGCTTGCGCTCCTTGAGCCGTGGCGCGGCCAGATCCCGGATCGCGTCTTCACCGAGGCCTGGGTGGGCAACGAGACCGACGGCTACGGTTTCGATCGCGACAACGTCGCCCGCGCGATCGAGCTCTTTCGCGAAGCGGGGTGGGAGATTCGCGACGGGGTGATGGTGAACGTCGAAACGGGCGAGCCGTTCACCGTGGAGTTCATTTTCGGCTCGCCCTTCGGCCTGCGCCAAGAGACCCCGCTGATGAACATGATGAACCGGGTCGGCATCGCCACCACGGCCCGGAACCTCGAGGTGTCCAACTGGCTGTATCGCATGCGCAGCGGCAAGTACGAAGGGGGCCAGTACTCATTCGTGCCCGGATTCGTGCCGGGAATCATGCTGCGCAACCGGCTGAGCACGGCTGCGGCAGACTCACCCGGTGGCCAGAACTGGAGTCGGATCCGCTCTCCCGCCGTGGACGCCATGATCGACCACGTCATGGCGGCGCGCACGCCCGAGGACTTCTACGCCGCCACGCACGCCCTGGACCGCATCCTGCTGTGGAGCTTCTACTACATCCCGGGCCTCGGCTCGCCGGGATACCGGCTCGTCTACTGGGACCGCTTCGGCCGCCCCGAACAGCCGCCGCTACAGCGGCCGGCCTGGGCGGACACTTGGTGGTGGGACGACGAGAAGGCGGAGCGCGTTCGCCAGGGACTCGCCACGTTGGGGGATTGATCCCGCAGGAAGCTGATGAGGACGGCCGCTAGGAAGGGAGTGCGAGGTCGGTGCAATCGGCAGCGTAGCGCGAGTTGCCGAGAGGTGCGCATGATTCTCCCAAATGCGCGTTTGGCGAGTGTGCGCGAACGCGTGGCAAAGTCTGTGGCCCGTCTTGACCGGCAAGAAGAGCATGACGCGCTTAGATGGATCGAGGCGGTCTCCGACCTCGATGACGATTCAACGCGGCGATGATGTGACGTTGCCGGCGCACGGAGGCTGCGGGACGGCTCGATCGGCACCAAGGCGAGCGGCCACCGGGCGTCAGCGGATCTTGAGGCGGACTGCCTGCGACAGGCGATCCAACGGGTCATCAAAGGCGTTGTTCGTCGAGAATCGCTTGCAGGAGTTGATTCTGCTCTTCGAGTCGGGTCACCGCGAAGTAGAGCGGATAAAGGCCGATCGTGACGATTGTCAAAAGCACGAAGACCAGGGAGCTCGCTAGGCGAGCGGCGAAACTGCGTTCCATTCGTTCGGTTCCTTGGGGAGTGCGGACGCCGAGCGTAGCAGGACATATGCGGGCCGGGAGGCCCGCGTACCTCCTCGACTCGCCTAGCCTTCTAGCTCTTCGATTCGCCGCGGGTAGGTGTCTTTTAGCAGCCGGGAGAGTGACCGGTCGGCGAGCAGTCGTCCGCCGGTCTGGCAGGTGGCGCAGTAGTTGGTCTCGTTCTCCGGTCGAACGATGCGTTGGACCGGTGCGCCACACACGGGGCAAGGCTCTCGATACTTGCCGTGTACTGCCATCTGGGGATGAAAGGCGGTGACCTTGCTGCCGCCTTGGCCCGGGAACTTGCCCTCGGCCTCGGCGCGCAGTCTTTCCGTCCACTCCGTCAGCACATCTCGGCACGCGGTAAACAACCCGCGCGCATCGTCGTCCGACATGTGCCGCCCTTGCTTGAACGGCGACATGCGGGCCCGGAACAGGATCTCGTCGCTGTAGGCGTTGCCGATTCCAGCGAATACGCGTTGGTCGGTCAGCGCCCGTTTGACGGTGTGCGGCGTCTCGCGCAGTCGGGCGTAGAAGGCATCGAGGTCGATGTCGAAGACCTCGAGGCCGCCCGGATCCAAGGCGGCGAGCGCGGTCTCCCCGTGGACCAACCGCAAGGACGCGCGCTTCTTCTTGCTGGCTTCGGTGAAGATCAAGCTGCCCGCTTCGAAGTCGAAGGCCGCGAGCCCGTTGCGCTTCGGCACGGCCTGGGGTGGCGCGTTCGGCTTGGCATCGTGCCAGCGCAGGCGGCCAGCGATCATGAGGTGGATGACGACGAAGTAGCCGTCGGCGAGGGCGAGCACGAGTTGCTTGGCAAGCCTCTGCACGCCGATGACTTCGCGCCCGGCGACCTCGTCCACGCCGGGTGTGACCGAGCGCAGCAGGAACGGACTGGTGAGCCGGACGCCGGTTAGTCGATCCCCCTTGACGCGTCGCTCGATGTGCTCGACGTAGACGGTCAAGTCGGGATATTCAGGCATTGCGCGCCGCTCGCACGGGTTGCGGCGGAGCGTCGTCCCCCGCGACCGGATCCACGATCACCGTCTTCCACCTCCCGGACATGAAGCGCGCAATCAGCATAGCGCCTTTGACTAGGAACTCGACGATCATGGCGCCGTAGACCCAGACAACCGGCCACTCCAGGTAGGTGAAGATGGCCGCGAGCAGACATCGGGCACCGATCAGTCCGACCATCGTGGCGACGAGCGGAAAGCGGGTATCGCCGGCGCCGCGCAGGGCGCCGCCGATGGCGAATTCGATGGCGAGCAGCGGCGTCATCGTCGCCATGATGTAGGCCATCTTCACGGTGAGTTCGATGGTCTCCGGCTCGTCGCCAAGGAAGAACGTTGCCAGTTCGCGCGCGAAGATGACGACAGCGAGGCCGATCGCACCCATCAAGGCCATCGCGTAGACCGTCGATCGCCAGCCGCTACGCACGGCGCCGTCCGGGTCGTGGGCACCGAGGTATTGCCCGGCGAGGGTGGAGCCCGCGATCGAGAACCCGAAGCCGACGACGAAGCACACCATGAGAAGACTCGAGCCTACGTTGTAGGCCGCGAACGCCACGGTGCCGTAGAAGTGGCCGATCAGCATCAGGAACACGAAGTACCCGCATTGGAAGACGATCACCTCGACGCCGGCGGGATAGCCGATGTTCAAGAGCCGCTCGAAGCGTTCGCGGCGGAACCACTTGCTCGCGACGTACTTGAGCCGAAAGCCCTGCCCCAGCCAGATGGCGAGCATCACCGCGCCGCCAATGGTGAACGAAATGCCGCCGGCCACCGCTGCGCCGGCGACGCCCATCTGCGGGAACCCGTAGTGCCCGAAAACGAAGACATACAGCAGCGGTATGTTGATGACGTTGACGCCAGCCCCGATCCACAGGGGCGACCAGGCGTCACCCGCGGCACGCAACGCGGCACCGAGGATGAAGTTCACGGCGAAGGCCAGGTTGAACAAGGACATCCAGCGGATGTTCGAAGCCGCGAGTCCGGTGGTGTGAGCGTCCAGTCCGAAGATCGACGCCACGGGTCCCGCGGCGAGGATCCCCGGCACGGTGACCGCCAGGGCGAACGCGCCGCCGGCGACGAGGCTCGCCATGGTGATCCGGGCCGCCTCGTCGTGATCGTCACCGCCCCAGGCCCGCGCGACGAGGGCCGTGGTACCGGCGCTGACGGCCATGAGCACGGCCTGCAAGGCGAAGAAGACGCGCTGCCCGACGCCGATGGCGGCGAGCGCCTCGGGGCCGAGCGTGCCGACGAACTTCATCTGCACGATGGCGACCGCCGAGTACAGCAGGTTGGCGAGAATCGACGGAAAGGCCAGCGCGAACAGGCTTGGCGGCTGCGCGGTCTGCCGGACCGTGGCTGGGCTCGGCAGTCGAGCGGGCACCCCTGGCGGGCCAGGCGTGGCAGACCCTTGACGGGGCGCAGCCGCGCTGGGTTGTTCTGCTACCATGCCGTGCCTTTAACTCAAGCCTCAACGGGTCTACGGGAGGGAAGCCATGTCGGGCGCATTCGCCGACATCAACGTCAGTTTGTCCGATCACGTGGCGACGGTCGAAATCGATCGGCCGCCGCACAATTTCTTCGACCGCGACCTCATCGCGCAAATCGCGGACGCGTACAACGATTTGGACGAGAACCCGGACTGCCGGGCCATTGTGTTGGCGTCTAACGGGAGGTCGTTCTGCGCGGGTGCCAACTTCGGCACGGGCCAAGACGATGCGTCCGGCAATGCGGAGTTTACCGAGGAAGGGTTCAAGAACACCACCGGCTTGTTGTATCGCGAGGGCGTGCGGCTATTCGGTGCGAAGAAGCCGGTCGTGGCTGCCGTGCAAGGGGCGGCCATCGGTGGCGGTTTGGGCTTGGCGTTGACCGCCGACTTTCGCGTCGCGGCGCCGCAGGCGCGGTTCGCCGCCAACTTCGCCAAGCTCGGCATCCACCCGGGATTCGGGCTCACGGTCACGCTGCCGCGGCTGATCGGTCAGCAGGCAGCGAACATGATGTTCCTGACGGGGCGACGGATTCCGGGCGAACAAGCCCTAGAACTCGGGCTCGCCGATCAGCTTGTCGATCTCGACGATGTCCGCGAAGCGGCACTGGCCTTGGCCGGCGAGATCGCGGAGAACGCACCGCTTGCGATCGTCTCCGTGCGCGCGACCGTCCGGCAAGGCCTCGGCGAAGCCGTTGCCGCGGCGACGGATCACGAACTGGCCGAGCAGCAGTGGCTGCGCGCCACGGAAGACGCCGAGGAAGGCATCCGGTCCGTCGCCGAACGCCGGGCTGGCAACTTCCACGGTCGGTAGGGGCCAAGCATGGAGCTCAGTACACCCGGCGTCTGGTTCTTCACGGATCGGCTGTCGGCCACGGCGGCCGCCGACGCCGCCAAGCGGATCGAGGGCCTTGGCTACTCGGCGTTGTGGATTCCGGAGACGATGGGGCGCAACCCGTTCGCGCACGCCGCCTGGCTGCTCGCCAACACCGAGCGCCTGGTTGTCGCCACCGGCATCGCCAACATCTACCACCGTGAACCCGGTGTCACCGTGCAGGCGCAGAAGACGCTGGCCGAGCAATCGGACAATCGATTCCTGCTCGGTCTCGGCGTATCGCACAAGCCGCTCGTCGAAGGTTTGCGAGGACTCACTTACGGCAAACCCGTTGCCACAATGCGCGACTATCTGGCGAAGATGGCAGCGTCACCCTACTCGAGCATCGAACCGAGCGAGCGCCCACCCGTGGTCATCGCGGCACTTGGTCCCAAGATGCTCGAGCTCTCGCGGAACGAAACCGACGGCGCCCATCCGTACTTCAGCTCGCCGGACCACACGCGGATGGCTCGCTTGATCCTCGGTCCTGACAAGTGGCTTTGCGTGGAGCAGAAGGTGGTCATGGAGACCGATGCGGCCAAGGCGCGCACATTGGCTCGCGCGACGGCCCGCACCTACCAGGCACTGCCCAACTACCAGAACAACTGGCTGCGTATGGGACTGACCCGCGCCGACATCGATGGCGAAGGCAGCGATGCCTTCATCGACGCGACGTTCGCGTGGGGCGACGCTGGCGCCATCAAGGCGCGCATCGAGGAGCATTACGACGCGGGCGCAAGCCACGTCTGCATCCAGCCGGTCAACCGCGATGGCAATCCCGGCGAAGTCGATTGGGCAACCCTGGAGGCCTTGAAACCATGAGCGATTTCTTGGGGCAACGCGTGCTGGTCACCGGTGCCGCCGGCGTGGCGGGACGGGCGGTAGCGACGGCGTTCCAGGCCGCCGGCGCCACGGTCACGGGCGTCGACATCATCGAGGACGAGGCACCCTGGCGAACCCTGGTCGCGGACCTGATCGACCCGGACGGCGCGCGCACGGCGGTGGCCGGTGCGGGCGTCATCGACGTGCTCGCCAACATCGCTGGCGGATTCACGATGGGCGACGACATCGTCGGCACGTCGGACGATACTTGGGACTTCATGATGAACCTCAACGCGCGCACAGCGCTCAACATGTGCCGTGCGGCGGTGCCGGGCATGATCGAGAACGGCGGCGGCAAGATCGTCAACATCGGCGCCCGAGGTGGCCTGCGCGGTGCCGCGGCGATGGGTGCCTACATCGCGTCCAAGAGCGTCGTCATCCGCCTAACCGAGACTCTCGCCGACGAACTCAAGCACAAGGGCATCAACGTCAACTGCATCCTGCCGAGCATCATCGACACCCCCCGCAACCGCGCCGACATGCCCAAGGCGAAGTTCGATCACTGGGTGTCGCCCCAGGCAATCGCCGACGTGGTGCTTTTCCTGGCCTCGCCGGCAGCGGACGCGATCCACGGCGCGGCGATCCCAGTGGAAGGGTTGTCTTAACGCCGAGGTTCGCCGCCGTGCGGTTCTGAAACCTGTCCACGCGTCAAGATGGGACTTGCTCAAGAACGCTAGTCCCCTTGCGGCCGTGTGTGTCCTGCAGCCAAGTCAGCATCGACGGGATTGGCACGATGTAGCGACCGTCCGACGCGAAACTCAACACGCCCTTCTCGATCATCTGGCGAACAAATTCGAGTGGGTCCGCAGTGAAATCCTGATCCGCGTGGAGCGCCAGTCGTCGAATCTCACCTCGGCACAGCTTCGTCAGTTCCGGTTCGGTGTTGGCCCGGTTCGCCATGACTAGGCTGGCAACTGCGGCAACCAGCGCTGGCCATCGGGCCAATTCCCCATAGCTGATTCTTCCCGCGTAATAGGCATGCCGGGCGACCGTGCTTTCCGCTCGCAGCCGGTCTAGGTCCACACCCTCAAGATCGCCATTGGTGCGGACAAGCTCTCGACAGACAGCTTGCTGGGCACAGGACAGGTGCTGCGGCCATCCGTACGACTCCTCGACGACCACTCCAACCGCTTTCCGGCTCACCGCCTCAGCGGCTTCGACACCTAGCTCCTCCAACATCATCGCCGTTGACGCCTCGCACTCGGCGTCAGCCATCCGGCCCATATTGATGGTGGCATCGCGGGCGAGTCGCGAGAGTCCGTCGAGGCCGCGAATTCGGTCCCCGGTGTGGGAAAGTCCGGTGAACAGAAATACGCAGGGCACGCCGAGCCCGCGGCCATGCAGGCCGCGCAGGACATCCGCTTCACGCTCAGACACGGTTTGGGCTTCGTCGAGGTGCAGAACGAGGGCCAACCCTCGCCGCGTGGTTGCGGTGGTCCCTATGCGTAAGTTGGCGGTGTCGTCGGCTTCTTCCTTGATGCGGGCTGCCAGCGCTTCCCGGTTGGCCAAATCCTCGTTGTCGAGTGCCACGAACAGCAGATCGACCGACCTGTTCGCCATCAAGAGATTGGCCAGCGATGTCTTGCCGCACCCGGGAGCACCCTGGTAGATGCGGAACACGGCCTGTTCCTTCCGGCCAGCTTGTTCTATGGCACGGTTGAACGACTCGATCTCCGCAGCGCGACCAGCGAAGAAGCGCGCGTGACCCCGGTCATCGTCGATCAGCAGGTCGTTCGCTAGATCACTGTCGAAAGCCACGTCTGCACTCCATCACCGATCTCTGAAAGGGCTTCCGGCAGTGCCTCACATCCCCCAGGCTACGACTTGGTGTTCGCCGTGCATTTCCAGGCGGCGGAACACCGTTTTGCTCCAGTTGCGGTCGCTGCGGCGGTCGAAGACGACCAGATGACCGGTCTCGGCGCCGCTGCGCTCCATGTACACGGCAGTCTGGGCGATCCCTTCGTCGACAATGCGGTCAACGCTCCTGCGCTGCGCGTCGTATGCCACCTTGCATTCGATCACGATCCTGCGCCACAGATTGGAGGGCTGGGTCGGATCCGTGGGCCAGAGGATCAGAATGTCCGTGGCGCCGCGACCCAACCCGTACTCCCGGTGGATGCGCCCGCCGCCGTTGACGATCCGCTGGAGGTACGCCTGCAGGATCAATTGCGGCCCCGCCTCCTGGTAGTCGAACCGGCCCAGCCAATGCTCCGAGTTTTCGCGGAAGAAGGCCTGGAACGCCTCGAGCAGCTTGTCGACGTCGAGGTCGCCGGACGCATCGACGAACCATGCGGTCCGCTGCGGCAAGGTCACTTGCGTGGCGTGGCCTAGCTCGCGCGGGATGACGTCTGCGTAGATCGGGTTGGCGATGCGGATCTCGTCGCCTTGGGCGATCAGTCCGAGATCTCGTGCGTAGTCCAGGTCGCGGTCCCGCTCGAGGTTGCCCACCTCCGGCACGCTGCCGGTCGCCGCCGTGCCGGTCAGCAATGGCTCGACCACGCGCCGGACCCTCGGCTCGGACAGCTTGTGGGCAAGCTGATCGAGGTGCGTGCGCCTGCTCAGGATCAACTCCTCACGCGCCGCCCAGATCGCATCTGCGGTGATAGGGCGCGAGCGGTCCGTGCCCGCCGGGTCGTCAAAGCACGCTTCCGCGCACAGGGCGTTCACCAGCCACGGCTGGCCCTGGGTTTGCTCCCAAAGCGTCGCCACCGCATCTTCGGTGAACGACTGTCCCGTCTCATTGCTGTGCTGCGCCACTAGGATGCGCACCTCGTCGGGCGCGAAGTCGCCAAGACGGAGCGATCTGGCGATGACGTTGAACGGGCTGCCACCGGCGATCATCTCCCCGGCGCTCGAACGGATGCGGTAGTCCTGAATGTCGCGCACGCCGCAAAGCACGATGCTCCAAGGGAAACCGTCCGGACGCTGTTCGTAGCCGGTGCGCAGTTGGCGCAGTACCGACAGCAGGCTGTCACCGACCAACGCGTCGATCTCGTCGATCAGCAGTACCAGCGGCTCGGGACTGGCCATGCTCCAGCGCATGAGCAGCTCGGTAACGGCCTGATGCGGGTCGTGGTCGGCGAGGACTTCCTTGGCAATCGCCGTCGGGATGTCGTCGCCGAGAAGGCGCGCGCGCATCGCCATCATGCCGGTGATCGCCGCCACGGCGCTCCGTATGTCCTCCCGGGCGGCTTGACCGACCTCGGTGCTCACTAGGACGCAGTTGAAATCACCCTCTGCCCCGCTGTTCAGCAGGTTTCGCAGCGCCGTGAGCACCGACGTCTTGCCGGTCTGCCGCGGCGCATGCAGCACGAAGTACCGCTTCTGCCGGATCAGCGTGAGAAGGGCGTTTAGATCCAATCGCTCTAGGGGCGGAACGCAGTAATGGTCGTCCGATACGACGGGGCCTTCGGTGTTGAAGAAGCGCATTTCTACGACGCTCCGTACCCTCCCCGAAAGTACAGCAGAGGTCGTGCGTCCGGCCGCAGAATCTCGAACCCCTGCACGCTGCCCACCACGATCGTGTGGTCGCCGGCATCGTGCTCCGCATCGAGGGCGCATTCCACGTAGGCCAGCGCGCCGTCGAGGATCGGTGCGCCGGTCTCGCCGGTCGACCACGGCATCTCGGCTGCCATGCCGGCCTGCGCGAAGACGTCGCTTATGGCCTGCTGGTCCTCAGCCAGCACGTTGATGGCGAAACAACCCAGGGAGCGGATCCGTGGCCAACTCGTGCTGGTCTTGGCCGGGCAGACGGCGATCAGGGGCGGCTCCAGCGATAGCGAGACGAAAGATTGCGCTGCGAATCCGACGAGGTCGCCGTCCTCGTTGCCGGTGACGATGGCGACGCCCGTGCAGAACTGGCCCATCGTGTCGCGATAGGCGCGACTGTCGAATGCGGCGGCGTCCATTAGCCGCAGACCGCCCACGGGCAGGACGACGGCAGCGGCTTCTCCAGGCCGAACATCTGCCGGATGATCTGACCCTCGTGCATGACCTCGTGCTCGGCCACTTCCGCGAGTAGCTTGTCGCGTGCGGGCGTCCAGTCGCTGACCTCCCGGATCGCTCCGAGCAGGTCGCGTCCGGACGCGGCCAGCTTGTCGCGGAACTCGCCTTGTTCAAACTTCCTAACGGATGAGCTCCAGCCGCTCATCTCTCCGGCGGCGATGGCCTTGGCGTAGCTCTCCCGGGTCCCGACGATGCACCACAGGTGCGCCCCGAGCGTGCGATTGCGTGGCACGGCGAGTTCGGCGGCTAGCGTGCCGTCGTCGGCTTGTTCGATGAGGTCGGCGTAGAAATCGATCCGCTTGGCGAGGTTGTCGACGATCGTTTCCCGCATGTGACCTTTGGATTCGGCGCAAGGCGAGCGAGTATGGGCCGCGCCTTCTTCGCGAGTCAACGCGGCGTGGTCACCCGGACGTTGCTGAGGAAACGACCGCGGCGGTCGTCGCGGCGGAGACAGCGGCCATGGCGGCCTGCTGCGCTGCCTGGACGGCCTGCTTGGTTGCGGCGCCCACGAGGTCGCCGTCGGCAATCGCCTCGAGCCGATGCTTGCGCCGCTTGAGCGAAGCCTTGTCGAAGTGGGCTGCTAGCAAGCCCGACGCGTTGGCAACCGTGACGACTAGGGCTACCTCCGGCGCGATGCTAGGCGCGTCGCCCAGTACCGCGTCGCGGAGTCGTCCGAGCAGTTCGCGCTCGGGCCTCGGATCGATGGTGGGATAGACCTTGCGGGTGAAGAGGAGCAGAACGGTGTCTTCGTCGTCGCGCAGGATTCCCTGGCGGCATAGCCCGGCTGCTACTCGATGACGAAGGCGCTTCAAGTTCGCGAAGCGCTGCACCCAGGTCGACGCCCGGGCGCGCCGTTTCGCGGTCACGACGCGCTCGAGGCAATCGTCAAGGACCGGCTCGCCCAGCGGGCGCCGATCCACGACATCGACCATGGCCTTCTTGGTGTCGTCGATACTGATCCGTTCCTGGATGCTGAGTTCAGCCAAAAGCGCCCCGCCGAGCGCGTAGCTGTGCATCGACGCCTTCGATTCCAGCGTGCCCTTGTCGTCCCGCAACGCGAGAAGCATCAGTTGCTCGTGTGGATAGAGTTCGGTTCGGCGCTTCATGGCTGCTCCCTATGAGCTCTCAGCCGGCTCTTTACTTGCGAGGGGTTCCCCCTCGCGCTCCCCGGCTGAAGGCTCCTAAGCGTACTCGGTCTTGTCCTTGAATTCGCACAAATCCTCGATGACACAAGCGCCGCAGCGCGGCTTTCGTGCCGTGCAAACGTAGCGGCCGTGCAGGATGAGCCAATGATGTGCGCCGCGCTTGAAGTCGTCGGGAACCCAGCGCAGCAGCTTGTCTTCCACCTGCCGGGGCGTCTTGCCGGGAGCGATCTTGGTGCGGTTGCTGACGCGGAAGATGTGCGTATCGACGGCGATGGTGGGTTCGCCGAAGGCGGTGTTCAGCACGACGTTGGCGGTCTTGCGGCCGACGCCGGGCAGCGCTTCGAGCGCTTGGCGGTCGCGCGGCACCTCGCCATCGTGATCGTCGATGAGGATGCGACAGGTCTTCAGGATGTTGGCCGCCTTGGTGTTGAACAGTCCAATGGACTTGATGAACCCTTTCAGCCGGTCCAGACCCAGGTCGAGCATCGCTTGCGGCGTTCTCGCTTGTGCGTAAAGGGGTCCCGTCGCCTGGTTGACGCTGACGTCCGTGGCCTGGGCGGACAGGATCACGGCGATCAGCAGTTCGAACGGTGTCCCGAAGTCCAACTCCGTCGTGGGTTCCGGGTTCTCCGCGCGTAGCCGCGTGAAGATGTCGGTACGCTTGGCCTTGTTCATCGTCCTTCCGCGGCGGAGGCAGTTGGGTGCTCATCGACGGGGGCAGATGCGCCGGTCTCGGTCGCGTGGCCTCGCCGGATGTTCGTAAGCGCCAGCAGCAGGCCGGCCACGAGGAAGGCTCCCGGCGGCAGTGCAGCCAATGGGAAACCGATGGCGAGTACCTCGCGTGCGGCGCCAAGCGCGAGAATGGCTGCCGCGAAGCCTGCGGCGGCACCACAGGCATCGAGCAATGTGCGACCGATGGACTCCTTCGAAGCGACCTGTTCGATGCGCGCCAGGATCATGCAGTTGGTGACGATGATCTGCACGAACAGGGCGATCCGCTGATACAGGCCGAACGCATAGGCTTCCATCGCTAGGTTAACCAACGTAGTGAACGTGGCGATCACCAGCACGAAGCAGGGCAGCCGGACATCGGCCGGGATGAAACGCCGGACAAGCGAAACCAGCGTTGCCGAACCGATGAGGACGACGGCGCTCGCGACGGCAAGCCCAGCCGCGTTGGCGATGGTGTTGGACACGGCGAGCAAGGGGCACAGGCCGAGTAGCTGAACCCACGCCGGGTTGCGTACCACGGCGGCTTCGGTGAACCGGTTCAGGATGGACATAGCGTCCGCAAGTCTACCCGCCCGGCTACCCGTTCGACGGCCTGAATCACGGCGTCAGATGTGACGGTTGCCCCGGTGACGGCGTGCACCTCCCCGGTTGCGAAGGACTCGAGCCACGCGGACGGCGCGTCGAGGATGTCGCCGAACCCCGGCGTCTCCTGGTGATCGATGACGCGAACCCCCACGATTCGACCGTTGGCACCGACCGCGACCGCGATCCGGAACTCCCCACCGTACCCGCGACCGGCGCCTCGGACGATGACTTGGCCGCGCTCGCACAGCACGAGGTCGCCGTCGACGGGCGCGTCCACATCCATGCCAGCGAGTTCGCGCAGGATTCGTGTCTCCGCGGCCAGGCGGTTGCGTGCAACATCGTCCTCGGTCACTCGCGCCACCCAGGTGAGCGCGAACCCCGCGCCGCCGGCGAGGATCGCCAGGACGGCTATGTTGCGTAAGGTGGAAGGCACTGGGGCGGCCGGAACGGGCAGCGGTGGTTCGTGATCCGAATCTTGGACGACGACCATCCAACGTAGACGGTGGTCCACCAATCAACTCGGCGCAGACCATCGCTTCCGGAGTCGACGAGGGCGGATCCGTGGAACACCGTTGTCACGTGCGGTCAGTATCGCGAGCTCGCAGGATTCTCGACGCCGGCAGGGTCGTCCCTGCGGCTGCCTTGCGCTCCTGGACGCTACTTAGCCACGTCGCAAGCGTCGGTCTTGCCGCGATCCGCACGAGCTCGTGACGGAGGAACTCCTCCATTGACTGGTGCTGTGCGGCTGCACGGGCGGCAATCCCATCACGCACCTCCTCGGGGACAGCTCGGATGATGATTTGTACGGCCATGATTGCGATCCGAGGGCATTGACTGCCACCAGCACACCTGTATGTTGGATGATACCTGCGGGTCGCGGGTGGCCTTGAGCTAACTGTGGTAGCAAGGCCGGACCGTTCGACACGCCACATGGAAGGAGCCACCGTCATGAAACGCTTGGCATTTGCGCTTGCCCTGTTGACCGCGGCCTGCGGCTCAGAGACCAAGCCTGAAACGAACGCGTCCGAGCCGGACGCATCCGTCGCCGCGGGAGAGCCCTTGGCCGGGGAGCGTGAGGGGGAACCCCTCGCAAGTAACGAGCTCGCGACCGCTGAGCTGTGCGTAAGCATGGGGCCGCAGACGCCCCGCGACATCGGCAGCACATCGGGTCTGAATGTCGAGGCGTTCCCGTTGGCCCCACCGGCCGGCGAGATGAACCTCTGCAACATCC
Organism: Candidatus Azotimanducaceae bacterium; assembly: GCA_965203685.1. Classification (GTDB taxonomy): domain Bacteria; phylum Pseudomonadota; class Gammaproteobacteria; order Pseudomonadales; family Azotimanducaceae; genus VXYL01. The sequence continues at coordinate 5,635,518 of OZ241908.1, forward strand.
ATACGCACACCAACGCCGAGCACAAGGGGCCGGGGTTCAGTGTCTTTGTCAGTAACGCCGATGACGGCGGCTTCGCCTGCAACGACACGGCGGATCTCGGCGAGGCCGAGCTTTCGCCGGCGCCGGGTGCCTACGGCGGCGTGAAACCCGGGGACACGATCGAAGTGCACTGGGTCCACACATCCTGCGACGCCACACCGGGAGAAGGACTCGGCGCCTGTGTGCCGGAGGCTTGCAGCGATCCCTTGCTGCGGGTGGAGGCGCAAGTCTTCCTCGTCGTCAACGATCCGGACGCGCTCGATTTCACTGCCGTGACCTACGGCGGGAACATGGTCGACGGTCGACACCAGGCGAAAGCGATCCCGTCGGACACCGGCGACCCCGTGTTGTTTCGAGGTTCGACCACCGGACCTTCATACGACCAAACCAACTGCTCGGCAGCCCGCGTGACGTGGAACGTACGGCCACGCTGCGCCAAGCTCGACATCAACTCGCTACACCGATGGGCCGAGCAAGGGAACGTCTTCAACGAGACCAAGTCCCACGGCGTGCGCCAGTTGGTCACCGCACCGGAGTTGCTGTCGCCGATCGAGTAGCGGGTCAGGGGCGAGCCGATTATGGGGCAGCAGGCGCCGCAGACTTCATAGCCGCTGGTCGCTGCCTGCATCCGCGAGTATTCCGTTCGCCGTGTGGCGGCTCTTGAGATTCCGCGGCACGATCAGCCGCCTGCCGGTGGCGTCTGATCGCCACTTCTCGTGCGACCCTTTCCCACCCGAAGTTCGCTTGAAGCCTAGCCGGCCAAGCTCGTCCGCCACCGTGCGGTAGTAGCTGCCGGGCACGTCACGCCGCCCCCTCGATTGGCTGCGGTTCGCGCAACACGATGGACGGGATCAAGTCCCTAAGCGGGGTCGTGCTCACTTCCTCCGAACTGAGGTGATTCTCGATTATCAGGTCGGGTGCGAGATCGACAATCAGGGACTCGAACTCATCGAGTGTCGCGGCCTCGATGTGCAGGCCGCGAATGTCGCTCTCCGAATAGAAGACTTGGGCTTCTTCGTCCCAGATCGCGGTCACGAGGTACTTACGTTTCATCGTGGGCTCGGCTGTGGCTTCCTTCAAGAGTTGTCCTCGTCCGGCGCGAGAGCGGTGCCACCACCGACGCGGCCTGACTTGCTGCTAGAGCATAACGCTTCCGAGGGCTGGCAGCAGGTGCTGCGGGGAGGCGCCTAACGTGGCCGCCGCCTAGCCGGGACGGGTCAGCCAAGCGACCAACAGCCGGATCTGGGTATCGTCGAGCCGTTGCCCGAATGGCGGCATGACGCCGTTTCGGCCTTCGGCGATGGAGTGGCGAACCGCTTCGGGCGAGTTCCCGTAGAGGGTGACGTCGTCGATGAGGCTCGGTGCCCCTAGTAGCGCGTTGCCGGAACCATCGGCGGCGTGGCACACCGCGCAGTACTGCGTATAGGCCTGTGCCGCGGGGTGGTCGCCGGGCATGCCCTCGCCCATGGCCAGGACGTAGTCCGTCAGTTCGTCCACCTGTGCTTCGCCGAGTACCTGCTGCCAACCCACCATGATGCCTTGGCGGCCGTTGCGGATCGTCTGTTCGATCTGTGCCGCGTCGCCGCCCCACTGCCACTCGGCGTCGCGGAGGTCCGGGAAGAGCGCCGCCTGGCCTTGGGCTTCGTAGCCGTGACACGCGGCGCAGTTGCGGTTGTATACGCCTTGTGCCGATGCCATCAGTCGCGGGTCAGCCTGCAACATCTCTAGGTCCGCTTCGGCGACCTGCGCCCGCATCGGACCGAACTCCGCGGAGTAGCGATCCAGGCGCTCCTGCAGTTCGCCGCCCTGGGACCAGTTCAATGCGCCGCCGAAGGCGCCGAGCCCGGGGTAGAGCATGAGGTAGGCCACGGAGATCACGAGCGAGACGAAGATCAGCCAGAACCACCACATCGGCGCGGGATGCTCGCCCTTCTCGAGATTACCGTCCCACACCGGGTTCTCAGCCTCGGCGCTTCGGTCGCGACCGAAGTAGATGCTGAAAACGAGCCAGGCGAGGCCACCCAGGCTCGCCAAGGTGAGGACCAGGACCCACCCGCCCCAGAACTCGGCAGGAAGCTCAGGCATCGGTGTCCTCGTCCGCCAACGGGACCCCGGCGACCTCGTCGATCGCTTCGTCGGAACTCCCCCAGAGCGCCCACACGGCGAGGCCGGCCATGAAGGCCATGACCAGCATGTCGCCCGCGAACAGGAGCAGCGTCATGGTCCGCCTCCCGGACCGGCAACGCCTAGCCCTTGCAAGTAGACCACTAATGCGTCGACCTCCGTGAGGCCGGCGAGCGTCTCCGGTGCTGCTTCGATGTCGTCATCCGAATACGGATGCCCGAGCCTGCGCAATGCCTTCATCTTGGCCCGGATCGTGCCGTCGTCCGCCGGCCGCTTCGCAAGCCAGGGATAAGCCGGCATGATCGAGTCGGGCACCACGGCGCGCGGGTCGATGAGGTGCAGGCGCTGCCAGGCGTCCGAGTACTTGCCACCGATCCGGTGCAGGTCGGGGCCCGTGCGCTTCGAGCCCCAGAGAAAGGGCCGGTCGAAGGCAAACTCCCCCGATCTTGAGTACGGCCCGTAGCGGCTCACCTCGGCCAGCAATGGGCGGATCTGCTGCGAATGGCAGGTGCCGCAACCTTCACGGATGTAGATGTCACGGCCGGTCAGCGCCACGGCGGAGTAGGGTTCCGTCTCGGTCGCGGGGGTGGCAAGGCCATCGTCGAGCACGGTCGGTAGGACCTGCACGAGGCCGCCGATCGACGACACGACCAGGATGCCGAAGATCAAGAGACCGCTGTTGCGCTCGAGCCTGCGATGCAACCCGACGGCGCTCATGCGGCCTCCGTTGCGGTTCGGGGCGGGGCCACGGGGACGATGCGCCGGCCCTTGACCGTCATCCACAGGTTGTACGCCATGAGGGCGGCGCCGGCGAGGAACACGACGCCCGCGACGAAGCGCAAGGCGTAGTACGGCGCCATGCTCGCCATGATGTCCTTGAAGCTGAAGCTCAGCTCGCCGATTTCGTCGAGGCTGAGCCACAACAGCCCCTGGGAGACGCCCGCGCCCCACATGGCGAGCACGTAGAGCATCGTCCCCGCCAGGGCCAGCCAGAAGTGCCAGTTGGCCAGCTTGACGCTGTGGAGTTCGCCGCCGACCAGCCGTGGAACAAGGAAGTAGAACGTGCCGAAGGTGATCAGCGCATTCCAGCCCAGCGCGCCGGAGTGGACGTGGCCGACCGTCCAGTCCGTGAAGTGGCTCACCACGTTGACGCTCTTGATGGACATCATCGGCCCCTCGAACGTGGCGAGCCCATAGAACGCGAGCGACAGCACGATGAACTTCAGCGCGGGATCCGTGCGCAGCTTCTGCCACGCGCCCGAGACGGTCATGACGCCGTTGATCATGGTGGCCCAGGACGGCGCTAGGAGTATGAGGCTCATCACCATCCCGAGGGCCTGCACCCACTCCGGCACGGCGTTGTAGTGCAGGTGGTGCGGGCCCGCCCAGATGTAGCTGTAGGTGAACGCCCAGAATGCGACGATCGACAGCCGGTAGCTCCAGATCGGTCGGTCGGCGTGCTTGGGGAGGAAGTAGTAGAGCATCCCCAGGAAGCCGCCTGTGAGCAGGAAGCCGACGGCGTTGTGCCCGTACCACCACTGCACGACGGCGTCCTGGGCTCCGGCGAACAGCGAGTAGGACTTCGAGAAGGTGACGGGGATCGCCAGGCTGTTGACGATGTGCAGCATGGCGATGACGATGATGAGCGCGCCGTAGAACCAGTTCGACACGTAGATCGGGCGGATGCGCCGCCGGGCGATGGTGCCGAAAAAGACGACGGCGAAACAAACCCAGACCACGGCGATCGCGATGTCGAAGGGCCATTCGAGTTCCGCGTACTCCTTGCCGCCGGTCCAGCCGGCGAGTAGCGAGACGCCACCGGCCAGCACGCCGACCTGCCAGGCCAGCGCGCAGAACCACGCCAGGCCGGACGCGAACAGCGGCACGTGGCAGGTGCGCTGCACGCTGTAGAAGGCGGTACCCATGAGCGCCGATACGCCGAACCCGAAGATCACGGCGTTGGTATGCAGTGTCCGAACGCGCCCGTAGGAGAGCCATTCGAGCCCCATGTCGATGTCCGGCCAGACCAGCGCCGCGGCGACGTAGACGCCGGCGACCATGCCGAGCAAGGCCCACACGACGGCGAACGCGGTGAGCCACCCGGCGACACGGTCGTGGTACTGCTCGTTCGAGTCCATCACACGCCCAAGGCCGGCCCCATGCCGCGGCTCCACAGCACCACCGTGATTCCGAGAAGGCTGACGAACGCCACGAGCAGGTAGCCGACAAGCGCCGACGCCATCAGCATCCCCTGCTCGCGAGACGTGCCCAGTACTTCGGGAAGACACCTGTAGAGGAGATAGAGGCTCCAGATCAGCGCCGGGATCAGCACGGCCATGTTGACAAAAGCGTGCGGCACCAGGTGCGCCACGCTGGCCAGGATCACCGGCATGCCGACGAACGCCATAAATGCGAGGTGGGAACCGAAATCGCGCCGCGCTCCGTAGGTGCCCGACATCCAGACAGAGACGGCGGCCGTGCTCAGGAATCCCACGATGAGGGCCAGGAAATAGCCGAAACTGATGAGCGTCAGGTCGCCTGCGGCCATCCTGAGTGGCTCATCCGCACCGAGTCGCCAACCCAGCGTGGATCCACCGATGTACGCGAACAGGGGCGGCACGATGCTCAAGGGGATCACGATGCGGAGCAGTACGGCCTGCACACCCCCCGCTGGGCTGGACAGCCGGGCGCCGACGTCCGACGGCCGCTTAAGCAGCCGCAGCAAAGACCACGGACTCTGCGTTGCCGCGGAGTTCATTCTGGGCCAAGCCATGTCGATGTCGCTGGCGACAAGGGGGTCAACCGGCCATGCATGACGTCGTGCGCACATCCATGTTGGGGCTAGTCCGTCTCGGGGGCTCTTACGCGAACCGCGAGGACATCGCACTTGGCGCCGTGCAGCACACCGTTGGCGGTGGACCCGAGAAGCAGCCCGAGACCGTGACGACCGTGGCTGCCGACGACGACCAGATCCATGGCTTCGTCCTCGGCCGTGCGATGGATCTCGCTTGTCGCACGCCCTGTGACGACGTGTTGACGCTCCGCCGGTATCTCGAACCTGCTGGCAAGCTCGGCGACAAGCGCCGTGGCTTGCTCGCGCATCTGGAGCATTTCGTTCGAGTGCAGATCCGCGAGCATGACAGCGCCATAAGCCAGGTTGGTGGGCTCGATCACATGCATGATGTGCAGTTCGGCATCGGATGAGTCGGCGATCGCGACGGCCGCCTCGACGACCTGCTTGCTCTCCTCCGTGACGTCGACCGCTGCGAGTATGCGTCGATAGTCCGACATTCTTCGTCTCCTTGGGACTACGTGGTCAACCGTACACCTTGGGGCGACTCACCCCCGCTTCAAGGGCAAGGTTGCGGCGCGGGGTTGGTTTCCTGCATCGTTCGCCGCCCGGCGTCCGGGTGGCGCTGTGCTGAGGTTATGACATGACCCGGAAAGACGAACGCGGAATCACGGGCGCCCTGTTCGGCCCCGCTCTCAGATTTGTTGCCGTCCTCGCAGTGGTGTGGATGGCAGGCGGCTGTGCAACGCTGCCAGGCCAGGACGACGGTGAGTCGATGGTTGGCAAGCGCGTGACCGTCGAGACCAGCGACGGCACCATCGAGTTCGACGTCTCGGCTGCCGAAGACGGGGTGCTCCGTGGGACAACGCCCGACGGGGCACCGGTCGAGTTGCGCGTCGAGGATGTCGCAGAGGTCGCCGTGGTTTCGGAGCCCGACGCGAACGACGGAGACCGAAAGGTCGTGCGCAACACGTTGCTCGCGGCGGGAGGGATCGTGGCGGCGCTGTACGCGTTCGGCATTCTCAGCCTGCTGCACGCATTCGGCGTGTTCTGAGGACAAGACCGGCTGGAACCGCCGGATCATGGACGCCTGCGCCCATCCCAGCGGTCTAGAACGTGCGCGGCCAAGTTGCCGAGCAGTACGGCGAACGCGACGCCGTCGGGATAGCTTCCCGTGCTGCGGATCAGGAACACGACGGCACCGATCCCAAGCCCGAAGAGCCATTGATGGCCGGCGCGCTGCGGTGCCGTCACCGGGTCGGTGGCGATGAAGAATGCGGCCAACATGCTGGCGCCGGCGAACCAGTGGAAGAGCGGTGAACCGAGGCTCGCGGAACTGCCGCTGTCGTAGAAGATCGCAGCCGGGAGACCGAGGCCGAGTAGAACGGCCACAGGGATGCGCCAGTGAACAACGCGGACCAGTAGCAGGTACGCCCCGCCCAACAACGCCGCTGCGTTGACGAGTTCGAAGCCGGTGCCGCCGACCAGGCCAAACGCGGGCCCTCTGGTCGCGTCGGCGACGGTTGCCCCGCCGCGGAAGCGCAGCGCGTCCAAGGCCGTCGCGCCGGTGGTGGCGTCGATGTAGGCGAGAGCCTGAGGATAGGCCACGAGGACGGCGGCGTAACCCGCCATCGCTGGGTTGAACACGTTGCGGCCGAGTCCGCCGTAGAGTTCCTTGGCCAGCACGATGGCGATGGCGACGGCGACGACCACGATCCAAAGCGGCGCAAGTGGTGGAACCCCGAGGGCGATAAGTAGGCAGGTGACCGGTGTGCTGCGGTCCACGAACGGCCGGACCGGGCGTTTGCGCAGGGCTTGGCAGAGGACGTCGAAGGCGGCGCCCGCGATCAGGGCGATAGCGCATTGCGCGAGCACCATGGGGCCGAAGGCCCACGTTGCGGCCGCGACGGCCGGGACGAGGGCGATCAGCACACGGTCCATGACCGCGGGCGTCGAAGTGGGCTTTGCGAACAGGGACGCTGCTACCACTGCCGCGGCTTGTTCATCCGTTCCGCCCGTCGCCGGTCGCGTTCATCGGCGGCCCGCGCGAGCCGCTCGGTGCGGCCCGCCGAGCGTTGCCGGGCGTGTTCGGCCTGTTCCATGGCGATCTCTTCTCGACGCATGCGGGTCTTGATCGCGCGGAACTCGTTGACGAGGTCGAGCCGGCTCGGACAGGCGGCTGTGCAGGCACCGCACTCGATGCAGTCGAACACGGTTGCGTCTGCGGCGTCGGCTTCGAAGGCGCGATGCAGGCGCTCTGGCGCCAGTCCTTCCGGGCACGCGTTCGCGCACCAGCCACAGCGGATGCAGGCCCAACTGTCAGGTCGGCGAAGTTCGACGCTGAACGTGGATGGGCCCACCGTGGCGTCGAAGGCGACGTCGCGACCGGTCAGCTCGCCTTGGACCCGGTAGTCCTTGGCAGATCCCGGGAGGAGATCGGCAAGCGGCGTACCGATGCCGACCCAGCGGTCGGTCCCGGCTACCGTCACGAGGCGCTGGCGCAGGGCTCTCCCGCGAGTCACCGCGTCGTGGATTGCGAACAGTGTCGCAACGTTGAGTACCAGCACGCCGACGTCGCTCGCGTAGCCGTCGGTCGGCACTTCGCGGCCGGTCAGATGTGCTACCAGCTTCTTTTCTTCACCGGCTGGGTAGGCGAGCCCGACCTGCGTACCGCCCGGGACGTCGCTGTCGGCTGGAACGGCGAGGGCCGTGTGCGTCGCGCCTGTGCAGCGGGCGACGATGTCGAGACCGGCGGTCACCTCGTCGGCATGTTCGCGGAGCAGGGCGACGTCTGCGGTGACGCCTGGTTCGGACGCCATGCCGTTTCCGATCACCCAGTCGGCGTTGGCGGTGACGGCTTCGCGGATCTTGCGCGCGGTCGGGTAGCCGCCGCCCCCCATGCCGACGATGCCGGCCGCTTCGATGCGTTCGATGATTTGCGCAGATTCGGCATCCCGCGCCAAGGGTGTGAAGTCCGCGTCCTGTGCCACTAGTTCGGCGGACACGGCAAAAGCTCGATGCAGTCCACGGGGCACGGCGGGAGGCACAGTTCGCAGCCCGTGCAGTGCTCTTCGATCACCGCATGCAGGTACGTCGGGGCACCGACGATGGCGTCCACCGGACATGCGTCGAGACACAGGGCACATCCGATGCAGTCCTTGGCGACGATGCGCGCCACTTGCGCCGGGGCCGCAGCGCCGGTGAGCGTCGTGGACTCCGACTCGCGTCCGAGGAGGCTCTTCAACTTGATGACGGTCTCGGGCCCGCCGGGTGGGCACAGATCGAGCCGTTCGCCGTTCGCGACGGCTTGGGCGTAAGGCCGACAGCCCGGGTATCCGCATTGTGCGCACTGGCTTTGCGGCAGGAGAGCATCGATGGCGTTGACGACCTGGTCGGCGGTGTCTGTTTCCCGGCTGGCCAGTAGCCGCCTCGCCAACGAGAGCAGCAAGGCCAGCGTGAAGCCTATGCCGCCGAGAACGAAGGCCGCGGTCATGCGCCGATGCCGCGGAATCCGTAGAACGCAAGCGCCATGAAGCCGACGGTCACCAGGGCCAGCGGCGGCCCTTTGAACGGCGCGGGGACGGCGTCGTCCACGATCCGCTCACGGAGCGCCGCGAACGCCACGATGGCGATGCCGAAACCGAGCGCGGCGCCGAGGGCCAGGATCAGCGTTTCAGCAAGCGACAGCCCCTGGTCCACCGCGATGAGCGTCACACCGAGCACGGCGCAGTTGGTCGTGATCAGCGGCAGGAAGATGCCCAGCAACTGGTGAAGGAGCGGGCTTGCGGCGCGCACGAACATGTCGGTGAACTGGACGGTCCCCGCGATCACGACGATGAACGCGATGATGCGTAGGTACTCGACATCCAAGGGCACGAGTACATACCGGTTCACCAAGTAGGTCACCAGCGCGGCGATGGACAGCACGAAGGCCGTCGCCAGGGTCATGGGCACCACGGTCTCGAACCGGGCGGATGTGCCGACGAATGGACAGAGCCCGAGGAACTGCACGAGGACGAAGTTGTTGACCAACGCTGCGGAGAGCAGGATGAGCAAAGCTTCGGTCATCTGAGCCTCCGTCGTCTCGACGAGCCTAAATGAAACTCAGCGGACCCGCGTCACCGGGATGTTCGGGTTGCGTGCTTGCGCCGCATCAAGTCGCGGATACCTTCGTCGTAGTCCAGGATCGAACGGGCGTGTGGACTGGCGCTCGGAAACAAGACATCGTGGATGTCCTTGAACGTGTAGCGCGCGCGAGCAGCGGTACGGTGAACGACCGCGTTTTTTGGTTGCTGGTGGCCGTCCATGTCAGGTCACCTGCATCCCCGGCTCCGCGCCAGCGTCCGGGGCGACCACGAAGATGTCGCTGCCCCCGGGTCCCGCTGCGAGCACCATGCCTTCCGACACACCGAAGCGCATCTTGCGCGGCTCGAGATTGGCGACGACCACGACAAGGCGACCAACCAGTCTCGAGGGATCGTAGGCGCTGCGGATGCCGGCGAAGACGCGTCGCTGGTGGTCACCGACATCGAGGTCAAGTTCCAGGAGCTTGTCGGCGCCGTCGACGAGCTTCGCCGCCGTAACCTTCGCGACGCGCAGGTCGATCTTCTGGAATTCCTCGATGCCGACCGTGCTGCCAGCCGCTTCGGCCGCCGCCGCTGCCTCGGCGGCCTCGGCCCGGGTCGCCTCGATCACCTTGTCGAGCGCCTTGCGGTCGATGCGCGTGAATAGCGGCTTGAACCGGTCGATGTCGTGGTCGAGGAGCGGCGTTGCCGCATCGCGCCAAGCGAGCGGCTCCACGCGCAGGAATCCCTCCGCCTTCTCGGCCATCGCCGGCAGGATCGGCTTCAGGTACACCGCAAGCGCCCGGAACACGTTGATGCCGAGCGAGCAGACCCCGTGTACCTCGTCGCGGCGATCCGGATCCTTGAGGTGCTTCCACGGCTCGTGCTCGGCGATGTAGCGGTTGCCCAGATCGGCGAGCGCCGTTATGCGGCGTACGGCACGCCCCATGTCGCCAACTTCGTAGAGTTCCGCCAGTTCGTCGCCGGCACCGGACACGGCATCCCACAACTCCGCGTCGTGGATATGCCCGGCGAGCCGACCGCCGAAGTTCTTGCCGATGAAGCCGGCGCAGCGCGATGCGATGTTGACCACCTTGCCGACCAGGTCGGCGTTCACGCGCTGCACGAAGTCGTCGAGGCCGAAGTCCATGTCGTCGGTGTTGGCGCCGAACTTGGTAGCGAGGTAGTAGCGCAGGTACTCCGGATCGAGATGCTCGAGGTAGGTCCCGGCATTGATGAACGTGCCCCGCGACTTGGACATCTGCTTGCCGTCGACGGTCAGCATGCCGTGGACGTGGACCTTGGTCGGCGTGCGAAAGTCGGACCCTTCGAGCACGGCGGGCCAGAACAGGCAGTGGAAGTTGATGATGTCCTTGCCGATGAAGTGATGCACCTCGGCATCGCCATCGCGCTGCCAGAAGTCGTCGAACTCGAGGCCGTCCGTGCGATGGCAGAGATCCTGAAAGCTCGCCATGTAGCCGACAGGGGCGTCCATCCAGACGTAGAAGTACTTGTCATCGGTTCCCGGGATGCGGAAGCCGAAATAGGGCGCGTCGCGGCTGATGTCCCAGGCCTTGAGGCCACTGGTCAGCCACTCGGCGAGCTTGTTGGCGACTTCCGGTTGCACCGCCTCCGTCGCCGTCCAAACCTTCAGGAAGTCGGCGAACTGCGGGAGATCGACGAAGTAGTGCGTCGATTTGCGCAACTCCGGCTCGGCGTCGGACAGCATGGACCGCGGGTTGACCAGTTCCGTGGCGTCGTAGGTCGCGCCGCACTCCTGGCAGTTATCGCCGTACTGGTCGTCCGCGCCGCAGCGTGGGCAGTTGCCCTTCAGGTAGCGATCGGCGAGGAAGAGCTTGCGTACCGGGTCGTAGAGTTGCTCGACATCGGCGGTGAACGTGTAGCCGCGCTCGGCGAGGCGGTTGTAGATCAGGCTGTTGTAGTGCTCGTTCTCCGGCGAATGCGTCGAGTAGTAGTTGTCGTGGCTCACGTGGAAGCGCCGGAAGTCCTCGGCGTGCTCCGCCCGCAGCCGTTCGATCAGCACTTCAGGAGAGACGCCCTCGCTCTCGGCGGCCAGCATCGTCGCCGTGCCGTGCGTATCGTCCGCGCACACGTAGATGCACTGGTTGCCCATCATGCGCTGGAACCGGACCCAGATGTCGGTCTGGATGTGTTCGAGCATGTGGCCAAGGTGAATGGCCCCGTTCGCGTTCGGCAAGGCGCTGGTGACCAGGATGCGGCGCATGGCGTGACTCGCTTGAGGGAGTTGTCAGCGGGGCGCGAACTATAGCGGCTAAGGTTGTGTCGCTAAAGCACAATGGTCACTCGGCCGTCTTCGCCGACCCTTGAGCGTCGTGCTCCTCCCACATCTTGACCATGCGCTCGGACGTGCCGACATGATCGCCCTTGACCGCGAGCATGCCGCCGTCCACGACGAGATCGATGCCGGTGACCCAGCGGCTCTCGTCGCTGCCGAGGTAGACGCAGGCGTGGGCGATATCGATGGCTTCGCCGCCGGGGCCTGTCAACGGCATGAGGCCGCCGCTGACGTTGCGGACGAAGCGTTGCAGCCGGCGTTCCTTGTGCTCCGGCGTGATCTGCTGCCCATGGGTATGGCCGCCCCAGAAAATCGGCGTTGCGATGGCTCCAGGGCTGACGGCGTTGACCCGGATGCCCATCGGGCCAAGCTGCATGGCGGCGGCCTTGGTGTAGTTGGACAGGCCGGCCTTGGCCGCGGAGTACAACGGGTCGGCGGCGATCTCTGCTTGGTGGGCGCCTTTCGACGAGTTGTTGATGATGGAGCCCGAACGTTGCTTGCGCATGATCGGCGAGGCATGCCGGGTCGCGATCATGCAGGAGCCGAGGAGATACCACTGCGAGTAGTTGAAGCTCTCCTGGTCGATGTCCTCGATGTTGAAGACGCGGGGCTTGCCCGGCGGGGTTGCCGAGCCGCCAGCGTTGTTGAAGAGCACGTCAAGGCGGTCCCACCGATCGACGGCCGTGCGGATGACGCGGACGATGTCCTCCTCCTTCTGCACGTCGGCCTTGACGAAGACCGCCGTACCCGGGGGCTGCCGCGACTCGACTTGTTGGCCAAGTTCCGCGTTGCGCCCGCAGAACACCACGCGCGCGCCCTCGGCGCAGTAGGCGTCAACGGTGGCTTCGCCGATGCCACTGGTGGCTCCCGTGATGACGGCGACCTTGCCTTCGAGTCGACCCATGTTGCCCTCCCTCAATTGCCGGTGAATGTGGGTTCCGTCTTGCCACGATAGGCCGCGATGGCCGCATTACGGTCTTCGGTCATGGCAGACAGGACGTTCTGATCGACGTCCATGTGCATGACGGCGCCGTCGAGCGCGGAGACGATGGCGTTGACGCTCTGCTTGATCATCTGCGCGGCGATCGGTGACTTGGCCTGGTAGCGGGCTGCCCACTCGAGGGCGGTGTCCATCAACGACGCCCGGGGGACCAGCGCATCGAGGATGCCCCAGGCGAGGAGTTCGTCGGCGTGGATCCGTTCACCGCCGATGACCAGCCTTTTGGTGCGTGACGGCCCGGCGATGTGCGTGAGGAGCGGGAGTCCTTTCCACATCAGGTTGACGCCGATGTCGATCTCCGGGTATTGCATGAAGCAGTCGTCGGCGCCGATCCGAAGATCCATGGCCGTCGCGAGGACAGCACCGCCACCCATCGCCGCGCCATTCCACGCCGCGATGGTGATCTGGTCCATGCTGTACACCGCCAGTGTCGCACGCTCACCCATGCGGGCGAGGCGTCGGCGCTCCAGCAGGGAGCCCTCAGCCGGGGAGCGCGAGGGGGAACCCCTCGCAAGTGAGGAGCGCGCAGCGGGGCCGCCGCCATCGAGATCGGCTCCGGACGAAAAGTGCTTGCCCGTACCCGTGAAGATCACGACGCGGGTTTCGGCATCGTCGCGGAAGGCGAGGGCCGCGTTCTCGATGTCGACCAAGTGCGCGTGGTTGAGCGCGTTGGCCCTGGTCGGGCGGTTGAAGTGGACGACGGCTATATGGCCGTCCTTGCGGATCTGCAGGTTCTCGTAAGGCACGGCCGCATCGTCTCCCTTGGGTCTAAGACCTGAGAGTGTGGCGGACTCGCGCCGGGGTGAAAAGGTGTAGGCTGGCGAGGCCGTGAGAATGGCCTCGGCGCAGCCTACTAGGGGGAGGGGTCCCTTAAGGCAGATTGCGCGTCAGGTGGATGCTCCAATCTGGTGCGCAACCGCGATGTCTGGATGGGTATGTTACCTGAGGTAACACTGGTGTCAACAGGTAACGCCAACTTTTTTTCATGGTGTCCGGGATCGGCATAGAATCCTCATCACGCTCAGTTAGGCATGCGTTTCTCGATAAGGTTCCGCTGGTGTTTGAACGCGACAATCCCACCTCGCACAGCTACTTTTCGCAGCGCCTGCGCCTGCACTACCTGGACTGGGGCAACGACAGCGCGTCGGACATGCTGCTCATCCACGGCGTGCACGACCACTGCCACTCCTGGGACTGGCTGGCGCAATCGATGCGCGACCGCTACCACGTTGTCGCGCCAGATCTGCGTGGCCACGGCGATTCCGAGTGGTCGCTAGGCAGTCCGTACGCGTATCTCGAGTACGTTCAGGACATTGCCCAACTGGTGCGCCAGCGTCACCTGCCCCCGGTCACGATCGTCTCGCACTCCCTCGGCGGCACGATCGCATCGGTGTTCACCGGTGCCTACCCGGACTTGGTTACGCGGCTGGTGATCATCGAAGGCGTCGGCCTCTATCCGCACGACGAAGGCCCGCCGGACGTGCGCCTTCGCCAGTGGATCGACAACAACTATTCGTTGTCGGCACGCGTCCCGCGCCGTTACCCGACCCTGGAGGACGCCTATCAGCGGATGCAGGACACCAATCCCCACCTGTCGCCGGACCAGGCCCGCCATCTCACCATCCATGGCAGCAACCTCAACGAGGACGGCACGTACACTTGGAAGTTCGACAACTACACGCGCACGCCCCGCCCCTACGACATCCCCAACGAGGATCTCGTCGCGCTCTGGCAGCGCATCACCTGCCCCGTTCTCATCGTCAATTCACGCCAGGGCTATCCGCACCGTATTGGTCAGGACGACACGCTGCGCCACTTCAAGGACGTCCGACTCTACGAGATCGACGACGCGGGACACTGGACGCACCACGACCAGCTTGGGACTTGCGTGGATGTGATCGACGAGTTCCTAGGCAACGCGGCGTGACCGATGCAACCACCCTCGACGGACTGCGTGTCGTCGACCTAGGCGCGCGCGCGTCCACGGCGTGGTGTTCCCGACTGCTGGCCGACTACGGCGCCGACGTGGTGATGGTCGAGCCGGGTGACGGACACCCGTTGCGTCGCCTTCCGCCCTTCGATCCGGACGGCCGCAGCACGACGGCACGCTACTTCCTGGCCAATAAGCGTTCAGCGCCGCTCGAGCGACGCGATGCACTGATCGCCGACGCGGACGTGATCGTCACCGATCAGGATGCGGCGGAACTGGCACGTACGAACCCTAAGGCGGTGGTCTGCGCGATCACGCCCTGCGGCCTCGATGCCGCCTCCTCGCGGCAGCGCGGCAACGACCTCACCGCCCATGCCCGGTCGGGGTGGGCAAGCGTCAACGGCCTCAAGGGTCGCCCGCCGCTCAAGGGAAGCGGCTACCAAGCGTCCTACCAAGTGGGGACGCTGGCGTACGGCTCGATCGTTGCGGCCATCGTGGAGCGAGAGGCGAGCAACGGTCGAGGTCAGGTCATCGACGTGGCCGAGCTTGACGTCCTGGTCTCGACCTTCGCGCCCGCACCGCTGCGGTACCAATACTCGGGGACGGTTGCGCCCCGCCGCGAGGCCGTCACCATGAATGACGGCCCCGTGCCGGTTCGTGACGGCTACTTCGCTCTGACGCTGTCGCGGCCGTTGTTCTGGCGAAAGGCGATGACGGTCCTCGGCTTGCCTGACCTGGCCGAGGACAAGGAACTGCAGCCGCCGGGAGTCCGGCAGAAGCACCGCGAACGCTACACGGCAAGGGTCGAAGCGGCCATGGCCGAGTGGACGCGTGCGGATCTCTTCGATGCTCTCGGCGCCGAGCGCGTCGTCGCCGGGCCGGCCTACCGGATCGACGAGATGGGCGACAACCCGCAACTCGTCGCCAGGGGCTTCTTCCGCACAATGCCCGGCTCGGAGACGCGTTTCCCGGGCCCGTTCGCCCGCATGACGGCCTCGCCGTGGCGTCTCAACCACGAGATGCCCGACGTGGCGGCGGACGACGGCAACTACAGTTGCGGTGGGTTCGGGACCAAGGCGCCGGTTCGAGCGGGAGCGGACGGGCAAGGGCCGCTTAGCGGGTTCCGCGGTCTCGTCCTCACGCAGGCCTGGGCCGGGACGTATGCCACGGAACTGCTCGCTCTCCTCGGGGCCGACGTCATCCAGCTTGAGACCCGTGGCCGGCTCGACAGTTGGCGCGGCACGTACCAGAACCCGATCCCCCAGGCCCTCGAGGACGTCGCGACCGCCAAACACGCCTGGAACTGCAACCCGCTCTACAACTCGGTCAATCTCAACAAACGCTGCATCACCGTGGACCTTTCGACGCCGGAAGGTGTCGGCATCTTCAAGGGCTTGCTGCCGCACGTTGATTTCGTCGCCGAGAACTTCTCGCCGCGGGTGATGGGCAACTTGGGGCTCGACTACGAGACGCTGTGCACGATCAAGCCGGACTTGGTGATGGCGAGCCTGTCGGCCGATGGCGGGATCGGGCCGTGGACGCATGTGCCCGGCATCGGCGGCACCATCGAACCGTCGTCCGGCATGTCCGCGCTGCTCGGGTACGAAGGTGAACGGCCGCAGAACTCCGGGCAGATGTACCCGGACCCGGTCGCGGGGATCTGCGGTTTCGCGGCCATCGTGACAGCGCTCCTGCACCGCGACCGCACCGGTGAGGGCCAGTTCATCGACCTGTCCATGCAGGAGGCCAACTTCACGTTCATCGGCGATGCCTGGCTCGAGTACGAGGCGACCGGAGTCGTCCGCGGCGCCCAGGGCAATCGACACCCGCTGTACGCACCCCACGGCGTCTACCCGTGCGCGGGCGACGACCAGTGGATCGCCATCGCGACGGAGACGGACGCCGAATTCGCGGCCCTCGCCGAGGTCCTCGAACTCGACGCGGTGGCGTGGCGGACCAACGCGGAGCGCAAGGCGCATGAAGCCGAGGTCGACGAGGCGATCGCCCTCCGTACGGTGTCTTGCGACAAAAGCGAGCTTGCCGCGCGGCTTACCGGACACGGGGTCACCGCCGCAGCCGTTCTAGATACCCGCGAGGTCGTTGATGACGCCCACCTGCGCGCTCGCGGCCACCTGGTGTGCGTCGATCACCCCGAAGCCGGCGCCATGTGGCAGTCGGGATGCCCGGTGCAATTCAGCCACACGCCCGTGGCCGTCAGTCGCCATGCGCCGCTGCAGGGGCAGCACTCGTTCGAGGTATTCCGCGACCTGCTTGGCATGACTAAGGACCGGTATCGGGAACTCGTGGAACAGGGCGTGACCGGCAAGGGGCCGCGACCGTCTGATTGAGGAACGTTGAAGGGGAAAGCCACATGGCCTACGAGACCATAAGCTACGAAGTCGCCAACCACGTCGCGCGCATCACCACGGACCGCCCGCGCTACCGCAACGCCCAAAGCCGCCGCCTGCTCGAGGATCTCGACGACGCCTTCCGCGTCGCGTCGGAGGACACGGATGTGCGTGTGGTTGCCTTGTTCGGCGCTGGCGAGCACTTCTCCGGTGGCCACGATCTCGGCACGCCCGACGAACTCGCCGACCGTGAGCAGCGACCCCTGCAGGACGGGGTGCGGGGCCGGTTCGACCACTCGCGGGAACAGTTCGTCGAGAAGACGATGCGTTGGCGCAACGTCCCGAAGCCCACGATCGCCGGGGTGCAGGGTTACTGCATCTTCGGCGGTTGGATCATCGCGAGCGCCATGGACATCATCTACGCGGCCGACAACGCGATGTTCCTCGGTTCGAACTTCCAGTATTTCTCCGTGCCGTGGGACATGCATCCGCGCAAGGCCAAGGAGTTGCTCTACGAGAGCCGCTTCGTGGATGCCGCGGAGGCCGCCGAACTCGGCTTGGTGAACCGGGTCGTACCGGCGCACGCGCTTCAGGATGAAGTCATCGCCTACGCGGAGCGCATCGCGCGCAATGACCCGTTCCAACTGCGCATGATCAAGCTCGCTGTCAACCAGATGCAGGACACGCAGGGCTTCCACGCCCACATCACGGCGGCGCACTTGATGCACATCACGTCGGCGCAAGGGGAACGCGACCCCGACTTCGCCCTCAAGGTGCCCGAAGGTCGTCGGCGGCCGATGGTGGAACGGGCCTTCGAGCACTATCGGCTGAACAAGGCCCGCCAGGGCAAGGCGAGCTAAGTGGTACGCGGGCATCCCCAGCCGTAAAGTGCCCTCTTGCGCGCGGCGGAACCGGTATTAAACTGCCGCCTTTCGCCGCGAAACGCTCGTTCGCACCGCCATGGACTACCCGCTCACCGGCCTGAAAGTACTCGACCTTTCGCGCGTCCTCGCGGGGCCGTTTGCGAGCCGCATGCTCGCGGATCTCGGTGCGGACGTCGTCAAGGTCGAACCGCCGGACGGCGACCTGACGCGCCTTTGGGGCGCGACGCCCGGTGGTGTCCCCGGCTATTTCCACCAACAGAACGCCGGCAAGCGTGACATCTGCGTGGACCTTAGGAAGCCGGCCGGTGTCGAAGTGGTCAAGCGCTTGGCGAAGAAGGCGGACCTAGTGATCGAGAATTTCCGGCCCGGCGTGCTGCACCGGCTCGGTCTTGGCTACGAAGTGTTGAAGGCACTCCGCGAGGACATCGTGCTGTTGTCCATATCGGGTTTCGGCCAAGAGGGTCCCGAATCTCGCCGGACCGCGTACGCAGCGGCCATCCACGCCGAGTCGGGGCTTGTCCAGCGCCAGGCGAGGGACGGTCGCCCGCCCGCTGACATCCAGATGTCGGTAGGGGACACCAACGCGGCCCTGCACGGCTTGATCGCCGCGCTCTCGGCGCTGCTGATGCGTGATCGGACCGGCGTGGGCCAACACATCGACATTGCGATGCTCGACGCGATGCTCGTCACCGACGACCAGTTGCAATACGACCTTGAAGATTCGAGAGACACGGCGCCGCAGCTTTCCGAGATCTGGCCCACGGGTGCCGGGGCGGTGCTGATCGCCGGCGACTTCCGCCACGTCTGGCGCCAGTTAGCGACTCGCAAGGGCGTTGCCGACCCGACGCCGCCTGGGGCGCCGCTTGCCGACAAGATCCGCTCGCGCCGCTCCGCCGCCGCGACGTTTTTCGCAAGCCTTGGGAGCAAGGACGAGGTGCGGGAGGCGATGGAAAGCATGAATCTCGCTTGGGGTGATGTGCGTTCGTCGGCTGACGTGCGCGAGTCGCCCACCGTTCGCTATCGCGGGTCCATCGCGGATGTGGACGACCGGGCGGGTGGCACGCGGCCCATCACCCAGTCCCCGTACCGGTTCTCCAACGCGGAATCGGGTGTGCGCGGCGTGGCGCCCCATCGGGGCGAGCATAACGCCGCCGTATTGATGGACTGGCTCGGTTGCAGCGATGCCGACATCGCGTGCTGGCGGGACGATGGAGTGCTGTTGGAGAACGTGCCATGAGCCGTTTGGGCGTCGGGATCGATTTCGGCACCACGAACTCCGCCGCCGCGGTGTTCGACGGCGAGAAGGTGACGCTCGTCCCCTTGGAGGCAGGTGCTGCGGGTGCGCCGGCCTCGGAGCACGACGGCGAGATCATGCCGTCCGCCACCTACATCGATCGCGGCTTGCAGACGTGTACTGGTCGCGAAGCGATCCGCCGTTACATCGACGACAACACCGGCCGCAAGGTCGAACTCGTGCCCGAAGTGATTGGCAAGGCGAGCCTTGCGGTCGGCCATGCCGGTGCCGATTCGCGCACGCCAGGCGAGACCCTGACCGTCGACGTCTATGGCGACGCCATGACCGACATCGGGCTTCAAGGACGCCTGTTCCGGGGCGTCAAACGCCTGCTCGGCAAGAACGACGTGCGCCGGCTGATGGTTTTCGACCATCCTTTTCGCCCCGTGGCGCTCATCACGCCGATCCTGCTGCGCATCCAGAAGACCCTTGCGGCGGGTCGGGCCGGGGCGTGCCCCGAGGCCTGTGTCGGCCATCCAGTGAATTTCGAGGGCCGCGATCCGCTACGCAACCAGCTTGCCCTGTCTCGGCTTGGCGAGGCGTACCGGTACGCCGGGGTCAAGCAACCCCGGTTCTATCCCGAACCCATCGCCGCCGCCGTGAGCTTCCTGCACGGCCGCGAGGTGAAGACTGGCGAGCACCTCTTGACCGTGGACTTCGGCGGCGGCACGTTGGACTTCTGCGTACTCGAACGCACGGTCAGCGGCAGTTTCCGCGTTGTTGCCACCCACGGGATCGCTCTTGGCGGTGATCACATCGACCAGCGCCTTTTCCGGGAACTGCTGTTCCCGCTGCTCGGCAAGGGCGAGCGCTGGCGGCGGCGCGGCGAATACAGCGACATCGACACGGCGTTCCCGTTCGAAGACTACGAGGACCTCCTGGTGAACTGGGCGGTGACGTACATGCTCAATCAGAACCGCTACACCGCCGCGGTGCAGGACTGCATCGAGCATGGCGGCGCGGCGCGCTTCAAGTTCCGCCGGCTTCGGGAACTGATCCAGCAAAACTTGGGCTATGTCGTCTTCCAAGCCATCAAGGATTTCAAGGCGAGGCTATCCGCCGAGGACGAGGCGATCCTGGACATCCCGGAGATCGATGTCGAAGTGTCGCTGACGCGAGGCGGCTTCGAGACGTTGATCGCCGACCTGCTCCGCCAGGTCGAGGAGGCTGTGGACCGGACGCTCGCGCTGTCCGGGCTGCCTCGAGACGCCATCGACGTCGTGTTGCGCACGGGTGGCTCATCGTTGATCCCGGCCGTTCACGAGATCCTCGACCAACGCTTCCCGGGCCGTGTCGTGGACCACGATCCGTTCACCAGCGTCGCCATGGGGTTGGCGATCGCCGACTACCACGGTCTGCCGGCGAGTTGATCAACATGGTCGTTGACTTCGAGGCTGTGCTTGGGCGTTTCACCGCTGCCGTGGAGGCAGGCGACGGGAAGGGCCTCGCGGCCTTGTTCACGCCCGACGGCGTTTACGAGGACCGCTTCTACGGCGCCAAGGCCGGTCGCGAGGCGATCGCGGACATGCTCGAGCAGGAGTTCTGGGGCCATGCGGAAGGTTTCCGCTGGCGCATGTTCGAGCCCGTCTGCGACGGCACGTTCGGATATGCCCGTTACCTGTTCAGCTACTCATCGACGATTGCGGGCGTCGAAGGGCGTACCGTCGTCTTCGACGGCTTCAGCCAGTTCCGCTTCGACCCGGCGCGCGATGACGACTTGATCCTGCGCTACCGGGAGCAGTTCAACACCGGCATGGCCATGGCACAGCTCGATTTCGAACCGGCCCGGATCGCCAAGCACCTGGCCAAGATCGCGGCGCAGCTACGCACCGACTCGGGGTTCTGAAGGTACGCGGACGTCCACGTCCGCATATTTCGTCCTCGGGTAGCCGCAGCTACTCAGGCAGACGCCGATACCCCGGATCCAAGGTCTCGAAGAACGTCTGCACCATCCGGTAGGTCATCCCCCAGACGAAGTGTCCGCCTGCCAACCGGAACCCGCTGAACGCGCCGGGGCCGTCTTCCGGCGCCCCGTCGTCGAATGGCGGCGTCGAGCGGGCCGCGTTGTGACCGTGGAACATCGGTGCCAGCGGCGTCCACACCGCTTCCGCCACTTCGTGGTTCAAGGCGAAAGAGGGATCGCCGTCGATCTCGAACACGAAGGGTGCCACCAGCATCCGGCGACGCACGCTCATGGGCGTTTGCCAAGGCAGTTCGCCGAGCACGGGTGCTGCGGAGATGTCGAGGCCGATCTCCTCGGCTGTTTCGCGCACGGCGGCCGCCTTCAGATCGGCGTCGCCGGGGTCGCGGTGGCCGCCGGGGAACGCCATGTGCCCGGACCACGGGTCACCGGCTTTCTCGGCGCGCTTGATGAACAGCGTCTCCGTGGTGCCGTTGATCGCGCGTAGCACGACGGCCACGGCGGCTTGCCGGGTGTCGTCGCTGATTGCGGGGCGGGCGGGGTCCGTGGCCGCCAGTCGGCGGCGAATCGAGGCGAGATCGAGCATTCGGCCATGATACCTTGACGGCGTTGACACCGCCGGTGAAGGGAGATTCGTGAGCCGCTTGGATTCCAGTGCCAACCGCTGCTTCGTCTGCGGACCGAGCAACCCGATCGGGCTGCAGATCCGTTTCCGTCTTGATGGCGAAGTGTGCCGCGCCGAGTTCACGCCTGATGCCGTTCACGCCGGGTACGACGGCGTCACCCATGGCGGCATCCTGTTCAGCCTCCTCGACGATGTCATGGCCAACATCATCTTCCTGCGCGGCGAGCGCTGTTTCACGGCCAAGGCCGAGGTCCGCTATAGGCAACCGCTACCGGTGGGCACGGCGGTGCGACTCGAGGGTCGCCAGCAGCGGCGCAAGGGACGCCTCGCGCTGCTCGAGGGCAAGGTGATCCGTGCGGACACCGACGAAGTCGTGGCCGAAGCTTCGGGGCACTTCATGGTGGAGGCTTGAAATCGATTACCGGTCTCTTGCTTCAAGCTCTTTGCGCAGTGCCGGATCGATCGCCGGGTAGGTGTGCGGGTTCCACTTGGACTTTATGCCGAGATCGTTGCCGTCACGCTGCCAATTGTCTTCGCCGGGCCGGGTGTGCACGAGACCCCAGGCCAACAGCGAGTCGGCATTGTCTCGGATGGCCTCTTCGGCGCTCTTGGGTTCGAGCCCAAGCTGGGTGACCACCTTTTCCAGGAACGCGACGGGGCCTCGACGAACCGGTCCGTCGCGGTAGTTCCCGCCGATGCCGATGCCGGGGTAGAGGCGACGTAGGATCGCTTGCACGGCGTCTTGGGGCATGAGGCCGGACTCGTCGGCGGCGACCAGGTTGTAGCGATCGCCGTTGGCATTGTCCGGGCACTCGATGATGAGCCGCTGCGCCGCCGCGACATCGCGCACGTCGACGATGTTCCAGTACATGCGCGGATGGCCGTAGCCCTCGAGCATGTCGCCGATGCGCGTCTGCCAGGCCCACGGGCGTTGGTGGGTCGCCGACAGCAACGGTCCGATGACATGGCACGGGCAGACGCCGAATGCCTCGAAACCGCAGGCGGCGCCCTCGGCGTAGACGTAGCGCTCCGTCTCGACCTTGGTCATGGCGTAGGCGACTTCCCTGTTGCGGGCCACGGTGTCCATGTCCCACCCCGATCCCTCGCGCCGCTGCGCCTGGTTCATGTCGGCCCACGAGTCCTCCGTGTACACGTGGCCTTCGGGCGCGGGATGGCCGACCGCCGCGAAGGAACTGGTGTACACAAGGCGTCGGACGGTGCCCGCCTTCTTGAGCGAGTCGAGTAGCAGCCGCGTGGCCGTCAGTCCGCCGTCGTAGACCTTTTGGGGCGTCGAACCCACAAGGTTGCCCATCTCCGCAGCGGCGTGAAAGACGGCAACGCAATCGGCGAACACCTCGTCGTAGGCGCCGGGCACGGTGAGATCACAGGTGTGCAGGGTCACCGAACCCGGGCCGATGGCGTTCATCGCGTTGAGATGTGCGGTATTGGCGAGATTCGCCGAGTCGCGCACGCAGGCACGAACGGTGTAGCCGTGCTCGACGAGGTCCTTGACGATGTGCGAGCCGATGTAGCCGGCGCTGCCGGTCACTGCAACGGGGCCATCTTGCGGCCCGATGGGATTGGCCATGGGTTTCTAAGCCTTGAGCGATTCGAAGATGGCCAGTTTGAGCGAACCGCGTTGGGAATCAACCGGGCCTTGTTGAGTCTCAGCGAGGATCCGCTCGCCGGCGCCAGCGTTCGAAGAACTCCTCGGTGGTGTTCACCCGCGGATACGGCTCGTCGGGGACGGGGACGCCCAACGCGGCGCAGAGCGGTGGCCAGCCGTCGTGGGCGTCGAATTCGATCAAACGGGCCCGTGGGACGGTCGCGCGCACCGAAGCGATGTTGGCCTCATAGGTGGCGATCGCGGCGTCGCGATCCGTGAGGTCGCCGTCGAAGGTACCGTCGACGATGATCTCCTTGGCCATCAGCAGACGCTCTTGGAGCTTCGCATTGCCGGACGCCAATCCCTCGCGCATGCTGCGGAAGATCGTATCCGTCGCGCTCTTGAACCAACTCTGCCCATCGCGCAGCGAAAGCAGTACGTAGGCGTCGGGATAGTGGTCCATGAGACGGGGCCAGAAGGCGGCGGTCGGCCAGTCCACGGCAGTGGCGTAGCCCGCGAAGATCTCGGCCCACGGATCCTCTCCGCGCCACGCGCGGCGCCAGAGGTCCACGTGTTCCGGATGAGCCGCGACTTCGGCCATGTGGTAGCACGGGCCGAAACCAAGCCTTTCCAAGGCATGCTTCAACGACAGCGTGCCGGTGCGGCCGAAACCGGCCCCGATGACTTTCAGAGTCATTGCTTAAAGCGTGGCAAGGACTTCAGATGTCCCGCTCGGACCGGTACTTCCGCCAGTAGTCGAACGCGTCGACCATCTCGGCCTTGCGCGCGTCGGTCATCGCCTCGATTTCCGGATGCGTGAAGATGTAGAACTCGTCGTCGCGGATGGCGTGGAGCACCATGTCGCCGACGACGGCCGGATCGAGAGCGCCGGCGCGTAGCTCTTCAAGCCGGGCCGAGCGCTGTTCCGGCGGCACGTCCGAGAGCAGCGCTTCCGCGGCGTCCTCGCCCGCGTACTCTTCCGGGCGGTTGCGGCTGGCGTCGAAGATGTTGGTGTTGACGATGCCCGGACACAGCACGGAGACGCCGATGTTGTGCGCCAGGAGGTCGGCGCGCATGACCTCGGAAATGCCGACCACGGCGTACTTCGTCGCGGTATAGACCGACATGCCGGGCAAGGCAACGTGCCCGGCCATCGATGCCGTGTTGACGAAGTGCCCGCCCTCGCCATGGGCCTTGATCCGGTCGACGAAGGTCACGATGCCGTTGACCACACCGTCGTAGTTGACGCTCGTGACCCAGTCCCAGTCCTTGTACGTCATCTTGTCGATGGCGCCGCTCAAGGCGACGCCGGCGTTGTTGCACACGACGTGGACATTCCCGAAGCGCTCTTGCGCCGCGTCGGCCGCAGCGACGAAGCCCTCGCGATCGGTGACGTCGAGCGCGACGGTCAGGAACTGCGCATTGCTGGCCTCGAACTCGCGGGTGACGGCGTCCAAGGCCGCCTGCTCGATGTCGGCGATCACCACCTTCATGCCGGCGGCGGCGAAAGACCGGGCCATGGCGAGCCCCATGCCGCTCGCGCCGCCGGTAATGAATGCCGTCTTGCCTGTGACGTCGCGCATGTCTCCCTTCGTTCCTTACGGTGACGCACCAAAGCGTATCACCGTGGCGCATAGTCGGTGGCCGGAACCGCGTGAGTGCCGTCGGTAGGGATAGGCGACATCGGTGCCCGCGCCTGGACGCCTATCGTGCGTCCCGCGCTGACGTCAGGTGTAGTCATCGAGGGCCGCCTTCAGCGGTACGGTGCGGGCCCTCGGGAAGTGCCCCGGCAACTCGCGTTCGAGCCGGTCCACAACATCAATCAGATACCTGCATTCCGCAGCCGAGGTCGCACCGAGCGCGTCACCAAGAGAGTTGCCGTCGAGCATCGCCTTGGCCGCGTGTGTCGCGCGGCCCCCAGTACTATCGTGAAGGGCAAATTCACCCGGGTGTTCCTCCTGCAGGAATCCGAAAAAACGCCGCAAGACGGCCTTCTCGCGCCCGGTCAGGGCGGCCATGTACCGGTTGTCCGCCGGCTGGAAGGCATCGAAAAACCATGCCTTCGTTTCCTGCAAAGCCCACGGACCATCCTCATCCTCCCAACCACGGGCGGTGTCTTCGGCCATGTCGCGGCGAAGCGATTCCAGAAACCAATCCGAAGGCCACGACGCACGACTTGATCGTTTGTCGCCCCAGCCGAAATCCCGACGGCAGGTGGGATCAAAGTAGAGCCAAAAGCCCACAGACTCGTTTCTGAACCAATTGAGAATATTCGAAGTGGAGAGTGCAACTCGCTCGTAGTCCTCGATGCAAAGCGCCATGACCGCGGGCGCAAAGTGCAGTTCCATCGTCAGCTTCATGCTGCCTAGGAGAAAAAGGTCCGTCGCTGAGTAAGCGTCCCAGACTGCGGACGTGAGCTGCCGCGGCGAGACACCTTCCAAATGTCCCTTCAACTCCGCCGACTCTATGTCCCCCCAAAATCCGTCCTTCGGTCGCTTTCTGTGTGCGAAGGCATCGAAAGCATCGCCGACCAATTGTCTTCTAGCAGCATCCACAGCCATCCTGCCTTGGTCTCAGTTCCACCAAAAGCGTATCACCCTCGGGCTCAACCGCTGGCCGGCACCGGTCAGGGAGATGCGACCTCAGTGCCCGTGCCTTCTTGGATTCGCAACGTGCGTCCGCCATCGAAATCGCCGAACGCCTCGACCTTTCCTCCCGGCCAGCGCACGCGGACGTCGGTGACGCGGTCGGCGTCGGCTAGGCCGAAGTGCACGCGTGGATCGTGCGAGGACAGGTAGCTCGCCGCGGGCTGGACATCACGATACTGGCGCTTGCCGTCAACTCGTGCCGAAACCGTTGCCGCGTGGGCGTCTCGTCCTTCGCGCGTGAGCACGCGGAAGCGGATCCAGTTGCCGCGTTCCGGCGCCCGGTTCATCAGGAGATACGGCGGTGCATCGCGGTTGATGACGAGCAGGTCCACGCCGCCGTCGTCGTCCACGTCGCCGACGGCCAGGCCACGGCTGGTGTGTACGAGTGGCTCGGGGGTGCCACCCTCGGGAGTGACGAGATCGAAAACGCCCCCTTCTCCACCTCGGTATAGCACGTTCGGCTCCGCGAAATAGTCGCCGGTTTGCCCCGGTACGGGGGCGATGGCGCCGTTGGCTTGGTAGAGGTCGAGGCGACCGTCGTTGTCGAAGTCGGCAAACACGACGCCGAAACGCGTGTAGCGGCGGCTGACGACGTTCAGCCCCGCTTCGGCGGTCGCGTCGTCGAACCAGCGGCCGGAGTTGCGGTAGAGCGAGTCGGTCTGTCCTTGGAGGTTGACGACGAGGATGTCCATGTCGGCGTCGTCGTCGACGTCCGCGGTCGCCACGCCCATGCCCGCCTTGGCAGCGCCGGAAGCGTCGACGCCGCAGCCCCATTCCATGGCCGATTCGGCGAAGCGCAGGTCGCCTTGGTTGAGCCATAGCTGGTTGACCATCATGTCGTTGGCGACGAAGACGTCGGTCAGTCCGTCACCGTTGTAGTCGGCACCGACCACGCCGAAGCCGTTGCCGAAGGCGAGATGCAGGCCGGCCTGGCGGCTCACGTCGGTGAACGTACCGTCGCCGTTGTTTCGAAAGAGCTGATCCCGTGCGGGTGCACTGTAGTTCTGCGGCGGACAATAGGTCAGGACACCGGCCATGTAGCACGCCAGTTCCGCCTCGATGCGCCAACCGATGTAGTTGGCGACGAAGAGATCGAGATCGCCGTCGAGGTCGAGGTCCAGGAATGCCGCCGACGTTCCCCAGGCCGGGGATGCCACGCCAGCGGCGGATGCGACGTTCGCAAAACGCCCCTTGCCGTCGTTGCGCAGCAAGAGGTTCTCCCCGACGTTGGTGACGTAGAGATCTACGTCGCCGTCGTTGTCGTAGTCACCGGCGGTGACCCCCATGCCGTACCCGTTACCGCCCGGGGGCGGTGGGCCAGGCTGGAACCGACCATCGCCCAAGTTGAAGTAGACGCGATCGGCGACATCGGACGGGGAGGTCACACTGCCGCTTTGGACGATGTAGGCATCGAGGTCGCCGTCGCCGTCGAGGTCCGCCAGCGCGGCACCGCTGCCAGTGATCTCCGGGATCAGGAAGCGTCCTGCGAAGCCAGAGACATGGCGGTAGTCGATGCCGCGAGCGCCGGCTTCGTCTCGGAACCACCCGGACGCGCCGGTTTCCCTAGGTCCGCAACCGAGAGCCAGCCAAGGTAGGAGGCCGCCTAGGAGCTTGCGGCCGGCGCCGCTCATGGCAGGCCTTTTTGCAGTTCGGCTAGACGGCGGCGGGCCGAGGCGCGTTGCTCGCCGTGCGTGCCGAGGCGGTCGGCCCAATCCAACGCCTCGTGGGCGGCATCGAAGTCGCCCGCCTCGGCCAGGCACCTGCCGAGGTGGACAAAGGCCATTGTGAATGCCGCGTCGACACGGCCGGCATCCCGGAACCGCCCCGCCGCGCGTTGCCAGCGCCCGGCGGAACCGTCGAGCAGGCCGAGGCGGTACAGCACCTGCTTGGGTTCCCGGGCACCGCTCTCGAGAGCCCGTTCCAAGAGCGCAATGCCCTCTTCCGTCTCCCCCTGCCGTGCGACTAGCCAGCCGAGTTCCTCTAATGCCCTGGCGTTCTCCGGGGCGAACGCGACGATCGCCTCTAGGTGCTGCCGCGCATTGTCGACATCGCCCCGCTCGAGGTACGCATTCGCCATCATCTGGTGCAGTCGTGGCTCCTCCGGGTGCTCAGCGAGTGCATCGCGAAGGGTCGACTCGACCTCGTCGAACCGCTGAAGGGCCGCGTTCGCCCACACCAAGGTGTTGAGGGCCTCGACATCCCCCGGTCGTTCCGCAGTAAGTTCCTCGGCAATCGCCAACGCTTCGCGTGGTCGACCTGCCTGGATCACGTTCTGGGCGTGCAGCAGGCGGTTTCTGAATCCGGCGATGTAGGGGGCGCGCTCTGCCAAGCGCGGGTCGAGCCACTGCATGGACGACGTCGTGGTGCCTGCCCGGGCGGCGGCGATGCGGGCATCGTCCTCGCGGCCGAGACCCCGGTAGGCACGGGCGAGCTGGGCATCGATTCGCGGGTCCGGTGATTGGGCGTTTAGGGGCTCGAGGATGGCGGCTGCTTCGTCGAAGTGGTCCTCGTCAAGCAGCAGCCGAGCGAGGCCGACTGCGCCCGGCGCGCCGGCACCCAAGTCTGTCGCGCGTTGGTATGCCGCGCGCGCTTCCTCGAGTCGACCGAGCACCCGTAGCCACTCGCCTCGCGAGAGCCAAGCCGGCACGTATCCGTCGTCGATGGCGATGGCGGCATCAAGCGAATCCAGTGCGCCGTGGTAGTCGGCATCTACGCGCGCCTGCAGCAAGGCGCGGAAGTAGGGCCAGTTGAACTCGTCGGGTTCAAGGACGGCCGCTTGGCCGTAGACGACGATGGCGCGTTGTTCGAAACCGTTGACGTCGTATGCCATGGCGAGTCGGCCGCGTCGCTCGGCGTCGTCGGGGTTGGCGCCCGCTGCGTCGTGCAGGGCCTGCAAGGCCGCGCTGAGATCGGGGGCGCCGCCGGGAACATCGGGCAGGCTCATCGATGAAGAGCCCTCAGCGGGGGAGCGCGAGGGGCTTGCCCCTCGCATGGAAGAGTCGTCGCCGCAACCGGCGACCACGGCGCACAAGAGCAACGCCGGAAGCGTCCGGCCCACCTTAGGGTTCCCCAAGGAACGTTTGCGCGTCAGCGCTCCAGCATCCGGTCGCATCTGCGGCGGTCGTCGCTACCGATGTCGTCTCGTTCGCAACGGGCGCGGAACGCGTCGATGGGGCGTCGTGACGGGCCGGTGAGGCGCCATGTGCGGCCTGCGCGGATGCGCGATCTCGCCTTCACCACCTCGACCGACTGCCCGACCTTCAGGCGCGCCTGGGCGGCTTGGTCGCTGAAGAACACGTAGCGGTTGTCGAGGGCGATCACTTGGCGGTCGAGCACGGACTGGTGGATGCGGGTGACCTCGCCGGTGAAGCTGTCGGGTGGCGCGCGCAGTGGCTCCGCCTGTGCGGCTCCGGGTGCTGGCTGGCTGGCCGTCCGTCGCGTCCCGACCGTTTGCTCCTCGAGCGTCGGTGGTGCCTTGGGTTCCGCCGCTTGCGTTGGGCGGACGGTCCGTTCCTGCACGACGGGGGGCGCCTCGCGCTCCTCGGGCGAGACTCGCTCAACGGGTTGCTGCACGCGCTCCGGCTGAACGGTTTGCTGACTTGGTGGGGACTCCTGTACTGCCTCTCGTTGCGCGGCGTTGATGCAGGCACGTCGGACGTCCGCATCTTCGATGGTCATGCAGTCCATCACCTTCTCGCACTGTGCGCGACGAGCCTCGGGGACCTCCTCGCATCCCGTTTGCGCCCACGCAGTCGTGCCCGCGAACGCGGTGACCAGAACTGTGAGAGCCCTCAGCCGGGGAGCGCGAGGGGCTTGCCCCTCGCACAAAAGAGCCCTGATCCGCAACGAGGGACCACGGTGGAAGGTGGATGTGACGCGGTTCATCGGTCCCAAAGGGAATCCTCCGCCGACCGTTAAGCGTCGGACGACCCTACGGCGCATGCTATAGCGGTGGAAGCAAGCTCGAAAGCTGCTCCCACCGCTACATCGGCTCAGAAGCCGACGGTCATGCGCAGGTAGAGCTGACGACCCATGATGCTGTCGAGGTAGCTCTCGTAGCCGACGCCGGACGGGAACGCATTCGGATTGGAGTTGAATATGTTCCGAATGGCGACATTGGCGGCTACGTAGCCGAAGCCCATGACATCAGGCTGCCGATAGGTGTAGCTCAAGTCCCAGTAGGCCCGGCTCTCGATCCTGCAGTACGGGTTGCGGTCCTGGTCGGTGCAGGCGTCGTCTTCCGTCCACGAGCTGGTATCCATGCCGTGGTCGTGTGACAAGTACGGGTTCTCCGGCGTATGCGGCGGTCCGTAGCGGTCGACGATCTCGTCCCAGGACGCGATCAGGTCGGTGATCGCTTGGTGATACCGCACCCCGAAGTGCGCAGTGTGGTTGTCGCGGAACCATCGCAGGGACGCGTTCACACGCCACTTGGGTGTCGGCGGCAGCGGCGAGAACAGTGCGTTGTAGGGACGCCAGAAGGCTGCACTGTTGCGGTTGCCGAGGCCGTCGACACGAAGACCGGCGAACTGGTGGCCGCTCCCGATCGCGTACCGTTGCAGGCTCATCTCGAGGATCTGCGTCGCAGAAACGCGGAACTCGAAGCTGCCGTAGTCGCTGTCGAGATCGAACAGCGGGATGTCGGCGGCATCGAAGCGATAGCGCATGTTGTAGACGACCGAGCGCACGCGGGACTCGCCCTGGTTGAGCCAGCCTTCGTCCACGCCTGCAAGCCGGCCGTTGGCGTCGCGCAAGATGGTTGCGCCGCCAAGACCCTGTTCCCGCTCGGCGACGTAGGAAGCCGCCGCCTGCTCCCGGCACTGCAGTTCGCTGGCCGAGGTCTGGGCGAGGAAATCCTCCACGGACAGGTTCGCCTCGTCCACGTTGTCGTAGTCGAGCAACGTGCCGGGGCACTGCTGCGCAGCGTAGATCTCGAAGGGCCCGGCGTTCTGACCGAGGATCACGCCCGCACCCATCCGCTCCACACGACCGTTGAAGACGACGTTCGTGTAGTCGGCGTCGAAGACGAACGCCCCGTCCCAAAGGAGCACGGAGAAGCCCGCGTTCCACAGGTCGGAGACCTCCGCACCGAGACCGCGGTTGGACGCGTTCTCGCGGACGGCAACACCGGGGATGCCACCACTCTGGCCGAGGCTGCCGGCGCACCTGGCAAGTTCCGGCATCGCGTCGCAGATGTAGTCCGACTCCGTCTCGAAGGAGACGTCGCCGGGCGCCGAAGCGAACAGCTGGTAGCTGCCCGGCGGGACGAAGCCCTCGGTCATGCTGCCGCGCACCGCGAGCCAGTCAGTCGGCTGGTAGCGGATCGCCAGTTTGGGAATCGTGACGTCGAATCCCGCCGACTGGCCAATCGAGGCGAACGAGGCGTTGATGTCGAACTCCGTGTAGCGCATCGCGGCTTGGATTTCCATCTGGCCGAACGTCTCGCTGGAGATGGGGGTGACGCGCACTTCGGCGAAGGCCGCCCGCACTTCTTCGGCGGTGCCTTGGAAGTCCACGCGGTCGGACGAGATGCCGGCCGCGCCCAACTGGTCGGGCCGGAACTCCTCTTCTTCGGTGCGCATATGCACGCCGACGGCGATGCCGACGGGGGTCTCGTTGTACCAGAGGTCGAACAGGCGGCTGTTCGACAGGTTCATGTCCAGCATCACCATGCCAACGTCACGCTGGACGTGTCGCGGACTCAAGCCTGCGTGCCGCGTCTCGGTGGACGTGTTCCAAGCCGGGTCGTCCTTGCTGCGCCAGGACTGGTGCTCGGCGGGCAGGACGAGCCCGGTGGCCGGATCCTGTGAGAGCCAGGCCGTGGAGAAGGGGTTCCAGCAGGAGTCGCCGTTGGGACCGCCCTGGCAGCGGAGGCTGTCGACGGTCAGCGGCCAGGCGGGGTCGAGGGACACCCACTCTCGACGGCTGTTGTTCCAGATCCAGTCCGCATCGACGATCCAGTCGGTCTCCGGGATGTTCACGGTTGTCCCGAGACGCAGACGGAGGTTTTCCTGGAGGCGCCGGTCGTTCAGGGACATGTCCGCGTTGAGCCACGGATACGACTCGTGCACGTATGGCTGCTTGGGAAATGCGCCGATGTAGCCATGGATTCCCACGCCGGAGTCGCCCATCAACACGTCGTCGAAGAGACGAATGCCGCCGCTCGTGAACGTATCGAGGACACCGTCGCCGTCGCTGTCGATGCCGTCCATGTCAGGGTCGAAGCGATCTGGAATACCGTCGCCATCGCGGTCTTCGGTTAGCGAGAGCAGCACCACGCGATGCAACGGATTGAGCTGTCCGGAGCGGTCGGAAAGCTCGCCGTCGTCGGCTATACCGTCGCCGTTGAAGTCGCGGTCCGGCAAACCGTCGCCGTTGAGGTCCTGGGCGAAGACCAGCCATTCGCCGGGCTCCTGGAGGTAGTCGTAGCGACCGTCGCCGTCGACGTCCTCCCAGTCCAGGGTGCCGTGAGACACGAGGATTGGACCGGTCAAGTAGCCAGCGTCGAGGGCCGCTTGGTAGTCGCGCGCGTCGCGTTCGTGGGCCGGCAGATAGTCGTCGCAGGCCGCGATCCTGTCCGCGAGCACGTCGCAGACGTTGGAGTCGTCCGCGTAGGCGCGGTAGGGGTTGCCGGGCAGGCTGCCGATGGCGATCGGCTGGGTGTGGTCGTAACGGCGCACGCCATTAGGCCACTCGTCGATGGACGGGGCGAACGTCCGGGTCGAGTAGTCGAGCCGCGAGAACACCGCTTCGCCACGCACGGTGACGTAGTCGTTGATTTCGTGCTCGAAGTAGGCCATGCCCTGTTCCTGGTCGCGACGCTCACGGATGTCGGTGATGTCCGTGATGGTGTAGCGGCAATCGCTGCCGAAGGCCTGGTTGGTCTCCGTGCCCCGCGTACGGTACTCCTGGCCGCGCCATGGACCGGTGCGGAAGCCGTTCAGGAAGTTGCCGTTCTTGGCCGTGTCGTTTTGGCCCAGAACCCTGGTCGTGTACGGCTCGGGGCGGGGCCAGCCGCCGTCACCCGGATCGAAGGTGTTGAGGTGGGGGGCCTGGTCGAGTGAGTTGTGGCCGGCGCCGAAGTCGTTGTTGCAGCCCGGATCCTCGAGGTGCAGCGTGCGGAACTGGCTCGTGTTGTCGCTGAAGTCGCGCGGATACTGCGGGAACCGCCAGCTCGAAAAGCCCTGGTCGGCGTAGGGAACCAGCGAGCCGCTCTTGTCGAGACGGCTCGGCCGACCCTCTGCGTTCAACAGGTTGATGTTGTTGTAGACCTCGTGGATGTCGGCACCTAAGGCCGTGGAGTGCTGGGCGTTGGCCTCGTACCAGAAAGGGTTGGTTTGGGCCGGGAGATACAGTTCGCCGTCCGTGTTGCGCAACGGGACGCGCCAATCGCCCGGCAGGCCGTTGCCGCGTTCGCCGTAGGTGGGCAGCAACTGGCCGGTCCAGCCCGCGGAGGTGATGATGTAGTCCGGTCGCGCGGTGAACGGCATGCTGTCAGCGTCGCGGATCTCCAGTGCGAAGATGGCGCTGGTGCGATCACCTTGCGCGCCCGCGAGAAGACCGAGGCTGCGGTACGGTGCGCCGTCCTCGATGGGCTGCTGGAACTCGTAGTTGATCATCAGCCCGTCGAAGTTCTTGCGCGGGATAATGTTCACCACGCCGGAAACCGCTTCCGCTCCATACAGGGCTGATGCACCGTCGAGAATGTTGTCGATCCGCTGGATGGCGATGTTGGGGTACATGTTCGACAGGTCGGCCCCGGCGCGACGCGTATTCGGCCCGTAGCCGTTGACGTTGGTGGGGACGCGGTGGCCGTCCATCAGCGTCATGGTGGCGCGGGTGCCGACACCGCGCAGGTTGGCGTAGGTTTCGCCGCCCTGCGGTCCGTCCGGCCGGTTGACGCTCTGGTTCCAGCCTTCGCCGGTACCTTGGTCGTCGGCGCCGCCGATCTCGGACGTGTTCGTATTGGCGTTGACGCCGATCTGGTAGGTCTGGTCGAAGATCACGTCCCCGAGGTCCGGCGTGCCGGACATCTGCAGGTCGAGTTCGCCGATGACGTCCATCGGCGAGGGTAGGTCGAAGTTGTCGCGCCGGATGTGCGATCCGGTCACGATCATCTCTTCGACGTCGCCGCGTTCGTCTTCCTCTTCTTCTGTTTCGTCGTCATCCGCATCGTCTGATTCGGCGGCGGCGAGACTCAGGCAACAGCAGGCGAGTAGGCCTGCAAGCAGGGCGAGTAGGTGGCGTCGGTCTGGCATAGAGGTACCTCTCAAGTATGTCCAGGGACTGTGAATCGCCGCAGCAGGGCCTCCCAGACCCGCAACGGCTTTTCCCATAAGCGCGCATTAGAGTGGGAGCGCCTTGGGTATGTCAAGGGCTTTCGAGATCGTTACAGGATCGAAACAGCTTCATCTAAGGCGGCCGCGAGAGCGTCGCGTTCGCCGGTAAAGAAGTGGTCGGCAGCAGCGATGGCGATGTGCCGCATGCCGGGGTGGGAGCTTAACCATTGCTCGAGGGCTTCGCTGTCGACGAACGGGTCTTGGTCGCCGGCGATGACAGCGCCGACGGCGCCTGGAATCGGCAGGTAGGCCATGCTGCCGAACGGCGGGGCGACAAGGATCGCGCGTGGGCGCCTTGGGAGGCGTGGCAGGGCTCGCCACGCGACCGATGAGCCGAACGAATAGCCGATCAGCGTCAGTGTGTCCACGGTGTAGTTGCTCTCGAGCCAGTCCGCCACGGCCACGACGTCGTCGACCTCGCCCGTGCCGCCGTCATGGCGTCCCTCGCTTGATCCGACGCCCCGGAAGTTGAACGCCACCGTGCCGCCGCCGGATGCTTGGCAACGCGTTTGCGCGACGTCGATAACGGCGTCGT
Source organism: Candidatus Azotimanducaceae bacterium (assembly GCA_965203685.1). Classification (GTDB taxonomy): domain Bacteria; phylum Pseudomonadota; class Gammaproteobacteria; order Pseudomonadales; family Azotimanducaceae; genus VXYL01. The sequence goes on from OZ241908.1 coordinate 5,669,983, forward strand.
CCATGCTGCCGCCGTAGAGCGGATGCGGATGGCAGAGGATGGCCCAGGCATCGCCCTTACCGGGAGAGCAATCGGCTTCGAGCAGTCCGGCCGGGCCGGGAATTTTCGTGGTCGGCATTGGTCAAATGGCGGGTCGCGGAACCCGCGTGGGCGGGCGGCAGGGGTGGGTAGTCAAGAGGGTGGAAAGTCGCTTTTCAGCTTTGTATCTTACCGCCCGCACGCGTCGCCGCCAGGGCGCGCGCCTTAGGTCTCGGGAGCGCCATTTTGACTAAGGACGCATCGGCGCCGTAAGCACTCGACTTGATGATTCGTTTGGACACGTTACGGAGGTGATTCGGTGATCGACGCCGAAGGACTCACGCGCCGATACGGCGACACGCTCGCGGTGAACGACGTGAGCTTCACCATCGGCAAGGGCGAGATCGTCGGCTTGCTCGGGCACAACGGTGCCGGCAAGACCACGATCATGAAGATGTTGACCGGGTACTTGGAGCCCAGTGCCGGTCAGGTGAAGGTCGATGACCTCGACGTGGTCGAAGACGCCCAGGCGATCCAGCGGCGGCTCGGATACCTGCCGGAGAACTGCCCGGTGTATCCAGAGATGACCGTGGTCGGCTACCTCGACTACGTGGCCGGGTTGCGTGGCGTCGACAACCGCCCGTTGGCGCTGCGCGAAGTGCTCGCGGCAACGGAACTCACGCATCGGGCGCTCGACCCCATCGGCACGTTGTCGCGCGGCTACCAGCAACGAGTGGGGGTGGCCCAGGCCATCGTGCACAAGCCGGCGCTCTTGATCCTTGATGAGCCAACCAACGGTTTGGATCCGTCGCAGACCCAGCACATGCGGGAGTTGATCGTGCGCCTCGCGCGGCAAGCGACCGTGATCCTGTCCACGCACATCATGCAGGAGGTGGACGCGGTCTGTGACCGCGTGATGATCCTGCGCGCCGGCGAATTGGCGCTCGACGAGCGGTTGAGTGCGCTCAAGGAAAGCGCACGGGTGAACTTGGCGACGGACGCATCGCTCGAGCAGATCCAGTCGGCCGTGGACGGTTTCGCGGCCGTGTCGGTGAGCGGCGACGGCTTTGCCGTGACCTTTGACGGCGCTCCCGACGAGAGCCATGTCGCGACGCTGGCGGAGCGGCTGGTCGGCGGCGGTGTCGCCGTGCACAGCCTCGCGCCGGAGAAACGGGACTTGGAGACGGTGTTCCGCGAGGTGACATCGGCTGGCGCCGGGGGAGGTGAAGAATGAAACCCGCAGTCGTTCTACGCATCGCGGCCAAGGAACTCGCCCTCGTATTCTCCTCGCCCATTGCGTACCTGTTCCTCGCGGCGTTCCTGGGCGCGACGCTGTTCGTGTTCTTCTGGGGCGAAGCCTTCTTCGCCCGCAACATCTCCGACGTGCGGCCGATGTTCGAGTCGCTGCCGATCCTGCTGATCTTCCTCGCCTCGGCCCTCACGATGCGGATGTGGAGCGACGAGCGTCGCACCGGCACGCTGGAGCTGGTGGTGACCGTGCCCGCGAACTCCGTGGAGTTCGTGGTCGGAAAGTTCATCGCATGTTGGACGCTGCTCTTAGTCGCGCTGCTGCTCACGCTGCCACTGCCGGTTACGGTCGCGATGTTGGGCGACTTGGACTGGGGCCCCGTTTTCGCCGGCTACGTGGCGGCTGCGCTGCTCGGCGCGGCATATCTCAGCATAGGGCTGTGGCTCTCCGCGCGGACCGAGAACCAGATCGTCGCCTTGATCCTGGCCGTGTTCGGTTGCGGTGTCTTCTACCTGGCGGGCAGTCCGTTCCTGACCGAACTGGTCAGCAACCAGGTGGCCGACGTGTTGCGCGGCATTGGCGCGGGCTCGCGGTTCGAGTCGATCACCCGCGGCGTCCTCGACCTGCGCGACCTCTACTTCTACGCGTCCGTGATGGCGGTATTCCTCGCGTTGAACGTCTACGCGGTGAACGCGCACGGCTGGGCCAAAGACGGCAATGCGCGGCGTCACGGCGAGCGGCGGCTGGTGCTGGGTCTGCTCGCCGCCAACGTCCTGGTCGCGAATGTTTGGCTCGCGTCGGTCGGCTTCCTGCGTTGGGACATGACCGAGGGCAACCAGTACTCGATCTCGGAGGCCACCAGGAGCTACCTGCGCCAGTTGCAGGAGCCGCTGCTGGTGCGCGGCTATTTCAGCGCCAAGACGCATCCCCTCCTAGCCCCCCTGGTGCCGCAGATCCAGAACCTCCTGACCGAGTACGAAGTCGCGGGCGACGGACGCGTCCGGTTGGAACTCGTCGACCCGGCGGACGACCCGGAGCGCGAAGACGAGGCGAACACCAAGTACGGCATCCGTCCGGTGCCGTTCCAAATCGCCGACCGCTACCAGGCGAGCCTGGTGAACTCCTACTTCGACGTATTGGTGCAGTACGGCGACGAGTACGAGGTGCTTGGCTTCCGCGACCTGATCGAGGTCAAGGTGCAGGGCGAGGCCGACCTCGACGTGCAATTGAAGAACCCGGAGTACGACATCACGCGCGGGATCAAGAAGGTGCTCTACGGGTTCCAAGGCGGTGGCAGCATCTTCGAGAGCATCACGGAGCCTGTGAAGTTCACGGGCTACATCTCCGCGGACGACCGGCTACCGGAGGCCTTGCGCAGTTTGCGCCCCGACCTCGAGGCGGTACTTGACACCCTGGCCAGCGAGTCAACGGGTCTGTTGACGTGGGAGATCGTGGATCCGGACGCGGGTGATGGCGAGGTTGCGCTCCAGATCGCCGCCGACTACGGGTTCCAGCCGATGGCGGCGAGCCTATTCGACCTCAGTACGTTCTACTTTTACCTGACCGCGTCGGACGGCGACATCGTCGTCCAGATGCCCCTGCCGGAAGCGCTCGACCAGGACGGCTTGCGGCGCGGCATCGAGGAGGGATTGAAGCGCTTCGCCGCTGGCCTGCTGAAGAACGTGGCATTGTCGGCGCCGCAAGGCATCCCGCCTTATATGCAGCAACAGATGCCCGGTATGCAGCAACCCCAGGGCAACGAGTTCCAGGGCTTGCGCGACGTCCTCTCCGCCGACTTCGACGTCGACACGGCCGCGCTCGACGATGGCGATCCCCCGAGCGCGGCCGACGTTTTGATGGTGGTGGACCCGACGAGCCTGTCCGAGCAGGCGGTGTTCGCCATCGACCAGTTCCTGATGCGCGGCGGAACCGTGGTGGTCGCCGCCGGCAGCTACCGGGCCACGCTGACGCCACAGGCCCTGTCGGCGATGCCGATCCGTTCGGGGTTGGCGGACTGGCTTCCCCACCACGGCGTCACCATCGACGAGTCGATGGTCATGGACCCACGGAACGCGGCGTTCCCGTTACCGGTGACGCGCCAGGTTGGCGGATTCCGGTTCCAAGACGTGCGCATGCTCGATTACCCCTATTTCGTCGATGTGCGCGGCGAGGGCTTGAACCAGGACGTACCGTTCACGTCGGCATCGCGCCAGGTCACCATGGCCTGGGCATCGCCCGTGGACGTGGACAGCGAAGCCAACGCGAGCCGCGAGGTGACCACGTTGCTTCAGAGCTCGCCCGACAGTTGGCGATCCGCGTCGACGGACATCATGCCGAGTCTCGGTGCGGAGGGTGGCGTGGCCTACACGCCGGAAGGCGATCAGCAGGCGAACACCTTGGGGGTGATGCTCGAAGGCCGGTTCGAGTCCTTCTTCGACGAGTCGCCGCTTGTCGAGGATGTGCCCGAGATGGAGGACGCGGCCGGCGACGAGGCCGAGGAGACCTCGGGTGACGAAGCCGACGAAGACGACGCCGATACCCTCGGCACGGTGACCGCCGTGATCGAGAGGTCACCGGAGTCGGCGCGGCTGATCGTCCTCGGCTCGGCGTCTTTCCTGGCGGACCAGACGGTGCGCATGATCGGCTCCGCCGACGGCACCATCTATACCGGTTCGCTGGAACTCATGGCCAACATCGTCGACTGGGCGGTCGAGGATCAGTCGTTGCTCGGCATCCGCGGTCGCGGCCACTTCAACCGGACACTCGATCCGATGTCCGAAGACCAGCAACGCGTGTGGGAGTACGCGAACTACGCGCTGGCGCTGGCCGGCCTCGCCGTGGTGTTCGTCATCAGTTGGCGGCGCCGGATCCGGAGAGAACGCGCCTACGCCGCACAATTGGGGATCTCGTCATGAACGACACCAAGGTTTTCAACAAGACCACACTCGGCTTCGCGCTCGCCGTTCAGGTCGTGCTGATCGGTGCGCTCGTGGCCGCCCGGAGCGGTGCGGTGGCGGAGCCAGAGCCGTTCTTGAGTTTTGATGCCGGGACGATCGATGCCTTGTCTATCTCAAACGACGAGGGCACGGTGGACCTCAAGAAGACCGAGGGTGCTTGGCAGTTGCCCGAAGGCCTGCCGGTGGACGGGTCGAAGGTGGAGCGCGTACTCGAGAGACTGAGTGAGTCGTCGGCCGGCTGGCCGGTGGCCAGCAAGGCGTCCACCGCGGAGCGGTTCGAGGTCACCGAGGACAACCATCAACGTCACGTCACCTTGAAGGTGGGCGATGACACCCAGGCGGACTTCTATCTCGGCACCTCGCCGGGCTATCGCAAGGCGCATGCGCGCCACGCTGGCGACGACGACATCTTCGCCATTACGTTCTCCAACTACGAAGCGGGCGTGCAGGTGTCCGACTGGCTCGACAAGTCGCTGCTGCGTCCCGAAGGCGCCTTGACCCGTGTCGAACGCGTCGATGGGTTCGCGCTGACCAAGGCCGACGACGGTGTTTGGGCCTCGGGGGACGGTGCGGAACTCGACCAAGGCAAGGCCGAGACCTTCGCGGGCCGCTTCAGTGGGCTATCGGTAATCGGCGTGAGCGACGTCAAGCTGCCCGAAACGCCGAAGATGATCTTTGCGTTGACGGACGAAAGCGGCATCCAGACCTTGCGGATCTTCCATCTCGAGGCGGACGACGACTACGTCGCGGTGTCGGATCGCGTACCGGGTGCCTTCGAGATGTCGTCCTACATCGCCGAACAGATGGACAAGACCGTGGCCGACTTTGCGCCCGACCCGCCCGAGGACGAAGACCCGCCCTTGGAGGATGACCTCGATGTGGTCGACACGGACCAACCCGAAGCCGAAGCGGATCCGGCGTCACCATGATCGACCTCTACACTTGGCCGACACCCAACGGTCGCAAGATCTCGATCGCCCTCGAGGAACTCGGCCTCGACTACCGGGCCCACGCCGTCAACATCGGCAAGGACGAGCAGTTTGCGCCCGAGTTCCTCGCGATCAGTCCGAACAACAAGATCCCGGCGATCGTCGACGACGGGCGGTCGCTGATGGAGTCCGGGGCCATTCTCCTTTACCTGTCCGACAAGACGGGCCGCTTGGCCGGCAGTGATCGCTGGACGACGTTGGAGTGGCTGATGCTGCAGATGGGCGGTGTGGGCCCGATGCTCGGCCAGGCGAACCACTTCCTGCACTTCAACGCGGGCAAATCTGACTACGCGGAGCAACGCTACGCAGCGGAAGCCGCGCGGCTCTACGGCGTGCTTGACCGACGCTTGGCGGATCGCGACTTCCTTGCCGGTGACTACTCCATCGCCGACATCGCGACGTGGCCGTGGATTTCGCGCTGGCCTTGGCACCGTATCGACTGGGCGGACTATCCGAATCTGCTGCGCTGGTACACGGTGGTTTCCCGGCGGCCAGCGGTGCAACGTGGCTGGGCCGTGCCGTTCGACGCTGGCGAGATCCCAATGCCGTAGACTCGCGGTGTTCTAGCGCCTTCGGGATCGGAGATGACCGCAGCCGTTCGCCTTTTTAGCGCCAACTGGTTCTCGCGCCACGAGGATGTGCCGGCGCTCACGAGCGTCGAAACGGACCTGGTCAACGCGGCATTGGGTCCGGCACCGCAACGATGGGACGGCGAGCCGGACGTTGCGCGTCTCGAGTCCATCGTCGCCGCGCACCCGGACGTGTGCGACCGGGTCGGTGCGCGGCTGCTCAAGGTGGCGGTTGGCATGCGCGGCTGCGGTGGTGCGGTCCGGTTTCTTCTTGAGCGTGGCGTTGCGCTTGACGCCGCCCCGACGGTCTACAACGTCCTCCACGAGGCGGCTTGGGCCGGCGCGACGGATACGCTGCGAGCGGTCTTCGAGTCCGGGGCATCGGATGCCACCCCGGTGTCCGTGAAGAAGCCGCACACGGGCTGGCCTGACAACGTCTCGCTCATGTATTGGGCGGCGTGGGGTGGCTACCCGGACGTCGCAAGACTGCTGATCGAACACGGCGCCGGTGTGCACCACGAACTCAAGATCAAGGGCAACGGCGAGCGTGGCACGACATCGCTGCACGAGGCCGTCGCACCGAGCCCGTGGGCTGCCGACAACGCCCTCCGCTCCGGGTCTGGCAAGCTCGAAGTCGCGCGCATTCTCATTGACGATGGCGCCGAGTACGACATTTGCACCGCTTGCGCCTTGGACGACAGCGCCCGCGCCGCCGCCTTGGTCGATGGTCATCCGGCCAACGCCAACGTCGCCGACGACTACGGCATGAGACCGCTGCATTGGGCCGCGCGGGCGGGATCTTCTGCTTGCGTCTCGCTGCTGTTGGCCAACGGGGCGGACGTCGACGCGGTCAATAAGGCCCGGCGAACGGCGCTGCAGCTTGCGGCGGAGCATGACCGGGCCGATGTGATCCGCAACCTCGCCGCTAACGGTGCCGAGTTGAACACCCAGGACAGGAAGGGCCGGACGCCGCTGCATCGTGCGACGTACGAGGGCAAGGTCGCAGCCGCCGAGGCATTGCTCACCGTCGGTGCGGATCCGAAAGTGCTCAACAAGAGCGGCAAGACGGCGTTCGAAATCGCCCGAAAGGACGCGAAGTACTTCAAGGCTCGCGGTTAGATCGCGGGCCGGACTTGCCCCGGTTCGCGGGACGCGTGACACTCCGGCACCCTCAAGACAAGAGGTTCTATTCGTGGGGAAAGAGAAACAGGCGGATAGCGACCGCGACTCTCCGGTGATGCGGCGGATGCGTGGCGACAACGGATCAGCGCGCGAACGCGTTTTGGCGGAGATCGAGGCGTTGGGCCTCAACGACAATCTCAGGGAACTCGAGGTGCAGGGCTTTACGGTCGTGGAGGGAGCCCTCAGCGAAGATCGGATCGAGCGCGCCAAGGCGGCCATCCTGCGCCGCGTCGAGTCGAAGAAGGGCAGCACGATCGACCCTGCAACCGCGACGGCCGAAGACTTCAATGGCATGGCCTACCAGCACTACCTGATCTTCGATGATCCTGTTTTCCCGGAGATCCTCCTCGAACCCAAGCCGCTGGCGCTGATCACGTACCTGCTCGGCGAAAGCTGCGTGCTGTCGTCGATGGGATGCCACTTCCGAGGTCCCGGCGGGCTTCCGCTCGGCGTGCATGCCGATGGTGTCAGCGTGGGCATGACCGAGGTCTCGCATGTGGCGAACTGCAACTACGCCCTGACTCCGTACTCGCGGGAGGCGGGGGCCTTGGTGCTGTTCCCAGGCAGCCACCGCAGGAACCGCCAGCCGACGCCGCGGGAGAACTGGACTGTCGACGGTGCAACCATGGTCGAGGTCCTTGGCAAAGGGCTCGAGCAGCACCAGATCGACGCTCTCGAGTGGACGGCCCCGCCTGGCGCCGTGACGATGGCTCTCAAGCCCGGCGACGCGGCGATTTGGCATGGCAACTCGTGGCACGGCGGCTGGCGCCGTGACCTGCCGGGTGTGCGGATGAACCTGGCCGCGTATTTCTGTCGGCCCCACCTGTCGACCCAGGAACGCCGTGGCGACGCGCGCTACCCCGAAGTTTTCGAGCGCTACGCCAACGAGCCCCGGTTCGCGCGCTTGTTGGGCGAGCGGGTGTTCAACGGCTGGCGAGACGAAGGACCGGATTTCACCGGCAGCAAGGACGTGCCCGCCGGACTGTTCGACTAACACGCCCACTTTAAGCGGATCGAGCGGCCAGCGTGTTTCGCTACGTCGCTAAGCGGTTGGCCCTGATCGTGCCGACCCTGTTCGGCATCATCACGATCAACTTCTTCATCGTCCAACTCGCGCCCGGCGGGCCCGTGGACCAGATGCTCGCGCAGATGAGCGGCGAGGCGATCGGCGCCACCGTGCGCATTGCCGGGGCGGCTGCGGCGCCGACTGCGCCGGACGCCATGACCACGCAGTTCCCCGGCGCGGAGGGCGTTGATCCCGAATTGATCGCGGCGCTCGAGAAGCAGTTCGGCTTCGACCGGCCGCTGCACGAACGCTACCTGCAACTGTTGTGGGACTACCTGAGGTTCGATCTCGGCGAAAGCTACTATCAGAACCGGTCGGTCGTGAGCCTCGTGTTCGAGCGCTTCCCGGTGTCGATCTCGCTCGGCCTCTGGTCGATGCTCCTCACCTACCTGATCGCCATCCCGCTCGGGGTCGCCAAGGCGGTGCGCGACGGTACGCGGTTCGACGTCTGGACCAGTGCGGCGATTTTTGTCGGCTATGCCACGCCGGGGTTCCTCTTCGCCGTGTTCCTCATCGTATTGCTCGCGGGAGGAACCTACTTCGATCTCTTTCCGTTGAAGGGGCTCGTATCGGAGAACTTCGACGAACTAAGTACGCTAGCCAAAATCGGGGACTACTTCTGGCACTTGGCGCTGCCCGTTGCGTCGCTGACGATCGGCGGCTTCGCAACGCTCACCATGCTGACCAAGAACTCCTTCCTCGAGGAGATCAGCAAGCAATTCGTGCTCACCGCGCGGAGCAAGGGACTCGACCAGCGTCGCGTGCTGTACGGCCACGTCTTCAGGAACGCCATGCTCATCGTGGTGGCGGGTTTCCCGGCGGCGCTGATCGGCGTGCTGTTCACCGGCGCCCTCCTCATCGAGGTGATCTTCTCGTTGGAGGGGCTCGGCCTGCTCGGCTTCGAGGCGGCCTTGGCGCGGGACTTCCCTGTGATGTTCGGGACGCTCTACATGTTCACCCTCGTCGGCCTGCTCCTGCATCTCGTGGGCGACATCACCTACACGCTCGTCGATCCCAGGATCGACTTCGAAACCCGCGAGGCCTGATGCCGCTGAGCCCCCTGACGCGTCGACGGTGGGCCAATTTCCGCGCCCATCGCCGCGGCTACCTGTCGCTCAAGGTATTCACGGTCCTGTTGATCGTCTCGTTTCTCGCCGAGTTCGTCGCCAACGACAAGCCGCTGGTGTTGGCTTACGAAGGTGACCTGTACTGGCCAGTCCTCGTCTACTACCCGGAGACGACTTTCGGCGGGGCGTTGGACTCCGAGGCCGACTATCGCGACCCCGAGGTGCAAGCCTTGGTCGCGGCGGGCGCCGGCTGGGCGGTCTGGCCGCCCGTACCCTACAGCTACGACACGATCGACTGGCAGATCGGCCAGCCGGTGCCCACACCCCCGTCCGCGCGCCACTGGCTCGGCACCGACGATGTCTCGCGGGATGTCCTCGCGCGCCTCATCTACGGTTTCCGGCTGTCGGTCCTCTTCGGTTTCGCGCTAACCGCCATCAGTTCAGTGATCGGCGTCTTGGTCGGGGCGGTTCAGGGGTTCTTCGGTGGCTGGGTCGACCTCGTGGGCCAGCGCCTGGTCGAGATCTGGGCGGGCTTGCCGGTGCTGTTTCTGCTGATCATCCTCTCGAGTCTCGTGCAGCCGAGCGTCTATGCGCTCCTGGCGCTCCTCGTGCTCTTCAGTTGGATGGCGCTGGTCGGCGTGGTGCGCGCCGAGTTCCTGCGCACGCGCAATTTCGACTACGTGCGCGCATCGCGGGCGCTCGGGGTCTCGAACCTTGCGATCATGCGCCAGGACGTGCTGCCGAATGCGATGGTCGCGACGCTGACGTTCGTGCCGTTCCTGCTGACCGGTTCCATCACGCTCTTGACGTCCCTGGACTTTCTCGGCTTCGGCCTGCCGGCCGGGTCGCCATCGCTCGGCGAACTGCTCGCGCAGGGCAAGGCCAACCTGCAGGCGCCCTGGCTCGGGCTGGCTGGCTTCTTCACGCTGCTCATCATGTTGACGCTGTTGATCTTCATCGGGGAGGCCGTGCGCGACGCGTTCGATCCCAGGCGGTCGGCCACGGCTGCCGAGGCGGCGGCATGATGCACACTGAGGTCCGGCCGGGGGCGGAGCGGATTCTCTCCGTCAAGGATCTCGCCGTTGCCTTCCACGGCGATGTGGTCGTGCGCGGGGTGGACTTCCACATCGACCGGGGCGAGACCTTGGCCCTCGTGGGCGAGTCCGGCTCCGGCAAGTCGGTCACGGCGCTCTCGATTCCGCAGCTCCTACCACCCCAGGCGAGCCACCCGTCCGGGTCGGTCGTGCTCGACGGTGTCGAGATGGTCGGCGCTAGCGAGGCGCAGCTATTGGCGATGCGGGGCAACCGGGTCAGCATGATCTTCCAGGAACCAATGACGTCGCTCAATCCGCTGCACACGATCGAACGGCAAGTGGGCGAGGTACTAGTCGTGCATCAGCGGATGAGCCGGGAAGCCGTACGCGCACGAACGCTCGAACTCCTCGAGTTGGTTGGACTCCAACGTGCCGAAGAACGCTTGAACGCGTTTCCGCACGAGATCTCAGGCGGCCAGCGGCAACGGGTGATGATCGCGATGGCGCTGGCCAACGAGCCGGACCTGTTGATCGCCGACGAACCGACGACGGCGCTCGACGTCACCATCCAGGCGCAGATCCTCAAGCTCCTCAGGGATCTGCAGGAACGCCTCGACATGGCAATGATGCTCATCACCCACGACTTGAGCATCGTGCGCAAGGTGGCGGACCGGATCGCCGTCATGAGCCAGGGCGGGATCGTCGAAACGGCGACCGCCGAGACCCTGTTCGCCGCGCCGCGACACGCCTATACGCTCGGGCTCTTGGCCGCGGAGCCCAAGGGCGATCCCGTGCCCGAGGCGGCCGCCGCCAAGCCGTTGGTGGTCGCGGACGATGTCTGTGTGCAGTTCCGGCTGGGCGGTGCTTGGCTCGCTCGGCGGCGGGTGCTGCGGGCAGTCGAGAATGTATCGATCCGCATCCGGGCCGGGCAGACGCTCGGGGTCGTCGGCGAGTCCGGTTCGGGCAAGACCACGCTCGGTATGGCGTTGCTGCGCTTGGTTAGGAGCGAAGGCAGGATTCGCTTCGACGGGGCCTCGCTCGAGGGCTTGAAGAGCCGTGCACTCAAGCCCTTCCGGGAGCGCATGCAGATCGTCTTCCAGGATCCCTATGGCGCGCTCTCGCCGCGGCGGACGGCGCGGCAGATCATCGAGCAGGGCCTCGCCGTTCACAAGCCGGGGTTGAGCGATGCGGAGCGTTCCGAGCATGTCGACCAAGCGCTCGTCGACGTGGGGCTCGACCCTGCCGACAAGGACCGCTATCCCCACGAGTTTTCCGGGGGCCAGCGCCAGCGCATCGCGATTGCGCGTGCGATCGTGTTGCGCCCGCAGTTCATCGTTCTCGACGAACCGACGTCCGCCCTTGACATGTCGGTGCAGGCCCAGGTGGTGGACCTGTTGCGCGAACTGCAGCAGCGCTACGGGCTCGCCTATCTCTTCATCAGCCACGATCTCAAGGTGGTGCGTGCCCTGGCCCATGACCTGATCGTGATGAAGGACGGCGTGGTCGTGGAACAAGGGCGTGCCGACGACGTCTTCGACCGCCCTTCGAGTCCGTATACCAAGGCACTCATGGGGGCAGCACTGGATCTGGAGGTCGTCAATGCGTAGGGCGTTCGCATTCGCCCTGGCTTGCCTGCTCGGTGTCGAAGCTGCACTCGCCACCGACATCGCCGACTGCAAGCACGGCGTCTCCTACTTCGGCGACTTCAAGTATCCGCGCGGCTTCGAACACTTCGACTTCGTCAACCCGGAGGCACCGAAGGGGGGAACGCTGGTCCGGCCGCTCGGGGCGAGCTTCAACAACTTCACGCCGTTCATTGCCAAGGGGATCAGCGCCCCGGGTATCACGGTGATTGGCGAGCAGATCATCTACGACTCGCTGATGCGACCGTCGGCTGATGAGACCGGGGTCTACTACGGCAACCTCGCGGAGTGCATCGCGGTCAACGACGACGTCACCGAGGTGCGCATGCTGTTGCGCCCGGAAGCCCGCTGGCACGATGGCGTTCCCGTCACCGCGGTCGATGTGAAATTCACCTTCGAGCACATCCGGGATCATGCGTTCCCAGGGGTCAAGGCCGCCTTTCAAACCATCGAGGAGGTGGTGGTGCTCGACGAGCGGGACGTGCTCTTCCGTTACCGGTTCCCGACGAACCTAAACACCGTGACGGCGCTCGGCAAGGTGGCGATCCTCCCGGAGCACTATTGGCGCGACCTCGACAATAGCGCGACGTCGCTCGAGCCCCCGCTCGCAAGCGGGCCGTACCGCGTCAGCGACTTCGAGCTCGGTGAGTTCATCGAGTTCGAACGCGTTGAAGATTATTGGGGGCTGGACTTCGGCTTCGCCCGGGGCCGCAACAACCTCGACGTGCTGCGCTTCGAGGTGTTCCGCGATGCCACGGTGCAACGCGAAGCCCTGCGCAAAGGGCTCATCGACGTCTACGTCGAGGGCAACGCCGCGCAGTGGGCGACGGGCTACGATCTGCCGGCCCGGCACCAGGGCCTCCTCGAACTGCGCGACCACTACTACCGGCATTACATGGGGATCGTCCGCGCGCTCGCGTTCAACTTGACGAAACCGCGGTTCCAGGACGTGCGTGTCCGTGAAGCGCTGACGTTGGCGTTCGACATCGATTGGGTGCACGACGTGCTGAACTACGGAATCTACGAGAAACCCCAGAGCTTCTTCCACGGCACCTTCCTGACGGCCGACGGACTGCCGACCCCGGCGGAGCTTGAACTCCTGGAGCCGTTTCGCGAGCAGTTGCCCGAGCGCGTCTTCACCGAAGCGCCGTTTGCCGAGAGCGCCACGGCGCAACTGCGGGGCCGCGAAGCACTCATGCGCGCCCAGGAGTTGCTGGCGGAAGCAGGCTGGGTGCAGCGGGCCGGCCGGTTGGTGAACGATACGGGCGAGGCATTCGAGATTGAATTCCTCGTCGCTTCCGCCGCCCGCGAACTGATCCCCTACGTCTCGCGCCTTGAGCAACTCGGCATCGAGTCGCGCATTCGCGTGCTGGAGGCGGCGCAATACATCAACATGCGCCGCCGCAACAAGGGTGACGCCGTATTCGGTAGCCTGGCGACGGCTATGCCGCCCAACCAGGAGGTGGCCGCCTACTACGCGTCGCAGAGCCACGGCAACGCAAACTTCGCCCGGCTCGCCTCGCCCGTGGTCGACGCGCTAGCCAACCAAGTGCTGAGCGTCACCGACCGCGATTCGCTGATCGCCGCGAGTCGGGCGTTCGACCGGGTGCTGTATTGGCAGTTCTACTTCATCCCCATCCGCACGGTGGAAGGTCAACGCGTTGTCCTGTGGAATAAGTTCGGCCGTCCCGAGAAACGCTCGTTCGACTCGGACAACTTCCCGGAAGCGTGGTGGTGGGATCCGGTCCGGGCCGCTCGCGTCGAGAAGGCATTGACGGCGGACTAGCGGGCAATAGAGAGCCTGGAGGTTCGCGGCCCGAGTCCGCCGCCTAAGGCCTGGAGGTTCGCGGCCCGAGTCCGCCGCCTAAGGCACCCCGGCCGGTCGTTGAGTCGGTGCCTGCGCAACGGGCTCGGTGCCGTTCGCGCTGCCGGAGGCGGGATCCTTGCCCGAGGCGTGCGGCGCGACCGCGTTGTAGAGCCCTAGCGCGGCGATCAATGCCAGCACGAGGAGGACGTACCGGCCTTGGGTCTCAAGGGCCGCGAACTTGGCCTCGAACTTGGTGTCGACCTTGGTGATCTCAGCCTTGAGTTCGGCAACTGCACGCTCCAAGTCGTCCTTGGTGGCGACCCCGCCCGCGAGTTCATCGTTGAAGGCACGGGACATGGCCTCCGCCTGGTCATCTTGGACACCGGCGGCCTTCAGGCGGTTGGCGAATCTCAGGGTGTCGATCACGGTGGCGTCCATGATTCTTGTCCTTGCACGGCGACGAAAATACCACTGTGCCGGGCAGATTTGCCGATGTATGTAGGCTGCCGTCCCGCCGCACTGTAGGACATCAGCTCTTCGTGTGCGCTCGGGCTATGGACGACCGGTGAAGTTGCTGGGGAATCCCTGTGAGTCCTTCCCGTTCGTTGTGAATTACGTGGACGTCGAGAGCCGCCTAAGGCACGCCGGTCGGGCGCTGAGCCCGCGCCTGTGCAACGGGCTCGGCGGCGCTCGCGCTGCGGGAGCCGGGATCCTTGCCCGAGACGTGCGGTGCGACCGCGTTGTAGAGCCCCAGGGCCGCGATCAACGCCAGCACGAGGAAGACGTACCGGCCTTGGGTCTCGAGCTTGGTGTCGACCTTGGTGATCTCAGCCTTGAGCTCGGCAACTGCACGCTCCAAGTCGTCCTTGGTGGCGACGCCGCCCGCGAGTTCATCGTTGACGGCACGGGACATGGCCTCGACTTGGTCATCCTGGACGCCAGCGGCCTTCAGGCGGTTGGCGAATCTCAGGGTGTCGATCACGGTGGCACCCATGGTTCTGGTCCTTGCACGGCGACGAAAATACCACTGTGGCGGACAGATTTGGCGATGTATGTAGGCTACGGTCGCGCCGCGTTGTAGGACATCGGCGCTTCGTGTGCGAATGGCGAAGAACGGCGTGTGGATTTCGTGGGGAAAGCCTGTGGGTCGAATCGACGCAACAACCGACTCCCCACCCCGCTTTGGGGCGTCTAGAAGTGGAATGCCCTCCGGCGGCCGTGGCCGGCTTAGCGACCCCGGCCGTCGGACGCTACGCCTAGTCGGAGTCCGCGGCGCTCAGCCGGTTCCAGGCACGCATGACCATGATGGTCACACCGCCACTCAGCAGAACGATTGCGACCTGGTCAACGATCGCGTCCAGGTAGCTGCCGATGACGTGGATGTGCCCGAGCACGTCGGCCCCGCCGGCGGCGCCAATGGCGATCGCGACGGCGAGGTACGCCACGGGATCTTCCGCGTCGACACCGATTGCACCGTAGACCAGTCCGAGCAGGACCAGCAGTAGCGGCAGGATGGCCATCGGTACGACGCCGGGTGCCAGACCTTCGACGATGGCGATGATGACGGACGCGGCGATAACGATCTTGTTGGGCATTTTTTCCTCCCCTTTTACGTGTTGCCTCGTGCAAGTCACCGACGCTGGTGAACGCCTCTCCATCCACCAACGCGGTACTAACCCCTAGCACTTTCTGTTGCCAAGCGCAAGAGTGAACGTGTTACCGGTCTGCAACCTTTGTTAGCGTGCCGCAGCCGCGACCGCGTGGAGGTCGGCTCGCCCACCTTGATGCAGCACGGTACGGTGGACGGGAGCCACCGTACGCGGTGGCGTCGCCAGTGAAACAAATGGGAGTCGGTGAGGTGGGTGACGGGCTTTGCATATCGTGGCCGCTTGTCCGTAGGCTGCGCCCATCCGCTGAGGGAAAGACTATGACCGCCGAGCAATTTCACGTTACCGAGTTCCATGTCGACGGCCACGTTGCACACATCCTGTTGAACCGTCCCGAGGCGATGAACTCGCTCAATCCGGACTTGCGGTGGGAACTCTCGCGACGATTCGACGAGGTCGAGCGCAACGACGAAGTCTGGCTTGCCGTGGTAACCGGAGCCGGCAAGCGCGCGTTCTGTGCCGGCGCCGACCTCAAGCACCGCGCCCGGGAACGCGAGGCGACCGCGGAACAGCGTGCCGAGTGGGCGCGCAAAGCGGCCGAGACCAAGTCGTTGATCGAGCGGTGGTACTTCCCGAAACCGGTGATCGCGCGGGTCAACGGTTTCGCGTTGGGCGGCGGCCTGGAACTGGCCATGGCGTGCGACATCATCGTCGCCGCCGACCACGCCGAGCTTGGCCTTCCGGAGCCGCGTCGGGGACTGATCGCTGGCGCGGCCGGCGTGCATCGACTGCCACGCCAAATCGGTCTCAAGGTCGCGATGGGCTACCTGCTGACGGGCCGCCACATGCCCGCGTCCCGCGCCTACGAGCTAGGGCTGGTCAACCAAGTCGTACCGTTCGAGGATCTCGATGCCGCGGTCGACGAGTGGGTGGCCGACGTACTCCGTTGCGCGCCGCTGTCCGTGCGAGCAACCAAGGAAGCCACCATGCGTGGCCTCGACATGCCCTTGGCGCAGGCGTTCTACACGGCCTACGAGTGGGAACGGCGGCGGCAGCACTCGGCTGATGCGCTGGAAGGTCCGCGGGCGTTCGCGGAGAAACGCCCGCCGCGCTGGCAAGCGAAGTGAGCGCTCACTAGCCGGCGTTCAGCCCGACTTCCGCGGCAGATCCACGAACTCGCCTGACCGCTGCTCGCGGTTGGCGAGCATCGACTCCTGCATCTCGGCAGGCTGCAGGAAGGACGCGTTCCAGATCGCGATGTAGTCGAGACCGTCTGCGGTCGTGTGGTCGCGGGCGTAGTTGATCATTCGCTTGCACCCGTAGACCGCGAGCGGCGGCTTGCTGGCGATCTCGCGCGCGATCGCAAAGACGCCGTCGAGCATGGACGCCTGGTCCGGGAAGACGCAGTTCACGAGGCCCACGTCCTTGGCCTCTGCAGCGGGCATCCGGCGGCCGGTGTAGGCGAGTTCGCGGACGATGCCTTCGGGGATGAGCTTGGGCAGGCGTGGAAACGTGCCGACGTCCGCGGTGATGCCGATGTTGATCTCGAAGATCGTGAAGTAGGCATCCTCGGTCGCATAGCGCATGTCGCAGGCGCTGGTGAGGTCCACACCGCCGCCGATGCAGCCGCCCTGGATCGCGGCGAGCACGGGCAGGCGGCAGTTCTCGAGCGCCGACAGGCTGTCCTGCAAGCGGCGAGTGTTGTCGTAGAAGCTTGCGCCGTGACGGATGGCTTCCCGTTTGCGCGCCTCGGGGTCCGGTCGGGCCGACTCGCCGCCACTGCCAATGCCGCTGATATCGAGCCCGGCACAGAAATGCGGCCCGGTCGAGGAGATGACGATGACGCGTGCCTTGGCCCCGGCGTCGATGTCCTCGACGATTTGCGGCAGTTCACGCCAAAACGCAGGGGTCATGCTGTTGCGCTTGGCGGGCCGGGAAAGGACGATGTGGGCGACCTGGTCGGTGATCTCGACCTCGAAACACTCGTGGCTCATGGGGTGCGGTTCCTGCTTGGTGGCGAGCCGCGCCATCATACGGACGAAGCGCGTCGCTTGCCGCAGGCGATTCCCGACAACTGTGTTTTGCGACGGTGGGGTGCAGAATAGGGGGCCGGGAACCAACGGACGACAACGTGAATGCGACCACCCAGTCATCGCAGACCGTGACGGTGACGCCGCTCGCCGGCCTGATCGGGGCCGAGGTCGACGTCGACTTGAGGACACTCGATGACGGGACCTTTGACGAGGTGCATCGGGCATTCCTCGAGTACCTCGTCCTCGTGTTCCCCGACCAGCAACTCGTTCCAGACGATCAACTCGCCTTCGCGCGCCGTTTCGGTGACCTCTACAAGTACCCCCACGGCCCCGGGATGGAGAGCCACGAACTGGTGCTGCCCATCAACCTGCCGAGCGGCATCCGGCGCGGTCGGTGGCACTCCGACGCGACATTCGACGAGCGGCCGCCGGCGATTTCGATCCTGTCCGCCCGGGAACTGCCGAGCCGGGGCGGCGAGACCGCGTTCGCCAACCAGTACGCGGCCTACGACGCGCTGTCCGACGGTATGAAGGAACTCGTCGCGGGCCTCGAGGCCGTGCACGATGCCTCCTCGCACAATCGCCCCAATGAAATGTCCACGCACCCCGTCCTGCGCACGCACCCGAAAACGGGCCGAACGGCCCTGTTCGTCAATAGCGAGTTCACCCGCCGCTTCGCCCACATGACCACGGAGGAGAGCGAGGGCCTGCTCAGCTTCCTCACGACCCACGCGCACCGGCCGGAGTTCTGCTATGTGCACCGATGGCGTCCCGGCGACGTCGTCATGTGGGACAACCGCGCAGCGCAGCACTACCCCGTGCTCAACAGGCCAGAAGGCGAAACAAGACGGATGTGGCGGGTGACCGTGGCGGGCGACAGGCCGCGGTACGACAGCGAGTAAGCGCGCTTAAGCGGGGCGAGGCAAGGATGTTTGCCACCGGCGGACCGCAACGCTAGATTTGCCACCCTTGGAAGCAACTGCCCACTTTGCCATGTCCGCAACCCCCGCTTTGACCCTCGATCAGAAACGCGATCTTTATCGCGACGGCTACATCGTCCTGAAGGGTGCCGTAGGCCCGGACTTGGTGGAAGCCGCCCTGGAAAAGCTACGCAACCCCACCGAGGGCGAATACGTCGGCGGCACCAAGGAGATGACGAACCTGGTCAATGCCTCGAACGTGACCCCGATCCTCCATGAAGCGATGGGCTACTTCGACCCGCCGGTCGTGTGCCAGGTCGGCGTCCTGCCGGTGCGCACGGCGAGGGACCGCTACAACAATCTCGGCTATCCCGACAAGGACCAACCGTACTACGGCGCGGAATCGCACATGGACGGTCTTTGCACCATCGGTGTGCCGCAGGAGGTGGTCCACGGCTCGCACGAGGAGATCTACAAGCGCTACATCAGTTCCGGCCCCAAGGGCGACATCGGTCGCAGTCCGGACGTGATCGGCCACAACAGCGTGCCGCTGTTCGAAGACCCGGAGATGACGCTGGGCATGGGTAGCTTCACGACCTTCGCGTTCGTGTGCCTCAACGATCAGATGCGGGAGGGATGCGGACAGACAGCGCTACTGCGTGGTGCCCACCACGCCACCGAGAAGTTCTTCCAGTGGCAGCGGGCCCAAAACGGCTGCATCGGGCCGGAGGGCCCGGGCTGGCCGCGTCTCAACTACGATGCGCCGAACCATTGCGGCCACGTGTACCTGCCGGAAGCCGTGCGCGAACAGTTCCTCGATGACACGTCGGAGTCCACGCCGGACGGCCAACGCTGGCCACGGCCCACGCAAGTGCTGATGGAGCCCGGTGACGCCTGCATCACGCTCTTCCACATCCCGCACTCGGCCACCCGCAACGAGAACGGCACGGAGTCGCGCAAGAACATCATCTTCCGCATCCGCAACAAGAAGCGGCAGCCCAACGTCATGGTCAACGGCGTTAGCGACCACCCGGACCGCGGCCAGCGGGGCGAGTGGCTGGAATTCGAGGAAGGCAACAATCCCTGGGAGCGCTCGAAGGACGCCTTGTGCGACATGTGGGACGAGTGGCAGGGAATGACCGAGGTGGTGGCGGAGGAACGCGCCAAGGAGTCCGCTGCGCGCGCTTGAGCGCCGATGAGGTGAAGCGCGCGATCGTCGCATTCCACGAGGACGACGCGGGCGATCCGGTTGCAGATCTCGACTGCGGTCACGGCCAGCATGTGCGCCATAGGCCGCCGTTCATCAACGGGCGTGGGTCTTGAGCGAATCGGGCCGGGCCGAGATGCTCGGAAGTGAACTCGATTGCGTCCTGTGCGACCGAATGGAATGGCCCGATGGCCTGGTCGCGTATCGGCATACGCCGGAATTCGATGAGCGGACGATCCCCGCGGGACTCAAGCGAGAGCATGCCACCAAGCCCGGGGTCTGGGGCCGCATCCACGTTGTTGCCGGCGCATTGCGCTACGCCGTGGCAGCGCCGATCAGCCGTTCGTTTCGGCTCGCGGCGCCGGCGTCAGGGATCGTGGTTCCGCAAGTTCGGCACCACGTCGCACCCGAAGGTGCCGTACGGTTCTTCGTGGAGTTCTGGCGGAAGCGGGTTTGAGGGCCCCCGGGCGGCGACGCCGCGGGCGTTGCCCCGAGTCGCAGTACGACGCCGCTTTGAACGTCTACCGGAGTCGCTGGCCTAGCGCCGCAACGGTGCCGGTGCAGGCGCGACAGCGCAGCGGCGCACACCAATTGGCCATTTGCTCGGGCGAATGTCCTACACGGATTCGAGACATGCGCCATTTCGCGCGGCTCCGGCGCGGTCCAGCATGGCCGTCCAACGCTGCCAAGACGCCGCCCCATGCACCGCGCATCGCCCAGCCGCACCGCCGCCGCACCACGCTGGATTGGGCGCTCCGCCGCCCGTGTGGTAGCGTCCCGGACGGCCCAACCCCGCACGATTGGAGAGCCAGATGGCCGAACCCGCGCTCGCCTACCCGCCACGCCCCTGCCCGGCGCTCGACGCCATCCTCGCGCTCCACGAGGACAGTCTGCCTTGCTCGGACGACCAGCCGATGGCTGACGTCAACGAGCAGGAGCGCCCCCTCAACTACTCGCGCTACGCCATCGGCCGCCATCTGCGCGGCCTGGACGAACCCGTCGCCGTGGACGGCGACATGTTCGTGTACTACATCGGTCGCGACGAGTTGGGCGGGCCCGTCCGGAGGTCGATGGCGCCGGACGTGTTCGCGGTGTTCGGCACGCCGTGGCGGCTGAACCGGAGGTCGTACGTGCTGTGGGACGAGCCGGAGGCGGACATCCGCTTCGTTCTGGAGATCGCCTCGTCGAGCACGCGGGCCCGCGACCACGGGGAGAAGCGGGACATCTACGCGTCGCTGGGCGTGCGCGAGTACTTCCTCTTCGACCCGCCGGGCGACCGGCGGCCGGCGGCGCTCTTAGGCCTGGCGCTGCGCGACGGCGTCTACCGGGAGGTCGCGCCCGTTGCGCTGCCGGACGGCCGCCCCGGAGTGCGGAGCGACGTCCTCGGGCTCGTCGGCCACGTCGCCGAGGGCGGTAGGCTGCGCTGGTTCGACCCGGCGGCCGGCGAGGACCTGCTCGACTACGACGAGCACGCGGATCGGGCCGACGCCGCCGAACGGCGGGTTGCCGAACTCGAAGCCCTGCTGCGCGAGCGCTAGTGTGCCGCGCCAGAAATGGGTTGATGTTTGCCGGTCAGCGGTCAGGGGACGCGCCAGGTCTCCTCGACCGTCAACTCGTCGCGTAGCAAGGTGACGGTGTGGTGCTCGCTTTTGAGCCAAGTCTCGAAATGATCGGTCACATGGCGGCTGTCCGGACGACCGCTGTTGCCCGAGGCGATCACGAACCGGCAGTGATCGGGGTCGACCAAGTCGACCACCAGCCGGAACGCGGGGCCGTGAAAGACCCGCTGCGGCACGCCGTCAGCCCCCGGCTCCTTGCCTGGGCCGCGGCCCATGTGCATGGCCATCGCGAGCGTCGTGCCGCTGCCGCCGAGGGGAACCGGCCCGACCTGCATGTCTTGCCAAGGCGCCCGTTTGCGCAGTGTGTGCCAGAAGTGCACTTGGTGGATCGCGCCGTAACGCCACTTCTCCGGTGCGCCGAGTTCGCGCACCAAGTCGTCGTGGACGCCCTGGTACACCTCACGGATGGTCTCGGCGAGTAACTCCTGGTCCCAGGCCGGTCCCGCGTAGTAGCGCGGCTCCACCCGGTTCAACGACGGCGCTGCCGCCGGTTGCACCGCGAAATCCTTGCCGAGCGAGCGGACCAAGAAGCGGCAGTGCCACATGCGGTCGAGGAACGTGTAGTGCACGGCAGCGGCCGGCGACGACGACTCGGCACGGCAGTCCCAGTCGGCGAGTAGGCGATGCACGACGTCGAGTTTCGGGTCACCCGTGTTCTCGATGAACGGCAGGAATTCGGGGACCAGGGCCGCCGCCCGCAGATCCTTGAGATCGGCCTGCATGACCTCGAAGTCGGCAGCCGTGAAACCGCTGCGGTCGCCCACCAGTTCGACGACGCGGTCG
Source organism: Candidatus Azotimanducaceae bacterium (assembly GCA_965203685.1). Lineage (GTDB taxonomy): Bacteria > Pseudomonadota > Gammaproteobacteria > Pseudomonadales > Azotimanducaceae > VXYL01. The sequence continues at coordinate 5,691,733 of OZ241908.1, forward strand.
GCACGCGCGCTGTTCGCGGCGAACGTGTGGATGGGGAACGGCGCCTTGGCACCAAGGGTGTCGTTGTTGGCGGTGACGGCGAAGTGCGATGGCGGATCGACCTCGACGGTGAGTTCAGCGGCCGTGGCCTGCTCGAAGTCGTAGCGCGCATCCCAACCGGGCAGCGGGACGACGCCGGTCACGTCGCGACGTTTCGGCAGCGTGGCGACGATGAAACGGCGCAGCGAGTTGTGCCGGTCGACGGCGATGATGTTGTTGACGAGCGGCGTCACGTCGTTTTCGAACAGCGTGCCCTCGAACTCCTCGGTGGTCCGCGCCAGTGGCAACCGGGCCAACGTGCCGGCGGAGGTCGGATTGTGTCCCAGCGCCCAGCGCAAGGCGGTTCGGAACCGCCCGCCTGGCGCACCGCGCATGCCCAACGCGTGGGTGAGGTCCTCGAGGAGCGGCCCGTGGGGACCGGTGACAATCTCGAAATCGCGCGCATCGTCGTCTTGCACAGCGATCGTCTCCGTCCGGCGCTCGAGCGGCGCCCAGCCATCGGGCGTGCGGATACGGTCGCCATCCACCTCTTCGATGTAGACGTCGTAGTTGTCGGTGAACCCGGTGGTCAGTCCCCAGGCCACGTCGCGGGTGTAGCCCATCATGAAGTAGGGAACGCCCGGGAACGACGCGCCGAAGACGTCCCAGCCGGGCGCATGGAGATGCACGTAGAAGAACGTGTTCGGAATCGAGTGCGGCTGATGGGGATCGGTGGCGAGCATGGGCATGCCGGAGGCGGTGCGGTGCCCGGTCACCGCCCAGTTGTTGCTGCCGCTCAAGTTGAGCGCGGGGTTGATGAGCGCAATCGGCGTCAAGTCCAGCTCGCTCAACGGTTCGCCGAGGGTGTCCACGACTTCGGCGTCCGCGTCCGAGAACGCGGGCGCGTGCTTCCGGAACCGATCGACCCCATGGCGGGCCATGATCCTCCCCAGGAACATCTTCTCGGGCCAACTGCGGGCCTGGAACCAACTGCTGAAACGGTACCGGGCGGCGACATCTGCGCGCGTGAACGGCCGGGGCGTGGCGTTGATTCCGGCGAACTCGGGTGGGGGCTCCCGGAGTGTCGCCACGTAGGCGTTCAGACCATCGAGATAGGCGTCGACGATCCAGTCGCCGTCGCTCTCCGGCACGCCAAGCCGCTGCACGGAAACGTCGAACGCACGATGCAGCACGTCTTGGCGGACGAAGCGCTCGCCGAACACTTCCGCCGCGTTGCCGTTGGCGTAGAGGCAGGACAGGTGGATCTGCCAGAGGCGCTCGTAGCCCTCGACGTACCCCATGCCGCGAAAAGCGTCGGCGACCGTGGACGCGTAGACGTGCGGGATGCCGAGATCGTCCCAGCAGATGTCGAACGCGCCATCGCAGTTGGGGATGTCGAGGGTTTGGTCCATGGGCGCTTGGCCTCGTGCACGAATTCGGGGGTCTGCTACGCTAAGCCATCGGTAACGGCAATGGAAACTCAAGCCATGGCACAACCCGCATACGACAACAGCGAAGAAGAGCAGCAGACAGAAGCCGACAGCAAACTCCACATCTCCGAACGCGGCCCGTTCGAGATTTGGGAGAACCCCAAGTTGCGCCCGACGTTCCCGCCCGAGGCCATCGACGTCGACAAGGCGGCCAACGGCTTCGAGTACGGCGAACTCGCCGAGGAATACGGCGAGGAACCGGTACGCCGCAAGATCGGCGAAATGATCAAGTCCTACGGCCATGGTACGAGCACCACGCCACTGTTCAGCCAGTCCGGCCCGAACGGCATGAGCCTGGTGCACGTCTGGTTCGGCCCCAACCTGCCGCTTTTCCGGCACAGCCATCCGCGCTACGGGGACTGCCTGTACTACGTGGTCGCCGGCGAGATCATCCTCGGGCGACGCCGGCTCGGGCCGGGTTCGGGCTTTTTCGTCCCGAACGGCATGCCGTACAAGTACACGGCCGGACCTGCGGGCGTCGAGGTTCTGGAGTTCCGTGCTGGCGGTGGCGAAAGCGACGCGCCGGGCATGAAGTTCGACGAGCACTCGCTGGACGCCGTCCAACGGATCATCGACGGTGCCCATGCCCATCAAGCCGAGTGGAAACTGCCGGACAACATCGGCGACACGGCGCTGCGGCAGGCCGAGATCGACAAGGCGGCGGAGTAGCTACACCTACCGCCTAGCCGTTCGCCTCGCTGAAGTGTGAGGGATTCGGCCATCAGGAATACTAGGCGGCAGTTTCTCCGTGGGTCGGCCGCCGTCGCTGCGATGGCGACGGCAGGTCGCGTCCTTCCGGGCGAAGCGCCAGCGCCGATCGTTCCGGGCAAGCCGGACTTGCGGATCTTAAGCGAGCGTCCGCTCAATGCGGAAACCCCGGCCCACCTGCTCGACGATGCCGTGACCCCGGTATCGAGGATGTTCGTCCGTAACAACGGGATTCCGCCCGACACGCGCGCGATCGACCCCCTCGATTGGGCGCTTGAGGTCTCGGGGGAGGCATGCGAGCGCCCGATGCGGCTCACGGTGCGCGACCTCAAGACGATCTACGACCACGTCACGCTGAAACTGCAGCTAGAGTGCGGCGGCAACGGACGCGCCGAGTACCATCCACCGGTTAGCGGCAACCCGTGGACGACCGGTGCCGTGGCGTGCCCCGAGTGGACAGGGATCCGCTTGCGGGATGTCCTCGACTCGTGCGGTGTGGCCCGCAACGCCGTCTACGTCGCCTACGAGTCTGCCGACACCCACCTGTCGGGTGACCCTTCTAGGCAACCAATCTCCCGCGGCGTGCCCGTTGCGAAGGCCTTGGAACCGGAGTCCATGATCGCCTGGGCCATGAACGGCGAGGCGTTGGCGCCGCTGCACGGTTTCCCATTGCGGCTTGTGATCGGCGGCTGGCCCGGCTCGGTCAGCGGCAAGTGGCTGACGCGGATTCTCGTTCGCGACCGCGTGCACGACGGCGCCAAGATGGGTGGGCAGTCCTACCGCGTACCGTGCAACCCGGTCGCGCCCGGCGCGACAGTGCCCGATGAGGACATGTGCATCATCGGCTCGATGCCCGTGAAGTCGCTGATCACGTTTCCGGAGTCCGGGGCGTGTCGGCAGATCAGCGAACCCATCACCGTTCGGGGTCATGCATGGGCCGGTGACCGTGCGGTTCGCGACGTCTTCACCTCCATCGACTACGGCGCGACATGGCAACGAACGGCGCTCGAACCGCCCGCCAACCGCCTCGCGTGGCAGCAGTGGTCGACGTGGTTTTCTCCTTCACGAGCTGGCTACTACGAGGTTTGGGCGCGTGCTGTGGACGACGAGGGGGTATCGCAACCGGTGGTCATGCCGGCGTGGAACCCGCGCGGCTACCTCAACAACGCCTGTCATCGCATAGCACTGGAGGTCGTATGAGCCTCAAGGCGTGGTGCGTGTTGCCGACGATGGGGCTGTTGGCCGGGGGCGCGTTCGCCGCAGCGCCTGACTCGGAGATAGACGTCAGCACCGGTCTCGTGAAAGCCGGTGCCTGGGAAGAAGTCCGGGCGTTTTGCAGTGGTTGCCACTCCGTGGACCTTGTGACGAGCCAACACAACGACGCGGCAGGCTGGCAGCAGACCATCCGGACCATGCAGCGCTTGCACAACATGATCGAGCTGCCGGATCCGACCGAGGCCAGGATCGTCGACTACCTGGCCGAGCACTTCCCGCCGGAGACGCGCGGGCACCGTCGTGCGCCGCTCCCCGTGAGGCTCATGCCCCGACCGCGGCTCGTGGCGGTTGCCGGATCCGAAAACGGGTTACGCCCGACGGCTGAGACGTGGCGGCGCGAGGGGTGCGACCCGGCACCGACAGACTCTCTCTAAAGCGGCGCGCCTCGAGGGTACGCGGACGTCCACGTCCGCATCCGTCCTGCCACGAACGCGAGGAACTCGTCCGCGTTGGCGTAGAAGGCGCCATGGCTGCCCCCAGCCACGATGTGGAGGTCCTTTCGCGGTGCCTCAAGCGCGTCGAACCACTCGATGGCGAGTCCGGTCGCTGCGTTGAGATCGTGCTGGCCTTGGAAGACGAAGACGGGAATCTCGATCCGTGCGGCGAAGACCCGAGCATCGAAATCCGACCGATGAGGCGCGAGTTGACTGATCGTATGGCGGGCTCCGTCGAGAATGCCCTGGAGCTCTTCTCGCGTATACCCGCGGTCCACAAGATCGTCCATCATGGCATCGAGCCTGATGCGGCTGGCGGGATCCTCAGGCCTCGTCATGCGACCAGCCCATCCCTTGGCCGCATTCCAGGTCTTGCCATCAGGCCACGGGGGCTCGCCTAGGTCTACGAGCGCCCTAACCGCTTCTTCGTTGTTGACTCGCTGCGCTTCTCGCAGAGTTTCTCGGTAGCCAAGCGCGTCGCCGTCGGCGCGGTTCACCAGTTGCCCGGTACCGACATATGCCTGGAACAAAGACGGTTCGGTCGTCACCATCTTGAGCGCGACAATCGTGCCGAAGGACAGCCCCAACAGAACGATTCGGTCTCGTTCGAAGTGCTGAATCAGGTGTCGGGCAAGCTCTATTCCGTCCTGTGCGATGCGCTCGATGGTGATCTGGCCGCTGCCGTCCGGACCGTTTCTCAGGAACGTCCGACCGGCACCCCGCTGGTCCCAGTCCACGATTGTGAAGTCGTCCTCCCACGAGTCGAACGCGCTTGTGTGTGCGGCGTTGCTGAACCCCGGCCCGCCGTGCAGGATCAGGATGATCGGATTGTGTTTGTTACTCCCGCGGATCGAGATCCACTGTTCGATACCTCCGAGTTCAACATATTCCGACCAACGGAAGTCCTGCGCACCTTGCGCCACGTTTACACAGATGGACTTGCCTGTGGCAAGCCCGGCACGGGAAACCCCAGGCAGGTTTCTTCGACCTCGGTCTTGAGCCGCGCGAGCACCGCCTCGTTCTCGTGGTTGCGCAATGCATCGAGGATCCACCCGGCCAGTTGCACCATCTCGGCCTCGCCCATGCCACGCGTCGTGGCGGCGGGTGTTCCGAGGCGAATGCCGCTCGGCCGCAGCGGCGGGTTGGGATCGTCCGGGATGACCTGCTTATTGGTCGTGATGGAAATGTGGTCCAGCGTCTCCTCGGCGATGCGGCCGTCGATGCCGAAGCTCTGTACGCAGTCGAGCACCATCATGTGGTTGTCGGTTCCGCCGGTGACGAGATCGGCGCCGCCCTGCATCAGCGCTGACGCCAAGGTCTGTGCGTTGTCGAGCACGCGTCGGGCGTAGTCCGCAAACGCCGGCTCCAACGCCTTGCCAAGGGCTATGGCGGTTCCAGCCACCTGGTTCATGTGCGGGCCGCCTTGAAGACCCGGGAACACCGAACGATCGATCTCGCGTCGGAACGCCTTTTTCGTGAGGATCATCCCGCCCCGGGGGCCCCGTAGCGATTTGTGCGTCGTGGTGGTCACGAAGTCGAAGCCATGGTCGCAGGGATTGCGCATGACGCCCCCGGCGATCAATCCGCCGATGTGCGAGACGTCCGCCATGGTGAGTGCCCCGACCTCGTCGGCGATGGCCTTGAACTCGGCGTAGTCGTAGTCGCGCGGGTAGGAGGAGTAGCCGCACACGATCATCTTCGGGCGATGTTGGCGAGCCGTCTCGCGCAACGCGTCGAAGTCGATTCGTCCTTGGTTGTCCGGTTCGGACTTGTAGCGGATCCAGCTGTAAAGCGTGCCCATGTGCGACACCGGGGCGCCGTGGGTCAAGTGTCCGCCGTGGGACAGGTCCATGCCGAGCACCGTATCGCCGGGCTCGAGCATGCTGAGGTAAACGGCAGCGTTCATCGGCGCACCGGAAAGGGGCTGCACGTTGGCATGTTCCGCGCCGAAGAGCTTCCGGGCCCGGTTTCTCGCCAAGCGCTCGATCACGTCGGTGTATTCCTGGCCACCGTAGTAGCGTCGGCCCGGATAACCCTCCGAGTACTTGTTGGTGAAGACGGAGCCGAGTGCGACAAGCACTTCCGGGTAGGTGTAGTTCTCCGACGGAATGAGTTCGATGCCGGCGCTCTGCCGCGCTTCTTCGCCGACGAGGGCGGCATGGATCTCGGGGTCGTTGGCTTCGAGCAGTGACCGGCCGGATGGACTACGCATGGATTCTTTCACCAAGGATGCGGGGCGTGAATCCCCAAGGGGTGCTTGTGAGCGTCGCGTGGCGGTTAGACGCCTGAGACGGCCAATACCTTATCACGACTGATAGACTCGACCCGACGCCGTTGGCTGGCCAATAGATCGAGGGGAGAAACCATGCGACATGTCCTGGGTGCGTTGCTTGCTGGCGTGGCCGCAACCGGATTCGCGGCCGAGTACTCGCCGGTGACCGATGAACGGCTGCTCAGCCCGGAGCCCGAGAACTGGCTGATGTACCGGGGTACTTACGACTCCCAGGGTTACAGCCCGCTCGATCAGATCAACACCGAGAATGTCGCCGGCCTGAAGCCCGTCTGGTCGTTTTCCACGGGAATGCGCGAAGGCCACCAGGCGCCGCCGGTGGTCAACAACGGCGCGATGTTCGTGACCACGCCCAATAACCACGTGCTGGCACTGGACGCCGCGAGCGGTGAACTGCTGTGGCGGTACGAGCGCGACCTTCCCGAGGACCTCTCGCAGATGCACCCCACGAACCGCGGCGTCGGGCTGTACGGCAGCCTGGTCTACATGGCCACCGCGGATTGCTACGTCGTGGCGCTGGATGCCACGACCGGCGAGGTGGTCTGGGAGACCGAGATCGAGGACTACGGCGCCGGCTACTACATGACGTTGGCGCCCTTGGTCGCGGCGGGTAAGGTGATGGTCGGGGTATCGGGTGGCGAATGGGGCATTCGCGGCTTCGTTGCCGCCCTGGACGCGCAGACGGGCGACGAGGTGTGGAAGACGTACACCATCCCGGCACCCGGTGAACCCGGCAGCGAGTCATGGCCGGGGGACACGTGGAAGACCGGCGGCGTACCGGTGTGGATCACCGGATCCTACGACCCGGCGACCGAACTCACATACTGGGGCACGGGCAACGGCGGGCCTTGGACCGGCGACATCCGCGACGGGGACAACCTCTACGCGACCTCGGTGCTGGCTCTCGAGGTGGATACGGGCAAGCTACGGGCGCACCACCAGTACCATTGGAACGACTCCTGGGATTGGGACGAGGTGTCCGCTCCGCTCCTGATCGACTTCATGCGCGACGGCGAGACGGTCCCAGGTCTCGTGCATCCGGGCCGCAACGGCTACCTCTGGTTCCTGTCGCGCTCCGCCGACGACATCGGCTTCGTGGACGCGCAACCGTACGTGAAGCAGGACGTGTTCACGTCGCTCGATCCCGACACCGGCCGGCCGACGTACGACGAGGAGAAGAAACCCGGCGTCGACAAGCCAGCGACCTTCTGCCCGTCGCTGTGGGGCGGCAAGGACTGGCCGCCGGCGGCGTTCTCGCCGAGGACGCGCCTCCTCTACATCCCGGCCAACGACAACGTCTGCTCGCACATGACGGGCATTGAGGAGGAGTACCGCAAGGGCCGTACGTTCATGGGCGCCGAGGCGCAGCTCATCGTAGACGCCGAAGCGGATTTCATCGGCGAACTTCAGGCATGGAACGTCGACACCGCCGAGGAGGTGTGGAGCGTGCCCTTCGAGCACCACAACTGGGGTCCGGTGCTGGCAACCGGCGGCGACCTCGTATTCATGGGCGGCACCAACGACCGCTACTTCCGTGCCTTCGACGCCAACACCGGTGAGGTGCTCTGGGAGCAGCGCACGAACTCCGGCGTGACCGGCGTGCCGTCGTCGTATTCCGTCAACGGCAAACAGTACATCGCCGTGCTGTCAGGCTACGGCGTGGACGCGGAGCGGGAGCAGGATGCCCTGCGTATTCTCGGTCGAAGCAACCTCGTCGTACCGCAGGGCGGCGTGCTCTGGGTGTTCGGCTTGGACTAGCCCAATACTGATCGCGGGCGTCCTACACGCGCGGCTCGCCTCCGGACCTATTCCTCGCGGCGCGTAGACACCGCCGGGCAGATCGGCCATGTCAGGGTTTCTTCCGGCCTCACCGGCGGATCGTCGATGTTCGGGAATCCCTCCTCGATTGGCTCCAAGGTCGCTAGGACTTCGGCAAGCGACGACTCCTGTACCACCGGCTCAACCATCAGCCGTTTCTCCTTGCCGGCAGTCCGGACCGCTACTTCGTCTCCGTCAACGCTTGGTACGTCAGCACCTTCATCTCGGAGCGCAGCGGCCATGGCGACCCCAAGAGCTGGATCATGCCGATGGTGATGACCTCCTCGACCGGGTCGATCCAGAACAGCGTCCCCGCCGCGCCGCCCCAGTTGTACTCGCCCGCCGAGCTCAAGACGCCCGTTGCCACGGCATCGGTTAGCACCCCGAAACCAAGGCCAAAGCCGAAGCCGCTGCCCATCAGCGTGGACGTCGGGTTTTCGCCGACGCCGGTCGCCGTCAGCGCGCCGGGAAGATGGTCCATGGCCATGTAGTCGACGGTCTTCGGACTCAGGATGCGTACGCCGTCGAGGTCGCCGCCGCGGCGCATCATCTCGCAGAAGCGTAGGTAGTCCATGGCCGTGGAGACCAGCCCGCCGCCGCCGGAGAACAGGGTCTCGTCCGTGTACTGGACGAAGTCGTCGCTCTCGAGCTGGACGAGCTTTTCGTTCTCGGGATCCCAGGTGTGGTTGGGCAGAAAGCGATCCATCTTCTCCGGCGGCACGTTGAAGAACGTGTCCTCCATGCCGAGGGGATCGAACAGTCGCTCCTTCAAGAACGCGTCGAAGGAGAGCCCGGACAGGCGCTCCACGACGACCCCGGTGATGTCCACCGCAACGCTGTAGTGCCACTGGGCACCGGGTTCGAACTTGAGCGGGATCTTGGCGATCTTCTCGGTCAGTTCGTCGAGATCCTCCGATTGCCAGAGATTGGCCTCGTTATAGAGACGGTCGACGGCGTCGGCGGGATTGAAGCCGTACGACAAGCCCGTCGTGTGGCTCAGCAGTTGCTGCATGTTCATCTTGTTCTCGGCGGGTCGGATCACGCCGTCTTCGCCGAGCACGGTCAGCTCCGCGAACTCGGGTACGAACTTGTCCACCGGGTCGGTGAGTTGGAACAGGCCTTCTTCGTAGAGGATCATCGCGGCGACCGCCGTGATCGGCTTGGTCATCGAGAAGATGCGGAACAGCGCGTCTTTCGTGAGCGGCCGGTCGTCGTCGGCACCGCGTTGTCCGACGGCCTCGAAGTGGACGATGGCGCCGTCGCGGGCGACGACGCTCACAACGCCGGCGAGCTTGCCTTCGTCGACGTAGCGCTGCGATAGGGCGGTGATCCGGTCGAGCCGGTCGGCCGACATCCCGACGCTCGCCGGATCCTGCTCGGTGAGTTCGGCGGCGCCGACGCTGGCGGTCAATACCAGCGCGATGCTGGCCAAACAAACTTTCATCGAAATCCCTTAGGTCGTGGTCGGCGCCGATACGCCGCGAAGTTACGGACAATGATGGCTTGGCGGTCGGCGGTCAAGACGCGACCGCTTCGTGATCGCTCGGGGACTCGCTACGTGAATGCTCTATGGACCGTGGCAACGAGGCCGGAGGACTGGCTAGGGGAGTTGACGGAAGGGGGGGCGGAGGTGCTACTTTAGCAGCATGATCCTGTCGACTATTTTCGTACAACCGGGCATCGCCTACGCCGGATGCGGTCGTGACCGTTGCCTATAGCGTGGACCGCCTCCACGACCCACCCGTCCGATGGCGTGGACGGGTCGTGGGATTCTCGATCGCCGGGGTCCTTGGCGTTGCCGGGCTCGTCGTGGCGGACCGGCTGCTGACTGAGTCGCATGCGCATACCTTGGACGACTACGCGTTCGCGGAGGTGCTGGAAGGCACGCTCACGGTTGCGGTCCAAGGCACGGGTTCGCTGCAGCCGGTGCGCCAGCGGTGGATCACGGCGGAAGTGTCCGGGATTGTCGAGAGCATCGGGCAGGTCGCCGGACGGTCGGTGCGCACCGGTGACTTGCTGATTCGGTTGTCGAACCCAAGGCTGGACGGTGTCCTACGACAGCACCAGGTCGCGTTGGCGGAGGCACGCGCAAACCGTGCCGGTCTGCTGGCGCGTGGAGAGGACCGGCGGCTCGCCGCCGACGCCGCGGTGATGTTCGCGAAGGCGGATGCCGACTTGGCGGACCTGCGTCTCCGCGCCCAGACGGAACTGTTGAATCAACAGGCGGTGTCCGCGGTCGACCATGAACGCGCCCGCATCCAGGCTGATCGCGCCGGAATGACGCTGCGGATCGAGCAGCGGCGTCGAGAGCAATTGGATCGAACGTTGTCTGTGGAGGTGATGGCGAGCGACGCGCAGCTTGAGGTGGCTGAACTGGATGCCAGTTTGGCCGCAAAGGACGTGGCGGCGCTTGAGATTCTTGCCACGCTGGAGGGCACGGTGCAGATCGTGCAGGTCCAACCGGGCGAGTCGGTGTCTGCCGGGCAAAAGGTGGCGCGGATTGCGGACGAGGGCGAGCTGCGGGCGGAAGTGGTGGTTCCGGAGGCGTACGCCGCCGAACTTGGGCAGGGGCAGTACGCGGTGGTTCACGTCCTCGACGCTGAGGTGCAGGCCGTCGTGGTTCGCGTGGATCCCGCAGTGACGAATGGCAGCGTGAATGTCCACTTGGACTTCAGGGAGCCACTTCCGGACGGCATCCGCCCGGACTTGTCCGTGCGCGCCACCGTCACCGTCCGCGAAATCGAGGCCGCGACGTATGTGCGACGACCGTCGGGCGTGTTCGACCACCGGACCGTGGATGTCTTCGTTCTCGGCGAAAACGGCGCGTCGGCGCGGCGGACTCCGGTGCAGTTCGGTGCCGGAACGTTGAGTCATGTGGAGGTGCTTGCGGGTCTGGACCCGGGCGACCGGGTGGTCCTGGACAGCACGGCGCGTTTCGGGGATGCCGAGATGATCTCGACAGGCGACGGGGCGGCTTTGCTGTGACAGAGGGACGGGTATCGACGGACAGGCCGCTCGTGCGGATGAAAGGCGTCAGCAAGGCCTTCGTGACGCAGCGGATGACCACTCAGGCGCTGGCGGACATCAACATGAGCGTGCACAAGGGCGAGTACCTGCGCATCGAAGGCCCGTCTGGCTGTGGGAAGACGACGCTGCTGTCGATTATTGGTCTGCTGGACGAGCCCACCGGCGGAACGTATGAACTGGATGGCGTCGACGTCGAGAGAGTATCGCTTGCGCAGCGTGCCGGATTGCGCAACAGGCTGCTCGGTTTCGTGTTCCAGTCGTTCAACCTGATCGACGAGATGACTGTGGTCGAGAACGTGGAGATGCCGCTGCGCTATCGCGGCGTCCCTGCCGCGGAGCGCCGGGAACGGGCCATGGCTTGTCTCGACCGCGTGGGGATCGCCCCACGCTGGGCGCATTATCCGCCGCAACTGTCAGGCGGCCAGCAGCAGCGCGCCGCCATTGCAAGGGCCTTGGTCGGGAGTCCGGCCTTGCTTCTGGCGGACGAGCCGACCGGGAATCTCGATCCGGAGACGGGGCGCGGTGTCATGGAACTGTTGTCGGAGTCGCACCGCGCTGGCGGGACCGTCTGCGTCGTCTCTCACGACAGGGACTACAAGTCGCTGGCCGACCGTACGATCCGGCTGGACGAGGGGCGTATCGAGGAGGTGGAATGACTGTGAGTCGTAGGACTGGAATGACGCGCGGGAGTGCGGCCACCGGATGGCACGCGGGAGTGCGGGGGCACATGCAGCTGGTCGCGGCCAAGTTGGTGTTGACCGTGCTGGTGGCAACGCCTGGCGCGGCCGAGGAGATAACGCCTGGCGCCGCAGAGGAAGGTGAAGTGGTCACGGGCGCGGTCGGCGTGGTCGACGCGCTCAAGAAGAGCGCGGCTTTCGCGGATGCCGGTGATCGCGACATGGCGATCGCAGTCCTGCGCGACACGCTGACGCGGCTCCGGGACCCAGCCGACGTCGCGCGCTTGAGTTTCGAAGTCGGGCAACACCACATGGCCGCCGGCGATTGGCAAGCTGCGCGGGACGCGTACGGCACGGTGGTGGGACTGACCGAACACCTTCCGGCGCGAATGGCCCAGTCGGCATGGAACAACCTCGCGACAGCGACATTCCAAGTAGGCGACTACGCCGATGTCGTTCGTGTCGTCAACGAGTGGCATCGGGACACGGCGGAGCCGACCGCGCGCTCTTGGCAGACCCTTTCCTACGCACACTACGTGCAAGGCGACTACGAACCGGCCTTCGAAGCGGGCCTTGCGCACGTGCAAGCCCTGCGTCGAGACGGCGAGCGTGTGTCGGCGAAGTTTGCTAGTTCGCTGCGGTTCCTGCGGTATGCCGTAGGCGCGCTGGAGGTGCCGGACACTGCCGCACCGGAAGTGGCGGACGTGCTGGAACAGGCGAACGAGCGGATTCGGGCGGGCGCCCCACAGGGGGCGCGCAGCGCATTGACGGATGCTCTGGCGGCACCCGGCCTGGACGAGGGGGACGCGGCGCTGCTGCGCGAGAAGCTCGCGTGGGTCTACCAGTTGCAGGGCAACAACCGTGGCGTGCAGGAACTCTTCGCAGAAATCGTCGAGTCGGTCGCGCAAGGCGCGGAGCTGCCTGCGCCGATCTACCACCGCACACTTTTGCGCTACGCGGGCGTGTCCAACCTGCTTGGCGATCACCGTCGCGCCGTGGAAGCACTCGAGGAGTGGCGCGCACGGGTGCCCAGCCCGTCGCCTGCCGAACAACGCCGATTCCTGGAGGCCGCTGCGATCGCACATCTGAAACTCGGCTTGGACGAGGGCGGTGACTTGGCGCGAGAGTTCCTCGCGCTCCTGGAAGAGACGTCGGAGGAGGTGCCCGACGCGTTCGCCAAGACTTGGAGTGCGGCGCGGCAGTAAGGATTCGAGGGACGATTTCGGGCTGCCACCCGGGCCAGGGTCTCCGATGCGTCCGGCGTTCCGTTTGCCGTTGGGCGTGCGCCTGCGCGGAGCCGTGGGTGCGCCGCTCGGCCGCGTCGCCCTGCTCGTGCCCGCGTTGGGCTTGGCGTTCGGCTTCGCGGCCGCTGTCTCGGGTGCCGCGCACGCGACGTGGTTCGGCCTTCCGAGCGGCGTCGCGGCGGCGAACTACCACACGGTAGGCAGGCGCAGCGCACTCACCGGCGAGTTCGACCACTTGACGGTGGCCGACTTCCGGGCCGTGCAGCAGGCGGTTCCCCAGATCGAATGGGTGTTCGCAGACAAGTGGCCCACAGGCCGCGACCTGCAGAACGCGGGAGGGGAAATCCCGATCCTCGTGCGGGAAGTGTCCCCCCGTTTCTTCGACGTGCTCGGCGTCAGGATGGCTGGCGCGCCCCGTGAAGGCGTGGTCGTCAGTCACGACTTCTGGCAGGGCCATTTTGCAGGCGCTGCCGATGTGGTCGGACGCGCGTTTTCGCTCAAGTACGAACGTTCAACCACGATCGTCGGCGTCGCGCCCGCCGGTTTCGCCGACGTCTTCGCAGGTGAAGCGGATGCGTGGCTCTTGAGCGATGGCGCGGGCTATGGCGCTCCCGGATCGGGTTCCCGGTTTCGTCCTTGGGGCAAGCTCGCGTTCGGAGTTGCCGCGCCAGGGATCAACCACGAGGCGCTGACCGCGGCCTTGGCGGGCATTAGCCCCGTGCTTGAGCTGACGATGAACGACAGGACCACGTTTCTGGACAATGTGTCACCGGACGACTGGCTGGAGGCGCATCACGGGCTGACCGCCGTTCCGGATCGCCGATCGGACGCTGCTGTGCACTTCCGTTGGCTCGCCGCGGTGATCGCAGGACTGCTCCTCTTGGCAGTGCTGTCGCTAATCGACTTTGCGGCGACGCGGACAGCCAAGAGCGACGGCCATGCAACGGCCCGGATCGCCGCAGGTGCCACACCGACGCACCTGTTTCGGGAATCGGTCGTGCGCAACGGGGTGTGGCTGTTGCTTGTCGCGGCGATCTCGGTGTTGTCCTTCTTCTGGTTGGCTGGCGTGCTGCTCCGCGTCGAGCCGTTCCGCAGCTATCTGGAGCAGCTTCCGGCGGGGTCGCAGATTGTCGGGGTCGGCGTGGGCGCAGTCCTGATCGGCGTTTCGTTCTGCGGTGCGATCGGTTGGGTAGCGCGCCGTGACTTCCGCGCCTCGAGGAGCTTCAGCGCAGTGGTGGGCTCAGGTCCGCCGAGACGTCGCACGGAACGGCTCCTCTTGTTTCTGGCCGTGCTCGGCCTCGTCTTGGCGACTTCGCTGCTCGTCAGGTACGTCGCCGACTCGGGCAGGGGGCTTGGCTTCGACGCGGAGAATGTCTGGCGCTTCCTGCCCCTGAAGGCACACGGGTTGATGCTGTCCGACTTTGAGGCCGATGCACTGGTTGACCAAATCGGCGCAATGCCAGGAGTCTACGCCGCCTCCCGTGCGGGCATGGAGCCGTTACAGCCCCCGCATGTGCTGCCAACAGCGCGGGTGCAGGTGCGGGCGGCGAGTTCTGGTCTGAAGCCGGCGGCGGAGACCGGCCGCCACCCAACGATCTACCGCAATGCGGTCGGTCCGGGCTATTTCGATACGGTTGGCGCACGTTTCGTCGTCGGCAGGTCGTTCTCTTCCACGAGCGAGGCGGTCGTGAACGAGGCGCTGGTGGACATCCTTGGCCTTGAACATGACGATGTTCTCGGCCTTGCCGTCGAGGTCGGCCAGCCGGAGGAGCTTGTCCGGGAGTTCTCTGAGCGGCGTCCCGGCGTCGTCACGGTGGTCGGCATTGTCGACGACATTCCGTACGGGCAGTACGACGATCCGCCGCGACCGGTGATCTACCAGAGCTTGGAGCACCAGGCGATCTACGACTTCATCCTCGTGCGCTACGGGGGAGATTGGAGCCGGCTGGAGAGCCGGGTGCGCGAGGCCTTTCCGCTGGTGCGGTCGATGAACGGCGAACTGATGACGGACACATTCGCCACACAGTTCATGCAACGCCGCGCCATCGAGGTACTGATCGCGGCGGCCAGCGCGTTCACTTTCGGGCTCGCGTTCACCGGCCTCGCCATGTCCTTGGCGCGGGAAGTGGCCCAGGACCGGCGCAACATCGGCATCCAGATGGCCTTCGGGGCGACTCGGCGGGCCATCGTCCTGGGTCGTCTGCGGACAGTCTGGCTCGATCTCGGGTCCGCGTGGGTTGCGGGCTTCGCGCTTGTGGTGGCCTGCAAGTTCGCGCTCCCGGGGGCGTTGGATATCGTCGAACTGTGGCAGGCGGCGCCCGTTTTGCTAGTCCTCGCCGTTTCGTTGGTCCTCCTCACCTACCTGCTCGTACGCAGCGCGACCCGGTCGCCGGTAATCGAGTTGGTGCAAGGCGTTGATGCGCGGGAGGCCTGACGGCCTGACCTTCCTTCGGCGAATTGACTACGTTGTCAGCTGTGACGTGGACGGGAGGTCAGTGCACGCAACCGCGCGCCGACGCCTCGATGATCGTCTCCACCACGCCGTTGCGGACACCGAGCAGCCGCTCCCAGCGGTTCACTGTCATGTCCTGCTGATGGGTGAGCAGGAAGAACGGTTCACCGATGTCGAGTGGGATCTTCGCCTCGCTCGACAGCGTGATCCCGTGATGGTCGAGGGCGCTGACCTTGGCGCTTTCAACGCCTTCAAGAGTCGGCAGTCCGTTCGGCGCAGCGATGGCGTCGATGGGAACGTCGCCGATCGCCGTGTGCTGATCGGGTTTAGCCACCACGCGACCCATGATCCGCAGCGCGAAGCGGAACTCGTCCATGAATGCGTAGGGCACCTCCATGACGATGTAGGAGCCCCCTTCGATTTCGGTGACGTCCGGGAACGTCGCCGCGACGTCGTAGGTCCATGACTCGCCGGTGGAGACGATGTCCACCGGAATGCCGGCGGCCTCGATGGCACGTTTCGCCGCGATGACGTGTTCGATGTAGCGACCGCCTTCGTCGAAACGCTGTGCGCGGTTTGGCTGTCGTTGCGTGGGCACCTGGTGGCTCATGACGCCGCGGAAGCGCAAGTGCGGTGTCGCATTCACCTCTTGGGCGAGTTTCACGGAGTGCTCGATCGTTCGCACGCCGCCGCGCCCCATCATGGTGTCGATTTCGATGACCACGCCGAGCGTCGCATCGAGGGTGCGGGCGCCGGCGGCGAGCCGTTCGACTTGGACTTCGTCGTCTATGGCGACAGTCGTATCTACTCGCTTGGCGAGCGCCGCCAGCCGCAGGATCTTGTCGGCGTCGACCACTTGGTTGGCGACGAGCACGTTGCTGGCGCCGTTGTTGACGAATACCTCCGCCTCGGAGACCTTGGCGGCGCAGACACCTCCCACCGTGCCCCCAGCAGCGATCTGCATACCGAGGATCTGCGGCGATTTGTGGTTCTTGCCGTGGGGGCGCAGGCGAATCGTCTTGTCGCGGTAGTGCGCGGCGATCACGCCGATGTTGTGTTCCAGGGCATCGAGGTCGATCAACGCGACCGGCGTGTCGAGTTCCTCGATGGGAGTGCCGATTCTCAAAACGTACCTCTCGCGGCGATGGGCCAGACGGCTTCGAGTACGCCATCCCGAACGCCGTAGGCGAAGTCGTGCAGCGAGAACACGGTGGTCACGTCGGCGGGTCGCAACTCTAGCCAGTCGCCGATGGCCAGCGGTGTGGCGTCCGCAGCCGGGGAGCGCGAGGGGCCTGCCCCTCGCATGGGATAGGTGATGCCGCCGTGTTCGGCGCTGCCGGCCGATGCGCGGAACGCCTCGTGGCCGACGACCGTCGGGTCGCCGAAGTCGCGGCCGATGGCCTTCTGCCCGCAATCGAGAATCGCGCGCCCGGGTTCGGGTGCACTGGTGACCCGGGACGAAACGGTGACGGCATCGTCCAGCACATCGGTCCCGGCCAGCGGCACGCCGTCGTCCGTCAGGTGCAGGCGGATCGACTTGCCGAGCGCCGAGGCGCGTTCTCGCGCTCTGGGCGTTACCAGGGGGCGCAGCACGCGGATGTCGTCAAAACCGGCCGCGGCGAACGCCTCAGCCTCGGCGATGCTGCGCACGGCGATCCCCACGACGTCGGGGTGGGCGACTTGGCGGCGGGCGATGGCGGGCGTCTTGTGCACCCAGGCCTCGGCGCGAGCCGGGCCTCGAACGGCGGCGACATTGGCGTCGAGACGGTCGAGGTCGACCAGCAACGCGGGCGTGTCGATCTCTCGCGCGGGAGTGCCGACGGGCTTTTCGATTGGACGCTGCATACGGTCGTGTAAAGTTAACTGCTATGGCTTTGGACACGAAAGACCTAATCGCGCATCTGGCCGAACTTCGCACCTTGGCGATGGCGAAGTACGAGGCGGATCCACTGCCGACCGGCGATGCAGCCCGCGCCGCACTGGAGCGGGAACTCGATGCGCTGGATCTCAAGGCTCACGTCGCCGACCTCGAGACCAACGGCTATACGGTACTGCCGCCCGGCAAGGCGAAGCCGGTCGCCTTCTTCGACGACCTCCGGGAGACTTTGCTCAAGCTTGCCGAAGACGATGCGTCGCGCAATCTGGGGCCCGAGTCGGGCCTCGGCAATACGCTGTTCCACCTGCTGCCACGCGCGCGCATCATTGAGGAAGCCTTACTCGCCCCAGCACCGGGCGCCCTCGTCACCTACCTGCTTGGCTATCGCGCGAAGCTCAGCCAGTCCACGGGCCTGGTCAAGGCGGCAGGCACCAGGCCTCTCGCCATCCACGCGGATCACAGCGGCAAGATTCCTGCACCGTGGCCGAACGTGGCGCAGTACTGCAACGTCACATGGGTGACGACGGACTACACGCGCGAGAACGGTGCGGTCTGCGTCTGGCCCGGCAGCCACCGGTTCTGCAGGCCGGTCCCACCGGATCTCGTGATGGCACACGACCACGCGGAAGTCGAAGTGCTGGAGATGCCCAAGGGCTCGGTCATCGTCTGGCACGGCAGCCTGTGGCACGGCGCCGTACCACGTACGACCGTCGGCGAGCGCGTGACTCTCGTGCTGCCGCATGTGCGGGATCACGTGCAGGCCCAGGAACTCTACTGGGCCAGCACGACGCCGGAAATGATCGAGCGCAATACCAGCCGGTTCTGCGCGTTGACGGGGCTCTACTCGGCCTACCCCTGGTTGGGCGAAGGGCCGCCGAACACGCTCGCGCTGGCGGCGAGGACGGGGTCGCAATTCGAATGATCGAGGTCTACTGGCAACCTGGCTGAACCAGTTGCCTAAGGGTCAAGGAATTCCTGTCGGTCCGTGCGATCGACTTCGTTTCCCGGGACATCGCCAACGACGATGACGCACTCGAACGCCTGCATGCATTGGGCGCGGACAGTGTTCCCGTGGTCGCCGACGGCTCTCGGTGGGTGCCGGGTGTCGACCTCGGACAGGTCGCGGCGCTGCTCGAGGTCGACTACGAGGCGACCCCGGCACTGTTGCCGGACGCGCTCATTGGCCGTCTGCAACGCGCCCTGTCGACGTCGACGCGGCTGACCGCCCAGTTCCCGGCCACCAACTTAAGTGACCGACTCCCCAACCGCGACCGGACGAACCTGGCGCTGGCGAACCACATCGTGGAGATCGCCGCCGGTTACGTGAAGGTCGCTGCGGGCACGGACTTCGGCCACGAGGTCTCTGCGGCGATCCCGGAGTCCGAGGTCGGTCGCGAGGCCTTGGCGGCACGGTCTGAAGGGGTCCGCGCCGCGTTGGAGGGCGAATCGCCGCTACACCCCGCCGACGAAGTTGCGACGTTCTTCGGGTCTTCCACGCTCCATGCCGTACTCGAGCGATGCACGTGGCACGCTGTTCAGCATGTGCGTCAGCAAGCGATGGTCCTTGAGCGACTCGGCATTGCGCCGGATCAACCCTTAGGCGCTGAGGATTTCGAGGGTCTGCCGTTGCCGGCAGGCGTTTGGGACGGCTAGCGACTCTCCCGTCGTATCCATCGGCTCGTCGCGCTCACGTCCTCGATTTCCTCCCCGGCCTCCTGCCAGCCGGTGAATCCGGGCTCCACGTGCGCGACGTTGGTGAAACCCATGTCCGTCAGCGCCTTGGCGGCCAGCGCCGAGCGACCGCCGCCGGCGCAGAACAGCACGATGCGCTTGTCCTCAACGAACCAGTCCCGGTAGTACGGGCTCTGCGGATCGGCCCAGAACTCCAGCATGCCGCGAGGGGCGTGCTTGGAGCCCGGGATGGTGCCCAGGTCGACGCGCTCCTGGATCTCGCGGATGTCGGCGACGAGCGTATCGGGGTCGTCGAGTTCGGCCTTCAGTTGCTCGATGGACAGGTTCTCAATGTGCTGCTTCACGTCCTCGACGATGCCGAAGATTCTCTTGATGGGCATGCGTTTCTCCAACTCTCACTTGTCGCCCCGAGGCGTGGACGGTGGCGCGGCCGAAATCCCCAGGCAGGGCTGTGCAGTCTATTCAGTCGTACATGGCCTCGCTACACTTGAACGCGTATGGGCACCCACCAAGACGGCATCTTCCGCGAAGACGTCGATCACCACGTATTCCTGGAATTCTCGTTGCGCGCCGACGAGAACGCTCTGCCGGGAACGGGCTTGGCGACGGCACCGGTTGAGGCCGGAGCGCAGGTGGTGGCTCTCGGCCCCAAGCTTGCTGGTGTCCCGGTGACCGGATTCGCCGCGGTCGAGGGTCTGGAGGGATTCACGGCACCCGGTACCCAGCAGGATATCTTCGTCTGGCTCCACGGCATGGCTCGGGACGAACTCTTCGCCCGCGCGCTGGCGTGGCGCGATGCGCTCGCCCCGGTCGCCGAATTGGCGTTCGAGAACCATGGCTTCAAGTTCCGCGACAGCCGCGACCTCACGGGTTTCGTGGATGGCACCGGCAACCCGAAGGAGGATGCCCGGTTCACGGCGGCACTGACCGAGGACGGCGGCAGCTTCGTGCTCGCGCAACGTTGGGTGCATGACCTCAGTCGGTTCGCCGCCCTGCCCGTCGGCGACCAGGAACGCGTATTCGGCCGCACCAAGGCGGACAGCGTGGAACTTACGGGTGATGCGATGCCGAAGGACAGCCACGTCAGCCGCACCGATCTCCCGGGCACCAAGATCTGGCGCCGCAGCGCGCCCGTCGGCGGCGTGCGCGACCCCGGCTTGTTCTTCCTGGCGTTCGGCGCGGACGTGGAGCGTTTCCATACGTTGCTTCGTTCGATGTTCGGGTTGACCGGCGACGGCCTGCACGACCGCATGCTCCGGTTTACCAAGCCGATCACGGGCAGCTTCTACTACGCGCCGCCCGTGGCGGCCCTCAAGTCCGCCTTCGGAGGTTAGACCTGTGCCGAAAGCCTTGAGCCTTGAACAGAAACGGTCGTTCTACCAAGACGGCTTCTTGGTGCTGCCGCGCGTCGTTCCGCCGGAGATGGTGGCCGCGGCGCGGCGGCGCATTTTCGCCGGCCTTGGCGGCGGCGAGCCCGCGCGGGGCAGTGAGGCCGTGTTCATGGACCTCTACAACCAGACGGACATTGCGCCGATCATCGCGGAAGCCTTGGGGCCGATCGTGCGCCATCGTGGCGTGCAGTTGGCGACGCGATTCCCGTCCAATCCATCCGAGAGGATCAACGAGTCTGGCTATCCGGACCGGGACACGCCTTTCTTCGGCTGGCACGGCCATCTGGACGGCCTGTGGAATGGTGCGGCGCCCATGCACCAGGATGTGAACCGCCCCATGACGGCGGAGGAACATGACGCCTGGCACAACGAGCCGTCGCGCAACGGCTGCCTGAAGTGCCATCCGCGGGCCAACGTCAACATCATGAATTTTGCCGCGTTGGTTGGGGTTGCACTGTCGGACCAGACCGACGAGGGGGTCGGCAACGTCGGCGTGCTCAAGGGCGCGCACCACGAGATGGAACGGTTCTTCCGTGGCCAGCGCGAGGCAGGCGGCCCGCTGGGCCCCGATGGGCCCGGCTGGTCACGCGTCGACACCGATGCGCCGAACCGTTCAGGACTACGCCATTACCCGGAGGCGGTGCGCGAGGCGTTCCGACCCCACGGCGTAGAGACGTCCGATGGCCGCTTTTGGCCCGAGCCCACATTGGTGCGCATGTCCGCCGGGGATGCCGTCCTCGTCCTGCATGCCGTCCCGCACTGTGCGACACGGGTCGAAGGGTCCGAGCCCCGGCTGATGGCCTATTTCCGCATCATGCCGGAACGTCGGCCGTCGGCGAACCGCTCCATCTACCCCGAGGCCTTGTGCGACATCTGGCACGAGTGGCCGGGCATGGCCGACGTCGTTGCCGAACAGCGCGGCGCTGAATAAACGAAACCTATACGGGAGGAACCATGAGGATCATCGTCAACGGCCAGCAGGCGTTCGGGCGCTCTGTGTTGGAGGCACTCCTCGACCGCGGCGAAGACGTAGTGGGCGTGTTCACTGCGCCCGATGCTGAGGGCGCTCCGCCGGATCCGTTGAAGGAGTGCGCGGTGGAACGCGGCTTGCCGGTGTTCCAGCCCAAGTCGTTCCGTCGCCCCAAGGTGTGGGAACAGATGCGCGAACTCAAGCCGGACTTGGGCGTGATGGCCTACGTCACGCTGTTCGTTCCCGAGGAAGCGCTGAACATCCCGACCCTGGGCACCATCCAGTATCACCCCTCGCTGCTGCCGTTGCACAAGGGACCGAGTTCCATCAACTGGCCGATCATCTTCGGCGAAACCAAGACGGGCTTGAGCATCTTCTGGCCCGACAACGGCCTCGATACGGGTCCGATCCTGTTGCAGAAGGAAGTCGACATCGGTCCGGACGACACGCTAGGGAGCGTTTATTTCAACCACCTCTTCCCATTGGGCGTGGATGCCATGATCGAGTCCGTGGACCTCGTGCGCGATGGCAAGGCACCGAAGGTCGACCAGGATCCCGATGCCGGGACGTACGAGGGCTGGTGCCGGGCGGAACAGGGAGAGATCGACTGGTCGAAGCCCGTTGGCGACGTCTACAACCTGATTCGCGGCTGCAATCCGCAACCTGGCGCTTGGACCCTCTGCCACGGAGACCAGTTGCAGCTCTTCGATGCCCGGCGCGGCGGCGACGGCGGTGGTCACCCCGGCGAAATCCTGAGCGTCGGCGAGAAGAGCGTGGAAGTGGCGGCGGCCGGTGGCAGTGTCGAAGTACTTCGGGTCCGACCGAAGGGCAGCGGCAAGATCCCGGCCGGCGAGTTTGCGGCTTCAGCGGACCTCAAGCCGGGTGACACGCTGGGGTGACAGGGTGCGCGGACGAACGGCTTGCCGTTCGCGTCCGCCACTCCCGCCTATCCAGTACGGCTCTGCGCAACCTGCATCTGCCAGAACGCTTCGGCCTGCTGCTGCACCGTGACGGGGTCGCAGATCGCCCTCAGCACGTCTGACAGTTCTGCCGCGACCTGCGGATTCGCCGGGACGCGGCTCTCGATTTCCTCCGGATCCGCGTCGAGGTCGAACAGTTGGTCGGGTGCCGCGACGTTGTGGATCAACTTCCAAGGCCCGCGGCGCACCATGAACGAACCGGCCCGCGTGCCGTGACCGTGGTACTCCGAGAACACGACGCGCTCGGTGTCGTCCTTCGCGATGCTGGCGAGAGGCGCGCCCTGCCAATCGGCGGGATGATCGGCACCCGTGATTGAGAACACGCTCGCCTGCACGTCGTGCAGGTCGACGGGCGTGACGATGCGCTTGCCAGTCGGGAAGTCGGATCCGGCGGCGATGCACGGGATCCGAGCGGCGTCCTCGAGCAGATTGCACTTCCACCAAAGGCCGAACTTGCCGAGCATCTCGCCGTGGTCCGAGGTGTAGATCAGATTCGTGGTCTCAGCGAGGCCCGAAGTCTCGAGCACTGACAGCAGCCGGCCGAGTTGCTGATCGATGAAGGTCACGCACGCGTAGTAGCCCCGGCGGAGACCGCGGACGTGCTCCTCGGGCACGTGTTGGAGTTGGAAATGCGTGCGTAGGTCGGCCGCGTACGGGTGTTGCGCCGTATCGGCCTCGACCCCGTGCTCGGGCAGGTCGCCGTGGTCCCCGTACAGATCCCAGAGCGCCTCCGTGCAGAAGTGCGGGAAGTGCGGTTTCACGAGGTTCACGTACAGTGCCCAAGGGCGGTCGATCGCCGGTGCTCGGTTGGCCAGCCATTCGACGGCGGCGTCCATGTAGTCGACGTCTCTGCCCCATGGCGCCTCGCGAGGTCCGTACTCGCTGAAGCGTCTCGTTGATCCGGCTCGCACGGCCAACGGACTGCGTTCCTGTGCGGGGTCGAAGAAGAACGCCCCATCGTTCGCCACGGGGGTTTCCGAGAACCCGAGCTCATCGACGGGACGATAGGCATGGACCTTGCCCACGAATACCGTATGCACGCCTTGCCGTTCGAGGATGGTGCCGAGGCCGTTCGTCTCGGGAGGAATGCCATTGCGGGTGTTGCCGTACGACTGGACGGCATGGGCCCGCTTGCCGGTCAGGAAGGCCGACCGGCTTGGGACGCACAGCGGTGCCGGGCAGTAGGCCTGCTCGAACACGGTGCCGTTGTCCGCCAGCCGCTGCATATTGGGCGTATCGACGAACGGATGTCCGTACGGCGACGCGTAGCGCGGATTGTGCTCGTCGGACATGAAGACGATGACGTTTGACATGGATTCCCCTTAGCGCCGTGCGGCTAGCGGCACCGTTCGGTCCGGATCAGTTCGGCGCTTCGCGTGAAAACGTCAGCGGGCGCGCCGAGGACTTCCTTGAGCGCCACGTCGCGGTCCCAGGCATTGTCGATCCCTTGGACGGCACGCGCAGCGCCAATGCCGATGTGGTTCACATGGTAGTACGGCGAAACCAGCGGGAAGAACTGCAGTGGCCAGTCCGTGCCGTACACCAGTCGTTCGGCGAGGCCCGGTACGTCGAGTGCCTTGCGCAGGTAGTTGCGCTTGTTGATCTGGGTCAGGCTCGAGATGTCCGCGTAGAGGTTCGGAAAGCGCGCGAACATGGGCAGGATTCGCTCGAAGTTGGATTCGCCGTCGTTCTCGCCGGTTGTCGCAATGTGCGCGGCGATCACGGTTACCCCCATCGATAGCGGCAGTTCCAGCCGCGCCGGGTCACCGTACTGGTCGATGGCGTCGGCGAACGAGCGTTCTTGGCCGGCGTGGCTCAGTAGCGGTAGCTCGAGTTCAACGAGCGCCTCGTAGAACGGTCGTATCGAGGGGTCTGCCGGGTCGATGTGCATGATGTTCGGAATCCACTTGAGAAGCACAGCGCCGTCGGCCTTGGCTTGGCGCATGCGCTCCAAGGCATCGTGCCGGTAGGGGTTCACGCTCGCCCCAAAGCAGAGGTTCTCGTAGGCCGCTGTCTGGCTTGCGACGAACGCGTTGGGCACGTAGATCTGCGTCGCCTCGCGATCCAGTGCGCCCTTGCTGTCCACGACGCCATCCATCGCCAGCACGACCGCCTTGGCGACGCGTTCCGATGCCGCGACCTGCGCGTTGATCCGAGCGACGACAATGCCGTCGCCAGCGTCGTTCAACTCCGCTTCCGTAACGCCGAAAGCGCGCAGATAGAAGCGGAAGCGGAAGTTCTCGCGCATCTCGCGATTGACGAACGCGCCGCTGCCGCCAGCACCGATGCCGGCGGTGTGCACGTGCAGATCCACGATCTGCGCGGTTGCCGCGGGCGATGGCATCCGCGCAGGCGTTGCCACCAAGGCGATGGCCACCAACGCGACGGTGGCGACGACGGCGAGAGCGATGGCGGAACGGCGGCGCATAGGACAACGAACAGCGGCACACTACGCGCCAACTATAGGCATTCGGAGAACGCCCTTGGGCTACGACCCCGACTATCCACGAGCCCACTACGATCAGCTCGCGGACGCCGAGTGGACGCGCTTGACCCGCAGCCGCCGCGGCGAGCTCAACTTCCTCGTCCACATGGATGTCCTCAACGCACACATCACGACCGAGATGGACGTCCTAGAGATCGGTGCCGGCGCGGGCATCTACACCAAGGAATTGGTGCACATGGCACGGCGGCTGGTGGTCTCGGACCTGTCGGAGGTCCAACTCGCGCTGAACCGCAACCACATGCGGCAACTCGGTGTCCTGGAGTTGGTGGCCGACTACCGCGTCCTGGACATGGTGGATCTCACCGCGTTGGAGCCGGGTTCCTTCGACGCGGTGGTCTGCGTGGGCGGACCCTTAAGCTATCTGCTGGACAAGGAGTCGGTCGCCGTCACGCAGCTTCTCAGGGTGGTGAGGCCGGGTGGCATTGTCGTGCTCGGTGTGATGTCGTTGATCAGCACCGTCGTGCTCTTCATGGATATGCTGCCGGCCGAGAAGGAAGCCATCGGCATGGACAACCTGCGCTGGCTGCTTGAGACAGGCTTCCAGGATCGCGAACACCATCCCGCAACCGAGCACTACTGCCACATGATGACCAGCGCAGATGTTGACTCGCTGCTCGCCGGAGAAGCAGTCGACGTCGTGGAGAAGCGTGCGGCGGGCGTGCTGGGCATCGCTGGCGAAGCCGCACTGAACACGGTGCGCGACGACGACGAACTGTGGGCGCTGGTCGTGGAGCGTGAGCTTGCCTGGTCGAGACTCCCCGGCACGCTGGACGTCGGGGACAACATCGTCTACGTCATCCGCAAGCGTTGAATGCCCCCCGGATCAGAAGCGCGCGCGGAAACTCACGGCGTTCAACTGGACGTGGCGTTCGACGTCGCCGGGCAAGGTGAAGAGTTTCGGTCGTCGTCGAAAGTCGAACACGCGGTACAGGTAGTAAGCGCGCCCTTTCGCTTGCGAGAATCGCACCTCGTTGGCGCTGATGTAGAACGGCGTCAACTTCCCGTAGCGCGTCGTCTTGACCTCAACGAATCGATCCCGGTCGCGGTCGTCGTAAGAGTGAATGTCGTAGCCGACATGGTCGCCCTGGGTTTTCGACACCTGCTCCACGTTTCGCGCCAAGTGGTCCTTCCCGGCGCGCCGCAGCCGGGCTTGCTCGTACGCCATGACCAATGTTTCGCCTGCGTCGCCCAAGGACTGGTTGCGCGCTTCCTGCTGCAGGTAGTCGATCGGCCTCGTCGGACCCTCGACAACGTACTCGGATCGCTCATCTTGGACGATCAGGTCACGGCGGGGCGGATCAACGAGGATGCCAAGCACGTTGTCGAGAACCACCGGCTTTTGTGGCGCGAGCACATCGCGGGTCAGTTGCTTTATGAGGGGCTGCACTCGCTCCTCAACCACCTCCCGGAGCAACGTCTGGACGTTGGCCCGAGGCTTGTAGCCGGGAATGTAAGGCAGCCCCAGCGAATCCAAGACGGCGCTTAGGTTCTGGTGCTTGAATTCGACCGCACCGTGGGACCGGTTCTGCAACCGCTGTTGGAGCTGCCGATTGTGCGCGGCCTTGTTGTACGGCTCGCCGCGCAACTCCAAGGACAGCATGTCCAGGTAGTCCTGAACGGTCGCTTCGACTTCCTCTCGGCTCCAGGCGGACGACGGCATCGCTGGATCGTACACAAATGCACGATAGGGACGTCAGCCCGATGGATTCTCGCAGGCTGATCTTAGTAGGGCCGAGCGTCCCGCGTCTGTGCCCCTTCGAGTGGCTGGCAAGTCCACTGCCACCCGATCTCCTCGCCATCCAAGGAGACGTCGCGGCACTGGGTCGCTTCGTCGATGAAGTGGCAGCGCAGGTTCTTGATGCGCATGCTCCAGCCGGGATCGATCGGCTGGTGTCGACAGGCGACGCGGTGGGTCAGATTGCCGTATTCGCTCCGGTAGTTGCTGACGATCTGGTCGACCGCCTCCGGGGTGTAGCGTTCGGGCAGGAGTTCCCGGGATTCTTTGTAGAACTCCATGATCGAGTTCGTGGTTCTCGGCTGTGCCGCGACACCGAGCCAGCCAATGCCGGTCTCGAGGTCGACCTCCACGCCGCCGCGGCCGTGCAGGTAGATGTCCGCGGCCGATGCCTGTGCCCACTTGAAGCCACGCTTGGCGGCGATGACCAGGAACGGCAACGCTTCCTTGTAGCGTTTCTCCCTGTAGAGTTCGGCGCCCCGGCTTGCCGCCTCGTAGACTTGGGAGATGAAGGCGCCGCTCGGAATCTGCCCGAATTCCGGCGCCGGCGCGGTGATGATGGGCGCGACCACTACCATTTCCTCGACGTCGCCGGCGTATGCGTCGACGATGTCCGATGTATCCGCATCGTCGTCTGGCTCGTCGATGAAGCGGCATTGCAGATCCAGGACGATCTCGCCGTGTAGCCGGCAGGCAACGCGATGCAAGCGGTTACCGTAGGCCGACCGGTAGGCGTCGACGATTTGCTGCGCCGTCGGTTTGTAGTCCAAGGGGAGTTGGTCCAGCACCTGTTCGAAGTAGGTCTCGATGCGGGGCAGGGTCTGCGCCTCGGCGGCGACGCCGAGCCAGCCGATCCCGGCTTGGGTATCCCGGGGCACGCCGCCGCGGCCGTTCAGGAGGATGTCGCCCAGGGAGGCTTGGGGAACCTTGAACCCCCGCTCGGCCGCGGCTGCTAGGTAGGGCACGGCCTCCGCGTAGCGACCGGCGTCGTAGAGTCGTCCGCCGCTCTCGGCGGCTGCGTAAATCTCGTTGATGAACGCCGCGGACGGCACATCGCCAAGTTCGGGTGCGGCCGCGCTGATGATTGGCAGCGGTTGGGCCGCCTGTTCGCCGGTGGCGAGCGGTGCCACACCGAGCGAGGCGAGGGCGAGGTAAGTGAGGGATTTGCGGACTGCGGGCGTCATCGGCTCTATACAACAGGGAAGGTCGTCAGGCAGTTGGCGGCGTCGCTATCGCGGGCGGCCTCCCGACTGGCGGCTTGAACTCCAACTAACTCGCTGTCAGCGCGGACTCGTTCGATGTCGACGGATTGAAAGCCTCTGCCCGCGGGTCGGCGAACGTCGGTGCCAGTTCCGATTCGGGTTCTCCTGCGATACGCGACGCCCGCAGTATGCGTGTGTGCTTCGTATCGTAGGGCCGTGCGCGGTGCATAACGCAGCGGTTGTCCCAGACGACCAAGTCCCCGACTTCCCAGGAATGCTTATAGGTCCGCGGCGGCCGGCAGGCGTCGGCCATGAGCTTGGTCAGTAGCGCTTCGGACTCCTCTTCGGTCATGCCGACGATGCCGTAGGCGTGCCGGCCCGTGTAGATGGACTTGCGCCCCGTTTCCGGGTGCGTCTTGATGACCGGGCGCAACGGTGCCCCCTTGTCGTGGAAGCCGTAGAAGTGGTCGGTCTTGTGCGTGAAGCCCGCGCGCATCTGCGACCGATAGAGCGAGTGATAGGCAGAAAGTTCCTCGAGCCGTTCCTGCGTTTCCGGATCGAGCGCATCAAAGGCGGCGCGCATGTCGGCGAACTCCGTCTCGCCGCCCTCGGGCGGGATCACCAGCGCCATCAACATGCCGGCCTTGGCGGCGAGCGGCATGTACGTGCTGTCGGTATGCCAGCCCTCGTTGCCTTTCAGGAGCTTGTACTGTTCCTCGCCGGTCTTGGCGATGGTGCCGTCCGCCTTCCTGTTCGAGAACTGCACGGTTGGCCTGTCCTGGCGTGGCGAGAGCTTTTCGATGTTCCCGAAACGCAGGGCGAACGCGCCTTGGGACTCCTCGTCTAGGTTCTGACCTGGGAAGACCAAGAGACCGTGTTGAAGAAAAGCAGCGTGGATCTCCTGCCAAGTGTCGTCATCCAGTTCGGCGAGGTCGACGTCGGTGACGACAGCACCGAGAGTAGCGTTGGTGGCCGTGACGGTGATGGGCATAGGCAACCTCCGAAGGCTTGTCGGACCGCGAATCATACGCGGGAGGTCGGATTCTAGGTTGTTTGCCGCTCCCGCCAAAGCGGTATGGCGGATGTCTTACAAGACGAATGGACATCCGGCCATTGCGGCAGGGCTTTCGCAGGTTGTGCCCGCCCGCATCGAAGGGCGTGTGGATACTCTCGAGATTCGCTTCGACACGCTCGACGGCGATGGTCGACGCCTTGGCGCCGAATGCCAGCTAGCGCCACCTCAACCCGGTGCCGGCGTCGCCTGTTCCTCGCGCACTTTGAACAGCAACGCGGCGCCGATCAGCATCAGGATGATGAGCGACCCGAATCCCGCCCGTTGCGAGTCGAACCAGGCGGTCGTCGTGGCCACCATCAGCGGCGCAAGGAACGCCGTGACCGAGCCGCTCAAGCTGTACAGGCCGAAGAACTGCGTCGCCATCGTGGGCGGGGAGAGCTTGGCCATCAAGGTGCGCGATGCCGACAGCGCAGTCACGAAGAAGAGCGCAAACACCTGGAACGTCAGGAAATAGATCAGCTCCGCCGGCGTCTGGAAGAACGGCAGTGGCCAAAGCGGCTTGGTGCCGACATCGATGACGAAAAGCACCGTCCCCGGCCCCATGGACACCAGCAAGAGCAGGATCAGCGTGGTCATGGCGATGGTGATCTTGAGTGTGCGGATGGAGCCGAGCCGGTCGTCGAGTCGACCGCCGACGTAGGCGCCGACCATCGCTGACGCACTGGTGCATAGGCCCAGGATCAACATCGTGGTGGTTCCCCAGCCGAACGTGCCGGACGCGTAGACACCGTTGAAGATCAGTACCCCGGCCATGCCGTCGTTGAAGAACATGCGCGCCAGCAGGTAGATGCCGATGTTGGCGTAGTGCTTCAGTTGCCGGACGGTGTTGACCACGTCGCGCAACCCCTGGCGGACGTCGTCCACGATCGACTTCTTGGAGCGGATGCCGTCCGGCGTGAAGGCCAACAGCGGCAACGTCGCCAATACGAGCCAGAAGCCGCCGATCGGGCCAACGATGCGGTCGTGCTCGTGGATGGACTGATCGATGCCGAAGAGCGGTGCGGTCGGCAGGAACGACCAGCTTTGCGTGCCTGGCAGTGCGAATGCGAACAGCACGAACACCAGGAGCAGGATGGCGGACATGTTGCCGACGGAAAACGCGAGTCCCGACACGACGCCTGCTTTGTCGGACGGCGTGACGCTCGGCAACATCGCGTTGTGAAACACCTCCGCGTAGCCGAAGGCGATGAGCAGGACGAGGAGCAGGGCGAAGCCGACACCGATGCCGAGGCCCGTTCCCGCAGGCAGGATCCACCACAGCAGCACGGCCACGACGGCCAGCGTGGCGTGGCTCGCCACGATCCACGGTTTGCGTCGGCCGATCTTGTCGGCGATCGCCCCCATGAACGGAATCGTCAGTGCCATGAACGCGCCCGCGGTAGCGTTCAGGTAGCCGATCAACGTCTGCCCGCGCACGGGGTCGCCGACCACGACGTTGCTGAAGTACGGGAAGAAGATGTAGATGATGACCATGATGTACAGCGGATCGCGGGCGCACTGCCCGAGCGTCCAGCTGTAGTAGCCGAGCGGTTTCGCGGCCGGCGTGCCGGCCAGGGAAAGCGGTGGAATGTTCGCCATGGGTTCTTCTTGTTCTCGTGAGTGCGGGAGTTTCGCGGCTTAGGTTTCCGACGGTAACGAAATGAGCGTGCCGTCTGTCGCGAGAGTCACGGGCCCGGTGTAGGCATCGGCGACGCCTTTCAGAAAGACGTGCTCCATGGGCGCGATCGGTAAAGGCGGGATGATGTGGTACAGGACAAGGTGGCCGACTTGAGCCTCCGCGGCCGACTCCGCGGCCTCCACGGGAGTGCTGTGGTAGGACGGCACGTCGCGCATGATCTTGGCCGGACCGGGTGCATCGATGCCGTCCGCGACCTCGGCGATCCGCGCCGTCAGGGCGCTGGCGAGCGCCTCGTGTAGCAACAGGTCGACGCCCCGGGCGTGGTGGATGAGGTTGGCGGACTTGGCTGTGTCGCCACTCACGACGACGGCGCGGCCGCGATAGTCGATCCGGTAGCCGACCGCTTCACTCACCGGTGGGTGGGAAACTCGGAACGCACTGATGCGAACGCCATCGTCGGATTCGAGCACGGTCACGAGTTCACCGTCCGCGGGCAGCGGAAATGGGAAGGCCAGCAAACCACCGCCGCTCGCCGGGACCACGGCCTCACCGTGATGGGCAACGCGGTACGCGGCGTCGGCGGTGTACGCGAGGTTGAATCCCGCGACGACATCCGAGACCACGGGCGGGCCGTGAACGGGTAGCGGAGCGGCATGGCCGCCGGCTGCCCAGCGCAGTACGCCCAACTCACCCAAGCCGTCGATGTGGTCGGAGTGGGCATGGGTCACTAGCACGGCTTCCACGCGGCCGACGCTCACGCCGAAGCGGCCGATGTTGCGCGCGCCGTTGGTTCCCGCGTCCACGACGTACAGGTGGTTGCCGGCCTGGATGGCCACGCAAGATCCGGACCGTGCGATGTCCGTCAACGGCCCGCCGGCACCGCACACCAGGACGTGAATGCCATCGGGTAGTTCGGCCAAGGCATCGCTGGTCAGGTTGCTGGCGACCGTCCGATCGAGAAGGCCGAGGGCGACGGTCTCGCTGCGCATGGCGAACCAGCCCACGGCGCCGAGCACGACAACGACGCCGATGGCGATCAGCCACCCCTTTCTTGCGGTCACGGTGCCCCTCCGGCGCCGAATCTTCCCGGCGCCCACCGCGACCGGTGGGCCTTAGTATAGCCACCCGTTTCGTTAGGACTTGGCCCATGCCCGACCCCGGCATCAAAACGCGCGCCGTCCACGGCGGTGAGCGCCCGAACCCCATCACCGGCGCATCAGCCCCGGACTTGGTGATGTCCACCACGTTCGCGATGGACGAACCGGCGGGGTTCTCGATCAACGCCTTCGAAGGCGAGATTCCGTACATCTACACGCGTTGGGGCAATCCAACGATCAAGATGCTCGAGGACAAGCTCGCGGCCTTGGAGGGTGCCGAGGACTGCGTGGCGTTCGGATCCGGTATGGCTGCGACGTCCGCGCTGCTGTTCGCAACGCTCAAGGCCGGCGACCACCTGGTCATCAGCGATGTGAATTACCCCGGTACGGCCGAACTGGTCCGCGACACGTTGTCCAACTACGGCATCGGCTCCACCGCGGTCGACACCAGCGACCTGGCCGCCGTGGAGTCGGCGATTGGCCCGGCGACACGGATGATCTGGATCGAGACACCGGCCAACCCGATCCTGCGCCTGACGGACATCGCCGCCGTGTCGGTGATCGCCAAGCGGCACGGCCTCACGCTCGCGGTTGATTCGACCTTCGCAACACCCATCGCCACGCGCCCGATCGAGTTGGGTGCGGACTACGTCGTGCATTCCCTGACCAAGTACATCGGCGGCCACGGCGATGCCCTCGGCGGCGCGGTGCTCGGGAGCCGAGAGCACATCGACCCGCTCCGGACCCATGCGCTGGTCTACTTCGGCGGTGTGCTGAGTCCGTTCAACGCTTGGCTGATCGCGCGTGGCGCGGCGACCTTGCCGATCCGGATGCGGGCGCACGAGGAGGGCGCGCGGCAGGTCGCGGCGTTCCTGGAAGACCATCCGGCCGTGAAGCGCGTCAACTACCCGGGCTTGAAGTCCCATCCCCAGCACGACCTGGCGGCGCGGCAGATGGACAACTACTCGGGGATGCTGTCGTTCCAGGTCGATGGTGGCCCGGTCGTTGCCAAGCGCATGGCGGAGTCGCTTGAGATCATCCACTTCGCCGTATCGCTAGGCCACCATCGCAGTCTCATCTATTGGATCGGTACGGACGACATGCTGACCACCACCTTCAAGCTGACGGGAACGCAGGCGGCGCAGTATCGGGAGTACGCAGGCGACGGCTTGTTCCGGCTGTCGGTTGGCCTGGAGGACGCGGCGGACATTTGCGCCGACTTGGATCGGGTGCTGTAGCAAGCGCTCAACGCGCCCGGTACTCCGCGCCCCCACGACGCAACACGGAGAGCCGGCTTCTCAAGTCGTCGCCGCAGACGTAGCAGCCCTGCAAGTGTCGGTAGCCGGTTCCCGCGTCGAACGCCGTCCGCGCGTGCAGGATGCGAGCGTTGTCGAACAGAATGCAGTCGCCCTCCTCGAGCCGGCAGGAGAACTGCATCGCCGGGTCGAGCGCTATGCCGAGCAGGTCCCGATGCGCGCGGTAGAAAGCGGGCTGTTCGTCGGGCACTATGTCGACCGGTCCGAGCAGCGCCGGATGCACGCGCGTGCCGACGACGTCGCCGTCTTCGTCGACGGCGATGATCGGTGCGCGGTTTGCGATCTCCCAATCGTCCGCCACGGAGCGAAACGTGACGCTGCGGCTGCTCAACAGGTCGAACGCTGCGGGATCCTGCTCGCGCAGCCGGCATGCGACGGCGATGCCGTCGACAAAGACGCTGTCGCCGCCCTCGACATCATTGCGCCGGCAGTGCAATAGCTGGACGCCCGGTAGATGCTGTCGGCTCGGCAGGTCGTTGTGCGGGAGCAGCGCGTTGGGCGTATAGGCCAAGTTCTCGGGACTCACCTTGGATATGACGTCGAAGTAACGCCCGAAATGCGACTCCTCGACGAAGGCGATGCGTTCTGCGATCTCGGTGACCGCGAGCCGGTCGGTGGGGACATCGACGACGAAGCCGACGCCGGTCGAGTCAACAAGCGTCAACAACCGCTTGAGGTCGTCGTCGGAGCCCATCACCGCTTGGTGCGGGACCGCTAGGCTGGCCTTTTCGATCATCGAACCGGTCCAGCCTTGGACCCTGCGCTTGCGGGCGAGGCGGGCCTCGCGTTCCAAGCGATGGTCGTCCAGCCAGCGCCAACTGTAGTGGGTGCCTTCGCAAGAGGCGCTGTCAGGTGGCCAAGCCAGGTGCAGCCCGGTCGCATCGGCATCGACGGCTCTCGGTTTGACGTCTAAGGGTATGGCCATGAAATCGACGGTCCGCTCCCAGGCATCGGGATGCGTGCACTGCGGGCACGGACAGTTCTCTCGGAGCCAGAAGTAGGGGAAACGGCCAGCGTGGCCATCGGGCCAGGTCACCTGGACATCGTCTGTTCGGGCTTCGACGCGGGGGACCCGCGCAGCCGACTGGTCACATCCCATGGCGTGGTCGCCGCTCGATTACGCTACGCGAGCGCTTGCGCCCCCGCGTCGGTCAACTGCCAAAGCTCCGCACTCACCTCGCCGTCGTCGATGTTCAGAAAGCCGATCGTTCCGAGCCTCAACGACTTGTTGTGCGGCAAAGTAGGGGAGCCGGGGTTCACCACGAGGAGGTCGCCGAGGCGGTGGATTTCCTCGATGTGCGTGTGCCCGTAGACGATGACGTCGGGTGGTGCATCGGGAAAGCGCTGCTCGGCGCGTTGCAGGACGACGTCGACTGGGCGCCAGGCGGGGCTGGGGAAGTCGTGGATCATCGCGATGCGCGTGCCGTTGACCTCGACGGTGTAGCGCTCGTGCAGGTGCTCGTGCTCCAAGCCCATATCCCCGTTGCCGCGAACAACCTGCACCGGCGCGATCTCCTCGAGCTCATCGACAAGCTGCAGCGACCACAGGTCCCCGGCGTGCAGGATGGCATCGACGCCGTCGAAGGCGTCGAAGACCTGCGGCCAAAGCTGCCCGCGCTTGGTGATGTGGGTGTCCGAAATGAGGCCGATGCGCATGGCCACGTCGCCGGGGGAAAGCGCGCCACCGTAACAGATCGGGGAGTGCCGTGCCGAGAGGTAGGCGGACGCAAAGACGCGCTGCAGTAGCCCGCCGCGCTTAGAGATTGCGCTTGCTGGTCAGCGTGATTTCCGCGCCCCTCACCCCGGGGGCGTCCACCAGCGGGAACGCCAGGTCGATGTGGTAGACCAGGCTGCGATCGGTTCGCGTGGACTCGAAACGTAGGCCCACGCCGACGTTCGCCAGTACGTCGTTGTCGTGTTTGGAGCCCTCAGCCGGGGAGCGCGAGGGGCTTGCCCCTCGCAGAGAAGAGCCCTCAGCCGGGGAGCGCGAGGGGCTTGCCCCTCGCACAGAAGAGCCCCACGCTCTCCCGACGTCGACGAATGCGGCCGCGGCCACGCGTAACACCCGCGCCAGGTACCAGTCCGTGTAGAAGCGTTCCTCGGCGGTTAGGCGGAATCGGCGACTGCCCGCTTGGAACCGGTTCGGATAGCCGCGTAGACCGGTGTCGCCCCCGGCGAGTACCTGCTGGTCGGGATCGAGTTGGTCGGTGACGGTCGCTTGGGCGTCCAGGTGCAGCGCCAGGCGCGGTGTATGCCGATGGCGGTAACGGGCCCAAGCGCTGGAGACCACGTTTTCGGCGCGCTCGGTGCGCGAGTTCCAGTAGCCGGACGCTTGCAGGCCGTACAACAAGACGTCGTCGTTCGGGAATCGCCAGCCGTCGCGCCAGAAAGTGCTGCCGACCAGGAATCCGTCGCCCCGGGGCGAGTAGCCGACCAACGCCGTGAACTGCTTGCCGAGGAACACATCCTCGGTGGTTTGCACCCGGTCGAGGTTGCGGGTTTTCGCGTACTCGTCCTCGATGCGCTCAAAGGAAACCCAGGGGTACGCGAAGGCGCGATCGCGCAGACCGTCGATTCCCGAGATCGCATCGAAACGTTGCTCGTCGATGGTGAACCCGACGTTGAACCGGTTGGCATAGCCGCCGACGAGGCCCTTCGACCAACCGACGGAGGCTTGCGCGAGCTTGTAGTCGAAGGCAAACGTCGCGATCTCCTTGCCGCGGCGGTAGAGCCGGCGGTTGAACGTCGACTCCTGCGCCCGAAGGTCCCAGGCCCGGCGTGCATCGTAGGCATAGAACGGCTGACCGACTTGCGCGAGCAGGCTTTGCCCGTCGTCGGTGTCTTCGTAGCGAAAACGCACCCCGACGCGGCTGTTCCTCAAGTTGGTGTCCGAGAAACCAAGACTCAAACCATCCCGGTCGAGGTTGTTGAACACCTCGAAGTCGAGGTCCGCGCCGGTCCCGAGTAGGTTGATTTCCGACGCGCCGATCTCGAACTCCTGCTTGCCACCGGTCCGCGTGATGCCCGAGGTGAGCAGTAGCGACCAGACGTCGCGGGTCACCACGGCGACGTCGATGTCGCCGTCGCATTGGCGATTGGCGATCACCCGCCCGTCGTAGAGGAAGCGCTTGCGCCGCAACAGTCGCTCGCTCTCGTCGATGCGCTCGGCGGTAACGTCGTCGCCCTCCTCGAAGAGGAGCAGCGTACGGATCACATCCTCACGGGTGTTGATGTGCCACAGGTTGGCGAGCCGAAACAGCGCCCTGCTCTCGGCCGGATCGTCGGTGTTGAAGATGTCCTGGCGAACGACGTCCACGTTGGCAACGCGATAGAACGCGCCGCTCGCGAGCGGTACGCCCTGGATGTCTTCGACCGGGGCCTTGAGCAGTTGCTCGCCGGTGTAGCGTTCGTCGCACGGATCCGCCGCGCCTGTCAGAGGTGTCGTCGCGAGCAGCAGCGCTAGCGCCCGAGTGGTCCGCGGACGTCCCCGTCCGCATCCGTATGCGAGCGTGGACGTCCGCGCACCGTCAGGGATCACCGCCGCTGTCCTTGATCACCCCGTATTGCGCAGCCCGCTGGCGATGCCGGCCATGGTCACCTTCAGCGCTTGGTTCACCGCTTCCGAGTCGTTGCCCGCGCGGCGGCGGGCGAGTAGTTCCGCCTGCAACAGGTGCAGCGGGTCTAGGTAGGTGTTCCGCACGGTGATGGAATCACGGACATCCCGGGCGTGGCTCAGCAACTCGTCCTTACCGGTCAGCGATAGCAGGTCCGAGCGTACGTCGGCTAGTCGGGCGAACAACGTCTCGGCCATCGCCTGCTGCTCCGGGGAAGTAAGTCGCCGTGCGTAGTAACGGGCGAGAGCCGAATCCGCCTTGGCGAGGACCATCTCAAGCATGTCTGCCTGCATGGCAAAAAACGGCCAGCGGCGCAAGTCGTCGAACGCCGCGCGGTCGGCGACCAGTTCGGAAGTCGCGGACTCGGCACCGAGCCACGCGGGCAGCATCATTCGAACTTGGGTCCACGCGAACACCCAGGGAATCGCGCGCAGGCTTTCGAGGCCCTCAACGGGCTTGCGCCTGGCCGGACGGCTGCCGAGCGCGAGCGCGGCGAGTTCCGCTTCGGGCGTGATGGCCTGGAAGAAGCCCACGAACTCGGCCGCGCGCACGCAGTCGCGATAGGCGCCCAGGGAGGAATTCGCCAATTGCCCCATCCGCTTACGCATGGCCGCGGTGGGCTTCAGCGGAGGGTCGGCCGTGGCGTTCAACGTCGCCGTCAGGTAGTGGCTTAACGTCGCCTTGGCGATGGCCGGCGTGCCGAGCTTGAAGCGGATCATCTCGCCTTGCTCGGTCACCCGGAACGAGCCACTGACTGCGCCGGGGGGCTGCGACTCGATGGCCTGCGCGGAGGGACCGCCGCCGCGGCCAACGGCGCCGCCCCGACCGTGGAACAGGGTCAGGCGGACGCCGTGACGAGCCGCCACTTCCGTGAGCGTCTCCTGCGCCCGGTACTGCGCCCATGCGGCGGCTAGCTGGCCCGCGTCCTTGGCGGAGTCCGAATAGCCGATCATCACCTGCAGCCGGTCATCGTGCGTGCGGACATAGTTGCGGTACCAATCAATAGACAACAACTCGTCAATGGTGGTTCCGGCCTGGTCGAGGTCCGCCAGCGTCTCGAACAGAGGCACGATCGGGATCGAGCGGCGTACTCCGGCCTCCTTCAGCAACAGCGCGACGGCGAGCACGTCGCTGGGCGCGCACGCCATCGAGACGACGTAGGCGGAGATTCCCGCGCTGCCGTATTCGGCGACCGCCGCGCATGTGTCGACCACTTCCCTCACTTCCCTTCCTGCCGGCCAGTCGATCGGGAACAATGGCCGCCGACTGGTGAGTTGCTCGAGCAGCCACTCGCGCCGCGCCTCCTCGGACCACGTGGAATAGCTGCCGGCGGGACGGTCGGGGTAGAGATAGCGGGTCAACTCGTCGAAGACCTCGGTGTGGCGCTCGGCGTGCTGGCGGACGTCGATGTCGACGAGATGCACGCCGAAGCAGTGCGTGCGCCTGAGGGTGTCGAGCAATGGCCCGTCCGCGATGCGCCCCAACCCGACGGCGCTCAGCGACTCGTAACAGAGCTTGAGCGGTTCCCGGAGATCCGCCTCGTCCAGAATGGTATCGGGTCCAGGCGGGCCACCCCGCTCCGCCCAACTGCGCGTCTCGAGTAGGCGGTCGCGCAGCACTCTCAACACTGCCCTGTACGGCTCGGATGCATCGCCGGCACGGTCGCGCAGGGCCGGCGTGCACGCCGACATGGACAGCGCCGCCGAAAGCGTGGTCACGTCGCGCAGGAACAAGTCGGCAGCCATCCACCGCGCCAATAGGCGGACCTCCCGGGTGACCGAAGCGGTGACGCTCGGATTGCCGTCGCGGTCGCCGCCCATCCATGAAGAAAAGGCGAAAGGCATCACGTCGGGCGGAAGTGTCCGGCCGTGGCATCGATCCAGGTCGCGCATGGCGGCTGGTACAGCCTCCCAGAGCGAGCTTTCGATGACCGCGAACCCCCACCGCGACTCGTCCGCGGGGCTCGGGCGCTCGTGACGGATCTCGTCGGTGTGCCAGGCCTCGGCAATGACCCGCTCAAGCTGCTCCTGCACCGCCGGGCGCTCTTCCCGCGGTGCGCGCGTCAGCGCTTCGAGCAGCGCGGCAACCGCGTCGTACTTCTGGATCAGCGTCCGGCGCAGCACTTCGGTCGGATGGGCGGTGAGCACGAGTTCCACGCGCACGTCGGACAACGCGTCGACCTCGATCCTCTCCGGCCACGTCGTCTGCCGTGCCGCTTGCCTTTGGTCGGCGATGTTCGCGAGGTTGAGAAACTGGTTGAACGCCCGTGCGATGTCGGTGAGCGTGTCCTCGGGCAGTTCGGCGAGAGCCGCTGAGAGCCGCTCCCAGTCGGCGGCACGGCCGGCGCGGGCGCGCTTGGCCAGCGCCCGGATGGTCTCGATGCGATCGACGAAGGCCTCGCCCCGATGTTCCGCTATGACGCGCCCGAGCAGTTCGCCGAGAAGCCGCACGTCTTGGCGCAGTGCACGGGGTAGGCCGGAGAGTTCCCGAGCGGGCGGTGGGGGCGGTTTCGGCGGCATCGCAAGGACTATATCAACGCGCTCGCGCCGAACGCGTCCATCATGAGCCGGGTGCGATCGTTCAGTACGCCGTAGAAGCCGCGAGTTTCGGGGTCCCCGTGATCGCGCCACAGCGTTGCGGGAATCGCCGAGTCGTTGGCGAGCGGTGCTCGGTCCCGGTGACCGTAGTAGATCTGCACGGTCTTGCGTTCGACCGTGGTTGGGCGCGTCGTCGCGGTGTGCAGGATGGCCGCGTTGCACAACGCGCAGGTACCGGCCGGGCCATGCAGGTCGTAGACGCCGCGGCGCAGTTGTGCGGCGTTGTCGGACAGCACGGGCTCGTCGACGGACTCGGGCGATAGTGAAAAGCAGTGCGTCGTGGCGTCGACGTCGGTCAGGTAGACCATGAGTTGCATGTAGTCGAGGCGCAACGGGTGGCCGGTCAAGTGCGCGCGGTCCCGGTGCCACTGTTGATGCGGTGCGCCGTCGTAGACGGGCATGCGGCGCAAGCCGATCTCGCCGAAACAGACGTCGCCGCCCATCAGCGATTCGACGACCGGGAGGATCTTCGGATGGCGGATCAGACCGTCGAACGGCGGTGTGGTGATCAGCGCGTCGTAGTTCGCCTCTTGGTGGTAGCCGTAGGGATGCCAGAAGTACGGGTACTTCTGGCGGTCGGCCTCGAACAGATCGCCGAAGAGGGCGACCTCGGACGTGGTGAGGACGCGGCCTAGATTGACGAAGCCATCGCGAGCAAAGGCTTCCCGAGCGGCGGTCATGTCGATGTTCATTGGCCCGTGCGGTGCGTTTAGCCGGTTCAGACGCAATGCTATTCAGTTCGCGTTCAGGGCGCATGGCTGAAGCTGCACGCTCTTCCAATACTCGCAACTCAAGGAGAACAACGATGATGACGAGAATCGCAGACAAGGGAGCCGGCTTCGCATTGACGCTGGGTGCTGCCGCGCTGGCGGTGATCGCGTTCGTCGCGCTTGCGGCACCGTCCAACGCCGGCACCGACCCAGATTGGGGGCAGGTCGAAAGCCCGGTCGCGGCGGACATCAACTTCAACCGCAATCTCACCGCGCTGCAGGCGTCGCACGGCTTGCGCTATCAGTGCATGCGCGATTTCCGCCAGTGTACGCGGGACATCTCGGTGAGTTCATCGTGGACGGCCGCGTTGGCACAGCAGGCATTCGACGGCGAATACGCCGCTTGCTGCTTTGAGGCGGAGTTGTGCGGTGATTTCCTGAATTCCGTGGGCAGCCGGGTGATCAGCCGCGACTACGACGAGGACATCGCCTCGGCGTGTGCCGTGATCAACGACGCGCAGTCGACCTTGTATTCGACGCACGCCACGCTCATGGCCAAGGTCACCGCGGACGCCGCCGGCGCGGTTCAGTAGCGTCAACCGGCGTTGCGTTGTCGGCGCGCCTCGAACAACAGGACGCCGAGTGCCACGGACACGTTGAGGCTGGCGATCGCTCCGGCCATGGGGATGGTGACCAGGTGGTCGCAGCCCTCGCGCGTTAGACGGCGCAGCCCGCGGTGCTCGCCGCCGACGACGACGCCGAGTGCGCCGCGGTAGTCGACCTCGGTGTAGGGAACACCTTCGCCGGCTTCGACGCCGCCCGCGAGCCAGACGCCTTGTTCACGGAGCCACTTGAGGCATCGCGACAGGTTGCCGACCTCGACGACGAACAGGTGCTCGAGAGCCCCGCTGGCGGTCTTGGCAACCGTGCTGGACAGCGGGGCGGATCCGCGTTTGGGGACCAGGACGGCGTCCGCGCCCGCGGCTTCGGCCGTGCGCAGGCACGCGCCGAGGTTGCGCGGATCCTCGATGCCGTCGAGGACCACGATGAGCGGGTTGTCGAGCCCAGGCAGGCAGTCCGCCAGGTCACGCTCGGTGGCTGGCACGAAGGAGCGGCGTTCGGCGGCGACGCCCTGGTGGTTTCCGCCGTGGGCGATTCGGGCCAGTGCCGGTCTTGGTATCCGTTCCACGCGAATTCCGTGTTCTTTTGCTAGCTCGGCGAGAGTCTCGACATCGGCGTTGCGGCGACCGGAGGCCACGACGAGCCTCCGGATGTTCGCGTCCTCGGCCGCCAGCAGGGCGCGCACGCCGTGGATGCCAAACACCCAATCCGTGTTCGGGTCGTTCATCGTCGTCGCCGTCGACCGCCCGTTGGCCGCCCGGCCAGCTTAAGGTCGATGCGCCCCGTGGTCACGGAGACGTCCTCGAGCACGATCTCGACGCGTTCCGCCAGCGAGAATCGAGCGCCGGATCGTTCCGCCACCAGGCTCATCGTCTCCGGCTTGTACTCGTAGTAGTCACGACCGAGCTTGGAGATATGGACTAGGCCCTGGATGTAGACCCCGTCGAGTTCCACGAATAGGCCGAACGGTGTGACACCCGCGACGATGCCGTTGAACACCTCACCGATGCGATCTTCGAGCAAGGCGCATTTCAACCAGGCGTCCACGGCGCGTTCAACGTCTTCCGCCCGCCGCTCGGTCATGGAAATGTGCCCGGCGGCGGTGTGCAACTCGTCCGGTGGCGTCACCTCCCCCTTGATCGCCCGATGCACCAAGAGGTCGGCGTAGCGGCGGATTGGCGATGTGAAGTGGACGTAGGTGGGCAGCGCCAAGCCGAAGTGGCCGAGCCGGCTTGGCTCGTAGCGCGCTTGGGACAACGCCCGGAGCACGAGGGCGTCCCAGACCCAGGCGGGCCAGCTTGATTTCGCACGAGCCCG
Organism: Candidatus Azotimanducaceae bacterium; assembly: GCA_965203685.1. Taxonomy (GTDB): domain Bacteria; phylum Pseudomonadota; class Gammaproteobacteria; order Pseudomonadales; family Azotimanducaceae; genus VXYL01. The sequence goes on from OZ241908.1 coordinate 5,733,483, forward strand.
CTCAGCCACGGCTGCCAGGTCGCTTGGCGTGACAGGGCCTTTGGGGAGTCGTTCCCCAACGATGCCGAATGCCATGGCGAGCACATCTAGCTTGTCCTGCGCGGGTGGCTCATGGACGCGATACACGGGCGGCGGCTGCTCGGGGTGATCGCGGCGCACGGCCTCGAGATGGCGCGCGGCCGCGACGTTGGCGGCAATCATCGCTTCTTCGATCAGCCGGTGGGCATCGTTGCGCTTCACCGCGTCGACGCCCACGGGCCGCCCGCCTTCCAGCCGGAGGGTGGTTTCGTGGGCGTCGAAGTCCAGCGCGCCGCGCTCGTCGCGCTGCAATCGGAGCGCTTTGTAGACGTCGTGAAGGGCCGTCACGGACTCGGCCACGTTGGCGGGTGCGTCCAACGTGCCCTGGTGTAGGAAATCTTGCACGGCATCGTAGGTCAGGCGTGCATGGGAATGGATGACCGCATCGTAGAAGGCATGGCTCGACACGCGGCCGCCTGCCGATACCCGCATGTCGCACACGAGCGCCAGGCGGTCTTCGTTCGGCACCAGCGAGCAGATGCCGTTGGACAGCGGCTCCGGCAGCATGGGCACGACCCGATCGGGCAGGTAGACGGAATTGCCACGCTCTCGCGCGTCCCGATCGAGCCCCGAGCGCGCCGTGACGTAATGGGAGACATCGGCGATCGCCACCACGAGCCGCCACCCGCCCCGCGGCTTAGGTTCGGCGAACACGGCGTCGTCGAAGTCGCGGGCGTCGGCGCCGTCGATCGTCACCAGCGGCAGGTCGCGGATGTCGCGGCGACCGGTGATGTCGTCGTGGCCAACGGCCTGAGGCAGGTTGAGGCGCGCTGGGTCCGTACGCCACTCGCGCGGAATCCGATGTGCCGCGAGGAGCGCTTCCGCTGCGCGGGCCGCTTCGTTTCCGGCCTCGATCACGCGCACGACCCGGCCTTGGATGTCGGTGCCCGTCACGGCGAGGATTTCGACCTCGACGACCGTGCCGGTGCGGGCCGAAGTCGGATTGACGAGGTCGATGCGGCCCTTCAGGTTCGGATCCAGGGAGTCCACGTAAGCGGCGCGTGGTCGTACGTACAGCAGGCCGACCACGGTCTCGGGCGCGGGCTGCACCACGGTCGCGATGCGCACTTCGCGCCCCTGCACGATTCCCGCTGCCCGGTCGCCCGGGCGTACTGGCACACCCCCGGCCACGGGCAGGCGTTTGCCGTCGTCGCATTGGAGGATGAGAGCGCGGTCAGCGCGGACCACCTTACCGGCGACGGTGTCGTCCCCGGCCAACCGATACACGCCGTTTCGGTTCAGCGCCAAGTCCCCCGCGCGGAGCATGCCGTCCACGAGTTGCCGAAACGCCCGCGACTCGCCTCCGCGATGGGGTTTCAGGTGGCTGATTAGTTGCGACAGCGGTGCAGGTCCGATCGCCAACAGCGCCTCGCGTACATCCTGCGCCGAGAACCGGACGCTGGTGCGCCTGGCTCGAGATTGGCGTCGCCGCCTAGCGTATGGGTTCAGGTCGATTCCCGTTCGCGTACCGGCCCATCGAGCCGCGTTCGGCGGCAATCGTCCTTCGGCGCGCGGACGAGGTCAAGGCGAACCGCCTAGCGGCGGTTCGTTGGAGAATGCTACGCATTCTCCCGGCAGTGCTTGGACGCTTTGGTGCCGTTTCCCGTCCCGGCACCGGTCGGCCACGACCGGCGTACCGGTCGGCCACGACCGGCGTTGTCCCCTGACGGCGCGTTGATGTAGAGTCGCGCACCCACGCCGAGGTGGTGAAATCGGTAGACACGCTAGCTTCAGGTGCTAGTGGGGGTAACCCCGTGGAGGTTCAAGTCCTCTCCTCGGCACCAATCGCGCCCGTTGGTTATAGTTGACGGCTTCAACGCCACGCCTCGGGACAATCCCATGAGCCATGACCTCGTCATCCGCGGCGGCACCGTCGTCGACGGCACCGGTGCCGAACCTTTCAGCGCGGACATCGCCGTAGACGGCGATCAGATCGCCGCAATCGGCCAAGTGGCCGGCAAGGGCAAGCAGGAGATCGACGCTGACGGCCTCAAGGTGTCGCCCGGCTTCATCGATCTGCATACACACCTTGATGCGCAGATCGGGTGGGACCGCAAGGTCACCTCCGTCAGTTGGCACGGCGTCACGACGGCGCTCTTCGGCAACTGCGGCGTCACCTTCGCGCCCTGCAAGGCGACCGACCGGGAGTTCCTGGCGGGCATGATGGAAACCGTGGAGGACATCCCGAAGAAGGCCATCCTGCACGGCCTGCCGTGGAACTGGGAGTCCTATGGCGGCTACCTCGACGCCCTAGCGGCGCTTGGTCCCGCGATCAACATCTGCGGCTTGGTCGGCCACTGCGCGACGCGCTTCTACGTGATGGGCGAACGCGCCGTCGAGGAACCCGCGACGGACGACGAGGTCCGGCAGATCGCCGAACTCGCGGGCCAGTCGGTGAAGGAAGGCGCTGTCGGTTTCTCGACGAACCGATTCCCCCCGCATCGGTTGCCCGACGGTCGGTCGATCCCGGGCACGTTCGCTGATCGCGACGAACTGCGCGCGGTGGCGAAAGAGGTCGGCAAGCAAGGCGGCATCATGCAGACCGTGTCCGATTTCTCGGATTTCGATGCCGAGATGGATCTCATCGCCGACGAGGCCCGCATGGCGCGGGGCGCGCTGTTCAGTTCCGCTGCCGAGGTCGGCACCGAACGGATGAACGAGCGCGTCATGGCGATGCGCAACGAGGGCCTGAACGTGACCTCCGTCACCGTCCCACGCAGCGGGGGTGGCGTCGGTGGTCTGTCGACGGACAATTTCTTCCGCACCGGTGCCTGGAACAAACTGCGCAAGCTGGACCTCGGCGGGCGCGTGCGTGCGATTCGCGAGCCCGAGACCCGCCAACGTCTAGTGGCGGAGGTGAAGGCCCAGGGCGACGGCGCGGTGGAGGGCATGAAGCGCTGGTTCTACATGGGCAGCGATCCTCGTCCCTGCTACACGCAGGACCTGTCGCAGAACCTGGTCGCGCTGGCGGAGGCTGCCGGCGAGCACCCCGTCGAGACGTGGTTGCGGATTTCTGACGAGACCGACGGCAAGGCGCTGTTCCACATGCGCGGCTTCAATGTCAACTTGGATGCGCTCGCCGAACTCATCACCACGGACTGGGCCATGCCCGGTCTTGGCGATGCCGGCGCGCACGTCAGCCAGATGATCGACTCCGGTTGGTCGACGTTCATCCTTTCGCACTGGCACCGGGACAGTGGCCTGTACTCCCTGCCCGAAGCCGTACGACGCGTGAGCGCGGTACCGGCTGGTGTGCTCGGGTTGCATGACCGGGGCACGTTGGCCGTCGGCAAGCGCGCGGACATCAACGTCTTCGACATCGACCGCTTGGAAGAGCGGATGCCGGAGATCGTCCACGACTTCCCGTTCGGGGCACCACGCTTCATCCAGCGTGCGGCGGGCTACCATGCGACCGTGTGCAACGGCACCGTGGTTTTGCGCGACGACGAACTGACCGGCGAGTACGGCGGGCGGGTACTGAGGAACCAAGGAGCTTAACGAGTCGCCTGGCGGCGACTCGGGATGCGGCGGACGTGGGTGTCCCCCACCCAGAGGCGGCACCGCGTTCGGTTACGGCTTGATTGCGACGGCTCGCCGGTTCGTTGACGGCGCTACTGGCGACTCGACGGATCGATCACTGCGACCCCGGTTGGCTCGAAGTGCCGCACGTTGCGCGTCACAACTGTCAACCCGCGCTCCAGTGCCGTGGCCGCGATGAGCAGATCGTTGCCCGCGTGGCCGAGCGTTGCTGAAAGCCGCCCCCATCTCCTTGTCGTGGCGAGGTCGACGGCGAGAATACGCTCGGCGTAAGCGGCTACCACTCTGTCTAGCCAAGAAGCCAGCACGCTTGCGAACACAGGGTTTACACGCTCTGTTGTGCGATGCCACGCTCGATTTCGCCGACCGTGACGACGCTCAGATGGAGATCGGTAGCCCGTTGCTCCGAAACCCAATGAACGACGCCCGGATTGCGTTCCCTTCGCCGTAGCGCGGATATGACGTCCGTATCGATGAGGTACATCAGGCGTCGAAGGGGCGCGGCTGTAATGGCAGGCGGACGAATTCGCCGTCGTCCTGTGGCATTTGCAGCAGTAGCTCGTTGAACGACGGCAGAGCTGACTTTGCCAGATGAGCAAATCGCTCGTAGTCCTCCGCCGCGATCACCACCACCACCGGTGTTCCCCGTCGGGTGATCTGCTGGGGTTCGCCAGCGATCGCTGCATCCACCACCGCGCTTAGTCGGTTTTTCGCGTCCTGCAGCTGCCAAGTCACCATATGGTCGTTCGATTCGCATGGCGCCGATTAAGCGCCTAGATGATTAGGCTAAATTAGGCGTTCCGCGCAGCCACCGTCAATGGCGAACACCATGTGCGCCCGAGGGCACAACCTGATGGGTGCCGCACAGCTTCGACGGCTTCGTGGGTGCGTGACCAATCCCCATTAGGTGACCGCCAACAAGACTCGGTTCAGCCGGCTCTCTCCCGTGCCCCGTAACGCGCCCCGCCCGGCGCCGCGCACGCTCAAGGCTTGATCGCGGTCGCCGTCTTGGTGGCTAAGAGCAGGATCGCCAAGCCCGGAACCCACGGGATCACCCGCTCGAACGGGTCGCCGGGCAGGTGTGCCGCCTGGGATAGCAGCGAGTCCGTGGGCGGCATGGCCCCGAACGTGTAGAACAGCACCGTGGTGGCGAATCCGGCGGCCATCACGGCGAGCGCGCCATTCGCACCGACTTCGCGGCCGGATACCCGGAACAGCACCAGGGGACCGAAGGCGGCGCCGAGCGCGGACCAGGCGAACAGCACGCGGTTGAAGATCGTGTCCGGCAGATTGAGCGCGAGAACCACCGCCAGGATCGCCACGCAGAGCATCGATGCCCGTGAGGCCATCGCCTCGCGTCCGGGAAAACGTCTGTTCACACCCATGTCGTGGGCCACGGCGGCGGAAGCGGCCAGGAGCAGCGAATCCACCGTGGACATCACGGCGGACAGCACGGCGGCGGTCGCGATGCCGGCGACGATTGCCGGGAGATAGCTGCTAGTTGCCCTGTAGAACAGGGTCTCGGGCAGTTCCAGGTCGGGCATGAGGGCACGCCCTGACAGGCCGAGTGTCACCATTCCCGTGAACACCACGATGCCCCAGCCGAAGGTGATCAGGAAGCCTTGCCGGCGTTCCGCCTCGCCCCGCACGGCCATGAGCCGGCTCAGCAGGTGCGGTTGGCCTAGGGCCCCGAGCGACATGCCCACGAGGCCGACAACGAAACCAAGGAACACGAGGCTCGCGTGACCGCCGTCGATGCGCAGGAAGTCCGCTGGCATCGACGCGCTGAGCGTCGACCACACCTCGGTCGGTCCACCGGCTGCGACTAGGGCCGCGACGGGTACGCCCACGGAGACGACCATCATGATCGCGGCCTGCACCATGTCCGTGACGGAAACGGCCCAAAAGCCACCGAGCAGGGAATAGAAGACCACGATTACGGCGCCGAGGATGATCGCGGCCGGCACCGACATGCCGAAGTTCTCGGAGAGCGCGCTGCCGGCGGCGTCGAGTTGCGCCGCTACGTAGAAGACGAAGCAGAACACCACCAGCACGGCAGCCAGCGCAGTCGCAAGGCCCTTCGCGCGTGCCCTGGCCGGCGCGTCCTGGAGCATGAAGTCGGTGAGCGTCACCTGCTGGTAGGCGCTCGACTCTTCGCGAAGGCGGCGGCCGAAGTAGAGCCACACGACCGCGTAGCCGGCCAAGATCCCGGGGATCATCCACAGGGCGCTGAGCCCGATCGTGAAGACGAAACCCGAAAAGCCAAGGATGACCCAGGCGGACGATGTGCTCGCGGCGTAGGAGAGCCCCGCGACGAATGGCCCGAGGCCCCGCCCGCCCAGGAAGAAGTCGGCCTCGTTCTTGTTGCGCGATGTCGCCCAGAGGCCTACGCAGATCATCAAGACCTTGTAGGCGACCAGGGTGATGAGGATTACGGTGGCTTCGCTCAACGACCTGCCGCGTTTGACTCGAAGCGGTGCGGGGCTAGGCGACCTTCTGGTGGAAGTAGTAGCACAGCCCATCCGGCGCGACGACGAAGAACACCTGGAAATTCCCGTCGTCGCGCTCGTCGGTGCGCACTTCGCCCGGTGCCACGCCGTTGGCCTCGAGCTCCTCGTGGGCGCGGTTGATGTCCGTCACTAGGATGGCCGCGCCGTCGTTTCTCGCATCACCGCCGTTTATGGCGAAACCGATGCGCGTCCCGTCCCGTTCCATGATGACGGTCGGCACCGGTTCGTCTTGGCGTTCCACTTCGACAAGCCCGAAGGCCTTGGCGTAGTACCCGGCGGCGGTGTCGATGTCCTCGACCGGGAGGGCGAGGACATCGTCCTGGTAGGGATAGGCCGCCTCGAAGAGTTTCACCGCGCCTCGCTCAAGTTGTCAGCCAGCCGAACTGCTGCGGCTTGCGGCCGGCCCGTGGATTCAGCGGCACGTTGATGAGCGTCGGTCCGTTGAACGCCATGGCCTCGTCGAGGGCCGCGCGCAGGTCCTTTGGATCCTCCACGTAGAAGCCCTTGCCGCCGAGGGCTTCGAGCATGCCCTCGTAGTGCGCGCCGTAGGTCAGGTTGCCGGGCGGCAGGGTTTGACCCTCCTTGAGCGGGTGTACGCCGCCGCCGATGCCGCCGTTGTTCAGCACGATCAGTTTCACCGGCAAGTTGTAGCGCACCATGGTCTCTAGCTCCATGCCCGTGAAGCCGAAGGCGGAGTCGCCCTGCACGGAGACGATGGCCTTGTCGGGATTTGTCACCGCGGCTGCGACCGCGAAGCCCAAACCCACGCCCATGGTGCCGTAGGTGCCGGCATCGAGGCGGTGGCGGGCCAGCCGGTTCGGCATCTGCGTGCGACCGATGTCCATCGTGTTCGCGCCCTCGCCGATGATGATGGCGTCGTGGGGCAGCCAGTCGACGATGTCCTTGAAGGCCCGGTAGTAGTTGGTCGGCACCGAGTCGTCGTCGATCATAGGCTGGACTGCTTCGAGGTTCGCCTGCGCCTTCTCCTGCAAGGTGGCGCGCCACGGCGTCTCGGACGGGTAGAACCACTGCCGATTGTCCAGTGCTCGGTTGAGCTGACCGACGACGGCCTTGCCGTCACCCACGAGGGCGACTTCGGCGGGCACGTTGGAACCAATCTCTTCGGGTTCGATGTCGAGTTGGATGATGCGCACATCCTTGTTGAACCGCGGCGGCAGGCCGTAGTGCATGATCCAGTTGAGACGGGCGCCCATCAGGAATACGAGGTCCGCTTCGCGCAGGGCCGTGCTGCGGGCGGCACCGACGGACAAGCTGTCGTCGTCCGGCATCGTGCCTTTGCCCATGGGCGAGTTGAGGAACGGCAGCTGCGTGCGTTCGATGAACTCGCGGATCTCGTCCTCGGCACGCGACCAGGCCATGCCCTTGCCGACGACGACCAGGGGACGTTCGGCGGACTCCAAGGCGGTCAGGGCTGCTTCCACGGCATCGGGATCGGCGAGCGTGCGCGGCGGTTCCGGAACCGTTGCGGCTTCGATCACCTCTTCGTCTTCCACCTCCGCGCGGATGATGTCGTCCGGGAAGTCCAGGTAGACAGGACCGGGGCGACCGAACAGGGAGTGACGGACCGCCTGGTTGACGTAGTAGGGGATGCGGTGTGCGTGTTCGATGGCGTGCGCGTACTTGCAGTACGGCGCGGCGAGTTCCACCTGGCGCTCTTCTTGGAAGCCACCCATGCCGTTCTGGTAGACGGGCGATGCGCCGCCGATCAGGATCATCGGCCAGCAGTTCTGCTTGGCGTTGGCGAGGCCAGCGAAGGCATGGATGACGCCGGGCCCGGAGACGGTGAGGCAGGCTTGGGGGCGACCCGTGAGGTAGCCGGCCGCGTGGGCGGCGTAGCTGGCCGCTTGCTCGTTGCGCATGCCGATGTAGGTGATGCCGGCCTTCTGTGCTTCAGCGGCCACACCTTGGACCGGGAAGCCCACGATCCCGAACATGTAGTCGACGCCCTGTTGCTTGAGACTGCGCGCCATGAGCTGGGCGCCGTTGATCGTTCCCATGAATCCTCCCCCTGGAGAGACTAAGCTTTGGTTGCGAAACCGCCTAACCTATCGCGCCGGGACACCAAGACTCAAGTGCTATATTCCCTTGGCCGGCGTGGCTGGGGCGGCGAATAGGGGTGAACCGAAACGGTCGGGTCGTCGACGAGGACGCTGATCCCGCGTCGACATACCTCTACTTCGCCTACGGTTCCAACATGTCCTCGGCACGGCTGACCGCGAGGACACCTTCGGCCCGTGTCGTCGGACCGGGTCGGCTACCAGGGCATGCACTGCGTTGGCACAAGCTGGGTCGAGACGGATCCGGCAAGTGCGACGTGGTCTTTGCAGGCCGGGAGTGGACCGCGGTGGTTTGGGGTGTCCTGTACCGGATTGACTGCGCGGAGAAGGCCGACCTCGACCGGATCGAGGGGTTGGGTGTCGGTTACGACGAACACGAGGTCGTGGTCGCGACCGCAACCGGCGAAATCGCAGCGCGAACGTACCGGGCGCGACCGAACGCCGTGAATGCGACGCTGCGGCCGCGACAGTGGTACAAGGCCCACGTCCTCGACGGCGCGCGCGAACACGGCTTGCCCGCGTCGTACGTGGCGATGATCGAAGATGTCGAGGCCGTGCCGTGAGACCTCACGGCTTGGTTGTCCTGTTCTCGTTGGCGGCTTTCATGGCAACGGCCGACGAGCACTACGACGAAGAAATGACGGTGACCGCGGAACGGCTGAGACCGGACGAGGTACCCACTCCGCGCTACATCGTCGACACCTACAACGCCGTGCGGGAAGGCGCACGCCTGTACTCCGAGGGGCTCTACAAGGAGGCGCTGCCGCACCTGCTAGTCGCGGCACGGCGGGGGTTCAAGTGGGCGCAGGCACGGACGGGTGACATCTACCTGCACGGTCGAGGTGGCGCGCCCAAGAGCGTCGATCGCGGCATCGCCTGGTTGGGCGTTGCCGCGACCCCGAAGTCGACTAATGCAATCCGAAGCTACTTCAAGACGGTCTGGGCGGAGGTTCCTCCGGAGCACGCACCGAGACTGGCGGACTTGGTCGAGACCTTCGAGGTGAGGTACGGCCACCGCAGCCACGTGGACTGCGAACTGGCCGGCGGAGAGAGCAACGCACGCAGCCTGCGAATCAAGCGCCTGCGCTGCCGGTTCCGTCACGAGGCTGCGGTGTGTCGGTCGATGGGCCCGGGTTTGTCCACCGGTGAAATCGACCTCGCCGCGGGTTCAAGCGGTGAGACGTACACCTGGCAATGGAACTGTCCGCCGATCCGTGGGGGACGGTCGACGCGGACGCAGCCCTAGTGGGGTACGCGGGCCTCCCGGCCCGTAGTGGGGACCTTCTACCGCGATGGAAGGTCGACGGACGGTCGCCGCTTTGGTGGGTCGCCGTGGCCTGCGTCGACGACGGCCCTCGGGCTTGCGTACGCACTGGGCGTGGTCGGGTTCGCGGAAATACGAGCCAGGTAATATGGTCATGGCTGGAGGTGTCGATCAGAAAGCGGGCGAGCGAACGCCGTACGTGTGAGACGAAGGATGGAAACGCAGATAAAGGTGATTCTGGAAAAACACCCCGACGGTTACATCGCCTACCCCCTTGGCGTGAAGGGGGTGGTGGTTGGTCAGGGTGACAGCTACCAGGAGGCGCTCGACGATGTACGTTCGGCGATCGCGTTCCATGTGGAGACATTCGGTCCGGAGGCACTCGTGGACAGCGAGTCGCCGGTCGTCGAGGCGTTCGTAGCCGAGGCAAGCATGACCAGCTAGGCAATGGAACTGCCCGCTGATCCGCGGGGGAGATCGACGCGGCCCAAGCCTTAGGAGGGTACGCTGGAGGCAGCTCGTCGAGGGTATCGAGGATTGCGTTCGGGAGACGATGCCTGGACGCGCCAGCCCCACCACGTGGACGACCGCGCACCATCGTTCAAAGGCGAACGCCAACACTGACCGCCGCCGAGGTCGTCTCGAACGTGTCGAAGTCAATACCCGTATCGTCCTGCGGCCCTTCCCCCCGAAACCACGACACCTTCCCGCCTACGTAGAACATCGGGGTGACGTCGAACCTGAAGCCGGCGTGCAGCAGCAGGCCGGTTTCGTACTGGTTGGCGTTCTCGACGAGCAGCATGCCGTAACCCGCCCCGACGTACGGTGTGAACCCCCCGAGGTCGAGATCGACGAAGGCGTTGCCGGAGAGAATCGCCGTGCGGTGGCTGAAGTTCAGGCCGAGGTCCGTCAGTGCGTCGCTGCCGAGGGGCGAACCGTCGGGAGTTTCCGGTACCTCAACCCCGTTGATGGCGAGGTCGGCCGTCAGCACCGCGCTCTTGACGTCGGGTTCGAACACGTCCACCGCGCCGCTGACCCGCAGCGATGTGCCGAAGACGCCCTCGACGCCGACTTCCGCGCCAAGCAGGAACGTGTTGTCGTAGCTCACGTTCCCGCTGGCGGTTCCCGTGAGGCGCGCGAACCCGATCGCCGAGTCGATGTCGCCCTGCCCCGAGAGGTCGGACAGCTTCACGATGCCCCCGCGACCTTCGATATAGGTGCCGCCGGCGTAGGCCGACACGCTCGACAGCAGGATTAGGGATGTGGTCGCTCGCCACAGTACGAGGCGAGCGCGGTACGAAAGGAGGGTGAGCGGAGCCATTCCATGCATCCTCGAATTACGCCGTCCATGGGCAATCGAGTAGGCATTCTATGCGAAGGGGCGTGGCCTTTGCCGCCGATGGCGAGCCCTGCTCGTGTAGAATCCCGCAAGCCTTTTCCGGACACGATCTTGATGGCGCTGGACATCGACGTCACCTACCAAACCCGAACCTACCGCGACCTTGCGAGCGCTACGCTCGCGGAGTTGGCCGTGCTTCGGGGCGAAGGTCGATTCGCGTCGAACGGGGCCCTGGTGGTGGAGACCGGGAGCCGCACCGGGCGTTCGCCGAAGGATCGGTTCATCGTGCGTGAACCGGGGAGCGAGGCGCACATCGACTGGGGACCGGTCAATCAGCCCGTTGAGAAACGGGTGTTCGATGCGCTCTTCGCCCGCGTCGAGGCCTACATGGCGGAGCGTGACGCCTTTGCGACGACCCTTCACGTCGGCGCGGACCCCGAGCATTACCTGCCGATCAATGTGACCACGGAGTACGCGTGGCATGCGTTGTTCGCCAAGGCGCTTTTCATCACGCCGGACGATTTCAACCCGGCCTACAAGCCGCTTTGGGAAGTGATCAGTGCGCCGGGGTTCGTTTGCGAGCCCGAGCGGGACGGGACTGCCTCCGATGCGACGGTGATGGTCGACTTCGCGGGCCGCCGCGTGCTGCTTGCGGGCCTGCGTTACGCGGGCGAGATGAAAAAGGCGATGTTCGGCGTGCAGAACTACCTGCTCCCGGGCCACGGGGTGTTGCCGATGCACTGCTCCGCCAACGCTGGTGCCGAGGGCGACGTGACCTTGTTTTTCGGCCTCTCCGGCACCGGCAAGACGACGCTCTCGGCCGATCCGGACCGACTGCTGATCGGCGACGACGAGCACGGCTGGGGCGAGGGCACCGTGTTCAACCTCGAGGGCGGCTGCTACGCCAAGTGCATCGACTTGAGCCGCGACAACGAACCGGTGATCTTCGATGCGATTCGCTTCGGGGCGATCGTCGAGAACGTGGTGATCGACCCGGACACGCGTGAACCGGACTACCACGACGGATCGCTGACGGAAAACACCCGCGCCTGCTATCCGCGCAGGAACATCGAGGCCAAGGTGCCCGAGAACCGCGGCGGCGAGCCGAACGCGGTGATCTTCCTGACCTGCGACGTCAGCGGCGTGCTGCCACCGGTGTCGATCCTGTCGAAGGAGGCTGCGGCCTATCACTTCCTCTCGGGTTACACCGCGGCGGTGGGATCGACGGTCGTCGGGTCCACGGAGGCGTACTCCGCGACCTTTTCGGCCTGCTTCGGGGCCGCTTTCTTCCCGCGCCCTGCAGGTGTCTACGCCGAACTGTTGATGGAACGCATCGAGGCTTTCGGTTCGCGTGTCTATTTGGTCAATACCGGCTGGACGGGCGGGGGCTATGGCGTCGGTGAGCGTTTCGACATCGCAACGACGCGGGCGATCATCCACGCCGTGCAGTCGGGGATGCTCGCGGAGGTCGCGACGACACACGTCGAAGGCCTGAATCTCGACATCCCGGTGCGTGCGCCGGGGGTGGACGATCACCTGCTCGATCCGCGCAACACCTGGCCGAACCCGGCTGCCTACGACCAGGCAAGAGATGCCTTGGCAGCCAAGTTCATCGCCAATTTCGAACGCTTCGAGGTGGCCCAGGCCATTGTCGACGCCGGTCCGCGACGTCCCAGCGCCGGCAGGTAGGCCACGCCATGACGCGTCGCCCTGAATCGCTTGCGGGCGCCTTGGCGGTTGTTCGTGGTCGCCCGGAACTCGGTGCGTTGCGGCGCGGCATCGAGAAGGAGAGCCTGCGCGTTACGCCCACAGGCGCGCTGGCCGCAACACCCCACCCGCGGGGTTTGGGTTCGCCGCTCACCCACCCCCACATCACGACCGACTTCAGCGAGGCGCAACTCGAACTGATCACCGGTGTCCACGCCAGCGCCGAGGACGTTCTCGCGGAGCTTGCGGAGATCCATCGTTTCGTACACGCCAATATCGGGGACGAACTGCTCTGGGCGGCGAGCATGCCGTGCATCCTGGGCCCCGAGGCCGAGATTCCCGTTGCCCAGTTCGGCTCGTCCAATGCCGGCCGCTCGAAGACCGTTTATCGCACGGGCTTGAGCTACCGCTATGGACGGCTGATGCAGACCATCAGCGGCATCCACTACAACTTCTCGGTTCCCGAGGCGCTGATGTCCGTGCTCGCGCGTGACCGCGCAGCGGACGCGGATTTTGCGACCGAGCGGTACTTCGCGCTGATCCGCAACTTTCGCCGCTACTCGTGGCTGCTGATCTACCTTTTCGGGGCTTCTCCGGCGGTGTGCAAGTCCTTCGTTCGCGGTTCGGACGGGGACCGCGCCGCGCCAGCGACGCGCCTTGAGGTCTGGGATGAGGGCACATTGCACCTTCCCCACGCGACATCGTTGCGCATGGGTCGCCTGGGTTACCAGAGCGATGCCCAGTCGTCGTTGCACATCTCGTACAACGGCTTGGCGCAATACGCGGCGACGATGCGCGATGCCCTGACCAGACCCTATCCGCCGTTCGAGGCCATCGGCGTGCTTGTGGACGGCGAATACCGGCAACTGTCGACAGCGCTCCTGCAGATTGAGAACGAGTTCTACGGCACGATCCGGCCCAAGCGACGGGTCCGTTCTGGCGAGCGACCGCTCGATGCGCTGCACGAACGCGGCGTGGAGTACGTCGAAGTGCGTTGCATGGATCTCGATCCGTTGCAGCCGCTCGGCATCGATGCCGTCACGTGCCGATTCCTGGATGTCTTCCTCCTCTATTGCCTGCTCGCGGAGAGCCCGGCGGACAGCCGCCGGGAGTCGGAGACCATGCTTGCCAACCAGACCGCGATCGTGGAGCGGGGGCGGGAGCCTGGCCTGACGCTAGCGGCCGAGAGCGGACGCGTGCCTGCGGCGCGCTGGGCATCGGAACTCCTCGATCGCTGCGCCGAGGTCGCCGTCGAAATCGACGCCGTGACCGGCGACGACGACCATGCGGCCGCCGTGGCGGAGCAGCGGCGTAAGGTCTTGGAACCGTCCGCAACGCCGTCGGCGCGAGTCCTAGCGGGCCTGCGCGAACGTGAGCTGCCGTTTGCACGATTTGCCATGCAGCGGTCGGTCGCGCATCGGGACGGATTCAACGCGCGGCCATTGCCCGAGGAACGGCTCGCCGAGTTGACCGCGATGAGTGGGGCCTCGCTGGCCGAACAGGCGCGACTCGAGGCGGCGGACAGCGTGCCCTTCGACGCGTACCTGGCTCGTTTCCTGAAGCTCAAAAGTGGGACTTGAGCCGCCGCGTGAATTTCCTCGCTCACTGCCTATTGGCCCAGCCGGGCGCCGGGTCCATGGCGGGCGGGGTGCTCGGGGACTTCGTCAAGGGGTCGATCCCGGAATCACTGCCTAGTGACTTGCGCGCCGGGATCCGCCTGCACCGCCGGATCGACTCGTTTTCCAATCGGCTGCCGGAGATGAAGGTCAGCGTGGCGCGCTTCGATCCGGCGTTGCGGCGTGCCGCACCGGTGCTGCTCGACATCCTTGCTGACCACTGTCTGACCTTGACGTGGAGCTGCTATGCGGACGAGGACTTGCGCGGCTTCACGGCCCGGGTCTATGCCGCGATCGAAACGTACAGCAGCCAGGTTCCGGCGCGAGGGCGCGATTTCGTCTCGCGCATGGTGGAAACCGATCTGCTCGCCCGTTACGGCGACCCGGAAGTGATCGAGCGGGCCATGGCGCATGTGCTTCGGCGGCTGCGGCTCGACCACCTGCGCGACCGCCTGCAGCCGGTGCTCGAAGCGGACCTGCCGCCGTTCATCGACGACTTCCGCGTCTATTTCCCGTTGCTGACCGCTTTCGCGGCCGCGGAGCGTGCTAGCGGATGACCTTGATGTAGTCGCCGGCCGTCGGCTCGCCGTTCGGGTAGTCGGCGTTCAGAAGCCGGAGCGTTTCCACGGGGAACTGCTTGATCGACGTATTCGCGGCGAGGTCGGCGTAGCTTTGGTCCGGCTCCGCGACGATGATCTCGATGCGGCGGTTGTTGGCGAGCTTCAGATCCTCGGGCGTCATCGGGCGCAGCCCCTCGATCGTGGCCATGAATTGCTCGCGGAAACTCTCAGGGTCGCCTTTCGGGCCGCACTCGCCGCGAAACACGTACACGTCGCGGTTGCGGTATATCACGGCGATCAACCCAAGCTTGGTGTCGGACTCGCCAACGTCGATTTCGCCGAGGAAGGCCTCGTCACCACCGATCTCGGTTTCCTCGCCGGTGACGTCATCGCGCCTGAGCACGTCCGTGACGTACTCCTCCGGGGATTTGCGGCGCACGGGTTCCTGTTTGCTGAACGTGATGGACGCCTCGGCTTTGCCTCCCGGTGCCTCGCCGACGACCTGCGTGCCCGGCGTGGCAACGCTCCACCCTTCGGGGAACGGCAGCACGATGCGCAGTCCGCCGTGGAGGAACGTCTCGTCCTTGACCATGCCGCCGGCGACTTCGTCGCCGAAAGTCAGCCCGTTGATCTGCTCCCAGAAGTCGCCCACGGGGTCCGCGAGTTCGCCGGCCGAGACGCTGTAGGCGTGGTTCACGGCTTCGTGCAGGCGCTTGTCGTTGCGCGGATGGGAACGGAACAGGCCGTGGTAGCTGGTGGGCGCCTTGGTGACCTGCTTGGCGAACGTCTGTTGGTCCTTGAGCACCCAAACCGAGGCGATGATCGCCTGTGGATCGTAGCCGGCACGGGCCATGTACTCGCCGCCCAAACGGTCCGCCTCCAGCTCCATTTCGCGACCGTAGCCGGAGACCACGATCGTGGTGAACGGATCCGCCACGTCGCGCATCAACTCGCCGCGGCCAGTGGCGATGGCGCTGATCAGGCCGATCGATTTGCCGGTCAGCTCGGTGATTCTGCGCTTGCGCATGTGCCGGGCAACGACATGGCCGATCTCGTGACCGACCACCGCGGCCAACTCGTCCTCCGACTGCAGGAATGCGAGCAGACCCCGACTGACGAAGATGTAGGCGTCGCCGGTCGCGAAAGCGTTGACCTGGTCGCTGTCGAGGACGGTGAAATGGTATTCCTTGCCGGCGTCCGGGGTGTGCGCGAGCAACCGTTCGCCGATGTTGCGGACGTACTGCTGCAGGTGCTCGTCGGGATAGAGTTGGTTGTTCTCGGCGAGTTCCTTGAGCATCTTCTCGCCGGGCCCGGCATGGCCGAGCGACGCCGCGAGAAGGACAGAGACGATGACCGGTGCGGGCCGCATGTGACAACCCTCGAACGCTCTTCTAGGGGAAGGCTAACACCGAATTAGACGGTTCCACGGTGATTTCGTTCGCTTGACGGAAACCACGGAGGCGTGAGCGACTCAGACGTTGCTGGACACGTTGCCGAAGCGTCTTCGGAAGCGTTCCACGCGTCCGCCGGCGTCCATGATCTTCTGCGTACCCGTATAGAACGGGTGGCACGCGGAGCACACTTCGAGGTGAATGTCGCGACCGAGCGTGGAGCGCGTCTCGATGACGTTGCCGCAACTGCATCGCGCGGTGATCGTGGTGTATTCGGGATGGATGTCTGGCTTCACGGACCCGGACTCAAGGGCGATTCGGGGCGCGCGAGTGTAGAGCGACCGGGGGCGATTGCGCAAGGGGCGGGTAAGCGGACAGACTGTTGGCCAACCCCGCCTTGAAGGCTGTGCGCCCGAAGTGACTGCCACCGCGCCCGTTGTCGAAGTCGCCGTCCCGCGACCGCTGAGAAGCACTTTCGACTACATCGTGCCGAGCACCATGCCCGTCCCGCCGGTGGGTGCCCGCGTTCGAGTGCCGTTCGGCGCAACAACGGTCGTCGGTGTCGTCGCGGGCCACACGCGTGTCTCCGACCGGGCGGAGAAGGAGATCGAGGAAGTGCTCGACAGCGAGCCGCTCCTGCCGGGCGACCTGACGGACTTGGCGCAATGGCTCGCCCGCTACTACCACCACCCAATCGGTGACGTGTTCGCGACTTTGCTGCCAGTGAAGGCGAGGCGCGGCGCGCCGGCAACCTTGATGAAGGAGGTTGTCTGGCATTGGACCGGGTCGGAGGAGGACGGAAAGCTCGCCCGCGCGCCACGTCAGCACGAGGCCTTCGAGCGCCTGCGGACCTTAGGGAGCGTCTTCGACTCCGAACTCGCCGCGCTCGGTCTCGAACGGCACTATCTCGCCGCCCTTGCGGACAAGGGACTCGCCCGGAGCGCGATGTTGTTGCCAAGCTATCGCGTGCCGGACACATGGGCACACCAGTTGACCGCGGAGCAGGCAGCGGCCGTGGACACGATTACGGCGACGCTCGGCACGGCGACGACGCATCTCCTCGACGGGGTGACCGGCAGCGGCAAGACCGAGGTCTACCTGCGGGCGATCGCGCAGGCTCTCCGCGACGGGGGCCAGGCGCTGGTGTTGGTTCCCGAGATCGCCTTGACGCCGCAGACGACCGCGCGCTTCAAGGCTTGCTTCGGTGCGGCGGCAACGTTGCACTCGGGCAACACCGACCCGCAGCGGTTCGACGTCTGGCTGAAGTGCGCGCAAGGCATCCACAAGGTGTTAATCGGAACGCGGTCCGCAGTGCTCGCACCATTCGAGGACTTACGCCTCATCGTTGTCGACGAGGAACACGACGGCTCGTTCAAGCAAGGCGACGGTCTACGCTATTCAGCTAGGGATCTCGCGGTCAAGCGCGGCCAGATGCTCAACATTCCCGTGGTTCTTGGCAGCGCGACACCATCGCTGGAGTCGCTCGAGAACGCCCGCCGCGGGCGCTACGTGCTCTCCCGGCTACCGTCGCGGGCCGGGGGTGCATCGATGCCGGCTGTGCGGATCGTCGACGTTCGCGGCCTACGCTTGGATCGCGGCTTCAGCGATGCATTGCACGGCGCGATTGGCCGCCATTTGGAGGCCGCTGGCCAGGTCCTGGTGTTCATCAACCGGCGTGGCTTCGCACCCGTGTTGCTGTGTTCCAAGTGCGCGTGGCACGCCGTCTGCGAACACTGCGACGCCAAGCTCACGCTGCATCGTCGGCCGAACCGCCTGCGCTGCCACCACTGCGGGTACAGTCGCCTGCCGCCGACGACCTGCCCGGCGTGCGGGGCAAGCGAGTTCATCCACGTCGGCACCGGCACGCAGCGCGCGGAAGAGGCGCTTGCCGAGCGCTATCCAGATGTTCCGCGCTACCGGATCGATCGCGACACGACGCGCAGCGTGCGCCGCCTCGAAGCGGACCTCGCGGCGATCCGCGAGGGTCGCCCCGCGATCCTGGTCGGCACCCAGATGCTTGCCAAGGGCCACCACCTGCCCAATGTCACCTTGGTGGCAGTGCTCGACTCGGATGCCGGCTTGTTGGCGGCGGACTTCCGCGCACCGGAGCGCACCGCGCAGTTGATCGTGCAGGTGGCGGGCCGTGCGGGCCGCGCTGAACGCCCTGGCGAGGTCTGGATCCAGACGTTCAACCCGGACAATGCGAATCTCTTGGCCTTGGCGAAGACGGGCTACGCGGGATTCGCGGCCAACGAGCGCCGCGTGAGAGCCGATGCCCACATGCCACCGTTCTCGGCTGTCGCGCTGATCCGTGCGGAAAGCAAGGTCGAGTCGAAGGCTCGGGACTTGCTCGGCGAGATCGTCGATGCGTTGCTGGGCGGCGAGGTGGAAGTGCTTGGGCCAGCCCCCGCCCCGGTCGCCCGTCGCGCAGATCACCACCGTTGCCAGGCTCTCGTCCTGGCCACGCGGCGTGTCGACCTGCATCGGGCCTTGGACCGGCTCGAAGAGGTCGGGCCGAAGGCGACCGGCGTGCGCTGGTCGATCGACCTGGATCCGCTGGATACCTTTTGAACCGGCGAAGCCGCCGGGTATGATCGATTTTTCCGCGAGGCAAAGAGAAAGGCCATGCCCAAAACCCGTGCCAAAGCGCCGCGCAAGAGGCCGGCCGGGCGGCGTGCGGGCGCGGCCCGCGGCCCGTTCCTGTCGGGCTTCGTCTTCGGCGCTGTGGCCGTGGCCGTGGCCTGGGCGATCAACGTCTATTGGAGCGACCGGCCGCCGGCCGGGGAGCCGCCGGGCGAGTCGGGTGCGGAAGACGCCACGGTGCCGACCGTGAATTTCGAGTTCATGTACCGGCTCCCAAGGGAGCGGGTCGTGACCGACGTCGAGCCTTACCAGCAGCCTTCGAATCCGGTGGCGCCGGTGGTCGGCGAACCCGATCCCACCATGGAATACCTGCTCCAGGCCGCGGCTTTTCGGGGCCGGGACGAAGCCGACGAGATGCGCGCGCGGCTGATCTTGGCGACCAACATGGCTGTGCAGATCGAGTCTGCCCGGGATCCGGCTAGGGGCACCTGGCATCGTGTGCTAGTCGGGCCTTTCGAGAATCGGACAGAGATGCGGGCTACGCTGGCCGAGCTCCGCGGAATGAACGTCTCCGCCATCGCGTTGGAGCGCCCGAAGAGCTAACGGGCTGCGCGGTACGCGGGCCTCCCGGCCCGCAATTGCCTTGTAACCTAGTTGGAATGCGGACGAGAACGTCCGCGCACCGTCAAGCGTCAGAGCTTCACGCCGAGGGATAGCGCGTAGGCGACGTCAGTCCGGCCACGCCCGGCGGCGGGCGTTGTCTCGTGCTGCAAATCCAGGCGCACGCCCGCTTGCCAGCGGCTGTTGACGTGCAGTCGCAGGCCGGTGTCGGAATCCCACACCGTGCCCCGGTCGGACGCGAGGATGTGCAGCAACTGGTTGTTGTGGAAAAGCTCGAGGCGCTCGGGAGCCAGCCATTGCTGGTAGGTCAAGCTCCAGCGCAGTGCCGGGTTGCTGTCCGACGTCGACGCGTCGGCCAGCGACGCGAGTCGCTCGAACACCTGGCTGACGCCGCCGTCCGTACTGAGCGTGCCGCGCGGTGTCGTCCAGAACGTGTGTCCGAGACCCGCCCCGGCGGTGTAGCGACGGTCGATGTCCTTGATGGGGTCGCGAAAGTACTCGAAGTTCGCCACGGCATACCAGGAGTCCCTGTATTTCCACCGCAGGTCGTAGTTCAGGTCAAGCTGGTCCTTGGCCAGGATCTGCTCGGCTTCGCCGCGATGCCAGGCCCCGCCGAGGACGTGGTCGAAGCGCTCCCCGGTGCGCGTCGCGCCGGCTACGAAGTTGACGTCGGACGTCTCGGTATTGCCGGTGGCCGTGGTGGTGGCGAAGTCGACAATCACGTCCCAGGCGTCGATGAGTCCACCGAGCGCGGAAGTCGCTGCCGGGTCCGGTGTCTCGGGCGGTGGCCCAGCGTCCTCTGCGGTCACCACGCGCGCGATCCGGTCGTCGGGAATCTTCAGCACGCCGAGATCCGGCACATCGATCGCGACGAATCCGGCCTCGGCTTCCACCCGGTCGCCCGTGAGTCGGTCGCCGTTCTTGAAGTGGACGATGTCGGCACCGGCGGTGAGCGAGATCAGGACCGCGAGTGCGGCAAGGTTGGTCGTCCTTGACATCGGTCGGGAGCCCTTGGCTGCTTGAGCGGGCGCAACTCTAGCCGATCATCGCAGCCGCCGGGTAGGTTAAGACCGATCGATCGCTTTGAGAATCCGGTCTACGACGTCGGTCGCGGTCAACGCATCTGTGTCGATCTGCTCGCGGAATGTCGAACCGGCCAAGGCCGCGCAGCAACGCTCCACCCGGTCGAGTGCCCAACGCGTGGAACCCGGATGGGCAAGGCTCGTCACTTGCCGTTTCAAAAGCCGGCGTCGGATCGTCGCGGGACTGGCGGTGAGTGAGAAGTGGTGGACGGGGACGCCCGACGTGCGCAAAACGCCGACCATGTCCGCGAAATAGCCCTCGTCGATCACCGTCATGGGGACGATCACGACGTCGCCGGCGCTCGCTAGGCCTGACACTGCCTCCACGGTGAGATGCCGCCACAGGGCGGAGTCCTGGTAGTCGCTCGGGCGCCGTGACGGGGGCGTGGCGTTGCGGATGAGCCGCGCCAAAGGCTCGGGATCGAACACCAAGGCGTCGGGCATGGCCGCTGCGAGCCGGTTGGCGACGGCCGACTTGCCCGCACCAAACGCGCCGTTGATCCAGACAACGCTGCCGAGCGTCTCGGGACGGTCCGTGCCGCCGCTCAACTCTCCGTCTCGAACAGCGCTGCTAGCTGCTCGGTCATGGCACCGCCGAGTTGTTCGGCATCGGTGATGGTGACGGCACGCTTGTAATGGTGCGTGACGTCATGGCCGATGCCGATGGCGATCAGTTCCACCGGCGAGTGGTCCTCGATCGTCTCGATGGCGTACTTCAGGTGCTGTTCGAGGTAGCTGCTCGGGTTGACGAGCAGCGTGGAGTTGTCCACGGGTAGACCGTCGGAGATCACCATGAGCACCTTGCGCGCCTCGTGACGGACCACGAGCCGGTTGTGTGCCCAGATCAAGGCCTCGCCGTCGATGTTCTCCTTTAGGAGTTCCTCGCGCATCATGAGGCCGAGGTTGCGACGCGTGGCGCGCCACGGGTCGTCCGCCGACTTGTAGATGATGTGGCGCAGGTCGTTCAGCCGACCCGGGCTCGCTGGCTTGCCGGCGTTGATCCACTCCTCGCGCGACTGCCCGCCGCGCCAAGCGCGGGTCGTGAAGCCGAGGATTTCCACGCGCACCGAGCAGCGCTCGAGCGTGCGACCGAGGATGTCGCCGCACACCGCGGCGATCGTGATCGAACGGCCGCGCATCGAGCCGGAACTGTCGATCAGCATGGTGACGACCGTGTCGCGGAACTCCGTGTCCTTCTCTTGCTTGAACGCAAGGGGGTTCATCGGATCGATGACCACCTGCGGCAGTCGCGAGGTATCGAGGATGCCCTCGTCGAGATCGAACTCCCAGGAGCGGTTCTGCTTGGCCAGCAGACGGCGTTGCAGGCGGTTGGCGAGCTTCGACGTGGCGTGCTGTAGCGACACCAATTGTTGATCGAGCATTTGCCGCAAGCGCACGAGTTCGTCGGGTTCGCACAGGTCTTCGGCCTTCACGACCTCGTCGAATTCGTTCGTGAAGGCGCCGTAGTGGTGATCCACGCGGATGCGTCCACTGTCGTCCGGCATGAAGTTGGGCGCTTCTTCGGGCTCGCTCTCGGCACCGAGTTCCGAAAGGTCGAAGTCGGCGTCCATTTCGACGACGGTGGCTTCGCCATCGCCGTCCTCGTCGCCGAGTGAGTCCTCGTCGAGCGCAACGTCCTCCGGCGCGAACTCGGCATCCGGTTCGGCGCCGTCCTCGACGGACTCGATCTCCTGGTCGCTGTCCTGCATGTCGGGATCGTCGAGGTCCGCGGCGAACCCGAGATCGGCGAGGATTTCGCGGCAGCGCCCGGCGAACTCGCCCTGGTCGAAGACGTAGTCCGCTAGGGAGTCGATGTGCTGGCCGGCGCGCTCCTCGACGTAGTCGCGCCAGAAGCGAACAACGTTTTCCGCCGACGGCGGGAGTTCACGACCCGTCAGGCGTTGGCGGACGATCAAGCCGACGGCGACCGACAGCGGCGCTTCGGTCTCGGCGGTCACGGTATCGAACGCGGCCTGCTTGCAGACCACCTCCAGCGACGCGTCGAGGTTCTTAGCGACCCCCTCCATGCGCAACGAGCCGATGGATGCGACCCGGGCGTCCTCCACCCACTCGAACATCTCCTGGGCCGGACCGGTACGGGGGGTGGTGGCGCGATGCACGGCGTCGTCGTGGTAGCGCATCTTCAGCGCGAACTCGTCGCCGATGCCGCGCAGGGCGTTCAGTTCCTGTTCGCTGCAGCCGGCATTGGGCAACGGCACGTGAATACTTAGCCCCCGCAGGCCGGCAGCGCCCTTGCCGTAGGTCACCTCGAGTTCGTCGTTTTCCGCAAGGGCGCGCAAGGTGGCCGTCGTGGCGCGCTTGTAGGTCTCCAGCGACTCCTCGAGCGCTTGCCGTTGGGCCTCCTGGCCCTGCTTGGCGTCGGTCTCGCTCACGGGACGGTCACTCGATCAGGTCTTCAGCGTGATCCCACGCGTGGCGTCGCCGAGGTCGTCGCCCATGCAGCGCTGGTAGTACTCGGCCACGATCGGGCGTTCGAGTTCGTCGCACTTGTTCAGGAAGGAGACCCGGAAGCCGAAGCCGACGTCGTGGAAAATGTCGGCGTTCTCCGCCCAGGTCAGCACCGTGCGCGGCGACATGACGACGGAGATGTCGCCGTTGACGAATCCCTTGCGGGTCAGATCGGCGACGGCGACCATGTTGGAGATGGTGCGCCGACCGTCGTCGGTGTCCTGCCACGCCTTGGCCTTGCCGAAGACGATGTCCACTTCCATGTCGTGGGGCAGGTAGTTCAGCGTCGTGACGATGTTCCAGCGGTCCATCTGGCCCTGGTTGATCTGCTGGGTGCCGTGGTAGAGCCCGGTGGTGTCGCCCAAGCCCACGGTGTTCGTGGTGGAGAACAGCCGGAACGCAGGGTGCGGACGCACGATGCGGTTCTGGTCCAAGAGGGTGAGCTTGCCCTCGACTTCAAGCACGCGCTGGATCACGAACATCACGTCTGGGCGTCCCGCGTCGTATTCGTCGAACACGAGCGCAGTCGGGTGCTGCAGCGCCCACGGCAGGATCCCCTCCTTGAACGTGGTGATCTGCTGGCCGTCCTCGATCACGATCGCGTCCTTGCCAACGAGGTCAATGCGGCTGATGTGGCTATCGAGGTTGACCCGGATGCACGGCCAGTTGAGGCGTGCCGCGACCTGCTCGATGTGCGTGGACTTGCCGGTGCCGTGGTAGCCCTGGATCATCACCCGGCGGTTGTGGGCGAAGCCCGCGAGGATGGCGAGCGTCGTATCCGGGTCGAACCGGTAGTCGTCGTCGATGTCCGGTACGTGATCGTTGTGGTGGCTGAACGCGGGGACGGTCAGGTCCTGATCGATACCGAATTGCTCCCGGACGCTGACGGTGGTGTCAGGCACCAGTTCGGGCGAGAGCGACGAATCGTGGACATTCATGGGGGTCAAGCACCTTGAGTCGGCACGCTTTAAGGCTGGCTTAAGCCTTGCGAGCTTTGTGTACGACGGAAGGGGCGTAATTAAACTAGGAAATCACGCCCCTGCCAATGACTTACTGCCAACGCATATGGCGCCAAAACCGCGGTTGGCAACGGGCTTGGCGGCTGCGCTCAAGCGCCGGGCAACCGGTACGGCACGGCCTTCCGCGCGGCCTCGTCCACCGTCTCGGGACTGACGAGGACCGTCATCGAGACATCGAGGGCACCGGCGGCGCCGATGTTCAGGGACACCGCGGCGGCGGTCGCCTCGTCGGGCAGTTCCGCGATCAGGTAGAGGTCGCAGTCGCCGAACGCGTAGTAGAACGCTTCGAGGGTGCCCCCCATCCCTTCGATGGTTTCGCCGAGCGCTCGGCGCCGACCGGTGCCGCCTTCCTTGAGAAGGCCTGTCAGACCAGAGCGCGTATAGTTCGCGCGGATCAGGTACTTGGCCATGATGCTATTCCTCCCGTAAGGGAGGCCGATCATCCGTTGCGGCGAGTCGCGCGGTCAAGGCGCGGCGAGTCGCCTAAAGGCGACTCGATGGAGAACGCTTCGCGTTCTCCTACGTGGGTGCTGGGAACGTGACTCGTCGTCGCATCGCTATTGGAGGTCGCACACATATGCCTACGATCTACATGGTTCGCCACGGCCGCGCTGCGGCGGGTTTCGGCGAGCATGCCGATCCAGGACTGGACGACGTCGGTCGGCAGGAGGCCGACGTCGCGGCCGACATTCTCGCCGACGCGATCGGTACGCCGGTGCCGATCTACTCCAGTCCGCTCGCCCGCGCGCGCCAGACGGCAGCGCCGTTGGCGGCGCGTTGGGGCGTTGATGTGGGGATCGAGTCGCGCGTTGCGGAGATTCCGTCGCCGACCGACGATCTTCGGGAGCGGGCGCGGTGGCTGGCTGGCGCGATGGCCGGACGCTGGATGGACTTGCCCGCCGAAGTTCTCGCTTGGCGACGGGACATTGTGGACTGCCTACGTGACTTCGATACCGACGTCGTGGTGTTCTGCCACTTCATAGTTATCAATGTCGTCGTCGGCGCGGCCACCGGGGCCGAGGCCTTGATCACGTTCCGGCCAGCCAACGGGTCGGTGACGCGGATGTCTACCGACGACGGCCGGCTGTCCGTGATCGAGCTTGGTGCCGAGGCTGACAGCCGCGTGAACTAAAGCACGGGTTACCCCGCCGCTATACCGGGATCGAAGTGCCCGCGGCGTTCCGTGTCACGGGGTTTTGCGGCACGCCGGGAAAGATCTCTCGGAATAGGCCGAGCATGCTCATCGTCGAACGGCGGTCCGTGGCCTCGTGCAGTCGTCCCGGCGGCCCGAGCGTCGGCGGCAAGGCGAAGCCGTGCGGGGTCTTGGCATGGTGGTGGAAGATCCAACTGACGCCGGCCGCGTCCATTTCGTCGAAGAATCGCTGCTTGCTGGAGTCCGGCACGAGCGCATCGTCGGCGCCGTTTTCGATCAGGATCACCGCGTCGGTGTTGTAGTTCGCGGGATGGGGCTTCAGCGGCGGGCGCTCTACGCCGTAACGCGCCGGGTTGGGGTCTTCGCCGGTTTGCAGCAGCCCGTGGAAGGACACAACGCCGCCGACGTTCAGACCGCCACGTACGCATTCGATCACGGCCATCCCACCGAAGCAGTAACCGATGGCCGCCGCCGGGAACGTCTCGTCGACGGTGGGATGCGCGAATCCGTGGTTCAGCCACTCGCCGAGCAGCGCGCGGAACAGTTCGTGGTCGTGATCCATGGCGACTAGGCCTTCGAAACACTTCTTCTGGAAGTCGTGCACGCGGCTTGGATCGTCCGGGAAGTCGCGCTCCGCAGGTGGCACGATGTCCCCGTAGACGTCGATGGCCAGACCGACGTAGCCGACCCGGGCGAGGTATTCCGCGACATCCACGTCGAAGAACTTGAGCCCCTGGTAGTTGTGGATGACCAGGACGAGCGGGCGAGGGCCTGCGTCCTCGGGCGGTGCGACAAGGTGGCCGAGGTAGGCCTTGCCGCGGAAATCCACGGCGATGTCGTCGCGGCGCAGGTTTGGCGCCGGCGGCCAGAAATCCGGTGAGGGCATTCGTTTCTCCCCAATGAAGCTGTAAGCGTGTTGTTTTTGGGACGGTAAGGATCAGTCCGCCATGCTGGCCCAGACCTTGGCACTGAAGTCGAGGTCGTAGGCATCGAGCGGCGATTCGCGCACGGCCTCGTCCAGCGCGACGGCGTCCTTGCCGACCAGGATGCGCCAGTTCTCTTGCCGGACGCCGTCGAGGATGATCTCCGCGGCCTGGGCGGGCGATACCGGCGCTTCCCGGTACCGTTCGCGCCGCTGCTGCATCTCGGTGCGGAAGGCGTCGTCGTCAAGGGAATCGAGGGACTGGTCGGGCACGCCCATCGTTGCGCGTTGCTTGCGGGCGCGGGCGATGTCTTCGGCGGTCCAGTCCTTCGGTTGGCGGTGGCCGAGGATGCGGCCGGTGTTGATGCCGATTTCGGAGCCGACATGGCCAGGCATGACGACGGACACCTTGAGATGCGGCGCATTGAAGCGGAAGTCGTTGATGAGCGCCTCCGAGAATCCTTTGACCGCGAATTTCGCCGCGCTGTACGCCGTGTGCGGGATGTTGCCGCCGAGCGAGGCGCGGAAGCCGTTGACGCTGCTGGTGTTGATCATGTGGCCGCCGCCACGGCCTGCGCTGGCGACGAGCATCTCGCGGAAGGCGCGGGCCATGTAGTAGACGCCGTACCAGCAGATGTTGAACGTCCGTTCCCATTCGTCCCGGCTGTCCTCGATGAAGCTGCCACCGCCACCGATGCCGGCGTTGTTAAACAGCAGGTTGATGTGCTCTGTCTCGAACGCATCGCGGACGTGGTCCCGGAAGGCGTTGACCTGGTCCTCGACGGCCACGTCGCACAGGGCGCTCGTGACCCGTGCGCCCTGGCCCGCCTCGGCGCTCGCCAACTTGACCGTCTCGGCGAGGTTCTCCGCGATGATGTCGCAGGTCGCCACGTGGCAGCCCTCGGCGACGAGTTGCCGCACAAGCGCGCGGCCCATGCCAGTGCCGCCGCCGGTCACGACCGCGATCTTGCCGCCGAAATCCTTCATCGGTGAAACCCCTCGAGCCCGTCGGAAGTTCATTGTAGCCGCACGAACTTGGACGGCGGTCGCTACAATCGCCCACTTGCGTCCAAGTCAGGCACTCAAGGGGAACCATGGACATCCACGGCTTCTGCGACGAACGCTTCGCCAAGGTGCGCGACACCTTCGAGCGCAATTTCACGGACTTCGGCGATATCGGCGCGACGTTCGCGGCGACGATCGAGGGCGAGTTCGTCGTCGACCTCTGGGCGGGCCATGCCGACAAGGCGCGCACCCGGCCCTGGCAAGAGGACACCATCGTCAACGTCTATTCGACGACCAAGACGATGTCCTTCCTGTGCGCCTTCGTGCTCGCGGACCGCGGCCAACTCGACTTCAACGCCAAGGTGACCAACTACTGGCCCGAGTACGGCCAGAACGGCAAGCAGGACACGCAAGTTCGCCACTTCATGAGCCATTCCGCCGGCGTACCGGGATTCGATCCGGCACTCGGCAGCGCCGAGGGCCTCTACGACTGGGCAGGCTGCATTGCCAATCTCGAACGCCAGGCGCCGTGGTGGGAACCGGGCACGCAGAGCGGCTACCACGCGGTGACCCAGGGCTACTTGATCGGCGAACTGGTGCGGCGGATCTCCGGGCGTTCGATCGGCCAGTTTTTCCGCGAAGAAATTGCCGGGCCCTTGGGTGCCGATTTCCACATCGGCATGGACGACGCGGTGTTCCCTAGGGTCGCGGAGATGATCCCCGACGATGCACCGCCGGCGGGCGGATTCGCCGACATGGATCCGGATTCCATTCCCGCGCGGGTATTTGCATCGGCGGGGGCGGGCACGGATGCCGTGAACACCGATGCTTGGCGGCGCGCGGAGATTCCTGCTGCCGGCGGACACGGCAATGCCCGCGCTGTCGTGCGTGCGCAGACGCCGCTGGCGAACAACGGCAAGGCGTTCGGCGTGGAAATCCTGTCGCCGTCGGGCTGCCGTTTCATGCGCGAGGAACAGACCAACGGCCCGGACGCCGTGCTGATGATGCCGATCCGTTTCGGTCTCGGCTATGCCTTTCCTAGCGAACTGATGCCGATGTCGCCGAACGACGACGCGATGTTCTGGGGTGGTGCGGGCGGTTCAACCATCGTGGTGGATGAGCCCGCCCGCGTGTGCCTGTCCTACGTGATGAACCAGATGAAGGCGGCCATCGTCGGCGACCGCCGGGGCGGCGGCTTGGGCAAGGCGTTCTACGCGTGCCTCGAGTAGGCGGAGTTGGCTACCGCGCTCTTGAGGTGCAGCCGCTAAACTGACGCCACCATGATTGATGATTCCTTGCTGTCCATCGGGCTGCTCATGCTCGTGGCCAAGCTCCTGGAAGGCATCTTCCGGCGCGCCCGCATCAACTCCATCGTCGCCTACACGATCGCGGGCATCATCCTTGGACCACTGACGGGTCTCGTGCAGCCGACGGTCGAACTGCAGTTCGTACTCAGCATCGGCGTGTTCATCTTCTTCTTCCTCATCGGCCTCGACGAGATCGACATCACCAGCTTCGTGGCGGTGATTCGCGGCCGGTTCTTCGTCGCTGCGACGATCTCGGTGCTGATCTCGTTGGCCGTTGCGCTCACCGTGACATCCGACATCCTGATCGACTTCGGTTTGGGCCTCGACTTCCCGCAGGCGGTGGCACTCGCGGGAACCCTGGCACTTTCCAGCCTCGGCGTGGTCGCGAAGGTGCTCGCAGACGACGGCCGCTTGCGCGAACCCCTCGGCCTGCAGATCTTCACGACGGTGATCATCGCCGAACTGATCGCGTTGCTCGTGGTCGGTTTCACCATCGAGACCTCTGGCCACGCTGCGTTCGCGTTCGGTTCGGACGGCACCTTCAGCGTGCTCGGCGTCCTAGTCCTGGTTGGCGGAATCGTCGGCTTCACCGTCGCCTCGTGGCTGCTTTCGACGCGCGTGCTGCCGCGCGTGATCGTGGTCCTCAAACGCGTGCTGAATGTCCCGCAACTGTCGTTTGGCCTGTTGTTGGGCGGACTGTTCCTGATGGTGGTCGGCGCGGAGAAGATCGGATTGCACGGGACGCTGGGCGCGCTCTTGTTCGGCGCCTCCCTCTCGCGGCTGCCGAGGCAGGTGCGCCAGGACGTACTGCCCGGCATTCGCAGCACGGCGGAAGGGCTGTTCGTGCCCTTGTTCTTCGCGTCGGCCGGCCTGCACTTGAGCCTGTCGTTCACCGCCTTGCCGCTGTGGACGATCGTCGCGCTGGTGACGGTTCCGATGTTCGGCAAGCTCCTCGGCGCGGTGGTCGGCGCTTACGTCACGCGCCTCAACATCTCGCTGCCATTGGCGACGGGGCTGATGGCAAAAGGTGCCGCGGAGATCGCGCTGCTCCTGTTGTTCTTCAACGCCGGCATCATCAAGCAGGACCTGTTCTCCCTGCTGGTCCTGATCATGTTCGGCTACATCATTCTCATGCCGCCGGCGATTTCGTACACCGTTCGCCGCGCGACACGTACCCAGGAACCGTCCAAGGCAGCGCCGATGCCGGATTTCCTACCGCCGAACCTGCTTCGGTTCGCGCTCGATGCCGTCACCGTCCGGGACGTGATGAGTTCGATCGACCACTACGCGCGGCCTGGGATGAGCGTGCGCGACTTCGCCGACCGTTGGGTCGTGCCCCAGCAACAGGACTACGTCGTGGTGGACGACGACACGTTGGTCGGCGTTGTCTCCCTGGGCAAGCTTCGCTACCTGCCGAAGAGCCAGTGGGCGACCACGCCTCTCGGCAACGTGGTCAGCCGTGATCCGCCAACGGCATCCCTCGACGAGTTGCTTGAGGACGTGCTGCAGCGGATGACCGAGCACGGCCTGACGGTGCTTCCCATCGTCGACGAGGACACCGGCGCTTTCCGCGGCTCGGTCACCAGCCGGGAAATCCTCAACCTGATCATCCAGTCGCCCTCGAGCGCGGCGGACATGGGTTGAACCGGCCCGCGGCGCAGGCCGGGAGAGTCAAAACGTCGCGATCGAGTTGATCGGCGAGCCGGTTCCCGTCTCGGCCCGTAGCGGAGCGGCGGTCAGCAGGAACGTCCAGCGTTCACGTTCGGCGGCTGCCGCGGCGACGTCGGTCAGGTCCATGACGTCCAGGATCGGCATGCCGAGAGCCGTCAGCACGAGTGTATGCACCGGTGCGCCGACGCCGTCGATGCCCGACGGGTAGACGTCGAGGCCGCCGTCGGTGCCGACGACAGCCACGTCCCGCTCCTTGAACCAGGGCACGACGGAGGCATGGAAGCCCGGATAGCCACCCTCGTGCGGACCCTTCGCGGCCCTTCTCAGCCATCGGCCGGTGTGCAACAAGACGGCATCTCCCGGACCGACCTCCATGCCCGCTTGCTTCTCCCAGGCTTCAAGGTCGGCAACCCCGACGGCTTCGGCGGGCTCAAGCCACGGCTTGCCCTTGAGCCTCGGGATGTCCATCAAGACGCCGCGCGTGAAGATGCCGTCGCCGATGTTGGCGATCGACAGGTTCTTGCAGCCGGCTGCCGTCGTTTCCGTCATGGCGAAGCCGTTGTAGTACTTGCCGTCGTAGGCGAGATGGCAGAGGGCATCGATGTGCGAGTGCGCGAAGCCGTGGAACATGATGGCCCAGGTGTCCGTGGCCCAACCGCCCGCCTGCTCCGGCGTCGCCTGCATGCGGTGCTCGAACGGGGTCGTATTGTCGGCGGCACGCTCCGTGAGGAGCGGATGCGCCATCGACACGGAATGCCCCTCGGTGACCAGCTTGGCGGCGGCCACGCGGACGGCTGGCGTGATCAGGTTCAGCGTGCCGAGCTGGTCGTCGTCGCCCCAGCGGCCGGCGTTCGAGAGTTCGGTTGCCCAGGTGGCGACCGTGGTTGCGGTCACGGCGGGTGGCTCGTCAGCATGAGCCGGCGCAATCGCCAACGATCCCAGGGTGATGACGGCGGTCAGGGTCTTCATGCGAGCGCCCCATGATCCGTGAACGAGCATTGTGGCGGATCGTCAGGGGACGTGCCAGCAAGCCGCATGATGTACTCTGCCGTACGGACGTGTCCTGCTCCGCTGATCGACAAGGGAGCCACCTATGCCTCGCTTTGCACCGCACCACATTCACCTGATGAGCCATGACGCCATGGCCGCCGGGGCGTTCTACGAGCGGATGTTCGGTGCCGAGATCGAAGCGTCCAAGGGCGCCAACGGCTTGCCGCGCGCCAACCTGAAGCTCGGCGACCAAGTGATCCTGATCTCCACTGTGCTCGAGAACGTGACGCAGGAGGGATCGGGGCCGCACAGTTGCCTGGGCCTCGACCACATCGGCCTCGAGGTCGACGACATGACGGCAGCCGTCGCCGAGCTCAAGAGCAAGGGCGCAGAGTTCCTGCTCGAGCCTCGGGGGAGCGGTCGGGTGCGGATCGCCTTCGTGCGCGCACCGGACGGTGTGAGCGTCGAGTTGGTGTCCTACAACGACTGAACCGTTGGCTTCCGCGCACCTCGACGCCGACCCGCCCCGGCTCCTCGCCCCGCCGCCCGCCTCGTTCGTCGAGGTCGTCAAGCTGCTCGGCCGGACCTGGCCCTACATCAAGCCGGTGGTCTGGCACGTCGTCGCGTGGTTCTCGCTGGCCATGGGTATCGGCCTGGTGTCCGGGTACATCGCCATCAGCGGCTCCGATCTCTTCAACAACGCCGTGCTGGATGCGCAGCCGATCGCCCCGGCACAAGCGGCGCTCCTGTTCGTGGACTCGAGCTACGTCGAGGCCGATGCACTGACAGTCGAACAGCGCGGCGTTGTCCTGACACGCATCCTGCTGTACGCCGTGCTCTTCACCATCGTCTTCCGCATGCTGCTCGACAGCTTGGGCGTCGTGTACTGGGAGACCTGGATCGGCCAGGCGATCAACCAGAACCTGCGCGTGAAGATGATCGCCAACGCCGAGCATCTGTCCCTGAAGACGCAAAGCCACGCCCGCACCGGTGATGCGATCTACCGGGTGTTTCAGGACAGCCGCATGGTCAGCAACGTCATCGCGACCATCATCCTGGACCCGTTGGAGCAGGGCATCGCGCTGGTCGGCGCGTTCATCATCGTGTGGTTCTTCAGCCCGACGCTGGGGATTTTGTTCACCGCGGCCTGCGTGCCGATCTTCCTGCTTGCCGTGTGGTGGACGCCGCGCATCCAGCGGCTGTCTTGGCTGGCACGGCAGAGCAACAGCAACGTGACCTCGCGCATCCAGGAAGTGGCCCAGGGGGTGCGCGTCCTGAAAGCGAACCAGGCGGAGGGCATCGCAGTGGCACGCTTCGACCGCGACTCGCACACCGCGCTCGACTACGCCTTCTTCCTGCGCCGCGAGATCATGTGGTTCCTGATCGCCATGGGTGTGATCGCGGGCCTGGTGCTGATCGTGGCCGACTACCTCATGGCGGATTGGACGGTCGCCGAGGATCCGACGTTCCTCGGCGGCCTGTTCGCGTTCATCCTCACGTTCACCGTCTGGAATCTCGGTGCCTTCCAGACGGCCCGCGGCAACAACGGCGACCTGATCGGCAAGTACAACTTCCTGTTCATCACGTGGTGCCGGGCACTGGACATGGCGATGGGCCTGACGCGCGCCTACTACCTGCTCGACCTAGAACCTGGCGTCGCCGACAGGGCTGACGCCGTCGACATGCCGGCGCCGATCCGGGAGGTGCGCTACACCGATGTCGCGTTCGCCTACGAGACGGATCAGCCGGTGCTCCGGGGCGTCGACTTAGCCGCGCAGGCCGGGACGATCACGGCCGTCGTCGGGGCGACCGGATCGGGGAAATCCACCCTCATGTCGCTGCTGCTCAGGCTCTACGACCCGGACGCGGGGGCCATCACCGTCAACGGTGTCGACCTTCGCGACATCGCCATCGACAGCATCCGCGAGAACGTCGCTATCGCGCTGCAACGGAACGTGCTCTTCGCCGCCACGGTGTCGGACAACATCGGCTACGCCACCCGCGACGCAACACCGGCGCGGATCAGAGAGGCGGCGAGGGTCGCGTGCGCGGACGACTTCATCGCCGCCATGGCCCAGGGCTATGCCACCGAGTTGGGCGAGCGCGGCGGCAAGCTGTCGACCGGCCAACGCCAGCGCCTGTCGATCGCCCGGGCCGTCGTTCGCGATACCCCGATCCTGATCCTCGACGAACCGACCGCTTCGCTGGATGCCCAGACCGAGCAACGCGTGCTGCGCAACCTCTCCGAATGGGGCCGCGAGCGCGTCCTGTTCGTCATTACTCACCGGCTGTCCACCATCCGCCAGGCGGATCAGATCGCCTTTCTCGGCGATGGACGAGTTGCCGAGGTCGGGAGCCACGACGCACTGATGGCCATCCCGAACGGGAAGTACCGCGCATTCGTTGCGGCGGAAACCGTGGGTGCCCGGAGGACGGCTGATGAGTGACGCCGTGGCCATGCCGCCGAGCGCCTTCGACGACCGGGTCGATGTCAATCCCGCGGTGTCCAACCGGGCCGCGGCCACGCTGGTTTGGCGCTGTCTGCGTTACCTGGCGACGGTCAAGGGTCTGTTCGCCGCCAAGATCGGCCTGTCGTTCCTCGCGCTCATTCCGGGGCTGATCGCCCCGTGGACCGGCAAGATCCTGATCGACCAAGTGATCCTGCAGAAGCCCTTCGACGCCACGGAGGTGCCGTTCCCGCCGTACTTCCAGCCCTTCGTCGACTTGGTTCGCGACATGGCGCCGATGGAGATCATGCTGACCATGTCCGCGATGTTCATCGGCCTGCTCGTCGTGTTCGGCCGCGGCGGCTTGGGCATCCCGCTCGAGCAGGGCCGGGACAGTGCCACGGTCTCCGAGGGCAAGCTGAGCGCGGGGGGAAGCGGCATGTCGGGGTTGCTCGGCGCGGTCGAACTCTTAGTGGACATACGTTTGAACCAGCGGCTGGCCAACGGTTTCCGAACACGCCTGTTCGCCCGCCTGGCGCGGTTGCCGATGGCGACCATCGACGATCACCGCATCGGCGACTCGGTCTACCGGGTGATGTACGACGCGCCCGATCTACCGGGGGTGTGCTCTGCGTTCACGCTGCGACCGTTGTTCACCGTGATCGGCGTCCTGATCGCCCTCTACCTGATGGGTACGAGCTACAGCGGCGTCGCCCCCGAGATCATCTGGGTGTCGCTGGCAGTGCTACCCATCTCCTTCTTCATCACTGTGCCGCTGTCGGGGTTTGTCCGCCGCATCCAGCAGTCGAGTCGCGCCGCCGGTACCGCCACCACCAACGCCATCGAAGAGAGCATGAGCAACCTGCACGCCGTGCAGAGCCTGGGCGGCATGGATCGGGAGACGAAGCGCGTCGAGAGTCGTAGCCGGGAATCGTTCCGGCGGTTCCGGCACGTGGTTCTGACCGACATCGGCATCGGCTTCATCTACCAGATCATCTCCGGGCTCTTGGCGATCTTCGTCACGGTCTTCGTCGTCAACCGGATCTTTGGCGGCGTCATGAGTCCTGGGGACTATTTCGTCCTTCTCGAGCTTGCCCTCACCATCGGCGGTTCCGGTCTCGCTCTCGGCATGATCTGGATCGGCGTCCAATCCGAGATCGCCGCTGTGCGCCGGGTGTTTTTCTTCCTCGACATGGAGGTCGAGGAACCGCGGGCCAAAGGGGTGGCGCTGCCGCCAATTCGCGAAGGCGTCCGCTTCGACCGTGTGAGCTTACGTTACGCCAACGGCCACCAGGCGTTGCGCGACGTGAGCCTCGACCTCAGCGTCGGCGAGTTGGTGGCCGTGGTCGGGCCGACGGGTGCGGGCAAGACGAGCCTCGCCTACTTGGTCCCCGTCTACTACCACCCGACGCGGGGCCGCGTCTTGATCGATGGCCAGAACATCGAAGACGTCGACACGGAGTCACTGCGCAGCCAAGTCAGCTACGTCTACCAGGAGCACCTGCTGCAGAACGAGTCGATTCGCAGCAACCTGCTGCTCGCCAATCCCGAAGCCACGGAGGACGACCTAATACGGGCCTGCGAGACCGCCGGCGCGATGGACTTCATCGCCGACCTTCCCGCCGGCCTCGACACGGAACTCGGCCAGTCCGGCGACACCTTGAGTGTGGGCCAACAACAGCGCCTGTGCATCGCCCGCGGCTTGGTCCGCGACACCCGGATCCTAATCCTGGACGAACCAACGGCTGCCCTCGACCCGCAAGCTGAAAACGCCTTGGTCCGTTCGCTACGGGCAGCCGCCGCGGGCCGGTTGGTGCTCGTCATCGCCCACCGGTTGTCGACGATCCGGCGCGCGGACCGCATCGTTTTCTTGGAAGACGGCGAGGTGCGCGATGTCGGGACACACGAGGCGTTGATGGCGAAGGCGGATGGACCGTACCGGCGGTTTGTGGAGTTGCAGGGCGGGGAGGCGCGGCTAGCTACTTGATGCGCTCCTTTTTCATGTCCAAGTACCTGACGGGCACCAGACGGTGGCCGATCATGTCCACTGCAGCGCTGGATTGCTCAAGGGGATGTAGCCGAGGACGGGCTCGTATCGGCCGGCTTCAGGGTCCTTCGCCATGAATGCCAGCGGGCCACCGGCTTGCCGACGACTGTCTATGGTGGATTGTCCCAAGACTACGAAGTAACTGACGGACAGACCCACTCGAAAGGCGTTGGTACCTCTGGGTCGAGGACATCTCGGGTTCTGAACAAGGGCTCGCGGCAGACGGGTACTTCGTCCGTGAACACGCACGACAAGCGCTTGTTCAGACGGAGGCTCATCACTCCCATACCCCACGGCGTTTTGGCTGTCGAGCGGCGACATGACACGCGCCAGTCGCGGCTGCTCCACCGCTCCCTGTAATGGGCCACGACGTCAACGATGCCGGGCCGGGCACTTGCCGGAATCTCAGACATCGCTTCATCGAAGTAGCTCCTTATTACCAGCGCCGTTTGCGGTCGAGAGGCCACACCAAGCCAGCCCATGCCCGACTCGATGCTTCGAGGAACGCCGCCTCGACCGTGGAGGTAGATGTCGCCGGCCATGGCCTGCGCCCATTTGAAGCCGCGCTTGGCAGCGAGCAGAAGGTGGGGCAGAGCCTCGGCGTAGCGCCGAGCGTTGTAGAGCCGCTTGCCCCGCCTTAGCGCGTCGTAGGTCTGTACGATGACCGTCTGCGTGGGAATCGCCCCCTTCTTGAGGCGCTCCGCCGTAACGATCACCTCCTCAACGTAGGCCCCCTCACCGGGGTCTACTGGGTCGCGCGGATGTTCCACGGCACCGACAGGTTCACCCGCAACGCAAATCGGCGCACCGAGCAACGCGGTCGAGAGTAAGGTCGCCACGGCTACCGAGATCGTTCTTGGAGGCGCGGACGTCATTCGAACACCCTATCGAAGATGTACTGCCTCATCGGTTGCCGACCCCGAGCCTGGATCGAGCAGACGGCAGGTTCGGGCTGGCATCGTGCCTATGACAATTGATCGTCACTTGTCGAGTCGGCGGCTCGCAGCCATGGATTCGATTCGCGCCTCCTGTTTTCGGCGCCGCCAGCGCCCGCCGGTTGTGGGCGCACCACGCCTCAACCGCTTCGAGCCGCGCCCGTACTCCTAGCATCCGATTCCTCGGCGCGAACCTACCACGAGACGGGCGGACACTCCCACGGCATCTGGTCCGCTAACCTTATACCCCCAACAAGCTCGACGAAGGACGGGTCGAGGTATGATGCCCTGCAAACTGGTACTTCATCCATGAACGAGCAGCGCAGTCGTCTCCCCAGCCGCAGGCTGTCGACTTGCGATACCCCCGGCTCCGCAGTGGCGCGCCGACACGCGACCCGCCAGTCCTCGCTTCGCCACTGCTGGCGGTAACGCCGAACCGCCACGATCGCCTTCTTCCGTTGCCGCTCGGGGAACTCGGCCAGAACTTGCCTGAAGTAAGTGTCGATCTCCGGCTCAGTTTGCGGCGCGGCAGCAACGCCCAGCCACCCGATTCCGGACTCGAGGTCGCGATCCACCTCGCCGCGCCCGTGCAAGAGGATGTCGCCAGCCATGGCCTGAGGCCACTTGAACCCTCGCTTCGCCGCCAAGAGAAGGAGCGGCAAGGCTTCGCCGTATCGCTGCTCGTTGTAGAGCCTCATCGCACGGCGGCGGACGCTGTAGGTCTGCACTATGATCGTCTGCGTGGGAATAGCGCCTTTCTCCAGTCGGTCGGCCGTCACGATGACTTCCTCAACGTAGTCGCCCGCTGAGGCCATGGTGCCGCTCGCGCCTGAGTCCGCACGGACATCCCCGCCGAACGCTAGTGCGGCAACGCTGGCGGTGATCGCCGTGACGCATCGCCGCACGTGGTCCATATGCGCTAGCACGACCTGTCGCACGTTCTCATCCCAAGCCTAGGTTGAACGTGCTGATCTCACTAGTCGTCGGATTACGCATGAACCGGACTAGCCAAACGCGAAGAGCCGCGTGTCGTAACTCAAATGCCTCGACGCGAGTGATGGCAATGTCATTGACGTCGGGGTGCAGGTGATTGACCAAGATGTTCCGGTCATTGCTGTCCGCTACGGGGACGACTGCAGATGGCAGACTCAAGAGGCAGGCCGACCTGGCTGGACAGGCTGACGAGCATCGTGTCGTTGTTCCTGCATGGCGCGCAGTCTCTCTCGAGCCGGTGCCGCTCTCGGCCTTTGGGGTTACTCTGCCGGCATATTGCCTTGTGCCAAGGCCTCAGGCCATGGTTCTCACTCCCGAACCACGTTCCCCGCCACGTACACCGGCCGGAACAATGTCTGCCGTAGCGCGGGCATCTCCGCGAGGAGTTTCGGGTGCGGCTCCCAGTTGTGCCAGCGGCTGCCGATCGTGTTGTAGCTGTTGAAGATCGCGACCCGCGGCGTGTCCTGGCGCCAGATGTCGGAGCTGTGCGTCACGCCTTCCGTAAAGAACAGCACGGAGCCGGCGGGACACTCGTAGGTGTCCCAGAAGGGCGAGTCCAAGGCGCCGAGCGAGTCCGGTGCCGTGAACGCGGACTTGTGGCTGCCGCTCACGAACAGCGTGCCGCCTTGGCGCTTGCTGACCGGGTTGAGTTCCCACAACGCGCGCGTCAAGCAGGTGTGGGCTTGGCCGGGAAAGGCGTGGTAGGTGTGGTGGTCGCCCGGCACGCGCATCATCCCGTTGCCGTTGTGGGGCACGAACTTGCCGTCACCCGCCTCCCGGAACTGCGAGAAGCTGAACTCCATGCGGAACCCGTAGCAGATCTGGTTGCCGAGCGGCGGCGTCTTGATGCCGTCGGTGAACGGGTGGTAGACGAACTCGTTCATGAACGCGACGACCATCGGATGGTCGATCAAGCTCTCGCAGGGTCCGGCGAGCGACGAACGCTCGTGTTCGGGGAGCGAGTCCCGGTCCGTGTGCAGGCGGATGATGTGTTCCTTCGCCGCCTCGATCTCGGCCTCGCTGAGCACGCCGGGGACCAGCAGCCAGCCGCGCAGGTCGAAGGCGTAGCGTTGCTCGTCGGTGAGTGATGGGATGGGGCGCCCGTCCGCGTTGTGCCGCGCGAAAGCGTCGTCCCCGGGAAGTTGCGGTCGGCCGAGATCCTTGTCGAAGACGAAGTACTTGTCGGCGAAACGCGACTGTGGCTTGTCGCCCATGGCCGCGCGCTTAGGGCACCTCAACGCCGCAGAGCTTGAGGAACGTGCGTTTTTGCTCGGTGGTCATGTTGGAGAAGATCGGCACCCCCAAGGCCGTGGTCGGCACGTCCTCGAACTCCGGTGACGGCATCTGCAGACTGGCGGCGATGTTGTGCAAACCGCCACCTTCCTCGGAACCCTTGCCGAGCGCGGCGCCGACGGCGGGGGGCCAGACGGCGTTCCGAGGCTTGAAACCCAAGGGGTTGGGTCGGTCGAGGTACTCCTCGATCTCCTTGTACATCGCCTGTTCTTCCCGCGACCGCTGTCGTTGGCCTTCGCGACCGTACAGTGACCGGGACTGGTTGCAGATTAGCCCCCACTGCAACTCCACGTGGAACCCCGGGAGCGCCCGGCATTCTTCCGGCGCGCCGTCGCCGCCGCTGATCTCGCCGTCCTTGACCATGATGTAGTAGGCGGCGAGTTCGCGGCCACCGGTCAGCAATCGGGCAGGCGGGTGCGTATAGATCTCCGAGAATCCCCATTCGGTGTCGCTGGGCAGGTCGCCCTCTTCGAGCAGCTTCACGCCTGCGGCTGCGCATGCCTCGCACCAGGCGAGCGAGCCGAACTCGCCGACGGGCTCGATGTCTGCCATGAACGTTTCTCCATCAAAGTTCGCTACCAGTGTACTCGCGTATTCCCCGTTCATGACCATCGCGTACACGTACACACATACGCGTCGCGCATACGTACACACATGCGCGCCGCGTGCATGTAGGCTTTGCGGGCGGTTGGAGGAGGAGAACAAAGACCATGCCCGAGTTCGACTACATCGTGGTCGGCGCCGGTTCGGCCGGCTGTGTTGTCGCGAACCGCTTGAGCCGTGATCCAGCGAATTCCGTGCTACTGCTCGAAGCCGGTGGCCGCGACTGGAGCCCGTTGATCCACATCCCGGTGGGGTTTTGGAAGATGATCGACCGGCCGAGCGTCAACTGGTGCTTCGAGACCGTGCCGGAGCCGAACACCCACGAGCGCAAGATCCCCATCCCGCGGGGCAAGGTGCTCGGCGGGTCGAGTTCGATCAACGGCATGCTCTACGTGCGAGGCCAGGCGCTGGACTACGACACCTGGGCGCAACTCGGCAACCGCGGTTGGTCGTACGAGGAAGTGCTGCCGTTCTTCATGCGCTCGGAGCACTTCGAGCGCGGCGGGGACGAACTCCGCGGTGTCGGCGGCGAGTTGAACGTGGCGGACATGATCGAGCGGCACCCGCTCCTCGACGCCTGGGTGGATGCGGGCGTGGAGGCGGGCTATCCGCGCAATCCGGACTACAACGGCACGTCCCAGGAAGGCTTCGGCATCTACCAGGTCACGCAGCGCAACGGTCGCCGGTTCAGCACCGCGCGCGCCTTCTTGGACCCCATCCGCTCGCGGGGCAACCTCACCATCGCGACCCGCGCATTGGCGCAACGGGTGCGCGTGGAGGACGGCCGCGCGGTGGGCGTGGACTACACCGTCGGCAGCAAACGCGTCCAGGCGACGGCCAACAAGGAAGTGATCCTCTCCGCCGGCGCGGTGCAATCGCCGCAGTTGCTGGAGCTATCGGGAATCGGCCAGCCGGAACTGCTGCGCCAGCATGGGATCGAGGTCGTCTGCGACCTGCCGGGCGTGGGCGAGAACTACCGCGACCACTACTCCAGTTCCGTCGCGTGGCGGGTCAAGGGCACGACGACGCTGAACCAGGACACCCGTGGCCCGCGCTTCGTCTGGGAAGCGCTGAAGTACGGCATCGCACGGCGCGGCGTCCTCACATATACCGCCGGTATCGCGCACGGCTTCGTGCGCACACGGGAAGAGCTTGAGACGCCCGACGTACAGTTCCACTTCGCCCACGCGAGCTATGCCCGCCGGGCCAAGCGGGGCGTGCTTGAAAAGGAGCCCGGCATGACCTGCTCGGTGTGCCAATTGCGCCCGGAAAGCACGGGCTCGATTCACATCCAGAGCGCCGAGGCGAACGCGTCGCCGGCGATCAAGCCGAACTTCCTGTCGGAAGAGGTGGATCGTGCGGCGCTGATCGAAGGCATTCGCATCGCACGGCGCGTCGGCGACGCCCCGGCGCTGGCGGACTACGCAGAACACGAGCTCTATCCCGGTGGAGACGTTGAGACGGACGACGAGATCCTGGAGTTCTGCCGACGCACGGGTTCGACCGTGTTCCACCCCATCGGCACGTGCAAGATGGGCAGCGACCCGAACGCCGTGGTCGACGAGCGCCTGCGGGTGCGCGGCGTGCGGGGTTTGAGGGTCGCGGATGCTTCGATCATGCCGACGCTGGTGTCCGGCAACACCAACGCCCCGTCGATCATGATCGGGGAGAAGGGCGCGGCCATGATTCTCGAGGACGCCCAGGCCTCGTAACTGACGACTACTTAGGAGGACATCACGATGGAAGTACCGCTTCTCGTCGACGACTTCCTGCGCCGCTCGGTGCAGTTGTACCCGGCGAAGACCGCCGTTGTAGACAACGACCTGCGCTTCACCTACGCGGAACTGCAGGCGCGGGTGAATCGGCTGTCGCATGCGCTCCTTAAGTTGGGGGTGGAGCCCGACGACCGGGTCTGCATCCTGAGCCCCAACTCGCACTTCTTCCTGGAGAGCTTCTTCGCGACCAGCCAGATCGGTGCCGTTCTCGTGCCGCTCAACTACCGCTTGGTCGCGGCCGACCACGAGTACATCCTGAATCATGCGGGCGTATCGGTCGTGCTGGTTGACCACGAGTACACGGATATCGTCGACGGTATCCGTGCCAACCTGACGACCGTCCGGCACTTCATCGTGGCGCGGGACGGCAGCGACACGCTGCTCGGTCTCACGCCGGACGGATGGCAGGACTGGGAGACGCTGATCGCCGGCGAACCGACGTCCGCGCCGCCGGCCGTCGCGCGCGACGAGAACGACCTGGTGTCGATCAACTACACCTCGGGCACCACGGCGCGTCCCAAGGGCGTGATGCTCACCCACCGCAACTGCACCATCAACGCCTACAGCCTGATCGCGCACTTGCGCGTCAGTCACGACGACGTGGAGCTTTGGACGTTGCCGATGTTCCACTGCAACGGCTGGGGCGGCGTCTACGCCATCACCGGCATGGGCGGGACGCACGTGGTGCTCCGGGCGGTGGACGGCGCGGACATCTTCCGCCTGATCGAGCGCGAGAAGGTGACCTTCGCGTGCATGGCGCCTACGGTGCTGCGCACGATCCTGGACTACCCGGACCGGGACGCGCACAACATCGAGACGAAGCCGCGCTTCATCGTCGCGGGCGCGCCGCCGCCGGCGGCTTTCATCGACCGCCTGGAGAACGAACTCGGGTGGGAGTTCATCGAGATCTACGGCCTAACGGAGACGGCACCGCTCTTGACCGTCAACCACACGGACTTCAACACCGAGAAGGAAGACTACGCGCGCCGCTCGCGGGCCGGCGTGCCAGCGATCGGCGTCGACCTCGTGGTACTCGACGACAACGACCAGCCCGTGCCCAAGGACAACACCTCGGTCGGCGAGGTCTGCGCCCGGTCCAACGTCGTCTTCAAGGGATACTGGGAGCAGCCCGAAGAAACCGCCAAGGCCATTCGCGACGGCTACTTCCATACCGGCGACCTCGCCGTCTGGGACGAAGTCGGCAGCATTCACATCGTGGACCGCAAGAAGGACGTCATCATCTCCGGAGGTGAGAACATCAGCTCGCCCGACATCGAGGACGTGCTCTACCGGCACCCCGCCGTCCTCGAGTGCGCGGTGATCGGCGTACCGCACGAGAAGTGGGGCGAGACGCCCAAGGCCCTCGTGGTTCAGCGTGACGGATCAAACGCGGACGAAGCCGAGATCATCGCCTTCTGCCGGGACAACCTCGCGCACTTCAAGTGCCCGACATCGGTGGAGTTCCGCGACGAGTTGCCGCGCACGGCGACCGGCAAGCTGCAGAAGTTCAAGCTGCGCGAGCCCTACTG
Organism: Candidatus Azotimanducaceae bacterium; assembly: GCA_965203685.1. Lineage (GTDB taxonomy): Bacteria > Pseudomonadota > Gammaproteobacteria > Pseudomonadales > Azotimanducaceae > VXYL01. The sequence goes on from OZ241908.1 coordinate 5,776,007, forward strand.
GTCGTCCGAGCGGCGCGTTGGGTGACGACGGTGCGCGGACGTCCCCGTCCGCATCCCGGCCGTCAGGCCGGTTCCTCCTTCATGACCAGCTCGACCCGGAGTTTGTCGCGCGCCTTCTCGTAGGCGCGCCTGGAAATCCTCCCGTCGTCGGCCATCGCCTCGAGTTGCTCGAGCTGACGTTCGACGCGCTCCGCGCGCGTACGTTCTAGCGCGCGCATGTTGTCCGGACCGCGGCTGAACAGGCTCCTGTCGCGCAGGCCGTAGCTGGCCTCTTGGAACGCCGTTCGCCGATTGACGCGTCGAATGGCCAGGTAGAGCGCCTCGACGAAGGCCAGCGTGACGCCGACCACCAAGGCCACGCGCGCGCCCCCCAGGAACTGCGCCTGGACGATCAAGGCAGCGCTGGGCGCCAGCACGAGGATGCCGAGGATCCAGAGCAGCCGGGTCTGGTCGCGCCGGGTTGCGGTGCTGCCCTCGACTTTCGATGGCCCGTCACGGCTCATAGCCCAGCCGAGTCGGTCGATGTCGTTCGCGATATACCGGAAGCACTGGCCGAGGAGGACGAGAAACACTGCGAGCAAGGCGGCCTGCCAGCCGAACAGGATGAGCGCTCCCGCGAGCAGGGCGATGTAGGCGCCGCCCACACCGACGAACAACGTGCCCTTCCAAAGGCGCTGCAGGCGCAGGCGGATTTCGGAGTCGGGAGGCGTGGTTGACACGGGCGGTCCCTCAGCGCGCCATGAGGATGGTCATCCGCCCAGCCTCCGTGGCGGATGGATGCTGGATGAGGACATCCTGCTTGGCGTCGTGATCGAGGTCGACCAGCCGGGCGTTGCGTTCGTCGGCTGGGATCGCGACGGGCACGTGTACCGCTTGCGACGCGTAGGGATCGGTACCGGGCTGTGCCAGGAACACCGACAGTTGGTCCCAGCGGTCGCCGACCAGCAGATCCAACCGGTGGTCGCCGTTGACGTCGCCGACGAGCACCGTCGGGAACAGCGGTCCCCTGCGGTCGAGTGGCGCAAACGGGCTACCGAGGCGACGCGTGGCGTCTGGCTTCTCGGGATAGCGCCCATCCTGCAGCCGGTACAGGTAGAGCTCCATGGAAATGGAGTTGCCGACCATGGCGCGAAACATGCCGCCCAAGCTCGTGTTGACCGCGGCCATCGCCGTGTCCATGGCGCCGTCACCGTCGAAGTCGAGAAAGTACTGCGCGGCGTAGCCCCACGGCTGCAGTCCGCCCGACTTCCCGGGCGCGTCCACCACGGTGTCGGCTTGTGCTCCGAACGCTGTGCCGTCGGCCGTTGGTCGGCCGAAGTGCACCTCGTAGCGTCCGCGTAGCCGTAGTGGGCTGCGCCCGGTAAGCGAGAGGATCACGAGATCGCCGACGCCGTCCGCGTTCAGGTCGCGCACGCCGTGCAGAATCCTGTGTTCCACCCGCCCCGTGAAGCCGAGTAGCAGGGCCGGCACGCTCGCATCGCCGAATTGGAAGGCCAATCCGTAGACGCCGTCGAAGTCGAAGGGGACATCCGTCGAGAACGTGCCTGCCGATGTGGGGAATGTGCCGGATGGATCCTGCCGATAGACTAGGAAGTGGTCGGTGTCCCAGAACACGAGGTCGTCGCGCCCGTCGCCGTCGAAATCCAACTGGCGAACGCGGTTCAAGTACCAGGGCATGTTTTGCGCCGTGACGCCGACCTCGCGATAGGTCCGCTGATCGCCGTAGGCCTTGGCGTCGAGGAAGGGCTCTTCCGGTCCCAGCTTCAACGGGTCGCGGAACGAACCGTCAGGTTCTTGCAGCACGACCCAGAAACCGTCGAGGTCCGGGACCAGGAAGTCGTCCCGGCCATCACCGTTCAGGTCGCGGACCACGTCGAGTTCCGGCACGCCGGCGTCGTCCGGCGCGCTGAAGCTGGTCGTGAATTCGGCGATCGTATGTTCCGTTGCGGTGATCGGATCCAACCAGAGCAGGCCACCGTCGCGAAACGCGACCAGGCGGTCCCGGCCCGCGATCTGGGCGACGGCCACGTAGTGGAGGTCCGACGGCAACGCCATCTCGATACTCGACGTCCAGTCGGAGCCGTCGAACCCATAAAGGCGGAGTCTCCGCTCCGCATCGGAACCGACGCTGATCTCGGCGAGTTGCGGCCCGGCCTCATCGACGAACGATCCGACGAGGACGGTCTGGTGGGCCGCTGGCGCCGTGGTGATCTGGTAGGTGTCGAAGAGGTCGCTATCAGGGGTGGAGGGCGTGACTGTCGCGCAGCCGGAGGCCAGCGCGACGAGTGCGGGCAGGGCGAATAGGGCGAACTTTGGCATGACGAGCCACCGGTGAAAGGACGTGCGGCGAGACTCGCCGCCCGACCCGCAATTTGCAACTTGAACGCTTCAAGTGTCAAATTTCGAGTCACTAGGTACTTTTGAGTGATACCCATGGTCCAATCCAAGCGTATCGTCAACGCGCTCAAGCAGGTTTTGAAAACCCGCGGCATCGCTTACGAGCAGGTCGCGGGTCACTTGGCGCTGTCGCTGAGTAGCGTCAAGCGGATGTTCTCCACGGGCGCGTTCTCGCTCGAGCGCTTGGAGATGGTCTGCGACTTGGCGGACGTCGACCTGTTGGAGCTAGCCCGGTTGGCGGACGCGCAACGGTTGCAGGTGTCGTCCCTTACCGTGGACCAGGAACGGGAACTGGTCAGCGATCCGACGCTCCTCCTGGTTGCGGTCTGCGCGTTCAACCGATGGCCGTTCGAGAAGATTCTCGACTACTACCGGTTCTCAGCACCCGGGTTGACCAAGCTAGTGATCCGCCTCGACCGCATGGGCCTGATCGAACTGCTTCCGGGCAACCGGATTCGCCTGCGGATCTCCCGTAGTTTCGCGTGGCTGCCCGACGGTCCGATACACCGATACTTCGTGGAACGCGTGCAAAGCGAGTTCCTGTCCGGGGCCTTCGCGCCCGACCGGGACTTGCACCGCTTCGCATGGGGCATGATATCGCCTGAGTCTGCCGTCGTTTTGCGCACCAAGATGGCGGAACTGGTGGAGACGTTCGACGACCTCACCCGCGGCGACGAGGTTCGGCCCGACGATGCCGCCCGCGGCACTTGCCTGCTCGTGGCGCTGCGTCAGTGGCAACCGGCGGGCTTCGTGGCTATGCGACGAGCGGATGACCGGTAAGTACGCGCCCGGCGCCAGCGTTGTGGTCGGCCTCTGGTCGACGGCGCTCGATGTCGTTGCGTTTGCGGCGCTGGACCTGCGCACGCTAAGGCGTTCGGTCGGTGCTTGGGTCTTCGCGGGCCTGTCCTGCGTGGTCGGAGCAGGTCTGTTCGCGTTGGCCGCCGGGCTCCACGGGATGCACACGGCCCAGGTTCCGGCGTTCGGGTTCCTGGCGCCCCAGTTCTTCCTGTCGCATTTCGGCGTGTACCTGGTTTTCGCGGCGATGCTCGGTTCGGCCTTCTTGGCGAACGGCTTGAGGGGCGAAGCGCGAGACGGCCTGCCTGGTGTTTTGGACACGCGGGCCTTCTCCAATGTCGCGCTGGTCGGCGGTCGCGTGCTGGCGTTGTTGGCGACCGGATGGGGGTCGGTTCTGTTGGTTCTCTCCTTGCTGCAAGGGGGCTGCTCGGTGGCCGAGTGGCTAGGCTGGTGGTCGGGAGGTTCGCCGACGACCGCCTCTGTAGCCACCTTCCTGCTGGTCGACCTGCCGCCAGCGCTTGCGCTGTGGTGTTCCGCGCTCGTGGCGATGGGTACTCTTGTTCGCAATCGGGCCTTGAACGCATTTCTGGCCCTGGTCGCCACGGCAACCTTGTGGCTGGGGCTCGGCCTGCCGGGCCACTTGGTGCATGCGTTGATCCCGGTGACGGCCTACGAGCGGCTGGTATCGGACATTGCGCCCCGTTGGGTGGACGCGTACACCGCGCTGCAGCGCTTAGGCCTGCTGCTGTCGGCGACTGGGTTGATCGCGGTCGCGGCGGCTGTGCATGCGAGACGCGACGGTCGCTCTCGCAGCGCTCGGATCGGCTTAGGCGGCGGACTGATTGCGGCGGCTGCCGTCTGCGTCGGCTTCTTGGTGTGGCAGGCGAATGCCGTCGAGGGGAACCGTGAGCGATGGCGCGCAGCGCACGAGCGCGCTGCTCTCGATGCAGGTTCGGAAGTCGATCTCGACCGGCTGTCCGGCCGCGTCCGAATCGACCCCGGCGTAGAACTGGAGATCGACCTGGAGTTGAACGTGCGCACGCGACGCGTATCGCATTCGCTGTCGCTCGCCTTGAACCCGGGCATGCAGATCCATGCGCTGGAAGTGAACGGCGCGTCTGCACGCTTCGAGCACGAGAACGGCGTGCTCGTCGTGGAGCCCAGCGATCCCGTAGCCGTCGGCGCGAAGACAGTGATCACTCTTCGCGCGGCGGGTGTGCCGGATCCCTCCTTTGCCTACTTGGACAGCGCGCTGGACCCATGGCGAGCCCCCCGGACGAGCAGGCTTAGGCTTGCGGGCACGGAGGCTGCCATCTTCGAGAGGCCCTACGTCGGTCTTATGCCGGGTGTGTGTTGGCTGCCGAGGACGGGCTTCGGGGAAACAAGGGATTCCTTCGACGTGGATTTGACGGTGGTGGCCCCGGCCGGCTGGCACGTCGCGGGGCCCGGGCGCGCACGCGCCGTGGGCGGCCCCGGGGCGTCATACCGGTTCTCTCCGGGCGCACCGGTCGATGAAGTGGCGATCTTCGCGGCGGAGTTCGATTGGCGAGCGATCGAGGTGGCAGGCACCGAGGTGGCGTTGCTCGTGCACCGGCGCCACTGGGGAAACCTCGAACTGTTCGGGGACGTGGCAGATACCGTCAAGGCGTACCTCGAAGAGGTTTTGCGCGAGGTGGAAAAGGCCGGCGTTCGATATCCCTACGACGGGCTGACGCTCGTCGAGACCCCGGCACCGCTGCGGGTCTATCGAGGCGGACCGTACGTGCCGACGGCGCTGGACCTGCCGGGCATCGTTCCGGTTCCCGAGACGACATTCCCGACCGCGAGGTTCGAGGAGTTCTTGGACCGGATCGAGCAAGCGTTCCAGACCAACCCCGACTATACGAGGCATGCGAAAGCCGGCCACGTGCTCACGTACGCGCGGGAGGCCGGCATGGTGCGCCGGTTTGCGCGCAACCTTTTCGGCACAACGACCGCGGCTGTCGGTGAGGATGCGATGTTGCTGGGGCGGATCGGCTTGGACTTGGCGGACGGACTGCTGCCACGAGCCCGGCCCGCACAGATCGACTCGGGTCATGCCCTGGATCGGGACGGCACCCCCGGGCAACTGCTCGAGCTGCTCGACGCACTGCGTAACGGCCCTCGCGAGGCGGGCCTGCTGTACGCGCGCAGCTATCGCGCCGACGCCGATAGGCCGGCCGTCTGGGATCAGGTCGAGGGGTTGACGGCGCAGGACTCCGTGGAACCGGAGTTGGCGCTCGGCGCACTTGCGCTCCGGGCAAGCGCGGTTGCCCGACGAATCCTCGACAGCGACCGACGGCGAGGTGCTGCCCTGATCGGGCTCCTTCGGCGCCGGTACTCCGGAGAGGCGTTCGACGCCGGGGACTTCCGGGGGGCGGTTGTGGCGATGGGTATCGATCTGACGCCGGCGGAGTGGCGCGCAGGGACGCCGCTGCCCGGGTTTGTTGCTTCCGATGCGCAGATCGGGCGGTTGGAGGACGCCGCGGACGGGGGTCGCAGGTATCAAGCGCGTCTGCACGTAAGGAACACCGAATCCGTGGCGGGGCATGTCTCCGTGAGCGCCGACAGCTACGGCATGATGGATCCGTCCGCCCCCGTCCTCATCGGCGCAGAGGAGTCAGTGGAAATCGACTGGGTCGGCAGCGAACCCGCGGAAGTGCTGTGGCTACACAGCTACCTGTCGCTGAACCGCCACCCGTTGCCCATCAAGGTGTCGAAGGCCGATACGGAACGTCCGGCGCCCGAGAGCCCCTTGGGTGTCCGACCGAGTGGGTGGCTGCCGGAGAGTGCTAGGGACGTGGTGGTGGACGATCTCGACCCAGGGTTCTCCGTCGGGCAGCGCACGGTCAACTGGGACGTGGTTGATCTGGATCGCGGATTGCCCATTTATGCGCGCTTCGAGATGTCCATGGCCGCGGATACTTGGTACCGCGAAGCGGTACCGTCCGCGTGGGGGCGGTACCGGCGGACCCTCGCGGTGGCGCGAGGCGGGGACGGCGACCGAAGTGTGGCATTCGCCGCCGAACTGCCACGGGACGGGCGCTGGCACCTCGACTACCACATTCCACCCGTTTCGCCACCGCACTTCCCCGGCGGGACGCCACAGCTTGAGCATATCTCTTGGCTCGGCGAGTACGACATGGCGATCCGAACAGGCCGGCGTGAGACGCTGCGGCGTGGAACGCCGGTGGAGTTCGACGGCGGCGCCGCACATCCGGGATGGAACGAGGTTGGCGCGTTCGATATCGACGCGGGACCTGTCCACGTGCTGGTGACGAACCGGACGGACGGTAAAGTCGTGGTGGCGGACGCCGTCCGCTGGCGCCTTGGCGCCAGCCGACATGATCGACCGTAACCGTGTGAAGCAGGCTTGGTGGACGATCAGGCCGGAAACAGTTGCGCGCCCCCGTCGATGCGCAGGATCTGGCCGCTGATGTAGGACGAGTCGGGCGTGACCAGGAATTCCACCGCTTTCGCCACCTCGTCGGGCCATCCGTAGCGCGTCAAGGCGCCTTCGTGGACCTTGCGCTCGTCCCGGGTCGGCCGGCTGGCCTCGAACCGGGCCGTGATGATCTCGCCGGGTGCGATGACGTTGGCGTAGACGCCGTGGGGCCTAAGCTGGGCGGCGAGACAGCGCGTGTACTCGTGCACGGCGGCCTTGGCCGTGCCGTACACCACCTCGGACCGATGGCCGCCGAGGCCCGCGATGCTGCCGATGGTGACCACCCAGCCGCTTGAGCGTTCCATCATCTCCGGCACGACTTCGCGACAGACCAGGATGCAGGTCATCAGGTTGCGATCAAGCACGGTGCGAACGTCTTCCAGCGATACGTTCACGGCGTCGTTCTCGACGGGTTTCCCGGCTTTCGCGCCGGATGTGCCTTGCGAGCCGATGTCGCCGCCGGCGTTGTTGATGAGGATGTCGATGCGCCCGAAACGCTCGCGGATCTCAGCGGCCAAGCTCTTGACCGTGGCGTCGTCGGTCAGGTCGCCGTGGACGGCGAGCACTTCCGCATCGTTGGTTTCCGCGATCGCGGAGGCGACGGATTCGAGCGAATCGGCCTCGTTGAAAGCGCGCGTGGAAACGGGCGTGGTGCCGTGTACCGCGACTTTCGCACCGAGGCTGGCGAGGTGGTCGGCGACCACGCGCCCGATGCCGCGGGAGGAGCCCGTCACCCACGCGACCTTGCCTTCGAGTCTCTTGTCCATTTGGTTGTCCTTGCTTTCGGGGTGGTGAGTGAGCGGTCGCTGAGGGCGCTCAGTCGAACGCCGAGAGCACGTCCTCGGCGACGAGTTGGTATTGCTCCACGTCGTCCGTGGGGATCCCGCCGATCATGATCTCGTCCGCACCGGCATCCACGATCTCGCCGATTCGGTCGATGACGTAGTTCTTCGGCCCGGCGGCGGTGCCCTCGCCCAGTCGGCGACCTGCCATGAACGCGGCCGCCGCCTGCGCGTCGTTGGTGACCATCGTCGGCATCAGCACCGTGTGCTTGATCTCGCCCGGGTCCCGCCCGGCGTCTTCGCAGTGGCGGTTCAGTACCCCGACCTTGTGTGCGAAATACGCCTTCGTCATGGGTCCGCCGGCCCAGCCATCGAGGTTCATGACGTCGCCGAAGCGTGCGAGCGTGCGCAATGTACGACGCTCGCCGGTGCCGCCGACCAGGATCGGGATGGGTTGCCCGTAGCTTCCGGGCGAAAGCGGCGCATCGTCGAGGGCGTAGTAGCTGCCCTCGAAGGTGAGGCGCTCGCCATGGAAGAGGCGCCGCAGCATCTGCGCGGCCTCCTCGAACCGGTCCTGGCGTTCCTTCATGGACGGAAAGTCCCACCCATAGGCCTCGTGCTCGCGCTTGAACCAGGCGGCTCCGATGCCCAGCACGAAACGGCCGTGCGAGATGTGATCCACCGTGCCCGCCATCTTCGCGGTCAAACCCGGGTTCCGGTAGGTGTTGCCGAGCACGAGATGACCGATCGTCAGGGTCTCGGTGAAACCGGCGACTGCGGCGGCGACGGTGAACGCCTCGTGGGCCGTTAAGTGTTCCTCTTCCTTGCGCCCTGGCGGCGGCAGGTAGTGATCGGCGAACCAGATGCTGTTCCACGGCCCGGCGTCGAGCGCTTCTGCGACCTCGCGAATGCTGTCCCAGGTATTTCGATAACAGGTGACTTGGGCACCGAATCTCATGCGTTCTCCGACTCTTAAGGATTGGGCGATCGCTCACCGCGACGCGAAGCGGGCGAGTATAGCGCCGGTACGCGGACGTCCACGGCCTTGCATAAGCCAGGCGAATCGAGCCACTATAGCCGTCTATTCTAGCCATTCAGTAAGGTTGATCTGTGAACGGCGAAGCAGGAAAGGCGGGAAAGGTGGAAATCGGCATGGATTGGCGGCTGACCGAGGCGAAGAACCGGCTCAGTGAAGTCGTGACCAACGCGCTGACAGATCGGCCGCAACGGATCGTCCGCCGCGGCGAGGCCGTGGTGGTCGTAGCAGAGGAAACCTTCGGGTGGCTGACTGGCGGTCGATCGGGCTTCATCGCCTACCTGCTGAGCGGGCCGTCGCTTGAGGGCGTGACAGCGAAACGTGATCGTCGCCCGATGCGCGACGTGGCGCTGTGAAAGTGCTCCTCGATACCTGCGTGGTCTCGGAGATTCGCCATCCGCAGGGCGCACCGGAAGTCGAGGCAGCGGTCGAGTCGCTGGACGACGAGGACACGTTCCTGAGCGTGGTCACACTCGGCGAACTCGCGGGTGGCGTGGCCCGCTTGGCACAGGGACGTCGGCGCCGAGAACTCATGGCATGGCTCGATGGGCTCGAGACGCATTTCGCCGACCGCATCCTGCCGTTCGACCCGGGCACGGCGCGGCTTTGGGGCGAACTCGACGCTCTGGCGCAGAACGCGGGCCGTCGTGCGAGCGCCACCGACGGCATGATTGCCGCCACCGCCCGTGTCCACGGCCTGCACGTGATGACGCGCAACGTCGCCGACTTCGAACCGCTCGGTGCACTCACCGTCAACCCATGGGACAACGGCGAGCCCTGACGGTGCGCGGACGTCCACGAACTGCTTTCCAGTCCGCCTCCACCGGTACCCTTAAGGACTGTTTGTCGTTGCACCACGATAGCCAATTGGCTATAACGAACCCCATGGCCTTGTGGCGACTCGTACGCGAAGCGCGCAAACGTGCCGGGTTGACGCAGTGGGCGTTGGCCCAGCGAGCTGGCGTTGCACAGTCGACGGTCGCGCGCATCGAGTCCGGCGCGAGGTGCCCTTCGACCGCCATGGTGGAGCGCCTAGTGCGCGCGGCGGGTTTCGAGATTCGCGTCGCCTTGGGCGACCCTGATCCGCAAACGACATCAATGCTCGAACGCAACCTGCGGCTCACCCCGGCGGAGCGACTGGCGAACGCGGTCCTAGCGACGAGGTTTGTGCGAAAGGCGCGTGCGACCCTCCAGATATTGGACGATGGCTGACGCGGCCTTCAATCCAGAACGCATCTTCGAGGCACTTGCCGATTCGGGCGTCAGGTTCGTGCTGATCGGCGGCATGGCGGCCATCTTGCATGGCGACGCCGGCGTTACGATGGACATTGACATTGCGCCGGCCTACGACGCCGAGAACCTAGACCGGCTCGCTAAGGCGCTCCGCGGCCTTCGAGCGCGGATTCGCGCGGAAGGTGCGGCGGACGGACTGCCATTTGACTGCTCGGCGGAGTTCTTGCGCAACCTCGGGCCGGACGGGATCCTGAACCTGACCACCCGGTACGGCGACATCGACCTAGCGTTTACTCCGAGCGGCACGGGGGGCTTCGAGGATCTGAAGACGGACGCGGTAACCATCAGTGCCACGGGCGTCTCGTTGCTGGTTGCGTCGTTGGCAGACGTGATCAGGTCCAAGAGCGCGGCGGATCGGGACAAGGACCGGCGCGCTTTGCCCCGGTTGCGCGAACTTCTGGACATCACCCGCCGCGGTTGACCCTTAGACGGTTGCGCCCGCGAGGCGCTGCGTCGAGGAGCCCTTCCATCTAAACTCCCGCGCTTCACGACTCGACCACCTTCTTGAGGGAGCAACATGATTCTGCCCAACACCTTCCGCGACAAGTTCGACCGCGGTGAGCCGACCGTCGGCACCCACTTCCTGTTCGCAGATGCCGACGTGCCCGAGTTGATCGGCGACACGGGCTTGTTCGACTACGCGGAATACGTCGCGGAGTACTCGGCCTTCGACATGCGCCTCCTCTACGATCTGGCGCGGTCGGCGCAGTGCGGCAACCTGCCGTTGATGATCAAGCTCGACCAGGAAGCGCAGAGCTTTTGGGCGCAGGTGGCCCTCGGCGCCGGCTTCAAGTCGGTGCTGTTCACGGATGTGCGCACGCCGGAAGATATCGACGAGTGCCATCGCGCGATCGCGCCGGATTCGCCGAACACCGGTGGACACATGGGCGTCAAGCTGCGGCGGCCGGCGCTTGGCAGCTACAGCATGGACGGCTACCTGGAGGATCTCGAGTCGATCGTCTTCGCGGTCATGATCGAGAAGAACGTCACCGTCGAAGGCATCGACGGTGTGCTCGAGCGTGCCAAGGAACGTGGCGTGGACATGACCCAGTGGGGTCCGGCCGATTTCAGCTTCTCGCGCGGTCAACTGAACCTGATGGGTTCGCCCGAGATCCGAGGCTTCGAGGAGAAGGTCATCGCCAAGTCGCTCGAGTACGGCATCCGGCCGCGTATCGAGATCGGCGCGGTCGAGCAGGCCAAGCGCTACATCGACATGGGCGTGCGCGACTTCTGCATCGGCTGGGACCGGATGATCCTACGCGCCGCCTTGGTGAACCTAGGCGAAGGCCTGAAGGAACTCGTCGAGACGCTGTAGGTCGCTAACGACCTTCAACGCGCTTCGAGGAGGGGCCTTCCCAATCCGCGCCTGTGGGCGTTGTGGTAATGCAGCAGCGCCGGCTCGTTGCGGCCGAACAACACGTGGCTCTGGATGCCGGTTTCCGCGCACCGCTGCGTGGACTCGGCCATCTTGTAGTCCTCGTTGACGACGACGTTGTTGAAGCCGGCGAAGCGGTCCTCGTAACGGCGCTCCGGGAACTCGGGGTCTTCGAAGTAAGCCTTCACTTGCGGGCGGACGTAGAAGCTGTGGGCGGTCCGTGACTTCCGCGTGCTGTTCCCGTCCGGGAAGATGCGGACTACGTCCACCGCTGCCCCGTCGACAAGGAAGATCGTGCTCGGATAGATGAAGTAGACCGACAGCGTGAGGCGCCGGAACGGCCAGTTCTCGACATTGGGTTCCTTGGAGCTGGCCTCCGCGAACCCTGGGATGGATGCGAACACCATGCGGTAGTTCGGCCCGAACGTGTCATGGGTCTGCAGGTTGCCGCGAATGTCGTTCGCAAGGGTCTCGCGGTGCAGGACGTCGAAGTGGTAGTTCTCGCCGAATGTGTCCACGGCGAGTTTCCAGTTCACGTTGGCTGGGATGATCTGCGAGGCGCCGTAGCTGTGCTCGGGCAGTTCCCAGTGGGCCATGTCGTCCTCGAGACCGCCGAGGGCGGCATCGACGTCGATCTCGTCACCCGGCGTTGGCCGCACCCACAGCATCCCGTACTTCTCGGCGCACGGCAGTTCGATCAGTCCGCGGCCGGCCTTGTCGAAGTCGCCGAACCGCTCGGCCCGGTTGACGGCGATCAGGTCGCCACGGTTGGAGTACGTCCAAGCGTGGAATGGGCAACTGAACCGGGGCTGGTTCCCACGGCCGTCGGGTACCACTTGGGCACCCCGATGCCGGCAGGTGTTGGCGAACGCCCGGAACTCGCCGGCGTCGTCCCGCGTCATCAGGATGGGCAGCCCCGTTTCGCTATCCGCCCAGTAGCTCCCGTTCTCCGGCAAGTCGGCGGACAAACCCATGAACAGGGGCGTCTCCCGGAAGAATACGCGCTGCTCCTCGGCCAGCAGGTCGGGGCATGTGAAGTCGGACAGAGGACTCTCGACGATGCCTTCGCCGTGTACCGCACCGCCGTTGGCGAGTCCGTCTTTGAGGATTTGGAGCAGCCGGAGGCGTTCTTGTCTGCGCATTGTCCGTCCTTTGCCTTGGGGCCGGGGGCGGCGAGTTTAGCCGATTGTGGCGGGTGTGCGGACCTCGATGCGCGATGAATCGTACACGGGACCGGAATGCGGGCGGGGACGCCCGCGGAACCCGATGCCAACATCGCCGCTCCTTGAGCACATTAGGCAAAGAACGCGTCCGGATACCGCACCACACCACCGTCACGCAGAGCGCCGGGCACGAGTTCTAACGCCATGAACGCGGGCCCGGAGAAGGGTGCCTGCAACTGCTCGGCCAGGTCTGTCGAGAAGCCGAAGCGGGGGTAGTACGCGGGGTGGCCGAGCACCACCACGGCCTCGAAGCCCGCGTTTCGACAGCGGTCGAGTCCGGTGCGCACCAACGCGCTGCCGACGCCGCGACGTTGCCATTCGGGAAGCACCGACATCGGCGCGAGCGCTACCGCGGCCACCTCGGTCCCGGGTGCGTGGACCGGGAGGTGTGAAAACAGGATGTGTCCGACCAGGCCGGTGTCGGTCTCCGCGACCAGCGACACGGCGGCATCACCGTTGGCGCGTAATGCATCCACCAACTCGACCTCTGCTTCGCCGCCGAACGCTTCACGGTTGACGGTACGAATTGCGTCGGCGTCAGTGTGCCCTTCGAGGCGTACTTGAAAGACCTGCCCCATCTGCTGAACTACCGCGACGTCGTGGCTCCCTAGGCTGGGGGCTTGTCCACCACGACGCCGGCGTTTTCCAGCGCTTCGATGCGGTCGTCGTCGTAGTCGAGCCAGGCCCGGAGAACGGCTCGGTTGTCGGCGCCAAGACGCGGGCTGCGCCTCCAGTCGTCGCTCGAAATGCCAGCCATCTTGATGGGATTGCCTGGAATCGGTGTCGGGCCGGCTTCGAGGGGCACGAAGAAGCCACGCGCCTCGACCTGGGGATCCTCCGTCATATCGGGTGTGATGTTGACGGGGCCTGCCGGCACGCGAGCTTTCTGCAGGATCTCGGCGGCTTCGGACTTGGTCTTTGATGCGGTCCAGGCGCCGATGGTAGCGTCGATCCGGTCGTGGTCCTGCCGACGCTCGGCTAGGCCGGCACGTGGATCCAGTCCGACGATCACGGCGCACAATGCGCGCCAATCCAAGTCGCTGCGGCAGGCGATGGCCACCCAGGCGTCGTCGCCGGCGCAACGGTAGACGCCGTGCGGTGCCATGACGGGATGCCGGTTGCCGAGTGGCGCGATGTCGCCCGCGTATCCGGGAAGCTGGACATCGATCAGCCACGGACCCGAGAACGCGACGCCTCCTTCGTGCAAGGACATCTCGACGTGCGCGCCCTTCCCGGTTCGTTCCCGGCGCCGGAGCGCATTCACGACGGCGGCGGTGGCGCTGACCCCTGTGATCGGATCCATGAGCGCCATGGCCGTGTTGCGTGGTTCGCCGGGTCCGTAGCCCATCACGGTGGTCAAGCCGGACATCGGTTCCACCGACGGGCCGAACGCGACGCGGTCGCGGTACGGTCCGCTGTTGCCGAAGCCGGGCATCGAGACGTAGATGATCCGCGGGTTGGCGGCGGCAAGCCGTGCGTAGTCCAGGCCGAGTGCCGGCATGGCCCGGGCGCTGAAGTTCTCCATGACGACGTCCGCGACGGCGACGAGTTCGAGAAATGCGTCGCGGCCTGCGTCGGTCTTGAGATCTATCGCAAGGCTCTGCTTATTGCGCTGCAGTTTCACGAACACGGCATTGACGTTCCAGGGTTCGGCCGGCGGCTTGCCACCGAGCCAGCCGCCGATCGGCAGCCCGCCCCGGTACTCGCGCGGCCCGCGGCTCATCGGGCCTTCGACTTTCACCACCGTCGCGCCGAGGTCGGCGAGTACACGGGTGGCCAGCGGCCCAGCCCAGACGTGCGTCAAGTCGAGGATGCGAACACCGCGCAAAGGTCCTTCAGCCATGGGGTGAGGGCTCGTTTATGCGGGGGGCCTCGAGGTCGGCCAGCTTCAGCGCCGGTCGTGTCTCACCGTGTATGTGCCAGGCTGGCGGCGGCGAACGCACGGTGGTCTCCCCGTGGACGAGTTCCTGCCAAACGCCGCGCTCCGACAGGTGGGGATCGGCCAGCACATCCTCGAAACTCTGCACGACGCCGAGCGGAATCCGGCACTCGATGGCCCGCTGGTCGATCTCGGCCTTGGATCGCGACGCTAGGACATCATCGATCACGCTGTGCAAGGCGGTACGGTTCAGCATGCGCTTCTCGTTGTTCTCAAAGCGTTCGTCCACCGCCAATTCGGGTCGGTCCAGGAACACCGTGAACGGATCCCAGAAGGAGGGCACGATGTTGGTGTAGACCCAGCCGTCGGCGCAGCGGAAGAGGTTGCTCGGTACGACCGACCAGAAGTCGCTGCCGTGCCGCGAGCGTACGACGCCGCCGCAGTGCCACATCACCGTGGTGAACTGGCTGAGTGCCATCACGACTTCAAGCATGCCGACGTCGACGGTGTTGCGCTCTTCGGCTAGCCGAACCGCGTTGGCCGCGGTGAACGCGAACGTCCCACTCTGAAACTCCACGTAGTGCCCGGGCAGTGACAATGGGGCGCGGTCGGAGTCGCCCATGAGATTCGTGTAGCCGCCCATGGCCAGCAAGACGTGCGGCGTTGCACGCCAATTGCGTTTCGGCCCGGTCAGCCCGAACGGCGTGATCGCCACCTTGACCGGCGTCGCCCAAGTATCGAAGGCGAGCGTTGCCAAGGCGTCCGCGGTCTCGGCCTCGGCGACCACGATGTCCGCACGGCCGGCGAGTTCGGCGATCAGGCCGGCGTCGTCCGTCCTGACCCGGCGCTTGCCGGCGTGCAGGTAAAGGTCCATCGCCGTTTGGCTGGCCCACGCAGGCGCCGAATCGCCAGACTCGATACGAACCACGTCGTAGCCGGACTGCGCGAACAGTCGGCCGCAGAAACCCGCGGCGTGGCCGCCCAGTTCGAGCACGCGATCCATGGCGGGCGATGTTAGCTCACGGTCGGCCTGCCGCGTGCTTGTGGTAGCGTGCGCCGCATGTCGAAGCGAGCCGGGCATCGCCGTTCCGGGACCGCGAGGGTCATCGGTGGAGTCACCTTGGCATTGGCGATGACGACGCTGCCCGCGTGCGACGTGGAAACGGTGTTGCGCGACGTGATCATCACGTTGTTCTACGCAACAGATCCGCTAGCCGTACCGGCGGACGCCGTGTCGGTGCAGGCACGGGCGGAGACCGTGCCGGTCGTCGACGGCTCCGATGCGGCGGACGACCCGGCGATCTGGATCAACGAACTCGACCCGGCCGCAAGCTGGGTGGTCGGCACCAACAAGCGCCGTGGCCTCGAGGTGTACGACTTGGCCGGCACCCGGCACGTCCGCCTAGACGCCGGCCAGGTCAACAACGTCGATTTGCGCACTGTCGAGGTCTCCGGTGCGCCGGTCGTTGTCGTCGGCGGCACGAATCGCACCACCGACACGATCGATGTGTGGGCACTGGATCCCGCGACCGGCACGTTGACCGACCTGTTGACGACTCCGATCCCAGCGAACCTCGACGACCCGTACGGTTTCTGCCTCTACCACAGCCCGACGAGTGGCATGTTGTACGCGATCGCCACCGACAAGGCGGGCGGCGCGGCGCAGTGGCGGCTTGCGGACACCGGTACCGGGAAACTGCGCGGCCAACACGTGCGGACGATCCATACGGACACCCAGCCGGAAGGCTGCGTCGCCGATGATGCGAACCGCGTGCTCTACATCGGCGAGGAGGGCGTCGGGATCTGGCGCCTTGGCGCGGAACCGGACGATGCCGCCGATGCCAAAACACTCATCGCCACGGTCCGACCGGACGAGGAGGCCGAGGCACCCGATCCCAGCAGTCCCAATCGCCTCACCGCCGATGTCGAGGGCCTGGCGATCTATGCGCCACCCAACGCCGCAACGGAAGCCGGCTACCTGGTCGCCTCGAGCCAGGGCAACTGGACCTACGTGGTCTTGGATCGCTCACCGCCCCACGCCTACCGCGGAACGTTCCGCGTGACCGGCGGCGATGGAATCGACGGCACCGGCGAAACGGACGGCATCGACATCGTCGCAGTACCCGTCGGTGCGGACTACCCGAAGGGCTTGCTCGTCGTGCAGGACGGCTACAACGTGGACCCCGCAGGCGAGAAGGAGAACCAGAACTTCAAGTACATCTCGTGGGCCGACGTGGCGGAGGCCCTAGCGCTCGATTCCTAACCGTGCGCGGCCGGTGGAATGGTCGGAACTCGACGAGCATTGCGAGTACGATGGCCACGTGGAAGCTGGATCCGGCGACGATGGCCACTACCGGTGGTGGGGGTGCGGATGCGAGACATCGGTCAACACCGAGGACTTGGCGTTCTTCGGGTAGGACCGGGTTGGCGGCGAGACACGATGTCAATGGTTCGAGACGCATATGCCCACTGTTCTGAGGCACGGCCCATACCGCCTCTACTTCTACTCGAACGATGCGGACGAGCCTGTGCACGTGCATGTAGAGCGCGACGGGGACGTGGCAAAGTTCTGGGCGGATCCAGTGAGAGTGCAGCGCAGCGGAGGTTTCTCACGGGCGGAGATCCTGCGCATCACGAGGCTGGTGCGGCGGCACCGCGAACAGATCATGGAGGCGTGGGATGACCATTTCGGTTCCTGAGTTGCGGATGCCGGCGGTGCTGGATGTGGCGGTTTCGGAGGAGACGCTTCGTGTGGAACTCAGCGACGGCAGGACGTTGTCAGTGCCGACGGGATGGTATCCGCGTCTGGCCTACGCGACCGACGGCGAACGCGCGAACTGGCGGATCATCGACGGGGGCCACGGCATCCATTGGCATGATCTGGACGAGGATGTGAGTCTGGAAGGCTTGCTGGCCGGACGCGCGTCCGGCGAGGGGCAGCGGTCGTTGCGCCGTTGGCTGGAACGAAGGTCACGGGTGTAAGGCGGCGGGACGGCGTTCGTTTCGCTTCGAGGCCACGATGCGGTGCGAAACATCGCAAGCGGTCTGGCGTCAGGCCCCTACGCGCATCGAGGTACAACGCGCTGGACACCGAGCCACGCGGCGGGGCTACGCTGGCAGATCGCGCGCCTTCCACCAGTAGAACACGGCAGGAAAGAGCAGCAGAACGACCAAGCCGGCGGTCAGCACGCCCCCCACTAAGGGCGCGGCGATGCGCTTCATCACGTCAGCGCCCGCACCCACGCTCCACATGATCGGCAGCAGCCCAAGGACGTCCGTGGCGATGGTCATCAGCACGGGTCTGACCCGCTTTGAAGTGCCCGCGATGATGGCCTCGGCGAGCGCGCTGCGGTCCCGCAGTTCGCCACGCTTGGCGGCATCGCCGACGGCGACGTTGAGGTAAAGCAGCAAGACGGTGGCGGTCTCGGCGTAGAGCCCGGCGAGGGCGATGATGCCTACCCATACGGCGACGCTTAGGTTGTAGTCCAACCAGTAGAGCAACCAGATCGCCCCGATCAGCGCGAACGGCGTACCGAGGAGAACCAGCAGCGTCTCGGGCAACGACCGGCGGCTCACGTAGATGATGGCGGCGATCAGCAGCAGTGTCGCTGGGATAACGATGGCCAGTCGCGCTTGTGCGCGCTCGAGGTACTCGTACTGTCCGCTCCAGGTGATCGTGTAGCCGGGAGGCACATCGACCTCTGCGCCGACTGCGGTCCGGGCCGCGTCGACGTAGCTGCCTAGATCGGCAGCGTCGGTGTCGACGAAGACCCAGGCGTTGGGTTTCGCGTTCTCGCTTTTGATGCTCGGTGGGCCGACGGCGTATTCGATGCTCGCCAGTCGGCCCAAGGGAATCTGGGCACCTGCGGCGGTGGGGACGAGCACTGCGCGCAACGCCGGTAGGTCGTCTCGCAACTCGCGCCCGTAGCGCAGGTTGACGGGATATCGCTCCAGGCCCTCGACGGTGGTCGTTACGTTGAGGCCGCCGATCGCCGTCTGTATGACCTCCTGCACGTCGCTCACAGTCAAGCCGTAGCGGGCGATAGCCGTGCGGTCCACCTTGACGTCGAGGTAGTTGCCACCCATGACCCGCTCCGCGTACGCGCCGCGGGTACCCGGCAGATCCCTGACGATGGCTTCGATCCTCCGCCCGAGGCGTTCGAGTTCGCTTAAGTTGGGACCGGCGATCTTGATTCCCACGGGCGTCTTGATGCCGGTCGAGAGCATGTCGATGCGGGTCCGGATGGGCATGGTCCAGGCGTTGGTGAGGCCGGGGACGCGGATGGCGGCGTCGAGTTCCTCGATCAGCGCCTCCGGTGTCATGCCCTCCCGCCACTCGTCCTCCGGTTTCAGGACGATGGTGGTTTCGATCATGGACAGCGGTGCCGGATCCGTGGCGGTCTCGGCGCGTCCGACCTTGCCGAACACGTTCTCGACCTCGGGGAACGTGCGGATGATGCGGTCGGTCTGCTGCAGGACCTCGCCGGCCTTGGTGATCGAGATCCCAGGCAGCGTGGTCGGCATGTACAGCAGGTCGCCCTCCCACAGTGACGGCATGAACTCCGTGCCAAGGCGGGTGAACGGGATGACGGTCACGGCGAGCGCGGCCACCGCGAGACCGACAACGGCGAACCGGAACCGTAGTGCTGCGTTGAGCGCGGGCCGCACGACCTGGGCGAGTGCGAACAACGCCAAGCCGAATTGCAGGACATGGCGGCCGCGAGGTTCGCCGCCCCCGAGGCGATGCCCCTTGACCCAGTAACCGACGAGGACGGGGGTGAGCGTCACGGCGAGGAGGGCGGCCGCTGCCATCGCGTAGGTCTTGGCGAAGGCGAGAGGTTTGAACAGCCGGCCCTCCTGCGCTTCGAGGGCGAACACGGGCAGGAACGACACGGTGATGACCAGCAGCGCGAAGAAGAGCGTTGGCCCGACCTCCTTGGTCGCTTCAGCGATCACCTCCCAGTGCGGCCGTCGCCCACGCGCCTCGGACAGGTGTCGATGCGCGTTCTCCACCATGACGATGCCGGCGTCGACCATCGTGCCGATGGCGACCGCGATGCCTCCCAGCGACATGATGTTCACGTTCACGCCCTGTCTCGACATGATGATGAAGGCGATCAGGATGCCGAGGGGCAACGTGATGATGGCGACCATGCCGCTCCTGACGTGGAACAGGAAGGCGATGCAGACGAGGCCCACGATCAGGAGTTGCTGGCCGAGGCTGACACCCAGGCTCGTCACCGCGCGTTCGATCAACGCGGTGCGGTCGTAGGCGACCTCGATCTCGACGCCGTTGGGCAGGCCGGCCTTGGCGGCGTCGAGCTTTGCCTTGACGGCGCGGATGACCTCGAGTGTGCCTTCGCCGTGACGCACCACGACGATGCCGCCGACGGTCTCTCCCTCGCCGTTCCACTCGGCGATGCCACGGCGCATTTCCGGCCCGACGCCCACTTCGGCGACGTCCTCGAGCAGGATCGGGGTGCCAGCGGCATTGACGCCCAACGCGATCGTGCGGATGTCGTCCAAGGACTCGATCAGCCCCTGCCCCCGGATCATGAACTCCTTCTCGGCCACCTCGAGGAGGCGTCCGCCGACGTCGCTGTTGCTCAGGTCGATCGCGTCGCGGATGCGGGAGAGCGGGATGCCATAGGCCCGGAGCCGATTCGGATCCACCGTGACCTGGTACTGCCTGACGAAGCCACCGATGCTGGCGACTTCGGAGACGCCGGGGACGCTCGTCAGTTCGTACTTGAGGTACCAATCCTGGATGGACCGCAACTCCGCGAGGTCGTGCCGGTCCGACTTGAGGGCGTACATGAACGCCCAGCCGACGCCGGTCGCGTCGGGGCCGAGCGTGGGCGTGACGCCCGCGGGCAACTGCCGGGCGACGTGGTTGAGGGTCTCGAGGACCCGCCCTCGGGCCCAGTAGAGATCGGTGCCGTCCTCGAAGATGACGTATACGAAGGAGAATCCGAAGAAGGAGTAGCCGCGGACGACCTTCGCGAACGGGGCGGCGAGCAGTTCCGTGGTCAGCGGATAGGTCACCTGGTCCTCGACGATCCGCGGTGCCTGGCCGGGGTATTCCGTGTACACGATGACCTGGACGTCGGAGAGGTCCGGGATGGCATCGAGCGGTGTGCGGAAGAGCGAGTAGATGCCGACCAGGGCGGTCAGCAAGGCCGCGATGATGATGAGGATCCGATTCTCGATGGACCAGTCGATCACTCGTTCCAGCACGGTTTCCCCCGACCTTCCCTAGTGATGGTGGTGGTGCGTCATGGCGGCAGCGGACTCCTGCCCGTCGTCGCCACGCAGGAGTTGACTGGTTGCAGCGCGGAGATTGCTCTCCGAGTCAATGAGGAACTGTGACGAGACCACCACGCGCTCCCCCGTGGCCAGGCCCGCAGTCACCTGCTGCAACTCGCCGGATCGGATGCCGAGTTCGACCTCCCGGGGCTCGAATGCGCCGTCGGCGCGAGCGACGATCGCAACGCTGCGCTCGCCGCTATGCAGGATGGACTCCGCGGGAATGGTCACGGCTTCCGCTAAGTCGTCCACATGCAACACGACGTCGACGTACATGCGCGGCCTCAGGACGAGGTCGGCATTGGCCACCTCTATGAAGGCCGTCAACGTGCGTGTCTCGGCATTCACCGCCGAACGGAAGAAAAGGACGCCGCCTTCCCAGCGGCGACCCGGGAACGCCGCCGCCGTGATCGTGGCCCGGCTGCCGACGCGCACGTGGCGCAGATCCTCCTCGTAGAAATCCGCTTCCGCCCACAGGGTGGTGTGGTCTGCGATCTTGAGAACCGTCATGCCGGGACCGAGCTTCATGCCATCGAGGGAGTCGCCCATCTTGTCCACGACCACGCCCGATGCAGGCGAGTGGAAGGTGATCGTCCGCGGTGCCGACTTGGCCGCTGCCAGGGCGTCGATCTGCGCGGCTGACATGTCCCAATAGGTCAGGCGTTCACGGGCGGCGTCGAGCAGCGACGTCGCTCGTTGCACCGCTTCCGGGTAGGCCTGGTCTCGTTCCAGGCGCGCCACGTAGTCCATGGCGGCGAGGAATTCGCGCGCCGTCGTGACCAGTTGCGGGCTGTAGATCTCGAAGAGCGGGTCGCCCGCGGTAACGAACTCGCCGACATTGTTCACGCGGGCGCTCTCGATCCAGCCTTCGAACTTGGTGTTGACCGAGAAGACTTTCTCTTCGTTGTGCGCCAACACGCCGACGGTACGGATCGAGATAGGCAGGTCGCGACGCTCCACCGGTGCGGTGCGTACGGCGAAGTTCTGCAGGAATTGCTGGCTGACCCGCACGCCGCCGTCGTCGGCCTCGGCATCCCTTTTGCGGACCAGTCTCATGCCGCAGATCGGGCACGTTCCGGGTGCGTGGCGGATGACATCCGGGTGCATGCCGCAGGTGTAGACGACCGCGTCCGCGGTGTGATGGGCGACGGTCGCCGCCCGGGGTGTCGGCTCATCAGCGAACCAAGCCCACGGCGGACTGAGGACGAGAACCGCGGCCACGGCTAATCCGGCTCCGAGTCCCAGGACAATCATCGTGCGTCGTTTCATGGCGTTTCTCCCGCCGATTGCGGCAAAGGCGTGCCGATCGCCCGTTCGAGATCGGCCAATGCCTTCATGTAGTCGGTGTGCAGGCGAGCAAGGCCGAGTCGGACGTCGAGCAGCACCTCCTCGCTGTCCAGCAACTCGAGCACACCGACCGCCCCGGTCGAATAGGCCTGTTCGGTGGTGCTGAGCGCTTGTTCGGCCTGTGGCAGCAGCGCGCGCTCAAGGAGGCCGATCTGGCCATCGATGACGGCGAGGTCGGAAGTGGCCGTACGGACTTCCTGCTCGACGCGCCTGAGGGCTTCCCGGTGCGCGCGTCCGGCTGCGCGAACCCGCGCGGTGGCGGCCGCTGTGCCCGCGTGCAAGGCCGACTGGTAGATCGGGATGTTGACCCCCAGCGAGATGCTGAAGACGTCGCGACCGTTGTCCGCCGGCACTTGGGCGATGCCACCCGCGTCGCGTCGACCCGCAACCTGCCCCCAGGAAGCGCCGACGACAACATCCGGCCAGTAAGCCCGCCGCGACAGCCGCGCGGCACTCTCGGCGCCTTGGATGCGCGCATGGGCGGCCCGCACCTCGCCCCGGTGCTCGCGGCCGAGACTGGCGAGTCGGTCATGGTCCAGTTCGAGCGCGGGACGACCGACGAGCCGCACCGTGGGCAGCGCCACGTCCGCGGGCCGATCTCTGAGCGCGTTCAGGGCGCTTTCGGTCTCGACGCGTTGGCGCATGAATGCCTGCTGGCGGCTCAGGACGCGGGTGATTTCCGCCTGCAGTTTGACGACGGCCTGCTGGAATCCGACGCCTTGCGAATAACGGGCGCGGGCCAAGGTCTCGTAGTGGCGCAGCAACTGCGACTCCTCGTCGGCGATCTCGACCGCGCGGTCGAGGTAGCCGAGTTCGAAGTAGCCGTGCTTGATCTGTTGAACCGTCTCCGCCGTGACGATGTCGATGTCGTGCTTGGCCGCACTCGCCTGCCACTCGGCCACTTGACCACGTTCGGCCCGCTTGCCGAACCAGGGCAGGTCCTGCCGGAGGGCGACACCGTTGATCTGCGGCCCGAGGCGCGTCTCGACCGGTGCTAAGTGACGCGTGAACGTCAATAGTGGATCCGGCAGCGCCGTTGCCTGGGTCACGCCGTGTTTGGCGGCGACGTGGCGCGCCGTGACTTGCTGGATTGTTGGATTGTTGGCCAGGGTCTCCGCGATCAGCGCGGCGAGTGCGGGGTCGCCATGGCTCGTGTACGCCGACGCTGCGCCTGAGCCGGGGCCCGCGACGGCTGGCGTAGTCAGGGCCAGCCAAGCGCAAGCGCGGGATAGCGTTGTCCGGGGTCTCATCGCCTTCTCCGACGGGTTAGAACGTCGGCGCCAGCCGGGTGCGGCTCGCGTCCGTGTAAGCGGGAGGTGCCGCGCGCTTGGCGCGGCGTAAGGCGCGGGGTCTAGTTCAGCAGGATGTCGAAACGGTGCACCGCCGTATCAGCGGCTCGCGGGGGCACCCGTCGCGGCGGGTGATGGTTGAGCTGGCGGTATCGGGGCGGCGCCACCTGCACAGTGGCATCGACGACCAGTGCGTCGTCCGGTATCGCCGCGGGCGCTAAGGTGGGTCCGACTTGACGGTCTGACGCCGAAATGGCGGGTCCGCACTCCGCGCAGTCCTCGGCTTGAACGCAGTGATCGGCATCGCTTGACGGGGCATGGTGGGCGTGCGGCGCGTGGGTGTCGCCGTGAGCGGACACCTCGCAGGCGCAGACAGCGCCGGCAAAGGCGGTCGAGGCCGCCAAGAACCATCCGAGAACGACGCGCGTTTCAACCATGGGGTGCGTCTTACGCCTCGCGACCGAGCAAGTCAACCGCCGTGGTATGCCGCCAAGAGCTTCGCGTAGGCCGCCACCAGCGCTTCGAGGTCGAGGCCGACGCCGAGTTCGGGCGTCCAATACTGTTTCGCCTCGACGAACGCCAGTTGGTGAAACAGGCTGGCGGCACGATGCCAGTCTGCGACCACGCCGACGCAATGGGTGCCGACGCCGCCGGGCTGGGCGATCCGCTCCGACGTCGTGTCGTGCAGTTGGTCCGGAACCCCGGCACCTTCCGGCACGTGATCGGAGAGCCGCAACTCCGTGACGGGGCCCGCATAGTTCGGTATGTCGCGCCGGGCGCGGGCACTGCCGCTCGCGTCGAGCAACTCGAACCGGGTCCGTCCGCCGCTCGGCGATGACAACTCGATCAACCGGCCGGGCACCAGTTCGGCGATGCGGCCTTCCCGCGCGATGCCGGCCCCGGCCCCGGTCAGCCGAAACTCGCCGTCCGGTCGGAGGTCCCACTGGACGCCGAACAACCATCGCGCAGCGTTTACCGGGTCCGCGAACAACGACGACCATGCGTCGTCGGGTGTACTTGGTGCCCGGCGAACGAACTGCACGGTGTCTCGGCCCTGCATGGCCGCAGCGCCAGCGCAAAAGGCGCGCATGCCGGCATCGTCCGGCAGCTTGAAGCGCCGAGCGATCTGATCCGGCGTCTCGTAGTGCTTGCGCTGCCGGTCGAACCAGTTGAGGTTCGCGACCGTGCCCTTGAGGGGCAGGATGTCATCGGCCATGGGTAAACCCGCGGCGAGAAGAAGACTCAAGGCGACTCTAAACCGAAACCGCAGTCACGCAAAACTAGCGGTACGCGGGCGTCCTCGCCCGCATTGGAGCATGTACGAGACCAAGTGCGGACGTGGACGTCCGCGTACCCATTAGGTCGCCGGACGGAAGTGGCGCTTCGCGAACCACAACGCCGCCGTCGGCACGGCGAATATCGCGCCCGCGATCAACCCCGGGATCCAACCGCCGCCGCGGGGATCGACGAGATTCCAGACCAGCATCGCGACCATGACCTGCGCGGCGTACACGGCGGCCCACGGCCACATCCAGCGGCTCATTTTCCAGAAGCCGTACGCACCGGCACCGTAGATCAGCCAATGCAGGGGCGCGGTTGCCTTTGCCGCCCAACCCGTGAGCACGAAGCCGAACCACACTTCCTCGTCTTCGGCGACGGGCTTGAAGAACAGGTCGAACGGCAGGTAAATGAAGGTCATGTAGAGGCAGAACGCCCACATGAGCGTCATCCACCAGGGCCGGCGCCGCAACTCGGCAACCAGCGTCGGCCAGATCGCAGCGTTCGTTTCACTTTGAGCCATTACGTTCTTCCTGCCACAGGACCGCGCGGGATTATGGCTTCCTCGCCGGTGTTCTGTCCTCACGGTGGGTTCGGTGCGGCCAATACGGTACGCTTCGCTTAAGGGCGAGGCTTACACGGTAAGCAGCGGGAGACTACAGTGCGTATCGCGGTACTCGGCGGCGACGGCTTCATCGGCTGGCCCACGACGTTGCATCTGTCCGGCCGCGGTCACGACGTGACCATCGTCGACAACTTAAGCCGGCGCTGGATCGACACCGAACTGGGTGTCCAGTCGTTGACGCCGATGGATTCGATCCAAGAGCGCCAGCGTATCTGGCGCGAAGTGAGTGGTTACTCGCTCGGCTTCGAGCACATCGACGTGGCGACCGAGTACGAGCGCTTCAAGGCGTGGATCGGCGACGCCCGCCCCGACGCGGTCGTGCACTTCGCCGAGCAACGGGCCGCGCCGTACTCGATGAAGACCGACTGGCACAAGACCTACACGGTCAACAACAACGTCAACGCCACGCACAATCTGCTCAACGCGCTCGTCGCTACCGAGGTGGATGCCCACGTCGTGCATCTCGGCACGATGGGGGTGTACGGCTATTCGACCGCCGGCGCGTCCATACCGGAGGGCTACCTGAACGTCGACATCACGCTCGACGACGGCACCAAGACCGCGCGCGAAATCCTCTACCCGACGGACGCCGGCAGCGTCTACCACATGACCAAGTGCCTCGATCAACTGTTGTTCCAGTTCTATGCGAAGAACGACGGCGTGCGCATCACCGATCTGCATCAAGGCATCGTCTGGGGCACCCACACCGATCAGACCCGTCGCCACGACCAACTCATCAACCGGTTCGACTACGACGGCGACTATGGGACGGTCCTGAACAGATTCCTGATCCAAGCCGCGCTTGACCACCCGTTGACCGTCCACGGCACGGGCGGGCAAAGTCGCGCCTTCATCCACATCCAGGACTCGGTGCGCTGCATCGAGATCGCTTTGGGCAATCCGCCTAACAGCGGCGAGCGCACGAAGATCTTCAACCAGATGACCGAAGTGCACCGGGTGCGGGATTTGGCCAACCTGGTTCACCAACTCACGGGTTCCGAAGTCGCCTACCTGCCGAATCCGCGCAAGGAAGCGGCCGAGAACGAACTGTCGGTGAAGAACGACCAGTTCCTTGCCCTGGGCCTCGACCCGATCAAGTTGCGCGACGGCCTGCTGACCGAACTCGTCGATGTTGCGCGCAAGTTCATCCACCGCGTGGACCGATCGCGCATCCCCAGCACGTCCGCGTGGACCCGGGACATCGCCGACAAGATCGCGGACTCCTCGGTGGAGCGTTCAGACAGCCCGCCAGCCGGACGTCAGACCAACGGCGCTCGCTAGCCGCGTTTCGTGTACGCCTATGTGACGCTGGTCACCAACGCCGACTACGCACTTGGGGCGCTCGCCCTGGCGCGCTCGCTGAAGGCGGTCGGCAGTCGTTGGCCCCTGGTTGTACTGGCAACCGAGAGCGCGCCTTGCGAAGAACTCGAAGCGGAGGGTTGTCGGATTGTCCCGGTCGCACAGCCGCGGCTGTCCGGCGCCTTCCGGGCCCGCCATGCCCGGGATGCGCTGCACGCCCGCGAGCCGTACACGAAGGGTGCAAAGCCGTCGTTCCATGATCCGCTCGACAACTTCTGCAAGCTCGCGTTGTGGCGGTTGACGGGGTTCGAGCGGGTGGTCTTCCTCGACGCTGACACCTTGGTCGTCCAGAACATCGACAGGCTGTTCGCGTATCCCGAGTTCAGCGCGGCGCCGAACCTATACGACAACCTGACGGACATGCACCGCCTGAATTCAGGCGTCTTCGTCGCCGAACCCGACCAAGCGACCTACGCGGACATGCTCACCCGCCTGGACGTGCCCGACGTCTTCTGGCGGCGCACCGATCAGACATTCCTCGAGGCCTACTTCCCCGACTGGCACGGACTCCCATACACCTACAACGCGCTGCAGTACGTGTTCTTCAAGTTCCCGGAACTGTGGCGGTGGTCCAGCATCAAGGTGGTGCACTACCAGTTCGAAAAGCCCTGGCAAACCGACCACGGCAGGGCTGACCGGCTCAAGCCGCTGATCGATCTGTGGCACACGGTGCTCGACGGCAAGCCGATTCCAACGGATCTTGCTGATCCATGAGGGCGTGAGCGCCGACGGGTTTTGCTGGTCGGATGTCGTGAGTCGGCGGGCCAGGGCCTCTCCGGCCGTCGTGCGGCGGTAACGCTGGTTCCTGCTCGTAGGCATGTCGGGCAAGGTCATTTCGATGAGGCCGGCCTCGAGTGCGCGCTTCAGATACGCGTTGATGAAGCTGCGCCGGTCCCGCAGCTTAGCTTGGCTTGCAGTTCGGCGCGGCTTGTCTCCCGTTGGACCGAACCGATCAGACGCTCAACGCATTCGGTAACTTGGGGGGTATCTTGAGGGGTAAAGGCATCTTTTTCAATGTTTTCCAGTGAGTTATCTTGTTCTCGCCGAGCATCGTCGACCTCAAGTGGAATCGACACGTGCGAGCGTGCGCAGGACGCTCTGCGTGTTCCAGCCTGCCTTGTGTCGACGCGCTCGCTCTCGATTGTGCGTCGCTGCAGGAGGCTGTCGATGTTGATGGGAAGGGCGACTGTCAAGGCGGGGCGCTGGCGTGAGCGTGCCGTCTCGTAGGCGTTCCGAGCGTGGCGCGTGCGCTTCGCTCGACGCGGTAACCGATTCGTAGTCGTGACCCGTGGTCAACCTTCGACCGGTTCCCGCAGCCAGGCCGGAATGTCTCGCGCCCCATGCAGTACGCGCCAGATGTCGACTCCGGTCCCCCTCTCGACGTAGAAGACCAAGTACGGGAACTTGCCGACGACGCGGAAACGCAGACCGGGAATGTCCAGATCATGTGCGTAGCGGGGCGAACCACTCCCCGGTTGGTCGCCGATCCTTTGGCAAACGTCCTCCAACGCGTCGACGAAGTCCAGCGCAACGGCCTCTCCGGCCTCCGCAAGATAGTGACCAATCGCCTCATCGATGTCCCGCTGTGCGCGCTCTCGAAGGACGACCGGCTTGCCGCTCACCGCGCGCCGAGGTCGCGGATCCGACCGCGAAGTTGATCGAAATAATCTGCGCGGACCGCGCCTGTCGGCGGCGATGCCGCACCGTCGAGAAGCAGGGCGCGCAACCGCTGGCGATCCCGATCCTCGCGGATCAGTTTGCGGACGTACTCACTCGAGCTGCCGTAGCCGCACGCGCCGACCTGCTCGTCGACGAAATCCTTGAGGGCCTCGGGAAGCGAGACGTTCATCGTGCTCATCGGATCGACCGTAACGGCTTTGGCAAAGTTTGGCAAGAAGCCGGGATCGGTGCCGGGATCTGTGCTACCGGGTCCGTGCGGGGCGCTGTAGCCTTGCGATGCGGGCGGCACATCCCACAGACTGGGCGCAATGAAAGGACGGTTCCACGGTAGCCAGTACGAGTAACCGTCGATTGGGCGTGGGCCTGACAACTCGCCACTGGTTGAGGACCGCTTGTCAATGAAGGTCGCGGTCACTGGCGCGACGGGCATCATCGGTCGCTTCGTCGTCGCACGCTTGCAAGCCGAGGGGGTGGCCATTCGGGCTTTGGTGCGAGCGTCGAGTGACTGCGGCGGGTTGCCTGGGGACGTCCAGTACGTCCTCGGCGACATGACGGATTCCGACTCGCTGACTACGTTGGTCGATGACGTCGACGCGGTGGTGCACTGCGCCTACGCCCACGCGCCCGGGCGCTACCGGGGTGGCGAGGCGGAGGATCGATTCGCATTCTGGCGCACGAACTTGCTGGCGGGCGTGGTATTGATGGAGCGCGCGCGGCTGGCAGGCGTCAAGCGGTTGGTGTTGCTGTCGAGTCGCGCCGTTTTCGGGCGCAACACGTCGGCGGCCGACTGGGTCGACGATGACACCGGCCCCGTGCCGGACACCCACTACGGCGCGCTCAAACTGGCGCTGGAAGCCCATGCCAGCGCGTTTTCGTCCGCCGACGGCGTCTGCTACGCGAGCCTGCGGCCGACGGGCGTCTACGGCATCACGCAACCTGTCGAGAACAGCAAGTGGCTCGACTTGGCGCGGGCCATCGTAAACGGCGCGGCCCTGCCTCCCGCGCGGCGCGCCACCGAAGTGCACGGTGCCGATGTCGCGAGCGCGGTGTGGACCATGCTCACAGCACCAGCGGAAACCGTTGCGGGGCGGGCGTTCAACTGCAGTGATCTGATGGTGGACACTAGCGACGTCATGGCACGACTTGCGCGGGAGTTGGGCGTGGCGCCCGAGTTGCGCGACCCGGCACGGAACCGTGTGCAGCACCCGATGCGGTCCACCGCGCTCCAGGCGCTCGGCTGGCAACCGGGGGGCGAGGAACGGCTTGCACGGACGATCTCCGAGTTGGCCGAGATCGTGCGCAGCACTTGAAAGGAGGCAGACGGTGACGCGCTGGTTGGACGAACACTTTCGGATTGCCGAAAACGGCTCGACCGTCGGTCGCGAAGTCACGGCCGGGCTCACGACGTTCCTGGCGATGGTCTACATCGTCGTCGTCAATCCAACGATCCTGTCCGAAACCGGAATGCCGTTCGGCCCGGTATTCGTTGCCACTTGCCTCGCAGCCGCATTCGGCACGCTCGTCATGGGGCTCGTCGCGAACTATCCGGTGGCGCTTGCGCCGGGCATGGGCCAGAACGCCTTCTTCGCCTACACCGTGGTGCTGGCCGGTGGCGTCTCTTGGCAGGCGGCACTGGCGATGGTGTTCCTATCCGGCCTCGTATTCGTGGTGTTGAGCATCCTGCCGGTGCGCGCGTGGCTGGTGAACTCGGTTCCGCGCGGCTTGAAGACCGGCATGGCAGCCGGAATTGGGCTCTTCTTGGCATTAGTGGCGCTGCGCAACGCCGGCGTCGTGGTGGACGACCCCGCAACGCTCGTCGCGCTCGGCGACCTAGGTTCGTTCGGTCCGGCGGCCACGGTGGTCGGGTTCTGCGTCATCGCTGCCTTGTTCGCGCGCGGAATCCGTGGCGAACTGATCATCGGCATCTTGGTCTTGGCCGCGGTGGGCTGGTTGAGCGGCGAGGCCGTTTTCCACGGGGTCGCATCGGTGCCTCCGTCGCCAGCGCCGGTGTTCCTGGCGATGGATCTCCCAGCGGCCATGAACTTCGCGGCGCTCACGGTCGTCCTTGCGCTGCTCTTGGTCGACATGTTCGATACGGCGGGCACGCTCGTTGCCGTGGCATCGCGTGGCGGTCTTCTCGCGGAGGATGGCCGTCTGCCGCGTCTCGGTCGTGCCCTGCTCGCGGACTCGACGGCCACGGTTTTTGGCAGCGTCGCGGGAACGTCGTCGACGACGAGCTACATCGAGAGTGCCGCCGGCGTGCAAAGCGGCGGACGCACGGGATTGACGGCGGTCGTGGTCGCGGTGCTGTTCCTCGCCTGTCTTTGGTTCGCGCCACTCGCCGAGAGCATCCCGCCGTACGCGACCAGCGCCGCGCTGCTCTTCGTGGCCTGCCTGATGGTGCGCGCGTTCGTGGACCTCGATTGGGAAGATGCGTGCGATGCGGTTCCGGGCGTTGCGACGGCGCTGTGCATCCCCTTGAGCTTCTCGATCGCCGACGGTATCGGCGTGGGCTTCATCGCCTGTGCGGCGATCCATCTATTGAGCCGCAGGGCTCGCGCATGTCCCCCGGCGGTCTACGTCGTGGCGGCGATCTTCGTGGCCAAATTCCTGTTGCTCGACTGAAGACGCGAGGTCATTGCCAGAGCCGCGGGCGCATGGGCAAGGTCCCAAGCCGGCGTTCAAGCTCTTCAAATCGGTCCCTAGGGGCACCTTGCCAGCGCAGGTCGTCGAGCGTCTCGGACATTGGCACGTCCTCCACGAGTGTCGCCAGGTGCTTGTACAGCGCGGCATCCTCGCGGCGTTCGTTCAAGGTGGACGCGAGGCGCATGGCGCCGCGGACCTTGACATCCCAGTGGATCGAATGCGGCGGTATCGCTTCCACCGTGCCGTACCTCGACAGCAGGGCGGCGGCGGTCTTGGCACCGAAACCCGGGACGCCGGGAATGCCGTCGGCCGTGTCGCCGACCAGCGCGAGCCAGTCGGGGATGCTTGCCGGCGGGACGCCGTTCTTGGCCATGACGCCGTCCTCGTCGATGACCCGTCGGCGCATGCGGTCGACCTGTACCACGCGGTTGCCCGTGACGCACTGACCGAGATCCTTGTCCGGGGTCATGATGCGCACTTGCGCGACCTGGTCGCGCCATCGCTTCGCGGCCGTAGCCAGGGCGTCGTCCGCCTCGTAGCGGTCCATCGACCACACGGTCACACCGATTGCGGCCACCGCGTCCTCGACGAGGTCGAACTGGGCCACGATGGCCGGCTCCATCCCCTCGC
Organism: Candidatus Azotimanducaceae bacterium; assembly: GCA_965203685.1. Lineage (GTDB taxonomy): Bacteria > Pseudomonadota > Gammaproteobacteria > Pseudomonadales > Azotimanducaceae > VXYL01. The sequence goes on from OZ241908.1 coordinate 5,807,410, forward strand.
CGGACTTGTAGCCGGCGAACTCCTCGTTGCGGAACGACTCGATGGGGTTGTCGAAGGCCACCGCGATGTGCGTCACCTGCTCGTCCGGATCGTCGAGCAAGCCGATCAACGAGGACACCACGCCGACGGTCCCCTTGACGTCCATGCCGTCCGGCGCGAAACGGCCGGGGCGCTTCGAATAGTGCGCTCGAAACAGTTCGAACGTGCCGTCGATGACGTGGAGTCGCATGACGCGGATTGTCGAACGAGCGCTCGGTGGTGGCAATGGCGGGAATGGGCGTAGTATCGGCGTTCGGCCAATCTAGCCCGGAGGGGACATGCAATTCGGCGAGTTCGAGAACACCAAGGAGTTCAACGCGACATTCAAGCGGATTGGCGAGTTGGGCTTGGAGCGCAACATCTTTGAGCTCGATTCGTACGGCTTCACCGTGGTGCCGCCGGCCAAGGTGGCGGAGCGCGAGTTCTTCGACCGCATTCGCGCCACCGTTTTGCGAATCTGCAAGGAGCGCTCCGGCGTGGACTTTGCGCTCGAGCGCAACGGCGAGTTCGGCCACTACAAGGCGCAGCCGCAGAGCGACGGCCAGTTCCTGCTCTTCTACCTCCTAATGGCGGACCGGGTTTTCGAGGAGTGGATCGTGAACCCGACGCTGTACACGCTCATCAACTACCTGATGCGCGGTCAGCAGCAGTTGTCGAGCCTCACCTCCTTCGTGAAGTGGAAGGGCGAGCGTGACACACTTGGGCTCCACAGCGACTCGCCGCCGGACCGGGACGGCCGCATGCCGCCGTGTTCGGACGTGGCCAACGCTGCATACTGCCTCACGGACTACACGCTGGACAACGGTGCCATCGCCATGGTTCCGGGCAGCCATACCTTTTGCCGCCAGCCCAAGCCCGGCGAAGGCGAAGACATGGCCGTGCCGGTGGAGGCCGAGGCGGGATCGCTGATCGTCTGGCACGGCAACACTTGGCACGGTGCGTTCGAGAAGAAGACGGACGGCCTGCGCCTGAACGTCACCAGCTACCACTGCCACCGCCGCCTGAAGACCCAGGAGCGCTACCAGTGGCACGTCACCCAGGAGATGATCGACCGCAACCCGCCCGAGTTCGCTCGCCTGGTCGGCGCTGACGACAACATGGGCTGGGACGAGAACGGGCCCGACTACGGGCGCAACCTCAAGTACGCGACCCCGGAACAGAAGGAGCAGTACGCGAGGCTCGCTCGGCGGCGGCGCAAGGAGAAGGCGGCGGCCTGATGGTACGCGGGCCTCCAGGCCCGCATCACTGATCGTCTTTAATACGGGCTAAGGTCGCGGCGCCGACCTTGGCTTGGCGCTCGTCGTCCACGAGTCCGGTCTCCAGTAGCACCACGCCGAAGAACACGGCCCAGCCCGTCGCGCGCGCCAACGTGGCATCGTCGATGCCGCCGTAGGCTGCGAGCGCCTTCTGCCGGTCGGGCCGGTCAAAGAGCATCCAGAGGGCCGCTAGGTCCGTCGCGACGTCGCCGCCGCACAGGTCGCCCCAGTCGATGATGCCGACAATGCGGCCTCCGTCGGCGAGCACATTCTGCGGATGCAGGTCGCCGTGGAGCCAATGGCGTTCGGTGGCCAGCGGTGCCTCGAGGGCCTCGCGCCAGGCGGCTACGACGCCCGCTGATACCCGTTCCGTTGTTTGCGCGAGCCGCGCCATGCGCTCAGCCACGGCCGCGGCCCGCGTTGCCAGTGGCACGCCGCGCACCGGGTTGGTCGGTGCCTCTTCGGGAGCGGGCTGATGCAACGTCTTGAGGAATGCCGCCAGCCGCGGTGCTTCCTCGGCTTGCAGGCCCGAGACGTCGGCGCTCTCGCCGGGAATCCAACGCGTGATGCTCCATGGCCATGGAAAGCGTGTACTCGGCTGCCCGGCATGGATGGGCTCCGGCACGGGCATCGGCAGACCCTGCGCCAGCACCGGTAGCCACCGTTGCTCATGCTCGATGAGCGAGACGGCGACCTTCCGCCTCGGTAGCCGAACCAGCAAGTCCGGACCCAGCCGTACGATGACATTGTCCCAGCCGCTCGCGAAGTGTTGCAGCGACCGTCCGGCGTATTGCGGAAACTGCTCGCGGATCAGTGCCGCGACGAGCGCAAGGTCAATGTGCACTTCCGCGGCGGGGATGCCGAGCATCAGATCTTGGAGTACTGCGACTCGAAATCGCGCGTCAGCACGTCCTGTCGTTGGCGAAGCAACTCGTCGCGCGACCACGCGGCGAGAGCCTTCATCGGGAACCGCCGTCCCGGGCACGTTGTCGGCTCCGTGCCTCGGACCTGTCGGTGCGCGCCGAGCTGGACATCCGGATAGCGCAGTTTGAGGGTCAGCAGGAGCCCCTTGAGCGCATCGATCTGCGCGTCGTCAGGCGTATCGACATCGAAGTCGCCATCGATCACGACGCCGATGCTCCGTGGGTGTTGGCCCCGTTCGGCCTCGTCGAGTTCGGCCCGGACCTTGCCGTCCGCGCCGATCCGATAGTGGAAGCCATCACCGGGACATGCCCCGTGGTGCAGCAATACGAACTTCACGCCGCCGCGTCGTGGTTGCGATGCCATGTCCTACGAACCCGCTGCTGCGATCTCGCGCTTGACGACCACGCGGTTCCAGTACCAAGCCAGGATGCCCAATAGTACGTTGCTGAGCGCAGTCGCCAAGAAGATGCCGACGTATCCCCAGAGGTAGTCGCCGAGAATGGCGAGAGGCACGTAGAAGGCGATCGACCGGGCGATGGAGATGGTCAGCGGCGGCAGTGGCTGGCCGAGGGCGTTGAAGCATGACGTCGCGACCTGCATCACGCCCATGAAGCCGATCGACAACGGGATGATGAGGAAGAACATGGCCGCCACTTCCCGCACGGTCTCGTTGGGATCGATCAGCCGCACCACGGCATCCCCGGCGATGGCGAGCACCACGAACGTCACCACGCCCCACGCCAGGCAGAACCAGTTGGCGAGCCGCATCGCGCGGCGGACTCTCGCGTAGTTGCGCGCGCCCCAGTTCTGCCCCACGAACGGCGAGATCGATGACGACGCGGACCACAGGACCATGTGCACCATCGTCTCGACACGCGAGGCGACGGTATAGCCCGCGACGACCTCGTGACCGTGGCCGGCGAGCAGGCGGGTGATGACCAGCATGGACACGGGCATGATCAGGCCACTGGCGGTTGCCGGTCCGCCGACGTGCAGGATCGCCCACCACGACTTCCAGAGATCGTCGAGCGACCAACTCACCATCCGGACGCGCACCAGGATGACGATGTAGAGGGCGACACTGAAGACCCGCGACGCGACATACGCCCAAGCCGCACCCGCGATGCCAAGTTCCGGGAAACCCAACCAACCGAAAATCAACAACGGGCCAAGGCCGATCTGGATCACGGAGCCCGTCGTCATTACCACGCCGGGGCTCGCGGCGCTGCCGGTGGCCCGCAAGAGCGTCGAACCGACCATGGACAGCATGAATAGGGGGAAGCCGAGCATGTAGACGCTCAAGTACTCGGTCGCCATCGAGCGCACCTCGCCTTGGGCCCCGAGCAGGGCCACGACGTCCTCCGCGAAGACCATGCCGAAAGCGCCGGCCACCACCCCGATGATCAGCACCAGCAACTCCGCGTGAGTGACGAGGCGGGCGGCTTGTGCCCGGTCGCCGGCCCCGTAGGCGCGTGCGATCACCGACGACGCGCCGGTGCCGATGCCGCCGGCGAAGGCGAACAGGAAGATCGTGATTGGGAACGCGAAACCCATCGCGGCGAGGGCCTCCGTGCCCACGAACCCCAGGTAGATGGCTTCCGCGAAGCGCGCGAAGTTCATGGACAGCGAGCCCATGGCCATGAACGAGCCCAGGCGGACCAGGTGCCGGCCGACGCTACCCTCGGTGAAACCGGCGTACTTGATGCCGGATCGTGGTTGCGGGCGGTCGGTGTCGGCGGCGCTTACGTTTGGCTGGGACGGCGGCCCGGCGCTACGCGCCATGGTGGGCAGCGGCCGACGGGCGCGAGGTGAGGCGTGGCATGGAACGCAAGTATCGCACGCGACGGCGCGGTCGAGCGGTTAGGGGATTGGCGTACCTTGCGGCGCGGGCGCCGCGGACGCGTCTACCGACGGGCTGGCACCAACTCCGTGAGAATGCCGCCGGCGCTCTTCGGGTGGAAGAATGCGGCAGTCACAACGTTTCCGTCAGGCCGCCCGCCAAGGTCGATCTGCCTCAAGCCGTTCGCCCGCAGCCGCGCGGCTTCCTCGGCAACATCGTCGCAGCCGTAGCCCCAATGGTGTAGGCCCGGACCAAACCGCTGCAGGTACTTGAACGTGCCTGCCTCGGGAACCACGGGAATCAGCACCTCGATCCTCGTCTCGCCCAGGCCGACCTGAAACATGTAGTTGTGGGTGCCCTCAGGCGCGAAATACGCGCCATCGGGGAGGGGCGTGCTCGCGGCAAGCGAGAAGCCCAGCTTGTCCTCCAAGGTCACGCGTGCTTCGTCGATGCTGTGCGCGACGACGCCGATGTGGTCGAGTCCTACGATCATGTTGAATCCCCTCCTGACGGCACTCCACCCCATTGTAAGGGCGAAACACGTCCAACCGGCGAGCGTTACGGGATCTCGATCCGCACGAGCCCCCCGGTTACGGCGAAGTGGATGAAGCAGCCCGCCACGTCTCGGCCTGCGGCGAGCAAGGCATCCCGGTACGCGCCGAGTTGGCCCGAGTAGCGCAACGCCTCGTCGGCCCAAGCCGACGGCGGCGCTGGCGAGGACTTGTGGTCGATCACGAGCCATCCTTGCGGCGTCTCCGCCAACACGTCCACGAATCCCCTCACGACGCGCCCGTCGTCGCGGCTGTGGCTGACGGGGACCTCGACCTCGAACCGGGTCGCGCCGAGACGGTTCTTGAGATGGCGCGCAAAACGCTGGGCGATCGCCACGGCGTCTGTGCCCTCAACGCCGTCGGCGACCCCGAAGCTCTCGAGTAGCGCTCGCGCCCGTCGGACCGCCTTGGCGCGCGACACCGGGTTGACGAGTTCCGCGGCGATGACCGCATGCAGGCTATTGCCAACGTCGGCCATGTCATCGCCGCGCACGGTGACACGCTCGCCGATCTCGACGACTTCCGCGACCGTGGCCTTGACCGGCTCGATCGAAGACGGTGCCAGTGCCTCGCGCGGATAGGTCCGCCGTTCGCGGTTCTCGAACCAGCGTGGCCGGTAAGGCCGGGCCATTCCGGCGGGTTCGACGACTTCCATGGCTTCCGCGCGTGTGGGCACCGAGTACCCGTTCGGCAACTCAAGCACGTCACCGGTGGGCACAGCGAAGTCCGCCATGAAGCTGTGGTACCAGGCATCACGCTTGGGTGCCGACAAGGCGAGGACGAGGCGGTCCCGAGCGCGCGTCATGCCCACGTAGGCCAGCCGTTGCTGCTCGGCCCGGGTCTTCGCGCGACAGCGGAGGCCCTCGGCCGATTCCTCGATGGCGCTGCGTGCCGGGACGCCCCGCCTGCGCCGGCCGAAGAGGTTCGGCCAGTAGCGCAGTTCTCGACCGGCCAGCGGGTCGGCGATGTCGAAACCGGCGCTCGACTCGACGCGGACATCCCACGTCCGCAACCGTTCCTCGTACTCGAAATCGGTGCACACCACCACGGGCCACTCGAGTCCCTTGGCGCGGTGGTACGTCAGGACGTGCACCGCGTCGCCGGACGTCACGACGGGCTGCAGGTCCAGGTCGGGCGAGCTTGGATGCTCGAGCCAGAACAAGAGACCCGTCAACGTGCCGGGTTCATGGTGGGCAGCCGCGTGCTTCTCGTACTCGACGGCGAGAGCGAGGAACGCGTCGAGGTTCTTCTGACGTTGCGCGGTGCGCACATCGTCCGGGCCCCAGGCGGCGACGATGCGACGAATGTCGATCTCGTTCAGCACGCGCGCCACGGTCTCGACGGGCGAGCGCAGGGCGCTCTCGTCCCGCATGTCCTTGAGCCGACGGATGAGGGGGTGGTCGTTTTCGAGCCACGCCATGGGCTGGCCGCCGCCGTCGAGGTAGTCGAGCCGCCCGGTAAGCCACGTCTCGGGATCCTTGCCGTCGGCGAGCATGAGGATCTCGGCGGTCGCGAGGGTGTCGGCGCGGTCGGCGAGTCGGCGCAGGCAGCTCCGCGCCAGGGTGACCTCGGGCGTCTCGAGCAGTCCCAGCAAGGTCATCTTCATTGGCGTCTGTGCGGCACGAAGCGCCTTCGCGATGAGTTCGACGTGGCTGTTCGTGCGTGCCAGCACGGCGATGTCGCCGAACGAGATTGGTCGTGTCGCCCCGGTTTCCGGGTCGACCACGGGCTCGCCGCTTGCCACCAGCCGCGCGACGCCGTCGGCGATCGCCTGGGTCCGCTCGTCGAGCGATCCGGGGAGCGCCCAAGTCGTCACCGCGGGCACATTCACCTCGGGACGCTCGGACGTCTGCACGACGGCCTCTCGCGGCATCAAGTCGAACCCGGCGTCGAACAACTCGTTGACGTAATGCACGAGCGCCGGTCGCGCACGCCAACTCGTGTCGAGCCGATCCGTCGTCGCGGCGCCCGCGGTGAGGCCTTCGAGCGTCTCGAACACCAGGGTCGGATCGCAGCCGCGGAACTCGTAGATGGCCTGCTTCACATCGCCGACGAAGATCGCCCGATCCGCCAATGCCGCGAGCTTCAGGAACAAGGCCAACTGCATGGGGTTGGTGTCTTGGAATTCGTCCACGAGGAGTAGTTCGACTTCGTCGCTCAAACGTTCGCGCACGGGCTCTTGGTCGAGTGCGTGCAGCGTGAGCTGTTCCATATCGGCGAAGTCGATCAGGCCGTGTTCGCGCTTGACGTCCGCGAAGCGCGAGAGGGAGTCCGCGGCGATGTCGAAGATGCCGGTGAGGAACTGGGCGACGTCGTCGTGGAAGCGACCGTGGCGTTCGTAGAGGCAGGCGACTTCTTGGATGGCCGTGACGTGTTGCCGGATCGCGACGGGGGCCGACGTGCCGGCGAGGCGCATCCAGGTGTACCAGGGGCAATCGGGCCTTGCGAGCAACGGCTCGGCGTCGGCCAAGGTCCGCCGGTACTTCCGTGCCCCGACCAGGCCGTCGTCGGGAATGTCGCGGATCGCGTTCTGCACGCGGTCGAGCAAGGTGGCCGTCGGGTCGACGTCCAGCGCGTCGGGGAAGAAGGCGAGGAACGCATCAGCATTGCGCCTGCCCATCGCGCGCAAGGCCGGCGGGTCGACGTCGTTCTCACGTGCCTTGTCGGCGACGTCCTTGACTGCCGCTTGCCAGGTCGGCAGACCACGATAGGTGACGCCGAGGCGGTGCGCGAGGGCGTTCATTTCGCGGACGCGGTCGAGCGGCAGGACGTGATCGAGGGCTTGATTGAAGAACCGCGTCCCGTCGTCGATGCTCATCACGTTCATCTGCGGCGACAGGCCGAGTTCGAAAGCGAACCGCTTGAGCAGGCGTTCGCAGACGCTGTGCACGGTCCCGACGAGCGACTCCGCCGTGCGTTCGGCGAGGTCGATCCGACCGGCGGCGATCAAGCGGTCGCGGACGCGCTCACGCAACTCGGACGCGGCCTTGACGGTGAATGTCGTCCCCACGATGCCTTGAGGAGAGACGTTGCCGTCGACGAGCGCCCGTTCAAGCTCCTTGGTCAGTCGATAGGTCTTGCCGCTGCCGGCCCCGGCACTGATGAACGTGACATGGCGCCAGTCGTCCCGCGGTACGCGGGCCTCCTGGCCCGCAATGGACCTTGTGGCGTGCCCAAATGCGGACCTGGACGTCCGCGTACCACCGTCACTCATTGGAACGCCTCAACCCCAGTCAGCCAGCGGAACGGGTCGAACCGGTCCGGCGGCACGCGCGTTTCCAGTCCGGCGTCGGGCGGTTGAGAGCTTTCGTCGGCTGCAGCGCCGGCGTTGACTTCGATGGCGCCCTTGTTGAGCTGTTCGCGCCGCCAGTCGTAGGTGACAAGGCCTTGCTGCCAGATCTCCTCGGTCGTCAGGGTGCCGGCACCCAGCGCCTTCGGGAAGAACCGGCTGTCGGGGCCGACGATGTTGCCGGTGGTGACGATGTAGTAGCCGGCCCATGGCCACTGTGGCCGGGCCAGCATGAACCCGTAGACGGCGAGTTGCAGGTGTTGGTTGTTCGCGATCTCCTCCAGGCGATAAGGCTCGCTACCCCACTTGGCGTCCAGCACGGCGCGGTCACCGCGTTCGTTGGCGATCACGAGGTCGACATCGCCACGCAGCGACCCACCGGCGAACGGTCGTTCAACGTGGAACTCGGAAGTCGCCTCCACGACATCGGCGTCGGCGAGGTGGCGCAACAGTAGCGCAAGGGCGCGCTCGAGCGTGGTGACGACTTGCTGGCGGTCGACGCCACGACCGTTCTCGAGCAACACGGCGCCTTCCCGTTCGATGAGATCGGCGATCGTGGTTCTAAGCCAAGTCGCGATGTCGGTCTCGTCGAGCGAGCGCCAGTTGGCGTTCTCCGTGAAGAAGCGCTCGAAGAGCCGATGCGCGAGGGCGCCCTTCAGCAACGGGCCGTCGGCGACCCCGGTGATCCGGCTGCCGCGCAAGCGCGCGTGGTACTCGAGGACCCACTCGTGGGGATGGAAGTACGCCTTGGCGAGGCTCGTGTAGGACTCCGTGGCCCGGGGAGCGATTGGACGGCCTATTCGCCACCAGCGTTTCTTGGGAGGGAGCGGGGTCACGCTCATCGGCGGCGCCCGGATATCGAGAAGCGCAAGCTGGTTGGCGTCGCCGCGCAACAGTCCGTCATCGAGGCGGACTTCGAGCCAGCCGCGAAGTTGCTCTTCGATGCGGCCCCAGAGCGGGTGCCGTCCCGCGCCGTCTTCGTCGTGCACCACCAGCACCAGGCGCCGTCGGCAATTCAGCACCGGGCGCAGCCAGCCGCGTTGCTCGCCTCGAAGGCGTTGCTCCGCGGTGGGCAGTTCCGCACCTGCTGCCGCCAAGGCGGCGAGTTCCGCTTGGGTCCAGGTCGGGGTGAGATCGAGGCGCGTTGGCCTCAAGTCCCACCAATAGACGTCGTCGACCGCTTCGGCGACGTTGCCGGGATGGCTTGTTGCCCGGACGTGACCGGCTTCGGCGAACGTCGATGGATCGGGCAGGGCCCGGGTCACCTCGTCGACCAGCCTGTCCACCTCGATCTTGGCGATGTGCGTGGTGCCTCCGCCCGCGAGGCCCTCCAGCGTCGCAGCCAGTGCCTCGGCTTGGGCATACGCCGCGCCGAATACGGCCTTGGCCTCATCGTTGGCGGCGGTGGCGATCGTTCCGGCCAGCCATGCCACGCACCGACGGGCCCGCGTACTCAGCACGTCCACGGGGGCTCCCGTGCCGACGGGGAAGCGTTCCGGTGCGACCCAGAATGCGACATCGTCGGCGTCGTCGATGGCGGACACCGCGGCGCGCCATTCCGGGCCGCCGATTCCCGGTTGAGCGGCGACCGCTTCCGCGAGCCGGCCGCGAGCCGACCACGGCAAAGGGCTGACCGGGTGGATGAGGAACTGCAGCAGTCGATGCGGATCCAGGGGCTGCCAGATCAGCGCCAGGGCGAGCTTCAGCACTTGGCTCGCGGCGCGGAACGGGGAGTAGTGCTGGAAGCCCGCGCGCGGCATGCCGACGCGCTCGAAGGCGTTGTCCAGGATGATGCCGTCGTGGGTGGCGACGGCGACGGCCTCGGTGCGAACGGGTAGGGCGCGCAGGAGTTCGGCGGTCGCCTGAGCGGTGACATCGCGCGACACTGCCCGCAGGACGACCACCGATCCGTCGCCCTCAAGTTGTCCGGCGGGGTCGCCGTGGAGCGCGGCCTGCAGCTTGCCAAGATCTGTACACGGTGTTGCGGCGCCTGTTGGTTCGTCGATGGCCTCGCAGTTGAACTGGGACAGCAGGCGACGCCACATGACCGGCAGATCCTGTGCTTCGTCGAGCAGCGTGACCGTCTCCACCTGTGTGCGACGTTCCGGCACCAGCGCAAGGATGTTCCGCAGTCGCTGGCCCATGCATGGCGGCAACCGGTCCTGGGCCAATGCCTCGACGGCGGCGAGGTCGGCGAGCCGTTGCGGAACGCCGGCGGGGAAGGTGCCGTCCCAGCCGTGCAGGTACCAGCCAGACCGCCAATCGAGCAGCGTGCGAGCGACACCCACCGGGTCGACGCTGAAAGAGGCATGGTAGAAGCGCGCCAAGTCGTCGAGGTCGGCGAGGCAGCCCCGGTAGAACGCGACTTCCTCGGCGGGATGGACAGCCGCCGGGGCAAGTCCTAGGTCACTCTCCAGCAGTCGGAGAAAACCAATGGGCCCGACCGTGATCTCGCCGACCGAGTCGGTTGCCAGGTCGGGATGCAGACCATCGCGATGCAGTCCGAAACGGACCTTCATCACGGCGGGTCAGGCGCGATCGTGTTGTCCCTAGGGCGCGTCGACGACAACGGTCTTGAAGTCGGCCGGGGCGACGATCTCGAGAACCTCGAAGTCGTCGGAATAGGCGACCTCGCGGTGCTTGATCATCGGACGCTGGTTGATGCAGTCGCCCTTGCGGATCGTCTGCACGCCCTCGCCCTCGTATTCGAACTGTGCCCAGCCGTTCAACACGTAGACCATCTGGAAGTCGCACTCGTGGATGTGCCACTGCGCGACAGCATCCTCCTCGCGCTTGCCATTGGCACGGATCACGTGCGCGATGAAGTCGCCGTTGGTTGCGGCCTTCACACCGAGATCGCGGTAGTCGAAGATTCGGCGCAAGCCTTCGGCCCATTGGGCATCCGTCGCCTGCGCGATGTTGAAGCGCCAGTCGCTGCCGGCTTCCATGTCCCTCTCCTTGTTCGCAGGTTTCGCTTCACGTTGCGCGCTTCGCTGGCCGCCGTCAACCGCCGGGAGCATTCACCGTACAATCGGACAGGAATCGCTAAGGGGAAGCGTCATGGAACACCGCAACTTCGGCAACACGGACCTCGAATGTTCGGCAGTTGGCTTCGGGACATGGGAGATGGGCACGACCCAGTACGGGGAGATCGACATCCAGGAGGCCGTGCGTGCGGTGGAGATGGCCGTCGACCACGGCATCACGCTGTTCGACACCGCGGAGGTTTACGGCCCCTACACGTCCGAAGAGCTTCTCGCGAGGGGGTTGGGATCACGGCGCGGTGACGTGGTGGTCGTGACCAAGGTCGGTTTCGCCTACAAGGACGATGCGAATGCGCGCGGACCGGCGGCGGTCGCCGGCCGGGATGCGTCCGCCGCGCACATCACAGCCCACACCGAGGGCTGCTTGCGCCGCCTCGACACGGACTTCCTCGACCTCTTGCTGATCCACTGGCCGGATCACAAGACCCCGCACGACGAGACCATCGGCGCGCTCGAAGCCATGAAGGAGGCGGGGAAGATCCGCCACTACGGCGTGTCGAACTACGACGTGCCCATGATGGCGGCGTGCGAAGAGCACGGCCATCTGACCGCCAACCAGGTGGGCTACCATATGTTCGACCGCCGCATGGAGGCGGCCGTTCTGCCGTACTGCCAGGACAACGGCATCGGCTACATGGCCTACGGCAGTCTCGGCTTCGGCTTGCTCACGGGTGCCTTCACGCCCGATACCACGTTCGTGGACTGGGACTGGCGCAGCGGCGGCAAGGCGTTCGGACTGCCGCTGTTCGAAGGCGAGCACTTCCAGGCGGAACTGCGCGTGGTCGAGAAACTCAAGGAGTTCGCGGGCGATCACGGTCGATCCGTGGCCCAGCTTGCGATCGCCTGGCTGCTTGGCAACCCAGCGGTCACCGTGGGACTCGTCGGCATGCGCAACGAGCGCGAACTGACCGAGAACGTCGCAGCCGCCGATTGGCGCTTGAGCGACGACGATCGACGCGCCATCGATGAGATCTTCGCCGCCGAAGGCGTGCCGACCTACGTGGACGCGAAACAAGCTGCCTGAGGGAGCAGCCGATGTTCGGCCGCTACCTTCGCATGCTGGAACGGGCGCCGCTCTGGCTCTGCATCGCGCTCGCGTTGGCGTCGACGGCGATCTGGTGGGGTCTCACGCACGAGACAGCGCCGTGGAACTCCAACGAGACGTTTGTCTACGTCGTCCTTTGGTCCACCGGTGCCGTGTACAGCGTACTCGTGCTGTTCCGCTACGTCTCGGGTGGCCGCCGTCTTGCGGTCGTGGCTGGCGCGGGCGTGTTCAGCTATTGGCTGGGCGTGCAGATCGCCTTCACACCGCTCCCCTGGGTGTTGGCCAACACGGCAATCGCAGGCGTGGTCACGGCGCTGTTCGTCGGCTATGTCGTGGCGAGGCTCGGCACGCTCCGGCTCACCGGCCGCACGGTCGCAATGCTGGCCGGCGCGGGAGTCATCGGCGGCGCCGTCATCGGTTGGTCGGGCGGCACCGAACCATTTGGGGGCCCTATTTTCCCGGACTCCCCTGGCCTTGAGCCGGGAGAAGATGCGGACGAGGACGGCTCGGGCTGGGAAGGGGTGGCGTACGTCGCAGGACATGGCCTGTGGCAAGTGCTGACCTGCGTTGCGCTGTATTTCTCGCCGCACGATCCCCCCGAGCCTGTTGCAGAGACCTAGCCTGTCTCTCGGGGTCGGAGTTCGGGATAGGGGATGAGCATGGATCGCCCCTTCGTCCGGTCGCCGCGTCCCCTCGATTGCCCTTTCTTGAGCGGCGGCGCCTGCTCCCCGACGCCGACAATGCGTTGTAGTTCTACGACATCGTCGACGCGCATTTCCTCCCACGCGCCGCGCGGCAGCCAGGGCGGGAGGATCACCGGACCGTAGCGGACACGCTTCAGCCGCGTGACCTTGAGCCGCTGGGTCGCGAACAACTCGCGGACTTCGCGGTTGCGACCCTCCATGAGCACGACGTGGTACCAGTGGTTCGTGCCGCGGCCGTCGTAGTAGCGGATGTCGCTGAATGACTCGGTTCGGCCGCCGACTGCCACGCCGGCCTTGAGTGCTGCCTCGGCCTCAGGCTCGAGTGTGCCGTTGACGCGCACGGCGTATTCGCGGTCGATGCCCGTGGAAGGGTGCATCAGGCGATTGGCGAGTGCGCCATTATTAGTCAGCAACAGCAGCCCGGTCGTCTGGATGTCCAGGCGGCCGACGGAGATCCAGCGACCGGTGCGCAGCGAGGGCAGCTCGTCGAACACAGACGTCCTGCGCTCGGGATCATTGCGCGAGACGATGACGCCGGCACGTTTGTTGAGTACGAGGACGCGCGTCCGGGCGGCCGGACCACGGTCGAGCTTGCGTCCATCGACGCTGATCTCGTCATCCGCCTCGACCCGGTCGCCGAGCTTGGCGGCACGGCCGTTGACGCCGACACGCCCCGCGGTGATCCACTTCTCCATGGCCCGCCGCGACCCCAGCCCGCGGTCGGCCAGGACCTTCTGCAGTTTTTCGCTCATGGGCGTCGAGCGCGGCGGTTACTGGTCTGCGATGGGGAGTTGGACGACTTCCGCGAGAGGTCGGGCGTCGCCGGTTACCTCGCCTTGTGCATCTTCCGGACCCTGTGTGGTCACGAAGGATTGAAGCTCATCGAACGGCGGCAACTCGTCGAGGCTTTGCAGGTTGAAGTCGTCGAGGAACCTCCGGGTTGTGCCGTAGAGCGTCGGTCGACCGGGCGTCTCGCGCTGGCCGACGGCCTGGATCCAGCCCCGCTCGGACAGCGTGCGCATGATCGAAGAACTGACCGCAACGCCGCGCACCTGCTCGATGTCGCCCCGGGTGACGGGTTGACGGTAGACGATCAACGCCAGGGTCTCGAGGAGCGCGCGCGAATAGCGCGGTGGTCGTTCGTCAAATAGGCGGCTGACCCACGGGCTGAACTCTTGGCGCACCTGGAAGCGGAAGCCGCTCGCCACCCGCACCAGTTCATAGCCGCGTCCTGTGCTGCGACGGTCGAGGGCGTCCAAGGCTTCGCGGACCAGGGTTTGCGCACCTCGCTCGTCGAGTTCGTCGGCCGTGAAGAGGTTCCCGAGCCGGGCGATGCTGACCGGGCCGTCGGCGGCGAGGAGCGCCGCTTCGACGATCCGTTCCACTTGATCGGGGTGGATCATGAGGTTTCGTCGTGGGCTTGGGGCGTGCGCACGTAGATGGGTGAGAACGCCGCGTTCTGCACGAGTTCCACGAGTGCCTCTCGGGCTAGCTCCAGGAGGGCGAGGAAGGTCACCACGACCCCGTGGCGGCCTTCGCGCGGGTCGAACAGGGCGTCGAAGGCGACGAACCCGGAGGCGGTGTTGACCCGGCTGAGGATGTCGGACATGCGCTCGCGAACCGACAGGCCTTCGAGTTGGACGGCGTGGACTTGATGGAGGTCGGCACGACGCAGCACCTCGGCCAGGGCCACCATGAGTTCCTTGAGGTCGACCGTCGGCTGCACGCGATGCTTGACCAACTCCGGCTTGCCGGCGTGGGCGCCAAACAGGTCGCGGTCTTGGCGGGGCAGTTCGTCGAGGTTCTCGGCCGCGCGCTTGATTCGCTCGTATTCCTGTAGGCGCCGCACGAGTTCGGCGCGCGGATCCTCCTCCTCGTCGTCGGTGGCCGGTTGCGGCAGCAGCAGGCGCGATTTGATCTCGGCGAGCATCGCCGCCATCAGCAGGTATTCGCCGGCGAGGTCGAGCTTGAGCGCCTTCATCAGGTCGATGTAGTGCAGGTATTGCTCGGTGACCTCGGCGACCTCGATGTCGAGGATGTCCAGGTTCTGACGTCGGATCAGGTACAGCAGCAGATCCAGCGGGCCTTCGAACGCCTCGAGGAACACTTCGAGCGCATCCGGCGGGATGTAGAGGTCGGCGGGAAGTTGCTCGACGACCTTGCCGTCGATCAGCGCGACCACGTTGTCGCGCCTTGCGCGGGCGGCGTCGAGGCGGCTGGGCGCGTCGCTCATCGGTGAACGATCCCCGTGGCGGCCTTCACGTCGTCTAGGGTCTCGCGCGCCGCGTCGCGCGCCCGCTCCGACCCTTCGCGCAGGATGGTGCGGACAGTGTCCGGGTCTTCGAACTGTTTTGCGCGCTCGATGATCGGCGCCTGCTCGCGGTTGATCGCGTCGATCAACGGCCCCTTGCAGTCTATGCAGCCGATGCTGGCGCTCCGACATCCGTCGGCCGCCCAGGTCTTCACGTCGTCGTCCGAGTACACCGCGTGGAGGTCGAAGACCGGGCACTTCTCCGGATCCCCTGGGTCGGTGCGGCGCACCCGGGCCGGATCGGTGACCATCGTGCGCACCTTTTGTTCGACGACGTCGGGTTGTTCGCGCAGGCTTATGGCGTTGTTGTAGGACTTCGACATCTTGCGCCCGTCGAGGCCGGGCAGGACGGGCGCACTGGTCAACAATGCCTGCGGCTCGGGCAGAATGACACGTCCGCCGCCGGCTAGGTAGCCTTGCAAGCGCTCGCGGTCGCCGATGGACAGGTTCTGCTGCGCGCCGAGCAACGCTTGCGCGCGTTGCAGCGCTTCGGTATCGCCCCGCTCGAGGTACTCGGTCCGGTCCCGGCGGTACTGCCGTGCCGCCTTCTTGCCCATCTTGCCGATGGCGTTTTCCGCGTGGGCTTCGAACTGGGGCTCGCGGCCGAAGATGAAATTGAATCGGCGGGCGATCTCTCGTGCGAGTTCGAGGTGGGCGACCTGGTCGCCGCCCACCGGCACCTTCCCCGCCCGATAGATCAGGACATCGGCGGTCTGCAAGACCGGATAGCCGAGGAAGCCGTAGGTCGACAGATCCTTGTCCGCAATGTTCGCCTGCTGGTCCTTGAAGGTCGGCATCCTTTCCAGCCAGCCGACCGGCGTCACCATGGACAACAGCACGTGCAGTTCGGCGTGCTCCGGAACCCGGCTCTGCACGAAGATCGTCGATGCGGTTGGGCTTAGGCCGACGGCGAGCCAATCGACCACCATGTCGTGGGTGAACGCCTCGATGTCGACCGCATCTTGGTAGTGGGTCGTGAGGGCGTGGTAGTCCGCGACAAAGAAAAAGCAGTCGTACTGGTGCTGCAACCGTACCCAGTTCTTGAGCGCACCGTGATAGTGCCCGAGGTGCATCCGCCCGGTCGGTCGCATGCCCGACAAGACCCGTTGATCGGAGTCGATACTCAAGGGTTGAGGTCGAAGTTATGCGATGGCCGGCAGTATACCCCTCAAGCCGCGCGTCAGTAGCCGCGCTACTTACGGTTTGCGTTGTTTACAGCTCGCCTGCGCCTTGGCGGAGAACTTCCGCCTCACCGCTGGTCAGGTCCACCACCGTCGTTTGCCGGGGCCCGCCCGCGCCGCCGTCCACGATCACGTCGACGGCGTGTTCGAGTTGGGGCCGTCGGTCTTCGACGTCCGTGACCGGCATGTCCTCGTCCGGCAGGAGCAGCGTGGTCGACATCATCGGTTCGCTCAAGGCCCCGAGCAGGGCTTGCGCGATGGGGTGGCCGGGGACGCGCAAGCCGATCGTCCTGCGACGCTTGTGGACCAGGCGTCGGGGCACTTCGCGGGTGGCGGGTAGCACGAATGTGAAAGGGCCGGGGAGGTAGCGGCGGATGACCCGGTAGCTGGCGTTGTCGACCCGTGCGTAGGTCGCAAGCTCCGAAAGGTCCCGACACACCAATGTGAAGTGGTGGTCGGGCGGCAGCCGGCGGATAGCACGAATGCGGTCGACAGCCTCCTTGTCGCCGAGGTGGCATCCGATCGCGTAGGTGGAGTCGGTCGGGTAGACGATGACGCCGCCGTCGCGAACGATCTCGGCCGCCCGGTTGACGAGGCGGCCTTGTGGGTGCGTGGGGTGAACCCTTAAGTACTGGCTCACGGGAGCATGGTGGCGATTTCCTCGCCGACCCAGATCTGCGGCTCGGACGGGGTGAGGTCTTCGCTCGCTTCCTTGTCGCGCACGATCTCGACCGCCCGGGCGAAAGCGCCTTCGAAGTCCGGCAAGCGCGCGGGGCTTGCCCCCGGCGAGACAAAATCGCCCAGGCTGTCCCGGTAGAAGGCCTCTCCGAAGTACGTGTACTCCCGGCCGTGTTCGCAGCCAAAGGACTGCCGGTCGTCTCTCGCAGCCGTGATGACCAGTGTCCGCGGGGATTTCAACGCCTCGACGAACCCGCCGGAGTAGCAGGCGGAGACCACGACCACGCGCCAGGGGGGATCGGCGCTCGCGACGATTTCGCCGAGTTCGTCGGCGGAGATGTCGTTCAAGCCGAGGTTTTCGAAGTAAACGCTCAGTTCGTGGTCGCTCGAGCCATGGGATGTCAGGTGCAGGAACAGGAGATCCTCGGGGCCCATCTTCTCGGAAACCCCGCGGAGCACGGTCTCGAGGTTGTGCGCATTGGCCACCGGCAACTCGTCGACCGTGTCGCGACTGTTGATCAAGAGTGCCGTCCGGCCCGTCGCGCCAAGCTTGCGGCTGAACAGTTCCTCGATGTGCTTCACCTCGTTCTCGAACACGTTCTGCGCGGAATACGGCGCGAAGCCGACGAAGTACGTATCACGGACGTCCGGCAACGACGGCAGCACGGCGTCGAGTGCCTCGGCGACCAGTAGCTCCTGCCTGGTGTACGTCTCCTCGATGTTCAGTTTCTCGGGGCGATCGTCGGCGACAGGGTTGAACAGCGGAAACGGTCTGACGAGTTGCGCCGTGCCCCACAGCGCTCCGCCGGTGATCGCGGTGATGATGATGCGCCGCACGATGGGTCCGTCGAGTTCGCGCAGCAGGGCGCGCAGGAGTGCCGCCAGGCAGACGAAGTACAGGCCATGTGTGAGCCACCCCCACTCGGTCAGGGCAACCACCGGGAGAAGCGCGATACGGATCGTCTCGATCATCGGCAGCGCGGTGAGCAAAGCGGGAAGCGAGATCCGTCTGCTCGACAGGGCGGCCAGGAAGAGGACGGCCGTTTGCACGAACAACGTCGTCAGCAACGTGTACAGGCCCCAACGGTAGAACTCGACACCGTCGGCCTTCGCCGCGACGGCGATGTAGCCGGCCGCGAAAGCGACGACGAGGAGCAAGGCCACCGCGATAGCCACAACGCGCGCGTCCCCGCTGAACCGCGCGTTCAACGAAACGGGGACGAACAGCCTGAGCGCGACGAGGACGTCGTGGCCGACGCTAGGCAGCCCCTTGCCACGTGGCGGAAGGGCTTCGTGACCAACGAACGCTGTCACGGCGGGGTGGCCCGTGGTACGCGGACGTCCACGTCCGCATTCTTACTCTGGCGCTACCTCGGCTTCCCGCCCCTGACCACGATGCGGTGCATGATGCGCTGCTCGCTGTAGTCGCCGAGCGCGTAATGCATCACCGAGCGGTTGTCCCACAGCACGAGGTCGTTCAACTCCCAACGGTGACGGTAGACGAACTCCGGCCGGGTAGCATGGGCGAAGAGCTTGAACAGCAGGCGCTCGCTCTCTGCCTCGGGCAGATCGCAGATGTATTTCGTGAAGTTGCCGTTCACGTAGAGCGCGGGCTCGCCCGTCTCGTCGTGCGTTCGGACCACCGGGTGGACCGAGTCCTCGACATCGGGACCGAACACCTTACCCGTGTGGAATGCGCGCAAATGTGCGATCTGCCCCTTGGTCGCGTCGGCGAGCGTTTCATAGGCGAGGTGCTGATTGGCGAATGCCGTGTCGCCGCCGGTCGACGGCAGCCGCTGGGCGTGCAAGGCGGTGATGATCGGCGGCGTATGGTGCCAGGTCATGTCCGAATGCCAGCCACCGCCGAACGGATGGACACCGGGGGCGAACTTGAACATCCGGTCTCGGCCACCGATGAATTGCACGTAGTCGGTGTCGCGGTGCTTGGTCGCCGGATGGGTGAGAAGGTCGCCCCAGCGGCGGCCGAAGGCTTCGAGCTCGAGGGCAGCGAGGTGTTGATCGGGCAGCACCAGGAGGTGGTGCTCGAGGAGCAGTTCGCGCAACTCGACGATGGTGTCGCGTCCAGCGTCGCGAGCGAGGTCGATGCCCTCCACGCGGGCACCCAACGCGACGCTGGCGCGCTCCACACTCAGTTGTACGTTCTCAGCGACTTCGGCCATGGCTCAGCCTCGCACGTTTACGAGCAAGGAATCGTCGTTCGTGGGCGTAGCGTCGTCAAGCACCCTCGATCCCGTGGCGCTTGTTGATGTCCGCCTGAACGTCCTGGAGCTTCTCCTCCGTCAGCGGGTAGATCCACAGCAGCGGCATGCTCACGAACTTGAAGAGCGCGGGAATCACGGAATACGTGCAAGCCAGCATCAGGAGGGAGAACTCTGTGTTTACCGTTTCTCGCGGATCCGCCAGCGAGTCGAACCCCCAATACACCACTAGGCCGAGGCCGATTGCCGTGCCGAGAGCGTACGCGCCTTTGCGAACCATGGACCAGATCGCCATGTAGGCACCCGCCCGGCGTTGGCCTGTCTCGGCCGTGTCGACGTCGATCACGTCCGCGCACATCGCGAACGGCAGCGCGGACAAGGCACCGATTGCCGAGCCCTTGAGGCACATCACGACGAGGTAGATCGGCAGTTTGCCGGTTTCCACCCCTTGGAGGTATTCGGGGGCGATAGCTTGCGTGCTGGCGGGGAGAATGGGTACGAGGACGCTGACGTCGAACATGGCGAACCACTCGGACGGTGCGACCATGATGGCGGGAATGAAGGACGACCACAGCGCGTACCAGCCGATGGCCCACATCGTGGCCTTGTGTTTGCCGATACGCCGCGACAGCTTGAACCACAGCGGGATGGCCGCGATCTGGCAGACGAAGTACGGTGCCAGGTACGCACCGTACAGTTCGCCGACTAGCATGACGTGCTTGACGAAGAACAGCGACAGGCTGTTGGTCATGGCCGAGCCGATCGCCCCGAATCCGAACACCAGCACCAGCAAGACGTACGGATAGTTCTTCGACACGATGCGCAGCCCGGCGATCACGCCGATGCGTTTCTGGACTTCCACGACGCGCCACTCCGGGACGCCGACGAGACAGTTCAAGTTGATGATTGGCATCAGGATGCACATCACCAGCACGAGCACGAAAACCGCGTCGGTCGCCTCAGTGAGGCCGAAGAACAGGATGATCAGCGGAATGAACGCCGAGACGAGAGAACCGACGGTGCCAAGACCCTCGCGCCAACTCATGATGAGCGTACGCTCGTTGTAGTTGTCCGATAGCTCGGCGCCCCACGCCGAGAAAGGCACATCCTTGATCGTCGAGCCCAAGTAGAAGACGGTCAGCATCAGGAACATCCAGATGTAACCGTTGGAGAAGGTCTGACCGAAGAACGTCACGTCGCTGAACTCGAACGGTGGCGCGAACAGGAACCACATGCCGAGGGCGAAAATCGGCGTGCCCACCAACACCCATGGCTTGCGTCTTCCCCAGCGGGTCTTCCACTTGTCCGAGAGGTAGCCGATCAGCGGGTCGGTGACCACGTCGGAGATACGCGAGAGCGCCAGCAGCAAGCCGACGACGGCGAGGGAAAGGCCGAAACCGGACGAATCCGCGTAGATGACGGGCAGATAGACCGCCAATGGCAGCCCCGCCAACGCGAGCGGTGCGGCCGGGGCACCGTAGGATACGTAGTGGTACTTGGTCAGGGGTCGACGGTCGGACCCTTGCGACTCAGACATGCGGACTCCCTCCCGAGAAGCGCCACGATGGTATCGTTCGGCCGGTACGCGCGTCACGGACGAAATCTTGAGGTGGTGACCGACGTAGCAACCACGCTCGCCGAAGCCGTCGAGGCCGGCGACGCGGACGATGTGCTCGCCGTTGTGGAGGCGGCGGATTGGCGCGACATGGACCCTGCCGACGCCAACGCACTTCTCCGACAGGTGGCCTTGTATGGCTATTCCGGGCGCACGCAGCGCTATGCCAGTGCGGTGCGCGCGATGCGGGCCGGTGGCTGCATGCCTGACCTCGCTAGCTGCGCGCTCCTGGAGGACAACGAGCGTGCCGTACAGATCCTGACTGCCAACCCGGGCGTCGCCACAGAAGCGGACGAAAGCGGGGCGACCGCTCTGCACTACGCGGCGGAGCGGGGGAACGCCGGGTTGGTCGCCGTCCTGTGCGAGCGGGGGGCGGATGTCGATGCGGTCGATCAGGACGGGCACAGGCCGCTCGACCATGCGCTCCATGCCGGACCATGGAAGACCGAGCCGGCCACGGAGGTCGTCGCCGTGCTCCGCCGACACGGGGCAACGGTGGACTTCTGGACGCTGGCGGCGCTTGGCGATGCGCCGGGGCTGGTGGCATCGCTCGAGTCGGGTCGGATTGGGGTTGACGACCGCAACGCCGATGGCGGCACGGCGCTCTACCACGCAGCCCACAACAATCACCTGGCGGCGGTAACCGCGTTGCTCGACGCTGGCGCCGATCCGAACCGCGAATGCACCGATGGTCAGACGGCGCTGTACACCGCGTGCCTGCACATGCTGTCGCAGGAGTGCGACATCGAGATCGTTCGCAGGCTCGTCGCCCATGGTGCCGAGGTCACGTTACCGGCGGCGATCGTGCTCGAAGACCTGGAGCGCGTACGCGCACTCGCTGCGCGCGACCCGGCGGCGCTCGCGGGGCAGCACCACGACACGCCTCTCGGGTACGCCATCCACGCGTGGCGCCCGCGAGCCCTGGCGTGCCTGATCGATGTGGGGGCGAGACCCGATGCGTCGAATTGGGGACACATCGAACGAATCGCGCGGGATGAGGAGTTGGTGCGGGACCTACGGCGCCGTGCGGGGGAGGGAGGAGTTCAATGACGGCCACGAATCACCGGTTCCGCAGAGCGGTCTGGCGGGCTACCGCCGTCTCGGCGGTCGTTCTCGCTTGCGCGAGCATGGCGCAGGCACCGATCGACGATCCCTTGCCGGACGAACTCGTCAAGGGCGACATCGTCGTGGCAGCCATACCCTTTGTGCGCGCACCGCGTACCTTCGACGCTGCCTCCCCCCAGGGAACCAACGACCCGCGAACCCGCATCCAGTACCTGCAAGCGGTGCCCGGCATTCCCGAGCGGTTGGCCTTCAACGACATCCGCGGCGTGCTCTACCTGACCGACACGGAGGCACGAACGCCGTCCGTCTACCTGGACCTGCGCGACCAACAGTTGAGCCTCTACAGCGACGCTCTTCCCAACGAGTCCGGCTTCATGGGGTTCGCGTTCCATCCCGAGTTCACTGAACCCGGCAAGCCCGGGTACGGGAAGCTCTACACGGCCTTCACGGCGACCCGCGCAAGCGGGGAACCCGACTACGCCGACGAGTCGAATCTCACGCAAGTCAGCGTGGTCCGGGAGTGGACGGCGACGGCGCCGACCGCCCGGACGTTCGACGGCACATCGCGCGAAGTGCTCCGCGTTGGCGAGTTCGCGGCGAACCACAATGTCGGCACGGTTGCATTCAACCCCACGGCGACCGAAGGCGATGCCGACTACGGGCTGCTCTACATCGGCTTCGGCGACGGCGGCAGTGCCCACGATCCGCGCGACTACGGCCAGGGCTTGGCGGAACCGCTTGGCGCGATTGCGCGGATCGATCCGCTCGACACCGCCGACGGGGCCTATGGCATCCCGGACGACAATCCCTTCGTCGACGAAGAGGGCGTGGCGCCGGAGATCTGGGCGTACGGGCTACGCCATCCGCAACAGTTCTCCTGGGACACCGACGGCCGCATGTTCATCGGCGACATCGGCCAGGATCAGATCGAGGAGGTGAATCTCGGCGCGGCCGGCGCGAATTATGGCTGGCGGTTGCGTGAGGGCACGTTCGCGACGGGGCATGGGGTCGACCGGGCTTCGGGACCGGCGTTTCCCAGGCCGGAGACCGACCCGACGCCCTTCGTCTACCCGATCGCCCAATACGACCACGACGAGGGCTTCGCCATCGGCGGAGGATTCGTCTACCGCGGCGCAGCGATTCCCGCACTGGTTGGCAAGTACGTGTTCACCGACTTCCCCCGCGGCCGTCTCTTCGCGATTGACGCCGACAACCTGCCGGAGGAGGGCCAGGCGCCCATCGAGGAGTTGCGGATTGCCTTCGACGGCACCGAGCGCGACTTGGTCGACGAGGCGGGATTCCCCAACACCTATCGGCCGGGTTCGGAGCGCGTCGACGCCCGGGTCAGCGTCGACGCCGCCGGCGAACTGTACGTGCTCACCAAGGGCGACGGCTGGATCCGCCGACTGCTCCCGAACGGATTCGAGGACCTGCCGCCGTTCTCGGGGCGCAACACGGGCGACTTCAACGGCGACGGTTCCGACGATCTCTTGCTACGACACCGGGACGGCCGCTGGACGTACTACCCGATGAACGGTCGCGCCAATGTCGCGACCGAACGTGGCTCGGCGACCCTGCCCGCGGATCGCGCTTGGCGGTTTTCCGGCGTCGGCGACTTCGATGGCGACGACCGGGACGATGTCCTGCTGCGTCACGCGGACGGGCGTTGGCGCTACTACCCGATGAATGGTCGCCGCGCGCGGGGCGCTGAGCGCGGCGCGCCCCCGCTGACCCGGTTCCCAGAGTGGCAGATCGCCGGTCCTGGCGACTTCAACGGCGATGGCCACGCCGATGTGCTCGTGCGTCATGCCGGTGGCGCCTGGCATTACTACGCGCTCGATGGCGCAGAGATCGTCGGCGCCGCGTCCGGCCGCGCGCAGATCACCGCTCGGACCGAATGGCAGCTTGTCGGCGTCGGCGATTTCAACGGCAACGGCCGACACGGCGTCTTGCTCCGCCACACGGGCAACGGCAATTGGGTTTACTACCCGATGAACGGTCGCCGCCAGGTTACGAGCGCTCGCGGCTTTGCGAACCTGACCAAGACGTTGGCGTGGCAACCCGTCGCCATTGGCGACTTCAACGGCGACGGTCGCGATGACGTCATCGTGCGGCATACGGACGGCCGCTGGCACTACTACCCGATGCAGGGGCGGAGGACGACTGCAGGTCGAGGTCGGGTCGACCTGCCATCGGACCTCGACTGGCAGGTCGCTGCCGTTGGCGATTTCAACGGTGACGGGCCGGACGACCTGATGCTCCGGCACGTCAACGGTTCGTGGGCGTACTACCCCATGGACGGACGGGAGATCATCACGGCGGAACAGGGCGCCGCCAGCGTCACACGCAACCTCGACTGGTCCGTGCCTTAGCGACCGGTACGCGGACGGCTCCGAGCGGCTTGCCGTTCGCGTCCGCTCTTCGAGCCTAGTACAAGGTCATTGCGGGCCGGACCGCGAAACTTGGTATGGTTCAAGACCGCCTGTTTCCAAGGGCTCCGCATGCCCAATGAGATGACGCTTGCCCGCGTCGAAGCACAGACCCTCGCCGTGGTCAAAGCGCGCATCAAGATGAGCGACGTCCCCGCCGCCATGTTCCCGATGATGGACAAGGTGTGGGCCTTCATCCGTAGCCGAGAATTGACTGGCCACGGCCACAACGTGTGGCTCTACCGGGGTTCTCCGTCGGGGGACATTGACGTGGAAATCGGTGTCCAACTCGAGCCGTCGTTTGATCCGGAAGGCGACGTGGTCCAGTCCCAAACCCCCGTGGGTTTGGCAGCGCACACCTACCACTACGGCGAGTACGACCAGTTGCCGCAAGTGCACCAGGGGCTTGTGTCGTGGTGCATGGCGCAGGGCCACACCCTCGCCGGTGTGAGTTGGGAGATCTACGGCGACTGGGACGACGACCCGGCCAAGCGGCGTACCGACATCTACCACCTTTGCGCCGAAGCGGAGGATGCGGAATGATCGTTAAGCCGCGCATCCGCGGGTTCATCTGCACCACGGCGCATCCGACAGGGTGTCGCGCCCATGTCGATGCGCAGATCGCCACCGTCGAGGCGCGTGGTCGGTTCCCCGGTACTCGGAATGCCCTAGTGCTCGGATGCTCGGGCGGCTTCGGCTTGGCCTCGCGGATCGTCGCGGGCTTCGGCTGCGGCGCCGACACCGTTGGCGTGTCGTTTGAGAAGGCGCCGGGGCCGAAGCGCACCGCCACCGCAGGCTGGTACAACAACCGTGCCTTCGAAGACGCCGCCAAGGCCCGAGGGCGACTGGCGCTGACCTTCGACGGAGACGCGTTCGCGGATGAGACCCGGGAACGCGTGATCGCCGCGATCAGCGAGAACATGGGCCAGATCGACCTCCTCGTGTACAGCTTGGCCGCCCCGGTGCGCACCAACCCGCGCACGGGCGCGCAGTTTCGCTCGGCGATCAAGCCCCTGGGCGAACCGTTGGCGGTCAAGAGCCTGGACGTCAACAAGGGTGAAGTGCGGGAAATCGTGCTCCCTCCGGCGGACGAGGATGAGACCACCGCCACCGTGCAGGTGATGGGTGGTGAAGACTGGGAGTGGTGGATCGACGCGCTTTTGGAGGCCGATGCCCTTGCTCCAGGATTCAAGACGGTCGCCTACTCCTATCTCGGCAGCGACCTAACCGCCCGCATCTACCGCGAGGGCACGCTGGGCCGCGCTAAGGCCGACGTCGACCGTGCAGCCGCCGCCATTCAGGCTCGTCTCGGTGATATCGGGGGCGAAGCGCGGGTCGCCGTGCTCAAGGCAATCGTCAGCCAGGCCAGCACGGCGATTCCCGTGGTGCCGCTTTACATGTCGATCCTGTTCCGCGTCATGCGCGAGCAGGGCAGCCATGAGAGCAGCATCGAGCACATCGACCGGCTGTTTCGCGACGGCCTCTACGGTGACGCCATCGGACGCGACGAGGTCGGTCGCTTGCGCGCCGACGCCCGCGAACTCGCAGCCGCCGTGCAGACCGAAGTCCGCCGTCGCTGGGACGTGGTCGACAGCGACAACATCGGCGCATTGAGCGACCTCGGTCAGTTCCGCGACGAGTTCCTCGCGTTGTTCGGCTTTGGATTCGACGGCGTCGACTACGAAGCCGATGTCGACCCGATGGACGGGACTTGATCGCGCAAGCTCGGAGCCTGTTCGTCAAGGCGGCATTCTGGATTCCGCTTGCCATCTGCAGTGCGGTCGCCTGCACACCGAGCCCCTCTGGCGTGGTCGCGGACCTCAGCGGCGTCGTCGCCCACGCCGCCGCCTTCTTCTACCTAGCGCTAGCGCTCTGCTTTGCGCACTTCCGCCAAGGGCCGTTGCTCGACGTCGCCCTCTGGCTGCTCGCCTTCGGCGTGCTGCTCGAACTCGCCCAACTGCTGTTCGTCGCAGGCCGCAGCGGTGAGTTGCTGGATCTAGCCATCGACGGCGCAGGCATCGGACTTGGCTGCGCGGTCTACGCCTGGCTTATGAACTTCAAGGTCGCATTCGCTTAACGAGCCCGGCAGGGCCGCGGCTCCGATCAACTCACAGTTCGCGGCAACCCACGTCGGCGTACCACTGAACGGTGTGGTCGCGCACCTTGACGACCCGAAGGACCTTCGCGTCCATCACCCTCTCGTGAAACCGCACCACCGGCAAGTGCAAGTGGTCGTCCCAACTGAGCAGCAACCGCTGGTGCATCCGTTCAATCCTCACGCCTCCGCCCCCGTCGAACGGTTCGAAAGAACGCAGATCGATCGACACGACCGAACCGACCCCGTCCACGCCGACGGTGATCTGAACGCCGCGCTGCATTGGATCCTCTGCCGCGGGATTCGGCCTGAGTCCGAAGAACCGACCGCCGCCTTCGTTTTGCATCACGACATCGGGCTCCGGCAGTGCCTCTAGCATGTCCAACACGCCCATCGGGTGGAACGGTTCGTTGTGCGGCTCTCCTCTACGCTCGGCGCGACGACGTTCCTTCGCCTCCTTCCGCACCGCCTTTTCCTTGTCTCTCAAGTAGGTTTTCAGCGCCTTCGGTTCGGGGCTCGCGCCATCGACCGAAACCAGTGCCCACGGCGACGGTTCCCGAGGGGTGTAGGTCTCCTCACGCCAAGGCTTCTCGTTCTTCGTGGTCCATACCCGGTACCCGCACTTCTCCCGCAACACCGCCGGGGTCTTTTCGGCCAATGAACCGACCAAAAGCCGCCAGCGCGTCAGATCCTCCGCAGACGCGGGTGTCGCGGCCAACCAGAGATTGTCGGAGTCGTCGTACGCATCAAGGGGATCCATGGCCAGCGACCGGAGCGACGCATCCGGGGTGTCCCCCATGTCGTTTGCTACCACGTTCGCCGCGAGCGCCAGCCAGAGGATCATCGCGCCGCGCAGTGCGAAGTTGCGCACGAGTCGCCCTGTCCGTCGGTGCATCGTGTTCACGCCCCGCTCGACCCCCAACGTTCGAGGAACGCCAGCACCGCCCCGGTGTCGTACGCGGTGGAACCGTCCGGCGCTTCCAGTTCGGCGCCGCTTTGCGAGTGCAGCAGCGCACCGTCCTTCTCCAGCACGTAGAAGTGTGGATAGCCGGGTGCCTTCGGGTACTGGCGGAGGAACTTGCCGCGACGGCCCCAGCGCGAGTAGTCGACCTTCATGACCACGAAGCCGTCCGACATCGCGGCGAGTACGGGCGCATTGGCTCGCACGGCGCGCTCGAAGACCTTGCACCAGCCGCACCAGTCCCCGCCCACGAACAGCAGGATGCGCTTGTTCTCACGCCCGGCCCGAACCACCGTGGTTTCGAGATCCGCGAACGGGTCGCGTTTCTTGTCGTAAACCGAGACCGAGTAGAACGCCTCAGCATGGTCTTGCTCGGGACCATAGTCGGCACCGCTAGCGCTGGAGACCAGCAGGGCCATTGCCATTGCCGTTAGCCCAATGACGGACCATTTCGTGATCAGCCCTCCTCGTGACTGCGACCGCACGCGCGGACATCCGTTTTTTATTGTTCATTTCGACTCCTATGCCGATTCGATGCTCTGGTTAGTTGTCGACTCCCCGCCGCCAGCGGCGCATGATCCTTTCACGTTGATGAACGCTAGCTGAACGCAACCTTTTTCGTTTGCCTGCTCGCAACGCTGGTTGCGCATAATCCACACACGGACTATTCTTAAAAATGAGTCCAGTATTGGAGTGCACATGGCGGCGCTTGCTCAAGGACCGTCGGCGGTCGAGCGTAGGGGCTACTCGGCTCCGGCACTACGCACTTTTTTCCGGATTGCGGGGCTGTGGGACCTGTCGGTGGCCGAGCAGATGGCGCTGCTCGGGGTGACCGCCCGTTCGACTTTCTTCAAGTGGAAGAAGAACTCGGACACCGCGCTGCCGAAGGACACCTTGGAGCGCATCTCGTACGTGCTGGGAATCTATAAGGCCCTGCAGATCCTGCTTCCCGATGAAACGGCTGCCGACGAATGGGTGAAGCGGCCGAACAGTGCTGCGCCGTTCGGGGGGCGTTCGGCGCTCGAACGCATGTCGTCGGGCCAGGTCGCGGACCTGTACGTCGTCCGGCAGTACTTGGACGCCCAGCGTGGCGGCAAGTGATATCCCGGTCGTCCCGGTGGTTTGGAAGCCGTGCTGGCGGATCGTGCCGAGCCGGTTTCCGCCGATCCAGCTCTTCGAGCGCGTGGCGGATCCGGGTGACATGGAGGCGGTGTTCGAGCTGGAGTCGCTGACCAATCCAAGACTGCGCGACCAGGCCGGGGACATCCGGCTGGTGCCAGAGGAGGATCGCGTGTCGGGCCCGGGTACGAGCGTGGTGATGGCGGCCTTCACGCACCTCAGCCCGGAGGGAAGCCGGTTCTCGGACGGGAGCTACGGGGTGTTCTACGCTGCCAGGGAACTCGAGACGGCGGTTGCGGAGACGGCATTCCACCGCGAGCGGTTCATGCGCGCCACTGACCAGTCGCGCATGGAACTCGACATGCGCGTGTACGCGGTTGAACTGGACGGCAGGTTGCACGACCTGCGCGGTCGGGAGGCGTCCTTCCCGCTCGTCTACAGCCGCGACAGCTACGGCCCAGCGCAGGAGCTCGCGAAACGGCTCAGGGACGAGGGCTCGGACGGCTTGGCGTACGACAGCGTGCGCCATGACCGTGGCGAATGTGCAGCCGTCTTCCG
The DNA here is from genome assembly GCA_965203685.1 of Candidatus Azotimanducaceae bacterium. Classification (GTDB taxonomy): domain Bacteria; phylum Pseudomonadota; class Gammaproteobacteria; order Pseudomonadales; family Azotimanducaceae; genus VXYL01. Next base: position 5,836,333 of record OZ241908.1, read on the forward strand.
GCCACGACTCCTCTCGGGCGCGCGGCCAGAGCGTCATCTGTGCTACGTCTGGGATGGCGAACGGATCGCGACGGTGTACGAGAAGAAGCCGCTCGAAGCTTGAGGATCGTGGGACGAACCGTCTCAAGTACGCGATCTTGGAAAACTCTGCGCAACTGTCATGATGCGCCCACCGAAAGACGCCAAGGAGCCGCATGGCCGGTCAGATCGAGGCGATTGTGCCGGTGTTCGGGATCGCGTCCTATGCGGACGCCAAGGCTCATTACGTGGACTGGCTCGGCTTCACCATCGACTGGGAGTGGCGGGAAGCCGAGGGTCAGCCGGTCATTATGGCCATCTCGCGGGACCAAGCGGCGTTCATGCTCAACGAGTACGACGAGCCCGCCCCGAGCACGGTGACGCTCAAGGTGGACGACTTGGAGTCGCTCGCCGCGGAGTGGAACGGCAGGAGACCGGGCTCGGTCGAAGTCGCGATCGAGCCGCCTTACGAGTTCCCGGCGGTCCTCATCCGGGACTCGTGCGGCAATGCCTTGCACTTCCAACAGTCCTTGACGGCCGCCGAAGAGGCCGTACGCGCCGAGAACCGTGAACGTATGCACGAGCATGTCCGCGCCCTGCGAGCCGCCGGGAAGCCGTTCCCCACACCGGCGGAGTTGCGGGAAGCCATCGGCCCGGCGCTCGGCACCGCGATCGAGGTACTCAACGAGTTCCCGGACTACGCGGCTGCGTACGATGCCAATCGGCCTCCCGATGCCTGAACTCGCGGAACGGTTCGACCGGGCCTACTTCGACCGCTTCTATCGTCATCCCGAGACGCGCGCAGCGAGCGTGCACGACGCGGAGATCGAAGCGCGATTCGTCGCGGCCTTTCTGCGCCACCTACGCGTGGAGGTGCGCCAGATCGTCGATGTCGGGTGTGGCCTCGGGCGCATGTTGAACGCGTTGGTCAAGCTCTACCCGAAGGCGGTTGTACGCGGTGTCGACAGCAGCGACTACCTGTGCCGGACCTACGGTTGGGAGCGGGCCGCGTTGCCGGATTTCGCGCCCCGGCGGCCGTTCGACCTGGTGGTCTGCCAGGATGTGCTGGCGTACCTCGATGAGTCCGACGCGGCGGCCGCCATCGGCACGCTGGGCCGTATCGCGCGCGAAGCGTTGTACTTTGGCGTGTTGGCAGAGGAGGACCTAGCGTTGTGTGACCCCGCGCGCACGGACACGGATGTGTACCTGCGCCCCGCGTCTTGGTACCGGCGCCGCCTGGCGCGCCACTTCGAGCCGGTCGGCGGCGGATTGTGGCTCAAGAAGCCGGTCGACGCGGTGATCTGGACGCTGGACCGCGTTTGAGACAGCGTCGTGGAGCAGGGACCGAGGAGACCGAGGCCGCATTGCCGCGGGATCGGTTGCTGAACCGCGATTTCGTGCTTCTGTGGCAGGGGCAGGCGGTCAGCGGGGTCGGGACCTCCCTGTCGCAGATCGCGACCATCTACTGGCTCCTGCAGGCCACCGGGTCGGCGACGACAATGGGCCTGGTGTCGATGGCGGGTGCGATTCCCGGCGTGTTGCTCGGGCCGATCGGCGGGGCCATCGCGGATCGGTTCTCACGGCGGCGGCTGATCGTGATCGGCGACGCGCTGCTCGGCGTGGCGATGCTGCTCGTCGGGATCGCCTTCTTCGTGATCGACGACGCCGTGGCTTTCAAGGTCGGCTGCCTTGTAGCAGCCGGAGTCCTGAGCGGCGTGGTGAACGCGTTCTTCCGGCCAGCAGTAATGGCGGCGATCCCCAACCTCGTGCCCATGCGGCGGCTGAACACCGCCAACGCGCTCAACAGCTTCTCGATGATGACCAGCATGACCATCGGCCAAGCGATTGGCGGGGTGCTCTTCAGGATGCTGGGCGCCCCGGTGATGTTTCTCGTCAATGGCGTGACCTACCTCCTCTCGTCGCTGTCTGAGGCCTTCATCCGCATGCCGCAGAAACTGCCCGAGGCGTCGCCGACGATGCGGTCGCTCGTCCGTGCCTTCGGCGGCGACATCGTCGTCGGGTTGCGCTATGTCTGGCAACGGGCGGGGCTGCGCAACATGGTCATCGCGTTCGCGGTCTTGAACTTCGTGACTGCGCCGCTTGCGGTCTTGCTCCCCATTCTGCTCGACGTCCACCGCGGATTGACGTCGGACTGGTACGGCTACCTGATGGCCGCGATGGCGGCGGGGAATCTCGTCGGCATGGCCTTGGCGGGCGCCATGCGCATCGATGGTCCTTCGCGCTTCGTGTTCGGCATCGCCACCCTGTTGGGCATCGGCGCGTCGACATTGGTGCTCGGTGTCGCGACCAACCCGGTGTTCTTCCTCGCGGCCAACGTTGTCAGCGGCATGTTCAACGGCGTGATGATGATCACTTTCCCGACGCTGATGCAGGCCACGACACCGGACGCCCTGCGCGGGCGGGTGTCGAGCGTCATGATGACGGTCATGGGCGGCACGATGCCGCTGGCCATGGGTCTTGCGGGGATTGCAGCCGATGCGGTCGATCAGAACGTCCCGGTGTTGTTCATCGCTGCAGCAGTGGCCGTGGCGGGAGTGGCGACCACCATGGCCTTCAACCGGAGTTTCAGGGAGTTCCTGAGCACACGGATCGGCGTGTCGATCGGCGGTTGAACGCCTAGGCCCTGTGTAGGCCGACCACTCAAGCGAACAGTAGGCAGACCGGTGTTGGTGCCGCGGTCTTGCAGGCGATGTCCGTGGGCCGGCCGGCGGTCAGTCGGTAGACCACGACGTTGTCGGAGTCCTGGTTCAGAACGATGAGCCAGTTGTTCGACGGATCGAGGCAGAAGTAGCGCGGGTGCTCGCCGCGCGTGGGTACGCACTCGGGGCTGTGCAAGCGACCGTCGGGGTTGATGGCGAACGACACGATGCTGTCGTGGCCGCGGTTGGACGCGTACAGCCACCGACCGTCCGAGGCGATCTGAAGTTCTGCAGTCGTGCTGGAGCCGGCAAAGTCGCCGGGCAATGTGCCGATCCGTTGCACGGCTTCGAGGTCGGGCCATGACAGGACATCGACGGTATTGCCCAGTTCGTTGAGCACGTAGAGGCGTGGCAGCGACGGGTGCAACTCGACGTGGCGCGGGCCGGAACCCGGCGGCAATGTCGCGTGGCCGTCGTCGGCCAGCCGCCCGTTGCCGACGCGGTAACGATGGACTTTGTCGGTCCCTAGGTCCGGAACGACCAGCGTGGAACCGAGCGCGTACACCTCGTGCGCATGGGCGCTTTCCTGGCGGTCGGTGTTTGGACCGCTGCCGCGATGCTGTCGGGAATCCGCCACCGGCAGTAGCCTGCCGTCATCGCCCGAGGTGGGGAACAGCGCCACGGTCCCGGAACCGTAGTTGGCCACCGCGACCCAATCGGGCCCGGCGCTCAAGTGGCAAGGCAGCGAGCCACCGCTCGGCTGTGCGTTGACGAACTCGAGGTCGGTGCCGGCGCGGCGAAACGCCGAGACGCCACCTTCGCGCTGCTCGTTGACGGCATAGAGCATGTCGTCGTGTGTCACGAGGAACGCTGGGCTATCAGCGGCGATGGCGAGCCCGAGCGTCTCGAAGGCGCCGGTATCGTCATCGAAGCGTCCGCGGTAGATGCCTTCAGCGTCGCGCCACGTGTACGTGCCGATCAGGACGTCACGCCACATTTTTCATCCCTCAGGGGTGGGCAAGGCCGAGTCGTTCGTATTGCTCGCGTGGCGCCTGGTGCTCGGCGAGGGCCGTCTCGAGGCGGGCGATCATCGACGCTTCCGCCGTGGCGTCGTCGATCGGGCTGACTTGGCCGGGGTCCGTCGCTAGGTCGAACAATTGGGTCTGGAACGCCTCTGCGAATCGTCCCATGCCGGTGGAGGGGATGCGCATCACCGGGCAGCCCTTGGTGAACGCCAACGGCTCGTGCCACTTCATCTGCGCCAATTCGCGCGTGGAGAAGGGGCTGCGCATATGCGTCGGCATCAGCGTGTAGTGGTTGAGCGGCGCGTTGTCGCCGACCGGACCACGCATGTAGACGTAGCGGCCGTCGGTGATGTTCACGTGGGCACCGAACATGCCGTAGATCACCGCGTCGCGGACCTTGGTGTCGTCCTCGATGGTTGCGCGCAGCGGGTGACCGTCCATGTCGGGCGGCCGATCCATGCCGAAGTAGTCGAGGATTGTAGGACCGATGTCGATGGTCGTCGTCAGGCTGCGACGTCGCTGGTCGGCAAGGCCCGTGCGTGGATCCCAGGCGAAGAAAGGAATGTGGGCGGTCTCGTTGTACCAAGGCATCCGCGCCTTGCCCCACCAGTCGTGCTCGCCGAGCAGGAAGCCGTGGTCGGTCACGACCAGGAGCATGGTGTCCTTCCACATGTCATGGCGGTCCATGAAGTCGATCACCGTGCCGAGGTAGTGGTCACATTGCGTCAACAGGGCGGCGTACTGGTAACGCAGGTATTCGACGGCGTCCGGGTCTTCCGTCACGCGTTCATACATGGGCCAGTCGAAATGAGGCCCGTCCCACTCGTAGTTGTACCGGTCCTTCCACTGCTTAAGGGTGAAGAACGGCTCGTGAGGGTCGAAGGTCTCGATCTGCAGGTACCAGTTGTCCTGGTCGCGGTTGGTCTCGAGGAACTCGAGTCCGGCGGCGAAGGTCTGCGCCTGCGGTGTCAGGCGCTCTTCCTGCATGTACTTGCGGTTCACCCAGTCTTGGCGTGCGATACGGCCAAGGTGTTCGGGAATCTCTGGGTCGGCGACCTCGCCCTTCCAGGCATCCCCTTCCTGGCCCCGCACGTTGACCCAGCTCGAGTAACGGTGGTGGTAGGTGGCGCCACCGTCCTCCCAGTAGTGGTAGTGGTCGGACACGAGGTGCGTGTAGACGCCGTTCTGCTTGAGGATCGTGAACGTCGAGTCGTCGAACGGCTCGAACGGGCCCCAGGAGCGGTGCAGGAAGTTGTGCCGGCCGGTGTGCAATTCGCGCCGGGCCGGCATGCAGGGCATGGATCCGACGTAGTGGTTGTCGAAAGTGACCGCGCGTTCGCCCAAGCGCCGGAAGTTCGGCGCCAGCGTCCAATCGCAACCGTAGTTCGGCAGCATGTGCCGGTTCAGCGAGTCGTACATGACCATGATGGCCTTCATGCTGCGCTCCGTTGGCTGATGTCGATAATCGTCGTGATCCTAGCAAGTATGACGGTACGCGGACGCCCCGAACGGCTTCCCGTTCGCGTCCACCGGCTGGCACAACGCTCATTGCGGGCGAGGACGCCCGCGTACCGGCACGGCACTGAACCTTGGGCGGTACGCGGACGTCCTCGTCCGCATTCTGGTCTAGTACTTAGGTTCATTGCGGGCGAGGACGCCCGCGTACCCCGACGCCGATCGGCGTTTGCTTTCGTCTTGGCTTCTCCTCCCCGTACCGTCGCGCAGCGTCTGTCGCGCAACTGACAGCCGCTTTGCTACGTTGTACACACCGCAAACGTGACCGGGGGCCGCCATGTCCGCCACCATGACGCTTCGCTTGGACGACGACTTGAAACAGCGTCTCGATCGCCTAGCGAAGGCGACACAACGCACAAGGTCGTTTCTGGCTGCGGAAGCCATCCGCGAGTTCGTCGACCTCAACGAATGGCAGATCGGGGAGATCGCAGAAGCGATAGCGGAAGCGAACTGCGAAGAGTTCGCGGGCGATAGCGAGGTCGCGAGAGTGTTGGGCAAGTGGGGAGTCGGTGGAGGTTAGGTGGCTCACCACGGCGTTGCGGAACCTGGACGACGAAGCCGAGTTCGTAGGCAAGGACAATACGGAGTCGGCTCGACCACTGGTCGGACGAAATCACGAAGCAGTGATGAACCTGAAGGTCCATCCGGCCTTGGTCGTCCGGGGCGTGTCCACAGCACGCGCGAGTTGGTCGTCCCGGTACGCTACATCGTGCCCACCGTCCGCATTCCTCGCCTAACGTCGGTCTGTTGCCGGCCGGAGGTCCTGCGACCCCGGAGGGGTTTTCGAGCCGCAAGTGACTTGCTCTGGACCTTGTGCGACCATGCGATTTGGGTCGTCGTGCCTTTCGTCGACGGCCACAACTCCGGTCCGCGCTTGGCTGTATGAAATGAGCAACCAACAGATGCAATTCCTCGTCGATAAGGCTGGTCGCAAGTCTGCCGTGCTGCTACCGATCGCGGAGTACGAGGCCTTGCTCGCGGATCTGGCAGACCTTGTGATTATCGCCGAGCGGCGGAGCGAACCCACGGAGCCGTTCAGCGCCGTAAAGGCGCGGTTGGAAGCGAAGTGGCGGAATACCGAGTCGAAGTGACTCGGTCGGCCGCGCGAGACTTGGATTCGCTGCATCAGACCATCGCCAGAAGGCTCCTCTCCGTGATTGAGTCGTTGGCTGATGCGCCGCGGCCGCGCCAAGCAGCGAAACTCACTGGTAGCGCGAGTTCGTACCGGGTGCGAGTAGGAAGCTACCGCGTCCTGTACGAAGTCAGCGACTACCGTCGGATCGTGACCGTGTTAGCCGCTGGTCACCGCCGAGACGTCTACCGCAGTCTGCGCTGAGTGACCGTGGCTCCGCCGCTAACGGTCGGCGTTTGCTTTCGTCTTGGCTACTCGTCCCGTAACAGCCACGCGAACAGCCCCGTGGCGAGCACTGCGCCGACGACTTGCGCGACGATGAACGCCGGCATGTGCGCAGGAGCGATCCCGGAGAACGTGTCGGTGAACGCTCGTGCGATGGTGACCGCCGGGTTGGCGAACGATGTGGAGGCGGTGAACCAGTAGCCGGCGCTGATGTAGAGGCCGACCATGGCCGCCACGGCACTCGGCCGGGCCTTCAGCGTTGCGAGGATGGTGGCGACGAGTCCAAAGGTGGCGACGCCCTCTGCGAGCCACTGTCCGGTGCCGGTTCGCGCCTTGGTGGACGCCTGGACGACGTCCATGTCGAACATGAGGTGGGCCAACGCGACCCCGGCCAGGCCCGCGATCACCTGGACGACGACGTAGGCCGCGGCACTGCCGGGGGCGATCTCGCGCCGTAGCAGGAAGGCGAGCGTGACCGCCGGGTTGAAGTGGGCACCGGAAATCGGTCCGAACATGGTGATCAGCACGGCGAGGATGGCCCCGGTGGCCAGCGTGTTTCCGATCAGCGCGACGGCGTCGTTTCCGGCCGCGAGGTTCTCGGCCATGATCCCGGAACCCACCACGGTGGCGAGCAGGAACAGGGTGCCGAGTGCCTCGGCGGCGAGTTTCCTCAGCAAGACGACGCTAACGTTCAGGGGCGATGTTGAGGGAGTGTACGCGTGAATGTGACCGTTCTGTTGCACCCTGCGCCCTCGAGCGAAATCGCGCTTGAAACACGCGTCGGCTTTGTCGGACAATCCGCGCCGTCTTTCCCGATCCCCTTACTGGTTAACGGGAGAAGGCAGGGGGACGGATTCCCACCACGGTGTCAAGAGACCGAGTCGATCCTTGTCGGCCGGTCCTTCTTGTGCGACACCCTTGGCAGCCGGGTAGCAGGTTAGAGAGACAGTAAACGCATGGCGGTAGCGATCTTCCTTCTGGTCCTCGTGGTCGGATCGGTGGTGTTCACGTTCGTGAGCCCGTGGTGGTTCACGGACATCGCCTCCAACTGGGGCACCATCGACACGACGGTGCTGATCACGTTCTGGGTCTGCGGCGTGGTCTTCGTGGCCGTCGGCCTGTTCATGGCCTATTCGACGTGGAAGTTCCGTCACCGCGAGGACTCCCGGGCGGAATACGAGCCGGAGAACTCGCGTCTCGAGTGGATCCTGACCATTGTCACGACCGTCGGCGTCGCGCTGATGCTGGCACCCGGACTGATCGTTTGGGAGGACTACGTCAACGTCCCGGACGATGCGCAGGAGTTCGAGGTGCTGGCCAAGCAGTGGACCTGGGCCTTCCGCTTCCCCGGCGAAGACGGCAAGTTCGGCACCGTTCATGTCCGCAACATCAACGTCGACAACCCGTTCGGCATGAACCCGGACGACCCCAACGGCGCCGACGACATCTTGGTCAACCGCAACGAGGTGCACCTGCCGCTCAACCAGCCCTTCAAGGCCCTGTTGCGCTCGAACGACGTTCTGCACGACTTCTGGGTCCCGGAGATCCGCGCCAAGATGGACGCGGTGCCCGGCATGATCACCTACTTCTGGTTCGAACCGACCAAGGTCGGCAAGTACGACATTCTCTGCGCCGAACTGTGCGGGCGGGGCCACTACACCATGCGTGGCGAGTTCTACATCGACACCCAGGAGGACTTCGATGACTGGCTCGCGGCGCAGCCGACCTGGGAACAGATGCAGGCGGGCATCGAGCCCAAGGTCTACAGCGCCTTGGCGCGCCGCGGCCGCGAGGTCGCCGACAACCAGGGCTGTTTCGCTTGCCACTCGCTGGACGGCAGCCAGGTCGTCGGGCCGACGTGGCAGGGCCTTTGGGGCAGTGCTCGCCAGTTGACCGACGGCTCGAGCGTGACCGCCGACGAGCCTTACATCATCGAGTCCATCCGCGAGCCCGCGGTGCAGTTGGTCGAAGGCTTCGCGCCGGTGATGATCCCGTACGGCGAGGACTTGGTCTCGGACGACGACCTGGAGGCCTTGGTCGCCTACTTGCGAGAGGAAACCTCCCCCCAAGAGGAAGCTGCCGAGGAGTGATGGGGACGGCAGTACGCCTCCCGATTCGCTTACACTACTGACCCGGAGTTAAGGGAATTTTTCATGGCACAGGCTGAAATCCCGTATCAGGAGTCGATGGAGCTTCATCACCCGCATAGCTGGGTGACGAAGTACTGGTACAGCCAGGACCACAAGGTGATCGCCGTTCAGTACGGCATCACGGCGATGGCGGTCGGGCTCGTGGCGCTCGTGCTGTCGTGGATCATGCGCATGCAGATCGGCTTCCCCGAGACCGGCGCGGCGTGGGGTATCACACCGGACCTCTACTACCAGTCCATCACCATGCACGGCATGATCATGGTGATCTACCTGCTGACGGCGTTCCTGCTCGGCAGCTTCGGCAACTACCTGATTCCCTTGATGTTGGGGGCGCGGGACATGGTGTTCCCGTTCGTCAACATGATCAGCTACCACGTCTACCTGCTGTCCGTCATCGTGCTGCTGCTGGGCTACTTCCTACCCGGCGGTCCGACCGGCGCGGGATGGACCTTGTATCCACCGCAGGCGATCTTGAGCGGCACCCCGGGTGTCGATTGGGGGATCATCACGATGCTCGGGTCGCTCGCGATCTTCATCGTCGCGTTCACGATGGGCGGTCTGAACTACGTCACCACCATTCTCCAGGCTCGCACGCGGGGCATGACGCTGATGCGCATGCCGCTGTCGGTGTGGGGCATCTTCGCCGCTACGGTGCTTGGCCTCTTGGCGTTCCCGGCGCTGTTCGTGAGCGCCGTCATGATGCTGCTCGACAAGCTTATCCACACCAGCTTCTTCATGCCCGCCATCGCGTCGGCCTTCGACGCCGCGGCCGGTCAGTACGAGGGTGGCAGCCCGCTCCTGTTCCAGCATCTCTTCTGGTTCTTCGGCCACCCCGAGGTGTACATCGTCGCGCTGCCGGCGTTCGGCGTGGTCTCCGACCTGCTCTCCGTCCACGCGCGCAAGAACATCTTCGGCTACCGCATGATGGTCTGGGCCATCGTCGCCATCGGCGTGCTGTCGTTCATCGTCTGGGCGCACCACATGTACGTGGCGGGCATGCACCCGTACTTCGGCTTCTTCTTCGCCACCACGACGCTGATCATCGCGGTGCCGACCGCCATCAAGGTCTACAACTGGACCATCACCCTGTGGCGGGCGAACATCAAGTTCACGGTGCCGATGCTGTTCGCGATCTCCTTCGTCATCACCTTCGTGGTCGGCGGCCTGACGGGTCTCTTCCTCGGCAACGTGATCGTCGACGTGCCGCTTTCAGACACCTACTTCGTGGTGGCGCACTTCCACATGGTGATGGGAGTCTCGCCGATCCTGGTCATCTTCGGCGGCATCTACCACTGGTATCCGAAGATCACCGGCCGCATGCTGAACGACACGATCGGCAAGTGGCACTTCTGGGTCACAGCCATCGGCACGTACCTGATCTACTTCCCGATGCACTACCTCGGCTTCGTGGGCGTACCGCGCCGCTACTACGACAATGTCCTCGCCTCGGGTGGCGAGTCGGCCTTCTACCCGGAAAGCGCGGCGATCTTGAACGCGGGCATCTCGTTTACCGCCTTCGTCGTCGGAGCATTCCAGTTGCTGTTCGTCTACAACCTGATCGTGAGCTACTGGCGCGGCAAGGAATCGGGCCCCAATCCCTGGGGTGCGACGTCCCTCGAGTGGCGTACGCCACAGACGCCGCCGATTCACGGCAACTGGGGCGATGAGCTACCGACGGTCCACCGCTGGGCCTACGACTTCAGCGTGCCGGGGGCAAAAGAGGACTTCATCCCGCAGGACGTGCCGCGCCAGGCATCCTGAATCGGGCCAAGCAAGCTTTAAGGAAACGTTAGACGATGGCGGAAGCATCGGCGGGCCACGCCACGATCATCCAGGACTGGGCCTCGGACGTCACCACGTTCAAGGGGGTGCCGTGGGGGAAGGCCATGATGTGGATCTTCCTCCTCTCGGACACGTTCATCTTCTCGATCTTCCTGACGAGTTACATGACGGTGCGGGCGACCGCCGCCGAGCCGTGGCCGAACGCCTCCGAGGTGTTCTCGCTGATGGCATTCGGCCACTCGGTACCGCTGCTCTTGATCGCCATCATGACCTTCGATCTGATCACGTCGAGCGGCACGATGGCGCTCGCCGTGAACTACGGCTATCGGCGCGACAAGCGCAAGGCGATTCTCTTCATCTGCGCCACGGCCTTCTTCGGTGCCGTTTTCGTTGGCATGCAGATGTTCGAGTGGTACAAGCTAATCAGCGAGGGCGTGAGGCCTTGGGGCAACCCGTGGGGTGCGGCGCAGTTCGGCTCCTGCTTCTTCATGATCACGGGCTTCCACGGGTTGCACGTCTCCGCGGGCGTGGTGTATCTGTTGATCATCGCCTGGCGCTTGCACAAGGGGGTCTACGACAAGACGAACTTCGAGATCGTCGAGATCGTCGGCCTCTACTGGCACTTCGTGGACCTCGTGTGGGTCTTCATCTTCGCTTTCTTCTACCTGTGGTGACGGAGGGACCAACGACGTGGCATCCGAAGTAGGCCAGCAACACCCGCTAACCCTGTATTTCTGGATATGGGGGCTGCTGTTCGTCGTCAGTGGGGCGTCCTACGCCACGGACTTCATGGAAGCCGGATACCTGCGCTGGTTCCTGATCCTCGCCTTCATGCTAATCAAGGCCGGCTATATCGTGGCCATCTTCATGCACCTCAAGTACGAACGCTGGGCGCTCATCTACGCACTTCTGCTGCCCCCCGTGGTTATCTTGGTGCTGGTGTACCTGATGGCCACGGAAGCGGACTACACGTGGCTGACGCGCGTCGTGTATTTCGGTGATGATCCCTATCCGGCACGCGCGCCCATGCCAGGCGCCCACTGACGCGGTTCCGGGTGGCATCTCCGACGCCGCCCGATTCCTGATCGAAGTTTGGGCGGCGTTGCGCCGCCTTTGCCGTTCCCGAACGTGCCAGGTTCTCGTCGCCGCGGGGTTGCTCAACCTCGCCGGAGGACTGGTCTTCGGTCTCGGCGGCACGGTTCCGACCACGCGTGTCCTCCTGGACGTCATCTATGCCAACTTCGCCATGGCCGTTTGGGCGCTCGCCATCTACGCGGGTGGCGCGCCTGCGGCCCTGAGCGGTCGGCGACTGGCGGCTGACGCGACCGCCGTCGTCGTGACGGTGTTGGTCGCCTTCTTCCTCGCGGGATCGATTGCCGTCGTCTATCAACTCGCGCGGGGGCTGGCCGACATCGAGTGGGGCGTCTATGGCCACGGGCTGGTCTTCAACCTTGGCTGGAACGCCTGCCACCTGGCCATTCTGGCCGTCTGCTTCCACCGCGCGGTGTCGCGGCGTTGGATCGCCGCGACAGCGACCTGCGTCGTCTATATCACCACCAATCTTGCCTTCGACCACGATCTGCTGCGTTTCGGTGCGCCGATCGATCCTTGGTCGGACATCGGCGGCTACGGTGCCAGCTTCGGCCCGCACCTGGCACTCGGCATCTATTGGACCGGACTGTGCTTCGCGCTGCTCGCGGGCGTTCATCTCCTGGGCACGACGTCGTTCGAAGAGTTGCGTCGCCGTCTGACACCTGCCGTCGCCGCCTGCGGCTGGGGTGGCGTGGTCATCTCCCTGGTGAGCGGTGCTTGGATGTTGTCCTGGCCGCCAACCGTGGCGGTGAACGAAATCGCGCCGGCTGTGTTGCAGCCGGTCTACTCCCGCTTGGATCTGAGTGTCGAAATCCACCCAGAGGACGGCTGGGTGCGCAGCCGGGGCTCGACGATCCTCGTGAACCCCCACGACGTCCCCATCGCCGACCTCCACTTCGCGCCGCCACCGCAGTTGACGGTCGAGTCCATGTCCCTGACTGGCGAGTTGCTCACCCCGACCCCGGGGAACTCGATCCGCAGCTACCGGCTGAACCGGCCCCTCGAGCCGCATGAGACGCTCAAGATCGACTTCGACTTCAAGAGTCCGCCGGGCGTCACGTTCCCCGGCGTGCTCCCCAATGGGACCGTTCTCCGCACCGTGGACGTCCTGCCGAGCCTCGGCTCGACCGATCCAGCGACGTTCTTCGCGACGGCGCCACCAGCGGCGTTCCGAGTCCGCCTGGGTACGTCGCTCGACCAGGTTGCCGTCGCGCCGGGGTTGGTGACCCGAGAGTGGAAGGAGAACGGGTCGCGGTACTTCGAGTACCAAACCCGGAAACCGATCCGGCCATTGGTGACGTTCCACTCCGGGCGTTTCGCCTTGGCGCGCGACTCGAGCGCCGACATACCCATCGAGGTCTACCACCATCCGGCTCACGCATCTGCGGTGGCTGGAATGTTCGTCCATGGCCAAGCCCGCCTTGAGGCGCTGCCGGGCGCCGGCTTTCCGCACCCGCAACTGCGCATCGTCGAAGTCCCGGACTTGCGACACGCCGTGCGACCGCCGGGGCTACTCGGCTTCCAATGGCGTCGCGCCGCGGCGAAACCGGGC